>NZ_NBDP01000023.1 GCF_004123845.1 Allobosea sp. Tri-44 | reverse complement strand
AGCGTGGCCCACAGAAGACAGCCAATCAACCGAGCTAGTCGGCGACAAGGCCTATCGTTCCCATGAAGCGCAGTAGAGCGGCCCCGCCAGCGGCGGCGCCGTCTCGATGGCCGCTTTATAAGAGGAGGCTGGTTCCGGTGTCAACACAGCAGATGAAAGTTTTTCGACAAAAGCGCCTTCCCGCCTGAAGGCTACGTGATTTCAATGGCTTAGCATTTACTCGGCAAAGAGCCCTGGCAAACTGACCCGATCACCGCCAGATCGCGCTCCCGGCCGCCCCGCCCCAGGTCGGAGCGGCCTTGGCAGGGTGAACCGCCGAGGCCTTGCCCATCGCCTCACCGGTGCTCATACCGAACCGCATGGGCTCCCGGTTACCCGCAGCCCAGCCCTTTTGTGTCCCGTCACGATGCGGTTGGATCGATGAGCAGCACTCTCCTCTATCTCTCGCATGAAGACGTGCGCGCCTGCGCGGTGACACCAGGCGAGGCGCGCGAGGCCGTGCTTGGCGCTTTTCGCGACCATGCCGCCGGCCGCAACCGGAGCCTGCCCAAGAGCGCGCTCGCGCTCGGACCCGGCCACGCCTTCCAGGCGATGACGGCGGCCTCGCAGGCGCAAGCGATCGCCACAGTGAAATGGGTCGCCTCGGCGCCATCGCAGCCGGGCAGCGCCGTCCCGAGCGTCAGCGCCCTGATCTGCGTCAACAACTATGCGACCGGTACCCCGCTCGCCATCCTCGACGGCAACGAGATCACGCTGGTCCGGACCGCAGCGATGTCGGCTGCGGCCGCCTCGCTTCTCGCACCGCCCGAGGCACATACGATCGGCTTCGTCGGCTGCGGCCTGCAAGCCCATGCCCACCTCGCCGCCTTCCATGATCTCTACCCCGGCCTCGCGACCGCGCTGCTGCTGAGCCGCAGCCGCGGCTCGGCCGTGCGCCTGGCGGAAGCTGCCGCTGCGCAGGGGCTGACCACGGAGATCGTCGACGATGCCGATGCGCTCCTCGCCCGCAGCGATCTCGTCATCTCCATGGTGCCGGCGGCGCCGGGTTTGCGCCCCTTCCTCGATGCGCGGCGGATGAAGCCCGCCGCGTTCGCTGCCGCCGTCGACACCGGCCGCAGCTGGCTGCCGGAGGCGCTACCGGCTTTCGACCTTCTGGTCACCGACAGCCTCGCCCAGTCGCAGGTGCCCTATGATGTCGACGGCCAGCCTGTGACGACCGCCCGCTTCAGCCATGATCTCGTCGCCCTCTCGCGAGCGCCGCTCGGCGATGCCGGGACGAAGCGCTCGCTCTTCTGCTTCCGCGGTTTCGCGCTGGCTGATCTCGCGCTCGCGCACATTGTCCTGGTGAAGGCGCGCGCTGCCGGCATCGGAACCTCCCTGCCGCGCTAGAGCCGGATCCGATCAGGTTGAATCAACCTGATCGGTGAATCCGTCTCTCACTTTGAGTCGAGAGACCGCTTTTTCCAGTCAGCTTGCGGTGCAAGTTGATCGGAACGGGCTCTTGCAACCCTGCCATGCGCCGGCTTTCCCTTCGCGTGCAGGAGGCCTACC
The DNA here is from genome assembly GCF_004123845.1 of Allobosea sp. Tri-44. Taxonomy (GTDB): domain Bacteria; phylum Pseudomonadota; class Alphaproteobacteria; order Rhizobiales; family Beijerinckiaceae; genus Allobosea. Next base: position 229,399 of record NZ_NBDP01000023.1, on the reverse strand, counting down.
TTTCTGGACATCGAGGCGTTCCGGATAGGCGATGACGATGACCAAGGGTTCCGATCTTCTGGTGGCGGCACTCGAGAACGAGGGCGTCGACCGCATTTTTGGCGTCCCAGGCGAGGAAAACCTCGACGTTGTCGAGTCCCTCCGGACCTCGAAGATCGAGCTCGTCCTGACGCGGCATGAGCAGGCCGCCGCCTTCATGGCGGCGACGCATGGCCGGCTGACGGGTAGGCCCGGCGTCTGCATCGCGACGCTCGGGCCCGGCGCGCTCAACTTCTCGACCGGGGCAGCCTATGCCCATCTCGGCGCCATGCCGATGATCCTGATCACCGGACAGAAGGCGATCATGAGCGCCAAGCAGGCGCGCTTCCAGATCGTCGACGTCGTCGCCTCGATGAAGCCGCTGACCAAGATGACCCGGCAGATCGTCAGCGCCGCCAGCATCCCGTCGGTGGTGCGCGATGCCTTCCGCGTCGCGATGGAGGAACGGCCAGGCCCGGTCCATCTCGAGCTGCCGGAGGACATCGCCGCTGAGGAGGTCGCCGACGTGCCGCTGATCCCGGTGCATCCGCTGGAGCGGCCGGTGGCCGATCCGAAGGCGATCGCGCGCGCCGCCGAGATGATCCTGGCGGCCAAGCGGCCGCTGGTGATGATCGGCGCCGCCGGCAACCGGCCGCGGCTGGTCGAGCCGCTGTCCGATTTCGTGCGGCAGGTCCGGCTGCCCTTCTTCAACACCCAGATGGGCAAGGGCGCCGTCACCGGCGGCTCGAACCTCTATATCGGCACCGCCGCCTTGTCCGAGGGCGACTATGTCCACCAGGCGATCGACCGGGCCGACCTGATCATCGCGATCGGCCACGACACGATCGAGAAGCCGCCTTTCCTGATGAAGAGCGCCGGCGGACCGAAGGTGATCCATATCGGCTATCAGTCGGCGACGGTCGAGCAGGTCTATCACCCCGATGCCGAGGTGATCGGCGATATCGGAGCGACCGCCGCGGCGCTGGCAGAGCGGCTGGGCGGCCGGCTGCAAGCCGATCCGGTCATGCTGGAGCTGCGCCAGAAGATCCTCGCCCATCTCAACGACCGGGCCGAGGAGGACCGCTTCCCGATCACGCCGCAGCGCATCGTCCACGACATCCGCGCGGTGATGCCGGAGGACGGCGTCGTCTGCCTCGACAACGGCATGTACAAGATCTGGTTCGCGCGGAACTACCGCACCCATGTCGCCAACACGCTGCTGCTCGACAATGCGCTGGCGACGATGGGGGCGGGCCTGCCCTCGGCGATGATGGCGGCGATGCTCTATCCCGAGCGCCGGGTGATGGCGGTCTGCGGCGATGGCGGCTTCATGATGAACAGCCAGGAGATGGAGACCGCGGTCCGCCTCGGCCTCAACCTCGTCGTCGTCATCCTCAACGACAACGCCTATGGCATGATCCGCTGGAAGCAGGCGGTCGATGGTTTCCAGGACTACGGCATGAGCTTCGGCAATCCCGATTTCGTTCGTTATGCGCAGGCTTATGGCGCCAAGGGCTCGCGCGTCGGCTCCGCCGCCGAGCTCGTGCCGACGCTGGAGGCGGCCTTTGCTGGTGGCGGCATCCATCTCGTCGAGATCCCGATCGACTATTCGGAGAACACCCGCGTGCTCGTCGAGGAGTTGCGCAACAAGACGCCGGATATCGAGCTGGCTTGAGCGAACACCATCAGCTCTGCTGAGATTTGGCCGTCATTCCGGCCGAAGCGAAGCGGAGCGCCGGAATCCATCGTAGGGAACTGCGCTCAACGATGGATTCCGGAGCTGCGCTGCTTCGCAGCTTGTCCGGAATGACGGCGCGCGGCGAGCAACAACAGCACAACTCCGGAAGCCCCGAAGGAGACCGAGATGCTGACAGTGGTCCAGGCCTATGATCGCGCGCCGATCGAGGAGATCGCCACCGACGATGCCGCGGCGCTCGAAGCCAAGCTCGCGGCGGCCGACAAGGTCTTCCGCGATCGCGGCAACTGGCTCAAAACCCATGAGCGGATCGCGATCCTGCGTAAGCTCGCCGAATTGCTGGCGGGCAAACGCGACCATTTTGCCCGGCAGATCGCCCGCGAGGGCGGCAAGCCGCTGACCGATGCGATCATCGAGACGACGCGCGCCATCGACGGCATCCACAATGCCGCCGACGAACTCAGGAACTTCGCCGGGCGCGAGATCCCGATGGGGCTGACGCCAGCGGCCGCCGGGCGCTGGGCTTTCACCACCAAGGAACCGATCGGCGTCGTCGCGGCGATCTCGGCCTTCAACCACCCGCTCAATCTGATCGTCCACCAGGTCGCGCCGGCGATCGCCGTCGGCTGTCCGGTGATCATCAAGCCGGCGAGCACGACGCCCTTGTGCTGCCGCGACTTCGTCGCGCTGGTGCACGAGGCCGGCCTACCGGAAGCCTGGTGCCAGATGTTCGTTCCGGAGACGAACGAGCTTGCCGAGGCGCTCGCCACCGACCGGCGCGTTGCCTTCCTCAGCTTCATCGGCTCGGCCAAGGTTGGCTGGTACCTGCATTCCAAGCTGGCGCATGGCGCGCGCTCGGCGCTGGAGCATGGCGGGGCGGCGCCGGCGATCGTCGACCGCAGCGCCGATCTCGAGCGGATCATCGAGCCGCTGGTCAAGGGCGGCTACTACCATGCCGGCCAGGTCTGCGTGTCGACACAGCGCATCTTCGTGCATCAGGAGATCGCCGACGCCTTCACCGAGCGGCTGGTGGCGCGCGTCGCCAAGCTGCGCACCGGCGATCCGGTCCTGAAGGAAACAGAGGTCGGTCCGCTGATCCTCCCCAAGGAGGCCGACCGGGTCGCGAGCTGGATCGACGAGGCGGTGAAGGGCGGTGCCAAGCTCGCGCTGGGCGGCAAGCGCCTCTCCGAGACGACGCTGGAACCGGCCGTGCTGCTCGATCCTGCGGTTGACGCCAAGGTCTCGCAGCTTGAGGTCTTCGGCCCGCTCGTCTGCGTTTACCGCTACAGCAAGCTCGATGAGGCCATAGCGCAGGCCAATTCGCTGCCTGTCGCTTTCCAGGGCAGCGTCTTCGCGCAGGACATCGATGTCGCGCTCCACGTCGCCGAGCGGCTCGACGCCTCGGCGGTGATGGTCAACGATCCCACCGCCTTCCGTACCGACTGGATGCCGTTCGCCGGCCGCAAGGAGTCCGGCTACGGCACCGGCGGCATCCCCTACACCATGCGCGACATGACGCAGGAGAAGATGATCCTGCTGAACCGGCGCTGAGGATTTTTGCTGGAAATCTCGCCGTCTTTCCGGGGCAGGCCGATAGGCCTGAGCCCGGAACCCATGACCACAACGCTCATCGTCATTGCGAGCGCAGCGAAGCAATCCAGGAGGCTTCGCTCGACGGCTCCTGGATTGCTTCGTCGGCTTCGCCTCCTCGCAATGACGCTGGAGGTGCGTCGTGGTCATGGGTTCCGGGCTCTTCGCTACGCGAAGCCCCGGAATGACGACCCTCAGCGCTTGAGCAGCACCCTGACCTTGGCGAGCGCCGAATCCTGTTCCTCGTGATAATCGATCAGGCTGCGGAAGCGGCCTTGGGCGTCCATCAGATAGACCGAGGCGGTGTGGTCCATGGTGTAGCCGTCCGCGGTCGGGAGGCGCTTGGCGTAGGCCTTGTAGGCCTTCAGCGCCGCATCGACCTCGGCCTGGCTGCCGGAGAGCCCGACGATGCGCGGATCGAAGGATTGCAGATAGAGCGCCAATTGCGCCGGTGTGTCGCGCTCGGGATCGACGGTAACGAAGAGGACGTTCAGCTTGTCCGCCTCGGCACCGAGCTTGCCGAGCAGAGTGGTGAGCTCGAACAGCGTGGTCGGGCACACTTCGGGACAATGGGTGAAGCCGAAGAAGACCAGCGTCGGCTTGCCCAGATAATCGGCCTGCGTGACCTTGCGGCCGGTATGGTCGGTCGATGTGAACGGTCCGCCAACATCGGCCAGCGGGGTCGACATGGCTGCGCCGGAGTCCGGCCGCCCGGGCCCGTCGACGCGCCACCAGCCAAGCGTGATCGCAGCTGCGGCGAAGGCGACGAGGGCGACTGCAGTCCAGGCGCCGTAACGGATAATCTTGAGGATCGGCATGGCGCCCTGTCTGGCCGCCGGCCTCGCAGAGGTCAACGCGGCGTAATCGACCCTGTCGCCGTTGCCTGCTGCGGCTCATCGTCGCCACCACCATAAGGATCGGCCAGCGCCGCCTGCGGCGCGCTGATCTCGACCTTGCCGGCGACCATGGTCTGCATCCGCTCCGGCCCGACATTGCGCAGCAGCTTGCGGAAGCTCTGATGCATGCCGCCATCCATCAGCGCATAGCTCATCGCCGGCAGGCTGCCGGTGAGCTCGGCGAGGCGTACATCGTCGCGAGCGCTGCGGGCCGCGACCAGCGGCTCGACCTCGGGATCGGCCTGATAGGCCGGGCACGGCGCGCCCGGCACGAAGGCTGAGGCATCGCCAGCCGGATTGAAGACGTAGCGGCCGCCGCAGGTCGCGAGCTTCGGCGGCTGCCGCGTCGCCTCGAAATGATCCGAGCCTTCCTTGAGATTGCGCCAGAAGACGATGTTCGGGTTGCTGCGGTGACGAGCCAGGTTCTCCGGCGTCATCCGGAAGGGGAAGGCCTGGACCTGGAAACTGCGCTGGCCGCCGGCGAACGCCTCGCGCGCCAGCCCGTAGAGCTCGGTGACGCCGTCATCGGTCATGGCGTAGCAGCCGGCCGAGGTGCAAGCGCCGTGGATCATCAGGGCCGAACCGGTATAGCCCTGCGCCTTCTCCAGCGCGTTGGGATAGCCGAGATTATAGGACAGATAGTACGCCGACTTCGGGTTCATCAGCTCCGGCGTCACCGTATAGAAGCCCTCCGGCGCCTGCCGATCGCCCTCGCGCTTCTTGGGACCGAGCTGGCCGGACCAGCGGCACATCGGATAGGTCTTGAGCAAGGCATACTGGCCGGAGGGATCACGCTTCCAGACCTCGAGCTCGCTCTCCTTCTTGTAGAGACGCACGACGATCGGGTCGGCCTGGCTCATGCCCTTGCTCGACATCTGCGAGACGAGCGCAGCCGGCAATGGCTGGTTGCCTCGGCCATCGCCCTCCATCCCGACACAGGACGAGAGCGCGATAGCGGCTGCGCCGAGCAGCGCCAGGCGCCGGACATTCTGGAAGGTGGAGCGGATGGTCATGGATTAAATTATCGGAGTGCAGCGCTAACGACTGGTGAACGGGCCGGAGCTCGGTACCGCCTGGAGAATTTGACCGAGCATCGTCACATCAGGCCGGGCGCCCCACGGCGCGCTTGGCCGTCTCGACGGCGCCGGCGCATTGCGGCGCGATTTCGACGAGCACGACGTCCGGGCTCGCCACGCCCGTCCAGAAGCGGACGACCTGGACGACGGCCCAGCCCGGATTCTCGCCGAGGCGCGCCACGATCGTCGGTGCCGCAGTGCGGGCGCAGGCGGCGACCTTGTCGGCGCTGTCGCGCGGGATGCCGAGCGCCGAGAGATGACTTGTGATCACGCCCTGGATCGGATCGAGGATCAGGAGCGAGACCAGCGCGGCGATGATCGAGTCCATTGATGGGTCAGCCTTTCACTTCTTTTCGCGGGCGCGCGCACGAAATCAGAGACGTTGCTCGTGACCATCCGCCTGCCGGATCGCCTGATCCTCGATCTGGATCGTCGTGTGCTTGAGCCCGAACTCCTCGGCCAACAGCCGGTTGGCGGCGACGAGGATCGGCCGGGCTTCAGCCATGTCGGCGATCACGATATCGGCGCTCATCGCGTCGAGACCAGATGTCAGTGTCCAGACATGCAAATCGTGGATGGCGGTGACACCCGGCAGCGCCAGCAGTGACTTCTCCAGCAAAGCGAGGTCGATCTCCGGCGGCGTGCCCTCCATCAGGATGTGAACCGCCTGCTTCAGCAGGATCCAGGTCCGCGGCACGATGAACAGGCCAATGCCGGCGCCGACGATCGGGTCGGCCAGCGTCCAGCCGGTTGTCATCACGATCAAAGCCGCGATGATGACGCCGAGCGAGCCGAGCATGTCGCTCAGCACCTCGAAATAGGCGCCCTTGACGTTGAGGCTTTCGGAGGAGCCGCCGGCGAGCAGCTTCATGCTGATCAGGTTGACGATCAACCCGACGACCGCGACGGCGAGCATCGGCCCGCCGAGGATAGGCGGCGGGTTCCGGAAGCGTTCATAGGCCTCGTAGAGGATGTAGAGCGTGAGCAGCAGCAGGACGACGGCGTTGGCCAGCGCCGACAGGATCTCCATCCGGACATAGCCATAGGTCCGCTGCGGCGTCGCCGGCTTCTCGGCAAAGCGGATCGCGACCAGCGCCAGCGCAAGGCCACCGGCATCGGTCAGCATATGCGCGGCGTCCGCGAGCAGTGCGAGGCTGCCGGTCCACAAACCGCCGACCACCTCGGCGAGCATGAAGGCGAAGGTCAAGCCGAAAGCAGCTGCGAGCCTAGATTTGTGGCGGCCGGCAGCTGTGCCTGAGGCGCCCCCATGTGAATGCCCGGCTCCCATCACAATGCTCCGCTCATGCGCCGGCCCGGTCCGGAGTTCGGTTCATGACCGGCAAGGCAGCCAGCAACATCAGCACCACGCCGAAGGTCAGCGCGATATCGGCGCCGTTGAAGGTCGGCCAATGCCAGTCGCCCCAGTGCAGATCGAGGAAATCGGTGACCGCGCCCTGGCGCCAGCGGTCGATCGCATTGCCGAAGGCTCCGCCTGCCATCAGCGAAAGGCCGATGCGTTCGAGCCGGTGCCCGGCGAACGCCGCCCAGGCCAGAAGACCGAAGCCGGCCGCGAATTTGAACAGCCCGAGCAGACCGGGCCAGGCTTCGAGCGTATCGCGGAACAGGCCGAAGCTGACACCGGTGTTGAAGCCGAGGCGCAAATTGAGGAAGGGCGTGAGCGCGATCGGCTCAGGCGGATTCAGGACGACCTCCAGCATCAGCCATTTGCTGGCCTGGTCGAGCCCGGCGGCCATGAGCGCGACGACGACTGCCGAGAAAAGCCTGCGCGACCCGGTCATGCGATGTCTCCGGCGGTGCTGCTGCCAACCCCGAGCCAGCGTCGGACGCGGGCCTTGTAGGCGAGATAGGGCTGTCCGAGCGAGGCGGCGAGCACGCGCTCCTCGATCGCGACCTGCAGCCTGATCGCGATCAGCAGCGCCAGGGTCAGCGCCACCTGGACAAGGCTTGGCAGGACGATGAACAGGCCGATGAAGAGCAGTGCCTGCCCGACGAAAACGGGATTGCGCGAAATCGCGAACGGGCCGCTGTCGACGATCGCGCCCTGCTCGCCTTCGGCGGCGCCGATGCGCCAGGAGGCGCCCATATAGCGCTGCGACAGCAGCGCGACGCAGGCGCCGATGACGACGAGGAGATGGCCGAGGGCATCGAACCACGGGCCGTCCAGCGCCACCGTCAGCGGATCGGCCTTCATCGGATTGCCGAAGGCTGCGAGCCAGAGTGGCCAGAGCACGGCGCCGGCAAAGGCGAGGCGGAAGAGCGATGCCGGCAGCGTCTGCTTCTCACTGCCCTTGCCGAAGAGCCAGACCGGACGGCCGGCCTCCTTCGCCAGGATCGCCGACATTGCGAGGAAGCTGACGACGTAGACGACGGCCATCAGATAGCTCGCGATCTCCATGCCGGACATGGAAAGCCTCCTCTCGGACAGAACCGGCCGGCGTGATGGCGCAGCCGCTGCTCTGCCGTCCCGGGACCGGTTGTCATGGCCGTAGTCATGACCCATCCCCGCTTGACAGCGTTGCATGACCACCTACCTACAACCTATAGTCACTATAGCTTCAAGTAGGAAAAATCATGCGCCCGGTGAAAGTCCTCGAACACGTGGTGCCGATCGGGGCGCTGGCCGAGCGGACCGGGGTCAAGGTCGAGACCATTCGGTATTACGAGCAGGTCGGCCTGCTGCCGGAGCCGGAGCGCTCCGAGGGCAACCAGCGCCGCTATGGCCGCGCCCATGTCGAGCGGCTCGCCTTCATCAAGCATGCGCGCGATCTCGGCTTCGCGGTCGAGAGCATCCGCACCCTACTGCGGCTTTCGGACACACCCGGCATGGCCTGCGACGAGGCACATGCGATCTCGGCAGGCCATCTCAAGGAAGTGCGCGACAAGATCGCGCGGCTGCGCTCGCTGGAGGCGGAACTGGCCCGGATTGCAACGGTTTGCTCGGGCGGCGTCGCAGCCTGCGATTGCGCGATCATCGAGGCACTGGCCGATCACGCCCGGTGCGAGCACCACAACCACTGAGACATCGACGCAAATTGACCCTGCTCGCAGCCATGCTATCGAAGCGGCAGGAGGACTCCTTTTGTCCGCAGGACGCCGCAAAGCAGGAATGAGACGCTGGGTCGCGCTGGCCGCGGCCTATCTCGTCGTGCTGCAGGCGATCTTCGCGGGCCTTACCTCCGGCGCCAATGCGGCGGGCTTCAGCCTCGACCGCTCGCTGGCGATGACGCTCTGCGCCGGCGGCGACATGCCGATGAGCCAGGGCGATGGCGCTGCGGCGCATGAGCTGATGAGCTGCTGCATGCTCGGCTGCGCCTTCTCAGGCACGGGCGCCCCGGCTGCACCCGTCTCGTTCCTTCCGGTCGTGCATCGCACTGTCGATCTCGTCGCCTTCCAGCACCGGCTCGACCTGCCGTCCGGCTTCGTCGCCGGCCGTTCTCCGGCCAATCCGCGCGCACCGCCCGCCGGCCTCTGAGCCGAGTGTTCCTGCGCAGAGCGCGGACTTGGCATCATCCTGACGGCCGATAGCGGCCTTTCCCATTCCATTCGCTCGCGACGGCAAGCTGCCGGCTCGCGTGCTCCTTCCGAATCCACGCCGCCCAGCGCGGCTCCGCCGGCCGTGCTGGCGCCCCTTCCGTAAGGATTCCTGACGATGAAGTCTCTTTCGCTCGCCGCCCTCGTCGCGGCTTTCGCCGCCGGTCCGGCCTTCGCCCATGTCACGCTGGAGACCCAGCAGGCCGCTGTCGGCTCGACCTACAAGGCGGTGCTGCGCGTGCCGCATGGCTGCAAGGGCGCGGCCACCACCAAGGTCCGCGTCCGCATCCCCGAGGGGGTGATCGCGGTCAAGCCGATGCCCAAGCCCGGCTGGACGCTGGAAACGACCAAGGGCAAATACGAGAAGGCTTACGACTATTACGGCACGCCGACGGCCGAGGGTGTGACCGAGGTCAGCTGGAGCGGCGGCAAGCTGCTCGACGAACATTATGACGAGTTCGTCCTGCGCGCCTATCTCACCTCCGACCTCAAGCCCGAAACGACGCTCTACGTGCCAATCGTGCAGGAATGCGAGGGCGGCGCGGTCGAGCGCTGGATCGAGATCCCGGCCGCCGGCAAGTCGGCTGACGATTACAAGTTCCCGGCGCCGGGCGTGAAGCTCCTGCCGAAGAAGTGAGCGAGCGCGGCCGGGTATTCGCGCCCGGCCGCCTTCCCGCCATGACCCGGCAGTTTCGCCTTATCCTCATCCTGCTCGGCCTCGCCATCGCCTCGCTCACAACGGCGGGGCAGGCGCTGGCGCATGCCGCGCTGACCAAGACCGTTCCGGCCGACGGCGCGGTCGTCTCCAGCGCGCCCGGCGAATTCAGCCTGAGCTTCAGCGAACCGGTCTCGCCGCTGGTGCTGAATCTGATCGGCCCGGACGGGACGAGCCGCCCGCTGACACGCTTCACCCTCTCGGACCGGACACTCACGATCGCGGCGCCGTCCGATCTCGCCAATGGCACGCATGTTCTGAGCTGGCGCGTCGTCTCCGAGGACGGCCATCCGGTCGGCGGCTCGGTGCTGTTCTCGGTGGGTGCGCCGAGTGCGGCACAGCCGGCCCCGATAGTCCAAACCGACCCAGCCGTTCGCATCGCGCTCTGGCTCGGCAAGCTTGGACTGTATCTCGGCCTTGCCTTCGGCATTGGCGGCGCCGCCTTCATCGTCTGGGTCGCGCCTTTGCCTGCCACTGCGCGACGGCCGATCGCAGGCTTCCTCGCGCTCGGGCTTCTGTCCGTGCCGGTTGCGCTCGCAGCGCAGGGGCTCGATGCGCTGGCGCTTCCACTCTCCGGCGCCCTGCAAGCGGCCGTCTGGCAAGCGGCGACCACGAGCAGTTTCGGCCGTACCGTGCTCATCGCTGCTCTGGCTTTGCTCGTAGCGTTGATCGCGCTCGCCCAGCCCAACCGGAGCGGACGCATGCTCGCGATCCTCGCCTGGCTCGGCACCGGCGCGGCGCTCGCCGCCAGCGGCCACGCCAGCGCCGCCGAACCGCAATTCCTGACGCGCCCGGCCGTGTTCCTGCACGCGGTTGGCATGGCCGGCTGGGCCGGCGCGCTGCTGCCGCTTGCCTTCGCCCTGCGACCGCCCGATGGGGCGCAGGCGCTGCAGCGTTTCTCGCGGCGCATTCCGGTGCTGCTGCTCGTCATCCTGCTCAGCGGCGCCGCGCTCGCCATTGTGCAAGTTCAACATCCCCAAGCCCTGCTGACCACGCCTTACGGCCTCGTGCTCACCGGCAAGCTCACGCTGGTCACGGCGCTGATCGGGCTCGGGGCCTTCAACCGCTACCGGCTGACCGAAGCGGTTGTATCCGGGCGCGCGAGCGCCCGTCGGCTGCTCGTCCGGATCATCGCAGCCGAGATCGCGATCATCGTCGCCATCCTCGCTGTCGCCGCGCTCTGGCGCTTCACGCCACCGCCGCGCGCCATCGCCGCTGCAATGGCGCAGCCGGCCAGCGTCCATATCCACACCAACAAGGCGATGGCCGACATCAGCCTGACACCAGGCCGGGCGGGCCCCGTGACGATCACCGTCTCGCTGCTCGACGGCGAGTTCGGCCCGCTTGCGGCGAAGGAATTGCGGCTTGCCTTGTCACGGCCGGAAGCCGGCATCGAGCCGATCGAGCGGCAGGCCACCAAGCAAGCAGACGGCAGCTGGCAAATCGGCGATCTGACGCTTCCCGTCGCCGGACGCTGGACCGTCGAGCTCGAGATCCTGGTCTCGGATTTCGAGATGATCCGCCTCAAGGAGACCGTGGAGATCAGGCCATGACGAGCGAGATCACAAGGCGCGACTGGACAGGATTGGCGGCAGCCGGCGCGCTATCTGGATTGCTCGCCGGGCTTCCACAAACCGCGCTGGCCCAGCCCGCCGGAACGAGCACGCTGCGGATCGCGATGCTGGTGCATCCCGATATGGTCATGCTCGACCTGGTCGGTCCGCTGACCGTGTTCTCGCTGCTGCGGGCGGAGCTGCATCTCGTCTGGAAGGACCTGCAGCCGGTCGCAAATGATCTCGGCCTGCCGGTCACGCCGAGCACCAGCTATGCCGACTGCCCGGCAGAGCTCGACGTCCTGTTCATCCCCGGCGGGCTGAAAGGTAGCGTCGCCCTAATGGAAGATGCTGAAACACTCGCTTTTCTCGCCGATCGCGGCGCCCGGGCCCGCTATGTCACGGCGGTCTGCACGGGGTCGCTGGTGCTCGGCGCCGCCGGGCTGCTCAAGGGCTATCGCGCAACCGGCCGTTGGTACATTCGCGACCTCTTGGCAGCGATGGGCGCAAGCGTCGAGCACAGCCGCGTCGTCACTGACCGCAACCGCATCACCGGCGGCGGCGTCACCGCCGGGATCGATTTCGGCCTGACGGTCGCCGCCAAGCTGCGCGACGAGGAGACGGCTCGATTGATCCAGCTCGTGCTGGAATATGATCCGCAACCACCATTCGACGCCGGAACGCCCGAGCACGCCGGCGCCAAGCTGACCAGCGACGTGCTCTCGCGGCGCAAGCCCCTGATCGACGCCGCAAGGCGCAATGCCGAACTCGCCAAGACCCGCCTTTCCCTTTGATCACGCAAGGAGCCTCACCATGATCATTTCTCGTTTTGCTTTCACTGTCGCAGGCCTCGCGCTGACCTGCGGCGCCGCCATTGCGCAGGACTACACTGCCGGCCCGCTCAAGATCGAACAGCCCTGGACGCGCGCGACCCCGGCCGGCGCCAAGGTCGCCGGCGGCTATGTCGCTGTCACCAACACCGGCGCCACGCCCGACCGCCTTCTCGGCGGCAGCAGCGACATCGCCGGCAAGGTCGAAATCCACGAGATGGCGGTCAACAACGGCGTGATGACCATGCGCGGCCTGCCCGATGGCGTCGAGCTCAAGCCCGGCGCCAAGCTCGAACTGAAGCCCGGCGGCTACCACATCATGTTCATGGATCTGAAGCGCCAGCTCAAGGAAGGTGAGACCATCAAGGGCACGCTGACCTTCGAGAAGGCCGGGCCGGTCCCGGTCGAATTCTCCGTGCAGTCGGTCGGTGCCCGCGCTCCGGCCGAGGCTCACAAGCACTGACCACCCCTCACCGCGACTGCGAAGCCACGACAGCCGCTGGGCATCTGCCCGGCGGCTTTTTTCATGTGCGCTTGACGATCCGCAGCGCGAGAAGTACGGTCCATATTAGAAAACAAATGATCCATAATATGGATCTTTAGGAGGAACGCAGTGCTGCAGGGCATGCTCCCGGTGTTGCCGACCCCATTCACGGAGGCTGGCGCGATCGATCCCGAGGCGATGGCTGGGATCGTCGACTTCGCCCTCGCCTGCGGCGTGGACGGCGTGGTGTTCCCCGGCTTCGCCAGCGAGGTCGACGAGCTCACCGCGGCAGAGCGGACGGCGCTGCTCAAGGTCGTGGTCGACCGCATCGGCGGGCGGCTGCCGATCGTCGCCGGAGCGAGCGCGCCGACCGCCCTCGAGGCGATCTCGCATTGCCGCGAGGCCCTCGCCAACGGCATCGGCCATGTGATGATCCAGACGCCGAAAAGCGTCGGCACCACGACCGAAGCGGTCTCGGCCTTCTATCGCGAGATCGCTGCGGCAGCGCCGGGCATCGAAATCGTGCTGCAGAATGCGCCGGCGCCGCGCGGCTCCGACCTCAAGCCCGAGGCGATCCTGGCGAGCGTCCGCGACAATCCGGCGATCACCTATGTCAAGGAGGAGACGCTACCCTCCGGCCTCGCCATCTCGGCGATCGCAGCCGGCAAGCCGGCGCATCTGAAGGGTGTTATCGGCGGCGGCGGAGCGCGCTACCTCATCGACGAGTACAATCGCGGTGCCTGTGGCGCGATGCCGGCGGTCGAACTCGCCGATGTCCATGTCGCGATGGACCGGGCCTATCACAGCGGCGACATCGCCCGCGCGCGCGATCTCTATATGCGCACGCTGCCGCTGCTGGTGATCCAGTTCAATTTCCGCATGGCCTTCACCAAGCATGTGCTGACGCGGCGCGGCGTGCTGACCAACCAGGTCGTGCGGGCAAAGGTGCCGCCGATGGACGCCCGGGACATCGCCGAGATCGACGCCTGGCTGGAGGCCTGCGCCGATCTGATGACGGTCGATGCGCGCGAGCCGGCGCTCGCTGGAGAAGCGTGATGGCCGAGCGCGTCGCCCGCGTCGAGGTCTTCTCGATCACCATCCCGCGCGAGACGCCTTATCTCGGCGCGCTGCGCGAGGGCGAGCGCATCAACGATCACGGCTACATCGTCCGCAAGGGCAACCGAACCGTCTATCCGACCGTCGATCGCACCGTGGTGGTCCGGATCGAGACCGCTGATGGAGCGGTCGGCTGGGGCGAGACCTATGGCATCGTCGCGCCGGGCGCTGCGATGGCGATCATCGACGACCTGCTCGGCCCCTTCGTCGTAGGCCGCGACCCGCGCGACGTCAGCGTCATCCATGACGATCTCTACGATCTGATGCGGGTGCGGGGTTATACCGGCGGCTTTTATCTCGACGCGCTCGCCGCGATCGACATCGCGCTCTGGGATATCTGCGGCAAGCTCTCCAGCCTGCCTTTGGTCAAGCTGCTCGGCGGCCAGAAGCATGAACGCTTGCCGGCTTACATCTCCGGCCTGCCCAAGCCGACGCGGGCGGAGCGGGCCGAGTTCGCAGCCGAGTGGCAGGCGAAGGGCTTCGACAGCTTCAAGTTCGCCGCGCCGGTCGCCGATGACGGCAATGTCGCCGAGATCAGAACCCTGCGCGAGCGGCTCGGTCCGCAGGCGCGCATCGCCTGCGACATGCACTGGGTCCATACCGGCGAGGAAGCCGTCGCGGCGATCCGGGCGATGGAGCCGCATGGCCTCTGGTTCGCCGAGGCGCCGGTGAAGCCGGAGGATCTCGACGGACTCGCCCATGTCGCCTCGAAGGTCTCGACGCCGGTCGCGGCCGGCGAGGAATGGCGCACTGTCTATGATCTCGTGCCGCGGGTCGCGCGCCGGGCCTGCGCGATCGTGCAGCCGGAGATGGGCCATAAGGGCGTGACCGAGTTCATGCGCATCGGGCTCTATGCCCAGGCGCATCATCTCAGGGTGATCCCGCACGCCACCATCGGCGTCGGCCTGTTCCTGGCGGCGAGCCTGCATGCGTCATCTGCGCTCGCGGCGGTGGAATGCCACGAGTTCCAGCATTCGATCTTCGAGCCCAACCGGCGGTTGCTCACCGGCGACATGGACTGCAGCGCCGGCTTCTACCGTTTGCCGAGCGGGCCCGGCCTCGGGGTCGAGCCATCAAAGGAAACGCTCAAGCTGCTGAAGCGGCTGTAGCAACAACAACCAAGGGAGGAGGAGACCATGACGAGGAAGAGGCTTGGACTTGCACTGTCCGCGGCTGCGCTCGCGCTCGCCGCCGGCTTTCTCCCCGGCGCCGCTTTGGCGCAGGGCAAGGTGCTGAAGTTCGTGTCCTGGCAGAAGGACGAGCGCGGCGTCGGCGACTGGTGGGGCTCGGTGATCAAGGAGTTCGAGGCGACCCATCCCGGCGTCAAGATCGAATGGACCAAGGTCGAGCGCGGCGCCTATGCCGACACGATGACGACGCTGTTCGCCGGCGGCAAGCCGCCGGACATCGTCCACCTCGCCTCGTTCGAGTTCCAGAAATTCGCCGATAATGGCTGGCTGGAACCGCTCGACGCCTACATCAAGGAGGCGAAATTCGACCTCAAGGGCTGGGCCGGGCAGGACACCTGCACCTGGAACAAGCAGACCGTCTGCACGATGATGCTCTATTTCGGCTACATCTTCGCTTACAACGAAGAGCTGCTGAAGAAGGAAGGTCTCGAGGTTCCCAAGACCTATGCCGAGTTCCTCGCGGCGGCGCAGAAGCTGACCAAGGACATCAACGGCGACGGCATCGTCGACCAGTTCGGTACCGGCCATGAGACCAAGGGCGGCGGCGGCCAGTATATGAGCGAGATGATGAACTACACGCTCGATGCCGGCGGGCGCTGGACCAATGATGCCGGCAAGGTGACGATCAATACGCCCGAGATGATCGAGGGCCTGTCGCGCTGGAAGACCATCGTCAAGACTAGCCTGACGCCGCGCGACCTTCCGGCCGGCGAGGTCCGCCAGATGTTCGCCGACGGCAAGATCGCGCTGAAGATGGACGGGCCCTGGCTCTGGCCGATCATCCAGAAGGGCAAGGCCAAGGACCAGATCAAGCTCGGCATGGTGCCGTTCAAGCCGCCAGTCGGCGGCTCCTCCAACGTGCTCGGCATCGCCGCCGATGCGCCCAAGGACAACAAGAAGCTGGTCTGGGATTTCATCGCGCTCGCGACCTCGGACAAGTTCCAGTCGAGCTACGCGACGCTGGGCGCCTCGCCACCGCCCTCGCCGCGCGCCGACACCTCCGCCGCGAGCAAGGACACGCCGCATTTCGACCTGCTGGTGCAGGCGACCAAGGCGGCTGCTGACGCCAAGGTCGACCGCATCCCGAAGGGGCTGGAGCTGCAGTTCAACGAGTTCGCCAAGATGGTCATGGAGGAATCCCAGCGCATGATCATCCAGGACCTCGACCCGAAGACGGTCGCGGCGACGATGCAGAGCAAGGCCGAGGCGCTGCAGAAGCAGTGAGGCCTTTCCTTCTCCCCTTGCGGGAGAAGGTGGCTCGGCGAAGCCGAGACGGATGAGGGGTCGCAGCGCGTCTGCCGGCTAGCGCAGCGAGGCTGACCGGAAAGCTCGCGCGACCCCTCACCCCAGCCCTCTCCCGCAAGGGGAGAGGGGGTCTGTCGCGGAACGCGCGCCCTAATTGGAAGCCCGACCCATGCCCCGATCAGCCTTCCTCGACCTCGCCCGCCCGAGCCGGCGGCACTGGCTCGGCTATCTGCTGCTGGCGCCGGCGGTGCTGCTGATCGCGCTGATCATCGTCTATCCGCTCTTCGTCTCGGTCGATCTCTCCTTCCAGAACGTCAACATCGCCCGGCTCGACCAGCCGCGCCGGCCGTTCACCACCGCCAATTACGAGCGGCTCTTCGCCTCCGAGGAGTTCTGGTACGCCTGCTGGGTGACGTTCAAGCTCGTCACTATCGTCTCGTTCTTCTGCTTCCTGCTCGGGCTTAGCACCGCGCTGCTGGTCAACAACCGCTTCAAGGGCCAGGCGCTGGCGCGCCTGCTCGTCGCCCTGCCCTGGGCAATCCCGGAGGTGATCGCCGTCGTCATCTTCGCCTGGCTGTTCGATTCCTCCTTCGGCCTGATGAACTGGCTCTTCATCAAGCTCGGCCTGGTCGACCAGACGATCAACTGGTTCTCCTCGCCTGACGCAGCCTTCGCCGTGGTCTGCACGGTGATGGTCTGGAAGGGCTATCCCTTCGTCTCGATCATGATGCTGGCCGGTTTGCAGTCGATCCCGGAGGATTTCTACAACGCCGCCAAGGTCGATGGCGCCCGCGCCTGGCAGCGGCTCATCCACATCACCATCCCCTCGCTGATGCCGGTGATCGGCGTCACGCTCGTGCTGGTGATGCTCTGGGTCTTCCGCGACTTCTCGATCATCTACGTCTTGACCGGCGGCGGCCCGCTGAAGGCGACGCAGTCGCTCTCGATCATGACCTACGAGCAGGCCTTCGGCTTCTTCAAGATGGGCTACGCCTCCGCCATCGGCGTCATCACCCTGATCGTCTGCGTGATCGCGAGCCGGCTGATGATCGCCCGCGCGCCGGACAATATCTGAGGAGGCGGCGATGAGACGGAAAACCACACGTCACGCCCTGCTCTATGCCGGCGTCGCCCTGACCTGCGCCATCCTGGTCTTCCCGATCTACTGGCTCGTCGTCACCGCGCTCTCCGAGCCGAGCCAACTCCGGCAATTGCCGCCGAGCTTCTGGCCAGCTGAGCCGCGCTGGGGCGTGTTCGGCCAGATCATGGCCGAGCGGCCGATCCTGCTCTGGCTTGGCAACTCGGCCTTGGCGGCGATCGGTGCGGTCGCGATCTCGATGGTGGTCTCGGTGCTCGCCGGCTACAGCCTGTCGCGCTTTCGGGTGCGCGGCGGCCAGTCGCTCGGGCTGTTCATCCTGACCGCCAAGATGCTGCCGGCGACGCTGCTGGTGATCCCGCTCTTCGGCATCTTCCGCAATCTCGAGCTGATCGGCAGCCTGTGGTCGATCATCCTGGCGCACGCCACGCTGATCATCCCGTTCACGACCTGGATGCTGAAGGGCTATTTCGACACGATCCCGCGCGAGCTCGAGCAGGCGGCGATGGTCGACGGCTGCTCGCCGCTCGGCGCGCTGGTCCGGGTGATCCTGCCGGTCTCGGCGCCAGGGCTGGCGGCGACGGCGCTCTACGGCTTCGTGCTGTCCTGGTCGGACTATGCCTATGCCCGCACCTTCCTGACCAACGCCCAGGGCAACTGGACCGCCAATCTCGGCATCACCACGATGAAGGGCGAGTACATCTCGAACTGGAGCGACATCTCCGCCGCCTCCATCCTCGTCGCCCTGCCGATCCTCGCGATCTACCTTGTCCTCGAACGCTATCTCGTCGGCGGCCTGACGGCCGGGGCCGAGAAGTAAGAGAACCTGCATGGCTGGAATCCGCATCGACAGCGTCACCAAATCCTATGGCGGGCTCACCGTCCTCAAGGCGTTCTCGCTCGACATCGCCGATGGCGAGTTCGTCGTCCTCGTCGGCCCGTCCGGCTGCGGCAAGTCGACCATGCTCAAGATCCTCGCCGGGCTGGAGGAAGCTTCCTCCGGCACGATCTCGATAGGCGAGCGAGATGTCACCGACCTCGCGCCGGGCGACCGCGACATCGCCATGGTCTTCCAGAACTACGCGCTCTACCCGCATCTGACGGTCGCCAGGAACATGGGCTTCGGCCTGAAGATGCGCGGCACCGACGCCGCCGAGATCGAGCGGCGTGTCGCTGACGCCGCCAAGATTCTCGGCATCGACCATCTGCTCGAACGCCGGCCCCGCGCCCTCTCCGGCGGCCAGCGCCAGCGCGTCGCGCTCGGCCGGGCGATCGTGCGCGAGCCGCAGGCCTTCCTGATGGACGAGCCGCTCTCCAATCTCGACGCCAAATTGCGCGTCCATACCCGCGCCGAGATCAGCGCCCTGCACAAGAGGCTGCGCGTCACCACGATCTACGTCACCCACGACCAGACCGAGGCGATGACGATGGCCGACCGCATCGTCATCATGAAGGATGGCGTGATCCAGCAGATCGCACCGCCCGATGTGATGTTCCGCGAGCCGGCCAATCTCTTCGTCGCCGGCTTCATCGGCTCGCCGGGCATGAACTTCCTCAAGGCAAAGGCCGAGGCTGCGAGCGATGGAGCCACGGCAAAGCTTTTCGGCCATGATGTGGCGCTGCCCGTCGCGAATGCCGCTGCGCTCGCCGGCAAGGACATCGTCGTCGGCCTCAGGCCCGAGCACATCACAGCCGGGGCAGGGCAGGTCCCCTTCACAGTGACGCCGAGGCTGATCGAGAGCCTCGGCAGCGAGCAATATGTCTATGTCGACCTGCCCGAGGAACACCGTCGCGAGGCGGGCTCCGGCGGCGAGGACGAGGCGCGGCGGACCTCGCTGATCGCCCGCCTGATCAATCAGGAGCCACGACCGCGCGAGGCGACGCTGACGCTGTCCTTCGACCCGGCCCGACTGCACGTCTTCGATGCCGCCAGCGGCGAGGCGATCCGATGAGCACCATCCTGGTCACCGGCAGCGCCGGGCGCGTCGGCTCGCGCGTCGCCCGGCAACTGCTCGACGCGGGGCATCCCGTCACCGGCTTCGACCTGCGCGCCAGCGGCATTGGTCATCCCGCTTATCGCGAGGTGCTCGGCGGCTTCGACGACCGAGCCTCCGCAAGGAAGGCCGTGCAGGGTGCGGAGGTGATCCTGCATCTCGGCGCCTTCATGTCCTGGCTGCCGGCCGACCGCGACAGGCTGTTCTCCGCCAATGTCGAGGGCACGCGCGTGCTGCTGGAGGAGGCCGCGGCGGTGAAGCCGAAGCGCCTCGTCTTCGCCTCCTCCGGCGAGGTCTATCCCGAGAACGTGCCGGACTATCAGCCGATCGACGAGGATCATCCGCTGAAGCCGCGCTCGCCCTATGGTTTGAGCAAGCTGCTCGGCGAAGAGATCGTGCGCTTCTTCGAGCGGACGAGCGGCACCCCGGCGACGATCTTGCGCTTCTCGCATACGCAGGATGCGAGCGAACTGCTCGATCCCGGCAGCTTCTTCTCCGGCCCGCGCTTCTTCCTGCAGCCGAAGATCCGGCAGCAGGACGGCTTCGGCAATGCTGCCGCCGTCGCGGCCCTGCGGGCCATCGACGACGGGCGCGAGGCCTTGGTGCTGTCGCGCAACGAGGCCGGCCGGCCCTTCCGCATGCACATCACCGACACGCGCGACATGGTCGCCGGCATCCTGCTGGCGCTGTCGGACGAGCGCGCCGCCGGGCGCACCTATAATCTCGGCGCGACCGAACCGGTCGACTTCGCCGCCGCCCTACCAAGGATGGCGGAGTTGACGGGGCTGCCATTGAAGACCATCGACCTGCCCGGCGCCGGCGTCTTCTACGAGACGTCGAACGCCAGGATCCGGACCGAACTGGGATTTGAGCCGCAATGGACCTTCGAGCGCATGATCGGCGAGGCAGTGCAGACGCGGGTGAAGCGCGCGTCCTGACGCCGGGCGAGCGCGACGTCCCGACCGGCGCGGCTGCCCTCGCCAAGGGCCTCTATTTGCTCGACGTGATCGGCGAGGCATCGGCGCCGCCGCGCTTTCGCGACCTGCAGGCCGCGACCGGCCTGCCCAAGGGCACGCTGGCGCGCATGCTCAACACGCTCCTCACCTTCCGCCTGATCCGGCACGAGGAGAGCGACAACACCTACAGGCTCGGCCACCGCCTGTTCGAGCTCGCCCACCGCGTCTGGGAATCCTTCGACCTGCGCGGCGCCGGCGCGCCGGCACTCGACCGGCTCGCCGAGGAGACGCGCGAGACCGCCGCGCTCTGCGCCATCGACAATGGCGAGCTGCTCTATATCGACCAGCGCAGCCGCGGCGGCCCTTATGGCTTTCGCATCGAGATCGGCCGGCGCGCGCCGCTGCATTGCACCGCCGGCGGCAAGGCTTTGCTCGCCTTCGTCCAGCCGCATGAGCAGCGGGCGCTCGTCGATCGGCTCAAGCTCGAACGCTTCACCGAGACGACGATCATCGAGGAGGAAGCCCTCGCCGCCGACCTCGCTCTGACACGGGCGCGCGGCTACGCCGTCTCGCAGGAGGAGCATGTCGCCGGCGTCGCCTCGGTGGCGGCGCCGATCTTCGACCATACCGGCCGCGCCGTTGCGGCGATCGGCGTGTTCGGCCCGTCCTCGCGCCTGACGCGGGAGCGGTTGCACACCACCGGCCGCGACCTGATGGCAGCTGCCAGGCAGATCTCCGGCAATGTCGGCGCGACACAGATGAACATCAGCCCAGCGCCGCGCTCGGCTCGGCCAGTCGATCCCAATGTCCAATGCGTCCTGCCCTGGGGCGCGCATCTCGCCGAGGGGCCCTATTGGTCGGCCGGCGAGCAGCGGCTCTACTGGGTCGATATTCTCGCGCCCTCGGTCAACCGTTTCGACCCGGCGACCGGCAACAACGAGGAGGTGACGCTGCCGCGCCTGGTCAGCGCCGTGCTCGGCCGCCGTGGCGGCGGGCTGGTGGTGCTGACGCAGGAAGGGCTGGAGGCCTTCGATTTCGCCAGCGGGCGGCTGACGGCGCTCGCCGACCCTGAGGCCGACATTCCCGACAACCGCTTCAACGACGGCAAATGCGACCGGCAGGGCCGACTCTGGGCCGGGACGATGCGGCTCGACGCCAGCCGCGCCTCCGGCGCGCTCTACGCGATCGCACCCGATCTCTCCTGGCAACGGCAGGAGAGCGGGCTGACCGTCGCCAATGGGCTCGACTGGAGCCCGGACGGCCGGACCTTTTACTTCGTCGATTCCGCCCATAGCCGCATCTACGCCTATGAGTTCGAGGCCAAGGCCGGGACGCTCGCCAATCGCCGCGTCTTCGCCGAGGTCTCCGGCCGACCGGATGGGCTCGCCGTCGACGCCGAGGGCTTCGTCTGGTGCGCGATCTGGGATGGCTGGTGCCTGCACCGCTATGCGCCGGACGGCAGGCTGGATCGGGAGGTCTGGCTGCCGGTGCCGCGCCCGACCAGCCTCGCCTTCGGCGGGCCGGACCTCAAGACGCTGTTCATCACTTCGGCGCGCATCCGCCTGCCCTCGCGAGTTCTGGCCGAAGCGCCGTTCTCGGGCGGGCTCTTCACCTTGCCGGTCGACGTGCCCGGCCTGCCCGCCGCGGAGTTCGGCGGTTGAGGGTCGAAGCCAGCTATCCCGATCTTGCCGGCAAGGCGGCCCTCGTCACCGGCGGAGCCGACGGCATCGGCCGCGCCGTCGTCGAGGCCTTGGCGCGGCAAGGCGCCAGGGTCGCCTTCCTCGACATCGATGCCATGCGCGGCGAGCAGCTCGCGGCCAAGCTTTCGGCGGCCGGCGGCACGGTCTCGTTCCATGAAGTCGACCTGCGCGACATCCCGGCGACGCAAGCCGCGATCGCCGCGGCCCGTGCCCTCCACGACCCTTTCGCCATCGGCGTCAACAATGCCGGCCATGACGAGCGGCACGAATTCGAGGCGGTGACGCCGGAGTACTGGGACGACCGGCTCGCCGTGAACCTCCGGCCGATGATGTTCGTGGCGCAGGCGCTGGCGCCGGACATGCGCGGCCTCGGCGGCGGGGCGTTGGTCAACCTGTCCTCGACCTCGTGGATGAAGGGCTCGCCGCACATGATCGCCTACACCACGGCGAAATCGGCGGTGATCGGCTTCACCCGCTCGCTGGCGCGGGGGCTCGGGCCCGATGGCATCAGGGTCAATTGCGTCACGCCGGGCTGGGTGATGACCGAGCGCCAGCGTACCAATTGGTGGACGCCGGAGAAGGGCGCGGCCAACCAGGCCGCACAGGCGCTGAAGGGCGAGATCCTGCCGGAGGACATCGCCCAGATGGTACTCTTCCTCTGCTCCGACGTCTCGCGCATGTGCACCGGCCAGAACTTCATCGTCGATGCCGGCACGGTCTGAGCCGATGAACCCGCTCGACGGCCTGCGCGCGACGCTCGATCCGGCCGCCATCGTCACCGATCCGCAGGCGATGGCGCCGCAGCTCACCGACTGGCGCGGCAAGCACCGGGGCGCGGCACTCGCCCTGCTCCGCCCCCGCAGCGTCGAAGAGGTCTCGGCCATCCTGCGCTGGGCAACGGCGACCCGCACGCCGATCGTGCCGCAAGGCGGCAATACCGGCTTGTCGGGAGGCGCGACGCCGGATGGCTCAGGCAAAGCGGTCGTGCTCTCGCTGGCACGCCTCAACCGGATCAGAGCGATCGACACCAAGGGCGACACGCTGACCGCCGAGGCCGGCTGCATCCTCGCTGATGTCCAGCAAGCGGCGGCTGCGCAAGACCGGCTCTTTCCGCTCTGCCTCGGCAGCGAGGGCTCGTGCCAGATCGGCGGGGTGGTCTCGACCAATGCCGGCGGCATCAACGTCATCCGCTACGGCACGGTGCGCGATCTCGTGCTCGGCCTGGAGTATGTCCGTGCCGACGGCGCCGTGATCCAAGGCCTGAAGCCACTGCGCAAGGACAATGCCGGTTACGCGCTGAAGGAGCTTGTCATCGGCTCGGAAGGCACGCTGGCGGTGGTGACGGCAGCGACCTTCCGGCTGTTTCCAAGGCAGCGTGTCAGCGCTACGGCACTGTGTGGTCTCGACAGCCCATCGGCCGCGCTGAAGCTGCTATCCTTGCTGAAGCAGTCGGCCGGCGAACGCATCTCCAGCTTCGAACTGATGTGCGATGGCGAGATGGGCCTCGCTCTCGATCTCGTACCCGGCACCGCCTTTCCCCTCGAACGGCGCCACAGCTGGTATGTCTTCATCGAGCTCGGCGATAGCGACCCGGCCGGGCGGGTTGGCGAATTGCTGACCAAGACACTCGCGACGGCGCTGGAGCAGAGCCTATTGCAGGACGCCGCGATCGCGCAAAGCGAGGCGCAGGCCAAGGCGATCTGGCATCTGCGCTTCGCCGTCGCAGAAGCGAACCGCCGTGCCGGCCCGACCGTTTCGCACGATACCAGCGTCGCGGTCGCCGATGTCCCGGCCTTCATCGCGGCGGTCGAGGCGATCGCCGCCGAGCGCTTCTCGGAGGCGAGAACGTTCTTCGTCGGCCATGTCGGCGACGGCAATATCCATGTCGTCCTGCTGTTCCCGCAACAAACCCCGCGGGATCAGCTCGGCGAACTCGCCACCACCGTCAACGAGCGCATCTTCGCGATCATCGGCGATTTCGGCGGCAGCATCACTGCCGAGCACGGCATCGGCCGTAGCCTCACCAATGCGCTGTTGCAGTCAGCCCAGCCGGGGGCGCTGGAGCTGATGAGAGCGGTCAAGCTGGCCTTCGATCCGCTCGGCATCCTCAATCCCGGCGCGGTGCTCGCGCGAAGGTGAAGCAACCCTGCGATCGGGCGAAGCCCCCGGAATACGTGAACTGTTCCGGACAGAAAAGCAGCGGACACGTTACTTTAGAATACGTGTAAATTATTGTATTTGCTAACCAATTCGCTCTGGTTTAACTGCTGGGGACGGTCGCCTTCCATGCTGTCCCTTTCCGGGTCGGTGCTCCGCGATCACCCGAGGACGCTTCCATTGAGGCCGGCCTCGCCCTGAAAGCGCTCCCGCCAGTGAGGAGCGTCGCAAGACCGTGGACCAGAGTCGATGCAGCGTTTGATCGGTACAATCCTGTTCGCGGCGAGCCTCGCCGCCGCCCCGATGACAAGCTCTATCGGCCTCGCCCAGACCGCGCCGGCCGAAACTCCTCCCGCCTCCCAGGCCAGCCCCTCCGGCGCCCATGGCGGAACTCTCCCGGCGCCAGGCGCCGCCGCGCCGGCAGCTCCAGCTCCCACGGGCCAGGTCGCTCCGGCCGCCCCGGCGCCGATCGCTGTCCCCGCAGCCACCCCGGCCCCGGCTCTAAACCCGGCACCAACACCCGTGACGGCGCAGGCGACGCTGCCGCACGACCTGTCGCCCTGGGGCATGTTCATGGCCGCCGACATCGTCGTGAAGGCGGTGATGCTCGGCCTCGCCTTCGCCTCGCTGGTGACCTGGACGATCTGGCTCGCCAAGGCGCTCGAGCTCGCCGCGGCCAAGACGCGCGCGCAGCGGGCCGTGCGCCGACTGGTGGAAGCAGCGAACCTCGACGAGGCGGCGCAGGCGATCACCGGGCGCAAAGGGCGGGCACGCGGCACCGTGGCCGAACTGGTCGGCGCCGCCCAGAGCGAGCGCGAGCGCTCCAGCGACCTCGGCGAGGACGGCATCAAGGAGCGTGCTGCCATCGCGCTGTCACGGATCGAGGCCCGCGCCGGCCGTTCGATGGCGCGCGGCACCGGCCTGCTCGCCACCATCGGCTCGACGGCGCCCTTCGTCGGCCTGTTCGGCACGGTCTGGGGCATCATGAATTCGTTCATCGGCATCAGCCAGTCGAAGACCACCAATCTCGCCGTCGTCGCGCCCGGCATCGCCGAGGCTCTGCTGGCGACCGCGATCGGCCTCGTCGCTGCGATCCCCGCCGTGATCATTTACAATGTCTTCGCCCGCGCCATCGCCGGCTACCGCGCCACGCTTTCGGACGCTTCGGGCGAAGTGCTGCGCCATCTCTCGCGCGATATCGAACGGGCGCGCCGCCAAGCTACGTTGCAAGTCCGCGCCAACCTGCATGCGGTCCCGGCCCAGCCGGCGGCGATGCCGCGTGTTCCGGCGGAGTGAGCGATGGCCGTTTCGCTCAAGGAACCGCAGGACGGCGATCTCGGCGAAGTCAGCGAGATCAATGTCACGCCGTTCATCGACGTGATCCTGGTGCTGCTGATCATCTTCATGGTCGCGGCGCCGCTCTCGACGGTCGACGTCGCGGTCGACCTGCCGGTTTCGAACGCGCAAACACAGCCGCGGCCCGACAAGCCGGTCTTCCTGACCGTCAAGCAGGACCTCTCGCTCGCGCTCGGCAACGACACGGTGCCGCGCGAGCAGCTGCAGGCCGTGCTCGACCGCCAGACCAGCAATGATCGCGAGCAGCGCGTCTTCCTGCGCGCCGATGGGGCCGTAGCCTATCGCGAGCTGATGGAGGTCATGAACAAGCTGCGCCAGGCGGGCTATCTCAAGATCGCATTGGTCGGATTAGAGAACACCGGCCAGGGCGCGGCTCAGGGAGCGGTCAAGCCGTGATCACGACCGCGCCGCATCGCCGCTGGCTCACCGCGCTGCGCTGGGGCGCGGCGGCACTCACCGTCGCCGGCCTCCATGGCGGCCTCGCCTGGGTCGGCGTGCACTGGCGCCCGACGGAAGCCGCCGCGGGCGCTCCCGAGCCGGCGGTGATGATCGAGCTCGCCGCCCTCTCGGTCGCGCCCGAAGCGCCGCCGGAGAATCTGCCGGTCGCGCCCGAGCGGGCCGAGCCGGAACCGCCGCCGTCCGAGCCGGTCAAGGAGACACCACTGCCGGAGCCCGAGCCCGAACCCGTTCCCGAGTCGGTCCCGGTCGAGCAGCCAGAGGTCAAGCTGCCCGAGTTGCCGCAGATTCCGAAGCTCGACGCCGTGCTGCTGCCACCTCCGCCCGAGTTGAAGCCGGTGGAGAAGAAGCCGCCGCCGCCAAAGATCGTCGAGAAAAAGGAAAAGCCCAAGCCCAAGCCCAAGGTCGTCGAGCGCAAGCCGGTCGAGCAGCGGGCGAGGGAAGCGGTGGCGCCGAAGCCGTCCGAACAGCGTGCCTCGGCGCCGACCAGCGCGGCGCAGGGCACGGCCAGCCAGCCGACGGTCTCGACCGCCTCCTGGCGCGGCTCATTGATCGCCCATCTCAACCGCTACAAGCGCTTCCCAGGCGGCGCGAGCCCCGGCACCGTCCAGGTCGCCTTCGCGATCGACCGCAGCGGCAATGTGCTGTCCTCGCGCGTCGTCGGCTCGTCGGGCGATTCCGTGCTGGACGCCGAAGCGGCAGCGATGATCCGCCGCGCCAGCCCGGTCCCGGCGCCGCCGGCGGGTGTCGGTGGCGGCGGAGCGCTCTCGCTCTCGGTGCCGATCCGCTTCAGCCGCTAACGCTTCCGCTCAGCGCGGGGCGCTGGGATTCTGGAAGGGAGTGGTCACGGTATCGCCGACCGCGGCTCCGGTGTCTTGAATGTTGTTGCCGAGATGCTCGACCCGGTCGCCAAGGTGGCGGCGTACCTGCGGGTCGACCACCGCGATCGGGGCCGTGACCACAATGCCGGCGGCAGTGCCGACCGCGGCTGCAGCGCTGCCGGTCACCTCGATCAGGCGCTCGCCGAGGCCGACGCGTGAATCGGTGATCGGCTGGCCGTCGACGAGGCGCGTGCCGATCAGCTTCACCACCTCCGGGCTCTCGGCGAACTTGCCGTGATTGAGCTTGTCGCCGGTGCGGAGCTTGGTGAGATTGAGGACCGTGATCTTGTCCGTCTCGAACTCGCTCTTATAGGGCTCGACATCAGGGTCGACGGCACCGAGGCGGTCCTTGCCGCCCCAGACCCGGCGCGAGATCGCCAGCGCGCGATCATCCTGCGAGACGAAGAGCGTGAATTTCGGACGCCGGCCCGTCATTTCCGCGATCTGGGTGCGGAAGACATCCGCGTCGACATCGGGCGAGGCGAGCATGACATTGGCGATCTTTGGCGGGATGCCACGATTGCGCACCGCCATCTGGGTCAAGGCCTCGAGCGCAACCCAGTTACCCATCGAGTGGGCGAGAAGCGAGACCTCGCCGACGGCCGGATCGCGCGCCAGCCCCTGCAACAGGCTCTCCAGCGCGTTGCGCGAATAGGTCGCGCTCTCGCGGTCATAGCCATAGGCGAAGAGCGAGCCGCGCGAGGGCCAGGTGAACAGCACCGGCACGACATTCGCGTCGGAATCGTGGACAATCTGGGCGAAGCGATAGACCGCGTCCTCGAAGCGGTTGTTGAAGCCGTGGACGAAGACCATGACGCGCCGCTTGGGCACCCGCGAGACGCGCTCGTGCAACCGCGCCAGGCCGGTGCGGGCATCGAGCTTGTCGACCTTGAGCGTGACGAAATCGGTCTCGGGATTGCCCGGCAGTCGGCTCGGCCACTGTACCTCGCCGACCTTGCGGCCCGCATCGGGCGGCAGCGAGATCGTCATCTCGACAAAGGCCGGCTTGCCGCGCTCGCCGGAAAACAGCACGCCGGCATCCGGATCGGCTGCCCGCGTGGTCGCCACCAGCATGGTGACCTTGCTGGTGCCCGGCACGGTCGACGCGACCGGCGTCAGCACGCCCTTCACGTCGCCGGCGCAACCGGCGACGAACATCGTCGCAAACACGACCGCGAAGGCGCGCCGGGCAGCCGGCGTCGGCAAGTCTTTGCGGCGGATCGGCATCACGGGCTACCCAGCTGCGGCACGGCGCCCAGACCATGCTGGTGCGCCGCCCGTTGCGTCAAGGACGCCGAAGCCACAGTGGCGGTCAGACCATGTACTGGCCGCCATTGACCTCGATGGTCTGGCCGGTGATGTAGCCGCTCATCGCCGGGCTGGCGAGGAAGAGGAAGACGCCGATATTGTCCTGCGGCGTGCCGACGCGTTCCATTGGCACGGTCTTGCGCATCGTCTCGATCTGCTCGGCCGTCGAATAGCGCTCATGGAACGGCGTCATGATCACGCCGGGAGAGACGCCGTTGACGCGGATGCCGAAGGGCACGAACTCCTTGGCCATGCCGCGGGTCAGGTTGAGCACGAAGGCCTTGGAGCTGGCATACAGCGAAGAACCCGGACCGCCGCCATTGCGCGCGGCGATCGAGCTCAGATTGATCACGCTCGCCCTGCTGCCGGACGTCTTGAGATAGGGCAGCGCCGCCTTGCTTGCCATCACCACCGAGCGGACATTGAGATCGACCACGGCGTCGAAGAATTCGTCCTCGATCTCGGCGATCGGCGTGCGCTTCACCAGCGCGCCGGCATTATTGACGAGCACGTCGAGCCCGCCGAGCGTGTCGGCGGCCTTGTTGACGAGGTCGACCGCCTGCGCGCTCTCGGCGACATCGGCCTGCAGCACATGCGCCTCACCGCCGGCGGCCCTGATCCCGGCGGCGACGGCATTCGCCTCGGCCTCGCTCGACTTGTAGTGCACCACGACCCGCATGCCGTGCGCCGCATAGGCCTTGGCCACGGCGGCGCCGATGCCGGTGCTGGAGCCGGTGACCAGGGCGCGCAGCCCCTTGAGATCGTCGAGCATCGTTCCTCCCGTCGGATACGAGGTTAAATCGTTTCAGGAACGATCTTGCGCGACCCGGCGCGGAACCGCCAGCGCCGGTTCGGCAACCCCGCCATTCGCTAGGGGGTTCAGCCCATGGCCTGGTTGACCAGCGCAAAACGATGCATCGGCCCGGGTGCGGCTGGCGCAGCACCGCGCTCCATCACCACGCTGGAGGCGACGAGCGGCAAGCCGCGTTCGCTCAGCCAGGCGCCGAGGCCGGTGCGGGCCGGCACGTCGATGCGGATGAAATCGCCGCGGCGGGCGGCAAGCAGAGCAGCGATCAGATTGCAGGCGGCGGCATCGTCGACAGCCGCAACCGGGCCGATCAACCAGCCATGCCCGTGGCGGCGCAGGAAGCCGAAGCCGGCCGGAGCCCCATCGCGCTCGATCAGGATCGCGTGGCCGCGGGCCAGCAAGGCTTCGAGGACGGACGCGCGCGGCAGCCCCGTCGCCTCGCCATCGAGCTGCGCCAGCAATGGCAGGTCGGCGGCGACAGCTGGGCGCATGCTCTCGGTTGCGGCAAGGACGGGCGCTGCCAGCTCCGGCCAATCGCCCTGGTGCTGGCGAACTTCGTCGATGGCGATGAACCCGTACCGGGCGTAGAGCGGCTCGCCCTGCGGCGTAGCGACAAGCCCGAGAGTTCGTCCCTCAGTTGCCGCGATCAGCCGCTCCGTCAGCAGCTTGCCGATGCCCTGCCCCTGCCGATCGGGCGCGACGATGATCGTACCGAGCGTGGCGTGGATCGTGCCAAAACCCCACCAGAGCCCGATGCCGACGACGTCCTCCTCACTTGAGACGACGAAGCCCTGGCCAAGCGCGAGCGTGAACTCCCAATCCTCGCGGCGATGCGGCCAACCGATGGCGGCCGAAAGCCGCTGGCAGGCATCGGCATCCGACAGAGTAGCGGGGCGGAGCGTCAGCTGGGTCGACATCATCGCCCGGCCCTCAGCTGCAGCATTCAGCGCAGCCGGATTGCCAGAACGGCGCCTCGCCATTGAGAGGCGGCACCGAGGGGCGCGGCTTCGCGTCAGGCAGGTCCGACGGCACCGGCACGACCAGCTCCCACCAGCGATGGGCGCATTGCGAGCGGAAGGCCATCCGATCGCTGATCGAGGTGTTCTCGCGGGCAAGGATCGCGTCGAGCGCGTCGCAGGCCTTGCGCAGCGAGGCGTCATTCCCATCACCGGGCTCATTCGCATAATCATGGAAAGCGGCGGTGAAGCCCTCCATCTCGCGGGCGATATGCGGCCAGTCCTGCCAGCCGAGGTTCCAGGCGTCCATCCATTCGCGCGCGACGGTCTCGACCGCCTCGGCTTTCGGCCTGCCGGCGACCTTGCGCGCGGTGGTCAGCATATGGCGCATCAGTTCGGCGCGGGCATGGAGCTGGCGGGCGGCGAGCGCGGCCGTCTGCATCGCCAGAATCGCGCGCTCGGCCTCGCGCTGCAGCTCCTCGACGAAATGGGCCATCGCTTCCTCCGCTAGAGCCCGTTATAGACGGATTCACCAATCAGGTTGGACCAACCTGATCGGATCCGGCTCTAGGGCAAGGTCGCGAGCCGGTCGAACAGCCGCTGGAACAGCGCCTCCGCCTCGACGCTCGCGACGACATGGGCATTGGCCTGCCGCTTGAGCCGGCCGTTCCAGTCGATGGTGGTGCGGCCCCGCAAGGGGCCGTCCCCGGTCTCGACCTCGACAAAACAGTCGCGCCCCGAAAAGAGTTCCGGCCAGAGCAGGAAGGCGATCACGCAAGGGTCGTGCATCGGATGCCCGGCAGTGCCGAGTCCGCGGGGGCGCGGGCGCGTCAGCATGCCATGCACGGCCCTACCCGCCGCATTGCCGAAGGAAAGAAGGCGCGCGACCTGCTCGTGCGAGGCGATCGCCTGATGGGTGACGCCGAGGCCGAACATCACGATCGGCCGGCCGCAGCCGAAGACGATCGCGGCGGCGTGCGGGTCGACATGAACGTTGAACTCGGCCGCCGGCGTGATGTTGCCGAGCGCCAATGCGCCGCCCATCAGCACGATGCGCCTAACCTTGGGCAGCACATCCGGCGCCAGCCGGAAGGCCAGGGCAAGATTGGTCAGCGGCCCGAGCGGGCAGAGCGTTACGCCGTCGTCCGGTGCGGCGCGCAGGATAGCGATGAGTGCGTCGACCGCATGGGTTGCGCTAGCCGTGCCACGCGGCGGCGGCAGATCGGCACCGGCAAGGCCGTCGGGCCCGCAAACGAATTCGGCGGTCGAGAGCGGGAAGAGCAGCGGCCTGTCGGCACCGGCATGGACGGGCACGTCCTCACGGCCGGCGAGCTCGCGAATGCGCAGCGCGTTCGCAGTGGTCAGGGCGAGCGGGACATTGCCGGCAACGGTAGTGATCGCCTTGAGATCGAGTTCCGGGCTGGCGAAGGCGAGCAGCAGGGCGACGGCGTCGTCCTGGCCAGGATCGGTATCGATGATGATGGTCTCGCGCGCCATGTCAGTGTCCGTTCGAGAATTCGTCAGGGCGTGGCGAGACTGGTGTTTTTCGAGCATCGGAGCGCAGCGTACTCCAAGTACGTGAGCACCGAAGCGCAGAAGAACGCCAGTCGCAGACCGCCATCACGAATTCGCAAACGGACACTCAGGCCGCCCTGGCGTTGCCGGCCATGATCATGTGGCTGAGATCGTCGGCGGTGAGGTTGCCGAGCGGCCGGTCGACGTACTTTCGGCCAGTGCCCATGATCACATGCCTTCCCTCAGCGTCAGGAACGGACGCTGGTCAAGCGGCGCGGTCCTTCATGCCGCCATCGGTCAGCCGGTACCAGGCGATGATCGCCGAGACATAGAGCTCGTTCAGCGCGTGCAGCGGCAGCGGCGTGATCGGCACGACCGGGAAGGGCAGGCGTGTCCTGTCACCACTGTGCAGGTATTCGGCCATCGCCTTGCCCATCGCCGTCTGCAAGCCGATGCCACGGCCCATGCAGCCGATGTCGACGAGCAGGCCTGGCTCCGGCTCATGCAGATGCGGCAGGAAATCGCGGGTCAGCGCGACGCGGCCGCACCAGCGATAGTCGAAGCGCAGCCCCTTGGCTTGCGGATACATCTTGCCGACGACGCGCTCGAGATGGGCCCAGTCGGCGGCATCGCGCGGTTCCCGGAAAGGACCGCGCCCACCCATCAGCAGGCGGTTTTCGTGGTCCTTGCGGAAATAGAGCAACAACTGGCGGGTGTCGGAGGTCACCTGGCCCTCGGGAAGGATCGTGCCGGCGAGATTGTCGGAGAGCGGCTCGGTCGCGACGATGAAGGAGTTCGGCCGGATCACGGTCTGGCGCAGTTTCGGGATCAGATCGCCGGTGTAGCCGTTGGTCGCGATCACCACGCGCGGCGCGGTCACACTGGCGCCCTGTGCGGTCCGCACCACCCAATCGCCGCCATCGCGGCGCAAGTCCGTCACCGGGCTCTGACCGTGGATCACAGCGCCCGCCTTCTGCGCCGCCCGGGCGAGGCCGCGGGCATAGGCGAGCGGCTGAACACCACCGCCGCGCGGATCGAGCCAGCCGCCGAGATAGCGATCAGTGCCGATCAGACGACCGACGGCATCGGCGTCGAGAAAGCGAGCGGATACGCCGCGCGCAGCCCATTGCTCGGCGCGGCGCTTCACGGTCTCGACCATGGCCGGCGTATGCGCGCCCTGGATCCAGCCGGCGCGGCGATACGGCACATCCATGCCGTGCTTCTCGATCAGTCCGAAGACGAGATTGGCGGTGGAGCCGACGAAGGAGACCAGAGCCTCGCCCGCCTCGGGCCCGTATTTGGAGACGATCTCGCTGGGATCGTATTTGATGCCAGGAATGACCTGGCCGCCATTGCGGCCCGACGCGCCCCAACCCGGCTCGTGAGATTCCAGAACGACGACCGCGACGCCGGCATCGGCGAGATGCAGCGCTGTCGACAGGCCGGCATAGCCGGCGCCGACGATGCAGACATCGGCGCGGACATCGCCCGCGAGCGGCGGCGTCTGGGCTGCGGCCGGCGCAGTCGCATGCCAGAGCGAGGGCTGCAGCGGGAAGGGTTCGGCCATGTCGACTTCCTCAGATCGGCTTGAGCACGCGGCGCAAAAAGTCCTGCGTGCGCGGATTGCGCGGCGCGCTCAGCACTTCGCGGGCGGCGCCCTCTTCGACGATGACGCCGCCGTCGAGGAAGAGCACGCGATCGGCGACCTCGCGGGCGAAGCCCATTTCGTGGGTCACGACCAGCATGGTCATGCCCTCCTCGGCGAGGCTCTTCATCACGCCGAGGACCTCGCCGACCAGTTCCGGATCGAGCGCCGAGGTCGGCTCGTCGAACAGGATCGCCTTGGGCTGCATGGCGAGGGCACGGGCGATGGCGACACGCTGCATCTGGCCGCCCGAAAGCTGGGCCGGATAGGCGCCGAACTTGTCGGCGAGGCCGACGCGGGCGAGCAGGTCGCGGCCGCGCTCCAGTGCCTGCGCCGGCGGCTCCTTCTTCACATGGATCGGCCCCTCGACGACGTTCTCGAGCGCGGTCCGGTGCGGGAACAGGTTGAAGCGCTGGAACACCATCGCCATGGCGGTGCGGATGCCGACGATCGAGCGGTCGGCGCGGTCGACCCTGGCACCGTCGATCAGGATCGAGCCGCCATCATAGGCTTCGAGCCCGTTGATGCAGCGCAGGATTGTCGACTTGCCGGAGCCGGACGGGCCGATCAGGCAGACGACCTCGCCGCGCTGGACACTTCCGGTGATGCCCTTCAGCACCTGATGGGCGCCGAAGCTCTTGGTGACGGCGGAGAGCTCGATCATCGCTTGGCTCCCTTGCCGAAGCG
Organism: Allobosea sp. Tri-44; assembly: GCF_004123845.1. Lineage (GTDB taxonomy): Bacteria > Pseudomonadota > Alphaproteobacteria > Rhizobiales > Beijerinckiaceae > Allobosea. Next base: position 195,923 of record NZ_NBDP01000023.1, on the reverse strand, counting down.
GCGTTCCAGCCAGCCGACGAAGGCGATCAGCGGCAGGCTCATCGAGAGATAGAGCAGCGCCACCAGCGTGTAGACCGTCATGTTCTTGAAGGTCGACGAGGCGAGCAGCGAGCCTTGCAGGGTCAGCTCGGCCACGGTGATCGTCGAGGCCTGCGAGGAATCCTTCAGCATCATGATCATGATGTTGCCGTAGGGCGGCAGCACGATCTTGACCGCCTGGGGCAGGATCACCCGGCGCATCATCATGCCCCAGCCCATGCCGATCGACTGGGCCGCCTCGATCTGGCCGTGGTCAACCGCCTCGATGCCGGCGCGGAAGTTCTCGGACTGATAGGCCGAATAGGCGATGCCGAGGCCCAGGATCGCCGCCTGCAGCGCGGTCAGCGAGATGCCGAACTCCGGCAGCACGAAATAAATGTAGAAGAGCTGCACGAGGATCGGGATACCGCGCAGCGTATTGACCACGACCTTGGCGATCAGCACGAGCCAGCCGATGCCGGAGACGCGCATGAGTGCCCAGACGAGGCCAAGCGCGGTCGACAAAGCCAGCGAGCCGAGCGTCACCAGGATCGTGAACTTCAGCCCCTGCAGCAGCAGAGGCAGGAATTGGGCGGCATCACGCAAAAAAGCTTGCATCGGAGCTCGGCGTCACGGGAAGGTCGCGGCGATGGATCGGCCTCAACCCCGTCAGCCGGATCGCGCAGGACCCGGCCGGGGCATAGGTCGACAGGTCTCCAAGGCGCTTATTCCAGGCCCCATTTGGCGAGGATCTTGTCGAGCGTGCCGTCGGACTTGACCTTGGCGAGGCCGGCATTGACCTTCTTCAGCAGTTCGCCGTCGCTCTTGCGCACGCCGATGCCGACCGAGCCGGTGATGATGGGCTTGTAGGACTTGACCAGCCGGACGTTCGGGAACTGCCCCTGCTTCAGCGTGTAGGCCATGATCGGCGCATCGGCGAAGGCGGCCTGGACGCGGCCGGCGTTGACGTCGGCGAGGATGTCCGGCGACGTCTTGTAGAGCTTCACCTCGGGGAACAGGCCGGTCTTCTGCAACGCGTCGACATAGGCGGTGCCGATCTGGGCACCGACCGTGTAGCCCTTCATGTCGGCGAGCTCGACATAATCCTTCTTGTCCGCGGCGGGGACCAGCAGCCCCTCGCCATAGGTGTAGATCGGGTCGGAGAAATCGATCACCTCCTTGCGCGCCGGGGTGATGTACATCGCCGCCGAGATCAGATCGATCTTGCTCGCGGTGAGCGAGGCGACCAGCGTCGAGAACTGCATGCCTTCGACCTCGACCTTCAAGTCCGAAGCCGCGGCGATCGCCTTGACCAGGTCGACCATCACCCCTTCGATCGTGTTGGTCTTGGTGTCGAGGAAGGTGAACGGCATGCCAGTCGGCGTCGAGCCGACCTTGAGGACGGACTGTGCGGCAGCCGGCGATACGGAAGCGGCAATGGCGCCTCCGGCCAGCAGGGTCAGGAAGGTCCGGCGTTCCATGACAGTATCCCCTTATTTGTCCGTGCGCCCGGTTCAGGCACCGGCTCGTATTTTCATGAGCATGAAGATACGAGCATAGGACGATCTTGCCGGCAAGCGATTTTCATGCACATGAAATAAGCGATGAAGGATTCGCGATGAGCCTGCCTGCCGCCGACCTGCCGCATCTGCATGTCGACCGCGAGATCGGCGCGCGCCTGCGCCAGCTCCGGCGTGCACGCCAGCTGTCGCTGGAGGAGCTTGCGAGCCGCACCGGGCTCTCGATCGGCTTCCTCAGCCAGATCGAGCGCGGCCTGTCCTCGCCTACATTGCGCGTGCTCGCTGCCGTCGCCGATGCGCTCGGCGTCGCGATCTCCGAGCTCTTCCCCGCCGACACACGGCGCGCCGACCCAACCGCCACAATCGTGCGCCAGACCGATCGCGGCGAATTGCAGCTCTGGCGCTCCGGCATCCGCAAGCAGTTGCTCACGCCGCAGGCCGAGGGCGCGAAGCTCAACCTCTTCATCGTCGAGATGGAGCCCGGCGCCAGCACTGGCGACGAGCACTACATCCATAATGGCGAGGAAGCCGGCCTCGTGCTGAGCGGCACCATGCTGCTCAATGTCGAGAACGAGAGCTGGGTCATGCGCGAAGGCGACAGCTTCCGCTTCCTGTCCTCGCGCCCGCATCGCTTCGCAAATCAGCACGACGGCGTCACCCGCGTACTCTGGGTCAACTGCCTGTAGCTGACATCGCCCTGCGCTCAGCGCATAACGACGCCCTTTTCAGACACTCCGCTCTGCGTCTAAGCCAATGCCGCCATGAGGAAAGGCGGCTGGACACAGCGCTTCTCCCAGCATGATCGTTGACCAGGGAAACGCAAGGGAGGTCGGTATGGCAGGGCAAGCCGCCAGCGAGACCGTCCCGTTGGGCTCCGCATCCGGGCCGCAGCGGCACACCATCCGTGTGATCCGGATCAGTGCGCCGGCAGCATCGGTGCCGAGCGATCGTGCCCTCCCTCCCAGACAGCTAACCAGCCCTACCGCGCCAGAGGAAACGCAGCCATGACACAAGCGCGACGGCACCAGCACGACCCTTCAAACGGAACAACGACAGGCATGGCCGACAGGGTCGAAGTCGACGGCGAATTCCAGGTTCCCTTGCGGGACGGCGCCATGCTGCGCGCGCTGTCGCAAGGGCAAGGCCGGCCGCTGCTGCTGGTCAGTGGTCTCGCCGGCAGCGCGGCCTTCTGGGACGACAATGCCGCGACGCTCGCCCGTTCTTTCAAGGTGCTGCGCTTCGACCAGCGCGGCATCGGTGCCAGCGATCGGGGCAATGCGCCCTGCACGATCGACCAGCTGGCCCAGGACTGCCTCGCCGTTCTCGACGCCGCCGGCGTCGAGCGCGCCACGGTCCTCGGCCATTCGACCGGCGGCTGCATTGGCCTGTCGCTGGCACGCCAGGCGCCGGAACGTCTCGACGGGTTGATCGTCAGCGGCGGCTGGCTAAAGCAGAACCGCTATATGACCGCGCTGTTCGAGACCCGGCTCGCCATCCTCGACCAGCATCCGCGTGCCTACGCCGCGACCGCCGCGCTGATGGCCTACCCACCCACCTGGCTCCAAGCGCATTGGAGCGTCTACGAGGCAGCCGTCGCCGCCGCGCCCGCCACGCCCGAGGCGAAGCAGGTCGTGCGCGAACGCATCGACGCGCTGCACGCCTTCGATGGCTCGGGCTGGGCCGGGGAGATCGCCTTGCCGACCCTGATCCTCGGCGCCCGTGACGACCTCATCGTGCCTGCCTTCCTGCAAGAGGAACTCGCCGCCGCCATGCCGGGAGCGCGCAAGACGCTGCTCGATTCAGGCGGGCACTTCTTCCCGATCTCCCGCCCGGATGCCTTCACTGCCAACGTGGCCGAATGGATCGGGGGCCTGTAGAGCCGGATCCGATTAGATTGAGTCAACCCACGCACCGCGACGAACTGCCCCCCTATCCAACGGAACAGGCTGCGCTATCTCAGAAGGAGTCTAAGCTGAGAAGAGACGAGACCCATGAGGCTGCCCATGAGACTGACCGCCAGCGCCACCCTGCTTGCCCTCGCCGCTGTTTTCGTCACGACCAGCGCCCAGGCGCAGGACGTCTCCGCCGGCGAGCGTTCCTGGAACAAGTGCCGCGCCTGCCATCAGCTCGGCGAAGGCGCCAAAAATCTGGTCGGCCCGCAGCTCAACGGCCTGTTCGGGCGTCATACCGGCGAGGTCGAGGGCTACAGCTATTCGGCCGCCAACAAGGGCGCGGGCATCACCTGGGACGAGGCGGTCTTCGCCGAATACATCAAGGACCCGAAGGCCAAGATCCCCGGCACCAAGATGATCTTCGCCGGCATCAAGAACGAGAAGGAGATCGCCGACCTCACCGCCTACCTCAAGCAGTTCGGCAAGGACGGCAAGAAGCTCTGAGGCGAAGCGCCGTTTCGGGATCGGTCCGGCTCACCATTTCGTGAACGCAGCGGACCGTTCCGCGGACAGAGCGGCCCACTTGCTTGAAGCCAGCCGCTCCAAAAAGAATTGCCGGCTATACAATCCACTGGCGAGCCTTCCAGCGAATCACCATATGCTGCCGCTTGGGCAGGACATGGGCAGGGGCTTGGGGAGGTCGACAAGAGTGGCAAAGGCGGCGGCCGGCAAGCGGGCGGCGGAGCCGAAGGTGCAGATCGGCGCCATACCGTACCGGCATAGGCCGGATGGCATCGTCGAGATCATGCTGGTGACGACGCGGGAGACGCAGCGCTGGATCGTACCGAAAGGTTGGCCGATCCGCGGGCTGAAAGGCCATGAAGCCGCGGCGCGCGAAGCCATGGAGGAAGCTGGTCTCCTTGGTGAGGTCGGCAAGAAGCCCGTCGGTCGCTACACCTACTGGAAACGGCGCACCCGCGACTTCGTGCTGTGTAAGGTCAGGCTCTATCTGCTCGCGGTGAAGGAGCAGCTGCCGACCTGGCCGGAGCAGGAGCAGCGCCGCTGCCAATGGTTCACCCAGGCCGATGCAGCCGACCTCGTCGACGAGCCGGCACTGGGCGCGATCCTTCGCAGCCTGAAGTTCAAGGCACTCTGACGGCTATTTCAACGCGCATCGTGGAAGATCAGCCCGGTCGTATAGCGCTCGCCCGAGCGCACCCGGCTGACGCCATGACGCAGATTGACGCGATAGGTCCCGCGCGTGCCCTGCACCGGGCGGTGCTGCACGGCGAAGATGGCAGCCTCGCCCTGTCGCAGCGGTATGACCTCGGGCCGGGACTGCATGCGCGGGCGCTGCTCGACCAAAGTGAACTCGCCGCCAGTGAAATCCCGGTCCGGCTCGGAGAGCAGGATCACCATCTGGAACGGGAAGAACAGGTCGCCATAGAGGTCCTGGTGCAGGCAGTTGTAATCGCCGGCGCCGTATTTCAGCAGCAGCGGCGTCGGTCTCTCCTGCCCTTGCGCATGGCAAAGCGCCAGGAACGCGTCGAGCGCTTCGGGATAGCGCTGGTCGATGCCGAGCGCGGCATTCCAGCGATTGGCGATCGGCGCGAGCCGGGCGTAGATCAGCGGCCGCAGCACCGCGACCGCATCAGGCAGCGGGTAGGAAAAGTACTGGTATTCGCCACGACCGAACCCGTGACGCGACATGACGATGCGGCTGCGGAAATGCTGGGGCTCGGCATAGAGCGCACGCAGCGCGGCGCAGGTTTCGGCAGCGAACAACGGCCCGGTCAGGCCGACGCCATGCTCGTCGAGTTCAGTCTCGATCCGCTGCCAATCGAGGGCCGCCACAGCGGCTTCCATCGTCTGCGGCCCCGCCGTGTCGGCCGTTCGCGTCGCCATCGCCATGTGCCGCTTCCTTCTCCAGATCGATCGAGCGCGATGAAGCGCGCCGTCGTCGGCTCGCGACACCCGGTTTCTGCCCGGCAGGAAGCCGGCCGAGCCGTCGCGACAATCCAGAAAAGTAACCGCTTGACCTTCCCATGATGGGAAGGTGTAGCCATCTTCCAATGAGAGAAGGAAGGTGATGCGTCATGACGATGCATGCGAAGCATGAAGCGCCCGCAGCCGAGCCCATCACGATCGATATTCCCGTCGAGGGGATGACTTGCGCGTCCTGCGTCGGACGAGTGGAAAAGGCGATCTCGGCCGTACCGGGTGTCAGCGAGGCCCAAGTCAATCTGGCGACCGGCAAGGCGCGGGTGACGCTGGCCGGCGGCAGTATTGAAGCGGTGGCCGAGGCGATCCGCAAGGCCGGCTATGAGCCGGGCGCGATCGATATCACGCTGACGATCTCCGGAATGACCTGCGCGTCCTGCGTCGGCCGGGTCGAGAAGGCGCTGCGCGCAGTGCCGGGCGTGCTCAAGGCCGAGGTCAATCTCGCGACCGAGCGGGCGACCGTCCGGGTCGCCGATGACAGCATCACGCCGGCGCTCGTCGCGGCCGTCACTGTCGCCGGCTACGAGGCCAAGCCCCTCGACGACGGACGCAGCGACGACAGCGATGCCGCCGCCGCGCGCCGTCAGGCGGAGCAGACCGCGCTCGCGCGTTCCGTCGTCGTCGCGGCACTGGGGACGCTGCCGCTGCTGGTGCTCGAGATGGGGCCGCATCTGAGCGAAGCCTTCCATCACTGGCTCTACGCCCGCGTCGACGCCTTCGTGCTGAAGCTCATCGCCTTCGGCCTCACCACCATCGTGCTGTTCGGTCCGGGCCTGCGCTTCTTCCTGAAGGGCTGGCCGGCGCTGCTGCGGGCTGCGCCCGACATGAACGCGCTGGTCATGCTCGGCGCCGGCGCGGCCTATGCCTATTCGGTGGTCGCGACCTTCGCGCCCGACTGGCTGCCTGATGGTACGGACTATACCTATTTCGAGACCGGGGCGGTGATTGTCACCCTGATCCTGCTCGGGCGCTGGTTCGAAGCCCGGGCCAAGGGCCGCACCAGCGAGGCGATCAAGCGGCTGGTGCAATTGCAGGCGCGCTCGGCCCGCGTGCTGCGCGACGGCGTCGAGAGCGAGATCGCGATCGAGCATGTCCGGGTCGGTGACCTCGTGCTGGTCCGGCCGGGCGAGAAAATCCCGGTCGACGGCGAGGTCGTCGAAGGCGCCTCCTATGTCGACGAAGCCATGGTGACCGGCGAACCCGCCCCCGCCCATAAGAGCGTCGGCGCCAGCGTGATCGGCGGCACCATCAATCGCAACGGCGCGCTGCGCTTCCGGGCGGAGAAGGTCGGCGCCGATACGCTGCTCGCCCAGATCCTGCGCATGGTCGAGCAGGCGCAGGGCGCCAAGCTACCGATCCAGGCGCTGGTCGACCGCGTCACCAACTGGTTCGTGCCGGCGGTGATCGCCGTCGCGCTGCTGACCTTCGCGGCATGGCTGGCGTTTGGCCCCTCTCCCGCTTTGACCTATGCGCTGGTCAACGCCGTCGCGGTGCTGATCGTCGCCTGCCCCTGCGCCATGGGCCTGGCCACCCCGACCTCGATCATGGTCGGCACTGGCCGTGCCGCCGAGCTCGGCATCCTGTTCCGCCAGGGCGCAGCCTTGCAGGGCCTGAGCGAGGTCGCCACCATCGCCTTCGACAAGACCGGCACGTTGACCAAGGGCCGGCCCGAGGTGACGCGTTTCATCGCCGCCGAGGGTTTCGCCGAGGGCGAGGCCTTGCGCCTGGCAGCCTCTGCCGAGAGCGCTTCGGAGCACCCCTCCGCCGAGGCGATCGTCGCGGAAGCGAAGCGGCGCGGGTTTACGCTCGCTCCGGCCGCCGATTTCGCGGCCGAGCCCGGCCTCGGCATCTCGGCCCGGGTCGAGGGCCGCGACATCCTGGTCGGATCGGCCAGGTTGATGGCCGAGCGCGGCATCGCCGCGTCAGCCTTCGCCGAGCAGGCCGCAGCCTCGGCCCGCAGCGGCGAGAGCCCACTTTACGTCGCGATCGACGGCAGGCTCGCCGGCCTCGTCGCCGTCGCCGACCAGCTGAAACCGGGCACGCCGGCGGCGATTTCCGCACTCAAGGCGCTCGGCCTGCGCATCGTCATGGTGACCGGTGACAACCGTGCCACCGCCGAGGCGATCGCGGCCCGGCTCGGCATCGACGCGGTCGAGGCCGAGGTGCTGCCGACCGACAAGGCGGCGATCGTCAAGCGGCTACAGGCGGGCGGCGGCCAAGGTGGCGGCAAAGTCGCCTTCGTCGGCGACGGCATCAACGACGCGCCGGCGCTGGCCCAGGCCGATATCGGTATTGCCATGGGCGCCGGCACCGACATTGCGATCGAGAGCGCCGATATCGTGCTGATCTCCGGCGATCTCACCCACGTGCCGGAGGCGATCGGCCTGTCCAAGGCGACGATGACCAATATCCGCCAGAATCTCGGCTGGGCCTTCGGCTACAATGTCCTGCTGATCCCGGTCGCCGCCGGCCTGCTCTATCCGATCTGGGGCGTGCTGATGTCGCCGGTCTTCGCCAGCTTCGCCATGGCTTTTTCCAGCGTCAGCGTGCTCGCCAACGCACTCAGGCTGCGCCGGTTCGCGGTGCGGCAGGACATCACTGCGGCGGCGCCAGACGCAGCTCCGGCCACTGCCTTTGGGAGGATCGGATGAATATCGGACAAGCCGCAGAGGCTTCAGGTGTCAGCGCCAAGATGATTCGCTATTACGAGCAGATCGGGCTGATCGAACCGCCGACGCGCTCGCAATCGGGCTACCGGGTCTATGCCGAGCCGAACGTCCATACGCTGCGCTTCGTGCGCCGTGCCCGCAGCCTCGGCTTCTCGGTCGATGAGACCGGGTCGCTGCTGACGCTCTGGCGCGACCGTTCGCGGGCAAGCGCCGACGTCAAGCGGCTCGCACTCAAGCATGTTGCAGAACTCGAGGAGAAGGCGGCGGCACTGCAGGCGATGGCGGCGACGCTGCGCCATCTCGCGAGCAACTGCCATGGCGATCAGCGGCCGGACTGCCCGATCCTCGACAAGATCGGCGCTAGCAACTGAGCATTCCCGGTCAGACCGGACTATTCCGCACTCTGCAAAGCAAAACGCCGGAAGCCATTCCTGGCTCCCGGCGTTCTCGGAAATTGGACAGCAGCGACTGTGCTGCTCAGCGGCGCATCGCCTCGGCGAGGCGCGGCGAGAAGGTCCGGGTCGGCCGGCGGACCACGACGACGGAGCGGTTCGGCGTCATCACTGTGGTGCGGTGCGCGGCCTTGCGGATGAAGGGGACGACCTCGGCAACGGGCACGCCCATCAGCTGGGCAGCGAGCTCGGCCTGCTGCTCCGGCGAATCGCTCATGCACTGCGCCGCCGTCACCGCCTCTTCGAGAGTCGGCAGTTCGACGCGGGGGCGCAGGATGCGCGGAGGGGGATTCTTGTATTCGGGCATCTCAATGGCTCCTTGGACGCCTAAAATAGCACTTATTGTGCACTGCACAAGATTGCGCGGATTATTCTCTGCAATGCAACAATCACAGGACGGGCTGGCACGCGACTTGCGCCTTTGGAATGCCTAAAACCGGCAAGAGACTGTGACTCTCAGAGCCGTATCCGATCGGGCTGGTCCGTCCTGGCCGATTTCGGCTCCGCGAGGAGAGAGCCATGATCACAGCGGATGCCGCCATGCCTGCGGCGCAAGCCCGCCGGCGGCGCCCACCGGCTCCGGTGCCGGAAGAACGCGAGTTCGGCCGTCTCGAACTGCTGCTGCGCTTGCGCCGCAACCCGTTGACGATCTGGCGCACTCGGCATTTCCGCGAGCCGATCGTCGCCGGTGAGGGCCTGTTCGGCTACGGCGTCGTCGTCTCCGATCCCGACGTCGTCCGGCATGTGCTCGTCGAGAACGCAGCCAACTACCGCAAGGACGATCTCCAGCGCACCATCCTGGCGCCCGGGCTCGGCGAAGGCTTGCTGACCGCCGAGGGCGAAGCCTGGAAACGGGCGCGGCGGACATTGGCGCCGCTGTTCACGCCGCGCTCCGTCGCGGCGCTGGCCGAACGCATGGTCGCGCCGGCCGAGCGGACCGTCGCCCGCATGCTGCGCCGGCGCCCTGGCCGCATCATCGATGTCTCGACCGACATGACGCGCGTGACCTACGACATCCTGGCCGAGACGATGTTCTCGAACGCGATCGCCGGTGACGCCGACGCTTTCAGCAAGGCCCTGACCCGCTATTTCGAGACGCAAGGGCGGATCGATCCGCTCGACGTGCTCGGTGCGCCGGCCTGGCTGCCGCGGATCGGTCGCTGGATGGCACGGCCGGCGATCTCGTTCTTCGAAGCGCAGGTCAAGGCGATCATCGCCGAGCGGCAGGCGCTGCATGCCGGTGGAGCATGGCGGCCAGAAAAGCCCGACCTGCTCGACGCGCTTCTCGCCGCGCGCGACCCCGAGACAGGCACAGGGCTCAGCGAGGCCGAGGTCGGCGCCAACATCGTCACCTTCATCGGCGCCGGCCACGAGACGACCGCAAACGCCCTGACCTGGTCGCTCTATCTCGTTTCGCTCGCACCGGACGTACGCGATGCGCTCGAGGCCGAGATCGATGCAGCCGGTGAGGATCTCGCAACGGCGGCCCTGTCCGGCGAGGGCCTTGCCCTCACCCGCGCGGTGATCGAGGAGGCGATGCGCCTCTATCCACCCGTCCCGTCCCTGTCGCGAACGGCCCTGGCCGACGATGTCGCGGCCGGACATTGCGTGATCCCGAAGGGTGCTCTGGTCGTGGTCTCGCCCTATCTTCTGCATCGGCACGAGACGCTATGGCAGGCGCCCGACCGTTTCCGGCCCGAGCGTTTCCTGCCCGGGGCCCGTGAGACCATCCCGCGCTATGCCTATCTGCCGTTCGGCGCTGGCCCTCGAATCTGCATTGGCCAGCAATTCGCCATGGTGGAAGCGGTGATCGTGCTCGCCATGCTGCTCCGGCACCTGCGCTTCGACTATGCGAACGAGGAGGCGCCAATGCCGACCCAACGCATCACGCTGCGCCCACGTGACGGGATGCCGATGCGCGTGACGGAGCGTCGCTCATCGCAGTGAGGACGCAGCGGACCCGCGGCGAATTAACCACAGCTGCCGGAAAAGCATTAAAGATGAACCTCGGGTTTTTAAAGATATCGTGCCGCCGATCGCCGACACACCGGAGCAGCGGCTATGCGGCAGCCCGTCAGTCCCGGTTTTTCTTGGCTTTCAGGGCAGGTTCCGGCCTGCGAACATTTTAAAGATTGTCGAAATCGTCACAAACTGCACTGGCTCTTGCCCAGAAATGGCCAATATGGAAGAGATGCCGGGTGTGGCGCCGTATGGTCTTGCCCGGGTTTTGCGAAACTGGCTCTACCGGATGCAAGAGCTGCCAGATTGCAGGCGCCATGGCTTTTGGAAACAACCTTTACTGGGGTGACGTGATGCATGCCAAGACCATGAAGGCCGGAACCATCCTCGTCGCGGGTGCCCTCGCACTCGGCGGCTGCACCGGGTCGCAAGAGCGTGTCGCTGCGGGTGGCGCATTGGGCGCCGGCGCCGGCGCCCTGATCGGCGGCGCAGTCGGCGGCGGCCGCGGTGCCCTGATCGGCGCCTTGATCGGCGGCGTTGCCGGCCTCGTCATCGCCGACGCGATCGAGAAGGAGCGCGCTCGCGAGGCGGCTTACATCGCCGCGCGCTCGGGTGGCTCGAACGTCCAGAGCTTCCGCAATTCGAGCGGCCAGGCTGTCACCGTCCGCGCCCGTACCGTCCGCACCTACAACAACAGCCAGGGTCAGCGCATCCGCGTCGTCGAGCGCAGCGTGACCCGTGAAGGCAAGGCTGCCGGCACCGACCAGGTCGAGGTCAATCTGGCGACCAACGAGGCCTCCGGCATCTGAGCCGCGGGCGAAACGAGAACCGGTCCTCCCTCGCCCGCGAGGGAGGACCCCATGAGTATCGAACCGAGATGATTGCGCGAGCGCTGACCAAACGAGCCCTTTGCCTGACGGTTGCCTGCCTTACGGCGGCATCGCCGGTAGCGGCTACCGCGCAGACGCAGATGATGGCCGGGTTCGACCCGTACAACCCGTTCGGCTCCGCCGCCCAGCTCCTCTGGCAGCGCATCCAGCAGCAATGCCCGCAGCTCAAGCTGCCGGTCGCCATCGGCATCGCCTCGCGCCCTGCGACCCGCGACGCCTTCACGACCGACCAGGGCAACAACATCATGCAGCAGATCCGGGCTGCGTTCTCGAACATCCCTGGCGTCTCGATGGCGCCCTGGCTCGACATCGACCCGATCAAGGGCATCGTCGACACCGGGGTGCTCGACAGCCCGATGGCGGGCAACAGCAAGGAACAGCTCGCCAAGATCCAGATCGAAGTCCGGGCGTCGGGTCAGAAGGTCGGCGCCGCGGCGCGCTTCAACCTGTCGGCGCATGGCTGGAACGGCTATGAGAGTTGCTCGCCGAGCCTCGACCCGTTCACCGTCTCGCAGGATTTCATCGGTGAGGAGTACAGCTCGACCGACGAGCTCTTCAACCGGGTCGCCGCCGGCGTCTGGGCGGCCTCGGTCGACACCTCCAACCCCGTCACGCTCTCGGTCAGGATGCTGAGCGGCTTGCCCGTCAGCCCCGGCTGGCAGGAATTCTTCTCCGACAAGCTGCGGCGCGCGCTGAGCAAGCAGAACGCCGAGGAGAGGGAAACCAAGATCCGGGCCGAACGCCATGTCACGCTCGTGATCGCTCACGACCCCGCCGGCGCCGAGGACAAGCGCTGGGATGGCATGGTCACCGTCGACCCGCGCCCGCTGGGCTATCGGATCTCGGTCAGTGTCAACCGCCGGAATACGACTCCGGTCTCCGAGGACGGGCTGGTCACGCTCGACGAGTTGCCGACGATGCAGCAATGGGCCGCGCTCGGCCCGACGGCTCAGACGCCGCGGCTCGACCAGACACCGATGCGGATCAATGCCCGTATCGAAGGTGGCCGGGCCTTGCAGCAATACCCCTTCCTGGTCGTGCAGGAATCCTATGTCGAGGTCGATATTCCGACCGGCAGCGTCCGTGGGCCGCACCCGACCGTGCCTGTCGACGTGCTCGGCCGCAACAACACCCCGATGAAGACCATCCACATCGCCAATCCGAGCCGCCCGAACCTGCGGCGCTACAAGCTCGGCGCCGGCGAATACACGATCCGGGTCGGCAGCGCCGGCCCCGTCGCGCAGGACTTCCAGCTGCGGGCCCGTGCGGTCGACACCAAGGACATGCTCGTGCCCGAAGCGCCCGGCAGGCTGCTGCGCCGCTTCCAGGACTGGTACGCCAGTGTCTCCGAGGATCCGCGCACCGGCCAGCGCACCTGCTTTGCCTATACCGCAGCGCAGGAGGCAACACCGCGCTATTGGCGCGAACAGGCGCCCTTCATCCTGCTGCAGGCCAGCAGCGGCGGGAATGCCGATCTCCAGCACCTGATCGAGGACAAGCGCTATTACAAGCCCGGGGCGCCCTTCGAGGCGGTGATCAACGAAGGCAGCGCGATGCGCCGGCTCCATGCCACCCCGACCGCTGCCGGCAACTTCATCCGCCCGATGAAGCAAGGCTCGAACGGCCAGCCGATCCTCGATATGGACGCGGTCGCCGGCTATAACAGGGGCACGACTCTGGAGATCAGCGGCACCACGCCCGAGGGGCGCCCGGCTCATGTCGTCTACTCGCTGCAGGGCTACCGCGCCGCCGTCAACGCCATGTCGCTGGAATGCGGCCGGCGCGACCTCGCCAACGCCCTGGTCTGGAAGTAGTCGCCTGCCTATGCGGTCAGGCCAGCGCGAGCGTTGCCTGCGCCGGCCCTGCCCCTTCGCGGGCAGTCTCGAATCGGATCAGGCCGCGACGGATGCCGCTGGCGGCATCGAGCACAGTGGTGAGCGAACGAGCGGAGCGTTCCAGCACGCCGAGCAGCGCCGGGACGAGGCGCGGATCGCTCCAGACATCCTGCGCACGGCGGCCGAACGGAGCCAGGAAGGGCTCGAGCCCGCTCCAGGCGAAAGCGATCTCACGCGGACGCGCCGCAGCTGCGTCGAGGCCGAGCAGGATGCGCTCGATGATCGGGGCCCAGACGCCATCGTCATAGCGGCCGGCAGGCAACAGGACGATCAGCCGCTCGGCATCCGTCAGCGCCGCCTGCGCCGCCGAAGCGGCCTGAGCCGGCTCACGGAACAGGCGCGGCAGCAGACGGGGTGCGAGAAAGCTCGCCGCAATCATGCGCGGCGACCCGTCCAAGGAATCCGACAGCGCCAGCGTGCGGGTCGCGACATCCTCGCCGGCACTGGCCTGGGCGAATGTGACCGGCAAGGCGGCCGGCAAGGCGGCAAAGCAAACCGATTCCGCCGTCATCGCATCTCGCTCCGTTTCAGTGCCCGTGCCGCCGTTCCCGGCAAGCCGGTCCGGCAGGTCTCGAAAGTCGCGGCCAGCCGGCCGCAAGATCAGGCCCGCACAACGAAAGTGGGGACCGGAGCATGTCTTGCAAGACGCCGGACCATCGCGCAAGGTCGCCTCGCGTCATCACGCCTCATTCGTCTTTCCCGGAGCCTGTTTTCGTGACTTCCTCAATGGCGCCTGTCGCCATCATCTGGGACGGGTCGCGCCATGTCGCCGCGATCTGGCGACAAAGCGCTCCGATCCGTTTCCTGGCAGCCGAGGAGGCCGGGGGACGCATCAGCCTGCTCGCCGCCGCCGATGCGGGAACCGCGCCGCTCTACGGCAGGCTGCCGGCGGGAAGCCGGGCCCTCCATGCCGTGACGCTCAACCTGGATGGCCGGCTGACCACGATCCCCGTCCAGCTCGACGAAAAGCTCTCGCTCTCCGAAGCCGACCGGCGCTCGCTCGGCCTTTCGCTCGTGCAGGCGCACCGCGACGCTGACGGTATGCTCGCACTGCAGGATGAGCCGGCCGGCGAACAGGCACAGACCGCAGTCCTGGCCTCGGGCTTCAACCAAGCCAGTGGCTCGGAGGCCGAAGGCTTTCGCCTGCTGGTCGGCCCCTTCCTCAACCCCGAGGACGAGCGGGCCGCCCTGACCCGGATGGCCGCGATCCGTAGCGGCTCGGCGGAAGGATTGACGCTCTCCTTCAGCGGCGACGATGCGCAGGCTGCGCCCGAAGGGCTTCTGGTTGCGCATCTCCCCGCGGCGATGCGCGAGGCCAGGCAGGCTCTGGGCCAGATCGACCAGGAACTCCGGCTTGCCATCGAAGCCGAGCTCGACCTGCTCGCCGCCTCGCTCACCGACCAGCGCGACCTCGATGCGACCGGCCTCGGCCGTCTTGCCGCGCTGCGCCGTGGCTTTCGCCTGCTGCGCCCGCAGGCCCAGCCCGACGGCAGCGCCGGTATCGCTCTGCCCGATTGGATTGAGGGTGACGAGATCATCGTCTTCGCCGCACCGCGCCGCCAGCTGACCTGGACTGGCGAAGGCGAGGCGATCAGCGGTGCGCCGATGACGCTGCGCTGGCAGGACGGGGCCTTCGCCGTCACCTCGCACCGCCAGGGCTATGCCGCCTCGACCGCGACCGGGCTGACGCTCGGCACAAGCGGCGGCAACGCCCTGGTCGTCGCAGAGGCCGGCGCCATCGTGCCGCTGCATGATGATCTTGCTCTCGCCGCAGGCCGGCTTGCCGATGGGTTGTGGCGCGCCACCAGCGCGCTGCGACCGGCACGCCTCGGCACTGCGCTCGACGAGATATCCGGACGCGCGACGCAAGCGCCTGCCGGGCCGCTCGCGCGGCTCGATGCGCGGGCCAAGGACGCCGCGCCGGCAAGCCTGCTCGACGCGCTCGCGGCGACTGCAGGCATTGATCCGGCAAGGACGGACGAGCTCGGCGACCGCTCGCTCGACGAGCAGATCGCCATGCTGCTGCGCGCGATGACGCAGCCGCAGCTCGCGCGGCGTGCTTGCGCCGTGCGCCTCGCCCTGCCTCTAGCCGGTTCGCCTCAGGACGAAGCCAGGCTGGAGCGTTTGCTCGCCTGGTATGAGGACCCCAATCTCCCACAAGTGCTCGCCCGCGAGGCGATGGCGCTGGCCGGCCACGATCGGCGGGCGATGCGCCTGCTGCACGATGTCGCCGCGAGCGCTCATCAGAGCTGGCTCGACACCGGCCTCGCAACCGAAGTCGAGCAGGCCGTAGCGGATGCCGCCACGCGCAGCGGTCAGCGCCGGCTCTCGCCGCTCGACGCCTTGCTGCTCGACCTGCGGCGGCAGCCGCAACGGCAGCCCGCACCAGGCCTCGAAGCGGTTGCACGCATGCGCAGCGAACTCGCCGAGGCAGCGCAGCGGGCGAGCCAGCCGGCAGCGATCACCGACGAACTGGCCCGGCGGCTCGGCGAATTGACGCCGGGCGAGATCGTCCTGCTGCATGGCCATTTCGCCGGCTTGCGACGCGAGGTGGAACAGGCACTCGCGGCCGCCGATCTCATTCGGGGCTGGGAACAGGTGGCCGGGTATCCGGACCTCGCCGCACGAGCCCATCGCGGCGGCGATCCCGTGCGCGGCGCCGAGCGTCTCACGGCGACGAGCCGCCATTTCGCCGGCTCTCTGGCGCATGTCGAGAGCCTCGCTCCGGCTCTGGCCGGCCTCTCGGCACAGATCGATGCCTTGCTCGGCCCCGCAGGCGAAGCGACGGGTCGCGGCCAGGCCCTGCGCGCGACACTCGAAAGTTATAGCCGGCTGCTGTTGGCGCAGATGGTGCTGCGCGAAGCCGACGCCGCCTTCGCAGAGATACCCTTCGCTGCCCGCGCGCTCGCCGATCCCCAGGATACCGGCTTCGGCGCGGCCTATCGCCGGCTCAGGGCCGGTGCAGGCGACATGCTGCCACGCTATCTCGCCGCGGCCGCCGCCTTGACCGATCTCGATCATCACTGGGGCGTTTCGCTTGCAGGCGACGCCGCGGCCACCGCTTCGAGGCAGGACGCATGACCAGCTTGCCCTGCTACAACCTCGAGACCCGGCTGGGGAGCTTTGCCGCGACCATCGCGCTCGACCGCAGCGGCGAATTGATCGACCTCCTCGCCTTCGAGGCGCCGGAGGACATGGTCAAGGCGGTGACGGTCTCGCTGGTCTCGCATGCGCCCAGCCTCGCCAGCGGCATCGATATCGGCTGGCTGCAAGGCAATAGCCTGCTCGACAAGGCCGCGATCCGGGCCGGCGAGCGCCTGGTGCTCGCCTTACGCCGCGACGCGGTGATGCGCGCCGTGGCGAACCACCGGGCCCAGGCCGATGCCGATAGCGACGCCAGCCTGGAAATCGCCTTCTCCACCATCGTCGAGACGGCGAGCGGCACCCGCGCCTCGCCGCGGCGCCTCCTCAAGGTCGCGGCGCTCGCCGGTGCCTCACAGCCGGAGTGGCGGATCGAGCCGGTCGAGATCGACCTGGATTCCCTGCAAGGCGGCAAGCTGCTCGCGATCGGCCAGATCGCCATCGATATACCCCGGGATATCGTGCTCGAAGGCCGGCGCGGCCTGACGATCGAGGCGAGTTGCTTCGGCATCAAGGCGCAGCATCTCTCGCTCGGCGTCGCCGCGCCGATGGATCATTCGGTCTCGCTGCGGCGCTTTCCGGATACCGGCACCGCGACCAGCCGCCACCTGATCTGGCTCGCCGACGCGCCGGCGCTGGCCGGTCAGGAGGTGCGGCTCGATGTGACGCTGACGCGGGACGCCGTGCTCGATTTCGTCGACGAGACGATCCAGGCTAATCCGAGGGCCCCCCTGCAGGCGAGGCTCACCGCCAAGCTCGGTGGCTGGGTCGGCCAGGATGGCGCCGGCCACGATCCGGACGGCCCGGCCAAACCCTGGTCGACCGCACTCGAAGCGCGATCGGTACCGATCCGCAGCCAGAACCGGGGCGAAGTCGCGCTGACCATCGCGGGACAGCACTTCACCTGTCCACTCGGTGGCACCGCACAACTCGACATCACCAGCGGGCTCAACGCCGAGGTCGACCCGGACGACGAGACCTCGATCGTGCGCTGCGACGGGCTGGTGATCGACCTGCGCCGCTGGCCGCTGACCCGGACCGCACCGCTGACGGTCGAGGTCACCAGCCGCATGGGCGAGAGCGAGATCGCCGAGCCGCCGACGCCCTTTCCGCTCGAGATCGTGCGCGAAGGCGATTTCGGCCGGCGCGGCCGCGCTGTCGTGCCGATGCAGAACCTGACCTCGACCCTGTCGCGCGCCGTGCGCACCAGCGGCGCCAATGTGCTGCGTGGCGAGATCACCATCTCGCTGGCGATCAAGTCCGGCGACGAGGGCGGCAAGGCGTTCGCACAGGCGAGCCTGCCGCTGCGCTACAGCCGCCGTGTCCACCGCCTGCCGATCTGCATCGACCTCGGTGCCTCCGCCACCTCGATCTGGTCGGGCGCGCCACGCGCCGCCGGCCGCGCCACCGAAATCCGGCCCCTGGCGCTGGGAACCTGGCTCGCCGCCCATGTCGACCCGCGCCACGGCGAGGCCGCCCTGCAGGATGCCGGCGCCGCGCCGCTGATCCCGAGCCATGTCGGGCTCGATTCCGGCAACAACCTGCGCGCCGACCACGCCCCGCACAGCCTGCCGGACCTTGCTTTGATCGGCACCGATCGCGTCAGCGTGGCGCGCCGGCTCAAGGCTTTCGCACGGCGTTACGATGTCTCCGCCCCGGCCCCACCTCCGCAGCCCGGACTGCCCGAGGGCGGCAAGCGGATCGATTCGTTGAAGCACGCGCTGACCTCCGGCGCGGTCTCGCTGACGTTGAACGAGCAAGTGCACCGCTACGATGCCGCCACCGACAGGGTCGTCGCCACCAACACCGTCGAGATCGCACCGCTGGTCGCCGACGTACTCGACGAGCTGGTCGATCTCTATGTGCTGCGCCTCGGCGAGGATCGCCTGCGGGTCGAGGACCATGCGCCACCACCGGTGGTGCCGCGCATCCTGGTCTCCTGCCCAAGTGGCATCGGCGACGAGATCGCCTCGCGCTACCGCGCCGCGCTCGAACTGTTCTCTCAGCGGCTGGAACGCCTCTTTCCCGGCACGACCAGCTTCCCCGACGCTGCCGTCACCGTGCCCGAAGCCGTTGCAGCGGCACGTTATGTCGCCAGCCTGCCGGAAGTGCGCGCCGCCGTGCCGGACCAAGGTGAGGCGCTGCTCATCACGCTCGACATCGGCGGCGGCACCAGCGACGTCGCACTCGCAAATCTCCGCCGTGACGGCGACCGGCTGAACCATTCGACGCTCGCGACCTTCGGCCTGCCCGTCGGCGGCGACCTGATCGACGAGGCGCTGACCGGCATCGCCGCGATGCTGATCGACCGGGCGATGGAGGGGCAGGACGCCCACTGGCAGCCCGCCTTCGCCGAAGCCTCGCTCGCTCGTGCCATCCAGCGCGAGGATGCCGCCGCGCTGGCGGCGCGCAGCTGGCTGCGCAATGCGGTGAAACAGGCCAAGGCGCGTCTCACCAATCGTCTCAGCGAAAAGGCCCAGACCTCCGGGACACGCTACCGTTGGGATGCCGACGCGGCCGATGAGACGTTCGACCTTATCCTCGCCGAGCTGAGGCCGGATGGCGGACCGGCCGGCCTCTACGTCGCACAGAACGAGCCAAAGCTGGCGGAGGCGGCATCGAGGCCGGGCCTGCGACTTGTGCTTGACAGTCCCGACAAGGCCGGCACCCGCCGCCTGGTGCTTAAGCTCTCGCGCGCTGCGCTGGAGAAAGGTGCCGGCGAGGCCTCGCAGCGCCTGACCGAGATCGGCGCCGTGCTCGGCGGCATGCTGCCGCGCCTAGCCCGTGCCGCCGGCCCGAACCCGGTGCGCCGTCCAACCGTGATCATGGTGCCGACCGGGCGCGCCGCGCTCTGGCCGCCGATCTTCGAGGCGATCGCGGCCGAAGCCGAGGCCAGCCGGGCCGCCTTCCCGTTCGAGCGGCCGTTCTCGCCGGCGGCGATGAAGAAGGCGGTGATCGCAGGCGCCGCCATCCTCGGCATCGAGGGCGACATGGCCGGCAGCACCGTGCAGCACAAGAACCCGCTCGGCATCGCCGCGATGGCAGTGCAGATGCGCGATCTCGGCGCCACCGGCCTGCGCACCGAATTCGCCGCCGAGCGCATCCACTATCTCGGCTACGACATCGCCTCGGGTGCGCGCGTCCATGCCGAGCATGACGAGGCAGCGCCAAGCCTTGGCGGGCGCGCCAATCTCGGCCGCCGCTTCCAGTTCGTGCGAACGATCCCGGGTCTCGACCCACAGGGCAAGGCGCTGTCGCGCCTGCGCCCGCTGCTCGGTGGGCAGGATCCGATGGTGCTGCTCGAAGGCGATTCGATCGTCGAGGCGCACCGGGAAGGGCTCGACGGCTTCGGCGTCTGCGAGATCATCAGCGAAGTGCTCTCGCCATCGAGCCGCAAGGTCACGGTCGTCGCCGCCAATGAGGGCTGGGAAGCCTGCTGGCGGATCGAGCACGACCGCGTCTCGCGCATCTACTAGGATCGCAGGATCGTCATGGCCCGCACGCGGAATCGGCTCTGGCGTTCACAAAGGCGGGCTCGGCCCGCCTCGTCGCGACCGTATTCTCTTCCCGACTTTTCCGCCCGAGTGAGCTGACGCCATGGCCCTGCCCGATCTCATGGACCTGGTGATGCACGATCCGCGGCGGCTCACCAGCCTGCGCGCCGTCGCCGGCGAGCCGGGCGAGGCCATGCCCGGCATCGAGAACCTCTGGCGCAAGCCGGTCTTCAGCCTGATGGCGGGCGGGCAGCCGACCAAGGACGGCAAGGCCTCGCTGGAAGACCTGATCGATCGCCATCGCAGCATCGCGCTGACCGATGGCGGCAGCGGCCCGCAGCCGATCGACGTGCCCTTCACCTCATTGGTGGTGCTGACCGCCGAGGCGCTGCCGGGAGCCCAGGAGCTCGGCCGCTTTCTCGCCGACCGGATCGAGCAGCGCTTCCGCGACGTGATCGATCCCGATATCGGCGTCACCGTCCATGTCGAGCAGAGCCTGCACGCGACCGCGCCGGTCGCGGTCTATCTCGGCCATGGCGTCTACGCTCCTCCCGCCGACAACCGGCTGCCGCATGGCGAGGTGGTGATCCGGCAGGATGCGCAGACCGCGATCGGCCAGCCGATCATCGGCGTCAACACGCCGGGCGGGCTCTATTCCGGCCAGGCGCGCTTCGCCTTCTCGCGCAGCGAGATGCTGACGCCGGCGGTGCACCCCGACCTGCCGGGCGGCACGATCTTCTTCCTCGGGCGCTACCCGGTCGATGCCTCAGCCCGTGATGCCGGCGGCCTGCCGCTGCTCACCGCCCTGCCGCAGACGCCCGAGGCACGCGCCCAGGCAATCCAGGTCGAGACCCTGGCGCTGCCGGGCGGCAATGTCGATGCCCGCTTCGAGATATTGGGTGTACGCCCGCAGGTCGGCCGGGTCTCGCTGGGGTTGGTCGACGTCACGCTCGATCGCAGGCCGAGCCGCCTGCAGGCGCAGCCGCCGAAAGGTCCGCATCTCGCCGTGGTCGGGCTCGCGATCCCCGAGAATTTTGGCGGCCGGCGCATGGCGCGCTACTGGGTCGAGCGCAGCCATGGCGGGCGATTGATGTCCTCAGCCATGCTGGCGCAGCGCGACAGCATCGTCGTACAGGGGCGCGACGCCCGCCGCTATGACCGGCGCGAATTGCGCTACAGCCGCGCCGGCGGCGAGTTCCGCGCCGAGAGCATGAGCTTCGACGGTCGCCGGCGCTCGTTGCTGATGCTGGAGGATGGCGAGTTCGGCTATATCGGCCTGCCGCGCGAGCAGACCGCGATCGCCTTCGGGCCGGATCAGTCCTCGCGCGGCTATGGCACCTTCGACTGGCTCGGCGAAGCGGTGCGCGTCCAGTTCGGCTCCGGCTTGGTCGAGCGCCTCGACGACCTCTATGATCACAACCCGGTCGGCTTCATCGCGGCTGCGCCCGGCGGCGTCGCGGTGCAATCGGCCGGCGACATCTGGCTCCTCGGCGGGCGCAAGCCGCAGGCAGCCGGGACCTGCATCATCCCGCCGAACGGCCCCTTCGTGCTCGGGCCGCTGGTGGTCGAGCTCAGGGAGGCGGCGCCATGAGCCATCCGCTCTTTCGCGGCCTGAAGCGCAGCGTCACCGCGGTCGCGGTCGGCACCGTCACCATCGCCGGCTTCCTCTGGCTCTCGGGCGGGCTGATCGGCGAGCTCGCCGCCAGCCGTGCCTGGATCAAGCAGCCCGATTTCACCGAGACCAGCCGCTCGAACGAGGACCTGTTCCAGCAGGGCGTCGCGACCGGATTGATCTGGCTCGATCCGACCGGGCCGAACATCCGTTCGCAGCCCTGCGAGGCGCTCTATGACGCCTCGCTGACCGTGCCGACGCCGCAGGGCACCAAGGAATTCTCGCGCACGCTGCTCGACCGGCTCTGCAACCTGCCGGCCGGCGCGCAGATCCGCTCGGAGATGCTGGCCTGGAACAACTCCTTCCTGATCGCCGCCGCCCGTGACGACCGTGCGCCCGACCGGCGCTGCGCCGACGGCACGCCGCTGACGCTGCCGGTGGTGCCGGCCGGCTGCCGCCCCTCGACCTGGACCGCGCGCGTCGCCCAGACCACCGATCTTGCCGCGCCGCTCAATGTGATGCCGAATGCGGTGCCGCCGCCGCGCGACTTCTCCGATTTCGCCAAGCGCCGCGCCAACCAGCTTTCCGACTGGGCCCTGTTCGGTCCCTTAAGGGCACCGGACGACCGGCTCGTGCTGTCGACGCGGCTGCCTCCCGGCAACCGCCGCGTCACCGTCGACATGATCCTGGAGCCGGCGCGCATCGTCGTCGGCAATGAGCGGGTCAACCTCGATCCCAAGCGCGACGAGCAGACCGTGCGCATCGCCGGCCTTGCCATCGCCGCCGAGCGCATCTGCTCGGACAGCGACGAGTTCGCGACCTGCGCCGAGGAGGCCCAGCAGGGCCTGCCGCATGGCTGGCGCTTCTCGATCACCGGCGCGCGCCGGCGCGACGTCGAGATCGGCTTCGAGGGGCAGCCGGTCCGCGCCGTGCCACCGCGCGCCCGCGAAATCCTCGGCGGACCCGGCGTCCAGAGCGAGGATGGCAAGGTCAAGCTCTGGCGCTCCTCGCATATCGAGGCCGATTGTGAGCGGGCCAAGACCAAGCTGGTCTGCGAGCTCGGCTGGCGCGGCGCGGTCACGCAGCGGCGCACCGGCGCGGCTCGCGCCCTGTTCTTTGCCGACGGCACGCCGGCGCTCGACAACAACGGCGTGCCGCTGCCGATCGTCGACGAGCTCGGCCTGACCGCGATGATCGGCTACGGCGCCGGCGATGTCGGCTCGCTCTCGGCCGCGCTCGGCCGGGCCCGCACCCGCGAGAACCTGACGCTGACGATCGAGCCGCGCCTGCAGAAGCTGGTGCAGGAGGCCGTCTACGAGCACATGGGCGAGCGGCTCGGCCGCGGCAAGCGCCCGCGCAAGCCGGGCCCGCTGCCGGTCAACCTCGCCCCCGAACAGGAGCCGCCGGACCAGGGCGACGGCCGCGCCGTCGTGCTGCTGATGGATGCCGGCGACCAACCGGGCTCGCTGCTCGGCCTCGCGAGCTGGCCCGACTTCGTGCCCGGCATGCACAGCTGGGATATCCAGGCGCTCTCGACCGGGCGCGACAGCGACTCGCCGCTCGCCGGCCATGGCTGGCGTGCCGGCGATGTCCACACCATGCCGGGCTCGACCTTCAAGCTGGTCACCGGCCTCGCCAGCATCCTGGCGGTGCGCGAGCAGCCTCGCTTCGCCGACATGATCATGGGCCGCATGCCGCCGGCCCAGCAGGCGCAGGTCTTCGGCATCCCCGGCGGCGGCGGCCTCAATGTCGATGGCGTCGCGATCGCCAACTATGGCGGCGCCGGCTTCAATGTCGGCATCCTCTCACCGGCGCAGAGTGGCTGCCCCGATGCTGGTCGCGGCGCCCAGATCGGCTTCTGCGAGGCGTTGATCAAGTCGTCGAACCTGTGGTTCGCCGGCATGGCGCTGACCATGGACGGGCGCAAGGTCGGCGGCCGTGCCACCACCATACCCAGCCGCACCGGCACGATCCTGGCCGAGCTGACCGAGCATCTCTACCCGATCACCCAGCCGGGCAGCCTTGCCCAGCCCGGCATCGACCTGACCCGTGGCATCGTGCCGGGCGCGCAGCGCCTGACCGGCGAGGCGCTCGACCTCGCGGTCGAGGACAAGCGCAATGCCAGGCGCATCGACCTCGCCACCAACTCCTATGGCCAGGGCGTGCGCGCCACGCCGATCGCCATGGCCTCGATCTATGGCTCGGTCGGCGCCCGCAAGGTCATCCTGCCGCGCGTGCTGAAGCCGGTCTCGGACGTCGCCGAGACGCCGCTGCCGAACGAGGGCAAGCCGGTGATCCCCGGCATGGACCCGCGCCAGGCCGAACCGTTCCTCGACGACGCCCAGCGTGGCCTCTACGGCGTGGTCAACTCGCCGGGTGGCACCGCCGCCGGCGTGATGGCCTCGCTGCCCCCGGATGTGCGCCGGCGCATCTTCGGCAAGACCGGCACGGCCGACACGATCGAGGGCATGAACTCGGCCTGGTTCGCCGGCTGGATGGACAATGTCGCGGGCCATAAGCGCGTCGCCTTCACCTGCCTGGTCTCGCATACGCGCGAGACCGGAGGGCGCGCCTGCGGCCGGCTGATGGCCGGGCTGCTTGGCAAGGTCGCGGCGCTCGGAGACAAGAAGTGAGCGAGACCATCGCGCTGCGCCAGCTGATGGGGCGCTGGCTGACCTTGCGGCCCTTCCGCCTGCCGCGCATCCGCATCGGCGGGGCCGGCGGCGCGCTGACCGGCCTCGTGCTGCTTGCGCTCTGCCTCGCCGTACTCGGCTTCTGGTGGCACAACACCACCCATCTGATCGAGAGCGCGCGGCCAGTGGTCAGCCTGGAGCGGCTCGACCTCGCGCTCGCGCGCGGGGAGACCGTGACGATCGGTCGGCGCGAACTGCTGCAGCCGCAGCGCTTCGACGCGGCCGAGGCACGCCATGTCGCCTTGACCCGACAGCAGGACGGGCGCGTCACCATCCGCAACGTCGCCAATACGCGCCGGCTCTGGCTCGATTATCTCAACGGCGCCGGCAGCTTCTCGGCACGCTGGCGTTTTCAAGCCGGCGACCGCATCGCCGCCGGCGCGCTGGCGATCGCAGTCGACGAAGCCCGCCCGGGGCGGCTCGCTTTGACCCTGACCGAAGCCGGACGCCCCGGCGCCCGCAAGCTCACCGTCGACAGCACCGGCCCGATCTCGACGCTGAAGCTCGACGGCAACACGCTCCCCATCTGCCAGCCGCGCAGCGGCGCCGACCGCATCCGCGAGATCGTCACCGGTCTGATCGCCACCGACGAGCGCGGCGAGGACCGCATCGTCTCGCTCGGCGGTCGATTGACCTGCTCGGTGCGCGAGGAGGCGCATGTCGGCGCCGGCGCCCTGCCCTTCAAGGCGCTGACCATCGTGGCGCGTGGCGGCAGCTATTTCCTGGCGCCGGGCGATGCCGTCGACGCACCGCGCCCGCCCGTGCTGTTCGCGCGCGGCAATCAGCGCGTCACCGATTTCACCGACATCGCCTGGGAGCTCGATCCGGAGGGCCCGGCACGGCTCAGCCACATGATCATCGGCCGCACCCGCTATGCCGTCGAGATCGGCCAGGAAGCGAACGGGCGCCTGCCCCTGCGGCTGACGCCGCTGAGCAAGACGCACCGCTTCGCGCCCGACGATGCCGAGATCCTGCGCGCCGCAGCCACCACCGAGAGCGTGCGGCCGGTGGTGACGCCGCCGCGCCAGCCGATGTCGGGCGCCGAGATCGGCAACCCGCTCGCCTCGCTCAACGGCGTCGAGCGTGTGGTGCGCCTGCTGCTGACGCTCGGCGTCGCCGTGTTCGGCGTGCTCTCGGCCATGCATCACGCTACTCTGTTCCGGCGCAGCGCCATTCTGGTGCGGCTGGTCGGCGCGCTCGGCGCAACCGCCTTCATCGGCGCGACCACCATGCTCGCACTGGCGCCCGAGCTGTCGCGGCTCGGCGGCGCCTCGATCTCCTATGAGGGTGCGCTGCACGCCACGATTATCGCCTATGCGATTGCCTGCATCGCGATCATGGTCGGGCCGCGCTTCACCACGCCGCTGCGCGTGACCTGGCTCGGCCTCGTCATGCTCTGCTGCCTGGGAAGCCTGACCCTGCTCGCGCTCGGCATCGACGCCGAGAAGACCGACTTCACCATCCATGCCGAGAAGAACAAGCTGCTGTTCTTCGACCTGATCCCGGTCGTCGCGGTGGTGATCGCCTTCCAGCCGCAGCGCTCGATCGCGGCGCTGCCGCGCTCCTTCTTCATGGGCGTCGGCTTCAAGGACCAATTGCTGCGGGCGGTGCCGGCGATCCTGATCCTCGCCGCCTTCGTCGCCTGGGGCGTGCTCGGCACCGAGACCGGCGTCGCCGGCTTCCAGCCGGTCGAGCTCGGCAAGATCGCGCTCGTGCTGGTGCTGGCGCATATCTTCCTCGGCTTCTCGCGGATCGACTATTTCTACAACCAACGCCACTACATCTCCTGGCTGACGGTCAGCCTCGCGACGGTGCTGGTCTTCATCCTGTTCCTGACCGCGGTACCCTTCCTGAAGAGCGATTATTCGCCAGCGCTGATCATCATCGTCACCACCGTGGTGCTCGCCTTCGCCTTCCTCTTGCCGAGCACGCTGAAGCGCCTGGTCGAGATCATGCGCGTCTTCCTGCGCCGCGCCGATGCGCCCCAGCGCAAGGCCCGCCGTCTCGGCTGGCCGCGTGGCGGCGTGCTGGCGCTCGTCCTCGTCATCCTGCTCGGCATCAATGCGGCGCTGATCTATGTATTCCCGGGCCTCGTCACCTACGCGATCTCGGGCCAGTGGAACCTGCCCAAGGAGCGCCTCGCGGCCATCGACGTGCTGGAGAAGGCGCGCGGCGGCCCCCTGCGCGTGCCGGCCGAGCGCTTGCTGACCTGGTACGATCTCGACCACACCACCAAGCGCGCCGCGACGGCGGCGCAGGACCGCAGCCCCGACGTGATCCATCGCGATCTCGGCTTCCAGTTGCTGCAGTCCAAGGTCGCGCTCGCCGAGATGCCGTGCACGCTGGCCAGGCTCGATCTCGGGCTCGACAAGACGCCGGTCGAGGTCCGCCGGGCGCTCGACGAATTGCCGCCCTCGCCGGTCTCGCTCTGCGCCATGTTGCCGGGCGCGCGGGTCACCCCGATCACCGAGCGCAAGGGCGAGGAGCAGGACGAGACGGTGAGCCGCTTCACCGTCAGCGACCTCGTCCGCCTGCCGGTGGTGCAGAACGACTTCATCGCCACCTTCCTGATGGTGCGCTTCGGCCTGCCGGCGGGGCTGGCGCTTTTGGCGGCGCAAGTCATCACCGTCTTCGGCCTGCTCTGCCTGGCTGTCAGCCTGATGCGCGAGCGCGCCATGGGCTCGGCTCAGGAAGGCGCGAACAAGGGCATGGCGATCATCCTCGTCGGCATCGCCACGATCTTCGCGCTGCACTGGAGCATTTCCTGGGGCAATGCGCTCGGCCTGCTGCCGGTGATGGGCCAGCCGATGACCTTCATCGCCGCAGCGACCTCGCATCACATGCTGATGGCGCTGCCCTCGATCGCGATCGCCTTGATCGCCGGCCGACTCGCCGCGATCCGCCAGCTCTCGCCGACCAGCGACCCGCCGCCCTGGGGCCTGTGGCGCGGGCTGACGCGGGCGGGGCTGTGAGAACGGCCGCCACTCTCGGCCGAGACGCAGCGTAGGGCCGAGAATCTTGTGACGAGAAGGCGCTGATCAGCGCCTCATCCGGCCTGAGATGCTCGGGTCAAGCCCGAGCATGACGGCTGAGTTGGCTCAGCGCCGCTGGATCTGGATCGAGAGCGCCTTGGGCTCTTCGACCTGGATCACCGGGAAGGCGGTGATACCGCCCCGGATCGCTGTCGGATTGAAGACCACACGGGTCGCCGTCGATTTGGAGGCGACCACGGCAGGGCCGGTCCCGTTCTGGAACTTCGCCTTGGTCGGAGCGACCGGATCGAGCGCCAGCCCGCAGATATCCTGGCCGTCGATCAGGACGCTCGCCATCTCGCCGACATCGACCGCAGCCTCGCTGTAGCGCGGACGGATTTCGTAGATTTGGGCCTCGCAGGTGCTGCCGGCTGGCGCCGACAAGGTCACCAGCTTGGCCAGAGCCGCGCCGGCGAACACCGCAGGACCGCCCTGAGAAGCAGGGTTCCCCAGCGAGGGCGCAGTCGCATTCTGCTGACGATTACCCTGTTGACCGGCAGCAGGCTGCGTCGCCTCGTTGGCCCCAGGCTGGGTCAATGTAGGCGGAGCCTGGTAGGGGTCTGTCGCGGTGCTGCGTGTCAGATACCAGCCCGCTCCGGCGGCGCCGGCGAGCAGCACGACCGCCGAAGCGGCGATCAGCGGCAGGCGGGACGAGGAGGAGGTCGATGCCGGCTTGTCGCCGAGCACCGAGCGACGCGGCCGGGGCGCCTGCGGGCTCTTCAGCACATCGGCGATCGAGGGCTCGTCTCCGGTGGGGCGCGGCTGCACCACGGTCTGCCCCTGCTGCAGCCCGGGCTGCGGCTCAGCGGGTTGCTCGGCGGTCTTGGGCTCGAACGGTCTCAGGGCCATCGAAGACGATCCTGGTGCGGCCGGCCGCTCCGGCGCGGACGCCGCGGCCTGCGGTTCGAAGGAGCCGCTGCGCAGAAAGAGATCGATAGGCGCGGCGATGTCGGCGAGGGAAGAGACAACCACGATATGGTGCGGCTGGCCACCGAGAATCTTGCCGAGGATCGCGACGGCGCGCTCGGCCTCGTCGCCACGCGGCACCAGCGCCAGCACCGGCGTAGCGCCATGCTCGGCATCGGCGAAGAGGTGGCGGCAGCGGTCGATCTTGGTGGTGAGATGGTATTCCTGCTGGGTGACGCGCGCCTCGTTCGCCGTATCGGCGACTGAGAGGTCGATCGCGCCGGTGCCCCAGATCACGAGCTTGGCCTCGGCGGCCTTATGCGTCACCGCCTCGCCATGGGCGAGCGCGCAATGGGCCGCAAGCGTCGGCACCATCCAGCTCTTGCCCTGGTCGATCGCGCCGGAGGCGGCAAGGCGATAGCTGCCGCCCTCGGGCAGGCCGAGGATCTGGCGCAGAGGCTCGCCGGGGCGCAGCAGGTTGCTGTACTGTGTGCTCCAGGGCTCGCAGACCTCGGAGCTCTCGGTCGCCAGCACGACCCGCGAGACCGGCACGCGTGCCGACCAGGCGAGCTTCTTCAGGATGATCGGCTGGTCGGTCGTCGGCACGACGACGAAGACACCGGAGCGCCTGACGTTCTGATCTCCCGCCATCATCTCTCCCGCAGGCCCTGCCGTCCCCAGCGCCAGGCAAAAGCGCCGGTTTGTGGCAACGCTCCTGACGTTACAGCAGATAAACGCCCGCGAGCGGGTTGGCGAGCATCAATCGCAGCAGGTCGCGCTCGGCATCCTGGCGCGGCAGGTCGATGACGATGTGCTTGTCGACCGGCGCCGGAAGCGGCAGGCGGACCACGCCCTCGACCGAGACGACCTCGATCATGGTCGGGGCCGGGTCGGTGTCCGACAGGCACTGGATGACCAGGGCCGGCGGCGCATCGTCCTCCTCGATCACGTCGAGCTCGAAGGAGCCGATGCGGCGGTGGGTCGCGCTGCTGTCATAGGCCGCGGCGGCGAGTTCGCTACGCGCCACGGCCTGGAAGGAGAGCAAGCGGCGATAGAGCCGTGCCGCCTCCGGATCGGTGCGGATGGCGCGCTCGGCGGCGAAGTTGACCGGCTCGCCACGAACGCGGCGGGCATGGGCCCAAAGGTCGGCGCGGCTGATGCTCGCGGCGACCGCCTCTTCCGGCTCGGCGCTCGCAAGCGCCGCCAGAACCAGGCGGGCCGTGGCGCGGCCGACGCGCGGATCGTCCTCTAGCGGACCCTGGTTGAGGAAGTCTGTCATGGCCGTTTCGATCGCCCTTGATAGCGCTGCGAGAAGACGTCGGTGAACCGCGCCTCGTCGTTGGCGGCCTGGGCGACCAGGTCCGTCGTTTCACCGAAGCGCTTCTGTTGCCTGTTGATCCGGTGCAGGGCTGCTGCGACCGTTCTCAGTGCTCCCCCATGCCTTGCGAAGGTCAGCGCCAGTTTCGCATCGTCGATCCGGAAGCTGGCGCGATCATGGCGCCAGCGCCGCAGCAGCTTCTGGCCTTCGGCCGTCGCCGCGTCGCTTTGCGGCCCCTCGATCGCCTCGAGCGCATTGGCGATCAGCAGCAATTCGTCGAGCCGCTTGCCCAGCGCCGCAAGCCCCGCGGCGATGCCGGCATAGTCGAACGCTTCCGGGCTCTGGTCGACCTGACCACGATTGGAGCCGGCGATGCGGCGGCTCGCCTCGACGAGGCGGTTCTCCCAGGGCGCGACGGCGCGCGAGCGAACCAGCGTCAGCGGCTGCTCGTGGGCGAGCGGCAAGATGGCGAGCGCCCGGCCGATCGATTCGCGCTCCTCCTTGTTGAGGAATTTCGGCTCGACCGGCAGACGCATCAGCGCGGCGTAGACGCGCTCGCGCACGACGCCGTCCTCATCTTCCTCGTCCTCGGGCTCGTCGTCTTCCTCGGGCTCATCCAATTCGAGCTCACCGATCAGCGCCTGCTGATCGAGCCAGGCGATCAATGCCTCCTCCGGATTCTCCGAGGGCTGACGCGCCATCAGCGAGTCGATCGAGGCGGGCGCCATGAAGTCGCGGCGGCCGACGCTCGAGCGCTCCTCGCGGACAAGAGCGCTGAAACGCTCGGCGAAGCGGGCAAAGCTCCAGGTCTCGCCATGCAGCAGGGCGAAGCTCCAGAGCGAGACGAGGTCCTCCGAATCAAACTCGCGCTGACGCTCGCGCCGACCGGAGGCGTTGAGGAAGGCTTCGCGCTGGCGGATCAGGTCGGCGAAGGCGAGCAAGGGCAGATGCCGCCGGCGCCAGGCTCGCATGAAGCGTGCCGGCTCCTGAACCGCGCGCTTCAGCCCGTCCTCGTCGAAGGCGGACAGTGCAAAGACGGCGTCGAGCGCCGTGCGCAACGCCGCGAGCCCGCCCTCCGAACGCTCGTCCGCCTCGGCGGCGAAGAGGAAATCGGCAAGGCCGAGCGCGCGCCTGACCCGACTCCAGGAGAAGGAGCGGGTCTTCGCATCGCCCTTGTCTGCTCCATAAGAGAGGACGATCTCGGTCGCCGAGGCTTCGATCGTGGCGCCGGCGAAGCTGATGGATACCGGCCCGTCCTGGCGCAGCGGTCGCAAAAGGATTCCGCTCTCGTCGAGCATGCAGCCGATGGCCGCGTCGCGGGCCGGCATGCGCGGATTTGCGGTCAGCGCGCCGAGCGAGAACAGCACCTGGAGCATGTCCCAGAGCGGCAGGTCGGCATTCTCCGAGCCACTGCCGGTAATCGCCAGAACGAACTTCTCGGTGTCCCGCGCAGAAAACCGGCGCGAAGACGCGATCGTGCTGATCTCCGCGACCCGAGCCGGGTCAATGCCCCAATCCATCTCTCAAATATCCGCATCGGACACCGGTCAACTGCGGCGAACGGAAACCCAGCCAAGTCCGTTCGCATCAGGCCGGCACATATTGCTGCCATAATTAAAGTAACAAGCCGCCCGGTCCGTGTCGACCGGGCGGCTTTTTCGCAGGAGAGGGCCGGGGTTTATGGTTACCCGGACGCCCTTTTATCAGCGGGTGGCGACCTTGCTGACGACCAACCGGTTGCCGGAGAAGGTGACCTGACCGTTCAGACCGACGAGTTCCAGCATCAAGCGGAAATTGCGGGTCAGCCGAGCCGAATCGGCGGATGTCGAGTAGAAGAAATCGGCCGAGGTCGAGGTCATCTGCGTGGCGCGGTGGGCGCGGTAGCAACCCCAGCGGACGAACTCGCTCTCAACCCGGTCGACTTCCGCGGTGGTGAAGTCGCGCAGCTGGATCACGAAGTCGGTCGGCAGGTTGTTGCAGCCGTCGCCACCAGCGGCGACCGGAGCCGCACCGGCAGCAGTTCCACCGCCGAGAACGATGCCGTCCTTGCCGACAGCAGCCGCACCACCGCTCGGGCGGGCGAAACCCTCGAGCTTCTGGGCGATCGCGGCGCCGAGATCGGCGGCGAGGAGGCGCGACTGGGTGCCGACGGTCTCGAGCAGGCACTCGGCGCTGCAGGGATTGGGCAGAGCGGGCAGCTGGAAGCCGCCGACCTCGAAAGCCGCAATGAACTGGCCGGAGCGGACGTTGAGCACGCGGCCGGCGATGCGGATTTCGGGGAAGCGGATGTCGGCGGCGACGGCGCGGCGCGCCGAGGCGTAGATCTGGTAGACGACCATGGCGTCGACCGGAGTCGAGACGGCACGGGCGATCTCGATCAGCTCGGCGTCGCGGCGGCGGACACGGGCGGTCTGCGTGATGCCGAGCGCCAGGCTGGTCTCGTCATAGACCTGGAAGCCGCGGGTATTCAGATACTCCGAAAGCTGGAGCTGGACCCGGTTGAAGATGCGGTTGTTGCGCGGAACCGTGTCCGGATCGGCATCGTCCGACATCACCAGGAGGTTGATGCGGGAATTCGGCGATTGAGCGTGGGCAACGACTGCGAAGGACATCAGCAGCGCGAAGCCGAGCATGAGACGCTTGAACAAAGCCATGACAGTGCCCCCTGAGGCAAATGGTTGTTTCGGGAAGACGGTAGAAACTCAGCCGGTAATGGCGATGACTTCAACGCGGCGATTGACGGGCGAATACGGACTGCGCGGATTGCGCAGCATGTCAGGGCCGAAGCCGTGGGCGACGAGGCGGCTCGGCGCGATCTCGCCGTAGGAGACCAGCCAGTCGCGGACCGCGGCAGCCCGCTCCTGAGAGAGCTCGACATTGTAGTCGTGGCCCCCTTCGGCGCTGGTGTGGCCGGCGATCAGGAAGCGCTGATCGAGCAGGATCGGATCGCGCAGCGCCAAGGCAAGCCGCATCAGGGTCGCCTCCGCGCCACGACGCAAGGAAGCCGAGTCGTTGTCGAAGAAGACGGTGACCTCGACGCGGCGGGTCAGGTCGATCACGACGTCCTGGCCGTAACCGCGCGTCTGGATTCGGCGCGGCACCGGCGCGACGCGGCGCACCACGACCCTGCCGCCACCGCTGGCGCCGCCACCCGGCACGCGATCATGCGGCGCCAGGGAACGCAAGATGTTGGTCGCGCCCTGATCGGTCTGCGCCAATGCAGGAACAGCACTGAGCAGCGGCAGCGAAAGCACGAATCCACCGAGCGCACGGCGAGACATCATCTGCGGAAGGTCGCTGTTGTCCTTGCGCTCATCTGCGTTCTTCATAGCCAGACCCCCTGTTTACCCTCTCTTCGCATAGTCCAGTAGCCTCGACAATGCGACGACCCGGTCAGGTGAAAGCGGGGCGCGGCAGTGGCGTTGTCCGAGCTTTGCCACTGTTTGCCCCATTTTCGCGTCGAACGGCATTTTTTCCTGAACAGTGGATGAATGCGCGGCCTCCTACGCGCGCGCGTTCAACATGAGACGCACCGCCTTTTGAGCGGGCATTCGCGAAACCGGCTCAAGGATCGCCAAGGGCCAGGCAACGTGCCCAGCGCACATCCGTTCATGAGGAGACCCGCCATGGGCTTCCAGCTCGACCAGACCGCTCGCCAGCGCAGCACCCGTCTGCGCATCGCCGTCGCCGCGCTCGCCGTCATCGTCTCGGCGAGCACGACCTTTGCGCAGGCCGAGCGCAACAGCCTACCTACGGCCGAGCAGGCGCAGGTCAGCGGGGGTAACCCGGATGCGCCGAAGGTCGCCGAGCGGCCGCAGTCGCTCAAGCTGGAATTCTCCTCGCGCACGGTTTCGTTCGGCGTCGCTCAGGCGGCCCGCGAGATCATGACAACGCGCCAGATCCCGTTCGCGCCCGGCAGCTGGGAGGTCACCTCCGACGCCCGCCGCGCCATCACCCAGCTGCGCGACATCTTCCGCGGCAACGCTCCCAAGGGCGCGCCTTTCGCGATCCTGGTCTCGGGTGGCGACGAGGTCGTCAATTATCGCCGCGCCCGCGCTCTGCGCACCCAGCTGATCGAGATGCAGCTCGAGGACGCCGGCAAGGTGGTGATCGCCGCCCGCGCCGCCGGCGAAGGCCAGGCCAGCGACGACGGCAAGGCGCGCGTCGACCTCGTCCCGCTCGACCCGGCTCGCTGCGGCGGTTGCGGCGATGCTTCCTTCCGCACGCTCGCCCTCGATACCGGCGTCCAGAAACTGGTCCGCGCCACCGCCGAGGATACGGTCGTCGCGGCCTCACAGCTCGCCGGCAAGGACGGCAAGGACACGGCCGATGTCGCAGCAGCGCCAGTGCCCCCGGTGCGCCAGCAGGCCACCGAGAAGGCCGCGAGCCGAGCCCAGGCGCCGCGTGTCGTGGCCCAGAAGCCGGCGCTCGATCGCCAGGCAGAGCCGCGCTATGACGGCCGCACCGTCTGGGCGCAGCCCGACGATTATGGCCAGCAGCGCCGCCGGATCAGCCGCAGCGTCAGTCGCGGTGGCTGCCAGATGCCGGACATCGTCATCGACGACTACTATCCGGGTGGCCCGCTCGTCGGCTGCGACGGCAGCTACGGCCCGCGCCCGCGCTGGTAAGCGATGAGCCCGACTTCTTGAATTGAGGCGCTAGAGCCCGTTCCGATCGGCTTGCAACGCAAGCTGATCGGTAAAACGGTCTCTAAACTAGAAGTGAGAGACGGATTCACCGATCAGATTGATTCAATCTGATCGGACCCGGCTCTCGCCGACTCGTTCGGCGAAACGCGCCTTCAGCTTTGGCAGAGCGAAATCGGCGAAGGCGCGGACCTTGGCCACGGAGAGCCTGCCCTCCGGCGCGACGAGATGGACCGGAAGCGGCTCCGGCTCGCAATCGGTCAGCACCAGCTCGAGCCGGCCGCTGCGGACCTCGTCTGCGACCTGGTAGCAGAGCGGACGCACCAGCCCATGCCCCTCGACCGCCGAGGCGATCACCGCCTCGACCGAATTGGCCATCAGGCGCGGCTTGACCTTGACCTGACGCGGCCGGCCACCTTCTGAAATCGGTGGGAAGGTCCAGAGTTCGCCAGCCAGTGGATGAATCTGCGCGATACAACGATGGCCGGCGAGATCGCCCGGCTCCTGCGGCACGCCATGCCGGGCGAGATAGGACGGCGCGGCGCAGACGATCTGGCGCACGCTGCCGACACGCAGGGCGACCAGACTTGAATCCGGGAGATGAGCGATGCGCAGGGCGAGATCGACGCCCTCGTCGAGCAGGCTGACGACGCGGTCGAGCAGCAGCATCCTGACCTGAACCTCAGGCTGCTCGTCGAGGAAGGCATCGACCAGCGGACGCAGCAGGCGCGTGCCGGCGACGACCGGGGCGGTCAAAGTGAGGAGGCCGCGCGGCGCGGCGCGTTCACCCGCCGCCTGCAGCTCGGCCTCTTCCAGATCGACGAGTACGCGCCGGCAGGCGGCAGCATAGCGCTCGCCGGCCTCGGTGAGGCGGATCATCCGCGTGGTGCGATCGAGCAACCGCGCTCCGACATGGCCCTCGAGCGCAGTGATGGCGCGCGTCACGGCCGGGGCCGAGCGCCCGAGCCGCCGCCCTGCCCCGGCCAGGCTGCCCTCGTCGAGCGCGCTGACGAAAACGCGCATCGCTTCCAACCGATCCATCGTCATTCCATTTTCTGGAAGAATAGCTTTCCTTGTATAGCCATTCTGCCGAATTCCGTCAGCCTATATGTTGCCCTTACGAAATCGGCCGGCTGATCGCCAGCCACCGCGAGGAGCCTTCAGATGACCCAGGATTCATTCAGCCGCCGCGACGCTTTCGCCGCCCTGTCGGCGACCGCCACCGGGGGAGCCTTCGCCGGTTTCACCGCACCGGCGCAGGCACAGCAGAAGGCCAAGCCCACGCATCACCGCACGATCACCATCGACGGCATCGAGATATTCTATCGCGAGGCCGGCCCGGTCGATGCGCCGGTTCTGCTCCTGCTGCACGGCTTCCCGAGTTCCTCGCGGATGTTCCGCAACCTCATCCCGGCGCTGTCGGATCGCTACCGGGTGATCGCGCCTGATTATCCAGGCTTCGGCCACAGCGCCGTGCCGGACCGGGCGAGCTTCAAGTATGGCTTCGCCCGCTTCGCAGAGCTGATCGACACGTTCCTGACCGAGCTCAGAATCGACCGCTTCGCGCTCTATGTGATGGATTATGGCGCGCCGGTCGGCTTCCGCCTGGCGCTGAAGCGCCCCGGCCAGGTGACGGCGCTGATCGCCCAGAACGGCAATGCCTATGAGGAGGGCCTGCGCGACTTCTGGATCCCGGTGAAGGCCTATTGGGCCGACGATACCCAGGCAGGCCGCGAGAAGATGCGCGGCGGGCTGACATTGGAGGCGACGCGCTCGCAATATCTCGATGGTGTCGCCGACAAGAGCCTGGTCGATTCCGACAGCTGGCTGATCGACCAGATGCTGATCGACCGGCCCGGCGTCAGCGAGATCCATCTCGATTTGTTCAAGGACTACCGCACCAATGTCGAGCTCTACCCGCAGTTCCACGCCTTCTTCCGTGAGCGCAAGCCGCCCACGCTGATCGCCTGGGGCAAGAACGACTTCATCTTCCCGCCGGAAGGGGCACGCGCCTATCTCCGTGACCTGCCCGAGGCAGAACTCAACCTGATCGACAGCGGCCATTTCGCGCTGGAGGACAAGGGCGAGGAGATCGCGGCGCTGATCCGCGACTTTTTGAGGCGCAAGCTGAAGGTGTGAGCGGCGGCCCGCTTCCAGCACCGTCATGGTCGGGCTTGTCCCGACCATCCACGTCTTCGCTGCAGGCATCCGCGGTTCAAGACGTGGATGCTCGCCACAAGGGCGAGCATGACGGCGGAGCCTTGGCCGGTCTCTCAGACGATCTGGTTCAGCAGCGCGCTCTCGCCGCGCTCCAGCCGGCCGAGATTGTCGAGCAGGATGTCGACGACATTGCCTTCATAGGCGCGGGTCTCGCCGGCGCTGTGCGGGGTCAGCAAAACCTGGGGCATCGCCCAGAGCGGCGAGGCGGCCGGCAACGGCTCCTCATAGACGCAGTCGACGCCGGCGCCGGCAATCCGGCCGGCCTCGAGCGCGGCGATCAGCGCCGGCTCGTCGACGACGCGGCCGCGCGCGACGTTGATCAGGTTGGCGGACGGCTTCATCGCCGCGAGCGCGGCGGCGTCGATCAGCCCTTCCGTCTCTGGTGTCAGCGGACAGGTCAGCGCAACGAAATCGGCCTGCGCAAGCGCGGCGTGCAGCTCCGCCGGCGGCACGATCCGCTCGACATTCGGCTCCGAACCCGGCCGGCGGCGCACGCCGATGACGCGCATGCCGAAGGCCGACGCAATCGCTGCCAGCCGCAAACCGATGCGGCCGAGGCCGACGATCACCAGCGTGCGGCCGCCAAGTTCGTCCTCGCGGCGGGAACGGTCGCCGATCATCGGCCGCCAGAACTGCTTTGACTGGTTGTCACGGGCGAGATGGAGCTGGCGGGCAAGTGCCAGAATCAGCGAGATCGCATGCTCGGCGACGGCGCGCTCATTACCGCCCTGAGCGCTGGCGAGACGAACGCCCGCTGCGGCCAGTTTCGACTTGTCGAACTGGTCGGTGCCGGCGCTGATCGACTGGATGAAGCGCAGCTTGCTCAAGCCCTCCAGCATCTCGTTGCGCCAGAGGCCGGATACAACCAGCACATCGGCCTCATGGGCGCGGGCCTTGAGATCGTCGACGGTCCGGACCTCGAAGCTCGTCGCCCCGCCATTGCGCGCCAGATACTCATCACGCAGCTGATAGGCGGCATGGGCGAAGCCGATGGTGAGCGCGGACTGCTTCGGCAAAGGCTGCATGCTCTTCGTCTCCGGATCGCTGGAATCACCAGACGATAACGTTGGGGCGCCGCTTCGTCCCGCGCTCAGCCGCATGCGGTGACTGCGATGACCGCGCAGCGGGTTCAGGCCAATGCGAACGTGTCCGCAAGTCGCGTCCACGCAGCCTCGTCGCCCGGCAGGC
The DNA here is from genome assembly GCF_004123845.1 of Allobosea sp. Tri-44. Taxonomy (GTDB): domain Bacteria; phylum Pseudomonadota; class Alphaproteobacteria; order Rhizobiales; family Beijerinckiaceae; genus Allobosea. The sequence continues at coordinate 158,377 of NZ_NBDP01000023.1, read as the reverse complement.
CAAAGCGCAGGCGCGATGGATCGTGCTGGAAGCGGCGGACATAGATCCCGGCCTGGCCGAGCCGCTCGAACAGGGACGCCGCACGCGGCGTCTCGAGCAGGCGGTAGAGCACAGTCCCACCGACGACCCGGCCATGCGGGGCGAGCAGGGCATCGAGACGCCTGCTGTCGGCGGCGCGGGTGCCAGCCGTGGTCGAGAGCCAGGCCGCATCGCCGAGCGCGACGGCTCCGACGTGCAGCGCCGGCCCAGCGACAGCCCAGGGGCCGAGCATGGTCTGGAGGGCGTCGGTGAAACGCGCTTCGCCGACCGCGAAGCCAAGTCGGAGCCCAGCCAGCCCGTAGGCCTTGCCGAAGGAGCGCAGCACAAGCGTCCCCTCCGGCAGGATCGGCAGCAGGCTCACTTCCGGCGCAAAATCGGCGAAGGCCTCGTCGACCACCAGCAGGCCGCCTCGGGCTGCGAGCGCTCCGGCCAGTTCGACCAGCGTCTGGGTCGGGACGATGCGCCCGTCCGGATTATTCGGGTTGACCAGCACGACGACATCGGCGTCGCCGATCTCAGTGAGATCGACGATCTCCCGCATCGTCGCGCCCGCCTTGCGCCAGGCCGGCGCGTGCTCGCCATAGGTCGGCCCGAGCACGGCGACCTTGGCGGCCGGCACCAGACGCGGCAGCAATTCGATGAGAATCTGCGTACCGGGCGCCGCGACGAGACCGCTTTCGGGGCGAATGCGGTAGGCCTTGCGGGCCGCCGCGAGCAGTATTGCCTCTTCGGCCGTGCCCGGAAGGCGCTGCCACAGGCTTAACGGCAGCTCCGGAAGCGGATAGGGGATCGGGTTGATACCGGTCGAGAGATCGATCCAGGGTTCGGGCGCCTGCGGGAACAGCGCCTTGGCCGTGGCGAGATCGCCGCCGTGCCAGATCGCTTCTTTCGTCGCCCCGGCCGCCATGTCGCTCTCCGAAAGCCTGCCGCTGCTTCTCGCCGCCCTCGTGACCGAGGCGGCGATCGGCTATCCGGCGCGCCTGTTCGCATGGATCGGCCATCCCGTCACCTGGATCGGCGGGCTGATCGGCTGGCTCGACCGCAACCTCAACCGCGAGACCGCGAGCTTCGCGCTGCGGCGGCTGGCCGGTGTCGTTGCCTTGCTGATCCTGCTCGGCGTGACGCTGGCTGCCGCACTTGCCCTCGTTGCGCTCTGCCGTCTTGCCGGCGCATTCGCCCTCTTGCCGCTGGCGCTACTGGCCTCCACACTGCTCGCCCAGCGCAGCCTCTACGAACACGTCGCCCGCGTCGCTGCTGGGCTGGAGCAAGACGGGCTCGCCGGTGGGCGCAAGGCCGTCGCGATGATCGTCGGGCGCGATCCCGAGAGCCTGGACGAAGCTGGCGTCGCACGCGCCGCGATCGAGAGCCTCTCCGAGAATTTTTCCGACGGGATCGTCGCGCCGGCCTTCTGGCTCGGCGCAGGCGGCCTGCCGGGCGGCGCGCTCTACAAGGCGATCAACACCGCCGATTCGATGATCGGCCATAAATCGCCAAGGCATCTTGCCTTCGGCTGGGCGGCGGCGCGGCTCGACGACCTCGTCAACCTGCCGGCCTCGCGGTTGACTGCGCTGCTGCTGACTGTTGCCGCGACTCTGGACCGGCAGGCCGATGCCGACGCGGCCTGGCGCGCCGTGCGCCGCGATGCCGGCCGCCATCGCTCGCCCAATGCCGGCTGGCCGGAGGCGGCGATGGCCGGCGCGCTCGGACTTCGCCTCGCCGGCCCGCGCGTCTATGGCGCGGTCAGGGTCGAGGATGGCTGGATGGGCGATGGCAGGGCGGAGGCAACGGCGGCCGACATCCGGCGGGCGCTCACCCTCTACCGGCGCGCCTGCCTGCTGCTTTGGGGGCTGGCGGCGGCTGGAAGCCTCATCGCCATCGTCCTTTAAAACTCGATCCCTTCCTGCGCCTTCACGCCGGCGGCGAAATGGTGCTTCACCAGCGTCATTTCCGTCACGAGGTCGGCGGCCTCGATCAGCTCCGGCTTGGCGTTGCGGCCGGTGACGACGATGTGGAGATCGCTCCGGCGGCCCTGCAGCACCGCCACGACCTCGGCGAGCGGCAGATAGTCGTAACGCAGCGCGATGTTGAGCTCGTCCAGCACCAGCAGCCGGATGCCTTCATCCGCCATCAACTCCTTCGCCTTGTCGAAGGCTCTTGTCGCGGCGGCGATGTCGCGGGCCTTGTCCTGCGTCTCCCAGGTGAAGCCCTCGCCCATGGAGTGCCAGGAGATCTGGTCACCGAAAGCCTCCAGCGCCTTGCGCTCGCCGGTCGACCAGGCACCCTTGATGAACTGCACGATGCCGGTGCGCCAGCCATGGCCGAGCGCGCGCAGGGTCAGGCCGAAGGCAGCGGTCGACTTGCCCTTGCCTGGGCCGGTGTTGACGATCAGTAGGCCCTTTTCCAGCGTCTTGCCGGCGACCTCGGCGTCCTGCACCGCCTTGCGCTTGGCCATCTTCGCCTTGTGGCGGGCGGCGTCCTCAGTCTCGTCCATCGTTACTTCGCTCTTTTATTTCACTTGCATCGGCAATCCGGCGACCATGAAGACCACGCGCCCGGCCTGCGCCGCAAGGCGCTGATGCAGGCGGCCGGCCTCGTCGCGGAAGCGGCGGGCGAGTGCGTTGTCAGGCACGATGCCGAGGCCGACCTCGTTCGAGACCAGAACCACCGGGGCCCCTGCCTCGCGGCAGGCCGCGATGAGCTCGCCTGTGGCAATCGCGATGTCGCGCTCGGCGAGCAGGAGATTGGTCAGCCAGAGCGTCAGGCAGTCCACGAGGATGGGCGGCCCGGCCCGGGCGTTGCGGATCGCCTCCGGCAAGGCGACCGGGGCATCGACCGTGTGCCAGTCGCGGGAACGGCGAGCGCGGTGCTCGGCGATGCGGGCACGCATCTCGTCGTCATAGGCCTGGGCGGTGGCGATATAGGTCCAGGGGCCCGGCAGCGCCTCGATCAGCGCTTCGGCATGGCGGCTCTTGCCGGAACGGGCGCCGCCGAGGACGAGGGTCAGCGGGGGAAGGGTCATGGTGCAGTCTTCCGCCTCATGCTTCGGCTTGCGCCGCGCTCCGCCGGGAATGACGGGGATTGCATTGCACAGTGCCCGCCGGATGGCTAATGATCGTTGCTGACGGTGCCTCGGCAACGAGGTGAAAAGGGAACGCGGTGAAAGACCGCGGCTGCCCCCGCAACTGTAAGCGGCGCGTCCTGCGCCATCGGCCACTGGGTTTCCCGGGAAGGCGGAGCAGGACACCAAGCCGTGAGCCAGGAGACCTGCCGTCGTCCGATGTCGTCCAGCAGGCTGCCGGTGGGGTGGCCAGGAAGTGAACCAAGATGAATACGGCTACCGTTACCAGCCAGGCCAGCGTCTCCGAACGGGCGAAAGCCGTCGCCGCCGCGCTGATCCTCGGCTTCGTGCTGATCTACACCGTCGGCTTCGCCGCCTCGTCCGATATCCACAACGCGGCGCACGACACGCGTCACGGCCTCGCCTTCCCCTGTCATTGAGGGGAAGCACATGGTCACGCGTGTTCTCACGGTCAGCATCCTGGCCGGGCTTCTGGCTGGGCTGCTGATCTCGGCGCTCCAGCATGTCACCACCACCCCGCTGATCCTCAAGGCCGAAACCTATGAGGCGGCGCTGCGGCTCCAGGCTGCGCCGATGCAGGCGGGCTTCTCCGGCGAGGCTCGCATCATCCTCGCCCACAACGACCCGAAGGCCGGGGCGGAACACACCGGCGAGCACGACTGGAAGCCGCAGGACGGCTTGCAGCGCACCGCCTTCACCAGCCTGGTGACGATCGGCACCGCGATCGGCTTTGCCGCGCTGCTGCTCGCCGGAATGATCGCGGCGAACGAGCAGATCGACCAGCGCCGGGCGCTCGCTTGGGCAATATGCGGTTTCCTCGCCTTCGGTCTCGCTCCGGCGATGGGGCTGGCACCTGAATTGCCGGGCTCCGCCGCAGCCGAATTGCAACAACGCCAGCTCTGGTGGCTGCTGACGGCGGTGGTCACCGCCGGCGCGCTCTTCGTCTTCCTGCGGGTCGAGGCCTCCTGGGCGCGGGCGCTCGCCGTGCTCGCTCTGCTGCTGCCGCATCTGATCGGCGCGCCGCACCCGGCGGCGCCGGAAAGCAAGGTGCCGGCCGAGATCGCCGCGCATTTCGCCGCACTCTCGCTCGCCATCCAGGCCGCGCTCTGGCTCGCCACCGGCTTCGCCGTCGGCGTGCTCTGGCCCTGGGTCGCACGCCGTAGCGCCGCAACCGCGGCGGCCTGACGCCTCGCGCGGCCGGAGGCGGCCGCGCCAATCCAAGGAGGCGTCTTGATGCTCGAAGGCGATCTCGCCCCCGCGACGCAAGTCCGGCTGGAGCCGGGCTGTACCATCCATGTCTGCACCGTCTGCCGGCGCCAGCGCGAAGACCTGCCGGAGGGTTACGACCAGCCCGGCATCGGCCTCGCGGCGGCGCTCTCCGAGCGCATGGCCGGCAGCGGCATCGCCGTCGTCCCGGCCGAGTGCCTCGCCGTCTGCAAGCGGCCCTGCACGATCGCGCTCGCGGCCGACGGCAAATGGACCTATCTGATCGGCGATCTCGACGCCGGTCTTCATCTCGACGAGATCGTCGGCGCGGCGGAAAGCTTTGCCGCCAGCGCCAACGGCATCGTTCCCTGGAAAGAAAGACCCGTCTCGTTCCGCAAGGGCGTGGTCGCGCGCGTGCCCCCTCTGCCGCGCACACAAGGATCAAACGAATGAACGCTCCCCAGAACCCCGCGCTCGGCAAGGTGCCGTGCACGATCATCACCGGCTTCCTCGGCGCCGGCAAAACCACACTCGTCCGCCATCTGCTCGAGAATGCCGGCGGCAAACGCCTCGCCGTACTGGTCAACGAGTTCGGCGACCTCGGCTTCGACGGCTCCTTCATCGCCGGCTGCGGCATCGAGGGCTGCACGCAGGAGGACATCGTCGAGCTGCCCAACGGCTGCATCTGCTGTACCGTCGCCGACGATTTCGTGCCGGCGCTGGAGAAGCTTTTGAACCGGCCGAACCCGCCGCAGCACATCCTGATCGAGACCTCGGGGCTGGCGCTGCCCAAGCCGCTGGTGAAGGCCTTCAACTGGCCGGCGATCCGTTCGCGCGTCACCGTCGACGGCGTCATCGCCGTGGTCGACGGGCCGGCGGTGGCGGAGGGCCAGTTCGCCGACGATCCCGAGGCGCTGAAGGCGCAGGCCGCGCAGGACCAAGCGGTCGACCACGACAACCCGCTGGAAGAGGTGTTCGAGGACCAGATCCTCTGCGCCGACCTGATCCTGCTCAACAAGAGCGACATCCTCGACGCAGCCGGGCGCGAACGGGTCAAGGCCGAGATCGCGCAGCACCTGCCCAAGGCGATCAAGGTGGTCGAGACCGCCCATGGCAAGGTCGAGCCGGCGCTGATCATCGGCCTCGGCGCCGCGGCTGAGGCCGACCTCGCCGCCCGCCCCTCGCATCATGGTGAGGGCGAGGATCACGACCATGACGATTTCGACAGCGTCGCGCTGCCGCTGCCCCAGGCCGCCTCGCCGGAGGAACTGGTCGCCCGTGTCGCCAGGGCGGCCGAAGCCGAGGGCGTGCTGCGCCTGAAAGGCTTCGCCGGCATCCCCGGCAAGCCGATGCGGCTCGTCGTCCAGGGCGTCGGCCGGCGCGTCGGGCACCATTACGACCGGGCCTGGGGTGCGGACGAGGCGCGCGACGGAAGGCTCGTGGTGATCGGTCTCAAGGGCTTCGACCGCGCCGCCGTGGAAGCGGCTCTGGCTGGATAGTGCAATGCACCTTCTCCCGACCAGCGAGGTGAGGCTCGACGACGGCGAAGACGCCGTCGACCTCGCCTTGCCGCCGGGAGATCTCGTCGTCCTTTCCTTCAGCGACAGCGACCTCTCGGCGCTGGCGGCGGCTGCGCCCGAGAGCAGGCTGGGCCTCCGCCTCGTGCCGCTGAGGCGGTTCAAGCACCCGCTCTCGATCGACCTGCTGATCGAGAAGACGCTCGCCAGCTCGCGCTTCGTGCTGCTGCGCTGCCTCGGCGGGCTCGACTATCTGCGCTATGGCGTCGAGCAGATCGCCAGCGCTTGCCGGCAGCATGGCATCGCGCTGGCGGTGCTGCCCGGCGATGACCGCGAGGATGAGCGGCTCGCCGGCTATGGCACGGTGCCGCCGGGTTTTGCAGCGGACTTGCTCGGCTATTTCCATGCCGGCGGCGGCGCCGAGAATATGCGGCGATTGCTGGGGCGGGTGGGGGGCCATCTGACGGCGCTGCCCTCATCCGACCCGGCTTCGCCGGGCCACCTTCTCCCTCGAGCGGAGAAGGAAGAGGCGGTAACAACAGCCCCCTTCTCCCCTCGGGGGAGAAGGTCCCGGCAGGGGGATGAGGGCCAGCGCGACCTTGCCCCCATTCCCCTCCCGACCCTCTTCGCTCTTGGCCCCAACGCCACGCCCCTACCCTGGCGCGCGGCGCTTGCCGCTCTGCCGGCAGACGCACCGCTCGTCCCGATCCTCGTCTACCGCTCCGGTGTCGCTGCCGGCGACACGGCGATGGTCGAGGCGATCGCGTCAGCTCTCGCCGAGCGCGGCCTCGCAGCGCTGCCGCTCGCCCTGACCAGCCTCAAGGACACAAGCATCGCTGCCGAACTCGCCGCGCTGATCGCGACGCGCAAGCCGGCGCTGATCGTCACCACCACCGCCTTCTCCGCCCGCGACGGCGACGGTTTCGTGCTCGACGCCGCCGATTGCCCGATCCTGCAGGCGGTACCGGTCGGCAGCGCGCGCGAGGCCTGGGACGCGTTGCAGCGCGGGCTCTCCGCCGCCGATCTCGCCATGCAAGCCGCCCTGCCGGAATTCGACGGACGGCTCGGCGCCATCCCCGTCGCCTTCAAGGAAGAGATCGCCGACCCTGCGACCGGTTTGGCGCTGCGCCGGCTCGCACCAGATGCCGAGGGCATCGCCGCGCTCGCCGACCTCGCGGCGAACTGGGTCGCGCTCGGCCGCAAGCCCCGTGACGCGCGGCGGCTCGCACTGGTGATGTCCGACTATCCCGCCCGCGGCGGCCGCGCCGGCTTCGCCGTCGGCCTCGACACGCCCGCGAGCGCGCTGGCGATCCGGGAGTTGCTGGGCGGGGCAGGGTATGATGCCAGCCCGGCTGCATCCGATACCGGCAACCCGGATGGCTCGAACCTCATGCAAGCCCTCACAGAGGGCCCAGTCGACTTCGCCGTCCCGCTCGCCAGCTACCGCGCCTGGCTCGCGACCATCCCGGCTGCCGCCCGCGAAACCCTGCTCGCGAGCCACGGCACCCCCGAAACCGACCCAGTCTGCGACGGCGAAATCTTCCGTTTCCGCCTCGTGCGCTTAGGCAAGCTTGCCATCGCCCTGCAGCCGGCACGCGACGCTTCGCCCGACCGCAAGGCGCGCTATCACGACCCCGACGCGCCGCCCGGCCACGCCTATCTCGCCTTCTATCTCGGCCTGCGCCAAGTGCTGCGCACCGACGCGTTGATCCATCTCGGCACCCATGGCACGACCGAATGGCTGCCCGGCAAGGCGGTCGCGCTCTCATCCGCCTGCTGGCCGCGGCTCGCGGTTGGCGCCCTGCCGGTGATCTATCCTTACGTGGTCGACGATCCGGGCGAGGCGGCGCCGGCCAAGCGCCGGCTCTCGGCGCTGACGCTCGGCCACCTGCCGCCGCCGCTGGCGAGCCATGACACGGCCGGCGAGGCGGCGCTGCTGCGCGATCTCGTCGAGGAGTATTCGCAGGCGCAGGTGCTCGATCCGCGCCGGGCCGAACTGGTCGCGCGCGAGATCCTCGACCGGGCCGAGCGGACCGGCCTCGCCGCGGCGAGTGGCGTCACGGCTGGGCAGGACATGCCAAGCGCGCTCGCATCGCTCGACGCCCATCTCTGCGACCTCGCCGAGACCGCCTTTCGCGACGGGCTCCACGTCTTCGGCGCGTCCGAGGCCGACCCAGCCTCCGCCGAGAACGAGCGCCGCAACCTCTTGAAGGCGCTCGACGCCGGCTTCGTGCCGCCCGGCCCGGCCGGCGCACCGCATCGCGGCCGGCCCGACGTGCTGCCGAGCGGGCGCAATCTCTCGACGCTCGATCCGCGCGCCTTGCCGACCCGCTCGGCCGCCAGGCTCGGCGCCAAGGCAGCCAAGGCCGTCATCGCCAGGCATCTCCAGGACGAGGGCGATTATCCGCGCCGGATCGTCATGGATCTGTGGGCCTCGCCGACCTTGCGCTCGGGCGGCGAGGACATTGCCCACGCCCTGCACCTGATGGGGGTCGAACCGCTTTGGGACCATGGCTCGACCCGCGTCACCGGCTTCTCGATCATCCCGCAGGCGAAGCTCGCCGCGCCGCGCGCCGACGTCACCATCCGCATCTCCGGCGCCTTCCGCGATACCTTTCCGGCGCAGATCGCTCTGCTCGATAGCGCCGCGCGCGCCGTCGCGGCCCTCGACGAACCGGACGAGTGGAACGAGCCAGCCACCGCCCATCGGCGCGGCGAGGCAGGCGCGCGCATCTTCGGCGCCGCGCCTGGCCGTTATGGCGCCGCCATGGCTGACCGGGCGCTCGACGGTGACTGGCAGGCGCGTGCGGAACTCGGCGAGGCCTATCTTTCCGCCACCAGCCACGCCTATGGCGGGCCGGACGGCGCTGCCTCGCTCGATGCCGGTTTCGCCACCCGAGTCGCCGGGGCCGAAGCCTTCGTCCATGTCAGCGACACCGCCGGGCGCGACATCCTCGAAGCAACCAGCGCTGCCGACGTGATCGGCGGCTTCGTCTCAGCCATGCAGGCGCAAGGCGGCAAGGCGGCACTCTACAGCCTCGACACCTCCGACCCGCAGAAGCCGAAGGCAAGAACGCTGGCCGAGGACGTCTCGCGCATCGTCCATGGCCGGCTCTGCCATCCCCAATGGATCGCGAGCCATCTCGCCCATGGCTGGCGCGGTGCGGCCGAGCTGGCGGAGGCGGTCGATGCGCTCTTCGTCTATGCGGCTGCTACAGATGCCGTCTCGGACGGCCTGTTCGATGCGATGTTCCAAGCCTATTGCGGCGATCCCACCATCTGGCAGGCGCTGGAACAGGCGAATGCGCCGGCCGCCGCCTCGATCCGCTCCCGCCTTGCCGAGGCACGGGAGCGCGGATTGTGGCACAGCCGGCTGAACTCGGCCGCAATGCTCGCTGAGCAGGAGGCCGCCGAATGAGCGTCCCGGCCCGCGAGACGATGCGGCGCGGCTGGTGCCCCGGCACCTTGCGGCCGATGGCGACCGGCGACGGGCTGCTCGTGCGCCTGCATCCGCCGCGCAATGTGCTGACGCCTGACCAGTTCGCGCAGGTCGCCGAGCTGGCGAGCCGCCATGGCAACGGCCAGATCGAAATCTCCGGCCGCGGCAATCTGCAGCTGCGCGGCATCCGCGAGGAGGCGCATCCGGCGCTGGTCGATGATCTGCTTGAGGCAGGCCTCGTCGACGAAGCCGAGGGCGATGGCCCGAACCGGCTAGTGCTGACCTCGCCGCTCGCAGGAAGGGCGGCGGACGAACTGCTCGACGCCGCTGCACTGGCTGAGGCGGTCGAGCGTGCCGGCCGCGCAATCGCCGGCCTGCCGGCAAAGCTCTCGATCGTCGTTGATGGCGGTGGCGCGCTGGCGCTCGATGGCTTCGCCGCCGATCTCAGGCTGCTCGCCGTCGCGGCCGGGACGCTTGCCATTGGCCTGCCGGGCGAGCTCTGGTTCGGGCCGGTTGCGCCGGAGGAGGTGCCGGTGCTCACGGCGCAGTTGCTCGACAGCTTCGTCGCTGCGAGCCGCCGCAGCCCTGACCACATTCGCCGCATGCGCTATCTCGATCCGGCTGAGCTGACCGCGCTGGCCGCATCATCCGGGCTGGTGCCGATGACGGCGCCGGCCGCCCGGCCCGGGCCCGTTTCCGTCGGCCTCGTCGCCGAGCGGGATAACCGGGTCGCCGTGCTGGCCGGATTGCCCTTCGGCCGGACGGATGCGGACGGCTTGCACCGGCTCGGTGCACGCGCCCGCGATGCCGGCGTTCGCGAGATCAGGTTGTCGCCCTGGCGCGGCCTCGCTTTCTGCGGCCTCCCGGCCGACGTGGCGAGCATTCTATGCGACACGCTTCGAAGCAAGGGCCTCGTCGTCGAGCTGGACGATCCGCGCCTTTCGGTCTCTGCCTGCGCCGGCGCACCGGCCTGCGCGCGCGGCGAGGTGCCGGCGCTGGTCGATGCCACCGTGCTAGCCGACACGCTCGCACCGCTGCTGACGGGCGGGCTTTCGCTGCACGTCTCCGGCTGTGCCAAGTCCTGCGCCCATACCGGCAGCGCCGATCTCACGCTCGTTGGTCGCGATGGGCGCTATGACGTGATCCTCAGCGGAGCCGCCGGCGATGCCGCCATCGCCCATCTTTCGCTTGGAGAACTTGTGCGCCGGCTCGAACCGGGTCAGGACATCCGCGCGCGGCTGGATGCCGCCCATACTGGTTGAAGACAGGTAGCGAGTTTGAACACGCGTCACGCCTATATCCGCGACGGAGCCGCGATCTATGAGCGCTCCTTCGCCATCATCCGGGCAGAAGCCGACCTGTCGCGCTTTTCCGGCACGGCCGAGCGCGTGGTCGTGCGGATGATCCATGCCTGCGGAATGACCGACCTGCCGAAGGACGTCGTGATGTCGCCGGGCTTCGCTGAGATCGCCGAGGCGGCTTTGGCCAAGGGCGCGCCGATCCTGTGCGATGCGCGCATGGTCGCCGACGGCGTCACCCGTGCACGCCTGCCAGCGAAGAACGAGGTGATCTGCACGCTTCCCGACGCATCCGTGCCGAAGCTGGCCGAGGAGATGGGCACGACGCGCTCGGCCGCAGCGATGGAGCTGTGGCGGCCGCATCTCGCCGGCAGTGTCGTCGTGATCGGCAATGCGCCGACTTCGCTGTTCCACCTGCTCGACATGCTCGACGAAGGGGCACCGAAGCCGGCCGCTGTCATCGGCATTCCCGTCGGCTTCGTCGGCGCGGCGGAATCGAAAGAGGCGCTGGCGCAGGACGGGCGCGTGCCCTTCCTCGTCGTGCACGGACGGCGCGGCGGCTCGGCCATGGCAGCGGCAGCCGTCAACGCGCTGGCGCAGGTGACGGAATGAGCGGCGTGAGCGTTGAGGCACCCCGCATCCTGCTGTACGGCGTCGGCCTCGGTCCCGGCGATCCCGACTACATGACCGTGCGCGCCCGCGACGTCATCCTGAAGGCGGACCGGCTGGTGCATTTCTGCAAGCGCGGCAAGCGCGGCAATGCCCGCGTCACCGCCGATGCCATCATCGCGCCCGATCCGGCCCGTGAAATCGAGCTCGCCTTTCCGGTGACGATCGAGGTGCCGGTCGAGGACGAGGGCTATACCGGCCCGATCGCCACCTTCTACGACGAAGCGGCCGAGCAGCTCGCCGGCGAGATGGCGGCCGGCCGCAGCGTTGCCGTGCTCTGCGACGGCGACCCCTTCTTCTACGGCTCCTTCATGCATCTGTGGCGCCGCCTTGCCCATCGCTTCCCGACCGAGGTGGTGCCGGGCGTCACCGGCATGGCCGGCGCCTGGGCCCGCGCCGCGGCCCCGATCAGTTGGGGCGACGACGTCATGACGGTGGTGCCGGGCACGCTCGCCGAGAGCGAGCTGACGCGCCGGCTCGTCGACACCGACGCCGCGGTGATCATGAAGCTCGGCCGCAACCTGCCCAAGGTGCGCCGTGCGCTGAAGACGGCCGGGCTGATCAATCGCGCGATCTATGTCGAGCGCGCCACCATGGCCGGGCAGGTGGTGACGCGGCTCGCCGACAAGACCGATGACGAGGCGCCGTATTTCTCGATGATCCTCATCCCCGGCGAAGGGCGGCGGCTGTGAGCGGCTCGCTCGCCATTATCGGCCTCGGACCGGGCGAAGCGCGCTATCTGACGCCCTCGGCGCTGGCGGCGCTCGAGGCCGCCAGCGATCTCGTCGGCTACGGGCCCTATCTCGACCGCGTGCCGGCACGCGAGGGCCAGACCAAGCATGCCTCCGACAACCGCGTCGAGGTCGAGCGTGCCCGGCATGCACTGATGCTGGCCGCTGAAGGCAAGGCCGTCGCGGTCGTCTCCGGCGGCGATCCCGGCGTCTTCGCCATGGCCGCGGCGGTGTTCGAGGCGCTGGAAGCCGGCGAGCCTTCCTGGCGCACACTCCAGATCACGGTCGAACCCGGCATCACCGCCATGCTGGCGGCAGCGGCCAGGGTCGGCGCGCCGCTCGGCGGCGATTTCTGCGCGATCTCGCTTTCCGACAATCTCAAGCCCTGGGATGTCGTGACCGCCAGGCTCAGCGCGGTCCTCACCGCCGATTTCGTGATCGCGCTCTACAACCCGATCTCGAAAGCGCGGCCTTGGCAACTCGGCAAGGCGCTGGAATTGGCGGCGACGATCCGTGCGGCCGAAACGCCGGTGATCTTCGCCCGCGCCGTCGGGCGCCCCGACGAGAGCCTGCGCATCCTGACCCTCGCGGACGCGATCACGGCAGCCGAGACCGCCGACATGGCGACCCTGGTGATGATCGGCGCCAGCGCGACGCGACTGATCGCCCGCGAGGGGATGAGCTCGATCGTCTATACGCCGCGCTCGGTGACGAAGAGCCCCTGCGTCACCAGCCAGGGCAGGACCTGATCGATATGCTCGACGGTCTCGACATCGGGCTTGGGCGGCCGCTCGACCATGATCACCGGCAGGGAAAGCCGGCGTGCCGCCACGAGCTTGCCGAGCGTCATCGGCCCGCCGGCATTCTTGCTGACCAGGACCTCGACGCCCTCCTCCCGCATCAGCTTCTCTTCAGCCTCCGCCTCGAAGGGGCCGCGCTGCTGCAACACCTTGGCGTGCGGCAAAGGCAAGTCTTTGACGGGCTCGATCACGCGGATCAAATAATGGTGCTGCGGGGCAGCGAAGACATGCGGCAATTCGAGCCGGCCGATAGTCAGGAAGACCTTCCGCGGCTCGTCTCCGAGCGCCTCGACAGCGGCGTCGATGTCGGGCACGCATTTCCAGTGATCGCCGTCCTGCGGCTTCCAGGATTCACGCCGGATCGCCAGCAGCGGCACGCCTTCCGCCTTGCAGGCGGCCTGCGCGTGATAGGGCATGATCGCGGCGAAGGGATGGGTCGCATCGATGACGGCGACGACGCCTTCGTCGATGAGATATTGCCTGAGGCCGGCAATGCCGCCGAAGCCGCCGGTGCGGGTCGGCAAGGACAGAGGGCGCGGGTCGGAGGTATGGCCTGCGAGCGAGATCACGGCGCGAATCTCGGGTGCCTGTTCAGCCAGGAGCTGATCGAGTGCAGCCGCTTCGCTGGTGCCGCCGAGGATGAGGACCGTCATGGAACAGTTTTCGCCTGAAACGACCAAACTGTCGAGCGCACCGCCCGGACCCTGGCTCTCGCTGGTCGGGCTCGGCGAGGATGGCCGTGCCGGCCTCTGCGCCGAGGCATTGGCGGCGCTGGAGAGCGCCGAGATCGTCTTCGGCGGCGAACGCCACCTCAAGCTGATCGGCGACGTGCCCGGCGAAGCGCGGCCTTGGCCACAGCCCTTCCGCAATGCGCTGCCGGCGATTCTGGCCGAAAAGGGCCGCAATGTCTGCGTGCTCGCGACCAGCGATCCGTTCCATTACGGCATCGGCGCCGGGCTGACCAAGGCGGTGCCGGCGGCGGAGATGCGCGTCATCCCGCAGCTCTCCTCCTTCTCCATGGCCTGCACGCGCATGCGCTGGCCGCAAGAGGAATGCGGGCTGGTCTCGCTGCATGGCCGCGCCCTTCAGAGGATCATCCCTTTTCTCCAGCCGGGCGCGCGGGTTCTGGCCCTGTCCTGGGACGATTCGACGCCGCTCGCCGTCGCCCAGCTGATGAGCGCCCGCGGCTTCGGCGAAAGTACGATTACCGTGCTGGAAACGATCGGCGGCCCGAACGAGCGCATCCGCGAGGCCCGTGCCGACTCGTTCGCGCTCGACGGCATCGTGCCGCTCAACCTGCTGGCGATCGAGGTGGTCGCCAGCCGTGATGCCCGCATATTGCCGCTGGCGACCGGGCTCTCCGACGACTGGTTCGAGCATGACGGCCAGCTCACCAAGGCCGATATCCGGGCGATCACGCTCTCGGCGCTGGCGCCGCGCGCCGGCGAGCTGCTCTGGGATATCGGAGCCGGCTCGGGCTCGATCGGCATCGAATGGAGCCTGCGCCACCGCCACAACCGGGCCATCGCCTTCGAGGAGCGGCCGGAGCGCGCCGCCCGTATCGCCCGCAACCGGCTGGCGCTCGGCGCGCCGCCACTCGAGGTGGTCGAGGGCAAGGCGCCCGAGAGCTTCGCCGGCAAGGCCTCCCCGGACGCCGTCTTCATCGGCGGCGGGCTCACCGACCCTGGCGTGTTCGAAGCCGCCTTCGCGGCGCTGAAGCCGCGCGGGCGACTGGTGGCGAACGCCGTGACGATCGAGGGCGAGGCCCGGCTCGCCGGGCTGTTCGCCGTCCATGGCGGGAACTTACGCCGCATCGGCGTCGCGCATCTCGACCCGATCGGGACGATGCATGGCTGGCGCGCCGCGATGGCGGTGACGCAATGGCGGGTGGTGAAGCCGTGAGCGGCATCACCGCCGGCATCGGCCTGCGCCCGGGGACTTCGGAAGCCGACATCGAGACTTGCCTGACGCAAACACTCGCTGCCGCCAACCTGCCGGCGGAAGCGATCAACCGCCTCGCGACGTTGGCCTCGCGCCGGGACGAGCCGGGGCTGACCGCCGTCGCGCAGGCGCATGATCTCACCGTCGTCGCCATCCCTGACGAAGCGCTCGCCGGCTTCGAGGCTGCCTGCGCCACCCGCTCGACGAGAATTTCCGGGCTCTACGGCGTCGGCTCGGTCGCCGAGGCGGCGGCACTCGCCGCGGCCGGGCCGGGCGCGACCCTGATCCAGCCGCGGATCGCCACGGCGCGCGTCACCTGTGCTCTCGCCAGGAGCGCCGCGTGACCGTCCATTTCATCGGCGCCGGCCCCGGTGCGGTCGATCTCATCACCCTGCGCGGGCGCGAATTGATTGGCGCCTGCCCGGTCTGTCTCTATGCGGGCTCGCTGATCCCCAAGGCGATGCTCGGCTGGTGCCCGCCGGGGGCGCGTATCGTCGACACCGCCCCGCTCGACCTAGACGCGATCATCGCCGAGATCCAGAGCGCTCACGCGGACGGCAAGGACGTCGCCCGGCTGCACTCCGGCGACATCTCGATCTGGAGCGCGACGGGCGAGCAGATGCGCCGGCTGGACCAGCTCGGCACCCCCTATGAGATCACACCCGGCGTCCCCGCCTTCGCTGCCGCGGCGGCCGCGCTCAAATGCGAATTGACCTTGCCCGGCGTCGCCCAGTCGCTCGTCCTTACGCGCACCTCCGGCCGCGCCTCGGCCATGCCGGAGAAGGAGAAACTGGCGACTTTCGCAGCCTCCGGCGCGACGCTGGCAGTCCATCTCTCGATCCATGTGATCGAGCAGGTCGTTGCCGAACTCACGCCCTTTTACGGTGCCGATTGTCCGGTCGCGATCGTCTTCCGCGCCTCCTGGCCGGAAGAACGAATCCTGCGCGGGCGGCTTGCCGATATCGCCGGTCAGGTCAGGGTGGCGGAACTCGAGCGCACCGCGCTGATCCTGATCGGCCCGGCGCTGGCGGCCGAGGATTTTTCCGAAAGCGCACTGTACTCCACCGGCTACGACCGCCGCTTCCGGCCGCGCGGAGGCCAGGAATGACGGCCAAGGGCCTGCTCATTGCCGCGCCGCGTTCCGGCTCGGGCAAGACCACGATCACACTCGGCCTGCAGCGGGCACTGTCCCAGCGCGGCCTCGAGGTGCGTGGGCTGAAATGCGGGCCGGATTATATCGACCCGGCCTTCCATGCCGCCGCGACGGGCGCGCCCAGCGCCAATCTCGACAGCTATGCGATGCCGGACGCGCTGCTCGGCCAGATCGCCAGCATGGCAGCGAACGACGCGGATATCGTCATCGCCGAGGGCTCGATGGGGCTGTTCGACGGCGTACCGGGCCCCGACGGGCATACCGGTACCGGCGCCGACATCGCGGCGCTGCTCGGCTGGCCGATCGTGCTGGTCGTCGACGTCTCCGGCCAGGCGCAATCGGCGGGAGCCGTGGCGCTCGGCTGCATGATCTACGACAAGCGCATCCGCGTCGCCGGCGTGATCCTCAACAAGGTCGCGAGCGAGCGCCATCGTCGCCTCGCCGCGGCGGGCATGGAGAAGATCGGGCTGCCCGTGTTCGGCGCGCTGCCGCGCGAGGCGAGCCTGATCCTGCCCGAACGCCATCTCGGCCTGGTCCAGGCCGGCGAGACCGAGGATCTGCGCCAGCGCCTCGACGCGCTTGCCGACGCGGTCGCGGCCGCGATCGACCTCGACGCCGTGGTCGCCGCCGCCGGCGTGACCGCTTTGCCGATTTCCACAGACCGGACGATCCCGCTACCGGCGCCGGGAAAGCGACTCGCCATCGCCCGCGATGCCGCGTTCAGCTTCGTCTACCCGCATGTCGAGGCGGGCTGGCGGGCGCTGGGGACCGAGCTCGTGCCGTTCTCGCCCCTCACCGACGAGCCGCCGCCTGAAGCCTGCGATGCCTGCTGGCTGCCGGGCGGCTATCCCGAGCTGCATGCCGGCCGGCTCGCTGGTGCCTCGCGCTTTCTCGATGGGCTGCGTGATTTCGCCCGAACCCGCGCGGTCCATGGCGAGTGCGGCGGCTATATGGTGCTCGGGAACGCTCTCACTGACGCCGACGGCATCAGCCATGCCATGGCCGGGCTGCTCTCGGTCGAGACCAGCTTCGCCAAGCGCAAGATGAACCTCGGCTATCGCAATGCGGTGCTCGCTGCCGACGGACCGCTCGGCCCTGCGGGCAGCCGCCTGAGCGGGCACGAATTCCACTACGCGACCGTGATCTCGCAAGGCGAGGATCCGCCCTTCGCCATGGTCGCGGATCCGCATGGCTCGGCCCCCGCGCCCGCCGGCAGCCGTCGCGGCCTCGTCTCGGGCTCGTTCTTCCACGCGATCGCGGTGCGGGAGGGCGCGTGAGCGCGCCGCCCGTCTTCGATGACGGCTTCCGCGACAAGCTCGGCGAGCTCATCGCCTGGCGCCGCGATATCAGGCGCTTCCAGCGCGAGCCGGTGCCAGAAGAACTGCTGGCGAAGCTGCTCGATCTGATGCAACTCGCGCCTTCAGTCGGCCATTCGCAGCCCTGGCGCTGGCTGCGCGTGGACGATCCCGAGCAGCGCGCCGCCGTGCAGGCGAGCTTTTCGCGCTGCAATGCGGACGCGTTGGCCGAGTACGAGGGCGAACGCGCCGCGCTTTATGCCCGCCTCAAGCTCGAAGGCCTGCGCGAAGCGCCGGTGCAGTTCGCGGTGTTCTGCGACCATGGCACGGCGCAGGGCCACGGCCTCGGCCGGCGGACCATGCCGGAGATGCTCGACTATTCGGTCGTGGCGGCGATCACGCAGTTCTGGCTCGCCGCCCGCGCCCATGGGCTCGGTCTCGGCTGGGTCTCGATCCTCGATCCCGCCGAGATCGCCAAGATTGTCGGCGCGCCGCCGGAGTGGAAGCTGATCGGCTATCTCTGTCTCGGCTATCCCAACGAGGAGCACGAGGTGCCAGAGCTCGTCCGCGCCGGCTGGGAGAGCGATCCGCGGCTCGCCGAGCGCGGCTAGCTTGCCCGGCTGAGTGCGCCGCGCAGGCCGAATGCCGTCAGGATGGCAAGCACCGCAGCGCCACCGACCAGCCCGGCCGCCGAAGGCCAGCCCAGCGCCTCGATGACGCCGCCGACCGCAACGGGGCCGACGACCTGGCCGAGGTTGCTGCCCTGCATCAGCAGGCCGATGACGACTGGGGTCAGCGCCGCCGATGGCGCCAGCACGGGCGCGGAAGAGAGCAATGTCGCAGGGATGATGCCGCCGACCATCGAGAACAGCACGCAGAGCAGGAAAGTCGCGGTATCCGCCAAGAGGCCGAGGAAGATCCCGAGCGCGGAAAGTCCCATCACCAGGCTGGCGAAGACGATCAGGCCGATGCGCGAGACGCCGCGCGCCAGCAACATTCCGGCGGCGAGGTTGCCGATGATGTTGACGGCGCTGGCGAGCGCGCTGAGCACGCCAGCAGTCGCGAGCGAGACCTGCATGCGCTGCATCAGCAGCACCGGCAGGAAGCTGAACAGGGCAAAGAACATCAGCGCGTAAAGCGCAAAGCTGAGCGCGAGCAGCAGCGGGCCGCGCGCGCTCAGCACTGCGCCGGCATCGCCTGCCAGGGCCGCCAGGGAGGTGCGCCCACCACCATCGACTTGCGGCACGGCGAGCATGGTGAGCGCGATCGCGACGACGGCAAGGGCGCCGGTGACCTGCCAGATCATGCGCCAGTCGGTGAGCCAGAGCCCGGCGAGCATGGCGAGCGCGATGCCGGTCGGCATGAAGCAACTCCACAGCGCCATGGCGATGTCGCGCTGCGCGGGGCTGGCGACGCGCTGCAAAATGGCCGGCCCCGCGATGGTGATCAGCAGGAAGCCGAAGCCTTCGAGAACCCGGGAGGCCAGCAGCATCGGAAAGCGCGGTGCCGCCGCACCCAGGAAGGCACCGACCGCAACCGCGAGCAGGCCGAAGAGGAGCACGCGCCGCGCCCCAAGGCCGATGGCGAGCGTGCCGACCGGGATGCCGCCGATCATACCGAGCACGGCGAAGATCGAGGCCAGCCAGCCGAGCGTGCCAAGGTCGAGCCCGAACTCGGCCTGGACCAGCGGCATCGCGATCGCTGCCTTGCCGACCTGCAGCGCCGCGACGATGCCGCCGGCGACGACGACGGAGACGGCGAGCCAATCCGTCTTGGCGGCAGGTGCCACCGTGATCGTCGTCATGAACAAGGCCTCGCAATGATGGTCGGGACTTTGCAGTCGGTCATGGCCACTCCTCGGCCAAATGCTGGCACCGCTCCGAGATGTGGTTTCCTGTCGATCTCAGAAAGTGGGATAATTCGCATCAACTCGATCAAGGCAATCGATCATGCTGGATGCTCTTACGCTCGACCAGATGCGCGTCTTCGCCACCGTGGCCGAAGCCGGCAGCTTCCGTTCGGCGGCGACGCGCCTGTCGCGGGCGCAATCGGCGGTGAGCCACGCCATCGCCAATCTCGAGGGCCAGCTCGGCATCTCGCTGTTCGACCGCTCCGGCCATCGCCCCGCCCTGACGGCAGAAGGACGGGCGCTGCTCAACGACATCAGGGAGGTCCTGCTGCGTGTCGGCGCGCTGAAGGCCCGCGCACATGGCCTCAGCAAGGGTGTCGAGATCGAGCTCTCGCTGACGATCGACGTCTTGTTCCCGTCTCCGCTGATCGGCGCGGCGCTCGCCGACCTGCGCGAGCGCTATCCATCGGTCTCGATCCGGCTCGCCATCGAGCCACTCGGCGGACCTATCGCAGCGCTATTGGAGCGGCGCAGCGCGCTGGCGATCACAGTCGGCGAGAATTTCCGTGATCCGCGCATCGCGATCGAGGCCCTGACGAGCATCGAGGCGATCGCGGTCGTCGCGGCGACGCACCCGCTCGCCCGGGCCGGCGAAGAACGGCCGCTGACCCGATCCGAACTCGCCGGGCATCTCCAGATCGTGCAGATCGACCCGACGCCGATCTCGGGCGCGCAGGATTTCAACGTGCTCTCGCCGCAGACCTGCCGCGTCACCGGGCAGGATACCAAGCATGCGATGATCCTGGCCGGGCTCGGCTGGGGCCGGCTGCCGCATTGGCTGATCGAGCGCGATCTCACTGAGGGCAGGCTGGTCAGGGTCGCGACCAGGGCGCTCGGGCGGAACGCCCAACTGCCGGCCGAGGCCTATCTCGCCCACCGCCTCGACGAGGCGATGGGCCCGGCCGCACGCGCCTTCGCGGAGGCGCTGACGCAGCTTTGTAACGAGGATGTCAGAGCGCCACCTTGAACGGTGCCTCGGTCTTGGCCTTGATTTCGTCGAGCGTCACGCCTTCGGCGAGCTCGATCAGGGTCATGCCGCCGCCGTTTTCGTCAATCGTGAAGACGCCGAGATCGGTGATCACCATGTCGACGACGCCGGCGCCGGTCAGCGGCAGGTCGCAGGCCTTGAGCAGCTTCGGCGATTCCGAGCCGTCCTTGTTCCTGGCGACGTGCTCCATCACCACGACGACCTTCTTGACGCCGGCGACGAGGTCCATGGCGCCGCCCATGCCCTTCACCATCTTGCCGGGGATCATCCAGTTGGCGAGGTCACCGTTCTCGGCAACCTGCATGGCCCCAAGGATGGAGAGGTCGATATGGCCGCCACGGATCATGCCGAACGAGTCCGAGGACGAGAAATAGCTCGTCGTCGGCAATTCGGTGATGGTCTGTTTGCCGGCATTGATCAGGTCGGGATCCTCCTCGCCCTCATAGGGAAAGGGGCCCATGCCGAGCATGCCGTTCTCCGACTGGAGCTGAACGCTCATGCCGTCGGGGATGTAGTTCGAGACGAGCGTCGGGATGCCGATGCCAAGATTGACGTAGAAACCGTCCTTCAGCTCCTTGGCGGCGCGAGCGGCGATCTGTTCACGGGTCCAGGCCATGTGCGTGATCTCCTCTCAAGCCGTTTCGCGCTTGCGCACGGTGCGCTGCTCGATGCGCTTTGCCGGATTGGCGACGTGCACGATGCGCTTCACGAAGATGCCGGGGGTATGGATCTGGTCGGGATCGATCTCGCCGGCGGGGACGAGATGCTCGACCTGCGCCACGGTGAGGCGCGAGGCTGAAGCCATCATCGGATTGAAGTTGCGCGCCGTCTTCCGGTAGACGAGGTTGCCCTCTGTATCGCCCTTCCAGGCATGGACGATCGAGATGTCGGCGAAGAGGCCGCGCTCCATGATATAGCGCTCGCCGTCGAATTCGCGCTCCTCCTTGCCCTCGGCGATCAGGGTACCGACGCCGGTCTTGGTGAAGAAGGCTGGGATGCCGGCGCCGCCGGCGCGGATACGCTCGGCGAGGGTGCCCTGGGGGTTGAATTCGAGCTCGAGCTGGCCGGAGAGATACTGCTCGGCGAAGAGCTTGTTCTCGCCGACATAGGACGAGATCATCTTCTTGATCTGGCGGGTTTCGAGCAGGATGCCGAGGCCGGCGCCGTCGACACCGGCATTGTTGGAAATGAAGGTCAGGTTCCTGGCGCCGGATTCGCGGATCGCCTCGATCAGCGTATCGGGAATGCCGCAGAGGCCGAAACCGCCGGCCATGATGGTCATGCCGTCCTTGACGGCGCCGGCGAGTGCCGCCTTGGCGTCGGGATAAACCTTCTTCATCGGGATGCCTTCGTCGCTGGGTGGGGAGGCTTGAAAACAACTAGCCGAGCGCATGGTGCGGTTGCAACATGCGCCGCTGACGCGCCCCTCGTGCGACGATGCACGGCTGAGAGGCTCCAGAGATCTTTAGGTTTAGCGACGGATTCACAGATCAGGTGGATTCAACCTGATCTGATCCGGCTCTAAGGCCGGCACATGACAGCCCCGCCCGGCCGGTGCTACCAAACTGCGCGTCCCGCCTTCCGGAGCCAAGCCCTTGCCCGCCTCCCGCTCCATCCTGCTGATCATCGGCGGCGGCATCGCCGCCTATAAGTGCCTGGAGCTGATCCGGCGCCTGAAGGATCACGGCATCGCCTGCCGCTGCATCCTGACCAGGGCCGGCGAGCAATTCGTCACGCCGCTCGCGGTCTCCTCGCTCGCCGGCGAGAAATGCTTCACCGACCTGTTCTCTCTGACCGACGAGGCCGATATTGGCCATATCGCCCTGTCGCGCTCGACCGACCTGCTGGTCGTCGCGCCCGCAACCGCCGACCTGCTCGCCAAGATGGCGAACGGCCATGCCGACGATCTAGCCTCCACAGCGCTCCTCGCCACCGATAAGCGCATTCTGGTCGCCCCGGCGATGAATCCGCGGATGTGGGAGCACCCGGCGACGCGGCGCAACATGGCGACCTTGCAGAAGGACGGCGTCCTCGTGGTCGGGCCGAACTCCGGCGCCATGGCCGAGCGCGGCGAGAGCGGGCCCGGCCGCATGGCTGAGCCGCACGAACTCCTGGCGGCGATCGAATTGGCGCTCGCCGGCGAAACCCGGCATCCGCCCTCGATCGGCTTCCTCGGCCGTTTGCCCGGCGGCGCGCCGTCCGGCCCTAAGCCGCTGGCGGGCAAGCGCGTGCTCGTCACCTCCGGCCCGACGCATGAGCCGATCGACCCGGTGCGCTACATCGCCAACCGCTCCTCCGGCAAGCAGGGTCATGCCATCGCGGCGGCGGCGGCAGCGGCCGGTGCGGAGGTGACGCTGATTTCCGGCCCGGTGACCATTGCCGATCCCGCCGGCGTCAACACGGTCCATGTCGAGAGCGCCCGCGACATGCTGGCGGCGACCGAGGCGGCGCTGCCAGCCGATCTCGCGATCTTCGCCGCCGCCGTCGCCGACTGGCGCACCGCCAACGCCGCCGGCCAGAAGATGAAGAAGGATGGCAGCGGCCCGCCCAGCCTCGCTCTGGTCGAGAATCCGGATATCCTCGCAACCATCGCAGCGCGCGAGATCGACCGGCCGGCCCTGGTCGTCGGCTTCGCAGCCGAGACGCAGAACGTCGTCGACTATGCCCGCGCCAAGCTGGCCAGGAAGGGCTGCGACCTGATCGTCGCCAATGATGTCGGCGGCACCGGCGTGATGGGCGGCGACGCCAACACCGTCCACCTCGTCAGCGCCGACAGTGTCGAGACCTGGCCGACCTTGCCCAAGGCGGAAGTGGCGGCGCGCCTCGTCGCGCATTTCGCCGATCTGCTGAAGCCGAAGGGCTGAAGGCGATGGCGACGCTCCGCATAAGGCGCCTGGCGCACGCCCACGACCTGCCACTGCCGGCCTATGAGAGCGCTGGTGCCGCCGGGCTTGATCTGCGCGCCGCTTTGCCTCAGGGACCGCTGCGGCTGGAGCCGGGTGAGCGCCTGCTCGTCCCGACCGGGCTCATACTCGAATTGCCGGTGGGCACCGAAGGCCAGGTCAGGCCACGCTCGGGTCTGGCGCTGCGCCATGGCGTCACCCTGCTCAACACCCCCGGCACGATCGACGCGGACTACCGCGGCGAGGTCGGGGTCATCCTGATCAATCACGGCCAGTTGGTCTTTACGATCGAGCACGGCGACCGCATCGCCCAGTTCGTCGTCGCGGCCGTGCTGCAGGCCGAGATCATCGAGGTCGAGGAACTCACGGACACCGCGCGCGGCGCCGGCGGCTTCGGCTCGACCGGGGTGAGCGACACCGCTCCGCGGCAGGCGGCCGGAGGCAAGGCATGATCCAGCTCTCGCGCCGCAGCCTGCTCGCCGTCACTGCGGTGATCGACATCGCCCTGCACGCCCGCCCCACCCCCGTCGCGGCCAAGGCGCTGGCGGCTCGCCACGAATTGCCGCCGCGCCATCTCGAAACAGTGCTGCAGGCACTGGTCAGGGTCGGCATCCTCAAGGGCGTGCGTGGGCCGCGCGGCGGCTACGAGCTCGCCCGGGAACGCCGCCGCATCACTGCCGGCGAAATCGTGCGGGCCGCCATGCAGGCCAATGCCGACGAAACCCTGCCGCCGCTGCCGCGTTCCGCCTTGGTCGACGCTGTGGTCGAACCGATGATGCAGCAGGCCATGGAAGCCTGGCTTGCCAGGCTCGACGCGGTCAGCGTCGCCGACCTGTGCCGCCAGGCCGAGGAGCGTTCCGCGACCGGAAAACCGTTGGTCGACACAGATTTCACAATTTGAGCTGTTAAATCTGTCATTCCTCGACAGATTCTGTGATTTGATGCTAGCCTGAATTCCAGTTTGCAAGCCCAGACCAGCAAGGAGGCCGCCATGGCCGATGCAGCGCAGAAGCCCGCCCATGTCCCCGGCCGTGGCCGCGTCTATGACTCGATCACCGACACGATCGGCGATACCCCGCTGGTGCGCCTGAACCGCCTGCCGGCCGAGCGCGGCGTGCAGGCGACGATCCTGGCCAAGCTCGAATTCTTCAACCCGATCTCCAGCGTCAAGGACCGCATCGGCGTCTCCATGATCGACGCGCTCGAAGCATCCGGCGCGCTCAAGCCGGGCGGGACGCTGATCGAGCCGACCTCGGGCAATACCGGCATCGCGCTCGCCTTCGTCGCCGCCGCGCGCGGCTACCGGCTGATCCTGGTGATGCCCGAGACGATGTCGCTCGAGCGCCGCAAGATGCTGGCCTTCCTCGGTGCCGAGCTGGTGTTGACGCCCGGCCCCGGTGGCATGCGCGGCGCCGTCGCCAAGGCCGAGGAGCTCAAGAACGAGATTCCGGGCTCGATCATCCCGCAGCAGTTCGAGAACCCGGCCAACCCGGCGATCCATCGCAAGACCACGGCCGAAGAGATCTGGAACGACACCAACGGAGCGGTCGACATCGTGATTTCCGGCGTCGGCACCGGCGGCACCATCACCGGCGTCGGCCAGGTACTCAAGGCCAAGAAGGCTTCCGTGAAGATGGTCGCGGTGGAGCCGGAGGATTCGCCGGTCCTGTCCGGCGGCCAGCCCGGCCCGCACAAGATCCAGGGCATCGGCGCCGGCTTTGTGCCGGGCATCCTCGACCGCGGCGTCATCGACGAGGTCGTCACCGTCGGCAACCAGACCGCCTTCGAGACCGCCCGCGCACTCGCCAAGGCCGAGGGCATCCCGGCCGGCATCTCCTCGGGCGCGGCGGTCGCTGCGGCACTCGAGGTCGGCGCCCGGCCGGAGAACGCCGGCAAGACGATCGTGGTGATCATCCCCTCCTTCGCCGAGCGCTACATCTCCAGCGCTTTGTTCGAGGGTCTGTGACGCCAGCGAACCTGCAGATCGTCCGGCTGAGCGAAGCCCTGCCGAACGATCTGCCCGCCTTGCAGGCCGAAGCGGCGGCCGAGGGCTACCGCTTCGTCGAAGGTATCCTCGAAGAATGGGATGCCGGCCGCTATCTGGTTGGAGACGACCGCAACGCGCTTTTCGCGCTCTACCGCGACGGCATTCTGGCAGCGGTCGGAGCCGTGACGCCAGACCCCTATGATCCGGTTCCCGATCTGCTCCGTATCCGCCACGTCTATGTGCGACCGGCCTCCCGGCGCGGAGGCGCCGGCAGGGCGCTCGCCAGCGCCCTGGTCCAGCAGGGCTTCGCGCTGGCGTCGCGCCTGTCGCTCCACACCGCCGATGCCGGCGCCAGCGCCTTCTGGGAGGCGATGGGTTTCCAGCCGGATGCCAGCGGCCCACGCCGTACACATCTTCTCGTGCGCTGAGTCGGTCAGCCTCGGAGCGTGATGCGATTCCCCCAGGGATCGACCGCCGATCCAGCATCGTCGCCAGCAGCCGCCAGGCGCCGGCTCAGCGCGGCATGAGCCTCCGCATCGCGCGCGACCAGCTCGAAGCTCGACAATCCCGCCTCACTGTCCCGGCGCGGACCGGCGCCGCGGCTGTGCCAGACATTGGCGGCGATGTGGTGGTGATAGCCCCCGGTCGCCATGAAGCTCGCACCGGGATAATGCACCGTCACCTCGAAGCCGAGCGCATCGCGATAGAAGCTCTCGGCCTGCGCAACGTCGCCGACGCGCAGATGGATATGGCCCATAACGGTACCGCCCGGCATACCGGCATAGGCACGGCCGTCGCCGTCGCGCAGCAGCGCATCGAGGTCGAGCCGCTCGGTCGCCATCTTGAGCCGGCCGCCATCGAGCCGCGGCCATTCGGGGCGGCTGCGGTCGCGATAGATCTCGATGCCATTGCCCTCGGGATCGGAAAGATAGAGCGCCTCGCTGACGAGATGGTTCGAGGCACCTTCAAGCGGCACGGACGTTTGCGCGGCATGCTGCAGCCAGTTGCCGAGATCGCGGCGCGAGGGCAGCAGGATCGCCATGTGGAACAGGCCGGCGGCTGAGGATGGATGCTGCGCGCCGGCTTCGAGCTTGACCAGCGGCTCGTCGCCGGCGCCGAGCACGGCCCGCTCCGCATCCTGACTCAGGACGGAGAGCCCGATCGCGTCGCGATAGAACGCCGTCAGCCCGGGAAGATCGCGGACGCGCAAACTCACTGCACCGATATGGACGGGAGCGTCGAGCGCCTCGTTACGGACGGGTTGGGCCAAAGCCTCTGTGGCTGCGGACATGGGGACTGCTCCAAACTTGCTGGCGGCAACGCCGCCTGACTGCAAGATGGGGCTTTCAACCGCGCTTGTCGTCCCCTCGCGGGCAAATCAGATATTGCGCCACCGCAATCTCATCGAATCACTATCGCTAAAAGCAAAGCGACGAAGCAATGACAACCCAAGCTGTCAGGCCCGCTCGGCCAGCGCCCGCGCGATCGCAGCGCGGAATTCGGGAATGCCGAGACCCTTCTCGCTGGAGGTCAGCAGCACTTCGGGGAAAGCAGCGGGGCGGCGCTTGATCTCGTCATAGGTCGCCTCGGCCATAAAGGTCTGGTCGGCCTGCTTGAGCGCATCGCCCTTGGTCAGCACGACCTGATAGCTGACGGCGGCCTTGTCCAGCGTCTCCAGCACGGCGCCGTCGACGTCCTTGATGCCGTGGCGGGCATCGATCAGCACATAGACCCGCATCAGGTTGGCGCGGCCGCGCAGATACTCATGAATCAGCCGCGTCCAGGCCGCGACCTTCTCCTTGCCGACGGCGGCGTAGCCATAGCCCGGCATGTCGACGATGGTCAGGCGCTCGTCATGGTCGACCTGACGGAAGAAGTTGAGCTGCTGGGTGCGGCCCGGCGTATGCGACGTCCGCGCCAAGGCGTTGCGGCGGGTGAGCGCGTTGATCAGGCTCGACTTGCCGACATTGGAGCGGCCGGCGAAGGCTATCTCCTGCCCGACCATGGGCGGCAGGTCGTCGATCTTGGTCGAGGCCCAGACGAAATCCCACGGACCCTCGAACAGCTTGCGGGCGGATTCGAGCTCGTCGGCGGTGAAGGGCGTGGTCTGATCTGAGGTCATTGCCCCTGCCTACACGGCGGCGCGCAGCGCGTCGATGTCCGCACCGGCTATCAATGGCAGGTTGCGTGCGATCTTTTCCGGCTCCCAGTCCCACCAGCGGATCTCGAGCAGCGCCGCGACCACCTCCGGCGCAAAGCGCATCTTCACGACGCGCCCGGGATTGCCGACGATGACGGCATAGGGCGGCACGTCGCGCGCGACCTGCGCCCGCGTGCCGATGATCGCGCCATCGCCGATGGTGACGCCCGGCATGATCACCGCCTCGCGGCCGATCCAGACATCGTTGCCGATCACGGTGTCGCCGCGCAAACCGAGGCCATCACGGGTGAAATCCGGCACGTTCTCGAAGCCGAACATGCCGAACGGATAGGTCGAGAAGCCGCCCATCGGATGGTTGGCGCCGTTCATGATGAACTGCGCTCCTTGAGCGATCGCGACGAACTTGCCGATGATCAGCCGGTCGCCGATGAAGTCGAAATGATAGCGCACGCAGCGGGCGAGGAAATGCTCGGGACCGCGCGAGTCGTCGTAATAGCTGTAGTCGCCGACCTCGACGAGCGGGTGGTCGACGACGGCCTTGAGAAAGGCCGTGCCCTTCCAGCCGGCGATCGGATGGCGGGTTTTCGGATCTGGAAGAGGCATGGCGCGGCACTAAGCACATCGCCACCGTCCGGGACAAGCCACGAAGCCGGGCAACCCCGGCAGCAAACGCAAAACGCCGGAGCCCGAGGAGGCGTCCGGCGTTCCATGTCGTTGCGGTCGGGGCTCGCGCCCCACCACCTCACTTCTTATTGCTGTTGGCCGGCTTGGGCGCGGTTACAGCGCCAGCCTCAGCCGGCTTCTTGCCGAACATCGCCTTGATGTTGTCGAACAGCTCGATCTTGACGCCGTGCTTGCGCATGATGAAGCCCTGCTGGAGGATCGAGAGCAGGTTGTTCCAGCTCCAGTAGATCACCAGGCCGGCCGGGAACGAGCCGAGCAGGAAGGTGAAGAACACCGGCATCCAGGTGAACATCATCTTCTGGACCGGATCCGGCGGCTCCGGGTTCATCTTCATCTGCACGAACATCGTCACGCCCATCAGGATCGGCCAGATGCCGAGATGCAGCATGGCCGGCGGCGTGAACGGCAGGGCGCCGAACAGGTTGAAGAGGTTGGTCGGGTCCGGCGCGGCAAGGTCACGGATCCAGCCGTAGAACGGCGCGTGCCGCATCTCGATGGTGATGAACAGGATCTTGTAGAGCGCGAAGAAGACCGGGATCTGCACCAGCACCGGCCAGCAGCCGGCGAGCGGGTTGATCTTCTGCGTCTTGTACAGCTCCATCAGCGCCTGCTGCTGCTTCATCTTGTCGTCAGCATAGCGCTCGCGGATCGCCAGCATTTCCGGCTGCACCGCCTTCATCTTCGCCATCGAGGCGTAGGACTTGTTGGCGAGCGGGAAGAACAGGCCCTTCAGCAGGACAGTCACGACCAGGATCGCGATGCCGAAATTGCCGACATGCTTGTAGACCCAGTCCATCACGTAGAACATCGGCTTCGTGATGAAATAGAACCAGCCCCAGTCGATCATCAGCTCGAAGCGCTTGATGCCCTGGTTCTTCTCGTAGCCGTCGATGGCTGAGACTTCCTTGGCGCCGGCGAACAGGCGCGAGGAAGCGCTGGCCGAAGCACCCGGCGCGACATTGACGGCTTCGCCGAGGAAATCGGCCTGGTAGGTGCGGACCGACCCGGTCTGCACCGAGGAGTAGCGGCCTTCGTACTTCTTGCCCTGGTCCGGGATCGCGGCAGCGGCCCAGTACTTGTCGGTGATGCCGACGAAGCCGCCGACGACGTCCTTCCAGGCCTTGCCATGCGTCGCCGAGCCGAGCGCCGGCTCCTTGTCGACGGTGTCGTAGGTGTATTCCTGCAGGCCCTGCTCGCCGAGCGAGCCGATCATGCCCTCGTGCAGCACGTAGTAGCCGAGCGTCGCCGGCTTGCCGACGCGGACGATCTGGCCATAGGGGTAGAGCGAGACGGCGTTCGCGCCCTTGTTCTCGACTTCGTCGCGGATCGAGAACAGGGCGTTGTCGTCGACCGCGATCGTGCGCTTGAAGACCAGGCCCTGGCCGTTGTCCCAGGTCAGCGTCACCGGCTTGGCCGAGGTCAGGACCTCGCTGTCGGCGCTCCAGACCGTGGTGGCGTTCGGCAGCGGGACGGAAGCGCCCGGTCCCGCGACCCAGCCGAAATCGGAATAATAGGCGTTCGGGCCGCCGGCCGGCGAGAGCAGCACGATGATCGGGCTCTTCGGGTCGACCGTCTCGCGATAGGCCTTGAGCGAGACGTCATCGATGCGCGCGCCGGTCAGCGAGAGCGAGCCGGCGATCTTGGGCGTATCGATCCTGAGGCGCGGTCCGGCGGCGAGGGCCGCCTCGCGGGTCGCGGCGACCGGGGCGGCCGTGACGGGCGCCTGGCCGGGCTGCGCCGGCGCTGTGCCCGGCGCCGGGGCAGTGCCGGGAGCAGCCGGGACGCCGGAAGGCTGGGTCGCCTGCTGGCCGGGCGCTTGCTGGCTTTGCGTCTGCTGATTCTGCTGGGCGATCTGCTTCTGCTTCTCGGCTTGCGGCAGGCCGTAGAAATATTGCCAGCCGAGCAGCACGACGACCGAGAGCGTGATCGCCAGCAGCAGGTTGCGGTTGTCTTCTTTCATCATCATCGTCTGAAAACGGTCTCGCTGGCAGCCCTGGCGGGCGTCTATGAGGCGGGGCGCGAAGGGGAGCGCCGATCGGGGCGGCGCTTGCCGCCGCTCGGGCGGGCACGGTCGAGCGCGACCGCGATATCATCGACCATGGCCCTGAACGCGGCGTTCACGGTTTCGGGCCGGGCAACGATCACGAGATCGCAGGGCTTCCTGGTCTGCTCAGCCAGAGCGAGCGCAGCGGCGGCGCGCAGGCGGCGGCGGATGCGGTTGCGCACCACGGCGTTGCCGGTCTTGCGCGAAGCGGTCAGCCCGAGGCGCAGGCCGTCCTGCGCCGGCTTGTCGAGGACCTGCGCGGTGAAGGCGGACGAACGAAAACGGCGGCCGTGCTCGGCCGCCGCGAGAAAGTCCTTGCGTTGCGTCAGACGGGCGAGGCGCATGGCGGTTTGCCAGTCTTCCGGAACGGGCGCGCCTTGACAGCGCGCCTTGAGCTCATCAGGCCGACAGGCGCTTGCGGCCGTGGGCGCGACGGGCGGCGATGACCTTCTGGCCACCCTTGGTCGCCATACGGGCGCGGTAGCCGTGGCGGCGCTTACGCACCAGCTTGCTGGGTTGATAGGTTCTCTTCACGGTCCGTCTCCGGGGCCTAGATCGGCGCGGCGAGCGTAGCTCTCATAAGAAAGCCGATGCCAGCCAGGCCTGTCGTGCAAAAAGGGTCCGCGCCGCCCGGTAGGCAGCGCAGGTGGCGGGCTTATGGCGGATGGGGCAGCCCAAGTCAATGCCGAAACGCCTGTGCCGGACCGTCGCAGCAGCGCCTTGCATCGCAGACTTGCGCTCGCGCGCCAAAGCAACGATATAGCCGGCGGGAGGTTGGCGAGGGACGTCTCACTCGCCAACCCGGTCAGGTCCGGAAGGAAGCAGCCGTAACGAGACCGAACGGGTCTTCGTCCAACCTCCTACCTTGGCGCAAGTCCATCTTCGCGCATGTGCGCAAGCCGCGCCTCCCTCATATTCCTGACGCATTCGCGCCCGCCCATGACAGAGCGGCGTTGACCGGCGCGCCGCGATTGGCGAAAGCAGGGGCATGACCGACGAGACCGTCCCCGCCGACGAGCCGGGTTTTCCCGGCATGGCTCCGGCGCCAGCCCCGGCCGCAGCGCCCACCGGCTATCGCGTGCTGGCGCGAAAGTACCGGCCGGCGCATTTCGGCGACCTGATCGGCCAGGACGCCATGGTCAGGACGCTGACCAATGCCTTCGCGGCGGGCCGCATCCCGCAGGCCTGGATGCTGACCGGCGTGCGCGGTGTCGGCAAGACCACGACGGCACGCATCCTCGCGCGGGCGCTGAACTACCAGAACGCCGACGGCAGCGGCGCCCCGACGACCGACCTCACGCAGTTCGGCGTGCATTGCCAGGCGATCGTCGAGGGCCGGCATATCGACGTGATGGAGATCGACGCCGCCTCGAACAACGGCGTCGACAATGTCCGCCAGATCAACGATGCGGTGCGCTACGCCCCGACCAGCGCGCGCTACAAGGTCTACATCATCGACGAGGTCCACATGCTCTCGGGAGGCGCCTTCAACGCCTTCCTGAAGACGCTGGAGGAGCCGCCGCCGCACGCCAAGTTCATCTTCGCCACCACCGAGATCCGCAAGGTGCCCGTGACAGTGCTCTCGCGCTGCCAGCGCTTCGACCTGCGCCGCGTCGACGCGGCATTGCTGGTCGGACATCTCGACAGGATCTGCCGGGCCGAGGGCATCGAGGCCGAGGAGGAGGCGCTCGCCGCCGTGGCGCGAGCCGCCGAAGGCTCGGTGCGCGACTCGCTCTCGATCCTCGACCAGGCGATCGCCCATGCCGGCGGCAGGATCACGCTGGACGAGGTCCGCAGCATGCTCGGTCTCTCCGACCGGGCGCGCGTCATCGACCTGTTCGAGCTCGTCATGAAGGGCGACATCGCCGGGGCGCTGACCGAGCTTCGGGCACAATATGACGCCGGCGCCGATCCGGCTGTCGTGCTCTCCGACCTCGCCGAGTTCAGCCATCTGGTGACGCGCCTCAAGCTCGTGCCGGATGCCGCCAAGGACAACAGCCTCTCCCAGGCCGAACGGGTACGCGGCGCCGACTTCGCCCAGCGCCTGTCGATCCGTGTTCTGGCGCGTGCCTGGCAGATGCTGCTGAAGGCGATCGGCGAAGTCCGCCAGGCTGACCGGCCGGTGCTGGCGGCCGAGATGGCGCTGGTACGCCTCGCCCATGCCGCCGACCTGCCGACGCCGGACGAGGCGCTCAGGATGCTGCGCGATGGCGGCGGCAGCCTAGGCGGCAATGGCTCGCCCGCTCCACGGTCACCCTCCGGCGGCGGCGCGACTGCGCTCGCGGCGCGCCCGGTGCTCGCCAGTGCCAATCCGGTGCCTGTCGCACAGCCGCGCGCCAGCGCCCTGCCACAGCCGCAGAACCTGGAAGATCTGGTCGCGCTCGCCTCGCGCCAGCGCGACATCACCATGAAGCTGGCGCTGGAACGCGACATCAGGCTGGTGCGTTTCGAGCAGGGCCGGATCGAGTTCGCGCTGGCCGAGAGCGGCAACCGCCTTCTCGCCAACGATCTGTCGAAGCGGCTGAAGGAATGGACCGGCCAGACCTGGCTGGTCGCGGTCGTCAACGCCGAGGGAACGGCGACCCTGCGCGAGCAGGCAGCGGCCGTGCGCGACAAGCGCGAGAACGATGCTGCCAGCCACCCGGCCGTGCGCGCTGTGCTGGAGCGCTTCCCGGGCGCGCGCATCGTCGATGTCCGCGATCCGCGCGAACCGGAGCCGGAGACGCCGGCCATGGCCGCGGGCGGCGACGAGGATCTGCCGGAAGCCGAGCCGCTCTTCGACGATAGCGAGCCCGATTTCGACGGCGTCGAGTTCTGGACCGATAATTGAACACAGAGCATTGCGCGAAAAAGTGGGAACCGGTTTTTCGCAAGAGCAATGCTCTCAACTTTTGGCATCGATCACGTTTTTCGCATTTTGACGTATCAGTCAAAATACGACGTGATCTAAAGGGAGCGCCGACATGCGCGACATGATGGGCCTGATGAAGCAGGCGCAGGACATGCAGAAGAAGATGGCCGACATGCAGGCCCAGCTCGAGACGCTCGAATTCGAGGGCTCGGCCGGCGGCGGCCTGGTCAAGGTGGTGATGACCGCCAAGAACGTGCTGAAATCGGTGAAGATCGACCCGAGTCTGATGGTGCAGGGCGAGGAGGAGATCCTCGAGGATCTCGTCATCTCCGCCAGCAACGACGCCCGCAACAAGGCCGAGCGCTCCGTGCAGGAGCGAATGGCCGAGGTCACCCGCGGCCTGCCGATCCCGCCCGGCATGAAGCTGTTCTGAGTAGGCCACAGCGTCATGCTCGGGCCAGGCCCCAGCATCCCTCGCAGAAGCGCCCTCTTGTCCTGAGATGGTTGGCTCAAGGCCGACCATGACGCCCCCGAGACCCATGTCCCGCACCATCGCCGGCCCCGAGATCGAGCGCCTGATCCAGCTCCTGGCCAAGCTGCCGGGCTTAGGCCCGCGTTCGGCCAGGCGCGCCGCGCTGCACCTCGTCAAGAAGCGCGAGCAATTGCTCGGCCCGCTTGCCGAGGCGATGGCGGTGGCGCGCGAGCGCATCGTCGTCTGCTCGACCTGCGGCAATGTCGACACCAGCGATCCCTGCGGGCTCTGCCGCGACCCACGCCGTGACGACGGCCTGATCGTCGTCGTCGCCGACATCGCCGATCTCTGGGCGCTGGAGCGCTCGGGCGCGGTTGGCGGGCGCTACCATGTGCTCGGCGGCGTGCTCTCGGCGCTCGACGGCATCCGGCCCGAGAACCTCTCGCTCGATGCGCTGGTGGCGCGCGCCTCGGAGCCGGCGGTGAAGGAAGTGATCCTCGCGCTCAACGCCACGGTCGAAGGCCAGACCACGGCGCATTTCATCACCGACCTGCTGGCGCATCTTCAGGTCAAGGTGACCAAGCTCGCCCATGGCGTGCCGGTTGGCGGCGAGCTCGACTATCTCGACGACGGCACGCTGGCGGCGGCGATCCGCCAGCGCACAGGATTCTGACGCGCCGCCTCAATCGTCCCAGGGCGAGGCGCTCTTGCAGCGGTAGCCGACGAAACATTGCGGCGTGTCGCGGGCGGGCACCCAGGCCGGATCGGCCATTTCGTCGAACTGACAGAAGCTGCGGTCGCGCACGAAGCGGTCATAGGTATAGCCACCGGTGCCGAGCACGATCGCGCCATTGGCGATGACGCTCTGGCGATTGGCGTCGCAGCTGCGCGCCGGGGATTGCGGCCGAGCCTGGGCGAACGCCACGCCAGTGAGGCCGAGGGCGAGAAGAGTGATCAGGACCCGGGTCATCTTTCGGCTCCGCTGCGTTAAGCCTGTTCGCATTGTAACATGCCGGCGCCGCTCGCGTTCCCGCTTTGCCTTGACGCCGCCGCGGGCTTCCGCCATCGCTCACCCCGTCGTGCTCGGGCTTGTCCCGAGCATCCACGTCTTCCCCTTTTCATCCACGTCGCAAGACGTGGATGGTCGGCACAAGACCGACCATGACGAGAGAGAGCCGCTCCATGTCCCTGACCGATCTCGCCGCCACCATCGACGCCGCCTGGGAGAACCGGGCCGAGATCGGCATCCACACGAAAGGTGCCGTGCGCGAGGCGGTCGAGCAGGCGATCGAATTGCTCGATTCCGGCCAGGCGCGCGTCGCCGAAAAGGTCGGCGGCGAATGGATCACGAATCAGTGGCTGAAGAAGGCGGTGCTGCTCTCCTTCCGCCTCGCCGACAATGAGGTGATGGCGAACGGTCCCGGTGACGGCGTGTTCTGGGACAAGGTGCCGTCGAAGTTCGCCGGCTGGGGCGAGAACCGCTTCCGCGCCGCCGGCTTCCGCATCGTGCCGCCGGCCGCGGCGCGCAAGGGCTCCTATCTCGGGCCGAACGTCATCCTGATGCCGTCCTTCGTCAACATCGGCGCCTATGTCGATTCCGGCACGATGGTCGACACCTGGGCGACGGTCGGCTCCTGCGCCCAGATCGGCAAGAACGTCCACCTTTCGGGCGGCGTCGGCATCGGCGGCGTGCTCGAGCCGCTGCAGGCCAACCCGACCATCATCGAGGACAACTGCTTCATCGGCGCCCGTTCCGAGGTGGTCGAGGGCGTCGTCGTCGGTGAAGGCTCGGTGCTCGCCATGGGCGTCTTCATCTCGGCCACGACCAAGATCGTCGACCGCGCCACCGGCCAGGTCCATGTCGGCAAGGTGCCGCCCTATTCGGTCGTCGTCGCCGGCTCGCTGCCGGGCAAACCGCTGAACGACGGCACCCCCGGCCCCTCGCTCTACTGCGCCGTGATCGTCAAGACGGTCGACGCCCAGACCCGCGCCAAGACCGGCATTAACGAATTGTTGCGCGACTGAGCCTAACGAGGCGGAGCCCATGAAGGCCCTCCTGAGCGCCGCTGCCCTCTCGATCTTCACCCTCTCCGCGCAGCAGGTGCGCGCCGAGCCGGTCAACCTTACGCTGAAGCTCGTCGACGAGGCCGGCAAGCCGATCGCCGGCCAGGCGCTCCGGGTGGTGCTCGGTTCGGAGGCCGAGGCCAGCGCACCGGGAGCAGGACAGCATCTATCAACCGACGCAGGCGGCGTCGTGCGCATGACGGCCGAGGCGACGATCGACCGCCGCAGCGTCTCTTCGACCAGCGCCTTCGCCCGTCATCCCGCGGAGCATCTGGTAGTCGGCGTCGAGCTCGATCTGATCGGCCGGCGCGCGCTCTACCGAGTCAGGCTCGACCAGACCAAAGCGGGCACGGTCGGCCAGATCAACGCCTTCCTGCCGGGCGCCGGCGGCCGCTTCGACCTGCCGCTGGCTTTCCATGCCGACACGCAAAGCTGGAGCCTGCCCGACGATCCGGCCGGGCTGCGCCTGACCGGCATCGGTGCCGAGCTCAAGGCGCACAGCATGGAAGGCTCGGCCGAAACCGCGCGCAGGGTCACTCTGACCATCGCCAAGCAGGCCTTCAAGCGGCGGTAGCTGGCGCCAGAACGGCGCCAGCTACCGGGCTATGCCTGCACTTATACACCAGGGATCGGGTTCGGCGTCGGCTCCGTCGAGGCGGGCGCCAACTCCTGCCGCTGCGCTGCCGGCGAGCCGGCGAGCGCGTCGCGCAGCTTCTGCTCCTGCGAATGGTCGAGCGAGGTCTTGAGCACGACACCGCCAGTGCCCTTCAGCGCTTCGAGCACCTTGTCGCCCG
Source organism: Allobosea sp. Tri-44 (assembly GCF_004123845.1). Lineage (GTDB taxonomy): Bacteria > Pseudomonadota > Alphaproteobacteria > Rhizobiales > Beijerinckiaceae > Allobosea. Next base: position 122,353 of record NZ_NBDP01000023.1, on the reverse strand, counting down.
TCATCTTCTGGATCAGCACGAAGAGCGCGGCATTCCCCGGCTGCAGATTGGTGGCGAGCTCTTTCATGAAGCCGTCATTGACGCCGTAATCGGTGAGGGCCCCGCCGAGCGCGCCGGAGGCGGCACCGATCGCCGCGCCGAAGACCGGCATCAGGAAGATCGCGCCGATCAGCAGGCCCCAGAAGCCGCCCGATGCCGCACCGAGCGCAGTGGTGTTGAGCAGCTGGTTGAGCTTGATCTTGCCACCTTCGTGCATCACCGCGATCGCGGCATCGCTGATCTGGATCAGATATTCCTTCTGCAGGCCGATGATCTTCTGCCGCATTTCCTCGGCCTTGGCCTCGGTCGGATAGACGATGACGACGAGATCGGACATGGCGCACTCCTGTGACACGACGGCTCGAAACTGCCGCCGCTCTGTGACGGGCTTGCGGCAAACGCGCGACGAGTGCGGGCGTTCCGCTACTCTCCGCCCACCTCCTTGGCGGCCGCGAGCGCCGCGCCGCGCAGAGGCAGCTCCTTCATGCGTATCAGGAAGAGGAGAGCCAGGGCGAATCCGGCGAAGCTCGCGGCGAAGACGTAGCGGAACAACCCGACCATGGTCGCCCGGTCGACCCCTCCCGCCTTGAGCGTCTCGGCCGAGAGGCCGACGCCGCTCGCACCGAGGCCGCCGAGCACGATCGCACCGAAGATGGCGACGATCAGCGCCCCGCCGATCTGGCGGAAGAAGTTCGCCGTGCCGGTGGCCGTGCCGAGCTGATGCATCGGCACGGCGTTCTGGATCGAGACGGTCGCGACCGGCAAGAGCGTGCCGAAGCCGACGCTGATGAAAGCCAGTACCAGCCCGAAGCCCCACAGCGGCAGCTGGTCGCCATAGGCGATCAGCGCTGCCGTGCCGGCGAGCGCGACAACGAGCCCGATGACCGGCACGCGCTTGTAATGCGTGAGCTTGCCCATCGCCCGACCCGAGGATGTCGCGCCGAGGACCGTGCCACAGGTCAGCGGGATCAGGCCGAGACCGGAATTGGCGGCCGACAGGCCCGCCACCGTCTCGAAGTAGAGCGGCAGATAGATGGTGAGCCCAATGAAGGTACCCATGCCGAAGCCGGCGGCGATGGTACCATTGCGGACCACCGGATTGGCAAGGACCGTGAGCGGAATCAGCGGCTCCTCCGCGCTGCGCAGGCGCCAGGCAAAACAGAGCCAGAGCAGGGCAGAGCCGGCGACGAGGCCGAGGATCGGCGCAGAGACCCATGGATAATGCGTGCCGCCCCAGGACAGTGCCAGCAGCAGGGTCATCGTCGCGCTGGTCATCAGCAGCGCGCCGAGCACGTCGAGCTTGTGCGGCCGCTCATGCCGCGGCAGGCGCTGCAAGGCCTTGTCGGTCATCCAGTAGGCGCCGAGCCCGAGCGGCAGGTTGATCCAGAAGATCACCGACCAGTGCAGCGCCTCGGCGATCAAGCCGCCAAGTACCGGCCCGAGCAGCGAGGAGGTGAAGAAGACGGTGGCAAAATAGACCTGGTATTTGCCGCGCTCCCGGGGCGGAACCATGTCGCCGACGATGGTCTGCGCCATGGCGATCAGCCCGCCGCCGCCGAGCCCCTGGACGAAACGGGCGGCCACCAGCAGCCAGAGCGAGGGGGCCAGCGCGCAGGCGATCGAGCCGATCACGAAGATCACGATGCCACCGAGCATGGTGACGCGTCGGCCGTGGATGTCGGCGAACTTGCCGTAGAGCGGCGTCACCGCTGTCGAGGCGAGCAGATAGGCGGTGACGACCCAGGGCAGATGAGCGACATCGCCGAGCTCGCGGCCGATCGTCGGCATGGCAGTCGCGACGATGGTCTGGTCCAGCGCCGCCAGGAACATGGCGAGCATGGTCCCGATCAGGATCGACCGGATATCAGCATGGGAAAGCGCCGCCTGCGGCGTCTCGACCCGCTTGTCCATCGGTACGTGCCCGTCCTGTGTGCAGGGAATGCTACAGGATAGAGCCCGGGCTCGTCATGCGCCAGAGTCGGGGACGCAAGGCCGCTGCGAAGTGAGTGCAGGCCGATACCGGCTTCGACATTTCAGGCATGGGCGAAGCGACCGAAGAAGTCGGTTTCGGCTCAACCCGTCTCCTGTACCTTCAGGATCATGGCCTCATCCGCACCGATCGGCCGGCCATCCTCGGTCTGCACGGTCAGCGTGACCTTGCGGCCGCTGTCGCGCTCGATCAGCGAAGAATGCTTCTCGCCCGGCGTGAACAGATGCTGCTCGCCCCATTGCCGCAGCGCCACCATCACCGGGAAGAGATCGCGGCCCTTGGTGGTGAGCCGGTATTCCTGGCGCGAGCCGCCGGCCGCCGCCGGGACTGCCTCCAAGATGCCGCGCGCCGTCAGCGTGCGCAGCCGCTCGGAAAGGATGTTGCGGGCGATGCCGAGGCTTTTCTGGAACTCGCTGAAGCGGGTCATGCCGTCGAAGGCGTCGCGCACGATCAGCATCGACCACCAGTCGCCGATCGCGTCGAGCGCCCGGGCGCTCGGGCAATAATCGCTCACCAGGCTGCGGCGCTTCACCATCGGCTGCGAGACTCTCCTCAAGGCTCCGTGACCAGTAATCGGTTGCAAGATAAAACCACGACTGCTATTCCGCAATAAGTTTCATAATGAAACTTATCTAGTGGAGACCTGCCCATGCGACTGGACCCTGAGGCGGCGCCGGCCGGCGCCGCGAGCGCTGACGCACGCCCATTGCCTCTCCCAGCGACAGCGCCACTCTCGGCCGGCATGATCTTCCTCTTCGCGGTGGCGAGCGGGCTTGCCGTCGCCAATGCGTATTTCGCCCAGCCGCTGCTCGACATCATCGCCGATGAACTCAAGCTGTCGCGGGCGACGGTTGGCCTCATCGTTGGCGCGACGCAGCTCGGCTACGGGCTCGGGCTGATCCTGTTGGTGCCGCTCGGCGATCTCGTCGACCGCCGCAAACTCGTCGTGCTGCAATCCCTGCTCTCGGTCGCGGCACTGATCGGCGTCGCGCTTTCGGCTTCGGGCGCGATGCTGCTTGTGGCGATGGCGGTGATGGGCTTCCTCGCCGTGGTGACGCAGGCCTTCGTCGCCTATGCGGCGAGTCTGGCGCGGCCGGAGGAGCGTGGCCAGGTGGTCGGCGCGGTGACGAGCGGGATCGTGCTCGGCATCCTGCTTGCCCGCGCCATCGCCGGCGCGATGGCCGATCTCTCGGGCTGGCGCGCAGTGTATCTGCTCTCGGCGGGAGCCACGCTCATCATCGCCATCGTCCTGTTCAAGGCACTGCCGCCCGGGCGCAAGACGCCAGCGCAACTCTCCTATCCACGCCTGATCGCCTCGCTCTTTGCCCTGTTCCGGGAGGAGAAGGTGCTGCGTATCCGCGCGATCATCGCCATGCTGATCTTCGCCGATGTCACCACACTGCTGACGCCGCTGGTGCTGCCGCTCGCGGCTCCGCCGTTCTCGCTCTCGCATACGGCGATCGGCCTGTTCGGCCTCGCCGGAGCGGCGGGCGCGCTCGGCGCATCGCGGGCTGGCGCCTGGACCGATCGCGGCCATGGCCAGCGTGTCACCGGCATCGCGCTCGCATTGATGCTGCTCGCCTGGCTGCCGATCGGATTGCTGCCGCAGTCGATCCTGTTCCTGATCGCCGGCGTGCTGATTCTCGATTTCGGCCTGCAGGCGGTGCATGTCACCAATCAGGCGATGATCTACCGCGTCCGGCCGGAAGCGCAGAGCCGGCTGACCGCCGGATACATGGTGTTCTATTCGATCGGCAGTGCATTCGGTTCGTCGAGCTCGACGCTGGTCTACGCGTATGCCGGCTGGACCGGCGTGAGCCTGCTCGGCGCCGCGATCGCAGCGATCGCGCTCATCTTCTGGTCCGCGACGCTGAAGGCGATGCCGATCGAGGCGACGCGGGCCATCGCGAGAGGCCAGGCACGCTAGCGTCCGTACCGATCAGCTGCACCGCAAGCTGATCGGTAAAACGGTCTCTGACTCAAGAGACCGATTCACCGATCAGGTTGATTTAGCGAAACGATCTGATCGGCGGTGTTGTCGAGAAGGGTACCTCTGTTTCGCAGATCATCAGCTCCTCCGGCCCTATTTGACACAGGACATCGACAGGCGAACGACGGTGTTACTTCCTATGCATCCCAACCCTTTGCCAATTCCACAGATATAGTGCTGCACATCGCTATCGTGAGACGGACATGCGCTCGTTCCCGCTACCTGCCCGGTTGCTGCAGAGGTCCTTGGCGAGGCGAGGTTCGCCGCGATTCGCGGCGATCGCAGGCAGGACTTCACGCCGGGGCGCGATGCGGTAGCGACAGTGAACATTCCCGCTCGCCACCCGCACTGCGATATCGGAGTTCCGGTCGCGGACGCTGCCCTCCCGGTGATCGCGGTTGCGACGCCTCCCGGGCGCGCCGCCCGTTTTCCCGATATCGCCCTGGCGTACGGAGCTGGTGCGGCCGCGATCGTCGTGAAGTCGAGCATATCGGCCGATGCCGGAGACGAGGCAAGACCTGACCACATCCTGCTGCTGAGCCGGGTGACGCCTGCGATGCGCGGGGGCGGCGCCCCGCAGGCATCTCATATCTCTCGCTCGGCCACCCAACTCCATCGAGCAGAAGGATGGTCGAGTTGAGAGGATCTGCCGCACTGCCCCCGCACAGGCGCGCCGATATCCAGTGGCTGAGAGCGATCGCCGCGATATCCGTCGTCGTCTGGCACACCGACCTCATCGTGAAGCACGTATGGAACAATGCGGAGCTCACCCGCCATGCAGCCTATAATCTTCTCGGTGGCTTTGGTGTCGAGCTGTTTTTCATGCTTTCTGGATATTCGATCTCACTTCAGGTCATGAAATTATCCAGTCCGACACAATTCTTGTTAACGAGGGCTTACAAAATATATCCATTATACTTTATATTTACTTTAGTTATGATTGTCGCATATGTCGCAAATCCCAATTTGGAGCTCAGCGCCAGAGTGGAGAACGGTTTTCTGTTCGTCTTTTTCTCGTTTCTGGCCCTTCCCCAAGCGGCGTTGCCGTTGCTGCCCCTCGGATGGACGCTCGAAATGGAGCTGGTGTTCTATCTGATGGTGGCCGCGGCCATGGCGACGGGGATGATTGAGGCGGCGAAGAGCAGGCTTGGCTGGCTTCTCGTGGCCTTTGGGCTCGTGGGCTTCGCCATCGCCGCCAACCCCAGCGGAGGCATGGTGGTCTTCGAGATGGTCAATCCTTTCATGGCGGCATTCGGATTCGGCTGGTTGCTGCACTGCCGTGATACGCAGCCGGGCCGATCCAGCGGCGCCTTCGCCGCTGTGGCTATCGTCGTGATGCTCTGCCTGTCGAGGATCCTGCCCGAGCGCGAGGCGGCTTGCGCGCTGAGGATGGCCCTGTCGGGCCTGATCATTGTCGCGGTGATGCGCCTCGAACCCTACTTCCAGGCAAATCCACGTTTTGCATGGCCGGGGCGCGTCATCGGGGACGCGTCTTTCAGTATCTATCTTTCGCACTGGTTCGTGCTGTCCATCGCCGGAAAGCTGCTACCGCAGCTTTCGATCGCCTGGATGGGTATCGACGGCGTTCGATTGCTCGGCATTCTCGTCAGCATTGCCGTCGGGATAATCGTGCACCGGCTGATCGAGCAAAGGCTGGGCTCCTGGATCGCCCTTCATCGCCGCAACAAGCGCGCACTGTCCCTCGACGGCGCCTAGAGCATTGTCTTGACGCGAACGGAGTCTACTTCGCTCGAAAATGCTCTAGAGCAGGATGCGAAAAAGTGGGAACCGGTTTTTCGCAAGAATCCTGCTCTAACCCTTTGATGAGAGACGGATTCAGATTTCAGTTGGCATCGCCTTGCGATTCCAACTGAAATCATCCGGCTCTAGCCTTCAGCCAATGCCGCGGTCGGCGCGTCAAGCGACAGCACGATCCCGTCAGGCGCGAAGTCGATCCGGGCGGTGCCGCCGAGATAGCCGCCGAGCACCTTCTCGATCATCTGCGAGCCGAAGCCGCGTCGCTGCGGCGCCGTGACGCGAGGTCCACCGCTTTCCTGCCAGCGGAAGTGGAATTCCCCGTCCTCGTTGCGCCAGGAGGCGTCGACATGTCCGCCATCCTGTGAGAGCGCGCCGTATTTCACCGCATTGGTCCCGAGCTCGTGCAGAGCGAGCGCCATCGCCAGCGCGCATTTCGAGGAGAGCGTCACAGATGGGCCGTCGAAGGCGATGCGCTCGCCCGAGCGATGCGGCGCCAGAACGACCTCGACGAGTTGCCTGAGATCGACGCCATGGCGGCTCGCCATCATGAGCACATCCTGTGCCGCCGCCAGCGCCTGCAGCCGGTCGGACAAGCGTCGCTTCACCGCATCGAGCGGCTCGTCCTGGCCGCGCAGCGACTGGTTGACGATGCCTGAGACCATGGCAAGCAGGTTCTTGATGCGGTGATTCAGCTCGGCAGCGAGCAGTTGGTAGCGCTCCTCGCCGGCCCGCAATGCGGTAATATCGCGCGAGACCGAGAGGATGGCTTCGGGCTTGCCGTCGGATGCGATGATCGGTGAGACCTGCACATCCCAATAGCGCATATTGCCAGCAGCTGTACTGGCCGGTCCCTGGAACCGGTAGCTCTTGCCGGCCCGCGCTGCCGCCAATGCCGCCTGGGCCTCCGCATTGCCGGCGCCATCCCAGAACTGCAGCCAGGGACAACCACGGATCGCCTCGAAATCCTGAACTTCCATCACGCGCTGGCCGCCTTCGCTCATGAATTCGAGCGCACCGTCGAGGCCAATGACCTTGATGCAGTCGTCCGAGGCCGCGAGCACGGCGCGCAGGAAACGGACATCCTTGTCGAGCTGTGTCGGCACGGGCAGGCTTTCGAGTCGGGAATGAGGCATCATAATTCGACCGCTAGCGCAGCCTCTGTCAAACCCGCATGTCTTTTGACAGGTCGTCCGGCTGGAGGCACCCGTGAGGCCGCGGCGATCATTAGCCGCCGAATTGTTCGCGGTTGACGCTGCAAGCCCGCGCGGTCAGCTTGGCGCTAGTGGAACGAATTTGACATTTGCCGGCCGGCTGGCATCGCGCTGGGAGCAAATGTCAAATTTATAAGTTCCACTAGATAATCAAAGAGTTGCTAGTGGTCTTGTTGATTCCGACATTCGCTCCGCCGCCCGGTATAGAGGGATGCGAATGTCGGAATCAGACCACTAGGTCACGAGGAGCCGGACATGGAGACCATCACGCCACGCCAGCGCGAGATCGTGGCGCTGGCTAGGGCGCACGGGCGCGTCAATGTCGAGGACCTTGCGGCGCGCTACGAGGTCAGCGCCCAGACGATCCGCAAGGATCTGAACCAGCTCTGCGACCAGCGCATCATGTCGCGCATCCATGGCGGGGCGGTGGTGGCATCAGGCGTCGAAAACCTCGCCTATGAGGCGCGCCGCTTCATCGCCCGCGAGGAGAAGGCGGCGATCGGCCGGGCCGCGGCGGCGCTGATCCCGAACGACGCCTCGCTCTTCATCAATATCGGGACGACGACCGAAGAGGTGGCACGGGCGCTCACCGACCATCACGGCCTGCTCGTCATCACCAACAATCTCCATGTCGCAACGCTGCTCTACCCGCATCAGAACATCGAGGTGATCGTCGCCGGCGGACCGGTCCGGCGCTCCGATGGTGGCGTCATCGGCGCTGCCGCGGTCGACCTGATCCGCCAGTTCAAGGTCGACTATGCCGTGATCGGCACCTCCGCCATCGACGAGGAGGGCGCGCTGCTCGATTTCGACTATCGCGAGGTCAGGGTCTCGCAGGCGATCATCGAAAACGCCCGGCAATGCCTGCTCGTCGCCGACAGCACCAAGTTCGAGCGCTCCGCTCCGGTCCGGATCGGCCATCTGCACGACGTCGACGTCTTCGTCACCGACAGGTTCGGCCCACCCGCGCTGCGCGAGCTCTGCCATAGCGAGGGCATCACCGTGGTCGAAACCGAAACGCTGGCTGAACCTGCCCTGCGCATCGAAAGTGAAAGCTAGAATTTTCGCTTTCACTTTCGTTTTGCCGTTGCACGCAAGAAAATCACGCTCTACCGTGCGTTGAAGGGCACTCGCAGGAGCGCCTGTGGGAGGAATGCGTGACGGCTCCGGTGTTCGACATCGCCATCATCGGCGGCGGGGTGAACGGCTGCGGCATTGCGCGCGACGCTGCCGGCCGCGGCGCCTCAGTCGTGCTGTTCGAACAGGGCGACCTCGCCAGCGCGACCTCCTCGGCCTCGACCAAGCTGATCCATGGCGGGCTGCGTTATCTCGAGCATTACGAATTCCGGCTGGTGCGCGAGGCGCTGACCGAACGCGAGGTGATGTGGCGCGCCGCGCCGCACATCATCCGGCCCTTACGCTTCGTGCTGCCGCACCATGCGGGCCTGCGGCCCTGGTGGATGCTGCGGCTCGGCCTCTTCCTCTACGACCATCTCGGCGGCCGCAAGCTGCTGCCGGCGACGCGCTCGCTCGACCTTAGGCGCGACGCCGCCGGCGAGCCGCTGCAGCCGCGCTTCGACCGTGCCTTCGAATATTCCGATTGCTGGGTCGAGGATGCCCGCCTCGTCGTGCTCAACGCCCGCGATGCGACGGAGCACGGCGCCAAGATCTTGCCCCGGACCAAGGTCATCGGTGCCCGCCGCCAGGGCGATCTCTGGGTCGTCTCCACGGAAGCTGCGGACGGTACCCGCGCCGAGACCAGCGCGCGCGTGCTGGTCAACGCCGCCGGCCCCTGGGTCGCGGACGTGCTGAACGGCATCGTCGCCAGCAACCGTCCGGCCGCGGTGCGACTCGTCCAGGGCAGCCATATCGTCGTGCCGCGCCTGTTCGAGCACGAGCGCTGCTACATCTTCCAGAACGCCGATGGCCGCATCATCTTCGCCATCCCCTATGAGGGCGACCTGACCCTGATCGGCACCACCGACAAGGACTATGACGGCGACCCCGCCAAGGTCGCCGCCAGCGAGGACGAGATCGCCTATCTCTGCGCCGCGGCGAGCGAGTATTTCCGCAAGCCGATCGCGCGCACGGACGTGGTCTGGACCTATTCCGGCGTGCGCCCGCTCTATGACGATGGGGCCAGCAAGGCGCAGGAGGCGACGCGCGACTATGTGCTGACGCTCGACGAGCCGGCCGGCTCGGCGCCATTGCTTTCGGTCTTCGGCGGCAAGATCACCACCGCGCGCCGGCTGGCGGAAGCGGCAGTCGAAAAGCTTGCCGCCGCCGTGCCGGCGCTGCGGGCTGCCCCCTGGACGGCCGGGGCACATCTGCCCGGCGGCGATTTCCCGGTCGAGGGTTTCGAGGGATTGGTCGAGCGCATCTGCGCCGCCCGCCCCTGGCTCGACCGAAAGCTGGCGCGCCGGCTCGCCCGCGCCTACGGCACCCGCACGGAAGCCCTGCTCGAAGGCGCCAAGGCGATGGCCGATCTCGGCCGCGTCTTCGGCGCCGATCTCACCGAGCGCGAGGTCGCCTGGCTGATGAGCCAGGAATGGGCTGCGAGCGCCGAGGACGTGCTGTTCCGGCGCAGCAAGCTCGGCTTGCGCTTTTCGCCCGAGCAGCGCCGGGCGCTCGACGAATACATGGCGGCGAAGGCCTCGTCGCCCGCTTCCGTCAGGATGGAGGCGCGCGGATGAGCCTGACGCTGGACAGCATCGGCCTGACGCGCGGCGCGCAGACCCTGCTCGCCGATATCTCGCTGACGCTGGAGAGGGGCTCGCTCAACGTGCTGCTCGGCGCGACGCTTGCGGGAAAAACCTCGCTGATGCGGCTGATGGCCGGGCTCGATGCACCGAGCAGCGGCAAGGTCCTGGTCGAGGGCCGCGACGTCACCGGGCTGCCGGTCCAAAAGCGCAATGTCGCGATGGTCTACCAGCAGTTCATCAACTACCCGGCGCTATCGGTCTACGAGAACATCGCCTCGCCGCTGCGCGTCGCCGGCTTGCCGGCGAATGAGATCGACACCCGGGTCAAGAGCGCGGCGGCACTGCTGCGGCTCGAGCCCTATCTCCAGCGCAAGCCGCTCGAACTCTCCGGCGGCCAGCAGCAGCGCACCGCGATCGCCCGCGCGCTGGTGAAGCGTGCCGAGCTCGTCCTGCTCGACGAGCCGCTCGCCAATCTCGACTACAAGCTCCGCGAGGAGCTGCGCGAGGAATTGCCGCGCATCTTCGCCGAATCCGGCGCGATCTTCGTCTACGCCACCACCGAGCCGAGTGAAGCCCTGCTGCTCGGCGGTAACACCGCCACCCTGTTCCAGGGGAAGGTCACGCAGTTCGGCCCGACCGCGCAGGTCTATCGCCAGCCGCATGACCTTGTGACCGCGCAGGTCTTCTCCGACCCGCCGCTCAACACGCTCTCCGGCACCAGGCAGGGCGGCGAGGTCCGGCTCTCGACCGGCCAGAGCATTCCGGCGACGGGCGCCTTCGCGAGCGTGCCTGATGGCGCCTACACGATCGGTTTCCGCGCCCATCATCTCGCACTCGATGCGCAGCCGGCGCCGGCGATCGCCTTGCAGGCGAATGTCTCCGTCTCCGAGATCACCGGCTCGGAATCCTTCGTCCATCTCGATGTCGGCGCGCATCGCCTGATCGCGCTGGTGCCGGGCGTGCGGCGTCTGGAGCCGGGCGCGGCCGTGACAGCCTGGCTCGATCCCGCCCGCATTTTCCTGTTCGATGCCGCCGGCAGGCTCGCCGCGGCAGCTCCGGCAAAGGCGGCGTGAGATGGCCAGGATCACGCTCGACAAACTGGCCCACGCCTACAAGCCCAACCCGCAGGGGCCGCAGGACTATGCCCTGCGCGAGGTCGACCATGTCTGGCGCCAGGGCGGCGCCTATGCGCTGCTCGGCCCGTCCGGCTGCGGCAAGACCACGCTGCTCAACATCATCTCCGGTCTCGTCGTGCCGACGCGCGGGCGCATCCTGTTCGACGACAAGGATGTGACGAAGCTGCCGACCGAGGCGCGCAACATCGCCCAGGTCTTCCAGTTCCCGGTCGTCTACGACACGATGACAGTGCGCGAGAACCTCGCCTTCCCGCTGAAGAACCGTGGCGTCGCGCGCGCCGAGATCGAAGCCCGCGTCGCCGAGATCGCCGGCCTGCTCGATCTGACCTCGGCGCTCGACCGCAAGGCGAGCCGACTCGGGGCCGACGCCAAGCAGAAGATTTCGCTCGGGCGCGGCCTGGTCCGGCCCGACGTCGCCGCGATCCTGTTCGACGAGCCTTTGACCGTCATTGACCCGCATCTGAAATGGCAATTGCGCTCGATGCTGAAGGAGCTGCACCGCAAGCTCGACCTCACCATGATCTACGTCACCCACGACCAGACCGAGGCGCTGACCTTCGCCGACACGGTGGTGGTGATGCATGATGGCGGCGTGGTGCAGACCGGCACGCCGGAAGAGCTGTTCCAGCACCCGGCCCACACCTTCGTCGGCCATTTCATCGGCTCGCCCGGCATGAACGTGCTGCCCTGCAAGGTCGAAGGCTCCCGAGCGAGCCTCGCCGGACAGGAGATCGCGCTGGCGCGGCACTATTCCGCTCTCGCCGGCAAGATCGAACTCGGCATCCGGCCGGAATATGCGACACTCGCGCCAAGCGGCGCCGGCCTGCCGGTTCGGATCGCGCGCATCGACGATATCGGCCGCGCCCGCATCGCCCGCGTCGAGCTCGGCGGCCTCAAGCTGGCCGCGAGCGTGCCGGAAGGCGCCAGCTTCGATGGCGATCAGGCCGCGCTTTCGCTGCAGGCGGGCCAGATCCACATCTACAGCGACGGCCATCTGGTCAAAGGCGAAGCGCTCCCGGGAGGCCAGCCATGAAGCCGGTCAACCAGAAGGCCTGGCTGCTCGTCCTGCCGGTTCTGCTGATCGTCGCCTTCTCGGCGGTGATCCCGCTGATGACGGTGGTGAACTATTCGGTCCAGGATTCCTTCGGCAACAACCAGTTCTTCTGGAACGGCGTCGGCTGGTTCGCCGAACTGCTCGATCCCAAGAGCGATCTCGGTTCGCGCTTCTACGACTCGCTCTGGCGCAATCTCGCCTTCTCGGGAATCATTCTCGCCATCGAGATCCCGCTCGGCATCCTGGTGGCGCTGTCGATGCCGCGCGAGGGCTGGACGGTCTCGGCGACGCTGGTCCTGATGGCGCTGCCGCTGCTGATTCCGTGGAACGTCGTCGGCACGATCTGGCAGATCTTCGCGCGTGGCGACATCGGTCTGTTCGGCGCCGCGATCAACGGGCTCGGCATCCGCTACAACTATGTCTCCGACCCGGTTGCCGCCTGGATCACCATCGTCGTGATGGATGTCTGGCACTGGACCTCGCTGGTGGCGCTGCTCTGCTATGCCGGCCTGAAGTCGATCCCCGACGCCTATTACCAGGCGGCCCGCATCGACGGCGCCTCGCGCTGGGCCGTATTCCGCACCATCCAACTGCCGAAGATGAGCCGCGTGCTGCTGATCGCCGTGCTGCTGCGTTTCATGGACTCGTTCATGATCTACACCGAGCCGTTCGTCGTCACCGGCGGCGGCCCCGGCAATTCGACGACCTTCCTGTCGATCGAGCTGGTCAAGCTCGCGCTAGGGCAGTTCGACCTCGGCAAGGCGGCGGCGCTCTCGATCGTCTACAACCTGATCATCCTCGCCGTGTGCTGGGTGTTCTACACGGTGATGACCGCAGCCGATGCGCGCGCCGACGTTGACGCGGGGAGGGCCTGATGCGCGGCGGCCGATTGATCCTCTCGCTCTACCTGATCGCGCTGATGTTGCCGATCTATTGGCTCGTCAACATGAGCTTCAAGACCAACATCGAGATCACCAATGCGCTGACGCTCTGGCCGCGGACCTTCACCTTCGACAACTACACCAAGATCTTCACCGACCCGAGCTGGTACAACGGCTACATCAACTCCCTGCAATATGTGGCGTTGAACACCCTGCTCTCGCTCGCCTTCGCGTTGCCAGCAGCCTACGCCTTCTCGCGCTACCGCTTCCTCGGCGACAAGCACCTGTTCTTCTGGCTGCTCTCGAACCGGATGGCGCCGCCGGCAGTGTTCGCGCTGCCCTTCTTCAACCTCTATTCGGCGATCGGCCTGTTCGACACCCCGCTCGCCGTGGCGCTGGCGCACTGCCTGTTCAACGTGCCGCTGGCGGTCTGGATCCTCGAAGGCTTCATGTCCGGCGTGCCGCGCGAGATCGACGAGACCGCCGCGATCGACGGCTATTCCTTCCCGCGCTTCTTCGTGAAGATCTTCATGCCGCTGATCGCGTCGGGCATCGGCGTCGCGGCGTTCTTCTGTTTCATGTTCTCCTGGGTCGAGCTCCTGCTGGCGCGCACGCTGACCAGCGTCAGCGCCAAGCCGATCGCCGCGACCATGACCAGAACGGTCTCCGCCGCCGGCATGGACTGGGGCGTGCTCGCCGCGGCAGGCGTACTGACGCTGATCCCCGGCGCGCTCGTGATCTGGTTCGTCCGCAACTACATCGCCAAGGGCTTCGCCCTGGGGAGGGTGTGATGGAACTTAACTGGATGGCCTGGACCTGGCAGACCGGCCTCTTCTTCGCCGGCATCGCCAGCCTGCTCCTGATCCTGACGCTGCTCGCGGTCTTCCGGCCCGAGACCGAGCGCGTCGGCGTGCTCGGCATCGCCACCACGCGCGGCGACCGGCTCTTCATCTCGCTGCTCGGCAGCGCCTTCATTCACCTCGCCTGGCTCGGCATCATTGGCCAGCCACTGTGGTGGGCTTCCGGCCTCGCGCTCCTCTATGCCGCGGCGGTGTTCCGCTTCGTCTAGAGGAGCCAGAGCAGGAGGCGAAAAAGTGGGAACCGGTTTTTCGCATCGGCTCCTGCTCTGACTTCTAGGTGGGAGACGGATTCAGCTTTCAGGAAAAATCGCAAAGCGATCTTTTCTGAAAGCATCCGGCTCCAGCCCAACAACAAGAAACGACCGATCCCGGCAAAACGGGCGGCACCTCGCAAAAACATCGGAGGAAACGATGACGACGCTCAGCAGGACCCTTACCCGCCTCTCCGGCGCCAGCCTGTTCGCGCTGGTCGCCGCTGCCGGACCGGCCCTCGCCGGCCCCGAGGAGGCACGCAAATGGATCGACAGCGAGTTCCAACCCTCGACGCTCGACAAGGCGGCCCAGCTCAAGGAGATGGAATGGTTCATCAATGCGGCGAAGCCCTTCGCCGGCATGGAGATCAACATCGTCTCGGAGACGATCACCACGCATGAGTATGAGGCCAAGACCCTGGCCAAGGCCTTCAGCGAGATCACCGGCATCAAGCTGACGCACGACCTGATCCAGGAAGGCGACGTGGTCGAGAAGATCCAGACGCAGATGCAGTCCGGCAAGAACATCTATGACGGCTGGATCAACGATTCCGACCTGATCGGCACGCATTTCCGCTACAAGCAGGCGACCAACCTGACCGACTGGATGGCGGGACCGGGCAAGGACGTCACCAATCCGCAGCTCGACATCGACGACTTCATCGGCAAGTCGTTCGGCACCGGCCCCGACGGCAAGCTCTACCAGCTGCCGGTGCAGCAGTTCGCGAACCTCTACTGGTTCCGCTACGACTGGTTCCAGCGCGCCGACCTCAAGGAAAAGTTCAAGGCCAAATACGGCTACGATCTCGGCGTGCCCGTGAACTGGTCGGCCTATGAGGACATCGCCGAGTTCTTCACCAACGACGTCAAGGAAATCGACGGCACCAAGATCTTCGGCCATATGGACTATGGCAAGAAGGACCCCTCGCTCGGCTGGCGCTTCACCGACGCCTGGCTCTCAATGGCCGGCAATGGCGACAAGGGCATCCCGAACGGCCTGCCGGTCGACGAATGGGGCATCCGCATGGAGGGCTGCCGCCCGGTCGGCTCCGCGGTCGAGCGCGGCGGCGACACCAACGGCCCGGCCGCGGTCTACTCGATCACCAAATATGTCGACTGGCTGAAGAAATATGCCCCGCCGCAGGCGCAAGGCATGACCTTCGGCGAGTCGGGCCCGGTGCCGGCGCAGGGGACGATCGCCCAGCAGATCTTCTGGTACACCGCCTTCACCGCCGACATGGTCAAGCCCGGCCTGCCGGTGATGAGCGCGGACGGCAAGCCGAAATGGCGGATGGCGCCCTCGCCCAAGGGCTCCTACTGGAAGGACGGCATGAAGCTCGGCTACCAGGACGCCGGCTCGGCGACCCTGCTGAACTCGACCCCGGTCGAGCGCCGCAAGGCAGCCTGGCTCTATCTGCAGTTCATCGTCTCCAAGACGGTCAGCCTGAAGAAGAGCCATGTCGGCCTCACCTTCATCCGCGAGAGCGACATCTGGGACAAGAGCTTCACCGAGCGCGCCCCGCAGCTCGGCGGGCTGATCGAGTTCTACCGCTCGCCGGCGCGCGTGCAGTGGACCCCGACCGGCAACAACGTCCCGGACTATCCGCGCCTCGCCCAGCTCTGGTGGCAGAACATCGGCGACGCCTCCTCCGGCGCCAAGACGCCGCAGGCGGCGATGGATGCGCTGGCGGCGGCGCAAGACTCGGTGATGGAACGCCTGGAACGCTCCGGCGTGCAGGGCGATTGCGGGCCGAAGCTGAACCCGCGCACCACGGCTGAAGAGTGGTTCGCCAAGGCCGAGAAGGCCGGCACGCTGGCGCCGCAACGCAAGCTCGCCAACGAGAAGCCGAAGGGCGAGACGATCGACTACGACACGCTGATCAAGAGCTGGCCAGCGTCTCCCCCGAAGCGCGGCTGAGCCCCCTCCTCCCAGCTCGGCAGTGCGAAAGGGGCGCGGCAGCAATGCCGCGCCCCCGATTTTTTCAGACTTCGCGGCCCGCTATTGCTGCGCAGCCCCCTCGTCCATCCACATGACTTCCCAGACATGGCCGTCGAGGTCCTGGAAGCCGTGGGCGTACATGAAGCCGTAATCCTTCGGCTCGCTATAGGTCGTGCCCCCGGCGCCGAGTGCCGCCTTGACGATCGCATCGACCGCCTCGCGGCTGTCGCGCGAGAGCGCGGTGAGCACCTCCAGCGACTGGCTGGTGTCGGCGATCGGCTTCGGCGAAAAGCCGGCGAATTTCTCATGGGTCAGCAGCATCGCGAAGATCGTCTCGCTGATCACCATGCAGGCGGCGGTCTCGTCGGTGAATTGCGGGTTGAAGGAGAAACCGAGCGCCTCGAAGAAGGCGATCGACTTCGGCAAGTCCTTCACCGGCAGGTTGACGAAGATCATCTGGGGCATTTCGTGCTCCTTGGCAGCATTATTCTGGGGCCAGCACCGTCTTGGTGGATGCAATGGCCAGTGGGCCGGGGCGATGTGGCGCGGCTATGACACGGCCTGGAGTGCCTGCCTGAGCCTGGCCGGCTCGATGTCGGTCAGGCGGGCATCGACTTCGTCATGCGTGCGCTGCCAGATCGGCATGGCGCGTGCGAGCAGGGCAATTCCCTCAGGCGTAATTGCCAGGAGCCGGCTGCGGCGGTCCTTCTCGCCCGCGGCCACGACGACGAGGCCGCGGCGCTCCAGCGGCTTCAGCGCCGCGGTCAGCGTCGTCCGATCCATGCCGAGCAGGCTCGCGACCGGGCCGATCGGCGGCGGCTCCGGCCGGTTCAGCGACATCAGGAGGGAGAATTGCTGATTGGTGAGATCAAACGGGCGCAGCGCCTCGTCGAACAGCCGCGCCAGCGCCCGCGCCGCGCGCTGGACATGCAGGCACAGGCAATGGTCGCGCACATGCAGCGTCGTGGCGAAGGGAACGAGGGATTCGAGCGGTGCTTCCAATGATTTTGACATCGTTCAGATATGTTGATATCAACGCAACAAGATTATGCTGAAGGGCTGGGATCTGCAAGGAGACGATGATGGAGCATCATGTGGTTCCCCGATCCGAATGGCTGGAGGCGCGCAAGGCCCTGCTCAGCCGCGAGAAAGAGTTCACCCGGCTGCGCGATGAGATCAATGCCGAGCGCCTCGCTCTGCCCTGGGTCAAGGTCGACAAGAACTACGTTTTCGATACGCCTGCGGGCAAGAAAACCCTCGCCGAGCTGTTCGACGGCCGCAGCCAGCTGGTGATCTACCATTTCATGTTCGGACCGGACTGGGAGGCGGGCTGCCCCGGCTGCTCCTTCATGGCCGACCATTTCGACGGCACGCTGGCGCATCTCAACAATCACGACGTCACGCTGGTGACCGTCTCGCGCGCGCCACTCGCCAAGATCGAGGCCTACAAGCAGCGCATGGGCTGGAGCTTCCCCTGGGTCTCCTCCTTCGGCAGCGAGTTCAACTTCGACTACCACGTCTCCTTCACCCCGGAGGAACTTGCCAGGGGCCTGGTGCTCTACAATTTCACCCAGACGCCGGCCGAACAGGCCCATGACGAGCTTCCGGGCACGAGCGCCTTCCTCCGCAATGAGACCGGCGAGATCTTCCATACCTACTCGTCCTATGCCCGTGGCGACGAGGAGATGCTGGGTACGCTGATGATCCTCGACCGGGCGCCGAAGGGCCGCAACGAGAGTTCGACGCTGAGCTTCATCAAGCGTCATGACGAGTATGAGGACCAGCCGAAAGCCCATGCCTGCTGCGCCGCCTGAGGCGCAGCGAGCCAGACCACGCGCATAGGGTTGGTGGGATGCCCATTCCCGCGAGGGAATGGGCTTGGGGCGCGTGTTTTTCCAGTAGTCCGGCTGCCTACCGTCATTGCGAGGAGGCGAAGCCGAGGAAGCAATCCAGGGACGGCAGAGTTTCACGTCTTCTGGATTGCTTCGCTTCGCTCGCAATGACGACTAGCCACGCGCCACTGTCGCCCGCTGCACGATCCCCGCCAGCTCAGGCGAGGGGTCGAGCGTGCCGAAGACATAGCCCCAGTCGGCGTCGAGCCGCGAGCGGCAGAAGCTCTCGAATACCGCCTCGTCGGCATGCTTCCTGAGCTCCGAGGCCTGCAGCGCATAGGCCATCAGATTGGCGAGCCGGCGGCCATGGCCGTCATCATTGCGCGGCTTCGCCACCTCGTCGCCGAGCCGGTCGAGCCAGCGATCGAGGGCGCGATTGGCGCCGCGCGCCGCGCCGACCTCGTTCATGAAGGCCTCCTTGGTGCGCGGCTCGCGGTTGAAGGCGCGCAGCACGTCCATGCACATCATGTTCGAGGTGCCCTCCCAGATCGCGTTGAGCGGCGCCTCGCGATAGAGCCGCGCCATCGGGTTCTCCTCGATGAAGCCATTGCCGCCATGGCATTCCAGGGCTTCGACCACGAAGGCGGCGGCGCGCTTGCAGTTCCAGAATTTGGCCAGCGGGGTGGTGACGCGAGCGAGATGACGCTCATCCTCGGTCGTCTCCATCGCATCGGTTGCAGCCGCGACCCTGAAGGCCATCAGCGTCGAGGCTTCGGAATCGATGGCGAGATCGGCGAGGATGTTGGTCATCATCGGCTGCTCGGCGAGCGACGAGCCGAAACCCCTGCGCGACTGGGTGTGGTTCAGCGCCAACGTCAGCGCCTGGCGCATCAGCCCGGCCGAGCCGACGGCAAAGTCGAGCCGGGTGAGGTGCGCGTGACTGAGGATCTCCTTGATGCCGGCGCCCTCCTCGCCGACGAGCCAACCCAGGCATTCGCGGAATTCGACCTCGGAGGAGGCGTTCGAGCGGTTGCCGGCCTTGTCCTTCAGGCGCTGGATCTGCAGCCGGTTGCGGCTGCCATCGGGCAGGAAGCCGGGGCAAAACAGGCAGGAGACGCCGCTTTGCGTCTGCGCCAGGGTAAAGAACCCGTCCGATTGCGGCACCGAGAAGAACCATTTGTGCCCGGTGATCAGATAGACCCGGCCCTCCGGCGTATCCTCAAGGAAGCGGGCCGTGGTCTGGGTCTGGCGCAGATCCGAGCCGCCCTGCTTCTCAGTCATCGCATAGCCGATGCTGGCGCCGGTCTTCTGCGCCACCGGCAGCGGGCGCCTGTCGTAGCGGCCCGAGGTGATCTTCTGCCGCCAGAGCGCGAACTCCGGCTGGGCGAGGCCGGGAAAAGCGGCATAGGTCATGCCGGTCGGGCAGCCGGTCCCGTGCTCGACCTGGTTCCAGAGATAGGACAGCACGGCGCGGCCGAGATGGCCGTTAGCCTCCTTCGTCGTCCAGGCGAGCGAGGGCACCTCGTACGCGAAGGCTAGCGACATCAATTCGTGCCAGGCCGGGTGGAACTCGATCCAGTCGAGGCGATTGCCATAGCGGTCATGGCTCCGCAGCTCCGGTCCATGGCGGTTGGCGAGGCGGGCGAGCTCCTGCACCTCGGCATCGCCGGCATGGGCGCCCAGTGCCGCAGCCTTGCCGGCGACCCAGGGCGCGCCGCGGGCGACGATGCCCTGCAGCACCGCATCGCCGGAGAAGGCATTCCAGCCGGTGGCGGGTCGGGCCTGGTTGAGGACCTGGTGGGTGGCGTGAGCCTGCATGGTCATTCCGCCGCCTCCGGTGCCGTCACGCGCTCGGGCACCTCGCAGCCGGTGACGCAGCAGCGGCCCGGCTGCTTCGACACGCGCGAGCCATCGGCGAGCACGCCGCGGTCGAGCAGGCTCTCGACCAGCGCGACCTTCTCCATGACGGGATAGTTGCGCCAGATCTCGCGCTTCATCGCCTCGGGCGAACCGCCGCCATGCAGCGAGATCACCGAATACCAACCGGCCTCCTTGGAGACGGTGAGGTCCTCGATGAAGCGGGCGACCTCGGCGCGCTGCGCGTAGGGGATGTCCGCCCGCCCCGTCAGCACCGCCGAGAGCGAGGCCGAGGTTTCGGGGTTGTGGTCCTCGTCCGGGCCGGGCAGCGCCACGATCAAGCCTCCCGAGACGTAATGAGCGATCCTGTGCATGTCGTAGATCTTGGTAGCGAGCAGCAGCTTGCCGATATTGGCGAAAACTGCGTCCGGCATCGCCACGCCCGAGGCGTCCTTGCTGCAATAGACCGAGGCCGCCACGCCGCAGGCGAAGAAGCTCTCGGTGATGGTGATCAGCTCGACCAGCTGCTCGCGGACATGGGAATGCCGGTCGGCATCGAGCCCGTTGGCCTCGACCATCAAGGCGCCGGCGCCGACCAAGAGGTCGCCGAAGCCGGCCCGCGCGGCGATGCAGCTGTGGCGGTGATGGGTGGCGTAGCTGGTGGTGAGATAACCGGCCTCCTCGACCTCGCCGGCAAGGAAGACGCGCTCCCACGGCACGAAGACGTCATCGAACATCACCGCGCCGGTCGACTGGCCGTATTTGGCCGAGAATTTGGCCGCCGGATCGCCCGGGCGCCCCCCCGGACGCGCGACGATAGTGATCCCCTCGGCATCGCAGGGAACGGCGCAGCAGACGGCGAAATCCTCGTCGACCTCGGCGTGGGTGCGGCAAGGCATCACCAGGAATTCATGGACGTAAGGCGCGCCCGTGACGATCGCCTTGGTGCCGCGGATGATGATGCCGTCCCGCCGGCGCTCCTTGATGTGCACGTAGGAATCACGATTGGGCTGTGAGCCTGGCCGCAGCGAGCGGTCGCCCTTGGCGTCGGTCATGGCAACGCCGCAGGTCAGATCCTCGTCCTGGATGCGGTGCATGTAGGCGAGGAAGCGCTGGGTGTAGTCGGTGCC
Source organism: Allobosea sp. Tri-44 (assembly GCF_004123845.1). GTDB lineage: Bacteria > Pseudomonadota > Alphaproteobacteria > Rhizobiales > Beijerinckiaceae > Allobosea. Next base: position 101,723 of record NZ_NBDP01000023.1, on the reverse strand, counting down.
GCGATTGGCGTCGGCCCGTATCGTCGCCTGCAGGATGCCGTTGAAGGCGTCATGCGTCAGATAGCGCTGGGCGCAGCCCGAGATCTTGCAGACCAAGCGGACCGCCTCGAGCTTGGCGAGGAGATCGCTGGACGAACCATCGATATGGAGCATGCGGTTGACGGTGCGCCCGGAAGAGCCCTGGACCGCGGTCATGATCGGCCGGTAGGCCGCCTCATGCGCGAGGTCATAGGTCACGCCGATACCGTTGATGCCCGGCAGCAGGAGGGGCTCGTCGGCGACGTTCTCGATCCTGCGGCCGTTGATGAAAACGCGCGGAGAATAGGTCCGCAGGGATTCGCGATAGCCGGCGGCGTCCATCAGCATGCTAGCCTCCTCCCGAGCGGTTGTTGCTCCTAAAATTGAACGGCGTTAGATTTTCGTCAAGAGGGTTGGAGGCGTTCCAGAGTGAGCGAGGGATCAGCAGATCGAAAGCGTGGCCGCTATGCCGCGACTGACGCCAAGCGCGAGGGCATCCTCGCCGCGGCGCGGGCCGTGTTCGAGCGCGAGGGGCTGGACGGCGCGTCGCTGCGGGCGATTGCAGCCGAGGCCGGCTACACGCCGGCGGCGCTCTATTTCCATTTCGACTCGAAAGAGGCGCTCTATGCCGAGGTGCTTGGCCGCTCGATCGCCACGTTGCAGGCGGCGGTCGATATGGCAGTCGCTGCCGCCGGTACCCCGGCCGAACGCTTCTGCGCCGCCGCACTCGCCTTCTTCGATTTCTATGCCGAAAACCCGCGCGATCTTGATCTCGGCTTCTATCTGTTCCGTGGCGGCATGCGCCCGCACGGCCTCGGCCGCGAGCGTGACCGGGCCCTGAACGAGGCGCTGGAAGCGAGCCTTGCGCCGATCCGCACGGCCGCGCTGGCGCTGGGCGCCGATGCCGCGCAAGCCGAGTTGATCATGGCCGACGCCTTCGCCCATGCTTCCGGCGTGCTCCTGCTGGCCCATACGCGGCGCATCCGCATGTTCGGCGCCTCGGCGCGCACGCTGATGCAGCGCCATGTCGAAACCGAGCTCGACCGACTCTTGCGAAGGTGACGCCGATGCATCTGATGAACGCCAAGCGGTCCCGCCTCGTCGTCATCGACTTCCAGGCGCGATTGATGCCGGCGATCCATGACGGGCCGCGCCTCCTCGCCAATGCCGGCAGGCTGGTTGCGGCGGCAAAGCTCCTCGACGTGCCGGTTGTGATGACCGAGCAGAATCCGACCGGCCTCGGCGCGACGGTTCCCGAACTGGCCGAGGCTGCGCCCGCCATCGCCAAGATGAGCTTCGATGCCTGCGCCACGCCGGCCTTCATTGACGCTATCACCGGCGACGACGACCTTATTCTCTGCGGCTGCGAGGCGCATGTCTGCTTCGGCCAGACCGCGCTCTCTCTGCTCGAGCACAAGCGCCGTGTCTTCGTGGTGCAGGACGCCGTCGGCTCGCGCGTGCCGGAAAGCAAGGAGGTGAGCTTACGTCGGCTGGAGCGAAACGGCGCCGAGATCGTCACAACGGAGGCAGTCGTATTCGAGTGGCTGCGCACAGCCGAGCACCCGCAGTTCCGCGCCGCCCTCGCGCTGATCAAGTGAGCCCGCCTTTGCCTCAGCCCGCTTTCTGGTATTTCGACATTATCTCGCCCTTCGCCCATCTCGCGCTGACGCGCCTCGATGCGATCCGGATGCAGCGGCCGGTGGTACTGAAGCCGATCGTCTTCGGCGGTGTCCTCAAGGTCTGGGGCCAGCTCGGGCCGGCCGAAATCGCGCCCAAGCGCGTCCATACCTATAGGCTCGCAACGCACACGGCCCGAGCGATGGGCGTGCCCTTCCGCTTCCCGCCGGCCCACCCCTTTAACCCGCTCGCCATGCTGCGCCTGCTGACCGCGCTCGACGGCAACGAGGCGGCCGTGACGGCCGCCTTCCGCCTCGTCTGGGGCGAAGGGCGCGACGCCAACGAGCCAGCCGTGCTGGAAGCGGTGGCCGAGGCCGCCGGCCGGCCCGGTTCCCTGGCGCTGATCGGGGAGCAGGAGATCAAGGATCGCCTTCGCCAGGCGACCGAAGAAGCAGTTGCCGCCGGCGTCTTCGGCGTGCCGAGCCTGGTGATCGATGGCGAGGTCTTCTGGGGCGCCGACGCGATGGCGATGGCGCAGGACTATCTCGCCGATCCGGCCGCCTTCCACAGCGGCGAAATGGCGCGCGTTTCGACCCTGCCCGAAGGCATCCAGCGGCAGCGCTAGAACGAGAAGAGGGAACCGTCCGGCCGCAGCCACAGTTTCACGATGTTGTCGGTTTACGCCTGTCTTGGACAGGCAGATCATTCGCCGGCCGACAACGAAAGGAGACGCCCATGCTGCGCCGTTCGTTCCTGAAATTCGGTATCGCCGGCCTCGCCGCGCCGAATCTGATCCTGCGCAGCGCCGAGGCGACCGGACAGCCCCAGCCCGGCAGCCCGTTCATCGTCACCTATTTCGAGGTGCCGGAGATCAAGGGTTCGCGAGATGTCACCGATGCCGGCGACGGCACGCTCTGGGTCTGCGGCCAACGCAATGGCGTGCTCGGCCGCTTCGACCCGCGCACCAGCCAGACCAGGGTGATCCCGCTCGGCGACGGCGCCGCTCCGCACGGCGTCGTGCGCGGGCCTGATGGCGCCGCCTGGGTCACCGAGGGCGGCCAGAACGCCATCGCCCGCGTCGACGACAAGACGCACAAGGTCGATCTGTTCAAGCTGCCGGCCGAGCGCGAACGCGCCAATCTCAATACGCCGGTCTTCGACAAGACCGGCATGCTCTGGTTCACCGGCCAGAACGGCATCGTTGGCCGTCTCGATCCGAAATCCGGCAAGATGGAGATCTTCGACGCGCCGCGCGGCGCCGGCCCCTATGGCATGACGCGCACACCGGCCGGCGATATCTGGTTCGCCTCGCTCGCCGGCAACTACATCGCGAGGATCAACACCCAGAGCGGCGCCTTCACCGTGGTCGATCCACCGACCGAGGGCCAGGGCGCTCGCCGGGTCTGGTCGGATTCGAAGAACCGGATCTGGGTCAGCGAGTGGAATTCCGGACAGGTCTCGGCCTTCGACACCGAAAGCGGCAGCTGGAAGGGCTGGAAGCTGCCGGGCAACAAGCCGCGGACTTATTCGGTCTATGTCGATGACGCCGACAAGGTCTGGCTCACCGACTTCGCCCTCAACAGCATCGTCCGCTTCGACCCGCTGAGCGAGGAGTTCAACAGCTTCCCGAGCGACAAGCCCGGCGCCAATGTCCGCCAGATGGACGGGCGGAGCGGCGAGGCCTGGGGCGGCGAGAGCGGCAGCAACCGGTTGGTGCGTATCCAGACGGTGAAGCCGGCGTGAAAACGGGGCTCGCGGCGCTGTTGGCGCTTGCGCTGTCCCTGACCGGCCCGCTCCAGGCGCAGGAGCCGGCAGGAGCTGCCATCTTCAAGGCCTGCCAGTCCTGCCACAGCCTCGATCCCGGCAAGGCCGGCATGGCGGGGCCCCATCTTGCCGGGTTGAAAGGGCGCGTGCTCGGCTCGGCCGAGGGCTTCGATTATTCGCCGGCGTTCAGGGCCGCGAAGGCGCAAGGGTTCGCCTGGGACCGCGAGCGGTTGCTCGGCTATCTCGCCGATCCCGATGCGATCGTGCCCGGTGGCTGGATGAGCCCGCCCGCCGGCCTTCGCGCGGCGGACCGGGCGGCTGTGGTCGACTATCTGTTCACGCAGTAGCGCCCATCATTGCGAGGAGCGAAGCGACGAAGCAATCCAGAGGCGGCAGAGCCTATGCCTCCTGGATTGCTTCGCTACGCTCGCAATGACGATAGGCTCACAGCGGCTTCTTGATCCATTTGGCGATCATGCCGACGATGCCTTCGCGGAAGAGCAGGACACAGATCACGAAGACGACGCCCTGCACCACTGTGACCCAGGCGCCGAGCGTCGCCAGGAAGTTCTGCATGGAGACGATGACGATGGCGCCGACGATCGGGCCGAAGACCGTGCCGAGCCCGCCGACCAGCGTCATCAGCACGACCTCGCCCGACATCGACCAATGCACGTCGGTGAGCGACGCCAGCTGGAAGACGATCGCCTTGGTCGCGCCGGCGAGCCCGGCGATCCCGGCCGAGAGCACGAAGACGGCGAGCTTGTACTGGCTGGCGCGATAGCCGAGCGAGATGGCGCGCGGCTCGTTGTCACGGATCGCCTTGCAGACCTGGCCGAAGGGCGAGTGGATGACGCGGTAGATCAGCAGGAGCCCGCCCATGAAGACCGCGGCGACGAGCCAGTAGAGGGCACGGTCGTCGGCGAGGCTGAACAGGCCGAGGAGCTTGCCGCGCGGCACCGCCTGGATGCCGTCCTCGCCACCGGTAAAGCGCGGCGTCTGCAGCGAGAAGAAGAACGCCATCTGCGCCAGCGCCAGCGTGATCATCGCGAAGTAGATGCCCTGGCGGCGGATCGCGAGCGCGCCGAAGGCGAGGCCGAGCAGAGCCGCGATCCCGGTGCCGGCGAGGATGGCGAGTTCCGGCGTCAGCCCCCAATGCTTGGCCGTGTAGGCGCTGACATAGCTCGCCATACCGAAATACGCTGCGTGGCCGAAGGAGAGGAGGCCGCCATAGCCGAGCAGAAGATTGAAGGCGAGCGCGAACAGCGCAAAGCACAGCACCTTCATCACGAAAACCGGATAGGCGACGAATGGCGCGATCACGAGCGCGGCCGCGATGCCGATCATCAGGTTGCGGTGCAGCCGCGCTGTGCTGTCATCAACCTCGCCGATGGCGAGAGCGGCGGCGGGAGCGTCGGTGGAAGCGATGTCTGCCATCTCAATTCCTCACGCGGCGCGGCCGAACAGGCCGGCCGGCTTCACCAGAAGCACGATCGCCATGATGATGAAGATCACGGTCGCCGAGGCTTCCGGATAGAAGACCTTGGTCAACCCCTCGACCAGGCCGAGCGAGAAGCCGGTGACGATCGCGCCCATGATCGAGCCCATGCCGCCGATGACCACCACGGCGAAGACGACGATGATCAGGTCGGCGCCCATGTTCGGGTTGACCGAGTAGATCGGCGCGGCCAGCACGCCAGCAAAGGCGGCAAGCGCGACGCCGAAGCCATAGGTCAACGTCACCAGCAGCGGCACGTTGATGCCGAAGGCCTGGGTCAAGGTCGGGTTCTCGGTCGCAGCGCGCAAATAGGAGCCAAGCTTGGTCTTCTCGATCATGAACCAGGTGGCGAGGCAGACGACGAGCGAAGCGATCACGACCCAGCCGCGATAGGTCGGCAGGAACATGAAGCCGAGATTATAGCCGCCGCGCAGCTCGGCCGGGATCGAGTAAGGCAGGCCGGAGGAGCCATAATTGTTGCGGAACAGACCCTGGATGATCAGCGCCAGGCCGAAGGTCAGCAGCAGCCCGTAGAGATGGTCGACATGGGCGATGCGCTTCAGCAGGAAGCGCTCGATCACCACGCCGGTGATGCCAACGGCGATCGGCGCCAGCAGCAGCGCCGCCCAGTAGTTGATGCCGAGATAGTTCAGGCACATCCAGGCGACGAAGGCGCCCATCATGTACTGGGCGCCATGGGTGAAGTTGATGATGTTGAGCAGGCCGAAGATCACCGCCAGGCCGAGGCTGAGGATCGCATAGAACGAGCCGTTGATCAGGCCGAGCAGAAGCTGACCGAACAATGCCTGCGGGGGGACACCCAAGAGCTCGAACATGCGATCGACCATTCCGTGAAAGCTGATCCGGGGCTGGAGCCGGATCCGATCAGGTTGGAAACAACCTGATCGGTGAATCCGTCTCCAACCTGGAGATAGAGACCGTTTTTCCGATCAGCTTGCGATGCAAGCTGATCGGAACGGGCTCTACCGGCCCCGGCAGAGTGTGTCGTGGGCTGTCTTCAGCCCATCACTTCTTGACGAGTGGGCACTCGCTCTCGGCAAGCGGCTTGAAGGCCTCATCCGCCTTCAGCACCGCGATCTGCTTGTAGTAGTCCCACGGCGCCTTCGATTCCGACGGCTTCTTGACCTCGAACAGGTACATGTCGTGCAACTTGCGGCCGTCGACGCGGACCGAGCCCTTGCCGAACAGCGGATCGTCTGTCGGCAATTCCTTCATCTTGGCCATGACGACCGCCGAATCCTTGCTCTTGGCCGCCTCGACCGCCTTGAGATAGTGCAGCATGCCGGAATAGACGCCGGCCTGGACCATGGAGGGCTTCTTGCCGCCGTTGAGCTTGGCGAAACGCTCGGACCAGGCGCGGGTCTGGTCGTTCATGTCCCAGTAGAAGGACTCGGTCAGCACCAGCCCCTGAGCCGTCTGCAGTCCCAGCGCGTGCACGTCGGTGGCGAAGACCAGCAGGCCGGCCAGCTTCTGGCCGCCGGCGACGATGCCGAACTCACCCGCCTGCTTGATCGAGTTGATGGTGTCGCCACCGGCATTGGCGAGGCCGATGACCTTGGCCTTCGACGCCTGCGCCTGCAGCAGGAAGGACGAGAAGTCGGTACCCGGGAACGGCGTACGCACCGCGCCCAGCACCTTGCCGCCGGCCTTGGTCACCACCGCCGAGGTGTCGCGCTCCAGAGCATGGCCGAAGGCGTAGTCCGCGGTGAGGAAGAACCAGCTGTCCCCGCCGGCCTTGGTCATGGCGCCGCCGGTGCCCTGGGCGAGCGCGTAGGTGTCGTAGGTCCAATGGACCGTGTTCGGCGAGCAGGCCTTGCCGGTCAGGTCCGAGGAGGCCGCGCCGGAGTTGATGTGGACCTTGTTCTTCTCGCGGGTGATCTGGTTGACCGCAAGGGCGACCGAGGAGGTCGGCACGTCGAGGATCAGGTCGACGCCGTCCTGGTCGTACCATTGCCGGGCGATGGTCGAGCCGACGTCCGGCTTGTTCTGGTGGTCGGCCGAGACGATCTCGACCTTGATGCCCTTCTCGGCCGCCTTGAAGTCCTCGACTGCCAGGCGCGCGGCGATCACCGAGCCCTCGCCCGAGAGGTCGGCATAGAGGCCGGAGCGGTCGTTGAGCACGCCGGCCTTGACCGAGATCTGCTGCGCCAGCGCGGGCGAAGCCATCAGCGCGCCGAGCGCCGTGGCTGCGAGCAATGTCTTGAGCTGCATGTTCTTATCTCCCTGAGATGTCTGGTGTTCGTAAGGTTCTTGTTGGACGCCCTGCGTCAGACCCCGAGATAGCTGTGGAGCTTGTCGATATTGGCGTCGAGTTCCGGATTGGGGATCATGTCGATGACCCTGCCCTGCTCGACGACATAGTGCCGGTCCGCCACAGTCTGGGCGAAACGGAAATTCTGCTCGACCAGGACGATGGTGAAGCCCTTTTGCTTGAGCATGCGGATGGTGGCGCCGATCTGGTCGATGATCACGGGCGCGAGGCCCTCGGTCGGCTCGTCGAGCAGCAGCAGATTGGCGCCGGTGCGCAGGATGCGGCCGATCGCCAGCATCTGCTGCTCGCCGCCCGAGAGCTTGGTGCCCTGGCTCTTCAGCCGCTCCTTGAGATTGGGGAAAAGCGTGAAGATCTGCTCGACCGGGAGCCCGCCCGGCTTGACCTGCGGCGGCAGCAGCAGGTTCTCCTCGACCGAGAGCGTCGAATAGATGCCGCGCTCCTCCGGCACATAGCCGATGCCGAGCCGGGCGATGGCGCGCGAGGGCAGCCCGATCGTTTCCTGGCCGGCGAAGGTGACCGAGCCCTTGCGCTTGCCGATCACGCCCATGATCGATTTCAGCGTCGTGGTCTTGCCGGCGCCGTTGCGGCCGAGCAGGGTCACCACCTCACCCTCGCCGACATCGAGCTCGATGCCATGCAGGACATGGCTCTCGCCATACCAGGCCTCGAGCCCGCGCACCGCCAGCAGCGGCTTGGCGCCCGCCGCAGCCGGACGCTCCAGCACAGCTTCAGTGGCCGGTCCTTCAGTGACCATGGCCGACCCCCGATCCGATATAGGCTTCGATCACGCGCGGATCCTTCGAGACGGCGGCATAGTCGCCCTCGGCCAGGACTTGGCCGCGGGCGAGCACGGTGATGCGGTCGCAGAGCGAGGCGACGACCGAGAGATTGTGCTCGACCATCAGGATGGTGCGGTCCTTCGAGACCTTGCGGATCAACGCCTCGATGCGCTCGATATCCTCGCGGCCCATGCCGGCCATCGGCTCGTCCAGCAGCAGCATCTCGGGCTCGAGTGCGAGCGTCGTCGCGATCTCGAGCGCGCGCTTGCGGCCATAGGAGAGCTCGCCGGCCGGCAGCTCGGCGAAGGCCGACAAGCCGACCGCCTCGACGAGGCGCAACGCCTCGGCATCGAGCGGAGAGAGCACCTTCTCCGAGCGCCAGAAATCGAAGGAATCGCCGCGTTTTCTCTGAAGCGCAACGCGGACATTGGTCTTGACCGAGAGCTGCGGGAACACCGCCGAGATCTGGAAAGAGCGCACCAGCCCGAGTCTGGCGATCTCGGCCGGCTTCTCGCGGGAGATATCGCGGCCATTATAGACGATCTGGCCCCGCGTCAGCGGCAGGAACTTGGTCAGCAGGTTGAAGCAGGTCGTCTTGCCCGCACCGTTCGGGCCGATCAGCGCGTGGATCGACCCGCGCCTGACCTTCAGATCGACGCCATTGACGGCTGTGAAGCCGGCGAATTCTTTCGTGAGGCCTGAGGTCGATAGAATAATATCCTCAGACATCCGCCCTTAACCTTAGTCATTGCTGGATTGTTCGTTTCCCCGGGCGGCATGCTGCACCGCGCATATCGCCCATGTCAACGGCGCGGGTGTGCGCAAAAACCCATGCCGGGCACGCGAAGCCCTCGTCTCTAGACGAAAGGCTTACACAGAAAGGCCAAGCTCAATCGCGCTCAGGCTCGAAGCGGCGCATCCCTGGCGACTGCAGCCGCAAAGACCGCGGCGATCTCGCGCAGGCGAAGCAGATAATCCTCGCAGGACGGCTGCTCGCCGTATTTGGCGCCGGCAGCGGCGCGCATCATCGTCGCGATCAGCGTGTCCAGCGGAAGGCCGCTGCGTTCGATGGCGATCTCGCCTTGCGCGGCGGCATCCTCGAACAGCTGCCGGGCGAAGCTTATGAAGATCGCCTCGAAGGCGGCAAGCTCGGCTCCAGCGATGCTCACCATCACCGCTTTGAGCTCGCCGAGATGCTCACCGGCGCTGAAAGCACTGAAGGCGGTGCCGTGATGGGCCGCCATCAGCGCAGCGAGCCGCTCTGAGAACGAGCCCGGCCTCGCCAGTGCCTCGCGGCAACGTGTCTCGACTTGGCCCCCGAGGCCCGCGAGCATGGCCCGGAAGACGTCGTCCTTGCCTTTGAAATGGAGGTAGAGCGTGGCGCGGGCGACCCCGGCCTCGCGCGCGATGTCGTCCATCGAGGTGCGTTTGTAGCCATAGCGGGCGAAGAGGCGCAGAGCCGCCTCCGCGATCTGCTCGATGCGGCCCTTGCCGTCCTCGCCGGACGTTATGGAACTTTCGCTGCGGTCGCTCATTTGCAGTCTTGACAGAATCCAAACTGTCGGCGACTATTCTAGTTAGACGCAAAACGTCTAACTCGTCTAGTCGCACGGCCCCAGACGACGGATCATTCGCCCGCCTCTGATATGTCAGAACGGGCTGGTGTCGTGATTTCGAAGTTCGCCTCGTTCGATATCAAGCGCGGAGCGAACTTCGAAATCGGAAACGACACCAGAACCAAAGAGGTGCCAGTATCTGGATTCTGAAACTCGCTCCACCCCGATATAGGCCTATGGCGAGTTTCAAAATCCAGATACTGGCGAGCGAGCCTCGATCCGGCTGCCATGGTGCCGTGCTGCGTCATGACCGCGATCCCGCGAGGCAGCCATGGTCCACTCGATCAATATCAATGGAACGACGCATCGCGTCGACGTCGACGACGACACCCCCCTGCTCTGGGTGCTGCGCGACAATATTGGGCTCACCGGAACCAAGTTCGGTTGTGGCGTCGCGCAATGCGGCGCCTGCACCGTCTACATGGACGGCCAGCCGCTGCGCTCCTGCTCGATGCCCGTCTCCGCCATAGGCGAGGCCAAGATCACCACGATCGAGGCGCTCGCCGGCAAGGAAGCGCAGGCCGTGCAGGCGGCCTGGATCAAGCACGATGTGCCGCAATGCGGCTATTGCCAGTCCGGCCAGGTGATGAGTGCGATCGCACTGCTCACCGAGATTCGCAAACCGACCGATCGCGACATCGACCTCGCCATGAACGGCAATCTCTGCCGCTGCGCCACTTATGTCCGCATCCGCGCCGCGATCCACGACGCCGCACGCACGCTGGAGGGTTGAGCCATGACCGCACACGACACCAACCTCTCTCGCCGCAACCTGCTCAAGGGCGCCGGCGCCCTCGTCATCGGCATGAGCCTGCCGCAGGCGGGGCGTGCCCAGTCCGGCGCAGCCCAGGCCTTCCGCCCGGGGGGCAACGCCGTATTCGCCCCGAACGCCTTCATCAGAATTGGCGCGGACGACACGGTGACTGTGCTGGTGAAGCATATCGAGTTCGGTCAAGGCCCCTTCACCGGGCTCGCGACTCTCGCCGCCGAGGAACTCGACGCAGACTGGAGCCAGATGCGGGCCGAGCACGCGCCGGCCGACGTCAAGCTCTACGCCAACCTCGCTTTCGGCGTGCAGGGCACCGGCGGCTCGACGGCGATCGCCAATTCCTTCGAGCAGATGCGAAAGGCCGGCGCCACCGCCCGCGCCATGCTGGTGCAGGCCGCCGCTGAGGCCTGGAAGGTTCCGGCCGGTGAGATCACCGTCGAGAAGGGCGTGCTGAAGCACGCCTCCGGGAAGCAGGGCCGCTTCGGCGAGTTCGCCGATGCTGCCTCCAAGCTCGAGGCCCCGGCTGAGGTCAAGCTCAAGGACCCCGCGCAGTTCAAGCTGATCGGCAAGGAAGGTGCGGTCAAGCGCCTCGACAGCCAGGGCAAATCCACCGGCAAGACGCAGTTCACCATCGACATCCGCACGCCCGAGATGCTGACCGTCGTCGTCGCCCGGCCACCGCGCTTCGGCGGCAAGGTCGCCTCCTTCGATGCGACCGAGGCGAAGAAGATCAAGGGCGTGGTGGACGTCCAGCAGATCGGCTCGGGCGTCGCCATCTACGGCACCGGTATGTGGCCGGCGCTGAAGGGCCGCGAGGCGCTGAAAGTGACCTGGGACGAGAGCGGGGCCGAAAAGCGCGGCAGCCGCGAGCTCATCGCCGAGTACCGGGCGCTCGCCCGCACTCCAGGCACGCTCGCGGGCAAGCACGGCGATGCCGATGCCGTTCTCGCCAAGGCCGAGAAGGTGATCGAGGCGGAATACGTCTTCCCCTATCTGGCGCACGCGCCGATGGAGCCGCTAGACGGCTATCTCGAATGGAACGCGCAGGGTGCTCTGGCGCGCTTCGGCAGCCAGTTCCAGACCACCGAGCACCAGACCATCGCGACCGTCCTCGGTCTGCCGCCGGAGAAGGTACAGATCGAGACCATGCTCGCCGGCGGCTCTTTCGGCCGGCGCGCCCAGGTCAGCCAGCATCTGGCGGCGGAACTCGCCATGGTCGGCAAGGCGATCGGCCCGAACCGGCCGGTCAAGCTGGTCTGGACCCGCGAGGACGACCTCGCCGGCGGCTACTACCGGCCGCTCTTCCTGCATCGCATGCGCGGGGCGGTGAAGGACGGCAAGATCACCGCCTGGAGTAACAGCATCGTCGGCCAGTCCTTCTTCCTCGGCACGCCCTTCGAGGCGATGACGGTGAAGGACGGCATCGACGCCACCATGGTGGAGGGCGCCAATGAGCTGCCCTACGAGGTCGCCGATTTCCGCTGCGAGGTGCATGCGCCCAAGGTCGGGGTGCCAACCTTGTGGTGGCGCTCGGTCGGCCACACCCACACCGCCTATGCGGTCGAGAGCTTCATCGACCAGCTGCTGCAGGAGGCCGGGCAGGACCCGGTCGCCGGGCGGCTCGCGCTGATGGGCAAGCATCCGCGCCTTGTCGGCGTGCTGAAGGCGGTCGCCGAGATGGCGAAGTGGAACGGTCCGGGCCCGGTCGACGGCCGCGCCCGCGGCGTCGCCGTGGTCGAGAGCTTCTCGTCTTACGTCGCCCAGATCGCCGAGGTCTCGCTCGGCGAAGGCGGCGAGCCCAAGGTGCACAAGGTCTGGTGCGCGGTCGATTGCGGCATCGCGGTCAATCCCGACATCATCCGCGCCCAGATGGAGGGCGGCATCGGCTTCGGGCTCGGCCACATCCTCTATGGCGAGCTGACGCTCGACCAGGGCCGGCCGGTCCAGACCAATTTCGACAGCTACCGCTCGCTGCGCATCCACGAGATGCCCGAGGTCGAGGTCCGGATCGTACCGTCCACCGAGAAGCCGACCGGCGTCGGCGAGCCCGGCGTGCCGCCAATCGGACCGGCGGTCGCCAATGCGCTGGCGCGGCTCGGACGGGAGCGGCCGCTCTCCCTGCCGATGGTCGGAGGGACTGTGTGATGCGGTCGATCGCTCTCGCCACGACCGCGGCCGCCGTCACCCTGCTGCTCGGCAGCGCACTCACGCTGGCGCAAACCGCGCCGGCGCCGCAGCCCGGCGGAGCGACCTTGCGCCCGGCTGCAAGCTTCACCAACATCGCCAATCAGCGCGACCGTTCGGTCGCGCTGTTCAACGAAATGGGCAAGGTGCTGCAGCATCCGCGCTGCATGAACTGCCACCCGGCAACGGAACGGCCGCGCCAGAGCGACGCGAGGCGACTGCACCAGCCCATGGTCGTGCGTGGTAAGGACGGGCACGGCGCGCCCGGGCTCGCCTGCACCACCTGCCATGGCAAGCAGAACTTCGACCCGGCCGGCATTCCCGGCGACGGTCACTGGGCGCTCGCCCCGGCCTCGATGGCCTGGGAGGGCAAGACGCTCGGCCAGATCTGCGAGCAGCTCAAGGACCAGAACCGCAACGGCAGCCGCGACCTCGCCGCGATCATCAAACATGTCACCACCGACACGCTGGTGCTCTGGGGCTGGAACCCCGGCAAGGGCCGACAACCTGCGCCGGGGTCGAGCGCCGAGTTCGGCGCATTGATGCAGGCTTGGGCCGATAGCGGGGCGGCGTGTCCGGCGGCGTAACCTGAGCCGGTGACCCCTTCCCCGTCATGGTCGGGCTTGTCCCGACCATCCACGTCTTCCCGGATGCAATGTGGTGTTCAAGACGTGGATGCTCGCCACAAGGGCGAGCATGACGGCATCAGCGGAAGGGCGGCTCGTCGAAGCTGCGCAGTTTGCGTGAATGGATCTGTGAGCCGGCTTCCTTGAGCTTCTCGAGCGCGGCGAGGCCGATCTTGAGGTGCTCGCCGACGGCGCGCTCATAGAAGGCGTTGGCGGCGCCTGGCAGCTTGATCTCGCCGTGCAGCGGCTTGTCGGAGACGCAGAGCAAGGTGCCGTAGGGCACGCGCAGGCGATAGCCCTGCGCGGCGATAGTGCCCGATTCCATGTCGACCGCGATGGCGCGCGACAGGTTGATGCGTTTGCGCTCCTTGGTCCAGCGCAGCTCCCAGTTGCGATCGTCCTGCGTCACGACGGTGCCGGTGCGCAGGCGCTGCTTCAGCCGGTCGCCCTTCTCGCCGGTGACCTCGGCCGCCGCCTCTTGCAGGGCGACCTGGACCTCCGCCAGCGCCGGGACGGGCACATCGGGCGGCACCAGCTCGTCCAGAATGCCGTCCTGCCGGAGATAGGCGTGGGCGAGGACGTAGTCGCCGATGATCTGCGTCTGGCGCAGTCCGCCGCAATGGCCGACCATCAGCCAGCAATTGGGTCTGAGCACCGCGAGATGGTCGGTGATGTTCTTGGCGTTGGAGGGGCCGACGCCGATATTGACGAGGGTGACGCCCTCGCCGCTCTCGCGGATCAAGTGATAGGCCGGCATCTGGAAGCGGTGCCAGGGCGCCGACATCACCCGCTCAGCAGCGCTGACATCGATGCCGTCACGGTCGATGCGGATGCCGCCCGGGGCGACCAGCGCCTGCGCCGTGCCGGCCTCTATCTCGGCGAGAGCGAGCCGGACGAACTGGTCGACATAGCGGTGATAATTGGTCAGCAGCACCCAGGGCTGCACGGCGCGCCAGTCAGTGCCGGTATAGTGCACGAGCCGCCGCAGCGAATAGTCGACCCGGACCGCGTCGAAGAGCGAGAGCGGGCGCGGCTCGCCCTCGACGATCTCGAAGCTGCCGTCGGCGATCTCGTCGCCGACCAGCGCCAGTAGCGGCGTCGGGAAATGCCGGGCGAGCTCAGCGGCCGTGACCGTGCCGCGCCCGAGCTCGTCGCCGCCATCGAGCGCGTAGGGGTAGGGGATTTCCTGGCTGCTGATGCCGGTCTCGATCGTCGCGCCGTATTCATCGACCAGCGGCTGGAGCTGGTCGAGCAGATAGGCGCGAAACTCGGCCGGCTGCGTCACCGTGGTCGAGTAGATGCCGGGCATGGCGAATTTGGCGTAGCCGCGCCGCGTCGCCGCTGGCAGCTTCGAGGGCTCGTAGGTGACGCGCAGCATCGGATAGCGATAGAGCGCCCGGTCATCCAGCGTCGGCGGCTGCGCCGTCTCGAAGAAGCGCTGCAGATCGTTTCGCAGCGCCGTCCGCGCCTGATCGTAGAGCAGCTCCAGCCGGTCGACGGCCTCTTGTGGCGTGGCGGCGATCTCGAATGTCATGCGCGAACGACCTCTCGTTCGCCGTGCTTGTAGCGGTGAGCACACGTCGCTGACAACAGTGTGCCCGGCGCCGTGACCATCAAGCGAGGGACCGCATTGGCCAGCAGCGCGCCATGATCCCATCGGCCACTTGTGCGCCCGCTATTTTTGGATACAATTATCCCATGGCTATCGCCCGCCTCGCCGCCGCCACGACCGCATCCGCCCTTGCCCAGCGCCTGCGCGAGGCTATCGATGGCGGACATTGGCAGCCGGGCGACCTGTTGCGCCAGGAGCAGATCGCGGCCGAATACGGCGTCAGCCGCATCCCGGTACGCGAGGCATTGGCGCAGTTGCAGAACGAGGGCCTGCTCGATGTCGCGCATTATCGCGGCGCGCGCGTGAGCCGGCCACAGGCGCAGGAGATCGACGAGCTCTTCGATCTCCGATTGATGGTCGAGGGCGATCTGCTGGCGCGGGCGCTCGGCCAGCACGACCAGCGCTCGCTGCGCGAGCTGAAGCGGCTGCAGGACGCCCTGGAGGATGCCGACGACCGGCTCGGCTGGATCGCCGGCGACATCGGCTTCCACGAGGCGCTCTACGGGCCGGCGCGGCGCCTGCGCAGCCTTGCCCTGTTTCGACAGCTGCGCGCGCCGATCGATCGGTTCAGCGCGCAGGCGCTCAGCCCCGGCACGCGCAAGCAGGGCTGGGCGGACGAGCACCGCCAGTTGATCGCCACGGTCGCGGCCAAGGACGCGGCTGCAGCCCAGGAGATTCTCAGAAACCATTTGCAGGCGACGCGCGCAGTCGTGCTCGCGGCCTGCTCCAGCCAGGGAGAGAGTTGATGGCGATGCATGGCGTGACCGTCACCTGGCAGCGCGGCGAGGAGGTCTTCCTCGATCGCCGCTACAGCCGCGCCCATCTCTGGCGCTTCGATGGCGGGTTGGAGGTACCGGCCTCGAGTTCGCCGCATGTGGTGCGCGCGCCTTTCTCCAACCCGGCCAATGTCGATCCCGAGGAGGCCTATGTCGCGGCACTGTCGAGCTGCCACATGCTCTGGTTCCTCGATCTCGCATCGCGGCGCGGCCTCCGCATCGACAGCTATGCCGACGCCGCCGAAGGCACGATGCTGAAGAATGCCGATGGGCAGGACTGGATCGCGACGGTGACGCTCAGGCCGCATGTCGTCTTCAGCGGGCCGCTGGCGCCGGATGAGGCCACCGTCGAGGCGCTGCATCACGAAGCCCATGCCAACTGCTTCCTGGCCAATTCGGTACGTTCGACGATCGAGACGCATGGCAGCTGGAACTATCGCGACGCTGCTTGAGCGTCGCGTCATTGAGGAGCGAAGCATGTCGATCGAGGCGATCATCGACCGTTATTGCGAGGCCTGGTCCGATCCTGAGCCGGCGGCGCGCGCCGCAGCCCTCGCTGAGGTCTGGGCGGATGGCGGGCGCTACACCGACCCAAGAGCCGATGCTTACGGCGCCGAGGCCCTGCTCGAACACATCGCCGGAGTGCTGGCGCAGCGCCCTGGCGCTCGTGTGGTCAGGACCAGTGCGGTCCAGCACCATCACGGCTTTGCCCGCTTCGCCTGGCGGGTGATCGAGGCCGACAGCACCATGCTGCCGGAAGGGCTCGACATCGCGATGATCGGCGATGACGGACGAATTGCCCAGATCATCGGCTTCTTCGGCGCCTTGCCGTCGAGCGCATCTGCCGCTGGCTGAGTCAGCCGGCTACTGCGCTGCCAGCAGGTCGTCCTCGGCGACGAGCCGGCCGATGAAGCCGAGCTGACGGTCGACGCAGGCGTCGCGCTCATAGCGCGCGATGACGGTCTGGCGCGCGGCTGCACGCAGGGGCGCCAGCTCAGAGCCCCTGTCGAGCGCAGCGATCACGGTCTTTGCCAGGCGCGCCTCGTCGAAGAACGGGGCGAGCAGGCCGTTGACCCCGTGCCGGACCACTTCCTGGACCGGGGGCGTCGCCGAGCCGACGATCAGAGCGCCACAGGCCATCGCCTCCAGCATCGACCAGGAGAGCACGAAGGGAACGCTGAGATAGACATGAGCGGCCGAGACCTGAAACAGCCTGACCAGATCGGCGTGGGCAAGCCAGGGGATATGGACGATGCGGTCGGCGAGCCCGGTTTCCTCCAGCATCACCTCGCGCCAGAGCCGCCCGTCCGGACGCGGCCGGCCATAGCCCGGGCCGTCGCCGCCGACGGCGACGAACAGCACATCGGGCCGCTCCTGCGCGATCCGCGCCGCCGCCCGCATGAACTGCGGGTAGCCACGATAGGGATCGAGATCACGCGCGGCGAAGGTGATGACCGGGTCGCCGGGGCGGAGCGTGCGTCCGTCGGGCAGTGTAAACGACGCCTGCGCATCCGGTCTGCAGGCGTGGATGTCGATGCCGTCATGGCATACTGCGATGCGCTGCTGCAGCGCACGGGGATATTGCAGCTGCTGCCAGCGCGTCGGCGCATAGGCGAAATCGAGCGTCTGCAGCGTCACCAACTGGGCGGCGTTGCGCATCCGGATACGCCGCCGCTCGGCCTCCGGCACGGTAAAGGCCGGGTCGAAATCGAGGTCCGAGCCGGTCGCGTTGTAGAAGTACTCGCAATAACCGATCAGCGGCACGCCCGGCATCGCATCCTTGGCGAAGAGCATGCCGCCCCAGCCGACATGTCCGAGGATCGCATCCGGCCGGTCGTGCCGATGCAGCCGCGTGAGCTCAGCCGCGACCGCCTCGCCGGTGCGGACATGGTAATCGGTCGCCGCCAGTGTCGCATGCGCAGTCGCCGGTTCGCCTACCGAATAGGCGATCTGCCTGATCCCCGGGCGGTCCGGCTCCGGCCTCTCCGTCACCAGCGTGACCTCGCCACCCTCGGCGACGAGGCGCTGGATCAGGTGAGCGAACTGACCAGATCCTGAACGATGAACGAATAGGACGTGCATGAGGCCAGCAGGATCCCGCCATAGCGCAGTGCGTCGCCCCACCATTGTTCGAGGCGGCGCAGGGTGTCGTGGGTGGTCTGGAGGTCGGCGTCGAGATCGATGTCGAGTCCCTGGCCGAACTGGCTGGTCTCGTCGAGCAGCCTGAGCCGCTCGACGAGAAGCTGCCCCTTCGGCGAGAGCGATATCCGCGCGAGACGGCGGTCGCGCGACGAGGCCCCGCGCTCCAGATAGCCGCTCTCGACCAGTTGCTTGAGGTTATAGGAGGCGTTCGAGCCGACATAATGGCCGCGGTCGAGCAGATCGCGCACCGCGATCTCGCCGGAGCCGATGGTGAACAGCACCATCACCTGCGAGGGCGAGATGTCGTCGACGCCGAGCTTGGTGAGCTCGAGCCTGAGGTAATCGAGAAAGCGCCGGCTGGCCCGCTCGATCATGCGCGCGAGATCGAGTTGCGACACCGGCGCCCGCGCCGGAGTTGATTCGGGCTCGAGGCGGCGGGCGCCGTCTCGATGCTCTCCATTGAAGCCATTGCCTAGGAATCGAGCGCCGTCATGGGGTTTTAGATGCATTCCCTACTCCGCCTGATCTCGAAATGAGCAGTCAGCCCTCCGAGCCGCTTTGGCTGACGAATAGCCTATACGCAAAGCACATGCCACCCTGAACAGAATGAATTTAAGATTTTATCGAACTCAGCATAGTCATGAACTGTTTCAAAATTTGAAATAAAGCACGGTTCTGCCATATTTCTGATAATTGCCTATATTTCACAAGGCTTAATCTGTCATATTATAGACACGACTTGTGTGGCACCCTTTGATAACGTTCAGAACCTGCCGTACCGGCACAGGCGTCGACAGCGCCATCTGATGGCCAGCCCCTTCGGAGACCTGCATGAAGGTTGCGATCCAGCCTGCCGACGCGTTGATTCGAAGCCTGCAGCGTGGCTTTACCGGCGGGCTGGCCTATGCCGGCTTCCTCAGCTTCTGCGTCAACATCCTGCTGCTGACCGTGCCGCTGTTCATGCTGCAGGTTCAGGACCGCGTCATCGTCAGCCGGAGCTACGACACGCTCACCATGCTGCTCGTGATCGCGGTCGGGGGGCTCGCGCTCTATGGCGCGGTCGAGTTCATCCGGTCGCTGACCTTCCAGACGATGGCGAGCATCTTTGCCCGCCGGCTCAACCTGCCGGCGATGCAGGCCGCCGTCTCGACCTCGCTGGAGAGAGGCTCCGGGCAGGCGACGCAGGCGATCCGTGACCTCAACGAAATCCGCTACTTCATCGCGAGCTCGGCGATCGCGACGCCGCTGGAAGCGATGTGGTCGCCGATCTTCCTCGCCGTGCTCTTCGCCTTCCACTGGGTCTACGGGCTGGTCGGGCTGGCCTCGCTCCTGATCCTGCTGCTGCTCGGCGTGCTCTCCGACATGCTGACCCGGCGCGCGCTCAAGGATGCCAACGAGGAAGGCGTCGCCTCGATCAACGAGATCAGCGCGAGCCTGCGCCATGCCGAGACGATCGAGGCGATGGGCATGCTGCCGGCGCTGTCCAGCCGCTGGCGGGCCAAGCAGGTCGCGATGCTGGAGCATCTCGATCTCGGCACGCGGCGCGGCAAGTTCATCGCTGCCGTGACCCGCTCCAGCCGCATGACCATGCAGCTCGCGATCTACGCGACCGGCGCAGTGCTGATCATCAAGCACGAGGTCACGATCGGCACGCTGATGGCGGCCAGCATCCTGCTCGGCCGGCTGCTCGCCCCGTTCGACTCGATGATCTCCGACTGGCGGCAATGGGTCCTCGCCGCGGCGGCCTGGAAGCGGGTGCGCGACCTCCTGCAGTCGCAGAGCTCGCAGCGCCAGAGCGTCCCGACCCCGGCGACGGAAGGCGACCTCGTCATCGACCGGCTGGTCTATGCCCCCAAGGGCGCCGAGCAGACCGTGATCAAGGGCATCTCCTTCTCGCTGCAGCCGGGCGAGGTGCTCGGTCTGGTCGGCCCCTCCGGAGCCGGCAAATCGACGCTGGCCCGCCTGCTCGTCGGCGTGCTCAGGCCGAATGTCGGCGGCGTCTATCTCGACGGCCACAACACCTATCTGTGGGAGCGCGGCTCCTTCGGCGACATGGTCGGCTATCTCCCGCAATCGGTCTCGCTGCTGGACGGCACCATCGCCGAGAACATCGCCCGCATGCGCAAGCCGGACCCGCATGCCATCCTCGAGGCCGCCCGCATCGCCGGCGTGCACGAGCTGATCGGCCGCCTGCCGCTGGGCTACGACACCGGCGTCGCCGACAGCGACTTCAAGCTGTCGGGTGGCCAGCGCCAGCGTATCGGCCTGGCGCGCGCGCTCTACGGCATGCCGCGTCTCATCGTGCTCGACGAGCCCAATGCCAATCTCGACGCCGAGGGTGAGCAGAGCCTGATCCGGGCCATCAACGCCGCCCGCGAGAGCGGCGCCATCGTCGTCCTGATCGCACATCGCCCCTCGGTGATGCAGGTCGTCGACAAGATCCTGGTGCTGCGCGAGGGCCGTGTCGCCCAGTTCGGCCCGCGTTCGGCGATCGCCGGCATGATCACGCCCGGCGGTATCGTCGAGCTCGACCCAGCCAAACAGACACCTGCGGCCCGTGAGGTGAGCGCATGAGCGATCTCCCGATGCTGCGCCGGCCCGACCGCGCGCTCGTGCCGTTGAAGATCGAGGCGGAGCCCGAGGAGCGGATGCCCTCGCTGCGCAATCTCGTCCTCGCCGGCGTCGCCGCAGTGGCGATAGGCTTTGGTGGTTTCGGTGCCTGGGCGGTGACGGCCCGGCTCGACAATGCCGCCGTCGCACAGGGGACCGTCATCGTCGATAGCCGGCGCAAGACGGTCAGCCACCTCGAAGGCGGCATCCTCAAGACCTTGCTCAAGGCCGAAGGCGAGCGCGTCGCCAAGGACGAGCCCCTGCTCAGGCTGGAAGATGCCCGCGCCCGTGCCGAGCTTCAGCAGCTCCAGGCCAAGCGCGTCGGTCTCGAAGCCAGGCTCGCCCGGCTGCGGGCCGAGCAGAACGAGACGACCGCGATCGATTTCCCGGACGATATCGCGAAGGCGCTGACACCGATCGCCCGGGAGGTGATCACGGCCGAGCGCGTGCTCTTCCGCGCCCGCACCCAGGTCTATGACGGCAAGACCCGCATCCAGCAGCGGGTGATCGAGCAGCACCAGGCCGAGGCCGAGGCGCTGCAGGCCCAGATCGACGCCGTGCGCAACCAGCGCACGTTGATCGACGAGGAAGTGAAGACAATCGCGGACCTCTACGAGAAGCGCTACGCCAAGCGCTCCCAACTCGTCGAGCTGCAGACCAGGCAAAGCGAGCTCACCGGCCGGGCCGGCGAGATGAAGGCGCGCATGGCCAAGGCCGAACAGGCCGTCGCCGGGGCGGAGCTCGAGATCAAGTCGATCAGCCTCGAGCGCCAGAGCGAGATCGCCAAGGACCTGCAGGACAGCCAGCTCCAGCTCTCGGAGGTGGTCGAACGCATCGTCCAGGCGCAGGACGTGCTGCGCCGGCTCGTGCTGATCGCGCCGCAGGAAGGCATCGTCGCCAATATCCGGATGCGCACCGCCGGCAGCGCCGTCGCCGCGGGCGAAGCGATCCTCGACATCGTGCCCGAGCAGGAGCCGCTGATCGTCGAAGCCAAGGTCGACCCGCGCGATATCGATTCGGTTCGCGTCGGTGCCGACACGCAGGTCAGGCTGACCGCCTTCAATGCGCGGCTCCTGCCCCCGCTCCAGGCGAAGGTCAGCTATGTCGCAGCCGACCAGCTGGTCGATGAAAAGACCGGGATCGCCTTCTTCGTGGTCCGCGCCGAGATCACGCCGGAGAGCCTTCGCGACAACAAGGTGACGCTGCATGCCGGCATGGCCGCCGAGGTGCTGATCGTCAACGGCCGGCGCTTTGCGGCCGATTATCTGCTCTCGCCGCTCAGGGACAGCTTCAACCGCGCCTTCAGGGAGGATTGAGCTCGCCGGCCCGCCCTGCCGACGAACGATGCAGCGAAAGCTGCAACGATTATTGCAGAATAAAAACTTCGAATTTCGCAGCAACTTCAGGCAATAACTCTCGCTTCAACAATATATAAAAAGACAGTAACTTTGCTGCATCGCAAAAAAGTCATAATAGATTGCTTGATACGCAGAATATCTTGGGTACTCTCTCGCTCGTCGACGATGGCGCCCTTTGGGCTCGCCGTCAGAACCGCACCATTATTCGGATTTGCAGAAATATTTCTGCAAATCCGAAGGTGCTCTCTGATCACCCAGGAGGTGACGAATGGCCACGATCGAAGGCAGTGCGTTCGATGATTTCTTGATAGGGACGCGTTTCAGTGACGTGATTCTCGCGGGCGCCGGCGACGATATCGTCAAAGGCGGCGCCCAGGTCGACTCGCTCTTCGGCGAGGAAGGTGACGACCTGATCTACGGCGACGGCGGCAACGATTTCCTCTCTGGCGGCGAAGGCGACGATTCGCTCTTCGGCGGCCAGGGTGACGACATCGTGGCCGGCGGCGACGGCAACGACAACCTCTTCGGCGGCGAGGGCGACGACGTCCTCGAAGGCGGAGCGGGCAACGACATCCTGCGCGGCAATGCCGGAGACGACGTGCTGCGCGGCGGCGACGGTGACGACCTGCTGCAGGGTGGGCCGGGTGACGACATCCTGCTCGGCGGCGAAGGCAACGACATCCTGCAGGGCGGCGCTGGCAACGACGTGCTCGAAGGTGGCGCCGGCAACGACCTCATCCAGGGCGGCGCGGGCGACGATCTGCTCTTCGCCGGTGCGGGCGACGACATCCTCTCCGGCGGCGCCGGAGAGGATGTCTTCGTCTTCAATGGCGGCGGCGGCAACGATGTCGTGCTCGACTTCGACGCCGGTCACGATCTGCTCCAGGTCGCCTCGGGCATCAACGGCACCGATATCGGCTCGGCCGAGGACGTGGCGGCACGCGCCACCACCGTCGGCGGCAATGCCGTCATCGATCTCGGCAATGGCGACACCGTGACCATTGTCGGCGTCACCGCCGAAGACATCCAGGCCGATCCGAACTCCTACTTCGCGGTCGCCTGACGCAACGCGGCGCCGGCCGGAGTTCTCTCCGGCCGGCGCCGCATCCCTGCCCTTTTCGGAACATGGCACCCATGCTCTCTCTCGCGCCTGCACCGGTTGCGGACGGCCTGAGCCCGCAGCTGGATCTGTCCCGGCTGAGCGGCTCGGTCTTTCTGCTGAGCTGGACCATCGAAGCGCCCGTGCTCTCCCGCCCGCGTATTGCGCTGACGGCGCACGAGAAACGCCTCGCCTCGGGCTCGATCGCGCTCGCCCTCGGCGACGGCCGCATGCGCGTGCTGGTCGTTTTTCGTCATGGCACCGGCGACCTCGTCGCAACCCTGTCGGATGACAGCCCCGGCGGCGACATCACGGCTCGATTCGATCCCGACCTCGTCCATGGCATGGCCGATGCGAACGAGCTGGTGCGCGACATCACGCCGGATGCGCGACGCACGCTCGCCAACGCCTTGATCGGCCATTGGCCCAGCCTGTTCGGCCTCAGCGAGAGCGCGAGCTATCTTGGTTTCCTGCGCCAGTTCCTGCTGATCCTCGCGCGCAAGCCGGCTGTGGCAGCATCTGTCGCCAAGCTCGTCGAAGGCAAGGTCCTGCTGGAATCGGCGGTCCCCGGCCGGCTCCCCGGCGTGCGCACCGCCTACAGGCTCGATTCGAGCGGCCTGTCGCGTCTCGCCGCCCGGCCGCGGCTCGGGCGTCCGGATCGCGCCGGCAACCGCCCCCTGCACCTGATCGTCGATGAATTTTCGCCTCAGGCCGGCGGCCTGCTGATCCTTCAGTCCGAATCCGGCCTGATCGTGCGCGCGGTCACGCCGCGGCAGGATATTCCCTCGCTGGGACGCTGGTGGGCCGGCAAGGCCAGCCAGCGCGACGGCCTGCGCAACTGGCTCGTCGAGCAGCTCACCGGCCTCTCCGAACAGGGCCGCCTGCTGGCGATCGAGATGCAGCGTCGGCTTCCCCTCGCCGTCCAGACCGTGCGGCGCAATGACGACGTCCCTTCGGCCGAGCTCGACCTTGCGATCACGACCCCGGCCGGCCTGCTGCTGGGCGGCTGGTATCGTGATGCCGAGGGCGTGCTCGACCAGATGCTGCTGCACCGCTCGGAAGGCGAGCCGACGCCGGTGCTTGAGCGGCTGGAGCGTTTTCCGGCACTGCTACCGGCCGGCTCCAACGGTGACGTGAAGCGCGCCACCGGCTTCGCGGCGCTGATCCCGGGCTACGCCTCGGCCGCGCCGGTGCTGCAGCCGCGGGTGGAGCTCAGGCTGAAATCCGGCACCGTCCTGTCGCTGCGCCCCGCGGTGCAGCCGGCGGACACCGTCGCCATCCGCGCCCGGGCGCTGGCCGCGATCCCGCCGCAACATCTCAGCGCCCTGATGCTGGAGCGAACGATCGCGCCGGTGCTGGCGGAATGCCAGAAGGCGCTGCGCGAGACCCTGCCGGAACCGCAGATCAGGAGCTTCGGCAAGGCGCCGACCAATCCAACGGTCTCGGTCGTGATCCCGCTCTATCGCGTCTACGACTTCCTGCGCGTGCAGGTCTCAGCCTTCGCGGCCGATCGCTGGTTCGCGGAGAAGGCCGAGCTGATCTTCGTGCTCGACTCGCCCGAGCACGAGGCCGAGGTCGCTCATCTCCTCGGCGGGTTGTTCCTCGCCTACGGACTGCCGATGCAACTGGTGGTGATGGGCCGCAATGGCGGCTTCTCCGCCGCCTGCAATGCCGGCGCGGCCACCTCGCGCGGGCAGGCGCTGGCCCTCGTCAACTCCGACGTGATCCCTGACAGCGCAGGCTGGCTGCCGGCACTGGTCCAGCGGCTCGACCGACACAAGCGCATCGGCGCGGTCGGTCCCAAGCTGCTCTACGATGACGGCTCGCTGCAGCATGCCGGGCTGTACTTCAAGCGCGACAGCAAAGGCACCTGGCTCAACCATCATTACTTCAAAGGCATGCCGAGCCATTACGCGCCGGCCAATGTCGAACGGCCGGTCCCTGGCGTCACCGGCGCCTGCATCGTCTTGTCCCGAGCGCTGTTCATGGAGGTCGGCGGCTTCGACGACAGCTATGTGATCGGCGACTACGAGGACAGCGACCTCTGCCTGAAGATCGCCCGGGCCGGGCTCGGCGTCGTCTATGTGCCGAGCGTCTCGCTCTACCATCTCGAGCGCCAGTCGATCTCGAAGAGCCTCGACTACACCCGCGGTGTCGCCTCGCAGCACAATTCCTGGCTCCAGACCCAGCGCTGGGACGGGCAGATCGAGGCGCTGATGGCGGCTGTCGACAAACCCGCGCAGCAGCAGCCCGTGCCGGCGCCGGATCTGCGCCTCGAGCCGGAATTTCTCCTCGCCCGCGCCAATCTCAGGAGGGCGACAGCAGCATGACGGCGAACTTGGCCTTACAGACCTCGCCGGAACCGGCCCCCGCGATCGAACCGGCGACCCCCGAGCTCGCCTGGCTGATGGCCCATGTCCAAACGAACCGTTTCCTGCCGCACCCGCCGCCGGATTCGATCTTCGTCGGCGACGGCGACTATCGCGCCATCGGCGCTGAGTTTCTCGGCCATTTCGTCCGGCTCGGCCGGCTGAAGCCGCATGAGCGCGTTTTCGACATCGGCTGCGGCATCGGCCGCATGGCCGTGCCGCTGACGCAATATCTCGACCCCGAGCGCGGCAGCTATGACGGGATGGATCCCGTCATGGACGGCATCCTCTGGTGCGCCCAGACGATCACGCCGGCCTATCCGCGCTTCCGTTTCCAGCGCCTCGACATCGCCCACCCGCTCTACAACCCGCAAGGTTCGCTGCCGGGCAACGAAGTGCGCTTCGGTTTCGCGAACCAGAGCTTCGACTTCATCACCATGACCTCGGTGGCGACGCATCTGCCGCCGGATGAGCTCGTGATCTACCTGCATGAGGCGGCGCGCCTGCTCGCGCCCGGCGGAAGACTGTTCCTGACCGCCTTCGCGCTCGATGGCCAGGTCACCGGCCAGGAGCGATTGAAGTTCCGGCGCTGGGGCGAAGGGCCGGGTTGGTACGCGATCGAGGAGGCGCCGCTGGCGGCGGCCGGGATCGACGCCCGCTTCCTGCTCGAGCATGCGACGCAGGCCGGTCTCGCCGTCGAGCGGCTCGATCTCGGCCACTGGCGCGGCCAGAGTGCGGCCCATTACCAGGATCTGCTGGTCGCGGTGAAACCGGGGATCCAGCGATGAGCCGGCGCATCCTCGTCGTCGCCCATAACCATCCGGACCTGCATCCCGGCGGCACCGAGATCTTCGCCCATGACCTGGCGAAGGCCTATCGCAGCGAGGGCTGCGAAGTGCTCTTCCTTGGCGCGACCAATGCGATCCACCGCCAGCCGCATCCCGGCACCGCCTTCCAGGCGACCGGGGCGGATGGCGACCTGCTGCTGTGGAGCGGCCATTTCGACCGCTTCCATCTCAGCCAGATCGACCATTACGGCACTTTGCAGGATCTCGGTTCGCTGCTGACCGAGTTCCGGCCGGACGTGATCCACGTCCACCATCTCGTGCTGATCGGCGCCGAATTCCTGGCGCTGGCGCGGCGCTTGCTGCCGCAGGCGTCGATCGTCATGACGCTGCACGACTACTATTCGATCTGCCATCATGACGGGCTGATGGTGCGGGCGAGCGACAAGCAGCGCTGCACCGGCGCCACGCCCGGCAAATGCCATGGCTGCTTCCCCGAGATCGGGCCCGACCGCTTCCTGCTGCGCGAGCGCTTCCTGAAGACGCATCTTGCCGCCGTCGACCGCTTCGTCGCGCCGAGCCGCTTCCTGCGCCAGCGTTATGTCGACTGGGGCCTGCCGGCTGAGAAGATCGAGGTCGTCGCCAATGCCCGGCCGGCGCAAATGCCGGTACCGCACCGGCACACCCACGGTGGGCGCAATCGCTTCGGCTATTTCGGTAATCTCAACCCGTGGAAGGGCGTGCTGCCGTTGCTGCAGGCCGCCAAACTCCTGCGCGAGCAGGGAGCGGACGGCTTCGAGCTGCGCATCCATGGCGGCGCGCCGTTCCAGAGCGAGGCCTTCACCACCGCGCTCGACAAGGCGCTGGCAGAGGCTGGCGCAGAAGTCATCCATTGCGGCCCCTATCGCCGCGACGAGATGCCGGCATTGATGGCCGAGGTCGACTGGGTGGTGACACCCTCGATCTGGTACGAGAACGCGCCTCTTGTCATCCAGGAAGCCTTCCAGCACCGCAGGCCCGTGATCGCCAGCAATATCGGCGGCATGGCCGAGATGGTGCGCGACGGCGTCGACGGGTTGCACGCCCGCCCCGGCGATCCCCGCCATCTCGCGCAGGTGATGGCGCGCGCCGTGAGCGAGGACGGGCTCTGGCACCGCCTCGTCGACGGCATCGCGCCCCAACCCGGCATGGACGACTGCACGCAGGCGCATCTTGCCCTGTTCGATCAACTCAAACTGGCGGAGGCGGCATGACCAGCATGACGACGATGCACAGCCCGGATGGGACCGTGACCGAAGCGAGCAAGGCCCCGGCCCGGCTCAACGGGCGCGTCGACGCGCTCGACGGCAACCGGCTGCATGGCTGGATCTGGGACGAGACGCGCCCCGAGGAGCGGCTGGCCGTGCGCCTGATGCGCCACGGCCTCAAGGTGCAGGAGGCGGTCGCCGACCAGGGTCGCATCGACCTGCGCCGCAACGGCATCGGCGATGGCAGGCATGCCTTCGCCATGGAGCTCGACGACCGGACCGCGGCGGCGCGGGATGCGCTGACGATCGTCGGTGTCTCGCCCAGCACCGGCGCCGAGCTCGAACTGCGCCTGCCGCCGCCGGCCGAACTCGCGGCGGAGGCGGCGATCGCGGTGCCGCTGGCGCGGTTCTTCGATCGTGTCGAGGCGTTGATCGCGCTGCAGCGACGCTCGCAGCTGACCCAGAAGGAATTGCTCGACAAGGTCGGCGAGCTCGGCGTGCAGCTGGCTGAGCACCGCCAGCGCGAGGCCGAGACAAAGCAATCGGAAGAGAGCGAGGGCAACGGCGCGATCGCATCGCGTCTCGCCGAGCTCGATGTCTTCCAGATGCGCTTCGACCAGACGCTGCGTGCCTTCGACGACCGGCTGGTCGCGATCCGCAAGGAGGCGAAGGCGCCGCTTCGGCAGGTCACCGTTGTCCTCGGCTTCCTTTCGGGCCTCGCTGCACTGCTTTCCTTCGCCACGCTCACTGTCACGCTGATGGGCAACTGAGCGATGAACGAGGTCATCATCCCGGAGCGGACCATGATCAGCCCGGCGCCGACCGTCGCCTGGACCCCGCTCGGCGAGAACGCGATCCTGATCATGAGCGCCTGCGACGCGATCCCCGGCAAGGTGCCGGTCGCGGTCGACGGCAATCCGCGCAACAAGGTCGAGACGATGGCGCTGACCTGGCGCCGGCCGCAAGCCGACGCCACGCAGGCCGTCGGCTTCCTCTGCCTTGCACCCGCCCCATCTCCCGATCGTGCCGGCTCCGGCGCGATCCTGCTCGGCCGCCCCGGCCGGCCGCTGCGGTTGATCCTGGCGCCGAAGCCACTACCGCTGCAGGCTTTCCTCGCCGCGCTCGCGGACGAGGCCGGCCAGGCCTTCCCGACTGTCGTCGACGGCCTCCTGGAAGTGCTGCTCGCCGGCAAGTCGAATCCGCGGCGCCTGCGCGCCGTCGGTATGCTGCTGCAATCGGTCGCCAAGCCTGGCGGTTTCGTCGAGGTCATGGGTCCGCTCGACGACGGCATTTTTGTGCAGGGCTGGACCGCGAACTTCGCCGCCGGGCGGACCAAGCTGCTGGTCGCCCATGGCGGGCTCTCGCCAGCCGTGCTGGAAGCCGGCACCTTCGAGCGCGACGATCTCGGCGAGGGCGCGCGCGGCTTCTTCGGCCTGCTGGAAGAGTGCGCCATCCGCCATCCCAGCGAGATCGAGCGGCTGTTCTTCCGCGCCAATGACGGCTGGCGCGCGCTCGAAGTCTATGAGCGCCATGTCGTGCTCGAGCAGATCACCGTGCCCGGCCATCTGCGCGACGGGCTGCAGCGCGGCACTGCGCCAGCTCCCACCGCCGAGAAGCTGAAGCACGCCTCGCAGCGCTTCGACGGACGCGACACCATCTCCTTCCTCGACCAGCCGGTGCGGGCCGGCATCGACGACGCCACCATTGTCGAGGGCACCGGCGTCCTGATCATCGGCTGGCTGTTCGACCCCGAGCGCCTCGCCGGCAGCGTCACCCTGCGCAGCGGCACGCAGTCCTGCGCCATCGACAAGATCTGGACACGCGCCGTACGGCCGGACGTCACCGCCGCCTTCGCCGAGGATCCGCGCTTCGGTCCCGCCTTGGCGAGCCGGCGCAACAGCCATGGCTTCATCGTCTTCGCGCCCAAGCTGCTGCCGGAGCCGGGGCAGCCGCTCTACCTCGAATTCGAGGTCGAGGGCCACGGCCCCGTCTTCCTGCCGCTGGCGCCCGGCCGCAACCCGGCACGGCGTGCGCTGGAGCGGGTCTTCGGCCTGCTCGATCCACGCTCGTCGACAGCCACGGCCGTCGTTGAAAAGCAGATCGCTCCTGCCCTGCAGGCCGCCGAGATCGCGCCGCCCAAGGCGATCGAGACGCACGACATCGGTCGCTTCAACGCCGACGCCGCCATGGGCCTGGTGATCGGCCTCGATCATCGTCAGCGCGAGCTCTCCAGCCTGTTCGCCTTGCTCGCGATCGATCCCGAAATCAAACCGCTGCCGATCGTGGTCGCTGCCCCCGGCGAGAGCTTCGACCGGCTCGGCGCCGAAGCGCGTCGGCTGGCGCGCTTCTACGGGCTCCAGGTCCGGCTCGTCCTGGTCGAAGGCGTCGAGGATACCTGCGATGCGCTGGAGGCCGGCGTGCGCGCCTGCCGTTTCCAGACGGTAGCGCTGCTCTCCGGCGCAGCCCAGATCCGGATGCCCGGCTGGCTCGGGCGGCTGGAGCGCGCCTATCGCGGCCGCGGCGGCCACTGCGTCGCGAGCCCGACCCTGCTGTTCGAGGATAATTCGATCCGCTGGGCCGGCGCCTGGCTCGAAGGCGAAGGCGCGAACCGGCGGGTCTACAACCGTTTCGTCGGCTATCCGCTGGATGCGATCGGCAGCCTCGGGCCGATGGAGGTTGCCGCCGGCGCGACCGAATGCTGCGTGATGTCGCGCAACGCCTTCCTCGAGGTGGACGGCTTCTCGCGCAGCTACTTCACCACCGGCGAGAAGGGTCTCGACCTCTGCCTGAAGCTCCGGATGAACGGCGTGCCGTCGCTCTGGGTGCCCGAGGTCGAGATCTATGTCGTCGAGGACGCCGAGACCCGCCCGCATGTCGGCGCGCTGATCAGCCTTGCCGACCGCACCAGTTTCGACCGGCGCTGGGCGCTGGCCATTTCCAACATGAGAGGATGAGCATGCGTATCCTCGTCGTCTCGCACGGCCACCCTTCCTTCTCGCTCGGTGGCGCCGAGGTCGCCTCCTACAACCTGCACAAGGGCTTCCGGGCCAAGGCCGAGGTGGACACGCACTATCTCGCCCGGGTCGGCGCGCCGACGCCGCGCCATGGCGGCACGGCCCTGATGAGCCTGCGCCAGCGCGGCGGCGAACTGCTTTATTACGCCGAGGAGTACGACCACTTCCTGCTCTCGAACCGCGCCACTGACGAGATCGAGCGCGATTTCGTGCGCGTGCTGCGCGACCTCAAGCCCGATGTGGTGCATTTCCACCATTTCATCGGGCTCGGCCTCGAATGCCTGTTCGCAGTGCGCGACACGCTGCCGGATGCGCTGATCGTGGTGACCTTCCACGAGTACCTCTCGATCTGCCATCACCATGGCCAGATGGTGAAGACCGGCGCCTTCAAGCTCTGCTACCGGGCTTCGCCCAGCGACTGCAACGCCTGCTTCCCCGACATCTCGCCGGCGCGCTTCCTCGCCCGCGAGACCTTCATCAAGGGCATCCTCAACCTCGCCGACCATTTCGTCTCGCCGAGCCGCTTCCTGGCCGAGCGCTACCAGCAATGGGGGCTCGCCGCCGAGCGCTTCTCGGTGATCGAGAACGGTATCGACGTCGCCGAAGTCGCGCCGCCGCGGCCGGTGCCTGAAGCCAATGGCCGGCGCTCGCGCTTTGCCTATTTCGGCCAGCTCACGCCCTACAAGGGCGCCGACGTGCTGCTCGACGCCGTCACCCGCATCCCGGACTCGGTCTGGGGCGAGGACAGCGTGCTCCTGGTCTATGGCGGCAATCTCGACAGGCAGCCGGAGGCCTACAAGAAGAAGTTCACCGATCTGGTCGAGGCAGCGGGGCGACGCGTGCGCTTCTGCGGCGCCTTCCAGAACCACGAGATGCCGAACCTGATGCGCTCGGTCGACTGGGTGGTGATGCCTTCGGTCTGGTGGGAGAACTCACCGATCGTGATCCAGGAGGCCTTCTTCCACGGCCGCCCGATCCTCTCCAGCAATCTCGGCGGCATGGCCGAGAAGATCACCGACGAGGTCGACGGGCTGCATTTCCGCTCCGGCAGCCCGGAGGACCTCGTCGACTGCATGACCCGGGCGCTGAGCGAGCCCGGGCTATGGGAGCGCCTGCGCGCAGGCATCAAGAAGCCGCTCAGCCATGTCGACTGCGCCGACCAGCATCTTGCGCTCTACCAGCGCCTGATCGCCGAACGGGGCATGCCGGCTCCGGCCAATCGCGCCGCCGCGCCGATGATCGCGTGAGCTACGCGGACACAAGAAGGGAGAACGCAACCATGGCCCGCATCCTCGTGATCAGCCCCTCAGGCGAGGTCTACAACCACGACAATGTCCGCTGGTACAGGCACGCCGATCTTCAGAGCCATATCAACCATTACCACAATATCGGCGACGCCTTCGTCTTCGATTCCTCGCTGAAGCTGCTCAACTTCGAGAAGCTCGAGGAATTGCCGATCACCAGCATCGATCCGGCGCAGATCGACCGGTTCAACGCCGAGTTCGACTACGTCTTCCTGCGCGGCTCGAACTATGTGCACGCGGGGATGAACTGGAGCCGCACTGCCGAGGTGCTGCGCCGCCTCAAGCTGCCGGTGCTCGCCTTCGGCATCGGCGCGCAGGCCCCGGTCAGCGGCAAGCTCGAACTCAGCGAGGACACCAAGACCGTCCTCAAACTGATCTCGGACTCGACCGCTTCGCTTGGCGTGCGCGGCACCTATTCGGCCGAGGTGATGAACGAGCTCGGCATCAAGAACGCCCGGATCATCGGCTGCCCGACCGCCTTCCGCAATAACCGGCCCGACCTCGCCATCCGCCTGCCGGCGCTCGACAGCGTGAAGCAGGTCGGCGTCACGCTGCGCCGCGAGGTCTCCAAGCACTACGCCAAGGACATCAAGCGCTACCTCACCTTCCATCGCGATTTGGTGAAGGCGATGGCGGAGCGCTTCGAGGTCACGCTGATGTCCCAGGGCGAGGTCGAGGAGAAGAAGCTCGCGCTGGGCACCCCCGAGCAGAAGCAGGAGGGCATGGCCGCCCTGCGCGAGAACGGCTGGGCAACCCAATGGTATCTCGACGAGCGCATGGAAGGGCTCTACCGCGACCGGATGTTCTATTCGGACGTCGTCGCCGAATACGAGCAGCTCGTCCGCAAGCTCGATCTCGTCCTCGGCTACCGGCTGCACGGCAATCTGATGGCGCTCTCCAACGGCACGCCGTCGATCTACTTCACCTATGACAGCCGCACCGTCGAGTTCGCCGAGACCTTCCAGATTCCGAGCGTCGACGTCTTCGACGGCAAGGACTTCCGGCTCGAAGACTACTGGGAGCAGGCGCGGTTCGACCGCTTCAATGCGGCTTATGCCCGTGTCTACGGCGCGATGAGCGCCTTTCTCAGCGAGAACAAGGTCGACCACAAGATGGTGAAGCCGGCTGCGGCTGCCTCGCCCGCCGCACCGGCTCCCGAGCCGGAAAGGAAGGTGGCATGAGGAGCGCGCGCACCGCCTTCGCCTGGCTGCCGGCGGCGCTGCTGGCGATCGCCACGCCTGACGCCGGCCTCGCGCAGGCGCCGGGCGCACCGGCCGCCGCAGGCTACCGGCTGGAGATCGCTCCCGACGCGAAGGAAGAGACGGTCGTCTCCTGGGCCCGCGAGCGCTGCGAGGAATGGGATTTGCCGGACGCACCCCTGCGCGCCTTCCGCGACAACAAGGGCGAGGTCGTCGCCTTCGCCAGCCATTACCGCAGCCGGCCGCTGATCGGCGGCAATCTCGGTGCGATCCGCAAGAGCTGCGCCGTGTCGTTCGAGGCGAAGAGCAGCGCCGATCCGAGCCAGTTCAGCGACAAGAGCTGGATCGCCGCGACCTGGACCGGCGATGGCCGCAATGTCGAGGCGCTGGTGCACGCCGAATACCATGCCGACAAGCATCCCGGTGCCTGCCGCTTCAAGGATGCGATGAGCTGCTGGTACAATGTCGTCACCGCCGCCCATTCGAGCGATGGCGGGCTGAGCTTCAAGACCGATGAGCCGCGCCCGCTGGTGGCCGCTCCCGGCTTCCCCCAGGAGGTCGGCCAGGGCCGGCATCGCGGCTTCTTCAACCCCTCCAACATCGTCCAGAAGGACGGCGCCTGGTATGCGCTGATCATGACCACCGGGGGCGAGGGCCAGAAGAACGGCGTCTGCCTGTTCCGGTCGACCAACATCAAGGACCCGACCTCCTGGCGCGCCTTCGACGGGCAGGACTTCACCATCCGCGCCGTCGATCCCTATCGCGACGACCTGAGCCAGGCGCGGCCCTGCCAGACGCTCAAGCCGCTGCCGACCACCGTGGGATCGCTGACCCGGCATGAGGCGAGCGGAAAATGGCTCGCCATCTTCCATCTCGGCCCCGACCCGAGCCAGAACATCACCGGCGGCCGCGTCGCCTATAGCTGGTCCGACGACCTCGTCCGCTGGTCGCCGCTGCAGACGCTGATGGTCCACCCGACCATGTGGAGCAAGAACTGCAGCGACCGGCTGCGCTACGGCTATGGCGCGCTCGCCGATCCCGCCTCGCGCTCGCGCAATTTCGAGACAACCGGCGACGGGGCCTATCTCTTCATGACCAAGATGAAGGTCGCCGACTGCAAACTCGGCCCCGACCGCGACCTGGTCCGCCTCAAAGTTCAGTTCGTCAAGGAGGGGCCATGAACGCGCCCGTGCTCAATCTCGGCTCCGTGGTCTCAGCGCAGAACGCCATCAAGATCCTGCGCGCCACCACCGGCGAGGTCGTCGTCGCCATCGGGCGCAGGCCCGATCGGAGCTGGCCAACGCTCAAGCTGATGCTCGATGGGCAGGAATACGCCACAATCCAGCCCGGCTCGATCGTCACCGGCGAAGCGGATGTCGCCGAACTGACGATCCCGTTGCCAAGCCTGCCCAATGGGCGCCCCCACTCGGTCGCGATAGCCGATGCAGCCACAGGCACGCTCGCCCCGGGCTCGAATCTGCGTCCGATCGCGACCGAGACCAAATTGCGCGCGCTGGTGATCTATCCGGCCGGTGAGGTCTACGAGCACGACAAGGTGCGCTGGTACCGCGCGCCGATGGAAAAGCTGCTCAGTGACTACTTCAATATCGGCGACATGATCGTCTACGACTCGACGCTGAAGCTCCTGCGCTATGCGCATCTGGAGCCGATGAAGATCATGTCGCCGACCGATGCCGACATTGCGCGCTATGCCAGCGAGTTCGACTTCGTCTTCGTGCGTGGCTCGAACTTCATTCACGAGAGCATGGAGTGGTTTCGCGCCGTCGAGGTGCTGGAGAAGGTCAAGCTGCCGGTCTACGCGATCGGCGTCGGCGCGCAGGCGAGCCAGAACCGCAAGATCGAGCTGCCCGAGGCGTCGAAGCGCTTCTGGTCGATCGTCGGCGAACGCTCGGCCGCGATCGGCGTGCGCGGTGCCTTCAGCGCCGAGACCTTGCGCCAGAACGGCATCAAGAATGTCGAGGTCGTCGGCTGCCCCTCGATCTTCCGGACCCGCAACCGCGACCTCAAGATCCGCATCCCCGACCAGCGCGAGATCCGCAAGGTCGCCTTCAGCCTGCGCCGCGAGGCCGACAAGAGCTACACCGCCGACCCGGACGCCTATCTGCGCAACCAGAAGGCCGCCCTGCTCAAGGTCGACGGCCAGAGCGAGATGGTGATGTCCTCGCATGGCGAGCAGGAGGAGAAGGCGTTCTTCCTGCGCGATCCGGCGGCGAAGGAGAAGGCCGTCGCCGAGTTCGTCAAGACCAAGTGGTGGGACGGCCCGGACGACGCGCCGATGCGGCGCATCTACGAAAAGCAGCTGTTCTCCTTCTTCGACGTCGAGCGTTACGACGAATTCGCGCGCTCGATCGACCTTGCCGTCGGTTACCGCGTCCATGGCGTGCTGCCGGCGGTGGCGCAGGGCGTGCCGGGCGTGCTCGTCGCCTATGACACGCGCAGCCAGGAACTCGCCGAGACGCTGAAGATCCCGGTCGTGCCGGAAGCGGCCTTGGCCGAGGGCGGCTGGCGCGCCGTCTATCAGGAGGCGGCGCTGAACAACCTCGCGAAGAGCTATGCCGCTTCTTATGACCGG
Organism: Allobosea sp. Tri-44; assembly: GCF_004123845.1. Taxonomy (GTDB): domain Bacteria; phylum Pseudomonadota; class Alphaproteobacteria; order Rhizobiales; family Beijerinckiaceae; genus Allobosea. The sequence continues at coordinate 66,451 of NZ_NBDP01000023.1, read as the reverse complement.
ATGCGCGGCTTCCTCGACCACAACGGCATTCCCCACCGCATGTGAGGCCGCGGCCTCACGTAGCGGAAGGGCACGGTCGGCGCAGAAGCGTCCGATATCCACCGGGCTAGCCGAGACGGTCCGACAGCGGGCCGAACCTACAGCCTATGGGTTTTCACGAACGCAGGAGACGATCATGCGGATCGAGTACAATGCAGGCACAGCCCTTTCCATCATGCGCGGCAATCCCGTGCGCGGTTGGATCTCTGGCAAGCCGGAGAAGATGGCCAAGGAACGGCTGACCACCGGCAACTACCTGTCCGTCGAGCACAAATCGAAATTCAAGATCGATCCGTCATGGCCGATCTTCACCATGGGCTCCTGCTTCGCCCGCGAGGTCGAGAACATCCTGATGATGCGCGGGCTGCCGCTGCTGCTCAAGGGCCATGGCGTGCCGGCCGAACATTTCGAAAGCTGGGATGAGGAGACGGGCCGCGGCGGCGGCGCCGATCGCGGCCAGCTCAGCCGCGGCGCGCTCAACAAATACTCGGTCCGTTCGATGACGCACGAACTCAGGCGCGTGCTGGCAGGCGAGAGCTATCCCAATGACGGGCTGGTCGAGCTCGCGCCCGGGCAATGGTTCGATCCGCATGCCAGCGGCCTGAAATTGCTCGACCGCGAGACCGCCTTCGCCAACCGCAAGCGCCTCACCGAGGCGACCGCGCAGATCAAGAATGCGCGCATCTGCTTCTTCACGCTCGGCCTGACCGAGACCTGGCTCGATTCAGAGACGGGGATCGCGATGAATGCACATCCCGGCCCGACCTGGCTGGCGCGGATGCCCGATCGCTTCCGCTTCATCGACTACGGCTACGATACGACGCTGGCCGACATGCTCGACACGATCGGGCTGATCCGCGAGCACTGCCATCCGGAGATGCGCTTCATCGTCACCGTCTCGCCAGTGCCGTTCGGCGCGACCTTCAAGGATGCCGACGTGATCGTCGCCAACAGCGCCTCGAAATCGGTGCTGCGCGCCGTGGCCGAGGAGCTCTTCCGCCGTTTCGACTTCGTCGACTACTTCCCGAGCTACGAGATCGTGCTCAATTCGCCGCGCACCATCGCCTTCGAGGATGACCAGCTCCACATCGCCCGCGAGATGGTCGCGCATGTGATGACGACCTTCCAGAGCGCCTATCTCGGCGACGCCGCGCAGCCGCAGGCAGCCTGACCTCACCAGTCCGACGTGACGTCGCAGCGCGGTCATCGATCCGCCGCGCTGCCTCTGCCTCCAGATCCTGAAAACCATTGCTCGCCTGAAGGGTTGCTTTGGAATCGGTCGCAAGACCGGTTCAGGCATGCAACGATGGCAGCGCCGGAGCTGTCCGGTACTGGCTGGTGGAGGACGAGATGAACGTCGCCAATCTACAGCTCGAAGGCATGCTGCTGGCCTTCACCGCCGTGTTGCGCTCACTGGTGGCATCGGGGGCCCTTAGCGAGGCACAACTCAAGGCCGCGCTGACCGAAGCCGAGCAGACGGGGCTTGCCGACCAACAGCGCTGCGACCAGCTCAGCCCGAGCCAGCGCGATTCAATCGCCTTCGCCGCGCGCTTCCTGTCGATCGCGACGCGGCCCGACACCGATATGAGGTCGTTCTCGGCAGTGGCGCGCGAGGTCGGTCGCACCACTTGAGCTGTCAGCCCGTCAGGGCAGGTTCTCGCGCAGCACGATCTCGATGCCGGGTCGCGCCGTGCCTTCGGCCGCCGGCCGCCCGGCGCGCAGGTTCGCGAAGATCGCGACGCAGCTCATCAGCGTCGCCAGCGGCTGCTGGGTGATGACCGCATCCATGGTGCCGTCGACGAGGAGGCCCCGCGTCTCCGGTGTCAGCCCATGGCCGACGAAGACCACATCCTGCCGCCCGGCCTCCTTCAGCGCCCGGGCGATGCCCTCCGGCCCGCCGCCGATATTGTAGATTCCGGCGAGGTCCGGATGCTGGCCGAGCAGGGTCTTGGTCTGGCGATAGTTCTTGGCCTCGTCGTCATGGCCTTCGCGCAGCCCGACCACGGCGATGTCCGGATAGAGTTCTTCGAACAGATGCAGGAAGCCCATCTCGCGCTCCTCATGGGCGCGATAGCTCAGGCTGCCTGCGATCATCGCGACCTTGGCGCGGCGCGGCCCGATGAAGCGGGCGATGAGCTGGCCGGCGGTGCGCCCGGCAGCACGATTGTCGAGTCCGACATAGGCGGCGCGAGCCGTATTGGCGATGTCGGAGATCAGGGTCACGCTGGGCACGCCGCGCTCGGCCAGAAGGTCGACCGCCTCGCGCACGGTCGGGTGCTCCAGCGCCATGAAGGCGACGCCGTCGACCTCGCGGCCGATCCGCCTGAGCTCATGAGCGAGCAGTTCCGGCTTGAAGCTCTCGATATGCTCGACCCGGGCACGCATGTTGAAGGAGGCGAGCTGGTCCTGCGAGCCGGCGATCAGCCGGCCGAGCAGGCCGAGGAAGCGGTTGTTCCCGGCCGGCAGCAGGAAGCCGAGCCGCAGGGGACGCAGCGCACTCGCCGGCAGCGCTCCCTCCATGACGTAGCCGAGCTCACCCGCCGCCTTGAGCACGCGCTGGACTGTCGCGGGCCGTACGCCCGGCCGCTGGTTGAGCACCCGGTCGACGGTCGCGGTCGAGACGCCAGCCAGCGTCGCGACATCCTCGACCCGCGCCATCTGGCGGCGGCGCGGCGCGGATGGCTCGGCCTCCTCGACAAACCTGAGAATCGGTCGGTTCATTCCATCAAAAGCCATCAGAAAATGAGCTTGAAGACCATCAGACGCGATTTCTATGCTGAGCGTCAAGCACTCAAGAGCGATCAAATCGCATCAGCACGTCCAGGGAGGACATCATGACCGGACCGAGCCGCCGCACGCTCATCAAGGGCCTAGCCGCCGCCCCCGCCGCATCGCTGATCGGCATGCCGATGATCGCGCGTGCCGCCGAGATCGAGCTGAAATACGGCAACAACCTGCCGCTCAGCCACCCGCTCAACATCCGCGCTCAGCAAGCGGCCGAGCGCGTCGCCAAGGAGACGAACGGGCGGGTCGAGATCAAGATCTTCCCGAACAACCAGCTCGGTGGCGACACCGACATGCTGAGCCAAGTCCGCAATGGCGGCATCACCTTCTTCACCCCGTCGGCGCTGGTGATCGCGACGCTGGTGCCTGTCGCGGCGATCAACGCGGTCGGCTTCGCCTTCGCCGATTACGACCAAGTCTGGAAGGCGATGGACGGGCCGGTCGGCGCGCATGTCCGGGCCGCGATCGAGAAGGTCAACCTCTACGCTTTCGAGAAGATGTGGGACAACGGCTTCCGCCAGATGACCACCTCGGGCAAGGCGATCGAGCAGGCGGCCGACATGGCCTCGCTCAAGATCCGCGTGCCAGTCTCGCCGCTGTCGATCTCGATGTTCAAGGCGCTCGGCGCCGCCCCGGCCAGCCTGCAGTTCTCCGAGGTCTATTCGGCGCTGCAGACCAAGGTCGTCGACGCGCAGGAGAACCCGCTACCGATCATCCAGGTCGCCAAGCTCTACGAGGTGCAGAAGAGCTGCGCGGTCTCGAACCATATCTGGGACGGTTTCTGGTTCATCGCCAATGGCCGCGCCTGGCGCGGCCTGCCGCCGGACATCCAGAAGATCGTGGCGTCCGCGATCAACGATGCCGGCGTCGCCCAGCGCGGCGACATCAAGAGCCTCAACGAAACCGTGCAGGCCGACCTGCAATCCAAGGGGCTTGCCTTCAACAAGACCAACCCCGACAGCTTCCGGGCCAAGCTCCGCGATGGCGGGTTCTACAAGGAATGGCAGGAGCGCTTCGGCGCCGAAGCCTGGGGCCTGCTCGAGGGAGCGGTCGGCAAGCTCGCCTGAGGCTTGCCGGGACCGAATCTCGAGGACACGCCATGGACGCTCACGCCGCCACCCTGCTGCCGCCGGCCATGCCGGCGACCGGATTTGGTCGCCTCGCGGACAGGCTCGACCGCGCCGTCGGCACGGTGGTCGAGCTCGTCGCGGCCGTGCTCGTCCTCGCCGAGATCGTCATCCTCGGAGCGGGCGTCACCGCCCGCTACGTCTTCCACGCGCCGCTGGTCTGGTCCGACGAGCTCGCCTCGATCCTGTTCCTCTGGCTCTCCATGCTCGGCGCGGTCGTGGCGCTGCGCCGCGGTGAGCATATGCGCATGACCGGTCTCGTCACCCGCGTCGGCCCGCAGACCCGCGCTGTGCTCGAAGCGCTCGCCATCACGGCCGCGATCGCCTTCCTGATGATGATCTTGCCGGAGGCGCTGGACTACGCCGAGGACGAGCGCTTCATCGTCACCCCCGCGCTGGAGATCGCCAATTCCTGGCGCGCAGCGGCGCTGCCGATCGGCATCGTCCTGATGCTGTTCGCCGCCTTCTGCCGGCTGCTGCGCTTCGGTTCGTGGAAGCCCGTCCTATTGGCCGCTGGCCTCACGGTGGCCCTCATCGTTCTGTTCTGGCTGCTCGGGCCGGTGCTAAAGCCGCTCGGCAAGCTCAACCTCGTGATCTTTTTCGTCGGCCTCGTCGCGGCCAATGTCTTCGCCGGCGTGCCGATCGCCTTCTCCTTCGCGCTCGCCACCTTCGGCTATCTCTCGCTGACGACCTCGACGCCGATGGTCGTGATGGTTGGCCGCCTCGACGAGGGCATGAGCCACCTCATCCTGCTCGCCGTGCCGCTCTTCATCTTCCTCGGCGCGCTGATCGAGATGACCGGCATGGCCCGCGCCATGATCCAGTTCCTGGCCTCGCTGCTCGGCCATGTCCGCGGCGGGCTCTCCTATGTCCTGATCGGCGCGATGTACCTGGTCTCCGGCATCTCCGGCTCGAAGATCGCCGACATGGCGGCGATCGCACCGGTGCTGTTCCCGGAGATGCAGAAACGTGGCGCCAAGCCCGGCGACCTCGTCGCGCTGCTCTCGGCCACCGGCGCACAGACGGAGACGATCCCGCCCTCGATCGTGCTGATCACCATCGGCTCGGTCACCGGCGTCTCGATCGCGGCGCTGTTCACCGGCGGCATGCTGCCGGCCGTCGTACTCGGCATCGCGCTCTGCTTCGTCGTCTGGTGGCGCAACCAGGGCGAAGATCTCAGCCACGTCACCAAATATTCGAAGCGCGAGATCGGCAGGCTCTGCCTGATCGCTCTGCCGGCGATCGCGCTGCCCTTCGTCATCCGTGCCGCCGTCGTCGAGGGCGTCGCCACCGCGACCGAGGTCTCGACTATCGGCATTGCCTATGCGGTGCTGGCCGGCCTTCTGATCTACCGCCAGTTCGACTGGCGCCGGCTCAAGAGCTTGCTGGTCGACACCGCCTCGCTCACCGGCGCGATCATCTTCATCATCGGCTGCGCCACCGCCATGGCCTGGGGGCTGACGCAATCGGGCTTCTCGCAGGATCTCGCCAAGGTCATGGCGGCGGTGCCCGGCGGGACCTGGGGCTTCCTCGCCATCTCGATCGTCGCCTTCGTCATCCTCGGCAGCGTGCTCGAGGGCATCCCGGCGATCGTGCTGTTCGGGCCGCTGCTCTTCCCGATCGCCAAGCAGATCGGCGTGCACGAGGTGCACTACGCCATGGTCGTGATCTTCGCGATGGGCATCGGCCTCTTCGCTCCGCCCTTCGGCGTGGGCTATTACGGCGCCTGCGCGATCTCGAAGATCAATCCCGACGAGGGGCTGAAATACATCTGGGCCTACATGCTGGCTCTGCTGGTCGGCCTCGTCGTCGTCGCCGCCGTGCCGTGGATCTCCATCGGCTTCCTCTAGACATCTTCGCAGGAAAGCACCCATGAGCCGTCATTTTGGCCAGATCCGTCAGGCCGGCTATGTCGTCCCCGATATCGAGGCGGCGATGGATTACTGGAGCCGGGTGCTCGGTGTCGGGCCGTTCTTCTACAATCCCAAGGTCCCGATCAAAAACTACCGCTACAAGGGCGAGGCCTACGAGCCGCATAATTCGGTGGCGCTCGCCAACTCGGGCCCGCTGCAGATCGAGCTGATCCAGTGCCGCAATGCGGTGCCGTCGATGTACAAGGACTTCACCGATGCCGGCCATAGCGGCCTGCAGCATGTCGCCTACTGGACCTCGGATTACGATGCCGACCTCTCGCGGCTGCTGGCCGAGGGCTTCAAGCCGGTGATGTCGGGAGAGGTCGGCGAGCGCGGCCGCTTCATCTATTTCGATACCCACTATCATCCCGGAACGGTGATCGAGCTTTCCGAGGTCGCCGGACCCAAGGGCGAGATGTTCCGGTTGATCCGCGAGGCGGCCGAGAACTGGGACGGCAAGGACCCGGTGCGCCCCTTCCCTGATCTGAGTAAGCTCTGAACGGCCATGCCGACCGAACGCTTCACAGCAACTTACCTGATCGAGACGCCGCTCGACCCTCGCAAGGTCGCTGATGTCATGGCCGGCGAGCAGTCGAGCGGCACCTTCACCCGTGTCGCCGGCGAGACCGACGAATTGCGCGACCGCACCCGCGCCGTCGTCGTCGCGGTCGAGGAGTTCGACAGCGCCGCCGAGCCGAGCCTGCCCAATGCCTGGCTGACGCGGAAGGGCGTCGCTGGACCTTGGCGGCGCGCCAGGATCACGCTGTCCTTCCCCGTCGACAATGTCGGTGCCAACCTGCCGACGCTGGCCGCGATCGTCGCCGGCAACCTGTTCGATCTCGGCGAGGTCACCGGTCTTCGGCTCGAAAGCATGGCTTTGCCGGCTTCGTATCGCCGCCTGTTCCCGCTCCCGACCCGCGGCATCGCCGGCACCCGCCGGCTCACCGGGGTAGCCGATGGCCCGATGATCGGCTCGATCATCAAGCCCAATGTCGGCCTGCGTCCGTACGAGACCGCGGAACTGGTCGGCAAGCTCTGCGCAGCCGGGCTCGACTTCATCAAGGATGACGAAATCTCGGCCGACCCGGTCCACGCGCCGTTGGCCCAGCGCGTCCCGGCGGTGATGGCGGCGGTGCGCCGCCATCAGGACCGCACCGGCAAGGCGGTGATGGTCGCCTTCAACATCACGGCCGAAACCGACCAGATGCGCCGCCATGCCGAACTGGTCGAGCGCGAGGGCGGCTCCTGCGTGATGGTCAGCCTGAACTGGTGCGGGTTCTCGGCGGTCGAGACCCTGCGCCGCTCGACCAGCCTTGCCCTGCACGGCCATCGCAACGGCTTCGGCGCGCTCTCGCGCCATCCGCTGCTCGGCATCGGCTTCCAGGCCTATCAGACCTTGTGGCGGCTCGCCGGCGTCGACCACATGCATGTGCATGGCTTGCAGGGCAAGTTCGCGCAAGAGGATGAGGAGGTCGTGACCTCGGCGAAGGATTGCGTGACGCCGCTGACGGATGGCATCGACGACCGCGTCCTGCCAGCCTTCTCCTCCGGGCAATGGGCCGGAACGGCGCAGCCGACCTGGGATGCGCTCGGCCATGACGACCTCCTGTTCATGGCGGGTGGCGGCATCCTCGCCCATCCCGGCGGGCCGGCGGCCGGCGTCGCCAGCATTCGCCAGGCCTGGGAGGCCGTCGCGGCCGGCGTGCAGCTGACCGACGCCGCGAAGAACCAGAGCGAGCTCGCGCAGGCGCTCGCCTTCTTCGGCAAGGGCGCCGGCTGAGCATGGCCGGCGAGGCGCCTCATTACGGCTGGTACGGCGACGACTTCACCGGCGCCACCGATACGCTCGCCACACTGGCGGAGGCCGGCCAGCGCGCTCTGCTCTTCCTGCGCATCCCGACATCCCAGCAACTCGCCAGCGCCGGACCGCTCGATGCGATCGGCATCGCCGGCGCGACGCGCGCAATGGCGCCAGACGCCATGGCGCGGGAGCTGGACGAGGCCGGGCGCTTCTTCGCCGCGCTCGGCGTCGGCCTCCTGCACTACAAGTGCTGCTCGACCTTCGACAGCGCGCCAGGGATCGGCAGCTTCGGCGCTGCCGCGCGCGCCTTGCGGCCTTATTTCCCTAATCCACTGCTTCCCGTCATTGGCGGCCAGCCAAATCTCGGCCGCTACTGCCTGTTCGGCAACCTCTTCGCCGCAGCCGGAGCCGGCGGCACCGTGCATCGCATCGACCGCCATCCGACGATGAGCGCCCACCCGGTGACGCCGATGGGCGAAGCCGATCTACGGCGGCATCTCGCCGCGCAGGGGTTGAAGCGCGTCAGCCTCGTCGATTACCGCAGCTATGACGGCGACGGGGCCGGGCCGGCTCTCGCCACTGCGCTGGCTGAAGAGCCCGAAGCCGTGCTCTTCGACGTCTCGCATCCCTCCGATCTTGTCGCGATCGGCGCCTTGCTGCGTGCGCGGATGAGCGCGCGGCCGATGCTCGCGATCGGCGCGAGCTCCGTCGCACAAGCCTTCGCCGGCTTCCCGCAGGCTGCGCAACCCGCGATGCCGAAGCTGGCGCGCAGCGAGTCGGGCGGCAACCTGCTCGCTCTGGTCGGCAGCCTGTCACCGGTGACCCGCGCGCAGGTCGATCTCGCCGAGGGCTATGAGCGGATCGCGATCGATCCGGCCCGACTGACCGGCGAGCCCGCATATATCGAGGCACTGCGCGCCGAAGCGCTCGCGCGTCTGGCGCAACGCAACGTCATGCTGATCACCGACAAGCCGGCCGGTGCACCGGGCGAGACCGGCAAGGTCGCGGCCGCGACCGGAGCACTGCTGCGCGACATCATGAACGAGGCGCGGATCGCGCGGCTGGTCGTCGCCGGCGGCGACACCTCGACGCTGGCGATCCGTTCGCTCGATCTCTGGGGCCTATCCTATCGCTCGCCCTGCACGCCGGGCGCGCCGCTCTGCAGCGCCCATAGTGACGATCCCAGGCTCGACGGCCTCGATATCGTGTTGAAGGGCGGCCAGATGGGCACGCCCGACTTCTTCAACCGCGTCGCGGAGATCGGCTGAGCCGATCTCGGCTCACGGGCAGACGTAGCCGCCCTGATTGTCGGGCACGCAGCGTGAGCCGTTCGGCAGGTTGAGCGCCCCGGCACGATCGCGCCGGACATAAGCGCCATTGGGCAAAGCGAAGCCGCCTGTCTGGTCGGTTTGGACGCGCGTCCCGTCAGGCAATTGCAAGCCACCGGCGCCGTCGCTGACGATCCGCTTGGTCATCACGGTGGCGCCGGGCGCAGGGCCGGGCGCCAGGCCGGGAGGCGGGGCGCCGAAGCGCTGCGGCTGCGAGCAACCCGCCGCGATGCCGGCGAGACCGATGGCCCCGGCTAGGAAGAATGCGCGTCTCATGCCAATCCGCCTCCTCAATATCGCTTCATCAAATCCGCAATCTCCGACAGGGCCGGGCCGTGGTCCAGCATGCCGCGCGCGCGACGGCAGGATCGACCAGCGATTGTGCCGCTTTCATGACGAGGGGGCCGAACGCCAACGCATGACCGGAAGGATTGCCTAGCCGCACCCTTATCCGCGACAGTTCCATCCGGGACGGATCGCCGGAGAGCAGACGCGCATGGTCGACTGGATAAAGGGACGGACCGAAGCGCAGGCGATCGCCGAGCCCTGGACGAGGCAAGGCGGGCCGGGCGGCGCCATCGTGCTGTTCGACCGCGACGGCGTGCGCGAGAGCGCCAGCGGCGGCTTTGCGGTGATCGAGCACCGCCTGCCCTTCACCCCCGACACGCAGAACCGGCTGGCCTCGATCAGCAAGCATATCTGCGCCGCCATGCTTCTGCGGGACGGGGTTCCGCTGGAGGAAACGCTCGGTAGCTTCATCCCGGAGCTGCCGGAAGCATTGGGCGCGGTGCCGCTTGGCCGCGCGCTCGACATGACCGGCGCGCTGCCGGACATGATGGAAGCGCTCTGGCAGCTGGGCACGCCCTTCACCGCGAGCCTGTCCGCCAGCGAGATTTTCACCGCTGCCTGCCGCCTGCCCGGGCTCAATGCCGAGCCCGGCACCGAGATGGCCTATTCGAACACCGGCTGGCGATTGGCGCAGGCGATCCTCGAACGCCGAACCGGCAAGGGCGCGGCGCAGTTGGTGAATGAGTTGATGGTGCCGGCCGCGCTGCCGATCCGCTTCGTCTCCGACGAAACCGAGGTCGTCCCGGGACTCGCCATCGGCTACTGGCATGACGGGCAAAGCTGGCGGCGCGGCTTCTACGGCTTCAACTTCTCGGCCTCGGGCGGCATGGCCGGCAGCGCGGCCGGGCTGGCGCGTTGGGCGGCGGGGCTGATGGCCGGGCGCGAACTCTATGCCGGGCTGCTCGACCGACTCGCCGCACCGCGCCAGTTCGCCGATGGCAGCGAGAGCGGCTACCGGCTCGGCCTCGTCGCGAGCCGGCTCGGCGGTATCAGGATCATCGGTCATGGCGGATCGCTGACTGGCTATCGCAACCATATGCTGATGGCGCCTGACCAAGGCGTCGGCGTGGTCGTGCTGACCAATCGCGAGGAGGATGCGCTCTGGCCGGCCCTGCGCGTGCTGGCGGCGCTGACCGGCGAAACCTTGCCGAGCGAGCCAGAGAGCGTTCCGACAGGGCTCTATACAGCTGAGGACGGGCCGTTCTGGGCCGAGCTCGCCAGCGGCGCGATCAGTTTCATGGGCGGCTATGAGAAGCTCGTCTCGGACGGAACCGGCGGCCTGCGCAGCCTGCCGGCCTATCTCGATGTCAGGCTGAAGCCTGAAGCCGACGGAGCGCTCGCTGGCACGATCGGCGGCGTGTCGCGCCGGCTGCTGCCGGTGCCGGCCGAGACGAAGCTCGACGAGCGCCTCGTCGGGCGCTGGCGCGATGATCGGCTCGGCGTCGCGATCACGATCCGCGCCGATGGCACGGCGTCCTGGCCCTGGGCCGGGACGATCGGCCGCGAGACCCGGCTAACGCCACTGCCCGGCGGGCGGACGCTGGCCGATCTCGCGCACGGCCCGTGGCAGCACCGGCCTTGCCTCTGGCTGCAAGGGGACGGAAGCTTGCGCCTCGCCGGCCATCGTTCGCGCATCCTGCATTTCACCCGCATCGACCAGGGAGGTCAGCCATGATCCGATCCCGCCTTGCCGCGACACTCATCGGCGCGACGGCACTGCTGCTCTCCGCCGGCGCACAGGCGCAGCCGGCGCCCAAATCCGTGCTGCGGGTCGCGCCGCACGCCGACCTCAAGACGCTCGATCCCGTCGCCGCCTCGATCGTGATCACCCGCATGCACGGGCTGATGATCTACGAGACCCTGTTTGCCTGGGACGCCAACCTCCAGCCGAAGCCGCAGATGGTCGAGAGTTTCTCGACTGCGCCGGACGGGCTCAGCTGGACCTTCACACTGCGGCCGGGCCTGAAATTCCACGATGGTCAGCCCGTGACGACGCGCGACGTGATCGCCTCGCTGACGCGCTGGATGAAGCGCGACACGATCGGCGGCAAGCTCGGCGAGTACACCGAGGGCATGGAGGCGAAGGACGACAGGACCTTCGTGCTCAAGCTGAAGAAGCCGATGGCGCTGGTGCCGTTTGCGCTCGGCTCTGCGGTCGGCCAGATTCCGGTGATCATGCGCGAGGCCGATGCCGCGACCGACCCGATGAAGCCGGTGACCGAGACGATCGGTTCGGGCCCGTTCAAGTTCAATCGCGCCGAATGGCGCAGCGGCGCCAAGGTCGTTTACGACAGGAACCCCGACTATGCGCCGCGCTCCGAGCCGGCTGACGGGCTCGCCGGCGGCCGCGTCGTCAAGGTCGACCGGGTCGAATGGTTGATCATGCCGGATGCGGCAACGGCGGCGGCCGCCCTGCAGACCGGCGAGATCGATATCTGGGAACAGCCGAGCCAGGACCTGATCCCGGTGGTCGCGGCGGCCAAGGACGTCAAGGTCGAGCGCTATTCCAACCTCGCCAACCAGGTGATGCTGCGGCCGAACAGTCTGCATCCGCCCTTCGACAACCCGAAGGCACGACTCGCGCTCGCCTATGCCACCGACCAGGCCGAGTTCCTCGCCGGCGGCTTCGGCGACGAGGAATGGTGGAAGCGCTGCGCCGCCTACTTCATCTGCGGCGGGCCAAACGGCACGCAGGCCGGCACGGAGGCTTACGCCAAGCCCGATCTGGACAAGGCGAAGCAGTTGCTGGCGGAGGCCGGCTACAAGGGCGAGAAGCTGGTGCTGACCACCAGCAACGACATCGCCGCGATCGGCCGAATGGCCGAGGTCGCCGCCGCCCAGCTGAAGAAGGCCGGCGTCAATGTCGCCGTCCAGTTCTCCGACTGGGGCACCGTTACCACGCGCCAGCAGAACAAGAGCCCGCCGGACCAGGGCGGCTGGAACCTGTTCGTGACCTATGCCTCGGGCGCGACCATGCAGTCGCCCATGACCAATATCGGCACCAACATGGCCTGCGAGAAAGCCTGGGCCGGCTGGCCCTGCGACGCCGAAGCGGAGAAACTGCGCGGCGCGGTGGTCGATGCGCCCGACGATGCCGCCCGCAAGGCGGCGGTCGAGGCGCTGCACAGAAGGCTCGCCGAGATGCAGCCTTATCGCGTTCTGGGTCAGTTCGATCAGCCTTATGCCAGGCGCGCCAATGTCTCGGGCGTGCTGGCAGCGCCGGTGATGCTGTTCTGGAACATCGAAAAGAAATGACGCCGACGCGGCGTTAACCGGTTCCTGACCGATTGCGGGCGAGACTCAGCAGAACGATTCGCCTTCCAGTCTCGTGAGACACGCGTAATGGGTCAGGTCCTGATGGGTCAGGTTTTGCAGTTCCGGTTGAAGCCGCCGGTCGTCGAGCATGACGGCGATGCGCTCGACCTCATGTCGGCGATCGATTTCGCCCTGCGCGATCTCGCCGACATCACGCCGCATATCCTGCACGAGCCCAGCCGAGAGCAGGCCAGGCAGTGTCGGGAGATGCTGCAGGACGCCTTTGACGCAGCGCTGCGGGTCGGCTGACCTCAGTCGCGCCTGACCGCGACGACATAACCCTCGTCATTGATGACGACGCGGATGTCCTCGTCGTCATCATCGGTGCCCGAGACGATCCAGACTCCGCGACGGCGACGGACGCTCTCGACATCGACCACACCGCTACGGCGGGCGATCCGCACGGCCTCGCGCCGGCTGATGCCGTAGTCATCATCGTCGGCTTCCGGCGGCCGGGGCGGGTATGGTGGCGCCGTCGGTGCGTCGGAGGACGGAACGTCGAGCGGCGGCGCACCGATCTCGCCGCTCGATATCTGTGCGAGAGCCGGCGCGGTCGGAACGAGACCCAGGCAGGCGATCAAGACGAAGCGACGGGTCAGCATGCCGGTCTCCAGGGCGGGTTCGCCTTTGGGTAGGTGGCGATTGGGTCGGAATCGGGTCGGGATTGCGGGCGGACTTTGCCTGTGACAGGCATCGCGCCGGGCAAGAGGAGATGCAGAGCATGCAGCCAGCCTGGGCGATCGGCCTGATGACCGGAACGGTCCTCGACGGCAATATCGACATCGCCGCCATCCGGACGGACGGCTCAGCGGTCGCCGAGTTCGGCCCATGGCGGCTTTCGCCCTATCGCCAGGAGGTTCGCGACCTGCTGACTGAGGCGGTGCAGGCGGCGCTCGGTTGGCGCTTCGAGGGGGCGGAGCCGGCGATCTTCGCCGAGGCCGAGCGCGCCCTGACCCTGGCGCAGGCCGAGGCGGTCGCTGAATTCCTCGCCGCCGAGGGCATCGCTGCGAGCGAGGTCGCAGCGATCGGCTTCCATGGCCAGACAGTGCTGCATCGCGCCCCGACGTCTGAACGCAAGGGCGATACCCGCCAGCTCGGCGACGGCGCGCTGATGGCGAAGCGGCTCGGCATCGATGTCGTCTATGATTTCCGCACGGCCGATGTCCGCGCCGGCGGCCAGGGCGCACCCTTGGTCGCGAGTTATCATGCCGCGCTGATGCGCAGCATCGGCGCCGGGCAGGAGACCGCCGTTCTCAATCTCGGCGGCGTCGGCAATCTCAGCGCCTTCGCCGATGCCGACCATGTGCTCGCCTTCGACACCGGGCCGGGCAATGCGCCACTGAACGACTGGATCAAGCAGCACGACAAGGGCGAGATGGACCGTGACGGCGCCTTCTCGCTGGCCGGAACAGTGGACGAGGAGAGGCTCGCGCGCCTGCTCGAACACACCTATCTCTTCGCGTCCTATCCGAAATCGCTCGACCGCCATGACTTCACCGCCGCCATGGCCGAGGGCCTCTCCTTCGAGGACGGGGCGGCAACCCTGACCGCCTTCACTGCCGGCGCGGTCAGACGCGGACTCGACCTGCTTCCGGTCAGGCCGAGAAAGCTGATCGTCTGCGGTGGCGGGCGGCGCAATCCGGCGATCATGGCGGCGCTCAATGCCCGCACTGGTGCCGAGGCGGTTCCGGCCGAGGCGGTCGGCTGGCGCGGCGATGCAATCGAGGCGGAGTGCTTCGCGTTCCTCGCCATGCGCCGCAAGGCCGAGCTGCCGATCAGCTTTCCGCTGACAACGGGCGTGGCGGAACCAATGACGGGCGGGCGGATCGCGAGAGCCGGATCCGATCAGATTGAATCAATCTGATCGGTGAACCCGTCTCTCACTTTGAGTTAGAGCGGGCGTTGACGGCGCGCGCCAGCGAGGGTTCAAGGACGCCATGAGCAAGTTCGCCTTCGAGCCCCTCGCCATTCCCGCCGTCGTGCTGATCCGCCCGAAGAAGTTCGGCGATGCACGCGGCTACTTCATGGAGACCTGGAGCGCACAGGACTTCGCGGCGGCAGGCATCGGTGCCGTCTTCGTGCAGGACAACCAGTCGCTCTCGGCCGCACGCGGCGTGGTCCGCGGCCTGCACTTCCAGGCCCCGCCAGCGGCGCAGGCCAAGCTGATCCGGGTGCTGAAAGGCGCGATTTTCGACGTCACGGTCGATATTCGCCGGGGGTCGCCCAGCTACGGCAGATGGTGTGCGGCGACGCTCACTGCGGATGGCGCCGAGCAGCTCTTCGTGCCGCACGGCTTCGCCCATGGCTTCTGCACGCTCGAGCCCGATACCGAGGTCGTCTACAAGGTCGACGGTCCCTATGCGCCGCAGACCGAGGGCGGAATTGCCTGGGACGACCCTGAGCTTGCGATCGACTGGCCGGTCTCCGAGGCCGAGGCGCAGCTTTCCGGCAGGGACGTAGCCCTGCCCGGCTTTGCCGGCTTCGTCAGCCCGTTCCGCTATGAGGACTTCGCGTGAAGCGCTATCTCGTCACCGGCGGCGCCGGCTTCATCGGCTCCGCCGTAGTGCGCCACCTGATCCGGCAGACGCCGCATCAGGTGCTGGTCGTCGACAAACTGACCTATGCCGGCAATCGCGACAATCTAAGCGTTGTCACGAACGATCCGCGCCTTGCCTTCCTTGAGGCCGATATCGGCGATGCAGCGGCCATGCGGCGGGCCTTCGCCGAATTCGCGCCCGACATCGTCATGCATCTCGCGGCCGAGAGCCATGTCGATCGCTCGATTGATGGGCCGGCCGCCTTCATCGAGACCAATATCGTCGGCTCCTTCGTGCTGCTGCAGGAGGCGCTGCGGCACTGGCGCTCGCTGCCGCCGGTGGAGCGGGCCGGCTTCCGCTTCCACCAGATCTCGACCGACGAGGTCTTCGGCTCGCTCGGCGAGGACGGGCTGTTCAGCGAGAGCTCACCCTATCAGCCGAACTCGCCCTATTCGGCCTCGAAGGCGGCCTCCGACCATCTGGCGCGGGCCTGGCACCACACCTACGGCCTGCCGGTCGTGCTCTCGAATTGCTCGAACAATTACGGGCCCTATCACTTCCCCGAGAAGCTGATCCCGCTGATGATCCTCAACGCGCTCGAGTGCAAGGATCTGCCGGTCTACGGCTCCGGCGCCCATGTCCGCGACTGGCTGCATGTCGAGGACCATGCCCGCGCGCTCGCCTTGATCGCCGAGAGCGGCCGGATCGGCGAGAGCTACAATGTCGGCGGCTCGGCAGAACGCAGCAATCTTCAGGTGGTCAAGGCGATCTGCGCGCTGATGGACGAGCTTGCGCCCGATGCCGCTAAAGGCCCACGCGAAAACCTGATCCGCTTCGTCGCCGACCGGCCGGGCCATGACCAGCGCTATGCAATCGATGCTTCCAAGATCGAGCGCGAGCTCGGCTGGCGGCCGCAGGAGAGCTTCGAAAGCGGGCTGCGCAAGACGGTCGCCTGGTATCTGGAGAACCGCGACTGGTGGAGCAGGATCCGCTCCGGCGTCTATCGCGGCGAGCGGCTCGGGGCGGCGTAGAGCATTTTCGAGCGAAGTGGATACCGGTTCGCGTGAAGAAAATGCGATAAAACAAAGATCCAGAGCCTGCGACCTCGCGCCGCTATCACCCGCTTGTCATTGGCTTTTCGCGATGGAAGCGGGCATCTGGTGGGCATGATCGCGACGAGCCTATCACGCCGGACCGCTAACCGGTTGCTGCAACGCGCCACCATGGCACTCGCCTTGCTGGCGCCTGCGCCGCTGCTCGCCGCCGAATCCGCCGCCGTGATCTCGCCGCGCGTCACCGCCACCTTGCTGTCGAGCCGCGATGCGGTCACACCGGGCGAGCGCTTCCAGATCGCCCTGACCCAGAAGCTCGCGCCGGGCTGGCACAGCTACTGGCAGAACCCGGGCGATTCCGGCGAAGCGACGCGGATCGAATGGACCTTGCCGGAGGGCGTGAGCGCCGGCGCGATCCAGTGGCCGGCGCCGAAGGCGATCCGTGTCGAGCCGCTGGTCAATTTCGGCTTCGAAGACAATGTTGTGCTGCCGGTCGAGATTTCGGTCCCGGCGAACGCCAAGCCGGGCGAAACGCTGACGCTCTCGGCCAAGGCGACCTGGCTGGTCTGCGAGAAGATCTGCATTCCCGAAGAGGGCGCCTTCACGCTCGACCTGCCGATCGCGGCGACGAGCGCAGTCGATGCCGATGCTGAGGCGCGGATCGAGCAGGCTCGCGCCGCCCTGCCAAGGCCGGCGGGCTTCACCGGCAAGCTGACGGCGAAGGGCGAGGACAAGCTCACGCTGACCCTGCCCGATCTTCCGGCCGGCGCCAGCGATATCCGCTTCTTCCCGATCCTGGACACGTTGATCGAGCATGCGGCCGCGCAGCCGGCTGATGGCGGCGCGTTGACGCTGACACGCTCCACCGCCTTCAAGGTCGGAACGCCGATGACCGACGGCGTCCTCACCTTCGAGGAAGGCGGCGCCAGGCGCGCGCTCGCGCTCAGCGCCGAGGTCGAGCCGGCCTTGCTGCAGGCGGTTGCCGCTCCGTCGCAGCCGTTAGCGAAAGTGACGCTGCCGCCGCCTCCGGCCGAAGACCTGACGATCTGGCTGGCGCTGGCCTTTGCCTTCGCCGGCGGCTTGATCCTCAACCTGATGCCTTGCGTGCTGCCGGTGCTGTTCATCAAGGCGCTCGGCTTCGCGCAGGTCGCGCAGGCCAGCCGAAGCGAGGTCCGCCAGCAGGGGCTGCTCTTCCTCGCCGGCGTGCTCGCGACCTTCCTGATATTGGGCGCACTGGTCATCGCCCTCGGCGCCGGCTGGGGCTTCCAGTTGCAGTCGCCGCCGCTCGTCATCCTGCTCGCCGTGCTGATGACGCTGATCGGTTTCAACCTGATCGGCGCCTTCGAGATCGGCGGCCGCATGCAGGGCGTCGGCGACGGGCTCGCCAGCCGCAGCGGGCCGGTCGGCGCCTTCATGACCGGCGCGCTCGCCGTCGTGGTGGCAACGCCCTGCACCGCCCCGTTCATGGGCGCGGCGATGGGCTATGCGCTGACGCAACCGCCCGCCGCAGCGCTCTCGATCTTCATGGCGCTGGCGCTCGGCTTCGCTGCGCCGGTCGTCGCGCTCTCCTTCGCGCCAGGGCTGCTGCGCCTGCTGCCGAAGCCGGGACGCTGGATGATCGTGCTGAAGCAGGCCTTTGCCTTCCCGATGTTCGCGACCGCGATCTGGCTGATCTGGGTCGCGACCATGCAGGCCGGCGCCGACGGGGCACTCGCCGCACTGGTCGCGATCCTCATTGCCGGCCTCGCGCTCTGGCTGATTGGCGTGACGCGCGGAAGCGGCCGTGGCTTGCGGATCGCAGCAGGTCTGGCGGCCATCCTGCTTGTCGGCGCGACCTCGGCCTTCGTGATCGAGAGTGCGACACCTTCAGCGCAGCCTACGGCGCAGGCCGGAGCGGAAGCGCCGGGCGTCTGGTCGCCGGCGCGGGTCGCCGAATTGCAGGCGCAAGGGCGGCCGGTCTTCGTCAACTTCACCGCCGCCTGGTGCATCACCTGCCTCGCCAATGACCGCGTCGCGCTGTCGCGGCAGGAGGTAAAGGACGCCTTCGCCAAGCTCGGCGTCGCCTATCTCAAGGCCGACTGGACCAATCGCAATGCCGAGATCGCCGCGACGCTGGCGGAGTATGGCCGGGCCGGCGTGCCGCTCTATCTTTTCTATCCGGGAACGAAGGGCGCGCAGGCCGAGGTGCTGCCGCAATTGCTGACGCCCGAGACCGTGGTCAGCGCCGCTCAGCGCGCCGCCGGCAAAGAGGTGAAGACCGCATCAAGCCAGAAGTGAAGCCAAGCCCCGACGTTTCAACCTCAGAAGGAGACTGACGATGAAAGCCGTGAGCAGACAGACCTTCCTCGCCGGCCTTGCCGCCACCGCACTGGCGCTCACCTCGGGCGCAGCCTTTGCCCAGAGCGCGGCCAAGACCGGTGCCAAGGCCCCCGATTTCTCGGTGGTCGACGTTGACGGCAAGCTGCAGAAGCTTTCGGACTATTCCGGCAAGACGGTGGTCCTCGAATGGACCAACCATGACTGCCCCTATGTCCGGAAGCATTACAACAGTGCCACCATGCAGACACTGCAGAAGGACATGGCCAAGGATGGCATCGTCTGGCTCTCGGTGATCTCCTCGCCTGCGGGCGAGCAGGGCCATGTCGATGCAGCCAAGGCCAAGGAGCTGACCAAGACGCGCGACGCCGCCCCGGCCTCAATCCTGCTCGACCCGAAGAGCCAGCTGGCCCGCGCCTATGGCGCCCAGACCACGCCGCACATGTACATTATCGATCCCAATGGCACGCTCGCCTATGCCGGCGCGATCGACGACAAGCCCTCGTCGAGCGCCTCCAGCCTGACCGGCGCCAAGAGTTATGTCCGCCAGGCGGTGGCCGAGCTCAAGGCCGGCAAGGCCGTCTCGGAGTCTGCGACCAAGGCCTATGGCTGCGTGGTGAAATACGCGCCGGTGAGCTGAAATCTGGCTCAGCCGTCGAAGGCAAGAGCGCAGCCCCTCGCCCATCCAGGAGACATTCGGGCGCGGGTGGCTTTGCGTGGCGGTTTTCGCGCCCTTTCAATAAAAAACCCGCGCCCTTCGCCCTGGGGGACAGGGTGGCGAAGGGCGCGGGGTACGGACCGCCTCTACCAGCGGTCGTAGCGGTCGTGATGGCGGCGGCCATGGGCCGGGGCCCAGGGCGGCGGGCCGCCACGGTGGCGGCCATAACCGTAGCCACGGTCATAGCCGCGATGGTGGCCGCCATAGCGGTTCTGGCGTTCCATATTGCGCTGGATTTCCCACATCCGGTGCTCGCGGGTGTGGCGGGTGTAGGTCGCCTCGACCTTGTCGAGGGCGGCAGCGCCGCTGAAGGCTTCGCTGGCGGCCGCCGGAGTGACGGCCGCGCCGAGCGCGATCGCCGCGGCGATGAGAAGGTGGCGCATAGGGCATCTCCTTTTGAGTTGTCGCTATTGAAGCGCATTCGGCTGGAACCCCGCCTGAACGGGGCAGTCGGCTGCCGTTCATCTGCGCGCCATGTTTTCGCCACAGCGTCGGGAGGCCGGCATGCCCTGGGTGCCGCCTGAACTCAGGCGTTCGGCCCGCCCTCGATCTCGCTCGCCCAGGCGAGCGCTGCGTCGAAGGCGTCGGGCTTGAAGCTCCTGACCTCGACGAAGGGCACGAGCGGGCTCGCGATCGCGACCAGCGTCTCGATCCAGCCCTTGTCGGTGACGACGGCCTCGCGCGGGAAGCGGCGCCATTGCAGGATCTTGCCGAAGCCGTAGCGCGCATCCTTGAGGCCGGCGCGGAAGGTCATGTCCTCGAAGCCGCTGAGGTCGGCGAGGATGCCAAGTTTTTCGTGACGTTCGAGCTTGCTCTCGATCTCGGCGATCAGCGTGTCGAAATCCGGCTCGGAAAGCGTGCCGGTGATGCGGAAGGCCGCGACATGGTCAGGGGCGGGAAGGATGTCGAGCATGGATGGGCTCCTGGCTTGCGCTGGAAACAACGCAGGCGTGCGGCTGAAGTTCGTGCCGAACCATCGCTGAGCCGAGGCGTTGGCAAAGCATGGGGGCTCGACGCGCGCACAGGAGACGATGATGGCCAATGCTGGCGGGAAGCTCGGTCCGAGCATCAAGGGCAAGGGAGACGGCACCGGCGCGACGAGCACGCGGCCGGCCTCGTTGCCCGACCACAAAGTGCTCTCCAATCGCGACAAGACGCAGCTCAACCGCGGGCGCGGCCTCGACGGCAAGTGGATCGAGAACGAGCAGGTCTACGAGACGCAAGCCAACCAGCGCTCGCAGGACGAATGAGCCCTATTTCAACGCGATGATTAGCATCAGGAAGGCGAGGACGATCAGGACCTGCTTCAGGCTCCAGTTGATCCGCCTGAGCTGCTCGGCGACCGGGTCCTCCGGCGGCTCGGTCTCGGCCGGCTGATCCGGTTGCCTTGCGAGGAAGGCCGGGTCGCCAGCTGCTTCGTTCGCGGCGGCCCGCCAGCTGATGCTTTGCACCCGTCCATGCGCCTGGCGCGGACGGCCATCAGCCTCTGGCGCGAGGTGGAAGAGCGGCGGCTCCTCGTCCGCGCTGCCCTCGCGCAGCCAGAGATTGGTCGTCGCGGCGAAGGAGAGATGACCGGCGCGGCCGTCAGTGAGGTCTTTCCGCAGCCCTGCGAACAAGGGATGCGGGAGGAAGAGTTCGGCCGCGAGCCGGTCGTCGAGATCGCCCTGTGCCCCGGCGGCTGAGCTGAGGCGCAGCAACGGCGCATTCTCGCCGGGGAAGGAGCGGATCGTCAGGGACAGGTCCTGCGCTGGCTCCGGCTGGTCGATCCGGGCGAGCCGCGCGCCGTTCGGCCGGGCGTGGGCTTCGATACGTCCGGCGTCGTGCAACGCGCCGTCGCGCCAGTCGTGCCCGGAGACCACGACGAGCCCCTCCGCCGTGAAGGCGAGCAGCTTCGCCGCGTCCTGGACGAAGGCGCCGGCCACCCCCGGCAGCGTCATCCGCCCGTCCACGATGCTGGCGCTGTCCGTCCTGTCGTTCATCCCGCCCCGCCTTGAGTCGGTGCGACGATAGCAGGTCGGCCGGGCGATGCCAGATTGGCAGGTTGTTCTACGCCAGGGGTGGTATGGGCCACGCCGGAAAAGAAAATTTCCTTCTCCGCCCGTTCGGCGAAAGGCTCTTCCTAATCGCCGCGTACCTTTAAAAGAACGTTTGGATTGACATGCAGAACGAGCTTTCCTAAATTACGGACGTCGTCGGTTCACCGATGGCCGCGGAGATTTGAGCGAGCAGCTTGCGCCGCGTCACCAAACGCTAAAGCGCCACGACGTGGTCGTGGGCTCCTGGCTTTGAGGAGATGAACATGACCGGTTTCCCGCTCCGCCCTGCCGAACAGCTCCGCCGTTCGATGATGTGCTGTTGTCGCCGCTGATCCAGCGTTGACGCCGCCACCGGCGTCTTTTCCGACATCACTCAGTACAGGGCGCCGCAACGCGGCGAAGATCGTCATGTCGTTCCAGTCCCAGGTCATTTCCAACCCGCCGACCCGCCAGGCTTATGTCATCGAGGTCGGCGAAACCCAGGCGGGCCTCGTCGCCCGCGGCGCCGATGAGCGCTTCTTCACCTTTATCTCCGCCTCCGCGGCCTTCGATCGGCTCGAAGGCCAGCGCTTCGCGACGCCGGTCGCGGCCGAATTGGCGGCGCGCCAGCTCGTCCGTTCGCGTCCCGGCCTGCGCTTGGCGGCCTGAGGCGAGCCGGTGACGCTGTTCGAGACACTGCGCGCGGCATTCGCCGCCTGGTTCGAGCGGGCGGTGCCCGTCGAACCGAGGGAGTCGCGCTGGCTGGAGCGCTCCCTCGCCGAGCTTGGTGCCGAGGAACGCCGCCGCTCGATCCGCGAGGTCACGCTCGAGCAATTAGGCATTGCGCACTGGTCGTGCCACACGCATTTCTGAGGTCATGATGAACGCCCCCGTGAAGCCCGACGCCTTTCGCGTCGAGGCCCTCCTTCCGACGCCACCGGCCGATGCGATCATTCGCTTCGAAGCCGTCGGCAAGACCTTTGCCAGCCGTGACAGCCAGGAGCCGGTGACGGCGCTCGCCGGCATCGACCTGGTCGTGCCGCGTGGCAGCATCGTCGGCGTGATCGGCCGCTCTGGTGCCGGCAAGTCGACGCTGATCCGCCTCGTCAACGGGCTGGAGCGCGCCACCGCCGGCCGCATCCTGATCGAGGGCGAGGACGTCACCAATCTGACCGAGGCCGGCTGGCGCGAGCGTCGGCGCGCCACCGGCATGATCTTCCAGCATTTCAACCTGCTGTCGTCGCGCACCGTGTTCGACAATGTCGCGTTGCCGCTGGAGATCGCCGGCGTGCCCAAGGCGAAGATCGAGGCCCAGGTCAGTCGCCTGCTGGATCTGGTCGGGCTTGCCGACAAGCGCGAGCGTTACCCGGCCGAGCTCTCCGGCGGCCAGAAGCAGCGTGTCGGCATCGCCCGGGCGCTGGCAACCGAGCCGAAGGTGCTGCTCTGCGACGAGGCGACCTCGGCGCTCGACCCCGAGACGACGCGCGCGATCCTGGCCCTGCTCAAGCAGGTCAATCGCGAGCTCGGCATCACCATCCTCCTGATCACCCACGAGATTCCGGTGATCAAGGAGATCTGCGACCGCGTCGCGGTGATCGAGGGCGGCCACATCGTCGAGGAGGGCGAGACCTTCGAGGTGATGACCCGGCCGCGCCACCCGACCACGGCGAGCTTCGTCGAGGCGGTGACCGGCGTCGAGGTGCCCGAATACCTTGCCGGCCGCATCCATGCGCAGGCGCTCGCCGGCGACAGTGCCGTGCTGCGCATCGCCTTCACTGGCGAGAACGCAACCACCCCGGTCATCAGCCGCCTCAGCGCCGTCATCGGCGTCGACGTCAACATCCTTGCCGGCCGCATCGATGCGATCGGCGACAAGCCGTTCGGCAGCCTCTTGGTCTCGGTGCCGGCGAGCGAGCCTGAGCTCGCCGCCGTTTTCGGCGCGCTGAAATCCCTCGGTCTCAAGGCGGAGCTGGTCGGCCATGTCTCCTGAACTCATCCGACTGATCGTCGAGGCGACCGGCGACACGCTGCTGATGGTCGCGATCGCGGCCGGGCTCGGCACCGCGCTCGGCCTGCCGCTCGGTGTCTTCCTCGCTACCAGCAAAAAGGGCGAGCTCTTCGCCGCGCCCGCGGTCAACGCGGTGCTCGGTGCGCTGGTCAACGCCACGCGCTCGACGCCCTTCATCATCCTGGTCGTCGCGATCATCCCGTTCACCCGGCTGATCGCCGGCACCTCGATCGGCACCTTCGCCGCGACCGTGCCGCTGACCGTGGCCGCGACGCCCTTCATCGCCCGCCTGATCGAGGGCGCCATCCGCGAGGTCGATCAGGGCCTGGTCGAGGCGGCGCGCTCGATGGGCGCGAGCCCGCTGCAGATCGTCCGCAAGGTGCTGGTGCCCGAGGCGCTGCCGGCGATCGTGCTCGGCCTGACGCTTGCTCTCGTCAGCCTGCTCGGCTTCTCGGCCATGGTCGGCGCGGTCGGCGGCGGCGGGCTCGGCGATCTCGGCATCCGCTATGGCTATCAGCGCTTCATGCCGGATGTGATGGCGATCGTCGTCGCAGTGCTAATCGTCCTCGTCCAGACCGTGCAGAGCGTCGGCGATCGCCTGTCGCGCCACCTCAACAAGCGCCTGCGTCACGCCTGATCGATTTTCGTTTCCAACCCGTTCAGTTCACCAAGGAGCTACCATGTCCGTCCTCTTCAGCCGCCGCCTCGCGCTCGGCTTTGCCGCCTCGCTCGTCCTTGCTGCCCCGGCGCTCGCCCAGCAGAACCAGGTCGTCCGCATCGGCGCCTCGCCCGGCCCGCATGCCGAGATCCTGGAGAAGGTGAAGCCGATCGCCGCCAAGAAGGGACTCGACCTCAAGATCATCGAGTTCTCCGACTATGTCGTGCCGAACCAAGCGCTGGCCGCCGGCGAGCTCGAGGCGAATTCCTTCCAGAACCAGCCCTATCTCGACAACCAGGTGAAGGATCGCGGCTTCAAGCTGGTCAGCGTCGGCCTGACCGTGAACTTCCCGCTCGGCATCTACTCGTCGAAGTACAAGAGCTGGGCCGAGGTGCCAGATGGCGCCACCGTCGCGATCCAGAACGACCCGACCAATGGTGGCCGCTCGCTCCTCCTCCTGCAGGACAAGGGTGTGATCAAGCTCAAGGACGGCGTCGGCTTCAAGCCGACCGTCGCCGACATCGTCGGCAACCCGAAGAAGCTGAAGATCATCGAGATCGAGGCGGCCCAGACGCCGCGTTCGCTCCCCGACGTCGCTGCTGCCGCGATCAACACCAACTACGCCGTCGACGCCAAGATCGAGCCGACCTCGGCGATCCTGCGCGAGGACCCGAAGGGCCCTTATGTCAACCTGATTGCCGTGCGCGAGGTCGACAAGGACAAGCCCTGGGTCAAGGCGCTGCTCGAATCCTATCACACCCCCGAGATCAAGGCCTTCGTCGCCGAGCGCTTCAAGGGCTCGGTCCTCGCCGGCTGGTAAGGCTCCTCCCCCCAGGCCGTGGTCACGGCCGGGCACCTGCCCCGGAAGCGCAAGCTTCCGGGGTTTTTCGTTTGGGCGCGCCCTTGCCGTCTTTCCGGGGCTTCGCGCAGCGAAGAGCCCGGAATCCAGAACCGGTGCGGCGGCTCAGTGAAGCTGGGCGGCTGGATGTCTGTCCTGAGGCGGTATCGGTTCTGGGTTCCGGGCTCGCCGCTGCGCGGCGCCCCGGAAAGACGAAGTGGTTCCGCGATAGGCCGCTCAAACCGACAGATACTGCGCCCGCACCGCCTCGTCGGCCTTGAGTTCGTCCATCGTGCCTGTGAAGCGGATCAGGCCCTTCTCGATGATGGTGGCGCGGTCGGCGACCGAGCCGGCGAAGTGCAGGTTCTGCTCGGAGATCAGCACCGAGAGCCCTTCGCCCTTCAGCGCCAGGATGGTCTTGGCCATCTCCTCGACGATGACAGGGGCGAGGCCCTCCGAGGGCTCGTCGAGCAGGACGAGCTTGGGATTGCCCATCAACGTGCGGGCGATGGTCAGCATCTGCTGCTCGCCGCCGGACATCGCTCCGCCCGGCCGGTCGCGCATGCGCCCGAGATTGGGGAAGAGCTGGAACAGGCGCTCCGGCGTCCAGTGCGGTGCGCCCTCGCGCTTCGGCCGCTGTGCGACGGAGAGGTTCTCCATCACGCTGAGCTCGGAGAAGACCCGCCGCTCTTCCGGCACATAGCCGATGCCGAGGCGGGCGATCTCGAACGGCTCGCGGCCGACGATGGTATGTCCCTCGAAGACGACGCGGCCCGCTTGCGGCGGCACCAGCCCCATCACCGCCTTCATCGTCGTCGACTTGCCGGCGCCGTTGCGGCCCATCAGCGCCAGCACCTCGCCGCGGCCCATCGAGAAGCCGACGCCGTGCAGGATATGGGCGCGACCGTAATAGGCATTGAGCCCTTCGATCTCGAGCATCAGTGGCCTCCCGAGGTCGCGCCGGAGCCGAGATAGACCGCGCGCACGGCCGGATCGTTGCGGACCTCCTCGGCCCGGCCCTTGGCGATCAGCTTGCCGCGGTCGAGCACCAGGATCGCGTCGGAATGGGCGAAGACCACGTCCATGTCGTGCTCGGTAAACAGCACGGCGATGCCGCGCTCCCTGGCGATCTCGGCGGTCAACGCCATCAAGGCGATGCGCTCGCGCGGCGCCATGCCGGCGGTCGGCTCGTCCATCAGCAGGAGCTTCGGCTTGTTAGCGATCGCGACCGCGAGCTCGACCCGCTTCAAGTCTCCATAAGCAAGCACGCCGCAGGCGCGCTCGGCCTGGTCGAGCATGCCGACCTGCTTCAGCAGCGCATCGGCTTCGGCGACGTGGCGATCCTTGGCCCGGCCGAACAGCGTCCAGGTTTCACCCGCATGCGAGATCAGCGCCATCTGAACGTTCTCGCGCACGCTCATCGAGGCGAAGGTCGCGGTGATCTGGAAGGTGCGGCCGACGCCTAGGCGCCAGACCTCGCGCGGTTTGAGGCCGGTGATTATCTTGCCGTCGAAGATGACCTCGCCGCGGTCGGAAGGCAGCTGGCCGTTCAGCATGTTGAAGCAGGTGGTCTTGCCGGCGCCGTTGGGGCCGATCAGCGCCAAAAGCTTGCCGGCCTCGACCGAGAAGCTGACATCGTCGACGGCACGCACGCCGCCGAAGGATTTTCCGAGATTGCGGACTTCAAGGACCGGGCTCATCGGGCGGGCTCCGGCGCGACGGCGACAGGTGTGGCCGGCTCGGCCTCGCGGCGGCGTTCCGACAAGGCGAGCGCCGTGCCGACGAGGCCGCGGGGGAACAGGATGACGAGCAGGACGATCGAGGCGCCGAGGACGAAGCGCCAGTACATTGTCGCCTTCATCAATTGCTCCTGCAGCCCCATGAAGGCGAAGGCGCCGACGATCGGCCCCGACACGGTCTGGACGCCGCCGAGCAGCACCATCAGGAGGCCGTCGACCGAGCGCGGGATTGCCATATAGGTCGGGAAGACCGAGCCCTTGAAGAAGGCGAAGAGGGCGCCGGCGATGCCCGCCGCGAAGGCGGCGATGATGAAGGCGATCCACTGGATGCGCATCACCGGCAGGCCGATCGCCTCGGCCCGGAGCGGGCTGTCGCGGCCGGCCCGGAGCGCATAGCCGAAGGGCGCGAAGACGACGACGCGCAGAGCGAGGATCGCCGCGACGCAGACCGCCAGGGCGAGGTAATAATAGACCAGCTTCGAACTCGCCCAGGCCGCTGGCCAGACGCCGAGAATGCCGTTGTCGCCGCCAGTGACGTCGACCCATTGGAAGGCGGTTGCCCAGGCGATCTGGGCGAAGGCCAGCGTCAGCATGGCCAAGTAGACGCCGGAGAGCCGGACGCAGAACCAGCCGAAGACGAAACCGGCGATGCCGGCGAGGAAGGGCGCAAAGGCGAGCGCCGGCAGCATCGGCATGCCCAGCCACTTCACCGCCAGCGCCGCGCCATAGGCACCCAGCCCGAAATAGGCGGCGTGGCCGAAGGAGGCCATGCCGCCCGGCCCCATCATGAAGTGCAGCGATGCGGCAAAGAGCGCGAAGATCGAGAGCTCGGTCAGCGTCAGCAGCCAATGATCGGCGACGATGAAGGGTGCGAGCAGCAATACGGCGAGCGCAGCGAGGCCGATCAGCTTGACGTTGTGGCTCGCCGGCAGAAGCAGCGGCTCGACCGGGCCATGGGCATGGGCGCTGCCGACCGGACGCTTGCCCATCAGCCCATAGGGCTTGATCACCAGCACGACGGCCATCACCAGGAAGACCAGCACCAGCGTGATCTTCGGGAAGATCAGGATGCCGAAGGCGTGGATGATGCCGATCAGCACGGCCGCGAGATAGGCGCCGGTGACGCTGCCGAGTCCGCCGACGACCACGACCACGAAGGCCTCCGAGATCATCGAGAGGTCCATGTGCAGGTTGACCGCCTCGCGCGGGAGCTGCAGCGCGCCGCCGAGCGCGGCGAGGCCGGCGCCGAAGGCGAAGACCGAGGTGAAGAGCAGGCGCTGGTTGACGCCCAGCGCGCCGACCATCTCGCGGTCCTGCGTCGCGGCGCGCACCAAGGTGCCCCAGCGCGTCTTCTGGAACAGGAACCAGAGCAGGCCGAGCATGATCGGCCCGACCACGATCAGGAAGAGCTCGTAGCTCGGGAAGCGGCTGCCCATCAGCACGACGAAGCTCTTGAAGCCGGGCGCGCGCGGGCCGAGCTTGTCCTCCGGCCCCCAGATGCCCAGCGCGATGTCCTGCACCATCAGCACCAGCCCGAAGGTGGCGAGGAGCTGGAACAGCTCGGGCGCCTGGTAGATCCGGCGCAGGATCACGATCTCGACGATGGCGCCAAGCGCCGCGACGATCAGCGCCGCCAAGAGCACGCCGCCCCAGAAGCCGAGCACGTCGGCCGGGCCGAAGCGGGAGACCAGTGTGAAGGCGAGATAGGCGCCAAGCATGTAGAACGAGCCATGCGCGAAGTTCACGATCCGCGTCACGCCGAAGATGATCGACAGCCCGCAGGCGACGAGGAAGAGCGACGAGGCCGAGGCCAGGCCGTTGAGCGTCTGCGCGAAGATCAGATCGATCATGCGAGGTTCCATCGAAACAGGCGAAAAAGGGCGCAATCCTCCCGCGACCGCAGCGGCGTGCCGCGGCCGGGTCTCCCAGTCTAGATCAGGTCGAAGCCTGGCGCTTCAGCCCGCCGGGCGAAGCGTCTTCACCTCTGCATCGGACGGCAGGTACTTGGCGCCGTCGGCGTAGCGCCAATCGACCATCACGCCCTTGCCGTCCTTGACCGCGGTCTTGCCGACATAGGCGCCGAGCGTCGACTGATGGTCGGAAGCGCGGAACTCCACCGGGCCGAAGGCCGAGGTGAACTTCAGCCCCTTCAGAGCATCGATGAGCTTTTCGTTCTCGGTCGTGCCCGCCTTGGCGATACCGGTGGCGATGGCGTTCATGGTGTCGAAGCCGACCACCGAGCCGAGGCGGGGGTAATCGTTGTACTTGGCTTTGTAGGCGTCGCGGAACTTCACGTGATCCGGCGTCTGGATGTCGGCATGCGGATAACCGGTGACGATCCAGCCGACCGGCGTCTCGGCGCCGAGCGGGTCGAGATATTCCGGCTCGCCGGTCAGCATCGAGACCACCGTGCGCCCTTCGAACAGGCCTCGGGTGTTGCCCTGGCGGACGAAATTCGAGAGGTCAGCGGCGAAGGTGACGTTGAAGATCGCATCGGGCTTGGCAGCCTCGAGCGCCTGCACGGTCGCTCCGGCATCGATGCGGCCGAGCGCCGGGAACTGCTCGGCGACGAACTCGACGTCGGGCTTGGCCTTCTTCAGCAACTCCTTGAACCACTTCACGGCCGACTGGCCGTACTCGTAGTTCGGCGCCACGACCGCCCATTTCCTGGCCGGGAGCTTGGCCGCTTCCTCGACCAGCATCGCCGCCTGCATGTAGGTCGATGGGCGCAGGCGGAAGGTGTAGCGGTTGCCCTTGGCCCAGACGATCGCGTCCGAGAGCGGCTCGGAGGCGACGTAGAGCCGCTTGTTCTGCAGGGCGTAGTCGGCGATGGCGAGGCCGACATTGGAGAGGAAGCCGCCCGAGAGCAGATCCACCTTCTCGGCGTTGATCAGTTCGCCGGCGAGGCGCACCGAATCCTCGGGTTTGCCGGCATCGTCGCGGAACAGGGTCTCGACCTTGCGGCCGAGCACGCCGCCGGCGGCGTTGACCTGTTCCAGCGCCAGCTCCCAGCCCTGACGATAGGGCTTGAGGAAGGCCGGCTGCGAGGTGTAGCTGTTGATCTCGCCGATCTTGATTGGCGCGCTTTGGGCGCGCAGCAGCGACGGCGTGGCCAGCGTGACGGCGCCGAGCGCAGCTCCGCTGACGAATTGGCGACGGTCCATTCGATGGCTCTCCCGTTGATCGCTCGACTTACGCATTCACAGCCCCTCGCTGCGCGATTTCCTACCGTAGGCCAGTGTAGTGCGATGCAACAAGCCGGGGTGGAAATTCGTTTGTATGCGTATGAAATCTCCGCTGCGTTTCGCAGTTTGTCAATCGTCGAAAAACAGGCGGCGCTGCTGCCCGCTTGAGCGGCGCACCATTGGGTCGGCCAGCAGAGTGTCAGGCCGACTGCTTTACGCCCTGCCGGGCGGCGAGTGTCGCCTCGATCGCCTCGACCACGCCGACGAGCTCGGCGATGCTGTCGATGACATAGTCGGCGCCGGCCGCCCGTAGCTTTGCCGCTGCCTCGCCGCGCAGCTTCTGCTGCTCGAGCAGGGGCAATTCGTTCCACTCGGCCAGCGAGAGGCCGACACAGTTGCCGGAGACGGCAAGCCCCACCGTCCAGGTGCCGGCAGCGGCGCCTTCGGCGATGCCGGGCTCGGTGTCGTCGACCTTGATCACGCTGGAGGGCGGGTAGACGCCGAGATCGGCGAAGCAGCGATACATCATCAGCGGGCTCGGGCGGCCCTCGGCGAGGTCGCCGGCGCAGACGAGGTTGTCGGGCTCATAGCCCTGCGCCGCCGCGGCCGGCAGCAGCCGTTCCATGATCTCGCGGGTATAGCCGGTGGTCGAGCCGATCTTCAGCCCGCGCCGGCGCAGGTTGGCGATGTTGTCGGCGGCGCCGGGAATGAGATCGGCGTAGTCGGTGACGACGGACGCGTTGAGTGGCACGAATTGCTCATAGACCGCATCGATCGCGGCCTCGCCCGGTACCTCGCCATGCTTTGCCCGCCAGGCCTGCGCGATCGCCGGCTCGGCCATCAGCGCAGCGATATGGGCGCGCTTCGGCAGACCCATCGGGCCGCGCGCCTGGGGAATCGTGATCGTGACGCCGAAGCGGGCGAAAACCTCGACAAAGGCGCCCATCGGCGCGCGCGAGCCGAAATCGACGACGGTACCGGCCCAGTCGAGCACCACCGCCTTGACGACGTGAAAGGGAAGCAGGGACTGAGCGCTCATCCGAACATCTCCGCAATGGTCTCCTCGCCGATGGCGAAGGAAGTGGACGCTCCCGTCCCCGAGGTCACGATGACGAGGCCGACGCGGTCGGAGACCGTCTCGCGCAGCATCGGCCGGTCGGGCAGGCTGGCATAGGTGCCGAGCCAGCGTGCCTCGACCGGCGGGCGGGCGCCGAACACCGCCGCGTATTCGTCGAGGATCAATTCATCGACATCGGTATCGCCGAACGGATCGGGCGTCGCGGCATAGTGATGGGAATCGCCGACGACGCGCGTCCCGTCGGCGGAGGCGACAGTGATCAGATGGATGCCGTTGGCGAGCTGCTCCGGCTGCTCGCGCTCTAGCCGGGCGCGCAAGGACGCGGCCTCCGGCAGCTCGGCATAGCCGAGATAGCGCACCAGCGAGAGATCGGACATCACCGCGCAGGGCAAATCGGGGCCGGTGGCCGCGGTCCGGACCCGCAGCATCTGCAGCTTGCAGCGTGTCAGCTCGGGATAGGCAGCCTTGAGCTCATCGGCATAGAGACCGGTGAAATCGTCGCCCGGGCAGATGATCGCGGCCTCAGCGCGCCAGGGCCCGGCCGAGGTCTCGATCACCGGCAGCGCGACGCCGTGAACTGTGGTCCGGCGCAGGATGGTGACGCCGAGATCGCGTTCGAGATGAGCGGCGAGCAGCGGGATCGCCTCGCGCGATTCGACGCGCAGATCATGCGGACTCCACAGCGCCGCTTCCTGGCCGACGAGGAAGGGGAAACGCTCGCCGAGCGCGGAGCCGGTGACCAGATCGCAGCCCTCACCCATCTCGGTCTTGAGGAAGGCTTCGAGCACAGCGGTCGCCTCCGGCCGGCGCGAGGTCGTACACAGCCCGGCATGGGCGATCGCGATACCGGCTTTCGGCGCGACCTCGGCCCAGACATCCCGCGAGCGCTTCACCCGCCGCCAGGTCTCGCCCGCCTGCTGGCCGGTCACCGTGATGAAGCCGAAATTGCGGATCGAGGCGCCGTTCGCCTGCGCATCACGGTCGATGACTACGACCTTCAGCCCGTGCTGCGCCGCTGCAAGCGCATGGGCGAGGCCGACGATGCCGGCGCCGACAATGGCGAGATCGAAACTGCGCTCCAACGTTATTCCTCCCCGCGCATTGCGATTCGCGCCCTTGCCAATCGGGGCGACTTAAGGGGCGCTCAATGCAGAACTGTGACGAAGCGCGGTTCGCAGCCGGCTCACTGCACGTCAGGCGTGCGGCAGGCCGTGCTCAGGAGCGCCCACCGTCGACCGAAAGAATCTGCCCTGTGATCCAGCCTGCCTGCTCGGAGAGGAAGAACAGGCTGGCATGGGCAATGTCCTCAGCCGTGCCGAGCCGGCGGGTATGGATGCCCTCGATCAGCCGCTTCTGGCCATCCGGGCCATAGGATTCCCATTGCCGCTCGGTCGCCGGATTGGAGCGGACGAAGCCGGGCGCGACCGAATTCACGGTGATCCCATGCGGGCCGAACTCCCAGGCGAGCTGCCTGGTCAAGCCAACCAAAGCGTGCTTGGCGCTGGCATAGGCCTGGATGCCGGTCAGGCTCGGCCGCAGCCCGGCGCCCGAGGAAATGTTGACGATGCGGCCGTATCCGGCCTGCTTCATCGCGGGAGCGGCCGCCTGCGACAGGAAGAAGGCGGCGTCGACATTGGCGGCGAAGACGGTGCGCCAATCGCTCTCGGAAATCTCCTCGATCGGCCGGCCGACCTGGCCGCGCACGCCGCCGGCGGCATTGACCAGGAGATCGAGCCGCCCCTCGGTGGCGAGGATCGCGTCGACCAGCTCCCGCGTCGCCTCCGGGCCGCCGAGATCGGCGACATGGGCGCTCGCGCCGAGCGCCTTAGCGCTGACGGCGACGCCGTCCGCATCGAGATCGGCGAGATGAACGCGGGCGCCGGCCTCGACAAGTGCGGCGGCGATGGCGCGGCCGATACCTTGCGCTGCGCCGGTGACGAGGGCTACGCGGCCGTCGAAGCGGATCTGCATTGGTCGATCAATACCTTCAGCGTGTCTGATGACATCGGACGGCGCCCGTCCTCGATGTCGCGGATCAGGGCGACCAGAAGCTCCAAGGCCGGCGTGGCGACGCCGACCTCGCGGCCGAGCGCCGAGATAATGCCGATCTGCGGCTGGCCTTCCGTCTTGCGCTTGCGTACGGCGAGGTCGCGCCAAATGCCGGAATGGGTCTTGGCCGTCTTGGAGGTGTAGTCGGCGAGCCAGGCGATCGTCTCGACCTGTGGGCCTTCGGGTGCGCCCGGCGCGAAGACCAACGGATCGAAATCACCGAAGCCGAGCGATTTCACTCCGCGTGCTGCGGCGACCGCGCCGACCTCGCGCCCGAGCGCCAGCCAGACCGGCAGCCGCTCCGGATCGGCGAAGTTCGCCGACATAGAGTCATTGGTCAGGGCCGTGCCGAACAGCATCGCGCCATAGGCAAGCTTGCCCCAGAGATAACCGTAGATGTTGTCGGTCAGGATCGCACCCGGCTCGAACAGCGCGAGCAGCCGGTGCATCTCGCGCACCCGGTCGGTCATCGCCCCGTCGAGCTCGCCGACAACCACGGCGCCGCGATTTCCGTAGAGAATCTCGCCCGGCCCATGCCAGTCGGCGCCGAAATTGACGAAGCAGCCCATCGTCCGCTGCTCGCCGATCGCCTTGGCGATGACGATCTCGTTGAGCCCGTTCTGGGCCGAGAGCACGAAGCCATCGGCGGCGAGATGCGGCTTCAGGGCGGCGAGCGCGGCTTCGGTGGCGCCGGCCTTCACAGCGAGCACGATGCGCGAATAACTGCCGGTCAGCTCATCCGGCGTCACCGCCGGCACGACCTGACGGAACTCCTCGACCGGCCCAGTGATCGCAAGCCCTGATGTCCGGCAGGCCTCGACATGCTCGGGGACGATGTCGACCAGCAGCACCGGCACCCCGGCCCTTGCCCAATAGGCGCCGAGCGTGCCGCCGATCGCGCCGGCGCCCCAGATCAGGATCGGTTCGTCGCTCATGCCTGCCCCATCACCTCGACATCGGCATGGGTTCCGACATGGACGAGCCCGTCCGGCGTCACCCAGCCGCGATACATGCCGTCGGTGTTGTGCGGCGCGACGATCGTGCCGTCGGCGCCGATGGCGACGAGGCCTGCCCCGATCCTGTGCGTCGTCAACTCGGCGATGGCGCGATCGGATGCCTCCTTCAGGGAGAGGCCGGCATAGCCGATCAGCGACGCGATCTCGTGGCCGATGCAGTAGCGGATGAAGAACTCGCCCTTGCCGGTACCCGACACCGCGCAGCGCCCGTCGCGGGCATAGGTGCCGGCGCCGATGATCGGGGAATCGCCGACGCGTCCAGGCGGCTTGTTGGTGTAGCCGCCGGTCGAGGTCGCAGCCGCCAGATGGCCGTTGGCGTCGAGCGCGACCGCGCCGACGGTGCCGTGCTTCTCGGCCTCGCTCGCCTCGTCCGCCGTGCCGACGAGCTCGCGGATCTTCATCGAGGCGAGGTTCTTGCGCCGCCGCTCGGTCGAGAAATACTCGTTCTCGACGATATCGAGCCCTTCGGTCTGGGCGAAGGCGTCGGCCGCCGGCCCGGTCAGCAGCAGCGGGTCGCCGTGATGCATCAGCGCCTTTGCGGCGCTGACCGGATTGCGGATGCGCTTGACCGCACAGAGCGCGCCGGCGGCCAGCGTCGCGCCGTCCATGATCGACGCGTCGAGCTCATGCTCGCCATCGGCATTGAAGGCGGCGCCATGGCCGGCGTTGAAATGGACCGAGTCCTCCATCACCAGCACGGCGGCCTCGACCGCGTCGACCGCGCTGCCGCCTTTGCTCAGGATCGCCCAGCCGGCCCGCAGGGACTTGGCGAGATGGGCCTTGGCCTCGGCCCATTCGGCGTCGGACATCTCGGCCTTGGGCAAGGTGCCGCAGCCGCCATGGATGGCGAGGGCGATGGTCATGATGAAATCCTTGGCGAGAAATCCTTCTCCCCTCGGGGGAGAAGGTGGCAGCGCGAAGCGCTGACGGATGAGGGAAGGACGGGCAAGCCGAAAGCCGCCTCACCCGGTCGCACTGCCCTCATCCGTCTGCTTTGCAGACACCTTCTCCCCCGGAGGGGAGAAGGAAAGGGAGCCTCACTTCACAGGCTTGATGTCCATCGCCAGCGTGTCCTCGTCGACGCGCGGGCGGATCGTGACCTTGGCCTTCTGCATCGCCCAGGCCGAGCCGACGGCGAGGATCGGCAGGCGCGGCCGGTCCTTGGCGACGATGGCGTTGGCCTGAGCCAGCAGATCGTTGCGCTTGGCCTCGTTCATCTCGATCGCGGCGTCCTCGATCAGCTTGTCGAGGTCGGCGTTCTTGTAGCCGAGCACGTTGAAGGCCCCGAGCTTCTTGGCCGGATCGTTCGAGTGCACCACCGAGGAGAGCGTGTAGTTCGCCTCGCCCGTCAGCGTGCCCCAGCCCGACATCGCCAGCGAGAACTCGCCGCGGGTCCGCGCCGGGAAGAAGACCGCTCCGGGCTGGGCGTTGGCGTTCACCTCGATGCCGATGCGCGCCAGCATCTGCGCGATCGAGGTCCCGACCTGGCGATCGCCCGGCAGGCGGTCATTGGTGAAGGAGAACGAGACCTTGAATCCGTTCGGATAGCCGGCCTCCTCCATCAGCTTCTTCGCCTTGGCGAGATCCGGCTTCAGCGGTGGCAGGCTCTTGTTGTAGCCGGCGATATCGGGCGTCACCAGCTGGCTGACGGCCGAACCGAGCCCTTCCATCGCGATCTCCACCAGCGCCGGCCGGTCGATGGCGAGGTCGATCGCCTCGCGCACCTTGGCGTCCTGCAGCGGGTTCTTCGGCAGGGCTGAGCCATCCTTGGCGCTGACCTGCGGGGACTTGTCCCGCATGTCGAGCTCCATGTTGAAGACATAGACCGTGTCGATGGTGGTGACCGAGAGCTTGGTGTCGCGCTTCAGCGTCGGCACGTCCGAGGCCGGTGCGCGCACGATGATATCGACCTGGCCGGCCTTGAGCTGGGCGACGCGGGCGGCGTCGTTCGGCAGTTCCTTGCGCAGCACGCGCTGCCACGGCTCCTTCTCGCCCCAGTAGCCGTCGAAGCGCTCGAGCACGAGCTGGTCCTTCGGCGTCCAGGACACGAACTTGTAGGGACCGGTGCCGATCGCCGCCTTGCCGGTGTTGAAGGCGTCGTTGGCATTGTCCTTGGTCAGCCCGGCCGCCGCCTTGTGCGAGACGATGAACAGCCGGATGAAATCGTTCGGCAGGTTCGGCGCCGGCCCGTCGGTGACGATGTGGACGGTGAGCGGATCGACGATCTTCACCTCCTTGACGCGCCGGACATAGATCGTCGTCGGGTTGGGGCCGGCGACGACCGGAATGCGCTCGATCGAGAACTTGACGTCCTCGGCGGTGAAGTCGGAGCCGTCATGGAACTTGACGCCGGGGCGCAGCTTGAACTCCCAGACGCTCGGCTCGATCGCCTTCCAGCTCAAGGCGAGGCGCGGCTCGATCTGCAGCTTGTCGCCCGACCAGGTCAGCGTGTCGAAGACATGCTTCAGCGCCTCGGCATGGGTGCCGGTCGCGGTGAAGTGCGGGTCGATCGATTCAGGGCCGGCGCGGACGCCGATCGTCAGCGTCTGCGCCATTGCGGCGCCGGAGAGCGGCAGCCCGATGAGGGCGGCGAGGGCGACGGTCCGCCAGAGCGGGGACCGGTGCGACAGCGGCTTGGTCATGTTGAGGTCCCTTCGGGTTCCAGATCGGCAGGCCAGGTCGAGGAGGCGATCACCATCTTGTCCATCAGTTCGCAAAGCTGCTTCTGCTCGGCTTCCGTGAGGGCGGACAGCATCGCGGTCTGCTGTCCCTCCATCATCGGCATGGTCTCGTCGAAGATGGCGCGTCCGGCCGGCGTCAGCGCCAGCACATAGCTGCGCAAATCGTCCGGATCGGTCTCGCGCTTGAGAAGCCGTCGCTGCAGCAGCTTCTGAATCGCGCGCGAGAGCGTGTTCTTCGGCAGGCCGGAGGAGGAGACGATATTCTTGGCCGCGACGCCGCCCTTGAGTCCGACGGCGTAAAGCGCGACGAATTCCGGCCGCACCAGCCCGTAGCGCGTCTCGATCCAGCGGTAGACCGGATCGTTGAAGCGGAAGGCGATGAAATTCAGCCGGAAGGACAGCCAGCAGGGATTGTCCCAGAGCTTGGTGACGATCAGCGGATCGAGCTCGCGCAGCGCCACCTCCCGGTCGCGATCGAGTTTGGACAAGGAAGTCGGGGCGCGTGCCATCTCGGACATCCTATTTAGTTCCATATGGAACTTGACGGTCTCTTATACCGCTGTCAAGGATGACGCGGTCTCGCCGAAACGCAAGGATCAGCACCGTGCTCGTCGCCCAGATGAACTGGATGCAGATCGAAGAGCAGGCGAAGCGCGACGATCGCTGCGTGTTGCCGCTCGGCTGCGTCGAGCAACACGCTTATTTGAGCCTCGCCACTGATGCGATCCTGTCCGAGCGCGTCGCGGCCGAGGCGGCCGAGCCGCTCGACATCCCGGTCTTCCCGGTGCAGGCCTATGGCATGACGCCGGGCTTCACCGCTTATCCTGGCACGATCTCGCTCAGGATGACCACTTACATTGCGCTGATCGAGGATCTGCTCGAGGGTGTTTATCGTTCCGGATTCCGCCGTATCGTGCTCGTCAACGGCCATGGCGGCAATTCGCCAGTGATGACGGCGGTGATCGAATGGATGGGCAAGCGCCCCGACGCCAGCGTCAAGATGCACAACTGGTGGGCCGGCCCGCGCTTCCAGGCAGCGGTGAAGGCGGTCGATCCGGCCGCCTCGCACGCCTCCTGGATGGAGAACTTCCCCTGGACCCGCCTCGAGGGCGTAACCCTGCCGGATGCGGTGAAACCGCCCTTCAACGCTGCGCTTTATCACGCCGCCAATCCGCAGCGGAAACGCGAGATCCTCGGCGACGGCAATTTCCACGGCCGCTATCAGCGCCCGGACGAGGAGATGCTGGCGCTCTGGGCGGTCGGGGTCGAGGAGACGCGCGCCGCCATGGTCGAGACCTGGCCGTGAGATTCTCCATGGGACGGCATCGATGCTGACCCACATCGCCGAGCGTATCCTGCAAGCCCTCGCCGTCATGCTCGTCATGTCGGTGCTGGTCTTTGTCGGCGTCTATGCGATCGGCAACCCGATCGACGTGCTGATTGGCCCCGATGTCAGCCAGGACATCAGGCTCGAAACCATTGCCCGCTACGGTCTCGATAGACCGCTCTGGGAGCAGTATTTCACCTTTCTCGGCCGTGTCCTGCACGGCGATTTCGGCCGCTCCTTCGTCTTCGGCATGCCGGTGCTCCAGCTCATCCTGTCGCGCCTGCCGGCGACGCTGGAACTGACCCTCGCGGCCGTGCTGAGCGCGGCGCTGATCGGCATTCCCGCCGGCATCTATGCCGGCTACCGGCCGGAGAGTGTCCTCTCCAAGACGATCATGGCGCTTTCCATTCTGGGCTTCTCGGTGCCGACCTTCTGGATCGGCCTCGTCCTGATCATGACCTTTGCCGTCGAGCTGCAATGGCTGCCGGCCGGCGGGCGCGGCGAGACCGCCTTGCTCTTCGGCGTCGAGTGGAGCTTCCTGACCCTCAACGGGCTCTCGCATCTCTTCCTGCCGGCGCTGAACCTCGCCTTCTTCAAGCTCGCGCTGATGACACGCCTGGCACGGGCCGGCACGCGCGAGATCATGCTGACCGACACGGTGAAGTTCGCCCGGGCCGCCGGCATCTCGGAGAGCGTCATCCTGCGCCGGCACGTGTTGCGCCTGATCTCGATTCCGCTCGTCACCGTCTTCGGCCTCGAATTCGCCTCGACGCTCGCCTTCGCGGTGGTGACCGAGACGATCTTCTCCTGGCCCGGCATCGGCAAGCTGATCATCGATTCGATCCAGTCGCTCGATCGGCCGGTAATGGTCGCCTATCTGATGCTGGTCGCCTTCGTCTTCATCATGATCAACTTCCTGGTCGACCTGACTTATTTCGCGCTCGATCCGCGCTTGCGAAAGGGACGGGCGTGATGCGGACGGAAACGCCGATCGCCCGCTTCTGGAACGAGTTCAGGGAGGGCCACGTCGCCGTCGCAGCGCTCATCGTCGTCGTCGTGATGATCGGCGTCGCCCTGCTTGCCCCGCTGATCGCGCCGCAGAACCCTTACGATCTCGCCAATCTCGTCCTCTCCGACGCGCGCCGCCCACCCGGCTATGTCGGCTCCAGCGGCTATACGCACTGGCTCGGCACCGACGCGCAGGGGCGCGATCTGCTCTCGGCCATCCTCTACGGTCTGCGCATTTCCCTCCAGATGGGGCTGGTCGCCGGCGCGATCGCCTTCGCTATCGGTGTCACGCTCGGCATTTCCGCCGCCTATGTCGGCGGGCGGCGCGAGGCCTTCATCATGCGCGTCATCGATCTCCAGCTCGCTTTCCCGGCGATCCTGCTGGCGCTGGTGATCTCGGCCTTGCTCGGCCAGGGCAAGGCGCAGCTCATCACCGCGCTGGTCGCAGCGCAATACGCCTATTT
Source organism: Allobosea sp. Tri-44 (assembly GCF_004123845.1). GTDB lineage: Bacteria > Pseudomonadota > Alphaproteobacteria > Rhizobiales > Beijerinckiaceae > Allobosea. The sequence continues at coordinate 27,107 of NZ_NBDP01000023.1, read as the reverse complement.
CGCCCGCACCGCCCATGGCGCGGCTTCGGCCGAACGCGGCAAGGACTATGTCGAGGCTGCTCTCTCGACACCGTTGCCGGCGCGGCAGGTGATCTGGCGCCACATCCTGCCGAATTGCCTGCCGCCACTAATCGTGGTCGCGACGGTGCAGGTCGCCAGCGCCATCGCGCTCGAGGCGACGCTCTCCTTCCTCGGCGTCGGCCTGCCGGTGACCGAACCCTCGCTGGGATCGCTGATCGCCAACGGCTTCCAGTACATGCTGTCGGGCCGCTACTGGATCTCGATCTATCCGGGCCTCGCTTTGATCCTGCTGATCGTCGCGATCAACCTGGTCGGCGACCAGATCCGCGACCAGGTCAATCCGAGGCTGAAGCGATGAGCACTGGCGCGGCCGCAGCGCCGCTGCTCGAGGTCGCCGACCTCACCACGCAGTTCTTCACCCGTGCCGGCGTGGTGAAGGCGGTCGATGGCGTGTCCTTCTCGCTTCGGCGCGGCGAGGTGATGGGGCTCGTCGGCGAATCCGGTTCGGGCAAGAGTGTCACCGGCTTCTCGATCATCGGCCTGATCGATCCGCCCGGTCGCGTCGCCGGCGGTTCGGTGAAGCTCGATGGCCGCGAACTCGTCGGTCTGCCGCCGGATGAGTTGCGCAAGCTGCGCGGTCGCGTCGTCTCGATGGTCTTCCAGGACCCGCTGATGACGCTGAATCCGGTTCTGACCATCGGTGAGCAGATCAGGCTGGCGCTCGAAGCGCACGAAAAGGTCTCCGCTGCGCAGGCGCGTCGGCGCGCCATCGCAGGCCTTGCCCAGGTCCGCATCCCGCGCCCCGAGGCGACCGTCGACTATTACCCACACCAGCTCTCCGGCGGCATGCGCCAGCGCGTCGCGATCGCAATTGCGCTGCTGCACCACCCAAAGCTGATCATCTGCGACGAGCCCACCACGGCCCTCGACGTCTCGATCCAGGCCGAGATTCTCGTCGAGATGAAGGAGCTCGTCGCCGAGCTCGGGACGGCGCTGATCTGGATCAGCCATGACCTCGCCACCGTCGCCTCGATCGCCCAGCACGTCGCGGTGATGCGGCTCGGCAAGATCGTCGAGGCTGGGCCGGTGCTCGACGTGCTGACGCGCCCGCAACACGCCTACACCCGCGCTTTGCTCGATGCGCTGCCCTCGCGCGCCAAGCCCGGTGAATTCCTGCTGCGCGGCGGCGGCGTTCCCGATGCGGCTCCGCCCGCCCGCAAGCCGGCGGCAGCGGTCGCCGCGCAGGTGCCCGGCGCGGCCTATTTCGTTGCCGATCGCGTCAGCAAGCGCTTCGAGACGCGGCCCGGCGTGCTGCGCGGGTTCGGCGTGAAACTTGGCCTCGTGCAGCCCCCTCCCGCCGTGATGGCCGTCGACGAGGTCAGCCTGACCGTGCCGCGCGGTGAGGCGCTCGGGCTGGTCGGTGAATCCGGCTCCGGCAAGTCGACGCTCGGGCGCATGGCTGCCGGCATCTACGCACCGTCATCAGGCACTGTCCGCTTCGAGGGCTGGCCGGTGATGAGCGAGGGGCAGGAGGCGCGCAAGCTCACCACCCGCATCCAAACCATCTTCCAGGACCCGTTCGCCTCGCTCGATCCGCGCATGCGCATCGGCGACGGCATCGCCGAAGGCCCGCTCGCCCATAGTCTCGTCGGCAAGGCCGGTGCTCGCGATTATGTCCGCGACTGGCTCGCCGCGGTCGGGCTCGATCCGGCCTTCGCCGACCGCTATCCGCACCAGTTCTCCGGCGGCCAGCGCCAGCGCGTCGCCATCGCCCGCGCGCTCGCCATGCAGCCCGATCTCGTCGTCTGCGACGAGCCGGTCGCCTCGCTCGACGTCTCGATCCAGGCGCAGATCATCAATTTGCTGATGCGCCTGCGGGCCGAGCTCGGTCTGACCCTGATCTTCATCTCGCACGACCTCTCGGTGGTCAGGCATCTCTGCGACCGGGTCGCGGTGATGTATCGCGGCCGCATCGTCGAGGAGGGGCCGGCGGGCGAGGTCTACGACAACCCGCAGCACGACTACACCAAGCGGCTGCTCGCGGCGGTGCCGGTACTGCCCGAGGCGGCTGCGTGAGCATAGATCATCGCGTGTCCGAACGGACGCGATCACGATGATCTATCACGTTGTTATCGCATCGGATTCTTCCGAAAAGTGGAATCCACTTTTCGGTCCGATGCTAGAGGAGAATCGACATGACCCAGCTCCAACCCTGGCAATGGCCGGAGGAGACCTGGCGCGGCAAGGTCGAGCAGGTCCGTGCTGGCCGCAATCTCAAGCCGAAAAGCTGGCCGGGCGGGGCGCGCTGCGCCGTGGCGCTCTCCTTCGACGTCGACCATGAGACCAACGAATTGCGCGATGGCGGCAAGTCGGTCGGCCGGCTGTCCTGGGGCCAGTACGGCAACCGCGTCGGCATGCCGCGCATCCTCTCCATGCTGGCGCGCGAGGAGATCAAGGCGAGCTTCTTCGTTCCGGCGGTGACCGCGCTGCTCTATCCCGACGAGCAGCGCCGCGTCGTCGCGGAAGGCCACGAGATCGGCCTGCATGGCTGGATCCATGAGGTCAACACCGCGGTGCCGCCCGACCAGGAGCGCGAACTGCATTTGCGCTCGGCCGATACGCTGGAGAAGATCACAGGCGTCAGGCCGGTCGGCATGCGCACGCCGTCCTGGGATTTTTCCGAGGTGACGCTCGCCATCGAGCGCGAGCTCGGCCTGATCTACGATTCCTCACTCTTCGCCGACGACGACCCCTATGAATTGATCGAGAAGGGCGAGCCGACCGGCATGGTCGAACTGCCGGTCGAGTGGATCCGCGACGATGCGGTCTATTTCAACATGAACCGCTTCCAGGCGCTGCGACCCTATACGGCGCCCGAGGCGGTGTTCGACATCTTCAAGCGCGAATTCGACGGCGCCTATGCGGAAGGCGGGCTTTTCCTGCTCACCATGCATCCGCACATCATCACCTATCGCTCGCGCTTCTGGATCCTCGAGGAACTGGTGCGCCACGCCAAGGCGAAGGGCGATGTCTGGTTCGCGACGCATGCCGAGATCGCGGCCTATGTGAAGGCGCAGGCGGGGCTCTGACAGACGCAAAATAACGGCCGGTTGCCGCTGGGTCAGCGGAACCGTGCCCGATTTCAGCCGTTTTCGGTTCATTCGGAATTCAGGGCGCGGGGGCGTTCATCTCCGGAAGAACAACTGGAAACGGATGTCATGATGCGCACGAAAAACCTGCTCCTGCTCGGCACCCTCATCCCCGCCATCACGCTGTCGCAGGCCAGTTTCGCCGCTCCATCGCTCCAGCTTGCCCAGGCTCAGTCGGGCGATGACGAGCGGCCTGATCCGCGCCGCCAGCGGCCTCCCGGTGGTCAGGAGCGCCCTGCTCCCGGCGCTCGCCCCGCACCTGGCCAGCCTCCTGCACCGGGCCAGCCGCCTGCGGCTCGCCCTGCTGCTCCGGAACGCCCGGCCGGAGCAGCCCCGAGCGCACCACGTCCGCCCTCCGCGCCGCAGGCAGTGCCTCCGGCAGGCCGGGCCGAGCCCGAGCAGCCGCGCCGTCCCGCGCCGCCTGCGGCCCCCGCACCCGGTCAGGTCGCGCCACCCGCACCGCAAGGCGCCCCGCGCGCTCCCTCGGTCGCGCCAACCACACCGCCGCGTCCCGCTCCGGGCCAGATCGCCCCGCAGCCTTCGCCCGCGCGGCCGATTGCGCCGTCGACCCAGCCAAGTGCGCCGGGAGCGCCGTCAGGTGACGGCACTCAGCGTCGCCCTGCGCCCTCGCAGACGGCTCCAGGCCAGCCTCCCGGAGCCGCTCCCTCGTCGCCGACAACGCCCACTCGCCCCGCGCCGGGCCAGCTCGCTCCCAGTGGTAGCACCCAGCCGCAGCCCGGCCAGCCCGCGCCCGGCGCCGGCCGGCCGCCGGGAGTTCCGCCGCAGCCCGGAGCGGCTCCGTCGCAGCCCACCCCGCCGCAACCATCGCCGGGGCCGGCTCGCCAGCCCGGCCAGGCGGCTCCGGGCCAGCCCGCGCCGGGACAGACGGTTCCCGCCCCCGGCACTGCGCCGAGGGCCGGCCAGCCTCAGCCGGGACAGCCTTCAGCCGTACCGCCGGTCGGCCGCACCCCGGTAGCCCCGGCGCAGCCCGGCACTGTACCTTCGCAGCCCGGGACTGCTGCACCCACTCAGACGGCTCCGTCCCAACCACCGGGCGGCCCCAGCCGCCAGCCCGGCCAGGCCGCCCCGGCTCAGGCCGTGCCTGGACAGGCCGTTCCCGGCCAGCCGCCTGTCGCCCCGAATACCGGAGCTGCGCCGGGCATTCCTGCCCAGCCAGGAACGGTGCCGTCGCAAGCGGCGCCCGGCGTCGGCCAGCAGCCGCCCGGCACGCCCTTGCGGCCGGGCGTTGCTCCCGGGCAGGTGCAACCTCCCCAAGGTCAGGCGCCGGCCGGCCAGCCCATGCCTGACCGGCAGGGACGCCGCGGCGGCATCGGCCTTGGCGGCGCGGCCGCGATCGGTCTCGGCGCCGCCGCGATCGGCGGCATCATGGCGACGCAGGGGGCGACGCGGCTCGATGATATCCGCGGCCGGCGCGAGGAGCGCCGCGAGGGCGATGTCACCATCATCCGCGAGCCCGGCCGCACCATCATCCGCGGCGACGACGACCGCGCCATCATCCGCTACGACGAGACCCAGCGCTTCCGCGATCTCGGCCTCGACACCCGCAGCGAGCGCCGTGGCGAGGAGAATGTGACGATCTATAATCGCCCCGATGGCACGCAGATCGTCACGGTGACCGACACCGAAGGCCGGCTGATCCGTCGCTCACGGCGCGAGCGCGACGGCGGCGAATTCGTCATCATCGACAATGTCCGCCGCGACGGGCCGCAGGCCCGCTTCGCCGAGGAGGTGGTCGAACTGCCGCCGCCGCCGCTGCGCATCCCGCGCGAGCGCTACATCGTCGACGCCGAGCGCGCCGATGAGCGGCTGATCTACGAGACGATCACCGCCCCGCCGGTCGCGCCGGTGCCGCGCCGCTACACGCTCGACGAAGTCCGCTACTCGCCCGATCTGCGCGCACATATGCGCAGCGTCGACGTTGACACGATCAACTTCGATTCCGGTTCCTGGACCATCACGCAGGATCAAGCCGGGCGCCTGCGGGTGATCGCGCAGGCAGTGCGCCAGGCAGTCGAACGCGCGCCGAACGAGGTCTTCATGGTCGAGGGCCATACCGACGCGGTCGGACCGGATGTCGACAATCTCTCGCTGTCGGATCGGCGGGCGCAGTCGGTCGCCGAGATTCTGACCCGCGACTTTGGGGTTCCCGCCGAAAACCTGACGACGCAGGGCTATGGCGAGCAGTACCCGAAGGTCCAGACGCAAGGCGATTCGCGCGAGAACCGGCGCGTAACGCTGCGCCGGATCACGCCGCTGCTCACTGGCCAGAACCAGCAATGAGGTGAAGAGGGGCGGCTTGCGAGCCGCCCCGCCTTTCTCGTCGGGCCATGGAACAATCCCGGCCTGCATGGCGTTTCTTCTTGGGGCAGGCTTGTCTTGCGCCTGCCCGACTGGAGAAGTGCCATGCGCAAGAACCCATGGGTCCTCCTCGGACTGATCGCCGCCGGGCTGATCGTGGCGGACGCCGCCGCCGCGCAGTCCTCCCCGCCGCAGCCCCAGCGTCAGCGTGCCCCCGGTGTGCCAATCGCCCCGAATGCGAGCGAGGTGCAAAAGCTCGAGCCGCGCTCCGATCGCGTCGAGGCCAGGCGCGAGCGTGAGCGGCTGGCGCGAGACCGTTCGGGACCACCGGAGCCGAACCGCGAGATTCCGATGCCGAAGCCGGTGCCGTCGATCATCGCACCTTGATCGGAACCGGCCTTAAAGGTCGCAGTTCCGGATTCAGATTCGGGTAAGGCTCGCCGCCTATGGTCGCGGCGAGGAGCCTGCCATGAGTGATATGTCGGTCGCGATCGCCCAAAGCCTGGTCAGCATGAAGTCGGCTGCGACGCAGCAGGCCTTGCAGGTCGAAATGGTCAAGCAGAACGCCGATGCCGACCAGGCCCTCGTCGCCATGCTCCAGCAGGCTGCCGAGCAGCAGCAGGCGACGCTTCCCGCTGGCCAGGGCGGCAATCTCGACATCACGGCCTGAACTCCTGTCCTTACCAGCGCAATGCCCCTGACGCATGCCGGCGCAGCGTCGGCCGGCGGTTCTTTGCCAGTTGCGCGGAGATCACGACGGTTCTAACCTCCACCTCGTTCCGAGGGGTGCTCGCAAGAGCTGAGATGGCCTGACGGCCGAACCCATCGAACCTGATCCGGGTCATACCGGCGGAGGGACTGGAACGCGGCTGCGCCACAAGTGCATCCGCAGACAGCGACTGGACCGTCAGACGCCCCGGATCTCCTGAACCTGAGAGGGAGGAGATCCTAAGATGAACGCTCATACCAAACCCCAGAAGAACAGCGTCAAGGCCGCGCCGCAGACGGTGACGACCGGCCCGATCATCGGCTCACGCAAGATCTATGTCGCGCCGCCCGGGCACCCCGAGATGCGGGTGCCGTTCCGCGAAGTGCAGCTCACCACGGATTCCGAGCCGCCGGTGCGAATCTACGACCCCTCCGGCCCTTTCACCGAGACCGACGTCTCGATCGATCTCAATGCCGGCCTGCCGCAGCCGCGCCGCGCCTGGCTCGACGCCCGCGGTTTCCAGACCGTGCCCGGCCGCGCCGTCACGGCCGCCGACAACGGCCATATCAACGAAGCGCAACTCGTTCCGGCCTGCCCGGCGCAGCGCCCGATCCTGGAAGCGAAGCCCGGCCAGATGGCAACGCAATACGAGTTCGCCAAGGCCGGCATCATCACCCCCGAGATGGTCTACGTCGCGCATCGCGAGAATCTCGGCCGCACCGCCATGCTGGAGGGCGCCAAGGAGCGCCATGCCGACGGCGAGAGCTTTGGCGCCTCGGTTCCCGAGTTTGTCACGCCGGAATTCGTCCGCGACGAGATCGCCCGCGGACGAGCGATCATCCCGGCCAACATCAACCACCCCGAGCTCGAGCCGATGGCGATCGGCCGCAATTTCCTGGTCAAGATCAACGCCAATATCGGCAATTCGGCCGTCACCTCCGGCGCCGCCGAGGAGGTCGAGAAGCTGGTCTGGGCGATCCGCTGGGGCGCCGACACCGTGATGGACCTCTCGACCGGCCGCAACATCCACAACATCCGCTCCTGGATCCTGCGCAACTCGCCGGTGCCGATCGGCACGGTGCCGATCTACCAGGCGCTGGAGAAGGTCGGCGGCGATCCGATCAAGCTCGACTGGGAGGTCTTCAAGGACACACTGATCGAGCAGGCCGAGCAGGGCGTCGACTATTTCACCATCCATGCCGGCGTGCGGCTGCCTTACGTCCCGCTGACGGCATCGCGGGTCACGGGCATCGTCTCGCGCGGTGGCTCGATCATGGCCCGCTGGTGCCTCGCGCATCACAAGGAGAGCTTCCTCTATGAGCGCTTCGACGAGATCTGCGAGATCATGCGCAAATACGACGTCTCGTTCTCGCTCGGTGACGGCCTGCGGCCCGGCTCGATCGCTGACGCCAACGACCGCGCCCAGTTCGCCGAGCTGGAGACGCTGGGCGAGCTGACCAAGACCGCTTGGGACAAGGGCTGCCAGGTGATGATCGAGGGCCCCGGCCATGTGCCGATGCACAAGATCAAGGAGAACATGGACAAGCAGCTGCGCGAATGCGGCGAGGCGCCGTTCTATACGCTGGGACCGCTGACCACCGACATCGCGCCTGGCTATGACCACATCACCTCGGGCATCGGCGCGGCGATGATCGGCTGGTTCGGCTGCGCCATGCTCTGCTACGTCACGCCGAAGGAGCATCTCGGCCTGCCGGATCGCGACGACGTCAAGACCGGCGTCATCACCTACCGGATCGCCGCCCATGCCGCCGACCTCGCCAAGGGCCATCCCGCGGCGAAGATCCGCGACGACGCGGTATCGCGGGCGAGGTTCGACTTCCGCTGGGAGGATCAGTTCAACCTGGCGCTCGATCCGGACACGGCCCGCGCTTTCCACGACGAGACCCTGCCGAAGGATGCCCACAAGGTCGCGCATTTCTGCTCGATGTGCGGGCCCAAGTTCTGCTCGATGAAGATCACCCAGGACCTGCGCGCCGAAGTGCTGGCGATGGGCGACAATGAGCGTGCGGCGCTCCAAGCGATGGCCTCACAGGGCATGGCGGAGAAGTCGGAGGAGTTCCTCAAGAAGGGCGGCAATCTCTATCTGCCGGCGGCGGAGTAGGGACCATGCGCGTTGCTGTGATCGGGGCCGGTGTCGCCGGCCTCGTGACGGCGCTCGAACTGGCCGAGCGGGGCGTCGCGGTCGAGCTGTTCGAACGCGCCGCCGGGCTCGGCGAGCAGGCTTGCTCCTGGTCCGCTGGCGGCATGCTGGCGCCCTGGTGCGAGCGCGAGAGCGCCGAGGAAGCCGTCGTCACCCTGGGCCGGCAGGCGCTCGACTGGTGGCCGCGCCATTATCCCGGCACGCTCGCCCATGGCACGCTCGTGCTTGCCCCGGCCCGCGATGCCGGCGAGCTGACGCGTTTTTCCGCACGGACGAGCGGCTTCGAGCGGCTCGATGCCGACGGCGTTGCCGCGCTGGAGCCCGATCTCGCCGGCCGCTTCCGGCAGGGCCTGTTCTTCGCGCAAGAGGCTCATCTCGACCCGCGCCTGGCCATGGCGGCGCTGGCGCAGGCGCTTCAGGCAGCCGATGTGCCGATCCAATATGGCGTCGAGGCTGACGAGGCGGCGCTCGATGCCGATCGCATCGTCGATTGCCGTGGTCTCTCCGCCCGCGACCGTCTGGGCGCTTTGCGTGGCGTGCGTGGCGAGATGCTGGTGCTGCGCACCAATGAGATCAGCCTGAGCCGTCCGGTGCGGCTGCTGCATCCGCGCATCCCGCTCTATGTCGTGCCGCGCGCCGACGGGCATTTCATGATCGGCGCGACGATGATCGAGAGCGATGATCGCAGCCGTGTCAGCGCCCGCTCGGCGATCGAATTGCTCAGCGCCGCTTATGCGCTGCATCCGGCCTTCGGCGAGGCCGAAATCGTCGAGCTGCGCGCCGATGTCCGCCCGGCCTTTCCCGACAATCTTCCCCGCATCGTCGAGGATGGCCGGGTCCTGCGTTTCAACGGCCTTTTCCGCCACGGTTTCCTGCTCTCGCCGGCCCTGGCCCGGCAGGCGGCCGATCGTCTCCTCGCATCCCAGGAGCTGTCCGATGCAGATCATCGTCAACGGCGACACGCGTGAGGTCGCCACCCCGATCCTGGCCGAGGCGCTGGCAGAGCTGGGCTATGCCGGCACAGTCGTCGCCACGGCCGTGAACGAGACCTTCGTGTCCGCAACTGCACGGGCGCAGACGATTCTCGCAGACGGCGATCGGCTCGAGATCCTCGCGCCGATGCAGGGAGGCTGAGGCGATGGATTTCTATGGTTTCACCCCACGCTCGCGCCTCTTTTTGGGCACGGCGCAATATCCCTCGCCGGCCGTGCTGCAGCGGGCGGTCGAGACGGCCGGCGTCGATGTCGTCACGGTCTCGCTGCGCCGCGAGGCCGGCCGGCTCGGCGGCGGCCAAGATTTCTGGGCGCTGATCCGTGGCCTTGGCGTCAAAGTGCTGCCTAATACGGCCGGCTGCCATTCGGTCAAGGAAGCGGTGACGACGGCGCAGATGGCGCGCGAGGTCTTCGGCACGCCCTGGATCAAGCTGGAGGTGATCGGCGAGGCCGACACGCTCCAGCCCGATGTGTTCGGTCTGGTCGAGGCGGCGCGCATCCTCTGCGCCGAGGGTTTCGAGGTCTTCCCCTACATGACCGAGGATCTCGTCGTGGCCGAGCGGCTGGTCGAGGCCGGCTGCCGGGTGCTGATGCCCTGGGGCGCGCCGATCGGCACCGGCAAGGGCTTGAACAACCCTTACGGCCTGCGGGCGCTGCGGGCGCATTTCCCCGATATCCCGCTCGTCGTCGATGCCGGGATCGGTCTGCCCTCGCATGCGGCCGCGGCGATGGAACTCGGCTATGACGCCGTCCTCCTGAACACCGCGGTGGCGAAAGCCGGCGATCCGGCAGCGATGGCCGCCGCCTTCGCCCGGGCGGTCGAGGCCGGGCGCCTCGCCTTCGAAGCCGGGCCGATGGAGCCGCGCGACATGGCCGCGCCTTCAACCCCGGTGCTCGGCCGGGCCTTGCTGGGATGATGCGGGAGGAAGCCATGACCGATCGCTATGTCCGCCAGATGGTACTGCCGGAGGTCGGCCCCGAGGGGCAGGCACGGCTGGCCCGCGCCAGCGTCCTCGTCGTCGGCGCCGGCGGGCTCGGCTGCCCCGTGCTGTCCTATCTCGCCGGCGCCGGCATCGGCCGATTGCTGCTGATCGATCCCGACCGGGTCGAGGAAAGCAATCTGCACCGCCAGCCGCTCTACCGGATGAGCGATGTCGGTCGGCCCAAGGTCGAGGCGGCGCGTGAGGCGCTCGCCGCGTATAATCCCGGTGTGGAGGTCGAGGCCTTGGCACTCAGGCTCGCGCCCGACAATGCCGCGGAGCTGGTGGCGCGTGCCGATATCGTCGTCGATGCCGCCGACAGTTTCGCCGCGACCTATGTTCTGAGCGATGCCTGCCGCGATGCCGGCAAACCGCTGGTCAGCGCCTCGATCGCCGGCCTTTCCGGCTATGTCGGCGCTTTCTGCGGTGGTGGGCCGAGCTACCGCGCGGTCTTCCCGGAAATGCCGGCCCGCGCCGCCGATTGCGCCACGGCCGGCGTGCTCGGCCCGGCGGTCGCCAGCCTCGGCCTGCTGCAGGCGCAGATGGCCTTGCTGCTGGCGCTGGGCCTTGAGCCATCTCCGCTCGGCCGAGTGATCAGCTTCGACGCGCGCCGCCTCGCCTTCGGCGGCTTCTCCTTCGCCGCGGCACAGGAACCGCTCGCCGGCTCCTTCCGCTTCATCGCGCCGTCGCAGCTCTCAGCCGGCGACATCGTGGTCGAGCTGCGCGGCGTCGAGGAGGCGCCCGTGGCAGCTGCGCCCGATGCCATCAGGCTCGCGGTCGATGAGATCGATCGGCTATCGCTGGATGAAACCGACGGCCGACGCATCGTGCTCTGCTGCCGCAGTGGTATCAGGGCGGCGCGCGCCGCCGGTAAGCTTGCAGCGCGTGGCGTCAGCGATCTGGCCCTGATGGCGCTAGGCTAGTTTCTTTCCCATATCCCTTGGCGAGCCCAATGGAGACGAGATGACGAGCGACACTACCGAGATCATGCCGGCGCGGACCTTGCAGCCGCAGGAGGTCGCCTCCGTCCTCGCCCGTGTGGCGCAGAGCCGTCCGCGGGTGCAGTGCCTGACCAATACGGTGGCGCAGAACATCACCGCCAACATGCTGCTCGCCTTCGGCGCGATCCCCTCGATGGCGATCCATGTCGACGAGGTCGCGGCGATGGCGGAAGGTGCAGGCGCGATCCTGATCAATATCGGCACGATCAATGCCGAGAGCGAGCTCGCCATTCCCAAGCTGCTCGAAGTGGCGCGCGACCGCGGCAAGCCTGTCGTCTTCGATCCGGTCTTCGTCGAGCTCTCGCCGCTGCGCCGGCACATCGCTGGCGAGGTACTGCGCCTGCCCGATATTCTCGTACGCGGTAACGCCACCGAGATGGCGGCGCTCGCCGTCGATCTCGCCGCCGCGCAGGGTGTCACCCGCGTCACCACCGGCAAGGTCGACCGGATCGAGAGCGGCACGGCGAACTTCTCCGTCGCGCATGGCCACCCGCTGATGACCAGGGTCACCGGCATCGGTTGCGCCGCTGGTGCGCTGATCGCGGCTTGCTGCGCCGTCGAGGCCGACAAGGCGGTCGCGGCGGCAGCGGCCTTGACCGCCTATGGCATTGCCGGCGAAATCGCGTCCGAGCGCTGCCGCGGCCCCGGCAGCTTCGAGGTCGAGCTGATCGATGCGGTCGCTGCGATGGACGCGGCGACGCTGGCTGCACGAATGGAAACCGGACGATGAGCGTCGACATCACCCTCTACGGCATCGTCGATCCCCAGATCGCCAATGGCCGCTCCATGGCCGATATGGCGCGCGCGGCAGTCGAAGGCGGTGCGACGCTGATCCAGCTTCGCGCCAAGACCGAGACGACGCGCGAGATGGTGCGCGAGGCGCGCGCCATCCGCTCGGCCCTGCACGGCACCAATGTGCCCTTGCTGATCAACGATCGCGTCGACGTCGCACTCGCCTCGGGCGCCGACGGCGTCCATCTCGGCGCCGACGACATGAAGCTGGTCGATGCCCGCCGCCTGCTCGGGCCGCGCGCCATCATCGGCGCGACGCTGAAGCATGAGGGTGAACTGCCCGAGCTCGCCTCCGCGAAAATCGACTATGCCTGTATCGGCGGCGTCTTCCCGACAGCGCACAAGGACAATGCCGACGCGCCGCTCGGGCTGGACGGGCTCTTGAACTTGCGCCAGGCGGCTGCGCGCGTGCTCGGTGCCTTGCCGGTCGGCGCCATCGCCGGCATCACCGCCGCCAATGCCGGCTCGGTCATTGCAGCGGGGGCCGATGGCGTCGCCGTGATCGGATCGCTGTTCGGCGGTGACGACATTGCGGCCGCGGCGCGCGATCTCAGGCTTTCGATCGAGACCGCCCTGTCGCAGCGGGTCACCGCGAGCCCCTGATCAGGGCTTCAGATACATGTCCCAGCAGGGCGCCAGCGCGACCTTGCTGCGACCTTCGAGCGTCTGGGCGAAGTGCTTGAAGATCGTTGCGCGGATCGAGGTCAGCGGGCATTTCGGCGCCAGGATCGCATCGGTCCGGTGCAGGCTCTCGATCATCTGCGCTTCGAGCTGCGGATTGCTCCGTTTCGGATCGATGCCGATCGGGACATGGCGCGGTGGCCGGCGATCGAGCAGGCGGTTCATGATGTCGACGAAGTCGAGGGTGAAGACGCCGTTGAGCTCGCGCCTGTTGGCATGCTCCCAGGCCTTGATCGCCGCTATGCCCTGCTCGACCTCGAGCAGCCAGATCGCGTGGTGGTCGATCTCGGAGTACAGCGTGACCGAAGGCTTCTGCCCGGTCGCGGCGAGATCGGCATAAGCTGGCTGATGCCTGGCGTAGTGCTGCAGCATGATCGGAGCCCGCTCGGCGATCTCGGGCTTGACGCTGACCCGGCCGAGCTTGCCGACATTGTCAACCGCGAGCGGCAAATAGGTCGGCGCGCCGAGGGCGGCTCGGGCGCTGCGCTCGATGAAGTTCACGGCGGAAGGCGCCGCGACGACGCAGATCAGCAGCATCACCACTGGCCGCAGGCTGTCGTTGCGCCGGCGCCAGTCGAGCAGGAGCACGAGCAGGATCGGCCAGAGCCCGATGAATTCGAGGCTTCCGGTGTTCTGCGTCTCGAAGAAGGTCAGCGCCAGTAGGCCGATTGCGAGCCAACCCACCGGCGAGATGGCAAGCTCGCGCAGCCAGGACAGGAGGCCCGCCGGCCTCGCCTGCCAGGACGAGTAGACGAGCAGGCCGATAAGCACGAGCGTCGGTCCGACGACCTCGAACTTGAACGAGGCAACGGTGAGGAACCGCGGCAGCAGCGCGCCGGTGTTGAGCTTCAGCAGGGTCAGGATGTCGTCGATATAAGCCCGGATCAGCCCGCCACTCGCAAGATCGACAATGGCGAGCGCGCCGATCACAGCGACAGCGGCGAGGCAGGCGTCGCGCAGGCGCATCCGGGCGGTGAGGACGGCGTAACCGACCAGCATCACCCCAGCGACAGCGCCGGTGACCTTGACCAGGAACAGCGTCAGCATCAGCGCTGCGACGAGCCAAATCGTCAGCGCCCGCTCGCGCACGAACATCAGCACGGCGATCAGGATGTAGAGCAGCAGCGCGACGTGCCGGTTGTAATGGCCGTAGCCGTCGAAGCCCGGCAGCGGATAGACCTCGTGCAGGTTGATTGGCAGCGAAGCGAAGAGCAGGAAGGGTAAAAGCAGCGCCAGCGCGAGCCCTCGCGAATGCTGAGCGACATGAAAGACGAGGATCGCGAGCAACGGCAGCGCGATCGGCAGCAGGCTCCAATTCGCGGCCAGGAGCGGGTGGGCATTCGGAAACAGTCGGTCAAGGCCGGCGACGAGGTAGTAGCCGAGCGGGCCGACCGGGGCGAAGAAGTCGATGTTCGGAACCTGACCTTCGCGGATGCGCTGGGCTGCGTCGAGATAGACCGCCGTGTCCCAGTAATACGACCCGAGCGGCAGGCGCAGCGGCAGCAGCAGGCCAGCGAGGACGAAAGCGAGGAAGGCTGCGAGCCAGATCGCCGGACCGGCCCAGGGGCGTGCGGCGACGAGCACCTTCGCAGCTGTTGCAGCGGCCATTCGGTCCGGGCTCGCATCCATGGTTCGTTCCAGCGTCACGCACGGCAAAGTAGCAGCAGAATCTTACCGTGCTCCTTCTGGGCAAGATGAAAAGCGGGTTTACCTCGACGGGGAAGCTTGGCTTTCTCCGGAAATTGCGAGGCTATACCGATGCCGAGTTGGCATTCGCTGGAGCCGCGCGGCGGGCCACGATTCTCTGCGTCTTTATGATGGGTGGGACAATATGGCACCGCCATCCGCGCTGGCGCGAGATCCCTGAACTTTCGTCAGCCGGAGTGAGCCGGCTCATGAGCTTTCGATCTCGGCGAAGCGCTTCGGCAGGACAAAGCCGTGGCCGAGCGGGTCGTCCGCCTCGATGACGAAGCTGCCTTCGCCGGAAAGATGTCCGCGGCCGCCGACCTCGACCGTGACCGCGCCTGCTGCCGGGAAATCGACCGGGCCGATCACCTTGCCGGTGAAGGCGCCGCCGGTGATGCTGCGGATCCTGCGGCTCTGGCCGGCGGAGATCAGCCCCTTGGCGTGGTCGAGCGCCATCCGGGCGGTGACGCCCGAACCGGTCGGCGAGCGGTCGATCTGGCGCTCGGCGAAGACGCAGAGATTGAAGCTGTCCTCATTCGGCCCGGCCTCGTCGGTGACGATCGTGCCATAGAGGAAGCCGAGATCGGGCTCAGTCGGATGTGTGATCGAGACGCTCGCCCGGACCTGGTCGGTCAGCGCGCCCGCCGCCGCGACGATCTCCTCGACCGGCGTCTGCATCAGGTCGAGCCCGAAGCGCGAGGCTGGCAGGATGCAGTAATAGGCGCCGCCATAGGCGATGTCGGTGGTGACATCGCCATAGCCGGGCACCGGAACCACGAGGTCGCGTGCCTCGACGAAGGCCGGGACGCTCTCGAAGCTGACCGCGTCGACCTTGCCATCAGCAACCTCGCAGGCAAGGCGCAGCAGGCCGCACGGCGCCTCGATGGCGAAGCGGGTCACCGGCTCGGTCGCCCTCACCAGCCCCTGTTCGATCGCATAGCGGCCGAGGGCGATGGTCGCGTGACCGCACATGGTCGAATAGCCCTCGTTGTGCGTGAACAGCACGCCGAAGGCCGCCTCGGGATGGCTCGCCGCGACCGGAATGACGCCGTACATGCCGTCATGCCCGCGCGGCTCCAGCATCATCGCGCGTCGCAGGTGATCGTAGCGCTCGCGGGCCTGCCGGCGCTTGTCGAGAATGGTCGCGCCGGCGAGCGCGGGATAGCCCGAGGCGACGATGCGCACCGGCTCGCCACAGGTGTGGTAGTCGATGTAGCTCAGGCGCGTCACAGCAGCCCGCGCTTGGCGAGGTTGCGCATCAGATGCGAGGCGCCGAAGCGCCAGGGCTCGCATTCGTCGGTGCGGCGCATCCGGTTGACCAGCGCGCCGAGCTCGGGCGCGGCGATGGTGACGATGTCGCCATATTTATGGGTGAAGCCGCCGCCGGGCGCATCGCGGTCCTTGATCGGCGCGAACATGGTGCCGAGATAGAGCACCGCCCCGTCCGGATATTGATGGTGCGGGCCGAGCATCTGCGCGGCGAGATCGGCCGGGTCGCGGCTGATCATGGCGATCGAGGACGAGCCCTCAAGCGTGAAGCCGTCCTCGCCCTCAACGGCGAGGCTCACCGTCGTCTTGCGGACATGATCGAGCGAGAAATCGCCATCGAAGAAGCGGATGAACGGGCCGATGGCGGCGGCCGCATTGTTGTCCTTGGCCTTGCCCAGCAGCAGCGCCGAGCGGCCCTCAAAGTCGCGCAGATTGACGTCGTTGCCGAGGCTGGCGCCCACGATCCGGCCGTCCGAGGCGACGACGAGCACGATCTCCGGCTCGGGGTTGTTCCAGCTCGAACCCGGGTGCAGCCCGGCGTCGGCGCCGGTGCCGACCGCCGACATCGGCGGCGCCTTGGTGAAGATCTCGGCGTCCGGCCCGATGCCGACCTCGAGATACTGGCTCCAGCTGTTCTGGGCGATCAGCACCTCCTTCAGCTTCATCGCCTCGGGCGAGCCGGGCTTGAGCTTGGAGAGGTCGTCGCCGATCAGTTTTCCGATCTCGGTCCGGATCTCGGCGGCGGCGGCCGGGTTGCCGCGCGCCTTCTCCTCGATGACGCGCTCCAGCATCGAAACGGCGAAGGTGACGCCGGCGGCCTTGACCGCCTGCAGGTCGACCGGGGCGAGCAGCCAGGGCTTGCCGTCATTGCGGGAAGTGACCGAGCTGTTGGCGAGGAGATCGGCAAGCGAGCCCAGGCTTTCGCCGTCTGCTGCGCGCAGCGCTATTACCGGATCGGCGGTCTCGCAGAGATCGCGCATGGTCGGAAAAGCCGCGGTGACGTCGATGACCTCGTCGCCCTTGAGCTTGACCACCGACGGCCCGGCGAGTTCCGGCCGCCAGACCCGGCCGGCCAGCGCGGCGCGGTCGGCATCGGCCGGCAGAGTGTTGGCGGGCGTAAGCGAGAGCGAGGGCATGGCTGATCCGGCTGTGTGCAGTGTGCAGGAAGGCTGAGGAGAACAGCCGCTTCCGCGGAAAATCGCAAGTGCGCCGATGCGCGTCCACAACGGGGCAGAAATGTCATCGTTTTGTCATTGAACTGTCGCCCCGGCTTCATGCTAGCTTGCGCACCAACGACAAGAACGCCCGCGCATATCGGGGGCTTAGAGGGAGCTGATCATGACCTTCAAATTGAAGACCCTGACCGCGGTCGGCGCGTTCGCGCTCGCCGCTGCTTCGCCGGCTCTGGCGCAGACCGAGATCCAGTGGTGGCACGCCATGACCGGCGCCAACAACGACGTCGTCGTCAAGCTGGCCGAGGAGTTCAACGCCTCGCAGAAGGACTACAAGGTCGTCGTCGCCTACAAGGGTTCCTACCCCGACACGCTGAACGCCGGCATCGCCGCCTTCCGTGCCGGCAATGCGCCGCACATCATGCAGGTTTTCGAGGTCGGCACCGCGACGATGATGTCGGCTAAGGGTGCGATCAAGCCCGTCGCCGACGTGATGAAGGACGCCGGCGAAAGCTTCGATCCGAAGAGCTATCTGCCGGCGATCACCGGCTACTATTCGACGACGAAGGGCGAGATGCTCTCCTTCCCGTTCAACTCGTCCTCGATGGTGATGTGGTACAACAAGGACGCGCTGAAGAAGGCCGGCCTGCCGGAAGCCCCGCCGAAGACCTGGCCGGAAGTCTTCGAGGCCGCCAAGAAGCTTAAGGCCGCCGGCTTCGACAAATGCGGCTTCTCCACGGCCTGGACGACCTGGGCCAATATCGAGCAGCTCGGCGCCTGGCACAACGTGCCGGTCGGCACCAAGGCCAACGGCTTCGACGGCTTCGACACCGAGTTCCGCATCAATAGCGATCTCTTCGTCAAGCACCTGACCAACCTCGCCAACCTGCAGAAGGAAGGCGTGTTCTCCTATTCCGGCCGCACCAACACCGGCGAGGGCCGCTTCACCTCTGGCGAATGCCCGCTCTTCCTGACCTCCTCGGCCTTCTTCGGCAACGTCAAGGCCAACGCCAAGTTCGACTGGTCGAACGCGCCGATGCCGTATTATCCGGATGTCGCCGGCGCGCCGCAGAACTCGATCATCGGCGGCGCCTCGCTCTGGGTCATGGGCGGCAAGAAGGCCGACGAGTACAAGGGCGTCGCCAAGTTCTTCACCTTCCTCTCGGATGTCGACCGGCAGGTGAAGCTGCACACCGAGTCGGGCTATCTGCCGATCACCAAGGCGGCCTATGAGAAGGTCAAGGCGTCCGGCTTCTACAAGCAGAACCCCTATCTCGAGACCCCGCTGCTGGAGCTCAACAACAAGGAGCCGACCGAAAACTCGCGTGGCGTGCGCTTCGGCGGCCTCGTCCAGATCCGCGACATCTGGTCGGAGGAGATCGAGGCGGCGCTGAACGGCCAGAAAACGCCGAAGGTGGCACTCGACGCGGCCAATGAGCGCGGCAACCAGGCGCTGCGCCAGTTCGAGCGCACCGCGAAGTAAAAGAGACGATCGGGGGCCGGGACGTTTCGTCCCGGCCTTTCTTTCCCGCCGGGCTGGCCGATGCAGAAATATGCTCACTTCAAGGGGCTGACGATCCCGCTGCTGCTGCTCCTGCCGCAGCTCGCGATCACGGTCGTCTTCTTCTACTGGCCGGCGAGCCAGGCTGTCTGGCAGAGCTTCCTGCTGCAGGACGCCTTCGGCATCTCGACCGAGTTCGTCTGGTTCGAGAACTATCGCGATCTGTTCTCCAAGCCGGAATACTACAAGGCGCTGATCAACACCGGCATCTTCTCGGTCTTCGTCGCGCTGCTCTCGCTCTCGCTGGCGCTGCTCTTCGCTGTGATGGCCGACCGGCAGATCCGCGGCGCCGAGATCTACAAGACGCTGCTGATCTGGCCCTATGCCGTCGCGCCCGCCATCGCCGGCGTGCTCTGGATCTTCATGTTCGATCCCTCGCTCGGCATGCTCGCCCGCGGCCTGCAATCGCTCGGTGTCGCCTGGAATCCGCGCCTCAACGGCAATGATGCGATGACGCTGGTCATCCTCGCCGCGACCTGGAAGCAGATCTCCTACAATTTCCTGTTCTTCCTCGCCGGCCTGCAGTCGATCCCGAAGAGCGTGATCGAGGCGGCGGTGATCGATGGTGCCCGCCCGATGCGGCGCTTCTGGACCATCGTCTTCCCGCTACTCTCGCCGACGACCTTCTTCCTGCTCGTCGTCAACCTCGTCTACGTCTTCTTCGACACCTTCGGCATCATCGACACCATCAGCGGCGGCGGCCCTTCGGGCGCAACCGAGACGCTGGTCTACAAGGTCTATTCCGACGGCAAGGGCGGCACCAATCTCGGCGGCTCAGCGGCGCAATCGGTGATCCTGCTGATCATGGTGATCGGCATGACCGCCTTCCAGTTCCGCTTCATCGAGCGCAAGGTGAACTACTGATGGGCTCCGTACTCTGGCAGGAGCTCACCGCCGAGGAGTTGCGCGAGAAGGCGGCGAAGGACGCCGTCGTCGTGCTGCCGGTCGCCTCGATGGAGCAGCACGGCCCGCATCTGCCTGTCGGCGTCGACACCATCCTGTGCGGCGGCGTCTGCAAGCTCGCGGCCGAGCGCGCCGGGGATGTTGACGTCGTCGTCGCGCCGACCCTGTGGTGCGGCATGGCCGAGCACCACATGGCCTTCGGCGGCACCTTCACCTTCGACATCCCGACTTACCGCGCCGTCCTGCTCGCTCTGCTGAAGAGCCTCGAGCGGCACGGCTTCCACCGCGTCGTCATCGTCAACGGCCATGGCGGCAACATCGCCGCGCTCGCCGCCTTCCTGCCGGATTTCGCCCGCGAGACCTCGCTCCAGGTCCGTGCCACCACCTATTTCCTGCTGGCGCAGGAGGCGATGGCGCCGTTCATGGACGATCAGGTCAGCGTATTGCACGCCTGCGAGGTCGAGACCTCGATGATGATGGTGCTGGCGCCGGAGACGGTGCGGCACGAGCGGCTCGCCGAGGCGTTCGGCATGCTGGATGCCGACCTGACGGCGCTGACGCGCCCGACTGTCGGCCGCTACCAGCCTTTTCGCGAGATGACCGAGACCGGCGTGATCGGCGATGCCCGCAAGGCGACGCCGGAGAAGGGCACCGCCTTCCTCGACGCGGCGGCGGATGCGCTGGCGAAGCTTCTGAATGACCGCGGAGGACATGCCTGATGGTCGAGGACCGCCGTCTTGGCGATGCGATCGCCTATGTGATCCTGACGATCGGCGTGCTCATCTGCGCCTTTCCGGTCTGGCTGACCTTCGTCGCCTCGACCTGGGACAACGCCACCATCATCAACGGGCAGCTGCCGCTCTATCCCGGCCCGCATTTCTTCGAGAACTACTACCGCATCCTCTTCGTCGGCACCTCCGGCTCGACCCGCGAGCCGGTGGCGAGCATGATGTTCAACTCCTTCGTGATGGCGATGACGATCGCGCTCGGGAAGATCTTCATCTCGGTGCTCTCGGCCTACGCCATCGTCTATTACCGCTTCCCGTTCCGGATGGCGGCGTTCTGGATCATCTTCGTCACGCTGATGCTGCCGGTCGAGGTCCGCATCTTCCCGACCTTCAAGGTCGTCTCCGATCTCGGCATGCTCGACAGCTATCAGGGCCTGGCCGTGCCGCTGATCGCCTCGGCCACCGGCACGCTGCTGTTCCGGCAGTTTTTCATGACCATCCCGGACGAGCTGCTCGAAGCCTCGAAGATCGATGGCGCCGGCCCGTTCAAGTTCTTCAAGGATACGGTGCTGCCGCTGTCGCTGACGACGATCGCGGCACTGTTCGTCATCCAGTTCATCTATGGCTGGAACCAGTATCTCTGGCCGCTGCTGATCACGACCAAGGACTCGATGCAGACCATCGTCATCGGCATCCGCAAGATGATCACCACCTCCGACGCCCTGACCGAATGGCAGATGGCCATGGCGACCGCCATGCTCGCCATGCTGCCGCCGGTCCTCGTCGTCATCGCCATGCAGAGGCTCTTCGTGAAGGGCCTCGTCGAGACAGAGAAGTAGCCCGCTTATGGCTCAGGTCACGCTGAACAACGTCAAGAAGATCTATGCCGGCGGCGTCGAGGCGGTGAAGGGCGTCTCCTTCGACATCCCCGATGGCGGCTTCTGCGTCCTCGTCGGCCCGTCCGGCTGCGGCAAGTCGACCCTTCTGCGCATGGTCGCCGGGCTCGAGACGATCTCGGCCGGCGAGGTCGCGATCGGCAGCCGCGTCGTCAACCAGGTCGAGCCGGCCGACCGCGACATCGCCATGGTCTTCCAGAACTACGCGCTCTATCCGCATATGAGCGTCTACGACAACATGGCCTATGGCCTGCGCAATCGCGGCACGCCCAAGGACGAGATCGAAAGCCGAGTCGCCGAGGCCGCCCGCATCCTCGCGATCGAGCCCTTCCTGCAGCGCAGGCCGCGCCAGCTCTCGGGCGGCCAGCGCCAGCGCGTCGCCATGGGCAGGGCGATCGTGCGCAAGCCGCAGGTCTTCCTGTTCGACGAGCCGCTCTCCAATCTTGACGCCAAATTGCGCGTGCAGATGCGCGTCGAGATCAAGAAGCTGCAGCGGGCGCTCGGCGTCACCGCGATCTACGTCACCCATGACCAGGTCGAGGCGATGACGCTCTCCGACAAGCTCGTGGTGATGAATGGCGGCCAGGTCGAGCAGATCGGCGTGCCCTCCGAGGTCTACCGCAAGCCGGCGAGCCGCTTCGTCGCCACCTTCATCGGCTCGCCGCCGATGAACCTGTTGGCGGCCAAGGTCGACGGCGCCGGCATCATCGCGCTCGGCGACGCCCTGCTGCAGGCGCGCGACCTGCGCGAGGACTTAGCCGTAGGCACTGCCGTCGAGGTGGGCTTAAGGCCCGAGGACATCGAGATCGCCTCGGAGGGCGCCGCCGGCTCGCTGCCCTTCGATGTCGAGTTCATCGAGGAACTCGGCGCGACCCAGCTCTTCCACGGCCAGCTCGCGGCTAAGCCCTTCGTCATGCAGGCGGCGACCGGCGAGGTCGCGGCGCAGCCCGGCCGGCTCTGGATTTCCGTCGACCCCGACAAGGTCCACGTCTTCGACGCCGAAAGCGGCGTGCGGCTCGGGCGGAGCTGAGAGCGGAGCGCGGGAGCCTCCTCTCCGATTAGCCTCCTTCTCCCCTCGGGGGAGAAGGAAGGCGCCCAAGCGTCATCCCCGCCCGCAGGCTCATGCCGCGGGCGTTCTCGCAATGAGGGGCAGCGGAGCGCCGCGAGGCGCTGGTTTGGTGATCCGCTTCCATTGAGCCAGGAAGCGGCGCGAAGGGATTGAGCCACCCTCCGCACGCCCCGTGGCGCTCCGCCTTCGGCGATTTTAAAGCTCCGGGCCGCGCTTCTTTCGGATCGGCCGCCGATCCCGCCCGCCGCCTTCGCCAGTGTCCCTCATCGGGTCGTCGCGTCGGCGGCCGGGCGGTTGGTCATCGGCGGGCCGCCCAGCTAGCGAGCTCCTCGCGCAGGGATCGTAATGTCCCCAGGTCGGTTCCCGAAACCTCCCGGGAGCGAGGCGCAACCCTCGCCCGCAGGCGCCGCACCCACCCCGCCAAACGACATGCCTCCGGATGGCCGCCCCTCGGGGATGGGATAGCCGCGATTATATGGGAAGTTGGAAGGGCGGGGATAAGGTTGCGGTCTATCCCCGCGGGGCGTGGGAACCGCGACGCGGAACCCCTCTCCCGGATGGGAGAGGGGTTTTCTGTCGAGGATCCTTGCGCCTACTTCCCGGCCTTCCGCGCCCGCGCCACCGCCGCCTCGATCCCCTCCCAGCCTGGCTTCCCGGGCGCAAACCGCCCGCGCAGATAGGCCGCCAGTTCCACCAGCTGCCGGTCGTCGAGCGCCGTCGCGAAGGAGGGCATCGAGCCGATGCCGTGCTGACCGCCTTCGAGCAGCATGTTGACGAGATTGGCGGGCGACGCCGCATGCAGCTTCGACGACAGGCCGAGCGCCGGCCCGGCATTGAGCAGCGGCGCGGCGCGGCCGGTCTCATGGCAGGCGGCGCAGGCGCCCTCATAGAGGCGCGCGACAGGCGAGGTTGCTGGGTTGGCAGCTCGCGCTGTCCGTTGCGCGATATTCGCCGCCAGCGCTTTCGCTTCAGCTGCGGGTAGAGGCTCGTTCAACGAGGCGAGATAGCTCGCCATCGCCCGGATATCGGCGTCGGGCAGTTCCCTGAGCTCGGCAATGACTGGCGCCATCGGCCCCGCCGCCGAGCCATGATGCTGCGAGGTGCCGGTCTTCAGATAGGCGTAGAGCTGCGCCTCGCTCCACGGGATCGGCCCGGCCGAGAGCTTCGTCAGTGCCGGCGCTTCCCAGCCCTCCGCCTCGCCGCCGGCGAGATAGGCGCTGCCGCTCTTCTCGGCGCCCAGCGCATTGCGCGGCGTGTGGCAGGCGCCGCAATGGCCGAGTCCGTCGACGAGATAGCGCCCCCGATTCCATTCGGCCGAGCGGGTCGGATCGGGCTTCAGCTCGCCTTGCCGGTTGAACAGCAGGTTCCAGCCGGCCATGAGCGGGCGCAAGTTGAAGGGGAAAGTGAGCCGGCTTGGCTCGTTCTCCTGCCGCACCGCCGGCTGCGACATCAGGAAGGCATAGAGCGCCTGCAGATCGGCCTCGCTCGCCTTGGCGAAGCTCGGATAGGGGAATGCGGGGTAGAGCTGGCGGCCGTCGCGATGCAGGCCGGCGCGCATCGCGCGTTCGAAGGCGGCATAGGACCAGCTGCCGATGCCGGTCTCGACATCGGGTGTGATGTTGGTGGTCATCACCATGCCGAACGGGGTCGGCAGGGCGAGCCCGCCGGCGTAAGCGCTGCCGTCCTTAGCCGTATGGCAGACCGCGCAGGCGCCGAGCGCCGCAAGCTGGCGACCGCGCTCGATCGTCGCCGCCGACCAGGTCGATGGTTCCGGCCGGGCGATCGGCGCGATCGACGGCGCAAAAGCGAACGAGACGGCGGCGAAGCTCGCGGCGCCCGCCACAGCGGCGCCAAGCTTGCTCCACCAGGGCAGGCGCCTGTCCGGCTCGCGCGGCGGCGCCTTCAATAGCGGTGTCCCGTTGAGGCCGGCGAGCACCCGCTCCGGTGTCAGCGGCAATTCGCGGAAGCGCACCCCGGTCGCGTCAAAGACGGCGTTTACGATTGCCGCCGCGCTCGGGACGGAAGCCGACTCACCCGCGCCCATCGGCGGCAGATGCTGCCGGTCCATCAGCATGACGTCGATCGCCGGCAATTCCGGGAAGGTCAGCACCGGATAGGAGCCCCAGTCGCGGCTGGCGACGGCGGTGGTCTGCGAGAACGTCACCTCCTCGCGCAGCACCCGGCTGGTCGATTGCAGGACGTTGCCGTGAATCTGGTGCGTCACCCCGGCGGGATTGACCATCATGCCGGTGTCCTGGCCGACGGTGACGCGGGAGACGGTGACCTCGCCGGTCGCGCGGTTGACCGCGACATCGGCGACCCAGGCCGCCCAGGCGGCGGCGACGCCCGGCCAGTTGCCATGGACATAGCGCGCCTGGGCGAAGCCGCGCCCGCGCAGGATGTCGCCATCGGCCTCCATGCGCGGGCCGACATGCGGCTGCCAGTTCGCCCGCTCGGCGGTCGCCCGCGTCAATTCAGCGGCGCGCTCGTCATTGATGTGGCGCAGCCGGAATTCGACGGGGTCGACGCCGGCCTCATGCGCGAGCTCGTCGATATAGCTCTCATGGGCGAAGACGTTCGGCATGGCCGAGACGCCGCGCAGCCAGGACGCCCGCACGATCGGCGGCATGTCATAGGCCGTCAATCGCATGTTCTCGTAGGTGTAGGACGGCACCGCGGTGCGATCGCCCATCCTGAGCGCCGCCGGCTGGTTCGGGATGCGTCCGGTCAGCAGCAGCGCCAGGGTCGGGGCGGCGTTCGACGGGTACCAGGTGTGGAAGTCATAGGCTTTCAGCGAGCCGCCCGGCCCGAGCCCGCCCTTGATGTCGATCAGCTGGGCCGCGCCCTTCGGCTCCCAGAGATGCTCCTGCTCGCGGGTGAGCTGGACACGCACCGGCCCCCCCACCGCGCGCGCGAGCAGAACCGCGTCGGCGACGACATCGTCGGCGCAGTTGCGGCCATAGCAGCCGGCGGCCTCGAAGCGGATGACGTCGATCCGCTCCTTCGGCAGGCCGGTCAGCACGGAAAGGTCGTTCTGCAGCGGATAGGGGTTCTGGCTGCCGGTCCAGACGGTGATCCCGTCCTCGCGCACATCGGCGACGGCGCAGGACGGGCCGATCGAGCCATGCATGTGGTAGGGCCAGACATAGGTGCGGTCGAGCCGCGTCTCGAGGCTCTCCAGTGCCGCTTCGACATCGCCCTCCTCCGCGAGGAGGCGCGGCGTCGAGGGGTGGGTGCGCAGCGCCTGCCCGAGATCGGAGAGGTCGGGCGGCGTGAAGTCGCGCCATTGCGTCCTAAGCTTCAAGGCAGCTTCCGCCGCCCATTCCTCACGCTCGGCGACGATGCCGATGAAGTCGCCCTCGACCACGACCGCGCGGACTCCGGGCACATCGGCGATCGAGTCGCGATCGACCGAGATCAGGCTCCTGCCGACGAAGTCGCCGACATCCATGCCGGCATAGGGCGGGCGCACCACCCGGCCATGCAGCATGCCGGGCACGCGGACATCATGGACATAGGCAAAGCTGCCGGTGACCTTGGCCGGAATGTCGACACGGGCGACCGACCGGCCGACGAGCTTGTGCTGATCGACCTGCTTGAATTCGGCGCTTTCAGCCAACGGCAACAGGATGCGCTCATTGGCGAGCAGTGTGTCGAGGGCGATGGCGGGCGCCGCCTCACCCCTGCGCGAGATCACGCCATCGCTTAGCGCGATCTCGTCCTCGCCGCAGCTGAGCGCCGCGGCTGCGAGGGTGATCAATCTGGCCCGGATCTGCGTCGCCGCGATCCGTATCGCCAGCGAGGTGACCTGGATCGTCTCGCTGGCGATGGTCGGCCCCTGATCGGGCGTCTCGGCGGTGTCGCCGAGCACCATCTCGACGGCGGCGAACGGGAAATCCAGCTCTTCCGCCACCATCTGGGCGAGGGCGGTGCGGATGCCGGTGCCGAGATCGACATGGCCGTTGAAGGCGAGGACGCGGCCTTCCGCCGTCAGGCAGACATGCAGGTCGAGCCCGTCCTCAGGCGCGGCATCGGCCGGGGCGCACTTGCGCGGCGCCACCACACCGATCACGCCGCCGCGTTTCAGCAGCGTCTTGCGCGAGAGGGGAGCAGCCGGCTCGCTCATGATGTGGTCGCGTCCTGCCGGCCGCGCTCGGCAGCGAGCATCACGGCCTTGACGATCTCGACATGGGTGCCGCAGCGGCAAAGATTATGGCGCAGCGCCTCGCGCACCTCGGTCTCGCTAGGGTCAGGGCGAACATCGAGGAAGGCCTTCGCCGTCATCACCATGCCGGCGATGCAGTAGCCGCATTGCGCGGCCTGCGCATCAATGAAGGCCTGCTGCAGCGGGTGCGGCGCCTCGACGCTGCCGAGCCCTTCGAGCGTGACGATTTCACGATCCGCCGCCAGCCTGACCGGCAGGGCGCACGCGCGCGCCGCCTGGCCGTCGATCAGCACCGTGCAGGCGCCACATTCGCCAAGGCCACAGCCGAATTTCGGGCTGTTGAGTGCAAGATCGTTGCGCAGGAAGAAGAGCAGCGGCGTCTGGGCTTCGCCCTCGACCTCATGGCTCGCGCCGTTGACGCGAAGCGCAAAGCGCCGCGTCGCCCTCATGGCTCGCCCAGGCGGGGCGAGGCGCGCCTGTTCATCCTGATCGTCACGGCCACCGAGATCGTTCGTATACGAATGAGAATAATGACAAAGCGAAGTGGGCTGCAAGCGGGATTTCAGC
This sequence comes from Allobosea sp. Tri-44, assembly GCF_004123845.1. Taxonomy (GTDB): domain Bacteria; phylum Pseudomonadota; class Alphaproteobacteria; order Rhizobiales; family Beijerinckiaceae; genus Allobosea. The sequence goes on along the minus strand of NZ_NBDP01000023.1, from coordinate 286 downwards.
GGCGGAGGCACGCCGTGCCGCCGCAACGCGACCTGAGCGAGAAAGGCGCGGGGAACCCTCTCCTGTAAGGAGAGGGCAGGGTGAGGTGTAGGTGGTCAGACCAGTTTCGCAATCGCCAACCCCGCGGTCGGGTTCAGGCCAACGTTTTCAGTCCGAACACCTTGTAACTCTGATTTTGCCTCATCTGCTACACTGGCGGGTGCGGTGGCAGGCGGAAGACCGACGACCCTCAGGGACAGCAAGCCCGTGGGTGAGCCAGGGTCTTCGCCTGCCGATCCATCGACCC
>NZ_NBDP01000015.1 GCF_004123845.1 Allobosea sp. Tri-44 | reverse complement strand
CCAGGCACTCGGGCAGGAAACTCAGCTGCGAGCGGTCGGCTCCTTCAACGAAACGACCCATCCGATCCCCCCGCATCGCGGCAGGAAAACACTACCTGACTCGCGCGTTTTTACACAGCCAGGGTCGTCGGCAGACATTCCACTTGACGATAAATGTGGGTCGGGACAGTGTCCCGGGGCATGCTCAGGAACCGGACCCTTTGCGACCGACGCCGACGCCGCTTCACCCAAGCGGCGGCTTCTTGGGCTGCGCGTCGATCAGCGTCCTTCCACGTGGTGACTGCCTCAGCGTAGGTCCCACCACCGGAGCGACCCCGACTCGCGTTTTCTGGACCCCCGCAGCCCTCGGCTCCGGGGGTTTTCTTTTGCCCGAACCCCAGAAGGACATCACCATGAGCATTCGCGTCGGCATTGTCGGGATCAGCGGTTTTGGCGGCGGCGAAGCGCTGCGCCTGGTCGCGAGCCACCCGTCTTTCGAGCTGGTCTACGCCGCAGGCGAGAGCAGCGCCGGCAGCCGCTTGGTCGACCGCTTCCCCGGTGTGCCGGCCAAGCTGGCCGAACTGGTGATCGAGAAATGGGACCCAGCGACCCTGCCGAAGCTCGACGTGCTGTTCGCGTCGCTGCCCACAGGTGCCTCGGCCGAGGCGCTGGCTCGCGTCACCAAGGATGTGAAGATCGTCGATATCGGCGGCGACCACCGCTACGTCGAGGGTTGGGCTTACGGCTTGGCCGATATCTGGCCGGCTCAGATCGAGGGCCGGACCCGCATTGCCAATCCCGGCTGCTTTCCCGCTGCGACGCTGACCCCGCTGGCGCCGCTGCTGGCCAACAAGCTGATCGAGCCCGGCAATATCGTGATCGACGTCAAGACCGGCATCTCCGGTGCCGGCCGGGGCGGTGACAGCAAGTTCGGCTACGCCGAGAGCAACGAGAACCTGGTGCCCTACAGCCTACTCAAGCACACCCACATGCCCGAGATCGCCCGGACGATCGAGCGACTGAGCGGCGGCAGCGCAGCCGGGCTGGTGTTCACGCCACATTTGGTGCCGATGACCCGCGGCATACTCGCCACCATCTATTGCCGCGGCCACGCCACCACGGACCAGTGCCTGGACGCGGCCAGGCGCTTCTATGCCGGGCGCTCGTTCGTCCGCGTGACCGACAAGCCGCCGCAGACCAAATGGGCGACCGGCTCGAACCTCGCATTCGTTAGCTATGCGGCCGATCCGAAACGCAACCTGGTGATCGCGATGGGCGTGGTCGACAATCTCGGCAAGGGAGCCGCCGGCCAGGCGGTGCAGAATGCGAACCTGATCTGCGGCCTACCAGAAACCGCGGGGTTGGACGGCGCACCTGTCTGGCCATGATGAAGGCGGGTCTTCAGGCAGCTCTTCAATCTGCTTCGTAGGCCCGCAACGGGTCGCAAGTGGACTTCAATGGCTCGCTCGCGGGGATAGGCTACGACCTTATCCCCGCCCTCCCAACCTCCCGTATGATGCCGCGCATCCCATCCCCGAGGGGCGGCCATCCGGAGGCATGTCGTTTGGCGGGATGGGTGCGGCGCCTGCGGGCGAGGGTTGCGCCTCGCTCCCGGGAGGCTTCGGGAACCGACCTGGGGACATTACGATCCCTGCGCGAGGAGCTCGCTAGCTGGACGGCCTGCCGATGACCAACCGCCCGAGCGCCGACGCGACGACCCGATGAGGGGAACTGGCGAAGGCGGCAGGCGGGATCGGCGGTCGATCCGAAAGAAGCGCGGCCCGGAGCTTTAAAATCGCCGCTGGCGGAGCGCCACGGGGCGTGCGGATGTAATCCATCCGCGCCGCTTCCTGGCTCAACGGAAGCGGAATACCAAACCGCGCCTCGCGGCGCTCCGCTGCCCCTCGATCGCGACAACGCCCGCAGGGTGAGCCTGCGGGCGGGGAAGATGCTTGGGCGCGGGAGGCGGGACCGACCCCCCTCTCCCCCTGCGGGAGCGGGCTGGGGTGAGGGGTCTCGCGACATGAAGAGATTGGCATCTCGCCCGTCGCCGAAGTCGGAAAGCGCGGCGCGACCCCTCATCCGGCGCTGCGCGCCACCTGCTCCCGCAGGGGGAGAAGGGGAGCGCCGTGCCTCACGCCCTCATCCCCTGCCGGACCTTCTCCCCATGCATGTCGGATGTTTCCGACATGCATCACTTTAAGTGCCAATCTCGGGCAAGCCCGAGATTGGTGGAGAAGGACGCTAATCCTCCGCCTTGAGCGCCTCTGCCAGGAAACCCGCGAGCGCCCGCACTGCTGGTGTCGGGCGCCCCGGCGCCAGGTGGAGCGCTATCTCGGAGGCCGGCAGGGCGGGCAGGCCCTCCGTCTCGCCCAGCAGGCGCAGGCCCTCGCGGGCGGTGCCGGCCTTGACCACGGTCAGCGCCGCGCCGGCGGCAGCGACCGCCTCGACCGCGCCGATGCTGGAAGAGGAGAACAGGATGCGCCAGGTCTGGCCGGCCTCGTTGAGCGCTGCGAGCGCCCATTCGCGATACATGTTCGGCGCCTTCAGCAGCGCGAGCGGCAAGGGGCCGGCCGGCGGGAAATCGTGCCGGTCGGACCAGGCCCAGGCGGTGCGCTCGGTGCGCAGCACCTCGCCGCTGCCATCGCCGGCCTTCTGCGTCGCCAGGACGATGTCGAAGGCCTCGCCGAGACTGGCGAGCAGGTCGCGGGTGAAGCCGGTGGTGACCTCGAGCTCGACCTCCGGATGCGAGCGGGCGAAGCGGGCAAGCGTCTCGGGCAGGACGATGGTGGCGTAGTCGTCCATCACAGCGAGTCGGACGCGCCCGGAAACGCTCTGGGCGCGGACGACGTCGAGCGCCTCGTCATGCAGCGCGACGATGCGGCGGGCGTAGCCGAGGAAATCCTCGCCGGCCCGAGTCAGCAGCACCTCCTGCGGCGAGCGCTGCAGCAGGGTCTGGCCGGCGATCTCCTCGAGCTTTCGCACCTGCGTCGAGATCGTCGACTGGGTGCGGTTCAGGGCCGCTGCGGCGCGGGTGAAAGAGCGCAGCTCGGCGATGGTGACGAAGGACCGCAGCAGGTCGATGTCGATATTGCGCAACACAGGGGAGCCCTCAGGCAGAGCAGCAGGGCCGGCGGACATCCGTCCGGCAGGCGCAGGATGAGGTGATCGGCACATCGGTTCGTGCCAGGGCCGCCGCCAGCTTGTGCTCGAGCTCCGGCCGCTCCCTGGTCTCCCCGCGATGTTGCAGGCATTCGACCAGGCCGTGCAGCGCCCAGACATTATCGGGATGCTGGGCGCAGCGCTGGATGTTGCGGGTGAGACCGAGATCGTCGCGATAGACCGCCTCCGCTTCGGCATGGTGCCCCTGTTCCATCAGCAGGGCGGCGAGGGCGTGCCGAGGCGGATGCATCCAGGCCCAGGGCTCGGTGTAGTTCAGGTGATCGTCGAGATGGACGGCCTGCCTGAGCTGCCCATAGGCGCGTTCGTAATTGCCCTTGTGGTAGTCGAGCTCGCCGCCGAGCATGGCTTCGCCTACCGCCAGGGTGTCCTGGGCGTAGTTGCTGAGGAAACGATAATCGGCGCCGATGTGTGCCCTGGACCGGGCGAACAGCTCCTGTTCCCGCTCGGCCTCGGCAAAGTCCTTCAGCGTCGCATGGGCGATGCCGCGCGCGTAGTGCTGCATCGGGATGGAGACGCGATAGATCTCGGGATCGCCGGGGAAGGGCTCGTCGAGAATCTCCTGCCAGCGTCCGAAGCGGACGAGGACATGCATCTTCATCGAGACATAGGCCTCGCAGGCCCTGACGAGCTTCGGCCGCTCGTGCAGCGAGAGAATGTCTTCGGTCACGATCGCCCGCACCTTGTTCGCCGCAGCGAGCGCCGGCCGGTACTGGCCGAGCAGCATGCAGGCATGCATCATCAGATGCAGGTCGTGGCAGCGCGCAGTGACGTAGAAATTCCGCGAGCCGGCATAGTCGGCATAGAGATCGTCGGCGCGGATTGCCTGCTCGCTGGCCAGCCGCGACCGTTCATAGTCACCGCACAGCACATAGATATGCGCCGGCATGTGGTTCATGTGGCCGGCATCCGGCAGCCTGTCGGTCAGGCTGTCCGCCGAACGGAGGGCCCGCTCGGGCTCGTTCGACATTTCGAGCAGATGGATGTGCAGATGCAGCAGCGCCGGGTGCGGCGGCGTGCCGGCGGCCTCGGCCATGGCGATGCCGCGCTCGCAGATGGCGAGCGCCTCCAGCGTGTCGGCGCCTCTGGCCGGGCGGCCGGTCCTCAGGTCCCAGAGGCGCCGCGGCGTGCGCGTGATCAGGGCCTCGACCAGGAGTGCCATCACGTCCTGATCGTCCGGGCAGGCATGATGGACCCGGCGCATCGCGGCGGCGTAGTCGTCGTCCCAGCGATCATACTCGTCGGCTGCGACCGGGTGAGGCTTCTGGACGCGGCGTGCGAGGGCCTCGACGAGCAGGCGCTCGGCATCGTCCGAGCCTTCGCTCAAGGAAAGCGCCCGCTGGATGTGGTCGGAGGCGAGCCTCGTGGCCGCCTGCGCCTCCTGCGGGCCGAGATCGCGCCGGACCAGATTGTAGAAGGGGCCGGCGCCATAGGCGACGCCCCAATGCGCCATGACGCAATCGGGATCGAAGCTCAGCGCCCGCTGGAAGCACTTGACCCCTTCCTCCTGATTGAAGCCGAAGCACCAGTTCAGGCCGAGATCGAAGAAGCGTTGCGCCTCGGGAGAGGCGGTCCGGATCGTACGCTTGTGGAGGCCGAGATCGAAGCGATCCATCGTCACACCAGTTCGGGATAGCCCAGCTCGGCGGCCTCCCGCTCGTAATCGAGGATGCGCTCATAGGCGGCCGGCGAAGCCGGGCCGATCGAGGCGATGCGCAGCGCCTGCAGCACCGGGCGATGCTCCGGCTTCGACGACAAAGCGAGCAGCGCGGCGCGCAGGGCTTGGACCCGTGCCGGCGCCGTCGCTATCGAGGTGACGAAGGGGATGGCCGGGCTCCGCGGCGTCTGCGCGATGACGCGCAGCCCCGCCACGGCCTCAGGCCGGTGCTGGCTGAAATAGGCATAGGTCATGCAGTCGATCGAGGCGGCGTCGAGCTCGCCGGCGGCGACGCGCGCCATGCTGAACGGGTGCGTTCCGGTCTCGACGACCTCGCCGAAGAACGGCTTGCCGCCGGCGAGCGGGGCGATCAGGCGACGCGGCAGGTTCATGCCGGAGTTCGACTGCCGGCTGTTGCAGGCGAAGCGTGTGCCGCGCAGGTCCTCAACGGTCTCGAAAGGGGAACCGTCCCGCACAAGCAGGAAGGCGCAATGGGTGGCCTCGCCGCAGCCCGGCGCGTCGTAGCTGGGCACGCCGAGCAACTGGTACTGGCCGCGATAGATCGTCTGCAGCGGGTAGCCGCAAGTCTGCGAGAAGAACACTTCCGAGCCGATTGCCTCGGGTACGGCGGGGCGGTCGAAGGAGAAGGCTTGCGGCAATTCTCCCGCCTCCGGGCCGAGTTCGGCGGCGAGCGCATCCCAGAAGGCCAGATAGAGGGCGCGCATTTCGGGGAGATTGTACATTGGCGAGGTCGCCGAGAGCGGCGGCGCCTTTGCCCGCGCGGCCTGATAGTCCCGCGCCGCGATCTCCGTCATGTCCAATCCCGTCCCCATTTGGACCGCCTCCCGGTCCGGCCGGGCATGCTAGGGGAGGTAGCCATCGGCCGACAAGCGAGGGCGACGCTGCAGGCCTCTCGCACCCGCAGCATGGACGGCGCCGATCATCAAAATCGAATAATTCAATTTTGGCTGGTTGTGCGCTGTCGCTAGCTATAGGGCGAACCCTTCTGTTCGGACGCCCTGTCGACGAGGTCAAGCATGCCGAGGCTGAGATCCGCCACCACCACCCATGGCCGCAACATGGCCGGCGCCCGCGGCCTCTGGCGCGCCACCGGCATGAAGGATTCGGATTTCGGCAAGCCGATCATCGCGGTGGTGAACTCCTTCACCCAGTTCGTGCCGGGCCATGTCCATCTCAAGGACCTCGGCCAGCTGGTGGCGCGCGAGATCGAGAAGGCCGGCGGCGTCGCCAAGGAGTTCAACACCATCGCGGTCGATGACGGCATCGCCATGGGCCATGACGGCATGCTCTATTCGCTGCCCTCGCGCGAGCTGATCGCCGACAGCGTCGAATACATGGTCAATGCGCATTGCGCCGACGCGATGGTCTGCATCTCCAATTGCGACAAGATCACGCCCGGCATGCTGATGGCGGCGATGCGCCTGAATATCCCGGTCGTGTTCGTCTCGGGCGGACCGATGGAAGCGGGCAAGTACATCGCCGACGGCGTGCTGAAGAAGGTCGACCTGGTCGATGCCATGGTCGCTGCCGCCGACAGCAAGTACTCGGACAGCGAAGTCGAGGTGATCGAGCGCTCGGCCTGCCCGACCTGCGGTTCGTGCTCGGGCATGTTCACCGCCAATTCGATGAACTGCCTGACCGAGGCGCTGGGTCTCGCGCTGCCGGGCAACGGCTCGACGCTGGCGACCCATGCCGACCGCAAGCGCCTGTTCGTCGAGGCCGGGCATCTGATCGTCGACATCGCCAAGCGCTGGTACGAGCAGGACGACGAGAGCGTGCTGCCGCGCAATGTCGCGAGCTTCAAGGCCTTCGAGAACGCGATGACGCTCGACATCTCGATGGGCGGCTCGACCAATACGGTGCTGCATTTGCTGGCAGCGGCGCACGAGGCCGAGATCGACTTCACCATGGCCGATATCGACCGGCTCTCGCGCAACGTCCCAGTGCTGTGCAAGGTCGCGCCCGCCGTCGCCAACGTCCACATGGAGGATGTCCATCGCGCCGGCGGCATCATGGCGATCCTGGGCGAGCTCGACCGGGCCGGGCTGATCGACACCTCGCTGCCGACCGTGCATAGCGCGACGATGGCCGAGGCGCTGGAGCGCTGGGACATCAGGCAGACGCAGAGCGAGGCGGTGCGCTCCTTCTACAGCGCCGCCCCCGGCGGCGTGCCGACGCAGACTGCCTTCAGCCAGGACCGGCGCTATGGGGAACTCGACCTCGATCGCGAAAAGGGCGTCATCCGCGAGAAGGCGCATGCGCATTCGCAGGATGGCGGCCTCGCCGTGCTCTACGGCAATATCGCGCTCGACGGCTGCATCGTGAAGACGGCGGGTGTCGACGCCTCGATCCTGACCTTCTCCGGCAAGGCGGTGATCTTCGAGAGCCAGGACGCGGCGGTCGAGGGCATCCTCAACAACAAGGTCAAGGCCGGCGAGATCGTGCTAATCCGCTATGAGGGGCCGCGCGGCGGGCCGGGCATGCAGGAGATGCTCTATCCGACGAGCTATCTGAAGTCGAAGGGGCTCGGAAAGGCCTGCGCGCTGATCACCGACGGGCGCTTCTCGGGCGGCTCCTCCGGTCTCTCGATCGGCCATGTCTCGCCTGAGGCGGCCGAGGGCGGCGCGATCGGCCTCGTCGAAAGCGGCGACGTGATCGAGATCGACATCCCGAACCGCGGCATCAGCCTCAAGGTCTCCGACGAGGAGATGGCACGCCGGCGTGCCGCGATGGACGCCAAGGGCAAGGATGCCTGGAAGCCGGCGGCGCCGCGCAAGCGCAAGGTCACGACCGCGCTGAAAGCCTATGCGGCGCTGGCGACCAGCGCGGCCAAGGGGGCGGTGCGGGCGATCGACTGAGATTCTGCTCATCCCGGGCTTCGCTACGCCGAGCCCGGGATGACTGCGGTGCGGAACGTAAGTCAAATCCATTCCTTTGCGTAATGGATCGTTCAAGCAAGAGTCTCGTCGACAAATCGATGCGTCAGTGCAACATAATGTTGACGGTCGCTGATTTCGGAGGCGAGCTTGCCAGCGTTCCTGCTCGCGGTTTTACTTTGGTTCGGGCTGGTCTCCGGCCCGATCGCGCAGACGCTGCCGGCAACGCTCTCCGACAACGCCGAGTCGATCGCGGTTGTGATCGGCAACAAGGCCTACAAGCAGACCAGCACGGTCGACTTCGCCCATAATGACGCCGAGGCGATCAAGGCCTGGCTCACCGGCACTCTTGGTTTTCGCGAGCAGAACGTCTTCCTGCTCAAGGACGCGACGCTGAGCGAACTCAACCAGGTCTTCGGCAGCGAGGTCAATCCCCAGGCGGGGCGGCTCTGGCGCAGCGTTTCAGAGAGCCGTTCCAACGTCTTCGTCTACTATTCCGGCCATGGCGTGCCCGACCTCGCCACCCGCCAGCCTTTCCTGTTGCCGCAGGACGGCAATCCCAATTTGACCGAGACCGGCTATTCGCTGCAGGCGCTCTATCGCAATCTGGAGCTGGTCCGGCAGAAGATCGGTTCGCAGCGCCAGTTGATCGTGATGATCGATGCCTGCTTCACCGGCGAGACTGGCCGCAAGGGCGAAAGCCTGCTCGCCGTCTCGGCGCCGGGGTTCACGCCAGCCAGGCCGCGAGCAGGAGGCAGCATCGTCAAGCTCGTCGCGACCTCGGGCGCGACTCCGGCGAACTGGGACGAGAAGGCGAAGCTCGGCCTGTTCACCAGCCGCTTCCTGATGGGCGCCGCTGGTTTGGCGCAAGCTGGCCAGAGCGGCTCTTCCAATGACATGCGGATCGTCTGGTCGGAACTGCAATCCTATGTCGTCCGCGAGGTCGAAGCCGCCGCGCGGCGCGACAGCGGTCGCGAGCAGGCGCCGGAGATCGACGAGGCCGCGATTGTCCTGCCGGTTGCGTTGCCGGTGCCGGCCGTGGCGCGTGCGGTCGGGCTGACACGGGATGAGGCCAATTGGCGGCGGGCCAAGGCGGCGGGCGAGCGCAGTGCGCTCGAGGGGTACATCGCGCGCTGCGGCGAGATTTGCCAGTACCGCGAGGTAGCGATGGAGCTGCTGCTCGACAGGCGGCGCAGCGCGGAAGCTGCAACCGACGAGCAGAACTGGCAACGTCTCAGCGCCGCCGGCCAGTATGAGGAATATCTCAAGGGTTGCCGCGTCATCTGCGCCTATCGCACCGTTGCGCAGGGCTACCTTCGGCTTGCGCACGCGAAAAGCGACGGGGATGCCGAGAAGCTGCAGTCCGGGGCAGCGCAGCCGTCGCCGACGGAGCAGCCTGGCCCGGCGCCGGCACCATTGCTCACGCCCTCGCAGCCCGCATCCGCGCCGTTGAAGCCGGAGGCTGGCGCGCCGGGCAACGATCCGCAGGTGATCAAAGCACTTCAGGTGGAACTCAAGCGCGTCGGCTGTCATGCCGGCGCCATCGATGGCGAATGGGGAGCCTCGACGCAGCAGGCCATGCGCAGCTTTAATCGGCACGCGGGAGCGAAGCTCGATACGGGGGCTGCGAGCCCGGGGGCGGTGGAAAAAATCCGGGCGCAACCGCGTCTGGTCTGTCCGGGAGCCTGCAGCTCGGGGCAGAGACTGAGCGCCGGGCGCTGCGTCGCCGTCAAGGACAAGACGGAAAAGGTCAAGCAGGCCAAGCCGGCACCATCCATCCCACCGTTAGCTGCGGGGCAAAATGAGCAGCGTTTTAGGAACTCCAGCGGACAAAATGTTGTTGTCAGGGCCAGAACCGTAAGAACATACGTGGAGAATGGGCAGACAATCAGAGTCGTAGAACGTATAGTTTACAGAGATGGTGTTGAAGTTGATCGGGATCAGGTCAAGGTAAATCTTGCAACTAATCAAGCGAGTGGTATTTAGATTCGGTGGGCCATCCCCTTCGTGCCGAGGTGCAACATCTATAAGCGGTCACTAGCGCAAGGGTTGTAATGCTCGCGTCTCGCAAGCTGTATCCTCGTATCAATCCCGGACCTTCGCTTCGCCTGGGATGACCCGAGTATGGGAGTGGGGAAGGGGGCTCTTCCTCCGCGTCACATCTTCGCCACGGATCGTCCGGACAAAAGCCGCATCGACAGGTCGACGCGCCAGCGCGGCATAGCGCTGGCGCGCACTGATTTTGGAGGTGGCCTTGCCGGCGTTCCTGATCGCAGCCCTGCTCTGGCTCGGGCTCATCTCCAGTTCGATCGCGCAGGCGCCACCGGCAACGTTTTCGGACAATGCCGAGTCGATCGCGGTGGTGGTCGGCAACAAGAGCTACAAGCAGACCAGCACGGTCGACTTCGCCCATAACGATGCCGAGGCGATCAAGGCCTGGCTCACCTGTACGCTCGGCTTCCGCGAGCAGAACGTCTTCCTGCTCAAGGATGCGACGCTCGGCGAGCTCACCCAGATGTTCGGCAGCGAGGCCAACCCGCAGGGCGGGCGGCTCTGGCGCAGCGCGGTCGAGGGCCGCTCCAACGTCTTCGTCTATTATTCCGGCCACGGCGTGCCTGATCTTGCGACGCGCCAGCCCTTCCTCTTGCCGCAGGACGGCAATCCAAATGCGAGCGAGAGCGGCTATGCCGTGCAGACGCTCTATCGGAACCTCGAGCTGGTCAGGCAGAAGATCGGGCCGCAGCGGCAGCTGATCGTGATGATCGACGCCTGCTTCACCGGCGAGACTGGCCGCAAGGGCGAGAGCCTGCTCGCCGTTTCGGCCCCGGGCTTCACCCCGGCCAAGCCGCGCACCGGCGGTGGCATCGTCAAGCTGGTTGCGACCTCCGGCGCGACGCCGGCCAACTGGGACCGGGAGGCGAAGCTCGGGCTGTTCACCAGTCGCTTCCTGATGGGTGCCGCCGGGCTGGCGCGGCCGGCCGGCGCGCCCGAGACCGGGCCGCTCGCCTGGTCCGATCTGCAGCGCTATCTCAAGGACAGCGTCGAAGCCGCGGCCCGGCGCGACAGCGGCCGCGAGCAGGCGCCGGAGATCGACTTTGCCTCGATCGCGCTGCCGGTGGCACAGCCGGTGCCGGCCGTGGCGCGCGCCGTCGCGCAGGCGCGGGACGAGGCCAACTGGCAGCGGGCCAAGGCGGCCGGCGAGCGCAGCGCGCTCGAGGCCTATGTCGCGCGCTGCGGTGAGACCTGCGGGTATCGCGAGGCGGCGATGGCGCTGCTGCTCGACAAGCGCCGTAGTACCGAAGCCGTCAGCGACGAGCAGAACTGGGTCAGGCTCGGCGGCTCCGGCAAATACGAGGATTATCTCAAGGACTGCGGCACGGTCTGCGCCTATCGCTCGCTGGCCGAGGGCTATCTTGGACGCAGCGACGCCTCGCGCGGCCCCCGCGTCCAGGAATGCGACGAGCTCGCCGGCGATCCGAACGATCCCGACAGGCGCGAAGGCGCCAAGGGCGTGAAGTACGGGCGGCTCGATACGCGCGCGGCGATCGCCGCCTGCCGGCAGGCGGCCGAGGCGCAGCCGGAAGTCAGGCGGCTCTCCTATCAGCTCGGCCGCGCCTATGACAAAGCCGAGCGCTACAAGGAGGCGCTCGCTGCTTACGACAAGGCGGCCGAGGCCGGCAGCGCCGCGGCGATGAACAATCTCGGCGCGCTCTACGAGAACGGCCAGGGCAGCAAGGTCGAGCTGCAGAAGGCTTTTGCGCTCTATGAGCGCGCCGCCGGCACCGGCAACCCGGTCGCGATGAGCAATGTCGGACGGATGCTGCAATATGGCCGCGGCCGGGCGCGCGATGAAAGCGGGGCACTGCGCTGGTACCAGAAGGCGGCGGAGGCGGGCGACGCCTTCTCGATCGCCAAGCTGGTGCCGGCCTATCTCGAAGGACGGCCGGGCTTTCCGAAGAATCCGCAGAAGGGTTTCAACCTGTTCCGCCAGGCTGCCGATAAGGGCGACCCGATCGCGATGGTCTCGATGGCGATGCTGATCGACAACGGTTTCGGCTCGTATTTCCCGGGCACGAATTCGCTGCAGATGCTGATGAAGGCGCTGGAGAAGGGCGAAGCCGGCGCGGCAGCTGTGTCTTCCAGCGACGTCTCCGACCAGAAGCTGAAGCCGGATACAGTGCGGGCCTTGCAACGCGCGGCACAGAAGGCGGATCATTACAGCGGCGCGATCGACGGGCGCTTCAACCCCGTCTTCGTCCGCGCGCTGGATGGCTATGCGCGTTCGCTGGAGCAGGAGCATTAGGGCCGGGCCGTGAGCGAATTGCTGCGCAGCGTTCTCGTCGCCGGATTGCTTCTCGCCGGTGCCTCCAGCGCGCGTGCCGATGCGCTGTCGAGCTGGCTCGACAAGGTCGCAGCCTGCTCGGGCAAGCGCGATCTCTCGCTCGCGGTCGTCGGCTTCGACGCCGGCCAGCAGGTGCTGTCGCGCACGCAAGCCGACGAGGTCAGGCTCGCGATCGAGAGCCGGTTGCAGAGCGAGGGCCGGATCAGTCTGGCGGCAAGCGGCGATGTCGTGCGCATCAAGACGCTACGCGACAGTCTCAACCTGCAGAAGCCGGGCGAGGCCGAAGCGCAGATCCGCAAGGCGTTCGACGGCGATGCCAGCGTGTTCTTCACCGAGCCGGCCCGGCTGGACGACAAGGCGAGCTTCCGCCTGCAGGCGATCGCCCGGAACGGCGACTGCAAGGCGACGAGCGAGCCGATCGCGATCGCGATCCGGATCAAGCCCGGCGTGGTCGATGTCGACCAGGTGATGAGCAGGGCGGTCGAGAACCTCGTGCGCGCCGCGCCCGATCTGCGGCGGGTCGACATCTGCCCCTTCGCCGCGGCGAGCGGCTACAGCGCCTGCGGCGCCGCGCTCGGTGAGCGGCTGCTGCTTGCGCTCGACACAGAATCCCGCTCGGACGACCGCGTCCTGCGTTCGCGGCCGCTGGAAATCCGCAAGGCCGCGCCCGGGCAATGCGCAGCTGTTGGCCCCGAGGTGACGACGCGCGGCCGCTTCGGCGGGGATCGCGATGGCCAGAGCTGGATGGAGCTCGAATTCCGCCGTAGCGATACCGTATTGGCGCCGACCGGGCGCAATCGCATCCCGGTCGAGGGGCTGGGCTGTGATCCGGCGGTCCGGCCCTTCCTCGACCATGTCGCCGCTACCGCCGGCTCGGATCGGGCGCGCCTCGCCTTGCTGCCGGCGGCCTCGCCCTTCGCCAGGGGAAGGCGGTTAGACATCCGCATCGAGGGTAAGGCGGGGACCAAGCTGTCCTGCTGGGTGCTGTCGCCGGATGGCGCCGCCTCGGTCGTGCTGCCGGTGCGTGGCGAGGAGGGCAGGAGCGTGCTGCGCGCCGGCGGCCAGTCCTACCCCTATGATTTCGGGCTGAACGACATCGTGCTCGACGCGGCGTTCGAGAACCTGTTCGCCTGCTTCGGAACCGAAACCGAGTTGCCGGGAGCGCTGCGCGAGCGCTGGCTCAAGGCGGCGCCGAGCGCAACTGAAGATGCGGCGACGCTGCAGCCGGACGAGGTGCTCGACCTGATGGAGAAGCTGCGGGCCGTGCCGGGCGTGGTCGAGGCGACTGCGCCGATTGTCGTGCGCTAGCGGCGCTTGCCTTCCTCCCGGCGCTCCGCCACCTAAGAGAGATGCACCGGCGCCTCGTCTTCGAAGAGCCAGTTTCACGCGCGGCGATCTGGAGCCGGCGGCTGGCCCTGTTCGGGCTGACGGTCGTGGCGCTCGCCGTGCTGATCTTCCGCTTCGGCCAGCCATCGGTCGACCGGCTGGCGCCGATCGCCGGCGCTTACATCTTCGTGCTGCTCGCTTCCCTGCTGGCGCTCGCCGCCTTCGTCCGGATCTGGCAGGACGGACATCGCGGCATCGGCATTGCCGTGCAGGCCTTCGTGCTCTGCCTGCTCCTGCTCGCCCCGGTCGCCTATGCCGGCTTCCAACTCGCGACCCTGCCGCTGATCGCCGACGTCTCGACCGATATCGACGAGCCGCCCGCCTTCAGCCGCTCGCGCGTGGCGCTCTCCGCCAGAGGCGGGATCGTGCCGCCCGATGTCCCGGCCGAGCGGCGCAGGGTGCAGCGCCAGGGCTATCCGAAGGCGCTGCCGATCGTGCTCGAACTGCCGGCCGAAGTCGCCTACGACATCGCCCGCAAGGCATCAGTCAACCTCGGCTGGCAGGTGCTGGAAGGCGCGGCGCCCGGCGGGCGCAGCGGAGCAGGGCGGCTCGACGCCGTGGCGCGCTCGCGCGTGCTGCGTCTCGTCGACGACATCACCATCCGCATCCGGCCGCGCGCCGATGGTAGCCGCATCGACATCCGCTCGGCTTCCCGGCTCGGCGGCTTCGATTTCGGCGCGAATGCCAAGCGTATCGCGGCGTTCGAGGAGGAGGTAAAGCTGCTGGTGGAGTTACGCTGAACGTCACGCCAGCCGATAGCGGCTCGCCAGCATCGGCGCTTCGTCGTCACAGAGCACGACGCCGCGCTCGACCAGATCCTCGAGCTGGGCCAGCACCGAGAGCGAGGCAGCGCCGCGCAGGGCTGCCGGCAGCTCCTGGTATATCGGCGGCACCATCTCGGCGATCGTTTCATCGCCGGCCTGCAAACGGCTGAGGATTGCGGCCTCGCGCAGGCGCCGATGTTGCACCAGCCCGCGCAGGAAGCGCTGCGGCTCGCGCACCGGGCCGCCGTGGCCGGGCCAGTAGAGCTTGTCGTCACGGCCCCGCAGCTTCTCGATCGAGGCCATGTAGGCGACCATCGAACCATCGGGCGGGGCGACGATCGAGGTCGACCAGGCCATGACGTGGTCGCCGGAGAACAAGGTGTTCTCTTCGGGCAGGGCGAAGGCGAGATGGTTGGCGGTGTGGCCTGGTGTTTCCAATGCCTGGAGCGTCCACCCCGGACCGGAGACGGCATCGCCCTCGGTCATGATGAGATCGGGCGCATAGTCTTTGTCGGCCGCGGCGTCGAGCGGGTTGATCTCGCCGAGGACGAGCTCGCGCGCCGGACGGTGCAGCCCGCAGCCGACGATGCGCGCACCCGTCGCCGCCTTGAGCGCGCGCGAGGCCGGGGAATGGTCGCGATGGGTATGGGTGATGACGATGTCGGTGACGGTCTCGCCGGCGATCGCGGCAAGCAGGCGCTCGATATGAGCGGGATCGTCCGGGCCCGGATCGATGATCGCGATCCGGCCGCGGCCGACGATATAGCTGCAGGTACCGGTGAAGGTCATCGGCCCGCCATTGCCGGCGATCAGGCGTCGCACCAGGGGCGAGAGCTGCACCAACTCGCCCGACGCCGCGCCGGGGTCGCGGTCGAAGTCGAGCTGCTCGTAGGCCGTGTCGGAAGGGGAGCTGGTCATCTGCACATCCGGAAGCGGGCATGAGCACACGCCGGGCAGATTGCCGGGCAATCTGACCGGATAACGTGTTCTCAATCAAAAGTTTAGAGACGGATTCACCGATCAGGTTGTGCCAACCTGATCCGATCCGGCTCTAGCGCCGGCTTGTCGGCCGGCGGGCCATTTCCTATAGACGAACGAGCCGGGCGTCGACGGCCCGAAGCAGAAGGACGAGATCCGATGGCCGAGACATTGCCTTTGTCTGCCAACACCATGGTCAACGCGGCCCTGCCGGCCCTGTCCGATCCGCGCACGCGGGTCCTGCGCAATGTCGCGCTCGCCGTCGTCGGCAGCCTGCTGATCATCGCCGCCGCCAAGGTCAAGGTGCCGTTCTGGCCGGTGCCGATGACGCTGCAGACGCTGGCCGTGCTCGGCCTCGGCGCCGCCTATGGCGCGCGCCTCGGCGCCGCGACCGTCGCGCTCTACATCGCCTACGGCCTCTTCGGCCTGCCGGTCTTCACCAACACCCCGCCGGTCGCGGCCGGCCCGCTCTATCTGCTCGGGCCGACCGGCGGCTTCCTGATCGGCTTTATCGCCGCGGCCGCGATCGCCGGCTGGGCCGGCTCGCGCGGCGCCTCGCTCTGGCGCCTGGCCGGCGGCGTGGTGCTGGCCGAAATCGTGCTGATGGCATTTGGCTTCGCCTGGCTGGCGCTCGGCGCGCAGATGGCGAGCGGCGCGACCGGTATCGGCTTCGCCAAGGCCTGGGCGGCCGGCGTGCAGCCCTTCCTGCTCGGCGATCTGATCAAGGCGGCGCTGGCGGCGAGCCTGGTCGGTGCCGGCTGGTCGGTGCTGAAGCGCCGCGGTTGAGCCGAACGGCCACTACAGAATCACGAAGCCGGGGCAATGCCCCGGCTTTTTTGTTTCCTGCCGTGTCGTCGTAGAGGCTCAGCCCTGCGGCTTCTGGTCGGTGCAGGCTTTCTTGACCGGCTGCAGGAACATGTCGAGCTCCATCATGTTGCCGCAGCGGTCGCAGCCGGCGAGCAATGTCGTGAGGCCGAGGACGGCGATGAGACGAAAAGCGGATTTCATGCGAGAGCGGCTCCAGATTGCGGTGCGAGCATAACGAAGCCGCAGGCGCCGCGCCATGCGGTGCTGAAGGCTCATCATGGCGACGGTTGGGTCATACCTGCGCATCATTGCAGGCGCAGTCCTGCAGATGCCTTCTGCTCAGGCGTGCATCGTGAGGGGCGACTTCAAGCTGCTTATGTTATGGAATGTTGGCATGATCACGAAATCGATCCTGCGGAAATAGTAATTAGCGGCGTTTACCAGTTGTAAAGCCAGTCAACCGCACTCTTCGTCGTTAATTGAACTGCGGATCGGATGTCGGGGGGCACGCGATGCGTGAAATCGGCTTCGGCCTGATCGTCGGCCTGGTCATGGCGCTGGGCGCCTTTTCCATCGCCGCCTGGCCGGTTCCAGGGCAGCCCATCGCCGCGTTCTTTCCTGCAGGAACCTCCTCACCAGAGATGGCGCGCGCGGTCTCGCAGGCCGGAGGCAGCATCCTTCAGCTGGATACAGCCGCCGCGGTCGCGATCAGCATCGGCGATGGCAGCGATTATGCGGTCTCTCTCTATCGGTCGGGGGCCTGGCTCGTGGTGGACGGCTCCCTCGCCCAATCATGCATCCGTCAGGTGAGGAGCATTGCTCGTGGGTGAGGTCGAACGGCTCCGCATACGCTTCGCCAGGCTCCTGATCACAATTCTGTGGGCGAATTCGGCCTTGCTCCTGATCGGCATCCCGTCCGACGGGGCGCCGCATGCGACGACGATCTCGGCGGCCGGGGCTGCGCTCGCGATCCTGGGGACGCTCGCCTGGCGGCTCGATCGCATCGGCTGGCTCACACGGCAGATCACCAGCATGGCTCTGGTCGGCCAGGTCATGCTGCTGGTCTATGGCTTCGCCGGCCACCCCTATCAGGCCGACCTGCATATGTACTTCTTCGCCATGCTGGCGGTACTGGTCGGCTGGCTGGACTGGCGCATCTTCCTGCCGGCGACGCTTGCGATCAGCGCCCATCACCTCACGCTGAGCCTTGTCTATTCGGCCGGTGTGTTTCCGGGCGGCAACGACATCCGGCGCGCCTTCCTGCATGGCGCCATCGTCGCGGTCCAGGCCGGGGCGCTGAGCTGGATCGTCTGGTCGCTGCGGCAGGCGGTCGAGGTGTCCGAGCGCGAACGCGCGGCGGCGGACGCGGCCAGGACGATCGCCGATGAAGCGCGCAAGGATGTCGCGACGACGACGGCACGGGCGGCCGGCGAGCGGCGACGCATCCTGCACGACCTCGCCAACGAGTTCGAACGCAAGATCGCAGGTATCGCACGCGCCGTCATCGCATCGATCGCGTCCCTGCGGGTTGCGTCCGAGCAGATGCGCAGCGGCGCCGCCGAGGTCTCGCAGCGTTCGAGCGCAGCACTGGACGCGTCGCGTCAGTCGTCCTCGAACGTCATCGCCATCACCGAGGCGACGTCGGAACTGGCTACTTCGTTCACCGAGGTCGATCGTCAGGTGAACGAGGCGGCGCGCCTCGTCGGCGATACGACGCGGCAGGCGCTCACCGTGCTCGACAGGGTCGGCGACCTCTCGCGCAAGGTGGATGAGATCGGCAGCGTCACCCAGGTGATCTCGACCATCGCGCGGCATACCAACCTGCTGGCGCTCAACGCCTCGATCGAGGCTGCGCGGATCGGCAATATGGGAGGCGGCTTCGCCGTCGTCGCGCACGAGATCAAGGGCCTGGCCGACGAGACCTGGCGGGCGACCGAGCAGATCCAAAACCAGATCGACGCGATCGGCCTGTCCGGCGCCGATGCGATCAAGGCGATCGACGCGATGACGGCGACGATCGACACGCTCAACCAGATTTCGGGCGCGGTCGCCGCGGTGGTGGAGAAACAGAACGTGGCCACGGCCGTGATCGCCGAGAACGTCAGGCGCGCGGCAAACGAGACGGTCACCGCCGGCGGGCACATCGACGTCGTCAGCCGCGTCGCCGATGAAACCGGCGAAGCGGCGAATCATGTCGCGGATTCCGCGGACGTGCTCTCGAGCCAATCGGCCGATCTCGACACCGAAGTCGCCGACTTCCTGGGGCGGATCCGGGTCGCCTGACAGGCCGCCTGTCTTGGGCGAAGCGCGCACCACGAACCAGTGCGGGCGGATGCTTGAACCGCCGGCAATACCGGCAAGCAGGTAGGAAGCCCCGAAGGGCTGTTCTCGCGATACTTTGGACAATGCGGGAAATTTTGGTCGGAGTGGCAGGATTTGAACCTGCGACCCCCTCGTCCCGAACGAGGTGCTCTACCAGGCTGAGCCACACTCCGATCAACTGGTGGCCGGCTTATAGCCAGCCGGCCACCGCAGCGCAACACCCAAGGTTATGGCGATGCGCAATCTTTTCGGCAAAGGGCCGGATCGATACGGGGCCACTCGCATCACGATCGAAACGGGAGGTGAGCGATCCGATGTTGCACGCGCTCGCGACGCGCTCTAGAAGGCAGCGCAGATTGGGGCGTCGCCAAGCGGTAAGGCAGCGGTTTTTGGTACCGCCATTCCCAGGTTCGAATCCTGGCGCCCCAGCCATTTTCGCGTAAAGCGCTGATTTACAAGCGGTTCTGTTGCCCTCACCTGCCCGGCAATGCGATTTGCCCGTTCGGTTGCTACAATGGCATCGCGCTTCGTGAGGAGGCCGGCCATCTCGCCTTACGCCTCAACCACGCAGAGCCAGGTATTCTCGCCGGCCCCGCGCCCCCGGCTGCAAGCTCGCCGATTTCACTGCCGCGGAGCCCGGTACGATTCCGACCTGGGCCAGCAGGGCGAACTCATCCTCGAGGTCATCGGCATGCGCGTGCTCATCAAAATGAGCGGCCTGTTCGGCATCGGGACGCGCTTCATGTCATACCTCAGCTTCAGCGCCCACGCCCTCGACTGGAACCAGCCCTTCCTCAGCGAGACTGGCTACCGCAGCTTCATGGGCGTCAACGCGGCGCTCGTGCCCGGTCCGACACCCGATGCCTTCGCCCGCGAGGTCATCGCCAACCACGTCGCCACCGCGCTGAAAGGCAAGCTCCTTCCGATCACGCAACAGCATCGACCTACAGGCGGCCGTTAAACGACCATGAAGACAGGCACAGCACAGCGCGAAGGCGTCAAAACGCTCCAGGACTGGATGCAAGATCACCCCGCGAGCTGCTGCGAAACGCTTTCGTTAGGCACTTTTGCCGCAAAACTATATGATAGTTTATCGGCTGCGTTTCTCACGATTTTCTCCAGACATGTGGTGCTTGCCCAGCGCATCCTGCGGCTCGACAGCTTGCGACTGAGCGGGCCCAATGGCGCCAGAGACGAGTTCCACCTCGCCGGCGCCCAGAACCTCAGGAAGCTCGCCAAGCTCCTCCCCAACGGATCGAAGCTCAGGCCCGTATGAGAGCGCGAAACTCGCCCGGCCAAATCCAGAACGAACCGGCATTGCCGCTCCGGGCTGGCTTCTCTATTGGGCCATGGGTGTGAAGGCCCCGAGGCGTGGAATGTCTCAGTCGGGTCGAAACGGACGTTCGCTCTCAACACCTCAGTCGCGCGGTGGAACGGTGTCGTATTGCGGCAGGCCGTCTGCGATCTCGTAGTAGTCCCCCTTGTCGGCGACGTAGATATGCAAATTTGCAGTGGTCTCTGTCGGTCCGTCGAAAGCACCCATTGCCACGGCGATCCAACCCCGATCCGACCGATCCCAGAATAGAGACGATCCGCATGTCGAGCAGAAGCCGCGTCGGACGTTCTCCGACGATTGAAACCACGTCAGCTTTTCCTCGCCGACAATCGTCAAGGCAGTCCTGGGCACATCGGTGGATGCGAAGTGGTGGCCCGAGTGCTTGCGGCACATACGACAATGGCAGAAGTTGGGATTTGGCAGACTGCCGGCCACTGTTAAGGTGACCGCACCACAAAGGCATGAGCCGCTGTGCATCCTCGATTCACTCCCGCAGGCGTCTAGTCGGGAAGCATGGCATCGGGGTTGCGACGTTCGCAAGAGCGTCCGCAACGGGTCGAGGCTGTGTGCAAACGCGCTGTTGAGCTAGACTCCTGACGTTGCAGTCGGGAGGTTGGATTTGAGCCGCTTCGTCCAAGGTTCTGACCGGCGCCAGCCGACACGGCTTCCTGATTGTCTTGACGACTATTTAGCCGATGAGAACCCGGTGCGAGTGGTCGACGTGTTCGTCGATGACCTGGATCTGGGGGGCGCTGGGCTTCGAGGGCGTAACGCCGGCGGTGACGGGGCGGCCAGCCTGCCACCCGGCGACTCTGCTGAAACTCTACATCTACGGCTACCTGAACAAGGTGCAGTCCAGCCGCCGCTTGGAGCGCGAGGCTCAGCGCAATGTCGAGCTGATGTGGCTGACCGGCCGACTGGCGCCTGACCACAAGACGATCGCCGACGTCCGGAAGGACAATGGCCCGGCCATCCAGGTCTCGTCCTCGAAATGGCATGCCCTTGTGTCGCGGCGATACGGCCGGCGCCGAGCGGCAATGGCGGCAAGCAGTCGACTGGTAGCGACGAGACTATGGGCCGTCGCTGATCCTGCGCAGCTTCTGGTAGAGCGCGTCGGTCAGTTCATCGAGCGAAAGGCTGGGGTCGGCTGACGTCATCGCCGCGACGATACCGGCGCAGGTTTTGCGCGGCAACAATGCCGCGGGGCGCTGTCACCTTGCGCGGGAACGGGGATCGGAGGCGTCGCGCAGCGCATCGCCGAGCAGGTTCAGCGCCAGCACCGTGACGAGGATGGCGAGACTCGGGAAAACGGCGAGCCACCAGGCGTCGAGGATGTTCTCGAAGCCCTCGCGGATCATCGCGCCCCAGGTCGGCGCCGGCGGCGGCACGCCGAGCCCGATGAAGCTGAGCGAGGCCTCGGTGCGGATCGCCGATGCCAGCCAGAGCGAGCTCATCACCACCACGTCCGAGATCATGTTCGGCAGGATGTGGCGCGTCATGATCCGGAACGGGCCGCAGCCATAGGAGCGGCTGGCCTCGACGAAATCGCGCTGGCGCAGCGTGATCGTCGGCGCGCGGGCGACGCGGGCGAAGGGCGCGACCTCGGTCACCGCGATGGCGATGATCAGGTTCTCCAAGCTGGCGCCGAGCATGGCGGCGATCATCAGACCGAGCAGCAGGGTCGGGAAGGCGAGCAGCACGTCGAGCACGCCCATGACGAGCTGGTCGAAGACGCCGCCGATATAGCCGGCGAGCACGCCGATCGCGGTGCCGACCAGCATCGCGATCAGGATCGCGACGAAGCCGACGAAGAGCGAGATGCGGGCGCCGTAGATCAGCCGCGAGAGCACGTCGCGGCCGTAGGAATCGGTGCCGAGCCAGAATTCGGCCGAGGGCGGTTCGAGCCGGGCAACGATGTTCTGCTCGAGCGGATCATGCGGCGCGAGCCAGGGCGCGAAGAGCGCGATGAAGACGATCAGCGCCAGCAGGACGAGCCCGACCCAGGCGAGCCGGTTCTGCGTGAAGGCGAGCCAGAGCCCGCCGGGCTGGATCGCGACGGGGGTGTCGGCCGTGCTCATGAGTATTTCACCCTGGGGTCGACGAGGCCGTAGGCGAGGTCGGTCAGCGTGTTCACGACGATCACGCAGATTGCGAAGATGATCATCAGCCCCTGCAGCAGGGTGTAGTCGCGGGCATTGAGCGCGCCGATGATCAGTTTGCCGAGGCCCGGCCGGTTGAAGATGATCTCGGTCAGCACGGAATTACCGATCAGCGTGCCGAAATAGAGCCCCACCACAGTGATGATCGGGATCAGCCCGTTGCGCAGGGCATGGGTGACGACGATCTGGGTCGGGCCGACGCCCTTGGCGCGGGCGGTGCGGATATAGTCCTCGGTCAGCACGCCGAGCATCGCCGCGCGCGTCACCCGCATCACATAGGCGGTCATGATGATGCCGAGATTGAGCGCTGGCAGGGCCAGCGCCCGCATCCGCTCGGCGAAGCTGCCGGCGCCGCTGGTGTTGCCGAGCACCGGAAACCAGCCGAGCTGGATCGAAAACACGATCAGCATCAGGATGCCGGAGACGAAGGCCGGAAAGGACAGGCCGACCAGCGAGACGACACGCGAGACATAGTCGACCCAGCCATTGCGGGCGAGCGCCGCGGCAATGCCGAGCGGCAGGCCGAAGACGAGGCCGATCGCGATGGCGGCGACAGTGAGCTCGATCGTCGAGGGCAGGACGAGCAGCACCTCGCGCATGACGCTGCGGCCGCTCGATAGCGACTGGCCGAAATCGCCGGTGAGGATCTTGCCGAGGAAGCTGAGGTACTGGACGTGGACCGGCTGGTCGAGACCGAGCTTTTCCCGAAGCGCGGCGAGCGAGGCGGCGCTGGCCTGGTCGCCGAGGATGACGGAGGCGGCATCGCCCGGCACGAGGCGCACGAGCACGAAGATCGCCGTCAGCATCACGAACAGTGTGGGGATGGCGAGCAATATGCGCCTGACCAGATAGCCGATCATGCCACCGCCCTTTCCTGCATCAGCCGCGCCGGCGCGAAGGCGGAGATCTCGCGGCGCGTCCGCCCTTCGCAGACGAGCTCTGCCAGGATCGCGCCGACGACCGGGACGAGCTGGAAGCCGTGGCCGGAGAAGCCGAAGGCGTGGACGAGGCCCGGTGCGTTCGGCGACAGGCCGATGACGGGGATATGATCGCGGGTCTCAGCCTCGATACCGGTCCAGCAGCGCGCGATGCGTACGCCCTGGACGGCCGGGAAGAGGTCGCTCGCCGCGCGCGCGCCCCGGGCGAGGTTGCGGAAGTCGACGGTGCTGCGCTCAGCGTCGAGATCGGCCGAGCCTTGCAGGCCACCGCCGATCACCAGCGTGCCCTGGCCCGCCTGCTTGAAGGAGAGCGCACGGCCGACGACGCTGACGACCGGGTCGAGCAGGGGCGCGAGCCGCTCAGTGACGATCATCATCGAGGCGCGAACGCCGAGCGCGATCGCATCGCCGAACAGGGCCGCGAGCCGTCCGGCCCAGGCACCGGCGGCGTTGACCACGTGAGGCGCGCGAAAGCGTCTGATACCGCAGACGAGCAGCCAGTCGCCGCCCCGCCGGTCAATCGCCTCGACGCCGCAGCCCTCGGCGATGACGACGCCTTCGGCCTCGCAGGCACGGCGGAAGGCGGCGATGGTGCGGTGCGGGTCGGCGGCGCCGTCGCGACGCGCCACCAGCGCGCCGACGCAATGCGGGCTGAGCGCCGGCACGAGCCGGCGCAGTTCGGCGGCGTCGATGATCTCTTCATGGCTGTAGCCGAGGGCGCGCGTGCGCGCCTGCCGCTCGATCAAAGCCGGCATTTGTTCGGCCATCTCGGCGACGCGCATCTGGCCATGGGCGTGAAAGCCGCAATCGTCGCCGACGATCGCCTCGATCCTGTGCCACATCGCCATGGCTTCGAGCGAGATCGGGATCTCGGCGATATCGCGGCCGAGAGTCCGGACACCGGCCGCCGTGGCGCCGGAGGCGTGACGGCCGGTCCAGCGCCGCTCGACCAGCGCGACTTTGCGGCCGGCGCGGGCGAGATGCAGCGCGGCGGAGAGCCCGTGCAGGCCGCCGCCGACCACGACGACGTCGAATGCGGCGTCCGTCATGCCGCCGGTTCCTGCTCGTCGAGGCTGGCGAGCTCGCCGAGCGTCACCGGCTTCAGCGGCGGCCGGATCCGGTAGAAGCCGACTTCCTCGACGGAGCGGCCCTGCGCCGCCGCGACGATATGGGCCATGGAGTAGCCGCATTGCCGGCCCTGGCAGGGACCCATTCCGGCGCGGGTGAAGGCCTTGAGCTGGTTGGGGCCGGGTCGCCCCTCGACCGCACGGGCACGCAACTCGCCGGCGGTGACCTCCTCGCAGCGGCAGACCAGCGTCTCGTCCGGCGGTGCATAGAGCTGCGGGCGCGGTGCGTAGAGCGCGTCGAGGAAGGGCCGCAGTGCGAGCGCGCTGGAGAGAGCGGCACGCTCAGGAGCCGCGGCAGCTTCAGCGGTGCCATCGTCGAGCCGGCCGAGCTTCGTCGCGACCCGCAGCGCCGCGAGCCGGCCGCGCGGTTCGGCCGCCTCGGCCCCGCCGATGCCGGCGCCGTCGCCGGCGACGAAGATGTTGGCTTGCGAGGTCTCGCCCCAGCTATCGAGCACCGGCACATAGCAGTGCTGGCCGGCATGCCATTGGACAGTGCAGCCGAGCGCCAGTGGCGCATGGATGTTCGGCACCACGCCCTCATGCACGAGCAGCACCTCAGCGGGAACCTCAAACTCCTGTCCGCTCGCAGCGCAGTAGCGCAGGCGCTGGAGGCGACCTTCGCCTTCGGCGCGCAACTCGGTGACATGGCGAATGATCGGTACGCCGGCGCGACGCAGCGCCAGCGACCAGGACAGGCCCTTGATGAGATCACCCAGGCGTCCGAGGCCCTGCGGCAGATGGCGCAGCGCCGAACCGAGGCGCCCGCGCGGGGTCGTGTCGAGGAAGCCGGCGATGCGGCCACCCGCCGCCAGAAGCTGGGTCATGTAGAGCAGCGGCAGAGGTCCGCAGCCGGCGATCCAGACTGGCTTTTCCGGCACGGAATCGGCTGTCTTCAGCAGGATTTGAGCCGCGCCGACCGTCAGCACGCCCGGCAGCGTCCAGCCGGGGAAGGGCATCGGACGCTCCTGCGCGCCGGTGGCGAGGACGATCGCCTCGGCCGTCACGGCGCGAGCCTTCCCGCCTCGCGTGATGAAGGCGCGGAAGCCCGGCTCGATCTGCCAGAGCTGGCTTGCGGGCTCGTAGTCGGCGCCGCAGGCGCGGAAGGCCGCGGCGCGTTCGGCCCCGGCAAGGTAGCTCTCGCCGAGCCGCTTGGCGCGCGGCGTCGCGGCGACCGTTTCGATGCCGCGCCAGATCTGGCCGCCGGGCGCCGGCTGGTCGTCGACGATGCGGACGGAGAGGCCGTGGCGGCGGGCGGTGACGGCGGCGGCCATGCCGGCCGGGCCGGCGCCGACGATCAGGATGTCGGTGTGATCGCTCATGCCGAGAGGCTCCGGCGGCCCTGCTGGCGGGCGATGCGCATGCCGGCGGCGACCGGGGTCAGGCAGCTCTGGACCGAGCCCTGGCCATCGATCTCGACCAGGCATTCGAAGCAGACGCCCATCATGCAATAGGGCGCGCGCCGGCTCTGCGAGACCGGGGTGGTCCGGCTCCAGCCTTCCTGCTGGCGCAGCAGCACCGCGGCGACGCTTTCGCCGAGCTCGGCAGTGACGGGGCGGCCGTCGATGAAGATGGTGACCGCCTGCGGCCCCGGGTCATGCAGCTTGCGGAACATCGAAACGACTCTGATGGAAGGGAGAAAAGCGCTCGGGCAGGCTGCCTGCGGCGATAGCCGTGGCCAGTTCCTCGGCGTGGAACGCCGCGAGCGTCACGCCGGAATGGCAGAGTGCGACGAAGGCGCCGGGATGGCTCTGCGATTGCGCGTAGATCGGGTAGCTGTCCGGCGTCAGGACACGCAGCCCTGCCCATTGCCTGACGAGTCCGACCTTGGCCAAAGCGGGGACGATCTCCACCGTCTTGCGGCTGAGCCGCGCGGCCGCCTCGCCGGTGGTCGAGACATCGAAGCCCGGATCATCCTTGGTCGCCCCGATCATCACCGTGCCTTCGCCAGTCTGGCGCAGGCCACTCGCCGGTAGCGGCAGAAAGGGTTCGAGCCGCTCGGTGACCAGCACCTGGCCGCGCTCCGGGCGCAGCGGCACGTCGAGCCCGACCTGACTTGCGAGCTCCGGCGAGCCGAGCCCGGCGGCGAGGACGATCCGCGGCGCGACCAGAGATTCGCCGTCGAGCACGAGCCGGAAATCGGTTCCCGCCGGCTCGATCCGCCGGACCCGGGCGCGGTGGCGCAGCGCCCCGCCATGATGCAGGACGCCGGCATGCAGCGCGGCCAGCAGCCGCAAGGGGTTGGCGTGCCCGTCATGTCGCCCGAAGCTGGCGCCGGCGACATCGGGGCCGAGTGTCACCTTCGGCAGCAGGCGCTCCAGCGCCGGGCGGTCGAGCATCTCCCAATCCGGCTCGCTGTCGCCGCGCTGGTTATGGAGGCGCAAGAGGTCGAGCCGGCGCTTCTCGAAGGCCTGCTCACCAAGGCAGAAGGCGAGGCCGCCATTCTGCTCATAGGCGAGAGCGATCGTGGTCTCGGTCTCGAGCTGCTCGGTGAAGCCGCGCCAGAGCGCGATGCTGTCGCGGGTCAGGGCCTGGTAGGCCGGCATGCCCAGGCCCTTGCCCTGCAGCCAGACCAGCCCGAAATTCGCCCGCGCCGCGCGGAAATCGCCATCGTCGCCATCGAGCAGCAGCACATTCTCCTGCTTGCGGACGAGGCCGTAGGCGATGGCGGCGCCGACCGTTCCCCCTCCGATGACGACGATGTCCGGTCGCATGAAAATCCCTCGTTGGCTTTGACGTTAGGGAGCGACATTGTATTTCGTCAAAGTCGTTTTTCTCTCGGCTCTATTCCCTGGGGTTATGCAATGGTGAGACGGCTCAACCTGCGTCAGGTCGAAGCGTTCAAGGCGGTGATCGAGTACGGCACCGTCAGCCGCGCGGCCGAGATGATGAGCGTCTCGCAGCCGGCGATGAGCAAGCTGATCGCGCATCTGGAAGAGGATACGGCCTTGCGCCTCTTCGACCGGGTAAAGGGCCGGCTGGTGGCGACGCGGCGCGGCATGCGGCTCTATGAGGAGATCGACCGGATCTTCGCCGGCGTGCGCCAGGTCGAGAACGCGGTCGAGGCGATCCGGCGCGACGAGCAGAGCCGCCTCTTGATCGGTGTCATGCCGGCGCTCTCCGGCTCCTTCATCCAGGAGGCGACGTCGCGCTTCCTTGCAAGACAGCCGGGCGTGTTTTGCTCGGTCCAGTCGCGCAGCTCGCAATGGATCGCCGATGCCCTCGTCACCCACCGGCTCGATGTCGGATTGATCATCGCCCCTGTCGACAACCCCTATGTCGCCGCCGAGCCGATGATGGGCCATCCGGTGGTCTGCATCCTGCCGCTCGGCCATCCCCTCGCGGCGAAGGAGGTCATCATCCCCGAGGATCTCGCCGGGGTTCCGTTCGTCTCGTTCGACCCGGAGAGCCACACCCATCGCAGCATCAGCCGGGTGCTCGAAGGCCACGGCGTCACGCCCGAAGTCGTCATGGCCGCGAACGTCTCGCCGACCTTGTGCGAGTTCGTCGCCGCCGGCGTCGGTGTCTCGCTGGTGCATCCGCTGATCGTCGGCGGCCTGCGCGACAAGATCGCCATCCGCCGCTTCGAGCCGGAGTTCCAGCTCGACTTCCAGCTCTGCCGCAACCGCGACAGCCGCAATGCCCGATTGGTCGATGCCTTCCTGGCAAGCGCGCGTGAAGCGGCGGTAGAGATCTCGCGGGCTATCCTGACGCCGAATCCAGCCTGATCGTCGCGAGCGCGTAGAGCAGCGGCGCATGGTCGCCGTCGCGCAGCCGGTTGCAGGCGTCGGTGAGTATCTCCTGCTGGGCCGGCGTGGCGACGAAGCGGCTGGCTCGCCGCAGTTTCCCTTCCAGCTCTGCCCAGGAGGACGGCACCCTCGCTTCGCCGCGCGGTGCCGTCACGGGTGAGGTGAGCGTGTTCCCGCCGCTGCGGACGGTCACGCGTGCCAGCGTCTCCGCCGGAAAACGGGCGTCGAGCTCCGGATCGAGGCGCAGCGAGACTGTCCGCGCCAGCGCGACTATACCCGGCCGGCCAATCGCCGAGGGCGTCAACGGCAGCAGGGCGCCGGGCCCGTCGATCGCGACCAGCGCCAGGCAATAGGGGATGCTGAACTGGATGTCGGTGAAGCCGCTTGGCTCCGGCCGGTTGGCGATGCGCAGGGCGCCGGCATAGGTCGCGACCTCGATCGACTCGATGCCATCAGGCGCGAGGTGGTGCTCCGCTACAAGGCCGAGCAGCGCCTCGACCGGCGCATGCACATGCCGGCAGCAGGCGTGGAACTTCGTGTAGTTGCGGGCGATGTAGCGGTGCCGGCCGAGACCGTCTGTGAGCTCCTCCAGCCGGAAGTGCTCGGGCTGGTCGAGCAAGGCGAGCGGGCCGCCATGGCCGGCCTCGGCCAGGAGCAGGGCGTTGACGGCGGTCGCGCTCGACCAGGCGATACCTTCCTTGACGTCGTTGCCTTCCTGGGCTGGAAAGAGCGGGCCCGCGCCGGCATGGAGTTGGTTCGGCGCACTGATGCCGGCGATGGCGAAGGCATGCGCCAGCACGTCCGGCGGCGTTCGCCTGAGAGCGCCCAGTGTAGCGACGACGCCATAGCCCGACCACATCCCGGTATTGGCGTAGAAGCGACGGGAGGCACCAACGGCGACACCCACCTCGTATCCGACCGCGATCGCCCGCAGCAGCTCCTCCGTCGTGGCGCCGATCTCCTCGGCCGCCGCGAGGGCCGCCGGGATGATCGCCGCGCCGGGATGGCCGCGCGCGATGCGATGGCCGTCATCGAGATCGAGCGCCGCTGCGGCGGAGGCGTTGCACCAGACCGCGCCAGCAAGGCCGGCTCGCTGCCCGGTGAACCAGACCGGCAGGTTGCCGCCGGCCATCGTCGCAGAGGCGACCCGCCGGACCGCGCGCGGTCCGGGCGCATCGATGCCGGGAAGCGCCGCGGCGACGAGGTCAAGCATGGCGCGGCATGCGGCGTCGCGTAGATCCTCAGCCAGCTCTTGTTCACGCGCCTCGGCGACATAGGCTGCGAGCCGGCGTACGGTTTCCACGAGCGGACCCTGAGCCAGTGATCAGCGCGGCTTCAGCGTGGTCGCCTCGGTGATCGGCGGGGCGAGGTTGAGCGCGCCTTTGAGCTCATAGCCGAAATCGAGCTTGTCGCTGCGGGCCCAGACCTGGCGCAGCTCGAACAGGGGGATCGCGCAGACATCGTCCATGATCTTGCGTTGCGCCTCCTTCCAGAGCGTCTTCTGGGCCTCGGCGTCGGCTGCGACCCGCGCTTCCTCGATCTCCTTGTCGGCGATGGCGCAGTGCGAGAAGTTCGTGGCGGCGGTCGGCGTGCCGACGGTGGCGCGCGAGTGGAAGAACTCGCTGAGATAGGTGTCGGCGATCGGGAAACGCGCCGCGCCGTAGAAGACGAGACCGCTCAGATCCTTGCGAGTCTGGCTCTGATAGGTCGCGTGGTCGACGACCTGCATCTCGAGCTTGATCCCGGCCTTGGCGAGCTGCGCCTGGATGATCTCCATGAAGGGCTGCTGCGCCGAGATGTTGGAGACGATCGCCTTGACGGTGATGCCGTCCTTGTGGCCGGCCTCGACCAGCAGCGCCTTGGCCCTGGCGACGTCGAAGCCGTAGCGGATCGTGCAATCCTCGCCGAGATAGCCGGGCGGCACGACCGAGCAGCCCCTGGGGCCGACGTCCTTGCCGACATAGCGCACGAGATCGTCGACATTGACCGCGGCGGCGATAGCGCGGCGCACGCGGATGTCGTCGAGCGGCGGCTGGCTGCGGTTGATGTGCAGCAGCCGGTATTCGCCGGGCTGGAAGATCTCGACATTGAAGCCGGGGCGGCGGCGGGCGGAATCGACCCAGCGCTGCTCGCGCTTGCCGTAGAACAGGTCGAGCTCGCCGGAGGTGAAGGCGAGCTCGCGCGCACTGTCGGAGGGGATGGCGCGCATCATGATCGTGTCGATCTTGGGCTTGCCGCGGAAATAATCGGGGTTGGCGGCGAGCTTCACATATTGCTGGGTCACCTGCTCGACGAAGGTGAAGGGGCCGGTGCCGACGGGCTTGGCGCCATAGCGGTCACCCAGTTCCTCACCGGCCTTGCGGCTGACGATGTTGCCGCCATGGTAGTTGGAGACGCGGCCGAGGAAGTTGACGTCCGGGTATTTCAGGGTGATCCGGACGGTGAGGTCGTCGAGCTTCTCGGCCTTGTCGATCGCCGAAAAGTCCGAGGAGAAGGTCGAGCGCTTCGGATCGCCGGCGCGCTGCAGGGAATAGACGACGTCGTCGGCACCGAGCGTGCCCCAGTCGCCATGGAACTTGACGCCCCTGCGTAAGTGGAAGGTCCAGACCTTGCCGTCCGGGGAGGTCTCCCAGCGCTCGGCAAGATCGGGTTCGAGGTCCTTAGGGTCGGCGCTGCCGGGTTTGAAGCGGACGAGGCCGTTATAGAGCCAGCCGACCAGCGCCTTGTCGTCGGTCGCGCTGGCGCGGTGGGCGTCGAGGGTCGAGACATTGCTGGCGCCGGAGCTGACCCTGAGGATGGTTTCCTGGGCGCAGGCCTGCCCTTGGAGGCCCGCGAACAGCATCAGGCCCGCAAGCCCGGCGACATGCGTTTTCATGGTGTGATCCCCTCGATCATTCTTGACGCGATAGTGGGGATCGCCATCCCGGCCTGTCCAAGTCGAAATCAGGGATGAAGTATTCTCTGTGGTTATGGCGTGTGCAAACGGCAGGAGCGCTCAATATTTTATCACGCAGCCTGCTGACATCCGCCGCGCTCTGGTTATTCTGATCCGGCTTTTGAACGCGGCCCACCGGCTGCGGGGTGGGCGTTCGTGCCCGGTCCGCAGCCTCTGATCAGATCGCAATGAAGGACCTGGCATGACCTCTCCGATCCTCTCGGTCTCGAACCTGACGACCTCCTTCCGGGTCGAGGGGCTCTGGAAACCGGTCGTGCGCAACATCTCCTTCGAGATCAAGCCGCAGGAGACTCTGGCGGTGGTCGGCGAGTCCGGCTCCGGCAAGAGCGTGACGGCGCTGTCGATCATGCGGCTGACCCCGCCCAGCTCGAGCAAGATCGAGGGCTCGATCAAGCTCAACGGCAAGGAACTGCTGACCCTGCCGGATGCGCAGATGCGCGAGATCCGCGGCAACGAGATCGCGATGATCTTCCAGGAGCCGATGACCTCGCTCAACCCGGTGCTGACCATCGGCTTCCAGATCGCCGAGGCGCTGATCCTGCATCGCAACATGTCGCGCAGCGAGGCGGAGGCCGAGACGGTGCGTCTGCTGGAGAAGGTCAAGATCCCGGCAGCGAAGTCGCGCTTCCACGAATACCCGCACCGCTTCTCCGGTGGCATGCGCCAGCGCGTGATGATCGCGATGGCGCTGGCCTGCAAGCCCAAGCTCTTGATCGCCGACGAGCCGACGACGGCGCTCGACGTGACGATCCAGGCGCAGATTCTCGAGCTGATCAAGTCGCTGCAGGAGGAGGAGGGCATGTCCGTCCTCTTCATCACCCACGACATGGGCGTCGTCGCCGAGATCGCCGACCGTACCGTCGTGATGTACAATGGCGACGAGATCGAGACCGGCGCGACCGAGGACATCTTCGCCAATCCGCAGAAGCCCTATACCAAGTCGCTGCTCTCGGCCGTGCCGCGGCTGGGCTCGATGGAAGGGCGCAGGCGGCCGATGCGCTTCCCGGTGGTCGACCGTGCGACGGGCCTGTCGGACGTGCCCACCGAGGTGCCCGATACGGTCCAGGCAGCCGAGCGGCCGGTGCTTGAGGTCTCGGGCCTGACGACCCGCTTCGAAATCCGCTCGGGCCTGCTCTCCTCGGTCAAGGGCCGGGTGCATGCGGTCGAGAACGTCTCCTTCAGCCTGAAGGCGGGCGAGACGCTGGCGCTGGTCGGCGAATCCGGCTGCGGCAAGTCGACGACCGGCCGCTCGGTGCTGCGCCTGGTCGAGCCGCTCTCGGGCTCGGTGCTGCTCGACGGCGTCGATGTGTTGAAGCTCGGGCAGAGCGAGTTGCGCGAGCAGCGCAAGCGCATGCAGATGATCTTCCAGGATCCGTTCGCCTCGCTCAATCCGCGGATGAACATCGGCGCGGCCGTGGCCGAGCCGCTGCTGATCAACAATCTCGCCACTCGCTCCGAAGCGCGCGACAAGGTCGCCGACCTGCTGAAGCGCGTCGGCCTGCTGCCTGACATGGCGAGCCGCTTCCCGCACGAGTTCTCGGGCGGCCAACGCCAGCGCATCTGCATCGCCCGCGCGCTCGCGGTCGAGCCGCGCCTGATCGTGGCGGACGAGGCGGTCTCGGCGCTCGACGTGTCGGTCAAGGCGCAGGTGGTCAACCTGATGCTCGATCTGCAGGCCCGCATGGGCCTAGGCTATCTCTTCATCTCGCACGACATGGCGGTGGTCGAGCGCGTCAGCCACCGGGTCGCGGTGATGTATCTCGGCGAGATCGTCGAGATCGGCCCGCGCGAGGCGATCTTCGGCAACCCGCAGCACCCCTATACCAAGCGGCTCTTGGCGGCGGTGCCGATCGCCGATCCGGCCAGGCGCCTGGAGAAGCGCCCGGTCTCGAACGACGAGATCAAGAGCCCGATCCGCCCGGCCGACTACGTCCCGCCGGTGCGCCAGTATCGCGAAGCCTCGCCCGGCCACGCCGTGATGATCTGGGGCGAGGAATGGGAGACCAAGCCGCTGATCGCCAAGGTGGCGTGAGCCGCTCCAGTCCGGCCCGCACAGTTCGCACCGGTCAGCTTGCACTTGGGCTGGCCGGTGACGCGCATGGCAGAGCGGCGATACTCTCCCCCGTCTGACTAGTCCCTTTGATCAACTGGGCCCCAGCTGCGCAGGCTGGCATGCCGAACGATCTCAGCCTATGCCAAGTGCTGAGAATCGTTGATAGAACCAGTCATGCGCATCTGGATCAGGAATCCGCTCGCGATCCTCGCCGAGAACGCCGGCGGCGGGGTCGTGATCGAGGACGGGGTGATCGTCGAGCTGGTCGCGAGCGGTAGCTATCCGGCGCTGCCGGTGACCGAAAGCTTCGACGCCTCCGGCCATGTCGTGTTGCCGGGGCTGATCAACACCCACCACCATTTCTACCAGACGCTGACCCGCGCCCATCCCGCCGCGATCGACCGCGAGCTCTTTCCTTGGCTGAAGGCGCTCTACCCGCTCTGGGCCCGGCTGCGGCCGGAAGACCTGAGGCTCGCGGTGCGCGCCGCGCTGGTCGAGCTCATGCTTTCCGGCTGCACCACGGCGGCCGACCACCATTATCTCTATCCGGCCGGGCTGGAGAACGCCGTCGACATCGCTGTCGAGGAGGCGAGGGCGCTCGGCATCCGCGTCACCATCTCGCGCGGCTCGATGAACCTGTCGCAGAAGGATGGCGGCCTGCCGCCCGACGAAGTGGTGCAGGACGAGGACACGATCCTTGCCGATTGCGAGCGGGTGCTCGGCCTGTTCCATGATCCCAAGCCCGGCAGCATGGTGCAGATCGCGCTTGCGCCCTGTTCGCCCTTCTCGGTGACGCCCTTGCTGATGGCGAGATCGGCCGAGCTCGCGGCCCGCTTCGACGCGCCGTTGCACACCCATCTCGCCGAAACCGAGGACGAGGACGCCTATTGTCTGGAGGTCTATGGCAAGCGCCCGCTCGACTTGCTGGAGGACGTCGGATGGATGCGGCCGAAGACCTGGCTGGCGCACGGCATCCATTTCTCCTGCGAGGAGTGCGAGCGGCTCGGCAAGGCCGGCGTCGGGGTCTGCCATTGCCCGACTTCGAACGGCGTGCTCGCCTCGGGCTTCTGCAAGACGCGCGAGCTCGAGGCGGCGGGCTCAGCCGTAGGCCTCGGCGTCGATGGTTCGGCCAGCAATGACGGCTCGAACCTGATGGAGGAATTGCGCCACGCGCTGCTGGTCAACCGGCTGCACTACAAGAATGCGAGCGCAGTGACGGCGCGCGACACGATCCGCTGGGCGACGGAGGGCTCGGCGCGCTGCTTGGGGCGTGCCGACATCGGCCGGATCGCCATCGGCCTGCAGGGCGATCTTGCTCTCTACAAGCTCGACGAACTGCGCTTCTCAGGTGCGCATGACCCGATCGCGGCGCTGGTCCTGTGCGGCGCGAACCGGGCCGACCGCGTCATGATCGGCGGGCGCTGGCGCGTGATCGACGGTGAGATTCCGGGGCTCGACCTCGCATCCTTGCGCCGCGCCCATGGGCTTGCGGCGGAGCGCTACGGCTAACGTCATTGCGAGCGCAGCGAAGCAATCCAGGGGGATGTAGAGCGCTGCCGCCCCTGGATGCTTCGTCGCTCGCGCTCCTCGCAATGACGGAAAACGGCCTGGTGCTATTCACCTAGGATGCCGGTAACCGGGAGGGTTTCGCTCGGCCGCATCAGCGGCTTCAGGAAGCCGGTCAGATCGTCGGTGACGAAATCGACATGGCCTGCCTCGACCACGGCCTGCTCCCAGGCCTCGCGGAAGGGATCGGGCGTGCGCGGCACGATAAGCACCGTCTTCATGCCGAGCGCGCTCGGCACGAGCAGGTTCTTGTCGATGTCCTCGAACATCGCTGCCCGGGCCGGATCGACCGCATGCTTGGCGAGGAAGTTCTCATAGGTCGCCCGCTCGGGCTTGGGCAGGAAGCCGGCCTCGACGATGTCGAAGATGTCCTCGAAATGATGGAGGATGCCGAGCTTGCCGGCGACATTCTCGGCATGGCCGCGCGAGCCGTTGGTCAGGATCAGCTTGCGGCCTGGCAGGGCAGCGATCGCCGCGCCGAGATCGGGATTGGGGTCGAGCAGCGACAGGTCGATGTCGTGGGCGAAAGCGAGGAAGTCGCTGGGATCGACGCCGTGTTCTTCCATCAAGCCTTTCAGCGTGGTGCCGTAACGCTCGTAATAATAGCGGCGCAGCTCGTGCGAGGAGAGGCCGTCGAGACCGAAGAGCTCGAGCAGGAAGAGGGTGATCCGTTCATTGACCTGGGGCCAGACCTTTGCCTCATGCGAATAGAGCGTGTTGTCGAGGTCGAAGATCCAGTGGTCGACATGGCCGAACGCCGCCTGCTCCGGCAGGAGCGGGATGGCGATGGCTGGAATGGTCGTGTTCTGGTTCATTGGGGCATGTCATGTGGGGGGCACCATCATGACATGCAAGATACTTGCAAAGTCCTTGCGACGACGAGGTCGTCCAGACGAGGGAGCCGCGACGTCCCGCCTTCCCCTCTTCCGGATTCAACTGCGAAAGGCTTATCGCCTGCGCTCCTCCCTTCCCCCTTGTGGGGAAGGGTAAGG
Organism: Allobosea sp. Tri-44; assembly: GCF_004123845.1. Taxonomy (GTDB): domain Bacteria; phylum Pseudomonadota; class Alphaproteobacteria; order Rhizobiales; family Beijerinckiaceae; genus Allobosea. Next base: position 245,189 of record NZ_NBDP01000015.1, on the reverse strand, counting down.
GGATGGGGGTGGTGCCGCCTGGTGATCGCCGGCAGAAAGAACCGGGGGGTGGCAGCAGCGACGGCGTTCTCGGCTTCTACCGATCGCTCCGGCTTTGCGACCCCCACCCCCTGCCCCTTCCCACAAGGGGGAGGGGTTCCCCGCGCCTTACCTTGCAGACGCCTCAACGCCGGATGATCGTGCCGGAGCCGGTATCGGTGAAGAGCTCGATCAGCGCCGCATGCGGGACCTTGCCGTCGAGGATGACGACGGCCTCGACGCCCTTTTCCAGCGCGTAGATGCAGGTCTCGATCTTCGGGATCATGCCGCCGGAGATGGTGCCGTCGGCGATCAGGCGCCGGCACTGCTCGATGGTGAGCTCCGGGATCAGGTTCTTGTCCTTGTCGAGCACGCCCGGCACGTCGGTGAGCAGCAAAAGGCGCTTGGCGCCGAGCGCGCCCGCGATCGCACCGGCGAATGTGTCGGCGTTGACATTGTAGGTCTGGCCGTCGGCGGCGGCACAGACCGGCGCCAGCACCGGGATCAGCTCTTCCTTGAGGATCGCCTTGAGAACGGTGGTGTCGACCGTCTCGGGCTCGCCGACGAAGCCGAGGTCGAGGACCTGCTCGATCTTCGAATCGGGATCGACGATGGTGCGGGTCGCCTTGCGGGCGGTGACCATGTTGCCGTCCTTGCCGCAGAGCCCGATCGCCTTGCCGCCCTCGCGCGAGATGTAGCCGACGATCTCCTTGTTGACCGAGCCGGCCAGGACCATCTCGACAACGTCGACGGTCGCAGCGTCGGTGACGCGCAGGCCCTGCTTGAACTCGGACTTGAGGCCAAGCTTGTCCAGCATGCGGGCGATCTGGGGGCCGCCGCCATGGCAGACCACCGGCTTCAGGCCGGACTGCTCGAGCAGCACCACATCCTCGGCGAAATCCTCGGCGGTGGCGGCGTCACCCATGGCGTTGCCGCCATATTTGATCACGATCACCTCCTGGTCATAGCGCTGCATATGCGGCAGCGCCTGGACGAGCAGTTCGGCGGCTTGCGAGGGCGTGAGATTATGAGGGGCGTTCATCGGCAGGCTCCGCGAAGGCACGGGGAGGCAGCCGCGCCGCGCCGCGTTCTAACTGAAGACGAAAGGCTGCGAAAGCGTGTCGATGCCGGTCAGGCGCGCTTGGAGAACAAGGCGGCGATGACGAGCCCGAGCCAGCCGCCGAGCATCATGAAGCCGCCGGCGGGCGCGGCGCCGAGGAAGAGCCGCTCGCCATGGAAGCCGCGCATCGCGAGATCGGCAGAAAAGAGCGCGACGCCGAGGATCAGCAGCGAGATCGCGAGGCGAGCCGGCCAGTCCGCAAGCAATTCGGCGCGCCGCGCCGTGCAGGCGGCGATCACCGCAGGTGCATGGAAGAGCAGCATCTGACCGGCGATCTGGATATTGTCGGAGCCGCCGGCATGCGTCCCGGCCGCGAGCAGCGTCACGCCGGCGAGCCCCATCAGCATGGCGATGGTGAGATGGATGCGGGTGGCGGTGATCATCGGCGGATCCGTATCATTGCCCCGGGGGCGGGGCGACCTGCGGGCGAGCAGACGCTGCGGTTACGGGGAAGGTCAAGCGGTGCCGGCTGTGGCATCGTGCTCCAGCGGGCAGCTTCAGTCTCGGCCTGGTGCGTTGCGGGTGAGTTGCGTTACCGGCGCGGGCGCCGAGCCATAGCGGCTCTGATGCTCGAGTTCGGCATTGAGTTCGGCGCCGGCGAGGACGATGATCGCGGAGAGCCAGAGCCAGGTCATGAACACGACGATGGTGGCGAGCGAGCCATAGGTCGCGGTGTAGCGGCCGAGCGTGCTGACATAGAAGGAGAAGCCGACCGAGGCCGCGACCCAGAGCAGTGCCGCGGCGATGGCGCCGGGCAGCACCCAGGCGAAGCGCGGCGGCTTGCGGTCCGGGCCGATCCAATAGAGGCAGCCGATCGCGGTGATGCCGACGAGGAAGAAGGCAGGCCAGCGCAGCCAGCGGATCACGACCTCGATCTCGTGGCCGAAGGGAAAGAGCGCGGTCACCACCGGCAGGCTCGCGATCAGGGACAGCGCCAGGATCAGCACGAAGAGTGCGCTCAGCGTCGTCCCGAGCGAGACCAGGTTGAGGCGGATGAAGCCGCGTTGTTCGCGCACGCCATAGATGATGTTGAGCGCGTCGAAGATCGCCTTCATCGCGGCATTGGCGCTCCAGATCGCGACGAGGAACCCGATCATGAAAGTCAGCGAAAGATTCATCGCGTTCTGGCCGGACAGCCGCACCGCCTGCTCGCGGATGAGCTCGCGTGCGGCCTCGGGCAAGACGATGGTGACGTTGTCGAGCTGACCGACGATCGTCGCCGGGTCGGTCAGCATGCCGTAGAGCGTCACCAGCAGCGACAGGGCCGGCACCAGCGACAGCAGGGTGAAGAAGGCGACGGCGCCGGCGAGCGAGAGCACGCGCGCTTCCTGGATGCGGGTGCTGAAGCGCAGCAGCACGTCCTTCCAGCCGCGCCAGGGCAAGGCGATTGGGCTGACGGCGCCCTGGCCACGCCGGGCCTGGCGCAGGGGTTCGCCGACGCGGCGCGAGACCAGGCCGTGGACATAACCGGCGACCACAGCCGCGAGCCCGGCGGCGCCCGTCAGTCGCTTGAAATAGGCCATGCGCGCTCCGGTCCGGGGGCGGTCGATCCTAGACAGCTCCGTCGTGCTGGCAACGTTGCGGCAGGCGTTTTCGTTCCGGGAAGCGGACCGCGGCGGGGCCGCTTAGAGGTTCGTTAACCTTAACATTTTCATAATGCCGCTCCTGACGCCATCGCGTTGCCGACCGGATCACCCGCCCGGAAGCAGCCGTCGTTCGAGCCGAGATTGTGATGAACGCCCTTCTGAAAGCCTCCATCGCAGCTGTCGCCCTGTTGGCTGGTGGCGCCTCCTTGGCGGCCGACTTCTCCAGTAAGGGCGTCCTGCCGCCAGCGCCGGAGCTGCCGACCTTCTACAACTGGACTGGCATCTATCTCGGCGGCCAGGTCGGCTATTCCTGGGGCTCCGACCGGGCGAGCGAATTCACCAGCGCCGGCCGCGCGCCGCTCGGCCGCTCCTTCGACTACAGCCCGTCCTCCTTCATCGGCGGCGCCCGCCTCGGCTTCAACTACCAGCTCGGTTCAATCGTGCTCGGCGTCGAGGGCGACATCGAAGGCGTGAATGCGCATGCCGGGCAGGGCGATCTCGGCGGCGTGGTCCGCGTGCGGCAGGACTGGCAGGGCTCGGTGCGCGCCCGCCTCGGCTACAGCCTCGACCGGATCATGATCTACGCCACCGGCGGCGTGGCCTTCACCAAGCTCGAATACACCTATGTCAGCCCGCTGGCGGGCCTGACCGAGACGATCAACGCCTCGAGGACCGGCTGGACGGTCGGCGGCGGCGTCGACTACGCCTTGACCGACAATATCATCCTCGGTGTCGACTATCGCTATACCGACTATGGCCGCTTCGATCATGTCGGGGCGGGGGCTTATCTCGGCCGCACGGTCGAGCACGAGCCGTCCGCCCACGCGGTGCGCGCCAGCCTCGCCTACAAGTTCTGAGATACGTAGCGCCTCAGCCTGCCTTGCGAAACATTCCGGGGGTGATGCCGTGGACGGCACGGAAGCTGCGCGAGAGATGGCTCTGGTCGGAAAAGCCCGCGGCGAAGGCGGCATCCGCCAGGCTGGCGCCCTCCTGGATCAGCCGATTGGCGCGGCGCAAACGGCGGTCGCGGATGAAGGTGGCCGGCGTCGAGCCGGTGAGCTTCTTGAAGTCGCGGATGACCTGGAAGCGCGTGACACCAGCGGCCACGGCGAGCCCTTGCAGGTCGATCTCGCCAGCGAGCCCGTCCTCGATCACTTGCTCATAGCGTGACAAGCGGCGCTGCGAGCCGGAGCGGTCGAGCGGCTCGGCCGGCCGGTCGGCATCGCCATGTTGCAGGATCAGTCGGCGCAGTGCGGTCAGCAGGGAGGTTTCCGCACGGGTGGCTTCCGGCGAGGTTGATTCCGCATGGGCCGCAGCGAGCAGCCGGGCCAATTCGGGATCGTCGAGCAGGGCCTGCGGGAAGAGCGGTACATGCGGCTGCCCGAGCTCGGTTGCCAACTCCGAGAGCAGCGCGACCGATGGGTAGAAGGTTCGGTAGGCCCAGCCCTCCTCGGCGCCGGCCTCGCCGTCGTGCCACTCCTCCGGATTGACGACGAGCACCGAGCCAGCCGGGGCCAGCACCACCTGGCGGCCGACGCGCACGCGCTCGCAGCCATCGGTGATCAGCGCGATGACGTAGCCGTCATGGGTGTGGCGGTCATAACGATGCTCGCGGAAGCGCGCCTTGAGCAGGCCGAGCTCGCGGAAGGCGGCGTGGCGCCAAAATTCCTGCGTCTCCTGTCGCGGCTCACTCATCGGTCAATCTGGTTCAAGACGCTGCCCGGTCCACTCTCCTAATCCATGCGGGACAGGAGAGAACCATGCTGCACAATGATCCGATCGCCGCGCTGACACCAGAGGTCGTCGCCTGGCGCCATCATATCCACGCCAATCCCGAACTCGGCTTCCAGGAGGTTGAGACCGCCCGCTTCGTTGCCGAGAAGCTGCGCTCCTTCGGCCTCGAGGTGCAGGAGGGCATCGGCGGCACCGGCGTCGTCGGCACGTTGCGCGCCGGCTCCGGCAAGCGCGCCATCGGCCTGCGTGCCGAGCTCGATGCGCTGCCCGTCATCGAGCGCACCGGCCTGCCCTACGCCTCGAAGAATGCGGGCGTGATGCACGCTTGCGGCCATGACGGCCACAGCGCCATGCTGCTCGGGGCCGCGAAACTCCTGAGCGAGAACCCGGATTTCGACGGCACCGTGCATTTCATCTTCCAGCCGGCCGAGGAGAACGAGGGCGGCAGCATGAGGATGATCGAGGCCGGGCTGTTCGAGCGCTTTCCGGTCGAGGCGGTTTATGCCGTGCACAATTGGCCGGGCGTGCCGTTCGGCACCATCGCGGCCCGCGCCGGGGCACAGATGGCGGCGGTCGACAATTTCGAACTGCGCTTCTTGGGGCTCGGAGCCCATGTCGCCATGCCACATCTCGGCGACGATCCGATCCTCGCCGCCGGGGCCTTCATCCAGAGCGTGCAGCGCATCGTCTCGCGTGCCGTCGACCCGCAAACGCCGATCGTCGTCAGCCTGACCCAGGTCCATGGCGGCAATGTCGGCAACATCGTGCCGAAGGAGATCTGGCTGCAGGGCACCTGCCGCTTCTTCGATCCGGCACTCTCCGATCTTTGCGAGAGGCTCATCGGCGAGATCGCTGATGGTGTCGCCGCCTCGCATGGCGTCACCGCTGCGCTCGACTACAAGCGCGGCTATCCGCCGGTGATCAACACCGTCGAGGCGGCGGCGCTGGCGGCACGAGCGGCGGGCGCAGCTGTCGGGCCGGAGAATGTCATGGCCGAATTCAAGCCGAGCCTGGGCTGCGAGGACTTCGCCTTCATGATCCGCGCCGCCAGTGGCTGCTATGCCTGGATCGGCGCCGGCGAGGTCGGCCCCGGCGAGGGGCTGCATGGCGACCGTTATATCTTCAACGATGCGATCGTCCCGCATGTGCTGCGCTACTGGCAGAATCTGGTCACGGGCGCGCTGCCGAAGGCCGCGCCATGAACGCGCATGTTCCCGCGCGCCGGATGATCGAGCGCCGCTCCGGCGGGCGCATTCTGCTCGACGGCGTCGACACGATCATGCTTGGCGCCAACGACTATCTCGGCCTCTCGACCGATGAGCGCGTGCTCGCCGCGACCAATGAGGCGATGCGGCTCTATGGGACGGGGACTGGTATCTATCCGGTTTTCGTGACGACGCCGCTGCATGAGGCGCTGGCCGAGAACCTCGCTTCCTTCCTCGGCGTCGAGGCGGTGGCGCTGTTTTCCTCCGGCGGCAGCGCCAATGGCGGCGTGCTCACCACGCTGGTCGGGGCGGGGGACGTCATCATCTCGGATCGGCTGAACCATGCCAGCATCATCGATGGCTGCCGCCTGAGCCGGGCCGAGGTCGAGACCTATGAGAACCGCAATATCGCGGGCCTGCGCCGGGCGTTGGAGGGGACGAGGCGGGCCAAGCAGCGCCTGATCGTCACCGACGGCATCTTCAGTATGGAGGGCGGCGCGTCGCGGCTCGCTGAGATCCAGGCGCTGGCGCGGGAGTTCGATGCGCTGCTGATGATCGACGAGGCGCATGCGACCGGCGTGGTCGGGCCGGGCGGCAAGGGCACCGCGCCGCTTTGCGGCCTCGCCAATGGAGCGCCCGACATGCTGCTGACCGGCTCGCTGTCGAAGGCACTGGGCGGCGCCAGCGGCGGCTTCGTCGCCGGGCCTCGCCTCTTGATCGAGAAGCTGAAGGCGCAGTCGCGCAGCTGGATCTTCACCATGGGGATGACGACGGCGAATGCCGCGACGGCGCTGACGGCGCTGAAGATCTGCCGCGACGATCCCGGCCCGCGTGAGCGGCTCTGGCGCAATGTCGCCCATTTGCGCGAGGCGCTGCGCTTCTACGCGCTCGCCTGCCATGACAGCGACAGCGCCATCACCGCGGTCAAGGTCGGGGGCGAGGAGCGCGCGCGGATGATGACCGCGCGCCTGACCAGGGCCGGCGTTTTTGCTCCGGCTGTGTCCTTCCCGATCGTGGCGCAGGGCGATGCGCGCCTGCGGCTGCAAGTCAGCGCGGCCCATGAGACGGCCGAGCTCGACGAGGCGGCGGCAGCGCTGGCGACGGCGTTCGCCGAAACGGGTTGAGATTAGGTCGCCGCGAGCCGGTAGAGATGCACCGGCTTGCGCGGGGCGCGCTTGATCACGCCCTTGGCCTCGAGGTCGAGCTGGACGGCCTTCAACCACCAGCCGGCCGTATTGCCCTGCGGGAAGAGATCGTCCGGTAGGAGCGGTAGCAGCGCCTCCTTCGCGTCCGGAACCGTCAGCCCTGGCGCCTCTTCCGGCAGTGCCGCGAGCAGTGCCTTGCGCATCGCCAGATATTTGGCGCGGTCGACCCGCTCAGACTTGCCGGGCTTGTTGATGTTCTCGATCTCGATCTTGTCGTCAGGCATCGATCGTCCCCGCTGTCGTGATCTTCGGGTTGCGGAAGCCCATGGCGATCCAGGCGCCCAGCAGCTTCATGTAGAACGAGACCGTGTGGGTCTTCAGATTGGGTATGTCGGCCGGCAGGCTGGACGCGTCGGGCAGGTCGCCGGTCATGGTCCGCAGCGTTGCTTTAGGCCGGGTCTCCTCGGGCCAGAGATGCAGATAGAGGCTGAGCCAGTGCGCGCCCTTCATCTCCAGGAAGACCGGCGTGTTGCAGCAGGTCGCGATGATGCGGCGCGAGCCGGCCTCGGGCTTCAGCCGGAACTCGCGCAGGCTCTCCGCGCCTGCGACGATCCCGACCCGGTCCTTGCGATATTCGGCGGTTGGCGTCGCGTCGTACGCGGTCAGCATGCTCCTCGCATTCGGCAGCTTCGCGAGCCGTGCTGCAGCGGCCCGGCAGCTGTTGCACAGGCATTCCGAGACGAGGATCGGACTCCCGGCGACTTCGAGCCGCGTATGCCCGCAGGCGCATCCGATCGTCATGCGCTGGCTCATGCTGCCAAATCCTCCGCGACGTGGAAAAGGTGCCGGATGTACCGGTCGAGATGATCGAGGCTTTCGCGCGCCAGATCGGGATCGTTCCCGGCCTTGGCCAGCACGAAGCCACCCTGCAGGACGGTCTGTGTGTGCCGTGCCAGGCTCTCGGCGGTCCAGCCGGTCGTCGCGATGCCGTGGTCGCGGCGGGCCTGCTCGATATCGGCTTCCAGCGTCGCGGCATGGCCGAAGATGCTGCGGCCGCAGGCGTCGCGGATCTCGGGTGCGCTTGCGTGGACCTCCTGCGCCATCGTCCCGACGAGGCAGGTGAACTCGGCGAGATCGCCGGCGATGATCGCCTTGCGGAAGGCGATATAAGCGAGGACGCGATCGAGGGCGTCGGCCGGTTGGTGATAAGGGGCGGCCGCGAAGAAGGGGGTGACCTCCTGCGTCCAGAACTCGGCCGCGGCGATGCCGAGCGCTTCCTTGCTGGCGAAATGATGGAAGAAGGCGCCCTTGGTGACGTCGGCGGCGCGGCAGAGATCGTCGACGCTGGTGGCGGCGAAGCCCTTGGCGCGGATGACGTCGCGCGCCGCTTCGAGGAGCCGGGTGCGTGCGTTCCCGCGCTCGGGGGATTGTTTCGTGGGTCGTGGCATGAGAGATACATACCATTCAGTTGGTATGTTGCAAGCAACTTTTGCTATGAGCAGCCGCAATCCATTGACAGAAAAAACTGTCAATGAGAGCTTCAGGTCATGCTCGACCTCGATGTCATCGACGATCCCGCTCGCGCCACCGTGGCGCTCGACCCGGTCAAGCGGCGGATCCTCGCCGAACTGTCCGAGCCGGCCTCGGCCGCGTCGCTGGCCGGGCGGGTCGGGCTGACCCGGCAGAAGGTCAACTACCATCTGCGCGCGCTCGAAGAGCACCGGCTGGTCGCGCCGGCGGGCGAGCGGCAGTGGGGCGGGCTGACGGAGCGATTGATGGTGGCGAGCGCCGCCTCCTTCGTCGTCTCGCCGGCAGCGCTGGGCTCGCTCGGTGCCGATCCGGAGCGCAACCCCGACCGGCTCTCGGCGAGCTATCTGATCGCGCTGGCTGCCCGGATCGTGCGCGAGGTCGGAACACTCTGGAATGAGGCGCGCCGGCAGGAGAAGCGGCTGGCGACATTGTCGCTCGACAGCGTCATCCGCTTCCGCTCGCCGACCGAGCGCGCCGCCTTCACCCGCGAGCTCACCGAAACCGTGGCGGCGCTCGCCGCCCGCTATCACGACGACAGCGCGCCGGGCGGGCGCTCGCACCGCCTCGTGGTCGCCGCCTATCCGGCGCCCGAACCGGCCAAGGCCTGAAAGGATATCAAGATCATGCCGATCAAGAAGGACGGAACCGGCAAGCGCTGGGTCGAGATGGAGGTGCTGGTCCCCGGCACGCCCGAGCAGGTCTGGCAGGCGATGGCGACGGGGCCGGGCAACACCGCCTGGTTCACCCGCACGACGATCGAGGAGCGGGTCGGCGGCAAGCTCAGCTTCAATTTCGGGCCGGAGATGGGCTCGGCCGGAGAGATCAACCTCTGGGAGCCGCCGCACCGCTTCGGCTACACAGAGTATGAATGGAGCGAGAAGGCTCCGCCGGTCGCGACCGAGATCACCATCACCAGCCGCTCCGGTGACCAGTGCCTGGTGCGGATGGTGCACTCACTTTTCGCCTCCAGCGACGACTGGGACGATCAGATGGAGGGGTTCGAGGGCGGCTGGCCCGGCTTCTTCGCGGTGCTGCGGCTCTATCTCAGCCATTTCGCCAGCCTGAAGGGCGCCTCCTTCCAGGCGATGCGGATGACCGATGGCGAACATCTCGCGGTCTGGAAGCGGCTCACCGAGAGGCTTGGCCTCGCCGGCGCGAATGTCGGCGAGCGGCGCGAGCTGCCAGCCGCGCCGCAAGCCTTCGCCGGCACGGTCGAGCAGACCGAGCAGGGGCGGAAGCAGCGCCATATCCTCTTGCGCTCCGACGAAGGCATCGCGCTGATCGGCAGCTACCAGATGGGCGACAAGGTCAATGTCAGCGCCAGCCTGTTCTTCTATGGCGACGATGCCGACAAGCGCGTCGCCGAGAACGAGCCGAGATGGCAAGCCTGGCTCAAGGACACCTTCGCGGCAGCCGGTTGAACTCTGCTTAGCTGCGCTGGGCGAGCAGCCACGCCTTGACCAGCGTGGCCTGCTCGGGATGGCGCGGCCTGCGGGCGCAGACGACGTAGAAGTCGAGGCCGCCGCGCATGTTGGCCGGCGTCGCCAGGGCGAGGCGGCCGGCGGCAAGGTCGGGCTCGATCAGGAAGCGGCTGGCGAGCGCGATGCCCTGGCCGGCGATCGCGGCGTCGATCGCCAGTGCCGTCTGGTTGAAGCGCGTGCTGCGGATCGTCAGCGGCATGGGCCGCCCGAGCGCACGCTCGAAGAACTCCGGCCAGAGGTCGTGCCCGTCGCGTAGCAAGGGCAGGCGCGCCAGCTCTTCCTCGGCGGGACGCAGGCTGGGATGGCAGGCTGCGACGATCTCGTGCTCGAACAACAGGTCTGCGGTCAGGCCTGGGCCGAAGGGCGGGCGGCCCTGGCGAATGGCGATGTCGACGCCATCCGACTGGAAATTCGCCAGCGCATCGCTCGCGAGGATATTCAACTCCAGCTGCGGATGGGCGGCGGTGAAATCGGGCAGCCTTGGCACCAGCCATTTCGCCGCGATGCTCGGCGTGGCGCTGATGGTCAGGCGCAAGGGCTGCGGACGAAGGTTGTCGGTCGCCTCGGCGAGCAAGGCGAAGGCGTGGGCGACATGGGTCGCATAGCTGCGACCGGCGCTGGTCAAGGCGAGCAGGCGCGGCTGGCGTTCGAACAGCTTCAGGCCGAGATCGCTCTCCAGCCCGCGGACATGCTGTGCGACGGCGCCTTGCGTGACACCGAGCTCATCGGCGGCAACGCGGAAGTTGAGGTGCCGCGCTGCCGCCTCGAAGGCGCGTAGAGCATTGAGCGACGGCAGGCGTTGCTGCGTCTCGATCATGCGATAGTTTTTCTATTGATAGAGCGCCGTGTAACTCGCTGGCGAGTTTACGCAGGCAATGCGAGAAAGGCTAGAATGAGCCTTGCTGCTTGCATTGCTTTCGTAACCCACCGAGCAGATGGAGCCTCCATATGGCAGGAGAAAAAGTAGCTGTTGTTACCGCCGGCGGCAGTGGCATGGGCGCCGCCGCGGCAAAGCGGCTGGCGCAGGACGGCTTCAAGGTCGCGATCCTGTCCTCCTCCGGCAAGGGCGAAGCGCTGGCGAAAGAGCTCGGCGGATTCGGCGTCACCGGCTCGAACCAGTCGAACGACGATCTCAAGCGCCTGATCGACATGGCGATGGAGCGCTTCGGCCGCATCGATGTGCTGGTCAACAGCGCCGGCCACGGCCCGCGCGCGCCGATCACCGAGATCACCGACGAGCAATGGCATACCGGGCTCGACGTCTACCTGATGAACGTGATCCGGCCGACCCGGCTGGTCGCGCCGGTGATGGCGGCGCAGAAGGGCGGGACGATCATCAACATCTCGACCGCCTGGGCTTTCGAGCCGAGCGCGATGTTCCCGACCTCGGCGGTGTTCCGCGCCGGGCTCGCCGCCTACACCAAGCTCTTCGCCGACCAATACGCCGCCCAGAACGTGCGGATGAACAACGTCCTGCCAGGCTGGATCGACTCGCTGCCGCAGACCGACGAGCGCCGCGATGGCGTGCCGATGCGACGCTACGGCACGAGCGAGGAGATCGCCGCGACGATCGCCTTCCTCGCCTCGGACGGCGCCGGCTACATCACCGGCCAGAACCTGCGCGTCGATGGCGGCTTGATGCGCTCGCTCTAGGAGCGTAGCCATCGCGCCAGATGGACGGACGGAGCAGGCGCGATGACGGGCAAGGTCGACTGGGATGCGAACCAGTATCTGCGCTTCGAGGACGAGCGGACACGGCCGCCGCTCGACCTGATCCAGCGCGTGCGCCTCACCGATCCGCAGCACTGCATCGATCTCGGCTGCGGACCGGGCAACAGCACCGAGCTGGTCGCCGCCCGCTTCCCGGCTGCCAAGGTCGAAGGTCTCGATTCCTCGCCGGACATGCTGGAGAAGGCGCGCAAGCGCCTGCCGCAGCTTTCGTTCACCTTGGCCGATCTGGAGAATTGGTCGGCGGATGGTCGCTACGACCTGATCTTCGCCAATGCGGCGCTGCAATGGATTCCCGACCATCCCGCTTTGTTCGCGCGGCTGGCGCGGTCACTGGCGCCGGGTGGGGCGCTTGCGGTGCAGATGCCCAACAACCTCAGCGAACCCTCGCATGTCGCGATGGACGAGGCCGCGGCCGAGGGGCCGTGGGCCGCTCGCCTCGCCAATGCGCGGGCCTCGAAGGCGGTGATCGGCTCGTTCTCGGATTATCGGCGTTGGCTGATGGAAGCCGGCTGCCAGGTCGACATCTGGCAGACGACCTATGTCCACGCGCTCGCCGGCCATGATGCGATCGTCGAGTGGTTCAAGAGCACAGGGCTGAAACCCTATATCGATCCCCTGCCGGCCGAGGAGCGCGAGGCTTTCCTCGCACGCTATCGCGAGAAGATCGCCGCGGCCTACCCGGTCGAGCCGGACGGCAAGGTGCTGCTCCGCTTCCCGCGCCTGTTCATCCTCGCGGTCCGCAGCTAGCGCCAGCGCCGGCAGTCAGCGGGATCTGGCCTTGGCCTCGGCGAGCACGTCATGCAAAGCGAGTTCGTGCGCCAGCGCGTTGAAGGTGGCGTCGTCGATCTCGCCGCTCTTGAGCAGGCCACGCAGAGCCTCGCGTTCTGCGGTCAGGGCTGCATGGCGCAATGCACCCTCGGCCTTTTGTAGCGTCACGGCTTCCTCCTGCGGCGTCTTGCCGTCGTCGAGCAAGGCGAGGCGGCGCCGGTAAGTCGCGATCAGGCCCTCTGCCACCGCCTGGTCGACAGTCGCAGCGCCGTCGGTGCCGCCGCGATGGGCGACGCCCTCGAGCCGGGCGATCGCGGCTTCAGTGGCGGTGATGCGCGCCCTGCGCACCTCGGTGGCATGAGCGGCGTGTCCGACAACGAGCCCGCGCACGATCGGCGGCAGTCCGACGCTGGCGATCACGAGCCAGAGCAGGATCACGCCGGCGGCCAGGAAGATCGCGACGTCCCGTCCTGGAAAGGGCGAGCCGTCGAGTGCGAGCACGGGCAAGGACAAGACGCCGGCCAGCGTGACGGCGCCGCGCACGCCGGCGATCGAGCTTGCAAGACGGATACGCGGGGTGGCGTTCAATGGAACCTCGCGCCTGAGCCGGCTGATGATGCGTCCGGCCCCGACCGCCACCGTGATCCAAAGATAACGCAGGACGATCAGGCAAAGCGTCAGCGCGACGACGATGCCGAGCGGCTGCCAGAGCCAGTGTGAGCTGGTCAGTGCCGGCGGCACGGCACGGATGATCGCCGGCAATTGCAGGCCGAGCACCACGAAGAGCGTGCCGTTGAGGAGGAAGGCGAGCATCGTCCAGAAGGAGTGGGCGAGCATATAGGCAGAGACGCTGAGCTGGCTGGCGGTGCGCGTGCGCCCGACCGTGAGGCCGGCGACGACGGCGGCGAGCACGCCGGACGCGTGCACTGCCTCCGCCGCCAGGAAGGCGGCGAAGGGCAGGAACATCACGACCAGCACCTGCGCCTCCGGCGGGATCCGATCGAACTTCGCCAGCAGCTTCAGCGCCCAGGAGACCACGATGACCGCGAGCAGGCCTGCGGCGACACCTCCGGCGACGGCGAAGAGGAAGGCGAGCGAGGCCTGCCAGAGCGAGAAGCTGCCGGTCAGGGCCGCGGCGGTGGCGAAGCGGAAGATCACTAGGCCGGAGGCGTCGTTGAGCAGCGATTCCCCTTCGAGAATATGCATCAGGTCCTTCGGCACGCTCTCCTTGTCGACAATGGAGGAGACCGCGACGGCATCGGTCGGCGAGAGCACGGCGGCGAGCGCGAAGGCCACCGGCAGCGGCATGGAGGGCACCAGCCAGTGCAAGGCGAGGCCGCAGCCGAGGGTGGTGAAGAAGACCAGGCCGAAAGACAGCGACAGGATCGGCCGCAGCAGCCGGCGGTATTCGCGCTTCGGCGCTTCCCAGGCGTCGGCGAAGAGCAGCGGCGCGATGAAGAGCAGGAGAAAGAGTTCCGGCTCGATCGCGGTATGGAAGCCGGCGGTTGGCCAGGCGAGCGCCGCGCCGAGCGCGATCTGGACGATCGGAAGCGGGACGATCCTGAACAGCCGGGTGAGCGGCTGCGAGGCCACCACGGCCATGACCAGGATCAGGATGAACGTGAAGGTATGCATTGACTCAGCGGCCGGCCGGGTTCGCTTGGGGGTCGGCCGCGAGCTTTAGCGTAGAGGTATCCGGCAAGCCAAGCTCGCCGGATGCGGGTTAAGACCTGTCAGAACGCGACCTTGTCGGCGCCCTTCAGCTGCAATTGCTCGCGGGCGTCGTCCGGGGTGGCGATCTCGAGGCCGAGGCCCTCGATGATCTTGCGGGCGGCGCGGACCTGGTCGGCGTTCGACTTGGCGAGCTGGCCTGGGCCGAGCCAGAGCGAATCCTCGAGGCCGACGCGCAAATTGCCGCCCATCGCGACCGCCATCGCCGCGATCGGTAGCTGGTGGCGGCCGGCGCCGAGCACCGACCAGTGATAGTCGTCGCCGAAGAGCCGGTCGGCGGTGCGCTTCATATGGACGACGTCCTCGGGATGCGGGCCGATGCCGCCGAGCAGGCCGAAGACCGACTGGACGAAGAAGGGCGGCTTGACCAGCCCGCGGTCGACGAAATGGGCGAGCGTATAGAGATGGCCGATGTCGTAGCACTCGATCTCGAAGCGGGTGCCGTTCTCGGCGCAGGTCGTCAGGATGTTCTCGATGTCCTTGAAGGTGTTCTTGAAGACGCGGTCGTTCGAGCCCTCGAGATAGGGCCGCTCCCAGTCGTGCTTGAACTCCTTGAAGCGGTTCAGCATCGGGTAGAGCCCGAAATTCATCGAGCCCATATTGAGCGAGGCGACCTCGGGCTTGAAATGGGCGCAGGGCTTCAGCCGCTCCTCGACCAGCATGGTGGGCGCGCCGCCGGTGGTGATGTTGATGACGCAGTTCGAGCGCTGTTTGATCACCTTGAGGAAGGGCTCGAAGGCCTCCGGCGACTGGTCGGGCTGGCCGGTCTTGGGATTGCGGGCATGGACATGGACCAGCGCCGCGCCGGCCTCAGCCGCGCCGACCGCGGCGTCGATGATCTCCTCCGGCGTCACCGGTAGGTAAGGCGACATCGAGGGGGTATGGATCGCGCCGGTGACGGCGCAGGTAATGATGACTTTGCGGTTCTTGGCCATGCAATAAGTCCTTCGCTGATCCGAAATCAAAAGCTCACGCCGGCTTGCGCTTCGCCGCGCGCTTATGGGCCTGCAAGGCGGCGAGGCGGCTGTCGCGCCAGTCGCTCAGGCGCTTGACGCGGCCGGCCTCCTGCGCGCCGCGCCATTCGCGCATCACTTCGGTGACCGTCTCCGGCTTGAACGGATTGCCGAGCCCCTCCGAGGACTTGACCATGCGGTCGAGCGATTCCGAATAACGTGCGCAATAGTCGGGGATGCCGCCGGGCGCATTGAGCTCGATCGTCTCGAACGGACCCATGAACGACCAGCGCAGGCCGAGCCCGTCGCGTATGGTCTTGTCGACATCCTCGGCGCTGGCGACGCCCTCGCCGACAAGGCGGAAAGCCTCAGCCAGCAGCACCGCCTGCAGGCGGTTGAGCACGAAGCCGGGCTTTTCCTTGCGCAGCATGATCGCGACCTGCCCGGCCTGCTCGTAGATGCGCTTGGCCCTGGCGACGACCTTCGGATCGGTCCAGGGCGCCGGGGCGAGCTCGACGATCGGCACCAGATGCGGCGGGTTGACCGGATGGGCGACGAGGCAGCGGGCCCGGCCCTTCAGCTCCTCCGAGAAGCTCGAGGCCATGATGAAGGAGGTCGAGGACGCCAGGATCGCGGAAGCGGGCGCGAGCGCATCCATCTGCGCGAAGAGCTCGCGTTTGGCCTCGACCGTCTCCGGCCCGTTCTCCTGCACCAGCGCGACACCCTTCAGCGCATCGGCGAGATCCCTGGCGACGCGGATGCGGGCGATCGAACCCTTGGGGTCGTCGACGAGGCCGTGGCCGGCGAGCTCCCTGAGGTTCCTGCCGATATGGGTGCGGGCGGCCTTGGCGGCGTCGGGCTTCACATCGTGCAGCGCGACTTCGAAGCCGTGGCTGGCGAAGACGGTGGCCCAGGCGCGGCCGATCAGGCCCGAGCCGACGATGGCGATCTTGGTCATGCGAAAACATCCGGGTTCAGAGATGTCGAAGCCACGCCGTCATTCCGGGGCACGCCGCAGGCGTGAGCCCGGAACCCATAACCGCAGAGGGCCAAAGACGAGGCGCGGCAATGGCGACGGTTCTTCCGGGATAGGCAGTGGTTATGGGTTCCGGGCTCTTCGCTGCGCGCAGCCCCGGAATGACGGCGGAGGAGAACCGTCATCACAACCACAGCACTTGCCGCCGCAGCGCGAGGTCCTGGCTCAACGCCCGTGATGGGCCGATATGGGTGACCTGGCCGCGTTCGAGCACGACGGTGCGGTCGGAGAGCGCCAGCGCCAGGTCGAGATGGTGGTCGACGATGACGATGGCGATCTCCCTCCTGAGCTTGTCGAAGGCCTCGAACAGCTCCTCGACCACCGCTGGGGCCAATCCCTCGAACGGCTCGTCGAGCAGCAGGACGCGGGTGTCGCCGGACAGCGCGCGCGCCACCGCCACCATCTGCTGTTCGCCGCCGGAGAGGTAATCGGCAGGGGAATGCCAGCGCTGCTTGATGCGCGGGAAGAAGGCGAAGATTTTCTCGTCTTCCCAATGGGTGCCGTTGCCGGTCCGGCGCTTGAGGCGGCCGAGCTCCATGTTGTCCTTGACGCTCATGCCGGCGAAGAGGCCGCGGCCCTGTGGCACATAGGCGATACCGGCACGGGCGATCCCAGCCGGCGGCAGGCGGGCGATATCGCTGCCGGCAAGGCTGATCGCGCCGGAAGCCGGCGGGGCGATGCCGGTGATGGTCTTGAGCAAGGTCGACTTGCCGGCGCCGTTGCGGCCGAGCAAGGCGACGATCTCGTTCTCGTGCACGCCGAAGGAGACGTCACGCAGGATGTGGCTCTTGCCGTAGAAGGTATCGATCTTGTCGAGCCCGAGCAGGACTTTGGAACCGGCGGCGCTCTCGCGCGGCTTCTCGGCCAGCGCATGGGCGCCCGAGCCGATATAGACCTCTTGCACCTTCGGCGACGAGCGGGCGTCCTCGACCGTGCCGTCGACCAGCACCGAGCCCTCGTTCATCACTGTGACATGGTCGGCGATGGCGAAGACGCGGTCGATGTCGTGCTCGACCAGCAGCACCGGCAGATCGGTCGAGATCGACTTGATCAGGTTGCCGACGCGCTCGCGCTCGGCCGCGGCAAGGCCGGCGAGCGGCTCGTCGAGCAGGAGGATGCGCGGGCTGGTGGCGAGGGCGAGGCTCATGTCGAGCAGGCGCTGGCCGCCATAGCTGAGCGAGCCGGCTTCGGCCGCTTCGATGCCGGAGAGGCCCATGGTCGAGATGACCTGACGGGTCTCGTCATTGACCTGATCCAGCCCACCAGCCGCTTGCCAGAGGCCGAAGCGCTCGGGGGCCCGCGCCTGCACGGCGAGGCGGACATTCTCGGCGACCGAGAGCGTCGGGAAGAGATTGGTGATCTGGAAGGCGCGGCCGATACCGGCCCGGGTGATCGCCTCGGGTGAGAGCCCGGCGATGTCGCGCTCACGCAGGCGGACCTCGCCGCGGTCAGGCTTGAACAGACCGGAGATCAGGTTGAAGGCGGTGGTCTTGCCGGCGCCGTTGGGGCCGATCAGCGCATGCAGGCGCCGGTCGCGCATGGTGATATCGACGTTCTCGACCGCCTTGATGCCGCCGAAGCTCTTGGCGAGGCCGGTCGCAGTCAGGATGGTGCCGTCGCCGGCATCCTGCGGCTTCATGAAGGCGGGGAGCTCGACGGCGCCGGCCTTGCGGGCCGACATCGCCGCATCCTCGGCGACCTGCTTGCGGAAGGGCTTGAGCAGGCGCTGGCCGACGCCGACGAGCCCGTCGGGCGAGAAGACGATGAAGGCGACGAAGAGCAGGCCGAACCAGAACAGCCAGTTTTCGGTGACGCTGGAGAGATAGTCGCGGAAGACAACGAAGAAGAGCGCGCCCAGTGCCGGCCCGAGGAAGGAGCGCATGCCGCCGATCACGACCATCGCCAGGAGCTCGCCGGAGAAGGCGACGGAGATCGGCTCGGCCGAGGTCATGCGGTTGTTGAAGAGGAGGAGCGTGCCGGCGAGCCCTGTCAGCGCGGCCGAGACGGTGAAGGCGACGAGCTTGTAGCGGTTCGTGGCGTAGCCGAGGAAGCGGGCGCGCTGCTCGTTCTCGCGGATCGCGACGAGGACGGTGCCGACAGGCGAGCGATGGAAGCGCCAGAGGCCGTAGACCACAACAAAGGCGATCGTCGCGACCAGCATGTAGAAGGGCAGGGCGACCTCGAAATCGACGCCGGCGAAGAGCGGACGCTTGATGCCGCCGAGGCCGTCCTCGCCGCCGGTGACCGAGGTCCAGCGGAAGGCGACCGAATAGATCATGGCGGCGAGCGCCAGCGTCAGCAGCGAGAAATAGACGCCCTTGCGACGCAGGATCAGGGCGCCGAAGGCGAAGGCGATCAGCGCGACGAGCGCGACTGCGAGCAGGATTGGCAAGGCGAACTGGCCGGGCAGCCAGTTGCGCTGGATCAGGCCCGCCGCATAGGCGGCGATGCCGAACCAGGCGCCGTGGCCGAAGGAGACCAGGCCGGTGGTGCCGACCAGGATGTTGAGCGCCATGCAGGCGATGGCGAAGACCACGACCTCGGTGGCCGAGGTCGTGCCGAGCCCGACCGCATGCATCAGCGAGGGCAGGATGGCGAGGCCGATTGCGGCGAGGACGAGCGGAAGATAATCGCGCTGGGAGCTGGTCATGACGGCCTCACTCGAAGCGCTGGATGCGCTCGCCGAACAGGCCGCGCGGACGGAAGAGCAGGACGAACAGCATCATCAGGTAGATCACCGCGGTCGACCATTGCGTCAGGCCGAGGCCGATGGTGATGCCCTTGACCAGGCCGACCATGAGCGCGGCGACGACGACGCCCCAGAAGGAGCCGAGCCCGCCGATGACGACGACGACGAAGGCAGGCGTGATGATCTCCTGGCCCATCGCCGGGTGGATCGAATAGATCGGCGCGAGCAGCACGCCGGCAAGCCCCGCTAGGCCGATGCCGATGCCGGCGACCGTCATCATGTAGGGCTGGAGCGAGATGCCGAGCGCGCCGACCATGTCGGGGTTCTGCACGCCGGCGCGCACGACGCGGCCGAAGGCGGTGCGTTGCAGCAGGAACCAGAGGCCGAGCACGCATGCGGCGGCGATCAGGATCAGCAAAGCGCGATAGCGCGAATAGATGAAGTCGCCGATGAAGATCTGGCCGCGCAGCGCCGGCGGGATCGAGAAGGACAGCGGCGGCGCACCGAAGATCATCCGAAGCGACTGCTCGGCGACCATGGCGAGGCCGAAGGTCAGCAGCAACGAGAGGATCGGGTCGGAACGGTAGAAGCGCTGGAACAGCCCGCGCTCGATGACGATGCCGATCAGCGCGACCAGCACGGGCGAGGCGATGATGGCGCCGCCGAAACCGATATGGGGGGCGAGCACGATCGTGAGATAAGCGCCGATCGCATAGAAGGCGCCATGCGCCAGGTTGACGATGCCGCCGAGCGAGAAGATCAGCGACAGGCCGAGCGCGATCAGGAGGTAATAGACCCCGTCGAGCAGCCCGTTCAGCACCTGCTGGATGAAGAGGGTGAGCAAGGGATGGCCTTTGTTCAAAAACGGGGCCGACGGAACCCCCTCGTCTTTCCGGGGCTTCGCGGAGCGAAGAGCCCGGAATCCATAACCACTGGAGCTCCGGGGAGACGCGCTGTGTACGCCGCGCCCTGACGGCGATACCTGCGGTTATGGGTTCCGGGCTCAGGCCTGCGGCCTGCCCCGGAATGACCGTGGAGAGCGCCTCAGCTCATCTTGCAGATGGCTTCGTCGCCCTGAGTGGCGATGACCTCCATGTCCTCGTTCGGGCCGGGCACCGGAGCCGAGGAGGTGAAGAGGTCCCACTGGTTCTTGACCTGCGCCGCCGGCAAGGCGGTGATCGTGTACATCTCGCTGATCAGCTGGTGGTCGGAGGCGCGGAAATAGCCCTGGCGCGGCTTCATCACGTCGAACTTCGCGCCTTTCTCGAGATGCTCGAGGATCTTGGCGGTGTCGGTCGACTTCAGCTCGTTCATCGACTGGGCCATGACCTTGACGCCGACATAGTCGCCCCAGGCCTGGTTCTCTGGCGGCTTGCCGTATTTCTTGGTGAAGGCGGCGACGAAGGCCTTGGTCGAGGGCGTGTCGATCAGGTGATGCCAGACGCAGGGCCAGGTGCCGCCGAAATTGTCCTTGCCGGCGGCCCAGGCCAAAGCCGTGTCGAAGCCGAAGCCGGCGACCGGGAAGGTCAGGCCGAACTCGGAATACTGCTTGAGGAAATTGGTGATCTGGTTGCCGGCGAGGTTGGAGATGACGAGATCGGGCTTGGCGGCGCGGATCTCGAGCAGCAGCGCCGAGAAGTCGGTCGCGTCGGTCGGCACCAGCTTGTCGGCGGCGAACTGGCCGCCATTGGCTTCCATAAAGCGCTTGGCGACCTTGCTGAGGTCATGGCCGAAGGCGTAGTCGGCGGTGAGCGAGAACCACTTCTTGCCCTTGACCAGCCCCTGAGCCAGCAGCGAGCGGCCGCAGCTCTTCACATACATCGAGTTCTGGTGCTCGACATGGAACATGTAGCGGTTGCAGCTCTCGCCGCGCAGCGCGTCGGAATTGCCACCGGTGTTGAGGAACAGCGTCTTGTTGCGGGCTGCGACCTGCGAAATCGTCAGACAGGAGGCGGACGAGATCTCTCCGATGATGCAGGCGACCTTGTCGCGCTCGATCATGCGCTCGGCCTTGGTCGAGGCAGTCTGCGGATTGACCGAATCTTCCTTCAGCAGTTCGAGCTTGCGGCCGTTGATGCCGCCGGCCGCATTGATCTCCTCGGCGGCGAGATCGGCGGCCATGACGCCGTACTCGCCGAGCGGCCCAAGAAAGCCGGTGCGCGGCGTCAGGTGCCCAAAGCGGATCGCCTCCGACGTTTGCGCGAGAATGACCGCCGGGCTGGCGATGAGGCCAGTGGCTGTGGCGCCCAATCCAACTAGCGTCTGGCGGCGCGAGAGGCTCTTGATCCGTGACTGCTCTGACATTCCGTTCCTCCCAGAACTTTCCCGCGCGCTTTGGCGTCGGATTACGTCGATCGTCATTCTTTATTGCGCGGCATCGCAGCTGCTTGTCGTGATCTGTGATCACAGTTAGGTTGGCAGACATGATTGCCCGAGTCCAGCCCTCAGATGCGCCGCGATCGCGGCTCGCCTCCTCCGTCAGGGGGAAGGTGGGAGAGGCGTCCGCGCTCGACGAGGTTGGCTCGCTCCAGCACGAGACATTGGGCGAGCGGGTCACCGGCGAGCTTCGGGCGCTGCTGATCGCCGGGCGGCTGGCGCCGGGCGAGAAGCTCTCGCTGCGCCGTGTCGCCGAGGCGCTCGGCGTCTCGATGATGCCGGTGCGCGAGGCGGTCAGCCGGCTCGCAGCCGACAAGGCGCTGGAGGTGTTGCCGGGGCGGGCGGTGCGCGTGCCGGTGCTGACGCTGGCGCAGTTCCGCGAGCTCACCCGGATCAGGCTGGTGGTCGAGGGCTTCGCCGCCGAGGAGGCGGCGAAGGTGATCACCGATGAGCAGATCGCCTTGGTTGCGCGGCATGAGGCGGCGTTCCTCGCGGCGGCGAGGGCCGACCCGCCGGACCCGGCGGCTGCGGTTGCGACCAATCGCGACCTGCATTTTGCTCTTTACGAAGCCGCTGGCATGCCCTCGCTGATCGAGATGATCTCCCGGCTCTGGCTCAAGGCGGGACCGATCCTCAATCTCGACATGCGGCACGAGCCGCGCCGGCTCGACGGCGGCAGCGCCGTCGTCGCGCATGCGGCACTGTTGAAGGCGTTGCGACGGCGCGATCCGGCCGCGGCGAGGCAGGCGCTGGTCGAGGACATCAGCGCTGCGGCGGACCATATCGAACGCACGGCGCGGCTGGTGGAATAAGCCCCGCGAGAACAACGAAGGAAAAAGGGACGGAAACGATGGATCTGACGATCAAGGGCCTGCGCGTGCTGGTGACAGCGGGCGCCAACGGCATCGGCCGCGCGACGGCGCGCGCCTTCGCGGCGGAGGGCGCCAGGGTCCATATCTGCGACGTCGACGAGAAAGCGCTCTCTGAGATGGCGCAGAGCGACCCTGCGATCACGCGGTCGGTCTGCGACGTCTCCGACCGCAAGGCGGTGGCGCGCCTGTTCGAGGAGGCGCTGGCGGCGCTCGGCGGGCTCGATTGCCTCGTCAACAATGCCGGGATCGCCGGGCCGACCGGGCGCGTCGACGAGATCGCGCCCGAGGACTGGGATTCCTGCGTCGCCATCGACCTGACCGGCCAGTTCAACTGCACCCGGCTCGCCGTCGAGCACTTGAAGCAGTCGAAGAACGCTTCGATCGTCAATCTCTCCAGCCAGGCCGGCAAGCACGGCTTCCCGCTGCGCTCGCCCTATGCGGCGGCGAAATGGGGCGTGATCGGCTTCACCAAGGCGCTCTCGGCCGAGCTCGGCGAGTTCGGCATCCGGGTCAACGCGATCTGCCCCGGCCTCGTCGACGGGCCGCGCATCCAGAGCGTCATCGCCAACAAGGCGCGCTCGCTCAATGTCTCGCATGAGGAGATGACCAACCGTCTCTTCGCCGGCGTCTCGATCAAGCAGTTCGTCGATCCCAACGACATCGCCAGGCAGATCGTCTTCCTGGCCTCGCCCTTCGCCAGGACGATCTCCGGCCAGGAGATCTCGGTCTGCGGCGATACGCGGATGCTGAGCTGAGGGATCGCGGCGTCATTCTCGGGCGAAGCGAAGCGCAGACCCGAGAATCTCAGGACGGAAGGGCAGAATTGGAGCCTCACCTGTCCTGAGATGCTCGGGGCAAGCCCGAGCATGACGTGCTGACGGTTGCGCCGAGTGCCCCTCGCCCTGTACCTTCCTCCCTTAATCGCCTAGAGCATGCCGCCTGAACAGGAGCGGTGGCTTGTCGAAGGGCGTCCATCACGAATTCCAGGCCGGGGCCGGCCATGACGCGCATGAAGGATCGAGCGATCGCTCCTTCGGCTTCGTCTTCGCGGCCGTCTTCGCGCTGATCGGCCTCTATAGCGCCTGGCATGCGGGCAAGGCTTGGCCTTGGCTCGCGCTGGTCGCCGCCGGCTTCCTCGCGGTCGCGTTGATCCGGCCGGCGGTGCTCGCGCCGTTGAACCGGCTCTGGATGAAGTTCGGCCTGCTCCTGGCCATGATCGTCAACCCGATCGTGCTCGGCATCCTGTTCTTCCTCCTCTTCACGCCGATGGCGCTCATTGCTCGGCTCGTCGGCAAGGACTTTCTCAGGCTGGAGAAGCAGCCGGAGGCGAAAAGCTACTGGATCGTCCGTGATCCGCCGGGACCGGAGCCGGTCTCGATGAAAGATCAATTCTGACCTGGATAGATCAATGTCGTTCCTGCGCGAGTTCTTCCGCTTCATGGCGGCGCGAAAGAAGTTCTGGCTGGTGCCGATTCTGCTGATGTGCGTACTGCTCGGCGGCCTGCTGTTCCTGACCAAGGGCAGCGCGATCGCGCCCTTCATCTACACGCTGTTCTGAACGCGCCGGCCGCGATGCGCATTCTCGGGATATCGGGCCTCTACCATGACAGCGCGGCAGCGCTGGTCGTCGACGGGCGCATCGAGGCGGCGGCGCAGGAGGAGCGCTTCACCCGCAGGAAGCACGATGCCGATTTCCCGAAGCACGCGGTCGAGTACTGCCTCTCGGTCGCCGGCTGCGGGCTTGACGAACTCGACGCGGTCGTCTTCTACGACAAGCCCTTCATCAAGTTCGAGCGCCTGCTCGAAACCTATCTTTCCTTCGCGCCGCGCGGTTTCCAGTCCTTCAAAATGGCGATGCCGCTCTGGCTGCGCGACAAGCTGTTCCAGAAGCAGATCATCGCCAAGGAGCTGAAGACGTTCTCGGCCAGCTTCGACGTCGAGAAGCTGCTCTTCACCGAGCACCATCTCTCGCACGCCGCCTCCGCCTTCTATCCCTCGCCCTTCGAGGAAGCGGCGGTGCTGACCATGGACGGGGTCGGCGAATGGGCGACGATGACGCTCGCCATCGGCAAGGGGAACGATCTCAAGGTCCATAAGGAGCTGCATTTCCCGCATTCGCTCGGGCTGCTTTATTCGGCGGTGACTTATTATATCGGCTTCAAGGTCAATTCCGGCGAGTACAAGGTCATGGGGCTCGCGCCCTATGGCGAGCCGCGCTTCGCCCAGCTGATGCTGGAGAAGCTGGTCGACCTGAAGGAGGACGGCTCCTTCCAGCTCGACCAGAGCTATTTCAACTATGGCGTCGGCCTGACCATGACCAACGACAAGTTCGCCGCCTTGTTCGGCGAGCCGGTGCGTGGTCCCGAGCAATTGCTCACCCAGTTCCACATGGACATGGCGGCCTCGATCCAGGCGGTGACCGAGGAGATCGTGCTCAGGCTCGCCCGCTCGATCCGCGCCGAGACCGGGCAGAAGAACCTCTGCCTCGCCGGTGGCGTCGCGCTGAACTGCGTCGCCAATGGCAAGCTCCTGCGAGAGGGCCTCTTCGAGGGTCTCTGGATCCAGCCGGCGGCCGGCGATGCAGGCGGGGCGTTGGGGGCAGCGCTCGCGGGCTACCACCTCTTCCACGGCAAGCCGCGCCAAGTCCCCGCCGCGGGCGATGCGATGCGCGGCAGCTATCTCGGGCCGGAGTTCTCACAGGCCGAGATCGAGGCTGAGCTGACAGCCGCCGGGGCGAAGTTCACGGCGATGGACGATGCCACCCTGATCGAGGCGACTGCGCAGGGCCTCGCTGACGGCAAGGCGGTCGGCTGGATGCAGGGGCGGATGGAGTTCGGGCCGCGCGCGCTCGGTGGCCGCTCGATCCTCGGCGACCCGCGCTCCCCTGCGATGCAGAAGACGCTCAATCTCAAGGTGAAGTACCGCGAGAGCTTCCGGCCCTTCGCGCCCTCGGTGCTGCGCGAGGATGTCGCCGACTGGTTCGAGCTCGACGGCGACTCGCCTTACATGCTGCTCGTCGCCGATGTGCGCGAGGGGCTGCGGCGCGAGATGACGGACAAGGAAAAGGCCCTCTTCGGCATCGACAAGCTGAACGTGCCGCGCTCGACGATCCCCGCCGTCACCCATGTCGACTATTCAGCCCGTATCCAGACGGTGCATGAAGAGACCAACCCGCGCTACCATCAGCTGATCTCGCGCTTCAAGGCGCTGACCGGCTGCCCGGTGGTGGTCAATACCTCGTTCAATGTCCGTGGCGAGCCGATTGTCTGCACGCCGGGCGATGCCTTCCGCTGCTTCATGGGGTCGGAGATCGAGCTCCTCGTCGTCGGCAATTGCCTGCTGCGGAAAGAGGATCAGGATCCGGCGCTTAAGCTCGACTACAAGGACGCGTTCGAGCTCGACTGAGTCATTGTTTTTCGCATTTTCCTCACGCGAACCGGTGCCCACTTCGCTCGAAAATGCTTTCGATGCGGGGATTGAATCGCAATCAATCCCCGCTGCTTTCGGAGCCCGCATAATCGGCCCGCACGGTGCGCCTCCCGCGTACCGCTTCGACCTTGCGAGGCCCCATGAGCGAAACGCCGCGTCTTGGCCTGCCCCTGCTCGCCGCCGGGCAGGCGCAGAAACACGTCACCCATAATGATGCGCTGATGCGGCTCGACGCGCTGGTGCATCTCGTCGTCGCCAGCCGGACGCAGACCGCGCCGCCGACTTCGCCCGGCGAGACCGCAGCCTATATCGTGCCGGCTAGTGGCTCCGGCGTCTTCGCCGGGCATGCGGACGATCTCGCCATCTTCGAGGACGGCGCCTGGAGCTTCCTTCCGCCGCGCGCCGGCTGGCAGGCCTGGGTGAGCGACGAGACCGAGCATCATGTCTGGACCGGCACGCAATGGCGCCGCTCGCAGCCGGTGAGCAGTCTCGGGGCGGAGCTCTGGGGCGTCAACGCGACGGCCGACACGACGACGCGCCTTGCCGTCGCCGCCGATGCCAGCCTGTTCAACCACGCCGGCAGCGATCATCGGCTCAAGCTCAACAAGGCGAGTGCGGCGCAAACAGCGAGTCTGCTGTTCCAGGACGATTATTCCGGCCGGGCCGAGATCGGGCTCGCCGGGGACGACCAGTTCCGGATCAAGGTCAGCGCCGATGGGGCGAACTGGACCGAGGCGCTGGTCGTCGATCGGACGAGCGGACTCGTCACCTTGCCGGCGAGCGGGTGGGCGCGCGAGGCATCGCAGCCGAACCTGCTGGTCAACGGCGACTTCCAGATCAACCAGCGCGCCTTTGCCGGCGGCGTGCTGGCGGCGGGCGCTTATGGCTACGATCGCTGGAAGGCGCATACCGGCGGCGCCAGCCTCAGCCGCAGCGGCTTCGACCTGACGCTGACCTCCGGCGCAATCCGGCAGATCGTCGAGCCGGCGCTCTGGGGCGTGCCATCCTTCGCGTCGACGCCGCTATGCCTCTCGGTCGAAAATCTGAGTGGCGGCAATCTCGACGTGACGATCGGCAGCGCTTCCGGAACGATCACTGCCGGGAGCGGCCGTCGTTTCGTCGCGTTGACTCCAGTCGCGGGCGATACCGGAAATCTGACCGTCCAACTCGCGCCGGCTGCTGGCGCGGTGAGCTTCCGCGCGATCAAACTCGAGTACGGCGTAGCGGCGAGCTCGTGGCTGGTGCGCAGCCAGACACAGGAGCGCCAGCTCTGCGAGCGTTATCACTGGCGGCCCGGCCTTTCGATGCTGATCGACACCTTCCAAGCTGCCGCCAGCTATTTCACGAGTTTCCTGCCGTTTCCCACCCATATGCGGACCACGCCGACTCCGGGCTACTCGGTCACGCAGGAATTGAATGTCATGAATGGCGAGCGCCTTATTGCAGCAGCCTCGCCGGCGATGGGATATGCGAGGATACGCGCCAGCGCACAGGGACGCGTCTTTGCGACCTTCGAGAACATCGCCTTCGATGCGGAGCTCTGATGGCTATAGGTGTGCGCTTCGGCTGCGCGCTGGCCGGTGTCGGCTATGGGCTGTCAGCGTCGTTCCGGCAGGCTCTGAGCGAGCGGGGGCGTGCCTGGACGGTTGATGGGGCCTTCCACCCGTCCAGCTTGTCGCTCATGGATTTCCATGCTTAAGCCCTGAAATAACAAGGGTTGGACGCGGCTGTGCTACCAGTTTCCATCTTCATCATCGCGCGGAACGAAGCAGATCGGATCGGTCGTACCATCGCGGCTGCACGGAGCTTCAGCAACGACATCGTCGTTGTCGATTCGGGGTCCACGGACGGCACGCAAGCGGTCGCCGAGGCACTCGGCGCCCGAGTCATCTTTAATCCCTGGCCTGGCTACGGTCAGCAAAAGCGCTTTGCCGAGGATCAGTGCCGCCATGACTGGCTTCTCAATCTTGACGCAGACGAAGTGCTGCCTCCCGACCTCTGCGCAGAAATCGTGGCTCTCTTTCGCAACGGCGAGCCGGTCGCGGACGCTTACAAGATGCGCATCGCCGAAATTTTCCCCGGCGAGAAGGCGCCGCATCCTTTCGCCTATGCGCTCGTCCCCGTCAGACTCTACCGCAAATCGAAGGGGAGGTACTCTTCCTCCCCGGTGCATGATCGGGTCGATCTTCTGCCAGACGCTCGAGTCGGCCGGTTGAAGGGCACGATCCATCATTTTTCGGTGCGCTCGCTCGGCGAGCAAATGGACAAGCTCAACGCCTATAGCGAGGCGCAGGCCAACGACCTCGATGCACGCGGCGAGACATTGTCGGCGTTCCGCCTGATCCTCGAGTTTCCGGCCAATTTTCTGAAGGCTTATATTGGGCGCCGTCATGCACTACGCGGCATCTATGGTTTCATGACCGCGATGAATTACGCCTTTTATCGCTATCTGCGGGTTGCCAAGCACTGGGAACGGCGCTTGCAGCGAGACGCTGGACTATCGTCCAAAGGGGCGGCCGGTAATGGCAAGCCGAGTGATGTCTAAGGCGATTTATCTACAATTTTCAATTGTTTAGATCTCTATGGGAGAGCGCGGCCCCCCAAATCGGCCATGCAATAGATTGGAACAGGGCCATTCAACCGGAGCAGGTCCAGAGCTGATGTTTTATGCGCGCCTCTGGGAGGAATCGTGATAGCGGGTCGCCTCGAAGGCCGGGACCTGCGCGGCGAAGTCGGTGAGCCAGCGCTCCAGGTCGGGAAAGGTCGCCCGCCAGGTCCCTTCAAAGCGAAGATCGAGATAGCCGAGCGCTGCAGCTAAAGAAAAGTCACCTATTTGAAGCTGATGGCCCGGGCGGGCTGCGATTTCGCTTGCGCGCGCCAAGCCTCGCGCGATCTTGGCTTCCTGATGCGCGACCCAGCGCAGTTCGCGCTTTGTTTCGTCGCGCCAGCGCCGTTCGTAAACGATGAGGACGATCGCCTCCATCACGCCATCGACCAACGCCTCATAGGCCTTCGCGGCGAAGCAGGCTTCACCGGGCGGGCTCAGAGGGTGGCCGGCGCGCGCGTCGAGATAGGCGGCAATCACGGCAGAATCAAAAAGCGCCTCACCTTGCGGCGTGACCAGTGTCGGAATTTTCGCCAGTGGGTTGGCGGCGAGGAAGGTGGCGTCCGGCGCACCCGTATCGACAAAGCGCTCCTCAACATCTCTCTCGAAGCCAAGATGGCGCGTCAGCATGCGCACCTTGCGGGCGAAAGGGGAGATCGGGGCGCAGTACAGGATCATCAGCTGCGATCTTTCACTGCGCGCGCCAGCCGCCCGCGGGCCACCGCTGCGGCTCCGCTAGCGAGGCGGCCGAGCGTATGCAGAGGCCGCTGCGCGAAGGCAGCGGCAGCGGGGCGCAAGAGAGCGCCGAGTTTGCCCTCGAAAGCATAGGTGCCGACAGCCTGCAACCAGATGTCGCCCACCGCCTTCCGCCGGTCGGCCGGCGCGAGCGCGTCGAAGACAGCGCGATGCTTTGCAAGCAAGAGCTCGGCGGAACGCTCGACAACCTCCCCGAGCCGCGCGCGGCGATTATAGACGCGCGCCAGCGGTTCGCGAACCGCAACGATCGGGCCGGTGCGCGTGTACCGGATCAGCCAGTCCCAATCCTCGAAACGCGGCAAGGTTTCGTCGAGTGGACCGATGGCATCGAAGACGGCACGGCGCGTGAGCTGCGTCGTACCGGGGCTAAGGTCGCAATCCATTGCGAGCCGCCGCGCCCAATCGGAACTGTCCTCGAGCGGCTGCAGACGCGTGATTGCGTGATCAAGCAGGTGCATTTCCACGCCGGTGCAGGACACTCCGGCGTGAGCCGGCGCAGTCTCCAGCGCCGCAACCTGAATTTCGAGCTTGCGCGGAAACCATTCGTCGTCGGAGTCGAGAAAGGCGACCAACGACCCGTGCGACGCTGCAACGCCGGTGTTGCGTGCCGCCGAGGCGCCGCCATTTTGTTCGCGGCGCAGCAGCCGCAGGCGCGGATCGTCGATCGCCGCGACAGTCGCAACGGATTCATCGCTCGAAGCATCGTCGACGACGATCACTTCGATATCGCGAAAGCTCTGTGCCAAGGCGCTGTCCACCGCGCGCCGGATGGTGGCGACGCGATTGAACATCGGGATCACCACGCTGACATGTGGTGTCGATGCTGTCACGGCTCCTCCTTCCGCGCTGAGGGATCAAGGCCAAAAGTCTGGTCGAGAACCGCCTGCCTGCCGAAACGGGCAGGCAGAAGGGGCGATGCAAATGCGTGCAGCCAGCCTGACAGAGGTTGCATTGCCGCGTAGGCAAGGTGTCCAACAGCGCGGCGCTGAGTGGCGACGACGGGTTCGGCCCAGCGCGGTTTCAGCAAGTATGATTTCAAGGCATAGCGCAGTGCCGGTGTGTCCGGCGCGCGAAGGCCAACAAGCGCAGCATGATAATAGGCGGCACTAAGCGCTTGAGGGCCGAGTTCACGAACATGGGCAGGAACATCAGGGCGCGATAACAGACGCTCGATGACCTCGATCCTCTGGCGTGCAAGACGTGGCCCCTGGCCGCGTCTGGTCGTGCCGCCGGCATGCAACCGCCAGGTCGCGAGCACGAATGGCAGCCGCCTCACCTTCGCCCCGCGCAAGCCGAAGCGCAGCCAGAAATCGTAATCGGAGATCAGCGAGGAGCGAGCGTCGCGTACAGGCTCGCCGGCGAGAGTTCCGACTCGAAAGAAAGCGCCGGGGCCCGGGAAACAGAAATGCTGGCCGAGCAGCACGTCATAGTCGTAGTCGCGTACCGCAATTCTCGCGAGCTGCTGCCCAGCCGCATCGATCTTGAGCCAGTCGGGGTACACGGCATCGAGGGTCGGATCGTCGCGGAAGGCGGTCCGAACGGCGTCGAGGAGGCCTGGCAGGATCGGATCGTCGGCATTCACGATCCCGACGATATCGCATGCCGCCCGGGCAATTCCGGCATTGACGGCCTGTGCCTCACCGGCATTAACCTGCGCGACGAGATCGATCGGCAGATCGGCGGCAACGAGACGAGCCCGCGTGTCGTCGGTCGAGCCGTCGTCGACCACGACGTAGCGATCGCCGGGACGCAGCTGGTTTGCGACGGAACGCGCCGTCTCGACGATATAGTCGGCGCCGTTGAAGACCGGCGTGACGACGGCGAGCCGGAGCGCCGAGGTCATGGCGCGGGCTCCCGCGCGGCGAGGCGGCGATAGAGCGCGTCATAGGTACGTGTCATCCTGTCGAGCCCGTAATGCGCGCGGGCTTCGGCAAAGGATGCCGCCCAGCGCGGATCTCCGGCGCGCGCAAAGCTCAAGGCGGAAGCCAGGGATCGCGGGTCTCCGGGCGGGGCCAACGCCTCGCCCGGACAGGGCAGCCGCCCGATATCGCCGACGCGGGTCGCGGCGATTGGCTTGCCCATCGCCAGGGCCTCGAGCAGTGCCATCGGCATGGCCTCGCCATAGCGTGAGCCGAGCAGAACGGCGTCGGCGGCGTCGAGCAGGCCCGGCATGTCAGCGACCGCCCCGAGCGAGAGGACGGCGGGTCCGAGATCGCGCGCAGCGATCATGGCACGCAGCGCTGCATCCGAATCGTCCATGCCGCGCCCCGCCAGCAACAATCGCGCCTCCGGCACCTCGCGCCGGAACAGCGCGAAAGCGTCGAGGCAATTGGGCAGGTCCTTCTGCGGGTCGTTGCGGGCGCTCAGTAGGACGATGAAAGCATCGTCGGGAAGGCCCAGACCAGCGCGGCGCACCGCGCGTCGGGCCGGGTCGGGGCGGAAGAGCGCGAGATCGACACCATTATCGATGACGAGGCCGCGTTCCGGGGCATAGCCGCGCGCCTCGTGGAAGGCTCGCGCGGACGCCGCGCAATAGACGACCGCGTCTGGCGCTTGGCGCGAGCGCGCGGCGAGCACGCGGTCGACCAGATGCAGCAGAGGATTGGCAAGAAGCCGCGGGAAGGTGGTGTTGTGGATCGACCAGACGACCGGCGTGCGATTGCTCAGGGAAAGGCTGAGGAAGGCGCCGTAATAAAGCCAGCCCTGAACGACGTCGGGTTTGAGCCTCTCGATCAAGGCGCGCAGCCTTCGACGCGACGCCGGCAGATGGGTCAAGGCCCCGAAGCGGCGCTTCAGGTCGAAGCCGAGCTCCTCGATCTGCAGGCCGGAGCGATCGAAAAACACCTCGTCCTGCATGAGCGCGACATGGTGGGTCGTTCCGTCCGAAGGATGCGTCGCGAGTTCGAACAGCAACCGCTCGGCACCGCCCTGGCGCAAATGGGGCGCAACATGCAGGATTTTCAGCCCGGCCATGCCGCGCCCTCCCGCCTCACGGTTTGCGCCAGACCGTACGGTTGACGTAGTCGATATAGCTCAGAACGATGGCGACGACCTTGCGCGACACGGGCCCGGCGACATAGTCGGCGACCGGCCGCGGCGTCAGCCCGCTTGCGTCGGCGCGCATGACGAAGCGCACCGAGTCGAGCACCGAATCGCGCGTAAGCCCGCACATCACGAGCGTGCCCTCGTCCATGCCCTCGGGGCGCTCATGGGCCTGACGGATGGTCACGGCGGGGAAGGCGAGCAGCGAGCTTTCCTCGGTGATGGTGCCGCTGTCGGAAACGACGCAGGCCGCCGTCATCTGCAGCTTGATGTAGTCGTGGAAGCCGAAGGGCGGCAGGAAGCGAATGCGCGGATCGAGCCCGATCTCGCCGAGCGCCTCGAGCCGCTTGCGAGTGCGCGGATGGGTCGAGACGATCACCGGCCAATCATAGGTTTCGGCCAGTCCTTTCAGCGAATCGAGCAGGTCGGCGAGGTTACGCTCGCTGTCGACATTCTCTTCGCGATGGCTGGAGACCACGAAGAACCGGCGCTCGGTCAGGTCGAGCCGCGCGAGGATGTCGGAAGCCTCGTAGCGGGGACGGAAATGCTCGAGCACCTCATGCATATGCGAACCGACATTGAAGGTCAGCTCGGGAGGCAGGCCCTCGGCAACCAGATAGCGCCGGGCGTGCTCCGTCAGCGTCATGTTGATGTCCGAGAGATGGTCGATGACCTTGCGGTTAAGCTCCTCCGGAACACGCTGGTCGAAGCAGCGATTGCCGGCCTCCATATGGAAGACCGGAATCTTGCGCCGCTTGGCGGCGATCACAGCCAAGCCCGAATTGGTGTCGCCGTAGATCAGCACCGCGTCGGGCTTCTCCTGCTCCATCACCGCATCGGAGCGCTTGAGCACCTCGGCAATGGTGTCGATCGCCGAGCCGCCCGCCGCCTCGAGGAAATGATCGGGCTTGCGGATGTCGAGATCCTCGAAAAACACCTGATTGAGGCCATAGTCGTAATTCTGGCCGGTATGGACGAGGACATGCTGCGTCTGCTCGTCAAGCAGAGCGATGACGCGGCACATCTTGATCAGCTCGGGGCGGGTGCCCACGATCGACATCACTTTGCGCATGTCTAGCCTTGCAGCTCAGCCTGGATGTAGTCGAGGCCGAGAAGCAGCTTCTTCACCCCCTCGACGTCGAGAATCTCGGTGTTGTCGGAGGTATAGTCCTCCGCCATCGAGATCGCGCTTTCGCCCTCGACGAAATATTTGGCATAGTTGAGATCGCGGTCGTCCTGCGGAACGCGGTAATAGCCGCCGTGATCGATGGCGCGCGCCATCTCCTCACGCGAAACCAGCGACTCATAGCGCTTCTCGCCATGGCGAGTGCCGATCACCTTGATCGGGACGCGCTTGCCGAGGAGCTGCATCACCGCCTCGGCGAGGTGGCCGATGGTCGAGGCAGGCGCTTTCTTGATGAAGATGTCGCCCTGCTCGGCGTTGCGATAGGCATAGATGACCAGATCGACCGATTCCTCGAGCGACATCAGGAAGCGCGTCATGTTCGGGTCGGTGATGGTGATCGGTTGGCCCGCCTTCACCTGCGAAACGAAGAGCGGGATCACCGAGCCGCGCGAGGCCATGACGTTGCCGTAGCGGGTGGCGCACAGCGTGGTATCGCTCTTGGCGAGCAGGCGGGCGCGGGCGACCGTGATCTTCTCCATCATCGCCTTGCTGATACCCATGGCGTTGATCGGATAGACCGCCTTGTCGGTGGAAAGCACGACGACACGCTGTGCACCGGCGTCGATGGCGGCTTCGAGCACGTTGCTCGCGCCGAGGACGTTCGTGCGCACCGCCTCCATCGGGTAGAACTCGCAAGAGGGCACCTGCTTCAGCGCCGCGGCGTGGAAGATGAAATCGACGCCACGCATCGGAGCGCGCAGGCTGTCGGGCTCGCGCACGTCGCCGATATAGAATTTGACGCGATCATTCTTCAGCTCGAGGCGCATATCCTCCTGCTTCTTCTCGTCGCGGCTGAAGACACGGACCTCGCCGATGCCCTCGCGCAGGAAGCGGCGCAGAACGACGTTGCCGAAGGATCCGGTTCCGCCCGTGATGAGCAGGGTCTTGCCCTTGATATCCATGGGATAGGTCACTCTCTCCTGGCGCGCTCAACGTGCGGCGCGCATGCGTGCGATCAGCTCCGGCCAGGCCGGAGCCACGTATCCCGTCGCTGCCTGGAAGCGTGAGCCGTCCATCGAGCGGTCGATCGCCACCGCGTCGTCGGGGACGATCTCGATCGCCTTTCCATATTCCTGCGCTACCAGCTTCAGCAGCTCGAATTTATTGATCTTGTCGGCCGCGACATGCCAGAGGCCACGCATCTCCGGGCGCGGAACGACCACGTCGCGAATGACACGCGCCAGCTCGACCGTCGGCAGGCCGGTGTAGATCGCCTTGCGATAGCCCTTCACCGTAGGGCCGGGCTGGCTCAAGAACCAGTCGACCAGCGAATGGGCGGAGTTGAGCTCATGTCCGATGATGGAGGTGCGTAGCGTGATCGCGTTGGGGTAGTCGACCTCGCCGAGGAACTTGCTCTTGCCGTAGAGGTCTTCGGCGTTCGACAGGTCCGTTTCCTTGTAGTCTCCCTTGCGGCCGTCGAAAACGCAGTCCGTCGAGACGTGCACGAGACGCGCGCCTGCGGCCGCGCAGAGTTCGGCGAGACGGTGCGGCAGCAGCGAATTCAACGTGATGGATACCAGCGGATCCTTGGCCGTGGAGAGCTGCTTGACGACACCGATGCAGTTGATCACCAGGTCGGGCCGCGTCTCGCCGATCACCCGGACAAGGCCGTCCTGATCGGTCGCATTGATTCCACCCAGCAAGCGGGCGGTTGAACTCTGTATAAGCCCGGCCGGCGCCCCGCCGCGGATCGTGCCGACGACCTCGAAACCCGGCGAGGCGGCAAAGAGCCGGTAGGCGGCGTTGCCGAGCATGCCCGCCGCGCCGAGAATGAGAATCTTGGTCAAGAGCATCTCCGCTCAAACGGTGAAATGGCGTCGTTCCGTCATCGACGCATCGGCCGGTCCGCCAAAGCGAGCAGGATTTACTCAACCGGTCCGGGATTGTCGAGCCGGTCGGCTTGCAGTGCAGCAGAACGCGTTTGCGGGACGCGGATACGAGGTGCTAAAGGGGCGCCGCGGCCGACGATCATATGCGGCTGGGATCCAAGGATTGAAGCGTTGACGAGTTGGGGCGATCATCTGCGCCAGACGACGGAACTGACTTTGCGCCTCACAATGCGTGATTTCGAGGCGCGCTACCGCGGCAGCGTCCTGGGAGTCGGCTGGGCGTTCCTGACCCCGCTCCTGACTGCTCTGATCTTCACCTTCGTCTTCTCCGCCGTATTCCAGACTCGATGGGGAACCGGACAGGATGGCACCGATGCCAATTTCACCTTGATCTTGCTCGTCGGCGTCCTGTTGCATTCCATGCTTGCGGAGACTTTGAACCGGGCTGCGGGATTGATCCTCGCCCATAGCAGCTATGTAAAGAAGGTCGTCTTCCCGCTCGGCATCCTGCCCATAGTTGTCGTCTTGGGCGCCCTGATCACAGCAGGTTTCGGTCTGCTCATCGTCGTGCTGGGGCACCTCCTGCACAGCGGCCAGGTCGAGGCGACCGCGCCGCTCTTCATCCTGATCATCATTCCCTATCTGCTGTTGCTGCTCGCGACGGCTTATGTACTTTCGGCCTTGGGCGTCTATCTCCGCGATATCGGACAGATCGTGACTTTCATCGTCACGGCCTCGATGTTCCTGACGCCGATCTTCTACCCGATCTCCTCGGTTCCTCCCGGCTTCCGCACCGTGATGCTGCTCAATCCGCTGACTATCGTGGTCGAGGAGTCCCGCAATGTGCTGTTGTTCGGCCGGGCTCCGGACTGGCAGACCCTGGCGTTTTTGTGGCTGGCAGCATTGGTGAGCCTGCCCGCAGCGTTCTGGGTCTTCAACCGTCTGCGCGTAGGTTTCGCCGATGTCCTCTGAGATCGCGATCGAGGCCAAGCGCCTCTCGAAATCCTACCACATCTACAAGAGCCCATCCGACCGGCTCGCCCAGGCGGTGATGCCGCGGCTGCGGCGGGCGACGGCGCCGGTCCTGCGCGCGGTAGGGATAAAATGGCCCGAAAGAAATCACTACACCGATCACTGGGCGCTCAGATCCCTCAGTTTCGAGGTTCCGCGCGGTGACAGCCTGGCCATCATCGGCCGCAACGGATCGGGCAAATCCACCCTCCTGCAGCTCGTATGCGGGACCCTGACCCCCACCGAGGGCGAGGCGCGCGTCAACGGGCGCGTCGCGGCGCTGCTCGAACTGGGGTCGGGCTTCAATCCTGAATTCACCGGTCGCGAGAACGTCTATCTCAACGCCTCGATCCTCGGCATGAGCCGCGAGGAAACGCAGGCCCGCTTCGACGACATCCTCGCCTTCGCCGATATCGGCGAATTCATCGAAAGGCCGGTGAAGACCTATTCGACCGGCATGGCGATGCGCCTGGCATTTGCGGTGATCGCCCATGTCGATGCGGACGTACTGATCATCGACGAGGCGCTGGCGGTCGGCGACGCCTATTTCCAGCAGAAATGCCTGCGCTGGCTCCGGCAGTTCCGGGAACGCGGAACGGTGCTGTTCTGCGGCCACGACACCGGCGCGGTGATGAGCCTGTGCAACAGCGCGATCTGGATCGACAAGGGCGATCTGGTGATGCAGGGTTCCGCCAAGGATGTCTGCGAAGCCTATTCAGCGTCCATCATGAGCCAGACGCAAGGATTGTCGGATCAGCCGGTCCCACGGTCGCGTGCCAAGGCTAATGTGCGCCCAGCCGATGTGCCGCCGGCGACGGGCGAGGAGAGCCCGCCCGAGGGGAAGCCGAAACGCGCTTCGCTCCCCGAGCCGCCCAGACCGGACCGCCCGGCCATCTTCGATACCATGGCGGATAGTGCCGATTTCGGCAGCGGCAAGGCGCGTATCGAGCGCGTCGTCCTCACCCATGCCGACGGCTCCCCGCTGCATTGGATAGAAGGCGGCGAGAATGTGCAGGTTCTCATCGACGTCGCCGTGATCGAGGATCTGGAGGCACCGATCGTGGGCTTCCACGTCAAGGACCGCCTCGGCCAGCCGATCCTCGGCGACAACACCTTCCTGAAGACCCTCGACAAGCCGATCACGGTACGTGCCGGCCAGACACTCGAGACGACCTTCGCGTTCCGATTGCCAGCGCTCGCCTCCGGACGCTATTCGGTGACCGCCGCCTGCGCTTCCGGAACGCTCGAGAATCATGTGCAGCATCAATGGATGCACGATGCGTTGATGTTCGACGTCCATTCGCCCTTCCGGAACGGCGTCATGTTCGCGATCGAGATGGACCGCGTCGAGATCACTCCTGTCGAGCCGCAGCAGTCGAAAGAATCGAGCGATGCGTGACGCGTACGAATGTCTCGCCAGCGCCTCCACCGATTGACGCAGGCCGCCACGAAGGTCGTTGGCTTCCCAACTGCCTCCAATGCTCCGTCTGGATTCGCCATCTCGACGATGGGCTGTATAAAACTGACCATAATTCGTAGTTCACGAGT
This sequence comes from Allobosea sp. Tri-44, assembly GCF_004123845.1. Lineage (GTDB taxonomy): Bacteria > Pseudomonadota > Alphaproteobacteria > Rhizobiales > Beijerinckiaceae > Allobosea. Next base: position 207,808 of record NZ_NBDP01000015.1, on the reverse strand, counting down.
GGCGTCGAAAGTTTGGGCTTTCCCCGCCGAGTTGATGATGCGCGCGCCCGATTTTCTGCACGAATCGGGTGCACAGCGATGGGTAGTCCAGTGACGCAATCTTCTTTCGCCAGCCGCCTTGTTCGCCGTCTTCCGATTTTGCGAGAGGAAGCGCGTAAGCGCGACGCCTTGCGCGAGGCAGCTCGCCACGCGATCGAGGAGCGTGACACTTGGCGCGAGGCAGCCAGAAAGTCCGCCGAGGAACGTGACGTGTTGGCCGAGCGGCTGGCGGCGGCGGTGACGTTGGAAAACCAAGTCAACCATATGCTCCAACGGATTGGCGCTTATCACGATTCCACATATCTGAAGCTGGACAATGTCTCGGCCCAGATCCTGGGCGTAGGCGCCCGTCAGGAGGAGGCTGTCGCCCGTCTCGGGCGCCGATTGCAGGGCAACAGCCCCAACCTTGGAGGTGATGGGCGTGCCGCGGAGCTCTATCTTGACCTGCTGGAGGCATCACTGACGGGCCTGCTGATCGAGGATGCCTCGCAGGCGCCCTGGACAGAACGCAAGTTCGACCCGTCGCTTCGTGCCATCGGCCGCGACTGGCCTGAACAGGCGATCACGATGATCGGAACCGCGCGCATGCGCAATTTGCGGATGCTGACGACGCGGGCGTTGGAAGAAGGTGTTCCAGGCGATTTCATCGAAACCGGCGTATGGCGTGGCGGCGCTTGCATCTACGCCAAGGGAATCTTCCAGGCTTATGGTGCCAAGGACCGCAAGGTCTTCGTCGCTGACAGCTTCCGCGGCCTGCCCGAGCCCGACGCAGCACACAATCCGGCCGATGCTGGCGACACCCACCACACCTATGGCCAACTCGCCATTTCCCGCGAGGCTGTCTCCGCCAATTTTCGCCGTTACGGGCTGCTCGACGAACAGGTCGTCTTTCTCGAGGGCTGGTTCAAGGACACGCTGCCCGTCGCGCCGATCGACCGGCTGGCCGTACTGCGCCTCGACGGTGACATGTACGAGAGCACGGTGGATGCGCTCAATGCGCTCTATCACAAAGTATCGCCAGGCGGCTTCGTCATCGTGGACGACTACGTGCTCGAGCCCTGTGCCAAGGCTATCCACGATTTTCGTGGACAGCACGGCATCGAAGCCCCGATGGAGCCCGTGGACGGCGCAGCGGTGTGGTGGCGTGTTCCCCTGTGAAGCACGAGGCGGTTTCAGAGCTTAAGGCGAGGATTGGACGCTGACCGCGTCTTAGCTATTCTGGCTGTTGTGAGCGCCCAATCTGAACCGCCTCTTGTTTGCGCCTTTTCGTGAGTTCGAGCGCCTGTCAGGAAATCGTCGCGAAAAAGGCGCCCCCTTTGTGGTTTGCCCCGACAAGGTTCGGATGGCTCCACATGGATGCGAAGATCGCGTGCAGGTCTGGGGTTTCGCCGATAAAATAAGCGGCGAAATCAGGCTTTAGCCTGTCGCCAGCAAGCAACCAAGATGCCAAGAGATACTGCTCATTGAAATACCACTCCAGCCATGCGGGAGGGTAGTCGTCGGGCAAGAATATATCGTGTATTCCAAATACAGATCCGCTTTTCAAGCGAGGTAGTATTTCATTGAAAAAGACAGTCACGTCGCTATTTTGAAACGAACGGTGACTTCCATCAAAAAATACCATGTCTTTTGAAGTAAGGTTCTCAAAAAATGATATCGGGACTTCTTCCAGCGGCGCCCGAATGACTTCGTCGCAGATATCATCGATTTCGGCTCGCGGTTCCGGATCAATCGATATTAGTTTCGTATCGAGGCGATGGTCGCGGATCGCGCGCCTGGCAAACTTCGTAGAAAAGCCTGAACCGATCTCGATCAGGCGTTGCGGCTTGTGAAGCGCTATCATTCCGTAAAGCGCCATCGCGTCCAGGGCGGGGAAAGCTGGATTGACCCAATTCGGCTCGCTTGCATCTGCGATGGGATCGCTGGGAATGGTCAGCATCGGCTCCAGCAAAGGCAGTATCATGCGCATCTGCGAGGCAAAATGATCCGAGCAAGCTGTCAGCCGGGCCAGCATAAGTGGCTCAGGTGGCTGGCCATGGCCATGTCGCACCTTGGGAGTAACAGGAAAGTCCAGCTCGATCAGCTGACGACGATTCTTGAGATATAGCCAATGCGCGTTGCGATTGATCTCTTCTGCCGAGAGTCCAGGTGTTGACGTCAATGCGCCCAGCTCTGAGCGCGACTCGTTATCAATACCCGCAGCCGCCAGCTGTTCTGGGCCCAGCTGCGCACGCAATGCGTTAAGCTGTGCAGCTAATTTGTCCGCTTCTTGCCTCGCGGCTGTCCTCTCGGTCTCGGCCTGCAGGGCAAAATCATGCAGGCGACGAAGTGGCGGGAAAAGGCGGGCGGTCCCGCGAGCAATTTGACGCAATACCATCACGATTACTCGGATCCTGTTTATCGAGGGCTGAAGCGCGTCTGCAATATGCGGGAGAAATTTGAGTTTCGGCTGTTTGAAGGGCGAGAGTTCCACAAGGGTGGATCGAAACGCAAGGACGTTGCCACTCTGCTCAGATGCGGGTTGATCTGGGCCTGGCGCGGATGTTGAGCCTAGGATGTCGCCAACAAGCCCAAACAGCTCAGATCATTCGCAGCCAGATATGACAATTTGCCAGTCAAACGCATAAGTCTGCAAAGTTCGCCGCTATCGCCGTTTAATCCCGCTCATAAATATCGCGACACCCCCGGGGGCGCGGCGCCTCCTGACAGGCCGACGTCGTAGCCCAGAAACTGGCGTACCGCGTGTTTCATCTGCGGCAGTGTGAAATCGGCAAGAAACGCCCGCCGCGCGGCCAGCGCCGTCGTCTCGTATAGCTCGCTATCTTCGACCAGGTGGGCAAGGCCGTTATAGACCGCAGCCGGATGGAGATCGCGGCACAGATAGGCTGCACCGCGCTCCCGCAGATAGATATACGGTGCTGAGTAGGATGGGCCGTGAAACAGGATCGGCCGCCCCGCCGCCAGATAGGTGGGCACCTTGGACGGGAAGCTGAGGCGCGAGACCTCTGCCATCCTTTCCGCGAAAGGGTACGGACAATAGGCGATGTCGCAATGCCGGGCGATCGTTCGGATCACGTCGGGTTGATCCATCCAGCCCATGAACCTGAGATGCCCGTCGGGAATGTCTGTTGGCGGCCGCTCATGGCCAAACGTCATCAGGACGACCTTGCGTTGCCCCACCCGCCATTTTGCGAGATTGAGGGCCGCCACAAGCTGTTCCCATTCCTCGCTGGCGTAGAACTGGCCGACCATGCCGATGATGACGCTGTCGTCGCTGATGAGCTTCGGCGGCGGCGCTTGCGCGAGCGCGGGATCGATCGAAGCGATGACCGCCGTCGAGGGAACGCCGTATCTCTTCTCATAATGCCGCGCCATCGGAACCGACGCCGCCGCGCAGCTCACCGCCTGACGCAGCGTGCGATCGAATAGGGCGAGATCGAGCCGGCGATTGACGGGATCGACCTTGTGGGCGTCGAGCCACCAGCGGAGCGGGTCCCAGACATGAACGCGCAGCGGCACGCCGAGCCCGCGTGCCACCGGCGCGGCGATGCGCACCATCGTCTGCCCCTGCAGAATCGCCCACAGATCGGTCGCGCCGACCGCCCGGCCATAGGCTATTGCCTGGCGGATGAGCCCGCGGGGTAGGGCTATACGCTTCACCGCCTCGATCGCCGCCGCACCGGCTCTCCCCACCCTGACGCCGTACACGACGCGGTGCTGCAATTCGGTGGGCTTGCGAACCACCTTCATCTCGATGCCGGCGAGGTCGTCATAGAGCTTGGGCTGAAGATGCGGATTCATGACGCAGAAGATCGCCAGCTCGTCCTGCGGCAGGAACCGGCACATCTGCGCTGTCACGATCCCCGCGGTCAGATTGCTGCACGGGGGGATGTCGGTCAGGAGAAGGATGCGCCTCCTTGGCGCCTCGCGCGTCATCTCTGGGCTACCTTTCGATAAAGAGCCGCCATCCTGCGCGCAAAATCGACGTCGCTGTACCGAGCCTCCGCCCAGAGCCTGCCCGCCGCACCGCGCTGCTGGCGCTCTTCGGGAGACCGGACGAGGCGTTCGATCGCCGCTGACAAGGCGGTCGCATCCCGCATGGGGGTGGCAACAGCAATATCCGGCGCCCCGGCAACCTCGGGCAGCGCAGTGCCTTCGAAAACGATGATCGGCTTGGCGAAGGCGAGCGCCTCGATCGCCATCATGCCGAAGGCCTCGGCCGTCGAAGGCATCAGGAAAATATCCGTGGCCGCGAAGGTATCCATGATGGTCGCGCCGTCATTGACCCAGCCGAGATCGATGATCTGATGACGCCCGATGAACTCGTTCAGGTGCCCTTTTCCATGGGTCGTCAGAATGGTCAGCGGGACGCCCGTGTCGGGTAGCTGGCGCAGCGCCTCGACGACATATTCGAACCCCTTGAACGGGCTGTCGGCAAAAGCACGGACGCCGAGCACCACCCTACCTGGCAGCACTCCCAGACGGGACCGCGCCGGCTGCGGATCGACGGGGCGGAACCGCGTCAGATCGATGCCGAAGGGAATGACCTCGATATTTTGGCCCGCGGCGATAGGCGACCGTGCAGCCATCTCGCGCATGTGGCGGGAGGCGACCACGATCTGCGCGCGGCTTTTGGCGACGATGCGCTTCTTCCAGGCGAACTGCTCGGCCGTGCGGTCCTTGCGCATCGGGAAGGCCAGGTCGAGCGACGGGCACGATCCGCACCCCTCCTGCCACCGCTCGCATTCCAGGGAATAGATGCAATGCCCCGTCATGGGCCAGGGATCGTGCCAGGTCCATACGCTCGGCTTGCCGCGCGTCAGCCAAGGCAAGGCGTCCAAACTGAAATAGCCGTCATGGATGATGTGGAAATGGACCAGATCGGCCATGCGATAGGCTTCCGACAATGCCAGCGCGTAGGCCTGCCATTGCAGCCGCGAATGGATCGAGAGCTTCGCTTCGATCCGATTGATGACCCTGTTGGCCAAGCGGGCGCCAGGCAGGTCGAAGAACAGCTGGGAGTCGGGGCTGTCGCTGAGCTTGCTCCACACGAGATGCGTGGACTCGATGCCATCCGCGGCGAGCAGATGGCGAATGTCGAAATTATTGAAACGACTACCGATGATGTCGCTTGCGTTGATCTGAAGAACTTTCAGCGTCGTTCACTCCCATCGCGGAATGGCACGCCAAGCGCTTGACGATAGAAGTCACCAATGGCTGGTGTCATGATCGACTGATCGAGGCGGGACCGGATGATCTCGAGATTACGCGGCGCTGCGTCGTCAACCAGGGTGTCGTCCGTTAGCGCGCGTTCGAACCGCGCGCAGATCTCCTCGAAATCGTCAGGAGAGACGGCGAAGCCGGTCTCTCCTTGCACGAACCATTCCTCGCAGCAGGAGGTGTTGGTCTGAATCGGAAAGGCGCCCATCAGCATCGCCTCGAGCACCGAGGTCGAGATCCCATCGGAAATGCTGACGGCCAAATAGGCGCGGGCGCGTCCGAAACACTCGAGAATTTCGCCATGGGTGGCGAGATCGATGACGCGGATGTCGAGGACACCAGCGGCCTTCAATTCGAGCGCACGGGCTCGGGGACGGGCACCGACTGAAAACATGACGATCTCATAGTCTTTCAAGCGGTCAGCGAAACGCTCAAGCACGGCAAGGGAGACCATGGCACGGCCGGCAAAGTGATCGTAACCCTTGACCATGATGAGCTTGCGCCGTGATGGCGGAGCTTCGCCGCGCAAGCGTTGGGCAGCATCGACGTCGATGCCGCCTGAATTGGCCAGAACCGGCAATTCGGGGCCTCGATAACCAAAGCTCCGTCCGAGCGCGAGATCGCGGCGACATTCGCAGGAATAGAGGTCGATCGCCTCGCACACCCGCCGAATCTGACGCGCATGTGCTTCGTCGCGGCCGAAGTAATAGATGTCACTGCCCCAATTCGTCGCCAGCCAGCGCGGGAAGCTCCGGGACGGATTGTCCGCGAGCATCAAATCGCGCGCTGCCAGCACAAGATAGGCATTATGCTGGAATTCCAGGGAGTGGATGAGGTCTGGCTGCACGTCGGCTATCACCTTGGCCAGCATGCTCGGGCCGTGAAGCGCCGTGATGGTTTCTTCGCTTTCGTCGGGGCGGCCGAGTCGCACCCTTGCCTGCGGATCGTCGCCATCGAACGGAACCGGACGAATGCGAACAGGGTCTCCAGCGCGCGGCGGCGACTCCGGCGCGGGCGGCGTCGCGACACGGCGAGCGAGTTTCTCCCGCAGCAGGCGGATCGCGTCCGACGGATCCTTGAGCGCATGCCGCAGAAAGCGCGCCGCCCGCCTGCCGGTCGAAACCCGTGGCGCAGGGACAACGGGCGATGCCGGCGTCGGCACGTGGAATGTCAGACCGCGGATGTAAGCGTGTGGAGGGGCAGGGTCGACCGGATACAAATGCAGGTCGAAGCCGACGTCGACGAGAGCCTCGATCCAACGCGCTGTATGGACGGAATGATGCATCGCGACGAACAGGATGCGGGGACGTCTTCCCTCCGACACGGACTTCACCTTACCCGACCTCTGCGAGCACAGCCGAGAAAGCCGCGCGGGCGCGATCGACACCGAATTCCTTCGCGGCGGCCCGTGCGTTGGCGACGAGATTGGCTTGCAGCGTCGCATTCTCGCTCAACCGGGTCAGGGCCTGTGCGAGCGCATCGACATCCGGCTGATCGACCACTAGTCCCGCCTCACGTGCCGTAAAAAACGATGAGACAAACGACCCGCGCGGTGCGTGAACGATGATGGGCCGCCCCGAGGCGAGGTATTCCGCAATCTTCGCGGGAGCGGATGAGCGCACGACCTCGGGGATCGGGGATTCAAAAGCAAGAGGCAAGAACAAAATGTCGGCCTCGCGCTGGCGTGTCAGCGCCTGCGCCTGTGGCAGGTGATCAAAACGGCGAACGAAGGGACCGACAAGACCGTTGTCGCGAACCTGCGTTTCGCTCTGAGCCGTATGGACATGAAGATGGAACCGTCCTCCGGTCCGGTCCAGCGCGGCGATCAGATTTTGAAAGGCACTGGCCTGTGCGCTGTACACCGAACCCGTGTAAAGCACTGTCCAGGGAGCTTGCGCGGTTGGTGGTGGGCGTGGCCGAAGCGTCTGGCCAGCAGCCAGGTCGCGGGGCGCGATCTGTGCCAAATCGGCGGGATTGCGAACGATGGCGATGGAAGCGGAGGGAACGCGGGCGCGTACGTCTTCGGCCAGCACCTCATTGGGGACAATCACCTTCGCGGCGCGTGCAGCCCACCGCTTCTCCCAGAAACGCGCCAGTGAGCGGTAGGCACCTTTCTCCCACTGGTAGACAGGATCATCGAACAGATAAGCGACGAACGGTAACTGTAGGCGCTTTGCGGCGATAGCCGCGGCCGGAAGATCGAAAGGGTTGCCGCTGCATCCCACAATCACCTGTACCGGATGTTCCTTCACGGCACCCACGATTTCGTTCGCGCGCGTCAGGACGTCCCGCACCAGCCCGGCATAGTTGTTTAAGCGCTGGAAATGTTTATTCCTGAGCGTTCGCATCATCTGGAATCGTGGCGCAGACAGTGGAACGTAAAGGCCAAATTTGCCTTCGCTTGAATCAAGCGCTTGCAATTGATCAGATAGAAAAACGTGGCAGGGATCGTCACGTTCTTGCGCCAAAAGCAGGCCCAATACTCTTGCTTGACCGCTAGCGGACGGCGGCGCGGCAGTTGTGACGATGGCCAGGCGATTCATATACTGCCTAATACGTGCTGAGAAGGCAAAGTAACCAACTCCGATTAGCCGAGCGCATAGCATCAGCCCGCCTGCGCCGTCAATGATTCCTGCCCAGCCGAGGAGGGGTTTCTAAGGATGCCCTTCGAAATAATGCTCTTGCAAACCAGGAGCTCCCTAGTTCACGGTGAGCATAGTTTCGCTCTGAACTAGGCTTTTATGATGGTCTTGCCAGTCAATCCTGCTCTGGCGCAGGCGTTGCGAGTGTCGATGATAAGTTGAGCGCTTTCCACCAGAGCTGGATAGTCGACCGCGTCGTGATCTGTTGCAATCAGGACGGCGTCATAACTCGCGATAACGTCGGCTTTCAGAGGGACCGAGCTGCGTCCAGCAAGATTGCCGTGCTTACGGGTTGGAGGTAGTTCCGGAACATGCGGGTCATGATAGTCGGCTTGCGCGCCTCGCTTTTCCAAGAGCTCAATGAGCTTCAACGAAGGGCTTTCGCGCGTGTCGTCGATATTCTTTTTGTAGGCGATACCTAGCACAAGAATGCGCGCGCCGCTGAGGCCACGGCGTTGCTGCCGGTCCAGCGCCTCGGCGACGCGGTCGACCACCCAATGCGGCATCGCCGTATTGATCTGGCCAGCGAGTTCGATGAAACGGGTGGTGATGTCGAACTCGCGCGCCTTCCAGGTCAGGTAGAACGGATCGATCGGGATGCAGTGGCCGCCGAGTCCCGGACCCGGATAGAACGGCATGAAGCCGAAGGGCTTGGTCTTGGCGGCGTCGATCACCTCCCAGACATCGATGCCCATCGCCGCGTAGACAGTCTTGAGCTCGTTGACGAGGGCGATATTGACGGCGCGGAAGATGTTCTCGGTCAGCTTGACCGCTTCGGCCGTCGCGGTCGAGGAGACCGGCACGGCCTTGACGACCAGCGCGTCGTAGAGCGCCAGCGCCATGGCGAGCGCATCCGCCCCGTGGCCGCCGACGATCTTCGGAATGGTCGAGGTGCCGAAGTCGGGATTGCCCGGGTCCTCGCGCTCCGGTGAGAAGGCAAGGAAGAATTCCTTGCCACTCTGCAAGCCCGTCGCATTCTCCAGGATCGGCCGCATCACCTCGTCTGTGGTGCCGGGATAGGTCGTCGATTCCAGCACGACGAGTTGGCCCTCACGCAGGCGTTTGGCGATCGCCTCGGTGGTCTTCACGACATAGGAGAGGTCGGGCTCGCGGTATTTGGTCAGCGGCGTCGGCACGGCGATCAGCAGCGCGTCGGGCTCAGCCATGCGGTCGAAGTCGGCGGTCGCGACGAAATGGCCGGTCTTGGCGCGCTCGACGATCAGATCCATCGGGATGTGCTTGATCGCGCTGCGACCGGCATTGAGATCGTCGACGCGCCTCTGGTCGATGTCGAAGCCGACGACCTTGATGCCCTGGCGCAGCGCCGCGAGCGCCAGAGGGATGCCGACATAGCCGAGGCCGACGATGCCGACCACGATGGAGCGGTCATTGACGCGTTCGATGAATCGCTGCGCGGCTGGCGAAGTCACAGTACATCCCGAAATTGCGGCAAGATCGGCCACTGGCCGGCCTTCGGGCGTGCTTCTTCCAGAGTTGCCAAACCACGTCAACGTCCGCCGGGGGGCATTCGCAGCACGAGCCCGCTCTGCATCCGCCCGTTTCGCCGGCGCGCGCCGTGGCCGGCTTTAATCTTTGAAAATGCTCTTGAAATATCGGTTGACCTCGCTGTGGTCGACAACGACGCCGCGATTCCGCTCGGTCAGGATGGCGGGGTGCCAGTACCAGTCGTCGAAGCCGACATTGAGCCGATCGTAACCGGCCTCCGCCAGCAGGGTGCACATCTCTTCGCGCCGCGGCTCGACGAAATTGTGCTCGATGGTGAGGAGCGCGATGCGATGAAGCGCAAGGTCTATGGTGCGCAGGATGTCGAGCTCCGACCCTTCCGTGTCGAGCGAGACATAGTCGAAGCCGGTTTCGGCGAAGTCGCCCATCGCCGCGATCTCGGCGAAGCTGATGGTCTTGACCTCGATCAGCCCATGCGTCGCCGCGGCCTGGGCGCGGTCGTCGGCATAGCGGTCATGGGCGGCGAATTCCGCCAGGGTCCCGATTTCCTGGGAGGGGATGAAAGACAGGGTCTGCCCGGACTCGCGATAGACCGCCCGCTCCAGGCACAGGGCGCTGCGGCTCTCTTTCAATCGGGCGAAGAGGGCCGGGTTCGGCTCGACGCAGACGCCCTTCCAACCGTGCTCGCTTTCGAGGAAATAGCTGTTGCTGTGCAGGACGCCGTCGAAGGCACCGATCTCGGCGAAACGGCCGTCACGGCGGCCATTGCACATGGCGAAGACCCAGCGCTCCTGCTCGATCTGCGAGTTGGTCACCATCTCATAAGCGATGGCAGGATCGAAGCGGCGCTCGTCGTCCAATTCGGATTTCGTCATTGCCGCCCTTGTGCCCGCTGCCCGGAACAAGGCTAGTCGGGCATCGTCAGAAGCGCCAGTTGACACTCAGGCCGCGATCCGCGGCGGCGAAGGCGGAATCTCGCGCAGGAAGCGGTAGCGGCCATGCTGCTTGATGGCGGCGAGGTCATGCGACACGAGGCCTTCCGGCCGGACGATCTCGACGCCGACATGATCGCCATCGAAGTCCAGCACGGCGAAGCCGCAGCGCCCGTCGCCGTCGAACCCGTGGCTGCCGGAGAAGGCGAGCGAGGGCACCCAGAGATGGCGCAGGCCGTCGATGCTGCGGTCGCGATGCGCGTGCAAATGGCCGCTGACGACCAGCCGGATATCGGCCTTGCAGAGGCGCTGTATCAGCTCGCCGCGCGGGGCCGGGCAGAGGCAGGCGGGGCTGGGCAAGGCCTCGTCCGGGCTCTCGACGAAGAGCGGCTTATGCAGGACGAGCGCGACGCGGTCGCCCTTGCTGTCTGTGAGCATCGCATCGAGCCAGTCGTTCTGCTCGGTTTCGCGGGCAAGCCCGGAGCCGAAGAGCTGCGCGTTGACGCCGAGCAGGGTCCAGCCGTCGAGCTGGAAGCGCCAGCGATCGGCTCCGATGGCGTTGTCCCAGCGGGTGAGGCGAGGCTCGTCGACGATCTGGTTCGGATCCTGGCCCGGGGGCTCGTCGCCGATGTCGTGATTGCCGGGCAATGGCAGCACGGTGCCCGGCAGCGCGGCCAGCGCCCTGGCGGCGAATTCCATTTCGGCGTCGCTGTCCGGCCCGTCGATGCAGAGGTCGCCGTTGACGATGGTGCAGGCCGCCTCGATCCGGCTGGCGGCATCGCAGGCGAGCTGCCAGTTCGGCCAGAAGAAGCCATGCGTGGGGGACAGATGCGGGTCGGAGAGGACAATGACGCGGGTCATGCGAAACTCAGGTTGAAGGGGCGAAAATCCATGTAGTAGAGCGGGTAGTGGCTCCACTTCACATCGCGGCGCTTCGCGAAATATTCGCGCACCTGATAGAGGGTCAGCGCCGGGGCCTCCGCCTCGAATTCATCCATCAACGCCAGCCAGAGCCGCTTGCGCTCGGCCGGATCGGTCGCGAGCTTCAGTTCGTCGCTGATCGCGTTGAATTTCACCGGCTGCCAGAAGCCGGCCTTTTGGGTCGAATAGTCCTTCGACAGGTTGACCATCAGCCCGCCGCCAAGCGGATCGGGAAAGCGGAACGAGACCGAGATCGGCCGCACATCGGCGCCCGGGCGAATGACCTGGGCGACGTTTTCCGCGGCTTCGAGACGGCTCCTGACGCCGACCGCTTCCCACATCTGCTGGACCACCTGCACGGCGAGGTCCATTTGCAGGTAGTAGCCCGGCGCGATCCGGATCACGACCTCCTCGCCCTTGTAGCCGCCTTCCTTCAGGAGCTTGCGGGCAAGGTCCGGGTCGTAGACATGGCCGCGGCGGCCGGCGTCGTAGTACTCGCCGAAGGCCGGCGTCTGCAGTGCCGCCATGCGCTGGAACTTCGGCCCCCAGAGCGACCTGCCGAGCGTCTCCATGTCGACGGCGTGGTTGAGCCCGCGCCGGACGCGCGCATCCTTCACCACCGGATTGCGGGTGTCGTAATAGAGGATATGGGCGAGATCGAGCACGATCTCGACGCCCTCGAGCGTCGGGCTGCCCCTGAAGGTCTCGGCCTGCTCGGGGAGCAGGTTGGTGACGAGATCGAAATCGCCCGCATGCAGGCCGGCGAGGCGGGTCGAGGCTTCGGGCACGGCGATGAGGATGATCTGGCGCGCAGCTGGGCGGCCCATCCAGTATTCGTCATGGCTTTCGAGCACGAGGCGCTGGTTGCGCTGGAACGAGGCGATGCGATAGGGGCCGCTGCCGACCGGCTTCTGGCGCATGCCGGCAAGGCCCTGCTCCTTGTAGAACTTCGCCGAATGGATCCAGCCGCCATAGGAGGCCAGCCGCTGCGGCATCGCCACGTCGGGAGTCGCGGTCCTGAATATGACCGTATCGCGCCCTTCCGCCTCCACCGCGGTGAGATGGCCGAAATTGACGCGGCCCTCATGGTGCTGGACCTCCTTGCCGTACATGCGCTCGGGCGAGAAGGTCGAGAGGACGTCCTCGGCCGAGAGCACGCTGCCGTCATGCATGCGCACGCCGTCGCGCAGCTTGGCCTCCCAGGTCAGCGGATCGCGCTGCCGCAGCGAGGTCGCAAGATGCGGCAGCAGGTGCTGGCCGCCTTCGGCGGCCTCGCGGTTGAAGTCGCGGCGCCAGAGCGTGTCGAAGACGTTGCAGGTGGGCCGCAATCCGACATTCGAGATCGCCTCGAACGGCTCCAGCGTCGGCGGCAGCGCCTGAACGGCGACGCGCAGCACCGGGCGCGTATCGGCCTGCGCCCGCGCCAATCCGGGCAGGAATGCGGGCGCGGCGAGGCCGGCGGCGAGAACGTTGCGGCGGGTGACCATGGCGGCTCCTTTGGGAGCCGCGACGCTGGTCGCCCGCGGTTACAGCGATGTGACGACGGTCTAATGGATCTCCGGTTCCGCCACCTTCGCCGTGCCGGTGAGGTAGTCGAAATCGCAGCCCTTGTCGGCCTGCTGGATATGGGCGGCCGACATCTTGCCCCAGCCGCGCGGGTAATCGCGATCGGGCGGCGACCAGCTCTTCAGGCGTTCGGTGATCTCAGCGTCGGTGAGATCGACCGAGATGCTGCGTTCCTCGACATCGACGCTGATGATGTCGCCGGTCCTCACCGCCGCGAGCGGGCCCTTGATATAGGCCTCCGGCGCGATGTGGAGCACGCAGGCGCCGTAGCTGGTGCCGGACATCCGGGCGTCGGACAGCCTGAGCATGTCGCGCACGCCCTGCTTGAGGAGCTTCTTGGGGATCGGCAGCATGCCCCATTCCGGCATGCCGGGCCCGCCCACCGGGCCGCAGTTCTTCAGCACCATGACGTGGTCGGCGGTGACGTCGAGATTCTCGTCATTCACCGCCTTCATCATCGCGTCGTAGTCCTCGAAGACGAGCGCCGGGCCGCTATGCTTGAGCAGGCGCGGCTCGGCGGCCGAGGGCTTAATGACACAGCCGTCGGGCGCAAGGTTGCCCTTCAGCACGGCGAGGCCGTTGGCGGTCGAGACGGCCTTGTCGAGCGGGCGGATGACGTTGTCGTCGTAGACCTTGGCGAGCGCGATCGTCTCCGCGAGCGGCTTGCCAGTCACCGTCATGGCGCCGGTGTGGAGCTTGCTCTCGAGCTGCTTCAGCAGGGCCGGCAGGCCGCCTGCATAGAAGAAGTCCTCCATCAGGAAGTCGCCAGAGGGGCGAAGGTTCGCGATCACCGGGACCTTGCGCGAGAAGGCGTCGAAATCGTCGGGGGTCAGTGGCACGCCGGCGCGGCCGGCCATCGCGACGAGATGGATGATGGCGTTGGTCGAGCCGGCGACCGCCATATGGACGGTGAGAGCGTTCTCGAAGCTCTCGCGGGTCAGGATGCGGTCGGGAGTCAGGTCCTCCCAGACCATCTCGACGATGCGCTTGCCGGAGGCCGCGGCCATGCGCGGATGGGCGGCATCGGCGGCGGGGATGGCGGAGGCGCCGGGCAGAGTCAGGCCGAGCACCTCGGCATGGCTCATCATGGTCGCGGCGGTGCCCATCGTCATGCAGGTGCCGTGCGAGCGGGCGATGCCGCTCTCCATGTCGCGCCAGTCGGCATCGGAGATGTTGCCGGCCTCCTTCTCGGCCCAATATTTCCAGACATCGGCGCCCGAGCCGAGCGTCTTGCCGGCCCAGTTGCCGCGCAGCATCGGCCCCGCCGGGACGAAGATGAAGGGCAGGCCGGCGCTGCAGGCGCCCATGATCAAAGCGGGGGTGGACTTGTCGCAGCCGCCGAGCAGGACCGCGCCGTCCAGCGGATGGGACCTGATCGATTCCTCCGCCTCCATCGCCAGGAAGTTGCGATAGAGCATGGTCGTCGGTTTCTGATACTGCTCGGACGCCGACATCACGGGGATCTCGACCGGGAAGCCCCCGGCCGCCCAGACCGCGCGCTTCACCGCCTCGGCGCGGTCGCGCAGATGGGTGTGGCAGGGGTTGATCTCGGACCAGGTGTTGAGGATGCCGATCACCGGCTTGCCCATGAACTCGTCATGGTTGAGGCCCATCTGAAGCGCCCGCGAGCGATGCCCGAAGGAGCGCAGATCGCTGGCGCCGAACCAGCGCTTGGAGCGCAGCGTGTCGGGCGTCTTGCGGGGATGGGACATCGGCGTTTCCTCGAATTCTTGGTGTTCTAATCAGTGATCGTGACAGGCCTCGCCGTCATGCTCGCCCTTGTGGCGAGCATCCACGTCTTGAACACCGCACTTGGTGAAGGAAGACGTGGATGGTCGGGACAAGCCCGACCATGACGGGAAGTGCGCCTTATTCCGCCGCCGCGCGCTGCGCGCCCCAGCCTCCGACGATCTTGCGCAATTCGGCGCGCTCGCTCTCGTTCAGCTCCGGCAGGCCGGGCAGGCGCACGGGGCCGACATTGGTGCCGAGCAGGCCGAGCGCCTCCTTGACCACGGTGACGTTGGCGCCGTTGCCGTGTTTGGTCCGCAAGGTCTCGAACCCGGCAATCTCGTCGACCAGCTGGCGGGCGAGGGTGTAGTCATTGCCCTCGAGCGCTCGCCAGATCGCGAGCGAGCGTTCGGGCGCGACATTGACCAGGCCCGAGGTGAAGCCGCGCGCGCCGAGCGCATGGAAGGGCGCGGCCCAGCCCTCGGCGAGGCCGCAGATCCAGTTGGCGCTCGAGCCTTGCGTGGCGCGGACGCATTCGGCCAGCAGCATTACGTTCGACGAGGCGAACTTGACGCCGGCGACGTTCGGATGGGTCGCGACGCGGGCGAGGTCCTTCACGCCGATCGCATCCGAGCGGATATAGGCGACGAGCGGGATCGTCAGCGACTCGGCGATGGCGAGGATGTAGTCGGCCTGGGAATGCGGGGCGGCGAAGGGATCGAGCGGGTGATGCACCATCACCGCATCGCAGCCGGCTTTGGCGGCGAGCTTGCCGGTCGCAATCGCCTCGCGCAGCGAGCGGCCGATACCGGCGGTGACCAGCGCCTTGCCGGCGGCGGCCTCGGCCGCGACGGCGTGGCTGCGCACCACCTCGTCTGTGGTCATCGGGTAGAACTCGCCGGTATTTCCGGCCGAGACGATGTTGTGGATGCCGGCCTGCGCGATGCGCCGGACGATCTTGCCGGTCAGCGCCCAGTCGGCCTCGCCATCGCCCTTCCAGGCGGTGACGTGCACACCCGAGATGCCGCGCAGTGCGCTGCGAACCCTGTCACTCATCGTAGTCCAGTCCTTCCGCGTCGGCGCCGAAGACCTGGCGCACATGGCTCTTGGCGGAGCGCACGATATGGCTGCGCATGCGCTGCTCGGCCCTTGCCGGCTCGTGCGCGCGCAGCGCCTCGAAGATGCCGCGATGCTCCTCGAAGCCCCTGGCGCGCTCGCTGGCTTCGCCCAGCAGGGCGATACGCTGGGCGTGGTCGTACATGCGCTGGCCATCGAGTCGGCGCTCGAGATAGCCGCAGCCCGAAATGCGGTGGATCATGCCGTGATAAGCCTCGTTCAGATTGACGAGGTCCTCAAGGTCGCCATGCGCGGTCGCATGCGCCATCTCGTCGATCAGCCGGGCCATCTCGGCGATCTCGCCGGAGCTGATCCGGTTGGCGGCGATATGCGTCATGACGCTTTCGAGCGCGGCGCGGCCAAGCGCCATCTCCAGCGCCTGGCGGGCGGAGAATTCGACGAAGACGCCGCGGCGCGCCTCGGTCCGGACGAGCCCCTCGCTCTCCAGCATGCGGATCGCGTCCTTCACCGGCGTCGTCGAGACGCCGAGCATGTCGGCGAGCTGGCGTTCGTTCAGCCGTTCACCGTCGCGGAAGCGGCCGGAGACGATCGCCCGCCGCAGGCGCTCATGCACGTGCTCGCGTAGCGAGCGCAGCAAATGCGGCGAGACGGGTTCGATCGCGAGCACTTCCGGCATTCGGGTTCCCCTGGCGCGGCGCTGCCCGCGATTCTGCTCGCGGTCCGCCTGTCGCCATTGCCGCACCAGACACCACAAAGCGCAAGCGACATCAAGTCTGAAATTTCAGATTTCAAATCTGGAATTGCGTGCTATTGAATGAGCAAGACGGCCGCAAGACGCCGGAACGGCATGGGCCGGATGGATAATGACGAGGGAGGATTGGATGACATCGATCACACGCCGCGGACTGCTCGCCGGAGCCGGTGCCATGCTGACCGCATCGGGCCTTACACCTGCTTTGGCGCAGAGCGGCTATCCCGGAGGCAGGGTCGTCACCATCGTCGTACCATTCGCTGCCGGCGGAACGACCGACTTGCTCGGCCGCATCCTGGCCGACCGGCTGGGCGCGCGCCTCGGCGGCAAGTTCATCGTCGAGAATCGCGTCGGGGCGGGCGGCAATACCGGTGCGGCGGCGGTCGCGAAGGCCGATCCAGACGGCTACATGCTGACCATGGGCACGGTATCGAGCCATGCGATCAATCCCGGCGTCTATACCAAGATGCCCTATGACCACATCAAGGACTTCGCGCCGATCTCGCAGGTGGCGAGCGTGCCGAACCTGCTGATGGTCAATCTCGACCTGCCGGCCAAGACGGTGCCGGAGCTGATCGAGTTGCTGAAAAAGAACCCCGGCAAGTACTCTTTCGGCTCCTCGGGCGCCGGCACCTCGACCCATATGGCGGCCGAACTGTTCAAGGTCTCGACCGGCACCGACATGGTCCATGTGCCCTACCGGTCGAGTGCGCAGGTGACGCAGGACCTGCTCTCCGGCCAGATTCAGCTCACCTTCGACAACATCACCATCGCCTGGCCGCATGTCGAAGCCGGCAAGATCCGGGCGCTGGCGACGGCGACGCCAAAGCGCCTTGCGGTCGCGCCCGATTTGCCGGCGCTCTCCGAGTTCATTCCGGGCTACGACGCCAGCTCCTGGCACGGCTTCTTCGCCCCGTCGAAGGTCCCGCCGGAGATCGTCGCCAAGCTCTCCGCGGAGACGCAGGCGATCATGCGCGAGCCGGCAGTGATCGAGCAGCTCAAGAAGCTCGGCGTCGATCCGGTCGGCTCGACCCAGGCCGAGTTCACCGCCCATATCGCCAGCGAGACCAAGCGCTGGGCCGAAGTGGCGCAGAAGGCGAACGTGAAGATCGAGTGAGCGCTGCGCTCGCCCGCCGCTTCGCGAGCCCTCATCCTGAGGAACCGCGAAGCGGCGTCTCGAAGGATGTTCCAGCTGGTTCCGTAAACAACTGGGGCATCTTCGAGACGCGATCAGCGATCGCTCCTCAGGATGAGGGCTGAGTTTCCCTTTCCCCGACAGCCAGGATTTTCAAGAGCTATGACATCGACTACCCTGACCCCTGAAAACCGCGAGAAGCTGAAGCGCGTCTCGACCGCGACCCTGACCACGGCGCTGTTCAAGCGTGGCCTGCGCAACCAGTTCATCCAGGATGTGCGGCCGCTCTCGCCGAACGCGCCACGCATGGTCGGCGAGGCCTTCACGCTGCGCTATATCCCGGCGCGCGAGGATCTCGACCATCTCGGCGTGTTCGAGGGCACGCAGCATCCGCAGCGCGTCGCGGTCGAGACCTGCCCGCCTGGCCACGTCATGGTGATCGACAGCCGCAAGGATGCGCGGGCGGCTTCCGCCGGCTGCATCCTGGTGACGCGATTGATGCAGCGGGGCGCCGCCGGCATCGTCAGCGATGGCGGCTTCCGCGACAGTCCCGAGATCGCCGCCCTCGGCTTCCCGGCCTATCACAACCGCCCGAGCGCGCCGACCAACCTGATCCGGCACCATGCGCTCGACCTCAACGCGCCGATCGGCTGCGGCGACGTGCCGGTCTATCCCGGCGACATCGTCGTCGGCGATGGCGAAGGTGTCTGCGTGATCCCGACTGACATCGCCAACGAGGTCGCAGCCGAGGCCTATGAGCAGACGGCCTACGAGGACTTCGTCGAGGCCAAGGTCAGGGAAGGCCGCGGCATCTTCGGGCTCTACCCGGCCAATGCCGAGACCAAGGCCGAATTCGCGAAATGGCGCCCCGACTGGAAGTGACCGCCGGTCCTTCTTGCCGCTGAGGAGACGGCAAAACCCAGCCAAAGGCTCGTCATGGCCGGACGCCGCCAAGCGGTGTCCGGAGACACAGCAACAACAAGAGCAAGGGGGAAACACAATATGGTCGATACATCTCGCCGTCGCCTGCTGAAGGGTGGGCTCGCGGCAGCCGGCTCGGCGCTGGCCGCTCCAGCGCTGGCGCAATCCTTCCCGTTCAAACCGAACCAGCGCTATCCCGATCCCGCGGTCGACATCCTCGATCCGAGCTTCGCCAAGTACCGGATCTATTCGAGCACGGTCGAGCAGGTCGGCACCGGGATGCGCTGGGCCGAGGGGCCGGTCTACTTCCCGGAAGGGCGCTACCTCCTCGTCAGCGACATCCCGAACAACCGGATCATGAAGTACGATGAGGTGAAGAACAGCTTCACCGTGTTCCGTGAGAACGCCAATTACGCCAACGGCAATGCCCGCGACCGCCAGGGCCGGCTGATCACCTGCGAGCATTCGGTGACGCGGCGCATCACCCGGACCGAGAAGAACGGCCGGATCACGGTGCTGGCTGACAAGTTCGAGGGCAAGCGGCTGAACGCGCCGAACGACATCGTCGTCAGGTCAGACGATACGATCTGGTTCACCGACCCGCTCTTCGGCATCAACGGCGAATGGGAGGGCTCACGCGCCAAGCCGGAGCAGGCAACGACCAACGTCTACCGGCTGGCGCCCGATGGGAAGCTCAGCGCGGTGATCACCGATCTGGTCAACCCAAACGGGCTCGCCTTCTCGCCGGACGAGAAGAAGCTCTATGTCGTCGAATGGCGGGGCACACCGAACCGCAGCATCTGGAGCTATGACGTCGACACCGACGGCAAGGTCTCGAACAAGGTGAAGCTGGTCGACGCCGCCGATTTCGGCGCGCTCGACGGCTTCCGGGTCGACCGCGACGGCAATCTCTGGTGCGGCTATGGCAGCAATGGCGCGCTCAACGCCGAGCCTGCCGATCTCGGCGGGCGCAAGGTCTATGGTTTGCGCGGCAAGTCGGAGGACCTTGACGGCGTCATGGTGTTCAGCCCGGCCGGCAAGCCGCTCGCCTTCATCCGTCTACCCGAGCGCTGCGCCAATCTCTGCTTCGGCGGACCGAAGGGCAATCGGCTCTACATGGCGAGCTGCCACTCGCTCTACGCCTTCTATGTCGAGGCGCACGGAGCGGTGTGACTTAGCTCGCGGCCAAGAGCTCGCGCACCATCGGGACGACCTTGCGGCCATAAAGCTCGATGCAGCGCAGCAGCTTGTCCTGCGACAGGGGGCCGGCGCTGATCTTGAGCTGGAAGCGCTGGAGACCGAGCGCCCTGACCGTCGCGGCGATCTTGCGTGCGACGGTCTCGGGTGAGCCGAGATAAAGCGCGCCGCCCGAAACCTCGCGCTCGAACTCCTCGCGCGACAGCGGACCCCAGCCGCGCTCGGCGCCGATGCGGTCGCGCATCGCCTTGAAGGCGGGGAAGAATTCCTCGGCCGCCTCAGCATCGCTCGCCGCGACATAGCCGGGCGAATGCACGCCGATCGGACGCTCGGCATGGCCAAGACGTCCCATCGCGTCGCGGTAGAGCTGGGCATAGGGCGCGAAGCGCTGGGCCGGGCCGCCGATGATGGCGAGCATCAGCGGCAGGTCGTAGCGGGCCGCGCGCACGACCGATTCCGGGCTGCCGCCGACGCCGATCCACGTCGTCAGCTCGCCCTTCTCCAGTGGCGGGAAGACGGGCTGATCCCTCAGCGGCGGGCGCAAGTTGCCTTCCCAGGTCACGCTCTTCTTGCGGATCAGCTGGGCGAAGAGGTCGAGCTTCTCCTCGAACAGCACTTCGTATTGACGCAGGTCGAAGCCGAAGAGCGGGAAGGATTCGGTAAAGGAACCGCGGCCGAGGATGACCTCGGCGCGGCCGTTCGAGAGCGCATTGACCGTCGAGAAGCGCTGGAAGACGCGGATCGGATCATCCGAGCTGAGTACGGTGACGGCCGAGCCGAGGCGGATGCGGCTGGTGCGGGTGGCGATGCCGGCGAGCACGGTCTCGGGCGAGGACACCGCGAAGTCGGCACGGTGATGCTCGCCGATGCCGAAGAAATCGATGCCGAGCTGGTCGGCGAGCACGGCCTGGTCGACGAGATCGCGGATCACCTGCGCATGCGGGAGCAAAGCGCCGTCCGGCCCGGCGGTGACGTCGCCGAAAGTGTCGAGGCCGAGTTCGAGATTGGCGGGCATAAGCGATATCCGGACTGGTGCGGCGCGCCGCAACACCGGCGCCCGCGCCATCTGGCGCCGTGATCCCCATCGTTCAAGATGCGCCGGCGCCGAAGGGTCTATGCGAATTCGCCGAAATCGGTACCATAGGGAACAATATGCCTGCCATGCCCCCCATTTGGGTGTGGCGGCACGGATAAGATTGATGTTGCCTCGGCGCGCTCCGGAAAGGAGCCGATGCGAGGGCGACGCATGGGGGGACGGTTCATGGACGGCGAGGCTGTAGCCGAGAGCGATCGCTCGATCGTCGGCAACCCGATGCTGTTGCCGTTCTTCGATCTCTCCTTCGATGAGATCGAGCTGCTCTGCCGGGTGACGGCGCAGTGGCGCGGCGATTCCCAGGAGGTCGTCGACGGCGCATGGTTCGCGAGTTTCATGGGCGCACGGAAGGAACCGGCTCGATAGGCGAGGCGCTTCTTGTCACGCTCGGCATGGTCGCCATCGTGGCGGCGGCATGGTGGGCGACGAAACGATGGCGGCTCTGAGCTGGCCGCCGATAGGCAATCACGCCGCCGGCTCGCGCCGGGCGCGGCCGACGACCATCACACGATCAGCCAGGCGGCTGCTCGCCATCTCCGCAACCGGAGCCTGATCGGATCGCCCCAGCCGAGCGCGCACTGCTCTCATCCTTGAGCGCAACGCCGGTAAGGCTCCGTGCAAAGGCTTCGCGGATCAGCCAGGCGGCGCGCGCCGCGGCCTCGACAGCGGGCAATCCGGCGTCATGCACGTTCGAGATGCAGTTGCGCTCGCCGTCCTGCCGTCCGGGGCGTGGCGCGTAGGTCAGATAAAGGCCGAGGCTGTCGGGCGTCGACAATCCCGGACGTTCGCCCAGGAGGATCAGTGCGAGCCGCGCCCGCTGCAATTCGCCGATCTCGTCGGCGAGTGCGACCCTGCCCTGTGTGGCTAGGACGATCGGGCCAAGGCGCCAGCCGGCGCTCCGCACATGATCGAGAAGCGAGCGCAGGACAGGAAGCGCATGGGCCTGGATCGCGCTCGCCGAGAGACCGTCGGCGATGGTGATCGAGAGATCGACCGGATTCGTCGCGGCTGCTGCTATCGCCTCCCGGTCTGCCGGCTGCAGCCTGCGGCCGAGATCGGGACGCAGGAGATAGGAGTCCCGGGTGGGCGCGCGGCTCTGCACGCGCAGGACCTGCAGGCCGAGCCTGCCGATCTCGCGCCCCAGCATGTCGGTATCGAGGGCGGCATGGACCGCGTCCCTGGCGCGGGCATGTGCGAGCGCGAAGCGCAGGGTTTCGCTGGTCGGCAGCCCGGAGCCGGCACGCCCGAGCGCGATCCGGGCCGGTGTGAGCGCGGCGAGCCGCTTCCAGCTCTCGATCTCGCTCATCGCGCTTCCAGCGCGGCGAAGGAGGAGAGCAGGCGGGCCGCGGCCGCCTGCGGCAGCAGCCGGCCGTCGCCACCGGTGATGCCCTGGTCCTGCAGCCAGGCCTCGAATTCCGGCGCCCGCTTCAGCCCCAGCAGGTCGCGGATATAGAGCTGGTCGTGAAAGGAGGTCGACTGGTAGTTCAGCATCACGTCGTCGGCGCCGGGCACGCCCATGACATAGGTGACTCCGGCGGCGGCGAGCAGCGTCAGCAGCGCGTCCATGTCGTCCTGATCTGCCTCGGCATGATTGGTGTAGCAGACGTCGCAGCCGAGCGGGACACCCATCAGCTTGCCGCAGAAATGGTCCTCCAGCCCGGCGCGGATGATCTGCTTGCCGTTGTACAGGTATTCCGGGCCGATGAAGCCGACCACAGTGTTGACCAGCAGCGGATCGAAGGCCCGACAAACGGCATAGGCACGCGCCTCGAGCGTCTGCTGGTCGACGGCGTGATGCGCCTCGGCCGACAAGGCCGAGCCCTGGCCCGTTTCGAAATACATGACATTGCGGCCGAGCGTGCCGCGCTGCAGCGACAGGCCCGCCTGGTGGGCTTCGCGCAAAATGGCGAGATCGACGCCGAAGGAGCGGTTGGCGGCTTCCGTCCCGGCGACGGACTGAAAGACCAGGTCGACCGGAGCGCCGCGTCCGATCAAGGCGATGGTCGAGGTGACGTGGGTCAGGACACAAGCCTGCGTCGGGATGGCGAAGCGCTGGATGACCTCGTCGAGGAGCTGGAGCAGATCGCCCAGCACCGACAGGTTGTCGGAGACCGGGTTGATGCCGATCGTCGCATCGCCGCAGCCATAGCTGAGCCCGTCGAGGATGGAGGCGGCGATGCCGCGCGGATCGTCGGCCGGATGGTTCGGCTGCAGCCGCACGGCCATTGTGCCCGGCAGGCCGATCGTGTTGCGAAAGCGCGTGGTGACCTGGCATTTGCGGGCGACCGAGATGAGGTCCTGAAGGCGCATGATCTTCGAGACCGCGGCCGCCATCTCAGGCGTGACACCCGGCGCCAGCCGCGCCAGGACATCGCTCGTCGCCGCGTCGGAGAGCAACCAGTCGCGGAACGCGCCGACGGTCAGGCTCGCGACCGGGGCGAAGGCGGCGCGGTCATGTCCATCGATGATGAGCCGCGTGACCTCGTCGTCCTCGTAGGGGACGAGCGCTTCGGTGAGGAAGGTCGCAAGCGGCAGGTCGGCGAGGGCGAAGCGCGCCGCGACCGCCTCCTCGGCGGTAGTGGCGGCAAGCCCGGCGAGTTCGTCGCCGGAGCGCGGCGGCGTCGCCTTGGCCATCAGCTCGCGCAGATCGCCGAACCGGTAGGTCGTCTGGCCGATGACATGCCGATAGGCCATCAAACGCTCTCCAAGCCGCAGCGATGCCACGGCATGCAAGCATGCTGCCGCGGTGCGGTCACGCGGAGCTTTCGGCTGGCGGAGACTTCGAGAGTCGCGCGCCTATGGCTGGCCGTCAAATCTGCCTGAATTCGCAAGGTTGGTAGCGGGAGAGGGACTCGAACCCCCGACACGCGGATTATGATTCCGCTGCTCTAACCAGCTGAGCTACCCCGCCCCGATGGCGACGCGCCTCAAGAACGGCGGTCAATCGCGACGGCGCGGATATAGGGGGCGGCGGGCGTCGGCGTCAAGCCTTGATGGCGAGGGTCAGCTGAGCTTCCGCAGCCTGACCACCTTGAAATAGCCCTGGCCGACATGGACGGTCTCGTAGCGGCCGGTCGCGGCGGCCCAGTCGGTCAGGCGCGAGACCTTGAAATCACTGCTCCAGCCGATCGCCTTCGCCAATGGCGCGACCAGCTTCCAGAACGGCGCGGCAAAGCCGCCATCGTCGACGAGGCGGCTGGAGATGACGATCTCGCCGCCCGGGCGCAGCACCCGGTCCATCTCGGCCAGCGCCTGCTCGGGATCGGGCACCAGAGTGATGACGAACTGGGCGGTGACCGCGTCGAAGGAGTTGTCGGCGAAGCCGAGCCGGCAGGCGTCCATCACCATCAGGCCGCGGACATGGGTGAGGCCCTGGCTCAGCACCTTGGCCCGGGCGACGCGCAGCATGTCGAGCGAGAGATCGGCGCCGACGATGCGCCGGTCGCGCTCGAAATAGGGCAGGGTCAAACCGGTGCCGACGCCGATCTCGAGGATATCGCGACCGCTGGCGCAGGCCGCCGCCACCGCCTCGCGCTGGGCGCGGGCGAGCAGGCCCTGATAGATCCGGTCGTAGAACTTCGCCCAGACCGCGTAGACGCGCCTTTGCGCGTCGAGACCGTTCGTCGTCGTCATGTGATGGCGTAGGCAGGCTCGGGCTGCGGCGCCGGGCGCGGGACCCGGTTGGCCATGATGACGCCGCCGCCGAGCACGCGGGCTCCGCTGCCGGCATGGTCGTAGATCACGCAGGCCTGGCCGGGCGAGACGCCCTCCTCGCCCTGCGCGAGCAGGACATGGACGCCCTTGTTGTCGGCGAGCAGGCGCGCCTCGCGCGGCGCGCGGGTCGAACGGACGCGAACCGCGACCTCGATGCCGTCAGGCGGCAGCTCGGTGAGTGGAACATCGCTGAGCCAATTCAAGTCGCGCAGGTCGACGCGGCTGACGCTCAGCGCCTCGCGCGGGCCGACGATGACGCGCGCATTCTCGGCATCGAGCGCGACGACATAGAGCGGCTCGGCGCCGCTGATGCCGAGGCCCTTGCGCTGGCCGACCGTGTAGCGGAGCACGCCCTCATGCTCGCCGAGCACACGGCCGTCGAGATGGACAATGGCGCCGGGGCGGGCGGCGCCCGGCTTCAGCCGCTCGATCACCTCGGCATAGCGGCCGTTCGGCACGAAGCAGATGTCCTGGCTGTCGGGCTTGTCTGCAATGGCGAGACCGAATTCGGCGGCGAGCGCGCGGGTCTGGGCCTTGTCGAGGCCGCCGAGCGGGAAGCGCAGCAGGTCGAGCTGCTCCTGCGTCGTCGCATAGAGGAAATAGCTCTGGTCGCGGCTCTCATCGGCGGCGCGGAAGAGGCCACGATGGCCGGTGCCGAGGTCGCGGCTGGCGACATAATGGCCGGTGGCGAGCGCATCGGCCCCGAGCTCGCGGGCAAGGCCGAGCAGGTCGCGGAACTTCACGGTGCGATTGCACTCGACGCAGGGGATCGGCGTCTCGCCGGCGAGATAGCTCTCGGCGAAGCGCTCGATCACCGCGTCGCGGAATCGGCTCTCATAGTCGAGCACGTAATGCGGGATGCCGATCGCCTCGGCGACTCGGCGGGCGTCGTGGATGTCCTGGCCGGCGCAGCAGGCGCCGGCGCGGTGCACGGCCTCGCCATGGTCGTAGAGTTGCAGCGTGACGCCGACGACGTCGTAGCCCTGGCGCTTCAGCAGCGCCGCCACCACAGAGGAATCGACACCGCCCGACATGGCCGCGACGACGCGCGTCGCCGCGGGCGGCTTGGCGATGTCGAGCGAGTTGAGCGAAGCGGTCATCGAGGTTCCGGGCGGGTTCGGGCGCGAAGCGTCCGAGGATGTGGGCGCTCTATAGCGGTTTTGACAGATGCGGGCCAGCGCAAGGCCGGCAATTCCTGCCGGGCCCGACAGCGGCGAGACGCGTTTCCTGCCGGGTGAGTGACGAGGTGCATTAGCTCAAGCTGCTGAATCTGAATGGTTTCCTGGTTGGCGTGGCTCTTGCTCCGGGAGCAGCGGCCACGTCGTCACGGTTCTGTTTCGGAGAGTACCCCATGTCCGCCGCGCCGGTCTCGCGTTCGTCCGCGCTGCCCGAGATTCTACCGCCGACCCGCCGCAGCCCGGAGCGGAACGAGCCGGAGCAGGCCTTCGCCCTGCCGCCAGAGCCGGTGGAGCGGCCGCGTCCGCGCGTCGAGGACGACCGCAGCTCGCGCGACAGCGCGGAGACACGCGAGCCCTCGAAATCCGATGACGGCGCCCGCAGAGCGGCAGCGACCGACACCAAATCATCCAGTCGCACCGATGAAGCCGGCAAGGACCGGAAGTCGGCAGGCGCGACCGAACCGTCCGACAAAGCGAAGACGGAGCCAGGACAAGACGAGACGTCGGCGAAGGACGCCACGGCTGCCGATGGCAAGAAAGCCGAGACGGCCGCTGGCGACAAACCGGCGAAGGGCAAGACAGTCGAGGAGAGCACGGCTGCGCTGGCGGTTGCGCTCGATGGCGCGCCTGTGATCAGCAAAGGTGCACCCGAGGACCAGATCGTTCCGGTCGCCGCTCCGCAGCCCGTGCCGGTTCCCGGCGTCCCTGCCGAGTTCCTGGCGCTGGCGGCGCTGACGCTCCAGGGCGGCGAGCAGGCCAAGCCGGACGGCGCTGCCACGCCGGAGAGCAAGCCGGAAGGGCAGGCGGTCGCGGCGACCAGCGAGGCGGGCCCTGCCGGACAGCCGGCGGCGACCGGCGCCGTCTTGCCGGTGCCGGCAGCGTTGCTGAAGGTTGACGGTCAGGTCAGTGCGGGTGGCGATGCCGCGGCGATCGGCGTCAAAGCCGGCGCGACGGCGCAACTTCCAGCAGCCGGCGTCGCGACCAAGGCGGGAACGAAGCCTGGCGAAGTGCAGCAGGGCGAGGCGAAGCCGGCCGATGGCCAGGTGGTGCCGAAGGAAGCGACCGAGGCCGGCAAGGCGACGACAGCCACCACCGGCGCCGAGGTCAAGGCGGCCGAAGCGACCACTGCGGGTCAACCCGCGCAACCGGCCACCTCGGACAATCCTGCTCTGGCCACTGGTACGCAGCAAGCAGCCGCGCCCGTGAGTCCGCAAGCCCTTCTCGCCGCCGGGCCGCAGAGCCTGACCACGCCGCAGCCGCCCTTGACCGAGCTCGACGCTGCCGCCCAGGCGACGGCGCAAGCCCAGGCCGAGGCCGCCCACAGGATGATCTCGGGCGAGACGGGCCGGGCAACGCCGCTGCACGTCGTCCCGGTCGAGATCGGCGCCCGGGCGCTCGCCGGCAATAAGCGTTTCGACATCCGGCTCGACCCGGCCGAGCTCGGCCGCATCGATGTCAGCCTCGAAATCTCCGACAAGGGCGAGGTCAGCGCCAAGCTGACGGTCGATCGCGTCGAGACGCTGCATATGCTGCAACGCGATGCGCGCACGCTCGAGCGCGCCTTCGAGCAGGCCGGCCTGAAACCGTCGGAGGGCGGCATCGACATGAGCCTGCGCGATTCCAGCGACCAGCAGGCTGGCGCGCGCCAGCAGCGGCAGGATGACGAGACGCCGCGCGGCCGCCGCGCCTGGGTCCAGGCCACAGACGACAGCGCACTCATTACGGAAGCGGCGACATTGCCGCGGACCGGCGGCCGCCTCGGCGGCGTCGATCTCAGCATCTGAAGGAGGAACGGACGATGACCGTCTCCAATACGGGTAACCTCTCCAATTCCCAGATCGCGGCCGCGCAGAACAACACCGCGACCGGCAGTGGCACCTCGATCGCCAATAATTTCGACCAGTTCCTCACCCTGCTGACGACGCAGCTCAAGAACCAGAACCCGCTCGACCCGCTCGACACCAACCAGTTCACCCAGCAGCTGGTGCAGTTCGCCGGCGTCGAGCAGCAGCTCAAGCAGAACGAGACGCTGACGGCGCTGCTCGGCGTCAGCAAGGCGACGACGGGTGCGAGCGCGATCGGCTTCGTCGGCCAGACCGTCACGGCCGATGGTGCGGCTACGCAGCTCAAGGAGGGCAAGGCCGAGTGGAAGCTCAATGCTTCCAAGGGCGGCACCGGCACGGTCACGATCAAGGATGCCAGCGGCAAGGTCGTCTTCAGCGGCACGAAAACGCTGACGGCCGGCGACCAGACTTATAGCTGGGATGGCAAGACCTCGACCGGTTCGACGGCGCCCGAGGGCGAGTACACGATCACGATCGACGGCAGGGATGTTTCCGGCGCGGCGATCACGGTCAAGACTGAGATCACCGGCAAGGTCGACGGCATCGACTTCTCGACCACCGTACCGACCCTCCTGATCGGCGCGATCAAGGTGTCGCTCGACAAGGTCAAATCGGTGAAGGCCACGAGCTGACGGACACGGTCATGACCCATGCCGAAAGCCTGTGTGATTGCTTTAGGCAAAATTTAAGCCCGTCGGGGCTAGGCTCCTGGGCAGTAGGTCTGTTGAGTTGTGTGAGAGTTACCATGACCGAGCCGCTGCGACCGCGCGTCAAATATGTGATCGGGCCTGATGGCAGCCCGCTCACCATTGCTGACCTGCCGCCGATGAACACGCGTCGCTGGGTGATCCGGCGCAAGGCTGAGGTCGTTGCCGCCGTGCGCGGCGGCCTGCTCAGCCTGGAAGAGGCCTGCCAGCGCTACACGCTGACGGTCGACGAATTCCTGAGCTGGCAGATGTCGATCGACCAGCATGGCCTCGCTGGCCTGCGCACCACCCGCATTCAGCACTACCGCCAGTAATACAGCGGGCGATCCACCAGATTTATCGGGCGTCGGCCGAGCGGCCGGCGCCTTTTCGCGTTCGCAGCTGTGTGTCTTTTCAGTTGAATTGCCTGTTTCCTAACCGTCGTTAACCGGGCGCTAACCATGCACTGGGAAAAACTTGCCTAGTGGTGTGTCTGCGCGTTGGTTTCGCAGGCACCGGGCAACGGAAACGTGGCGTGAACGGGCTAGTCGATCAGTTCCGGAGATTCGGCGCGGCACGGCTGGCGGCGATGCTGGCGGTGACGCTGGCGCTGATCGGCTTCTTCGCCTTCGTCATGCTGCGCATGTCGCAACCGGCGATGGGCGTGCTCTTCGCCGACCTGTCCAGCCAGGACGTCGGCGCCATCGTCAAGGATCTCGACACGCGCGGGGTGAAATACGAGCTGCGCGGCGACGGGCAGACGATCCTCGCGCCGCGCGCGGACGTGCCGAAGCTCAGGCTCGAATTGGCAGGCAAGGGTATCCCGTCCGGCGGTGGCGTCGGCTACGAGATATTCGACAAGGGCGACGCCTTTTCCTCGACGAGCTTCGTCCAGAACATCAACCATCTGCGTGCGCTGGAAGGCGAGCTCTCGCGCACCATTCGTTCGATCAGCCGGGTCCAGGCGGCGCGCGTCCATCTCGTCATTCCCGAGCGGCGCCTGTTCGAGCGCGACCGCGAGCCGCCGCGCGCCTCGATCGCGCTCAAGCTCGCCGGTGATCTCGACAACGCCCAGGTCCGGGCGATCCGCCATCTCGTCTCCTCGGCCGTCGACGGGCTGAAGCCGGAACGGGTCTCGATCGTCGACGAGCGCGGTCGACTCCTCGCTGACGGCGCGCAAGGTGAGCAGGGCATGGTCGGCGTGGCGCTGGACGAGCGCCAGAGTGCGATGGAGCGGCGGATCAAGGCGCAGGTCGACGATATCGTCGCCAGCATCGTCGGGCCGGGCCGCGCCCGCGTCCAGGTCTCGGCGACGCTCGATACGAACCGGATCGAGAGCCGTTCCGAGACATTCGATCCCGAGAGCAAGGTCATCCGCTCGAGCCAGAACCGGACAGAGGCCTCCGCTACCAGCGAGCAGCGCGAGGGCGTCACGGTCGGCAACGAACTGCCCGGCGCCCAGCAGAACCAGGGCCAGCAGCAAGGCCAGCAGCGCGATACCAACTCGAAGAACGAGGAGGTCGTCAATTATGAGATCTCGCGAACGACCCGCACCGAGGTGCAGGATGGCGGGCGGATCCGCAAGCTCTCCGTCGCCGTGCTGGTCGATGGCGTCTATAGTCGGCAAGGCAACGAGACGAACTACCAGCCGCGGTCGCCGGAGGAGCTGGAGCGGATCGGCCAGCTGGTGCGGACCGCGATCGGCTTCGACCGCCAGCGCGGCGACCAGATCGAGGTCGTCAATCTGCGCTTCGCCGAGGCGCCCCAGACCGCGACGGACCTGACCGAGCAGACGTTGATGCAGCAGCTCACCTCCTTCACCAGGGAGGATCTCGTCCGCTTCGCGGAGATGGGCGTGATCGCGCTGCTCATCCTGATCGTCCTGATGGTGGTGGTGCGCCCGCTGCTCAAGCAGGTGCTCGCGCCCGATCGCGAGGTCAGGGCCCTTCCGAGCTTCATGCGCAACGGCACGCTGGTGGTTGACCCGGGTACCGGCGATCCGTCGACCTTCTCCTCGGTCTCCGGCGGAGCGGGCTCGGCCGGCGGTGCAGATGCCAGCCAGGTCAATGTCGAGGCACCATCGGAGCGGATGCTCGCGATCGCGCAGATCAAGGGCCAGCTCAAGGCGCAGTCGGTCGAGAAGATCGGCGCCATGGTCTCGCAGAATCCGGCGGATTCCGTCGCGGTGCTGCGCGGCTGGATCCACGAGAAAGCACCAGCGTGACGGGAGCCTGAACCATGGCCGCGACACGCTCTATCGCAACCCGCAGCGGGACCTCCGGTTCTGACAGCGAGTCCGCGAGCTATAACGACGGACCGATGACGCTAGAGGGCATGACCGGCCCGCAGCGGGCGGCCGTCATCCTGCTCGTGCTCGGCGAGGACCATGGTCGGGCGATCTGGGAAGAGTTCGACGACGAGGAAATCCGCATCATCACGCGCGCCATGGCGGAGCTCGGCACGGTCGATTCCGATCAGGTCGAGAAATTGATGCTCGATTTCGTCGGCAGGCTCTCCAGCGCCGGCGCGGTCACCGGCTCCTTCGATCGCACGATCTCGCTGCTCGAGAAGATCCTGCCGACCGATCAGGTCGCGCTGATCATGGAGGAAATCCGTGGTCCCGCCGGCCGCAACATGTGGCAGAAGCTCGGCAACATTGACGCCGTCGTGCTCGCGAACTTCCTCAAGAACGAATACCCGCAGACGATCGCTGTGATCCTTTCGCGCATCCGGCCCGAGCATTCGGCGAATGTGCTGCGCAACCTGCCGAACGAGCTCTCGATTGAGGTGGTCGGTCGGATGCTGCGCATGGAATCGGTGCAGAAGGAGGCGCTCGACCATATCGAGAACACGTTGCGCACCGAGTTCGTCTCGACGCTGACGCAGACGCGCCGACGCGATCCGCACGAGATGATGGCCGAGATCTTCAACGGCTTCGATCGCCAGACCGAGATGCGCTTCCTCGCTGCGCTCGACGTGACCAACCAGGACTCGGCCGAGCGCATCCGCGCCCTGATGTTCACCTTCGAGGACCTCGGCAAACTCGATTCCGCCGGGCTGCAGACGCTGATGCGCCAGGTCGACAAGGACATGCTCGCCCGCGCTCTCAAGGGCGCCAACGAGGAGATGCGCGCCTTCTTCCTCGGGGCGATGTCGCAGCGCGCCGCCAAGAACCTGCAGGACGACATGCAGGGCCTTGGCCCGCTGCGGCTCAAGGAGGTCGACGAGGCGCAGATGAAGATGGTGACCCTGGCCAAGGATCTTGCCGAAAAGGGCGAGATCGTCATCGCCAAGGGCAATTCCGAAGACGAATTGGTCTACTGACATGGCAGCTGCCAAGAAATTCATGTTCGACACAGACTTCCGCGGCAATGGCCGCAAGGCGGTCGACGAGGCAGCGCTTGAGGCTGCCAGGGCAGTGGGCTTCCACAGCGGCCTCGACCAGGCGCGGCGCGAGGCCGAGCAGCAGCTGGGGAGCCTGCTGTCGCAGCTTGTGCGCCAAAGCGAGCGGCTGCTGGCGCAGCAGGACGAACGCCTGGCGGAAATCGAAGCCCAGGCGGCGCAGCTTGCGATTGCGACCGCGCGCAGCCTCGCCGGGGCGGCCCTGGCCGACAAGCCGCTGGTGCAACTGCTCGCAGCGGCGCGCGAATGCCTGGCCCATGCCCGGCATGCGCCGCATCTGGCGATCCGGGTCCATGAAAGCTTGGTCGAGACCGTCGAGGAAAAACTCTCCGGGCTCGCCCGCGAGACCGGCTTTGCCGGCCGGATCGTCGTGCTCGGCGAGCCGGACATCGCCATCGGTGACGGCCGGCTCGAATGGGCCGATGGCGGTATCGCGATCGAGCGCGCGGAACTCGACGAAGCGGTCGACAAGGCGGTCAGGGCCGTCTTCGGGCCGGAAGCGGGGTAAGCAAGATGCCGAACGAAAACGATCTCAACCTGCCGCCGCTCAATCCGGCCGACCTGTCCTTCGACCATAGCGGCGGGGGCGACTCGGTGGCGCGGTCGGGACCGGTCCCGGTCAAGACGGCGGAGGATCTCGAGCAGGTCTTCGACGTGCCGGTCACGGTCTCCGCCGTGCTGGGCTCGTCACGGATCGCGGTCGGCGATCTCCTGCGCGTGACGCCCGGCACGGTGCTGGAACTCGACCGGCGCGTCGGCGAGGCGATCGACATCTTCGTCAACGAGCGCCTGGTGGCGCGCGGCGAGGTCGTGGTGGTGGAGGAACGCCTCGGCGTCACCATGACGGAAATCATCAAGACCGACCGGTGACGAACCGGTCGGAGCGACTGCATCTTTCAAGGAAGGCCTGAGCCATGCGCCTCATCATCGTCGGCAGCCTCAAGGGCCAGCTCATCACCGCGGCGAAGATCGCGGTCTCGCAGGGCGCCGCCGTCACTCATGCCGAGAGCATCGAGCAGGCGCTGGCCGTGCTGCGCGCCAAGGGCGGCGACCTCCTGATGGTCGATGTCGAGCAGCCGATCGCCAGACTGGTCGCGGCGCTCGAGGCCGAGCGCATCCGCACCCCGCTCGTCGCCTGCGGTACCTCGACCGATGCCCGCGCCGCGGTCGCTGCGATCCAGGCCGGCGCGCGCGAATATGTGCCGCTGCCGCCCGATCCGGAGCTGATCGCAGCCGTGCTCGCCGCGGTCGCAGGCGACAAGGCGAGCCTGATCTGGCGCGACCCGGCGATGGAGCGCGTCGTCCAACTCGCCAACCAGATCGCCCGCTCGGACGCACCCGTGCTGGTTACCGGCGAGAGCGGCACCGGCAAGGAGATGATCGCGCAGCATTTGCACCAGAAGTCACTGCGCAAGGACAAGCCCTTCGTCGCGGTGAACTGCGCGGCAATCCCCGACAACCTGCTCGAATCGGAGCTGTTCGGTCATGAGAAGGGTGCCTTTACCGGTGCGATCGCAAGGCGCATCGGCAAGTTCGAGGAGGCGAATGGCGGCACGCTGCTGCTCGACGAAATCTCGGAGATGGATGTGCGCCTGCAGGCCAAGCTCCTGCGTGCGCTGCAGGAGCGGATGATCGATCGGGTCGGCGGTACGCAGCCAGTCAAGGTCGACCTGCGCATCATCGCGACCTCGAACCGCAATCTCGGCGATGCCGTGCGCGAAGGCTCTTTCCGCGAGGACCTGTTCTACCGGCTGAACGTCGTGCACCTGCGCTTGCCGGCGCTGCGCGAACGCCCCGGCGACATCCTGGTGCTGGCCGATCATTTCGCCAGGAAATATGCCGAGCTGAACGGGCTGCCGCTGCGCCCGATCGCGGCCGAGGCGCGCAAGCTCCTGCTTGGCAATGGCTGGCGCGGCAATGTCCGCGAACTCGAGAACACGGTGCACCGCGCCGTCCTGCTGGCGCAGGGCGTCGAGATCGGGACGGAGGCGATGCTGACGCCGGAAGGCGAGACGCTGGGCCCGGCCAGCGGGCGCGATGTCGCGACGCGAGCGGCACAGACGGCCGAAGCGGTGACGCGCGGTCTCGTCGGGCGCACGGTTGCCGATGTTGAGCGCGATCTCATCCTCGACACGCTGGATCATTGCCTCGGCAACCGGACCCATGCTGCCAAGATCCTGGGCATCTCGATCCGGACGCTGCGCAACAAGCTCAGCGAATACGTCGCTGACGGCGTTCCCGTCGCCGAGCCGGGGCAGGCGCGGGCAAACTCTCTTTGACGGCTCCGAAACTGAAACGGGCCGGGGCTTGAGCCCCGGCCCGATCCCTGCCGCTCAGTAGTAGTAGCGGCGACGATAATAGGAGCGCCGCGGACGGTAATAGTAGCGCGGGCGATAATAATGGCGCCGATAATAGCGCGGCCGGCGATAATAATAGTACTGGCTGAAGTCGGCATCGGTCTTGTCGAGGCCCTCCTTCAGTTCCTCCGGCAGCTCTTCCGGCTTCTTGGCCGGGAGCGGGGCGAGCTTCGGCTGCGCAGCTTCTGAGGCGGCGATGCCGCCGACGCTGGCAACGGCGAGACCGCCGAACAGCGCCATTACGAATGAACGTCGATCCATGTCATGCCTCCAGTTGGTTCGATCCGGGCGCCGCGTTCCCACGAGGCCACTCTATTCCCCTTTTTGACCGATCGTCACGTTGGCGTTGTGACAATGGTTCACAAAGGGCCGACGGCGCGGGATACCGGCCGTTAGCTTGTTGTGCCGGTCTGAGGCGCAATCGCCTCGTCGATGTCCGCCTCATCCTCAGACCGCTCCCAGCGGCTTGCTGATGTCTTCGAGCGAGCGGCGCTCCGCCTTGACCGCAAAGCGCCAAGCGATCAGCCCGGCAGCGATCATCAGCACGGCGCCGAACAGATAGCCGCCGAGCACGCTCATCCGCGAGCCGGTGTCGATCAGCGCGCCGAAGAGCCAGGGACCGGCGACGCCGCCGAGCCCGGTGCCGAGCGAATAGAACACCGCGATGGCCAGCGCCCTGATCTCAAGCGGATAGGTCTCGCTCACGGTCAGATACGCCGAACTCGCCGCCGCGGATGCGAAGAAGAAGACGATGCTCCAGCAGATGGTGAGCTGGCTTGCGCTGACCATCTCGCGTGCGAACAGGAAGCCGGTCCCGGCCAGGAGAACACCGGACAGGATATAAGTCCCGGCGATCATGGGACGCCGTCCGAGCGTATCGAAGAGCCGGCCGAGCAGGAGCGGTCCGAGGAAGTTGCCGGCGGCGAAGGGCAGGATGAACCAGCCGATCGCCTGCGATGGAACGCCGTAGAAGTCGGTCAGGATCAGCGCATAGGTGAAGAAGATTGCATTGTAGAAGAAGGCCTGCGACGTCATCAGCGCCAGCGCGACCAACGTGCGCGGCCGGTGCGTGACGAAGAGCGTGTGGGCCACTTCACCCATCGGCGTGCGCGAGCGCGGGCGCAGGGTGAGCGTCGGCAGCTTTGCCGCAGGCTGCGGTGGCGAGAACGATTCGATATGGGCGACAATGCGCTCGGCCTCGGCGATGCGGCCATGGCTCATCAGCCAGCGCGGACTCTCCGGGATCCATTGCCGCAGGAACATGATGATCAGGCCGAGCACGGCGCCGATGAAGAAGGCGAGCCGCCAGCCCATGTCCGGCGAAACAAAGGAGGGATCGAGCAGGATGATGGCGGCAACGCCACCGATCGCCGCGCCGACCCAGAAGGAGCCGTTGATCACGAGATCGGTCCAGCCGCGCACGCGCGCCGGCACGAGCTCCTGGATCGCCGAATTGATTGCGGTGTATTCGCCGCCGATGCCCATCCCGGTCACGAAGCGGAAGAGCAGGAAACTCCACAGGTTCCAGGAGAAGGCGGTCGCGGCGGTCGCGCTCAGATAGACGAGAACGGTGATGGTGAAGAGCTTCTTGCGGCCAAGCCGATCAGTCAGCCAACCGAAGAAAACCGCGCCGAGGACCGCGCCGGCGAGATAGGCGGCGCCCGCCATCCCGACCTCGGTGTTGGTGAAGCGCAGCACCGGGCTTTCCTTGAGGGCGCCCGATACGGCGCCGGCGAGGGTGACCTCGAGCCCGTCGAGGATCCAGGTGATGCCGAGTGCGACGACCACAAGCGTGTGGAAGCGTGACCAGGGCAAGCGGTCGAGCCTCGCCGGGATGTCGGTGACGATCTCGCCTGAGCTCTCGCGTCCCTCGTTCAAAAGGCTCGTCCCTCCGACAGACGGTCTTGGCGCCGCTTCAAAGGCGACGGGCGGCCAGGGCCGCCCGTCGATAGGCTTGGTTCTCAGCGGTAGATCACGCGCCGGCGCACGACGACCGGGCGACGATAAGGCCTCGGCCGGCGCACCACGACGGTGCGGCGTACGACGACGGGGCGGCGATAAGGCCTGGGCCGACGAACGACGACGCGGTCACGGACCACGACCTGGCTGAAATCGGCATCGGTCTTGTCGAGGCCTGCTTTCAGCGCCGGAGCGAGCTCTTCCGGGCTCGGCAGCGGAGCAGCGGGAGCTGCAGTTGCAGCCTGGACAATGCCCATGCCGCCGACGCTGGCGGCGGCGAGACCGCCGAAAAGGCTGACCATAAATGAACGTCTATCCAAGATATCCTCCAGAAGGCTTCGGCCTTTACGGCCGATGTCGTCGACCCCGTGCGAGTTGGCTGGCCGAATGCGGCCACAACGCGGCCATTCGATAACAGCCCGTTCAGGGAAAGGTTCCAGACGGGATTTTTTTGAGGCTTCTTAACCACTCGTTCACCATGCGCTCGGCAAGAATTGCCGGGTACGACAGCCGCCCGGCCACGGGCGACGCGTGGGAGCTTCTGGTCGATGAGCGATGTGACGGCAGGCAGCGGCGGGGGCATGCAGATGCCGACGCGCGGCCAGATGGGCGCGCTGCTCAACCGGCCGGACCTGTTCCTCGCCATCGGCGTGATGGGCATCCTCGTGGTGCTGATCTTCCCGCTGCCGGCGATGCTGCTCGACATGCTGCTGGCGCTTTCGATCATCCTCTCGGTGCTCGTCCTGATGACGGCGCTGTTCATCGAGGAGCCGCTGGAGTTCTCGGCCTTCCCGACCGTGCTGCTGATCGTGACGATGCTGCGGCTGGCGCTGAACCTCGCCTCGACACGCCTGATCCTCGCCCATGGCCATGAGGGCACGGCGGCCGCCGGCCACGTCATCGAAGCCTTCGGCAATTTCGTGATGAGCGGCAATTTCGTGATCGGGGTGATCGTCTTCACCATCCTGATCATCGTCAACTTCGTCGTCATCACCAAAGGCTCGGGCCGCATCGCCGAGGTCGCTGCACGCTTTGCCCTCGATGCCTTGCCCGGCAAGCAGATGGCGATCGACGCCGACCTTTCAGCCGGTCTGATCGATCAGGACGTCGCCAAGGCCAGGCGCAAGGCGCTGGAGGACGAGGCCAACTTCTTCGGCTCGATGGACGGCGCCTCGAAGTTCGTGCGCG
Source organism: Allobosea sp. Tri-44 (assembly GCF_004123845.1). Lineage (GTDB taxonomy): Bacteria > Pseudomonadota > Alphaproteobacteria > Rhizobiales > Beijerinckiaceae > Allobosea. Next base: position 170,794 of record NZ_NBDP01000015.1, on the reverse strand, counting down.
GCGACGCGATCGCGGGCCTGCTGATCACCTTCATCAACGTGATCGGCGGCATCATCATCGGCGTGGCGCAGCAGGGCATGAGCTTCGGCGCGGCGGCGCACAGCTACACGCTGCTGACCGTCGGCGACGGCCTCGTCAGCCAGATCCCGGCGCTGATCGTCTCGACGGCGGCGGGCCTGCTGGTCTCGAAATCGGGCGTGCGCGGCGCCGCCGACAAGGCGCTCGGCAAGCAGCTCTCGGGCTATCCCAAGGCGCTCGGCATGTCGGCGGCGGTGATGCTGCTGATCGCGGTCCTCCCCGGCATTCCGATGCTGCCCTTCCTCGTCCTTGCCGCCGGCTCGGGCTGGCTGGCGCGCCATTTCGGCCGCCTCGCCAAGGCGCGTGAGACGGAAGCCGCCGTGCAGGCGCAGGCGGCCTCGCCGCTTGCGCCCGACGGCACGCCGAAGGAAGAGACCCTCAACGATCTGCTCAAGCTCGACGAACTCAAGATCGAGATCGGCTACGGCCTGCTGCCGCTGGTGAATGCGCCCGGCGGCGCCGACCGGCTGACGGATCAGGTCAGGGCGCTGCGGCGCCAACTCGCCGCCGAGCTCGGCTTCGTCATGCCGGCCGTGCGCATCGTCGACAACGTCCAGCTCGAGGCCAACCACTACTTCATCAAGATCAAGGAGATCGATGCCGGGCACGGCATGGTCTATCCCGGCCAATACATGGCGATGGACCCGATGGGGGGAAGCGTCACGCTGCCTGGCCACAACGTGCTGGAGCCGACCTTCGGTCTTCCGGCGACCTGGATCGACGGGGCACTGCAGGACGAGGCGCAATTGCGCGGCTACACCGTGGTCGACGCCGCGACCGTGATCTCGACCCATCTCACTGAGGTGCTGAAGTCGCACATGCCGGAGCTGCTCTCCCATGGCGAGGTGCAGAAGCTCCTGCGCGAATTGCCCAAGGATCATGCCGACCTGGTCAAGGAGATCGTGCCGAACCAGATCTCGACCACCGGCATCCAGCGCGTGCTACAATTGCTGCTCTCCGAGCGCATCTCGATCCGCGATCTCGGCACGATCGTCGAGGGCATCGCCGAGGTCGCGGGCGCCATCAAGAATCCGCGCGACATCGCCGAGCATGTCCGCGTCCGCCTCGCCCGCCAGATCTGCGCGCAGTTCTCCAACCAGCATGGACAATTGCCGATCATCACCATGTCGCCGGCCTGGGAGAGCGTCTTTGCCGAATCGATCGTCGGCCAGGGCGAGGACCGTCACCTCGCCATGCAGCCCTCGCGGCTTCAGGACTTCGTCCATCAGGTGCGCGACAAGTTCGAGGAGGCGGCGCGCCTCGGCGAGATGCCGTCGCTGGTCACCTCCGGCATGGCGCGGCCCTTCGTGCGCCAGATCATCGAGCGCTTCCGCCGCGAGACCCCGGTGCTCTCGCAGAGCGAGATCCATCCGCGGGCCAAGCTCAGGACGGTGGGGAGCGTCTGACGGAACTCAGCGCCTGCTTACGACGACGAGATAGCGCGCCGGCTCGGTGCCGGGATTGCTGAAGCGGCAATCGCTGGGCGGGCCGAGCTCCATGCAGTCACCGGCCTCAAGCCGCGTGACGATGCCGCCTTCGTCGAAGTCGAGCAGGCCTGACTGCATCCAGATCTGCTGGCGGATGAAGGCGTAGGAACTCGCGGGATAAGCGATCGCGGCGCCGGGCGGCAATTCGCCGGCGACGAGCTCGAGATCGCCATTGCCGGCTGGCGAGATCGCGCGGCGGACGAAGCCGGTCTCCGGATCGCGCCAGAGCGGCTGCTCCGTGGCGCGGCGGACGCGCTCGCCGGCATTCTCGATCCGCGCGAGCAGGTTCGACAGGGTCAGGCCAAAGGCTCCGGAGAGCCGGCCGAGCAACACCGCGGTCGGGCTCGCCTCGCCGCGCTCGATCCGGCTGATCATCGCGCGCGAGACGCCGGAGCGCTCGGCGAGGTCGTTCAGGCTCCAGCCGCGCATCTCGCGCTCGCTGCGCAGGCGTTCCGCCAATCTTGACGCGAGATCGTCCATCATCATACCCTTGATTCTCTTATAATAGAGCGCGGCAAGGACGTTGGCCAGAGGACGGGGTAGGCGCTCCTCCATCAACGCCATGGCCGCATGCTGGGCCGGCATTGGTCCTTCCCGCCACTCTCGCTAAGCGCAGCCATGTCCCGCAATGCCGCCTTCTTCGCGCTGATGTGCCTCGTCTGGGGGCTGACCTGGCTGCCGATCAAGGTCGGCGCGCAGCATGTGCCGCCGGTCTTCCTCGCGGCGTCGCGTTTCGTCATCGCCGGAGCGCTGATGCTGGCCTGGGCCGGCCGCGACGTACTGCGGGTGCCAAGCGAGGCCTGGCCGCGCGTGATCATGACCGCGCTGCTGCTCAACACCGGCAACTACACCCTGCTGTTCTGGGGCACGGCCCAGGCGCCGACCGGGCTCGCGGCGATCGTCAACTTCGCTACCATCCCGATCTTCACCATCATCGCCAGCTATCTCATCGAGGGGCATGCGATCGGCGGGCGCAAGCTCGCGGCGATCGGTCTCGGCGCGATCGGCCTCGGCTTCCTGTTCTCGACACGCGCGCTCGGCGGATTTGCAGCGGCCAAGGGCGGACCGCTCGAACTCTGGGGGCTGGCGGCGGTCGCCGCCGGCACGCTGCTCTACTGCTTCGGCGCGGTCTGGTCGCGGCCGGTGATGGGCCGCATCCCGACGCTGACGCTGGCCGGCTGGCAGACGCTGATCGGCGGCTTCGGGCTCTGCCTGATGTCCGGCCTGCTGGAGAACGTGACGCCGGCGCATTTCAGTGCGCTGCTCTCCTGGCCGACGCTGCCTGCGCTGGCGGTGCTGGTCGTCGGCGGCTCGCTGATCGGCTTCACGATCTATCTGCGGCTGGTGCGCGACTGGGGCGCCTTCCGGGCCGGGCTCTACGCCTTCATCAGCCCGGCAGTCGCAGTCGGAGCCGGCGTGTTCGCGCTCGGCGAGCCGTTCGGCCCGGCCGAGGCGATCGGCAGCCTCCTGATGTTCGGGGCGGCGGCGATCGCGCTGAAGCGCTGAAGCGTCACTCCGGCTTGTCGATGTGCAGGGCCGCCGCCTTGGCTGCTGCCTGCTCCTGCGCCTTCACCTGGGTTTCGTGCGCCAGCGCCTTGCGCAACTGCGCCCGCTCGAAGGCGAGCACGATCGGCAGCGAGATGACCAGCGGAATGATCAGGTAGAACAACCGCCAGATTAGCAGCGCCGCGAAGACGGCCGGGGCCGGCACGCCGGGCATTACCGCGAGGAAGACCGCTTCCATCACGCCGACCCCGCCCGGCACCTGGCTGAGCAGTCCGGCTGAGAACGAGATCAGGAAGGCGCCGAGCACGATGAAGAAGCCGGGATTGCCCTGCTCCGGTAGCGCGAAATAGATGATGCCGGCGGCGCCCATCAGTTCAAGCGGAGCGGCGAGATATTGCCGGGCGACGATCGGCAGGCGCGGATAGACCAGCTCGAACGAGCCGATCTTCAGCGGCTTGAAGCGCAGCCAGGAGCCGATCGTATAGAGCACGCAGAAGGCGAGCAGGCCAAAGCCGATCAGGCGCGCCTGCTTGTCGCCGATGCCGAACCAGTCGGAAAGCCGGTGCAGCGGTCGCAGGATCTGAGGTTCGCCGATCAGAACGAGCCCCATCAGCAGGATGGTGCCGAAGGCGAAGGTGAAGGAGCAGAGCGCCACCAGCACCGCGATCTCAGGCCCGCTCAGGCCCTTCGCGTGATAGGCGCGATAGCGCACCATGCCGCCCGAAAAGACCGAGGCGCCGATATTATGCGAGAGCGCATAGGTGACGAAGGAGCAGAGCGAGATATAGGCCCAGGAAATGCCCTTCTCGCGGTGCAAATGCAGCAGCGCGATCCGGTCGTACCAGGCGAGTGCGGCATAGGCGACGAGCGTCGCGAGCCCGGCGTGGAAGAAGGCGGCGGGCGGAATGACCGCGATCTTCTGGCCGATGCCGGTGGCGACGATCCTGACCGAGTCCCAGAGGCCGGCCTGTTCGAGCTGGGTTGCGAGCGCCTCATTGGTCAAGGCCTCGGACTTGAGCTTGTCCCAGAGCAGGTCGATCGACCAGATGACCGCGACGAGGCCGATGAGCGGCCAGAGATAGTCCAGATACTTCTTCATAGAACCCGCGAGCGGCCGAACGGCGAGAGGGAAGCCTATGTGAGTTTCGCGGCCTGTGCATGCAGGTATGCGTGGGCGCAAGTCGCGCCGCCTCTCTGCCAGCGCCGGCCTTGCAGGGCAAGCGCTCGCGTTACGTCACCCCCGAATCCGTCGATCCGGAGCGGGCCGGGCGAGGCGATCACTTGCCGCGCTTTTTCCGCCACTCGCGCATGAAGGCGATCTCCTTTTCCTGCTCGGTGATCACGGCTTCGGCGAGCTTGCGCAGCTCGGGGTCCTTGCCATGGGCGAGCACGACCTTGGCCATGTCGACCGCGCCCCGATGGTGCGGGATCATGCCGCGGACGAAGTCGACATCCGGATCGCCGCTGAAGGCGACGCCCATCTCCTTGTGCATCTTGTCGTTGGCCGCCTTGTAGGCCTGCGTCGCCGGCGTATCGGAAGCGGCCGGTGTCGCTGTGCTGTGACCGCCATGCCCCTGATGGCCCTGGGCCAAGGCTAGTCCGCCAAGGGCGAGCGTGCCGATCAGGGCGATGCCCGCGAGGGCGTTGCGGCTGGTGGTCATTCGGAAGGTCCTTTCGGGTGCCGGATTCGGCGTGCCGTCGAACCTCCGGGCCGATCATGTCATGAGCGCGGCGGGCGGGACGCGCCGAGGCAAGAAGCCTCCCGTCACATCTTCTTGCCGTCCTTGCCGAACTGCTTGAGATAGGCGGTGAGGTCGGCGATCTCCTTCTCGTTCTTGATGCCGGCGAAGATCATCTTGGTGCCGGGGATCTTCGCCTTGGGATCCTTGATGTATTCGGCGAAGACGGCCTCGTCCCAGGTGATGTTGGCGCCCTTGTTGGCGGTCGAATAGCTGTAGCCCTCGACCTCGCCGGTATGGCGCCCGAACAGGCCGTTGAGCTGCGGGCCGACCAGGTTCTTGGCGCCCTCGCCGAGCTGGTGACAGGCCCGGCACTTGTTCCACGAGCGCTCGCCGGCGGCGACGTCCTGTGCCGAGGCGCTGGTCGTGACGAGGGTGGTGGCGGTGAGCATAGCGGCAATGATCGGCAGTTTCATACGTAGATCCTGATGAGGAGAGAGGAGGGCGCCGCCGCCGTGGGAGGGCGACGGCGCTGGATGGCCTTCAGCTGAACATGTCGGCGGTGATGCCGGCATACCAGCCAACGTTCTCGGCCTGGTTTTCCTTGCGCAGTTCGGCGCTTTCGCGGGGCTGGGAGACGAAAGTCTCGGTCGCGGCGATCTTGCCGTCCTTGGCCTCGTAGCGGCCACCGACCTTGACGGTGTCGTCGGTCTCGATCAGCGACCAGCAGGTGTTGATGTAGCGCGCCGGGAAGGTGCGGGCATTGGTGAGCTCGCCGCGGATCACCATCGCCGCGACCTTGGCCTGGCTGTTGGCGGCGAACGCCGATTTCGGCATGTCGCCGGCGATGCAAGCGTCGCCGAGCACGAAGATGTTGGGATCGACGACCGATTTCATCGAAGCGGGGTCGATGGTGCAGTAGCCACCGGCTGGCGCCAGCCCGGCGGAACGGGCGATCTCGCCGGCCATCTGGGCGGGTATGACGTTGACGAAGGCGCAGTCCTTGTAGGTCTCGAAGCCGGTGACGACGGTGCCCGTCTTCGGATCGACCGATTTGATGCCGTCATGCACCTTCGGCCCGAGCCATTCGATCATCGCGCCGTAATGCTTCTCCCAGCCCTCCTGGAAAACGCCCTGCTTGGAGAAGCTGTCCTTCGGGTCGAGGATCAGGATCTTGCAGTCGCGCTTGCCGCTCGTCTTGAGCACATGGGCGAACATCGAGGCGCGCTCATAGGGGCCAGGCGGGCAGCGATAGGGATTGGGCGGGGCGATCATCAGGATCGTGCCGCCATTTTGCACCGCGTCGAGCTTCTGCCTGATCAGCTGCGTCTGCCGGCCGGGCTTCCAGCCATGCGGCATCGCCTCCTCGGCCTCCTTCGACCAGCCGGGAACGGAATCGTATTTCAGGTCGATGCCGGGCGAGACGACGAGCCGGTCATAGGGCAGGCGGGCGCCGGTCGAGAGCACGACCTCTTTCTTGTCGCGGTCTATCTGGGTGGCGCGGGCGCGGGCGAGCGTGATGCCATGGTTCTTCGCCAGCGCGTCGTAGCGGTGGCTGATCTCCTCATAGGACTTGAAGCCGCCGATGAAGAGGTTGGAGTGGAAGCAGGTCTGATAGACCTCGTTCTCCTCGACCAGCGTCACGGCGATGGCGCCGTTCGACTCCTTGGCCAGGTATTTCGCCGCGGTCGCGCCGCCGGCTCCACCGCCGATGACGACGACGCGCGGCTTGCTTTGGCCGAATACGGCGGGCGAGGCGATGGCGAAGCTTCCGGCGGCGGCGAGGCCGGACAGAAATGAGCGGCGACTGGTCGACATGGTTTTCTCTCCCCTTCCATGGTTGACGTCGGACCTCTCGCGGGCCCTATCCGACCTTCAAATAAGCGAAGCCCTTGGCCTGCAGCGCGACAACGGCGGCGACGCCCGAGGGCACGAAGCCGACGAACTCGGCCTTGCGGGCCTTGCTCTTGTCGATCTTAAGCCGAGAGAAGGTGATCTCGCAGAGATGGACCTTCAACCCGTTCCTGGCGACGTCCTCGACGCGCTCGAAGATCTTCGGGACCGTGGCGGCCTCCTCGCTCCAGCTCGTGCCGTCGAGGCTTTCCAGGAAGAACTTTACGCCTGGGCCATGCGCGACGATGGCGAGTTGGAGCGCGAACGGATCGGCGCCATAGGCCGAATAGTGATTGGCGATGTTCTGCAGCATCTGGAGAAAGCGCTGCGGCTCGCCGAAATCGCAATGGTAGAGGCAGGCGATGTCGGCTTCCTTCTTGAGGTCGGCGAGCGCGGTCTGCCGGGGCGCAGCGAGGGCCGGTGCCGCCGCTACGACGACCCCGCTGGCCGCCGCCAGCATCAGTGCCCGGCGCGAAGCCTGCTGGGTGTCCTCCGACATCGTGTCTTCCTCCGCTGCTCAGGCCATATGCCCGGCTAAGGATTGGGTTTCAGGCTCTCGTAATAGGCGGCGAGCGCGGCGATCTCCTCGCTCGAGAGCCGGGCGGCGACCGCCTGCATCACCTGGTTGTCGCGCTGCCGCTCGCGATAGGCGTTCATCAGCGCGACGAACTGCTCGGCCGGGTGGCCGACGATCGCCGGGATGCCGCCGACCTGCCTCCCGCTGGTCTGGTGGCAGGTCGTGCATTCCGACGAGAGATATTCCCCCAAGGCCCGATCGCCGGCCGCGTCTGCCGGCGCGCAGGCCAATACGAAACCGAGCACCGAAAGACGGACGGCGCCGGCTCCCCGCATCAATCGACCTTCGGCGCCGTCTTGGAATCCGGCGTCACATCGAGGATCACCGCCCGTCCGGTGATCTTCACCTCCGGCTTGCAGTTGGTCATGCACGGCTCCTTGCCCCAGAAGGCCTTCTCCGTGGTCTCGCGGTCGTCGTCATAGAAGGCGGCCGCGTTCGGCAGCTTCACACTGGTAAAGTTCTTATCGGACAGTTCGAAGTCCTCGTCCTTCACGATGTCGTTCAGATAGAGCAAATAGGCGGTGACCGCGTAGAGCTCGTCCGGCGAGAGCGACTGGGCATTGCCATAGGGCATGGCCCGGCGGACATAGTCGAAAACGGTCGAGAGATCCGGCCAGAACGAGCCGATCGTCTTCTCCGGTCGGTCGGCTTTCAGCGAGCCCATGCCACCGGCCAGCACCGGCCAGCGGCCATTGCCCTGGCCGAACTCGCCATGGCAGCTGGCGCATTGCGCCTGGAAGATCTCGTCGCCTTGCTTGACCGTGCCCTTGCCGGGCGGCAGGCCCTTGCCGTCCGGACGAACCGCGATGTCCCAGGCCTTGATCTCCTCGGGCAGTGCCTCGCGGCCGAGGCCGAGCTTCGCCGCAGGGGCGGGGGCCGGAGCGGCTTTTGCCGGCGGATGCGTCTGAGCCTGCTTGGCCGGCGCCGGCTTGGTCTGCGCGATCAGCGGCGCAGCCGCGAGCACGATCGCCGCAGCGAGGCTGGCGAGCAGGACGGGATTAACCGATCTCGACATTCTCGGTCTCCCCATTCGCCTTCACATGCCAGGTCTGGATGCCGTTGTTGTGATAGATCGAGTTGGTACCGCGGACCTTGCGCAGCTCGTCCTTGGTCGGCTGGACATAGCCGGTTGAATCCATGGCGCGCGACTGGATCAGGAGGTCCTGCCCGGCCCAGTCGAAATCGACATAGAAGCGGGTCAGCGACTTATCGAGCACCGGCCCGTCGATCCGCGCGTGCTGCCAGTTCTTGCCGCCATCGAGGGTGACGTCGACGCGCTTGATCGTGCCGCGGCCCGACCAGGCGAGGCCGGAAAGCACGTTGCGGCCCTTGTGCTTGAGCGGCGCCTGCGGCGAGGGATTGGTCACCACCGACTTGGCGTCCATGAAGAAGGTGAAGCGGCGCGAGCGGCCATCGGCCAGGAGATCGGTGTATTTCGAGGTCTCCTCGCGCGCCTGCCAGGGCTGGTCGCCGACCTCGATGCGCCTGAGCCATTTGACCCAGAGATTGCCTTCCCAGCCGGGGATCACGGCGCGTAAGGGATAGCCCTGCTCGGGCCGCAGCGCCTCGCCGTTCATGGCGAAGGCGATCAGCACGTCGTCGAGCGCCTTCTCGAGCGGCAGCGAGCGGTTCATGCCGGAGGAATCGGCGCCTTCCAGCAGCAACCATTTGGCTGAGGTCTTCACGCCCGCCTCGGCCAGCAGCAGCTTCAGCGGCACGCCGGTGTACATGACGTTGTGGACCATGCCGTGGGTGAACTGGCAGCCATTGAGCTGCGCGCCGCGCCACTCCATGCCGGAATTCGCAGCGCATTCGAGGAAGTAGATGCGGTTCTGCCGCGGCATCCGCTTGAGGTCTTCCATGGTGAAGACCAGCGGCTTGTCGACGAGGCCATGGATCATCAATCGGTGATTGGCCGGCTCGATGTCGGCGATGCCGCCATGATGGCGCTCGAAGCAGAGGCCGGACGGGGTGATGATGCCGTCGAGCTCGTGCAGCGGCGTAAAGTTGACCGAGGATTCGGGCGAGGCTGTCAGCCAGGAGACGTCGCGGCGCATCACATGCTTCTCGAAGCGCGACGGCGTGCCATAGGGCCGCTTGTCGACGCCCTCGCCGAGATAGCGGCTCCAGTCCTGGACCTCGGTGATCAAGGGATCGGGCTTGGCCGTTTCGGCATGGGCGAGACCGGTGCCGGCAAGGCCGGCTCCGGCAATCGCCGCTCCGCCGAGGAAGCGCCGGCGGCTGAGCGCATCGGGTTTTGCGGGAGAGGTCATGCCTCGTCTCCTTTGTCTTTTCACGGCCGTGGCGGCGGAGGCGCTCATGCCCCGCTCACCTTCACGGCGTCGTTCGGCTTGATGGTGATGGTCTTGGTCGCGGCGACGTGGTCGCGCACCACATCCCAGATCGGAGGCCCCTGCGTGCCCTCGTTGACGCTGGCCCAGCCGGCGACGACGTATTTGCGGGAGGCGTCGATCGGCTGGCCCGATTTCAGATGGGTGAGGCCGGAGATGCGGCTGCCCATCGGCTTGCCGACATCGATGGCGTAGCCCATGCCGCCGATGCGGACCATGTCGCCGCCGCCCTGGAAATAGGGGTCGGGGTGGAAGATGTTGTCGGCGACGTCCTCAAGGATCTCCTTGAGCTGCGCGCCGGTCATCTCCATCCGGTAGCAGTTCGGATAGGTGATCGCGGTCGCGTTGGTGATCGCTTCCCAGGTGATCGGCTCACCCGGCAGGAGCGAGCCGCCCCAGCGGAAGCCGGGCGAGAGCGCGATCTCGGCGTCGCGCTGCGAAAGCATGGCGTCGCAGATCAGGTCGTCGAAGCTGCCGTTGAAATTGCCGCGCCGGTAGAGCAGCGAGTCGGTGCGGCCGATCTCCTTGACGAGGTCGGCGGCGAAGGGCGCGCGCAGCTTGGTCACCAGCGCCGCCATCTCCGCGTCGGGCGCGATGGCGTCGGCGAAGACCGGCATCAGCTTGAAGCGGAGATCGGCGACCTTGCCGTCCTTCACGGCGATGTCGAGGCGCGAGACGAACTTGCCGTGCGAACCAGAGGCGACCAGCACGGTGTTGCCGACCCGGATCAGCCCGGGCATGGCGTCATGGGTATGGGCGGTCAGGATGACGTCGATGCCCTTGACCCGGCTCGCCAGCTTGCGGTCGACGTCGAAGCCATCATGCGAGAGCAGCACGACGATCGCGGCGCCTTCGGCACGGGCTTCCTCGACCTGCTTCTGCAATTCGTCCTCGCGGATGCCGAATTCCCATTCGGGGAACATCCAGCGCGGGTTGGCGACGGCGGTGCGCGGCAGCGCCTGGCCAATCACCGCGACCTTGACGCCGCCCTTCTCGAAGACCTTGCGCGGCGGAAAGACCGGCTCGTTCCATTCCTTGTCGCGGATGTTCTGGGCGAGGAAGGCGAAGGGCGCGGCTTCGACGATCTCCTTGACCCGCTCGGCGCCGAGCGTGAACTCCCAATGCGAGGTCATCGCGTCGAGCTTCAGGGCCGACATGACGTCGACCATGTCCTGGCCCTTGGTCTGGAGCGCGCTCCAGCTGCCCTGCCAGGTGTCGCCGCCATCGAGCAGCAGGACCTTGTCGTTGCCGCGCTCGGCCCTGATAGCCTTGACCAGGGTCGCGATCCGGTCGAGCCCGCCCATCCGGCCATAGTTGCGGGCGAGGGAGACGAAGTCGTCAGAGGTCAGCGCGAAGGCGTCGGCCGAACCTGCCGCGATCCTGAAATGCTCGCGAAAGGCCGCGTCGGTCAGGTGCGGCGGCAGGCCCTTGACCTCGCCGACGCCGAGATTGACCGCCGGTTCGCGGAATTGCAGCGGCATGAGCTGGGCGTGGATGTCGGCGACATGCAGGAGGGTGACCTGCCCCTGCGGCTCGAAGCGCAGGATGTCGGCCTGGGACAGCTTCTGCTGGGCGGCGGCGCGCCCGAGCGGGCCGAGGCCGGAGCCTGTCGTCAACGCTGCGGCGACCGCCGTCGCCTGCAGGAATTCACGTCTTGAGATCATGACTCATCCTTTGGATGCGCGCACATCGCGATCCAGGGCTGCTCAAGTGGAGCTTTGGCCGTCATTGCGAGGAGCGAAGCGACGAAGCAATCCAGAAGCGGCAGAGCTCTACGAGACTGGATTGCTTCGCTTACGCTCGCAATGACGAGAGGGCTCAGCCGACCGTCAGCTTGTTCTTCGAGACGTATTCGGAGCCGTTGTCGTCCTTCCAGGTGAAGGTGAACTCGCCCGATTCCGTCGCCTTGAAGAAGAAGGACTGGTAGGGATTGGCCGAGATCGCCGGGAACCAGTCGGCTGCGAACACCGGCTTGCCGTTGAAGCTCGCCGTGAACTTGTTGATGATCTGGCGCGGGATGGTCTCGCCCTTGGCGTCCTTGCGCTGGCCGGATTCCATCTCGTGCGAGATCAGCGTCTTGATCTCGATCATCTCGCCGGCCGTCGCCTTGGAGGGGACGCGCACCCGCGGCGTGGGTTTGGTGGTCATGGGATTTCCTCGCCTTGTTCTGGTCGATGACGATGCGCGGCGTCAGCCGCCGCAGCCGCCGATCGTGACCTTGATGTTGGCCTTGGCCGTGTGCAGCGCGCCGTTCGACATCTCGGCGACGCAGATGATGTCCTGCGTCTGCGCGAGCCGCATGCGCGTCGCGGCCGAGGCCTTTCCGCAGGCCGGGGTAAACTGGTAGCTGATGACGCCCGGCTGGGGGTTGCCCTCGGCGAAGACGTGCACCGCCTTGACGTAGTCGGCATCCGTCATCGGGCTCTCGATCTCGATGTTGATCGGCACGACCAGGCCGTTCTCGGCGATCTCAGGCACGTCCAGCTTTATCTTGCCGGAGGCCATCGGCTTGTCGCCGTAGAGCTTCTTGATCTCGGCGGCGACGGTCTTCTCGTCGGCGAAAGCGAGCTTCGGCGCGATCGCGGCGGCGGCAAGGGCCCAGGCGGCGGCCTTCACCGCATCACGGCGCGACAGCGTCGGCAGGTGGGTCAGCATACGAGGGCTCCTCCTTCGAATTCGTCTTGTTTTAACTCTTGACGGCGCGACAGCGGGACGCCAATCATTTGCACGTATCGTGATATTGTTTTTTGTGAATGTAAAGCCCCCGAGAGGGCCGGCGACGAGATCGCAGGATAAGCGGTCCAGCTTCAAAAATGGAGACCGTTTTATCGATCTGCTTGCGTTGCAAGCGATCGGAACGGGCTCCGGGAAACGAAAGGGCGAGGGATGAAGCTTCCGATGATCGGAGCGGCCGCATTGGCGGCCGTCGTGACACTGGCGGCGGGGCCATTGACCGCGCAATCGCCGCCGCAGGACGACAGTGAGAAGGAGATCGAGCGCTATCGCCAGATGCTCTCCGATCCGTTCTCGAATCCGGGTTTCCTCGCGGTCGATCGCGGCGAGGTGCTGTGGGCGGAGAAGCGCGGCACCAAGAACGTCTCCCTGGAGGGCTGCGACCTTGGCGAAGGGGCGGGCAAGCTCGAGGGCGCCTTTGCCAAGCTGCCGCGCTATTTCGCCGACGCCGACAAGGTGATGGACACCGAGCAGCGCCTGCTCTGGTGCATGGACAAGCTGCAGGGGCTCGACACCAAGGACGTGGTGCTGCGGCGCTTCTCCGGGCCGGCCCGGGCGTCGGATATGGAGGACCTCGTCGCCTTCATCGCCAACAAGTCGAGCGAGATGAGGATCGAGCCGCAGCTCTCCCATCCCAAGGAGAAGGAGATGGCGGCGGTCGGCGAGGCGCTGTTCTACACGCGCGGCGGCGTCAACGATTTCTCCTGCGCCACCTGCCATGCCGAGGAAGGCAAGCGCATCCGCCTGCAGGGCCTGCCCAACCTCTCGGTCAAGGGCAAGACCGCGCAGGAGACGATGGGCTCCTGGCCGACCTATCGTGTTTCGCAGAGCGCGCTCCGGACGATGCAGCACCGGCTCTGGGACTGCTATCGCCAGCAGCGCTGGCCGGTGCCGGAATACGGCTCGGAAGCCCTGACCGCGCTCACCGTCTTCCTGCAGAAGCAGGCCGAAGGCGGCGAGATCAAAGTTCCGTCGATCAAGCGCTGAGGGGAAACGTGATGATCAAGGTTCTCATTCCCCTGGCGGGCCTGCTGGTTACCGCGGATTCGGCCAATGCTCAGGAGCGGCCAGCGCAGGCGGTGATCGACGCCTATCTGAAGTCGACCTTCGGCAAGGCTTCGGCCGAATGGCAGTCCAGGATCAAGCCGGACGACTCGCTTTCGGTCTGCAATGTGACGCGGAACAACCCGTCTTCGGCGCAGTCCGACGAAATGCTGAAGCGGGAATCCGTACGCGTCGTCTATCCCGCCGACGGCAAGTTCCTCGGCAACTGGAAGAACGGCTATCAGGTCGCCAATAACGGCCGCGGCGGCCAGTTCTCCGACCCGGCCGGCACGGTTGCCGGCGGCAACTGCTTTGCCTGCCATCAGCTCGATCCGAAGGAGGTCAGCTACGGCACGCTCGGCCCGAGCCTGGCCGCCTATGGCAAGGATCGCAAATACGATCCCGAGACGATCAAGGACGCCTACACCAAGATCTACAATTCGATGGCGGTGGTGCCCTGCTCGAACATGCCGCGCTTCGGCGTCAACAAGGTTCTGGACGAGCAGCAGATCAAGGACGTGATGGCCTATCTGTTCGATCCGGAATCGCCGGTGAACAAATAGGCGATTCCGCTCTGCCCTGGTGTCCTTTTCAAGTTGAGACGTCATTCCGGACAAGCCGCGTAGCGGCGCAGATCCGGAATCCATCGTAGAGCGCATCGCCCTACGATGGATTCCGGCGCTCCGCTTCGCTGCGGCCGGAATGACGGCGTGGGTTGAGGGGACATATTAAGGCGCCCTGACATTGCTACCTGACCTCGATTATCGGAGCAGTCCATGCTGACGCGCCGCCTGTTCGTCACCACCGGCGCCTGTGCCCTGGCCACTCCGGCTCTGGCGCAGGTCGTCGCAACGCTCGGCAGCGGCGAGGAGACGTTGACCGTCCTCAGCGATGGTAGCTTCGAATTGCCGCTGTCGATGCTGGCGCGCGATATCGCGCCGGCGGAACTTGCGGCCGAGGCAAAGCAGGCGGGGCCGACGCGATCGGTGCTGAACGTCACCTGCCTGAAGCGCGGCAAGGACGTCATCCTGTTCGATTGCGGCTCGGGCGCGAATTTCCTGGCCGGCTCGGGCAAGCTGGCCGAGAGCCTGACGGCCGCCGGGATCGAACCCGATGCGGTGACGCATGTGCTGTTCACCCATCTCCACCCCGACCATTTCTGGGGCGCGCTCGACGATTTCGACAGCCCGCTCTTTCCGAATGCGCGCTGGCTGGTGGCCGCACCCGAGATCGGGTTCTGGACCGACCCCAAGGTCTATGAGCGCCTGGCCGAGGACCGGCACGCCTTCGCGGCCGGGGCACAGCGCATCGCCAAGCAACTGGGCGACAAGCTCGAACGGCTGGAGCCCGGCCGCGAATGGCTGCCGGGCATCGAGGCAGTGGCGACGCCCGGCCACACGCCCGGCCACGTCTCGTTCGCGCTTCAGGGCGCGGGCGGGCCGGTCATGGTGCTGGGCGACGCGCTGACGCATCCTCAGATCTCGTTCGCCCGGCCGGAGTGGCGCCCGGCGTCGGACCATGATGCCGATCTTGCCGTCGCGACGCGGCGCAAGCTGCTCGACCGGCTCAGCCAGGACAAGGCCCAGGTGATCGGCTACCACCTGCCTGGCGCGGTCGGACGCGTCGAGCGGCAGGGCACGGCCTATCGCTTCGTCGCGGCGTCGTGACGCAAGTCGGATCGGTGTCGCTCCTCAGCCGCGCTGCCAGAGTCCCCTGAGCGAGCCTTCCATCAGGAAGGCGATGCCGATCCGGGCGCCGATCATCATGCCGGCAATCGCCAAGGGCCAGGACAAGGCCAGCATCGAGCCGGCCGAGATGCCCTGACCGATGGTGCAGCCGCCGGCGAGCACGCCGCCGCCGCCCATCAGCACCGCGCCGAGGAGATGGCGGCGCATCTCGCGATCGTCGTCGAAAGCTTCCCAGCGGAACTCGCGATCGTAAAGCGCCGAGAGGAACGAGCCGAGCGTCACGCCGGCGAGCGTGCCGATCCCGAATTCGAGCAGGGCGGAGGGCGCGCTCAGCACGCCATAGAGCGCCCGGCCGACCGGCGAGACGAAGGTCAGGCTCTGCGCCCGCGGCACGGTCTCGAAGGCATCGACGGCAACGCCCGTCACCCACCAGCCGGCGACGACGGCAAGGCCGAGCGTTGCACCCGCCAGCAACAGACGCGGCGAGCGCCGTAGTCGTGGGTCGACGGCGACGATCGCGATCAGGACGAGGGCGCCGATGGCCGTGATCAGCGTCCGCGCAGCCGGCGCGCCGAGATAGGTCAGGATGCCGGCGAGATCGCCCTTGAGGCCGCCGGGAAGCGGCCAATAGACCTTTTCCAGCACCTCGATCCGGATCGGGGCGAACATGCCGCGCAGCGTCGCATAGGCGACCGCGCCGAAGACCATCATCACGATCAGGCTGCGCAGATCGCCGGAGCCGAGCCGCACGAGCGAGCCGAAGCCACAGGTGCCGACCAGCGCCATGCCGAGCCCGAACAAGATGCTGCCGACCACGATCGACAGCCAGGGCAGGGCCGACTGGACATAGGTCGAATTCGCGGGGTCAAGCAGGCCAAGGCCGATCAGCGTCTGTGTACCGATCAGCGCGATCGCGAGGGCGAGGCCGAAGATCCGCAGCCGGCGGGTGTCGCCACCCATCCAGGCATCCTCGACCGCGCCGAACGAGCACAGGCGGGCTCTGCGAACGGTGAAGCCGCAGGCGGCGCCCACCGCCACGCCTGCGAGCGTCGCGCCCCAGGCAGATAGCGCGATCACGGCAAGCGCCGATGGCGGCGACGATTACTCACGATTTTCCGGCTTCGATCCCGGGCGGGCCGCAGAAGATGTCGTAGATCACGGCGATGACGCGCCGGACATCGTCGCTGGCGAGGCTGTAATAGATCGCCTTGCCGTCGCGGCGGGTGGTGACGAGCTGGTCGAGGCGCAAGCGGGCGAGCTGCTGCGAGACCATGGGCTGGCGCAGCGAGAGCAGGTTTTCGAGCTCTGTCACCGTCCGCTCGCGCTCGGCCAGCAGGCAGAGCAGCAGCAGCCGGTTCTCATGCGAGAGGGCTTTGAGGAAATCGCTGGCCTTGCGGGCCTTGCGCATCAGCTGGTCGAGCTCCGGCGAGAACTCGGCGCCGTCGCGCAGTTCGGTTTCGAGCGCTTTTGAGACGATCGCGGTCATTGGGTCTGTGCGCCTGATCGTTGAACCTGGTCAGGATTCTCAATGACAGCAACGAGCCGCCCGAGCAAACCCCAGAACATGTCGTCGTCGAGATAGCCGGTGATGCGGCCGACCTCCCGGCCATCGTCCACCAGCACGAAGGTGGGCGTCGCGATGACCGGTTCGCGCAATTCGCCGCCGCGGACACCACCGGCCGGCAGTTCGACTCGCCGCAGCGGCGCGGCCTTGCCTTCCGGGGTTTTGTCGTAGACCGGCGCGACCTCGCGCTCGAAGCGCACGCAGAAAGGGCAGCCAGTGCGGGTGTACATGACGAGCTCGGCGGCGAAGGCTGGCGCCGACAGGAATATCGACAACGTGAACGCTGCCACCAGCCCCGCGCGATATCGCCCGCTTGCAATCATCCCCGGAACATAGTCGTATTCATATGTTTATACCAGAGCCCGCCGAGGCTCTGTGCGGAGGCGACGCCATGATCACACGACGCAGCCTGTTGGCGAGCACGATGGTCGTGGCGGGGTTCACGCCGGCCCTGGCCAAGGCGCGGCTCGGTGAGGACGGGCTCTACCAGGAGGGCTGGTATCTCGAGAGCTTCCTCGATCTCGCCGAGGACCTCACTACTGCGAGCCAGGGCGGCAAGCGCTTCGTGATCCTCTGGGGCCTGCGCAATTGCCCGGCTTGCCGGCGCCTGCACGAGGTCCATCTCGCCGATCCGGCGATCGAAGCCTATATCCGCGACAACTTCGCGGTGCTGCATCTCAACATTCTCGGCGCCCGCGAGGTCACCGATTTCGACGGGAGCAAGCTCACCGAGAAGGCGTTTGCGGCGCGCTACGGCATCGAGGGGACGCCGGCGATCCAGTTCTTCCCGGCCAGCACGACTGGCCTCGCCGCGAAGGCGCCGAAGGAGCGAGAGGTCGCCCGGATGGCCTCGTTGCCCGAGCCGCCAGCCTTCATCGCCCAGTTCCGCGCTGTCAGGAACGGCGTGTGACGGACCTCGGCCGGCAAGATCGAAAAGGCGCTTGACCTTCCCATGGTGGGAAGGTGCAGGCTGCTGCAATCGTCAATGAAGGACATTGCAGCCATGTGCTCCTGCCAGCAGCACTCAACCGCGGCCTCGGTCGCGACACCGGCCCCGGACGGGGCGATCAGCTTTCGCGTTGAGGACATGACCTGCGGCCACTGCGCCGGCACGATCAAGCAGGCGATCGAAGGCGGGATACCGGGCACCGCGGTGACGGCGGACCCGGCCTCGAAGCTGGTCAGGGTGCAGGGCAGCGCCGACTTCGCGGCGATCAAGTCGGCCGTGGTCGCGGCGGGATATACGCCTAGCGTGGAACAGGTCGGCTGAGGCAGGACATGACAAGCGAGCTTTCTCCATCCCGCCGTGGCCTGCTGATTGGTGCTGCGCAGCTGGCCGCTGCGTTCGAGCTATGGCGACCGTCGATCGCCGCCGAGACGCTGCCGAAGATGACCGTCACACGCGACCCGAACTGCGGCTGCTGCGGGAACTGGGTCGAGCATGTGAAGGCGGCCGGCTTCCCGGTCGAGGTGGTCGAGGTCGCGGATGTCACGCCACTGAAGCTCAAGCTCGGCGTGCCCGACGCGCTCGCCTCGTGCCACACCGCCGAGATCGGCGGCTATGTACTGGAAGGCCATGTCCCGGCCGATGCGATCAAGCGTCTGCTCGCCGAGAAGCCGAAGGTGACCGGCCTTGCCGTCGCCGGCATGCCGGTCGGCTCGCCCGGCATGGAAGTGCCGGGCCAGGCGCCCGACACTTATGACGTCGTCGTCTTCTCGGCTGGCCGTCAGAACGTCTTCGCGCGCTATCGCGGAGCGCAGCCGATCTGACGGGCCGCTTCTCTGGAGTGACCGGCGGTCCTAGTCGCCGGCCGTCTCTGCGGACCCGGATCGCCGGGTGCTGCGGAACAGCTCCAGGATGACCCCCCGCGCCCAGCGCAGCATGGCGTTCTGGGCGTGACGCCGGCTCCAGTGCAGCGCGACGCTGAAATCGCGCTGCGGCAGCGCAGGTTCGAGCAAAGCGAAGGCACCGACCGGCTCGAGGCCAAGGCCGATCTGGCGCGGCATCAGCACGGCGAGATCGGTGGCACGGATGATCGGCGGCAGCGCCGTGAAGCTGGAGACGATCAGGCGGATGCGCGGATCGAGATGCAGCATTTCCAGCATGCGCTGCGTCTGGGCGTGCGATCTGACGGCGACGAAATCCAGCTTCGCGATATCCTCGACGCTCAAGGCGCCATCGCGGGCGTGCCGTATGACCGGATGTTCGGTGCGAACGAAGATCTGATAGCGGTCGCTCAGCATTTCGGCATGGGCGGTACCGCTCACCGTCGGGAGAAAACCCAAAGCGAAGTGCAGCTGGCCATTGTCGAGGGCCTCGGAAATCGCCTCGTGCGGCCAAGCGCGTGCGATGATGCGCAGGTTCGGTGCGATCTTGCGAAGCGTCGTCATCAGCGGCGGCAGGAAGCGGCCCTCGCCGATATCGCTGAGATGCAGGCGCAGTTCCGCGTCAGTGGTGGCTGGATCGAAGCTCTCGCCCTCATTGAGGCCGGCTTCCAGAAGTGCCAGGCCGGCCTGCACCGAGTGTGCGAGACGCTCGGAGCGCGCGGTCGGCCTGACGCCGCCGGCGACGCGCTCGAACAGCGGGTCGCGCAACAGCAGGCGCAGGCGGGTCAGGGCCTGGCTCGTCGCGGGCTGCGAGAGGCCGAGTTGCTCGGCCGCACGGCTGACATTGCGGGTGCGGTAGACCGCATCGAACAGCCTCAGCAGGTTGAGGTCGATTGAATCGATATTCGCCATGCGAATAAGACTTAGTCGCTTCATCTAATTGAGCAATGGCAAGCACGGCGCCACAGTGTCCCCGATCCGAGGGACGCGCATGCCAGCCGACAACACATCATCCTCCGCCCGCCCGACCGTGCGGGAAGCCGTGCTCGACCTTTTGCGCCAGCTGCGGATCGATACGGTCTTCGGCAATCCCGGCTCGACCGAGCTGCCAATGTTCCGGGAGTATCCCGAGGATTTCCGCTATGTGCTCGGCCTGCAGGAAGCGGTCGTGGTCGGCATGGCCGACGGCTATGCGCAGGCGACACGCAATGCGGCACTGGTTAACCTGCACTCGGCTGCCGGCGTCGGCCATGCCATGGGCAATATCTTCACGGCGTTCAAGAACCAGACGCCGCTCTTGATCACCGCCGGCCAGCAGGCGCGCTCGATCCTGCCTTTCGATCCTTTCCTCGCCTCGGTGCAGGCGACCGAGTTGCCGAAGCCTTATGTCAAATGGGCGATTGAGCCGGCGCGCGGCGCCGACCTGCCACTCGCCCTGGCGCGGGCCTATCACATCGCGATGCAGCCGCCGCGCGGGCCGGTCTTCATCTCGATTCCGGCCGATGACTGGGATCAGCCGAGCGAGCTCGTCCTGCCGCGCCGTGTCAGCCAGGCCTTGGCGCCGGCGCCCGACGCGATCGCGGCGATCGCCGAACGGCTCAACGCCAGCAGGCGGCCGGCCTTCGTCGTCGGCGCCGGCGTCGCGCGCGAACAGGCCGTCGCCGATGTCGTCGCGCTCGCCGAGCGCCATCAGGCCTCGATCTATGTCGCGCCGATGTGCGCGCGCTGCGGTTTCCCGGAGCGCCACCCGCAGTTCAGCGGCTTCCTGCCGGCGATGCGCGAGCGGATCGTCGAGCGCTTGGCGCCGCACGACTTTATCCTCGTGCTCGGCGCGCCCGTCTTCACCTATCATGTCGAAGGCAACGGGCCGCACATTCCAGATGGCGCTACGCTCGCACAGATCGTCGACGACCCGCAGCAGGCCGCCTGGGCCCCGGTCGGCGACAGCGTCGTCGCCAGTCTCGATCTGGCGGCACGGGCGCTGCTTGTCGCAAGCGCTCCGCGCGCCGAACGTGAGATATCGCTGTCCCGTCCCGCTCCGCAGGCCGCGTCTCCCGGCGTGCCGATGTCGGCCGCCTATGTGCTCTCGGTGATAGACCGGGAACGCCATCCCGACGACGTCGTGGTCGAGGAGGCGCCGAGCACGCGCGCGACGATCCAGACCTATCTGCCGATGAGCGGCGCCGACAGCTTCTACACCATGGCAAGCGGCGGGCTCGGACACAGCATGCCAGCGGCGGTCGGTGTCGCGCTGGCGCGCCGGCGCATGAAGCAGCCGGGGCGGGTGATCGCGCTGATCGGCGACGGCTCCAGCCTCTATTCGATTCAGGCGCTCTACAGCGCGGCGCAGCTCGACCTGCCGATCACCTTCCTGATCCTCAACAATCGCCGCTATGCGGCGTTGCAGGAATTCGCCCCGGTCTTCGGCTACGCGCCGAACGACAAGCCGGCCGGGACCGAGCTGCCTGGCATCGACTTCGCGCAATTGGCTGGTGGACAGGGCGTGCCTGGCGAGCGGGTCGAGCGCCCTGAGGACCTCGCCGAGCGCCTGCGTGCCGCATTCGGAGCTTCGGGCCCGAACCTGATCGACATCGTGATTGCCTGACCTGTGAGGACCGAGATGACAAACGCCGGTGATAGCCCTGAGGCCATCAATCTCCTGATCGACGGCAAGGTGGTCGCAGCGACAGGCGGGCGCGTCTTCGAGCGGCGCAACCCGCTCGACGGCTCCGTCGCGAGTCGTGCTGCCGCGGCGACGCCTGATGATGCGCGCGCGGCCGTCGATGCCGCCGCTCGCGCTTTCCCAGCCTGGTCCCAGACGTCGCCGGCCAAGCGGCGCGATTTGCTGGTCAAGGGCGCGCATGCGCTCGAAGCCCGCGCTGCCGATTTCACGGCGGCGATGTCGGCCGAGACCGGCGCCTCCGCCATCTGGGCCGGCTTCAACGTCCATCTCGCCGCCGACATGCTGATCGAGGCCGCCGCGCTGACGACGCAGATCAGCGGCGAGGTCATTCCGTCCAATGTGCCGGGCAGCCTCGCTTTGGCGGTGCGCCAGCCGGCTGGCGTCGTGCTCGGCATGGCGCCGTGGAATGCGCCCGTCATCCTCGCCACGCGTGCCATCGCGGTGCCGCTCGCCTGCGGCAACACCGTCGTGCTGAAGGGCTCGGAGCTTTGCCCGCGCACGCATGGGCTGATCATTGCGGCGCTGCAGGAGGCGGGGCTGCCGGAAGGCGTCGTCAACTTCGTCACCAATGCGCCTGAGGACGCCGCCGAGGTCGTCGCGGCGATGGTCGCGCACCCGGCCGTCAGGCGCGTCAACTTCACCGGCTCGACCCATGTCGGCCGCATCATCGCGAAGCTCTGCGCCGAGCATCTGAAGCCGGTCGTGCTGGAGCTAGGCGGCAAGGCGCCGGCGCTCGTCCTCGACGATGCCGATCTCGACGCGGCTGTCGCCGGCATCGCCTTCGGCGCCTTCGCCAACTCCGGCCAGATCTGCATGTCGACCGAACGCATTGTGGTCGACCAGAGCATCGCCGACGATTTCGTCGCGCGGCTTGCCGCCAAGGCAACCAGCCTGCCGCTCGGCGATCCGCGCAAGGGCCCGGTCGTGCTCGGCTCGGTCGTCGACATGAAGGCGGTCGAGCGCTGCAACGGCCTGATCGACGATGCGCTGGTCAAGGGCGCGACGCTGGTCTGCGGCGGCAAGGCGGAGACGACGCTGTTTCCCGCGACGCTGCTCGATCACGTCACGCCGGCGATGCGGATCTATGGCGAGGAGAGCTTCGGCCCGGTCAAGGCGATCGTTCGGGTCGATGGCGAGGAGGCGGCGATCGCCTGCGCCAACGACAATCCCTATGGGCTCTCGGCCGCGGTGTTCACGGGCGACACGGCGCGTGGCTGGCGCGTGGCCTCGCGGATCGAATCCGGCATCTGCCACGTCAACGGCCCGACCGTGCATGACGAGGCGCAGATGCCGTTCGGCGGCGTCAAGAACAGTGGCTATGGCCGCTTCGGCGGGCGCGCCGGCATCGAGGCCTTCACCGAGCTGCGCTGGCTGACGCTGCAGACCACGCCGCGGCACTACCCGTTCTAAACGCGCGGAATAGCGCGATCCAAGCCGAGGGAGGACAAGTCATGACGTCTGGACAAGGCTCGATGAACACACCGCACGGCTCAATCCCGGCGAGCGCGTTGCCGACGCGTCGGCAGACACTGGCGCTGGCCGGCGCGGCGCTGCTTTTTCCGGCGTCCGCCGGTGCCCAGGTTCGCGCTGCGAACTGGCGTCCGAGCAAGAGCGTGCGGCTGGTGGTGCCCTTCGCCGCAGGCGGGGCCAACGACATCATCGCCCGCGTGCTCGGCGAGCAGTTGAGCGTGATGTGGCAGCAGCAGGTCTATATCGACAACAAGCCGGGGGCGAGTTCCAATATCGGCTCGGCCGATGTGGCGCGCTCCGAGCCTGACGGGCATCATCTCCTGATCACATCGAGTGCAATCGCGGTGAACCGCTTTCTCTTCGAGAAGCTGCCCTTCGATCCGCTCGCAGACTTCGCGCCGCTGTCGCTCGCGGTCGTCATTCCCAATGTCATGGTGGTGCCTCCGGGCTCCAGTGCGCGCACGGTCGGCGACTTCATCGCCTTGGCGAAGGCGAAGCCCGGCGCGCTGAATTTCGGCTCGGCGGGTGTCGGTTCCTCGCTGCATCTGATCGGCGAGCTGTTCAAGCGCGCGGCGGGCATCGAGATGACCCATGTCCCCTATCGCGGCGCGGCGCCAGCCATGCAGGACCTGGTGGGCGGGCGCATCGACGTCATGTTCGATACGGTGACGGTCTCGATCAGCCAGATTCGCGGCGGCACGATCCGCGCTATCGGCGTCTCGACGCAGGAGCGTGTCCCGGCGCTGCCAGATGTGCCGCCGATCCGCGACACGCTGCCGGGCTTCGATGTCGGCTCCTGGTTCGCGCTCTTCATGCCCGGCAAGGCGCCGCCCGAGATCGTCGCGCAAGTCTCGGCCGATGTTCAGGCCGCACTGCGGCAGGAGAAGGTGAAGACCCGGATCGAAGAGCTCGGCGGCCGTGTCGCCGCATCGACGCCGGAGGTGCTGGCCCGATATATGCGCGAGGAAATGGACCGCTGGGGCAAGTTGATCCGCGAGGCCGGAATCAAGGCCCAGGATGGCTGATGGCCTTGCCGCTTAGCCGCCGTCAGCGCAGAGCGATGATCCGCTCACGCGTGCCGGCCCGCATCGGACGGAAAACCTGTTGAGAGCCCGCATCTGGAACATTTCCGCGGCTCTCTGAGGCACGGAAATGCTCCAGCTCTTTGTTTTATCGCACTTTCTTCACGCGAAACGGCCTTCACTTCGCTCGAAAATGCTCTAGCTTCGCCGAAACAGGCACTCGGGATGTGATGACGCCGTGACTGCAAAGGCCCCAGGCGGTTCTGTCGCCGCGCTCGGCGCCATCGTCGCAGGTGCTTTGATCCTGCAGGTCGCCGGCACGATCGTGAACACGGTCGTGCCGTTGCAGATGGCGATCGCAGGCCAGCCGCCGCTGCTGATCGGCCTCGTCGCTTCGGCCTATTCGCTCGGCTTCCTGATCGGCTGCTTCGTCAATCCCTCGCTCGTGCGCCGGGTCGGGCATATCCGCGGCTTTGCGGTGTTCGCCGCGCTCCAGGCGGTCTCGACGCTGAGCTTTCCGCTGCTGCCGGAAGCATGGTGGGGGCTGGCGCGGCTGGTCATGGGCCTGGCGGCGGCAGGCCACGGCATCTGCATCGAGAGCTGGATCAGCGGACAGGCCAATCGGGCCCAGCGCGGCCGCATCTTCGGCATCTACCAGATCCTCAACCGCGTAGCGCTGATCGGCTCGCAGATCGGCGTCGGCTATGTCGCGATCCAGTCGCAGGACGTCTTCCTCTTCGCCAGCATGGCCTTCTCTCTGGCGCTGATCCCCGTTGCGCTGACGCGTGCCCGGGGCCCTGAATCGAGCGAGATCGTTTCGGTCGGATTGGGGACGCTATGGCAGCAGGCGCCGGCCGCGGTCGTCGGCTGCCTCTATGTCGGGCTGGTGGGCGGCCCGCTGACGAGCGTGACCCCCGCTTACGGTATCCTGTCCGGGCTCGATCAGCGCGCGACCATCCTGCTCACGGCCGGCATCCAGATCGGCGCGCTCCTGCTGCAATGGCCGATGAGCCTGCTGGCGGACCGGGTCGCGAGCCGCCTTATCATGCTCGTCGCCACGAGCATCGTCGCGGTCGCGGCGGCCGGGCTCGCGGTACTCCTTCAAGCCGACCCGGCCCATGGCCGGATCTGGCTCTTCGGCCTGTTCGCGCTGATCGGCGGCTGCGGCATCCCGCTCTATACGGTTGCGGTCACCCACGCCTATTTCCGCATGGGGCGCGACCATGCAGTCGGGCTCTCGGCGCAGCTGCTGTTCCTCTGGGGCACAGGTTCCGCCATCGGGCCGCTCGCCGCGACCCTGCTGATGCAGTTCATGGGCCCACAGGGCATGCTGATCTATCTCACCGGGCTGTCGGTGGCCGTCGCGATCTATATCGCGCTGCGGATCTCGCGAAACCCGTCGCCACCGATGGTCGATGGCGAGCGGGGCACGAGCGGGCCGACGATCCCGGACATCGAGATGACCAAGCGCTAGCAAAGCGCGGCGGTGGCTCTACGCCATCGCCAGTTCCGGCTGTCTCTTGGGGAATGGCCGGAAGGTCAGCAGGATCAGCATCGCCCCCAGGCCCATGACCCAGGAGCCGACATACATCGGCGCATAGGTGCCGAAGCGGTCATAGATCAGGCCGCCGAGCAGCGGGCCGGTCGACATGCCGAGGCTCCCGGCCATCGCCGTGCCGCCGATGATCGTGCCCATCATCTTGAGCGGGAAATTCTCGCGGATGATCACGGCGTAGAGCGGCATCGTGCCGGCGTAGATGAAGCCGACCAGCACCGCTACGGCATAGAAGCCGCCGAGCTCTCCGACGAAGGCGTAGGCGAGCACGCCGAAGGCCTGCGTCAGCAGCCCGATCACCAGAACGCGCTGCGCGCCGAACCGGTCGCCGGCCAGGCCGAAGCCGAGGCGGCCGAACATGCCGGCCAGTCCCTCGACGCTGTAGATCGACACGGCCGCGAGCATCGGGATGCCGCAGGTCACGGCGTAGCTCACCGTATGGAAGATCGGGCCGGAATGGGTGGCGCAACAGAAGAAGTTCGCCAGCATCAGCGTGATGAACTGCGGCGAGCGCACCGCCTGGCCGACGCTCATCCCCGACTGCGGCTCATCGGCAATCGCCTCGCTCTGCGCCGCAGCCTCCAGGGCCGGCGGCCGGCGCACGAGCAGCGCAGCGGGGATCATCAGCACGGCGGCGATGCCGGCGATGATCTGCATGGCGGTGCGCCAGTCATGGCCGGTGACGAGCCAGGCCGCGAGCGGTGCCATCGTCATCGGCGCCATGCCCATGCCGGCAGAGACGAGCGAGACGGCGAGGCCGCGCTGGGTGTCGAACCAGCCGGTGACGCAGGCCATCATCGGCGCGAAGACGGCGGCCGTCGCCGCGCCGACCAGGAGGCCGAAGAGGAGCTGGAACTCGATCAGCGAGTCGGCGCGGCTGGCGAGCGTCAGGCTCGCGGCCAGCACGATTGATCCCGTCAGCACCACCGGGCGCGGCCCGTAGCGGTCGGAAAGGCCGCCCCAGACCATGCTGGCGGCCGCCATGGCGAGAAAGCCGAACGTCATCGCCGTCGAGATGCCGGTGACGGACCAGCCGGTGTCCTGCGACATCGGCCGCAGGAAGACGGGCAGCGAAAACATGGCGCCGATCGCAACGCAGCCCAAAAGGCCGCCTGCCGCGACGATCACCCAGCGATAGGATTGATTCATGGGATTCTCCGGGGCGCTCCGTGCACCGCCCGAGCTGTCTTGGGACATCGCGCGCGGTCGATACCCCAAGGACGCAGCGGCATCGGCGGAGCCGACATGCCGCTGCGGATTTTTTCGCGTGGTGTGGGATCAGCCCTGCGGCGGCTTCCAATCGCCGGACGGGATGGTGTTGACCATCCACGGGATGCCGAACTTGTCGACCAGCGAGCCGAAGCCGGGCGACCAGAAGGTCTCGCTGAACGGCATCACGGCCTTGCCGCCTTCGGCGAGTTGCTCGAACCAGCGCTGGCCTTCAGCCTTGTCGTTGGTGTGCAAGGTGACGTCGAAGCCGTTCTTCGGCTTGTCGACATTGGGTGCCCAGGCGGTGTCCATGTCGGCGCCCATCAGCGCTTGATCACCGACATCGAGCCAGCAATGCATCAGCCAGCTCTTGTACGTGTCGTCGGCCGGCATGCCCATGCCGGGCGGCGCATCTCCGTAAGGCATCGCCGCCGTGATCTTTCCGCCGAGAACCTTGGCGTAGAACTCGAACGCCTCGCGGCATTGGCCGCGGAAGCTCAAACTGGTCACGATCTTCATGGTGATCTCCTTTTCCTAGAAGGGCTTCGATAGGCGCCAGGCAAGATAGCCTCGCGGCTCCCAAAAGCAGTCAGCATCGGCTCGATGAATGTTGATATCAACGTTTATGGATAGCGAGTGTCAATCTCTGGCAGCATGCTGGAGTGCGGCGAGCGCCTGCCTGTTAAACGTCTACCGCTGCATTGTGGCTGGGCATCGGCCGCCGACATTTCAGTTGCGAACGCGCCATCGCCCGGCCAAATACGCCCATCAGGTCGAGATGCTCAGGCCGAGCGGCAAGTGCGTGCTCAGCGTCTCGGTCTTCCACGCCGGGTGGTTGCGTGCTCGCGTCGAGTTCGATGCGACCATCGCGACCTCTCACTGATCGGCGTCCCGCTGTTTCAGTACCAGGTCGTGCAGAGCTTCATGCGTGCGGGAATCGAGTGAGATGCGGCTGATCACCTGGAATATTCAGTGGGCTCGCGGCATGGACAACCGCGTCGACCCGGCGCGCGTCGTCGCCCATGCCCGGCAGATGGCGGATTTCGACGTGCTCTGCCTGCAGGAGGTCGCGGATAACTTCCCCGAGCTCGACTTCAACGACGAGACCAACCAGTTCGCCCGCTTTGCCGAATTGCTGCCGGGCTTCACCGCGATCGAGGGCATCGGCGTCGATCTCGACGACGGCAAGGGTGGCCGCAGCCGCTTCGGCAACTTGTTGCTCACGCGCTATCCCGTCGCCCAGGCGCTGCGCCATCTCCTGCCCTGGGAAGCGGCCGAGACCCGCAACATGCCGCGCATGCTGATCGAGGCGATGGCGCTGACGCCGCTCGGCCCGGTCAGGCTGATGACGACGCATCTCGAATACTCGTCCTCGGAGCTGCGCGCGGCGCAGGTCGACGGCATCCGCGACGCTCACCGGATGG
Organism: Allobosea sp. Tri-44; assembly: GCF_004123845.1. GTDB lineage: Bacteria > Pseudomonadota > Alphaproteobacteria > Rhizobiales > Beijerinckiaceae > Allobosea. The sequence continues at coordinate 143,004 of NZ_NBDP01000015.1, read as the reverse complement.
CACTCGCTCGCCATGCCAAACCACGTTCGGCCGGGCCGCACACCTACCGGATGACGCCGAGCTCGGCGAGCGCGGTGCTGACCGGCGACTTCAACATGCGGCCGGACGATCCGGTGCTGGCGCGGCTGCTGGCGCCCTTCGACGGCGGCGAGCCGCCGCTGGTCGACCTCTGGGCTTCGGTGATGGACGAGGCGCCGCACCCCATGACCGCGAACCTGTTCGACCAGACCCATGGCCAGATCAGCTGCCTCGACTATGTGCTGGCGACGCCCGATCTCGCGGCGCGGGCCCGCACCATCATCTGCGATGTCGAGACCAAGGTCTCTGACCACCAGCCGATCCTCGTCGAGTTCGCCCTCGACTGACCGCCAAGCCCCCCTTGCAGAGTGGGTCACCAGTTGACGCGCAACCGAGGCGGCGCGGCCCCTAGATCTCCTGCGCGTCCAGCCTGCGGTAGAGCGGCAGGGCCAGCGGCGCGATGCGGCGGATCAAGCCCTGGAAGGGCTGCACCCTTGGCGCTGAGAACGGGAGGCCCAGCGTCTCCAGTGCCGTGCCCTGCGTCGCCTTGGCCAGTTCGCGGCCGAGCGAGATCGACAGCGCGACGGCGCGGCCATTGCAGCCGACCCAGCCAAAACCGTTCGGCCCGAGCTGGTGGATACGCGGATAGCCCGGCACCTGTGGCTGCAGCAGGTTGTCCGGGGTCATCCCGACATAGCCGGACCAGACATAGTCGAACTCGACCTCGCCGAGCTGCGGCCAGAGCCGCTTCAACCGCGCCGCGACCGTCGGGCGCAGATTGGCCCCGCCAGCACCGGGCAGGATCGCGGCGCCGCCGGTCACCAGGCGGTTGCGGGCGTCCCAGCGGGCGAAATAAAGTTCGCGATGCGTGTCCGACATCGCCTGCCGGCCGGGGATCACCGTCTTGGCGATGTTGTCGCTGACCGGCTTGGTCGCCATCTGCCAGGACAGGACCGGGATGACCTCATTTGCGATCTCCGGGGCGAGCTCGCGCGCGAATTCGCCCGTATAGGCGTTGGTCGCCAGCACGAGCGCGCGCGCGGTCACTGATCCCTTTGCCGTCGTCACCACCCAGCGGCCGTTCTGGTGCGTCATGCTCACGGCGGGCGAACGCGCATGGAGGGTCGCGCCGAGCCTGAGTGCGACCTCGGCGAGGCCGCGGGTCAGGGCGAGCGGGTTGATATGACCGCCGGTTGGGTTCCAGAAGCCGCCGAACCAGGCATCCGAGCCGAGCATCTCTGCCGTCGCCGCCCGATCGAGCAGCTCGACCGGGGCGCCGATCGCCGACCACTCCCTGACGCGCTTCTCGGCAAGCTTGAAGCGGCCAGGTGAATGCACGGGCTGGACCCAGCCTGCCTGCTCGGCTTCGGCCGGGATCCCGTATTTGCGCACGAGATCGAAGAGGTATTGCGCGCTGTCGCGCAGCACGGCGTTGAAGCGTTCGCCGGCCTCGCCGTGCCGGGCAGTCATCGCGGAGGGATCGTGCCCGGCCAGCGTCGGAATGACCTGACCGTTATTGCGCCCGGAGGCGCCCCAGCCGGGTTCGGCCGCTTCCAGGATGGTGACGCCGACACCACTCTCGCGCAGATGGATCGCGGTCGAGAGACCGGTGAAGCCGGCGCCGATCACCACGACATCGCTCTCGATCGCGCCTTCGAGCGTCCCGAGCACGGGGCCGGGCTGGGCCGTCGCGGCCCAGAGCGAGGGCGGCCAGGCGACGGAGGCGTGGGCAGTCATCGGCGGCGTCTTTCGGCTGGGAGGAGGCGAGCGAGGGCCCGCGCTGCGGGCTTACCCGTATCCTTGCCGCCATGCCCGCGAGGCCGCAAGTAGGCTGTTCCTAGCGCTTCACCTGCCGTAGAATAATTTACTACTTAGCTTGCCGGAGGCGAACAAATTCTACCAAATTTTGGCTTCGTCTCTCGGGTTCTTGAAAAGACTATTCTCCCGACGCTATGTCTCCCACGCAGCGGGGGTTGCTGGAATCGTCATCCCGGAGCGGTTGCGCCCTAACCTCCGTTCGGATGAACTCTCCCTTCCGTTGGGTTCTGGTCACTAGGGGGCGTCATGCCGCTCAAGCACATTCTCGGTCTCGATCATGTCGTGGTGACGGTTCGCGATCTCGACGCGTCGGCCCGGCAATGGCAGAGCCTCGGCTTCACCGTCTCGCCGCGCGGCACGCATTCGCCCATTCTCGGCAGCGGCAACTACACGATCATGTTCGGCGAGGACTATGTCGAGCTGCTCGGCATCCTGGCCGAGACCGAGCACAACAAGCCCACCCGCGACTTTCTAAGGGAGCGCGAGGGCATCGAGCGGGCCGCCTTCACCACGGATGATGCCGCCGCCGGCGCCGCCGAACTCAAGAGCCGAGGGTTGGAGGCGCTCGGTCCTGTCCATTTCGGCCGTCCGGTCGACCTGCCCAATGGCGGCAAGGGTGAGGCCAAGTTCAACGTCTTCCGCTGGCCGCTCGACGAGACCCCCGGCAGCCTGCGCATCTTCGCCTGCCAGCATCTGACCCGCGAGACGGTCTGGATCCCGGAACTGCAGAGCCACGCCAATGGCGCGAACCGCATCATCCGCGTCGAGGTGCTCGCCAACGATGCCAAGGCCGCGGCCGAGCATCTGAGCCGGCTGATCGACGAGCCGGTGAAGCAGCAGGACGATGCCTGGCTGGTGCCGTCGGGCGGCAAGCGCGCCGACCTCCTGTTCTATGACGCCGACAGCCTCGCCCGGCGCTATCCGGATGCGATGCGGGTCGGAGCGGCGCCTGCCGGCGCCGCGGCGATCGTGCTGGCGAGCTCTGATCTTGATGGCGCTGCCAAGGCGCTCGGCCCTGTCGGCGTCCGCCATGGCGCGGCGCTCAGCGTTCCCGCAGCCTCCGCCAATGGCCTGATCGTGAGCTTCTTGCCGCAATAGGCTGGCTTCACCCTTTCGAGAACGGCCCCGTCGCATTGACGGGGCCTGGCCACGACCGCATCGTGCCGAGCCTGCACGCCGGCCCCAGGAGACCATCCATGGATATGACCCGCCGCGCCGCGCTGAAGACCAGCGCTGCCATCGCCTCCAGCGTGCTGTTCCCGATGCGCTCCTTCGGCCAGGAAACGCCACGCAAGCGCGGTGTCTTCACCGTCCACTACGGCGCTGAGCAGCGCCAGCTGAACCCGAGCCTGCAGGCCTCGACCGGCGTCTACATCATCGGCGGCAAGATCCAGGAGCAGCTGGTCGACCTCGACGCCAAGGGCCAGCCGGTCGGCGTGCTCGCCGAGAGCTGGGAAGCCGCGCCCGACGGCAAGACCATCACCTTCAAGCTCCGCCCCGGCGTGACCTGGCATGATGGCAAGCCCTTCACCTCCGCCGACGTGCAGTTCACGGCGATGGAGATGTGGAAGAAGATCCTGAACTACGGCACCACGCTGCAGCTCTTCCTCACCGCGGTTGACACGCCCGATCCGCTGACGGCGGTGTTCCGCTACGAGCGCCCGATGCCGCTCAACCTGCTGCTGCGGGCGCTGCCGGACCTCGGCTATGTCTCGCCGCGCCATCTCTACGAAGGCAAGGGCGACATCCGCCAGAACCCGGTCAATCTCGCGCCGGTCGGCACCGGCCCGTTCAAGTTCGTGCAGTATGAGCGCGGCCAGCACGTCATCGCCGAGCGCAACCAGAACTACTGGCGCGCCAACGCGCCTTATCTCGACCGGATCGTCTGGCGTGTGGTCACCGACCGCGCCGCGGCCGCCGCCCAGATGGAGGCGGGACAGATCCATTACAGCCCGTTCTCGGGCCTGACGATCTCGGACTCGGCCCGCCTCGGCAAGGACCCGCGCTTCATCGTCTCGACCAAGGGCAATGAGGGCAACGCCCGCACCAACACGGTCGAGTTCAATTTCCGCCGCAAGGAGCTCGCCGACATTCGCGTCAGGCGCGCCATTGCACACGCGCTCGACATTCCGTTCTTCATCGAGAACTTCCTCGGCGATTTCGCCAAGCGCGGCACCGGGCCGATCCCCTCGGTCTCGACCGATTTCTATCCGGCCGACAACGGCCCGCAATATCCATTCGACAAGAAGCTCGCCGCCAGGCTGCTCGACGAGGCCGGCTTCAAGCCCGGCGCCGGTGGTACGCGCTTCTCGCTGCGGCTTTTGCCTGCGCCCTGGGGCGAGGACATCACGCTCTTTGCCACCTTCATCCAGCAGTCGCTCGCCGATGTCGGCATCAAGGTCGACATCGTCCGCAACGATGGCGGCGGCTATCTGAAGCAGGTCTATGACGACCACGCCTTCGATCTCGCCACCGGCTGGCACCAGTACCGCAACGACCCGGCCGTCTCGACCACGGTGTGGTACCGTTCCGGCCAGCCGAAGGGCGCGCCCTGGACCAATCAGTGGGACTGGACCGACCCGGCCATCGACAAGCTGATCGACGATGCGGCGACCGAGGTCGATGCGGCCAAGCGCAAGGCGCTCTATGGCGACTTCGTGCGGCGCGCCAACACCGAGCTGCCGATCTGGACGCCGATCGAGCAGATCTTCCTGACCGCGATCAGCGCCAAGGCCCGCAACCACTCCAACACGCCGCGCTGGGGCTCCTCTTCCTGGCACGATCTGTGGCTGGCGGAGTGATCCCTTCGCTCACCCCCGCAGCCGAATTCGGCCGGTTCCCATGCGTGTCCTGACTCTTGCTGGGCGGCGTCTTGCCGCCTCGATCCCGACGCTCTTCCTGATCCTGATCGGGGTCTTCCTGCTGCTGCAGCTCGCGCCTGGCGACACCGTCGATGCGATGATGGCGCAGATGGGTGGCGGCGACGCTACCACCGCCAGGCAATTGCGCGAATTCTACGGGCTCGACCTCTCGGTCTGGGCCCAGCTCGGCAATTATCTCTGGCGGCTGGTCAGGCTCGATCTCGGCTTCTCCGCGATCTACGGCAAGCCGGTGGCGACGGTGATCGCCGAGCGGCTGCCGGCGACCATCCTTTTGATGACCGCCTCGCTCTCCTTCGCCTTCTTCTTCGGGCTGATCCTGGGCGTCGTCGCGGCGCGCGGCGTCAACAAATGGCCGGATACGCTGATCTCCACCTTCGGCCTGATGTTCTATGCGATGCCGACCTTCTGGTTCGGGCTGATGGCGATCGTCGTCTTCTCGATCTACCTGCAATGGCTGCCGGCCGGCGGCTTCGAGGACATCACCGTAAGCTACACGGGCTTGCGGCGGTCGCTCGACATCGCCCTGCACCTCGTCCTGCCGACGCTGACGCTCGGCCTGTTCTATATGGCGATTTATCTCCGCATCATGCGCGGCTCGATGCTCGAGGTACTGAACCTCGATTTCGTCCGCACGGCGCGCTCGAAGGGCATGGACGAGACACGCGTCGTAGTCCGCCATGTGCTGCGCAACGCGCTGCTGCCTATGGTCACGCTGATCGGCCTGCAGGCCGGCACCATGCTCGGCGGCTCGGTCGTGGTGGAGAGCGTATTCTCGCTGCCGGGGCTTGGGCGCCTCGCCTATGAATCGGTGATCCAGCGCGACCTCAACACGCTGCTCGGTATCGTCTTCGTCTCGGCGCTGCTGGTGATCGCCGTCAACTTCATCGTCGATCTGCTCTATGCCCGGCTCGACCCGCGCATCACGACCGGGAGCTGAGCCATGGATCTGGTGAAGCTCTATGTCCGCAGCCCGCCGGCGGTCATCGGCCTCTTGCTGCTCATCCTCGTGCTCGCCATGGCCGCGAGCGCCGACTTTCTCTATCCGCGCGACCCGCTGGCGCTCGCCGGGCGGCCGCTGATCTGGCCGTTCAGCAATCCGCGCTTCCTGCTCGGCACCGACAATTCCGGCCGCGACATCGCCGCCCAGATCTTCCATGGCGCGCGCATCTCGCTGCTGATCGGCGGCGTCGCGACGGTGATCTCGGTCATGATCGGCATCACCATCGGCGCCCTCGCCGGCTACTACGGCAGCTGGGTTGATACCGCGCTGATGCGCGTTACCGAGGCGTTCCAGACCCTGCCGAACTTTCTGCTGCTGCTGGTGCTGGTCGCGGTTTTCGGCTCGACCATCACCACCGTCACTGTCGCCATCGGCATCGTCTCATGGCCGGCCTCGGCCCGACTGACGCGGGCCGAGTTCCTCTCGCTGCGCAACCGGGAATTCGTGCAGGCGGGCCGAACGCTCGGCCTCAAGGATGCCAGGCTGATCTTCGGCGAGATCCTGCCGAACGCGCTGCCACCGGTGATCGTCTATGCCAGCGTCGTGATGGCGATCGCGATCCTGCTCGAAAGCGCGCTCGCCTTCCTCAAGCTCTCCGATCCGAACGTCGCCTCCTGGGGCAATCTGATCGGCGCAGGCCGCGACGTGCTGCGCGTGCAATGGTATGTCTCGGCCATCCCCGGCATCGCCATCCTCGTCACCGTGCTCGCCGTCTCGCTGGTCGGGCAGGGGCTCAACGATGCCCTCAATCCGAGGCTGAAGAGCCGATGAGCCCGATCCTCGTCCTCGACGATGTCAGCGTGAAGCTGCCGGCTGGCGGCGACCGCTCGCACGCCATGGAAAAGGTCTCGCTCGCTCTGGCGGCGAACGAGATCCTCTGCGTCGTCGGCGAATCCGGCTCCGGCAAGTCGATGACCGCCAACGCGATCATGCGGCTCCTGCCCGGCGGCGTCACGATCGACGGCGGCCGCATCCTGTTCGAGGGGCGCGACCTCTGCGGGCTCAGCGAAGCCGAGATGCGCAAGGTGCGCGGCGCCGGCATCGCCATGATCTTCCAGGAGCCGATGACGGCGCTCAACCCGCTGCGCAGCATCGGCGACCAGATCGGCGAGATGTTCGAGCTGCATACCGAGCTATCGGCAGCCGGGATCAAGGCCCGCACGCTCGCGCTGCTCGACGAGGTGCGCATTCCCGATCCGGCACTCGCCTTCAAGGCCTATCCGCACGAGCTTTCCGGCGGCCAGCGCCAGCGCGCCATGATCGCGATGGCGCTGGCGCTTGATCCCAAGGTGCTGATCGCCGACGAGCCGACCACGGCGCTCGACGTCACCACCCAGGCGCAGATCCTCAAGCTGATCCGCGACCTGCAGCGCCGCAAGGGCACGGCCGTCCTGTTCATCACCCATGATTTCGGCGTCGTCGCCGAGATTGCCGACCGAGTCGCGGTGATGAGCAAGGGCGAGGTCGTCGAGCAAGGCGAGACCGAGGCCGTGCTCGGCAACCCGCAGCATGCCTATACCCGCCAACTGATCGCCGCGGTGCCGCCGCTCAAGGCGCCGCCGGCGCGGGCCTTGTCCGCAGAGCCGATCATGACGATCGGCCATGTCTCGAAGACCTACCGCACCGGCGGCTTCCTCGGGCGCGGCCAGCGCGTCACCCATGCCGTCAAGGATGTCTCGCTGGTGCTGCCCAAGGGTGCGACGCTCGGCATCGTCGGCGAGTCCGGCTCGGGCAAGTCGACCCTGGCGCGCTGCCTGGTGCGCCTGATTGATCCGGAGAGCGGCGAGATCCGCCTGAACGGCATCGACCTCGCGAGCCTCAGCCGCGAGGAGATGCGTTCGGCGACGCGCGATATCCAGATGGTGTTCCAGGACCCGTTCGCCTCGCTGAACCCGCGCCGCAAAGCCGGCGAGGCTGTGGCGCAGGGGCTGATCGTTCACGGCATGGCGCGGCCTCAGGCGATGATCCGCGCCAAGGAGCTGTTCGGGCTGGTCGGGCTCGACCCGGCAGCGACCGAACGCTATCCGCATGAATTCTCGGGCGGCCAGCGCCAGCGCATCGGCCTTGCCCGGGCACTGGCGCTCGAGCCGGCGGTGCTGGTCGCCGACGAGCCGGTCTCGGCGCTCGATGTCTCCGTGCAGGCGCAGGTGCTGAAGCTGCTGGCGGAATTGCGCGAGCGCCTCGGTCTCTCGATCGTCTTCATCACCCATGACCTGCGTGTCGCCGCGCAGGTCTGCGATCTCGTCGCGGTGATGAAGAGCGGGGAGGTGGTGGAGGCGGGGCCGATCGGCACGGTCTTCGGTGAGCCGCAGCACCCCTATACGAAGGCGCTGCTCGCCTCGATCCCGGGCCGTGAGTTCGGCCAGGGCGAAAGGCTTGCGGAAGAGGCTACGGCCTGATCCAGGATCGTCGTCGCCGAGGCAGGCTGATCGTGAGCGAGCGGCTGCTTGCGGGCGTCTACTGCGCCACGAGATGCGCGACCGCTTTACGCTCGGCAGCGGGCGTCACCATTTCTTTCCCAGCAGGTCCTTCAGCGCGACGTTGTCCAGCATCGCATCGGCCAGCATCCGTCTGAGCTTGGCGTTCTCGTCCTCCGGCGTTGGAAGACGCCGGGCCTCGGACACGTCCATCCCGCCGAACTTCGCTTTCCATTGGTAGATGCTGGCGTCGCTCATATCGTGCTTGCGGTACAGATCCGCGACCGAGACCCGGATTCCGGTCCCGTCGAGATCGCGATGATCTGCTTTTCCGAGAAGCGGCGGTGCTTTATGTCCTGGTCCTCTCGATGGGCCAGAACGAACTTCGAACTTGATCAACCCCAGAGGGTAGCGTTACCTCGTTTCTCCTAATGAGTGAGTTCCCGCCTTGAGCCGACCGGTGTCGTCTTCTGCCTCGGCCTCGATCGTCTCGTCAGCGCTGGCGTCGTGCCGGGGTTCGTTCGTGGTCGTCGGCGTGTTCTCTGGCGTCATCAACCTCTTGATGCTGTCGGGCTCGTTCTACATGCTCCAGGTCTATGACCGGGTGCTGAGCTCGCGCAGCGTCCAGACGCTGATTGGCCTGTCGTTGCTGCTGCTCGCCGCCTATGTGCTGCAAGGCTTCCTCGACGGTATCCGCGTCAGGCTGCTCGCCCGGATCGGCGCGCGCTTCGACGAGGCGGTCTCGCCATCCGCCTTCGCCGCGGCCCAGAAGCTGCCGCTGCTCGGCTTTCGGCCGGAGCAGGCGTTGCAGCCGGTCCGCGATCTCGACCAGCTCCGCGGCTTTTTATCCTCGCTCGGCCCGACCGCGCTGCTCGACATGCCCTGGCTGCCGCTGTTCCTGGCCGGCGCCTTCTTCCTCCACCCCTGGCTCGGCTGGCTCGTCGTCACTGGGGGCCTCGTCATCGTCCTGCTGACTTGGCTGACCGAGCTGAAGAGCCGCGAGGCGACCAAGGCGCAGCTCATGAGCGGCGCGGCCCGGCAGGCGATCGCGGAGGCCAGCCGCCGCAATGCCGAGGCGCTGACGGCGATGGGCATGGCGCCCGCCTTCCAGCGCAAATGGCGCGAGCTCAACCTGCGCCATGTCCGCGACTGGCTCGCCGGCTCGGACGCGACCAGCGGCATCGGCGCCTTCGCCAAGGTCTTCCGCATGGTGCTGCAATCGGCGGTGCTGGGGCTCGGCGCCTATCTTGCCATGCATAACGAGATCTCGGGCGGGGCGATGATCGCCGCCTCGATCATGACCTCGCGCGCGTTGGCGCCGATCGAGATCGCCGTCGCCCATTGGAAGGGCTTCGTCGGCGCGCGCCAGGGCCTGAAGCGGCTGCGGCAGGTGCTGGACTCGCCCGCCTTCGCTGAGAATGAGCGCACAGCCTTGCCGGCGCCGCGCCGTGAACTTACCGCCGACGGGCTGATCGTCGCCGCGCCGGGCAGGCAGGCGCCGATCCTGCAAGGTGTCTCGCTCGTACTCAAGGCCGGCCAGGGCCTCGGCATCATCGGGCCGAGCGCGTCCGGCAAGTCGACGCTGGTCCGGGCGCTGGTCGGGGTCTGGCGCCCGCTCAAGGGCGAGGTCCGGCTCGACGGTGCCGCGCTCGGCCAATGGGAGCCGAGCGAGCTCGGTCGCCATATCGGCTATCTGCCGCAGGACATCGAGCTGTTCGAGGGCACGGTGGCACAGAACATCGGCCGCTTCGATGAAGGTGCCAAGGACGGGGCGATCGTCGCGGCGGCGCAGGCCGCCGGCGCGCATGAGCTGATCCTGCGGCTCGAGCAGGGCTATGACACGAAGCTCGGCGAAGCCGGGGCGACCCTGTCCGGCGGCCAGCGCCAGCGCATCGGCCTGGCGCGGGCGCTCTATGGCGAGCCCTTCCTCACCGTGCTCGACGAGCCCAACTCCAATCTCGACCATGATGGCGACGAGGCGCTGACCCGGGCGATCCGCGGGGTCCGTGAGCGCGGCGGCATCGTCATCGTCGTCACCCATCGCCAGACCGCGATTGCCGGCGTCGACCATCTCGCGATGATGGCCGATGGCCGCATCCAGGCCTTCGGCCCGAAGGAGGAGATCCTGCAGAAGGTGCTGAAGCAAGGCGGTTTGCCGAATGTTAAACGCCAGCCGGCGGTGGCGTCATGAGCGAAGCGGCCTCCCGGGAACAGCAGGGCTTCGGACGTTCCTTGCGCGGCCTTGCGCTCGCCGGCTGCGTCGGCCTTGCCCTGTTCGCCGGCACCGTCGGGGTCTGGGCGGTGGCGACGACCCTGTCGGGTGCGGTCATCGCCAGCGGCCAGTTCGTCGTCGATGGCAATGTCAAGAAGGTCCAGCACGCGACCGGCGGCATCGTCGGCGAGCTCAAGGTGCGCGAGGGCGACCGTGTCGAGCAGGATCAGGTGGTGATCCGCCTCGACGATACCGTGACTCGCGCCAACCTCCAGGTCGTGGTCAAGCAGCTCGACGAACTTGGCGTCCGCCGCGGCCGGGTCGAGGCCGAGCGTGCGGGCAAGGACGTGATCGCCTTCGTGGCCGATCTCACCGCCCGCCGACACGAGCCGGAGCTCGCCGAGCTGATCGGCGCCGAGATGAGCCTGTTCGAGGCCAGGCGCGCCGCCCGCGATGGCCAGAAGGCTCAGCTTTCCGCGCGCATCGCCCAGCTCGGCGACGAGATCATCGGCCTGAAGGCCCAGCAGACGGCGCGCGATCTGCAGGCGTTGCTGATCGAGGAAGAGCTGACCGGGATCCGCTGGCTCTATGCCAGGAACCTGGTCGCGCTCAATCGCCGGACCGCGCTCGAGCGCGAAGCGGCAAGCCTCGACGGCCAGAGGGGCCAGCTCATCGCGGGGTTGGCCCAGGCGCAAGGCAAGATCGCCGAGACCAGGCTGCAGATCATCCAGATCGACGCTGCCCTGCGCGAGGAGGTGATGAAGGAGCTGCGCGAGATTCAAGCGCGGAGCGCCGAGCTGGTCGAGCGCCGCGTCGCGGCCGAGGACCAGATGAAGCGGGTCGAGATCCGCAGCCCGAGCTCAGGCTTCGTGCACCAGCTCGCCGTGCACACGGTCGGCGGCGTGATCACTCCGGCGGAACCGGCCATGCTGGTCGTGCCGGCCGAGGACGCGCTCCAGGTCGAGGCACGGATCAATCCGCCCGATATCGACCAGATCGCGCTCGGCCAGGAGGCGCGGATCAAGATCCACGCCTTCAACCAGCGCACCACACCCGAACTCGCCGGCAAGGTCACGCGCATCTCCGCCGACACCAGCCGCGACCAGCAGACCGGCGCGGCCTTCTATACCATCCGCGTCTCGATGCCGGCCGCCGAGTTCAACCGCCTCGGCCAAAACCGCATCGCTGCCGGCATGCAAGCCGAGGTCTTCGTGCGCACCGAAGACCGAACCCCACTCGAATACATCGTCAAACCCCTCAAGGACCAGATCGCAAAAGCCTTCAGGGAACGATGAAGATGCGCGTTCAAATCGATACGGCAGTTATCCTCGCGCAATGCGAGTGAATTGCCTTGATTTGAAGCTGTATAACCGACGACCGTCGTTGCTTCTGATGGCGGCGCGCACTTACAAAAGACAGTGTCTGTTCTAGGGTCGGAAGCATAATGTCCAAAGATTCAACGGAATTGCTCGAATTGTCTGCGATAGTCGTCGCGGCCTTCGTTCGCCATAACCGCCTTCCCCAGGCCGAGCTTGCCGGTCTCATTGAACAGACCCATGCGGCGCTGGGCTGCCTCGGCCAGGAGTCCGCAGCCCCGCCGGCCGAAAAGCCTGTTCCGGCGGTCCCGATCAAGAAATCCGTGACGCCTGACGCAATCTACAGCCTCGAAGACGGCAAGCCGTTCAAGTCGCTGAAACGGCATCTGCGGTCGGCCTACGACATGTCGCCGGAGGACTACCGCGCCAAATGGGACCTGCCCGCCGACTATCCGATGGTCGCGCCGAACTACGCCGAGGCGCGCTCGCAGATGGCCAAGAGCCTGGGACTGGGTCGGAAGAAGGGCCAGAGTGTTCCGACGAGGCGAAACAGGAGGAGCTGATCTAAGCCTGCGACAGCAGCGCCCGCGTCCGAGCCATGACTTAATGCGGACGTGACTGCTTCCTCCCTGGCTGACATCCCGCCAGCTCACGCGGACCTTCCGCTTTGCCTCCTCGATGTCGTGACGGCGGCCGAACTCGGCTGCCGACCGACGTTTGCCATTTGACATCGCCGAGCAGCAGACAGGATGCAGATTAGGCGCGATCTGCGACGCGCCGGAAATCGCGCTCCGAGCCCGCCGAGCCATCAGTTATAACCGTCTCAAGATTGTCTGCCAGCACGCAGAAACGCATCGTCAGAGAAGCTGCGATTTTCAGAAGATCAAGCTGGCCGTCGATCAGGATCGATTGAAGATCTCGATTGTCTAAGTCGCCGCCGCGGTCCGGAAGCTGCTTTTCAATCTCACGATAGATCGCTTCAGCCAGCCGTTCGCAATCGCACGACATGCGTGATCCATCCTTCGATTTCTGCCTTTGCTATAGATGGGATGGAACCGCGAAAAGGAAAGCGCTCTCGAAACTGCTCGAATGCGCGGGATTGCGACCGCGCGGTAACCGCGGAGCTTCTTCGGCGCTTCGGTCTCACGAAAATCCGATTTGCGGCGGCACTCTGATGACGATTCGTCTGGTGCCTTTCGTTTTTGGGGTATTCGAAATTCGGGTTGAGTTCAGCGGCCGGTTTCACCGCTTCAGGCGCCGGCTTTGGCTTCAACCCAACCCGAACTCTATACGGCCCTGCTCCAGGCGCTCATCCAGGCGCGCAAGGACGCCGGCATCACGCAGGTTGAATTGGCTACGCAGATAGGCCGCCGGCAGACCTTCGTGTCGAAATACGAGACCGAGGAACGGCGCCTTGACGTCGCCGAGTACATCGCAAATCGCGAGGGCGATGGGCTTCGAGCCTTGCGGGCTGATGCAAATGGTAGAGCAAGCCGATCCGCCTGGGGGGTAAGCGAGGCCGAAATTGGCCCTCTCCAGAAATCCGGAAGGTGCGCTTATAGACTGGTTGGTTTGGATACGCGCCGCTAAGCGGCGGGCGGGAGCTGGCCTATGGTGGCCCGCTCGATCAGCCTGACGCCGAGATTCACGCGCAGGATGCTGGCCTCGGGGTCGGCGATACGGCGCATCAGGGATTGCACGCCGAGCCGCCCGAGCTCGCCGCGATCGATCCGGATCGTGGTCAAAGGCGGCCGGCTATGGGTCGCGATCGAGATGTCGTCGATGCCGATGACGGAGACGTCTTCGGGAACCCTGACACCTTCGCTCTGCAGTCCCTGCATGACGCTGAGCGCAACCACGTCGGTCGCGCAGAAGAACGCGGTCACGCCGTCCAGCCGCCCGTCCTGCAGGGCCTGCCTGATCGCGCGCTGCGCCTGGGGCAGTTCGACCCGCATCTGGAACAGGTCGATCAAATGCCTGTCGGGATCGAACTCGATCCCGGCTTCCTCAATCGCCATCTTGAAGCCCTCGAGACGGCGTTGCATCGACAGGCGATGCCGCGACGCCACATGCACGATGCGCCGGTGGCCGGCGGCCAGCAGCCGGCGTGTCGCCAGCCAGCCGGCGCTCCAATTGTCTGGCAGCACGCAATCGAGCCGCATCGTCCGATCCATGCCGTTGACCAGCACCGCCGGCAGTTTCGATGCGACGAGCCTGTCGATGACGACGGGATCGTCCATGCCGACGGCCATGACGGTTCTGGGCCGGGCACCGAGCAACTCGTCCAGCTCGGCGACGACCCGGCCATCGGCATGCGAGGTCAGCCGGACATCGAGCTTCAGCGAGTTCGCCGCAGCCTCCGCAATGACACTCTGGACGACCCCTTCGTAGAATTGCGAGTTGGAGTAAGCCTCCGCCGGGATGACGAGCACCGCGCCATCGACACCGGCCTTCTGCAGCGAGCGGGCGCTGCGATTGCCCTGATAGCCCAGCTGCTCCGCCAGGCCGAGAATCCGGCGGCGGCTTTCGTCGCCGACGCCGCCGCGATTGTTCAGCACCTTGGAGACGGAGGCGACCGAGACTCCCGCCGCATCGGCGATGTCGCGCAGGGTCGGTGCCAGGGTCTCGTCGTCGCTCATCCGGGCCACTTCTGCAGACCGCTCCCGCATAGGGAGAGACAGGGAATGGAACGCCGCGTCACGACCAGAAGAACCGATCGTGACCAAGCGAGCGCATCAACGCCTCCATAAAGTAATAATCACCATAGGGAAGCATCGTATCGGAATAGCCGGCCCTGACATGCGAGGCGCCGTGGGCAAGGAGCCCGAGCGCCTTCGGATCACGGGTCAGATCGCAATGATCGAGCAGCCCAGCAAGCAGCCGGTCGCCCAGAGCGCGCCAGCGCGCCGCCTCCTCGGGCTCGGACTGGTCCGCCAGGAGATAGACGCCCGCCGCCATGATTGCGGCGGCCGAACTGTCGCGATGCGTCCCGCGCTGTTCCGGCGCGCCGAAATCCCAGGCCGGCACGGCATCGCCCTCCATCAGCGCTTCGGCCTTGGTCGCCAGCCGCCGGGCCGCTTCGGCATAGGCCGGATTGCCCGTCGTCACGGCCGATTGCGCGAAGCCATGGATCAGCCAGGCCTGTCCGCGCGACCAGCAGGACGCGTCGGCATAGCCCTGATGAGTCTCGCCGCGCAGCGGCTTGCCGCTGGCGATGTCGAAGACGAAGGTGTGGAAGGAGGTGTCGTCCGGCCGGACGATGTGCTCGAGCGTGGTCTGTGCATGGGCATCGGCCGCCTCGCGGAAATCCACCCGACCGGTCTCGCGATGGGCCCAGTAGAGCAGCGCGAGATTCTGCATGGTGTCGGCGATAATCCGGCCATTGGCGAATTCGGCCTGCATGCGCTGGGAATGAACCTGCCTGGCGTTCCAGGCCTGGATGTAGCGCCCGTCGGGCCGGTAGCGAGCGACGAGCTGCCGCGCCGCGGCGAGCGCCATCTCATGCGCCTCGTCGTCTCCCGTCATCAGCCATTCGGCCACGCAGCTCAGCGAAAACTGGAAGCCGAGATCGTGGTTCTGCGCGTTCTGATAGGCGAGGATGCCGCGGAACACCGCCCGCCGCGCCCGCGCTGCGTTGAGGAAGGCCGGATCCCCGGTCAACTGCAGCGCCAACCAGAGCTGTCCAGCCTGGAAGCTGACCACCCAGTCATAGGGCCCGCAATAGACCCAGCTGTTGTCGGGAAGGCCGATCTTGGGATTGCGCAGCCCGATCACGGGCATGGTCTGACGCAGCTTGGCGATGCAGCGCTCCAGCGCCTCCTGGTGAGGCCGGGTGTCGCGCCTGGTGGCGGCGGCAGCCTCGACGGTCGAGAAATAGGTGCTTGGCTCGATGCGCATCGCTCGTCTCCCGTGGACGAGCAGTTTTCGCATCAACAAATTAATTTCGTCAACAACGAAAATTTCTATTGAAGCCGATATTTTTCTTTCCTATCGTTTGCCAACATCGAGAGGTCCTGGGGGAGGAGCCGATGCCGAACGCCGCAGCTGCGAGTGCGCGCGCCGTCCAAGGGGACGACCTCGCCGGCTACGGCTTCCTGCTGCCGTGGCTGCTCGGCTTCATGCTGCTCACGCTCGGGCCGGTCGCCGCGTCCTTCTACCTGTCACTGACCGACTATAGCGGCCTGTCGGCGCCGAACTGGGTGGGCATCGAGAACTATACGCGGATCGCCACCGACGACCCGCGCTTCATCACGGCCATGACCGTGACGTTCACCTTCGTGCTGCTGTCGGTGCCGCTCAAGCTGCTCTTCGCCCTCGGCGTGGCGGTCGCCCTGAACAAGGGCTTGACCGGGCTCTCGTTCTTCCGGGCGGTGTTCTACCTGCCCTCGCTGATCGGAGGCAGCGTCGCGATCGCCGTGCTCTGGCGCCAGGTCTTCGCCGGAGACGGGCTCCTCAATCAGGCCCTGCACGCCCTGTTCGGCTACGAGGGTCCGAGCTGGATCGCCAATCCGTTGACCTCGCTCTACACGCTCGTCCTGCTGGCGGTATGGCAGTTCGGCTCGTCGATGATCATCTTCCTCGCCGGGCTGCGCCAGATCCCGCAGGACATCTACGAGGCGGCCAGCATCGACGGCGCCCAGCCCGTCCGGCAGTTCTTCAGGATCACTCTGCCCCTGCTCACGCCGGTGATCTTCTTCAACGCCGTCATCCAGACGATCGACGCATTCAAGGCCTTCACCTCGGCCTTCGTGATCAGCGACGGCACCGGCGGCCCGATCGACTCGACGCTGTTCTACACCCTCTACCTCTACCAGGAAGCCTTCACGAATTTCCGCTTCGGCTACGCTTCGGCGCTGGCCTGGATTCTGGTGCTGATCATCGCGGCCTTCACCGCGCTCTCGTTCCTGTCGGCGCGCTACTGGGTACACTACGATGACTGAGGTGGTCCGGGCTCCCGCCATCGCGTTTCCGGCGGCGCCGAGCCGGGCCGACAGTGCTTCGCCCTGGGGGCGCGCCTTCGCCTATGCGCTGCTGCTCGCCGTGACCTTCGTGCTGCTCTATCCGCTGCTCTGGATGGTGGCGAGCTCGCTGAGACCGGACTCCGAGATCTTCCATTCGACCTCGCTGATCCCGCAGGCTCCGACCTTCGACGCCTATCGCCGCGGCTGGAACGGGCTGAGCGTCGGCTTCAGCCAGCTCTTCCTCAACTCGCTGCTGATCTCGGTGCTGGTCGTTGTCGGCAACGTGATGTCCTGCGCGATGGCGGCCTATGCCTTCACGCGGCTGCGCTTCCGGGGCCGGGGCTTCTGGTTCGCCATGATGCTGGGCACACTGATGCTGCCGCAGCATGCCGTGCTGATCCCGCAATACATCATGTTCCTGAAGCTCGGCTGGGTGAACACGATCCTGCCGCTGACCATCCCGAAATTCCTCGCCGTCGACGCCTTCTTCGTCTTCCTGATGGTGCAGTTCTTCCGCGGCATCCCGCGCGAACTCGACGAGGCAGCGGTGATGGACGGTTGCGGCCCGCTGCGCATCTTCCTGAAGGTCATCCTGCCGCTGTCGACGCCGGTTCTGGCGACGGCCGCGGTGTTCTCCTTCATCTGGACCTGGGACGATTTCTTCGCGCCGCTGATCTACCTGAACGACATCGAGAAATACACCGCCCAGCTCGGCCTGCGCACCTTCGTCGACTCGGCCGGGCAATCGGACTGGGGCGCGCTCTTCGCCATGTCGACGCTCACCGTCCTGCCGATCTTCATCCTGTTCCTGATGTTCCAGCGCCTGCTGATTGAAGGCATCGCGACGACTGGCATGAAGCGATGACCCGCCCCCTTCGCCCCACCGGACGACAGCCGAGATGACCATGCTATCGCTCACGCAGGTTCAGAAGCGCTTTGGCGCCGTCGAGGTCATCCGCGGCGTCGATCTTACGATCACGAGCGGCGAGTTCGTGGTCTTCGTCGGCCCATCCGGCTGCGGCAAGTCGACCCTGCTCAGGATGATCGCCGGCCTCGAGCCGATCTCGGGCGGCGAATTGTCGATCGGCGGCGTACGGATGAACGAGACCGCAGCCTCGCAGCGCGGCATCGCCATGGTCTTCCAGTCCTATGCGCTCTATCCGCATATGAGCGTCTACAAGAACATGTCGTTTGGCCTCGAGACGGCGCGGATGCGAAAGGCCGAGATCGACAGGCGCGTGCGCAAGGCCGCCGACATCCTGCAGATCACCCCGCTGCTCGAGCGCAAGCCGCGGCAGCTCTCGGGCGGCCAGCGCCAGCGCGTCGCCATCGGCCGCGCCATCGTGCGCGACCCGAAGATCTTCCTGTTCGACGAGCCGCTGTCCAATCTCGATGCCGAATTGCGTGTCCAGACGCGGGTCGAGATCGCCAAGCTTCATGCCGATATCGGCGCGACCATGATCTACGTCACGCATGACCAGGTCGAGGCGATGACGCTGGCCGACCGGATCGTGGTGCTGCGGGCCGGCATCGTCGAGCAGCAGGGCACGCCGCTCGACATCTACAACAAGCCGGCCAACCGGTTCGTCGCGGGCTTCATCGGCTCGCCCAAGATGAACTTTCTCGACGTCACCGCCACCGCCGGCGGCGGCGACACCGCCACGATCGGACTCGGCGCCAGCCGGTTCAGCATGTCCATCCGCCGCGGTTTCGATGCCAGCGAGCGGCTGACGCTTGGGATACGGCCGGAACATGTGGTGACCGGAGGCACTGCCGAGATCGACCTCGGCACGCTCACCATCGTCCATGTCGAACAGCTCGGCGGCCAGACCATCGCCTACGGCCGGCTTATCGACGGCCAGGCACTCAATGTGGTGCTCGAAGGTCAGCGCCGGATCAGCGCGGGCGACAGCCTGCCGGTCGGCGCCATGGCGGGAGGCTGCCACCTCTTTGGAAGCGACGAACTGCGCCTGAACAGCTGAAACCGGGATCAACGACAACAACAATATCCAGGGAGGAGAGAGACATGCTCAGCAGACGCGACACCCTGCGCGGTGGCCTTGCACTCGGCGCCACCGCCCTCGCACCAGCCGCCGGCTTTAACGCCCTGGCCGCCGACACGGTCATGCGGCTCTACTGGTGGGGCACCCCCACCCGCACCGAGCGAACGCTGGGCGCCGCCCGGCTGTTCGAGGCGGCCAATGCCGGGGTCAAGATCAATGGCGAGGTCGGCGGAGCCGACTACTGGTCGAAGCTGACAACCATGATCGCCGGGGGCAATGCGCCCGACATCTACCAGCTCGAACCCGGCCGCTTCCCCGACTACAGCCGCCGTGGCGCCACCCGGCCGCTGGACGAATACCTCGGCAAGATCATCCGGACCGACCGGCTCTCGCCCGGCGTGCTGGCGCTGGGTACGCTCGACGGCAAGGTCACCGGCATGCCCCTGTCGCTCAACGCCTTCGCGCTGCTCTATCATGCCGAGGTCTTCAAGGAGGCCGGCATCGCGCCGCCCACGGCCAAGACGACCTGGGACCAGTTCGCCAAGCTCTGCGTCGACCTGACCAAGGCGATGGGCAAGAAGAACGTATGGGCCGTCGGCAACTGCTCGCGTTACATGCAGACCTTCCAGTCCTGGCTCCTCCAGCGCGGCAAGCTCATCTTCACGCCGGAAGGCCGGCCAGGCTTCGATGCCAAGGACGGCGCCGAGTGGTTCGCCTACTGGGACGCGCTCGCCAAGGCAGGCGGCTGCGCCAACGCTGAAGTTCAGGCTCTCGACAAGGCCAATGTCGACAGCAACCAGATGGCGCGCGGCAACGCCGTCATGACGCTGTCTTACTCCAATCTCCTGGCTGCCTATCAGGCGGTCGCCAAAGCACCGCTCGACATCACGTCGCTACCGGTCCAGAGCGAATCCACGCCGTCCGGCTTGTTCTACCGGCCGGGTCTGCACTGGTCGATCGCGAGCACCGCCAAGTCGCCCGAGCTGGCCGCCCGCTTCATCGACTTCTTCATCAACGACGTCGAAGCGGGCAAGGTGCTCGGGGTCGAGCGCGGTGCCCCGGTCAACCTCGATGTCATGGCGGCAATCGCGCCGACGATCGACCCGCTGGAGCGCAAGGTCCTCGACTACCTCAAGGCGATCGAGGGGCGGGTCGTCCCCTATCCGCCGCCCTATCCGCTCGGCACCTCCGAATTCGACGAACGCTCCTTCCGCTCGATCGCCGACAAGGTCGCGTTCGGACAGCTCAGCCCGACGAAAGCCGGCGAGCAGCTGCTCGCCGATGCCTTGCGCATCATCAAGCCTTAGCGCGGTGCAAGACCATCGCGGAGCGCCCGGCCGGCGCTCCGCTCCGACGACGGGCGCCCGCATCACGGCCGGCGACAGGTGACCATGACCGATACGATGTTTCCGGAAGGGCTCTTCCGCCCCTGGTCCGGTAATCCGCTGCGCAGTCGCGCCGATGTCGAAATGGCGCTGCGCGCCCTGGCGGAGCCGGTCGAGCGCTATCGCTCCGCCGGTGGAGCACGCTTACGCCTCTCAGCTACCGCCGCTCATTTCGACCAGGCACCGGCGGATATGGAAGGCTATGCCCGCCTGCTCTGGGGTCTGGCTCCGGCACAGGCGGGAGGCGCCGACTGGATCGATTGGGGTCCGATCGCGCGTGGCCTCGCCAATGGCTGCGATCCCGATCATCCGGAATTCTGGGGCTGGCCCGGCCAGGTCGACCAGCGATTGGTCGAACTTGCGGCGATCGGCTTCGCCCTGCGGCTGGTCCCTGACAAGCTCTGGGAACCTCTCGACGCCCGCGCCCGGACGCAGGTCGCCGACTATCTCCGGCGCGGCCACGCTTGCGACTTCGCCGACAACAACTGGAAGTTCTTCCGGCTGATGATCGGCATGGCGCTGGGCAGCGTCGGCGCCGACTATGACCGCTCGCTCGACGAGCGCTATGCCGAGGAGATCGAGGCGTTCTATTTCGGCGATGGCTGGTACAGCGACGGCAATGTCCGGCGCGCCGACCATTACATCCCGTTCGCCTTCCACTTCTACGGACCGCTGCTCGCTGCGCTGCAGGGCGGCGAGCGAGCTGGCGCCTATCGCGAGCGCGCCCGGCTGATCGCGCCTGACATCGCGCGCTGGTTCGCCGATGAAGGTCCGGCGCTCGCCTTCGGGCGCTCGATGACCTACCGCTTCGCCATCGCCGGCTTCTGGGGGGCACTCGCCTTGATCGGCGAGGAGGCTCTGCCCTGGGGCCAGATCAAGGGCTTCTACCTGCGCAATCTGCGCTGGTGGGGGCAGCGCCCCATGGCCGAGCGCGACGGCATCCTGCCCGTCGGCTATGGCTATCCCGACCTGCACATGTGCGAGAGCTATAACTCGCCGCAATCACCCTACTGGGCCTTCAAGGCCTTCCTGCCGCTCGCCTTGCCGGAGGAGCATCCGTTCTGGGCGGCGGAGGAAGAAGCCTGCCCGCCGCGGCCCGCTCCCGCAGTGCTGCCCCATGCCGGCATGGTCGTGGCCAATCCCCCTGGCGATGCCGTCGCGCTGAGCTGCGGCCAGCAGACCGAGCCGACCAATCGCTGGGCCCGGCTCGGCGCGCAGAAATACGCGAAGTTCGCCTATTCGGCGCGCTACGGCTTCAGCGTCGAGAGCGATCCCTTACGCCTGTCGGAAGCCGTGCTCGACAACATGATCGGCTTCAGCAGCGACGGCCAGCAT
This sequence comes from Allobosea sp. Tri-44, assembly GCF_004123845.1. Lineage (GTDB taxonomy): Bacteria > Pseudomonadota > Alphaproteobacteria > Rhizobiales > Beijerinckiaceae > Allobosea. Next base: position 121,657 of record NZ_NBDP01000015.1, on the reverse strand, counting down.
TACCGTTTCCGCGAGTACAATGAGGAGGCACTGCTCGCCGGCGACCTTCTGTTCGCGCGCTGGCGCCCCTATGCCGATGTCGCGGTCGAGACCTGGATGTACTGGCAGGACGACCACCATGTCCGGGTGCATCGCGTCACGACGCCGCGCCGGCTCATCACGGTCGAAGGCGGCTTCGCAATCCCGCGCCCGCCTGGGCCTGTTGAGGGGCACCGCGCTGCTCCCGGCGAAGCGATCATCCGGACCCCCACCGACCTGTCGGCACTGTTCGATCTTTCGCCGAGCTTCCGGCGCGACGGAAAAGCCCAGATCGCCCCGCCCAACACCAATCTGGTCGCAGCGAAGACGCTGCTCCCGCAATTGGTCGGGGAGGTTCCGGTGGGGAGCTCCGTCCTGGCCTGCGCCGTGATCGCCGGCCCGCGCTCGACGGCGCTCGACGCTTGCGTCGAGGCAGGCCGGTGGACACCGCCGGACCTCGCCATGCTCGAAGAGAGGATCGCTCGGCTCGGCCGGCCGACCAGCCTGATGCGGCGCCCGGGCTGAGCGAGCCTGGAGGCAGGCTCTGCGCGCCCGCGGATCGAAGGTTGAGGGGCACGACGACGCGACCTTCGCCTGCGGCAGCTCAGCAGGCGATGTCGCGTTGGGAAGGAAACTCTGGTGCGCCAATCAGGAACGTCTGCCTCACGGCGATATGCCAACGCCTGCAAATGGCGCACCGAGGATTGACCTGGGCGTCTGGCCTTGCTCAGCTCCGTTGGGCAGAGCGGTTTGAACGATTATGGCCTTCGGCGTCTTCATCCATCGTCAGGATTCAATCTATGACGATAGCCCCGCCGAGCGGTATCAGTTCCCACGTCAATATCTCGGTCGCGTACAGGCCTGCCTCGGCGACTGGATCATCTACTATGAGCCGCGGAAGGTTGCCGGAACACGTGGCTACTTTGCGATGGCCAGGGTCCAGCAAGTGATCGCTGATCCGGCCGCGCCGGATATGTACATCGCCGTTATCGAGCCGGGCAGCTATCTCGACTTTGCCAACCCAGTTCCTTTCGCGGATGCTCAAGGCGTGATTGAGCGCGGCGTTCTGAATGAGGAGGGGCGCATCTCTGGTCGCGCTCAGGCGGCGGTCCGCCCGCTTTCACCTGCCGACTTCGATCGAATCACTAGCCTCGGCTTGGACGACGAAGTTCCGCTCTTGCCACGTGTCGGTGAGAATACGGCGTCTGATGGCTTTGCGGAGGAGCAGGCGCCGTTTGTGTTCGAGCAGGATCGCGAGCGAGCGAGGTTCCTTACGTCCCGTATAGTGCGCGACCGGGTGTTCCGCCGTGTCGTTCTGCGCGCCTATGATGAGCGCTGCGCGATCACAGGTCTAAAGCTGATCAACGGCGGTGGCCGAGCCGAAGTTGCCGCGGCTCACATTCGCCCCGTCGAGGCGAATGGGCCGGACATCGTCAACAATGGCATCGCCTTATCAGGCACCGTTCACTGGATGTTCGACCGGGGTTTGATCAGCCTGTCGGACGATCTCGATATCCTCATCTCCCGGCAGGCCAACGATACGGATGGGATACGCAGCTTCATCAACAGGACGGGTCGAGCACTACTGCCGCTGCGAGCCCACGACCGCCCGCATCCGCATTTCCTGCAGTGGCATCGAGAAAAATGCTTCAAACAGTGAGGGTTAGCGGGAGTGCGCCTAAGCGAGCTGTGTGCCCCCGAAGCGTGCTTGTAACCGCGATGTAACCACGGGCTTTCGGAGCCATTCAGAATTTGCCCCGAACCGCCCAAGCCCGAAAAGCAAAAAGCGCCGGGAAACCCGACGCTTACGTGCCTCTCAAGCCTTAAGATTGTCTGGAGCGGGCGAAGGGATTCGAACCCTCGACCCCAACCTTGGCAAGGTTGTGCTCTACCCCTGAGCTACACCCGCATCCGAGACAGTCGCGCCGTGTTGGCGGCGCGGCCGGGTTATTGCCCCAAAGCGGCGGGAAGCGCAAGCGCCTTGTTGCAGGAATTTCACACAGAGCTGTCCGGGGGCCAATTCCGCCCATTGGAATCTGGACTTCCCAGCTTCTCTTTCCGATCCTCTGGCTCAAGTGGGAAAGCAGGATCGAGATGGCGAAGGCGGCGGTGAGAGGCACGGCCAGGCGATTCGGGCGCGGCTTGCGCCATGTCGCATTGAGCCTGGCGGCGCTCGCCCTTGTCTGCGTGCTGGCGATCGTTGCCGGTGCCCTGCCGTTCGGTTCAGAATCAGCCCAGCCCGGCGAGCGAAACGTCACGATCTATGTCGCGAGCAATGGCTTCCACACGGACATCGTGCTGCCGACGGTGGGCGCAGATAAGGATTGGCGGCCGCTGCTGGCGGTCTCGCCGCTGACCGAGCCCTATCGCGACGCGCCCTTTGTCGCCTTCGGCTGGGGCGCCGAGACGGCCTATACCGAGCTCGGCACCCTGGCCGATCTGTCGTTGGGCTTGATCCTGAAATCCACCGCCTTCGACCGCTCGGTCGTGCATGTCCAGCCGGTGGCGGCGGTCCGGACGGGGACGGATCTGCGCAGCTTCACGATAAGCGAGGCGGGCTATCGCGCGCTGGTCGGCCATGTCGAGGCCAGCCTTCAATTGGACGAGGCGGGCGGGCCGGTGATCCTGCCCGGGGTCAGCCATGGCGCCGGCGACGCCTTCCTGCGCGGGCGCCATCGTTTCTGGCTGTTGCGCAGCTGCAATGTCTGGGTCGGGGAGGGCCTGCGCAAGGCAGGCCTGCCGATCGGGCTCTGGACGCCGCTGGCGCAATCGCTCATGTGGTCGCTCGGCCCCGGCGATGCCGAGGAGCGCTGACCAGAAAGCCCGAGCCGCCCGGATGAATTTCGCCCTGCCGATCGATGTCCCAAAGCCGGCGGCGCCCGCCGACCTGATCGCCACGCTCGACGCGCTCGGCCTCGCGACCACGCGTATCGACCATGTCGCGGTCTTCACCGTCGCCGAATCGAAGGAATTGCGCGGCAAGGTTCCCGGCCACCACACCAAGAACCTGTTCCTCAAGGACAAGAAGGGGAAGCTCTTCCTGGTCTCGGCGCTGGAAAGCACGCGGATCGACCTGAAGCGGCTGCACGAGACACTCGGCGCCAGCGGGCGGCTTTCCTTTGGCTCGGCCGAGCTCCTGATGGAGACGCTGGGCGTGACGCCGGGCTCGGTCACCGCCTTTGCCGTGATCAACGATCGCAGCGGGCGCGTCACCATGGTGCTCGATGCCGCCCTGATGGACGGCGAGCGCATGAACTTCCACCCGCTGGTCAACACGGCGACGCTCGGCATCGAACGCGATGATATGCTGGCCTTCCTGCGGGCCGTCGGGCACGAGCCGATGATCGTTGAACTTCCGGTGCCGCCTGACGATGGACAGAACGGCTGAAGCCACCCATCTATGGGGCGACCCGCTATGGCGGGCCTCCGGTTTTTCAAGTCGACAGATTGCTAAGCGAAGGACGAGCCATGCTGGTCAATGGCGATGCGGCCCCGGCCAAGGGGATGATCAAGGACACGACGACGCAGGGCTTCCGCCAGGATGTCATCGCCGAATCGATGAACCAGCCGGTGCTGGTCGATTTCTGGGCGCCGTGGTGCGGCCCGTGCAAGCAGCTCACCCCGGTGATCGAGAAGGTGGTGGGCGAGGCCGGCGGCAAGGTCAAGCTGGTCAAGATGAACATCGACGAGCATCCGGCGATTCCCGGCCAGCTCGGCATCCAGTCGATTCCCGCGGTGATCGCCTTCCAGCGCGGCCAGCCGGTCGACGGCTTCATGGGCGCGCAGCCCGAGAGCCAGGTGAAGGCCTTCATCGAGAAGCTCGTTGGGCCGATGGGTCCCGGGCCGATCGAGGAGGTGCTGGCAGCTGCGGCGGAGGCTCTGGAGGCAGGCGACGCCGCCGGTGCGAGCGAACTCTATGCCGAGGTTCTCGCAGCCGAGCCGGAGAACGTCGTGGCGATCGCCGGCCTGGCCCGCCTGCATCTCGACGGCGGTGACATCGAGGGCGCCAAAGGCTTTCTCGCCATGATCCTGGAAGCGAAGGCCCAGGACCCGGCCGTCGCGGCGGTCAGGGCCGCGGTCGAGCTCGCCGAGCAGGCCGCCTCGCTCGGCGACACGGCCGAGCTCGAGGCCAGGCTCGCGGCGAATCCGAAAGACCATCAAGCCCGTTTCGACCTGGCGCTGGCGCTGAACGCCCGTGACAAGCGCGAGGAGGCGGTCGATCATCTGATCGCGATCATCAAGGCCGATCGCAAATGGAACGATGATGGCGCCCGCAAGCAGCTGCTGCAGTTCTTCGAGGCCTGGGGCCCGATGGACGAGCACAGCGTCACTGGGCGGCGCAAGCTGTCGGGCCTGCTGTTTTCGTGAGGAGAGAGGAGCGCGAGCCGATGGGCATGAACGCGGTCTATTCCGGGCCGGAGGACTGCCCGGCGGTGATCCCGTTGTTTCCGCTGGCGGGTGCGCTGCTGCTGCCGCGGGGCCAGATGCCGCTCAACATCTTCGAGCCGCGCTATCTCACCATGATCGACGATGCGCTGCGCACGCACCGCGTCATCGGCATGATCCAGCCCGAACCGGAGAACGGGCGCCAGTCGCAGGTGCCGGCGCTGCTCCAGGTCGGCTGCCTCGGACGTATCACCCAGTTCGCCGAGACCGGGGATGATCGCTACGTCATCACGCTCACTGGCGTCGCGCGCTTCCGGCTGGAGGAGGAGCTCTCCGTCACCACGCCTTACCGCCAGGCCCGAATCGCCTATGATGGCTTCACGATCGATTTCCAGGCGCGCGCCGGCGAGGATGAGGTCGATCGCGCCGCTCTGCTCAAGGCGCTGCGCAGCTTCGCCAAAGCCAACGAGCTGAAGATCGACTGGAAAGGCGTCAACGAGGCGCCGAACGAGGCGCTGGTCAACGCCCTCTCGATGATGTGCCCGTTCGGCCCGCGCGAGAAGCAGGCGCTGCTGGAGGCGTCGAGCTTGAAGAGTCGGGCCGAGGTGCTGGTCGCGATCACCGAGATCGAGCTGGCGCGGGGCGGCTCCGACCCGGAGACGACGCTGCAGTGAGCGTCGCTGCCCAGCCTATTTTCGGCGAACAGCCGGCCACCTATCCGCCGCGGCGCTCGATCGTCGCCTGGATCTTCTTCGACTGGGCGGCGCAGCCCTTCTTCACGCTGGTCACCACCTTCGTCTTCGCGCCCTTCTTCGCCTCGGCGCTGGCGAGCGATCCGGCGCAAGGGCAGGCGCTGTGGGGCTATGCGACGGGTCTGGCCGGGCTCACCATCGCGCTGCTCTCGCCGCTGCTCGGCGGCATCGCCGACAAGACAGGGCCACGCAAGCCCTGGATCGCCGTGTTCGGCGCCATGCTGGTCATCGGTTCCGCGATGCTCTGGTATGCGAAGCCGGGTTCGCCCTGGGCGGTGCCGATCGCGCTTGCCGGTTTTATCATCGGTACAATCGGTGCCGAATTCGCGACGACCTTCAACAATGCGATGATGACGCGGCTGGTGCCGCCGGAGCGGCTGGGGCGGCTCTCCGGCACCGGCTGGGCGGTCGGCTATCTCGGCGGGCTGGTCTCGCTGGCGCTGACACTCGGGCTTCTCGCCGCCGATCCGCAGACCGGCAAGACCCTGGCGGGCCTGTCACCCTTGTTCGGGCTCGATGCCGCCGCCCGCGAGGGCGATCGCTTCTCGGGCCCGCTCACCGCGCTCTGGTTCGTGATCTTCGTTACGCCGATGTTCCTGCTGACGCCTGATACGCCGCGTAGCGGTGTCCCGCTGAAAGAGGCCGCCGCCGGCGGCTTGGCGCGGCTCAAGGCGACGGTGGCGGAACTGCCGTCGCTACCGGGGCTCGGTCGCTTCCTGCTGGCCAACATGATCTATCAGGATGGGCTGGTCGCGCTGTTCGCCTTCGGCGGCATCTACGGTGCCGGCGTCTTCGGCTGGCAGACGATCGAGCTCGGCGTGTTCGGTATCCTCCTGACCGTCACCGGCACGCTCGGCGCCTTCCTCGGCGGCAAGCTCGATGATGCCGTCGGGGGCAAGCTGGTGATCCTCGGCGCCGTCGCCTGCCTGCTCTTTGCCTGCATCGGCATCCTCTCGCTCGGGCCGGGGCAGGTCGCCTTCGTGATCGAGGCGGCGCCGGCGACACCCGGCGACGGCCTCTTCGCCTCGCTGCCTGAGAAGGTCTATCTGGGCTTGGGCCTGTTGATCGGCCTCGTTGCCGGGCCCCTGCAGGCATCGTCGCGCAGCCTGCTCGCCCGGATCGCGCCGCCGGCGCGGATCGGCGAGTTCTTCGGCCTGTTCGCGCTGGCCGGCAAGGTGACCTCGTTCCTGGGGCCGACTTTGGTCGCGCTGGCGACGACGATCTTCGCAAGCCAGCGTGCGGGCCTGGCCGTGCTGATCGGTTTTTTCCTGCTGGGCGGCTGGCTGCTAGCCGGGGTGAAGGTCAGGCGGTCCTAGCCTTTCGCCCGGGGCAGCCCGGCATCGCTACAGACTCCAGCTGGCAGCAAGCGCGCTATCGTGGCCCGCAGGCGGCTTCGAAGCCTGACTGCGCGGGAGGATGGCAGTGCGGATCGTGGAAATGGACGCGCCCGCGGGGCGGGGCGCCCAGCTGAAGCAGGTGGCGACCGGCGACAATCTGGTCGCGCCGCAGGCCGTGCTGAAATGGTATGAGATCGCAGAAGCAGGCATCAAGGCTGCGACTATCGCGCTGGCACGAGAAGCGGCCGAAGGTTTTGCGGCTCGCCGGCACGGCGAGGTCGGCTTCGCCATCCTGCATCGCTGCGGCGAGCATTTCCATTTCCTGCTGCTCTGTACCTGGCGCGGCACCAATGAGCTCTGGGAAACCGTGCAGTTCATCGACGAAGGCATGACGGCGTTCGCGCCGTTCGATGCGCCGCATGCCCATCGCGGGACGTTCTGCATCTGGGAGATGACGGCGGTCTCGCACGAGACCGCGGCCTGGCGGAGGTTCCTGCTGTCGCCGCGCAGCGAGGCCGATCTCGAGGCTTATCTGACCAGCCGCTACACCGGCGAGGCGTGAAAGAGCGTCATTCTCGGGCGGAGCGAAGCGCAGACCCGAGAATCTCGTGACCAGAGAGAACTGGTTTCCGGGATGCTCGGGTCAAGCCCGAGCATGATGACCTGTATCAAGGCAGCGCCTTCAGATACCTGACCGGCCGGCCCGGCGCGGCTGCGTTCGCCGCGTGCACGATCGCGTTCGCGTCGATGCCGAAATGGCGGTAGAGGTCGGCGACCGTGCCGGTCTGGCCGAAATGCTCGACGCCGAGCGCCTTCTGCCTGTGGCCGTGGACGCTGCCGAGCCAGGCCAGCGTCGCCGGATGGCCGTCCAGCACCGAGACGATGCCGCAATCGCGCGAGAGCTCGCCGAGCAGGCGCTCGACATGGCTGGTGGCGGCATGGTTGCCGCGCTGGCGCGCCCGCTCCGCTGCCTGCCAGCCGGCGTTGAGCCGGTCGGCCGAGGTGATGGCGAGCAGTCCGACATCGCGGCGGTCCTCGCCGAGCAGGCCGACGGCCTCGATCGCCTCGGGCGCGACGGCGCCGGTATAGGCGATCACGACGGAGGCGTTCGGGCCGGGCTTACGCAGCCAGTAGGCGCCATCTATGATGTCGCGCTCCAGCTCCGGCGTCATCGCCCGTTTGGGCTGCTCGACCTGGCGGGTGGAGAGGCGCAGATAGACCGAGCCGCCGGTCTCGTCGCGCAGCCAGGTGCGCTCGTCCGGATCGCCTTCGCCATCCTTCTGCAGGTACTCGAACGACCAGCGCATCATCACGGCGAGCTCGTCGACGAAGGCCGGCTCGAAGGCGCAGAGCCCGTCCTGGCTCATGCCGATCAGCGGCGTCGCGATCGACTGGTGCGCGCCGCCCTCGGGCGCCAGCGTGACACCGGCCGGCGTCGCGACGACCATGAAGCGGGCGTCCTGGTAACAGGCATAGTTCAGCGCATCGAGGCCGCGCGAGATGAAGGGATCGTAGAGCGTGCCGATCGGGATCAACCGCTCGCCGAAGATCGAATGCGACAGGCCGAGTGCCGAGAGATTGATGAACAGGTTCATCTCGGCGATCCCCAGCTCGATATGCTGGCCCTTCGGCGAGAACTCCCATTTCTGCATCGAGGGGATGCGCTCGTCCTTGAAGGTGTCCGCCATCGAGGCCCGCGCGAACAGGCCGCGCCGGTTGACCCAGGGGCCGAGATTGGTCGAGACGGTAACGTCCGGCGCGGTGGTGACGATGCGGTCGGCGAGCGGGCCGCCGAGCTTGGCGAGTTCGTCGAGCACCTTGCCGAAGCCCATCTGCGTCGACATCGTCGCCTGGACGCCGGCTTCGAGCTTGGCCGGAACCGGCAGAGTCGGGGCCGAATGGCGCCGGCGTCCCCTCGCGAAGAACGGCACCTTGTCGAGGAAGGCGCGGACGTCCTTCTCCGGTAGCGTCAGCCCCTCGAACAGGTCCCATTCATGGCCGGGCCGGACCCTGTTGGCGGCCTTGAAGCCTTCCATCTGCTCCTTGGTCATCAGCCCGGAATGGTTGTCCTTGTGCCCGGCCAACGGCAGACCGAAGCCCTTGACCGTATAGGCCAGGAAACAGACCGGCCGGTCGTGGTCGACAGCCTCGAAGGCTTCGAGCAGCGAGGGCAGATCGTGGCCGCCGAGATTGCACATCAGCTTCGACAGGTCGGCGTCGGAACGCTTCTCGATCAGCTTGGTGACCGGGCCCTGATCGCCGAGATCGTCCATCAGGCGCTTGCGCCAGGCCGCGCCGCCCTGGAAGGTCAGGGCCGAGTAGAGCTGGTTCGGGCAGGAATCGATCCACGCTTTCAGCCGCTCGCCGCCCTTTTCCTTGAAGGCGGCCTGCTGCAGCGAGCCGTATTTCAGCGTGACGACATCCCAGCCGAAGTTCTTGAACATCTGCTCGAAACGGTCGTAGAGGCCCTCGCGGATGACCGCGTCGAGCGACTGGCGATTATAGTCGATCACCCACCAGGTGTTGCGCAGGCCATGCTTCCAGCCCTCCATCAGGGCTTCGAAGATGTTGCCCTCGTCGAGCTCGGCATCGCCGATCAGCGCGACCATGCGACCTTCGGGCGCGTCCTTGGCCCAGCCATGCGCCTTCACATAGTCCTGGACCAGCGAGGAGAAGAGCGTCTGCGCCACGCCGAGACCGACGGAGCCGGTCGAGAAATCGACGTCGTCTATGTCCTTGGTGCGCGAGGGATAGCTCTGCGCGCCCTTGTAGCCGCGGAAGTTCTCGAGCTTCTCCTGCGTCTGCAGACCCATCAGATAGTTGATGGCGTGGAAGATCGGCGAGGCGTGCGGCTTCACCGCCACCCGGTCCTGCGGCTTCAGCGCGGCCATGTAGAGCGCCGTCATGATCGTCGCCAGCGAGGCCGAGGAGGCCTGGTGGCCGCCGACTTTCATGCCATCGCCATTGTCGCGCAGATGGTTGGCGTTGTGGATCGTCCACGACGCGAGCCAGAGAATCTTCTTCTCGAGCTCAGCAAGGATGGGCAGACGGGGATCGGACATGATGGCCTCCAGCGCAGGCCATCATGCATGGTTCGCGTGGTGAAGGCAGCTAAAGATCAGCTCCCGCGCCGCCGGATTTGGCGGAAACCACCAAGATCGCCGGCAATTCCTATTGAGGCGGCTGCTGCGGCAGGAGCCAATTCCTGAAGTCCTCGGCAAAATTGCCCGTCAACCGATCGATCGGGGGCGCAAGGAAGGCTGCATCGACGAGCGTGCCGCCTATGCCTTCGCCGGCGCGCGCGATCGACCGCTGCCCAGGGTGAGACAGGATCGGCGTGCCGGTCTTGGCGTCGATGATCATCACACCCGCAGTCATCTCATGCGGGCCCCCGACGAGGATGCGCTGGATGATCGAGGTTAGGCGGAGCTCGCGCAGCGCCACGACGACCTTGACCGGTCGCTGGCCGGCGAGCACTGGCCTGAGTTCGTGTTCGAGAGCGGAGGAAATCTTGTCCGACGCGGCTTTGGCGATGAAAGTGCGCGCTTCCGGCGTCTTCGACAGCTCCTCCGCGTCCTGTTCCGGCAGGCCCTTGCTGCGGGCATAGGCGCGGTCGCCATCGCCCCACCACAGGGTCGTCGCCGGGGCGATCTCGACCGTCACCGTCGTCAGGCGGAGTGTCTCGACCTGTTGCGGTGTGAGCGGGTTCGGGACGGTGGCGCAGCCGGCGAGAGCTGCCGCGAGAAGGCAGAGCGAAAACAGGCGGTTGAGCATGTCGGGATCCGAGAGGAGGGAGCCCGACTAGACCTGAGTCGGCCTCCCAAGCCAGCGCTCGCCAACGCTGAAAACGCAGCAAAATTACAACCGTGACGGGAATGTCACAATTATTGCCCGGCTACTTCCGCTCTTGGTGGTTTCCGCTAAGTTCGCGGTGGCCTGCGAGGGAAAATGCCAGAGTTCAAGCTCGACGATATTGATCGCCGCATCGTCCAGGCCTTGCAGGCGGATGGGCGGATCAGCGTGCAGGAGCTTGCCGGCAAGGTCGGGCTGTCGCCGAGCCCCTGCGCCAGGCGGGTGCGCCTGCTGGAAGAGGCCGGGATCATCGAAGGCTATGTCGCCATCGTGAACCAGGAGAAACTCGGCCTGCCGGTCTCGGTCTTCGCCTCGATCAAGCTGGAGCGGCAGCGCGAGGAGGAACTCGACCGCTTTGCGGCGGCGGTCTCGCGCTGGCCCGAAGTCGCCGACTGCTATCTGATGACCGGCCAGCGCGATTACCTGCTGCGCATCATCGTCAGCGATCTTGCCGCCTATGAGCGCTTCCTCAAGGACAAGCTGACGAGGCTCGACAACGTCGCCTCGATCGAATCGAGCTTCGCGCTCGGACGGGTGAAGCGCTCCTATTCGGTGCCGGTCGAGCTGGGCCGGGGCTAGCCGGCTCATCCGTTTCCGAACCGCGTCCGGTATTCGCCCGGCGCGACGCCATAGCGGCGCAGGAAGGCGCGGCGCAGGCGCTCGTCATCGCCGAAGCCGGCGCGGGCTGCGATCTGCTGGATGCCGAGCTCGCTTTCTTCCAGGAGGTCGCGGACGAGATCGAGCCGGACCGCCTCGACGGCCTTGGCCGGACTCATGCCGGTCTCCTGTGCATAAATCCGGGCGAAATGGCGCGGGCTCATCGCCATGATGTGGGCGAGCTCCGGCACGGAGAGATCGCTGGCGGCGTGCTCGCGCATATGGGCGTGCAGGCGCTCGAAGCGGCCGGCGGCATCGCGCGACTGGCGCTGCAATTCGCCGCTGAACTGCGACTGGCCGCCGGGGCGCTTGAGGTAGAGCACGAGGTCGCGCGCCAGATCGAGCGCCGCCTTGCGGCCGAGATCCTCCTCGACCATGGCGAGCGCCATGTCGATCCCGGTCGAGACGCCGGCCGAGGTCCAGATCCTGCCATTGCTGACGAAGATCGCGTCGGGCGTGACGGTGGTCGCCGGATGGGCCGCGCCGAGCCGGTCGGCATATTCCCAATGTGTCGTCGCCTCGCAGCCGTCGAGCAGGCCGGCGGCGGCGAGGATGAACGCGCCGAGGCAGATCGAGCCGAGGCGGCGGACCTTGCCGCTCTGCTCGCGCAGGAAGTCGAGCAGCGCTTCCGAGTCGGCCGCTTCCAGGGCCGAGCGCCCGCCCGAGACCAGCAATGTGTCGACCGGCTGCGCCGCGGCCTCGGCCAACGTGACGCTCGGCAGCGGCACGCCGGCATCGGTCTCGACCCGGCCGCCATGCTCCGAGGCGAGGGTGATCTCGTAGACAGCGCTGCCATCGGCGCGCTTCGCGTCGTTGAAAACCTGCAGTGGCCCGGTGACGTCGAGCAGCTTGGTGCGCGGGAACAGCACGATCACGACGCGGATCGGCGCTGGAGCTGCTATGGCAGGAAACGAGGTCATCTTGTCATTTATGACATCGCCTGATCATGACATCCAGCCTTGGCCACGAGAGGAACGACGCCATGCTGCAACTTCGGCCGAACTGCGAACTCTGCGACTGCGACCTGCCGCCAGCCTCGCTGGAGGCACGCATCTGCAGCTATGAGTGCACTTATTGCGCGGAATGCGCCGAGAAGACGCTGGAAAACGTCTGCCCGAGTTGCGGCGGCGGCTTCGTGCAGCGGCCGATCCGGCCTGTCAGCGACTGGGGCGGGCTCGGCCTCGGGCTCGCCAACCGGCCGGCCTCGACCGAGCGCCATCATTCGCAATGGACGCAGGAGCAGCGGCGCGAGCGAACCGAACTGCTACGCAACGTGCCGCCGGCCCAGCGCTGAAACTCAGCGCCGCTCGAAGTCGCGATGGACGTCGTGGGTGACGATCCCCGCGCCGTCCGGCGGGATCGTCAGCCAGTCCTTGCGGGTCAGCGTCTGCTTGGTGTCCTCATAGCCGGAGTGCCAGTGATCCTTCATCGAGGTGCGCGAGAACTCGTGGTCCTTGGCGTGACTCTCATAGCTTTTCTGCTGGTAGATCAATTGCAGGATGGTGTGCTCGGGGATCAAGGCGAGCTCGTCGCGGAGCTTGCGGTCCTCCTCGCTCAGGGCATCCTCGGGGATGTGGGTGAGGGCCTCATGGGTCTTCTTCTTCCAGCCCTGCAGGGTCTGGAACAGATCGGTGACCATGCGGGTGCGCGAGGAGTACATGATGTCCTTGTGGCGGCCCATCACGTCCTGCATCGTGCGCGGCATCGGGCCACGCGACGAGAACAGATCGACCTGGAAGATCAGCGAATTCAGCGTGTCGTCCTGGGCGAGCAGGTGCGCTAGCGGCGTGTTGGAGACGATGCCGCCGTCCCAGTAGTGCTCGGTGCCGATCTGCACGGTCGGGAAGGCCGGCGGCAGCGCGCCGGAGGCCATCACATGCTCGGGCGTGATCTCTTCCAGCGTGTTGTCGAAATAGACGAAGTTGCCGGAGAGCGCGTTGACGGCGCCGACCGAGAAATGCGTGCGCTTTTCGTTGATCAGGTCGAAATCGACCAGCTCGAGCAAAGTCTCGCGCAGGGGTGAGGTGTCGTAGAAGCTGGTCGCGTCAGTGGCGCCGGCTGGTGCGAGCCAGGCGCTGGTGCGGCGTGGTTCGAAGAAGCCGGGCTGGCCGAGCACCGTGGTCATGAATGACGAGGTCGCGTTGCGGGCCTGGCGGAAGATGTCGCCTTCGGGCGTGAACCACCAGACCTTGCGATCGGTGATGCGGTTCCAGAAGGTTTCCAGCCGCTCGAGCCGGCGCTCGCGCGGGTTGCCGGCGATCAGCGCCGCGTTGATCGCACCGATCGAGACGCCCGAGACCCAGTCCGGGGCGATATCGGCTTCGTGCAGGGCCTGGTAGACGCCAGCCTGATAAGCGCCGAGCGCGCCGCCACCCTGGAGCACCAGCGCGACACGGTCGCAACGCTCGGGGCGCCAGCCGAGATGACGTTCAGCGGAGGACGGCGAAGGCGCAAAAGGGGCGTTCATGGCGCGGTTTCCGTTCGCTCGGTTTTTGGGGAGAGCTGGATTTCGCCCATGTCTGATGGGCAGGCGGTGACAGGCATGTGACGCGGGCAGGATTGGATATCGGTGTCACGTCCCCGTCAGACAAGCTTCATCGCCCCGTCAGCTTGCTCTTCCACCTCAGCGGCATGGACCTTGCGACGCAGCATCGCGTCGTGTTCGCGCGGCTGGAGATCAAAAGCATGCTCAAGGGCAAGACTGCCGTCGTCACCGGCTCGACCTCGGGCATCGGGCTTTCCATCGCCCGCGCCTATGCAGCCGAGGGCGCCAACATCGTCATCAACGGCTTCGGCGAGCCGGATGCGATCGAAAAAGAGCGCGCCGGAATCGAAGTCGATTTCGCGGTGAAGGCGCGCTATTCGCCGGCCGACATGGCCCATGGTGGCGCGATCGCTGCGATGATCGCCGAGGCCGAGGCAGAGTTCGGCGGCGTCGATATCCTCGTCAACAATGCCGGCATCCAGTTCGTCTCGCCGGTCGAGGAATTCCCGGTCGAGAAATGGGACGCGATCATCGCGATCAACCTCTCGGCGGCCTTCCACGCCATCCGCGCGGCGCTGCCGGGGATGAAGCAGCGCAAATGGGGCCGGATCATCAATACGGCCTCGGCCCATGCGCTGGTCGCCTCGCCGTTCAAGAGCGCCTATGTCGCCGCCAAGCACGGCATCGCCGGGCTGACCAAGACGGTCGCGCTCGAGGCGGCGACCTTCGGCATCACCGCCAATGCGATCTGCCCCGGCTATGTCTGGACCCCGCTGGTCGAGAAGCAGATTCCGGAGACCATGGCGGCGCGCGGCCTGACCAAGGAGCAGGTCATCAACGACGTGCTCCTGCATGCCCAGCCGACCAAGCAGTTCGTCACCAGCGAGGAGGTGGCGGCGCTCGCTGTCTTCCTCGCCTCAGATGCGGCAAAGTCGATCACCGGTGTCATCCTGCCGGTCGACGGCGGCTGGACCGCGCAGTAGTCGTCTGCTTAGGCATCGCACTGTCGTCATTGCGAGCGCAGCGAAGCAATCCAGGGGCGGCAGCACTCCACGTCCCCCTGGATTGCTTCGTCGGCTACGCCTCCTCGCAATGACGGCGTGCTGCGAGCCATCGCTTCTTCCGGCCCAGCGAGGACAAGCCCATGAACCGCCAGCAGATCCTCGACCTGCCTTCGATGCCGCTTGCCGGGCCGAGCTATCCGGCCGGGCCGTACCGCTTCATCGACCGCGAATACATGATCATCAGCTACGAGACCGATCCGGAGCTGATCCGCCATCATCTGCCCGAGCCGTTGATGCCGATCGCGCAGCCGGTGGTGCACTATGAATGGATCAAGATGCCGGATTCCTCCGGCTTCGGCACCTATACCGAGACCGGGATCGTCATCCCCTGCATGTTCGGCGACGAGGAGGTCAGCTTCGTCTCGCAGATGTATCTCGACATCGAGCCGCCGATCTCGGCCGGCCGCGAGATCTGGGGCTTCCCGAAGAAATACGCCCACCCCAAGCTCGAAGTGGTCAAGGACACGCTGACCGGCACGCTCGAATATGCCGGTCAGCAGGTCGCCATGGGGACGATGGGCTACAAGCACGAGAGCCTCGCCGGCAACGGCGTCAAGACCACCGCGATGCTGACCAAGACCCAGGTCAACCTGAAGATCATCCCGGGCGTCGACGGCGAGCCGGAGATCTGCCAGCTCGTCGCGCTCAACCTCACCGACATCACGGTGAAGGGCTCCTGGATCGGGCCCGGCCGGCTGCACCTCGTCCCGCACGTCAATGCGCCGGTCGCCGACCTGCCGGTGCGCAAGGTGCTCGGCGCGCATCACTTCATCGCCGACCTGACCCTGCCGTTTGGCCGCAAGATCCACGATTACATGAAGGGGTGAAACCCGCATGCCGTCAGTCTCAGGCGGAGCGAAGCGCAGACCCGAGAAACTCGGGACCAATAGGCACTGGTTTTCGAGATGCTCGGGTCAAGCCCGAGCATGACGGCGAGGCGCTACCGCCCTCGCTGCGTCTCCATACTCCGGCTCCAACGCGAGAGCGCAAAGCAGATCAGCCAGTAGATTCCGCCGGAGAAGGCATAGGCCTCCATGTTCATGCCGACCCAGTTCGGGTCGGCGAGCGAGGCCTGGGCGATACCGAGCAGGTCGAGGATCGAGACCACGAGAACGAGCGTGGTGTTCTTGACCAGCGCGATGAACTCGTTGGTGATTGCCGGCAGCGAGATGCGCAGCGCCTGCGGCAGGATGATGAACCAGGTCGCCTTCCAGTAACTCAGGCCCAATGCGGTCGCAGCCTCGCGCTGACCCTTCGGCAGGGCCTGCAGGCCGCCGCGCACGGCCTCGGCCATATAGGCGGCGATGCAGAAGCCGAGGCCGATCACGGCGCGCGCCAGACGGTCGACGCCGATGCCGGACGGCATGATCAGCGGCAGCAGCAGCGAAGCCAGGAAGATCACGGCGATGATCGGCACGCCGCGCCAGAACTCGATGAACAGCACCGAGATCAGCTTGACCACCTTCAGCTCGGATTGCCGGCCGAGCGCGAGCAGGATGCCGAGCGGGATCGCGATCAGGCTGGCATAGATCGAGATGAAGACGGTCAGCATCAGCCCGCCCCATTCGCGCGTCTCGATCGCGCGCAGGCCGAAGCCGCCGGCGAGCAGCCAGACGCCGAGGAACGGCAGGATGACGAGCGCGGCGAGGCCGAGGCGCAGCTTCAGCTGCTTCGGCGCAAAAACGATCGCGGCCCCGCTCAGCGCGAAGACGATCCCGGCGAGGTTCGGACGCCAGCGCTCGTCGACCGGATAGAAGCCGTACATGAACTGGCCGAAGCGCGCCTTGACGAAGACCCAGCAGGCACCGGTTCCGGTGCAGTCATTGCGGGTCTGGCCGCTCCAGGTCGCGTCGATCAGGGCCCAGCGGATGATCGGGACGGCTATCCAGGCGATCGCGGCGGCCAGCAGCAGCGTCACCACCGTCGTCGCCGGGGTGCCGAACAGGCGCTCGCGCCAGCTGGCCGGAAGGGTTGCGGCGGCGCTCATCGGGTCACCAGCGCGATGCGGGCATTGTACCAGTTCATGAAGGCCGAGACGGCGAGGCCGATGACGAGATAGAGGGCGAGCGTCATGGCGATGATCTCGATCGCCTGGCCGGTGTTGGTGAGCGCCGAGCCCATGAACAGGCTGACCACGTCGGGATAGGCGATGGCAGCGCCGAAGGACGAGTTCTTCAGCACGTTGAGATACTGGTTGGTCATCGGCGGCGTCATCACCCGCAGCGCCTGCGGGATGGTGACGAGCCGCAGCGTCTGGCCGGGGCGCAGGCCGAGTGCGCTCGAGGCCTCGACCTGGCCATGCGGGACCGACTGGATGCCGCCACGCACGATCTCGGCGATGAAGCCGGCGGTGTAGGTGACGAGCGCCGCCAGCAGCGCGACGAATTCCGGGATGACGACGAAGCCGCCGCGATAGTTGAAGCCGCGCAGCACGGGAATGTCCCAGCGCGTCGCCAGGCTTGCCCAGGTCAGCGCCAGCACAGGGATGAGCAGCAGCAGGACGAGGCCGACGCGCAGGATCGGTGCATCCCGGCCGGTCGCCTCCTTGCGCCGCCTCGCCCAGCGCAGGAACAGCCAGTGCAGCAGGCAGGAGATCGCGATCGCGATGAAGGCGTATTTTAAGTTCGCGCCAGCATCGGGCAGCGGGATGGTCAGGCCGCGATTGTTGAGGAAGGCGACGCCGAAGACCGAGAGGCTCTCGCGGGGGGCCGGCAGGGCGGCGATGACGCCGAAATACCAGAACAGTACGAAGAACAAGAGCGGGATGTTGCGGACGAACTCGACATAGGCGCCGGCGATCGCCTGGACCAGCCAGATCGAGGAGAGCCTTGCGATGCCGATCAGGAAGCCGAGCGCCGTCGAGAGCACGAGCGCAATCACCGTCACCAGCAGCGTGTTGGCGACGCCGGCCCAGAACAGCGACAGGATGTTGTCGGACTGGGTGTAGTTGGTCAGGACGAAGGGCACCTCGATGCCGGAGGTGCGCCAGAGGAAATCGAAGCCCGAGGCGATGCCGGCCTGGACCATGTTCTGCGAGGCGTTGCGGATGAAATAGACGAGCAGCGCCGCAAGCCCGATCAGCAGCGCCGCCTGGTAGAAGACGTCGCGGACGCGCTTGTCGTTGATGAAGGCGAAGGCTTTGCTCAAGGGGCGGCCGTCCGGCTTGGGGCGTCATTCTCGGGCGCAGCGCAGCTGCGACCCGAGAACCTCCTGACACGAAGGCTGGTTTCCGAGATGGTCGGGTCAAGCCCGACCATGACGACCAGCTCTCACTGGAACGGCGGGGTGAAGATCAGGCCGCCCTTGGTCCAGAGCTGGTTCTGGCCGCGCTCGAGCTTCAGCGGCGAAGCCAGACCAACGGTGCGCTCATAGCTCTCGCCATAGTTCCCGACCTGCTTGATCGCCTTGTACATCCAGTCGTCCGCCAGACCCATCATCGCGCCGAAGCCACCCTCGGCGCCGAGCAGGCGGCGGACCTCGGTGTTCTTCGAGTTCGCCTTCATCTCGTCGACGTTCTTGGAGGTGACGCCGAGCATTTCGGCAGCGATGGTGCCGTTCAGCACCCAGCGCACGATCAGCTGCCAGCGCTCGTCGCCATAGCGCGTCACCGGGCCCTGCGGGTCGTTCGAGATCGGCTTGGTCAGGATGGTGTGGTCGTCCGGAACCTTGAGCTTGGCACGCTGGCCGGCGAGCGCGCCGACGCCGGCGGTGTAGGCGTCGCAGCGGCCGCTGTCATAGGCGGTGATGGCGTCGTCGTTCTTCTGGAAGTTGGTGATGGTGACCTTGAGGTTGCGCTCGCGGAACCAGTCGGCGGCGTTCTTCTCCTCGGTCGAGCCGGCGGCGACGCAGACCGAGGCGCCGTCGAGCTCCTCGGCCGACTTCACATTGGCCTTCTTACGGACGATGAAGGTCTGGCCTTCGTAGAAGTTGATGCCTTGGAAGTTCAGGCCGAGCGTGGCGTTGCGCGAGAAGGTGATGGTCGAGTTGCGCGAGAGCAGGTCGACCTGGCCCGATTGCAGGATCGGCCAGCGCTGCTGCACCGAGGTCGGCGTGAACTTGACCTTGGTGGCGTCGCCGAGCACGGCGGCGGCGAGCGCCTTGCAGTAGTCGACGTCGAGCCCGGTCCACTCGCCCTTGTCGTTGGCGAAGGAGAAGCCGGGCAGGCCGAGATGCACGCCGCATTCGAGATGGCCGCGCGCCTTGATGGCGTCGAGCGTCGGGCTGGGCGCGAGCTGCTGCGCGGAAGCGGCGAGGGTGCCGGCGGCGAGGAGCGCCGCGGCGAGAATAAAGGTCTTCATGTGCGTTCCCCAGTCTTGTGGCGCCATGACGCCACGTCTGGCTGACTATGCAACAGCCTGACCGGGGAAGGTAAGGGGGTGTTTGCTGTTTCCTGCCAAAGCCTGACGTGGCGGCAGTGCCGTTGGCCTACCAGCCGCGCTGGGCCTTGATCGCCCGCTTCTGCATGTCCTTCTGCTGGCGCCAGTAATCCTTCTGCGCGTCGAGCTGCATACGCTGGTAGTCGCGGATGCGGTCCTTGCGCGAGGTCGTGTCGCGATAGTCGTTCCAGTCGTAGTGGTCGTCATGGACATCATCGTCCCCCAGCGCATCGAAGAACTTGCGCAACGCCGAGCGGGCGGGCTCGATCGGCAGGGCGGGTGCTGCTTCCGGCAGCGGCATGAAGGCCGGCGCGGCCGAGACGTTGGGGCCGGCGGCAAGGGCGAGGGCGAACGAAAGGACGGCGGTTCGGATCATCATGGTGATGCTCCCTCCCATCACTGCGCCGAGCGCGCGAAGGCATGCGGCAGCTCGGGACTGAGCCAGCGCATCTGCGTGATCTTGCCCGCGGCGTCGGTCTCGAAGCGCAGCCGGACGAAAGGCTCGCCGCCGGACATCTCGGCGGGCGCGACGAAGGCGCCGATCGGCGCCAGCCGCGCCTGGAACAGATAGGGGTCGTCCCTGTTCGGCTCGAGCAGGACCTGCGCCTCCGTCTTCTCCAGCATGAGGTTAAGCTTGCCCTCGATGAGCGCGACGGTGGCGTCGCCGAGGATCGGCGAGGCGTAATTGCCGGCGAAGGCGGCGGCGAGCGGCGACAATGGGCCGGGCACGAAGCCGGCGGCCTCGGCCTGCGCCGCCTCGCGACGGCCTTTTGCACTGGCGGCGGCGAGCGCGATGTTGTCGACGGCGGGGTTGCCGAGGACCCGGTCGTAGAACCACATCGCCAGCGCGTCCGGCATGCCGCCATTGTCGAGATTGGTCAGGATGACGATGCCGGTCTTGCCGTCCGGCAGGAAGCCGGCATGGGCGCCGAAGCCGGCAGTGCCGCCATTATGCCAGATGATCCGGCCGCGCGGCGTCGCGGTCGCAACCCAGCCGATGGCGTAGCTGGTGCGCTCGTTCATGGCGACGCGGGGCGTCCAGGTGACGTCGAGATTAGCCTCGGAGACCAGGACCTTGCCCTCGAACTGGCCGCGGCCAAGCTGCAGGCGCAGCCATCTGGCCATGTCGGGGATGTTCGAGTTGAGCGCCCCGGCCGGGCCGAGCGCATAGGGGAAGGATGGGTGGAAGGGCACGGCGACCGGCTTGTCGGCGAGGCGATGGCCTTGCGCATGGTTGGGCGCTGCAGTGATCGCCTCGGCCGTTGCCGTCGTCGCGGCCATGCCGAGCGGGGCCAGCAGGCTCGCCTTCAGCGAGTCGAACCAGGACGGCGCGCCATTGGCCTTGGCGACGACCTCGCCGCCGACGACATGCGGGATGTTGAGATAGCGGAAATCGGAGCGGAACATCCCGAGCTGCGGCGCGACCCGTAGCGAGCGGATCAGTGTCTGCTTGTCGTAGCCGAGCATGGTGAGCGCGTCGTTGACATAAGCCGTCAGGCCCGAGCGCTGGGCGGCAAGGTCGAGCACGCGGAATTCGCGGGTAACCCAGGGATCGGCGAGCTGAAACTCGGGGACATGGTCGATGACCGGATCGGTCCAGCCGAGCCGGCCGGCATCGACCGCCTGCGCCAGCGTGGTGGCGAGGAAAGCCTTGGTGGTCGAGCCGACCTGGAAGATCGTCTCGGGCGTGACCGGATCGGGCTTGCCGAGCGCGCGGACGCCGAAGCCCTTGGCGTAGATCAGCTTGTCGTCATGGATGATGCCGATGGCGACGCCCGGCACCGAGAAGGCCTTCATGCCCTCGGCGACCTGCTTCTCGAACTCCGGCAGCAGCGCTTCGATCGAGCCTTGCGTGGGCTGCTGTGCGTTGGCGTTTACCACGTCGGAGATGGCGGAGAGGCCGAGCAGGAGCGCCGCTGCAATGATGCGCTGCATTGACTATCTCCCCAAGGCGTCGAAGAGGCCGACAGATAGCGCTGCCGAAAGCAGGTCCATCCGCCGGCGGCGCGACGATCCCACGCCATTTTCTGACCCTAGGTAAACAGGATCAGGAGATTGTGACGGGATCGGGGATTCGACCGCTCAGCCGGGCAGGAAGGCGAGCTTTCCATCCTCGCCTCTGATGGTCTCGATGACGCTGCCGTAAAGCGCCGCGAGTTGTTCCGGCGTCAGCAGTTCGGCCGCAGCTCCGCTCGCCAGCGCCCGGCCATCGCGCAGGAGCAGCGCCCGGTCGGCATAGCGCAGCGCCTGGTTGGGATCATGGGTGGTGAAGAGCACGCCGAGACCCTCGCCGGCGAGCCGCCGGATCTGGCTCATCACCTTGCCCTGATTGCCGAAGTCGAGGCTCGCAGTCGGCTCGTCGAGGATGACGTAACGCGGCTCCTGGGCGAGTGCCCGGGCGATCATGACGAGCTGGCGCTCGCCGCCGGAAATCTCGGTGTAGGGACGCTCTGCCAAATGCGCGATGCCGAGCCGTTGCAGCATCGCGCTCACCATGTCGCGGTCATGTGCGGAAGGCGCCGCGAACAGGCTCGAGCGCGCGGTGCGCCCCATCAGCACGACCTCGCTCACCGAGAAGGCGAAGGTTCCGACATGGACCTGCGGCACATAGGCGAGGGCGTGGGCACGCTCGCCGACCGAGAGCGCTGCCAGCGGTCTGCCGTCGAGCGTGAGCGCTCCGCTCTTGGCAGGCAGCAGGCCGAGCAGGGTCTTGAGCAGCGTGGTCTTGCCATGGCCGTTCGGGCCGAGCAGGGCCAGCACCTGCCCGCCGGCGAGATCGAGCGCGATGTCGCGGCCGATCTCGCGCTCGCGATAGCCGTAAGCCAAGGCAGAGGCGGAGAGGCTCACGACCAGCCTCCGCGCGCCGACGCCAGCAGCCAGATGAAGAAGGGCGTGCCGATCACGGCGGTGAGGATGCCGAGCGGGGTCTCGACCGGGGCGGCGGTGCGCGCCAGCGTGTCGATGGCGAGGAGGTAGCCGCCGCCGAGCAGCGCCGCCGTCGGCATAAGGCGGCCGAAATCGGGGCCGACGAGGAAGCGGGCGAGATGCGGCACGACGAGGCCGACCCAGCCGATGATGCCGGCAGCCGCGACGCTCGCCGCGGTCACCAGAGTCGCCGCGGCGATGATGGCTATACGCAACGGGCCGGTGGCGAGGCCGAGCGCGCGTGCCTCCTCCTCCGGCAATGACATCACGTTCATGCGCCAGCGCAGCGCCAAGAGGATCGCAGCGCCGATCAGGACCGGGCCGAGCAGAGGGATGAGATCGGGTTTGGCCGTGCCGGCGAGGCTGCCGAGCAGCCAGAAGGTCATGGCCGGCAGCTGGTTGTAAGGGTCGGCCCAGTACTTCACCAGGCCGATGCCCGCCCCGAGCAGCGAGCCGACGACGACGCCGGTCAGGACCAATACGAGCACGGGGTCGCCACGCCTGACCGCCCGGCCGACAGCATAGACGGCGCCGACTGCGACGAGGCCGCCGACGAAGGCGGCGAGCTGGATGCCGAAGAGGCCGAGCGAGAGATAGATGCCGATGACGGCGCCAAGCGCCGCGCCCGATGAGGCGCCGAGGATGTCGGGGGAGACCAAAGGGTTGCGGAACAAGCCCTGGAAGGCGCAGCCGGCGATGGCAAGCGCCGCCCCGCACAGGATCGCCGCGACAATGCGCGGGCCGCGGATGTTCCAGACCACGGTCTCGATCTGTGCCGGCAAGCCGGAGGGCTCGCTCGTGACGAGCGACCAGACGAGGCGGCCGAGATCGCCGGGTGTGACCGGGTAGCGGCCGAGCGCAAAGGCGGCGAGCACGGCGAGCGCCAGGAGGAGGAGGGCGATCAGGTTGCCGCGCAGGGAGGAGGTCATGACGATTGGGGGTACTCGTCGGGACACCGAACCACGACATGGTCATCCCGGACAAGCCGCGAAGCGGCGCCGATCCGGGATCCATTCCTGACCCGTTCCGGAATGGATCCCGGGTCTCCGCTGCGCTGCGCCCGGGATGACACGACGATTTGAGACATCATCCCCGCCCCGCCAGCACGCGGTCGAGTTGTGCCTCGTTCGGCGTCAACTGATAGAACAGGGTGTGGAAGTCGCGGGCGAGCTTGCGGATGTCTTCCGGAAACTGCGCGGGATAGAGCAGCTTTGCCAACCACCACAGGCCGATCGCCCGGTTAACCGAAGGCGGGAAGTCGACCCAGCCGAAGGGCAGCTTCGGCGAGAGATGGACGCGGCCCTCGCGCACCGCCTTGACGCCGGCCCAGTTCGGATCGCTGCGCACGCTTTCGGCGAAGGCGAGGTCGATGGTGACGATGACATCGGGATTCCACGCCAGCACCTGTTCGAGCGATACCTGGGCCAGGCCGCTGCCCTGCTGTTCGGCGGCGGCATTGCGCGCGCCGAGGAAGCTGAGCGTCTCGACATTGATCGAGCCGCCGAGTCCGGTCTCCAGTCCGCGCGGGCCGCGGGCATAGTAGACGCTCGGACGCTTCTCGGCCGGGATCGCAGCGATGCGGCCACGGATCGTGGCAAAGCTGTCCTCGCACCAGCGCGCCAATGTCTCGGCGCGCTCGCTCCGGCCTGTGAGCTGGCCGAGGATGCGGTAGCTCGCCGGGGTCTGCTCGAAGCGGCCATCGAGCAGGGCGTAAGAAATGCCGGTCTGCTGCTGCACGCGCTCGGCGAGCTCGACATAGGTGCGGCCGGTCGAGCCGGAATCAATGATGAGATCGGGCTTGGCCTGCAGCACGGCTTCGAGATTGGCGCTGTTGCCGCGGCCGGTGATGCGGCCGATCTCGGGTCGGTGGCCGATGCCAGGCAGCAGGAATTCGCGTTCTTCAGGCCGGTTGGCGCGCGGCCAGCCGATCAGGAGGTCGGGCGCGAGCGTGTAGATCAGGATCGCCGCCGGGGGGCCGGCTGGAAAAATGCGCTCGACCTTGCCGGGGACCGGGACCTCGCGGCCGGCGCCATCGCGGATGGTCGCGGCACGGGCGAGGCGCGGGAGGGCAAGCGTCGCACTGAGGCCCGCGAGGACACTGCGGCGGTCAGGATGCGGCATGCCGGGGCTCCGAGGCGTGCGAATGGCTGCAGCGAAACGGCTTGATGTCGAGCAGCGGCGTGCCGTCAAGGCAGTCGAGCCCGCGCACGAGCAGGGTGCCTCCTTCGACGCCTTCGAGCTTCACCCGCGACAATGCGATCGGGTTCGGGCGGACCGGTGAGCGCAGTGCAAAGGTGCCGAGTGTGCCGCCGCCACGCGGCGTCTGCGTCAGCAGATCGCGCCTGGCTTCGTGCATCCAGTAGAGAAGATCGAGCTCGCCGAAGGTTTCGATGCCCTTCAAGGCGGGCCGCCAGGGTTCGTCGATCTCGACACGGCAGAGCGGCCCGTCCTGGCTGCCTTGGCGCGGGCAGTCGTCGCGGGTCGCGAAGGGCGTGCGGATGCGGCCGATGAAGACGAGCCGGGCATCGGCCCGCTCGGGCAGTGGCGCTTCGGTTTCCCCCGGCCGGGTCGCTTGCCAGTCCATCGTCGTGCGCGTCATCGAGTTCTCCATTCTCCGCAGTCATCCCGTACAAGCCGCGAAGCGGCGCCGATCCGGGATCCATTCCTGAACCTCTATCGGAAAGGCTCCGGAATGGGTCCCGGGTCTCCCTTCGGTCGCCCGGGACGACAAGATCATAGTCCTTCGCGCGGCAGGCCCGGCGCGGCGAAGCCATGCCTTGCCAGAATCGCCTGACCCTGCGGCGAGAGGATATACATGGCGAGCCTGTAGCCGCTCAGCGAGGCCTTGTTCAGCACCGTCAGGCCGTATTCGGCGCCCACAGTAAGCTGATCCGGCAGGCGCAGCATCGCGATCCCCGGCTGCTCCTTCGCAAGTGGCTGCGCATTGGTGCAATAGGCCAGGAAGATATCGGCCTCGCCGCTCGCCAGCTTGTGACCATAGACGTTGACGCCCTCCGGTGCCGGCAGGCATTCCGGCCCACCGGTGAGCTTCAGCGCCTTGGCTTCGAGTGCGGCCTTTGCACCCGGTCTCACGGCCTCCGCCCTGGCGAAGACGGCGAAGGCATAGTCGCCCGATGGATCGGCCTTGGGCGTCGAGGTGCCGAGCCTGACCTTGGGATCGAGCATCAGCTCGAGCAGATTGGCGCTCGTCGCCGCCAGCCCCGGCCGCAGGAAGGCGCAGAGCTCGTTGCGGGCGAAGAGCACGGTCGGTCCGGCGAGGCCGGCACGCGCCAGCATCCGCGGATGTTCCAGATTGGCCGAAGCGAAGACCTCGCCGGCCTCGCCTCGTGCGATCCGGTCCTTCAGCAGGCCTGAGGCACCGAAATGCGGCGAGACGGGAACTCCGGTCTCGTGCTGGAACGCCTCGGCGATGTCGAGCAGGGCTGCGCGCAAGCTGCCGGCGGCGTGCAGAATCACCGGGGCTGGTGCAGTCCCGGCGACAGGTCGGCTTTGCTGGGATGCCCCAGCCAATATCTCAGTTCCCCTCGCGCGGCAGGGCAGGTGCGACGAAGCCATGCCGCGCCAGGATGCGCTGCCCGTCGGGCGAGAGGATGAACATGGCCAGCCGGTAGGCGTTCGGCGAGGCGCCGTTCATCACCGTCAGCCCGTAATCGGCGCCGACCAGCAGGTTTGCCGGCAATCTGACCATGCGTATGCCCGGCTGCTCGCGGGCGATAGGGTCGGCATTGGTGCAGTAGCCGAGGAAGAGATCGGCCGCGCCGGTCGCGAGCAGATGGCCGGTGCCGTTGCGGTCAGGCGGCGTCGGGGCGCTGTTCGGGCCGCCGACGAGCTGCAGGGCCTTGGCCTCCAGCGCCGCCCTGGCGCCAGTTTTAAGCTTCTCGGCCTTGGCGAAGACCTGCCAGGCATAGTCGCCGGACGGGTCGGCCTTCGGAGTCGAGGTGCCGAGCTTGACCTTGGGATCGAGCATGCGCGCGAGCAGCGTGTTGCTGGTCACGTCGAGCCCCGGACGTGCGAAGGCGCAGGTCTCGTTGCGGACGAAGAGCACGACCGGGGCGGCCTTGCCGTCCTTCGCCAACGCGAGCGGGTGATCCATGTTGGCAGAGGCGAAGACCTCCGCCGGCTCGCCCTTCGCAAGAGCCTCACGCAGCAGGCCGGACGGGCGGAAGCTGGTCGTGACCGGAATGCCCGCGGAGGCCGCGAAAGCCTTGGAGACCTCGGTCAGCGCGTTCTTCAGGCTGCCGGCGGCGTGGAGCAGCACCGGCTTCTGCGCCTGCTGAGCCGGCGCGAGCGCCGGCCACAGGCTGACGAGGGCGGCGAGAGCGAGCCTCCGCATCATCTCACGCTCCAGCCTGGCCGGCGTTCGGGAAGAACAGCTGCTGGCCGTCGATCTTGTAGTCGGCGATCGCCTTCTGGCCTTCCGGGCTGGTCAGCCAGTCGGCGAAGAGCTTGCCGTCGGCGACCTTCACATGCGGGTGCTTGGCGGGGTTCACCGACATCACGCCGTACTGGTTGAACAGGCGCTGATCGCCCTCGACGGAGATGACGAGGTCGCCGCGATTCTTGAACGAGATCCAGGTGGCACGGTCGGAGAGGACATAGGCGCCCATGGCGCCGGAGGTGTTGAGCGCCGCGCCCATGCCCTGGCCGATCTCGCGGTACCAGGGGCCCTTTTGCGCGGCGATGTCGATGCCCGCGACCTTCCAGAGGTTGAGCTCGGCGGCATGGGTGCCGGACTTGTCGCCGCGCGAGACGAAGGGCGAGGCCTTCTCCTGGACCTTCTTCAGCGCTGCGACGATGTCCTTGGTGCCTGCGACGCCGGCCGGATCGCTTTTGGGGCCGATCAGGACGAAGTCGTTGTACATCACCGGCCGGCGCTCGGTCGAAAAGCCCTCCTCGACGAATTTCAGCTCCTGCGCCCTGGCATGGACGAAGACGACGTCGGCATCGCCGCGACGGGCGGTGTCGAGGGCCTGACCGGTGCCCTGCGAGATGACGCGGACCTCTATGCCGGTCTTGGCCTTGAACAGCGGCAGGATGTGGTTGAACAGACCGGAATCCTGGGTCGATGTCGTCGACGCGACGGTGATGAAGCGCTCGCCGCTCGGGGCCGCTGGGGCCTGGGCGAGCGCGATGCCGGTCAGGCCAAGGAACAGGCCGGCGGCTATGAGGGAGCGGCGGGGCAAGGCGGTCATCGGGCGTTTCTCCTGTCGTTGTCGTTGTGTTTCACCAGAGCAGCTCTCCTGCCAGGAAGGCGCGTGCCTCGGCCGAATGCGGGCCGGCGAAGAAATCCTTGGAGGGTGCGTCCTCGACCAGGCGGCCGCGATGCAGGAAGAGCACGCGGTCGGCGAGGCGGCGGGCCTGGCCGAGATCATGGGTCGACATCATCACGGTGATGCCCTCGGCGACGAGGCCCGAGAGTAGCTCCTCGATCTGGCGCGTCGCGGCGGGATCGAGCTGCGAGGTCGGCTCGTCCAGGAAGAGCAGCTCGGGACGGAGCGCCCAGGCGCGGGCGATGGCGAGGCGCTGCTGCTCACCACCAGAGAGCAGGCGAGCGGGCTGGCTGGCGCGTTCGGCGAGGCCGAAGCGCTGCAGCGCCTGCGCCGCACGTGCCCTGCGCTCGGCGCCATTCGCACCGGCAGCAGCGAGCGCATGGGTGATGTTCGCTTCGACCGAGCGACGCAGCATGATCGGCTTCTGGAAAACCATGGCATGGCGCTTAGCGCGGCCTTCGGCTCCGGCGGCCCAGCGCACCGCGCCGCGGCTCGGCGTCAGCAGGCCGTGACAGAGACGCAAGGTCAGCGACTTGCCGGCGCCGTTTGGTCCCAGCAGGACGGTGAGACCCCCGGCCGGGATGGTGAAGCTGTTGGGCTCGACCAGGAGCTTGCCGTCGCCGGAGAAGGCGGCGGCCTCGACGGTGAGCGGCAGGATCGAGGTTATGCTCAGCATGGCGGCTCAACCGGCATAGCGCGCGCCGATCCGGCTGGCGCCGAAGGCGATGGCGTTGATGGCGAGCGTCAGCGAGAGCAGGACGAGGCCGAGGCCGAGCGCGAGCGGCAGGTCGCCCTTCGAGGTCTCCAGCGTAATCGCCGTCGTCATGGTGCGGGTGTAGCCGGCGATGTTGCCGCCGACGATCAGGACGGCGCCGACCTCGGCGCTGGCGCGGCCGAAGCCGGCGAGCAGCGCCGTCGCCAGCGCAAAGCGTCCGTCGAAGAGCAGGGTCGGGATGGCGCGCAGGCCTTCGAGGCCGACCGAGCGGAGATGGTCGCGGTACTCGCTCCAGAGGTCCTCGATCACCTGCCGGGTCAGCGCGATCACGATCGGCAGGACGAGAATCACCTGCGCGATGATCATCGCGGTCGGCGTGAACAGCAGGCCGAGCGGCCCGAGCGGGCCGGAGCGCGAGAGCAAGAGGAAGACGGCAAGGCCGGCGACGACGGGCGGCAAACCCATCAGCGCATTCAGGCAGACAATGATGGCCGCGCGACCGGGAAAGCGCGCCAGTGCCAGTGCCGCCCCGAGCGGTAGGCCGATCAATGCCGCGATGAGAACAGCGGTCAGGGTGACGCGTAGCGACAGGAAGACGATGCCGAGGAAGCCGGGATCGAGCCCGACCACCAAGGCAAAAGCCGCCTGAAAGATCGCGCCGACGTCCAAAGCCTGCTCCCGCGTGCCTGCCTTGAGATTGCAAGCATTTGCAATTGGTAGAGTTCAATGCGACCAAATGCCAACGCTGTAACCAGCGCAGGTATGTGCAGGTCAATGCAGGATCAGATCTGGCTTACGACAGAGGAAGCGGCTTCATATCTGCGCCTCAAGGAGCGCAAGCTCTACGAGCTGGTCGGGCAAAGCGCGGTGCCCTGTACCAAGGTTTCCGGTAAATGGCTGTTTCCGCGCGCCGGGCTCGACCGCTGGCTCGAGGCCGGACTGTCGCGTCCGGCTGGGTTTGACGCGGTCCCGCCGCCGCCGATCGTCGGCGGCAGCCAGGATTCGCTGCTCGAACTCGCCATTCGCGAATCCGGCTGCGGGCTGGCGCTGCTGGCCGAGGGCTCGCAGGCCGGGCTCGATCGGCTGGTGCGCAACGAGGTCGCGATCGCGGCGCTGCATCTGCATGCGACGCCCGATGACGATGCTGCCAATCTTGCCGCGATCCGGGCCGAAGCCTCGCTACACGATGCGGTGGTGCTCAACTTTGCCAGGCGCGAGCAGGGGCTCTTGGTCGCCCCGGACAACCCACTCGGACTCGATGGGCTCGGTGCGGCGATCGGCA
Organism: Allobosea sp. Tri-44; assembly: GCF_004123845.1. Taxonomy (GTDB): domain Bacteria; phylum Pseudomonadota; class Alphaproteobacteria; order Rhizobiales; family Beijerinckiaceae; genus Allobosea. The sequence goes on along the minus strand of NZ_NBDP01000015.1, from coordinate 92,517 downwards.
AGGGCGCGCGTTTCGCCCAGCGTCAGCGCGGGGCCGGGGCGCAATTGCTGCTGCTGAGCCTGCTGGAACGTGCCGGGGTTCCGTCGGGGCGGATGGTCGTCGCCGATGGGACCTGCGCCACCGGCCAGGATCTGGCGCTGGCGATCCGCTCCGGGCGGGCCGATTGCGGCGTCGCCGCGCGCGCCATCGCCATGGCCTTCGGCCTCGCCTTCCTGCCGCTCGTCTGGGAGCATGTCGACTTGGTGATGCGCCGGCGGTGCTATTTCGAGCCGGCGACACAGAAACTGCTGGCCTGGATGCGCGGCCCCGACATGGCGGCGCGGGCGAGCGAATTCGGTGGCTACGACCTCTCGATCAGCGGGGCGGTGCGGCTGAACCGCTGAAGCCGCAAGGCCCGCGAAACAAGCTTGCAAATCGGGCCGGCAATTGCAGCGCCTCTTGCGCCGGCGCCGGCATAGTCTTCCAGCCGTTGCAGCAGGCAGGGACGGCCCCGTGACGATCGATCTCGACACACTCGTGCAGGAGATGACTGCTTGGCGGCGCGACCTGCACGCCCATCCGGAATTCGGCTTCGAGGAAAAGCGCACCAGTGCCTTCGTTGCCGAAAAGCTGCGTGAATTCGGGCTCGACGATGTCGCCGAGGGCGTCGGCGGCACCGGCGTCGTCGGCACGCTGACGCGCGGCAGAGGCAACCGGGTGATCGCGCTGCGGGCCGACATGGACGCCTTGCGCATCCCCGAGCAGGGCGAGCTCCCGCACCGGTCGCAGACCCCCGGCGTCATGCACGCTTGCGGCCATGACGGCCACACCGCCATGCTGCTCGGGGCGGCTAAGCTCCTGGCAGCGGATGGCGGCTTCGACGGCACCGTGCGTTTCGTTTTCCAGCCGGCCGAGGAATGGGGGCGCGGTGCGCTCGCCATGCTCGATGACGGATTGTTGGAGCGCTTCCCGTTCGAGGAGATCTACGGGCTGCATAATGCGCCGAGGCTGCCGGTCGGCCAATTCCAGACCCGGACCGGGCCGATCATGTCGGCGGAGGATAATTTCGAGATCGTCCTCACCGGCGTCGGCGGCCATGCCGCCCGCCCGCATGTCGGCAACGAGACCCTGGTCGCCGCCTGCGCTTTGGTCACGAGCCTGCAGACCATCGTCTCACGCCGGCTGAGCCCGGCTCAGATCGCCGTCGTCTCGGTGACGGAGCTGATCACCGACGGCACCCGCAACGCCCTGCCGGGACAGGCGCGCATCCTCGGCGATGCCCGCAGTTTCCACCCCGAGGTCAGCGCCGATATCGAGGCGCAGATGCGCATCATCAGCGACGGCATCGCGCGCGCCTACAATGTCGAGCAATCGGTCAGCTACACGCGCGAATTCGTGCCGCTGCTCAATCAGCCGGCCCAGACGGAGGCGGGGCTGGAAGCGGCGCGGGCAGTGCTCGGGCCTGAGAATGTCTCGGTCGTCTCCGAGCCCTTCACCGGCTCGGAGGACTTCGCGCGCTTTCTCGCCCATGTGCCGGGCTGCTTTTCCTTCGTCGGCAATGGCGACAGCGCGCCGCTGCACAATCCGCGTTATGATTTCGACGACAAGGGGCTGATCCATGGTGCGCGCTTCCACGCCGAGATCGTGAGGCGGCGGCTGGTGGTGGGGTGAGGCTTGCCTGATGGGGCAGGTCGAGGCGGTGGCTGCTACGCCACCGGGCTCGTTCAAGCTGATCTTCTAGCCAGTCGGGTCAAGCCCCGAAGCCGCCATCGATGGTCTGCATCGAGCCGGTGATCATCGCGCCGTGAGGGCCGGCGATGTAGGCCGCGAGCTCGGCGATTTCATCTGCCCGGGCATGGCGCTTGATCGCCATGAAGCTGTGCATCGTCGCCGCCATCGGTCCATCGGCGGGATTCATGTCGCTGTCGGTCGGGCCGGGCTGGATGCTGTTCACCGTGATGCCCCGCTCACCGAAATCGCGGGCGAGGCCACGCACCATCCCCTGGATCGCCGATTTGGTCAGGGCGTAGGCGGCGCCGCCGGCGAACGGCATCCGGTCGGCATTGACCGATCCGATGACGATGATCCGGCCATTGTCGTTCATCCGCCGCGCCGCCTCGATCGAGGCGTGGTAGGGCGCGCGGACATTGATGTCGATCATCCGGTCGATTGCATCGGCATCGAGGGTCAGGGGATCGCCCAGCACGAGTGCGCCGGCATTGATGATGATCACGTCAAGCTTGCCGCGATCGGCGACCGTGCGGACCAGTTCATCTCGATCGGCGCTGTCGGCCCGGATCGCCTCGCCGCCGGTTTCCGCAGCCAGGGCCGCTGCCGCATCCTTCGATCCGGCATAGGTGAAGGCGACCTTGCCGCCGCCCTTGGCGAACCGCCGCACGATGGCCGCGCCGATGCCCCTGCTCCCGCCGAGGACGAGTACGTTCTTTCCGGTGAAATCACTCATTGTCGCATCTCCAGACATTTGGCGCTGCCACCTGGCGCGCCTTCTGGATCGATAGATGCACCTGGGGTATTGTTCGAACTAGCCGGCTAACGCCGAAACTGGTCGCCGGAATTTCCGAACGATGATGAAGCTCGACGGAGTTGTCGTCTTTGTCGCCACGGCCGAAGCCGGATCGATCAGCGCGGCGTCCCGGCGTCTCGGCCTGGCCAAGTCCGTCGTCAGCGAACGCTTGGCCGAACTCGAGCATATCCTCGGCGCGCGGCTCATCCAACGGACGACCCGCAAGCTCTCGCTGACGGAGAGCGGGCACATGTTCCTGCCGCGCGCGCAGCGCATCCTGCGCGAAGCCGAGGAGGCGTCCGCGGAACTCGCGGCGCGCAGCGGAAAACTGGCAGGCCCTTTGCGGCTATCGGCACCAGTCGGCTTCGGCATCCTCCACCTCGCCCCGGCGCTGACCAAGTTCCTCAGGGAGCACCGAGACATCGACGTCTCGCTCGAGCTGGACGATCGTTTCGTCGATGCCGCGGCCGAGGGGTTCGACGCCGTACTCAGGCACGGTGCGGTCGGCGATATCCGGCAGATCGCCAAGCGGCTGGCTGTCAGCCGCCGGCTGCTGGTCGCCTCGCCGGGCTATCTTGAAGAGCATGGCAGGCCTCGATCACTGGCCGAACTCGCCCAGCATCGCGGCATCCTCTACGCGAACCGCGACGGCGATTGGCGTTTTTCGACGGAGAATGGTTGGTCGGTCATCAGGCCGAAAGCCGCGTTGCGGGTCAACAATGGCCTCGTCATGAGGGATGCGGCGGCTGCCGGGCTGGGGATCACGCTGCTTCCGACATTCTTCGTGTACCAAAGCATCAGGGACGGCGCGTTGGTCCCGCTCGATGTCGGCGCGGAAAGCGAGGGGGCGGAGCTGTTCTTGACCTATGCCCGCGATCACGGTGCGTCGGCGAAAATTCGCGCCTTGGCCGAAAGCCTGCGGAGGAGCTTCGGGGACCCGCCATACTGGGATCGCTGAGACTGGTGAAAGGCTTCTCGAATGCCGATCGCCGCTTCCCATCTCTGACAGCCATCAGCTTCTGCCAAATCTCCGCCATGCACAGACCTTGTGCACATATTCCCGGTCGCGCTCGGCTTCGCCGAAGGGCGCGACCGGCCAGAGCCAGCTCTCATCCTCCTTCGGTAGCTCGACGCCGTACATCAGGTCGAGCCGGTCATGGATGGTGCCTGCGCGGTCGCGTTCGACCATCTCGACATCGCTGATCAGGCAGACATAGCCTTTGAAACGGGCGAGGTCGGCGAGATGCCAGGCAATGCAGCGGGCCGGCAGATTGTCGGGCAGGGCGGCGGCGCGGGCGGGATTGTCCTCGAGCCAGTCGGCCACCGGCCAGGCGAGTTGCGAGAGCAGATTGGCCGAGACGACAAGGTCGACGCTGTCGTCGTTGGCGAGATCGGCGAGCGGGTCCTGCCGTCCGTCCGCCTCGCCGGCGAGCCAGGCCATCGTGCCGGTAAGGTCGCGGCTGAGGAGGCTGACCTTCGCCTGCCGCCAGAGCTTCAGGCGCAGCAACGGCAGATGGACGATGTCGACCAGCACGACCTGCTCAAAACTCGCGCAGAGCGCCTCCAAAGGGATGTCGCGAACAGGGCCGGAGCCGAGCGCCACCGCCTTGCGCCGGCGCGGGAGCGCGGCCGCGACCTCGGCGATGATGGCACGGCAGCGGGCCTGATGCGGCTCCCAGGCCTTGCGCTGGCGGCGCCCGCGCGACCAGAGGGCGATGCCCTCCCGCAGCAGTCCGAGCTTGCGCGCCATCGGTGCCGCTGGAGTCAGGGCACGCAGTGCCAGCTCGGCGAGCATCAGGGCATGATGCCGAAAAGTGGAACCCGGTTTTCAGGCGACATCATGCCCCCAATCAGTTGAGCGCCCCGCGCCCGGCCACCGGCCAGACCGCCTCGACATGGGCGTCGGGGCCGGAAAGCCCGCGCACGCAGACATACCAGTCGTGCAGGTTGACGGTCGGGTCGCAATGGCCGGGCACGAGCAGAACGCGGTCGCCGCGATGCGGCACGGCGACCGGGTCGCCGGTCAGGATGCCGTGCTCGTCGGAGGGCTTGGTGTAGATCACGCCGTCGCGCTGCCACGGCACCGGCATGCCGGAATCGACTGCGGCCGCCTTGTGGCCGGCATCGACGATGGCGCGGTCCGGCACCGGCTTGCTCATCACCCCGGCGAGCACAAACAGCGCGTGCTGGAAGGTGTGGAAGGGCGTGCCGTCGGCCATGCGATTGCGGGCGTAATCGGCGTCCATGAAGATGTAGGAGCCGCATTGCAGCTCGTTCCAGATGCCGGAACGGCTTTCCAGCTCGAAGGTGCCGGTGCCGGCGCCGCCGACGGTCTCGCAGGCGAGGCCGGCCTGGGCGAGGCGCTCGATCGCATTGCGGGTGAGCAGGCCGGCGCGCTCGATCGCCTCGCTGCGCTCGTCGATGGAACGCATGTGCTGGGCCGAGCCGTGATAGGCCTGCACGCCGCGGAAGCGCAGCGTGTTGCTGCGCGCCACCGCCTCGGCGAGCCGGACGGCTGCCTCGCCCGGCGCGACACCGCAGCGGCGCCCGCCAATGTCGAGCTCGACCAGCACGTCGAGCACGACATCGTTGCGCGCTGCCGCTTCGGCCGCCTCATGGACTCCGTCGAGATGGTCGACGCAGAGACCGATGCGGGCGTCGCGGGCGAGCTTGGCCAGCCGGTCGAGCTTGGCGGCGCCGGCGATCTCGTTGGTGACGAGCACGTCGGTGACGCCGCCGGCGACCAGGATTTCCGCTTCCCCAACTTTCTGACAGCACTGCCCGACCGCGCCATGGGCGATCTGGCGCATGGCGATCTCGGGGCTCTTATGCGTCTTGGCATGCGGGCGCAGGCGCACGCCGCTCGCCTCGGCGAAGGCCGCCATGGTGACGAGATTCCGCTCGAAGGCGTCGAGATCGATGATCAAAGCGGGGGTGTCGATCTCGGCGAAGGACTGTCCGGGCCGAGCCGGCGGGGTAAGGGGCATGGGCGCTCATATCTGGGGAATCAATCTCATGGCCATGGGACGTCAGGTTCTTGTCCGGAGCAAGACCGGTAGTGGCGCTCGCATGGCGGCCATGTTAGGCCGCGCCCCATGAAGATCGGCCGCGTCACCGACGACACCCTTGCGCTCTTTGCCCGAGTCTGGCGCGAGCGCGGACGGCAATACCTGCCGCAAATGCTCACCATCCTCGCCCTCGTCGTGGTCATCGCGGCGACGACGAGCTTCTATCCGCTCTTGATCAAGGCGGCTTTCGACGCCTTCGCCGACCCGATCGGGGCCGAGGCGACCGGCTTCGTGCGCCGGATGGAGCGGCTGGTGTCGAAATCGATCAATGTCGAGATCGGCGTGGTCAATGCCGTCGCCGTGGTCGTGGTGATCGTCACCGCGATCAAGGGCTTTTCGCTGCTGACCCAGACGGTGATGACCAACAGCGTCGTCAGCCGGATCGAGGCAGACATGCAGAGCGCGCTCTACGACCATCTGATCGATGCCGACCTGGCGCAGCTGCAGCGGGAGAACCCCGCCTCTCTCACCCAGCGCTTCACCACCGACTTCACCTTCGTCAAGGAGGCGCTGACGCGGCTGGTCAATATCGCGATCCGCGACGTGATGACCGCGATCGCGCTGGTCGGCGCCATGCTCTGGATCGACTGGAAGATGACGGCCGTCGTGCTCCTGATCGCGCCGATCGTCGCGCGGCCGATCGGCCGGATAGGCAAGAAATTGCGCCGGATGGCGGCCTCGCAGCAGGAGCAGACCGGCATCATGGCGAGCCTGGTGACCGAGAGCCTGCAGGGCGCGCGCGTCGCCAAGACCGATTCGCTCGAGCCCTATCTGAAGGGGCGCGCTGCCACCGCCTTCGAGACGATCCGGGCTCTGAAGATGAAGGCGGCGAATGCGCGCGGCCGGCTCGACCCGCTGCTTGAGGTCGCTGGCGGCATCGCGGTCGCCGGCGTGCTCGCTGCGATCGGCGTGCGCATCACCTCGGGCAGCTCCACCGTCGGCGATTTCACCGGCTATGTCTCGGCGCTGCTGCTCGCGGCGCAGCCGATGCGCTCGCTCGGCAATCTCAACGCCATCGTCCAGGAGGCCGGCGCCTCGCTGAAGCGCTACTACGCGCTGATCGACGAGAAGTCGCTGATTACCGACCGCCCCGATGCCAAGCCTCTGGCGGTGACCGGTGGCGAGGTCGCCTTCCGCGACCTGCGGTTCCGTTATCGCGACGACCAGCGCGGCCTCGAAGGCATCGACCTCGTGGCGGAGGCGGGCAAGACCACGGCGCTGGTCGGCCGCTCGGGCTCGGGCAAGTCGACCATGCTGGCGCTGGTACCGCGGCTCTACGATCCGACCGAGGGCAAGGTCGAGATCGACGGACAGGATACCCGCGACGTGACCCTGCTCAGCCTGCGCAGCCAGATCGGCGTAGTCAGCCAGGACGTGGTGCTGTTCGACGACACGGTGCGCGCCAATATCGGCTTCGGCCGCCCCGGTGCGAGCGAGGCGGAGATCGTCGCCGCGGCCAAGGGAGCGGCGGCGCATGACTTCATCATGGCGATGCCTGATGGCTATGAGACGCGTGTCGGCGAGCGCGGCTCACGGCTCTCCGGCGGCGAGCGCCAGCGCCTCGCCATCGCCCGCGCCATCCTCAAGGACGCGCCGATCCTGCTGCTCGACGAGGCGACGAGCGCGCTCGACACCCAGTCGGAGCGGCTGGTGCAGCAGGCGCTGGCCGAGCTGATGAAGGGCCGGACCACGCTCGTCATCGCGCACCGGCTTTCGACCGTGCGCGAGGCCGACCAGATCGTGGTGCTCGACGAGGGCAGGGTGATCGAGACCGGCGATCATGACGGGTTGATCGCGCGCGACGGCGCCTATGCGCGGCTGTATCGTTTGCAGTTCGCGGAGGGCTGAACTATCCGCCTCGAAACCGAGCGCCTGATCCTTGATTTGCACGGCGTCGAGCATTTCGAGCCGCTTTGCCAGATGTGGGGCGACGCGGCGGTGGTCCGCCATATCGGCCAGCCGTCGACGGTCCAGGAGGCGTGGATGCGGCTGCTGCGCTATCGCGGGCTCTGGCCGCTGCTCGGCTATGGCTATTGGGCGCTGACCGAGAAGGCGAGTGGTCGCTTCGTCGGCGATCTCGGCTTTGCCGATTTCCACCGGGCGGTCGAACCGCCGATCCGCGGCATACCCGAGGCCGGCTGGGTCCTTGCGACCTGGGCGCATGGCCGCGGTTTTGCCAAGGAAGCGCTGACGGCCGCGCTCGGCTGGCTCGATGGACAGACCGCGCATCAAAGCTGCGTCTGCCTGATCGCACCGGGGAACGAGCCCTCGCTCCGGCTTGCACGGGGCGCCGGGTTCCGCGATGAGCGCATCGTCGGCTTCCTGGGGCATGATACGCTCTTGCTTCGGCGCGAGCGGCCGACACAACGCTGAGGTCATGCTGCTGCGCAAGCGCAAGCATACCGGGCATGCGGCGGGAGCGGGCTCCTGCTGACAGGACCTGCCACATTCGGCTGCCAGTGTCGCCGCTCAAAAAACTGACGGGATTGATTGTGACTGTTCCTTCGACCGCAGAGGCGCCTGTGCGCAAGGCGACACGCCGCGAATGGCTCGGCCTGATCGCCATCGCCGTGCCCTGCATGATCTATTCGATGGACCTGACGGTCCTGAATCTCGCCGTGCCGACGTTGACGCGTGAGCTCAAGCCATCGGCCGGTCAGCTGCTCTGGATCATCGACATCTACGGCTTCATGGTCGCCGGCTTCCTGATGACGATGGGCACGCTCGGTGACCGGATCGGCCGGCGTAAGCTGCTGCTGATCGGGGCGGCCGCCTTCGGCGTCGCGTCGACGGTCGCGGCCTTCTCGAACAGCGCCGAGATGCTGATCGTGACGCGGGCGCTGCTCGGTATTGCCGGGGCGACGCTGGCACCGTCGACGCTGTCGCTGATCGCGGTGATGTTCGAGGACGAGAAGGAACGGACTTTCGCGATCTCGATGTGGATCGCCAGCTTCTCAGCCGGTGCGGTGATCGGCCCGCTGATCGGCGGGGCGTTGATCGAGTATTTCTGGTGGGGCTCGGTCTTCCTGATCGCGGTGCCGCCGATGCTGGTGCTGCTCGTGATCGGCCCGATCCTGCTGCCGGAATACAAGGCGCCGCAGGCCGGCCGGCTCGACATCGCCAGCGCATTGCTCTCCCTCGCCGTGATCCTGCCGGTGATCTACGGGGTGAAGCACTGGGCCGAGTTCGGGCTCTCGGCCTATGCCGCAGCCTTCATCCTTGCCGGACTTCTGCTCAGCATCGTGTTCGTGCGCCGGCAGAAGCGCCTCGCCGATCCGATGGTCGACCTTGCCCTGTTCGGGATTCCCGCCTTCCGCGCTGCGCTGGCGATCAACCTCGCCGGCATCATGGTGATGTTCGGCAGCTTCATCTTCCTGGCGCAGTATTTTCAGCTGGTGGCCGGGCTGACGCCGCTCGAGGCCGGCATCTGGTCGCTGCCGTCGGCGATCGCGTTCACCCTCGCTTCCTTTGCTGTGACGCCGCTGACCATGCGCTTCAAGCCGGCGGTGCTGATGGCGGGCGGCATGGTGCTCTCGGGCCTCGGCTTCGTCTGGCTCGCCTTTGCGCCGAACCTCATTCAGATCGTCGCGGCGTCGATCGTGTTCTCGATCGGCTTCACGCCGGTGATCGCGCTGACGACCGGGATTGTCGTCGGCTCGGCGCCGCAGGAGCGGGCCGGCGCCGCCTCGGCCATGTCGGAGACCAGCGCCGAGCTCGGCGGTGCGCTCGGCATTGCCATCTTCGGCAGTCTTGGCACGGCGCTCTATCGCCACCGCATGGCCGACCTCTCGGTCGCGGGCGTCGATGGTGCGACGTTGGCGCCGGCGCGCTCGACGCTGGGTGGTGCACTCGCGGCCGCCGAGCGGCTCGCGCCCGACCAGTCGGCGCATCTGCTTCAGGCGGCGCGCGAGGCTTTCATGACCGGCTTCCATGCGGTCGCACTGATCGCGATCGCCGGCATGGTGTTCTGTATCGCCGTGGCGCTGACGACCCTGCGCGACGCCCGGCCTTCAGGGGCGCATTGACGCGGGGTCAGGGTTCGCGCTGCAGCGCCTCGGCGGCGGCCGGGAAACCGCGGAAGGAGAGCGGCAGCGCGACCTCACGCTTGGCGGCGTCGAGATAGCGCATCTGGCCGGCCTCGCCGAAACCACGCCAGCGCTTGAAGACCTCGTCGCTCAGACTGGCTTCGGCGAAGCAGCCGCCGGGCAGACAGCGCTGGAATACGGCGAGCGCCTCGTCCTTGTCAGCGACGGTGACGCGCACGCTGGCCTTGTCGCCGAGCGAAAGGTTGGGCGGGACCTGGATGACGAGCTTGATCGGCTCGTCCTTGACCGGCCGCCCGATGGCGACGAGCGCGATCGGTCCGCGCTGGCCCTGCTGCTCGAGCGTCTGGACGATCTCGCAGATACGGGCCGCGACGCTCGCCTGGCAGCGCATCACCCAGTCGCCATAGGTCGCGGTGGTGTTGTCGGGCTGGGAGACTGCGCCGGGGGCGGGCGCCGTCTGTGCCTGGGCCGGCCGCTGCGGGGCAGGGCGCTGCGCCGGGGCCTGGGCCAACGTAGCGCCAGCCGCCAGGACGGACATGGAAAGGGCGAGGATGGTCGGTCGGCTCATGGCAGTGCGTGTCCGGTCGCGGCGATAAATCGAGTTCAAGACCAGGATCGATCCTTGCGCAAGCCGGAGTTGTGAACGGGCATCAAGGATGCCAGCCGATGTCCTCAGCTGGCGCCTCATCCTTGGCCTCCTGGGCGCGCGCTTCCTCCACGATGGCAAAGACGGCACGCAGCGCCGCCTCGACGCCTTCGCCCGATGCGGCCGAGAGCGCGATCGGGGTGCGTCCAGCGGCGCGCTTCAAGCGAGCGAGCTGTTCCTTGCGCACCTCCGGCGTCAGCGCATCGACCTTGGAGAGCGCGACGATCTCCGGCTTCTCGTCGAGATCGGCACCATAGGCGGCGAGCTCCTTGCGCACGGTCTTGTAGGCCTTGCCGGCATGCTCGGTGGTGCCCTCGACCAAATGCAGCAGCACGCGGCACCGCTCGATATGGCCCAGGAAACGGTCGCCGAGGCCATGGCCCTCATGCGCGCCCTCGATCAGGCCGGGAATATCGGCGAGCACCATCTCGCGCGCATCGACGCGAACGACGCCGAGACCGGGATGCAGCGTGGTGAAGGGATAGTCGGCGATTTTCGGCTTCGCCGCGGTGACGGTGGCGAGGAAGGTCGACTTGCCGGCATTGGGCAGGCCGACGAGGCCGGCATCGGCGATCAGCTTGAGCCGCAGCCAGACCCAGCGCTCCTCGCCTGGCAGGCCGGGATTGGCGTGGCGCGGCGCCTGGTTGGTCGCGGTCTTGAAATAGGCGTTGCCGAAGCCGCCATTGCCGCCCTTGCACAGGACGAAGCGCTGACCGGGCTCGGTCAGGTCGGCGATCAGCGTCTCGCCATCCTCGTCGAGCACTTCGGTTCCCGGCGGCACCTTGAGCACGATCGCGGTGCCATTGGCGCCGTGCCGGTCCTTGCCCATGCCGTGCTCGCCGATCCGGGCCTTGAAGTGCTGCTGGAAGCGGAAGTCGATGAGGGTGTTGAGCCCTTGCACGCATTCGACCACGACGTCGCCGCCGCGTCCGCCATCGCCGCCATTGGGTCCGCCGAACTCGATGAATTTTTCGCGTCGGAACGAGACGCAGCCGGCGCCGCCGTCACCGGCCTTCACATAGATCTTGGCTTGGTCGAGGAATTTCATGGAGGAGTAGGTAGTCGCATGAGCGCAGGAGAGCAATGCGTCGCGACGCTTCTCCGGGCGGGCGGCGTCGCTCTTTTCCGAAATTATGTTGCAGTGCAGCAACGAATGCCCATCTCGGACGTTGTCACCCGCCAGCGCCACTCCGGCAGCTGACGATACAAGGGCCATCACGATGCGAAAGCTCTCCGACACGATCGCCCGCCTATCGGCCTATCGCACCCAGTTGGGGGCGGGGGCGGGTATCGATGCGGCCGGCCGCCTTGGCACCTTGCCGGAGTTCGGCAGCAATCCCGGCGCGCTGCTCGCCCGGACATATCTCCCGCACGGCATTCCCGCCGGCGCGCCCCTCGTCGTGGTGCTCCACGGCTGCACCCAGACCGCTTCCGGCTATGATCTCGGCTCCGGCTGGTCGACCCTGGCCGATCGCGACGGCTTTGCGCTGCTGTTTCCCGAGCAGCAGCGCGCCAACAACGCCAATCTCTGCTTCAACTGGTTCGAGCCGGGCGATACGCAGCGCGGCAAGGGCGAGGCGCTTTCGATCAACCAGATGATCGAAGCCATGATCGCGCGCCATGGCCTCGACCGGCGCCGCGTCTTCATCACCGGACTATCGGCGGGCGGAGCCATGGCCGGCGTCATGCTCGCGACCTATCCGGAGCTCTTCGCCGGCGGCGCGATCATCGCGGGTCTGCCCTATGGCGTCGCGGCGACCATTCCCGAAGCCTTCGACCGCATGCGCGCCCATGGGCTGCCCGGCGAGCGACGGCTGCAGGATCTGCTGCGCTCCGCCTCCCGGCATGACGGACCCTGGCCGACGATCTCGATCTGGCAGGGCAGCGCCGACCGCACGGTGAGCCCGGCTAATGCCGCAGCACTCATTACGCAATGGCGCGGCGTCCACGGCCTTCCCGCCGAGCCCTCAGTGAGCGAATCGGTGGACGGCCAGAGGCGCCGGGTCTGGCGTGACGCTGATGGCCGCGACCTGATCGAGGAGTACAGCATTGCCGGAATGGGTCACGGCACGCCGATCGCCGGCGACGGTATCGGCCGACCGGGGCCGTACATGCTGGCCACAGGCATTTCCTCGACACGGCAGATCGCCGGTTTCTGGGGGCTGGCGGCCGGTCAGGCCGAGAAGGCCAAGCCGGATGTGAGAACGCCGACCGCTTCCCTCCCAGTACAAACACCTGCGATGGCTGCCGGTCCGGCGCGGCCGGAGCCGCCGCGCGACACCGACCGGTGGGCTGCGCCGCCTGCAGCCGCCGGCGTGCGCAAGATCATCGAGGATGCGCTGCGTTCGGCCGGGCTGATGCGGTAACCAAATTGCCGGTCCCGCCCGGAGGGCGGGACCGTGTGCTTCAAGCGAGGCAGGGCTCCTCGCTGAAGTTGTCAGCCTGCTGCTGCTGTTCGGCCGCCGGCAGCGGAGCCCAGCCAGAAGCGCTCCAGCTCTTCAGCGCCGCCCAGGTCGAACGGTCGAGCCGGAACTGCTCGCAGGGGAAGAGGCCGCCGCGCGCCGGCAGCGACTTGAGGAAGGAGCCTTCCTGCCTGAAGCCGCTCTTCTCCAGCACCCGGCGCGAGGCCGGGTTGATGACGCGGGTGTCGGCTTCGATCGCGTCGATCTCGACCAGCGAGAACATGGTGTCGATCAGCGCCTGCACCGCCTCGGTGGCGTAGCCCTTGTTCCAGTAGGGCGTGCCGAGCCAGTAGCCGATGAACGGCCGCCCGGTCGCCTGCTTGTGCGCGCCGATCATGCCGATCAGCTCGTTGGGCTTCTCGCGCGGGGTGATCGCCAGCACGAGGTGCTCGCCGAGCGCATTGCCCTTGCGCGTTGCAAAGACGAAGGGGTCGGCCGCCTGCGTCGGATAGGGATGCGGGATCGAGGCGGTCATCTCGGCGACGGCCTTCTCGCCGGCGAGGCGCAAGATGGCGCTGGCGTCGGCGATCCGCGGCCAGCGCAGCCACAGCCGCCTGGTCTCGAGCCGGAAGACGTCGTCTCTCGTCAATTCGGGGAACATCAGGTTTCTCCGTCGGCGCAAACGAAAGGGGGAGATGGGCTTTGGTCCCATCTCCCCCTCGCTTGACCTTCGGGAAACCCGCTCGGGGTTCTTATTCCCTTGATCCGTCCGGTTCGATGGAACCGGCGGATCGAGAACATTCCCTATCCGCCGTTTACTCTGCGGCCTCTTGGGCCGGGACTACGTTCACGAAAGCTCGGCCGAGCTTCGTCGTGAATCGGACGCGACCGTTCGACGTGGCAAAGAGCGTATGGTCTTTGCCCATGCCGACGTTCACGCCGGCGTGCCATTTGGTGCCGCGTTGACGAATAATGATGTTGCCGGGCACGACCACCTGGTCGCCGAAACGCTTTACGCCGAGACGCTTGCTTTCGGAGTCGCGACCATTGCGCGACGAGCCGCCTGCCTTTTTGTGAGCCATAACGCCCTACCTCAAAAACTCTTCAGTCGATGTAACCCGAATCGGGGGCAAAAGCCACCCCGATCGGACGCGAAGCTGCGCGGAGCCTGTCAGCGCCGGTCAGTAGTCCTCGCCGGACGCCTGCTCGGCCTGGTCGGCCTTGGCACGCGGCGGCTTGCCGGCGAGCAGCTCCTTGGCCTGCTCGACCCACTCCTCGCGGGTGGCGCGGCCACGAAGCTTGAGCTCTTCGTCCCACTTGGCGACGTCGGCCTCGCTCCAGGCGGCGATGTCGTTCCAGGAGGTGATGCCGGCGGCGCGCAGCTTCTTCTCGATGGTCGGGCCGACGCCCGAGATCAGCGAGAGATTGGAAGCATCGAGGCCCTCGGCCTTGGCTTCCGCCTTGGCCTTGGCAGGCTTGGCTGCGGCGGTCTTGGCCGAAGCTTTGCCCTTGACGGTTTCGCTGCCGGCCTTGAGCGCGACCGGGGCGACTTCGCCCTTCTTCATCTCCGGCTTCTTGCCGCCGGTGAGGATGTCGGTGATGCGCACAACGGTCAGCTCGGCGCGGAAGCCGCGCTTGCGCTTGGAATTCTGGCGGCGGCGCTTCTTGAAGGCGATGACCTTCTCGCCGCGGGTCTGCTCGACGATTTCGCCGGCGACGGTGATGTCACCGAGGAAGGGCGCGCCGACCGTCGATTTCTCGCCGTCGGTCAGCATCAGCACGGAGCCGAAAGCGACGGTGTCGCCCGGGTTGCCCTCGAGCTTGGCGATCGTGATGCGGTCATTGGCGGCGACGCGGAACTGCTTGCCGCCGGTCTTGATGACTGCGAACATCTTAGTGTTCTCCATGTTGAGCCCCGCCCTGTCATGAGCCCTCAAAAAGGGCGCACGCGGGACGGCTTTTTGGCAGTCGGTTGCGTGGTCGGGTTGCTCTTGAGGGCTTGCTGCGTCGGCGCATCGGAGCGTCGAGGTCGGCGGTAGCCAAAAGAGATCAGGCGCGGGTTTCCCCACGCCGGACGCGGCTTCCTAGTCGCGCACGGGCAAGCCGTCAAGGAAAAGCAGCATGGATGCGAATGATTTCAGGGCCGTGACAGGCTTGTGGTCGCATCGCATCGGAAAGGCTTGTGCGGAGGGGGCACGTTGTGTAGTAACCAGCCCGCTTCGACCAGAGCGACCGCGGACAGGTGGCAGAGAGGTTGAATGCACCGCACTCGAAATGCGGCATACCCGCAAGGGTATCGGGGGTTCAAATCCCTCCCTGTCCGCCACCGCTATCTTTCTAAGAAATTGATTTTACAGCGATTTCGTCCCTCCCGTGACGATTTCGACCTAGATCGCCCAACAATTTGCGCTTGGCGGCGCTAGCGTTGGCGGTCCGGCTGGAGCCGCGCTAGCTGCCGCGGCCGGGGCGATTGTCGGTGCGCTCCCGCTTCAAGACCTATGTCAGCGAGCATGAGATGTCGTCTTGCGGCCAAGGCGAGCGGGCGGGTCGGTGCCGTTGCCCGAACGCGGCCTGATCTATCGGGCAATTCCTGCGGGATTTTGGAGCAAAGGGCTATCGCTGCACTGTCGTCAGTGACCGCACGATCGATCGTCGAGCCGAAGAGCCGCCGGATCATCCAGGTGATCGAACAGGCGGCGTAACGAAAGACGTCCGCACTGAAAAATTGGCTCCGAGAGGGCGCTGGGCCAATGCGGTTGCGCGGTCGACGAAAGTGGGGAGTTGACTATTCGCGGCCGCACGGATTGGTTGCAATGCCTTCTCAACGGCGCCCGATACTTCGAGCAGGATGAGCTTCGATGCCTCAGTATATCTACGGAACGGACGGCGCAGACGTGGTCACCCCCGGGCCTTACGCTGGAATGTACGTCCTCCTGGGGAAGGGCGGCAACGATATAATGGATTTCCAATCCGGCTGGGGCGCATATGGGGAGATGTACGGCGGCGCCGGAAATGACTGGTTAAAGGCCGATAGCTCGATAGCTGGAGACGACTATCTCTCAGGTGGCGACGGAGATGATGTTCTGTTGAGCTACGGGGGAAACGATATTCTGGTGGGTGGTACGGGCAATGACACGCTTTCTGCAGGAACCGGAGACAACAGCCTCTTTGGTGAGGATGGCAACGACCGCTTATATGCCCTGAGCGGCACCAATTACCTCGACGGGGGCGCGGGTGACGACGAGTTCGATGGTGGCGACGGCAGCGACACCATGCTCGGCGGCACGGGAAACGACACCTTTTATTCCAGAGAGGGCAATGATTTTCTCTATGGCGGCGACGGCAACGATGTTCTCCGCGCTGGCGAGGGCGCCGATTGGCTCGATGGTGGGGCCGGCTTCGACTACGCCGTCTATACGAACTGGGTCTCCGGCGTGGTCGTGCGCCTCGATGTCGGCATGGGTGTTGGCGGCGAGGCGCAGGGCGACACCTTGATCAATATCGAGGGCGTGTTGGGTTCCGCCCTCCAGGATTTCCTCATCGGCGACAGCGTCGGCAATGTTCTCTTCGGCCAGGATGGCGACGACTGGCTCTATGGCCAGGGCGGAGCGGACCAGCTTTACGGCGGCAATGGTTCGGATCAGATCATCGGTGGCTCGGGAGCCGACTACCTCTCCGGTGGTGCCGGCAACGATCAGTTCTGGACGCTGGCCGCGGATCTCGAGGCAGGTGTCTTCGACGTCATCAATGACTTCGGCGTGTCGGCCGGCAATTACGATTACCTGCGTTTCGAGGGCGTTGACCCCGCGCGTCTCACCTACACCGACGTCGGAAGTAGCCTCGTGATCAGCACCGACACCCTCGGCGGCTCGGGTGGCATCATCATCAGCAACTTCAGCACGGCTCTGCTCGGCGACCATCTCATCTTCGCCTGAGCCGGAGCGTGGCTGCTTGAACGGCACGGTCTGCCGCGCTGGATCCCTGATCTGGTCCAGTTCAGTCTGTCCATCCCGTTTCTTGGCAAAGATCGATAGCGCCTGAATCACCAGGGCGGCCAAGAACCTTTCCGGTGCTGGAGGCTCTCAACATCTATCGGCCGGCACCCCCGCGGCATTGATACCTGATTGAAAGCGGGCCCTTCAGGGCCCGCTTCTAGTTCAGCGCAGGCGCTAGCCGGCATACCGGACTGAGGCCAGCCTTATCGATTGCTCGGCGCGACCATCACCGCAACCAGGGCCAACCCGATCGCTACAGCGCTTCGGGCCCAGTTGATCTCCCCTCGAATTCGTGCAATTAAATGACCGACCGGTCGGTTGATAAAAACGAGACGATGGATTTCGGGGAGACGCATCTTGGCGGACGCTTTCATTTGCGATGCGGTTCGCACGCCCGTCGGCCGCTATGGCGGGGCGCTGTCGAGCGTCCGTGCCGATGATCTCGCCGCGATCCCGCTCACGGCGCTGATGCAGCGCAATCCGTCAGTCGATTGGGCTGGTGTCGACGACGTCATTTTTGGCTGTGCCAATCAGGCCGGCGAAGACAATCGCAATGTCGCGCGCATGGCCGTGCTCTTGTCCGGACTGCCGGTCGAGATTCCCGGCAGCACGATCAACCGGCTCTGCGGCTCCGGGCTCGATGCGCTCGGCCTGGCCGCCCGCTCGATCCGGGCCGGCGACTGCGAGTTGATGATCGCCGGCGGCGTCGAGAGCATGTCGCGTGCGCCCTTCGTGATGCCGAAAGCTGATGCCGCCTTTTCGCGCGCCAATGCGGTCTACGACACCACCATCGGCTGGCGCTTCGTCAATCCGAAGCTGAAGAAGGCCTTCGGTATCGATTCCATGCCGGAGACGGCTGACAATGTCGCGGCCGATTTCGGCGTCTCGCGGGCCGATCAGGACGCCTTCGCGCTGCGCAGCCAGCAGCGCTGGGCCGCCGCCCAGGCGGCCGGCCGCTTCGCCGACGAGATGGCGCCGGTCTCCGTGCCGCAGAAGAAGGGCGATCCTGTTATCGTCGACCGCGATGAGCATCCGCGCCCCGATGCAACGCTGGAGCAACTAGCCAAGCTCAAGGGCGTGAACGGTCCCGATCTCAGCGTGACCGCCGGCAATGCTTCAGGTGTCAATGACGGCTCGGCGGCGCTGATCGTGGCGAGCGAGGCTGCCGCAAAGGCGAACGGTCTGACGCCGCGTGCTCGCGTCGTCGCCATGGCCGCAGCCGGCGTCGCACCGCGCATCATGGGCATCGGCCCGGTGCCGGCGGTGCGCAAGGTGCTGCAGCGCGCCGGGTTGGAGCTCGGGCAGATGGACGTGATCGAGCTCAACGAAGCCTTCGCGGCGCAGGGGCTCGCGGTGCTGCGCGAGCTTGGGTTGCCGGACGACGCCCCGCAGGTGAACTCGAATGGCGGCGCGATCGCGCTTGGCCATCCCCTGGGCGCGAGCGGCGCTCGTCTGGCGACGACGGCGATGTGGCAACTCCAGCGCACCGGCGGGCGTTTTGCCCTGTGCACGATGTGCGTCGGGGTGGGGCAAGGGATTGCAGTGATCCTCGAGCGCGTTTGACGCGCGAACCGGAACAGGAGGCGAGCCGATGTATGCCCAGATGGTCAAGACCGAGGCGAAGCGGGTCCGCAGCCTCGACGAGATGGAGCCGCAGGAGCGCGCCTTCCAGGAGCGCATCGACGCTGGCCAGAAGATCGAGCCGAAGGAGTGGATGCCGGAGGATTATCGCAAGACGCTGATCCGGCAGATCAGCCAGCACGCCCATTCCGAGATCGTCGGCCAGCTGCCGGAGGGCAACTGGATCACCCGCGCCCCGACGCTGGAGCGCAAGGCGATCCTGCTCGCCAAGGTGCAGGACGAGGCCGGCCACGGGCTCTATCTCTACTGCGCGGCGGAGACGCTCGGCATCAGCCGCGACCAGATGTACGAGCAGCTCCATTCCGGCAAGGCCAAGTACTCCTCGATCTTCAACTACCCGACGCTGAGCTGGGCCGATATCGGCGCGATCGGCTGGCTGGTCGACGGCGCCGCGATCATGAACCAGGTGCCGCTGCAGCGCTGCTCCTATGGGCCCTATGCCCGCGCCATGGTGCGCATCTGCAAGGAAGAGAGTTTCCACCAGCGCCAGGGCTTCGACATCATGAGCGTGCTCTGCAAGGGCACGCCGGAGCAGAAGGCGATGGCGCAGGACGCGCTCGACCGCTGGTGGTGGCCGTCGCTGATGATGTTCGGCCCTTCCGACGACGCCTCGGTGCATTCGGCGCAGTCGATGGCCTGGAACATCAAGCAGGATTCCAATGACGAACTGCGCCAGAAGTTCGTCGACCAGACCGTGCCGCAGGCCAAGTATCTCGGCCTCACCGTTCCCGATCCGGCCCTGGCCTGGAACGAGGCGAAGGGCGGCCATGATTTTGGCGAGCCGGACTGGACCGAGTTCTTCGCGGTGATCGCCGGCGAGGGGCCATGTAACCGCGAGCGGCTCGAGGCGCGGCGCAAGGCCTGGGATGACGGCGCCTGGTTCCGCGACGGGCTGACCGCCCATGCGAACAAGCGGGCGGCGCTGCGCCAGGCCTCGCGCATCGCTGCCGAATAGCGCGCCGACGGAAGGGAGCGAACCATGTCCAGCGAATGGCCCCTCTGGGAGGTCTTCATCCGCGGCCAGCACGGCCTCAACCACCGGCATGTCGGCAGCCTGCATGCGCCCGATGCCGAGATGGCGATCCACAATGCGCGCGACGTCTACACGCGCCGCAATGAGGGCGTGAGCATCTGGGTGGTGCGCTCCTCCGACATCGTTGCCAGCGCGCCCTCCGAGAAGGGTCCGCTCTTCGACCCCGCCAACGCCAAGGTCTACCGGCACCCGACCTTCTTCGACGTGCCGGACGAAGTGGGGCATATGTGATGATCGCCCTGGCCCCATCGCCCGCCGTTGCCGAGTTCGCGCTGCGCATGGGCGACAGCTGCCTCATTCTCGGCCATCGCAATTCGGAATGGTGCGGCCATGCCCCGGCGCTGGAAGAGGACATCGCGCTCGCCAACACCGCGCTCGATCTGATCGGCCAGACCCAGCTCTGGCTGGAGCTCGCCTGCGAGGCCGAGGGCAAGGGCCGAACCTCCGACGAGCTCGCCTTCCTGCGCGACGTGTCCGGCTACCGCAATCTCCTCCTGGTCGAGCAGCCCAATGGCGATTTCGGCCGTACGCTGATGCGGCAATACCTGTTCGACGCCTGGCATCTGCCGCTGCTGAAGGCGCTGATGGGCTCGGCCGATGCGCGCATCGCCGCGATCGCCGAGAAGGCTTCCAAGGAGGTCGCCTACCATCTGGAACGCAGCGCCGATCTGGTGGTTCGCCTCGGCGACGGTACCGCGGAGAGCCGCGCTCGCATGCAGGCGGCTGTGGACTTTCTCTGGCCCTATACCGGCGAGATGTTCCTCGCCGATGCGCTCGACGAGGAGCTGGCGGCTTCAGGTCTCGCGCCGGAGCCGGGCTCGCTCAAAGCTGCCTGGCAGGAGCATGTCAGCCGCACCTTCGCCGAGGCCACTTTGAAGGCGCCGGAGAAGAGCTTCGCGCAGAAGGGCGGCCGGCGCGGCGTGCATTCCGAGCATCTCGGCTTCATCCTGGCGCAGATGCAGTTCCTGCAGCGCGCCTATCCCGGCGCACGCTGGTGAGGAGGCGATGATGGATGCCGCCACCCTGTCGCGCCCTGCGATCGACGAGATCTGGTCCTGGCTCGGCGAGATTCCCGATCCCGAGATCCCGGTGATCTCGCTGGTCGATCTCGGCATCATCCGCGACGTTGCCTGGGCTGGCGACCTGCTGGAGGTGACGGTGACGCCGACCTATTCCGGCTGCCCGGCGACCGGCGTCATCAATTTCGAGATCGAGCGCGGCCTGCGCGAGCACGGCATCGAGAAGCTCAAGCTCAAGCGGCAATTATCGCCGGCCTGGACGACCGCCTGGATCAGCGCCGAGGGCCGCGCCAAGCTGCGCGACTACGGTATCGCACCACCGGTCGAGGGCACGGCCGCCTGCGCCGGTGCGCTGGTGCCGCTTCTTGTGTCCTGCCCACGCTGCGGGTCGGCCAGGACCGAGCGCGTCAGCCAGTTCGGCTCCACGCCCTGCAAGGCGCATTTCCGCTGCACCGACTGTCTCGAACCCTTCGACTACTTCAAGAGCATCTGAGGGACCGATGGCCCGCTTCTTTCCTTTGGAGGTCGCCGAAGTCCGTCGCGAGACCCGCGATGCGGTGGTCGTCACGCTCGCGCCGCGCAGCGAGGACTGCGCCGCCTTCGACTTCACGCAAGGGCAATACCTGACCTTCCGCCGGAGCTTCGAGGGCGAAGAGCTGCGCCGGTCCTATTCGATCTGTGCAGGCAGGGACGAAGGCGTGCTCAAGGTCGGGATCAAGCGCGTCGACGGGGGCGCCTTCTCGACCTGGGCGAACGAGGAGCTGAAGGCCGGCGACCTGCTCGAGGCCATGCCCCCGATGGGCGCCTTCCATGTGCCGCTGAAGCCGGAGGAGGGACGGCACTATCTCGGCTTCGCCGGCGGCAGTGGCATCACGCCCGTGCTCTCGCTGATCAAGACGACGCTGGCGCGCGAGCCCAAATCCCGCTTCACGCTGGTCTACGGCAACCGTTCGATCCATTCGATCATGTTCCGCGAGGAGCTGGAGGACATCAAGAACGTCCATCTCGGCCGCTTCAACGTGGTCCACGTGCTGGAGAGCGAGGCGCAGGAGGTCGAGCTGTTCTCAGGCCGG
Organism: Allobosea sp. Tri-44; assembly: GCF_004123845.1. Lineage (GTDB taxonomy): Bacteria > Pseudomonadota > Alphaproteobacteria > Rhizobiales > Beijerinckiaceae > Allobosea. The sequence goes on along the minus strand of NZ_NBDP01000015.1, from coordinate 71,091 downwards.
ATCGATGCCGAGAAATGCGCGCGGCTGTTCAAGGGCTGGATCAACATCGCGGCCATCGACATGGCCTTCATCTGCGGGCCCGAGCCGATGATGCTGGCGATCGCTGCGGCGCTGCGCGAGCACGGCCTGCGCGACGACCAGATCAAGTTCGAGCTGTTCGCCTCCGCGCCGCGCCGCGCCAAGCACGTCGTCAAGGCCGCTGCCGACAACGGCAAGGCCGCGACCTGCACCGCGACGATCACGCTCGACGGCATGACGCGGGTGATCGAGATGGCCAAGACCGGGCAGACCATCCTGGAGGCCGCGCTCGGAGCCAGCCTCGATGCGCCCTTTGCCTGCAAGGCGGGCGTCTGCTCGACCTGCCGCGCCATGGTCGTCGAAGGCGAGGTCGAGATGGAAACCAATCACGCCCTCGAGGATTACGAGGTCCGGCAAGGCTATGTGCTGACCTGCCAGTGCTACCCGCTCTCCGACCGCGTGGTGGTGACCTATGACCAGTGACGCCACCGACACAGCCTCAGATTCGGCGGACACCATGCCGCTCGAGGACTATCTGGCTCAGGGTGGCAAGCTGACGACGCCCGAGAATGCGCCGCCGCGCTATCGCGGCGAACTGCTCAGGCTGATGGCGACCTTCGTCGACAGCGAGCTGGCGGGCGCTGCCGGTTTCGCCGACATCATCAACCAGGGGCCGGGCATCAAGGAGCGCATCGCCGCCTCCCGGATCGTGCTGGAGAAGCTCGACCATGCCGAGCGCGTGCTCGCCGTGATGGGCGAGTTCGGCGCCGATATCTCGCGTTACGCGAACCACCATCCCTGGGCCGAGCGTGTGGCGCGCGACAGCGATCTCGGTGCGGCCCGTCACGGCACCGACATGCGGCTCGCCGTGCTGCACTACCCGCTGCAGGGCTGGCTCGATGCGGTCGTGATGAACGTGCTGATGGGTCACGCCGTCACGATCCAGATCGATGAGTTCGCCCGTCTCTCCTACCAGCCGCTCGGTGAGATCTTCCGCGCCATCCTGCCGCGCGAGCGCCGGCATCGGGAACTCGGCGAGGAAGGCTTGCGCAAACTGTTGGAGGATGCCGCCAACCGGCCGCTGGTCGCAACCGCCCTCGCCTATTGGCGCCCGCGCGTCGCGGCGAGCTTCGGCAGCGGCAGCTCGGCGCATTTCGAGACGCAGAAGAAGTTCGGCCTGCGCCAGACCGGCAATGCCGAGCTCGCCGCCGCCTGGGAGCGGCAGGTGGATGATGTGCTGCGCGCCGCCGGTACGGCCTGACCTGCACATGTAATCGACGACAGCGACAAACCACGCATCGCGATCGACAGGGGATCCCAAGGCATGAACGCGCCAGTGAAGACCGTCCGCCAGCTCGAATCCTACATTGCGGGAGAATGGGTCCGCGGCGCGGGCAAGGCTGTGCCGTTGCTCGATGCCGCAACCGGGGCGGAGGTCGCGCTGATCGATGCCGGCGGCATCGACATGACGCGCGCGCTGCATCATGGCCGCGAGGCCGGCGGCCCGGCGCTCCGCAAGCTGAGCTTCCACGAGCGGGCCCTGATGCTGAAGGCGCTCGGCCAGGCGCTGATGGAGGCGAAGGAGGAGTTCTACGCCCTCTCCACCGCCACCGGCGCGACGCGCACCGACAGCTGGATCGACATCGAGGGCGGCATCGGCACCTTGCTGTCCTTCGCTTCGAAGGGCCGGCGCGAATTGCCGAACACGCGCACCCTCGTCGACGGCGATGTCGAGCTCCTGTCGCGCGACAACAGCTTCTCCGGCCAGCACATCCTGACGCCGCTGGAAGGCGTCGCGATCCACATCAACGCCTTCAACTTCCCGTGCTGGGGCATGCTGGAGAAGCTGGCGCCGACGCTGCTCGCCGGCATGCCGGCGATCGTCAAGCCCGCGAGCCAGACAGCCTATCTGACCGAGCTGATGGTGCGCAGGATCATCGCAACCGGCATCCTGCCGAAGGGGGCCCTGCAACTGATTAGCGGCTCGGTCGGCGATCTGCTCGACCATGTCGACTGCCAGGATGTGGTGACCTTCACTGGCTCGGCCGCGACCGGCCGCAAGCTCAAGACCCACAAGGCAATCGTTGAGCATTCGGTGCGCTTCACCATGGAGGCGGATTCGCTCAACGCCGCCATCCTCGGGCCTGACGCCGTCGCGGGGACCGAGGAGTTCGATCTCTTCGTCAAGGAGGTCGCCCGCGAGATGACCGTGAAGGCCGGGCAGAAATGCACGGCGATCCGCCGCGTGATCGCGCCGCGGGCCACGGTCGAGCCCTTGATCAAGGCGCTTGGCGAGCGCCTGGCCAAGACCGCGCTCGGCAACCCTGGCGAGGAAGCGACGCGGATGGGCCCGCTCGCCAGCTTCGCCCAGCGTGACGAGGTGCGTGCCCGCATCGCGGAATTGCGCGGCGATGCCGAGATCGTCGCCGGCGATCCCAGCCAAGCCAATCTGACGTCGGGCGATGCCGAGGCCGGCGCCTTCCTCAGCCCCGTGCTGCTCTATTGCGACAAGCCCGGCGCTGCCAGGGCCGTGCACGATGTCGAGGCCTTCGGCCCCGTCAGCACGATCATTCCCTATGAGACCGCCGAGGAGGCCGCGGAACTCGCGCGGCGCGGCAAGGGCAGCCTCGTCGCCTCGGTCTTCACCAACGACCCTGCCTTTGCGCGCGAGGCCGTCGAGGCGCTCGGCCCCTGGCATGGCCGCGTCATGCTCGGCAACCGCGTCAGCGCCAAATCCTCGACTGGCCACGGCTCGCCGCTGCCGGTGCTGGTCCATGGCGGTCCCGGCCGCGCCGGCGGCGGCGAAGAGCTCGGCGGCATGCGCGCCGTCAAGCATTACATGCAGCGCACGGCCGTCCAGGGCGCGCCCTGGCTGCTGTCGGAGGTCACCGGACGCTGGATGCAGGGCGCGAAATCGCGCCGCGACGGTGTCCACCCCTTCCGCAAGTCGCTCGCCGAGCTTGAGATCGGTGATCAGCTCGTCACGGCTTCACGCACGGTGACACTGGAGGACATCGAGCATTTCGCCCATTTCACCGGCGACACCTTCTACGCCCATATGGACGAGGAGGCGGCCAAGGCGAACCCGTTCTTCGATGGCCGCGTCGCCCATGGCTATCTGATCGTGTCGTTCGCGGCCGGCCTGTTCGTCGATCCGGCGCCCGGCCCGGTGCTCGCCAATTACGGCGTCGATGCGCTGCGCTTCCTCACGCCGGTCAACCCTGGCGACGCACTCCGGGTGACGCTGACCTGCAAGCAGATCAATCCGCGCGAGACCGAGGAGTATGGCGAGGTGCGCTGGGACTGCACGGTCAGCAACCAGGACGCTCAGCTCGTCGCGCAATACGACGTGCTGACGATGGTGGCGAAGAACTGGCCGCAGTAGCCTCGACGCCAAGAAAAGCGGTGCCGGTCACACCGGCACCGGCCCGTGCACCTTGATCTCCCTCAAGACGAGGTTGGTGCGGACATTGGCGATGCCCGGCAGCCTGAACAGGAAGTGCTCCAGGAAATCGTTGTAGGCATCCTTGTCGCGACAGACGACATGCAGATGGTAATCGGCCTCGCCGGTGGTCGCGAAGCATTCCAGCACCTCGGGGCGCCCGGCCACGCGTGAGATAAAGGTCGTCACGTGGTCTGCCTCATGGCGCACCAGCGCGACATGCACCATCGCGCTGAAGGCAAGCCCAGCCTTGGCCGGATCGACGACTGCGCGATAGCTCGAGATCACGCCGGCTTCCTCCAGCGCCCGCACCCGCCGCCAGCAGGCGGAGGCCGACATGCCCGCGCCATCGGCCAGTTCCTGATTGGAGATACGAGCATCCGCCTGCAGCAGGGTGATCAGCTTGCGGTCCTGTTCGGTAAGCTCCATCGCCTCGCTCTGAAAGGATTATCCTGGCATATGGTGATACTCGGTCAGTTTCACCGAAGTGGCAACGAGAAGCGGCAAACCAGGCAAATCTTTCCAGGCGGCCGAGTTTAGAATTTCCCGAATGAAACCTGTCGGGAGGCCCATGCCATGGCCGATATCGCGTCGACCAGCCCGCTTGCCGACTATGCGCTGAATGACCGCTACACCCGGACCTCCGGGCGCGTGTTCCTGACCGGCACTCAGGCGCTGGTCAGAATCGCGCTCGACCAGGCCCGGCGCGACAGGGCTGCAGGCCTCGGCACCGCCGGCTTTATCTCCGGCTACCGCGGCTCGCCGCTCGGCGGCGTCGACCTCGAACTCTGGCGCGCCAAGGAACTGGTAGGGCAGCACGGGATCGAGTTCCTGCCGGCCGTCAACGAGGACCTCGCCGCGACCGCCGTGCTCGGCTCGCAGCAGGTCGAGGCCAATCCGGACAGGACGGTGCAGGGCGTCTTCGGCCTCTGGTACGGCAAGGGCCCCGGCGTCGACCGGGCCGGGGACGCGCTGAAGCACGGCAACGCCTATGGCTCGTCGCCGCATGGCGGGGTGCTGGTGGTCGCCGGAGACGACCATGGCTGCGTCTCGTCATCGATGCCGCATCAGTCCGACGTCGCCTTCATGGCCTGGTTCATGCCGACGCTGAACCCGGCCTCAGTCGGCGAGTATCTCGCCTTCGGCGAGTATGGCTACGCGCTGTCGCGCTATTCCGGCATGTGGGTTGGTTTCAAGGCGATCTCGGAAACGGTGGAGAGTGGCCAATCGGTCGAATTGCGGGAGCCGCGCCTGTTCGAGGAGTCGGACTACACGCCGCCCGCGACCGGGCTGCACTATCGCTGGCCCGACCTACCGGGCCCCCAGATCGAGGAGCGCATGGAGGCCAAGAAGATGGCCGTCTTCGCCTTCGCCGAGGCGAACCCGATCGACCGGCGCATCTACGACATTCCCGATGCCTCCTTCGGCATCGTCACCACCGGCAAGGCACATCTCGACCTGATGGAAGCGCTGCGCCTGCTCGGCCTCGACGAAGCGGCCTGCCGCAGCCACGGCATCGACATCTACAAGGTCGGCATGGTCTGGCCGTTGGCCCGCCGCTCCGCGCTCGAGTTCGTGCGCGGCAAGACGGAGATTCTCGTCGTCGAGGAAAAGCGCGGCATCATCGAGAGCCAGCTCAAAGAATATTTCTACGACTATCCCGGCCATAAGCCGCATTCCATGGTCGGCAAACGCGACGAGGACGGCAATCGCCTGATCTCATGGATCGGCGAATTGTCGCCGCGCCTGCTGGCGCCGATCGTCGCGAAGCGGCTGGACGCGCTGTTCCCGGATCTGCGCCTCTCCGAGCGCGCAGCGGCTCTCGCACCCGAGACCGGACGCATCATCCAGGTGCCGGGCGCAACCCGCACGCCCTATTTCTGCTCGGGCTGCCCGCACAACAGCTCGACCAAGGTGCCCGAAGGCTCGAAGGCGCTGGCCGGCATCGGCTGCCATTTCATGGCGAGCTGGATGGATCGCGAGACCACCTCGCTGATCCAGATGGGTGGCGAGGGCGTGAATTGGGCGGCGTCCTCCCTGTTCACCGGCAGGGGCCACATTTTCCAGAACCTCGGCGAAGGCACCTATTACCATTCAGGCTCGATGGCGATCCGCCAGGCGATCGCGGCCAAGGCAAACATCACTTACAAGATCCTGTACAACGATGCTGTCGCCATGACCGGCGGGCAGCCCGTCGACGGTCCGATCAGCGTCCATGCCATCGCGCAGGAGGTCCGCGCCGAGGGCGTCGAACGCATCGCACTGGTCTCGGACCAGCCGGAAAAGTTCGCGCCCGCCAGCCTGCCTGATGGCGTGACCATCCACCACCGCCGTGAGCTGGACGCGGTCCAGCGCGAACTGCGCGAGATCAAGGGCGTCTCGGTGCTGATCTACGAGCAGGCCTGCGCCACCGAGAAGCGCCGCCGGCGCAAGCGCGGCACGATGGTCGATCCGCAGCGCTTCGCCTACATCAACGATCTGGTCTGCGAGGGCTGCGGCGACTGTTCTGTGGCCTCGAACTGCCTGAGCGTCGAGCCGAAGGAGACGCCGTTCGGCCGCAAGCGGCAGATCAACCTCTCCAACTGCAACAAGGACTTTTCCTGTCTCGACGGCTTCTGCCCGAGCTTCGTGACGGTGGAAGGCGCCACCCGCCGCAAGCGGCAGGCGAGTGCTGACAATTTCGTCGGGCGGTCGGCGGCGCTGCCGAGGCCGGCGTTGCCAACGCTCGACAAGCCCTATGATCTGCTCGTCACCGGGGTCGGCGGCGCCGGCGTCGTGACCATCGGAGCGCTGATCGCCATGGCCGCCCATCTCGAAGGCAAAGGCAGCTCGGTGCTCGATTTCACCGGCTTCGCCCAGAAATTCGGGCCGGTGCTGTCCTTCCTGCGGATCGCCGGAACACCCGACGAGGTCAATCAGGTTCGGATCGACAATGGCTCGACCGATGCGCTGATCGGCTGCGACATCGTCGTGTCGTCCTCGCCCAAGGCCTCAGCCACCTACCGGTCCGGCATGCGGGCGGTCGTCAACATGGCCGAGATGCCGACGGGCGACATCGTTCGCCTGCGCGATGCCGACCTTGCGACGCGACGCCGGCTGAAGGAAATCGAACGCGTGGCCGGTGCCGAGAATGTCCGTGCCATCGACGCCAATGCGCTGGCCGAGAGCCTGTTCGGCGACGCCGTCTTCGCCAACATCGTCATGCTTGGCCATGCCTGGCAGCAGGGGCTGGTTCCCGTCGGGCTGGAGGCCCTGCACCGCGCCGTCAAACTCAACGGCGTCGCGATCGAGCGCAACCGGCAGGCTTTTGCTGCCGGGCGGCTTGCGGCTGCCGATCCCGCAGCCTTCGCGCCGGCCCCTGCGTCCTTCGATGCGGAAAGCCTCGACGAGGTGATCGCCCGCCGCGAGCGCTTCCTGGTGGATTATCAGGATGCGGCGTGGGCGCGGCGCTACCGCGCTGGTGTCGACAAGGTCCGGGCGGCGGAAAAACCGTTCAACTCTGAGGCGCTCACCGACGCGGTCGCCCGCTCGCTGTTCAAGCTGATGTCCTACAAGGACGAGTACGAGGTGGCGCGGCTGCATATGCAGACCGGCTTCCTCGACGAGCTGAAGCGCGTCTTCGATGGCGACTTCAAGGTCAACTACCACTTTGCACCGCCCTTCCTCGGAGGCGACAAGGATGCGCGCGGGCGGCCGCTGAAGCGACAATTCGGGCAGTGGATCCAGGCGCCGCTGCGGCTGATGGCCAGGCTCAAGGGCCTGCGCGGCACGGCCTTCGACATCTTCGGCTACACGGCGGAGCGGACAATGGAGCGTGCGCTGATCGGCTGGTACGAAGGGCTGATCGACGAGATCGTGGCGCGGCTGCCCGCGCAGGCTCCGGATGCGCTGCTGGCGCTGGCCAAGGCGCCGATGGATATCCGCGGCTATGGCCCGGTGAAGGAGGCGGCAGTCACGGAAGTCAAGGCGACGGTGATCAGGTTGCTGAGCGAAGCGTCGGAGCCGGCTGCAAAGCAGGCCGCGTGATCGGCACTCTTGCGATCGGCACTGCCGCTATTTCATCGCCCCCGCGCCGTCGAGGAACAGCGACGTGACCATGTCGGCATAGCCCTCGCGGCTCAGCGCACCGCTCGGCCGGAACCAAGTGTAGACCCAGTTCAGAATGCCGAAGAGCGACATGGTGACGGGCGTCACGCCAGCGCGGTTCTCCGCCAGCGCGGGGTTGATGTCGACCAGCACGTCAGAGAACGCCTTGATGATGCGGCGCTCCATCAGGCGGAGTTCGGATCTCTGGGCGTCGGTGAGCGAGCCTGTGCCATTGAGCAGAACCTGGTGGAAGTTCGAGGCGGTGCGGTAGTTCTCGAGCACGCCGCCGATCAGGTGGCGCAACCGCGCCCGCGGCTCGAGGTCGGGCCGGTCGGCTGCGATGATCGCCTCTTCCAGCTCGACGAGATGGGTGCGGCCGATATCGAAGATCAGCAGGTCCTTGCTCGGGTAATAATGGTAGAGCAACGCCTTGGAGACGTTGTTCTCCTGGGCGATCTGCGCCATCGAGGCGCGCTCCATGCCGAGCGTGGCGAAGACGGCCGCGGCGCTGTCGAGGATGCCGCGGCGCTTCTCGTCGAAATCCGCAGCCCTGGTACGGGCCATCGCCTGCTATCCTTTTGGCCGGTTGTCGACGACGCGTCTGGCTTTGCCGGCCGAACGCTCGACCGAATCGGGGCCGCCAACCCTCACTTTCGTGCTCACTCCCACCACGCTTTTGATGTGGTGCGCAAGCTCCTTGGCCGAGGCAGCGCGGGCAGTATCGTCGGCAGCGTGCGGCATGGCTTCGACATGCACGATCATGTCGTCCATGCGGCCGGCACGCACGAGCTCGATCTGGAAATGCGGGGCCAGCCCAGCGCATTTCAGCAGCTGCTCCTCGATCTGCGTCGGGAAGATGTTGACGCCGCGCAGGATCATCATGTCGTCGCAGCGGCCGGTGATCTTCTCGATCCGGCGCATCGCCCGCGCCGTGCCGGGCAAAAGCCGCGTCAGATCGCGGGTGCGATAGCGGATGATCGGGAGCGCTTCCTTGGTCAGCGAGGTGAAGACCAGTTCGCCGAGCTCGCCGTCGGGGAGGACGTCGCCGGTCTCCGGGTCGATGATCTCCGGATAGAAATGGTCTTCCCAGACGTGCAGCCCGTCCTTGGTCTCGACACATTCGCTGGCGACGCCCGGGCCGATCACCTCGGACAGGCCGTAGATGTCTACCGCGTGCATGTCGAAATCCTGCTGAATCTCCTCGCGCATCGCGTTGGTCCAGGGTTCGGCGCCGAAAATGCCGACGGCGAGTGAGGAGTTGCGCGGATCGAGGCCCTGGCGGCGGAACTCGTCCAGGATCGACAGCATGTAGGACGGCGTCACCATGATGATGCGCGGCTTGAAGTCCTGGATCAGCGTCACCTGGCGCTCGGTCATGCCGCCGGAGATCGGGATGACCGTGCAGCCGAGCTTCTCGGCGCCGTAATGCGCTCCTAACCCACCGGTGAACAGGCCGTAGCCATAGGCGACGTGGCAGATGTCGCCGGCCCGCCCACCCGCCGCCCGGATCGAGCGGGCGACGCAGGTTGCCCACATCTCGATGTCGTTCTGGGTATAGCCGACGACCGTCGGCTTGCCGGTCGTGCCGGAGGAGGCGTGGATGCGGGCGATCCTTTCGCGCGGCACCGCGAACATGCCGAACGGATAGGTGTCGCGCAGGTCCTGCTTCACCGTGAACGGGAATTTGGACAGGTCCGACAGCGTCTTCAGGTCATCCGGATGGACGCCGGCCTTGTCGAACTGCGCCTGGTAATGCGGCGAATTACGATAAGCATGGTCGAGCGTCGTCTTCAGCCGCTTGAGCTGGAGCGCCGAGATCTCGTCGCGGGAGGCCGTTTCGATGGGATCGAGATCGCCCGGACGGGGCGAAAGGTCTTCCATAGGTTTCCTCCGCTTTGTCTTTTGTTCGGCTGGGGCGTTCAGCCCGGCACGGGTATCGGCATGCCCTTGATGGTGCGGGAGTGGCCGCGGAACTCCGCGACATGCTCGCCGTTCTGGTTCGTCACCGTGATGTCGTAGATGCCCCCGCGCCCGATCCGCGAGACCTCGCGGGCGCTGGCAGTCAGCCGGTCGCCCTCGAAGGCGGGACGCAGGAACGTCACCGAACAGTGCTGCGCCACGGTGTTCTGGTTGTAGCTGTTGCAGGCGAAGGCGAAGGCAGAGTCCGCCAATGTGAAGATATAGCCGCCATGGCAGGTCTTGTGGCCGTTGGTCATGACCGCCGTGATGGTCAGGGACAGCGTCGCGGCGCCCGGGCCGGCCGCATCGAGGCTCATGCCGAGGCTGCGGGAGGCCAGATCCTTGTCCCACATCGCCTGGGCGACGGCGCGGGCGAGCGCATCCGGGTCGGAAACGTCGAAGCTCATCGTCCGGTGAACTCGGGCTGGCGCTTGTCGAGAAAGGCCAGGACGCCTTCGGCATAGTCGGCGCTGCGCCCGGCCTGCCGCTGCAGGTCGCGCTCGAGGTCGAGCTGCTGGTCGAGCGTGTTGCCGGCCGAGGCCTGGATCGCCTGCTTGATCAGGCCGAGCCCGAAGGTCGGGCCGGCTGCCAGCTTCTTGCCGAGTGCCTCGGCCTCGGCCATCAGCTCGGTGTCGTCGACGACACGCCAGATCAGGCCCCAGGAAGCGGCGGTCTCGGCTGTCAGCGGTTCTGCCGTCAGGGCGAGCGCTTTGGCGCGCGCCTCGCCGAGCAACTGCGCGAGGCTCCATGTGCCGCCCGAATCGGGAACCAGCCCGATCTTGGAGAAGGCCTGGATGAACTTCGCGGAGCGGGCAGCCAGAACGATATCGCAGGCGATCGCGATATTGGCGCCGGCACCGGCGGCGACGCCATTGACCGCGCAGACGATCGGCTTGTTGAGGCTGCGGATCAGCCGGATGAGCGGGTTGTAGAAGGTCTCGATCGTGCGGCCGAGGTCCGGCGCGGTTTCCTTGCGCGGGTCGCGGTCGCCGAGGTCCTGGCCGGCGCAGAAGCCGCGACCGGCGCCGGTCAGCAGCACTGCGCGGATCTCGCTCTCGTCATGGGCGCGCTGCATCGCGGCGCGCAGCGCCAAATGCATCTCCTCGTTGAAGGAATTCAGCTTGTCCGGGCGATTGAGCGTCAGCCGCAGCAGGCCGTCGGCGAGCGCCACCTTGACCGTATCGGACATGCGCTTCCTCCCATGCAGTTGCGGCCTTGGGCCATCGCTTCAAAAAATCCCTTGCATAGTCCGAACGGTCGGTCAATTATTAATCCAACGAAGGCGCGAATTGGTCTCAGGTGAAGGTTGCGAACCTGATCCCGAGGTCAACCACGCGCCATGCGGGGAACGACGACGATCGCGCTCTGAGTGTTCAGCCGCGCGGCGACGAACTGCACAAAAATACGTGGCACTCGGAGGAAACAATGAAGCTCAACGTTTTCGGCAGCGCGCTCGCGCTGGCGCTCGGCCTGGCGAGCCCGGCCTTCGCCGAGATCAAGATCGGCGCCTCGGTTTCAGAGACCGGGCCGGCTTCGTCGCTCGGCGACCCCGAGGCCAAGACCCTCAAAATGCTGGTCGACGAGATCAACGCCGGCGGCGGCGTGCTCGGCCAGAAGCTCAAGCTCTTCCTCTATGACGATGGCGGCGATCCGAACAAGGCGCGTACCTTCGCCACCCGCCTGGTCGAGGATGACGGGGTCGTCGCCATCGTTGGCGGCTCGACCACCGGCACCACCATGTCGATCATCTCGGTCGTCGAGAATGCGAGGATCCCGTTCATCTCGCTGGCTGGCGCGGTCGAGATCGTCGACCCGGTCAAGCCCTTCGTCTTCAAGACGCCGCACACTGACCGGATGGCCTGCCGCAAGGTCTTCGAGGACATGAAGGCGAAGGGCTTTAGCAAAATCGCGCTAATCTCCGGCTCGGATGGCTTCGGTGCCTCGATGCGCAAGCAATGCCTGCAGGTCATCGGCGAGTTCGGCATCACGGTGCTCGCCGAAGAGACCTACGGCCCGAACGACGCCGACATGACGCCGCAGCTCACCAATATCCGTTCCAAGGCGGATGTGCAGGCGATCCTCAACCCGGGCTTTGGCCAGGGGCCGGCGATCGTCACACGCAATTACGGCCAGCTCGGCATTAAGACGCCGCTCTATCAGTCGCATGGCGTCGCCTCGAAGAGCTTCATCGACCTCGCCGGCCCGGCCTCGGAGGGCGTGCGCCTGCCCGGCACCGCCGTCCTTGTCGCCAATCTCTTGCCGGCGAACGACCCGCAGAAGGCGGTCGTCGCCGCCTACACGAGCGCCTATCAGGCGAAGTTCAATCTGCCGGCCTCCACTTTCGGCGGCTATGCGCATGACGGCCTGCGGCTGCTGGTCGATGCGATCAAGCGCGCCGGCAAGGCCGATCCGAAGGCGATCCGCGATGCGATCGAGGGCACCAAGGGCTTCGTCGGCGTGACCGGCACCTTCAACATGGCCGCAACCGACCATCTCGGCCTCGATCTCTCCGCCTTCCGCATGCTCGAGATCAAGGGCGGCAACTGGGCGCTGGCGCAGTAAATCGGCACGCGACCCGAGGCCATTGAGCGCAGCCCTTTCCGTCATGGTCGGGCTTGTCCCGACCATCCACGTCTTCGCTTCGCTAGCCGAAGGCGGTGTTCAAGACGTGGGTGCTCGCCACAGGGGCGAGCATGACGAACTGGACTGGCCTTCAGCATCTAAGTGAGCCACGGGGAGCAGAAAGTGGCGGAACTTCTCCAGTACCTGTTGTCGGGCGTAACGGTCGGCGCGGTCTATGCGCTCGTCGCGCTCGGCTTCACCCTGATCTACAACGCCTCCGACGTGGTGAACTTCGCCCAGGGTGAGTTCGTCATGCTGGGCGGCATGATCAGCTTCTTCGCCTGGCAGGCCGGTATTCCGCTGCCGCTTGCGGCGATCCTGGCCATCATCGCCACTGCGGCGGTCGGTGTGCTCCTCAACAAGCTGGCGATCGAGCCGGCTCGGGGCGCGCCCGTCGCCAGCCTGATCATCATCACGATCGGCGCCTCGATTTTCCTGCGCGGCGGCGCCCAGCTCGTCTTCGACAAGCAGCTCCACCGCTTTCCGAGTTTTTCCGGCGACGACCCGATCCGGATCCTCGGCGCGACGATCCTGCCGCAGAGCCTCTGGGTCATCGCCGGCGCGGTCGCGATCTTCTTGTCCCTGTGGCTGTTCTTCGCCCATACGCTGACCGGCAAGGCCGTGCTCGCCACCGCCAACAATCGCATCGCCGCGAGCCTGGTCGGCATCAACCCGAACCATATGATGACGCTGAGCTTTGCGGTCTCGGCTGCCATCGGTGCGCTGGCCGGCGTGCTCGTCACGCCGATCACCCTGACGAGCTATGATCTCGGCGTGGCGATCGCACTGAAGGGCTTCGCCGCGGCCATGCTCGGCGGCATGGGCATCCCGGCCGGTGCGCTGGCCGGCGGCCTGCTGCTCGGGCTGATCGAGGCGTTCACGGCCGGCTATGTCAGCTCCGTCTACAAGGACGCCGTCGCCTTCGTGGTCATCCTCGCGGTCCTGTTCGCCATGCCGCAAGGCCTGTTCGGCCGCAAGGCGATGGACCGGGTCTGACATGCGCCTGTCTCGCAAGCATCTGACCCTGATCGTGCTGGCGCTGCTGATCGCGCTGGCGCCGACGCTCTTCCCGTCCAATTTCTATTATCGCATCGGCGCGCTGATCTTCGTCAACGGGCTCGCGGTCACCGGCCTCGTCGTGCTGATCGGCTTTGCCGGCCAGATCAGCCTTGGCCATGCCGGCTTCGCTGGGATCGGCGCCTATGCCTGCGCGCTGGCCCCCGGCTATCTCGGCCTGCATCCAGGCCTCGCCATGCTGCTCGGCGCCGTGCTTTCAGGCGGCATCGCCTGGCTGATCGGCCGCCCCATCCTGCGGCTCAAGGGCTATTACCTCGCCGTCGCCACCCTCGGCTTCGGCATCCTCGTCTCGATGGTGCTCGCCAACGAGGCGAAGATCACCGGCGGGCCGGACGGGCGCGAGGTCGCCGAGCTCGGCCTGCGCAGCGCGCTGACCACGATCGGCATCGGCCTCAGCAATGCGCAGTTCTGGTATGCCGCGACCGGCCTCGCCATGCTGCTCGGCGCCTGGGTCGCGCTCAACCTCCAGGACAGCCCGACCGGCCGGGCCTTGCGTGCCCTGCACGATTCCGAGGTCGCAGCTCTTACGGTCGGCGTCGACGTCGCCAGGCTGAAGCTCTCGGCCTTCGTGATCTCGGCCGTCTACGCCTCGCTCTCGGGCTCGCTGCTGGCGCTGATGAACCGCTTCATCACGCCTGATGTTGCCGGCTTCCTGCACTCGGTCGAGCTGGTGACGATGACCGTGTTCGGCGGCGTCGGCTCTGTGCCGGGCGCGATCCTCGGCGCGGCGACGCTGACGCTGCTGCCGCAGGCGCTCACCGTGCTGCAGCAATACGAGAACCTCATCCTCGGCCTGATCATGATGCTGGTGATGATCTTTATGCGCGACGGGCTCCTGCCCTCGCTCATGCGCCGCTTGAAGGGGAGGGGCTGATGACGCTCCTTTCGGTCGAGGGCCTCGGCATCGATTTCGGCGGCCTTCGTGCCGTCAACGATGTCGGCTTTGCGGTCGCGCCGGGCGAGATCGTCTCGGTGATCGGCCCCAACGGCGCCGGCAAGACCACGCTGTTCAACATGATCTCCGGCGTCTACCTGCCGGCGCGCGGCAAGATCACGCTGGATGGCCGGGACGTGACGGGGATGGCGCCGAACCGGCTGGCCGAGCGCGGCCTGTCGCGCACCTTCCAGAACCTGCAGATCTTCCAGCGCATGAGCGTGCTGGAGAACGCTATGACGGGCTGCCATCTGAAGGAGCGCGGCGCGATCCTCAGCGACCTTCTCTGCCTGCCTTCCTCACGCCGTCGCAGTGCTGTGACGAAGGCGCGCGCGAGCGAGTTGCTGGAGCGCGTCGGCCTGGCGCGCGCGGCCGAGCACGAAGCCTCCTCGCTTTCCTACGGCGCCCTCAAGCGCCTCGAGATTGCCCGCGCGCTGGCGCTCGAGCCGCGGATCCTGCTGCTCGATGAGCCCGCCGCAGGCTGCAACGCGGTCGAGACCGAAGAGATCGACCACCTCATCGCCGAGGTCGCCAAGTCCGGCGTCGCCGTCCTGCTCGTCGAGCACGACATGAAGCTGGTGATGCGCATTTCCAACCACATCGTCGTTCTCGACCGCGGCGAGAAGATCGCCGAGGGCTCGCCAGCGAAGGTGTCGCGCGATCCAAGGGTGATCGAGGCCTATCTCGGCACGCACGCCACGGAGACCGGCCATGCTCTCGGTTGAAGGGCTACGCTCGCGCTATGGCCGCATCGAGGTCCTGCACGGCGTTGACCTCGAGGTTGGCTCGGGCGAGATCGTCACGGTCGTCGGCGCCAACGGTGCCGGTAAGACGACGCTTTTGCGCTGCATTTCTGGCGTGCAGCCGGCGAGCGGCGGCGTGATCGTCTTCCGGGGCGAGGCGCTGAAGGCTATTCCGGCCCATCGCCGAGTGGGCCTGGGCCTGTCGCAATCGCCGGAGGGCCGGCTGATCTTCACCAACCTGACTGTCGAGGAGAATCTGCGGCTCGGCGCCTATCTCTTCGCCGACGAGCGCGTCGAGCGCGACATGGCCGACGCCTTCGCCATGTTCCCGATCCTGAGGGAGAAGCGCAACCTGCCGGCCGGGGGGCTCTCCGGCGGCCAGCAGCAGATGCTGGCGATCGGCCGCGCCCTGATGGCACGGCCCGCCTGCCTCTTGCTCGACGAGCCGAGCATGGGACTGGCGCCGATCCTCGTGGCGCAGATCCTCGACGTCGTGAAGACCCTGAAATCGCTCGGCGTCACCGTCCTCTTGGTCGAGCAAAACGCCTATGCCGCCCTGCAGATCGCCGATCGCGGCTATGTCATGGAAACCGGGCGCATCGTCTTCAGCGGTGCCGCGGATGAGCTGATCGCCGATCCGCGTATCCGCGCAGCCTATCTGGGAATCTGAGTTGTCGTTCGTCACGATCGACAACGCTCTGTTGCGGGCGTTGGCCTTATCACGCTCTGAAGGCTATGTGATCCGATGCGCGTGGATGTGCTCGGACTTCAGGCCTTCGTCAGCATCGCTGAGCGCGGCAGCTTCCGCGCTGCCGCTTCGCATCTCAACCTGTCGCAGACGGCGCTCAGCCACCGCATCCGCAAGCTGGAGGAATCGCTCGGAACGCCGCTGTTCCTGCGGACCACGCGCCAGGTCTCGCTGACCGCCGCCGGCACGACGTTGCTGCCGCGGGCGCGGCGCATCTTCGAAGATCTCGGCTTCGCCATCAACGAAGTCCGCGTCGATCTGCGCGAGGGCGACGAGCAGGTCTCGCTCGGCTGCCTGCCGACGGTGGCGGCGCATTGCATGCCGGCGGTGATCGCCGCTTTCGCCGTGCGCCATCCCGGCGTCGGCGTCAGGATCCACGATAACTCGGCTTCCGAGATCGCCGACAAGGTCCAGTCCGGCGAGGCGGAGTTCGGTGTCACCATCGTCGCCGCCAATCGCTGGGACCTCGAGCTGAAGCCGGTCGTCAAGGAGCCCTTTGTGCTGGTCAGCCATCGCTCGATGCCGCTGGCGCAGGCGAGCTCGCTGACCTGGGCGCAATTGCAGGACGAGCCGCTGGTGCGCATCAGCGCCGAGACCGGCAACCGCATCCTGATCGACGATGCGCTCGGCGCAAGGCGCGAGAGCCTGACCTGGCGCTACGAGGTCCAGCGCGTCGTCACCGCGGTCAGCCTGGTGCGCTCGCGCATCGGCTATGCTGTCGTGCCGCAGCTTTCGCTCGACGTTGTCGATGCCGGCGAGCTGGTAGCGGTGCCGCTGCGCTCGCCGGCGGTGACCCGCACACTAGGCATCATTACGCGCAAATCGGTGCCACTGCGCCCGGTGACGCGGGATCTGATCGCGCTATTGAGCCAGGCGCTGAAGCGCAGCGTCGTGCCGCGGCGAGATGAAGAAAAGTAATCAATCGCTGCATTCTTATCATTTGATGGCAGAATGGCTTTGGCCGAACCTCGCGACGGGATGAAACGCGTGAGGAGAGGCCAGCGATGGCAGGCGCCAATACGGCAGCGATCGCCTTCATCGGCTTTGGCGAGGTCGGCCAGGCCTTCTCGCGCGGGCTGCTGGCCAATGAAGGCGTTGCCATC
Source organism: Allobosea sp. Tri-44 (assembly GCF_004123845.1). GTDB lineage: Bacteria > Pseudomonadota > Alphaproteobacteria > Rhizobiales > Beijerinckiaceae > Allobosea. The sequence continues at coordinate 54,359 of NZ_NBDP01000015.1, read as the reverse complement.
CGCGCCTATGATCTGCTCTTCGGCAGCGAGGCCGGCGGCCGTCTCGAAGCAATGGCGCAGGAACTCGGCGTCGTCCGTGCAGTCTCGGCGCAGGAAGCATGCTCGGGCGCGGCCTTCGTCTTCTCGGCTGTCACTGCCGACCGGGCCGAGGCGGTGGCTGCCGAAGCCACATCCTGGCTGAAGCCGGGACAGATATTCGTCGATGTCAACTCGGCCGCGCCCTCGACCAAGCAGCGGGCGGCGCAGGCGATTGCTGCGAGCGGCGCCGACTATATCGAAGCCGCCGTGATGGCGCCGGTGCTGAAGCCCGGCCTCAAGGTCGCGATCCTTTCCGGTGGGCCCAAAGCGCAGGCCGCATCCGAGGCGCTCAACCGGCTCGGCATGAATCTGACGCCGGTCTCGGAGGTCTATGGCCGGGCCTCGGCGATGAAGCTCTGCCGTTCCATCGTCATCAAGGGGCTGGAGGCGCTGATGGTCGATTGCGCTGCCGCCTGCGAGGCCTGGGACGTCAAGGACCCGGTCTTCGCCAGCCTCAACGCGACCTTCCCGTCGATCGATTTCCATGCCCTTGCCGCCGATATGCGCGAGCGCGTCGCCACCCATGGCGTGCGCCGCTCGGCGGAGATGCGCGAGGCAGCCGAGATGCTCGGCATCGCCGACCTCCACCCCGGCCTCGCCCAGGCAGTCGCCGACGCCCAGCTGCGCGGGGCCCGCCGCAAGGAGGGGGCCCGGTGATGCTGGATCGTCGTTCCGTTCTCGCCGGCCTTGGGATCGCTGGCTTCGCCGGACTGGCGCCGGCGCGCGCTCAGCCGGAGTGGCCGAGCCAGCTGATCCGGATCGTGGTGCCGTTTACGCCCGGCGGCAGCACCGACGTCCTGGCGCGACTGCTCGCCAACAAGCTCGAGCGCAGCATTACCGGCAAGGGCTTCGTGATCGAGAATCGGCCGGGCGCAGGCGGCATGACCGCTTCGGGGCAGGTCGCCAAGTCCGAGCCCGACGGGCATACGCTGATGATGGGCCATATCGGCACGCTGGCCTTCGCGCCCTCGCTCTACCCGAACGTGCCCTATGACCCGATCAAGGATTTCCAGCCGGTCGCGCTCGTCGCCATGCTGCCGAACATCCTGGCGATCAATCCGAAGCTGCCGGCCAAGACCCTCGGCGAGTTCATCGCCTACGCCAAGGCCAATCCGGGCAAGCTGAACTATTCCTCCGGCGGGCAGGGCAGCGCCGCTCATATCGCCACCGCCTATTTCTGCTATCGCGCCGGCATCGAGGCGACGCATGTGCCCTATCGCGGCACGGCGCCCTCGGTAAACGATCTCGTCGCCGGGAATGTCCAGTTCACGCTGACGGGCGGGCCGGCGGTGCTGCCGCTCGCGGAAGGTGGCCAGCTTCGGGTGCTCGGTGTCGCCGCGCGCGAGCGCGTCGGCTTCGCGCCCGATTTGCCGACCTTGTCCGAAAACGGCTTGCCGGACTTCGAGGCGGTGCAATGGTACGGGATGGTGGCGCCGGCGCGTACGCCACGCCCGATCGTCGAGCGGCTCAATCGCGAGATCAATGCGCTGCTCGGCCAATCCGATTTCGCCGCGGCCCTGGCCAAGGACGGCGCCATTGCCCGGCCTGAAACGCCCGAGGGCTTCGGCAAGCTGATCGGCTCGGAACTCGCGCTCTGGCGTGACGTCATTACCCGTGCCGGCATCAAGGCGGCGGAGTGAGCGATGGGTCAGCTCGCCATCCCCTGCATGCTGATCCGCGGCGGCACCTCGAAGGGCGCCTACTTCCTGCGCGACGATCTGCCAGCCGACATCGCCGCGCGCGATGCGATCCTGCTCGCGGTGATGGGCTCGCCCGACAAGCGCCAGGTCGACGGGCTCGGCGGCGCCAACCCCCTGACCAGCAAGGTCGCGATCGTCTCGCCCTCGAGCGAGCCCGGCTGCGATATCGACTTCCTGTTCGCGCAGGTTGGCATCGAGACGGCCTCGGTCGATACCACCCCGAACTGCGGCAACATCCTTGCCGGGATCGGGCCGTTTGCGCTGGCGCGTGGCTTGGTGAAGGCGACTGGCGCGCGCACGACGGTGCGGGTTCGGACGATCAACACCGGCACGATCGCCGACCTGACCATGGACACGCCGGACGGCGAGGCGAGCGCTGAGGGTTCCGCGCGCATCGACGGCGTGCCGGGGACCTCGGCGCCGATCGATATCGGTTTCCTCGATGCCGAAGGCTCGGTCTGCGGGGAGCTGCTGCCGACCGGCAATGTCGTCGATGTTATCGAGGGCGTGCCCTGCACGCTGATCGACAACGGCATGCCGGTGATCGTGCTGCGTGCCGCCGATGTCGGGCGCACCGGCTACGAGCCGCGCGACGAGCTCAACGAGGATGCCGAGCTCAAGGCCCGGATCGAGGCCATCCGCCTTGCGGCAGGGCCGCTGATGAATCTCGGCGACGTCGCGAAGAAAGTCGTGCCGAAGATCGCGCTGGTCGCGCCGCCGCAGGCCGGCGGAGCGATCTGCACGCGCAGCTTCATCCCGCATGAATGCCACGCCTCGATCGGGGTGTTTGCGGCGGTGACGGTCGCGACCGCTGCAGTATTGCCGGGCTCGCCTGCCGCCTCCGTCGTTGTGATGCCACAAGGGCGGGAGCGTTCGCTTTCGGTCGAGCACCCGACCGGCGAGTTCACGGTGACGCTGACGGTTGGCGGAACCACTGAGCGGCCGGTGATCGAGCGGGCCGGGCTGCTGCGCACCGCGCGCATCCTCATGGCCGGCGAGGCCTTCGTGCCGGCTGGTAGATTGTGAGAGAGGAGCGCATGCGATGAGCGCCCAGAAGACAGGCCTGGTGATATCAGCCCATCCCGGCGACTTCGTCTGGCGAGCCGGCGGGGCCATCGCACTGCATGCCAGGCGCGGCATGCGCGTCAAGATCCTCTGCCTGTCCTATGGCGAGCGCGGCGAGAGCCAGTTCGCCTGGAAGAAGGCCAGCGTGCAGATGGCGGAGGTCAAGGCGCAGCGTCGCGAGGAGGCTGAAGCCGCCGCCGCGCTGCTCGGCGCCGAGATCGAGTTCATGGATGCCGGCGATTATCCGCTGCGCACCACCGAGCCGATGCTGGAGCGCGCCATCGACATCTTTCACGAACTCGGTCCGAGCTTCGTGCTGACGCATGCGCTCGAAGACCCCTACAATGTCGACCATCCCGAGGCGACGCGCTTCGCCCAGGAGGCGCGCATCATCGCGCAGGCGGCCGGCCACAAGCCCGATCCCAACCGTGCCTATGCCGCCCCGCCGGTCTTCCTGTTTGAGCCGCACCAGCCGGAGCAGTGCAACTTCAAGCCGAACGTCATCCTCAACATCGACGAGGTCTGGGAGCAGAAGCGCAAGGCGTTCGAAATCCTCGCGGCGCAGAAGCATCTCTGGGAATACTACACCCGTGTCGCGCTCAATCGCGGCATGCAGGGCGGCCGCAACTCCGGTAAGGCGATGACCTATGGCGAGGCCTATCAGCGCCTCTTCCCGGAAGCCCTGGAGGCGCTGGCATGAACCCCGTCGTCATCCGCACCAGGAAGCGCGCTTCCGCCGCCGCGATGGCCGATCTCGCGGCGCTCGGCGTCTCGACTACGCATGAGGCGATGGGCCGGAGCGGGCTGCTGAAGCCCTATATGCGGCCGATCTATGCCGGCGCGCAGATCGCCGGCGGCGCGGTGACCGTGCTGGCCCAGCCCGGCGACAACTGGATGATCCATGTCGCGATCGAGCAGGTGCAGCCCGGCGACGTGCTCGTCGTCGCCTGCACTGCCGATAATACCGACGGCATGTTCGGCGACCTGCTCGCGACCTCGCTCAAGGCGCGCGGCGGTGTCGGCCTCGTCATCGACGCCGGGGTGCGCGATGTGCGCACGCTGACCGAGATGGGCTTCCCGGTCTGGTCGCGGGCGATCTGCGCCAAGGGCACGGTCAAGGCGACGCTCGGCTCGGTCAATGTACCGGTGGTCTGCGCCGGGGCGCTCATCCATCCCGGCGACGTGATCGTCGCCGACGATGACGGCGTCGTCGTGGTGCCGCGAGGCGATGCCGAGGCGGTCGCCGCCGCCGGCCGCAAGCGCGAGGCCAATGAAGACGAAAAGCGTAGACGCCTGGCTGCTGGCGAACTCGGGCTGGACATGTACGCTATGCGCGACGGCCTCGCGAAGGCGGGCCTTACCTATCGCGACGACGAAGACGAATAATCCAACGAAAGCCCCGGAAAGGGGATTGGTAGAACTCTTGGGAGGAACGACATGACCAATCGCAGGACTGTTCTCAGTGGAATGCTCGGCCTCGCTCTGGCCGCTTCGGTCAGCGGCGCGGCTTTGGCGCAGGATGCGGTCAAGATCGGCCTGATCCTGCCGATGACCGGCCCCTTCGCCTCGACCGGCCGGCAGATCGCCGCGGCCGCCAATCTCTACATCCAGGAGAAGGGCGCGACCGTCGCCGGCAAGAAGATCGAGCTGATCGTCAAGGACGACACCGGCACCGCCGACGTCACCCGCCGCATCGCGCAGGAATTGATCGTCAACGACAAGGTCACGGCGATCGCCGGCTTCGGCCTGACGCCGCTCGCGCTCGCGACCGCCCCGCTGGCGACGCAGGCGAAGACGCCGATGGTGGTGATGGCGGCGGCGACCGCGATCATCACCGAGCGTTCGCCTTTCGTCGTGCGCACCAGCCAGGTCGTGCCGCAGATCGGCGCGCCGTTCGGGACCTGGATCGCCAAGCAGGGGACGAAGCGCGTCATCACCATCGTTTCCGACTTCGGCCCGGGCCATGACGTCGAGAATTCGTTCTCGGAGGCGTTCAAGGCCGGCGGCGGTCAGGTCGAGAACATCCGCGTGCCCCTGCAGAACCCCGATTTCTCGCCTTTCCTGCAGCGCGTCGCCGACGCCAAGCCCGAAGCGCTCTTGGTCTTCGTGCCGTCCGGCGTCGGCGCCCAGTTCATGAAGCAGTTCGTCGAGCGCGGCCTCGACAAGAGCGGCATCAAGCTGATCGGCACCGGCGACCTGACCGATGACGACATCCTCAACGGCATGGGCGACGTCGCGCTCGGCGTCATCACCGCCCAGCATTATTCGGCCTCGCATGACAGTCCGGAGAACAAGGCCTTCGTCGAGGGCTTCAAGAAGGCCAATCCCGGCATGCGCCCAAACTTCATGGCGGTCGGCGGCTATGACGGCATGCACGCGCTCTATGAGGGCCTGAAGAAGACCAAGGGCGAGGGCGGCGAGGCGCTGGTCACGGCGATGAAGGGCATGAGCTGGGTGAGCCCGCGCGGACCGATCTCGATCGACCCCGAGACGCGCGACATCATCCAGAACGTTTATATCCGCAAGGTCGAGCGCGTGAACGGCGAGCTCTGGAATCAGGAATTCGAGACGATCCCCAACGTCAAGGACCCGACCAAGGCCAAGAAGTAAGCCGGCCAGGGCGGACGCGGCGTGCTCACCATCCTCTTCGACGGCGTCGCCTACGGCATGATCCTGTTCGTGCTGGCCTGCGGGCTGTCCGTGACCATGGGGTTGATGAACTTCATCAACCTCGCCCACGGCGCCTTCGCCATGTTCGGCGGCTATGTCACCGTGCTGGCGATGCAGCGGCTCGGCCTGCCGTTCCTGTGGGCGCTGCCGGCGGCCTTCCTCGCGGCTGCGGCCGCAGGGCTGGTGCTGGAGCGGTTGGTCTACCGGCCGATGTACGCCAAGAGCCATCTCGACCAGGTGATGTTCTCGATCGGGCTGGTGTTCATGGCTGTCGCCGGCGCCGACTATCTGATGGGGTCGAGCCAGCAATTCGTGCATCTGCCGGCCTGGCTGAGCGGGCGCTTCGACCTCGCCGGCATCGGCGTCGGTCGCTACCGGCTCTTCATCATCGTGCTCTGCGGCGCGCTCGCCTTCGCGATGCAATGGGGCTTCACCCGCACCCGCTTCGGCAGCCGGCTGCGCGCCGCGGTCGACGATGCCAGGGTGGCGCGCGGCCTCGGCATCCCCGTGAGCCGGCTGTTCGCGCTGACCTTCGCCTTCGGTTCGGGTCTTGCCGGCCTCGGCGGGGCGCTCGGCATCGAGTTGATGGGGCTCGATCCGACCTTCCCGCTGAAGTTCATGATCTACTTCCTGATCGTCGTGACCGTCGGCGGTACCTCGACCATCTCCGGCCCGTTCTTCGCCGCGATGCTGCTGGGCGTTGCCGATGTCGCCGGCAAGTACCTCGTGCCGCAGCTCGGCGCCTTCATCATCTACGCGCTGATGGTGGTCCTGTTGATCACCCGGCCGCATGGCCTGTTCGCACGAGGCCGGGCATGAGCGCCGACGGCATCGAGGCGCGCATCCGGCGCTCGCTCTATGGCGCGCGCCGCTGGCATCCGGCCGAGATCGTGTTCTGGGTCCTGGCGGTAGCGGCATTCTTCCTGCTGCCGCGCCAGCTCCTGATCCTGAACGAGATCGCGATCCTCGGGCTCTTTGCCGTCTCGCTCGACCTGATCCTCGGCTATGCCGGCATCGTCTCGCTCGGGCACGCCGCCTTCTTCGGCTTCGGCGCCTATGCGGCCGGGCTCTTCGCCAAGCATGCCAGTGCCGATCCGCTGGCCGGGTTGGCTGTCGGGATGGGGGCGGCTGGCCTGCTTGGCCTCATCACCAGCCCGCTGATCCTGCGCGGCAGCGACCTGACGCGCCTGATGGTGACGCTCGGCGTCGCGCTGATCCTGAGGGAATTGGCGAACTCGCTCGGCTGGCTCACCGGCGGCGCCGACGGTTTGCAGGGCATCATGATGGGGCCGGTGCTCGGCCTGTTCGAGTTCGATATCTTCGGCAAGGTCGCCTATCTCTATTCGCTCGCCGTGCTGTTCGTGCTGTTCGTGCTGGCGCGCCGCATCACCGGCTCGCCCTTCGGCCTGTCGCTGCGGGCGATCCGCGACAATCCCCTGCGCGCCTCGGCATCCGGCGTGCCGCTGCATTGGCGGCTGGTTGCGGTCTACACGCTGGCGGCCGCCTATGCCGGGGCGGCCGGGGCGCTGCTCGCCCAGACCACGCAGTTCGTCTCGCTCGACGTGCTCGCCTTCCACCGCTCCGCCGACCTGATGCTCGTCCTGATCATCGGCGGCGCCGGCTATCTCTATGGCGGGCTGATCGGCGCGATCGCCTTCAAGCTGCTGCAGGACGTGATCGCGAGCTTCACGCCGCAATACTGGATGTTCTGGATCGGGCTGTTCCTCGTCCTGTTCGTCCTTGGTGGGCGCGAATTGATCCATGGTGGCATCAAGGCGGTGGTGGACCGGATCGCGCGTCTCGGCCGGAGGTCGCCGACATGAGCGTGGCGCTCCAGACCTTCGACCTCTGCAAGAGCTTCGGCGGCATCACCGCCACCGACCATGTCGACTTCACGCTGGCGAAGGGCGCGCGTCACGCGCTGATCGGCCCGAACGGCGCCGGCAAGACCACTTTCGTCAATCTCCTGACCGGGGTGCTGCGCCCGAGCTCCGGCCGCATCGAATTGAAGGGTGAGGACATCACCGCGGTCTCGCGCGAAGCCCGGGTCGGGCGCGGGCTGGCGCGCACATTCCAGATCAATCAGCTCTTTGCGACGATGACGCCGGTCGAGATGATCGCGCTGGTGACCTCCGAGCGGCTTGGGCGCGGCCGGCAGCCACTGCGCGCGCTCGACCGTGACGCTGAACTCGTCGCCCAGACGGCCGAGATCCTTGCCCGCTTCAAGCTCGACGACATCATGGACGAGCACATCGCGACCTTGCCCTATGGCAAGCAGCGCCAGATCGAGATCGCCGCCGCCTTTGCGGCGAAGCCCAGCGTGCTGCTGCTCGACGAGCCGGCGGCGGGTGTGCCCGAGGCCGAGCGGCGCGAATTGATGGCGATGGTCGCGAGCCTGCCCGAAGACGTCTCGGTGCTGCTGATCGAGCACGACATGGACCTCGTCTTCCGCTTCGCGACGCGGATCACGGTGCTGGTCAATGGCCATGTGCTGGCGGAAGGCGATCCGGATGAGGTCGCACGCGATCCGGCCGTCCGTGCCGCCTATCTCGGGGAGCACGCCCATGGCTGAACTCCTCAGCGTCGAGCGCCTAAGCGCCGGCTATGGCGAGGCCATGGTGCTGTTCGACATCGATCTGGTGCTCGCCGAGGGCCGCTCGCTCGCGCTGCTCGGCCGCAACGGCGTCGGCAAAACGACTTTGGTCAACAGCATCATCGGCGTCACCCGCCGGCGCGGCGGCAGGATCGCGTTCGGCGGGCGCGACATCACCGCGGCCTCGCCGGAGCAGCGCGCGCATGCCGGCATCGGCTGGGTGCCGCAGGAGCGCAACATCTTCAAGTCGCTGACCGTGCTGGAGAACCTGACCGCCGTCGCGACACCCGGCCCGTGGACGACAGAGCGCGTCTTTGCGATGTTCCCGCGGCTCGCCGAGCGCAAGGGCAATCTCGGCAACCAGCTCTCCGGGGGCGAGCAGCAGATGCTGGCGATCGGCCGGGCGCTGATGCTCAACCCCAAGCTCCTGCTGCTCGATGAGCCGACCGAGGGCCTTGCGCCGATCATCGTCGAGGAATTGCTGCGCGCCCTGAAGCGCCTCGTCCGCGAGGAGGGGCTCTCGGCGATCGTGATCGAGCAGCATGCCCGCAAGATTCTCGAACTCACCGACGAGGCGATCGTGCTCGAGCGCGGCCGTGTCGTCCTCGCCGCCGGGAGTGCCGAGCTCCTCGCCGACCCGTCACGGCTGGAGCGCCATCTCGGCCTCGCCGCCGCCTGATCCATCGACTGAAAACAGGGAAAGGAAACGTCATGAGCCAGAGACAGAAGCCGCCGTTCCGGGGCGACATGGTCGGCAGCCTGCTGCGCAGTGCGCCGGTCAAGGAGGCCCGCGCCAAGCTCGCGGCCGGTGAGATCGGGCAGGCCGAGCTGACCGCGATCGAGGACGAGGAGATCAAAAAGCTCGTCCGCAAGCAGGAGGAGCTCGGCCTGCAGGCGGTCACCGACGGCGAGTTCCGCCGCGCCTTCTGGCATTTCGACTTCCTGGACGGCTTCTCCGGCGTCACCAGCTTCGAGACCGATTCAGGCATCCAGTTCAAGGGCGTCAGCACCAAGGGGCATGCAGTCCGCGTCACCGGCAAGCTCGACTTCCCGGACGATCACCCGCATCTCGCCCATTTCAAGTTCCTGGCTTCGGTCACCAATCGCGTGCCGAAGATGACGATCCCGAGCCCGTCCATGCTGCACTATCGCGGTGGACGGAAGGCGATCGATCCCAGCGCCTATCTCAGGGTCGAGGACTACTACGACGATCTCGGCAAGGCCTACGCCAAGGCGATCAGGGCTTTCTACGATGCCGGCTGCCGCTATCTCCAGCTCGACGACACCAGCCTGTCCTATTTCTGCGATCCCGAGCAGCGCAAGATGCTGGCCGAGCGCGGCGACGATCCTGAGCAACTGATCTTCATCTATCGCGACGTGCTCAATGCGGCGCTCAAGGCCAAGCCCGCCGACATGCAGATCACCACCCATACCTGCCGCGGCAATTTCAAGTCGACCTTCATCGCCTCGGGCGGCTACGAGCCGGTCGCCGAGATGGTCTTCAACGAGATCAATGTCGACGGCTATTTCATGGAGTGGGACGACGACCGCTCGGGTGGTTTCGAGCCGCTGCGTTTCCTGCCCAAGGGCGACAAGCAGGTCGTGCTCGGGCTGGTGACCTCGAAGTTCGGGGAAATCGAGAGCAAGGACAATCTCAAGCGCCGGATCGAGGAGGCATCCAAGTTCGCGCCGCTGGAGCAGCTCTGCCTGTCGCCGCAATGCGGCTTCGCCTCGACCGAGGAAGGCAATGTCTTGGCGGAGGAGGAGCAGTGGGCCAAGCTCTCGCGTATCCTCGAGGTGGCGAAGGAAGTCTGGGGATGAGCGGGGAGCCGTGCTTCGACATCGCCCATCTCGGCCATGTCGAGCTCTTCACCGACAAGCCGCAAGAAAGCCTCGACTTCTTCGTCGACATTTTCGGGCTGACGGAGAGCGGGCGCGAGGGTGACAGCGTCTACTTGCGCGCCTGGGACGACTACGAGTTCCACACGCTGAAGCTCACTGCGGCGAAGACGACCGGCGTCGGCCATATCGGCTACCGCGCCAGCAGCGAGGCGGGGTTGCTGCGACGTGTCGCGGCGATCGAGGCGATGGGCTGCGGCATCGGCTGGACCGAGGGCGATCTCGGTCATGGCCGGGCCTATCGCTTCCGCGATCCGGACGAGCACGTCTTCGAGATCTATTTCGAGACCAACAAGTATGCCGCTCCTGAGACGGAGCGGCCGGCCCTGAAGAACCAGGCACAGCGCAACCATGGCCGCGGCTGCGCTGTGCGCCGGCTCGACCATCTCAACCTGCTGGCGCAGGACGTCGCGGCGATCCGCGAGTTCATGCCGAAGGCGCTGGGGAGCCGCGTCACCGAGCAGATCGTGCTCGATTCCGGCGAGGTCGGCGGCTGCTGGTTCACCGTCAACAATAAGAGCTACGACATCGCCTATACCCGCGACCACACGCCGGCACGCGGGCGCTTCCACCATGTGACCTATGCCGTCGACCAGCGCGAGCACATCCTCGAGGCGGCCGATCTCTTCCTCGAGAACGGCGTCTTCATCGAGACCGGCCCGCACAAGCACGCGGTGCAGCAGACCTTCTTCCTCTATGTCTACGAACCCGCTGGAAACCGCGTCGAGATCGCCAATGCCGGCGCGCGCCTGATCCTCGATCCGGACTGGCAGACCGTGACCTGGACGGAAGAGGAGCGGAAGAAAGGGCAGGCCTGGGGGCTGAAGACGATCGAGAGCTTTCACACCCACGGCACGCCGCCGTCGGCGAAGGGGTAGAGAACCCACAGCCCTCATCCTGAGGAGCAGCCGAAGGCTGCGTCTCGAAGGATGCTCCAGATACCTCGTGAGCCTCCTGTAGCATCCTTCGAGACGGCCGCTGTGCGGCCTCCTCAGGATGAGGGCTTGGGGAGTCAGGTCAGAGAGAAATCTCAAACCACTTCCGAGACGATCTTGGCGATCAGTGCGTTCGACAGGATGACCGGGAGGCCGGCGGTGGCCGCCTCCTGGCGATGGCGCTCGACGAAGCCCATGCAGTCCATCAGCAGGATCTGTGCGCCGCGCTCGGCCAGGTCTTGCGCCGCAGCTGCAACGGATAAGCTGTCGCCACCATAAGGCGAGGCGGCGGCATAGATCGGCGAGCAGGCGAGCGGCGTCCATTTCCCGGCCTCCGAGGCGATCTGCTCGGCGAGCGGCACGATGATGCCTAGTTGAGCATCCTGAACCAGCGCCGCGACGGTGGGAGGCAGAATGCGGTCGGGCTCGATCAGCCGCGCGCGCTTGGTGGCCAGGCTCGCGAAATGCCCGGTGCAGAGCATCAGGATCGTGGTGCAGCCGGCCTCTTCCAGCATGGCGAGCTTGGCTTGCGCGGCCCGCTCGGTGCGCCTGCGATCGATGACGACCGAAGTCCCGTCGAGCAGCTTGGTGATGAGGAGTGCGCCGCCGGGTTCGGGCGCGAAATCGTTGGTGATCTGATCCTGCGACAGTCCGTCGAGCACGCCAGCATGGAGCCGTGGCAGCCCGGGAGCGAGCACCGCATCGAGGATCGGCGTGATGTCGGCGCGCGGCGCCTGGCCGATGGTGAGGGTGCCGAGCTTGCCCATGGCGAGGCCCTTCACTTTGCGTGCCTCTTTCCGGGGCGTTGCGCAGTAACGAGACCGGAATCCATGGCCACGACGCTGCTCCAGTTCGTCATGCTCGCCCTTGTGGCGAGCATCCACGTCTTGAACATCTGCTCGATCAGCGAAGCGAAGACGTGGATGGTCGGGACAAGCCCGACCATGACGGAAAGGGCGGTGTTCATGGGTTCCGGGCTCATCGCTGCGCGATGCCCCGGAAAGACGACGTTGATCCTCAAGGCTTCCTGAAGTTCTTCGAGACGGAGTCGAAGAAGGAGAAGATCGCGTCGCCTGCGATGATGCCTGCTGCGAAGACCTCCATGTCGCCTTCGCCGGACGAGCCGCGCAGCTTCTCCCATATCAGCCGGCAGAGGATGCCGGCCAGCACCGCCCAGCCCGCCATAGGGAAGTTGATCAACAGGCCGGTGGCGAAGAGCACGCCGATCTGGCGCTTCGGTCCGCCGACGAATTGCAGGATCGCGCCGGGGATCGCCCAGAGGAAGAGCTGCCAGGCGACGCCGGGCGCGACGCCGGCCTTGATCGTCGCGGCATAGACCTTGTCGACGGGGGCGACGAGGTTCCGGTCGAAGAAGGACTGGTAGGAGACCAGCACGACCGCGCCGGCGATGACGAAGGCGAACATCGCGGCGAAGAGCTGCTGGCGGCGGCCTTCGCGCTCGAAGGCGGGGTCGGCGCCGTTGCCGCGCAGGAGATAGCCGGCCTTGAGGTCGTAGCCCATGTCGGCGAAGGCAGGCCCGGTCGCGGCCGAGAAGCCGACGAGCAGCGCCAGCGCCGGCATCGGGAAGCCGATGAGCATGCCGATGATCAGGGTGATCAGCGCCACGGCGAAGGCCGGGAACCAGCCTGAATGCATCGCGGCGAGGCCGACGATCAGCTCGTGCACATAGGCCGCGAAGGCGGCATAGAGCACGAACAGGATCAGCATGCCGATCGACATGTCGGTCATCAGCCCGCCGACCAGCGCGATGAAGACGGCGATGACGAGATAGCCGATCGTGCCGAGACCGAGCGCGCGCTTCACCTGCGCATCCGAGGTGCCCGAGGCGGCCTCGGCCTGCTTCTGGGCTTCGTCGCGGCGGAAGAGCAGCATGCCGACTTGCAGCAGCGCGACGAGGCCGGCGCCGATCATGAAGCCGTGCGGGATGTAGGCGGCCATCAGATCGCCCTTGGGGATGATGGTCTCGAAGAGCGGGCCGCCGAAGATCTGGCTGGAATAGCCGCGCAGTAACAGGCCGATGCCGAACATGGCCAGTGCCCAGATATTGCCGATGAAGGCGACGCCGAAGGCTGACATCGGGATACTCGACATCGCGGCCGAGCCGGCGAAGCCGATCCAGGCCAGCGGCACCTTGACGAAGCCTACGAGGATGGCGGTGACGAAGCCGACGCCCATCAGCACCGCCTTGCGGCCGCCCTCGTCGCCGGCCTTGATCGCCTCTGCGGCGGCGACGCCCGGCGGCCAGGCGCCGGTGGCCGGGAAGACGCGGGAATCGAACATCCGGTAGAGCAGGTAGCCGTCGAGCAGCATCGCGGCGAAGGCGCCCGCCAGCATCGGCAGGACGAGGTCGGGGCGGCCGAGCAGCCAGGGGATGCCGACCGGCAGGAGCAGGCTGTTCGCCGCGCCGAAGGTGGCCGAGGAGATCGCGCTCTGGGCCAGGTTCTGGACGTGGATCGAGCGATAGCGCGCGAACATCGCCAGCGGCACGCGCGCCAGCGCCATGGCGGCGAGCGCGCCGATCAGCGAGGTGTTCGCGGTGATCCCCAGCGACACCAGGAGCTGCATCCCGATGATCGCGCCGAAGACGCAGAGGATCGCGATCAGCGCCAGCGTCGCCGGCTCGAACAGGCTTGGGTGCCGCCGAGGCACTCCCTCGGTTTGGTTGGTCATGCCCTACGTCCCCTTATTGGCCCCAGCGGGCGTCTTTCGCTTGATCAGTCAGGCAACAAGGATGCCGGTCTTGGCTTCGCCGACATCCTGGGAAGCATGGGCGGCATGCACGCCGTAGTCGCGCTTGGCCGCTTCCGGCGAGACGAGGCCGAGGGCGATGTCGCGGGCGATCGCCTCGCGCGGACGCTCCGCGGCCGGGCCGTAGCCGGCGCCGCCGGCGAGCACGAGCTCGACGATCTCATGCGGCTGCTTGACCTGGACGAGGTCGCCGGTGCCGACGTCCTTCAGCACATGGCCCTGCTCGTCGATGACGCGTCCGGATGCGCCGCCGCCGGCCTTGCCGCCGAACAGACCCGGGATCGGGTTGTTGACCCCTTCCGGATAGAGCGAGACCAGCGTCGGCAGGCCGTCATCGGAGAGCTTGCGCAGGCGCACGCGCTGGCCGAGGCCGCCGCGCTGGCGGCCGGCGCCACCGGAGTCGGCGAGATAGGTCTTTTCGACCACCAGCACCGGCACGCGCGATTCGAAGGTCTCGATCGAGGTGTTGGCGGCCGAGGTCGGGTAGAGCAGGCCCGACTTGCCATCGCCATGGGCCGAGCCGCCCTGGCCACCGCCGACGAAGAGCATGTCTGAATAGGTGTCGCCGACCTGGTCGCGGCCATAGACGCTGGCCGCCACCGGCAGACCGGTGAAGGCCTGGACCTGCTTCGGGGCCGCCTGCGACAGAGCGCGGAAGATGTTGGGCGCGAGGTACCAGCCGGTGCGGGTGCGCAGGTTGACCGCCAGCGGCTTGTCGCAGTTCAGGATCGAGCCCTTGGGCGCGTCGATCGAGAAGGCGCGGTAGCAGCCGGCATTGCCGCGCACCGACGGGGTCAGCATGCACTTCAGCGGGTAGGTGGCGTGCGCCATCGTGTAGTTGAGGGTGCAGTTCAGCCCGCCCTGCGGCAGCTGCGGCGGCGCGCCGGCGAAGTCGAGATGGATGGTGTCCTCCTTGACCGTCAGCGCCAGCGGATAGGTCATCGGCGTGCCGAGCGGGTTGTTCGAGACCGTGCCGTGATAGATGCCGTCCGGCAGCGCGCGGATCGCCTCGCGCATCGCCTTTTCCGAGCGGCTCTGCACGACATGGGCGAGCGCCCTGAGGTCCTGCATGCCGTAATCGGTCAGGAAGGACGCCAGCCGCTCGGCGCCGATCGCGTTGGCCGCGACGAAGGAGTGCAGGTCGCCGAGCACCTGCTCGGAGTTGCGGACGTTCTCGGCGAGCAGGCGGACCAGCGTCTCGTTGATCTTGCCGGCCTCGTAGAGCTTCATCGGCGGGATCTGGAAGCCCTCCTCGTAGATCTCGCGGGCGCGCAGCGAGTCCTTGGTGCCGCCGATGTCCGAGACATGACCGACCGTGCCCATCAGGCCGACGACGCGGTTGCCGAGGAAGACCGGGGTAACGATGGCGATGTCGAAGAGATGGCCGGCGCAGAGCCAGGGATCGTTGGTGATCAGGACGTCGCCGGGCTTCAGCGTCTCGGCCGGATAGCGCTCCAGCAGCGCCTTCACCGCGCGCGGCAGGGTCAAGTTGAAGACCGGCATGGCGCGCGGCGAATGCGCCAGCGTCTCGCCTTCGGGGTCGAGCAGCTCGCAGGCGAAATCCTGCGCTTCCGAGATCACCAGCGAGAAGGCGGTGCGGCAAACGGTCAGCCACATCTCCTCGACGACGTTGATCATCCGGCTCCACATGATCTCGAGCGAGATCGGATCGGCCTCGATGCGCCGTGCCGCCTCGGCCAGCGGCATGTCGGCGGTGATCGTGGTTTCGACGGCATTGGCCTGGCCGACATGGATGATCAGGTTCAGGACATCGTCGATGGTGACGCTGTCGCCCGGCGGGACGATCGTGGTCGCCTCGCGCTCCTCGATGATCGCCGGGCCGCTGATCGTATCGCCCGAGCGCAGGGCGTAGCGGTCATAGACCTCGGCCTCGCTCCAGCCGCCCTCGAACCAGGCGCGGCGGGCACCCTTGACCTTTGCCGCAGCATCGCCGCCGCCGGCCGCGCCGGAGAGCGAGAGCGTCGGTACTGGGCCGGCGCAGCGGACGCGGAAGTTGATCGCCTCCAGCCGGGCGCCCTCATAGACCGAGGTGTAGCGGGCTGAATAGGTTTTGCTGAAGGCGGCGCGGATCGCTTCCAGGCTCGACGCATCGATCGCGCCAGAGGGCAGAGGCACGGCGATATCGTGCATCTGGCCGACGAGGCGCATATCAGCCGAGCGCTCGACCGTGACGTCGCCGGACTTCACCCCGGCTTCGATCAGGTGCTTGCGCCCCTCTTCTTCCAGCTCGGTCAGCACGCGATTGACGGCCGCGGCGTCGAAGCCTTCGGAGAACTCGACCGGCAACGAGCGTACCTGGTCGAAGGAGAGTGGTGCGGCGAGGAAACCGAGCGCCGAGGCCGCGCCCGAGGCTGGCGGAATGATGACCTGCTTGACGCCGAGCACGCGGGCGACGTCGACGGCGTGGGCAGGGCCGGCGCCGCCGAAGCCGACCATAGCGTAGTGGCGGGGGTCCTTGCCCTTCTCGACGAGATGGACGCGGGCAGCCGCGCCCATGCTCTCGACCACGACCTTGTGGATGCCCCAGGCCGCTTGCTCGACGGAGAGGCCGAGCGGCTTGGCGACTGTGGCGACAGCTTTGCGCGCGGCGTCCAGGTCGAGCGCCATGCGCCCGCCGAGGAAGAAGCCGGGATCGTAATAGCCGAGCACGAGATTGGCGTCGGTGACGGTCGGCTTCACGCCGCCCATGCCGTAGCAGGCCGGGCCGGGATCGGAGCCGGCCGAATGCGGGCCGACCTTGAGCAGGCCGACCTCGTCGATCGCCGCGATCGAGCCGCCGCCGGCGCCGATCTCGATCATGTCGATCACCGGCGCCTTGATTGGCAGGCCGGAGCCTTTGGCGAAGCGGTTGACGCGGCCGGCTTCGAGCATCGGCGCGATCTCGGCGCGGCCGTCCTCGATCATGCAGGCCTTGGCGGTGGTGCCGCCCATGTCGAAGGAGATCACGTCCTTGTGGCCGGCGAGCTCGCCGAACAGAGCGGTGGCCAGACCACCGCCGGCCGGACCGCTCTCTAGCAGGCGGATCGGGAAGGTGCGCGCCGTCTCGGGCGAGACCAGGCCGCCGGCCGAATGCATCAAGCGCAGCGCGCCACGGAAGGAGCGGGCGGAGAGCTCGCGCTCCAGTCGTTCCAGATAGCGCCGCATCAGTGGCTGGACATAAGCGTTGGCGGCGGTGGTGACGAAGCGCTGGTATTCCCAGATCTCGGCGACGACTTCGCTCGACAGGGAGACGGTCAGCTCCGGGCAGACCTCGCGGACGATGCGGCCGGCCTCCTGCTCATGCGCGGGATTGCGGTAGCTGTTGAGGAAGCAGATCGCGATCGCCTCGCAACCGGCGGCGGCGAGCTCGCGGGCGGCCTTGCGGACGGCCTCGGCATCGAGCGCGGTCACGACCTTGCCGTCGCGGTCGATGCGCTCGGGCACTTCGAGGCGATGCTCGCGCGAGACCAGCGGGTCGGGGAAAGTCAGGAAGAGATCGTAGATGTCGTAGCGCTGCTCGGTCCCCATTTCGAGGATGTCGCGGAAGCCTTTGGTGGTGATCAGGCCGAGCTTGGAGCCCTTGCGCTCGATCACGGCGTTGGTGACGAGGGTCGTCCCATGAACGATGTCGCCGACATCGGCGAGCGTGATTCCGGCCATCTCGACGAGTTCGCCAAGGCCGATCAGTGCGGCTTCGGACGGGTCGTGCGGCGTGGTCAGGCGCTTGTGCAGGAGGACCGAGCGCGCCTCACCGTCATAGAGGATGAAGTCGGTGAAGGTGCCACCGATGTCGAAGCCGATGCGCCAGCGATTGCTCATGGAGCAGTCTCCGCGTTTGAGAGGTTCAAGGGGAAGAAGCGCTTGTCCTGCGTCAGCGCCGCGATCTCGGCGGCGCCTTCGGCCAGGGAACGAATGATGGCGAGACGCTCGCCCGGCTCGACCGTCGCGGCCGGGAAGGAGATGCAGAGCGCGACCTCGTCGCCCGTGGTGGGGTCGCCGACGCCGACCGAAATGGCCCGCACGCCGCGCACCGCCTCGTCATGGGACTCGGCGAAGCCGGCGCGGCGGGTCTCGGCCAAGCGCACCAGCAATTCGTCCATGTCGCGTGGGGCGGTTTGCGACGGAGCGGTGAACCCTTCCGGGTAGAGCGCGCGGACTTCAGCGTCGGACAGCCTTGCGAGGAGGGCTCGACCGGTGCTGGAGGCGAAGGCCGGGATGCGGTCGCCGATCGAGGTGACGACTCGAAGCGCGTGCCTGCCGGGGTGGGCGGTGACGCCGATGATCTCGGTGCCACGGCGGACGCTGATGTAGCCGGTATGGCCGATCTGGTCGGAAACGCGCCCGACCACGGCGTCGGCGCGGTCGATCAGCGAGGCGGCGAAGCGGTAGAGCTGGCCGACCTGGGCGAGCAGCAATGACGGGCGGTAGCGCTTGCTGTCACCGACTGTCTCCAGAAGCCCCTCGTCGCGCATCGCCCTGAGCAGGCGCGAGGCGTTGCTCTTGGGCATGCCGAGGAGGGACACGAGGTCGGTCACGGTCACGTCGTGACGCGTGCGGGAGAAGCAACGAAACACGTCTGCGGCTGCCGTCAGGATGGACATCCGATTGCTTTCAAAGAAGTTCTAATAAATGGAACTTAAGTTGCAATTAAAGGAACAATACGCTGAGGCGGCTATGAGTCAAGACCGTTTGTGTCGCGGACCGACTCCGCGGCTGCCCGAATCGTTCGCGTTGAAGAGAGGGGAAGCGCCGGGAGCGGGCTGGGTGCGCTTAGCCGGACGCGCGATCCGCGAGCGCGACGATCGCCAGAAGGGGCGCGAGCGCACGGTTCGCTCGTCGTCGGCGAACGAACCGTTCGCCACGCAATCCTCCCGCAAGCTCTCCGGCCATAGGATGAATCGGGTGCTCCAAAATTTGGAGCAATCTCCAAAAAGAGCGGTCGATCGACCGGTGTGAATTTCTCTTAAGCTAGCGTTTTCAATGATTTGTCTTGTGGCACAGGGGTTGCTGAAGCGGCGCGCGGATTGGCTGGAGCGCAGCAGGCATGAACTGGCAGGCAATCGTCGATTTCGACGGGACGATCTCACGCGAGGATACGACCGACCGAGTGCTGCAGCGTTTCGCGGGGCCGGGCTGGGAGGAGATCGAGGCGGATTGGGTCGCCGGCAAGATCGGCTCGCGTGAGTGCATGGAACGCCAGGTCGCCCTGCTGCACGCCTCGCCCGACGTGTTCGACACCTTCGTGTCCTCACTGGCGATCGATTGGGGCTTTGCCGCCTTCGTGCGGTTGGGTCAGCGCGCCGGCATTCCGGTCACCGTCGTCTCGGACGGGCTCGATCGCACCATTCATGCGCTGCTAGGCCGCGCTGGCCTCAGCGGCCTCACCGTCGTGGCCAACCATATCGAGCCGCTGCCCGGCGATCGCTGGCGGCTGAGCTCGCCGCATGCCGACCCCTCGGGCGGCTGTGCGAGCGGCACCTGCAAATGCCGCGTCGCCAGCAGCCTGAGTAGGCCGCTGACCCTGCTGGTCGGCGATGGCCGCTCCGATTTCTGCGTGGCCGGCCAGGCCGACCTCGTTTTCGCCAAGAACGGGCTGATCGCGCATTGCCGCGACAACGGCATCGGCCACCGCCCGTTCAACACCTTCTCCGAGGCCGTCGGCCTCCTCGAAACCCTGCTGTCGGACTCCGCGACGGAGCCGGTGGCCCCTGCCCGCAAGGACATGATCAATGGATGACGGCTTCACCCTGCTCGACCGCACCGAGCAGGTCGATCTTTCCGCTGCGCCTGCCGCGACACTCGCCGAGGAGGAGGCTCGCCTTCTCGCGCTCGAGGCCGAATACTGCTCGCATGGCGATACGGTCCATTACACGCAGTTCCCGAAGATCTTCTCGGGATGCGAGGGCTCGTTCATGCTCGATGCGGCGGGCAACCGCTTCCTCGATTTGCAGATGTGGTACTCGGCCGTCAATTTCGGCTACGCCAATCCGCGCCTGAACAATGCGCTGAAGCGCCAGATCGACACGCTGCCGCAGGTGGCGAGCCAGTATCTCCACCGCGAGAAGATCGAGCTCGCGGCGATGATCGCGAGGGATGCGCAGCGCAAATTCGGCGCCAAGGGCCGCGTCCACTTCAATGTCGGCGGCGCCCAGGCGGTCGAGGATTCGCTCAAGCTCGTGCGCAACGCCAAGAACGGCAAGAGCCTGATGTTCGCCTTCGAGGGCGGCTATCACGGCCGCACGCTCGGCGCCTCGGCGATCACCTCGTCCTATCGCTATCGCCGCCGCTTCGGCCATTTCGGCGAGCGCG
Source organism: Allobosea sp. Tri-44 (assembly GCF_004123845.1). GTDB lineage: Bacteria > Pseudomonadota > Alphaproteobacteria > Rhizobiales > Beijerinckiaceae > Allobosea. The sequence continues at coordinate 34,341 of NZ_NBDP01000015.1, read as the reverse complement.
CGCATTTCATCCCGTTCCCCTACCATTTCCGCGGCCCCAAGGGGATGAGCAAGGAAGAATACGGGCATCACTGCGTGCAGCAGTTCGCCCGGCTGTTCGAGAGCGAGTACAACGGCGTCTGGGATCCGAAGGTCCGCGAGGCCGAGTACGCGGCCTTCTATGTCGAGCCGCTGCAGGGCACCGGTGGCTACGTCATCCCGCCGCCGAACTTCTTTATCGAGCTCAAGAAGGTGCTCGACCAGCACGGCATCCTGCTCGTCGTCGACGAGATCCAGATGGGCTTCTTCCGGACCGGCAAGCTCTGGTCGATCGAGCACTTCGGCGTGCAGCCGGACGTGATCGTCTTCGGCAAGGCGGTGACCAACGGGCTGAATCCGCTCTCCGGCATCTGGGCCAAGGAGGAGCTGATCAACCCGACCGTGTTCCCGCCCGGCTCGACCCATTCGACCTTCAATGCCAACCCGCTCGGCACCGCCGTCGCGCTCGAGGCGATGAAGATGATGGAAGAAGAGGACTACGAGACCATGGTCATGGCCAAGGGCGCGTATTTCCTCGAGGGGCTGAAGGGGCTGGAGCGGCGCCACAAGATCGTTGGCGAGGTCGACGGCCTCGGCATGGCGCTGCGGATCGAGATCTGCGAGCCGCATGACAGCTTCACCCCGTCGAAGCGGCTGGTCGACTTGATGTGCGACGAGGGCATGAAGGCCGACCTCGAGGTCGGCGGCAAGCGCTATGGCCTCGTGCTCGACATCGGCGGCTACTACAAGAACGTCATCACGCTCGCGCCGGCATTGACCATGAGCTATGCCGAGATCGACCTCGCGATCGAGCTGCTCGACCAGCTCTTCGCCCGCGTCGCGAACGCCTGAGCGGAGACGGGCCTTGCGCCTGCGCGTGATCGATCTCGACGGCAGCGTGGCGGCTCAGGAGCCGCTGCGCCGGCATATCGACGCCGGTGCTGCCGCGCGCATCGAAGCCGCCGATCTCGCTGGCGCCCTGCGCATCGTCGCGGGTCGCCGGGCGAAGGCCGAACTGCTTGAGCGCCTTGGCCGCCAGGATGGCGAAGGGGAGGGAGCACCCGTCTTCTTCTACGGCTCCGGCGATTTCCATCACGTCACCTCGGTCCTGCTGAGCCGGGTCGAGGAGCCGGTCACGGTCGTCCATTTCGACAACCATCCCGACTGGGTCAGCTTTCCCGCCACGGTGAATTGCGGCTCCTGGGTCAATCGGGCGCTGGAGCTGCCTGATGTGCGCAAGGTCGTGACGATCGGCCCCTGTAGTGACGATCTCGTGCGGCCGGAATGGCAGTTCGCCAATCTGAGGGCCGTGGCCGAGGGGCGGATCGCGCTCTATCCCTGGCGGCATGCGCCCTCCCGGGTCTGGGGCCACTATGGCAAGGCCGACAGCTTCCGCCAGCAGGGAGGCCATCTGCACTGGCGCAACCTTGCGGAAGTGGATTGGTCCGGCTTCCTCGACGAGTTGATCGCTGCGATCCCGACCGCATCTGTCTGGCTGACGATCGACAAGGATGTGCTCGCACCGGCCGACGCCTGCACCAATTGGGACCAGGGCGAACTGCCTCTCGCTCATCTGCTGGCTGCGATCGAACGGCTGGCGAGCGAGCGCAAGATCGTCGGCGCCGATGTCTGCGGCGACTGGTCGGAGCCGCGCTTTTCCGATCCCTTCCGCGCGGCGCTGGCCTATTTCGATCATCCGCCGCGCTTCATGCCGACACCCGAGCAGCTCGCGATCAATGCCCGTGTCAATGCGAGCCTGATCGACTGCTTCCAGCGAGTGCTGTCATGAGCACCACCATCATCCTCTGGTTCGTGCTGTCGGTCGTCTGCGACGTTGCCGGCCAGATTTGCTTCAAGATCGGCGCCGACAGGCTGCCGCAGGGTGCTGATTTCCGCGCTACAGCCGCTGCGATGGCACGCTGCGGCTGGGTCACCGCCGGCATCGCAACTTACGTCGCCGAGTTCTTCATCTGGCTGCGCATCCTGGCGGAGGTGCCGCTCTCGATCGCCTTCCCGATCGCCAGCGCCAACTTCCTCGCCATTTCCCTGGCCAGCGCCGTCTTCCTCGGCGAGCGCGTCGGCCGCCGGCAATGGCTCGGTTCCTTCCTGATCACCTGCGGCGTCATCATCGTCGCCCGAACCGCCTGACGGACAGTTTCGATGACCATGCGCGATTTCAGCGTCCGCCTCGCTGGTGACCGAACCGGTTTCCTGCTCATCCACGGCCTCGGCGGCACGCCGACCGAACTGCGCTTCGTCGCCCGCGCGCTGCATCGCGCCGGCCGCACCGTGCATTGCCCGCAGCTCGCCGGGCATTGCGCCGGCGAGGCCGAGATCCTCGCCACCGGCTGGCGCGACTGGACGGACAGCGTATTCGCAGAGCTCGAGCGGATGCGCGCGATCTGCGACACGGTGATCGTCGGCGGGCTTTCCATGGGCGCGGTGCTGGCGATGCATGTCGCCGCCCAGCGTCCGGGCCAGGTGGATGGGCTCGCGCTCTATGCCCCGACCCTCTGGTACGATGGCTGGTCGATCCCGCGCTACGCCTTCCTGCTGAAATGGTTCATCCACACGCCGTTCGGGCGCAAATACCGCTTCGTCGAACGCGAGCCCTATGGGCTGAAGGATACCCGCACCCGTGCCCTGGTGGTCTCGTCGCTGGCGAGTGGAGACAGTTCGGAGGCCGGCCTGCTCGGCACACCGTCGGGCTCGCTGAAAGAGATGTGGGATTTGATTGCGGTCACGCGCCGGGAACTGGCCTTGGTCAAATGCCCGGCGCTGCTGGTCCATCCGCGCGAGGACGACATCGCCGATCTCTCGAACGCCTTCGAGATCCAGCGCAAGCTCGGCGGGCTGGTCGATGCGGTGATCCTCGACGACAGCTATCACCTGGTCACCATCGACCAGCAGCATGAGATCGTGATCGAGCGCTCGCTGGCGCTGGCGGCCCGGCTCGCCAAGGCGCGCATGCCGGCGGTGCCGCTGCATATCATGGCGGCCGAATGACCATGGTCCAGGGTCGTATCCTGGCTGGTATCGCGGATATCGCGCCCGCTGCCTGGGACGCCTGCCTTCCTGGCGAGGCCGAGTGCCACGCCTACTACAGTGCCTGCGACGCAGTCGCCGCGGAGAGCGGCGTCGGGCTGCGCATGGCGGCGGCCTGCGCCGAAGCGGGAGGGGAGGTCGTGGCGGTGGCGCCGTTCTTCCAGCTGAACTACCGGCTCGACACGCCGCTGCAGGGCAAGCTCAGGAGCTTCGGCGACGCCCTGTTCCGCCATGTGCCGGGGCTCGTCACCTTGAAGGTGCTCTGCGTGGGCTCGCCCTATGCCGAGCGCTGCCATCTCGGCTTCTCGCCGAAGCTCGATGCCGCCGGGCGCGCCGCCGCCTTCCAGGCACTCGCGGCCGCGCTGGAGCGGCAGGCTGCAGAGGAGAGGGCCCATCTCGTGGTCTGGAAGGACCTGGCGCCGGCCGAGGAAGACGGCTTTGGCGGGGCATTGCAGCAGGCCGGCTTTGCCCGGCTCGGCAGCCTGCCGGTCGCGCTGCTCGAACTGCCCTTCGCCGACGAGGGCGCCTATCTCGCCGCGCTCTCGACGGCGACGCGCAAGGACATCAGGCGCAAGCTCGCCAAGGCGGGCAAGGTGCGCATCGCCTTCCATACCGACATCACCGGGCTGGAGCCGAGGATCGACGCGCTCTACGAGGCGACGCGGGCCCAGAGCGGGCTTGATTATGGCGAGCTCGAAGTGCTGCCACCCGGTTATTTCGGCGCGGTTTCGCGGGCGCTCGGCGAGCGGGCGGTGTTCGTGCTCTACTGGATCGGCGAGGAGCTCGCCGCCTTCAACCTGCTGTTGGTCGAACCCGACCGGGTGATCGATAAATTCCTGGGCATGCGCTACCCGCTGGCGCGCGACCATAATCTCTATGCCGTCAGCTGGATGACGAATGTCCGCTTCTGCCTGGCGCGCGGCATCCACAAGCTCCAGAGCGGCCAGACAGCCTATGCCTCGAAGCTTCGCTTCGGCAGCCGGCTCGTGCCCTCGACCCTGCATGTCCGGCACCGGCTCGCGCCGCTGCAATGGGCGTTGCGCTCGCTGAGCCCCTGGCTCGGCTTCGAGCGCTTCGACCCCGACCTTGCCGCAATCGCCCGAAAGAAGGCCGCATGAGCAGCATCTCGCCACCGGCCACGACTCCATGGGCGCGCCAACTCGCGATCTGGATCGTCTTCGTCGTGCTCGATACCGGCACGCAGCTCGCCTTCAAGTGGGGTGCGGACGGGCTCGGAGACATGGATTTCGGCCTCGCGATGATGGCGAAGGCAGTGTCGCTGCCGGGAGTCTGGCTCGCCACGCTCGGCTACATCGGCACCTTTGTCGTCTGGATGGCGATCCTGCGCGACATGCCGCTCAGCCGTGCCTTCCCGATGACGGGGCTGGTTTATGTCACAGTTCCGCTGCTGGCCTGGCTCACCTTCGGCGAACAGATCGACCTGGTACGTGCAGGAGGAATCGCATTGATCATCGCAGGCGTGGTTCTGCTCGGGAGTGATGAATGAAGCGTGGAACTGGCCTGGCCTCGGTATTCGCAGCGTTGCTCGTGACGCTGCCGGCCCTTGCTGATCCGATGGCCGACGTCATCGGCCGTTGGCGCGATTCCGATGGGGAGTCGGAGGTTACGATCAGCCGCTGCGGGGCGGCACTGTGCGGTAGGATCGTCTGGCTGAAGCAGGAGCGCTTCGACATCTTCAATCCGAATGAGGCGTTGCGGCAGCGCTCTCTGCTCGGCCTCCAGGTACTCTCGGGATTCAAGCCGGCTGCGAAGGGGGCGCTTGAGGGCGAGGGTTACAATCCCGCCGACGGCAAGACCTATCGGACCACGCTCGAATTGACCTCGCACCGCAGCCTGGTCATGCGCGGCTGCGTGCTCGGCGGCCTGATCTGCGACGACGACACCTGGTCGAGGCAGCCATGATGTCGGTTGGGATGACGTCGCTGATCGGCGGCCGGAGGTGAATGGAACGGGTCCCGGCATGTCGATACGGATGACCTCGCTCAGGTTCAGGCTGGTGATCGGCTTCATGCTGGTCAGCGTGCCGGCGATGATGGCGTCCGCCTATATCGCGGCCAGGCTGATTTCGGACGCCTTCGAGGAGAATGTCGAGCAGTGGCTCGGCGAGACCTCGCGCTTCTTCGCGCTCGAGATCGCCGAGGCGACGCAGGAGGCGCAGCGTGTCGCCGGCGTGATCGGACATCGGCTCGAGCAGACCACCGACGACCACAAGATGCAGCGCACGGTCGAGCGCGAATTCGCGGTGCTGAGTTCGGTCGGCTACGATCTGATCGCGATCTATCGCCCCGGTGGCGACATCCTGTTCAAGACCCGCGACTTCAACAGCGTCAGTCCGCTGCCGGCGGAGACCAGCCTCGGCCTGTTCAGGATCGAGACTGACGGCAAACGCTGGATCATGGCGGGGGCGGTCCAGGCCGTGCAGATCGGCGGTCTGCCCGCCAACATCCTGGTCGGCACCTGGCTCGACGAGGGCTCCTTTGGCGGCATCAAGGTGGTGACCTCGCTGGAGATCCGGCTCTTCGCGCTCTTCAATGGCCAGCTCGAGCTGGTGATGCAGACCCATCCCGATCGTACGACCGCGGTACCGGCGAGCGTGCGCGCGAGGCTTGAGGCAGGAGAAGAGGGGGTCTTCGAGCCGGCGGCCGACGGGGGCGCCTATCGCGCTGCTTATTCCGGCCTGCGCGGCATCGACGGCGAGCTCGTCGCGATCAGCTTCATCGGCATGCGCAGCGAGGCGGGGTTCTTCGAGCAGCTCCGCCGGGAAAGCCTGTTCCTCGGTATCTTCCTGCTTGGCAGCGCGATCTCGATCGTCGTCGGCATCCTGACGTCGGATCTGCTGGTGCGGCCCCTGCGCGCGTTGACACAGGGCGTGCGGGCGATCTCGGCGGGGGATTTCGGCCAGCGCGTCTCGGCGGGTGGTGGGCGCGAGATCGTCGAGCTCGCTGCCGGTTTCAACGGCATGGCCGAGCAGCTCGGCAAGCTGCAGGACCTCGAGACGGAACTCAGGCGAAAGGACCGGCTGTCGGCACTCGGCCAGGCGGCGATGGTGATCGCCCATGAGGTGCGCAATCCGCTGGGGATCATCAAGACCTCGACGGAAGTCGTCCGCAACCGCGCCAAGCTCGGCGGCGCGGAAGAGAAGATGCTGGGCTATGTTATCGACGAAGTGCGTCGCATCGAGACCTTGGTGCGCGACTTCCTCGACTTCGCGCAACCCAAGCCGCCGGTGAAGGTCGAGTTGCCCTTCCGTGCGGTGATCGATCGTGTCGCGGCGATCGCAGCCCCGGAGTTCGGCCGCCAGAAGATCCGGCTGGCGATCGAGGACCGCAGCAATGGTGCAACCGTCCTCGGCGACCCCGACCAGCTGTACCAGGCCTGTCTGAACCTCATCCTCAATGCGATCGACGCCATGCCGGACGGAGGCATGATCCAGGCGACCGTGAGCGCCACTGGCGAGACCGTCTCGCTTACCATCCGAGATGAGGGGGCAGGCGTGCCGGAGGCGATCCACCACGAGATATTCAATCCCTTCTTCACCACCAAGGCCAAGGGCACCGGGCTCGGCCTCGCCAAGGTTCAGGCGGTGGCTGAGGCCCATGGTGGTACGACCTCCTGCGTCTGCGTGCCGGGGCAGGGAGCTGCCTTCGCCATCACGCTGCCGCGAGCGAAACCGAGAGTGGCTGCATGAGCCAGTCCATCCTGGTGGTCGACGATGAGGTGCGGCTTGCCGATGTGCTGGCGGCGGCTCTGGAGGACCTCGGCTACCGTGCGACGGCCGTGCACAGCGCGCGTGCTGCGCTCGCCGAGCTCGAACAAACTCGCTTCGATCTCGTCCTGACAGATCTGAGGCTGCCGGTGATGGATGGTCGGGCGCTGCTGCGCGAGGTCCGCAGCCGCTGGCCGGAAGTCCCGGTCATCATCATCACTGCCTTCGCGGCGGTGCGCGATGCGGTCGACCTGGTCAAGGAGGGCGCCTTCGACTACATCGCCAAGCCCTTCGAGATCGACGATGTCTCGGCCACGATCAGGCGGGCGCTGCGCCTTGCCGATGTCGTGCGCGACAATGAGCGGCTGCGCAGCGAGCTCGAAGGCCGCTACAGCTTCGATACGCTGATCGGTAACAGCGCCGCTTTCCGCCGTGTGATCGAACAGGTCACGGAGGTCTGCGAGACGAAGGCGACGGTGCTGCTCAACGGCGAGAGCGGCACAGGCAAGGAGCTGGTCGCCCGTGCGATCCACTTCAACAGCCCGCGACGCGACAAACCCTTCATCGCCGTCAATTGCACAGCGATCCCCGAGGCCCTGCTGGAGAGCGAACTCTTCGGCCATGTCAAAGGCGCCTTCACCGGGGCGCTCGCCAACCGGATCGGCCGTTTCGCTGCCGCCGATGGCGGTACACTCTTCCTGGACGAGATCGGCGACATGGCCCTGCCGATCCAGGCCAAGCTCCTGCGCGTGATTCAGGAGCGCAGCTTCGAGCCGGTTGGGGCGACCCGCACGCAGACGGTCGATGTCCGCCTGATCGCGGCGACGCACCGGGACATGCGCGAGGCCGTCGACGCAGGCAGCTTTCGCGAGGATCTGTTCTACCGACTCAACGTCTTCCCGATCCTGCTGCCGCCCTTGCGCGATCGCGCCGACGATATTCCGCTGTTGTCCTCGCATTTCCTGGCCGAGCTGGCGGAGGGGATGGGCAAGCGTGCGAGAGGCTTCTCGCCGGCGGCGATGGTGGCGATGACCGCCTATGACTGGCCCGGAAACATCCGGGAGCTGCACAACTGCATCGAGCGGGCGATCATCGTCACGAAAACGCAAACGATCGATGCAACTGATCTGCCGCAGGATCTGTTCAGCGGCAACCGCCGGACCGAGCGTGACGGGCTGCCGCGCGATCTCGACGTCGAGCTCGAACGGATCGAACGCGACTTCATCATCGAGGCGCTCAGGCGCAGCGACGGCGTGCAGGTCAGGGCTGCGAAATTGCTAGGCATAGCCGAGCGAAGCCTTTGGCACCGGATCAAGAAACTCGGTATCAAGCTGGGCCGCGCAATCGCGGACTGACGACGGGACACTGCTTTCCATGCCTGCCTCCACACGTCCCGAACCTCCTCGCCGCAGCCTGCGTCGTCGGCCCGTCACCCTCGTCGGGACCGCTGCTCTGCTTGCTCTTGCCGGCGGAGCTGCGCTGGCGAATGACGATGACGACAAGCGCGTCATGACGGACCCGGCTCCGGCCAAGGGCTGGATCATCACGCTGGGGGGCTCCTTCGAGATGGGCCCGAAATATGACGGGGCACGCTCGGCCGGCCCGTCCTTCATGCCATCGATTTCCTGGCGTCGGGCTGGCGAAGAGGCAGGCTTCAGCGCGCCCGATGATGGCCTCGACTACGCGCTCTACGAGACCGATCGTTTCAGCGCCGGCGTTGTCGGCAGCTATCGCGCCGGCCGTTATGCGAGCTCAAACCCCAGGCTCTTCGGCCTGCGCGATGTGCCCTGGACGATCGAGGCGGGCGCTTTTGCCGAGTATTGGGTGGTCCCCGACCGGCTGCGCACCCGCATCGAAGTTCGCCAGGGCTTCAACGGTCATCATGGCGTCGTCGCCGATCTCTCGGCCGATTGGGTGGAGCGGTTCGGCAGCTTCACCTTCGCCGTCGGCCCGCGCCTGTCGCTGGCGAGCGCCCCGTTCATGCGCCGTCAGTTCGGCGTCCTGCCCTATGAGGCTACGCTCAACGGCTTGGTCACTCCCTACAAGCCTGGCGGCGGCGCCAAGTCGGTCGGCCTTGCTTCATCGCTGGAATATGCGTGGTCGCCGAGCTTCTCCACGACCCTGTTCGCACGCTACGACCGCTTGGTCGGCGAGGCCGCCAAGTCCCCGCTGGTGGACACGATCGGGCAACGCAACCAGTTCTCGGTCGGCATCGGCGCGAGCTATTCCTTCCACGTCGGTGGCTGAGGGCGCGGTTCAGGGGACCAGGATCACGCCCGAGCTGGCGAAGGAGAGCCAGACCGGCGTGCCCGGCGCCAGCATGTCGTCGACATCGTGGCTGATGACGAAAAGCTCGCCGACGGCGGTCTCGATCATCAGGTCGAGATGGTTGCCAAGATAGGCGCATTTGCGGACGTTCCCGGGCAGTGCACCCTGGCTCTCATGGCACGAGACCAGGAGGCTCTGCGGCCGGATCGCGGCCTTGGCCGGCCCAGGCTGCAGGCCGCGCGCCAGCAGCGAGACGCTCGCCGGGCCGATCGCGACCGTTGCCCGCCCGTCCGCGACTGATTTCACGGCGACGTCGACCATGTTGGCATCGCCGATGAAGTCGGCGACGAAGGCGTCGGCGGGTTCCTCATAGAGCTGGCGCGGCGTGCCCTGCTGGGCGATGCGGGCATTCGACATCACGATGATGCGGTCGGAGACGGCGAGCGCCTCCTCCTGATCGTGGGTGACATAGGCGACGGTCAGATTGAGCGTCTGCTGCAGTTCGCGGATTTCCTCGCGCACGCGCCGGCGCAATTTGGCGTCGAGATTGGAGAGCGGCTCGTCGAAAAGCAGCACCTGCGGCTCCAGCACGAGCGCGCGGGCTACCGCGACGCGCTGCTGCTGGCCACCTGACAATTCGGAGGGGTAGCGCTTCTCGAAGCCCTTGAGGCCGACCAGCGCCAGCTTCTCCAGCGCCAGCTCCTGCGCCTTGGCCTTGGGCAGGCCCTTCACGGTCGGGCCGTAAGCGGCGTTGTCGAGCACGTTCATATGCGGAAAGAGCGCATAGGACTGGAAGACCATGCTGACGTCGCGGTCGGCGGCAGACAGCCTTGTGACGTCCTTGCCGCCGATCAGGATCTCGCCCTCGCTGGCGATCTCGAGCCCGGCGATCATCCGCAGCGTCGTGGTCTTGCCGCAGCCGGATGGGCCGAGCAGCGTCACCAGCTTGCCGGCCTCGACCGTGAAGCTGACATTGTCCACCGCCGTTACCGCGCCATAGCGCATGCTGACATTGCGGAATTCGACGGAGGCGGGGCCGGCCTTGGACATGGGAAGCGCTTATCCTTGTTTGATCGGCTCGGCGGCGGAGGAGGCAAGGGCGGGCGTGCCGCGTCGGCCGAGCTTGCGCTCGCCGACGCCGAGCTGGATCAAGCTGATGCCGATCGCCATGACCACGATCAGCACCGAGGAATAGGCGATGGCGAGACCGAACTCGCCGGCCTCGACCCGGCCGACGATATAGGCGGTAGCGAGATTGTACTCGGCCGAGACAAGGAAGATCACGGCGCTGACCGTCGTCATGCTGCGCACGAAGCTGTAGACCAGCGCCGCGACGAGAGCCGGGCGGAGCAGCGGCAGCACCACCCGCCAGAGCGTGGTGAAGCTGCGGGCCGAGAGCGTCGCCGAGGCCTCGTCCAGGCTCTTGTCGATCTGCGACAGGCCGGCGATGCCGGAACGCACGCCGACCGGCATGTTGCGGAAGACGAAGGCGATGATCAGGATCAGCCCGGTCCCGGTGATCTCGACCGGCGGCACGTTGAAGGCGAGGATATAGGCGACGCCGAGCACCGTGCCGGGAATGGCGAAGCTCAGCATGGTGGCGAATTCGAGCGCGCCGCGCCCTGCGAAGCGCTGACGCGTCAGCAGATAGGCGGTGAGCAGGCCGATCAGCGCGGTCAGCGGCGCCGAGATCGCGGCGAGCTTCAGCGTGGTGAAGAAGGACGGCCAGGCCGAGCCGTCGAAATAGAGGCCGCGGCTGAAATCGATCGAGAAGCCGGTGATGTAGTGCTGCAGCGTCGGCGTATGGTCGCGCCCCATCGTCTTGACGAAGCCGCCCATCAGGATGACGATGTAGATGACAGCGGTCAGCGCGACCCAGGGGCCGATGACGAGGGCGGAGATCCAGGTGATCCGGCGCGGCAGCGGCGTCGGCAGGCCGGAATCGCCTTTGCCGGTGACGGTCGTATAGGACTTGCTGCCAAGCCAGTATTGCTGGGCCCAGAAGGCGGCGAGCGCGAAGCCGAGCAGGACGACGGCGAGGACCGCCGCCTGGCCCTGATTATGCGCGGCACCGACGACCGCGAAGAAGATCTTGGTCGAGAGAACCTCGAAATTGCCGCCTAGCACCAGCGGGTTGCCGAAATCGGCCATGCTCTCGACGAAGCCGAGCAGGAAGGCATTGGCGAGACCGGGCCGCAGCAGCGGCCAGGTCACGGTCCGGAAGGTCGTCCAGCGTTTGGCTCCCAGTGTCTGCGAGGCTTCCTCCAAGCTCGGCGCGATGCCTTGCACGACGCCGATCAGCACGAGGAAGGCGATCGGCGCGAAGGCGAGCACCTGGGCGAGCAGAACGCCCGGCAGGCCGTAGATCCAGCGTGAGCGCGGCACGCCGAACCAGTCGAACAGGAATGTCGAGAATAGGCCGGAGCGCCCGAAGAGCAGGATCAGCGCCAGGCCGATGACGAAGGGCGGCGTGATGATCGGCAGCACCGTCAGCAGGCGCATCGCCCGCTTGCCCGGCATGCCGGTGCGCAGGATCAGCAGGGCGCAGGCGAGGCCGAGCAGGGTGGTGATGAGGCCGGTCAGCACGGCGAGGATCAGCGTGTTCCAGGCGACGCCGCAATTGGTGTTGGCGGTGAGGCAGCCCAGGCCCCAGATCGTCGGACTGAGGAAGCGCGTGACGAATTCGCCGAGCACGAGCGCGCCGCTGGAATCGACCAGCGCGCTGCGCAGGATCGTCGAGACCGGCAGGAAGATGAACAGCGCGATCAGCATGATGACGATGCCGATCGAGGACGTCGTGAAGATGTCGCCACGGCAGAGGCCGCGATAGGCCAGGCCGTGGCAGAGCAGCAGCAAGAGGGAGACTAGCGTCACCAGTGCGCCGAAGCCCATGCCGGGCTGGGCCGCGCCGGCTCCACCGAGCAGGGCTGCCAACGCCGGCATGCCCTGGTCTTTCAGCGTGATAGCAAAGCCTTGAGCGAAGAAGACGACGAGCCCGGCAAGGCCGATCCAGGCGAGGAGCTTGCCTGTCCCGGCATTCTCCTGCCGGGCGGCGAGCAGGCTGGCGAGGACGAGGGCAATGCCGATCGGCAGCAGCCAGGGCGCCGCTCCCGAGAGTGCGAGAGCGAGCGCCGTGCCGCTCTTGCCGAACGGGTACCCCGCGAGGCTCATCCCCTCGGGCAGATACCAGGGGATGAGCACATAGCCGAGCCAGCCGGCCAGCAGCGCAAGCCTCGTCGCGGGACGCATCGTCTCTCGCCTCTCGTCTCAGATGGCCGCGATCAGTCTGCGATCACTCGGGTGCTCACTTGGGGAGCGCCTTGATCTCCTTGTCCCACTTCGTCAGCAGGCGAACGCGCTCGGCCGAGGAACCGTATTTGACGAAGTCGTAGTTGATCAGCTTCATCTCCGACATCTTCGGGGCATGCGCCGGCACCGGCGCATTCTTGTTCGAGGGCACCTGATAGGACTTGGCTGGGGCCGCCAGCGCCTGCGCCGCCGGGGTCAGGGCCCAGTCGTAGAACTTCTTGGCGTTGTCTAGATTGCGGGCGCCCTTGACGATCGACATCGAGCCGATCTCGTAGCCGGTGCCTTCGCAAGGGGCGACGGCCTTGATGGGGTCGCCCTGTACGGCGAAGACGACGGCGTCGTGGATGAAGACGATGCCGACGGCGGTCTCGCCGAGGCTCGCCGCCTTGGCCGGGGCGGCGCCCGACTTGGTGTACTGGCTGACGTTCTTGTGCAGAGCGCGCAGATAGTCGAAGCCCTTGTCCTCGCCCATGAGCTGGACGACGGTCGCGAGCAGGTTGTAGGCGGTGCCCGACGAGTTCGGATCAGCGACCTGGACGTCGTCCTTGAGCTTGGGATCGAGCAGGTCGGCCCAGCATTTCGGCTCGTTCAAGCCCTTGGCCTTGATCTGCTGGGTGTTGTAGCCAAAGCCGAGCGCGCCGGCATAAATGCCCATCGAGCGCTTCTTGGCGGCGTTCCACTGCGCCAGCGCCCAATCGTGCATGTCCTTGTTGGCGGGCGATTCATAGTCCTGCGTCAGGCCTTCCTCGGCTGCCTGCAGATGCGGGTCGCCGGTGCCGCCCCACCAGATGTCGCCGCGTGGATTCGACGATTCCGCCTTGAGCTGCGCGTAGATCTCGCCGGCCGATTTGCGAGTCATCGCGACCTTGATGCCGGTTTCCTTCTCGAAGGCGCCGCTCATGGCGCGGCACCATTCCTCCTGCACGCCGCAATACATGACGAGCGAGCCCTGGGCCTGGGCCGGAGTGGTGGCGAAAGCAGCTCCGGTGGCCGCGGCCGCGAATAGTCCGACGCGAAGCCGGTTCAATGACAGCATGTCTTCCTCCCGATGTCTGGTTCTGACTTGTTCTTATTGGGTCGATAGTGACCGTTTGCTCGAAAAGATCAACGATCCTTGTGCCGGCTTACTATTCCGGTGATGCGCTCCAGTTCGGTCGTCAGCTCCGGCGTGCAGCACAGGACCGGATTGCCGGCCGCGATCGCATCGCCCGCGAAGAAGTCGTTGACGTCGGCGCCGGCCTCCGCCGCGATCACCAGGCCGGCGGCGACATCCCAGGAATTGATGTGCAGTTCGGCATAGGCATCGGTGCGGCCGCAGGCGACATGGCAGAGGCCGAGCGCGCCGGCGCCTGGTCGCTTGACCGCCGCGCCGGCCTCGAAGCCGCGCTTGACCATCTCGATATAGCTGTCGAGCGACCTGCGCTTCGACCAGCCGAATTCGAGGCTGGCGCGGCCGATGTCGCTGGTGCCCGAAACCCGGATCGGCCGGCCGTTCAAGCTCGCCCCGCTGCCGCGCCGGGCGCGGTAGACCTCGCCGAGTGCAGGTGCTGCGATGACGCCGATCTCGGGCCGCCCGGCGAGGACGAGGCCAATCGAGATGCACCAGTTGCGATCGCCATGGGCGAAATTGGCAGTTCCGTCGATCGGATCGATGATCCAGACCGCGTCGGCCGCCTCGCCGCCGCCTTCCTCGCCGATCACCCCATCGGAGGGGAAAAGCCGCCCGAGCCGTTCGCGCAGAAAACTCTCCACGGCGCCGTCGGCCGCGGTGAGCCAATCCTGGGCCCCCTTCATCGTGATGTTCAGGGAGTCGCTGCGTCCGAAATAATCGAGCGCGAGATGGCTCGCCTCCGCGACGAGGCCGAGCACGGCATATTCGCGCAGTTCGAGTTCGGCGGGGGTCATCACAGCGCCTCGAGCGCAACGGCGACCGGCTTGCCGGTACGGCGCGATTCCGTCGCGGCGTCGGCCAGGATCTGGGCTTTCAGCCCGTCAAGGCCCGAAGGCGAGGGTGCGCGCTTGTCGCGGCAGGCGGTGATGAAGGCGTCGAGCTCGGCGCGATAGGCGGCGGCATAGCGCTCCAGGAAGAAGTTCTGCACGGGATCGGCCCGGAAGCCGGCGCCGGTCGCGATCTCCACGGTGGTCTCGTGGATATTGCCGGCGCGCAGCATGCCCTTGGAGCCGTGCACCTCGATGCGCTGGTCGTAGCCATAGGTCGCCCGGCGGGAGTTGGAGATCTGAGCGATGCGGCCGCTCGCGGTGCGCATCAGCACGGCGGCAGTGTCGACATCGCCGGCCTGGCCGATCGCCGGATCGACCAGCGCCGAGCCGAGCGCGAAGACCTCGACCGGCTCCTCGGCGAGGAGGAAGCGGGCCATGTCGAAATCATGGATCATCATGTCGCGGAAGAGTCCGCCCGAGCGCTTGACGTACTCGACCGGCGGCGGCCCGGGGTCGCGCGAGATCACGCTGACGATCTCGATCGCGCCGGCCTCGCCGGAACGCAGGCGCCCTTCCAGCGCGGCGAAATTCGGGTCGAAGCGACGGTTGAAGCCGATCATCAGCGGCTTGCCGGATTTCGCGACGACCTCGAGGCAGCGGCGGATGCGGCCAGCATCGAGATCGACCGGCTTCTCGCAGAAGACGGCCTTGCCGGCGGAGACGGCAGCCTCGATCAGGTCGGCATGGGTGTCGGTCGGGGTGCAGATCACCACGGCATCGATACCGCTGTCGGCGAGGATCGCGTCGGTGGTCGCGACCTTGGCGCCGCTGGCCTGGGCGAGCGAGGCGGCGGCCTCCGCGGAGGCATCGGAAAGCGCGACCAGCTGCGCATCGGAGCGCGCCGCGACATTGAGCCCGTGAATGCGCCCGATCCGGCCGGCGCCCAGCAATCCAAATCTCATCACGTCCGTGGTCCTGCAGTTCGAGAGTGCTCCGGCGCTTCAGTCGTGCGCGCCGAGAATGGTCTGGTCGAAGTCGACATTGGCGCCGGTCATCAGCCCCGATTCGGATGACGCGAGATAGGCGACGGCCTTGGCGACCTCGCGCGGATCGATCAGGCGGCCGAAGGGGCGGCCGGCCTGCGCCTCATCCAGCCAGCCATCTTGCGCATCATGGCGCAGGCGCATGATCGCGTCCTCGCCCGGCGTCGCCATCCAGCCGATATTGAGGCCGTTGACGCGGATGCGGTCGGACAGGAGCCCATGGGCGGTGTTCTTCGTCAGCGTCGCCAGCGCGCCCTTCGAGACGCTGTAGGCGGCGAGGAAGGGCTGGCCGCCATGGGCCGACATCGACTGGATGTTGACGATCGCGCCTGCGATCTTCTCGCGCCGCATCAGGTTGGCCGCATCCTGGATCAGGAAGAACGGGGCGGTCAGGTTGACCGCCATGATGCGAGCATAGAGCTCGGGACTGGTGTCGAAGATCGTGCCGCGGTCGGTGTCGCCGGCGGCGTTGACCAGGATGTCGAGCCGGCCGAAAGCTTGCTCGGCGGCAGGGACGATTCCGCGGACGGCGTCGAGATCGGCGAGGTCGGCGGCGTGGAAGAGGGCGTTGCAGCCGGCCGCCTTCAGGCTGGCGGCGACGGCTTCACCGCGCTCGCGGTTGCGGCCGGTGAGGACGAGACCCGCGGTGCCGCGCGCGGCGAATTCCCGGGCGATCGCCTCGCCCAGGCCCTGGCTGCCGCCGGTGACGACGGCGACCTTGCCGTCGAGTTCACGACGGAAGTCGGTTGGTTGGGGCACCTCTGATCTCCCTGGCAGCGCCACTGTCACAATGGCACATTATTTTTATTGAGCTTGACTAATGGAACAAACATTCCATTCTCTCCCGGCACAAGTCAAGGCCGCGAGAGCCCCTGTTTCCCATGTCGTCGCCACTGCAGCAGGACCCACCACGGGACGATTTCGACGGCTTCGTCGCGCTGCTGCGTGAGCGCGGGCCGAGCCTGCCGAAGCGGTTGCGGCAGGTCGCCGATTATGCGCTCGCCAATCCCGACGACATGGCGCTCAGCACCGCGGCGCAGGTGGCGCAGCAGGCCGGCGTGCAGGCCTCCACCCTGGTGCGCTTCGCCCAGGCGCTCGACTATTCCGGCTTCAGCGAGTTGCAGCAGCTCTTCCGCTCGCGGCTGCGCCAGCAATTCCCTGATTATCGCGAGCGGCTGGTGGCGCTGCGCGAAGAGGGCGCGGCCGGGCCGAACATGGCTCAGGTGCTGCTCGACGGCTTCGCCGAAGCCAGCCGCAGCTCGCTGTCGCGTCTGCAATCGACGATCCGGCACCGCGACGTCGACAGAGCCACGGACCTGCTCGCCGGGGCGGAGACGATCATCCTGATCGGCGCGCGCCGGATGTTTCCCGTGGTGTCCTATCTCGCCTACGCCTTCGGCAAGCTCGGCATAAGGGCGGTACTCGTTGACAATATCGCCTCCCTCGGGCCCGAGCAGGCGGCGATCGCGCGCAAGGGCGATGTCGTCGTCTCGGTCAGCTGCGCGCCCTATACGCCGGGGACGGTCGCGATCGCAGCCGCTGCCCACGAGAAGGGCATTCCGGTGATCGCGATCACCGACAGTGCGCTCAGCCCGCTCGCCCAGCACTGCTCCTTATGCCTCGAGGTCGAGGAAGCCGATTACGGCGCCTTCCGCTCGATGTCCGCCACCTTCGTGCTCGCCATGACGCTCGCCGTCGGCACCGCCGAGAAAGCCCGCCCCGATGCCTGAACCCGTGCTCGACCTGATCTCGATCGGCCGTTCTTCGGTTGATCTCTACGGCCAGCAGATCGGCGGTCGGCTGGAGGATATGGCCTCGTTCTCCAAGGCGGTCGGCGGCTGCCCGACCAATATCGCGATCGGCACCGCCCGGCTCGGCCTCAAATCCGCGGTGATCACTCGTGTCGGCAATGAGCAGATGGGCCGCTTCATCCTGGAGCAATTGCAGCGCGAGGGCGTCGAGACCAAGGGCGTCGTCGTCGATCCCAAGCGCCTGACCTCGCTCGTCATCCTCGGCGTGCGCGACGAGAAGACCTTCCCTCTGATCTTCTACCGCACCGACTGCGCTGACGCCGCGCTCGACGAGAGCGAGATCGACGAGGCCTTCATTGCCTCTGCCAGGGCGGTCGTGGTCACCGGCACGCATTTCGCGATCCCCAATGCCGCCAAGGCACAGAGGAATGCGATCGCGATTGCCCGCAAGCATGGCCGCAAGGTCGTGTTCGATGTCGATTACCGCCCCAATCTCTGGGGTCTCGCCGGCCATGCCGCCGGCGAGGAGCGCTATATCCGCTCCGACACGGTGACCCAGCACCTCCAGGCGATCCTGCCGGAGTGCGACCTGATCGTCGGCACCGAAGAGGAACTGCACGCCGCCGGCGGCTCGGAGGACACGCTCGCCGCGATCCGAAATATCCGTGCGCTGAGCAAGGCGACGATCGTCTGCAAGCTTGGGCCGATGGGTTGCGTCGTCTTTCCAGGCGCCATTCCGGCCTCGATCGAAGACGGCATCAAGGGGCCGGGTTTCCCGGTCGAGGTCTACAACGTGCTCGGCGCCGGCGACGCCTTCATGTCCGGCTTCCTGCGCGGCTATCTCAGCGACGAGCCGATCGAGACCTGCTGCAGCTGGGCCAATGCCTGCGGCGCTTTCGCCGTCTCGCGCCTGCTCTGCTCGCCTGAGAGCCCGACCTTCGCCGAATTGCAGTTCTTCCTGAAGGAGGGCTCGCCGCACCGGGCACTCCGCCATGACATCGCGATCAACCACGTCCACTGGGCGACGACGCGCCGGCCGCAGGCCGCGACGCTGATGGCGCTCGCCATCGATCACCGCTCCCAGATCGAGGCGATGGCCGACGAGGCGGGCGTGCCGCATGAGCGCATCCAACTCTTCAAGCGGCTCGCCGTCGATGCTGCGGCGCGGATTGCCAAGGGTGCCGAGGGCTTCGGTATGCTGCTCGACGGGCGCCATGGCCGCGAGGCGCTGTTCCGCGCCGGCGATCACGGCTTCTGGGTGGCGCGGCCCCTGGAAGTACCGGGCTCACGGCCGCTCAGGCTGGAGACCGATGCGGACGGCTCGCTCGGCGCGGCGCTGAATGAATGGCCGGTCGATCATGTCGCCAAGGTGCTGGCCTTCTACCATCCCGACGACGATGCGGCGCTGAAGGCCGAGCAGGAAGCGACCCTGAAGCGCGTCGCGCTCGCCTGCCGGCAGGTCGGCCGCGAGCTGCTGGTCGAGATCATCTGCTCGAAAAATGGGGCGGTCGGCGACGGCACGATGGCTAGCGTGATGCGCCGGCTCTACGCGATCGGCATCAAGCCGGATTGGTGGAAGCTGGAAGCGCAGCCGAGCGCGGCAGCCTGGGCCGCGATCGATGCCGCGATAGCCGAGAACGATCCCTATTGCCGCGGCGTCGTGCTGCTCGGGCTCGATGCGCCGCTGCCGGAGCTGGAGACGGCTTTCCGGCTGGCGCAGACGGCGAAGACGGTGAAGGGGTTTGCGGTCGGGCGCAGCATCTTCGGCGAGGCGGCGCGCGGCTGGCTTGCGGGCGCGCTCGACGACGAGGCCGCGACCGCGATGATGGCCGAGCGCTTCGGCCGGCTGGTCGAGGCCTGGCAAGCGCGCTGAGGAGATACCGCATGAGCACGATCAGGCTCACCATGGCGCAGGCGCTGGTGGCTGCGATGGCGGCGCAGAAGACGGTCGTCGGCGGCCGGACGCTGCCGCTCTTCGCCGGCGTCTGGGCGATCTTCGGCCATGGCAATGTCGCGGGCCTCGGCGAGGCGCTGCATGGTGCCCGCGATCTCCTGCCGACGCTGCGCGCCCATAACGAGCAGGCGATGGCGCATGCGGCGATCGCCTTCGCCAAGGCCTCGCGCCGACGCCGGATGATGGCGGTGACGAGCTCGATCGGGCCCGGCGCGACCAATATGGTGACGGCTGCGGCGGTCGCCCATGTCAACCGCCTGCCGCTCTTGCTGCTGCCGGGCGATGTCTTCGCCGGGCGCCGGCCCGATCCGGTGCTGCAGCAGATCGAGGATTTCGGCGACGGCACCATCTCGGCCAATGACTGCTTCAAGCCGGTCTCACGCTATTTCGACCGGATCACGCGGCCGGAGCAGATCATCCCCGCCTTCGAACGGGCGATGCAGGTCCTGACTGATCCGTCGGAGTGCGGGCCGGTGACGCTGGCGCTGTGCCAGGACGTGCAGACGGAGGCTTTCGACTATCCGGAGGGCTTCTTCGCCGAGCGGATCTGGACGCCGCGCCGAACGCGCCCGGACGAGCAGGAGCTGGCGCAGGCTGTCGCGCTGCTGAAGGGTGCGAAGCGGCCGCTCGTCGTCACTGGTGGCGGCGCCCTCTACAGCGAGGCTGAGGGCGAGCTCGCCCGCTTCTGCCTGGCGCACGGCATCCCGAGCGCCGAGACGCAGGCCGGCAAGAGCGCCCTGCCGTACGATCATCCGCTCAATCTCGGCGCGATTGGCGTCACCGGCACCGGCGCCGCCAATGACGCGGCGAAGACAGCCGATGTCGTGCTGGCGGTCGGCACGCGCCTGCAGGATTTCACCACCGGCTCGCGCGCCCTCTTCGCCGATCCGGAGTGCCGGATCGTCGGGCTGAACACGCAAGCCTTCGATGCCGGCAAGCATGGCGGCCAGCCGCTTGTCGCGGATGCGAAGGCAGGGCTCGCCGAGCTGGAGGCGGCGCTTTCGGGCTGGAAGGCTCCGGCCGGCTGGACGGCACAGGTGCAGGCGTCACGGGATGCCTGGCTCGCCACCGCCGCGCGCTATACCGCGGCGAGCAATCAGGCCCTGCCCAGCGATGCGCAGGTTGTCGGCGCTGTGCAGCGCCAGAGCCGGGCGAGCGACGTCGTGCTTTGCGCCGCCGGCGGCCTGCCGGGCGAGTTGCACAAGCTCTGGCAGTCCGGCGCGCCCGGCGGCTACCATATGGAATACGGCTATTCCTGCATGGGCTACGAGATCGCCGGCGGCCTCGGTGCGAAGCTCGCCGATCCCGCGCGCGAGGTCTTCGTCATGGTCGGCGACGGCTCCTATCTGATGATGAACTCCGAGATCGCGACCTCGGTGATGCTTGGGGTCAAGCTCACCATCGTCCTGCTCGACAATCGCGGTTTCGGCTGCATCAACCGGCTGCAGAACGCGACTGGCGGCGCCTCCTTCAACAACCTGCTACGCGATACCCGGCACGAGACGCTGCCGGAGATCGATTTTGCCGCACATGCCGGCTCGATGGGCGCGATTTCGCGCAAGGTTGCGAGCCTGGCCGAGCTGGAAACCGCGCTCGCGGAAGCCCGCGGCCATGATCGCACCAGCGTC
Source organism: Allobosea sp. Tri-44 (assembly GCF_004123845.1). Lineage (GTDB taxonomy): Bacteria > Pseudomonadota > Alphaproteobacteria > Rhizobiales > Beijerinckiaceae > Allobosea. The sequence goes on along the minus strand of NZ_NBDP01000015.1, from coordinate 13,658 downwards.
ATCGTCATCGACACCGATCCGCTGATCTCGACCGATGCCGGCGGGCATTGGTGGGAGGTCGCGGTGCCGGAGGTTTCGGTGCGTGACGAGGTCGAGGCGGCGCGCAAGCGCTATGACGATGCGCTCGCGGCGCGCGACAACTGAGCCAAAGAGGACGAGATGCCTATCCGTATCGGCGCCAACCCCATAGGCTGGTCGAATGACGACCTGCAGGATATCGGCGGCGCGACGCCGCTTGAAACCTGCCTGGCCGAAGCCCGCGAAGCCGGCTTCGTCGGCATGGAGCTCGGCCACAAGTTCCCGCGCGAGCCCGGAGCGTTGAAGGCGGCGCTCGACCCGTTCGGCATGGCCTGCATCTCCGGCTGGTATTCGGCTGAGCTGCTGAAGCGCGATGCCGATGAGGAGATGAAGCATCTGCGTGATCATCTCGACCTGCTCAAGGCGATGGGCTCGACCGTGCTGGTCTTCGCCGAGACCTCGAATGCGATCCATGGTGATCGCAACAAGCCGCTGTCGCAGCGTCCGGTGCTGGCCGCTGGTGAGTGGGCGCAGTTCGGCCGGAGGATCACCGAGGTCGCCGAACGCACGCTCGCCGAGGGTGTCCGGCTGGTCTACCACCACCATATGGGCACGATCGTCGAGAGCGAGGCCGATATCGATGCCTTCATGGCAGCGACGGGCGAGGCGGTGCATCTCCTGCTCGACACCGGCCATGCGACCTGGGGCGGGGCCGATCCGGTCAAGCTTGCTGAGCGCTACCGCACCCGGATCAGTCACTTCCATGCCAAGGATGTGCGCAAGGCGGTGATGGAGCAGGCGCGCCGCGAGGATTGGAGCTTCCTCGACGCCATCCTCGGCAAGGGCAAGGAGCTTGGCGTCTACACCGTGCCGGGTGACGGCATGGTCGACTACCCCGCGGTGTTCAAGGCGCTGCCGGGCTATTCCGGCTGGGTCGTGGTCGAAGCGGAGCAGGATCCCGAGAAGGCGCACCCGCTTACCTATGCCAGGAAGGGAGTCGCCCATCTCAAGCAGAGCCTGAAGGAGGCCGGGCTCGTCTGAGCCCGGGAACGATCATGTCGAAGCTGCTGGTCAAGCCGCAGGCGCCTGACGCCGAGGGGCGCATCCACGAGGTCACCCCGCAATCGGCCGGTTGGGAGCATGTCGGCTTCGCCGTGCATCGCCTTGCCGACGGGCAGATACTGTCGCGCGAAACCGGCAACAGGGAACATTGCCTCGTCCTGCTTTCGGGCAAGGTCTCGGCCAGCGCCGGGGCCGAGGATTTCGGCGTGATCGGCGGGCGTTCCTCGCCCTTCGAGCCCGATCCCTGGTCGCTCTATGTCCCGGCGGGCTCGAACTGGACCGTCACGGCGCAGGGGCCGTGCGAATTCGCGATCTGCTCGGCTCCGGGCAAGGCTGGCGCAAGGCCGGCCCGCGTCATCGGCCCGGCCGATGTCGGCGCCCTGACGCGCGGCGAGGGCAGCAACACCCGCCATGTCCGCAACATCCTGCCGGAGACGGAGGCCGCCGATGGCCTCCTCGTCGTCGAGGTGATCACGCCGTCGGGCTGCTGGTCGAGCTACCCGCCGCACAAGCACGACCAGGACCGGCTGCCGGCAGAATCCCTGCTGGAGGAGACCTATTATCACCGGCTCAATCCGCCCCAGGGCTTCGGCTTCCAGCGTGTCTATACCGACGATCGTTCGCTCGACGAGACCATGGCTTTCGAGGACGGCGACGTGGTGCTGGTGCCGAAGGGCTACCATCCCGTCGGCGCCCCGCACGGCTACGAACTCTATTACCTCAACGTCATGGCCGGGCCGAAGCGGGTCTGGAAATTCCATAACGACCCCGTGCATGAGTGGATGCTGAAGGCGTGGCGACCGTGACGACGCAGGCCGAGCTGATCGGCGACGATGAGCTCGGCTATCTCCGGAGCCGGACGGCTTTCGTTGCCGGCGCCGGCATGGCGCTGGACGACGGCTACCGGCTGGCGCATCTGCCGCTGATCGATCCGCACCATCCCAAGGCGATCGCGCGGAAGGACGGCACGCATTACGAGAATGGCCGGCACCCGCCGATCTACTCGTTGGTGGTGCCGACGCTCGACCTGCCGGAGGCGTCGGCTTACAGGGAACTCGAGCGGGAGCTGCGCCAGGCGCCGTTCGCGGCGAAGATCGCCTGGGATCTGGTCGCGCAGCGGCAGGCAAAGCTACATGCGACAGTGTGTGGCTCGCTCTCGGTCGGTGCGCCGCCGACGATCGACCAAGCTGCGCGGGACGCCTTGTCGCGCCTTGGCCCGGTTGAGATGGAACTGCGCGGCCTGTTCTCCGGCAATGTCAATCGCGGGCGGCTTTATCTCAGGCTCTATCCGGAGCGCCGCGACGGTCAGAACGCCTTCCATCTCATCCAACGGGCGCTCGGGCGGTCGACCAGCGATCTCTATGTCGTCGGCATCTGGAACCTGAACGAGGATCTCGACGCGGCTGAGGCGGTAGCACTCGCCGCCATGCTCGATCGCTGGTGGGATCGGCCGATCCTGCGCTTCACCGCGGACCAGCTCTGGCTGATGGGTGCCAGCGACGACCTTGTGCTCGACTCCAAGATCGTCGAAACGATCAGCCTGAAATAGGCCTTACGACAGCGACGGGCGCCGTTGCGGCTTGCCTTGTCGGCGCGAGGGAGTTACCTCGCGCTCACAGCATTCTGCCGCCTCTGGGCGGCTCCGCGATCCCTCGGCCCGCCCTGCGCGCTGCTGCCGGAGGGGGCGCCCAACCGACAGGATCGACCATGGCCCGCAAGAAATCGAAACCGCTCGACGCCGCCTACGTCCTGTTCGACGTGTTCTATGAAGATGGCTCGCGCAGCTCCAACCGCCGTGTTCCCACCGATTTGCTCGGCGGGATCGATGGCGACGATCCCGCGCTGGAAGCGATCCAGGAGCAGGACCGCATCATCGCCGAGAAATCGGGAAGGCGCCCGCTCGCGATCACCAGCCTCGTGCGCGCGGGCGAGTCCGAAAAGCAGGCAGCCCGCCAGGCGGAGAAAGCCTCGCGCCGGTCGGGCTGAATTCGATAGGCGACTTTATCGTTTGGCCCGGCGGCGGACAGGCTGTGCCTGACTGCTGCCGCTGCTCAAAAGCGCGCTGACCACGTAGAGCGCCAAGCCTATACCGACCACGGCCGCCAGCGGTTCGCGCTCGCCGCGGCGCATCAGCGCGCGGCCGCCTTCACGGGCATAGTCGCGGCCGACATCGAGATAATCCTGCCCGCGGGCGACGTAGTCGCGACTCCGATCGACCTGCTCGCGGCCGCTGCCGATCAGATCACGTCCAGCGCGCAACGCTTGATCGCCATAGTCGCGCAACGTGGTGCTCCAGCCGCTGGTATCCGGCTGCCAGCTCGAACGGCGGGGCGTCACCGCCCAGGCGATCAGGCCGACGCTGAGGGCGCCTATGGCGAAGGCTGCTAGCGGATGGCGTTCGACCGTCTCGACTGCGGCCTCGCCGGTCTCCTGGGCGTATCGGCCTGCTTCGCGCAGCGTGTCGCCGGGATCGAGCTCGGCGAGCTTTTCCTTGGCCCGGCCATAACCGTCCTTGACGGTTTCTGCCGTCCGATTGGCAAGATCGGCCGCACGTGCCGCAACGCTGCCTGTCGCGCGGTCGATCTCGTCCCGCATCTCATCCGTGTTGGGCACGTCGGGCGGCAGGCGCTTGTCGTTGTCCATCCGTCAACTCCATGAGCTTGAAAGTTTCTGGGCTCGAAAGCTTCATGGTCGAAACGACGGAGCGGCGGCGTAGTTCCGCCGCCGCGCAAGAAAGCCGGATTTTAAGACTACCGCGTCGCGCGGCGCGTGGAGCGAACCACTGTCGGAGCGGTGACCGCGCCGGCGGCCCCGCCGACCACGGCTCCGACCGGCCCGGCAACGACCGCCCCCGTCCCTGCGCCGACTGCGGCGCCGCCGACCCGTTGCTCGACCGTGTTGCAGGCGGCCAGGGCCGAAGCCATGATGGCGAGCCCGACGAGGGTGAATGTCTTCATGATCTGATCCTCTGTATTGACCGGATCTGTAAACGCCTGAGCGGCCCAGAAGTTGCCGCAAGGCGATGGCAGAGATTCGTGTCGTTGGTTAAGCTCGCCTTGGCGAGTTCGACTCACCGCCTAGAGCAGGATGCGAAAAAGTGGGAACCGGTTTTTCGCAGGAATCCTGCTCTAAGTTCTAGAATCGATCACGTCTTATGATTTTGGATCGATACGATCCAAAATCATCGTGATCTAGGGAGACTGCTCATGAAGACGCTTCTGTTCTCCACCGCCCTTGCGTTCATGGCCGCGAGCTTCGCCGCTGCGCCGGCCTCGGCCCTGACCATGAAAGAGTGCAGCACTAAGTATCAGGACGCCAAGAAGGCGAACACGCTGAAGGGCCAGAAGTGGAACGATTTCCGCAAGGCCAACTGCGCCGATGACGACGCCTCGGACAATGATGCCGCGGCAGCCGTGACGGATGCTCCGGCGGCAACCCCGGCCGCGACCACGCCGGCCAAGCCCGCCGGCAAGGCCAAAGCCGCGGTATTTCCGCGGGCGGTGGCGCCGAAGTACTCTAATGAAACCGCCGGCAAGGCGCGCCTCAAGACCTGCGTCGACCAATACAACGCCAACAAGACGGCCAACGCCAATGGCGAGCTGAAATGGATCGAGAAGGGCGGCGGCTACTGGAGCCAGTGCAATACCAGGCTCAAGGGCTGAGCTGACGATCGGAGCGCGCCCGGTTCACCGGGAGCGCTTCCGCCAGGGATATTCGAGCCTCCCGCGGATCGACGCGGGAGGCTTTTTCAATGCGCCTTGTCGTTCAACGCGACATGTCTGGCCGTGCCGCTTCCCGCAGCAGCAGCTTCTGATAGGCGAGCCCGATGGCGACAAGGCTGGCGCCGAGGCCGATGAAGGACAAGGCCCGCAACAGGCCTTCCAGCCCGGACATGTCGATCAGGAAGGCCTTGCAGATCGCGATCGTCACGACGCCGAGCGAGGCGAGGCGCAGATCCTTCGACTGCAATCTGAAGCCGAGCGCGAGCAGCGCCACGCCATAGAGCAGGAGCGCTGCCGAATAGGCATAGAGCTCGCTGGCGCTGCTGGCGTCGACCAGGAGATCGCGGCCAACAAAGCCGCGCCGGACCTCGATCAGCAGATAGGCCAGCCCGCCGATGATCGCGCTGACGCCGAAGATGCGCCGCGCCCCGGCGCCGGTGAGGAATTCCCTGGCCCAGCGCGCCGCCGCGAAGGCGAGCAGCGCCGGCAGGAGATAGCCGATGGCGGCGTTGTCGAGCAGGAGTGGGCCGGCGAGCGGCTGCTCCGTCACCAACGGATTGGCGACGAGGCCGGGCAGGAGTGCGAACAGGCCGCAGGAGCCAATCGCTGCCCAGTCGGGGCGAACCGGCACCGAGCGCCCGGGCAGGCGGACCGAGCCGGCGATCATGACGATGACGGCGCCGATGAAGCCGAAGGCGGCATAGAAGCCTGCTTCGGCGAGGGTGACCGGGACGTCGGAAGCGAGCAACGGCCCGTGGAAGCCATGGCGCAGCAGGAGGAAGGCGCAAAGTACTGACCCCGCCAGAGCCGTGCGCCGGAAAGCGACGCTGATCGCGGGCGCGACCTCGCGCAGCCACCAGGCTGCTCCAGCAAAGCCACAGATTACCGCGCCATAGCCCCAGAGGATGCGGTTGAAGATGACCGGTCCCTCGACGCCGCTGAGATCGAACAGCGGATTGCGGCCGATGCCGAGCGCAAGCCCCGCCCAGCCGATCGCGATCATGGCGAGCGCGCGCAAGGCAAAGCCGGTGACACGGCCGGGCGAGAGCTCGCGCCAGATCCGCGCGGCCGCCGTCAGCGCCAGCAGCAGCAGCGTGATCGTCACCACCTCGGCAAAGCCGGCGGTCTTGCCGTCCATCGGCGCCAGGACCGGGCCGGAGAAGGCATGCCGGACGATCAATATCGCACCGAGCGAGACCAGCACCGCAGCGCAAGCGTTGAGCGTGTCGCCCAGGCGCGAGCGGCCGTCGCGTCCGAGCCAGTAACCGAGCAATCCGAGCAGGCCACCGACGGCGACATACCAGAGCAGCCGGTTGAACACCGGCCAGCCGAGCACCGGCGTGCCATCGAAGACCGGGTTCAGCACAGCGCCGGGCCCGCCGATGCCGACAAGGATCAGCGTGATCGCGGCGATATCGGCGCAGACGCCGAAGACCCGTCCGCCGAGCCGGCGGGCGAGCAGGACGAAGCCTGCTCCTAGCAGCCCGAGCGCCAGGACATGGCAGAAGACTTCCTCGAACAGCCGGTTGCGCGGGCCGAGATAATGCAGGCGGACGAGGTCCGCGGTCGGCACGAGATCCGCGCCGGCGAAGGCTTGGCGCACCTCCAGCAATACGAAGGCGGCGAAGAAGAAGGCGGCGAGCGTCTCATGGATCAGCCGCGGGCGATCCTGCCTTTCGCGCAGGGCCAGCGCGCCGATGGCGAAGCAGAGCGCCGGCAGGGCATAGGCCGGGATCAGCCAGTTGAAGATGGGCCAGGAGCCGACATCGCTGACGATCGGGTTCCAAACGAGTCGCGCCAGTGCCGCGGTGGCGAGTGCCGCCGACATGCTGCGCAGCAGCGGTATCGGGCGCAAGGCGGAGAGGAGCGCGACGCCCGCGGCCGAAACGGCGAAGCCGACCACCAGCCAGGTCTCGCGCAAGGCGAAGGCAATGGCGAGGCCGAGTGCGATCGCGCCGGCGGCGGCATAGGCGGCCGAGCCGATAAAGGCGAGCGGATTGGCGCGCGTCTTGGTGCTGCGGCGCTCGACCGGGAGGAGGAATTCTGAAGCCGCAAAGAGCGCGATCGTCAGGAGCAGGGCCAGTGCGGCAAAGCCGGTCGAGCGCTCGAAGCCATTGCTGCGCAATGCCGTCGCCAGCAGCAGGCAAACGGGGGCGAGCGCCGAAGCGAAGGCGAGGCAGCCGCGCACGAGAAAGCCGCCGGCACCTGACCCGCGCCGCATCAGCAAGGCGAAGAATGGCGGAATGCCGAGGAGCAGCGCAAAGAGGCCGGCGGTCCAGCGCAGGCCCGGGCCGGCGTCGGGGGCGAAGCTGAGGCGCATCAGATCGAGCGGCAGCGTCGGCGACAGGCCAAAGGGGCCATCATGGGTCGGCCAGAGCAGCGCCATGCCGGCGGCTGCCGCGCCGGCGAGCAGCGCCAGCGGCGCCAGATCGCGGTGCCGGACCGCGCCGGCGACGGCGACCGCCACAGTGACGATGATGGCGGCATGCAGCGGCGCGGGCCCGCCATGGCTGGTCCAGAGGATGCCGGAGAGGATGAGCGGCACGCCGATGGCGATGAGGCTGGTCAGTTCGAAGCCAGCGATCCGCCAGCCGCTATCGGGCCCGGCCCGCCCGCGCCAGGCCGGCCATTCCCTGATCAGGCCGAGCGCGAGAACCGAGCCGGAGGCGGCGAGCCAGGCGGCCCAGCTCACATTGCCGCCGGCGAAGGCGATCAGCAGCGTCCAGGCGCCATGCCCGGCGACCGCGCCGAGCGTGACGATGCGGCTGGGTCGGCGCCGGTGCAGCAGGAAGGCGACCGCGGTGACGAAGGTGATGAAGAGCGCGAGCGCGACGAAGTTGGGCGCGGTGCTGGCGACCAGGAAGGGCGTCGCATAGGAACCAAGCAGGCCGAAGAGGCCGAGCGCCGGGCCGTGCAGGAGCGAAGCCGAGAGGGCCGCAAGGCCAAGCAGGCCCATCAATCCGAAAGCCGTGCCCGGCCCGATGAAGCCGTAGACGGCGTGGGCGGCGAAGATAACGCCGAAGCCGCTGAGCACGGCGACGCCCGCCAACACGCCGGGAATGCTGGCATGGCCGAGGCCGGCGAGCGGACCGGAGCCGGAGGTGATCGCGAGCGGCAGTTCGCGCCGGCGCAGATATTCGCTCGCGCCGGCCGCGATAAGGGCGAAGGCGGCGCCGAGCAGCAGCCGGACGCCCGGACCGAACAGGCCGGCCTCGATCGAGTAGCGAACCAGGAAGAGACCGCCGAGTGCGAGCGCGACGCCGCCGATCCAGACCGCCCAGCGCGAGCCGATCGCCTCCTCGAAATCGCGCCGTGGCGCAGGCGCGGCGGCGGGTTCCGCTTCCGGCGAAAGCTCGCTCCGCTGGACGTCCAGGTCCGGTTCGGGTGCTGTGACACTCGCGGCGAGCGTCTCGATCGGAGTGCGAGGCTCCTCACCCGAGACTTTGCCGGCGGGGTCCTCGATCGTGCGAGCCGCGACAAGGTCGATGGCTGGTCCAGGCGATGATGTTGGCTCTTCCGCCGCGACAGGCGCGGGCGTCGGTGCATCGAGATCGGCTGTGACAACAGGGGTTGGTGCATCTTCGACGAGGACAGTTTCGGCCTGCTCATCCGTTTGATCGGGAGGCGCCCTGCCGGCCGTTGCTCCAGCAGCGAGTTGTGCTCGCAAGACGCTTAGGTCGGCACGCAAGGCATCGATCTCGGCGCGCTGATGGGCGGCGAGCTCAAGCGCTCTGTTGCCGCGCCCTAACGCACTGAACGCGGCCCAGGGGACCGCGATGAAGAGGAAGCCGAAGAGGCCGAGGCCGAGAAGCGCGAAGCCTTCCATGCGTGAAGTTCCGCCCCTCGCTCGATGATCAAATAGCGGTTGCGCAGATAGCGCGCCGCGCGCCGAGATGTCCAACGAACACGGAACCTTCATTGACACCAAAGCGTCGAATACGAGACGTCAAGCCGCGGTGACCAATGGCGCATTACCTGTTCGATCTAATCAGCGGCGAGAAGCATAATGTCGACGTGGAAGGCGTCGAGCTGCCTGACGACGATGCTGCGCGCGTCGTAGCCTTGCAGAGCCTCGCGGATCTCGCTCGGCAAGATATCCCACAAGGTGGGGATAGCTCGATCTGCATTTTAGTCCGTCGCGGGCCAGTGCCGATTTACAGCGCCACCATGACGCTCAGCGAACAGTGGCTACGTCTCGACTCTTAGACTGAACCGCCGGAGCCTGATTTCCAGTGTTCCAAGCGTACCTGCACTTTCGTGCTGTTGAGCCGCAGCGCCAGAGCCTCAGCTTCCCCATAGCTGCTTCCTGCAGGAAGGGTCAGCGTCAATTGCTTCCCGTCAAAGCCCACGTCTTCGTACGACTCGACCAGGACCGTCAGGCGACCGTCAGGAAGCTCCTTCACTGTCGCAACGAAATTGCGTCCGCCATCCACCATTGCCCTAAGCCTCATGTCGTCGCTGATGAAGTACGAGCGGCTTATCGAAAAGAGGCGCACCCGATCGCGGCAAGGATCGCTGCGATGAGCAACCCCCACATCACGAGCGCTTGCATCAGGTGCACCTCGCCAGCGTTCGCCCGGTCGACTCAATCTCGAACAGGCAATCGTCGATGAAGCGCACCGGCGAGCCATCTTCAAGCTCATATCGGGTGACGTTCAAATCGGGGAACGGCCGATAGACGATGACGGTGTAGCGGTTGCCGTCCTCGTCCTGGCAGAGCTCGCGATAGAGCTCCAGATTGCCTGGATTGAGGTGGGCCGCGATCTTGTCGCTTAGCCCGGATCGTTTCGGCTGGGTACGCATCGCAACCTCCTACGCAACGTCTGACGAAACGGGCGGGCAACGCTCCCGTTCCGGCAAGGCGTCAGATTCTTTCGCTGGCTCCGGAACGCCGTCGACCGGCTGACGTTGAGTCGCCGTTAGTAAGTTGCGTTCATGGTGTTCAGTCATGGCTGAGCGGTTGCGCCGAGCTTTGAGGGCTACCCCTGCCGGCGAAGTGCTGCGCAGCGCGCCAGTGAGGGCGCGGCGCAGCGCTGTCGAGCCGGATCTCCTCGATCCAATGCCGGCGCGGATCGAACCCTGCCTCGCTTCGCTGATGCCGAAGCCGCCGGCGGGACCCGGCTGGCTCTTCGAGGTGAAGTGGGACGGCTACCGCCTGGCGGTGCATCGCGACGCCAAGGGGGTTCGGGTCATCACCCGCGGTGGCCATGACTGGACGCATCGCTTTCCCTCGATCGCAGCCGGGGCGGCGGAGCTCGACGCCGGCAGCTTCATCCTCGACGGCGAGGCGGTCGTGCTCGACGGCGCTGGCCGGGCCGATTTCGGCTTACTGCAGCAGGCGCTGGGAGGCAGAGGGGGCAAGGCCAAAGCAGAGAGCGCCATGCTCTTCGCCTTCGATCTGCTCTATCTCAACGGTCACGACCTGACGCGCATGACGCTCAGCGAACGCCGGCACATGCTCGAGGATTTGATCGACGGTGAAAGCGGAACGGTCCGGCTGAGCGAGGAGGTCGAGGCGGACGGCGCCGAATTCCTGGCGAGCGCCTGCAGGTTCGGGCTCGAAGGCATCATCGCCAAGCGCCGCGACGCGCCCTATCGCCCCGGCCGCGGCGGCGACTGGCTCAAGATCAAATGCGTCCAGTCCGAGAGCTTCCTGATCATCGGCTATGAGCCCTCCGGCGCGGCGCTCGGCGGCATCGGCCGGCTGCTGCTGGCCGGGCACGGCAATTACGGCCTGACCTATGTCGGCAGCGTCGGCACCGGTTTCACCAACGCCAGCGCGACGGCGCTGCGCAAGCAGCTCGACCGGATCACGGCCACGTCGCCGCCGGCGCGCGGCTTTAGCAGCAAGGGCGTGGTCTGGGTCAAGCCGAAGCTCACGGCCGAAATCGCGTACCGCGGCTGGACGCATGACGAGAAGCTGCGCCACGCCTCGTTCAAGGGCCTGCGCGAGAATGCTGACGAGGCGATTGTTTATCGCCTCGGATGATGTCCGTCCAGCTCGCTTCAATGCGGCTGTGGTTGCGAGCTTACTAGTCTACGGCGAAGCCTGGCCTATTTGAGGTGCCATGTCACCGCCACTATAGCCCACGAGTACTCGTTTGGGATCGGGTGCGTACTCATGTTCGCGTTGTGGTGAATGTAAATTGTCTACTGCGTGTTGCTATAAAATCCAACAATCAAGCCCGCAAATCACACGATGATGCTATCTATTTCAAGTTTTTGTCGAAACATATCGAAAATCAAGGGCCAGCAGCTTGCGCATCGAAATGATGCCAGATAGGGTGACGTTAGGTTTACAAAAGATTTTCAGCTTTTTGTCAAAAGATTCTCACATTTCAATTTGAGGAGAGTGAAATGTTTTACCTTCGAGCGAGCAATTCACAATGGTTAACTACATCAAATAGATACTGTCTGTTGACAAGCGACATTAACAATCGCCTTCAGATGTGGGACTCAGATTCTAACCATTCAGATTCTCGATTGGGAGCGCCGGGATGGCAATTCGGTAACCTGATTAATAACTCAGTGCTTGGTGTTTGGGATACTGCCGCCTATTTTCTTGACAATAACTCTTGGTCATCGGGTGGAATACCAATAGCATACTTGACTGATGGTCAAATTTGTCAAAGGGATGATCAAAACAAACGTCTTTGCCAAAGCGGGAGTCAATGGATATATTGGTCCGTGACGCCAAATGATCCTGGTGTTGACTATTTGGCATTCACCAAGGTTGATGTTTCCTCGGAGGAGGCGCGAGCGGCATCTGCTGCTCACCCGTCTGCCATCACCTCCGTTGAACAGCCCCCCAATGCATAATTAGTCGCGCCGGCCATTCCCATCGTGGAACCGAGCCGGCGGTGCTTAGCGGCATTCGACGCTTATCAAAGATGTGTCCACGAAGGGCCCCGCCGGCTTCCGGTTCAGTTGGCGGGGCCTTTTTGCTCCCGGGCCAATTAATTCGCCTACCCTAAGGACAGGTCCCCCGATTGGGTGTAGCGTCCTCTTAGCGGCCAGGATCAGAATGGCCGAAGGGGAGGCAGTCATGAAACGATTGATGCTCGCAATCTGCCTGATAGGCGGCTGTGTCGCTGTCATCCCATCGGAAGCCAGTGCTGTCGTTTGCGCCCGCGGCGTCGTTCGCGCCGGCTGTGTTTCTACAGGGGGTGCTGTTGTTGTTCGGCGGCCTGTCGCGGTTGCGCCGAGGGCAGTTGTTGTCGCCCCGCGAGCGGTAGTCGTTACCCCTAGGCGCGCTGTCGTTCGGCGGCCGGTTCGCTATTAAAGATTGCCAGCGAGCCAATCCTTATTTTCCGTGCCATCGGCAATGGAGCACTCATGACTAGGATCGTCCTATCAGTTTTCTTGAGCTGCCTCCTTTGGAGTGGCGTGGCGACGGCACAGTCAGGGAACTTGGGTCCGGCGACGGGTTCCGTCAGCATTCGGCAGTTGCAGGTCGCGTTCATAGGGTCCGGCGCAGTCGGCGGCGGCGAGCTTAAATTCGGCCGTAAGACATATGCCATCACGGTAGGGGGGCTCGGCATCGGCGGCGTCGGCGCGTCGACCCTGCGGGCAACGGGAACCGTTTATGGTCTGCGTGATGTCGCAGACTTCGCCGGTGCCTATGTCCAGCTGCGGGAAGGTTGGGCGATTGGCGACGAGGGAAGAGGCCGGCTTTGGCTCCGGAATGCCAAGGGTGTGACGATGCGGCTGAATACTCAGCGCAGGGGCTTGCAGCTTTCCTTGGGCGCCGATGGTGTTCTAATAGGTTTCAAACAATAATTCTGCAAAAAATCGTGACCGATAAGCTTGGTGATCGATCACAGTAATAGCAGCCGTCCGCGCCACTGCGGACGCAGGTGCCCCCCGTTCATGGAGACTTCCTGATGCTTAAGCATTTGAGCGTGTTTCTGGCACTTTCCCTGGCAGCGGGTGTGGCTGGTTGTGCGACCTCACCGACGGTGACCAGCCAGACCGTCATTGTCGCTGGGGTCGGGCCCGTCGAGGTCGAACAATTGAATGTCGAGATCGTGGACGTGGAACCTGCTGAGCGCATGGTCCGCGTACGCCAGGGTCGCAACACCTGGAGGGTCGCGGTACCAGAGGTGTTCGGCAATTTGCAAAATATCAACTCCGGTGACCGAGTAGAGATCCGACGCGTAGAAGGGGCCGTTCTTGGAGCCCGACGTGCGCGCAAAGGCACCCAGCCGAGCATCGTCTATGCAGAGACGGTCAGCGACCCTTCATTCCAGAATCTACCTGACAAGTACGTTGTCCGATCGCTTACGCTGACGGCGCGCTTCGAAAACTTCGATGCGGCCACCCGTGTTGTGAATTATGTCGGGCCCGCGGGCCCTAGGACCCATACGGTGTCCGATCCCGCCATCCAGAACGATTTGAGGCGGCTCAAGCGTGGTGACATGGTTGAACTTACCTTCGCCGAAGCTTTCTACTTCCAAAAGTACTGATCTTCGCTCTATGCGCAGCCGTCAGCTGCTGCGACGCAGGCGCCGCCGATAACCACGGTAACAGGATGCTGGTAGGCCTCAGATTCTGGCGTCGGGATGGCTCCTCGGCGCCAGTACGGCGCGCCCCATTTTGTCTCAATCGCCGGCAGAATACAGCGCGCGGAAAGCATATGGCCCGTCCAATTTCGGCGGCGGCTACTTGAGCACGGACGATTTGAGATGTTCCTCGCGTCCTCGTCGATTGGGCATCTACTGATTCAAAAGGGGGACAAACATGACGACGCCACAACTCGATACCGAAGTGTCGGCCGCCGCCGGATGGCGATTCAAGCTCGGCATTTTCATCTTCATCTTTGCCTTCGCGCTTTGGCTGCTCGTTCCACTAGCCGCC
>NZ_NBDP01000060.1 GCF_004123845.1 Allobosea sp. Tri-44 | reverse complement strand
GGATTTGAGGAGGGGAGTGATGTCATGATGCGCTAAGATGGCCAAGTCTCCGAGCGCAGGCCGTCGACTCATTCCATTGTAGGCGTCTGGGGGCCGGATGCCGAGCAATCTTGTATAAGCGACTCGTATTTCAGCGGTCGGGCCGCTAGCGTAGCAGGTGTGAGTTGCGTAGCGATGAGGTGGTGTCATGCCCAACGCCGACGCCGTGGTGATCTCGTCTTATGAACAGCGGAAGGCTGCTGTGCTGCGAGCTGCGCAGCTAATCTCATCCTTGAGGGGATCTGATGGTGAGCGGGAATTCGGGATGCTGACCGAGGCTATCGCCGACTTCGATATCCGCCAGGAAGCTCTCGGCTTCATTGAGATCCCGCCAGCTTTCATGCAGTTCCTTTCCAGTGGGCATCAGGGCCGGGTTTCAAGCAGCCGTCGCTGAGGCGAAAAGGGCTGTCCGGCAGGCAGCGCGCCGGAACGTGGCTCTGCGCGTTTCACTGAGGACTACCGATGCGGATGGGTCACAACCGCCTGCGAATTCTGGGGGTCGGCTGTCGCAGCGTGAAACCCGGCCGGTGAACTGCGACGCGTGCTAATGGCGCTCTGTCGCCTCTCTTAATCCGGTTGTCGGCGCCGTCCCTCAAGGCATCCCGGCACAAATCCACGAAGCCGCGAACCTTCGGATCCATGTAACGCGTCGAAGCGAAGACGGCGTGGGCCGGCATCGGGAGGCTCGCCGGTCCGTGCGTCCGCTTTCGGGCAGGTATCGAGTGTCGGCTTGTGGCGCGAGGCAGCCTTTGAGGGTTTCCCCGATTTCAGTGTGAGGGGCCCCTTTTGATTGGCTTTCGCGATGGCCGTGCATGGCGACCGCGCCATTCTGGAGCGGCTTGGTGGAGACTAACTCCTCCGGGGCCAGTTAGTCCCGCCCCCGCCAGTGGACACCTTGGGGCTCGTCGCAACAGATCGGGCGCTCAGGCGCGCAACGGTGCCGGCGCACGGCAGCCATTTCGCGGCTGCGATGCAGAACACCATCCGAATGCCAGACGGAACATCCCAGTATAGGGGAGCGTTGTCCGGCTACCGATCAGAAGGGGATAGTGTCATGAAAATCTCGACAATAAGCTTTATCGGCGCCGCCGCTCTAACCCTCGCCGCGTGCGGCAATACAACGGAACAGCGCATTGGCGGCGCCGCTGTCGGGGCAGGAACCGGCGCGGTGGTCGCCGGCCCGGTCGGAGCGGTCGTCGGCGGCGCGGCTGGGGCTGTCACAGCACCGTCAGTCGTGCGTAGCACCCGTCGTGCGACCCGCTAGAGCCCAACCGACACCGAACAAACAAAAGGCCGTCTTCTCGGGCGGCCTTTCGCTTGCGGAAGACGAGGCAGATCACCGCCTACCAGAAATCCCGCTGAGACGACCACCGCATCCATGCCGGTGCAGAGCATCAAAAGCTGCCCCCCGGTGCCGGGCGGCGAGAAGCGGCGAGACGACGCTTGCAGCGCCGATTGTTGAGACGATGGCGCTCCCGCCGGCTGTGTCGGCTGGAGCTTTTGCTGCGTCCTGCGTTTCAGTGTCGTGGGGTCCGAATGTGCGGACATCGACCTCGATATCTGATCCCCGTCCGACGGCTACGACCCGAACGAAAGCGCATCGTTCAGCCAACTTCAAACGCAACACGACCAGAGCCTTGAGCCGTGCTTCTAACTTGCTTCGTGCAAGCGAACGCCATTGTTCGGAAGTCTTTCGATGCCACCCCGTTCGAGCGCCATCGTAATGCTGATCAAATTGTTTGAGATTGGGATACGCGCCCCGCGCTCGAAGTCCGCAATTGTCTGACGAGCAACATTTGCTTCGCGAGCTAACTCGTCTTGGCTCCAACCGAACATTGCGCGCGCGCCGCGGCATTGAGCGATGCTCAAGCTCGGCTGCGAGCTCGCTCGTCGCATCAGCAGCAGCTGGGAAGGCGCTTCAACCCTGCCAACTTGACTAGTCCTCTCGACAGACTTCGCGCCATTCAGCCTCAATCGGACCGTTTGGCCAAGCGAACGCCCGGGCCGCCACCGTTCTCCGGAATGAACTCTATACCGCTCGCCTCGAAAGCTGCGCGGATTGCGAGCAAGGTGGCGGAGTGCGCGGACTTCCCATTTTCGATACGAGTGATCGTAGCGGCGGTCACTTGAGCATTCGCAGCCAAGTCTCTTACTCCCCACTTCAATGCCGCCCGCGCCATGCGAATTTGCTCTGCTGATATCAAATTATATCCTTGACATAATATCTCGAGTGGTCAGAATGCCTAACTGCAATGCAGCCGTGCAGGATGGGGAAACATCCCGCACGGCCTGACCACGCCTAAGCTGTCTGGAGCTCGGATCATGGCTGATTCCGACAATAGCACGACTGTGCCTTTCGTCACGCCTGGACGGAAGCGTTGGACGGCACCCATAGCCCGCTCTACGCATCGTGAGGCTGCTCACACAACGACGTTAGCGGATCCGGCCTTGGCATTGTCACAGGCATGGACCGAGGCTCATGCCGCGACGGCGGCGCAGTGCCTGAAGCAACAACAGCTCGAGACCGCAATCCTCGGGCGTTCCCCGGAAAGCGTCGATGGACAACCTACCAGCAGGGCAGGGCCGCCTGGCGGGCTGAGGCGGGCCTATGCAGACGCAAAGGCGGCCGAGGCACTGGCCGGCGCGCGCGAACAAGAGCTGCTGGAGCGCTTGGTCCGGACGCCCGCACTCTCGCTGGCAGGGATCGCCGCCAAGCTCTCCGTCATCGCGATCGAAGCGGAGGACAATACCGACCTGGCTGATTTTCCCGTGTCGCACGTCCGATCCGCTCTTGAGGACCTTCGGCGTTTGATGGGCGGGGAAACCATCGATCTAAGCCCGACTCCGGAGAATGTGCGCGCGGAGGTCGGCGAACCCGACCTTTGCGGTGCGCGACGCCAACTCATCCAAGGGGAGAGGTGACATGGCCGCACAGGCTGCGACAAGGATGGGGCTGTTCGGGATGGCGGCGGCCTTGCTGCTGATCTTGGACTGGAGTGGCGCGTCTGCCGAAACGACCAAGGAGCGGATCCTGCGCGAAGGCAGGATCGTCGTCGGTATCCACAACCGCTCGCCCTGGGGGTTTCGCGACGAGAAAACAGGCGAAGCCACCGGATGGCATCCCGACATTCTCAAAGCCGCCTTCGCCGAGCTGGGCGTGAAGAACCTGGAATTCCAGGTGACCGAGTTCGGAGCGCTCATCCCGGGCCTTCTGGCCGGCCGGTTCGACGCTGTGGCATCGGGTCTGTCGATCACCCCTGACCGTTGCAAACAGGTGGCCTTCGGCGCGCCCGATTTGCAGGCGCCGGACGCGGCCATCGTCCGGGCCGGCAACCCTAAGAAGATCCACGGCTATGCCGACATCGCCGCCCAGGACGACATCGTCATGGGCGCCGGGCGCGGCAGCGTCGTCACCACCAACGCCGCAGCCGCCGGCGTACCCAACAGCCGCATGCTGCTGTTTCCGGACATCGAATCCAATCTCTCCGCGCTGCGCGCCGGCCGCATCGACACAGCACTGATGGCGTCGCCGACGGTGATCGGACTTCTGGCCGGGAAAGGCGGGCACGGACTTGAACGCGTGGCGCCGTTCGACGTCGGTAAAGCGCAGACCAACTTCGCGGCGATCGCCTTCCGCAAGCAGGATGTCGATCTGCGTACGACCTATGACGAGCAGCTGGCCAAGCTGAAACGCACCGAGGCTTTCGCTGCGATCATGACGAAATACGGCTTCGGCGCTCAGGAAGCCGTGCCGCCGGGCGTCGTCACCGCCGACCTCTGCAACAGGCAGCCATAGAGATGCCGATGAGCCTGTTCGAGATCTGGCTGGGCATTCTGCAGGGGCTCGGCACAACGCTGGCCGTCACCGCCTATGGCCTCGTCTTTGCCGTTCCCTTTGCGCTTGTGTTCGGCGTTGCCCAATATCTCACGCACGGCGTCGCGCATCTCTTGGTTACCGGCGTCATCGAGTTCTGGCGCAGCTCCGCCGTCATCATCCTGCTGTTCGTCTTCTACTACGCGCTGCCTGTCGTCGGGGTCACCTTGTCGGCGCTCACGGTGAGCGCCATGGTTCTCGGCCTGAACGCCGGCGGCTATGCCAGTCAGGCGGTGCGCGCCGGTCTGCAGGCGCTTCCGCCCGGCCAGAAGGAGGCGGGTGCGGCCCTTGGTTTGTCGCGCCCGGCCATCCTCCTCCTGATCGAGCTGCCACAGGCGCTGATCGCGATGAGCCCGACCTTCGTCAACACCCTCATTCAGTTGGTGAAGGCGACGGCGCTGGTGTCGCTGGTGACGCTGACCGACATGACGTTCCGCGCCAAGGAAATCGCGCAGGTCGAGTACAACCCCGTCGCGATCTACACGGCGCTGCTCCTTGCCTTCTTCGTCGTTTGCTACCCGATCGCCCTGGCCGGACGCTGGCTCGAGGCGCGTGTCGCCGCACCAGGGAGCCGCTCCGGTGGGATTTGATCTGGCCTTCGCCTTGTCCAGCGTGCCGACAATTCTCGGCGCGATCGGCACGACCCTAGGCGTGGCGCTCGTCAGCTGTATCGGTGCCGCCGCGATCGGCTTCCTCTTCGAAATCGTGCGACGCGTCGGCGGGGTCGCCGGCCTCACGATCGGCTTCGTCATCGACTTCATCCGGTCGACGCCGGTTCTGGCCTGGCTCTATTTTCTCTATTTCGTCCTGCCCTTCTACGGCATTCGCTTGGGCTCGATGACAGTCGGCGTGCTGGGGCTCAGCCTCTATTACAGCGGCTACCTCGCCGAGGTCTTCAAGGCAGGGATCGACGCCATTCCCAAAGGCCAGTCGGAGGCGGCCCGGGCGCTGTCCCTCAGTCGGCGCGATGCTGTCATCTACGTGATCGCGCCACAGATGCTGCGCAACATCGCGGCCCCGCTCGGCAATTATTTCGTCTCGATCCTCAAGGCGACGCCCTATCTGGCGGTGCTGGCGGTTCCCGAAATGCTGGGACGCGCCTTCGATATCGCCTCGGAAACCTATCGCTACACCGAGCCGCTGGTCGTGGCCGGCCTCATCTTCCTGGCGCTCGCTTTGGTCATTTCCCATGGCGTCAAGCGTCTGGAACGGCGCCTGCTTTCAGTCGGCGCCCGATAACTCAGCGAAAAACCGGACCGGAGTATGAACACGCAACCAGAGTCCATCGTCGATATCCAGGGCCTCAACAAATGGTACGGCGCCCTCCACGTCTTGAACGACGTTGACCTCACGGTCGCAAGCGGCGCCTGCGTCGTGGTATGCGGCCCGTCGGGTTCGGGCAAATCGACACTCATCCGCTGCATCAACGGCTTGGGCAGCTATCAGAAAGGCACGCTGCGCCTCGCGGGGACGACACTCGGTGTCAATGCCAGGGACACGGCCGCAGCGCGCCGCCAGACCGGCATGGTCTTCCAGAGCTTCAACCTGTTTCCACACCTGACAGTGCTGTCCAACTGCACGCTGGCGCTGCGCCGCGTCGCCGGCCGGAGCCGCGCCGAGGCGGACGACATCGCCATGGCGCATCTGGAAAAGGTCAGGATCCCGGAGAAGGCCAAATCCTATCCTGGCCAGCTCTCTGGTGGCCAGCAGCAGCGCGTCGCGATTGCCCGCGCACTCTGCCTCAACCCGCGCCTCATGCTGTTTGACGAACCGACCTCGGCGCTCGATCCGGAGATGATCAAGGAGGTGCTCGACGTCATGGTCGCGCTGGCCCGTGACGGCATGACGATGATCTGCGTCACCCACGAGATGGGCTTCGCCCGTGAAGTCGCCGATCAGGTCGTCTTCATGGATGGTGGATGCATCCTCGATCGTGCGCCCGTGCGCGACTTTTTCGGCCCATCGGGTCATCCCCGCTCACGGCTGTTCCTCAATACCGTCCTGAAGCACTGAGAGCGCGCCGATGGCAGGTTACACGCAGGTTTGGACGCCGCTCGACTTCGAGGCGGATGGCAAGCAATGCGACTGGCTGCGCGTGCCGCATTCGACGGACTTGTCGGGTTATGGCGTTGTCCCGATCCCTGTCGTCTGCATCCGGAACGGAGCAGGACCCACCGCCCTGCTCGTGGCTGGCAGCCATGGCGACGAATATGAAGGGCAGGTCGCGCTTGCCGCGCTGGTGCGCGAGATCGATACGGCCGATGTGAAGGGCCGGATCATCATCCTGCCTGCGCTCAACGCCCCCGCTGTCGCGGCCGGCCGGCGGGTCTCGCCGCTGGACGCAGGCAACCTCAATCGATCCTTTCCAGGCGATCCCGCTGGCGGCCCGACGGCGATGATCGCGCACTACGTCACCACCGTCCTCCTGCCCATGGTGGACCTTGCCATTGACCTGCATGCAGGCGGACGCTCATGCGACTATATCCCCTGCGCCCTGATCAGAAGCGGGGGGAGCAAGACGGAGTATCGGCAGCTTGTCGACCTCGCAGTCTCGTTCGGCGCTCCGGTCACCTCCATCAGTGACGGCTCCGGCGGCGGGGGCAGGACGACATTCTCGGCGGTCGGGCAGGGGGCCGGAGTGCCGGTGCTGACCGCCGAGCTTGGCGGCGGCGCCGCGCTGTCGCGCGACGGCCTGGCGATCGCGGAGCAGGGGCTGCGACGCGTCCTGCAGCGCCATGGCCTGTTGTCGGGTGCAACCGCCGATCCTGCCTCGCCAACACGCTTCATGCGGGTTCGGGGCAGGGGGGCCTTTGTCTATGCCATGCGCAAGGGGCTGTTCGAACCGGCAGTGGAACTGGGCGCTGTCGTCCAGGCCGGCCAACTGGCCGGTGTCATCCATGCCATCGATCGGCCGTGGCAGGCGCCCGAACCGGTCTCGTTCACCGAGGACGGAATGGTGGCCTGTCGACGTGCACCGGTGCTGACCGAGCCGGGCGATTGCCTTTACAAACTCCTCGTCGACGTCGAACCCGCCTGATTGCTGCAAAGACGCCCGATCGGAGCGATCATGATCCTCTGGCGACCAAGCCGACCTTCGACGATCCGTCCGGTGGGCGTCAATCCACAGGCCAGGTTCAGGTTGAAGGCGGCGAGATTGGCGACGTTCACGCTCGACATGACATGTGTGACGGTCGGCCGTTCCCGCGCGATCCATTGTGCGGCGAGACGGATCGCGGCCTTGCCATAGCCGCGCCCCTGGAGGCGCGTGTCGATCCGCAGATTGTTTAGGGTCATGCAGCCTTCCTTCGCCCAGACGGGCAGAGCGGCGCTTTCCCGCGCAACGATGAAGCCCACGATCCTGTCGCTATCGAAAAGCGCAAAAGGCGTCTGGCGTGGCGGCGAGGCTCGCAACTGAGCGAAGACCTCGCCGATCGGTCCGCCGGAATAAGGCTCCGTGTCGGGATCGACGGCGATGCCGGCGACAACCTCCTCATCGTCAAGACCGAGTACGCGCAACGAGACCGCCATTTGATGTCCTCCGGACCGTCAAAATCGCGGCAGTCTCGTCCCCCTTCTTCCAGCTCGGTATGGTGGAATCCCGGGATGGACGTGATGTGCTGCCATGCGGGAATGAAGGCGGATCTGGCGGTCTCAAACCTGCAGGTGGCCTCATGGCCGGGGCCAGGAAAGGTCTGGCCCCGGAATCGATCATGGGGCTCCCGCAAGTGGACCAGCCCTCGGGTGACAGTACGCGCAGCGGCGCGCGACGAGCTAGCCGGTCGTCTTGGCTTCGGCGAATATCGGCTCCTGGATGCCATAGGCGCGCCTTGTGCTCGCGATCGCTTCTGGCGTGACGTCGATCAACAGCGCGATGACGTCGCCGTCTTCCTGCTTCTGGACATCTCCCAGTTCAGTGATGCTCCAGCCAAAGGCGCGCAGACGTTCGAGCCAGAATGATTCACATACGACGCTGATCTGCCGAGCGCCGAGTGTGCGGGCCACCTCCAGCACACCGCACAAGATGACGCCGGCAACCGGAGACGATCTGCCGCCGCTGCGCAAAGCGGGGCTGATGAAGAAACGCGTCCATTCGAAAATGTCTGGCGCCCGCGGCGGCCCGGCCCGCGCCAGTCCAGGAAACACGTTGCCGAGCAAATGGGGCTGCAGCGTCGGGACAAGGCGCGACCCGCCGACGATCTTGCCGACGCTATCGAGTGCCAGCAGGTAGACGGCATGCTCGGTGTCGAACGCATCCATCTCGATATTGATGGGCCGCGCCAAGGCATGCCATTGCCGCCGTTTGACATAAATATCGTAGCGGAGACGAAAGTATCTCTCTAGCTGAAGTCTATATTTTCTTCTGTTGGCCCAAGTGACCACGTGAATGCGAACAACCATGAGCCCTCCCTATGGGGTGGGAGGGTAGTTCTCCGCTACCGGGCGCTGTGTGCCGGGATTCCGGGATTGCTAGATTTGAATCTCGTCCCTGCGCAAAGCCTTGACGACCGCGTGGACAATGTTGATTGCATCGAGCTTGTCGCGGATGTTGCGCTGGTGACTCTCGACGGTATGCGTTGCGATCCCGAGAATACAGGATATGTCTTCATTCGTTTTGCCTTGGGCGCTCCACTGCAACAGCTCGCGCTCTCGCGGCGTCAGCGGTGAACCCTCGTCTCTGTCCGACCTATTCTCCCAGCCGCTGACTTTGCGAAACAAGTGGACACAGAGCGTTTCGATCAGAGGCATTGCGCCGGGTGGAACGTCGATGCGGTCGCTCGCTGCCGTCACCACCGCTGGACCGGCAAGCGGGACATGGATTGGAACACAAATTCCATCCTTCATGCCGAATTCAGCTGCCTCGTCCATCACGAGTCGGCCACGCGGTGTCAGACCACCAGCGGGCAATTGATGCCAGAAGAATGGCTTCGCGCTCAGCCGGCTGCGTGCGGCGCAAGGATCGTGAGGGAAGTGCCCTTCGGACTCGTAGCGCATGAACCATTCGCGCGACCATCCGTCATGCAGGATCGCACGATGCCATTCGCTGTCGTGAGGCACCGGAAATCCGGTGATCAGACAACTGTGCAGGCCAAAACGATGGAGGACCCCTTCAAATATTTTGAGGGCGCGTTCAGATGTGGATGCGGCGTCGATGTCGGATATCGTCGCGAAAAGCTCCAAAAGGGCAGCGTTCATCATTCATAGACCTCGGCGGGTCTTGCAATGCCCCACTCAACCTAAGCGTGCTTTGCGACCCCTTTCAATGCCGGGCACGCCGATTGTCTACCATAGGAGTCAAAGCTGGCTCGCCGTTCTCGGCCTCAGGCGTAACTCGGCAAGACTGAAACTCAGTCCGTCGTATCAGGCCCGGACCGCTTGGCTGAACGTTCAGGGCGACGCTCTGCCGCTTTTGCGGTGATCAGATCCTGGGGCTGAACGTTCAACGCTTCTGCCAGGATTTCCAACGTATCCAGTGTGGCGTTGCGCCGTCCCGCTTCCACGCTGCTGATATAGGCCCGCGTGCGCCCCGAAACGAAAGACAACTGCTCCTGCGAGAGCTTTCTTTCCCTTCGGAGTCGCTGCACGTTCAGACCAAACACAGCGCGAAGTTTCATCCCGCAAAAGGTGCGGCGATGAGCACTATGGTGCGACACACTATAGTGAACATTCGGCGTTGACAGGCAGGTCATCGCCTGTTTGAACCGGCTGGCGACCGAACGATCCTGCGCAGAGGAATTGCGATGGCCGGCCAACCTGTTAGCAGGCTTTCAGCAGGTGGCGCGGCCCCAGCCTTCCACGATCGGCCGACGCTGGAGATCGAGCATCCGAAGGAGCACGCAGCGCCGGGTGCTGCGAACATCGTCGGGCTCTCCTGCATCCGCTGCGGCGCGTCCTACCCGGCCAGCATCGAGATCGATTCCCGGGGCTGTCCGGCCTGCCGCGACGCTGCGCCGGCCAATCTCAAGCCTGTCTACGCTTCGCCGGTTGATCCACTCTCGATCGCACCAAACGCGCCGCCATCATTGTGGCGCTACGCCCATGCGCTGCCATGCCCACTGGAGGACGCCGTTTCGCTCGGGGAGGGGCAGACGCCGTTGATCGACGCTGCCCGGATTGGTCGTGCGTTGGGAGCCCGGAACCTCTTCATCAAGGACGAGGGCCGAAACCCGACCTGGTCGCACAAGGACAGGTTCTCGACGGTTGCGGTGTCGGTGGCGTGCGCGCAAGGGGCAAAGGTGGTGGCGACGGCCTCATCGGGCAATGCCGGAGCCTCACTGGCCGCCTACGCCGCACGCGCGGGGCTGCCCTGTGTTGTCGCTACGTTTGGCGGCTCGGCCACCGCCATGCTGGCGCAGATCAGGAAATACGGTGCAACCGTCTTGCCGCTCGCCAACAAGATGGAGCGCTGGACGCTGCTTGCCGAGGCCGCGACACGCTATGGCTGGTTCGTCGCGTCGCCCTGTCATGCGCCCGTCGTTGGCAGTCACCCCGTCGGCATCGAGGGGTACAAGACCATCGCTTATGAAATCGTCGAGCAGTCGGGTGGCATCGCCCCCGACTGGTGTGTTTTGCCGGTCTGTTACGGCGACGCCCTGTTCGGTGTCTGGACGGGGTTTCAGGAACTGTTCGCGCAGGGCGCGATCTCCCGACTGCCCAGGATGGCGGCAGCCGAGATGCATGGCTCGCTGGCGCAGGCGCTCGCCACCGGTAGCGACAGGATCGAAGAACGAAAGCTGGCATTCGAAAGCCTTGCCGTCTCGATCGGCGCGCCGCGCAGCACCTATCAGGCCCTGAAAGCACTGCGCGAATCATCCGGCCGCGCCGTGCCGGTGAACAATGACGGGCTTGTGGAGATGCAGGAGCGCCTTGCCCGCGACGAAGGGATTTTCGCCGAACTGGCGTCGGTCACGCCACTTCTTGCGCTGGCGCGACTGCGTGGAGAAGGCGTTATTGCAGCCGATGATCATGTGGTGGCAGTCGTCACCGCCAGCGGGTTGAAGGATCTGGATCGATCGGTCGGCCAAGCTGGACATGACACGATCTTTCAATCGACGCAGGATGCCTGGGATTGGCTTGGCCGCAATGCGGCCGCCCTGATGGGTCGGTGAAAGCGAGACGGCCCAAGGATTAGTGAGAGCGTCCTTCCTTCCCGACTTCGTCATGGACGATCTGGTCGAGGCTGCGTCTCGCCCATTTGAGCCATGTCCAGTCAGCCTCGGACCCAGGCTCGACGATCGTGAGCTCGCGGGGCTCGGAAGGCGGCGAGCAAGGCCAGCCCGGTAACGACGCAAGCCAGGCATCATCGAAGACCGTCTCCGCATATCGGTGACCCTCGTCCGGCATGATGATCGCGATCCGGGCTCCGGGCCGAGTGCTCGCGGTCCATCTGCCAACCAGCGCCGCGGCAGCGCTGGTCGGCCCCTGAAAGATGCCATGTTCACGCAGCAGGCGGCGAGCCTCGCTGAAGGCCGGATGGGCGCCAACCCAGTGGACTTCATCGATCAGCTCATGCCGGAGATTGCCCGGCAGGATGCTGTTGCCGAGACCGCGCAACAACCGCTTGCCGGCAGCTTGTCCAAAAAGGACACTTCGGTGAGTGTCGACCGCAATGACAACGAGTTGCGGGAAGACCGCGCGCAGAGGGTCAGGCCAACCAGTTCGCGATGGCGACAACCATCGCCTCCGCCGATCCGCGCCTGATTCAGAATGCCTGTCCCAAACCGCGCCCTTCCCGGTACCACCGCCTACCGGCAGAGCATCCGCCCTACCGCAACGCCTCGCGCCGACACGTCCGACGCGCCCCACC
>NZ_NBDP01000032.1 GCF_004123845.1 Allobosea sp. Tri-44 | reverse complement strand
GCTTACGTGCTTTGACTCCTTCATGACCACGGGGCTGCCGCCATAGGCTTCACGAACTCCAGCCTCTACCGGCGGGCAGCTTCGCTGATTGCCACGGAGTTGGAAGGTGAACGCTGGATCGTCCGCAGAACCTAGAAGCTGACTCGTGTGATAATGCGTGACGTCGGGCGGCGGGCTTCGACGCCGCCACCGCGAGCAGGTACTCGCCCGGCAACGGCAGACGTTCCGGGGATGGCGGACTCAGCGATCGAGCGATGCTCCTTCGACACGTGTGAGCCTTCGCAAGCCCCCTGCCGATCCCAAAGATTACGAGCAATAGGCGTCCCCACGGCCGAGGTTATCGTCGAAGCAGTGACATCGTTTGCTGCCACCTGGCGGGAGGCTACAAGCGCTTGGATAGCCTCCCCGAGGATTTCAATCGAATCGTCGAAGGTGATGTCCGCTGTCTCCAGCTGGCGCGCATCTGCGGCCGCGTCCACAACACAGTGATGTGCAACGAACAGCCAATCGTGAATCATATAGGCGGGCGCATAACCCCAAGGCGAGAAGCCATTGAAGGCTTGAGCGATCTTCGGAATCGAGCCACCGTCGGTGTACATGATGCGAGGTTTGATCGTCCTGCCTTTTCCATCCCGGTCTGGTCTCTTGAAAACCAACGGATTGCGCGGGTCCGGCACGAACAGGAAACGACCGTCTCCGCTTCCGCCGCCTTCTCCGACCCACATGACACTCAACGACCCGGGAAAAGAGCCGGCTTCGCGCCGGAAGTAGTCGAACGACGTGCTCCCGCTCAAGCACGTCAAGGAGCACAGCGCGCTCGATCGCACTCCCGACACTCGGCCTGCCCCACGCCCGTCCACGCCACCCAGACCCGTACGTCCCTCCGCACGACGCGTATCCCCCGCACCTGATCGAGCAACACCAACCGTCACATACCCCGCGCGTACCTCTCTTG
>NZ_NBDP01000068.1 GCF_004123845.1 Allobosea sp. Tri-44 | reverse complement strand
TGTGTGTGATACCTTCTGTTCGGTTCCTGTTCGGCAGGGCGTGAGGTGTGCGCGGTGTTTCAGAGACCCTTGTCGTCAGGCCCGCCGTGTGCCCGCCGCGCGCGCTCTCCTTTTGTGGTGCCGACAGTTATCGCGTTTAGAGCAAGATGGTCGCCCGCCACCTTCTCGACGAGCTGACTTTCGGGGCGGTCTCGCGACGCGAGCGGCCGGTCAGCTCACATGTACCCTACACGCGACATGTCGACGATCACGTCATCCGCACGCTTAACGGGTTGATGCTGACCGTCTTCAAGCTCGAAGGCTATTCCTTCGAAACCTCCGATATCAGCGAGGTCAATGCGCGCCTGCTCGGCCTCAACGGTGTCGTCCGCACCTTGGCGAATTCTCGCTTCGCACTCGTCTCGCATATCGTGCGGCGCGAGATTCAGCCCCGGATCGACTCCAGCTTCGACAATCCGTTCTGCCGGGAGCTCGACGAACGCTACAACGCGGCGCTATCGAAACGGCGGATGTTCGTCAACGATCTGTACCTTACGATCGTTCGCCGGCCGCTACAGGGCCAGGCCGGCACCTTCGAATTCATGATGGCGAAGCTGCTCGGCCGCACGGACGAGGCGGGCGCGTCGGTCGCACAGCAAACAGCGCTCACCGAGCTGCGCGATATCGCGACCGCCGTCCGCGCGAACCTCTCGGGATACGGAATCCGGCAGCTCGGCGTCGTCAATCGCGGCGACGTCTGGTTCTCCGAACCGCTGGAATTCCTGGTCCAGTTGCTGAACGGCGGCCAGCCGCGGCCGATGCATCTGCCGCGCATGGATCTGGCGGATGCGCTGGCAATGAAGCGCATCTTCTTCGGCCGCAACGCGATCGAGCTCCGTGGCGCCGGCCCCGCCGACACGCGCTTTGGCGCGATGGTCTCGATCCGGGAATACCCGGCCCAAACGGGCCCCGGCTCCTTCGACAATCTCCTGCGGGTCCCGCACGAGTTCATCGCGACGCAGAGCTTTGCGATCGTCGACCGGCCGGAGGCGGCCAAGCAGATCGAGCGCGTCTCCCGCCAGGTCGACATGTCGGACGAAGCCGGCTCGATCGTCGCCGAGCATCTCGACGCAGCGCGCGACGAGCTCCTCGCCTCCGAGGCGATCTATGGCGAGCACCACATGACCGTGATGTGCCTTGGTCGCGATCTTGCCGAGGTCGGCGCGGCAGTCACGGCGATTGGGGCTGCACTCACCGATCGCTCGGTCATCTGGGTGCGCGAGGACCTCAATTGCGAGCCGGCCTTCTGGGCCCAGCTTCCAGGGAATTTCGCCTATATCGCGCGCAAGTCGATCCTCTCGTCGAAGAATTTTGCGGGACTGACCTCCCTGCACAACTATCCGAGCGGCCGGCCAGCTGGCAATCATTGGGGACCGGCGATCTCGGTCTTCGAGACGACCTCGCAGACGGCCTATTATTACAACCACCATATCCGGGACATCGGCAATTTCACCGTGGTCGGCCCGACGGGCTCGGGCAAGACGGTGTTCCTGTCCTTCATCGCGGCGCAGACCCAGCGGATCGAACCGCGGCCAAAGCTCGTCTTCGTCGACAAGGACCGCGGCGCCGAGATCTTTATCCGCGCGCTCGGCGGCCAATACGAAACACTCGTCCCGGGCGAGGCGACCGGCTTCAACCCGCTCTCGCTGCCCGACACAGCCCCCAACCGCGAATTCCTGTTCGAGCTCTTCGCCTTCATGCTGCGGCCGGCGAATGGCGGCGAGCTCTCGGCCTCCGAGGAGCAGGTGATCCGCAACGCGATCGCGGCCTCGCTCGGTGCCGGGCCCGAAGGGCGGACGCTGAAAGCCTTCTCGACCCTGCTGCGCGGCCGCATTCGGGCAGGGGAAGGGGATCTGCTCGCCCGGCTCGAAAGCTGGATGCGGGCCGACCAGCGCGGCTGGCTGTTCGACAATGACGAGGACCGGTTCTCGATCTCGAGCGTGTTCGGCTTCGACATGACGCGGGTGCTCGACGATCCGGTCATCCGCACCGCGGCGCTGATGTACATCTTCCATCGGACCGAGGAGCTTTTGACCGGCGATCCGGTCATGATCTTCCTCGACGAGGGCTGGCGCCTGCTCGACGACGATGTCTTCGCCTCCTTCATCCGCGACAAGCTGAAGACGATCCGCAAGCAGAACGGCATCATCGGCTTCGGCACGCAATCGGCGGCCGATATCGTTCGCTCGAGATCGTCGAACACGCTGATCGAACAGACCAGCACCAACATCTTCTTCCCGAACCCCAAGGCCGACGACGACAGCTACGCCCAGGCCTTCCGTCTGTCCGGCCGCGAGGTCGCGTGGATTCGTTCGACCGCCCCGGAAAGCCGCTCCTTCCTGATCAAGCACGGGCGCGACAGCGTGGTGGCACGGTTGAACCTCGCCGGCATGCCCGATCTCATCAAGGTCTTGTCCGGCCGGACCGAGACGGTGGCCGAGCTCGACGCGCTGCGCGCCCGCGTGGGTGACGACCCTACAATCTGGCTGCCGATCTTCCTCGGGAGGGAGGCATCATGAAACGGACGCACCTCATCGTCACGATGATCACCTTGCTCGGCGTGCCGCCGACGCTTGCCAATGTCCCCGTCAACGACGCCGCCCTACTGACGAAGCAATCGGAGACCGCCGGGACGACGGTCAAGCTCGTTCCGATCAGGAGTCAGCGCAAGGAGACTAATAAGGGCGTCAAATGCGCCGTGACGACGGGCAAGAAGGCCAACGTCACCAACCCGACCGTGCAGCCGCAGAGCGGTGACGGTGCCCGCAAGATTCAGGCCTACAGCCCAGAGAGTTCCGTCACGCCCACTGCCGGTGCGAAGGGCGCGGCTCTCAACGACCAGACGCTCTTCCAGTCCGCTGGCAACGTCGTCGGCGGTCTCGATGCCAGCCGTTCGACCCTGCAGGCGGCGCAGAATGGCTTTCGCACGACGGGGCAGCAGGTCGGCGCGACTGACACGGTGATGGCGGCCCTTGATGCGAACAGCTCGGCCCGGATCCAGAACAACCTCGCCTGGAACGAGGCGATCAACTCCACGAATTTATGGGTGACGGCGCTGAATGCCCTCAATCTCGCGCGCATCGGCGACGGAAGCCGTGCCGCCGGTGGGATGCGGGCAGGTAGTGCCAACCACCCGGCGTCAACGGGAACGGTCTGTCCCGCTGGCACGGCCGGTTCAGGGACCGCGCTCGATCCCTGTCGCTCCACGTCGAACTGTCCGTCGCCGGAAGCCGGCACCTCAGGCGATCCGGCCTGTGTCACGCCGCGCTACGTCGATACCGCTGGCAACGTCCTGTTCTTCCTCGAGCAGACCCAGAACGCGGCCACTGCCGCCAGCCACCGATAAGGGAGAGATCGATGCGCCTCCGCTTGCTGCTCTCAGGCCTTGCGATCGCGATTACCAGTTCGGTCTTCGCGCAGGTCCCGACCCGTGACGATGCCAACCTCATCAAGGCCCAGGAAATCGCTTCGACGACACGGCAGATCCTCACTGCCGACCAGCAAATCATGCAGTTCACGCAAAAGACGCTGGCCGCCGTCACCGGGGATCGCTCGTCTCAGGCGCAAGGCTCGCTTGCGCAGATGGCACTGGGCGGTGGCTTCTCCGTGGGGTCGGCCCCCTCGCTCGGCTCGGTGATCTCGGGCGGGACGCTCTCCTTCGCCGGCATGGGCTCCGGATCGCAGAATATCGTCTCGACCCTGATCAACGGGCTGCAGCTCGTACAGACCATCACCGGGATGGTGAGCGGCAAGACCCATCCGGTCGACACCGCCTACAAGAACTCCGTGAACGTCGCGGCGACCCTGTCGGGCCTGATCGATTCCACGCAAGGCGCAGTGAAGCAGCGCTCGCAGGCTTTCACGCAAGGGGGCCAGCAGATCGGGCAGGCCCAGGATCTCAAGGGCAGCGTCGACCAGAACACCCAGGTTCAGGTCCAGACCGGCCAGACGATCAATGAGCTCACCGGCACGGTGAACACCGCGGCAGCGGCAGCGAACCAAGCCAATCTCGATCGCCTCGCAGCGGAATCGGCAGCGGCCCGCGCCATGAAGTTCACCCAATGAGGGCCCGATACCGGCAAGATCGTGCTGTGGTGTCTTGGCGGATTGGTCGTCGCCTTCGTCGCGGCCGCGATCGGCTCTTCGGCAGCCCCGTCGAAACGCCCGGCAACACCCGATACCGAGCAAAGTTCGGACGATGCAGCAAGGGCAGCGTCCCGCGCCATACCTTCACACAGCCGAAGGCGCCGGTGCCGTGACCCTCGCGCGTAGGCTGACGACCCTCGCGCTGCTCGCAGGCCTTCTCGGCGGCTGCGCCTACAAGCCGCTGAAGGCGCCGTGCTCTGCCGACGAGGACGCGGCCTCGATCGCATCCCGCGAGGGCGACCCATCACTGCCTCCGGCGGCGTTTACATCGCTGACGCCCTGCGGCCCGATGCGGCCAATCTGAGGACGACGATGGCCAAGTCCTTCAGCGTCACCACGCTCCTGCAATCTGTCGATCAGATCGGCGAGACTTACGTCTCGAGCGCCTACCAGGCTTTGGCGAACGCCGCGACCTCTGGCGGCGCCACCAGCGTCGCCGGCCTTCTGCTCACGCTCTACGTGATCTTCTGGGGCGTCGGCATCTGGCAGGGGACGGCGACTGGCGGCCCGGCCGACCACGCCTTCCGGCTGTTTCGGGCCTGCCTGATCTACGCGTGGGCGACGAGCTGGAGCGACTTCCAGACCCTCGTCTACGACGCGATGAACCGCGGCCCCTCAGCCATCGGCAACGCTCTGCTCAGCGTCGTCACCACCGCCAACAATACCGGCACCTCGGCGAACCTCACCTCGGTCAACGGCGTCCAGAATGCCCTGCAGAACATGTGGGACACGACGAACAGCGTCACCGAAGCCTTCCTGCAGAATGCCGGCATCACCAATTGGGGACCTTATATCTTCGCCGCCGTCTTCTATGTCGCGATGGCGATCCTGATCGGCTTCGCGATCTTCCTGATCATCCTCTCGAAGATGTTCATGTGGCTGCTGCTCGCGCTCGCGCCGGTCTTCATCATCCTGCTGCTGTTCGGCGTGACGAGCCGCTTCTTCAGCGGCTGGCTCGGCGCGATCGCGCAGTATTTCGTGGTGCAGATCCTCGTCTATGCCTTCCTCGCCTTCTACGTCTCGCTGATCCAGCAATCGATCGATGCGCTGAACGGCGTCGCCGGCAGCAAATCCGCGACCTGGGCGACGATCGGTCCGGTCGTTCTGCTCGCCATCATCGGCATTCTGCTGCTCGCTCAGATCAACAACGTCGCCGCGGCGATCGCCGGCGGCGTTCCTGTCCACACGCCGCGGATCGGCGCCGTGCTCGCGTCCGCGACAGGCTATCGCCTTGGCCTCGCCGCCAACCGGACCCGGCTCGATCTGCGCAATCCGTTCAGACCGGCCTCGCTGTCGCGGCGCGAGGAACTCACCGCCCGTCAGCGGGCCCGCGTCGGCTTGCGCGCCGGCTCCTGGGCCGAGACCCCCGAATTCCGCCGGCTCGCCGACCAGATTCGCAATCAGGCTGCCGCGCCCGGAACCGGCGAGCGGGGAGGGCGGTCATGAGCGAGGTCACCACATCGGAAACACCTCGGGTCGATCCGCGCTATTACGCCGAGGGCGCGACCTGGGAACATGATCTCGCCCGCCGTAGTCGGAATTCACGGGCCCTCGCCTGGATCGTCGCCGCGGTGATGACCGTCGTTGCCGTCGTCGCGCTCGGGCTGCTTGCCTTGCTCGTGCCGCTCAAGACCTACGAGCCCTATATGGTCGTGGTCGACAAGACGACGGGCTTCGTCGAGGTCAAGCGTCCGATGGCCGAGGGCGCGCTGACGCAGGACGAAGCCGTCACCATGTTCAGCGTCGTGCGCTATATCAAGGCGCGCGAGACCTATGATCCGCGTGCACTCAAGGACAATTTCGACCTCGCCCAGCTGCTCTCGGCCGGCGACGCCTCGCGCGAACTCACCGAGATCTATTCGCCGGCGAACCCGAACAATCCGGTCAAGCTGTTCGGCTCGAACACTGAGGTCGCCGTCACCATCAAATCGGTGACCTTCCCGAACAACCGCACGGCCCTGGTGCGCTTCTCGACCGATCAGAAATCGGCGACTAACATCCTGACCCGGCACTGGGTCTCGCTCGTGCGCTTCCGCTACACCGCGACACCGATGCGCAACCAATGGCGCTTCGACAATCCGCTCGGATTCCAGGCACTCGAATATCGCCGCGACCAGGAGACGGCTCCGTCACCGGGCACGGCAGGGAGCCAGCCGTGATGCGGCGCACTCTGCTCGGCCTCGCGATCTCAGCTCTGACGATTTCCGCAGCCTTCGCCGAGGCGACGCCGCGGCCTGGCCGGATCGACGCCCGGATCCGTGACGTCACCTATAACCGCGACAATGTCACGGCGATCGACGCGAGCTACGGCACCTCGACGATGATCCAGCTTCAGTCGGATGAAAAGATCGAGACGCTGGCGCTTGGCGACGCGATCGCCTGGAAGGTCGAGCCCAACCGCAAGGGCGACATCATCTTCGTCAAGCCGGTCGAGAAGAACGCCCAGTCGAACCTCAATGTCGTCACCACCAGGCGCGTCTATGTCTTCCTGCTGCGCTCGAACACGCACCCCGCACAGGACCAGACCTACGCCGTGCGCTTCCGCTTCCCGGATGACGAGGCCGATGCGCGTCTGCTCGCGACCGCCAAAGATCGCGCGGCCCATCCCAATCTCAAGGCCCTCAACATCGCCAACGCCAATAGCGACTATGGCTATAAGGGCGCCTCGGCCAACAAGCCGATGACGGTGTTCGACGACGGGACCAAGACCTGGTTCCGCTTCGAAGGCGAGACGCCGGCGATCTACATCGTCGACGGCGACCGCAACGAGAGCCTGGTTAATTTCCGGACGGAAGGCCCTTATGTCGTCGTCGACAAGGTCGCGGCGCAGTGGACGCTGCGCAATGGCCAGGATGCGACCTGCATTTTCAACCGCCGCCGCACCAACCTGCACGAGCCCACGGGGCTCGAGCCCTACGCGCCGCAGCGCATCGGCGCCACCGGCAAATGAGGAGAAGCGATGCCGAGCGCTGACGACTATCGCGCTTTCGAGCTGGAGGCCGCGGCCGCGACCTCGGTCGCCCGCGGCCGCACCGTGCTCGGCCGCCTGCTTACGGTCGGCATTCCGGCTGGAGCGCTCGTCGTCGCCGGCTGGCTGCTCTATCGCACGACCAGTCAGCGCCCGACCATCATGACCACGCCAGACAAGGAGGAGTTTACGACGACGCAGTTTCCGGCGCCGTCGCTGTCGACGCCGCGGCCCCAGACCGACCAGGGCACGATCGTCATCCCGCAAGCGCCGGTCGAACCGCCGGCTCCTCCGCCACCACCGCCCCAGACGATCCAGCCGCCGCCCGCGCCCGAACCTCCCCTCCCGACCGCAGCGGCTAACGACGACGAGGCGCGCCGTCTGGCCGAGCTCGAACGCCAGCGGCTGGCGGAAGAGGAACGCCGCAAATGGGAGCGTCTGCGCGCCCCGCAGGTGATCTCGGACAATAGTGCGACAGCCGCCGGTGCCGGGAATCTTGAGAGCTCATCCGGAACCGCGACGGCCGCAGACGATGATCCCAATCGCCGCTTCCTCGCCTCGGTGTCGGCCGCCGGCGTCGATATCTCGCGCGCGACCAGGAACAATCGGATCGATGCGTTGGTCGCCCAGGGCACGCTGATCCGCGGCGTGCTGGAGACCGCCGTCCAGAGCGACCTGCCCGGCATGGTGCGCGCCGTCGTCACCGAAAATGTCTGGTCGTTCGACGGCCGACGCATACTGATCCCGGCCGGCAGCCGGCTCGTCGGCGAGTACAAATCCGGCCTGACCCGCGGCCAGACCCGTGTCTTCGTCGTCTGGACACGATTGCTGCGTTCCGACGGCGTCTCGATCCAGCTCGGTTCGAACGGCACCGACGATCTCGGCCGGGCCGGCAGCGCCGGCACCGTCGACAACCATTATCTTGAGCGCTTCGGCGCGGCGATCATGCTGTCCCTCGTCGGCGGCGCCGCGCAGTTCCTCAGCGGCTTCGGCCAGAACTACGACAGCACCGGCAATGGCACGGTCATCACCACGACCGACCCCGTCACTGGCGCGGTCACGCAGACCCAGACCGGCGTCGGGCAGAACCAGCTCTCCCTGCAGGCGAGGCAGATCGCCGCCCAGAATGTCTCGCAAACCTTGACCAACATCGCACAGGAGGCGCTCAAGAATTCGATCAGCATCCCGCCGACGATCCATCTCGACCAGGGTATCCGGATCATCGTCTTCGTCCGGCGGGATCTCGATTTCTCGTCCCTTTACCCCGATCCGGTGAAGGAGGCGCTGCGGGAGCTCAGGCGTGAGCGCACCATCCAGAAACCTCACGGTCTTCCTTGACCGCGCGCTTTCGCCACTGCGGCCTTGGCTGGACGACGACCAGGTCGTCGAGATCTGCGCCAATGGCCCGGGCGTGATCTGGGTCGAGCGCTTCGGCCAATCCGCGATGGAGCGCCACGACGTTCCGCAACTGACCGAGCAGGCGATCCGCCATCTCGCCGAGCGCATCGCCGGCCATTCCGGGCAGAGTGTCAACGAGGAGCACCCGCTGTTGTCAGCGGCACTTCCGACTGGCGAACGCTTCCAGGGCGTCATTCCGCCGGCGACTACAGCTGGCGGTGCCTTCGCCATCCGCAAGCAGGTGATCAAGGAAGATGCGACTCGACGATTACCGCAAGCTCGGCTCGTTCAAGCAGGTGGAGACGGCCGGGGAGGGGTTTCTGACCGAAGCCGACCGGGCGCTCTGCGAGCATCTCGATGCAGGACGGATCGAGGATTTCATTAAGCTCGCCGTGGTCAGTCGGTATTCGATCCTGCTCTCCGGCGGCACCAGCTCAGGCAAGACCACCTTCCTCAACGCGATCCTCAAAGAGGTCCCGGCCGACGAGCGGATCATCACCATCGAGGATACCCGCGAGGTCAGGCCGATCCAGCAGAACTATCTGCCGCTGATCGCCTCGAAAGGCGACCAGGGAGAGGCGCGCGTCACCGTCGAGATGCTGCTGCAAGCGTCGCTGCGCCTGCGCCCTGACCGGATCTTCCTCGGCGAGATCCGCGGCGCGGAGGCCTATTCCTTTCTCCGTGCGATCAACACCGGCCATCCCGGCAGCATCACCACGGTTCATGCCGACAGCCCCGCCGGCGCCTTCGAGCAGCTCGCACTCATGGTGATGCAGGCCGGGCTCGGCCTGAAGCGCGAGGAGATTATCGCCTACATCAAGTCGGTCCTGCCGATCGTGATCCAGCAGACCAAGATCGGCGGCTGGCGCGGCACGTCGGCGGTTTATTTCGCGCGGATGGGGGAATGGCCCAAGGAGCGCCAGGGAGAGGAGGGGGGCCATGGCGCGCATCGTCGTCTATAGGATCGGCATTGCCATCCTGGCGCTGATTGCCTTCTGGCTGCTCTGGGGCCTCGCCTATGAGGTGGTTGTCGGCCTGCGCTGGGCGCCGTCGCGGTTTCCGAGCGAAGGATCGCAGCGTTGGGCCTTGATTCGGATGCAGAACGCCGACCGCTCCTCTGATTTCGTCTTCATCGCCTGGCGGCACTTCCATGAGCGGCTGATCTTTCCGCCGACCCGCACCGAGGCGCTGATCCGTGCCGGCTATGCTGCCGGCGCCGTCGTTGCGCTCGGCGTCGGCCTCGTCGTCATCGGGCTGATCAATCGTCGGCAGATGCCGTTTGGCGCGGCCCGCTTCGGAACCTTCATGGAGGCCGCGAAACAGGGCCTTACCGCCAAAAGAGGCATCATTCTCGGCATGCTGAACGGCGTCACAATCCGCTCGGACGAGCCGGCCCATATCCTCGTCGTCGGACCGTCCCGATCGGGTAAAGGCACCGGCTTTGTGCTTCCGAACGGCTATCTCTGGCAGGGCTCGGCCGTGTTCTTCGATCCAAAGCGCGAGAATTTCGAAGCCCTCGCCAGCCACCGGCAGCAGCAGGGCAACAAGGTCTTCATGTTCTCGCCGGGCTCACCCGATACCCATCGCTACAATCCGCTCGATTTCGTGCGCCGCGACGAGCGTATGGCAACGGACTTCCGTGTCGTCCCGAGCTTTGTCATTCCCGAAAAGGCCGACGACACTTGGGCTGGGGCAGGGCGCCTGCTGCTCTCGGCGCTGATCGGGTACGTACTCTCGTCGCCGCTAACGGCCGCCGCACAGCACATGCGCAGCGTTGCGCGCATGACGACGACCGGCAAGGACATCTCGACCGTCCTGCGGGCGATCGTGAAGACTGAAAGTGAGCATCTGCCGACCTGGGTCGTCGACAGCTTCAACCAGTACATCGCGCTCGAGCCGGAAACCCGCAACAGCGCCGTGTTCAACGTCAACATGGCGATGAGCCTGTGGAACAACGGACTGATTTCGGCCGCGACCGAGACCTCCGACTTCGACATCCGCGCATTGCGCCGCTACCCGATGACCATCTTCATCGGCTGCACCATCGCGGAGCTCGCGATCTTCCGGCCGCTGATCCGCATCCTGTTCCAGCAGATCCACGACCTGCTGATGGAAAAAATCCCAGGGCCCGACGAACCGCATCAGGTCCTGCTCATGCTCGATGAGTTCTACCATGTCGGGCGGATGGACTCGCTGATCTCGAAAATCACGATCTCCGCCGGCTATGGCTTCCGCATGGCGATTATTATGCAGGACATCGCTCAGCTCGACGAACTCTATGGCCGCAACACCCGCATCACCACGGTCTCGGGCTCGCAGATCAAGCTGTTCATCCAGATCAACGACCTGGAAACCTCGGGATTCGTGTCGGAGATGCTCGGCGAGACCACGCAGATCTACAAGACGCCGGTCATGCGGCCCGGGCAGGGCATCTTCTCCCCACGCGTCTGGGCACCGCACTCCACGCCACCCCCGCGCCGAAG
>NZ_NBDP01000050.1 GCF_004123845.1 Allobosea sp. Tri-44 | reverse complement strand
CGCATGCCGCATCTGCTCGTCGCCGGCACCACCGGCTCGGGCAAGTCGGTCGCGATCAACACCATGATCCTGTCGATCCTCTACCGGCTGAAGCCGGAGGAGTGCCGGCTGATCATGGTCGACCCCAAGATGCTCGAGCTTTCCGTCTATGACGGCATCCCGCATCTGCTTACCCCCGTCGTCACCGACCCGAAGAAGGCGGTCGTCGCCCTGAAATGGGCGGTGCGCGAGATGGAGGAGCGCTACAAGAAGATGTCGAAGCTCGGTGTGCGCAACATCGACGGCTTCAATGTCCGGGTCGGCGAGGCGCTCGCGGCCGGCGAGGTCATCACCCGCACGGTCCAGACCGGCTTCGACAAGCATTCGGGCGAGGCGATCTACGAGGAGGAGGCGATGGACCTGTCGCCTCTGCCCTATATCGTCGTGATCGTCGACGAGATGGCCGACCTGATGATGGTCGCCGGCAAGGAGATCGAGGGCACGATCCAGCGCCTGGCGCAGATGGCGCGGGCCGCCGGCATCCATGTCGTGCTGGCGACGCAGCGGCCTTCGGTCGACGTGATCACCGGCACGATCAAGGCGAACTTCCCGACGCGCATCTCCTTCCAGGTGACCAGCAAGATCGACAGCCGCACCATCCTCGGCGAGATGGGCGCCGAGCAGCTGCTCGGCCAGGGCGACATGCTCTACATGGCCGGCGGCGGCCGGATCACCCGCGTGCACGGCCCGTTCGTCTCGGACGCCGAGGTCGAGAAGGTCGTCGCGCATCTGAAGACGCAAGGGCGGCCGGACTATCTCGACGCGGTCACCGCCGAGGAGGAGGCCGGAGCCGGCGAGGACGAGGACGGCGCGGTCTTCGACAAGAGCGCGATGGGCCAGGCTGAGAGCGACGATCCCTATGAGCAGGCGGTGGCGGTCGTGCTGCGCGACAAGAAGGCCTCGACCTCCTACATCCAGCGCCGCCTGCAGATCGGCTACAACCGCGCCGCCTCGATCATGGAGCGGATGGAGAACGA
>NZ_NBDP01000051.1 GCF_004123845.1 Allobosea sp. Tri-44 | reverse complement strand
AGGGGTGAGCGACTGTCTTGGTGGTCAAGCGTCTTGTTCGCGCCATGGTTGTTGGTCCCGGATGACGGCATTGAGGATCGTGACGAGTTTTCGGGCCGTCGCGATGATGGCGACGAGCTTTGGCTTTCCGGCTGCGACGAGCTTGTCGCGGAAAGCTTTGAGGGTCGGATTGTGACGGGCAGCGACCATGGCACCCATGAACAGGGCGGCGCGGACGGCGGCTCTGCCGCCACCGATCAAGCTCTTGCCGCGCCACTGCCCGGACTGGCGCGTCCAGGGTGCAAGCCCGACCAGCGCCGCGATCTGGCGTCGGCCGAGGGAGCCGAGTTCGGGCAGTTCGGCGATCAGGGTTCGGGCAATGGTCCGACCGATGCCGGGCACCGAAGCGAGCAGGTCCTCCTTGTCCCGCCAGGCTGGCGAACCGCGCACGGCATCGTCAATATCGCCATCGAGGCTGGCGAGTTCCTTTTCCAGTGCCTTGACCAGCCGCACGATGCTCCTGGCGATCCGAGCCGGCGCTCGCTTCTGGCGCTGGCGCTCCGCCCCGATCATCGCCACGATCTGGCGCCGGCGCGAGACCAGATCGGCCAGAAGCTGCGTCGCTTCATCCGGCAACGGCCGGATCGCTGGCTTCGTCGCCTCGACGAAATGGGCGATCACGGCAGCATCGATCGGATCGGCCTTGGCGCGCTTGCCCAAGGCATTGGCGAAGGCGCGCACCTGCGCTGGATTGACCACGACCACTGGCAACCCCGCACCGACCAGTCCCGCGGCGACCACCGTCTCGAACCCGCCTGTCGCCTCGACCGCGATGGCGGCCGGATCGAGTGGACTGAGCCTCTCGATCAAAGCGGCGATCCCGTCGCCGTCGCGCCTGACGAAGAACGCGTCTCCGCCCGGCCGGACATGGACGTCCAGACGGTCCTTCGACACATCGATTCCAACAATGGCGGTGGCGTCCATCCTGTCCCATCCTTGCGCAAGCGGGCTTCGCTTCGAGCGGCCCAAGCGACTGTTCGGGGTCGATGGATCGGCAGGCGAAGACCCTGGCTCACCCACGGGCTTGCTGTCCCTGAGGGTCGTCGGTCTTCCGCCTGCCACCGCACCCGCCAGTGTAGCAGATGAGGCAAAATCAGAGTTACAAGG
>NZ_NBDP01000029.1 GCF_004123845.1 Allobosea sp. Tri-44 | reverse complement strand
GGGGGTGGGGTGGGATGGGGGGGGGAAGGGGGGGGGAAGGGGGGGGGGGGGTGGGGGGTGGGGGAGGGGGGGGGGGGGCCATGGTGGGCGGGGGGTGGGCGATGGCGGGGACAGTGGCGGCGCGGTGATCGCCGCCGCCATCACCACGATCATGGCGGCATTCGGTTCTGCCATCGGGCTTTCGATGGTCTCCGCCGACACCTCTCGCTCCTCCGGTCTGACCGCATTAGCGATCGCGGGCGGGATCTGGGCGCTCTGGGTGACGATTTCTGCCTGCGCTGCCGGTGGATATTTGGCTGGACGGATGCGCCGGCCAACCCTCGATGCCACTGATCATGAACGTCATGTGCGCGATGGCGCGCACGGACTAGTCGTCTGGGCCGCTGGTGCCTTGCTTGTTGCGATGCTCACCAGTTCGGTGCTGACCGGGGCTGCCAAAACCGCTGCGGCAGGGGTCACTGCAGCCGCGACGGGCGCGGGTGCGCTGATCAGCCAACAGGCGGACCCCCTCGGCTCAGCGCTCGACTCTGTGATGCGTTCCACCGGTAGCGAACCCGTGTCGGCGGGAGAGCGCGAGGAGGCTTCACGCATCTTAAGTCGCAGCTTGGCGAGCGGTGCCCTCGATCCGGCTGACCGCACCTACATCGCAAACCGCCTCGCGGCGCGCGCAAACGTCTCTCAACAAGACGCCGAGAAGCGCATCGACGATGCGTATGCGAAACTAAACCAGGCGAAGGAAACTGCGAAGCAGGCTGCCGAACGCGCGCGCAGGATGGGTGTCATAACCGCATTCCTGACCGCAGCCGCGCTGCTGGCTGGCGCCGCAGCAGCTTGGTTTGCGGCTGTACTGGGCGGGAAGCATCGCGATGAAGAGATCGATCTCACCGCATTGTTTGGATCCCGCTAGTCTCCAGAATCTATCGTCGCTCAGTCGTGTTGTCGGCGCCGCGTTAGATTGCGGCGCCGACTGGCTAACTCGGATCGAAGCCGAGCGGGAGGTAGGCGATTTTGTCCCCAGTGCAGCTCATCACTCTTCGATTGGGACGACAGCTCCTATGAGATCGAAATCACGCTTAGGGCCTCGGACAACCTGCCGAGTGCGCCCGCACCGGGTCACGAATAATGGAGCATCCGTCGCGAGCCTTGGTTGGGACACCAAAGGTGTGCCGAGCAGCGCGCGCGTGATCGCTACGATTCCAGCGCCTGATTTCCGCTAGTATGGACCC
>NZ_NBDP01000010.1 GCF_004123845.1 Allobosea sp. Tri-44 | reverse complement strand
GGTTACGTCCGCGCCCGCTTGCGCGCGTCGCAATCAATGACCAGCGGAAAGATGGCAAAGGCTACCAACGAAAACAGGCCAACAGTACAAACCCCCAGTCCTCTCGGAACACTAAGCTGCCGCAATGCCTTGACCAGCTGCGACAGGAAGAAACTGAGTAGGGTTTCGAGCGCTACCGGTACGAAAGCCTGGCGTCAGAAATACAACGCGGCAATGATGAAAGCGCCGGTAGCTACGTGGGCAACGCTGTCAATTGGCGACTTCGGTGCCGGATTTTGCATGGCAGAGGAAGTCTCGATCGCGGGCATTATTCAGTTCCCTTCGCTCGCGACGCCCGCGTGAATCTGCCATTTGGAAGCGACTATCTCAGTCTTGCCCTGCGAGGGTTTTTCCTCCCAGAGCCCCCGCTTGAACCAACGGACCTCGGGCAGGCTGGGGCCCGTGCGGGCTGCTGTGTAAGCGCGCACCGGGCCGTTCGATACCGGGGCGAAAATCGCGCAATCAGCCGGATTGGACACCGTGGCCCCCCAATGCGACAGCCACCTGCAATCAGGCGAGCTTCTTTAGAACATTAATAAGGTTCGGGGGTTCCAGGCGCTCCTCTCGGGCGCTCCTACTGCTCAGGACCTGGTCGCGTGGCCTCCCCCGCGCCAAGTTCCGACGGGTTCTCGCCATGGGCGAAATCAAACCTTGGTCCAGAACGGGAGATTATCGGGGAACCTCAAGTCACCCCGGGATGTTGCGCTTCATCATCTCTCTCAGAGGCAGCGCAATGCAAATCCGCGTCGGCTACCGGATCGAGATCGTCACCGCACAAACAACTCCGGCGGTGGTCCTACTCGACCCTCATCCTAGCCGCAGCAAGGACGTGGTTGGTCAGCCGACGCCGCAGATTAAATCGATCATCGACGGCACAAATGTGCCGGTCAACGAATACACGGACGGCTTCGGCAATCAGTGTCGCCGGCTGGTTATACCGCAGGGAGGAGCGATCTTCACAAACGATGTGATCGTCCGCGACACGGGAATTCCGGACCAATTCGATAAGAACGCACCGGAAGTCTGGCCAAGTGATCTGCCGCCTGAGGTCATCGAATATACTTTGTCCAGCCGGTACTGTGAGGTCGATGAGCTATCTGCGACCGCATGGAATTTGTTCGGCAGTTTTGCTCCCGGTTGGAATCGGGTTCAGCAAATCTGCAATTACGTGAACGCGCAAATCCGATTCGACTATCAGTTCGCCAGAAACACGCGCACTGCTGTTCAAGCGATGAATGAACGCGTCGGTGTATGCCGGGATTTCACCCATCTTGCCATCGCCCTATGCCGTGCCATGAACATCCCGGCACGGTACTGCACCGGCTTCATCGGTGACATCGGCGTGCCCCGTGATCCGTTTCCGCTGGATTTCAACGCCTGGTTCGAGGCGTCTTCCGGGGGAGGGGTGTCCATCCTACATGCCCGCCACACATTCCACCCCATCCGGCGCTGCCCTGTTCC
>NZ_NBDP01000042.1 GCF_004123845.1 Allobosea sp. Tri-44 | reverse complement strand
GGGTCGATGGATCGGCAGGCGAAGACCCTGGCTCACCCACGGGCTTGCTGTCCCTGAGGGTCGTCGGTCTTCCGCCTGCCACCGCACCCGCCAGTGTAGCAGATGAGGCAAAATCAGAGTTACAAGGTGTTCGGGAGCGGAATCGTTGGCTTGAACCCGGCCGCGCGGTCAGCGCTCGCGGCACTGGTCCAACGGCCTACACCTCACCCTGCCCTCTCCTTACAGGAGAGGGTTCCCCGCGCTCTTCCTTGCAGCCTGTTACCCCCACAGATCAGTCGACAGGTACTTCAACCCGGAGTCGCAGATGATAACGGCCACCGTCTTGCCGGCCCCAGTTCCAGCCAGAAGCCGAAGCGCCGCCGCGACATTCGCCCCAGCCGAAAACCCACCGAAGATCCCCTCGAACCGCGCCAGCAGCCGCGTCGTCTCACGCGCCTCATCGCCGGTGACCTGCAGATAGCCGTCGACCGGCACGTCCTTGAGGAAGGCGAGATCGGCCATCGCATAGCCGCCGCCCTGGATCGGGTGATCCGGCCTTGAGACCGTCTCGCCCGCCGCGGCGGCGGCGCCGGCCGGCTCAACCACATAACAGTGGACCGCCGGGCTGCGCTCCTTCAGCGCCTTGGTCACGCCGGCATAGCTGCCGCCCGAGCCGATGAAATCGACGAACGCGTCGATCGTCCCGCCGCTCTGCTCCCAGAGCTCCGTCCGGTCGTGCGGTAATGCGCCCGCCAGTTGCCGTCGCGGTGGAACTGGTCGGCGCGGAAGGCGCCGCGCTCCTGCGTGATCCGCTTGGCTTCGCCGTCGACGAGTGCGAGATCGCCGCCCGAAACCTGGCCCGGCACCGAGCCCGGCAGCTGGTCGACCAGCACCACTTCCGCGCCGAGCGCCCGCATCATCCGGGCGCGCTCCTCAGAATTGCCTTTCGACATCACGGCGATGAAGGGATAGCCCCTGATGCCACAGACGATTGCGAGCCCGGTGCCCATATTGCCGGAAGTGAGCTCGACCACGGTCTGACCGGGCTTCAATGTGCCGGCGCGCTCCGCCTCCTCGATGATGCCGAGCGCGGCCCGATCCTTCTTCGAGAAGCCAGGATTGAGGTAGTCGAGCTTGGCGAGGATGGTGCCGCTGACGCCGAGATGCCGCGTCAAGCGATCGAGGCGCACGAGCGGCGTGCCGCCGATTGCATCGACGATAGAGTCCATCACAGGGCGCATGCGTTCTCTCCCGGCCAGCCTCAGGCCACCATGCGCAAGGCAACCACGGTCGCGACGCCGACGGCAACCACGCCGAGCAGCGGCAGCCGCGTCGCGGCGAGGCCGCAGACCA
Source organism: Allobosea sp. Tri-44 (assembly GCF_004123845.1). Classification (GTDB taxonomy): domain Bacteria; phylum Pseudomonadota; class Alphaproteobacteria; order Rhizobiales; family Beijerinckiaceae; genus Allobosea. The sequence continues at coordinate 315,858 of NZ_NBDP01000042.1, read as the reverse complement.
AGGCTGCGACCGTTTCCGGCCAACCGGTCGCGAGCGCGCTCGGCGCGATCACCGCGATCAGCACGGCGGGCGGGATCGCGTCGAAGGCAGCCTGCGCCCGGGCTGAGAGATTGAGTCGGCCGACGAGGGCCAGGCCCGCGATGCGGGTGAGATAGGTCACCAGCGCCATGCCGAGGAAGGCGGCGAGATTGATCGGGTCGAGGGTCATTCGGCCGGGCTTTCGACGGGTTTCTCGGCGAGGTCACCAGCGGCGATCCAGGCGGCGGCGAGGCCACAGAGCGCGCCCGCCAGCACATGCCAGGGCGGCCCGGCGAGCTTGTAGGCCAGCGCCGAGGCGATACCGGCCGCAGCTACCGTCCAGGCGGTGACGCGGCCCTTCCAGAACGCGGCGGTCAGCGCGATGAACAACGCGGTGAAGGCGAAGTCGGCGCCATAGCGCTTGGGGTCGCCGAGCGCGGCGCCGATGATCGCGCCCGTCGTCGAGGTGGTCAGCCAGCCAAGCACGAACGGCACGATCATGGCGAACCAATAGGCGGGCGTGACCGGATGGGTGCGCGCCCGCTTTTCGGCCAGCGCCCAGTTCTCGTCCGCCATGTAGTAGAGCCCGCCGAAGGTCTGCGCCGTCGAGAAGCCCTTGAGCTTCGGCGCGATCGAGGCGCTCATCAGGATGTGGCGGGCATTGATCAGTGCGGTCGAGAACACCAGCGCGACGATCGGTGCCGGGCTGGCCCAGAGCTCGACCGCGGCGAACTGCGCCCCGCCGGCGAAGACCAGCACGCTCATCAGGAAGACTTCGAGCGGCGACAGCCCCTTGCCGGCCGCAAGTGCACCGAAAAGCAGGCCGATCGGCACGGCAGCCAGCGCTGCCGGCCAGATGTCGTTGAGCCCTGCACGGGCTTCGTCTTTCCAGGACATGGAATTTCCTGATGTCGTCAGCCGTGATGGGCGGCGCGGAAGACGCCCGGCGTCACGCCGAGCCTCGCCTTGAAGGCGCGGGTCAGATGCGCCTGGTCGCAGAACCCGGTGGCGGCCGCGACCGCGCCGGGGGATTCGCCACGCCGCAGCCGCTCGCGGGCGCGGCGGACGCGGACATCGACGAGATAGGCATGCGGCGTCAGCCCGGTTTCGCGTCGGAAGGCCCGGATCAGGTGATGCCGCGGCAGGCCCGAGCGCTGGGTGAGGTCCGCCAGCGACAGGTCCTCGTCATAGCGCTGCTCGAGCAATTCCCTGGCCTGCGAGATCGGCCCGTGCTCGCGCCCGATCTCGCGCACGGAGAGATCGGCATGGCGCGACAGGCACCAGCCATAGGCGCGCAGCAGACCTTCCTCGCCGGCAAGCGCATCGCCGCCCTCCTCCAGCGCGCGATGCGCTTTCGAGAACAGGGCCGAACCTTCCGGATCCTGCACGGTCGGTTCGGGGAAGAAGGGCGTGCCGATGGTCTGGTCGCCGGTGAGCGAGATCGCGACCTCACGCATCAGCTCGATCGTCGGATAGGTCATCCGGTAGCGATAGCCGCCCTCGCTCGGCGCGCCGTCATGAACGTCGAGCGGGTGGTTGAAGACGAGGTCGCCGGTGCGGGCAAAGAGCTTGCGGCCGCGGGCATGCCAGAGCTCGCAGCCCTCCAGGATCGTGCCGACTGCATAGGTCTCATGGGCATGCGGCGAATAGGTATGGGTCGAGAATTTCGCCGACAGGCATTCCAGCCCGGAGAAACGCGCGGCCGTGAACAGGCGGGCATGCTCCCCCGTCTGGAGCGGCATCTCCAGCAATGCGTCGCCTTGGCTGATCAGATCCATGGCGCAAGATAGAGCGGAACCGCGCCTTGATGTCTTGAAGAAAAGTGATGGCGACGATCACGCGACCGTCGCCATTTTATCGATCTCAGGGACGCGGCGGCTCCTTGCCGGCGACCAGCACCAGCAGGGCTCCGGCGAGCGTCGCCACCGCCATGTAGCCGATCGGGCCGAGGCCGCCGACATGGTTGACCAGCAGCCCACCGAGCACCGCGCCGCTGGCGATCGCGACCAGGAAGGCCGCCGTTACAAGTCCGCTCGCCGATTCGGCATGGTCGGCCGCGACGCGAACCATCCAGGTCTGGAAGCCGACGGGCGCGAAGCCGAAGGCGAAGCCCCAGAACGCGACCGCGATCCCCGCCACGATCGGCGAAGCGCCGAACTGGATCATGACCAGCGCCAGCAGGCCGATTGCCAGCGCGAAGGAGACGATCGCAAGCTTGACGCCGCGCCCCGCGACGGCGCCGCCGGCGAAATTGCCGATGACATTGCCGAGGCCATATCCGAGCAGCACCACGGTGATCGCCGCGACGCCGAGTTGAGGCGCATGCTCGAGGAAGGGCCGGATATAGGTGAAGCCGGTGAACTGTCCGGAGATGATGACGAGGACCGAGATCAGCATCAGCCGAATGCTCGGGCGCGAGAGCAGGACACCCAGCGTGCCCAGCCGCGGCGCAGTCTGCGGCGGCAGGGCCGGCATCGTCACCAGCAGCGCCAGCAACGCGACGCCGGCAAGCCCGGCCGACAGCCCGAACACCATGCGCCAGCCGATCAGCGCGTCGAGATAGGCTCCGAGCGGCCCGCCGCCGATGAAGGCGGCCGAAACGCCGGCCGAGATGAGCGCCAGCGCCCGCGGCACGGACTGCGCCGGGACGAGCCGCAGCGTCAGCGCCGGCGCCATCGACCAGAAGCCGCCGAGGGCGATGCCGAGCAGGAAGCGCGCCGCGAGCAGCATGGTGAAGCCATTGGCCATGGCCGTGACCAGGCTCGACACCGCCAGGAGCGACAGCAGCGTCCAGAGTACCAGGCGCCGGTCGAACCGGCTGGTGAGGATCGGCGTGAAGATGGCGGCGGCGACGCCGACCAGCGAGGTCACCGTGACGGTCTGCCCCGCGGCGCCGACGCTGATCGAGAGATCGGCGGCGATCGAGGTCAGGACGCTGGCGGGCAGGAATTCGGCGCTGACCAGCGCGAACACACCCATGGCGAGCGCGAACACCGCCGGCCAGGCGGCGTCTGTGCGTTCTGCGGGCACGATACCGACAAGCTCGGCATCGGCTGTGGCTGACAAGGAATCCGACATAGGTCGCTCCAGGAAGATCGGACACCGGAGTTAGGCGTGACCCTCTGGAGCTTCCATGCTAGAAAACCCGGCATGCTTGACCAATCGTCCAGAAGATCGGCGCCGGACCCGCTGTCGGAGATGCTTCGCGGCCTGAGGCTCGAAGGCGTCGACTATGCCCGCTACCAGATGACCACGCCCTGGTGCCTGCTGTTTCCGGCTCAATCGGCCGCACGTTTCCACTTCATGGCCGAGCAGGGTTGCTGGCTGCGCACACCCGAGGGCGAGTGGGTCCGGCTCGAACAGGGCGATGCCGTGCTGATGCCGCGTGGCGTCGAGCATGCGCTCGCCAGCGAGCCCGGCATCTCGGCGACGCCTAACGGGCACTGTGCCTTCCAGCACTGTTGCGGCGAGATCGCCGAGGCGCGCGGCGGTGGCGCAGGAGGGGGCGACGGCGAGGCGACATTGTTCTTCAGCGCCAGCCTCTGCTTCAACGTCGACGCGCAGCATCCGATGCTGCGGATGATGCCGGAGCTGATGTGGGTGCACGAGATGGCGGTGCACGAACCCGCCATCCCGGCGCTGCTGACCACCATGGCCTGCGAGCTTGCCCTCGACCGCGTCGGCGCCGGCGGCATCCTGACCCGCCTCGCCGACGTCGTCGCTGCCGCCCTGATCAGGTCCTGGGTCGAGCGTGGCTGCGGCACGGCTACCGGCTGGGTCGCCGCCGCCCGCGACCCTGATATCGGTCGCGTGCTTGCCGCGATCCATCTCAATCCGAGCGAGGACTGGACGGTCGATGCCCTCGCCAAGGTGATGCATGCCTCGCGCTCCGCCTTCGCCGAGCGCTTTGCCAGTGTCGTCGGCGAAACGCCCGCCCGCTATGTCGCGCAGGTCCAGATGCACCAGGCCAGGCAATGGCTGGAGCGCGACCGGATGCGGATCTCGGCGGTGGCGCGCCGCCTCGGCTATGATTCCGAAGCCTCGTTCAGCCGTGCCTTCAAGCGGGTGATCGGCAAATCGCCGAGCCATTTCCGCAATGCCGAGCCGCCGACACGCGCGACCCGGCCGATCGACGCCTCCCCTGCCAATAGGACTGCAGAGCGAGCCGTTGACCGCTGACCACCATGCACACGACAGGACAATCATGAGCATCCGCCAGCAGCTGATCGAGCGCTTCTTCCGCTATGTCTCGATCGCCAGCCAGAGCGATATCAGGGCGACGACGCTGCCGAGCACGCCGGGTCAGCAACAGCTCGCCGAACTGCTGGCTGGCGAGTTGCGCGCGCTCGGCCTCGACGACGTCGTCATCGACGATCGCGCCACCGTCACGGCGCTGAAGCGCGGCACAGTGGCGGGCGCCCCGCCGATCGGCTTCATCGCCCATCTCGACACCTTCGATGCCGGGCTTTCGCCCGAGATCCGCCCGCAGCTGCTGCGTTTCGAGGGCGAGGACCTTTGCCTCAACCGCGAGCAAGACATCTGGCTGCGTGTGGCCGAGCATCCGCAATTGCGCAACTGGCAGGGCGCCGAGATCATCGCCAGCGACGGGACCAGCGTGCTCGGTGCCGACAACAAGGCGGCGATCACGGTGATCATGACGCTCCTCGCCACTCTCGGCCCGCAGGATCGGCACGGCGACATCGTCGTCGCCTTCGTTCCGGACGAGGAGATCGGCCTGCGCGGCGCCAAGGTGCTCGATCTCTCCCGCTTCCCTTGCGATTTCGCCTACACGATCGACTGCTGCGAGCTCGGCGAAGTCGTGATCGAGAACTTCAATGCCGCGAGCGCCGAGATCACCCTCACCGGCGTCAGCACCCATCCGATGTCGGCCAAGGGCGTGCTGGTGAACCCGGTGCTGATGGCCCAAGACTTCATTGGCCGCTTCGACCGCTCACATACGCCGGAGAACACCGAAGGCCGCGAAGGCTATGTCTGGTTCAACACCATCACCGCCAATGCCAGCGAGGCCAGGCTCGGGGCGCTGATCCGCGACTTCGACAAGCAGAGCTTCGAAGCACGCAAGCGCCGGCTCATTGAGGTCACCGCCGAGCTCGCCGCGCTCTATCCGACCGGCCGCGTCGAGTGCCAGGTGAGCGACACCTATGGCAACATCCATGACAGCCTCGGCGACGACCACCGCCCGGTCGAACTGCTCTTCGGCGCGCTTGAGACGCTGCAGATCAGGAAGAAGCAGATTCCGATGCGCGGCGGCACCGACGGCGCAGCGCTCTCGGCCCGCGGCCTACCAACGCCGAACTTCTTCACCGGCGCCTATAATTTCCACTCGCGCTACGAGTTCCTGCCGGTGCCGGCTTTCGAGAAGTCCTACGAGGTGGCGCGGATGATCTGCACGCTGGCGGCGGAGCAAAGGTAAAAGTGGCTCCGGTAGCCAAGGGCTTTCGCTGGGCTAAAGCAGCCCGAACAAGCGCGGGAACCCCTCTCCCGGATGGGAGAGGGGTAGGGGTGAGGGACCGCCGCTGATTGTTAGGACGAGCGGCCTCCGCTACGCCTTCTGCGAATAGGGCAGGCCCTCATCCCTGCCCTTCTCCCACACGGGAGAAGGGTTCCCCGCGCGCTTCATTTTGCAATGAGGTAATCTCGGCTGCGGTGAGCCTACCCGCCCACCAGCTCGAACCAGCCGGCCTCGTCGATCACCTTGACGCCGTGCTTGGCGGCATCCTTGAGCTTCGAGCCGGCGCCCGGCCCCGCCACCAGCAGATCGGTCTTCGACGAAACCGAGCCGGCGACCTTGGCGCCGAGCCGTTCGGCCATCGCCTTGGCTTCGTCGCGGGTCATGCGTTCGAGCGCGCCGGTGAAGACGACGATCTGGCCGGCGACAGGACTGGACGAGGCCACTGCCTCCAATGGCTGCGGCGTCACCTCTACCAGCAGCCGGGCGAGCATCTGCTGGTTGTGCTCCTCGGCAAAGAACTGCAGCAGCGCCTCGACCACTGTCGGGCCGACGCCGTCGATCGCGTCGAGCGCCGCGCGCTCCTCGCTCTCCGGGTTCTCGGCAGCAAGACAGGCGGCCTGCAGAGCATCGAACGAGCCGTAATGGCGCGCCAGCAGCCTGGCATTGGTCTCGCCGATATGGCGGATGCCGAGCCCGAAGATGAAGCGGTTGAGCGGTGGTGCGCGCCGATCGTCGATCGCCTCGAACAGCTTCTTGGTGCTGGTCGCGCCAAAACCTTCCTTGTCCTTGAGCTTCTTGAGGTTCGCCCCGTCGCGCTCAGCCAGCGTGAAGATGTCGGCCGGCTGCTTCACCGGCAGATCGGGATCCGCATGGAAGAACTCGATCTGCTTGTCGCCGAGCCCATCGATGTCGAGCGCGTCGCGCGAAACGAAATGCTTCAGCCGCTCGACCGCCTGCGCCGCGCAGATCAGCCCACCGGTGCAGCGGCGCACCGCATCCTCCTTGCCCGAGCGCGGATTGTGCTCGCGCACCGCGTCCGAGCCGCAGACGGGACACCTCGTCGGGAAAACATAGGGCTGCGCGTCCGCCGGCCTTTTGGCGAGATCGACCGCCTCGACGCGCGGGATCACGTCGCCGGCGCGCTTCACCGTCACCGTGTCGCCGATGCGGATGTCGCTGCCGTCGCGGATCGGCAGGCCCTTCGAATCGAAGCCGCGGATATAGTCCTCGTTATGCAGCGTCGCATTGGTGACGACGACGCCGCCGACGGTCACAGGCTTCAGACGCGCGACCGGCGAGAGCGCCCCGGTGCGGCCGACCTGGATGTCGATCGCCTCCAGCACGGTCGTCGCCAGCTCGGCCGGGAACTTGTGCGCAATCGCCCAGCGCGGGGCGCGCGCGACGAAGCCGAGCCTAGCCTGCAGCGCGAGTTCATCGACCTTGTAGACCACGCCGTCGATGTCATAGCCGAGCGTGGCACGCTGCACCTCGATCGACCGGTAATGCGCCAAGAGTTCCTCGACGGTTTCGCAGCGCGCCATCAGCGGGTTGGTCTTGAAGCCCCAGCGCGCGAAGGCCTCGACCACGCCGAACTGCGTCGGCGCCGGCAATTCCGGCATCTCGCCCCAGGCATAGGCGAAAAAGCGCAAGGGCCGGCTTGCGGTGATCGAGACGTCGAGCTGGCGCAGCGAGCCCGCCGCCGCGTTGCGCGGATTGGCGAACTCGCGCTCCTCCTTCTCGCGCTGGCGCTGGTTGATCCCCGCGAAATCGGCATGGCCGAGATAGATCTCGCCGCGTACCTCGGCGACATCAGGCACGTCCTTGCCTTTCAGCCGGTGCGGAATCTCGGAGATGGTGCGGGCGTTGGCAGTGACATCCTCACCCTCCTCGCCATCGCCGCGCGTCGCGGCACTGACCAGTTCGCCCTTCTTGTAGCGCAACGACAGCGAGAGCCCGTCGATCTTCGGCTCGGCGGTGAAGGCGATCGGCTGGTCGTCCTTGCGGCCGAGGAAGGTCCTGACCCTCGTCACAAAGTCGGCGATGTCCTCGTCGGCAAAGGCATTGTTGAGCGAGAGCATCGGCACGCGATGCCGGATCTTGGCGAATTTGCCCGATGGCTTGGCGCCGACCTTGTCGGAGAGCGCCTCAGTCCCCTTGAGCTCGGGGAAGGCGTTTTCCAGCGCAGTGAGTCGGCGGAACTTCGCGTCGAAGGTCGCGTCGTCCATGATCGGCGCGCTGTCGCTGTGATAGGCGGCATTCGCGGCAGCAATCTCGGGCCCGAGCAATTCATGCTCGGCGCGCGCATCCTCGGGCGTCAGATCTTCGACGGGGGTGGGAACAGTGTCGGCCATGGCGCAGTTTTAGAGGCTGTCAGTGACCATGGACAAGGCTTGGGCGTCGGCGATTTTGTCCGAGTGCCAGGAGTTCGTGCGGCCAAGCCTTCCGGCTTGGCCGTGGCGAGCGACGCCGCAATCGGGCAAAAGCGCCACGCCGCTGCGCGGTGAGGTGAAACCGGCCGACTGCGGCGTCGCATCGCTTGCCGATACCAGCGGTATCGGCGGCGCAACGCTCCTGGCATTCGGACGGTTTGACCTCACCCAAGCCTTGTCCATGGTCACTGACAGCCTCTGAGTTCAGGGGAAGTTTCCTGCGAAGCTCCTGTTTCACGATTTGGCTACGCCGATTTGTGGCAGGAGCGCGTCGGGTGTAGGCTTCTCCCGCTGACAATGGATGCTCGACGCCTCGCAGGTCTTGACCGGAGGATTGCGTCAGGACCGCCAAGGCGAACCGGGCCGAACCGGGAAGAACGCCATGGCCGATACCCATATCCATCATCCCCAGATGGCGGCGAACGATGCTGCGCCCACCGACGCCCTGCCCGTCAGCGAGATCGGCATCGCCGACATCAAGGATGCTCTGAGGCAGGGCTATTCCGACTTCATGGCCCAGCCGAGCCATCTGCTCTTCATCGCCCTGATCTATCCGATCGCAGGGATTCTGCTCGCCCGGCTGACGGTGAGCTACAACATCTTCCCGCTGCTGTTCCCGCTGGCCTCGGGCTTCGCCCTGCTCGGCCCCTTCGCCGCGATCGGCCTCTACGAGATCAGCCGCCGCCGCGAGCTCGGCATGGACACGTCCTGGAAGCACGCGCTCGACGTGCTGCATTCGCCCGGCATCGGCCAGATCGCACTGCTCGGCGCGCTCCTGACCGGCGCCTTCCTCACCTGGCTGTTCAGCGCCTGGATCATCTATCGCTGGCTGATGGGCGACGTGCCGCTGGATTCCTTCGAGAGCTTCGCCACGCCATTGCTGACCACGGTGAACGGCTGGACGCTGATCATCCTCGGCAACGCGCTCGGCCTGCTCTTCGCGATCGTCGTCTTCTCGATAACCGTGGTTTCCTTCCCGCTGATGCTCGACCGGCACGTCGACATGGCAACGGCAGTCCGCACCTCGGTCGCGGCCGTCGAGAAGAACCCGCGGGTGATGATGTATTGGGGCCTGACGATCACGGCGCTTCTGGTGCTCGGCAGCCTGCCGGTGCTCGTCGGCCTGATCATCGTGATGCCGGTGCTCGGCCATGCCAGCTGGCACTTCTATCGCAAGGTCGTGCCGCAGTAGGCGCTGGCGTCATGCTCGGGCTTGACCCGAGCATCTCAGGCCGAATGAGGCGCTCATAGGGGCGCCTTATCGTCACGAGATTCTCGGGTCTCCGCTTCGCTTCGCCCGAGAATGACGCCTTCTTCCCTCAATGCTGATCCACAGACACCTCGCGCGTCAGCCCGCGCCTGACCAGCCCGACCGCGAGCAGCACCGGCAGCGAGGCGATCAGCCCCATCGCCGAGAGCTTGCCCCATAGCGTCTCGTCCTCGTTGATCAGCGTCGCGATGAAGGCCGGCAGGGTGAATTTCGACGGCGTCTGGATGAAGAGCAGCGCGAACAGGAACTCGTTCCAGCTCATGATCGCAACGAAGACCGCGGTCGCGACCAGCCCCGGCATCAGCAGCGGCACGACGATCTGGAGCAGCCGCTTCACGAAGCCGGCGCCGTCGAGCATCGCCGCCTCCTCGAATGAATAGGGCACGTCTCGCACGAAACCGAGCAGCATCCAGATCGCGAAGGGCAGAGCCAGGATCTGGTTGGCGAGGATCAGGCCGAGATGGGTGTCGAGCAGCCCGAGCGCCCGCAGCACCTGATAGAGCGGGATGGCGAGCGCGATCGGCGGCGCCAGCTTGATCACCAGCACGAAGCCGAGGAAGACGATGTCGAAGCGCTTGGGCAGCTCGAAGCGCGCCAGCGCATAGGCGGCCGGCAGGCCGGCCAATAGCGAGAGCGCGACCGTGCCCAGCGCCACCACGACACTGTTGAGCCCGAGCCGCCACATCCCGCTGTCGAGCAGCACGCGGTAATGCGCCAGCGTCGGATCCTGCGGCCAGAGCGCGATCGAGGTCGAGACGTATTCGGCCGGCGGCTTGAGCGAGGTCGCGACCATCCAGAGCAGCGGGATCAGCGAGAGCGCACAGAGCGCAAAGGCGGCGACGATCCGGATCATCGGCCCGCTCCCCGCAGCAGCGAGGCCGCATAGACCACGGCGAGCAGCCCAGCGACGACGATCATCACCACGGCGGCGGCCGAAGCCAGCCCGATATCAAAGAAGCGGAAACCCTGACGGTAGACGAACATCGAGACCGTCTCTGTCGCCTGCCCCGGCCCGCCGCCGGTCATGGCGTAGACCTTGTCGAACAGCTTGAAGCTGTCGACCGAACGCAGCAGCGCCGCGACGAAGAGATAGGGCGCGAGCAGCGGCAGCGTCATGTCGCGGAAGCGCCGCCACGGCCCGGCGCCGTCGACGCGGGCGGCCTCGTAGACGTCCTGCGGGATCAGCCGCAGCCCGGCGAAAATGATCAGGAAGGCGAAGGGCGCGGTCTGCCAGAGATCGACCAGCACGATCGACCAGAGCGCGAGATTGGGATCGAACAGCCAGGGCACGCCCGGCAGGCCGACGGCGCGCAGCAGGTTGTTGAGAAAGCCGAGGTCGAAGTGGAACCAGGCCCGCCAGATCGCGGTGACGACCATGGTCGAGAGCACGAAGGGCGCGAGCAGCAGCGTCATCACCAGCGTACGGCCGGGAAAGGCGCGATTGAGTAGCAGAGCCAGCCCCAGGCCCGCCGCGACCTCGAGCACGGTCGCAACCACGGTGAACACGACGGTGTTGGTCACCGCCTGCCGGAAGAAGCGGCTGTCCCAGAGCTCCTGGAAATTCTCGAGCCCGACGAACTTGGCGTTCTCGAAACCATAATCGGTCGCGAACAGCGAGAGCGCCAGCGTCCGCCCGAGCGGATAGAGCGTCAGCCCGGCGAAGATCAGGAGCGCCGGCGTGAGCAGGAGCCAGGGCAGCAGGCGGCGTGAGGCGGTCATTACGTCCAGACGGAAAGCGGGCCGCCTCGGTGCGAGGCGGCCCGTGTGACGATCAGCGCGACAGGGCGCGGGCGATCTGGGCGTTGGCTTCGGTCAGCGCCTGCTTTGGCTGCAGCTGGCCGATCAGGGCGAGCTGGAGGTAGTCGCCCAAAATGGTCTCGACGCGGGCCCACTGGCTGATGCGCGGACGGGCTTGCGCGACGTTCAGGGCCTCGAGCTGCGCCGGATACCAGCGATACTTGGCGACGAGGTCCTTGTCGTTGAACAGCGCGGTGAGCGTCGGCGGGTTGCCGGTCTCGAACGCGATCAGCTTCTGGTTCTCCGCGCTGGTGACGAAGCGGATGAAGTCGGCGGCGCGCGCCTTGTTCGGCGAGTCGGCCGGGATGGCGAGCAGCCAGGCGCCCAGCATCGGCGCGGGACCCTTGACCTCGCCCGGCGAGGCGACGACCTCGACCTGGCCGGCGACCTTGGACGCGCTGCCGTCGAGCGTGCCGGCCCAGGACGACCACATCTCGACTGCGATCGCGGCGCGGCCCTGCTGGATCGCATCGCGCAGTTCGGTGGCGTTGTAGGTCTCGACGCCCTTCGGCGCGAGCGCCTTGAACGACAGGAACTGGGTCAGCGCCTTCTCGGCCTCAGGCGTATCGAGCACGGCCTTGCCGTCGGCGCTCACGACGTCGCCGCCATGCGCCCACAGCACCGGCAGGAAGGAGGTGACGATCGGGTTGCCCTTGATGCCGCGGAAGACGAGGCCGGAGATGCCCTGCTCCTTGTCCTGGATCACCTGCGCCGCCTTGACGACGTCGCTCCAGGTCTTGGGCCGCTCGAAGCCGTGCTTGGCGAGCAGGTCCTTGCGATAGGCGAACATGGCGATGTTGCCGACGAAGGGCGCGGCATAGAGCTTGCCGTCGTGGCGCGAGACGTCCATCGCCGACTTGACGAACTCGCCCGGCAGACCGCCGACCGTGCCGAGATCGGTGAGCCAGCCGCGCGCCATGAACTCCGGCGCCCAGATGTCGTCGAGCATCGCGACGTCGGTCGCCGCCGTCTTCTCGCGCGCGCCGACGGCGAGGCGCTCATAGAGCGGGCCGCCGCCGAGCTCGAGCCGCTCGATCTTCACGCTCGGATTCTTGGCCTGGTAGAGCTCGACCATCTTGGCCAGCGCCGGAGCGAAGCCGGCATCGCGCCCGGCGATCACCAGCCGGTCCTGCGCGGCGGCGGGCAAGGCGAGCCCGGCCAACATCAACATGGCGCCGAGCGCCTTACCCATCGTCCTCATAGCGATCCCCCGTCCGGGTCTCTGCCCGGCCGGGCATTGTGGGAGCGGATGGCTGGCGAGTGCAACAGCTATGCGACGGTTCCGGAACAATCCCGCGCGGCGCGGCGTTCGAATGGTGCTGCGGCGCTGCCGCACCGATCATCAGCCGTTGCGATGCGACGGCAACGCAACCGGAGGGGGCTCCGCCATGAACAACATTATCTACATCGTCGGCCTGATCGTCGTCGTCCTCGCGATCCTGTCATTCCTCGGCCTGCGCTGATCCGCAGAGGGGCATGCGCGATATCCCCTCTCCCGCAAGGGGAGAAGGGAATGCCCGGCCTCAGCGATCGTCGCGACGCGGCTTCTTGCTGGCGAAAGGCTTCTTGCCAGTAAAAGGCTTCTTCGCACCGAAAGGCTTTTTCTCGCCGAAGCTCTTGCCCGCAGGCCGTGCGTCGCCGGAAGCCGGCCGCTCGCCGCCATGCGGAGCGCCGAAAGGCTTCTTGCCGCCCTTGAACTTGCCGGCGAACGGCTTGGCGCCGGGCTCGTTCTTCTTGTCGAAGGGCCGCTCGGGCCGCAGGATCGCGGTCTCCTCATAGGCCGGCTCGCGGTCGCGCCGCGCCGGATCATAAGGCTTGGCGCCGAACGGCTTGCCCTTGCCTTCATAGGGTTTGCGCGCCGGGGCGGACGAACGCTCGTCGCGCTGCTCGCGGGCCGGATAGGGCGCGCGCGGCGCATGGCTCGCCTTCTCGGCGAAGGGCTTGGCCGGGCGGCGCTCCTCTTCGCCGGTCACCGGCTCGATGATGATCTTGTCGCGGTCGACAGCCTTGGCGAGTTGCGCGAAGCGCTCCGCGACCTCGGCATCGATCTCGACCTTGGTCTCCTTGTCGAAGATGCGGATCGCGCCGACCTCGTCGCGCGTGATCTTGCCGCGCCGGCACAGCATCGGCAGGAGCTGACGCGGATCGGCGCCATCCTTGCGGCCGATATTGAGGCGGAACCAGACGGTATCGCCACGCGGACCCGACCTCTCGCGGCGTTCCGGCCGCTCGGCGCCACCATGCTCGCGCGGCCTTGCATAGTCCTCGGCGCTGCGCACGGGGCGGCGTTCGTCACGACCGAAGTTGGGATCGCCGACCTCCTCGGACGCCGGCAGGCGCGAACGATAGACACGCACGAGCGCCGCCGCGATCTCCTCCGTCGAGCGCCCCGCGAGCAGGGCTGCGACCATCGGCGCATCGTCCTCGCTCGCCTCGCCGGAGAGCAGGGGATCGCTCAACAGGCGCTGCTCGTCGAGGGCGCGGATCTCGTCCTGCGTCGGCGGGCCGGCCCAGCTCACCTCGATCTTGGCCTCGGAGATCAGCATCTCGGCCTTGCGCCGGCGCGAGGCCGGAACCAGCAGCACGCTCGTGCCCTTGTTGCCGGCGCGCCCGGTACGGCCCGAGCGATGCTGCATCACCTCGGGATCGTTCGGCAGCTCGGCATGGATGACCAGCGTCAGGCCCGGCAGGTCGATGCCGCGCGCCGCGACGTCGGTCGCGACGCAGACGCGTGCCCTTCCGTCGCGCAAAGCCTGCAGCGCAGAATTGCGCTCGCTCTGGCTGAGCTCGCCCGAGAGCGCCACGGCCGAGAACCCGCGCTCCAGCAGGATCGCCTCGAGATGACGCACGGCGTTGCGGGTATTGCAGAACACCAGCGCGGTCGGCGAATCGTGGAAGCGCAGCAGGTTGACGACCGCGAGTTCGGCCTCCTTCGGGAAGACGCGGATGGCGCGGTACTCGATATCGGCATGGCCGCGCTCGCCGCCAGCGACCTCGATGCGCAGGGCATCGCGCTGATAGCTGCGCGCCAGGGCGATGATCGCCTTCGGCAGTGTCGCCGAGAACAAAAGGCTGCGGCGCTCTGCCGGCGCGGACTTCAGGATGAATTCGAGATCGTCGCGAAAGCCGAGATCGAGCATCTCGTCGGCCTCGTCGAGGACGACCGCCCGCAGGCCCGAAACGTCGAGGCGGCGGCGTTCGATATGGTCGCGCAGACGGCCGGGTGTGCCGACGACGATGTGGGCGCCCTCGTCGAGCAGGGCCGCTTCGCGGCGCGGGTCCATGCCGCCGACGCAGGAGATCACGCGGGCATTGGTCTGCTTGTAGAGCCAGCTGAGCTCGCGCTGGACCTGAAGGGCGAGCTCGCGCGTCGGCGCAACGATCAGCGCCAGCGGCCGTTCGGCCCGCGGCAGGGCTTCGGCCTCGCCGAGCAGGTCGGCGCCGATGGCGAGCCCGTAGGCCACGGTCTTGCCCGAGCCGGTCTGCGACGAGACCAGGAGATCGCGGCCGGCGGCGGCTTCTTCCAGCACGGCGGCCTGGACCGGCGTCGGCTCATTGTAATTGCGGTCGGCGAGCGCACGCGCGAGCGGCGCACTCGTGGAAATGAAGGACATTGATGTCAGGCCTTAGGTTGCAACCGGCGGGCTGGCGGCATGCAGATCGAGGGGCGGCGCCGGATGCGGCGCGCAGTTGCTGCCGCACATAGAGGAAATCGCCGGAAAAGGGAATGCATCATCGGCCCACCCCGTATGCGGCAGTGGAGGCCGGCCATGCCGCCCGGTTCATTGTCGGCTCGTTGCAGGCTCCACCAGCTCCGCTTTCCGGCAATATTGTCTAGGGCGCGAACGCATTAACGCTCAACTACAGTCTGCGCCGCCGCTAGGTCCGGCTTCGACTTCAGCCGATCGACAACGCGCTGCGCGATCTCCTCCGCTACCTCGTCCGGAATCGGAAACACCGAACTGACGTTGATCTCGCCAAGCACGTAGTTGTCGGTCCCATCAACGCCGCGCCCGCCAAGCATGAAGTCCGCATCCCAGATCATCGGCAGGTCGCGCCGCGCGAGGTCCAGCGAAGACATCAATTGCGGTGTCCATTCGTCTTCCATCAACCGCCGCAAGCGCTGGAAGCGTGGATCGGCTTTCGAGGTGTAAAGCCGCGCTCCGGCCGTGGCGCGCGCGGCCGGAGCTTCAATGAGCGCCTTGACCTTCTGGTGGCCAAAGCCGGCACAGCGATCGCCCGCCATGTAGCAGCGCACCACGCCTTCGCTCAGACGCTTCTGGAACGGTTGATCGATGACGCAACCATCCTCGAAATACGCCGCACACCTCTTCAGAAATTCTTCCAGGGGCGTCTCCTCCGGTTCGGCCTTGGTGGCGTCCAGGACCCGCACGCTCGGGCGGCCATCTGTGGTCGCGAGCACCTCGACCTTCCAAACGCCTTGGCCGCCATTGCCCCGATTGCGCTTGATCACGCGCGCACCAGCGGCAAGCCTCGCCGGCAACTCGGCGCGCATGGCATCGACCGTTCGATAGAGAGCCGTATCACAGCCCCAGCTCATCGTGCGGGTACGATGAAGCACCTCCTTGGTGCCCATCTTGAGAACCACGTCGGGATGGGCGCTCACCCAGATGCCGCGCTCCGCGACTTCGCGAAGGAGTGCGTCGAGCTTGGCGCGGTTGCGCCCGTCGTGAAGCGGATTGACCCAGACAAGCACGCCATCGAGCCGGGCGAGCTGTGACCGCACGGCGTCGAGAACATCGTCCTCGTAAACCACCGGCTCCGCATCGACGCCGAGATTGGCAAGCGCCGCGAAAACATCCTTGAACCGGCTGGCTTGTAGAGTGGCGCCGCGGCGTTCGGTTTCGTCACCGCGCCAGAGGATAGCGATACGGCCGAGGCGAGCTGTACACCTGGATACAGAAAACGGCTCCGCGCTCATCATCGTGCTCCGTCCGCATGATCATGCAGATCGCGAGCAGGACTTGGACGGGAACCGTCTTTGCGACGCCGGGGGCCTGCGACACCCCGACACGCGATTCATAAATGCGATACGCTATGTGATCAAGGTCAGCACCCGTCAAAGCTAGCCACGGGGCCTAGGGTCCGGTGTCGGCGGCGAGAGCTGCGTGATCCAAGAAGAGTGTACTAGAGAGGGGCCAGCGGACATGGGCGAGACTTGGCGGCGGTTCGGCTCGTACGACGTGCTGGCGTTGCATGACGGTATCTTCGAGGCGCCGCTGGACGTCCTGGTCCATGCGGGCGGCCAGGCCGCCCTTGACGAAGCGGTCGCGCGCTGGGGCAAGCCGAAGGTCAGCATCCCGGTCAACTGCTTCGCCCTGAAGGATGCCGACGGGATCACGCTCGTCGATGCCGGCACGGGTCCGTCCTGGGGTGAGGCGATGGGCCATGCGCCCGCCGTCATGGCGAACGCGGGAATTGCCGCAGAGCAGGTCGAGCGTGTCTTGATCACGCATCTGCACGGTGACCATGTGCTCGGACTGTTCGACGGTGATCGCGCCCGTTTTCCCAATGCCGAGATCATCGTGCCGGAAGCCGATCTCGCCTTCTTCGGCGACGAGGCCAATCGCGCGCAGACGCCGCAGAACAGGCAGGGCGGCTTTGCCGTCGCGGCGGCTGTAAACAAGCACTATGCCGGCCGCATCCACCCCGTCGCAGCCGGCACCGTGCGGCCCGGTATCGCGCTGATCCCCCTCCCCGGTCATACCTTCGGCCATAGCGGCTATCTGATCGAAGGCGAGGAAAGCCTTCTGCTCTGGGGCGATGCGCTGCATCTGTCCGACCTGCAGGCTTCGGATCCTGATGTCGGCTTGATCTACGATTTCGACGGCGCCACCGCTGTCACCTCCCGCCGCGCCATCCTCAAGCGCGCCGCGCGCGACGGCTGGATCGTGTCAGGTGGCCATATCGAGGGCTTCAGGCGTGTCGTCGAGAACGGCTCGGGGTACGAACTGATCCCGGCCTGACCAACCTCAGCCCCGTATGCCCGCGGCATCCAGTAGCTTGCCGGCCGCCGCCCGCGCCTCCTCGGTGATCGAGGCGCCGGCAAGCATGCGGGCGATTTCCTCGCGCCGGCTGCCGTCCTGCAAGGGCGAGACGCGGGTGACGGTGCGCTCATCCGCGCCCTCCCCGCCATGGGCCGACTTGGCGATCAGGAAATGCTGCCCGGCCTTGGCCGCGACCTGCGGCGCATGCGTCACCGAGACGACCTGCACCCGCGCTGCCAGCCGCGCCAGCCGCTCGCCAATCGCATCGGCCACCGCGCCACCGACGCCGGTGTCGATCTCGTCGAACACGAGCGTCGGGGCCGAGCCGCGCTCGGCCAGCACGACCTTGAGCGCCAGCATGAAGCGCGAGAGCTCGCCACCCGAGGCGACCTTCATCATCGGGCCCGGCCGCGTGCCGGGGTTGGTCTCGACCCAGAACTCGACGCGGTCGAAACCCTCAGGCCCGCGCGCATCGGGATCGCTGTCGATCTGCGTGATGAACCGGGCGCGCTCCAGCTTGAGCGGCGGCAGTTCTGCCTTGACCGCAGCGTCGAGCGCCGAAGCCGCCCGCGCCCGGCCAGCCGAGAGCGCGGTCGCGAGCGCGACATAAGCCGCTTCGGCCTCGGCTAGCTCCGCTTCCAGCCGCTTCAGCGAGCCTTCGCTTTCGTCGAGCGCGGCGAGGTCTGCCGCCATGGTTTCGGCGAGCGCCGGCAGCGCGTCGACGGGGACATCGAACTTGCGAGCGGCCGCGCGCAGCGCGAACAGCCGCTCCTCGACGCGCTCCAGCACGCGCGGATCGAACTCGGCGGCGCGCACCGCAGCCTGCAGTGTCTCGCCTGCCTCCTCCAGCGCGACCACCGCCGTGGTCAGCGCGGCGATTGAGGGGTCGACCAGCTCCGGCGCCTGCGCGGCGCGGCGCTCCAGGCGGCGCAGCACGCCCGACAGCGCTGAAACCGGCGAGGCTGTGCCGCCGACCGCCTCATAGGCTTCGATAATGTCGCGGGCCACTTTCTCGGCGGCCATCATACCCTGGCGCTGGCTGGCGAGAGCTTCCTCCTCACCAGGCCCGGGGGCGAGTTTGCCGAGCTCGGCCACGGCATGGCGCAGGAAATCCGCTTCCTTGCGCGCTGTCTCGACCCGCATGCGCTGGCTCTGCAGGGCCTGGCGCGCCTTCTTCAGCGCCTCGCTGGCACGGGTGACCTCGCCCGCCAGCTCGGCGAGCTCGCCGAAGCCGTCGAGGATGGTGCGGTGCTGGGCAGGATCGGTCAGCGCCCGGTCGTCATGCTGGCCATGGATCTCGACCAGCGCCGCGCCGATCATGCGCAGGATCTGCACGCTGACCGGCTGATCGTTGACGAAGGCGCGGGTGCGGCCGTCGGCGTATTGCACGCGCCGCAGGATCAGGTCGCCGTCGGTGTCGATCTCCTGCGCCTGCGCGAGCACACGCGCAGGATGCGACATCGGTATGTCGAAGACGGCGCTGACCTGCCCTTGCGTCTCGCCATGGCGGACCAACCCGCCATCGCCGCGGGAGCCTAGCGCCAGCGCGAATCCATCGAGCAGGATCGATTTGCCGGCGCCGGTCTCGCCGGTCAGCACGCTGAGCCCGCCCTCAAAGCCCAGGTCGAGCCGGTCGATCAGTACGATGTCGCGGATCGAGAGCTGAGCGAGCATGCAACTCAGCTCCCTTGTGCCGGCAGGAGATGGCCTCGCCGGGGCACCAGCAGACCGACTTAGAGGCGGCCGAGACCAGTTATCCCCACGACTGCGCGCGTGAAGCCGTTGAAGGCCCGGCTGATATAGGAGCCGCGATCCTCGCGTGGCTGCAGGCCCCCGCTCTCCAGGAGCGTGTAGGCGTCCTTGTACCAGGGGCTATCCGGGAAGTTGTGGCCGAGCACCGCGGCGGCGGTCTGCGCCTCATTGGTGATGCCGAGCGCCATATAGGCCTCGGTCAGGCGCATCAGCGCTTCCTCGACATGGCGCGTGGTCTGGTACTTGGTGATGACGTCACGGAAGCGGCCGACGGCGCCGGTATAATTGCGCTTCTCGAGATAGAAGCGGCCGACATTCATCTCCTTGCCGGCGAGCTGGTCGCGCGCGACCAGCATCTTCTCGCGCACGTCGATCACGTATTCCGACTTCGGATAGCGGTCGAGCAGCTCCTGCATCGCGCGCAGCGCCAGGTCTGTGCGCTCCTGGTCGCGCGTCGCGTCCGGGATCTGGTTGTAATAGGACATCGCCAGGATGTACTGCGCGTAGGCCGCGTCCGGGCTTGCCGGGTTCTGCGCCAGGAAGCGCTTCGAGGCGGTAATGGCGTCGTCGTACTTGGCCGCCTCGTAATTCGCGTAGGCAGCCATGATCAGGCCCCTCTTCGAATAGGGCGAGAACGGAGCCTGCTTGTCGATTTCGTCGAACTTCTTGTTCGCGCCTTCGGTGTCGCCGTTCTGGAGACGGGCGAGACCCTCATTGTAGAGCTTGTCGGCGGGGACCTCCGCCACCACCTCAGGCTTGTAAACCTCGGGACGGTCGAAGGGGTTGAGCGCGCTCATCGTGTCGCAGCCGCCGAGCGCGGCCGCGAGGGCGAGGGCCAGCACCAGGCGTTTGCCGCCGCTGGTCGATTCGCCGGGATTGAATGTCTTCAGCCGCATGACGCTCACTTCATCCGTCCTTGTGACGCCCCTTCGACAAGAGCGCGCGAATTGGCTTAGCGCGCTTTCCGTTCGACCGGAACGGTCGAACGTCAAGAATTCGCGCCAACTTAGTGCTGGAGCATGTTCTCATCGCAAAAGTGGTTCCCACTTTTGCGGAACATGCTCTAGCTCAGAAGCAGCCTTTTCGCCAAGCGTGACGGGCGCTTCATGCAGTGCGATCGCCGTTTCCTACAGGAAACGGGCGAATGCAAGGCGTGGCGTCGCGTAATACCCTGCTCAGTGCAGATCGGGCGCGAGCGCAGCAGGCATCGGGCCAGCCGCCATCTGCACGGCGTGGTGTCCGTAAACCGGCTGGGCCTCGACGATCGCGTAGTTGGCGCGGTCGGCGAACAGGGCCTCGAGGATCCGGACATTCATGCGGTGACCACCGCAATAGGAGCGGAACTCGCCGAGGATCGGATAACCGGCCAGAGCCAAGTCGCCAACGGCGTCGAGGACCTTGTGACGCACGAACTCGTCGGCGTAGCGCAGGCCTTCCGGGTTGATCACCTTGTCGTCGCCGATCGCGACGGTGTTGTCGAGCGAGGCGCCGAGCGCGAAGCCGGCTTTCCAGAGCTGCTCGACATCGCGCATGAACCCGAAGGTGCGGGCGCGGGAAATCTCGCGGGCATAGGCCTCGGGATCCAGATCGAAGATCTTGCGCTGGCGGCCGATGGCCGGGGTGTCGAAGTCGATCTCGACGTCGAGGCGGAAACCGTTCTCGGAAGGAGCGAGCTCGGCGAAGGCGCGGCCGTGCTCGATGCGCACCGGGCGCAGAACCTTGAGATAGCGACGGGTCGCGCCGAGCGCGACGAGGCCAGTCGCCTCGATGGCGGCGACGAACTCGGCGGCGCTGCCGTCCATGATCGGCATTTCAGGACCGTCGATCTCGATCAGCACGTTGTCGAGGCCGAGGCCAGCGCAGGCCGACATCAGATGCTCGATCGTGGCGACGGAGCCGGAAGTCTGGTCGCCGATCACCGTGCACAGCTCGGTGGCGCTGACCTTGTTGTGGCGGGCGTGGATGAGCTGCTCATGGCCGCCGTCCAGTCCCTTGCGCAGGAAGACGACACCGGAATTGGCAGTGGAAGGCCGCAGCGTGAGGCAGGCGGGAGCCCCGGAATGAACGCCGATGCCTTGCAGGGTCACGGGCGAGCGTAGGGTCGTCTGCCGTTCAGCCATCATACTCTGTATCCAATCTCAAACGCGACAATCTTCCGGCCGGCGCCTCGCGGCGCAACCTGGTTCGACGATCGACGCGGTTCCCTGATTTGCAGCGAACTCGGGATTAATCCCGAATCCCCCTACCCGGTGATGCGCTGCAAGATACGCGCAGGCGCACTGGCTTCAAAATCACGCTTTCTTTCGCTCTGTAACAGAGGTTACGAAGCCAGAAAAACTTAACCATCTGATTGATGTTTATGGTTTTTCAGGCGTTAAAAAAGGCCCGGCGGAGATTCCGCCGGGCCATGTCTTTAAACCGGTTGAACCGGAGTCGGAAAGCTCAGTTCGACTGACGGCGCAGGAAAGCCGGAATCTCGAGCTGGTCCTCTTCCGTGTTGCGCGCCGGCGCTGCACGGCCGAGCTGATCGAGCTGCCCCTGGGCCGGCCGGGTGGCTGGCGCTGGCGGACGGCGCATGAACTCGGCATGGGCAGCGCTCGGTCCAGCCGCAGCGACCGAAGGCGCCGGACGCGGAGCCGGAGCCGGAACAGGCGCCACCGGGACATCGGCGTAGTCATCCTCCTTGCGGCCGAAGCCGACCGAGGCGAGGCGCTGCATCAGCGACATGCGCTTCTGCTCGGCCGAAGCCGGTGCGGGAGCAGGCACCGCGCCGCGGCTCTGCGCGATCTGGTGTTGGGCCGGCATCGGCAGGTCCTCGACCCGCGGCATGCGGGTCGGGCGGATGACCGCGCGCTCGGGGGCCGGCGGGATGAAGCTGTCCTCGAAATGCGGCACCGATGCTTCGGGAGCGCGAGTCTCGGCGACCGGTGGCGCCATCATCGCCGGGCGCGGCTGGACCGGCTCGATGCGGACATCGGCGGCATAGGCCGCCGGAGCCGGAGCGCGGACCGGTTCCGGCATCATGGTCTCGGCGACGGGGGCCGGCATCGGAGCCGGAGCCGGGGCAGCAGCCGAGGTGCGGACATTCGGAACGGCCGAGCGCAGCCGCGCCTCGGCCTTCAGCCGCTCGGCGACCTCGGCGATGCGGGCTTCGGTCGGGTCGAGTTCGCCATGGGCGCTCATCGGCTTGTCGATTCCGGTGGCGACCACCGAGACGCGCATCGTGCCTTCAAGCGCCTCGTCGAAGGTGGCGCCGACGATGATGTTGGCCTCGGAATCGACCTCCTCGCGGATGCGGGTGGCGGCTTCGTCGACCTCATAGAGCTTCATGTCGCGCCCGCCGGTGATCGAGATCAGCAGACCGCGCGCGCCCTTCATCGAGACATCGTCGAGCAGCGGGTTGTTGATCGCGGCCTGGGCGGCAGAGAGCGCGCGCTTCTCGCCCTGGGCCTCGCCGGTACCCATCATCGCCTTGCCCATGCCGCGCATCACGGCGCGGACGTCGGCGAAGTCGAGGTTGATCAGGCCGGGACGGACCATCAGGTCGGTGATGCAGGCGACGCCGGAGTAGAGCACCTGGTCGGCCATGCCGAAGGCGTCGGCGAAGCCGGTGTTCTCGTTGGCGACACGGAACAGGTTCTGGTTCGGGATGACGATCAGCGTATCGACCGCTTCGTTGAGCTCACCGATGCCGGCCTCGGCCATGCGCATGCGGCGCTGGCCCTCGAACTGGAACGGCTTGGTGACGACGCCGACGGTGAGGATACCCATGTCGCGGGCGACGCGGGCGATCGCGGGAGCCGCGCCCGTGCCGGTGCCGCCGCCCATGCCGGCAGTGATGAAGACCATGTGCGCGCCGGCGAGATGATCGCGGATTTCGTCGATCACCTCTTCGGCCGCCGCACGGCCGACTTCCGGCTGCGAGCCGGCGCCGAGACCTTCGGTGACCTGGAGGCCCATCTGGATAATGCGCGGGGCGCGGGCGAGTGCGAGTGCCTGCGCATCGGTGTTGGCGCAGACGAAGTCGACGCCGTCGAGCCCGGCCTCGATCATGTTGTTCACGGCGTTGCCGCCGGCGCCGCCGACACCGAACACGGTGATCCGGGGCTTCAGTTCCCGGATGTCCGGGGCTTGCAGGTTCATCGCCATGATTGCCTCTTTCACTGTCTTGTCCGGCTCCTGGCGGGCCGTCCCGTCTTCCACGCCAGGGGCCGTGGCCCCGTTCTGTTAAAGCTCACCCCGGGTCGCCTCGCCTCTCGGCGCCGCGGCCCGCAACTCTAGAAACTCTCGCGCAGCCAGCGGCCGACGCGGGAGAAGTAGCCGTCGGTTGCATGGGCGAAGAAGGACGCCCCTGCCCGCGGCTCGAAATGTTCGACATGCGCGACCTGCGGATAGACCAGCAGGCCGACCGCCGCCGCGAAGGACGGGCCCTTGCCGGCTTCCGGCAGGCCCTTGATTCCGAGTGGCCGGCCGGTGCGGACCTGGCCGCCGAGGATGCGCCGCGCCACTTCCGGCGTGCCGGTGAGCTGGCAGGCGCCGCCGGTGAGCACCACGCGCCGCCCGGCCTCGGCCGAGAAGCCCGCCGCCTTCAGCCGGTCGCGCACCAGTTCGAGGATTTCCTCGACGCGCGGCTTGATGATCCGCACCAGATGCGACTTCGAGAGATGGTTCGGCATGTCGCGCTCGTCGTCGTCGACCTGCGGCACCGCAATCATGTCGCGCTCGTCGGACGGGCTGGCGATCGCCGAGCCATGCAATGTCTTCAGCCGCTCGGCCGCGGAGACCCGGGTCGAGAGCCCGCGCGCCACGTCCATGGTGATGTGATTGCCGCCGACCGCGATCGCGTCGGCATGGGTCAGGTGTCCGCCGGAGAAGACGCCGAGCGAGGTCGTGCCGCCGCCCATGTCGACCACAACGACGCCCATCTCGGCTTCGTCGTCGACCAGGACCGAGAGCCCCGCCGCGTAAGGTGTCGCGACCACCGCCTCGACCTCGAGATGGCAGCGCTCGACCGCGAGCATGACATTGCGCGCCGCAGCCGATTCAGACGCCACGACGTGCATGTCGACCGAGAGCGAGCCGCCGATCAAGCCGCGCGGATCGAGCACGCCGGGCGAGCCGTCGAGTGCGTAGCCGGTCGGCAGCGCATGCAGCACCGCCTTGCCCGGTCGGATGGCATGGTTCGCCGCAGCGGCAAGCACGCGCTTGACGTCGGAGTCGCCGACCGAGCCGCCGCGCAGATCGACGCTGGCGGCGTAATGCTGCGAATTCAGGCGTCCGCCGGTGAGGTTCACGATCACCGACTGGACCTCGACCTTGGCCATGCGCTCGGCTGCATCCACGGCGGCGCGGATGGCCCGCTCGGCGCTTTCGAGATCGATGATCGCCCCGCCCTTCAGGCCGAGCGAGCGTTGATGGCCGATGCCGATGATGCGCGCGACATGGGTACGCCCGCGCAGCCGCTCGTTCGCTTCAGCCGGGTTGAGCTCTGCGATCAGGCAGACGACCTTGCTCGTGCCGATGTCCAGAATCGACAAGGTCGCGCTCTTGCGCGACGACAAGGGCCGCATCCGCGGCGTCAGGCCCTGCGAGGTCAAGCTCATGCCTCGCCGCCCTTCTTCTTCGTCTTGTTCTTGAGCTGCTCGGCCCGCGCGGTCGCGGCTTCTTCGGTCAGGCGCATGGTGACGCGGTCAGGCTGGCGCATGTCGATGGCGATCAAATCCTTCTCGCTGATCCGGAAGTCCTGCTCGAGGCTGGCGAGGCGCTTCACCGCGGCGCCGGCGCCCTGCTCCGGCAGCCTGATGTCGGCGCCGGTATCGAGCTTGAGATTCCAGCGCCGGCCGGCGACGAGGCTACCGGCGCGGATGCGCGCGGCGAACGGGCCGGCCTCGCTGAGCAGCGCGAGATAGTCCTTTGCCTTGAGATTGGCGTCGGCACCGACGACCAGCGGCAGGTTGGCGAAACGGCCATCGTCCATCTTGTCGATCACCGTGCCATCCTGGGCGATGAGGAAAAGCTCGCCCTTGACCTGCCAGAGCGCATAGGGCTCGCGCTCAGTGAGATTGATCGAGATCTCGCCGGGATAGAGCTTGCGGACCGAGGCCTCGCGGATCATCGGCGTGGCCTCGAGCCGCTTGCGGGCCTCGTCCGCATCGAAGAAGGCGAGCGAGATCTTGGGATCGATGCCGGCCGCGACCAGGACCTCGATCTCGGAAAGCCCGCTCAGACCCGAAATGGTGATGCGGTCGATGCCGAGCCCGACGGCCCGGGCCAGCGCATGCCTGGGCTCGCCATAGATCTCGCGGAAGGTCTCGTAATGGCCGCCGAGGATCGCTCCGGTCGTGCCCGTGAGCGCCAGGAAGGCGATCGCCAGCCAGGAGCCGAGGCCGCTCGGCAGCCGCTCGGCCAGCGGCACCGCGACGGCGCTGCGGCGCGAGCCGCGGAACCAGCGGCGCGAGCGCTCGCCGACGAGGAGCTGAGGCCCCGTCACGCGCATCGGCAGGTTGGCGCCGGCAAACACCGGTTCCACCTTCACCGATTTAAGGAGGCGTCCTCCACGATCCATCTGACGAGCTCACCGAAATTCATGCCCGCATGGGCGGCTAATTCGGGCACCAGGCTAGTCTCGGTCATGCCCGGCTGCGTGTTGACTTCCAGCCAGACGAGCGTGTCGCTCTCGTCGTCGTAGCGGAAGTCTGAACGGCTGACGCCGCGGCACCCGATTGCTTGATGCGCCGTTAACGCACACTCTTCGATCCGCTGGTAAATATTCGGTAAAATTTGAGCCGGGCAGATGTGGATTGAACCGCCTTTGGCATATTTGGCGTCGTAGTCGTAGAACTCGCCCGTCGCCGCCCGAATCTCCGTTACCCCCAAGGACTTGCCGTCCATCACCGCGCAGGTCAGTTCGCGTCCGGCGATGAAGGTTTCGGCCAGCATGGTCTCGCCGCAGGGCCAGTCCGGCCGGGCGATCTCCTGGGGTGGGTGCTCGCGGCCTTTCTTAACGATCACCACCCCGACAGATGAGCCTTCGTCGATCGGCTTGATCACATAGGGCGGTGGCAGGGGGTGCCGTTTTGCGGCCTCGAAGCGCGAGACGCTGATGCCGTGCGCGACCGGGACGCCGGCCGCCGACACGACCATCTTGGCCTTGTCCTTGCGGATGGCGAGCGCCGAGGCGAGCACGCCGGAATGGGTATAGGGAATGCCGAGGATCTCGAGCATGCCCTGGATGGTGCCGTCCTCGCCGAAACGGCCATGCAGGGCGTTGAACACAACCTCGGGCTTCAGCCTGGTCAGGACGTCGGCGACGTCGCGGCCGACCTCGACGCGCGTGACGCGGTAGCCGACGCTTTCGAGCGCCCGAGCACAGGCCGCGCCGCTGCTGAGGCTGACCTCACGCTCGACCGACCATCCGCCCATCAGCACTGCGACATGCTTGCTCATCAAGGTTCCTGACACCGAACTCCTCGGGCCGAACCTGAGCCGACATGGTTAACGACGCGTTAACGAAGCGCCTCGTCGGTTAATGGAAGCGCCTCTGTTGCGCGCAGGACTCACTCCACTTCGCCGGCCGCGACCTTGGCCAGCAGGGCCTTGAGCTGGTCGCGCTCGGACGCTCCGAGCGCCGAAAGCAGCCGTTCCTCCGTCGCCACATGCGAGACCACGAGCCGTTCGATCAGCGCGAACCCTTCGGGCGTCAGCAGGATGCGCAGGCTGCGCCTGTCCTGCGGATCGGCCTGCCTTGCGATCAGCTCGCGCTTCTCCAGCCGGTCGAGCCGATTCGTCATCGCCGAGGTCGACAGCATCATGTCCTTGGCGAGCTCGGACGGGGTCAACGAGCCGCCGCGCTCGCCCTGGCGGCGCAAGGTCATCAGCACGTCGAAGCCGGCGAAGTCGAGCTCGGCCCCGGCGAGATTGCCGGCCAGTCCCTGGCGAATGCGCTCGCCTGCGCGCCAGACCGCACCACAGACCGCCATCGGGCTGGGGTCGATGTCCGGCCGGGCCAGCCGCCACTGGGCCAGAATCGAATCCAGTGGCCCGCCCTGCCCATTCGCCTCATCAGCTTGACTCATGGAAATCCCGCGCCTAATTATCCGTCATCAAGTAATTCGATATCGAATTATATGCCGTAGAATAATCCTACGCCACAACACCCTCGATGCAAAGGGAGGCCGCCATGGCCGACACCAAGACCCGCATCCTGCTCGCGACGATCCTGGCGCCCATCCTCTGGGGCTCGACCTATGTCGTCTTCACCCAGACGCTTCCGGTCGAGCACCCGCTGCTCGTCGGGGCGCTGCGCGCTTTGCCCGCCGGTATCCTCCTGATGCTGCTCGGGCCGGGCCTGCCGCCGCGCGACAAGCTCCTGCCGCTCGCCGTCATCGGCTTTGCCAATATCGGCCTGTTCTTCGGCATGCTCTTCCTCAGCGCCTCGCGCCTGCCGGGCGGGCTCGCTGCGACGCTCGGCTCAATGCAGCCGCTGCTCGTCGCCTTCCTCGCCTGGCCGCTGCTGCTACGCAGGCCCGGCCTTGGACAGGTGCTCGCCGCACTCGCTGGCACGATCGGCGTCGGCCTCCTGGTGATCGACGATACCGTGCAGCTCGATGCGATCGGCGTCGCGGCCGCGCTCGTCGGCGCTGCCTCGATGGCAACAGGCACCGTGCTGATCGAGCGCTGGGGCAAGGTCGGCACGCCGCTCGCGCTCGCCGCCTGGCAGCTCACCCTCGGCGGGCTGCTGCTCCTGCCGGTCGCGCTCGCGGTCGAGGGCCTGCCGCCCATGCCGACCGTGCGCAATCTCGCCGGACTGACCTATCTGGTCGTGATCGGCACCGCCTTCGCCTACTGGCTCTGGGTGCGCGGCATCGCCACGATCGGGACGGGCGTCGCCTTCCTGAGCCTGCTCAGCCCGCTGGTCGCGACCTTCCTCGGCGCCGCCCTGCTCAATGAATGGTTCAATGTCCAGCAATGGCTCGGCATCGCCATCATCTTCGGCTCGACCGTCGCCGGCATCCTGCTGTCGCGGCGCAAGTCAGCCGAAGCGGCGCCGCCTGCTCAGGCCGCGACGCCGAACCGCTTGATCTCCCAGTGCAACTCATAGCCTGAGTTGTCCTTGACCCGGCGGCGGACCTCTTCACCCAGTCCCTCGATATCGGCGGCGGTAGCGCCGCCGGTATTGATCAGGAAGTTGCAGTGCATCTCGGAGACCTGCGCCCCGCCGACGCGCAGGCCGCGGCAGCCGGCCGCATCGATCAATTGCCAAGCCTTGCCGCCTTCCGGATTCTTGAAGGTCGAGCCGCCGGTACGTTCCTTGATCGGCTGCGCCGCCTCGCGCGCCGAGGTCACCCGGTCCATCTCGGCCAGGATCGCGGCCTGGTCGCCCGGCCGGCCCTGGAACAATGCCGAGGTGAAGATCATATCGGTCGGCGCGGTCGAGTTGCGGTAGGTGAAGCCCATCTGCGCATGCGAGAAGGTGACGATCTCACCAGCACGCGTCACGCCCCGCG
Organism: Allobosea sp. Tri-44; assembly: GCF_004123845.1. Lineage (GTDB taxonomy): Bacteria > Pseudomonadota > Alphaproteobacteria > Rhizobiales > Beijerinckiaceae > Allobosea. The sequence continues at coordinate 287,605 of NZ_NBDP01000042.1, read as the reverse complement.
CCTCGACCAGAACGTCGGTGGTCTCGCCGCCATGTGCACCGGCATTCATGCGCAGCGCCCCGCCGATGCAGCCGGGAATGCCGCGATAGAAGGCGAGGCCGTCGAGCGAAGCGTCGGCAGCGGCGCGCGCCACCTTCACATCCGGCACAGCCGTCCCGGCGCGCAGCCGATCGCCCTCCTCGCGGGCGATTTCGCCGAAGGCCTTGCCGGCGAGGCGGATGACAACGCCGGGAATGCCGCCATCGCGCACGATCAGGTTCGAGCCGAGCCCGACCACCGTGACCGGGATTTCGGCCGGCAGCTTACCCAGCAGATAAGCGAGATCGGCCTCGTCCGCCGGGGTGAACAGCACCTGCGCCGGCCCGCCGACGCGGAACCAGGTCAGCCCCGCCATCTCCTGATTGGCGAGCAGCCGTCCGCGCAACTCGGGCGCGGCAGCGAGGATGTCGGCTGAGAGGTCGGGGAAACTCACCGGGAGGTCCCCAGCGCCGCCAGTTCCCCCGGCAGCGCATAAGCCCACTGCGTGATGTTGCCCGCCCCGAGGCAGACGACATAGTCGCCCGGGCCGGCCAGCTCGGCGACCATGCCGGCGAGCTTGTCCGGGGATTCGAGCGGCAGCGTATGGCGATGGCCGCGCGCCTTGATCGCCGCCACCAGCGAATCGCGGTCCACGCCCGGAATCGGCTGCTCGCCGGCGGCATAGACATCGGCGATGATCACCGAATCCGCATCGTTGAAGCAGGCGGCGAAGTCGGCGAACAGGCTGGACAGGCGGCTATAGCGATGCGGCTGCATCACCGCGATGACCTTGCCCTTGGTCGAGGCGCGCGCCGCCTTGAGCACGGCGGCGATCTCGACGGGGTGGTGGCCGTAATCGTCGAAGATCAGCGCGCCGTTCCACTCGCCGGTTTTGGTGAAGCGGCGCTTCACCCCGCCGAAGCCGGCGAGCCCGGCGCGGATCTGCTCCACCGGCACGCCGAGATCATAGGCGACGGCGATCGCGGCGGTCGCGTTGAGCGCGTTGTGATGACCCGGCATCGGCATGATGAGGTCGCGCACCACCTCCTCGCGGCCACGCTTGCGGTCGCGGATGAGCAGCGTGAACTTCGACCGGCCACCGGAGAGGTCGATATCGAGCAGGCGGAAGTCGGCCTGCGGGTTCTCGCCATAGGTGATGACGCGGCGGTCCTCGATCTGCCCGACCTGCTCCTGCACGGTCGGATGGTCGATGCACATCACGGCAAAACCGTAGAAGGGCAGGTTCTCGACGAACGCACGGAAGGCCGCCTTGATCGCGTCGAACGAGCCGAAATGGTCGAGATGCTCCGGGTCGATATTGGTGATGATCGCGACGTCGGCCGGCAGCTTCAGGAAAGTCCCGTCGGATTCGTCGGCCTCAACCACCATCCAGTCGCTCTCGCCCATGCGGGCGTTGGTGCCATAGGCGTTGATGATGCCGCCATTGATCACGGTCGGATCAAGCCCGCCCTTTTCGAGCAGCGTCGCGACCAGCGAGGTCGTCGTCGTCTTGCCATGCGTACCGGCAATGGCGACGCAAGATTTCAGCCGCATTAGTTCGGCCAGCATCTCGGCGCGGCGCACCACCGGCAGGCGCTGCTCGCGCGCCGCCATCAATTCGGGATTGTCGCGCTTGATCGCGGTCGAGACCACGACCACCTCGGCATCGCCGATGTTCTCGGCCTTGTGGCCGACGAAGGTCTTGATGCCCTTCTGCGCCAGGCGCTTGACGTTGGCGCCGTCGGAGGCATCCGAGCCCTGTACCTTGTAGCCGAGATTGTGCAGCACCTCGGCGATGCCGGACATGCCGATGCCGCCAATGCCGACGAAATGGATGGAGCCGAGCTTCGGCGGCAGTTTCATGATGTATCGCGTCCTGAAAGATCAGTTCTGGGCGGTCTGCAGCACGAGCCGCGCCAGGCGGTCGGCCGCATCCGGTATGCCCGCGCTCTTGGCCGCCTGGGCCATCGCCGTCAAGCGCAACGGCTCGGCAAGGAGCACTGACAGTTCGGCGGCGAGGCGCCGCGGCGAGAAATCATTCTGCAGGATCATCATCGCCCCGCCTGCCCTGGCGAGCACGGCGGCGTTGGCGGCCTGGTCCTGATCGAGCGAGCCCGGCAGCGGCACGAGCAACGACGGCCGGCCGATCACCGTGAGCTCGGCGATGGTCGAGGCGCCCGAGCGTGCGATCACCAGATGCGCCGCCGCCATCCGCGCCGGCAGGTCCTTGAAGAAGGGCGCAATCTCGAACTTGATGCCGAGAGAGGCATAGATCTTCCGCACCCGCTCGTCGTCTTCGGCCCGCGCCTGCTGGACGATCGACAGGCGGCTGCGTTCCTCGGGCGAGAGCAACTGCATCGCTGGCGGGACGATGTCGGCCATCACCCGCGCGCCCTGGCTGCCGCCGAAGACGAGGAGATTGATACGTCCGTCCGGCTCGGCATAGGGCGAGACCGCCTCGATCACCGCGGGCCGCACAGGATTACCGACCTGCGTGCACTTTTGTGCCTGGTCCGCCGTTAGCCCCCCGACTTCGGCGAAACCTGTGGCGATCGCCTTGACCCGGCTGGCGAGGAAACGATTGGCCCGGCCGATCACGGCGTTCTGCTCGTGCACCATGGTCGGCACACCCATCAGCGCCGCGGCGAAGACCGGGGGCACCGTCGGGTAGCCACCGAAGCCGACAACGATGGCCGGCTTCAGCTGCTTGATCGCCTGGCGCGCCGCGAGCCCTCCGCGCACAAGCACCAGCGCCGCCTTCGCCATAGCGATCGGCGATTTGCCAAATGGCGTCGCCGCCGGCACCGCATGGATCGACTCAGCCGGGAAGTTGCCGGCGTATTCGGCGGCGCGCGTATCGGTGATCAGCGCCACCCTGGCGCCATGACCGTGCAGGGCATGGCTCAGCGCCTCGGCCGGAAAGAGGTGCCCGCCCGTGCCGCCGGCGGCGAGCACGACGAGCGGCGCCTGCGCTTCTGCGCTCACGAACTGCGCTCCGGCTTGCCGAAGCTCTCGGCGCGCGGCCGCTTGCGGGTCAGCGCCAGGAGGAAGCCGGTGCCAAGCGCCAGCGAGATCAGCGAGGAGCCGCCATAGGAGATGAACGGCAGGGTCATGCCCTTGGCCGGCATCATGTGCAGGTTCACCATCATGTTGATCGCGGCCTGGATGCCGAAGAGCAAGGCGAGGCCAGTGACACCAAGGCGTACGAACGGATCCTCGGCGCGCTGCGCCACGAACAGCGCCCGAAGCACGATGATCGCGAAGAGCAGCACCAGCACCATGCAGACGACGATGCCGAACTCCTCGGCGGTGACCGCGAAGATGAAGTCGGTGTGCGCGTCGGGCAGGATCCGCTTCACCGTGCCTTCGCCCGGACCTTTGCCGAACCAGCCGCCCTGGGCGAAGCTCTCCAGCGCGGTGTCGACCTGGAAGGTGTCGCCCGAGCCCTTGTCCATGAAGCGCTCGATACGGGCGCGCACGTGCGGCACGAGCTCATAGGCGATGAACAGGCCGACGGCGCCGATGCCACCGAGCCCCAATACCCAGAACCAGTGCAGGCCGGCGACGAAGAACAGCCCGGCCCAGACCAGGGTGACCAGGATGGTCTGGCCGAAATCCGGCTGCAGCACCAAGGGCACGATCGTGATCGGCAACAGCAGGAAGGCTATGATCGTGCCCGGCAATTCGGGCCGGCGATGGCCTTCGGCGAAGGCCCAGGCTGCGAGCACGACGAAGGCCGGTTTCAGGAATTCGGAGGGTTGGATCGAGCCGAGCGGCCCGAGCGTCAGCCAGCGCTTGGCGCCTTTGACCTCGACGCCGAAATAGAGCGTGCCGATCACGCCGGCGAGCGAAAACAGGAAGATGACCAGCGCGATCCGCCGCACCTGGCGCGGCGCCAGCAGCGAGGTCGAGAGGAAGATCGCCAGCGCCACCAGCAGATAGACCACCTGGCGGTTGACGAAATGGAAGGTCGATAGGCCCAGCCGCTCGGCGACAGGCGGCCCGCCCGCCATCAGCAGCACCACGCCGGAGACCATCAGCGTCACAAGCGTCGTCAGGATGACGCGGTCGATCGACCACCACCAGCGGCTGCTCAGGCTGGGTTCTGCGCGCGAGACCATCGTTCCAAGGCTCCGTCGACGAGCAGGCAGATCGAAGGCGCCCGCTCCGGCGAATCACTCTGTCAATGAATGGTTAACCGATTGATTCCGATGCCGACGATCGCGCGTGCCAGCTCAGGGTCGCCGCGGCTTGTCCACCACGACCTCATCACGATCCGCGAGATACGAGCAGATCATCCTGACGAGCTCGTCCCGCAACTGGGGCTCGCGCAGCCTGCCGCGACGCGCCGCATTGTGGATCACGCCATCGATCGCATCGGAAATGACGAGGCCGACGGTCGCGGCGGGAACGCCCCGATCATGCGCTCCATAGGCGCTCGCCGCTTCGGTGTAGAGGGCGAGGTACTGCGCCTCGATCTGACTGTTCTGGTCCCGATACGCCTCAAGGCCCGGCGCTTCGTCCAGAAGGACACGGTGCAATCCCGGATGGATGCTGTGCGCCTCGATGATGTTGCTCACGAGGGCTTCGGTGAACGCGAGGAGGGATTGTGTCTCGGCGAGAGCGCTCCGGACCGCAGCGAGACTGTCATCGATATGCCGCCGCCGGATCGCGTCGACCAGGGACAGCTTATCGGGAAAGTACTGATAGAGCGAGCCGATGCTGACGCCGGCGGTGTCGGCGACCTTATTCGTGGTGAAGCCGCCCCAGCCCTGCTCGCTCAGAATGCGAGCCCCGGCCTCGACGACCGCCTCAACCGTCGCCCGCGACCGGGCCTGGCGCGGCTCCTTGCGCATCGAGAGCCGATCTTTGGCAATGCGAGTAGACAAATTGGACGCCCCGCCCCCGAATATGAGGACATTACTCACATTTTATCGGCGGGGCCATCGATCATGAGCGAGATGCTGCAAACCCTGTACGGCTACCAAGCCTGGGCGAATAATGACCTGCTCGACAAGCTGGCGCTGCTCGACGGGACGACGCAGGCGGCCGAGCGCAACACCGCGCTGCGGCTGATCAGCCATTACCATGTCGTGGCCGAGATCTTCGCCGCGCACCTGACCGGCGTGGACCATGGCTACACCTCGGACAACACGGTCGAGACGCCGCCCCTGGATGAACTCCGGGCATCGGTCGCTGCGACTGATCGCTGGTACCAGGGCTACGTTCGGACGGCCTCGCCGGAGGCGCTCTCCGAAGCGGTCGCCTTTAGCTTCACCGATGGCGACAAGGGTCGTATGACCAAGCAGGAGATGCTCCTGCACGTCGCCCTGCACTCGGCGGTTCATCGCGGCGAGGTCTGCCGCATCCTGTGGCAGCTCAAGGTCATGCCGCCCTGGGACACGCTCGCCGTCTACCTGCACCAGTCGGAGCCGGCGCGACGTGCGCAAAGCACTGCCGCTTAAGCCTCGGGATAGGGCGTGCCGTCCTTGTGCACGAAGCGCCCGTCGGCATTGGAGCTCATCATGTCGATGTCGGAACAGGTGGTTAGGTCAGCCCCATGGCGGCTGCCGACTTCGAGATAGACCGCGACCTTGTTCGACCGGTTGATCAGGTGGTGGCCATTGCCGCTGTTCTTGGCGAAGGCAGCGCAATCGCCAGCGCGCAGCACGGTCTCGCCTTCGTCCTCGACCAGAATCAGTTAGCCTTCGAGCAGATAGACGAACTCGTCCTCATGCGAATGCCAGTGCCGCTGGCTCGACCAGCCGCCCGGCGGCAAACGCATCAGGTTGATGCCGAAATCGCTCAAGCCACCGGCATTGCCTAGCCGCTTGCGGATACGTTCGGCGCAGGGGGCGTCGAAGGGCTTTGGATAGCCCGAGCCCTTGCGCTCCGGCATGGCCGCGACGTCGATCTTGGGCATGGTGGGCGCCTTCTGATGGTTGACCCAACCTATCACGGTTCGACAGAGGCTCAGCTCGGCTGAACCGTCATTGCGAGCGCAGCGAAGCAATCCGGGGCGGCAGAGCTCTACCTCCCCCTGGATTGCTTCGTCGCTTACGCTCCTCGCAATGACGAAAAGGCCGCTAGCGGGCTGCGACTGCCTCAAACCCCGGCAACGCCTTGACCAGCGCCCGGAAGGCATCGCCGCGGACCTCGAAATTCGGGAACTGGTCGTAGGAGGCGCAGGCCGGCGAGAGCAGCACGGCAATCTCCCCTGCCCCCTCTTGCGCCAGTGCAGCCTTCGTCGCGGCGGCGACCGCGACGTCGAGCGTGCCGCTGCGCTCGTAAGCGACGCGGCCATCGTCGTCGAAGGTCGCGGCGAAGAGGTCGCTCGCCGCGCCGATGAGATAGGCGTGGGCGATGTTGGGGAAATAGCGCCTGAGCGACTCGATCCCGCCCTCCTTGGCTTTGCCGCCGAGGATCCAGAAGATCTCACGGAAGGAGGTCAGCGCCTTCTCGGTCGAGTCGGCATTCGTCGCCTTGGAATCATTGATGAAGACGACACGGCCGATGCGGCCGAGTTCCTCCATCCGATGCTTCAGGCCGGGATAGCTTCTGAAACCGGCGGCGATTTCCTCGGTCGTTAGACCGAGCGCCGCGCAGGCAGCGAAGGCAGCGGCCGCATTCTGGGCGTTGTGGCTGCCGCGCAGGGAGCCGATGCCGGCGAGATTGGCGACGACCTTCGGCTTGCCATCCCTGACCTCGACGATCCGCGTGTCGAGCTGGCCCGCATTGGCGGTGACGCCGGCGAAGACGCCCTCGTCGAGCGGCTGCTCGCCGCTGATCTTGACCAGCGGCTTGCCAGATGCGGCGCGGCGACGCGCCATCTGCTTCGACGGCTCGTCATCGACACCGATCACCGCGATGTCGGAGGCCGCGACCAGCCGCTCCTTGATCGCACCATAGGCCTCGAAGGTGCCATGCCGGTCGAGATGATCAGGCGTCAGATTCATCTGGATGCCGACCGTCGGTTTCATCGAAGGAGCGAGGTCGATCTGGAAGGTCGAGCACTCGACAACGTGGATGCGATCCAGAGCCGGCGGCTCCAGCGCCAGTACGGCGGTGCCGATATTGCCGCCCATCTGCACATCGCGCCCGGCGGCCTCGAGCACATGCGCGATCAGCGCCGTCGTCGTCGACTTGCCATTGGTGCCGGTGATGCAGATCACCGGCGCAGTCGGCGCGATCTTCGCCCGTTCGAGGAAGAACAACTCGATGTCGCCAACCACCGGAACGTCAGCCGCCCTGGCCTTCTCGACCGTCCAGTGTGGCGCCGGATGGGTCAGCGGCACGCCGGGCGAGAGCACGAAGGCGGCAAAGCCCGACCAGTCGGCAGAGGCGAGATCGACGACGGACAGCCCCTCGGCGGTCGCCTTGTCACGGCTCGCCTGATTATCGTCCCAGCAGGCAACCTTAGCCCCGCCGGCAATGAGCGCGCGCGCCGTCGCCAGCCCCGAGCCGCCGAGGCCGAACAGGGCAAGCGTCTTGCCCGCAAAGACGGTGACTGGCGTCATCAACGCAGCTTCAGCGTGGCGAGGCCGACCAGCGCCAGCACCACCGAGATGATCCAGAAGCGGATCACCACCTGCGGCTCCGTCCAGCCCAGCTTCTCGAAATGGTGGTGGATCGGCGCCATCAGGAAGACGCGCTTGCCGGTGCGCTTGAACACCGCGACCTGGATGATAACCGAGAGCGCCTCGACCACGAACAGGCCGCCGACGATGGCGAGCACGACCTCGTGCTTGATCGCGACCGCGATGGTGCCGAGCATGCCGCCCAAGCCGAGCGAGCCGGTGTCGCCCATGAAGATCTGGGCCGGCGGCGCGTTGAACCAGAGGAAGCCGAGCCCCGCCCCCATCATCGCGCCGCAGATGACGGCAAGTTCGCCGACGCCAGGCACATGGTGGATCTGCAGGTAGTTGGCGAAGATGGCGTTACCTGCGAGGTAGGCGATGAAGCCGAAGGTGCCGGCCGCGATCATCACCGGCACGATGGCGAGCCCGTCGAGCCCGTCGGTCAGGTTCACCGAATTGCCGGCACCGACCACGACGAAGGCGGTGACCACCGGGAACAGGATGCCGAGCGGAATCATCAGCTCCTTGAGGAACGGCATGGCGAAGCCGCTCGCGATCGAAGGCGGACTGACTTGCATGATCGCGGTGCAGGCGGCGAGCGCGATGACGATCTCGAGGCCGAGGCGCGCCTTGCTGGAGAAGCCTTTGTGCGACTGCTTCGTCACCTTGAGGAAATCGTCATAGAAGCCGATCGCGCCATAGGTCGCGGTCACGCCGAGCACGATCCAGACGTAAGGGTTGCGCAAATTGCCCCAGAGCAGCGTTGCGACGAACAGCCCGGTCAGGATCATCAGGCCGCCCATGGTCGGCGTGCCGCGCTTGGCCAGATGCGATTCCGGCCCGTCGGTGCGGATCGGCTGGCCCTTGCCCTGCTTGAGCCGCAGCCAGGAAATCGCCCACGGCCCGAAGAAGAAGACGAAGAGCAGCGCGGTCGCGGTCGCTCCACCGGCACGGAAGGTGATGTAGCGGAAGACGTTGAGGATCGGGAACGTCCCCGCAAAATCGGCAAGCCAGACCAGCATCGAACTCTATTCCTTACTCAGTCGTCGGCCTGGACGACCGGGAAGCGAGCCGTCATCGCCTTGACGATCGGCCCCATGCGCGTGCCGAGCGAGCCTTTCACCGTGACGACATCGCCGGCGCGGAGGGCGTCGAGCACATAGGGCTCGAGCCCGGTCGCCTGTGCGGCATAAGCGCCGCGGCGGTGCGATGGCAAGGCGTCGTACAGGGTTCTCATCAGCGGACCGCAGGCGAAGACGAGGTCGATACCGTTGCCGGTGACCGCATCGGCGAGCCCCTTGTGCAGCTCCGGCCCGGTTTCGCCGAGCTCGAGCATGTCGCCGAGCACGGCGATGCGCCGCCCCCTGCCGGACACCGGCATGCGGCCGAGATTCTCGATCGCGGCCCGCATCGAGGCCGGGTTGCCGTTATAGCTCTCGTCGATCAGCGTGAACGGGCCGGCCGGTGCGTGCAGCACCTGCCGCGCGCCGCGCCCGGCCGGTGGCGTGAGGTCGGAGAGCGCCAGCGCGGCCAGAGCAAGATCGGCGCCGAGCGCCTCGACCGCAGCCAGCACGGCGAGCGAATTGAGAACGATGTGCTTGCCCGGGCTGCCGAGCTTGTAGGTCACCGCCTGGCCCAGCACGCTGGCATTGGCGGTCGAGACATCCGGTTTCAGCGCGCAGCCGAGCAGCCGCACATCCGCATTCTCACTTTCCCCGAAGGAGATGACGCGCCCTGCCCCGCCCGCGAGCGCCAACTCGCGCAAGAGGCCAGACTGCGGGATGTCGGCATTGATGATCGCCGTGCCGCCGCGTTTAAGCCCGCCGAAGATCGCCGCCTTCTCACGGGCGATCCCCTCCAGTGACTCGAAGGCGGCCAGATGCACCGGCTGGATCGTGGTGATCACGGCGACGTCGGGCTGGACCATCTTCGCCAGCGGCAGGATCTCGCCCGGCGCGTTCATACCGATCTCGTAGACGCCGTAGCGCACGTCGCGCGGCGTCCGCACCAGCGTCAGCGGCACGCCCCAATGGTTGTTGTAGGAGGCGACCGGTGCATGCGTCTTGCCCTGGCGCGAGAGCACGAGTCTCAGCGCCTCCTTGGTCCCCGTCTTGCCGACCGAGCCCGTCACGGCGACGACCTTGGCCGAGAGCTCGGCCCGGCGCGCCATGCCGGCCTGCTCCATCGCGCGCAGCACATCGGGGACGACGGCAAGCGGCGCATCCGCTGGGAAGGCGCCCGCATGTGCCTCGTCGACGACGGCGAGCGCCGCGCCCTTGTCGAGTGCAGCCGCGACGAAGTCATGCCCGTCGCGCTCGCCCTTGATCGCGAAGAAGGCATCGCCTGGCTCGAGCGTGCGCGTGTCGATCGAGGCGCCGGTGACGGCGGCCGGCACAGGCCCTTGCGAACGGGCGCCCATCGCCTCGATCAGGCGCGCGCCGGTCCACAGCGGTTCGGTGGTCATCCCCGTCTTCCCCCAGCCAAAACCGCGATCGCCTCTCGGACCACCTCATGATCCGAAAACGGCAAGGTCCGATCGCCGACGATCTGGCCGCTTTCATGGCCTTTTCCGGCAACGACCAGGACATCCCCAGGCTGCAGCATGGCGACACCGGCAGCGATCGCTTCGGCACGATCGCCGATTTCGGTCAGGCGCTCGGGCGCGGCAGCCATGATCTCGGCGCGGATCGCCGTCGGATCCTCGCTGCGCGGATTGTCGTCGGTGACGATCCCGATGTCGGCGCCATCGGCGGCGATCCCACCCATCAGCGGGCGCTTGCCACGATCGCGGTCGCCACCACAGCCGAAGACGCAGATCAGCCGGCCGCTGGCATAGGGCCGCAAGGTTTTCAGCACGGCGGCAAGCGCGTCGGGCTTGTGGGCATAGTCGACCACGACGAGCCCGCCATTGTGCTCAGCCACACGATCGAGCCGGCCGGGAACGCCCTTGAGACCGGCAATGGCCTGAACACTGGCTACCGGGTCCTCGCCGGTCGCGATCGCCAGCCCGGCGGCGACCAGCGCGTTGCCGGCCATGTAGTCGCCCACCGTTGGCAGCACGACCTCCACCCTCATTCCATCGACTTCGACCGTCAAACGCTGCAAGAAGCCCTCGCGGGCGACATCGAGCAGTTTCAGGCGATCGCCGCCCCGGCCGATACCGATCACAGGATGGCCGCTAGCTTTCGCCGCCGCCTCGGCCTTGTCCGCATAAGGCTCGTCGCGATTGATCACCACCGGCGCGCCGGCCGGCAGCAGTTCCCAGAGCCGCAGCTTGGCAGCAAGATAATCCTCGACGGTCGGATGGTAATCGAGATGGTCGCGGCCGAGATTGAGGAAAGCGCCCGCCGAGAGCCTCACCCCGTCGAGCCGGCGCTGGTCGAGCCCATGCGAGGAGGCTTCCATGGCCAGATGCGTGACGCCTTCACCCGCAAGCCTGTCGAGCGAAGCGTGCAATGAGAGCGGGTCGGGCGTGGTCAGCGAGCCGTAATCGGCCCCGCCTTCGGTGACGATGCCGATCGTGCCGACGCTCGCTGCCTTGCGTCCGAGCGCCATGAATATCTGGCGGGTGAACTCGGCGACCGAGGATTTCCCGCTTGTGCCGGTGACGGCGACGACAGTGCCCGGCTGGCCCGGATGCACCTTGGCCGCAGCCAGCGCCAGTGCGAGCCGGGAGTCGTTGACCTGCGCATAGGCGACCTCGGCCGGCAGGTCGGCAGGACGCGGCCCACCGGCAACGATCGCAACCGCACCGCGCTGGACCGCATCGGCGATGAAGCGAGCGCCATCAGCCTTGGCGCCGGCGAGCGCGACGAAGGCATCGCCACCCGAGACCTTGCGGCTGTCGAAGGCGAGGCCGTTGACGCGGCGCTCGCCCGACTCCGGAAACGCCCCGGGAAAGAGTTGGCCGAGGCTAAAACCGGATTGGGTCATCTCACTACCAAGGTCCTTCGGCACAGAGTCCGTTCGAAAATTCGTCAGGGCGTGGCGAGAATGGGGTTTTTCGAGCATCGGAGCGGAGCGTACTCAAGTACGTGAGCACCGAAGCGCAGACAAACGCCATTCGCAGCCCGCCCTGACGAATTTGCGGGCGGGCTCAGCGCGAGCCCCAGGCGTTCAGCCTTGCCATCAGCGGGAACGGCGATAGCGGCGGATCGAAGCGCGGCGCCAGGCCGAGGATCGGCGCCGCGCGCTCGATCACCTTGCCGGTGGTCTTGCCGGCGTTCCAGGCCGCGGTCGAGTAGCCGCCGCTCTCGGCATAGCCCTTCGGCTCGTCATAGATGGCGAGGAAGACATAGCGCGGCTTGTCCGAGGGCGCGATCGCCGTGAAGGTGGTGAAGTTCTTGTTCTTGGCGTAGCGGCCGTTGATGACCTTCTCGGCCGTGCCGGTTTTGCCGCCGACGAAATAGCCAGGAATGTTGGCGAACCGGGCCGAGCCCTTGTCGCCGTTGAGCCGCATGATGAAGCGCATGGCCTCGGAGGTCTCGGGCTTGATCACGCGGACCGCGTCCTTCCTGGCCTCTTCCTCGGTGCGCTTGAGGAAGGTCGGCCTGATCAGGTAGCCGCCATTGACCAGGGCGCCGACCGCCGCCAGTGCCTGGAGCGGCGCGACCGCAAGGCCATGGCCGAAGGCGATCGTCGCCGTGTTGATCTCGCCCCAGCGTCCGGGGACGATCGGGGCGGCGCTCTCCGGCAGTTCGGTCGTCATCCGGTCAAGCTGCATCATCTTCTTCAGGAAGGCCTTGTGACCCTCGACGCCGACGGCGAGCGCCATCTTGATGGAACCCATGTTCGACGAATGCAGGAATACCTCCGGCACCGTCAGCGTGCGGCCGGTACCGTGGTATTCCTTGATGACCTGGCGGCCGAACCGCATCATCCCGCCGGCGGTCGAGTAGCTCGAATTGATGTTGGCTTTGCCGGAATCGAGCGCCATCGCGATGGTCAGCGCCTTGAAGGTCGAGCCCATCTCGTAGACGCCGACATTCATCCGGTTGATCCGGTCCTTCTCCAGCGCGTCGACCGGATTGTTCGGATCGAAATCGGGCAGCGAGACCAGCGCGATCACCTCGCCGGTGTTGACGTCCATGATGGCGCCGGCCGCAGCGATCGCCCGGTATTTCTCGATGCCCTTGACCAACTCGTCGCGCACCAGATGCTGGACGCGCATGTCGATTGAGAGCTGCACCGGCTTGAGGTCGGAAGCCTGCACAGCGAAGCCCGCGCCGTTCAGGTCCTGCAGCCCCTGCGAGTCGATGTACTTCTCCATGCCGGCGATGCCGATGTTGTCGACATTGGCGAAGCCGAGCACATGGGCGGCGACGTTCCCGTTCGGGTAGACGCGCTTGTTCTCGGGCACGAAGCCGACGCCGGGAATGCCGAGCCTGTGGACCTCCGCCTGCTGGCGCGGCGTGATCTCGCGCTTGACCCAGACGAAACCCTTCTTGGTGCCGAGCTTGTCGCGCAGCTCCTTGGCGTTGAGGTCGGGCAGCACCGCCGTCAGGAGCTCGGTCGCCTCGTCCTTGTCGAGGATGTTGCGCGGCTCGGCGAAGACCGAGACGGTGCGCACATCGGTCGCGAGCTGGATGCCGTTGCGGTCGAGGATATCGGGCCGAGCCGCCGAGATCGCGGTCGAGGTCGCGCGGCGCAGGCCGACCTGGTCGCTCGGGAAGGCTCCCAGCATGACGAGCCTGGCGACGATCGCTATGAACAGCCCGCTGAAGCCGAGAATGACGAGTCCGACACGCGGCTCGCTCTTCTCGCCGCTCATCCGGAAGACGTCGCGCAGCCATTCGGTACGGAAGCGCCATTTGCGCTTCGCGACCACGGGTTTTTCGATCGCGGCGGCACCGATCTCGGGCGCCGCGGCGTGCTGGTCGAGCTCCTGGCTCATGGGCGGGCTCCCGGCGTCGTCACGGCGTTGCTCTTGCGGTCTTTCGGCGTCTCGGTCGGCAGGCCGAGGCCGAGGTCCTCCAGCTTGCGGCCGATCGAATCGACCTTGGGCCCGCGATTGGGGATGTCCGACAGGCGCACGATCTGTGTGATCGCCAGCGGCTGCAGGTCCAGGTGCTTGTCAGCCAGCGCCTGCAGGCGCTCGGGCCGGTTGAGGAACTGCCATTCCGCCTTGAGCACCGCGATCGCCTCGCGCTCACGCTGGGCCTTGGCCTTCAGCTTCTGCAGCTGCTCGGCCTGCAGCGTCGTCTCGTATTTGATCGAGTAGGCATAGAGCGCCGAGGACACCAGCGCGCCGATGGCAACGATATGCAAGAGCTTGATCATGCTCAGCTCCTCCGGCGGGCTTGCGGCGCGGGCACAACGGCGAGCCCGACGAGATCGGGATCGGGCGCGCGTGGCGGAAGGTCGGTACGCTCCACAGCGCGCAGCTTGGCCGAGCGGGCCCGCGGGTTGGCTCTGGTTTCGGCCTCCGACGGCGCGACCGGCCCCTTGATGACGAGGCTGAACGTCGCCTGCGGCTGTGCCACGGCCGGGGCATGGCGCGAGCCGGTCGGCGCCTTGCCCGAACGCTCGGCGAAGAACTGCTTGACGATGCGGTCCTCGAGCGAATGGAAGGTGACGACGGACAGCCGCCCGCCCGGCTTCAGCACGGCCTCGGCGCCATGCAGCGCTCTGACCAGTTCGCCGAGCTCGTCATTGACCGCGATGCGCAGGCCCTGGAAGGTCCGCGTCGCCGGATGCGCGCCGCCGGGCTCGCCCCGGACGATGCCCGCAACTAAGTCGGCAAGCTGCTTCGTCGTCGTGATCGGCGCCTTGCGCCTGGCCTCGACGATGGCGCGCGCCACGGCGCGCGAGCGCCGTTCCTCGCCATAGTGATAGATGATGTTGGCGAGCACGCCCTCATCGGCCTCGTTGACGAGTTCGGCGGCGCTCTGGCCGCTCGCCGCCATGCGCATGTCGAGCGGCCCGTCGAAACGGAAGGAAAAGCCGCGCTCGGCCTGGTCGAGCTGCATCGAGGAGACGCCGATGTCGAGGACGACGCCGTCGAGCGGCGCCATCTGGAAGCGCTCGGCCTCCTCCGCCAGCGCACCGAAACGGGCTTCGGCCAGCGTCAGCCGCCCGCCCATCGCCAGGACGAGGTCGGCGCCACCGGCTATCGCGGTCGGATCGCGATCGAGTGCGAGCAGCGTCGCCTCCGGCTCGCGTTCCAGCAGTGCGCGCGAATAGCCACCGGCGCCGAACGTGCCGTCGAGATAGCGGCCGCCTGGCTTGAGCGCGAGCGCATCGAGCGCCTCGTCCATCAGCACGGGAATGTGGGATTCGCCGGTCATGGCACCGTCCTCGCGCCGAGCATGCGCCGGACGTCGCGCAGCTTTCCCCTGGCATCCTCGAGATGCGCCTTGAAGCGCTCCGGCTCCCAGATCTGGAACTTGTGGCCCTGCCCGACGAAGGTGACGGTATCGCCGATGCCGGCATGCGCCTTCAGCGCCTCGCTCAGCATCATCCGCCCTTCCGGGTCGACCTTCAACACCTCGGAGGTGCCGTTCAGCGCCGTCGAGAGCGACTCCCATTCCTCGGAGAAGGGCGAGAAACGCGACAGGATCTCGTCGATCGTCGCTCGCAGCGCATGGCCGCCGCAATCGAGATTGGCCTGGTCGAGCGCCGGATAGACGTAGAGCCCCTCGTAGCCGTCCTTCGCCAGCACGGCCCGGAACGAAGCCGGGATCGAGACGCGCCCCTTGGCGTCCAGCCTGTTGGTGAAATGGGAGACGAAGCGGTCCGTCAACGCCGCCTCCTGGTCGGACTTCCAGTCGGACTCTGACGGCGCGAGGCGCGCCGGCAGGCGCCGGTGATCGATACCCCCGTCGATCCCGACATGGCGGAGCCATCAGCCAAAATCCGCGCGGCACACGGGCTCTGACTTGTTGCTTGCCTGTCGGTCTCGACGGGATAATTTGGGATAGCATGGGACAATATGGGCGTCAACGGATCCGACGCTGCAGACAGAGGTCTGCCCGAGCCTGAAAGCATCACAGCCCGTTAAGGTTAACTATCCGTAAAGACGAGGATTTCCGGCGCGCACGAGGGCTCGGCGCGACCCAATGCGGCCGCCCGACCTAGCGGGTCTGCGAAGAAATATTTTCGAGGTGCACGCCCCTGCCCGGCCGGGCTTCAGTCCTCCGCCGCCGCCCTGCGCAGCAGCGCCTCGCGCAGGGCCCGCACATCGTCCAGCAAGCGCCCCGGCGGGACACCGCTATCCTCGACCGCGCAGGGCACGGGATTGGCCGACAGGCTCGCCTTCTCGCGCAAGGCGCGGCCGGCCTCGGTCAGCTCGACCAGAACCTGACGCTCGTCCTCGCGGCCGCGCTTGCGCAGGATGAGACCGTTGCCTTCGAGACGCTTCAGCAGCGGCGTCAGCGTGCCGGAATCGAGCATCAATCGATCGCCGATCGCCTTCACGCTCTGGCCGTCATGCTCCCACAGCACCAGCATGACCAGATATTGCGGATAGGTCAGCCCGAGCTCGGCCAGGAACGGCCGATAGGCCCGGTTGAAGGCATGAGCGGCCGAATAGACCGCAAAGCAGATCTGCTCGTCGAGCCCACGCACCGATGTCGCCTTCGCATCCTTTGTCATGGCCTTGCCGTCAGTCGACCCCATCATGGCTCCTTGGGCAGGGGGAGCGATCCGATCGGATTGGAACAACCCGCCGATGAAACAGTCTCACCCTGCGATGGATCCAAGATACTCTTTCATCGCACCGAGCGCTGCCCGTTCACGGAAATTTGAATTGCAGACAATTTGATTGTGCACAATCTAATTCGCATCAACCACGGCGGACGGGCCGCCCAGCAAGGAGAGCAGTTATGAAGATCCTCTACACCGCCCATGGTTCCGCCACCGGCGGTCGCGAAGGCCAGGCCGCGACCGACACCGGCAACGTCAAGCTCGTCCTGAACACGCCGAAGGAGCTCGGCGGCGGCGGCGGCGAGGGCACCAATCCCGAGCAGCTTTTCGCCATGGGCTATTCCGCCTGCTTCCTCGGCGCGCTGAAATTCGCCGCCGGCAAGGAGGGCGTGAAGATCCCGGACGACGCCCGCGTCAGCGCCGATGTCGGCATCGGCCCGCGTGACGACGGCAAGGGCTTCGGCATCGCAGCAAAGCTGACGATCTCGGCGCCCGGGATCGACAAGGCCAAGCTCGAAGACCTCGTCCAGAAGGCCCATATCGTTTGCCCGTACTCGGATGCGACCCGGGGCAACATCGATGTCGAACTGACGGTTGCGGCCTGAGCCGGCGCCACCCATCTGATCCTCACGGCCGGGCATCCCTCCGGCCGTGAGACGATTTGGCCCGCCGTCCGGCCGGCCTCGTTTCCGGAAGCCTCAACCTCAAAGCCTCTGGAACATCCCATGATCGATCGCCGCCATTTCCTCGCAGCGGCCGCGGCCACTGCGCTTGCGCCCGTTTTGCCAGCTTCAGCCCGCGCCCCTCTCTCCGGCAACCAAGTGGCCGGAATCTATCGCCGCAAGCTCGGCGACCTCGAGATCACCGCGATCCTCGACGGCTACGTCCCGCTCGGCGCCAAATCCTTCAGCAGCGTCGAACCGGCGACGGTCGGCCAGCTCATCGCCGGCGCCGGCCTCGACGAGAGCCTGCCGACCTCGGTCAACGCCTTCGTCGTCAACAGCAAGGACCGGACTTATCTCATCGACACCGGCTCGGGCGCCTGGAACGGCATGGGCAACACCATGGGCCGGGCCGAGAGCAACCTGCGCGCCGCCGGGATCGAGCCGGCGCAGATCGACGCGATCATCCTGACGCACGCTCACCCGGATCATCACGAGGGCCTGCTTACAGCCGAGAAGACCGCCCGCTTCCCCAATGCCGAGCTGATCATCCACGAGGCCGAACACGCCTTCTGGCATGATGACGGCATCCTCAGCCAGGTGCCGGCGGAGGTGAAACCGTTC
Source organism: Allobosea sp. Tri-44 (assembly GCF_004123845.1). Classification (GTDB taxonomy): domain Bacteria; phylum Pseudomonadota; class Alphaproteobacteria; order Rhizobiales; family Beijerinckiaceae; genus Allobosea. Next base: position 270,081 of record NZ_NBDP01000042.1, on the reverse strand, counting down.
TTCGCCTCGGCCCGTGGCGCGCTGGCGCCTTATGCAAACCGCACCCGCAAGGTGAAGGCGGGCGAGGTCGCTCCGGGCCTGACGCTCGAGCACGCGCCCGGCCATACGCCGGGTCACAGCATCCTGCGGCTGTCCTCCGGCAACCAGCAGCTCCTGCTCGTCGGTGACTGCATCCACAATGTCGTGCTGCAGACCGCCCAGCCCGAGATCACCTTCACCTTCGACGCCGATGCCAAGCAGGCGGTCGCCTCGCGCCGGCGCATGCTCGACATGGCGGCAGCCGACAAACTGGTGATCAGCGGCGCTCACATGCCCTTCCCCGGCTTCGGCCGGATCGGCAAGGAGGGCAATGGCTACCGCTTCGCCGCAGCGGAGTGGAGCTACACGCTCTGATCGCAGCCCCGCAAACACGAAAGGGCCGGGATCGCTCCCGGCCCTTTTCGCTGCGATGAGGGTGCCAGCCGGCCTGTAAGCCGGGTTTTGGATGGCCGGGAGATTGCTCCCCCGACGTGACGGCCATTCCTCTGGGACGCGCATTGCTGCGCGCCTCGAGCAACCAACCCGGACGACCGGGCCTGGAAACCGGCCCCTCCCCCTTGCGGGCGAGCATCGTCCCTATTCGGTTTTGCTCCCGGTGGGGCTTGCCATGCCGTCCCCGTTGCCGGGTCCGCGGTGCGCTCTTACCGCACCTTTTCACCCTTACCTGCGGCCGAAGCCGCAGGCGGTTCGATCTCTGTGGCGCTTTCCCTGGGGTCGCCCCCGCCGGACGTTATCCGGCACCGTGTTTCCGTGGAGCCCGGACTTTCCTCCCCCGAAAGAACCTGAGCTCTTGCGGGAGCGGCCGTCCGGCCGACTGGCCGGCCCCCTGTGCGCTGTAAAGGCCGGAGCCGTCAAGCGCATACGGAATCCCGTCGAGGGATTGCGTATTCCGCTCGTTGAAAATCACGCAAGTGCCTGATTTTCAACGATGGATGAATCCGGCATCGCGAAGCGATCTGCCGGATTAGAGCTCAGTTGCTGGCCTGGTTCGCACCGGTGATGGTGCGCACCTTGCCGCAATAGGTGCGGTTGGCGCCGCTCATGCGGGTCGCCATATGGCCGCTCTGGTACTTCATCACGGTGCGGCAGGTGTCGCCGCCGGCGAGCTTGTAGGCTTGGCCGAGATACTTCATGGCATAGCGGGCGTTGGTGTCGGCATCGAGCAGGCCGGCCGCGCCGCCGCTGTAGCCGACCCCGCGCGCCGTCTGATGGCGGATCTGCATCAGGCCGAAGTTCCCGGCATTGGCAGCACGCGGATTGTAGCGGCTCTCGATGCGGACCACGGCATCGGCCAGCGAGAACGGCACGCCATTGGCCGCGGCATGCCGGGCGACCAGCGCGCGCAGACCTTCCGAACCGGCGGGCGCCGCGAGTGGTGTACGGGCCTCACGAACGATCTTGCCAGCCTTGGCCTGCGCCTTGCGTCCGCCCTTCGTCTGGGCGCTTTCGGCTGTCTCCTTCTGCGGATCCTGGCCTTGCTCGGCAGCGGCGGCCTGGCGCCGGATTTCGGCCTCCCGCACGATGAAGGCGCGGGCGTCGGTCTCGGCGTTCACCTGGGCGGAAGCGGGTTGAAGAAAGGCCAGGCAAATCGCGAAGGCGGCGCAGCCGCTACCGGAGATTTTGTTCATGCAGAGGAAGCCTCATCTTTCTTGTGCAGCGCAAAACGGTGCGGTGCAATGAAAGATGAATGTGACGACAATCTGGCCGATACGACAGATAACCGAGCCATTACCGAGCGCCTGCAAATACTTTAGCCTCATTTCGAGAGCAGTAATTATCATGTATTGACCGGCGGAACGATTCACCCTGCCCGGCGTTGACGCAGTTATGGCGGCACGCCAAATCATCGCCGCACTGCGACCGCAATTCCCGGTCGCAATGCAAAAAGTCGGCTGAGGCTGGGATCGTGCCGCTGCAAGCGACCCGAGAAGGGGGAATGAGATGAAGACATGGATGGCAATCGCGGCTGTCGGGCTCGCCCTTGGCGCCTGCACCCCGCATGAGGAACGTGTCGGCGGCGGCGCGTTGGTCGGCGCGGCCACTGGCGCCGTGATCGGTGGGCTCGCCACCGGCCGGGCTGGCGGCGCGCTGGCCGGAGCTGCGATCGGTGGAGCCGGTGGCGCGATCATCGGCTCGGCGACCTCGCCCTATCGCCGCGGCGGCTACTATTATGACGACGGCTACGGCGGCTGCCCCTACGGCTATTACCGCGACTATTACGGCCGCCTCTATTGCCGCTGAGCCGCTGGCATTCTACGCAGATGCCATGGCCCGGAACGGCCATGGCTGGATGAGCGATGAAGTCGTCTTTCTGGGGAGCATTGGGCGGCGGCGGCCTCGGCTTTGCCTTGGGCGGACCGCTCGGCGCGCTCGTCGGCGCCGTGGCCGGGCATGTGCTGGTCGATCGTGAAGGAGCGCTGTTCGGGCCCGCGCCCAAGCAGCTGATCTTCACGACCGGTCTGGTCGCGCTCGCCGCCAAGATGGCGCGTGCCGACGGCGTGGTGACGCGCGACGAGATCGCGGCCTTCCAGCGCATCGTCACCGTACCTCCCGATGAGCAGGCCCATATCGAGCGCCTGTTCGATCTCGCCAAGCAGACCAGCGCCGGCTTCGAGGCCTATGCGCAGCAGATTGCCGAAGCCTTCCGCGATGAGCCGGCGCTGATCGAGGACGTGCTCGACGGCCTGTTCCTGATCGCCGCCGCCGATGGCGCGATCCACGAGCACGAGCATGCCTATCTGCGCGATGTCGCGACGATCTTCAGGGTCGACGAGGCCGGCTTCGCCCGTATCGAGGCGCGCCATCTGCGCCGCCGCGACGATCCCTACATCGTGCTCGGCGCCGACCGCGAGATGAGCGATGGCGAGCTCAAGCAGCTCCACCGTCGCCTTGTCATCGAGAACCATCCCGATCGCGAGATCGCCCGCGGCCTGCCGCAGGAAGCGATCTGCATCGCGACCCGCCGCCTCGCCGCCATCAACGCCGCCTGGGACGCGATCGAGAAGGAACGCGGCATCGGGCGAAAGCAGGCGGAATCGGCGTGAGCCTCGTCCTCGAACCCGATAGCCGCTTCGCCGCCAAGGTCTTCCCCTCGCCCAACCATGGCGAGCGCAAGTTCAGTGACGGCTCGACCCACCGCCGACCTGACACGCTGATCCTGCATTATACTGGCATGCCCGACGCCGGCGAGGCGCTGCAGTGGCTGTGCAACCCGGTCTCGCAGGTCTCCTCGCACTACTTCGTCTTCGAGAACGGGCACACCCTCCAGCTGGTGCCCGAAGCGCGCCGCGCCTGGCATGCCGGGGCCTCGCACTGGGCCGGCGAGACCGATCTCAACTCGGCATCGATCGGCATCGAGATCGCCAACCCCGGCCATCCCGGCGGCCTGCCCGACTTTCCCGAAGCGCAGATCGCCGCGACGCTGAACCTCTGCCGCGACATCTGCGAGCGCTGGCAGATTCCGCCCGAGCGCGTGCTCGCCCATTCCGACATCGCGCCCGGCCGCAAGATCGACCCCGGCGAGACATTCCCTTGGCGCCGCTTCGCCGAGGGCGGCGTCGGCCTCTGGATCGAGCCCGCGCCGATCAAGGGCGGCCGCTTCTTCGCCCGCGGCGACGCCGGCCCGCCGGTCGAGGCATTGCAGGCGATGTTCGCGATGCTCGGCTACGGCGTCTCGGTCGACGGTACCTATGACGACCGCTTCGAAGCGGTCGTCGCCGCATTCCAGCGCCATTGGCGGCCGGACAAGGTCGATGGCGTAGCCGACGGCTCGACGATCACCACGCTGCGCGACCTGCTGGCGCTGACGCAGGAAGCGCGGACGGCGTGAATACGACAGGCGAATAGTAGCGATTGTCGTAAAGCGCGACCTAAGACAAGCTGCCCTCCCGTAAGGTAACAGGGCCAGGGTTTGATGTCGCACAACGAAAAGGTTGGCGCGCCTGCCAAGAACATAGCTCTTTGCCTATCTGGCGGCGGACTGCGCGCGACGTTCTTCCATCTCGGCGTCATCACCGCACTGCGCGAGGCCCGCCTGCTCGGCAAAGTAAGAGAGGTTTTTTCAGTTTCGGGGGGAAGCATCACAGCCGCACATCTCGCGCTAAACTGGGATCGCTACGTCAGCACCGATCAACGGCAGTTCGATGATGTGTGCAGCGAACTTCGCGCGATCGGAGAATGGGATATCCGGGGCAGCGTCCTCAGACGCTGGGTTCTATCATGCGCCTTCCTTCTACCGCGTTTGCTCGGCTATGGCCGAACTGCACTTCTGCAGCGCCAGTATGAACGGCTAACAAAGAAGGCGCGCCTGCGCGATATCGCTCCCAGCAGCCCCGACGACCCGCGCTTCTATTTTTTGGCGACCAGCTTCAACGCCGGCGATCTCTGCAGCTTTTCCGACGAGCACTTCACCATTCATCGGCTGGAGCACTATCGACCCGGCGAAGCGGAGCAGGGAGGCCCTAAGACAGCTCCGGCGCAATCCTATCCCAGCGGCAATATCCGGCTGAGCCTCGCCGTCGCCGCGTCGAGCGCCTTCCCACCGATGTTCCCGCCGGTCGAGCTGAAATGGGACCAGATCGGCGGAACCTCCGAAGGCGGGTTCAGCACCATCGCTCTGACGGATGGCGGGGTTTACGACAATCTCGGCTTCGACAAATTCCGTGCCCTCGCCGACCAGCAAGATCGATGCATCGACACCATTATAGTCAGCGACGCCGGCGGCGCCTTCAGCACCTCCCTCAAGAACGAGTTCACCGGACCGATCTCACGCAATGTCCGCGCCACTGACATCCTGATGCATCGCACTGCCCAGTCGACCCTGGAGCGCATCGACGCCCTCGGAGAGGCGACCAGCGGCGTCTATGTCTCGATCGCAGCGGTTTCACCGTTCTCACGCTTGTCGGCGACAGCGCAGACCCGCCTGCAATCGATCAGAACCGATCTCGATTCGTTCTCGGAACGTGAAGTCGACATCCTGGTCGAACATGGCCGCGGCGTCGCCAGGAGCGCCCTTCTCCGAAAGAAGTTGTGGACCCCCTCGCCGCCCGCCGATGCGCAAGATCGTGCCGCCGATGCCACCGAGCCTGGCGATCCTGGCTTCGAGAGCGAGGCGTATGAGCGCATCGCCTGCGAAGCCCGCAAACGCCGCATCGGCCTTTTGAATATCCGGGACTGGACCAGTGAAGTTCTGGTCGCATTGACGGTGCTGATTCTCGTCACGGCGGGCTATCTCGCGATGAAGACGTATGACCAGATTATCGTCATCGAGAAAAGCCAATTCCAAAGCCTCAATGACCTTGCAGAGCAGGCAAAAGGCCTGCAAATCAAGAACCAGGATTTGGAGAAAGACGTTCTTCGCCTTAGCATAAACGCTGAAAATTTGACGGAACAACTAAAAACGGCCGGGATATCGGCCAAACCGCCAACATCGGGATCAAACGGGACGGCGGCGACTTCTCAGGACTTCAATCGTCAACCTTATACGGTGTGGACGCAGTTCGCGGGAAGCTTGACGCGCGAACAGATGAAGGACTTCGGCGCCAAGATCGTCGCGGAGGGCTGGAAAGCTCCAGGCGCTTTGCAAGGTGGCGAGAGGACCCCCAAGGCGGTGGGTCAGAACGAGGTACGCTACCGCTCGGATACTGAGAAAGCCGCCGCGCAACGTCTGGCCGACGACATCAACGCCACACGGGTCGTTCGGACCGGTGTGGTGCCCCAGCAATCGAAAGACATCTTGCCGAATTTCCTTGAAATCTGGATCAGCCGCTGAGTCACCAGCTTTCCGCAACATTGCAGCGAGTTAACTCGTCTGCACCGCCTGAATCTGGCATGATGTGCGACAGTGGAAGGCTGGCATTTCCCCGGCCTCGGAGGGTGAACGGACGTGCGTCTCTGGGCAATCGGTGCGGTGGTCGGCGCGGGCGCGCTGGCGGCTGGCTATTTCGCACTGCGGCCGACCGGCGGCGCAGCCAATGACGTCGCCTATCGCACCGCCGCGATCGACCGCGGCCGGATCACGGCCTCGGTGCGCGCTACCGGTACGCTGACGCCGATGACCACCGTCGTGGTCGGCTCGCAGCTCTCTGGCCAGATCGTCGAAATCCTCGCCGACTATAACTCGCAGGTGAAGGCCGGCCAGGTCGTCGCCCGCCTCAACAGCGACCAGATCAAGACCCGCCGTGACGCTGCCGCCGCCGACCTGCAGCAGGCCAAGGCCGATCTCGTCGTCAAGCGCGCCCAGCTCGCGCGGGCCAAGGTGGCGCGGACCAAGGCGAACTCGACCGTCAACGACCTCGAGGCCCAGCGCGACCGCACCCGTGCCCAGCTCGCCGACGCCAAGCGCACTTTCGACCGCCAGAACGAATTGTTCACACGCGGCGCCGGTGCGCAGCAGGGTCTCGACAGCGCCCGCACCCAGGTCGAGATCCAGACCGCGACGCTCGCCTCGAACGAGGCGCAGATCGCCTCGCTCCAGGCCGAGATCAGCGGGCTCGACGCCGATATCGCGCTGGCGGAAGGCCAGGTCCAGTCTGGCGAGGCGCTGATCGCCCAGCGCGACGCCAAGCTGAAGGACATCCTGATCGATCTCGAGCGCACCGATATCCGCTCGCCGGTCGACGGCGTCGTCGTCCAGCGCCAGGTCGATCTCGGCCAGACTGTCGCGGCCTCGCTCTCGGCGCCGGTCCTGTTCCAGATCGCGCAGGACCTGCGCACCATCGACATCTACGCCAATATCGACGAGGCCGATGTCGGCCGGCTCAAGGTCGCCCAGGAGGTCTCGTTCAGCGTCAACGCCTATCCAAACCGGACCTTCCAGGGGAAGGTGCAGATGGTCCGCCTCGGCGCCCAGACCATCCAGAACGTCGTCACCTATACCGGTGTCATCCGCGTCGAGAACCGTGACCTGGCTTTGCTGCCAGGCATGACCGCCAATCTCCAGATCGTCACCGACGACCGGCAGGACGTGCTGCGCGTGCCCAATGCGGCGCTGCGCTTCCGCCCGCTCGGTGGGCCGACCGCCCTGCCCGCCAGCGCGCCGACCGAGACACAAGTCGGACGCAGCGGAGGCGGCGGTCGCGCTGCCGGAGCCCTGCGCGAGCGCATCGAGGAGGAGGTCCAGCCGACACCGGAGCAGAAGCAGGCGATCGCCGCGATCATGTCCGAGCAGCGCACCGGCGGCCGCCAGGCTATGGCCGGCCTGTCCGAAGAGGAGCGCCGCGCCGCCTTCCGCGCCGCCCGCACAGAGCTCCGCGCCAAGATTGTCGCCGTGCTCGACCCAGAGCGCCGCGCCAAGTTCGATGCGCTGATGCAGGAGGGGCGGCCAGCGGCGCAGAGCGAGGTAACACCCGGCCGCGTCTACGTGCTCGATGGCGAGGGGCAGCCCAAGCCGATCGCTATCCGGCTCGGCCCGAGCGACGGCGCCTTCACGCAGGTTCTGCCGGCGGCCGGCATCACCGATGGCATCGAGGTGGTAATCGGCGGCGGCCCACGCACCGCCGAGCCGACGCCCGCCAGCCGCGGTCCCGCCCCGCGCGGCCCGCGCCTGTTCTGAGGGCCGCAGCCATGGCGCTGATCAAGGTGCGCGATCTCTCCCGGGTCTACGATCTCGATTCCGGCCGCGTCACTGCGCTGGCCAGCGTTTCGCTCGACATTGAGGCCGGCGAACTCGTCGCCGTGATGGGACCGTCGGGTTCCGGCAAGTCGACCTTCATGAACCTGGTCGGCTGCCTCGATCGGCCAACCGGCGGCCATTACCGGCTCGACGACGTCGCGGTCGAGACACTCTCCAGCGACGGGCTCGCTGCACTCCGCAACCGCAAGCTCGGCTTCGTCTTCCAGCAGTTCAATCTTCTGCCGCGCGTCGACGCCTGCGCCAATGTCGAATTGCCGATGGTCTACGCCGGGCTCGACGGCAAAACGAGGCGCGAGCGTGCGCTTGCCGCATTGGCCCGCGTCGGCCTCGCCGACCGCGCCCATCACCGGCCGATGCAGCTTTCCGGCGGCCAGCAGCAGCGCGTCGCGATCGCCCGCGCGCTAGTCAACCAGCCACGCCTGCTCCTCGCCGACGAGCCGACCGGCGCGCTCGACAGCCGCACCGCGCTCGAGATCCTCGCCCTCTTTCAGGACCTCAACCGCGAGGGCGTCACCGTCGTGCTGGTGACGCATGATGCCGAGGTCGCCCGCCATGCCCGCCGGGTCGTGCGCTTCCGCGACGGCCATGTCATCGCCGACACCCGCCAGGAGCCTGCCGACGCGCGCGCCGCCCTCGCCGCGCACGATACGGCTTCCCCCTTGCCGGAGGCTGCCGAATGAACCTGCTGGAAGCCATCCGCTCCGCCCTCTCCGCCATCGGCGCCAATGCGCTGCGCTCAGGCCTGACCATGCTCGGCATCATCATTGGCGTCGCCGCCGTGATCGCCATGGTCGCGATCGGCTCGGGCGCCCGCGAGCGCGTCGACAGCCAGATCAAGTCGCTCGGCGCCAATCTCGCCATCATCCAGGCCGGCAACGTCACGCAGGGCGGCGTCAGGCTGGGGGCCGGCGCATCCTCGACGCTGACCGACGAGGATGCACGCGCCGTCCTGAACGAGGTCGAGAACGTCACCGCCGCTGCCTCGGTGATCACCACGCGCGCCCAGGCCGTCTATGCCGGCACCAACTGGTCGACGACGATCACCGCGACCGATCTCGATTTCTTCGCCGCCCGCGAATGGGGCCTCGCCGAGGGCCGCCTGTTCGAGCCCGAGGAGCTGCGCCGCGGCGAGATCGTCGCCATCATCGGCCAGACGGTGGCGAAGAACCTGTTCGGCGAGAGCGATCCGCTCGGCCAGATGTTCCGCATCCGCAACGTGCCGTTCAAGGTCATCGGCGTGATGGCGGGCAAAGGCCAGTCTGCGCTCGGCCAGGACCAGGACGACGTCATCTTCGTGCCGCTCGACACCGGCCGGCGCCGGATCATCGGCCGCAACTACGCCCGTGACCGCTCGGTCCAGACCATCATGGTCAAGTTCGCCAGCGAGGACGCGATCAATCCCGGCATCGAGCAGACCCGCGCGCTGCTGCGCCAGCGCCATCGCCTGGCCGAGGATCAGGAAGACGACTTCATCGTCCGCAACCTCACCGAGATCGCCAACACCGCGACCGCGGCGGCGAGCACCCTCTCCTGGCTGCTCGCGGCCGTCGCCGGCGTCTCGCTGCTGGTCGGCGGCATCGGCATCATGAACATCATGCTGGTCTCGGTGACCGAGCGCACCCGCGAGATCGGCCTGCGCCTCGCCGTCGGCGCCCGCCAGCGCGACGTGCTCTCGCAATTCCTGATCGAGGCGACGACACTGGCGACCATCGGCGGCGCCGTCGGCATCGCGCTCGGCATCGGCGCCGCCACGGGGATCGCCCGCTTCGCCGGCTGGCCCTTCGTGATCTCGCCGGAAACGATCCTGGTCGCCGTCGGCGTCTCCGGCTTGATCGGCGTCTTCTTCGGCTTTTATCCCGCCCGGCAGGCGGCGCGGCTCGACCCCATCGAGGCGCTAAGGCGCGAGTGAGCGGACGCAACGGGAAGCCTTCGTTAACGCTTGCGAAACTAGCTTCGAAAGGCCGCGTGAGTCGTGCGGTGCGAGGCCATTCCCGCTGATGCCGCTCTCCGACGCCGAAGCCAGACGCCTTTACGACCAGGCTGCGCTGATGGCCGGCATCGGCGCCTGGGAATGCCGGCTGGCCGATACGCAATTGAGCTGGACCGACGGCATCTACGACCTGTTCGGCCTGCCGCGCGGCTCGGCGATCCACCGCCCTTCGATCGTCGACCTCTATCACAATGACTCGCGTGCCGAGATGGAGCGCCTCCGTGGCCGGCTGATCGCATCCGGACAGGGTTTCAGCATGGACGCCCGGATACTGACCGCCGCCGGCGCCGAGCGCTGGATGCGCCTCTCCGCCTCTGTCACGCATGAGCATGGCCGGCCGGTCCGCATCCACGGCGCCAAGCAGGACATCACCGGCGAGAAGGACATGTGGATGGGCCTGCGCCGGCTCGCCTATAGCGACCCGCTGACCGGACTCGCCAATCGCCGCGCCTTCGAGATGCAGCTCTCCGATCTGCGCCACCACACTGGCGACAACTGCGCGCTCGGCGCCCTCGCCATCGTCGATCTCGACAATCTGAAGCCAATCAACGACCGCTTCGGCCACGCCGCCGGCGACGAGTGCCTGCGCCAGCTCGCGATGCGGCTCGAGACCTCGCTGAGCGACGCCGCGATCATCGCCCGCATCGGCGGCGACGAGTTCGGCCTGCTGCTCTGCTCGGCCGCCGGCCGCCCCTATCTGCTCCATCGGCTGGAGCAGGCGCAGCAGGCGCTGGCGCGCCCGGTCACCTGGCGTGACAACACCATCGCGGTCAGCGCCTCGATCGGCGCCACCATCCTGCGGCCGGGCCTGCTGCACGATCCGGAGCGACGCTTCGCCGAAGCGGATTCCGCGCTCTACGTCGCCAAGGCCGCCGGCCGCAACTGCCTGCGCCTGTTCGGCGATCCGGTCGAGGCGGCGAGAGACGAGGCGATGGCTCGCGCCGGAAGGTTGCGAGCGGTTTGAGCTAGCAGCTTAATGCGTCGGAGCGTCGGCTTCCGACCCTAAGTGGACCTTAGATGATCGGCAAAAGCGGCGCGGATGATTGGCATGATCGGGTGGTCAGGCGCGAACCAATCGCGGGCAATGAACCGTACGAACATCTCGGGATCGGTCGGTGCTTCGACTTGGTCGAGCGTAGCGGACCCGACACGCAAAACTGCCTCAAGAGCGGCCGCATCGAAAACGTAAAGCGCCCCGCTTTTGATGCAGCAATGGTGCGGCCCGATAGAGATAGCTCTGAGCCCGCGAGCCATTGCCTGCGTGATGAGATCCTCGACGTTGAGCCCCAGCACCTCCGCGACGGTCCGAAGGGGCAGATAGCCGACTGCCTTGGCGGGGCCGACTAGCGACAGGTTTTCAAGGACGTAAGCGGGAGCGTCCGACGCCATCCCTCGTAGCGTAGGGGAGCCGTGCATCGCGCGATCCTACATCTATTGCGTCCTTTTGCGACCCTAGCGGACGTCCGACCAATATGCTGTACCCTGCTTCGCCAAAAAGGGGGATTCGATGCTTCGTTTCGTTGTCTGCACCACTGTTCTATACATGCTCACGGGTTGCGTATCTCAGCAGGCCCAACAGGAAGTCCGGTCGGGGGGCCAACAGGGCGCAGCCACGGAAGCAAGTGTCCAGCCCCCGGATAGCGCCCTGATCCGCAAGCGGGTAGCGCACTTGATCGTCAATACTCACAGCCTCGGAAGAGACTGGTTGCGGGGGCAATGGAAAATCCGCGACGCCCATTTCGCAGGGCCATACAAGTCACGAGCGCTCTTCACCGGAAAGCCGCAATTTGGCTATTGTGTGAGCTGGACTGTCAGCGACATCATTCCGGTTCCCAAGACCATGCGAGTAGTCGTGACACCAAAGCCAGAAAAGCCTGGAAGCTTTGAAGCGGAGATCACAACGAGTAATCTTGCTCTCTGCAGTGGGGGCGGCGAACCCTTTCCCGAACTCTTGGAGCTGAGCACGGCAAAACTGGCCGCTCAATAGCAGATATAGCCGTTGCCCAATGTCCGCATTCGGCCCCTGAGCAGACATCACGGCTAGCCAACGCCCCTCCGTCCTGCGACGCGCCGTCCATCTGGCGCCGAACTCGCTTTCGCCAGCGCCGCAACCTTTCGGCAACCTTCTTTAGACCATCGTCCGCAAGCGGGCAGATTCGGCTGAAGGCCCTCGTGCTTTTGCCTGAAGCGGCCGCGTGACCCGCGCGTTCGCTGAACGCGAGCGAACAATTCCGTTCAGGTGGCGTTGCAATTGCGACTGCGATCATCGCCTCAACAAAATCAGGAGACCTTTCATGCGACATCTATTGATCGCCGCTGCCCTGCTCATCGGCTCCGCCACGGCGGTCAGCACCGCATCTGCTGCCGAGCTCACCGGATCGCTTCCCTCCGCGACCGCGCAGCAACTCGACAGGCTGCCGGCCGAGTTCACCGCCAGCGACGCGAAGCTGCGGCGGATGCAGATCATCCAGAACAATATGGATCGCCAGCGTTATGGCCGCGGTGGCGGCTACGGGCGCGGTTACGGCGGTGGTTACGGGCGCGGCTACGGACGTGGTTACGGTGGCGGCTATGGAGGCGGTTACGGTTACCGGCGCGGATATGGCGACGGCTATGGTCGCCCCCGCTACGATCGCTGGTGAGCTGACGCAGCGGCCTCGCTGCGAAGTGAGGCCACTCCACCCCCATGGGGTGCGTGAGCAATGCCAAGAGGGGTGAGGCGCCCTCGCCCCTTACGGCCCAAGCAGAAAAATCGCCCTGCCCTTGTCGGAACCTTCTCCCCGCGTTCGTCCTTGCAGCGTCAGGCCTATCTCTGGCTTGATGGCGCAGCAGGGAGCATCGCGATGAAGGTCACCCAGAATCTCTGGTTCGATAAGGACATGGAGGCTGCGATCAGCCTCTACACCTCGCTGATCCCGAACTCGGCGCTCGAATGGACCAGCGCCCTGCCCGCGGAGTCGCCGAGCGGGCCGGCCGGCAGCGTCAAGATTGCCTCCTTCACCATCGGCGGCCAACGTTACCAGGCTTTCGAGGCATGGCGCTCCGATGCGTTCAACCACACCTTCTCGATCGTGGTGGAATGCGAAACGCAAGCCGAGATCGATCGGCTCTGGGATGCGCTCGCCGAAGGCGGCATGATCGAGCAATGCGGCTGGCTTAGGGATCGCTGGGGCCTGTCCTGGCAGATCACGCCCAAGCGCCTGGGCGAATTGATCCGCGATCCCGACCGAGCCAAGGCCCAGCGCGTCGCCAAGGCGATGCTGCAGATGGTCAAGCTCGACATCGCCGGGCTGGAAGCTGCGGCGAAGGGCTGAAGCCATTCCAGCGACAGTGCGAAGCGGTTTCGCGTCCGGAATTGCATCTTAGAAAGGGTTCAGGCTGCCTGCGCTCGCGCCGCGGCCTGCGCCTTCAGCTTGGCGCCGACCTCGGCAATCGCGAGGATCGCCGGTACGTACTCCTGCCCGAGTTCGGTGAGCGCATATTCCGTCGAGGGCGGGCTCGTCGGCACCACCTTGCGCCGGACGACGCCCTTGCCCTCCAGCGCCCGTAGGCGCGCGCTCAGCATCTTGGCCGAGATCGCCGGAATATCTCGCCGCAGTTCCCCGAAGCGGCGCGGGCCGCCGCTCAGGAACCAGATCACGTTCGGCGTCCAGGCCCCGCCGAGCACTTGCATACAGGCGCCGACATTGCAGGTCTCGGGCTGCGCCGCGGCGCGGTTCTTCCTGAGTTTCAAGGCCATAGCTACGGTCCTCCGGTTACCGGGAGGATACCGGAAAACGCAGTTACGACAAGTTACCCAGTATACAGAGGTAACTACTTCCGCCTAGCTCTCCGCCATCGTCAACGCGGATGAGGAAACCGCCATGAAGCTCTACTACTCGCCGGGCGCCTGCTCGCTGTCGCCCCATATCGCCCTGCGCGAGGCTGGGCTGCCTTTCAGCCTGGAGAAGGTCGATCTTCTGGCCGGCAAGACGGAGACCGGCGCCGATTACGCCGCGCTGAACCCGAAGGGCTATGTTCCGGCGCTGCAATTCGAGAACGGCATCGTGCTGACCGAAGGCGCGATCATCGCCCGTTACATTGCCGACCTCGCCCCCGCTGCCGATCTGGCGCCGAAGCCCGGCAGCTTCGAGCGCGTCAGGCTCGAGGAGGTCATGAACTTCATCGGCAGCGAGCTTCACAAGGCCTACACGCCGCTCTTCCTCCCCGACACCACCGAGGATGGCAAGGCGACCGCGCGGGCCCGCGTCGCCAGGAAGCTCGCCTATATCGAAGCCCTCCTCGCCGATGATCGCAGCCACCTCCTCGGCGAGCGTTTCACCGTCGCCGACGGCTACCTCTTCACCATCGTCAACTGGTCCGACAGCCGCGGCGTCCCGCTCGACGCCTTCCCGAAGCTGCGCGCCTTCATGGAACGGATTGGCGCCCGCGCCAGCGTACAGGAGGCGATGCGCGCCGAGGGCCTGCTCCAGTGAGCGCCGACCCCCGCTACGCCGAACTCGTCGAGGTGCTGACGTGCTATTTCGACGGCCTCTACCACAGCGATGCCGGCAAGCTCGCCGGGGTCTTCCATCCACAGGCGATCTATGCCTGCGCCAGCGAGGGCAACCTCACCCATCTGACCATGGATGCCTACCTGCCCATGGTCGAAAGACGTCCCTCCCCGGCCAGCCGGGGAGAGGCACGCCGCGATCGCATCCTCTCGATCGAGTTCGCCGGGCCGGTGACCGCCTTCGCCCGCGTCGAATGTGCCATCGGCCCCAAGCGCTTCACTGATCTCCTGAGCTTCGTCAGGCTCGACGGGCACTGGCGCCTCATCGCCAAGGTCTTCCACTTCGATCTCGACGAACCTGCAGTCTGAGATCGATCTTCTACAGTCAAGCGCGCGCCTTTCGGCTGCAACCGGAAGGCGCGACGCTGCTGTGATTGCGACCCGAAAGATCGAAGATCGCACCAGTTGCTCTCGCCGTCAGGTGCAGTGCCGCATAGTCACCCGATTGTCGCACGACCTGCCTAGGACTTGCCGAGGTTGGTGGGGACGTCGGCCGAAGTCATCGCGCGTGCTCCACAAGGATTGCGCGGGCTGATGCTCGCCAGGACAGCCTTGACCGTGCCGACCGACCGAAAAGCGCTGCAGCGCCCCTGACGGAGTCGAGAGCATGCAAGTCGATATCTTCACGCAGGTAATCGTGCCTGTGATCGGTGGCCTGGGCATCTTCATGCTCGGCCTCGAATTCATGAGCAACGGCATTCAGAATCTCGCCGTCAACAAGATGCGGGCGCTGCTCGCCAAGATCGCCGGCACGCCGGTCAAGGGCGTCCTGGCCGGCACCTTCATCACCGGCATCATCCAGTCCTCGACCGCGATGACCGTCATGGTCGTCGGCCTCGTCAACGCCGGCGTCATCGGCCTGCGCCCCGCGATCAGCGTGATCATGGGCGCCAATATCGGCACGACCCTCGGCAACGGCCTGATCGCCCTGCCGCTCGGCCCGCTCGGCCTGTTCCTCGCCGGTATCTTCGCGCTGGTGCACATCTTCGCCAAGACCGACAAGGTGAAGAACATCGCGCTCGCCTGCATGGGCTTCGCGCTCATCTTCTACGGCCTCAACCTGATGACCGGCGGCCTGCGCCCGTTGCGCGCGATGCCGGAGGTGATGGGCGTCATCTCCTCGCTCAAGGCCGACGGCTATATCGGCCTGCTCTACTGCGTGCTGATCGCCGCCGGCATCACCGCGATGATCCACTCCTCCTCGGCGACGATCGGCATCGTCATGGGCCTCGGCGCCGCCGGCATCCTCGACTGGAAGACCGCCGTCGCCTTCTCGCTCGGCGCCGACCTCGGCACCACCATCACCTCCTGGATGGCCTCGCTCAACCTGACCAAGAACGCCAAGCGCGCCGCCTACGCCCATATCTCCTTCAACATCATCGGCGTCGCAATCACCATCCCGCTCTTCTTCGTTTCGATGGACGTGCTGACCTGGGCGATGCAATGGTTCGGCGGCGATCCGAGCGTGCCGGTCATCAAGGATGGCAAGGAAACCTTCCCGCTCATCCCGGTCGCGATCGGCCTCTATTCGACCTTCTTCAACATCTTCAACACCGTCCTGCTCTTCCCCTTCGTCGGCGTCTTCGAGCGCGTGCTGATGAAGGTCGGCGCCACGGCGACGGACGAGCGCGAGGATTACTCGCAGCCGCGTTTCCTCGCCAAGGCGACCGATCATGGCCATGCCGTCGCGAACATCCAGCAGGAGACCGGCCGCTATCTCCAGGCGGCGCATCTCTTCCTCGACATCGCCCGCAACAAGCCGGATGCGCCGGAGAAGAGCGACGAGCTCTACACTGCAATCGACGTGCTCAACCGCGACATCCGCGCCTACACCTCCGGCATGTTCAGCGCCGAAATGCCCTATGCCCGCGCCGATCTGGTCGCAAGCCTGATCGAGGAGGAGGACTTCACCGCGAGCCTCGGCGAGACGCTCTACCAGATCGCCCGCCGCATCGAGCGCCAGCCCTTCGGCGCGCCTGGCCGCGAGATCGTCGACAGCGTCGTCGATCAGGTCGCCGAGGCGATGCGCGCCATCGTTCCGGCCGGGCAGGACGCGCCTGCCGTCTCCGCCGCGGCCGAGCCGCGCATCTCCGCCCTCACGGCTGTCCGCGAGCGCTGCCTGCGCCTCGGCGCCGAGCTGCCCTGGGTCGAGCGCGGCGCGATCCTGGCGTTGCTCGGCTCGGCCGAACGCGCTTATTTCCTGATCGAGCGCATCGATGAAGAGCGCCGCTCGGTCTCGCGTGTCGTGCCCGTGACGGAAACCGGCAAGCAGACCCGCGAAGCCGGCGACTTCGGCGCCGCCGCCGTTCCGGCCTGAACAGGTTGACATCACCGGGTTGTGGACAGGCCGCCTTCGGGCGGCCTGTTTGCTATGCGCGCTCGATTTTGCCGTCATCGGGCGCGCAGCGAAGCCATCCGCAATGACGGTGCAAGCCGCGAATTGTCGCCTGTCCGGCGCAAGGGCGCGGCGATCAATGGCGACAAGGACAACGACGATGATCCCGAGGGCAATCTTCCTGCTGGCGCCCGCTCTGGCGCTCCAGACCGCCGCTGCTCTGGCCAAGGACGGTCTGAGCTGGGGGATCCGGCAGGATGGCGAGGGTATCGTCGTCTTCTATGAGATGCCGCAGACGGACGATCAGCACCGCCACCACCGCCAGGTTCTCGTCGAGCGGCGGCGAGGCCGATCTGCGCATGAAGCTCGTCAGCGACGAGATGGGCAATCATTTCGAGGCGATGACGACGTTGACGCCGGCCCTCCACTCGGTGCTGCGCAAGGGGCAGAGCCTCACGCTGCGCATCGAGGGTGAGACTAAAAACTTCCCGCTCGCCGGCGGGCAAAAGGGCTTTGCTGTGATGGTACAGCGTTGCGGCGGGTGAGCAGCTTCATTGGAGGGGCGCGGGATCCCCTCTCCTGGAAGGAGAGGGGTAGGGGTGAGGTGTTCGGACTGGAAACGTGAGCCTGAACCCGACCATGCGGTCAGGCCTCGCGGAACTGGGCAAACGGCCTACCCCTCACCCTGCCCTCTCCCTCCGGGAGAGGGTTCCCCGCGCCTGCCCCTTCACGGCGCCAATGGGAGTTATCTGGGTGTGACGGCTCGAAAGCCATCGCTCTTTGCAGACCATGCAACCACGAATGTTACGGCGAGAAGCGCCGCCAGCACCCACGGAAAGGTCGCCACACCGAAACTGCCCAGCAGCAATCCGCCGACCACGCCGCCACCTGCAATGGCGAGGTTCCATGTCGTGACCAGCATCGACTGCGCGACATCCGCCGCATTGCCGGCAGCCTTGGCGGACGCGGCCTGGAACAGGGTCCCGACCCCGCCAAAGGCCAGCCCCCAGACGGCAACCGCGCCATAGACCACCTCCGGCATCGTGCCCGCAACACCCAGCGCCAGCGCGGAAAGACCGAACAGCGCGATGCTCGCGAGAACCAGTTCGCGCAGCCAGCGATCGATCAAGACGCCGGTGATCCAGATGCCGAACAGCGACGCGATGCCAAAGATCAGCAGCACGGCATCGGTCCGGTCCTTGATCCCGGCCGGCGCCAGGAAAGGCGCGATATAGGTGTAGAGGGTGTTGTGGGCGAGCACATAGGCGAAGACCACGAACAGGACCGGCCGCAGGCCCGGCAGCACGAAGACCGTCTTCAGCCCGAATTCCTGACCCCGCTTCTGGCCGGGAAAATCGGGCACCTTGGCCAGCACCCAGAAGACCAGGAGCACCGTCAGCCCGCTCATCACGCCAAAGGTCCAGCGCCAGCCCAGGATCGTGCCGAGAAGTGTTCCCGCCGGAATGCCGAGCGAGAGGGCAAGCGGCGCACCGACCATGGCGATGGCGATCGCGCGACCCTGCAGATGCTCGGGCACCATCCGCGCGGCGTAGCCAGCCGCCAGTGCCCAGAGCAGGCCTGCACTCATGCCGGCGACGAAACGCGCGACCAGCGTGACGACATAGCTGTCGGAGATGGCCGTCACCGTGTTGACGACAGCAAAGCCGCCAATGGCGATCAGCAGCAGCGTACGCCGCCGCCAATTCTGTGTGGCGATCGTCAAGGGAATAGCCGCGAGGAGCGAGCCGACCGCGTAGACGGTAACGAGTTGGCCGATCAGCGCCTCGGATTGTCCAAGGCTCTCAGCCATTTGCGGGAGCAGTCCCGATGGCAGGATTTCGGTCAGGAGCGTGATGAAGGCGGCCATGGCGAGCGCCAGCAGGCCGCCGAGCGGCAGCCTCGCACCTGTCGAGCCTGCCGATATCGTGTTCGTCGCGGATGTCATGGGCAGAGCGCTTTCGAAGATGTGTGGGCGCTTGAGGTAGTCGGTTCCCAATAACCGAAAAACAGGACACAATTCACAACACTTTGGACATTTCCGTCATGCATGATTGATCGCGGTATGGACAGCCTTGGAGCGCTCTTCGCCTTTGTGCATGCGGCCGATGCCGGTGGTTTCACTGAAGCCGGCCGCAAGCTCGGCATCTCGGCATCGGCCGTCAGCAAGGCCGTGGCGCGTCTGGAGGATCGGCTTGGCGCACGGCTGTTCCACCGTTCGACCCGCAGCGTCACGCTGACACCGGAGGGCGCGATCTTCCTCGAACGCTGCCGGCGCATTCTCTGCGAATATGAAGCTGCCGAGCTGGAGCTGTCACAGAGCCAAACGGCGCCGCAAGGCAAGCTGCGTGTCAGCTTGCCGTCGATGAGCATGATGCCGATGGCGAAACTCGCCGCGTTCAAACGACGTTACCCGGAGGTAGAGCTGGAGCTGGATGCCACCGACCGGATAGTCGATGTGATCGGCGAGGGCTTCGATGTGGTGATCCGTACCGGAGAGCATGCCGATTCCCGGCTGATGACCCGCACACTCGGTTATTTCCGCCGGGCGATCGTCGGCTCGCCGGAGTATTTCCGCGAGATGGGGAAGCCGGAAACGCCGGAAGATCTCGCCCGGCATTCCCGCCTCGTCTATCGCTACGCCTCCACCGGCAAGCTCGACCAATGGCCCTTGTCCAGAAAGGGCGAGCCCGTGCTGATCGACATGCCGATCAGCGTGGTGACGAACGCGCTCGAAGCGCAAATCGGCCTCGCCGAAAGCGGGCTCGGCATAGCCTGCGTTCCCGATCTATCCGTCGCCGAACAATTGCAGCGCGGCTCGCTCATCAGCGTCCTCGACGACTACCTGAAGGCGCGAACGAAGCTCAGCGTCATGTGGCCCGCGAGCCGGTATGCCTCACCCAAATTGCGCGCCTTCGTCGATTTTGCGGCGGAAGAGTTCCTGACCGCATGACATCGCCTCGCAACGAGACGGCGGCGGTTACTCCGCCGCCTCCGCGTAAGCGCTCGGCTCGTAGTTCAGGATCGGCGAGAGCCAGCGCTCGACCTCGCGGATATCCATGCCCTTGCGGACCGCGTAATCCTCGGCCTGGTCGCGCTCGACCTTGGCGACGCCGAAATAATAGGCCTCCGGATGCGAGAGATAGAGGCCGGAGACCGAGGAACCCGGCCACATCGCATAGCTCTCGGTCAGCTTGACGCCGACACGGCGCTCGGCCTGAAGCAGTTCGAACAGCGTCGCCTTCTCGGTATGGTCGGGCTGGGCCGGATAGCCCGGCGCCGGGCGGATGCCCTGGTATTCCTCACGGATCAGGTCCTCGTTCGAGTAGCTCTCGTCCGGCGCATAGGCCCAGAACTCGGTGCGCACGCGCTGATGCATGCGCTCGGCGAAGGCCTCGGCGATGCGGTCGGCCAGCGCCTTGACCATGATCGAGCGGTAATCGTCGTTGTCGCGCGCGAATTTCTCCGAGATGCGCTCTTCTTCGGCTCCCGAGGTCACCACGAAGGCACCGACATAATCGGGCCGCTCGATGCCTTCCGGCGCGATGAAGTCGGAGATGCACATATTCGGCTTGCCGTCGCGCTTGGAGAGCTGCTGGCGCAGGCCGTGGAAGGTGGCGAGCGTCTCCTGCCGGCTCTCGCCGGTATAGAGGCGGATATCGTCGCCGATCGCGTTTGCCGGCCAGAAGCCGACAACCGCCTTCGGATTGAACCAGCGCTCCTCGACGATGCGCTTCAGCATCGCCTGCGCATCATCCCAAAGCGCGCGCGCCGCCTCGCCCTGCTTCTCGTCATCGAGGATGGCGGGGTAACGGCCCTTCAGCTCCCAGGTCTGGAAGAACGGCGTCCAGTCGATCAGCGGCACGAGCTCCGCAAGATCATAGGTCCGGAAGACGCGCGTGCCGAGGAAGGTCGGCTTCGGCGGCTGATAGCCGGTCCAGTCCGGCTTGAAGGCGTTGGCGCGGGCCTTCGCCAGCGGCAGGCGCTGCTTGTCGGCCTCCGAGCGGCGATGCGCGGCGGCGACCTTCTCGTATTCGGCCTGGATGCCCTCGACGTAAGGCCCCTTCTGCTCCTGCGAGAGCAGGCTGGAGACGACGCCGACAGCGCGCGAGGCATCCGTGACATAGACCGTCTGGCCCTGATTGTAGGCCGGATGGATCTTCACCGCGGTATGGACGCGGCTCGTCGTCGCGCCACCGATCAGCAGCGGAATGTCGAAGCCCTCGCGCTCCATCTCGGAGGCGACGGTGACCATCTCGTCGAGCGAGGGCGTGATCAGACCCGAGAGGCCGATGATGTCGACCTTCTCCTTGCGCGCCGTGTCGAGGATCTTCTGCGTCGGCACCATCACGCCGAGGTCGATGACCTCGTAATTGTTGCACTGGAGCACGACGCCAACGATGTTCTTGCCGATGTCGTGGACATCGCCCTTCACCGTCGCCATCAGCACCTTGCCGGCGGCCGAGCGCTCGCCGCCGCCATTGAGGCGCTTCTCCTCCTCCATATACGGCATGAGGTAGGCGACCGCCTGCTTCATCACGCGGGCCGACTTCACCACCTGCGGCAGGAACATCTTGCCGGCGCCGAACAGGTCACCGACGACGTTCATCCCGGCCATCAGCGGCCCTTCGATGACATGAAGCGGCTTCTCTGCCTGCGCCCTCGCCTCTTCCGTATCGCGGTCGATGAACTCGGTGATGCCGTTGACCAGCGCATGCTTGAGGCGCTCGTGCACATCGGTTTCGCGCCAGGCGAGGTCCTTGCCAGAAACCGCAGTCGAGCCGTCGCCCTTGAAGCGTGGCGCGGCGTCGAGCAGGCGCTCGGTCGAATCCTTGCGGCGGTTGAGGACAACGTCCTCGCAGAGCTCGCGCAATTCGGGATCGAGGTCGTCATAGGAGCCGAGCTGGCCGGCATTCACGATGCCCATGTCCATCCCGACCTTGATGCAATGGTACAGGAAGACCGAATGCATCGCCTCGCGGACCTTCTCATTGCCGCGGAACGAGAAGGACAGGTTCGAGACACCGCCTGAGATATGGGCGTGCGGCAGCGTCTCGCGGATCGTGCGGGTCGCGTTGATGAAGTCGTTGCCGTAGTTGTCGTGTTCCTCGATGCCCGTCGCCACCGCGAAGATGTTCGGATCGAAGATGATGTCCTCGGGCGGAAATCCCGCCTGCTCGGTCAGGAGCTTATAGGCGCGCGTGCAGATCTCGATCTTGCGCTGATAGGTGTCGGCCTGGCCGGTCTCGTCGAAGGCCATGACCACGACGGCCGCGCCATATTGCCGGCAGATGCGGGCGTGCTCGAGGAAGGCCGCCTCGCCCTCCTTCATCGAGATCGAGTTGACGATCGGCTTGCCCTGGATCGTCTTGAGGCCGGCCTCGATCACATGGAATTTCGAGGAATCGACCATGATCGGCACGCGGCTGATGTCCGGCTCCGAGGCGATCAGGTTGCAGAACTCGGTCATCGCCTTCTCGGAATCGAGCAGGCCCTCATCCATGTTGATGTCGATGACCTGCGCGCCATTGGCGACCTGGTCGCGCGCCACGTCGAGCGCGGCGGCAAAGTCGCCGGCGGTGACCAGCTTGCGGAACTTGGCCGAGCCGGTGACGTTGGTGCGCTCGCCGATATTGACGAACGGAATGGTCTCGTCGAGCGTGAACGGCTCGAGCCCGGCGAGCCTGAGATAAGGCTTGGGCTCGGGTACGCTACGCGGCGCCTTGCCGGCGACGGCCTCGGCGATCGCGCGGATGTGGCCGGGCGTGGTGCCGCAGCAGCCGCCGACCATGTTGACGAAGCCGGCATCGGCGAACTCGGCCAGCATCTTGGCGGTCGCTTCCGGCCGCTCGTCATAGAGGCCGAACTCGTTGGGCAGGCCGGCATTGGGATAGGCGCAGACCAGCGTGCCGGCGACGCGCGACATGTCCTTGATATGGGCGCGCATCTCGCGGGCGCCGAGGGCGCAGTTCAGGCCGATGGTCAGCGGGTCGGCATGGCGCACCGCGTTCCAGAAGGCCTCGACCGTCTGGCCCGAGAGCGTGCGGCCGGAGAGGTCGGTGATCGTGCCGGAGATCATCACCGGCAGCTTCATCGCCTTCTCGCGAAAAACCTCCTGGATCGCGACGATCGCAGCCTTGGCGTTGAGCGTGTCGAAGATCGTCTCGATCAGTAGCAGCTCCGAGCCACCGTCGATCAGGCCGCGCACCTGCTCGGCATAGGACTCGCGCACCTGGTCGAAGGTGACGGCGCGGAAGCCGGGATTGTTGACGTCGGGCGAGATCGAGAGCGTCCGGTTGGTCGGGCCGATCGCGCCGGCGACGAAGCGGCGCCGTCCGTCTTCCTTGCGGGCGATCTCCGCCGCCTCGCGCGCAATCCGGGCGCATTCGACGTTGAGCTCATAGACGATCGCCTCCATGCCGTAATCGGCTTGGGCGATCGAGGTGCCGGAGAAGGTGTTGGTCTCGACGATGTCGGCGCCGGCCCGGTAATAGGCGAGATGGATGTCGCGCAGCGCGTCGGGCAGCGTCAGGGCGATCAGGTCGTTATTGCCCTTGAGGTCGTGGTTCCAGCCCTTGAAGCGCTCGCCGCGGAAATCGGCTTCGGTCAGCTTCAGGTCCTGGATCTGCGTTCCCATCGCGCCATCGAGGATGAGGATGCGCTCGGAGGCGGCCTGGCGCAGGGCGCGCTCGATCTCGGCGCCGTCGACGGGAGTGGGCTTGTAGTCGGACATCAATTTACTCCGCCGCCACCTGCTGCGCCTGCGCCTTCTCCGGCTTCAGGCCGACGAGATGACAGATCGCATAGACCAGGTCGGCCTTGTTCATCGTGTAGAAGTGCAGGTCGGAGACGCCGCGATCGATCAGGTCAAGCACCTGCTCGGCGCAGACCGCCGCGGCGACCAGACGACGCGTCGCCGCATCGTCCTCGAGCCCCTCGAAGCGATCGGCCAGCCATTGCGGCACGCTCGCCCCGGTCTTGCGGGCGAAATTCGCCGTCTGCTTGAAGTTCTGAACCGGCACGATGCCAGGCAGGATCGGGATCTCGATGCCTTTGGCGCGAACCTTGTCGAGATAGCGGAAATAGACGTCGTTATCGAAGAAGAACTGGGTGATCGCCCGGGTTGCGCCGGCATCGACCTTCTTCTTCAGCGCGTCGATGTCAGCGTCGAGCGAGGCCGCTTCCGGATGCTTCTCGGGGTAAGCCGAAACCGTGACCTCGAAATCGCCGACCTTGCGGATGCCGGCGACCAGGTCGGAGGTCTGGTGATAGCCCTGCGGATGGGGCTCATAGGTGCTGCCGAGGCCGCCGGCCGGGTCACCGCGCAGCGCCACGATATGACGCACGCCCGCCGCCCAATAGGCGCGGATGACCTCGTCGACCTCGTCCGTGGTCGCAGAGACGCAGGTCAGATGCGCCGCCGGCTTCAGGCCAGTCTCGTCGACCATGCGCTTGACGGTGTTGTGCGTGCGCTCGCGGGTCGAGCCGCCGGCGCCATAGGTCACCGAGACGAAGGCCGGCCCGAGCGGCTCGAGCCGGCGCACGCTCTCCCACAGGCTGACCGCCATCTCCTCGTTCTTCGGCGGGAAGAACTCGAAGGAGACGCGCGGACGGCGCGAGCCGTGGCGGCTGGGACGGAACGCGTTCATCACGCAACCTCACGATCGAATTGGCGAAGCGGAAAATCACCCTGGAGGCGCCGGTCACGCCCGCGCCAGAGCATGACGCCAAGCTGGCCGCAAGCACCATCAGGCGCCGTGACCTCCTTGGCGAGATCGCATTCGAGACCGGCCTCGGCGAACCAGGCGGCGATCTCGTCCTTCTCGAAGCCGAGCCGGCGATGAGCGTGCTCGGTACGCAGAAATTCCATCTCATGCGGGGCGAAGTCGACCAGAATCAGCCGGCCACCGGGCGAGAGCAGCGCCGCCGCTTCACGCAACGCGCGCGCCGGATCGTCGAGGAAATGCAGGACCTGGTGCACGATCACCAGGTCGAAGGAGCCGCGCGCGAAGGGCAACGCATAGATGTCGCCCTGCCGGAGCTCGACCCGCGACAGCCCCGCTTTCTCCAGATTGGCCCGCGCCACCGCCAGCATGGCGTGACTGGCATCGACGCCGACGGCGCGCGCCGCCTTTGGCGCCAGCCGCTCCAGCATGCGCCCGGTACCGGTGCCGAGATCGAGCAGCGCCTGCATTGGCGTCTCGCCAACGGCGGCCTCGACAGCCGCTTCCACGGCTGCGTCCGGCACATGCAGCGAGCGCAACTGGTCCCATTCGCGCGCGACATTGGCGAAATAGGACTGCGCCGCCGCGGCCCGACTCGCACGCACCGCGGTGAGGCGCTCACGGTCGGCCGCCAGAACAGGGTCGGCGGGATCGAGATCGCGGGCAAGCGTCAGCGCCAGCGCGCCGCCCGCCGTCCCATCGTCGAGCCGGAAGAATGCGAATGCGCCTTCGCGGGAACGGCGCAGCAGTCCGGCCTCCGCCATCAGCTTGAGATGGCGCGAGATGCGTGGCTGAGACTGGCCGAGAATATCGGTGAGATCAGAGACCGAGAGCTCGCCTTCCGCCAGCAACGCCAAAATCCGCAGGCGCGTTTCCTCGCCCGCCGCGCGCAGGCAGGCCAGCAAGGTCGGCAGCGAATGATGGGAGGGGCGGGTCACTGGGAGCGGCCTCGATTTCTCTGTGAAAGATATAAAGATATCTTTATGTTATGCGCGGAGATATTGCAAGCCCGCGCTACCCACCAACATCGATGTTTGCGGCTCCATCGGACGCTTTGCAGATCGCTTGAATTCGATTAGCCGCCTGGTAGAATGATAGAAAATATGGAATACTTCTAGAACGAGAAACATCATGAGTCTGAGTATCAAAGATCCCGAAGCCCATCGCCTCGCCCAGGCGATCTCTCACGCCACTGGCGAAAGCATGACCCGTGTCGTGACCGAAGCCCTGCGGGAGCGCTGGAGCAAGATCGAGCGACTCAAGGGGCGGGCAAGCGTCGAAGAGCTTCTGCAAATCGCCGATCGGGCCGCCGCCACCGCTAAAGGCCCGCATGTCGATCATGCAGACCTACTTTACGATGAAAACGGCATTCCTAAATGATCATCGATACGTCGGCACTCGTCGCGATCCTGTACCGCGAGCCTGAAGCCGAAGCTTTCGTCGGGCGTATCCACACGGCGGAAGCGTGCCGGATCAGCGTCGCGAATTATGTCGAACTGTCGATGGTCATCGAACATCAGCTTGGCCCCGAGGGAATGCGCCAGGCCGAAGCGTTCTTCCGGCGCGCGGGGATCATCATTGAACCGGTGTCCGTGGAGCACGGTGATCTGGCGCGTCAGGCTTTCCTCGATTTCGGCAAGGGGCGCCACCCGGCGGGGCTGAACTTCGGCGATTGTTTCGCCTATGCCCTGGCGAAAGCGAGTGGCGAGCCTTTGCTCTTCAAGGGCAATGATTTCTCCCAGACTGACATTCAGGTGGCGTAGCGATCCGCTTCGGATCAGGACCGCGAAGCCGCCCGCATCGCCGCGCGCAGCACGCTGAAAATCCTGGGGTCGGCGGCCTGCGCCACGTTGAAGCGCATGAAATGCCGGGCCGTCCGCGATAGGCTGAAGGCGTTGCCCGGCGCGAGCACGACCCCCTCGCTAAGCGCATGCCGGGCGATCTCGGCGCCGTCGAGCTCTCCCGGCAAACGGCACCACAGGAACAGGCCGCCGCGCGGGGTCAGCCAGGGCTCGATGCCGAGCTCGGCGAGCCGGCCCCGCGTTTCCGCCATGGCTCGGCCCAGGCGCTGGCGCAGGGCCTCGACATGCCGGCGATAGCTGCCGTCCTTCAGCAGGTCGAGCACCAGTTCGGCTGCGAGCCGCCCGCCGCCGAAGGAGAGCGCGACCTTGAGATCGATCAGCCCCTCGATCCAGTCTCGCCGCGCCGCGATGTAGCCGCAGCGCACCGAAGCCGACAGCGTCTTCGAGAAGCTGCCGATCTGGATCACCCGCTCCAGCCCGTCGAGCCCGGCGAGCCGCGGCGCCGCCTCCGGTTCGAGATCGCCGAAGATATCGTCCTCGACGATGGTCAGCCCGGCCTGCTCGGCGAGCTTGAGCAGGCGATGTGCGGTCGCGGCCGAGAGCGTCGCGCCGGTCGGGTTGTGCAGGGCTGAGTTGGTGATGTAGAGCCGCGGCCGGTGCTCGCTCAGCGCCTGCGCGAACAAGGCGAGATCGGGACCTGACGGCGTATAGGGCACGCTGACGATTTTGGCCCGATGCGCCCGCAGCAACGCATTGAAATTGAAGTAGCAGGGATCGTCGACCAGCACCGTGTCGCCGGGCTCGAGCAGGAAGCGGCAGACCAGGTCGATCGCCTGCGTGCCCGACTCGGTCAGGACGATCTGGTCCGGCGAGGCCTCGACGCCGCGCTCGGCCAGGCGATGGGCGAGCAGATGGCGCAGCGCCGGCAGGCCGAGCGGCGTGCCGTATTCCGCCAATGTCCCGGCTTCGGCCCGGCTGAGCCGGCGCAGCGCCTGGCGGATCGAGGCTTCCGGCATCCAGTCGGGCGGCAGCCAGCCGCAACCTGGTCGCAGGCTCCCGACACCGGCATCGAGCGATTGCCTGGAGATCCAGAGCGGGTCGACGGCCCGGTCGAGCTTTGGTGCGACATCGGCGAGCGAGAGCGGCGGTAGCCGCCGGACATAGAAGCCGGAGCCGCGCCTGGCCTGGATCGACCCCTCCGCCGCCAGCCGCTCATAGGCCTCGACCACGGTCGACTTCGAAACGCCCATGCTCTCGGCAAGGCCGCGGATCGAGGGCAGCTTCGCGCCCGGCGCCAGCGTTCGCCCGGCGATCCGCTGCCGGATCGTCGCCATGACGCGCCCGACGAGGGTGTCGCCGGCCGCCGCAGAACCGGCGGAATCCTTAATCTGTCCTGCTTCCGACATCAGCACAGTTTGCCCGAACTGTACCGGACTGTCTCTGGAAATCCGCAGGCCTTCGCCGCATGCAGGTCGGCCCCAGGAGGTATCATGGACCGGACTGCGAACGGCCTGCTCAACGGCTTCATCGGCGTCGTCATATTCAGCGGCTCACTGCCGGCGACCCGCGTCGCCGTCGCCGATTTCGACCCGGTCTTCCTCACCGTCGCACGCGCCGCCATCGCCGGCCTGCTCGGACTCGCCCTCCTGCTCACGCTGCGCCAGAAGCGGCCTGCCCCGGCCGACTTGGTGCCCCTCGCCGTGGTCGCACTCTGCGTCGTCGTCGGCTTTCCGCTGCTGACCGCGCTGGCGCTGCAGCACGTCACCTCCGCCCACTCGATCGTCTTCATCGGCCTGCTGCCGCTGGCGACCGCGATCTTCGGCGTGCTGCGCGGCGGCGAGCGCCCGCGCCCGGCCTTTTGGCTCTTCGCCATCCTCGGCAGCCTCTGCGTCGTCGGCTTCGCCTGGATGCAAGGAATCGCCGCCTCCCCGGTCGGCGATCTCCTGATGCTCGCCGCCGTCATCGTCTGCGGGCTCGGCTATGCCGAGGGCGCGCGCCTCTCGCGCCATCTCGGCGGCTGGCAGGTCATCTCCTGGGCGCTGGTCCTGTCGCTGCCGATCATGGCCGGCCTCACGCTGGCGACGCTGCCGGCCTCGTTCGGGCAGGTGGGTGGCGGCGCCTGGCTCGGCCTCGCCTATGTCTCGCTGTTCAGCATGCTGATCGGCTTCGTCTTCTGGTATCGCGGCCTGGCCCAGGGCGGCATCGCCGCCGTCGGGCAGCTGCAATTGCTGCAGCCCTTCTTCGGCCTGGCTTTGGCCGGCCTGCTGCTCGGCGAGACGGTCGGCTGGCAGATGGTCGCGACCTCGGCCGCGGTGGTCCTCTGCGTCGCGGGAGCGAGGCGCTACGCGCGCTAGCGCGAAGTACAGTTGGGTAGGGCACGGGCGAACCCCTCCCCCTTGTGGGGAGGGGCAGGGGTGGGGGTCGCAAAGCCGAGACGATCGGGCGAACACGATGAAGCCGTCGCGGCTGCCAGATCTCGTCTTCTGCTGACGATCACCAAGCGGGACGCCCCCCATCCCCATACCCTTCCCCACAAGGGGGAAGGGAAGAGCCTCAGCGATCAACCTTTCGCGGAAGAAGCCGGAAAAGAGGGGTTTCCCCGCGCGTGTCTCTTCCATGGGCCAAGCCTGCAAACGACGCGCGAACGCCGCGCATCAGGTCGCCAGGACACCGAATATGTCGAGATCAAGAGCCGCAGCAGTGCGCCCTGTCACGAACGCGTGGCCGCCGTGCCGGTCAGGGCCGGTTGTCAATGTGGCAACGAGCCTGCCGGCTTTGGGCGCAGTCTTCACCGCCGCAGGCGCAGCCTTCGTCACCTCGATCATGCCCGCAGCTGCGTCAGAGCAGCTTCAGGTCACCAGCAGCGGTCTTGCCGCGCTCGGTTTTCAGGTCGAAGGAGAGCTTCTGTCCCTCGGTCAGGGACATCAGGCCCGCTTCCTTGACGGCCGTGATGTGCACAAACACATCCTTGCCGCCATCAGCAGGTTGAATGAAGCCGTAGCCCTTCTCGGTATTGAACCATTTGACGGTTCCGGTCGCCATCGCCGCATCCCTTGGAGCATCCGTGGTCGCAACGGAGCCCCTCGGCATCGACGTCGAAAAGGCCCCGCGCAGCAAGGATTGACCGAAAATGCAAGCTTGTCGAGATGAAAGCGACGGCAGTTTCCGTTACGTCCGCCACAGCCGCAACCAATCGGTTCGCAGCAACCTGTTCAACAACACCGGTCCTCACCTCATGATCACGACAGTTTTACCGATCGATTTGTAGTACAAGCCGATCGATACGGGCACTAGAGCGTTTTCGAGCGAAGTGGATACCGGTTCGCGTGAAGAAAATGCGATAAAATAAGGATCTGGAGCCTTTCTGCGATTAGGAGAAACGCGGAAAGGCTCTAGCGCTGAGTCAGCTCGAACTGCGTCTTCGCTGCAGCCAGCGAGGAACCACCGAGATAAACTTCGATCGTGCCGGGATCGAGCTGGTAGCGGCCGGCATCATCATGGCCGCCGAGCGCCTTGCCCTCCAGCTTGAACTTGACTGTCTTCGTTTCGCCGGCCTTGAGCGCGATCTTGTCGAAGCCCTTGAGCAGGCGCAGTGGCCGCGAGCGCTCCGCCACCGGCTGGCGGATATAAAGCTGTACCACCTCCTGGCCGTCGCGATCCCCCTGATTGGTCACGTCGACGGCGACCTCGGTCGCGCCATTGAACGGCACCCGGCCGTTCGTCACACGCGGATTGGCGTAGGCGAAGCGGCTATAGGACAGGCCGAAACCGAACGGGTAGAGCGCCTCGTTGGCTTCGTCCATGTAGATCGATTCATAGCGCTGGCGGATCTTCTGCGGCCGGCCGGTCGGCAGCTGGTCGTAATAGATCGGGATCTGCCCGACCGAGCGCGGGAAGCTCATCGGCGTGCGCCCCGCCGGGTTGACCTTGCCGGCCAGCACCTCGGCGATCGCCGCGCGCCCCTCGGTGCCGCCATGGAAGGTCTGGACGATCGCCGCGACGTTCTTGTCGGCCCAGGTGAGGACCAGCGGCCGCGCCGTCGCCAGCACCAGCACCACCGGCTTGCCGGTCGCGACCAGCGCCTCGAGCAGTTCCTGTTGCACGCCGGGCAGACCAAGATCGGTGCGCGAGGCGCCCTCGCCCATGAACTCGCAATCCTCGCCGAGCATGGCGACGACGAGGTCGGCGGCGGCGGCGGCCTTCAGCGCCGCGTCCTTGTCCTTGAACTCGGTGCCGCAGTTCTTGGCGAAAGCAGGCTCGTAAGCGACCGTGACGTCGGCTGGCAGCTGCTCGCGCAGCGCTTCCGGAAGCGGCTGGACGACGCGGCGCCCAAGACCCGCCGGATCGGTCCAGACGCGCTCGTCCTCCGGCACCGCCATGGCGCCGATCACCGCGACCGACTTGACGGCGGGCGCGATCGGCAGCGTCTGCTTGTCGTTCCTGAGCAGGATCACGCCCTCGCGCGCCGCCTGGCGCGCGACCTTGCGAGCCTCTTCGGTCTGCATCAGGGAGGGCGCCGCGGCGACGTCGACATCCGGCTGCTCGAACAGGCCGAGATGGTATTTGACCCGCAGGACGCGCCGGACGGCTTCGTCGAGCGCCTTCACCGGCACGCGGCCCGCCTTCACCTCGTTGGCGAGGTGCTTGTGGTAGACGTCGCCCATCATGTCCATGTCGATGCCGGCGAGCAGCGCCTTGCGCGCGGCTTCGGCGTCATCCTTGG
Source organism: Allobosea sp. Tri-44 (assembly GCF_004123845.1). Taxonomy (GTDB): domain Bacteria; phylum Pseudomonadota; class Alphaproteobacteria; order Rhizobiales; family Beijerinckiaceae; genus Allobosea. The sequence continues at coordinate 239,286 of NZ_NBDP01000042.1, read as the reverse complement.
CGATCCCGTGCAAACGCAGTTCGGTGATCGAGCCGAAATCCGAGGTGACGAAGCCGCGAAAGCCCCATTGCCCGCGCAGGAGATCGGTCAGCATGCCGCGATGGGCCGTGGCCGGCATGCCGTTCAGCGCATTGAACGCCGCCATCGCCGTCATCGCGCCGGCATCAAAGGCGGCCTTGAACGGCGGCAGGAAGAGGTCGTGCAGCTGGCTCGTCGGGATCCAGGTCGAGTTGTAGTCGCGCCCGCCCTCGGCGGCGCCATAGCCGACGAAATGCTTCACGCTCGCCGCGACCCCGCCACGCTGGTAGCCGCGGGTGCGCGCCACCGCGATGATGCCGGCGAGATAGGCGTCCTCGCCCGCGCCCTCCAGCACACGGCCCCAGCGCGGATCGCGCGAGATGTCGACCATCGGCGCGAAGGTCCAGTTGACGCCGGCGGCACGCGCCTCGCGTCCGGTCCAATAGGCCGCCTGTTCGATCAGCTCCGGATTCCAGCTCGAAGCCTGGCCGAGCGGCAGCGGAAAATAGGTCGAGAAGCCGTGGACGGCATCGAGCCCGATGATCAGCGGGATCTTGAGGCGCGACTGGCGCACCGCCTCCTGCACCTGCCGGACCTCCTGCGGCACGACAAAGTTCATCACCGCGCCCATGCGGCCGGCCTTGACCTGATTGACGTCGAAACCCTCGCCGCGCCCGGAGAGGTGGAGCTGGCCGACCTTCTCCTCCAGCGTCATTTTGCCGATGAGCGCATTGATCTTGCGCTCGATCTCGGTGGCCTCGCGGCCTTGCTTCCAGCCGACGCCCTGCTGCTGCGCATGAGCAAAGGTCGCAAGGCCGCAGAACAGGAATGCAGCGACGAGCCGCAGAAGCATGAGAGATGTCTCGCTGAACGGACGGAAGGAATGAGCGGCCCCTACAGGATCGGGCCGCCGGGCTCAACCGCCCCATCGCCGCAGCGCGATGAACACGAGCTGAAGCGAGGCCGTGATGCCAGGACAATCGCTCGAAGATGCGCACCACTCGCTAGGGAGCCGCGACCTGTTCTCTCCCCCCTTGTGGGGGAGAGCTAGAGAGGGGGGTAAGCCACCCTCGACCTGCGCCCAGCTTGGCGCAGCAAGGACTGCGGGTGCGATACCCCCCTCCCAACCCTCCCCCACAAGGGGGGAGGGCTCCCGCGGCCTACAGGCGAGAATGATGCTGCGGTTCAAACGATCGCCCTCGGGCGCATGGCCGCCCCCGGTTGCCTCCCACCTCGTTCCATGCGACCGAGCGACACGGAGAAAACGCGGGATTTGGCGACCATGGCCCAGCTTTTGACCATCGAGGACCTGCGTCTGCTGGCAAAACGCCGCGTCCCGCGCATGTTCTACGACTACGCCGATTCCGGCGCCTGGACCGAGAGCACCTACCGCGCCAACGAGGCCGATTTCGCCGGAATCAAGCTGCGCCAGCGCGTTGCCGTCGACATGACCAACCGCGCGCTCGCCTCGACCATGATCGGCGAGCAGGTCTCGATGCCGGTGGCGCTCGCGCCGATCGGCATCGCCGGCATGCAGCACGCCGATGGCGAGATCCTCGCCGCAAAGGCCGCCGCCCGGGCCGGCGTGCCCTTCACGCTCTCGACCATGAGCGTCTGCTCGATCGAGGACGTCGCCGGGAACACCGACAAGCCGTTCTGGTTCCAGCTCTATGTGATGCGCGACCGGGCCTTCATCGAGCGTCTGATCGACCGCGCCAAGGCGGCCGGCTGCTCGGCGCTGATGCTGACGCTCGATTTGCAGATCCTCGGCCAGCGCCACAAGGACATCCGCAACGGCCTCTCCGCGCCGCCGAAGCCGACGCTCGCCAATCTGATCAACCTCGCTTTGAAGCCGCGCTGGTGCCTGGGCATGCTCGGCACCAAGCGGCGCAGTTTCGGCAACATTGTCGGCCACGCCAGCGGCGTCGGCGACATGAGCTCCCTCTCGGCCTGGACGGCCGAGCAGTTCGACCCGACGCTGAGCTGGGACGACGTCAAGTGGATCAAGGACCGCTGGGGCGGCAAGCTGATCCTGAAGGGCATCCTCGACGCCGAGGATGCCGAGCTCGCGGCGCAGAGCGGCGCCGACGCGCTGATCGTCTCCAACCATGGCGGACGCCAGCTCGACGGCGCGGTCTCCTCGATCGCGGCCCTGCCCGGCATCGTCGAGCAGGTCGGTGGGCGCATGGAGGTCTGGATGGATGGCGGCATCCGCTCCGGCCAGGACGTGCTGAAGGCGGTGGCGCTCGGCGCCCGCGGCGTGCTGATCGGCCGCCCCTTCCTCTATGGGTTAGGGGCCATGGGCGAAGAGGGCGTCAAGCTCGCGCTCGAGATCATCCGCAAGGAGATGGACATCACCATGGCCCTCTGCGGCAAGCGCGACATCCAGGATGTCGACGGCAACATCCTGGTGAAGGGCAAGGCCTGAGGCCCCGCCATTCTCGGAGCCCTTGCGCTCAGGGCTCCTCTTCCAGAGCGAGAACGGCGAAGCTGGCGAGCCAGTGCTCGCCCATATAGTCGCCGGCGATATGCGGAATTCCCGCGGCGAGATGCTCTGCCGCAGCCGTCTTCGCGACCTCGCGGCGAGCATCGCCCTCCGGCAGCGCGCCCGCCAGCGCCCGCCAGCACCAGGCGCGGCTGAGGTTCAGCCCGTCGAGATGCGCGATCTTGCCGTCGCTGCGGTCGGAGACGGTCGCGGGCCGGAACAGCGTCGCCGGCTCCCGGCGCGCGAGTCTCGGCAGGAAACGGTCGAACCAGGACAGGAACGCATCGGCTGCGAGCAGGCGGCGCATGCATTCGGCCTCGATCAGGGCCGAGGACTGGAAATCGTCGCCGCTCGGCTCACCCCAGGCCGGGCAATCGGTATCGTCGCCATACCAGCGCAGGGCCGTGTCGCGCAGCAATGTCGCGAAGTCGCCATCCGCTGTCACGGTCGCATAATCCGCCGCCATCCGCAGGCCGAAAGCGGTGTTGAAATGCGTCCCGACCCGCACCGGATAGGTCGCGAGCGGCAGGAAGTCGCGGAAGCGCTGTGCGAAGACCTCGGCCAGCGGTGCGCAGTTCTGCGACCAGCTTTTGTCGTCGAGCAGACTCAGTTCCGCCGCCAGCTTCAAGAGCCAGCCCCAGCCATAGGGGCGCTTGAAGCCGCGCGCGGTCGGAGCGGCGAGATAGGCGCATTCGACCGCGACCTTCTCCGGCGTGAGCTGCGCGTCGAACAGCGCGCGGATATCGGCAGCCGCCTCAAAGCCGGGGTAGCGCCGCAATAGCCGCGCCAGCATCCAGTAGCTGTGCACGCAGGAGTGCCAGTCATAGCTGCCATAGAAGATCGGGTGCAGCTCGCGCGGGGTCAGCGCGTCCTGCGGTCCCGCCAGCGTATGATCCGGCTTGTTGGGGTATTCGCGCCCGACATGCCCGAGCGCGATGCGGGCGAAACGGAGCGCGAGCTCTTCCGTCAAACGGGCGGCGGTCATGATGGCTTCCTTGCTCTGGCGTAGCTGATGATCATGTCGATCAGGCGCGGGGTGAGATAGATCGGCAACTGCGTCGCCGCGAAGAACAGCGCCATGCGTGGCGAGGCCGCGGCGCCGAGCGCCGACCAGACCAGCCCGACATTACGGTTGCCGAGGATGAGGCCGACGGTCAGTCGCTCGGCGAGCGCGCCGGGCAACAGGAAGGCGCCGGCACCCTGCAGGCCGATATTGCAGGCAAAGGCGAGCACGAGGCAGAGCAGCGCGCTTTGCCAATCCGCCTCGATCTGCGCGCGCACGCCCGCCATGGTGGCGACGACGAAGACGAGCAGCGCTGCGACCACGATCCTGTCGACTGCTTCGCCATGACTGTGCAGTTGCGATCCCGCAAAGCGCCGCAGCAGCAAGGCGACGCCCTCGGCGCCGCCGACCAGCAAAGCCAGGCGCAAGGCGAGGTCGACGGCGTTGAGTCCGATCCCGCCGAACCAGTCGGCCAGGAGCGGCACGGTGATCGGCGCGAGCGCCATGCACAGCAGCGTCACGGCAAGCGGAACCGTACCGTCGAGCCCAAGCATCCGCGCCACTGCCGCCGTGCCGCTCGATGGCGGAGCGGCGGTCGCCAGCACGAGGGCGAGCGCGAGCTCGGCGCCGAGGCCGAGACGATGGGCGATCAGGCCGATCAGGACCGGGCACGCGACCATGACGATGACGGGAAGCAGCAGCGAGAGCGCGGGCCGGCCGAGCACAGCGATGACAGCCTTTCCGTCGGTCCGCAGCAGCGTGCCGAGCACGATGATGAAGATCATGACCGGCATCGACGGCCGGACCAGTTCGGCCAGCGCCGGAAAGGCCAGGCCGACGAGGACGCCGAGCGCCAGGATCGTCGGCCCGCGCGGCACGAGGCGCGACAGGGATGCTCGCATGCGCCTCGTCCGGTCGTTTCAAGCACGCCTCTTTCAGCAGCTCGCATGCCATTGTGGAAATCGATTTTTACTATCGGTACTATTGTCCAGATGAATTTGGCTGCCGTCGATCTCAACCTCCTCGTCGCCTTCGAAGCGCTGCTGGAGGAGCGCAACGTCACCCGTGCCGGCCGGCGCATCGGCTTGGCGCAGCCTTCCATGAGCAGCGCGCTGACGCGCCTGCGCGCCCTGTTCGGCGACGAGCTCTTCATCCGCACGGCCGCGGGGATGCAGCCGACCGCTAGGGCCCTGGTGCTGGCCCGGCCGATCGGCGAGGCGCTCACCCGGATCAGGGAGACGCTCGCGCCGGATGCGGGTTTCGAGCCGGCGACGGCGCGCCGCCGCATGACCATCGCCGTGACCGACTATGGCGACCTCGTCGTCGTGCCGGCGCTGGTCGCCCTGCTGCGGCAGGAGGCGCCCGGCATCGACCTCATCGTCAGGCCGATCGGCGATGCCGCAGCCAGCCTCGCCGCCCTCGAACGCGGCGATGTCGATGCGCTGATCGGCGGCCATCTGCCGCACTCCGCACGCATCGTCAGGCACAGGCTGTTCGAGGAGGATTTCGTCTGCATTCGCGACAAGGCGTACGCCGCACCGCTCACGCCCGACGACTATCTCCGGCTGCCGCATGCGTTGTTCTCCGCCGCCGGCGGCGACGGCTCGCCCGGCGTCGTCGACGCCATCCTCGCCATGGAGGGCCGCAGGCGCCGGGTCGCGGTCACGCTCGCCCATGTCGTGGCCGTGCCCTTCGCCGTGGCCAGCACCGATCTCGTCGCGACCATGGCAAGGCGCATCGCCGGGCGCTTTGCTGCGATCGCGGGCGTCGCGCTCATTCCCCTGCCCTATGACGCCCCGCCCTTCGCGATCGACCTGCTGCATAGCCGCCGCGCCACAAGCGACCCGGCCCTGTCCTGGTTCCTGGCGACGATCGAGCGGGTCGGACGCTCGCTCTGAAAAAATCGAACGTCGGCGGCCTTGACTCCGCTGGCTGTCGCATCCAGATAAATGAGCAATCACTCACTCATTCCGGTTCGAACAGATCGTGGCCCGTCCCCTCAGCGAAGCGAAGCGCGAAGCGATCCTGGCCGCCGCCTGCAAGCTTGTGGCGGAGCTCGGGACTGGCGCGCCGACCGCGAAGATCGCCAGGGAGGCCGGCCTCGCCGAAGGCACGCTCTTCACCTATTTCGCCAACAAGGACGAGTTGCTCAACCAGCTCTACCTCGAGCTGAAGACCGACTTCGCCAAGCTCACCGTGCCCTCCTACCCGGCCAATGGCAGCGTGCGCGACCGTTTCGAGCACTTCTGGAACGGCTTCATCGACTGGGGCGCGAAGTTCCCCGCCAAGCGCAAGGCCCTGCGGCAGCTCGCCGTCTCCGACCGGATAACCCCGGAAACCCGCGGCAAGGCCGCCACGGCTTTCGCCGAGATCAGCGCCATGTTCGAGCAGGGCCACCGGGACGGCGTGCTCAAGAATCAGCCGCAGAGCTTCATCGGCGCGGTTCTGGATGCCATGGGCACCATGACGCTCGACCTGATCGCGCAGGAGCCGACCCGGCACGAGCACTACAGAAAGACCGGTTTCGCCGTCTTCTGGGACGGCATTTCCGCCTGACATTTACCGAGGACGGACCGCTTGGGCCCATCTGACTGATTTAAATGAGCAAGTACTCACTCACAATGTCGAGAGGACATCTCATGACCAAGACCTGGCTGATCACCGGCGCCTCCCGCGGCCTGGGCCGCGCCATCGCCGAGGCGGCACTCTCCGCCGGCGACAATGTCGTCGCGACCGCGCGCGATCCCGGCCGCCTCGCCGATCTCGAGGCCCGATACCCCGACACGCTGCTCTCCTTCACGCTCGATGTCACCGATATGGCGGCCGCGAACGCGGCCGTGGCCTTCACGCTCGACACCTTCGGCCGGCTCGACGTGCTCGTGAACAATGCCGGCTACGGCCACGCCGTCGCCTTCGAACAGACCAGCGACGAGAGCTTCCGCGCCCAGATCGAGACCAATTTCTACGGCGTCGTGAACCTCACCCGCGCCGCGCTGCCGGTGCTGCGGGCCCAGCGCGCCGGCCAGATCTTCAACATCTCCTCGGTCGGCGGGCGCACCGGCACGCCGGGCCTCAGCGCCTATCAATCGGCGAAATGGGCGGTCGGCGGCTTTACCGAGGTCATCGCCAAGGAGGTCGCCCCGCTCGGCATCAGCATCGTCTCGGTCGAACCCGGCGGCATGCGCACCGGCTGGGGTGAGATCGCCCGCGGCAATGCGCCAGCCGTGATGCCGGACTACCAGCCCAGCGTCGGCGCCGTGCTCGATCTGCTGAAGGCCTATGTCGGCAACGAGATCGGCGATCCCGAACGGATCGCCCAGATCATCCTCGACCTCAGCCGGCGCGAGACCCTGCCGGCCCATCTCGTCCTCGGCAGCGACGCGCTCTTCGTCCTCGCCCAGGCCGAGGCCGAGCGGCAGAAGCAGGCGGCTGAATGGGCGGATGTCAGCCGCTCCTCGGATTTCGCCGGCACCGACCTCGCGGCCCTGCAGAAGCTGCTCGGCGGGGAGGCCCGGCCGTGAGCTGGACCGCGAAAGATATTCCGTCCCAGCAAGGCCGGCGCGTCGTCATCACCGGCGCGACCGGCGGCCTCGGCTACGAGACCGCCCTGGCGCTCGCGGCAGCCGGCGCCAGAGTGCTGCTGACCGGACGCAATCCCGCCAAGGGCACGGACGCGCTGACGCGCATCCGCGCCGCCGTGCCGGACGCCACGATCTCTTATGACGACCTCGATCTTGCCGATCTCGGCGCGGTCGAAGCCTTCACCAACAGGCTCGCCGACAGCTGGGACGCGATCGACCTCCTCATCAACAATGCCGGGGTGATGACGCCGCCGACCCGGCACGAGACCCGCGACGGCTTCGAACTGCAGTTCGGCACCAACTATCTCGGCCATTTCGCGCTGACTGCACGGCTGCTGCCGTTGCTGCGCAAGGGCGACCGGAGCCGCGTCGTCAATCTCAGCAGCGGCGCGCACCGGCTGCTGGCCGCGATCCATTTCGACGATCTGCAATGGCGAAACAGCTACAAGCCCTGGCGCGCCTATGCCCAGTCCAAGCTCGCCATGATCCTGTTCGCCTTCGAATTGCAGCGGAAGAGCGACGCCCTCGGCTGGGGCCTGATGAGCAACGCCGCCCACCCCGGCTACGCCATCACCGACCTGCAGACGAGCGGTCCGCGGCTCGGGCGCGGCGGCAAACCCGGCATAGCGGAACGCTTCTCGGCGCTGCTCGCGCCGTTCATGTCGCAATCGGCCGCGGCAGGCGCGCTGCCCACCCTGTTCGCCGCGACCGCGCCCGATGCGAAGCCGGCCGGCTATTACGGGCCGCAGAACATGTTCGAGCTGAAAGGTCCGGTCGGCGAGGCGAGGATCGGTAATGAAGCACAGGACACCGCCGTCGCCGCCCGCCTCTGGCGCGTCTCGGAAGAACTCACCGGCGTGAGCTGGCCGGCCGCCACAGACTTGGCGAGCGTTGCATAAAGCGAGGCAAGAAAAAGCCCGCGCGCCGTTTCCGGAGCGCGGGCCCTTTTGAATCCTAAACCAACCGCTCAGCGCGTGAACTTCTTGTACTGGATGCGCTTCGGGATGGTGGAATCGATGCCGAGCCGGCGCTGCTTGTCTTCCTCGTAGTCCTGGAAGTTGCCCTCGAACCATTCGACATGGCTGTCGCCCTCGAAGGCGAGGATGTGGGTCGCGATGCGGTCGAGGAACCAGCGATCGTGGCTGATGATCACGGCGCAGCCGGCATAATCCTCCAGCGCCTCTTCGAGCGCGCGCAGCGTATCGACGTCGAGGTCGTTGGTCGGCTCGTCGAGCAGAAGGACGTTGGCGCCTGATTTCAGCATCTTGGCGAGGTGGACGCGGTTGCGCTCACCGCCCGAGAGCGAACCGACCTTCTTCTGCTGGTCGCCGCCCTTGAAGTTGAAGGCCGAGCAATAAGCCCTTGAATTGATTTCTTTCTTGCCGAGATAGATGATGTCGTTGCCGCCCGAGATCTCCTCCCAGACATTCTTCTTGTCGTCGAGCGAGTCGCGGCTCTGGTCGACATAGCCGAGCTGGACGCTCTCGCCGATCTTGATCGTGCCGGCATCGGGCTTCTCGACGCCGGTGATCATCTTGAACAGCGTCGTCTTGCCGGCGCCGTTGGGGCCGATCACGCCGACGATGCCGCCCGGCGGCAGCTTGAAGCTGAGCCCGTCGATCAAAAGCTTGTCCTGGAAGCCCTTCGACAGCTCCTCGAAATCGACGACGTTGTTGCCGAGCCGCTCGGCGATCGGAATGACGATCTGGGCGGTGTCCGGCCCCTTGTTCGAGGCCTTCTGCACCAACTCGTCATAGCGCTGGATGCGCGCCTTGCTCTTGGCCTGGCGCGCCTTGGGCGAGGCCGAGACCCATTCCTGCTCGCGTTCCAGGGTCTTCTGGCGCGAGACGTCCTCGCGGCCTTCCTGGGCGAGGCGCTTCTGCTTCTGCACCGACCAGGCCGAGTAGTTGCCCTCATAGGGGATGCCCTGGCCGCGATCGAGCTCGAGGATCCAGCTGGTGACGTTGTCGAGGAAGTAGCGATCGTGGGTGACGATCAGGATCGCGCCCGGATAGGTCCTGAGATGCCCTTCGAGCCAGGCCGTGGTCTCGGCGTCCAAATGGTTGGTCGGCTCGTCGAGCAGCAAGAGCTCAGGCTGTTCCAGCAGGAGCTTGCAGAGCGCGACGCGGCGGCGCTCGCCGCCCGAGAGCTTGCCGACCTCCCAGTCGTCCGGCGGGCAGCGCAGCGCATCCATCGCCTGGTCGACCTTGGAATCGAGATCCCACAGGCCCTTGGCCTCGATCTCGTCCTGGAGATTGGTCATCTCGTCGGCGGTCTCGTCCGAATAGTTCATGGCGAGCTCGTTGTAGCGGTCGAGGATCGCCTTCTGCGGCGCGACGCCGAGCATGATGTTGTCGCGGACGTTCAGGCTCTCGTCGAGCTTGGGCTCCTGCGGCAGGTAGCCAACGCGCGCGCCCTCGGCGACCCAGGCCTCGCCGGTCCACTCCTTATCGAAGCCGGCCATGATCTTGAGCAGGGTCGACTTGCCGGCGCCGTTGACGCCGAGCACGCCGATCTTGGCGTCCGGGTAGAAGGAGAGATGGATGTCCTTCAGGATCTGCTTGCCGCCCGGATAGGTCTTCGACAGGCCGCGCATATGATAGATGAACTGACGAGACATGGGGCGTGCGGGCTCCGCTTGCGGCTGGCGTTCGGGCTATGGGGAAATCTGGCGCGTATGTAGCGAGGCGGATGCCGAGCCGCAACCTTCAGAACCGACCGACGCTCACAACTCCGCCAGCCCTGCATATCCGGTCTTTCATGGGCAGGCTTTTTGCCTCAGCCTGCGGCAGACGAATGGGCGGAGTGGAACGATGCGCTTTCTGTCCCGAGCCGCGATGGGGCTGGCACTGCTGCTGGCGCCCGCATTCGCGCCATCAGTCCTCGCCCAGGCGAACGAGCCCGGCTGCCGGCCGGAAATGGCGAGCTACCGTCTGCCGATCCAGCGCGTGAACCTCGCGAAGGACGAGGTGCGGCTGACCTTCATCGGCCACGCCACCTTCCTGATCGAGACGCCGGGCGGGGTGAAGGTCGCGACCGACTACAACGACTATGTCCGCCCGCCGGTGACGCCGGACATCGCGACGATGAACAAGGCGCATTCGACGCATTATTCGCGCGCGCCCGATCCCGCCATCAAGCAGGTGCTGCCGGGCTGGGACCCATCCGGCAAGGGCCCCGCCGCCCATGACCTCACGTTCGGAGACATGCGCGTGCGCAATGTCCCGACCAATATCCGCACCTATTCCGGCGGCACCGATTTCGACGGCAACTCGATGTTCGTCTTCGAGGTCGGCGAGCTCTGCATCGCCCATCTCGGCCATCTCCATCACCCGCTCGAACCCGGCCATCTGCGCGCGCTCGGGCGGGTCGACATCGTGCTCTTCCCGGTCGACGGCAGCTACACGCTCGACCAGGAAGGCATGCTGGAGGTGCTGAAATCCCTGCAGGCCAGGGTGATGATCCCCATGCACTTCTTCGGCGGCGGCACGCTCAACCGCTTCCTCAGCCGCTCTCAAGATCTTTGGCCGGTCGAGCGGCGCGACCGGCCGGAGATCGTGCTGTCAAAGGCCGCACTGCCGGCCAAGCCGACGATCATCGTGCTGCCCGGGCATTGAGCGCCGTAGCGCTCAGGTGTTCACCCCGCCATCGATGGCGATCCCGGTACCGGTGATGAAGCGCCCTTCCTCGCTCGCCAGATAGGCGACGAGGCCGGCGATGTCTTCCGCCTTGCCATAGCGCGGGATCGCCATCTTGGCGCGCTGGCCCTCGGCATGCTCGCCATCGGCGGGGTTCATGTCGGTATCGGTCGGGCCGGGATGGACGATGTTGACGGTGATGCCGCGCGGCCCGAGATCGCGGGCGAGGCCCTTGGTGAAGCCGATCAGCGCCGCCTTGCTCATCGCATAGAGCGCGATCCCCGGCTCCATCACGCGCTCGGCCAGGCATGAGCCGGTGGTGATGATCCGCCCGCCATCGGGCAGGTGCTTCGCGGCAGCCTGCGAGGCGACGATCACCGCCCGGACATTGATAGCGATGATCGCGTCGATCTCCTTGAGATCCCAGCTGCCGACCTCGCCATAATGCCAGATGCCGGCATTGTTGACGAGGATGTCGAGCCCGCCGAACTCGGCCGCCGCCTTGTCGACCGCGCCCGTCAGCGCTGCCGGATCGGCACTATCGGCCTGCAGCACCACCGCCTTGCGGCCGAGCGCCCGGATCTGCGCGGCCACCGCCTCGGCCTTGTCGCGGGCGTGCTCATAGGTCAGCGCCACATCCGCTCCGTCCTGCGCCAGTCTGAGCGCCGTCGCCGCGCCGATGCCGCGGCTTCCGCCGGTCACCAGGGCCTTCTTGCCTGCCAATGTCGTCATGGATCACCCATATCTGTAGTGATTGATACAAATACAGATGATGCGCTTGCCCCAGGACGTCAAGAGATTTATTTATCGGTCGATACAGAAAGGTGACAGCCATGGCCGAACGAGGCCGCCCACGTGCCTTCGACCGGGGAGAAGCCCTCCACCGGGCAATGCTGCTGTTCTGGGAGAAGGGCTATCAGGGCACCTCGATGAGCGAGCTCACCGCGGCGATGGGCATCAACGCGCCCAGCCTCTACGCCTGCTTCAGCAGCAAGGAGGCGCTCTATCGCGAGACGATGGCGCTCTACGACGACTACGAAGGCGGCGGCTTCGGCGCCGCGCTCGCTGCTGCTCCGGACGCGCGCACGGCGATCGAGACCTATCTGATGGGGTCGGCCAGGCTCTTCACCCGCCCCGGCAAACCGGCAGGCTGCATGGTCGTGCTCTCCGTCATCCAGGCAGCCGGAGTGAGCGAGGAGGCCGCCTGCGAACTGCGCGACGCCCGCGCTGAGATGCAAGGGCTGCTGGAGACCCGGTTGCGGGCCGAGGCTGCGAAAGGCGCGCTTCCCGCGTCGTGCGACGTCTCAGCGATCGCGTCCTTCTACATCACGGTGCAACAGGGCATGTCGATCCGCGCGCGTGACGGGGCGGCCCGCGCCGATCTCGAAGCCGTGGCGCAAGGGGCGATGTTGGCCTGGGACGGGTTGACCAGAGCCCCGGGCATGAAGGTCGCACAGCCCACGCTATCGGTTTAACGCCTTGCTCAGCCTGATCCGAGGCTTTGCTGGGCAGTCCGGGCCCGGTCGGGCACAATCATGCCGCGCAATGGAGCCTGGCATGATCCGTCGTCTCGCCGTCGCCGCCCTCGCTGTCGCCCTGCTGCCGGCGAGCGCCGAAGCCGCCAAGTTCCGCTTCGGTGGCGGCCGCTCGTCCACCACCCATGCCGGCCAGGGCCAGCGTGACGGCTCTCATGTCGTGGTCACGCCGACGCTGCGCAGCCGCCAGACACAGAACGCCTCAGCAAGCCAGCCTCTCCGCATCGCGACGCCAGCTGCCACCGCCGCGGTCGAGACGGCTGATCTTCGCGGCACGCAGTCCGTGGAAGCGCGTGTCTGGTGCCGCTCGCAAGTGGTCGTCGGCGGTTTCTGTATCCTGAACTGAGCGCCGCTCAGGCGGCTTCAGGCACCCTACCGACCTGCATCGCCCGCCAGCGGCCGGGCGACTGCCCATAAGCGCGGCGGAAATGCCGGGTCATATGGCTCTGGTCGGCAAAGCCGCTCGCCGCAGCAGCCTCCGCCAAGGGCTCACCCCGACGGATCAAGAGTCTTGCCCGCTCCAGCCGGCGCATCACCAGGTAATGATGCGGGCTGGTGCCATAGCGGCGGCGGAACTGCCGTGCCAGCGCATAACGATCGAGCCCGGTGACCACCTCCAGCATCGTGGAATCGATCGTCTCGTCCCGGCTCTCGCTGAGGAAATCGCGCGCCCGCTCACAGGCCCGCATCGCCGGTGTCTCCGCGCCATTCAGCGCGCAGGACGGATCGAGCCGGAGTAGCGCCTCGGCCAGCGCGCCGACCGTCGCATCGCGCTCCAGCGGCTCCAGCCCATGCTCGACATCGCCGAGCAGGCCGACCAGCGCCCGCATCAGGCTGCCATCGCGACAGACCGCATTGCCGATGAACGGGATCGCGCTGGCGCGCCCGGCGAGCGCAGCCATGATCAAGCCCGGCTCGACATAGGCCATGCGGTAGCGGAAGCCGCTCTCGATCCCGGCCCGGCCATTATGCAATTCGTCCGGATGCAGCACGATCAGGTCGCCCGGCGTCGAATCCCGCTGCGCGCCGCGATAGTCGAAGCTCTGCACCCCGCTGATCGTGTAGCCGATCGCATAGGTGTCGTGCCGGTGCGTGTCATAGGCATGGCCGCTGAAGAAGGCCTCGATGCGCTCCGGCCCCTCGCCGTCCGGCGCGGTACGAATCCAGTCGCCCCGCGAAACGGCCGCGCACAAACGTTCAAGACCGCCGGGCTGGCCGGGCTCTATCGCTGTCGGCATGCGCTTCGACACCAAGATTGCCATCATCGTCCAAGAGGAGCTCGCCGCCTGGCAGAAGCTCAATGTCACCGCGTTCCTGTCGGGCGGGCTGGTCGCCGCCGCGCCGGACCTCGGTGGTGAAGCTTACCGCGACGGCTCGGGCAAGGTCTACGGTCCGCTGGTGCGCCAGCCGATCCTGGTCTTCGCCGCGACCTCGGCCGACCTCACCCGCGTGTTGCGGCGAGCGAAGGAAGCCGGCCTGACGCCCTCGCTCTACACCAGAGAGCTGTTCGCAACCGGCCATGACGAGGCCAATCGCGCCGCGGTCGAGGCTGTGGCGACCGAGGCGCTCGACCTGGTCGGGATCGCGCTGCATGGCGAGCGCAAGGCGGTCGACAAGGCGATCAAGGGGCTGAAACTGCATCCGTAGAGCGGCGCACCGTCATTGCGAGCGCAGCGAAGCAATCCATGGGGACATAGAGCTCTGCCGCCCCTCGATGCTTCGTCGCTTTGCTCCTCGCAATGACGGGCTGGTGCGCCGTCCGGCCTCACCCCGTCCGCGCCAGCCGCCCTTCCAGCGGATAGGCCGGATCGCTGTAGCCCGGCGTCGAGGGATGCCCCGCCGGCACAAGTGAATCGACCAGAGCTTCGTCCTCGGCGGTGAAATCGGCTGAGAGCGCCGAGAGATAGCCCTGCCATTGCTCCATGGTACGCGGGCCCGCCACAGCCGCGGTCAGGAGCTTGTTGTTCAGCACCCAGCGGACCGCGAACTGCACGGGCGTCAGGCCCCGCGCCGCGGCATGGTCGCGGATCGTGCGGGCGATCACCAGCGATTCCTCGCGCCATTCCGTTTGCATGATGCGCTTGTCGGCGCGCCCAGCTCGCGTGCCCTCGGGCGGCGCTTGGCCGGGCTCGTATTTCGCCGTCAGAATGCCGCGCGCCAGCGGCGAGTAGCTGGCAACGCCGAGCCCGTAATAGCCGCAGGCCGGCAGGTGCTCGACCTCGGGCATGCGGTTCATCGCGTTGTAATAGGGCTGGCTGACCACCGGCCGGTCGATGCCGAGATCGTCGCAGAGCCGGCAGATCTCGGCGACGCGCCAGCCACGATAATTCGAAACGCCGAAATAGCGGATCTTGCCGGCCCGCACGAGGTCGCCGATCGCCCTGATCGTCTCGGCGAGCGGCGTCTCGTGATCCTCCTTGTGCAGGTAATAGACGTCGATGAAATCGCTGCCGAGCCGCTTCAGGCTGGCGTTGCAGGCCTCGATCAGCCATTTGCGCGAGAGTCCGCGCTGATTCGGCCCCTCGCCCATCGCATTCGCGGCCTTGGTCGCCAGCACCCAGCCATGGCGATTGCCGGCGATGGCGCGGCCGGTGATCTCTTCCGAGCGCCCGTCCGCATAGACGTCGGCGGTGTCGATGAAGTTGATGCCGGCTGCGGTGGCGCTGTCGATGATCGCCCGCGCATCGGCTTCCTCGGTCTGCGCGCCGAACATCATCGTGCCGAGGCAGAGCGGCGAGACCTTGAGGCCGGAACGGCCGAGCGCGCGATAATCCATGACGATCTCTCCTGAACAGGCGGGCAAACCTGCCGCAGAGCAGGCGCCCGCACCAGCGCCGCCAGCGCAACGCCGCCCAGCGCAAGAGAATCCTTAACATTTCGTGGCAGGTTGCCCGGATGGCAGCCATCCCGCCCGATCCGGCGCAACTCGCCGCGCTCGTCAAGAGCCAGAGCCTCGCGACCCTGCTCGCGGCGATGAGCGGTAATGGCGGTCTCGCCGCCGGCAAGACCGTGGAAGCCAAGCTGGTCTCGCTCGATGCTGACGGCAAAGCCACCGCTTTGGTCAACGGCGTCAAGGTCGCGCTCGTGCTCGCCGGCCCCGAGGCGAAGCAAGCGGCCCTGCAGCCGGGCGCCAGCCTGATGCTCAAGCTCGCAGCGCCGGCAGAGCCCGGCGCGCCGCTGCAGGCGACACTGGTCGGGATTCGTCCTGCGCCGACCGGCAGCGCCAACCCTTCGGCACCTGCCGGACAACCGACGGTCGGCACCACGCCACCGGTGCCGCAGCCGACACAAGCGCCGACCTTGGCGAACGCTTCCGCTGCAACCGCACAGGCGTCGACGGCCCCCGCTGCTTTGCAGGCCGGCCGCACGCCCCCCACGGCAACCACCGTACCTGTCGCTCCGCAGGTCGCACCCGCTTCGCCGCGCGCGGTCGCCGGACCACTGCTCGGCGCCGCGCTCGGGCGGCAGGACAGCTTCGCCCCGCTCTTCGCCAATCTCGGCAGCCTGGCGCAGGGCTCGGTCGCACTCACCTTGCCGAAGCCGCTGATGACCCTGGTCGATCAGATCCTCGCCCAGCGGCTGCCAGCGGAGGCCAGGCCAGTCACGCCCGAAGCGCTGAAGGCTGCGATCGCTCGCTCCGGCGTCTTCTTCGAAGCGCGGCAAGCGGCGGGAGAGGCTCCGACGCCGCAGACCGACCTCAAAGCGGCGCTACAGAGCCTGCGCGACCTGCTCAAGCCCGCGGTCGAGGGCGCGCCAACGCCGAGATTGCCCCTTCCTGGCGAGAGCACGACCGACACTGCGCCGCAGCCCGGACGCCCGGCCCTGCGCACGACGCCGGAGCAGGACGCCGCTGAATCGACGTCGGCCAAGGCGCGCCCTGCCCCACCGCGCGACGGCCTATTGACGCCACAGCCGGCCACCGAGCCGAGCCTGACCAGCGCGGCGCGCCCGGCCGCGATCGCGCAGACGCTGTTCGGCCAGGCGGAGGCGGCGCTCGATCGTATCGCGCTCGCCCAATACGCCTCGCTGCCGCAGGAGGCCGCACGGCTCGACCAGCAGCCGCAGGCGCGCTGGCTCACCGAAATTCCGCTCGCTCTTCCGAACGGCACCGCCGTGCTGCCGCTGGAGATCGAGCGCGATCCGCCTCAGGCTGGCTCCGCGACACCCGATGCGCCGCTCTGGCGGGTGCGCTTCGCGCTCGATGTCGAGCCACTCGGCGCGCTTCAGGGCGTGGTGACACTGCAGGGCCGCGCCATCGGCGTCTCCTTCTGGGCCGAGCGCGAGGAGACCAGCCGCCTGCTGCGTCAGGCGACGCCCGATCTGGAGACCTCCCTCCTCAGATCGCGTTTCGACAGCGCCGAGTTCGAGGTCTTCACCGGCCATCCGCAGCAGGCCAAGGCGAGCGCCGGCCAGTTCCTGGACCGCCGCTCATGAGCCGGCCCCTCCCGCTACCGCTCGCCGTCGCGCTCGAATATGACGGCCAGGGTGCACCGCGCGTCACCGCCAAGGGCCATGGCGTCGTCGCGGAGAAGATCATCGAGACCGCGCGCGAGCACGACATCGCCATTGAGCAGAACGCCGTGCTGGCGCAGGCGCTTTCGGCCGTCGAGCTCGAGGACACCATCCCCGAGGAGCTCTATCTTGCGACCGCGCAGGTGATCGCCTTCGTGCTCGGCCTGCGCCGCCGCAGTGGCGGTCCGCTGCGCCCATGACCGCTTCTGTCGCGGTCAGCCGCCTGCCGGCGGCGGCCTATGGCGCAACCTACGCCGAAGCCTTCGCCGATCTCTGCCAGCGGGCCGACGCGCCCAATCTCCATATGGCGCCGGCGGCCGTCGCGGCTGCGCTGAACTTCGGCATCGCCAGCGACGACATCGTCGTCCTGACGGCTCATGAAGTCGAAGGTGAGCGCCTGCTCGGCCTCTGGGCCCTGCGCCGGGTGCGCACCCTCCACAGCGGCCTCATACAGGTCCTCGAAGCGCCGCTGGTGCCGCTCTACGAAGTTTCCTCGGCCCCGGTGCTCGACCGCGAACGCGCAAGCGACGTCGCCCTGGCGCTGGTGCGCGCCATCGTCGAGGCGCCGGATCTGCCGAAGATCCTGAAGCTGCCGCTATTACCCATGCAGGGTAAGGTCTTCGCCGCCATCGAGTCCGCGCTGGCGGCAACTGGCAGCATCGTCACGAGCTTCGAGCGCTGGCAGCGGCCGATGCTGGTCCCCGAGCCGGGAGACGATGCCGAGCGCAATCTGCGCCGCGCCCTCGGCCAGGGCTACAAGAAGCGCATGCAGCAGCATCGCCAGATCGAGAAGGCCGGCACGCTCGCCTATGAGCGCCATCGCAGCACTGACGCCGTCGCCGCGCTGGAAGATTTCCTAACGCTCGAAGCGGCCGGTTGGAAGGGCAGCAGGGGCACCGCGCTCGCTGGCCTGCCGCGGCACGGCGCCTATATCCGCGAGATCGTCAGGAATTTCGCCGCCGTCGACGGCGCCCGTATCGACCTGCTGCGGCTGGATGGCGTGCCGATCGCCGGCGGACTGCTGCTCGATCTCGCCGGGCAGTCGCACTTTCTCAAGATCGCCTATGACGAGAGCAAGGCCCGCCTCTCGCCGGGCCGGGCGTTGGCCATCGAAATGCTGCGCGCCGATTTCGCCGTGGGCCGCCCGTTCCGGCTGGACAGCGGCGCTGGCGACCGGGTCGATCCATCAGCCTATCCCTGGGGCGAACGGCAGGAGATGGCGAACGCCATCGTCGCGCTCGCCGGTCGCTCCGCCGCCCTGCCCCGGCTCGCGGCGGCAGCGCGACTGCAACTAAGGCGCTGGCGCGACCGCGCCGGCGCGCGTTGACCGAAATCGCAAGCTGCTCGATAGACGTATCCGCAACAGCGCGACGGGCGCGAGGAGGATCATGCGCGTTCTGGTGACGGGGGCTGCCGGCTTCATCGGCAATGAGACAGCCCGGGTTCTGCTCGAACGCGGCGACGAGGTCGTCGGCATCGACAATCTCAACGACTATTACGATCCCGCTTTGAAGCAGGCGCGGCTCGCCCGCCTCGACGGCCACAACCGCTTCAGCTTCGAGACGCTCGACCTCGCCGATCGCGACGGCATGGCCAGGCTCTTCGCCGAGGGCCGCTTCGAGCGTGTCGTCCATCTCGGCGCCCAGGCCGGGGTGCGCTTCTCGATCGAGAACCCGCAGGCCTATCTCGACTCCAACCTGACCGGCTTCGGCCATGTCCTCGAAGGCTGCCGCCGCAATAGCGTCGAGCATCTCGTCTATGCCTCATCGAGCTCGGTCTACGGCGCCAACACCCGCACGCCCTTCCGCGTCGAGGACAATGTCGACCACCCGGTCAGCCTCTATGCCGCGACCAAGAAGGCGAATGAGGGCATGGCCCATTCCTATAGCCACCTCTACGGGCTGCCGACCACGGGCCTGCGCTTCTTCACGGTCTATGGCCCCTGGGGCCGGCCCGACATGGCGCCGATGACCTTCACCAAGAAAATCCTCGCCGGCGAGCCGATCGAGGTCTTCAACGAGGGCCGGCACGAGCGCGACTTCACCTATGTCGACGACATCGTCGAAGCGGTGGTCCGCGTGCTCGACCAGATCGCCGCCCCGGACCCCGCCTGGTCAAGCGATGAGCCTAGCCCCGCGACCTCCTCGGCACCGTGGCGGCTCTACAATATCGGCAACTCCGATCCCGTGCCGCTGATGGAGTTCATCGCCACGATCGAGCAGGCGGTCGGCAAGAAGGCCGTGATGGAGATGAAGCCGCGCCAGCCCGGCGACGTGCTGCGCACTGCCGCCGACGTCTCGGCGCTGGAGGCGGCGGTCGGCTTCCGTCCGCATACCCCGCTCGCCGAGGGCATCGGGCGCATGGTGCGCTGGTATCGCGACTTCTACCGCGTCTGAGGAAAACCATGGCGTCACCTGCGAAGATCGGCATCGTCACCGTCTCCGACCGCGCCTCGGCCGGCGTCTATGCCGACGAGGGCGGACCGGCCATCCTCGACTATCTCGCCAAGGCATTGACCAGTTCTTGGCAGGCGATCACGCGCGTCATCCCCGACGAGCGCGACGGCATCGCGCAGACGCTGATCGAACTCGCCGACAAGGAGGGCTGCTGCCTGATTGTCACCACCGGTGGCACCGGCCCTGCCCCGCGCGACGTCACGCCCGAGGCGACCGAAGACGTGATCGACAAGCTGATGCCCGGCTTCGGCGAATTGATGCGCCAGGTCAGCCTCGCCAAGGTGCCGACCGCGATCCTCTCGCGCCAGCTCGCCGGCATTCGCGGCAGGTCGCTGATCGTCAACCTGCCCGGCCGCCCGCGCGCCATCGCCGAATGTCTCGATGCGGTGATGCCGGCCATCCCCTATTGCATCGACCTGATCGAGGGACCCTATCTGGAGACGGATCCCGCGGTGATCGTCGCCTTCCGGCCGGGGCAGAAGCCGAAAGGGTGAACGATACCCCGATCGACACCACCGGCCTCTCCTTATGAGCGTTTATCGGATAGTAGCTTCGGTGCTGTAGAAGTCAGGGGTCAGATCCCGCCGGAAACCGTTCATGGCTATGAAGATCGTCCCTCTCGTCATGGCCGGCGGCTCCGGCACCCGCCTCTGGCCGCTGTCGCGCGACACCATGCCGAAGCAGTTCATCCCGCTGCTGGAGGACGGTCTCTCGACCTTCCAGGCGACGCTGCAGCGCCTCGCCGACCCGGCCTTCGGCCCGCCGATCGTCATCACCAACAATGATTTCCGCTTCATCGCCGCCGAGCAGATGCTGGCGCTCGGCATCCAGGGCGAGATCGTGCTCGAGCCCGAGCGGCGCGATTCCGCTGCGGCCATCGCCGTCGGCATGGTCATGGCGGAGAAGCGCGATTCCGATGCGGTCTGTGTCGCGCTCGCCTCCGACCATGTCGTCGGCGACGCCGAGGCCTTCCGCCAGGATTGCAAGCGCGCCGCCGGCCTTGCCGCCAGCGGACTGATCATGACGCTCGGCATCAAGCCGACGAATCCTTCGACGGCCTACGGCTACCTCGCCCCCGGCAAAGCGCTGCCCGAGCCCGGCGCCAACCGCCTCGAACGCTTCGTTGAGAAGCCCAAGCTCGACCTGGCGAAGCAGTACCTCGCCGACGGCTATCTCTGGAACAGCGGCAATTTCCTGTTCTCGGTCGGCACCATGCGCGAGGAACTGGCGCGCCACGCGCCGGCGGTGCTGTCGGCGGCCGAATCCGCGGTTGGCCGCGCCAAGCGCGATCTCGATTTCCTTCGGCTCGATCCCGAGAGCTTCAGCCGCGCCACCAGGATCTCGATCGACTATGCCGTGATGGAGCGCACCTCCCATGCCGGCATGCTCGCCGCCTCATTCGACTGGTCCGACGTCGGCTCCTGGGACTCGATCCACGCGATCAAGCCGCAGGACGACAACGGCAATGTGCTGGAAGGTCCGGCGGTCGCGCTCGACACCCGCCGCTCGCTGATCCGTAGCGAGGAGGTGCTGACCACCGTGGTCGGGCTCGACGACGTCGTCGTGGTCTCGACCCGCGACGCCGTGCTCGTCGCCTCGATGGCAGCAGCCGGCAAGGTCAAGACCTTGGTCGAGCAGATGAAGGCGGAAGGGCGTCCCGAGGCCAGCGAGCATTTGCGCATCTACCGGCCCTGGGGCTGGTACCAGCGCATCGACATCGGCAGCCGCTTCCAGGTCAAGCACATCCACGTCAAGGAAGGCGGCCAGCTCAGCCTGCAGAAGCATTTCCACCGCGCCGAGCACTGGGTCGTGGTCACCGGCACGGCCGAGGTCACGCTCGACGGCACGGTCCGGTTCGTCCACGAGAACGAGTCGGTCTACCTGCCGATCGGCTGCACCCACCGGCTGAAGAACCCCGGCAAGATCGGGCTCGAACTGATCGAGGTCCAGGTCGGCAGCTATACCGGCGAAGACGACATCATCCGCATCGAGGATATTTACGCACGTAGTTGAGAGCACCCGGGCGCCGCATCGTCATTGCGAGCGCAGCGAAGCAATCCAGACTTACAGAGCTCTGCCGCTCCTGGATTGCTTCGTCGCTACGCTCCTCGCAATGACAGGTAGGGCTCAGCCCTTCTCCAGCTCCTGCCCGATCGCGCGGATCAGCTCCGGCGAGAGCGGATCCATCCGCGAACTGAAGCTGCCGATTAGGCTGCCGTCGCGGCCGATCAGGTATTTGTGGAAATTCCAGTTCGGCAGCTCGGTCGGGCGCTGGTTCGCCGCCCAGCGATAGAACGGATGGGCCTCCGGCCCGCGCACCACGTTCTTCTGTGTGATCGGATAGTTCGCGCCATGGCTCTGGCGGACCACCTCGGCGATCGCCGCGCCGTCGAGCGGCTCCTGCCCGCCAAAATCGTTGCTCGGTACCGCGATCAGGACGAGGCCGCGGTCGCGATAGCGCTGCCAGAGCTGTTCGAGCCCGGCGAACTGCCCGGCAAGACCGCATTGCGTCGCCGTGTTGACGATCAGAATCGGCTTATCGCGATAGGCCGAGAGCGGGATGCGCCCGCCTTCGGCCCGGTCGAAGCTGAAGGCATAGGCATTGCTTTCCCCCTGCGCGGCCAGCGCCGGAGCGGCCGGTGCGAGCGCGAGAAGAGCGAGAATCTGGCGGCGATGGAAGCGCATGGGAAGCTCCGCGATGGTGCCAGGCTACTGCCGGATTAGCCTACTCGCCAAGTAAGATATCCGCGAGCGGAACCGAAAACGCCCCGGCATAGGCCGAGGCGTCATTCATTCTCAATTCGGCCGGCCGCTCAGCAGGCCAGCACCTTCTTCACGCGCACCTCGAGATCGCGCAGCTCATAGGGCTTCACGACGTAGTGGTCGGCACCGTTGGTGGTCGCCTCGTCCATCTTGTCGACCGAGCGCTCCGAGGTCGCCATGATGATCTTGATCTGGTTGAGCTCCGGCACCGAGCGGATGGCGCGCAGGAGGTCGATGCCGCTCATCCCGTCCATGTTCCAGTCGAGCAGCAGCAGATCGTAGCGCTTGGTCTGCATCTTCATCAGGGCTTCGCGGGCGTTCTCGGCCTCGTCGATGTCCTGGAACTCGATCTGCTTGAGGAAGTAGGTCGCGAGTCCGCGCATGCTCTTCTGGTCGTCGACCACGAGGATGCGGTACTCGCTTCTCGCCTTTGACATGGCACTCTCCCATAACATCGGACCGAAAAGTGGATTCCACTTTTCGGAGGAATCCGATGCGATAACAATGTAATAGATCATCGTGACCGCGTCCGTTTGGACGCGCGATGATCTACGCGGTGCGCTGCTGCGGGCGCTCGCCCAGCAATCCCGCGATGGCTCCCCCGATCTGGTCGAGCGGTACGACCCGATCAGCGGCGCCCAACTCGAACGCGGCTTTCGGCATCCCGTTTACCACACAGGTCTCGCCACTTTGGATTAACGTCGCAGCACCGGCTTTGCGCATGGCTAACAAACCGTCAGCGCCGTCGCGGCCCATGCCGGTGAGCAGGACGCCGATCGCGTGGCTGCCGAGCGAGCGGGCGACCGAATGGAACATCACGTCGACCGAAGGGCAATGCCCGCTGACCAGCGGCCCCTCCTTGACGACACAAACGAGTTCGCCGCGCCGCTCCTCGATCTCGAGATGCTTCGTGCCGCCCGGCGCGACCACCGCCATGCCCGGCCGCAGGCGATCGCCATCGGCCGCCTCGCGCACGTCGAGCCCGGTCGCAGCCGAAAGCCGCGCCGCAAACTTGGCCGTGTAGCCGGCCGGCATGTGCTGGACCACGGCGATCGGCAGGCGCAGATGCGCGGCATCGCGCATCACGGTCTGCACCGCCGGCACGCCGCCGGTCGAGGCGCCGATCGCGATCAGCGCGACCTTGCCGTGGTTGGCAGGCATATGCACCGCGACGGGCCGGGCCGGAGCGCTCTGGGGCCGCTGCTGCGTGACCATTTCCTTCGCAGCCGCCATCAGGCGCCGGCTGGCCGAGGCGCGCTGCAGCGCCGCCGCGACATGCTTCATGAAGCCTTCGAGCGTATGGGTCGACCCATCCGGCTTCTCGATGAAGTCGATCGCGCCGAGCTCCAGCGCCTGGATGGTGTTGTCGGCACCCGGCCCGCCAAAGGCCGAGACGATCAGCACCGGCAGCGGATCCTGTTTCAGCACGCGGGCGAGCAGCTTGAGCCCATGCCGGCCGGGCAGTTCGAGGTCGAGCGTCAGGATGTCGGGACGCAATTCCTGGATCGCGTCCCAGCCCTCCTCGGCGCTGCCGGCGACGCCAATCACCTGGAAGCCGGGGGTCGAGTTGATGATCTGCGTCATCAACTTCTGCATCAGCACAGAATCGTCGACGACGAGGACTTTGACCGGGCCACCGGAGGTCAGCACGCTCATCACCAGATCTCCACTTCACCGGCAACAGGCTGGGTCTTGAGGCGGTTGAGATAGGCCATTTCCTGCTCGCGCTCGGGATCGCGCGCCGCTTGCTGGACATGCTGGACCCAGGCGCGCCCGGTCGCGGGCTGGTAGTGGATCCGGCGCGAGCGCGTGCCGCCGACATCCCTGGAGACGACCGGGATGCCCTCGCGGGCGAGGAACTCATTGACGAAGATGATATTGCCCTCGCCGATCGCCAGCATGGTGGCGCCAGAGAGCACGCGTGCACCGCCGAAGACCTTGGCCTCGAGCTGGCCGCGCCTGGCGCCGCGCTTGAGCAGCCCGTTGATCAGCACTTCCATGGCGGTGTCGCCATAGCGCTCGCCGGCATGGGTATCGGTGCCGCCATTGTTCTTGGGCAGCAGGAAATGGTTGAGCCCGCCGACACCGATCTGCGGGTCGCGCATGCAGACCGAGACGCAGGAGCCGAGCACGGTGGCGACGATCTCGTCCTTCGCCGCGGTGATCTCGTGCTCGCCCGGCGCGACCGTGATGATGGTGGCTTCGAAGCGCGGATCGAAATAGCGCCGTGAGGATCGGTTCAGGCTCATGGCGTGCGCTCGTAGATCGTCCGGCCGATCAGCCGCAGTTGCGGGTGCGGCTGTGGCAGTGATTCAGAATGGCCGAGATAGAGGAAGCCGCCGGGCTGCAGCAGCGCGACGTAGCGGTCGAGGATCGCGGCCTTGGTCGGCGTGTCGAAATAGATGAAGACGTTGCGGCAGAAGATCACATCGAACGGCCCCTTCATCGGCCAGCTCTCGATCAGGTTCAGCCGTTTGAACGCGATCAGCCGCTTGAGCTCATCGGCGATGCGCGCTTCGCCGCGCCCGTTCTGGCCTTCCAGCTTGAGCAGCGGGCGCAGATCGGCCGGCAGCCGCTCGAACTGGTCGGTGGGGTATTGCCCGGAGGCGGCCCTGTCGAGGATGTCGGTATCGATGTCGGTCGCCAGGATCTTGAAGTCGAGGTCGCTTCGATGGCCGATCACGTCGCGCGAGATCGCCGCGGCGCTGTAGGGCTCCTCGCCCGAAGAGCAGGCCGCCGACCAGATCCGGATGCGACCACGCCGGCCCGCCCGCTCCTGGATCAGACGCGGCAGCACGTCCTTGCGCAGGTGGTCGAAATGGTGGCGCTCGCGGAAGAAAGCAGTGTGGTTGGTGGTGACCGCGTTGATCAGCTCGGGAATTTCATCCACTGCCGACGCGGTGCGCAGATAGGCGCAGTATTCCGCGATCGAGCCGAGGCCAAGCACCTTGACGCGCCGCGCCAGCCGTCCGCGCGCCATCGCCTCCTTGTGCTCGCGGATGACGATACCCGCATGCTCGTAGACGAGCTTGGCCACAAGGGCCATGTCGTCCCGGCTGAGCGTGGTGTCTGACTGGGCAGGTTGAGGCGCAAGCATGCTTCGGCCTTGGCGATAAGAACTAGAACTCGGCCCACTCGTCCTTCCGTCCTCCGCCGGCGACGCGGCGGCGCGGAGTGACGAGGCGGGCTTCGGCGGAATGGGTGTCGTGGCGAACGGGCAGGCGTCGCGGCTCGGTCGGCACGTTCGCGGCGGCCGGGCGCTGCCAGCTCGGCTCGATCGAGGCTGGTCGCGCCTGGACCGCCCTGCCCAGCTGGAAGAAGCTGGCGAGCTCGCGCAGCGCCTGCGTCTGCTCGGCGAGGCTCGCAGCCGAGCCGGCGCTCTGCTCGGCCAGCGCCGCATTCTGCTGGGTCGCCTCGTCCATCGCCGCGACGGACCGGCTCATCGCTGCGATGTCGGTCGCCTGCTCGGCGCTTGCCTGCGAAATCTCCGAGATGGTGGCGGAGACCTGCTCCACCGCCGTGACGATGCGGCCGAGCGTCTCGCCGGTCCGGCGCACCAGGCGCACGCCCTCGGCGACCTCAGCGTTGGAATTGGCGATCACGCCCTTGATGTCCTTGGCGGCGGTGGCGGAGCGCTGTGCCAGCGTGCGGACCTCGCTCGCGACCACGGCGAAGCCCTTGCCGGCGTCGCCGGCGCGAGCCGCTTCGACTGCGGCGTTGAGCGCCAGCAGATTGGTCTGGAAGGCGATGCCGTCGATCACCGAGACGATCTCGGCAATCCGCGCCGATGACTGCTCCATCCGCCCGATCGCGCCGATCGTCTCGGCCACGGCTTCCTGACCACTGCCGGCGACCGCCATCGCCTCCCCGGCAAGCGCGGTCGCGGCACGCGAGCGGCTGGCGCTCTGTCCGATCGAGGTCGCGAGCTGGCCGGTCGTCGCCGACGTCTCTTCCAGCCCAGCAGCCGACTGCTCGGTGCGACCGGCTAGGTCTTCCGCGCCGCCTCTGATCTCCCCGGCCGTCGCGGCGACCTGTGCCGTCGCCACCTGGATGCCGGAGACCGTCTGCGTCAGCCGCGCCAGCGTCTGGTTGAGTCCGGCCTTCAGCTCGCCGAGGCGGCCGTCATAGGCGCCGTCGACGCGACCGGTCAGGTCGCCCTCGTTGAGCCCTGACAGAACCGCCGCGAATTCGTTCGTGGCAGCCTCGACGATCGTATTGATCTCGTTGATGCCTTCGGCGATGCGCTGCAGCGCTTCCGGCTTGCCGGCAAGCGGCACGCGCCGGGAGAAATCGCCCCCGGCCGCCGCGGCGACGACAGCCGCGACCTCATCGGCGGCGCGCAATTCCTCGGTCAGCTCGCGCCACTCGATCGTCGAGCCGAGTCGCTGGCCGCCAGGTTGCGTCATCGTGGTCAGCGTCAGCGCAACCATGCGCCGGCCGAGCGGCACGCGCATGGTGCGGGCTTCTGGAACGCCCTGCGTGCCGGCGAACAGCTCCAGCACCTTGCCGAGCATGTCCTTGGCCGAGACGCCCGGGAAGGCGGCGCGGAAATCCTCCTGCGCCCCGCTGAAGAAGCTCAGCAGCGACTTGTTGACGTAGACGACGCGGTCCTGCGCATCGCAGACCATGATGCAGGTGCGGCAGCCGTCGAGCGCTGTGCGGATGCGTCCTGCCTCGAGGGAACTCTCCTGGACCTGGCGTAGCGCCCGCGACAGATCGCCGATCTCGTCGCGGCGGGCGAGCCCGGGCATGTCTTCTGCAGCGCCTTCCGAAAGCTTCTCCATGCCCTCGCGCAGCGCCGTCACCGGCCGCGTCAGCGAACGGGCCGTCAGCCAGCCGAGGCCGGCGGCGATGGCGAGGCCGGCAGCGCCGAAGGGCAGCGACAGGCTTGTAAGCGCCGACAATGCTGCATCGGCCTGCTGGCTGGAGAGGCCGAGGGCGCCGAGCTTTGCGGCTGCGCTCTGCTGAACCGCGAATGCGACGAGCCCGCCCGAAACGGCAGCGCCGCCGGCGAAGAGCGCCGGCAGCTTGACCGATAGTTTCGAGAGGACGCCCAGTTGGCTCATCGGCTCGTTTGTCTCTCAGGCGATCGGACTGATCTCTGGCCTACCGGCTGGGCGCTGCCTGGGGCCATCGGATGCTCAGGCGACGCGCAGTTGCTTGTCCTGGTTGTCACCGCCGTCACGGATCACCGCCGCAAGGTCGAGCAAGGCGACGATCTCGGTGTCGAGGAGGACGAGGCCTTCGATCAGCCCATGCTCGTCGCGCTCCAGATCCGGCGCCGGACGGACCGCGCTGACCGGGACGTCGACGATGTCGGAGACCGAGTCGACCAAGAGGCCGGCGGTCTTGTCCTCGACGTCGACGACGACGATGACATGGGTCGCAGTGGCCTCGGTGCTACCGAGCCCGATCGCGGTGCGCAGATCGTAGACCGCGAGGATGACGCCGCGCAGGTTGAGCACGCCGCGCACATGCGGCGCCGCATGCGGCAGCGGCGTCGTCGCCTGCCAGCCCTTGATCTCGCGGACCATGCCGACATCGATACCGAAGGTACGGTCGCCGACCCGGAAGGTGACGATCCGGCGCGCCGCGGACTCAGGCTGCGCCGAGGTGAAGTGCTTTTCGCTGAGCTGCAGGGACATGGTTCATCCAGCCAGTTTGAGTTCGGGAACGGGTTGGCGGACGCCCGATGCGGCCAAGCGCAACATCGAGTCGACATCGAGGATGAGGGCGACGAGGCCGTCGCCCAGAATGGTCGCGGCGGAGGCGCCGTTGACCGTGCCGTAATTCGATTCGAGGCTCTTCACGACGACCTGCTGCTGGCCGACGATCTCGTCGACGGCGATGCCGACATTGCCGCCGCGCTCGGTCTCCGCGATGATGATGATGTTCTCGTCGCGCGTGCCGGCCGAGCCCATCACGGCCCCGAGCCGGTGGAGCGGCGTGATCTCGCCGCGCCAGCGCAGCACTTCCTGGCCGAAGGTCAGGTGCTCGATCGGCGTGTTGGCGAGGTGCTGGGTCTCGATCACGCTGGCGATCGGGATGACGTAGCGGTCGTCGCCACAGCGGATCACCATGCCTTCGAGCACGGCGAGCGTCAGCGGCAAAGCGAGCGTGAACTTGCAGCCGCGGCCGGGCTCGGAATCGACGCTGATACGGCCGCCGAGCGATTCGACATTGCGGCGGACGACATCCATGCCGACGCCGCGGCCGGAGATGTCGCTGACCGCGTCCGCCGTCGACAGGCCAGCGGCGAAGATCAGCTGATCGATCTCCTCCGGCGCGAGCTTCTCGTCGGCGCCGACAAGGCCACGGGACTTCGCCTTGGCCAGCAGCCTGTCGCGACCGATTCCGCGTCCGTCGTCGGTGACCGAGATGACGATGCGGCCGGCGCGATGCTCGGCGATCAGCTTGATTGTGCCTTCCGGGTGCTTGCCGGCGGCGATGCGCTCCTCCGGCGTCTCGACGCCGTGATCCATCGAATTGCGGATCATGTGGGTCAGCGGATCGGCCAGTTCCTCGATGATCGTCTTGTCGACCTCGGTGTTCTCGCCTTCGAGGACGAGCTTCACTTCCTTGCCGAGCGTCTGCGCGAGCTCGCGCACCAGGCGCGGCATGCGCTGGAAGACCGCCTTCACCGGCTGGGCGCGCACCGCCATGACGTGGTCCTGCAACTCGCGCGTCTGGCGCGACAGGGTCAGGATGCCTTCGGCGGTCTTGGCGTAGACGTCATAGGGCAGCGAGCGCACGCACTCGACCAGCATCGACTGGGTGATGACAATCTCGCCGACCAGGTTCATCAACCGGTCGATTCGATCGAGATCGACGCGGACGCTGACGGCCTGGCGCTGGCGGGCTGCGACGGTATCGTTGGCGGCGGGGCGCACCGGCGCACGCGGCGCCGCTGGGGCTGCGGCCACTGCGGCAGCGGCGACCGGAACCACGGCAGCGACGGGGTGAATGTCGGGCTCCGGCGCGGCATCGGCGCTCGGCCCGAGCCGGGCAAGGATCGCCGACAGGTCGGCAGCGACGCTTTGCGGCACCTCGGCCGGAACCGCGGGGGCGGTCTCGATCTCGGCATCCGCCAGGACCTCGACCTCGAACTCCTCATTGGCGAGGGTGAAGTCGAATTTCGAGACGATCTCCTCGGCCGACAATGCAGTCCGCAGCATCACCTCGAAGCGCATATGGCAATCGGTGACGTCGAGGGCCTCGAGTGGCGGGACATGGCTGAGATCGCAGGCGACCGAGACGATCTCCTCCGCCGGCAGGATGCCGATCGCCACGCGGGGCTCGATCACCCGGCGGAACAGGTCGGCTTCCGGTGTGATCTTGATGCGCACGTCATAGCCGAGCCTGCGGACCGGCGCAGCGACGACGGGCTCGTCGTCCCAGCCGTCATCCTCCTTGGCGGGCACCGCCGGTGCCGGCGCGCCCATCTTGGAGTCGACCAGGGCAAGGAGGTTGCCGAGTGCAGCAATGCCGGGCGGTGCATCGGCCGCGGGCGCGGCCGGAGCGGCCGACGGCGCCGCCTTGGCCTGCCCGACCTGCTCGAGCGCCGCGAGCAAATCGGGGCGCACCGGCGCGACCTCGTCGTTGCGCGCAGCGTTGACGAGATCGGAGACCGCATCCGAGCAGCGCAGGAACAGGGCGAATGGCGCATCCCCGAGCGCAACGCGGCCCGAGCGCAAATGGTCGAGCGCAGCTTCGAAGACATGTGCGAAGCCGACAAGGTCGGTGCAGCCGAAAGCGCCTGCGCCACCCTTGATCGAGTGGATGGCGCGGAAGGCGGCGTTGACGTCCTCGGGATCGGTCGAACCTTCATCGAGCAACTGGAGCTTTTGCTCCAGCGCGCCGAGGAGTTCATCGCATTCCTGGAAAAAAGTCTGCTTGAGTTCCGCCAACGGATCCATAGACCGCCTCAGTTCTGGTAGCGCGCGACGAGGCCGAGCAGGGTGTTGGGCTCGAACGGCTTGACCATCCAGGCGCTGGCGCCGGCGCGGCGGCCTTCCGCCTTGATCTCTGCGCCATTCTCGGTGGTCAGCACGATGATCGGCGTGTTCTGGCCTGCCGCTCGCGCGCGGCAGGCGCGCGTGAATTCGATGCCGTCCATGATCGGCATGTTGAGATCGGTGATGACGAGATCTGGCTTGAACTGGTCGAAACGCACCAGCCCCTCCTCGCCGTTCTCTGCCTCGGCCACTTCGTGGCCGGCATTGCGCAGCGTCATGCTGAGCAGGCTGAGCAGGGTCTTGGTATCGTCGATCGCGAGGATCTTCATCGCGGCATCACTCCAGAACGAGGGCGCTTTGGGCCGGGTCGAACCCGATCGCCTGAAAGGACTGGCGGCATTCTTCGGACACCGCCTTGAGCGTGACGCTGAGTCCGCGCGCCTTGGCGCTGGTCGCAGCCGCATGCATGAGCTGAATCCACAGGCTCGGGAACGGGCCGGCCTCGGCGCACTCGACTGCGATGCTTTCCTTCTGCTCCAGCGCGACGAGGAGCTGATTGCGGAACGCAGCAGCCTCTGATCGGCCGAGGAAAGGCGGAAGGGAGACGGTGATGACCACGGCGGCGCGCCCTGTGACTGGTGACTAGGCAGAATCTGCAGGATTAGTAAAAATTTCGCTAAGCTCGCGCTGTCGCGGGAAGGATTATGGCCATTCCGGGGCAACAATTCCTGCTTCAGAACAGGCTGTTGCTGATCGCGCGCGGCACCAGCGTGATGGCGCCGTTCGCTTCCTTGTACTTGCGCGGCACGTTGATGATGCCGGACAGGTGCAGCCAGAGATTATTGGGCGAGATCGGCTTCACGATGATCTCGTGCGCGCCGAGCTTGGCGGCTTGCACCACCGAGCGCCGGTCGGGCTTCTCCATCATCACCAACACCGGCGCCTTGGCGAAGGGCGAGGTCTTGAACGAGCGGATCGAGGCCAGGCATTTCAGGCTGTCGCCATCGGGCAGGTCCCAGTCCAGCATCACGATGTTGGGCTGCTTCTGGATGAAGGTCGTCGCGGCGGTGGAGAGGTCGGCCGCCTCGAAGACGCGTTGCAGCTGCGCTTGGTAGAGCATGGTGCGGATGATCCGCCGATAGTGCGGGCTGGGATCGATCAGCAGCACCGAGAGATTGGGGAAGGATGGCGCGATATGCATGTCAGCAACTCGAAACGCGTACTCAACACGACACTGGAGACGACCGCTCCGGTTCCCCTACCGCCTCTCAGACACTGAGCCCGAACCGGACCCCGCCCCAGTGGCGGCCCCGGACGAAGATCGGCGCCGACAGGTCTTCCATCACCAGGAAATTGCCGCCGCCCATGTCGCGCCGGTAGGTCTGGAGCAGGAACGGTTTCTGGTTGCGCGCCGCAGCAAGCCCGGTGCGATCGTTGAAGATCCGGCGGTTGCGGCAATTGGCGTTGTTCCAGACCGGGTCCGATCCCTGCGGCTGCGAATATTTGCGGTTGTGCGTCGGCAGGTAGCCATTGCGGTCGATGGCTGCGCAGAAGACGATGCGCTTGTTCACCGTCAGCAACCTCTCCTGCACCGGCGGTAGCAATCGGTCGGTCAAGGCCGTGAAGCGGCTCATGAACTGCTGGGGATCGCTGCCCGGGACCGGCCGGTAGGCCTCGTCGAACAGCTCGGCCAGGCCGACCTCGCCCTTCGCCACGGCCTGCTCGAACAGGTCTGAGATCGTCGCTGCCGCTTCGACGGCAATCTCGATCATGTCCGATTGCGGCGTGCGCACGCCGGAGCCCGCGATCGCGCCGAGAATCGCCTCGCTGGTCGAGACCAGCGACGCCCCTCGCCGTGCCGCGACCTCGAGGTTGCGGCCAGACTGATCGACGCCCGCCGCCAAATCCTTCAGTTCGTTGCCGACCTGCGCGAAGGCGACGGCGTTCTCGCGCGCAGGCGTCGAGATCGAGTCGATCTCGCTGATCAGCCCGACCACCGAGCGACCGAAATGATCGAGTTCGCCGATCTGCTGCGAAATGCCCTGGCTCTCCTCGCTGGCGCGCCGGGCGGCCTGCGCATTCGCCTCGCTCTGCTTCGCAAGCTGGTCGACGGTCGCGACCAGCGCGTCGAGCTGCTTGGCGCTCGCCGAGGTGGCGTCTCGGGTCTGCTCGGCGAGCTGCTTCACCGCCGCGGCGATCACGGCAAAGCCACGGCCGGCGACACCGCTGCGCGCGGCCTCGACGCCGGCATTGATCGACAGCAGCTGGATTTCGCGCGTGATCGTCTGGATCGCTTCGCTGGCCTCCCGGACCTTGTGCGCCCGGCTCACCGCTTCGTTCAGCGCCTGCGAGATCGACTGCGCGCCATCGGACAGTTCGGCGATATCGTTCTGCGCCGCATTGAGGCCCTGCCGGACCGCTCCGGTGACGCGTTCGAGCCCGCTCTTGACCACGGACGCCGCCTCCTGGGCGGCCTCGGCAGAATGCTGGATCGCCTTATTGGAGCGCGACACCTGATCGACCGAGGCGACCATGCGGTGCAACCCGTCTGTCTGCCTGTCGAGCTCGGCATTGACGTCGCCGATACGTCCCGACATATCGGTGATCTCGGCGCTGAGCTTGCCGAAACGCTCGGCGATCTCGCGCACGGCCTGAGCCGCAGCCCCTGCGCTCGGCGCATCCTCATTGGCAGGATCAGGCAGCTTCAGGGCCTGTGCGTGCATTGACGCTGCGCTTTCATCTTGGAGTTCTGCCCGGCGACCCTACGGAAACAGGGTAAACCCGCGGTTAAGGGGGATCCTTCCGTAAAATCGCGTCCCGGGCCCGTGTTCGCGCGGTTCCCTCCGCCCGGCACCACGACTAGGCTGCCGTCGTACGACAGCCTGGGGCGCGCACCGCTTGAACAGCCGACAACTCGAAACCTTCGCCGCGGTGATGAAGGCCGGCACGATCTCGCGCGCCGCCGAGCTCCTCGGTGTCACCCAGCCCGGAGTCAGCCGCGCCATCGCCGAGCTCGAACGCTCGCTCGGCTTCATGCTGTTCGACCGCATCCGCAACCGCATCGTCGCGACACCCGAGGGCAAGCTGTTCTACGCCCAGGTCCAGGCCTCCTTCCTCGGCATGGACACGCTTCGCGCCACCGCCGCCCGCATCCGCGACCACGGCGCCGGGCAACTGCGCATCGGCTCGCTCTCGGCGCTCGGCTCCTCGCTGGTACCTCGGGCGGTGCGCCGCTTCCGCGACAGGCGCCCGGACATCGCGGTGACGCTGATGGTCTTGCCCTCGCGCGACGTCCGTGACGGGGTCGCCTCAGGCGCCTTCGACATCGGCCTCGCCGCCGACGAGATCGACACATCCGGCGTCCTCCACCAACCCTTCGTCCAGCCGCGGGCGCTCTGCGCCATGCCGCTCGGCCATCCGCTGGCGGGAAAGGAGGTGATCGGCCCGGCCGATCTCGATGGCGTCCCCTTCATCGCCTATGTCCCGGAGGACCGCGCCCGCCAGCGGCTAGACCGCATCTTCGACGAGGCCGGCGTCAAGCCGCGTGTCGTGGTCGAGACGATCTATGCGGCGACGGTCTGCTCCCTGGTTGCCGAAGGGGTCGGCATCGGCCTGGTCAGCCCCTATGCGGTCGCCGGCGCCGATCCGTCACGGATGGTGCTGCGCCCGTTCGAGCCGGAGGTGCAGAGCCGCAGCCTGCTGATCCTGCCGCTCGACCGACCGAAATCGCAGCTGGTGCGCGATTTCATCGACTGCCTGATGGAAGTCCGCTAGCGCGCATTCCGTTCGACCGAAATCGGTCGAACGACAAGAATTCGCGCAAGACTGGAAATCATAACATTCAGGCATCGAGCCATAAGTTTTCGCTGATAGCCGGCAGGGCGCCGCGGAGGGAACATGCCCTTCAAAGGAGCCCCCATGCACGACACCACCCGCAGCGTTCACCATCCGGCCGTCAACGAGGAGGGCTATGCCAGCCTGACGGTGCCGACCCACCGTGCCTCGACCATCGTCTACCCCGATGCGGCGAGCTTCTTCGCCCGCAGGCATCGCGGCTTCGACGGCTACACCTACGGGCTGCACGGCACCCCGACGACCCGCACGCTGGAGGCCCAGCTCACCGCCCTGCATGGCGGCGTACGCACGGTGCTCGTCCCCTCCGGCCAGGCGGCGGTCACCATCGTCATGCTCTCGGTGCTGCTGCCAGGCGACAAGGTGCTGATCCCCGATCAGGTCTACCAGCCGGTGCGCAGCTTCTGCGACGAGTACCTGAAGCCGCGCGGCATCGACTACGACGTCTACGACCCGCTGATCGGGGCCGGCATCGCCGGACTGATCGACGAGCGGGTCAAGCTGGTCTGGGTCGAATCGCCGGGTTCGAACACGATGGAGGTGCAGGACGTGCCGGCCATCGTGAAGGCGGCGAAGGCGAAGGGTGTGCTCGTCGGCTGCGACAACACCTGGGCAACGCCGCTGATCTTCAAGCCTTTGGCGCATGGCGCCGATTTCGCCTGTGAGGCGCTGACCAAATATGTCGGCGGCCATTCCGATCTGCTGCTCGGCTCGGTCACCGTCGCCGATCTCGGCTTGCGCGAGAAGCTGAAGGAGACACTGCGCGGCTTCGGCGTCGGCGTCTCGCCCGACGAATGCCAGCTCGCTCTGCGCGGCCTCGAAACCCTGGCGTTGCGCCTTGCCCATATGGGCGAGGTCTCCGAGGATTTCGCCCGGCGCCTCACCTGCTCGCCCGCGGTCGAGACGGTGCTGCATCCTGCCCTGCCCTCCTGCCCCGGCCATGAATTCT
Organism: Allobosea sp. Tri-44; assembly: GCF_004123845.1. Lineage (GTDB taxonomy): Bacteria > Pseudomonadota > Alphaproteobacteria > Rhizobiales > Beijerinckiaceae > Allobosea. The sequence goes on along the minus strand of NZ_NBDP01000042.1, from coordinate 204,539 downwards.
GGAAGCGCGACATGGGCCGCTCCTCCGGCGTGTTCAGCGTCGTGCTGAAGCCCGCGCCCGACGCCCTGTTCGAAGCAGCGCTGAGCGCGCTCAAGGTCTTCGCCATCGGCGCTTCCTGGGGCGGTACGCGCAGCCTGATCGCGCCGTTGGCACTCGACGGCGAGCGCACCGTTGCGCCTTGGCCTTATCCGGGTCCGGCACTGCGCATCAGCATCGGCCTCGAGGATCCGGACGACCTCTGGAACGATCTCGACGCGCTGCTGATCGCGCTGGAACAGCCGGCGGCCGCCAAGGTCGCCTGAGACAGGAAGACTGAAGACGACGAACGCGGCGGAGGCAGCGCTTCCGCCGCGGCGGGAGAGCTTTGCCTGAAAACAACAACAGGGGATCAACGATGAAACGGATTTTGCTTCGCCTGACGGCTGCGCTGGCACTGGCCGCCGGCTTCGCCGCGCCCGCCGACGCCAACACGCTCAAGATGATCCGCGACCGCGGCAAGATCATCTGCGGCACCAGCCCCGGCGTTGCCGGCTTCTCGACGCAGGATGCCAATGGCCGCTGGCAGGGTTTCGACATCGACATCTGCCGGGCGCTCGCCGCCATCATCTTCAACGACACCGAGAAGGCCGGCTTCGTCTCTCTGACCTCGAAGGACCGGCTGATCGCTTTGCAGGCCGGCGAGATCGACGTCCTGCCGCGCACCACGACCTGGACGCTGTCGCGCAATGCCGGCCAGGGCGTCACCTTCACCACCGTCAACTACTATGATGGCCAGGGCTTCATGGTCTCGAAGAAGCTCGGCGTTTCCTCCGCCGCCCAGCTCGGCGGCGCTTCGGTCTGCGTCGCCCAGGGCACCACCAGCGAGCTCAACCTCGCCGACTATTTCCGCAAGCTCGGGATGAAGTACGAGGCGGCCGCCTTCGGCACATCGGAGGAGGCGCTGAAAGCCTACGAATCCGGCCGCTGCGACGCCTACACGACCGACATCTCCGCGCTCTCGGCTGTCCGGATGAAGCTGCAGGACCTCGACGATCACGTCATCCTGCCTGAAGTGGTCTCCAAGGAGCCGCTCGGCCCCTGGGTGCGCACTGGCGACGAGACCTGGTTCAACCTGGTGCGCTGGACCGTGCTCGCTTTGATCAATGCCGAGGAGCTCGGCATCACCAAGGCCAACGTCCAGGAGATGCTGAAGTCCTCGAACCCGGAGGTGAAGCGCTTCCTCGGCCTCGACGGCAAAATGGGCGAAGCGATGGGCGTAACGAACGACTGGGTCGTGCGCGTCATCTCGGCCGTCGGCAATTACGGCGAGAGCTTCGAGCGCCATCTCGGCAAGAGCTCGCGCCTGCAGCTGGCCCGCGGTCCCAACGAGCTCTGGAGCAAGGGCGGCATCCAGTACAGCCCGCCGTTCCGCTGAGCATGTTCCGTAAAAGTGGTCACCACTTTTGCGGCGAGAACATGCTCAACCCTTTGATTTTGCGCGAATTCTCTTCGTTCAGCCGAGTCCGGCTGAACGGAAAGCGCGCTAGGCGGCGAGGCGGGCGCACGGAACTGCCGGGCGTCCCGGCAGTTGTAGACTCCGTTGCATCACCAAGGAGTACTGACCGTGCCCGCCATCAAATCCCTCTTCGCCGGCGCTGCTGCGCTTGCCCTCGTCACAGGCACGGCCGTGGCCCAGCCCCGCACGCTCGGCCCACAGACCGGCACGGTCAAGATCGAGCAGATCTCCGTCGCCTTCATCGCCTCCGGCGAGCTCGGCGGCGGCACCTTCACCTATCGCGGCCGCTCCTATCCGATCTCGGTCGGTGGGCTCGGCATCGGCGGCATTGGCGCAGCGCGCGTCGTCGCGAGCGGGCGCGTCTACGGCCTGACAACCCGCAATGACCTTGCCGGCCCCTACGTCCAGCTCAAGGAAGGCTGGGCCGTCGGCCGCGCCGGCCAGGGCCGCGTCTGGCTCAAGAACGACAAGGGCGTGACCCTCAGCCTCGACACCCGCCGCCAGGGCCTGCAGGCGACGATCGGCGCCGACGGTGTGTTGATCGCGTTCAAGTAAGGCGGACAGCCCGCACAGGATTGAAGACAGCGGCCGGAGAACCCCGGCCGCTTTTTTTTGCGGTGTCGGTGACCGATGCGGGCTCGGTTGCCCCGACCATGCCCCTCCTTCACACTGCCGCCAGGCCTGCATCTCAACTCACGAGATGCGGCCAGCTATGAAGGAATTCATTCTGATGCTCTGGGCACAGAAAAACCCGGGCAAAGCGGGTGGTTTTGGCGGTTAGACTGGAAGGTAATGTTTATGCGGCTTGCCTGACCGGCTGCTCCGCAGCGGCGAATTTCGTCGCCACCAATTTGCCCTTGTTGCGCAGTGGCGTTTCAAAGAAACGGTAATTGAGATCAGCCAAGGCAACCATCAGAAGCGCTGCAACTGCGCATAACACTGCGGGCGAAAGCGTCTCGACGGAGAACAGCCGAGCTTGCGTTTCCCGGATGAACCAAAAGACGGGGTTGTGAATGAGATAAAGGGCGAAAGACCTCTCTCCGATCCAAACAAGTACCGTCCGTAAAATGCCGGAGGCGAACAAATAGCTTTTATCGTAAGAGGCAATCAGCACCAACAATCCAGATACGCCGACCACGACTGATGGATAGAACGAAACCAAACCCGTTGATCCCGGCACGATGACGATCGCCGAGATAAGAAACACGGCAGCGAACAACCGCGCAGGCCGTGAGGTAAATAACCGAGGCTCGACTAGCGCGTACACTTCGCTGGAACGGAAAATCGCGAGCAAAACTCCTAAACTGATGCCGTCAATCCGGGTAAACCAGATCATCGTTGTTCTAGGAACGAAGAGATAAATAACAATAATTACTGACAGGCACAACACCATGTATCGGCGCGGCAAAAGCAAAACAAATGGAAAACAGAAGTAAAACTGCTCCTCTAGAGAAAGGCTCCAGTATACCCCGTTGCTCCCGCACCAAACATCAGGCACGACACATTTCGCGAAGTGGAAGTTCGCGATATTCAGAACGACGGCGATAAAATCTCCTAAGCCCCCTCGAACCCCGCCAAAAACCTGCGTGGAGTTGTAGGTGGTAGCAAGGACAATAACGATGATCAGCCAAAGCCAGCTACTGGGGAGGATCCGATAGAATCGCCTGATCCAAAACGCAACGACAAGCCGCCAATAAGCACTCTTGTCGCCCACGACCTTGGTGAACTGGCCCACATAGGCCGACGCGATCACATACCCCGAGATCACGAAGAACAGATCGACGCCGCCGAAAAAGGCTAGAACCCTTGCGAATGGCGCCTCTTTCCACCCCAGCAGCTCGCCCCCGTGGCCGATAATGACGATGATAACGGCGACCGCTCGAAGAGCCTCTATCTCTGCGTTCCTGCCGGAAGCATGGAAGCTCAACATAAATGTCCCACAGCGAAGGCCCCGTGCTGGAAGTCCTAATGCCTCAGCCGCGGAAAGGGAAGTTCAGATCAGGCCTTCAGTTCTTCAACAACAATCGTCGCAAATCGGGAGCGCCCAGCGAAGCACGCCGTCGCAAAACTCCTTCCGGGGCAGGGCTAGAACAACCTCGGAATCCGGCGCGGGGATGAGTTCAAAAGAAGGAATACCATATGGATAGCAATTCAAATGGTGGGCCGGGCCGGACAAATCTGCGAACACGTATACGATTGAAATCGCTATATAAATCACACGACGAAGATCGCCAGGCCGAGCGAGAAACCGAGCACCGTGACGAAGCCGAGCGGAATCTCCTTCAGCTGACGCCGGCCGCTTGTGAGAGCAGACATGGCAGCGTAGATCGCGTCTCCAACGCTATGCCTTACACGGACCACAAAAAGCCAGCGACGCTCCGATTGAGCGCCGGCGGTCAGTAGGGTTGTCTTTCCGCACTGACGCTGGCGCGGGCGTGATCGTGCTGGCACTGATCGTGGTCGGCGAGCACCTCGATGATGCGGCAATCGCTGATGCGACCGTGCTGACCTTCGTGGACCATGCGCCGCAACTCGCCCCGCAGCGCCTGGAGCTGGCTGATGCGCAGCTCGATCTGGTCGAGATGGCGCTTGGCGATCCCGTGGACGCTCTCGCATGAGGACTGCGGCTCGTCATACATGGCGAGCAGGGCGCGGATGTCGTCGATCTCGAAGCCGAGTTCGCGGGAATGGCGAATGAAGCGCAGCCGCTTGACGTCGTCGCCGCTATAGTAGCGGCGGTTGCTGCTCGTGCGCCGAGGCACCTTCAGCAGGCCGATCTGCTCGTAGAAGCGGATCGTCGGGACCTTGACGCCGGTATCCTGGGATAGTTCGCCGATCGGCAGTTCATCCATGGCCACCTCCCACACGTCGCGGCAAGGCAAAAACCTTGCCGCATCCCATTCCTTTTGCGGGCCTGGCGCAACGCCGGAAGACGAGCGCCGCGGGGCCGATGCACCCGTCCGAGGGCCTCAGGCAGCCGGGACGATCGGGATGCTGCGGACCTGCTCGCCCGCCACCCCCTTCACCGTGAGCCGGGCGCAGGTCGCATCCTTGATCTTGCCCCCGACGATCAGCGTTTCGCCGCTGGAGCCGGATTCGGTCGCAAGGTTCCGGATCTGGTAGTCCTCGGCTCGCGGCCCCACGGCCTGCGCGACGACGGTGGTTGGGGCAGGCGCACTTGCCGGCTTGCCGTCCCGCAGGAAGGCGAGCTGCCAGCGCGTCGGATCGATCCAGCTCAATTCGATATCGAGACCGCCATCGAAGCGCGCGAGCGCACCACCGTTCGGCCCTGGCGCTGGCGCGATGGCTACGGCTCCCGGCAGCAGCGATTCCCGTGTGTGGAAATGGTCACCGTGGAGGACGCGCACCCGCGCCCGGTAGGCGCCGGCGACATGGCCGCTCGCCTTGACGCGGGAGCCGTTGCTGCCGGCCGAAACAGCGAGCGGGTGGATGCGGCCCGAGGCGTCGATGGCATCCACCTCGACCTCGGCGAGCGGCGGAGCCTTGTAGCCGGCGACGCCCGCCTCGCTGAAGACGAGCTCCCAGGCATCAGGGCCGACGGTGACGATGTCGACCATCTGGCCGTGGCCCATATGGATTGAGGCAGGCTGCGACATGAGTGCTCTCCTCTGCAGTCTTAAGGCCGGCGGTAGCCCGCCGGCCGGGGGCTGGCATGCCGTCAGAGGAATTTGGTGACGGCTTTGAATTCCTTGAGCAGTTCGCGGGCGTCGGCCGGAACGTGGCCGGCGGCTTCCTCGAGGCAGTGGTCGATATGCTCCTGGATCAGGATCTTGCGGGCATTGGCGATGGCGCTTTCGACCGCCTGGAGCTGCTGGGCGATCTCCAGGCAGGAGCGAACATTGATCACCATGTCGATCGTCGAGCGCAGATGCCCCTCTGCCCGCTTCAGCCGGGTGATGATCTCGGGGTGGCGCTGATGATGGATGTGCTCGTGCGGTTCCATTTTTGGCTTGATCCTATCCTGGGGGAGGGGATATAACATTTCTCGCCAACCGGCAAGATGGACGTGGCCGGTGGCGTCGAGCAGCCTTCGCCAGCTGCGGAAATGAGACAGATGTCCGAGACCCGCCCCATGCTCGCGCTCGAGCAGCTTCCCGACCAGCCGGATGCCCGGCATGCCGAGGCGCGGGCCTTCTGCCTCGCGGTTATCAAGGAATACTACAGCACTGACTATCGGCCGGACTGGCATGCCGATCTCGATTCGTTGACCGCGGAGCCGGCGCGCTCCTGGTACAGCGCGCATAATCGCGGCGCGTTCTGGACCGTGCGGGATGCTGGGGACGCGATCGTCGCGACCGCCGGCCTCTATCATCTCGGCTGGAAGTCCAATCTCGCCGCGTACTTGGTGGCGCGCTATCCGCAGCCCGATCAGGTGCCGCAGCTCGTGCGTGTCTATGTCCGCGCCGACCAGCGCGGCCGGCGGATCGGTCGCTGGCTCAACGAGACCGCCGAAAGCGAGGCACACCGCCTCGGCTACGACACGCTCTATCTGCACGCCAGCGCCGATGCGCCGGCGACGCTCGGCTTCTGGCGCGGACGCGGCTATGCCGAGATCGTCGAGCGAGAGGCCTACATCCATTTCGACAAATCCTTGTCGAATTCCCCCTGACCGGGCCTGCGCCGGCAGGAGTCCGCGCGCCGCCTTCGGTCAGGACAAGCGAGGATCGGGCACCGCCATCCTCGGCCGACGGCCCCTTTGCGGGCGGGCGCGGCGATGTGGTGCCCGGCCGAACTGACGGGACCAACATGACCTCGTTCACGGAGCTGCTCCAGCAAGGCGTTGCCAACGCCTGGTTCTTTGTCCCCACCGCCATCTTGCTCGGCGCGCTGCACGGGCTCGAGCCCGGCCACTCTAAGACCATGATGGCGGCCTTCATCGTCGCGGTGCGCGGCACCGTCTTCCAGGCCGTGCTGCTCGGCCTCGCCGCGACAATCTCGCATACGGCGATCGTCTGGGGGATCGCGCTCGGCGGCATGTACCTGTTCAAGGGGCTCGACCCCGAAACCACCGAACCTTATTTCCAGCTCGTCTCCGCCGTCATCATCATCGCCATCGCCGCCTGGATGTTCCACCGGACCTGGCGTGACCAGCAGGAGGCCAAGCGCTATGCCCGCGAGGTCGAGGCTTACGAGCAGAACAAGGCGAAGGTGGCGCTGAGCCACCGCATCGACACCGGGCACGGCTTCATGGCGCTCGAGGTCACGCCGGAGAAGCCCGCGAACTTCCGCCTGACGGTGATCAGCGGCGACCAGTGGCAGGGCGAGTATGTGACGCTCACCACCGAGCGCCCCGACGGCAGCACCCAGCGCTTCACCTTCGTCGACCGCGACGGCTACATGGAATCGGTCGAGAAGGTGGCCGAGCCCTATGATTTCATGGTGCGGCTCAGCCTCGATCACGGCGACCACGAGCACGGCTACGACGTCTCCTTCCTGCAGGGCAGCGAGGGCGGCGATCCGCTGCACCGGCAGCAGAAGGGCCTTGAGCTCGCCAATGACGGCTACATGGACGCCCATGCGCTGTCGCATGCCAACGACATCCGCAAGCGCTTCGTCGGCCGCAATGTCACCACCTGGCAGATCGTCCTGTTCGGCCTCACCGGCGGTTTGATCCCCTGCCCTGCAGCGATCACCGTGCTGCTGCTCTGCATCCAGCTGCGCGAGTTCTCACTGGGGGCGGTGCTGGTGCTCTGCTTCTCGATCGGACTGGCGATCACGCTGGTCACGGTCGGTGCAGTGGCGGCAATCGGCGTGCGCCAGGCGACCAAGCGGGTCGGCTGGCTCTCGACCGCGGCCGCGCGGGCGCCCTATTTCTCCAGCGCGCTGATCATCCTGGTCGGGCTCTATACTGGCTGGCATGGCTGGAGCGGCCTGCAGGCGCAGCAGCAGGGCAAGCCGGCGGCTGCCGTTATAACGACCGCACCGAGCGCGGGCTGAGCATCGCGACCCGGAGCGCTTCGGCGTTCCGGGTACCGACTTTTCAGGTGAAATGGCAGCGGGCTGCGTGGCCGGCGGCCGGATCGAAGGCGGGATGGCTCTGCGCGCACAGAGCCACGGCCTGCGGGCAGCGGCCATGGAAGCGGCAACCCGAGGGCGGATTGAGCGGGCTCGGCGGCTCGCCGCGCAGCGCGACGCCGGCTGCCGAAAGGTCCGGATTATCGAGCATCGAGGCGGCGATGAGCGCGCGCGTATAGGGGTGGCGCGGATTGGCGAAGAGCTCGGCCGCCGGCGCGAGCTCGACGATCTCACCGAGATACATCACGGCGATGCGGTCGCAGAGCTCGCGCACGACGCGCAGGTCGTGCGAGATCATCAGCAGGGTCAGCCCGAAGCGGCGCTTGAGGTCGATCAGCAGGTTGAGGACCTGCGAGCGCAGCGAGGCGTCGAGCGCCGAGGTCGGCTCGTCGCAGACGAGCAGCTCGGGCTTCAGGATCAGAGCACGCGCGATCACGACGCGCTGAAGCTGGCCGCCCGAGCATTCGCGCGGCAGACGATCGTAGAAACTCTGGTCCAGCCCGACCTCGCGCAGCATGTCGAGGGCGATGGCCTGGCGCTGGCCGCGGTCACCGATACCGTGGGCGTGCAGCGGCGCTTCCAGGCTCTCGCCCAGCCGCATGCGCGGGTCGAGCGCGCCGAAGGGGTCCTGGAAGACGAGCTGGACCTTGCGGCGCAGCGCCTGCAGATCGGCTCCGGCGAGCCCGCCGATCTCGGTCCCGCCGATCCGAATCAGACCACTGTCGGCGCGGTCCATCCGCACCAGCAGCCGCGCCACCGTGCTCTTGCCGCAGCCGGATTCGCCGACGAGACCGAGCACTTCGCCTTTGGCGATCGAGAGCGAGACGTGATCGACCGAGTTCACGCGGCGGCCGCGCGTCAGCCAGCCGGGAGCCGGATAGGTCTTCACCATGTCACGGGCGTCGAGGAAGGCGGTGGCGGGTTGCAGGCTCATTGCTGTGCCTCCTCGGGCTCCGGCTTCACCGCCCAGCAGCGCGCCTTGTGCGAGCCGTGGCAGCAGGCGAGCGCCGGCTCGCTGCTGCAGCAGTCGTGATTATGCGCGCTCTGGGCCGCGATGGCGCAGCGCGGCTGGAAGCGGCAGCCATGCGAGAGCTCGCGCGCCGAGATCGCGCTGCCCGGCAACGCCACCAGCCGGCCGCCGGCATCGCGCTTCAGCAGGGAGCACTCGACGAGGGCGCGGGTATAGGGGTGGCGCGGAGCCGAGAGGATCGCGCGCGCCGGCCCCTCCTCTATGACGCGGCCGGCATACATCACCGCGACCCGGTCGGCCAAGGCGGCGACGATGCCGAGATCGTGCGAGATCAGCAGCAGTGACATGCGCCGTTGCCGGCATTGCTCGTGGAGCAGGCGCAGGATCTGGGCCTGGACGGTGACGTCGAGCGCCGTGGTCGGCTCATCGGCGATGAGCAGGTCCGGATCGGCGCTGAGCGCCGCGGCGATCATCACGCGCTGCGCCATGCCACCCGAGAAGGCATAGGGGAAATCGCGGGCCCTCGCCTCGGGTGCCGGGATGCCGACCTCGCGGAAGAGCTCGACCACCCTCGCCCCGGCCGCCTCGCGCGACAGGCCACGATGCAGGCGCAGGCTTTCGGCGACCTGGTCGCCGACGCGGCAGGTCGGGTCGAGCATGGCCTGCGGCTGCTGGAAGATCATGCCGATGCGGTTGCCGCGCAGGCCGTCGAGGGCGCGCGGCCCCATCGCCAGCACGTCCTCGCCATCGAAACGGATACGGCCCCTGGTGATCTCGGCCGCGCGTGGCAGGAGCCGCGTGGCGGACAAGGCGGTCAGGCTCTTGCCGGAACCGGATTCACCCACCAGCGCGACGATCTCGCTGCGGCGAATCTCGAGGTTCATGCCCTCGATCACCGGCGCGGCGCGGCCGGACGGGCCGATCGCGACATGCAGGTCTTCGATCGCGAGCAAGGGCTCGGCCGGAGCGGCAGTGACCCGGCGCTCGGCGAGCGAGACGACGACGCTCATGGCTTGTCTCCCGTCTGCGAGAGTCCCTGCCCAATCCAGGTCACCGAGAGCGCGGTCAGGAAGATCGCCAGCCCGGGGCAGACGACCAGCAACGGCGCGCGCTCGATATAGGGCTGTGCTTCCGCCATCATCGCCGCCCAGTCGGCATGGGGCGGCTGGATGCCGAGGCCGATATAGGAGAGGCCGCCGACGGTGATCATCTTGTGGCCGAAGCGCAGGAAGGCCATCGCCGAGATCGGGCCGATCGCGTTCGGGATGATGTGGCGCAGGATGATGAAGCGGCGCGAGCAACCAAGAATCTCGGCGGCGCGGATATAGGGCTTGGCATTGATCTCGATGGCGAGTCCGCGGGCGAGGCGGGCGAAGGGGGTCCAGCCGACGATGGTCAGCGCCAGGATCAGCGTGCCGTAGCCGGGCCCGAGCAGCGCGACCAGGAAGATCGCCACCACGACCTCGGGGAAGGAGATCAGCAGGTCGACCGCGCGCATCGCGACCTCGTCGACCAAACCGCCCTTGCGGGCGCTGATCACCCCGATCAGCGTGCCGAAGACGACCGACAGGGTCAGCGTCACCGCGGCGATGACGACGGCGAAATGGCCGCCGACGAGGAGTCGGCTGAGCACGTCGCGGCCGAGATGGTCGGTGCCGAGCCAGTGCGCTTCGCTCGGTGGCTTCAAGCGGCGGATCAGTGCCTGCGCCGTCGGATCGTAGGGCGCAAGCGTAGGGCCGAGGCAGAGCGCCAAGGCGACCAGGAGCAGCAGCAGCGCGCCGGCGACGAGCGTCCAGTGCGGGCGGGAAAAGCGCGAGTGGCGCGGGCTCACCGGCGAGCGGGAGGGCGCGGCGGCATCCGGTAAAGCTGCTTCAAGCGCCATGGCTGTGCCTCAGGGCCGGATTGATGGCGAGATAGGCGAGATCGACCAGCGTGTTGATCACGACGGCGAGCGCGACGATGGCGACGAAGCCGGCCTGCAGGACGGGGATGTCCTTGTTGATCACCGCCTCGTAGATCAGCCGGCCCATGCCAGGGATGGCGAAGATGACCTCGACCACGACCGAGCCGCCGAGCAGGCCGGCGAGCCAGAGCGCAAAGAGGGTGATGACCGGCATGGCGCCATTGCGCAGGCCGTGGCGCATCACCGTCTGGGTCATGCCGAGGCCGCGGCTGCGGGCGGCCGTGATGTAGGGCGCGTCGAGCACGTCGATCATCGCGGCACGGATGATGCGGGTGAAATAGGCGAGCGGGCGCAGCGCCAGGACCAGTGCCGGCAGGACGAGCGAGGCCGGCCCGTCCCAGCCGGCCGATGGCAGCCAGCCGAGCCAGAGCGCGAAGATCAGGATGCCCATCGGCGCCATCCAGTATTCGGGAATGGCGATGAGGGTTTGGGTCAGCAGCGTCGCGGCGGTGTCGGCCCGGCCGCCGGGGCGCATCGCCGCCAGCGTGCCGAGCGGGGCCGAGACCAGGAGGGCGAGCAGCAGGGCCGAGAGCGCCAGCGTGATCGAGACGAGAAGCGCGCCGCCAAGCATGTCGCCGACCGGGGCGCGGCGGATGAAGGACAGGCCGAAATCGCCGCGCAGCGCGTCGCCGAGCCAGGCGAGGTACTGGATCGCCAGCGGCCGGTCGAGGCCGAGCTGGCGGCGCATCGCCTCGAGCGTGGCGGGGTCGACATTCGGGTCGGCGATGCGGGCGCGCAGGACCAGCAGGGCAGGATCGCCCTCGCCGATATAGGGGATCAGGAAGGCGACGACGGAGACCACGAACAGCGTCAGCAACAGGACGGTGCCGCGGCGGAGAGCGAAGTGCCACATCGGCTGGGCTCCTTGCGTTCTGGCGGCCGGGCGCCGTGCGGTGCGGCGCCCGGCGTCGTTCTTGTCCGTCGCCTTCAGTCGACAGAGAGATCCTTGGTCAGCGTGTACTGATAGAGCGGATGGATCCGGTAGTTCCTGACCTTGGTCTTGTAGCCGTCATTGCCGGCCTCGTGGATGACGAAGACGTTCACGGCCTTCGACTGCAAATGCTGCGCCAGATCGGCATAGACGGCGTAGCGCTTGCCGGCATCGGTCTCCGCCGTCGCCGTGGCCAGCTTTGCGTCGAAATCCTTGTCGCAATGCTGCGACAGGTTGAAGCCGCCGCCGCAGCCATAGTCGGACTGGAGGTAACCTGCGGGATCAGCGACGTCGACCAGATGGCTGCGTGAGATCAGCGCCACGTCGTAGCGTCCTGCGATCATGTCGGGCTCCAGCGCCTTGTATTCGGCGAGGCGGATGCGGGCGCTGACGCCGGCGGCCTTGAACTGATCCTGCAGGATCGCCGCGAGATCCTTGAATTCGATCTTCTCGCTATAGGCCATGATCTCGATATCGAGGCTGCCCGGCTTGATGCCGGCCTCGGCGAGCAGAGCCTGCGCCTTCTTGACGTCGTAGCTGGCCGGCTTTGCCGCCTTCTGGACCCAGGGCTCGTGCGGCGCGAAGGGGCCGACCGCGGGCTGGACCGAGCCCTCATAAACGCTGGCGGCGATGCCTTCGAGATCGAGCGCCAGCTGCAGGGCCTGGCGGACCTTCTCGTTGTCGAAGGGGGGCTTCTTGACGTTGACCAGCAGCGTTGTCGTGCGCGGGGTCGCGAGCGTCACGACCTTGATGCCAGAGGTCCGCTTCAGCGTGGCCAACGTCGAGGCCGGCACGGCGCCGGCGACGTCCGCCTCGCCAGTGCGCAGTTGCGTGGCGCGGACGTTCGCGTCCGGGATGAACTTGATCTCGGCTTCGGCGAGCGCGACCTTGCCGCCCCAGTAGCCATCATTCCGCTTCAGGCTCAGGCTCTGCTGGCCGTTGACGCGGGTGATGACGAAGGGGCCGGTACAGGTGCCGACCGGATCGATCTTGCCGTCCTTGTAGGCTGCCGGCGAAAGGATGCCGGCATTGGCGGCGGCAAGCCGGAGCGGCGTCAGAACCGAGGGCGACGGCGTCGTGACCCGAATTATGTCCTCGCCGACCGCCTCTACCGACTTGATCACGCGCGGTGAGAAGGCGCGAGCCGGCGTCGGAACCTTGAGCACGGCATTGAGCGAGGCGGCAGCAGCAGCGGCCGTAAGCGGCTTGCCGTCCTGGAAGGTCACACCCTTGCGCAGCTTGAAGTCCCAGGTATCGGGCCCGGCCTGCGTCCAGCTCTCGGCGAGCGAGGGCTGCAGCTTGCCGTCGAAGTCGATCCGGGTCAGCGGCTCGAGGCAGCCGGCCTTGGACAGGACGTTGGCGTCGTCGGTTTCCAGCGCGAAGCCGGCCTTGGGCGCGAAATTCTCGGCAATGATGATTTTGCCGCCGCTCTGGGCGAGAGCCGCTGCGGGCCAGGCCGCAGCACAGGCGAAAGCCAGGATGAGTGTCTTATGCATGGTTCAAACCCCTCCTCTGAAGACCTTCCGGCTCGTCGCCCCGTCTCTGATGGACGTTCGGACTGCGAGGTCGGTAGGTTTCCGTTTGAATGTTACGTTATAACAGATGCTCCTAGGCTCTACAGGACGGCGCATCGGCGCGCCACCTTCAGATCGTCGTTTCCGTCCCGGGCTCACATGATCGGGCTCGGCTTGTTCAGGCCGGCGTGTAGCCGGCTTCGCTGATCAGCCGCGCAGCGGCGGAGCGGTCGCTCGTGCCGGAGATCGAGACCAGGCGCGCTGCCGGGTCTGCCGTCACGATCGCGCCGGGCAGGCCGCGTTCGAGCGCGGACTTCACGGTGCCGGCGCAATGGCCGCAGGTCATGTCCTCGACCTTGAAGGTCAGAGCCGCGTCGATGGGCTCAGCGGCGGCGGTATGGGTCTGGCAAGTGCACATGGCAGGGCTCCGTTTGGACAGGACTTCCAAGGTTCTGCGGCTTCCCATCGTGGCAAGGTCAAGAGGCTTTTTTGCCCCGCCCGGCGGTGCGTCAGGCGGAGGCGATCGCCTCGCCTCCACGCCTCTCGGTGTCGCCGGTAGTGCGCTCGCCGTCGCGGAAGAAGCCGAGCAGGCGCAGTGCGTTGAGCGTGACGAGCACGGTCGCGCCGGTGTCGGCGAGGATGGCGAGCCAGAGCCCGGTCGTGCCAGTCACCGTCGTCACCAGGAAGACCAGCTTCAGCCCGAGCGCGATCGCGATGTTCTGCCGGATATTGGCCATGGTCCCGCGCGAGAGTCGCACGAGCTTGCCGACATCGCCGACCCGGCTCTTCAGCAGCGCCGCGTCGGCGGCCTCGAGCGCGACGTCGGTGCCCGAGCCCATGGCGATACCGACATGGGCGGCGGCGAGCGCCGGCGCGTCGTTGATGCCGTCGCCGACCATTGCGACCGGGCCTTGCCCCGCGAGCCTGCGCACCGCCTCGACCTTGGCCTCCGGCATCATCTCGGCTTCGACCTCGACACCGAGATCGCGGGCGATGGCCTCGCCAGTGCGGCGATTGTCGCCGGTCAGCATGATCGGAGTGATGCCGAGGCCGCGCAGTTCGGCGACAGCGGCGCGAGCATCGGGACGCGGTTCGTCGCGCAGGGCGATCAGGCCGACCGCCTGCGCCTCCTTCTGCACCACGACGACGGTCTTGCCCTGTTCTTCGAGGGCGGAGATCTGCCGGGAGACGGCCTCCTCCAGCGTCCCGCGCTCGGCGGCGAAACGCGGCGCGCCGATGAAGATGCGGGCGCCGGCGACTGCGCCTTCCATGCCCTTGCCGGCGACGGCGCGCACAGCGCTGGCGGCGAGCTTCGGCGCACGGTCGTCATCCGCACGCTCGGCGATGGCGCGGGCCAGGGGATGGCTCGATTCACGCTCGACCGCGGCGGCGAGCGAGAGCAAAGCCCGGGCATCGCCCTGCAGCGGCACGATGTCGGTGACCACCGGCCGGCCCCAGGTCAGGGTGCCGGTCTTGTCGAAGGCGACGGCGCGAACGCGGGAGAGCTCCTCGATCACCGCCCCGCCCTTGACCAGCAGGCCGTGCCGGGCAGCCATCGACAGGCTCGAGGCGATTGCGGCCGGCACGGAGATGACGAGGGCGCAGGGGCAGCCGATCAGCAGCAGGGTCAGCCCGCGATAGATCCAGGTGTTCCAGTCGCCGCCCGCGACGAGCGGCGGCAGCACCGCCACCAGCACGGAGAGCCCGACGATGATCGGCATGTAGACCCGGGAGAAACGGTCGATGAAACGCTCGGTCGGCGCCTTCGCATCCTGGGCCTCCTCGACCAGCGTGACGATGCGCGCGATGGTGTTGTCCTCGGCCGCCTTCTCGACGCGGACGCGCAGCGCCGCTTCCTGGTTGATCGAGCCGGCGAAGATCGGCGCGCCCGGCTCCTTGGCTTTGGGCACGGATTCACCCGTGATCGGCGATTCGTCGACGCCGGAATGGCCTTCGAGTACGGTGCCGTCGGCCGGCACGCGGTCGCCTGGGCGCACCAGCACGGTCTGGCCGATGCGCAGCGCCTCGGCCTCGACCTCGCGGACGTTGCCGCCCTCGTCGAGCCAGGCGGTCTTCGGCACGAGCGCGGCGAGCGCGCGGATGCCGGAGCGGGCCTTGTTGGCGGCGACGCCTTCGAGCACCTCGCCGACGGCGAAGAGGAAGACGACCACGGCTGCCTCCTCGATCGCGCCGATGAAGAGCGCGCCGGTGGCGGCGATCGTCATCAGCATCTCGATGGTGAAGGGCGCGCCGGCCCGGGCGGCAGCGATCGCACGCCGCGTGATCGGTGCGATCGCAAGCAGCGTCGCCGCGACGAAGAACCAGAAGGAGGCGGCGGGCACGATCTCGCCGGCGATGTAGGCGACGGCGAGCAGTGCGGCCGCGGTGATCGCAACACGCCCCTTGTTGGTCTGCCACCAGCGCTTCGGCGCCTCGGCGGCGCGTGTGATCGCGGTGACCGTGGCCTGCTGCAGTTCCGGCTTGTAACCGAGCCTGGCGATTTGCGCGGTGATCGTGTCGGAGCTGGTACCGCCGGGAGCGAGCTTGAGCGAGAGCGTCTCGTTGGTGACGGAGACCGCGATGTCCTGCACGCCGGGAAGGCGCTCGAGCGCGGTGCGGATGGTGCCGGCGCAGCTGGCGCAATCCATGCCGCTGACCTTCCAGCTCACGCGGTCGGGATCGGCCGAGTGCGCAGCGACGGTCACCGCTTGGCCGTGGTCGTGATGGCCGTGGTCATGCGAGCAGGCGCCGTGCGCATGGTCGTGGTGGTCGTGATTATGGTCGTGGGTGCGGGCCGCATGGCTGTGAGCCTTGCCATGATCGTGGCCGTGGTCGTGATCATGGCCGCAGCCGGCGTGATCGTGCGCATGGGCGGTGTGGTCGCTGCCCTTGCCGTGCTTGTGGTCATGGCCGTGATGGTCATGGTCGCAGCCGGCATGATCATGAGCTTGGGCGGCGTGTCCGTGGCCGTGCCCGCCATGGTCATGCCCGTGATCCTTCCCTTGAGCATGATCGTGACCGTGATCATGACCGCAGCCGCAGGCATCGGCGGGCTCGGCCTGCGCCGGCTTTGCCTGCACAGACTGTGTCCCCTCGCCCTTCTGGCTGAGCAGGGTCGGGCCGAAGCCGAGCTTGCGAACGCGCTCCTCGACCTGCTCGCGGCTGGTGGCCTGGCCGGCAAGAGCTAGCGTCAGGCGCTCGCGCGGCACCGAGACCGCGACGTCACTGACGCCAGGCAGGTTCTCGAGCGCTTTGCTCAGCGTTGCGGCGCAGCTGCCGCAATCCATGCCCTCGACCTTCCAGGTCAGGGTTTGGCGGGTCTCGGAAGCGGCGATCGTGGCCGAAGACATGGCGGTCTCCTCATGCTGTTCGAGGGACGCTAATTCCTCTAGCCACTAGAGGAGCAAGAGGGTTTTTTAACTTTTTTTGAGACCGTGGGCCGAGCTCGCCGCATAGCGGTCTGGCCATGGCAGCTCGAGCAACCAGTAGCCGACGATCACAGAGATCTTCTGAGCCGGCGGTAGCCATATCTTGTCGAGCATATGCGGCGATGCGCGGATGTTCGAATCCCTGATCCCGCGGGGAAAGATGGGGCGCCCTGAGGAAATTGCGACGGCCGCGCTGTTTCTTGCCTCGGACGATTCGAGCTTCGTGAATGGGCTGGAAAATCGCGCCGGATCGCGGCAAGTGGCCGATCGGCGGCAACCAGCGTGTCCATGGTGCAACGACTTCCGCGCTGAACGGCCCGCCCGCCGCGTGGAAGTCGTTCACGACGGGACGTCTACGCGAAGGTCGCCACACAGCGGAACGAACACCCAGCGTCGTTGAAGGCCGGGGAAGCAATATCAACACGGATCGGAAACGTATTATGAGCTATGCGATTGTAGGATTCGGTAAGATTGGCCAGGCCCTCGCCCAAGCCTTCGCCCGTAAAAACATCGACGTGACCGTCGCGAGCCGCCGGCCGCCCGAGGAGCCTCCTGCAGGCACGATTCCGGCATCACCTCGACCGTCAAGGCGAACGGGTTGGACTGGCCCCGCGGCGACTCTTTGAAATGTCTGGTCGGGGCCGCTCGCAATCGTATTGAGGCAAGCGCATTGAAAAGCAGTCAAAGCAGGCTCGCATTGTCTGCGAGCCCGCTATGAGACCGGCTCCGCTCATCCGGCGCAGCCATGCCTTGCTGCTGATGGCGATCAGTAGGCCGCCCAGGCGCCGTTCTTCACCGTGCGCAGTTCGAGTTCGACCGGCAGCTTGGTCTGGCCGTTCTCGTCGAAGCTGGTGTGGCCCAACGCGCCGTCATGCTGGGTTTCGCGAATGGCCTTGGCGATCGCGACCTTGTCCTTGGTGCCGGCCTTCCTGATCGCCGCGATCAGGATGTTCGCCGTGTCGTAGGCGTTCTTGGTGTAGGTCGTCGACGGCTCGGCGAACTTGGCGGCTGCATAGTCGTCCCTGAGCTTCGCGACCTGCGGATTGTCCTTCTCCTTGGCGATGCCGACGACCGTGCCCTCGGCAGCAGCGGCGGCGATCTTGATGAAGGCCGGATCGTGGAAGCCGTCGACGCCGATCATCGGCTGCTTCATGCCGAGCTCGACCATCTGCTGGCGCACCAGCCCGGCTTCGGTCACGACGCCGCCGAAATAGATCGCATCGGGGGACGCAGCCTTGATCTTCGTCAGCAGCGCGCGGAAGTCGGTGGTGCCGACGGGAGCAGCCTCGGTGGCGATGATGCTGCCGCCGGCCGCCTTGTAGAACTTCTCGAAGTTCTGGGTGTTGGCCGCGCCGTAATCGCTCGTATCGGAGACGATCGCGATCTTCTTGCCGACCTTCTCCGCCGCCCATTTGGCCAGCGGCTCATTGGTGTTCACCAGCGTCGTCGCGACGCGCGAGACCATCGGATTGTTGCGCTCGGTGATCTTCGGCGAGATCGCACCCCAGACGATGAAGGGCACGCCCGCACGCTGGAACACCGGGATCGTCGCCAGGGCAACGCCGCTGTTCCAGTGGCCCGCCGCCGCGATGACCTGCGGGTCGTTTGTCAGCTTGATCGCGGCCGCGACACCGGTCTGCGGGTTGGCGGCGTCATCGAGAATGACCGGCTCGATCTTGAACGGCAGGCCCGACGCGTTGGCCTGGTCGATGGCGAGCTGGAAGCCGTTGCGGGCCGACAGGCCCTGCTGGGCGTTGCCGCCGCTCAGCGGGCCGATGAAGCCGAGCTTGATCGTTTCCTGCGCCATGGCGGTGGTCGAGGCGAAGGCGAGCGCCGTCCCCACGATGGCCACGCGGATGAACGCGCCCAGGGATTTCTCTCCGGTATTCGGGTTGAAAGGCATGATCCCCTCCTCAAGGAATTGGATGTGTCCGGCTCCGTGAGCGTCACCGACGACATCGTGGCTCGACCATCTGCCCTTCAGGAAACCCGAAGCAAATCGGATATTTTGCGCCCAGAGCTTCCGTTTTGCCGAAGCAGGCCGCCCGGAGCCTCACAAGCCGGCGAATGACGGGCGAGCGCGACTTGCCTCAAGACAAGCAAAGCAGGGATTCCGAAATTGCGACTCTTGCCGGCTTCGGTTCTGGTGCACAGCGAAAATCAGTTGCGGCACGTCCCGGCTGGGGCGATGCAAACGCGAGGGGATGTGAATGACAGAGCAACTGGTTCAGCAGCTCCTGAACTGGATCACGCTCGGCTCGATCTATGCACTGGTCGCGGTCGGATTCAGCCTGCTTTTCGGTGTCCTCAACATCATCCATTTCTCGCATGGCGACGTGTCGCTGCTGGCCCCGTTCCTGGCGCTCGCGGCCGTGCAGACGGTGAGCGCATCCGTCGGCGGCTCGCCTGCAGTGGCGGCCATCGTGCTTTCGGTGCTGCTGGCCGTCATCGTCACCGGCCTGCTCGGCGTGGTGCTCTACTATCTCGTGATCAAGCGCTTCCAGAATGCTCCTGCGATGATGGCGCTGGTCGCCACCGTCGCGCTCGGCATCGTCCTGCGCGAGCTGATCCGCCATCTGTACCCGCAAGGATCGAACCCTCACGCAGTGCCGAGGCTCGTGCCCGGCAGCATCGAAGTCCTCGGCGTCACCATCCCGGCCTTCAACCTCGTCGCGATCCTGGTCTCGGTCCTTTCGGTCGGCCTGCTGTTCTACATGCTCGAGCGGACGCGGCTCGGCCTCCACATCAAGGCCGTGTCGCAGGACAGGGATGCGGCGCGCCTCATCTCGATCTCGCCGGCGCGGATCTTCCAGATCACCTTCTTCATCGCCTCGGCCATCGGCGCCATCGGCGGCCTGTTCTTCGCGGGCTATGCCGGCATCGTCCGCTTCGACTTCAGCGTCGATGTCGGCCTGATCGGCTTTTCGGCCGCGGTGGTCGGCGGGCTCGGCTCCATGCCGGGCGCGATCATCGGCAGCCTGCTCATCGCCGGTCTCGACACGCTGGTTCAGGCTACGGTCCCGAACGGCGCCTCCTATCGCCTGGTCTTCGTGTTCCTGCTCGTCATCTGCGTCCTCGTCTTCCGGCCGGCCGGCCTGCTCGGCCGCACAATCGTGGAAAAGGTCTGAGCCGATGTCCGTGTCCGTGACAGCGACGCGCGGAACCTCTGGCGCCGCCACCGCTCTCTCCATCGTTGCGCTCACCGAGATCGGCAGCGCCGCCTTCCTCAGGCAGTTCCTGCTGGCCGAAGACTGGCGCGTGGTCGTCGGGCTGCTCGCCTTCTTCGCCATCGTGCTGGTCGGGCTGCAACGCCTGCCCACGGTCGAGGCCCGGATCGAGGGCGCCTTCTCGGCGCAAGCTCGCTTTGCGACGCTGCTGGGCATCGCGATCGTGCTGCTGTTCCCCTTCCTGCTGGAGAAGAGCACCTATGCACTTCACCTGCTGATCATCGCGCAGCTCTATGCGGTGCTGGCGCTGGCGCTGAACTTCCAGCTCGGCAGCGCCAACATTCCGAACTTCGCCACCGGAGCCTCCTACGGCATCGGCGCCTACGCCTCGGCGCTGCTCGCCCTGAACTGGGATGTCAGCTTCTGGCTGGCGCTGCCGGCGGCGGCGGTGGTCGCGACGATCTTCGGCTTCGTGCTCGGCGTGCCCTCGATGCGTACGCGCGATAGCTATCTTGCGCTGGTCACCATCGCCTTCGGCGTCGTCGTCCACCAGCTCCTCAACAATCTCGAATTCACCGGCGGTCCGAACGGACTGGTCGGCATTCCGGCGCCGGAGCTGTTCGGGCATTCCTTCGCCTCGCCGCTCGTCATCTTCGGCCACTCGCTGCCATCGCAGGCGAATTTCTACTATCTCTCGGCCGCGCTCGTCGGGGTCTCGATCCTCTTTGCCGCAAGGCTGCATCATTCGCGGATCGGGCTCGCCTGGAACGCATTGCGGGCGGACGAACTGGCGGCCCGCTGCCAGGGCATCAACGCGACCTGGTACAAGGTCCTCGCCTTCGTGGTCGACGCCTTCCTCGCGGGCTTTGCCGGCACGATCTACGCCTTCTATGTCGGCTTCATCTCGCCCGACAACTTCACCTTCCTCGTCTCGGTGACGATCATGACGATGGTGATCGCCGGCGGCATGGACAACACGCTCGGCGTCATCGTCGGCGCCTTCCTGCTGACAATGCTGCCGGAGAAGCTGCGCGCCTTTTCCGATTACCGCATCCTGTTTTTCGGCGTGACCGTGATCGCCTTCCTGATGATCCGCCCGCAGGGCATCTTCCCGCAGCGGCTGCGGCGCTACGGAGGCTGAGCTCATGTCCGCTCCCGTCATCCTCGAAGGCTCCGGCCTGACGATGCGCTTCGGCGGCCTCGTCGCCATGGCCGAGGTCGACTTCACCCTGCGCAAGGGCGAGATCCTCGGCATCATCGGCCCCAACGGCGCCGGCAAGTCGACGCTGCTCAACATCATCACCGGCATCTATGTCCCCTCCTCCGGCGAGGTGCGCCTCTCCGGCGAACGGCTCAATGGCCAGCCGGCGCATCGCATTGTCGGCAAGGGCATTGCCCGCACATTTCAGTCGAGCCGGCTGTTCGGCGACCTGTCGGTGCTCGACAACGTCATCATCGGTCGTCACACCCATATGAAGACCGGGATATTCGACGTGATCCTGCGGCGGTCCAAGGCCGAAGCGGAACTCGCCGAGGCGGCCGCCATCGCTGAAGGATTGCTCAAGGCCGTCTCGCGCGGGCTCTACGAGCAACGCCACCGCCCTGCCGCCGAACTGCCGCAGGCCGACCGTAGGCGCCTTGAGATCGCCCGCGCGCTGGCGAGCGAACCCAAGGTGCTGCTGCTCGACGAACCGTCCTCCGGCATGGACGACGCCGACACCGACGCGCTGATGGACGACATCCGCGCGCTCTGCGCCGAGCGGCCGGAACTCGCGATGATGATCATCGAGCACGACATGCGGCTCGTCGCCTCGCTGCCGCATCGCGTGCTGGTGCTCGACTACGGCCAGAAGCTGGCCGAGGGCTCCTATGAGGAGGTGCGTCTCATTCCGCGGGTGCAGGAAGCCTATCTCGGCAGAAAGGCGGCGCAGAATGCTCAAGCTTGACAAGGTCGACACCAATTACGGCGTCGTCGCGATGCTGCGCGACGTCTCCTTCCATGTCGGCGAAGGCGAGCTGGTCTGCATCCTCGGCCCCAACGGCGCCGGCAAGACCACGACCTTCCGCGCGATATCGGCGCTGCTGCCGCTCGCGAAGGGGCGCATCGAGATCATGGGGCGGGAGCTTTCGAGCCTGCGTACCGAGGCTTTGAGCGGGCTCGGCATCGGCTTCGTGCCGGAAGGGCGGCGCCTCTTCGCCGATATCTCGGTGCGCGACAATATCCGCCTCGGCTACGAGGCGCAGGGCCTGAAGGCGGATTTCGCCGACCGGCTGGACGAGATGCTGACGCTCTTCCCCCGTGTGCGCGACCGCATCGGCCAGCGCGCCGGCACGCTTTCCGGCGGCGAGCAGGCGATGGTGGCGCTGGCGCGCGCGCTCGTCGGCAAACCTAAGCTCGTCATCATGGACGAGCCGTCGCTCGGCCTCTCGCCGAAACTGATCGACGAGTATTTCGACACGGTCGCCGAGGTGAACCGCCGTGGCACGACGGTCGTCCTGATCGAGCAGAACGCCGAGACGGCGCTGTCGATCGCCAATCGCGGCATCATGCTGGTGAAGGGCCGCGTCGTCGCCTCCGGCACCGCAGCGGAGCTTCTGGGCAGCGATGCCGTTCGCCATCTCTATCTCTGATTTCCGCAGCAGCGCGCGGCGATCGGCGTGAAGGTCTGGGCATGAACACGCTGGCGATCCTCGAAAAGCTGGTGTCCTTCTCCACCGTCAGCAGAGATCCGAACCGCCCGCTGATCGACTTCGTGCGCGCCTTCCTCGCCCAGCACGGCATCGAGAGCGAGCTCGTCGAGGCGGAGGGCGGACGCAAGGCCAACCTCTTCGCGACCATCGGCCCGCGCGACAAACCGGGCATCATGCTGTCCGGCCACACCGATGTGGTGCCGACCGAAGGCCAGCCCTGGAATTCCGACCCGTTCAAGCTCAGGATCGCCGACGGCCGCGCTTTCGGGCGTGGCACGGCCGACATGAAGGGCTTCGTCGCCTCGGCACTGGCGCTGGCCGCCCGCGCCGCATCGCGCGATCTCGCGACACCGTTGCACCTCGCCCTGAGCCATGACGAGGAGATCGGCTGCGTCGGCGTCCGCTCCCTGATCGACCTCCTCGCCGCCCGGGGCTTCGCCGCCAGGCTCGCGGTGATCGGCGAGCCGACGCAGATGTGCATCGCGACGGGGCACAAGGGCAAGCTCGCCGCGCGGGCGACCTGTTGCGGTGTTCCCGGCCATTCCGCGCTGGCACCGAAAGCGCTCAACGCCATCCATCTGGCCTGCGATTTCGTCGCGGCCTTGCGGCGGCGGCAGGACGAGTTGGCGCAGAGCGGCGCGCGCGACGACGATTACGACATTCCCTACACGACGCTCCATGCCGGCTTGATCGCGGGCGGCACGGCGCTGAACATCGTGCCCTCGCTTTGCAGCGTCGATTTCGAGATCCGCAATGTCGCCGCCGACGATCCGGCCGCAATCCTCGACGCCCTGATGGACGAGGCGGCTGCGCTGGCCGCCGCTCGGCAGGCGGCCCATCCCGAGGCCGCGATCAGGATCGAGCGCCTGAACGACTATCCGGGCCTTGCGACACCGGCGGAGTCAGAGGCCGTCCGCTTCGTCGCCGCGCTGCTCGACGACGGGGCGACGCACAAGGTCGCTTTCGGAACGGAAGGCGGCCTGTTCTCCAGCCGCCTCGGCGTGCCCGCGCTGGTCTGCGGCCCCGGCTCGATGGATCAGGGTCACAAGCCCGACGAGTTCATCACGCTCGACCAGCTCGCCGCCTGCGACCGGTTCATGGAGCGGCTGCTCGACAGGATCGCTGCCTGAAGCATAAGGCCGCCCGGCTCGCGAATATGGCCGCGCTTTGCCGCACGTGCTCGTCGTGCTTTATGCTGCCGCATGCGCTTTTCCCTACGTCAGTTGGAATATTTCATCGCGGCCGGCGAAACGGGCAGCATCACCCTCGCCTCCGAACGAATCCATATTTCCCAGCCCTCGATTTCGACGGCGATCTCGCATCTCGAACGCGAGCTGAAGGCCCAACTCTTCATTCGCCACCATGCCCAGGGGCTGTCGCTGACGCCGGTTGGCCGGGCGCTGCTCGCCGAGGCCAAGCGCGTCGTCGCCCAGGCCGAGAGCCTCTACACCGTCGCCGACGAAACGAGCGGGCTGGTGCGCGGCACGCTGTCCCTGGGCTGCATGGTGACATTGGCCCCGATGCTGGTCCCGGAATTGTCGCAGGGCTTCGTCTCCGCCTTTCCCGACACGAAAATCCTGCATATCGAGGGGCATCAGGAGGATTTGCTCAGGGGGCTGCGGCGGTCCGAGATCGATCTGGCCCTGACCTATGATCTCCAGATTCCCGAGGATATCGAGTTTTCGCAGCTCGTCAGCCTGCCGCCCTATATCGTCGTCGCCGAGACGCATCCTCTCGCACGCGAGAGCGCCGTGACGCTGGAAGAGCTTGCCGATCAGCCGCTGGTGCTGCTCGATCTGCCCTTGAGCCGGGAGTATTTCGTCGCCCTGTTCATGTCCGCCGGCATCACGCCTACGATCGCAGCACGGTCATCCTATCCCGACGTCGTCCGGGCGATGGTCGCCAACGGCGCCGGCTATGCGTTGTTCAACGTCCGCCCGCGCTCGGACCAGGCGCTCGATGGCCGCAAGCTGGTCTCGATCCGGCTGGCGGGGCAGCATCGTCCGATGACGATCGGGGTCGCGACGCTACGCACGCTGGCCAAGTCGAGGCTGATCGCGGCGTTCGAGGCCCACTGCCAGGCGCGCATATCGCGCTCCTACATCCCCGGCATGGTCGCGCCCGCCATGACCGAGCGCACGCGGATCGACCCGTAGACGACTGTCGCGCTCTCACTCGTCGCCGGGAACGCCGTAGGACGGCGCCGCGCGCGGATCGAGCGCGCGCTGGATATAGGCGTCGAGCTGCGGCTTGTAGACGTCCCAGGCCGTCGCGATCGCCTCGATCGGGCAGTCCTCCGTCCAGTCGCAGCGCAGATCGGCGACCGGCCAGCTGACCTTGTCGACGATCTTGAGCCCCGCCGAGCGGACCGGCCCCGCCTCGCCGCCCGCGGCCAGGCCGGCGCGCATGGCGGCGATCAGCCGGTCGCCGATATGGCCGGTGCTTGCGAGGAAGCCGTCGACGATCGCCTGGGGCACGCCGTCATTGGCGAGGAGATTGCCGCCCGAGGCGACGTTCTCGGCCTGCGCCGATGTCCAGATCCCGAGCGAGTTCGGCCCGGAATGGATCGCCGTCATCCCGTTCCGGTCGACCGCCAGCACCTGCCGGTATTCGATGAACCGGCCGCGCTTCTGGACTTCGGCGATCGCTTCCGCCGCGCTCCGGCCTTCTTCCATCAGGTCGAGGGTCAACGGACCCAGGGTCGGGTCGGTGACATTCTGCGATGCGACCGCACCGACGCCCGCGCGAGCATAGGAGCAGCGCGCCGCGACCGCAGGCGAAGAGGACGAGATCGCGACACCGAACATGCCGGTCCGGGCGCAGCGGGCGACCAAGGAAAAGGTCATCGGCTTAGAGCTCCTAACAGAACCTGGAGGGGTCTCGACGCCGGCAATTCGGTCGATCCGCCAGGAGTGTCGTGAAGCCGATACCGCTGGTATCGGCAAGCGGCGCGACGCCGCGGGCGGGCGAATTCCCGGCGCCGCAGGTGGGCTTTGGCGGGCCGACTGCGGCGTCGAAGCGACTTGCCGATACCCACGGTATCGGCTGCGCGCTTCTCCTGGCATTCGACTCCGCCAAAGCCCATCGAGATCCCTCCAGGTTCTGTTAGGAGCTCTTAATCCGGAATGACGGCCGTGCCGTCGATCTCGACCAGCCATTCCGGCCGGGCCAGCGCCTGCACCACGAGCCCGGTCGAAACCGGGTGCACGCCTTTGAGGTATTCGCCCATGGTGCGGTAAACGGCCTCGCGATGGCGGACGTCGGTCAGGTAGACGACGACCTTGACCAGATGCGCCATCTCGCCGCCGGCTTCCTCGATCAGCTGCTTGATGTTCTGCATGACCTTGTGGGTCTGCTCGACCGGGTCATGGCTGTCGAGGTTGACGGCGTCGTCGAGGTTCTGCGGGCACTGGCCGCGCAGCCAGACGATCCGGCCGCCCCGGGTGACGACGGCCTGCGCCAGGTCGTTGTCGAGCTTCTGCTCCGGATAGGTGTCCTTGGTGTTGAACTTGCGGATGCGGGTATGCGCCATCTCGGCCTCCTTGGTCAGACCATGCGCGGCGCGAACGGCCCGGAGGCCCATGCGCCGAACTCGAGTTCCTGTTCGACAGTCATGCGCTCTCGAGTTCGCGCTGCATGGCATCATGATAGGCTGCGTAGCTGCGCTGGATCGTGATCTGGTCCGCCAGATATCGGGCGTCGTGCCAGACGCCCCAGATGAAGGTCGAGCCGCGCCGCGACTGCCAGGGCAGGCCCAGGAAGTAGATGCCGGGCTCGGACGAGACGCCGCGCTGGTGCTGCGGGCGACCATTGGCGTCGAAGGCGTCTACCTTCATCCAGCTGTAGTCGGCGGTGAAACCCGTCGCCCAGATGATCGTGCCGATCCCGGCCTGCGCCAGATCGAGCGAGGCGATGGGATTTGCCACGCAATCGGAATCCGCGACGATGGCGCGCGCCTCCGGTTCCTCCGGCAAATCGAGGCCATTGCGGGCGATATAGGCATCAGCCTCATCCAGCAAGGCGTGAAGATTCGCATCGCCGCGCCGAAGATTCTCGACGAGGTCGGGGGCAAAGCTGACCACGCCGTTCTCGCAAGTCTGCGTCCGCCCGACGAGGAGCAGTCCTCGTGCCGCCAGGCGCCGGAAATCGATCGTGTGACCGCCATTCGCCCCACTCACCGCGATCGTGACATGCTCCGTGCCCGGCTCCCGCGCAGCCGCATCCCATTTGCCTAGGACGCCCAGCCACCAGCAGAAGTCGCGGCCACGATAGGCCCGCGGCGGGCGATCATGCGGCCCGACGGACAGGTAGACGCGCCGCCCCGAATCCAGCAATTCCTCGGCGATCTGCGTCCCCGAAGAGCCAGACCCGACGACCAGAACGGCACCCTCAGGCAATTGGCCGGGATTGCGGTAAGCGGTGGAATGCATCTGCAGCACGCCGGTTTCCGGCGGAACCACCTTGGGAACGATCGGGCACTGGAACGGGCCGGTCGCGACCACGATCCGGTTGGCCTCCATCATCCCCGCCGATGTCTCGACGCGGAAGCCCGGCCGGCCGGCCAGCCGCTCGACATGCCGGACCTCGACGCCGCAGCGGATCGGGGCCGCGATCTTCTTGGCATAGGCGACGAAATAGTCGGCAACCGTTTCCTTCGACGGGAAGTCGTTAGGGCCGACCTCACCATCGACATCGGAAAAGGTGAGGCCCGGAAAGCGGTCGTGCCAGGCCGGCCCGTTCGCGGCGAGCGAGTCCCAGCGCTCGGAGCGCCAGCGTTCGGCGATGCGGCTTCTCTCGAGAACGACATGAGGCACGCCGGCCCGGCCGAGATGCTCGCTCATCGCGACCCCCGCCTGGCCGCCGCCGACGACGAGCGTGTCGATCTGCTCAACTGACATTGATCGCCTCTTGCCGAATCCGGAGGGTTTCCCGTTGCGGGAACCCCAACCCCGGCTTTGGTCTAGCGGCGGCGTCAGTTGAGGAAAAATACGAAATTTTGCAGTGGTGATTAGGATTCGCCTAAACGCAGCAAACCTGGGGGGCTACGCACGTTACGTCTCGCGAGACCACGACCGCGGTGGACGGCTGGGTCGGCTTCAGTCCAATGTCGTGCGAGCACCCAAGTGCATTTGCCGAAGCGACGAGATGACGTCAGCTCTCGTGCGAATCTCAATTTCCATGTTTGGCGCGAAGCTTTGCTTCCGGGCGCGGCTGGTGGCTTCCGAGTGTTCGTGATCGCGCAAGCGGGTCCAGAAGGTCAAGCTCATGCTGGAGAGGCCGAATTCCGCCACGCTCATGGCGACGTTTCCGCAGCGGCGCGGCCTCGACAAACCGGAGCTGCTATTAAACTATTGCCACAGGATGGGTCTCAACCATCTGACGGCCCGGTTCCAGGTGATACTGCCGAAATGAATTACCCGACTAAGGGGTGACCTCAATCGCCCCTTGCCGCGTCAGGGTCCCCGGAACTGAAAGCCGGATGATCTCGGCCGCCGCCTCGCTGACGAGTGTATGGATGTGATCGTTGTCGCCGATGCCGCCGTGGGCGATCGCTCGCCACGCCCAGGGCATCTGCGGCGTTGCCAAGGACCTCACCAGGACGGCCTCGACGCCTCGCCGTCGCGACGCAGCTCCGCTCTCTGGAGGCAAGTTTGACGCCGAGCGGTACGATTCTGATTGGTGCTGGTCAAACACACTCACCGCCTGACCAGCACCTCTGCACCGCTAGAAATAGCGCACATCCTCCGCGTCGATGCTGAGCGGATCGCGGCCGCGTTTGTTCAGCCAGGAATAGACCGGCGGCACCCGGTCCGCGATCGACTCGACATGGATGTCGATCAGGCACGGCCCTTCGGTATGGGCGAAGGCGCTTGCCAACGCCGCATCGAGCTCCTGGGAATTCGTCGCGGTCCAGGCCTTTACGTCGAAGGCTTCGGCGATCGCCTGGCCGCGCGGCGGCGTGAAGTCGACGCCGAAGCACTGGTTGTGACCCTTCAACCGGTGGAGGCCCTTGATCCAGCCGAAGGTGCCGTTGTTGAACAGCAGCAGGATGGCCGGCACCTGCAGCCGGACGAGCGTTTCCAGTTCGCCGACCGACATCCCGAAGGAGCCATCTCCGAACATGCCGATGGGTCGGCGCTCCTTGTCGGCGAACCAGGCGCCGACGGTGGCGGGCAACGCCGAGCCGAGGCCGCCAAACGCGCGCGGAATCGCGAAGCGGGTCTTGCGATCCTTGAGCTTCAGGAATCGCGTCATATGCGGCGTCGGGGTGCCCGCATCCGAATAGATGAAAGCCGGTTTGCCATAGAGTTCCAGCGCCTCGTTGAAGCAGCGTACGGCGCGTTCCGGACGAAGCGGCGTGGCTTCCGAGCTCAGCAGGGCTTCGGCATTTGCCCAGAAATTGGCGCGCAGATCGTTGAGCTGATCGACCCATTCCTGCGACCTGCCAGCATCGACGTCGGCGGGGACCAGATCGATCAGCCGCGCCAGAACGAGGCCGGCATCGCCCTGGACCGAGACGACATTCTCGTAGTTGTTCGCCATGATCTCTGGGTCGATGTCGATCTGGGCGACGCGCTTGTTCAGCGTGATCTTGGGGAAGGTCCAGCCGATCGTGACGACCGAGCCCATGCGGGAGCCGATGAAGAGCACGAAATCGGCATGTTCCAGCGCCCAGTTCGCATGCGGGTGAAAGCCGTTGTCGCCGATGACGCCGACCGCGAGGTAGTGGTCGTCCGGCATCGTGCCCTGCCCGGTCATCGTCGTGCAAACCGGTATGTTCAGCCGCTCCGCCAGCTCCGTCACCTGCGCGCCGGCGCAGGAGCGATTGACCCCGCCTCCGGAGACGATCAGGGGGCGCTTGCTCCCGGTCAACAAGGAGATGATCGTGTCGAGCTTCTCCGGGGGCGGCAGCGTGGGATAAGCAGGGAATTCGATGCATTCGCTCTCGACATGCAGCGAGATTCGAGCCGGATCGACCTCCGCCAGCAACATATCCTCCGGGATCTGCAGATGGACGGCGCCGGGCTTGCCGGAGCAGGCGACGCGGAAAGCCCGGCGGATGATCTCCGGCAGCTTCTCGGCGGATTTCACCTGCACCGACATTTTGGTGACTGGTTCGAACAGGCGCGCGCAATCGAGCTCGGTCAGCACGCCGCGCCCTTCGCCGGGCAAGGGGATATCGATCGTCAGCAGGATGACGGGAACCGAGGATCCGTTGGATTCGGCGACCGGCGGCAGCGAATACATCGCCCCCGCGCCCGACGGGCATTCGAATACGCCGGGCTTCCTGGTGAAACGGCCATAGGCATCGGCCATATAGCCCGCAGAGCGCTCGTCACGCGCCATGACATGGCGAATGCGGCCTTCTTGCAGTTGCAGGGCCTCATAGAACGGCACGTTCGTATCGCCCGGAACGCCGAATACCACCTCGACGCCGTAGCCGATCAGCATCTCGACCAGGATATCTGCACCACGCATTCTCTCGTCTCCTGAAAAGCAAGGGATTGGGCCGATCGGCGCGATGGCGGCATCGGCAATGCCGGGGCGGCCGGCGGGGTTTCCGGGCCGCTATTCGCAGGCGCTCACGCCAGAAGCCGGAAGCGGCGCGGCGAAAACACCGCGATGTCGGGCGCATCGGGCAGGCCAGCGACATGCTGGGCGACGATACGCCCCGTCGCCGGGGCCGCGGCGAAGCCGACATGGCCGTGTCCGAACGCGTAGAAGATGTCGGGCGAGCGGGATGAGCGACCGATGACCGGCAGACTGTCAGGCGTCGATGGCCGATGGCCCATCCATCGGTCGACAGGCCTCTCCTGCGTACCGGCGAGCGCAGGATAGGTTCCGCGCGCATGCGCCACCAGAATATCGACGCGGCTCCAGTTCGGCGGCGCGTCGAGCGATGCCAGCTCGACCTGGCCGGACAACCGCAACCCAGCTGCTGTCGGCGTGTTCGCCATCTTGCCGTCGCTTGGCATCACCGGATGGCGAGGGCCGCCAGTGTCCAGCGCGATGACGCCATGGTAGCCCCGCTCGCTTTCCAGCGGGATGCGGTCGCCCCCAGAGCGCGCGAGGCGCTTCGACCAAGCCCCTGCCGCGATGACGACTCGGTCGCAGGCTATCACGCCGGTATCAGTGCGTACGCCGCGGACACGTGCTCCGTCGCTGAGGATCTCGCGGGCCGTCGCCCTTCTGACCTTGGCGCCATGGGCGCACGCCGCCGCGACGATCGCTGCGATATAGGCCGCCGGATCGGTGCAATGCGCGCCATCTTCAGCCAGGACACCGAAGGCGTAGCGCTTGTCGAGATCGGGCTCCCGCGCGGCCAGGGCTGCTGCGTCCAGTTCACGCCATCGCAATCCCGTCATCCGCCGCAGGTGCCAGGACAGGCTTTCCGCCTCGAAGGCCCGCCTGTCGGGATAGGCATAGAGCAGCCCTTCGCGCCGGATCAGCTCGGGCGCGCCGACCTCGCGGCTCAGCGCCTCATGGCGTTCCGGGCTATCGTGGAGCAACCGGTCCAGCGCCCTGGCCGTCGCCTCGACGCGCGGCACGGAGGAACCCGCCCGGAAGAAGCGCAGCAGCCACGGCACGAGCCGCGGAAAATGGCGCCACCGGATGACCAGCGGTCCGTGCGGGTTGAGCAGATATCCCGGGACCTTCTTCCACAGGCCGGGTATCGACATCGGCACCACCGAAGCCGGGCTGATCCAGCAGCCATGGCCATAGCTGGCAGACTGCCGCCCCGCAGGTTCTCCGCTGTCGATCAAGGTGACGGCATGGCCCGCGCGCGCCAGCTCCAGCGCACTGCAGGCGCCGACGATGCCGCTGCCGATGATCAGGCAATGCGTTGGAGCGACGCCGGGCATAAGCCGTTTCCTCTCAGTCTTCGGGCAATAGCTCTCTTCTCCGCTCACGACGGAGGCCGTGAGCGGTTGGGACGAGCCGTGATGGATTTCAGTCGAGCGTCAGCGTTCCGCGAGAATGCGTGCGTTCGATCTCAGCGATCTCTCGGACACGCGAATCCCCAGGCCAGGGCCGTCCGGCACGACGACCTCGCCATTGCGGTTCGCGATCTTCTCCTCCAGCACATCCTCGGTGAGAACGTGATGAGGCATGTAGAATTCACAGCCGAGCGAGATGCCCGGCGTCGCAGCGATGAACTGCGTGCCGGCAGCCAGCGCGATGCCGCCCTCGTAGAGCGTGCCGCCATAGCCGGGCAGGCTCGCGAGATCGGCCAATGCCATCAAAGCTTGCGCGTTGAGCATTCCGCCCGCCTTCATGAGCTTGACCGAGATGGCATCAGCCGCTTGCAACCTGATCACCTCCTGCAGGTCGTGCATGTCGAAGCAGCTTTCGTCAGCAAGGATCGGCGTATCGAGGTCTGCGGCAAAGGAAGCCATCGCCGTCAGGCAGTCCCGCGGCACCGGCTGCTCGATGAAGGTCGGCTTGAACTGGTCGACGTCGCGCAGCTTCTTGATCGCGCCGAACGGCTGGAGCGCCTGATTGTAGTCAATGCGAAGGTCGATCGCATCACCGAAGGCATTTCGCATCGCTTCGAGATGCGCCACATCCTCCTCGTGGCTCTTCACGCCGGTCTTGACCTTGAAGATGCGGTTGCCCTTGGGGACCATCTCCTCCATGCGGCGCATGTCCGCGTCAAAATCCGGGTCCGCGATCGAGAAGGACAGCGGGATCGTGTCGCGAACGCGCCCGCCGAGCAGGGTGGCGATCGAGAGGCCCGACGATTGGCCCAGGATGTCGAACATCGCCGTTTCGATCGCGAGCTTGGCCTCGCCATGGCCGACAAGCGCCTTCTTCATCAGCAAGGTGAGCGCTCGGATGCGATCGACCCGCGCGCCGATGACGAGCGGACGCAGATAGATGTCGAGAGCCGCGACCGCAGCCTCGGCCGTACCGGTGAACACCTCCCAGGGCGCAGCCTCGCCCCAGCCGACGATCCCAGACGACGAGGTCAGCTCGACCAGCACGCGCTTGACCGTACCCTTAACGTCGCCGACGCCCTGTTGCCGCTGCATCTTGATCGGGCTTTCGATCAGGAAAATTCTGATGCGTTCGATGGTTGCGGTGCTCACAAGAGCCCTCCATTGACGTGCCAGATCTGACCGGTGACGTAGGATGCTGCCGGCGAGGCGAGAAAGGCGATGACCGCGGCGACTTCTTCGGGTGTGCCGCGCCTCCCGATCGGGACGATGGCTTCCATCCGCGCGATGGCTTCGGGCGACAGCTTGCTACCCTGCCCCTCATCCTTGCGGATCAGCCCCGGCGCCACGGCGTTGATGGTGATGCCATCCGCCGCGACCTCGCGCGCCAGGAGCCGAACAGTGGTTTCGAGCGCGGCCCGGCTGGCAGCCGTTGCCGCAAAGGCGTCGAGATCGCTACGCAACAGATGAGCCGTGAAGGACGAGGTGGCAATGAGCCGCGGCGCCGCGCTCGTCATGAGCAGCGGGCGTGCGGCTTTGAGGAATGCGACGAGGGCAAGGGCGCTTTCGTCGAGTGCTGTGTGAAGCATCTCCTGCGACAGGGCGCTCGCGGGGCCACGCCGCGCTGCGCCGCCGACGCAGATCAGGGCGTCGAGCTGGCCAAAGCGAGCGGCAGTGGCTTCCACCAACGCGACCGGGCAGCCCGGATCGGCGAGATCGCCGAGCGCGGTCGCAACATCGGCGCCACATTCCGATGCCGCGCGGGCGACGGCCTCAAGACCGGCCTTGTTGGCGCGTGTATGGAGCAGAAGTCCGGCACCGGGGCCCGACAATGCGAGTGCCGTCGCCTGCCCAATGCCGCTCGCGGCCCCCGTCACCAAGTAAATGCGCCGGGCAGCACTCATGGCGTGGCAGTGCTCGTACGGTCACCTACACGATGGAAGTGACTGAGGAAGGTGCGGGTCGCATCCATGCGGGGGGTGTCGATCACTTCCCGGGCCGGCCCTTCCTCGACGACATAGCCGTCGCGCATGAAGACCACGCGATCCGCGACATCGCGCGCGAAGGGGATTTCATGGGTGACGATGACCATCGTCATGCCGTCCGCGGCAAGCTTCTGGATCGCCTGCAGCACTTCGCCGACCAGCTCGGGATCGAGGGCCGAGGTCACCTCGTCGAACAGCATGACCTCGGGCTCCATGGCCAGCGCGCGGGCGATTGCCACGCGCTGCTTCTGCCCACCGGACAGGGTGTCGGGCATTTGCGCAGCCCGGTCCGCAAGTCCGACCTTTTCGAGCTGGGCCATGGCCTGGTCGATCGCGATCTTTCGGTCCAGGCCCTTCACATGGATCGGGGCCTCGATGACGTTGCCGAGGACGGACATGTGCGGGAAGAGATTGAAGCTCTGGAACACCATCCCGGTGCGGGAGCGGAACGCCGCCAGCGACTTTGCCTTCAGCTGTTCCATGGACCGGCCGAACCGGAAGGTGGTCTCGCCGACGCGGATGGTGCCGTCGTCGGGATGCACGAGCAGGTTCATGCACCGCAACAGCGTCGACTTGCCGGAGCCTGACGGCCCGAGCAACGCGACGACGCCGCCTTGCTCGACCTGAAGATTGATATCCTTGAGAACTTCGAGTTGGCCGAAGCGCTTACGCAGCCGCGCAATCTCGATCATCGATGCTTTCGCCGTCATCGGGCAGCTCCCAGGCGCCGTTCGCGGCTGCGCACATAGAGCGTCAGCGGGAAAAGGATCGCGAAATAGGCGACAGCCACGGCCGTATAGGTTTCCAGCGGGCGGAAGCTGTCATGCGCGGCAATCTGGCCCTGATAGACCAGGTCCGGGACGGCCAGAACCGACACGAGCGAGGTGTTCTTGAACTGGAGGATCGACTGGTTCATCAGCGCCGGCAACATCCGGCGCAACGCCTGGGGCAGGATGATGCGACGCATCGCGAGCCCAGGCGGCATCCCCAAGGCCGAGGCCGCTTCAGACTGACCGACATCGATCGAGACGATGCCACCGCGGATGATCTCGGCGTAGAACGAGCCGCCATAGCAGGACAAGGCGAGAAGAGAGGCCGTGATCGGCGTCATTTCGATGCCCGCAATCATCGGCAGCGCGTAGTAGCACCAGATCAGCTGCACCAGCACGGGCGTGCAGCGAAAGATCTCGATGAAGCCAAGCGCGATACCGCGCAGAATCCTGAAGCGCGACAGGAGGCAGATGGCGGCCGTCATGCCGATGGTCAGGCCGCCGGCAATGGTCGCGGCCGTGAAGGCGACGGTCACACCCAGCCCCTGCAGGAACAACCATCGGTAGCCCCACAGGATCGAAAAATCCCATTCATACATGGTCGTGAATTCCCGTGACCGAAATCGGGCGTGGCGGGGCCGCAGCCCCGCCATACCGGATGGTCAGATTTCGAAACCGGGGGGGAAGTCGCTTTCCTTGACGCCGACAAGTTCCATGTTCTTCACGACCGCGTTCTTGATGAAGCCGCTGTCGCGCTGCTTGCTGATCCAGCCGTCGACGAACTCGCGCCAGGATTGATCGGCCTCGCGCCGGAAGCCCGCATTCGATGTCGTGAAGTCGGGCGGCGTCGGCATCACGATATCGCCGAGCGCAGCATTCTTGGCACGCAGCGAAAGCGACAGGATCAGTACGAGGCACTGGGCATCGACGCGCCCGACCTGCAGGGCGGCGGTTGCGTCGCTCGCGGTTTTCAGGCGCGAGACCTGCGCTTGCGGCGCAAGGCGCGTGACCGCGGCGTCATGGGAAGAGCCCGCGTCAACGGCGATCCGCATCTCAGGCTTGTTGAAGTCGCTCCAGCTTTTCGCGCCGAGCCCCTTCTTGGTTACCATCGTGAAGGCGTTCTTGAAAACCGGGCCGGAGAAATCGATGACCTTCTGCCGCTCCGGCGTGGGATTCAGGCCGAAGAAGACGTCGACCTTGTCGGCCTGGAGATCCAGCACGGAGTTGCCCCAGGTCGTTTCCAGGATCGACATCTTGACCCCGAGATCGTCCGCCAGCTTCTTGCAGATATCAATGTAGAAGCCGCGCCAGCTGCCGTCCGTCACCATCTTCTGATAGTAGGGAGCGCCGTCGGCAACGGCACCGATGCGCAAGGTGCCGGAGGATTTCACCCGCTCCAGCGAGCCGGCAGCGAGAGCGCCCTTGCCGGTGTAGAGACCCGCTGCGGCGGCAAGCCCGCTCAGGCCCACGAGCTTGTTGAATTCGCGCCTGTCCATACTCTTCCCCTCTCCGGTTCGCTTGCGGCTTCGATTTTGCACGCCGGAGCACGGCACTGTCCCCCTCGGATCAGTTGCTCATGCTCAATTTTCATGAGCCGGTAGAAGAGAGTTTGAATGAGCCCGGGGCGAAACAAAAACGTTGAAAATTTCCTCTATGATGATTTTTTATCATGATAACCGCGAGGTTCTCATGAGACGCTATCTGCCGTCGCTATCAGCTTTGCATGCGTTCGAGGCCGCCGCACGGTTCATGAATTTCACGAAGGCGGCCGAAGATCTCGGGCTGACGCAGAGCGGCATCAGCCGGCAGATCCATAATCTCGAAAAATTTCTCGGAGTCCCCCTCTTCCATCGATCCGGGCCGCGCCTCGTTTTGACGGAAGTGGGCGCGAACTACTATCGCGAGCTTGCGCGGACACTCGACAAGCTCCAGGAGATCACCATCGATGCCGTGCGCGGGCGCTCCGTCGACAGCTCGCTGATGATCGGCACTCACCCTACCCTGGGAGCCCGTTGGCTGCCCCGGCGCATCGAGACGTTCATCCACGCGCATCCGGATATTCCTGTCGAGGTCACGCTGGCGCCCGCCGATCTCAACTTCGAGACGACGCGACTGGACGTCGCCATCCTGCGGGGCGTGGGGACATGGCTCAATGCAAGATCGGTCGAATTGTTCGCCGAAGAGATCGCCGTCGTGACCTCATCCAAGCTGATCCCGCTTGGGACGAGGCTGGAGAACAAGGACTTTGCCGGCTTCCCCCTGCTTCAGAACGCGAGCCGTCCCAGCATATGGCTGCATTGGCTGCGCCTGTCGGGGCTCAACTACCAGGGGCGAATCCAGGGAACGCGCTTTGCGCATACCGAGATGCTGATCAATGCCGCGCTCCAAGCATAGGCATCGCCATTGTCCCGACCTGCTATATCGAAGCGGAGCTCACCCGCAATGAACTCCATATGCCGTTTGGCCCGCCAATATTGTCAGGAGACTCGTATTTCGCGGTCTATCCCGAGCGAAAGGCGCAGTTGCACAGCGTCATGGCTTTCCGCGAATGGGTGACAAGGGAAACTCGAAACTATCGCAAGCCGCAGCCGCGATAGGCTGCAATTGCCCTTCGCATAGCGCCGCGAGCTCGCCTAACGTGGGGGACCCTTGCGCCATCGGCAGACGTTGGATTGGCGCCCAATGGCGGGCATCGCGGAAAGAGATGTTTCACACCCGCCACTCCCGTTGAGCTAGAACAGAGCGTTTCGCCGGCTTGGCATGTTCGCGTTCGTGCAGCTGAAACGTGACCTAAGACCGTCGCCTCTCGATCAGCCTGTGAGGCAGAACGCGCTGCCGGTCAGTCCCCACCAGATCCCCCGTAATGAGCTCGGCGACGGCCTGCCCGAAGGTGCTGTAGGGGATCAGGACTGACGAGAGCCAGGGGGCGACCCAATCGTTGAGCGGGTTGTCGTCAAAACCGTAGATCGGCGGCGGGGCTGGGTCGGCGGTTTCCTCGATGAAGCGATGCACGCCAAAGGCGATCAGGTCGCCCGTGCAGATCAGGGCGTCAAACTGGTCGCCGTTCTGAAGCAGCATGCCGGCTGCAGCATAGCCGATCGCCAGATGCTCCCTCTCGGGCGGCCCGAGGATCAGGGAGGGCGGGATCGGACATCCCGCCGCGGCAAAACTTTCCGTGATGGCCACGACTCGGGCCCGTGTCGCCGATGAGGCGAGCGGGGCGTGGATGAGCGCAGGGCGCCTGACGCCGCGCTCCAGCGCGTGCGCGGCGACATCCCGGCCGGCCTGCGCGTTGTCGATGCCGACGAAGTCGCCATCGGGGTCGCCGGGGTCGCGGCGGTTGACGAAGATGAGAGGCGTGGAGCCGCCTCGCATCATGTCCAGCATGGGGCTCGCGACCGCACCGAGAAAGACGATCGCCCGTGCCTGCTGCGCCCGCATCTCGCGCAGATACTCGTCCTGCAGATCCGGGTCGTCATGGGTGTCGCAGAGCACCATGACCAGCCCTTGCTTGCGCAGTGCCACCTCGGTCGAGGCGGCGATCGCCGCCATGGTCGGGTTGGCCAGGTTGGC
This sequence comes from Allobosea sp. Tri-44, assembly GCF_004123845.1. GTDB lineage: Bacteria > Pseudomonadota > Alphaproteobacteria > Rhizobiales > Beijerinckiaceae > Allobosea. The sequence goes on along the minus strand of NZ_NBDP01000042.1, from coordinate 167,077 downwards.
CGCCAGCACCGCCACGAGCCTGCTCTGCTTCTGCCGAAGCGACTTGCCGGCGCTGGAGGGGCGATAGTCGAGCTCGGCCACCGCCTGCCTGACCTTGGCGACCGTCTCGGGCGAGGCCTTGTTCGCGACACCGTTGAGCACGCGCGAGACGGTCGCGATCGAGACGCCGGCCCGTTCGGCCACATTGGCAATCGATGCCTGCTGGGCATCGGGCGGCTTGAGCGCCGTGCGCCGCATCGTCATCGCAGTCGTTCGATCCAAGCCCACAAAACGCTTGCACTTCTATAGCGGGAGGTCATAGGGTGCAGCAAGGGTAAACGTTTACCCTCAATCTCGCTCAAGCCCATTGATGGGCGGGGCAGCAGAAGGACGCAGCTCAATAGCGTTCATGGGAGGAAGCCATGGGTTTCTTGAAGAACATCGCTGCCGCGGCGGGCATGGTGCTGGCGAGTGCGCTGCCGTCCGCAGCGCAGACGCTGACGGTCTGGCATGATCTCGGCGACAACGGCCTCAAATGGTTCAACGCGATGTCCGCCGAGTTCGCCAGGCAGCGACCCGGTGTGACGGTGAAGTCCCTGAGCTTTCCGACCGATCAATGGTTCGGCCGCGTCATCAGCGCGCTGAACACCGATACGGCGCCGGATCTGATCTTCAACAACTACGAGCGCGTCATCCGCATCCAGGACCAGACCGGCAAGGTCTCGGACCTCAAGCCGCTGCTCGGCAAGGTCACCGACAAGGCCTTCCTGACCGAGGACGATCTCAAGGTCGCCACCTATAAGGATCGACAGATCATCATCCCGATCCAGCGCGTACAGATGGGCTTTGGCGTCCGCAAGAGCTGGCTCGACAAGGTCGGCGAAAACTTCCCCGAGACCTGGGAGGACGCCAAGCGCGTCGCGGCCAAGTTCCGGGACAATGATCCGGACGGCAACGGCAAGGCCGACACCTTCGGCTTCGCGCTCGAGGCCGCCAAGCCACGCGACCTCATCCACATCCTCGACCTGTTCAGCTTCGGCACCGGCCTGCGCCATACGTTGATCGACCCCGAGGGCAAGATCACCATCGACGAGCCGCGCCATGCGGCGGTGCTGGAGGAGTTCCTCAAGACCTATACGAGCTACAAATTCGTCGCGCCGGACACGATCAATCACTCCTTCACCGAGATGTACCAGGTGATCGAGGGTGGCCGCGGCGGCATGTTCCGGGTCGGCGACTGGAACGTGAAGAAATGGGACGGCGAGAAGGTCCTGAACGGCGACTTCCTCGTCGGTAAATGGCCGAAATTCGCGCCGGACGAGAAGAACCATGTCGTCATCGGCGGCATGCGCGGCGTCGCCATCCCCGAGAACGCGCCCAACAAGGCGCTGGCGCAGGAATTCGCCCAGTTCATGCTGACGAAGGCGGCCCAGCAGGCCTCGCTCGACAATGTCGGCGCGGCCGTGCGCGGTGACATTGAAGTGGCAGCCCTGTCGCCGCGCTCGCAGTATTTCGCCAAGGCCGAGGCGCCGCTCATCGCCTATGATTTCCCCGAGGCGGTGCATTCCTTCTATCCCGAGCTCGAAGCGGCCTTTCACAAGAAGCTGCTCTCCGGAATCGCCAATCCGCCGGCAGACTGGAAGCCGTTCATCGCGGAGACGGCCAAGGAGATGCGCGAGCTCGCGGCCAAGCTGAAGGGCAAATAGCCCGGTCGTCATCCGATCGCAGACCGCGCCTGGCGCGGCCTGCTGCCGAGCATCCTCCCAAAGGGCAGACAACATGACCACGACCCTTGAAACGGTCTGGCATAACCGGATTTTTTACCTCTTCGTCCTGCCCTTCGCGGTGCTGACGATCCTGTTCGGCATCTGGCCGATCGTGCTGTCGATCACGGTGTCGTTCACCGCATCGGCGACGGCGTTGCGACCGAGCCCGACCTATATCGGCTTCGCCAACTACGCCGCGATCTTCGCCGATCCGGCTTTCCTGGCCTCGCTGCTGCGCACCTTCCTCTATACGGCGGCGGCGGTCGCGGTGAATGTCGGCTTCGCCTTCGGCATGGCGGTGCTGATCGATTCACCGCTCCTGAAGCGCGGCGGCCTTCTCCTGCGCCTCGCCCTGTTTCTCCCGGTGGTCACGCCGGACGTAGCCGGCTACGTCGTCTGGCGCTGGCTCTATGACCGCTCCTTCGGCGCGATCAACGCGCTGCTCGATGTCGTCGGCCTTCCCGCTTTCGCCGGGCTGACCACCGGTCCGACGGCGATGATATCGCTGCTGATCGCCGAGCTCTGGCACCATGCCGGCTTCTACATGCTGATCTTCCACGCCAACCTCGCCATTCGCGATCGCGCTCTGGAAGAGGCGGCGCATGTCGACGGCGCCACGGCCTGGCAGCGCTGGCGCTATGTGATCCTGCCCCAACTCAAGCCGGCCTTCATCATCAACACCGTCTATGCGCTGATCCAGTTCCTGAAGACCTTCACCGTCGTGGTGGTGATGACGAAGGGCGGGCCGAACGAGGCCACCAACTTCGTCTCCTACTACGCCTACCAGCTCTTCGATCAGGGCCGTTACGGCGAGGCCACCGCCATGGCGAGCGTCCTCTTCCTGATCGTGATCGGTGTGTCGCTGAGCATCTATCGCCTCGGCGACAGGGAGGTAGCGCGATGAGTGCCGATGCCCAGATGACGCGGATCAGCCGCCCGGCCCAGATAGCGGCGTATGCTTTCGCCGGGCTGGTCGGGCTCGCCTTCCTCTATCCCTATTGGTGGATGCTGGTCAGCGCCTTCCGCTCGACGCGGGCGATCATGGACGACCCGCTGCGCCTCCTGCCGGAAACGTTCGATTTCTCGATCTTCACGGAGATCGCCAGCCTCGGCGGCGTCTCGCTGGCACGCTACATCGCCAACTCACTGGCGATCACCACGGCCTCGACCGTACTGAGCGTCGTCGTCACCGCGCTGGGCGCCTACGCACTGACGCGCAAGCCGCATCTGCCGGGGTTCACCGCGCTGCGCTACGGTTTCCTCGTCACCATCATGTACCCCTACATGCTGCTGGTGATCCCGGTCTATCTGGTGATGTTCAAGCTCGGCCTGCTCGGCTCCTATGCCGGCATCGTGCTCTTCCTGGCGCTCGGCCCGATCCAGTTCTTCCTGTTCGAGCAGTTCTTCCGGAAGATCCCGGGCGAGGTCATCGAAGCCGCGATCATCGACGGCGCCAACGAGGTGCAGATCCTCTTCCGCATCGTCCTGCCGATGGCCTCCTCGATCACGGCGACGGTGGCGCTGATCACCTTCCTGCTCAACTGGGCCCAGTGGTTTCCGATCCTGGTGATCTCGACGTCGCCGGACACCTACACGCTGCCGGTGGCGCTGCTCTCGATGAACACCGAACTGGGTGCCAATTTCCAGGGAATCATGGCGCTCGCCGTCATCACCACCCTGCCGATGGCGGGGCTGTTCCTGCTCGCCCAGAAGCGGGTGATGGCGGGGATGGCGAGCGGAGCCGTAAAGGGATGAGCCTGATGTTCGATGCCGTATCCGAGACCAGCCGCACTGCTGCGATCGAGACCGCAAGATTGCGTTCGCTCGGCTGGCTCGCCACGCTGCAGGTGCCGGGTGAACCACGGGGCGTCATGCGCATCTCGGCGGCGCAGGACCATACCCGCTGGCCGGGCGTCAGCCTCTACGGCACCTATAACGGCATCATGTGCCTCGACCTGATCGGCGGGCTCGCGGGTTTCTCCGAGGCCGAGAGGACTGCGCTCGTCACCTGGCTCGAAGCACATCGCCGCCCCGACGGCATTGTCCGCGTGCCGGGCATGACCGAGGAGGCGGTGTTCAAGAAGGCGGACCGGGACGAGACCTGGCGCTATATCGACTTCCACGTCACCAACTACACGCTTGGCGCGCTCGACGTGCTGGATCCCGGCCGTCGTCCGAACCTGGCTTTCGTCGAACCTTTCCTCGATCCGCTGACGCTCAAGGCCTGGCTCGCCGACCGCGACCTCAACGACCCCTGGCAGGAGGGGAACAACATCGTCAACCTGGCGGGCTTCTTCCTGCTCCTGCGCCGGGACGGGGATGCCGCCATCAAGGCCCGCGTCGATGCGGCGCTGGAAATCCTCTATGGCTGGCACGACCGCAACCGCGAGCCGAGCACCGGCTTCTGGGGCGTCGGACAGCTCTCGGACGCGACCCGGCTTCTGCACGCTTTTGCCGGCTCCATGCACAATTTCCACATCTGGTATCATGAAGGCCGCATCCCGGCGGCCTTCGACCGCTCCGTCAACTATGTCCTTTCGCTGCCGCCGCGCGTCGATTCCGCTTGTATCGACGTCGACGCGGTCGATGTCCTCGTCCACGGCCTCGTGCTGCTCGACTATCGCCGCGACGATATCTGCCGCTGGCTCTCGACCCTGCTCGACGCGCTGCTCGCCGACCAGAACGGCGATGGTGGCTTCTGCGACGTGCGCACCGGCACGCGCCGGCAGGATGGCTGGGTGAGAGGTTATGAGGAGCCCCAGGGGCTCTCCAACACCTTCGCGACCTGGTTCCGCTGGATCACGATCGCGATGATCGCCGACGTGCTGTTCCCGGGACGCTGGAATTGGCGCTTCCGGCGAATGATCGGCATCGGCTACCGGCTCGGAGCACGGTGATGGCGGCGGAGGATCCCTTCCAGCATCTCCACGACGAGGACTATGCCCGGCCCTATCTCGCCGGGCTCGTCGGCGCCGAAGCCTATGTGCCGATCCACGGCCGGCCTGTCTTCTCGCTCGATGGCGACTGGCGGCTGACGCTCGATCTCTTCGACGAGGGCCTGCGGCAGAAATGGTTCTTGCTCGACGAGACGCCGCCTTCGCAATGGTCGCATCCGCGCGACTACGAGATCGAGGCGGGCGAGCTCGTATCCGTGCCGTCCTGCTGGAACGTGCTGAAGCCGGAATGGACCTATTTCGAGGGCGCGGCCTGGTACACGCGTCATGTCGATTGGCAGCGTGGCCCGGCCGGCGAGCGATCGATCCTCAATATCGGTGCAGCCAACTATTCGGCGCTCGTCTTCGTCAACGGCAGCTATGTCGGCGGCCATCGCGGCGGCTCGACACCGTTCAGCCTCGATGTGACGGACAACTTGCGAGACGGCCGCAATCGTCTGCAGATCATGGTCGAGAACCGGCGCTCCCCGAACCGCGTGCCGATGCAGCATATCGACTGGTTCAACTATGGTGGGCTCTATCGCGACATCTCGCTGATGCGCCTGCCGGCGGTGTTCATCCGCCAGGCGCAGGCCATGCTGCTGCCCGGAGGGCGGGAGGTGCGGTTTTCAGTTGTTCTATCCGACGCGTCGAATACGACCGCGCAGGTCGACATCCCCGAACTCGGTCTGTCGCTTTCCGTGCCCATCCGGAACGGCAAAGGTGAGGTGACGACGCCGTTCGCAGGGCAATTATGGTCCCCGGACGCTCCCCGGCTTTACGATGTCCAGTTCTCCTGCGGCGCGGACCGGATCAGTGAGCGCATCGGCTTCCGCACGATCGAGGCGCGTGGCACCGACATCCTGCTGAACGGAGAGACGATCCGGTTGAAGGGCGTCTGCGTCCACGAGGACGACTTGGCGCTCGGCAAGGTCTCCACCGAAGCGGATGTGCGCCGCCGCTTTCACCACGTCAAAGAGCTCGGCGGCAACTTCCTGCGCCTGTCGCATTATCCGCATCATGAGCATGTCGCGCGGATCGCCGACGAGATGGGGCTGCTGCTCTGGGCAGAGATCCCGGTGTACTGGGCGATCGCTTTCGACAATCCGGAGACCTATGCCGATGCCGAGAACCAGCTTCGCGAGCTGATCGCCCGCGACATCAACCGCGCGAGCGTGATCCTTTGGGGCGTCGGCAATGAGAACGCCGACACGGATGCGCGCCTCGCCTTCATGTCGCGGCTCGCACAGGCCGCCAGGCGCACTGATCCGACCCGCCTGGTCGGCGCCGCCTGCCTGATCAACCGCGAGACCTTCGCCATCGAGGACCGGCTCGCCGAGCATCTCGATGTGATCGGTCTCAACGAGTATTTCGGCTGGTATGAACCGGATTTCTCGGGGCTCGATCGCCTGCTGGCCAATTCAAACCCCGGCAAGCCGGTGATCGTCTCCGAAACCGGCGCCGATGCGCTGTCCGGCCATCGCGGCGCCGGCCGCGTCCTGTTCACGGAAGACTGGCAGGCCGAGTTCTATCGCCAGCAGGTCAGGCGACTGGCGGCGACGCCCTATGTCGCCGGGATCGCCGCCTGGCTGCTCTACGATTTCCGGACCGAGCGCCGCCAGACCGGCTTCCAGAAGGGCTTCAACCGAAAAGGCCTGATTGCAGAAGACAAGACAACCCGCAAACTGGCCTTCGCCGTGCTGGCGGGGCTCTTCGCCGAATGGCGGACCTGATTCAGCGGATAGACGGCCGTAAAGCGGACGTCCTGAGAGTCGGCAATGGGCAAAAGACGCCCGTTCCCAAGAGGCGAGATTGATCGCATCCGAGCTCCTTCGGCGGATGTCTTGATGGAGAAAGCAGTTTCGGAACCCGCTGACGGGAACCCCCGGGAATGAGCAGATCAAGCCGTTCCGGGCTCTCGAACCGGAACGGATTTCCGATGAAGACCATGAACGACGGTGCGGCAGCCGAAGATGATGCGCGCCCGATGCGAGATCACCTCGCGCGCTATGCCCGGCCTATCGGCTCAGCACCGAACATGCCCGGATGTTCCCGATGTGGCAGTCGGCGCTGGCGCATGCGCTGCTGCTCGACCATGACGGCGACCGGGTCCATGCGGACCAGGCCGACCTGAACGGCCGCCAGTTGGCGGAAGGCGCGCGCTCGATGGCGCGGACCTTCGCGCTGCTGATCGCCGAGGCTCCCGCCGGTAACAAGCAGGAGCTCGGGCAGAAGATCGAGATCTACGAGACGATGAGCTTCCTGCCGAGCGAGATGAAGCGCTCGCGCACGGCCTCCATGGTTGAGCTGGCGATGCATTTCGACGGGGTCGATCTCAAGCGCCCTAATGCAGCGATATGCTCCGCGCGTGGGTCGAATAGGCCTTGGAAATGCTACCTCAGCAGCGACCGGATATCGTCGTAGCGCATACCCCGCTTCGCACCGGCTTCGAACAACCGTTCCGCTGACTGGCTGGCGGATGGCGAGAGGCGCAATGCCGCTTCGGGTCTCGGGTCTTCAACGACATTCTCAGCGTGCTCGGCTTGTTGGCCGGATGAAGCCGCGGGGGAATCGGCCAGCGGAGATAGAAGATGCCGCTTTTGGAACGCTGCAGGTAGGCCGGATTGAACACCAGAATGCGCCACCAGAATGTCCCACCGGCACGATCCTCTGGCTAGTGCATTGATCTGAAACGGAATGGTGGGCCGGGCCGGACTCGAACCGGCACCGGCGCTGTTATGAGCAGCGAGCTCTAACCATTGAGCTACCGGCCCGCAGCACGCCTAGCATCCGGCGGGCGCAGCGGCAACGGGCTCAGGCACCGCCGATCAGGATGCCTGCCGCCAGCACCAGCGCCCCGCCGAGCACGACCTGGAAGGTGGCACGGGCGAATGGCGTTTCCATGTAGCGGTTCTGGATCCAGACGATCGCCCAGAGCTCGACGAAGACCACCGCGAGCGCGATCGCCGTCGCCGTCCAGAAGGATGGGATCAGATAGGGCAAGGCGTGGCCGAGGCCGCCGAGCGCCGTCATCACGCCAGATGCCAGCCCGCGCTTCAGCGGCGAGCCACGGCCGGAAAGCTTGCCGTCGTCATGCGCCGCCTCGGTGAAGCCCATCGAGATGCCGGCGCCGATCGAGGCGGAGAGGCCGACCAGGAAGGTCGTCCACGTATTCTGCGTCGCGAAGGCGGTGGCGAAGATCGGCGCCAGTGTCGAGACCGAGCCGTCCATCAGCCCGGCGAGGCCCGGCTGGACCCAGGTCAGCAGGAACTGCCGGCGCGCCGCGTCGTCCTCCGCCGACTTCGCATCGCCAGTGAGATTGTCCTCGGCGAGTGCGTCAGCCCTGCTCTCGTGCCCGGCCTCCGCCTGCGCCAGGTCGCCGAGCAGGCTGCGCGTCTGGGCATCCGTGCTGCGTCCGGCAGCGGCGACGTAGAAGTCGCGCGCCTGGCGTTCCATAGCCGCCGCCTCCTCGCGGATACGCTCGAGCCCGAGCGTCTCGACCAGCCAGACCGGCTTGCGCTGGTAGAAATCGGCGACATGCTCGCGCCGGATCGGCACCACCACCTCGCCGAAGCGGCGCCGGTAGTCCTCGAGCAGGCGGCGGCGGTGCTCGTCCTCCTCCGTCGCCATGCCGTCGAACACCGCTGCCGAGGCCGGATACTCCTTGCGCAGCTTCTCGGCATAGACCGCATAGATGCGGCCATCCTCCTCCTCGGAGGCAACCGCCAGCGCCAGGATCTCGCGCTCACTCAGGCTGTCGAAGCGGCGCCGGCCACTGAGGCCTGGGGGCAGGAGCGAGGACAGCATCGCGATCTCCTTATTAGAATTATTCTAAAATAGAGATCGCTTCTCGACTTCGCAAGCCGGACAAGCGCAACGCCCCCCGCCTTGCGGCGGAGGGCGTCGGACTGCAGGATGGATGCTGTCGTTCGCGCCGGGCGTCACGCGGCCCTGGCGTGCTCGTCCTCGTGCTCGCCCGCTCCGCCCTCGCGGAAGCTGAAGCGGGAGATGTGCTCGGTGAGCGAGCGTGTCTGCTCGTCGGTCAAGGCGAGCGCGGCGTTGGTCTCCTCGACCAGCGCCGCGTTCTGGTGCGCCATGGTGCCGATGCCGTCGATTTCGCGGTTGATCGTCGAGACATCGGTCGCCTGGCCGCGGGCGGTCTGCGAGATGCCGTTCATCAGCGCCGAGAGATCGTTGACCGAGGTCAGGATGCTGCCGAACACGGCCGAGCTCTGCTCGACCAGGCCGACGCCGACCTTGACGTCGCCATGGGCCGCCTCGACCAGCTTCTTGACGTCGTTCGAGGCGTCGGCCGAGCGCTTGGCGAGGCTGCGCACCTCGCTGGCGACGACCGCGAAGCCCTTGCCGGCATCGCCGGCGCGAGCCGCCTCGACCGCGGCGTTGAGCGCCAGCAGGTTGGTCTGGAAGGCGATCTCGTCGATCATCGAGATCACCTCAGAGATCTTGCTGGAGGAGACGCGGATGCGGTGCATCGCTTCCAGCGCCGAGGCGACGACCTGCTCACCCTGCTGGGCGCGCTCTTCGGCGCTCTGGGCCATGCCGACCGCCTGAGCGGCGTCCTTGGCCGTCTTCTGGACATTGCTGGCGAAGGCGCCGAGCTGGTTGGTCGCCACCGAGACGGCGTTGCTCTCTTCGCTGGTGCGCTCGGCGAGATCGGTGACGCCGTCGAGGATCTCGCTGGTCGCGCTGCGCACGGCCGAGACGGTCTCCGACAGGCGCGCCAGCGTGCTCTCGAACTCGCCTGCCAGGCTGTTCGTGCCGTTCTTGAGCTCGGCGAAGGCGCCCTGGTAACGGCCCTCGACGCGGGCGACCAGGCGGCCGTCCGACAGGTGGCCGAGGACTTCGCAGGTCTCGGACAGGCCGGCCTGGACCGTCTCCAGCAGTTCGTTGACCGAACCGGCAAGCGCATTGAGCTCGGCATCGGCGAAGTTGGCGGCAACACGCCGGCTGAAATCGCCCTGAGCCGCCGCCGCGACGACCACGCCGAAGGCTTCACCGAGCTCCGCCATCATCTGCTGGCGCTGCTCGCGGGCGCGCTCCTCGTCCTCGACCTTGGCGAGCTCGGCAGCGCGCAGCGCCACCGCATTGTCGCGGAAGAGCAGGACGCTCTTCGAGATGTCGGCGATCTCGTCATTGCCCTTGGTCTCGACCTGGGTTTCGAGCTGCCCATCGGCGATCGCCCGGGTCGCAGCCCAGAGCCGGTTGAGGCGGCCAACGATCTGGCGCCGGACATAGAACAGCGCCAGCGCCAGCGCGACGATGAGCGAGCCAAGGCCGATGATGCCGAGCCAGAGCTTGCTCGTCTCGATCAGCGCCTGCGTCGAAACGACGGCCGCCTGCGCCTCGCCGCGCGCACCCTGCACCAGTCCATCGACCTCGCGGCGCAGTTGGGCGGCCGCCTGATCAACCTCCTTCAATCCCCGGGTAATGCCTTCGCGGGTGGTGATGTCGCGGGTGCGGATATCGACAAGCCCCTCGCTGCCTTCGCCGACCGCGATCAGGTCCTCGACCGTCTTGGCTCGCGCCTTGTTCGAGGTGATCTTCTCGGCGTCGGCCAGCAGGGTCCGCAGCCGATAGGCGATGCCGTTGAAGCGCTCGCGGGCAAGGCTGAGCTTCTCCTTGTCGTTGATCTGCGCGATCTCGCGGAGAACGCCGACCATCTCGTTGACATTGGCCTGCAGCGTGCGGGCCAGGTCGAAGATCGCGAAGTCGCGGTCCATCAGCGTCTTGACCGCACCGGTCAGCGCCTCGCCGGAAAGCACGGCGAGATCGTCGAGCCCGAAGGTCACCGCGAACTTGGCCTGCTCGGCCTCGCCGCTCGCCGCCTTGACGAAGGCGTCGTAGGCCTTGCCGAGCTTCTCCAGCGCCGCTGCCGCTTCCGAGGCGACGCGCAGGCGCTCGCCGGTCAGGTCGTTGATGTCGTTGATCTGGCGCGAGAGTCCGTCGAGAGCGCTCTGAGCCTTCTTGTTGTCGACATTGCCCTGCTCGCCGATCTTGCGAACCAGGTCGAACTGCCGGGCTTCGACCTTGTCGAACTCGCCGGTCAGGGCCGCCCGCTCGCGCACGCTCTGCACTTCCATGAAGCGCGGCGCCAGCGCCGTCGAGGCCGTGGCGGCCTGCGACAGTTCAAGCGCAAGCTCGACCACCGGCATCTTGCGCTCGACCATGTCGGCAACCGTGCTGCCGACCCGGCCATAGGAGAACCATGCGACCAGCGAAGCTGCGATCGTCAACACCGTCAGGACGCCGAGCGCCGCATAGATGCGGGCGGCGATGCCGACACGCGACGCCTTCTGGCGCGCAGGCTTCTCAGTCTTCGACATTGACACGGTACTCCTGAAGACAAGCCCGGCAGCGCGGCGCTGACCGGTAGCGGATCACGGACGAGAGGCGGCGGCCGACGATGGTCAGCCGTGAAATGGATGCGCTTGGAAAAATGCGGGGCAAAGGCTCGCCGGCTCGATCGTGCCGCGTGCAAGCGGCGGCGCGAGCCGGACCACGCCGGCCGACATGCGACGGCGATCGATCATGCAGGACCTCCCAGCCCCAGGCCGACCGATCCCGATGGATCGATCGACGGCAGAATTGCGGAGGTTCGCTTAAAGAACGCTTAAGTTGCCGGATTCTTCTGAATCACTCGGCCTGCGGGCCGGTTCAGGTTCCGTTAGGATTTGGGGCGCGAAAATCAGCCTTCCGACACCGGTGGCACCGGCCGCGGCCGGCCGTCATCGTCTATCGCGACGAAGGTGAAGCTCGCGTCGGTGACCTTCTCGTGGAGCGTAGTGCGGAAGCGCTTGGCCCAGGCCTCGACCTGGATCTTCATCGAGGTCCGGCCAACCGACTTGACCGAGGTGTAGACGCTGAGCACGTCGCCGACCTTGACCGGGCGGATGAAGGTCATGGCCTCGACCGCGACGGTCACCACACGTCCCTGCGCCCGCTCGACCCCGGCAATGCCGCCGGCCTGGTCCATGCGCGACATCACCCAGCCGCCGAAGATGTCGCCATTGGCGTTGGTGTCCGCCGGCATGGCGATGGTGCGCACGGTCAGCGTGCCGCACGGTTCCTCGGCAGGATTGACGCCAGGCTCAGTCATCGTTGCCCTTCCCTTCCTCGATATGGAAGGAGTGGAGCACACGATGCAGGATCGGCGCCAGTACGAAGCCTGTAGCTATCACCACAAACAGGCCTGAGAAGATCGCGTAGACGCCGGCGAAGAGCTTGCCTGCTTCGCTCTTGAGTTCGCTGACCGGCCCCATGCCGGAGAGGATCATCGCTGCATTAACGAAGGCGTCGGTCGCGCTCATGCCCTCACTGGCGGCATAGCCGATCATGCCGATGCCGAGGCCGGCCATGGTGAGCGCCAGCCAGAGCAGCATCGCCCGCCCCATGCGCAAGGCAAAGCGCCGTATCGGCACCAGCCGCTCGTGGCGGCGCTCGAATTGCATCAGGCGCGGCATCGTGATCCTTTCAGCCGCGGCCGAGCTCTCGGCGTACGAGGGCGGCGCCGGCCGCAAGCGCCGCCAACTTGCCATAGGCGACATCGAAGGGCATCGGTGCCAGGCCGCAATTCGTGCAAGGGTAGAGCTTCTCGGGAGCGACGAAGGCGAGTGCTGCGCGGATCGTCGCCGCCACCTCTTCCGGGGTTTCGATGGCGTTGCTGGCGACGTCGATCGCACCCGCCAGCACATCCTTGCCGTCAAGCAGCCTGATCAGCTCGAGCGGCACCTTCGAATTGCGGCATTCGAGCGAGACCTGGTCGATCGAGCTCCTGGCGATCACCGGAAAGGTCTCCTCATAGTGACGCCATTGCTCGCCGAGGGTCGCCTTCCAGTCGATATTGGCCTTGATGCCGTAGCCATAGCAGATGTGGACCGCCGTGGTGACGGACAGCCCCTGCGCCGCCCGCTCCAGGCAGGCGATGCCCCACTCGGCCACCGCGCCCATATAGACGTTGAAGGCCGGCTCATCGAACTGGATCACGTCGACGCCGAGCCCCTGAAGCTCCTTCGCCTCCTCGTTCAGGGCCGCAGCGAAGGCCATGGCAAGGTCCTCGCGCCGGCCATAGTGCTCGTCGGCGATGGTGTCGACGATCGTCATCGGCCCCGGCAGCGTGAACTTGAGCTTGCGCTTCGTGTGCGCCCGCGCCGCTTCCGCCTCCATCCGGTGGACCGCGCCCTTGCGCCGGATCGGCCCGGTCACCGTCGGCACCTCCGCCTCGTAGCGGTTGTTGCGGATGCCCATGATCGTCTTCTTGGCGAAGTCGATGCCGTCGAGATTGGCGAGGAAGCCGTGGACGAAATGCACCCGCGCCTGCTCGCCATCGCCGACGATGTCGAGCCCGGCATCCTCCTGCAGCTTGACCGAGAGAATGGTTGCGTCGCGCTTGCCGGCTTCCAGCGCCTCTCCGTCCAGCTTCCAGGGCGCCCAGAGCCGCTCGGGCTCCGCCAGCCAGAGCGGCTTCGGCAGGCTGCCGGCGAGCGTGGTCAGAAGCATGGCGTTTCCCTTTGCCGTTGAGCCGACATCCGATAGGGGCCACTATCGGCCGAACACCACGGGGCCGGCAATGCAGGCGGATTGGGAACTGGTGCGGGCGCCGCCGCGGCGCGATCTGGCGGGCGCCGTGCTCGGCTACACCGGCTATCGCGAGCACCGCGCCGAGCCGGTCCTGCGTCGCGAAGTGCCCGTGCTCGTCTTGCCGCTGATCGTCAACTTCGCCGCACCCTTCGCGCTGTCCGTCGCTGGCGGGCAAAGCACCGCGCCGCAAGGCTTCGCAGCCGGCCTGATCGACCGCCCCGTCCTGGTCTCCTCCACCGGCCTCGCCGCCTGTGTGCAGGTCGATTTCACCCTGGCCGGCGCCTATGGCTTCTTCCAGCTCGACCAGCGCGACATGGCCGGCCGCATCGTCGACCTCGACGATCTCGGCGAGTTGCGCCATCTCGGTCCGCGCCTGCGCGAGTGCCGGTCCTGGGCCGAGTGCTTCGCTTTGCTCGACCGCGTCATCGGCCAGAGGCTGGCGCGCGGGCGCAGCCTGTCGCCGGAAGTCGCCGCCGGCCTCGCCTGGCTGGCAGCGCGGCGCGGCAGGGGCCGCATGCGCGAGCTTGCAGCGACCACTGGCTGGAGCGAGCGCCACCTGACCCGGCGTTTCGCCAGCGAGACCGGCGCCGGGCCGAAGACCATCGCCCGTATCCAGCGTTTCGAGCATGCGCGCCGCCTTGCCGCGATGCCGTGCAGTCGGAGCTGGGCCGGGATCGCGCACGAGGCCGGCTATGCCGACCAGGCTCATCTGACCCGCGAGTTCACCGCGCTAAGCGGCCTGCCGCCAGTGGCGCTGACGCGGCGCGATGCCGGCCGCGACGGCATTCTGGAACCGGCTTGAAGTCCGATTCGTTCAAGACGGCGACCATCCGACCCGCTTCTCTGGGGCGGCCGAACAGGAGAAAGCAAGGTCGTCCATGCCGAATTGCGATCGAGGCGCTGCGGGCTCGGTATTCAGGCAAATAATACTGGTTGATATACTTTACGTGACCCGCTAGTCGACACGCATGCCGCTGCGATATCGTATCGGACGCGCCGCTGAGCCGCTTGCTCGGAACCAAAGGAGCCTACCATGACTGCTCACCAGCAGACGGTCGAACTCGACCTCGTCCATGCTGCCACCGCCAAGGTCGCGGACGGCAAAGTGACCCTCCACTTCACTGATGAAGCCCTGCCCGATTGCGGCATCTTTCTGACGTATCATCGCGGCGAGTGCATCTACTTGAACTTCACCGGCATGGACAGCCTGCGCGATGCGATCAACATGCAGTTCATTCCGTGGGACGAGAGCAAGCATAAGCCGAACACCCACCAGCTCGTGATGAAGCGGATTATCGAGTCCGGCGAGGATGCCGAGATCGCTGTCGTGCCGGCGAAGACCGTTGAGCAGGCCCTTCATTTCGGCCGGCTGATGCTGCGCGATCCCCGCATCGGCACGATGCGGACGCGACGCTTCTGAGCGGGAGCTCTCGGCGAACTTAGAGGGCCGGCAGCGATGCCGGCCGCGGGACATTCTGGAGCCGGCCTGACGTCCGATTCGTTCAAGACGGCGACCATCCCACCCACTTCTCTGGGGCCGCCGAACAGGAGAAAGCCATGTCGCAACCCGCCGCCATCTATTTCAGCCTGCGCTACCGCGATGCAGTCAAGATGGTCGACTGGCTCGTCGAGGCCTTCGGCTTCGAGAAGCACGCCGTCTTCCTCTCGGATGATGGCAGCAAGGTCCTGCATGCCGAGCTGCGCCTCGGCGAAGGCATCGTGATGTTCGGCTCGAGCGAGGGCACCGACTTCGCCAAGCTCGTCCAGACACCGGCCGAGCTCGGCGGCACCACCGCCTCGCCCTATATCGCGACGACCGATATCGATGCGCTCTGCGAGCGCGCCCGCAAGGCCGGCGCCGAAATCTGCATGGAGCCGCGCGATCAGACCTATGGCAGCCGCGACTTCATCTGCAAGGACCCGGAAGGCCACATCTGGTGCTTCGGCACCTACCGGCCGGGTGCTGCCTCGGCCTGACCGAGAGCCGGACCAAGTGGAGCCCTCATCCTGAGGAGCCGCGAAGCGGCGTCTCGAAGGATGCTTCCGGAGGCTCCAGAACCAGCTGGAGCATCCTTCAAGACGCAGCCTGACGTCTGCTCCTCAGGATGAGGGCTGTGGGTGTCACGCCACCGCCAGCTTCGGTCGCGCCTTCAGCATCAGCCAGCAGACGATCGCGAGATTGACCAGGTTCCAGGCGAGGCCATTGAGGAAGGCGAGCCGGTAGGACGAGGTCGCGTCGAAGATCAATCCCGAGACCCAGCCGCCGAAGGCCATGCCGAAGATCGTCGCCGACATCACCACGCCGATGCGCGCCCCCGCCTCGCGCGGCGGCATGTAGTCGCGGATCGCCACCGCATACATCGGCACGATCCCGCCCTGGAACAGGCCGAAGATGGCGGTGACGACGAAGAGCGAGCTCAGCCCGTCGAACCAGAGATAGAGGAAGAGCGCCATGCCCTGCATCAGCGAGGACAGGGCCAGCGTCGCGGTGCCGCCGATCTTGTCAGCAACGAACCCCGAGCCGACGCGGCTGACGATGCCGAGTGCCATCATCACCGTCAGCATCTCGGCGCCGCGCGCCACGCCATAGCCGAGATCGCTGCAATACGCGACGATATGGACCTGCGGCATCGACATCGCGACGCAGCAGCAGAAGCCCGCCACGACCAGCAGCAGCTGCAGCTGGTTCGGCGACAGCCCGAGGCTGCCGCGTGCGCCGGCGCTCGTCACCTCGGCCGCCGCCAGGGTCGCCGCATTCGGCCGGCGTCGGAACAGCGGCGCCAGCGGCATCATCACCGCGAACGCCGCAATGCCGAGCCACAGATGCGTCGTGCGCAGGCCATGCGTCTCGACGCCCCAGTTGATCAGCTGCGGCCAGAACATGCCGGCGAGATAGCTGCCCGACGCCCCGAAGACGACGGCGAGGCCGCGATAGCGCTTGAACCAGTGCGACAGGTCGGCGATCAGCGGCGAGAACCCGGTCGCGGCGCCGAGCCCGATCAGGAAGCCATGCGCCAGCGTGAACTGCCAGAGCGTGCCGGATATGGATGCCAGTGCATAGCCGGCGGCCAGCAAGCATGCGCCGAGCACGATCGGCCACATGATGCCGAAGCGATCGACCAGGCGCCCCATGACGATGTTGCCGATGCCGAAGCCGATCATGGCGAAGGTGTAGGGCAACGAGGCATCGGCGCGCATGACGCCGAACTCCCGCTGCACCGCCGTCACCACCACCACGGCCGACCACGAGCCGACGCAGGCCACCGTCCCGATCAGCAGGGCAAGCGCCAGCCTGAACCAGGCATAGGGCGAATCCGGCGCATAGCGCGCGTCCTGGGCGTCCATGTTTCCTCGCGAGCCCGACGGAGAACGATCTTCTCTCTGCCCGAGCATTAGGCAGCGTTGAACGCCGCCACAAGCGCGCGGGCGCCGGGGCGGTGCAGCGCGGATGTGGGTGCATCGCGCCACTTTGCCCTCAGCGCTTGCCATTGAAGCGGCCCGCCCGGCATGCTGTGCGCCTTGTCCCCGGGAGCGTGATGGCGAGGATCTGCATCTACGGCGCCGGATCGATCGGCTGTTATCTCGGCGGACGGCTCGCCGCCGGCGGCGCCGAGGTCGGCTTTGTTGGCCGCCGCGGCGTTGGCGATGAGCTCCGGGCGCATGGCCTGACGTTGACGCACTATGCCGGCGGCGATTGGCAGGTTGCGCCGGATGCCATCGCATTCGGGGCCGATCCGAACGCAGCAGCGACCGCCAGTCTCGTCCTCGTCACGGTGAAATCGGGTGCCACCGCACAGGCCGCGGCAGAGCTTGCGGCTGTAATTCGGCCAGATGCGGTCGTGATCAGCTTCCAGAACGGCCTCGGCAATGCCGATACGCTACGCGCCGCCCTGCCCGGCCGCACCGTGCTCGCCGGCATGGTGCCGTTCAACGTGGTCAGGCGCGGCCCCGGCGCCTTTCATCAGGCTTCGGAAGGCAAGCCCGAGGTCGAGGACGCAGCCGAGCTGGCCCCTTTTCTCGCCGATTTCGCCCGTGCCGGCTTCGCCCTGCGCCGGCATCGCGAGATGCTGCCGGTGCAATGGGCCAAGCTGCTCTTCAACCTCAACAATGCCGTCAACGCCCTCTCCGGCCTGCCATTGCAGCAGGAGCTCGGGCAGCGCGACTATCGCCGCTGCCTTGCGCTCGCTCAAGCCGAGGCGCTCGAGCTGCTCTCGCAGGCCGGGATCGTGCCCGCCCGGCTGACGCCACTGCCGGCGCGATGGATTCCGTGGCTGCTGCGCCTGCCCGACGCGCTTTTCACGCGCTTGGCCCGTAGGATGCTGGCGATCGATCCGCTGGCCCGCTCCTCCATGGCCGACGACCTGACCGCAGGCCGCCCGACCGAGGTCGACTGGATCAATGGCGAGATAGTCCGCCTCGCTGAGCGGCTCGGCCAGCGGGCGCCGGCGAACGAGCGGCTCGTCGCGCTCGTCCATGCAGCCGAAGCGAGCGGCGGAAGACAGAACTGGAGCGGCAAGGCCCTGCTGGCTGAATTGCGAACAAGCGCCAGGAGGGGCTAGTTCAGCCCTTGCGCCCGGTCAGGTCGGCATATTGCTCGGCGGGGAGCGGGCGCCCGAGCATGTAGCCCTGCATGTAGTTGCAGCCCTCGTCGATCAGGAAGTCGAGCTGCTCGCGCGTCTCGACGCCTTCCGCCACCACCTCGATGTCGAGCGCATGGCCGAGCGCGATCACCGCGCGCGTGATCGCCGCCGCCTCCGAGGCGACGCCGAGATTGGCGACGAAGCTGCGATCGATCTTCAGCGTCGAGAGCGGGAACATGTGCAGATAGGAGAGCGAGGAATAGCCCGTGCCGAAATCGTCGAGCGCGATGCGCACGCCAAGCGCCTTGATCCGGTGCAGCACCAGCATGGTGCGATCGAAATCGGTGATCATCACGCCTTCGGTGATCTCGAGCTCGAGCCGCTCCGGCTCGAGGCCCGTCTCGATCAGGATCTCGTCGATCAGCCCCGGCAGGTCGCCGTGACGGAACTGCAACGGCGAGACGTTGACGGCGATGCGCAGCGGCTTCTCCCAGGTCGCCGCCTCGGTGCAGGCCTGGCACAACAGCTCCCGCGCCAGCGGCAGGATCAGCCCGCTTTCCTCCGCCGCCGGAATGAACTCGGAGGGAGGGACCACGCCCCGCTCAGGGTGCACCCAGCGCGCCAGAGCCTCGAAGCCGGTCAGAACTCCTGCCGCCGAGAAGACCGGCTGGTAGTGCAGATGCAGCTGCTTCTGCGCTATCGCCGTCTCGAGATCTTCGGCGAGATGATGGCGGTCGCTCGGAGCACTTGGCCCGGCCTGCGCGCCCGACGTGACGTCGACGAGCAGACTGATCGCGCCGGTGAGCTTGCCCGCGGCATCGTAGAGCGGCGTCGGCAGCGGCATGAAGCGCACGCGGCTGCCATCGGGCCGCTCGGCCAGTGCCTCGACGCCACGCACCTCGCGCTCCTCGCGCAGCGCCACCGCCATTGCACTGTCCTCGAGCGGCAAGGGAGAGCCGTCGGCCCGGAACAGCTTGTGACTGATGCACCAGCGATCGCGGCCGAGCTCAGGCTCGCGCCCGACGAGCCGGGCAGCGGCCTCATTGAAATAGGTCACGCGCCCGTCGGCGTCGGTCGTGTAGAGCGCCATCGGCAACCGCGCCACGAGCTCGCGAAACCAGCTATCGTTGCCGGAGCCGGGCCCCATATCCTGGGATGTGTCCGGCTTCTGATCACCGGGGGGCTTCGGAGGCATGAAAACGGTCTCGATCCGACAGGCGAAGTGACGGTATCAAAGCCCGAAAAACCGAATAAAGTTTTAAATGGCAGGAACCCAGCCGGCGGCCCAATCCAAATACCAAAGCGGTTCATCGAGAAACAATTCACGACACCGGTATAATTCAAGTCAAATTCTTTGATTATCCCAACGGAACAACGATATTCACTTGAATATTAAAATTTAAATCAATTGCCTTGCATGTCTAAACGAAACAATTCTCTCAATTGTGCGGAGACTTTCGTAAATCCTTATTTGAACAGGCGTTCGTCTTGCTCATCGATCAACTGCCTGGCCTTGATGATGGCGAAATCCGCCGCCTCCTCGGCTCCAGGGAAACGATCGGCGCGGATGAAGCGATGGCTTTTCACTTCGCCGTCGATCTCCTTCTCGATCACGCCTGCAAGCTGCTGCTGCCCGCCCTCGGGGAACGGCGTCGCATGGATGGTGAAGCCCTTGTACTCCGTGCTCTTCAGCGGCGCGGCGGGGCCGGCCGGCTTGGCTTCCTTGCGACCGAACAGGGATTTGAGAAAGGACATGGCGGGCTCCGTCTGACCCGCGCTGTATAGCGCAGATGTTGGCCGCTTGGCCAAGGGGCCATGCCATCCCTCGCGAGCCTGAAGAATGGCGATGGCGACCCGCCGCACGAGCTTGCGCGTCTGCTGCGGTACAGGCCACTGGCGAAACGGCGCCAGCATCACCATGTTTCATGAAGACAGGGCGGAATAGAGGCCCGTCCACCTTTCGCGCTCTTCTTGGCCCGCTCTGTCGCAGGAGCAGCTATGACGCGCTTCCTCAAACTTCTTCTGCCGATCTTGCTGGCCTTGCCGCTGATGTCCGCTACGGCACGCGCGCAATCCCCTGCCGGTATCCCTTGCGCCGATCGCCGCATGGCGACGACACAACTGCACGAACTCTATGGCGAGCGCAGGATCGGCTACGGCCTTGCCGCGAACGGCAACGTGATCGAGCTCTTCGCCGCTCCGAATGGCTCCTTCACCCTGTTCGCGACCTTGCCACATGGCGTGAGCTGCCTGATCGCCACCGGGCAGTCCTGGGAGCCGCCGCCGGAGCCCGATTACTACGCCGGGCGGTGAGCCCCCCGGTCGGCTGGAAAAGCAGCGTTACGCCGTTCCCGTCGGGAGCGGGAAAATCGTCCCCTTTCCCAATATCGCCTCCCCACATCAGCAGCCTTGCACTTCAGCTCGAAATAATACCATACTAGATGGTACTATTTTGGAGGCCATCATGAACGCTTGGCTTGCAATCGCCGCCGCGCTTGCCGCTGCCACCACGCTGATCCACCTCATTCTTGGTGGCCGGCATGTCGCCGCGCCCCTGCTGGCAACCGAGCGCCTGCATGCCGTGCCGAAATTCACCATGTACTATTGCTGGCATCTGGTGACGATCGTGCTCGCTGCACTGGCACTCGCTTTCGGCCTCGTCGCGGTCGGCCTTGGCAGCCGCGACCTCGCATTGTTCGCGACGGTCGGCGCCGCGCTGTTTTGCCTCTGGAGCCTCGCAATGGTCGGCCTGTTCCGCCTGCGGATCGCGCATTTCCCGCAATGGGCGCTGTTCGCAGCGATCACCGTAAGCGGTGCGATCGGCCTGTGGCAGTAACTCTCCCTCCCCCGCGCTTCCGCCGGGCCGACTGGCTCGCGCTCGGCCTCACCGCGCTCGCCGAGCAAGGACCGGCCGGGCTGACGATCGAGGCGCTCTGCCGTCGCGCTGGCAAGACCAAGGGCTCGTTCTACGCGCATTTTCCGGCGATCGAGGCCTATCTCGCCGCGCTCGCCTTGCATTGGCGCGAGACCCATACGCTCCACCTGATGCAGGAGGCCGACAAGGGCGGAGCGGCGCAGGACAGGCTGATCGCGCTCGACCGGATGGCGCTGGCCCTCGACATTCGCATCGAGCAGGGCGTGCGACGCCTCGCCCAGCTCGATGCCAGCGTCGCAGCAATCTGCGCCGAGGTCGACCGCGAGCGCATCGGCTATCTTGAGAAACTCCATAGCGAGAGCGGGCGCTTCACGCCCAGCGAGGCCGTCGCTCTGGCCCGCGTCGAATACGCCGCCTTCATCGGTTTCCAGCAGCTCGATCTCGGCCTGTCGCCGGACGACCTGCACGAATGCTACGGCACGTTCATGCGGTTGCTCGTCCCACCCACCGGCGGCTGACAGCTCAGGCGAGATGCAGCACGACCTCGCGCCGATGCGGGCTGGTGCGATGCTCGAACAGGTAGATGCCCTGCCAGGTGCCGAGCGCCAGCCGGCCGCCGCTCACCGGGATCGAGAGCGAGACCGGCAGCACCGCCGCCTTGATATGGGCCGGCATGTCGTCCGGCCCCTCGGCACGATGGGTGGGATAAGCCATCGCCGGATCGTCAGCCGGCGGCACGAGCCGGGTGAAGAAAGCGGCAAGGTCGCGCCTGACGTCCGGATCGGCATTCTCCTGGATCAGCAGCGAGCAGGAGGTATGGCGCACGAACAGCGTCAACAGGCCGAGATCGACCGCCGCCTCGCGCACGAAGCGGGCGACGGCGTCGGTGAATTCGTAAAGCCCCGTCCCGCGCGTTTCGATCGCGAGGCAGGTCTGTTTACCTGCCATCAGCGCTCGGTCAGCGCCAGCTTGGCGCCCAGTGCGACAAAGGCAGCCGCAAAGGTGCGCCGGAGCCACGCCATGACCTTGGGCCGCGTCACCACCTTGTCGCGCATCGCCGCTGCGAACAGGCCGTAGAGCGCGAAGACGATGAAGGTCATCGCCATGAACACGCCCGAGAGTTCCAGCATGCGCGCCATCGGGCTCGCCTCATTGGCGGCGATGAACTGCGGCAGGAAGGCGACGAAGAAGATCGAGAGCTTCGGATTGAGCACGTTGATCGCGATGCCGTCGACCAGCACGCGCCAGGCCGAACGCTTGTCGGCCTTGGTCTCGACACTGAGCGCACCCTGCTCCTTCAGCGTCTGCCAGGCCATCCAGAGCAGATAGGCGACACCGGCATATTTGACGATCTCGAAGGCGAGCGCGCTGGCGTGCAGCAGGGCCGCGAGGCCCATCATCGCGGCGAGCAGATGCGGCACGATGCCGAGCGTGCAGGCGAAGGAGGCGAGCACGCTGGCCTTGGCCCCGCGCGTCAGCCCGGCGGCGATGGTGTAGATCGCGCCCGTCCCGGGCGAAGCGACGATGATCAGCGAGGTCAGCAGGAATTCGAGGGACATGCTTCACTCCAGCTCCAGCGACGCTGCCGGAGCCGCATCGATATCGCGGTCGCGCACGCCTTGCTAGCCCAGCCCCTCGAAGATGCCGCCGATCACCGTGACGACCGCCTCGCCGGTCGCGACCGCGACGGTGCCCACGCCTTCGGCCACAGTCCCGACTGCAGCGTAGACCACCTCGCCGACCCCTTCGAACATGACATTCCCGGCGATGTCGGCGGCGCTGCCGAGCACATCTGTGACCGAACCCGATTGCTTCTGTGCTTCCTTCTCGACTTCCGCCTGCACCGCCACCTGGGCGGCTTCGATCTGGGCGGGATCAGGGATGCCGGTCATGCGCGCTCCTCCAAAAGCAAAGATCACCATCCTCGCGGTGACCTTAGCAGAACTGTGGCGGACTGAGCAGATTCTGCTTGCCTCCTGCTCGCCGCCGACCTAGGTGAGCCCCGCGCGTCCCTTTTTGGACGGCCGTAAGCGTCTCACGTCAGGCAACGCATCCCTCGGCTTTAAGTGCCGCCAGGATGCAATGAGGCCATGACGGCGCGGCCTGTCCTTACGGATGTTCCCATGACTCGTTCCCGCAAATTGCCGGCGCGCTATGGCGCGCTCGTCACCCCGTTGATCCTGTCGGGCCTGATGACCCTGATCGTCTCGGGCATCTCGACGCTGCGTGTCCTCGGCCCGACGCCGGCCTTCCTGCAAGGCTGGCCCGGCGCCTGGGGCCTAAGCTGGCTGATCGCTTTCCCGGTCCTGCTGCTGGCGTTGCCGATGGCCCGTCGGCTCACCGCAATGCTCGTCGCGCCGGCGGGGTGATCTCCGCAACAAAAAAGGGCGGCTCACGCCGCCCTTTTGAATCTCTCCGGACCTTCCGGGTTCTCAATTGTCCAGGAAGCTCCTGAGCTTCCGGCTCCTGCTCGGGTGCTTGAGCTTGCGCAGCGCCTTCGCCTCGATCTGGCGGATGCGCTCGCGGGTGACGCTGAACTGCTGGCCGACCTCTTCGAGGGTGTGGTCGGTGTTCATGCCGATGCCGAAGCGCATGCGCAGCACGCGCTCCTCGCGCGGGGTGAGCGAGGCGAGCACACGCGTCGTGGTCTCGCGCAGATTCGACTGGATCGCCGCGTCGATCGGCAGGATCGCGTTCTTGTCCTCGATGAAGTCGCCGAGATGCGAATCTTCCTCGTCGCCGATCGGCGTCTCGAGCGAGATCGGCTCCTTGGCGATCTTCAGGACCTTGCGCACCTTCTCCAGCGGCATGGCCAACTTCTCGGCCAGCTCCTCCGGGGTCGGCTCGCGGCCGATCTCGTGCAGCATCTGGCGCGAGGTCCGGACGATCTTGTTGATCGTCTCGATCATGTGCACCGGGATGCGGATCGTGCGGGCCTGGTCGGCGATCGAGCGGGTGATCGCCTGGCGGATCCACCAGGTCGCGTAGGTCGAGAACTTGTAGCCCCGGCGGTACTCGAACTTGTCGACCGCCTTCATCAGGCCGATATTGCCCTCCTGGATCAGGTCGAGGAACTGCAGGCCGCGATTGGTGTACTTCTTGGCGATCGAGATCACGAGGCGCAAATTGGCCTCGATCATCTCCTTCTTCGCCTGCCTGGCCTCGCGCTCGCCCTTCTGGACCATCAGCACGATCTTGCGGAACTCCTGGATCTCCAGGCCGGTCTCTGACGCCAGGGTATGCACGTCCTCGCGCAATTCGCGGATGCGCTCCTTCTCCTGCGCGACGAACTCCCTCCAACCGCGCGAGCCGAGCTTGGAGACGCGCAGCAGCCATTTCGGGTCGAGCTCAGCGCCGATATGCTGCTTCAGGAAGTCTTCGCGGCCAACGCCATAGCTCTCGGCCAGACGGAGAAGTCTCGTTTCATGCGAAATCAACCGCTTGTTGATGTCGTAGAGCTGCTCGACCAGCGCCTCGATGCGGTTGTTGTTGAGCGAAAGCGACTTCACCGCTGTGATGATGTCGTCCTTCAGCTTCTTGTATTTGCGGTCCTGCGACGGCGAGAGCTTGGTGTTCTCCAGCCGGTTGGCGATGTCCTGATCCTGCAGGCGGCGCAGCTTGGTGTAGTTGCTGGCGATCGAGTCGAAGGTTTCGAGCACGCGCGGCTTCAGCTCGGCTTCCATGGCCGAGAGCGACACGTTGTTCTCCATGTCGTCGTCGTCCATGCCCTCGGGCGGGGTCTCGCCCTCGGGTGTAGCCTCCTCGGCCTCGGCCGGCTCCTCACCCTCGCCCGGCAGCTGGTCCGGATTCTTGCCGTCGGGGCCGGCATAGGTCGCTTCGAGGTCGATGATGTCGCGCAGGAGGACCTTGCCCTCCATCAATTCGTCGCGCCAGATGATGATCGCCTGGAAGGTCAGCGGGCTCTCGCAGAGGCCCGCGATCATCGCCTCGCGGCCAGCCTCGATACGCTTGGCGATCGCGATTTCGCCCTCGCGCGAGAGCAGCTCGACCGAGCCCATCTCGCGCAGATACATCCGCACTGGATCGTCGGTGCGCTCGGTCGGCTCGAGATTGCGCTTGGTCTCGACCGGCAGCGCCGAGCGCTGCGCCTCGACCATGTCGCCGCCTTCGGGCTCGTCCTCTTCGCCTTCCTTGCCGCGCGCCGCCCGCTCCTCGCCGGCAGCTTCCGGATCTTCGTTGTCGACGACGTTGATGCCCTGCTCGCTGAGCTGGCCGAGCACGTCCTCGATCTGCTCGGAGGAGAACTCCTCCGACGGCAGAACCTCGTTCAATTCGTCATAGGTGACATAGCCGCGCTTCTTGGCGAGCTTGATCATCCGCTTGACGGCCTGATCGGTGAGATCCAGCAGGGGGCTGTCCGTGCTCGGGGGCGCTTCGGGGGAACCCGCTTCGGACTTGTCCCGCTCGCTCACTTTGGTCGCCATAAATCAGCGCTCCGCCATCTTGCGCGTCGGATGCAGCCGCTCCGACGCAGAAAAGGGCGCCGCGGCTGCCGTTGCTGCCGCGCACCCCAACCTACTCATCCGTCACAGATAGCGCCGACCATCGTTGATGAATCGTGCACCATCTCGAAAGTCACCCCGGATCTGCCGACGAACGAGCAAAGCAGCCAGCCTGGTCAGTCCTCGGGATTGGCCTCGGTCCCCTCGACTGCTTCGAGGCGGGCCTTGACGTCCTTCATCCAGGCGAAATTGGCTTCCGTTGGTTCGTCAGCCAATGCGCGTTCGGCTGCCTTCAGCTCGCTATGTAGCGTTCGTGCGCGATGATGCAAGACGAGAGCCTGACGAATCGAATCAAAAACCGATTCCAGATCAGCCGTTTGCAAGAGTTTCAGCCGCTCGGCCGGCTGGGTGACGGCGAGCAACGCCGCCCTCGCCTCGGCCACCCGGGTCTGCTCCAGCCTGCGCCCGAAGGCCTCCTGGTCGAAGCTGCCGTCGAAGGCCGCTTCTAGCAGCGCCTGGCGGAAACGCTCGGCCGCCAACCCGTCGAGCGCGAGCTCGGCGATCTCGTCGACACAGCGCATGACCAGATCCGCATGGCTCGCCAGCGCCAGCAGAATGAAGGCCTCGCGGGGGTTTTCGCCATGCCGGCGCTGCAGCATCGCTGAATTGGTGAGCTGCGGGCTCGCGCGCACCTGCGACAGCGGCTGCCTCTCCGGGCCGCGCTGAAAACCGCGCCCGCCGCGCGCATTGCCGCCGAACCCACTCTGCCGGCGCCCCTCGAAACGCTCCTGCTGCGGCGCCGGGGCAAAGAGCTGGCCGACGCGCTCGTCGATCTCGCGGCGGTAATGCCGGCGCGTCGCCTCGTCGCGGATCAGGCCGAGCGGTTCTTTCACCCTGCGCTCGAAGGCAGCGCGCCGCTCGGGTGTATCGAGCTGGCTCGCCTCGAACTCGCGCGCCCAGAGCATATCGACCAGTGGCTTTGCCGATCCGATCACCTCGGCAACCGCCTGCTTGCCACCCGAGCGGGCGAGATCGTCCGGGTCCTGCCCTTCCGGCAGCAGCGCGAAGGAGAGCGATTTGCCCGGCTCCAGCATCGGCAGCGCCAGATCGATCGCCCTGCCCGCCGCCTTGCGGCCGGCCTTGTCGCCGTCGAGGCAGATCACCGGCTCCTCGGCCATGCGCCATAGCAATCCGAGCTGGTCTTCCGTCAACGCCGTGCCGAGCGGCGCCACCACTTGCGGGAAGCCGGCCAGCGTCATGGCGATGACGTCGACATAGCCCTCGACCACGATCACCTGGCCGGTGTCGTGCGCAGCTTTGCGGGCATTGTGGTGGTTGAACAGCAGCGCGCCCTTGTGGAAGAGCGGCGTCTCTGGCGAATTCAAGTACTTGGCAGGGACATCGGCGCTCATCGCCCGGCCGCCGAAGGCGACGACCCGGCCGCGCGCATCGTGGATCGGGAACATGATCCGGTCGCGGAAGCGGTCATAGGGCACGGCGATCTCCTCGCCATGCACCAGGAGCCCGGTCTCCATCATCGCATCGGCGCCGACGCCCTTGCCGGCGAGATGGTCGCGCAGCGAGAAGCGGTCGGGCGGGGCATAGCCCATGCGGAAGAGCTGGCGCGCCTGCGCTTCCAGCCCGCGCCCGGAAAGATAGCGCCGCGCCAGCCCGCCGCGCTCGGATTGCAGCTCGGCCTCGAAGAAGCGCGCCGCGAGCTCGACGACCTCGTGGAGCCCCTTGCGCTTCTCCTCCTGCACCTGCGTCTCGAAAGAGACTTTCGGCAAGGCGACCCCGGCTTCCGAGGCGAGCTTCTCGACCGCTTCCGGAAAGGAGAGCCCTTCGGTCTCCATCACGAATTTGAAGATGTCGCCGTTCTTGCCGGAGGAGAAATCGAAGAAGGAGCCCTTCTGGTCGTTGACGAAGAAGGACGGCGTCTTTTCGGCATTGAAGGGCGAGAGCCCCTTCCATTCGCGCCCTGCCTTGGCGAGGCGCACGCGTTTGCCCACGACCGCCGAGACTGGCAGCCGCGCCTTGATCTCCTCAAGGACGGAGGGCGGGAACTTCATGGCTTCCTATCTGGCGATGCGGAGAGCTTGTGCCAATCACCGATCGCAGCGCGCCCACTCTTATCTGCCCTTTCCACAGCGCCGTGATAGCGGACCCCGCTGGCGATGTGAGGCAGGAGCGTGCCCGACTGTCGGAATAGGGCGGCAGCGCCAAGGCTGCTCACGGACAGCGCAGCGGATCGTCCGCCAGGGCCGTCGCCACGCCCTCCGTCGGCAGCAGGACCGAGGCCTCGGCGGCGCGCAATTCAATCCGCGTCGCCTCGCGCAGGCTCACCACCACCAGCTGCATCTCCGAAAGACCAAAGTCGCGACTTGGCGTCCAGGTCAGTTCGACCTCGTCCATGCCTGACTGGGCCTTGACCGGCACGCGCGTCGCCTTGCCGTCAGCCACGATCTCGATCGCCGACGGCAAGGCGTCTTTTAGCTGCGTCTTGGGCAGGACGGCCATCAGATAGGGGCCGCTCGCAATCGCCGGGTTGGCACGAGCAGCTGCCGCATCCCCGCAATAGAAGGTGAGCCGCGTCCCATCGGCGCCGCTCACCCCGGCATAGGACGTACCCATCTGGTAGCCGGTGCTCCAGCCCTTAGACTGAGCGAGAGCTGCCGGGCCTTGCAAGGCGAGGCCGAGCGCCAGGATGGCGATCATAGGTTTCGGCATCGGCCTCCTCCCTTGCTAAAACGCTGACCCCTCAATTTAGCAAAAAACTGCGCTCGCGGATCGACTCTCCGCAGCCGAAGTCTCTACCGTTGACAACGATACAATCGTATATACAGTTACGGCGTTGCAGCAAGCATGAGCCACCTGCTGCAAAGGCGGTAATCCGCCGCGGTCGCGATCATGCCGCGCTCAAACAGGAGAAGCCCGATGAACAGAATCATCGATCTGACCGGCAGCGAGCGTCACAGCCATGGAAGCGTCCGAAACGCGATTTGAATGGAACTACGACAAGAACGCCACCAATATTCGCAAGCACGGTATCGCCTTTAAGGCGTTCAGCGATGTGAACGGCTTTGAATATCGCTCACAAGGCCCGCACGCTGAACAGCGGTGTGTCCTGATCGGGCGAGTGGAGGGTCGGCTAATCGCCGTAATCTATACAGTGCGCGACCAGCGGATCCGGATCATCTCGGCCCGCGCAGCCAGACGCGAAGAGCGCAACCGATGGAACGAGAACACATCGTAACTTTCATCGCCGAACTCGACGATAACTCTTACATCGTCGAGCATGAGGACGGCCGTCTCGAACGCGTGAAAGACCGCACCGATTGGACACACGTCGACGCACTCAGCGATGAGGAGATCGAGCAGGCCGCACGTTCCGATCCCGATTGGGACGGGCTGCTCGACATCGACTGGTCGCAGGTCGAGATAACGCGGCCCGCGCGCAAGCAGCCGATCTCCATCCGGCTCGACGAGGACGTGCTGGATTTCTTCAAGCGCGGCGGCACCGGCTACCAGAAGCGAATCAACGCCGTCCTGCGTTCATACATGTCGGCCTCGAAGCAGCGCGCGAAGACGAAGTCGACCGAGCGCCGCCGCTCCGGCTGATCAGCCGCCGAGCAGCTGCTTTACCATAGGTGAGACCTTGGCGAAATCCATCTGGCCGGCATAGGCGCCGCGCAGCGCGCCGATCACCTTGCCCATGTCCTTGACGGAGGCCGCGCCGGTTTCGGCGATGACCTCTTCGATCGCAGCCTTGATCTCCTCGTCGCTCATCTGTGCCGGCAGATAGGCGGAGATCACCGCGACCTCGGCGCGCTCACCGTCAGCCAGTTCCGGCCGGCTGTTGGCGTCGTAGATCGCGATCGATTCCTGGCGCTGCTTGATCATCTTCTGCAGCAGAGCGAGGATTTCGTCCGGCGTCGCCTCGCCCTTGCCGGCCCCGCGCGCCTCGATGTCCTTGTCCTTCAGCGCCGCCTGGACGAGGCGGATGGTCGAGACCTTGCCCTTCTCGCCGGCCTTCATCGCGGTCTTGAGGTCGGCGGTGAACTGCTCACGCAGGTTGGACATGATGTTGCAAACCTTCTTCATTCATTGACGGGGCGCGGGCGCCTGATTAAGGCTCGCGCTCCAGACCGGCAGCGCCACCCGCGCGCAGCCTTCACGCTTGCCGCAGCTTCCAGCGGCCTGGACGAGACATAGACATGACCGCTCACGAAGGAAACCCCGCCGCGCAAGGCGGGCAAGAAGGCTGGAGCGAGCCGCGCGCGACCGCCGTGCTGGTACTCGCCGACGGTACCGTGCTCGAAGGCTTCGGCCTCGGCGCGATCGCGCAGGCGCCCGGCGAGGTCTGCTTCAACACGGCGATGACCGGCTATCAGGAGATCCTGACCGACCCGTCCTATGCCGGGCAGATCATCACCTTCACCTTCCCGCATATCGGCAATGTCGGCGTCAACGAGGAGGACACCGAGACGGTGAACGCCGCCGCCTCCTCCGGCGTGCGCGGCATCGTGCTGCATGCCGAGGTCACGCAGCCCTCAAACTGGCGCGCCGCCAAGCATCTCGATGCCTGGCTCAAGGCCCGCAACATCGTCGGCATCTGCGGCGTCGACACCCGGGCGCTGACCACGCTGATCCGCGAGAACGGCATGCCCAACGCGGTCATCGCCCATGACCCGGCCGGCAATTTCGACATCGAGCGCCTGAAGAAAGAGGCCGCTGCCCTGCCCGACATGGCCGGGCTCGACCTCGTCCCGCTCGTCGCCGCGACCCAGCGCTATGACTGGGACGAGACGCCCTGGCAGTGGCCGCGCGGCTACGGCAAGCGCGAGAGTGCGGCGCATCGCGTCGTCGCCATCGATTACGGCGTCAAGCGCAACATCCTGCGCCTGCTGGCCAAGGCCGGCTGCGAGGTCGAGGTCGTGCCCTCGACCGCATCAGCCAAGGACATCCTCGCGCTCAATCCCGACGGCGTCTTCCTGTCGAACGGCCCGGGCGACCCGGCCGCAACCGGCGAATATGCCGTGCCGGTGATCCGGGAGTTGCTGGACAGGAAGATCCCGACCTTCGGCATCTGCCTCGGCCACCAGATGCTGGCGCTCGCGATCGGCGGCCAGACCCTGAAGATGAAGCAGGGCCATCACGGCGCCAATCATCCGGTTCAGGACAAGACCACCGGCAAGGTCGAGATCGTCTCGATGAACCACGGCTTTGCCGTCGACCCGGCGACGCTGCCGGCCAACGCGACCGAGACCCATGTCTCGCTCTTCGATGGCAGCAATTGCGGCATCGCCCTGAACGACCGCCCGGCCTTCAGCGTCCAGCACCATCCCGAGGCCTCGCCCGGCCCGCAGGACAGCCACTATCTCTTCACCCGCTTCGTCGAGCTGATGGAAGCGGAGAAGGCGAAGAAGGCGGCCTGATGCCGCGCCTTCCGGCAGCCTGCCTGGCTTTCGCGTTGCTGCACCAGCCGGCGATGGCAGCGTTCCCCTGTGACGAACTCTGGGGGGAGCGCAATGCGATCTATTTCGAGGCCGGTTACTGCTTCAAGACAGAGCGAGCCAGGAAGGCGTTCGGCGACAATGCGGGCTGCAAATACGACAATGTCGCCGACCTGCCGCTGACGGCGCGCAACCGCGCCGATATCGCCGACATCCAGCGGCGCGAGCGCGAGAACAACTGCCCAAGATGAAGCTGCGGTTGACAGCCCGGACTGCTTGCGCTTGAAGCCAAGCATGAACCAAGCGACCTGCCTCGCCCGCAACTATTACGCGCCGTCCTCATAGAAGGCGGTCGCACTCCCATGCTCAACCGCCGCGCTGGCGGTTGAAATCAGGCAGTCACCCGGCATCGCGGCCCCTCCCGAGGACCACGCGATGCTTATCCCGAACAAAATCAATCCTTCCGTCGGCCTGATGGGCTTTGGCGCCTTCGGCCGCCTGATCGCCCGCCATCTCAAGCCGCATTGCCGCCTGCTGGCATTCGATCCGGCACTGCCGGCCGACGCAGCCGCGGGCGGCATCATCGCCGCCGATCCGGCCGAGATCGCCGCCTGCGACATCGTCATCCTCGCCGTGCCGGTTTCCGCCCTCTCCGAGGCGATCGCCGCCTTGCGGCCGCATCTGCATGCCGGGGCGATCGTCGTCGATGTCGGCTCGGTCAAGATCGGCCCGGCCATGACCATGCTGGCCGAGCTGCCCGATGACGTCGAGATCGTCGGCACGCATCCGCTCTTTGGCCCGCAGAGCGGGCGCGACGGCATTGCCGGCCTCAAGATCGCGATCTGCCCGATCCGCGGCGCCAGCGCCTGGCGCATCGCCGCCTTCCTGCGCCGCGTGCTCGGGCTCAAGGTCATCATGACGACGCCGGAGGCGCATGATCGCGAGGCGGCGCTGGTCCAGGGCCTGACTCATCTCATCGCCAAGATCCTGGTCAGGATGGAGCCTCTGCCGCGCCGGATGACCACGGCGAGCTTCGACCTCTTGATGCGCGCGACCGAGATGGTGCGCCATGACAGCCCCGGCGTCTTCATGGCGATCGAGCAGGCCAACCCCCATGCGCGGCCGGTGCGCGACCGCTTCTTCGCCCTGGCCGAGGAGATGCGGGCGCATCTCGACGAGACCGGAGATCGCGACGTGCGGAGCACGATGCGCGCCGGCGCCGACCGGGGCACCCATCTCGCGCCGGAACTCGCGGAGCAAGGCACGCGCGGCAGTTAAGTCACCTCGCCGGCTCTTCTTCCCGGTCACAATTGTTCATTGCGTCCGTCGGTGTAGACGACATAGCCACTCGGGAAATCCCGATAATTGGAGGTCGCCGCATTGATCATTTGAGTGCAGGTGAGTGCGGGATAGACGCTGGTCGGGTAGGCGAGGTCGACATAGTCGAACAACGACCAGCCGAAGAAGGAAGGCCGGTTGGCCGTCACGCCGAGATGGCGCAGAAGTCCGCGGTGAATGTTGATACCGCCGACGCCGAAATAGGTCGCGCTGCCGAAATTGATCAGCATCTGGCCGCGCTGGCGGGACTGTCCGACCGCGTCGACAAAGAGCCGGAACTTCTCCGGACCCGCGATAACCGGCAGCCCCTTGTAACGGTCCTGGACGTAGACATCGAACTCGCGGTCGCTGGTGCGCGGCAACCAGGTGCCGTTGGTGTTGTCGGGCCAGCCTATCGGCACGCCGAGCGAGAGCTCGCCATTGATGCGGTTGAGCAGGTAAATCTTCCCCATCGCCTCGCTGAGATGGGGGATGGCGGATTTGTTGGTGATGACCGGATAGTCCTGGAGCAGCGCGCGCAGCGCGTCAAAGACGGCAGGTCCATCGCGCCCTGAATCGAAGCCGTTCCAGTCGTCGATCTTGAGCGACATGACCAGAAATTCCGTGCGCTGCCGTGACAGGAATGCCTTGCACTCGTCCAAAAGCGACTCGAACGACTGATATTCATTCGCCGCGAAGCCAAGGCCGATTGCGCCATGGCAGGTTCCGAACGCGAAGGCGGATCCCGACTTCTTCACCTTCAACCTGACGTCGAGCACACGAACGCCGGCCGTAAGCTGCTCCGTGACCGTCATGTTGTGGCAAGCGTAGAACGTCCGCAGCCAAGGATTGATCGCAGCGCTGTCATGCGTCCCCATCAGGCTGATGTCGCTGATCAAGGGGTCGAGAATCGGTGATGGCTGATCGCCACCCAGGCCAGGCGCAGTCACCGCCTCCGGACCCGTCTTGACCATCACCATCCCGGTCTTTTCAGCATGATACACCGCCGCCGGCATCGGCTTCGTGCGCATATCCATGACCCTGCCCTGAGGCACGTCGCGGACATTCACCACCGGATTTGGAAACGGCATCAGCGAAAGAGCGGGACCCGCATCCGATTCGGGATCGACATTGCCCGCCTGGTTCGAGACGGCCACATCGCCGGACCAGGTGGCGCCATCGAAACAGGATACGAAGAACGAGCGATTACGGTGCCCGCAATAGATGAGCCAGAGCTTGTTTTCGAAGACCAGCACTCTCGGGCCCGCATCGCTCTTGGCATCGAGGCCGCCGGGCTCGTCGGACAATTCGACGTCTCCCGACCAGCTGCTGCCGTCGAAGCGCGAGATATAAAGGTTCGGTACTGTCGCCCCCTTGTAGACGAGGACGAGCTTGTCGTTGAACACCGCCGCGGTGGGAGCCTCGTCGGACCAGGGATCGACCCCACCGGGTTGATCGCCGATTGACGTATCGCCGTTCCAGCTCTGGCCGTCGAACCAGGCGATATACAGCTTGTCGGAGGTGACGCTCGCGCCCCTGTAGATCAGATAGAGCTTGTCGTTGAAGACGACCGCTGCTGGTGATCTGTTCGATTTCAGTGTGCTGCCGGCTACCGTGACAATCGCCTCATCGCCCTGCCAGCGCCTACCGTCGAACCGGGACCAGCGCAGGGCATGGTCGGCTCCTCCGCTAATATAGATCAAGTACAATGTGTTGTTGTATGTGATCAGTGCTGGGCCCCGGACGGAACTCGGGCTGACTTCCCCCTCGATGGAGCCGATTTTCTCGTTACCATACCAGGTGGAGCCATCGTAGAGCGACATATAGAGGTCGCCATCACCTCGGGTGGCATAAACCAGGCACAGGCGATTATTGTGCAGGCAGGCGGCGGGTGGATCCCATGTTCTCGGGCTGATGCCGCCTCGCTGGCTGGCGATGTTGGTGTCACCCGCCCATCTCGTGCCGTCATAGACCGTCGTGAAGATATCTTCGTCGTCGACCTGGCCCCGGTAGAACAGCCCCAGCTTCGGCATCGCGCGCCCCGTAATCTCAACCCCTGCGAGAAAGATGAGGCTCCGATGCAACCCGCGTCAATTAAGGTATGAACGGGTGTTCACATCGATCGGTGGCGCATCGCACGCCCTTTACGCCGCCTTCGCCTCCTGCCGCAGGAAGCCCGCCAGCTTGGCCGCCGGCAGGCCCGCCTCGGTCGCGATCCTAGTCGCCAGCGCCACCGCCGCCGGGCGCGGCTGGCCCATCGGCCGGTCGAGCCAATAGGAGACCGGGTTGAGCGCGGTGCGCTGGTCGACCCTGGCGATCCGCCCGGCATCGACCTGCGCCTGCGCCAAAGGCGGGCGCGACAGCGCCACGCCGAGCCCTGAGGCGGCGGCGTCGAGAACGAGGTTGTAATCCTCGAAGCGCCGGTCCTGCTGGCGCGGCCGGAAATCGAGCCCCTGCGCATTGAACCAGGCGCGCCAGCCGGCGGCGTCCGAGTCATGGATCAGCGGCTGGTCGAGGAAGCGCTCCGGCTTGCCGTCGCCGATCGCCTTCGCCAGCTCCGGCGAGGCGACGGGATAGCACCATTCCTCGAAGAGCTGCACCGAGACCCGCCCCGGCGTGCCGCCGCGGCCGCAGCGAATGGCGAGGTCGATACCCTCCTCTTCAAGGTCGACCTTGCGATGGTCGACCTGCAGCATGATCCGCACGGCGGGATCGCCGCTCTCGAGGCGCTGCCAGCGCGGCATCAGCCAGAGCGAGCAGACGGAAGGCGTCGCGCTGAAGCGCACCACTGCCGCCCCGCGCGGCTCGCTCCAGCGGTCGGATGAGTCGGCGAAGACCTGGAAGGCCTCCTGCGTGCGCTGGAACAGGCGCTGCCCCTCCGGCGTCAGCGCGACCCCGCGCGCCTGGCGCTCGAAGACGCGCAAGCCCAGCCAGTGCTCGAGCTTGGCGACCTGCCGCGAGATCGCGCCATGGGTGAGGTTCAGCGCCTCGGCCGCGGCCGAGAAGCTGCCGGAGCGGGCGGCGGCCTCGAAGGCGCGCAGAGTGTCCAATGGCGGAAGTGGCGAGCTGTGATCCATGCTCACAGCTCGCCATCGAATTACTCGTTTGTCAATCAGCTCGCCGAGGCGTCTATCGGGGCGAACCGTCATTCGCCCGAAAGGGGCTCATCATGACAACCGTATCCTCCGCCGCGCCCACCCGGCCCGGCTCCACCCTCGATGCCATGCTGCTCTTCACCATCCCCTTCACCGTGATCGCCTGGGCCTCCTCCTTCCCCGCGATCCGGGCCGGCCTTGCCGGCTTCGGCGCGCTCGAACTCGCGGCCCTGCGCTTTGCCATCGCCGGCATCTTCGCAGCGCTCTTCCTGATCGTGATGCGTCCGAAGCTGCCCGAGCGCGCCGACATCTGGCGCTTCCTCACCGGCGGCATCGTCTTCATCGCGCTCTATGCGATCTTCCTCAATCTCGGCCAGCGCGTCGTGCCGGCGGGCGCGGCGAGCTTCATCATCAACACCAACCCGATCATGACGGCGGCGCTCGCCATGCTGGTCCTGAACGAGCGCTTCAGCCTGATCGCCTGGCTCGGCACGGCACTCGCCTTCGCCGGCATCGGCGTGATCGCGCTCGGCAATGGGCTCGACCTCAATATCGGCGTCAGCGTCCTGCTGATCCTTGGCGCCGCCCTGTGCAACTCGGTCTCGACCGTGGTGCAAAAGCCGCTCTTCGCCCGCCACAAGCCGCTCACCGTCGCGGCCTGGAACATGGCGCTCGGCGGGCTTGCGCTCACGCCCTTCCTGCCCGGCGCGCTGGAGCAATTGCCGGCAGCCCCGGCGCAGGCGATCTGGTCCGTGGTCTGGCTCGCTTTGGTCTCGAGCGTCGTTGCTTACGGCACCTGGGCGATCACCCTGTCGCGCCTGCCAGCCGCCCGCGCCGCCAACTTCCAGTACTGCGTGCCGCCGGCGGCGATGCTGATCAGCTTCTTCTGGCTCGGCGAGATCCCGACGACGCTCGGCCTGATCGGCGGTGCCATGGCGCTGGCCGGAGTGGTCATCGTCAACCTGAAGCGGTGAGCGGCCCTGCGCCCTCGACCAGCAAAACGCGGGAACCCTCTCCTGGAAGGAGAGGGTAGGGTGAGCGACTGTCTTGCTTGTCAAGCGGTTTGAGCGCGCCATGGCTGTCTGTCCCGCAGGATGGCGTTGAGGATGGTGACGAGCTTTCGGGCGGTCGCGACGAGGGCGACCAGCTTGGGCTTGCCGGCGGCGACGAGTTTGTCGCGGAAGGCCTTGAGGGCGGGGTTGTGGCGGGCGGCGACCATGGCGGCGATGAAGAGGGCGGCGCGCACGCTCGTCCGGCCGCCGCCGATGAAGCTCTTGCCCCGCCATTGACCGGACTGACGCGTAAAGGGCGCAAGACCGACCAGAGCCGCGACCTGCCGCCGGTCGAGCGTGCCGAGCTCGGGCAGCTCGGCGATCAGCGTGCGGGCGACGGTCTTGCCGACGCCCGGCACGGAGGCGAGCAGATCCTCCTTGTCGCGCCAGGCTGGCGAGCCACGCACGCTGTCATCGATGTCGCTGTCGAGGCTGGCGAGCTCCGTCTCCAGTGCCTTGACCAGACGCTGGATGCTGCGCCTGACGCGGACAGGCGCCCGCTTCTCGCGCTGACGCTCGGCCCCGATCATCGTCACGATCTGGCGCCGGCGCGCGACGAGATCGGCCAGAAGCTGGGTCTCCTCGTCGGGCAGCGCGCGGATCGCAGGCCGCGTCGCCATAATGAAGCGAGCAATCACCGCCGCATCGATCGGATCGGTCTTGGCACGCTGGCCGAGCGCCTTGGCAAAGGCACGCACCTGTGCCGGATTGACCACCACGACCGGCAATCCGGCCGCCGCGAGCCCGGCCGCCACGATCGTCTCGAAGCCGCCCGTCGCCTCGACCCCGACGGCCGCAACCGCCAGCCCGGTCAATCTGTCCGCGAGCGCTGCAATCCCATCCCCGTCACGTGCGACGGCGAACTTCTCCTCCATCGGCAGGACATGCACGTCCAGCCGGGCCTTCGAGACGTCGATCCCGACGATCACACCAGCGTCCATCCGATCCCATCCTTGCGCAAACGGGCTTCGCTTCGCGCGGCCCAAGCGACTGTTCGGGGTCGATGGAACGACGGGCGCTGACCAAAACTCACCCACGGGCTCGGACGCCCTCGGTGTTCCCGGTCTTGCGCCCGTCACCGCAGCCGGAACCTTAACAGCTGCGGCCGTGGCAGAGTTACAAGGTGTTCGGACTGAAAACGTTAGCCTGAACCCAACCGCGCGTTTGGGCCTCACGGAACTGGTCTTACCGCCTACACCTCACCCTGCCCTCTCCTTCCAGGAGAGGGTTCCCCGCGCTCTTCGTCTCGCTGTTGCAGGTCTGCCTCGATCCCGAGAATGAGCTTCCGCAGCAACCCCGCCAGCACCTCCCGCTCCCCAGCATCGAGCGGATCGAGGAAAGCCAGCTCGCTCGCCATGTCCGTGCGAAAGGCCTGCTCGGCCAGCACAGCGCCCGCATCGGTCAGCGCCACCTGCACGCTGCGCCCGTCCTTCGCCGACTTCTCGCGCCGGATCAGCCCGGCCTTCTCCAGCCGGTCGAGCCGGTGGGTCAGCCCACCCGAGGAGATCATCAAGAGCGCGTACATCTCGGTCGGCGTCAGCCGGTAGGGCGAGCCGGAACGGCGCAGGGTCGAGATCACGTCAAACTCGCCGCGGTCGAGCCCGAAGCCGGCGAAGGTCGCCTCGATGCTCGGCCGGACCATGTTGCCGAGCCGGAAGGCGCGGCCGAGGATCGCCATCGGTTCGGTGTTCAAATCCGGCAGCTCCCGTGCCCATAGCCGGCGCAGCCGGTCGACATGATCCTCCGCTGCACCTTCCTGGTTTCCTGATTCGTTTGTCATTTCCGAGCCTTGGCTGTCGCTGCCCCGACAGCGAGACATACACGGCGTGTGCTCTCCGGCCAAGATATCTCGACACGAAGATAATTATCTTGACGAGAAGATATTTCTCAACTAAATATCTTCCTGCAAAGATAATTCACACCGCAATCAACCAGGGAGGCAGCTATGTTCAACGTCCTTCGGTCCGAAGATCAGCAGCGCGGTGCCAACCGCACGGTGCGTTTCGAAGGCGAAGCGCTCGGCGGTCCGGTCTCGTTCTTCATCGTCGATGCAGAGCCGGGCCAGGGCTCGATGCTGCACGTTCATCCCTATTCTGAGACCTGGATCGTCCGGAAGGGCGAGGCCGAGTTCACCGTCGGCGGCGAGACCACCCGGGGTCATGCCGGCGACATCGTCGTCGCCGCGCCCGACATTCCGCATCGCTTCGAGAATGTCGGCGAAGGCCGGCTGGAGCTCATCTGCGTCCACCCGAACGGGCGGATCCTGCAGCAGAACCTCTGACAATCACCCCACCCGAGCAAGAAGGAGAACCACCATGCCAAAGATGCTCTTCGTCAATCTGCCCGTCGCCGAGCTCGCCGCCGCGACCCGCGTCTACGAGGCGATCGGCTGCACGCAGAACCCGGATTTCAGCGACCACCAGTCCTCGAGCATGGTCTGGTCCGAGACGATCACCTTCCAGCTGCTGAGCCGCGACTATTTCGCGACCTTCACCGCAAAGCCCGTCGCCGACGCCCATGCCGGCGCACAGGTGCTGCTGGCGCTCACGCTCGACAGCCGCGCGGAGGTCGACGCGACCGTAGCAGCGGCAGCCGTAGCCGGCGGCAAGGCCGATCCGCGGCCGGCGACCGATCTGGGCTGGCTCTACAATCGCGCCTTCGAGGACGCCGACGGCCACACTTTCGAGGCGGTCTTCGCCGACATGTCCGCAATGCCGGCGGGCTGAGATACGCCGAAGAGCCCCTCTCCGAGAAGGAGAGGGGCCGGGATGAAAGCGACGTCTCGCTGGTGGAGCGCTTCGAGCGCGCCATGGCCCTGGCCGGTGTGGTGATCGTCAATTTGAAACGGTGGGGCGCAAGCCCGCTCAATCGCTTTGCCGCACCCGGCCTATGGAAAATAAAGAAGCAGGCGATACTACGAAACCTCACTGGACTCGGGTCAAAAACCTGGTCTTCGTTCACTAAAAACCCGAGTTCAGGCCCCGAATTCGACGCAGCGGAAATGAAAAGCAAGAGCGATGATTGACATCTCGCCCAGAAAAACGTAGTCTGCTCTTGTCGATATTTGCTTGGACGGTCGGTTTTATTTTCGTGCTTCGGCACGCTTCTGATGAACTCCCCCCTTTCGAAATCGTTCTGAATCCGCCGAGCAGTCGCATGGCGGACGACAGGTATTGCCAATAGGAGGGTTCTTCAATGGCCACCGGCACAGTGAAATGGTTCAATTCCACCAAAGGCTTCGGCTTCATTCAGCCTGACGACGGCAGCCAGGACGTCTTCGTCCACATCTCCGCTGTCGAGCGCGCTGGAATGCGCGATCTGCAGGAAGGCCAGAAGATCAGTTTCGAAGTCGCTCGCGACAACAAGTCTGGCAAGATGGCCGCCGAGCAGCTTCAGGCTGCGTGATCCGGACGTCATTCGTCGCGGTGACCATGGATGTACCGGCACCACTGACTGGAATGACTTCCAAGGGAAGGCCAAGCGTATGCTTGGCCTTTTTTCATGCGCCTGACCCCACCATCGAAACCAGCGGGAGGCCATCTTGGCTGAACATTCAAAGCAGCGCACCGACGCCGACAACAATTTCCTGAAGGTGCAGACCCAGTCGCTCGCCCGCAGCCGGATCATCTCCGAGGCTGACAGCATCGCCCAGGCCCGCGATGCGAATACAGCGAAGCTGAGGCAATTGCGGCTGCAAAAGGAAGCGCTGGAGCGCGAGGCGCAGGCCCTGGCACCCGCCAAGCCCAAGGCGCGCCGCAAAATCGTCCGCGCCTGACCGCGAGCCGGCCGCTCGCCTCGGTGGCGAGTATCCCCGCCTTCAATTCTGCCGTCGCGCGGGTTCAGGCAGCGGCGAGTGACGCTGCCTCGACATATCGACATCGAGATTCGACACGCATCCATCGACTGCGACGCTGCCTTGGCCCCGCGCCTTCCCTCGGATGGCGTTCTGCCTCAACCCCTCGCGGCGCCAAGCCGGCGAGGCTTCGAGTGCGACCGACCAGCCGTTGCCGAGCTGAGCGAGCCTCTGCTACTCGGGGAAATGCTCAGTCCCCCGACCAGGCTCCAGCGCAGTGACATGGACGCCGTGGCTGCCGTGCACCGCCAAAGTTTCGATGATCGGCTGCCCTGGCTGGCCGGGCTCCATACACCCGAGGAAGACCGCGCCTATTTCCGGAGCGTCGTCTTCGACCAATGCGAACTGTGGGGCATCTTCGGCGGTCCGACGCTGGCCGGCTTCATCGCCTTCCGCGATGGCTGGATCGATCAGCTCTACGTGCTGCCGGCCTATCAGGGCCAGGGTATCGGCAGCACATTGCTGGACGTCGCACAGGGGCGCTGCTCCGACCTCAACCTGTGGACGTTTCAGCGCAACGCCACCGCCAGGCGCTTCTATGAGCGGCAAGGCTTCGTCGAAGCCGAGTTGACCGACGGCGCGCGCAATGAAGAGCGCGAGCCTGACATCCGCTATGTCTGGCGCAGGCCCTGATCCACTGCGTGGGCGAGGCCTACCCTAAGCTTCGGCGAAAAGCCGCCGCTGCAATTCGTCCCATAGCTCCGGCGATTGCGCCGCCAGGATGCCGAAGCCTTGCTCGGCCGGTCTGTAGGGGCGCCCGTCGAAACGAGCCGCCCGTCCACCGGCCTCTTCGAGGAAGAGCGTGCCCGGCGCATGGTCCCAGGGCAGGCCGCGCCAGAACACCACGAAGTGCTGCTCGCCGCGCACGATCGCGGGATACTCCTCGCCGGCGCAGTGCATGCCCGGCAGGATGGCAGCGAGATCCCGGCCATTGGCTTGAACCCGCGCCTTGATCTCGGCGGGCAGGAAGCGGGTGAGTACGCCGCCGCGCAGCGCATTCCACTGCGGCGGCTGGCCTGCCCTGACAGGCTCGCCATTGCCCCAGGCCCCGGAGCCCTGCTCGGCGACGTAGAGCATATCGGTCGCCGGACTCAGCATCCACGAGGCGACGGGCTCGCCCTCTTGCAGCAGCGCCACCATCATCGAAAAGCACGGGCTGCCCTTGACGAAATTGGCGGTGCCGTCGACCGGGTCGACCACGAAGACCGTGCCCTCGCCGAGCCCCTGCAACAGCTCCGGCTGCGCCGAGACCGCCTCCTCCCCGATCACCCGCGATCCCGGCAGGAGCGCCAGGAGCCCGGCGGTGAGCAACCGCTCCGCCTCCTCATCGGCGATCGTGACTTCTTCGCCCGGCGATTTCACCCGGACCTCGGTTTCCGACAGCTTGCGGAAGCGCGGCATCACCGCCTCGGCCGCGACCTCGCGCAGCAGGTCAGAGACCTGCCCGATCAGCTCCTGTCCCGCCATCGTCAGAAGCCCCGCCGCTCCAGCTCAGCCTCCGCTTCGGTGATGTAGTCCCGGATCACTGGCACGGCGCTCTTGTGCGGGCCGAGCAGCAGCTGGAAGACCATGTCGCCGCCGATGTCGAAGGAGATCGAGCAGGCGGAGAGGTAGAACTCCCACATCCTGGCGAAGCGCTCGCCCAGCATGGCGACCACCTCCGGCCGGTGCGCCATGAAGCGCTCGCGCCAGGCTTCCAGCGTCCAGTGATAATGCCGGCGCCAGAACTCGCAGTCGGAATGCCAGAGCCCGGTCTGCTCGACCGCGGCGAAGACTTCCGACAGCGCCGGGGCATAGCCGCCGGGGAAGATGTATTTATCGAAGAACGGGCCGGTGAAGCCGGGCGGGCCGACGCGGCCAATGCAGTGGACAAGCGCGATCCCGTCAGGGGTCAGCAGGTCGCGGATCTTCTCGAAATATTCGAGGTAATGCGCGACGCCGACATGCTCCATCATGCCGACCGAGACGACGCGGTCGAAGGTCCCGGTCAGCTCGCGATAGTCCTTGTTGATGAAACTGACGGCATCGCCGACCCCGGCCGCCTCGGCACGCTTCTGCGCCGCTGCCATCTGGTCCGGCGAGACGTTGAGCCCGGTCACCTTCGCCCCGCAGGCCTTGGCGAGATAGATCGAAAGCTCGCCCCAGCCCGAGCCGATGTCGAGCACGCGCATCCCCGGCTCGATCTTCAGCTTGGCGGCGAGGTGCCGGAGCTTGGCCTTTTGCGCGTTTTCCAAGCCTACGTCAGGAGAATGCCAGTACGCGCAGGAATAGGTCATCGTCTCGTCGAGCCAGAGCCGGTAGAAATCGGTCGGGATATCGTAGTGGTGCTTGACCTTTTTGCCGGCGACGCCGAGCGGATTGTGCATCCGCCAGCGCCGGATCTTGAAGCGTATCTTCCGGATCGCAGCCTGCAGCGGGTGCTTGCGCAGTTCGCTGCGCTGGATCCAGAACAGCGTCAAAAGGTCATGGATGGTCGAGCCGTCCTCGAATTCGATACGCTCATCCATATAGCCTTCGGCCAGCGCCAGCTCGGGATTGAGGAAGAGCTCGCGCTCGATCTTCGTATCCTTGAAGCGCACCGTCACCTCGCCGGCGACGACCGGCTTGCCGGCGAAGGTGAACTCGGTCCGGCCCGGCCCGAAGACATGCCGCGTCCCGTCCGGCGCGATCACGGTGAGCCGTCCCTTGCGGATCGAGCGCTTCAGGAGTTTCGGCAAAAGCAGCATGGTCGGCACGGCTCCGGTCGGTCGGCGCAGGCTATTGGCTCATTTGAGGCAGCACAAACCCTGCGTGCAATCAACCTGACTCCACAGTCGCCGCGGTCATGCTAGGGCTTAGGGCGAAGGCGCTTGCCCGCGCCGTTCTCGATACGGAGACCCGATGTCCTGGCGCGATTTCTGGAACGGCGAGCATGCGATCTACGTCTCGGATCGCCACAAGGCCCTGCATTATCGCCGCATTGCGCAGGATATCGCCGCCGCCGTGCCGTCCAAGGACGCAACCGTGCTCGATGTCGGCTGCGGCGAAGCGCTTTCGGCCGATCTCGTCGCCGCGGCCAGCGGCAAGCTGATCCTCTGCGAAGCGGCCCCGACCGTCCGCGACAGACTGAAGGCCCGTTTCGGCGCGCTCGCCAATCTCTCGGTCGTCTCGCCGGAGGAGGTCGAGGCGTTGCCGGATGATTCGCTCGACCTCGTCGTCGCCAATTCGCTGATCCAGTATCTCGGCGAAGATGAGTTGAAGCGAGCGCTGGCCACCTGGCTCGCCAAGCTCAAGCCCGGCGGCGAGCTGATCCTCGCCGACGTGATCCCGCCCGACCTCTCGCCGCTGACCGACGCGACCGAATTGCTCGGCTTCGCCTGGCGCGGCGGCTTCCTCGTCGCGGCGCTCGGCGGGCTGGTGCGCACCGTCTTCTCGGACTACCGCAAGCTGCGCGCCCAGTACGGTCTTTCGACCTACAGCGCCGTCGGCATCGCCGCGCTGGTCGAGGCGGCCGGCTTCAAGGGTGTCACACGCCGCACGAATTTCGGCCATAACCCGCATCGCATGGCCTTTTCGGCACGCAAGCCGCTGACGCTGGAGGCTGCAAGGCCATGACCGCGCTCGCGCTCACCCTCACCATCGTCACGCTGGTTTTGGCCGGCGCCATGGCAGGCTTCTTCTATGCCTATTCGATGTCGGTGATGTGGGCGCTCGACGCGGCCGATCCGAAGGCCGCGATCGCCTCGATGCAGAGCATCAACATCGTCGTGCGCAACGCGATCTTCTTCCCGGCCTTCTTCGGCACGCCGGTGGTGGCGCTGGTCGCCGCCGGGCTGTGGTGGAAGCAAGGCGCCGGGCAGGTCGCGCTGCTGCTGGCGCTCGCCGCCATCGTCTATCTGGCCGGCACCTTCCTTATCACCATCGTCGCCAATGTGCCGATGAACGAGGCGCTCGCCATCGCCACGATCCCGGCCGATCCCGAGCAAGCGCGGACACTCTGGCAGCACTATTCCGGTCCGTGGACGATGTGGAACCATGTCCGCACGCTCGCGAGCTTTGTCAGCCTGCTGCTGGTCGGCTGGGCGCTCTACGCCGCCGGCCAGGCCTGATCAGGCGCCTTCGCGATCGGCGAAGGAGAAGAATTTGTGCCCGGCGAAGGTGAAGATCATCACGATCAGCGTGGTGACGACCTGCATCGGCAGATAGGGCAGACCGGCGACCTTGACGAAGAGGTGCATCAGCACACCGGTCAGCAGGAAGCCGCCGAAGGCGATCAGGCCGAAGCGCCAGCTCGCCTCGCCATGGGTCCGGGTCGCCTCGAAGGTGAGCCAGCGGTTCAGCACATAAGAGACCACGCCACCGAGCACGAAACCGGCCAGCGAGGCCACAACGGGGTCGGCCCCGCCGAGCTCGACCAGGCCGATCAGCAATCCGTAATGCGCAACCGCCGCCATAACGCCCGAGAAGGCGTAGGCGACGACCTGGCGGCTCTGGCGAGGAAGACGTTGCAGCATCCGGGGTGCCTATACCCCGGATGCTGAACGGAAGCCTACAGGCGTTCAGCCCGCATCGCTGCCGGCGAGGTTGGCCGGGATGCCCTCGACCGGCAGGTCGAGCGCCTGCTTCAGTGTCTCGAGATTGTATTCGCGGATGCGGCCATTGCCGGGATCGCTGACATACGCGCTGCCGCCGACCACCGCGAGCGAGGGCGTCGGCGTCCTGGCACCGTACTGGCAGTCGAAGGCCGGCACGGCGTCGAAACTGGCGAGTTCCTTCCAGGCGGCGACGTCGTAGACACGAAGCTTGCCGTCCGGCGTCAGATTGGCGAGCCGCCTGCCGTTGCCGGAGAGTTCGAACTGGCAGGCCGACTGGCCGCCGGGCATCGGCAGGATATCGGTAGCAGACAGCGACTTGGCGGTTGGATCGACCCGGATCAGGCCGTCATAGGGTGAGGTCTTGCCGTAATTGGCGACCATGAACTTGGCGCCGACCCTGGCCTTGATCGCACTGATCCGGCGCTCGTCCGGATAGGCGAGCTTGTG
This sequence comes from Allobosea sp. Tri-44, assembly GCF_004123845.1. Classification (GTDB taxonomy): domain Bacteria; phylum Pseudomonadota; class Alphaproteobacteria; order Rhizobiales; family Beijerinckiaceae; genus Allobosea. The sequence continues at coordinate 122,092 of NZ_NBDP01000042.1, read as the reverse complement.
CGCGCTGAACTTGCCGCCAGCCTGCGACAGCACCAGCATGCCGCCGCCCTCCCCTTCGGCACAGCCGAAGACATGCTGGCCATCAGCCGCGGCATGGCCGTGATAGAGCTTGCAGGACGCGTCGGCCTTGGCCGGATCGTTGAAGGAGGCGAGCTTGGCCCAGCCACCCTTCGCCCGGTCGAGGATCTCGAACCCGTCCGGCCGCGACGAGGCGCTGCGATCCTCACCCTTCACATAGACCGGGTTCGGCACCGACATCAGCCAGCGCCCCTCGCCCATCGGCACGACGATGCCGTGCTGCGGCCCCGGGCTCGGCCATTCCGTCAGCGCCGGCTTGTCCTTGGCGAGATCATTGATTGCAACCAGCACCGCCTTCGCCGTGCTCTGGCCGTCCCAGGGACGGATGCCGTCATAGAACAGCGCGAGCTGGCCATGGCCGGAGATGACATGGGCTGGCTTCTGGCCGGTCAGCACGAGGTCGACGAGCTTCACCGGTCCCTTCTCGATGTCGTTGTGGTCGCCATGCGATTCGATCGTCAGCCCGGTATCGAGGAAGCGGATCGTACCGGCATCGTCGCCGGTCTTGATCACTACGAAGCGGCCACCCTGCGCCGTGGCGAAGCCGGGATTGGCCTTGGGCAGGTCGAAGCTGTGCGTGACCTCGCCGGTGTCGAGATCGAGCACACGCACGACCGGCTTCTCATGGTCGGCGAAGACCAGCCGGCCGCGCAGCACGGCATGATCATGGGCGAGTGCCGGCAGGCTCGAAAGCACGGCCGAGATGGCGAACGTGGACAACAGGGAAAGCGGACGCATGGCAGTCTCCAGAAGCGGACGGTAAGGGGATGAAGCCTCAGGCGGCGGTGGCCCGGCGCCAGGCCGGGAACGGGTCGGGCAAATCGCGATAGCGTTCGGGCTTGAAGGCGATGGTCGGCGTCTCGCCGAGGAGGCAGGCATCGAGCCCGGCGCGGATGGCGCCCTCGTCCATGCCGGAACCGATGAAGACCAGTTCCTGCCGGCGGTCGCCCCAGACCGAATGCCAATGACGGTTCAGGATCGCCTTCCATTCCGGATGGTCGGGCCAGCGCGGACGCGGCACGGCGGCCCACCAGAAGCCCATCGCCTCGGTGCGGCAGATCGCGCCGGCGAGCGACATCTCGCCGACCCATTCGGGCCGGGTTGCCAGCCAGAAATGCCCCTTGGCGCGGATCAGCCCTCGCCAGCTCTGGGCGAGGAAGGCATTGAATTTTTCGGGGTGGAAGGGCCGGCGCGCCCGGTAGACGAAGGAGGCGATGCCGTATTCCTCGGTCTCCGGCACATGGTCTTTGAAGCCGTAGAGCTCCTTGTGCCAGAGCGGATGCTCCTGCGCCTTCTCATGGTCGAACAGGCCGGTATCGAGGATCGCGTCCAGGGGCGCGCGACCGAAATCAGCCTCGATCAGGCGTGCATCCGGGTTGAGCGCCCGGATCACCAGCCTTGCCTGCGCCACCGCCTCCGGCCCGGCATCGCCGACCTTGTTGAGCACAACGACATCGGCGAACTCGATCTGCTCGACCAGGAGATCGATCAAGGTGCGCTCGTCGCCCTCGCCGGCCGTCTCGCCGCGCTCGCGCAAGAAATCGCGCGAGCCATAGTCTTTCAGCAGGTTCACCGCATCGACGACCGTCACCATGGTGTCGAGCCGGGCGAGGTCGGAGAGCGAAAAACCGTCCTCGTCGCGGAATTCGAAGGTCGCCGCGATCGGCAGCGGCTCGGCGATACCGGTGCCTTCGATCAAGAGGTAGTCGAAGCGTCCGTCGCGGGCGAGCCGGCCGACCTCCGCAAGAAGATCGTCGCGCAAGGTGCAGCAGATGCAGCCATTGCTCATCTCGACCAGCTTCTCGTCGGTGCGCGAGAGGTCACCGCCACCGGAACGCACGAGATCGGCGTCGATATTGACCTCGCTCATGTCGTTGACGATGACCGCGACCTTGCGGCCCTCGCGGTTGTTGAGGACGTGGTTGAGCAGCGTCGTCTTGCCGGCGCCGAGAAAGCCGGAGAGCACGGTGACGGGAAGGCGGGAGTCCATCTCGGATCTCATATTTTGTTACGTTGTAACATTTCATAGCGAGAGCGGATTGCGGACGCAAGGCTGCGGTGCAGGAGCGTCGCTGGCCTTCCACAGCACGCGCCCTAAGCTCGCCCTCCCACCCCGATGGAGGAGCCCGCACCATGATCGAGATCGACCTCTTGGTGCGCGCCGAATTCCTCTATCCGGTCAGCCCCGGCATGCCGGTGATCCCCGACGGCGAGGTCGCGATCACCGGCGGGCGCATCCTCCATGCCGGTCCACGCCAGCCGGAGGGACATTGGGCGCCTGCCCGCACGATTGGCGGCTCCGGGCGGGCGGTGCTGCCCGGCTTCGTCAACTGCCATTCGCACGCGGCCTCGCTGGTCTTCCGCAGCCAGACCGACGACCACGCCGCCAAGGCGGCGCTGCTCGAAGTCGCCTTCCGGATGGAGAAGGACATCGGCGAGGATGAGTGGGCGCTGCTGGCGGAAGCCGGCTGTGCCGACATGCTCCAAGCTGGGATCACCACCATCAACGACATCTGGTACGCGCCGCACCGGCTCGCCGAGACGGTCGAGGCCTGCGGCCTGCGCGCCCAGATCGCCCACAAGGTCTTCGACGTCCGCCTGCACGAACTGTGGCGCGGCGACTACACGCATCATCCCGATATCGGCGAGGAACGCCTGCGCGATGGCGTCACCTTCGCCGAGCGCTGGCATGGCGCCGCCGATGGCCGCATCACCGCGCGCATTGGCACCCATGCGACCGACACCTGCTCAGCCGATCTGCTGAGGACGGCCCGCGCCGAGGCGACCCGGCTCGGGATCGGCATGCATATCCACGCTGCCCAGAGCGCGGCCGAGGTCGAGCAGGTCAAGGCGGTTCATGGCTGCGGCCCGGTCGAGTTCCTCAGGGATGTCGGCATGCTCGGCCCGGATGTCGTGCTCGCCCACCTCGTCTTCGCCGGGACGGGCGATCTCGACGCCGTCCAGGAAAGGGGCGCGGCCTACGCGCATTGCCCGACGATCTATCCGCGCCGTGGGCGCTATCCGCCGCTCGATGAGATCATGGCCCGCGGCATCCCGACCGGATTCGCCACCGACTGGATGCTGAACGACCCTTTCGAGGGGATGCGCAATGCCCTCAACGCCATGCGCCTGCGCTTGGGGAGCCCCACCGCCCTCTCCTGCGCGCAGGCGCTGGAACTGCACACGATCGGCGCCGCCCGCGTCATGGGCCTCCAGGACGAAATCGGCTCGCTGGAAAAGGGTAAGAGGGCCGACCTGATCATGGTCGACATCGACCGGCCGCATCTCCAGCCCTATTACGGCGGCTACGCCGCGCTGGTCTATTACGCCCGGGCCAGCGACGTGGTGACGAGCATCGTCGATGGCGCGATCCTGGTCGAGGATGGCCGCCCGACCCGCCTCGACCGCGACAGGACGATGGCACGGATCAGGGAGCATGTCCCCGGCTGGCGCGGAAGGCTGGCGGCGCTTGGCAGCCGCGCCGTCTTCGGCCCGGGCTGCCCGTGCTGCGGCTGATCAGACGTCGAGCTTGGCGCGCGGCACCGAAGGATCGCGCCGCGCCGTCTCGATCACAGTGTCGAGCAGTCCGGGGAATCGCCGGTCGAATTCCTCGCGGCGGATGCTGAGGAAACGCACAGTCCCCTCCGCCCGCGAGCGCGTGATCCCAGCCTCGCGCAATTTGGCGAAGTGGTAGGAGAGCAGCGAGGGCGAGGCGAGCTCGGTGAAGGCGCCGCAGCGCGCCTTGTCGATCTCGTCGCAATCGGCGAGCGAGACCAGGATGCCGAGGCGGATCGGGTCGCCCAGCGCCGCGAAGACGTCGGCCGGCAGGACGTCCTCGATCTCCGGATGGAAGAGCTGCTTCATCACCTCAGGCTTAATTGCCTCGGCCGCTCCTGACAAGTTTCAATGATCCTTGAATTTAGGATTGACTCATGGCCAGCTGGCGCCCATGATTCAACGATCATTGAAATAGTCGGCAACTCCCCACGGAGCGCTCTGCCATGGACATCCGTCTTCTTCTGCTGGCCGGCGGCGCCTTCGCCATCGGCACAGGCAGCCTCGTCATCACCGGCATCCTGCCCAATCTCGCTGCCGCTTTCGGCGTCAGCGTCGATACGGCCGGCCTGCTGATCTCGATCTTCGCCATCGCCTACGCCATCGGCTCGCCGGTGCTCTCGACGCTGTTCGGCAATCTCGACCGCAAGCTCGTGCTGGTCGGCTCGCTCACGGTCTTCACGCTCGCCAATCTCGTCGCCGCCTTCACCAGCGATTTCTCCTCGCTGATGCTGGCGCGCATCGTCATGGCGCTCGCTTCGGGCGTGTTCATGCCGGCGGCGAACGCCGTCGCGGTCGCCCTGGTGCCGCCCGAGCGCCGGGCCCGTGCGATCGCGCTCGTCACGGGCGGCATGACCGTCTCGCTGATCCTGGGCGTGCCGCTCGGCACCGCCGTCGCCACGCTCGGCTGGCATTTCGCCTTCCTGGTCGTGGCGCTATTCGGCGCGGTCGCTCTCGCCGGCCTGCTGTTCAAGATGCCGGCCGGGCTGCCGCGCGGCGCCAACACGCTGGGCGAGCGGCTGCAGGTCGCGCGCCGTGGCGACGTTCTGCTCGCGCTCGGCACAACCGCGCTTTGGACCACCGGCGCGTTCACGCTCTACACCTATGTCGCGCCCTTCCTCTCGGCCCATGCCGGCATCTCCGGCCACTGGCTCAGCGCCACGCTGGTCATCACAGGCATCGGCTCGGCGCTCGGCAACCAGTGGGGCGGCCAGGCCAGCGACCGCTTCGGCCCCGTGCCGACGCTGACCTTCGTGCTCACCCTGCTCGCCGCCTCGCTGGCCGCCGCTTCGCTCGTAGCGCTGACGCTGCCGCCCGCAATCGCGATCTTCGTCCTGCCGGTGATCCTGATGGTCTGGAGCGGCGCCGGCTGGGCCGGGCATCCCTCGCAGATGTCGCGCCTCGCCGCGATGGCGCCGGATGCCGTCGTGGTCGCGCTCTCGCTCAATGCCTCGGCGCTCTATGTCGGCATCGCCGCGGGAGCCGCACTCGGCCAGCAGGTGCTGCGCCATGGCGCCTCCTGGGAGCTCGGCTTCGTCGGCGCGGCCTGCGAACTCGGTGCGCTTGCCCTGCTGTTGATCGCGACGCGGCGACGCAAGGCGGCCGCGCGTGATGCAGCCCGTGTCAGCGAAATCGCGATCGCCCCGCCCGTGCGTTGACCACGACCGGCTGAGTTAACCGCATCGACCCGCTCGCCATCATGGCGAGCGGGTTCTGCTTTTCGGCAGCCGTCAGATTCAGGCCCGGACCTCGAACACCATGTTGAACGGTGTTTCGGTGGCGCGGCGGAACCGGGTGAAGCCGGCGTCCAATGCGACCTTGCGCAAACGCATTTCGCCCGCCTGCGCCCCGAGGCCCAGCCCGACCTCCTGCGACAGCGAGGCCGGCGTGCAGATCATCGTCGACGCTCCGTAGAAGATTCGGCCGACCGGGTTGATGTTCTGCTTCAGATTGTCATGGGCGAACGGCTCGACGATCATCCAGGTGCCGTCCTCGGCCAGCGTCTCCCTGACATGGCGGCCCGCCCCGACCGGATCGCCCATGTCGTGCAGGCAATCGAACATGGCGACGAGATCATAGCTCGCCGCCGGGAAATCCTTGGCGCTGGCCCGCTCGAAGACGATGCGGTCGCCGACGCCGGCCTTGTCCGCTATCTCCCTCGCCTTCTCGATCGAGGGACCGTGATAGTCGAAGGCGTAGAAGCGCGACTTCGGATAGGCCTGCGCCATCAGGATGGTCGAGGCGCCATGGCCGCAGCCGACATCGGCGACCACCGCTCCCGCTTCGAGCTTGGCCGCGACGCCGTCCAGCGCCGGAATCCAGCTGCTCACCAGGTTGGTATTGTAGCCCGGCCGGAAGAAGCGCTCGGTGCCGCGGAACAGGCAGTTGCTGTGCTCGTGCCAGCCCAGCCCTGTGCCGGTCCTGAAGGCCTGCTCGACCTTGGGCTCATCGACCCACATCGACTGGACGATCTCGAAGGCGCCGGCGAAGAAGGCCGGGCTGCCCTCCTCGGCGAAGGCCATGGCCTGCTCCGGCGACAGGCTGAAGCTGTCGCTTCCCTCGTCGTATTGGATGTACTCGGCGGCGGCCTGGGCCGAGAGCCATTCGCGGACATAGCGTTCCTTCAGGCCAGTCCTGCCGGCGAGCTCCGCTGCCGTGACGGGCTCGCCGTCGGCCATGGCCCGGTAGAGGCCGAGCTGGTCGCCGAGCACGATGAGGGAACCGGTGACGCAGGCTCCGACGTCTCCGACGAGACGTCCGACAAGGGCATCGAGCTTTTGCGGATCGGATTGACGCATGGCCAAGCTCCTCTGGTTGGGGAGGGCGTGGCCGGAGCTGACGCGAACCGGCTCGACGCCATCGCGGAAGCGGATGCTATACCCCGTTCGGCAACGCTCAACTGCGCAAAGGGAGAAATGCGCCACCTGTGCGCGCATGACAGGAAGAAGCGCTTTCCGCTTCCCCCCGCCGCCTCCCCCGTCTATAGCGAGCGCCTAGCATTCATCTTTGGGCACGCGCTGGCCTCCGCTCCTTTCGATCGGACGGGCCGTGCGCGCCCGCACGGAACCGGTCGAGACCATGCCCAAGCGCACAGACATCAAGACGATCCTGATCATCGGCGCGGGCCCCATCATCATCGGCCAGGCCTGCGAGTTCGACTATTCCGGCACCCAGGCCTGCAAGACGCTGAAGGCCGAGGGTTACCGCATCGTCCTGGTCAACTCGAACCCGGCGACGATCATGACCGATCCGGACCTCGCCGACGCGACCTATGTCGAGCCGATCACGCCCGAGATCGTCGCCAAGATCATCGAGAAGGAGCGCAACGTCCTGCCCGGCGGCTTTGCCCTGCTGCCGACCATGGGCGGCCAGACCGCGCTGAACTGCGCGCTGTCGCTGCAGAAGATGGGCGTGCTGGAGACATTCGACGTCGAGATGATCGGCGCCACCGCCGACGCAATCGACAAGGCCGAGGATCGCGAGCGCTTCCGCGAGGCGATGACCAAGATCGGCCTGTCGACTCCGCGCTCGCACCACGTCAAGACGCTCGGCGCCGCACTGGAGGCGCTGGAGGATATCGGCCTGCCGGCGATCATCCGTCCGTCCTTCACCATGGGCGGCACCGGCGGCGGCATCGCCTACAACAAGGGCGAGTTCATCGACATCGTCGAGCGCGGCATGGACGCCTCGCCGACCAGCGAGGTGCTGATCGAGGAGAGTGTGCTCGGCTGGAAGGAGTACGAGATGGAGGTCGTCCGCGATAAGGCGGACAACTGCATCATCGTCTGCTCGATCGAGAACATCGACCCGATGGGCGTCCACACCGGCGATTCGATCACCGTCGCCCCGGCGCTGACGCTGACCGACAAGGAATACCAGATCATGCGCGACGCCTCGCTGGCGGTGCTGCGCGAGATCGGCGTCGAGACCGGCGGCTCCAACGTCCAGTTCGCGGTCGATCCCGAGAGCGGCCGGATGATCGTCATCGAGATGAACCCGCGCGTGTCGCGCTCGTCCGCGCTGGCCTCCAAGGCGACCGGCTTCCCGATCGCCAAGGTCGCAGCGCGCCTCGCCGTCGGCTACACGCTCGACGAGATCGAGAACGACATCACCGGCGGCGCCACCCCGGCCTCGTTCGAGCCGACGATCGACTATGTCGTCACCAAGATCCCGCGCTTCGCCTTCGAGAAGTTTCCGGGCTCCGAGCCGACGCTGACCACCGCGATGAAGTCGGTCGGCGAAGCCATGGCGATCGGCCGCACCTTCCAGGAATCGCTGCAGAAGGCGCTGCGCTCGCTCGAGACCGGCCTCGACGGGCTCGACGAGATCGAGATCGAGGGCGTCGGCCACGGCGACGACAAGAATGCGATCAAGGCGGCACTCTCGACGCCGACCCCGGACCGCATCCTCCAGGTCGCGCAGGCGATGCGCGCCGGCTTCACCGACGAGCAGATCCACGAGAGCTGCAAGATCGATCCCTGGTTCCTCGAGCAGATGCGCGGCATCGTCGAAGCCGAGGAAAAGGTCCGCAAGCACGGCCTGCCGCAGACGCCCATCGCCTTCCGCCAGCTCAAGGCGATGGGCTTCTCCGACAAGCGCCTCGCCGCCGTCGCCGGCAAGAGTGAGGACGAGGTCCGCACGCTCCGCCGCTCGCTGAAGGTGCGCCCGGTGTTCAAGCGTATCGACACCTGCGCCGCCGAGTTCGCCTCTCCGACGGCCTATATGTACTCGACCTACGCCATGCCATTCGCCGGTAAGCCGGCCGACGAGGCACAGCCCTCCTCCGCCAACAAAGTCGTCATCCTCGGCGGCGGGCCCAACCGCATCGGCCAAGGCATCGAGTTCGACTATTGCTGCTGCCATGCCTGCTACGCGCTGCGCGACGCCGGCTACGAGACCATCATGGTGAACTGCAACCCCGAGACGGTTTCGACCGATTACGACACCTCGGACCGGCTCTATTTCGAGCCGCTGACCGCCGAGGACGTGCTCGAGATCCTCGAGACCGAGAAGCAGAACGGCACGCTGCATGGCGTCATCGTCCAGTTCGGCGGCCAGACCCCGCTGAAGCTGGCGCATGCGCTGGAGCAGGCCGGCATCCCGATCCTCGGCACCACGCCCGACGCGATCGACCTCGCCGAGGACCGCGACCGCTTCAAGCGCCTGCTCGACAAGCTGCAGCTCAAGCAGCCGAAGAACGGCATCGCCTATTCGGTCGAGCAGTCGCGCATGATCGCGGCCGAGCTCGGCCTGCCCTTCGTGGTGCGCCCGTCCTATGTGCTCGGCGGCCGCGCCATGGCGATCATCCGCGACGAGGTGATGTTCGAGGACTATCTGCTCGGCACGCTGCCCTCGCTGATCCCCTCCGAGGTCAAGGCCAAGTACCCGAACGACAAGACCGGGCAGATCAACACCGTCCTCGGCAAGAACCCGCTGCTCTTCGACCGCTATCTGTCGGACGCGATCGAGGTCGACGTCGACTGCCTCTGCGATGGCAAGGACGCCTTCATCGCCGGGATCATGGAGCATATCGAGGAAGCCGGCATCCACTCCGGCGATTCGGCCTGCTCGCTGCCGCCGCGCTCGCTCAGCCCTGAGACCATCGCCGAACTGGAGCGCCAGACCCGCGCCATGGCACTGGCGCTCGACGTCGGCGGGCTGATGAACGTCCAATACGCCATCCAGAACGGCGTGATCTACGTGCTCGAGGTCAATCCGCGCGCGTCGCGCACCGTGCCTTTCGTCGCCAAGGTCATCGGCCAGCCAATCGCCAAGATCGCCGCCCGGCTGATGGCGGGTGAGAAGCTCGCGAGCTTCAACCTGAAGCAGGAGAAGCTCGAGCATGTCGGCGTGAAGGAGGCGGTCTTCCCCTTCGCCCGCTTCCCCGGCGTCGACGTCCTGCTCGGCCCGGAAATGCGCTCCACCGGCGAGGTCATCGGCCTCGACCGCTCCTTCGACGTCGCCTTCGCCAAGAGCCAGCTCGGCGCCGGCTCGAAGGTGCCGGTCAAGGGCACGGTCTTCGTCTCGGTCCGCGACGAGGACAAGCCGCGCATCCTGCCCGCGATGGCGATGCTGGCCGAGCTCGGCTTCCAGGTCGTCGCCACAGGCGGCACCTTGCGCCTGCTGCAGGAACACGGCATCCGCGCCAGCAAGATCAACAAGGTGCTGGAAGGCCGGCCGCACGTCGTCGACGCGATCAAGAACGGCGAGATCCAGCTCGTCTTCAACACCACCGACGGCCCACAGGCGCTGGCGGACTCGCGCTCGCTGCGCCGCGCAGCCCTCTTGCACAAGGTGCCCTATTATACCACCTTGGCCGGAGCGATCGCCGCGGCAGAGGGCATCAAGGCCTATAGCAGCGGCGATCTCGAAGTGAGGTCGCTGCAATCCTATTTCGCCCGCGCCGCCTGACCGGCCGCGCGGCGATTTGGTTTTCTGACGATCGAAAGCGATGCGGGCGCGTTGGCCATGGCCGGCGCGTGCGCAATCGCTTTTTGCAACTGGGACGGGACGATGGAAAAGGTTCCTATGACGGCGGGCGGCTTCGTCGCCCTCGAGGTCGAGTTGAAGCAGCGCCAGCAGGTCGACCGCCAGCGCATCATCCAGGCGATCGCCGAGGCGCGCGCGCTGGGCGACCTCTCGGAGAATGCCGAATATCATGCCGCCAAGGAGGCCCAATCGCTGAACGAAGGCCGCATCATGGAGCTTGAATCGCTGATCGGCCGCGCCGACATCATCGATGTCAGCAAGCTCGGCGGCGACACGATCAAGTTCGGCGCCACCGTCAAGCTGATCGACGACGATACCGAGGAAGAGAAGCTCTATCAGATCGTCGGCGAGCCGGAATCGGACGTCAAATCCGGCAAGGTCTCGATCGGCTCGCCGATCGCGCGCGCTTTGATCGGCAAGAAAGTCGGCGATTCCGTCCACGTCAACACGCCGGGCGGCGGCAAGTCCTACGAGGTCGTCAGCGTCGCCTTCCGCTGAAACAGCGGAGCGACTTGGCCAGCCCGGCGGCAATCCCTAGATTAGAGATCAGCCTGCCGCCGGAGACCGCCCCATGACCACGCGCCGCGCTTTTCTCACCGGGTCCGCCGTGCTCGCCGCCGGCGGGCTCGCTTCGCTTCCGGCTCTGGCGCAAGGCATCGCCGTCGGCGGGATCCGCGTCGATGCGCGCCGGCTCGGCCCGCAGGGCTGGGGCGAGAACGCGCCCAGGATTGCTCGCGCGCTGGAACTGGAACTCGCCCGCCAACTCGCACCACTGCGCCAGCGCGGCGGCCCGACCCTTTACGTCACGGTGCAGGGCCTCTGGCTCAACACCGCGACCGGCACCGGCGGCGCCGGCGATGGTGGCGATAATGACAATATGGACAGCGTCGCCGAGGTGATCGACCGCGGCCGCGTCCTCTTCAGCCGCGATATCCGCTCGATGCTGCTCTCATCCTCGGGCGGCGCCTGGTACCGGCCCGATGTCGACCAGCGGCGCGTCGCTGCCCTGCTCGAGAACAACGCCCAGTGGATCGGGCGCTATCTCGGCGCCTGACGCCATGCTCACGCGCCGGATCATCCTGACGGGCCTCGCCGCCGCCTTGCTGGCGGGTTGCCAGACGACGGCTCGGACTGGTTCGCCCACCGCAATCCATACGATTCGCGTCGATACTGCCCTCCTTGCGGCCAAAGGCCAGAGCGCCACCGCAGCCCAGATCAAGCCGATGCTGGAACGCGAGCTCGCCAGCCTTCGCACAGCCGATGGCCGGCGTGGCGCGATCCTGCAGGTCACGGTCACCGGCCTTTATCTGACGAGCTATGCCGGCGGCGCGGCGGCGACGCTTGGCAATGACACGCTCGAAAGCGAGGCGGTGCTGATCGGTTCCGATGGCCGCGAGATCGCCCGCTACCCGATCCTCGCCATCATGGCTCCGAGCTCCGGCGGGGCCTGGTATCGGCCGGACGCTGATCAGCGCAGGATAGAGGCGCTCGTTGCCAGCAACGCCCAATGGATCAGGCGCGCGGTCGGGGGTTAGCCACCAAGCGTCATTCTCGGGCGGAGCGAAGCGCAGACCCGAGAATCTCTCGACGAGAAGGCGCTGATCAAAGCCTCATCCGGCCTGAGATGCTCGGGTCAAGCCCGAGCATGACGCCATATCTAAAGCGGCGCGATCGGCGCGTCCTTGACCCGGTCGAGCGCCAGCGCTGTGCGGACATTGCGCACATTCGGCAGCGCCGTCAGGTCGGCGACGAAGTCCTGGAAGGCCTTCAGATCTGCCGCGACGCATTTCAGAATGAAGTCGATATCGCCCGAAAGCGTCCAGCACTCGCGCACCAGCGACCATTCGCGGATCCGCTCCTGAAAGGCGGCGAGATCGGCCTCGGCCTGGCTGGCGAGATGGACGAAGGCGAAGCAGACAACCTCGATGCCGAGCTTGCGCTCGTCGAGCAGCGCCCGGTAGCCGGTGATGACGCCGGCCTCTTCGAGCGCACGCACGCGCCGGAGGCAGGGCGGCGGCGAGATGCCGACCCGGCTCGAGAGCTCGACATTGGTCATGCGCCCGTCGCTCTGCAGCTCCGCCAGAATACGGAGATCGATCTCGTCGAGTTTGGCGCGCACAAATCCTCCTGAAAAACAGCCGCGCTGGTGTAGACGCGCCATCGACGCGATACAAGGCGTCGACCACGTCAAACCCGGGCCAGTCCGCCGTGCCGCCAGAATCGACGCCTTCCCTCTGGGTGCTGACCGACGGCAAGGCCGGCGACGAGGTGCAATGCCTCGGCGTCGCCGAGCGCATTGGCGTCACCCCGGAGATCCGCCGGATCAATCCAGGCCGGCCCTGGAGCTGGCTGATGCCGCGCGGACCGATCGACCCGCGCGAGGCCCCCGACCGGCCGGGCAGCCCGATCCGGGCCCCCTTCCCCGACATCGCCATCGCCTCGGGCCGGCGCGCCGTCGCCTATCTGCGCGCCGTCAAGAAGGCCTCGAACGGAGCGACCTTCACCGTCTTCCTCAAGGACCCACGCACCGGCATCGGCGCCGCCGACCTGATCTGGGTCTCCGAGCACGACCGCCTGCGCGGCGAGAACGTGCTGGTGACGATCACCTCGCCGCACCGGCTCGCGCCGGAAGCCCTCGCGGCCGCCCGCGCCGCGCCACCGCCGGAGCTTGCCGCCCTGCCTTCGCCCCGCGCGGCCGTGCTCGTCGGCGGCGACAGCCGCCACCATCGCTTCCGGCCGGACGACATCGAACGCTTCGCGCACCAGCTCGACGCCCTCGCCGCTTCGGGCGTCGCCCTGATGGGCTCACGCTCGCGCCGAACCCCGCCGGCTCTCGATGCCGCCATCGCCGAGGTCTTCCGGCGCCATGGCGGCTGGTGGTGGGACGGCAGCGGCGCCAATCCTTACGTGCCGCTGCTCGCCAATGCCGATGCCATCGTCGCGACCGCCGATTCGACCAACATGATCGGCGAGGCCGCGGCAACGGGCGCGCCGATCCTGGTCTTCGAGCCGCATGGCGGGCACGGCAAGCTTGCGAGGTTCCTGGAGGCGCTGAAACGCCACGGCGCTGTGCATCACTTCCAGGGCAAGCTTGAAGGCGCCCGCTACGAGCCGCTAGATTCAACTGGAACGATCGCCGCAGCCGTGCTCGAGGGCTGGCGGCGTCACGAGGCTGCGATGGGGCTGGCATGACGCCTCCCCGATACCGATATCACCGGCTCGTGCCGGCTCAGGAACCAGACAGATGGCCCATATCCACGCCAAGGTGATGATCGTCGGCTCTGGCCCCGCCGGTTACACCGCCGCGATCTACGCCGCCCGCGCCCTGCTCGAACCGGTGATGATCTCCGGCCTGCAAGCCGGCGGCCAGCTGATGATCACCACCGATGTCGAGAACTATCCCGGCTTCGCCGATGTGATCCAGGGCCCCTGGCTGATGGAGCAGATGCGCGCCCAGGCCGAGCATATGGGCACCAAGATGGTTTCCGACCACATCGCCCGCGTCGATCTCTCGCAGCGCCCCTTCCGACTCTGGGGCGATGGCGGCGAGACTTATTCCTGTGACTCGCTGATCGTCGCGACCGGCGCGCAGGCGAAATGGCTCGGCCTGCCTTCGGAGCAGTCCTTCCAGGGCTTCGGCGTTTCGGCTTGTGCCACCTGCGACGGCTTCTTCTTCCGCAACAAGCAGGTCGTCGTGGTCGGCGGCGGCAATACCGCGGTCGAGGAAGCGCTCTATCTCGCCAATCTCGCCAGCAAGGTCACGCTGGTGCACCGGCGCGATTCGCTGCGTGCCGAGAAGGTGATGCAGGATCGCCTCTTCAAGCACCCGAAGATCGAGGTGATCTGGAATGCCGAGGTCGCCGAGATCCTCGGTGGCACGCAGCCGCCTTCCGTGACGCATATCCGCTTGCGCGACGCGAAGACCGGGACCTTGCGCGATCTTGCGACGGACGGAATCTTCATCGCTATCGGCCACAAGCCGGCGACCGAGCTCTTCGCCGGCCAGCTCGCCATGCGCGATTCGGGCTATCTCGAGGTCACACCCGGCACGACCCAGACCAATGTGCCCGGCGTCTTCGCCGCCGGCGACGTCACTGACGAGCACTACCGTCAGGCCGTGACGGCGGCCGGTCTCGGCTGCATGGCAGCACTCGACGCCGAACGCTGGCTACAGGCCCAGGAGCTTGGAATCCGCGAGGCGGCGGAATAGGCGGGAGCCGCTCTCATCACTGGAATTGATCAGTTCCAGCACGATATTAACGGCTAAAATCAACCGTCCCGGCAAAGGAGTCGTTGACCGGACAACTCGATCCCCCCATCATGCGCTGAACGCATAACACGGGGGGGAACGCGGTGGATTGGGACCGCATCCGAATCTTCTACACGGTCGCTGAATCGGGAAGTTTCACCAAAGCCGGCGACGGGCTGGGTCTCAGCCAGTCGGCAGTCAGTCGTCAGATCGGTGCACTGGAGCGCGAATTGCGCGCGCCGCTGTTCCATCGGCACACGCGTGGCCTCATACTCACCGAGCAGGGCGAGCTGCTCTGGCGCGCTGCGCGTGAGATGACGCAGCGCCTGGAGCGAACGCGCGCCCAGCTCTCGGAAACGCGCGAGCATCCCTCCGGCGAGCTCAAGGTCACGGCGACGCGCGGCCTCGGCGGCCATTGGCTGACGCCTCGCCTCGCCGAGTTCCTCGATCTCTACCCTGACATCAAGGTCGAGCTGATCCTCACCGACGAGGAACTCGATCTCTCGATGCGCGAGGCCGATATCGCGATTCGCCTGCGCCAGCCGCAACAGCCCGACCTGATCCAGCGCCGGCTCTTCACTGTCCACTTCCACGTCTATGGTGCGCCAGCCTACATCAAGCGCTTCGGCGAGCCGAAGAGCTATGAGGAGCTCGACAACCACCGGCTGCTCTCCTTCGGCGCCTCCTCGCCGTCCTATCTGACAGCGGTGCACTGGCTCGGCACGCTTGGCCGCGACCAGCGCAACCCGCGGCCGATCCACCTCACCGTCAACAACATCACGGCGATGAAGCGCGCGGTCGATTCGGGTGCTGGCATCGCCATCCTGCCCGATTATCTGATCGAGGCCGGCTCGCCGCTCGTGCAGTTGATGCGCGAGACCGAGATGCCGCAGCTTGAAAGCTATCTGGTTTACCCGGAGGAGATGAAATCGGTCGCGCGCGTGCAGGTCTTCCGCGATTTCCTGATCCAGAAGTCGCAGCGCTGGACGTACTGAACGACAGGCAGGTGCTGCCGGAAAATCCGGCAGCACGATACTTTATGCCGCCCGCGCATGCGTGCCACGCGCGGTCTCCTGGCAATTGTGACGAATTCTAGCAATAAGTCATGTTGCTAGCGCATAACCGACCCGACCAATGCTGCATTGCGAAAAGGCAGGGCCTGCCCGATATTCAGTCCACGGTTGTTCGGAACGGGCTCCGCATCTCCTCCCGGCGTTGAGTTCGTTCCAGCCGTTCCCCTCTGAGATGTTTGGCGCTTTTGCGCTGGATGTTTCAAACTTTCAGGCCGGCTCCTTCGGGACGCCGGCCTTTTTTCTTGCCTGCCGCAGCCTGCAGCCGGATCGAAAAGCCACAGGCCTTGCTCGACATGCAGCGCCCCGCCTATCCGCCTTGACCGTAGGCGCCCCCCCAGCCATCGTGCCCGCAACGGATTTAACCCCTTCGCGAGGCCCCTATGCGCCGCGTTTCGTTTCTCTCCACTCTCGTCGCCGGGCTGTGCCTGGCCGGTCTCTCCGCCCAGGCGGCGGGCGGGCGCTATGTCCACCCGGCCGACCGGGCGGAAGAGCGAATCATCCCGATGTACGGCAATCTGCCGGCCTGCGAGGATCCGGCCGTACTCGGCGAGATCACCAGCTGGTTCAATTCGCGCGAGGCCAAGTTCTGGGGGCCGCTGCAGGCGGTCAGCTTCGACCGCGTCCGGCCCGTCGCCTGGCGCCCGTGGGGCGACGATTTTATCCCGCGCCGTTTCTGCAGCGCGCGCGTGCTCACCAATGACGGCGTGCTGCGCCGGGTCGACTATTCGGTCCGCGAGAATCTCGGGCTGTTCGGCTGGTCCTGGAACGTCAATTGGTGCGTATCCGGCCTCGATCGCCATCGCTCCTACGCGCCCGACTGCAAGATGGCGCGCCCCTGATCGGGCCGACCATGTTCCTGAAACGAGTCGCCCTTGGCCTTCTGGCCGCTTGCACGCTGGCCGGCACTGCTCTCGCGCAGGGTCGCTATGAGCGCGGTGGCTCGCCGGGCGATTTCGACTTCTACGTCCTCGCCCTCTCCTGGTCGCCGGGCTTCTGCGAGCTCGATGGCGGCCGCGGGCGCAACCGCGAGCAATGCGTGGCCGGCGCCAATCTCGGCTTCGTGGTGCATGGCCTCTGGCCGCAATACGAGCGTGGCTTCCCCAGCGATTGCGGCCCGTCGGGCCGTTCACCCTCGCGAATCGCCATGGAGCAGGCCGAGGGCCTGTTCCCGACCGAGAGTCTTGCCCGCTACCAATGGCGCAAGCACGGCAGTTGCTCAGGCTCGAGCCCAGCCGACTATTTCGCCGATGCCCGCCGCGCCCGCGACAAGGTCGTGATCCCACCTGCCTTGCAGAAGGGTGACAGCGAACAGAGCTGGACCGCGCTCGATCTCGAACGCGCCTTCGTCGCCGCCAACCCGGGCTTGCGGACCGACATGATGTCGGTCTCCTGCCGTCGTGGTGTGCTGGAAGAGGTGCGCATCTGCTTCAGCAAGGACCTACGTAATTTCAGGACCTGCGAGGAGGTCGACCGCTCCGGCTGCCGCGCACGGGATTTTCGCGTCAACGCGATTCGCTGATCAGAGATGAACTACCGCCACGGTTTCCATGCCGGCAATTTCGCCGATGTGCTCAAGCACGTCGTGCTGATGCGCATCCTCACGCACCTCAACGCCAAGGACAAACCCTGGCGCGTCATCGACACGCATGCCGGCTTCGGTCGCTATGATCTCGGCTCCGAGGAGGCGCTGAAGACGCATGAATGGCGCGACGGCGTCGCCAGGCTCGAGCAGGCACCGCTCGCCTCGAAGGTCGAAGACCTGTTGAGGCCCTGGCGCGAGGCACTCGCCGCCGCCCGTGCTCGCCATGGCGCCGAGACCTATCCCGGCTCGCCCTGGCTCTGCCGACATGCGATGCGAGCCGATGACCGCCTGATCGCGGCTGAGCTGCACGAGAATACCTTCCGCAAGCTCTCCCAGGCGCTCGCCCGCGACGAGCGCTGCAAGGCGCTCGAGATCGACGGTTGGACGGCCTTGCGCGCGAATGTTCCGCCAAAGGAGCGCCGTGGTCTCGTCCTGATCGACCCGCCCTTCGAGGAGAAGGACGAGTTTGCGACGCTGGCGGCCGAATTCATCGCCGCGCACCGCAAATGGCCGACGGGAATCTACGCGCTCTGGTACCCGATCAAGGACATGCGCGCCGTCGAAAGCTTGCTCGACACCATCCTCGACGCCGGCATCGGCCGCCTGCTCCAGCTTGAGATCGATGTCGACCGGCCGGACGCCGCCGGCGGTCTGAGCGCGACAGGAATGCTCGTCGTCAATCCGCCCTGGCTGCTGGTGCAGGAAGCCGAGATTCTGCTGCCAGCCCTGTGCGAACGGCTCGCGCAGGGACCGCACCCGCGCTATCGCTGCGAGGCGATCCGCCCCGACGGCTGATCGCTCCCATCCGCCCAGCCGAAGGCCATGACCGATGCTGATCCTGCGCTCCTCTCCCACCTCCCCCTTTGGCCGCAAGATCAAGATCGCGATTGCTGAATTGGGGTTGGAAGACCGGATCGAGATCGTGCCGGCCGACACCAACGATCCCGCGGAATCGCTGCGGCGCCAGAACCCGCTCGGCAAGGTGCCCACTCTGGTCTTCGAGGACGGCACGACGCTGTTCGATTCACGGGTGATCGCCGAGTATCTCAACCATCTCGCCGGCGGCGGCAGGCTTTTTCCGGCGGGCGAGGATCGCTTTGCGCAATTGCGCCTGCAGGCTGTCGCCGATGGGGTCTGCGACGCGGGCTTGCTGCAGGTCTATGAGCTCCGCTTGCGCACGGCCGAAATGCGCAATGCCGCCTGGACCGAGAATCAGGCCGGCAAGGTCGCGCGAGCCCTCGCCTCGCTCGAAGCTGCGCCTCCCGTCTATGACCGGCCCCGCATCGGCGAGATCGCGCTCGCCTGTGCGCTCGGTTATCTGGATCTGCGTTTCGAGGGAGTCTGGCGCGCCGGCCATCCAGCGCTGGTCGCCTGGCTCGACACGTTCGCCGCCAAGGTTCCCGCTTTCGAGGCCACGCGCTTCAAAGGCTAGGCATTTCTCAATCGGCCCCGACCGCCGGAGCCGCCACTGCGACAAGCGCAACGTTGACGCAATCCGGGGACGGCAGAGTTCCATCTCCCTGGACTAGGTCGCTGCGTCCGCAAAGGCGGATACCCGGAGCTGCACACCCGAAATGACGGCTCGACGCGACAGCCAACAAAAAACCCGGTGGCCGAGGCCACCGGGTTCGCTCTGTCTCCGGGAGGAGAAATCAGAACTTGTAGCTGAGGCGGGCGCGGACGACCGAGAAGTCGGTGCCGACCTTCGAGCCGGGAACGCCAGCAATGTTCTTCTCGCCGAGGTCGACGTACTGATACTCGACGCCAGCGATGATGTTGTTGGTGAAGGCGTACTCGACGCCGCCGCCGATGGCATAGCCGCCGGTGTGGGTGCGGTCAGACGAGAAGGCCAGAGCCGGAACCGAGGTGCTGACGTTGCCGTAAGCCCAACCACCGGTGGCGTACACCAGGAAGCGGTCGAAGGCGAAGCCGGCGCGAGCGCGGACGGTGCCGTACCACTCGGTCTTGATGTTGACCAGGCCGAGGTTGCTGCCGCTGCTGAGGTCAGCGCCCTGGAAGTCGGCTTCGGCGCCGATCACGAACTGGCCGATCTGGTAGTTGTAGCCGATCTGGCCACCACCGATGAAGCCGTCGAGATCGCCGACATTGGCGAAGCCGTTGGCGTTCACATTGCCGAAGCCGTAACCGGCGTTGGCACCGACGTAGAAACCGGTCCAGGTGAACACGGGAGCGTAGATCGGGGCGACGACCGGGCCCTTGCGGCTCGGCAGGTCGGCAGCGGAGGCAGCGCCGGCGGCGAGGAGGCCGAGGGCCGCAACGCCCGAAAGCAGATACTTCTTCATGACAAACTCCTTAGTCATCGTATTTCCCGGCGCTGGCCGGCAGGTGATTTCAGTGACCCCGTTATAGGGTTTGTAGCGGGCCGTGTCTGTTGCGGCGAGAACACATCTGCTTGCCAGACCGAGGCGAAATTGCGGCACGATCCGGAACAAGCAAGGCATATTCATCAATTCCGGTTAGTCTTTGTTAAGACAGTCTGAATGGCTAACCGAATACTAACGCAGCGTCACCGACTACGCACGGCCATCACATAACCGCCGCAAACCGGTTTGGGTTCCATGGCTGGCGCAAATCAGCCATGCGCCCCGTGCTTGCAGCCTCCCCTAGCGCGTGCTTTAGCCGACTGGACCCTACCTTTCGAGATCCGCCTTAAGTGTTACCGCTTTCGATCTTCATTATCGCGCGCGACGAAGCCGACCGCATCGGCCGCACCATAGCGGCGGTTCGCGCCCTGAGCGATGACATCGTCGTGATCGATTCAGGCTCGGCCGACGGCACGCAGGCCATCGCCATGAATCTCGGCGGGCGCGGCAAAACGCTTTCCGTCTTCCGGCTCGCGCGGAATTTCCTGCCAACGTCATCAAGGCCTATATCGGACGACGTCACGCTCTGCGCGGGGTCTACGGCTTCATGGCCACGATGAATTACACCTTCTATCGCTATCTGCGCGTCGCCAAGCACTGGGAGCGCAGGCTCCGGCGACGCGGCTCCCGCGCGAACGGAAACGAGCATGGCGGCTGAGGTTGCCCTTGTCACCGGTGGCGCAAAGCGCATCGGCCGCGCCATCGCCCTGCGCCTTGCCTGCGCCGGCTATGCGGTCGCCATCCATTGCAATACCTCGCGCGCCGAAGCCGAAGCGCTCGCCGCCGACCTGACTGCTGCAGGCGGTCGGGCCTGCGTCGTCGTCGCCGACCTCGCCGATCCGGCAGCCGTGGAGCGGATCGTGCCCGAGGCCGAGGCCGCGCTTGGGCCAGTCAGCCTGCTCGTCAACAGCGCCTCGAGCTTCCTCGTCGACGACTTGATGGCACTCGATGTGCCAACATGGAATCGCCAGTTCTCGATCAACCTGCGTGCGCCCTCGATGCTCGCCGGCGCGATGGCCAATCGCCTGCCGCCGGACCGTCAGGGCTCGATCGTCAACATCGTCGACCAGCGCGTCTGGAAGCTGACGCCGCAATATTATTCATACACGCTGACCAAGGCCGCGCTGCTGACTGCAACCACGACCATGGCGCAGGCGCTGGCGCCGCGCATCCGAGTCAATGCCGTCGGCCCCGGCCCGACCTTCGCCAACCCGCATGACGGCGAGGCGCTGCTCGCGGCCGAAGCGGGCGGCACCCCGCTCGGCCGCAAGGTCGAGGCCGACGACATCGCCGAGGCGGTACTTTATCTCGCGCGGGCCAGGGCGATCACCGGCCAGATGATCGCCGTCGACGCCGGGCAGCACATCGCCTGGCGCACACCCGACATCGTCGACTAAGGGAAGCGCTCAGGCTGTCGCGTCGTTGCGATAGGCCGCCCTGCCGCTGGCGAGCGCATCAGCCAGGAGGTCGAGCCGATCCTGACCCCAGAAAATTTCGCCACCTAGCACATAGCTCGGCGCGCCGAACACGCCGGCTTCGACCGCCTCCGCGATCGCCGCCTGGTAGGCCTGACTGGTCGCCTCACTTTCGGCCGCCTCGACCAGGCCGGCAGTGTTGAGGCCAACCCGCTCCGCTGCGGCCAGAATCAGCTCCGGCTGTGACATGTTCTGCTCGCGAGCCCAGACATCGGCCAGCACCTCGCCGACGAAACTCGCCGGATCCTCGCCGCGCGCGACGAGGGCGAGGACGATCCGGTCGGCCAGCGACACGTCATAGGGAAAGAACTTCGGGAACAGGGTCAGCGGCAAGCCGCGCTTCGTGCGCCAGCGCTGCAATTCGAGCACCCGGTAACGCTGCCGCACCGGATGCCGTTTCGGCAGCGGCAGACCACCGGTCTCGTCGAAGACCGAGCGCAGCGGCGTCGGCCGATAGCGAACGGAAAGCCCGTGCTGCCTCGCCAGCTCGATGAAGGCGCCGTGACCGAGATAGGTCCACGGCGAAAGCAGCGTGAAATAATAGTCGATCTGGCGTGGCATTAGCGACCTCGGGCAAGCAAGGGCCGCAAGGTGCCCGCTGACGGCGCACTCCCGCAAGCTCGCCCGGCGTCAATTGTCGTGATCGTTTCGATCAACAGGGTCGTGGCGCCGCCTCGGCGGCGCCACGAGAGAAGGGTCAGGCCGCCGCCTTGTTCTTGATGGCGCCGATGATCGCGGTCAGGATGGCGCCACCGGCGCCGCCGCTGATCAGGTTGGTGAGGATGCTGCCGACACTGAGATTGCCGCCCATCGCCGCAGCCGAGATCGCCGGCAGCAGGACCGGGATCAACTGGCCGAGTACGCCGCCGCCGACCAGGCCCGCGATGGTATTGCCGATCGTCCCTATATCGAAGGTCGGCGAAGCCTTGCCGGCCGCATTACCACCGATCGCGCCTGCGACCAGGTTCATCAGGATCTGTTCCATGTTCAATCCCTCAGCCAAGGTGGATGGCGAGAGGAAGATGACGCCCTACCGAAGGGGACGCAACTCAAGCGTCATGACCCACCGGAACAATGCACCGGGAAGTTGCGGATTTCGTCAACCCAGGGCGATCGCCGAGATCAGCCGCCCGTAATCGGCCTCCTGCCGGTGAGTCGTGCGGCGATAGCTGTAGAAGCGCGCCTCGTCGCCATAGGTGCACAAGGCCAGGTCATAGAAGCGACCGATGCCGGCTTCCTGCGCGCGTTGTGCGATGAAGGCCGGCAGGTCGAACATCGCATGAGCCGGCCGCTCCGACGCGTGGAAGAAGCGGGCGAAGGTCGCGTTCTCGCCCTTGAAACGCTCGATGAACTCCGGACCAACTTCATAGGCGGCAGCGCTGATTGTCGGACCGAGCACGGCGATGATGCGCTCGCGCCGAGCGCCGAGCTTCTCCATCTCGGTCACGGTCGAGCCGATGATACCGGTGAAAGCGCCCTTCCAGCCGGCATGGGCCGCGCCGATGACGCCGGCCTCGCTATCGGCGAACAGGATCGGGCCGCAATCAGCGGTGGAAACTCCGAGCGCTACGCCATGAGCGACCGAGACCATCGCATCCGCCTTGGGCCGCTCCGCCGGCCAGGAGCCGGTGACGATCGCGACATCCGGCGAATGCACCTGATGGACGCTGACCAGCCGGTCGCGCTCGACGCCCATCTGCCCGGCCATGCGGGCACGATTCTCGGCGATATGCGCCTTGTCGTCGTTCGAGCCGAGCCCGCCGTTCAGCGAGGCGTAGATATCGCTCGAGACGCCGCCCTCGCGGGTGAAGAAGGCATGGCGGATGCCGGGTTCATGCGCAAGATCGGGCGAGGTGATGAACATGACGGCATCCATTTCTAGAACCCGTTCCGATCAGCTTGCATGGCAAGCTGATCGGCAAAACGGTCTCTATCTCTAGAGTTAAGAGACGGATTCACCGATCAGATTGAGCAATCTGATCGGATCCGGCTCTGCTCAGCCCTGCTCTGGCAGGCGATGAAGGTCAAATCCGGGCAACATCGGCAATTTCGGGTCCGCGACCGCGAGCACCTTGAAGAGATCGCCCATCGCCGTCGGCCCGGTTTCGATCAGGCGTTCGGCGCCGCTCGCGAGGGTCTCGGCCTGCGCCGGCGTCGCACGAAGAGACAGGGCCTCGAGCCGCTGCTGCAGGCCGAGGGCCAGCAGGAAGTCGCGCTGCGTCACCGGGCCCTGCGCAGCCGCACCGGTGGCGAGTCCCGCCTGCGCCATCCGGGCGAAGTCGACATGGACGGTAAGGTCGGCATCGCCCGGTTCGGCGAGCACATCGACGAAGGCATGGCGCTTCAGCGCCTGCAGCGTATCGCCGAAGCCGGAGCGGGCGGGACCGTAGTCGATGAACAGCCCTGCGCCGCCTTCGGCCGCGACGTGACGCGCAACGGCCGCGACCGCCTCCAGCGCCGCCGCCGGTTGCTCCAGAACCGAGCCGGGCGGAGCTACGATCGCCAAAGAACCGTCAGACTCTCCGGACAGTCCGAAAGCCAGGCGCCCTTCGCCATCGAGCCCGACGAGCCGCTCGCGCCAGCCATCCTGCGTGCGGACGAACTGGTCGAGCGGCAGCGCATCGAGGAACTCGTTGGCGACGACGATCGCGGGACCTTCCAGCGCGTGGTCGATCCGCTCGTGCCAGTGCGCTGCCACCCCGCTCGCAGCCAGCGTCTCTCTCTGCCGCTCGCGCAGGACCGGGCTGGTCTCGACCAGATGCACCGAAAGTGCCGCCCCAAAGCCTGGCAGCGCCCGCGCCGCCCGCAGCATGTCCTGCATCAGTGTCCCGCGCCCCGGTCCGATCTCGATCAGGCGGACAGAAGCCGGCGCGTCCATCGCCTGCCAGACGCTCGCGGCCCATAAGCCGATCAGCTCGCCGAAGATCTGGCTGATCTCCGGCGCGGTGGTGAAATCCCCGCAGGCGCCGAAGGGGTCCTGCTTCATATAGTAGCCATGGCTGGGATGGCCGAGGCAGAGCGCCATGTAGCGCGAGATACTGATCGGCCCCTCCTGGCGGATCAGCTCTGCGAGCTCCTGCGCCAGGCGATTCACGCCTTAGCCGATTTCTGCCGCCGCAGGACCAGCACGAGACCGGCGAGGAACAGCGGCACCGACAGCACCATGCCCATGGTCAGCCAGCCGGTCCCGAACAGGAAGCCGAGCTGCGGATCGGGCTCGCGGAAGAATTCGCAGGTCGTGCGGGCGATGCCATAGCCCATGCCGAACAGCCCAGCCGCGAGGCCCGGCCGCTTCAGACCGCCCACACGGACCACGATCATCAGGAGCACCAGCAGGAGAAGCCCCTCGCTGAAGGCCTCGTAGAGCTGGCTCGGATGGCGCGGCACCGGGCCGCCATGCGGAAACACGATCGCCCAGGGCACATCAGGCGCCGGCCGGCCCCAGAGCTCGCCATTCACGAAATTGGCGATGCGGCCGAGGAACAGGCCGATCGGCGCCACCACGGCCCCGAGATCGAGCGCCGAAAGCGGCGGATAGCCGCGCCGCCGGGCGAAGACCCACAGGCCCACCGCGGCGCCGGCGAGCCCGCCATGGAAGGACATCCCGCCCTTCCACACCGCGAAGATCTCCAGCGGATTGGCGAGATATTCGCCGAGATTATAGAACAGAACGAAGCCGAGCCGGCCGCCGATCACGACGCCAAGCGCGGCGAACAGCAGGAAATCGTCGAGCGATTCCGGGTCCGGCCGCGTCCGGCCGCCCCAGAGGGGCGCGCTCGCCGCGAGCCGGCGCGCATACCACCAGCCGCCGAGCAGGCCGGCGACATAGGCAAGCCCATACCATTTGATCGAGAGCGGCCCGAGCTGGAGCGCGACCGGATCGATCACCGGGAAGGGGATGGCGAAGACGGGCATGGGCGATGGGTCCGGATTGCGCGCTGCGGTGATGCAGGCGGCACGGCATCCGGGTCAAGAGGTCAGAGAGCCGCGCTCAGGCCCGGCCACGCATCCGGGCCGGCACCAGCATCGGCTCGCCACCCAGTTCGGGCGAGGCCGGCGGCAGATCGGTCGGCAGATGCCAGTGGATCGTCGTCGCCAACTCGTCGAAGCCGTTGTCATACGGTGAAAAGCGCAGGCGTGGCCCCTCGAAAGAGGCGATCCAGAGATAGCCGGTCCACTCCACGCCGATCCGGGCGAGTTCGTGCCAGCCCATCGCGATCACCCGGCCGGAGATCGTCCGCCGCTCGACCCGATGCCCGTTCCAGCGCACCTGCTCGATCAGGGCCTGGGCCGCAAGGAACAGCGTTAAGCCGGCGAAGGCGCAGGTAAAGAGCAGGCCCGAGCTCCGCTCGACGCGTCCGCCCGCGACCACCAGCGTCGCGACCGCGGTAATCAGCACGCCGGCGAACAGGCCGAGCCAGAAATACGGCCCGGGCGTCAGGTATTTCCACTCGCCATGCCGCCGCGCTCGCCGGCGCTGCAGGCAGACGCAAAGCGCTGTCAGTGCCATGAAGGCCGGGACGAACAAAGCAGCCTTCATCAGGGCATCGGCAGACATGGCAGGCCTCGGGCGAAGAGGAGCCCGCTTCTACTGGTCCCTGCGATAAACCCGAAGCGCAACCCGTCGGAATGGCAAAGAAGCTGTTGCAGGATTCCGCCGTGCTCCTGACATGACGAAGCGCCTGCGGCATCCTACATGCAGGTCATGAATCGCGAACGCCAAGAGCCACCGGGGCAAGAGCTGCCGGACGAGGACTTCAAGGACGAGGAGGACATCCTTCCCCCGCCCGAAGCCGCGCTCGATCCCGGCGAGGCCGCCCCCGGCGCGTTGAAAGCCGGCATCGAGGTGATCGCCGACTTCGCCAGGCACCTGCCGAACCGGCCAGGCGTCTACCGGATGTTCGATCGTGCCGGCGAGGTGCTCTATGTCGGCAAGGCCAAGAGCCTGAAGAACCGGGTCACGGCCTATGCCCGCGGCATGGCGCATACCAATGCGGTGGCGCGCATGATCGCCGAGACGGCGAACATGGAGTTCGTCACCACCGGCACCGAGACCGAGGCGCTGCTGCTCGAATCGAACCTGATCAAGCAGCTCAGGCCGCGCTACAACGTGCTGCTGCGCGACGACAAATCCTTCCCCTATATCTTCCTCTCGGGCGACCATCCGGCGCCGCAGATCGCCAAGCACCGCGGTTCGCGCCAACGCAAGGGCGACTATTTCGGCCCGTTCGCCTCGGTCTGGGCGGTGGAACGCACCATCGACGCGCTGCAAAAAGCCTTCCTGCTGCGCTCCTGCTCGGACAGCTATTACGAGAACCGGACGCGGCCCTGCCTGCTCTTCCAGATCAAGCGCTGCTCCGGCCCCTGCACCGGCGAGATCTCACATGTCGACTATCAGGGCCTCGCCGATCAGGCGCGCGACTTCCTCTCCGGCCGCTCCTCGGCGGTGAAGGAACTGCTCTCCAAGCGCATGCAGGCGGCGGCCGAGGAGCTCGAATTCGAGAAGGCGGCGCGCTATCGCGACCGGCTGGCGGCGCTTTCGGCCGTGCAGGCCGGGCAGGACATCAACACGCAAGGGGTGGAGGAGGCCGACGTCTTCGCCATCGACGAGCAGGCCGGGCAGTTTTGCGTCGAGATCTTCTTCTTCCGCAACAAGCAGAACTGGGGCAACCGCGCCCTCTTCCCACGCGCCGACAAGAGCCTGACGCCGGCCGAGGTACTGGCCTACGTCGTCACCCAATTCTACGACGACAAGCCGCCGCCGAGGCTCGTCCTGCTCTCGCACGAACTGGCCGAGGCCGATCTCATCGCGCAGGCCCTTTGCGAGCGCGCCGGCCGCAAAGTCGAGCTGGCGACGCCCAAGCGCGGCGAGCGACGCGACCTCGTCGCCCATGCGCAGAAGAACGCGCATGAAGCGCTCGCCCGCAAGCTCGCCGACAATGCCGGCCAGCAGAGCCTGCTCGCCGCGCTCGGCGAAGCGTTCGGCATGGCGAAGGCGCCGCGCCGGGTCGAGGTCTACGACAACTCGCACATCATGGGCACCAACGCGGTCGGCGGCATGGTCGTGGCCGGGCGGGACGGCTTCATGAAGAGCCATTACCGCACCTTCAACATCTCGTCCGACACCATCGCCGGCGACGATTTCGGCATGATGCGCGAGGTGCTGAAGCGGCGGTTCTCGCGGCTGGCGAAGGAGAGTGGAGCCGCTTCGACATCACCGGATGAGGCACGGGAGCCCTCTCCCCTTGTGGGGGAGGGTTGGGAGGGGGGTATCGCATCCGCAAACGCCCCCGAGCCCAACTCACCAGACCTCGAGGGTGGCATACCCCCCTCTCTAGCTCTCCCCCACAAGGGGGGAGAGGACGCGCCTCCAGCCGAAACGCTTGAAGCCGTTCAAGACACCGAAGACGACTCCGCCTTCCCCACCCGCCCCGACCTCGTCATCGTCGATGGCGGCAAGGGTCAATTCGAGGCGGCGCGCAAGATCATGGCCGAATGCGGCGTAACCGATATCGCGCTCGTTGCCATCGCCAAGGGCGAGGATCGCAACGCCATGCGCGAGACCTTTTTCATGGTCGGCAAGGAGCCGTTCAAGCTGCCGCCGCGCGATCCCGCCCTGTTCTTCATCCAGCGCCTGCGCGACGAGGCTCACCGTTTCGCCATCGGCACCCACCGCGCCAAGCGCAAGCGCGACATCAAGACCAACCCGCTCGACGAGATTCCAGGCATCGGCCCGTCGCGCAAACGCGCGCTGCTGCTACATTTCGGCACGGTGAAGGCGATCCAGCGCGCCAAACTCGACGACCTGATGCGCACGCCCGGCGTCAACGCCGCCACGGCAAAGGCGGTCCACGCCCATTTCCATGAGCATTAGCGCGTTCCATTCGGTCGGCATCGGCAGAGAGGCGAGATTTCGCGCCAGCTCAGGAATTTGAGCATGTTCTCGCCGCGAACCTGATGTCCTTTCTGCGGAACATGTTTGGCGAATGACCGGGTCACACTCTTGCGTGTTGACGCTGTCATGAAGGGGCTGCTTTGGTGAGCGTCGTGACGAGTCTGAACGAAGCCATCCGCCGGCGCGGCCCCTGGTCGCTGCCCAACCTTCTCACCTACGGCCGGATTCTCGCGATTCCGGCGCTGGTCGCGCTGCTGTTCTGGCCCTGGGACGCCTGGGCACGCTGGACGGCGCTGGCGATCTATGTCGTCGCCGCGGTCACCGATTATCTCGATGGCTGGCTCGCCCGCAGCTGGGGCCAGCAATCGGCGATCGGCCGCATGCTCGATCCGATCGCCGACAAGCTCCTTGTCTGCGCTCTGCTGCTGATGCTGGTCCACACCGAGACCATCAAGGGCTGGGCGATCTGGGCGGCAATCGTCATCCTCTGCCGCGAAATACTGGTCTCGGGCCTGCGCGAATTCCTGGCCGAGCTGCAGGTCAGCGTCCCGGTCAGCAAGGTCGCGAAATACAAGACCACGGCGCAATTGTTCGCGCTCGGCTTCCTCGTCGCCGGCCCCGCCGGTGACAAGGTCCTGCCCTATAACACCCAGATCGGGATCGTGATGCTGTGGATCGCGGCCCTGCTGACGATCTACACCGGCTGGGATTATCTCAACTCCGGCATCCGCCACCTCGTCCAGGAGGACGAGCGCACGTCATGAATACAGCCACCACCGAGCCCGCCGGCTTGCGCCTTGTCTATTTTGCCTGGGTGCGCGAGCGCATCGGCCTCACTGACGAGACCGTCACGCCTCCCGCAGGCACCACGACCATCGCCGACCTGGTGCGCTGGCTGAAGACCCGTGGCGAAGGCTATGAGCTCGCCTTCGAGAACGAGGCGATCGTGCGCGCGGCGATCGACCAGACCCATGCCAAGCCTGCGACATCGATCGCCGGCGCGCGCGAGATCGCCTTCTTCCCGCCGATGACCGGCGGCTGAGTCAGCGCCATGACGCCGCTCGTCCGCATCCAGCGCGAGGATTTCGACATCGGCGCCGAGATCGCGGCGCTGACGGCCGGCAATACCAATATCGGCGCCGTCGTCAGCTTCGCCGGCCTCTGCCGCGACGAGAGCGGCCGCCTCGCCGCGCTCGAGCTCGAGCACTATCCCGGGATGGCTGAAGCCGAAATTGAGCGCGTCGCGGCAGAAGCCGCCAAGCGCTGGCCGCTCTCCGGCCTCGTCGCCATCCATCGCTTCGGGCTGATCAAGCCAGGCGAGCAGATCGTGCTGGTGATCGCAACATCGAGCCATCGCCGCGAGGCCTTCGAGGCCGCCGACTTCCTGATGGACTATCTCAAGACCCGCGCCCCGTTCTGGAAGCGCGAGCATCTTGCCGACGGCACGCTCGGCGGCTGGGTCGAAGCCAAGGCGGATGACGACGATGCGGCGAAACGCTGGGAACAGGGTTCGTGAGAGCCTGGCCTAAAACGGCTTTTGTGATTTCAACAGGTTGATTTTCGTCATTCTGTGCCGTCATTCCGGCCGCAGCGAAGCGGAGCGCTGGAATCCATCATAGGGAACTGCACTCCACGATGGATTCCGGAGCTGCGCCGCTATCGCGGCTCGTCCGGAATGACGGAGAAGTGGTGGTCTCGCTCAGGCCGCGACCTTGGACTTCTGCCGGACCTCGTCCGAATAGTCCTCCATGATCACCTTGCCCATGTTGCCGGTGATGAACTTGTAGGGCCCGATCTCGGAGACCAGCGTCACCTCGGCGGCCGAGCCGGTGATGAAGCACTCGCTGAAACCTTCGAGCTCTTCCGGCCGGATCCGGCGCTCGACCACTTCGAAGCCGCGCTTCCGGCAGAGATCGACCACCGACTGGCGGGTGATGCCGTTCAGGAAGCGATCGGCCAGCGGGGTGTGGACCACGCCATCCTTGATGAAGAAGATGTTGGCGCCGGTGCACTCGGCGACATTGCCTTCCCAGTCGAGCATCATCGCGTCGGCATAGCCGCCACGCTCCGCCTTATGCTTGGATAGCGAGCAGATCATGTAGAGCCCCGCCGCCTTGGCATGGACCGGCGCGCAGGCCGGGTCGGGCCGGCGATATTCGGCGAGGTCGAGGCGCACGCCCTTCAGCTTCTGCGCCATGTCGAACATGCTCGGCCATTCCCACACCGCGATCGCGGTGTGGATCGTGTTGTTCATGCCGGACACCGCCATCATCTCCGAGCCGCGCCAGGCGACCGGGCGCAGATAGGCGTCCTTCAGGCCGTTCTCCTTCAGGCAGAGATATTTGGCAGCGTCGAGCTCGGCGACCGAGTACGGGATCGTGAAATCCATGATCTCGGCCGACTTGTGGAAGCGCTGCGAGTGCTCGGTGCACTTGTAGATCACGCCGTCATAGGAACGCTCGCCCTCGAAGACGCAGGAGCCATAGTGCAGGCCGTGGGTGAGTACGTGCACCTTTGCCTCCTTCCACGGCACGAGCTTGCCGTCGAACCAGATGACGCCGTCGCGCTGGTCGAAAGGAATGACAGACATGATACAGTCCTCCAGATGCTTTTCTTGCAGGCACTCCGCCACAGGCCGAAAGGGCGTGCAAGCGCGGTATCAATGCTGCGCCGGAACCGGCGCATGCGACATAATCGGTCGCCCCGCGTGCTTGACCGGTAATCTTACGTCTGAGATATGTCAACAAGGCTGACATAAAAAATGAGCGTGATGGTGAGCACACCCGTATTGCATCCAGCTCCTGCCGCGCCGTCGGAAGCGCCGCACACCGCCGTGCCCTACGACCTGATCGAGCTCTTCTTCTTCGCCTATCGCGACTTCGTCGGCGATCCCGACCGCATCCTCGCCGATTACGGTTTTGGCCGCGCCCATCACCGCGTGCTGCATTTCGTCCAGCGCCGGCCGGGACTGACGATCGCCGAATTGCTCGACATCCTGCAGATCACCAAGCAGAGCCTGAACCGGGTGCTGAAGGAGCTGGTCGAGACCGGCTTCGTCGAGTCGCGCACGGGCACGCAGGACAAGCGCCAGCGCAATCTCCACGCCACCGCTGCCGGCCACGAACTGGCGGTCAGACTGGCGCAGCTGCAGGCCAAGCGCATCAACGGCGCGCTCACTCTCGTCGGGCCTGAGGCGAGTGAGGTCATCGCGCGTTATCTGGCGGCCTTGATCGACCCCTCCGAGCGCCCGAAGGTGCAGGACCTGCTCGCCGGGCCGCGCTAGAGCCCGTTGTGCCCCGCCGAAGCGGTTGCAGAACGTTAGACAATGTTATCTGAGACTTGACCAAGCCCGGCCTTTGCCTGGACGGGCTGTGCTAACCTGGGAGAACGAAGCGGTGCGCTCAGCCGGCGCCGAAGACGAAAAAGGTGCCCAGATGGCTGCCAGCGTGCTCAAGCCAGTGCCTGACGATGCCCCGCATGTTCTGGTGGTCGACGATGACCGCCGTCTGCGCGACCTCCTGGCGCGCTTCCTCGGCGACCATGGCTACCGCGTCACCACCGCTGCCAACGCGGCTGATGCCGATTCCCGGCTCGGCCGTCTCGTCTTCGACGCGATGGTGCTCGATGTGATGATGCCGGGCGAGAACGGCTTCGACTTCGCCCGCCGCCTGCGCCAGACCACGCAGGTGCCGATCCTGATGCTGACCGCCCGTGCCGACCCGAACGACCGCATCAACGGCCTGGAGATCGGCGTCGACGACTACCTCGCCAAGCCTTTCGAGCCGCGCGAGCTGATCCTGCGGCTCGGCAACGTCCTGAAGCGCACCGCCCAGCCCGAGACGCCCATTGCGCCGCCGCGACCGGACTATGTCCGCTTCGGCCCCTTCGTCTTCGGCCTTGCTCGCGGCGAATTGCGCCAGGGCGAGGAATCGATCCGCCTGACCGAACGCGAGCGCGAAATCCTGACTGCCCTGGCCGAGCGCGCCGGCGAGCATGTCCCGCGCGAGCAGCTCGCCAACCAGGGCTCGGCCGCCAATGACCGCACCATCGACGTGCAGATCAACCGGCTGCGTCGCAAGATCGAGCGCGATCCGGCCGATCCGCTCTATCTCCAGACCGTGCGCGGCATCGGCTACCGCCTCGTCGTCGACAGGACCTGATCGGCATGGCGGATGCTTCGTTCCGGCGCCGCCTCGTTCCGCTCGTCGCAAGGGCGGCGGCCGGGTTGCAGGCTGTCTGGAACAGGGCCGCGCCGGCGCTCTCTACCGTGTTCAAGCCGCTGCGACGCCTGCCTGACCGGTCGCTGCGCCCGATCGCGCGCATCATGCCGAAGGGGCTCTATCCGCGCGCCCTCGTCATCGTCATCGCGCCGGTCGTGCTGCTTCAGTCGGTCGTTGCCTATGTCTTCATGGAGCGGCACTGGCAGACGGTGACGCAGCGTCTATCGTCGGCGGTCGCCTCCGAGATCTCAACCCTCATCGACGTCTATGAGAGCTATCCGCAGGATAACCAGGCAACCATTCTCGGCCGTATCGCTGAGGATCGGCTCGGCATGGATGTCGAGATCCTGCCCGACACCGATCTGCCGGCACCGGGTCCCCGCCCCTTCTTCTCGCTGCTCGACAGCGCGCTTTCGGCCGAGCTCGCCCAGCAGGTCAAACGGCCCTTCTGGCTCGATACGGTCGGCCGCTCCAGCCTGATCGAGATCCGCATCAAGCTCGGCAAGGATGTGATGCGGGTACTGACCCGCCGCAGCCAGGCCTATGCCTCGAACAGCCACATCTTCCTGCTCTGGATGATCGGCACCTCGCTGATCCTGCTCACCATCGCAGTGCTGTTCCTGCGCAACCAGATCCGCCCGATCCTGCGCCTCGCCGACGCCGCCGAAGCGTTCGGCAAGGGCCGCGACGCCGATTTCCGGCCGCGCGGCGCGAGCGAGGTCCGCCGCGCCGGCAACGCCTTCATCGAGATGAAGCGCCGCGTCGAACGTTCGATCGGCGAGCGCACCATGATGCTGAACGGCGTCAGCCACGACCTGCGTACCATCCTGACCCGCTTCAAGCTCTCCCTTGCCCTGCTTGAGCGCTCGCCCGATCTCGAAGCGCTCGAGAAGGATGTCGACGAGATGAGCCGCATGCTCGAGGACTATCTCGCCTTCGCCCGCGGCGATGCCGGCGAGGCGCCGGTCGAGGCCGACATCCGCGCTCTGCTCGAAACGCTCAAGGCCGATGCCGAGCGGCAGGGCCATCAGACCGAGCTCACCGTCATCGGCGACCCGCTGGTCGTGGTACGGCCCGATGCGATCCGGCGCCTGCTCACCAATCTGGTCTCGAATGCCGCGCGCTTCGGTGACCGTATCGCGATCCGCGCCACCCATGACGCGCGCTATCTGATCGTCATGGTCGACGATGACGGGCCGGGCATCGCGCCGGAACTGCGCGAGGACGTGTTCAAGCCGTTCTTCCGGATCGATGAAGCGCGCAATGTCGATGGCGGCGGCACGGGCCTGGGCCTCGCCATCGCCCGCAACATCGCCCGTTCGCATGGCGGCGACATCATCCTCGGCGAATCACCGCTGGGCGGCCTGCGCGCGACGGTCAGGCTGCCGGTCTGATCGGAACCGCACCGTCTTTCCGGGGCTTTGCGCAGCAAAGAGCCCGGAACCCATGAACACGACGCCCTCCAAAAAGAACGCGGCAATTGCCGCGTCTTTCCGATGGAAGCCGGTGTTCATGGGTTCCGGGCTCACGCCTTCGGCGTGCCCCGGAATGACGGGGACTGCGCTAGTGGCGCCACAGAGTCTTGCGAGCCGTGTCGTTCACCCGCTCAACGTCGCTCCGCGACAAGCCGATATCGGAGAGGGCCTGATCGTCCATGCTGTAAAGCGTACGCGCGCTGGCCCGCTGCGTGAGCCAGTCCTCAAAGCGGAGGAACAGGCCGGTAAGCCCCTGCGCAGCGTGCTGCGTCGCGAAGAACGAAAGATTTTCTGTGGCGATCCTGGCCGACATGGCGGCCTCCTTTGACAAGTTCTATGCCTACGAATTTGGGGGTTGCAGCGTCCTGAAGCAAATGAGAAGTTCTTTGCCACAGCCCAAGCAGAACTTGGCCACGCCATGATCCGCCGCCACCTGCCGCCCCTGACCTCGCTGCGTGCCTTCGAGGCTGCGGCACGGCATCTCAACTACGAGCGGGCGGGCGACGAGCTCGCCGTCACCGCCAGCGCGGTCGGCCAGCAGATCAAGACCCTCGAAGCCTGGCTTCGCCGTCCGCTCTTCACGCGCTTGCCGAGCAAGGGCGTCGCGCTGACCGCCCTCGGCCAGCGCTATGCCACTGCGATCTCGCAATTGCTCGACCAACTCGATGAGGCCACCGCCAGGGCGCTGCGGCCCGACGCGGCCAATGTGATCACGGTCAGCACCATGCCAAGCTTCGCGTTGAGCTGGTTGATCCCGCGGCTCGGCTCGCTCAAGCAGCGTCACCCCGAACTGGAGGTGCGCATCTCGGTCTCGCTCCACCTCACCGATTTCGCCCGCGAGGATGTCGACATCGCGGTCCGCTATGGTCAGGGCGCCTATACCGGCCTGCGCTCGGAACTCCTGATGACGGAGACGTTCTTCCCCGTCTGCAATGCCGCGCTTCTGAATGACCCCCAGCGACCGCTGCACCAGCCCTCGGACCTGCGCCACCACACTCTGCTGCACGAACTCGCCGAAGGCATTCCCGAATATGTGACCTGGCGGCAATGGCTCGCCTTCGCCGGCGTCGACGACATCGACGCGACGCACGGTCCGCGCTTCTCGCACACCTTTCTCGCCTTGCAGGCCGCATCCTCGGGCCAGGGCATCGCGCTCGCGACGAGCGCCCTGATCGGCGATTCTCTCGAAGCCGGGCGCCTGGTCCGCCCCTTCCCGCAGCAGCTGCCCGGCGCCTACCAATACTATGTCGTCTGCCCCGAGGCCGTAGCGGAGCGGCCGGGGATCGCAGCCTTCCGCAGCTGGATCCACGACGAGGCAGCCAAGCATGCGACTTTCCGCTGACCCCGGCGCGCTTGCCCTCAAATGGTTTCCTCAGCGAAAGGCTGATCGCCTGGGCGGCTCCCTTCCCCCTTGTGGGGAAGGGTATGGGGATGGGGGGCGAACGACTGGGCGCTTGGCGGGTCGTAGAAGCGGATCGGCCCAATTCCTGGCGAATTCGCTTCGACTTTACGCCCCCCACCCCTGCCCCTCCCCACAAGGGGGAGGGGTTACCGCGCCTCGTCTGGTTTCGCAGAGGAATCCAAATGGGGCTGGCGTGCAGACGCCCGATTTTTCATGATCCGGGGCGGACGTGGCCCGGCTCGAGGGCAAGGGGGAAGCGGATGATCGCGATGATGAAGAGATTGCTGCTCGCGGCGCTGTTGGCGCTGCTGCCTGGCTTCGCCCAGGCGGAAGACGTGGTCGAGCTCGGCGGTTTTTTCGGTGGCGGCAAGGCGCTGCTCAACAAGCCTGCCGGCAAGGCGCGCGCCGGGGTCGTGCTGCTGACCGGTGGCGACGGCTATATCGGCATTGGCGGGGACGGCAGCGTCGAGCGCAGTGGCAACTGGATCGTCCGGACTCGCGCCGCCTATGCCAGGAGCGGCATCGCCAGCATCACGCTCGATGGCGGCGCCGATCCGAACAAGGCGATCGAATTGATGCGCACCATCGCGCCGCGCGTCGTCGTCGTTGCCATGAGCCGCGGCGCACTGAAGGTGCCGGGCACGCTCTCGGCCCGGCCGGATGGAATAGTCTTCGCCTCGGCCATGCTCGATGCCGCCAAGCCTTCGCTCGGCGATCCCGCCGGCCTGCCGCCGACGCTGATCATCCAGCATCGCCAGGACAGCTGCCGCGTGACGCTGCCGGAATCGGCGGTCGCCTTCCAGCAATGGACCGGCAATCGCGCCCGCCTGCTCTGGATCGACGGCGGCACCTCATCCGGCGATCCCTGCCAGGCGCGCGCCTATCACGGCTTCATCGGCCGCGAGGGCGCCGTCGTCTCGGCGATCACCGGCTTCGTTGGCTCGCTGCGCTGAAGCTCACCCTCCGGGCTTGATCACCGGCAGCTGCTGCAGCCGGCTGGCGGCATAATCCAGGAAGGCACGCACCTTCGGCTGAAGATGCTGCCCGCTCGGCACGACGAGCTGGACCGGCGCGGCCGGCGGCTCCCACTCCCGCATCACCCGCACCAACGTGCCCGCCTCGAGATCCGGCGCGACCTGATAGGACAGAGCACGCGCGATGCCGCGGCCGGAGCGCGCGGCAATCAAGGCCGATTCGACCTCGTTGACGATCAGGCGCGGCGTCACCGTCACAGTTGCGCTGCGCGCGCCACCAGCAAAGCGCCAGAGCATGGTCTGGCCGGCAGCGATGCTGGCGATGGTGTCGTGGTCCACCAGATCGGCCGGCCGCATTGGCGTGCCGCGACGCTCGAGATAGCCTGGCGCCGCGACCAGCACGCGCCGGACCTCGCCGACCTTGCGCGCCACCAATCGCGAGCTCGGCAGCGGGCCGATCCGGACCGCTAGATGCAGGCCCTCCTCGATCAGGTCAAGATTGCGGTCGGCGAGCACCAGCTCGATCTGGATCTCAGGATGCAAATCGAGGAATTCGGCGACGACCGGGGTGACGTGGCGGCGCCCGAAGGCGAGCGGCGCGGTGATCCTGATCAGGCCGCGCATCGGCGCTGCGGTCACGCCAGAGAGCGATGCGTCATATTCCGCGAGGATGTTGCGGGCCGAGGCTGCGAGTTCCCGCCCCGCCTCGGTCGCCATCAATTGCCGGGTGGTGCGCGCGATCAGCCTGACGCCAGCCCGCTCCTCCAGCGCTGCGAGGGCCCGCGTCACCGCCGGCCGCGAGCGCCGGAGCTGGCGCGCCGCACCGGCGAGGCTGCCTGTGTCGATGATTGCGACGAAGATGGCGAGTTCGTCGAGTCGATCCATGATCATTCCATCAGAGGGAATTCTGATTTGCCAACCTATCAGCTATCGCTCAATTTCTGAAACAATCACAGTCCGCCTTGCACAATCGCGAGGCCCTGATGACCCAAGCCAAGATCACGCTGCACGGCACTGCCCTGTCGGGCCACACCCACCGCGTCGAGCTCTTGCTGCGCGCGCTCGGTCTCGATTTCGACTTCGTTCCAGCCCCCGCCGAGGTCCGCCGCACCGAGGCATTCCGGACGACGCTCAACCCGCTCGGCCAGATCCCGGTGCTGCAGGACGGTGATCTCACCCTCGCCGACAGCAACGCGATCCTGGTCTATCTGGCGAAGCGCTACGCCCCGCAGAGCGACTGGTTTCCGGCCGAGCCGGTCGCGGCCGCGCAGGTGCAGCGCTGGCTCTCGATCGCCGCCGGCGAGGTCATGCACGGACCGTCGATCGCCCGGATGATCGCGCAGTTCGGCTTCCCCGACGACCCGGCGCGGGCAGAGCGTATCGCCGCCCGGCTGCTCGCCTTCATGGAAGGGCATCTCGCCGGCCGCAGCTTCCTTGCTGCAGAGCACCCGACGCTCGCCGACCTCGCCTGCTATTCCTATGTGGCGCATGCGCCGGAGGGCGGCATCCCGCTCGATCCCTTCCCGGCGGTGCGGACCTGGCTGGCGCGTGTCGAGGCCCTGCCCTTCTTCAAGCCAATCCCGCCGTCGCCCATCCCTGTGAAAGGCTGACATCATGGACGCCTCTCCGTTCCATCAGGGAGAACTGGAGGCGCAGGCCCGCGCCGGCGAAAGCTCGCGCGGGGCTGGCATCCGTGAGTTCATGCCGGACCAGCATCGCGATTTCTTCGCGCTGCTGCCCTACCTCTTCGCGGCCGGCCGCGATGCGCAGGGCAAGCCGATCGCGACGATCCTCACCGGGCCGGAAGGCTTTGTCACCAGCCCGACGCCGCAAGCGCTGGCCATCGCTGCCCTGCCCGGCCTCGACGATCCGGCCAATGCTGCGCTGAGCGCAGGCGCGCCGATCGGCATGCTCGGGCTGGATCTGCGCACCCGCCGCCGCAACCGCGCCAACGGCATCATCAACGAACGCAATGGCAACGGGCTCAAGGTGGCGGTAAGCCAGAGTTTCGGGAACTGCGCCAAGTACATCCAGGTCCGGCAGCACGAATTCGCCCCGGCGTCTGCGCCTACGACCGAAGAACTCAGCGGTCTCGACGCGGCAGCCAACGCCCTGATCGCGGACTCGGACACGCTCTTCATCGCCAGCGGATCGGAAAGCGGGCTCGATATGTCGCATCGGGGCGGCAGGCCGGGCTTCGTCCGGATCGAGGGCGGACGGCTGACGGTGGCGGATTTCGCCGGAAACAGCTATTTCAACACCTTCGGCAATCTGCTGCGCGAGCCGGCGACGTCGCTGCTCTTCATCGACTTCACCAGGGGCGACCTGCTGCACCTGCAAGGAATGGCGGAGATCGTCTGGAGCGGCCCGGAGCTGGCCGGGCTCGACGGCGCCAAGCGTCTCATGCACATTGCGGTGACGCGCGCCTGGCGACGCAAGGCGGCACTGCCTTTTCGCTGGGCCGAGCCCGAGCCGGCGCCGACTACGCTGGCGACCGGTATCTGGCGGCACCACGAGGCCGCCTGACGGGCGGCCTCAGTAGAGGCGCCCGCCCTTGGGCACGTCGAGCGATGGGCCGATGAGCACGACCTCGCCGTCGCTATCCGGCACGCCGAGGGTCAGCACCTCCGACATGAACTTGCCGATCTGGCGCGGCGGGAAATTCACCACCGCCAGCACCTGCCGGCCCAGGAGGTCCTCGAGCCGGTAGTGCCTGGTGATCTGCGCCGATGATTTCTTGCGGCCGATCGTGCCGCCGAAATCGATCACCAGCTTGATCGCCGGCTTGCGCGCTTCGGGAAACGGAGCGGCCTCGACAATGGTGCCGACGCGAATGTCGACCTTCAGGAAATCATCGAAGCCGATCGCTGCAGCGATCTCGGTAGGCTGGCTCAAAATTCCTCCCAACCGCGATCGCCACCATTGGCGACCTTGCGCGCGGCGCTGCCATGAGTCTGGACGGGCGCTGCGGCGCGCGCCTGGCGCGGCGCAGGCGCTGCAGCCTTTGCCATCTTGCTCGCCATCGACTTCAAGGCAACCACGTCGCCGCCGAGCCGGAAGCGTCCAACCAGCGCCGCCAGCCTGTCGGCCTCCTGCGCCAGGGCCTGCGAGGCTGCGGTCGACTGCTCGGCCATGGCGGCGTTCTGCTGCGTCGCCTGGTCCATCTCATTGACCGCGGTGTTGACCTCCTGCAGCCCGGTCGCCTGCTCTTGCGCCGCCGAGGCGATCTCGGCGACCAGCGAGGTGACGCGGGTGATCTCGCCGGACATGCGGCCGAGCGCGCTGCCGGTCTGGCCGACGAGGGCCACGCCCTTCTCGACCTCGATGCTGGACGCAGTGATCAGGCCCTTGATCTCCTTGGCGGCTTCCGCCGAGCGCTGGGCCAGCGCCCGCACCTCGGAGGCGACGACCGCAAAGCCCTTGCCGGCGTCGCCGGCGCGCGCCGCCTCGACCGAGGCGTTGAGCGCGAGCAGATTGGTCTGGAAGGCGATCTCGTCGATGACGCCGACGATCTGCGAGATCTCCTCGGCCGATTTCTCGATGCCGCCCATGGCCGCAACCGCATCGCGGACGATCTCGCCCGACTGCTCGGCCTCGCCCTTGACCTGGCTGGTGGCGAGGCTCGCCTGGCGCGCACCCTCGGCAGTCTGGCGCACGGTCGCGGTCAGCTGGTCGAGCGCGGTCGCGGTCTCCTCGACCGAGGAGGCCTGCTGCTCGGTGCGGCTGGCAAGGTCATCGGCCGCCTGGCTGATCTCGCCCGCGCCCGCCTTCATGCTCTCGGTGTTCGTCGCGATCTGGCGCATCGTCTCTTCCAGATGCGCCATCGCCGCGTTGAAGTCGTTCTTGAGCTTGGCGTATTCGGCGCTGAAGGAAGCCTCGATGCGATAGGTCAGGTCACCCTCGGTCAGGCGCTCCAGCCCGGCGCCGAGCGCGTCGACGACGACCGCCTGCTTCTTCGCCTCCTCGCCGCGCTGCGCTTCGTTGAGGCTGCGCTGCGTATCGGCGGCCCGGCGCTGCTCGCCGGCATCGGCTTCCGCCTGTGTCTTCTCGGCTTCGACCTGCTGCTTCATCAGCGCCGCATCGCGGAAGACGACGAGGGCACGCGCCATGCTGCCGACCTCGTCCTGCCGCTCCTGATAGGCGATCGGCGCCTTGAGATCGCCGGCAGCCAGCGCGCTCATGTTGCCGGCGATCGCACGCAGCATGGCGGAGGCGCGGCGGCTCAGCACGACGACGAGGCCGAGCAGCAGCAGCGCCAGCGGCACCAGCACGATGGCGACGTCCTTGATCAGGCCGTAGAACGAGGCCTCGACGGCATGGACATGCATGCCCGCGCCGATCGACCACTGCCATTTCGGCACGCCCATCACATAGGAGATCTTCAGCGAGGGATCCTTGTCGCCGGGCTTCACCCAGAGATAGTCGACGAAGCCGGCCCCCTTGGTCCGGGCGGTGTCGGTCAATTCCTTGACGAAGAGCTTGCCGGTTGAATCCTTGAGCGGCGACATATCGGTGCCGACCAGCTTCGCGTTCGCATGGGCGATATTGAAGCCGTCATAGCGGATCACGAAGAAGTAGTTGCCATCGTCGAAGCGGGCATTGGTGACGGCGTCGATTGCCAGCTTCTGCGCGTCGGCGTCCTTGAGCTCGCCCTTTTCGACGCGCGCCACATAGGCGTTCACCGTGGAGGTCGCAGCCTCGACCGCATTCTTCACCTCGGCCCGTTTCAGGTCGAGCATGTCGATACGGGCCTGATAGAGCGTCACCGCGACGCTCGCGACGGCTACGACGGCGGCCAGGATCGCGACCAGCCCGAACGAGCGGCTGATCGACAGCGCAGTAAGCTTCTTCATCAACGACATAGCCGCCCCTTGCGAACGTGATTCTCGAAATTCGCAAGAAACGGCTAATGCCTGCTTAACGCTGCCACGATTTTGCCACAATCACAAGTTGCTCACCGCAACCAGTGATTGCGTTTAGATTGCCGGGGCGTAGTCGTCGCCCTCTTCGCCGCGCATGCGCTCGCGCCGCGGCGTGCGTTTGACGCCCGAGCACAGCGACCGGGCGAGTCCCCGCAGCGGCGCCGTCAGCCGATGGACATCCTCGACACGCGCCATGATCTGTCCCGCCGTCTTCAACTCGCGGTCGAGCTTCGCCATGGTGCGCGACAGCTCGGGCTCGTCATCCTCGAGCCAGGTGTCGAGCACGCGGGCCATCAGCAGCGTCGCTCCCCGGACACGGACGGAGCCGAGATCGTCCTCGGTCGGGATACCCACGGAGGCCAGCAGATAGCGCCAGGAATTCACGGAGTTGCGCCCGAGCGCGGCGAGCGCCAAGGGCTGGCGCCGCAGATGCGGCATCAGCGCCTTCAGGCCGGCCTTGTAGGGCGCCAGCGCGTCGAGCCGGCGCATCACCAGATCGAAAACGCGCTCCTTGTACGATTCCTCCGCCAGGTCGTCGGAACTACCCGCCAGCACGGCATCATCGAGGATGCGGCCGAGGCCGCCGAGGATCGCGAGCTTGGAGGGGAAGAGCCCGCGCAGTTCGGCGAGGCTGACCCCGGCTTCGCGGGCGATTGCAGGCAGTTCGATCTCGTCCCAGCTCTGCGTCGTGGCCAAGCGGAACAGGGCGTCGACCACGGCGCGCCGCGGATCGGGCCTCGCGGCGGGTTTCTCAGCCTCGGGTGAAACGGGTTTGCGCGCCATCGGTATCTCTCCTGTCGCGAACTGATAGGAGAGAAGCTAGGCCTTGCGCGGGCTGGTTGAAAGGCCGCCTCAGCCGGAAAGCTCCTCGGCGCGGCGTTTGGCGGCAGCGACCGCGCGTCGCATCAAGGGCGCCAGGCCGTTATCGGCCATCAACACTTCGAGCGCGGCAGCCGTCGTGCCCCCAGGCGAGGTCACGTTCTGGCGCAATGTCGCGGGCGGCAGTGGCGACTGGAACAACATCTCGCCCGCGCCTTCGATAGTGGCGCGCGCCAGCCGCTCGGCAAGGTCGGCCGGCAGCCCGGCGGCGGTACCAGCCGCAGCGAGGCATTCGACCATATGGAAGACATAGGCCGGGCCCGAACCGGATACGGCAGTGACGGCATCGATCAGCCCTTCATCCGAGAGCCACTCGACCTTGCCGACACCGGCAAGCAGCGCATCCGCCAGCTGCCGCTGTACGTCGCTCACGCCCTTGCCCGCAGCGGCAGCAGTGACACCACGCCGGACCGAGGCCGGCAGGTTCGGCATGGCGCGGATGATCGCACCGGCATTGGGGAGGCGAGCCGAGAGATCGCCGAGCGTCTTGCCGGCGAGGATCGAGATCAGCAGCGTCTTCGGGCCGATCAGCGCCTGGACGGACGGGGCAGCCGTGTCGAGCATCTGCGGCTTGGTCGCCAGCACCACGACCTCGGCCTGTGCCGGAGCGGCGGGGTTGACGCTCATGCCCTCGGCGGCGGCAAGGGCTTGCATGTCATCCGAAATATGCGGGTCGATCAGCGTGATCCCCGCCCCCTTCACGCCGATGCGCAGCCAGCCTTCGAGCATGGCGCCGCCCATCTTGCCGGCACCGACGAGGGTGAGGGTTTGCGGAAGCGGGCTGGGCATGGCGTCTCTCCGGTCGATGCGCGGTTGCGCACGGACCTGAACCGCCAAGCGCGGCCCGGGTCAAGCCCGGGCTCGCCTACGATTCACGCTTCGCCGACCGTCTCCAGCAGCGCGCCTTCGAGCGCCTCGCGCGCGCTCTTGCCAGCCCAGACCACGAACTGGAAGGCCTGGTAGTAGCGCTCGCAGGCGTCGATCGCCGCCTTGATCAGCCCGGCGGCCTGCTCCTCGGTCGGCTCGGCCCCGCCCGAGAGCAGAAGTGCGTGGCGATACATCACCACGTTCTCGCGGCTCCAGAGGTCGAAGTGCCCGAGCCAGAGCTGCTCGTTGACCAGGCTGACGAGGTTCATCACCTCGTTGCGGCGCCGGTCCGGCACCTTGAGGTCGAAGGCGCAGGCGATGTGGAGGGATTCCA
Source organism: Allobosea sp. Tri-44 (assembly GCF_004123845.1). Lineage (GTDB taxonomy): Bacteria > Pseudomonadota > Alphaproteobacteria > Rhizobiales > Beijerinckiaceae > Allobosea. The sequence goes on along the minus strand of NZ_NBDP01000042.1, from coordinate 79,239 downwards.
CCTCGGAGAGCCAGGTGATCGCAACGTGATAATCGGCCCAGCCACCGGTGACGGAAACGGAGAGCTCGTCGTCGCTGTCGCGATCGAAGCTCCAATCGTTCAGCGCGGCCAGGCGTTCGACGAGATCGAGGGGGTTAGAGGGGCGTTCGGTATCGGCGTCCAGGTCAAGGTCCATCATGCCCAAGGTCCAACAGCCGGCATCCAACCTTCAAGGCAGGCGCGGCTTGTCTGAGAACGGGTACACGGCGACTGGAAAAGCGTAAGGCACACAACCCGACAAGAAAGCCGCTGGGCGGCCTTCACTCCGTCGAACCACCCCGTGAGGCAGGGCTGAACGACGAATCACCTCTCTTCATCGACGATAGCGCAGGCCGGTTAACCCGCCCACAACGCGATGCAGGCTCTGCGGATTCGGACGTCGGCTCAATCCCTTCGCGCGACTGTCCACAGCGCGCACCGGAATGGCCTCACTCCTTTGCCGCGCGCGCCTCGAGCGCCGCCAGCCGGGCCGCAAGCCTGTCGTTCTCCTCGCGCGCCAGCAGCGCCATCTCGCGCACCGCCTCGAATTCCTCGCGCGTCACAACATCGAGATCGCGCAGCAGCCGCTCGATCTGCGTCTTGACCACGGTCTCGACCTCGCGGCGCACGCCCTGCGCCGCGCCGGCCGCATCGGTCGCCAGCCGGGCGATGTCGTCGAGGATACGGTTGGACGTGCTGACCATCGAAGCTCTCCGGCGGGCGCCCCATGCGCCTGCCGGGAGATATGGCGAAGGAGCGCCCACAGCGCAATCGCCGTGGCGTAATGGGCTCGTCCCAGCCCGCGCCTGCCCTATCTGGACCTGAACGATCGTTGCGCCTACAACGAGCGCCGCAGGGAAGACCAGCAATCCAAGCCCAAACAATGGGCGGGAGGCGTCACAATGTCGGTTCGTTCTTACGGCCTCGTTCTGGGGCCGCTTGCTGCGCTTGCGCTCGCAGGCTGCCAGGAAACCACCACGACCGCGGCGCGGCCGCGCGTCGATGCGCCGGGCGTCCCGGTCTCAGTGCAGAGCATCTCCGGTGCCCCCGACCAGGTGACGGCGCATTTCGCCGGCCTGCTCGGCGAAGCCGCGGCCGAGCGCAAGATGGAGATCGTCCCGGGCGACAAGCCGGCCCGCTTCCGGGTGCGCGGCTATCTCACCGCCCAGCCGACGGAGGATGGTCAGACCGCCCTCGCCTTCGTCTGGGACGTCTATGACGAGAGCAAGAAGCGGGCACAACGCGTTCAGGGCGAGAGTCTTGGCCGACGCGGCGGCGGCTCCGACCCCTGGGCGGGCATCGACCAGACCATCGTCGCCAAGGCCGCGTCCGAATCGGCCGACGCGATCGCGAGCTTCCTGACGACAGCGCCGGTGCCCGAGCCGAAGGAAGACGCAAAGAGCAAGACGCGCACGGCTCAGGCCGCTCCCGAAAAGAAGCGCTGAAAATCCAACCTTCGGCGCGCCTTCAGGTCGCGCAGATCTAGGGATATCCCGCGCAACGCGCATCGCTGCCGGGTGCGGTGCAGCATTTGCATGGGGACGCTGCGCCTCTTTGGTCGACTCGGCGTCATCACGCTGTTATGAGCCCTTCGAAACTGAGCCGCCCCCCGCTCGGACGGCTCGCCTTACCCGCGTTTCTGGTGCGCCCCGGCATGCCCTCTTCCTTCAAAGTCGTCGCCGGCAATTCCAACCGCGCCCTCGCCGAAGCCATCTGCGGCCATCTCGATGTGCCACTCGCCCGGGCCCAGGTCCGGCGCTTCGCCGACATGGAAATCTTCGTCGAGATCCAGGAAAACGTTCGCGGCCAGGATGTTTTCATCATCCAGTCGACCTCGTTCCCGACCAATGACCACCTGATGGAGCTGCTGATCATCACCGATGCGCTGCGCCGCTCCTCGGCAAGGCGCATCACGGCGGTGATCCCCTATTTCGGCTATGCCCGGCAGGACCGGCGCGCCTCGGGCCGCACGCCGATCTCGGCCAAGCTCGTCGCCAACCTGATCACCCATGCCGGTGTCGACCGCGTGCTGACGCTCGACCTGCACGCCGGCCAGATCCAGGGCTTCTTCGACATCCCGACCGACAACCTGTTCGGCGCGCCGCTGATGGCGCGCGACATCAAGGACAGGCTCGATTGGAAGAACGCCATGGTCGTCTCGCCGGACGTCGGTGGCGTGGTGCGCGCCCGCGCCCTGGCCAAGCGCATCGACGCCCAGCTCGCCATCGTCGACAAGCGCCGCGACCGGCCGGGCGAATCCGAGGTGATGAACATCATCGGCTCGGTCGAGGGCCGCTCCTGCATCCTGCTCGACGACATCGTCGACTCCGGCGGCACGCTGGTGAACGCCGCCGAGGCCCTGCTCGCGCAGGGCGCCAAGGAGGTCTACGCCTACATCACCCATGGCGTGCTCTCCGGCGGCGCCGTGGCGCGCATCGCCTCCTCCAAGCTGAAAGAGCTGGTGATCACCGACTCGATCATGCCGACCGAGGCGGTGAAGGTCGCACGCAACATCCGCGTCATCTCGATCGCCGGCCTGATGGGCGAGGCGATCGAGCGCACCGCGAGCGAGTCGAGCGTCTCCAGCCTGTTCGATTGAGCGACGGAGCCCTCTGCCGTGATGTCATGGCTCGGAAACGCGCCGTCATCCCGGGCGGCCGAAGGTCGACCCGGGATCCATCGTAGAACTCCGTGCTCAACGATGGATCCCGGAGCTCCGCTGCGCTGCGTCCGGGATGACGCCGCCGTGTTGGCTGAACTCACATGAACGAAACCCGGGCCCTCGTCCTCTTCTCCGGCGGCCAGGATTCCACTGTCGCCCTGGCCTGGGCGCTGGAGCGCTTCACCGCTGTCGAGACCGTGGGCTTCGACTACGGCCAGCGTCATCGTATCGAGCTTACGTGCCGCGAAACCATCCGGACCAGGCTTCCCGGTCTGTCATCGGTCTATGCCGAACGGCTGGGCACGGATCATCTTCTCGATCTCAAGACGCTCGGCGCGATCTCGGACACCGCGCTCACCAGCGAAAGCGAGATCGCCTTCACTGATGCCGGCCTGCCGACGACCTTCGTCCCCGGCCGCAACCTGATCTTCCTGACCTTTGCAGCGGCGCTGGCCTATCGCCGCGACTGCAAGCACATCGTCCTCGGCGTCTGCGAGACCGATTATTCCGGCTATCCCGATTGCCGCGACGACACGATCAAGGCGATGCAGGTCGCGCTTGGCCTCGGGCTCGACCGCCGGCTCGTTCTGCACACGCCGCTGATGTGGCGCGACAAGGCCCAGACCTTCGCCCTGGCCAAGGAACTAGGCGGCGAGGCCTTGCTCGATCTTGTGGTCGAGGAGAGCCATAGCTGCTATCTCGGCGACCGAACGAAACGGCATGCCTGGGGCTATGGCTGCGGCCATTGCCCGGCCTGCGACTTGCGGGCAAGGGGCTTTGCGGCCTATGAGGCCGCACCGGACGACAGCGGACCGAACCATGACGATTGACCGGCAACGCCGTACCGAGGGCCTGATCGCGCTGGCCCTCTTTACCCTGACGATCCCGCTCGCCAACTGGCTGATCGGCAATGTCGGCACGGTCTGCGTGCCGAACGGCCCCTGCCTCGTCCCCGTCGCGCCGGGTATCAAGGCGCCGAGCGGCGTGCTGATGATCGGCCTCGCCCTCGTCCTGCGCGACATCGTCCAGCGGCGGCTCGGCCCCGCTGCGGCACTCGGCGCCATCGCCGTCGGCGCGCTGATCTCAGGACTTCTGGCGCCGCCCGCAATCGTCGTCGCCTCGGTCGCGGCCTTCCTTCTGTCCGAGCTGACCGACTTCGCGGTCTACACCCCGCTTCAGAAGCGCAACTTCGTTGCCGCCGTGGCTGCCTCCAGCCTCATCGGTCTCGTCGTCGACAGCCTCGTCTTCCTCTGGCTCGCCTTCGGCAGCCTCGACTTCCTCACCGGCCAAATCATCGGCAAGGCCTGGATGATGCTGCTGGCGCTGCCGCTGATGCACCTGCTGCGCCGGCGTGACGAGCGGATCGGGCTTTCTCCCGCCTGAAGATCAGAAAAACCGACAATTCGACCTAAGCGCGAAACGGCGGTTTCACGCCCCTGCGGCATGGTGGCACCTCCCGCCCTGCCGAGTGCCCCGATGCGCCGTCACGATTCCGTCGAGCGTCTGCAATCCCTGCAAAACGCCATCCTGGAATCGATCGCGCGCGGTGAGGAACTGGCGGCGATCATGACGGCGCTCTGCGAGCGGGTCGAGGCGCTCGCTCCCGGCGTCGTCTGCTCGGTCGTGACGATCGACGACGATTTCAGACTGCGCCCGATCTCGGGGCCGAGCTTGCCGAGCAGCTATGGCGAGGCGGTCAATGGGATCCCGATCGGTCCGCGCGTCGGCTCCTGCGGAACGGCGATCTACAGCAAAAGCCCGGTCGAGGTGACCGACATCGCATGCGACCCGCGCTGGGAAGGCTATCGCGAACTCGCGCTGCCGCTTGGGCTGCGCGCCTGCTGGTCGAGCCCGATCGCAGCGCGTGACGGCCGGATCGTCGGCAGCTTCGCCTTCTATTATCGCGAGCAGCGCGGCGCGACGCCTTTCGAGCGTCGGATCGTCGAGACCTGCGTCCATCTCTGCGCCATCGCGATCGAGCACGAGGAGGTCAACGCCCGCAATCACCGCCTCGCCTATTTCGATACGCTGACCGGGTTGCCGAACCGGGCTCGCTTCAATGAGGTGATCGCGCAGGCGACGAGCCGGTCCGACTTTGGGCTGATGCTGATCGACATCGACCACCTCAAAGCGATCAACGATACGATGGGTCATGCCGTCGGCGACTTGCTGATCGAAGCCGTCGGCTCGCGGCTTGCTGCGGTGGCGCCAACTGGAACGGCATTCAGGATCGGCGGCGACGAATTCGCCGTCCTCCTGCCGGGCTATGACAAGGCGGGGCAATTGCGCGGCGTGGCCGGCGCTATCCTCGCTGCGATGCAGACCCCGCTCGACTGCGAGGGAACGACGATCGTGCCCAGCGTCACGATCGGCGGGGCCATCGCCGGGGAAGACGGCGGCGACAGTGTCGTCTTGCGCCAGAATGCCGATTTCGCGCTCTACCACGCCAAGGAGACAAGGCGCGGCGGCTATGTGCGCTTCAGGGGCGGCCTGCGCACCGCAATGACGCGCCGCATCCAGACGGTCCGAACCGTGGACGAGGCGCTGAGCGCGGGGCGCCTCGTCCCCTACTATCAGCCGATCATCCGGCTCGACACCGGCGAGATCGCCGGCATGGAGGCCCTGGCGCGGCTGCGGCTGGACGATGGCCGTGTCGTGGCGGCCGGCGAATTCCAGGATGCGCTGCTCGACCCCAAGCTCGCCTATCGCATTTCGGGCCAGATGCTGGCGGCGGTTTCAGCCGACATGGCGCAATGGCTGCGCGAAGGCCTGCCGATCCGCTATGTCGGCATCAATGTCACCTCGGCCGATTTTCAGAAAGGCGACCTCGTTCAGCGCATCGTCAGGGCCTTCGAGCGAGCCCAGGTTCCGCTCGAGCATCTGGTCGTCGAGATCACCGAGCAGGTGATCATGGGCGGACGCGGCGACGGCGTCGCGCGTACCATGGCGGCCTTGCGCGAACGCGGCATCCTGGTTGCGCTCGACGATTTCGGCACCGGCTTCGCCTCGCTCACTCATCTGCTCGACTTCCCGGTCGACACGATCAAGATCGACCGCTCCTTCGTCGAAGGCATCGACGGCGGAAAGAGAAGCGGCGCGATCGTCGAGGCGCTCATCGGCATCGCGGGCCGGCTCGGCATGCGGCTCGTGGCGGAAGGCATCGAAAGCGAGAGTCAGGCGCGGCGCCTGGCCACGATGGGTTGCCGGCTCGGCCAAGGCTACCACTATTCGCGGCCGATGCCGGCCGAAGCGGTCGCCGCCTTCGTTCGCAGCTTCGCCCGGCCGGCGCCAGTCGCCATCTCGCATTCGGCTGCCACGGCGGCCTGAATCGGCCTGCGGGCTTGAGATTGTCTGCGGTTTCGCCTATGAGCCTGCTCGCGTCCCACTGACACCCTTGGAGGCAGGGACGCGAACCGCAATGGCCGCCCGCTGGCGGCCATGTCTTTTAAAAAGCTAAGGATCAAACACATGACCGCCGTGAAGCAGATTCAGGCTTCGGCGCGCGCCCAGGTCGGCAAGGGGGCCGCCCGGGAAGTTCGTCGCCAGGGCCTCACTCCCGCCGTGATCTACGGTGCGGGCGAAACGCCTGTGGCCATCGCGCTCGATGCCAACAAGACCCGCCAGATGATCTATGCTGGTCACTTCCTGACCACGCTGTTCGAGATCGACGTCGACGGCAAGAAGACGCGCGTCATCCCGCGCGACTACCAGCTCGACCCGGTCAAGGATTTCCCGATCCATGTCGACTTCCTGCGGATCGCTGCCGGCCAGACCATCAAGGTCGAGGTTCCCGTGCACGTCGTCGACCAGGACCAGTCGCCCGGCCTGAAGAGCGGCGGCGCTCTGCAGATCGTCGAGCACTCGCTCGAGATCGAAGTCGCCCCCGAGAGCATTCCTGAGTTCATCGAGGTCTCGGTTGCCGGCCTCGAGGTCGGTGATACGCTCCACAGCGACGCGCTCAAGCTGCCGGCGGGCGTCAGCCTGACCTCGACGAAGGATCGGACACTGGTCACGATCATTCCGCCGACGGTCGAGGCCGACGAGCCTGCCGCCGCCGAGGGCGAAGCCGAAGCCGCCAAGGCCTGAGCCGGACGTTCCTTCGGGACAATGCTTGCGAACGGCCGGGCATGCCCGGCCGTTCTGCTATGATAACCGGTGCGGAACCCCACGATGCTGATCTTCGCCGGCCTCGGCAATCCGGGCTCCCGCTATGCCCGCAACCGCCACAATATCGGCTTCATGGCAGTCGAGGCGATCGCTCGCGCCGCCCGTGCCGCGCCCTGGCGCGCCCGTTTTCAGAGTCATGCCTGCGAGGCGACGATCGGCGGCGAGAAGGTGCTGCTGCTCATGCCACAGACCTTTATGAACGAATCCGGCCGTGCGATCGGCGAAGCCGCGCGCTTCTTCAAGATCGAGCCGGCCGACATCATCGTCTTCCATGACGAGCTCGATCTGCCGCCGGCCAAGCTGCGCGTGAAGCTCGGCGGCGGCAATGCCGGCCATAACGGCCTGCGCTCGACCACGGCCGCGATCGGCAACGAGTATCGCCGGGTGCGGATGGGCATCGGCCATCCCGGCGACAAGGCACTCGTCCACCCCTATGTGCTGAATGATTTCGGCAAGGCCGAAGAGCCCTGGGTCGAGGACCTCTGCACCGCCTGCGCCGACAATGCCGCCCTGCTGGCGCCCCATGACGACGCCGGTTTCCAGAACAAAGTCCACTTGTTCATGGAGGCGCGCGGCCATGGTGCCGTGAAACGCCTCGGCGAGAAGGCGACGGACTAGGGCTCGCTGTCACAGCGGTAATTGCGCACCCGCCTTGGCAATCGTCACCCGGCTGCTCGACAGGCTACCATCTGCCTGCCGGCTAGCGGTCATCGCCACCTGGGCCCCAGCGACGAGGTCGCCGGTCTGCGCCGGCGCCGCCATGATGATGTTGGCCTCGGGCGGGATCGCGATCGTCTGCTCGCCACCGGGATAGGTCAGCGTGACGCTGCCGCCTTCGACCTGCGAGACCGTCTCGGCCACCGTCGCGTTCGTCATCGTCGAATCCGGCAGAACGCCCCAGGGCTTGTGGCCCTCGCCCGTGCCGCGCATCGCCTCGGGAAAGATGAAGACCTGCACGGCCGCCAGCCCGCCCCCAGCCTGTGGGCGGGCGCCTACGCCGACGAAGCTGCCCTTCCTGATATCCGCCATCGAGGCCTTGACCACGGCGCCAATTGAATAATTGGGCGCAAGCGCGACCGTCGTCACCGCGCCGTCTTGCGCCTTGACCGTCAGGGAATGTCCTTCGAGACGCTCGACCGCGCCGCGCACGCGTGTCTGGGGCGTCTGCGCCTGCGCATCGGCTGCGAAAGCCATGACAAGGCCGATCAGGGCGAGCGAGACAAGGCGCATGGAGCAGCTCCGGTAGCCGATCTTTTCAGTCGCGCTCCACTCGTGCGCGTTCGGCAACCGAGCCGCCATGCACTTTCGCGTGATCCGCGCTCGCGCCCGCCATCTTGTCTTTTGCTGCTCCGCACCCAATAAGGCCGGGGAGAACCGAGAGATCTTTCCGCGATGGCCGCAGCCGGCCCGCGATGCACTGGACGAGCAAGCATGGGCTTCAAATGCGGTATCGTCGGCCTGCCGAATGTCGGCAAGTCGACCCTCTTTAACGCGCTGACGCAGACGGCGGCGGCGCAGGCGGCGAACTATCCGTTCTGCACGATCGAGCCGAATGTCGGCGACGTCGCCGTGCCCGACGAGCGGCTGGAGAAGCTCGCCGCGATCGCCGGTTCGAAGGAGATCATCCCGACCCGGCTGACCTTCGTCGACATCGCCGGGCTGGTGCGCGGCGCCTCCAAGGGTGAAGGCCTCGGCAACCAGTTCCTCGCCAACATCCGCGAATGCGACGCCATCGCCCATGTCGTGCGCTGCTTCGAGGATGGCGACATCACCCATGTCGAGGGCAAGGTCGCCCCGATCAACGATATCGAGATCATCGAGACAGAGCTGATGCTCGCCGATCTCGAGAGCCTCGAGAAGCGCGTCCTGCCGCTGGAGAAGAAGGCCAAGTCCGGCGACAAGGAAGCCAAGGAACTGGCCGACCTGATGAACCGCTGCCTCGTGCTGCTGCGCGAGGGCAAGCCGGCCCGCCTCGTCCAGGTCGCGGCCGACGAGCGCAAGGTTTTCGAGATGCTCGGCCTGCTCTCGTCCAAGCCCGTGCTCTATGTCTGCAATGTCGAGGAAGCCAGCGCCGACAAGGGCAATGCCTTCTCCGAGCAGGTGAAGGCGCGCGCCGCCGAGGAAGGCGCGGTCGCCGTCGTCGTCTCGGCCAAGATCGAGAGCGAGATCGCGGTGCTGCCGCAGGCTGATCAGAAAGACTATCTCGACGCCGTCGGCCTCGAAGAGCCCGGCCTCAATCGGGTGATCCGCGCCGGCTATGCGCTGCTCCACCTCGTCACCTATTTCACCGTCGGTCCGAAGGAGGCTCGCGCCTGGACGATCGAGAAGGGCACCAAGGGTCCTGCCGCCGCCGGCGTGATCCATACCGATTTCGAGAAGGGCTACATCCGCGCCGAGACGATCGCCTATGACGACTATGTCGCCAACAAGGGCGAGAGCGGCGCGCGCGAGGCCGGCAAGTTCCGCCTCGAAGGCAAGGAATACGTGGTCGCCGATGGCGACGTGCTGCACTTCCGCTTCGCCAACTGAGGCTGTTGGCTGCTTTATGCGGCCGGTTATGCCTCCCCGTCATTCCGGACAAGCGCCGCAGGCGCGCAGCTCCGGAATCCATCGTAGACCTCCAAGCCCTACGATGGATTCCGGCGCTCCGCTTCGCTACGGCCGGAATGACGGAGCTCGGTAAAGTCGTTTGAAGCGTATCCGATGACGGGATGGAACCGGTGATGCTGTACTTCGAGGACTTCGTCACCGGCGCCGTGACCGAGTATGGCGCCCTTCCTGTCTCGCAGGACGACATCCTCGCTTATGCGAGCCGCTTCGATGCGCAGGACTTCCACATCGATCCCGACAAGGCCAGGGCGAGCTTTGTCGGCTCGCTGATCGGCTCGGGCTGGCACAGTTGCTCCCTCCTGATGCGGCTCGCGGCCGAAGCCTTCTTCCTCGACTCGACTTCGATGGGTTCACCCGGCGTCGAGGAGGTGAAATGGCTTCGACCCGTGAAGCCCGGCGATGTGCTGAAGCTGCGCTGGACGGTCTCGGAAACCAAGGAATCGCGCTCGCGCGCCGAGATGGGGCTCGTGAAATTCCGCTTCGAGCTGCTGAACCAGCGCGGCGAGCCGGTTGTCGAGCAAAATAACTGGGTGATGTTCGGCCGCCGTGGCTCCGGCTTCGAGGCTGCCGGCGGCGACTGGCTCGGGCATTCGGTGAGTTACGAGCCGCCACACGCGACCGTCGCTGTCGAGCCGCCCGCTCTGCAGACCGCCCCTCCTGGCTTCTTCGACGAGTTGGTGATCGGCGAGAGCTATGAGCTCGGCAGCCTCGTCTTCACGCCGGAGGAGATCGTCGCCTTCGCCCGCTCCTTCGATCCACAGCCCTTCCATATGGACGAGGACGCGGCGAGGAAGAGCTCGTTCGGCAGCCTCTGCGCCTCCGGCTGGCATACGGCGGCCGGCTGGATGGCGGCGATGGTCAGCCACCGCCGGCGGCAGGAGATCGCGCTCGCACCGGCCGCAGCGCCCCGGCTCGGGCCCTCGCCCGGCTTCAAGAATCTGCGCTGGCTGAAACCGGTCTATGCGGGCGACCGCATCACCTATCACTCGACCGTTGCCGACAAGCGCCCAAGCCTGTCACGTCCAGACTGGGGCCTGTTCTTCCACCACAACACCGGCGTCAATCAGAAGGGCGAGACGGTCTTCAGCTTCGACGGCTGCGTCTTCATCGAGCGCAAGAGCCGAATCCGATCAGATTGAACCAATCTGATCGGTGAATCCGTCTCTCGCTTTGAGATGGAGACCGCTGATCAGCCTGCGACGCGCCGCGAAGCCGCCGGCGGGCTCGCCAGCTCGATGCGATCGCGGCCATTGCGCTTGGCGGCATAGAGCGCCTCGTCGGCACGAGCGTGCAGGCCCGTGCCGTCCAGCGGACCTTCTCCCGCGCAAAGTCCGATCGAGACGGTCACCCCTGTCAGTTCGCCATGAAGCAGGCGCCACGGCACGCGCCGCAAGGCACGGCGGATGGCCGTTGCAGCTTCCTCGGCCGCCTCGATCGGGGTGTCGCCGAGCAGGACACCGAACTCCTCGCCACCGACCCGGGCCACCAGCGCCGAAGCCGAGGTGACCTGTGCCGCGATGACCCCGGCAATGGCCTTGAGGCAGGCGTCGCCGACGAGATGGCCGAAACGGTCGTTGATCGTCTTGAAGTGATCGACGTCGATCATCAGCAGCGAGAGCGGCTCCGGTCGGGCTGACGCATCGGCGAGGCGCGCGACAAAGCGGCGGTGATTGGCAAGGCCGGTCAAGCCGTCCGTCTCGGCGAGTTCGGCCAGCGCCACATTGGCGCGGCGCAAAGCCTCCTGGGCTTCCAGCAACTCCATCTGCTGGCGTTTGGCGGCTGTGATGTCGGCATGGGTGAAGAAGCTGACGCCGCCGGTGCTGTGCCGCGCGATCAGCCTGAGCCAGCGCTGGCCGGGCAATTCGATCTCGAAGGGCACGCCGTCATAGCGCAGGCCGTTGCTGATCGCCGCCCGCCAGGCGCCGGCCGGCGAGGCTTCGCGCCAGCACCAGGCGATGATCTCGTCTAATGTGCGGCCGACCACCGGCGTGCCTTTGGGCAGATCGTAGAGCCGCCGGAACGCGTTGTTGGCGGCGATCACCCGCTCCTTCGCATCCAGGATGCTGGCGCCGTCCGGTATGAAGCGGAGCGCATCCATCACCGGCAGCACCAGCTCGGGGGCCGTTTCGGCATGGCTCTCGACATCCAGCCGCTGCCAGAGCCGCACGCGGCCACCATCCGGCGCCCGCAGCGAGGATGCGCGCAACTTGCGGCCGTTGTGGATAAATTCGAAGGGCTGCGTCTGGTTCTCGTGGCGCGTCACGCCCTCTGCGACGTGTCGCGCAATCTCCGGCATTTCCTCCGGCGAGAGGCGGCGCTGATAGAACCGCACCAGATTGTCCCCATAGGGCTCGCCGACGTAGATCTCGCCTTCGTCCTCGGGGAAGAGTTGCAGGAAGGTCTGGTTCCAGCACAGGGCCCTCATCTGCTCATCGTATTCGCAAACGCCTATACCAAGGGCGTCGAGCGAATCGAGCAGATAGCGCGAGAGCTTCATCCCGCCGTCATTAGACGAGACGCCTTAACAACCAGTAAGATGCGTCTCTAAGATCAACCGACCTTTCCGTAACCGGCGAACTTCGCCGATACGCGTTGCATCTCGGCCGCGTCGAGGATGACCGGCTCGAGCCCGGAGGCCAGCAGGTCGAGATACTGTCCGGCGAGATTCTCGACTTCGGCGACGATGGTATGCGCGCCCGCCAGGCTTGCGCCGAGCGCGATCACGCCGTGATTGGCGAGCAGCACGGCCTTGCGACCATGCAGCGCCCTGACCGCGTTGGCAGCGAGCTCCGGCGAGCCGAAAGTGGCATAGTCGGCACAGCGCACATCGGCCCCGCCGCATAGGGCGATCATGTAATGGAAGGCCGGGATGCCACGGCGCGCGCTGGCGAGCGCGGTGGCCCGCGGCGAGTGCGTGTGGACGATCGCCTGCGCATCAGGCCGAGCCTTGTAAATCTCGATATGGAACGGCCATTCCGACGATGGCTTGCGCTCGCCCGAGAGCACCGCGCCGTCGAGCGAGAGATGGATCAGGTCCTCCGGCTTTGTCTTCGCATAGGGCAGCCCCGACGGCGTGATCAGCAACCCGCCTTCGAAACGGGCCGAGACATTGCCCGATTTCGACGGGCAGAAGCCGGCGCGGTCGATCGCCTGCGCGACCTCGACGATCTCCTGCCGCAACGCCTGCTCGTTCATGCCGCCTGTCCCTGGGCAAGGTCCGGAAAGAGCCGGCGCAGCCCGTCAAGGCTCGCGGGTGCGATGCCGCGCTCGGTGATCAGGCCGGTGACGAGACGGGCCGGCGTGACGTCGAAAGCCGGATTGCAGGCCGGGCTGCCGGGCGCCGCAACCTGGAAGAAGCCGGTGCGACCATCCTCGCTCTGGCCGAACAGATGCGTGACCTCGGTGCTTGCGCGCTCCTCGATCGGGATCTCCTTCAGCCCGTCCTGCAGTGTCCAGTCGATCGTCGGCGATGGCAGCGCGACGTAGAACGGCACGCCATTGTCCCTGGCCGCCAGCGCCTTGAGATAGGTGCCGATCTTGTTAGCGACGTCGCCGGTCGCGGTCGTGCGGTCGGTGCCGACGATCACCATGTCGACCTGGCCGTGCTGCATGAGATGGCCGCCGGCATTGTCGACGATCACGGCATGCGGCACGCCATGGCTGCCGAGCTCGTAGGCCGTCAGCGCCGCGCCCTGGTTGCGCGGCCGCGTCTCGTCGACCCAGACATGGACGGGGATGCCGGCATCATGCGCGAGGTAAATCGGCGCCAGCGCCGTGCCCCAGTCGACGGTGGCAAGCCAGCCGGCATTACAGTGGGTCAGGATGTTGACCGGTTCGCCCGCTGGCTTCTTCGCCGCGATCTCGCGGATCACGCCGAGCCCGTGCTCGCCGATGGCGCGGCAGAGCGCGACATCCTCGTCGCAGATCGCCGCCGCCTCGGCATAGGCTGCGCCGACGCGCTCGTCTTCCCGCAGGTCGATCAGGCGCTTGCGCATCCTCGCCAACGCCCAGTGCAAATTGACCGCTGTCGGCCGTGTCGCGCCAAGCAGTGTCAGCGCCTGCTCAAGGGCTGCATCAGAGGCATCGACCCGCAGCGCCAGCGCCACGCCATAAGCCGCCGTCGCCCCGATCAGGGGCGCCCCACGCACCGTCATGTGGCGGATGGCGTGAGCCGCTTCATCGGAAGTCGCGAGCCGGACAGTCTCGAAATGGAAGGGCAGCCGCGTCTGGTCGATGACAACAACGCCCCAGCCATCCTCGTCGAGCCAGATGGTACGGTAGTGCCGCCCGTGGATCTTCATGACGTCAATGTCCGGCGAAGGAGACCAGCGTGCGCACCGGCACGCCGAGCCGCCTGATCTTGTCGGCACCGCCCAGATCCGGCAGGTCGATGATGAAGCAGGCCGCGACCACCTCGGCGCCAAGCGAGGAGAGCAGCTTCACCGCCGCCTCCGCCGTGCCGCCAGTAGCTACGAGATCGTCGACCAGAAGGACCCTTTCGCCGCGCGAGACCGCATCCTTGTGTACCTCGATCTCGTCGGCGCCGTATTCGAGGGAATAAGGCATGCCGACCGTCTCATGCGGCAGCTTGCCCTTCTTGCGCACCGGTACGAAGCCGGCCGAAAGCTGATGCGCCACGGCGCCGCCAAGGATGAAGCCGCGTGCCTCGATGCCGGCGATCTTGGCGATCTTCAGCCCGGCGAAGGGCTGCACCAGCTCGTCGACTGCACGCCGAAACGCACGGGCATCGCCGAGCAGCGTGGTGATGTCGCGGAACAAGATTCCCGGCGCCGGGTAATCGGGAATCGTCCGGATCGCGTTCTTCAAATCGGCAAGGGCGCTGCGGTCCATCATCTCGTCCATCGGCTGCGGCGCCCCCTCTTAGCGCATGGCGCAGCCGGCGGGAACGGCGCTGCGGACCGGGCAGCGCCGCCTGCTCCGCGGGGAAACGGGTGCGCTTCAGTCGCGCCAGTAACGGCGCTGCGCACGCCATTCGCGCTCATCGCGGTAGGTCCGGCGCTCATAGACGCGCCGGCGGCCGCGATCATCGTCGCGGATGATGGTATCGACGCGGGTGTGAACGCCGTTGGACGAATTCGAACTCGAATTCGACGAGGTGTTGCCGGCAAAGGCCGGGCCGGCGGCGCAAAGGGCAATGAAAGCCAGGACGAGCGGTCGCATCGATCAGCTCCGTGGTTGGCATCAGGAGGCGCGATATGCCGCCCTTGAGCCTGAACGCCGGCTGACTGCGTCCGTTCCTTCAAGTTCATCAGGCTTTCAGTAGCCGCCCGGCCACGGCATCGAGCTTGGCCATGAGCTTGGGATCGCGGAACTCCGGCGCGGTGACGATCGCGAAGTCGAGAGCATTGTGCGAGCCGGCCGGGCATGGCTCGCGCTCACGCGGGAAATCGGCGGCGAGCCGCGCCACCAGCCGGCGCGCCTTGTCGGCATTGGCGTGCAGCACGGCGATGACGGAGGCGACGTCGACCGCGCCATGCTCCTCGTGCCAGCAATCATAGTCGGTCACCATGGCGACGGTGGCGTAGGTGATCTCGGCCTCGCGCGCGAGCTTGGCCTCCGGCATCGCGGTCATGCCGATCAGGTCGTAGCCGAGGCCCTTATAGGTCAGCGATTCGGCCAGCGTCGAGAATTGCGGGCCTTCCATGGTGACGAGCGTGCCGCCCCGGACAAAGGGCAGATCCTCCGCCGTTGCCGCCGCCGCGATCCGATCCTGCAGCGCCGGCCCGACCGGGTGCGCCACCGAGACATGGGCGACGCAGCCCTTGCCGAAGAACGAGCTGGCGCGGCCGGCGGTGCGATCGACGAACTGGTCGACCAGCACGAACAGGCCGGGATAGAGCTCGGCCTTGTAGGAGCCGCAGGCCGAGAGCGAGACGAGGTCGGTGACGCCTGCCCGCTTCAGCACGTCGATATTGGCGCGGTAGTTGATCTCCGAGGGCGGGATCGCATGGCCCCGGCCATGGCGCGGCAGGAAGACGATCGTCGTCTCCCCCATCCGGCCGATCCGGAGCACGTCGGAGGGCTCGCCCCAGGGGCTCTCGATCCGCTCTTCGCGCAGATCGGTGAGTCCCGGCAGGTCGTAGATGCCGGAGCCGCCGATGATGCCCAGAACCGCTTCAGCCATGTCGCCTGCCCTCGAAAGCTTTCCCGGCCAAGGATCAGAAGTTTGTGACGCCAGCGCAACCATGCGCGGGCCGGCAACGCGCCGATCCACAGCCTTGCTCGCAAACGAAAAGGGCCCCGTCTCCGGGGCCCTTTCCAATTCCAAATTTCGCTCAGTGCACCGAGGCGTGGTCGGGCAGGCGCGACCAGATCTTCTTCTTGGTGAAGTAGAGCAGGCCGGCAAAGAGTGCGAGGAAGAGCATCACCTGCAAACCCATGCGCTTGCGCGCCTCGAGATGCGGCTCCGCCATCCACATCATGAAGGCGGTGACGTCCTTGGAATATTGATCGACCGTCTCAGGCACCTGCGCCTTGCCGTCCGCCGCCTTCGGATACTCGACCTGCCCGTCATTGAGCGGCTTCGGCATCGCGATCAGGTGGCCGGACATGTATTCGTTGTAGTTCTGGCCGGGCAGCAGCGCCGGGAACCCCTGCGGCGGGTCCTTGTAGCCGGTCAGGAGCGCATGGATATAGTCCGGCCCGTTCTCCTGATACTGCGTGAAGATGTCGAAGATGAACCACGGGAAGCCGCGCTCATAGGTGCGCGCCTTGGCCAGCACCGACATATCGATCGGATACGCCCCGCCATTGGCCGCGCGCGCCGCCAGCTCGTTCGGGAAGGGCGACGGGAAACGATCGGCCGCACGGCCGGGACGTTCGAACATCTCGCCCGCGTCGTTGGGACCGTCCTTGATCTGATAAGTCGCGGCCAGCGCAGCCACCTGGCCGCGCGAGAATTCCGGCCCGCCGGGTTCGGCAAGATTGCGGAACGAGACGAGGCTGGCGCCATGACAGGCGGCACAGACCTCCTTGTAGATCTTGAAGCCGCGCTGCAACTGCGCCCGGTCGAACGTGCCGAACGGGCCGGCGAACGACCAGCTCACGCGCGGCGGCTTCGGGGCGCCCTCGGCGGCCAGGACCGGCGAGGCTGCAACGATGGCGAGGCCGGTGACGAGGCCCGTCAGGGCGCGGCGAAACGAGGTGGTCTTCATCTCGTCAACCCTTGACGTTCGGTTCGGAGGCGGTGGCGTGGGCCAGGCGTGCGCCCGAGCCGCCGAGCACCGAGTCGGCAATTGAGGTCGGCAGCTGCGTCGGCTTTTCGAAGATGCCGATCAGCGCCAGCGCCGCGAAGAAGCCGAAATACAGCACGGTCAGGATGCGCGAGATCGTCACGTAAGGCTCGTCGGCCGGCATGGCGCCGAGATAGCCGAGGCCGATGCAGACCAGCACGAACATCCAGAAGAACTGGCGCGCGATCGGCCGATAGGTCATCGACTTGACCTTGGAGGTGTCGAGCCAGGGCAGGAAGGCCAGGATCACGATCGCGCCGCCCATGGCGAGCACGCCGCCGAGCTTGTCGGGGATGGCGCGCAGGATCGCGTAGAACGGCAGGAAATACCATTCAGGCACGATGTGAGCAGGCGTAGCCGCCGGGTTGGCCGGAATGTAGTTGTCGGCATGCCCCATGAAATTCGGCTGGTAGAACACGAACCAGGCGAAGACCAGCATGAAGCAGACCATGCCGAACAGGTCCTTGATGGTCGCATAGGGGGTGAACGGCACGGTGTCCTTGCGGACGTCCTTCACCTCGACGCCGGTCGGGTTGTTCTGGCCGACATGGTGCAGCGCCCAGATGTGCAGCCCGACGACGCCGGCGATCATGAACGGCAGCAGGAAGTGCAGCGAGAAGAAGCGGTTGAGCGTCGGGTTGTCGACCGAATAGCCGCCCCAGAGGAAGGTGACGATCGTCTCGCCGATCACCGGCAGCGCCGAGAACAGGTTGGTGATGACGGTCGCGCCCCAGAACGACATCTGGCCCCAGGGCAGGACGTAGCCCATGAAGGCGGTCGCCATCATCAGCAGGAAGATGATCACGCCGAGGATCCACAGCACCTCGCGGGGCGCCTTGTACGAGCCGTAATAGAGGCCGCGGAAGATGTGGATGTAGACGGCGACGAAGAACATCGAGGCGCCGTTGGAGTGCAGATAGCGCAGCAGCCAGCCGAAGTTCACGTCGCGCATGATGTGCTCGACGGAGTTGAACGCCATGCTCGCGTTCGGCGTGTAATGCATCGCCAGGATCACGCCAGTGATGATCTGCGCCACCAGCATGAAGGCGAGGATGCCGCCGAAGGTCCAGAGGTAGTTGAGGTTGCGCGGCACGGGATAGGAGATCGCCGAATCGTGCACCAGCCGCACGATCGGCAGGCGCGCATCGAGCCAGCGCTCGATTCCCGTCTTCGGTTGGTAGGTGCTGTGCCCGCTCATGCTGCTCGCCTCAAGCTCTCTCAAATCCGCCGATGCCGTCTTCGCCTGCTTCAGAAGGCTCAGCCGATCTTGATCTTGGTGTCCGCGGTGAACGCATAGGGCGGCACCGGCAGGTTCAGCGGCGCGGGACCCTTGCGGATGCGGCCGGAGGAATCGTAGTGCGAGCCGTGGCAGGGGCAGAACCAGCCGTCGAACTCGCCCTTCGGCTCGCCGGGTGCGCTGCCGAGCGGCACGCAGCCGAGATGGGTGCAGCTGCCGTAGACAACGAGATATTTCTCGTGGCCGGCCTTGGTGCGCTGCTGGTCGGTCTGCGGATCGCGCAGCGTCGCGATGTTGACGGCGAGCGCCTCGTCGATCTCCTTCTTGGTGCGGTTGCGCACGAAGATCAGCTTGCCGCGCCAGAACAGCTTGATTGCCTGGCCTTCCGCGATCGGAGCGAGGTCGAGATCGATCGGCGCGCCGGCGGCAACGGTCTGCGCATCAGGCGCCAGCTGGCCGACCAACGGCAGCAGCAGCGAACCGGCACCGACCACGCCGACCGCGGCAGTGGTCAGGAACAGAAAATCGCGGCGGGTGGGTTCGGTGCCAGTCGTCTCTGTCGCGTGCGCCACGATCCAGTTCCCTGCTCGGCTGCCGGCCTGGCCGGCTCAATCAAAATCACGGCCCCCTCATAGGAGCACGGGCGCAGAGCCACCTTCCGGCGGCGCGTCGCCTGCGCGCTCTTTGGCATGCAGTTTTGATGAAGTCTACTGTCGCCCGTGCCGCACCTGTCGCATCGCAGCAACGCTGCTCTGCAGTCGGCTCAGGCCGGCATCCTGTCGCCGTCGGCGAGCGCCAGGAAGCCGCCCGACTGTCGCGCCCACAGCCTTGCGTAGAGGCCTCCACGCCGCACCAGCTCGTCATGACTGCCCATATCGACGATCCGGCCTTTGTCGAGCACGATCAGCCGGTCGAGCGCGGCGATGGTCGAGAGCCGGTGCGCGATCGCGATCACAGTCTTTCCTTCCATCAATGTGGAAAGCTGCGCCTGGATCTCGGCCTCCACCTCCGAATCGAGCGCCGAGGTCGCCTCGTCGAGGATCAGGATCGGCGCATCCTTGAGCAGCACGCGCGCGATCGCGATGCGCTGGCGCTGACCGCCGGACAGCTTGACGCCGCGCTCGCCGACGCGCGAGTCGAAGCCCTTACGCCCGTCCTGGTCGCTGAGGCCGAGGACGAAATCGTGTGCGGAGGCGCGCATGGCCGCCGCCGCGATGTCCTCCTGGCTCGCGCCGATCCGGCCATAGGCGATGTTGTCGCCGATCGAGCGGTGCAGCAGCGAATTGTCCTGCGTCACCATGCCGATCTGGCTGCGCAGCGATTCCTGCGTCACCCGGGCGATGTCCTGCCCGTCGATCAGGATACGGCCCGAATCGAGCGGGTAGAGCCGCAGCAACAGGTTGACCAGCGTAGACTTGCCCGCCCCCGAGGGGCCGACCAGCCCGATCTTCTCGCCCGGCTTGATCTCGAGGTCGAGGTCCTCGAACAGCCCCAATGGCCGGCCGTAATTGAACCGGACATGCTCGAAGCGGACGCCGCCCTGCGCGACCTTGAGCGGCACCGCGTCGGCTGCGTCCGGCAGGTCGTGCGGCTTGGCGATCGTCTCCATGCTCTCCTGCACCGAGCCGATATTCTCGAAGACGCCGCGCACCAGATGGATCAGCCAGCTCGACATCTGCACGAGGCGCAAGACGAGCCCGATCGCAGCCGCGACCGCGCCGGGCGTCATCTCGCCCTGACTCCACAAATGCAGGCAGAGCCAGGCCGTCGCCACGACCAGCAGGCTGTTCATCGTCTGCAGGATGACGCTGACCCCGGTGATCAGCCGCGACAGGCTGAGGAAGGAGGCGTTCCAGCGCGTCAGCGCATCGCGTACCGCCGAGCGCTCGGCGTCGGCGCGGGCGAAGAGCTTGACCGTCAGGATGTTGGTGTAGGCGTCGACGATCCGGCCCGTCGTGCTCGAGCGGCCGAGCGAGTTCGCCTCGGAACGCTTCTTGGCCCGCGGCACGAAATAGATCAGCAGCACGACATAGGCGGCGAGCCAGACAATCACCGGCATGGCGAGCCAGATGCTGGTCGAGCCGAAAAAGCCGAGCGCGACCGAGGCGAAGATCAGCGCGTACCAGAGATCGTCGATCACCTCGATCGTGGCGCCGCGGATCGCCTGCCCGGCCTGGATCACCCGGGACGAGAGCCGGCCGGCGAAGTCGTTCTGGAAATAGGAGAGCGCGTGCCCAAGCGTGTAGACATGGTTGCGCCAGCGGATCTGGTTGGTGATCTGCGGCACCACCACCTGGTCGACGATGGCGTGATTGGCGAAGTAGATCAGCGGCCTGAACACCGTGACGAGGATGGCCGCACCGATCAACAGTCCGCCATGCTCGCTGAAAACCTGCTCCGGCGAGTTCGTCGCCAAAAGGTCGACGAACCAGCCGACCATCAGATACATCGCCGCCTCGATGCCGGAAAAGCCGAGGCCCGTCAGCATGATCAGGGCCATCCAGCCCTTCACGCCCTTGATGTGATGCCACATGAAGCGGAACACGCCGGTCGGCGGCGTCTTGCGCTCGTCGAACGGCGCGAAGACGTCGATGCGGCTTTCAAGGAAACGGAAGAGCGGGGCGAACATGAGCTTGAAACCGCCCTCCTCAGGCAGGCAATAGACACAGGCGGATATGGTGCGCACTCCCGGTGGCGACCAGAGCCGGCAAGCGATACCTCGTCATGCCATGACAGCAGACGATGGCAAGGCATAAGCGCCAAGAGCCCCTGCTCTCTCACAGCGGCCGCAGAATCTGCGACGAAAGGATATCGACTTTGGTAGCAATCATGGCGGTCTGCCCTTGCAGGGCGCAGCCGACCCGCACAGCATGAAGCCGCGCCGCAAGAGAAGGCGGCGATCCGGAGGTCCGTTCAATGATCAGGTTTCATGCCGCCCTCGTCCTGGCGGGCACACTCCTTCTGGCAACACAGGCCTTCGCCCAGACAGCGGGCAAGACGGTGATCGCGACGCCGAATGCACCGGAGGCGATCGGCCCTTATTCCCAGGCGATCAAGGCCGGAAACATGGTGTTCTTGGCCGGACAGGTCGCGATCGATCCGAAGACGAAGCAGTTCATGAAGGACGCCGGCATCGAGGACCAGACCAGGCAGACCCTCGAAAACCTCAAGGCCGTGCTCGAAGCCGACGGCCTGACGATGGACCATATTGTCTCGACCTCCGTCTTCATGAAGGATCTCAACGACTTCGGTAAGATGAACGGGGTCTATGGCAGCTATTTCAAGACCGCCCCGCCAGCGCGCGCCACCGTCGAAGTCGCCCGCCTTCCCCTGGATGCGAAGGTCGAGATCGTCGCCATCGCCGTCCGCCCCTGAGACACATGCCTTGACGCGGGCGCGCACTGCGCAGCATGAGGCCCCTCATGCTGCGCCTTGCCCTCTACCAGCCTGACATCCCGCAGAACGCCGGCACGATGATCCGCATGGCGGCCTGCCTTGGTGTTGCGGTCGATATCGTCGAGCCTGCCGCCTTCGACGTCTCCGACCGCAATTTCCGCCGCTCCGGCATGGACTATATCGAACGGGCGGCGGTAACCCGCCACGACAGCTTCCGTGCCTTCGAGGCCTGGCGACGCGAGGCTGGCCACCGCCTCGTACTCGCCGAGACCGACGGTGCCATCGCCCATACGGATTTTGTTTTCCAGCCCGGCGACATCGTCATGGTCGGCCGTGAATCCGCTGGCGTGCCGCCGGAGGTCTATGCTGCGGCCGAAGCTAGCGTGCATATCCCGATGCGCCGGGATTTGCGCTCGCTCAATGTCGCCATGGCCGCGGCGATGGTCGTGGGCGAGGCGCTGCGTCAGCTTGGCGCCTATCCCGGGCCGGCCGATATCTGACAAAGAGATCGCCCATGACCGGACAAGCCCCCGAGACCGCCGCCTTCGACCCCGCCATCGTCGAGGCGATGAAGCCGCGCGCCAGCGCCTGGTTCGAGAGCCTGCGCGACTGCATCTGCGCCGCCTTCGAACAGATCGAGGACGAGGTGAGCGGCCCCTTCCCGCCCGAGACCGACAAGCCCGGCCGCTTTGTGCGCACGCCCTGGCAGCGCACCAACCATGACGGCGCGCCGGGCGGCGGCGGCGTGATGTCGCTGATGTCGGGGCGGGTCTTCGAGAAGGTCGGCGTCCACGTCTCGACCGTGCATGGCAGCTTCGCGCCGGAATTCGCCGCCCAGATCCCCGGCGCCGCCGAAGACCCGCGCTTTCACGCCACCGGCATCTCGCTGATCGCCCATCCCTGGAACCCGCACGCGCCGACCGTGCACATGAACACCCGCTTCGTCGTGACGACGAAGCCGTGGTTCGGAGGCGGCGCCGACCTCACCCCGGTCCTCGCCCAAAGGCGCAACCAGGACGACCCCGACACACTCGCCTTCCATGCCGCGATGCGCGAACCCTGCGAAGCTCATGCGAAGGTCGCCGACTACGAGCGCTTCAAGACCTGGTGCGACGAGTACTTCTTCCTCAAGCACCGCGGCGAGCCACGCGGCATCGGCGGCATCTTCTACGATTATCTCTGGTCGGGTGATCCGGACGCCGATCTCGCCTTCACAAAGGCGGTCGGCGAGGCCTTCCTCGACAGCTATCCGCGCATCCTGCGCGGCAATCTGGCGACGCCGTGGACGGAAGCCGAGCGCCACGAGCAGCAGGTCCGCCGCGGCCGCTATGTCGAGTTCAACCTGCTCTACGACCGCGGCACCATCTTCGGGCTGAAGACCGGCGGCAACGTCGCCTCGATCCTGTCGTCCATGCCGCCGACGGTCAGGTGGCCGTAAGCCGGGCAGCCGCTGGAACCATCGGCTGATGCCAAAGTTGATGGCAGGCGGGGGACCATCGACAAACGGGAGAACGCTCATGTCCTATCGTATTCTGGCCTCCGTCGCCCTCGCAGCAGCTCTGGGCACCGCGGCAATCGCCCAGACGACAACGACGACGACAACCGTCACGACGGAGCAAAGCGGCAAGATCAAGACATATATTATGAAGGAGAAGCCGAGCTCGATGAAAATCACCGATACGGTTTCGGTCGGGACGGCGCTGCCGTCAACCGTCGAACTTCGAGCGCTACCGTCTGATGTCGGCGTGACTCAATATCGCTATTCGGTGGTGAATGAAAAGACTGTTCTCGTGGATCCCACATCGCGCAAGATCGTTCAGATCATCGAATGAATATCACTCGCCTGCTGCAAGTCAAATTGTAGCAGGCGAGTTTCTACTAGCGAAATTATACCAAAGCCTTGGCAAATTTCGCCTGCCTTGAGCAGGAGATTTCATATGTCACCTGTTTCCCTTTGAGCTCATGTCGTTTCGCGAAGTCCTTTGTCATGGAACTCGCAATCTCGTTGACGCGAGAATCGCATGCCTGGAATGTCGTGAAGCTGTTGTCGCTGAACTGTGCGGTTATGCATTGCGGCTCGCCAGCGATGCACGCGACGATCACCATCGTAAAAGCATCCATGCCTTGACCTCGCTTGCAGGTTCAGCAGCCGGCTTACTTCAAGTCAAAACTGACGTTTTTGACTTAAAATTAAGTTAATGGATTGCTGTCCCGAGCTTGACGATCGGCCGATACGCAGCCTTCCCAGGACCCTTGCCGCGAGAGCCGGCGGGTTACGATGCGTGCGCCGGTTTCCAGCAAAAACAGCCTGCTCTAGCGACCTGCAAGCCCCTCGACCGCCCGGTCGACAAGGCCTCGTTGCACCGCCTCCTCTGCCGGACAGCCCGCCTCGATCCAGTCATGCCGCGCCCGTTCGAGCACGGCTCCGACCAAGGGACCAGCCGCAACGCCCAGGGCCAGCACATCGCGCCCGCTCGGCAGGAAGGCGGGTGTGCGCGCGATTCCGGCGATCAGGCCCTGGACTTCTGCCGATGTTTCGGCTGTTCCGAGCAGAACTAATGCGCCTGCAACCGCGTCGGCTCCAATGCGATAAACCAGGCGGCGCAGCGTGGCGATCTCCGGCAGCCTTCCGCTCCCCGACAACGCTTCCAGAGCGGCGGCTATGCCGGAAATCCGCTCGAACTCAGCGTTCGAGAGCCGCAGTCGCTCGCGCAGGCGCAGCGCGTCCTCGCTGACCGCGACGGTGACCGCCGCAAGCCGGAACGCCGGATAGACACCTTCACCCGGCGCACCGGCGATCGCGGCAAAGCGCGAGAGACGGGGCACGCCGCCAAGCACCGGCATCAGCAGCCCCGCCCCCGCCATGGCCTGCAGGGTCTCGGCAGCGCGTGGCGCGACGAGCAGCTTGCGCAGCTCCGCCCAGACCCGCTCGCGCGACAGCCCATCGAGTCCGACGCGCCCCGCCATGCATGCATCGAGCGCCGCTCGATCCGGCTCGCCCGCGCCGTAGCGGGCGTGGAAGCGGAAGAAGCGCAGGATGCGCAGGTAATCTTCGGCGATCCGGTCTCCAGCAACACCGATGAAGCGCACCCGCCTTGCCGCGAGATCGGCGAGCCCGTCGGCATAATCGTGCAGCACGCCTGCCTTATCGAGGCCGAGCGCGTTGATGGTGAAGTCGCGCCGCAGCGCATCCTCGCGAAAATCGCGGCCGAAGGCGACGACGGCGTGGCGGCCATCGGTCTCGACATCGCGACGCAGCGTCGTGACCTCGAAGGGCGCGCCGTCGATCACGACGGTGACGGTGCCATGCTCGACCCCGGTCGGCACCGCCTTGAACGCGGCGGCGCGCGCGCGCCGCATCGTCTCGTCCGGGAGGCAGGTCGTCGCGATATCGATGTCTGAGACCGGCTCGCCGAGCAGTGCGTTGCGTACCGCCCCACCGACGATGCGTGCCTCTTCCCCATCGCGATTCAGCGTGGAAAGAAGCGCTGCGACATCGGCCCGCGCCAGCAATGCAACGAGGCGCTGCCGCTCGCTTTCGATCATGGCTTCGGCCGGTCCTCGAAATAGCCGGGAACCAGCCGGCCGTTCTCGACATGGGGCGGCACGAACGCGCCGGTGTGCCTTTGTGCGACCACGCCGGCAAAGATGAAGGAGGCGATGCCGAGCACCAGCCCGGTCACCGACAGCCAGAACACATGGCCGCTCCAGTGATCGACATCGAACGGATTGCGCCGCCGGACCACGAGATAGCTCGCGAACAAGCAGAACGGCAGGACGAAGAGCAGAAACTCCTCGATCAGCGTGCGCAGCATCGGGTTAGTCCAATCCGTCCAGTCAGAGTGTCCATTCGAGAATTCGTCAGGGCGTGGCGAGACTGGGATTTTTCGAGCATCGGAGCGCAGCGTACTGCGGTACGTGAGCACCGAAGCGCAGAAAAATGCCAGTCGCAGTCCGCCATCACGAATTTCCGAACGGACACTAGCCGGCGAGCCGCTCGTAGAGATTGCGGATCATGCCGGCCGTCGCTCCCCAGATATAGCGATCGCCATGCGGCATCGCATAGTAGGTGCGATGCCGCCCCCTGAATTCGCGGCCGTGGCGCTGGTGATTGGCCGGGTCGAGCAGGAAGGCGAGCGGCGTCTCGAAGGCCTCGTCGACCTCGTGCGGATTGATCGCCAGCGCAAGCGGCGGCTCGACCAGCCCGACCACCGGTGTGACGCGATAGCCGGTACCGGTGAGATAGGCGTCGAGATAGCCGACCGTCCGGACCCTGTCGGGGGCAAGCCCGATCTCTTCCTCTGCCTCGCGCAGCGCCGCAACCAGCGGCGAGCCGTCGGTGGCGTCGATGCGTCCGCCCGGAAAGGCGATCTGGGAAGAGTGGCTGCGCAGCGCCGCGGCGCGCTGGGTCAGGAGGACGGTCGGTCCATCCGGGTGCAACACGATCGGGATCAGCACCGCCGCCTCGACCGCGCTCGCCTCGTCCGGGATGTCGATCGGCTCGGACTGCAGGTCGTGGTCGCCGCGCGGCCGCGCGATCAGGTCGCTGAGGGCGGGCGGCTCAGCCCGCAGGCTGCGGAGCAGCAGCGCCTCGAGGTCGCCTCCATTCCAGAACGCGGTCTCGGCAAGCCGCTTAGCCGGATGCTGCATCACAGTCCCTCGATCTCGCTGGCCGGCGCGACCACATGAAAGGCGCCGCCGGCCATAATGCCGAACTGCGCCTGCCCGTCGATCTCGCTGATCTCACCGAGCGCCAGGAGATCATAGGTCAGCGCCCGCGTGAGCCGGGCCCAGAGCCCACGCCGGACATGCACATAGGGTTTCACGCCCTCGTTCGCAGCCCTCTCGAAGCGCAAGGCGTTGTAGGTCCCGACCGTGACGAGATCGTCGGTACGGGTCCGGAAGGCGATGCTGCGGGCATCGCCCTCGCCTTCCACCGCCATCTCGACCGCCTGGAGCGGCGCGTCCTCGACCTTGATCCCGACCTTCTCGACCGGGGTCACGAGAAAGTAATCGTCACCTTCGCGCTTCAGCACCGAGGAGAACAGCTTTACCAGCGCCGGTCGCCCGATCGGCGTGCCGAGGTAAAACCAGGTGCCGTCGCCAGCGATACGCATGTCGAGATCGCCGCAAAACGGCGGATTCCAGCGCTCGACCGGCGGCAGCCCGCGGGAAGAGCCGCTGCCCAGCGCGCTCAACAAGCGATTCATCGCGCCGCCCGCCTCGGTCGTCACGTCACCTCGCGCTTTCGTCATCGGCATGCCGGTTGCATCGCTCTCTCGCCTTGAACTCTACATAATCGTGAAGCGGACTGTTGTGCACCGCCGCCCTCTGCCCCTTGAGCATGCTCCCCGCGAGGGTCAGAGTTCGGAATCGGACAGGAAGGCCGCGCGACGGCGAGGCTGAAGGAGATCGACATGGTGGCGCAAGCCCGTGATGCCCAGGCCCGCGATGCAAATGCCCCGATCAACCTCGATACCGGCGTGGTCGAGGCCGCCGAAGCCGCGCTCGCGGCCATCGGCGCCGCCCGCACCGAGATCGGCCAGGTCATCTTCGGCCAGCAGAAGGTGGTCGATCTCTCGCTGATCACCTTGCTCGCCGGCGGCCACGGCCTGCTCGTCGGCGTGCCCGGCCTCGCCAAGACCAAGCTCGTCGAGGCGATGGGCACCGTGCTCGGCCTCTCGGCCCGGCGCGTCCAGTTCACGCCCGACCTGATGCCATCAGACATCCTCGGCTCCGAGGTGCTCGACGAGAGCGAGGGCGGCAAGCGCCATTTCCGCTTCATCAAGGGGCCCGTCTTCGCCCAGCTGCTGATGGCGGACGAAATCAACCGCGCCTCGCCGCGCACCCAGTCCGCGCTGCTGCAGGCGATGCAGGAGCATCACGTCACCGTCGCCGGCGAACGCCACGACCTGCCGGCGCCCTTCCACGTCCTCGCCACCCAGAACCCGATCGAGCAGGAAGGCACCTATCCGCTGCCGGAAGCCCAGCTCGACCGCTTCCTCCTGGAGATCGATGTCGGTTATCCCGACCGCGAGGCCGAGCGCCGCATCCTGCTCGAGACCACGGGCGCCGCCGAGCACAAGCCGGTACAGGCGATGACAGCCGAGACCCTGATGTCGACGCAGCGCCTGGTGCGCCGCCTGCCGGTCGGCGAGGCTGTGGTCGATTCCATCCTCGATCTCGTCCGCTCGGCCCGTCCTGGCGACGGCGAGAAGGCGATCACCGACAAGCTTGCCTGGGGCCCCGGCCCGCGCGCCAGCCAGGCGCTGACGCTCGCCGCCCGCGCCCGCGCCCTTGTCGAAGGCCGGCTCGCGCCCTCGGTCGACGACGTCGCGGCGCTCGCCGCCCCCGTCCTGAAGCACCGCATCGCTCTGACATTCGCCGCCCGCGCCGATGGCGAGACGGTCGAGGGTATCGTCACCAAGCTGGTGGAGCGTCTGGGTTGAGGGCATTTTGATGCTGCGCACCCGCGTCCTCGGCCAAACCGAGCGCCAGCCGGGCCAGCCGGTCCTCAAGGCGTCGCTCGATCTCGCCGCCCGCCTGCCCAGGCTGGTGCTGGAGGCGCGGCGGGTTTCGGCCAGCGTGCACGGCATCCATGGCCGCCGGCGCTCCGGCCCTGGCGAGACCTTCTGGCAGTACCGGCCACTGGTCACCGGCGAGGCCGCCTCGCGCATCGACTGGCGCCGCTCGGCCCGCGATGGCCATCTCTTCGTGCGTGAGCGCGAATGGGAAGCCTCGCACGCGATCTGGCTCTGGATCGACCGCTCGCCCTCGATGGGCTTTGCCTCCTCGCTCGCGCTGACGAGCAAGGTCGACCGCGCGCTGGTCGCCGGCTTCGCGCTCGCCGAGGCGCTGGTCGAGGGCGGCGAGCGCGTTGGCCATCTCGGCCTCACCCGGCCAATGGCGTCACGCCGCATCGTCGAAATGCTGGCTCAGGCGATCGTCGCCGATCGCCGCAATGGCGAGGCCGACCTGCCGCCGGAAGAGCCGCTGCCGCGCCTCGCCGACGCGATCCTGATCACCGACGGACTGACGCCGGCGACGGCACTGGCCAAGCGCATCGCCACGCTGGCGAGCAGCGGCGCGAAGGGCCATATCCTTCTGATCGCCGACCCGATCGAGGAGACCTTCCCGTTCTCTGGCCAGGCCGAACTCTTCGATCTGGAGGACGGCCTGTCGCTGCGGGTCGGCGATGCCAGCAAATGGGGCGAGGACTATCGCGAGCGCTTGCAGGCCCATCGCGACGCCATCCGCGAGGCCTGCCGCCATGCCGGCTGGACGATGACCCTGCATCGCACCGACCGCCCGGCCAGCGAGGGCGTGCTGCGAATCGCCAGCCTGATCGCCGCCTCGCGCGGCGGCCCGGCAGGTTGAGGGGAGAACGGACGATGCTCTCATCGCTGCCGATCGCCTTCTCCGCACCGCTGGCTCTGATCGCGCTGGCCGTCCTGCCTGTGCTCTGGCTGATCCTGCGGGTGACACCACCGCGGCCGAAGCGCATTGATTTCCCGCCGCTCAAGATCATGCGCGACCTGATCCCGCAGCGCGAGACGCCGGCGCATACGCCCTGGTGGCTGCTGGCACTGCGCATGGCGGTAGCGGCATTGGCGATCCTCGCCGTCGCCGGCCCGGTCTGGAATCCGGTGCGCGATGCTGCCGCCCTGCGCGGCCCGCTGCTTCTTCTGGTCGACAACGGCTTCGGCGCCGCGACCGACTGGACCGAGCGCCAGGCCATCGCCGAGAGCCGCATCGCCGCAGCCACCCGCGAGGGTCGGCCTGTCGCCGTCGTCGGCCTTGCCGAGGCACCCGCGGAAATCGCCCTCTCGCAGCCGCAGGGCGCGCTCGAGCGCCTGCGCGCGCTCGCCCTCCAGCCGCACGCGCCCGATCGCGGCGCCCATCTCCAGCGCCTCGAAGCCTTCTGGCGGGCCCAACCCCAGGCCGAGACGGTCTGGGTCGCCGACGGGCTCGGCATCGGCGGCGGCGATGCCGATTTCCTGGCACGGCTGAAGCAGGAAGCCGGCGCCGGCCACCTGTCGATTCACGCCGGCCCGGCCGACCAGCGCGCCCTCACCACGCCCGAGAACCTCGCCGGCGCGCTGACCGTCAAGGTGCTGCGCCCGACGGTGAACGCCGCGGCCAGCGGCCAGGTCCGCGCCCTCGACCTCAAGGGCCTGCCGCTCGGCGACGCGCCCTTCGTCTTCGGCGGCAACGAACTCGCGACCATCGCGCGCCTGACCCTGCCGATCGAGGTCCGCAACGCCGTCTCCCGGCTCGAGATCACCGGCGAACGCAGCGCCGGCGCCGTCGCCTTGCTCGACGACCGCGCCAAGCGCCGGCGCATCGGCATCGTCTCCGGCGCGACGGCCGACACCGCCCAGCCGCTGCTGTCGCCGACCTATTACGTCTCGCGTGCGCTCTCGCCCTTCGCCGAGATCCGCGAGCCCCGCTCCGGCTCGACCGATCCGGTCGGCGAGCTTCTGGCGCAAAACCTCTCCGTGCTTGTCCTCGCCGATATAGGCGCGCTCGACAGCGACACCGCGGCCAAGGTCTCGGCCTTCGTCGAGCGCGGCGGCGTGCTGCTGCGCTTTGCCGGGGCACGCCTGGCTGCCTCCTCGGACGAGTTGACGCCGGTGCGCCTGCGCCGCGGCGGCCGCACGCTCGGCGGCGGCCTCTCCTGGGAGACACCGCGCAAGCTCGCGCCCTTCACCCGCGAGAGCCCGTTCTTCGGGTCGTCTCTGGCCGAGGATGTCCGCGTCACCCGTCAGATCCTGGCCGAGCCCGAGCCGGATCTCGCCCGCAAGACCTGGGCAGCGCTGGAGGACGGCACGCCGGTCGTCACCGGCGAACGCCGCGGCGACGGCGTGCTCGCCATGGTCCATGTCACCGCCGACACCACCTGGTCGAACCTGCCGCTCTCTGGCCTCTTCGTCGAAATGCTGCGCAAGGTCGTCGCCATGTCAGGCACCAGCGCAACCGAGGGACAAGGCGGCGAGGTCAGGGTCGAAACCCTCTCGCCGACGCGCGTGCTCGACGGCCAGGGCGCCTTCCGCAGCCCGCCGGCGACCGCACAGCCCGTCGCCCGCAACTTCGCCGGCCGCGCCACGCTCGCCCATCCGCCCGGCATCTATGGCCCGACCGACGGCGCCATGGCGGTCAACACGCTGGCTCCTGCCGACACGCTGACCGCGCTCGATCTCGCCGCGCTCGGTGCAACCGTGCTGCCGATCGACCAGCCTGTCGCCCGCGATATCCGCCCGCAGCTTCTGGTTCTCGCGCTGATCCTGCTCGTCGCCGATACGTTGGCGACGCTCTGGCTTGGCGGCCGCATGAATCTCGCCCGCTTCCGCCGGGCGGCCCCGGCAGCCCTGCTGCTCGGCTTCGCCTTGGCGACCGTGCCTGCTCCGGACGCAGTGCGTGCCCAGCAGCAGCCGGCGCCCCCTGCTCCGCCCGCAGCCGAGCAGCGCCCGCCAGTGACCCGCGACATCGTCACGGCCGCGAGCGCGACCCGGCTCGCCTATGTCGTCACCGGCGACAGGGCGGTCGACGACATGTCCAAGGCCGGGATGGCCGGCCTCAACATCGTGCTCGGCGCCCGTACCGCGCTGGAGCCGGGCGAGGCGGCCGGCGTCGACGTCGCCCGCGACGAACTTGCCACGTACCCGATCCTCTATTGGCCGGTGGTCGCCGGCCGGCCGATCCCGGCGGCCGAGACGCTGCGCAAGCTCGAAGCCTATATGAAGGGCGGCGGCCTGGTGATCTTCGACACACGCGATGCGATGAGCACCCGGCCCGGCGGCGGCACGACGCCGGAGGGCGATCAGCTCCGCCGCATGCTGCAGACGCTCGACATTCCCGAGCTCGAGCCGATTCCGCGCGACCACGTCCTGACCAAGACCTTCTACATCCTCGACGGCTTCATCGGCCGCTATGACACCGGCACGACCTGGGTCGAGGTGCTGCCGCCCGCCAGCGAGGATGGCCGCCGCCCGGCCCGCGCCGGCGACAACGTCTCGCCGATCGTGATCACCTCGAACGATCTCGCCGCCGCCTGGGCTGTCGGACGGCGAGGCGAGGCGCTCGTGCCGATGTCCGGCTCCGATCCGCGCCAGCGCGAGATGGCGCTGCGCGCCGGCGTCAACCTCGTGATGTACGCGCTGACCGGCAACTACAAGGCCGATCAGGTCCATGTCCCGGCCCTGCTCGAACGCCTCGGTCAGTAGCGAAGGAAATCCCGCCCGATGTGGAGCCTGACCTTCGCCCCGCTCGTCCCGCTGCCGCTCCTGATCGGCTTGGCCGTTCTGGCCGCGGTCGCCGCCGGCATGGCGCTCGTGCTGGCCGGGCGCAGCGCGATCCTGCGTGCGCTGGCGCTCGCCGTGCTTGCGGTCGCCCTGGCCGACCCCTCGCTCGTCTTCGAGGATCGCGAGCCGGTCAAGGACGTCGTCGCTGTCGTCGTCGACAAGTCCGCCTCGAACCGCCTCGCCGATCGCGCCCAGCAGACGCAAGCTGCTCAGGCCGAGGTCGAGCGGCAATTGCGCGGCATTTCCGGCGTCGAGACGCGCACCATCGAAGTCACCGATCAGCAGGGCGCCGGCGATGGCACCCGCCTGTTCGAGGCGCTCGCTTCCGGCCTCGCCGACGTGCCATCCGAACGCGTCGCCGGGGCGATCGTGCTCAGCGACGGGCTCGCCCATGACGCTCCCGCTACGGCGGAGGCGCTCGGCCTACGTGCGCCGCTGCATGTGCTGACCACCGGCCGCGAGCGCGAGATCGACCGACGCATCGTCCTGGTCGATTCGCCGCGCTTCGGCATCGTCGGCAAGGAGCAGAACGTCCGCCTGCGCGTCGTCGACAAGGGCGGGCCGGGCCGCGCCGCGATCACGGTGCGCCGCGACGGCGAGATCATCGCCCGGCGCGAGGCGATCACCGGCGAGACGATCCAGGTCCCGGTCCGCATCGACCGCGGCGGCCCGAACGTGATCGAGATCGAGGCGGCGCCGATCGCCGACGAATTGACACTCGCCAATAACCGCGCCGTCATCACCATCGAGGGCGTGCGCGACAAGCTGCGCGTGCTCCTCGTCTCCGGCGAGCCGCATCCGGGCGAGCGGACCTGGCGCAACCTCCTCAAGGCCGACGCCAATGTCGACCTCGTCCACTTCACCATCCTGCGCCCGCCGGAGAAGCAGGACGGCACGCCGATCAACGAGCTCTCGCTGATCGCCTTCCCGACGCGTGAGCTCTTCCAGGTCAAGATCAAGGATTTCGACCTGATCATCTTCGATCGCTACGCCAACCAGTCGATACTGCCGCTGGTCTATTTCGACAACATCGTCCGCTATGTCCGCGACGGCGGCGCGCTCCTGATCGCCGCCGGGCCGGAATATTCCGGCGCCCAGTCACTGGCGCGCACCCCGCTCGGCCAGATTCTGCCGGCGCAGCCCGATGGCAGCGTCATCGACGAGGCCTATCGCGCCCGCGTCAGCGAGCCGGGCAAGCGCCACCCCGTCACGCGCGACCTACCGGGCTCCGAGACCGAACCGCCGCGCTGGGGCGAATGGCTGCGCATGGTCGGCGCCCGCACCCGCTCGGGCTCGGCGGTGATGACAGGGCCGGGCGAGCGCCCGCTCCTGCTGCTGGCACGCGAGCAGAAGGGCCGTGTCGCGCTCTTCCTCTCCGATCATGCCTGGCTCTGGGCCCGCGGCTTCCGCGATGGCGGCCCGCATCTCGACCTGCTGCGCCGGCTCGGCCACTGGCTGATGAAGGAGCCGGATCTCGAAGAGGAGGCGCTGCGCGCCAGCGCCCGCGGCCGCAACATCGAGATCGAGCGCCAGACGCTTGGCGACAATCCGGCGCCGGCGATCATCACCGCGCCCGACGGCTCGGTCCGCACCGTGCCCTTCGAGGCCGGCCGCCCCGGCCTCTTCGTCGCCCGCACCGCGGCAAGCGAATTCGGCCTGCACAAGATCACCACCGAGAACCTCACGGCCTTCGCCAACATCGGCCCGGAAAACCCGCGCGAGCTGATGGAGGTGGTCAGCGATCCCGCCAAACTCCAGGCGCTGGCGGAAGCGACCGGCGGCTCCTCGCGCCGGATCGGGCAGGAGAACGGCTCGGGCGTCACCATCCCGCGCATCGTGCCGGTCCGCTCCGGGCGGCAATTCGCCGGCGCCGACTGGATCGGCCTGCGCATCAGCGATTCCGGCATCGTCCGCGGCGTCTCGATCTCGCCGCTCTTCGTCGGGCTGATCGGACTCGCCATCCTGTTCGGCGCACTGGTCGCCGGCTGGATCGGCGAGAGCGGCCGGAGATTCAAGCGCGAGGCGTAAACGCCGCCGTCATGCTCGGGCTTGACCCGAGCATCTCAGGCCGGATGAGGCTCTAGTCTGAGCCTTCTCGTCAGGCGATTCTCGGGTCTTCGCTTCGCCCGAGAATGACGCCTCTCTCAGCGCAGCGCCGCTACTGCGCCGTTGCGCTGCGCCAGCACGCCATCGACAAGTTCCAGCGCCAGGAAGCGCCCCGGATCGGCCGGGCCGGGCAGGACGAGCTGGCCCGGACTCACCGGCTTGAAGCCGAAGCGGGCGTAATAGGGCGCGTCACCGACCAGCAGGATCAATTCGTGGCCGTGCTCGCGCGCCGCCTCGATCGCCGCGTTCATCAGCGCTGCCCCGATCCCCCGGCCCTCGAAGGCAGGGTCGACGGTGAGCGGGCCGAGCATCAACGCCGGCGCGCCACCGGCCAGAACCGGTGTCACCCGGACCGCGCCGACCAGAAAGGTGCCGACATGACTGGCAAAGGAGAGCGCCGGATCAGGCGGAGCGCCCTCGCGCAAACGGAAGGCTGTGCGCGCGAAGCGTCCCGGCCCGAAGGCGCGCTCGTGCAGGCGTTCGATCGCCGCGGCGTCGCCGGGCAATTCCTGACGGATGGTGAGGGGAAGCGAGGTCATGGTCGGGTTCGCGGAATGGCCGAATTCGGCAGGAATGGCAATGGCGCCAGCGTCAGACTGGCCGCGCCCAGAGGTCCTGATGGCCGATGCGGACGGAGGTCGCGCTCCGCTTCGCCTCCAGCCAGCCCGCGATCGCCTCCGGCGCGACATGCCCGGTGTCGCCAACGGCAGCGGCGATCCCGGCCGCCAGCTCGCGGATCAGATCGGGCTGGCCCGCTTCAAGCTGCCAAGGGCTTTCGCCGACGGTGACCGCAGTGCCAGCCTTGCGGAAGGCCTGCGCCAGCGCCTCAGTGGCATCGGGCCCGGCCGCCGGACCGAAGCCCTTGTCGCTGCGCTGGTGATGGTGGAAGGCGGCGAGCATGCGCTGGTCGTCGGCATGCGCCGGCTCCCAGCTCTCGCGGCCATCATAGGTCAGCACAGTGTAGAGCGGCAGCCGCATGCTGACGAGCGAGGCGACGAAGCGCTCGAGCCAGCGCGCCGAGGCGAGATCAAACAGCGCGGCGGCGGTGACGAGGTCGGGCTGCCAGCCGAGCACCCATTCGAGTTCCTTGTTGAGGTCCGCCTGGCGGAAATCGACCGTCAGCGTCTTGTCGTCCTTGCGCAGGACGATCTCCTCGCCCTGCTCCTGCGCCTCGTCGGCCCATTCGGCGAGCTTGCGCCGCGCCACCGAGAGCAGGCGACTATCGGCATCGACCAGCGTCCAGTGCTGGCGCACGGGCAGCGCGCTGTAGCTGCCGCGCAGGTTAGAGCCGGCACCGCAGCCGAGATCGACGACGGAGAGCGATTGCCGTCCGGCAAAGGTCGAGCCGACCGCAGCCAGCACCTGCGGATTGCGTGCGGCATGGTCGGCCGGTTCGCGCAGAGCGAGCCAATCGGGAGAAAATCCGCTCATGGAATAACCTTCGCACACACTTCAGCGACGATCGTCGCAGTCCGCCGCCAGCGCGGCAGTGCGCCGGCCGCCTGCCAGGCCGCGTCGGCACGGCGCTGACGCTCGTCTCTATCATCCAACAACCGTGCCAGCCCCGCGCGTAACGCCGCCACATCGCCCGGCGGCACTTTCAGCGCAGCGTCGTCCGGCGCCGTCTCGGCCGCCGCGCCGCCGGTGGTGCACAGGATCGGGAGGCCGCGCGCCAATGCCTCGGTCAGCACCATGCCATAGCCCTCGAACAGCGAGGGCATGACGAAGAGATCAGCCTTCGCATAGGCCATGTCGAGCTCGCTCTGCCCTAATGCACCGGCAAGCCTGGTCCGCCCGGACAGCCCAGCAGCGGCGATCTGCGCCTTCAAAGCGGCTGTGGTCGCAGGGGCACGATCATCGGCGCCAACGATGGTGAGACGCCACGGCCTGTCGGCCAGCCCCTCCAGCGCCGCGACGAGAACGTCATAGCCCTTGCGCGGCACGAGCGAGCCGACCGCCAGCAACTTGACCGTCTCGCCATCACCTGAGCCGACAGCCCGCGCGGCTGGATCGACACCGGGCTCGGCCACGGTGATGCGTTCCGCCGGCACAGCGAAATCGGCAACGAGCAACCGCTTGGTCGTCTCGCTGGAGGCGATGACAGCGGCCGCATAGCGCAAGGCCGCCGCCTCGCGCCTGACGAACTCCGCCGCCTGCACCGGCGACAGTCCCGTTTCTAGCCCGAGCGGATGATGCACCAGAGCGACGACACGCCCGGCGAGCCCGGCCGCGATGCTCTCCGGAAAGGCGCCATAGGCGAGCCCGTCGATCAGCAGCACGCTGTCATAGGACTGCGACAGGATCGCCCGGCCAGTCTCGGCGAGATCGGTCTCGCTCGGGTTCGGGAAGCCGCCCGGCAGCTGCAGATGCTGCGCCGCGACGCCCATCTCGCGCCATTCCGCCAGGAGCCGGCGGCCATAACCATAGCCGCCGGTTGGCAGCGACAGATCGCCGGGAATGGCGAAGACGATCTCGCTCACGATACCCGGCCCAAATGAGGCACGACGCCAAGCCCTCCCCCCTTGTGGGGGAGGGTTGGGAGGGGGGTGACCGGGTGAGCGCTGAATCGCCTGCGATCAGCCGCACGGCTGACTACCCCCCTCTCCATCTCTCCCCCACAAGGGGGGAGAGGGTAGGTCGCGCCATCCGACGCGTCTGCCCGGCAGGACGTCACGCGAGCGCGCCCTCATAGCTCGCCCGCGCCAGGTCGGTCTCGTGCAGGGTGACGCGGATCTTGGCGAGACCGGCGGCGTCCGCGCCGAGCTTGCCGGAGCGCGCCGCGGCCGCCATCGCATCGAAGATGTACTTACAGAGGAATTCGGTGGTGGTCAGCACGCCCGCGAACTGCGGCAGGGCATCGAGGTTCTGGTAATTCAGCGGCTTCAGCGTCTGGTTCAGCACGGTGAGCGCCGCGCCGATATCGACCACGACGTTCTGGCGGGTCAGGTTCTCGCGGAAGAAGGCGACATCGACGACGAAAGTCGCGCCATGCATCGCCTGCGCCGGGCCGAAGAATGGGTCCGGCAGCGAATGGCCGATCATGATGCGATCGCGGACTTCGACGGAAAACATGGGCAGTCTCCTTCAGCGCGCGCAGTCTTGGCGAAGGCCGGGGCGCGACGTCAATAGCGCAGAACCGCCGTCAGCCCTGCGCCGGCGAACAGCGCCGGCAGGTGCGAAGGCGCATCCTTGAACGCGATCTCGTCAGTGATCAGCGCATCGAGCCGTTCATCCGCCAGCAACGCCAGAGCGGCCTGCGTACGGCGGGCATAATCGAACCGCGCCCGCCGCGAGGGTGAAACCTGCCCGACCTGCGAGGAGACGAGCTGCAGGCGCCGCGCATGGAAGGCGCCGCCAAGCGGTGCCGCGACGCTCCCTTCGCCATACCAGCTCAGCTCGACGATCCGAGTCTCGAAGCCGGCCGCGGCGATCGCCGTGGCGAGGCCGGCGGCACTCGCGCTGGCATGGAAGACGAGATCGGCGTCCCGCGGGCAGTCTGCCGGCAGCGCGAAGCGGCAGCCCAGCATCTCAGCGAGCCCGGCGCGGCTCTCGTCGAGATCGACCAGCGTCACCTCCGCGCCTGGAAGCTTGCCCGCGATGAAGGCGGTGAGCAGGCCGAGCACGCCGCCGCCAACCACGACGATCCGATCGGCCGGACCGGAGCCGGCATCCCAATGCGCATTGAGCGCGGTTTCCATGTTCGCGGCGAGCACGGCACGTCTCGCCGGGATGCCCTCGGGCACCACGGCCACGCGGTCCACCGGCGCGACGAAGCGGTCCTGATGCGGATGCAGGCAGAAGACCCGCTTGCCGAGCAGCTCGGCCGGCCCCGCATCCACCATGCCGACGGCGCAGTAGCCGTACTTCACCGGGAACGGAAACGCGCCCTGCTGGAAGGGGGCTCGCATGCGCTCATATTCGCTCGCAGGCACGCGGCCTTCGAAGACCAGCCGCTCGGTACCGCGGCTGATGCCGCTCCAGAGCGTGCGCACGAGGCAGTCGTCCGGCCCCGGCGCGGGCAATTCTTCCGTGTTCAGGACGCATTCACGCGCGGCGGCATACCAGAGCGCGGTCGCCTGCGCGCTTGCTTCGTTTGCAATTGCCGGCTTTACCACGCATCGCCCTCCGCGCCGTTCCCCGCCAGCCTGATGAGCCCATGACGGAAACCGCCATGAACCAGCGTCCCGCTCCGACCACGTTCCAGGCGGCGGCGCAAGAGGACACCAGGCTGACGCCGGCGGGGCTGCAGTCCTTCTCCACCTTGCGGGCGCGGCGCTGGCTCGTCGCGGCCCTGAACCTCGTCACGCTGGCAGCGCTGCTCTACGGCCTGTCGCGCGTGCTCTCGGCCGGCGGCTGGAGCCTTGCCGACATCGCGATCTTCATCGCCTTCCTGTTCGGCGCGCCCTGGACGGTACTCGGTTTCTGGAATGCCGTGATCGGACTCTGGCTGCTGCATGGCACCAGGGACGGGGTCGATCAGGTCGCCCCCTTCGCCGCTGCCGGCGAGGCCGATACACCGCTCGCGGTCCGCACTGCCGTGCTGATGACGCTGCGCAACGAAGACCCGGCCCGCGCCTTTGCGCGGCTGCGCATCGTCAAGGAGAGCCTCAACGCCACCGGCGAAGGCGGCTGGTTCGATTATTTCGTGCTCTCCGACACGAATGACCCCGCGGTGGCAGCCCGCGAGGAGGCGCTTGCGGCCGAGCTCTCGCGCGACGCCGGTGAGGATTGCACCATCGTCTATCGCCGCCGCAGCGACAATGCCGGCTACAAGGCCGGCAATGTCCGCGATTTCTGCGAACGCTGGGGCGATCGCTACGAATTGATGCTGCCGCTCGACGCCGACAGCGTCATGTCCGGCCACGCCATCGTGAAGCTCGCCCGGATGATGCAGGCCTATCCGAAGCTCGGTATCCTGCAGAGCCTCGTCGTCGGCATGCCGAGCAAATCGGCCTTCGCCCGCATCTTCCAGTTCGGCATGCGCCACGGCATGCGGCCCTACACCATGGGCTCGGCCTGGTGGATCGGCGATTGCGGCCCGTTCTGGGGCCACAACGCTTTTGTTCGGATCGCGCCCTTCCGCGATCACTGCCATCTGCCGACCGTGCCGGGCGGGCCGCCGCTCGGCGGGCCGATCATGAGCCATGACCAGGTCGAGGCGACATTGATGCGCCGCGCCGGCTACGAGGTTCGCGTGCTGCCGATCGAGGCCGGCAGCTGGGAGGAGAACCCGCCGACCATGCTCGAATTCGCCCGGCGCGACCTGCGCTGGTGCCTCGGCAATCTGCAGTACCTGAAAATACTCGATATTCCGGGCTTGAAAGTCATGAGTCGCTTCCAGCTCGCCTGGGCGATCCTGATGTTCATCGGCCTGCCGGCGTGGACGTTGATGATCGCGCTGCTGCCGTTGAAGGTCCTCGAGGACCGCGGCATCGCGGATTACCCCGCGGGCTTCGCCGCCTTCCTCTACGTGCTGTTCTTCGCGATGTATCTCTCGCCGAAGCTTGCAGGCTTCGCCGATATCCTGCTGACCAAGGGGGGCACGCAGCGCTATGGCGGCACATTGCGCTTCGTCGTCTCCTCGCTGATCGAGATCGTCTTCGCCTTCCTGCAGGGCGCGGTCTCGACGTTCCGGACCACGCTGTTCATGATCGGCCTCGTCTTCGGCAAGGCCAGGATCGGCTGGAACGGCCAGGCGCGCGATGCGCACGCCCTCTCCTTCGCCACCGCCTTCGCCGGTCTCTGGCCGCATCTGCTGTTCGGGCTCTACATCTTCGGCACGCTCGCCGTGCTGTCGCCGACCGTGCTGATCTGGTCGCTTCCGCTGACCGCCGGCTACATCCTCGCCATCCCCTTCGCCATGCTGACCGCGGCGCCGGCGCTGGGCGCATTCTTCGCCCGCACGGGCCTCTGCGGCATCCCCGAGGATTTCAACCCACCGGCCGAGATCGTCGCGATTCACGGCGGCAACGCTCCATGAAGCCGATCGCCTACCCGAAAGGCACCGCCAAGAGCCTTGGGCGCTCGCTGCGCGTCTACCATGGCGACCATGTCCGCAAGGTCGCCATGGATTCGCTCTATGCCCGCTTCCTGCGCCCCGGCGATCTTGCCTTCGACATCGGCGCCCACGTCGGCGACCGCATCTCCTCCTTCCGCCGGCTCGGCGCCCGCGTCGTGGCGCTCGAACCGCAGCCCGGGCCGGCAAGGGCGCTGCGCCTGATCCATGGCCGCGATCCCAAGGTGACGCTGGTCGAGGCCGCCTGCGGCGACAGCGAGGGCACCGCGACGCTCCGGATCAACAGCGCCAACCCCACCGTCTCGACCCTCTCGGGCGAGTTCGTCGACGCGGCGCAGGATCAGGACGGCTGGCGCGAGCAGGTCTGGGATCGCGAGCTCACCGTGCCTTGCACCACGCTCGATGCGCTGATCGCCGAGCACGGCTTGCCCGCCTTCATGAAGATCGATGTCGAGGGCTTCGAGGCGCAGGTCCTCGCCGGCCTCAACCAGACGCCGCCCGCCCTCTCCTTCGAGTTCACCACCATCCAGCGCGATGTCGCTGAGGCATGCCTCGCCCGGCTCGCCGCCCTCGGCCCCTATCGCTTCAACGTCGCACTGGGCGAAAGCCAGGCACTGGTCTTCCCGGAGCCGGTCGATGCTGAGGCCATGCACAGCCATCTCCGCGACCTCCCGCACGAGGCGAATTCCGGCGACGTCTACGCGCTGCTGTCGCGCTGAGAGAATTACGCACCGCTCTGCCCGAGCCAGGCGAGCGCCGCCGCGACGAGCAGGCCGAGCCAGCCCGGATGCCGACCCTTGGTCGCGAACAGCACGAGGACAGAGCCGGCTAAGGTCGCGATTGCGATGATCCGGACCTGAAGGGCGTGCGCCGGCAGATCGGGCGACATCGCGAGCAGGATC
This sequence comes from Allobosea sp. Tri-44, assembly GCF_004123845.1. Taxonomy (GTDB): domain Bacteria; phylum Pseudomonadota; class Alphaproteobacteria; order Rhizobiales; family Beijerinckiaceae; genus Allobosea. Next base: position 38,571 of record NZ_NBDP01000042.1, on the reverse strand, counting down.
AGCAGCGCTGCCAGCCCCCAGCCCAGCACCGAACACAGGTGCCAGTTCGCCCAGAGGATGCGCAAGTGCCGCTCGCGCAGCGGCGCCGGCGCGAGCAATGGCACGATCGTCCCCGCCCGAAGCTGCCGGAAGATCAGGATCTCGCCGATCACGGAATGGGCGATGGCGATCAGGATCATCAGCAGGCCAGCGGCCAGGACATAGCTCGGCATCTAAGGCAGTCCCCGCTCGTGAAAGGTCGCAAAGCGCGCCTCTCGCAAGGGCAGTCTGGCCTTGCCGGCATCGATTGCGGAAGCTGCCACGGTGTCGCGCTTTCTTCGCAGGCATATCGGCTCTATGACCCGGCTCAGCCTGCGTTCATCTTGCGCTGCCCAGGCTGACCACGAACGCAACCGACCAAGGATGACCATGCTCGCTCTCGTTCGCCCGCTCGCCATCTCCGTGACGCTTCTGCTGACCGCCTTCGCGGCACATGCCGCCGGCGACGTCGCCGTCGAGGTCAAGAACGAGTCGGAGCAGGTCGCCTGCGCCGAGAAGGACAACGTCACCATCAAGGCGATTTCGCCCGAGGTCAGGCGCTTCCGCATCGAGGCGGCGCATCCGGCCTATATTGCCGGCCTGCTGCGCGACAACTGGGACGCGGACTGGACCGATTGCGACATGAGCGGCGATCCCGTCCACAAGGCGCCGGTGCCGCCGCAGCGCATCACCTTCTACGAGAGCATCGAGTACTGGCTGGTCGGCTACACCTTCGAGAGCTTCTGGCGCCCGGCCGAGACGACCTTCCGGGTCGGCGACCGCGTCGAGAAGGGCCTGCACCTCGTCCAGCTCTGGAAGCTCGGCAAGACCGGCTCCTATGAGGTTCTGGTCGTCTATCCGCAGGATGGCTACTGGCGCGTCCGGCCACTGCCGCCGCAGCAGCTTTCGGCAGCGGCCTATGGCTCGTCCTTCCTGTTCGGCCCGGTCGAGCAGGACGGTGCGCGTCCCGTCGTGAACATCAAGGAGATCGCCTTCGACCCGAAGACACTCTCCTTCAAGCTCGCCTTCAAGGACGGTTCGTCCGGGACGCTGAAGCTCGACAGCGTCGACGAGAACCGCATGGTGCTCGACGCCGTGCTCGACAAACCGGTCGCCGGTGGCAAGGCCTTCGCCGCGCTGCGCTCGATGTATGTCACCGAATTCAACAACGACGTCGCCCGCATCGCCATCCGCGAGCCCGGCGCCAAGGGCTGGCGCGAGGAGGCGCTGATGCCCTTCACCGGCGGCAAGGCGACCGATGTCTGGATGGGCCGCACCAATCATTCGCGCCACAACACCTCCTCGCCCGACATGGTCTTCCGCGGCTTCTCGAAGGACCCGAACCCGCCCGCCAAGCCGGAAGCGAAGAAGTAGCCTCGCTCGCGAACCCTCTGAGGTCGTCCCGGACAAGCCGCGCCAGCGGCGTCGATCCGGGATCCATGCCTGAGGCGTTCCGGAATGGGTCCCGGGTCTCCCTACGGTCGCCCGGGACGACCAGAGCCTTGATGCCGAGGCGTGAGATCGACCAAGCCTGACCATGGATACTCCCACCATCCTGACCCTCATCCTCGGAGCCGCTCTCGCCGGCTTCGTGCAAGGGCTCTCCGGCTTTGCCTTCAGCCTCGTCGCCATGTCGGTCTGGGCCTGGACGCTCGATCCGAAGCTCGCTGCGGTCATGGCGGTGTTCGGCGGGCTGACCGGCCAGACCATCGCGGCCGTGACCATGCGCCGCGGCTTCGACTTCGCCAGGCTCTGGCCCTTCCTGCTCGGCGGCATCGCCGGCATTCCGGCCGGCGTGCTGCTGCTGCCGCTGGTCGATGCCAATTTGTTCAAGGCCGGGCTCGGCATCCTGCTGGCCGTGTGGTGCCCGATCATGCTGTTCGCCCCGCATCTGCCACCGGTCCGCGCCGGTGGGCGCCTGGCGGATGGCGCGATCGGCCTGATGGGCGGCATCATGGGCGGCTTCGGCGGCTTCACCGGCGTGCTGCCGACGCTGTGGTGCAGCTTGCGCCGCATGGACAAGGATGTGCAGCGCTCCATCGTCCAGAACTTCAACCTGACGATGCTCGCCGCCACCATGCTCGGCTATGTGCTAGCGGGAAACGTCACGCGTTCGATGTGGCCGGCTTTCGCCATCGTCGCACCGGCGATGCTGATCCCGACCCTCCTCGGCGGGCGGCTCTATATCGGCATCAGCGAGCAGGCCTTCCGTCGCATCGTGCTGACCCTGCTGACGCTGTCGGGGGTGGCGCTGCTGATGTCGTCGCTGCCGCGCCTGCTTGGCGCCTGATGAGCGCCGCAGCGGGGAACGTCCTGCGCCCACGCAGGTTACCAATGACGTGCCCGACCGAACGGGTTAGCCTGCGCCTGCAATCTGACTGAAGAGACCGCTATGCCGCGTTTTGCCGCCAATCTCTCGATGATGTTCAACGAGTGGGACTTCCTCGACCGCTTCAAGGCGGCCGCCGAGGCCGGCTTCGAGGCGGTGGAATTCCTCTTCCCTTATGAGCATGCTCCGGAGAAGGTCGGCCTCGCCCTCGCCGGTGGCGAGCTCGAGCAGGCGCTGTTCAACCTGCCGCCCGGCGACTGGGCCAAGGGCGAGCGCGGCATGGCGGCGTTGCCCGGCCGCGAGCAGGAATTCCGCGATGGCGTCGAGACCGCGCTTGCCTATGTCCACGAGACCGGCGTCAAGCGCGTGCACATGATGGCAGGTCTCACTGATCCGAACGATCAGGCAGCGCAAAAGGCCTATCGCGCTTCGCTCGCCTACGCCGCCGACAAGCTCGGCGAACACGGCGTCGACCTCTTGCTCGAGCCGATCAACGGCAAGGACATGCCGGGCTATTTCCTCAACGATTTCGACCAGGCCGCGGCCTATGTCCGCGAATCCGGCCGGCCGAACGTCAAGCTGCAGTTCGACATGTATCATTGCGAACTGATCCATGGCGATGTCGGTGCGCGCCTGGAGGCGTTCTACCCGCTGGTCGGCCATGTCCAGATCGCCAATGCCGAGGGACGGCACGAGCCCGACGGCACAAAGCCCGACTATCCCGCACTGTTCACGCAGCTCGATTCGCTCGGCTATGCCGGCTTTGTCGGCTGCGAATACCGTCCCCGCGCCGGCACGCTCGAAGGCCTCGGCTGGTTCTCGCCGTGGAAGAAGCACGCGTGAGCGGCCCCCGCTTTCCCCATCCGGTCCTCGTCGCCGATATCGGCGGCACCAATTGCCGGCTCTCGCTGGTGCCGACGCCCGGCGCGCTGCATGAGCCGCTGGCCCGGATCAGCACCGGCGCGCATCCGACGCCCGAGGCAGCGCTCGGCTCGGTGCTCTCGACCCTGACGGTGAAGCCGCGCTCGGCGATCCTCGCTGTCGCCGGCCCGCTCGATGGGCGCAAGGCGCAGCTCACCAATGCCAGCTGGCACTTTGACGGCCCGGTGCTTGGTAAAGCGCTCGGCTTCGAGCAGGGGCTGCTGGTCAATGATTTCGAGGCGCTGGCGGCCTCGCTGGCGGTCTTGAGGGACCGTGACCTGTTCAATCTCGTCCACGGCCAACCGGAGCCTGAAGGTCCGCGCCTCGTGCTCGGTCCCGGCACCGGCTTCGGCGCCGCCGCCCTGCTGCGACGTGGCGACACCGGCATGCTGGTGCCGACCGAATCCGGCCATATCGGCATCGGCCCGGAGGATCCGACCGAGGTGAAGCTCTGGCCTGCTCTGGCCGAGGGGCTGCCACGCGTCACGGTCGAGGAATTGCTTAGCGGCAGCGGTCTCATCCGCTTCCATCGTGCGGTGATGCCTCAATCCGATGTAGCGGAGCCCGATGTCAGCGCCGCCGATGTCTCCGCGCTCGCGCTCGACGGCAATCCCGCCGCGCTGATGGCGGTGGTCTGCTTCTGGCGGCTGCTGGCCCGCGTTGCCGGCGATCTCGCGCTCGGCTTTAAGGCGACAGGCGGGGTCTATCTCGCCGGCGGCATAGCGCCGCGCATCCTGCCGCTCGCCGACAAGGCGACGATCCATGCCGTCTTCGCCGGCAAGCCGCCGGTCGAGGATCTCGCCGCCCGCTTCGCGCTCAACGTCATCACCACCGATGACGCCGCCGAACAGGGCCTGGCAGCGATCGCCGCCACTCCGAGCCGGTTCGGCCTCGACGATCCCGCGCGCTTGTGGTTTGGCTGAGCGCAACCGCGCTCACCTGACCTCTTTCGAAGACGATTCCTACCTTGCCCCAGCTCTACGGCATCCAGGTCCTGCGCGCGCTCGCGGCGCTGATGGTCGCAATCCACCACGTCCAGGCCGATGCCGGCTTCCTCGCAGCAAAGGCCGGCACCAGCTTCACGCCTTCGCATGCTTTGCCCTGGACCGCCGGCGTCGACCTGTTCTTCGTCATCTCCGGCTTCATCATGGTGCACTCCTCGGCCGGGCTGTTCGGCAAGCTGGATGGCGCACGCCTGTTCATCGCCCGGCGCATCGCGCGGATCGTGCCGCTTTACTGGGCCGCGACCACGCTCTTCCTCGCCGTGCTCCTCGCCTCGCCTGCGCTGGTCAATTCCGACACGCCGAGCCTCGGGCAGATCGCCACCTCCTATCTGTTCTGGCCGATGCCGAACGTCGCAGGCCAGTTCCAGCCGATCTATTCGCTCGGCTGGACGCTGAACTACGAGATACTGTTCTACGTCCTGTTCGGCGTCGCGCTGTTTGCGCCCGGGCGGCTGGTCGTGCCTCTGGTTACGGTGGCGCTCGCCGGACTGGTCGCAGCACAGGCCTTCGCCGGGCCGCTGCCTTTGCCCTTCGGCTTCTGGGGCCAGCCGATCGTGCTCGAATTCGCCGCCGGCATGGCGGTCGGCCTGCTCCGCCAGAACGGCCTCAGGCTCGACGGCCGCCTGCGCTGGCTCATGGCCGCAGTCGGGATCGCCCTGTTCGTGATCGCCGCCGGCGAGGGCTGGGCGCAGACCTCCTGGGGCGCCGTCGCCCTGCGCGGGCCGGCGGCGCTGCTGCTGGTCACCGCCGCGGCCTGCGGTCGCAACGTCACCGCCCCCTCGGCGCTGGTGCGCGCCCTCGCGCTCCTTGGCGACGCCTCCTACGCGCTCTACCTCGTCCACCCCTTCGCCATGCGGGCGCTGCGCGAAGTCTTCGTCGGCATTGCGCCAAGCGCAACCGGCCTCTTCATCGTGCTGGCGCTGATCGCCGCCGTGCTCGCGGCTCTTGTGGTCTACCACTGGTTCGAGCGGCCGATGACGAAGGCGGTGCGGCGGGTGCTGCGAGCGTAGGAGCTCGTCATGGTCGGCCTTGAGCCGACCATCTTGGAAACCAGTGTTCTCTCGTCATGAGATTCTCGGATCTGCGCTTCGCTTCGTCCGAGAATGACGCCCGCTATTTCTTCAGCCGCTTGCCCTTCAGCGACTGCCCGACCACACCACCATCGCGTCGGCGCTGCGGCCGCTTGGCGACGATCGTCTCGACATGTTCGACCTGCGGGAAATAGCCGCGCTCCAGCACTTCGAGCGTATATTCCTCATAGGTTAGGCCGAGCGCGTCGGCCCGCTCCTGCCGCCTGAGCGCGATTTCGCGCGGCTTCTTCCAGGCCTTGCGATGGGCGAAGCGCCAGTCGAAGGAATGGCCGATCTCGCCTTTGTCGGTCGCCGGTTTCCGCTTCTTCTCTTGCAGCGGCGGGCCGCCATTGTCGCCGATGCGGGCGGTGCGTGGCTTGCGGAGGGCCGGCTGTCTCATGGGTGCTATCTCATATGAGATACAAATCGTATCTCATAGTGGATCAAGGCGAGCCACCCGGCAAGACCCGGCGGGGTGACAGGCGCGCCGCCGCAGTCTATCCCGCGCACCATGGCTCCTCTCCTTCATCTTCGCGACGTCGCGCTCACCTTCGGCGGCCAGCCCTTGCTGGAGGGCGCGGAGATCGCCGTCTCGGCCGGCGAGCGGGTCTGCCTGGTCGGCCGCAACGGCTCCGGCAAGTCGACCCTGCTCAAGATCGTGGCTGGGCTGGTCGAGCCCGACAGCGCCGAGCGCTTCGTCCAGCCGGGCGCGACCATCCGCTATCTGCCACAGGAGCCCGATTTCTCCGGCTACAAGACCTCGCTCGCCTATGTCGAGGCGGGCTTAGGCCCCGGCGACGACGCCTATCGTGCGCAATATCTGATCGAGGAATTGGGCCTCACCGGCGAGGAAGACCCCGCCAGCATGTCGGGTGGCGAATCGCGCCGCGCGGCACTCGCCCGTGTACTCGCGCCCGAGCCCGACATCCTGCTGCTCGACGAGCCGACCAACCATCTCGACCTGCCGGTGATCGAATGGCTCGAGCAGGAACTGAAGTCGCTGCGCTCGGCCATGGTGCTGATCAGCCATGACCGTCGCTTCCTGAGCTCGCTTTCGCGCGCCACGATCTGGCTTGACCGCGGCGTGACCCGGCGTGTCGAGCGCGGCTTCGGCGAGTTCGAGGCCTGGCGCGATGAGGTGCTGGCGCAGGAAGAGCTCGACCGCCACAAGCTCGACCGCAAGATCGCCCGCGAGGAGGACTGGCTGCGCTACGGCGTCAGCGCCCGGCGCACCCGCAACCAGCGCAGGCTCGGCGAACTGCATGGCCTGCGCGAGCAGCGCCGCACCGCCCGCCAGGCCGTCGGCTCGGTCCGACTCGAAGCGAGCGAGGCGCAGGCCTCGGGCAAGCTGGTGATCGAGGCCGTCGACATCGCCAAGGCCTATGACGGCCGGCCGGTGGTCAAGGACTTCTCGCTGCGCGTCGCGCGCGGCGACTGCATTGGCATCGTCGGCCCCAACGGCGCCGGCAAGACAACGCTGATCAACCTGCTCACCGGCGCGCTAAAGCCCGACTCAGGCAAGGTCAAGCTCGGCGCCACGCTCGAAATGGTGACGCTCGACCAGCGTCGCGAGAGCCTCGACCCGGCGACGCCGCTCGGCGATGCGTTGACCGGCGGCGGCTCGGACCAGGTCATGGTCGGCGGCACGCCGCGCCACGTCATCAGCTACATGAAGGACTTCCTGTTCCAGCCGATCCAGCGCGGTACTGCCGTCGGCGCGCTCTCCGGCGGCGAACGCGGCCGGCTGATGCTGGCCCGCGCCCTCGCCAAGCCCTCGAACCTGCTGGTGCTCGACGAGCCGACCAACGATCTCGACATTGAAACGCTCGACCTGCTGCAGGAACTGCTCGCCGACTATTCCGGCACGGTGCTGCTGGTCAGCCACGACCGCGACTTCCTCGACCGGGTGGTCTCGTCGACCTTGATTTCGGATGGCGACGGCGTCTGGACCGAGTTCGCAGGCGGCTATTCCGACATGCTGGCCCAACGTGGGCGCGGCGTCGGCGCCAAGGCACGGGCCGTTCCGGTGAAGGCTGCCGCAGCGGAGCCGCAAAAGCTCTCCTCAACGGCGGGCGTGGCCAACACCAGGCGCAAGCTCTCCTTCAACGAACAGCATGCGCTGAAAACCCTGCCACAGCAGCTCGAGAAGCTGCAGGCCGAAGCTGGCAAGCTCAACGCGGCGCTGGCCGGGGATCTCTACACCCGCGATCCCAGGCTCTTCGCCAAGGCGACGGCAAGGCTCGACGAGGTCACACGCGAGATCGCGCAGACCGAGGAGCGTTGGCTCGCGCTGGAGATGCTGCGCGAGGAGATCGAGGCGTAAAGCGGCCAACGCTGTCCCCGTCATGCTCGGCCTTGTGCCGAGAATCCACGTCTTGAACACCACACGCGATCAGTGAAGACGTGGATGGTCGGGACAAGCCCGACCATGACGACAATGCCAAACAGCGTGATTGGCCACTCAGCCCATACAATTCCGCTATCCGCCCAATCGCGAAAGCGTATTTATCTCGGCCGCCAAATCGCCCCACAGTCGCCGGGCAAAACGCTTTCCGAGGGAACACCATGAGACTGAAGGGCAAGACCGCGCTGATCACCGGCGCGGCGCAAGGATTCGGCTTCGGCATCGCCGAGACCTTCGTACGCGAGGGCGCCCGTGTCGCCGTGCTCGACATCAACGGCGACAAGGCGAAGGAAGCGGCGAAAGCAATCGGCCGCAAGGCCTTCGCGGTCGCCTGCGACGTCGGCAAGGGCAAGAGCGTCGACAGCGCCGTGACGAAGGTGATCGCGCGCTTCGGCCGCCTCGACATCGTCGTCAACAATGCCGGCATCAGCCATCGCAACCAGCCGATGCTCGATGTCAGCGAGGCCGAGTTCGACCGCGTCTTCGACGTCAACGTCAAGTCGATCTACCTGATGGCCAAGGCGACGGTGCCGCATTTCCGCGAGCATGGCGGCGGCGTCATCCTCAATATCGGCTCGACCGCGGGCGTCCGCCCCCGCCCCGGCCTGACCTGGTACAATGGCTCGAAGGGCGCGGCGAACCTGCTCTCGAAGTCGATGGCGGTCGAGCTCGCGCCAGATCGCATCCGCGTCAACGCCATCGCCCCGGTCGCCGGTGAGACGCCGCTGCTTGCGACCTTCATGGGCGAGGACACGCCGGAGAAGCGCAAGGCCTTCACCGCGACGATCCCCTGGGGCCGATTCTCGACGCCGCAGGACATCGCCAACGCAGCGCTGTTCTTGTGCTCGGACGAGTCCGAGATGGTGACCGGCTCGGTGCTGGCGGTCGACGGCGGCCGCTGCGTCTGACGGCGACGCCGTCAGACCATCCCCCCGCCCGTCAGCGGCATCAACTGCAGCAGCTTGACCGTGCCGTCGAGATCGAAGGCACGGCGCTCCAGGCTGATGTGAGGGGCCGTCGGCGGCCCCTCGATGCGCAGGAGATGCCAGCAGGCGAGCTCGCCATGGCCGCCGCGCAGGCCGATCGAGGCCGAGGGCACGCCGACGATCGGCACGTCGTGGTCGAGACCCCGCCGCCAGGCCAGCGAGAAACGGTGGTTGTGGCCGTGCAGCACGAGCTCGGCCCCGGCCCGGCGCAGCATCGCCTCGAAGGCATCGGCGTCGATCAGTTCACGCGTGCGCCGCGCGCCGCCGACATAGGGCGGATGGTGGATCAGCACGACGCGGATCAGCCCTTCGGCCTTGGCCTGCGCCAGCAGTTTCTCGGTCGCGGCGATCTGGGCCGAGCCGACCCGCCCTGTCGCCATCAGCGGCATGGTCGGGATGCCTGTGTTCATCCCGATCAGCGCGACCGGCCCGCGCTTGCGATACCAGGGATAACCGGCCTCGCCGCCGTCGCTGGCGCACCAGGGCGCGAGTTCGCGCGCCAGCGCCGACAGCGACGAGCGGGCATAGCAATCGTGATTGCCCGGCACGAAACTGACAGTGTCGCGCGGACCGAGCGTGTCGAGGAAGGAGAGCGCCGTCTTGAACTCGGTCGGCAGGCCGATATGGGAGACATCACCGGTGCAGGCGATATGGTCGGGCTTCTGCGCCAGGATGTCGGCGACGATCAGCCCGAGAATCTCCATGTCATGAGCATGGCGGCGCTTGCGTCGCCAGTTGACGTATCCGGTCGCGCGCTTGCCGAGCAGCTCGCGCAGCGAGAACTTGGTCAGCGGCCCGAGATGCGGGTCGGAGAGATGCGCGAGCGTGAACACGCTCCAGCGCTTGCCTTCAACGCCCGCGCCGCGTCAAGCGCGACGGCGGCGGCGGGCGAAGATGACGCAGCCTGAAAGGCTCAGTTGGCCGAGCCCATCAACTCCGAGACGATGCGCGGATCGGTCAGGGTGACAGCCGGCTTCCAGACGAAGCGGGGCTTGGCGTTCAGACGAGCAGTGATGAAGGCGAGAAGCATGACAATTCCCCAGTGGTGATGCGAAGTTCGTAGCTCTCATATAAGGCGCGTTTGTGTTATATCGAGAGGCGAAATAGAGTTCTGATATGCACACAGCGCATGTAGAATTAACCTGGCACTGGGATCTGCCCAAATCATGAGCAATGAGGATGGATCCGGGCCGCGCTCCGGCGCGGCGGGAATAGAACTGGTACCGCGAGGGCTTCGGCGATTGGCCGGCCGCGGCCTGCACCTCTATTTCCGCCTCAGCCGCGGCATGACGCTCGGCGTACGCGCCGCCGTGTTGAGCGAGGCCGGCGAAGTCCTGCTGGTGCGCCACACCTACACCCCCGGCTGGCACCTGCCCGGTGGCGGCGTCGAGCCGAACGAGACCCTGGCCGACGCGGTCGCCAAGGAACTGCGCGAGGAAGCGAACGTCGCGCTGACCGCTCCGGCCGTGCTGCACGGCGTCTTCCTCAACCGCCATACCTCCGACCGCGATCATGTCGCCGTCTTCATCGTCCGCGCCTTCACGCAGAGCACGTCGAAGCAGCCTGATCACGAGATCGCCGAAGCGCGCTTCTTCCCGCTCTCCGCCCTGCCCGACAAGACGACGCCGGGCACTCGCCGCCGCCTCGCCGAGATCATCGACGGGACGGCGCTACCGGCGGAATGGTGAGCCTTACTTCAGCCCGGGCAGCATCCGGCGCAGCACACCGTCTTTGCGGATGAAATAGTGGAAGAGCGCGGCCGCGATATGCCCGCAGACCAGCAGCGCCAGCAGGATAGCGACCCAGCCATGGACGAAGAGCACCCGCTTGGCCACCTCCTCATTGGGCGCGGCCAATGCAGGCAGGTCGAACAGACCGAACACCGTCAGCGACGGAAACAGCGTGATGCCGATCCAACCGAGCAGCGGCACGATCAGCAGCAGACCGTAGAGCGCCCAGTGGACGAGGTGCGAAGCGGCCTTCTGCCACCATTCCAGCGTCGGCTCGTCGGGCGGTGCGCCACGCAGCAGCCGATAGATCAATCGGCCGGCGCTGAGCCAGAGCACGAGGAAGCCGATCAGCTTGTGCGTCGAATAGAGCGCGTCGGTCACCCCGTCCCAGATATCGAGCGTGTTGCCGCGATAGGTCATGGCGAACCCGAGCGGCACCATTACGAACACCGCCGCGGCCGTGATCCAGTGCAGGGTCCGCGCCCCCCGGCTGTAGGCGAAGCGTCCCGCGCCAGTTGTCACCTCGTCATGTCGCTGCGTCATTTCCCTTCGACGCTCCCGATCGCCATATTCGGCTCCTGCTGAGACTATTCATCTGGTGTTCAATCTCGCGCTTTTATACGCCAGTCTGCAATCCGCTGCCGATCAGATGGATTGCAGGCACTGTCTTGGGAACCACGCAGAAACGGACACGTTGTTAGGAACGCGACGTTGTACCGGGTGCATCCATCCGAGTGAGACGCGCGTAGCAAGTACACTTCCTCCGCCGCTTTTGGGCGCAATCTGACGGACCTTCCGATGCCTCAGTCGCGTACGCTTTTCGGCCGGCCGGGTGAAACCGATCTGGTCACCGTCGACCGCGCTCTCGCCGAGTTCCGCGCTGCCCGCCCCGTGCTTCTGCGCCATGGCGGAGAGCTGGCGCTGGCGCTGGCGGCCGAGCTCGCTGAGGCTGAGCTCGCCACCCGTCTCGACGATCTTTCCGCTGGCCATGCTCGCCTCGTGCTGAGCGCTGCGCGCCTGCGCCGTCTCGGCGCCAAGGGCCGTGCGGAAACCGGCATCCTCGCCATGCCGGCAATCGATCTGGCCCGTATCGAGGCCCTTGCGCTGAAGCTCGACGCCCGCGTCGATGCGCCTGTCGGCCCGGCCGGCCCGCTCGACAACGCTGCGCTCGAACTGGCGCGTCTCTCACTCGTGCTGCCGGCTGTAATCCTGGTGCCGGTGTCGGCGGCCCAGGTCGCCGGCGAGCCGCTGATCGAGGTCACCATCGAGGCCGTCAACGGCTATCGCGCCGCGCAGGTCGCCCGCCTCTCTATCGTCGGCCGTGCGCCGGTGCCGCTGGAGGGAGCTCCAGATACCGAGTTCGTCGTCTTCCGCGGCGGCGAGGGCCTGCGCGATCAGGTCGCGATCATCGTCGGCAAACCTGATCTCTCGACTGCCGTGCCCGTGCGGCTGCATTCCGCCTGCCTGACCGGCGACCTGTTCGGCTCGCTGAAATGCGATTGCGGCGACCAGCTGCGCGAGACCGTGCAGTGGATGGCGCAGAACGAGGGCGGCATCCTGCTCTATCTCGACCAGGAGGGCCGCGGCAACGGCATCTCCAACAAGATGCGCGCCTACAAGCTGCAGAGCCAGGGCTGGGACACCTACGACGCCGACGAGGTGCTCGGCTTCGATCTCGACCAGCGCCATTTCGACTTCGCCGCCGCCATGCTGAAGCAACTCGGCGTCTCCAGCGTCACGGCGCTGACCAACAACCCGCTCAAGGTCGGGGCGATCAAGGCCGCAGGGCTCGAAGTCGCTGCGACCCAGCGTGTGCTCGGCCGCCCGAACGTCCATAATGTTCGCTATCTCGCCTCGAAGCGCGACCGTGCCGGCCACTTCATCGACATGGACGCGCTGATGGCGCGCGCCGCTCCGAAGGATTGATTGGAGCCGGCATTGATCCCGCGCCGGGCCTGGGGCAGGAAGCCACCATGCCCGATCGGGACCGCCACGAGATCGAACCGATACCCGCACCCTGGCCAACCGCCAGGGTAATGCTGCTGGTCTGCGCCGGCTGGCTGGCTTTGTCCTGGCCCTGGCTCTCCGGCGCCGTCACCGTGCCCTGGGACGCCAAAGCGCATTTCCACCCGCAGCTGCAATTCCTCGCCAGCGCCCTGCACAAGGGCCTCTCGCCGTTCTGGACGCCCTTCGTCTTCGCCGGCTCGCCGCAGGTCGCCGATCCGCAATCGCTGATCTTCTCACCGCCCTTCTTCCTGATCGCCCTGCTCAACCCGACACCGGATTTCCGCTGGAGCGACGGCGCCCTGCTCGGGTCGCTGCTCGTCGGCGCGCTCTGCCTCGTGCTGCTCTTCCGTGATCGCGGCTGGCATCCGGCCGGTGCGGTCGTCTGCGCCCTCTCCTTCGCCTTCGGCGCGGCTGCCGCCTGGCGCATCCAGCATGTCGGACAGGTGCTGAGCCTGTCCTGTTTCGCGGTGACGCTGCTGCTGCTGTCGCGGGCGCTCGAACGCAGTTCCTGGCGCTATGGTTTCGCGGCAGGTCTTGCCGCCGGCTTCATGGTGCTGGGACGCGACCAGGTCGCGCTGCTCGGCGTCTATGTCCTCGCCGGGCTGGTCCTCGCCGCCATCGCCATGGCCGACAGGCCGCTGGCGGCGCTGCGGGCGAGCATCGTGCCCCTTCTGCTCGGCGTACTCGGTGCGGCACTGGTCGCGACGGTGCCAATCCTGCTCACCGCTGTCCTGGCAGAGGAATCCAACCGGCCGGTCATTGATCTCGCCGGGGCCGGCAAGGGCTCGCTGCATCCGGGCTCGCTGCTGACCGGACTGATCGCCAATCTCTACGGCGCGTCCGGGCCGCTTGAGAATTTCTGGGGACCGCCGAGCCCGGCCTGGGAGAAGCGCTTCGGCCCGCTCGACCTCTATCTCGCCCGCAATATGGGCGAGCTCTATCTCGGCCTCCTGCCGATCCTGCTCGTCGCCAGCGTCGGCATCGTCCGCGGCGCCCTGCTCCGGCGCGAGATCGTCGCGCTCAGCGCTGCGGCGCTGATCGTGCTGGTCTATGCGCTCGGCCGCTACACACCGGGCTTCGCCCTGCTCTTCCACTTGCCTGGCAGCGATTTCTACCGTCGCCCGGCCGATGCACTCTTCATCCTCGGCGCGCTGCTGTCGATCCTTGGCGGCTATCTCACCCATCTCGTCCTGACCGATACCGCCCCGCGGCCGCGCTGCTGGCAGATCGCGCTCGAAATCCTGCTGCTGCTTGCAGGCTTCGGCCTGGCGATCTGGCTCGCCTGGACGGTCGGGCGCCTGCATGTCGCCTTCGTGCCATTGGTGACCGCCGCGCTCTGCCTGATGCTGGTCGCTGGCGCGCTGGTCGCGGCGCGCGGGCTTGCCCTGCAAGGCGCGGGCATGGCCGCGACGATCGTCCTCGCCGCCGCCATGATCGTCGATCTTGCGGTCAACAACGGCCCCAGCGAGTCGACCGCGCTGCCGGCCAGGATGTACGAGGTGCTGCGCGCCGACAGCAGCAACGAGACCATTGCCCTCCTCAAGCGCGAGACCGCCCGCACTGCCGGACCCGACCGGCGCGACCGCATCGAGCTCGCCGGCATCGATTTCCATTGGCCGAACGCCAGCCTGGTCCACGGGCTCGACAACACGCTGGGTTACAATCCGCTCCGCCTCGGCCTCTACAGCCAGGCGACCGGCGCCGGCGACCATGTCGCCCTGCCCGATCAGCGCAGCTTCTCGGCCCTGATGCCGTCCTACCGCTCGCTGCTCGCCGACATGCTGGGCCTGCGCTTCATCGCGACGGGCGTCCCGGTCGAGGAGATCGACAAGCGGCTGAAGCCCGGCGACCTCGTCCAGATCGCCCGGACCAAGGACGCCTATGTCTATGAGAACCCGCGCGCCTTGCCGCGCGTGCTTCTTGTCACGGAAGCGCAAGCTGCCGATTTCGGCGCGATCCTGAAGAGCGGCCAATGGCCTGCTGGTTTCGATCCGCACCGCACCGTCCTGCTCGACAAGGCGCCGCCGCCTATTCCGACCGGCCCGGCGCAGGTGGGAAGCGTCCGCATCCGCAACTACGGCACGACCGAGGTGCTGCTCGATGCTGATGCACCGCGCGGCGGCTTCGTCGTGCTGAACGATGTCTGGCAGCCCTGGTGGCAGGTCGAGGTCGACGGCAAGCCGGCCGAGTTGCTGCGGGCGAACGTGATCTTCCGGGCGGTGCAGGTGCCGCCCGGCCGCTCGACGATCCGCTTCGTCTTCCGCCCGCTCGACGGGCTCTATCACGCGATCGGCGAGCGGATCCGCAAGGCGAACCCGCCGCCTGTGTGAGTGCTTAGTCTTTCCGGGGCGGCCCTTAGGGCCGAGCCCGGGACCCATGAACACGCCCTTTCCGTCATGGTCGGGCTTGTCCCGACCATCCACGTCTTCGTTCTTCGAGAGCGGTGTTCAAGACGTGGATGCTCGCCACGAGGGCGAGCATGACGAACTGGATCAGCGTCGTGTTCATGGGTTCCGGGCTCCTCGCTACGCTCAGCCCCGGAATGACAGTTCAACTTACCCCAACGCCGCCATCGCTGCGACCGGCAGCGGCCGATGCGCCGCCAAGACCCGCGCGAGCCCGTCAGGAACGACGGAGCCATCCCGGATCGTCTCGTCGCGATGGATGCCGCCAGCGATGAACAGGCTGTCGAAGCCCATCATCCTGGCGCCGGCGAGATCGGTGCGCACCGCATCGCCGATCACCAGCACGCGGGCCGGGTCGACATCGCGGCCGCCACGCGCCTCGCGGGCGGCCGCGAGCGCCAGATCATAGGCTGGCCGGTGCGGCTTGCCGGCCCAGGCGACATGGCCGCCGAGCTCCTCGTAGATCGTCGCCAGCGCCCCCGCGCACGGCAGGAGATCATGGCCGACATGGACGACGAGGTCGGGATTGCCGCAAATGAAAGGCAGCCCGCGCGCAGCGAAACGCGACAACAGCGGCCGGTACTGCTCCGGCTGCTCGCGGCGGTAATCGTTGAGCTCGGTCGCGACGACGAATTCGGCTTCGGCCTCGCCGACGAGCTCGATGTCGAAGCCCGCGAACACCGCCCGGTCCCCATGCTCGCCGATATGATAGGCCTTGCGCAGATGCGTCTCGGCGATCAGCGCCCGTGTCACATCGCCAGAGGTCACCAGCCGGTCCCAGGCGGCGCGAGGCACGCGCTTTTCGTCGAGTACGCCGGCGATCTGCGCCGAGGGCCCCGGCGCGTTCGAGAGCAGCACCACGGTGCCGCCGCCGTCGCGATAGCGCATCAGCGCCTCGCAGGCCGGCCCGAGCGCCAGGACGCCGTCATGGACGACGCCCCAGACATCGCTGATCAGCACATCGTAGCGCGCGAGCAGCGCGCCCGCTTCCATCAGGACAGGAACGCTCATGCCCGGCCAGCCGCCTCCTGCGCGATCCGCGCCTCGACCTCGGCCCGGCGCGGCAGCGGCGCCACTGCGCCGTACCCTTGCGTCGAGAGCGCCGCCGCGACATTGGCATAGGCCCCGGCCGTGAAGGCGTCGCCGGTGCGGATGTACTCGGCGAGGAAGGCGCCGTCATAGCAATCGCCGGCGCCGGTCGCATCGATCGCATCGACCTTGATCGGCACGAAGCGCTGGCGCCTCGAAGGCGTCGCCACGAGCGAGCCCTCATGGCCGAGCGTCAGCGCCACGACCTTGGCGCCCAGCTTCAGGTAGAAATCGACGATGGCGTCGGGCTGCTCCAGCCCAGTCAGCAGCTTCGCGTCGCCATCGCCGGGCAGAACGATATCAGCCATCTCACAGGCGGCGTGGATGATCGCCCGCGCCCGCGTCAGCGGCCAGAGCTTGAGCCGGAGATTGGTGTCGTAGGCGGTCAGCACGCCGTTCTCGCGCGCCGTCGCGAAGGCCTCGAACACCGCATCGCAGGCGCTCGTCGAGATCGCCTGGCTGATGCCGGAGGCCTGGATCACCTTGGCCGAGGTGATGAGATCCCTAGGCAATTGCGCCGGACCATAGAGAGCCGCGGCCGAGCCGGCACGCACATAGGAGAAGACGTGGCCCTGCGGCCCATGCGAAACGAAATAAAGCCCGGTCGGCGCAGACGGATGCGTCGAGACATGGCTGTCGTCGACGCCTTCTTCAGCCCACAGCGTCCGGAATGAACGGCCCGGCTCGTCATCGCCCAGCGCGCCGATATAGGCGACCTTTGCCCCCTGCCGCGCCGCAGCGATCGCGCAATTGGAGGTGTCACCGCCTTGGCCGAAGCGATAGGCGCCAGCTTCGCCTCGCGTCGCGTTGAACTCGCCGAGGGGTTCGCCGATACAAACGATGTCCGTCATCATCCCAACCGAAACCGCCGGCCGCGAGCGCGGCCCGGTCCTCCCTAGAACATGTTCGGCAAAAGTGGAAAGGCCCTGCCCGGCAGGCGCCTATTCCGCCGCCTCGCGGCTTTCCGACGCGACCAGCAGCGCATCGGCCAAGCGGACGATCTCCTGGCGCAAGGCCGCCTCCCCGGCTGCCTTGCCGCCGCCCTGCTTGCGCAATGCCGCAAGCTCGCGCTTGAGGCCGGCCCGGTCGGTACGCGCCTGATCGCGGGCGCCCTGGACGGTGCCCAGCTCGGCATGGAGCGCTTCGAGCGTCTCGTCTCGTTCGCGCAAGGCCTCTCGGTGAGCCGCCGCGTCGCTGGCCAGTTGTCCCTTCAAGCGGGCCTCGGCCGCAACGGCGGCTTCGATCCTGTCTTCCAGCGCCTTGATCCGGGTCAGCGCCTCGGCTTGCTCCAAGGATGCCTGCGTCACGGCCGCCTCCTGTCGTGCGATCTCGGCGCCGAGCTTGACGGCGTTCGCATCGGCTGCTCGCGACGCAGCCTCGGCCTCGGTCGCGCGCGTCGAAAGAGCGTCGGCCCGCAATCTCTCGCTGTCGCGGTCCAGTTTCATGGCCGAGAGGTTAGTCCGCGCCTCTGCCAGCGCCGTCTCCGCTGTGGTGAGCCGCGCCGAGAAATCGTCGCGCTCGCCCTCCAGCTTGAGCCTGAGCGTACCGGCCTCGACCAGGACGAGGCGCTGGCGATCATGCTCGCTGTTCAATGCTGAAAGAGCCTGGTCGCGCTCGGCGAGCGTCGCTTCGGCCCTGTCGTGCAAGGTCCTGAGCTCGGCAAGCTGATGGTTGCGGGCGGCGAGATCGGCCGAGCTGCCGCTGAGCGCCTGACGGGTCTCGGCGAGTTGCGCTTCCACGGCTGCAAGATCGCTGACCCGGCTCGACAATGTCGCCTGTGTCGTCTGGTGGCCGACGCTTTCCGTCGCCAGCGTCGCGCGCGTGTCCGCCAGGTCCTGCGTCGCCTGCCGCAGCTCCGTTTCAAGGTGAGCGATCCTCTGCCGTCGCTCGGTCAGGTCGGTTTCGAGCCGGCTTATCGCCATGTCGCGCCGGCCGAGCTCGCTCATCGCGCCGGCCTTGGCGGCGAAGCCACTTTCCGCCCTCTGCTCCAGCGCCCGCTCGCGGATCGCCTGCTCTGCGCGCAAATGGTCGCGGTCGGCTGCGATTTCGGCAAGCGAGAGTGGAAACGCAGCCTCGGCTCGCCGCCGCGCCAGCCGGTCGGCCCGGCGGCTCAGAGCCGGCAGCGCCGAGAGGGCGAGCAGGCTGGCCGACAGAAAGCCGAGCGCGACGAGCATGACGGCTTCGATCAAGGCGGAACGGCTCCCGTGTCTGCGATCAGCCCGATCTCAGGCTGCCATGCCTCGCAAGATAAGACCAGCAGCGCCGAATTATCAGATCAGAACGGGTTCCAGGTCGCCTGCGGTGTGAATTTCAGGTAGCCGAGGTTGACGCCAAGCCGCCAGCCGACGCCGGTGCGGATCGGCACGACCGTCACGCCGCCGGCCGTCAGCGCCGTGAAACCGAAGCCACCGACGAAATAGACCGAGCCGTCGACCCCGCCGAAACGCTGATAGAGCGCTCCGACGCTGGGCAGATTGTAGATCAGCATCATGGTGCGGGCGCCGTCGCCGCCGAAATCGAAGCCGACCGAGGGCCCCTGCCAGTACACCTTACGGTCGCCGGCATTGCGGGTGAACAGCGTTCCCTCGCCATAGCGCAGCCCGCCCACAAAGGCGCCGGAGGCCTCCTGGCCGAGGACATAGCCGTTCGGCTCGCCCCAGCGGCGCACCGCCTCCTCGATCGTCAGGGCAAGACCGCGCGAGACATTGCCGAAGAACTGGTGGCCGGAGGTGACCAGCTCGTTCTGCGAAAAGGAGCGCTCGTTCTGCTGAGCGGCGGCGGGACCGGCGGCGAGACTCATGCCGAGCAGCAGTGCGCTGGCGAGCAGGGTGCGGCGGGTGTGGTTCATCTCATCGTCTCCAGGCAAGCGCCGGGCATTGGGCATTCGGCCTCCTGCCGGGTGGCGTCGACGGTGGGTCCTGCGAATCCTCGTGACCACGGTAACCTCCTGGATACGCTGTATGTGTATCCAAGCGGTGAACCGCGGCGCAGAACGCGCCGTGACGCGGCTTGAAGCCAAGGATTGGTGTCGATGAAGGCCGCAGCAAGGCATGCCGGGATCATCCTCGCCGGCGTCGGACTAAGCTGTGCGCTTCCCTTCACAGCCGGGACGAGCCGGGCCTCAGCCCTCCCCCCGGGCCTGCCGCAACTGCCGCATCTCGGCGAGAGCATGCAGCGCGACAACCGCTCCGGCTTCGCGCTCTCCGGCTTCGATCCCGTCGCCTATTTCCTGAACGACGCCGCAGTGCCGGGGCTGCCCGATTACGAACTGATCTCTGAAGGAATGGTCTGGCGCTTCGCCAGCGCCGCCAATCGCGACGCCTTTCGCGAGGCGCCAGAGGTCTATACCCCGCGCTTCGGCGGCTTCGACGCCAGCGGCGTCGCGGAAGGGCGGGTTGTCGATGCCGACCCGCGCCGCTTCGCCGTCATCGGGTCGCGCCTCTATTTCTTCCGCAGCGACGAGAATCGCCAGCGCTTCCTCACTGAGGCGGCCTTGCGGGCAAAAGCCCAGGAGCGCTGGTCGACCGTGACGGCATTGATCGCACGCTGAGCCCGCTCGGCAGCTGATCCTAGCAGCGGCAGGTCGCCGCCTTCTCGATCGCGAGCCTGGCCAACCTCTCGCAGCTCGCAGCGACAAAAGGCGGGTTGCGGAAATCGCGATCGACATTGCCGTAAACCGGCTTTTCGCCGTCGAGGGTCAAAAGCACACCGCCGGCAGCCGCAAGGATCGCATCGCCGGCGGCGATGTCCCATTCCATCGTGGTGCCGCCGCGCACATGCAAGTCGGCCTCGCCGCTGGCGATGAGCCCGAATTTCACCGCCGAGGACACCGGCGCGCCCTCCCCCTTCGCAAGCGCAGTCGCCACCCCGGCACTGACCGTGTCGCCGTGGAAGCGGCTCACCAGCATCAGTGGCCCTCCTGCCGGCTCGGTGCGGACATGGACTTCGCGCGCCGTGCCCAGCGCTACCGCCTCTGCATTCAGCGCCTGGGCGAAGCTCCGCTCACCGCCATACCAGAGCCGGCCCAGAGCAGGCGCGGCGATCGCGCCCGCAAGCGGCCGGCCATCGTGGATCACGGCGATGGCGACGCAATAGCTGTCGCCGGAGGCCAGGAACTCACGCGTGCCATCGAGCGGGTCGAGCAGGATGAAGACCGAAGCCGGCGCGACGTCGCCGACGCTCTCCTCGCTGATCACCGGAAAGCCGGGCAGCAGCTCGGCCAGCGCCTGCTTCGCGGTGAAATCCGCGGCGAGGTCGGCAGAGCAGACCGGCGAGCCGTCCGCCTTGAGCTTGACGTCGCGCACCGCCCGCTTCGCCAGCAGGACCGCAGCCGTGCGGCGCGCCGCCTCGCCGAGCGAGCGTGCAAGCCCGTCCCGGTCGATCAGACGCGGATCGTCGTGAGCGATGGCCATGTCCCGAACCAGTCTCGCCGGCGCCGTATGCCATGCAGTGCGAATGCCGGGCGGCGCCTCCGGCGGTCTCGTTCTGTTAGGTAATGCATGGCGGGCCAAAGAAAAAGCCGGCTCGCCTTCTGGCAGCCATCTTGCCCCGGCATGCCAGAGCGGAACGCTCCGACGGTGACTCCCTCGCGGCTATGGTTAACCAGCTGCAAACCAGCGTAGCGCATGCTGCACCATCACATTGGGCGCCTACCGCCCTGATTCTCTTGATCGCAGGACCGGATCATGACCGCCATCTCGCTCGAGCCGCTCGATCTGGCCGCGCTTCTCTGCAGCCGCGTCTGCCATGACGTGATCAGCCCGGTCGGCGCGATCGTCAACGCACTCGAAGTCCTCGAGGAGGACGATCCCTCGATGAAGGATTTCGCGCTCGACCTGATCAAGAAGAGCGCGCGCAATGCCTCCGCCCGCCTGCAGTTCGCGCGGCTCGCCTTCGGCGCCGCTGGCTCGGCCGGAGCGATGATCGACCTCGGCGACGCCGGCTCCGTCGCCAACGGCTTTCTCAACGACGAGAAACTGTCGCTCGACTGGGAGGCCCCGCGTGCTCTCCTGCCGAAGAACCAGGTCAAGCTGGTGCTCAACCTGCTCGTTCTGGCGACACAGGCGATTCCGCGCGGCGGCAAGATCACGTCCCGTGCCACCGTCACCGGCGAGCAGGGTAGCTTCGCCATCACCGCCACGGGCTCGCATGCGCGCATTCCCGCCCATGTCGAGGAGCTGATTGCCGGGCGCTCCGAAAGCGGCGTCATCGACGCTCATGCGGTCCAGCCGCTCTATACCGGCCTGGTCGCCCGCGCCGCTGGAATGAAGATCGCCTTCGCCATCGAGGGCGATACGGTCAGCATCAATGCGGACGCGGCCTGAGCCTCGACGAAACGGCTCCGGCGGGTGCGATACTGCGCGGTTTCCGCTCGCTCTCAACTGATCATAAACCCTTGCACCGCAATATCCGGAACAAATCCGTGATGTAAGTGAGCAGTCCGTGCATGGACGAGTTGCTGCAAGAGTTTCTCGGCGAGACCGGCGAGCATCTCGATATGGTCGATCGGGAACTCGTCCGCTTTGAGCAGGAGCCCAATAACGGGGATATCCTGCGCAACATCTTCCGGCTCGTTCACACGGTCAAAGGCACCTGTGGCTTCATCGGCCTGCCGCGTCTCGAAGCGCTGACACATGCGGCCGAATCCGTCATCGGCCAGTTCCGCGACGGCGCGAGCGTCTCCTCGACGGCAGTCACCGCGATCCTCGAGACCATCGACCGGATCAAGGAGATCATGGCCGAACTCGCCGAGAAGGGGCAGGAGCCGCCAGGCCATGACGGCCAGCTGATCGACGAATTGCGCGGTCTCGCCCAGCGGGCAAAGCAGGAGCTGGCCGCCCGGCAGACGCAGCCGCCGCTCGACCCGGTCGCAGCCTATCTCGCCCGCACTTCCGGAACTCGCCCGGCCGAGCCTGCGCCCCCGCCCGTCCCGGGTGCGGCGGTGGACGAAATGGATCTGGTCTTTCGCGCGGCGCCGAGCCCGCTCGACCAACCCGGACAGGCTCATGGCGATGCTGCCCGGGACGCGAGGGCGGCTGGGCCTGCGACGTTGCGCGTCAATGTCGACACGCTCGAGCATCTGATGACCATGGTCTCGGAGCTGGTGCTGACCCGCAACCAGCTGCTCGAGATTGCCCGCCGGCAGGAGGATGCCGGCCTGAAAGGACCGCTGCAGCGGCTCTCGCTCATCACCGCCGAATTGCAGGACGGCGTGATGAAGACGCGCATGCAGCCGATCGGCAATGCCTGGTCGAAGCTGCCGCGCATCGTCCGCGATCTCTCCACCGACCTCGGCAAGAAGATCGAGCTGGTGACGGAAGGGGCCGACACCGAGCTCGACCGGCAGATCCTCGAACTGATCAAGGACCCCCTGATCCACATGGTCCGCAACTGCGCCGATCATGCGATCGAGGAGCCGCAGGAGCGCGCCGCGCTCGGCAAGTCCGAGATCGGCACGATCCGGGTATCGGCCTATCACGAAGGCGGCTCGGTCACGATCGCGATCACCGATGACGGTCGCGGCATGGACACCGCTCGCATCCGCCGCAAGGCGGTGCAGCAGGGGTTGGTCGGCGAAGCGGAAGCAGAGCGGCTGAGCGAGACGCAGGTCCTGCGCTTCATCTTCCATCCGGGCTTCTCGACCTCCGACACGGTCTCCGCCATTTCCGGCCGCGGCGTCGGGATGGACGTGGTCAAGGTCAATGTCGATGCAATCGGCGGCATGATCGACGTCACCAGCATCGCTGGCGCAGGCACCACCATAACGATCAAGATCCCGCTGACATTGGCGATCGTCTCGGCTCTGATCGTCGCGACCGCGGGCCAGCGTTTCGCCATCCCGCAGGTGGTCGTGCGCGAGCTGGTGCGCGTCAAGACCGGTGGCGAGCACAGCATCGAACGCATCAACAATGCGCCCGTGCTGCGGCTGCGCGAGCGGTTGCTGCCGATCATCGCCCTCGCTGGGGTGATGGACACGGCGAGCGACGCCATCGTCGACGATGGCTTCATCGTCGTGACGCAGGTCGGCGAGCGTCAGTTCGGCATTCTCGTGGAGTCCGTGTTCCACACCGAGGAAATCGTCGTCAAACCGATGTCGACCCGGCTCCGCCATATCCCGCTGTTCTCGGGCAACACCATCCTCGGCGACGGCGCCGTGGTGCTGATCGTCGACCCCAACGGGGTAGCGCGCCTGGTCGGCGTGGCGGCGCCTCAGGACGAAGCCGCTTCGGACATCTCCACCGATGCTGCCCTCCCCGTCGAGCGCACCACGATGCTGGTCTTCCGCGCCGGCAAGGATCGGCTGAAGGCCGTCCCGCTGTCCCTGGTCACGCGGCTCGAGGAGGTCGATGCCAGGCTGTTCGAGAGCGGCGGCGGGCGCACGCTGCTCAACTATCGCGGTCGGCTGATGCCGGTCGTTCCCGTCGAAGAGGTCCAACTCCGGCAGAGCGGCTTGCAGCCGCTGGTGATCTTCTCGGAAGGCGACTTCAGCATGGCGCTGGCAGTCGACGCCATCGTCGACATCGTCGATGAAGTGCTCGACATCGAGATGCTGGCCATGCCCGAGCAGGGGCTGCTCGGCTCGGCGATCGTCAGAGGCCGCGCGACCGAGATCCTCGACCTCGCGCACTACCTGCCCAAGGCCAATCCCAACTGGCTGCACGTACGCCGCAGCGACGCCGGCGGACCACGCGTCCTGCTGGTCGAGCCGTCCGAGTTTCTGCGCGAGATGCTTGCCCCCGTGCTGAGGGCCACCGGCCTCCAGGTGATCCATGCGGCTGACTTCGCCATGGCGGCCGGCCTCGCCTCCGGCAGCACCGAGCTGAACGCCGTCGTGATCGATCTCGACCGCAACGCCGAGGCCGCCTTCGCGCTCGCCGCACGGCTGCGCGCCGAAGCGCGACACGCCAATCTGCGTATCATCGGGCTCGCAAGCTTGCCGACGCCCGAGCTACACGTCATGGCTGCACAGGCGGAGTTCGACGAAGTCGTCGCCAAGTTCGATCGGCGCACGCTGATTGCGGAGCTCGCCGAGACCCGGCCCAAACTGAGGCGAGCCGCATGACCGGCACAGGCAACGATAGCGAATCCGGCGTCGCGGCTTTCGAGGATTCGCTCGACTATGTTACCGTCACGGTCGGCGGGCAGCTGCTCGGTCTGCCGATCGCGCGCGTCCAGGATGTCTTCATCGCCACCCGCGTCACGCCGGTGCCGCTGGCGCCGAGCGAGATCGTCGGCCTGATCAATCTGCGCGGGCGCGTCGTCACCGCGATCTGCATGCGCCGCCGGATGGGTCACGTCGACGCCTACGCGGCGCCCGCCGGCGCTGACGGACGCGAACTTACCGCAGTCGGCATCGATCAGGGTGGCGAAGCCTTCGCGCTCATTGTCGACACGGTCGGCGAGGTGATGCGCCTCAGCCGTACGACCTTCGAGCCCGTGCCGATCCATCTCGATCGTGCCTGGTCTGCCCTCGCCAAGGGTGTTCACCGTCTCGACGATCGCCTCTTGGTCGTGATCGACGTGGATGCCGTCCTCAACATCGAACTGCCGATCGCCGCCTGACGGCAATCGCCGCTGCCTGGAGTCACGCCATGAAATACTGCCTCGTCGTCGATGACTCAGCCGTCATCCGCAAGGTTGCCCGCCGTATCCTGGAAGGGCTCCAGTTCCGCATCGCTGAAGCCGAGGACGGCGCGCGCGCGATCGACGCCTGCAAGGGCGAGATGCCGGACGCCATCCTGCTCGACTGGAACATGCCGGTCATGGACGGCTACGACTTCCTGCGCAATCTCCGGCAGATGCCCGGCGGCAAGCGCCCGAAGGTCGTGTTCTGCACGACCGAGAACGACATCGCCCACATCGCCCGCGCCATGCATGCCGGGGCCGACGAATACATCATGAAGCCGTTCGACAAGGAGATCGTGGCCTCGAAATTCCATCAGGTCGGCCTGCTCTAAAAGCCACACGACATGCGACATTCCTCTGCTCCAGCTGTACAATCACGATGATCACGGTGCCGACTCTCGCCGACCAGGCCCGTGTGCGTCCGAGCACGGTCGTGATCGCCGATGACTCGATGGTCGTGCGGGGACTGTTCGCGCGCTGGCTCGGCGAAAGCGGTCGCTTCCATGTCGTCGGCGTCGCCGGCGACGGAGAAGCAGCGATCGAGCATGCCGAGCGCCATCATCCCGATATCATGGTGCTCGACCTCGATATGCCCGTGCTCGACGGCGTCGAAGCCTTACCCAGAATCGTCAAGCAGAGTCCCAGGACCGCTGTTCTTCTGACGACCACACTCACCGAGCGCAATGCGAAACTCGCGCTGCAATGCATGAGCATGGGCGCCGTCGACGTCCTGCCCAAGCCGGATAGTCGCAGCGGCCTGACGCTGTCGCTGGGTTTCCGCAGCGAGCTCTTGGGCAAGCTGGGCAGCATAGCGCAGTCGAGGTCGCGTCATGGCGAGGTCGCCGCCGAGACTGGCCTCGGCGCGGTAACGCCAAGCGGGATCGTCGACCTGCGCCCGCTCGTGTCGGCAATGCCGCGCTATCTGGTGATCGGCGCCTCGACCGGCGGGCCGCGTGCCGTCGCGCGCGTCCTCAGCGATCTCGGCGATGCGGCGGCCAACCTGGTCACGCTGGTCGTTCAGCATATGCCGCCGCTTTTCACCGCCTCCTTCGCCGAGCAGATTTCTGCGCAGCTCGGGCTGCCGGCGCGCGAGCCGCATGACGGCGAGCGGCTCGCCCGTGGCACGATCTATGTCGCGCCGGGAGGGCGCCATCTCGGAATCGAACGGAAGCTCGGCCATATCGTCGCCAGCATCAGCGACAGCCCGCCGGTGCATTTCTGCCGGCCGGCGGTGGATGTGCTGTTCAATGAAGCCGCGCGCCATCTCGGCCCGGCCGCGCTTGGCCTGATCATGACCGGGATGGGCAGCGACGGTACGGAAGGAGCGACCGCGCTACGCCGTGCCGGCGCTGCAGTCATCGCCCAGGACGAGCCCTCGAGCACGGTCTGGGGCATGCCGGGCTCGGTCGTGCGCGCCAGGCAAGCGAGCGCCGTCCTGTCGCTCGGCACTATCGGCCCGGCGATCCGGGCGCTCATCGGCGGGAGCCATCCCGCATGACCGAGATGGATTTCGATTTCCTGCGGGTGCTCCTGCAGCGGCGCTCAGGCCTCTTTCTCAGCACCGAGAAGCGCTATCTCGTCGAGAGCCGGCTCGGCATGCTCTGCCGGCGGCGCGCAATTGCAGGGATACCGGCACTGGTCGCGCAGCTGCGCATCTGCCCCGCTTCCGAGCTCGAAGCGGCCGTCATCGATGCAATGACGACCAACGAGACGCTGTTTTTTCGCGACCGCACACCCTTCGACCTGTTCCGCGACATTCTCCTGCCCGAGAAGCTCGCCGCCAATGCGCAAAGCCGGACGCTGCGCATCTGGTGCGCCGCTGTCTCGACCGGTCAGGAGGCCTATTCGCTTGCCATGCTGCTCGACGAGGTGGCTGACCGCCTCGCCGGTTGGACGGTCGAGATCCTCGGCACTGACATTTCCGCCGACGTCCTCGAGCGGGCGCGCCAAGGCCTCTACAGTCAGTTCGAGGTGCAGCGCGGCTTGCCGATCCAGCTCCTGCTCAAGCATTTCCGGCAGGAGGGCGACAAATGGCGCCTGTCCGAGCGCATTCGGGACAGGGTCGAACTCAAGCAGCACAATCTCCTGGAGCCGAATCATCAATTCGGCCAGTTCGACATCATCTTCTGCCGCAACGTGTTGATCTATTTCGACGTCCCGACCAAGGCGCGCGTGATGGCCGCCCTCGCTGGACGGCTGGCGCAGAACGGCGCCTTCATCCTCGGCGCGGCAGAGACCGTCATCGGCATCACCACGACCCTGGTCCCGGACCCGCAATACCGCGGCGTCTACCGCGATGCCGCTTCGACTGCACAGGCGCGGCGACCGGGCT
The DNA here is from genome assembly GCF_004123845.1 of Allobosea sp. Tri-44. GTDB lineage: Bacteria > Pseudomonadota > Alphaproteobacteria > Rhizobiales > Beijerinckiaceae > Allobosea. Next base: position 11,651 of record NZ_NBDP01000042.1, on the reverse strand, counting down.
TTGCCGCGCCCGCAGAGCGCAGCAGCGTGCTTCCCCCGCTCAAGATCGTCCGGACCTGACGCCGGGCGTTCTCACTGGCGTTCGACGGAGCTGGCGTCGCCGACAAACAAAAACCCCGCCTCGCGGCGGGGTCCCCGTTCACCTGTCGTGTACATCCGACGATCAGGCGATCTAACTGATAGGCGCCCACGATGACGCCGCAATGACGGACCTCAGGCCGGGATGCGCTCTTCGACTTCGGTCGGCTCGCGCAGCACGTAGCCGCGGCCCCAGACCGTCTCGATGTAGTTCTTGCCGTCGGAGGCGTTGGCGAGCTTCTTGCGCAACTTGCAGATGAAGACGTCGATGATCTTGAGCTCAGGCTCGTCCATGCCGCCATAAAGGTGGTTCAGGAACATTTCCTTGGTCAGCGTCGTGCCTTTGCGGAGCGATAGCAGCTCCAGCATCTGGTATTCCTTACCGGTCAGGTGCACCCGGGCTGCATCCACTTCGACGGTCTTGGTGTCGAGGTTGACGATGAGGTCGCCCGTCGTGATCACCGACTGGGCGTGGCCCTTCGAGCGGCGCACGATGGCGTGGATGCGGGCGACCAGTTCGTCCTTGTGGAACGGCTTGGTCAGATAGTCGTCGGCGCCGAAGCCGAGGCCCTTGACCTTGTCCTCGATGCCGGCGAGGCCGGAGAGGATCAGGATCGGCGTCTTGACCTTGGCGACGCGCAGAGAGCGCAGCACCTCGTAACCCGACATGTCGGGGAGATTCAGGTCGAGAAGGATGATGTCGTAGTCGTAGAGCTTGCCGAGATCGACACCCTCTTCGCCGAGATCGGTCGTGTAGACGTTGAAGCTCTCGGACTTCAGCATCAGCTCGATGCTTTGAGCGGTCGCGCTATCGTCTTCGATCAGCAGAACCCGCATGTCACGTCCCCAATTTCGCCCCGAGGCAGCGATCCCGTTCATTCCCCCAAAACCCTCGTGGTCCTGGAGACGAACGCTTGCCCGATGAAACGCCACGCGACACGCTACGGGGAAATGGTTAACAAACCCTGATTCCCGGGCGCAAGTGCTTCTTGGCGAAAGGTTGACGATCCTTGTCGAGGTGAGTCGAATTTGACACGGATCGTTCGAGCTTCGGCCGCGAATGCACCTTTCGCGTAAGCTCGCGTCGAGGAATCAGGCGCAAATCGCTTAACTCTTCGACGCAGCTTCGAAACGCAGTGTTAATCACTCAGCTTAATGAAAGGTTTACGGCAGGGATCATGAGCGGCGCTTCGGCAGGCCAGGACCGGTTATCCACACTCGCCGCGATGATCGGCGAGCTCGAGGCCACCTCCGTCTATGGCCGCGTCACCGCCGTGCGCGGCCTGCTGGTCGAGGTCTCCGGGCCGATCTCGGCTATGAGCCTGGGCGGCCGGGTCGGCATCGAGATCGCGTCCGGGATCCGCGTTCCCTGCGAAGTCATCGGCTTTTCCGGTGAAAAGGCGCTGGTCATGCCTTTTGGCGGGCTCGACGGCGTTCGCCGCGGCTGCCCGGCCTATGTCGACCGCGCCGTGGCCGGGCTGCGTCCGACCACGGCCTGGCTCGGCCGCGTCGTCGATGCGCTTGGCCGGCCGGTCGATGGCGGCCCGCCGCTGCCCCAGGGCGAGTTCACCATCCCCTTCCGCAACGACCCGCCGCCTGCCCATTCTCGCCGGCGCGTCGGCGCGCCGCTCGATCTCGGCGTGCGCGCCCTCAATACCTTCCTGACCTGCTGCCTTGGCCAGCGGATGGGCATCTTCGCCGGCTCCGGCGTCGGCAAATCGGTGCTTTTGTCGATGCTGGCGCGCTATGCGAGGGCCGACGTCAACATTATCGGCCTCGTCGGCGAGCGCGGCCGCGAGGTTCAGGAATTCCTCCAGGACGATCTCGGGCCGGACGGCCTTGCCCGCTCGATCGTCGTGGTCGCGACCTCGGACGAGCCGGCGCTGATGCGCAAGCAGGCCGCGCTGACGACGCTGACGCTCGCCGAATTCTTCCGCGACCACGGGCGGCAGGTGATGTGTCTGATGGATTCGGTCACGCGCTTCGCCATGGCGATGCGCGAGATTGGCCTCGCCGCCGGCGAGCCGCCTACGACCAAAGGCTATACCCCGACCGTCTTCGCCGAATTGCCGCGCCTGCTCGAACGCGCCGGCCCCGGCACCGGCGACGGCGCGATCACCGGTCTCTTCACCGTGCTGGTCGATGGCGGAGACCATGACGAACCCGTCGCCGACGCGGTGCGCGGCATCCTCGACGGCCATATCGTGATGGAACGCTCGATCGCCGAGCGCGGCCGCTACCCGGCGGTCAACATCCTGAAATCGGTGTCGCGCACCATGCCGCGCTCCTGCGACCCACTCTATTATCCGGTCGTACAGAAGGCGCGCGCCACGCTCGCGACCTATGCCGACATGGAAGAGCTGATTCGGCTCGGCGCCTATCGCCAGGGCGCGTCCGCCGAGGTCGACGAGGCGATCCGGCTCAACCCCGAGCTCGAAGCTTTCCTGAAGCAGGCCAAGGACGAAGCGACCGGACTCGCCGACGGCTATTCCCGGCTCGCCCGAATCATGGGGATGTGAGCGGCGCTACAGCCGCCCGATATGGTCGAGCAGGGCGGTCGCCTGAGGCGACGCCCAGTCCGCCTCGCCGAGCATATAGCCGCGCACGCCGCCGCGCCGATCGGTAACGTAGATCACGGGCAGCCCCTCCGCTGTTGACAGCGGCTGCTGCGTCCCTGCCCCCGCGATGACCTTACCGGCGCGATCGTAGAAGACCGGCAGCCGCTTGATGCCGAGGCGCACCAAATACTGACGGACGTGAGAAAGCTCGCGCTCATCGGTGCTGATGGTCACGAGCTCGACGTCTCTCGCCTTGAAATCGGCGAGCTGGCGTTCGAAGCGCGGTAAGGTGATTCGGCAGACCGGGCACCAGGTCGCCCAGAGATAGACGAGACAGACCTTGCCCGGCACCGGCCGGGCAAGGGCGGGCTTGCCGTCGAGCCCTTGCAGGGTGAGCGGCGCCATCGGCTGGACCGGATCGAGTTCGATGAACTGATAGCGCGCCGTCCGGAATTGCGGCAGCCGCGTTTCAGCCAGCCCCGGTGCCGCAAGCAGTCCGAGCGTGGCCTGCAGGGCAAGGCGGCGGGTGAATGAACAGGGCGGCATGTGGTCTTCAGCTCGGTCGCTTCGGGAAGGCCGCGTGATAGGGCGGCGCGCGCCATGCCCCTATGCACGATCGCGTCAGTGGCGCAGCCGACCATGTCGTTTCCGGCACCGCGCTAGCTCCTGAGCCTGCGCACCAGCACGATCATCGCGAGCAGGGCCATGCTCTGGATCACCGCCGACACCATAAGCGTGCCCGATGCGCCCAGCCGCTCGACCATCAGCGCGAACAGCAGCGGCGCCGCCGCGAAGGTCAGATTCTGCGGCACGGTCAGGCGGCCGAGCATCGTGCCGAAGCCGTGACGGCCAAACAGCGCCAGCGGCAGGGTCGCGCGCGCGACCGCGATCACGCCCATGGCCGCGCTGAACAGGATGACGAAGGCGATCGCGATAGCGCTCGACCCCGGCGCAAGCGCCATCAGCAGGCAGGCCGCCGGTCCGAGCGCGAGTCCGGCGAGAGCCACCCGCTCGACCGGGAGGCGCTCGCCCGCAACCGCATCGACCGCTCGCGCCATCAGGGTCGCCGGGCCGCTCAGCGAGGCGATCGTCACCGCGCTCACCGCCCCGATGCCAGCCCCCTGCATCAGCCCGATAATGTGCAGCGGCAGCCCCCATGATACGAGCCCGCTCGCCGAGAAGCTCAGCGCCAGCAGCCAGAATATCGGCCGCCGCTCGCCGGGCGGCACCCTGCCCTGCTCTTCGGCCGGCATGGCGGACGGGCCGGGTTCGGCCAGCGGCTTGGCGCGATAGGCCGGGATGGCAAGATGGATCGGCAGCACGACCACGAGCTGGATCGCCGCGAAGACCATGAGGCAGGTGCGCCAGCCAAAGTCGGCACTGAGCCAGGCGGTCAGCGGCCAGAACACGCTGGAAGCAAGGCCGGTGACCAGCATCATCAGCCCGATGACGCGGCGGGTGCGCTCGCCCATCAGCTGTGCCACCGTGACATTGCCGGTGTTGGCGAGCTGCATCGCATGGCCAATGCCGATCACGAACCAGGTCGCGAGATAGCTGATCGGGCCCTGCGCCAGCGCCAGCAGCGCCAACCCCAGTGCCGAGATCACCGCCCCCAGCGCCATGGCATGCCGCGTGCCGCGCCGGTCGAGATGACGCCCGAGCAGAGGAGCGACCGCCGCTCCGATCACCAGCAGGATCGTGATCCCGCCGAAGATGACCGCCGGTCCGAGCTTAAGCTCGCGATCGAGATAGGCCGCCAGAACCGAAGGCGAATAGTAGATCGAGCCCCAGCCGATGATCCGCGTCAGGGCGAGTCCGCTCAGCAGCAGACTGTACTCGGGGAGGCGGCGCGAGAAGGGCAAGGATTCTGTCCGGCGCGCTGGCACGCGCACCCCTTGTTATTGATTCGCCCCACGCTAGCGCGAGCTGTGCTCGACCGGGAGAGCCCGGGACGCACCCGTTGCATGCATCGAAAGCGAGCGATCCTGGTAAGAAACGGTCAACCTCCTTGCGCCATTGTGATTTTCGTCTCGCGGAGTGTTCCGGTGGCGAGCCGAGGGGTCGGCGCGCCACCAGAGTCGGATCCGATCAGGTTGAACCAACCCGGTCGGTGAATCCGTCTCTGAACAAAAGTTGGAGACCGTTTTACCGGCCGGCTTGCGATGCAGGCAGACCGGAACGGGCTCGATGCGTAATCAGGAGTTGGGCACGACATGAAGTCGCGAGAGACCCTTTTGCGTCTCAAACGCTTCCAGGTGGACGAAAAGCGCCGCCGGGTAAGCCAGATTGAGATGATGATCGCGGAATTCAACCGGATGGCTGGAGATCTCGATCGCGAGATCCAGAACGAGGAAACGCGTGCCGGTATCTCCGACCCCGCGCATTTCGCCTACCCGACCTATGCCAAGGCGGCACTGGGGCGTCGCGACAATCTTCGCCAGTCCGCGGATAATCTTCAAGGCCAGCTCGACGAGGCCAAGGCCGAGCTGCAGGAAGCCTTCGAGGACATGAAGAAGGTCGAGATCCTCGACGATCGCGAACGCGCCACCGAGCGTGCCGCCGAAGCCGCCCGCGATCAGGCGATGATGGACTCGATCGGGCTGCGCTCGCGCGTTTGAAGACGAGCCCCTACTCGATCACCGGATGATGCGGGACAGCGGTGCGCAGCATCGCCCCGCCGAGGCGCGGATCGTCGTCGACCTCAACGCCACGCTTGAACGCCGTGAAGCCCGAACGCTGGTAGAACTCGACCGCGCCCTGATGGTCGAGCGTGCAGGTATGCACCCAGAAGCGGCTGATAGGTCTCGCCCAGGCGCGCTCCAGCGCCCGGTTCATCAGCCAGCGCCCGGCCCCCTTCCCGACAACGCTCTCGTCGAGGCCGAAGAAGGCGAGTTCGCCCTCGCCTTCAACCCTGAAGTCGAGCTCGAGCAAACCGACGTCACGCCCGTCGAAGCGCACCGCGAAAAAGTCGACTGCCGGGTCGGTGAGGATCGCCTGGAGCTCCGTGACCGGCTTGACCAGCCGGCTGAACCACATCCAGCGCTCGCCGAGCAGGCGATAGACCGCAAGATAGCGCGCCACGTCCTCGCGCCCGATCTCTTCCAGCGAGAAGCCCTCGACGCCCGGCGGGTCGGGCCGTCGCGTCGGCGCTGAGAACATCTCGAGCGAGGTCACGATCGCAGCGATCTTGCCGGCTGGCAGGTCGGTGGTGCCGTTCAGGCTGATGGCGAAGGTCTCGGGCATGGCTTCCGGTCGGCAGGTGGCATCGGTGGCCGCGTTGCACGGCCGTGTCACCTACCTGCTACTGTCTGGCGCCGATTCCGTCGAGAAGGGTCACGACAGCCAGTTCGGCGATCTTCTCGCTACTGGCGCCACTCGCGCGACTCCATTCCGGCACCCGGTTGAGCCCTCCGAGGAAGTACGGCACCAACAGGCGCAGATCGTGTCCAGCCGCAGCTTCACCGCTGGCAACTCCGCCGGCGAACAGATCGTGCCAGAGCTGGGCATATTTCTCGCGCATCTTGCGGCTGCGCCGCTTGATGACTAGCGGCAAGTGCTCGTAGACATGCATATACTTCTGGTCCTTCCCGACCAGACTGGCGATATGCACCTCCACCGCCGCCGACAGCCTCCGCGCGAAGGGAGTTTCCTTGGGCAGATCGCGGATCGTCCCTGCGACACGCGCATAGAGTGTCTCGATCCCCTGATTGAGGATTTCTTCGACGATCTCGTCCTTCGACTTGAAATGGTAGTAGAGACTGCCCGCCTTCATATCGACCATCGCCGCCACCGCCCGCATCGTGCAGGCATCGTAGCCCTCGCGAACGATGAGCTCTGCCGCGGCGTCGAGAATCTCGGTCCGCATCGGCTTTGGCCTTGCCGTCTCCACCGAACCAGCCCCGCCCGGCCGTCTTCCGTTACGCGCTTTCATCCTGGATCCGCCCGTCCCCGGCATCCGCGACGATCCGCCCCCTCCGAATCGATCATGCACCCATCCGGAAGCGCATGATCGCCGTCACTACTTTCCCTTGCGCGAAGGATCAAGGCGACAACCTTGCCGTTCAATCCGAAAATCCATAGTCATCGCACAAAGATTAAACCAAACGATAGTTTGGGCTGACTTGCGACGAGTATTTCAGCTCGGTCTTGAGTCTGCTGAAGTCACGCAAATCTGCTCGCCGGGCAAGATGTACCTGCGCATATCGAGCGGCCCGTGCAGCCAGCGCCATGCAGATTATTCGGCTCGCTGAGCCCGACCTCAGCGCTTGCCGGACGTCTCTTTCCGCTCGTGCTTGCCGGCAGCCAGGCCTTCAGGATCATCCGGCTCATAGGGAGCATGTGGCCCGGTCGGGTGAGCGGAACGCGGATTTGGTCCCGCGCGCCGCTGGTCTTGCTCACCGGACTGTCCCGGGCGCTGCGCAGTCACGAAGGCAGCGGGCGTATCGGTCGGGCGGTTGCTGTGCTTGTTGGGCATGGGCGGTCCCTTCACCAGGAACAACCGCCCTCTGCCCCATGAGTTCCGCGTGGGCGCCTAATCCACCGTCGCTGCGTCCACATGCAGCGCAAAGCCGCGGCCTCCCGGCTCACCCAACTCCGGCCGCAACGTCATCGCCGGAACGACGTAGTCACCGAAGTTCTGGCGTCGGTAGGGAATAGGCGCGGTGGTCGTTAGCGTGCGCATGCGCTCACGCAACCGCGCGGTCGCCTCTTCGAAATCCGCTTCCTTGAACCGGTCGACCCGGTAGACGACGTGAGGCGGCAGCACCTCATAGCCGGGATAGTAGAGAATGCCGTGGTTGATCGGGAACAGCAGGTCCTCGATCGGCCCGTTGATGCCGCGGGAGGAGTAATGCTCCTCCCAGCCACCGGCAGTGACGATCAGCATGGCGCGCTTGCCCGCGAGGGTGCCTTCACCGAAGCGGTTGCCCCAGCGCTTCTCGCTGTGCTCGCCGACACCATAGGCAAAGCCGTAAGCGAAGACCCGATCGACCCAGCCCTTGAGGATCGCCGGCATCGTGTACCACCACAGCGGGAACTGCAGGATCAGCGTGTCGGCCCAGAGCAGCTTCTCGATCTCAACCTTGACGTCGGCGGTCAGCGTGCCCTCGCCGAAGGCCTGCTTCGAGGCGGCACCAGCGGCAAAACGCTCGCCATCCGGCCAGCTCGGGAAATCGGCGCGATCGACTTCTGACTTCCAGCCCTCGGCATAGAGATCGCTGACGCGAACCTCATGGCCCTGGGCCCCCAGTTCGGCAACGGCGGCGTCGCGCAGCGCGCCGTTGAGCGAGCGGCGTTCGGGATGGGCGAAAACAAGCAGGACCTTCATGGCGGAGCCTTTCCGAGAGGATGAGGCTTTCCAGCTAGGCGCTGTTCCGCTTCTGCACTACAACGGTGCAATGGATATTATTGTGCCGTTTTATGGATAAATCAGACATCACGCTGGAACGCATGCGCAGCTTCGTCCGCGTCGCCGAGCGCGGTAGCCTGTCGGCGGTGGCGCGCGAGCTCGGCCTTGGCCAATCCTCAGTGACGCGGCATCTCAACGAGCTGGAAGACGCGCTCGGTATCGCCCTGCTCAGCCGCACCACTCGCCGTGTTACGCTGACCGAGGAAGGCAGCCGCTACTATCAGAACTGCCTCGCCATCCTGCGCCTGGTCGAGCAGGCGAGCGACGAGGCCCGCAGCGCCGGTGACGCCCCGGCCGGCACGGTACGTCTCTCCTGCACCGCCTCTTTCGGTGTCCTGCATGTCACGCGGCTGCTCTTCGCCTTCCAGGATCGGCACCCGCAGATCGATATCGACCTCAGCCTCAGCGACGAGCGCATCGACCTCGTCCGCGAGGGCATCGACATCGCCATCCGCCTCGGCCCGCTCGCCGACAGCACGCTGAAGCTGCGACCTCTCGGCCGATCGCAAAGACTGTTCGTCGCCGCGCCGCATTATCTGGCCCGGCATGGCATCCCGACCTCAGCGGACGACCTCGCCAGGCATCAGGGCATCCGCATGACGAACGTCGCCGGCAGCGCCATGCTCGCCTTCGCAGGCAAAGCCGGAGAGCATTACAACGTCCCCTTCGACGGGCGATTGCGGGTCGATCATGGCCTGGCCGTGCGCGAGGCGCTGCTCGCCGGCCGCGGCATCGCGCCCACCCATCGCTGGCTCGTCGACGATCTGCTGGCGTCCGGCCAGCTGGAGCCGATCCTGACCGCCTACACCCTGCCGAGCGTGCCGCTCAGCATGCTGATCGTGCCTGAACGGGCGGCCGTGGCCCGCGTCCGCCTGCTGATCGATTTCATGGCTGCGGAGATCGCCTCGATCCCCGGCATGGCGCCGACCTGAATCCTGTTCAGCGCAGCAGAGACTGGCCGGTCATCTCGGCCGGCTGCTCCAATCCGAGCAGCGCAAGCAGCGTCGGCGAGACATCGGCGAGGCGGCCCTCGGCCAGTCCCTTCGCCTGCCCGCCGATCAGCATCACCGGCACCGGGAAGGTAGTGTGGGCGGTGTGCGGATTGCCGGTGACGGGATCGACCATCAATTCGGCATTGCCGTGATCGGCCGTGACCAGCAGCGCCCCGCCCTTGGCGAGGATGGCGTCAGCGATCTGGCCGAGGCTCGTATCGATCGTCTCGACCGCCTTGATCGCCGCCGAGAGCACGCCGGTATGGCCGACCATGTCCGGGTTGGCGAAGTTCAGGACGAAGAGATCGTACTGCCCGTTCTCGATCGCGGCGACCACCTTCCCGGTCAGCTCCGGCGCCGACATCTCCGGCTGCAGGTCATAGGTCGCGACCTTCGGCGAGGGCGTCATGCTGCGCTCCTCGCCCTCGAACGGCTCCTCGCGCCCGCCATTGAAGAAATAGGTGACGTGTGGGTACTTCTCGGTCTCGGCGAAGCGTATCTGCTTCAGCCCCGCCTTCGAGACGGTCTCGCCGAGGCCATTGGCGAGGCTCTGCGGCGCAAACAGCGCCGGCATGACTTTGTCGAGCTCGGAGCTGTACGAGGTCGTCCCGACCGCTGCGACGAGTTTCGGCATGCGCGGGCGCGGGAAGCCGCTGAACGCGGCAAAGAGCAGCGGCGCCAGAATCTCGCGGATGCGGTCGGCGCGGAAATTGAAGCTTAGCAGGCCATCGCCATCGGCCATGCCGCGATAATCGCCGATCGCCGCCGGCTTGATGAACTCGTCGCTGACAGTGGCGGCATAGGCCGCCTCGATAGCGGAAGCTGCGGTCGGCATCCGCTCGCCCTCGCCGAGCGCCAGCGCCTTCCAGGCGAGCTCGACGCGCTCCCAGCGATTGTCGCGATCCATCGCATAGTAGCGGCCGGAGACCGTCGCGACCTTGACCTGCGGCGGCAGCGCAGCTTCCAGCGCAGCGACATACTCTGCCGCCGAGCGTGGGGGGGTATCGCGCCCATCGGTGAAGACATGGATGACTGCGGGCACGCCCGCCGCGACCACGAGCTTCGCCAGCGCCACCGCATGATCCTGATGGGCGTGGACGCCGCCGGGCGAGATCAGGCCGAGGATATGGCAGGTGCCGCCGCTGGCCTTGAGCCTGCCGATCAGCCCGCTCGCATCCAGCGCCTGCTTCAGCGTGCCGTTCGTGATCGCCTGATTGATGCGCGGCAGGTCCTGCATCACCACGCGGCCGGCGCCCAAGTTGAGGTGGCCGACCTCGGAATTACCCATCTGCCCCTCGGGCAGGCCGACATCGAGCCCGGAGGTGCGCAGGAAGGCGTGCGGGGATGAGGCCCAGAACCGGTCGAAATTGGGCGTCTTCGCCAGCAGGACCGCGTTGTTGTCCTTGTCGTCGCGCCAGCCCCAGCCATCGAGGATCATCAGCATGACGGGGCGGCTGGACATTCCGATATCCTGTGCGTCTGCGAACAAGTGCTTGTGCGGATATCACGCTCCGCGCGGCCAAGGCGAGCGCTATCATCCAGTGGAAAGTCATCCCGGCCAAGCCGCGATAGCGGCGCAGAGCCGGGATCCATTCCGGAACGGTTCAGGCATGGATCCCGGGTCTCCCTGCGGTCGCCCGGGATGACGGAACAGGATGGCGGAAGGAAACACCATGCCGATCAAGGCCGTCGTCTTCGATGCCTATGGCACACTATTCGACGTCCAGTCGGTCGCCGGCGTCACCGATGCCGCCTTCCCGGGCCATGGCGAGACCATCACCCAGATCTGGCGATTGAAGCAGCTCGAATACACCTGGCTGCGGGCGCTGATGGGCCGCTACGAGGACTTCTGGAGCGTGACGCAGGCCTCGCTCGACTTCACGCTGAAGACGCTTGGCCTCGAAGCGACGCCCGAGTTCCTCGCCCGCATCGCCGCGGCTTATGACGCGCTGGCACTCTATCCAGAAGCGCTGGCGGCGCTGCAGGGCCTCGCCCCGACGCGCCTCGCCATCTTCTCCAATGGCAGCCCCGCCATGCTGGAGAATCTCACCCGGCAGGCCGGCATCGACAAGCTGCTGGAGACCGTGATCAGCGTCGACGAGATCGGCAGCTACAAGCCCGATCCGCGCGGCTACCGCCTGGTCGAGGAGCGGCTCGGCCTGACGCGCGACGAGATCTTGTTCGTCTCCTCCAACGGCTTCGACATCTCCGGCGCCAAGGCCTACGGCATGACCGTGGCGCGCATCGAGCGTGTAACCTCGAAGGCCCTGCGCGACGAACTCGCAGACGCGGCGGTGATCGGTCCGAAGAGCCTGTTCAAGGCGCTGCGCATGCAGCCGGAGCAACTCGGCGAAGGCGCGGACCTGACGATCTCGTCGCTGACGGAGCTCGTGCCTTATGTGGCGGCTAGGCGGTGAGCATGGGCGCAATCCAGCTAGCTGTGACGGCCGGACATCCGCGAGAAACCCCTCTCCCGGATGGGAGAGGGGCAGGGGTGAGCGACTGTCTTGGTGGTCAAGCGTCTTGTTCGCGCCATGGTTGTTGGTCCCGGATGACGGCATTGAGGATCGTGACGAGTTTTCGGGCCGTCGCGATGATGGCGACGAGCTTTGGCTTT
>NZ_NBDP01000065.1 GCF_004123845.1 Allobosea sp. Tri-44 | reverse complement strand
GCCGATGTCGTTGAAAAAGTCGGCATTGCTGAGGTGGTGAAGTCCTGATTCAGTCGTCCTTGGGCGGAGGGCGGCGCGATGATGGGCGAGCGACAGGTGGCGCAGGAAGCGCTGTTCTACGAATTCAGCCTGGAGCGTCACGTCCCGGACGGTCATTGGGTGCGCGCCATCGACCGGTTCGTCGATCTCTCGGATATCCGCGCGCATCTGCGGCCGTTCTACAGCGAGGTAGGGCGGCCCTCGGTCGACCCGGAACTGATGATCCGGATGCTGCTCATCGGCTACTGCTTCGGCATCCGCTCCGAGCGGCGCCTGTGCGAGGAAGTGCATCTGAACCTGGCCTATCGCTGGTTCTGTCGGCTCGGGCTCGAGGGCGACGTGCCCGACCATTCGACCTTCTCGAAGAACCGGCATGGCCGCTTCCGCGAGAGCGATCTCCTGCGCGAGCTGTTCGAGACGACCGTGCGGCGCTGCATCGCGGAGGGGCTCGTCGGCGGCGAAGGCTTCGCGGTCGATGCCAGCCTGATCAAGGCCGATGCCAACAGGCAGCGCTCGGCGGAAGCCTCCGAGCCGGTCGACTGGGACGATCTCGCCCGGACGCGGCGCGCGGTGCGCGAGTATCTCGACACGCTCGACGATGCCGCCTGGGGCGCCGCCAGCGAGGCGAAGCCGAAGTTCATCTCGCGCTCCGATCCGGCGGCGCAATGGACCGGCGCCCTGAAGGGCCATGCCTTCTTCGCCTATGCCACCAACTATCTGATCGACCTCGACCACGCCGTCATCGTCGATGTCGAGGCCAGCCGCGCCATCCGGCAGGCCGAGGTCGGCTCGGCCCGGACCATGCTCGAGCGGACGCAGGAGCGCTTCAGCCTCTGGCCGGCGCGCTTGGCTGCCGACAGCGCCTACGGCTCGGCCGAGAACCTCGCCTGGCTGGTCCATGAACGCGGGATCGAGCCGCATATCCCAGTGTTCGACAAATCCCAGCGCAGCGACGGCACCTTCAGCCGCTCCGACTTCGCCTACGACCACGCCCGCGATCTCTACACCTGCCCAGGCGGGAAGGAGCTCAGACCGCGGCAGAAGGCCTATCGAACGCCGCGGCCGCTCGTCGATGACGAGGGCATGATGCGTTACCGCGCCAGCAAGTTCGACTGCGACGCCTGCGCGCTGAAGCCGCAGTGCTCGCCCAACATGCCCGTCCGCAAGATCCTGCGCTCGATCCACGAGGGCGCCCGCGACATGGCCAGGGACCTCGCCGAGACCGATGCCTACGTCACCTCGCGGCGAGAGCGGAAGAAGGTCGAGATGCTCTTCGCCCATCTCAAGCGCATCCTGAGGCTCGATCGGCTACGATTACGCGGACCGAACGGCGCCAGAGACGAGTTCCACCTGGCCGCCGCAGCCCAGAACCTCAGGAAACTCGCCAAGCTCCTGCCGAAGGGACCGCAGCTCAGGCCGGCATGAGAGGCCGAGGTTCGATCGGCCAAATCCGAAACGCTCTCGCGTCGCTCTCCAGGCCGACTTTTTCAACGACATC
>NZ_NBDP01000044.1 GCF_004123845.1 Allobosea sp. Tri-44 | reverse complement strand
CGACCCTGGCTGTGTAAAAACGCGCGAGTCAGGTAGTGTTTTCCTGCCGCGATGCGGGGGGATCGGATGGGTCGTTTCGTTGAAGGAGCCGACCGCTCGCAGCTGAGTTTCCTGCCCGAGTGCCTGGACGACTGGGTCGATGAGGACAACCCAGCCCATGTGATCGAGGCCTTCGTCGAAGCGCTTGATCTGGCTGCGCTGGGCTTTGCCGGGGCGATCGCCAAGGCGACGGGCCGGCCCTCCTACCACCCGGCAGTTTTGCTGAAGCTCTACATCTACGGCTATCTCAACCGTGTGCAGTCGAGCCGGCGGCTGGAGCGCGAGGCCGGGCGCAACGTCGAGCTGATGTGGCTCGTCGGCCGGCTTGTTCCCGACCACAAGACGATCGCCGACTTCCGGAAGGAGAATGGCGCGGCGATCCGCCAGGTCTGCTCGCGCTTCGTAGCTCTGTGCCGGAACATGGGCCTGCTCGCGGGCGGCACCGTCGTTGTCGACGGGAGCAAGTTCAAGGCGGTGAACAACCGCGACAGGAACTTCACCCACGCCAAGATGGCGAGGCGCGTCGCGCAGATCGAGGAGAGCATCGCACGCTACCTGCATCAACTCGACAGCGCCGACCGGCAGGAGCCCGACGAGGCGATCGCCACCAAGACGGCGAGGCTCAAGGAGAAGGTCGCCCGGCTGAAGCAGGAGATGGGGCGGCTGGCCGCGCTCGATGGGCTGATGCGACGGAGCCCAGAGCAGCAGATCTCCCTGACCGATCCGGACTCCCGCTCGATGGCGACCAGCGGGCGCGGCTCCGGTGTCGTCGGCTACAACGTGCAGGTCGCCGTCGAGACGGATCACCACCTGATCATCACGCACGAGGTGACCAACATCGGCAACGACCGTGCGCAGCTTGCGCCCATGGCCAGGGCAGCAAAGGAGACGCTGGGCGCCGAACGCCTCGACGTCATCGCCGACCGTGGCTACTTCGACAGCGACCAGATCAAGGACTGCGTGGAGGCGGGCGTCACCGTCACCTTGCCCAAGCCGCAGACCTCAGGCGCGAAGGCCGACGGCCGCTTCGGGAAGCAGGACTTCGCCTATCTGCCCGAGCACGATGCCTATCGCTGTCCGGCCGGGGCGATCCTTCCCTATCACTACAGCAACGTAGAGAACGGCATGGAGCTGCGGCGTTACTGGTCGACGGCCGCCTGCGGCAGCTGTCAGATCAAGCGGCAGTGCACGCCCTCGAAGGAACGCCGCGTCACGCGATGGGTGCACGAGCACCTGGTCGAGGCGGTCCAGAAGAGGCTCGATGCCAATCCCGACGCAATGAGGGTCCGACGCGAGACGGTCGAGCATCCCTTCGGCACGATCAAGGCCAGAATGGGCGCCGCCCACTTCCTGATGAAGCGCTTGCCCAACGTCGCGGCCGAGATGGCCCTGCACGTGCTCGCCTACAACCTGACCCGGGTGATGAACGTCACCGGCCAGCGCGGCTTGATCGCCGCCATCAGAGCCACCTGAAGGCCCGGGCGCGAGCTCGTTCGAGCCCAATGGCGCTCTAAAGGAGCCACCCGCGGTCGGAGAGGTCACGACGAGCGAGTGGAGCAGCGAAACAGGCCAATCTGGCATCTCCGCCACGGTCGATCATCTCTCCTCTCGGTCCAAGGCGTTTTGACACGGCCAGGACCC
>NZ_NBDP01000058.1 GCF_004123845.1 Allobosea sp. Tri-44 | reverse complement strand
GGCGGCTAGTGGAACGAGCAGCCAAAGCGCGAAGGCAAAGATGAAGATGAAAATGCCGAGCTTGAATCGCCATCCGGCGGCGGCCGACACTTCGGTATCGAGTTGTGGCGTCGTCATGTTTGTCCCCTATTGCATTAATAGACATCGAAATCCCCAAGGATGTGAGGAAAATCTCAGATCATTTGTGCTTTAGCAGTCGCGCCCAAGGCATCATGTGCCCGATGCTTCCGCGAGCGCCGTTTCGGCCCGCGACCGTGACTTAGCGGTGCTAGCCGCCGCGGCTGCCGCTGGATCGGATCCCGACGCCAAGGTCTGCACGGCGACCATTGAATCGGCGAACTCGATGCCGACCTCGGCGAATTTTGTAACCATGTTCTTGACTGCGACCCGCTGCACATAACTCGGCTGATTTGGGCGCACGGTAAATTTGAAGCGGACCAGCATCGCGTTATCGAGGATGTCAGCGACGCCCTGCATGCGGAGCGGCGCGAGGAAGTCATCCTTGAATTCTGGATCCTGCTGCATCTCGTCGCCGATCTTTTTCACCGTCTTGCGCAGCTTTTCGAGATCCGTGTCGCGCTTGAAGCGCAGGTTGAATTTTACCGTCGCCCAGTCGCGGCTGAAGTTGGTGATCTGACCGAGTTGGCCAAACGGGATGGTATGGACCTGGCCGTTCTGATGGCGCAGCCGGATCGATCGAAGAGTAAAGCCCTCCACAGAACCCTTAGCCTTTCCGCAATCGATGTATTCTCCGATCCGAAAGGCGTCATCGCTCAGATAGAAGACGCCGGAGACGATGTCTCGCACGAGCGCCTGGCTACCGAATGAAATCGCCAGCCCGAACACCGATGCACCAGCCAGCAGTGGCCCAATGTTCACGCCCAGTTCCGACAGCACGATCAACAAGGCGAGCACGCTGATGGTCACGGCCAGGACAACGCGCAGCAGTGGGAGCAGGGTCGCAAGACGTGATCCACCGCCAACAGCTTCGTCGTGCCCCGCGGCACTGCCGATTGCCGCCGGGGCATTCCGGCGGGTGAAAAAGTTGACGAGCTCCCATGCGACGAAGGCGAGGAAGAGGGTTAGCGCAGTGGCAAAGGACGAGCGGGTTAGTGCCTTCCAGCCTTGAGCATCGACCAGCGCAAACACATCGACGATCCAGCTCTGCGCAACAACCGCGATGCCGCCAATTAGGATCGCGACGCGCACGCAACGGACGACTACGTCGGAGAAGCGAGGCGGCGCCGGCGCCAGGGGCGAGGCGACGTTATTATCTGTCGTGATCGGTACGGCAACGGATGGTCGGGTAAGGTAGCGGCTGAGGGTCTGCAACAGGACGAGCGCGATCATCGCATTCAGCGTAAGGAGCACAGCGTTGGGCACGGTGTAACGCACCATGATTGCGCCGAAAATCTGTGTGAGCCCCATCGCTGCGAAGAGCGGCACCGCAAGGTACAGCCAATGACTACCGATACGTTGGCCAAAGCTCCCTTCTCTCGACAGATCGGTGAACCAGCTCGTCATGGGAACGCGCAGCGCAAATGCTGCGCAGATGGCAAGAGAGACGGTCGTGGTTGAAACGACGATCTGAGCAGCCGCAACGACTTCCGAAGGTGCACTAGTCGCAATCAGCAAACGGATCACAATCCGCAAGGAGACTGTGAGCAGGACTATCAGCGATATTGCCCCGTAGACAGCGCTCGAGCCGCCATCGTCCATGCTTGCTAGGCGCGCACAGGGGAGCCTCGGAGCGAGCACTGCGCGAATAGCCAGCCAGCTAAATCCACAGACAAACAAGAGACGC
>NZ_NBDP01000062.1 GCF_004123845.1 Allobosea sp. Tri-44 | reverse complement strand
CCTCGTCGAAGGAGGAGAGCACATAGAGCGCCCGCTCCAGTTCGAGCGCATCGCGCTCGGCCTGCGGGTCGCCGGCGGCGGCCTTCTGCGAGAGCGCGACGAGGTGCAGCACCTCCTTGGGCAGGGCCCTCCCCGTGCCGGCGATCGCGCCGCTGATGCGCCAGGAGGCGACGCGCCGGCGCGTCAATGTCGGGCTTGCCGCGGCCGACGGCGACATGATGGTCTACCTGGAATCCTTCCGCTACAGCCCGCGCAGCAGCTTCCGCACTGTCGTCTCGGGACAGCGTGTGCCGATCGAGCTGACATCGCTCGGCCGGGCCTATCTGCGCGCCTTGCCCCAGCAGGAGCAGATCCGCGAACTGCATGTGATCGCCGAACGCCGCAGCCGCGCCTGGCCGCAGCTGGAGGCGGATATCCGGGCATCCTTCACCGAACTGGAAACGGACGGGTTCTGCATTGTCCGCTGGCAGCCCGGCGTCGCGGCGGTCGCTGCGTCCATTCTCCTGCCGGGCCTGGCTCCCCACGCTCTGAATATGAGCATCGCGAGCTCGGAGCCTTTGCCTGCGCTGCGGCGCACGCTCGGCCCCTGGCTGCTGGATCTGCGCAGACGCTGTCTGGCAGACCTTGAAGCGAGCCTGCTCCCGGAGAACTGACGGGAGCCAAATAGTTCCATTCTGTGGAATACCGCAGGGTCGGGCAATCCTGAACTCGCCTAAGGTCGCTTCAGCCAGAGGCGCGGTCGAACCGCGTCCGGTCTCCAACAGCCAGGGAATGGAGGAAGCGCAATGTCCCGCAGGCTCAGGTCATCCTTCTTGTCTTACTGCGCCGTCGCGCTGCTCGCGACGGTCGCCGCGGCTTCGCCGACGCGCGCCGAATTTCCGGAGAAACCGGTTCGGCTGATCGTGCCGTTCGCGCCCGGCGGCGGTACCGATACCGTCGCGCGCAGTCTCGGGGCGCTGATGGCCAAGGAATTCGGCCAGCCGGTGATCATCGAGAACAAGCCCGGCGCCAGCACAATCATCGGCTCGGAGGTCGTCGCCCATAGCCCGCCGGACGGGTATACGCTGCTGGTCGCGACGCTGGCTCACGCGGTCAATCCCAGCATGCAGCCGAAGATGCCTTACGACACCGACAAGGCCTTCGCGGCGGTAACGCTGATCGGCAGCTCCCATAATGTTCTGGTGGTCAAGCCGGACAGCCCGTTCAAGACGGTCAAGGACATTCTCGAAGCGGCCAAGGCCAAGCCGGCCAATTACAGCTTCGCCTCGCAAGGCGGCGGCACCTCGGCCCACCTCGCCGGCGAGATGCTGAAGAATCTAGCCAAGGTCGACCTGGTCCATGTGCCCTATCGCGGCGCTGGTCCGGCCTTGACCGATCTGCTCGGTGGTCAGGTCGACATGATGTTCGCCACGAATGCTGCAGTTGCTGGCTTCATCGCCAACAAGCGTTTGCGGCCGATCGCGGTGAGCGCTCCGACCGGGGAGTCGAAGATGCCGGGCGTGCCGACGATCGAGGAGACGGTGCCTGGTTATGTCGTCGACAGCTGGTATGCGCTCTATGCCCCGGCCAAAACCCCGCGTTCCGTGATCGACAAGGTCATTGCGGCGGCGCGCATCGCCGCCAAGGACGCCGGCTTCATCAAGCGAGCCAACGATGAAGGCATCACATTGCGCATGAGCTCGCCCGAGGAACTCGACACCTATGTGCGCGCCGACATGGCGCGCTGGAAGAAGATCGTCGTCGAAAACAAGATCGTCGCTGACTGAAAGAACCATTCCAAGACAACAGATTTCCCTCTACAGACACTACCCGAGCGGCGCGCCACCCCGCCC
>NZ_NBDP01000006.1 GCF_004123845.1 Allobosea sp. Tri-44 | reverse complement strand
CATTCCACGCTATATGATGCCATCAATCGAGAAATAGGCCGTTTGGCCATGCGCGGTACGACTGATGCAGGAGAGGATGTTGAGCTGACGGCCGCGGTTCGGAATGGGCTCAAGCTCTGTCTGGATGCCGCATGGCGCGAGGCTTCGGGACATCGTCCGGTTCCTGCGCAAACTCAGTGAGGCAGCGCTTGGCCGGCTAGCGAGAGCGATGAATCCACTCGCCGCCGATGCGTAGGTTGCGATTAGCGTTTTGCCGGAGCAGCTCGGTCCCGCCCTATGGCCGAAGTGTATGACGCATAAGTTAGCGTAGCAGACCTTCCGCATCGAAGGCGTCCCATCCTTCCAGTGATGCGTGCACATCAGGCTCGCTTGACCTGCCACCGGTCTTGCGTTTGCCTTTGCCAGCTCGGGTTAGCGCGGCCTTGGCGGCCGCCCGCCGGCGGGTTTCGACAACAGCCTGTGCATCCTCATCCCTCCACAGCACGGGCAAGTCGCCATTCAGAACGTCCTCGATGTGCCGAGGATCGAAGACGTGAAACGTCACTGCCTTTGAGCGTCCGCGCAGTTTGACCGTGCGTGTCCCGATGCTCTTGAGGCGTCCGTCTTTCAGCCATTTGTGTCGCTCTCGAGAAGAGATCGAGAGAATATCCTCGACCTCCCGCGGGAGCACGGGGAGATCGGCAACCTTCGCCAGCGCCTCGCCGACTTGCTCGGATGCAGCTCTGAGCTCGCCGGGCTCGGCTTCGGGCATGCATAGCAGGACGCGCCCGGCCTCGACGGCGACATCGGTTCGGAACGCGAGGGGAAGGCGACGCCGCAACTCACGCTCGAGCCCCTTCATACGGGTAACCGAGCCAAGCGTCGCCGATGACGCCAATGGCCATTCGATCGAGCGCTGGGAAGCTGGGAGTGTCATTCGCCGGGGTTCACCATGCCGCTTTCGTTCTGTTCCGGGTCGAACGGAAGAAACAACTCGCCCTGCCCTGTCGCTGTTCCGGGTCAGGAGAATTCTCGCCACCGACGTTACAAAAGCGAGGGCTGTGCAGGTTCCCTCGGCGGAATAACGTCTACATCTCCGCGCCGCTCTAGTTCCATCCTGGCACTGAAACGCACGTCGGCATCGCGAGCGCTTGCTAGTTCCTGCAAGGCGTCGCCGTTGAGTTGAACCCAGCCCTTGCCGCGATGCGGTCCGTCGGGAACTCGCGGCAGGAGTCCGGGCTCGAGGCTCCAGGCGAGCAGTTGTTCCAGAGAGGCTTCGTTCAACATGTCGCGCAGGTGGTGGGCGGTCACATAGGCATCAGGCATGGCTCGGTGCGCCGGGAGACCGAGCTCATGGATGAGCCCTTCGGGCTTACGTTGATAGCGCAGCATCTGGTTCGAAAAGCGCGGCAGTTGCGGCCACAGCCGTAATGCG
Source organism: Allobosea sp. Tri-44 (assembly GCF_004123845.1). Taxonomy (GTDB): domain Bacteria; phylum Pseudomonadota; class Alphaproteobacteria; order Rhizobiales; family Beijerinckiaceae; genus Allobosea. The sequence continues at coordinate 518 of NZ_NBDP01000006.1, read as the reverse complement.
CATTTCCATGTACAGATCCAGCGGGCTCCACCGGTTAGGTTTGGCGTGCAGTAACGTTGCTCGAAGGCCGCGCGGTGAGCGGCGAGCACATTGGCGCCGCCTTGCGGCCGCAGGGCTAACGGTGCGACCTCTTTCCAGAATGGCGCATCGGCGACGTCCTCGTCCCGGATGTGATGGATGGCCATTGTGTCGGGCGAGATCGGGCGGCCCGGATTGACAAGATAGGATCCCCGTTCTTGAGCGACATGCCATTGGCCGTCGGGACCGGCGACCACGTCTTGCCATCCGACTTCGCAGACGTCCTGCTTTCCATGTCCGGCCGTCTCGAGGTCGATGACCCTGACGCATTGGTTCGGCATGAAGCTCACATCAGCATCCTCTTCGACCGTTACAAGTCAGGAGCGGTATCTCGCCGGGGACTTTCGTCCCCGCCAAGGTGTCACCGGAAATCCCGCGTCTTTATCTTGATCGTGTCGATGTGGAGATCGGGGATATAGATATCCCGCGTCCGCAACCCT
>NZ_NBDP01000009.1 GCF_004123845.1 Allobosea sp. Tri-44 | reverse complement strand
TCGCTCTTGGTGTCGGAAGAGAGATTGACCAGGTTCCAGAAGGTCAGCCCCTGCCGGATGTTGAGCGGGAAGGGCATATGGTTGGCCTTGTTCGCCACCTTCATCGGTTCGCGGCTCATCAGGAACGTGATGTCGACCGGGTTGCCGTCGAGCGCGCCGTGGCCCTCTGGCATCGCCTGCTTCAGCCTCGCGACCGTCTCTTCGTCGGGAACCGGCGCATCGAAGCCGGTCAGCCCGAGGCTGTCCGCGACCAGTGTGCCCGCCCCGCCCGTCGAGGTCAGCACCGCCACGCGCCGCCCCTTGAGTACGGGCTGCGTCGCCAGCGCGGCCGGCACGTCGACGAGATCGCCGAAGCTCTGGGCGCGAATGACACCGAGGTCACGGAAGAAGGCGTCATAGGTTCGGTCCGATCCGGCCATCGCCCCGGTATGAGAGGCGGCGGCGCGCGCACCGGCGTCCGAGCGGCCAATTTTGAGCGCGACGATCGGCTTGCCGGCCGCGCGCGCCTTAGCCGCAGCGCGGCGGAAGGTGTCAGGATTGCGGATCGTCTCGATGTAGAGCGCGATCACCGAGGTCTGAGCGTCGTCGGCGAGGTAGTCGATGAAGTCGGCGATTTCTAGATCGGCCTCGTTGCTGGTGGCCACGAGTTTGGATAGGCCGATGCCACGGGCCGCGGCGCGCGACAGGAGCGCCCCCAGGATGCCGCCGCTCTGCGAGACCACCCCGACGGGCCCCTTCTGGAACTGGCCGGCGGCGAGAGCGCCGCTTGCCGAGAGCGGCACGCCGTCGCTGACATTGACGAGGCCGATCGTGTTCGGGCCGAGGATGCGCATGGGACCCGCCGCCTCGAGCAGCTCGGCCTGCCGGCTTCTGCCGTCCGCGCCGGATTCGCCGAAGCCGCTCGCCAGCACGATGGCGTAGCGCGTGCCCTTGGCGGCGAGATCGCGGACCACCTCGACCGTGCGCGCCGCACCGAGCAGGACCATTGCGACGTCGGGTTTCGAGGGCAGCGCGTCGATGCTGCCATAGCAGCGCAGTCCGTCGATCTCGCCGACGCGCGGATTGACCGGATAAATCTCGCCCCCGAAAGCCTGCTGCCGCAGGAACCGGATCGGCAGACCGGAGGTCTTGGTGGCATCCGTCGAGGCGCCGACGACGGCGACGCTGCGGGGGCGGAACAGGGTCTCGATCGCGCTCATCGCTCAGGCTCCCATCTTCGCGAGGAAGGCGAGCACGGACTCGCGGTGTTCGCTGCTCGTGTAGCAGATGCCCTGGGACTGGCTGGCGCGCTGGAAGATCTCCTCGGCGCTGCTCTCCAGAGAGCGGTTCAGGATCATCTTACCGAGGGCCAGCGCGGTGCCGGATCCTTGCGAGAGCTCGCGGGCCCAGGCCTGCGCCTCGTCGAGCAGCGTCTCCGAGCTGCTGACGCGATCGGCGATGCCGAGCGCCAGCGCCTCATCGACGTTAACGCGCCGGCCGGTGAAGATCAGCTCCTTGGCACGCGCCAGGCCGACGCGCCGCGGCAGGAAGTACATTCCGCCGCCATCCGGAATCAGGCCACGCTGGATATAAGACCAAGCGAAATGCGCATGTGGTCCCGCGATGACAAAGTCGCAGGCAAGGGCAGTGTCCGCGCCAAGGCCGGCGGCGGCACCGTTGACCGCGGCGATTGTCGGCTTCGGCATGTTCACCAGCAGGCTCACCGTGTGGTGCACGCGCTGCTGACGGCTCCAGCCGTTGAAGCCGACCTCTCCTGCCGGCGCCTCCATGCGCCGTTTCACCCCGGCGATGTCACCGCCTGCGCAGAAGCCCTTGCCGGCGCCGGTCAGCACAAGCGCCCTGACCGAGCGATCCGCGGCGATCTCCGCGAGATGGTCGATGAAGGCGGTGCGCATGTCGTCGCTCATGGCGTTGCGCTTGTCAGGCCGGTTGAGCGTCAGGGTGGCGACGCCGTCGGCGACGCTCTTCAGGATGAAGTCGGTTG
>NZ_NBDP01000048.1 GCF_004123845.1 Allobosea sp. Tri-44 | reverse complement strand
CCAGGCACTCGGGCAGGAAACTCAGCTGCGAGCGGTCGGCTCCTTCAACGAAACGACCCATCCGATCCCCCCGCATCGCGGCAGGAAAACACTACCTGACTCGCGCGTTTTTACACAGCCAGGGTCGATTTCGGCCATCACGCGTAGCGCTCCGTAGGTCCGCTTTCGGGCAAGGAGCCAGAGTCCGCTCCTGGCGCTTCCTGTTGATCCCTCGCCGTAAGATGGCACGCTCCCGCCTAAGCAGCCTGACTCCTTTTCGTTCCCTCATCCGTCTTAGCTCCATCACATGATCGGAGCGCGGAAACATGAGTTTGCAGGACAAGAATGTCGTGGTTACCGGCGGCAGCCAGCTCGGGGTGACACAACGCAGCATCGTCATCCTGAAGGACGTACAGGAGGTCAGCCAGCGTCGCAACCCAAGGGGGCTGGGTGGCGGCATTGCCGGGCAACGGCAGATAACCGAGGCCGATGGCCGTCATCCATATGCCTGAGCAAAACATGAAGAACTCGTCGATATAGCCTGCGATCATCACTGTTGCCTTCGGCATGAGGCGTGCCCCTTACTGCTGGCGAGCTGGACGCTTGATCTGAAAGGCAATGGCTAGGCTAAAAGAACTCATCAATCTCGCGTTCGATCTCAAAAGCGAGTGCGCGGTACTCTTCCGCACGGGTCTGTCCTTCTAGCGAACCTGATTTCGCCCAGTAGTCCGCCGCCCCGCACGCGGTCTCGTAATCTTCGGATAGTTCGAGGAAACGCGTATCCTGGCCGCATCTGTCTCGGAGTTCCATCCGACGCTGCGGCCAACGCAGCATGAGCCGTGCCAGTCCGCGCCTCTGTGCCGGGTTCATTCGCAACCTCTTGCCGCTCGGGTGGCGGACCACGTCGATTGTCGGGAAGTCGACATGAACCAGAGGCGAACGATTTCCAGCAGGCGGGTGGCGGCGCTCTAAGCAGGCCTTCGGAACTGCCACGTGAGGCGCGAGCTCATATCCGCCGTGAGAGCGCGGATCGTCTGCATCCGGCAGACCGCTTACGTCGGCTCGTGGCGCAACGCTGCCGAGCGGTTGGCAGATCAGCATGCGTGCATTGGACGGGGAGCTGAAATCCGCCTTTGCAGCTGCGAGGGACCGGAAATTGGCGCACCTCGGCGGCATCCAGCACGGCTTCAGCCGCGCCCCTTCCGCTGAGTAAAGCGCTAACTCCGCCTCCAAGACCCGTGCTAGCATCGGCTGCACCGTTAAAAACCAATTTGAGTCTCGGCCGGACATTCAATGCGCCCACTTCGCTCGCTCGCTCGCAGGCTCACTTCTGGCCATTGGGCCGCGCTCTTACGCGGCTTAACTTTAGTCTTCGCACTTTTAAGTTACGTCCCGACTGGGGCGGCGCAAACGGCAAATCCGCCTGCTGGCTTGAGCCAGGAGCAATTTGACGCCCTGGTCGAAGCTATCGGCCAGTCTGTCGTTGTGAAATTGAAAGGAACTGCCGCCGAGACACGAGCTTCCAACGCTCCTGCAATCACGCCCAGCGCGGCGGAAGACGGTATCGAGACGCGCGTAAGCGATTTCGTCAATCGTGCCGGTCGGGCGGTTGCAGCCTTCCCCGAGCTGGGCCAGCGGCTCAGGGGACTTCCGGCCCTGATCGTGGAAGCCGGCGCTGGTAGGGGGCTGCTTTCGTTCATCGCGATACTGGGGCTCTCGACCCTGGCAGCACTGGGAGCAGAGCGACTTGTCGGTCAATTGTTCGGCGGTGCTCCGCGGCGACTAAGCTTGAGGGCTGGCGCCGGCCGTGGATTATCCGCGGCCCTACCGCTTCTAGGCATTATCGCAATCGATTTGCTGGGCTTGGTCGCCGTATGGATAGTTAGCTATGGCGCGCTTGGCATTTGGTTCTCGTGTGGAAACGGTCCAGACAAGCTGGATGCGGCCATTCTCGACGGCATCCTGGCTTTGCGCTTCTCCTTGACGCCATTCCCGAACGTTCTTGCGCACGGGCTCTACT
>NZ_NBDP01000001.1 GCF_004123845.1 Allobosea sp. Tri-44 | reverse complement strand
AGGGATTGCAGAAGCTTCGTGTTCCGCGAGGACTGGCGGTTTTTACTGTTGTCCTGATTGCGTTCGCGACCTTGGCCATCTTGACGATGGCTATGGTTGGCCAAGCGACCCAGCTGGCGGGGCAGCTACCGACCTACCAAAGTACGATGCGCGCAAAGATTGCCGCTTTGAAGGGCTAGGAAGCGGGGAGTGGAGTTCTGAGCCGGGCCGCGGACATTCTACAAGACCTGAGCAAGGAGCTTGATCGCCCCAAGGCAGAATTTCCTCCTTCGACTGAGATAGCCGGCCGTTCTCGAGAGGGGCGTCCAATCCCAGTCGAAGTGCACCAGCCCGAGCCGGGCGCGATCGAAACGCTGCAGGCATTTCTGTCGCCGCTAATTCACCCTCTGACCACGACGGGCATCGTTCTGATCTTCGTGGTCTTCATCCTTCTGAAGCGGGAGGATATTCGAAATCGGTTCAGCCGGTTGACTGGTACCGACGACCTGCAGAAGACCACGGCCGCGTTCGATGATGCCGCCAGGCGTTTAAGTCGATTGTTCCTCACTCAACTCATCGTCAATGCAGGCTTTGGAGTGGTGATCGGTTGCGGCCTTTGGGCCATCGGTGTTCCCAGTTCGCTGCTTTGGGGCATTCTGGCAGCAATCCTGCGCTTCATTCCTTATCTCGGGGCAGTGCTTTCCGCCGTCTTCCCGATGGTGATCGCCGCATCGGTCGATCCCGGATGGATGATGCTTGCGATGACTGCCGCATTGTTCGTTATCGCAGAACCACTTGTGGGACATGTGATCGAACCGTTGGCCTATGGCCGATCTACCGGACTATCGCCTGTCGCCATCGTGGTCGCAGCGACATTCTGGACCTGGTTATGGGGCCCCATCGGCCTCGTTCTGGCGACGCCATTGACCGTTTGCCTGGTGGTACTGGGCCGACATGTCGAAAGACTGGAATTCCTGGACGTCATGCTCGGGGATCGGCCTCCACTGTCTGCCCCGGAGAACTTCTATCAGCGCATCCTTGCAGGAGATCCGGCGGAAGCAGCCGACAAGGCTGAGGAGGTACTGAAGGAACGCTCGCTCTCCGCCTATTACGACGAGGTCGCGCTCGAGGGTTTGCGGCTCGCGGCAGCGGATGAAGCGCGTGGCGTCCTCGATGCCGCTCGTCGAAATCAAATTCTCGGCACAGTGCGAGAGGTCGTTGAGGACCTGGCTGACCATGACGACAGCCGACCGGCACTCGACGCTGCCGCAGCAGATCCGGAGACAGAGGCTGCCGTTGAACAGACAGATGAGAGTGAGGGCACTTCCGATCTGCCGATTCTCGCCGCGGCGGACCTTGGCGAGACGTTCGCGGGCCGAGATCGCGTCGTCTGCATCGGGGCAAGGTCACAACTCGACGAGGCGGCTGCCCTGATGCTGAGCCAAATTTTGGAAAAGCACGGGTTGGCAGCGGAGGCCTTGCCGCCAAACACTTTGTTGACCTCGGGCATGGTGCAACTTGCTGAGCGCGATCCGGCCTTGATCTGCCTCTGCTATATCGGCCCGCAGAACGCTGCGCACATGAAATATGCCCTCCGGCGCCTTCGCCGTCACATGCCCTTGGCAATCCTTGTTCTTGGGCAGCTGTCGCAAGTTTCGGATCCCAAAGCGGACGATAAAGGCCCGTTGCTCGCCGATGCTGTGGAAACCTCTCTCCGAGGCATCTGCAGGGTCTGTCTGAAATTCGCGGCGAAGGAAGCTCCGGCGTGACCACAAATCTACGATTCTCTATACGTTCTTCTCTGCAACCTCACGCGCCAGCCTTTACGTTCCCGGGCCGATGAATTTTCGACGCCATCCACTCATCATTAGCTTGGTCTCGGCCGCTGTAGGCGCCCTCGGTTGTCTGGTTATCGGCAACCTATTGCCGGCGCCCCAGGAGTTGCGGCAACCGCTTCCGCATAACTTGACCTCCTCAGATAGCCAGCTGAGGACGTCGATGGGCGCCCTATTTGGATCAAACTA
>NZ_NBDP01000054.1 GCF_004123845.1 Allobosea sp. Tri-44 | reverse complement strand
AAATTGCAGTTCCGTGGAGGAGATCGGTTGGACCGCGCGCGAAGCGCCGGCCTCCAGGTGCTGCGACAGCAGTGACAACGGCCGCAACATGCGGCGAACCACCCAATAGCCAAGCAGCGCCAGGATCAGCGCTATCACTGCGTTTGTCGCAATGAAGGCCCGGAGCACCTCATTTCGTTCGGCGAGAAGGTGGGCGATCGAAAAATCGACGTGCACCGTCCCGATCGTGCGCCCCTGATGGCTGAGGTCGCGCCGCGAATAGGCGCGCTCCAGGGCCATATCGATGCGCAGATCCTCGCCGGGGGCGAACCCTGCGGCACGTTCGTCTTGAAGGCTCGCGACGGGAGCAATGCGCGGCAGGCTCGAGGCGAGGGTTTCCCTACGGCCGTTCGTGACAATCACGAGCGCTTGACCGAAGCCACCGGCCAATGGCGCCGCGCGCTCAATGACATCGAATATCTCCCAGATGTCCTCGCGCATCACATACGGCACCACCACTGACGCGAGGCCATTCAGGTGCGTCGTGCTGACGGTTCGAAGGTGGCGCTCTTGTGTTTGTTGGAGGCGGGACAAGACGGCGTTGGTCAGCACCGCGCTGATGATGATCAGGAGGAGCGCGACCACCGCAGGGACCTTAATTGCAAGCGGCCAGCGGCGTGGATTGAAGGTGAGCCGGTTCATCCTTGGCCCCTGACGGTTTCCAGGCGGGCCGCGATGCTGTCGAAGAGCTGCGGATTTCCTTCGGCGAAACCGTCGAGCCGCAACATTCTCAGCGCAACCTTGCCCGTCGGGTCGGCCGGCATCTCCTGGAGAGCCTGCCTCAACCGCCGCGTCGCCAACGCGTCACGCGCCGTCATGGTCGTCGCGATCGGCGGAAAACCCATCCAATCGGAACGCCAGATCGGGCGCGTGCCGGCCGTCAGTTTGGGTTCGGTCTCCGACATCACTTCCCAAACATAGCCGTCGACACTGCCCGAATCCGCAAGGCCGGCTGACACCGCTCGAACGACGTTGCGGTGGCCATAGGTGAAGAACGTGCGTCGAAAGAAATCCTGCGGCCTGAGCCTGCGCTCGGCCAGCAAGGCGCGGGTCACCAGATAGCCCGAGTTCGAGTCAGGATCGGAGAAGGCGTGCACATCGCCCTTGAGCCCTTCGAGTGTCTCGGCGGGCCGGGCGTCGCCGACAAGCAGGTACGACTGGTAGGTGGTCCGGCCGCGCCAGACGGGAACGGCGACAAGCGCCAGTTCGGATCTAAAGGCGACGAAGGGGTAACCGCAGATCCAAGCGGCATCGATCAGCCCTGAGATGAGCTGCGAGGTGATCTCCTGATAAGTGCGCTTGAGAACCAGCTCGACCGGCATGCCCATCGCTCGGGCAAGATAGCTTTGCAGCGCGTCGAGGAGGTCGAGGTCGGAGTTGAGAAAAACCGGCGTCAGGCCGAATCGAAACCGCGGAGTAGACAAAGCCGGTGCAGAGCCAGCCAGGCCTGCGCCCATGCTAGCCAATAACTGGCGTCGGGACGGCAGCGCCGTCGCCGGGCGGCCAACTGGCATTTTGCTCCCCTGATGGTTTCGGGGAGCGTGACGGAAGCGTGCATCAACGTCAAATGCAGCTAACGCTGCTCGCGCGGCATTAGGGCGCCAGAAGCGGAAGTTGGCACATTGCCGAAAAGCGGACGTGCCTGAGTGACTGGCTTCAGCTCACATTCGCATTCATGCCATCCGGGAATTCTCTGCCGCCCGCCCGGCTCGCCAGAGCAGCGCGGTCATGCACAGCGTGTACGCGAGCGCGAACAGCACGAAGCCGATCCGCGTTGAAAAGGATTCTGGCGTCGAGGCGGGCAAGGGCGACAAGCCTGTTCCGAACAGGATCAGGAAGGTCGTGAGCGCGCCGCCATAGAGCTTGGCGAGCGGAGATGACGTGGCTGCCCACCCACCGAGGATCAGCCCGACGAGCAGCGTGGTCAAGAACAGGAAGGGCAGTGACGGGCGCAGCTCGACGAAGGCGAAGGCGAGTGACGCGAGCACGCCGCCCAGCAGGTTGATGGCGACCAGCCCCATTG
>NZ_NBDP01000076.1 GCF_004123845.1 Allobosea sp. Tri-44 | reverse complement strand
CCCTTTCGGCGGGAGATCGCGCGGATCGGGGGTTGGCGACCCATGATGGAACTCATCGCCTCGTCCGTTCGGCAGCGGGAACGGCCGGTCTCGCTGCCCAATACCGGCAAGGTCAGCCGAAAGATCAGTCAGCCGCTGGGCTACGAGATGAACGACTTCGCCCTCGCGCTGGATGCGGCCTCGCACGGAGATCATCCCCGCGGATAGAATCGTCCTGCGAAAGCGCTCAAATACCGCCGGCCAGACCACCAAGTTCGCGATGCCGGTCTCGTCCTCCAGGGTAATGAACATGACGCCTTTCGCCGAGCCCGGTCGCTGACGCACGAGCACGATGCCTGCCGCTTCAAGCCAACGACCGTCGCGCGCCTCCATCGCAGCCTGACAGCTGACGATGCGTTTGCGCTGCAAATCCCTTCGCAGGAATGACACGGGGTGATCTCCGAGGGTTAGGCCGACATGCCGGTAATCTTCGACGACGTCGCCTCCCGCGGTCATCGGCCGCAGCGCGATCGCAGGTTCAGGAGCTTTCTCGGCCTGCCCGTCAGCAGCAGCTGCAAATAACGGCAAGGGCTCGTCGCGCAGGACCCGGATGGCCCAAATCGCGTCCCGGCGGGTGAGCCGGAAGGCCGGCCGAAATCCGTCGGCCTCGGCGATGTGCGCCAGGGCGGCGACGGGCACGCGAGCACGGCGCCAGAGATCTTCGACTGAGGAGAAGCTTAAGCTCGCGCGCGCCGTGACGATCGCGGCCGCGTGAGCATTGCACAGGCCCTTGACCATGCGCAGACCGAGGCGGACGGCGAAGCGCATCTCATCGTCCGTCTGCTCCAGTGAACAGTCCCAGCGGGAAGCGTTGGCGCAGACCGGCCGAACCTCGACGCCATGGTCCCGCGCGTCGCGAACGATCTGAGCGGGCGCGTAGAAGCCCATCGGCTGGCTATTCAGCAAAGCGGCGCAAAAGACGTCGGGATGCCAGCATTTGAGCCAAGCCGATGCATAGGCGATCAGGGCAAACGAGGCGGCATGGCTCTCAGGAAAACCATAGCTGCCGAAGCCTTCGAGTTGCCGGAAGGTCTGTTCCGCGAACGGCTGCTTGTAGCCATTGGCGACCATGCCATTCACGAGCTTTTCCTTGAAAGCAGAAACGCCGCCGGTGAACTTGAACGTCGCCATGCTCTTTCGCAGCATGTCGGCTTCGCCGGGCGTGAAGCCGGCGCATTCGATCGCGACCCGCATGGCCTGCTCCTGAAAGAGCGGTACCCCAAGCGTCTTGCCAAGCACCTTTTCCAGTTCCGGTTTTGGATAGTGCACCGGCTCACGCCCCTCACGCCGTCGCAGATAAGGGTGGACCATGTCGCCCTGGATCGGGCCGGGCCGAACGATGGCGACTTGGACGACGAGGTCGTAGTAGGTCCGCGGTTTCAAACGCGGAAGCATCGACATCTGCGCTCGGCTTTCGATTTGAAATGTCCCAAGCGTGTCGGCCTTGCGGATCATCGCGTAGGTCCGAGGATCCTCCGCCGGGATTGAGGCCAGATCGAGCTTAATGCCCTTGTGATCAGCCAGCATGTCGAGGCCCCGCTTCATACAGGTCAGCATGCCGAGTGCGAGCACGTCGACCTTCATGAAGCGCAGGGCGTCGATGTCATCCTTGTCCCACTCGATCACCTGGCGGTCGGCCATGGCAGCCGGTTCGATTGGAACGAGGTCGTCAAGGCGATCATGCGTCAGCACGAACCCGCCCGGGTGCTGGGATAGATGCCGCGGCGCTCCCTGGAGCTGACGGGCGAGATCGAGCGTCAGTCGAAGCCGGCGGTCGGTCAAGTTGAGATTGAGCTCTTCGACATGGCGCTTCTCGACGCCTTCGTCGGACCAGGCCCAGACCTGAGACGACAGCGTCCCGATCAGGTCGTCGGGTAGCCCCAAAGCCTTGCCGACATCGCGCAAGGCGCCCTTGGTCCGGTACCGGATGACGGTCGAACAGAGCGCCGCATGCCCCCGGCCGTAGGTTTCGAACCACCCACGCATTACGATCTCCCGCCCCTCGTGCCCGCAGTCGACGTCC
>NZ_NBDP01000005.1 GCF_004123845.1 Allobosea sp. Tri-44 | reverse complement strand
AAAGCCAAAGCTCGTCGCCATCATCGCGACGGCCCGAAAACTCGTCACGATCCTCAATGCCGTCATCCGGGACCAACAACCATGGCGCGAACAAGACGCTTGACCACCAAGACAGTCGCTCACCCCTACCCCTCTCCTTCCAGGAGAGGGGATCCCGCGCCTCTTCTGTCGCGTGCGGAACATGGCCTCACAGCGTCCGCATGCGGCGACAACTGCCGGTTTCAGGCCTATCAGGCGCCTAGAAGGTCGCCGCAATGTTCGATTCCCCGCTCTTCCTGCGCCTGTCGCCGGTGCTCTTCGTCTTCCTCTGGTCGAGCGGCTGGATTGTCGCCGGCTATTCGGCGCGCTATTCCGATGCGCTCACCTTCCTCTCGGTGCGCTTCGCCTGTGCCGGCCTTGCGCTCGCTGCGCTCGCCTTCGCGCTCGGGGCGCCCTGGCCGAAGAGCCGGCGCGCCATCATCGACTGCGCCATCGCCGGCATCCTGCTGCATGCGATCTATCTCGGCGGCGTCTGGTGGGCGGTGCGCCATGGGCTGCCGGCCGGCGTCTCCGGGCTGATCGCCGGTTTGCAGCCGGTGCTCACCGCATTGTTCGCACCGATGATCATGCGCGAGCGCATCTCGCCGATCCGCTGGCTCGGCATCGTCTTCGGCTTCGTCGGAATCGCGCTCGTGCTGGAGCCGAAGCTCGTCGGCGTCGCGCCCGAGGCGCTGCAGGCCGTGGCGTTGCCGATCATCGTCAACGTTGTCGGCATGTTCGCCGTCACCTTCGGCTCGTTCTGGCAGAAGGCGCGCATCGTCGAGGGCGACCTGCGCACGGTGACGGCGGTGCAATACTTCGCCGCCTTCCTGTTCACCTTGCCCTTCGCCTATCTGCTCGAGCCGATGCGGATCGAGTGGAACCTGACCATGGGGCTGGTGCTGGCCTGGTCGGTGCTGGCGCTCTCGCTCGGCGGCATCGGGCTTTATCTCGTGCTGATCCGCCGCGGCCAGGTCTCGCGCATCGCGACCTTCCTCTATCTTGTGCCGCCGGCAGTCGCGGTCGAGGCATGGTTGCTCTTCGGCGAGACCCTGACGCCGATCCAGCTCGTCGGCATGGCGGTCGCCGTGTTCGGCGTCGTGCTCGCCAGCCGGAAATAGCGCAGACATGTGCCGCCGCGATGATCGGCTCGCGATCTCCGGGTTCCCGGAAGCCGGTCGATGCTGTAGCCAGAGAGCATGAGGCGGCGGGCAGCCGCCGCGACGGCGACAGGGGCGAGACGACCATGGCTGTGACGACCGAGACTCTTGCTAGCGCCTTCATCGGCGCTCGCCGTGGCCACAAGCTGGTCGATATCGCGACCTTGCCGGTTCCCGCCGACGTCGATGCCGGCTTCGCTGCGCAGGCCGAGATCAACCGCGGCATGGACTACCCGCTCGCCGGCTGGAAGGTTTCGCTCGGCGAGGGCGGCCGGCCGATGGCCGGGCTGATGCCGGGCCCCTGGCTCAAATCCGGCGACACTTATCGCGGCGTGCACGGCGCCGAGCTCAGGGTCGAGATCGAGCTCGCCATCCGGCTCGGGCGCGACATGCCGCTGCGGCCTGGCCAGCCCTATACGCGCCAGGAGCTGATCGAGCATTGCGACGCCGCCCTCGTCGGCATCGAGATTGTCGAGAGCCGTATCGCCGACTGGACCAATGTGCCGTTCCCGCTCTGGCTCGCCGACGCGATGGGGCATGGCGGCTACCTCATCGGCCCCGAGGTCCCGTTCAGCATCTTCGACGACGTTCCGGCCCTGACCTGCACGGTCGAACTCGACGGCGACGTGCTCTATGAGCGCCAGGCGCTGCATGCCAATGGCGATCCGCTCGTCACCGCGCTCGCCTGGGCCAATCGCCCGGTCGAGGGGCCGCTCGGCCCGCTCAAGGCCGGTCAGATCATCACCACCGGCAGCCTCTGCGGCGGCGTGCTCGCGCCAACGGTCGGGCCGGTGATCGCCCGGCTCGACCCGGTCACGGCGATCTCCTTCGCGCTGGCGGAACAGGGCGACTGAGATCAGGTCGCGATCTGATCGTTGGCCGTTCGGTAAAGTCCGGATGGCCAACGATTCGTTCAGGTTTTCGGTTGAACGTGCGCTAATCCCGAGCGTCGAATTGTGATCAATTGGAGGCGCGATCACAAAATCAACGCATTCGCTGCGTTTTAGTTGAGTGGGGTTGGAGGTTTGATGCGGTCATGGCGGAGGCGGGGGATCGGTCTAGCTGGCGGGGGCGTCTGCGCTTTCGCGGCGATGCTTGCCGGTGATGCCTCGCCGGCGCGCGCCTTCGACCTGTCATCGCTCGACGTCTTCAATCTCTTCGGCAGCAAGGACAAGCCGCCCCCGGTCAGCGAGTCGACGGTCCCTTACGAACTGCGCTTCGAGCTCGGTGATGTGCCCGATGCCAGCGCGCTGAAGCGCAGCCTGCAGGACGCCTCTCTGCTCTATCGCCTGCGCGAGGATGCGCCGCCGGATGGCGAGACCCTCGCCCGCCGCGCCGCCGCCGACATCAACCCGCTGATCGATGCGCTCTGGGCCCAGGGTTATTTCAACGCACAGGTCGCGATCGCGCTCGACGGCGTCGCGGTGACACAGGCCGGCGAGCCGCCACCTGGTCTCGCCCCCGCTGCCGAGCGCTATCGCAATCGCGCCCCGGCGCCGGTCGTGGTCACGGTCGATCCGGGGCCGCAATTCGCGCTGCGCACTATCGACATCGTGCCGGGCGCACGCCGCGACCCTACAGCCGTGATCCCCGATCCCGGCAAGGTCTCGGGCCTCGTGCCCGGCGCGCCCGCCACCTCCTCCTCGATCCGCGCCGCGCAAGCCGCGCTCGTCGACTATTGGCGCAGCAAGTCCCGCCCGCTCGCCCGCGTCGTCGAGGTCCGCCCCGTCGTCGATCATGCCGCGAAGACGATGGACGTCGCCCTCGTCGTCGATCCCGGTCCCGTCGCCGGTTTCGGCGACGTCTCAGTCACCGAGACCGGCGATATCCCGACAGAGGTGATCCGTTCCTTCATCTATCTCGAGCCGGGCGAGCCCTATTCGCCCAAGGCACTGACGGATACGCGCAAGTCGATCGCGACGATTCCCGCGGTCGGCTCGGTACGCATCCGCGAAGGCACGACGCTCGACCAGGCCGGCAACCTGCCGATCTTCGTCGAGGTCAACGAACGGCCCAAGCGCCTGCTCGGCTTCTCGGCCCGCTATTCGACCATCGATGGCCCGGCGGTGAAGACCTATTGGGAGCACCGCAATCTGTTCGGCGGCGCCGAGCGCCTGCGGCTCGAAGCCTCCGTCTTCTTCGCCCCGCGCATCGACGGCACCAAGGTCCAGCGCTTCGGCGATTTCGAGCCGACCGATCTCGGCGCCCGTTTCTCGGCGAGTTTCCTCAAGCCGGCGCTCGGCGGCAGCCGCAACGACCTGCTGATCGATGCCAGCGGCGTGCGCGAGCGCGTCGGCACCAACCGCTATGGCGGCTATACGGCGCGCTATGCCAACGTCACCACGGCGATCCGCCATCGCTTCAGCGACGTCTTTTCGATCCAGGCCGGCATCGAGGCCGAGCGCGGCCAGACCAGCGACGTGCTCGGCCAGGTCGACTACATGCTGCTCGGCCTGCCGCTGTCGCTGCGCTACGATTCGACCGACAGCCAGCTCGACCCGACCCGTGGCATCAGGGTCGCGGCCTCGGTCACGCCCTATGCCGCCTTCGGCGACACCGATGCACCCTTCATCCAGAGCAAGGCCTCGGTCTCCGGCTATTACGCCCTCGACGAAGACGCCCGCTACGTGCTCGCCGGCCGGATCGGGCTGGGTTCGATCGCCGGCGCTGCCCTCGACGAGGTGCCGGCGACGCGGCGCTTCTATGCCGGCGGCGGCGGCTCGGTGCGCGGCTACGCCTATCGGACGCTCTCGCCGCTCGGCCCGCTCGATCGGCTGACCGGCGGGCGCAGCCTGTTCGAGGCTTCGGTCGAGGCGCGTATCAAGATCACCAACACGATCGGCATCGTGCCGTTCTTCGACGCCGGCATGGCCTTCGAGTCGCAAATCCCGAATTTCAAGGAGAAGATGCAGTACGCCGCCGGCCTCGGCCTGCGCTACTACACGCCGATTGGGCCGATCAGGGTCGATGTCGCGGCCCCGCTCAACCCGCGCAAGGGGGACAAGCCGGTCGCACTCTATATCAGCATCGGGCAGGCCTTCTGATGGGCGCGTTCCGCATTCCTCGGCTGATCGCCGGCCTCGCGGCGCTCTTCATCGCCGCTGCGCTGGTCGTCTTCACCGGTCTCGGCGGCTTCGCCCAGAACGCCGGCGATCGCGGCGTCATCGCCGATTTGATCTCGAAGGCGCTCACGACTGATGGCAGCCAAGTCTCGATCGGCGCGGTCGACGGTGCGCTCTCCTCCGACGCGACCATCCGCGACATCGTCATCTCCGACCGCGACGGCCCCTGGCTGCGGCTCGATCGCGCCCGGCTGGTCTGGACCCGCTCGGCGCTGCTGCTGCGCCGGCTGGAGGTCAACCGGCTCGAGATCGGCAAGCTTGAGATCCTGCGCAAGCCGCTGCCGGATCCGGCCGCTGCAGCGGCGCAGGCCAATGCCGGGCCGATCCTGCCCGAACTGCCACTCAAAGTGATCATCGAGGCGTTCCAGCTCGGCGAGCTGGCGCTGGGCCCGACCGTGATCGGGGCGCCGGCCCGGCTTTCGGCAACGGGTGCCGCCCGTCTGGGGCCGCCGAATGAGGGCCTCGATTTCCGGCTTGCCGGCCGCCGGCTCGACATGGGCGGCACGCTCGACGTCAACCTGCGCTTCGTGCCGCAATCGACGCAGCTCCAGCTCGCGCTCAAGCTCGACGAGCCGGCAGGCGGCCTGATCGCGACCATCGCCGACCTGCCGGACCGGCCGCCGGTCAAGCTCGACCTTTCCGGCGACGGCCCGCTCGACCGCTTCCGGGCGACGCTCGCCTTTGCTGGAGGGCCGACGATCGGCGCCAACGGCACCGCCGACCTCAGCCGCCAGGGCGCGGGCAGGCGGCTCCTGCTCGCGCTCGATTCGCGCATCGCCGGCCTGATGCCGCCGCCGGTCGCGCCGGTGTTCGAGGGCTCGACCCGGCTCGACGGCACGGTCGCCTTCGCCGATGACGGCGCCGTCTCGGTCGACCAGATGGCACTGGTCTCGGCGCTGGCGCGGCTCGACGTCAACGGCCTCTACGGCGCCGACAAGAATCTCGACTTCAAGATCACCGCCGCCGCCCGCCCCAATGCCGAGGGCCGCACCGTCGCCTCCGGCGCCGAGATCGCCAAGCTCGCCTTCGATGCGACGATCCGCGGGCCGGCCGCTGGCCCGCGCGTCAACGCCAGCCTGCAGGCGGAAGGCGCCAATGTCCCGGCGGGCAAGCTCGGCAAGCTCGACTTCACCTTTACGGCGACGCCGACCGGCGCGCTCAACGATCCCGCGACTCGCACGGTGCTGGTCTCCGACGGCGAGGCTTCCGGTGTCGTGCTCGCCGATCCCGGTTTGGCGCGCTTCATCGGTGACCGCCTGCGCTTCACCTTGCGCGGCACGGCCTCGGAAGGCGGAGGCGGCGAGTTCGAGACGCTGAAGCTCAGCTTCGGCGGCGCCGAGCTCGGCTACACCGGTCGTCTTGATCCGGCCCGCGTCCTCGGCAAGGTGCAGGCGCGGTTGCCGGACCTGTCGCGGCTCAGCACGCTCGCCGGCCGTCCGCTCAAGGGCGCTGCCACCGTCAGCGCAGATGTCGATGCCGAGCCGAAGAAGCGACTCTATGCCGTCAAGCTTGATGGCGGTGCCGAAGCGCTCGCCCTTGGCCAGGAGGCGCTCGACCGCCTGCTTGCCGGCAAGCTCTCAATCGGCGGCGAGATCAGGGTACCCGGCAGCGGCGGCCTTATCGTCAACGGCCTGCGCATCGCCGGAACCCATGTCGCGGCGACAGCCGATGGCGCGCTTGGCGCGCAAGGCTCGAGCCTGCGCGCCAACATCGCGATCCCCGATTTGCGCCGGGCCGATCCGAAGCTGTCGGGGCAGGGCGCTTTCGATGCGACGCTGACCGGCCCGCTCGACAGACTCGACGCCACGCTGAAGGCGGGCATCACCAATGCGACCGCGCTCGGCCGACCGGTGCCGCGCCTCGCGCTTGATGCCAATCTCCGCGATCTGCAAGGGATGCTGTCCGGTGATGCGCGCCTGTCCGGCGAGATCGAGGGTAAGCCGGCGACAGGAACCTTGCGTTTCGCCAAGGGCGACAGCGGCGGCTGGAGCCTACCGCAGCTCGACATCGCGATCGGCTCGGCCACGCTCAACGGCACGCTCGATCTCGACGGCGCCAATCTCGCCGACGGGACTCTCAAGCTCGCCGCCCGCAATCTCGACGACCTTTCGGCGCTGGCGCTCGCCAAGCTGGGTGGCCGCATCGACGCCGATCTCAAGCTCACGCGACCCAATGGCGGCCAGAATCTCGATCTGAAAGCCAATGCCCAAAAGCTTGTCGGGCCAAGTCTTTCGATCGACCGGCTCGATGCCGCGGTCGTCATCGCCGATGCGCTGCGCAAGCCGCTGATCGACGGCAATATCCAGGTCGACCGCGCTGTGATCGCCGGCGAGCCGGTCAGCGCGATCCGCCTGGTCTCGACGGGCGCCGCCGACGCCAGCGACATCAGTCTCGATGCCACGGCGCGCGGCTTCTCGCTCGCCTCGAAGGGCAGGCTCTCGGTCACCGAGCCGCTGCGCTTCGATCTCGCCAGCTTTACCGCGACCCGCGATGGCCGTCGCATTGCGCTGGCGAAGCCGGCGAGCTTCGTCGCGATCGATGGCGGCGTCGCAATCCGCGATCTCGCCATCGCGCTCGACGGCGGCCGGATCACGCTCGACGGCGAGGCCGGCAGGGCGCTCGACCTGCGCTTCGCCGCGCAGAACGTGCCTTTGTCCGCCGCTCGCCTGGCCTCTCCGACGCTCGACCTGTCCGGCACGCTCGACGCCGAGGCGACGATCAAGGGTACGGCCGAGGCACCGACCGGACCCTGGCGCGTCCGCATCGCCCGCCTCGTCACGCCGCAGACCCGCTCCGCCGGCCTGCCGCCGATCGAGATCGCCGGGCAGGGCGCGCTGGGCGGCCGCCAGACCAGCCTCGATGCCAGCCTGAACGCCGGCCGTTTCGTCAGCCTGACCGCGAAGGGCACCGCACCGCTCGGTGGCGACGGCGCGCTCGATCTCTCGATACAAGGCCGTGCCGATGCGGCGCTCGCCAACACCCAGCTCGCCGCCGATGGCAGGCGCTTGACCGGCCAGCTCGCGCTCGACCTGCGCGCCGGCGGTACGCTTGCGGCGCCGCGCCTCTCCGGTGGCGCGACGCTCTCCGGCGGCAGCTTCAGTGATGCGCTTCAGGGCGTGAAGCTGACTGGACTCGAAGCGCGCCTCGCGGCCAATGGACCCGAGCTCGTGATCGAGCGCTTCGCCGCGCAGACGCCAGGTGGCGGCACGCTCTCGGCCCGCGGCAATGTCAAACTGGATCCCGAGGCTGGCTTCCCCGGCACGATTCGGATCGAGGGCAAACGGGCCCAGCTCGTCGACAGCGGTCTCGTCAGGGCGGTCTCCGATCTCAATCTCGAGCTGGCAGGCCCCCTGGTGCAGCGGCCCCGAATCGCCGGGCGCATCGATGTCGTGACCATGGAGGTCGCGGTGCCGGACCGCCTGCCATCGAGCTCGCGACCGGTCGACGGCATCCGTCACATCAATGCCAAGGGCCAGGCGGCGGCCCGACTCGCGGCCGAGCGCAAGGCGCGCGCAGTCGCGAGTCGGAAGGGTGCTCGTGCGCCGGCCTTCGACGCCGTGCTCGACATCGCCGTGTCGGCGCCCGGGCGCGTCTTCATCCGCGGGCGTGGCATCGATGCCGAGCTCGGCGGCGACCTGCGCGTCGGCGGCAGCTCCGGCGCGCCGGCGCTGACCGGCGGCTTCGATCTCCGGCGCGGGCGTCTCAGCCTCGCCAGCCAGCGCCTCGACTTCACCCGTGGCCGCATCACCTTCTCCGGCGACGTGATGCCGACGCTCGACTTCGTCGCCGAAACCCGCGCCGCCGACGTCACCGCACGGATCATCATCTCCGGCGAGGCCTCGGCGCCGGAATTCACCTTCTCCTCCTCGCCGGAGCTGCCACCGGACGAGGTGCTCTCGCGGCTGCTCTTCGCCCGTGCCTCCGGTTCGCTTTCGCCCTTCCAGGCGCTGCAGCTCGCCCAGACCGCGGCGCAGTTCTCCGGAGCCGGCGGCGACGACGTCTTCGAACGCATCCGTCGCTCGCTCGGCGTTGACAATCTCGATGTCCAGATGGGGCCGGGTGGTCCGACGGTCGGTGTCTCGCGTGCTCTTAGCGACAACGTCACGCTCGGGGTCAGAGCCGGTGCCAAGCCCGAGGACAGCGGCGTCTCCATCGGCATTGATGTGACACGCCGCCTGAAGCTCCAGGCCGAGACCAACGCCGACGGCAGTGCTGCGGTCGGCGTCGGGGCCGAGTGGGAATACTGACGTCCCGACTCAATCGCCGAGACGACGCCGCAGATTCGCAGCCGGAATGGCGAGCAGGCGGCTTTGGAAGCCCGCAAACGACCCTATGCGGTTAACGCCCTCTTAAGTTCGGCGGTCAAAGCGTGGCCGAGGTGCAACACCGGGGGGCAAAGCGGGTCCGTGGTGGGGACTGTGGCGTGATCGTGGTTGATCGGCGGCCGGGCATTCGTAATGGTGACTGTGCGGCGGGACGTTCCCGGTCGCTGTTTTTCGTCTTCGCCTCCGAACGGTTCGGGGACGCGGGCGAAAGACCGGGATAAGCGGGTTCGCTGGTTTGGTCTCCTGGGGCCGCCGGCAAGGAACGCGCCGACGCCCGAGGGTCTCGAAACTCTTTTGGAGGTTATCAAATGAAGCTCGTAAAGAGCCTCCTCCTCGGTTCCGCCGCCGGCATCGCCGCGGTTGCCGGGGCTCAGGCCGCCGACCTTCCTTCGCGGAAGGCCGCTCCGGTCGAATACGTTCGTGTTTGCTCCGCCTACGGCGCAGGCTTCTTCTACATCCCGGGCACCGACACCTGCCTTCGCGTTGGTGGTCGTGTTCGCGCTGAGTACACCATCGGTTCGCGCTACGGCGACACCGGCGATGGCTACGGCTCCCGCTCGCGCGGTCGTCTGAACGTCGACGCTCGCACCGCGACCGCTTACGGCACGCTGCGCACCTTCTTCCGCTACGAGCTGACCGTCAGCTCCGGCTTCTACAACAGCACGGCCGCCGGCGGTAACCAGGGCATCGTCTCCCCGGGCAACCCGCGTCCGACCGCTACCCCGGGCGCCGGCAGCCTGTTCGCGAACGCGACGGCGTCGAACCTCGATCTGGCCTTCATCCAGTTCGGCCCGATCACCGCCGGTCGCGCTCAGTCGTTCTTCGACTTCTACGCGAACGACTGGACCTACACGACGGTCCGCACGGCTGACTCGCGTCTCAACCTGTTGGCCTACACCGCCACCTTCGGCTCGGGCTTCTCGGCGACGATCTCGCTCGAAGACCGCGTCACCGGCACCGGCGGCCGTGAAAACGGTGTTGTCAGCCCCGGTGGCGCTTCGACGCTGCTCGGCACGAACTTCCCCGACATCGTCGCTTCGGTGCGCGTCGATCAGGGCTGGGGTTCGGCTCAGCTGTCGGGTGCCATCACCCAGCGTAGCATCAACAATGCTGCTCTCGGCTTCCGCAACGAGGACGAGTGGGGCTTTGCTGTCCAGGGTGGCGTGAAGATCAACCTGCCGATGCTTGCGGCTGGCGACTCCCTGTTCCTGCAGGCTGCCTATGCTGACGGCGCTCTCGGCTATCTCGGCTGGGGCGGCAGCTTCGGCTCGGGTCGTATCCTGGCGCAGAACGCCCAGCTCGGCATCGCCGATGTCTCGACCGACGTCTTCGGCAACACCAAGACGGCCACTGGCTGGTCGGTTGTCGCTGCTCTGCGTCACTTCTGGACCCCGACCCTGCGGTCGGAGCTGGCCGCGTCGTATTCCGAGCTGAAGCTCGGCTACGTCCTGGCCAACCAGGCGGTCCCGGGCGTGGTTTCCCGTCCGCTTGATCCGAAGGAGCTGATCGTTGCTGGTAACCTGATCTGGTCGCCGGTTTCGGGTCTCGATATCGGTGTCGAGGTTCTCTACACCCGCACCGAGCTGAAGCAGGCCGTTCTGGCCGGCACCGACGCCGGTGGCCGTGGTCCGGGCACGATCAAGTCCGACGACGCTTGGGCTGGCCGTCTCCGCATCCAGCGCGACTTCTGATCGATCACCTGATCGTTCAAGGAAAGCCCCGGGGAAACCCGGGGCTTTTTTCGTTTCCGATCTATCTCCCTGTCGTGGAAACCCTGTCTGTCCCTCACAAGGGCGAGGCGGCCTCTTGCTTGACTTGGGGCCGTGATGGGGCGTGATTGCAAGGGGCCGCGGGCGTCCGGATTCGGCGCGAGCGATCCTTGGGACGAGGCGGGAATTTCGGCATGGCGCGAAACGCCGGTTGGCTCTGGGGGCTTGTTCCACTGGCCTTGCTCTGGGCGTCAGCCAACGTCCTGAACACCGAAACCGTGCGCCGGGACATCGAAGCCAGGGCGCTTGCAGCAAACGCGGTGGCGGGGGCCGCCTCTGGCGCACGTGGCGTTTTGGTTCGGGTCAGCGGCCGGGACGTCTATCTCGACGGCGAGGCGGTCACGGCCGACGGCGCCAGCAAGGCGCTGGCTCAGCTGCAATCGGAATTCGGTGTCCGGCGCGTGCTCGGTGGGCTCACGCAGGTCATCGCGCAAAAGCCCTATAGCTGGTCGGCGACACGGCAGGCCAATCTCGTGACACTGTCCGGCTTCGTGCCGGACGAGGCGATTGCCACGGCGAGCGTGTCTGCGGCCCGGGCGCTTGGCCCTGAGCTGCGGGTCGATGACCAGCAGAAGGTCGCTTTCGGTGCGCCGCCCGGCTTCGCCGAACTCGCCGGCAGCCTGATGCGCGATCTCGGACAACTCTCCGCAGGCAAGGTCGCGCTGGACGATACGCGCTATTGTGTCGAGGGCACCGCCGCGACACCGCAGAATTTCCTGGCACTGCGAGAGAGTGCTTCCACCGCCGCTCAGAAGGGCTTCACCCGCGTCGACTGCGCGCTCAGCCCACCGACAATGGCCCCCTATCGCTGGAGCGCCGAGAAGAGCGCGTCCGGCTCGGTCACGGTCGCGGGGTACTATCCATCCGATCCGGCACGCCGCGAGATTGCGGCACTGCTCGCTCGCGCTTTCCAGACCGTCGGCGCGGTGACCGATCGCATGCTGCCGGCCGCCGGAGAGCCGGCGGCTTTCGCCACCAAGGTGACGCGCGCCGTCGCCGATCTCGCCCGCCTGCGCAGCGGCAAGGTCGAGATCGAAGGCGGCGCCTACCGCATCTCGGGGCAGGGGCCTGAGAATTACGAGGCCTGCGAGGCCCTGAAGCTGAATATCGCGCAGGGCGACGGTCCCGATTCGGTCGCGCTCGCCAGCATCGTCTGCCCGTTGGTCCCATCGCCGGCGCCGACGCCTGCCCCGGTGCCGCCCGCCGGCTCGGGCGCCCTGCGGCAACCGACGCCGGTCGAGCCCGCTCCCGGCGCACCGAGCTCGGCCGCCGTGACCGAGCCGCCGGTTTTGCCGCAGCCGGCGCCGCCCGTTGCGGCGGGCTACGGTTTCACGGCCTCGATCGACAAATCCGGGGGCTATCTCAACGGCCACCTGCCCGATGCCGCGGCCAAGGACGCGATCGCGGCGCTGATCGAGGCGTCGCCGCTGCGTGGGCGCGTCAATGACGAGACCGAGATCCGGCCGGCGGCGCCGACCGGCTTCGGTGTCGCGGCGCGCGGGGTGGTGCAGGATCTGCTGCGGCTCGATCTCGGTTCGGCCAGCGTGGTCGATCGGGAGGTCAATGTTCGCGGGCTGACCTGCCGCGCGCTGGTCCGCGACGAGGTAGAGACCGATCTTGCGAGCGGCTTGCCGCAGGGCTTTTCCGGCAAGGCCGAGATCAGCATGCGCCAGACCGGCTGCGTCATCGACCCGGCAAGCACCTGCCAGAACGAGCTCGATGCGCTGACGCAGCGCTACTACGTCATCTTTGCCCTGGGGACTGGGGTCACGACTCTCGATCCCGTAACCGAGCGGGCCATGACCGAGGCCGCCGCCATCCTGAAACAGTGCCCGAGCACGCGCGTGACCATCGAAGGGCACAGCAATTTCGATGGCGAGCGCAGCGGCTTCAACAACCTCGATTTGTCGAACCGGCGGGCGCAGCGTGTCCGCGAAGAGCTGATCCGCCGCGGTGTCGCCGCGGCGCAGCTCGAGGTCAAGGGCTACGGGACCGATCGGCCGCTGGTTGCCCCGACCGACCCGGAGGCGCGGATCAAGAACCGCCGCGTCCAGTTCACCGTGGCGAAATAGGAGGGCGGCGATGCTCTATCTCGCAACCCAGTTCGCTTGGTTCCTCTTCGCCGCCTTCGCGGTCGGCCTCGTCTTCGGCTGGCTCAGCGGGAGAGGCGGCCCGCGCGGCCCTGTTGCCGGCCTTGCGATCCTCTGGGCCGCATTGGCGGCGCTGGTCTGGTTCCGGCTGGTCAACGACCAGGCGGCGTTCTGGATCGAGACCGCGTTGCTCTATCTGCTCGCTTATGCCGCCGGCTGTCTGATCGGCAGCCTGTTCGCCAGCGAAGGCGAGGCGCTTCCGGCGCTCGCCGCGCCTGCGCCACGCCTTGCTCTGCCCCAGCCAGCCCCGGCACTTCCGGCGCCGTCCAAGCAGGTAGTTACCGCCAGCGCGCACGAGACTGAGCCCGCTCCGATGCCCAAGGTCGAGGGCGAGCATGCGCTCGCCGGCAAGCGCCCGGCCGGTCTGCCTGCGGCCCGCGGCGCTGCCGATAACCTCAAGCTGATCAAGGGCATAGGTCCGCAGAACGAGGGGCGCCTGCAGGTGCTCGGAATCTGGCATTTCAGTCAGATTGCCGCCTGGACGCCGCAGAACGTCGAATGGGTCGGCGCCTATCTCGCCTTCCCTGGGCGCATCGAGCGCGAGGAATGGGTGAAGCAGGCGGCGGCCTTGGCGGGACCGGCGGCTGACGTGCCAGCTCCGGTTTCCACCGCGGTGCTCGAAAGCAAACGGCCGGCCAACCTCCTGCCGGCGGCTCGTGGCGGCAAGCCGGATGATCTCGGCCTGATCGACGGCGTCGGACCGGCAATCGCCGAGAAGCTGAACGGTCTCGGAATCTGGCATTTCGACCAGATCGCGGCTCTCGGCCCGGAGGAACTGCGCTTCCTCGCCAGCCACACCGACATCGCGGAGCATGCAATTGCGGAACGATGGCAGGCCGAGGCGAAGATTCTTGCTGCCGGCGGCCAGACCGAGCATTCGCGCGCCGCAAAGGGCAAGCGTGGCAAGCGGAAGCGTTGAACGACCGGCTGCGCTGGGTATCGCCCGGCGCTTACCCGAACGAAGCCTCGAGCATCGCCAGATACTCCGCCGCGCTCGCCGGCCGCGCATTGGTCGCGCTCGAATGGTCCTGCGTCGCCGCTTCCGAGATGGCAGGCAGGACCTCGCGCGGCAGGCCCATCTGCGCGAGTGTCCCCGGCAGGCCGAGGCGTTGCGTCAACCCGGCGACCCAGCCGGCGAGATCGGCATCGGCGGGCAAGCCGAGCACCCGGCGGATTTCGGCGTATTTCGCGGCGGCAGCTGATTCGTTGAAGCGCAGCACTGCCGGCAGCAGCACGGCATTGAGCGTGCCATGATGCAGCGAGACCTGTTTCAGGCCCCCGAGCGGATGCGAGAGGGCGTGGACGGCACCGAGACCCTTCTGGAACGTCAGGCCGCCCTGCAGGGCGGCCATCAGCATCTCCTTGCGGGCCTCGCGGTCGGAGCCATCGGCGGTGGCGCGCTCGATATGGCCGGCAGCGCGCTTCAGTCCGTCGAGCGCGATCGCTTCGGCCGGCGGGTTCTCGCGTGGGCTGAGATAGGTCTCGATGCAGTGGGTGAGGGCGTCCATGCCGGTGGCGGCGGTCAGCCCTGCCGGGAGGCCGAGCGTCAGCTCGGGATCGCAGATGGCGAGCTTGGGGATCAGGTAGGGCGAGATGAAGCCGAGTTTGCGGCCGTCCTTCAACGTGATCAGCGCGGCGCGGCCGACCTCGCTGCCGGTGCCGGCGGTGGTTGGAACGGCGATCACCGGTGCAACCTTGCTCGTAACCTTCGGAATACCGCCAAGGATCGCGGCATAGGTCTCTAGCGGCCCGTCATGGCTGGCGAGCAGGGCGACGCCCTTGGCTAGGTCGATCGGCGAGCCGCCGCCGATGGCGACGAGCCCGTCGCAGCCATGCTCGCGATAGAGCGCGACCGCGGCCTCGACGGCTTCCTCAGTCGGGTTGGTGGGTGTGTCGACGAAGAGTGGGGCATTGCCGAGCACAGGCGAGGCGGCACGCAGCCGATCGATCAGGTCGGTAGCCGCCAGGCCGCGATCGGCGACGATCAAGGGGCGCGTGATCTTCAGATCGGTCAGGCCGGGTGCGATGGCCTTGAGTTCGCCGAAGCCGAACTGGATCGTCGTCAGATAGGAAATCGTCGCCATGGTCCTCCCCTGCGCCCGTTCAGCTCTCGGACCGGGCAGGAGTCTTTTCGCCCGTCCGCGCCACCGGCGCCAGCCCCAGAGCCCCGACCCCGACGCAGAACAGCCCGACGAGCATCGCGATGAATGCATTGCGGCGCCGGGTCCCGGCCGAGCGGATATAGGAGAGGAGCACGCGGCCATCGAGCGAGGCCTCGTAGATCTGGCGCGAGAGCGGGTCGATCAGGAAGCGTACTGTGCCGCGCTTCAGATCCTCGATCTCCGGGATCAGAAGCTTGCGAACCGGCGAGACCTCCGCACTATCGTTGCCAGGCAAGGCGACCTTGAGGCGCTGGGTGAAGTAGTTGTCGGGGTTCCTGCCGCTGCCCTCGACGAGGACGCGGCGGACCGGCAGCGGCGCCTCGATCTCAACGGTAACGAGGCTGTCGCGGCCGACCGGGAGAGCGCCATAGCCCAAGGCGAGGAAGACCAGGCCGATGACGGCAACACCTGTCCACCAGAGCGGTCCGGTTTCCGCATTCTCAGCCGCCATGGGCTTCGCCGGCGCCCTGCCGCTCGCGCCAGTAGCGCGACGCCAGTGGCTTGAGGTGCCAGGCGACGCTGCCGAGCAGGGCAAAGCCGAACAGCATCGAGCGATAGGCGGCGCTGGTCAGCGTCTCGGCGGTGGCGTCATAGGCAAGGAAGGTCTTGCCGCGCGAGGTCGCCTCGTAGACCAGCTGCCGACCCGGATCGACGAGGAAGCGGACCTGCTGGCCGGAGTCGAGCCGGTCGATGCCGTCGACCCAGAGGCCGCGGGCCGGCCGGTAGTAGCGCTGGCGGTAGATCTGCTGGTTGTCGCCGAGCGCGACCAGCGGAATGTCCTGGGTCCGGTAGGTGCTGGAACCGCGTCCCGAGCTGACGCGCATCAGAGGTGCGCTGTAATTGATGGGGCCGACATGGTCGGCGACCAGGAGATCGCCGCGCGCCAGCGGCAGGGTGCGCAAGCCGGCGATGAGCAGCCAGAGGCCGAGGACGAGGGAGATCGCAGCGCCGAGCCAACTCCAGAAATCAGGCGGTTTCGCAGCCTCGGCCATCGCACCCCCAATGTCAGTTCTGCTCGACGGTAACACGCTCCTTGGCGTTCTCAGAGGCCGAGTTGCCCGCGCGCCGCTCGAGCACGAGCAAAGCGAGGCCGGCAGCGATGATCAGGGCGGAGCCGAACAGCATGGCGGGCTTGGGCCAATCGCCGAAGACGAACCAGCCGAAGATCAGCGCCCAGATGATCAGCGTGTACTGATAGGGCACGACGACCGAGGCTTCGGCCAGCTTGAGCGAGCGGGTGACGCAGAGATGCGCCACCATGGCGAGGATGCCAAGCAGGCCGAGCAGGCCGATATCGGCCAGGCTCGGTGTCACCCAGCCGAAGGGCAGGAGCAGCAGGCCCATCACCAGCGCGCCGAAGGTCTGCCAGAAGACCAGTGTCACGTCGGGCGTGCCGCGCAGTTGCCGGCCGATGATCATCATCGCGGCGAAGGAGAAGCTGCCGATCAGCGCGATGATCGCCGGCAGGGACAGGCTCTCACTCGACGGGTTGAGCGCGATCGCGACGCCGATAAAGCCGGCGACCACGGCGAGCCAGCGCCCAGCATCGACACGCTCGCCGAGCAGCAGCGCCGCAAGCACCACCGCCCAGACCGGTGCCGCCAGCCAGAGCGTCATCGTGTCGGCGAGCGGCAGATACGACACCGCCCAGTAGAACAGCGCGACCTCGCAGGAGCCGAGCGTAACACGCAGCAGCTGCAGGCCCGGCCGCTCGGGCCGCAGCGTACGACGGAGACCCTGCTTCACCACGAAGGGGATGATCGCCAAGAGAGCGACGCCAGAGCGCAGGAGCAGGATCTGGCCGACCGTATAGGTCGCGACCAGCCATTTCCCCATCACGTCGTTGATCGAGAACAGCAGGATGCCGAGCAGCATCATCAGGATGCCGGCGAGGGTGGCGTTTCGGGAGGGCATGATCTGACGAATGAGGCGGGAAGGGCGATCCTCATGACCCGTCGTGCGCGCAAGGGCAAGCCCGGTACACGCAAGGGGGAGGGCATGCGTCTGTGGCTCTTAATTTTCGTGTTGACTTAATTAAGTAAATGACTAAATGAAATGCATGGATCGCTTCACTGCCCTTGCCGACCCGACCCGCCGCCGCATCGTCGAGATGCTGGGCCAGCGCGCCATGGCGGCGGGCGAGATCACTGCCCAGTTCGGCATGAGCGCGCCGGCGATCTCGCAGCATCTGAAGGTGCTGAAGGAGGCGGGGCTGGTGAGCGTCGAGGTCAGTGGCCAGCGGCGCATCTACCGGCTCGATCCGGAAGGCCTCGATGCCTTCGAGGCCTGGGTCAAGCAGGTCCGCAGCTTCTGGAATGGCGGGCTCGACCGCCTGGAACGAGAGCTCGCAAAATCTGACGACGAGTAAGGAGAGCAGTCATGAACGAGTATGGTGTGGTTCTGGAGAGCGGCGCTATCCGCTTCGAACGCCTTTTGCCCGGCCCAGTCGAGCGAGTCTGGTCCTATCTCACCGAGTCCGACAAACGCGGCACCTGGCTGGCTTCGGGCCAACTCGAGCCACGCGTCGGCGGCACGGTCGATCTCCTGTTCAAGCATTCGGAGATCACCAGCGAGCGGCCGCCGGAGCGCTATCGCGAGATGAACGACAATGGCTGGCCCTCCAAGGGAACCGTGACGCGCTACGAGCCGATGACCGCGCTGGCGATGACCTGGCCGGGCGAGGGCGGCGCCAGCTCGGAGGTGACCTTCGAACTCACGCCCAAAGGCGACAAGGTCAAGCTGGTGCTGACGCATCGCAAGCTCGCCGACAAGGCGGAGATGACCGACGTCTCCGGCGGCTGGCACGCCCATCTCGGCATTCTGGAAGACAAGCTCGCCGGCGATCCGCCGCGTGGCTTCTGGTCGAGGATCGCAGGGCTGGAGGCGGACTACGCCAAGCGCTTCGCCGATCTGCCGGCTTGAATGGCCGGGCCGCTGTGATTTCCAAGCGAGGGGGAGAGCTGCTCTCCCCCTCGTGACTTGGTGGGCAGGTACCAAATCGACTAATCATACTCTGTTGCAACGGAGTATGTCCGTCATGCTGATCAAGCGCCGCGCCGGCTGGGAAATTCCCGAGAGCCAGGCGACATCCGAGGCCGTCTTCCTGAACAGGCGGCAATGGCTCGCCGGCGGTGCCGGTCTGATCGCCGGGGCCGCCTTGCCGCAGGGCGCCATGGCGCAGGGCGCCGACCCGACGCTCGACCTCTACCCGGCCAAGCGCAATGCGGCCTACACGCTCGACCGCCCGGTGACCGACGAGGAACTGGCGGCGAACTACAATAATTTCTACGAGTTCGGCACCTCGAAGGAGGTGGCCGCCGCGTCCAAGCGCCTGCAGACGCGGCCGTGGACGATCACGATCGACGGTCTCGTCGAGAAGCCGTTCGAGATCGGCATCGACGACCTGATCCGCAAGGTCACGCTGGAGGAGCGGCTCTATCGCTTCCGCTGTGTCGAGGCCTGGTCGATGGCGGTGCCGTGGACGGGGTTCACGCTGAAGAGTCTGGTCGCGCTGGCCAAGCCCTTGTCAGGGGCGAAATATATCCAGATGCAGACCTTCCTGAATCCGAAGATGGCGCCGGGGCAGTCGCAGCGCTGGTATCCCTGGCCCTATACGGAAGGGCTGACCATCGCCGAGGCGACCAACGAGATGGCGCTGATGGTGACCGGCATCTACGGCAAGCCGATCCCCACCCAGCACGGCGCCCCGCTGCGATTGATCACGCCGTGGAAATACGGCTTCAAATCGGTGAAATCGATCAGCAAGATCAGCTTCGTCGCCGAGCGGCCGAAGACCTTCTGGGAGGGGTTGCAGGCTTCCGAATATGGCTTCTGGGCCAATGTGAACCCGGAAGTCTCGCATCCGCGCTGGAGCCAGGCGAGCGAGCAGGTGCTGGGCTCGCGCGACCGCAAGCCGACGCTGCTGTTCAACGGATATGCCGAGCAGGTGGCGGATCTCTACAAGGGCTTGGAGAAGGAACGGCTCTGGGCCTGACCACCTGCTGGCAGAAAGCGGGTGCCGCGCAGGCGGCATCTGCGCTAGCTTCGACCCATGCAGAACATCTGTCTCTTTGCGACCGCGATCGGCTCCTGCGCTCTGGTCTGGCAGGGCGAGCGCATCATCGCGGCGCAATTGCCCGAGCGCGACGAGGATGCGGCGCGGCGGCGCCTGGCGAAGCGCTTTCCCGAGGCGGTCAAGGCCGAGCCTCCGCCTTTCGTGCGGCAGGCGATCGATGACGTCGTCGCCTTGTTGGCAGGCGAGCAGCGTGATCTCGCGCATCTGCCGATCGATCTCTCGGCGACGCCTGAGTTCAACCGGCGCGTCTACGCCGTCGCTTTGGCGATTCCGCCTGGCGAGACGCTGACCTATGGCGAGGTCGCGGCGCGGATCGGTGAGCCCGGCGCAGCGCGGGCCGTCGGCGTGGCGCTTGGCCAGAACCCGATCCCGATCATCGTGCCCTGCCATCGCGTGCTCGCCGCCGGCGGCAAGACCGGCGGCTTCTCGGCCGATGGCGGCGTCGAGACAAAGCTGAAGATCCTGACGATCGAGAAGGCGCGCACCAGCGCCGAGCCGTCGCTGTTCGACGCCCTGCCGCTTCAGGCAAGGCAGCGTTAGGAGGCCAGATCGTTAGGCTGCCTGCTTCTCAGCCTTCGCGATCAACCGGCCGATCCGGCGGACCATGTCCTTGCTGCCGAGCAGGGGAGCATGGCCCTGGCCCGGCGCGGTGAAGGTCTCGCAGCGCGGATGGCGCTGCCCCATCTCCGCCAGCGTCTTCTCGGCCAGGAGGTCGGAATTCTCGCCGCGGATCGCCAGCACCGGGACATGGTTGAGCGCGGCGAAATAGGGCCAGAGCTCGGGCAGCGGCGCTTCCAGGTCGAGCTCTTCCAGCGTCTTCAGCAGGCGTGGATCGTAGTCCGGCAAGAGCGCGCCGTTGCGTTCGGTCCAGGTCCGGCGCGCCATGATCTCCCATTCGGCCTCGCCGAAGAGCGGGAATTGCTGGTCCGAGAGCCGCTTCAGGATCTCGGCCCCCTCGGCGAAGCTGCGCGGCGTCGGCAGCTTGCCGACATAGCCGCGAATGCGCAGCAGCCCGCGCGCGTCGATCACCGGCCCGACATCGTTGAGGACGACGCCGCGGATCGCCGCAGGTCGTGCTGCCCCCAGCGCCATGGTCAGGAGCCCGCCGCGCGAGGTGCCGACGAAGACGGCTTCCTCGACGCCGGTTGCCGCAAGCATCTGCATGAGATCGTCGAGCTCGATACGGATATCGTAGTCGTGCCAGTCCCTGGCGTAATCGGAGCGGCCGCGGCCGCGATAGTCGAGCGCCAGGACCCGCCGCGGCCCGTCCTCCGAAAGTGCCAGGGCGAGTTCGTGGAAGTCGGCAGAGGTTCGCGCCAGACCGGCCAGGCAGACGATCGGCAGCAGGGAAGCGGCTTGCGGCCCGTATTCACGCACATGCAGCTTCAGCCCGTCGCGGGCGCTGATGAACAGGGAGCGGAAACCGGTATCGGAATTCATGCGGGACTCGGGGGGAAAGCGGGCACGGCGCACCTAACCATGGCCGTGCCGGGGGCGAAAGCCGGGGCCGGGCCGTTGGGCTTCTGAGGGCGTTGATCACGAATGTGGCCGGCGCTCAGTCGCGCTTGCCGCCCCGCTTCAGATCGTAGTCGATCATGTAGGCGGTGCGCTGGTTGAGGCGCTGGCGGTAGACCTGCAGGTTCTCCATCACCCGCTGCACATAATTGCGCGTCTCGGTGAACGAGATGCGCTCAACCCAGTCGACGGCATCGACCTCGGGCGAGCGCGGGTCGCCATAGGCCGTGATCCACTTCTTCACATTGCCCGAGCCGGCATTGTAGGCGGCGAAAGTCAGGATATAGGAGCCGCGCCAGTCGCCGAGCAGGTCGTTGAGATGGGCGGCGCCCATCTTCGCCGAATAGAGCGGGTCCTTGGTCAGCCGGTCGAGCTCGAAGGGAAACTGAGCCCGCCGCGCCGTCTCGCGCGCCGTCGCCGGCATCATCTGCATCAGCCCGAGCGCACCCGCATGCGAGACCGCGGCCGGGTCGAAGGCGCTTTCCTGCCGGGCGATGGCATGGACGATGGCGCGCTCCATCGGATCGCCCACCGATGGGAAATCCGGCACGCCGAAGGTCGGAAAAGCAGCCTCGTCGAGTGGGAAACCACGCTGCAGCGCGATCTTGCCGATGGTGAGCAGGGTCTTGGCGTCGCCACGCTGGCGGGCGATGTCGGCGATTGCTTCCAGCGCAGCGGTATCGTGCAGGCGCTGCGACAGGTCGATCAGCAACTGGCCGGCGAGATCGGGCGCCTCGATCGCATAGAGCAGCTTGGCCGCCTTGAAGCCGGGCAGATGCGCCAGCGGCGCCGCGATGGTGCGCCGGACTGGCAGTTCGGTGAGGCCGAGCCGGGCGCGAGCGAGCTGGCCGTAATAGGCGATCGGGTGCTCGGCAGCGCGGGCATAAAAGGCCTTCGCCTCGTCGGTCTTGCCGAGCGCGTCGGCGGCGCGACCCTGCCAATAGGTGGCGCGGGCCACCGAGATCGGCGTCTCCGCGACCTTGGCCGCCTCTGCGAAATGCTTTGCCGCCCGCTCGGCGTCCTTCTCGAAGCGCAGGGCGATCCAGCCGGCATGCCATTCGGCGTCGATGCGCTCGGCGGTGTCTTCGGCGCCGTGGCCGGAGGCGACCGCATAGGCACCCTTGGCATCACCGTCGTCGAGCAGCTTGCGGGCGATCAGCCGGCGCTCTTCCCACCAGCCATCGCCGTCGCCGAGCAAAGCGGGATCGCGCGGCACCTCGGCGATCGCCTTGGCCGCATCGGCCGGT
Source organism: Allobosea sp. Tri-44 (assembly GCF_004123845.1). Lineage (GTDB taxonomy): Bacteria > Pseudomonadota > Alphaproteobacteria > Rhizobiales > Beijerinckiaceae > Allobosea. The sequence goes on along the minus strand of NZ_NBDP01000005.1, from coordinate 361,764 downwards.
TTGCCGGAGCGGCGCGCCTGCTGCGCCTGCAGGAAGGCGAAGGAGATGTCCTTCTTCAGGGCCGCCGGCACGGCGTCGATCTGCTTCTGCGCGATCGGGCCTTTCGCCTTGGCGCTGGCGAGCCGGACCTTGGCCAGGGCGACATAGTCCTGCGAGACGCGGGCGGCATTGCGCAGCGCCTCTTCGCTCTTCGCGGCGAAGAGATAGCGCTCGGTGCGTAGCCGATGGTCGGCGCTGGTGAGCTTGTCGCCGAAATTGTCGAGCACGATCTTCTCGAGCCCGGCGCCGAGATGGTCTTTGAGCCAGGTCCGGCGTGCGAGCGCCAGCGCCTCGTCCTTCTTACCCTCGGCGGCGAGGGCGCGGGCGAGCGCGATGCGCCCGGCCGGGCTGATCGGCTCGCGGCCGTGGAAGAAGGCGCGCACCGTGTCCGGGCTGCGCCGGTCGGTGACCAGCGCCGCCTCGGCGCGTCGGCGGAACGGCGTCGTGCCGGGATAGTTCGGGAAGGCGTCGAGAAATTCGGCGATGCGCTCGAAGCTCACAACATTGGACAGGCTGCGCAGCGCCACCCATTCCAGCATGCCGCGCACCGCCTTGTCGTCGATGCGCCGGGCGATGGCATCGCCCTCCTCGAGCTTGCCGGCGCGATAGGCCGCGACCACTTTCTTCAGCGGCTCGAGGTCGATGCGCTCCTCCGGCCGGGCGATCGCGGCCGGCGGCATGGGCGACGCAGGCGGCTCGGTCTGCGGCGCGAGCGAGGCCGTCACGCCGACATCGACGCTCGCATGTCCGGTATCGTCGCTTGTATTGACGCGCGCCAGGCGCTCGATCTGCAATGGATGCGAGCCATCAGGGCCCGCGGAGCAGGGTCCGGCAGTCACCAGAATGAGCGTCAGGCCGGCTCCAAAGAACCGTCGGCCCGGCGATATCGCCATATGAGGCATCCCCCAAGCAAGCCGGATCGTAGCAGTAGACCATGCTCCCGCAGGGAGCTTTAGGAAGTCCTAACCATGCCGCCACGATTTTTGATGGGTTGCCGGCTTTGCGGACTGCAGCTGAAAGGCTATGTCTGTCGCCCGTTTCACGCCGAACTTTGTCGTTTTCAGGACCGTCCATGACCAAGCATGCGCCCCTCACCGGTTCGATGCCCGCGCTGGTGACGCCATTCAAGGGCGGAAAGATCGACGAAGCGACGCTGCGCGCTTTGGTCGACTGGCAGATTGAGAGCGGCTCGTCGGCGCTGGTCCCGGTCGGCACCACCGGCGAGAGCCCGACGCTCAGCCATGAGGAGCACGGCCAGGTCACCGAGATCGTCCTCGACCAGGCCAAGGGCAGGGTGCCGGTCATCGCCGGCGCCGGCTCGAACAACACCACCGAGGCGATCTCGCTGGCAAAGCACGCCGAGAAGGCGGGTGCCCAGGCCGTGCTCGTGGTCACGCCCTATTACAACAAGCCGACCCAGGAGGGCATGTACCAGCACTTCAAGGCGGTGAACGATGCGATCGGCATCCCGATCATCATCTACAACATCCCGCCGCGCTCGGTGGTCGACATGTCGGTCGAGACCATGGCGCGGCTCTATGAGCTGAAGAACATCGCCGGGGTGAAGGACGCCACCGCCAACCTCGCCCGCGTCTCGCAGCAGCGTCATGTGCTGGGTCCGGACTTCATCCAGCTCTCGGGAGAGGACATGACGGCGCTCGCCTATATGGCCGCCGGCGGCCATGGCTGCATCTCGGTCGTCGCCAATGTCGCGCCGAAGCTCTGCGCCGATCTGATGGCCTGCGCGCTCAAGGGCGACTATGCCGGCGCCCTGAAGATCCAGGACCGGCTGGTGCCGCTGCACGACGCCATCTTCAAGGAGCCGGGCCTCGCCGGCGCCAAGCACGGCTTGAAGCGCCTGGGCCGGATCGAGGAAGAAGTTCGCCTGCCGCTGATGCCGGTGACGCCGGCGACCGGGAACGTCATCCGCAGCGCCATGGTTCACGCCGGCCTGTTGAATGCTTAAGTGAGGTAGTCGGCAATGCCGACGACTACCGGAGTGTTTCGATGAGCAAGCCAGATCCCGAGCGCTACAAGCTTGCGGCCGACAACCGCAAGGCGCGCTACAACTATGCCATCACCGAGACACTCGAAGCCGGCATCGCCCTGCAGGGCACCGAGATCAAGTCGCTGCGCGGCGGCAGGGCGACGATCGGCGAGAGCTATGCCGGGCCGATGGGCACCGAGCTTTTCCTGTTCAACGCCCATATCCCGGAATATCTCGAAGCCAACCGCTTCAACCATGATGTCCGCCGGCCGCGGAAGCTCCTGTTGCATCGCCGCCAGATCGACAAGCTGATGGGCGCGATCCAGCGCGAGGGCTACACCGTCATCCCGCTCAAGGTCTATTTCAACGACAAGGGCCGGGCGAAGGTCGAGCTTGGCCTCGGCAAGGGCAAGAAGCTGCACGACAAGCGCGAGACCGAGAAAGCCCGCGATTGGAACCGCGACAAGGCGCGGATCCTGAAGACCGGCGGATAAGCGTCAGAAGCGAGCCTATTTGGTAAGCTCATTGAGCTCGACGAAACTTCCGTCCGGCGCCGGATGCGGCAGCGACCAGCCGAAGTAGACCTCAACCTCGACGATCTTGCCGCCTCGGATCGTCAGGATCTCGGTATTGCGGAATCCCTTGCCGCCAATGCTTTCGCCCTCATAGGTGACGAAGACCGTCTCGCCGATCGGTATGAGGTGCTTGAGCGTGCAGGAACGGATGCGCTCGCTGTTCGGCCAGCAGCGCTCGAAATAGGTCTCGCGATCGAGCCGATTGTCGAGCGGGCTGCTGAAATGAAAATCCTCGGCGATGAGGGCATCGAGCGCGGCTCGATCCTTGTCGACATAGGCCTGGTAGCAGGCGCGCGCTAAATCGCTCGCATCATCCGGCATGAACTGCCTCGTTTCCCCGTCACGTCACGACCGTAACGGGGAAAGCCGAGGCAAGTTCCGTAGGGTCACCCCATAGCCTTCTTGAAGTTCTCGTTCGCCTTGTCCCAGTTCACCGTCTTCCACCAGGCGGCGAGGTATTCCGGCCGGCGGTTCTGGTATTTGAGATAATAGGCATGCTCCCAGACATCGATGCCGAGCACTGCCTTGGCGCCGAGCTCGAGCGGTGTGTCCTGGTTGGCCGTCGAGACGATGGCGAGCTTCTTGTCCTTGTCCACGACGAGCCAGGCCCAGCCCGAGCCGAAGCGCGTCGCACCGGCCTGGTTGACCTTCTGCACCAGCTCGAGCATCGAGCCGAAAGCGCCGTCGATCGCGCTCTTCAGCTCGGCGCCGGGCTGCTGCGCCCCGCCGGGCGTCATCAGCTCCCAGAAGAAGCTGTGGTTCCAGTGGCCGCCGACATTGTTGCGGACCGCGGTCCGGACATTGTCCGGGGCGGCGCTGAGATCGGCGAGCACCGTCTCGATCGGCGTGGTGCGCAAGGCCTCCCATTGGCCGGCCGCGGCGTTGGCGCCGTTCACATAGGCCTGATGGTGCAGCGAGTGGTGGATGCGCATGGTCTGCGCATCGATGACCGGCTCCAGCGCCTCATAGGCGTAAGCCAGCTTCGGCAAGGTGAAGACCGGCGGCGGCGGAGCGGCGGCTGGCGCCGGCGCGGTCTGTGCCAGCACCAGCGCCGGACGGGCGATGATGAGGGCGGAGCCGGCGACAAGGCCGGTGAGAAAACTGCGGCGTTCCAAGGCATGCCCTCCAGGTGTCGTTGCGGAAACAGAGCTTGCGCGAGCCGCGGTCGCGGTCAAGTGTCCTTCGCACCGCGCCGCCTGTTCCTCATCGACAACGCAGGAGGGTGGGGGAGAGTTCAGCCTTCCGGCGGCTCGTCGCCCTGCCGGATGCCATAACGGCGCTCCAGCCCCGGATTGCCGGCAGCAGGCGCGCGCGCCGCCCGCTCGGCCGGGTCGCGTCCGACCTTCTGCATCAGGCTGGCGAGCTCGACGAACTCGTCGCATTGCCGGCGCAGATCGTCGGCGACCATGGGGGGACTGGTGTTGATGGTGGAGACCACCGAGACCTTGACGCCCTTGCGCTGCACCGCCTCGACCAGCGGTCGGAAGTCGCCATCACCCGAGAACAGGTAGATGTGGTCGAGATGGGGGGCGAGCTCGAGCATTTCGATGGCGAGCTCGATATCCATATTTCCCTTGACGCGGCGGCGGCCGGTCGCGTCGGTGAATTCCTTGGCCGCCTTGGTGATGACCCGGTAGCCGTTGTAGTCGAGCCAGTCGACCAGCGGCCTGATCGAGGTATATTCCTCGCTTTCGATCAGCGTCGTGAAGTAGAAGGCGCGGATCAGATTGCCGCGTCCCTGGAATTCCTTGAGCAAACGACGGTAATCCATGTCGAAGCCGAGTTGCTTCGACGTCGCATAGAGATTAGCTCCGTCGATGAAGAGCGCGATGCGCGGTTCACCTGCCATGTAATGGCTCCTGGCTTAAATCGAGTCGATCAATAAGAATCGGCACGGATCAAGGTTGAATAATGTCGGGTTGGCGCTCCAAATCGAGCGGCCCTTCGGCGTTTATGTGGTGAATGCGGCGTACCGCGCAAGATTGCGAGCGAATTTTGCCAGCTAAGCGTGCGCAAACTCCAGTGTTCAGCTTTAAGTGTTCAGCCTTTCGGAAACTCCAATCCCATTTCGCGATAGCGCTCCGGGTCGTCGCTCCAGTTCTCGCGGACCTTGACGAACAGGAACAGGTGCACCTTCGCCTCGGCCGCTTCGGCGATCTCGACGCGCGCCTTCTGGCCGATCGCCTTGATCGTCTGCCCGCCTTCGCCGAGCACGATCTTCCGCTGGCCCTCGCGCTCGACATAGATGGTCTGCTCGATCCGGACCGAGCCGTCCGGGCGCTGCTGCCAGCTCTCGGTCTCGACCGTCGAGCGATAGGGCAGCTCATCATGCAGCCGCTCGAAGATCTTCTCGCGGGTGATCTCGGCGGCGAGGAAGCGCAGCGGCGCATCCGAGATCTGATCCTCCGGATAAAGCCACGGGCCGGGCTTCAGCCGCGTCTCCAGCCAGGTGAGGATGTCCTTGACGCCATAACCGGTCAGCGCCGCGACCATGAAGGTCGCCTCGAATTTGGATTGCTCGTTCACGGCCGTGGTAATGGCGAGCAGCTTCTCCTTCGGGATCGTGTCGATCTTGTTGAGAATCAGGAATTTCGGCTGCTTCAGCTGGACGAGCTTCTCCAGCAGCGCAGTATTCTCCTCATGGTCGAAGCGCCCGACATCGATCAGCACGCCGATCAGGTCTGCATCGGTCGCCCCGCCCCAGGCGCTCGTCACCATGGCGCGGTCAAGCCGGCGCTTGGGTGCGAAGATGCCGGGCGTGTCGACGAAGATGACCTGCGTCGGCCCTGTGAGCGCGATACCGCGCACCTGGGTGCGTGTCGTCTGCACCTTGCGCGAGACGATCGAGACCTTGGCGCCGACGAGCTGGTTGAGCAGCGTCGACTTGCCGGCATTGGGCGCGCCGATCAGCGCGACGAAACCGCAGCGGGTCGCCTTATCAGGCTCAGCCATGCTCGCCCTCCATCGTCTCGTTCCACAGGCCCTGCCGGCGCAGGAAGGCTTCGGCGGCGGCCTGCTCCGCCAACCGCTTCGAGCGCCCCTCGGCTTCCGCCTCGGCCAATGCGCCGATCCGCACGATGATGCGGAAGATCGGCGCGTGGTCCGGGCCGGAGCGGCCGCGCTCGGCATAGGTCGGGGTCGGATGCCCCTGGCCCTGCGCCCATTCCTGCAGCGCAGTCTTGGCGTCGCGCAAGGGCGTCACGGGCTTCAGCAGCCGCTCGCCGAACCCCGCCTCGACCAGCTTGCGGGCGGCATCATAGCCGCCATCGATGAAGACCGCACCGATGATCGCTTCGCAGGCATCGGCCAGGATCGCCTTGTTCTTGCGAGCGCCCGAGAGTATCTCGCCCTCACCGAGCCGCAAGTGCGGGCCGACGTCCCAGGCCGCCGCAACCTCGGCGCAGGTCTCCTTGCGCACGAGGTCGGCGAGGCGGCGCGACATGTCGCCTTCCTCGGCCTGCGGATAGGTGGTGAACAGCATGTCGGCGACCGAGAGGCCCAGCACCCGGTCACCGAGGAATTCGAGCCGCTGATAGCTCGCGATCCGGCGCGTGTCGGCGCTCATATGGGTGAGCGCCGTCTCCAGCAGGCTTCGGTCGCGGAAGCGGTGGCCGAGCCTGTCCTCGAGCCGCGAGAGCTCGGGCAGCTTGCGGCCGCTGTCGGTCGTCTTGCTCACTTGATCGTCGAGAACATGCGGTTCCAGCGCACCGTCCAGGGCCATTCCCAGATGCGCCAGGCCGACGCGCCCTCGTCGATCGAGAAGAAGATGATCTCGGCGCGGCCGACAAAGTTCTCGAACGGCACGTAGCCGACGCTGCGGTCGCGCGAATCGAGCGAGTTGTCGCGATTGTCACCCATCATGAAGAAATGGCCGTCGGGCACGCGGAACACCGGGGTGTTGTCGAAGGTGCCGGTGTCGCCCTCGCGCTCGATGATCTGGTGGCTGACGCCGTTCGGCAGCGTCTCGCGATACTGAATCGCGGTCGTGGCGCGGCCCCATGCGTCGTTGGTGACGAAATCGGCGATGCGCTCGCGCTTCACCGGCTGGTTGTTGATGTGCAGGATGCCGTCGATCATCTGGATGCGGTCGCCCGGCAGGCCGATGACGCGCTTGATGTAGTCGGTCGAATTGTCGCTCGGCAGCTTGAACACGGCGATGTCGCCACGCTTCGGCTCGGCCGCCCAGACCCGGCCCTGGAACAGCGGCGGGCTGAACGGCATCGAGTGCTTCGAATAGCCATAGGTGTATTTCGAGACGAACAGGTAGTCGCCGATGAGCAGCGTCGGGATCAGCGAGCCCGAGGGGATGTTGAAGGGCTGGAACAGCAGGGTCCGGATCACCAGGGCGATCAGCAGGGCCTGGACGACGACCTTGATCGTCTCGAGGATGCCGCCTTCGTCCTTGGTCTTGCTCTTGATCTCGGCGTCGTTGGCCACACGGGCCTCCTGCTGGCTACGTTTCGAGAGCGCGGTCTAGAGCATGTTCCGTCAAAGTGGAAACCACTTTTGCAAGGCCGGTACGTGCCGCCGCAGCGACGCGGCAACAAATATGATGGCTCACCGGGTCATTGCACCGCCGTCACCGCCGCAGTTCCGCCGTGCGCCGGCTGCAATTGCTCAGCTCTGATCCGGGGCAGGGCATGCGGATATTCGCGCTGCAGGAAGGCGACGATCTGCTCGCGCATCTCGCAGCGCAGGTCGAAGACGCGCGGCGAGGTGCCGGCACTGACGAGGATGCGCACCTCCATGGTCGACTGCTTGAAATCGGTGACCTGGACGTTGACGACGCGCCTGTCCCAGAGCCGCGACGCTGCTGCGATCTCCTCGACCTTGCGGCGCACCGCCTCGATCGGCGTCGTATAATCGAGATAGATCATCACCGTGCCGATCAGCGCGGCATCGTCGCGGGTCCAGTTCTGGAACGGCTTTTCGATGAAGTAGGACAAAGGCAGGATCATCCGGCGCCAGTCCCAGAGCCGGATCACGACATAGGTCGAAGTGATCTCCTCGACATTGCCCCATTCGCCCTCGATCAGCACGGCGTCGTCGATCCGGATCGGCTGGGTCACCGCGAGTTGGATGCCGGCGAAGACGTTCTTCAGCAAGGGCTGGAGGGCGAGACCGACGACGAGACCGGCCGCGCCTGCCGAAGCGAGCAGACTGACGCCGTATTGCCTGACCCCGTCGAAGGTCATCAGCATCGCCGCGACGGCGACGACGACGACCATGATCTCGGCGATCCGGCGCAGGATCTTCGTCTGCGTGACGTGCTTGCGCGCCAGGAGATTGTCTTCGGCATCGAGCTTGAAGCGGCGCAGATAGACCGTCGTCCAGATGTGCAGCGCGGTCTTGGCGATCCAGGCGACGAGCGCGACGAAGCAGATCAGCAGCACATGCCGGATCAGCGTCGCCTGCGTCTGCGATAGCGGCGCGATCGAGGCGGCGAAGGACAGCGCCAGCGTGATCACCGTGAAACGCGCCGGGCCGAAGGTGCGTGAGACCAGCGAGCGCCAGAACAGGTCCCAATTCGCCACGATCCGGGTCATGATCTCATAGGCGATCCGGTGGATCGTCAGGGCCAAGGCGAAGGCTATTGCGAACAGGACGAGGCTGATGCTCCAGGCCGGGAGCCAGGAGAGCCGGGCTTCCATGCCCCGCATGATCTCATCGAATGCCATCTGATCTCCCGCATGACCGGTCGCTCATGCTGCAACGCGGCAAGGCCGCAAAGGATGCAGCACACGTCAAGCGGGTGATCGTTCGCCCTGGATTGCACGGTGGGCAGTCGATTTCCGGCGATTGACGCTAGGTCTGCCGGGGATCACAGTTTCGTGACCCGCAACCTTGGGGCGAATCGCCATGAGCACGAAGAAATATGCCGCGGAAGCTATTGGTACCTTCTGGTTGACCTTCGCCGGCTGCGGCAGCGCCGTCATCGCTGCCGGTTTTCCGCAGGTCGGCATCGGCCTGCTCGGCGTCTCGCTCGCCTTCGGCCTGACCGTCGTCACCATGGCCTATGCGATCGGCCACATCTCCGGTTGCCATCTCAATCCTGCAGTGACCGTCGGCCTGGCGGCAGGCGGGCGGTTCCCGGCTAGTCAGGTCGTCCCGTACATCGTCGCGCAGGTCGTCGGCGCGATCATCGGCGCCACCGTGCTCTATTTCATCGCGGTCGGAGCGCCCGGCTTCGATCTCGCCAAGGGCTTCGCTTCCAACGGCTTCGGCGAGCATTCACCCGGAAAGTACGGGCTGGCCTCGGCCTTCCTGACCGAAGTGGTGATGACGATGATGTTCCTGTTCATCATCATGGGCGCGACCCATGGCAAGGCGCCGGCCGGCTTCGCCCCGCTCGCGATCGGCCTTGGGCTCTGCCTGATCCACCTCGTCAGCATCCCGGTGACCAACACCTCGGTCAATCCGGCGCGCTCGACCGGGCCGGCTCTGTTCGTCGGCGGCTGGGCGATCCAGCAGCTCTGGCTGTTCTGGCTGGCGCCGATCATCGGCGGTGCGCTCGGCGGCGTCGTTTATCGCTGGCTGAGCGAGGAGCCGAGGGGCGAGGTCACCGGCGTCACGCCGGCCCCGGCCGAGTAAATCTTGCTAACCGAGGTCAGGCCCGAACCGGCCTGGCCTCGATCACCACGAAGGCCTGCGCCAGTGGCGGGTCGTCGGTCAGCGAGACATGCACGACCGCCTCATGCCCGGGCGGGGTCATCTCCGCCAGTCGCGCCGCAGCGCCGCCGGTGAGCCGCATGGTCGGCCGCCCGCTCGGCAGATTGATCACCTCCATGTCGCGCCAGAACACGCCTGACCTGATGCCGGTCCCGAGCGCCTTCGAGCAGGCCTCCTTGGCGGCGAAGCGGCGGGCGTAAGAAGCGGCGCGCGTCGCCCGGCGATCGGATTTCGCCTGCTCGCCAGCTGTGAAGATACGCTGGGTGAAGCGCTCGCCGAAGCGAGCGAGCGAATTCTCGATGCGGCGGATGTCGCAGAGATCGGAACCGATGCCGAGGATCATGCCAGCGATTTAGCTCGCGGCGCGTCCTTCGTCCATTGCCCGCCGCATCACGGCGATCGCGGTCTCGAAGCCGACGAAGATCGCCTCTCCGACCAGGAAATGGCCGATATTGAACTCGACGAAGTCGGGAACACCGGCGAGCTTGCGCGCGGTGTCGTAGTCGAGCCCGTGACCGGCATGGACCTCCAGCCCAAGCGAGGCGGCGAATGCCGCGCCATTGGCGAGCCGCTCGAACTCGGCCTGCGCCTTGTCGGCATGGCCATCGGCGACAGCATGGCACCAGGTGCCGGTATGAAGCTCGACCACCGGCGCGCCAAGCTTCGCCGCCATCGCGATCGGCGCCTCGTCGGCCTCGATGAACAGCGAGACGCGGCAGCCGGCAGCTTTGAGCTGCGCGATCGGCGCGGCCAATGCGTCCGCCTGGCCGACCACGTCGAGCCCGCCCTCGGTGGTACGCTCCTCACGCTTCTCGGGCACGAGGCAGGCTGCGTGCGGCTTGAATCTCTCGGCAAGGCCGATCATCTCCGCCGTCGCCGCCATCTCGAAATTCAGCGGCTTGGAGAGTTCGCTCGCGAGCCTTTGTATGTCGGCGTCGCGGATATGGCGCCGGTCTTCGCGCAGATGGGCGGTGATTCCGTCGGCGCCGGCAGCCACCGCGAGAAGGGCGGCGCGCACCGGGTCGGGCAGGGCGCCACCGCGTGCATTCCGCACGGTCGCGACATGGTCGATGTTCACGCCCAGGCGCAAGCGGTTCTTGGTCATCGTCGCCCCCCTCGTCCTTTGCCGTCTACGCCGCGTCAGGCGCGGGTTCAAGGCAAGGGATGTGATCAACGCCGTCAGTATTGGTGATCAATCCCACACGTATTGCGTGTGTATCAGGAATCTACACGCAATCTGCGGCGTGACGCTTATTAAGCCCTGGCACCTAGCTTCCGGCATCGTCCCATCGCCTTTTCGGACCTGTCATGCAGCTTCCCGCCGACCATCGGCAGTTCGAGACGAAGGTCACGCCGGATCGGCGAGACCTGAACCAGCCGGCCGACCGCGCGCTCGGTCGCGTCGTGTCGTGCACGGGATCGCGCGCCACCATCGCGGCCACTGCGTCCGGTGCGCCCGGCACCCATGACGGCTGCGCGATCGGCCGCCTGATCTCGATCAGTCTCGGGACGAGCCGTGTCGTCGGGCTTGTCTACGAAATGCGCGCGCTGCAGCCGGTCTGGGACGAAGCCTACCCCAATGCCATCGCGATCGAGGTCGAGTTGCTCGGCGAGGTCGTCGACGGTGAGAACGGCGCGGCGCGCTTCAACAGCGGTATCGTTACTTACCCTCCGATCGGGGCGCTGGCGCATCGCATCCGCTCGCGGGACCTGGCGCTCATCCATGATCTCGGCGAGCGCAGCGCTGTCTCGCTCGGTACCCTGACCCAGGATGCAGCGGTTCCGGCGAGCGTCGATATCGAGCGCCTGCTATCGCGTCATTTCGCCGTGCTCGGCACCACCGGCGTCGGCAAATCGAGCGCCGTGGCGCTGATGCTGCGCAAGGCCGTGGCGGCGAGGCCGAACCTGCGGGTGCTGATCCTCGATCCCCACAACGAATACGCCCACGCCTTCCAGGACACCTGCGTGCGGATCGATGCGAGCACGCTCGACCTGCCGTTCTGGCTGTTCCGCTTCGAGGAGTTCGCCGACATCGTCTTCCGTGGCCGCTCGCCATTGGAGGACGAAGCCGAGATCCTGCGCGAGGTCGTTGCGGTGGCTCGCAGCCGCTACCGCGTCGTCTCCGCCCATGACATGGCGCGCGATCTCGGCAGCAGCGTGCTGAAGCGGCCGCTCGATCCCGGCGCGCGCCGGCCGGGGGAGGTCAGCGGAACAGCCGAGCTCGCAGCGCCCTATCGCATCGCCGATCTCTTCACCGCGCTCGACGAACTGATCGGGCTGCACGAGTTGCGCTATCCGCGCACCACCCTGCGCGCGCTCAAAGTCAGGCTCGAAACGCTGTACAGCGATCCGCGCTACGGCTTCCTCTTCGCCCATGCCAACAGCATGGAGACGATCGCACCGGTGGTCAGCCAGATCTTCCGCGTGCCGCATCGGGGCCGGCCGATCACCGTGTTCCAACTCGCCGGGCTGCCCTCCGAGGTCGTCAACGCCGTGGCGTCCAGCCTGGCGCGGCTCGCCTTCGACCTCGCCATGGCGAGCCGCGGCAGCTACGAGATCCTGCTGCTCTGCGAGGAGGCGCATCGCTATGTGCCGCAGGACCAGTCGCTCGGCTTCGCGCCGACCCGCCAGGCCATCGCCCGCATCGCCAAGGAGGGGCGCAAATACGGCGCCTATCTCGGCATCGTGACGCAGCGTCCGGGCGAGCTCGACCCGACCATCCTGTCGCAATGCTCGACCGTGTTCGCCATGCGCCTTGGCAACGAGCGCGACCAGCAGATCATCCGCGCCGCGATCGCCGACGCCTCGGCCAGCACCATCGCCTTCCTCTCCTCGATCGGCAATCGTGAGGCGATCGCCTTCGGCGAGGCGGTCGCGACGACGATGCGCATGCGCTTTTCCGAGCAGCGGCCCGACGAGCTGCCGGCGATGGCCGGCCGCGTGGCTGCCCAGGTCGAGCAGCGCGAGCCGCTGGTCGAGGAGCTCGTCGCCCGCATGCGCGGGCTCTGATACCCGGACGCTGGCGGTACTCACCGATCGGGTCGTGGGATTGGCGCCGCTTGGATTGTGTCAGGCGATCTCCAGCGCTCGATCCGTGGTTTCGGCGGCGTCGCGCGCGAGCTTCTCGACCAGTTCGTCGACAGCGGCTTCGGCCGTGGAAATCGACGCCCTCAAGCGCTCATCGGCGAACTCGTCATACTCGATGGCGACCGAATGCGTTTCGGTCAGGCCAAGATAGCCCATCGGCACGCTCAGGCCGCGCTCGACCAGATTAACGGCCTCGAGGCGGCCGCCGGGGGCGTAGCCGTAATCGCCGCGGGAGGAGAGGATGACCATCCGCTTGTCCGCCGGCAGCATCGGCCAATAGGGCTCGCCCTGCCGGCTGCGGTCGAAGCCGAAGGTGACGCCGACGCGTACCACGTTGTCGACCCAGGCCTTGAGCTGGGCTGGAAGGCCGAAATTATACATCGGCGCGCCGATCACGATGAGGTCGGCGCGCAGAAGCTCGTTCACCAGGGCATCGCTCTCTGCGAGCTGTGCCTGCGCCGCTGCGTCCCGGCGTTCGGGCCGGGTGAAGGCGGCCGCGATCCAGTCGCCGCTGACGGGCGAGGGCGGCTGCAGCCCGACATCGCGATAGGTCAGCGTGTCCTGCGGCCGCGCCGCCTGCCAGCGCTCGGCGAAGCGATGGGTCAGGCGGCGCGTATGCGATCCGCGCGGGTCGACCCCGGACCGCCCGGGACGGGCGCTGGCATCGATCTGCAGAATGTGAAGCGGCGGCATGGCGATCTCCATGAATTCAAATTTCTCATGCGATGTTCTCGCTATCTGTGAGATAGGTTGCTATCTGCCGACGAACAAAATCGAATTCCTCAACTGATAGATGAGCCAGTTTCACTCATGTCGGGGCCCCGGAAGCTTCCTCCGCTTGCTGCGCTTCGCGCCTTCGAGGCTGCCGCCCGGCATCTGAGCTTTCAGAAGGCGGCCCGGGAACTGGCCGTGACGCCGACGGCGGTCAGCCATCAATTGCGGCTGCTGGAAGCGACGCTTGGCCTGCCGCTCTTCGAGCGCCATGTCCGGCGCGTTTCGCTGACGCAGGCCGGCGCGCAGCTCTTTCCCGTGCTCAGGGATGGGCTGGACAATTTCGCGCGCGCCATCGCCGAACTCTCTCCTCGGCCTCAGCGCAGCGCGGTGACGGTCAGCGCGACCGCGCTCTTCACCGCGCGCCGCCTCATTTCGGCGCTGGGGCTTTTCCAGGCGCAGTGGCCGCAATTTGCCTTGCGGCTGCATGCATCGGACGACGCCGTCGATCTCGTGAGCGGCGCTGCCGATCTCGCCGTGCGTTACGGTGCTGGCCCGTTTCCGGGACTGGTCTCCGAACCGCTGTGTCAGGAGCGTTTCGGCGTGGTCTGCAGCCCCTTGCTCGGTCTCCGCGATCCCATCGATCTGACTGCGGCGAGGCTGATCCACTCGGAGTGGCTGCGTCGGGATCTGCAGCCGGATTGGCGATGCTGGCAGGCCCTGGCCCGGGTCGCGGGACTGAATGTCGAGGCTGGCCTGCGCTTCACCGACGAAAGCCACGCTATCCAGGCGGCCGTGGCAGGGCAGGGCGTCGTGATCACGAGCCTGTTCCTGGTCGAGGACGAGCTTTCGCGCGGCGTGCTCGTGCACCCGTTCGGTCCGGTTATCGAGGGGCATCACTATCACCTGGTCGCGACCGAGGAGAACATGGCCAGCGCGGATGTTCAGGCCGTCCGGCAATGGCTCAAGGCAGTGGCGTCGCCGTAATGGCCACGCCCGCATCGCGGCGCGCGGGGAAGGCGGTTCAAACCTTGCATCTCCGGCGCGCAGCCTGTATGAGCGCCGTTCAACCTTTCCATCGTATCGCGCAAGATCAGAAGGAGCCGCGAATGGCTCGCGTCACCGTTGAGGATTGCATCGACAAGGTCGAGAACCGCTTCGAGCTGGTTCTGCTCGCGAGCCATCGCGCCCGCATGATCGCCTCGGGCTCCTCGATTCTCGTCCAGCGCGACAACGACAAGAACCCGGTCGTCGCCCTGCGCGAGATCGCCGACGAGAAGCTCACCCCCGAGGATCTCAAGGAAGACCTGATCCACTCGCTGCAGAAGCATGTCGAGGTCGACGAGCCGGAGGCCGACACCGTACCGCTGCTGACCTCGCAGTCGCATGTCGCCACCCCCGATTCGGAGGTTCAGTTCGACCGGATGAGCGAGGACGACCTGCTGCGCGGCCTCGACGGCCTCGTGCCGCCGACCGAGAGCGCCGACGACGAAGATTGAACCGCCGGAAAGCGTTCATGACGTTTGCTAAAGCCCGGCCCCGCCGGGCTTTTTTCATGCCCGCCCCGCACGGATTCGTCTTGCCGCACCCTGCCGCGATCGTCGATATTGAACCGAATCCAATCGAGTTGAGCGGTGGAGTTACGCCCGCATGGGCATGATGCGGCAATATGAGCTTGTCGACCGGGTCAAGCGCTACAACCCGAACACCGACGAGGAGCTGCTCAACCGCGCCTATGTCTACGCCATGCGTGCGCACGGCACGCAGAAGCGCGCCTCCGGCGACCCGTTCTTTGCCCATCCCCTCGAAGTCGCGGCGATCCTGACCGAGCTCAAGCTCGACGACGCCACCATCGTCGCCGCCGTGCTGCACGACACCGTCGAGGACACCGAAGCGACGCTGGAGGAGATCGAGACCCTGTTCGGGCCCGATATCCGCCGCCTCGTCGACGGGCTGACCAAGATCAAGAAGCTCGACCTCGTCTCGAAGAAGGCGGCGCAGGGCGAGAACTTTCGCAAGCTTCTGCTCGCCATCGTCGACGATATCCGTGTTCTGCTGGTCAAGCTCGCCGACCGGCTGCACAACATGCGCACGCTGCACTATGTGCCGCCGGAAAAGCGCCTGCGCGTCGCCGAGGAGACGATCGAGATCTATGCGCCGCTCGCCGGCCGCATGGGCATGCAGGAGTTGCGCGAGGAGCTGGAGGAGCTCGCCTTCCGCCATATCAAGCCTGAAGCGCATGCCACCATCACCAAGCGGCTGGAGGAGGTTACGCAGCGCGAAGGCAAGGTCATCGGCGAGATCGAAAGCGATCTCAAGACCAAGCTCGCCGAGCGTGGCATCGAGGCGCAGGTCCTTGGGCGGCGCAAGCGCCCCTATTCGATCTGGAAGAAGATGGAGCGCAAATCCGTCTCCTTCGAGCAGCTCTCCGACATTTTCGGCTTCCGCGTCATCATCGACAAGCCGGAGGACTGCTATCGCGTCCTCGGCATCGTCCACATGACCTGGCCGATGGTGCCCGGCCGATACAAGGACTACATCTCGACGCCGAAGCAGAACGATTATCGCTCGCTGCACACCACCGTCGTCGGCCCCGGCCGCCAGCGCGTCGAATTGCAGATCCGCACCGACGGGATGGACCGCGTCGCCGAATTCGGCATCGCCGCCCATGCCCGCTACAAGGATGGCCGGACGGCCGGCGTCGTCGCCGCCGCCGACGAGAGCCGCGCCTATCAATGGCTGCGCCGCACCGTGGACCTCCTGGCCGAGGGCGACAATCCCGAGGAGTTCCTCGAACACACCAAGCTCGAGCTCTTCCACGACCAGGTCTTCTGCTTCACGCCCAAGGGCCGCCTGATCGCGCTGCCGCGCGGGGCGACGCCGATCGATTTCGCCTATGCGGTCCACACCGATGTCGGCAACACCGCTGTCGGCGCCAAGATCAACGGCCGGATCGCGCCGCTCCTGACCGAGCTCCAGAACGGCGACGAGGTCGAGATCACCCGCGCCGAGGGCCAGGCGCCGCCGGCGGCCTGGGAATCGCTGGTGGTGACCGGCAAGGCGAGGGCCGCCATCCGCCGCGCCACCCGCGTGGCGGTGCGCCGGCAATATGCCGGGCTCGGCCGCCAGATCCTGGAGCGCGCCTTCATGCGGGCCGAGCGGCCCTTCACCGACGAGAAGCTGAAGGCGGCGCTGAAGCGCCTCGCCCGCACTGCCGTCGACGACGTGCTGGCCGCCGTCGGGCGCGGCGAGATGTTCTCCGGCGACGTGGTGAGAGCGGTCTATCCCGACCTGGAGCCGGAGAAGCGTGCGACGGGTGAGGCCAAGGCGACGCCGCCCGGCAAGGGCTGGTTCGAATTGCGCCAGGGCGAGAACCTCAAATTCAAGCTGCCGAACGAGACGCCGGGCGCCGACGCGATCCCGATCCGCGGCCTCGGCGGCGACCTGCCGGTGCGCTTCGCGCCGGGCGGCGGCGCCGTCCCGGGCGACCGCATCGTCGGCATCCTGACGCCGGGCGAGGCGGTGACGATCTATCCGATCCAGTCGCCCTCGCTCGCCGCATTCGACAACGAGCCGGAGCGCTGGCTCGACGTGCGCTGGGACCTCGACGACAAGCGCCCGCAGCGCTTCCCGGCGCGCATCCAGCTCAACTCGATCAACGAGCCGGGCTCGCTCGCCCAGATCACCACCACCATCGCCGAGCATGACGGCAATATCGACGCGGTCTCGATGATCCGCCCGACGCCGGACTTCACCGACGTCACCATCGACCTCACGGTCTGGGACCTGAAGCATCTTTCCGCGATCATCAGCGAACTCCGCGAGAAGCGGGTGATCAGCCGGGTCGAGCGCGTGGTGGCGTAAGCGTCACCCCGCCCGGAACGCCGCCGCCAGCTCCCTGACGAAGGCGTTGGCGCGAGGCGTCGCGACATTGCTGCGCAGCACGACCTCGAACGTATCCAGCGCCGGCAATCCCCATTCCGGGCCGAGGTCGACCGCTCCGCGCGGCGCGATCCGCGCGGCCAGCGGCGAGACGCCGAGGCCGCCTTCGACCGCCGCCAGCACAGCCGCCATGCCGCCGCCGATGAAGGCCTCGCGCCAGGGCAGGCCAACGCGGTCGAGCGCATCCATGGCATGGCGGCGCAGGCGGCATTCCGGCATCAAGCTGACCAGCGGCACCGGCCCGTCGGGCTTCGCCAAGGAAGGTGCGCCGAACCAGCCGAACGCATCGCGCCGCAGCACCTCGCCGGTGCGTCCGGAGCCCAGCCGGCGGATCACCGCGACATCGAGCTCGCCGCGCTCGAAGGCCGTGTCCAGCGCCGCCGAGGGCTCGATGCGCAGCCCGATTACCAGCGAGGGGTCGTGCTTGGCGAGCCGCGCCAGCAAAGCAGGGGCATCGGCCCCGACCGCCTGCTCGCTGATGCCGATGGTGATGCGCTCCTGAACCTGCTGGAAGGAGGTCAGAGCGCGCTCATGCGCCGCCATCAGCTCGCGCGCGGCCGGCAGGAAGCGCTCGCCCTCGGCTGTCAGCCGAACCAGCCGCGGATGCCGCTGCAGCAGCAATTGGCCTAGCGCCTCCTCCAGTTTCTTGACCCGTGTGCTGATCAGGGATTGCGCGGTACCGAGCGCCTCGGCAGCGCGGGTGAAGCTGGAGAGTTCGGCGGCATGCAGGAAGGCGCTGACGCCGTCGAGGTCGAGGGTGTTGCTCATTTTAGATCTCAATTTAAGATCATTGATATCATCAAAAATACGGTTTTCAGATTATCATTTCAAGCCTAGCTTCGGGATGTCGGCGGCTAAGGCCGCCCCGTTCCATGGAGCCTGTCATGCCTCTGATCCGGATTTCGATGCGCCGCGGCCGCCCGGCGTCGCATCCCGCCGCCATCGTCGATGGCGTCTACCGCGCCCTGCGCGCCACCTTCGAGGTGCCGGAGAACGATCTCTTCGCCGTGGTGCACCAGCACGAGGCCGAGGAGTTCATCTTCGACAACAACTATTTCGGCTTCAACCGCAGCGACGCTCTGGTGATCATCCAGCTTACCGTCGCCAACACCCGCGGCGTCACCCAAAAGAAGGCGCTCTATGCCGCCATAGCCGAGAACCTGCAGAAGGAGCCGGGGCTGAAGCCCGACGACATCTTCATCAACCTCGTCGAGGTCAAGCGCGAGGACTGGTCCTTCGGCGGCGGGATCGCGCAGTACGTGGCGTGAGCAAACGTCACTGGAGAAGGCGCGGGGAACCCTCTCCTGGAAGGAGAGGGCAGGGTGAGGTGTAGGCCGCTGGACCAGTTCCGCGAGCGCTCACGGCGCGGTCGGGTTGAGGCTTACGATTTCTCTCCCGAACACCTCACCCCTACCCCTCTCCTTCCAGGAGAGGGGATCCCGCGCTTCTGCTGACACGCTTCAGCATAGCAGCACTGGAAACCTACCCCTCATTGCCTCTAACTCTCCGCGATGGAATGGAGCGACGAGGGCACGATCATCGGCGTCAGGCGCCACGGCGAGAGCGCCGTGATCCTGGAGGCGATGACGCGCGATCATGGCCGCCATCTCGGCCTCGTCCGCGGCGGCCGCTCGAGCAAACAGCAGCCGGTGCTGCAGCCCGGCAACCTCGTCTCGCTGACCTGGCGGGCGCGGCTCGACGAGCATCTCGGCGAATACAAGGTCGAGCTCCTGACCTCGCATGCGGCCAGGCTGATGGCGCAGCCGGTCGCGCTCTATGGGCTCGCCAATGTCGCCGGCCTGCTGCGCCTGCTGCCGGAGCGCGATCCGCATCCCGGCCTCTATGAGGGCCTCGCGGTGCTGCTAGCCCATCTCGACGAGATCGCGATCGCCCCGGCGCTGATGGTGCGCTTCGAGCTCGCCATGCTCACAGAGCTCGGCTACGGCCTCTCGCTCGAACGCTGCGCCGTCACCGGCCTGCGCGAGGAGCTCAGCCACGTCTCGCCGAAATCGGGCAAGGCGGTCAGCCGCAAGGCCGCCGAGCCCTATCTCGACCGTCTCCTCGCCCTGCCGGCCTTCCTGAGCGAGGGGCAGGGCGCGCGCCGGCCGGCGCCGGCCGAGATCGCCGCCGGCTTTGCCCTGACAGGTTTCTTCCTGCGCCGTGACCTCTACGAGCCGCGCGGCCTGCTGGAGCCGCCCGAGCGGGTGCGCCTGCTGGAGCTGGCTGCGAGAATCCCCTGATTTCTGCGGTTTTTTCGCCGGTCCCGCTTTGCGTCGCTTGCATCCCGACTGCATCGTTGCATCAAGTGATTCGGGCCCTTATTCCCTCGTCCTGCGAGGTATGGACCGGTGTTAGCCCCTCAGCTGGGCTGCGTGTCGAACTAGGTTGGTAGAAGCATGGGCAAACCCGTCGAGCCGCCTCCGGAGGAGGAAGCCGAACGCGTCGATCTGAAGAGCGCGCTCGAAGAGCGCTATCTGACCTATGCGCTCTCAACGATCCTGCACCGCGCCTTGCCGGATGCTCGCGACGGGCTGAAGCCGGTCCATCGCCGCATCCTGCACGCCATGCGCCTGCTCCGGCTCGATCCCGGCCAGGTCCACAAGAAATGCGCCCGCATCGTCGGCGACGTCATCGGCAAGTTCCACCCGCATGGCGACCAGTCGGTCTATGACGCGCTGGTGCGTCTCGCCCAGGACTTCGCCCAGCGCTACCCGCTCGTCGACGGCCAGGGCAATTTCGGCAATATCGACGGCGATAACGCCGCCGCCTACCGCTACACCGAAGCGCGCATGACCGAGGTCGCGCGCCTCCTGCTCGACGGCATCGACGAGGACGCGGTCGATTTCCGCGAGACCTATAATGGCGAGGACGAGGAGCCGATGGTGCTCCCGGCCGCCTTCCCGAACCTGCTCGCCAATGGCTCGCAGGGCATCGCGGTCGGCATGGCGACCTCGATCCCGCCGCACAATGCCGCCGAGCTCTGCGACGCGGCGCTCTATCTGATCCAGCACCCGGAGACGACCTCCGAACAGCTGATGACCTTCGTGCCCGGGCCCGATTTCCCGACCGGCGGCATCATCGTCGAGTCGCGCTCCTCGATGGTCGAGACCTACCGGACCGGCCGCGGCGCCTTCCGCACGCGGGCGCGCTGGCATGTCGAGGATCAGGGCAGGGGCACCTGGTTCGTCGTCGTCACCGAGATCCCCTACATGGTCCAGAAGGGCCGGCTGATAGAGAAGATCGCCGAGCTCCTGAACGACCGGAAATTGCCGCTGGTCGCGGACCTGCGCGACGAGTCGGCCGAGGACATCCGCGTCGTCATCGAGCCGCGCGCCCGCAATGTCGACGCCAACCTGATGATGGAATCGCTGTTCAAGCTCTCGGAGCTGGAATCGCGCATTCCAATGAACATGAATGTTCTGACCGGCGGGCTGGTGCCGCGCGTGCTCAGTCTGGCCGAGGCCTTGCGCGCCTGGCTCGACCATCGCCGCGAGGTGCTGATTCGGCGCTCGCGCTTCCGTCTCGGCCAGATCGAGAAGCGCCTCGAAATCCTCGCCGGCCTGCTGATCGTCTATCTCGACCTCGACCGGGTGATCAAAATCATCCGCGAGGAGGACGAGCCGAAGCTCGAGCTGATGAAGGTCTTCGCGCTCAACGAAGTCCAGGCCAATGCCATCCTCGACATCCGCCTGCGCGCCCTGCGCAAGCTCGAGGAGATGCAGCTCAAGACCGAATTCGACGAGTTGACCCAGGAGAAGGGCCAGATCGAGGGCCTGATCGCTTCCGACGCGCAGCAGTGGAAGACCATCTCCTGGGACATCCGCGAGGTGAAGAAGCTGTTCGGACCGGAGACTGCGATCGGCAAGCGCCGCACCACCTTCGCCGATATGCCCGACACGACCGATATCGACCTGACCCAGGCCATGGTCGAGCGTGAGCCGGTGACGGTGGTGATCTCGAAGAAGGGCTGGATCCGGGCGCTGAAGGGCCATGTCCAGGACCTGTCGAGCCTCACCTTCAAGGGCGACGACACGCTCCGCACCGCCTTCTTCAGCGAGACCACGGCCAAAATCCTGGTGATGGCGACCAACGGCAAGATCTTCACGCTGGAGGCCTCGAAGCTGCCGGGCGGGCGCGGCTTCGGCGATCCGATCCGGCTGATGATCGAGCTGGAGGAGAGTGCCGAGATCGTCGCCGCCTTCCCCTACAAGGCGGGCTTGAAGCTCCTGGTCGCGAGCACGGAGGGGCGCGGCTTCGTCGTGCCGACCGACGACGTCGTCGCCAATACCCGCAAAGGCAAGCAGGTGCTCAATGTCGACTTGCCGGCCGAGGCGATGCTCGTCGTGCCGGCCGAGGGCGACCATGTCGCAATCATCGGCCAGAATCGCAAGCTGCTCTGCTTCCCGCTCTCCGAGGTCGCCGAGATGAGCCGCGGCAAAGGCGTCAAGCTGCAGCGCTACAAGGATGGTGGCCTGTCGGACGCCAAGGTCTTCAAGCTCGAGGACGGGCTGACCTGGCTGGATTCCTCGAACCGGACCTGGACGGTGGCGCAGGCCGAGCTGATCGAATGGCTCGGCCATCGCGCCGAAGCCGGCCGCCTGCCGCCCAAGGGCTTCCCGAAGAACAACAAGTTCGGGGGGTGAGCGAGGCCGCGGGCGCCCGGCGGCGCGCCGTTATCTGACGGTGCGCTGCGGCGTGGGCCAGCCGACCGAGCGGCCGAGATCGGTGGTGTGGCAGGCCGACAAGGTGAATGCCAGCAGTGCGGCGGTGATCAGGCGCGACATGAATTGCTCCGGATGGATCGTGCAGGGATAGTGCGAGCCGGGCCTGTTCAGTCTCGGCCGAGAAACACCGGCTTGGCCGCTGCCTCGATCGCGCTGCGATGGGCACTGGCGACCAGCAGGCAGAGCGCGAGCAGGACCGCGGCCGGCAGCGGCGAGCCGGGCAGGACCGTGAGATGCGCCAGGGTGGCGCCGACCATGGTGGCGGCCAGCAACAGGGCGGCGAAACCAGCGAGTGCAGGCAGGAGCAGTGCGGCAGCGCCGGCCAGTTCAATCGTCCCGGTCAGATAGCGGAACCATTGCCCGAAGCCGATCATGTCGAAGACCTCGACCATCGGCTGTAGGCCGGCAAGCTTGGCACCGCCGGCGACTGCGAAGGAGGCGGCGAGCAGCGCTTTGACGGCCCATAGGCCGAGCCGGCGCCAACGTGGCGCCTCCGAAACTTCAGTAGCCGACATGGATGTCTCCGAGGAATGCTCGAGGGCTGCGGCGGGCGGCCCGTCGCTTTCGTCGTGAGAAAATCGAGAGTAAGATCGAAAACTCAAGTAGGATGAAATTTGTGATATAGTATGGAAAACAAGACTATTGGGCTGCAGCGCCCGGTCAGCGGCACGGAAACTCTCGCGGAATCAGAAGCTTGTCCGAGTTCCGCCGCGGTTGAACAATTTCACGCCGCGATGCGCATGCTGACCGGCAAGTGGAAGGGCGAGATCCTGTGGCGGCTCGGGGAGGGCACCTTGCGCTTCGGTGAGCTGCGCCGTTCGATCCCCGGCATCACCCAGCACATGCTGACGACCCAGCTGCGCGATCTTGAGGCGCACGGTCTCGTCAAGCGCACGATCTATCCGGAGGTGCCCCCGCGGGTAGAGTATGAGCTGACGCCGGCAGCGCGCGATCTTGGTGCAGTCTTTCGTGAGATCAGGGCCTGGTCGGAAAAGCATGCGACCGTACTCAGCCTGACGGCCTGAGAGCGCCAGCCGCGGCCAATCCGTTGCTTGGTCAGAGGCTTGCGCCAATCCTTTGATTCAATTCGCCAGCGGCCTGAATCAAGTCCGAAGCGTCTTGAATCGGCTTCTCAACGGATCGCCGACCCGACCACGCCGACTTCCAGCCCGAGCGTGACATTGTTGGTCACCGCCCATTGGATGCCGGCGCGCGCCTCCGGCCTGAGCGCGATCTCGGAGCGCGAGAAGGGGTTGGAGAACAGCGTCGCACCGTAGCGGAAGGTGTCGTTGGCGGCAGCCAGGCCGACGCTCGTGTAGAGCAGCACGTCGGGCGTCGCGAACACGCCGGCCTTGAGCTGGAAGGCGCCGGCGATGTCGCGGGTGTAGCTCGCCTGGTTGAAGCCCGGATTGGCGTAGCCGCCGAAAGCCGGAGAGAATTCGAGCGCTCCGGCGATGCCATAGACGAAGTCGCCGTCGCGCCACATCTTGCCGGCCTCGAGCCCGATCACCGGCCCGGCCGAGGTGCCGAAGCGTTTCGAGCTGCTGACCTGGAAGCCGCTGGAGATGCGGGCATAAGAGCCGTCCCATTTGACGCCGCCAGGCGACACTGTCGGCTCGGACCAGGCGAAGGAAGGCAAGATTCCAAAGCCCGAGAGCGGCAGGAAGGCCTGTGCTTGCGCCGAGGCGCTGGTCGCCATCAGCGCCGCCACGGCGGCGCCGGCCGAGAAAAGCTTCATGCGTGCGCTACCCGCAGCCAGGATCATGCTCATGGGTTAGCAGGTGAGGGCGCGATTGTCGCGCTTTTGTGGCGGCAGGTGCGTTGCCGGCTCAGCTCAACTTGGTCTTGAGGCGCAGGAAGCGCATCGTCCGCTCGGCGGTGGCCATGTCGAGCTGCTCATAGGCTTTGAGGTCGTCCTCGATATCCTTGGCCTTGAAGTAGAGGCGCCGCCCGCGCAGCAGCAGGACGGCGTGGAAGGTATCCTTGCCGAGTTCCAGCATGCGCGAGAGCACGGCGATGCCGCTGACGTCGCGCTGCAGCAGCACACGCAGGGCCTGCTCGTTGGTGACGTCGGCGCGGGTCGCGATCACCTGCGCAAGGTGGAAGGCGCGATCCTCCTCCGCCAGCATCGTGACGACCTCGTCGAGGCTGCGTGCGCCCGCCTGCAGGTCGGCGATGAGCAGCCGGACTTCGCGGCGTTGCTGCCGCGCCTGACGCGCCATCATCGTGGCCTGGTGCGAGCTCGCTTCGGCTGCGGGATCCGACATCTGCTCGACGATGCGCAGCACCCGCTCGGCGCGCTGCGGCGACAGGTCGGAGCGGCGCGCCAGCGCGTCGCCCACCACGGCGTCGTCGCCGCCGCGCTGCAGCAGCCGATCGAAGCCATGGTCGGAGAACTGGGCGCCCTCATTGCCGGAAACGGAGCGGAGCACCGTCGAATCGCCGCGCTCGACCAGGATGTCGGTGACGCCCTCCGACAGGCGGGCGCGCTCGGCGATGGCTGCGAGATGCGCCTGCGTCTGGCTGATGGCGATGGCCGCCAGATCGGTGTCGGTCAGGACCGGCGAGAGCTTGAGCACGAGCCGTGCGACTTCGCTGTCGCTATCGTTCGCCAGCGACACCGCGACCGGGCGCGGCAGGGTCGCCGTCTCGGCGACGGAATCCGCATATTCGCGGCGACCCTCAGCATCCAGATGCGGCAACGAGCGCAGCGCGATGTCGCCGTAGTGCTCCTGCGATTCCTCGCTCGGATCGGCGTCGAGCAGGAACAGGTCGGTCACGGCATTGAGAAGCTTGCGCCGGGAGTCCGAGGACATCTCCGCCGGCATGCGGGTGAGGGTCTGCAGCATGGATTCTTCCACAAGGCACCGGCGGTATTCTGACGCCGTTCACGGGACAGTGCCGCAGCGCAATTTGATTTAGTCTTAAGCCGATCGACGATTTTCCAGTATTTTCAGTATTGCTTACAACAACCATAGGTTGTGTTTATCACAAGGATAATCTATGGCATGGGTCAGCGATCCCTTCCCGCCGGAACTTCGTCGTCACCGCGACGTTGGCAGATCGCAAGCGACACGACGAACGCGTCGCGATTCCTGCGGAGCCCGATGTGAGCACGCCCCCGCTCGACCAGAGCGACATGTTCTCTTGTGATCGGGCGCGGCCGTCTCGCCGCGCCATCATCGCGGCTCTCGCCTCGACGGCTGCGGTCGCCTCATCCGCCGGTGCCCAGGACAGCCGCCCGCCGGCTGCCGCGCCGAACACGACGCCCGCCGAGCAACGGCGAGGCAATTTCGGCTATGAGGATGTCGTCCGCCAGGCCCGCGAGCTCGCAGCCCGGCCGTTCGACACGAGCGCGCCCGCCATCCCGGAGGCGCTGAAATCGCTGACCTATGACAGCTATCGCGAGATCCGGTTCCGCAGGGACAAGGCGCTCTGGCAGGAGAGCGGCTCAGACTACCGCCTGCATCTGTTCCATCTCGGCTTCCTGCACGACAAGCCGGTGCCGGTTCATGTGATCAGCGACGGAACCGCGATCCCGCTGCCGTTCAACATGGCGCTGTTCGAATATGGCAAGGCGCAGGTCCCGCAGAAGCTGCCGATCTCGCTCGGTTTCGCCGGCTTCGCCGTCACGACGACGCTCAACGACCTGAAGGTGCAGGACGAGGTGATCTCGTTCCTCGGCGCCAGTTATTTCCGCTTCCTCGGCCGCGGCCATCGCTATGGCCTTTCGGCGCGCTCGCTGGCGCTCGATGTCGGCGGCGAGCAGGCCGAGGAGTTTCCGTTCTTTCGCGCGCTCTGGCTGGAGAAGCCGAAGCCCGACAACCTCGACCTCGTCATCTATGCCCTGCTGGATTCACCGTCCGTGAGCGGCGCCTTCCGCTATGTCGTGACGCCCGGCCAGCAGACCAGCGTCGCCGTCACGGCGACAATCGTGCCGCGGCGAACGATCGAGCGCATCGGCATCGCGCCGTTGACCTCGATGTTCCTCGCCGGCGAAGGCGACCGCGAGCAGCGCACCGACTTTCGACCCGAGGTCCACGATTCCGACGGGCTGATGCTGAAGACCGGTGCGGGCGAATGGATCTGGCGTCCGATCCGGAACCCGCAGGCGCTGACGATCTCGTCCTTCCACGACCGCAACCCGCGCGGTTTCGGGCTGATCCAGCGAGACCGTGAATTCGGCCACTACCAGGATCTGGAAGCGCACTACCACGCCCGTCCCGGCTATTGGGTCGAACCATCAGGCGACTGGGGCGAGGGCCGAGTCGACCTGATCGAAATCCCGACCCAGGGCGAGGAATTCGACAACGTCGTCTGCTGCTGGACACCGAAGACGCCTCTGCCGAGCGGCCAGGCGACCGAACTGAGCTATCGCATCACCACGGTGTCGACGACCGAGACGCTGCACGCGATGGCGCAGGTGCAGAGCAGCTTTGCTGCGCGCGAAGAGCTCGATGCTGCGGCAGGGCTGGCGAGGCGCCGCTTCATCGTCGACTTCAATGCCGGCGACCTCGAATACTATCTCTCCGATCCCAAGCGTGTCTCGGTGGTCGCGACGGTCTCGGCCGGCACCGTCGCCGGCACCATCGTCGACCCGAACATCGCGGCGAAGGGCTTCCGCGCGATCGTCGACGTGAGCTTGCGGCTCGGCGAAAGCACCGATCTGCGGCTTTTCCTGAAGACGGCGAAGCACACGCTCAGCGAAACCTGGACGGCGTCCTGGACCGCGCCAGCGCCGCAGCCGGCCAGTTCTGGCACCAGCCCCGCCGCGCGCAACGATTGACCGGGCGGGCGGCCGGTAGGCAGGCCGGGGTCTCGCGATGAGCCCCTGTCTCAGGGCGTCGGGAAGAAATTGCTCGGCAGGTTGCCGGGCCGCGTGGTCGACTCGGTTCGCACCGGCTCGCTGGCGGTCGGGCCGTAACCCCTGTCGAAGGCGGTGCCGTCCTGCTCGTTGCAGGTCGGGCGCTGCGGGTTCTTGGCGATGGCGGCCGAGCGCGGGAAGGCGGTGTTGTCGACCGCGTCGGTGGTCGGTTGGCCGATATCGATGCGCGAAGTCACCATAGCGGCCGTCGGCTTCGCGGTCGGCGAGGTCCAGCCCAGCGTGCCGTGCCAGATCGTGTGCCAGCCGATCCGCGCCAGATGGTGCACCGTCGTGCCGCGCTCCCTTGCGACGAAATAGGCGATGAAGCCTTCGTCGCGCCGCGCCGTGTGCAGGAAGTTCGGCGAATGAGCCTTGCTGTTGGTCTGGCGCAGCGGGAACGGGTTGTTGGGATGGTCGCCGAATTTATAGGTCACCAGGAAGCCCTTGGTGCCGGTGGTCTGGTCGGTGATGACCTGATTGCTCGGGTCGAAGATCATCTCGTCGACGGTCGGCAGGTCGCCGTCGCCGTCCAGCGATGGATTGGTGCCGAAAGCGGATTTGAGATTGACGACGATGCTGCCTTCATTGGCCATCCGCCCGGCATAGTGCGCCTCGTAGACGACGATGTCGGCGACCAGGATCATCCCGAACTCCCAATTGCTCATCAGGTCGATCTTGTCCTGCCGATTGGCCGGGTCGCCCGACATCAGCACGGTGCCGGTGCAGGTGATCATCGGGCCTGTATGGCCGGGATGCCCCGCGGCTTCGT
This sequence comes from Allobosea sp. Tri-44, assembly GCF_004123845.1. Taxonomy (GTDB): domain Bacteria; phylum Pseudomonadota; class Alphaproteobacteria; order Rhizobiales; family Beijerinckiaceae; genus Allobosea. The sequence goes on along the minus strand of NZ_NBDP01000005.1, from coordinate 334,397 downwards.
CCGCCGCGGCGCGGCGCACCTTGGTGGTGCAGTGGAGCAAAGCGTGTTCGGTGCCGACATGAATGTCGGTGCGTGAGCCGCCCTTGTTGGCGGTGATCGTGGCGCTGCCGGGAGCGATCGCGATAACCATGGCTACTCCTGCTGATATCGGATGTCCCGGTTACCCCAGGCCTGCGGGGCTGGGAGCGTCGATCTAGCGAACGGCGGCGCTGTGCGTGCGTGCCTTGGCAGCATCGGCCCGCCGGTTGAGGGCGCTCTGCGCGATGATGGCGCGCTCCAGCGCGGCCATGGTCAGCGGGCCGACGATGGCGTCGGCGACGAGTCCATTGGCCGTTTGGAAACTGCGAATTCGGCGCGCTGTCTCCGGACCGAAAATCCCGTCAGGCAGGGTGCGGCCCTGATTGGTCGAGCTCGGCATCGCCAGGCCAAGATCGGTGAGAGCGAGCTGGATGATGGCGACCGCCTGGCCGCGCTCGCCCTGCTTCAGCGGCGGCGCGTTCTCGGCAGCCTTCCTCAGGCGGTCATTGGCGGAAAAGCGTGGCGAGGTGAGCGCCATGATCTTGGTCCTGCCCGTCCCCGATGACCCAAGGTTAGTGCCGGGTCAGGGGAGGGGTCAAGGACGGCTGCGCAGCGTTCGGATCTTATGCCGCCGGCAGGCAAGCCGGGCCGAGCGGCTCGAAGCTCTTATAGGTCAGGATGAATTCCTGATGGCCGAGCTCCTCCGACTTCGTCCGCCCGCCCTGAGCGAGTGAGACGACGAGGTCGCGGATTTCGGTGCCGACCTCGTCGAGACCAGCCTTGCCTTCGAGGATGCGGCCGGCATCGACGTCCATGTCGTCGCTCATCCGGCGATAAGTCTCCGGATTGGCGCAGATCTTGACGACCGGCGAGATCGCCGACCCCACCACCGAGCCGCGCCCGGTGACGAACAGCACGCAATGCGCGCCGCAGGCGATCAGTTCGGCGATCTCGGCATTGTCGTTGATGTTGGGGAAGCCGAAGCGGACCTCGCCGTCGGGCACCACGTCGAGCAGATAGAGCCCACCGCGCGGCGGCACGTCGCCGGGTTTCAACAGGCCGGAGATCGGCGAGGCGCCCGACTTGGCGTAGGCGCCCATCGACTTCTCCTCGATGGTCGAGAGCCCGCCCGCGGCATTGCCCGCGGCGAAGGAGCCATAACCCAGCGTCGCGTAGTAGCGCGCCGCCTTGGCGACCGATTTCTCCAGCTCGAGCCCGAGCTCGGGCGTGATCGCACGCGCCGCCATGATGTGCTCGCAGCCGATCAGCTCGCCGGTTTCCTCGAAGATGCAGGACGCGCCTTCGGCGATGAGCTGGTCGAAGGCGCGGCCCGCCGCCGGATTGCCGGTGATGCCGGAGGTGCCGTCCGAGCCGCCGCAGACGGTGCCGACCACCAGTTCGCTGACCTGCATCGGCACGGTTTCGGCGCTGTCGAGCGCGATCCGCTGTTCCTCGACCCAGGCGCGGCCTTCCTTGATCGAGGCGCGCGTGCCGCCGGTGCCCTGGATCACGATCGTCTTCACCGGTCGGCCGCTGGCGTGCACCACCCGCTCCAGCGCGTATTTGTTGAAGCTCTCGCAGCCGAGCGAGACCAGCAGCACCGCCCCGACATTGGGATGGGTGCAGAGCTGCTCCATCATCCGCTCGGCGTAAGGGTTGGGGTAGCAGCCCGGGAATCCGATGGCGTGGACCTCGTGCTCGCGCCAGGGCAGGGCGATTTCGCGCGCGACATGGTGGGCGCATTCGACCAGATAGGCGACGGCGACGACATTGCGGATGCCCTTGCGGCCGTCGCTGCGGAGATAGCCTTGCAACCCGCTCATTGCGCCGCTCCCGCCTTGCGCTCTTCCTCGAGGTGATAGGTCGGCGTGTAGTCGCTCTTCATGTTCTGGACATGGACGTGGTGGCCGGCGGCGATGGCGATCGTCGCCACGCCGATTGGCGCACCGTATTTCAGGATCTTCTCGCCGGGCGCGATGGCGCGCCGGGCGATCTTGTGGGCGAGCGCGATGTCGCGATCGACCTCCGCCGGACCGGTTCCGGTCTCGATAGGCTCGCCCGCCGGCAGGCGGGTGCGCGCGACGAAGACATTGTCGCGCGGATCGAGCAGGATCAGGCGGGGATCGTGCTGGGTCATCAGAACTTGCCGAACTGCAGATAGGCCTGCTGCGGGTCGGTGCCGGCGAGGATCGCCGTGCGCACCTTGTTCTCCGCTGAGATCGCCGTCTCGGATTTCTCCAGGACTTCCTCGATGATCTCGACTGGGATGCGCACGACGCCGTCGCGATCGGCGAGGATATAGTCGCCAGGGCGGATCCAGACATCGCCGATCTTGATCGGCTCGTCGACCGCCTTGGGCAGCCAGAAGCCGACGATATCGCGCGGCGTGTAGGCCTTGAAATAGGCCTGGAAGCCCATCTCGACCATGAACTCGGTGTCGCGCGACAGGCCGTCGATGACGCAGCCACGGACGCCCTTGTTCTTGAGGGTCTCGGCCGAGAGCTCACCCATCAGCGCGACCTCCTCGGTGTTCGGCTGGCAGACCCAGACGTGACCGGGCTTGGCGGCCGAGAGCAGGCCGGTCCAGCCGAGCAGGGTCTCGTGCGCGTCGAATTCGCCGGTCTTGCCCTCGACGGTGAAAGCGGGGCCGGCGAGTTTCACGCCGGGCAGCAGCGGGCGAAGCGCCGGCGGCAGGGTGAAGTCCTTCAGGCCCATAGCCCGCATCGTGTCGTGGATGATGCCGGTGTAGCAGCGTTCGAGGCGCTCGGTCAGCGTATCGGTCATGTTTCCTCCGAGGGCGACCGCTTCGGCGGCCTTGCAGCCACCTTGCACAGAGGGCAGCGCAGCGGGCAAGTGCGGTTTTTGCAGCGCCGACGTGCGTATTAAACGATTTAAATTACGATTCCCGTCATGCTCGGGCTTGACCCGAGCATCGCTTGCCAGAGATTCTCGGGTCTGCGCTTTGCTCCGCCCGAGACTGACGCGCGACAGGCGTCTACCCGCTCAGCCGAAGCGCTCCCAGCCCTGCGGCATCAGGCGCTCCTGCGGCAGGAAGCGGGCCTTGTAGGCCATCTTCGGCGAGCCTTCGACCCAGTAGCCGAGATAGACGTAAGGCAGGCCGAGCTTGCGGGCGCGCTCGACATGTTCGAGCACCATGAAGGTGCCGAGCGAGCGGGCCTCGAGAGCGGGATCGTAGACCGAATAGACCATGGAGAGTCCGTCGCTGAGACGGTCGGTCAGGGCGAAGGCGTAGAGGTCGCCCTGGCCGCGGCCGGTGAAGCCGCTGTCGGGCCCGCGCCGGCGATACTCGATCAGGCTGGTCTCGACATGGGTGTCCTCGACCATCATGGCGAAGTCGAGCGCCGACATCGTCGCCATGCCGCCTTCGGGGTGGCGATCGTCGAGATAGCCGCGGAACAGCGAATAGTGCTCCGAGCGTGGCTGCGGCGGCAGTGCCTCGCCGATCAGGTCGCTGTTATGCGACAGGATCTTGCGGAAGCTGCGCGAGGGCCGGAAATCGGCCACGACGATCCTCACCGAAACGCAGGCCCGGCAAGTCTCGCAGGCCGGGCGATAGGCGATGCTCTGCGAGCGCCTGAAGCCGCCATGCGAGAGCACGTCGTTGAGGTCGCGCGCCCGCGCCCCGACGAGATGGGTGAACACCTTGCGTTCCTCTCGGCCCGGCAGATAGGGGCAGGGCGTCGGCGAGGTCAGGTAGAATTGCGGGGCATCCCGCAAGGGGCGCGTCACGTCGGGGTGACTCCGAAACGGCCGAAATCAGAGCGAGTTTAGCAGCCGACGCGGCGGCAACAAGCACCATCCCTGCGGCGCCCGCACCACATGGGATAACCCTCCAGCCGGTGCTAGTCTTCGCGCGAGCGGAGGCCTCGGGATAAGGGCGATCGGATGCAGACCGAGACGGTCGCGTTGACCCGCGAGAAGGAAACCCTGCTGATCACGCTCTGGGCCAAGGCCGGCGAGAGCCGCCTGCCGGATTCGCTGCTCAAGGATCGTTTCGCTGCGGAGGCCGCCGCCCGCATCGATTACGATTTTGCCAGGCTCAAGGTTGACCGCGACCTGATGGTCGGCCTCGCCATGCGCGCCCATACCCTCGACGGCTGGACGCGCGATTTTCTCGGGAGGCATGACGATGCGATCGTCCTGCATCTCGGCTGCGGGCTCGACAGCCGCATCTCCCGGATCGATCCGCCTGCGGGCGTCGACTGGTACGATATCGACTATCCGGACGTCATCGCGCTCAGGCAAAAGCTCTATTCGGCGCGCGAGAACTGCCACCTGATCGGTTCATCGGTGACGGAGCCCGGCTGGATCGCCGACTTGCCGCAGGACCGCCCGGCGATGATCGTCGCCGAAGGCCTTCTGCCTTATCTGCCGGAAGAGGAGGTGCCGCTGCTGCTGGAGCGGCTGGTGCGGCACTGTCCGGCCGGCGAGATCATCTTCGATGCCTATAGCGCTTTCGGCCTGCGCATGATCGCATTGCAGCCCTCGATCAAGGCGACCGGCGCGACATTGCACTGGGCGCTCGATGATCCCGCCGAGCTGGAGCGGCAGGTGCCGGGCCTGACGCTCATGACCGAGCTGACGGCCTATGATCCGGATGGCTACGATCCCGAGCAGATCGCCCGGATGTCCTGGCCGGCGCGGCTGGCGATCCAGTTCTTCTCGCTGATCCCGCCGCTGGCGCGGATCGGGTTGCTGCTGCGCTATCGCTTTTAGCGCAGAGCCGTTGCCGTCATGGTCGGGCTTGTCCCGACCATCCACGTCTTCGCTGGTGCTATGCGGCGCTCAAGACGTGGATGCTCGCCACAAGGGCGAGCATGACGATTGCGCGTTCAGGCGCGCACCACCACGAGGCCGGTCAGGATGTCGTGGCCGAGCCGGCGATCCCCGCGCACCAGCCCGCAGGCGATATCGAGGAACCAGAGGGCGACCGTGCCGGCCGCGACATAGAAGAACAGCGCGTGCACTGCCGCCGCCAACGCGTCCGGCCGCCCGCCCGAGGCGGTCTCGACCCGAAGCCCCGCCATGCGCATGCCGAGCGTCGCCTGCTTGCGCCCACCGATCGTGATGGCGGCGTAGCCGAGCGCGACTGCGATCGTCGCTCCGCCCATCAGCAGCCAGGTCAGGCCAAAGGTGACGATGCCCAGGATCGCGAGCAGGAACCAGACGATGCTACCCAGAATGAACAGGACGACGACGTCGCCGATCCAGGCGAACAGGCGCGAGCCGAGCACGCCGCGCGTATTCTGCAGCGGCCGGTCCTCCAGCGCGACGATCGGCGGCTGGCGATAGGACGGGTTCGACATCGATGGCTTTCCAATCTCCTGCGGGCGGAAAGTGCCCGCTGGTGGACAATGTTTGATCAGCCACCGGGTTCCGCAAGACCGCGGGGATAGATTCGACGCGGCGCGAAGCCTTCCTTGCGCAACGCTTCCTCGATCGCGGCGGTGTGCGCCTCGTCGCGGGTCTCGACGGTGACGTCGAGCGTCACGCCCTTGGCCGGCACGTCGAGGAAGAGCCGGCCATGGCTGACCTCGAGGATGTTGGCGCCAAGCGCGCCGAACAGGCTGGCGACCTTGCCGAGCAGGCCGGGTCGGTCGCTGGCAGTGAGGCGGAAGGCGGCGATGCGCTGCTCGCGCTCGAGCTCGCGCACCATGATCGCGGCGAGCAGGCGCGGGTCGATATTGCCGCCGCAGAGCACGAGCCCGACCTTGCGTCCGCGATAACGCTCCGGCTCCTTTAGCATCGCGGCGAGGCCGGCGGCGCCGGCGCCCTCCGCCAGCGTGTGCTGCAAGGTCGCGTAGGCGTTGACGGCGCGCTCGATCAGATCCTCGCCGACCAGCACGATGTCGGAGACCAGCTCCTTGATCACCGGCAGGGTTTGTGTGCCGACGGTCTTGACCGCAATGCCCTCCGCCAGCGTCGCGCCGCCGATCGGCATCTCGGTGCCATGCACGGCATTGTGGAAGGACGGGAAGAGCGCCGCTTCGATGCCGATCATCTCGATTGACGGCTTCAGCGCCTTGGCGGCAATGGCGTTGCCGGCCATCAGCCCGCCGCCGCCGAGCGGGATCAGCAGCATGTCGAGATCGGGCGCCTCGCGCAGCATCTCCAGCGCGACCGTGCCCTGGCCGGCCATCACCGCCGCGTCGTCGTAAGGGTGGACGAAGACCAGGCTCTTTTCGGCCGCGATCTCCCGCGCCTTCTGCGCCGACTCGTAGAGGGTCTCGCCGAACAGCACGATCTCGGCACCATAGGCGCGGGTGTTCTCGATCTTCACCAGCGGCGTCGTCTCGGGCATCACGATCGTCGCCGGGATGCCGAAGCGCCTGGCGTGATAGGCGACTGCCTGGGCATGGTTGCCGGCCGACATCGCGATGACGCCGCGGCGCTTCTCGTCGTCGTTCAGGCTGCGCAGCTTGTTGACCGCGCCGCGTTCCTTGAAGGAGGCCGTCGCCTGCATGTTCTCGTGCTTGACGAAGATCTCGGCGCCGGTCAGTGCCGAGAGGCGCGGCGCCGGCATCAGCGGCGTCTTCAGCACATGACCTTCGATGGTCCGCGCAGCCGCTTCGATATCGGCGAAGCTGATCGCAAAGCCGCTGCCCATCCGTTCCCCCGCTGTTTTTTAGACCTGGCGCGGCGTCAGCGCGCCGTCGCCGAAGAAGCCGCCGGGGCGCAGGATCAGCGTCACGGCGAGCAAGCTATAGACCGCGATGTCGCGCTGTTCGAGCGGCATCGTCGCCGACCACAGCACTTCGAAGGCGGCGATGACGAGCCCGCCGAGGCAGGCGCCGGGTACCGAGCCGATGCCGCCGAGCACGGCGGCGACCAGCGCCTTGAGGCCGAGCGTGAAACCGCCTGAAAAGCCCATGCCGCCATAGATCACCGTGACGATGACGCCGGCAGCCCCGCAGATCGCGCAGGCGATGATCAACGCCCGGTCATGCACCGCGCGCGGGTCGATGCCGAAGAGGGAGGCGGTGCGGGCATCGTCGGAGACCGCGCGCCAGGCCCGGCCGTAAGACGAGCGGGCAAGATAAAGGATGAGGCAGGTCGCAGCCGAGAAGCCGAGCCCCGCCATGGCGAGCGAGACCGGCGTCGCGGTGACGATGAACTGCTCGGCCCGCGCCAGCGGCAGCGGCTCGTTGAATACCGGTGGCAGCCAGCGCAGTTCGGGACCCTGGGCGAGGCGTAAGTACTCCGAGAGCGCGATGGCGAGCCCGATCGTCGCGATCAGCACCTGCTGGCCATTGCTCTTGTCGAGCTGGCGCAGCACGAAGCGGCCCATGGCGAAGCCGTGCAGCGCACTGACCGCGATGGCGACGGCAAAGGCGATGAACAGGCCCGAGACCGGCGTCGAGACGGCGAGCGACAAGGTCAGCGCCACGCCGACGACCGCCGCAAGCGCGCCCAGCGCCGAGAACTCGCCGAAGGTCAGCAGGATGCGGCCGTTGAGCCCGTAGATCAGGGCATAGGCACTGGCGAGCAGGGCATAGATCGCGGCCGAGGGCAGGGCGGCGAGCCCCTGCTGCAGACCGTAGGCGAGCCCAGGCGGCAGGGTGAGCAGGTCGGCGCCCGCCGAGGCGCCTGGATCGACCGGCGGCTCGGCCTTGTATTCGAGATAGAAGCGCCGCAGCAGCAGGAAGCTCGCATCGGTCATCGGCTCGCCGTCTGAGGCGAGGCCCGCCAGCGCGCCGCGCTGCAGCGTGGTGCCTTCGCCGGCAAAGACGCAGTCGATCGTACGCCGCCGCGGCTGCATATCCGGCGCTTGTGCCCGGTAGGCGATGCGCAGGATGTCGGCGCGCGGGCCGGTGCCGGTGCCCTCGATCGTAATCGTGGTGCCGGATGGGTTCAGCGCCGGAATTGCCAGCCGGCAGGCACGGACCTGATCGGTGTCGAAGCGCCCGCAGGCAGCGAGCGCGAGGCAGAGCAGAATCGACGTGAAGAGGGCGCGCATCGACGGTGACGCTAGCGCGAGAACCGAGGCGTTGGAACTCGCAGCATTGGCGCTCGTCATATGCTCGTCGCGGCCTTGATAAATCGACAGGGCGGTGCACATCCGGTCCGGGCTGTAGCGGATGCTGGCCGGCCCGGTCGCGCGGCGGGAGATCTGGCATGCAGCAGGATGAGATCTGGGACAACGACGCGGCCAAATCCTATGACACGCCCGGCACCGGAATGTTCTCGCCCGACGTGCTGGAGCCGGCGGTTGAGCGGCTGGCGCAACTCGCAGAGGGCGGCGCAGCGCTCGAATTCGCGATCGGAACCGGCCGCGTCGCAGTGCCGCTTAGCGAGCGGAAGGTTCCCGTGGCCGGCATCGAGTTCTCGCCAGCGATGGTCGCCGAACTACGGACCAAGGTGGATGAAGCAACCATTCCCGTCGTGATCGGCGATATGGCGACCGTCACCGTTCCCGGCAGCTATTCGCTCGTCTACCTCGTCTACAACACGATCTCGAACCTGCTCACGCAGGCGCAGCAAGTGGCCTGCTTCCGCAATGCGGCGCGCCATCTTTCGCCTGGCGGCCGTTTTGTGGTCGAGCTCGGGGTGCCGGAACTGCGCAAGCTGTCGCCCGGGAGCAGGCGGTCGTCTGGCAGTCGGAGGCGGGCTATATCGGCCTCGATACCTACGACACGCTGCGCCAGCAACTGGTCTCCCATCATGTCAGGTTCGGCGAGGGCGGGCAGGCGGAAGTCTTCCGCTCACCACATCGCTACATCTGGCCGGCGGAGCTCGACCTGATGGCTCAGCTGGCCGGCTTCGAACTCGAGAGCCGGCATGGCGATTGGGCCGGGTCGCCCTTCACAGCGGAGTCGCGCTCGCACGTTTCCGTCTATCGCCTGATCGACTAGTTCTCGACCGCGTAACGGGCTGGGTGTCGAGGTGACTATCGAGCGCAACCGCTCTCGAACTTGCGCGTGGCGAGCGCACGCGATTGCCCGAGAGGTGGCAGGGAGGTCGTCGATTTTCCGATCTTAGCTGTGATCGTGCCCTCGCTGCGAAGCAGCGCTAAAAGCGGCTTGAGTTCGGTTGAGAATATTACCGTCTCGCCATCGACGTCGTCGGGGGTGAATGTCGTTTCGATTCGCGATTTTCCAGCCTGAAGTACAAGTTTTTGGCCGCTTTTGATATCTTCAGAAGAAGGTTTAACTGCAATAATTGCTTTAACCTGTTTTTCACGGGGACCGCATATTGCCACAAAACCAATGATATCTGAGTTTGGTACGCCGTATACGATCTTGTTTTCAAGGATGTCCCAGCTGGGCAGGTCTTCGTCTTCGGATAGTGCGGGTGCTGCCAAGCCAAATTGTAACGCCATTAAAGCGCAAACGAGGCGCAGTTTGATCGACGAAGATCTCGCAATCATGCGCCATCTCACAAAATCATCAGGGCCTAGAAAGAGGCGCCTTTGCTTGATCGGTTGCGGGTAGTGTTCAAGATCGAGGCGCTCGCCGCAATGGCGAGTTGGGCGGCAGGCAGCCCAGTTCAGCCACGCTCCTTCAGCATCTTCGCCACCCGCGGCGCGAAATAGGTCAGCACGCCGTCGGCGCCGGCGCGCTTGAAGGCGAGCAGGCTCTCCAGCATCGCCTTGTCGCCGTCGAGCCAGCCGTTGTTGGCCGCGGCCATGATCATCGCGTACTCGCCGGAGACCTGGTAGGCGAAGGTCGGCACCGCGAAGGTGTCCTTCACGCGTGCGATCACGTCGAGATAGGGCAGGCCGGGCTTGATCATCACCATGTCGGCGCCCTCCTCGAGATCGAGCGCGACCTCGGCGATCGCCTCGTCGGTGTTGGCCGGGTCCATCTGGTAGGTGCGTTTGTCACCGATGAGCGTGGCGTTGGTGCCGATCGCGTCGCGGAACGGGCCATAATAGGCCGAGGCGTATTTGGCCGAATAGGCCATGATCTGCACGTCCTCATGACCGCCGGCATCGAGCGCGGCGCGGATCGCGCCGACGCGCCCGTCCATCATGTCGGAGGGCGCGATCACGTCGGCGCCGGCATCGGCGAGCGCCAGCGCCTGGCGGACGAGGATGCCGACGCTGGCGTCGTTCAGGATCTTTTCGCCATCCATCACGCCGTCATGGCCGTGCGAGGTATAGGGATCGAGCGCCGCGTCGCAGATGATGCCGATCTCCGGCACCGCCGCCTTGATCGCCCTGACCGCGCGGCACATCAGGTTGCGGCCATTGATTGCCTCGGAGCCGGTTTCGTCGCGCAAGGCCGGGTCGACATAAGGGAAGGGCGCGATCGCGGGGATGCCGAGCCTGGCCGCAGCTTCCGCCTGGCGCACGGCCTCGTCGATATTGAGCCGGTCGACACCCGGCATCCAGGCGACCGGCGAAATCGGCTCGGCCGAATCGATCAGGAAGATCGGCCAGATCAAATCGTCGGTGGTGAGGCGGTTCTCGCGCACCAGCCGGCGCGACCAGTCCGCCTTGCGGTTGCGGCGCATGCGGCGGGTGAGCCCGAGCGCGTCCGTCATGGCGACCGCAGCCTCGGCCTGCCGCGCCTGCGGCGCGGGGAAAGGCCGCACAACCCGAGATGCCATAAACGCCTCCGCTTCGAACGCGATCTTGCTTGCCGGCGATGCTTTAGCACATCGGAACCATTCCAAAACAGTCGCGATGGTCGCATGCAGCCACGCCCGTCGCGCGGGCACTTCGCCAAAAACGCGCCGTGCGGCTGCGCGCCGGCGGACGCGTTGACAGGCCTCCGGCCAACGCCCAAACACGGGACCGGACCAGACGAAAGCGCACCATGTCGGACGAGCCGGACATCATCTGCGAAACCCGCGGCAGCGCCGGCTTCGTCGTGCTCAACCGGCCGAAGGCGTTGAACGCGCTCAATCTCGTCATGGTGCGCGAACTGGCCAAGGCGCTCGACGCCTGGGAGCACGATCCCGCCGTCACGCGCATCGTCGTGACCGGCGCCGGCGAGAAGGCCTTCTGCGCCGGTGGCGACATCCGCAGCCTGCATGACCTCGGCAAGGCCGGCCAATATGACGAGATGCTCGCCTTCTGGCGCGAGGAGTACATCCTCAACGCCCGCATCCAGAGCTATCCCAAGCCCTATGTCGCGCTGGTTGACGGCATCGTCATGGGCGGCGGCGTCGGCCTCTCCCTGCATGGCAGCTACCGCGTCGCCGGCGAGCGCTGGCTTTTCGCCATGCCGGAGGTCGGCATCGGCTTCTTCCCGGATGTCGGCGCGACCTATGCCCTGCCGCGCCTGCCGGGTCACAGCGGCAGCTATCTCGCCCTGACCGGCGACCGCGTCGGCCAGGCCGATGCGCTGGCGCTCGGGCTCGCGACGCATGCGGTTCCCTCGGTGCGCATGGCCGAGCTCGCCGAGGCGCTGACCGGAACCGAGCCCGTCGACGCCACCATCGCTCGCTTCGCTGGGGATCCCGGACCGGGCAAGCTCGCGCCGGAGCGGGAGACGATCGCGCATTGCTTCGGCGCGACGACGCTGCCTGACGTTCTCGGCCGGCTGGGTGCCAAGGCCGCAGCCGGCGATGCCTTCGCCGCGAAAGCGCTCGCGACGATCCGAGGCAAGTCGCCGACCAGCGTCGCCATCGCCTTCGAGCAGATGCGCCGTGGCGCCACGCTGAACCTCGCAGAGGCGATGCAGCTCGAATTCCGCATCGTCTCCCGGATTTCCCGTGGCCATGATTTCTATGAAGGCGTCCGCGCCGTGGTGATCGACAAGGACCAGGCGCCGTCCTGGCGGCCGCAGACGCTGGAAGAGCTCGATCCGGCTGATGTGGCCGCCTATTTCGTCCCGCTCGAAGCGACCGAGCTGGTCGTGGGCGGCTGAGATGGCGGTCCTGCGCGACGGCGAGGTTCTGCGTGGCCCGCGCCCGGCCGGCGAGGCCAGGCGCGGCATGCGCTGGCGGCTGCTCCTGGTCTGGCTGCTGCGGCTGCTCTCGGTAGTGTGGATCGGCAAAGGCCTCTACCACTGGGCGATGATCCTCGGCCTCGGACTGGACACCGGCCCGGCCTTCGAGACGCGCCCGCTGACCTTCCAGGCGATCACCGTCTATTTTGCGGTCTTCGATCTCGTCGCCGGCGTCGGCCTCTGGCTGACCGCGACCTGGGGCGGCGTGCTCTGGCTGCTCGCCGCCGTCAGTCAGCTCCTGCTCGGCTTCTTCTTCCCGCGCTGGCTGACGCTGTCGCCCGCTTTGATCGGCATCTATGTCGGCCTGATGCTGGCCTATTTCCTGGCGACCTGGGCGGCGGAAAACCAGGAATCCTGAACCGGCGAGCCTGCCTCGAATGCGGCAGGCCGCGGTAAGAAACGCTTTAGCTTAAGAGACTTCCGGTTCATTTTGGATTCACCCAAATGGGTAAATCCCTGATTCATCCTGATATTTAAACTCGTTTTCATCCGCACTGCCTATGGTGTCTCTCAGAAGCGGACCGGGAGACAAATCCTGGCCGACATGCAACAGGCGGGATATACCATGAAGAGCAATGTAAAGACTGTGGAGCCAGCTGCCGCTGACGAGGTTCAGCTCAAGGTGAAGCCGCTTTACCTTGAGTCCCTCACCTTGGTCGAGCGGCTGCATCGCCGGCTGCTCGACGTCATCAAGGACGAGTTCGAGCGCCGCAACCGCGACGACGTCAACAGCGTGCAGGCGCTGCTCCTCTACAATATCGGCGACGCCGAGCTCTCGGCCAGCGAGCTGCGCACCCGCGGCTACTATCTCGGCTCGAACGTCTCCTACAACGTCAAGAAGCTGGTCGAGCTCGGCTTCCTGCACCATGCCCGCTCGCGGATCGACCGTCGCTCGGTGCGCATCAGCCTGACCGAAAAGGGCGGCGAGGTGCACAACATCGTCAAGGGCGTCTACGACAAGCATGTCCGCACGGTCGAGCAGATCGGCGGCATCGCGGCCGACGATTTCGAGCGCATGAACAACGCCCTGCTGCGTCTCGAGCGCTTCTGGACCGACCAGATCCGCTACAAGCTCTGAGAGGCGGGGGCATTTGGCCCCCTTTCAATGGATATCCCGCAGCGCGCTTCGGTTTCCCGGCCGGAGCGCGTGCGCCTGTTTCGTTTCGGCAACAGCGATTTCATTCCGGCCACAGCGATCAAACCCGCGTGAGCGCGACGCATCGCCGCCCTAAAAATGCCGCGCTCATCATAGGGTGTTAACTGTGGTAAGGGATCGTCCCCAGCGACCGGCGTGGCAGATGCCAGGCCGAAGGGGCGGGTCGCGTCCCGCTCCGATGATATGCGAAGTCCAAGGGGTACGATCGATGCCGAAACTCAGCCTGACACGTCGCGAGACGGTCCTGGCCCTGTTGTCGAGCGCTGCCGCGGGCGTCAGCCTGCCGGCTTTCGCCCAGCAGGCCGAATGGCGCCAGAGCTATGATGCCGGCGCGCGCAATGCAGTCGCGCGTTCCTCGACGCCGATGCTGTCGCCGGCCGCGCTGGCCGCGACCGAGCAGGCCGTCGAGGCCTATCGCGCGCTCGCCGCGCGCGGCGGCTGGCAGCCTCTCCAGGTCAGCGACAAGCTCGCCGTCGGCTCACGCGGCGCCAGCGTCGTCGCACTGCGCCAGCGGCTGATCATCACCGGCGATCTCGATGTCTCCGCCGGCGACAGCAACATCTATGATTCCTATGTCGAGGGCGGCGTGCGCCGGTTCCAGTCGCGCATGGGCCTGTCGACCACCGGCAGCATCAACCGCGCGACGCTGACCGCACTCAACGTTCCGGTCGACCGGCGCATCCGCCAGCTCGAGACCAATATCGTGCGCCTGCGCACCTGGTCGGGCAATCTCGGCAATCGCTATGTCGTCGCCAACATCCCGGCGGCCGCGGTCGAGACGGTCGAGAATGGCCATGTCGCGACCCGCCACGCCGCCGGCGTCGGCAAGATCGACCGCCAGTCGCCGCTGCTGCAGACCAAGATCCCCGAGGTCAATTTCAACCCGACCTGGACGGTTCCCGCTTCGATCATCCGCAAGGATTTGATTCCGAAGATGCAGAAGGAACCGACCTACTTGACCGAGAACAAGATCCGCATCATCGGGCCGAGCGGCGAGATTCCGCCGGAGCGGGTCAACTGGCGCTCGGATGAAGCGACGCGCTACACCTTCCGCCAGGATCCGGGCGGCGAGTTCAACTCGCTCGGCTTCGTGCGCATCAACATTCCGAGCTCGCACGGCGTCTACATGCACGACACGCCGTCGAAGGGCATCTTCGGCGACGATTTCCGCTTCGTCTCCTCTGGCTGCATCCGCGTCCAGAACGTGCGCGACTACATCGCCTTCCTGCTCAAGGAGACGCCCGGCTGGGATCGCGCCAAGATCGACGAGACCATCGCCTCGGGCGAGCGCGTCAACGCCCGCATCGCCAACCCGGTGCCGTGCTACTGGGTCTATGTCACCGCCTGGGCGACGCCCGATGGCGGCGTGCAGTTCCGCGACGACATCTACAACAAGGACGGGCTCGGCCCGGTGCCGGTCGCAGCCCTGCAGGGCGATCAGGACATCTGATCTCTTCGATCTGATGATCGAAGACGCGACCCGCCGGAGACGGCGGGTCGTTTCGTTTCGGGGAAGGGCCCGTTTCGGCCCGCCTTCGTCCCGATCCGGTCGGCTCAGACCATGTTGTCGGCGATCAGGAAGCCGAGCAACGAGATGCACGCCATCACGATCGAGATTTCCAGAAGACTGAAAGCCATCGCTACCTCCGCCGCTGCGGAGACAACGTCGAGGCGCCGCCTTGGTTCCGCCACAGCTGCGACGATTTTGTGGTGACGTCTGTCAGTGCTTCCGCTTGCGCGGCACGAGCGCCGGCGCGGGCTCATCCTCTGTCGCCAGATGCCGGCCGGCGATGTGGAGCACGACGTAGCCGATCACCGCCGACAGCGCCGAGCCGGCGAGCACGCCGATCTTGGTCGCGTCGTTGAGCGCGGCATTGTTCGCGAAGGCGAGGGCACCGATGAACAGACTCATCGTGAAGCCGATGCCGCAAAGCAGCGAGACGCCATAGACCTGCGCCCATGTCGCCTTGGCGGGCATGGTGCCGAGGCCGAGCCGGACCGCGAGCCAGGCGAAGCCGAAGACGCCGATCTGCTTGCCGAGGAAGAGCCCGAGCACGATGCCGAGCGGCACCGGCGTCAATAGCAGCGAGGGCGACATTCCGGCGATCGAGACGCCGGCATTGGCGAAGCCGAAGACCGGCACGATGAAATAGGACGACCAGGGATGGAGCCTGTGCTCCAGCGTATGCAGCGGCGAATGCTCAGGCTCGTCGCTCTCGGTGCCGCGGCCGGCGAGCGGAATGGTCAGCGCCAGCGCGACACCGGCGAGCGTGGCGTGGATGCCGGATTTCAGCACGAAGAACCAGAGCACGGCGCCGATGACGAGATAGAGCGGCAGCGAGCGCACGCCGCGCAGATTGAGCGCGATCAGCACGGCGAGGCAGGCGGCGGCGCCGGCCAGCATCGGCAGCGAGAGATTGCCCGAATAGAACAGGGCGATGATCAGGATCGCCCCGAGATCATCGAGGATGGCGAGCGCGGTCAGGAAGATCTTGAGCGAGACCGGCACGCGCGAGCCGAGGATGGCAAGCACGCCGAGCGCGAAGGCGATATCGGTCGCGGCGGGGATGGCCCAGCCGCGTATCGCCTCGGCGTCACCACGGGCGAGTGCGACATAGATCAGCGCGGGCGCGATCATGCCGCCGAGCGCGGCGAAGGCGGGCAGGGCGCGCCGGCTCCAGGTCGCGAGCTGGCCCTCGATGAACTCGCGCTTGATCTCAAGCCCGACGAGCAGGAAGAACAGCGCCATCAGCGCGTCGTTGATCCAGTGCAGGATGGAAAGGCCGGCGACCTTCGCCTCCAGCACCTTGAAATAGAGCAGGCCGAGCGGCGAATTGGCGATGATCAGCGCGTTCGCGGCAGCGAGGACGAGCAGGACACCGGCCGCGGCGCCGCTCTCGAAGAAGGCGTGCAGGGGCGAGCGGCGCTTGGGCGGCCATTCCGGAGTTTCGGCTCCGATTTGCTGCGCATCCTGGGTCACGCCGGCATCCCCCTGTTCTCGTTGCAGGATATCGCAGGGCCCCTGCGACATCCCGATGTCGGTTCGATTGCAGCCGACGGTTGCGCTACGCGGAAGCGAGTCGGCCTCCTCAGGTTGTGGAATAGAGCAGAGCGGGCGCGCGGCCGCATTCCATTTCGTCGCACTATCGCCGGCGGAGCCGTTTCGCGCCGTCTGCCGCGAGGGCTGTCGCTGTCATCATCGCGAGGAGCACGGCTGTGCCGCCGAAGAGGGCAGGGTAGCCATAGCCTGCGATCAAGGGCGTGCTCAGCAGCGGCGAGCAGAACTGGCCGATGAAGATCGAGGCGGTGAGGATGCCGCCTGCGAGCCCGCGCTTCTGTTGTGGTGCGAGGTTGAGGGCCAGCGCCACGAAGCTCGGCGAGACCAAAGCGTAGCCTGCGCCGATCGCCGCGACGGCGCCAAAGATCGCCGGGGTGGTCGAGGTGGTGACCAGCAGCAGGAAGCCCAGCGCCATCGCGCCATAGCCCAGCGCGAAGATGCCGGCATAGCCGACGGCGCGCTGGATGCGACGATAGAGCAGCGCAAAGCCGCCGCCCGACAGCATCAGCACGCCGAGCGCCGAGCCGGTCATGATCGCGCTGTCATAACCCTGCGCGTCCAGAAAGAAGGATAGCTGTGTCGGCATGATGAAGAAGATCATGTTGGTAACGGCCTGCAGCAGCACCAGCGAGGCGAAGAGGAGCCGCCAGGGAGAGCGATCGTCACCAGCCCCTATCTGGCCCGGCCGAGTCGCCGGCGACAGACGCGGCGGATCGACGATGACCAGCCACATCAGCGGCAGGAAGGCGGCCGCAAGCCCGTAGATCGCGAAGGGGAGACGCGGCGAGAGCGTCGCGACCCAGCCGGCGGTGAGGATGAAGACGAGGCCGCCGAGATTGCGGGCCGAGATCTGCAGGCCGGTCAAGGCGTTGCGGTCGTCGCCGGTGAAGTAGTCGCCGATCAAGGCCGTCTGCGCGGTCATGATCAGGGCGACCGCGATGCCCAGTACGAGGCGGCTCAAGAAGATCGCCGGCAGGTCGGGCAGGACAAGCCCGGCGCAGCCTGAGATGACGAACAGGACCACGCCGAACAGCAGCAGCCGGCGCCGTCCGATCCGGTCGGCCGCGATTCCCGCGAGCGGGGCGCAGATCGCGACGGCGAGCGACGGCGCTGGCACTAAAAGCCGCGTCAGCAGCGCGGCGTTGGGGTCGTCCGCGAACAGGCGCTCCAGTCCCGGCAGGGCCGGCGCGATCGTCGCATTCGCCATGGTGGTGAGCGATGCCGCCATCAAAAGGGCGATGGCGCGCCGGTCCTGCCAGATCGGAATTTGCCTTGTAGCGAGAATGGCTTCCATGATGTTCCTCTTGCCGAATGCATGGGTTCGGCAGAGTGTACGAATTCAAGTCAGCTTGAGGTCAAGCATGCGCGTTCTGGATATTGGAGAGGTCGCCAGCCGCTCGGGCGCGGCGCCATCGACGCTGCGCTATTACGAGGAGATCGGCCTGATCGCCTCGCTCGGACGGCACGGCCTACGACGGCAGTTCGATGCCGACGTGCTGCTGAAGCTGTCGCTGATCGCAATGGGCAAGGCGGCCGGCTTCTCGCTGGACGAGATCGCCGGCATGTTCGGGCGGGATGGCAGGCCCGACATCCCGCGCGGCCAGCTGCGCCTCAGGGCCGATGAGCTGCAGCGGCAGATGGTCGAATTGCGCACGCTGCGGGATGTCCTGCGCCACGTCGCCGACTGCCCGGCCCCGAGCCATCTGGAATGCCCGACCTTCCGCAAGCTCATGCAGGCGGCATCGCACAGAAAGCTCGCCTATCGTCCAACGAATGGTCCTCGGTCCGGCCGAAAGGTGGCGTCGAAGCCTTGAACTGCCGCCTCCGCGACGGAAGACCTTATGCCGGCCGCGGCCGTGGTGACCCTTCGTCCTCAGCCAGGAACTGCAGCATCGCGGCCAGTGTGCCGACGAGGATCAGTGCGATCCAGGCGATCGCATAGCTGCCGCTCCATTCATAACTCAGCCCGCCGAGCCAGGCGCCGAGAAAGGCCCCGAGCTGATGGCTGAGGAACATCACGCCGAACAGTGTCCCGAAATTGGCCGTGCCGAAGCGCCCATTGATCAGGCCACTGACCGGCGGGACGACACTCAACCAGAGAAACCCCATGGCGGCGGCGAAGACGAGCGTCGTCTCGACACTGACGGGCAAGGAGAAGAACACGGCGATCGAGGCCGTCCTCAGGAGATAGATCAGCGCCAGCACGGTCTTGTTGCCCCAGCGCTGGCAGAGATAGCCGGCGACGAGAGTGCCGACCGCATTGCAGATGCCGATGAGCGCAATCGCCTCGGCGCTGACGGAGGGCGGCAGCCCGCAGATGGCGATGTATTTCGGCAGATGCGTCGCGATGAAGATCAGCTGGAAACCGCAGGCGAAGAAGGCGACGGTCGAGATCACGAAGGAGCGGTCGGCCATGGCCTCTGCGATGGCGCGGCGCGCATCTGGCTTCTGCTGTGCCGGTCCCGCTGCGGCGCCGGGGCTGGCGGTCCGGAAGAGGAAGGCCACCGCCGCCATGCCGGCTGCGAGCACAGCCAACCCGCCCAACGCCCCCTGCCAGGACCAGCGCTCGATCAGCGCCTGCGCAGTCGGCGCCAGCACGAAGGTACCGAGCGAGCCGGTGGCGGCGAGGATCGCGATCGCGGTTCCGCGCACGGCCGGGGCGGCGAGGCGCGAGACGATGCCCACCAGCACGCCATGCGAGGTTCCCGCGACGGCTATGCCGATCATCAGCCCGCCACCGAGCTGAAGGCCGAGCGGGCTGCCGGTCCCGATCAGATAGAGACCGGCGCAGAACAGCGCCGATGAGGCGATCACGACGAGCCGCCCGCCATAGCGATCGCAGAGCGCGCCCATGAAGGGCTGCCCGATGCCCCAGGCCAGGTTCTGCAGCGCCATGGCGAAGCCGAAGGTGGCGACGGAGACGCCGGCGTTCTGGACCATCGGCTCCATGAACAGGCCGAGGCTCTGCCGCAAGCCCATCGAGATCGAGAGGATCGTTCCGGCCGCGACGAGCGACAGGACCAGGGCTGGTGGCCAGGAATTGGGCGTCGGTGTCGGCACGATCGGTCTCCCCCGCAGATGCGAGGGCGAACGATAGGGACCGGCCGGTCAGATGAAATTCACTAGTCGGTATACAGGGCCGTCTGCGGAGAGGAGGTGGTGGTGCGCTGCAGTCGGTGCGCCGCCGCATCGAGATGGCTCGCGACGATGAGCACCGCCGCTTCGCCCGCGGAGAGTGCATAGCTGATGTCGCGATGGATCAGCATCTGCGCGATCGCACCTTCGACGAGGATCGCGAGTTGCCGGGCGATCGCTCCGGGTCGGCAAGGCCGCCTTCGCGCAGTTCCCCGGCGAGCCAGGCTTCGAAGCGACGCTTGTGATTGGCCGCCATCGCCACCGCCGGATGGCCGGGCTGGCCGGCGAGTTCCACCGCGGCGCGGGTGAAGCCGCAGCCTCGCCATTTCGGGCGCTTCGCGTGGTCCGCCAGTTCGCCGAACAGGTTCGCGATTCGCTCCGGCAGCGGCCGGCCGGGATCGCCGAGCCATTGCCGGTAGCGCTCGATTGCCGGCGTATCGCGCGCGGTGAGATAGGCGGTGATCAGCTCGTCCTTGCTCTGGAAGTGATTGTAGAGCGTGCGCTTGGTGACGCCGGCCGCCTCGGCGATGGCATCGACGCCGACGCTGTGCAGGCCATGCCCATAGAACAGGACCTCGGCCGCCGCGATGATCCGGGAGCGTGTGTCCGACTCAGCCATCTGCCTTGCCCTCGGCTGCTGATATGGCGGCGGCGGATGCCTCGCCTCGGCCCGAGGTTACACGGCTTTCATTCCGGCGCGTGGCCCGTCCGGCCAAGGCATTCGCCGCGGCCATCTATCACTTGGACAGCCTCACATCGCGTGATAGGGACCGCGCACGGGGCCGGGCCGCGATCGGCCGCCCCATACTTCAGGAGCCGGACATGACCGAAGCCGCGCTGGACAAGCACCTCTCCAACTCCTTCTTTGGCGCGTCGCTTGCCGATGTCGATCCGGAGATCGCCCGCGCCATCGAGCTCGAGCTCGGTCGCCAGCGCGACGAGATCGAGCTGATCGCTTCCGAGAACATCGTCTCCCGCGCCGTGCTGGAAGCGCAGGGCTCGGTGATGACCAATAAGTACGCCGAGGGCTATCCGGGCCGGCGCTATTACGGCGGTTGCCAGTTCGTCGACATCGCCGAGAAGCTCGCGATCGAGCGCGCATGCCGCCTGTTCGATTGCCAGTTCGCCAATGTCCAGCCGAACTCCGGCAGCCAGGCCAACCAGGCCGTGTTCATGGCGCTGATGCAGCCCGGCGACACCTTCATGGGTCTCGACCTCGCTGCCGGCGGTCACCTGACCCATGGCGCTCCGGTCAACCAGTCGGGCAAGTGGTTCAAGGTCGTGCCCTATGGCGTCTGCGTCGTCGACCAGGTCATCGACTATGATGCGATGGAGCGCCTCGCGGTCGAGAACAAGCCGAAGATCATCGTCGCCGGCGGCTCGGCCTATGCCCGCCACTGGGATTTCGCCCGCTTCCGCGAGATCGCCGACAAGGTCGGCGCTTATTTCATGGTCGATATCGCCCATTTCGCCGGGCTGGTCGCGGGCGGTGCCCATCCCTCGCCGTTCCCGCACGCCCATGTCGTCACCACCACCACGCACAAGACCCTACGCGGCCCGCGCGGCGGCATGGTGCTGACCAATGACGAGGCGATCGCCAAGAAGATCAACTCGGCCGTGTTCCCCGGCCTGCAGGGCGGCCCGCTGATGCACGTCATCGCCGCCAAGGCCGTCTCCTTCGAGGAGGCGCTGCGCCCGGAGTTCAAGACCTACGCCCACGCCGTCGTCGCCAACGCCAAGGCGCTGGCCGAGACGCTGAAGAGCAAGGGCTTTGACCTCGTCACCGGCGGCACCGACAACCACCTGATGCTGGTTGACCTGCGCTCGAAGAAGGTGACCGGCAAGGCGGCCGAGGCTGCGCTCGGGCGCGCCCACATCACCTGCAACAAGAACGGCATCCCCTTCGATCCGGAAAAGCCGATGGTCACCTCGGGCATCCGCCTCGGGACCCCGGCAGCGACCTCGCGCGGCTTCGGCGTCGCCGAGTTCAAGAAGGTCGGCGAACTGATCGCCGAGGTGCTCGACGGCCTCGCCGCCAATGGCGAGGAGGGCAACGCCGCCGTCGAGCAGGCGGTCAAGGCCAAGGCCCACGAGCTGACCGCGCGCTTCCCGATCTACTGAACGGGAAATCGCCGGGACCTCTCCTTTAGGGGAAGGTCCCGGTCAGCTTGATCATGAACAGGTTCTCCGGACCGCCGGGCGCATCGCCCCGGTTGGTCCGGCTGAGTTCCGCGTTGAGATCGAGCCCCTTGGTGATCTTGTAGCCCGCCGAGGCGCTGCCGCCGAACTGGCCGTCCTTGACCTGCGCGGCGACGGAGACGTTGAATCGGTCATCCGTCGCGCTCAGCTTGAGATTGAGGTCGACGGTCGGCTTGTTCACGTCCTTCTTGACGATGCCGCTGAGTTCGAACGAGCCGTACTGGACCATGACCTCGCCCTCAACCTTCTCGATGGCGGCCGATTTGGTCACCACCTGAAGCGAGAGGTCGAGCTTCAGCCGCTCCCATTTCAGCTTGCCGGTCAGCTTGGCGCCGACCAACTCGGCCGTCGGATCGAAGACGATGCCGCCGACGCCGAGCTGGAGCGCGCCGAGCTTCACGACCTCGAATTTCAGCTTCTCCAGCTGCTGCAGGCCGAGCGTCACGGCCCCATTGGTCGGCTTGGTGACGAAGAGGGCGGCGCCCGCCCCGAGCGCGAGTGCCGCGCCGACGACATAGACAATGCCCTTATGCTGATCGACCCAGACGCCGAGCGCCGACGAACTGGCGGCTTGCTTGAAGGCATCGACCTGCTTTTCCAGGGATTTGTAGCTCGACGACTTCTTGATCTGCTTGAAATACTCGTCGGCCGCCTTGGACAGGACATCGTCGCCGATTGAGCGCAGCTTCTGGATGTCCTCGGGTGAGAGCTGGGTGCTCTGGCTCTTGAGTTTCGCGTTCGCGAAGCTGAGCAGGCCCTTCTGCGCCGTCGCCAGCACGACCGGGCTCTTGAGAATCTCGGCGAGACGTTCGGGGGACCTTTGAATCTCGCTGTCGAGAAGGTCGAACGCCAGGACGACCAGGCCGCCGAAGGCGTCGCCCATAGTGTCATTGGACATCTGCGAAACTCCGATTGGCGAACAGGGGAGATCGGAAGGCAGGCGCAAAAGGTGACTGGCAGGCGGGGCGCAGGACGACACCTTGCCATGGGAAGGCGGCTCGCCCGGCGTTCTTTTTGCGAGGGGCTGCGATCCGTTGGCCGGGGCGTCATGCGATCTCGTGCTGGCTCTCTTGCCGACGGCTGGTCGTTTTTCGCTGGCCTGCGACGGCATGGCTGGGGCAATGAAGGGCCGCGGGCGATATCGTTGCCCGGTAACCCCGAGGCCTCGCCATGCGTTGTCCCTATTGCGGCTCCCTCGACACGCAGGTGAAGGATTCGCGGCCGACCGATGATCACGCCTCGATCCGGCGCCGGCGCGTCTGCCCCGATTGCGGCGGCCGCTTCACCACCTTCGAGCGCGTGCAGCTGCGCGAGCTCACCGTGGTCAAGCGCTCGGGCCGGCGCACCGTCTTCGATCGCGACAAGCTGCAGACCTCGATCGAGGTGGCGCTGCGCAAGCGCTCCGTTGCGCCCGAGCGCGTCGAGCGCATGGTCAATGGCATCGTCCGCCAGCTCGAAAGCTCGGGCGAGGGCGAGATCCAGAGCTCGGCGATCGGCGAATTGGTGATGGAAGGGCTGAAGGCGCTCGACGACGTCGCCTATGTCCGCTTCGCCTCGGTCTACAAGAACTTCCGCGAGGCCCGCGATTTCGAGGAGCTCCTCGGCCAGCTCGGCAGTGACGAGATCGAGCCCGATACCAAGCCGGCGCCTGCCCGCGACGATGCCTGACCAGGACGAGATCGATCGCGCCTTCATGGCGCGGGCGCTGGAGCTCGGCGCGCGCGGGCTCGGCCAGACCTGGCCGAATCCGAGCGTCGGCGCCGTCGTGGTGCGCGACGGGCCGGATGGGCCCGTGGTCGTCGGCGAGGGCCGCACGCAGCCCGGTGGCCGGCCGCATGGCGAGGCGATGGCCTTCGAGCAGGCCGGAGCGGCCGCGAGCGGCGGTACGCTCTACGTCACGCTGGAGCCCTGCTCGCATCGCACCGTCCGTGGCGGCACCCCTTGCATCGAGCGCACCTTGCTCGCCGGCGTCAGGCGCGTCGTCTCCGCCATGGCCGATCCCAATCCGCAGATCGCCGGTCTCAGCCACGCCCTGCTGCGCATGGCGGGTGTCGAGGTCAAGGTCGGCGTGCTCGAGGATCAGGCGCAGCGCAGCCATCGCGGCCATGTCCTGCGGGTGACTGAAGGCCGGCCGATGGTGACCTTCAAGGTTGCGCGTACGGCTGATGGCTTCGCCGGCGGGGCAGGGGGCGCGCGCCTTTCCATCTCCTGCCCGGAATCGGGCGAATGGGTGCACCGCCTGCGCGTCAGCCACGACGCGATCATGCTCGGCATCGGCAGCGTCCTTGCCGATGACCCACTGCTGACCGTACGTCTGCCCGGGCTCGAAATCCGCTCGCCCATCCGCGTCGTGCTCGATTCCGCGCTCCGCCTGCCGCTGACCGCCAAGCTGGTCCAAGGGGCTGCGACCGTACCGCTCTGGGTGATCGCGGCTGAGGATGCGCCGATCGCCGCGGAGGGGAAGCTGGTCGCCGCCGGTGTCGAAGTCATGCGCGTCTCCCGCGCCGCCGATGGCCATCTCGATCTTGGCGAGGCGCTGCGCTTGCTGGCGACGCGCGGGATCACCCGCGTCTTCTCCGAAGGTGGGCCGACCGTGGGCGAACAATTGGCGCTGCAAGGCTTCGCCGACGAGGTCATCGTCTCGACTTCGCCGAACCCCCTCGGCGGCGATGGCATCGTCGCGGTCAGGCCGGGACTTGCGGCTTTGCTCGCCGATCCCGAGATTTACGCCGTCACCGAAGCGGGGCAGATCGGCTGCGACCGTTTCGAACGTTTCACGAGGATCGCCTGATGTTCACCGGCATCGTCACCGCCATCGGCACCGTCACTCGCGCCGAGAGCAAGGGCCCCAGCCTCAAGCAGTTCGATATTTCCTGTCCCTGGGAAGCATCCGGCATCGAGATCGGTGCCTCGATCGCCTGCGCCGGCGTCTGCCTGACCGTGACGGCGCTGAACCCGCGCCAGGATGGCGAGCCCGGCTGCGCCTTCCAGGTCGAGGCGGCCGCCGAGACCCTGGCGAAGACGTCGGTCGGCGAGTGGGGCCTCGGCACCAAGATCAATCTCGAACGCTCGCTCAAGATGGGCGACGAGCTCGGCGGCCATCTCGTCACCGGCCATGTCGACGGCGTCGGCAGGATCCTGAAGATCGACGAGATCGCCGCTGACCCGAGCGAGCCCTGGGGTGCGACGGCGCGCTTCCATATCCGGACCCCGCAAGGGCTAGCCCGCTTCATCGCCGCCAAGGGCTCGATCTGCCTCGACGGGACATCTCTGACGGTCAACACGGTCGAGGACGACGTCTTCACCGTGCTCTTGATCCCGCATTCCTTCAGCGTCACCACCTGGGGCGAGCGCAGGAAGGGAGACGGCGTCCATGTCGAGGTCGATCTGATGGCGCGGTATGCCGCGCGGCTTGCGGAGGCGCGCCCGGGCGGCTAACCAGCGTCCTCAATCCCAGACGAGGACTTCATCATGGCCGGACCCCGGCAATCATCGGCTGTTTCGGTCACCCCACTCGACGGCGCCCGCGTGCTCGTGGTCGAGGCTCGCTTCTATGACACGCTCGCCGACGAACTGCTCGCGGGCGCGCTTGCCGCGCTCGAGAAGGCCGGTTGCCGCGTCGACGTCGTGACCGTCCCCGGCGCGCTCGAAATCCCCTCCACCATCGTCATCGGCCTGCGCGCCGCCGACGAGTCGGTCGATCCCTATGAGGCCGTGGTCGCACTCGGCACCGTCATCCGCGGCGAGACGGGTCACTACGACATCGTCGCCGGCGAAAGCTCACGCGCCTTGATGGACCTCTCGGTCGCTTTCGCCCTGCCGCTCGGCAACGGCATCCTGACCGTCGAGAATGAGGCGCAGGCCTGGGCTCGCGCCAACCGCAGCGAGATGGACAAGGGCGGCGGCGCGGCGGAAGCTGCGCTCGCAGTGCTGCGCTACAAGCGCTCGCTGGCGGAGGAGTCGAAATGAGCCGATCCGAGATGCGCCGCGGTGCCCGGCTCTCGGCCGTGCAGGCGCTCTACGAAATGGAGATCGGCGGACGCGGCGTGGTCGAGGCCATGGCCGAGTTCGAAGCCTTCTGGATCGGCAAGGAGGTCGAGGACATCGAGCTCCCCAAGGCCGAGATCGCTTTCTTCCGCGACCTGCTCGGCGGCGTCGTCCGCGAGCAGCGCCTGGTCGATCGCTCGGTCGACGAGACGCTGGCCTCCGGCTGGCCGCTGAAGCGCGTCGAGGCGGTGGTGCGCGCCATCCTGCGCGCCGGCGCCTATGAAATCGCCTTCCGCAAGGACGTGCCGGCCCGCGCCGTGATCTCGGAATATGTCGCGGTCGCCCGCTCCTTCTATGAGGGCGACGAGGTTGGCATGGTCAACGCGGTGCTCGACAAGCTGGCCCGCGACGTCCGCGCCGAGGAATTCGACGCGCCGGCGGCTTGAGCGGCGCCATGGCCGGACCCCAGACGCCCGGCGAATTCGAACTGATCGCCCGCTATTTCGCCCCGATCGCCGGCCGCGACGGGCTCGGCCTCATCGACGATGCCGCCCTGCTGCGCCCGGCGCGCGGCTATGAGCTCGTCGTTACGGCGGATGCGCTCGTCGCCGGCGTGCACTTCTTCCCGGACGATCCGCCCGCCTCGATCGGGCGCAAGGCGCTTGGCGTCAATCTCTCCGATCTCGCCGCCAAGGGTGCCAGGCCCGACGGCTTCGTGCTGACACTTGCGCTGCCGAAAGGCTGGACGGAGGGCTGGCTCGCCAGCTTTGCCGAAGGGCTCGGCGCCATGGCGGGCGAGGGCGCCTGCCCGCTGATCGGCGGCGACACGGTCTCGACGCCGGGACCGCTGATGCTCTCGATCACCGCCTTCGGCAGCGTGCCGGCCGGCCGCATGCTGCTGCGCTCCGGAGCGAAGCCCGGCGACATCATCGCCGTCACCGGCACGATCGGTGATGGTGCGCTCGGGCTGATGGCGCATGGGCCGGATCGCCCTAGCTGGGTCGGCAAGCTCACCGAAGCCGACCGCGCCTTCCTCGCCGACCGCTATCTGCACCCGCAGCCGCGGATTGCACTCGCTACCGCTCTGCAGGGCAACGCGTCGGCAGCGATGGACATCTCCGACGGCCTGGTCGGTGACCTCGCCAAGCTGCTGGCGGCATCGAAAGTCGGCGCCCAGATCGATCTCGATGCCGTGCCGTTCTCGCCCGCGGCCCGCAATGCCGTCATGGCCGATCCCGCATTGGCGGAACTGGCCTGGACGGGCGGAGACGACTACGAAATTCTCTGTACGGTTCCAGAAGGAGAATATCCTTCTATGGTTGCCGCCGCCGAGGCGGCGGGCTTAAGCCTTGCACGCATCGGGCGTGTGACCGCCGAGGCCGGGAGCGTGCACTATACCGAAGCGGGCCGGTCGCGAACCTTCGCACGCGGCTCCTTCGCTCATTTCTGACGGCGGCCAAGCGGCCGCGAAGGGCGGCGGCTGCGATGAACCAGCATGTTCCGGTGATGGACGGCGACACGCTCGCCAGGCGCAATGCGCTCGTGCTCGCCGGTGCCCAGGCGCTCGGCGGCGCGAGCCCGGCGATCGTGATCTCGCTCGGTGGCATCGTCGGCTCGCAGCTGGTCTCGAACCAGGCCTTCGCCACCGTTCCGGTCAGCCTGATGCAGCTTGGGCTTGCCGCTGGCGTGATCCCGGCGGCGTTCATGATGCGCCGGCTCGGCCGCCGCAGCGGCTATATCATCGGCGCGCTGCTTGGCGCGGTCGGTGCTGCAATTGCCGCCGCTGGCGTGGCCGAGCGCCTGTTCTGGCTGTTCTGCCTCGGCACCTTCCTCTGCGGGCTCTACGGCTCCTACGTCCAGAGCTACCGCTTCGCTGCCGCCGACACCGCGAGCGACAGCTTCAAGCCGCGCGCCATCTCCTGGGTGATGATCGGCGGGCTGGCCGCGGCGGTCATCGGGCCGCAATCGGTCTACTGGACGCGTGACCTGACGCCGGCCGCGCCCTTCGCCGCGAGCTTCCTGGCGCAGGGCGCGCTCGCCTTGCTCGCGATCGGCGTCGTGCTGGCGCTGCGCGCTCCGCCGGTCGCGCAGGCGAAGTCGAGCGGCGGCCGGCCGCTTTCCGAGATCATGCGCCAGCCGAAGTTCATCGCCTCGGTGATCGCGGCGCTGGTCACTTATGGGCTGATGAGCTTCGTCATGACCGCGGCGCCGCTTGCCATGGTGGGCTGCGGCCACAGCGTCGGCGATGCGGCGCTCGGCATCCAATGGCATGTGCTCGCCATGTTCGCGCCGAGCTTCTTCACCGGCCGACTGATCGCGCGCTTCGGCAAGGAGAAGCTCACCGCTGCCGGCCTGGTGCTGACCGCACTCGCCGCCGTGGTCGGCCTCAACGGCCTCAGCGTCGCGCATTTCTGGGTCGCGCTCGTGCTGCTCGGCGTCGGCTGGAATTTCGGCTTCATCGGCGCGACCGCGCTGGTCACCGATTGCTACCGCCCCGAGGAGCGGGTCAAGGTCCAGGCCGCCAACGATTTCCTCGTCTTCGGCTCGGTCGCGATCGCCTCGTTCTCCTCCGGTGGCCTGCTCAGCGCCGGCGGCTGGGACAGCGTCAACTGGCTGGTCTTCCCGCCGGTCGTGATCGCGCTCGCGCTGGTCGCCTGGCAAGGCCTGCAAACGCAAGCGCGGCCCGCTTGAGGCGGCTTTCCTAGCCAAGGTCGAGCCGGCAAGATCACCGCGATTCATCGGCTCTCGACGAAAGGCTTTCCCATGCGCCCGCACCAGCTTCCCGCGACACCCGGACGGCCTGTTCCGGGGGCGATCGGCCATAATCGCGGGGTGGTGCGGCCGAACTACGCCTTCATGCCGCCGGAGGGCGTGCTGGTCAGCCGCCTGCCGCATTTCGACGACACGGTCGTGCGTGTTCTCGCCGCGCCGGTGCTCGGCGCGTGTTTCGCGCAATATCTGCTGGAGATCGAGCCGAAAGGCGGCACGCCGGTGCCGTTCGGCGAGGACGGCATCCAGCACTTCTATTACGTCCTGTCGGGCTCCGGCCGCTTCGCCATCGGCGAGGCGGCGGCTGTGGAATTGCGGCCGGGCAGCTTCGCCTATGTCCCGCCCGGTGCCGCCTTCTCGCTTCGCAATACCGGCTCGGAGCAGTTGCGCGTCCTCGGCCTGCGCAAGCGCTACGAGGCGGTCGGCCTGCCGCAGCCCGACCCGATCCTGTCCCATCGCGACGAGGTTCCGGTCACCAACCATACCGGCATGGAAGGACGTGGCTTCCAGTTCCTGTTGCCGCGCGGCGATATGCGCTTCGATTTCGAGATGAACCTGATGTGGTTCAAGCCGGGCGCCTATTTCCCCGATGTCGAGACCCATGTGATGGAGCACGGGCTCTATATGCTGGGAGGGCAGGGCCTCTATTTTCTCGGCACCGAATGGCACGAGATCTGGGCAGGGGACTTCATCTGGATGGGCGGATTCTGCCCGCAGCAATATTATCCGACCGGTTTCGATGATGCGGCCTATCTGCTCTACAAGAACGTCAACCGCGACGTTGCGCTCTGACCTCATGGAGCCGCTGGCCGACGATGCGGTGATGCGCTGCGCGTCGGCCCTTGTCCCAACTGCCTGACATTCGTGCGATTTTGTCAGCCGACCCGTTTGCGATTCCGGCGGAAACTGGGCAACAATCCCGCCGACACTGGTGATCGGCGCTGCAGGCCTGATTCTTCGTGAGGCCGACAGAGCCCTTCCTTGCGTTCAAAGAACCGGAAAACCGGCTCCGTCGGGGCGTTCTGCCCCGGATGACGAATTCTCAGGGATAGGAAATTCGATGTCGGCCTTGCTCATCATCATTGTCTTGAGTGCGTTATCGATCGTCTACGGCTTATGGGCCTATGGCGACGTGATGAAACGCGATGCCGGCAACCAGCGCATGCAGGAGATTTCCGGCGCGGTCGCGGAAGGCGCGCAGGCTTATCTCAAGCGCCAATACGTCACCATCGCCATGGTCGGTGTCGTGCTCTTCGTCGGGCTGACCTATCTGCTCGGCGCCTATGTCGGCATCGGCTTCCTGATCGGCGCCGTGCTCTCGGGCGTCGCCGGCTTCATTGGCATGAACGTCTCGGTCCGCGCCAATGTCCGCACTGCGCAAGCCGCGATGCAGTCGCTCGGCGACGGCCTCGACGTCGCCTTCAAGGCGGGCGCTGTCACCGGCATGCTGGTCGCGGGCCTCGCTCTGCTCGGTGTCGCCGTCTACTACGGCTTCCTGACCTCGATGCAGGGCTTTGCTCCCTCGAGCCGCGTCGTCATCGACTCGCTCGTCGCACTCGGCTTCGGCGCCTCGCTGATCTCGATTTTCGCCCGTCTCGGCGGCGGCATCTTCACCAAGGGCGCCGATGTCGGCGCCGACCTTGTCGGCAAGGTCGAGGCCGGAATTCCGGAGGATGATCCGCGCAACCCGGCCACCATCGCCGACAATGTCGGCGACAATGTCGGTGACTGCGCCGGCATGGCCGCCGACCTGTTCGAGACCTATGCGGTGACGTTGGTCGCGACCATGGTGCTGTCTGCGATCTTCTTCGCCGGCCAGCCGGTGCTCGGCACGATGATGCTCTACCCGATGGCGATCGGCGCGGCCTGCGTCGTCACTTCGATCATCGGCACCTTCTTCGTCAAGCTCGGCGCCAACCAGTCGATCATGGGCGCGCTCTACAAGGGCTTCATCGCCGCCGGCGTGCTCTCGGTCGGCGCGATCGCGGCGGTCAACTACCTGATGTTCGGCGGCTTTGCGGCCTCGTTCACCACGGGGCAGGGCGTGACCTTCACCTCGGGCGCCCTGTTCGGCTGCGCGCTGGTCGGCCTCGCGGTGACGCTCCTGATCGTCGTCATCACCGAATACTACACCGGCACCGGCAAGCGCCCGGTCGTCTCGATCGCCCAGGCCTCGGTCACCGGCCACGGCACCAACGTCATCCAGGGCCTCGCGGTCTCGCTGGAATCGACGGCGATGCCGACCATCGTGATCATCGCCGGCATCATCGTCTCCTATGGCCTCGCCGGCCTGTTCGGCATCGCCATCGCCACCACCGCGATGCTGGCGCTGGCCGGTGTCGTCGTCGCGCTCGACGCCTTCGGGCCGGTCACCGACAATGCCGGCGGCATCGCCGAGATGGCTGGCCTGCCCAAGGAGGTCCGCCACTCCACCGATGCGCTCGACGCGGTCGGCAACACCACCAAGGCGATCACCAAGGGCTACGCCATCGGCTCGGCCGGCCTCGGTGCGCTGGTGCTGTTCGCCGCCTACACCTCGGACCTCAACTTCTTCGTGGCCGAGGCCAACAAGGCGGGCTCGACGACCTTCCAGTACTTCAAGGGCGTCGTCGTCGATTTCTCGCTGTCGAACCCCTATGTCGTCGTCGGCCTGCTGCTCGGCGGCCTCATCCCCTTCCTCTTCGCCGGCATGGGCATGACTGCGGTCGGCCGCGCCGCCGGCTCGGTGGTCGAGGAAGTCCGCCGCCAGTTCAAGGAGAAGCCCGGCATCATGGAAGGCACGGAACGGCCGGACTACGCCCGCGCCGTCGACCTGCTGACCAAGGCGGCGATCAAGGAGATGATCGTGCCGTCGCTGCTGCCGGTGCTCGCCCCGATCGTCACCTTCTTCGCGATCAATGCCATCGCCGGCAAGAACCAGGCTTTCGCCGCGGTCGGCGCCATGCTGATGGGCGTGATCGTCACCGGCATCTTCGTCGCGATCTCGATGACCTCGGGCGGCGGCGCCTGGGACAACGCCAAGAAGAGCTTCGAGGACGGCTTCGTCGACAAGGACGGCGTGCGCCATCTCAAGGGCTCGGAGGCACACAAGGCCTCGGTCACCGGCGACACTGTCGGCGACCCCTACAAGGACACGGCCGGCCCCGCCGTGAACCCGGCGATCAAGATCACCAACATCATCGCGCTGCTGCTGCTCGCCATCCTGGCGCATTCCTGAGCGCGAGAGCAGTCTGATCAAGCACGGACCCCGCGGAGCGATCCGCGGGGTTTTTTGTGTGTTGCGAATGGTTTGGAAGGAGAATGAGATTCAAGTTCTCAGCTGCTTGAATCAAACTCGGAGCCACGACTTGATCGACATGATCGGCAGCGTCCTTCTCGATGCTCTCGGCTACACGACTGCGCGCCTTCTCTTTCCGATTTTTACGTTCGGGAGCGTTCGTGTGCAGGCCCTTCGCGCTGAGTCTCAGCGGCATAACTGGTTCGGTTTCGCGCGCAATCCCGACGGCTCCTGCCGGATCGAGGCGACCATGGCAGGCTGGTATGGCCTGTTCTTCTGGATCGCGGTGGTGATCGTCGCTCTTGTGTTGCTCCGGTGAAGATTGCCGAGACTCGCGAACCTACGGCCGAAACCGTAGCGTTCCAGCACGACCTACGTGCTGCCGCCTGTCATGGTCCGGCCATCCAAGGAGGACCCGATGACCGCCCCAGCCGCTTCCGCCAGCGCACGATCCAGCCATCTCGCCGACATCGCGCTGCTGGTGCTACTGGCCGTGCTCTGGGGCGCTTCCTACAGCTTCATCAAGCTCGGCGTCGAGACGATCCCGCCGCTGACCCTGATCGCGGCGCGGACGCTGATCGCCGGCGCGATTCTCCTCGTCATCATCCGCTGGCGCGGGCTGAAGCTGCCGCGCGATCCGGTCATCTGGCAGCGCTTCCTCATCCAGGCCTGCCTCAACAGCGCCGTCCCCTTCACCCTGATCGCCTGGGCCGAGACCAGCGTCGATGCCGGTCTCGCCGCAATCCTAAACGCCGGCTCGCCGATCTTCGCTTTCCTGCTGAGCCTGTTGCTCTTTCGCGCCGAGGCGGCTGCGGGTCGGAAGCTCTTCGGCGTCGCCGCCGGCATGCTCGGCGTCTGCCTGATCATCGGCGTCGAGGCGTTGTCGGGCTTTGGCCGCGAGCTCTGGGCGCAGTTCGCCCTCGTCGCCGCAGCGGCCTGCTATGGCGGGGCGGCGCTGTTCGGGCGCAATTTCAAGGGCCTCGACCCGATCATGCCGGCGGCCGGCTCGCTGATCTGCGGCGCGGTGATCCTGATCCCCTTCAGCCTGCTCGTCGATCGGCCCTGGACGCTCTTGCCGTCCCCTGAATCGATCCAGGCGCTGCTGGCGCTGTCGGTGTTCTCGACTGCGCTCGCCTTCATCATCTATTTTCGGCTGATCGACCGGCTCGGCACGGTCGGCACGACCTCGGTCGCCTATCTGCGCGTACCGACCGGCGTCGCCATCGGCGTCCTGTTCCTCGGCGAGCGCTTGAGCACGACGGCCTGGGCTGGGCTCGCTCTGGTCATCGTCGGGGTGTTCGCGATGACGCTGCCGGAGCGCAAGCCGAAGGCCGGCTGAGACCTGTGGGCGGGTGACAAAGAAAAAGCCCTGCGGCAGCGCCGCGGGGCTTTTTTGTTTCATGCGAGGGCGCGTCCGTCAGCTGGCTCCAAACGGCGAGAACTTGGTGACGCCGCGGAACAGGTTGCGCAGGAAGCTCTGCTCCTCGCCGCCGGTCGTCGTGGTGCGGCTGATGAAGTCGAAGATCACGCCGTCCTGCAGGCCGTAATTGGCGATACGCTCGACCTTGAAGCCCTTGTTGAAATAGATCACCAGGACCTGCTGGTCGATGACGGCAAACTCCTGGAACTGGAAGCGCCGGCGCACCCTCTGGCTGATGTAATAGAAGGTGCGGTTGCCGACGGTCGAGGTGGTCGATGGCGTGCCGAGCGTGGTCAGCACCGTCTGCACGTCCATGCCGGGCTTCACCTTGCCGATCAGCTCGTCGTCCATGACGAAGCCGCGGGTGAACTCCTCGTTGAGGCCGGCGGAGGTCGGGGTGCGGAAGCCGAGATTGGTTGCAGTGCCGCAGCCTGCCAGCGGCAACGCGGCGGCCAGCGAGCCGATCAGGACGGTACGGCGGGTCGGAGCGGTCATGCTTGGCGGATCCGGAGGCAGGCGCGCGGTGCTGCCGCGCTTGTCAGGGTGGGTGCGCTTGGCGTAACGCCCGAGCATGGCTTTGGCAAGGCAAGTCGCTTTTTAGCTAAGCAAGTCGGGAAAGGTGAGGGTAGAGGCTGTGATCTTCGGCCTGTTCGGCAGGAAGCGCGCGCGCATGGCGCCGGTCAATGCGCTGCTGGAGCGCATCGTCGGCGCCGCGCGCGAGCCCGCCCTCTATCGTGAAGGGGGCGTGCCCGATGATTTCGAGGGCCGGTTCGAGGCCCTGACACTCCACCTCTGCCTGGTGCTGCGTCGCCTGCGCGAATTGCCGGCTCCGGCGGCCGATGTGGCGCAGGACCTGATCGATGCCAGCTTCGCTTATCTCGAGCTCGGCTTCCGCCAGGGTGGCATCAGCGATGTCGCGGTGCCCAAGCGCATGAAGAAGATCGGGCGCAGTTTCTATGGTCGCCTCGGCGGCTATGAGGAGGCGCTCGCCGCCGCGGCGCCCGATGCGCTCGATGTGGCTCTGCTGCGCAATGTCGGGGCTGGGGTTGATGCGCCGGCGCTCGCACGCCATGTCAGAGCCGGCGCCGCCGTCTTGGCCACACGCACGCTCGACGATATCCTCGCCGCCGATCCTTTGTTCCCGTTCTTCGCAGACAGCATCGCCACATGACCGTTTCCAGCCAGGACACATTGCCTCTTCGCCGCCCGATCCGTGTCGAGACCATCACCCTGCGCCCGGTCGTCGTCGACGTGGTGGCGGAGCAGGGCGACCTCGCGGCGGTTGCGACCTTCCTCGGTGTCGCATCGGCCGAGGTGCTGAAGGCGAGCTATTCTCTGTCGCGCAATGGCGAGCGGCTCAAGCTCGAGGGCATGATCAAGGCGAGCCTGCACCAGAACTGCGTCGTCACCCTCGATGCCTTCCCGGTTGAACTCAATGTGCCGGTCAAGCTCGACTTCGCGCCGGAGGCCGAGATCGCCGCCCTGGCGCGGCCGTCGGAGGATGACGAGATCGACATCGAGGTTCTGCTGAACGAGGAGGAGCCGCCGGAGCCGATCATCGACGGCACGATCGATCTGGGTGTGGTCACGCTCGAATTCCTGGCGCTCGCGCTCGATCCCTATCCGCGCAAGCCTG
This sequence comes from Allobosea sp. Tri-44, assembly GCF_004123845.1. GTDB lineage: Bacteria > Pseudomonadota > Alphaproteobacteria > Rhizobiales > Beijerinckiaceae > Allobosea. The sequence goes on along the minus strand of NZ_NBDP01000005.1, from coordinate 299,824 downwards.
GCGTCGCGTTCAGCGAACCGGCCCCCGAGACCGCAGCCGAATCGCCCTTCGCCGCGCTCCTGCAGCTGAAACGCGGCGAATGATCGCTAAAAACCTCAGCGCTTTCGCTTGCGGCGGGCGGCCAACCCGCTATGGTCCGCCGCCCGCCCGGCCGCCCCGGCAGGAGGCGCAGCCGCTGGAATTGACCACCGTCTCATGACACGTCCGGTTACAATCGCGCTCGACGCCATGGGCGGTGATCACGGCCCGTCCGTGGTCATTCCAGGCGCCGCGCTCACGCTCGAACGCCGCCCCGATGCGAAGTTCGTGATCTTCGGTGACGAGGCGCTGGTCCTGCCGCTCCTCGAGGCGCACCCCGCGCTCAAGGCGGTGACGACCTTCCACCACACCGAGGTCTCGGTGAAGATGGACGACAAGCCGAGCCAGGCCTTGCGCTATGGCCGCTACAAATCGTCGATGTGGCGCGCCATCGACGCAACCAAGACCGGCGAGGCCGATGTCACCGTCTCGGCCGGCAACACCGGCGCGCTGATGGCGATGTCGAAATTCTGCCTGAAGTCGATGCCACAAGTCGACCGGCCGGCGATCGCCTGCCTGTGGCCGACGGTGCGCGGCGAGAGCGTCGTGCTCGATGTCGGCGCCACCATCGGCGCCGATGCCCAGCATCTGGTCGACCTTGCCGTGATGGGCGCGGCGATGGCGCGCGTCGTCTTCGATCTCGACCGGCCGAGCGTCGGCCTGCTCAATGTCGGTGTCGAGGAGATCAAGGGTGTCGAGGCGGTCAAGGAGGCCGGCCGCATCCTGCGCGAGAGCAACCTGCCGCATCTCGATTATCACGGCTTCGTCGAAGGCGACGATCTCGGCAAGGGCACGGTCGACGTCGTCGTCACCGAGGGTTTCACCGGCAATATCGCCCTGAAGACCGCCGAAGGCACGGCCAAGCAGATCGGCGAATATCTGCGTGCGGCGATGGGCCGTTCGCTGATGTCGAAAATCGGCTATCTTTTAGCCCGTGGCGCCTTCGCGGCGCTGAAGGACAAGATGGACCCGCGCAAGGTCAATGGCGGCGTCTTTCTGGGTCTTGAAGGCATTGTGATCAAGAGCCATGGCGGCACGGATGCCGTCGGGTTCGCCAGCGCGACCGAACTCGGATACGAGATGGCGCGCGAGAATCTGATGGCCAAGGTGCGCGAGATGGTCGCCGCGACGGCGCGGCCCAGCGCAGCACCGGCAGTTCCGCAGGTCGCGGCCGGCGAGTAGGGAAGAGAAACGTCCTTGTCCAGAATGCGATCCGTCCTGCGCGGCTGCGGCTCCTACCTGCCGGCGCGAATCCTGACCAACGCCGAATTGGCGGCGAAGGTCGACACCAACGATGAATGGATCGTCCAGCGCACCGGCATCCGCGCCCGTCATATCGCTGCCGATGACGAGACCACCGGCACGCTCGGCCTGAAGGCGGCTAAGGCCGCGCTCGCCGATGCCGGGATTCCGGCGAGCGAGGTCGACCTCATCATCGTCGCGACCGCCACGCCCGATCATACCTTCCCTGCGACCGCGACCGAGATTCAGGCCGCGCTCGACATCACGCAAGGCGCGGCTTTCGATCTGCAGGCCGTCTGTTCCGGCTTCGTCTTCGCGCTTGCCACTGCCGACAAGTTCCTGACCAGCGGCGCGGCGAAGACGGCCCTGGTCATCGGCGCCGAGACCTTCTCGCGCATTCTCGACTGGGAGGACCGCGCCACCTGCGTGCTCTTCGGCGACGGAGCAGGCGCCGTGGTGCTCAGGGCGGAGGAAGGCGAGGGTACGCTGGCCGATCGCGGCGTGCTGACCACCCATATCCGCTCGGACGGGCGTTACATGAACAAGCTCTATGTCGATGGCGGCCCGGGCTCGACCAAGACGGTCGGCTTCCTGCGCATGGAGGGCCGGGAGGTCTTCAAGCACGCGGTGGTCAACTTGGCCGATACGGTGCGCCACACCTTCGAGGAAACCGGGCTCACCGGCGCCGACATCGACTGGTTCGTGCCGCATCAGGCCAATCGCCGTATCATCGACGCCACCGCCCACAAGCTCGGCATCGATGAGGACCGGGTGGTCGTCACCGTCGACAAGCACGGCAACACCTCGGCCGCCTCGATTCCGCTCGCTTTGGCGCAGGCCCATATGGACGGGCGCATCAAGCCGGGGCAGCTCGTCCTGATCGAGGCGATGGGTGGCGGCTTCACCTGGGGCTCGGCGCTGATCCGCTGGTAGCGGCGGCGGATTGGCCGTCCAAGCTAAGCGCTTTGGATTTATGACATTTTCTTAGCGGCGTCAGCGCGGATTTTCCGCGTTTTTCAACCTGTGCGAGCGCGCCGAGGATTGACCGCAATCGCCTCGCCGCCTAGCGTCCGCCTCCGGTGGGGCGAGGTTGATAGGGACGCCGCTGTTTGAAGAAACGCCTTGGAGGAATTGATGGCGGGGCAAACGATTACGCGGGCTGATCTGTGCGAGGCAGTCTACCAGAAGATCGGCCTGTCACGGACGGAGTCGTCCAAGCTCGTTGAAACAGTGCTGGACGAGATCTGCGACGCGGTCGCGCGTGGGGAAAACGTCAAATTGTCCTCGTTCGGCTCCTTCGTGGTGCGCGACAAAGGCGAGCGAATCGGGCGTAATCCGAAAACCGGCGTCGAAGTTCCGATCGAGCCGCGTCGCGTGATGGTGTTCAAGCCGTCGAACGTGATGAAGGCGAGGATCAACGGATTGAATGGCGTGGGTGAGGAAGAGTGACTCTGGAGTTCCACGACGGCGGATATGAGGCCGAATTGGATAACAAGAGCCCAGACGCATTCAGAACCATCAGCGAGGTCGCAGACGACCTCGACATTCCCCAGCACGTCCTGCGTTTCTGGGAAACGCGCTTCTCCCAGATCAAGCCGCTGAAGCGCGGTGGCGGCCGGCGCTATTACCGGCCCGACGACGTCGCCCTGCTGAAGGGCATCCGCCGTCTGCTCTACGGCGAGGGCTACACCATCAAGGGCCTGCAGCGCATCCTGAAGGAACAGGGGCCGCGCCATGTCCAGGCGATCGGCCGCGGCGGCGAGATCGTCGGCGCTCCCGGTGCCCAGTCTGCTGCGCAAACCGCACCGCCGCGCCCGGAGCCGATGCAGGCGCCGCCATCGGCGCAGTACCATCATCCTGCGGCCGCCGCCGAGCCCGGCTTTGCTGCAAAGGCGCTGCTCTCCTCCCTGCCGCGCTCGGCCCAACCGCTGATCGGCGCCGACGATCTCGCCTTCCTGAAGGCGACGCTCTCCGAACTGATCGAATGCCGGCGCCTGCTGCATGGCGCCCTGGCGACGGCGGCAACCGAGGACGCCTGAGCGCTTCGGGCGCTTGAACCGCCGGTCAAGGATCGCTAGATCAGCGGCGAGGACGACCTCCGCGGTGCCTTGAGCGCGCGTTTTCCAACAGGCGTGGACGACCCCGCCCTTCTCATGAGGAGGGCCGCCATGGCCTGGACTTATCTTTTCTTCGCCGGTCTGTTCGAAATCGGCTGGGCCATCGGGCTGAAATACACGCACGGCTTCACCCGCTTCATCCCGACTGTTCTGACGGTCGGCAGCATGGTGGTGAGCCTCGGGCTGCTTGGTCTTGCGCTGAAGAGTCTGCCGCTCGGCACGGCCTACGCGATCTGGACCGGGATCGGCACGATCGGCACCGCCATCCTCGGCATCATCCTGTTCGGGGAGCCGGCGACGGCGCTGCGCCTTGCCTGCATCGGGTTGATCGTCGCCGGCATCGTCGGGCTGAAACTCGTCTCCTGAGAAGCGGCTCGCCGAGCCCAGCCGGCGGCGGTTCACTGCCGCCGGAACGCCTCGGGCCAGAAGCCGTTGCGCTCGAGCAGAACGATCACGACGATGACCGCCAGGGTCACGACGATGATCAGCTTGGCGTTCCAGGGGACGTGGCGGCCGACCAGCCAGATCAGCGCCATGCCGGCGAGCAGGGGAATGAGCAGTTCCATCGGGCGAGCCTAGCGCAGGCCGGCATGGGCCGCATCCACCATCGGGGCTCCGGAACAGTTCGCGGCGGCACACGTTGCAGCGACAGGGAAGCGCGTCGCTAGAAAGGCGGCGCCGGTCAGCAATCCGGACAATACGAGCAGGAGGACGGCATGGGTCTATTTTCAAAGGATATCAAGACGATGGACGATCTCTTCGTGCATCAGCTCCAGGATGTGTATTACGCCGAGAAGCAGATCATCAAGGCGCTGCCGAAGATGATCGAAAAAGCGACGGATGCGCAGCTGCGCAGCGGGCTGCAGGCTCATCTTGGCGAGACCGAAGGCCATATTCGCCGGCTCGAGCAGGTCTTCCAGCAGCATGGCGCCGAAGCCAAGGGCGTCGACTGCCCGGCGATCGACGGCATTCTCGAGGAGGCCGATGACGTGACCGGCGAAGTTGAGGACAAGCAGGTGCTGGATGCGGCGATCATTGCCGCGGCGCAGGCCGTCGAGCACTACGAGATCACGCGCTACGGCACGCTCACCGCCTGGGCAAAGCAGCTCGGCCGCGAGGACTGCGCTGCCCTGCTGCAGCAGAATCTCGACGAGGAACACGCCGCTGACAGCAAGCTGACCAAGCTGGCCGAATCCGGGATCAACCGCCAGGCGGCCTGACGCCTGGCCCGGCCTTTCGTCAGAACTCTGCCGGTGAGGGCGCCTCGGCGTCCTCCCGGCTTGTCGCGCCGCCCTCCATCAGTGGCCGGAGCTTGGTGAGCTCGGCTGCCATGAAGTCGAGGAAGAGCCGCACCCGCGGCGAATGGCGCAGATCCGGATGGGTCAGCAGCCAGAGATCGGCGGCATAGCCGGTCTGTGGTGGCGCGAGCCGTTTCAAGCCGGGCCGCTTGTCGGCGATGAAGCAGGGCAGGAAGCCGATGCCGATGCCTGCCTCGACCGCTTCGGCGAGGCCAAGCACCGTGTTAAGCTTGTAGACGGTCCGATCGGCCGGGATGTGCTTCTGCCGGTATTGCACCACCTTGAAATTGCTGAACTGGTCGCCGAGCGAGATCCAGCGCAGCTGCGCGAGTTCGGCCTGGTCGGAGGGCGCGCCCTCCGGAAAGTCGGTTGCGCGCCCGTAGAGCGCCCAGCCGATCTGGGCGACGCGCCGGCCGATCAGGTTCTCCGGCGGGCTGTCGGTGGCGCGGATCGCGACATCGGCGTCGCGCTTGCTGAGGTTGAGCGCCTGGTTGCCGAGCAGCACGTCGAGCCGGATGTCCGGGCATTGCTTCATGAAGGCGGCAAAGAGCGGCGTCAGCAGTTCGACCAATAGCGAGTCGTTGGTGGTGACGCGCAATTCGCCTGCCGGCAGGATCTCGCGCCCGGCGAGGCGGCGGGTGAAGCCGGCGATGTCGGTCTCCAGCCGCTCGGCGAGGCCGGCCATCTCCTCGCCCGCCGGCGTCGGCACGTAGCCGGAGCGATGCCGCTCGAACAGGCGCGTGCCGAGAGAAGCTTCGATCTGGCCTAGCCGGCGGAAGACGGTGGAGTGGTTGAGGCCGATCAGCTCGGCGGCGGCTGGCAGGCTGCGCGCTTCGGCGATGGCACGGATCAGCCGAAAGTCGTCCCAGGCGATCGGCGAGGTGGCGTTCGGCAAGCAGGCGGCTCCAGGCGGGATCAATTCATCTGAACATGGTACGGGCGACAGGTTGCAGCAACCTGTCGCCCGTTCTGTCTGACAGTAAAAGCGCTCAGGCGAGAGCGGGCTTCGAAGCGCCGCCGAAGGCGGCAGGGCGCAGCGCCAGCGCGCCGTCGCCGATCAGGACATGGGCAAGGGCAGCGACGGCGAGGAAGGCGGGATATTCCCAGCCGCCGTTCGGGGCGGTGAACAGCCAGCCATTGGGGGCGTGGACGCTGAGCGCACCGAGCAGGATCGGCAGCAGGGCGAGCGAGACATAGCGGCCATAGAAGCCGGTGAGGATGGCGAGCCCGCCAAGCGTCTCCGCCAGGATGATCGGCCAGGCGAGGAAGCCGGGCAGACCGATCTGGCCGAGGAAGCCGGCAAAGCCGGGAACCGTGAAGATGACGAGCTTCAGATAGGCGTGGGCGATGAACATGGTGCCGAGCGCGACGCGCAGGGCAAGCGCGCCATAGGGAGCGAAACGGGTATCGATCATGGTCTTTCTCCGAAGGACCGGGTTGGGTTGCGACAAAAGTTGCTCTCAGCTCATTCGCAATTCCAGTTGGTATATCGACAGATCGATATTGCATCAAAGCAATGATCGGCCGCTGACTTTCCGAGCCCGCCGCCCCATCTTGGCGTCAACGAGGGCAGCCTCCTGCAGCCCGGAGGACGACATCATGCAGATCAACGGCATCCATCACGTCACCGCCATCGCCGGCCCGGCGCGCCGCAATCTCGACTTCTATAGCCGCGTGCTCGGCCTGCGCCTGGTCAAGAAGACGGTGAACTTCGACGACCCGACCACCTGGCACCTCTATTTCGGCGATGCCGACGGCAATCCGGGCACGATCCTGACCTTCTTCCCCTGGGAGCATGTCGCGCCCGGCCGGCTCGGTGTCGGCGAGACGCAGGAGACTGCGTTCCGTATCCCGGAAGCGGCGATCGGCTACTGGACGCATCGGTTCATTGCCCTTGGCGTCGCGCATGACACGCCGCAGAAGCGCCTCGGTGAGACGGTGCTTGCCTTCCGTGACCCGGACGGCACGCGGCTCGCACTCGTCGCGGTGCCCGGCAGCGAGAGCGAGCCGGCCTGGGACAATGGCGAGGTGCCCGTCGAGGTCGCGGTCCGCGGCTTCCACGGCGTCACCCTGCTGCTCGACAAGACGGAGACGACTGCAGCGATCCTGCGCGATGTCTTCGGCTTCGTCGAAGCGGGCCGTGAGGACAACACCGTCCGGATGCGGGCTGAAGGTGTAGCTCATGGCGGCATCGTCGACCTGCGCGCAGCCGGCGGTTTCCTGCCGGCTCGGATGGGGGCGGGCTCGGTGCACCACATCGCTTTCCGCGCCGGCGACGACGCCGAGCAGGAGCGGATGGTGAAGCAACTCGCCGAGACATTCGGGCTCCGCACCACCGGGCAGAGAGATCGGGATTATTTCCGCTCCGTCTACTTCCGCGAGCCCGGCGGCGTGCTGTTCGAGATCGCGACCGATGCGCCCGGCTTCACCGTCGACGAGCCGGCCGATGGGCTCGGCGGCGCACTCAAGCTGCCGGCGCAGTATGAGAAACGCCGCGCCGAGATCGAGGCCGTGCTGCCGGCGCTGGCTTGAATCTCAAGAAGCGCTCCGCCTCCGGGCGGAGCGCCCCTACGGACCAAGATTACGAGAGGAGGTCGTGCCATGAGCACTCCCGAAACCTTCATCCATCGCTTCGAGCCGGCGACCGCGCCAGGCCTGCCGCCGCTCCTGCTGCTGCACGGCACCGGTGGCGACGAGAACGATCTGCTGCCGCTCGGGCACAGCGTCGCGCCGGGCGCGGCGCTGCTCTCGCCACGCGGCCGAACGCTCGAGGCCGGCATGCCGCGCTTCTTCCGCCGACTGGCCGAGGGCGTCTTCGACGAGGACGATCTTCGCCGGCGCACGCATGAGCTCGCCGACTTCGTCGAGCAGGCGAGGGCGGAATACGGGCTGCCGGCCCCGATCGCGCTCGGCTTCTCCAATGGCGCCAACATCGCCGCCGCGATGCTGCTGCTGAGGCCGGAGGCGCTCTCGGGGGCCGTGCTGCTGCGGGCGATGTCGCCTTTCGTCAAGCCGCCGGTGGCGGCACTGACGGCTAAGCCCGTGCTGATCGTCTCCGGCAGTTTCGATCCGATCATTCCGGAGGAAAACGCCGCGCGGCTGGCGGCGACACTTGGCGGGGCAGGAGCCGCGGTCGAGCATCGCAGCCTGCCGACCGGTCATGGCCTGTCGCAGGCGGATCTGGGGCTGGTGCGGGATTGGTTCGCGCAGCGTCCGGCGCTCGCAGCCTGAGTACGCCTAGGCTCCAGGCCTGATGTGCTTCGAGAGATAGCACGTCAGGCCGAGCCCGCCGAGCATCACCGAGATCATATAGGGGCCGAACAGGCAGGCGACGAACACGGCCGCGATGAAGCCGAGCATCAGGCTGTTACGCCAGTCCAGGATCATGACGGGGCCTCCACGAATCGGTGCCAGTATCATGAAGATAACCTTCACCCTGTGAACCGCATTTGAACAGAATGCGTTAATCAAATCTTACTCTTGCGAGTGCTTCCTCATGCGGCCGGAGGCAATTTCAGCAGCGCGCGCGCCTCGGCCGCCGTCGCCGGCCGGCGGCCATATTCTGGGCAGAGCGCGACGATGCGTTCGACCAGCGCGGCGTTCGACGGTGCCAGCCTGTCGCGGTCTAATCGGACATTGTCCTCCAGCCCGGTACGGCAATGGCCGCCGAGCTCGAGCGACCAGCGGTTCAGCGTGATCTGGTCGCGGCCGATGCCGGCCCCGGTCCAGGTCGCGTCGGGGGCGAGGCGCTTCAGCGTCGCGATGTAGAATTCGAAGACGGCGCGGTCGATCGGCATGGCGTTCTTCACGCCCATCACGAACTGGATGTGCAGCGGTCCCTCGATCGCGCCCGCCATCCCCATCTCGGCGGCCTTGAAGATCATCGACAGGTCAAAGGCCTCGATCTCCGGCTTGACGCCATGGGCTTTCATCTCGGCTGCGAGCCAGTCGACCAGCTCCGGGCTGTTCTCGTAGACCCGCGTCGGGAAATTGCAGGAACCGGTCGAGAGCGAGGCCATGTCGGGCTTGAGCGGAATCATGCCGCCGCGCTCCCGCCCAGCGCCGGAGCGGCCTCCGGTCGAGAACTGCACGATCATGCCGGGGCAATGCTTGCGCAGGCCTTCGAGCAGCCGCCCGAAGCGCTCGGGATCGGAGCTCGGCGTGCCCTCGTCGCTGCGGACATGGCAGTGCGCCAGGCTCGCTCCGGCCTCGAAGGCTGCTTGCGTCGATTCGACCTGCTCGGGAATCGTGATCGGCACCGCCGGATTATCGCGCTTGCTCGGCAGCGAGCCGGTGATCGCAACCGTGATGATGCAGGGCGTGGTCATGGGTGGTGCTCTCCAGTTCCGGCCACTGAAGCCGATTCCACTTGCGCCGGCAAAGTCACCGACGGCGTTTCATGGACCGGAACTCGCTTGTGCGTCCCAAGCTGCGGTTCAGCCGCAATCCCTGAGGAAGCGGCGCGCGACATGGCCTTCGGTGAAGCCGCCATAGCCCTTCGCCAGTCTGGCATCGCCGGGCCAATGCCTGACCTTGCTCCAGCCGCCGCGCCCGCCTTCGACGATCTGGACCTCGTCGCCGGGCTTCATGCGCAGGATCAGCCGGCCCTGCGCGCCAGGCGCGGCGCGAAGCGCGACGAAGCTGTCTGCCGTTTCGGGAACGAGACAGAACAGCGAGGCCCTGGCGTCGCCGCCATGGAGAAGAAGGCCGAGCATAGCGAGCAGGGCAGGGCGGATCATGGTGCCGTTCCTTGGCTTCGGGCACCTCACCATGCCGCGAAACGCCTCGGCCGTCGCCGTCCAGCGGCACCTATGCCGTTTTCGCGCGTTGTCATCGCGGAGCCGCGATGCGGCGCGGAGAACAACGCCATGATCTTCCAGCTTTTCGAGGTGATCGCCGACAGGGTGCGCGATCAGGCTGCCGACTATGCCAGCGCGCAGGCGCGTATCGGCGCACGGACCCTCGCGCACGTCGCCGATCCCTTTAATATGACATTGGCCGCGGTCGAACCCTCGCTGGTGCCTGTGTCGGCTGCCAGCGCAAGCTTGCGCCCGCCACGTCCGAGAAGCGAGCGCCGCGAAAAGGTGAGTTCCGGCCCCGCGGTCAAGCGACCTCAGCGCCAAGGCAGGGGTCTCGCATCCACCTTCGCTTGACGGTTTCAGGTTTCGCCCGGAAAGTCCGGATATGGTTGGCCGGCTGAATGGTAGATTGGCCGTGGCGCGGGGGCCTGCCTCACCGCCAGGCGCTCCGTAGCCGGACGGAGGCAGCATGACCAACATCCTCCTGATCCTGGGGATCATCGCGACGCTGGCCGCCTCGCTCTGGCTCGCCTTCGAGAACAATGCGGCGCTGGCCCTGCCGCTGGTGATCGTGCTTGCCGGCCTCATCCGCACGCTGGTCCGCCGCTCGGGCCGGAGAGGCATCACGCCGGCCGAGGTCGCGCCGCCCTCACATGATGATCGACAGCTGTGAATCGAGCAGCGTCACCCGGCGATTGACGCGTTGCATCGCGGCGGCCGGCCCTCTATAAGCCGTCGCGTCGGAGCGTAGCGCAGCCCGGTTAGCGCACTTGTCTGGGGGACAAGGGGTCGGAGGTTCGAATCCTCTCGCTCCGACCATTTTCTTCTTATATTTGAATTATTTGAGCTTGGCTCTGACGGCCTCGGCCGGCGCAGGCGATGAGGCGCATCCTGCGACTTGCCATACGCATAAGATCAGCAACGGCGAATTGACTGAGTGCCGCTGACGCTTCGACGAAACAGCCTGGCCGCTGTGGAAAAGTTGCGGAACCGGTCGACGAATGCAGCCGCCTATGCAACTCCCGGTACGGGGAATATGGGGCTGCAATCACATGAAGAAGCTGATGGCATGTGCCGTCGCGCTCGGGCTGGGCGCGTGCGGCACGGTTACGCGTGGCACGACGAATGACGTGACCTTCAATTCCGAGCCGCCTGGGGCAGAAATGCGGACTTCGACCGGGCTGACCTGTCCGGTCACGCCCTGCACGCTGCCGATCTCGCGGCGTCAGGAGTTCGTCGCGACCTTCTCGCTGGAGGGCCACAGGGATCAGCAGGTGAATGTCACGACCGATGTCAGCGGTGGCGGGGCGGCCGGTTTCGCGGGCAACGTCCTGATTGGTGGCGTGATCGGCATGGGCGTCGACGTGGCCACCGGAGCCGCGCTCGACCACAAGCCGAATCCCGTCTTCGCCAGGATGGAGCCGATCGCAAAGCCTCGTGCTGCGCCGGTTCAGCGCGGTCGCAGAGGGCGGGCCGCGACGTCCTGAATCGGGCGGGCCTCGCCGACGGGAGGCTGCCGGCGCATTGTCTTCAGGCTGTCGGTCATCACCCCTCGGGCTTGCTCGATCGGCGTCGCGCAGCGCATGCGGGATAGAGAGCGTCCGTCTCGTTTCGATGCGGACGGGCCTGCTTGGCATTAACTCTCTCTTAAGGCTTCGATTGCGCAGCTGTCACGGCAGGCGCAGGATCGACACCTCACAGCAGAAGAGCGCGGAGTGTCGTCATGTCGATGGCGTTGACCGATGATCGGCCGGTCCGGCCGCAGGGCGCCGCCGCGACTGGCCGGGGCTCGCTTGAGAGTTTCTTCGCCGGACTCCAGCCCGATTGGCATTCCAGCTGGGCCTGGGACCACTACGAAGCGACGATCCTGGCGCTGATGCATCAGTTCGGCCTGCAGCGGCTCTGCGAGATCGGTGGCGGCCGCGATCCGCTGTTCACTGTGGAGGAAGCGCGCCGCTACGGGCTCGACCTCGTCGTCAACGACATCGACGCAGGCGAGCTCGCCCTGACGCCGAAGGGGCTGCGCACCGCCCGCTTCGACATCGCCGGGGATCTCTCGGAGCCGGATGTCGCGCGCAGCGGCCATGACATGATGGTCTCGCGCATGGTCTTCGAGCATGTCCATGACGTCGAGCGCGCCTGGAGCAATATCCACGCCCTGCTGGCGCCGGGCGGAATCGGCCTCGCCTTCATGCCGACGCTCTGGGCTCCGGTCTTCGCGCTCAACCATGTCCTGCCGAAGAAGGCCTCGCGCGCCATCGTGCAGGCGCTCTTCCCCGCCCGCCGCGAAGGCGGCGACGACCCGATCTTCCCGGCCTTCTACGATTGCTGCCGCGGCAGCCGCGCCACGCTCGAGCCGATGCTGCGGCGCGCCGGCTTCCGCGACATCCACATCCAGCCCTTTTGGGGACATGAGTATTTCAAGCGCATGCCCGGCCTGCGCGGCCTCGACGCGGCGTTCAACCGGCTAGCCGCCAGGGCGGATTGGCGCTTCGTGACGACCTACGCCTATGTCGTCGTCCGCAAGGAGCGTTGATCGCTCGCCGCGGGTGAAGGCAAGGCCGCCAGCCCCCAGATCAGGCCGAGCAGCAGATAGAAATGCCGCCAATGGTCCGTGTCGATCTGCACCCCTTGCAGGATGGTGACGAACAGGACCGACCAGAGCACGATCGCATGGCCCTGCCAGGGCGCGCGCCGGAATGCGACTCGCCAGCCCGCGATGCAGGTCGCGGCCGTGAGCGCGAGGTATGCGAAGCCGCCGAGCCAGCCATAGGAGGCGAAGGCGTTGATGTAGACATTGTGCGGGTCTTCCGGGAAGAACCAGCGGAAGCGTAGCGGCCCGAAGCCGTTCGGCAGTTCGAGCAGCATCGGGATCGAGCGCAGCTGGTTGCCGAAGCGGCCGGTGACGCCCTGGTCATAGGACTGGTCCAGGCTGGCGCGGATCTCGAAGACGCTGCGGATGGGCTCGAACGAGAGCGCGATCAGGAGCAGCACCACGACCAGCACCAGCGAGACCAGCGTCAGGAAGACGATGCGGGCGCGCTGCGCGGTGCTGGTCGAGGTCAGGAAGGTCAGTCCCGTCATCAGCAGCGTCGAGGCGACGAGATTGCCCCATGCGCCGCGCGAGAACGACAGGAACAGTGCCAGCAGCGGGACGCTCATCAGCAGGAAACCCTTCGCCAGCCCGATCCGGCCGGTGAGTACGGCGTGGAGCAGATAGATCAGCGGCACCACCAGGAACGGTCCGAGCACGTTCGGGTCCTTGAACGTGCCGGACGCCCGGGAGGCGTAGGTGAACACGCCGGAGAGGCCGCCGACATCGAAATAGCCAAGCACCGCGGCAAGGCCCGCGCACCAGGCGGCGAACAGATAGCCCTTGCGCAGCGTCTCGAGGCGGCCGAGGGGGTCTTCCGTCATGATCGCCGCGAAGAAGAGCGCGGTCAGCATCAGATAGACCGAGACGGCGGTGAAGCGGACCGAGGCCGGGTCGTCCATCCACGGGACCAGTGAGATCACGCCGCCGATATTGTAGATCAGCAGCAGGGTCATCATCGGCAGCAGCTTCTGCGAGAAGCGGATGCCGGTGAGCGCGTAGACCAGGAGCGCGACGAGAAAGACGAACTCGTAGGGCGAGGGTTCGATCAGGGCGAAGCCGCTCACGGCCGTCAGCAGCCAGAGCGCGCCGCGCTTGATCGCAGCATGGGAGATCGTCAGCCGCCTGTGGCGGGCTTCACCGGCCTGCGCCTGCGCCAGCGCGCTCAATAGGCGTTCTCGTTCTTGGTCATCAGCGAGAACGGCGTCTTGATCAGGATGTAGAGGTCGAGCAGTACCGACCAGTTCTCGATGTAGTAGAGATCATGCTCGACGCGGCGCTGGATCTTGTCCTCCGTGTCGGTCTCGCCGCGCCAGCCATGGACCTGGGCCCAGCCGGTGATGCCGGGCTTGACCTTGTGGCGGGCGAAATAGCCGTCGACGACCTGCTCATAGGCGCGGTTCGAGGCGGTGGCGTGGATGGCATGCGGGCGCGGGCCGACCAGCGAGAGATTACCCTTGAACACGACGTTGAGGAGCTGCGGAAGCTCGTCGATCGAGGTCTTGCGGATGAAGCGGCCGACGCGGGTGACGCGCGGATCGTCCTTGGTCACCTGCTTGGCTGCGGCGTGGTCGCTCATCTCGTGATAGAGCGAGCGGAATTTCAGTACCTCGATCATCTCGTTGTTGAAGCCGTAGCGCTTCTGGCGAAACAGGATCGGCCCCCTGGAGTCGAGTTTGACCGCGATGGCGGTCGCCAGCATCAGCGGCGAGAGCGCGATCAGCGCCAATGTGCCGACGATCTTGTCGAACAGCCATTTGACGACGATGTCCCAATCGGCGATCGGCCGGTCGAACACGTCGAGCACCGGCACCGCGCCGATATAGGAATAGGAGCGCGGCCGGAACCTGAGCTTCGACATATGGGCCGAGAGCCGGATGTCGATCGGCAGCACCCAGAGCTTGCGCAGCATGGTGAGCAGGCGCGCCTCGGCCGAGATCGGCAGCGTGAAGATCACAAGGTCGAGCTTGGTGCGGCGCGCGAACTCGACGAGATCGTCGATCGTGCCGAGCTTGGGATAGCCGGCGACGAGATCGGGCGAGCGGTCGTCATTGCGATCGTCGAACACGCCGCAGATCCGAAGCCCGGTGTCGCGTTGCGCTTCCAGTGCCTTGATCAGTTCCTCGCCGGCCGGTCCGCCGCCGACGACCGCTGTGCGTCGCTCGAGGCGCCCCATCCGGGTGAGGCGCAGCACGATGAGCGAGACCGCCAGGCGTTCGGCGAGCAGCAGCACGAGGCCGATCGCGTAGAAGCTGGCGAGCCAAACGCGCGAGACCTGGTCGCCGACCTTGAGGAAGAAGAAGCCGGCGAGCGCCAGCAGGAACAGCACGGTCCAGCCGGCAATGATCCGCACCGCCATGCTGATGAAGTTGCGCAGCGCGCCGACATGGTAGAGGTGCAGCGCCTGGAAGACGGCGAGCGCGCCGACCGCCATCAGCGGTACGGTGACCTGGTAGGGCAGGGTGTAATCGACCGCGCCGGCGACATAGAAGGCGAAGACCAGCCCACCGACGCCGAGGATCACCAGCACGTCGGCGAGGCGGACCAGCCCTTCGGTGAGCACCGGCGACAGAGTCTGCTTGACCGGCATGGCGGCGATGCGCTCGGCCAGCGGATGGAAGGCCCGCGTGCTGGCGGGCTCGCCGCTGGTCGGCGCCGTGCCGGCCGAATCCGCCTTGATCAGGTCGCGAACGTCGAAAGCGCCCATCTCATCCAGTCCTCGCGCGCGGGACGGACACGCCATCCGCGCTGAAAGCCATCGTGACCTAGCGCAAATTGCTCTCGGAAGACTTAATCGGACTCTGCGGAAGCGATCGGGATTTGAAGCGATTTCTGCCCATTGCGAACGGTCTGAAGCAGCGTCTTCGAGAGAGATTTTTCACGGCTGGAGAAAGGGCGATTTTCGCTCGGGCCTTCAAGGTATTAGCTGGGGGCTTCACCGGCCGAAAATGGGTCGAAAAGTACCGTGAAAGTCATGGTCGAGTTGACAAAAAGCATAGATTCAGGCATTTAGGCTCCGATGAGTGTCTGAGAAGCACATAGTTTATCGACTTTGCCCACGGGTATTTCCGTAACATTTGGGCATGGTGGTGTGCTGGCCTTCGGCGAAAGCCTGAGCGCTCCCTTCATCTCGAACATCGTCTTTTAAACGCTAACGATGCGCACCCCGCAGACGCCGCACCCGCGCCGCCTGCGCCCTGGGCCAGCGCCCCTGTGTGACTTATGTCTTTCCATTGGTTGATCCTGCTCGCGGCCATCGCCGTCGAGTTGCTCGCGACGTCGGCGCTGAAGGCCTTTGTCGCAGCCCCGGTCCTCGTCGCGGTTCTGCCGCTCGTGCTGATCGGGTTATCCTTCGCCCTGCTCAGCATCGCGCTGCGCGTCATCCCCATGGCCGTTGCCTATGCGGTCTGGGAAGGCCTCGGCATCGTCGGCATCGCCCTGATCGGCCATGCCTTCTTCGCCGAGCACCTCACGGTCTCGCGCATCCTGGCGCTGGCCCTGATCATCGGCGGCATCGTGCTGCTGGAACGCGGCGTCGGTCACGACGCTCCCGAGAAGGATGAGCGGAGGCTGGTGTGACCTTCGCTGCCTCCGCGCAGGCCTTCGCGCTTGCCTGGCTCGCGCTCGCCGTTACCCTCGAGGTGATCGGCACCAGCCTGCTCAAGCTCTCCGACGGGCTCAAGCGCCGGCTCGTCGGCGCCCTCGGCGTGCTCTGCGTCGTCGGCGCCTTTGCCGCCCTGGCGCAGGCGATCCGCGGCATGGACCTCTCGGTCGCCTACGCCGTCTGGGGTGGCGTCGGCCTGGTGCTGACGGCCGTGGTCGGTTCGCTTGCCTTCGGTCAGCGCATCCGCCCGGCCGGCTGGCTCGGTATCGCGCTGGTCGTCGCCGGCGTGGTCGCGCTCAAGTTCTTTTGACCGGAAGGCGCTGCCTCAGTTCAGGAACGGGTTCTTCCACCCGCCCTGCTGGGCCGGCGCCTTGGCCGGGAAGGTCTCGGCGAGATAGGTCAACACCTTGCCGCGCTCTTCTGCTTCGAGGGCCGGCATGTTGTGCTTGCTGACCATCCAGTCGAGCGTCTCGCCCCATTTCTCACGGCTCAGCCCCTGGGCAGCGACCAGCTTGAAGTTGTGGCAGGCGATGCAGGCATAGAAGGCCTCGTCGCGGTTCGGTCCGGCCGGGAACATCTCCGGCGTTTCCTCCGAGGGAGCAGGGGCCTGCGCCAGCGCCGACGACGCGGCGAACAGAAGCCCCGCGCCGAGCACGAGCCCGGCGCGGCGGATGCGTCCGATCATGGCGCTCACCCGACCAGAACCGCGACCCGGTGCATCGGGTTGGCGCCGTAGCCTTGCGGGTTCCAGCCGCCGGCGACATGCGGCTGCCCGCGGCCCTTGCTGTCGGTCGCGCGGACCCAGAGCTCGTAATAGCCGTCGGAGGGCAATTCGACCTCGGCCGTCCAGCGCCGCCAGTCATAACGGTTGCGTGGCTCGGCGGCCTTGGCCGGCTGCCAGGTCGCACCGAAGTCGATCGAGACGTCGACGCGCGAGACGCCTTCATGTCCGTCCCATGCTGCGCCGCGCAAAGCGAGCTTGCGCGTGCCGGCTGCGATGCGCGTGCCGTTCGCGGGGTTGGTGATGATGCCGCGCACCGGCATGTCGGTCATGGTGCGCATGTTGGAATCGTCGGTCTTGCCGCCGGGGATCATCGGCTTGATCGCGACCGAATAGGAGGTGCCGCCCATGCCCTGGCCGTCATGCTCCTTGTCGCGGATGGCGATCCGCTTCAACCATTTATGCGAGACCGAGGCCGGGAAGCCGGGGATGACCACCCGTAGCGGCCCGCCATGGATGGCCGGGAGCGGCTGGCCGTTCATCGCCCAGACCAACAGCGCATGCGGTTCCAGCGCCGCCGCGATCGGCACGCCGCGCGAGATCGCATCCTTGGTCGCATCGCCGGAAAGGTGCTGGTCGGCGCCGTAATTGCCGGTGTGGATGGCGCTCGACTTGATGCCGGCGCTCTGCAGCACGTCGGCGAGCGGCACGCCGGTCCATTCGGCACAGCCGGCGCCGCCATTGGTCCACTGGTTGCCGCGCGCCTGCGGCTGGAAGAAGGAGCGGCCATTGCCGCCGCATTCCAGCACCATACGGTAGGTCTTGTGCGTGAACTTCTGCTTGAGTTCGCCGAGCTTGAGCTTCAGCGGCGTGTTGACCTCGCCGTCGATCGAAAACTCCCAGGCGTCGCCTTCCTTGAAGTCGTCCGGGGTCTGGCCGTTGTTGCGGACGAAGAACTTCTCGAACGGCGTGGTGTCGTCGTCGAGCAGGTGCTCGGGTGTCTCGGCGACGAGCGGCCGGTCGCCGAGCAGGACGAGGCCCTTGGCCTTGCCGGGGAAATCGAGCAATTGCGGCCCCTTCGGCGCAGCGGTTGCCGGGGCCGCGGACGGGGCGGGAGAGGCAGGCGGTGCGCCCTGCGCCAGCGCGGCCGGGATCAGTCCGGCCGGCATCTGCTCCGAGAACGGGATCGTGCCGCCGACCGCGGCGCCCATCGTCACGAGCCCGGCGCCACCCAGGAAGCCGCGGCGCGAGGAACCGGTACGGCGGCCGAAGGCCAGCGCGTCGCCGCGTTCCGGATCATCGCCATAGAGTTCGCTGAGGGAGCGTTCCGGCTTCGCCATCGTTTCCTCCTGGGGGCACGGTTGATCCTGCATCCGGTGAGGAGGATGCGCGAACCCAGAAGATTATTCTACCGGCAAGGTACCGCTCTGGATCGGCCGATCAGCAGATACCGCTCAGCCGGCTTTCAGCCGACGCGCTTGGCGAGTGCGGCCCGATAGGCGTCGAGAACGCCGTCGACCATGGCGTCGAGCCGGAAATTGGCCTTCACATGCGCGGCGAGATCGGCCGCTTGCGCCATTCTCTCGGCGGCTGGTGTCGCCAGCGTTTTCTGGATGGTGTCGGCCAGGACGATCGGCTCGTTCGGCGGGATCAACCGGCCGGCATGGCCGGGGCCGTAGATTTCCTTGATGCCGCCGACATCCGTCGCGATCAGCGGCTGCGCCGCGGCCGCCGCCTCCAGGATGACGTAAGGCAGCGATTCCGCACGCGACGGGATCACCATGACATGCGCCTTGGCGAGCGCGGCGCGGATCGGCCCCGGCGGCTCGAACACGCATTGCGCGGCGACGCCCTGGTCGACAGTCATCTGTCGCAGCAGCGCCTCGTCCGGGCCGGAGCCGACGATCAGGATGCGCGGCGTCAGCCCATCGCGGCGCTTCAGCAGCGCCAGCGCCTCGATCAGCGTGTCGACGCCCTTGGCCGAGCGCAATTCGCCGAGATAGACGAGATCGAACGCGGCCTCGCCATGGTCGATCGGCTCGAATTCGGCCTCCGAGATGCCGTTCAAGACGATGCGATGGTCAGTGCGCGGCTTGTGCCCGACATGGGCCTCGAAACGCCCGGCGATGAAGGCGCTCTCGAACAGGAACATGTCCGTCGCCGGCTCGAACAGGCGCTCGATCGCCATGTAGATGCGGTGTTCGGCGCTGCCCGGCTTGTAGTTGAAGCTGCCGCCATGCGGCGTGTAGGCAGTGGCATAGCTCCGCCCGGGCGAGACCAGAGCGGGCAGGCGGGCATAGACGCCGCCCTTCGAGCCGTGCGCATGCACGATCTGTGGCCCGATCCGCTTGCGTGTCGACGCAGCTGAAGCTTGCGCGCGCATGTCGGCGAGGCTCGGATAGCGCGACATCGGCACACGCGTGACGCCAAGCGAGAGCTGCGGCTCGAGCTCGGCGAAGACCTGGTCGGCGCGCGCGCCGCCGGTGGTTGAATCGCAGAAAATGCCGACCGCGTGACCCCGCGCGATCTGGCCGCGGGCGAGGTCGAGCACATGCCGGAAGAGGCCGCCGAGCGGCGCGCGGAAGACGTGCAGAATCGTCAGGGGAGCGGAGCCGGCCGCGGCGGACATGGTCAAACGCTCCGGGTCGTGGTCAGAACCAGCGTTCCTTGATCACGATCGTGTCGCCGGGCCTGACCGGATAGGTGACAGGCACGGTGCCGGTGACGAGCTGGCCGTCCATCAGCCGGGTGACCTCGGCATAATTGCGCTGGCCGCGCGGCGTGAAACCGCCAGCGATCGCGACCGCCGTCTGCACCGTCATGCCGTTGACGAAGGGGAACTGGCCGGAATTGGTGACTTCGCCGAGCACGAAGAACGGGCGGTAGGCGTCGACCTCGACCGAAACCTTGGGCTCGCGCAGATAACCGCCGCGCAGCTTCGCCTCGATCGCGCGCTCGAGCTGCTGCGTCGTGCGCCCCTGAACCTCGACCGCGCCGATCAGCGGCATCGAGATGCGGCCGGAGCCGTCGACGGCATAGACGTTCGAGAGGTTGTCCTGGCCGAAGACGATGACGCGCAGTCGGTCGCCGCTGGCGAGCTGGTAGGGAGCTGCGGTCTCCACGGCGAATTCCGGCGCAACCATGCGAGGCGCGCAGCCGGCCATGGCTAGCACGGCGGCAAGCACCAGACAGACGGGATGTCTACTCATCATCGCCGGCAAACCCATCGAGACATGCCCCTAGGGATAGGTCGTCATGGTTAACAAAACCTGATCGGGTCGCCCTTCGCCGCATATTAAAGGTTGCGGCTCTTAACCCAGCACTAACCTTAATGGGCTCACATGACGCTGCGTCTCTCGCGAGAGGCGAGAGTTCTGCGTGAATGGAAGCCTCATGACCGCTCGCTACGATACCGTCGCGGCCGCCGGCGAGAGCCGCTCCGATCTGCTCGACCTGCCGGCTCTCTGGGCCGCGATCAAGGCGCGCAAGCTCTGGATCATCGGGCCGACGCTGGCCGCGCTCGGGCTGTCCTTCGTCGCGGTCAACGCCGTCACGCCGCGCTACACCGGCGAGGCGCGGCTGCTGCTCGAAAATCGCGACAGCTTCTACACGCGGCCGGGGCAGGCGCCGTCGGAGACCTCCGGCCAGCAGTTCGACTCAGAGGGCGTGCAGAGCCAGGTCCAGGTCATCATGTCGCGCGATCTGGCGCGTGAGGCGATCAAGCGGATCGGCCTCGTCGGCAATTCGGAGTTCGACTCAGGCGCAGGCGCACTGGGCGCGCTGAAGAAGGTCGGTGTCCTGCTCGGCATCGGCGCCCACCCGGCCGACCGTTCGCCGGAGGAGCGGGTGCTGGAGAAGTATTACGACCGGCTCCTGGTGTTTCCTGTCGGGCGCTCGCGCATCGTCTCGATCGAGTTCACCTCGCAGGATCCGGCGCTCGCCGCCAAGGCGGCCAACGAGATCGCTGCCGTCTATCTGGAGATGCAGGAGGCGGCCAAGCAGGACACGGCCCGCAGCGCCTCGTCCTGGCTCTCGACCACGATCGAGCCGCTGCGCAAGCGGTTGGCGGAATCGGAAGCCAGGGTCGAGGAATTCCGCTCCCGCCATGGCCTGCTCGTCGGCGCCAACAACACCACGATCACGGCCCAGCAGCTCGCCGATCTGTCGACGCAGCTCTCCAATGCGCGCAACCAGCAGGCCGAATCGCAGGCCAAGGCCTCGATCATCCGCGACGCGATCAAGGCTGGGCGCACCTTCGAGATTCCGGATGTCGCCAACAACGAACTCGTCCGCCGCCTGATCGAGCAGCGCGTGAACCTGCGGGCCCAGCTCGCGCTCGAATCGCGCAATCTTCTCTCCGAGCATCCGCGCATCAAGGAGCTGAACGCCCAGCTCGCCGATCTCGAGGGCCAGATCCGCGCCGCCGCCGAGCGCGCCGTGCGCACGCTGGAGAATGAGGCCAAGATCGCCGGCCAGCGCGTCGAGAGCGTCACCGCCGCGCTCGAAGGCCAGAAGAAGACCGCCTCGGGCGCCAATGACGACGAGGTCCAGCTGCGCGCGCTCGAGCGCGAGGCGCGGACCCAGCGCGACCAGCTCGAGCAATACATGCTGCGCTATCGCGAGGCGCTCGCCCGCGACAGCCAGAACGCGACGCCGGCCGATGCGCGCGTCATTTCGCGCGCCATCGAGCCGACGCAGCCCTCGTTCCCGAAGAAGCTGCCGACGATGCTCGTTGCGACGCTGGCGACCTTCCTGGTGGCACTCGCCGCCGTCGTCTCGCGCGAACTCCTGAACGGCGGCTCGCCTGCGCCGGCCGAAGACGCGCCGCGGCGCAAGGCGCCGGGCCGTGTCGAACCGGCCGTCGGCGCATCCGAGGACGAGGACGGCGAGGGCGAGGTGGCAGCCCCACCGCCGCGTCGCCGCGAGCGCATCGCCGGGCTCCTGACCCATGGCGGGCGCATCGGCCAGCTCAATCTCGATCTCACTGATCCCGATGCCGGCGCGGCCGAACTCGCCGCCAGCGTCAACAAGGCGAGCGAGGGCCATGCGCCGCTCGTCCTGGTGCTCGACGGAGCCGAGCCCGGCGAAGCCTCGCCGCGCGCTTTGGCGCAGCTCCTGTCCGAGCGCAGCCGCTGCATCCTGGTCGATCTCGCCAGCGATAGCCGCGACCGGGCCGGCTTCTCCGAACTGCTCGCCGGCGAGGCGATGTTCTCCGACATCATCACCCGCGAGGAGGATTCGCGCCTGCACGAGATCGCGCCGGGTCGGGCCGGGCGCGCTGCGGTGCTGGCGGCGCCGGATATCGTCGATGTCGCGCTCGACGCGCTCTGCGAGACCTATGACTGGGTGCTGGTCGCCGCCGCCTCGACCGACGAGGCCGAGGTGCTGACGCCCCTGCTGGCGCGGGCCCAGGGTGCGCTGGTCATGGCCGGCCATGCCGGCAACGGCCACGCGGTCGAAGCCGCCTATCGCCTCACCGACCTGACCGGCGCCCCGATCGCGCTGGTCATGATCGATGCGCCGGAGCGGGTCGAGTTGGTCGCTCAGGAGAAGGACCCGGTGCCGGCCTGAAGGCCGTTACCAGAGGTTCTTGCCGTCGATCACCGTGACGGGAACGGCGCCGAGATCGAAATCGTCGAGCACGCGCGCGTTCACCGCGACCTTCGGAGTGTCGAAATCGGGCTCGCCGCTCGACCAGTCCGGCGATTCGGTGAAGGTGGTGCAACCGCACGCGCCGCAGAAATGATGCGCCACCATCTTGCTCTGCCAGCGATAGGTCGACAGGCTCTCGCGTGGCGTCAGCAGCCGGAACTGGGCGGGCTTGTGATAGCTCCATAGCGCGCCGCGCTTGGAGCAGATCGAGCAGGTACAGGCGACCACCTCGGTGACCGGCTCCAGGACTTCGAACTTCGTCGCGCCGCAATGGCAGCCGCCGCTGATGATCGTCATGTCGCCCGCTCCGAAAGAGTGATGCGGACTGATCAACCCTAGCTTCTTGTCAGCATGTGGCAGGAGTGAGCTACTCGTCCGCTTCGGCTGGCTTGCGTCGCCTCAGCCAGCCAAGGACGCGTTGCGCTGCCTTGAGGGCGATGGGCGAGGCCTTGATCCGCCGCTTCAACGCGCGCTTGGCCTGGCTGTAGCTGGCATAGGCCCGCCCCTTGGCGGTCAGCGGAAAGAAGGTGTCGACCAGATCGTCGCTGCCGTCGCAGATCGTCGTCTTGTAGCGCGCCTCGCCGATGCCGAGGTCGAACATGGTGAGACCGGCCTGGCATTTGCGCTTGATCAGCTCGACCAGGAGGAGCTCGCCGGGGCTAGTGCGCGCCGTTTCGGAGAGAAGGTCGAAGGAGGTCGCCATGCCGGAGAAGCGCGCGCCCTGGACGGCGCCGACATAGGTCGCGACCGAACGGCCCGCGAGGTCGAGCGAATAGAGTTCGATCACCGGCGGCCGACCCGGCTGCTGGGTCGCCCCCTGATGCAGGAAGGCGCGGATCGCCGGCGCAGCGAACGGGTCGGGCACGCCCATCTGGGCGAAGCGGGTGGCCTTCTGCGCCAGGAAAGCGTCGAGCACGCGCTCGATCTCTGCGTCGCTATCGGCCCTGACCAGCTCGGACGGGCCGAATTCGGCGAAGCGGTTGCGCTTCGTCGTCAGCTTCTTGCGCGCATGCTTGCTCATCGAGCGCCTGAGCGTGCCCTCGCAATCGCCCGGTTCGAGCGCGAGCTTGTAGGCGCGGCTGGGGCTCTGCCCCGCGGCGAGCCCTGCCGGCGGATTGGCGACGCCCTGCCAGTCGGTCGGCTGGTTGATCAGGAACAGTGCGTCGATCCCGCCGAGCGCCGCGCCGATCTCCTTCAGCAGTGCTTGCGTCGCGGCCGCATCGAGCGCCGCGGCGAAACCCGGCCGGTACAGCGCCATATGATAATTGGCGTGCTTGCCGCCGATGAACTCGGCGAAGCGCGTGCCGAGGCGTCGGGTGATCACCAGCGGGAACAGTGCCAGCAGCTCGCCATGCTCGTCTTCGACCCGGACGAAGCGGAACGCCAGGCCTTCGGCTCGCCCGATCGTCTCGACGAAGGGCCGGACCCAGTCATAGGCCTGGTACGGCGTCACCAGGGCGCTCGCTTCGAGCGCGCGCCAATTTGCTTCCAGTGCGGCGATATCGCTGTCGACGCCGAGACGGTGCCAGGGGCGCGCTCCCGCATCCCGCCGCACGGCAGGAAGGACGGGCAGGCTGGGCACGCTATCGGCGACGGCTGACATGCCGCGATCCTTAACCCGGCATTGTGAACGGACCTGCCATGATCGCTGGCGTTGCATGACGCCATCGCCGAACAGCGTTAGCGAAGGGTTGAATCGATGTCTCGGAGACGCCGGGCATGAGCCTGCGCCACAAGGCTTTTTCCGCTGCGTTCCGGGCGATTTCGGCGACCGGCGCCGACCGCTGGGGCAGGGGGCTCGCCCAGGGCAAGGGCGCGATCCTGACGCTGCACCATGTCCGCCCCGCGGCGCCAGGCGGCTTCCGCCCGAACGGGCTGCTCGAGATCACGCCGGGCTTCCTCGACCGGGCGCTGACCCTGATCCGCGCCGAGGGCTACGACATCGTCTCGCTTGACGAGGCACTGGTGCGACTGGCTGATTCCAAGCCCGGCCGCTTCTTCGTCACGCTCACCTTCGATGACGGCTATCGCGACAATCTCGACCACGCCTGGCCGGTGCTGGCGAAGCACGAGGCACCGTGGACGCTCTACGTCGTGCGCGGCTTTGCCGAGCGCACGGCGCGGCTCTGGTGGCTGGAGCTGGAGGAGGCGATCCGCGCCTTGCCGCGCCTCTCGCTCGACTTGCCCGATGGCGGCTTCGATGCGCCAGCCGGCAGCGATGTCGAGAAGCAGAAAGCCTTCGATCAGCTCTACTGGCGTCTGCGCAAGGGGCCGGAAGCGATTCTGCTCTCGACGATTTCCGACCTCGGACGGCAGGCCGGCATCGATCCCGCTGCGCTGGTCGAGCGCGAATGCCTGCCGGTAGAGACACTGCGTTCGCTGGCGGGGGCGCCCGGCGTCACCATCGGCGCGCATACGTTGAGCCATCCGATGCTGGCCAAGCACCCCGAAGAGGTCGCGCGCCGCGAGATCGTCGAGAGCAAGGCTTGGCTGGAGGAGGCGCTTGGCATGCCCATCCGCCACTTCGCCTATCCGGTCGGCGACCCTACCTCCGCCGGGCCCCGCGAATTCGCGCTGGCGAAGGAAGCCGGGTTCGCCAGTGCGGTGACGACAAGGCCGGGACACCTCTTCGCCGGGCACACCCAGCACCTGCACGCACTGCCGCGGGTTTCGCTGAACGGGTTGCACCAGAGCGAAGCAGCGCTCCGGGCGCTTCTGTCGGGGTTGCCGTTCTTGGCGTGGAATCGGGGGCGGAAGGTGAGCGTGGGGTAGATTTGCCGTCATGCTCGGGCTTGACCCGAGCATCTCAGGCGGAATGAGGCTCCAACCAGCACCTTCTCGTCATGAGATTCTCGGCTCTCCGCTTCGCTGCGGCCGAGAATGACGGCTATCCGTCCTTCCGCTCCATCCACTTGATCAGCGGCAGCAGCGGCAACACCCAGACCAACCCGAGCACGATATAGGCGATGGTCTGCACGAGCTTCGAGGACTCGGTGATCCGGCCCTGCGCCAGTGCCATGGCGACGAGCGCGTAGACGCAGACGAAGACGATCATCACGACCGTGCCGATGAGCTTGCGATGGGTCTGCCTCATGGCGATTCTGGTCCGGGCTGCGGCATTGCGGGCGTTGTTCGGGCTTCAAGGGCGGACTATCTGTCACCCGCCGCCGCGCTTGTGAAGCGCAATCAACTCCGCTGCCTGCGACCCGAGGTCCCGCCGCCGTGACGATCGCGCTCGATCAGCCTGCCGTTCCGGCCGCTGCGAACCATGCCGGCATCCGCCGCTGGCTCTGGGCCGTCGCCTTCCTCGTCTTTGTCATGGTCGTGGTCGGCGGCGCGACGCGATTGACCGGCTCCGGCCTCTCGATCACCGAATGGCGGCCCGTCACCGGCGCGATCCCGCCGCTGGGCGATGCCGCCTGGGCGCTCGAATTCGAGAAGTACCGCTTGAGCCCGCAATTCCAGCTCCTGAATTCAGGCATGGAGCTCGCCGATTTCAAGTTCATCTACTGGTGGGAATGGGGCCATCGCCAGCTCGGCCGCTTCATTGGGCTGCTCTATCTCGCCGGCTTCCTCGTCGTGCTGGTGCGGCGGCTGATGCCGTGGCGGCAGACTGCGATCCTGTTCGGCATGGGCCTGCTGCTCGGCCTGCAGGGCGCGATCGGCTGGATCATGGTCGCGTCGGGGCTGGAGCCCGGCATGGTCGCGGTCGCGCCGGTGAAGCTGACCCTGCACCTGACCTTCGCCGGCTTCTTCTTCGCCAGCGTCGTCGCCTTCGCCACCTGGCTGACACCGCTGCGCCGCATCGAGCCGGCGTGGGGCAGGGCGGCTGCCTGGCTCCTGCTTTCGCTGCTGTTCGCGCAGATCGCGCTCGGCGGCCTCGTCGCCGGCTCCAAGGCCGGCTTCACCTTCAACACCTGGCCGCTGATGGACGGGGCGCTGGTGCCTTCCGCCTCGACGCTGTTCGCCGGCACGCCTTTCTGGGAGAACTTCGTCGACAATGTCGCGCTGGTGCAGTTCAACCACCGCCTCGGCGCCTATGCCCTGCTTGCCTTCGCGCTCTGGCACATGCTGAGTTTGCGCCGCGTCGCTCCGGGTTCAGGCAGCGCCAGTCGGGCCACTGCCATCGCCGGGCTCGTGCTGGCGCAATCAGCGCTCGGCATCGTGACGCTGCTCCTGGTCGTGCCGCTCTGGGCCGGCCTCGCCCATCAGGCGCTCGGCTTCACCGTATTGGCGATGGGCGTGGTGCATCTGACACGCACGCAGCAGGCGACGAGCTGAAGCGCGTCATGCTCGGGCTTGACCCGAGCATCCACGTCTTGAACAGCACTCGCGACTAGCGAAGACGTAGATGGTCGGGACAAGCCCGACCATGACGACGATGCGTCCGCGGGATCAGGCCAGCGCCTGATCGAGATCAGCGATCAGATCCTCGACATCCTCGATGCCGATCGACAGGCGCACCACCTCGGGGCCGGCGCCGGACGCGGTCTTCTGTGCGTCCGAGAGCTGGCGATGCGTGGTCGAAGCCGGGTGGATCACCAGCGAGCGCGTGTCGCCGATATTGGCGAGGTGCGAAAACAGCTTGAGATTCGTGACCAGCTGGACGCCGGCGTCGTAGCCGCCCTTGAGGCCGAAGGTGAACACCGCGCCGGCGCCCTTGGGGCAATAGCGCTGGGCGAGCGCGTGATACTTGTTGTCGGCCAGGCCGGCATAGTTCACCCACTCGACAGCCGGGTGCCTGGCGAGATGGGTCGCGACCTTCACCGTGTTCTCGCAATGGCGTTGCATGCGCAGCGGCAGCGTCTCGATGCCGGTCAGGATCATGAAGGCGTTGAAGGGCGAGAGCGCCGGGCCCATGTCGCGCAGGCCGAGCACGCGGGTCGCTATAGCGAAGGCGAAATTGCCGAAGGTCTCGCCCAGCACCATGCCGTTATATTCCGGCCGCGGCTTGGACAGCATCGGGTAACGCTCGTCGCCGACCCAGTTGAACGAGCCGCCATCGACGATCAACCCGCCGATCGAGTTGCCATGGCCGCCGAGGAACTTGGTCGCCGAATGCACGACGATGTCGGCCCCGTGCTCGAAGGGGCGGATCAGGTAGGGGCTCGCCATCGTGTTGTCGACGATCAGCGGGATGTTGTGCTTCTTGGCGATCGCGGCGATGCCAGCGATGTCGACGATGACGCCGCCCGGATTGGCGATCGACTCGATGAAGATCGCCTTGGTCTTCGGCGTCACCGCCGCGGCGAAGGCCTCCAGATCATCGGAATCGGCCCAGATCACGTTCCAGCCGAAGTTCTTGTAGGAATGGTTGAACTGGTTGATCGAGCCGCCATAGAGCTTCTTGGCCGCAACGAACTCGTCGCCCGGCTGCATCAGCGCATGGAAACAGAGGAACTCGGCGGCGTGGCCGGAGGCCACCGCCAGCGCGGCGGTGCCGCCCTCGAGCGCTGCAACGCGCTCCTCCAGCACCGCGTTCGTCGGGTTGCCGATGCGGGTGTAGATGTTGCCGAAGGCCTGCAGCCCGAACAGCGAAGCGGCGTGGTCGACATCGTCGAAGACGAACGAGGTCGTCTGGTAGATCGGCGTGGCACGCGCGCCGGTGGCTGCGTCGGGAGCGGCGCCGGCATGGACGGCGAGCGTGTGGAAACCCGGTGCGCGGTCGGTCATGGCGTGCTCCCTGACAATTCTGATCGTGAAACGGTGTCGTTCGATTTAACGAACGGTCCGCGAGGCGTCAAATCAGCGCCGCGGCCTCAGTTCCGGCCCGACATGCTCCGGCCGCACGCCCATCCCGACCATGCGCGCCGGCAGGCGGCGAAGCAGCGGGAAGCGTTGCAGCAGCTTGAGTGGCCAAGGCGGCGTGATCGGTTTGTCCGCCGCGAGCAGCGGCGTGATCACCCGGTTCTGAATCGTGATCTGGGCCGCTTGCGTGACCCTTGCCGGCCATGAGCGCCGCCTCTGCACGGCAGCGAGATCGGCGTCGGTTAGCCTATGTTCGCGCAGCGGGCGCGCCAGCAGGTTGGCGGCGGCAACCGCATCCTGGATCGCCAGGTTGATGCCGACGCCGCCGATCGGCGACATGGCGTGCGCGGCGTCGCCGATGCAGATGAGGCCCGGTCGCCACCAGCGTTGCAGACGGTCGACCGCGACCGAGAGCAGCTTGATGTCGTCCCATGAGGCAAGCTCGCCGGTACGGTCGGCAAGTTCCGGCGCGAGCGCGACGAGCCCGGCCTCGAAGGCGTCGAGCCCGGCGGTGCGCAGCTTGTCGAGCGAGCCCTTCGGAATGATGAAGGCGCATTGCCAGTAGTCGCCGCGGTTGAGCCGGATGAAGAAGCGCCCGGCCGCGACCTGCCCGAAGGCCTGCGCCGGCTCGTCCGGCCGCCGGCTCAGGCGGAACCAGAGCACATCCATTGGCGCGCCCAGTTCCGTGACTGTGAAGCCTGCTGCGGCGCGGACATCTGAACGCCGCCCATCCGCCGCGACGACGAGATCGGCACGGATCTCCAGCGGGCCATCGGGCCCCTCCGCCTTCAGTCCTCCGACACGCCCATTCTCCTCGATGAGGCCGATTGCCTTCGTCTGCATCAGCAACCGGAAACTCGGATATTCCCGCCCGTGATCGGCGAGGAAATCGAGGAAGTCCCATTGCGGCATGAAGGCGATGAACGGCGCCTTGACCGGCAGATGGCTGAAATCGGCGATGGTGATGTCTTCGCTGCCGAAACGGGCGACGAGATCGTCTTCCCTGATATGGGGCAGTTTCAGGAACTCTTCCAGCAGGCCGAGTTCGTGCATCACCTCCATGGTCGAGGGATGGATGGTGTCGCCGCGGAAATCGCGCAGGAAATCGGCGTGCTTCTCCAGCACAATCACATCGACGCCGGCGCGCGCCAAGAGGAAGCCGAGCATCATCCCGGCCGGGCCACCGCCGGCGATACAACAGGTCGTGCTCTCCTGGTGCATGGCCTTGCCCCCGCGTCCGCCTATTCGGTCAGCTTGATCCCGGTCTTGGCGACGAGCTCGGTCAGGATCGCGCGGTCGCGGGCCATGAAGGCGCCGGTCTCCTGCGGGCTCCAGGCGACGGGCTCGATCACCAGCTCGCGATAGCGGGCGACGAGCTCGGCATTACCCATCGCCGCGTTGATCGCGATGCTGAGGATGCGCAGCGTCTCCGGCGCGATGCCGGCCGGCGCGACGATCGAGGCCCAGCCCGGATAGACCACGTCGACGCCTTGTTCCTTCAGTGTCGGCAAATCCGGCAGCTGCGGCTGGCGGGCATCGGTGGTGACGGCGAGCGCCTTCAGCTTGCCGCCCTGGATGTTGCCGAGGCTGGCGGCGAGGCTGTCGATCATCACATGGACCTGGCCCGACATCAGATCGGCCGCAGCGAGCCCGGCGCCGCGATAGGGCACATGCGCGAGCCTGATACCGGCCGCCTGCATGATCATCTCGAAGACGAGGTGGTTGGTGCCGCCGATGCCGGCCGAGGCGAAGTTGAGCTCGCCCGGCCGCTGCCTGGCATAGGCAATGAACTCGCCGAGCGAATTGACCGGCAGCGTCGGCGAGGCGTTCAGCACCAGCGGGAACAGGCCGAGCATGCCGATCGGCACGAAATCCTGCGCGACGTCATAGGGCAGCTTCTGGCCGAGCGCCGGGGCGGCGGCGAAGCTCGCTGCAGTGGCGACGAGGAGCATATGGCCATCGGCCGGCGCCTTCACCACTGCCTGCCCGGCGACGATGCCGTTGGCGCCTGGCCGGTTGTCGATGATCACCGACTGACCGAGCTGTCTCGCCAGGGTCTCGCCGAGCCGGCGCGCCGCGATGTCGGTGCCACCTGCCGGCGCGAACGGCACGACGAGCTGGATCGGCCGTTCGGGGAATGCGGCGCGGGCGCCTCCGGTGCCGAGCGCGCTCGCGAGACCGGCGAGCAGGATGGTGCGGCGATCGAGAGGGGGCATCGGCCTTCTCCGGCGAAGAGCGGGAGCGCCGAGATTAGCGATCGCCCGCCGGCGGGGAAGAGCCTTCCCGTGGTCTTTACGTTCCCGGGCGGTTGATCGACAGCTTCTGGAAGCCCTTGCCGGCGAGCACCGGCTTCTTCGCCGACAGGATGCGCGAATTGATGCCCTGCCAGCCGATCTCGCCGGAGAGCCGGCCATATTCGATCTTCGGGCAGCGGTTCATGATCACGGTGACGCCTTTGGCCTCGGCCTTTGCTGCGGCCTCGTCATTGCGAACCGAAAGCTGCATCCAGATCACCTTGGGCAGCGGCTCCAGGCCGAGCGCCTCGTCGGTGATCGGCCCGGCTGCTTCCGAATTGCGGAAGATCTCGACCATGTCGACCGGGCCAGGGATGTCCTTCAGCGAGCCGTAGACGGTCTTGCCCAGCAGCGTCTGGCCGGCGAGCCCGGGATTGACCGGGATGACGTCATAGCCGCGATCGAGCAGGTATTTGGTGACGATCCAGCTCGGCCGCGCCTCGTTGGCGGAGGCGCCGACAAGGGCGATCGTCTTCACCTCGCGCAGGATGCGGCGAATGAGCGCATCATCATAAACGTCATGATTCACGGAGCTAAAATCCCAGCGAATTGAAAGAGTTGCCTAGTCGTCCTGAATCAGCGGCGAAGCTGCGCCGATGCCCGGAACATAGCGTCGGCAAGCTCGTTCCCCACATTGAAGAGGAGGGGCATATCCCGCTCTTCATCAATGAGGAGGGCCTGCCATGTGCGACTACAGTCTGCACCATGTGATGTCGACTCCTGCCAAAGTCGGCGATGTCCTCAAGACCACCAGCTTCATCGGATCGAGCACCAGGGGCTTCTGCGCTGCTGGCGATCCGACTGTCGCGGTCTGCGTGCTGCCCGGCACGGAGCTGGCGTTCGCGTCGGAGATCGAATGCGACAGGGCGGTCGGCTTCCTGCCGCATCGCCGGCTCGCGGCGACGGTGGCGCGTTTCCGCCAGGTCGATCTCGACAAGCCCTACGCCCATCACGATGCGATCGAGCTGCCCGACGGGCAGATCGTGCTGCTGACCAACCTCTCGGAAGGCCAGACCGCGACCGTGCTGCAATTGCCTGCGGATGAGCAGGCGCAGCGGGCGGCGAAGACCGAGGCGGAGCCGGCGCAAGCGGAGCCGATCTACATCTTCGGCATCTGACCGCACGGTCATAGGCACGTAGGCATCCATTCTCTGCGGCGGACTCGTCTTCGGGCGAGCCCGCCCTTTCAGCTGTGACGCCAATCCGGCTGGCGCTTCTCCATGAAGGCGCCGATGCCTTCCTGCGCATCGCGCGCCAGCATGTTCTCGACCATCACCGCAGAGGCATGGTCATAGGCCGCCTTCAGCCCCATCTCGCGCTGCTCGTAGAAGGCGCGCTTGCCGACCTTGACCGTCGCGGCAGATTTCGAGGCGATCGCCGCTGCGAGCCGCTTGGCTTCGGTCAGCGCTTCGCCTGTCGCTACGACGCGATTGACCAGCCCCATGCGGGCGGCCTCCTGTGCCGGCACCATCTCGCCGAGCAGCAGCATCTCCATCGCATGCTTGGCCGAAAGGTTGCGCGAGAGCGCCACCATCGGCGTCGAGCAGAACAGGCCGATATGGACACCCGGCGTGCAGAAGCGCGCGCCTTCGCCGGCAACGGCGAGATCGCAGCTGGCGACGAGCTGGCAGCCGGCCGCGGTCGCCGTGCCCTCGACCGCTGCGATGACCGGCTGGGGCAGGGCGGTGATCTGCTGCATCACGCCTGAGCAGCGTCCGAGGATATCGGCGAAATAGGCGCGGCCGCGGTCGGGATCGGCCCGGCGCGCGCTCATCTCCTTGAGGTCATGCCCCGCTGAAAAGACCGGACCGGCCGCCGCCAGCACCACGGCGCGAACGCTTCCGTCGGCCGCGATCGCAGCGAGCGTCTCCGACAGGGCGGCGAGCATCGCCTCGCTCAGCGGATTGCGCGCCTCCGGTCGGTTCAGGGTCAGGATCGCGATGCCGTCGGCATCTTCGCGCAGCAGCAGTTGCGGTCCGGCATGGGCGTTCATGGCGAAAGGCCTTTCGCTGTTTGTCCTATTGTCGGAAGGCAGGTGCCGTGCTGCAAGGGGTGTCACGTCCGATCAGACCCCGGTTTTCCGCACGATGACGACCCGCATGACCGCCGCCGAGGTCGAGGCCTATCTCGATCAGGTCTTCCCGCAGCTGCACTATGGCGGGCGGACCTATTTCGTCGAGGAGGTCGGCAAGCTCTCGGCGCGCATGCGCTGTGACTACCACGAGAAGCACCTGCGACCGGGCGGCACCATTTCCGGTCCGACCATGATGGCGCTCGCCGATCTCGCGCTCTATGTCGCCATCCTCGCCCAGATCGGCCCGGTCGGGCTCGCGGTGACGACGAGCCTCAACTACAATTTCCTGCGCAAGCCGGGGCAGGCGGCACTGATCGCAGAGTGCCAGCTGCTCAAGCTCGGGAAACGGCTCGCCGTCGGCGAGGTCCGGATGTATTCGGCCGGCGAGAGCGAGATGGTCTGCCACGCCACCGGGACCTATTCGATCCCGGCTGAACGCTGAGGCGGGTGCTTCGCGCTCTAGGAGCCGGCTCCAATTCAGTCCGGTAGCGGAATCCTGTAGATCGTTCCGTCACCCCAGGCGGCGGTCAGCAGGGAACGGCCGTCAGGGGCAAGCGTCAGCCCGACCGGGCTTCTCAAACCGCCGGCGACCGCGCGACTGCGGCCGTCTGGCAGGATTTCCTGGACCGTGGTGCCGCCGTAGTCGACGGTGAAGACTCGCCCTTCCTTGCTCATCGCCACGCCCGGCCCGGGAGTGGCGAAGGCGGAGCCGGCCTCGATGCGCGTGCCGTCCGGGCGAAGGATCGTGACGCCGCCGCCGATATTGGCGACGACATAGCCGCCATCCGGCGTCTGCACGGCCCCGACCGGGGTGTTCAATCCGTCGATCACCGGCACGAGCTCGCGGTTTCCATTCACCGCCAGGATTTGATTGGTGCGCCGGTTGGCGATGATCAGCCTGCCGGCGCGGTCGAAGCCGATCCCGGCCGGCGTCGCCAGTCCGGTGACGTGAACGCTGCGCGAGCCATCCGGAGCGAAGCGGTAGATCTCGTCGCGCGAATAGGATGCGACATAGATCGAGTTATCAGGGCCGACCGCCAGCCCTGACGGACCCGAAAGCCCATCGGCGAAGATCGAGCGACGGCCTTGCGGATCGATCCGCGCAATGCGCCCCGCGCCCCATTCCGCGACATAGAGATTTCCCGCCGCATCGAAGCCCATGCCGACCGGGGAACTGAAACCGCTCCATAATTTCTCTGGAACTGCAGCCTTTGCGTTATCTTGGGCGATCGCCGACAACACGAAGGGAGCCGGGAAGGACGCTGCGCCGAGGCTGACGATGCCGCTCGCGAGGGCGGCGCGGAAGAGAGATGCCATCATGCCGCGCGCTCCGCTTCGGAACGCCCACGGGCCGCAAAAACCTCCTTGGCGGCGAATAACCCGTTCAACGCGGCGGGGAAGCCGGCATAGACCGCCATCTGAATCAGGATTTCGACGATCTCGTCGCGGCTGAGCCCGACATTCAATCCGGCCTCGATATGCACCTTCAATTGCGGGGCTGCATTGCCGAGTGCCGCCAGCGCGGCGATGGTCGCAACCTCGCGGCTTCTGAGGTCCAGCCCGGGCCGGGAATAGACGTCGCCAAAGGGGAACTCGATCACGTAGCGCGCGAAATCCGGGGCGATATCGGAAAGTTGCGCGATGACGTTCTCGCCGGCATGGCCGTCAATCTCCGATAGGGCGCGCAAGCCTCTCTCGAAGCGCTCGTGTTGGTTGGTCCGTAGCGTCATTGTCCATCTCCACCGTGTCGGAGCCGGCATAGCCGGCGATCTTGGTGTCGAGGACGACAAGGCAGTCCTGCAGTTCGGCGAGGTGAGCGCGGACCTTGGTGCGGTGCGCCTCGAGGATGATCCGGCGTTCGTCCAGGGTATCCGGGCCACGCTCGCGCAGCTGCGTGTAGCGCAGCATGTCCCGGATCGGCATCCCGGTCGTCCTGAGACGGCCGAGAAACGCGATCCAGGTCAGGATCGAGGCGTCATAGCCGCGCTGGCGTGAGGGATCGCGCGGCGCGTAGGGCAGCAGCCCGATCCGCTCATAGTAGCGGATCGTATGTGCTGACAGTCCTGTGCGCCTGGCGAGGTCGCCGATCTTCATCATCTGCCTTGTTCGTCACGACGCTGATTCTGCTACGGCTTCGAGCGCGCTCTAAGTCAAGCGGCCGGCCGCGCAAACACAGGTCCGCCTGCCGATAAGAGATCACGATCCCGTGGTGGACGGTGAGGGAAAACATGCGGCTATTACGGTATCTAAATACCGCTTCTTACATTGCGCTGAAAACAATGCGTTTTTGGGAAAAATGGCCCACTGTCTTTGCTTGACATCGACAGGGTAGCCGCCTATCCAGCGCCCACACCGCCGCCGGTTCGCTGGCGGCTTGTCCTTTTTTCAAGCAGCCGAAGGGTGCCGCGATGAAGACCATCTCGCTCAAGCCCGCCGATGTCGAGAAGAAGTGGGTTGTGATCGATGCCTCCGGGCTCGTCGTCGGCCGTCTCGCCACCCTGGTGGCGATGCGTCTGCGCGGCAAGCACAAGGCCGCCTACACCCCGCATGTCGACTGCGGCGACAACATCATCGTCATCAACGCCGATAAGGTGGTGCTGACCGGTCGCAAGCGCGACCAGAAGATCTACTACCATCACACCGGCTATGCCGGCGGCATCAAGGAGCGCTCCGCCAAGTTCATTCTCGAAGGTCGCTTCCCGGAGCGCATCGTCGAGAAGGCTGTCGAGCGCATGCTGCCGCGCGGCCCGCTCTTCCGCCAGATCCTCGGCAATCTGCGCGTCTACAAGGGCGCTGAGCATCCGCATGCCGCCCAGTCGCCCGAGGCGCTCGACGTCGCGGCACTCAACCGCAAGAATGCGAGGGTCTGACGATGGCCGAGGTTCTCCAGTCTCTCGAGCAGCTCGGTCAGGTCGCCAAGGGCGTCCAGCCCGAGGCTCCTGTCCACGTCAAGAAGGTCGACGCGCAGGGCCGCGCCTATGCCACCGGCAAGCGCAAGAACGCCATTGCCCGCGTCTGGATCAAGCCGGGCTCCGGCAAGATCACGGTCAACACCCGTGACCAGGAAGTCTACTTCGCCCGCCCGGTGCTGCGCCTGATCCTGCAGCAGCCGCTGATGCTGGTCGATCGCCTGACGCAGTACGACGTCGTCGTCACGGTCAAGGGCGGCGGCCTCTCCGGCCAGGCCGGCGCGGTCCGCCACGGCATCTCCAAGGCTCTGACCTTCTATGAGCCGGACCTGCGCGGCCCGCTCAAGAAGGAAGGCTTCCTGACCCGCGACTCGCGCGTCGTCGAGCGCAAGAAGTTCGGCAAGGCCAAGGCCCGCCGCAGCTTCCAGTTCTCGAAGCGCTGATCGGCGTCAGACAGAACGTTTGTTCAAGGGGCGGCAGCAATGCCGCCCCTTTTCGTTTTGACAGGTTGCCGCTGACGGATGGAAACGCCGAGTTCACATCGCGCAGGATGTCCTGATCAGGAGTGTGAACGGATCGATCTGGAATTCCTCTTCCAGTGATTCCCCGAACAGTCTCAGCCACTTCTCCTGCAGTTCAAAAGCCTTGGCCTCGCGCGCTGCCTCGCATTCGAATTTTGTCTGGTGCACTTCCTGGAAATGATGAACCAGTTCGTGAACCAGGACAGACAGATCCGCTGCCGTCGCGCCGCTCCAGGTGTCTCTCAGATAGATGGTGTTTTCGCGCGCATCGTAGATCGAGATGATATTTGGCTGATCCTGTTGCTGCACCATTTCGGACGCATATTGCTTGAACCGTAACACGGCGATTTGGCCAGCCGGCTTGAAGACGAGCCTCGGCAATGAGGTGGGCACCGGCTGGCCCAGCTTCGCGCCGAGCCAGGTCGCGAGGGCTTCCAGCAGCCGCCCTCCCGGATCGGGTTGCCTTTCACCGAGAACGATTTCAAAGCCCGAGCCGAGGCGCAGGCGTTCGATTGTCTCGTCGCGCGCCTGGACTTCAAGAGGCAAGGATGACACGAGCGCGGCAGCACCCGCGATCAGACAGGGTCCGATAGCTTTCATGGCACTCGTCCAGAGCAAATGCCGTCAATTGCGATATTGGCCGTCGGCGCCACCGCGTGTGCTTCACGGGAGGATCGCCTGTTCCGCAAGGTAACAGATACTGGAGGCGATCCCTACCGACTTGCCCGCTCCTATTGCATCATCCTTCAGCCATGGCGTGCACCCTGATGGTCAACGGGTCGGATCAGCCGCTGGCTTCCAGCCAGGCGACGACCTCGGCCCGCTGCGGATGCGGCTTGCCGGCCGGGGGGAACAGCAGAGTCAGCCGGTCATCGCTCGGGAGTTCCTCGGCGAACGGCCGGACCAGCCGCCCATCGGCGAGATAGGCCGCAATGAGGCTCCTGCGGCCGACCAGGACGCCGCCGCCGCCGAGCGCCGCGTCGAGCGCCAGCGCATAAAGCGAATAGGACGAACCGCGGCCGGCATCGATCCCATCAGCGCCGACATGGCGC
This sequence comes from Allobosea sp. Tri-44, assembly GCF_004123845.1. GTDB lineage: Bacteria > Pseudomonadota > Alphaproteobacteria > Rhizobiales > Beijerinckiaceae > Allobosea. The sequence continues at coordinate 263,122 of NZ_NBDP01000005.1, read as the reverse complement.
AGCCAGCGCGCCCAGTCGCTGCGCCAGACGGCGTCGTGCAGCAGGGTCTGGCCGGTAAGGTCCGACGGCGTCCGCAGTGCGCGGGCGAGCGCCGGGGTGCAGACCGGAAAAAGGCTGTCCTCGCCGAGCGCCAGCGCGTCGGCCGGCGGCTTGGCGAGATAGAACAACGCGAGGTCGAAACTGTCGTGCCGTCCGGCCGGCGGCTCCTCCATCGCGCTGATCGAGATCGGCAGGCCCGGGAAGGCCTGTTGCAGTGCCGGCAGGCGCGGTGACAGCCAGAGCTGGGCGATGCAGGGCAGGGCGGCGATGGCGAGCGCCCGGCCGGCATGGCTCGCCTTGAGCTCTTGCACGGTCATCGCCAATGCATCGAAGGCGGCGCTGAGACGTGGCCTTGCCTCCTGCGCAGCTTCCGTCGGTTCCACACCCTGCGGCAGCCGGCGGAACAAGGTCAGGCCGAGAAAAGCCTCGAGATGGCGTACCTGCTGGGCGACGGCGCCTTGCGTCACCCCGATCTCCTCGGCCGCCTTCGAGAAGCTGCCCAGCCGCACCGCAGCCTCGAAGGCGCGTAATGCGTTGAGTGGCGGCAAGGGCGGGCGGGGCGGTCTGACGGGCATCGGCGGCACGAGGTTGCAGGCCTAGATTTTCTAGCCCTGCCGGCGACGATAACTGGTTTGCATTGATGTCGGCAAATCGCTGCAATGGCCTGACGAAACAAGGCTCGGCGAGGGATGGCGATGACGGTGAAACTGGCGCGACGGGGTTGGGTGCCGGCGGCGAGCGAGGACTATGTGCTCCGGATCGCCGGCGAGATCGCCGGCCAGGATCGGGCGGCGCGCGAGACCAGGCTTGCCGATCTCATCACCGAGAACCGCACCATCCACGAACGCGACTGCGTCAATCTCAACCCGGCGACCAATGTGATGAACCCGCGCGCCGAGGCGGTGCTCGGGCAGGGGCTCGGAACGCGGCCTTCGCTCGGCTATCCCGGCGACAAATACGAGATGGGCCTCGAGGCGATCGAGCAGATCGAGGTGATGGCGGCCGAGCTGGCGGCGCAGGTCTTCGGCGCGTCCTATGCCGAGATCCGCGTGCCCTCCGGCGCGATCGCCAATCTCTACGTCTTCATGGCGGCGGCCAAACCGGGGGACGTCGTGATCGCGCCGCCGCCTGCGATCGGCGGTCATGTCACCCATCATGGCGCCGGCGCCGCCGGGCTCTATGGCGTCGTCAGTCATCCGGCCCCCATCGATGCCGACGGCTATACTGTCGACGTCGCGCGCTTGCGCGAGGACGCGCTGCGATTGAAGCCGAAGGTCATCAGCATTGGCGGCAGCCTGAATTTGTTCCCGCACCCGATCCGCGAGATCCGTGCCATCGCCGACGAGGTCGGCGCGATCGTGCTGTTCGACGCGGCCCATCTCTCCGGCATGATCGCAGGTGGTGGCTGGCAGCAGCCGCTGGAGGAGGGCGCTCACGTCATGACGATGAGCACCTATAAGAGCTTGGGCGGGCCGCCCTCGGGGCTGATCGTCACCAACGATGCAGGCCTCGCCGAGAAGCTCGACGCCATCGCCTATCCCGGCCTGACTGCTAATTTCGACGCGGCGAAGTCGGCTTCACTGGCGATCACCATGATGGACTGGCAGGAATTTGGTCGCGACTACGCGGCGATGATGGCGGCGACGGCCAAGGCGCTCGCCGAGGCTTTGGCAGAGCGGCAGGTGCCGGTCTTCGCGCGCGATCGCGGCATGACGACCTCGCACCAGTTCGCGATCGAGGCTGCGCCCTATGGTGGCGGGCAGGCGGCGGCGAAGCGGCTGCGCGCCGTCAACATATTGAGCTGTGGCATCGGCCTGCCGATCGCGGAGGTGGAGGGCGACGTCAATGGCCTGCGACTTGGCACGCCCGAGATCGCCCGCTTCGGCATGAAGCCCGAGCACATGCCGGAACTCGCCGGCTACATCGCCGATGGGCTTTCAGGCGCGCGTTCTGACGAGGCTATCGCCCGCGACGTCACCGCCTTCCGGCGGCGGTTCGGACGGCTGCACTATGTGAGGTGAGGCCGGAGCGCGTCATTCTCGGGCGGAGCAAAGCGCAGACCCGAGAATCTCATGACGAGAAGGCGCTATCGGGGCCTCTTCCGGCCTGAGATGCTCGGGTCAAGCCCGAGCATGACGCTGGTCATACCGTTCCAGCATCTCTGCCTGCAGCGCCTCTTCCGCGATGACATGCGCTGCGCCAAGCCAGGCCGACTCGATCTCGCCTGCGGCATTGCGAATGAGCCGGGCCGGCTCGCCGGGACTGGCGAAGCCCGGGGCCTTGACGATGCGGCCCTGATCCTCGGTTTCGACCGCGATCTCGCCGGCATCCAGGAACGGGTTGAACAGCGCTGGATTGGCCATCAGCACCTTGCCGCCGACCGGCACGAGGTCGCCGGCGCCCCAGATCGTCCACAGGCGCTTGCGCCAGCGCTCGGTCGTGGGTGTCGGCGCGCCATGCTCGGCGAAGCTCTTGAAGATATGGATCACGCCGTCGAGCCAGGGATGGGCGAGGCCGTCGATGGCGTTGGTCAGGACCGAGACGGTGAGACCCTGCTCGGGCACAGTCGCCGTGCGCGTGATGAAGCCCTGGAAACCGCCGGAATGGCCGACCCAGTCCCAGCCGTCGCCGCCACCCGAGATGGTGCCGAGCCCGTAATGCCGGCCGAGACTGCTCTCGGCGTCGGGCCAGAGCCGGCGCGTCATCTCGCGGCGGCTGAGCTCTGACAGGACGCTGGCTTCAGCCTTCGGCGAGATCTGGGCAATATAGCGGGCGATGTCGGCCGCGGTCGCGACAAAGCCGGCGGCCGAGACCATGGCATTGCCGGGATTATCGGCCGGGATCACCACGCGCCGGCCGAGGGGCAGCTTGCCGCTATGGCCCTTCGCCATCGGTCCGGACCAGAGCGTGATATCGGGCCTGGTCTCCTTCAGACCGGCGGGCCCGACGATCTCCCGGGCGATCCAGTCGGCGTAAGGCTTGCCGGTCACCGCCTCGATCACGAGGCCGAGCAGGCCGAAGCCGTGATTGGAGTATTTGAAGCGCTGCGAGGCCGGGAAGACCGGCGGGCGAGCGAGATCGGCGAAGAGCTCATCCTTGCGCAGATAAGGCTTGCGATCGAAGAACTGGCCGCAATCGACGCCGTCGCGGGTAAGCCCGGCGCTGTTGGAGAGGAGCTGCGTCAGCGTCACCGCCGCGACCTCGGGATGCAGGCCCTCGACATAGGCGCCGGCCTTGTCGTCGAGGCGCAGGCGCCCCTGTTCGACGAGGTGCAGGATGCCCGCGGCCGTGAAGCTCTTAGAATGCGAGGCGATGCGGAAGCCGTGGCGCGGCGTCAGCGCCTCGCCAGTCGAAAGGTCGGCGCTGCCGAAGGCGGCCTCGAGCACGATCTCGCCGCCATCGGCGATCGCAACCGCGCAGCCGGGCTGATCATGGAAACGGCGCTGGAATTCGAGCCAGCTTGCGACATAGTCGAGCGCGGCGGGCAGCCAGGGCTTCATCGGGGAATCCATCGTCGAGCGGGGCAGGAAACGCAGCTTGGCACGGGTGATGGCGCTGCGTCAGCGCCGCAAAGCGCGGGAGCCATGCGTTGTGGCCGGATCGCCTTGGTCCTTGCCCTCGCGCCTTACGCGTGGCATCCGTCCGGGCAACACATAAGGATCGTTACCGTGGACAAGACCGAACTCGCCAAGCTCGAAGCGTATCTGCGCCGCACCTTCGCCAACCATGGCATCAGCGTGCGCGCCCGCCTGAAGAAGACCGACTCGGCCGAGGTCTATCTCGCTGACGAGTTCATCGGCATCATCCATGTCGACGACGAGGATGGCGACCGCTCGTTCAACTTCACCATGGCAATCCTCGACGTCGATCTCGAGGATTGAGGCTAGGTCGCTCAGCCAACTTTCAGCCCTCATCCTGAGGAGGCCCGAAAGGGCCGTCTCGAAGGATGGTCCAGCCGCCTCCCGAGCCTCCTGAAGCATCCTTCGAGACGCGGACTGTCGTCCGCTCCTCAGGATGAGGGCTTTGGGGCGAAGGCCTTGGGCTCAGCTCAGCGCATCAGCCCGTCGATGCTGCGGCGTACGCTGCCGAGCATCACCTGCCAGTCGGCGACGATGGCGCGCGGAAAGCGGATGTTCACATCGACACCGCGATGGCGGAAGGTCACGCGGCAGGGCTCGTCGAGGCCGGTCTGCGCGGTCTCGACCGGGCAGCGTGCCGCAAAGCCGCGCGCATCCGGCACCGAGACATAGAGCTCATCGCCCTCATAGGGCGAGGCCTTGCGGAAGCCGCGCACGACCAGCCCGCCCGGATTTGACCAGACCGTCGGCGTCAGGAAGCGGGCATAGACGGAAAGCTGCGTCGCCGGCTCGTTGACCTTGTCCGGTGGACTCAGCGTCACCAGCAGGCGCTGACGGCTCTCCGGCGTCACCGGGCCGAGGCTCGGCCAGTCGAGGCGCAGGCGCGCCATCCCGACCAGGCGCCCTTCGTCGCTGTCGGCGCCGGTCAGATTGGCCGGAATCGCCAGCACCACATCGCCGACCCTCGTCGGGTGCAGCTCGGTCCCGGCATCGGGATTGAGGCGGGTGGCGAACAGGGCAAGGCCGGTGCCTGCCAAGCCGAGGACGACGATGGCGGCTGCAAGTCGCAGCAGCGCCCGGTCACCACGGGGCAGGACCGGCGCCGGGCGGCGCCGCAGGTGATTGCGGATCAGCGTCGCGACATCAGTGGCGTTGTTGAGCGGTTGGGCCTGGTCAGGCGCGGCGTAGAGGCTCATCGGATTCGTCCCTAGGGGCCGGCGCGCGACCCTGTCAGTAAACTCAATCAGAGCCGTCTTAACGTCCCGTAAACCATGTCCGCGCCGGCGTGGTTAACCATCGGTTAAAGCTTTGCTTCCGCGTTGAGCGACCTTGCGCCATGGTTTGCTGGTATCCGCTGGAAGCCGTGCCCGTGACGCTCGAACCCTCCGCCGTCGAGGCCCTGAAATCGCTGGTCCTCGGCTTCGCCTTCGCCGGGCTGCTGGCGAGCGCCTTCGAGTTGTTCACGCAGAAGCGTGCCGGCTTCGAGCTGTTGCAGGGCGGCGGTGTCGGCGCAGTGGCGAGCGTGCCCGTGGTGGTGTTCAGCGCACCGTTCCTGATCCTGCGCAACACCGTGCGCGGCCGGCAGATCGAGGGGAGGCCGTTCTTCTTCGTCATGGCCGCTAGCATGATCGCCTCGCTCTGGAGCCTGATCAGCGGCCGGGTCGTGCTCGATCTCCTGATGATGTTCGGCGCGGCTTGACGACGAGGGGAGCACCCCTGCAATCCTCCGGTTGAAACTTGGAGGATACGCTATGCCACTTTATTCGCTCGACGGGACCGCGCCGGAGACGCCGCCGGAAGGGCAATGGTGGCTCGCGCCCGACGCGCATGTGATCGGGCGTGTCAGGCTGGCGAGGGATGTCGGGATCTGGTTCGGCGCGGTGCTGCGCGGCGACAATGAATGGATCGAAATCGGCGAGGCTACCAACCTCCAGGAAGGCTGTGTGCTCCATACCGATATGGGCGCGCCGCTTAGGGTCGGCGCCGGCTGCACCATCGGCCACCGCGCCATCCTGCATGGCTGCATCATCGGCGATAACAGCCTGGTCGGCATGGGCGCGAGCGTGCTCAATCATGTCAAGATCGGCCGCAACTGCCTGGTCGGCGCCAATGCGCTGGTGACCGAGGGCAAGGAATTCCCGGACAATTCGCTGATCGTCGGCTCACCCGCCCGGGCGATCCGCACGCTCGACGAGGCGGCGATCGCAGGCCTGCGCGCCACGGCTGCCGGCTATGCCGAGCGCTGGAAGCTGTTCGCCAAGAGCATGAAGCAGATCGACTGATCGCGCCGCGCGGCTCTGTCTATTCCTGAAAACGAAGCGGGCCGGCTCCCGGGGAAGGAGCCGGCCCTGGACGATGCCCGGTCGGGGACGGGTGGGTGGGGACGTGACCGGACTCGTCGTCTGGTGGCGAAGCCCGCCTGGACTTCGCCGATGTCTCGTCGCGCCGGGTTTTCGTCCCCGCCCGGCGCGTCTTGTTGGTCAGCGCAGCGAGGCCACCGTCGCGGTCGAGAGGCCGCCAAGCGAGGCCCAGCCGGTGCGGGCCTGGGATTCACGCTTCACATAGGTGTAGCCGGTCTGGCTCCAGGGCAGGATCGCGTTGCGCTTGTTGTCGAGGATGAAGTCACCGCGATCGGTGCGGATCATCAGCACGGCGTGGCCGGCATTCTCCTCGTCGATCACGACGGTGACGCGCATGGCCCGGCGCGGCACGCCGGCCTCGGCGAGGCGCTGGCGCTTCAGCAGGACATAATCCTCGCAGTCGCCCTTGCCGTCGGTCGGGATGTCCCAGCGGTCGACCACGCCCCAATGGTCCTGATCGGTGATCGCCTCGATCTCGCGATTGGCCTTGACGTTGTTTGCGACAATCAGCTTCCAAAGCTTCGGCGTCAGCTCGACCGACTCGGCTTCGCGGGTGTCTACGGCGCATTCGCTCGGCATGCGCTTGCAAAAATCCGTCCAGGCGTAGGGTGCGCGGGCCTCGCCGCCGGCGACGATGGGTGCGCTGGCGATCGGCAGGCCGGCGCTCTGCTGCGCCTCGGCGCCAGTCACGCTGGCGCAAGCGATGATGGTAGCGGCGGCCAAGCCGCGAAATCCCCGGAAGCTCGAAAACATGTCGTCCCCTTTCCTGTCCCGGGAACGACCATGCTTGTGCGCTGTAGAGATCGCTTGAAATGAAAGCGGACAATTTTACTGAAATCGAGCCTATAGAGCGCAAAAGTACTTAGAGAAAAGCATGTATAAAGTTGAGAGTAAGAATTTTCAGCGCTCGCATCAGGAAATCTTAACCGTGGGTTTTCTTAACCATCCAGTCTCTTAACCATGGCTGAGGGAGGGGTGTGACTGCAGGTTTAGCGGGGAGACACAGGCGAGGCCACTGGGACGATATTGTCCGTCATGGTCGGGCTTGTCCCGACCATCCACGTCTTCACTGATCGAGGGCTGTGTTCAAGACGTGGATGCTCGCCACAAGGGCGAGCATGACGGTTGGCGCTGCACCGTGGCTAAGACTCAGAGCGTAGCTATGCTCCCGGGATGACTACGCGGTTCAGCCAGAAGGAAGGACGCCCGAGCTTATGCTCAGAGCTCGAGATTCTCGTCGAGCAGGTCGGCGGAGAGCGGCATGCGGAACTGGGCCGCGTAGCCCCCATCGAAGCGGCGCACGATCATCGCCGCAGTGCTGCCGAGCCGGACCGCGGTGCCCATCTCGAACTGATGGTCGCTGGCGAAGGCCGCGCCCGACAGCGAGAAGTCGATCAGCCGCACGGCATGCTCGGTCCCGTCATCGAGGACCAGAATGCAGCGCGGGTTGCGCGGCACGATCCGTTCGTGCCGGCGGTCTTCGGGCAGGCCGAGCTCCTCGCGATTGGCGAGCCAGGTCAACTGTGCCGTGAACTTTTCACGTTTGCGGCTGGTTGCGGTGATGGTCATGGCGAAGCCGGCGGGAGTCGTGCGCACGGCCGTGCCTTCGATGCGGCCGAGATGTTCGAGATAGACGATGACGCGATCGCCGACCGCGGCCTTCGCCGGCGCAACCATGTGCAGGCCGCCTGGCGAGATGTCGGTGGTCTGGCAGGGATATTCCATGCGGTTAGGCAGCATGTAGCGCCCCAGCAGGACGACTTTCATGCGTTGATGCCGCCGGCGCTCGACCGGAACCGAGCCCGTTTTCGGATTTTGGGGCGCCGTCAGCATTGCAGACCTTGTTCCTAACAGGGTCATGCTAGCGGTCTGCGGGTTAAGAGCTGGTTAGTCGTATCAAACACGCCCACCCGGCAGAAGCATCAGTTTCGGCCGCTTGTCTTCCGGTGGCTCGGCCTTACGCAGGGCGCGCGCATCCGGCCAGATCATCCTGAGCGAGATCATCCGCATCGAATCGAGCGTGTCGAGGCCGAGCCATTCCGGTGACAGGGTCGGCGAGAGCGCGCCGAGGATGCGGGCATGGGTGCGGCCGCGATAGCGCAATGGCAGCAGCAACAGCTCGAGGTGGACTGTGGCGCCGTTCTGCGTCTGTGCCGAGAGTCCGGCGACGGCGCCTGCCGTTTCGTCCATCACGGTCTGGACGAGGCGGCGGATGTCGCCTTGCGCCTCGACATCCGGCCAGAGCGCGACGAGCGCGCGTCCACGCAGCTCGCGTCCGAACAGGGCGCAGAGCCGCGTTCCGGCCAGGCGGAAGACCGGTCCGATCGGCTCGTTCTCGAGAACGAAAGTGTCGGCGAGCGCATGACGCAGCGCGCCCGGCTCGATCTCGCCCCGTTCGGGTGCGCTCCGTTCGCCGCGCAGCGTGTCCCAGTAGTCGAAAACCAGGCGGGTGCTCGGGTTTTTCATATCCTGTCCAGTCCGATCTGTGCTGTCCCCGGTCGTGCGAAGGCGTGCCAAATCGGAGCGCATTCGTTCGAGGCGGGGACGGTCGGGTCCTTGCGAATCAACAGGACGCAGCACGCATGCCGTCTTGCCACGCGGCCCGGACAGGGGGAGGCGGCAGGGGTTGTTAAGGTTAAGCAAGGGTTAAGCTTGTGGAAGATCGCTAAAATGCCGGATAGTTCAGGCGTCGAATTCGAGTCCGTCCGAACCGTTCGGGCTCAACCGGAAAGGCGGGGGGCGCGGGGGCGTGACCGGCCGGGGAGGAAAGGGGAGGGCGTCAGCTCTCCCCTTTTCTGTTGCCTGCCGACGACCGATGCGCGACTGAGGGCGTGATGGCGGAACATCCAGACGATCCTTACGGTCCTCCGGCGCGCGAGCCGGTCTTCAACCTGCCCGGTGCCGTCGTCTGGCTGATCGCCGCACTGGCGCTGATCCAAGGCGCGCGCGAGCTGCTCAGCGCCCGCGACGACTTCCTTCTCGTCTCCTGGCTGTCCTTCGTGCCGGCGCGGCTGACGCTCTGGTTCGCGCCCGAGCGCCTCGAAGAGGTCGCCCGGAGCCTGGGGGCTATCGGCACGCCTGATTTCGTCCAGCGCCTGCAACTGGTGCGCCTGCTGCTGGCGGATGGCGGCGGCCAGCTCTGGACCCTGCTCAGCTACGGGCTGCTGCATGGCTCCTGGCTGCACCTGATCTCGAACGTCGTCTGGCTGGCGGCCTTCGGCAGTCCGGTCGCAAGGCGGCTCGGGGCAGGGCGCTTCCTGGTGCTGATGGCGCTCTCGACCATCGCCGGCGCCTTGCTGCACTGGTGGTCGCGGGAGCTCGACGTGCTGCCGCTGGTCGGAGCCTCCGCCGGTGTCTCGGGCGCGACGGCGGCGGCGATCCGCTTCGTCTTTTCGCCCGGCGTGCATTTCGGCGGGCTCGGCCATGACGAGGCGGTGCGAGCGATACCCGCCGAGCCGCTCGGCGGCCTCTGGCGCAATTCGCGGGCGATGCTTTTCGTGGTGATCTGGTTCGTCACCAACATCCTGTTCGGGGCCGGTCTTGTCCCGATTCTCGGCGAGGAGACCAGCATCGCCTGGGAAGCGCATATCGGCGGCTTCCTTGCCGGGCTGCTATTATTCCCGCTGCTGGATCGCGGGCCGGTCCGGCGCTAGGGCATCGGACCGAAAAGTGGAAACCACTTTTCGGATCAATCCGATGCCTGCCTGTACGAGAAATGCACAACCGGAGCGGGCAGGCTTCCGCCCGCAATCGCCTTGCCGTCGCCTCAGACTTCGCTCACATTGGACTCAGTCCAGCGTGGCGTCGCGCCGCGGGCGAAATAGTCCGTTGGCCCCGGTGCTGCTCTCGTCGCAACTCATAAACGTGCGCCGGCCAACGGCGCCGCTACCGTCGGAGGAGAAGTCGATGAACGTCGCTCATATTCTCGGCAACAAGGGCGGAGACGTCGTTTCCGTACAGCCGCACCGGACGCTTGGCGAGGCGACGCGGACCCTGGCCGAGAAGCGGATCGGTGCCGTCGTCGTGACCGGCGCGGATGGCGGCCTGCTCGGCATCCTGTCCGAGCGTGACATCATCAAGGCCCTGGGCACGGAAGGCGCCGCAGCGCTGGAGACGCCGGTGTCACGGGCGATGACCGCCAAGGTCGTGACCTGCCGGTCGGACACCAGCGTCGACGAACTGATGGAAATCATGACCTCGGGCCGCTTCCGGCATGTGCCGGTGGTGGATGGCGGCCGCATCGCGGGCATCGTCTCGATCGGCGACGTCGTCAAGCATCGCGTCGCCGAGATCGAGGCCGAGAGCCGGGCGATGCGCGACTACATCGCGATGGCCTGAGCGCTCCATTGCCGTCATGCTCGCCCTTGTGGCGAGCATCCACGTCTTGAACACGACCCTCGCTGACCTCAGCGAAGACGTGGATGGTCGGGACAAGCCCGACCATGACGGAAAGTGCGGACGGCTCGCGCCTAGTTCAGCGGCAGGTGGTTGGCGGCGACGATCGCGCCGATCTCGTCGAGCGCACGTTCGGCCGCCTGCCGACCGAGCGCGATCGCCTCGTCGGCGCGATGGAAGTCGAACAGGCCGACGCGGCCGAGCTTGGGGCCGATCATCACATCGGGCGGATCGCCGGCGAGGCGCGAGCGCGAGATCCGGTCCTGGGTGATGTTGAAGGCATCGACCATCACGCCGGCGAGCCCCGGCTGGTCGTTGTTGGCCTTGCCGACGATGCCGCGCATGCGCTCGCGCATGCCGCCGAACCAGCCGGCGGCTGGACGCTGCTCGTGCGCCGGCTCCGGGTCTGCATCGGCGCCGTAGGACTGGATCACTGTGCCGCGGCCGGTCATGTCGCTGTTGAGATTGACGCAGAGCACGACGTCGGCGCCGAGCGCGCGGGCCACCGTGACCGGCACCGGATTGACCAGCGCACCGTCCATCAGCCAGCGACCACCCAGCTTCACGGGGTCGAACACACCGGGCAGCGCATAGGAGGCGCGCAGCGCGTCGACCAGCGAGCCGCGGGTCAGCCAGATTTCGTGGCCGGTGCCGAGTTCGGTGGCGACGGCGGCATAGGTCTGCTTCAGCTCGCTGATCTGCAGCCCCGCGAGGTCGCGCTCGAGCAGGCGCTTCAGACGGCCGCCCGAAATCAGCCCGGCGCCGCCGAGATGGAAGTCCATCAGGCCGACGACGCGGCGCTTGGTCAGGCCGAGCGCGAACTCGCGCAGCGGCTCCATCTTGCCGGCGGCGTAGCAGCCGCCGACCACCGCACCGATCGAGGTGCCGGCGATCACCTCCGGCGCGTAGCCGGCCTCGGTCAGGACGTCGAGGACGCCGATATGCGCCCAGCCGCGCGCGGCGCCGCCACCGAGCGCCAGGCCGATCCTCGGCCTGCTGAAGCGCGGGGCCGGTTCGGAAACGAGATGGTTCATCGCAGCTCCGCTGCCGCCCAATCCGAAAGCCCGTCTAGCGATGTTCTCCAGCATCATCGGCGCGATCCCTCCGCGGGAGAATCAGGATCGCGCCAGCCGATGAGTGAAAGGTGAACGGCGCCGGGACCCTAGGCGGCTATCAGTTGCTTTTGAAGGAAACATGAAAGCTTGGTGAAAGGATTGCCAACGAAGCAGGCAGTCCCGGTTCAGAAGGCCAATGGCCCGTCGGCCGCCGTGCCGACCGGCTTAACCCGATAGAAGCAGCTGTGGCGACCCGTATGGCAGCAGCCGCCGTCGCCGCCGACATCGACCTTGATCCAGATCGCGTCCTGATCGCAGTCGACCCGCATCTCGGTGATGCTCTGGAGCTGACCGGAGGTCTCGCCTTTGCGCCAGAGTGCCTGACGCGAGCGCGACCAGTACCAGGCCTGCCCGGTCTCGATGCTCAACCGCAGTGATTCCGCATTCATATGCGCCACCATCAGCACATCGCCGGTCGCGGCATCGGTGGTCACACAGGTGACGAGGCCGTCGCGATCGAACTTCGGCGCGAGCACCGCGCCCTCCTCGATCTCGGCCTTGCTGGAGAGGGTGGGAAAGGCGGTCATGTGAGGATCCTGAGGTAATCCCTCGCATATAGGACACGCAAGGCGCGCCGTCATTGCCGGCGGCGCCTGGCCGTCATTCTCGGGCTGAGCGAAGCGCAGACCCGAGAATCTCAGGACCAGCAGGCGCCGACCGGAGCTCCATCCGGTCTGAGATGCCCGGGCCAAGCCCGAGCATGACGCGCTTCAATGGACAGGATCACAGCCCCGGCGACTTCACCATGGTGAAGAAGCGGACCTGCTCGGCTGGGTCGCGGAAGCGGCCGGTGTACTGCGTGGTCATCGTCGACGAGCCCTGCTTCTGTACGCCGCGCATCGACATGCACATGTGCTCGGCTTCGACGAGGACGGCGACCCCGCCGGGCTTCAGCGTCCGTTCGATCGCCTTGGCGATCTGCGCCGTCATCGTCTCCTGCGTCTGCAGCCGGCGCGCATAGACCTCGACCACCCGGGCAAACTTCGACAGGCCGACCACGCCGCCGCTCGGATAGTAGCCGATATGGACCTTGCCGACGAAGGGCACCATGTGATGTTCGCAATGCGAATAGAACGGGATGTCGCGGACGAGGACCATGTCCTTGTAGCCGTCGACCTCCTCGAAAACGCGCTCGAGCATGTCGTGCGCGTCCTCGCGATAGCCCTTGTAGAACTCGCGATAGGCCTTGGCGACGCGCTGCGGCGTATCGAGCAGCCCTTCCCGCGACGGATCGTCGCCGGCCCAGCGGATCAGGGTACGCACGGCCTCCTCGGCCTCATTCTGCGTCGGCTGGTTGATGATGAACTTGTCTGCGGAGGGGCTGCGCGCCCGCTCTACGGACAAGGACTTAACCACATTGTCCATGTGGAGCCTCCCGTTTCGGTTGCGCCGGCCTCACGACCGGCAGGTCAGACAAGTTCGCCCGCTCGTCCAGCGATGGCGCGCTCTCCCTAAGAGCGCGCCGGCACTCTATATTGGTTGCGAAGGCCGGCAACTCCAGACCCGGCAGGGCAACCCATGCTGAACGACGTCTACAACAAGCGAATCCTGGAATTGGCAGGAAACATCCCGCTGCTCGAGCGCCTGCCGACGCCCGACGCGACGGCGACCGCCCATTCGCGCCTGTGCGGTTCGACGGTCACCATCGACCTCAACATGGACGAGGATGTCGTCACCGGCTTCGGCCACGACGTCCGCGCCTGCGCGCTCGGCCAGGCCTCGTCCTCGATCATGGCGCGCCATGTCGTCGGCTCGACCGCCACGGAGCTGCGCGAAATTCGTGAGCGGGCCCGCGCGATCCTGAAGGAGGGAGCCGAGCCGCCCGGCGGCAAATGGGCCGAGCTGTCCGTGCTCGTGCCGGTCCGCGACTTCAAGGCCCGCCACGCCTCGACCATGCTGACCTTCGACGCGGTCGTCGATGCGATCGGCCAGATCGAGGCGAAGCGGCGCGAGAGGGTCGCGGGCTGAGCGCTATTTCAGCCCGAAGGCCTGCCGGGTTTCACCCCGTGTCTCGTCGAAGCGGACCCTGAACGTCTTGTCGGCGAGCAGCGCCTTGGCAACGACGCGGCCGATCCTGTCGCCGGCTTCCAGATCCGTCGGATAGTGGAAGCCGCAGACGAGGCGGCTCTCGTCATAGCTCTTGACCCGCTCCTCGAACTTGTTGGCGAGCTCCGGAACCGTTTCGGACAGCAGGGTGGCATAGAGCGCAGCCGTCGCGGCGTGCGCCGAGGGGAAGGAGGTTCCCTCCGGGCGCCCGCCGGGGCAGGGTTTGACCCTGACTTTGTTCCACATCTGGAACGGACGGATGCGGCTGGTCAGGCGGTTGACGCTCTTCAGGAGGATGGCGAGCTCGACCTGCGCCTCGCGCATCAGGAGGCGCGTCTCGCGATGAGTGCCCTCGACATAAGCGTGGTCGATGCCGTTCAGGAACGCATTGAGCGTCTGATACTGGTCGGCGATCGCCTGCTTCTCGCGTTCGGGCGTGCGGGCCGAGGAGATGGCGAGAACCTTTTCAAATTCGGCGCGGTGCTCCGGTGAGTTCTGGGCCGGCGGCAGGCCCATCACCTTGGCGACGTCGATTTTGGCCGCGTCGAGCCAGATCATATATGATCTCTGCTGCGCTGCCGCCGGCGTGGCCAGGGCGAGCGCGAGCAGCGGCCCGCAGAGGGCGGTGGCGGAGGCAAGGAAACGTGCGCGCATCATGACCGGGATCTGGGAAGGCGGGATCGAAGCGGGGCGATGGAAGGTCGGCGGGAGGGAGTCGGCAGAGTTCAGCCGAGTCATACTTGCCTAAACATGCTGAAAAAAGCCTTTCTTGGCGACGCAGCCTCGCGCTCGCTCCGCGCCGGGGCGCTCACCTCCTGATCCGCGGCTATCAGCTCAGCCTCTCCATGCTGATCGGCCGGCAATGCCGACACTGGCCGTCCTGCTCGGAATACACTGACCAGGCGATCCAGCGTCACGGCCTCTGGGCCGGCGGCTGGGTGGGCTTTGCCCGCATCTGCCGCTGCACGCCACTCGGCACCTCCGGCATCGACCTCGTCTGCGAGGAGTTGCCGCCGCAAGGCGCCTGGTACAAGCCCTGGGCTTATGGCCGCTGGCGCGGTGTCAACGGTCCGGCATCTTGACCGGCGCGCTCGCGGGCTGCTCGGCGATGGTCCTCTGCTCGGGCGCGGAGAGAGGCTCGTTGAGCCACATCCGGGCCTTGAGCAACGATTGGCAATTGCGCCGGTGATAGGTCTGCCGGTCGAGATATTCCTGAACCGGTTTCGACAGCCACCAGCTCATCGACACCTCCCTCAGCACCGTCGCCCGGTTCGGCACGGCGGGAGGAGGCGCCCCCTCGGCCGGGGCTTTCGCTCCGGTGGCGAGTTCGGTCGTTGGGCTGGTCCGCTCGAAGCATTTCGGTCGTTCGATCTCGGCCGGCACGTACTCGAAGCCCGTCAGCCTGTCGACGATGGCGAACTTGTCCTCGGTCGGGGTCGAGGGTTCGCCGAAGACGAGGAAGTCGGCGACGTTGTCCTTGCCGACCACGCCCGCCAGCGTGGCAAGGGCATAGGATCCACGCGCGCCGCGGGTCGACAGCACCGTGTTCACCGGCGCCATCAGCAGTGGCGCCAGCGAGTCTTCGCGCGGAGGCGGGCGCTGGTCGCGCTCCGGATCGGCGATCAGGTCGACCGGATCGTTGGCGATGTGAAGCACGACCGGCGCGAGACCGAAGCGCTTCAGCGCGTCGGCGATCTCGGCCGTCGTCGTCGCCCCGTCATTCTCGAAATAGCCGCCGTCGACGGCCCGGAGCGTGATGTCGCAGCCATCGGCGAAGCGGCCGGCCGGCGAGACGATCGGGAAGCGCGCACTGTTCAGCGCTGCGCTGGCGAGGGTGAGGTCGAGGCCGTTTCCGCGGGCGATGGCGCAATTCGGCCTCGGCGAGGTCAGTTCCCCGAGGAAGCGCGACGCTTCGAAGGCGTCGACGAAAAGCGTCGGCCTGTCGAGCTTGATCTGTGTGGCGGGTTCGAGCTGATTGGCGAGCTGGCTGGCGAGAACGCGCTTGCCGGTTTCCTCCGAGGTCGCATTGAGCACGAGGAGCGGGAGCCAGTTGCCGTCCTTGCGCGCGCTTTGGCCGAACCGGCTGAACGACTGGGCGAGGTCGCCCCGCGCCGGCATTGTTTGCGCGCCCTGCGCCGGCGCGACCACATTGTCCTGATAATGGTTGATCCAGCTGTTCTCGAGGATAGCGGCGCGATCGAGGAAATGGCCGTTTGGCCAGAACCGGCCGAGCATAGGCTCGAGAAAGAGGAACGGTTCGCTCGTCACCAAGGCGAGCACGGTCGGCGAGAGGAAGTCCTCGCCGGACAGCACCTGAAGGCAATCGCGCCATTTGCTGTCGTTCGGCGTCTTGTAGAAATGCGCCGGGCTCTTGTCGATGCAGGGCGGCAGCAGCGTGGGGTCCTTCGGGTCCCGGCGCGCATCGCTCATGGCGGCGACGGCCTGGACCGCCCCGAGCGAGCCGCCCGAGACGCCCGAGATCGCGAAGACCCGCTTTCCCAGCAGAGGCACGGTGGCATCGGGCCCTTCGCAGGCGCGGCCGGGCTGCCGGCAGGGGTTGTCGAGCAGCTCGCCGAGGATCGTCGCAGCGAAGAAGGCGGCGCGCGAGGCGCCGCCCGCAATCGTCACCAGGACTGGGCGCGGACAGGTGCCGCCGCCCACGCAATTCGCCTGTTTCCAGGCTGCGACGGCTTCGCCGAATTCCAAGGCCGGTTGCGGTTCCTGCTTGGCGCGCGAGACGAGATTCGAATGGCCGCAGGAATTGGCGGCAAGGAGCCAGGCGACCAGCAAGAGCACGGTGAAGGGGAAGCGGGTCCTCTGGCTCGCCATCCCGATTTGCGTGAAAACCGGGATCCAGGCGCCGAACAGGATGGGCACGAGATAAATGCCCGAGACCAGCGCCAGAAGGCGATCGCCGAAGGCAGCGACGGCCACGAGCATGAACAGGCCGAGCGCGAGCCAGATCGCCGCATGCAGGCTCACCGCCTCCCGCCAGCCGGTTCCGCCCTTTGCGGTCGTGGCTGGCTCGCGGAAGTGAGCCTCGCTTTTCGCGATCTCCCGGATGTTGCGGCCCCACAGGACAAGATGGGCCGCGATGCCGCAGCCGAGGGCGACATAGAAGCCGCTCGAGCCGCTGCGGAGAATTCCTGCGGACAAGGCGAGGGAGCCGACGCCGTCGCGCGGCAGGTCGGCCAGTGCCGCCTCATAGCCGCACCAGACTGCGAAAAAGGTCAGGAGGGCGAGCGCATAGGGCAGGACGACAACGAAGGCGCGGAAGCGGCGGTCATAGATCGCCATGTCGCGCGGCGTCAGCTCGCGGGATGGGCCGATCAGCCAGGCGCTTTCGCCGAGCAGATGTTCGGCAGAAGCCTGAACGGCACTGCTCCAGGCAATGATGTGGATGACGAAATAGACCAGCCAGCGGAAGAGCATCTCCCAGAAGCGGGGATACTCGGTTCCAGGCCCGAAAGCCGGCCCCTGGAAGACCAGGAAGAGGTCGCGCGCCTGCGGAACCTGCGTCAGCAGGACATAACCGAGCAGGACCGAAATCGCAGCGACGCGGCAGGCATAGATGACCCGCAGCAGGTCACCGATCCAGTTGAAGGGCCACGAATCCACGTCTCGCAGGATGGGCGCTGCAGCGCCCGGTGACATCGCTGGCTGCATGGCTGTCGAACCGATTGCCGGGATCGGAAGTCGATTGCATAACCTATCGTCAGTCTCGCCGTGGTTGCAAGCGGCTAGGCGGCGATTTGCAAGCCCGCGATTGCCTGCATCGCCCGGCTCGTATAGGCGGGGCCGGCGCGCGTGCCGAACCGGCTGCAGGCCGCGTCGCCTCGCTCATTCATGCAGCCGGCCTTGGCTTACGGGGCTTGTATCCCCGAGTGAGCAGGAGCCGATCGATGACGATCTCCCTGACATTTCCCGATGGCGCGCAGCGCGAATTTCCTTCCGGCATCACCGGCAAGGAGCTTGCCGGCGGCATTTCCCCCTCACTCCTGAAGCGCACGGTCGCGATGGCGCTCGACGGCACGGTCGTCGATCTCGCCGATCCGATCACGGCCGACGCGAAGGTCGAATTCCTCAATCGCGAGGATCCGCGCGCACTGGAGCTGATCCGGCACGACTGCGCCCACGTGCTCGCCGAAGCGGTGCAGGAACTCTATCCCGGCACCCAGGTGACGATCGGCCCGGTTATCGAGAACGGCTTCTTCTACGATTTCTTCCGCAACGAGCCATTCTCGCCAGAGGATTTCGCGCCGATCGAGAAGAAGATGCGGGAGATCGTCGCGCGCGACAAACCCTTCACCAGGGAGGTCTGGAGTCGCGACAAGGCCAAGGCCTTCTTCCGTGACAAGGGCGAGGCCTTCAAGGTCGAGCTGGTCGATGCGATCCCGGAAGACCAGACGCTGAAGATGTATGCGCAGGGCGACTGGATCGACCTCTGCCGCGGCCCGCACATGACCTCGGTCGGCAAGGTCGGCAACGCCTTCAAGCTGATGAAGGTGGCCGGCGCCTATTGGCGCGGCGACAGCAAGAACCCGATGCTGACGCGCATCTACGGTACCGCCTTCGCCCGGCAGGAGGAACTCGACGCCCATCTCAAGCAGATCGAGGAGGCCGAGAAGCGCGACCATCGCCGCATCGGCCGCGAGATGGACCTGTTCCACTTCCAGGAGGAGGGGCCGGGCGTCGTCTTCTGGCACTCCAAGGGCTGGCGGCTGTTCCAGGAGGTGCTGACCTATATGCGCCGGCGCCTCGCCGCCGACTATGAGGAGGTCAACGCCCCGCAGGTGCTCGACAAGTCGCTCTGGGAGACCTCGGGCCACTGGGGCTGGTACCAGGACAACATGTTCGCGGTGAAGTCGGCCTCGGCTTTCGAGAACCCGAACGATCCGACGCGCGACCAGAAGGTGTTTGCGCTGAAGCCGATGAACTGCCCGGGCCATGTCCAGATCTTCAAGCACGGGCTGAAGAGCTATCGCGACCTGCCGATCCGGCTGGCCGAGTTCGGCAATGTCCATCGCTACGAGCCCTCGGGCGCGCTGCACGGGCTGATGCGTGTGCGCGGCTTCACCCAGGACGACGCGCATGTCTTCTGCACGGAAGAGCAGCTCGCCGCCGAGTGCCTGGCGATCAACGACCTGATCCTCTCGGTCTACGAGGATTTCGGCTTCACCGAGGAGCTCGTGATCAAGCTCTCGACGCGGCCGGAGAAGCGCGTCGGCTCCGACGCGGTCTGGGACCATGCCGAAGACGTCATGACCAATGTGCTGGAGACGATCGCGAAGCAGTCCGGCAACCGGATCAGGACCGAGGTCAATCCGGGCGAGGGCGCCTTCTACGGGCCGAAGTTCGAATATGTCCTGCGCGACGCCATCGGCCGCGACTGGCAGTGCGGCACGACGCAGGTCGACTTCAACCTGCCGGAGCGCTTCGGGGCCTTCTATATCGGCTCGGACGGCGAGAAGAAGCAGCCGGTCATGGTCCACCGCGCGATCTGCGGCTCGCTGGAGCGTTTCGTCGGCATCCTGATCGAGCACCATGCCGGGCATTTCCCGCTCTGGCTGGCGCCCGAGCAGATCGTCGTCTGCCCGATCACCTCGGAAGCGGATGGCTATGGCGAGGAGGTCACCATGGCGCTGCTCTCGGCCGGTCTGCGCGCCCGCGCCGATCTGCGCAACGAGAAGATCAGCTACAAGGTGCGCGAGCACTCGCTGGCCAAGGTCCCTGTGATCCTCGCCGTCGGCAAGCGCGAGGCCGAGGAGAAGACGGTGACCGTGCGCCGCCTCGGCAGCCAGGCCCAGACCGTAATGAGCCTCGACGCCGTGATCGCGGCGCTGACCGAAGAGGCGACGCCGCCCGATCTCGCCCGCAAGAAGAAGGCCAAGGCGGCCTGAAGCGGCCATCTCGCCAAAACCCGTCAGCCCGTGCCAAATAGGCGCGATGCTGACGGGTTCCTATCGCAAACGGCTTGAAGCCGATCTCGGTCGCTGGGTGGGGGAGGGGCTGGTCAGCCCCGAGAGCGCGACGACCATCCGCCGCTCGCTGGCGCAGGAGGGCGGCGGCTTCAAGCTGCCGGCTCTGCTCGGCCTGTTTGGCGGATTGCTGATCGCATCCAGCGTCTCCGCCTTCGTCGCGGCGAACTGGGACGAGATCCCTCGCCTCGTAAAGCTCGCCATGGTGCTGCTCGGCGTCGCCGGCGCACTCGGCATCGCGGTGCGGCTCGAAAGCCGCGGCTCGACCAGCGGCGCCGACGCCGCCGCGACCTGCGGCACGCTGATCTTCGCTGCCGGTGTCGCGCTTGTCGGCCAGATGTACCATTTGCCGACCGATTGGCCGGGTGGTGCGCTGTTGATTGCCATCGGTGCACTCATCGTCGCCTTCCTGCTGCGCTCGAACGGCGCACTCGTTGTCGCGCTCGTCGCGATCGCGGCCTGGAGCGGCGGCCGCTGGGACGAGCGCGAGGCGAACGCCCATCTCCTGTTCTGGCTTCCCTTCCTGCCGGCGCTCTGGCTGGCCGCGACCCGGCACAACCGCCTCGTCCATCACCTTGCAGTGTTGGTCCTGCTCGGCTGGTTCGCGACCTTGCCGGGCCAGTACGCCTTCTTCCGCTTCGACTATGGCCTGCTCGCTTACTGGCTGGCGGTCTCGGTGCTGTTCGTCGCGCTCGGTGCGCTGGCGCTTGATCGCGGCGGCCCCGGCCTGCTCACCGCCTGCCTGCCCTGGGGGCTGATAGGCTTGATCCTGTCGCTCAATGTCGAGCTCGCCCGCATTCTCGATGTTAATGAGGCGAAGGCGGGCACGGCGCTGTGGCTGAACTATTTCGCCTATGCGCTGGCGCTGCCGGCGGTTATCGGGCTCGGCCTGCTGGCGCGCGAGCGCCGCTTCGCCTTACCGCTCGGGCTTGCGCTCTTCATGGCGCTGTTGGTGCCGGTGCTGTTCTGGAGCGGCGGCGCGGTCAGCATGACCGGCAAGATCGTCGTCGCGGCGCTGATCCTGGCGGTCGCGATCGGCATCGTCATCGCCGGTGCGGGCGGCGGCGTCCGCCGGCTCAGCATCGCCGGCTCGACGCTGTTCGCGATTGCGATCGTCATCCTGCTCTGGCAGACGATCGGCACCTTGCTCGACCAGTCGCTGTTCTTCCTGGTCGGTGGGGCGCTGCTGATCGGCCTCGCCAGTGGCATGCGCCGGCTCCTCGCCAAATTCAGCAAGCCGGCGGAGGTCGTGCCATGATCCGCCTGCCATCCGCCGACGCGCTTCTCGGCCGCGTCTCGCCGCTCTGGCGCGGTCTCGCCGCCATCCTGCTGCTCTGCGGGCTCACCCTTGCTCTGGTCGAGTCGCGTGCCCGCATCCTGCGCTCGGGCACGGAGGTCAGGCTGGCGACCGCGCCGGTCGATCCGCGAGATCTCTTCCGCGGCGACTATGTCATCCTCGGCTACAAGATCAGCACGCTCGATCTCTCCAGGCTCGACGGCGACAAGATTTTCGAGCGCAACCAGCCGGTGTTTGTCCGCGTCGCGCTCGGCCTCGACGGGTTGGCCGAGGCGAAAGGCGTCTATCTCGCTCGTCCGGCCACCGGCGCCGGCGAGACCGTGATCGAGGGCAAGGTCGCCTCGGCCGGCGCCTGCGTCGCCAATGCGGACGGCGAGCCCGACTGCAATGCTGGCCGCCGCGCCATCCGCGTCGCTTACGGGCTCGAGAGTTATTTCGTGCCGCAGGGCACCGGCCGCGCCATCGAGACCACCGAGAGGGCGCGTCTCGAAATCGTCGCCGCCGTATCGAGCTCGGGCCAGGCGGCGATCAAGCGCCTGCTGATCGACGGCAAGCTTGTCCATCAGGAGCCGCCTTACTAGCGCCGGGCGACTATGGCGACGCAGGCAGTTCCCTCGCCGCCCGTCCCGGTCTAGAGGATCAGCCGATTCCACAACGGATCGGCTTGAGCGATGTACGACATCAGATGGATTCGCGAGAACGCTGACGCGTTCGACCAAGGCTTGCAACGCCGGGGGCTCGCGCCATTGTCGTCGTCGCTGCTGGCGCTCGACGATCAGCGCCGCGCTGCCATCAGCAAGTCGCAGGCGGCACAGGAGCGCCGCAACGCCCTCTCCAAGGAGATCGGCAAGGCGATGGGCCAGAAGGACCTCGCCTTGGCCGAACAGCTCAAGGCCGAGGTTGCCACGCTGAAGGAGCAGGTGCCGGCGCTGGAGGCTGAAGAGAAGGCTGCCGTCGAGACCCTCAACGGCCAACTCGCAGCGATCCCGAACAAGCCCTTCGACGAGGTGCCGGACGGCGCCGACGAGCACGGCAATGTTGTGCTTGAAGGTCACACGAATGGCCAGCCGCCGGAGAAGACGGGTGGTCGGCTGTTCGGCTTCAACCAGATCAAGGAGCATTACGAGCTCGGCGAGGCGCTCGGCCAGATGGACTTCGAGACGGCTGCGAAGCTCTCCGGCTCGCGCTTCGTCGTGCTCGACCGTCAGCTGGCGCGTCTCAACCGCGCCATCGGCCAGTTCATGCTCGACACCCATGTCGAGGAGCACGGCTATACCGAGGTCAACCCGCCGCTGATGGTGCGCGACGACGCCATGTTCGGTACGGCGCAGCTGCCGAAGTTCCGTGACGATCAGTTTCTCGCGACCCAGCAGCTCTCCGGTGATATGTTGTTGCGCCTGCAGGGCAACGTTGTGAACGAAGGAATTCTCGGTCCACCGCCAGGTCAGGTGGGCTCCTTCTTCGGTTCTGAGCACGGGATGTTTTCGGAGTTGGGTTGGCAGCGGTTTGAACAACTGCGGAATGAGTATTCTAGCCACTGGCTCATCCCCACCGCCGAAGTGCCGCTGACCAATCTCGTGCGCGAATCCATCCTCTCCGAGGAGGAGCTGCCGCGCCGCTTCACCGCGCTCACCCCCTGCTTCCGGGCCGAGGCCGGCTCGGCGGGGCGCGATACGCGCGGCATGCTGCGCCAGCACCAGTTCGAGAAGGTCGAGCTCGTCTCGATCACCGCGCCGGAAAAATCGCGGGAGGAGCATGAGCGCATGCTCGCCTGCGCCGAGAACGTGCTGAAGAAGCTCGATCTGCACTATCGCGTCATGACGCTGTGCACCGGCGACATGGGCTTCGCCTCGCAGAAGACCTACGACATCGAGGTCTGGCTGCCGGGCCAGAAGACCTATCGCGAGATCTCGTCCTGCTCGGTCTGCGGCGATTTCCAGGCCCGGCGCATGAATGCCCGCTACAAGACCAAGGACGGCAAGGGCCCGTTCTTCGTCCACACCCTCAACGGCTCGGGCACGGCGGTCGGCCGCGCGCTGATCGCGGTGATGGAGAACTACCAGAACGCCGACGGCTCGATCACCGTGCCGGATGTGCTGGTTCCCTATATGCGCGGGGTGACCCGCATCGAGAAGGCGGCCTGAGCCCATGCGCATCCTGGTGACCAATGACGACGGCATCCATGCCGAGGGCCTCGCCGTCCTCGAGCAGATCGCCGCCCAGCTCTCCGACGATGTCTGGGTGGTGGCGCCCGAAACCGACCAGTCGGGCGTGGCGCATTCGCTGTCGCTGTCGAACCCGCTGCGCCTGCGCCAGATCGAGGAGAAGCGCTTCGCCGTTCAGGGCACGCCGACCGATTGCGTGATCATGGCGGTGCGCTCGGTCATGGCCGAGATGAAGCCCGATCTCGTGCTTTCCGGCGTCAATCGCGGCCAGAATGTCGCCGAGGACGTGACCTATTCCGGCACCATCGCCGCCGCCATGGAGGGCACGCTGCTCGGCATCCCCTCGATCGCGGTGAGCCAGGCCTATATGGCGGGCGACCGCACCAGCATCATCTGGGACTGCGCCCTGCAGCACGCGCCCGGCATCATCCGCCGCCTGCTGGAGGAGGGGATACCCGATGGCATCCTGTTCAACCTCAACTTCCCGAACGTGGCCCCGAGCGAGGTCGCCGGCGTCGCCGTCACCGCGCAGGGCCGGCGCGACCAGGAACTGATGCGGCTGGAGCCGCGGCGCGACGGGCGCGGCAATCCCTATTACTGGATCGCCTTCCAGCGCGGCAAGCACGAGCCGGCCAATGGCACCGACCTGCGCGCGCTCGCCGAGAAGAAGATCTCGGTGACGCCGCTCGAGCTCGACCTGACGCATGAGCCGACGATGACGCGCTTCGCGCAGCTGTTCGCCTGAACGGCGCGCGACGACCTGACATTGTAGACGATCATCAACAAGCGGAACGGCTGAGAGCGACAGGATGAGCGAGGAGGGCGTCAGCAGCAGCGAGAGCGAACGCACCGTCGCCTTCCTGCTGTCGCTCAGGGCGCGCGGCGTGCGTGACATCGCGCTGCTGCGGGCGATGGAACGCGTGCCGCGCGAGCATTTCGCCCCGTCGCGCTTCGCCGACCTTGCCCGGCAGGACGTCTCGGTGCCCTTGCCCTGCGGCCAGACCATGACGGCGCCGCATACGGTCGCAGCGCTCGTCGGTGCGCTCGAGATGAAGCCGGATTGTCGCGTGCTCGAAGTTGGCTCCGGCTCCGGCTATGTCGCAGCGCTGCTCGCCGCGATGGGTGGCAAGGTCGTCTCATTGGAGCGCTACCGCACGCTTGCGCTCGCCGCGCATGAGCGGCTCACCGGAGGCGGCTTCGCCAATCTGGTCGAATTGCGTCATGCCGACGGCCTGCAGCCCGACCGCACGCTCGGCCGCTTCGAGCGCATCCTGGTCAACGGCGTGATGCAGGCGGTGCCGGAGGCGCTGCTCGCCCGGCTGGAGACAGGCGGCCGGCTGGTCGGCGCGCTGCGGGTCGAGGGGGCAGGGCGGCTCGTCGTCGTGACGCGCAGCGAGGATGGTTTCGACCATGCGCTTGGGCCGATCATGCGCATCCCGCCACTGGCGCCGGGATTGTCGCAGGCGCTTTAGGCGGCTGCCGCTGCCGTCATGCTTGGGCTTGACCCGAGCATCTCAGGCCGAATGAGCTCGGGTCACCATGCACTCGTCCTGAGATTCTCGGATCTCCGCTGCGCTCCGTCCGAGAATGACGTTTCCGGTCACTCAGGAAATTCACCTGACCTGTCAGCAGCGCAACGCCTTCTTAACCTAACCGGCTCTTTAATGCGGACCGTAGAGTTGCGTCGTTCGCGAGTACAGAGTCCATGCGTAAGCAAGTCGAACTGGCCGTGCCGAAGTCCGTGGTTCGCGTCGTGTCGGTCTGCGCCCTTGCAGCCGGTCTGGGCGCATGCTCCTCGGAGGCGATGCGCTTCACCGAGGCGCCCTTCGGCAGTCCCTTCAAAACCGCTCAGACTCCCGCTTCGCAGCGCGATCCGGCGACGACGGGCTCGATCGGCCGCAGCGGTCCGAGCCAGTCCTACGAGACGGCCTCCGCCACCGGCAATCCGGGCGTGCGCAGCCAGCCGCTGCCGCCGCCGACCTCTTCCGTTGCCATGCGCTCCACGCCGCCTGCGGCACCAGCCCCGTCCGTCGGCGGCGGCTCGGCCTCGGGCTGGAGCGCTCAGGGCGGCACGCCGATCGTGGTCGCCCAGGGCGAGACGCTCGAGGTGATCTCCGGTCGCTACGGTGTGCCGCGCGCAGCGCTGATGCAGGCCAATGGTTTGTCGGGTGAGGCCGCCCCCGGCTCCCGCATCGTCGTTCCCGTCTACAATGGCGCTGGTGCCCAGACCGCCGCGCGCCAGCCGGCGCCGGCCGATAACCGCTTCGAGCAGCCGCGCCTCGCGCCACCGCCGGTCTCGCGTCCGGTCGCTTCGGTGCCCGCCAAGCCCGGGACCGCTCCGAAGGTCGCGGCTGTCGATCCCCGTACGCAGGCCGCCGAGGCCAAGGAGAAGGCCGCCGCCGACGCCAAGCGCATGGGCGAGGCCCGGGCCCGCTTCGCTGCCGAGGCCAAGGCCAAGGCGGCCGCCAAGGCCGGCACGGAGACCAAGACCGCGGCGCTACCTGCTCCGGCTCCGGCCCCCGCCGCGGCCAAGCCGAAAGCTGCCGCGCCGGTCGTCGCCAGCGCTCCGGCCGACAAGATCATCGCACAGCCGAAAGCTGTCGCTCCGGAACCGAAGGCGCCCGAGCCGCAGACCACGGCAAGCCTGCCCAAGGCCGAGGAGCCGGCTTCGTCCGGCGCCGAGTTCCGGTGGCCGGCCCGCGGCCGCGTCATCGCTGGCTATGCCGGCAAGGGCGGCAATGAGGGCATCAACATCGCGGTGCCGGAAGGCACGCCGATCAAGGCGGCCGAGGGCGGCGTCGTCGCCTATGCCGGCAGCGAGCTCAAGGGCTACGGCAATCTCGTGCTGATCCGCCACCCGAACGGCTACGTCTCGGCCTACGCCCATAATGGCGAACTCAGCGTCAAGCGCGGCGAGCAGGTCAAGCGCGGCCAGGTCGTGGCGAAATCGGGCCAGTCCGGCAACGTCAACTCGCCGCAGCTGCACTTCGAGCTGCGCAAGGGTTCGACCCCGGTCGACCCGATGCCCTATCTCAGCAGCAACTGATCCTGGAAAGGCCCGGCGAACGCCGATACGCCGGGGCCTTTCCAAGCTTTCTTGGTGCAATTCCGGACGCGAAACCGCTTCGCACTTTCGCTGGAATGGCTTTCACACTTCGGCCGGCAATCGCGAGACCCCACCGGTCGAAACCAGGCGGGGCGGTCCCAGGAAAGGCCGCCCCGTTTTTCCTGTTTGTGAAAAAAGGTTAGTGAGCTTCAGCTTTATGGGCTTTTGCTAGCAATAGTGCTCTTAGCAAGGTCCAAGACTGTGGGCGGGGCTACATCCTCGGCTTGATGTCCGGGCAAGGGTCGAAAGATCGCGTTTAGGACTAGAACGCGATCAGTTGATTCCATTTTTGCCCCCTTATCGCCGACGAGTGCAAGATAGGTCTGGAGCATGGCGCGTCGATGGGTCGAATCCGTCTGCAGAATCATGTTCTCGTGAATGAATCGGGCTAGAAATCTTAACACCCAAGCAATCGAAACTACGCAGATGCCGATCATTGCTAAAACAGCGTACGGTAAATCTCCGTCGTTTTTTGGAGATAGTCCAAAGATGAAGTTTTTGCCATGAATATAGAAGAGTAGGATCCCACTGCCAACAACTAAAGTCATCGCTGCTAAACCCCACCAAAATCGTTTGGCGTGCCCTGAAGCTTTCTTTTCCCAGAGCGTTTCTGCGCCTTCCAAAACGAAAGCCTCGGCGGTTTGCTTTTTCAGGGCATCATGTTCAGCGGCAATTTCGCTAGAAAGTTGCTTCCATTCCTCATTAATATTTTCAATTTTTAATTTGTATAAATCATCGTTCAGTGTTTTTGCCTCTCGCACTTCATCAGACAATCTAGCTTGGAGGTCTCCTAGATTTTTGGCTTCAGCAGCAATTGTTTCTCTTTGCTCTTTTAGTTGATTTGCTGTCTCGGTCATCCTGTTAATGCGAGAGACTACCTCCCATTCGACTGTCCTCACGTTGCCGACTTGAAGGAAGGCAGATGTCATGCGCGGATCGTTCAACAGCGCCGCAGTTGCCTCTGCTCTCATTGCTGATCGCGCTTGGACGTGAGCCGCGAGTCGATGCGCCAGAGCCAACAGTGTTGCTGCTATGGCAAACCAAGGGTTTTCTGCCACAAACACCCTGGTTCGTTGGGTAATCTGTTCTCGCAATATTGGTATGTCTGAAGTCAGAATGGGCGTAGCGCCATTCTTATTCAACGTAGGTGAGGAGCCTTCGGTAGAAAGTTCGATGGCTCGCTTTATATGTGCAAATGCATCGCGATCTTCCCGACTAGCAAGAATTTCGCTTAGCGTCCGAGTGAACTCTTTCCAATATTCTGGTTGATTCCGAGACGTTTCTCTAGCTTCGGCGTCTCGGTTGTCATCAAATTGTAGCTCTTTGGTTTCGAGCATACGGAAGAATTCAATTTCATCCATTTGATCGTCGAGATCGATTATGCGCGTCGCCATATGGTACTGCCTTTTGGCACTAAGCCTCGCTGAGTTCGTACGGCCGACAGCAGGAGTGCCCTTAACTTAAGCGGGAATGGCGTCGATTCTGCAACTCCTCTCGGGTTCCGGCTGCTTGAGAGGTTCTTCACTTTTGCCTCGCTCGGAACTCTCCAATCAAAGTCACAGGGGTTTCCTTCACCCCTCCAGCCGCTTCTCCAGCCGTCCCGCCAGATCCTGGATGTATTGCCAGGCCGTGCGGCCCGAGCGCGAGCCGCGCGTCGTCGCCCATTCCAGTGCCTCGCGTCGCAATTGCTCCGGTTCGATCTCGAGCCCGAAATGGCCGACATAGCCGTCGATCATCGAAAGATACTCGTCCTGGCTGCATTTGTGGAAGCCGAGCCAGAGGCCGAAGCGGTCGGAGAGTGAAACCTTTTCCTCGATTGCCTCGCCCGGGTTGATCGCGGTCGAGCGCTCGTTGTCCATCATGTCGCGCGGCAGCAGGTGCCGGCGATTCGAGGTGGCGTAGAACACGACATTGTCCGGCCGGCCCTCGACGCCGCCGTCGAGCGCTGCCTTCAGCGACTTGTACGAGGTGTCCTGGCCGTCGAAGGACAGATCGTCGCAGAAGACGATGGCAGGGTGCGGGTCAGCCTTGAGCAGCCCCATCAGCACGGGCAGGCTCTCGATGTCCTCGCGATGGATCTCGATCAGCTTGAGGGGCAGGGCGCCGGCCGGCAGGCGCTGGTTGGTGTCGGCATGGACCGCCTTGACCAGCGACGATTTGCCCATGCCGCGCGCGCCCCAGAGCAGGACGTTGTTGGCTGGCAGGCCGCGGGCGAAGCGCTCGGTGTTCTCGGCCAGCGTGTCGCGCACCCGGTCGACGCCGCGCAGCAGCGAGAGCGCGACACGGTTCACCTTGGCGACCGGCGCCAGTTCATGGCCGGCGGCATGCCAGACGAAGGCGTCGGCCGCGGTGAGATCGGCTGCTCGACGGGCCGGCGGAGCAAGGCGCTCGAGCGCGTCGGCGATGCGCAGCAGGGTGGCGAGCGTCGGGTCGGTGGCGGTGTCGGTCATCGCAGGCATGTCCGCATGATAGTGGCGTACCGAACGGTACGGTACGCTCATAGCGCTGCTCCATATCCGAAGGCAAGACCATTGCGCGCAGGGCGGGGACAGCTTAGCTGGGGGATGCGTTCGGGGAACCGGCCGCTTTCGATTGATTTCACGACATCGCTGGCTATAGTCCGCGCGATTTTACCAACCCCCGCGCCGGCCGGCCGTCAATCGGCGGCGACGTGAAGGAGCCTTCCCGTGATCACCCCCGCTTTCGCCCAGGGCCTTGGAGGCGGCGGCACCAACGACGTGCTGATGTCGCTGGTCCCGTTCGTCCTGATCTTCATCATCATGTGGTTCCTGATCATCAGGCCGCAGCAGAAGCGGGTGAAGGCGCATCAGGAGCTGATCAAGAACGTGCGCCGCGGCGACACGATCGTCACCTCGGGCGGCCTCATCGCCAAGGTCTCGAAGGTGATTGACGACGCCGAGATCGAGGCCGAGATCGCCGATGGCGTGCGCGTGCGCATCGTCAAGGGCATGGTCCAGGACGTGCGCGCCAAGGGCGAGCCGGTCAAGAGCTGAAGGCCGTGAGGCGCGGGGCTTAAAAAGCGCCCGCGCCCGCCAACAAGGCTGTCCATAAAGATGCTTCGTCTCCAGGCCCGCAAGGTCATTCTCGTTCTGCTCGTGCTGGTCTTCGGCTGCGGTCTCGCCGTGCCGAACCTGTTCTCGCCCGAGACCCGCAAGGCGATCGAGCAAGGCGCGCCGGCCTGGATTCCGCGCTTCCTTTTGCCGATCCATGCGATGACGCTCGGCCTCGATCTGCAGGGTGGCTCGCACGTCCTGCTCGAGATCGACCGGGCAGACCTGATCCGCAGCCAGGTCACGCAATTGCGTGACGATGTTCGCCGCATCCTGCGCGAGGAGCGCGTCGGCCTGCAGGGCGGCATCGGCATGACGCCGCGCGGCGTGCAGTTGCGCGTGCCTGAGGCGGCCGACCGCGCCAAGCTGATGCCGAAGCTGCGCGAGCTCGCCCAGCCGATCGGCACCTTCGGCGCCTTCGGGCCCTCGGGCAACCAGTCGATCGAGGTCAACGAGAATCCCGATGGGCTGATTCAGCTCAACGTCACCGAGGCCGGCGTGAATGAGCGCATTCGCCGCGCCGTCGAGCAGGCGATCGAAGTCATCCGTCGCCGCGTCGACCAGATCGGTACCACCGAGCCAAACATTCAGCGCCAAGGGCTCGATCGTGTCTTGGTGCAGGTGCCCGGTCTGCAGGATCCGCAACAACTGAAGCGGATTCTCGGCGAGACCGCCAAGCTCCAGTTCCGCATGGTTGCCGATCAGAACGCCAGCGATGTCGACATGCTGCCGTCGCAGGATCAGGGCGGCCAGCCGATCCCGATCAGTCGTCAGGTCATCGTCGAGGGCGAGGATCTGATCGACGCCCAGCCGGCTTTCGACCAGCGCACCAGCCAACCGATCGTCAATTTCCGCTTCAACATCCGCGGTGCCCAGCGCTTCGGCCAGGCGACGACCGAAAATCTCGGCCGCCAGCTCGCCATCGTGCTCGACAACAAGGTGATCTCGGCCCCGGTGATCCAGTCGCCGATCACCGGCGGCTCCGGCCAGATCTCCGGCAACTTCACCGTCCAGTCGGTCAACGATCTCGCCATCCTGCTGCGCGCCGGCGCGCTGCCGGCGAAGATGACGATCGTCGAGGAGCGCACCGTCGGCCCCGGCCTCGGCCAGGATTCGATCCAGGCCGGCAAGATGGCGACCATCATCGCGACCGTGCTGGTCATCCTCTACATGATCGGCAATTATGGGCTGTTCGGCATCATCGCCAGCATCGCGCTGCTCGTGCACGTCTGCCTGATCCTCGGACTGATGTCGCTCCTGGGCGCGACCATGACCCTGCCAGGAATCGCCGGCATCGTGCTCACCATCGGCACAGCGGTCGACTCGAACGTGCTGATCTATGAGCGCATGCGCGAGGAATCCCGGATGGGACGGTCGCTGGTCTCGGCGCTGGAGGCGGGCTTCCAGCGCGCCTTCGCCACGATCATCGACTCGAACGTCACCATGTTGATCGCGGCGGTCGCCCTGTTCACGCTCGGCTCGGGCCCGGTGCGCGGCTTCGCCGTCGTCTTCATCCTGGGCATCCTGACCACGGTCATCACCGCGGTGACGCTGACGCGCATGCTGATCGCGCTTTGGTATCGCTGGGCGCGGCCGAAGGCCCTTCCGTTCTGACGCCGCAGGCCAGGAGATAACAGACCATGCGCCTGCTTCGCATCGTTCCCGACAACACCAAATTCCGCATCGTCCACTGGCGGCGGCTCGCCTATCCGTTCTCGGCGGCCTACTCGGTGCTGGTGCTGGCGCTGTTCCTGACCGTCGGCCTCAATTTCGGCATCGATTTCCGCGGCGGCACGCTGCTGGAGATGCAGGCCAAGAGCGGCAAGCCCGACATCGCTCAGGTGCGCCAGACCGCCAACAGCTTCGGCTTCGGTGAGGTCGAGGTGCAGGAATTCGGCAGTGCCGGCGAGCTCTCCATGCGCTTTGCGCTCCAGCCCGGCGGCGAGATCGCCCAGCAGGGCGTGGTGACCAAGGCACGCGCGACCTTCTCCGAGGCTTATGAGTTCCGCCGGGTCGAGACGGTCGGCCCGCGCGTTTCGGGCGAGCTCGTCCAGGCCGGTACGCTCGGCGTCGTGCTCGCGATCATCGGCGTGCTGGTCTATCTCTGGTTCCGCTTCGAGATGCAGCTCGCCATCGGCGCGATCGTCGGCACCATGCACGACATCGTGCTGACGCTCGGCTTCTTCCTGATCACGCAGCTCGAATTCAACCTGACCTCGATCGCGGCGATCCTGACCATTGTCGGCTACTCGCTGAACGAGACGGTGGTGGTGTTCGACCGCACGCGCGAATTGCTGCGCCGTTACAAGACCATGCCGATCCCGGAACTGCTCGATCTCTCGGTCAACACGACCCTGTCGCGCACCGCGATCACCTCGACCACCACCGTGCTGGCGCTGGTCGCGCTGGTCTTCTTCGGCGGCACGGCGATCGAGGGCTTCGCACTCGTCATGCTGTTCGGCGTGGTGGTCTGCACCTATTCGGCGATGTTCGTCTCGACGCCGGTGCTGCTCTATCTCGACGTCCGCGCCGGCCGCCTCGACCAGAGCGAGGAACTGGCCGAGGCCAAGGCGCGGGTCTGAGGGGTTGGTGGAACGACGCTTCGACGGCTTCGTCCCCGGCCGCTACCAGATCGACGCCTTCGGTGCCGGCGGCTTTCGGTTCGCCGAGATGAGCCATCGCGGCTCGATCCTGGCGACGCCTGGCGGCGTCCGGATCTGGCCCGTGACCTGTTTCGCCGAGGTGACCCTGGAGAGCCTGCAGCCGGTCCTCGACGAGGCCGAGACGATCGACTTCCTGATCCTCGGCATCGGCCGCGAGATCGCCTTCCTGCCGGCTGCCCTGCGTGAACCATTCAAGGCCGTCGGCATCACTGTCGAGGCAATGGCGACGCCGGCTGCGGCCCGCACCTACAACGTCCTCGTCGGTGAGGAGCGACGCGTTGCCGCGGCGCTGATCGCGGTGGAGTAACACTTCCCGTCATGGTCGGGCTTGTCCCGACCATCCACGTCTTCCTTTGGTGAAAGCGGTGTTCAAGACGTGGATGCTCGCCACAAGGGCGAGCATGACGGCGGTTGTCACACGGCGCGGCAATCGGCGATAGCGATCAAATCCGATCACCCATGCTGCTCCCGCGTAGCCAAGACTGCCGACCCGGCCTAGACTGCCGGCGCTTCGACCCGTGTGACGACGGGAGCGGGGAGGGCGCATGACCACGAAAACCGAGCACCGCACCGGCACTGCGCCGGGCCCGCTCTCCCAGGCCTATGGCCATTGCCTGGCGCTGGTGCGCGAGCATGATCCCGACCGCTACATCGCCTCGCTCTATGCGCCTGAGGCGCTGCGGCCAGGCCTGTTCGCGCTCTATGCCTTCAGTCACGAGGTCGCTCGCGTGCGCGAGCAGGTCAGCGAGCCGCTGCCGGGCGAGGTTCGGCTGCAATGGTGGCGCGACGTGCTCGAGGCCGGGCCGGATGCGCCCGCTCCCGGCCATCCGGTCGCGCAGGCGCTGCTCGACACCGTCAGGCGCTTTCGCCTGCCCATCGCGCCGCTTTCGGGGCTGATCGAGGCGCGTGTCTTCGATCTCTACGACGACCCGATGCCGTCGCTGTCCGACCTCGAAGGCTATGTTGGCGAGACCTCGAGCGCGCTGATCCGCCTCGCCTGCCTCGTGCTGGCACAAGGCCGCGACCCCGGCGGCGCGACCGCCGCCGGCCACGCCGGCGTCGCTTATGCGCTCTCGGGTTTGATGCGGGCCTTCCCCTGGCATGCCGCCCGCGGCCAGGTCTATCTGCCGGCCGATCTGCTCGCCCGCAACGGCGTCACCCGCGAGGACATCGTGCGCGGACGCGGCGGACCGGGCCTGATCTATTCGCTGAAGGAGATGCGGGCGCTGGCGCGCATCCATCTGCGCAAGCTCAACGATCTCAGCGCCACGGTGCCAGCGTCGATCAGGCCGGCCTTCCTCCCGGTTGCGCTGGTCGAGCCCTATCTCAGGCAGATGGAACGACGCGGCTACGATCCCTATCGGACGATCATCGGCCTCTCGCCGCTCAAGCGGCAATGGACGCTGTGGCGCGCGGCGCGGGCGTAGAATCAACGCGAGGAGTAGGGCGCGGGGAACCCTCTCCTGTAAGGAGAGGGCAGGGTGAGGTGTAGGCGGCTGTACCAGTTCCGCGAGCGCTGACCGCGCAGTCAGGTTCAGGCCAACCACATCCCTCCGAACACCTCACCCCTACCCCTCTCCTTACAGGAGAGGGGATCCCGCGCTTCACTCCGCTGCCTGAGCGCTCGCCCCACCAATCCAGCCATCGAGCTCGACCTTCGCCCGCGCCGTCAGCGCCTGCTTGCGGGCGACGCTCTTCGCGGGGCCCTTCAGGCGCTTGCCGTCGGGGCCGTGCGTCGCCTGACCCTCGATATGCGGGAACAGGCCGAAATTGATGTTCATCGGCTGGAACGAGCGCGGCCCTTCGTCGATGGTGACGATGTGGCCGCCGGTGATGTGGTTGACCAGTGCACCGAGCGCCGTCGTCGCTGGCGGCAGGTCGAGCGGCCGGCCGAGCCGCTCCGCCGCGGCGAGGCGGCCGGTCAGCAACCCGATCGCGGCGCTCTCGACATAGCCCTCGCAGCCGGTGATCTGCCCGGCGAAGCGCAGGCGCGGGTCGGTCTTCAGCCGCAATTGCGGATCGAGCAGCTCTGGCGAGTTGAGATAGGTGTTGCGGTGGATGCCGCCGAGCCGGGCGAATTCGGCGTTCTGCAGGCCCGGGATCATCCGGAAGATCGCGGCCTGCTCGCCATATTTCAGCTTGGTCTGGAAGCCCGTCATGTTGAACAGCGTGCCCAGCGCATTGTCCTGCCGGAGCTGGACCACAGCATAGGCCTTGACCGTCGGATTGTGCTTGTTGGTCAGCCCGACCGGCTTCATCGGCCCCCAGCGCAGCGTCTCGCGGCCGCGCTCGGCCATCACCTCGATCGGCAGGCAGCCATCGAAATAGGGCGTGCCCTCCCATTCCTTGAATTCGGTCTTCTCCGCCGCCAGCAGCGCGTCGATGAAGGCCTCGTATTGTTCGCGGTCGAGCGGGCAGTTGATGTAGTCGGCACCGGTGCCGCCGGGGCCGGCCTTGTCGTAGCGCGACTGGAACCAGGCGACATCCATGTCGACCGAATCGAAATGGACGATGGGCGCGATCGCGTCGAAGAAGGCGAGCTCGCCCGCCCCTGTCAGCGAGCGGATGCCTTCGGCCAGTGCCGGGGAGGTCAGGGGGCCGGTGGCAACGATGACCTTGTCCCACGCAGCCGGCGGCAGGCCGGCGATCTCGCCGCGCTCGATCGTGACATTGGGGTGAGCTTCGAGCGCAGCGGTGACGGCGGCCGCGAAGCCGTCTCGGTCGACCGCGAGCGCGCCGCCGGCGGGCACCTGGTGCGCATCGCCCTTCGCCATGATCAGCGAGCCGAGCCGGCGCATCTCCCAATGCAGCTGGCCGACGGCGTTGGAGGACGAATCGTCCGAGCGGAAGGAGTTGGAGCAGACCAGCTCGGCGAGGCTCTCGGTCTTATGGGCGTCGGTGCCGCGTACGGGGCGCATCTCGTGCAGGATGACGGGAACGCCGGCCTCGGCGATCTGCCAGGCGGCTTCCGAACCGGCGAGGCCGCCGCCGACGATGTGGATGGGTGCGATTGTCATGGCCGCGATGTGTCCGCGGCGGCGCCCAAGGTCAAGGGCATGGGGCTTGAATCAGGCCCAGAAACGCAAAATGCCCGCTCGAAAGCGGGCATTCGCTCTTCGACCAGACCCTGAGGGGAGGAACGCAGGGTCTAGGAGAAACTACTTGAGCAGAAATCAGGCCGTCGCGTGGGTGCGGGCGACGTACTGGATGTCCGAGCGCGACAGGCCGAGGTCGTCGAGCTCACGGTCGGTAAGGCGGGACAGCTCGCGGACGGTCTCGCGATAGCGAAGATAAGAGCGGATCTTGGAAGCGATCATGGACAGGAACATGGCGATAACCTTTTGGTTTTGCGGGGTTTGCCCCGACAGCGATGAATTCGTTGTGCACTGCATATAGGGCGATCACAGTGCCTCTCACAGGGGCGTGGTGTCAGTTCTGTTATGCAATCAATGCATGGCAAATTAAGAGATCGTTTGGAAAGGCCCGCTGACCCGCGCAGAGCGCTTAACGATTTTGTCAGAACAGTGACAATTTGGCCTAAGTTTTAGGCAATTTATGATCTCGTTCCGACGATGTTCTGAGATTGCCTCGATTTGGCGCAGAATCGATGCGTTTGCCATGCGGTTTGCACTGCAACATTGGTTGCCGAGCCATACGCGGCCGTAACGGGCTGTTCACCATGCACGGATTCGCGGACAATTGACCCGTTTCATCGATGAGCCTGTCACGCGGCTGCAGTGCCGCAAGCGGCATGATTCGCTGATTCCAGGCGAAGGCGGAGCAGGGCATGCAGGGCGCGGGCTATTGCGAACGGCTGGACGGCGCCTTCTGGGCCGAGCCGCTCAATGCGATCAGCAATGCCGCCTTCCTGCTGGCCGCGCTGGCGGCATGGCTGATGCTGCGGCGGCAAGGACGCCGCGACTGGCCGACCGAAGCGCTGACGGCGCTGGTCGCGATCATCGGTGTCGGCTCCTTCCTGTTCCACACCATGCCGCAGCGCTGGACGCTGCTGGCCGATGTCGTGCCGATCCAGCTCTTCGCGCTCTGCTATTTCGGCCTGGCGCTCAACCGGTTCCTGGGCCTGTCGCCGCTGCTGGCTGCAACAGGGGCGCTACTCTTCCTCGCCGCCTGCTTCGGCCTGGCCTCCGCCCTCTCGCCATTGCTGCCCGCCGGCATGCGTGGCTCGGCCGGCTATGCCGGCTTCCTTGTGGGCCTCGCCGGCGTCGCGCTCGCGGCAAGGCTGCGCGGTGATGCCGCCACGGGTGGAAGAATCGCCGTCGCCGGCTTTGTCTTCGCCCTGTCGCTCAGCTTCCGCTCGCTCGATTCGGTGCTGTGCGGCGCAGTGCCCTTCGGACTGCACTGGGGCTGGCACCTGCTCAACGGCCTGCTGCTCTATCTGCTGCTGCGCGCGGCGATCCGCCATGCGCCCATAGCGGCTTGACCCGCTGCCGGCGCGCCGGGAAGCTTCCCTATAAGAAAGAGAGGGGAAGCGCGCATGCCGGATCCGGCCCAGGAACTCGATCTCGCCGAGCTGAAGGGCCGGCTCTATTCGGCCGTGCTCTCCGATGTGCTCGATGAGCTCGGCTATCCCGACCAGGCGGTGAAGCCCTTTGTGCGCCCGCTCGACGACGCCAGCGTGCTCTGCGGCTTTGCCCGCACCGGGCTCTACATGAAACGCTATCATCTCCCGGCAGGGCACAATCCCTATGCGCTGGAGATGGACCTGATCGACAGCCTGAAAGCCGGCGAGGTCGCGGTGCTCGCCTGCGACGGGCCGACCGACCGGATCGCGCCCTGGGGCGAACTGCTCACCACCGCCTCGAAGGTCAGGGGTGCCGCCGGCTGCCTCACCGACGGGCTGGTGCGCGATGTCCGCCGCATCCGCGAGCTCGGCTTTCCGGTCTTCCATGGCGGCATCGGCCCGCTCGACACCAAGGGCCGGGCCGAGATGATGGCCGCCGACGAGCCGGTCGAGCTCGGCGGCGCCCGCGTCGCGCCGGGCGACTTCATCTTCGGCGACGTCGACGGCGTCGTCATCGTCCCCCGCGCCATCGCGCCCGAGGCGATCCGGCTGGCGCTGGCCAAGATCGAAGCCGAGGATTCGACCCGCGAGGAGCTGCTCGCCGGCGAGAGCTTGCGCTCGGTGTTCGAGCGCCACGGGGTGTTGTGACCAACGCCGTCATGCTCGGGCTTGACCCGAGCATCTCAGGCCGGATGAGGCGCCAGCCAGCGCCTTCTCGTCCTGAGATTCCCGGGTCTGCGCTTCGCTGCGCCCGGGAATGACGCTCTTGGTCAACCACACCGCTCCAGCAGCCTTGACGCCGCGGTCACGCCTTCGAGCGAGAAGGTGTAGCTGGTCTCGTTGCCGCGGGCCGAGCGCGCCGCCAGCACCATCTCGTCGCCGGCCTTCATCGCCGCGAGCAATTCGCTCTCACGCTCCAGCCGCTGCAGCCAGGCATTGTTGCCCGAGGTCAGCATGCGGAACGTCTCGTCGCCGATCGTCACGGTGACGGTCGAATCCTTGGCGAAATCATAGCCGGTCTGGAAGCTCGACTCGGTGCG
The DNA here is from genome assembly GCF_004123845.1 of Allobosea sp. Tri-44. Classification (GTDB taxonomy): domain Bacteria; phylum Pseudomonadota; class Alphaproteobacteria; order Rhizobiales; family Beijerinckiaceae; genus Allobosea. Next base: position 225,747 of record NZ_NBDP01000005.1, on the reverse strand, counting down.
GCTCTGGGCGCTCGGCGCGGTCTGTACGAAGAAGAAGACGTCGCCATGACGCAAGGTATCAGGTTTCTCGGTGCCCGGTGACGATACGATATAGCAACGCTTGCCATTGCTGCCGTCATAGGCCGCCGCATTCCACTGCTTGAACTGGCCGAGTGGCTGGGCCGGCGCGGCGAAAGCGGAGGCCGAGGCCGCAAGAAGGCTGAGCGCCGCGAGAGGGGCCAGTCTGATCATCAGGTCATCTCCTGTTTGCATCGCAGGGATGTCCAGGAGCGGTTTAACAGGGCGTAAACAAGACCCTCACAATGCCGTGCGACGCAAGGGCGCTGGGGTCTCCCTTCTCCCGATGAAAGAAGGCGAGCGAACCGCGGGGAACCCTCTCCTGTAAGGAGAGGGCAGGGTGAGGTGTAGGCCGTTGGACCAGTTCCGCGAGCGTTGACCGCGGCTGCATTACGCCAACGATTTCCCTCCCGAACACCTCACCCCTACCCCTCTCCTTACAGGAGAGGGAATCCCGCGCCCTTGTCTTCGCCCACGCGCCAAACCCCGCCCGCAGGCCTGCCTGCGGGCGCCTTAAAATACGGGGCTGGCGGAGCGCCGCGAGGCGCGTTGTCGTATCCGCTTCCGTTGAGCCAGGAGGCGGCGCGGATGGTCCCCATCCGCACGCCCCGTGGCGCTCCGCCTTCGGCGTCTTTCAGTCTCCGGGCCGCGCTTCTGCGGTTGGCCTGCCCGTCCGTCCCGTTCCTGCCGGCGCCAGTGCCCCTCAACGGGTGGTCGCGCCGGCGGCGGAGCAGGGCGGCGCCTGGCGGGCCGTCCATCTAGCGAGCTCCTCGCACAGGGATCGTAGTGTCCCACGCAGACAAGCTTGCGCAGTCTGCGATCTCAAAGTCGGAAGACGCCGCCGCAGGCGGCGGCTTTCGGCGGTGCCCCGAAGCCTCCCGGGAGCGGGGCGTAACCCCCGCCCGCAGGCGCCGACCCTCACCCAGCCTCTGGCATACCTCCGGACGGCCGCCCCGTATGGGTGATGGGCGAGGGGATTATACGGGAGGTTTTTGCCGCGGGGATAAGTTCGCCTCTCCCGTCATGGTCGCCCTTGTGGCGACCATCCACGTTTTTGCGCTGGAACGATCGGGCGAGCGGCATTTCGCCGGCTGCTGCCTGCCATGCGCGTCGCAAGGCGTGGATGCTCGGGACAAGCCCGAGCATGACGGGAGTCGGATGAACCGCGACGCCCTCTACCTTCTCCCGGATGGGAGAAGGTGGCGCGGAGCGCCGGATGAGGGCCTACGGGAAAACCAGCGAAGCGAGGCCGCGGCCAGTGCGCGGCCTCGCATTCCACGGAGCGGCTCACTCTCACCGGGGATGGGGGATTCCCTGCGTCTTAGCTTGCAGGGGCAAGGGCTCCGTCATGCCGAGGTTATCAATGGCTTATGTCGAATCATTCGGACAAATTTAGAATTGCCGCTAAGCCAGTTTGCCGCTGCCGCACGCGCTCCCGGATCATATCCCGAGCAGCAACCAATTCCTTGGCCTCCTCAGCGACAAAACGCCCCCATTGAGTTTCGCGCACCCAATCGTTGTCAGACGGCCCTAGTTTGATAAGAATCTGTGCCTTCGATTTAACAACAGCCTTTCGAACGGGTTCAAAGCGAGGATCATCTCTCCCAATTCTCCCATCCAAGATCTTTTCACGAACCTTCGCATCCATCTCACTCTCGTCCGGGAGACGCGCATGTATGCGATTAAATATACCATATATATGATACAACATAACTCGTACATGATCTAGTTCGAACACTTCACCTGTGCCGCATTCAAATGAAACATTGGGCATCGCGAGGATATGCATCCCGTTCTTGCCGAACATTGCATTTATGAATGTAAGTGGCTCAAGGAGCGAATCTATTCCGACAACACGTTTACAAAGAAGATCGAGTTGCGGAAGGGCCCAGTCTTCTTCAAATTTTTCCGCGTTCATCTCCGCGACCATTGGGACGATCCCGTCCGAGCTGGATCTTTCGGAGAGAAGTGGCATTACCCTAGGAATCTCATTCGGTCTGATTCTTGCTATGAAATACGCAAAAAAGTACTCCTGAAATGACCGATGACTGAATTCGAATTCCAATCCATCTGGGACCAACATACATGTGCATTCAACTAAGTCTCGCATCATGCCTGATTTGTCAGCTTTGATCTGCGCGGATTTTAGGCTCTGATCTAAACACTCCAGAGCAACCCCTTCGGAGAAGCGAAAAAGCTTTCTCATGTATGTCGTAGCGCAAAAGTAGGCAAATAGGCGCTTATAGTCGTCCAATGCTAATTCGACCCGCCTCTTTCTTTGAAAGCCGCCGCCCTTAGAAACATCGTGGCGCTGAAATAACGCTTCAAAAGCGTACTCGTAAAAAAGGTGAATCTTCGCTGGAACATCCGCGAATGTTTCAAGCATAACAAGCATCATGATTGTAAGGAGCGGATTACGAAGAAATTCTCCGTGCGTCTCAAAGAGGTCGGTGTCTAATTTACTTCTAAACAATTTCTTTGGTGCCTCGTCATAGGGGACTTTATCGATGAGCAATCGAACTTGTCCCTTTGAGAGGTGTTGTACCTCGTAGGCAAAAAAAGATTGCCACTTCGAATTTCCTTCATCCGGTCTACTGGAGACGATGACCTGCAAGTTGGGGTATCTTTCGACAAGGCGATTGACCTCCCTCTCTCGCTCTCGCCGGCGATCGTAGTCGATCTCGTCGAAGCCATCGAGTATCAGAAGTAGGCGTCCGGATTTAAGTGCAAAATCAGTTTGGTTTCGAGAGAATCCGTCGATGTATTCGGCGATACATTCTTGTATTATCTCAAGGAAAGATTTTCCTGGGTGCGAATTAAGATCTCTTAGTTCGATTAAAATGGGAAATCTCTGTTCTAGATGTTGATTTGCTGTAAGTAGAAGGTATCTGAGAAGCATCGATTTTCCAGATCCTGCCGCCGCATGCACCAGAATAGCACGTTCAGTGTCTAAGAGTTTAAATAAATCATCGTCCCTGATGATCTTCTTGTCGCGCTTAAGACTCAGATTGACGTACAAGTCGGTCAGTTCGATCGGTGTGCTACCCGAGATGATAGTCTTGACATAGCGATGTCGCTCAGCCTGTTCTCTGAGCAAAGTGGACAAGCCAACACCAAATTTGACCAGCAGTTTCTCGGCAATTTTTATGGTAGCGGGCTTTCCTGCCTCTATGAACGCAGATGCAAGCTTACCTGCTATAGGCAGGACTGCAGAAATGACTGGATCTGCCACGTGCTATTCCCCAAGGTAATCTGTAAGAGACTACAACTCGGTAACACGTATTCTGAGATAAATTCAACCTCAAGTCGCGCTGCAGTACTCACTCCGCCGCCTCCCGCGCCCCCTTGCCCTTCAACGGTCGCCGCTCCAGCACCTCCTTGAGGAAGCGCGCGGTGTGGCCCTTGCCGATCCGGACGATGTCCTCCGGCGTGCCTTGCGCCACCACCATGCCGCCGCCGTCGCCGCCTTCGGGGCCGAGGTCGAGGACCCAGTCGGCGGTCTTGATCACTTCGAGATTGTGCTCGATCACCACCACGGAATTGCCCTGCTCGACCAGCTCATGCAGCACCTCCATCAGCTTGGCGACGTCGTGGAAATGCAGGCCGGTGGTCGGCTCGTCGAGGATGTAGAGGGTGCGGCCGGTGGCGCGCTTGGAGAGCTCCTTCGAGAGCTTGACGCGCTGCGCCTCGCCGCCCGAGAGCGTCGTCGCCTGCTGGCCGACCTTGACATAGTCGAGGCCGACGCGGGCGAGCGTCACCATCTTGTCGCGGATCGAGGGCACGGCCTTGAACAGGTCCTTCGCCTCCTCGACCGTCATGTCGAGCACGTCGGCGATCGAATGATCGCGGTATTTCACCTCGAGCGTCTCGCGGTCATAGCGCTTGCCCTTGCAGACGTCGCAGGTGACGTAGACGTCGGGCAGGAAGTGCATCTCGATCTTGATGACGCCGTCGCCCTGGCAGGCCTCGCAGCGGCCTCCTTTCACGTTGAAGCTGAACCTGCCGGCCTGGTAGCCGCGCGCCTTGGCCTCGGGCAGGCCGGCGAACCATTCGCGGATCGGCGTGAAGGCGCCGGTATAGGTCGCCGGGTTCGAGCGCGGCGTGCGGCCGATCGGCGACTGGTCGATGTCGATGACCTTGTCGAGATGCTCCATGCCCTCGATGCGGTCATGGCTCGCCGGATGCTCGATCGAGCCGTTGAGCTTGCGCGCGATCGCCTTGTAGAGCGTGTCGATGATCAGCGTCGACTTGCCGCCGCCCGACACGCCGGTGATGCAGGTGAACAGGCCGAGCGGGATGTCGACCGTGACGTCCTTGAGGTTGTTGCCGCGGGCGCCGACGATCTTGAGGGAGCGGCCCTTCTGCGGCTTGCGGCGCTTCAGCGGCACCGGCACGCTCATCTCGCCGGTGAGGTATTTGCCGGTGAGCGAGTTCGGGTCGGCCAGAATGTCCTGCGGCGTGCCCTTCGAGACGATCTCGCCGCCATGGATGCCGGCGCCGGGGCCGACATCGACGACATAGTCGGCGGTGAGGATCGCGTCCTCGTCATGCTCGACCACGATCACGGTGTTGCCGAGGTCGCGCAGGCGGCGCAGCGTGCCGAGCAGGCGCTCATTGTCGCGCTGGTGCAGGCCGATCGAGGGCTCGTCGAGCACATAGAGTACGCCGGTGAGGCCCGAGCCGATCTGCGAGGCGAGGCGGATGCGCTGGCTCTCGCCACCCGAGAGCGTGCGCGAGCCGCGGGCCAGCGTCAGGTATTCGAGCCCGACATCGAGCAGGAAGGTCAGCCGGTCGCGGATTTCCTTGAGGATGCGCGGGGCGATCTCGTTCTGCTTGTGCGACAGGCGCGAGGGCAGGGCGCTGACCCAGGCGAGCGCGTCCTTGACCGAGAGCTGCGAGATCTCGCCGATATGGCGCATGTCGATCTTGACCGCCAGCGCCTCGGGCTTGAGCCTGAAGCCGTTGCACGCGGCGCAGGGCGTCTCCGACATGAAGCGGCCGATCTCCTCGCGGGCCCAGTCGCTCTCGGTCTCCTTCCAGCGCCGCTCCATATTTGTGATCACGCCCTCGAAGGGCTTCTTCACCTCATAGGCACGCAGGCCGTCATTATAGGCCATGCGCACGGGCTCGGTGCCCGTGCCGAACAGGATGGCGTCGCGGGCGCTTTGCGGCAGCTCGCTCCAGGGCTTGGTCGTCGAGAAGCCGAAATGCTTGGCGAGCGCATCGAGCGTCTGGCCGTAATAGGGCGAAGTCGACTTGGCCCAGGGCGCGATCGCGCCCTTCTTCAGGCTGAGCCCATGATCCGGGACGATCATCTCCGGATCGATCCGCATTTCATGGCCGAGGCCGTCGCAGACCGGGCAGGCGCCGAACGGGTTGTTGAACGAGAACAGCCTGGGCTCGATCTCGGGAATGGTGAAGCCGGAGACGGGGCAGGCGAACTTGGAGGAGAAGGTGACGCGGCGGGCCTCGCCGTTCTCCTCCTTCTCGTCGGCATATTCGAAGACGGCGATGCCGTCGGCGAGGTCGAGCGCCTGCTCCAGCGAGTCGGCGAGGCGGGCGCCGAGATCGGGGCGGATGACGATGCGGTCGACCACCACGTCGATGTCGTGCTTGAACTTCTTGTCGAGCGCCGGCGCGTCCGGGATCTCGTAGAACTCGCCATTGACCTTGACGCGCTGGAAGCCGCGCTTCAGCCAGTCGGCCATCTCCTTGCGGAACTCGCCCTTACGGCCGCGCACCACCGGCGCGAGCAGGTAGCCGCGCGTCTTCTCCGGCAGCTCGACCAGCCGGTCGACCATCTGCTGGACGGTCTGGCTCTCGATCGGCAGGCCGGTCGCCGGCGAATAGGGGATGCCGGTCCGCGCCCAGAGCAGGCGCATATAGTCGTGGATCTCGGTGACGGTGCCGACCGTCGAGCGCGGGTTCTTCGAGGTCGTCTTCTGCTCGATCGAGATCGCCGGCGAGAGCCCGTCGATCTGGTCGACATCGGGCTTCTGCATCATCTCGAGGAACTGGCGGGCATAGGCCGAGAGCGACTCGACATAGCGGCGCTGGCCCTCCGCATAGATCGTATCGAAGGCGAGCGAGGACTTTCCGGAGCCGGAAAGCCCGGTGAACACCACGAGCTTGTCGCGCGGAATCGCGAGGTCGACATTCTTGAGATTGTGCTCGCGCGCGCCGCGCACGGAGATGACGCGCGCATTCGGGTCGGCCGCACGGTTGCGGTCGAACATGTCTTCCAGCGCGGCGGCCTGATCGGCGAGCGTGGTCTTGCGAGCCATTGCGGTGTCCGGTTCGGGATGAGCCGTAGAGATAGGGCAATCGCCGTGCCGTGCCAGTGCGGCCGGGCGGGAGGCCGGCATGAGTAGCACGCAGTCGCGGATGTTGCCGCATTGTTCTTACGGGGTGTGCTGACAGAGATTGTCAGGAGCGTGGCAGGTTGCGGAAACGTAGCCGCAGCAGGATCGCTGCGACCAGCATGGCGACGGCCAGGGCCCCGGACAGGATCAGCGCCGCCGAGGCGCCATAGCGCTCGATCAGCAGCGCATAGCCGAGCGGGGCTGCGGCCGAGAGGAAGAAGCCGGGCGCCAGCAGTCGCCCGACATAGGCGCCATAGCTCTTCGGATCGAACAGCATCAGCGGCAGCGTGCCGCGCGTGATCGTCAGCACGCCATTGCCCGCTCCGTAGGCAAAGGCGAAAGCGAGCGCCGCGATGGCGCTCGCGCCGCCCGCGAGACCGACGACGAAGCAGAGCGGCAGCACCAGGCAGGCGACGAGGTTGAGGTCGAACGGGCTGGTGCGGGACCCGAACAGCACCTCGCCGAGCCGCGCCAGCGACTGGCCGATGCCGCGCGTCGCGCCGATCCAGACCGCTGCGGCGGCGGGCAGGCCGAGGCCGGCAAGGATGCCGATCATATGGGCCGACATGCCGGCATTGAGGATGCCGGCGAAGGTGACGATCAGCGCGTAAAGGATGCCGGCGACGCGCGTATCCGCCGGGCTGAGTGTGGCGGTGGGTTTCGCTGTGGCCGCACTGGGCAAAGGCCGTGCCGAGCCGGCCGGCAGCGTCAGGTGCAAGGGCAGGGTGAGGAGCGCGAAGCCGGCATAAGCGATAAGCGCGCCGCGCCAGCCGAACTGCTCGGCGAGCGCATGGCCGAGCGGCCAGAACACCGTCGAGGCGAGGCCTCCGAGCAAGGTGATCTGGGCGATCGGCCGGCGCGCGGCGCTGCCACCGATATAGGCCAGCGCCGCGAAGGCGGCGTCGTAGAGGGTGAGCCGCATGGCAAGGCCGAGGCAGATCCAGGCGGCGTAATAGGCGGGGATCGTATGGGCGAAGGCGAGGCCGGCGATGCCGACAGCGGTGAGCAGCGAGCCGGCGCACATCACATTGCGGCCGCCATGGTGATCGATCAGCCGTCCGACCGCGCCCGAGGTCAGTCCCATCACCAGGAGGCCGGCCGAAAGCCCGCCATGGATGATCGCCTGCGACCAGCCGAGCTCGGCCGCGATCCGCTCGCCAAAGGCACCGACCAGATAGTAGGAGACGCCCCAGGAGATGAGCTGCGCCAGCCCGAGGCAGAAGACGGTGCTGCGGGAGATCACCTTGCCGATCCGGCTGTCCATGGCTGTGGCAGCGTCTCGTCGCCGGGCCCGAGACTGCGCTGCATCAGGACCGTGTCGACCCAGCGGCCGAACTTGAAGCCGGTCGAGCGCAAGGTGCCGACCGGCTCGAAGCCGAAGCGGCGGTGCAGGCCGATCGAGCCGGCATTGCCGCTGTCCCCGATATTGGCGAGCATCTGGCGCCAGGGCCCGGCTTCGCAGCGGGCGATCAGTGCGCCGAGTAAGGTGGAGCCGATCTTCCGGCCGCCGAGCCCGTCGGCGACATAGATCGAGTCCTCGATGGTGTGGCGATAGGCCGGGCGGGGGCGATAGGACGTCGCATAGCTGTAGCCGACGATCCGGCCGCCCTGCTCGGCGGCGAGATAGGGCAGGCCGAGCGCCAGCACTGCCTCTCGGCGCGCCAGCATCTCCCCGACGCTCGGCGGCGTCTCCTCGAAGCTGGCGAAGCCATGCAGGACGTGGTGGGTATAGATCGCCTGGATCGCATCCATGTCCGCTTCCTCGGCATCGCGAACCAGGATGGATGGCGCAGCATTGCCGGCAAGCTCTGAGGTGGTCATCGTCATCGTTCCGGCCCGGCTGGGCCGCCTTTCCGTCTTGTCGGGGAGCCCAGTCAGCGCTTCCCGTCGCGTCACGCCGATATCGGCGAGGCGGTGCTCGTCGATTTCGCGCAGGGCTCGCAATTGCTGATAGCGCGAATGCTGGGAGGCGCCGAGATAGTTTGCCGCCTCAAGCAGCAGCTGTCCTCCCGCAACCCAGATCCCGCTCATCACTCGTGTCCTGTCACGGCCGGGTTCTGCCCCAGCCGCCAGGGCAGCTTGCGCTTTGCCGTCTCATAAATGAAGCTTCTCAAAGTTATGCAGAGCATAAGAAATTCTTTGAGATGCGCGATCTTCGCCTCGACCAGCTCGACAGCTTCCGCCAGGTGATTGCACTCGGCAGCTTCTCGGCGGCCGCCGAGAGGCTCGGGCTGAGCCAGCCGGCCGTCAGCCTGCAGATCCGCGAACTCGAGCGCCGGCTCGGCACGGTGCTGATCGAGCGCGTCGGACGCCGGGCGCAGCCGACGGCGGCAGGCACCGAATTGCTCGACCATGCCGGCCGGATCGCGGCGGCGGTTGCGGCGGCGCAAGAGGCGATGGCGCGGCATGCGACCGGGGCGATGGGTCGTGTCCGGATCGGCACTGGCGCCACCGCCTGCATCTTCCTGCTGCCGCCGGTGCTGCGCGAACTGCGCCAGCGCCATCCGACGCTGGAAATCACCGTCAGTACCGGCAACACCTCCGACATCGTCAAGGCGATCGAGGACAATCAGATCGATATTGGCCTGGTCTCGCTGCCGGCCGCTGGCCGCAGCCTCGACGTCACGCCGCTGCTCGACGACGAGTTCGCCGTGATCGCGCCGCCGGACATGGAGCTGCCGGCGCGATTGACGCCGGAAGCGCTGGCGCGCCTGCCGGTGCTGCTGTTCGAGCCGGGTGGCATCACCCGGCGCATCGCCGATGAATGGTTCGCCCGGGCTGGCGTAACGCTCAAGCCGGTGATGTCGCTCGGCAGCGTCGAGGCGATCAAGCGGCTGGTCGGCGCCGGCCTCGGCTGCGCTATCCTGCCCGGCATGGCGGTGCATGGTGAGAATGACGGGCTGATCGTTCGGCCCCTGTCGCCGCGGGTGCATCGCACGCTCGGCCTCGTCCTGCGCAAGGACAAGCCATTGCATCGCGGCCTGCGCGAGACGCTGAAGGCCTTGCGGGCGCTGGGCACGCTTGGCTGAGCGCTTTGCCTCCTGACAGGCCCGGTCAGGCGCGCGGTCCATGTCATCCGCCGTTTGCGCAATGCCCATGACCTGAAACCGGCGCTAAGGTTTTCGCCTGTCCGGGCGGAACATTTCGCCCGCTTTCGCGCTTCGTGGACATGCCGGAAAGTCAGGTGTCCTGATCGGGCAAGGCAGCCAGCGGGGGATCGTCATGATGAAAGCCGTTCTGCGAGGGGCCGCGCTGCTGTTCGGCCTCGGTCTCACCGCTCCCGTTCTCGCCTGCGAGCTCGACCGGCCGCTGAAAATGGCCGGGCTCGACTATGATTCCGCCGCCTTTCACACCGCCGTCGCCAGCGCCATCGCCGAGAAGGGCTTTGGCTGCAAGGTCGAGCGCGTGCCCGGCGTGATCGCGCCGCTGGTCAACGGCCTTGGCCGCGGCGATGTCGACATCGTCATGGAGATCTGGCTGGCCAACCCGGTCGAGGCCTGGGTCAAGGAAGCCGCCGCCGGCAAGGTCGAGCCGCTCGGCACGACATTCCCGGATGCCAACGAAGGCTGGTTCGTGCCGCGCTATCTGGTCTCCGGCCCCGACGCCAAGGCTCCGGAGCTGAAATCCGTACAGGACCTCAAGCGCTACAAGGACCTGTTCGCCGACCCGGACGAGCCTGGCAAGGCGCGCTTCTATAATTGCGTCGCCGGTTGGGTCTGCGAGGGCATCAACAGCAAGAAGCTCATCGCCTATGGGCTGGCCGGGGATTTCAGCAACCTCCGCGGCGGCTCCGGCGAGGCGATCGTCGCCGCGGTCGAATCCGCCCTGAAGCGCAAGCGGCCAGTCGTGTTCTACTATTGGGGGCCGAGCTGGCTGCTCGGCGCCTATGACCTGGTCAAGCTCGACGAGCCGGCCTTCGATCAGGCGATCTGGAACGAGCTCAAGGCGAGCGATGCGCCGAAGCGCGCGAGCGCCTATCCGGTGAGCCGCGTTGTCATCGGCGCCAATATCGAGCTCGCCAAGAAGGCGCCGCAGCTCGCCGGCTTCTTCAAAAAATACACCACGACAAGCGAGCTGACCTCGAGAATGCTCGCGGAGGCGCGTGAGAAGGGCCAGTCGCCAGAACAGCAAGCGCTCGTCTTCCTCAAGACGAAAGCGGATGTCTGGAAGGCGTGGCTGCCGGCCGATATCGCCAGCAAGGTCGCGTCCGGCCTGTGAGTCCGGACTGGCTGCCGGATCTCGGCAAGGCGCTGCAAAGGCTGGTCAACCAGGCGGTCAATGCTGTCGTCACCGGCTATGGCAATGATCTCGACGGTTTCAGCAGGCTGCTGACGGCGCCGGTGCGCGGTGTCGAGACGGCTCTTCTGCACATCCCTGTGCCGGTTTTTGTGATGGCTGTCGCCGCAGGTGCCTGGCTCTCAAGGCGCGAGGTCGGCTTCGCGCTCGCGATGGCGGCCCTTCCACTTGTCCTCGCCGGACTCGGCGTCTGGACCGAAGCGATGCAGTCGCTCGCCCTCGTCACCGTCGCCGTGGCGCTGGTCGTCGTTCTCGGCCTGCCGCTCGGCATCGCCGCGGCGCGCCTGCCGCGGCTCGGGCGGGTGCTCGCGCCCGTCTACGACCTGATGCAGACCATTCCGAGCTTCGTCTACCTGATCCCGGTGGCGATGCTGCTCGGGCTGGGGCGAGCGCCGGCGCTGCTCGCGACCTTGATCTACGCTTTGCCGCCCTTCGCGCGGCTGACCGAACTCGGTTTGCGCAGCATCGATATCGGCATGATCCAGGCCGCCCAGGCGCTTGGCCTGCGTCCGCGCCAGACGCTCTGGCTCATCGAATTGCCGCTGGCGCGGCCGGTCATCCTGCAAGGCCTCAACCAGGCGATCATGCTGGCGCTCGCCATGGTCGTGGTCGCCTCGATGATCGGCGCCAAGGGGCTGGGGGAAGTCGTGCTGCTCGGCCTGCAGCGAGCCGATCCCGGGCTCGGCTTCATCGGTGGCCTTGCGATCGTCGCGCTCGCGATCCTGCTCGACCGCATGGCGCAGGCGATTCTCGGCGAGCGGCGGCCGCCGGCGTGAGCTGCTGACGAATTCGGTCAGGACGACCGGTTGCGCGCCGCTTGGCGCTTGGGCAGGGTGCCGGCCGAAACGGGAGAGGCCGCCGCCATGTACGGATTGATCGGGAAGATGCGGGCCAAGCCCGGCGAGCGCGACGCCTTGATCGGATACATCCTCGAGAGCAGCGGCACGATGCCGGGCTGCCTGAGCTATGTCGTCGCCCGCGATCCGGCCGACGCCGATGCGATCTGGGTGACCGAGGTCTGGGACAAGGAAGAGAGTCACAAGGCCTCGCTCGCTCTGCCGGCGGTGCAGGCGGCGATCGCCAAGGCCAGGCCGATCATCGCCGGCTTCGACAGCCATGTCGTCACGCAGCCGGTCGGCGGGTTCGGGCTGGCGAAGGTCTGAAGGGTTTTTCCGTCATTGCGAGGAGCAAAGCGACGAAGCAATCCAGGGGCCGCGGAGCTCTGTGCCCCCCTGGATTGCTTCGCTGCGCTCGCAATGACGGTATGCCTTTCGCTCCCGGGGCCTAGCGTCTAAGACCCTCGCGACCGAGCCGCGAGCCTGCCATGACCCAATCCGCCTTGAGCAAACTCACCATCCTGCCCACCACGGCGGCGCTGACCGGCCGGGTGATGCCGCCGGGCTCGAAGTCGATCACCAACCGGGCGCTGCTGGTCGCGGCACTGGCGAAAGGCACCAGCCGGCTCAGCGGCGCGCTGAAGAGCGACGACACCCGCTATATGGCGCAGGCGCTGCGCGACATGGGCGTCGAGATCGCCGAGCCCGACGAAACCAGCTTCATCGTCACCAGCGACGGGCGGCTGAAGGCCCCCACAGCACCGCTCTTCCTCGGCAATGCCGGCACAGCGACCCGCTTCCTGACGGCTGCTGCGGCGCTGGTCGACGGCACGGTCGTCGTCGACGGCGACGAGCACATGCGCAAGCGGCCGATCCTGCCGCTGGTCGCGGCGCTCACCCGGCTCGGCGTTGCGATCGAGGCGCTGAGCGGCTGTCCGCCGGTGACCATCCAGGGGCAGGGCGGTTTCGATGGCGGGCTGGTCGAGGTCGATGGCGGGCTCTCCAGCCAGTACGTCTCGGCACTGCTGATGGCCGGCGCCTGCGCCCGCAATCCGGTCGATGTCGTGCTGACGGGGCAAGAGATCGGGGCGCGCGGCTATGTCGACCTGACGTTGGCGACGATGCGCGCCTTTGGCGCTGAGGTCTCCGAGCCTGAGAGCGGCGGCTGGCGGATCGCGCCGACCGGCTATGTCGCGATCGACTACCTGATCGAGCCGGACGCCTCGGCTGCGACCTATCTCTGGGCGGCGGAGGTACTGACCGGCGGCGCGATCGATCTCGGCGTGCCGGCTTCCGCCTTCACCCAGCCTGACGCCAAGGCCCATGCGCTGATCGCCGCCTTCCCGAACCTGCCGGCCGTGATCGACGGCTCGCAGATGCAGGATGCGGTGCCGACGCTGGCCGTGCTCGCCGCCTTCAACCGCACGCCGGTGCGCTTCACCGGCATCGCCAACCTACGCGTCAAGGAATGCGACCGCGTCGCGGCGCTGGCTCAGGGCTTGTCTCGGATCAGGCCGGGGCTCGGGGTGGAGGAGGGCGACGATCTCCTCGTCGCCTCGGATCCGGCGCTGGCCGGCCAGACGCTGCCCGCCGAGATCGACACCTTCGCCGATCACCGCATCGCCATGAGCTTCGCACTGGCGGGGCTGAAGATCGGCGGCATCACCATCCTCGACCCCGGCTGCGTCGCGAAGACCTATCCGGATTACTGGCGCGCGCTCGGATCGCTCGGCGTGCGGTTCGAGGGCGAGCTGCCCTAGGGCCCGACAAAGCGAAACGCCGGAATCCATCATGGAGCACAAAGCCCAAGATGGATCCCGGCGCGCACCGCTCTCGCGGCCAGTCCGGAAATGACGCCCGGTCTCGCCGGGCAATCGTCCTAGAACGGGATGTCGTCGTCGAGATGGCTCGACGAGCGCGAACCGCCGCTGCTGCCGCCGCCGCTCGCCATCGCCGGCTGGCGCGAGCCGCCGCCGACCGGGCTCGACCGGCCGAAGGAGCCGCTACCGCCCGACGAGCCCTCGTCACCATAGCCGCCACCAGCCTCGTCACCGCCCTGGCCGCGGCTGTCGAGAATGGTGAGCTCGCCGCGGAAACGCTGCAGCACGATTTCGGTGGTGTACTTCTCGACGCCCTGCTGGTCCTGCCATTTGCGGGTCTGCAGCTGGCCTTCGATGTAAATCTTCGAGCCCTTCTTCAGATACTGCTCGGCGACCTTGGCGAGGTTCTCGTTGAAGATCACCACGGAGTGCCACTCGGTGCGCTCCTTGCGCTCGCCCGACTGCTTGTCGCGCCAGGTTTCCGAGGTGGCGATCCTGAGATTGACCACCGGCTCGCCGCTGCCGAGGCGCCGCACCTCGGGGTCGCGCCCGAGATTGCCGACCAGAATGACCTTGTTGACGCTACCAGCCATGACAGGCTCCGTTTCCTGCGCACTTCATCACAAACCCGGCCGATCGACCGGAGCCGGACCCTAGCCGGCCATGCAGGCACTATCAACGATGTTCTTGTTTTGTTCAAGGACTTTCCGGGATTTGTCCCCGACAAATATTCGAGCTGTCCGAGGGCCGGCAAACGGACCAGGACGACCGGCAAACGTCAGGGCCGTGAGCGAGGCGCGGCCGCCGACGCCGCGGCTTCAATAGCCGAACTGCTCGCGCAGGATGCGTTCGTCCAGGCTGTGGCCGGGGTCGTGCAGCATGACGAGGTCGAGCGATCGATCGATCGCGATCGAGACCGAGACGACATTGTCGATCTGGGTGTGGTCGGCGACGGCGCTGACCGGGCGCTTGTCGGCCTCCATCACCGCGATCGTCACCTTGGCATGGTCGGGCAGCAGCGCGCCGCGCCAGCGCCGCGGCCGGAAGGGCGAAAGCGGGGTGAGCGCCAGCAGCGGCGCGTCGAGCGGCAGGATCGGGCCGTTGGCGGAGAGGTTGTAGGCGGTCGAGCCGGCCGGGGTCGCGACCAGCACGCCGTCGGCGACGAGCTCGGACAGGCGCACCTGCCCGTCGACCGAGAGCCGCAGCTTCGCCGCCTGGTAGGACCGGCGGAACAGCGAGACCTCGTTGATCGCGCGCGCCTCGACGCGCTTGCCGTTGCAGTCGACCGCCGTCATCGCCAGCGGGTGGACGACGCTGCGGTGCGCCGCCTCGAGCCGCTGGCGCAGGCCGCGCTCGCGGAACTCGTTCATCAGGAAGCCGACCGAGCCGCGGTTGATGCCGTAGATCGGCTTGGCGGTGCCCATGAAACGATGCAGCGTCTGCAGCATCAGCCCGTCGCCGCCGAGCGCGACGACCACCTCGGCCTCGGCCGGATCGGCGTCGCCATAGCGCTCGACCAGCTTGAGCCGCGCGGCCTGGGCCTCGGCGGTGTCGCTGGCGACGAAGGAGATGGCGGCGAAGCGCTCGGTCATCGCTGGTATCCGGTCGGCGGTATCTCCGGCCGGTCTAGCATGGCCTTGGATAGGATCGCGAGCCGCCTTGCGAACATGCCGAAAAAAGAAAGGCCGAGGCGCATGCCCCGGCCTTTCTCCAGCGGAGGCGCGAGGGTCTCAGATCGCGCTGCTCCACTGCAACGGCACGAGCTCGAAGCCGTTGCCGGCCTTGGCGATATGGCCGGTGGCGGGGAAGGGAGCGTGGTAGAAGGCGACCTGCATCTTGTCGGCCACGGCCATGTCGAGCAGCTTGCGGCGGGTGGCGGCCGCCTGCGGCCCATCCATGTCGAATACCGCCGACCAGTCGGGATTACGCACGAACAGGGCCGGGTGGTTGGTCGTGTCCGACATCACCATCAGCCTGCCGCTGCCGGAGGAGACGGCATAGACGGTGTGGCCGGGCGTATGGCCGGGAGCGGCGATCGCGGTCACGCCGGGCAGGATCTCCTTGCCGGCCTCGTATTGCTTCACATCCTTGGCGACGGGCCCGAAGACGCGGCGCACACCGTTGAAGGCTCCCTTCATCGCCTCGGGCGCCGCGTTCATCCTGGCGTCGTCCATCCAGAACGCCCATTCGGCCGCCGGTACCATGACCTCGGCATTCGGGAACACGGCGCTGCCGTTCTTGAGCCGGAAGCCGTTGATGTGGTCGCCGTGGAAATGGCTGAAGACCACGGTCGAGACGTTCTTCGGGTCGAGCCCGGCGGCCTGGAAGTTCTTCATCCAGGCGCCCGAGGTCGGCGCGCCGGAATCGCCGTTGCCAGTGTCGATCAGGGTGAGTTTGTCGCCGATCTGCAGCGCCAGCGTGGTGAAGCTGATCGAGAGCGCGTCGGCCGGCAGATAGGCCTGCTCCATCGCCTTCTTGACGTCGGCGAGCTCAGCATTGCGGACGAAGCCTTCGAGCGGACGCTTGGCGAAGCCGTCGTTCAGGGCGGTGACGGTGATGTCGCCGACCTTGT
This sequence comes from Allobosea sp. Tri-44, assembly GCF_004123845.1. Taxonomy (GTDB): domain Bacteria; phylum Pseudomonadota; class Alphaproteobacteria; order Rhizobiales; family Beijerinckiaceae; genus Allobosea. Next base: position 209,804 of record NZ_NBDP01000005.1, on the reverse strand, counting down.
AGCGGTAGAATCCCGGATTCTGGTTCACGGAAGCTCCTTGCGCGTGGGCCGGCGCGATGCCGGCGGGCAGATCGAGCGCGGCTGCGGTGGCGAGCACGCCGGCCCCCGCCATCACGGTGCGGCGCGAGGGTTCGAAACGGGCCATGATCAGGCTCCAACAACGAGAAGGGCACGACCTCCCCCGGCTGGCGCCCCGCCAACCGGCATCATGCCCTGGGCATCGGCTCGCCCGAGCGTCAAACTAGCTGGGCAAGCAACGACATCAACCGCCAGTCGGTTGCGCAGGGTCAACTTTCCGTGAGCTGCCGCCGCCGCGACGGCCTTGGCCGGGGCAGGGTGAATCAATTTCTTCGGCGAATCGGCTTCACCTTTGAAAGGGAAACCCTTTTACGGCTCGGCCGGAGCCTGAGGCTGATCGGAGCGGCTCCTGGCGAAGGCCTTGAGCAGGGCAGCACAGAGCGCGAGCGAGGCGAGTGCGCCCTGGCCCGAGCAGCCGGCGACCAGCGCCTCGAAAGTCTGTTCTTCGGTTGCGACCGATTGCAGGCTCCAATTCCAGTCCGGCGCCTTCTGCCGGATGACGCCGACCGCGACGTCGATCTCGGCACTGATCTTGCCGATCGCCTTCCACAGCGAGCCCTGCTGGTAGATGCCGCCGGGCGGGGTGCGCGGGGCGAGCAAGGTGGTCGGCTTGCGGCGCACGGTGAAGCCGAGGGCCTCGTAGATGTCGGCGTCGAGATTGCGGTCGGGGCGGCCGGTGCGCTCGCAGCGTTGCGCGAGAGCGAGCAGATGGTCGCGCTGGTCGGCAGAGGTCATCGCTCGGCGGGCTCCGATCGTCTCCGTCATTGCGGCAGCTTGGCTTGCAAGCGACAGGCCGCAAAGTCGAGTGGTGCCGGCGGAGAGGATCGAACTCCCGACCTTCGGTTTACAAAACCGCTGCACTACCGCTGTGCTACGCCGGCCCTGAGCGCTGCGGTATCAGGCCGGTGCGACGAGGGCAAGATCGGTCGGCGGGCTGGCCGGCGGCGTCACGGTCGCCGGCGCCTCTGTGACGACGATGTTCGCCGCGGCTTTTCAGGCGTGGGCATCTCGTCCGACTCGCCGGCTTGTGTCGCAGGCAGCTGCAAATCTGCCACACCGTATCGATTTGGCGAGGTGTGAACGGCTGTTCATTGCCTCCTGCCCGCGCCCGCCTAAGCCTGCCGCTACGGTTGGGTTGGGCACTCTTATGATATCCGTCATCACTCCTGCGAACAGCGGGACATCTCGCACGCGACTCGCCTCGCGCCTGCTCGCAGGCACAGCACTTGTGCTGCTGTTGTTCGCCGGCCAGGCGCTCGCCAATGGCGGGCGCGGCGGTGACCGAAGCAGCGCGCAACCCGGCTCCGGTGGCGCGGGCGGCGTCGACAACCCGACGGGTGCCGGTGGTGCGGGCGTCAGGGGCCAAACAGTCCCAGGAGGCAACGCGGGCGGTGGCGGCGGTGGCGCCGGCGCTGTCACCGGCGGAGCTGGCGGGCTCGCCGGCGATGGCAACCCCAGCGAAGGCCGAGGCGGCGATGGCGGTGTGCATGGTAGCGTCGGCGCGCCCCTGCCGACCGGCCCCAGCACCGGCAGCGACGGCGGCAATGGCACTTCCGGCAATCATTATTCCGGCGGCGGCGGCGGCGCCGGTGGCTATGGCGCCGTGGTCACAGGCGCGGGCACCACGGGGACGATTGCCGGCACGAACACTGGCGGCAATGGCGGCCATGGCGGTGGTAGCTTTTATGGTTTCGGCGGCTCTGGCGGCTCCGGCGGCATAGGCCTGCTCTTGACCGATGGCAGCGCGGCACAGACCCTGACCATCGACGGCACGGTCCAGGGCGGAACTGGTGGCCATGGCGGCTCGTATGTGTCGGACGGCACTGGCGCCGCCGGCGCCGCCGGCGTCGGCGGCGCCGGCCTGGTCTTCACCAATGGCGGCGCGACGACGACGCTGACCGTCAACGGCACGATCCGCGGGGGCGATGGCGGGCGCGGCGGCTCGAATTTGCCGACGTCTTTTGGTCGTACCCCTAATCCAGGCGAAGAGGCGAACGGCGCTGGCGCTGCCGGCGGCGAGGCCATCATCGGCGCCGACCTGATCATCACCAATAACGGCACGATCGAGGGCGGCCTCTCGGGCGACGGCGTAACGCGCGCCGCAGCGATCCATTTCACCGCCGGCAGCAACAGGCTGACCATCGGCAGCGTCACTGCCAGCATCAATGGCGGCATCGTCATCGACACCGGCACCCTGACCTTCGACCAGACGATCGACGCCACGATCAGCAGCGTGATCAGCGGCGGGGGCAGCGTGATCAAGGAGGGCTCGGGCACGCTGACCTTGACCGGCAGCAACACCTACACCGGTGGCACGACTTTCACCGCGGGCAAGCTCGCGGTTTCGTCGGACGCCAATCTCGGCGCGGCATCGGGCGGGCTCACCTTCGATGGCGGCACCCTGCAGGTGACGGCCAGCTTCTCGACGGCGCGAACCGTCATCCTCCTTGGCGCAGGCACGGTCGAGGTCGTTTCCGGCCAGAGCTTCACCATGAGCGGCGACGCCTCCGGCGTCGGTAGCCTGACCAAGACCGGCACCGGCATGCTGACGCTGACCGGCACCAATACATACACCGGCGGGACGACGATTTCCGCTGGAACGCTGCAGATCGGCGATGGCGGTACGGTCGGCTCGATCGCCGGCAATATCGTCAACGATGCGCAACTGATCTTCAACCGCAGCGACGCGGTCAGTTTCGGCGGGCAGATATCCGGCAGCGGCAGCGTCATCAAGCTCGGCGCCGGCACGCTGGAGCTCACCGGGGCGAGCAGCTACACCGACGGGACGACGCTCAATGCCGGGACTCTCTCGATCTCGGCCGACAACAATCTCGGCGCGAGCTCGAGCGGGCTGACCTTCGACGGCGGCACGCTGCTCGTCACCGGCAGCTTCGTCTCGACCCGGACGATGGCATTGACTGTCGGCGGCACGATCGAGGTCGCTTCCGGCCAGAGCTTCACGCAGGGCGGCGTGATCGCCGGTTCCGGCAGCCTGACCAAATCGGGGGCCGGCGAGCTCGTGCTCACCAACAACAACACCTATACAGGCGGAACGACCGTCACGGGCGGCAGGCTCTCGGTCTCGTCCGACGGCAATCTCGGCGCTGCTTCGGGCGGCTTGACGCTGGATGGCGGCACGCTGGTCGCCAGCGGCTTCGCTACGGCGCGCGCGGTGACCCTGGGCAGTTCTGGTGGTACGATCGAGGTGGCGAGCAATCAGGCCTTCAGCGGCACGATCTCGGGTGCTGGCGGGTTGACCAAGACCGGCGCCGGCATGCTCATGCTCTCGGGCACCAGCAGCTATTCCGGCGCGACCCTGGTGTCGGACGGCACGCTCTACATCAATGGCGCCGGCGCGCTGTCGGCCGCGTCCGATTACACAATCGCCGCCGGTGCGCTGCTCAATGTCAATGATGGCGTCGGCACGGTTACGGCCGGCTCGATCGCAGGTGCTGGCCAGGTCCGGATCGAGCAGGGCTCGACGCTCGAGACCGGCGCGACCAACGCCTCGACCATTTTCAGCGGGGTGATTTCCGACGGCGGCAGCTTGCGGAAGGTCGGCACCGGCACGCTGACGCTGACCGGGAACAACACCTATAGCGGCGGGACGACGGTGTCCGGCGGCAAGCTCTCGGTCTCGTCGGACGTCAATCTCGGCGACGCCTCGGGCAGGCTGACACTGGATGGCGGCACGCTGCTGGTGGCCGGCAACTTCGCCTCCTCGCGCACGGTGACGCTGGGCAGCGCCGGCGGCGGGATCGAGGTCGCGAGCGGACAGCTCTTCATGCATAGCGGCACGATCTCGGGCGCCGGTGGCCTGACCAAGAGCGGCACTGGCCAGCTCACCCTGTCAGGCACGAGCACCTATTCGGGCGCGACCACGGTGTCGGCCGGGACGCTCTACATCAATGGCGCCGGCGCGCTGTCGGCGGCGTCCGACTACACCGTCGCGGCGGGCGCGTTGCTCAATGTCAACGACACGCTCGGCACGGTGACAGCCGGCTCGATCGCCGGTGCCGGCCAGCTCCGGATCGAGAGCGGCTCGACGCTGGAGACCGGCGCGACCAACGCCTCAACCACCTTCAGCGGCATGATCTACGACGCCGGCAGCATCAGGAAGGTCGGCAGCGGCACGCTGACGCTGACGCAGGAGAACACCTATTCCGGCGGCACGACGATCGCCGACGGGGCGATCAGCATCGACCGGGAGGTCAATCTCGGCGCCTTCGCCGGCGCGCTGACCCTGGACGGCGGCATGCTGCAGGTGACCGGCACGACGCTGCACGAGCTGACGCGCGCGGTCGTCTTCGGCGCGGCGGGCGGCGGCTTCGACATCGCGGACGCGGCCAACAGCTTCACGGTGAACCAGTCGCTCGCGGGCACCGGCTCGTTCTCCAAGGCCGGCGCCGGCACGCTCCTGCTCAAGGGCACGCAGAGCTATTTCGGCACGACGACGGTTTCAGGCGGAACGCTGCGGGCCGGGCGGGCGGGCGCGTTCTCGGCGAACTCGGCCTTCACGGTAGCCTCAGGTGCGCGGCTCGATCTCGCCGGCTTCAACCAGACGATCGCCTCGCTCGCCGGCGCCGGCACGGTCACGCTGGGCAGCGCTTCGCTGATCACCGGCGCGAACAACAGCTCGACCACCTTCTCGGGGGCGATCACCGGCACGGGCGGCGTCACCAAGACCGGCACCGGCACGCTGACGCTATCGGGCACCAACACCTATACCGGTGCAACGACGGTTTCGGCCGGCAAGCTGGTGGTGAACGGCTCGCTCGCCAGCAGCGTGGCGCTCAACGGCGGTTCGCTCGGCGGTTCGGGCACGATCGGCGGGGTCAGCGTCAGCAGCGGCTCGACGGTCGCGCCCGGCAACTCGATCGGGACGCTGAATGTCACCGGCAATGTCGCCTTCGCGGCGGGCTCGACCTATCAGGTCGAGGTCAACGCCGCCGGCCAGAGCGACAGGATCGTCGCCTCCGGGATTGCGACGCTGTCCGGCGGCACGGTCCAGGTCCTGGCCGAAGCCGGCAACTATGCGGCGGCGACCAATTACACCATCCTGACCGCTTCGGGCGGGGTCAGTGGCCGCTTCAGCAACGTCAGCTCGAACCTCGCCTTCCTGACGCCCTCGCTCGGCTATGATGCCAACAACGTCACGCTGACCATGACGCGCAACGACACCAGCTTCGGCCCGGGTGATGGCGGCGGCACGCCCCCCGGCGGCGACACGAACACCGGTGGCGGCGGCACGTCCGATGGTGGGAGCTCGGGCGGTGGCGGAACCTCCGGTGGCGGCAGCTCCGGCGGCGGCGCGGCGCGCCCCTACATCGCTTCGACGCGCAACCAGGGCTTTATCGCCAACGCGGCCGAGCGTCTCGGCGTCGGCAACGCGGTCTACGACACGCTGCTCTCGGGCACTGCGGCCGAGGCCCGCGCCGGCTTCGACCTGCTCTCGGGCGAGGCCCATGCCCAGGCCGTTTCCGTCATGATCGACGAGAGCCGGCTGGTGCGCGACACCATCCTGGGCCGCCTGCGCGGGCCGCTGCTGACGGCGCCCGGTGGACAGGTCGCGGCCTCGTACAGCGCCGACTTGCCCGGCCGCAAGGGCGCGGTGCTGATGGCAGCGCCGGTCCCGCAGCCACGCTACGCGCTCTGGGGCGAGGCCTTTGGCGGCGCCGGCAACAGCGATGCCGATGGCAATGCCGCGAGCCTGTCGCGCCGCAGCGGCGGCGCGCTGCTCGGCGCCGATGTACTGCTCCACGACACTCCCGGCTCGTCGCTCAGGGTCGGTGTCGCCGGCGGCTACAGCCAGTCGCGCTTCGACCTCGATGCCCGCTTCTCCACCGGCAAGCTCGAGAGCGGCCATGCCGCGCTCTATGCCGGGGCCCGCTTCGGCAACCTGCGTCTCGATGCCGGTGCGGCTTACAGCTGGTCCGAGAGCGACATCCGCCGCCAGGTCCAGATCCGCGGCTTCGGTGACAGCTTGCGCCTGCAGCGCCCGGGCGCGGTGGCGCAGGCCTTCGCCGAGCTCGGCTATGGCTTCGCCTTCAGCGGCTTTGCGCTCGAACCCTTCGCCCAGCTGGCGCTGATCCGCGTCAGCACCGAATCCGGAATCGAGCAGGGTGGCGCCGCGGCGCTGCGGGTCTTGTCCTCGGATCAGACGCTCGGCTTCAGCACGCTCGGCCTGCGCGCCGAAGCGCAGCTCGGAAGCGCCCCGCTCTTCGCCCGCGCCATGCTCGGCTGGCGCCACGGCTTCGGCGAGCTCACGCCGCAGGCGAGCACCGCCTTCGCGGTCGGCACCACCCCGGCCCGCGTGTTCGCGGCCCAGATCGACCGCGAGGCGCTCATCGCCGAAGCCGGCCTCGACTGGCGCATCTCGTCTGCCACTGCGCTCGGCCTGACCTACTCCGCCGCCATCGGCGAACGCTCCAGGGACCACGCCCTCAAGGGCAGGGTCGAAATGCGCTTCTGAGGGGGAGGGCGAGCCTACCGGACATGGCGGCGTTCACCGGCCCGTAACCATCTAAGTCGATGCTTTTCAAAAGCCTTGCCTGAGATGTGCCCATGCTGAACCGTCGTTCTTTTACCATGTCCTCCCTCTCGCTCATCGCTCCCGGCCTCGCCGGCTGCGGCGGCGGAAGCATCGTCGCGTTGCCGGACATCGCCGCCCCGAGCGGGCGCAGCCTGACGCGCACGCTGGCGCGCCCGAATTATGCGCAGGTCTACATCGAATATCCGGGCGAGCGCTTTCCGGTGCCGGCGATCGACTATGCCAGCATCGAGCCGCGCTATCTGCGCCAGACGGTCGAGTTCCGCCGAGCCGAGCCGCCAGGCTCGATCGTCGTCGATCCCGGTTCCTATCACCTCTATTTCGTCGAATCGCAGGGAGTCGCAACGCGTTACGGCGTCGGCGTCGGCCGCGAGGGCTTCGGCTGGACTGGGGTGGCGAAGATCAACATGAAGCGCGACTGGCCCGACTGGGTGCCGCCGCAGGAGATGATCGAGCGCGATCCGCAGATCAGGGCCCAGCTCGAGCCGACGCCGCGCGGCCCTGGCGTCCGCGGTGGGCCGAAGAGCCCGCTCGGCGCCCGCACCCTCTATCTCTTCGGCGAAGGGCGCGATCTCGGCTACCGTATCCACGGCACCACCGAGCCCTATACCGTCGGCACCAATGTCTCCTCGGGCTGCATCCGGATGATCAACCAGGACATCACCCACCTCTATGCCCGCGTCGCGTTGGGCACGCCGGTCACTGTCCTGCCTGTGTGACGCTCGCCGCCGCCAGGTCCCTAAAGACAGCAGGGGCGACAAGTCCTGCTAGGCCGCCTCGGCGATCGCGTCAGGCTTGGCGATCTCGATGCGGTTGCGCCCCAGCGTCTTGGCTCGGTAGAGGGCGCGATCGGCGGCGGCCAGTAGTTCGGTCAATTCGACCCCGCCCGCATCGGCCACGGCCAGGCCGACGCTGACGGTGGCTGCAATGGCGAGGCCGTCGCTGCGCGCCGCGGCTTCCGCAAAGCGTCGGGCGATGTCCTCCCCGACATCCCGGGCTTCGTCTGCGCCCATGCCCGGCAGCAGCATTGCGAACTCCTCGCCGCCCAGCCGCGCGCTCATGGCGGCTGGACCCGCGGCCTCGCGGGCGATGCTCGCGAAGAGCTTCAGGACGCTGTCTCCCGCGTCGTGCCCATAGGTGTCGTTGATGGCCTTGAAGTGATCGAGATCGAAGGCGAGCAGCGCGTGCGAGATCTCCTCGCCCTTGCGATCCAGACGCTCGGAGCCGAGCTCGAAGAAGCCCTGGCGATTGAGAAGGCCGGTCAGAAAGTCGGTGCGCACGTTGGCGAGGAGCTGCAGCCGGTCCTCCTCGCGCACCAGCGCAAGCAGGCACATCGGCATCGCAACCGTGAACAGCACGGCCTCGTACATCGTGATCTTGGCGACGACGGGCGGCACGCCATCGCCATAAAATGAGGTGATGACCGGCACAACGAAGGCCCGCGCCGCGTAGAAGAGGCTGTGGCAGGCGAAGACGGCAACTGCGATCGGGCGGGAACGCAGGCCGCTTGCGGTTCGGCTGCGAAGAACGGTGAGGGCGGTCAGGGCCGAGATGATCGCAATCGGCAGCGCGCTCGCATAATTCCAGAAGACGCTGCCCATGTCCGTGCCTGCGACGAACCAGGCTGCGCCGATGACGGTCAGCAGGCCGGCGACGAGAGCGGGGCGCAGCGCCTTGCCGTCCAGTGCCAAAGTTCCCTGCAGGACCAGCGTGTAGCCGAACACCATGACGACATTGGTGAGGGCCGGGCCGGCGACGCCCGGAAGTAGGCTCCGGTTCATGGCGAGGACGCAGCCCAGGGCGAATACCCCGTAGGCTGTGGCCCAGATGCCGAGCTCGCGAGACCGCTGTGCCTGCGCTGCCCGCTCCCAAAGCGTCATGGCGGCCGCGACGAGCAGCGTTCCGAGCGTCAGGTACCAGAGGGTTGCAAGGTCCATCGTATCGTCGTCAGCGATGCCTGCGTCCGGCTTCAGGCATGATCGCGTGCTCCCTGCTCGCTCAACGTACCGTCCATTTGGTCTGACGCGGGTTAATTTCAGCTTGTGCCGATGCAGGGCCGCATCGGGTACTCCGGTCTTCCACCAACAAAAAAGCCCCGCCCTTTCGGGCGGGGCTCCTCAGGACCGGCAAAGCCGACCTTGGCTGACGGATCAGCCGCCGTCGTGGGTGAGGATGTCGCGATCCTTGGTCTCGGGCACGAAGAGCATGCCGATGACGAAGGTCATCATCGCGATCACGATCGGGTACCAGAGGCCGTAGAAGATGTCGCCGGTGCCGGCCACCATGGCGAAGGAGGTCGCCGGCAGCAGGCCGCCGAACCAGCCATTGCCGATATGGTAGGGCAGCGACATGCCGGTGTAGCGGATGCGGGTCGGGAAGAGCTCGACCAGCGCCGCCGCGATCGGGCCGTAGACCATGGTCACGTAGATCACGAGCACGGTCAGGATCGCGATGATGGTCAGCGACTGCGCGCCGAACAACGCATTGAGGAAGCCGGTCTTGACGATGCGGGCATCGCCTGGCGCCGGATAGCCGGCCGCGATCGCTTCCTTGCCGATATTGGCGGCGAAGGTGGCGTCGATCGCGACGTCCTTGCCGTTGACCGTGACCTTGGCAGGCGTGCCGGCGGGAGCCGGGGCCTGGGTGTAGACGATCGCCTGCGTCGCCAGCGTGCGGCGGGCGACATCGCAAGGCTGGGTGAAGGTGCGCACGCCGACCGGATCGAAGACCGAGCCGCAGGTGGCGGGGTCGGCGACGACCTGGACCTTGACGTTGGCGTGTGCCGCGGCGAGGCCGGGATTGGCCGCCTTGGTGAGCGCGCCGAACAGCGGGAAATAGGTCAGCGCCGCGATCAGGCAGCCGGCCAGGATGATCGGCTTGCGGCCGATCCTGTCGGACAGCGAACCGAAGACGATGAAGCCGCCGGTGCCGAGGATGAGCGACCAGGCGATCAGCACGTTGGCGGTGTAGAGATCGACCTTCAGGATGCTCTGGATGAAGAACAGGGCGTAGAACTGGCCAGTGTACCAGACGACGGCCTGGCCGGCGGTGAGCCCGAACAGCGCCAGCAGCGCGATCTTGGCGTTCTTCCACTGGCCGAAGGCTTCCGACAGCGGCGCCTTCGAGCCGGTGCCCTCTTCCTTCATCTTCTGGAAGGCCGGCGATTCCTGCATCTGGAGCCGGATGTAGACCGAGATTCCGAGCAGGATGATCGAGGCCAGGAACGGAATGCGCCAGCCCCAGGCGGCGAAATCTGCCTCGCCCATGGTGGTGCGGATGCCGAGGATGACGATCAGCGACAGCAGCAGGCCGAGCGTCGCCGTGGTCTGGATGAAGGAGGTGTAGAAGCCGCGCCGTCCCGGAGGAGCGTGCTCGGCGACATAGACCGCCGCGCCGCCATATTCGCCGCCGAGCGCGAGGCCCTGCAGCATGCGGAGCGCGATCAGGATCACCGGGGCGATCCAGCCGATCGTGTTGTAGCCTGGAAGGAGGCCGACCAGGAAGGTCGAGGCGCCCATGATCAGGATGGTGACGAGGAAGGTGTATTTGCGGCCGATCAGGTCACCGAGCCGGCCGAAGAACAGCGCGCCGAACGGACGCACCAGGAAGCCGGCGGCGAAGGCGAGCAGCGCAAAGATCGCGCGGGTATTCGGGTCGAAGGCCGAGAAGAAATGCGCGCCGATCATCACGGCGAGCGAACCGTAGAGGTAGAAATCGTACCATTCGAAGACCGTGCCCAGCGAGGAGGCCAGAATGACCTTCTTTTGCTCTCTGGTCATCGGTTGTGGCCCTGCGGCCGCCGATGCATGTGCCATGCTCATGAAGCGCTCCCGTTTTTCGTTCCCCCGGCGCCACAGACCATCTGCTGCGCCCTCGTGCCGCCTGTCCGGCGGTTCTTCGCTTGGAGCCGGCGCGAGGGCCGACTCAGGACAAAAGGCCTTGGAAAAGCCAAGTTTGATCGGCTACGAATGCGGCCGACCCCGGCAATCTTCAACCGAGCACTTGGTCTTGCACCGAAAGGCGTAAGACGAAGGATTGAGCGCTCGGCGGAGGCGATCCACCTCCATATCTTGTCGCGACTCGCCTTGCCTGCTCCGAGTCGTTAACCTCTCCATAACCATGCCGGCCTCGAGCCGACAGGCTGCGTTAGAGGGGAGTTGGTCGCATGAGAGTTCTCTCTGGAGTGGCTCTGCTCGCCGCATTCGCAGGATTCTGCGTCGTGGCATCCCCTGCTACGGCCGCGCCGGGTTTCGGCGCAGCACCCTCGGCCGGCATATCCGGCTCAGCTCCGCGGTTTGCGCCGATGCGGCCGATGGCGCGGCCCGGTCACGCCCATCGCCGCCATGCTGGCATCTATGGTGGTGGCTATCCCGGCTTCTATGGCTGGCCCGGCGGCCAGCAGACCGTGATCGTGTTCCCGGAAGCCAGCGAGCCGCCGCCAGTGAAGGAGCCGTCGGTGCCCGTCGCGATCGGCATCCCGCGACCGCCAGCCGCCGATCCGGTGCTGTACCGGATCGAAACGCGCAACGGGCGCCCGGTGGTGCGGGTGATGCGTTTCGCCAGCGACGGCCGGGTGGCGCGCCGCTGAGCTTCAGCCGCGCCGGGTCGCGGCGTAGAGCGCGATCGCAGTCGCGTTCGAGACGTTGAGGCTCTTGATCGCGCCTGGCATATCGAGCCTGGCGAGCTGGTCGCAAAGTTCGCGCGAGCGCTGGCGCAGGCCCTTGCCCTCGGCGCCCATCACCAGGACGAGCGGGCGGCGCAAGGTGACCTCGTCGAGCGAGACGTCCCCTTCCGAATCGAAGCCGAGCCGCAGGAAGCCGCGCTCGCCGAGCTTGTCGAGTGCATCGCCCAGATTCTTCACCGCGATCAGCGGCACGTGCTCGAGCGCGCCAGAGGCCGATTTGGCCAGGACGCCCGTCGCCGCCGGCGAATGGCGGATGGTGACGATCACGGCCGCGACCGCGAAGGCGGCGGCCGAGCGCAGGATCGCCCCGACATTGTGCGGGTCGGTGATCTGGTCGAGCGCCAGCACGATCGCATCGTCCGGCAGGCTGTCGAGATCGGGCGAGGGCAGGGGATCGCAGACGAGATAGAGCCCCTGATGCACCGAGTCGGGCGTCAGCAGCCGGTCGATCTGCGAAGGCCGGACCATTTCCGGCTCGATCGGCAATTCGCCGATCTCCTCGACCAGGCGCTTCAGCGCGTTCTCTGTGGCGAGCAGCTTGCGGAAGCGCCGCTGCGGATTGCGCAGCGCCTCGATCACGGGATGGGCGCCGTAGAGGATCGCTTCGTCGATCTCGCCGGGCCGATGTGGCGGCGGCCCCTCCCGATGCGGGCGGCCCTGGCGGCTCTGGAAACGGGTGCGGGACGGGGCGGGCATCATGGCTCCGGAAAGGTGACGCCATGCCCTGCCATGGCGCGGCCGACTTGGCCAGCCCGAAGGCCGGGACGAGGGATTTTGACCGGATTCATTGCAAGGAGACTATGCCGATGACGAAGACGAATGAACGCCTGTTCGTGGTGACCGGCGGCCCCGGCGCCGGCAAGACGACATTGCTTACCGCGCTGGCAGCCGCAGGTCACCGGGTTGCGCCGGAGGCGGGGCGGGCGATCATCCGCGATCAGCTCGCCATCGACGGGCCGGCCTTGCCCTGGCGCGACCGCGCTTTGTTCGCCGAGTTGATGCTGAGCTTCGACATGCGCTCCCAGGGTGAGGCCAAGGCGAGCCCGGCTGCGGTCTTCTTCGACCGCGGCATCCCCGACACCGTCGGCTATCTGCGGCTGTGCGGGCTCGAGGTGCCGGAGCATCTCGATCGGGCAGCCCGCGCCTTCCGCTATGCTCGCATCGTCTTTGCCGCGCCGCCCTGGCGCGAGATCTATGCGCAGGACGCCGAGCGCAAGCAGGATTTTGCCGAAGCCGAGCGCACCTATGACGCCGTTACAGCAGCCTATCGCGACCATGGCTACGAATTGGTCGAACTGCCGCGCGCCGATGTCGCGACCCGCACCGCCTTCGTGCTGGAGCGCGTGGCGTCGATACGGGTGTCACTTCCGGGCGGCAGCGATACGATCTAGGCTGAGATTCCTCACCGCGCTCGGGAGGCGTGTCATGGTGGAAAGTCCCGAAGCCGGCACGATGCGCTCGGGCCGGACGCTGAACCATCTGGTGCCCGGGCGCGATTGCGGCGACTGCGTCGCCTGTTGCGAAGTGCTGCGCATCGTCGATCCGGAGGTCGGCAAGCCGGCCGGCGTGATGTGCCGCCATAACACCGGCAAGGGCTGCGGCATCCATGCGATACGGCCGGATATCTGCCGCACCTGGTTCTGCCTGTGGCGACGCATCGATGCCATGCCGGACGAGGCGCGGCCGGATCGCAGCGGCGTGATCTTCTGTCTCGAGGGCGAGGAGGAACATCCGAATCCGTTCGCCCGCTTCTGCGTCGTGGCACGGCCCGTCGCCGGCTCGCGGGCGCTGCGCAGCGCCCTGGTCAGGCAGGTCGTCGCCATGTTCGCCCGTCAGGGGGAACTGCCGGTCTGGGTGCACCGCCATGGCGTGCGCAGCCTGATTCATCCGCCGCCGGATCTCGCCGATGCGATCGAGCGACCACAGGCGACGCCGTTCCAGGCCTTCGTCCCGGCTGCGCTCGCCTGGCGCAGGCGCCATCGCGCCATGTGGCCGCAGGGCTGAGCGGGATGCCAATGCGATTGCTTGTCGCGAGCATGTTCCGCAAAAGTGGAAACCACTTTTGCGATGAGAACATGCTCACTTTGTTGATTTTGCGCGAATTCTTTTCGTTCGACCGGAAGCGGTCGACCGGAAAGCGCGCCAGATGGCTTTTTGGCGTTGACAGCCGGCTGACCTCTCCTCATAAGTCCGCCCGCGCCTGCCGCCCTTCACAAAAGTGAAACAGGCGGTTGCGGCCGGCCTTCGGGTCAGCCTGCGGCAAGGCGGGGGAATGTCCCGAGCGGCAAAGGGGGCGGACTGTAAATCCGCTGGCTATGCCTTCGCAGGTTCGAGTCCTGCTTCCCCCACCACCTTGCCTTTTGAGCGTTGGTTTTTCTCAGTTCTTCGGCGCCATGCCCGCACCCGACGTCAGGTGCGAGAATAGACGTTCGCCTTTGCCCGGCGCGCTATCGCAGCGGCGGCGCGTAGAGCACGCCGCCCATGCTCCAGAGCTGGTTGAGGCCGCGCGGAATGGCGAGCTGCGAGCCGGTCCCGAGATTGCGCTCGTAGATCTCGGCATAGTTTCCGGTCGCCTTGACCGCCCGGATCGCCCAGGCGGCGTCGAGGCCGAGCGCCTTGCCGAAATCGCCTTCGGCGCCGGTGAAGCGGCGCACATCCGGTTTCTGCGACTTCAGCGCCTGGTCGACATTGGCGGCCGCAATGCCGAGCTCCTCGGCATTGACCAGCGCGAAGTTCACCCATTTCACCAGGTTGAACCAGGCGAAGTCGTCGCTGCGTACCACTGGGCCGAGCGGCTCCTTCGAGATCACATCCGGCAGCACCACCGCGTCGGCCGGCTTCGCCAGCTTGAGGCGCTCGCCATGCAGCGCCGACTGGTCGCGGGTCAGCACGTCGCATTGCCCGGACTGGAAGGCGGAAAGGGCCTCCGCCGCACCCGGAAAGGCCTTCTCCTCGTAGCTCATCGAGTTGGCCCGGAAGAAGTCGGCGAGGTTGAGCTGGGTGGTGGTGCCGGCCTCGACGCAGATCTTGGCCTTGTCGAGCGCCAGTGCCCCGTCGACGCCGAGTGCGCGCTTGGCCAGGAAGCCCTGGCCGTCATGGAAGGTGATGCCGGTGAAGGCGAGGCCGAGCTGCGCCTCGCGTGCGAGCGTCCAGGTCGAATTGCGCGCCAGCAGATCGACCTTGCCGCTCTTCAGCGCCTCGAAACGCTCGCTGGCCGAGAGCGGTGTGAAGGCGACCTTGCTCGCATCGCCGAGCACCGCCGCCGCGGTGGCGCGGCAGAAGTCGACGTCGAAACCGCGCCAGTTGCCCTGGGCATCCTTGTCCGAGAAGCCGGTCACGCCCTCGCTGACGCCGCATTGCAGCGTGCCGCGCTGCTTCACCGTATCGAGCGTCCCGGCGCTGGCCGGCGCTGCAGACAGGCTCGCCAGCACGCCGAGGGCTGCGAATCGGAGACTGCGTGAGCGAACCCGTGAGGCCTTCGACATGGCTCTCGTCTCCTTGCGGATATGGTCGTCGGGGAGGGCGGGGTTGGTCACAGCGTCGCCAGTCATAGCGTTGCCTTATGGCGGATGATGACCTTGGTCCCGACCGGGACGCGGTCGTAGAGATCGACGATGTCGCCATTGGCGAGCCGGAAGCAGCCCGACGAGATCGCCTGGCCGATCGTCTCGGGCTGGTTGGTGCCGTGGACGCGGAAGACGGTCGAGCCGAGATAAAGGGCACGCGCGCCCATCGGGTTGCCGGGACCACCGGCCATGAAGCGCGGCAGATAGGGCTGGCGTTGGATCATTTCCGGCGGCGGGCGCCAGTCCGGCCATTCGGCCTTGCGGCTGACCTGGACCTGGCCGGACCAGGTGAAGCCTTCGCGGCCGACGCCGATGCCGTAGCGCAGCGCCCGGCCATTGCCCTGGACGATGTAGAGGAAGCGCTCTCCCGAGTGGATCACGACGGTGCCCGGCGCCTCGTTCGAGCGAAACAGCACCATCTGGCGGGCATAGGGCCCGTCGCTGATGCTGACCTCCTCGGTCGAGACGCGGCCCGGCTCGTCGCCGATGTCCATCGTCTCCTGCAGCGCCGCGGGCGGGCGCGGCTGGGCGAGGGCGAGGCCGGGCAGGGCAAGCAGGCCGCAGGCCAGGAGACTGCGCAGAACGCTACGAGTGGTGCTCATCGCTCGTCTCCTCCGGTCAGCCGCAACGGGAATAGATGAAGGTGCCGTAGCGGCGGCTCGCATCCGGATCGACGAAGCGCATCACCAGCATCGACTTGCTGTGCGAGAGGATCTCGCGGTCCTGCGGATCGCCGGCCGGCGCCTCGAAGCCGACATAGGTCTTGCCGCCACCGGCCTTCAGCCGGAGCTCATAGGGCTTGGGGTCGTCGGCGACGTGCATCATCACCCCGTCATTCGGCCCGTTGCTGATCACATAGGGCTGCTTGCATTGCCCGCGCGCCTCCGCCTCGGTGCGCTTGCGGTCCTTGTCGGTGTGGAAGGAGGCGATGCCCCAGCGCCCGACCAGGGCGTCGCGCGAGATGCCGGCCGGAGCAGGGGCGCTCGCCGCGCTCCCGGCTGAAGACGACAGGCCTTCGCCACCGCCGCAGCCGGCCAGGAGAAGCGGCAGCAGCAGGCCACAGGCCGGGCCGCCGAGGCGCTTGGCGCTCGCAAGCTCCACATGTCTTGGTGTCATTGTCCCTCCAGGCGTGTCATCGGCGTCGATGCGAGTCGCGAAGTGGCCGGCACTCGGGCGCGGCAAGCTGCTTCCAGGGCTTTCAGGCGCAGCGTGCTGCGTCCGTCAGGCCGCAAGGGAACGGCTGGATTGGTCGACAGGACACCCGCAAATCGGATTGCGATCAACCCCTCATGGCTCAGAACGGTTACTCACCTGCGGGACGAAGACGCGAAGACACGGCGCCGATGAGAAAAACGGCGCAGATCGGACGGATCATGGGAGGGCCGATCAGCGCAGCAGCATCAGCAGCGCGAGCGTGCCCGCACCATGGATCAGCATCATCTGCCAGACAGGAACCGCGGCGAGGACCTCGGCTCTGAATGGACAGCGCAGATCGTCGAATTCGGACATGTCGCTTCCCCCAACGTCACGCTAGCGGCCCGCCATTCCGCCTTCACCCCCCATTTGGGGGGATTTTGTCGCAGTGGGCTCGAATTTCGCTCTTTCACCCCCAAATGGGGGCAGCCGCGCGGCGCGGCCACGCTAGGCTTGCCGTTAGGGAAGAGGGACTATGGGAATTGCACTTTTCAGCACGGCGGTGGCCGCGGCCGGCGCCTTGGCCTTCGGCACGCTCGCCGGAGGGGCGGCGCTCGGCGCGTTCACCGGCGCCGCGATCTGGCTCGGCCGACTGGCGTTGAGCGATACGTAAAATGCGCCTGCCTGCCGCCGTGCAGGTGGATGACGCCATCTTCTTTCCTGCGATGGGTTGACACCTACCGGCCGGATGCGGAATTTGGCGGCCCGGCGCGGGTGTAGCTCAATGGTAGAGCAGCAGCCTTCCAAGCTGAATACGAGGGTTCGATTCCCTCCACCCGCTCCAGCCCCCACATCGTTTCATGTTCGCCCCGCTTTGCTGCTGAGCTCCCCGGCTAGGAGCTGACGCGGCGGGCGCTGTGCTCGAGCGCGCCGATGCCGTTGACGAAGAGCCCGATCGTCTCTCGGGCGATGTGATCGACCGAGAGCGGCCCGGCCGGGTCATGCCAGCGGGCGATCCAGCTCAGCGCGCCCGCCGCCGCGAAGGCGAGCAGCTTGGGGTCGCAGGAGCGGATCGAGCCGTCGGCGATACCGGCCTCGATCAGCCCACGGAAGCGCTTGTCGATCTTGCCCTTGAGGGCGCGCAATTCCTTGCGGGTCTCGGCCGGCAGCGGGTCTTCGCCGACGAGGATGAGGCAGCGCCCGAAATCCTCGGTGACGATATGGGCGTATTCGGTCCAGAGCACGATCAGCCGGTCGAGGCCGCTGCCGCCGCTGCGCCTGGCTTCGGCCGAGGCGGCGGCGGCATCGAGCCGCTCAAGCCCGATGCGCACGCATTCGAACAGGATCTCGTCCTTGCTGCGCACATAGTGGTAGATCGTCGGCTTGGTGACGTTCAGGCGCTCGGCGACATCGTCGAGCGAGGTCCGGTGGAACCCCTGCTCGCTGAAGGCCTGCGCCGCGACGCGCAGCACGGCCTCGCGCTTCAGGGCACGCTCATGTTCGCGTTGCGCCGGCGTCTTCCAGAGGGCTGTCGCCATGGCCTGGCTCAGACCCGCTCGATCGCAAGCGCGATGCCCTGGCCGCCGCCGATGCACATCGTCACCAGCCCGTAGCGGCTGCCGGTGCGCTGCAGCTCATAAGCCGCCTTCAGGGTGATGATCGCGCCGGTCGCGCCGACCGGATGGCCGAGCGCGATCGCGCCGCCATTCGGATTGACCCTGGCCGGATCGAAGCCGAGCTCCTTGGCGACCGCACAGGCCTGGGCGGCGAAGGCTTCGTTCGACTCGATCACGTCAAAGTCGCCGAGCGACAGTCCGGTACGCTTGAGCAACGCCTGTACCGCCGGCACCGGACCGATGCCCATCACGCCCGGCTCGACGCCGGCATGGGCATAGCCGACGATCCGCGCCAGGATCGGCTTGCCCTCGCGGCCGGCGCGGCCTTCCTCCATCAGCACCATCGCGGCGGCGCCATCATTGATGCCCGAGGCGTTGCCGGGCGTGACCGTGCCGTCCTTCTTGAAGGTCGAGCGCAGGCCCTTCAGCGACTCCGCCGTCGTGCCGGGCTTGGGATGCTCGTCAGTGTCGAAGCTGATCGTGTCGCGGCCCTTGCGCGCCTCGACCGGCAGGATCTGCTCGCGGAAACGGCCGGCGGCAATCGCTTCAGCGGCGCGGCGCTGGCTCTCGGCGGCGAAGGCGTCCTGCGCCTCGCGGTCGATGCCGTAGCGCTCGGCGACGTTCTCGGCGGTGATGCCCATGATCCCGTTGCCGAACGGGTCGGTCAGGATGCCGGTCAGGTGGTCGGAGGCGACCGTGTCGCCCATGCGCTGGCCGAAGCGGGCGGTCGACAAGAGGTGCGGCGCGCGGCTCATCGTCTCGGCGCCGCCGGCGACGGCTGTGTCGCAATCGCCGAGCATGATCGCCTGGGCGGCCGAGACGATCGCCTGCACGCCCGAGCCGCAGAGCCGGTTCAGCGTCAGTGCCGGCACCTCGACCGGGATGCCGGCGTCGATCGCCGCGACACGTGCGAGATAGGCGTCCTTCGATTCGGTCAGGATGACGTTGCCGAAGACGACATGGCCGACCTCCGAGGCTGGCAGCTCGGCGCGGCGCAGCGCCTCTCCGACGCAGAGCGCGCCGAGCTGCGTCGGCGTATGGCCGGAGAGCGCCCCGCCGAAGGTTCCGATCGCGGTGCGTACGCCCGCGGTGATGACGACATGTCGGCTCATGAGATTGCTCCTTCAGGCTGGCTCGGCCTGCCGCTCGGGCCTGTACAGGGCCTCGATCTCGGCGGCGTATTTCTGCGCGATGTTGGCGCGGCGCACCTTCATCGTCGCGGTGACCTCGTCATCGTCATGGTCGAGCTCCTTGACGAGGAGGTGGAAGCGCTTGAGCTGCGCCACCGGCGCGAGCTGGCTGTTCGCCTGCTCGATCTCGGCGGCGACGAGCTCACGCACGCGCTCATGCTCGGCAAGGCTGCGGAAATGGGTGAAGGGGAGGCGGTTCTCCTCGGCCCATTTGCCGACGGTCTCGCCGTCGATCTGGATCAGCGCGGAGGGGTAGCGGCGTCCGTCGGCGACGACGATGCACTCCTTGATGAAGGCGCTGCCCTTGACCGTGTTCTCGATCTCCGAGGGGCTGAGGTTCTTGCCGCCGGCGGTGATCATGATGTCCTTGAGACGGTCGACGATCCTGACCTGGCCGGCCTCGATCACGGCAACGTCGCCGGTGTGGAGCCAGCCGTCGCGCAGCACGCCTTCCGTCGCCTCGGGATTGCCGAAATAGCCCTCGAAGACGATGTCGCCGCGCACCAGCAATTCGCCCTGATCGCCGAGCTTGGCCTCCGCGCCCGCCGCCGCTTCGCCGACTGAGCCTGGCAGCAGATGCTCAAGACGCTGCCCGGTCGCCATGCCGGAGGTCTCGGTCAGCCCGTAGACCTCGACCAGCGGCACGCCGAGCGTGCGGAAGAACTGCGCGATGCGCGGCGGGATCGGCGCCGCACCGGTGAGCGCGACCTTGGCTTTGCGCAGGCCGATGAAGTTCTGCAGGGCCCGGAAGATGACGAGGTGATAGAAGTCTGCGATCGTCTTCTCGCGCAGGCTGCGCGCGGCTTTCGGCTTGGTGGCGAAGGGCCCGCAGGCGGCAAGGCCCGCCTCGAACAGGGCCCGGCGCCAACCACCGGCCTCCATCAGCTTGATGTGGATCGAGGCGTGCAGCTTCTCCCAGATGCGGGGGACGCCGAGGAAGAGGGTCGGCGCGACCTCGCGCAGGTCTTCCTGCACGGTGCGGATCGACTCGCCGAAGGAGACGCAGGCGCCGGCATAGATCGGCGCCATCGTGCTCAGCATCTGCTCGGCGACATGGCAGAGCGGCAGGTAGGACAGGTTCGTCGTGGTGGCGTCATAGCCGAGCCGCTCGACGACACCGGCGGCCTGGGCGCGCATGTTGCGATAGCTCAGCATCGCGCCCTTGGGCTTGCCGGTCGAGCCGGAGGTGTAGACCATCAGGCCGATATCGGCCTGCGTCTGCGCGGCGAGGCAGGCCTCGACCAGCCCGGGATGCGCGGTCTCGTGCTCAGCGCCGAGGCGCAGCACCTCGGCGAAGGCGACGACCAGCTCGGAGGCATAGCCCCTCAATCCCTTGGGATCGATCACCACGATGCGCTTCAGCTGCGGCAGGTCCGCCAGCCGCTCCAGCACCTTGTCGGTCTGCTCCTGGTCCTCGCAGACCACGATCTCGACTTGCGCATGGCCCAGAACATAGGCGACCTCGTTTGCCGGACTCGTCGCATAGACGCCGATCGCGACCGCGCTGACCATGCCGGCGCCGAGCTGGGCGACGACCCATTCCGCGCGGTTCTCGGAGAGGATGCCGACATGCCCGCCTTCGGCGAGGCCGAGCGCGCGCAGTCCGAGGCCGAAATAGCGGGCGCGTCGGTCATACTCGGCCCAGTTGATCGGCAGCCAGATGCCGAAATCCTTCTGCCTGATCGCGATACGATCCTGCATCGTCCGGGCGTTCTCGCGCAGCATCTGCGGCAAAGTGAGGTCGGGAAGCTCGCGCATCGTCGCCATCCCTACGAGAGCCAGCGCTTGCGGCGCTTGTAGTGCTTGATGTCGCGATAGCTGCGCTCACCCCCAGCACCGCCGAGACCGAGATAGAACTCGCGCACGTCCTGGTCGCGCATCAGCTTCTCGACCGGGCCGTCGATCACGACCTTGCCCATTTCGAGGATGTAGCCGTAGCTCGCCACCGCGAAGGCGACGGCGGCGTTCTGCTCGACCAGCAGCATCGAGACCTTCTGCTCGGCGTTGATGCGGGCGATGATCGCGAAGATCTCCTCGACCAGCTTGGGCGCGAGGCCGAGCGAGGGCTCGTCGAGCAGGATCAGCGAGGGCCGCGCGATCAACGCCCGTCCGATCGCGAGCATCTGCTGCTCGCCGCCGGAGAGATAGCCCGCCAATCCCTTGCGGCGCTCGTGCAGGCGCGGAAAGTAGCTGTAGACCAGGTCGAAATCGGCGGCAGGCAGCTTGCGCCCGGTCAGGGCGAAGGTCGCGGCCGTCAGGTTCTCCTCGACCGTCAGGTCCTCGAAGATGCGCCGCCCCTCCATGACGTGGAAAAGGCCACGCCGGACTAGGCCGTGCGGGGTCAGGCTGGCGATGTCGTCGCCGCGGAAGCGGATGGCGCCGGCGGTGACGTCGCCATCCTCGAGCGAGAGCAGGTTCGACACTGCCTTGAGCAGCGTCGACTTGCCGGCGCCGTTCGAGCCGAGGAGGGCGACGATCTCGCCCTCCGGCACTTGCAGCGACAGCCCGCGCAGCACCTGCACGGTCCGGTTATAGACCACCTCGACATTGTTGACGTCGAGCACCGCGGGACCGGCCATGACCTCTAGCCCTTCATCCGGCCGCCGTTACAGCTTGATCCAGTCGGAAGCCGGCTGCATCTGCTTCGCCTTGGCGTCGAAGCGATAGATTCGCCCGACCGGCACGGAATTGCCGGGGATCGAGATCGGCACGCCGAACAGCCCGCCGGTGTCGAAATCCTTGATGCTGTTGAGCCCGGCCTTGAGGTTGACGCCGGTCAGCTCCTTGCCGGCATCGAGGGTGCGCTTCACCGCCTCCGCCATCAGCATGGCGGTGACGAAGCCCTGCAGGTAGCCGGTCGACTGGTAGTCGGGACGCATCTGCCGGATCTTCTCCAGCATCGGCGCGGTGCCTTCCTTGTCGTAATAGTAGCGGTAGGGCATCACGCCCATGAAGCCGTCGGCTGAATCGCCCATGCGCTGCACGGTCGAGTTGTCCATGGTCCAGAACGTGCCCATGAACTGGCTCTTCATGCCCATCTGCTTCGCCTGCGCCACGAATTCCGGGATCGGCGCCAGCACATAGCCGTGGAAGATCGTGAAGTCGGGATTGGCGCGGCGCAGCTTCAGCACCTCGGTCGAAACGTCGACGCTGCCGGGCGGCGTCACGATCTTCTCGACCACGCTGAGCTTCAGCTCCTTGGCGACGGCCTCGCTCGGCACGATCGGATCGCGCCCGAACTCGCTGTCGGAATAGACGAAGGCGACGCGCGCGCCCGGCTTCTCCTTGGCGATGTAGCGTAAGAGAATGCCGAACATCTCGGTGTAGTCGGGCCCGGCCATGAACTGCAGCGGGAACTTCTTGGGATCGTTGAGCTCGGTCGCGAAGGAGGCGCCGGCCATGATCATGCTGCCGCGCCGGTCGAGCTCGGGATTGATCGTCTTCGAGAAGCCGGTCGAGTCGCCATAGTAGAGCGAGACCTTCTCCTGGCTGGTAATCTTGTTGAAGGCGGCGACCGAGGCGTCGACCTTGTAGGCGGTGTCCTCGGCGACATACTTGATCTTGCGGCCCTTGATGCCGCCGCCATCGTTCAGGATCTTGAGATAGTCTTGGATGCCGGCATGGATGCCGACGCCGGCGAAGGCGAAGACGCCGGTCAGCGGGATCGAGCCGCCGAGCACGATGTCGCCGCCGTCTTGCGCCGCGAGCGGCCTGACACCGAGCGCCAATCCACCGGCGAGCGCCGCGGTGCCGGCCAGAAGCTGGCGCCTGTCGAGTGTCGTATTCGTCATCTCATCCTCCCTAGGGTTGGCTGCTCTTGCCGGCAGCCGTTTCAGCGAAGTGCTCAGGTCCTGAACGGCCAGAGATGGAAGAAGCGCCGCAGCCGCCGCCAGATTTCGGCGAGGCCGCGCGGTTCGAAGATCAGGAAGCCGACGATCAGGCCGCCGAAGACGATGGTGCGCACCGGCGCCAGTGCCGCGAGCGCATCCGGGTAGATCGGCGTCGCCCAGTTCGCGACGAACTTCAGCAGCTCCGGCACCAGCGTCATGAAGACCGCGCCGAGGATGCCGCCGAGGATCGTCCCCATGCCGCCGACGATGATCGCGGCGAGGTAGAAGATCGAATTGACCAGCGGGAAGCTCTCCGGCGTGACGACGCGGAAGAAATAGGCCCAGAGCCCACCGGCGAGCCCGGCATAGAAGGACGAGATCGCAAAGCTCGTCAGCTTGTAGCGCAGCAGGGGAATGCCGAGCACCTCGGCCGAGATGTCGCGGTCGCGGATTGCGATGAAGGCGCGCCCGATCCTGGTGCGCAGCAGGTTGGCCGCGCCGAGCACCATCAGGCAGGTCACCGGCATGATCAGCCAGTAGAGCGAGAAGGGCTGGTCGAGCGTCAACCCGAACAGGCGTGCCGGCGGCATCGACAGGCCGCGCGACTCACCGGTCAAGCTCCAGTGCGCGAACAGGAAATGCAGGATGACCGAGGCCGCGATCGTCGCGATGGCGAGATAGAGCCCCTTCACCTTGAGGCTGGGAATGCCGACGAGAATGCCGATCATCGCGGCGAGGCCGGCGCCGATCAGCAGGTTGAGCAGGAAGGGCGTGCCGAGCCGGATCTCCAGCACGGCGACGGTATAGGCGCCGACGCTCATGAAGGCGGCCTGGCCGAGGCTGACGAGGCCGGTATAGCCGGTGAGCAGGTTGAGGCCCGTTGCGCTTGCGACATTGATCGCGCAGAGGCAGGCGAGGAAGAGCCAATAGGGGCTGGCGACGAAGGGAAAGGCGATCGCGCCAAGCGCGAGCAGCACCAGCAGCACGCGTTGCGTCGGCGTGTCGAACAGCGCCTCGTCGGCGGCGTAGCTGGTCTTGAGCGTGCCGATCCGCATGGCGCTACAGCCTCTCGATCTCGTGGGTGCCGAACAGTCCGTAGGGACGGACCATCAGCAGCACGAGCAGCAGCGCGAAGGTGACGACGAGCTTGAACTCGCCGCCGAGGAAGGCGCCGGCGAGCGCCTCGACCAGCCCGATCAAGAGGCCGCCGACCAGCGCGCCGGCGATCGAGTCGAGGCCGCCGATGATCACCACGACGAGGACGGAAAGACCGAACACGCCCATGGTCGGCGATATACCGCCGATAGCCCCGATCAGCACGCCGGCGCCTGCAGCGGTGGCGCAGGCGAGGATCCAGGCGACCGAGAAGACGCGCGGCACGTCGATGCCGACCGAATAGGCCGCGCCCTGGTCGGCCGCCGTCGCCTTCAGCGCGACGCCGCCGCGCGAGAAGCGGAACAGAGCGAGGAAGAGCCCGATTACCACGGCGGCGGCGACGAAGCCGATCGCGACCTTCGGCGCGAGATAGGCCTCGCCGATGAAGACCGGTGTCGACGGCATGAATTCGGGCAGCCGCAGCGGGTCGGCACCCCAGCCGAGCTGCACGACGCCGGCCAGGATCGAGCCGAGGCCGATCGTCACCATGAACACCGATATCGGGCTCTCGCCCAGCATCGGCCGGATCAGGGCGCGCTCGACCAGCCAGCCGAGCGCACCGCCGGCCGCGATGGCGAGCGGCAATGCGAGCCAGGGTGACAGGCCGAGCCCGGCCGCGAAGCCGAGGAAGGCATAGCCGCCGAGCATCAGGATCTCGCCGATGGCGAGGTTCACCACGCGCGTGGCCTTGTAGATCAGCACGAAGGCGACGCCGGTCAGGGCATAGAGCGCGCCGGCTCCGAGGCCGGCGAGGGTGACCTCGACAAGGAAGAGGGTGTCCATCACGCCGCCTCCGCCTTGATCCGGCGCGCGATCGCGCCGACATCGCCCGAGCCGAGATAGGCGGCGACCACCGCCTCGTTGCCTTGCATGTCGCGCGGCGTGCCGCTGGCGATGACCTGGCCGAAATTCAGCACCACGACATGGTCGGAGATGTCCATCACCATGCCCATGTCGTGCTCGACCATCAGGATGGTGACGCCCCATTCCTCCTTCACGTCGAGGATGAAGCGGGCCATATCCTCGGTCTCCTCGCGGTTCATCCCGGCGACCGGCTCGTCGAGCATCAGGATACGCGGGCGCATGGCCAGCGCCCGCGCCAGCTCGACGCGCTTCTGCAAGCCGTAGGACAGCGTGCCGACCGAGGCGTTGCGGATATGCTGGATCTCGAGGAAGTCGATGATGCGCTCCTCGATCTCGGCGCGCAGCTCCAGCTCCTCCTTCTGGGCCCGGCCCCAATAGAGCAGCGCGTCGAGCACGCCGGTGCGCATATGGGCGTGGCGGCCGAGCTTGATGTTGTCGAGCACGGTCATGCCGCGGAACAGCGCGATGTTCTGGAAGGTGCGGGCGAGGCCGCGCGCGGCGCGCTGCGGCGCGCGCACGCCGTCGAGGCTTTCGCCGGCGAAGCGGATGCTGCCCGCCTGCGGTCGGTAGAAGCCCGAGATCGTGTTGAACAGCGAGGTCTTGCCGGCGCCGTTCGGGCCGATCACGGCGGTGATCGCGCCTTCCGGCACCGTGAACGAGACGTCGCTGAGGGCGCGCACCCCGCCGAAGGCGAGCGAGACGCCCGAGACCTCCAGAATGGGCGAAGCAACCATCTCAGCGCCCCTCGAACTGCGGAGGCCGCTTGGCCAGGAAGGCCTGCGCGCCCTCCCTGAAGTCTGCCGTGCGCGTGCCGGCGAGGAAAGCCTCGCGCTCGAGATCGAGCTGCGCGGAGAGATCGTTGACGAGCGAACGGCCGACGAGATGCTTGATCCGGGCATAGGCGGCCGTCGGCCCCTGCGCGAGCCGGCGCGCCAGCGACATGGCTTCGGACTGCAGCGAAGCGGCCGGCACCACCCGGTTGACCAGCCCGAGCGCCAGCGCCTGCGCGGCATCCACTGACTCAGCGAGAAAGGCGAGTTCGAGCGCCTTGCGCTCGCCGACGAGGCGCGGCAGCCGATAGGTCGCCGAGCCGTCCGGGGAGGCGCCGATGCGGGAATAGGCCATGGTGAAGACGGCATCATCCGCCGCGATGCAGAGATCGTAGGCCGTGGCGAGGCTGAAGCCCGCTCCGGCGACCGGGCCCTGCACGGCCGCGAGCGTCGGCAGCTTCAGCGCATCCAGCGCGCGCAACGCGCTATGAAACGGGTCGATGATCGCCTCGACCGCTGCGACCGGGTCTTCCCCCGCGAAGCGGGCGACGTCGCCGCCGGCGCAGAAGGCGCGACCCTCGCCGCGCAATAGTAGGACGCGCGCCGTGCCATCATGGGCGATGCGTTCGATCGCATCCGCAAGGCTCCGCGCCATGTGCGGATCGATCGCGTTCAGCACGCGCGGACGATTGAGCGTGACGGTGGCGACGGCCTGCTCGATCGTGAGCAGCACCGGGCTCTCGGCCTGTTCCATGACGTTCCCCTTGAGTCCGCGGTCGTTGGCCGCCGCGGTATCTCCAGCTCTACTCGATATTCCTGAGCTTACTCGTGAGTAAGGCGAAACCTGATGGCATACGCTATGCGCAATTGCGCACGGCCGGGATTGTCGAAACGGAACGGGGCTTCGCCGGGTTTTTGGCGTCGGACGAGGCGAAGGCGCAGGGCACCTCGAAGCTTTACCGGGAGATCACCACACTCCAACCAATACATCGCGACCAAGGGTGGGCTGGATGCGCTGACTGAGGCACTCGTCGCCGAGCTCGGCCACCGCCCGAGGCTTCGTTCATCACCGGTGTCACGCTGCCGGTCGACGGCGGCTATCTTGCTCACTTCTAGCAGGTCAGCATCGGAGCATCGTTCCAGGCTCTCGGCGCAATCGTGGCCAGATTGCGTCAGGTGACGGGTAGCAAAACTGCGTTCCGGTCTGCTATGGATTCAGGAGGAATTGCGGTGATCTGCCTGCCGATTTGGCCGTTCACCATGGATAATCTCGTAGAGGCGCGCGAAAACCGTACTGATCGCTCCAAGGCCCCGCACGCGGTGCTGGACATATTTCCGCCGCAGGACAGGAGAAATGCCATGCTCAAGATAGCCATCGCCGCAGCAGGGTTCGCTGCTCTCAGCCTCGCGGCGGCTCCGGCCTTCGCCCAGGGCAAGAAGGGCAAAGACGAATTCCTTGGCGTCGACATGGATACCGGCCGGACCTATTACGACGGTCGCAACGACGGCAAGTACTGCCTCTACAAGACGGTGCGCGTGTTCAACCGCTACACCGGCTACTACGAGAACCGGCGGGTGCGCCGCTGCGGCCGCGGCCTCTATTTCTAGGAGGCTGCAGATGAACCGCATCGCAAAGTTCACCATCGCGCTCGGCCTTGCGGCCGCCGCTGCCGCTTGCGGCCCGACCATCGTGGCCGCCCCCGATGGTACTCTCGTCAATACCGGCGTGGTCCAAGACGGCGACTGCCTGACCCGCACGGTCATGGTCTTCGACCGTGAGCTCGGCTACGAGCGCGCGATGGAGCAGCGCTTCTGCGGCGGGCGCGCCCGTATCGCGCGCTGACCATCACGCTTTGATCCTCGCGCAGGCCTCGCCACGGCTGTGGCGGGGCCTGTACCTTTGCTAGGCTATAGTGACGGAATCGCTCGGATTGCTCCGGAGACACGTCACATGCCCAAACTCTGCAAGTTCACCTCGCCCAGCGACGGCAAGCCCGTCTACGTCAATCCCGACCAGGTCAGCGTCGTCTACACCTTCAAGGGCCTGCCGCCCGATACCATCATCGCCTTCCGCAAGGACTTCCAGCTCGGTGTGAAGGAAAGCCTGGAAGAGACTGTCAGGATTCTTGAAAGCGCGGCTGAAGATACCGGGCGCTGACGGGGCGGGCCGAGACGATCGTCTCCCCATGACCGCCGGATTGTCGCCCCAAAGCAGCCATGCGGCGCTTCCATCCTCGCGCCATGAGGATCATCGCCGCATCAGCACTCACCCTGGCTCTCAGCGCCTGCGCGAGCACGCCGGACCCGATCGTCGAGGACCGCTCACGCTGCGACGCCTATGGCTTCCAGCGTGGCACCGACGCCTATGCGAACTGCGTCTTGACGCAGGATCGCGATCGCGAGCGTCGTTACGACCGCCAGGCAGGGCAGCGCCCCTCCCGCCCCGAACGACCCTACAGTTCCGAAGAGGAATAGCTGCCGGTCCGAGGGCGCCTGAGGCCCATGCGGGGGTAGCCTCGGCTCCTGCCTGATTCAGGCCGCGTCAGACTGTTCAGTCAGGCCCATGATCCATGCTTCGCAGCTTGAGACTGCGCGGCTCGTCGTCCGGCCTTTCGTGCAGGCCGACGCGCCGCTGCTAGTCACCCTCTTCGCCGATCCTGACGTCCACTGCTTCGTCGATGACGGGCAGCCGCTCGCGCCGGATGTCGCAGCGCTCTGGGTCGAGCGCTCGGCCGCCAATCTCGAACGCTTCGGCTACGGCACCGGCGCCGTGGTCGAGCGCGCCAGCGGCGAGCTGATCGGCTGGGCCGGGTTCGCGCGGCCAGGCGATGGCTCCGAGGAGCTGATCTACGGCCTGCGCCGCGTAAGCTGGGGCAGGGGGCTGGGCAGGGAACTTCTCGCCGGCCTCGTCGCCTTTGCCGAAGAGCGCGGCATCAAGCCGATCAGGGCGACGGTCGACCCGGCCAACCGCGCCTCGATTCATCTGCTGCGGCAGGCCGGATTCGTGCTCGCCGAGCCGGGCTATGGCGGCGATGCCGGGAGCGATCTCTACCTGCGGGGAGCCTGACGGCGCCCCACCTCGAAAAAGCAAAAAGCCGCTCATTCTGTGCAGGATTGCAGTTCATTCTCCTCCGTCAGGCTGCTCTTGCGTGCTGCGCCCGTCGCCACCGGTTGGCGGGGGGCGTGAGAGATATCCGTCATGTATCGATCGCGGCCGAGACCGGAGTTGTGCCGGTTGGGCTTTGGCGCGAAGACGGCTATCTGATCGCATGGCCGCAGCGCGGCTTCGCCGTTTTGCCATGAGGGGCTTGGATGATCCTCGACGAGCGTACCTACGCCATCAAGCCCGCGCATGTGCGCGACTATCTCGACCTCTACGTCGCCGAGGGGATGGAGCTGCAGATCTCCCATCTCGGCCATCTGATCGGCTGGTTCACCACCGACACGGGCGTGGTCAACGAGGTCGTGCACATGTGGCGCTTCGAGGATGCCGGCGATCGCGAGCGCCGGCGCGCTGCGATGGAGGCCGATCCGCGCTGGCAGGTCTTCCGCGCCAAGGCGGCCCCTTACGTGCTCGAGATGCGCAGCCGGATCTTGCGGCCGACGCACTTCTCGCCGCTACGCTAGCTGATGTCGGGCGCTGCCGTGACCGCTGCGCCGACCCAGACACCCGCTCGCTTCGTCGGCGGACGCGGACTCGCAGTGCTCGTGGCGGGTCTCGAATGGCTTGGCGCGGCGATCCTCGCGCTGCTCTTCCTCGTGGTGATGGCGGCGGTCACGCGCCGCTATCTGTTCGGCGACGGCCTCGTCTGGTCGGACGAACTCGCGATCTGGCTCAATGTCGCGCTCGTGGCGGTCGGTGCGCCGCTGGCGGCGACGAGCGCGCTCGCCATGCGGCTCGATGTCGTCGCCAATCTCCTGCCGCCGACGGGACGACGCCTTGCCGCCATCCTGGCCGAAGCGATCGCCGTCCATGGCTCGCTGGTCCTGGCGCTCGGCGGCGCCAGCGTCGCGGCGCTGGTCGGCGGCACCTCGACCGTGCTCGGCCTGCCCGAGAGCCTGCGCTTTGCCGTCTTCGCCATCGGCGGCGGGCTGACGCTCGTGGTCGTGCTCTGGCGGGCGGCGCTGAACCTGTCCTGGCCCGCGGCGCTCGCGGCACTGCTGATCGGCGCCGGCCTCTATGCACTGGCACAGAGCGCGACCGGGCTCTTTGTCGGCACGCCGAGCCTCGTCGCCGGGCTCGCTACCGGGGCAGGGCTCCTGCTTGGCGCGCCGCTGCCCTTCGCACTGCTGGCCGGCGTCTCGCTCTCGGGCGCCTTCGGCGGGCTCCTGCCGGAGCCGGCCATCGTCCAGAACACGGTCGCCGGCGTTTCGAAATTCCTGCTGCTGGCGATCCCGTTCTTCCTGCTCGCCGGCGAATTGCTGACCGCGGGCGGCCTCGCAGAGCGGCTGGTGCGCTTTGCCGCGGCGCTGGTCGGGCATTTCCGGGCCGGACTGGCGCAGACGGCGCTGGTTGCGAGCGTGCTCTTCTCGGGCGCCTCCGGCTCCTCGGTCGCCAACGCCGCCTTCGGCGCCAAGGTAATGGCACCGGCGCTGGTGGCGCGCGGCTATCCGCCGGCCAATGCGGCGGCGATCGTCGCCGGCGTCTCGATGCTCGACAACATCATCCCGCCCTCGATCGCCTTCCTGATCCTGGCGGCGGCGACCAATCTCTCGGTCGGCTCGTTGCTGGTCGGCGGCTTCGTCGCCGGCGCGGTGCTGACGCTGGCGCTCGCCATCGGCATCCATCTCAGCGTCCGCGGCGTGGTCGATTCCGCCCCGCGCGCCAGCCGCGCCGAGCGGGCGCGATCCTTCGTCGGCGCGCTGCCGGCGATCGGGCTCGGCATCGTCGTTGTGGTCGGCATCCGCTTCGGCATGGTCACCGTGACGGAAGCTTCGGCGCTCGCCGTCGCGTATGCGCTCGTCGCCTGCCTTCTCCTGCGCAGCCTGAACGCCGGCACCGTGCTGGCGTCCTTGCGCAAAGCGGCAGGGGAGGCGGCAGCCGTCGGCCTCCTGATCGGCGCCTCCGCGCCCTTCGCGTTCCTGCTCGCGGTCGACCGTGTCTCGGAGCAGATGGCCGGGCTGGTGACGGCGCTGGGCGGCGGGCCGCTCGCGGTGATGCTGCTGTCGAACCTCGTCCTGCTGATCGCCGGCCTCTTCCTCGACATCGGCGCGGCGATCCTGCTGCTGGCGCCGTTGCTGCTGCCGGCCGCCATCGCCGCCGGCCTCGACCCGATCCAGTTCGGCGTCGTCCTCGTGGTCAACCTGATGATCCACGGCCTGACGCCGCCACTCGGCATCCTCGTCTATGTCACGAGCGGCATCATGCGGCTGTCGCCGGCCGCGGTGTTCCGCGCGGTGCTGCCCTTGCTGGCGAGCCTGCTCGTCGCGCTCTTCGTTCTCTGCCTTGCGGTGGCGGTCTGGCCGTCGCTACCTCTGTCCTTCAAGGAGTTGTTCCGATGGCTTTGACCCGCCGCGCCTTTGCCGCCGCCACGATCGCTGCGCCGGCCGTTTTGTCAGGCCACGCCTTCGCCGCCGGCCGGCCGGTCACGGTCGCCTCGCTGCTCGGCGAGGACAAGCCGGAAACCCGGATCTGGCGCCGCGTCATGGAAAAACTCGCGCAGAGCGCGCCCGGCCGTTTCGACCTGCGCGTCGTGCCCAATGCCGCGCTTGGTGGTGAGAAGGAGGTTGCCGAGGGCCTGCGGCTCGGTTCGGTCCAGGCCTCGCTGTTCACCATCTCGGCGCTCTCCTCATGGGTGCCGGACGGGCAGCTCCTCGATCTGCCCTTCCTGTTCCGCGACCGTGCGCATCTGAAGCGCGTGCTCGCCGGGCCGCTCGGCGAGGAGCTCAAGCACAAATACGAGGCGCAGGGCTTCGTCGTGCTCGGTTTCATCAACTACGGTGCCCGCCATCTCCTCGCCAAGGAGCCGCTGACCACGCCGGCCAGCGTCAAGGGCAAGCGCATCCGCGTCATCCAGAGCCCGCTGCACACCGAGCTCTGGTCCGGCTTCGGCGCCCATCCGACGCCGATTCCGATCCCCGAGACCTACAACGCGCTGAAGACCGGGGTGGTCGACTGCATGGACCTGACCAAGTCGGCCTATGTCGGCTTCAAGCTGCACGAGGTCGTGCCCTACCTGATCGAGACCGGCCATATCTGGGCGGCCGGCGTGGTGGCGGTCTCGGCCAGCTTCTGGAAAGGCCTCTCCGCCGAGGACAAGATGGCGTTCGCGGTCGCAGCCGCGGAGGGGGCGGGCTATTTCGACGAGCTCATCGTCGCCGACGAGGATGCCTCGATGGCCAAGGCCAAGGCCGAAGGCGGCAAGGTCGTGCAGCCGCAGGATCGCCCCGGCTGGGAAGCCGGCGCGCGCAAGGTTTGGGCCTCCTTCGCGCCGAAGCTGGGCGGGATCGAGAAGATCGAGGCGATCGCCAGCAGCACTTGAGGCTGCCGCCGTCCAACGCCGCATCGATATTACAGGAGCGCTGTCCGCATGTCCGACCGTCCCGTCCTTCTCGTCACCGGCGGCAGCCGTGGCATCGGCGCCTCGATCTGCCGTTTCGCCGCCGAGCGCGGCTATGACGTCGCCGTCAACTACCAGGGCAATGCGCAGGCGGCGGCCGATGTCGTCGCGACCTGCGGAAGGGCGGGGGCGAAGGCGGTCGCGATCCAGGGCGACATGGCGAACCTCGCCGACATCACCCGTGTCTTTGCCGAGACCAAGGCGGCGCTCGGGCCGCTGACCGCGGTCGTCAACAACGCGGCGATCACCGGCAAGAGCAGCCCGCTCGCCAAGTCCGACCCGCAGGTCATCCGCGCCTGCATCGACCTCAACGTCACCGGCGCGATCCTGGTGGCGCGCGAGGCGGCGCAGGCCCTGCTCGCCAATGAGGGCGCGAAGAACCGCTCGATCGTCAATATCTCTTCGATCGCCGCCGGCCTCGGCTCGCCGAACGAATATGTCTGGTACGCGGCCTCGAAGGCGGCAGTCGATTCCCTGACCATCGGCCTCGCGATCGAGCTCGCCCCGGCCGGCATCCGCGTCAATGCGGTGGCGCCGGGCATGACGCAGACGGATATCCATGCGCTCTCGACCGGCGAACCCGGGCGCGTCGCCCGCATCGCACCGTCGATCCCGCTGAAGCGCGTCGCCCAGCCGGAGGAAATCGCCGAAGCCGTGCTGTTCGCACTGTCCGAGGCGGCGTCCTACATGGTCGGCTCGATCATTCGGGTCGGCGGCGGCCGCTAAGGTCCCAGCGGGCATTCGAACGACAGAAACGGCTGCAGGAACAGCCGCAGACGGCTGGAGCCGCACTCTGTCCGTGCTAAATCGGCTGCCAGCCTGTTCAACCGGAAGCCGCCATGCGCGTCCTGCTCATCCTGATCGCCTTCGGCATGGTCGCGGTGCCAGCGCTGCTGGCGCTGGCACGCAGCGAGCTCCCGCGCGGCCGCCGCATCGTCAACGCGCTGATCGTCTTCCTGGCGCCGGCCTTCGCGCTCGGCCTGATCCACGGCGTGCCGGAACTCGACGGCAGGGCGCTGCAATACCCGGTCGCCTGGACCACGCTTCGGCTCGTCCTGACCGGGCTCGCTTTGATCCTGCCCTGGTGCCTCTATGTCTGGCTGAACGGCCGGCGCTGACCTCCTACGGACTTATTCAAGATGACCGAACCCGCCCAGATCCCGCCGATCGACCACGCCTTTACCGGCGACCGCAAGGGCCCGGCCCATGACCCGACCTATGCCGGTGCGCTCTCCTTCATGCGCCGCCGCTACAGCAAGGACGTTGCCGGCTGCGATGCCGTGGTCTGGGGCGTGCCCTTCGATCTTGCCGTCTCGAACCGGCCGGGCACCCGCTTCGGGCCGCAGGCGTTGCGCCGCGTCAGCACGATCTTCGACGGCGATGCGCAGTATCCTTCGCGGATCGACCCGTTCGAGACGCTCGCCGTGGTCGACTATGGCGATTGCCTCTTGCCGCGCAGCGATTTGCAGGGCTGTGCCCGGGCGATCGAGAGCGAGGCGGCCGCGATCATCGCGAGCGGTGCCCAGCTCATCACGCTCGGCGGCGACCATTTCATCACCCTGCCGCTGCTGCGCGCCCATGCCGCCCGCCATGGCAAGCTCGCCATCGTCCAGTTCGACGCGCATCAGGACACCTGGGATGACGGCGTCGGCGCGATCAGCCACGGCACTTTCGTGCTTGAGGCAGTGCGGGAGGGGCTGATCGATACCGAACGTTCGATCCAGATCGGCATCCGCACCGTCGCACCGCGCGATTGCGGGATCAAAGTGATCGACGCGCATCAGGCGCATGCGCTCGGCGTCGACGGCATCGCAGATCAGATCAAGGAGCGCGTGGGGCAGGGGCCGGCCTACCTCACCTTCGACATCGATGCGCTCGATCCGGCTTTCGCGCCGGGCACCGGCACGCCAGTCGCCGGCGGCTTCTCTTCAGCAGAAGCGCTGCGGATGGTCTGGGCGATCCGCGATCTCGATTTCCGCGGCATGGACGTGGTCGAGGTCTCTCCGCCCTACGACCATGCCGACGCGACGGCGATCGCAGGCGCGGCGGTGGCGCAGCACTACCTCCAGGCGCTGGCGTTGAGGAAAGCGGGTTGAATCGCGATGCGAGGCGTTTGAATCTCCTTGAGAAGCGAACACACCGAGCGCTTCGAAACGCGGGTTAAATCAACCGAACCGACCGGAGGCATACGTGCTGATCGTCTTCAGTGGACTCCCCGGTAGCGGCAAGACGACCCTTGCCCGCCAACTCGCGGCAGGGCGGTCAGCGACCTATCTGCGCATCGACAGCATCGAGCATGTATTGCGCAAGGCGAGGCCCGGCGATGACATCGGGCCGGCGGGCTATGACGTGGCTCTCGCGATCGCGGGCGGAAACCTTTCGCTTGGCATCGCGGTCGTGGCCGATTGCGTGAACCCGGTCGCCGAGAGCCGGGGTGCCTGGCACGAGCTCGCCAGCGCTTCGGCTGTGCCGCATCTCGACATCGAGGTCGTCTGCTCCGACAGGGCGGAGCATCGCCGCAGGGTCGAGCAGCGACAGCCCGATATCGCGGGATTTACCCTCCCGGACTGGGCCTCAGTGGAGACACACGCCTATCGGCCCTGGACGAGCGACCGGCTGATCGTCGACACGGCCGTTCTGTCGGTAGAGGACGCATTGCGCCTGATTGAAGGCCGTCTGGCGTCGCTGGCGCGCAGCGCGGATTGACAGGCGGCCGGACAGGGAACATATACCGCGCCATGACCACGAACCCGACCCGACGTCGCAGTGAACAGGCCGCCCCGGCGCGCCCGCGATGACGCTCGGCTTCTAGTCCGAACGCCCGCGACCGCGCCCCGAGCGCGGTTTTTTTATGCCCGTCGCAAAAGTGATGTCCGGTTTTGCGACAAGGCCGTACTCCCAAGCCAGCCAACTAGTTCCGCCCGCTTCCACCAGACACCTTGCGAGGGTCCGATGAGCCAGAACCTGAAATCCATTTTCATCGACGGCGAAGCCGGCACCACCGGGCTCGGCATCCGCGAGCGCCTGGCCGATGTGTCGGAGGTCGTGGTCAAGAGCATCGACCCCGACAAGCGCAAGGACCCGGCCGCCCGCAAGGCGATGATGGCGGGCGTCGATCTCGTCGTGCTCTGCCTGCCCGACGATGCCGCCAAGGAGTCGGTCGCGCTCGCCGATGAGCTCGGCAATGACGCGCCCAAGATCGTCGACGCCTCGACAGCCCATCGCGTCGCGCCGGACTGGATCTATGGCTTCGCTGAGCTCGAGCCGGGCTTCGCCACGAGGGTCGCCAACGCCAACCGCGTCGCCAATCCGGGCTGTTATCCGACCGGCGGCATCGCGCTGCTGCGCCCGCTCGTCGATGCCGGGCTGCTGCCGGTCGATTACCCGATCACCGTCAACGCGGTCTCAGGCTATTCCGGCGGTGGCAAGAGCATGATCGAGGCTTATGAGGCCGGCACCGCGCCCGATTTCGAGCTCTACGGTCTTGGCCTCAAGCACAAGCATCTGCCCGAGCTGCAGGTCTATTCGCGGCTTGAGCGGCGGCCGATCTTCGTGCCGTCGGTCGGCAATTTCCGGCAAGGCATGCTGGTCTCGATACCGCTGCATCTCGACACGCTGCCCGGCAAGCCCAGGCCCGCGGACCTCGAGGCGGCGCTCGCCGAGCGCTATGCCGGCTCGACCTATGTCAGCGTCCTGCCGGCTGAAGCCGGGGGCAAGCTCGAACCTGAAGCGCTGAACGACACCAACAAGCTGGAGCTGCGGGTCTTCGGCAATGCCGATCTCGGCCAGGCCGTGCTCGTCGCCCGGCTCGACAACCTCGGCAAGGGCGCGTCCGGCGCCGCCGTCCAGAACATCCGCCTGATGCTCGGCTTGGCGGAAGGTTGACGGCCGTTCACATCACGGCTCTCCGGAGGCATTGACTCCCGCAATCTGCGACCAAACAGCCGCTGCACCCCCCAAATGGGGGCTGCAGCGGCTCATGCTCGACATCATAGCTGATGCCGGCAGCTAGGAGCGGGGGCGATTCGATGCCGGGATTCGATACGTTGGGCGTGCGCCTGGCGCGCAGCCGGCGCAGATTGGAACGCGAGCGTGCAGTTGCCGCCGCGACTGAGCAATCGGTGGAGCAGGGGCTGGGGGGCTCTGACCAGGGCGACACCGGGAGCCAGCTCGCGATACTCGGCAGGCCGAAGACCGTGTCCGCACAGGTGATCGCGTTTCCGCGCTCGAACGAGCGCGTCCGGGACTGAAGCAGCGTTGCTGGAGCAAGGCTGCCAGCGCTGCCGGGGGTGGTCGAACGACCCCGGCAGCGCTTTTTTCGTCAGCCTGCGTAGGGCTTGAACAGCTGCTTCTGTGTGCCCAGCCCCTCGATGCCGAGGGCCACGGTCTCACCGCCCTTGAGGAAGCGCGGCGGCTTGAAGCCGAGCCCGACGCCGGGGGGCGTGCCGGTGGTGATGACGTCGCCCGGATCGAGCTGCATGAACTGGCTGATATAGTGGACGAGATAGGCGGCGCCGAAGATCATCGTCTTGGTCGAGCCGTTCTGGACGCGCTCGCCGTCGACCTCGAGCCACATCGCCAGGTTCTGCACGTCGGCGATCTCGTCCGGCGTCACCAGCCAGGGACCGAGCGGGCCGAAGGTCGGGCAGCCCTTGCCCTTGGCCCATTGCCCGCCGCGCTCGGTCTGGAATTCGCGCTCCGAGACGTCGTTGCAGACGCAGAAGCCGGCGATCGCCGCCATCGCGTCCTTCTCGTCGATATAGGAGCCGCCATCGCCGATCACGATGGCGAGCTCGACTTCCCAGTCGGTCTTCTTCGAATTCTTCGGGATGATGACGTCGTCATTCGGGCCGACGATGCAATTCGGCGCCTTGTTGAACAGGATCGGCTCGGCCGGGATCGCAGCCCCGGTCTCGGCGGCGTGATCTGCGAAGTTGAGGCCGACGGCGATGAAGTTCCGGACGTCGCCGACGCAGGCGCCGATGCGCGGCGCGCCCTCGACCAGCGGCAGTGATTCGGGGGACAGCGCCTTCAGCTTGGCGAGCGAGGCCGACTTCAATCCAGCGCCGGCGATGTCGGACACATGGGCCGACAGATCGCGGAGCTTGCCGGCGGCGTCGACAAGGCCGGGCTTCTCCTGGCCAAATGCGCCGTAACGAACCAGTTTCACGTCGTTTCCCCCTTTTTCAAACGTTTAAAACAGAGTGTGAGACCAGAATTGAGGTCGCGGCGATCCTGTGCGGACTGCCGCCGTGATGCAAGCCCGTCGGGACGCATGCCATGCTTGCGAAGGCTCCGGTAATTGTGGCGCTTATGCAACGGTCCTGGCGAAACCGTGTCGCCTTTTCGAGGCGGTGGAGAAGGCTACGTTGCGGCGCACAATGGCAAAATCGCAATAGTTCGCATGTAAACCATCTTTTCCGTCACCGAGATTCGGGCACGACGCGCGAAACGCGTCGTTTTTGCACGTTTTCGTCCATGTCACCGCGGTCGGCCGGTGGAGCATGGCGATTTGAGCGCGATCTGGGCGGGATTGCGGCGGAAACGAGCAGGCGGCATGGTGGTGACAGATTCCGCGGCGTGATTTGCCGCAGCCGTCTCAACAAGAACCTCAGCCTGGGGAAGAAGCCGCGATGAAGAGCCTCCTGAAACTCACCGCCGCCACCACCGTCTCGCTCGCGGCGCTGCTGGCGGCCGGCGCGGCTTCCGCCGGCTCCTTCGCGATCCGTTCCGGCCAGAGCGCCGAGGGTCTCGGCATGGCCTATGCCGGCGCCGCTGCCGGCGGCATCGGCATGGGCTCGATGGCCTGGAACCCGGCGACGATCACCATGTTCCCAGGCCGCAACAGCCAGTGGAATTTCACCTATCTCAATGCGAACGCCGAATACGATCCGACCTCGCAGACGCGTATCGTTACCGGGCCGGGCACGAGCGTGCCGAACACCGCACTCGGCGGCAGCCCGTTCGGCACCGGCAATCTCGGCGGTGACGGCGCCTTCATCCCGGCCTCCTATATGGCCTGGCAGCTCACCGACAGGTTCTGGGTCGGCTTGACGACCGGCGCACCGTTCGGGTTGCGCTCGAAGACCGACGATTATCACGCCGCGCAGACCTATGGCCGCTCGGCCAAGGTGCGCACGATCAACGTGGCTCCGACCTTCGGCTACAAGGTCAACGACTGGCTCTCCATCGGCGGCGCCTTCCAGGGCCAGTACATCAAGACCACGCTGAAGCAGGCGACGGGCGTCGGTATCGGTGCAACGAGCGCCATCCTTGACGGCGACTCGATCGATTACGGCTACCGTGTCGGTGTCACCCTGACGCCTTGGGGGCCGGGGACCACCATCGGCCTGGCCTACCGCTCCTCGATCCGCCAGACGCTGAAGGGCACTTTCCAGGCCAGCCCGACATTGGCGTTGCCGATCAAGGCCAGCCTGAACCTGCCGGATTCGGTGGTGTTCGGCGTCTCGCATGAGCTGAACGAGCAGTGGCAGGTGCATGCTGGCGTCGAGTGGACCAACTGGAGCCGCTTCAATCGCATCGGCATCGTCAACCGGCTCGTCGGCACGCCGGTCACCAGCCTCAATTTCGAGTATGACGACAGCTGGTATTTCGCTCTCGGTGCCGAGTACAAGTGGAACCGCGATCTGACCCTGCGCGCTGGTATTGCCTACGAGCTCTCGCCGGTGAACGACCGCAATCGCACCGTCTTCATCTCGGACAATGACCGCCTCTGGCTCTCGGCCGGCGGCAGCTACCAGCTGACCGAGAAGCTGAAGCTCGATGTCGGCTATACCTTCATCAAGGTGAAGGAGGCGACGGTGAACTATGGCGGCGCCCACCCGCAGCAGGGCCCGGTGCTCTACACCGCCAAGGCCGATCCCTTCATCCACATCGTCTCGGCCGGCTTGACCTATCGCTGGGACACCCCGACGGAGACGATCCCGGCTCGCCCGGTCGTTCGCAAGAACTGAGCGGCGCGTTCGGCGACGAGGAAAGAGCCGGCCTTCGGGCCGGCTTTTTTTGTGTCAGGGAACGGGCGGTTTCGCCGCTCCGGCAAGCGGCTTGCCTACCAGGGCACCGAACGGCGCCGCCGCTACGCCTTGATCTTCACATAGCTTCCGGGAGCGTCCTCCAGCGCGGGCAGGGGACCTTCGCCAGGGACGCGCGGCTTGACGCGCTTGGGCGCCTGCTTCTCCAGCCAGGCGAGCCAATGCGGCCACCAGGAGCCCGGATGCTCTTGCGTCTTCCGAATCCAATCGCCGAAGGCGCCCTCCGGTTTCGGGCCGGTCCAGAACTGGTACTTGACCTTGTTCGGCGGATTGACCACGCCGGCGATGTGGCCCGACCCGGCCATGACGTAGTCGACCGGGCCGCCGAAGCTCTGCGAGCCGAGGAAAACCGATTGCGCCGGCGCGATATGGTCTTCGCGGGCCGCGAGATTATAGACCGGGATCGTCACCTTCTTGAGGTCGAGCAGCTTGCCGCCGAGACGCATCTCGCCCTTGCTCAGCTTGTTCTCGAGATAGCAGTTGCGCAGGTAGAAGGAGTGGTTGGCGGCCGGCATCCGGGTCGAATCCGAATTCCAGTAGAGCAGGTCGAAGGCTGTCGGTGCCTTGCCCTTCAGGTAGTTGTTGACGGCATAGGACCAGATCAGGTCGTTCGGGCGCAGCATGTTGAAGGCGCCCGACATGCGTGACCCGTCGAGATAGCCGCGCTCGGCCATCTGCTCCTCGACGGCGCGGACCTGCTCCTCGTCGACGAAGACCGCGAGCTCGCCGGCGTGGGTGAAGTCGACCTGCGTGGTGAAGAAGGTGGCGCTGGCGATGCGTTTGTCCTTCACCGCGGCCATATAGGCGAGGGTAACGCCCAGGAGCGTGCCGCCGACGCAATAGCCGATCGTCGAAACCTGCTTCTCGCCGGTCACCTGCTCGACCGCCTCCAGCGCGGCGAAGATGCCCTCGCGCATATAGCTCTCGAAATCCTTGAGCGCGTGGCGGTGATCGGGGTTGACCCAGGAGATGCAGAAGACCGTCAGTCCCTGGCTGACACACCAGCGGATGAAACTCTTTTCGGCATTGAGGTCGAGAATGTAGAACTTGTTGATCCAGGGCGGCACGATCAGCAGCGGCCGCTTCAGCACCGTCTCGGTCGAGGGCGCATACTGGATCAGCTCGATGATGTCGTTGCGGTAAATGACCTTGCCGGGCGTCGTCGCGATGTTGACGCCGACCTCGAAGGCGCCGGCATCGGATTGCCGGATCTTGAGCTCGCCGCCGCCGGCCTCGACGTCCTCGGCCAGCATCTTCATGCCGCGCACCAGGTTCTCGCCGCTCTGCGCCATGGTCTCGCGCAGCAGCTCGGGATTGGTCGCGACGAAATTAGAGGGGGAGAGGGCCCCGGCGATCTGCTTGACGTAGAAACGGGCCTTGTTGCGCGTATGCGGGTCGAGGTCGTCGGCCTGCTCGACCATGCCTTCGGCCCAGCGCGTGGTCAGAAGATAGGCCTGCTTGACGAAGTCGAAGACCGGATGGGTGTTCCATTCGGGGTCGGCGAAGCGGGCGTCCCGTTTCTCGGGCTCGATCACCGGCTCGACCTGCTCGCCGCCGAGGCGCTTCAGCGTCGCGCTCCACAGGCTGAGGAAGTCGCTGGTGAGCGCGCCTTGAGCCTCGATGATCTTCTGGGGATCGCTGATCCAGCGCTCGGCGACGCGGCCAAGCACCTTGACCATCTCGCTCGCCTCGTCGGCCTGGCCGGTCTTGGCCTCGCCCCGTTCGATCGGTTTCAGATAGGCAGCCGTCACCTTGCCGGCGTGCTCGACCAGCTTGCCCATGTTCTGCGCCATCGATTCGAAGTCGGGCACGGGCGGCAGGTCGGCGAACGGCGTTTCGGTTGCCTTGTGGCCGGCTTTGCCCTTCTCGTCAGCAGGCGGACACATGGCGACGCTCCCCTCGGTAGCCTTACGCAGGAGTTGCACTCCCCATTTTGGACCCATTAAGGACCTAACCGGTATGAGTGACAAAGAAATTTTGCGGAAGCAGGGCAATGGCTGACAGGCGGACAGAAATCTCGCTCAAGGCGGCCGGGCTGGTTCTGCTCGTCGCAGCTGTGCTCGGCGGCTGCGGGGCCGCTCGCGGCGTCGCTGAGATGACAGATTTCGCCACCACGCCGGGCGAACCCAAGCCCTTCGTGGTCGAGACACGCCCGCAGGATCCAAAGTTCATTCCCATCGGCACCACCGTCACGCGCCAGGCCAAGCGCAAGACCGTGGACGAGTTCAAGAAGCTCGAAGCCGAGCTCGAGGCCAAACGGACATCGAATGAGGCGGCCGGCTCGCAGGCGCAGACCCTTGGCAAAGTCCTGCCACCACCGGCGCCGCCGCCTGCTCCTCCGCCGCTGCCGTAAAAATGGGGGGACGCCCACTCGTTTGGGCGGCTTGCCCGACGTCTCCCGGATCGATCCAATGACGGTTCCGCACTGGAGCCGCCGCAATGATCCTGATTGGCCAGTATGATTCGCCTTTCGTGCGCCGTGTCGGCATCGCGCTGACACTCTATGAGTTGCCCTTCGAGCACCGGCCCTGGTCGGTCTTCGGCGACGGCGAGAGGATCGCGCCGCTCAACCCGCTGGTCCGGGTGCCGACGCTTGCGCTCGATGACGGGCTCGTACTGGCCGAGAGCCATGCCATGCTGGACTATCTCGACAGTCTGGTTCCGGCCGAACGCGCCTTGTTTCCTCGGCAGGAGCCAGCGCGCCATCGGGCTCTGCGCGTCGCCGGACTGGCGATGGGGCTGGCCGAGAAGGCAGTCAGCCTGTTCTACGAGCTGCGGCTGCACGATCCGATCTCCGAGGTCTGGGCCGGGCGATGCCGCGGCCAGGTCGGAGGCGTTCTTGTCGCCTTGGAACGGGAACGGGCCGAGCACGCCGGCGACTGGTGGTTCGGCGATCGGATCGGCCACGCCGACATCGCGCTCGCCTGCGCCTTGCGCTTCGCCAGCGACGCCCATCCCGATCTCGTCGTCCTGAGCGATTATCCCGCCCTGGCGGCGCACTCGGCTCGCTGCGAGGCGCTCGATGTCTTCCAGGCGATCAGCCAGCCCTTTATTCCACCCTCCTGAGGCGTTGCCGTCCGGAGGTTTGTGTCGTCTTTCGATGAATCTTGCTTATTTTGCTCTGTCAGGGCGAAAGCTGCGGTGGTAAGGCATCGCAACGCAAGAATGTGATCGACCGCCTTCCAGGGCGGCGATCCGCAAGGACCTGTTGCCGAGATGACCGATTTCCATCGCATCAAACGCCTGCCGCCCTATGTTTTCGAACAGGTCAACAAGATCAAGGCAGCCGAGCGCGCCAAGGGCGTCGACATCATCGACCTCGGCATGGGCAATCCCGATCTGCCGGCGCCAAAGCACGTCATCGAGAAGCTGGTCGAGACCGCCGGCAAGCCGCGCACCGACCGTTACTCCGCCTCCAAGGGCATTGCGGGCTTACGCCGCGCCCAGGCCCACTACTATCAGCGCCGCTTCGGCGTGACGCTCAATCCCGACACGCAGGTCGTCGCCACGCTCGGCTCGAAGGAAGGCTTCGCCAATATGGCGCAGGCCATCACCGGCCCTGGCGATGTCGTGCTCGTGCCCAACCCGAGCTACCCGATCCATGCCTTCGGCTTCCTGATGGCGGGCGGCGTGATCCGCTCGGTCCCGGCCGAGCCGACCCCGGCCTTCTTCCCGGCGCTGGAGCGGGCGATGGCCCATTCCGTGCCGAAGCCGATCGCGCTCGTCACCTGCTATCCGGCGAACCCGACGGCCTATACGGCTTCGCTCGATTTCTATCGCGACCTCGTCGCCTTCGCGAAGCGGCACGAGCTGATCCTGCTCTCCGATCTCGCCTATGCCGAGGTCTATTTCGACGAGAACGATCCACCGCCGTCGATGCTGCAGGTGCAGGGCGCCATCGACGTCGCCGTCGAGTTCACCTCGATGTCGAAGACCTTCTCCATGGCCGGCTGGCGCATGGGGTTTGCCGTCGGCAATGAGAGGCTGCTGGCTGCGCTGGCGCGGGTGAAGTCCTATCTCGATTACGGCGCCTATACGCCGATCCAGGTCGCGGCCGCCGCGGCGCTCAACGGCCCGGACGATTGCATCCGCGAGATGCGCGAGACCTATCGCAAGCGCCGCGACGCGCTGGTCGAGAGCTTCGGCAAGGCCGGCTGGGAGTTCCCGGCGCCGCAGGCCTCGATGTTCGCCTGGGTACCGATCCCGGAGAAGTTCCGCCATCTCGGCTCGCTGGAATTCTCCAAGCTGCTGATCGAGAAGGCCGAGGTCGCGGTCGCGCCGGGCATCGGCTTCGGCGAACACGGCGACGATTACGTCCGCATCGCTATCGTCGAGAACGAGCAGCGCATCCGCCAGGCGGCACGCAATGTCGGGCGCTTCCTGAAGAGCGCCGACCAGACCCTGCACAACGTCATCCAGATGCCGAAGGCGGGGTAGGGGCAGCCATTGATCGCACAGTCATTTCGGGCTCGCTGCTGCGCAGCGCCCGGAAAGGCGGGCGCGGTGTTGCGCGCCGGCACTGGACCGAACCGCCAAAACATGGGAACGCAGGCGGCGGGGCGGATAGCAGGGACTGAGCGCGCATCATGGTCTCGAAAGGCCGGTTGATCGGGATCGTTTTCGGCCTGTTCGCGCTGGTCTGCCTGTTCGCGACCTATGATTTCTCGCGTGGCCGCAGCGCGGACACCGATTCGCCCCTGATCGCCGAGGTGCTGACCGCGACTCGGGCGCGCGAATGCGGCCGCGACGCCACCGAGATCGTGACGAAGTACTTCCCGAACGGCATGGGCCGCGCCGAAGCCGAGCAGCTCCTGACGCAGACCGTGATCCGGGCGCCGAAGCCCTGGTTCTGGAGGCCGGTCGACGAGAATTCCACCGTGGCGGATGGCGACAGCCTCGAGGCGCTGCGCACCATCAAGATCACCGCCTTCGGCAACCAGCTGCTGCGCCTCTACCTGGGCTTCGAGAACGGCAAGGTCCACAAGCTCGCCGCCGAGGTCGTCTGCCGTTTCGAGTGAGGGGGGCGGGAAGTCGCCACTTTTGCCGCCGGCGTCGCTCAGTTCCTCCTCAGC
Organism: Allobosea sp. Tri-44; assembly: GCF_004123845.1. GTDB lineage: Bacteria > Pseudomonadota > Alphaproteobacteria > Rhizobiales > Beijerinckiaceae > Allobosea. The sequence continues at coordinate 165,683 of NZ_NBDP01000005.1, read as the reverse complement.
ATGCGCTTGAGGCTGCTTTCGGCATGCGGGTCGAAATAGTGAAGCAGCGCCGTCGAGCGGATGGCGTCGGGGCTGCATTCCTCATTGGTGTGGATCGAGCGGTAGCCGTAGAAGAGATAGAGATTTCCGGGTTTCAGCTTGAGATGCCGGATCATCGCGTGGCGTCTTGCATAGAGCATCCTGAGAAGTCTCTGCGAGAGCCAGTTGTCGAGCAGGATTTTGTCGGCGAAATTTGTGAGATAATGCGACCGGATTCCTCGCGAGTTCGGAATCAGCAGCAGGTCGCCGGTCTTGCCGTGATCTGGGATGATGACCGGAATGAGCGCCGTCAGCAGGTAGGAATCATAGTGGAAGTTGAGTGAATTGGCTTTTGCGAGGCTTCCCGCCAGGCAGCGCAGTACCTGATAGAACGGAGTATCCGGAGCCGGCTTGCCCGTGCTGCTTTCGTAAATGCCGTGACAAAGGGCAATGAAGCCGGGATCGGTCGCCAAATCATGCAGGAAGGTGCCGCCGAGCTTTTCTGATCCGTTGATGGCCAGATAGTTGCCGCCGTTGCGGGCGACGGCCTGCCTGACGAAATTCTGGGCCGTCTGCAATTGATCCGGGGCGACGTAATCGTCGATCACTGCGAAGCCCTCGCTCTCGATTTGCCGTGCGATCGTTCTGGCGCTCTCGGCTCCACGGATGAATGACGGCGTCTGCATCGTCAGTCCTCGCCATGTTCGATCGATCTCGGCGACGTGGTCTTAGGCAAGTTCCATGCCCGCGCCGACCCGTCGTCCACCGCGCCGCCGTCGCTCGCCCCCGCATGGTTCCGCTGCGCCTGCCGGAGCACGTCCGGTCACTCGGGTTGCCGGTCTCGGACCCGGCGGAACGCCTTGGCGGCAAGGGTTCGGCGGTGCCGCTTGCCGTTGACTCCGAACCCGCCTCATGCGACCCCGCCGACCATGACCATGCACGCTGCTCCCTCCGAGATCAGGCCCCTGCGTGTCGGCATCGCCGGCCTGGGAACAGTCGGCGCAGCTGTCGCGGGTATTCTGAAGCGCCAGGAGAACGCGCTTGCCGCGCGTTGCGGCCGGCCGATCCGGGTGACGGCAGTCTCGGCCCGCGATCGCAGTCGCGACCGCGGCATCGATCTCTCCAACTTTACCTGGTTCGACGATCCGGTCGCGCTCGCCAGCTCCGGCGAGATCGACTGCCTGGTCGAATTGATCGGCGGCTCGGACGGCCCGGCCAAGCAGGCGGTCGAGGCTGCGCTCTCTGCCGGCAAGCACGTCGTCACCGCCAACAAGGCGTTGCTCGCCGCCCATGGCATCGCGCTCGCCGAGCTCGCCGAAAGCACTGGCGCGGCGCTTGCGTTCGAGGCCTCCTCGGCCGGCGGCATCCCGGTGGTGAAGACGCTGCGCGAGGCGCTCTCGGGCAATAATGTCAGCCGGCTCTACGGCATCCTCAACGGCACCTGCAATTACATCCTCTCGCGCATGGAGCTCGAAGGGCTGACGTTCGAGGCCTGCCTGAAGGACGCCCAGCGGCTCGGCTATGCCGAGGCCGACCCGACCTTCGATGTCGAGGGCTTCGACACCGCCCATAAGCTCGCCATCCTGACCAGCCTCGCCTTCGGCACGAGGATCGACGCCGAAGCGATTCACGTCGAAGGCATTTCCTCGATCACACCGCTCGATCTCAAGATGGCCGACGAGCTCGGCTACCGGATCAAGCTGCTCGGCGTCGCCGAACGGACCAAGACCGGCATCGAGCAGCGCGTGCACCCGACCATGGTACCGAAATCCTCGGCGATCGCGCAGGTGATGGGCGTCACCAACGCCGTGACCATCGATGCCGACGCGGTGCGCGAGATCACTTTGGTTGGCCCTGGCGCCGGTGGCGGCCCGACGGCCTCGGCTGTGATCGCCGACATCGCCGACGTCGCCCGCGGCACCGCCGGGCAGCCCTTCGGCATGCCGGTCTCCAGGTTGGAGCAGCCGACCCGCGCGCCGATGCAGCGCCATGAGGGCGGCTACTACATTCGCCTCGCCGTCGCCGACCGTCCCGGCGCCGCCGCTGCGATCGCGACCCGCATGGCCGAAGCCGACATCTCGCTCGAAAGCATCGTCCAGCGCCGTTCCGAGAGCGCCGCCCAGCGCGATCCGGGCGGTCGCTCCGGTGCGCCGGTTCCGGTCGTACTGATCACCTACGCCACCAGCGAGCGGGCAATCCGCGCCGCGCTGGAGAAGGTCAGCGCTGACGGTCACATCGCAGAAGCGCCGCAAGTCATCCGTATCGAGCGGGAGTGAGCACGGTTGGCGTGGTCATCCACGGCTTCGCCATATCCTCGCCAATCCGCTTGTTATTTGCCTCGGCCCACCGCTAATTGCGCTTAGGGAGTCCCCATGTCCGTCGATCTCCGCATCTCGCCCGACCAGATCATCGAGCGCTACCTCTCGATGGAACTCGTGCGCGTCACCGAGCGCGCCGCCGTCGCCGCCGCCCGCCTGCGCGGCCATGGCGACGAGAAGGCGGCCGACCAGGCTGCGGTTGACGCGATGCGGCGCGAGCTCAACCGCCTGCCGATCGACGGCGAGATCGTCATCGGCGAGGGCGAGCGCGACGAGGCGCCGATGCTCTATATCGGCGAGAAGGTCGGCAACAAGCAGGGCCCCAAGGTCCACATCGCCGTCGATCCGCTCGAGGGCACGACGCTTTGCGCCAAGGACATGCCGGGCTCGATCGCCGTGATGGCGATGGCCGGCGCCGGCCAGCTGCTCTACGCGCCCGACGTCTACATGAACAAGATCGCGATCGGCCCGGGCTATCCGACCGGCGTCGTCGACCTCGACGCTTCGGCCGCCGACAACATCAATGCGCTGGCCCGGGCCAAGGGCGTGAAGCCGCACGAGATCAACACGTTGATCATGGACCGGCCGCGCCACGAGAAGCTCATTGCGGAAGTCCGCAAGACCGGCGCCTCGATCCGCCTGATCACCGATGGCGACGTCGCCGGCGTGATCTTCTGCACCGAGCCGGAGAAGACCGGCATCGACCTTTATCTCGGCATCGGCGGTGCTCCAGAGGGCGTGCTCGCTGCCGCGGCGCTGCGTTGCGTCGGCGGCCAGATGCAGGGCCGCCTGATCCTCGACACCGAGGAGAAGCGGGCTCGCGCCGCGACCATGGGCGTCAAGGACCCGAACCATAAATACGACATGGCCGAGATGGCCTCGGGCGACGTCATCGTCTGCGCCACCGGCGTCACCGATGGTGGCATGCTTTCGGGCGTGCGTTTTGGACCCGACGTGATCGAGACCGAGACGATCGTCTACCGCTCGATCACCGGCACGGTCCGCCGCATCTATGGCGAGCATCGCGAGTTCTCGAAGTTCCAGCTCGACTGAGCGCTGGACCTGCTGCGATTGCAAAGCCCGTTCCGCAAAGCTGCGGAGCGGGCTTTGTTTTTTGAGCTGACGCGCGGCAGCAGTTCAGCCTTGCAGGCTGCCTCCAGCAAGGGTGTGCTCGACGCAGGCATTGATATGCGTTGCGAGAACATCAGTGGCGCGCGCAATGTCGCGCCGCATCGCGCAGTCGAGCAGGACCTGGTGCTCCTGCGCCGCCACCTCGCCGCGGAAGATCACGGCGACCATCTGATAGCGCAGATAGCGGTCATAGACCGAGGCATGCGTCTCCATCAGCACCTGCGAGCCGCAGGCCGAGATCAGCGCGTGATGGAATTCCCAGTCATAGCGCTTCCAGAGCTCCGGATCGGCGCGGTCATTGTCGAGCATGCGCCTTTCCATCAAAGCGAGCTTGTGATGGGCAGCGACGACGCGGCCTTCCCATTCCATGTCGCCGGCGGCGAAGGACTGGGCGAGGGCATGCCCCTCCAGCAGGAGACGCAGCGCCGCGATCTCGCTCAGATTGCTGGCGGAGACCGGCGCGACCATGAAGCCCTTCTGGCCTTCCGCCTCGACCAGCCCTTCCGACGAGAGTCGGTTCAGGATCTCGCGCAGCGTGCTGATGCTGGTGCCATAGGTCTCGCGCAGGTCATCGAGCTTGAGCCGCTGCGCCGGCACCAGCCGCCCGAAGACGATGTCTGCCCGGATACGGCGATAGGCAAGCTCTCCGATCGAGGCGGTCGGCGGCGCGTAATTCAGCATGCGTGTTCCGTTTGGGACTGCGGCAGAGGGCGCAGTTTAGCGGCGCAGCGGAGCGGGTACAATTGTTATGGTGAAATCAGGATCATCAGATGAAATCAAAAATACCAGTTGATTGCTGATAAAGGCTTGGGCATGGTCTGCCTCGAAGCGGGGACAACCCGCAGGGGAGGAACGGCATGAAACAGGGTATCGACAGGCGCATGCTGCTGGCGGCCGGTGGCGCGCTGGCGCTGACGGGCGGAGCTTCATTTGCGCAGGGCAAGCCCAACCTGCGCTTCTCGGCGGTGTTCTCCGAGCAGGATATCCGTGCCGAGATGATGAAGCGCTTCGGCGAAGCCATCAAAGACGACTTCACGCTGCAGCCCTATTACGGCGGCAACCTGTTCAAGCAAGGCACCGAACTGGTCGCCATGCAGCGCAACAACCTCGAAATGGGCAACATCGCGCCGCAGGACGTCTCGAACCAGATCCCGGCCTGGTCGATCGTCACCTCGGCCTATCTCTTCCGCGACGCCGACCATCTCAAGAAGGTCTTCGCCAGCGATGTCGGTCGCGACCTCAAGACGATGGCCGAGGACAAGCTCAACATCAAAATCCTGGGTCCGACCTATTTCGGCGCCCGCCAGGTCGGCCTGAAGCCGAAGAAGAAGATCAGCACCCCGGCCGATCTCGCCGGCGTCAAATTGCGCATGCCCGGCGGCGATGCTTGGCAGTTCCTCGGCCAGTCGCTCGGCGCCAACCCGACGCCGATGGCCTATGCCGAGGTCTATACCGGCCTGCAGAGCGGCGCGATCGACGGCCAGGACAACCCGCTGCCGAACGTGCAGAACATGAAGTTCTACGAGGTCTCCTCGCAGATCGTGCTGACCTCGCACCTCGTCGGCTTCGATCTGCTCTGCGTCACCAAGCGGGTCTGGGACGGGATGGATGCGAAAAAGCAGGCCGCCTTCCAGGCCGCGGCCGATGCCGCGATCGACTGGAGCACCAAGGAGCATCTCGCCAAGGAGGCCGAGCTGGTCGATTTCTTCAAGAAGCAGGGGCTCGAGGTCTATGCGCCCGATCTCAAGGCCTTCCGCGACTTTGCTCAGAAGAAGTATCTGGAATCGGAGCTGGCCAAAGGCTGGGTTCCCGGCATGCTCGACAAGATCAACGCGCTCTAGCGTTTATTGCGTTCGAGCGATCGAGGTCTAGCGCTGGCCCTTCGGGGCCGGCGCGGCCCGCCGATGGAGGGGCCGGCGGGCCGAATTTCACCGGAGGAGCAATGCCGAATTCGCTGAAAGCACTCGGCGCCTTCATGGCGCGCCGGGCCGAGAACCTGCTCGTGCTGATGCTCGGGTCGATGTTCTTCGTCTTCCTGGTGCAGATCGTTTTCCGTTATCTGCTCAACTTCCCGATCGGCTGGACGCATGAGATCAGCGTCATCCTCTGGCTCTGGCTGGTGCTGTTCGGCGCCGGTTTCGTGCTGCGCGAGAACGAGGAGATCCGCTTCGACATCATCTATGGCGCGGTCGGTCCAGGCCCGCGCCGCATCATGGCGCTGATCACCGCGGTCGCGCTCGTCGTCCTCTACGTGATTTCGCTGCCGGCGATGGTCGACTACGTCGCCTTCATGAAGGTCGAGCGCACCGCCTATCTCAAGCTGCCCTTCAACTGGGTCTATGCGATCTACATCGCTTTCGCCGTCGGGGCGATCATCCGCTATCTCTGGCTCGGCTTCAGGGCACTGCGCGGTGAGGCGCCGGAGGCGTTCGATCCGACCAAGGCGAGTTCCGGCGTATGAGCACGCCCTTCTCTCTCGCCATCCTCGCCATCGTCACGCTGTCGCTGCTCGGCCTGCCGATCGGGCATGCGATGATCGCCGGCTCCATCCTCTATTTGCTCGTCGCCGGGCAGGACCTCTCGATCGCCGCCGAGCAATTGCTCAACGGCATGTACACCAACTACGTCATCCTCGCCGTGCCGCTCTTCATCCTGGCGGCCGAGTTGATGAACATCGGCTCGATGACCGAGCGCCTGCTGCGTTTCTGCGATGCGCTGGTCGGCCGCTTCAGGGGCGGGCTCGCCCATGTCAACATCGTCCAGAGCGTGATCTTCGCCGGCATGTCGGGCTCGGCCATCGCCGACGCCGCCGGCACGGGGCGGATGATGCAGGCGATGATGACCAAGGACGGCAAGTATCCGCCGGCCTTTGCCGCCGCCTTGACGGCCGTGTCCTCGGTGATCGGGCCGATCATCCCGCCTTCGATCCCGATGGTGCTCTACGCGCTGGTCTCCGACGCCTCGATCGGCTTCCTCTTCCTCGGCGGCGTCATTCCCGGCCTGCTGATGGCGCTGGCGCAGATGACGATCGTCGCCTCGGCCGCCAGGCGCCGCAATTTCCCGGTCGAGCCGCCGATCCCCTTGCGCCGCTTGCCCGGCATCACCTGGCGCGCCTTGCCGGCGCTGATGATGCCGGTGGTGCTGCTTGGCGGCATCTATGGCGGCGCCACCACGCCGACCGAGGCCGCCGCCGTCGCCGCCGCCTATGCGCTCGCCGTCTCGGTCCTGCTCTATCGCAGTGTCAGCTTCCGCGCCTTCTACGGCTCGCTGGCTTACAGCGCCCGCACCACGGCCTCGATCGGCATGCTGATCGCCGGCGCGCTCGTCTTCAACTACGTCGTCACCATCGAGAACATCCCCGACAGCCTGCGCGTGCTTCTCGCCGGCTGGAACCTGTCGCCGCTCGGCTTCCTGATCCTCGTCAACGTGCTGCTGCTGATCCTCGGCTGCCTGCTCGAGGGCACCGCGATCCTCCTCATCGTCGTGCCGGTGCTGATCCCGACGGCCAAGGCGCTCGGCATCGACATGGTGCATTTCGGCGTTGTCGTCGTCGTCAACATCATGCTTGGGCTGATCACGCCGCCCTACGGCCTGCTGCTCTTCATCATGACCAACATCGCCGAGGTGCCGCTGCGCCAGATCGTGCGCGAATGCATGCCGTTCCTCGGCGCGATGATCGTCGCGCTCGCGCTGATCACCTTCTTCCCCAGCCTCGTGCTCTGGCTGCCGCGCCTGATGGGCTACCAGGGCTGACAGGACAGGACCGACCCGTGAGCAAGCCGATCTACGTCCTCAACGGCCCCAATCTGAACCGACTCGGCACGCGCGAGCCGCAAATCTACGGCTCGACCACGCTCGCCGAGGTCGAGGCACTCTGTCGGCAGGCTGCCGACGGGCGCGAGATCGTCTTCCGCCAGAGCAACCGCGAATACGAGCTGATCGACTGGATCCACGAGGCAATCGACGGCGGCGGCGCAATCGTCATCAATCCAGCCGCCTTTTCCTTCACCTCGATCGCGATCCTCGACGCGCTGAAGATGTTTCCCGGCCCGATCGTGGAATTGCACATCTCCAACATCCACCGACGCGAGGCGCACTACCACAAATCCTACGTCTCTCTGGCGGCGACGGCGGTCATCGCCGGGCTCGGCCCGCAGGGCTATGCGGTGGCGGTGAAGGCGGCGATCGATCTGCAATTGGCCTGAGCGCGAGCGTCGCGCCTAAGGTTCGCCGTCTGCCTCTGTCAGCTCGGCCTTGCGGCGGAAGCCGGTCGCCAGCACGTAGAGTTCGGAGGAGTCGGCCCGGCTCGCTGCCGGCTTGATGTTGCGGACCTGGGTGAAGTCGCGCTTGAGCTCCGCCAATAGTTCGGCCGTATCGCCGCCCTGGAACAGCTTCGCCAGAAAGAAGCCGCCCGGCGCGAGCACGTCGTTGGCGAATTCGAGGGCGGCCTCGGCGAGACCGATGATCCTGAGATGGTCGGTCTTCTTGTGGCCGGTGGTGTTGGCCGCCATGTCCGACATCACCCCGTCGGCCTTGCCGCCGAGCTTCTCGGTCAGCAGGGCAGGGGCTTCGTCGGCCATGAAGTCGAGCTCGATCAGCTCGACATGCGGAATCGGGTCGACCGGGAGCAGGTCGATGCCGACGATCCGGCCCTTGCCCTTGTCGAGCCCGACCTTTGCCGCAGCGACCTGGCACCAGCCGCCGGGGGCGCAGCCGAGATCGAGCAGCTTCTGGCCGGGTTTGAGGAATTTGTAGCGCTCGTCCATCTCGGCGAGCTTGAAGGCAGCGCGCGAGCGATAGCCCATCTCGCGCGCCCGCTTCACATAGGGGTCGTTGAGCTGGCGCTCGAGCCAGAGCTGCGAGGAATGGCTGCGCTTGGCGGGCTTCTTGACCTTGATGCGCAGATCACGTGCGCCGCCGCCGGATTTTGTCGTTGTCATTGCCGCCTGCGCCACCAGGCGCGATCCTCGTGCATCATCCTGAGCAGAATGCCCTCGCGCAGCCCACGATCGGCGATGCGCACCTTCGGGCTCGGAAAGGCCCGCCGGATCGCCTCGAAGATGGCGCAGCCGGCGAGCACCAGATCGGCCCGCTCGCGGCCGATGCATGCATTGGCCTGGCGCTCGGCATAGTCCATCGCGACGAGCTCGTCGATCACGCTGCAGATGTCCTGATCCTGCATCCACAGACCGTCGACCTGGCGCCGGTCATAGCGCGGCAGGCGCAAATGGATGCCGGCGACGGTCGTCACCGTGCCGGAGGTGCCGAGCAGGTGGAAATTGGGTGCGTCGCGGGCCGCTGCCGCCTTCTTTGCGAAGGGCGCCAGCGCCTCGCTGCAATCGGTGACCATCCGCTCGAATTTCTCGCGGCCGACCTCGATCCCGCCATAGCGTTCCGCCACCGAGACGACGCCGATCGGCAGCGAGGCCCATTCGCGAATGCGCGAGGCCGGATCGCGCCCAGCCTCGCGCCCGCCGAGCCAGACGATCTCGGTCGAGCCGCCGCCGATGTCGAAGACGATCACTGCACCAGCCTCGGGCGCCGCCAGCGCGGCGCAGCCGGTGACGGCGAGCGAGGCTTCGGTCCTCTGGTCGACGATCTCCAGCTCGAGGCTTGCTTCCGCGCCGACGCGGCGGACGAACTCGATGCCATTGGTCGCGGCGCGGCAGGCCTCGGTGGTGATCAGGCGCGCCCGTGTCACGCCGCGATGCTCCATCTTGCTCTTGCAGATCTTGAGGGCCTCGACGGCGCGGTCCATGGCGTCGTCGCAAAGCCGCCCGCTGGCGCCCAGCCCTTCGCCGAGCCGCACGATTCGCGAGAAGGCATCGACGACCCGGAAACCGTGCTGGGCCGGCCGCGCGATCAGGAGACGGCAGTTATTGGTGCCGAGATCGAGCGCGGCATAGGTGGTGGGGTGAGGGCGCTGGTACGGCTCCGGAGCAAACCGAACGGCGTCCGGCGGCGCGGGCCGCTCGCCCGGTAGGGGGACCGCCGCCACGAGGGGGCGGTCGGAATCCTGGCGGTCTTCGACCGTCACTCGCTAACCCTTCGCCGGCCATGCCACCTCGGCGGCTGCCGGGAGTCCAGCATGAAGCTGGAACGTTTCCATTCGTCGGTAGCGTAACAACAGCACGCGGCCCCTGCCAAGCGGAACCTGTGGCGAAACTGCGGCGAGGCTTCCGCTTGCCTGTATCCAGCCTTCGCGGCAAAGCTCGACGCCAGCCGGCATTGCGAGCCCGGCAGCGAATGAGCGGGAGAAAACGGCATGGCGGCGCGGCGCATGATCCTGGCGATCGACCAGGGCACGACTTCCTCCCGCGCCATCCTGTTCGACGAGAATCTGCAGCCGGTCGCCAGCGCCCAGCAGGAGTTCCCGCAGCACTATCCGGCCTCCGGCTGGGTCGAGCACGAGGCGGAGGATCTCTGGGAGAGCACGCTTGCGGTCTGCCGGCAGGCGCTGGCCCGCGCAGAGGCTCGGGCAGGAGAGGTCGCGGCGATCGGCATCACCAACCAGCGTGAGACCACCCTGGTCTGGGATCGCAGCACCGGCCAGGCGATCCGCCGCGCCATCGTCTGGCAGGACCGGCGCACCGCCGAGCGCTGCGCCGCGCTCGAAGCACAAGGGCACGGCAAGCTCGTCGCCGAGCGCACCGGCCTGCGCATCGATCCCTATTTCTCCGGCACCAAGATCGCCTGGATCCTCGACCAGGTGCCCGGCGCGCGCGAGCGGGCCAAGCGCGGCGAGCTCGCCTTCGGCACGGTCGACTGCTTCCTGCTCTGGCGCCTGACCGGCGGCCGCGTCCACGCCACCGACGCGACCAATGCCTCGCGCACCATGCTGTTCGATATCCACAAGGGGCAGTGGGACGAGGAACTGCTGGCGCTGCTCGACATTCCCGCGGCGATGCTGCCGGAGGTGCGCGACTGCGCCGCGCATTTCGGCGACAGCGAGCCCGGCCTGCTCGGCGGAGCGATCGCGATTCGCGGCATTGCCGGCGACCAGCAAGCGGCGACCGTCGGCCAGGCCTGCTTCGAGCCCGGCATGCTGAAATCGACCTATGGCACCGGCTGCTTCGCTTTGCTCAACACCGGCACCAAGGCGGTCGTGTCGCAGAATCGCCTGCTCTCGACCGTCGCCTATCAGCTCAAGGGCGTGCGCTACTACGCGCTGGAGGGCTCGATCTTCATTGCCGGCGCTGCGGTACAATGGTTGCGCGACGGGCTCGGCATCATCGAGAAGGCCTCGGATAGCGGCCCGCTCGCGGCCAGTGCCGATCCCGGCCAGCAGGTCTATCTGGTGCCGGCTTTCACCGGCCTCGGCGCGCCGCATTGGGACGCCAATGCCCGCGGCGCCATGTTCGGGCTGACCCGCAACACCGGCCCGCGCGAATTTGCCCGCGCAGCGCTCGATTCGGTCTGCTTCCAGACGCTCGACCTGCTCGAGGCGATGCGCTCCGACTGGCCGGAGGCCGACGGCGCGCAGACAGTGCTGCGCGTCGATGGCGGCATGGTCGCCTCCGACTGGACGATGCAGCGCCTCGCCGACATCCTCGCCGCCCCGGTCGACCGGCCGCAGGTGCTGGAGACCACCGCGCTCGGCGCTGCCTATCTCGCCGGCCTCGACGCCGGCCTGCTGCCGGAGCCGGCCCAGTTTGCCGATCGCTGGCGGCTGGAGCGGCGTTTCTCGCCGAGCCTCGCCGAGGAAACCCGCAGCCACCACGTTGCCGGCTGGCGCGACGCCGTCAGGCGCACGCTCACCGCCAGCTGAGACGTTCTTGCGCACGAACGCGCATGCCGCACAGCGCCGGCGATCGTTTCGGGCTGCCGTGCAAGGCGCTTTGACCGCCTTGCATGTCGAAATCGTCACAGAAGGCTTGCAACCGCGCGTGAGGTTGTTTAGACCGCGCCCATCCGACGCGTCGCACCAAGCGCGCCCGTTGGGGGATCGTCTAACGGTAGGACCCCAGACTCTGACTCTGGTTGTCTAGGTTCGAATCCTAGTCCCCCAGCCACTTCCTTAAGTGGTTGATTTTAGAGATAAAATCTAAAATCGTCGTAACAATCGGACGTGGCGCGACAGCCTGTAGTGGACGCGCTACGCTCGCCCGCTGCCCGCGACCATCTTATGTTTTGGATATTGAATCGCGAGAAGACTGGTTCGCCGCCGCTATGTTGAGCGGCCGGCCGATCTGCGCTGGCGGGCTTTCTATCGTAAATCACCCTGGGCGTTTGGCGAGGGGTGGCACCACCGCGCGAACCCTGATCCGGGATTCAGGTAGGCCGTCGGAAGGCGTTCCATTCGCGCTCCCGCAGCGCGTGCATCGGCGAGCGCGAGGCAGGAACTGCGCAAATTCAGTCGTCGACATGGTCGTGGCCGCCGACGCGGCCCGGCCGCCAATAGCCTTCCGAAGCGATCGCGGTTTTCGGCATTCCCGAATGCACGAGGTGATGCCGCCAGGAGCGGACATTGCTCGTCTCGCCCATCAGGTAGGCCTGGCCTCGGCCGGTGGGAAGCGGCAGCGCGCGCAGGGCGTCCAGCACCAGCGGGTTCGGTCCCGCGGCGACGTCGTCGCGCGCGAGCCAGCGGCAGGTCAATGTCGCAGCGGTCTCGATGGCGGTTTCGTCCTGTGCCGAGGCGGTCTCGATCAGCGCATGGACGATCGTGCCAGCCGGAAGCGTTTCGAGCATGTGGCGCAGTGCCGGGATGCCGGTCTCGTCGACGCAGAACAGATGCCAGTCGGCGTCGGGCGCAATCACGCTGCGGCCGCGTGGGCCAAGCGCGAGCAGTGGGTCTCCCGGGCGCGCGGCCTTCGCCCAGCTTGGCGCCGGCGTCGCCCCGTGCAGGACGAAATCGATGGCGAGTCGCTTCGCATCGAGGTCGAGCCAGCGGATGGTGTAGTCGCGCCGGCCGGTGCCGCCCTCCGGCAGCGGCATGCGCAGGACGAGCGCCTGCCCCGGCCTATAAGCGAACTGGTCGAGCGTGTCGGCCGTGAAGACGACACGGCGAAGGCGCGGTTCGACGTCGAAGGCCTCGACGACGGAAAGCTGCCATTCGTCGAGGGCAGGGCGTGGCGCAGGCGCGGCAGGCATATCGGTCATGGCAGGGAGGTCCAGTAGACGCCTTCGACGGGAAAGGGCTGAAAGCGCTGGTGCAGCTTGCGTAGCAGCGCCTCGGGGTCAAGGTCGGCGAAGAGGGCAGGATGCAGCCATTTGGCGAAGGCCTGCACCGCGGCGACGTTGAACGGCGAGTTGTAGAAATGGTGCCAGATCGCATGGGCCCGGCCGGCGCGCACCGCTTCGAGCTGGGCGATGCCGGAGCGGGCCATCGAGCGCCTGAGGCTCATTTGCGCGGTCTCGGCCGGCACGTCCGCGCCGAGCGCCAGCCAGGGCTTGCTGCCGGTGGAACCGAGATTGCCGATCGCGGTGCCGATATAGACCTGCGGCGGGTGGGCGATCAGCCATTCCAGGCTGACCGTTCCAGCTTCGCCCGGCACCATCGCCTCGGCGATGTTGACGCCGCCGGCGGCAGTGACGAAGCGCCCCATCATGCCGCGCGTCATCGTCTCGCAGCAGCTCGCATCGATCCCGACCCGGCTTTCGATGAAGACGCGGGTCGGAGCCGGCTTGGCTCGCACGAGCCGCTCTTCGACCTCTGCCAGTGCCGCACGCCAGGCCGCGACGAACTCCGCAGCCTCGTGCTCGCGGCCAAGCACCTGGCCGAGCAGCTCCATCGAGCGCGGCGTATTGACCAAGGGATCGCTGCGGAAATCGATGAAGACGATCGCCGTCCCGGTCTTTTCCAGTGCCGCGATCACCTCGCCGGAGCGGGTGTCGGGGCCGTGGCCGCCAAGGCCGAAGATCGCGACTTGAGGACGTAGCGCGATCGCCTTCTCCAGGCTGAAGCTCTCCTGCGAGGCGCGGCCGATCCGGGCGATCTCGGCGATCTTCGGAAAGCGCGCGCGATAGCGGGCATAGCTCGCCGAGTCGACGGCCTCGTAGTCGCCCATCATCCCGACCAGACGGCCGACGGGATCGTCCCGGTCGAGAATGGCGAGGGCGGGCACATAGCGCCCCTCGCCAATGATGATGCGCTCGACCTTGTCGGAAATCGTCACCGTCCTGCCGGCGAGGTCGGTCACCTGCTTTGCCCTCGCCAAGGCGGGGGCAAGCAGGAGAGCTAGGCAGAGCAGGACGGTGCGCAGCATGGCGTTTGGCCTCCGGTCGATTTTAGAAGTCGACCTGGGCGGAGACCACGTAGGTCCTCGGCGCTCCGACCGCCAGGAAGCCGCGAGCGGCGGATGCCCAATAGGTCCGGTCGAACACGTTCTCGACACTGGCCCTGAGCACCACCGGCTTGCCCGCCGGGCCGGTGAAGGCATAACGCAGGCCGAGGTCGAACCGCGTCCAGTCAGGGACCGACTGCGTATTCGCCTGATCGTAGAACATCTTGCTCGTGTAGATCATCCGGCCGGTGACCGTAAGCCCGCGCACCCAGGGCAGATCGTACTCGCCATAGAGGTTGATCGCGGTGGTCGGGATGCCCGGTGCGGTCTTGCCGTTGAACCGGCCGCCGGCTGTGTCGGCGAGCTCTGCGTCCATGAAGGTGACGCCACCGAGCAGTCTCACGCCTTCGAAGGGCTCGCCGAACACCGTGAACTCGGCGCCACGGTTGACCTGAAGGCCGCTGACGGAGAAGCGGTTCGTGGCCGGGTCGGTATAGGCGTTTGGCTGCCGGATCTCGAAGAGCGAGGCCGTGACGGCCACCGTGCCGAAATCGTATTTGACGCCGACCTCGGTCTGCTTGTTGACGACGGGGGCGAAAACCTCGCTGGAGTTGATGGCCGTCGCCGGTGCGCTCGGCCCCTCGGTCAGGCCTTCGATGTAGTTGGCGTAGATCGAGAGCTTGTCGGTCGGGCGAACGATCGCCGCGATCGCCGGGCTGAACCGCCCCTCCTTATAGGTCGAGGCGAGCGTGCCGAACGTGGCGACCGGGCGCGTGACATAGCTCTTCAGCGCGATGTCCTGATAGCGACCGCCGACCGTCACCTGGATCCGGTCTCCGGCCACCGAGAGCGTGTCGGCCACCGCCACGCTGCGCAGCATCAGGCTGGTGAAAAGCGGCTGCCGGCTCGAGCGGGGGAAGCCGAACGTATTGACGGAATCACGCGGCAGATGCGTCGGGGCATAGATGTTGGTCTGGAAGGTCGGCAGTGCCGGCGGGAAGAAGCCGCGCGAATAGTTCTCGTTGCTCGACTGGGACGCGGAGACGTTGAGCTGATGGTCGATGAACCCGGTCTGGAATTTCGAGCGCAGGCCGATCTCGCCCGAATAGCCCTGCAGCTCCAGCGGCATGATGGCTAGGCTGTTGGTGGCGCGGCCATCCAGGCGGGTGATCTGATAGGACGAGGAGAGGAAGTCCTCGCGATAGCGGCTGGCGCCGGCGGCGGCGTAGATCGTCGTATCCGGCATGAGGTCGAATTCGACCCGGCCGGCGGCCATGTTGTAGCGGCTGTCGTTGTATTCGAGCGAGCTCGACGTGTTCCTGCGCCCGTTCGGCGCCCGCGGGATGGCGATGTTCGCCGCCGCCGCATTGAACAGGGATGTCGGCGCCGTGACGTTCTGGGTGGAGTGGGCAAGGTCCAGCGAGGCGCGGAAGCGATCGCCGCGATAGTCGAGGCCGAGCGAGGCGTTGCCGACCTCGATGGCGTTCTTGTCGAGCGGCGTGTCGCCTTTCCGATAGGAGCCATTGAAGCGAACGCCCCATTCCCTGGATGCGCCGAAGCGGCGGCCGAGGTCGACATGCGTCCACAACTGCGCGTCGCTGAGATAAGTCGTCGTGACGCGCGTCAGGGGCTCGTCGAAGGCGCGCTTGGGAATGAGGTTGATCGTGCCACCGATGCGGCTGACCCCGCCGTTGAGCAGGGCGGTCGGGCCTTTCAGGATTTCGACGCGCTCGATGCCTTCGACGACGCTGCGGCGCGGGTTGGCGATGTAGGCCAGGCCGTCGAAGGCCGTGTCGAGATTGACCACCGAGAAGCCGCGAATGAAGAAGGAATCCCGCTCGCTGAATGGCGGAGCGTCATTGCGTACGGATGGATCGTTCTGCACCACGTCGGCAAGCGACCTCGCCTGCTGGTCCTGGATCAGCTTCGCCGTATAGCCCGTCACGTTGAACGGCGTCGTCAGGACCGATCGGTTTCCGAGGAGGCCGACCCGGGTCCCGGTTCCGACCTGGCCGCCCGCATAGGGAACCGGAGGCTGCCCGATCGTTCCGGTCGGCGGCGGCAGGCCCGCCGATCGCGGCCCCTCGACGAGCACCTCGCTGAGTGCGATCGCACCAGCCGGCGCCGCGCCGACCATGGCCGCCCTGGGGACCGCCTCGACCGCGATCGAGCGCGCACCGGTGAAGCGATAGGTCAGGCCGGTGCCAGCTAGCAGGCGTTGCAGCGCGGCTTCCGGCGACTGCGCGCCCGACACCGCGGCTGAGCGCTTGCCTGCCGCCAGCGAGGACGGGACGAAGATCTCGATCCGGGTCTGGCGCGAGAAGGCGATCAGCGCCGAGGAGAGCGCCTGAGCAGGGATGTCGATCGCAGCGCTCGTTGCCGCAGAGGTTTGAGCCAGCACTGGCTGCGCGGCGAAACAGCCGAGCGCCGTCCCTGCCAGCACTACGGCAATCATCGCCGGCCGGACCGTCTGCTGGCCGGCCTTGTTCCTGCTCTTCATAACCCGATGCCCCGTCCGCGATCATGCGGAGCGCCGCTGCGACGCTCCCCCGTTGGGGAAGACGCTCGCGGGGCGAAAACTAATTAGGCCGGTGTGCGATTTTTTCTCACCAGGCGACGAGCGCGACGAAATAATCGGTCGCGCGCAGGAGCCGCAGGTCGAGATTGCGGGCGATGGTCTCGAGCGCCGCATCGGGACGCCTGGCGTCGAAGACGGCGGTGATGCGTCGCTTGCCGAGCTCGCCGCCGAGCAGTTGGATGGTGCCACGGCGATAGCGCCGTAGTTCGGTCAGCACGGCATCCAGCGGCGCATCATGGAAGACGAGCTGATCCTGTCGCCAGGCCTGGGCCGCATCGAGATCGGCCGGACGCACGGCCGAGACGCCGTTGCGGTCGTAACCGACTTCCTGTCCGGCGGCGACGCCGACAGCGCCGCTTCCGGCAGCGCTGACCGCGACCTTGCTTTCGGTGACGACGACCGAGACCGCCTCGCTTTGGCCGATCTTGACGTCGAAAGCGGTGCCGAGAACGGCGATCTCGCCTTGGCCGGCACTGACGACGAAGGGCCGCGTGGGGTCGCGCGCCACCGTGAAGAAGGCTTCGCCGGCGACCAGCGTGACCGTGCGCCGGGCACCGGCGAAATCGACATCGACCGCGCTCGCTGGTCCAAGTTCGATCCGTGACCCGTCCGGCAGCGCGACGACGCGGCGCTCGCCGATCCCGGTGCGATGATCGGCGAAGAGGCCGTCTGGCGTCAGGCGCACAGCCGTTGTCACGGCCAGCAAAATCACCGCAGCGGCGGCCAGCGGACGCAATACCAGGCGGCGACTGCGAGATGCGGCGGGCGCGACGATGGCCGGTACCGGTTTCGGCACGGCGACCTGATCCAATCCTCCCCAGACGGCTTCGATCTCGCGCCAGGCCTGCTCGTGCGAGGGACTGGCCTCCCGCCAGACGGCAAAGGTGGCCCGGTCCGCCTCGGATACCTCCTCGTCGCGCAGCCTGACGAACCAGGCGATGGCATCGTCGTCCACAGTGGCAGCGGGGGCCGTGTCCATCAGCGCGTCGGTCCGCGTCGCAATGCCGGTTTTCGCAGACGCATCGCGCGCAAATGCTCCATCTTTCAGCCCGCAAGGCTGTCCCGTTCTTTAGACGATCTCGCAGGGAAAACTAATTAGCGCCCGGGCGATTTTTCTCGCGCATGTGGCGCCGCAGCAGGTTCATGGCGTTGGCGAGATGCACCATGACGGTGTTGCGGGAGATGCCGAGGCGCAGCGCGATCTCGGCATAGCTCAGCTCCTCGAACTTGTGCAGCAGCAGCACTTCGCGGCAACGCGGAGGCAAAGCCGAGAGCGCCTGCTCGAGGTCCCGTACCTTGTCACGCTCGACCAGCCGGGCTTCGACCGACGGGGCAGGGTCGGCGACCGTCAGCGCATCCGGCGGCTCCGCTTCGAACAGGCGGCTCTTTCGCTGTTCGTGCCGCCAATGGTCGATCGCAATCGTGTCGGCGGCGCGGCTGAGATAGGCGCTGGCGTCGCGGATTTCGGTTCGGGGCGTCCTGAGCAGGCGCAGGAACAGCTCCTGCACGGCGTCGGCCGCCTGCTGGGCGTTGAGCCCGCGCCCGATCAGCCGCCGCCGCAGTCTTTCCTGCTCGGCTGCGTAAAGTGCGGCGACGCTGGGCGCACTGTCCGACATCGATCCTCACGTCGCGCCACGGCGGCACCTGCGAGCGCTATGAGGCGTTGGAGGCAATAAAGTCAATAAAAACAGTAGTTTATAGAATCTCTAATGTATGTTGTGTTGTTGGCGACAAGGGTGGAGGGAGGCGCTACCAGCGCCCCGCCTTGGCTCAGCCTTGCAAGACGCGCAGTGCGCGCGCAGCCGCAACCATGTTGACCAGAGCCGGCTCGACCTCCTCCCATTTGCGGTCTTGAGGCCGCAATCCGATGGACCCAGAGCTGCTTCAGCCGCTGCCGGGCACGCATCAGGAGCGCGGTCATTTCCGCCACATCGGGCTTTGGTGAGATCTAGAAGGGGCGAATGTCGAGCGAGCTGCTCTCGACGCGCCGTGGCGGACCATGCGAAACTTGCCGCAGGAGGCGCAGCTGGGGTGTCGCCTCCTGGACCCGGCTCACATGATGCATCGTCGTTCCTTTCTGATCGTCCTGGGAGCATCGGGGCTCGCGATCCCGGATCGGCGGGCTCTGGCGGCGGAGCCCGTGAGGCGGATCATGCTGATGGTCGGGGTGCCGTTCGACCATCCCCTCCTGCGCGCCCGAATGGTGGAGCTGAGGCGGCTCATGGCCGAGAAGGGGTGGGTCGAAGGTCGGAATCTGCTTATGACCTGGCGGTTCTCCGGGGTGAGCGAGGATGATCTGGCGCGGGCTGCCGCCGATGTGGTCCGCGAGAAGCCAGACGTCATCGTCGTCGGCTCCAGCGCGGAGACTGCGGCTGTCCTGGAGCAGACCCGGCAGATCCCGGTGCTGTTCTCGACCGCGTCGGATCCGGTTGGTAGCGGTTTCGTGCGCTCGCTGGAGCGCCCCGACGGCAACGCCACGGGGTTCAGCAACAACGACCCGGCGATCTCTGAGAAATGGGTCGAGCTCCTGACCGAGATCGCACCGGCGACGCGCCGCATCGGCGTGGTCTTCAACCCCTATACGACGCCGGCTGCGGGCAAGAGCTATCTCGCGCGCCTGCATGGCAGCATCCCAGGTGCGGAGCTTGCTCTCGAAACCATCCACGTGACCGAGGCGTCGGCGATCTCGCGCGAGATCGCGACATTTGCTGCCAGGGGCGGCGGGGGCGGTCTGGTGTTCCTGCCGGACAGCTTCACCTTCCGCAACGCGGCGATCTGCGCGGCGGCCGCAGAGCAACAGCGATTGCCGGCGATCTACCCGTTCGATACCTTCACGCTGCAGGGCGGGTTGATCTCATATACCGGCGCGCGTGAGGAGACGGCCGAGTTGATCGCCTCCTATATCGATCTCATCCTGCGAGGGGCGAATGTCGCCGAACTGCCGGTGCAGTTCTCACGCAGTTTCGAGCTGGTCATCAATCGAACCGCTGCCGCGGCCCTGGGGCTCGACCTGCCGCCATCCCTGCGAATCCGCGCGACCCGGATCGTGTCGTGACGCTGCACGACGCCGCGGAACAGGACAGCGCATCGCGGCCGCGTGTCGGCCTTACCCGCAAATATACGGTTTTCGTCGTCGTCGCGATCTGCCTGGCTCTAGGGCTCAATACGGCGATTGCAGCTCTCTTCGCCTTTTCGGATCAGCGGGCCCTTCTCGTACGCGTCCAGCAGGAGCAGGCCCGGGCGGCGGCGCAGAGGATCGGCGCCTTCGTCGCCGACATCATGAGCGACCTTGAGTTGGCTTCCGAGAACGGCACTGGCAACAATTCGCCCGAGGAGCGTCATCTCGATGGCTTGAGGCTGCTGCGGCAGGTTCCCGCCATCCTCGATTTGCGCCAGATCGATCAGGAAGGGCGCGAACAGCTCTTCCTCTCGCGTTTCGCGCGCGACCGGACTGGCAGCGGTATGGACTGGTCCGCCGACCGGGGCTTCCAGAGCGCGCTCGCACAGGGCAGGTTCTATGGCGAGGTCGAGTTCCGGCGCGGCTCGGAACCGCATATGGTGTTGCTCCGGCGTTCGGCCTTCGCTCCGCACCGGGTTGCGCGCGCGACCGTCAATCTCGTCTTCATTCGCGATGTCGTGTCCCGGCTCAAGGTCGGTGAGGCCGGCCGCGCTTATATCGTCACGCGCTCCGGCCGGCTGATCGCCCATCCCGACCTGCGTTTCGTCCTCCGGAACACAAGCCTCGCCGAGCTGGTGAGCGCGCATGCAACGGCCGGGAGCTCGGGCGCCGGACATTCCATGACGGATGTCGAGGGTCGGCGCGTCCTCTCCGTCATGGCGGCCGTGCCGGATCTCGATTGGAACGTCGTCGTCGACCTACCAGTGAGAGAGGCCTTCGCACCGATCTATGCCTCGATCCTGCGCTCGCTGGCGCTTCTGGCTGTCGCACTTTTCGCCGCGGTGCTGGTCGGCATCGCTCTCAGTCGCAAGCTCGTCGCTCCGATCAAGGCGCTCGGCGCTAGCGCTGCACGGATCGGCCAGGGCGAATTGGATGAGCGGATCGACATCCACACCGGCGACGAGTTGCAAGAGCTCGGCGACCAGTTCAATCTGATGGCCGAACGCCTCGCAGAAAGCCGCGCCGTCCTCGAAGACAAGGTCGCGGAGCGCACCGTGGCCCTGAAGACGGCGCTCGAGCTTGCCTCGGCCGGTCAGAAGGCGGCGGAAGAGGCGACGCGCGCGAAATCCCGGTTCCTGGCCGTGGTCGGGCATGATATCCGCACGCCATTATCCGGTGTACTCGGGGTTCTGGAGCTGATCGATCGCGGGCGCCTGAACCAGCGCGACCGCCGTCTCGTCGCCATGGCCGCGACCTCCGGCGAGGCGCTGGTCGATCTCGCCAACGCGACGCTCGACCTGTCCCGGCTGGAAGCCGGAACCGAAAGCCTGGATCTGCGCGATTTCGAGCTTGGCGCCCTGCTGACCGCGACCGAGGCGTTGATGCGTCCCCTGGCAGAGCAGAAGGGGCTGGTCCTGAGGTTGCAGCCTCCGCCCGAGGGCCTGCGCCTGCACGGCGATTCCGGCAAGATTCACCGCGTCATCGTCAACCTGTTGCGCAATGCGATCAGCTTCACCGAGCAGGGCGAGGTCGAATTCGGCGCCGCTCTTCAGCCCGCATCGGCCTCGCAGCGCGCCAGGCTGACACTCACTGTACGCGACACCGGCATAGGCATCGATCCCGCTGTGCAGGATCATATTTTCCGCGATTTCGTTCAGGTCGACCCGGAAACGGGACGTCGCAACGGCGGGGCCGGTCTCGGCCTGGCGATCTGCAGAAAACTGGTTGAGTTGATGGGCGGCTCGATCTCCGTCGCCAGCGCCAGCGGGCAAGGCAGCACCTTTTCCGTGAGCTTGCCACTGGCTGCGGCCAAGGCGGCGGCCCGGCCCGGCGAGGCGCCGCCGGAGCAATTGCAGCGGATTCTCGTGGTCGACGACGACCCTGTGACGCGTGAGGTCGCCCGGCTCATGGTCGGCAAGGCCGGCCACAAGGTGCATGCCGCGGCCTCGGGCGAGGCGGCTGTGAAAACCTTGCGCAAGCGCACGTTCGACCTTGTCCTGCTCGATATGCACATGGGCGGAATGGACGGTATCGAAACCACACGGGCAATCCGTGCATTGCCGGCCATCGCGCAGCCCCGGATCGTCGCGCTGACGGCGGACGTCTCTCCGGAGACGATGCGGCGGATGCGTGCGGCGGGGCTGGCGACGATCCTGTCCAAGCCGATCACCTCTGCGGCGCTCCTGCAGATGATCGGCCGCAGGGGAGGCCGCGGCAGCCGAGGTCCGGTCGTCGCCCTGTCGCCGGATCAGCCCGTCGACGTCACGTTCTTCCGGACCCAGCGCGGGCTGATCGGCGAGGCACGGACGCTGCAACTCCTGACGCTCTTTGCGACCGTGTCCGCGACCATTCTGAAGGGCATGGGGGAGGCCGCTGAGCGCCTTGACCGTATCGAGCTAGGCCGGCTGGCTCATCAGTTGGCGAGCTCGGCCGGAGCCGTGGGTCTTGGACGTGTCTTCGCTTTGGCCACTGCGCTCGAGCGTGAGGCGACGGGTGCAAGCGCCGGGGCGTTGACGCTCGCGATCGAGGCGCTCGACCGAGCCCGCACCGAAGCCCTCGACGCACTCGCCGGGCTGGAAGGGCAGGTGCTCGCCGAGACGGCTGTCCCCTAGAGCAGGATGCGAAAAAGTGGGAACCGGTTTTTTCGCATCGATCCGGCTCTAACTCTTTGATGAGAGACGGATTCAGATTTCAGTTGGCATCGCCTTGCGATTCCAACTGAAATCATCCGGCTCTAGATGTCGCGCTCCACGGGAACGCCGAGCTTGTAGCCGGTTCCGCTGACGGTCCTGATGAAGCCCGCCTTGCCCGTATCACCCAGCTTCTTGCGCAGGCGCGCGACCAATGCGTCGACGCTGCGTGCATCGACGGAGGTGTCGCGGTTGCTGACGACTTCGATCAGATAGTCGCGGGTCAGGGAGTGGCCGTCGCTTTCGACAAGGGCGGCGAGCAGGTCGAACTCGCCGCGGGTCAGGCGGATCGGATCGCCGTTGATCGTCGCAAGCTCGCGGCGCCGTAGGTCCATGTTGAAGGGACCGAAGGTGACCGTGATGTTGCGGCGCGCCATGTCGCGCTCGATCTTGCGCCGGCGCAGCAGCGAGCGGGCTCGGGCGAGCAGGTCGCGCAGGTCGACGGGCTTGCCGACATAATGGTCGCCGGCGAGCTCCAGACCGACGATCCGGTCGATATCGGCATCGCGCTGCGTCACGAAGATGATGCCGGCGTCGGACACCGATTGAAGCTCTCTGGCGAGCTCGAATCCGTCTCCGTCCGGCAAGACCACGTCGATGAAAATCAGATCCGGCTTGAAGCGCCGGACCGTCTGTCTGGCCTGGGCAATGGTTTCGGTCTCCTCGACCAGAAACCCCTGATCGACGAAGTATCCCGAGATGACCGTGCGTGTGACGGGATCGTCCTCGACGATGACGAGCCGCTCGCGAGATGTCGCATCCATCGGTTCTGATGTCCCGGTCAGCCGGGTCGCCCCTCGACGGTGGGCTAGACGATCCGGCTGAGCCGACGATTCAACAGAGACCGCTGCACTGCAAGCGTCGGCCGGCGAAATTGTTGACAGCCGTTCACCGGGTGGCCGACAGCGATAAGGCGTCCGTTAACGATGCAGGCTGCGCCGCGAGCGGTCTCGTCGTGCGAGCGATTCCGTCGCCGGGCGAGCTGGCTTCCAGCTTGAACACCTCGCGTGCCCTCTCATGGGCGCGAATGTAGTTCCAGTCATAGCTCACGCCGAGGCCCGGGCCGATCGGGACCGGGAAGCAGCCCTCCTTGTCGACGCCGTCGACTCGCGGGGAGAGGCAGAAGACTTGGCTCGAATCCTGCTTTCCGTCGCGGAGCAATGCGTATTCACAGAGCATGACGTCAGACATCAAGATCCTGGTTGTCGATGCGAACCCGATCCGGGCCGCCATCATCGAAGAGGGGCTGCGCGAGGCCGGCTTCAGCGCCATCGTCCAGGTCAGCGAGACGAAGGGGCTGGTCGCTGCCATCGGACAGCACGACCCGGACGTGGTCGTGATCGACCTGGAGAATCCAAGCCGCGACGCGCTCGCCGACATGTTCCAGGTCAGCCGCCATGTCAGGCGGCCGATCACCATGTTCGTCGACCAGTCGGATGCGGGCCAGATCGAGGCCGCCGTCGAGGCGGGCGTCTCCGCCTATATCGTGGACGGCCTGCGGAAGGAGCGGCTGAAGCCGATCCTGCAGACCTGCATCAGCCGTTTCAATGCTTTCGCCAAGCTGCGCGAGGAACTCGACGAGGCCCGCTCGCAACTCGACGAGCGCAAGCTCATCGATCGCGCCAAGGGCATCGTCATGCGCCTGAAAGGGCTCGGCGAGGACGAGGCCTATGCCCTGATGCGCCGCACCGCGATGAACGAGAAGCGCAAGCTCGCCGACATCGCCCGTTCCATCATCACAGCCGCCGAGGTGCTGAAATGACCTTGCGCCTGCGGATCGGATTCCTGCCGCTGGTTGATGCGGCACTACTGGTTGCGGCTGCCGATACCGGTATCGCCGAGGCGCACGGGCTTTCGCTGGAACTCCTGCGCGATGTCTCCTGGTCGAACCTGCGCGACCGCCTGCATGTGCGCCTGCTCGACGCCGCGCATATGCTGGCGCCGGCGGCGATCGCGTCGACGCTCGGTATCGGCGGCGTCACCGCACCAATGGTGGCCCCGATCCTGCTGAACCTGAACGGCAATGCGCTCACCGTCTCGGCACGCCGCTTCGAGGAGATGGCGCGCGTCGCGCAAGGCGATCTGGCGGACCCGGCGGTATCCGCGCAGGCGCTCGCGACGCTCGTCTCCGCCCGCAAGGCCTCCGGCTTGCCGCCGCTCGCCTTCGCTGCGGTCTTCGGCTTCTCCTGCCACACCTATCTGCTGCGCGACTGGATGGCGCTCGCCGGCGTCCGGCTCGGCGAGGATGCCCGGCTCGAGATCGTTCCGCCGGTGCGTACGGTCGAGGCGCTGGCCAGCGGCGAGGTCGACGGTTTTTGCGCCGGCGCGCCCTGGAACACCTTGGCGGTCGAGGCCGGCGTCGGCGCGATCCTGCATTGCGGCGTCGATCTCATGCCGGATCTGCCGGAAAAGGTGCTGGCCTGGCGCGCCGACGACGTCGAGCGCCGAGGGGAGGCAGTCGCCCGCCTGAATGCAGCTTTGATCGAGGCGAGCCGCTGGGTCTCGGACGAGGCGAACTGGCCGAGCCTCGCCGGCTTGCTCGCGGCCCCTGATCGCCTCGCGGCCCCCGCTGCCCTGATCGAAGCGGTCCTGCGCGGCGACATCGTCCAGGGCGGCGGGCGGCCTCTTCGGCAGGTGCCGTCCTATATCCGCTTCGACGCCGCTGCGATCCGTCCGGACCCAGCTCATGCCGACCGCCTGCTCGCCGCGATGGCGCGAGCCGGGCAGGTCTTGGTCACGCTTGATTTGACCGAACGGGCGCGGGCGGTCTTCAGGCCGCTCGTCGCGGAAGCGACGCAGATGAAATTCTAGGCATGCCTTAAAATTGTGCATATGCGGTAGAATTGTGCGGCGCACAAAAGCAGGCGAGATGCGCCAATCATCGGGGGCATCCAAGGTAAATTGAAATAATTCAAATGCTTGCTACCAGGCCCTGAGTTGGCACGGTCCTTGTAACGCTCGTCTCGACCGCGGCCAAAGCTGCCCGCGAGCAAGTTCGAAATCGGAACGCACAGCAACGCCGCTGTCGAAGGGAGCCCGGCAGGGCACTTTCGCGCGGCGTTTTCGTTTTCGCGGACACCAACCCGTTCACCAGGGAAAGCGATCGATGACCAAGACCGTCAAGACCAGGGTAGCCGTTCTCCAGGCCGGGCCGAGCCGTCGCGACTTCCTGAACCTGACCGGGGCGGCCGCCGTCGCCGCCGCTGCCAAGCTGAGCTTTCCGAGCGGTGCCTTCGCGCAGGCGGCCGGTCCCGAGGTCAAGGGCACCCGCCTCGGCTACATTGCCCTGACCGATGCGGCGCCGCTGGTCATCGCCAAGGAGAAGGGCCTCTTCGCCAAATACGGCCTGCCCGACATGGACATCGCCAAGCAGGCCTCCTGGGGCGCGACGCGCGACAACATGGCGCTCGGCTTCAAGAACAACGGCATCGATGGCGGCCACATCCTGCGGCCCAAGACGCATCTCTATTCTACCGGCAAGGTCATGCAGAACGGCCAGCCGCTGCCGATGTACACGTTGCTCAACCTCAACGAGGACAGCCAGGCGATCTCGGTCGCCAACGAATACAAGGACCTCAATGTCCAGAAGGACGCCTCGGCCCTGAAGGCAGCCTTCGAGCGCAAGAAGGCGGCCGGCAAGGAACTGACCGCCGCGATGACCTTTCCGGGCGGCACGCACGATCTCTGGATTCGCTACTGGCTCGCCGCCGGCGGCATCGACCCCGACAACGAGATCAAGCTGATCACCGTTCCGCCCCCGCAGATGGTGGCGAACATGAAGGTCGGCACCATGGACTGCTTCTGCGTCGGCGATCCCTGGCACGAGCAGCTGGTCAACCAGAACATCGGCTACACGGCGGTGACCACCGGCGAGCTCTGGTTCAAGCACCCTGAGAAGATTCTCGGCATGCGTGCCGATTTCGTCGACGCCAATCCCAAGGCGACGCAGGCCATGCTGATGGCGGTGATGGAAGCCCAGCAATGGGCCGACAAGATGGAGAACAAGCAGGAACTCGCCGAGATCGTCGGCAAGCGGCAATGGTTCAACGTTCCCGTCGCCGACATCCTTGGCCGGCTCAAGGGCGACATCAACTACGGCAATGGCCGCGTCGCCAAGGGCACGAACCTCCAGATGAAGTTCTGGGGCGAGGGTGGTTCCAGCTCCTATCCCTGGAAGAGCCTCGATACCTGGTTCGTCACCGAGAACATTCGCTGGGGCAAGTTCGATACCTCGACCGACATCAAGGCGCTGGTCGACAAGACCAATCGCTCGGATCTCTGGTCGGAAGCCGCCAAGACGCTCGGCGTGGCCGGGGCCCCGAGCGGGGATTCGCGCGGTGTCGAGACCTTCTTCGACGGCGTGAAGTTCGATCCGGCGGCGCCGCTCGACTATCTCAAGGCCCTCAAGATCAAGCGGGTGGCCTGACGCCATGGCCGAGCCGCTCGTCATCGTCGGCAAGGGCATGGCGGCGACCAGGCTGGTCGACGAGCTCAGCCAGCGCGCGCTCGGCCGCTATTCCATCGCGGTGATCGGGGCCGAGCCGCGGCTCGCCTACAACCGGGTGCTGCTCTCGCCGCTGCTCGCCGGCGAGATCGGCGAGCCCGAGATCGAGCTGAAGCCCGCCGCCTGGTGGCAGGCACGCGGCGTCTCGATGCTCTACGGCAAGCCCGTCACCGGCATCGACCGGGCGGCGAAGTCGGTGACGCTGGAAGGCGGGCTGACCCTGCCTTACGGCAAGCTCGTCCTCGCCACCGGCTCGAAGCCGCTGAAACCGCCTTTCCCGGGCGGAGATCTGCCGGGTGTAGCGACCTTCCGTGACACCGCCGACGTCGAGGCGATGCGCGCCTATGCCGAGCGCGGCGCCCGCGTCGTCGTCATCGGCGGTGGGTTGCTCGGGCTCGAGGCTGCGTATGGGTTGGCGCGCGCCGGCGGCAAGGTCACGCTGCTGCACCTTGTCGATCGGCTGATGGAGCGCCAGCTCGATGCGGAGGGGGCTGCTCTCCTTGCCGCAGCCATGGCGCAGCGCGGCATCGCGGTCAGGTTGAATGCTTCGACCAAGGGCTTCGTCGGCAAGAACAAGGTCGAGGCGGTCGAGCTCGCCGACGGCACGCTGATCCCCACCGATCTCGTCGTCATCGCCATCGGCGTGCGGCCGAATGTCGACCTTGCCGTTGCCGCCGGGCTCAAGAGCAATCGCGGCATCGTCGTCGACGATCATCTCGCGAGCGAGGATCCCTCGATCTTCGCCATCGGCGAATGCGCCGAGCATCGGGGCCAGGTCTATGGCCTCGTCGAGCCGGCCTATGAGCAGGCGCGCGTGCTGGCGACGCGGTTGTCTGGCAAGGAGGCCGCCTATCAGGGCTCGCTGCTCTCGACCAACCTCAAGGTCTCCGGCGTCGGCGTCTTCTCGGCCGGCGAGTTCGAGGCGGGAGAGGGCGCCGAGGTCATGGTGCTGCGCGATCCGTCCGCCGGCATCTACCGCAAATTCGTGCTGCGCCAGGGCCGGCTGGCCGGCTGCGTCCTTGTCGGCGACACCACTGGCGCGCTGTTTTATCTCGGCCTGATCCGCTCGCAGCAGGACATCTCGCCGATCCGCGCCGACCTGCCCTTCGGCGAAGCCTATTGCGTCAGGAAGGCGGCCTGACCATGCGCCACGACGCCCCGCTCGCTGCTGCCGCAGCCACCCGCACAACCTGCCCCTATTGCGGGGTCGGTTGCGGTGTGCTCGCGACGCCGGACGGCAAGGGAGGCGCGACGATCGCCGGCGATCCCGATCACCCGGCCAATCGCGGCCGGCTCTGCTCGAAGGGCTCGGCGCTGGGCGAGACGGTCGGCCTCGGCACACGTGTCCTGCACCCGCTGAAGCGCAGCGCCCGCGGCGCTTACGACCGGGTGTCCTGGGATGAGGCGCTCGATGCGCTCGCTGGCGGGCTGAAAGCGATCATCGAGCGTGACGGCCCCGAAGCGGTCGCCTTCTACTTGTCTGGCCAACTCCTCACCGAGGATTATTACGTCGCCAACAAGCTGATGAAGGGCTTCATCGGCTCGCCGCATGTCGACACCAATTCGCGACTTTGCATGGCCTCGACCGTCGCCGGCCATCGACGCGTGCTCGGCTCCGACACTGTGCCCGGCAATTACGAGGACCTCGACAGCGCCGACCTGATCGTGCTGGTCGGCTCGAACACCGCCTGGTGCCACCCGATCCTGTTCCGCCGCATCCAGCAGAACCGGGCCGAGCGCGGCGCCAAGGTCGTGGTAATCGACCCGCGCGTTACGGCGACCGCGGAGGATGCGGACCTCGTCCTGCCGCTGAAGCCGGGCTCGGACAGCTCGCTTTTCGCCGGTCTGCTCGTCCATCTCGCTGACGCCGGCCTGCTCGATCGCAGCTATGTGGAGCAGCACGTCGCCGGCTTCGAGGCTGCGCTCGCGAATGCCCGCGAAATCGCGCCCGATGTCGCCGCCGTCGCCAGCCCAACTGGCCTCTCGGAGGCCGACATCGCCGCCTTCTACGCGCTCTGGGCCGGCACGCCTGCCGTCGTCACCGCCTGGAGCCAGGGCGTCAACCAGTCGGCGCAAGGCACCGACAAGGTCGCGGCGATCCTGCATTGCCATCTCGCCACTGGTCGCATCGGCCTGCCGGGTGCCGGCCCGTTCTCGCTGACCGGCCAGCCAAACGCGATGGGTGGGCGCGAGGTCGGCGGCCTCGCCAACATGCTCGCCGCCCATATGGGCTACTCGCCGGCCGAGATCGACCGCGTCCGCCGCTTCTGGGGCGCTCCCCGCATGGCGCAAGCTGAAGGCCTCAAAGCCGTCGCCATGATGGATGCCGTCGCCGACGGTCGGCTCAAGGCGCTGTGGGTGATGGCGACCAATCCGGCCGTCTCGCTGCCGCGTGCCGACGCGGTCCAGGCGGCATTGCGCGGGCTCGACCTCTTCGTCGTCTCCGAGAACGTCCTCTCCAACGACACGCTCGCCGCCGGTCCCCACTACATCCTGCCCGCCGCCGCCTGGGGCGAGAAGGACGGCACCGTCACCAATTCCGAGCGCCGGATCTCGCGCCAGCGCGGCTTCCTGCCGTTGCCGGGCGAGGTCAAGCCCGACTGGTGGATCATCTGCGAGGTCGCCGAGCGCCTCGGTTTCGAGGGGGCTTTCGACTATGCCGGCCCGCACGAGATCTATGCCGAGCACGCGGCGCTTTCAGCCTTCGAGAACGGTGGCAGCCGCGATTTCGACATCAGTGCCCATGCCGATCTGACGCGCCGCGCCTACGATGGCCTCGTCCCGGTGCAATGGCCGGTTCCTGCCGGCCAGCCGGAGGGCACGGCCAGGCTCTTCGCCGAAGGCGGCTTCTTCACGGCCGATCGCAAGGCAAAAATGCAGCCGCTCGCTGTGCCGGCGCTCGCCGCTGCGACCAGCGACGTCTTTCCGCTGCTGCTCAACACCGGCCGCGTCCGCGACCACTGGCATACGATGACGCGCACGGGCCTCAGCCCGCGTCTTTCGGCTCATGTCGCCGAGCCGACCGTGCTGGTGCATCCGGACGATGCAGAGTGGTTCGCCCTCGTCGACAAGGGCTTCGCCAGGATCGAGACTGCGCATGGCGCAGTCGTGCTCAAGGTTGCGCTCGATCCCGGCGCGCAGAAAGGCTCGCTCTTCGCACCGATCCACTGGTCGGCCGAGAACGCCTCCGACGCTCGTATCGGCGCCACCGTCCAGCCGCTGGTCGATCCGTTCTCCGGTCAGCCCGAGATGAAGGCGACGCCGGCTGCGATTGCGCCGGTCTCGTTCCGCTCACGCGGCTTCCTGCTCGGTGCCGAAGATTTCGCGCTGCCGGAGGGAAGCTGGTGGACGCGCGTCGCGGTCGAGAGCGGGCAGGGCCGGCTCTTCGCGACGCAGGCCGATGCTGCAGAGATCATGCAACTCGCCCACGCGGTCTTTGGCCCCGAGGGGCTGCTCGAGATGGTCGATGCCGAACGCGGGCTCTATCGCTGCGCCGTGATCCGCGATGGCCGGCTCACCGCCGCCCTGTTCCTCGGTCCGGACCACGACGCCCCGGTCTGGGACGCGGTGAAACTCGCCTTCGCCGGCGGTGAGGTCGATTCCGGCCAGCGCCTCGCGCTCCTTTCCGGCCGCAGCCTCGATGGCGCCACGGATCAGGGCCCGACCGTCTGCGCCTGCTTCGGCGTCGGGCTGAACGCAATCCGCGCCGCCTTCGCCGAGGGCGCGACCATCACGGTCGAGGATATCGGCCGCAAGCTGAAAGCCGGCACGAATTGCGGTTCGTGCCTCCCCGAAATCCGCCGCATCGGCGTGCAGCAGCGCGTTGAGGTGCCGGCATGAACGCACCGATCGATCACAGGAGTGACGGAATGGGTCAGGCTGCCTTGAAGTCGGCAAGCACGGGGGCAGAGGTCATTGCCTTGCCGGCGAGCGGCGCCGAAGTGGTGACGCTGCCGCACGCGACTGGAAAGCCGCTGCACGAGAGGCTTGCGCCACTGGCGAAGTCGGTGCTCGTCAATCTGGTGCCGCCGCTGATCACGGTCGCGCTAATCCTGCTGTTCTGGCAGATCGCCGCCTCCGGACCGCAATCCTCGCTGCCGCCGCCGACGAAGATCTGGGCAGAGGCCAAGGACCTGATCACCGAGCCGTTCTTCTGGGCCGGCTCGCAGGATATCGGCCTCGGCTGGCGCATCCTGGTTTCGCTCCAGCGCGTAGCCATCGGCTTCGGCCTCGCCGCGATCGTCGGCATCCTGCTGGGCGCGCTCGTCGGCCAGTCGGTCTGGGCGATGCGCGGGCTCGACCCGGTCTTCCAGGTGCTGCGCACCGTGCCGCCTCTGGCCTGGCTGCCGCTCTCGCTCGCCGCCTTCCGCGACAGCCAGCCCTCGGCGATCTTCGTGATCTTCATCACCGCGATCTGGCCGGTGATCATCAACACGGCCGTCGGCATCCGCAACATCCCGCAGGATTATCGCAATGTCGCGCAGGTGCTGCGGCTGAACCAGGTCGAGTTCTTCTTCAAGGTGATGGTGCCTTCGGCGGCGCCCTACATCTTCACCGGCCTCAGGATCGGCGTCGGCCTGTCCTGGCTCGCCATCGTCGCCGCCGAAATGCTGACCGGCGGCGTCGGCATCGGCTTCTTCATCTGGGACGCGTGGAACTCCTCGCGCCTGTCCGACATCATCGTGGCGCTCGTCTACATCGGCGTGGTCGGCTTCGTGCTCGACCGGGTGGTCGCCTTCGTCGGCACGATCGTCACCCGCGGCACGGTCGTGAACTGAGGAGAAGGACCATGAGCACCCCCTATCTCAAGATCGACCATGTCGAGAAGACCTTCCAGCGCGGCGCGGCCTCGACCAACGTGCTGAAGGACATCAACCTCGTCATCGACAAGGGCGAGTACGTCTCCGTCATCGGCCATTCCGGCTGTGGCAAGTCGACCTTGCTCAACATCGTCGCCGGGCTGACGCCAGTGACGGAGGGCGCCGTGCTACTCGAAGGCAAGGAGGTCAACGCGCCCGGCCCCGAGCGCGCCGTGGTCTTCCAGAACCATTCGCTGCTGCCTTGGCTCAGCGTCTACGACAATGTCGCACTCGCCGTGAACAAGGTCTTCGGCCGCGTGAAGAGCAAGTCTGAGCGGCATGACTGGATCATGCACAATCTCGACCTCGTCCAGATGGGTCATGCGAAGGACAAGCGCCCGGCCGAGATCTCCGGCGGCATGAAGCAGCGCGTCGGCATCGCCCGAGGCCTCGCGATGGAGCCGAAGATCCTGTTGCTCGACGAGCCGTTCGGCGCGCTCGACGCGCTGACCCGCGCCCATCTGCAGGATTCGATCATGCAGATCCACGCCGCCCTCGGCAATACGATGATCATGATCACCCATGACGTCGACGAGGCCGTGCTGCTCTCGGACCGGATCGTGATGATGACCAACGGCCCCTCGGCCCGCATCGGCGAGGTGCTGGACGTCCGGCTGGAGCGGCCGCGCAAGCGGCTCGATCTCGTCTCCGACCGCACCTACATCGCCGCGCGCGAGGCGGTGCTGAAATTCCTCTACGAGCGCCACCGCTTCGTCGAGGCGGCGTGACGGCACCGGCCATGAGCAACGACTTCTCCCCCGACCAGAAGCGCTATCTCGAAGGCTTCATGAGCGGCATGCAGTCGGCCCGCGCTGCGCGTGGCCTCGGGCCGCTCGGCGGACCGGGCGGGCAGGGCAGTGCTGCGCCGTCCGGCCCCGACAGGGAGCACGCCGAGGCGCAGGCGAAAACCGTCGCCGGAGGCGGCAAGCTCGTCGACCAGGAGAAGTGGAAGGCGGCCGAGCATCCTTTCGACGCCTATGCCCGCTTCAAGGACCAGGCTTCCTCGGGCACCTATCCCAAGCCCGAGGACAATTTCCGCTGGCGCTATCATGGCCTGTTCTATGTCGCCCCGGCACAGGACAGCTATATGTGCCGCCTGCGCATCCCGAACGGCATCCTCAAGGCCTGGCAGTTCGAGGGCGTCGCCGATCTCGCCGAGCGGCTTTGTGGCCCCTACAGCCATGTCACCACGCGCGCCAACCTGCAGGTCCGAGAAATTTCAGCCGAGAACGCGCCACTGCTGCTCGAAGGTCTTGCCGATCTCGGCCTCACCGCCAAGGGCTCGGGCGCCGACAACATCCGCAATGTCACGGGATCGGCCACCGCCGGCATCGACCCGCTTGAACTGCTAGACACGCGTCCGCACGCCCGCGCCTGGCATCACCACATCCTCAACGACCGCTCGCTTTACGGCTTGCCGCGCAAGTTCAACGTCGCCTTCGACGGTGCCGGCTCGATCGCGACGCTGGAGGACACCAACGATATCGGCTTCCAGGCGATCGAGATCGGCGAAGGCGCTTCGTTCGAAGGGCAGCCGGTCGAGCCTGGCATCTGGTATCGGTTGGCGCTCGGCGGCATCACCGGCCATCACGATCTCGCCCGCGATACCGGCATCGTCGTCGCGCCTTCGGATACGGTCGCGGTCGCCGACGCGATCGTGCGCGTCTTCGTCGCCAATGGCGACCGCACCAACCGTAACAAGGCGCGGCTGAAATACGTGCTCGACGCCTGGGGCTTCGACAAGTTCCTCGCCGCCGTCGAGGACAAGCTCGGCCGCCGGCTGATCCGGGTCGACGGCGCCTTCGTCAAGCCGCGCCCGGTCTATGACCGCCTCGCCCATATCGGCGTGCACGCCCAACTCCAGCCCGGCCTCAATTGGGTCGGCGTCGCGCTGCCGGTCGGCAAGCTCACCCCCGCGCAGATGCGGACCATCGCGGCGATCTCGAAAGCGTGTGGCGACGGCGATATCCGCCTGACGGTCTGGCAGAATCTGCTGATCTCGGGCGTGCCCGATGCGAAGGTCGATGACGTCATCGCCAATCTGCTGGCGTGCGGCCTTTCCGCCGAGACGTCAGTCCTGCGCGCGGGCCTGATCGCCTGCACCGGCGCGACCGGCTGCAAGTTCGCCGCCGCCCACACCAAGGAAGACGCGCTCGCCATCGCCGCCCATTGCGAGCCGCGGATCACGCTGGATCAGCCGGTCAACATTCATCTCACCGGCTGCCATCATTCCTGCGCCCAGCATTATATCGGCGATCTCGGCCTGATCGGCGCCAAGGTGCCGGTGAACGAGGAGGGCGACACCGTGCCGGGCTACGACCTCCTGGTTGGCGGCGGCTATGGCGTCGATGGCGGCATGGCTCGGCCGTTCCGCGAGAAGGTGAAAGCCGAGGAGGCCCCGGCGCTGGTCGAGGCGATCCTGAGGACCTGGCAGGTGCACCGCGCTGCGCCCGATGAAAGCTTCGTCTCCTTCGCCCGCCGCCACGAGATCGAGGCATTGCAGGCACTGGTCGCGCAGACGGGAGAGGCGGCATGACCGTGCAGACGCCCAATCCGCTCGTCCAGGTCCTGCCAGAGACCGCGCCCTTTAACGAGGAGCAGCGCTCCTGGCTCAACGGCTTCTTCGCCGGCCTGCTCTCGCTCGACAATGCCGGTGTCACCGCGCTGTCGCCGGCTGAGAATGCCGCCGTGATGGGCGAGGCCGATGACGGCGCGCCCTGGCACGACCCAGCCATGGCGATTGCAGATCGTATGCAGCTTGCCGACGGCAGGCCGCTACCGCGCAGGCTCTTCGCCGCGATGGCGCAGCAGGATTGCGGTCAGTGCGGCTATGTCTGTGAGACCTATTCGGCGGCGATCGCCGAGGGCAAGGAAGGCCGGCTCAATCTCTGCGCGCCCGGCGGCAAGGAGACGCTGCGCCAGCTCAAGGCGTTGATGGAGGAGGGTGGGGCTGCTCCTGTCGCCGCATCAGCAGAGGCCGCGCCCGCAACACCCGCCGGCCCGCTCGGCCGCAGCCGCGAGAACCCGGCGTTGGCGACCTTCCTCTCGCGGCGCAAGCTCAATGGCGAGGGCTCCGAGAAGGAGACCTGGCATGTCGAGTTCGACCTCTCCGAAAGCGGTCTCGATTACGTCGTCGGTGACGCCTTCGGCATCGTCGCGCAGAACGATCCGCGCTTGGTCGATGCGGTGATCGCGCTTCTCGGCGCCCGGCCCGATGCCGATATCGGCGGCAAGACCCTGCGCGAGCAACTGCTGGCCGATTGCGCCCTCGGGCCGGCACCCGATGCGCTGTTCCAGCTGATCTCCTATGTCACCGGCGGCGAGACCCGCCAGAAGGCGAAGCGGCTGGCGGCGGGCGAAGATCCCGATGGCGATCTCGACCGGCTCGACGTGCTCGGTACCTTGCACAAGTTCTCCGGCGCGCGGCTCTCGCCCGAGGCTTTCGTCGAGGCGCTCGATCCGCTGCAGCCGCGGCTCTACTCGATCTCCTCCTCGTTCAACGCCACACCGGGCCGCATCTCGCTCACCGTCGATACGGTCCGCTACAAGATCGGCTCGCGTCCGCGCTGGGGTGTCGCCTCGACATATCTGGGCGAGCGCGTCCAGCCCGGCGACAAGGTGCCGGTCTATGTCCAGCGCGCCCATGGCTTCGGCTTGCCGGCGAACCCGGAGACGCCGGTGATCATGTGCGGCCCGGGCACCGGCGTCGCCCCGTTCCGCGCCTTTCTGCACGATCGCAAGGCGACCGGCGCCAAGGGGAAAAACTGGCTGTTCTTCGGCCATCAGCGTCGCGCCTCCGATTTCTTCTACGAGGACGAACTCAACGCGATGAAGGCGGAGGGCGTGCTGACTGGCTTGACGCTGGCCTGGTCGCGCGACGGCAAGGACAAGATCTATGTCCAGGATCGCATGCGTGAGCGCGGCGCCGAGCTCTTCGCCTGGCTCGAGCAGGGCGCGCATTTCTATGTCTGCGGCGATGCCAAGCGCATGGCCAAGGATGTCGAGCGCGCCATGGTCGATGTCGTCGCCGAGCATGGCGGGCGTTCGGTCGATGATGCCGTGGCCTATGTCGCGGCGCTGAAGAAGGCCGGGCGCTATCAGGCTGATGTGTATTGAGAGTCGCTATGCGGCCGTCACCGCGGGCCTGTTCGCCTGGCGCAGGACGGTCCGCTTGCCCGGCGCCGATGCAGCCCTAGACTAGCCGCATGGCACACTCCCTCAAGGCCGGCGCGGCGCCGGCATTCTCCGCCGGCCTTAACCAGCCGAACCTCGATTCCGATGCGGTCTGGGAGGCGCGGCGCGATCTCGCCGCTTGCTTCCGCATGGCGGCGCGCTATGGCTTCGAGGAGGGTATCTGCAACCATTTTTCGGCGCTGGTGCCGGGCTATGACGATCTCTTCATCGTCAACCCCTATGGCTGGGCTTTTCGCGAGCTCACCGCCTCGAAGCTGCTGATCTGCGACTTCCACGGCAATGTCGTCGCGGGAGCGGGCCAGCCCGAAGCGACCGCCTTCTACATCCACGCCCGCGTTCACAAGAACCTGCCGCGCGCCCGCGTCGCCTTCCACACCCACATGCCCTATGCGACCGCGCTCTCGATGACCGAAGGCGATCCGCTGATTTTCGCCGGGCAGACGGCGCTGAAATTCTATGGCCGCACGGCGTTCGACCGCGACTATAACGGCCTTGCGCTCGACGAGCGCGAGGGCGACCGCATCGCCGGCGCGGTCGGCGAGGCCGATATCGTCTTCATGAAGCACCATGGCGTCATGGTGCTCGGCCCCAACATCGCCGAGGCCTGGGACGATCTCTATTACCTCGAGCGCGCCTGCGAGGTGCAGATGCTCGCGCTCTCGACCGGTCGCCAGGTGCTGCCGGTGAAGCCGGAAATCGCCGAAGCTGCCTATCGCCAGATGCGAGAGGGCGATCCGGAATCGGCGCGCCTGCATCTGGCCTCGATCCGCCGCCAGCTCGATGCCGAGGAGCCGATCTATCGCGATTGAGGCTTAAGCGCCGAGCTCCCGCAGCAGCGCGTCCAGCCGCTCGATGCCCGCGATGATCTGCGCCTCGTCGAGTGCGGCATAGCCGATGACGAGGCCGGCGCGGCGGTCGCGATTGTCCGGCTGGTCATAAAGCCCGCTCACGCCATAGAAACCGAGCGAGGCGGCCGCAGCCCGCTCCGTCAGCTCGGCCTCGCGCGATTGCGGCAGCCCATTGATCCAGGCGAGGACATGCAGGCCGGCATCGGTGCCGGCGATCGTCACGCGCTCGCCCAGCCGCTCGCGCAGGGCCTTCAGCAGAGCGGCGCGGCGTTCGCCATTGCGGCGCCGGATGCGGCGGACATGCCGCTCATAGGCGCCGCTCGCGATCAACTCGGCCAGGGCAGCCTGTTCGAGCTCCGGGGTGTGGCGGTCGACCATGCGCTTGGCCCGGGCGAAGACCTCGCGCAGCGCTGGCGGCAGGACGAGATAGCCGAGCCGCAGGGTCGGCGAGAGCGTCTTCGAGACGGTGCCGAGATAGATGACGCTGCCGGCCCGGTCGAGCGAGCGCAGCGGCGGCACCGGGCCGACGCCATGGCGGTACTCGGCGTCGTAGTCATCCTCGATGATCGCGGCGCCATGACGCGCCGCCCAGGCCAGCAATTCCTGCCGGCGCGGCGCCGAGAGGATGCTGCCGAGCGGGAGCTGGTGCGAAGGGGTGACGAAGGCGAGCCGTGCCGGTGGCAGGTCCGCAGTCTGCATGCCCTCGCGATCGACCGGTTGCGGCGAAAGCTCGGCGCCCGCCGTCAGGAAGGCCTGGCGCGCCAGGTTGTAGCCGGGATCCTCGATCACGACGCGATCGCCTGGGTCGAGCAGCAGCCTGGTGCAGAGGTCGAAGCCCTGCTGCGAGCCGTTGACGACGAGGATGTCGTCGGCCTCGCAGCGCATCCCGCGGGCGCGCCAGAGATAGCCTTGCAAAGCCGCGCGCAGCTCTGGCAAACCGCGCGGATCGCCATAGCGCAGGCGGGCGGGCCGCTTCGTTACCGCATTGACCAGCGCCCGCCGCCAGGCAAGCGTCGGGAAATCGCCGCCGGCGAGTTCGCCATAGCGGAAATCGAGCGTGAAGGGTTGCGGGTTCCAGGGGATGGGGGCGGCCGATGCCAACCGCTGGCCATAGGCGGAGAGCTCGGTCGGGCGTGGCGATGGGGCGCTTCCTGCTGTCGGCTCCGGCTGAGCCAGCCCGGCGGCGACCCGAGCCCGCGCACCGGCTCGGGTTTCGAGATAGCCCTCGGCCGCCAATTGCTCGAAGGCGGCCGTGACGGTGGTGCGTGACAATCCCCATTCGGCCGCGAGCGCCCGCGTCGACGGTAGGCGAGAGCCGGGCGCATGGACACCAGCTGCGATCTCGCGCTTGATCGCCGCGACGACCCGGCGTTGGGCGCCAACATCACGCTCAACTGGTCCAAGCAAATTGCTCGAAACTGGCCGTTCCATGCGGGCCAGATTAGCGGCATCAGCACGGCGACCGCAAGGAGACCTATTCGATGTACACGCCGCCGGCCTTCCGCATCGACGACCGCGCCGAGATCCACGCGATGATGCGCGCCTGCCGGCTCGCCACCCTCGTGACCGCGACTTCCGAGGGGTTGCTGGCGACGCCGCTGCCGCTGATCCTCGCGCCGGAGGAGGGCGAGTTCGGCGTTCTCCATGGCCATCTCGCCCGCGCCAATCCGCAATGGAAGGCGAAAGCGATCGGCGAGGCCATGGTCCTGTTCAACGGGCCCGACGCCTATGTGACGCCGTCCTGGTACGAGACCAAGCGCGAGACCGGCAAGGTCGTGCCGACCTGGAATTACCAGGCGGTGCACGCCTACGGCCCCGCCGAGTTCTTCGACGACCCCGCGCGCTTGCTCGACGCCGTGACGCGCCTCACCAATCTGCATGAGGGCACGCGAGCCGAGCCTTGGGCGGTCGATGACGCGCCCCCAGCCTTCGTGCAGGCACAGCTGCGCGGCATCGTCGGCCTGCGCATTCCGATCACTAGGCTCGAAGGCAAGCGCAAGATGAGCCAGAACCGCCCGCTGGCTGATCGTGTCGGCGTCGCCGAAGGGCTGGGCGCGAGCGAGCGTCCCAGCGACCTCGTCGTCGCCGCGATGGTGCCGACCGAAGGCTGATGATCAGTCCTGCGTCTCGCCCTCATAGGGCGTGGCGCGCATCGACGGGCGCTGGTTGAAGCGGTCATACCAGCCGGTAACGCGCGGCGCCCGCTCACGGAAATCCGGCAGGCGGCGGAAGCTGAGCCAGGCGAGTGCTGTCGCGAGTCCGATCTGCCCGACCGTGACCGGTCCGTCGAGATCGGCTTGTGTTTCGAGATAGTCATAGGCTTCGAGCAGCTTGGTGGTCTGCCCCTCGGCGAGCGGCGAGTAACGCAAAGCCTCGGGCCGACGCTCCGTTTCCCAGCGCACGGCGATGCCGGCATCGCACAGCCCTTGCGCTAGCGCCTGCAGGCGCAAGGCTGAATAGCGCGCCGCTCCCTCGCGCGGGATCAGCGAACCCGCGCCGGCTAGCCGGTCGAGATAGTCGCAGATCACCACGGAATCGAAGAGCGCTCCGGCGTCCGGCGTCAGCAGCACCGGCACCTTGCCGAGCGGATTCCGGGCGAAGACGGCATCGTTGCGATTGGTCGGGCTGGTCTCGTGATGGACGACATCGAGGCGTTTCGCCAGCCCGAGCTCATGCGCGCAGACCAGCACCTTGCGAGCATAGGGCGAGTGGCTCTGGTAGAGCAGGGTGAGCTTGCCGGACATCACGCGGCCTTCCCGGCGACCTCGGCCGGCGTCAGTCCGACCAGCTCGGCATAGCGCTCCGGATCGGTCGCGCCCTCGGTGACGATGCCGAAGACGCGAGAGGTTGCGTCAAGCTTCAGCGCCGCGCGCGCCTGCGGATCACGCAGCGCCGCGAGCAGCCCTGCGAAACCGGCCGCGCCGCTTTCGCCGGCGACGATCACCGGGTCGCTGCCGGCCGGGCGCGCCAGCCGGTTCATCGCCTCGACCGCGACTGCATCCTCGACCGTCATGAAGGCATCGGCTGTGCGCGACAGCACGCGCCAGGCGAGCGGCGAGGGTTCGTAGCATTCCAGCATCGCCATCACCGTCGGCGCGCCATGGGCGATCTTGGTCGGCCGCCCGGCGCGGGCGCTCTCGAACAGGCAGGCGGCGCGGGCCGGATCGACCACGGTGAAGACCGGCCGGTTCTCGCCGAGCAGCAGCGACAGCTGCGCCGCGATCGCCGCGGCGATGCCGCCGACGCCGGCCTGGACGAAGACATGGGTCGGCGACTCCGGCAGCTGCTTCAAGGCCTCGCGGATGATTGCGGTGTAGCCCTGCATCACGAGGCTGGGGATGCGCTCATAGCCCTCCCAGGAGGTGTCGGAAACGGTCGTCCAGCCGTTTTCGTTGGCGACGCGGGCGGCTTCGACGATGGAATCGTCATAGGTGCCGTCGACGCGCACGATCTCGGCGCCGAAGCGGGCGATCGCGGCGGCGCGCGGCTCGCTGACGCCAGCATGCATGAAGATCACCGAGCGCGCGCCGACAAGCTCCGCGCCCTGCGCCACCGAGCGGCCGTGATTGCCGTCGGTGGCGCAGGCGAAGGTCATTTCGGACGCGATGGCACGGACCTCGGCCGATGTCAGGTCGGCTTCGTCGAGCGTTCGCCCGAGCCGTTCGCTCGCCGCCTCCAGCACCAGGCGCGTCACGGCATAGGCGCCGCCGAGCGCCTTGAAGCTGCCGAGGCCGAGCCGCTGGCCTTCGTCCTTGAGATGCAGCGCGCCGATGCCGAGCGACGCGGCAAGGCTGGGCAGGGCGCGCAGCGGCGTCGGCACATGCTCGGCCCGGCCTGCCAGATGCCGCTCGATCGCATCGGCTCCGGCGGGGCCGAGCGTCTCCGCATCGGTCGGATGGAGCGGATGGCGGAAGTCCGGGAGCTGATTGAGCAGGAGCACGGCTTGCCTCATTGAAATGTCCAGGTGAAGAGATATTGCAAGCGCCGCGAAAAAGGCGCTGCAATCACCCGCCTGCCTTGCAAGTTTGTTTCACAATCATTGTCCTTGGAGCCCCGATTGCGCGAACCGACCGCTGCCGCCCTCGATGCCTTCGACCGGGCGATCCTCGCCATCCTGCAGCAGGACAACACCACGCCGCAGCGGGTGATCGGCGAGAAGGTGAATCTGTCGGCCCCGGCGGTACAGCGCCGCATCCGCCGGATGGAGAAGGACGGCGTCATCCGGGCCAATGTGGCGGTCGTCGAGCCGGCGGCGCTCGGCCACCCGATCACCATCTTCGTCGAGATCGAACTGGTCAGCGAGACGGCAAAGGACATCGACGCCGCCAAGCGCGCCTTCCTCGCCGCGCCCGAGGTGCAGCAATGCTACTACGTCACCGGCGAGGTCGATTTCATGCTGGTCGTGCTGGTGTCGAGCATGACGGCCTATGAGGCGTTGACCCGCCGGCTGTTCTTCGCCGACGCCAATATCCGCAAATTCCGAACCTTCGTGGCGATGGACCGGGTCAAGACAGGGCTCAGCGTACCGGTTGGCTGACTGTTGCCGATTGCTCGACCTGGACGATACGGGCGCGGGGAACCCTCTCCTGGAAGGAGAGGGCAGGGTGAGGTGTAGGCCGCTGGACCAGTCCCGCGATCGCTCACCGCGCGGTTGGGTTCAAGCCAACGTTTCCGCTCCGAACACCTCACCCCTGCCCCTCTCCTTCCAGGAGAGGGGTTCCCCGCGCTTGTCTCATCCGTTGGCGCTCACTGGAAAGACTGCGCATGACGAACTGGAACGGCCGGCAAGCTGATCTACGACGTCAGCGCCCCCGCCGTCATGCCCTGGACCATGAACTTCTGCAGGAAGATGAAAGCCATCACCAAGGGCAGGCTCGCCAGCACCGAGAAGGCCATCATCGTGTTCCAGTCGGTGACGAACTCGGCCATCAGGCTGTAGATCGCCATGGTCAGCACCCGGTTCTCCCAG
Organism: Allobosea sp. Tri-44; assembly: GCF_004123845.1. Lineage (GTDB taxonomy): Bacteria > Pseudomonadota > Alphaproteobacteria > Rhizobiales > Beijerinckiaceae > Allobosea. The sequence goes on along the minus strand of NZ_NBDP01000005.1, from coordinate 124,233 downwards.
GATTCGATCAGCACCACCGCGAACAGGAACTCGTTCCAGGCGAGCAGGAAGGTGTAGAGCCCGGCGCCGATGAAGGCGGGGTAGGACATCGGCACCAGCGTCCTGAAGATCGCCCCGAGGCGCGAGCAGCCGTCGACCATCGCCGCCTCCTCGATGTCGCGCGGGATGTTGATGAAGTAGCTGCGCAGCATCAGGATGCAGAAGGGCAAAGTGAAGGTCAGGTAGACCACGATCAGCGATGTCCGGGTGTCGTAGAGCCCGAGTGTGATGAAGATCCGGAAATAGGGGATGCAGAGCAGCACCAGCGGGAACATCTGCGTAGTGATCAGGAACATCAGCACCGCCCGCTGGCCGGCGAACTTGAAGCGCGCCAGCGCATAGGCCGCCATCGCCCCGAGGATGAGCGAGAGCGCGGTCACGACCAGCGAGACCACCATCGTGTTGGCGAAGACCACGAGATAGCGCGTGCTCGCGAAGATCTTGCGATAGCCCTCCAGCGTGAACACCTGCGGCAGCCACTCCGGCGGCATCCGCATCACCTCGATGTTCGGCCTGACCGAGACCGTCAGCATCCAGGCGAGCGGGAAGAAGACGATCGCGATCGCAACCAGCAGCAGGAGATAGGAGGCGGCGTTGATCAGGCGCTCGCGCCCGCGAATGCCGATCTTGCCGAGATAGGGGCGTGGATGCGCTATGGCACCGGGCAGGGCGACAGTCATTGCTGATGGCTCATGGTTCGGCGGACATAGATGGCGCTGACGATGAAGAGCACGATGAACATGACCACGGCCTCGGCCGAGGCGTAGCCGAATTTCAGCTTCTGGAAGCCGTCGAAATAGATCGCCGTCGCCAGGACTTCCGAGCCATGCGCCGGCCCGCCGCCGGTCATCACATAGACCGGGTCGAAGGCACGGAAGGTCCAGATCGAGTCGAGCAGCACGATCGTGGTGATGACGCTGCGCAGCTGCGGCAAAGTGATGTGCCAGAACTGCCGGAACAGCGAGGCGCCGTCGATCTCGGCGGCCTCATAGAGCTGCTTCGGGATCGCCTGCAGGCCGGCGAGCAGCATCACCATGAAGAACGGGAAGGCGCGCCAGACGTTCATCGCCGTCACCGAGCCGAGCGCCGTCGAGGGATCGCCGAGCCAGGAGATGGTGAAGTTGGTGTCGATGATCCCGAGTGAGGCGAGCAGGCCGTTGAGCACGCCGAAGGGCTGCAGCATCAGCACCCAGATCATGCCGGCGACGGTCGGCGCCAGCAGCCAGGGCACGATCAGCAGGCCGCGCGCGACGGTGCGGAAGGCCGGGTCGAGATTCATGTTGAGCAGCAGCGCCAGGCCGAGCCCGATCACCAGGTGCAGCACGACGCTGAAGAAGGTGAAGACGACGGTCTGCCAGAAGGCGCGCCAGAACAGCGGATCATTGGCGAGCGCAGTGTAGTTGCCGAAGCCGACCCAGACCTCGCGCTGGAGATTGCTGTCATGGAAGCTCAGGCGAACCACGTCGATCAGCGGATAGATCAGCAGCGCGACGAGGATCAGCAACGACGGCCACAGGAAGGACGCGGCCAGCAGTTCCTCGCGGTATTTGCGTTTGAGCGTCAGCAGCATGTCTCGCCGATCGTTGCAGGGCGGCGGGGTGGCCGGCCTCTCAGAATGATCCGGGTCATCCCGGACAAGCGGCGATAGCCGCGCCGATCCGGAATCCATGCCGGAGCCTCACACATGAAGGCTCAGGCATGGGGCCCGGGTCTCCCTTCAGTCGCCCGGGACGACGAGTGCTTTGGTGTCACTTCGCCGCGGCGAGGACCTTGTTCCACTCGGCCGCGGCGTCATCCAGCGCCTGCTTAGCGGTCTTCTTGCCTTGCACGGCGTTCTGGATCTCGGTGGTCATCACCTTGTTCATCTGCACGGCGTTCGGCATCGACAGGAACGGCGATTGCGCGTTGGGTTGCGCCATCTGCGTCACGAAGGCCTGGAAGAGCTTGCGCTCCTTGAACCAGTCCTGGCTCGAGACGTCGGTGCGGGCCGGGAAGCCGCCGGTGCCTTTCGCCCACATCTCGATGCCCTTCGGGCCCGAGAGCCAGCGCATGAAGGTCCAGGCCGCGTCCTTGTCCTGGGCCTGGCTGCTGATGGTGTTGAGCGAGCCGCGCACCATGGTGCCGGTGCTCTTGCCCTTCGGCAGCGGCGCGATGTCGTAGTTGAGGTTCGGGTTGAGCTGCTTCTGGATGGCGACGCCCCAGGGCCCCTCGAACATCATCGCGACATTGCCGGAGGCGAAGTTGGCGCGCTTCTCTTTTTCGCCGTTGCTCAGCACGCCCGGCACCGAGACTTTGTCCTTGTTCATCCGCTCGATGTACCACTCGATCGCGGCGACGCCTTCGGGGCTGTTGAACACGGCCTTGCTGGTCGCCGGGTCCATGATCGTCGCGCCACCCTGCAGCAGCAGCGGGTAGATGTCGTAGGTCATGTTGGTCGGCGGCTCGGCCTGGAGCGTGCCAGTGACCGCGAACTGGCGCTTGTCGGGATTGGTCAGCTTGCGCGAATACTCGGCGAACTCGTCCCAGGTCTTGGGCGGGCCGGAGAGGCCGGCAGCCTTGAACAGGTCGGTGTTCCAGAACAGCGCCACCGCGCCGCTCTCGATCGGCAGGTAGTACTGCTTGCCCTTCCATTTGGCGTGGAAGGTCTTCGGGATGTTCTCGAAGAACGCCGCCGGCTCCTTGGCGATGCGCGCATCGAGCGGCTCGATCATGCCGAGATCGGCGAACTCGGCCACCCAGTCGACCTGGACCAGCAGCACGTCCGGCAGCTTCTTGGCCTGGTGCAGCACGATGGCGCGGTCGTGGAAGCCGGTGAACGGCGAGTCGACCGGCGTCAGCTTGATATCGGGATGGTCTTTCTCGAAGGCGGCCTTGAGCTCGCCCATGAACTTTTCGCCGACCTCGGTACCCTTCCACTGGCCCCAGCGAACCTCCTTCTGCTGGGCAAGTGCGAGCGTCGGAAGGCTGATCACCGAAGCGAGCGTCATCGCCGCGAGTTTCAGCAAGGAAGACCTGCGATGCTGATCCATATGCGTTTCCTCCCGTTGGTTGTCCCTTTGGCAGTCTTCTTGGTCAGCGGCGCATCCGTCGTTGCGGGCGCCGGAACAGGCGTTTAGGCGGCGCGGGCTTTTCGCAGGGCCTCGGGCACCGGCGGTGCGACCTTGACCAGCGTGGTGTTCTCGTCGACCAGTCTGCTCGTCCCGCCGACATTCATCCAGGTGAACATGTTGCGGAACATCTCCTGGAGCGAGGCCATGATCGCGGTCTCGGCTTCCTTCGGCATCTCCCAGAACGGCTTCTTCATCACTTTCCAGGATTTCTTGCGGGTATTGTAGAAGAACTGCGCATCGGTCTCGCCCGCGCCCTTCTCGGAAAGATGATTGGCGAAGGTGTACTCCCGAATCTGGTCCCTCAAGGCCTGCGGCAGGGCCGGGTGGTCGAAGATCAGGTTGTTGAAGCCGAGCGCGAGATGGACTTCGACCGCTTCCGCCACCGGCAGCTTGGCGAGCTGCGTACCGGGCAGGGTCGAAGCTCCATGCTGGACCGCGCCCGCCATGTTGTACTCGCTGCGGCAGATCGTCGAGATCGTCTTCAGCAGATCGTAGTCGACATTGACCTGCGCCAGCGTGCCGTCCGGCAGCACCTTGCCGCCGTGATAGGTGCCGGAATTGATTGAGATCTTGCTGACGATCGGCAGCTTGGCGCTGCGCTTGGCCATCTCCGCCAGGTAGACCGTCATGAAGGCGCGCAGCTCTTCCGGCGTCGTGTTCTCGTGGCCGACCTCGCCGATCTCGGCGCCGAGCGAGATCGAGACGCCCTTTGGCTCGATGCCGCGCACGAACTCGGTGAAATGTGCGGTGAGCTCGGCGTTGACGCGCTGCTGGTCCTCGATCGTCGCCAGCGACAGGTCGACCACCGTTGAGGCGTCGATGTCGATGCTGTACATGCCGGCCGCGATCTGCTCGCGCATGATGGTCTCGAGCTTGCGGACTTCCGCCTTCGGATCGGCGAGATAGGCCTTGGCGTTGATCTGGTCGTGATCGGCCTGGAGGAAGACCGGGCCGACATGGCCCTCGCGCAGCGCCGCGGCGAGCACCGCTGCGGCGTATTCCAGCGGCGGCTGCTGGGCATAGAGCGCTTCGCCGACCGCCTGCTCGAAGATGAACAGCTTGGAATCGAGCGCCTTGCCGGCGCGGAAGACCGAGCGGCAGGTGTGATAGCTCCAGCCGCGCAGGTTCATCGCCGGCACGGTCTTGCCCGACCATTTGCCGGCGGCGCAGGCGAGATAGAGTTCCTGGATCGAGGCCGGCACGATGCCGGCGGCATGGGCGGCCTCGCGGATAGCCCAGATCGCCACCGCGCGCGTCTCCGGCTCGGCCAGCGCCGCCGTTTCGGCCCAGCGGTCGATCATCGCATCCGGCGGACGCTTGCTTTTGCTGAAGTCGGGCGAGGAGCCGGCGAGATCGACACCGATCGTCTTGAGGTCGTCGGTCAGCTCAGCGAGCGAGGCGCATGCCATGGGTCATACCTTCGAAAACGGCTTCGAAACGGAGAGCGCCGGGCTTCCGGCGGGGCGGGCCGGGGCCCGCCGTGTCACGTTCGCAATCAATGCATGGTGTTTTCGTTATCGCAAGTCATATTATCGTTTTCGCGCATTGCAGCATAAGTCATGTTGCATCGCGCAATCTAACGGAGGTTCAGTGCGGGTATGTTTCGCCGCTATCCAGCAGGGCCTGAACGGCGGGGTGATCGGGCATGCCGTCCCAGCCATTGCCGCGCTCGGCCTTGAGCGCTGCAACAGCTGCGGCGAAGCGCGCGGCGTCGACAGGGCTCTGTCCCTCGCAAAGCCCGAGCGCATAGGCGCCATGGAAGACGTCGCCGCAGCCGGTGGTGTCCTTCGCCGTAACCTTGAAGGCGGGCACGCTGACGAGCTCGCCGCCAATCAGCCAGAGGCTGCCGGCCGTGCCGCGCGTCACGGCGAAGACCTTGTCGGAGCCGTTGGCACAGCGCCGCAGCAACTCCTCGGCCGGGCCATCGCCGGCGAAATCGCGCAGGCCCTCGGCCGAGAAGACGATGTTGTCGGCCTTGGCGATCAGTCGGCGATTATCCTCCGGCGTGCCACCGTCGACATCGAGGACGCTCGGAATGCCCGCCTCATGGGCGCGGTCGAGCACGACCGCCGCGGCAGCCGGCCAGCGCGTATCGGCCAGCACCGCGCCTGCCTGCGCAAGCCCGCCCTGCGGCAGGACGCTCGCATCCTGCGAGAGGCTGCGCCGGTTCGAGACGATGCTGCGTTCGCCGCGCTTGTCGACGAGGACGATGGCCCTGAGCGTGCGCCCCTCCGGCAGGATGGCAACGCCGTCGCAGTCGACACCATGGCCGCGCAAGAGTCGCAGCCCGGTCTCGCCGGCGGCATCGGCGCCGACCCGGCCCCAATAGGCCGCCTGGCCGCCGAGATGGCAGATCGCGACCGCCGCGGTCGCGGCCGGCCCGCCGAAGCGCTCGGCATAACCCAGCACGCCGGTCTTGATGCCGGCCGAGGGCAGGGCCTCGACCTGGAAAACCTCGTCCTGGACGAGATTGCCGACGCAGACGATTCGGCGGCCGCTCATGTCCGGCATCCCCAGCCCGGAAAGGCCGCCGGTCGGGTGAAGCGCGCATGACGGCGTATCTGCCGGCTCCCTGGCCGCGTGGTGAGCATGTTCCGTCCCGCCGGATCTCGTTGTCGGTATCGCCGGCAGGATCCGGTTGCGCGGCGAAAGCGATGATGCCCTACGGTTTCACTTTCGCAACACCATTTTCGCAAACGCGCATTGCGTGAAGGGCGCCAGTGGTCGTAGAGACGATTTCACCGATCAGGTTGTGCAACCCGCCCGGGTTCGGCTCTGAAGCAGGCCTGCCATGGAACCGCTGAGCAAACGTCACGCCGACATCCTCGATATCCTCGGCAAGCGCGGCTATGTCGCGATCGAGGAGATCGTCTCCGCCTTCAACGTCACACCGCAGACCGTGCGGCGTGATCTGCAGGACCTCGCCGACCGCGGACTCCTGCGTCGTCATCACGGCGGCGCCAGCGCCAATCTCTCGACCGCGAACACAGACTACGGCCTGCGGGTCGTCGAGACGGCGGTCGAGAAGGCCGCAATGGCCCAGGCCGCCGCCGAGCTGGTGACGCCGGGCAGCTCGCTGTTCATCACGCCCGGCACGACCATGGACGCACTCGCCAAGGCGATCGCCGAGCGCCGCCCGCGCGGCCTGCGGGTCGTCACCAACAGTACGGCGGCGGCGGCGATTCTAGACAAATGCCCGGACATCTCGATCCTGATCACCGGCGGACACTGGCTCGGGCCGAACCGCGCCTGCGGCGGCATGCATGCCGCCGCCTTCATCGAAAACTATCGCTGCGACCTGCACATGACCAGCATCGGCGGCATCGACGCGGCCGGGAACCTGCTCGAATACCGTGACGATGAAGCGGTGGTCGGGCGCACCATGCTGCGCAATGCCCGCCGCTCGGTGCTGCTCGCTGACCATACCAAGTTCAGCCGGGCCGCCATGTCCCGCCTGGCGCATCTCAGCGAGATCTCGACCCTGGTTACCGATCGGCAACCGGCTGCCGCGACCGCCCAGATGATCCGCGACGCGCGCTGCGAGCTGATCGTAGCCGGCTGATCACGCAACGGTGAGCGCCGGCGCGTTGCGCGCCAGCCGCTGCGGCTTATCTTGATGAAAGGTCGCCGGCGCCAACCGGGCGCATTCCCTCGCGGCCTCATCAGTCAAAATTCCCATCGTCGCAAAAATTCTCTCGTCGAAAGAGACACGTCATGCGCTATCAAACGCTTGGCCAGACCGGCCTGCTCGTCTCCGAATTGTGCCTTGGCACCATGACCTTCGGAGGCGGCGATGCCGGCATCTGGGGCAATATCGGCCGGCTCGACCAGCAGGAGGCCGATGCGCTGGTGAAGACCGCGCTCGACGCCGGCATCAATTTCATCGACACCGCCAATGTTTATGCCGAGGGCAATTCCGAGCAGATCACCGGCCAGGCCCTGCGCAATCTCGGCATCGCCCGCGACGAGGTCGTCGTCGCCACCAAGGTTTACGGTCGGATGGGGCAGGGGCCGAACGGCTCCGGCGCCAGCCGCTATCACATCCTCGAACAGGCCAAGGCCAGCCTGAAGCGGCTCCAGCTCGACCATATCGACCTCTACCAGATCCATGCCTTCGACAGCGTGACGCCGATGGAGGAGACGTTTGAAGCGCTCGATGTGCTCGTCCGGCAGGGGCTCGTGCGCTATGTCGGCGTCTCCAACTGGGCGACCTGGCAGGTCGCGAAGGCGCTCGGCATTTCCGAGCGGCGGCACCTGGCGCGCATCGCCTCGCTGCAGGCCTATTACACCATCGCCGGCCGCGATCTCGAGCGTGAGATCGCGCCGATGCTGCTGTCTGAGAAGGTTGGGCTGATGGTCTGGAGCCCGCTCGCCGGCGGCCTGCTCTCGGGCAAATACGACCGCCGCAACGAGCAGGGCGGCGAGGGCAGGCGCGCCAGCTTCGATTTCCCGCCGGTCGATCGCGAGCGCGGCTATGACGTCATCGACGCGATGCGCCCGATCGCGGAGGCGCACAAGGCCTCGGTCGCGCAGGTGGCGCTCGCCTGGCTGCTGCACCAGCCGGCGGTGACGAGCGTGATCGTCGGCGCCAAGCGGGCCGAGCAGCTCAGCGAGAACATCGCCGCGAGCGAGATCGCGTTCACCGCCGATGAACTCGCGGCTCTCGACGCCGTCAGCGCCCTGCCGAAGGAGTATCCGGGCTGGATGCTGGAGCGCCAGGGCGCCAATCGTACGAAGCCCGACCCGCGCCGGGTGGGATAAAACAGGCTGACCGACGAGGGAGAGCCTCTCCGTCTTTCCGGGGCTTCGCGTAGCGAAGATCCCGGAATCCATGAACACTGCTGGAGTCGGATCGCACGGTCTCAAGCTTCCGGAACCGTTGTGTTCATGAGTTCCGGGCTCAGGCCTTCGGCCTGCCCCGGAATGACGAGGGAGGTCGTCAGAAGCGGTCGCTGGCTTCGAGATAGAGGCTAGCGATTGCTTCGATGCCGGCCTGGTCGTCGGCGTCGAAACGGCCCGGCTCGGGGCTGTCGAGATCGATCACGCCGATGACCTCGCCGTCACGGATCAGCGGGACGACCAGCTCCGAGCGCGAGGCGGCATCGCAGGCGATGTGGCCGGGGAAGGCGTGCACGTCTTCGACCAGCATCGTTTCGCGCCGGGCGACGGCGGTGCCGCAGACGCCGCGCCCGACCGGGATGCGCACGCAGGCCGGCTTACCCTGAAAGGGGCCGAGCACGAGCTCGCCGTCACGCATCAGGTAGAACCCGGCCCAATTCAGGGTCGGCATCGCGTCGTAGAGCAGCGCCGAAAGATTGGCGGCGTTGGCGATCGCGTCGTGCTCGCCATGCAGCAGGCCTTCGAGCTGCTGGACGAGCTCCCTGTAGAAGCCTGGCTTGTCGCTCGCCGAAATCGTCGCCGCCTGGAACATCGTCGCCTCCGTAAAGTCGAGGCTGGATATGCGCCGCCAAAGCGGATTTTGCGAGGGCTATGGCAGGCCGGAAGCGGAGATCAGCTGCGCGTCCAGAGCAGGAAGGCGGAGAGCCGCCTGAGCTGAATTCTGGCGAAATAAAGCACGTAGACCATCATGCGTCTCCAGTTAGGAGCCCACGACAGCTGCGTGGTGCTTTTAGCTTTGGTGACGCGGTGCAAGCTGCTCCGGCAAATCCCGCGACCGGCCCGCATCGCTGCGGTTCGATCCCGAAATCATTCGCAATCGCCGCTCGCGGGTCAATGAAACGCCTTTTCAAAGATCTGATGACAGTCGGTACAATCGTCCACAGTGGCGGCCCGCAAGGGAATGTTCAGGCAAAGTGTCGGTTGACGGGCCTCGGCAGGCCGAGATGGTCGCGCAGGGTCGGCCCCTGATAGTCCAGGCGGAACAATCCGCGCCGCTGCAGCTCCGGCACGACCTTGTCGACGAAGTCGTCGAGCCCCTCCGGCAGATAGGGGAACATCACGTTGAAGCCGTCGCTGCCGCGTTCGGTCAGCCATTGCTCCATCTCGTCGGCGATCGTCTTCGGCGTGCCGACGAAGGCCAGGCCGCCATAGCCGCCGAGCCGTTGCGCGAGCTGGCGGACGGTCAGGTTCTCGCGGCGGGCGAGCGCGATCGTCCGCTCGCGGCCGCTCTTGCTGTGGTTGGTCTCAGGGATTTCAGGGAGAGGGCCGTCCGGATCGAAGCTGGTGGCGTCATGGCCGAGCGCGATCGAGAGCGAGGCGATGGCGCTGTCATAGTGGACGAAGGAATCGAGCAGAGCCCGCTTCTCGCGGGCTTCCTCGACGCTGTCGCCGACGACGGTCAGCACGCCCGGCAGGATCTTGAGATGGTCGGGATTGCGGCCGATCGCCTCCATGCGGCCCTTCACATCGGCGTAGAAGGCCTGGCCGGCCGCGAGCGTGCCATGCGCCGCGAACACGACCTCGGCCGTCTCGGCCGCGAGCTGGCGGCCGGGTTCGGAGGCGCCGGCCTGGACGATCACCGGCCAGCCCTGCGGCGGCCTTGCGATGTTGAGCGGTCCGCGAACCGAGAGGTGCTCGCCCTTGTGATCGAGCCGCCGCATTTTGTCCGGGTCAAAATAAATCCCACTGTCGCGGTCGCGAATGAAGGCGTCGTCGGCGAAGGAATCCCACAGGCCGGTGACGACGTCGTAGAATTCGCGCGCCCGGTCATAACGCTCGCCATGGTCGACATGGGCGTCGAGGCCGAAGTTCAGCGCCGCATCCGGGTTCGAGGTGGTGACGATGTTCCAGCCGGCACGGCCGCCACTGATATGGTCCAGCGAGGCGAAGCGCCGGGCGATGTGATAGGGCGCGTCGAAGGTGGTCGAGGCGGTGGCGACGAGGCCGATGCGCTCGGTCGCGCCGGCAAGCGCCGAGAGCAGGGTGAACGGCTCGAACGAGGTCACCGTATGGCTGCGCTTCAGCGCCTCGACCGGCATGTTCAGTACGGCGAGATGGTCGGCCATGAAGAAGGCGTCGAACTTGCCGGCTTCCAGCTTCTGCGCGAAGCGCTTCAGGTGGCCGAAGTTGAAATTGGCATCCGGATAGGCGCCGGGATAGCGCCAGGCGCCGGTATGGATGCTGACGGGGCGCATGAAGGCCCCGAGGTGAAGCTGGCGCGCGGTCGTCATAGCTGGCCTCGGCAGGCGGTTGCTCAGAACATGCTGAGCTATGTCCGCGCCCGCCGCCGCGCCATGGCACAGCGCAAAAAGCCAAGAACCATCTCTGGATAGCGATCAGTGTAGAAGGTTCGTCTCAGTTCGCGCAGAAGCCGAAGAAGTTCGGTTCTGGGTCGGCTAGCCTCCCCGTCATGGTCGGGCTTGTCCCGACCATCCACGTCTTCCTTCGGGCAGGGCAGTGTTCAAGACGTGGATGCTCGCCACAAGGGCGAGCACGACGGTGTTCAAGCGTGGGCCGTCAGACCGCCGCCTTCTTGATCGCCTCCAAGGTCTCGCTGCCATACTTGCCGACGAACTCCTTCTCGACCTCGGCGGTGACGATCTTGGCGAAGGAGTCGCGGTCGGGCGTCTCCACCGCCTGCATGCCGGCCTTCTTCAGCTCGGCGAGGCTCGAGCCTTCCGTGTCCTCGTTCATCTGGCGCTGGATGCCGGCGATCTCCACCGCGATGGTGGGCAGCAGCTGCTGGATGTCGGCCGGCATCGCGTCGAACTTGGTCTTGTTCATCACCAGCGGGCCGGTGGTGAAAGCGTGGCGTGTCAGCGAGAGATGTTTCTGCACCTCGTGGAACTTGGCGTTGAGGATCAGCGTCACCGGGTTCTCCTGGCCGTCGACCGTGCCGGTCTCCAGCGCGGTGAAGAGCTCGGTGAAGGCCATCGGGGTCGGGATCGCGCCGAGCAGCTGGAAGGCCTTGATATGGGCCGGGTTCGGCGTGGTGCGGATCTTCAGGCCCTTGAGGTCCGCGGCGGTCACAACCGGGCGGCGGTTGTTGGTCAGGTTGCGCCAGCCGATCTCCCAGGTCGCAAGCGCCTTGAGGTTCGAGCCCTCGAGCTCCTTGCGCAGGCCGTCGCCGATCGGGCCGTCCATCACTGCAGCTGCATGCTTGCGGCTCTGGATCAGGAAGGGCAGGTCGAGCACGTTGAGCTTCGGCGCGAGCCCGGTGAAGAACGGATTGCCGGTCAGGCAGATGTCGAGCGAGCCGCCGCGCACCGCGCTGATCGTCTGCGCATCCGAGCCGAGCGCGCCATTAGCGAAGACCTGGACCTCGTAGCGGCCCTGGCTCTTGGCCTTGACCTGCTCGGCGAAGAGCAGCGCAGCCTTGTGCCAGCTGTCGACTTCCGGGTGCGGATGGGCGAAGCGCAGCTTCACCGCCTGCGCCAGGGCCGGGCGGCCAATGGCGAAGAGGGCGATTCCGGAGCTGGCGCCGATGAGCGCGGTCCTGCGGGTGATGGTCATGAGCGTGTCCTCCCTTTTTTCATTGTCTGTCAGGCGGTTGCGGCGCGTCAGCGCCCGTAGAACCAGCGCGCCGGCACGGTGACGATCTCCGGCACGAGGATCAGCAGCAGAAGCACGGCGACCTGCGCCAGCAGGAAGGGCATGACGCCGCGAACGACCTTGTCCATCGGGATGCGGCCGACGGCGCAGACGACGTTCAGGACGACGCCGACCGGCGGGGTCAGCAGGCCGATGGCGTTGTTGATGATGAACATCACCCCGAAATAGACCGGGTCGATGCCCGCCTGCTTGACGATCGGCATCAGGACCGGCGTCAGGATCAGCACAGTCGGGATGAAGTCGAGCGCCGTGCCGACGACGATGACGAGGAACATCATCGCGAACATCAGCAGCGTCTTGGATTCGATCAGCGGGCCGAGCAGGCTTGCGACCTGGCTCGGGATGTCGGCGATGGTGATCAGCCAGGCCGAGACCATCGCCGCCGCGACCAGGAACATCACCGCGGCCGAGGTCTTGAGTGCGCTGAGCAAAGCCGGGCGGAGATGCTCGAATTTCAGCTCGCGATAGACAAAGCCGCCGACGAAGCCGGCATAGACCGCGGCGACGACCGCAGCTTCCGTCGGCGTGAAGGCGCCGCCCTTCATGCCGCCGATGATCAGGAAGGGCAGGCCGAGTGCCCAGAGCCCGTCGAGCGCGGATCGCCCGACCTCGCGCACGCTGGCGCGCTCCGGGCGAGCGGCCGGCTCGTCGCGCGCGACGATGTACCAGGTGATCACCAGCGCCAGCCCCATCAGCAGGCCCGGCACGATCCCCGCGAGGAAAAGGCGGGTGATCGAGACGCCGGCGGCGACACCGAAGACGACGAAGCCGATCGAGGGCGGGATCACCGGCGCGATGATGCCGCCGGCCGCGATCAGCCCGGCGGCGCGCGGCAGATTGTAGCCGGCCTGCTTCATCATCGGCAGCAGGATCGCGGCGAGCGCGGCGGTGTCGGCGACCGCTGAGCCCGAGATGCTAGCCATCACCAGCGCCGCCAGCACCGCGACATAGCCCAGCCCGCCGCGGACATGGCCGACCATCGTCACCGCGAGTGCGATGATCCGGCGCGACAGGCCGCCGGCATTCATCAACTCGCCGGCGAGCATGAAGAAGGGCACCGCCATCAGCGGGAAGGAATCGGCCCCCCCGATCAGGTTCTGCGCCAGGATCTGCGAGTCGAAGGTGTCGAGCTGCAGCATCAGCGCGACGCCGCAGACCAGCAGCGCCATCGCGATCGGCATGCCGAGCGCCATCGCGCCGATCAGCGACCCCAGGAAGATGAAGACGGTCACGAGCGCTTCTCCGCCGCCTGCTGGTTCTCGAAGGCGGTGAGTTCCTCCGATTCCGCCCCGACGACGAGTTCGTCATCCGGCATGCGGCCGGTCAGGAGCCGGGCCAGTGCGATCAGGTTGAGTGCGCCGATGCCGAGCCCGCCGACGAGGCCCGCGAGATAGGTCACGGCGACCGGCACGCCGGTGACCGGCTGGTGGTTCTCGACATTGATCGAAGCCTGCTGCCAGCAGCCGACCACCAGCATTCCCATGCACAGCAGCGACAGCGCCTCGACCGCGAGCCGGCACCACCAGCGGCCATTGCGGCCGAGCATGGTGACGACGGTGGTCATGCCGAGATGCTGGCCGTCTTTCGCCACCAGGAAGGCGCCGCCAAAGGTCAGCCAGACGAAGATCAGCCGCGACAACTCCTCCGAGGAGATGATGCCGGAGCTGAAGCCGTAGCGCAGCACGACATTGCCGAAGACCATGGCGATCATCACGACGAAGCCGGCGATCAGCAGGTCCTCGGTCAGCCGCAGGAGCAGGGCGCGTAGTTTCATCAAGCGGCTCCGTCTGCGGCCAGCCCGTACCAGCGCGCGGCATTATCGTGGAACAGGGCGAGGCGCTCGGCCGCCGGCCTCTCGCGAACCCCGGCCTTGAACACGTCGAAGATCGTGCCGAACGAGGCGCAGAGGCTGTCGACCGGGAAATTGCTGGCGAAGGCGCAGCGCTCGGCGCCGAAGGCAGAGAGCACGCTCCCGATCACCGGCGACTGCAGGTCCAGCGTCCACGCCTGTCCAGGCACGCCGATGCCGGAGATCTTGGCGACGACATTGGGCTCGCGAGCAAGAAGATCGAGCGCCGCACGCCAGGCGGCGAGGCCCTCGGGGCTGCGGTCGGCCGGCAGACCGGCATGGTTCAGGATGATGGTCGTCGCCGGGAAATCGCGGGCGAGCTCGGCGGCTTCGTCGAGATGCCACCACTGCGTCTGCAGATCGAAGCTGAGCCCGGCTTCGGCCAGCAGGGCATAGCCGTCGCGCCATTTGGCATCACGCATCGAACCGGGCACGGCGAAATCGGAGCGGTGGTCCTCACGAGCGGCGGCCTTGGGCTTGTGCCGGACGCTGCGCACCAGAGGCATATCGCGATAGGCCGCGACGACCTCGCCGACATCCGCGCGGTCGAGCCAGATCTGGCCGATTGCGGCGTTCGGCAGGCCGTGCTCGCGTGCGACCTCGGAAGCCCAACGCATCTCGCCGATCGGATCGCGCGGGTCCCATTCGCCTTCCATCAGCACGCAGCCGACGACGAGGTGCCCGTCGATCGCGCGGCGATAATCGTCCGGCATGAAGTCGCGCTTGATTGCGCTGTAGTCGCCATAGCGGAAGGCGACCGGGTGGTCGCTCAGCCAGGGGTGATAGTTGCGCGCAAGATCGAAGAAGTGGTGATGGGCGTCGATGATCGGCAGGTCGTCATCGGCGCCGGAGGCGAGGAAACGAGCGCGCTGGTCGGGGCTCGCGACCATGAGCTAGCTCCGCTGCGGCGGAAGGCAGGCGTGCTTCAGGCCATGTCCGGCTGGTCCGGCACTTGCGCCCGTCATCCCTGCCTCCCGATCGTTTCCTCAGCGGTCGCCCGCTTTAATCTTGTCGATTATTGTATGCTGCATACAGAATGTTGCCGTAAAGTCAAAGCGCGCCGGAGTTGAACAGCGCGTCCTGCTCGCGGCGCAGGCGAACCAGCGTCGTGCTCTCGTCGAGTGCGACATCGGCGCAGGTGACGACGGCGCCGCGGGCGACCTTGCGTACGACCGGCCGGCCGGCGGTTAGGTAATAGGGGACGGGTTCGCTTGGCCCCAGCGGCCTTGCCGATGTCAGTTGCGGCTCCAGCCCCTCGATGACGTGGCGATAGCCCATGGTCAGCGTCTCGCCCGGCTCGAGGTCGCGACTCGCCCGGGCCGTCAGGTCGACGCGCGGCAGGACCTCGGCGCCGCCGGTCGACTGGCCGAGCAGGGCGGCCGAGAGCGCCGACATCGGCGCCTCAGCCCCGAGCAGATGCACGGGATTGTGCAGCAGGACATAGCGGCCATCCGGCGAGCACGGGATGCCCTTGCCGGCAAAGAGCTTGCCGGTGGCGATGTCAGGCGTCTCGGCGATGACGAAGACGCCGCCGGCGAAGGAGAGCTCGTCCGGCCGCCGCAGGCAGTTGAACATGTCGACTCGGCCCTTAGCCGAAAGCAGGCCGCCCTCGGCTGCCGGCCGGAACAGGCTCGGCAGTTCGGTCGTGCGCGCGATCGGTGCATGCATCGCCGCGACGTCCGGCATCAGCCCGGTATGGTTGGCGACGATACCCATCTCGCAGAGATCGGGCACGGTGGCGCGCGGGAATGGCAATTTGGCGCGGGCGTCGAGCAGAGTGAGCGGGTCGCTGCCGAGCTTGCCGAAGGCGGCAGCGAAATCGGCGGCCGGCACCGCCTTCTCCCAGGCTGTGACCGTGCCGGCCTCGGGATCCCAGACGAAATCGGATTCCGATGATTTACCGGCAGCGACGATCGGCAGGCCGAGCACGCGGGCCCAGCCGATCAGGCCGATCAGCAGGCTCGGCTGGTCGCCATCGACCGGAGTATGCACGACGCCCTTTTGCCTTGCGCGATGCGCCAGGATCGGGCCGATGATGCATTCGGCCTCCTTGGTCACCATGACGAGATGGCGGCCGGCTTCGATCGCTGCGAGCGCGGTCATCGCCGCGCCTTCCGGATCGCCGGTCGCCTCGACGACGACGTCGACCGGCAGTCCTTCGAGATGGGCGGCATCGCCGATCAGCGCGACGAGCCCGCGATCAAGTGCGGCCTTGGCCTCGGCGGCGCTATGGCAGTCGACGATCTCAGCCTCGCTGAGGCCGCCGGCGAGCGCCGCCTTGCGGGCGCGGCCGATATCGAGGTCGCAGACGACGCGCGGCTCGATATGCGGGGCGCGTCGCGCCTGGCCGATGAAGCTCGCGCCGAACTCGCCGGCGCCGACCAGGGCAGCGGAGATGACGCGATCGGGCGCGCTGGGCTTCAGCGCGAACAGGTTCTCGATGTTCACTAGGGCAGCTTTCGTTCGAGCGGGGCAGGGCGGTCGCCGTCAGATGGCCAGGCCTTCGATGGCGTAGATGCGCGCAGGTGCGCCGTCGGCGTTCGGGATCAGCAGCGGCGCGGCCGAGAACAGGTTGCGCGGCGCCTTGAGCTTGCTGGTGTTGACGACGTATTCGATCAGAGTGACGCCATGGCTGAGCAGGACATGGTGGGTGACATGCTCGGGCTTGGGCACCTCCTTGCCTTCGAGCAGGAGGCGGATCGGATAGTCCTGCGGGAAGTCGAAGGCGACGGCGGTCGGCTTGCGCTCGGCCAGCCACTGCGCCGCCTCGAGCGTCAGCCAGGGCGCCTCGGTCCAGAAGCTCTTGTCGTTGTAGTCGCGTTGGTCGTTCCACTGGGTCGCCAGCAACAGGATCTCGCCATCGGCTCCGCCGGCATCGGCGGCGGCGAGATGTTCCGGACCGATCGGCTGATTGGCCGGGCAGCCGCTCAGATCAAGCACCCGGCAGGGGCCGACCACCCGGCTGAGCAGCGTCGCCTCGATCGTCGGCGCGCCGGCGACGAAATGGGCGGGCGCATCGACATGCGAGAAGCCATGGCAGGGACCGTTGATCTTCGACACCCGGAACTGGTCGCCCGCTGCGATGTCGCCCTTGATCGAAAGCTCCACCGGCCAGCGGAAATGCGGCGCGATCGGCATGGAAAGGTCGACGATGTGCATGGCGCTGCCCGGATTGCGGAAAGGGATGCCGGCGACCCGGCGGCTCCGTTCTAGGGGTCTGAATTCTTGTATGCAAGAATTTTTCGACAGCGGAGCGGCCACGCGATATACAGAGCGTCATGGATAGTCCGGCCGACACGACCCCGCTCGCAGCGCTTCTCGCCCAGTTGCCGCAGCCTCAGCCGGGGCGGCGCAAGGGCGCTCTGCATGGCAGCACGGTCGCGCAATTGCGCAACCTGATCGTCACCGGGGCGCTGGCGCCGGGCGCCAAGCTCAATGAGCGCGAGCTCTGCCTGCAACTCGGCGTCTCGCGCACGCCGGTCCGCGAGGCGATCAAGACGCTGACCCAGGACGGCCTGCTCCGCGCGCTGCCGAACAAGTCATCCGTCGTCGCCGAGCTCGATGTCGGCGAGATCGAGGCGCTGATCGATGTCGTCTCGACGATCGAGGGATTGGCCGGCGAGCTCGCCGCGGCGCGCGCCACGGACGAGGCCGTCGCCGAGATCGGCATGCTGCACTACAGGATGATGCTGCATCACACCCGCGACGAGCTGCCGGGCTATTTCGAGGCCAACAAGGCCTTCCATCGCCGCATCGTCGAACTCTCCGGCAATCCCGTGCTGCTCTGGATCTGGGAGTTGCTGGCGCTCCGGGTCGACCGGGCCCGCTATTCCTCGAACCTCTGGCCGAAGCGCTGGAAGATGGCGATCCAGGAGCACGAGCAGATCCTGGCGGCGCTCACCGCCGGCGACGCCGCGCTGGCGAGCCAGCGCCTCCGCGAGCACGTCCGCAATGGTCTCTCCGGGCTCGTCGCGGCGCTGAAGGACAAGGCTGCGAAATCAGACAGCGCCTGATCGCAGGTCAATGTGAGGGCTGCTCGACCTCCGGCAGCATCTTCAGCACTGCGATCGCGTCGAGCTCGCTATCGCCCTGAGCGACCAGCATCCGGTAAAGCATCAATGCCTGGGCGACCATCGGCATGGCAAGGTGCTGCTCGCGCCCGGCCTCCATCAGCATCTCCAGGTCCTTCAGCACCTGCCTTGCATAGCCTTTCGGCGCGAAATCGCGCGCGACCATGCGCGGCATCATCACCTGCAGCACTGCCGAATTGCCAAGGCCTGGCGCCAGCGCCGCCGGAATCTTGTCGGCATCGACGCCGTAGGCTTCCGCCAGCCGGAGCGATTCCGCAACCACGACATAATTGGTGAGACACAGCGCCTGGTTGACCAGCTTGGTCGCCTGACCGGCGCCGACCGCGCCCATATGCGTGAAGAGCCCGAGACTCTCGGCCAGCGGCCGCACCGCCTCGATCGCCTCCGGCGTGCCGCCCGCCATGATCGCGAGCTTGCCGGCTTCGGCCGCCGGCGGACCGCCCGAGACTGGGGCATCGATGAAGCCGATGCCGGCCTCCGACAGCGCCGCTGCGAGCGCCTTGGTCACGCCGATCTCGGTCGTCGAGAAATCGATGACGATGGCGCCCGCTGACAACTTGGCTGACAGGATGCCGCCTTCGCCACTCACCACCGCCTGCACCGCCTTGGTGGTGGTCACTGCGATGCAGATGGGATTGGCACGCTCGGCCACCTCGGCCGGGGAGGCGGCGAGGGCGACGCCGAGCGCTTCCGCTTCAGCCCGGCGGGCCGGGTCGAGATCATAGCCGACGACCTTGCGGCCGGTCGCGATCAGGCGCTTGCAGAAGCCTGCGCCCATCAGACCGAGGCCTATGAAGCCGATGGTCTCGCTCATTTGCCCTGCCAGTTCGGCGTGCGCTTGCCGAGGAAGGCTTCCATGCCCTCGCGAAAATCGGCGCTGGTGTAGCAGAGGGTGACGAGGTCATCCCCGTCGACATCGGCGCTCGCCGCCACTGTGAGCCGACGCAACGCCTCCTTGGTGGCGCGCATGGTCAGCGGCGCATGGCCACGGATCGTTTCCGCCAGCTCCTTCACCCGCGCCATCAGCGCCGCATGGTCGGCGACGAGCTCATTGTAGAGGCCGACGCGATGGCCTTCCTCGGCCTCGACCAGCCTTGCGGTGAAGATGATGTCCTTGACGCGGGCCGGGCCGAGCAGGCTGGCGAGCCGCGCATAATTCGCCATCGACAGGCAGTTGCCGAGCGTGCGCGCCACCGGAAAGCCGAAGCGGGCCGATTGCGTCGCGATCCGGAGATCGCAGGCGCAGGCGATCGCCGCGCCGCCGCCGGTGACCGCGCCGGCGATCGCCGCGATGGTCGGTACCGGGCAGCTCTCGATCGACGTGATCACCCGCTCGATCCGGTTCTCGTAGGCGAGGGCGTCTTCCGCCGTCTTGAACTCACGGAACTGGGCGATGTCGGTCCCGGCGGCGAAGGCCTTGTCGCCGGCGCCGGTCACGACGAATACCTTCGGCGCGCCGTGCTTCTCCGGGTTGCCGAGAATCTCGGCCAGACCTTCGTACATGGCGAAGGTCAGCGCATTGCGCGCCTGCGGGCGGTTGAGCGTGACCGTGCCGACCCTGTCGGCGACGTCGTAGAGGATCTCGTCAGTCATCCAAATACCTTTCAGATCGCGCCTTCGGCCTTGAGGCCGGCAATGGCCGCCTCATCGAAACCGAGCTCGGCGAGGATTTCGTGATTATGGTCGCCGGCGTCCGGCGTCGGCGTCGCGATACTTGCCGGGGTGCGCGACAGGCTGACCGGTTCGCCGACGACGCGGATGTCGCCGAGCTTGGGATGGTGGACCGGCTGCGCGATGCCGAGATGCTGGACCTGCGGATCGTCGAAGACGGCGTCGACCGCATAGATCGGCCCAGCCGGGACGGAGGCGGCCTCGAATGCCGCAAGCCAATCGGCACTGTCCCGTATGGACATGATCTCCTCGAGCAGCACGCGCAATTCAGGGCGCGCCGCGAAGCGCTTCTCCATGTTGTCATAGCGCGGATCGGTCGCGAGCTCGGGCCGGCCGAGCGCGCCGCAGAAGGAACGCCAGTGCCCTTCGGCACCGACGCCGAGATTGATATGGCCATCGCGCGTCGCATAGACGCCCATCGGCGTTGCGTAGGGATGGTCGTTGCCGGCCTGGGGCGGCACCTTGCCCTCGACCAGATAGCGCGCCACCTGGAAGTCCATCATGCCGATCTGGGCTTCGAGCAGCGAGGTCTGCACCCATTGCCCCTTCCCCGAGACGGTGCGCTCCTGCAGCGCCACCAGCGCGCCGATTGCACCATAGAGCCCGGCAGCGGAATCGGCGACGGCGATGCCGGCGCGCACCGGCCCCTGGCCAGGCAGGCCGGTCACCGACATCATCCCGCCCATGCCTTGGGCGATCTGGTCGAAGCCGGCGCGCAGGCGATAGGGGCCGCTCTGGCCGAAGCCCGAGATCGAGACCAGGATCAGCCGCGGGTTGAGCGCATGCAGCGTCTCGAAATCGAGGCCGAGCCGCTCCTTTACATCTGGCCGGAAGTTCTCGACCAGAAGGTCGGCGTCGGCGATCAGCTGGCGCAGGATCGCCTTGGCCGGCTCCTTCTTCAGGTTGAGCGTCAGTGAGCGCTTGTTCCGGTGCAGGTTCTGCATGTCGTAGCCATGCCGCGGCCCACTCATGTTCTCGTTCGGGTCGATACCCGGCGGGCTTTCGATCTTGATCACGTCGGCGCCGAAATCAGCGAAGATGCGGGCGCAGGTCGGCCCGGCGCGCACACGCGTCAGGTCGAGCACGCGCAAGCGTTCGAGGGCGGTGGACGGCGTCGGGCGAGGCATGATGATCCGGAAGGGGTGACAGGGGCGCAGACTATCCCGTCATCGTCCAAGCGCGTCAATCTTAGGCGTCATCTTGCATGCAAGATTGACGTATGGGTCATGCGTCAACCGGACAACGGGCGCACGCAAGCTGCGGGACGCCGGCGTTGACGCCTGATGGAAAGGCCTGCGAGCTTGTCGGACAGCGTCGGCAACGGACGCGTGAATCCGGAGGAAGACGATGACGGTGGTCGCGCTGTTCGGTGCCGGCGGCAAGATGGGCATGCGGCTCGGCCGCAATCTCGCCCGCTCGCGCTTCGAGACCCGTCATGTCGAGGTCAGTCCGGCGGGCCGCGAGCGCGTTCGCGAAGCGTTCGGCGCCGCTTGTATAGAGCCTGATGCCGCGATCGCGGGGGCGGAGGTCGTGATTCTGGCGGTGCCGGATACCGCCGTCGGCGCGGTGGCCCGCGATCTCGTGCCGAAGCTGGCGGCCGGGACGATCGTCGTCATCCTCGATGCCGCCGCGCCTCATGCCGGCCATCTGCCCGAGCGTGCCGACATCACCTATTTCGTCACCCATCCCTGCCATCCGCCGATCTTCAACGACGAGACCGACCCGGCGGCGCGCGCCGATCATTTCGGTGGAATCGCCGCCAAGCAGCATATCGTCAACGCATTGATGCAGGGGCCGGAAGCGCATTACGCGCTTGGAGAGGAAGTGGCGCGGGCGATCTGGGCGCCGGTGATGCGCTCGCATCGGGTCACCGTCGAGCAGATGGCGATCCTCGAGCCCGGCCTGTCGGAAACCGTCTGCGCCACGCTGCTCGACGCGATGCGCGAGGCGATGGAGGAGGCGATCGCCCGCGGCGTGCCGCGCGAGGCGGCGCGCGACTTCCTGCTCGGCCACATGAACATCCTTGCGGCGGTGACCTTCGACGAGGTCCAGGGCGTGTTCTCCGACGCCTGCAACAAGGCGATCGTCTTCGGCAAGGAGACGATCCTCCGGCCCGACTGGAAACGCCTGTTCGAGCCGGACGAGATCGCCGACAGCGTCAGGCGCATTACCTGAGGTTGTCCGGCGAGGCTTCGGTCGGTCTTGAAGCCATGTTATGCCTCCTTCGCCGGCTGGCCCGGCATGCCTTCGGAGAGTGAGATGAGCGCGATCAGCGAGAAGCCGAGCCTGACTGTCGAGGATCCGGCGCAACTGCGCTCACTGGTCGGTGAAGTGCATCCGCTCGCGCAGAAGAAGGTGCTCGATCGGCTCGACCAGTTCTGCCGCGATTTCATCGCGCTCTCGCCGTTCCTCGTGCTGGCGAGTGCCGATAGCGAGGGCAGGGCGGATGCCAGTCCACGCGGCGACGGGCCAGGCTTCGTCCAGGTGCTCGACGAGCGGACATTGCTGATCCCCGACCGGCGCGGCAACAACCGGGTCGATTCCCTCGGCAATGTCCTGAGCGCTCCCGGTGTCGGCCTCGTCTTCTTCGTGCCAGGGATCAACGAGACCCTGCGCGTCAACGGCCGGGCGCGGATGACCACGGATGCGGCGCTGCTGGAGCCCCTGGCCATGCAGGAGAAGGCGCCGAAGCTCGGCCTGATCGTCGAGGTCGACGAAGCCTATTTCCACTGCGGCAAGGCACTGATCCGCTCGAAGCTCTGGGGTCAGGAGTCACAGGTCGAGCGGGGCAGCTTCCCGACGCTGGGGCGTATCGTCGCCGAGCAGACCAAGGCAATCGACGCCGCCGAAGCCGACGCCAATATGGAAGAAGGCTATCGCACGCGGCTCTATTGAGCGCGCGCGGCCGCGGAGGGCCGGACATGTCCAAGGCTGACAAGTCTCTGCCAGCCACGCGCTTCAGCTTCCGGCTCGACTTCACGCCGGGCGGACGCCTCGGCCCCGGCAAGGTGCAGCTCCTGGAGGCGATCGGCGAGACCGGCTCGATCTCGGCCGCCGGTCGTTCGATGAAGATGTCCTATCGGCGCGCCTGGCTGCTCGTCGACGATCTCAACCGCATCTTCCGCGCGCCATTGGTCGAGGCGCAGCCCGGTGGGGCCAAGGGCGGCGGGGCCCATCTGACCCCGCTCGGTCGCGAGATCGTCGCGAATTATCGCGCCATCGAGGCGAAGACGCTTGAAGCGGGAGCATATGAGATCGCGGCGCTGCGCGCGGCGGTCTCCCTGACGGCGCCCCTGCGCGAGCCGGGCAAGAAGGCCTGAGCGCTCACGGCGTATCGATCGAGACGCTCTTGATCACCGCATAGACCGCGCTGCCGGGCCTCAACTCCAACTGCTCGGCCGATTTCACGGTGAGGCGGGCGAGCAGGCCGGCGCCGTTGCAGTCGAGCCTTACTTCCAGCGCTCCGCCATCGCCATGCCGTGCGCCGATCGCAGCGACCGTTCCGGGCAGGACGTTGAGGGCACTGATCCCGTCGAGCGGCTTCAAGCTCAGCATCACGTCACTGGCGAGGATGCGCACGCGCAATGCCGTCCCTTCCGGAGCCTTGCGCCTACCGATCTGCAATGGCCCCGCCGGGGTCTCCAGGATCGTCAGCCCGTGTTCGGGCTCATGCCGCAGAACGCGCGCCTCGAGGATGGAGCCGGCCTCCGCCGAGGTGGAGAGGATCGGGACGTCGGGGCGAGACATCAACTCGGCCGTCGGCCCGCTCATCGACACCTTGCCCTGGTCGAGGATGACGAGATGGGTGGCCAGCCGCGCCACCTCGGCGATCGAGTGCGAGACATAGACGATCGGAATACCGAATCCGTCGCGCAGGCGCTCGATATAGGGCAGGATTTCGGCCTTGCGCTCTTCGTCGAGCGAGGCGAGCGGCTCGTCCATCAGCAGCAGCCGCGGCTTGGCCAGCAAAGCGCGGCCGATCGCGACGCGCTGTTTCTCGCCACCGGAGAGCGCACCCGGCTGCCTTTGTAAGAGATGGCCGATGCCGAGCAGATCGAGAACGTCGTCGAGCTTGCTGCCACCATCTTCCGCTTTCGGCGCGAACCAGCGGCCATAGAGCAGGTTCTGCCGGACCGAGAGATGCGGGAAGAGCCGCGCTTCCTGGAAGACATAGCCGATGCGGCGTCTGTGCTTGGGCACGAAGACGCCGATGGCGCTGTCGACCATCACCCGCCCGTCGATGACGACGCGGCCGTACTGCGGCCGGATCAGCCCGGAGATCACGTTGACGAGCGAGGTCTTGCCCGAGCCCGAGCGGCCGAACAGCGCCGTCAGGCGACCATCTGACGCGAAGTCCGCATCGAGCGCGAAGGCGCCCAGTCTATGCGCCACGGAAACCTCGATGACCGCGCTCATTCGACGGCGATCCGCCGGCCGACCAGCCGCGCCAGGAATTCCGACGCGAACAGCGCCGCCACCGAGATCGCAATCGAGATCAGGGTGAGCCGCATTGCGCCGGCGTCGCCATTCGGCACTTGGGTGAAGGTGTAGATCGCCGAGGGCAGCGTCTGCGTCTCGCCGGGAATATTGGAGACGAAGGTGATGGTCGCGCCGAACTCGCCCATCGCCTTGGCGAAGCACAAGATCATGCCGGCGAGGATGCCGGGCAAGGCGAGCGGCAGCGTCACCGTCAGGAATACCCAGAACGGACCTGCGCCGAGCGTTCCCGCCGCATCCTCGAGCTTGCGGTCGATCGCCTCGATCGAGAGCCGGATCGCCCGGACCATCAGCGGGAAGCCCATCACGGCGCAGGCGAGCGCCGCCCCCGTCCAGCGAAAGGACAGCACGATGCCGAACCAGTCATAGAGGAACTGGCCGATCGGCCCGCGCCGGCCAAAGCCGATCAGCAGGAGATAGCCGGTGACGACCGGCGGCAGGATCAGCGGCAGATGGATGACGGCGTCGAGCAGTGACTTGCCCCAGAAGCGCCCGCGCGCCAGCAGCCAGGCGACGGCGAGCCCCAGAGGGAGGCTCGCCAGCATGGCGGTGGTCGCGACGATCAGGCTGAGGCGAACGGCCGTCCATTCTTCCGGCGTCAGCCAGGCGCTCACGAGCAATCCCTTACGAGCAATGCCTTACGAGGATGAAGCGGGCTTGTTCAGGACCGTGAAGCCCTGCTTCTCGAAGCTGGCCTTGGCGCCGTTGCCGCGTAAATAGGTGAGGAAGCCCTGCGCGTCGGGATTGGCCGAATCCTTGGTGATGGCGACGGGGTAGACGATCGGCGGGTGGGTGTCTTCCGGGAAGGTCGCGATCACCTTGACCTTGGGATCGGCGGCGGCGTCGGTGGTGTAGACGATGCCGAGCGGCGCTTCGCCACGCGAGACGAGGAGCAGCGCGGCGCGGACATTGTCGCTCTGGGCGATCTTGTCCTTGACCTTGTCCCAGCCGCCGAGCTTCTCCAGCGCCGCCTTGCCGTATTTGCCGGCCGGCACCGAATCGACATTGCCCATCGCGAGCCGGCTGGAGCCGAGCGCGGCGGAGAGATCGACGCCCGGCGCCAGCGTCACGGTGGTCGTGGCATCGGCGGGTGCGATCAGCGCGATCCGGTTGGCGAGCAGGCTGATGCGGCTGTCCTTGTTGATCAGGTTCTTGCCGGCCGCATAGTCCATCCAGTCGAGATCGGCCGAGAGGAAGAGGTCGGCCGGCGCGCCCTGTTCGAGCTGCTTCGCCAGCGCGTTGCTGGCGGCATAGGAGATCTTGGGTGCCGGCTTGCCGCTCTCCTTGACCCAATTAGCTGTGGCCTCGTCGAGTGCGTTCTTCAGGCTCGCGGCGGCGAAGATCACCAGCTCCTTGCTCTGGGCGAGGGCCGGGCCGGTGAAGGAGGCGACGCCGATCAGCAGCGCGGCGGTGAAACCCAGAACGTTTCGGCGGTTCGATGGCATGAGGGGCCTCGCTGCAGTTGCTGTCGCTATGTGCGGCCGAATATAACGGTGAGCGACCAAAGGTCGAGTCTGCGTGACGCGGACTCGCGAGGTTGTCAGATCGAGGAGACCAGCATGAAGATTTCTGCCCGCAACCAGCTCAAGGGCACCATCGTCGAGATCGTCAAGGGCGCGACCACCGCCCATGTGAAGCTCGATGTCGGCGGCACCATCGTCACCTCGGCGATCACCAATGCCGCGGTCGAGGAGCTACAGCTCGCCGTCGGGCAGAAGGCCTATGCCGTGGTGAAGGCCTCCGACGTGATGATCGCGATCGACTGATCAGCGGCGCCCGGTTGCGCGGCCGATGCCAGCTGCGTAGCCTTCTGCGCAAAGAAAAAGGCCCACGCCGAAGCGCAGGCCCAAGTCTAGGGAGGAAACGCCCAAGGAGGGCGCCGCAACATCGCTGCTGCGGTGCACAGGAAATAGGGCGACGTGGGACAGCTCGCAAGGGGGAAGGGACAGCAAAGCTGACCCTATTTTGAGCAAATTGCATTTAATCGCGCCGATCGCGCTAGAATGATGGGTAAACGCCGATGCCTGAGACGAAACGACGCGGGGCTAACGTTTGCCGAAACGCGTTTCGGAGCCTTCTCATCGTTGGGAGCCTCAGCCTGAGTCCTGTTGCGGAAGCCCAGATTCCGCCATCGCCGGCCGAGATCGCAGCCTATGATGCGCTGCATCTTGCGGCTCATCGCGGCGACCTCGCTGCCCTCCGTCAAGCAGTCGCATCCGGCAACCGGCTCGAAGCCCGGGACGGCGGAGGCCGCACCGCGCTGCATGTCGCGACCCATGCCCGTCAGCGCGAGGCGATGCGCGAACTCGCCAAGGCGGGAGCCGATCCCCGCGCTCTCGACGGCCAATCCTATGATGCGATCACGATCGCAGCCGTCGCCGACGATCTGGAGACCATGCGCACTGCGCTCGCCATCGGGGGCGACGCGCGCGCCATCACCAGCCCCTATCGCGGCACGGCGCTGATCGCGGCCGCCCATCTCGGCCATGACGGCGTGGTGCGCGAGTTGATCGCCGCCGGCGCGCCGCTCGACCATGTCAACAATCTCGGCTGGACCGCGCTGATCGAAGCGGTGATCCTCGGCGATGGCGGACCGCGTCATGTCGAGACGGTGAGGGCGCTGGTCGGGGCGGGTGCGCGCCGCGACCTCGCCGATCGCGACGGCGTCACGCCGCTCGAGCATGCCCGCCGCCGCGGCTATGCGGCGATGGTCGCGCTGCTGCAGTAGTCAAGGAGGGAAATCCGGTGCCGGCAGGCTCGCCACCAGCGCCGTCAGCCCGTCGCTGTAGCGCTGGCGCATGTCGGCCCAATAGGGGTGATTACTGTCGTATTTGGCGAGATGCCGGGTCGAGAAACTGTCGGCCTCGTAGCGCAAGAGATCGATCGGCGGAGCGACCGAGAGGTTCGAGCGGACCGTGGCATCGAAGGAGAGCAGAGCAAGCTTGGCCGCCTCGTCGAGCCCGCTCGCCTCCTGCAGCGCCCGGTCGAGGATCGGCTTGCCGTATTTGGTCTCGCCAAGCTGGAGAAACTGGGTGCGTCCCGAGGCTTCGACGAAGTTGCCGGCCGAATAGACCTGGAAGAGCCGGTGCGGCTCGCCTGCGATCTGGCCGGCAACCAGGAAGGAGCCATTCGGGTCGCCATAGGGCTCGACGAAGGCGCGATTGGCGCGCAGCACCTCGCGCAAGACGCCGCCGACGATCTGCGCCACGTCGAACATCGTGCGCGCCGCCAGGATGTCGCGGTTCTCGCCGCCCGAGGCGCTGTCCTGCTTATGCTTGGTGTATTGCCTGATCATCGTGATCACGGCCTGTGTCGTCGCCAGGTTCCCAGCCGAGAGGATCGCGATCACCCGCTCGTTCGCGACCTCGAACAGAGCGAGCTTCTTGACCACGGCGATCTGGTCGACGCCGGCGCTGGAGCGGGAATCCGAGGCGAGGATCAGGCCCGACGGCAACAGGATCCCGAGGCAATAAGTCATAGTTGGTTCCCCAGCGCGGGCGCAGCATGCGCAGGGGGTACCGAGTTTGCCAAGCTCTGGGTGGCGCGATTGCGGCACGGATGGGCGAATGCCAAGGTCGACCGGTTATCGGCTAGGACGTGGCGGAGTTCGGACATGCGCAACCTCTCGGACACCGTCGCGGCCGTGCATGCCGATGTCTCAGATCATATCGGCGCCGGTAAGGTAGCCGACTACATTCCGGCGCTGTCGCGAGTCGATCCGCGCGGCTTCGGCCTTGCCGTCATCACCTGCAGCGGCGAGCGGGCGGAAGCCGGCGACGCCACGGTGCCATTCTCGATCCAGAGCATCTCCAAGGTCTTCACCCTGACGCTGGCGCTGGAGCGGGTCGGCGCCCGGCTCTGGCACCGAGTTGGGCGCGAACCCTCGGGCTCGCCCTTCAATTCGATCGTCCAGCTCGAGCAGGAGCGCGGCGTGCCGCGCAACCCGTTCATCAATGCCGGCGCGCTCGTCGTCACCGATGCGCTACTGACCGGCCGGACGCCGAAGAAGACGGCGGCCGAGATCCTCGCCTTCCTGCGCGAGCGCTCCGGCGACCGCACAGTGGCGATCGACAAGGAGGTGGCGGGGTCGGAGGCGCAGACCGGCTTCCGCAATGCCAGCCTCGCCAATTTCATCCGCGCCTTCGGCAATCTGAAGAACCCGGTCGCCGAGGTCCTCGACGTTTATTTCCACCAATGCGCGCTGAGCTTGAGTTGCGTCCAACTCGCCCGCGCCGGCCTGTTTCTCGCGGGCGATGGGGTGGACCCGTTGACCGGCGACATGGTCTGCCGCCCGGCGCGGGCCCGCCGCGTCAAGGCGCTGATGATGACCTGCGGCCATTACGACGCCTCGGGCGAGTTCGCCTTCAAGGTCGGCCTGCCCGGCAAGAGCGGCGTCGGCGGCGGCATTCTCGCCATCGTGCCGAAGCAGGCGGCGATCGCGGTCTGGTCGCCCGGGCTCAACGCTGCCGGCACCTCGCATGTCGGCGCGCTCGCGCTCGAACGCCTGGTCGAGCGCACCGGCTGGTCGGTTTTCTAGCGCGCTTTCCGTTCGACCGGCACGGTCGAACGATCAGAATTCGCGCAAAACAAATAACTAGTCAGCCCTTCGCCGGTCCGGTTGCGGCCGGGCGCTCGCTCGCACCCCACTCGGCCCAGGAGCCGTCATAGACGGAGCGCGCCGGCTTGCCGAGCAGCTCCAGCGCCGTCGACAGGATCACGGCCGAGACGCCCGAGCCGCAGCTCGTCAGCAACGGCTTGTCGATGTCGACGCCGGCTTCGCGGAAGGCCGCGACGAGCGCCTCCGGCTCCTTGAGCTTGCCGTCGGCCACCAAGGCGGAGGAGGGCAGGTTGAGCGCGCCCGGCATGTGGCCCGAGCGCAGGCCGGGCCGCGGCTCCGGCGCCTCGCCGCGGAAGCGGTCGGCCGGGCGTGCATCGACCACCTGGATGGCGCCGCTCTCCAGCGCGCGCGCCACGTCGTCGATATCGGCAACGGCGGAATGGTCGAGCCTGGCGGTGAATGTGCGCGGTGCACGCTGCCTTGGAGTGCCATCCCGGACCGGCCGGCCCTCCGCCAGCCATTGCGGCAGGCCGCCGTCGAGGATGACCACATCCTTGGCGCCGAAGGTCTGGAAGGTCCAGCGCACGCGCGGCGCCGAGAACAGGCCGAGCCCGTCATAGACGACAATGCGCATGCCGTCGCCGATGCCCATGGCGCCGACGGCGGCGGCGAAGGCGTCCGGCCGCGGCAGCATATGCGGCAGGCTGGAGCTCTCGTCCTTGATCGCGTCGATGTCGAAACGGACCGCGCCGGGGATGCGCTGCTGCGCATATTCGGCCGCCGCGTCGCGCTTCTGGGCCGGCAGGTAATAGGAGCCATCGACGATGACGATGTCGGGCGCGTCGAGCCGCTCGGCCAGCCATTGCGTGGAGACGAAGATGTCGTTGCGGGCCATGCGCGCGTCCTCGAAAGAGTCTATTTTCAGGATGTTATGACGGAACGTTCAAGCGAGCGCGATGCGCACGCGCCGGTTCTGCTTGCCCTTCTTCTCGACATCGGTGACGACGACCGCGCCGATCTCGGAGGTGTTGCGCACATGCGTGCCACCGCAGGGCTGCAGGTCGATGCCATCGATCGAGACCAGCCGGACCCGGCCCGAGCCGCGCGGCGGCTTGACCGACATGGTCTTGACCAGGCCGGGATTGGCGTCGAGCTCCTCGTCGGTGATCCAGCGCTCGCTGATCGCTGCATTCTTCGCCACCAGTGCATTGAGCTTCTCGGTCAGTTCGGCCTTGTCGAGCCCGCCCTCGGGAATGTCGAAATCGAGCCGGCCGTCGCCGTCGCCGATCGCGCCGCCGGTGACGGGATAGGGCAGGACGACGCTGAGCAGATGCAGCGCGGTGTGGATGCGCATGCGCTTCAGCCGGCGCTCCCAGTCGAGCTTTGCCGTCACCGTGTCGCCGACGGCCGGCGCGGCCTGGCCTTCGAGCGGGACATGCAGGATGCGGCTCTTGTCCTCGGGATTGTAGATCGCCGTGCCGACCGCGATCTCGGTGCCGTCGCTGCGGACGAGGACGCCGACATCGCCCGGCTGGCCGCCGCCGGTGGCGTAGAACACCGTCCGGTCGAGCTCGATGCCGCCGCGCTCGTTGATCGCGACAACGGTCGCAGGCGTTTCGCCAAGATAGGCATCGGCTCGGAACAGCAATTCGGTCGGCATCGCGATCTCCTTCTTCCAGTCAGCTTATCGCAGGCGAGGCCGGGCTGGAAAAGATGGTGGGAAGCCAAGTGGGGACGGTGCCGGCAGGGCTTCCGCTGAGGGCTCCGCATCACTACGGTCCGAGCAGGACTACCGCGGCCTGGAGGCTCGACCGAAAGATGACCATGCCGCGCATCGGGCCGCAGGACGGTGTCGCCTGGGTGACCGGAGCGAGTTCCGGCATCGGCGCGGCCGTGGCGCTGGAATTGGCGCGGCGCGGCTGGACGGTCGCCGCGACCGCGCGCCGGCTCGACAAGCTCGAAACGCTGGCGCTGAGCGCGGATGGTTTGCCGGGGCGGATCGTCGCTCATTGCGGCGACGTCGCCGATCCGATGGCGATGGCTGCGGTGGTCGAGGGCATCGAGAGCGTGCATGGGCCGATCGCGCTCGCCTTCCTCAATGCCGGCATCGCCCCGCGCAACGGGCCCGGCCTGATCGACGTCGCCGCCTTCGAGCAGGTCTTCGCGGTCAATCTCATCGGCGTCGTGCGTGGCGCGGCTGCTGTCGCCGAGCGCATGGCGGCGCGTGGCAAGGGCCAGATCGCGGTGAACGCCTCGCTGGCGGGTTATCGCGGCCTGCCGGGCGCAGCCGCTTACGGCGCGTCGAAAGCAGCCGCCATCCATCTCTGCGAGGCACTGCAATTCGATTGCGAGCGGCAAGGCATCCGCCTGCAACTGGTCAATCCCGGCTTCGTCGACACGGCGATGACCCAGCGCAACAGTTTTCCGATGCCGTTCATGGTGTCGCTCGAAGAGGCTGCGGCGCGCATCGTCGACGGCTTTGCCCGCGACCGCTTCGAGATCGTCTTCCCGCGCCGTCTCGCCTGGCTGATGAAGGGGATGCGGCTGCTGCCTTACCCGGCCTATTTCTGGGCGATGCGCAAGCTGGCCGGCGAGCATCGCGGCGGCCGTCGCGATGGGGCGGTGTAGCTGGAGACGACTCTCTGCCCAACGGCTTGGGCGACGGAGCCAAGAATCAAGACGAGCGTGATCCGAACCGCGCTTCGAGCCAGTTCGCGCCGAAGCTGGTGATCGGAGCAGCATCGACCAGCACGGATGGGGCGGCGCCGACCAGTCCCTGCCGGCCTTGGCCACTGGCGAGGAACTCCGTCACGATTTCAACGAAATAGTCCTCGGCCAGCCCGTCGACGATCGGGTCGCCGGTGTCGAACTCCTCGATCATGCGCCATTGCGTGCCGGCCGGAGTCGCCAGCGGCACCTCGATCCGCCGGATGCGCTTGCCGGGGATGTCAGCCAGGTGCTCGGCATGGTGCAGCAGGGTCAACGTATCGAGCGGCGCGCCGAGCATCAGCACCTTGCCGCCTGCCTCGACCAGCTTTGCGAGCGGCGAGCGCTCGCCATAGCCGTAGTCGAGCGGGTGCTCGGCCGTGAACCATTCAGCCTTCGCCCCGAGTGCGACGAGCGAGGCGCCGGGATTGCCGCTGCGCCGCGCGCCCGGCGTCGTCCGCAGGAATTCCGGCAGCACGCCATTGTCGCGGATGGCGCGCGAGCGCTGCGGATCGAATGGCGGGATGTGGTCGCGCCACTCAGGCGGCACGCGGCCTTCTTTGTCCGTCAGGTCCTCGTAGCGCGCCTCCCAATCGGCATAAGCGAGGACTGCGCCCTCGGGGCCGACGACATCGGAGAGCGCGGCGATGATGGTGTCGGGGCCGTCGAGCAGGCGGCCGACCCTGCTGACGGCAGCATGGACCATGACGGCATCGCCCGAGGCAAGCCCGAGTGCGGCGAGATCAGCGGCAAGAGAGGCGCGCGTGACAAAGGAAGCGGGAGGCAGCGTCATGTCGGTCGGCTACTCGGATCGAAGGGCGGCAAAGGCGTCGAGGGCGCGCCGGCGGCCGAAATCGAGGGCGATGATCGGCTTCGGATAGTCCCGGTCGAGGACGATCCCGGCCTGCTTCAGCGCAGCCGCCGGCGCTTCCCAGGGACGATGGATGAACTTGTCGTCCAGCTCCGCCAGCTCGGGGACGAAGCGCCGGACGTAAATGCCCTTCGGGTCGAACTTCTCGCCCTGTGTCACCGGGTTGAAGACGCGGAAATACGGCGCTGCATCGGCACCTGAGCCCGCGACCCATTGCCAGCTCGCCGGATTGTTCGCCGGATCGGCATCGACCAGCGTATCCCAGAACCAGGCCTCTCCCGCGCGCCAGTCGGTCAGAAGATGCTTGATCAGGAAGGAGGCCGCGATCATCCGGACGCGGTTGTGCATCCAGCCGGTCTGCCAGAGCTGGCGCAGGCCGGCATCGACGATCGGATAGCCGGTTAAGCCTTTCTGCCATGCTTTCAGGCCGGCTTCGTCCTTTTCCCAGGACATCGCGTCGAAGCGGCGATTGAAGTTGGCCGTCGCGAGATCGGGATTGTGGAACAGCAGGTGATAGGAGAACTCGCGCCAGCCGATCTCGCTGAAGAACTTCTCGACATCGGCAGCCGAGCCCGGCGTGTCGCCCGTGTCCAGCGCTGTTTGCATGGCGTGCCAGATCTGGCGCGGGCTGATTTCGCCGAAGCGCAGATGCGGCGACAGCCACGAGGTCGAGAGCTTGTCCGGCCGGTCGCGCCCCTCGCGATAGCCGGCAATCGCGTCGTCGAGGAAGGTGCCGAGCCGCTCCTGCGCCCCGTCCTCGCCCGGCGTCCAGGCGTCGCGCAATCCGCCGGCCCAGTCGGGAGAGGAAGGCTCCAGGGCGAGGTCGGCGACCGTAAGCGCCTGCTCGCGCAAGGCCGCCGGCAGCCTCGCCTTGCTCAGCTTGTCCGATGTCGGAAGTGGCGCCGAGGGCTCACCGTGTTCGCGCGCGGCACGCCAATAGGGCGTGAACACCTTGAACGGGCCGTCGGCCTTCGTCGTGACCTGCCATGGCTCGTTCAGGAGATTGGCGTTGAAGCTCTCGACAGCGACTCCGGTAGCGGAGAGTTCGGCCTTCAGCCCTTTGTCGAGTGCGATCGCCGTGCCGTCATAGCGTCGGTTCCAGGCGGCGTAGCCGATATCGGCCGCTTGCACGATCTGTGGCAGCAACTCGGCCGGATCGCCACGCAGGATCAGCAATTCGCCGCCTTTCGCCGAGACGGCCTCGGACAGCGCGGTTAGAGAGCGCGATAGCCACCAGCGCGCCGCTCCGCCGAGCGGGCGGCGGTCCGTCGATATGTCGAAGATGTAGAGGCAGATGAGCGGGCCGCGGTCGATCGCCGCTCTCAGGGCTGGATTGTCGGACAGGCGCAGATCGTCGCGGAACCAGAGCAGGGCAGGGCGTTCGGTCACTCGGTGAGGCCTTCTCGATGCGATGCTCTGATACGCCGATGGAGCCGGATTGGTTGCGTGGCGCAAAGGGATAGTGGCGCCGCGAGCCGCCAGGTTTCGTGATAGATTATGTCGACTGCGCGCAAAAGAAGAGGGATGGGCTGATGGCGACGCCGGAAGTCGAGGCCTTGAACCGGCGCATCGCCGCGCTCGAAGCACAACTCGCAGCCCTGCTGCAGGCGGTCAATGTCGGGCGCGGTGGCACGGTCGCGATCACGGCTCCGGCCGGCCTGTCGATCACGGTCGGTGGCACCTTCACGATCAATGTCGGAGCCGAATTGGCGCTGACCGTCGGCAGCAATTTCCGGACGGCGGTGGGCTCGGCCTATGTCGTCAATGTCGGCGCCGGCATGCGGACGACGGCCGGCACCGGCATCAGCCTCATCGCAGGCACTGCGCTCGCCATGAACGCCAACCGCGAGATCAGCCTGGCGACGCGCGCCTTCGAGGTCGCAGCGTCGGTCAGCATCGATCTCGACAGCAGCAAGGATTTCGAGATCGCCAGCGGCAAGGCGCTCGTGGTGAAGGCCGCCGACAGCATCCGGCTCGATGCCGGCTCGGCAGAGCTCAACCTGAAGAAGGACGGCTCTGTCGATCTCAAGGGCAAGGACGTGACGATCCGGGCGAGCGGCAAGATCAATGCGACGGCGAGCTCCGACGTCGTGATCAAGGGCTCGAAGATCAAGCAGAACTGAGCCGCGGCTCAGTCGCCGCCGCCTCCGCCGCAACCACCGCCGTCGCCTCCGCCGCTGTCGGAGCTACCAGCATCGGAGGAACTGCTGCTGTCTCCAAATCCGCTGGTGCTGCCGTCGAAGGAGGAGCTCGAGAAGTCGCCGCCGCATTGCGTGCCGCGATCGCCGTTGCGCCGCAGTGCCTCGCAATCCGGGGCATAGACGAAGCCGTTGGCGATCTTGAGCTTTGTGTCGAGGGCGAAAAGGAGAGGGAGCCTGCTGGGCTGCCGCGGGTCGATGTTCTCGTCCTGGCAGCACTGCCACCAGACGCGGCGCAGGGCCGAGTTGTCGCGCGGCGCGCCCTCGCGCAGGGCGACCGCTGGCGTGTGATGCAGGAAGCGCCCGAAGGCGCCGTCGCAGAACCGGCCATAGTCGCGGGTGTAGAGGATGAACTCGTGCCAGAGATCGTCCGCGACCTGCGATGGCATCGCGACCTCGCGCCGCCCGGAATTGAGATAGGCGAGGAAAAACTGGCGCAGGCCCTCGGAGACCAGCGCGGTCTCCTTGCGGGTGAAGCTGGGATGATGGCCCGTGAGCTTGTCAAGCAGCCCGCGCGGCCAGGCATAGCGCCGGATGAATTCCGCGCGGCGCAACCGGCGATATGAAGCGAGCGCGTTGCCCGCGACGATCAGCAGGATGACCCCCGCCACCATGCCAATGATGATGGCGGCGGGAGACACGCTATTGCTCCGTCAGTGCGCTTGCGGCGTGGCCTGCTTCGGCTCCGCCGGCTTCTTCTTGCCGCCGAGCGAGGCGAGCCAGCGCACCACGACGTAGAACACCGGGGTGAACAGCAGGCCGAACAAGGTGACGCCGATCATGCCCGAGAACACCGCGACGCCGAGCACCTGGCGCATTTCCGCGCCGGCGCCGATCGAGATGGTCAGTGGCAGCACGCCCAGGATGAAGGCGAGCGAGGTCATCAGGATCGGCCGCAACCGCGTCTTGGCGGCCGCGATCGCGGCATCACGCCGGCTCATGCCCTCGTCCTCGGCCTGCTTGGCGAACTCGACGATCAGGATCGCGTTCTTTGCTGCGAGGCCGACGAGCACGACGAGGCCGATATCGACCAGAACGTTGCGGTCGAAGTCCTTGTAGCCGACGCCGATCATCGCCGCGAGGATACACATCGGCACGATCAGGATGACGGCGAGCGGCAAGGTCCAGCTCTCGTACAGCGCCGCCAGCAGCAGGAAGACGAAGACGACGGCGAGGCCGAAGGCAATGATCGCGGTATTGCCGGCGAGCTTCTCCTGCAGCGCGATCTCGGTCCATTCGAAGGCGAAGCCGGCAGGCAGCACCTGGCTCGCGATCTTCTCCACCGCCGCGATGCCCTGGCCGGTCGAGTAGCCGCGCGCCATCGACAGCTGCACTTCGGCTGCCGGATAGAGGTTGTAGCGCGGCACGCGATAGGCGCCGGTCGTGTCCGAGAAGGTCGCGACCGAGCCGATCGGCACCATCTCGCCATCGGCATTGCGCGTCTTCAGGTCGGCGACGTCGCGGATGTCGAGCCGCTGGGGATTGTCGGCCTGCGCCGTCACGCGGAAGGTGCGGCCGAGGATGTTGAAGTCATTGACATAGGCCGAGCCCATATAGACCGACAGGGTCTCGAAAATACGGGTCACGGGAAC
This sequence comes from Allobosea sp. Tri-44, assembly GCF_004123845.1. Lineage (GTDB taxonomy): Bacteria > Pseudomonadota > Alphaproteobacteria > Rhizobiales > Beijerinckiaceae > Allobosea. The sequence continues at coordinate 88,540 of NZ_NBDP01000005.1, read as the reverse complement.
GCCGAGCATCTCCGCCTTGGTTCGGTCGATATCGGCGTAGATCTGCGGCGTCTTGGTCGAGAACAGCGTGAAGGGCTGCTGGATGCCGGGCGTCTGGCCCGCCGTTCCGGCCACCGCCCAGGTCGCGCCTTCCAGCGCTGCCAGGCCCTTGCCGCCGCGATCCTGGACATACCCCTTGAGACCGCCGCCGGTGCCGATGCCTGGGACGGCCGGGGGCTCGACGATCAAGGCAAAGGCCTCGCCGATCTGGAACAGCTGGGTGCGCAGATCGTTGAGGATCCCCTGCGTGGTCAGGCCGGCCTTGGCCCGTTCCTTGAAATCGGAAAGGGTGACGAAGGCGACGCCGGCATTGGGCGCCAGCGTGAAGGTCGCGCCGTCGAGGCCGGCGAAGGCGACGGCATGGGCAACGCCCGGCCGCGACAGCAAGATGTCGGTCGCCTTGCGGATGACGGCGTCGGTGCGCGGCAGCGACGAGCCGGCCGGCAGCTGGAAGACGGCGATGAAGTAACCACGGTCGAGCTGCGGCACGAGGCCCGTCGGAACCACGGCGAGTTGCCTGCCGGCGACCGCGATCAACGCGGCATAGATCAGCAGCATGACGACGCCGAAGCGGATCAGGCGCGAGGTCACCGCGCCATAAGCGCGCGAGAGCCAGTCGAAGCCCTTGTTGAAGTACTTGAAGAACCAGCGCAGCGGCGCGCTGAGGGTCGCCAGGAAGCCTTTCGGCTCCTCATGGCTGTGCGGCTTCAACAGGATCGCCGCCAGGGCCGGCGACAAGGTTAGCGAGACGAAGCACGAGATCGCCGTCGAGGCTGCGATCGTCACCGCGAACTGCTGGTAGAACGTGCCTTGCAGGCCGGTGATGAAGGCGGTCGGGATGAACACGGCGCAGAGCACGAGCGCGATCGCGAGCAGCGCGCCGCCGACCTCGTCCATGGTCTTGTGCGCTGCGTCGACCGCGCTCATCCCCTGTGCGAGGTAGCGCTCGACGTTCTCGACCACGACGATCGCGTCGTCGACGACGATGCCGATCGCCAGCACGAGCGCCAGCAGCGAGATCGTGTTGAAGGAGATTCCGACCGCGCTCATCACCAGGAAGGTGCCGACCAGCGAGACCGGGATCGCGATGATCGGGATGATCGCGGCGCGCCAGGTCTGCAGGAACAGGATCACGACGATCACGACGAGCACGATCGCCTCGAGCAGCGTCGTCACCACGGCCGAGACCGATTCCCTGATGAACTCCGTCGGGTTGTAGACGATGGTGTGCTCGACGCCGGCAGGGAAGTTCTTCGACAGCTCCTGCATCGTCTTGATGAGGGCCTCCGAGGCCGCCAGCGCGTTCGTGCCCGGACGCTGGAAGACACCGATCGCGACGGCTTCCTTGTTGTCGAGATAGGAGTTGGAGAGATAGTCCTGCGCGCCGAGCTCGACGCGGGCGATGTCGCGGACACGGATCGTGCCGCCATCCGCATCCGAACGGACGACGATGTTGTAGAACTCGTCGATGCTGGTGAGGCGCCCGAGCGTGTTGACCGAGAGCTGGAAGGCGCCGTCCGACGTCGCCGGCGGCTGGTTGATCGCGCCCGCCGCGACCTGGATGTTGGCGGCGCGGATCGCAGCGACGACGTCGCCCGCGGTCAGATTGCGTGCCGCGACCTTGGCGGGGTCGAGCCAGACGCGCATCGAATAGTCGCGCGCGCCGAAGACCTGCACGTCGCCGACGCCCTCGACGCGGGTGAGCACGTCCTTGACGTTGAGCGTCGTGTAGTTCGAGACGTATTGCTGGTCACGCGAGCCGTCGGGCGACAGCATGTGGATGACCATCAGGAAGTCGGGCGAGGCCTTGCGGACCTGCAGGCCGAGCGTGCGCACTTCTTGCGGGAGGCGCGGCTCGGCGGCCGAGACGCGGTTCTGCACGAGAACCTGGGCCTGGTCGACGTCGGTGCCGGCCTTGAAGACGACGTTGATCGTGACGCGTCCGTCGCCGGTCGACTGCGACGAGATGTAGAGCATGTCGTCGACGCCGTTGACTTCCTGCTCGATCGGCGCGGCGACCGTCGAAGCGACGACCTCCGCCGAGGCGCCTGGATAGTTGGCGGTGATCGTGACGGTCGGCGGCGCGATCTCGGGATACTCCGCGATCGGCAGGGTGCGCAGGGTGATGGCGCCGGCGATCGTCAGCAGCACCGAGAGCACGGTCGCGAAGATCGGCCGGTCGATGAAGAAATGGGCGAAGCGGAACATGCTTTGGTCCTGGCCAAAGAGGGCAGGGTGGACGGAATATGCCGTCCACTCTTGAAGCGGCCTATCGAGGCCTTCAGTTGGCGGCGGCGGCCTTTATCTCGGTCGGCTGCGGCGTCACCGCGACGCCCGGCCGCACCATCGGATTGGCGATGCCGTTGACGATCACCTTGTCGCTCGATGTGAGGCCGCTTGTGATAACGCGTAGCCCATCGCTGATCGCGCCGAGCTGAACCGGCTTCGGCACGACCTTGTTGTCGGCACCGACAGTCAGCACGATCTTGTTGGCCTGGTCGGAGACGATGACGGCGTCCGGCACCAGCAACGCGTCGCCCTCGCCGGCGAAGAGCCGCAGCCGTCCGAAGGTTCCCGGCGTCAGCTGCCCGTCGGCATTCGGGAAGACGGCGCGGGTGCGGATCGTCGCCGAACGGGCGTTCAGCGCGTTGTCGACGAAGTCGATCTTGCCTTCCCGGTCCCATTTGGTTTCGCTCGAAAGCCGCACACGTACCGGCGTGCCGGGCTTCCGCAAATCCTGTGACTTCGCATAGCGAAGATAGTCGGCCTCGGAGGCGTCGAAGACGAACTTGATTGGGTCGACCGCCACGATCGTAGTCAGCAGAGTCGCACCGGACTGGCCGCCGGCGATCAGGTTGCCCTGGTCGACCCGCTTGTTCGAGACGCGGCCGGCAAGCGGGGCGCGCACCTGCGTCCACTCCAGATTGAGCTCGGCCGTCTTCAGGTTGGCCTCGGCTGCCTGCTGGCTGGCGATCGCGCCGTTGAGGTTGGCGCGGCGCTGGTCGATGTCGCGGGCGGTAATGGTGCGGTTCTGCGTCAGTGCCTCGGCACGCTCGACCTCGTTCTGGTTAAGGTCGACCTGCGCCTTGGCGCGCGCGACTTCAGCCCGCGAGGCGTCGACGGCGAGCTTGTAGGGCCGCTGGTCGATGGTGAACAGCAGGTCACCGGTCTTGACCAGGTCACCATCACGGAAATGGACCGAATCGAGGAAACCGGAGACGCGAGCCCGGACCTCGACCTGTTCGCTGGCCTCGAAGCGGCCGGTGAACTCGTCCCAGTTGGTGACGCGCTTGGCGAGCGGCGTGGCGACGGTGACCGGCGGAGCCGGCGGTGCGCCTTGAGCGAGCGCCTCGGCGGAGAGGGCCGGAAGCAGGACCGCCAGGGCGGCGAGGGCCCGGCTGGAGCGGCGGATCATGTGAAACTCCGAAAATGCGGGCGCGGCACAACCTTCACGGTTTCCGGCCGATTGCGCAACAACCCCATTGGACTGACGATTGTCAAGTTTCTTCACTCGACAATTCTGGCGCTTTTTTCATCTGTGCCGACCGTTGGCGCTTCGAGCCCAGCGAAACCGGATCAACGGATGCTTGATGGCGGCGGGCCGAAGCTCTACCTGAGGGACGCGCGCGCCTGCGTCAGTAGCAACACCTCGTGGAAGTCACCTCATGAATGCGCATGTCCGCCCCGCCGACCCGAAGAGGCTGATCAAGGGCGCGACCGGCGACTGGGAAATCGTGATCGGTCTCGAGATCCATGCTCAGGTCACCTCGAACGCCAAGCTGTTCTCCGGCTCCTCGACCGCCTTCGGCGGCGAACCGAACGCCCATGTCAGCCTGGTCGACGCGGCGATGCCGGGCATGCTGCCGGTGATCAACGAGGAATGCGTGCGCCAGGCGGTCCGTACCGGGCTCGGTCTCAACGCTGCGATCAACAAGCGCTCGGTCTTCGACCGCAAGAATTATTTCTACCCCGATCTGCCGCAGGGCTACCAGATCAGCCAGTTCAAGCATCCGATCGTGGGTGAGGGCGAGATCGCGGTCGATCTCTCGCCGACCGAGCAGATCAGCGTCGGCATCGAGCGCCTGCATCTCGAGCAGGATGCCGGCAAGTCGATGCACGACCAGCATCCGACCATGAGCTTCGTCGACCTCAACCGCTCGGGCGTGGCGCTGATGGAGATCGTCTCCAGGCCCGATCTGCGCTCCGCGGACGAGGCCAAGGCCTATGTCTCCAAGCTGCGCACCATCCTGCGCTATATCGGCTCCTGCGATGGCGACATGGAAAAGGGCAACCTGCGTGCCGACGTCAACGTCTCCGTGCGCAAGCCGGGCGCGCCCTTGGGCACGCGCTGCGAGATCAAGAACGTCAACTCGATCCGCTTCATCGGCCAGGCGATCGAGGTCGAGGCCCGCCGCCAGATCGGCATCATCGAGGATGGCGGCACGATCGACCAGGAGACGCGGCTCTACGATCCCGCCAAGGGCGAGACCCGTTCGCTGCGCTCCAAGGAGGAGGCGCACGACTATCGCTACTTCCCGGATCCCGATCTGCTGCCGCTCGAATTCGACGATGCCTTCATCGCCGAGCTGAAGGCGCATCTGCCCGAGCTGCCGGACGCCAAGAAGGAGCGCTTCATCTCGCAGTACGGGCTCTCGCCCTATGACGCCTCGGTGCTGGTCGCCGAGCGTGAGCAGGCCGATTATTTCGAGGCGGTCGCGAAAGGTCGCGACGGCAAGGCCGCTGCCAACTGGGTGATCAACGAGCTGTTCGGCCGCCTCAACAAGGAAGGCAAGGACGTTGTGGCTTCGCCCGTCTCGGCAGCGCAGCTCGGCGGCCTCGTCGACCTGATCGGCGAGAGTGTCATCTCCGGCAAGATCGCCAAGGACCTGTTCGAGATCCTCTGGACGGAAGGTGGCGACCCGCGCGAGATCGTCGAAACCCGCGGCATGAAGCAGGTCACCGACACCGGCGCGATCGAGAAGGCGGTCGACGAGATCATCGCGGCCAACCCGGACAAGGTCGAGCAGGTCAAGCTGAAGCCGACAATGCTCGGCTGGTTCGTCGGCCAGGCGATGAAGGCCTCGGGCGGCAAGGCCAACCCGCAGGCGCTGAACGAGATCCTGAAGAAGAAACTAGGCATCGAGTGACGCCAAAGGACTTGATCATCCGCGACGCTGAGACCGCCGACCTTCCGGCGGTCCGCTCACTTTTGGTCGAGACATGGCACGATGCCTATGACGGCATCTATGGCTGGCAGCGTGTCGCGCAGATCACCAATGCCTGGCACTCGCTCGATGCGCTCGCGGCCCAGCTCGGCCGCGACAGCGGTGTCTTCCTGGTCGCGCTTCTGGGTGAGGAGGTCGTCGGCACCGCCTCGGCCCGGCGCGAGCCCGATCGGGCCGCCATGCTGACGCGGCTCTATGTCTCGCCGGCTCGGCAGGGCGAGGGCATCGGGCGCACGCTCCTGCAGGTCGCGCTCGCCTGCTTTCCCGACGCACCGGTGGCACGGCTGGAGGTCGAGAGCCAGAACGAGCTTGCAATCGCCTTCTATGAGCGCATGGGCTTCTTCCTGCAGCGCCAGGCCCGCTTCGACGGGCGCGAGGACACCCCCAACACGCTGATCATGGCCAAGCGCCTGGTGACGATCTGAGAATGCGCCTGGCAAATTCCCGACGGAGACGATGATGATCGAGGCAGTCGCTCTCGCCAATGTGACCGTGCGCGAAGCGCGCCGCGAGGATGCCGCGCGGGTCGCTTGGCTGATCATGCAGGGCGCTGCCAAGCAGTCGCGTAGCGACGCGGAGATCGCGGCGGAGGCAAGCCACCCATCTTATCTCGAGGCCTTCGACGAGGTCGGAGCCAGTCCGCACAACACGCTCTTCGTCGCCGAGCTCGACGGAAAGGTGGTCGGGACCTTGCAGGTCACGCTGATTCCCGGGCTGATCAACCGCGGCCGCAAGCGTGCCAAGCTCGAAAGCGTCCATGTCGATCCAGCCCTTCGCGGCCGGCGCATCGGCGAGGCCATGGTTGCCCACGCCGTCGCCTTTGCCCGCCAGAGCGGTGCGGGCCTGGTCGAGCTCACCTCGAACAAGTCGCGCGAGGCGGCGCACCGCTTCTACCGTCGTCTCGGCTTCGACCAGAGCCATGAGGGCTTCAAGCTGGAGCTGTGACGGCGCAGCCTGCATGCCGCGTCCGCGTGGAGCGCGCGGGACTGGTTCTTACAGGAGTGCCGGTCGAGACCTAGATGTCCCGGCGACCCGTAATAACCCGCGAGGACTGGGACATGTCAGCAGTGCAGGGCAAGCCGATCGATCTCCACTACTGGCCGACACCGAACGGCTGGAAGATCACCATCATGCTCGAGGAAGCCGGGCTGCCCTACACCATCATCCCGGTGAACATCGGCAAGGGCGACCAGTTCAAGCCGGAGTTTCTGGCGATCTCGCCGAACAACCGCATGCCGGCGATCGTCGATCCCGATGGCCCGGACGGCAAGCCGATCTCGGTCTTCGAGTCCGGCGCGATCCTGCAATATCTCGGCCGCAAGACCGGGAAGTTCTATCCGGCCGATGAGCGCGGCCGCGTCGCCGTCGACGAATGGCTGTTCTGGCAGATGGGCGGCTTCGGCCCGATGCTCGGCCAGACCCATCACTTCCGCATCTATGCGCCCGAGAAGGTGCCCTACGCGATCGACCGCTACACCAACGAGGCAAACCGGCTCTACGGCGTGCTGAACAGGCGCCTCGAGGGCCGCGAGTACATCTGCGACGACTATTCGATCGCCGACATGGCCTGCGTCGGCTGGGCCCGTGGCTGGGAGCGCCAGGGTCAGGACATCAAGCAGTTCCCCAATGTCGGGCGCTGGCTCGAGACGATGCTGGCGCGCCCGGCGGTCAAGCGCGGCATTGCCGTCGCCGAAGAATTGCGCAATCCGGCCGGGATCAGCACGCCCGAGGAAAAGGCTGTTCTGTTCGGCCAGAAGGCGCGCTGATCGTTTGCGTCATGCTCGGGCTTGACCCGAGCATCTCCGGACAAGAGATCCTCGGGTCTACGCTTCGCTTCGCCCGAGGATGACGTTTTCCCGCCGTTCGCGGGAAAACGTCAGTTGCTGCGCGACCACTTCACCGTGCGGCAGATCATCCCGCCGAACACGCAGCCGGCGGTGGTCAGCGTGTCGCCCGCGAGCGTCATCGTGCCGGAATAGGTCTTGCCGTCCTCCGGATTGAAGGCGCTGCCGCTCCATTTGCCGGCGCTGGACGGCTTCATGTCGTAGAAGATGCGCTGGCCGACCTTGGCCGGGCCGCTTGTCTCCTTGAGCCAGGAGATCGTGCCGCACATCGCCTCGCCGCATTTGGTGAAGCGAACCTTCGATGCGCCGGTGTCGCGCAGCCAGGTGCCGGTGACGTCCTGAGCCGAAGCGGGGACGGCGAAAGCGAGTAGCAGGCCGGCGGCAGTCATAGTCAGGCGAATGGCCATGGCGTTCCTCCTCGGTTGTGGCGATCTGCGTCGCCATATGGTTCAGATATAAACTATATCCGAGCCTGCGTCGGCTTCAAGATGCCTTCTCGCCCGATCTCGGCAGCCTCGATGACCTTGGGGCAAGGTGAATCCGAAGTTGACGCGTTCGCCGAGGTCGAATCCAGAGCCAATTGTAATCATTGAAAAATTCGGCATGCGAGCCTGAATCGAATCTTGATTTAACTGCTCGTTTGCGACTCGTTGAGCTTCGATTCATCTCGAATTTTAGCGGAGTCTTTTACCGCCCGGCACGAACCTCTCCTCACAAGCCGCGGCCTCAAAACGGGCCGGCATCGAAGGAAAACAGGGGTTATTGTCATGGCACGCATGGAAATGAGCGCGATCCCGGCCTCGCTGGCCATCCCGATGGAAGCCTCCGCCGACGCCTATTACGAGCTGGGCCTGATGCATGCGTCCGGCCGTTCCGGCCCGGTCGACCTCGTCGCCGCGCAGACCTGGTTCAACGTCGCCTTCGCCAAGGGCTGCGCCCGCGCCGCCGCCCATCGCAGCGAGCTGGCGCTGGAGATGAGCCGCGACGAGGTCGCCGAGGCGCTGCGCGAGGCACGTCGCTTCCTGACCCGGCACTGAGGTTCAGGCACGCAGCCGCGCCATCGTGAGCGCATCGGCATAGGCGCCGGCGCGGAAAGCGTAGGCGCGCAGAAGCCCTTCCGGTTCGAAGCCGAACTTGCGGTAGAGCGCGATCGCCGCCGCATTGTCGGCGTAGACCGTCAGCTCGAGCCGCTTCAGGCCGAACCAATTGTCCGCGGCGTCGACGATCTCGCCGAGCAGCGCCGTGCCGACGCCGGTGCCGTGATGATCGTCATGCACGCCGATGCCGATATAGCCGGCATGCGCCCGCCGGCCGCGATAGCGCGCAAAGCCGGCCTGGCCGATCAGCCCGCCGTCGCGGAGTGCGACGATGTTGAGCCCCTCGGTATCCGGATCCTCCAGCCAGCGCCGCGTCACTTCAGCCCTTTGATAGGGCAGGCGCAAGGTCCCGGCGCGAAAGCCCGGCAGATTGACCAGCGCCGTCAGCGCTTCCAGATCATCGCCACACACAGCCCGGATCAATAGCTGGCTGGAACCAGCCGGATGTTCCAACTGATCGGGATACTCATCTCTTCCAAATGTCATGTCGGCTCTCCGAGGCAACCGGGAGAGCTGAATTCCATCGAACCCTGCTCGCCGCGGCAGGGTTCGTGGGGGATGATCGCGGCGCGCTTAGCGCAATGCTGATCCCGCACACCCTTCCAGGTGCGTCGACATCAGGATTACGAGGGCCGTCGCGGCGATCATGGCCTAGATCATAACGGCGGATCCTGAGCCCGCAAGGTGCGCCTCAGCCTTGTGGCACGGGGAGGGCGCCGCTATAAGCGCGCCGCATTCCCAGTTTTGCCCCAAGGATAATAACGATGGCTGTCCAGCGTACCTTCTCCATTCTCAAGCCCGACGCGACGAAGCGCAATCTCACTGGCGCGGTCAACGCGGTCATCGAGAAGGCCGGCCTGCGCATCGTCGCGCAGAAGCGCATCCAGATGACCACGGAGCAGGCGCAGACCTTCTACGCCGTCCACAAGGAGCGGCCCTTCTTCGGCGAGCTCGTCGAGTTCATGACCTCCGGCCCGGTCGTCGTGCAGGTCCTCGAAGGCGAGGACGGCATCGCCAAGTACCGTGAGGTGATGGGCGCGACCAACCCGGCCAATGCCGCCGACGGCACCGTCCGCAAGCTCTTCGCCCAGTCGGTCGGCGAGAACACCGTGCATGGCTCGGACGCGCCGGAGACCGCCGCGATCGAGATCGCGCAGTTCTTCGCGGGCAACGAGATCGTCGGCTGAGCCGGCTTCTCATTCCCTGGAAATGAGAAGGGCGGGTCCGATGGACCCGCCCTTTTTTGTTTGCCGGACCGAGCGCGTCAGAAGCCCAGGTCGAAGGCGTAGCTCGCCGAGATGCCGAAGGTGACGGAGTCGCGGTCGCCGAAAGCCTTGACGATCGGAGCCTTGGCGGCGTCGCCGACGAGATGCTTGTACTCGACATAAGCCGTGGTCTGCAGCTTGTCGGACCAGTGATAGGTCGCCTGCGCAATCGCTCCGACCGAGTGCACGCCGGCATTGTAGCGCTGCAGGATGCCGCCATTGCCGGCAACGGTGCTGCCGAAATAGGTGCGGATATAGTCGGAGCCGACGATCGTCATGCGCGGGCCGACGCCGAGCGACCAGGCGCCGATGCGTTGGAAGACGTCGACCTTGGCCTCCGCCACCATCGCATCATGGGCGACGATGCCGCGGCGCAGGTCGACGCGGGCGCGCATCCATGAGGTCGGGTAGAATTCGACGAAAGCGCCGGCCTCGGCGCCGAACTTGGTATCCGGCACGCCCATGACGCGCAGGGCCACGTTGGTGTCGGCCTTGCGCTCCCAGAGCAGGTTGCCGGAGAAGCCGACGCGCCAGGCCTGGCCCGAGAAGAAGCCGATGCTGATCGCATCGTCCTCGGAGGTCCACCAGGTGCTCTTGGTGCCGCGGCCCAGCGAGATGACCGGTCGCGGGCGGAAGACATAGTCGTTCGAGCCCATATAATCGGGCTGGTAGCGCAGGCCGGCGCCGAGCGTCAGGTGCCAGTTCTGCACCGGCTGGGGCGAGGTGTACTGGCTGTACTGGGGCGATTGCGCCTGCGCAGGGGCAGCCAGCGCAAGGGACAGGCACACGGCCGCAAGGCCGGCAAGGAACGCAACGCAACGCATCGTCAGAACTCCGGCGCCATGGCGCCTTGGACTACTCGGATGCGGTCAAACTGAATCATTAGTCTTAATCCGGAGTTGACGAGCGGCTGCCTGCGACAACGCTGCTCGTATGGCTGATGGCCCGGCCGAATCCCCAGCCGCCGGATGCGGGCACCTTGCCCGGTTGCAGCCTGACAATGCAACCGCCCCGCTTCCGCCGACACTGGACCTGTTCTAGGAAGGGAGCATGACAGAGCTTCCCCGCATCGCGCGCCTCTCCTCGGTCTGCCCGCATGACTGCCCCTCGGCCTGTTCGCTCGAGGTCGAGGTCATCGACGGCAAGACGATCGGCCGGGTCCGCGGCAACAAGCGCCAGAGCTACACCGATGGCGTGATCTGCGCGAAGGTCGCCCGCTACGCCGAGCGCATCCATCATCCCGACCGGCTGCTCTATCCGCTACGGCGCGTCGGGCCGAAGGGCTCCGGCGCTTTCGAGCGCATCTCCTGGGACGAGGCTCTCGACGAGATCGCAGGGCGCTTCTTGGCGATCGAGGCCGAGCACGGCGCCGAGGCGGTCTGGCCCTACTATTATGCCGGCACCATGGGGTTGGTGATGCGCGACGGCATCAATCGCCTGCGCCATGCCAAGCGCTATTCCGGCCAGTACTCGACGATCTGTACCACCACGGCCTGGACCGGCTTCATTGCCGGCACCGGCAAGCTCGCCGGGCCGGACCCACGCGAGATGGCGAAGTCGGATTGCGTCGTGATCTGGGGCACCAATGCCGTGCACACCCAGGTCAACGTCATGCATCACGCCGTCAAGGCGCGGAAGGAGCGCGGGGCCAAGATCGTCGCGATCGACATTTATCGCAATGCCACGCTCGACCAGGCCGATCTTGCCCTCGTGCTCAAGCCGGGCACGGATGGTGCGCTCGCCTGCGCCGTCATGCATGTGCTGTTCCGCGATGGCCACGCCGATCGCGATTACCTCGCCCGCTTTGCCGATGTGCCGGACGAGCTCGAAGCGCATCTTGCGACCCGCACGCCGGAATGGGCGGCGGCGATCACCGGCCTCTCAATCGCCGAGATCGAGGAATTCGCGGCCTTGGTCGGCACGCGCAAGAAGAGCTTCTTCCGGCTCGGCTACGGCTTCGCCCGTCAGCGCAACGGGGCGGTCAACATCCACGCCGCCTCCTGCATTCCGACCGTCACCGGCGCCTGGCAGTATGAGGGCGGCGGCGCCTTCCACTCGAACAGCGGCATCTACAAATGGCGCAAGGGCCTGATCGAGGGCCTCGACAAGATCGACCGCAGCGTGCGCCAGCTCGACCAGTCGCAGATCGGGCGCGTGCTGACCGGCGATGCCGAGGCGTTGCGCGAGGGCGGGCAGGTGAGGGCGCTGTTCATCCAGAACACCAATCCCGTCACTGTCGCGCCCGAGCAGGAGCTGGTGAAGCGCGGCTTTGCCCGCGACGACCTCTTCACCGTCGTGCACGAGCAGTTCATGACCGAGACCGCGCTGATGGCCGATATCGTGCTGCCGGCGACGCAGTTCATGGAGCATGACGACCTCTATCAGGGCGGCGGCCACCAGCACATCATGTGGGGCGGCAAGCTCGTCGATCCGCCGGGCGAATGCCGGTCGAACCACGAGGTGATCTGCGCCCTGTCGCAGCGTCTCGGCGCCGAGCACCGCGGTTTCACGATGACGCCGCGCGAGATTGTCGACTGGACCCTGCAGGAGACCGGTCGCGGCACGCTCGAAGAGCTGGTCGCCAATGATTTCCTCGACGTGCAGCCGGATTTTGAGACGGCGCATTATCTCAACGGCTTCGGCTGGCGCGACGGCAAGTTCCGCTTCAAGCTGGACTGGACCAAGGTCCCGAACAGCAATGCCGGCCTCGTCGGCCCGCACGAGGCGCTGCCCGCACTGCCCGATCATTGGGGTGTGATCGAAGCGGCCGACGAGGAGCATCCTTTCCGGCTCGCCACCAGCCCGGCGCGCAATTTCCTGAACTCGAGCTTCACCGAGACGCCGACCGCCAGGAAGAAGGAGGGCGCGCCGACGCTGATGCTGCACCCGGAGGATGCGGCCGGGCTCGGCATCGCCGCCGGCGATCATGTCACCGTCGGCAACCGGCGCGGCACGGTCGAGCTCGACGCGGTGTTGTTCGATGGGTTGGTGCGCGGCGTCGTCATCGCCGAGTCGATCTGGCCGAACGGCGCCCATCGCGGCGGCCGTGGCATCAACACCATCACCGGTGCGGATTCACCGGCGCCCTATGGCGGTGCCGCCTTCCACGACAACAAGGTCTGGATTCGCAAGGCGGTGTGACCTTTGCGTCATTGCTTTTTAGATGCCGCTGTGGACGATCCGCGCCGCGCGACGGTACAGCCTGTCGAGGGGAGATTCGGGAGTCTCCCCGGGCTCAGCCGCGGAAACGGACAACGCAAGTGATGATGAAGCGGCAGGTTGGGGCGGTCGTCTGGGCCGCGGGATTGTCCCTGTTGATGTCTGCCGGTGCGGCGATGGCCGCCGGCAGCACGAGCGCACTGCCGCCGCCGGACCCGACGGCGAAGAACCTGACGCCCTATATGATCCAGCTGCGCGCCTTCGACGCCTGCCTGATCACCCAGTCGCGGCTGATGAGCACGACGCGCGAGGCGGTGCACACCCCTTGCAGCTGCTACGCCAAGGGCACGGTCAACGCCATGACCAAGGATGAGATCCAGGCTTTCCGCGACACCGGCTATTTCAACGATACGGCCCGCGAGAAGGGCTACGACTTCATCGACCGTTGCAAGCTGAAGCGGCCCTGAGCACAGCGCGGCTCATGATGCCGCGCCCGCTGCATCGGCGTTGAAGTAGCGCTCGCGCATCCGGCCGGCATAGGCGACCAGATTGGCGTGCTCCTGCAGCGCGCCACGCAGGGGCGAGTCGAAGACCTCGCAAAGCCCGGCGATCATGAAGGCGCCGAACGTCGCGTCGGCACCGCTTGGGTCTGGACCGGTGAGGTAAGGCTTCCCGCCGAGAATGCCGGCGAGCGCCTCCAGCGCCCGCTTTGCCAGTGCGAGCCGCTCCACGTCGCTGTGCCGGCCCATGCCGTGACCATGCAGGCTGCGGCGGACCTGGCGCTTGATCATGGCGACGGCCAGCGGCCGCAACGGCGCCGGCACGGCATCGAAGAAGCGCCGCGGCCCGCGGTCGAAATTGGCGGGATTGGCCCAGCGTTCCTGCACCACCATCCAGTACATGTGGTCTTCGAGCATCTTCTCGACGGCCCAGGCTGTGCCGCGCTGCTCGGCCGACAGGCCCTTGTCGAAGTCGACCCCGTGCGCCTGTTCAAGATGCAGTCGGATGAAGGTCGTGTCGGGGATGACCTTGTCGCCGTCGTGCAGCACCGGGAACTTGCCCTTCGGCGCCTTCTGCAGATTGCCGCGAACCCGACGATAGGGCAGGCCGGACATCTCCATCAGTATGATGCCCTTCATGCAGAACGGGCTCGGGTCGGGTTGGCCGAAGGCAGGCCCGAACACGTGAAGCTCCAGCATTTCTCATCTTCCCCGTGTTCGGTATGCAGCATGCACTGCTGCCACGCTCCTGACATTTAATGTCAGGGCGAGTAGAGCAAGATCAGCTTACGCCATCTTCTCATAAGCGGAACCTCGCCATGCAGCGCGCTGAACGCTTGCTCGATCTGATTCAGGGACTGCGCCGCCGGCGTCGCCCCGTCACCGCCGAGACGCTCGCCTCCGAGCTCGATGTCTCGGTCCGCACCGTCTATCGCGATATCGCCGCTTTGCTGCGCCAGGGCGTGCCGGTGCGCGGCGAGGCCGGCATCGGCTATGTCCTCGACGCCGGCTTCGACCTGCCGCCCTTGATGTTCTCGCCCGACGAGATCGAGGCGGTGCTCGTCGGCATGCGCTGGCTCTCCGAGCGCGCCGACCCGACTTTGGCGCGCGCCGCCGAGGACGTCGTCGCCAAGGTCGCGGCGGTGCTGCCGCCGCATCTGCGGCCGATCCTGCTCGACGGCGCGTTGTTCGCGCCGGCCTACTGCAAGGATTCCGCGATCGTCGACCAGGTCGATGCCGCTGCCATCCGTGCGGCTATCCGCAACGGTCGCAAGCTCGACATCGCCTATCGCGACGAGGCTGGTGCCGAATCGCGGCGGATGATCTGGCCGATCGGCATGACCTTCTTCGACCGGGTTCGCGTCGTCATCGCCTGGTGCGAGCTCCGGCAGGCCTTCCGCCATTTCCGCACCGACCGCATCGCCGAGCTCACCGCCCGCGAGGAGCGCTATCCGGCCCGCCGCGCCGACCTGTTCCGGCGCTGGCAGAAGGAGGAGCAGGAGGCCGCGTCGCGGCGGGCGATGGAGCAGTCAAGCCTGCAGAGCGAGCCGGAGGCGGTGCAGTAGGCGGGTCAAGCTCGTCATGCTCGGGCTTGGCCCAGGCATCTCAGGCCGAAGGAGGCATTGATCCGGGCCTTCTGGTCCTGAGATTCTCGGCTATCCGCTTTGTTCCGGCCGAGAATGACGGCTGGAGCTTCAGGCGCCAGCCGCCACCTCGTCCAGCTTGGCCGCTCCGGACGCCACAAGCGCCAGCCCCTGCGGGTAGATCCTATGCTCCTGCTCCAGCACGCGCGCCGACAGGCTTGCCTCGTCGTCGCCGGACAGGACCGGCACCTTCGCCTGCAGGATGGTCGGGCCGGCATCGAGCTCGGGCACGACGAAATGAACCGTACAGCCGTGCTCGGCGACACCCGCTTCCAGCGCTCGGGCATGGGTGTGCGTGCCGCGGAAATCGGGCAGCAGCGACGGGTGGATGTTGATCAGCCGGCCCTGCCAGCGCGTCACGAACCAGGGCGTCAGCACCCGCATGAAGCCGGCGAGCGCGATGAGCTGGATCTGGTTGGCTCGCAGCACCTCGTCCAGCGCGCGCTCGAAGGCCTCGCGGTCCTTGCCGAAAGGACGGTGGTCGACGCTGGCCGTGGCGATGCCGGCGGCGGCGGCCCGCTCCAATCCGCCGGCCTCCGGCCGATTGGCGGCGACGAGCACGATCTCGGCCGGGAAATCGGCGGCTTTGGCCGCCTCGATCAGCGCGACCATGTTGGAGCCGCGCCCGGAGATCAGGATCGCGGTCCGCGTCCGCCTTGCCGCCGTGCTCACAGGGCGAGCTTGCCGCGATAGGCGACGGCTTCAGCCGCGCCGCGCGCCGTGACCTCGCCGAGCCGCACCGGCTTTTCGCCGGCCTCGGTCAGCGCCGCCATGACGGCATCCGCCTGCGCGGCCTCTGCGACGACGATCATGCCGATGCCGCAGTTGAAGGTGCGCAGCATCTCGCGCTCGGCGACGCCGCCGACCTTGGCGAGCCAGCCGAAGACGGGCGGCACGAGGATCGCCGGCAGATCGATCGCGACGCCGAGATCGTCGGGCAGGACGCGCGGGATGTTGTCGGGGAAACCGCCGCCGGTGATGTGCGCCAGCGCCTTGATGCCGGGCGCCGCCTTCAGCGCCTGCAGCAGGCTCTTCACATAGATCCGGGTCGGCTCCAGCAGCGCCTCGGCCAGCGTCTGTTCCGGCGCGAATGGGGCGGGCGCCTCCCAGGCGAGGCCCGAGAGGGCGACGATGCGGCGCACCAGCGAATAGCCGTTCGAATGCACGCCGGAGGACGGCAGGCCGAGCACCACGTCGCCAGGCACGAGATCGGCGCGCGGCAGCAGCGTGCCGCGCTCGGCCGCGCCGACGGCGAAGCCGGCGAGGTCGTAGTCGTTGCCGGCATACATGCCCGGCATCTCGGCGGTCTCGCCCCCGATCAGGGCGCAGCCGGCCTGACGGCAGCCCTCGGCGATGCCGCGGACGATCTCGACGCCGGCCTTCGGGTCGAGCTTGCCGGTGGCGTAATAGTCGAGGAAGAGCAGCGGCTCGGCGCCCTGCACGACGAGGTCATTGACGCACATGGCGACGAGGTCGATGCCGATGGTGGAATGCCGGCCGCTCTCGATCGCGATCTTGACCTTTGTGCCGACGCCGTCATTGGCCGCGACCAGGATCGGATCGCTGAAGCCGGCCGCCTTCAGATCGAACAGGCCACCGAAGCCGCCGATCTCTGCGTCGGCGCCAGGACGGCGCGTCGAGCGCACCAGCGGCTTGATCGCGTCGACCATGGCGTTGCCGGCATCGATGTCGACACCCGCCTGCGCATAGGTCAGCCCGTTGGCGCCCGGTTTCGTCATCGGCACTCGCTCCTTTTGCTTCGCGAGCGAATAGGCAAGGGCAGGGCGGGGGGCAAGCCCTTCCGCGAAAGCGTTTCGCACTTCTCCCGCCCATGTTCTACCTTGAGGTGCGATTCTTTCGGCAGGTCTCCCGCGATGACGCTTCCGAACCTGATCACGATCGGCCGCCTGATCCTGGTGCCGCTGGTGATCGTCATGATCGTCAATGCCCGCTGGGACGAGGCCTTCTTCCTCTTCGTCGCGGCCGGGGTTTCCGACGCCATCGACGGTTTCATCGCCAAGCGCTTCGACATGAGGAGCGAGCTCGGCGCCTATCTCGATCCGCTTGCCGACAAGGCACTGATCGTCTCGATCTACATCACGCTCGCCATCGTCGGCATCATCCCGATCTGGCTGGTGATCGTGGTGGTCTCGCGCGACCTGATGATTGTCACCGCAGTGATACTGTCCTGGGTGATGGAAAAGCCGGTGACGATCGCGCCAATCGTCGTCAGCAAGCTCAACACCGCCGCCCAACTCGTTTTCGCCGCGCTGGTGCTCGGCTCGAAATCATTCGATATCGACGCCGGCGCGGTGATGCCAGCGGCGCAAATCATCGTCGCGGCCTTGACGCTCGCCTCGATGGGCGCCTACCTCGCCCTCTGGCTGCGGCACATGGCGGGCTGAGCCGGCTCCTTGGATGATCCGGTTCGGATCACCATAATCAGGGCGCCGCGAGGTGGCCGAGTAGAGGCGAGTGCATGAGTCTCCAGCGTCAACTGCTTTTCTGGCTGCTCGCTCTCGCCATCCTCGTGCTCGCACTGATGCTGTTCAGGGACGTGCTCCTGCCGTTCATCGCGGCGCTGGCGCTGGCCTATCTGCTCGATCCGCTGGCCGATCGGCTGGAGCGCTGGGGGCTCAGCCGGCTCACCGCGACGATCGCGATCCTCTGCCTCTTCCTGCTTATCTTCGTCGTCGGGCTGGTGCTGCTGGCGCCGCTGCTCAGCCAGCAGCTTGCCGGTCTGGTCGCGCGGCTGCCCGCCGATGCTGCCAAGCTGCAGGCTCTGATCATGGAGCGCGGCGCGCCCCTGCTTGAGCGCTTCGGCGGCGCCAAGCTGGCCGAGGACGCTCAGAGCTCGCTCGGCAATCTTGTCGGGGAAGCGACAAACTGGGTCGGCAAGCTGCTGGGGTCGCTCTGGTCAGGCGGCACCGCGATCATCGGCGTGTTCTCGCTGCTGGTGCTGACCCCGGTCATCGCCTTCTACCTGCTGGCCGACTGGGACCGCATGGTCGCGACCGTCGACAGCTGGCTGCCGCTCGACCACCGCGACACGATCCGCGGCCTGCTGCACGAGATGGACACCGCCATCGCCGGCTTCCTGCGCGGCCAGGCACTGGTCTGCCTGCTGCTCGGGACCTTTTATGCGATCGGGCTGTCGTTGGTCGGCGTCAATTTCGGCGCGCTGATCGGTATCATCAGCGGCTTTCTCTCTTTCATCCCCTATGTCGGCTCGCTGACCGGCCTCGTGCTTTCGGTCGGCGTTGCGACGGTGCAGTTCTGGCCGGACTGGACGATGCCGCTGTTGACGCTCGCCGTCTTCTTCGCGGGCCAGTTCATCGAGGGCAACATCCTGCAGCCCAAGCTCGTCGGCGACTCGATCGGCGTGCATCCGGTCTGGCTGATGTTCGCTCTGCTCGCCTTCGGCTCGCTCTTCGGCTTCGTCGGCCTGCTGCTCGCCGTGCCGCTGGCGGCGATCATCGGTGTGCTCGCCCGCTTCGTGCTGCAGCAATACCTCGCCAGCCCGTATTATCGCGGCCATGCCGGTAAGCTGCCCAAACCCCATGCCGAGCTCTGAGCCGCCGGTGAAGCCGCGCCAGCTTGCTTTCGATCTGCCGGTCGACAGCCGGCACGGCGTCGAGGATTTCCTCGTCGGCCCCTCGAACGAGCAGGCCTATGGGCTGATCGAGAGCTGGCCGAACTGGCCGGCCTCCTGGCTGCGCCTGGTCGGGCCGGAGGGGGCGGGCAAGACCCATCTCGCTGCGATCTGGGCGGCGCGCGCGCATGCCTGGACGGTGTCGGCCGCCGAGCTCGACGAAGCCAAGGTACCGCATCTGACTTCCGGCGGCGCGCTGGTGATCGAGGATTGCGACCGCGCTGCGCTTGATGAGCCGGCGCTGTTCCATCTGCTCAACGCCACCAAGGCACGCGGCGCCACCGTCCTGCTGACGGCGCGGACCGAACCGGATCGGTGGGGTCTGAAGGTGCCGGACCTGCTCTCGCGCCTGCGCCTGGCACCGCAGGCCGAGATCGCACCGCCCGATGATGCGCTGCTGCGCGCGCTGCTGGTCAAGCTCTTCGTCGACCGTCAGCTGATCGTCGATACCGGCACGATCGAGGCGCTGGCGCTCCGGATGGAGCGCTCCTTCGCCGCGGCGCGCGATCTCGTCGACGCGCTCGACCGGCTTTCGCTCGAGCGCGGCCGGCGCGTCACCCGCGCCATGGCCACCGAGGTGGTCGCCTCGCTTTTCCCGGACGAGTAACCGCTCAGGCCTTGGCGGTATTCGCCGTGCCGGTCAAGCGGGCATGGATGGTCTCGATCAGGAGATCGTGTGCCCGCGCTGCGATTGCGTCGAGCGACGGCGTCTTGACGAACATGGCGGCGGCTTTCTCGGCCAGCTCCTCGCGGCTCGGCAGGGTCGGCATGTGCCACTGCGCGATCGCGTCCTGAGCCTGCGCCTGCATCGCATGCAACTGCTCGCTGGCCCGCGCCTGCAGCGCGGTGAGCGCCTCGCGGAATTCGGGCAGCGTCAGCGTCGGCAGATGCAGTTCGGGCAGGCCTGGCGCATTGGCATAGGCGTCGCGCAGGGACTGGACGATGCGCTCCACCGGCACGGAGGCGGCGAGGCGCTCAGCCGAGCGCTCGATCACGCGCGGCGGCAGCGCCTGCGAGCGCTCGACGACGGCCTGTGGAGGCGCCTTCAGATCCCAGACCAGGCGCAGCTTCGACAGGCCGAGGATGAGGTAATAGGTCGGGTCCCACTGCCACCAGCGAAAACCCTGGCGGACGCTGTACTGATAGGCGTGGTGGTTGTTGTGCCAGCCTTCACCCATGGTGATGATCGCCAGCCACCAGTTGTTCCGGCTCTCGTCGCCGGTGACATAGTCCTTGTCGCCATGCACATGCGCCAGCGAGTTGATGCAGAAGGTGGCGTGATGGACCGCGACCGTCGACCAGAAGAAGCCGACGAACAGGCCGCTCCAGCCGTCGATGGCGAAGCAGGCGATGGCGAGCAGCACCGCCGGAAGCAGCTCGAAGCGGTGCAGGAAGCGCAGCTCCGGGAATCGGGTCAGGTCGGTGACGGTCGAGGTGTCGCAGCGATCGTGGCCGTTGCTGAAAATCCAGCCGACATGTGAATAGAAGAACGAGGTCAGCACCGGCGAGTGCACATCATGCTCGGTGTCGGCGAAGCGATGATGGTGCCGATGCTTCGAGGCCCACCAGATCACGCTCTTCTGGGCTGTCGACTGGGCGAGGAAGGCGAGCACGAACTGGCCGACCCGGCTGGTCTTGTAGGTCCGGTGCGAGAAGTAGCGGTGGTAGCCACCGGTCACCGCGAACATGCGCAGCCAGTACAGGCCAAAGGCGAGCCAGAGCGAGGTCGCGCTGACGCCGCTCCAGAGCGCCCCGAAGCAGGCGAGATGGGCCAGCACGAAGGGAATGGCCGAAGGGTAGACGATATCGCCGTGGTCGTCGGCGTGCTGGTTCTGCTCTGACAAGTTCATTCTCTAAAAGTGCGTCTGAAGGCATGCGAGATTCACATGCCGACCAAACAGCAGGGGCGGGGCTGGCGCAAGCGGCGTCAGCGCCGCAGCAGGGGAAATGACGGGGATTTGCTGAAGATCAGGCGCAGCGCGCAGGCGCCGAGCAGTGCAGCCATGAAGGGCCAGTAGGCCATGTCGAGCCGGGCGCGCATGCCGAAGGCGATCATGAAGCTCAGCCAGATGTACCAGGCACCGAACAGGTGCAGCCGACGCCAGGCGACGGGTCCGATCAGAGCGGCCGTCCGGTCGAAGGAGGTCGCCGCCATCGCCGCGATTACCAGATAGGCGCTGCCGCCGCCAGGCAGCATGTTCGGACCGCCGAGATCCGCGAACAGCTTCGGGTCGGTGACGGCGAGCGCGATGATGGCGATGGCGTGCAGGAGATGCGAAACGGCAAAGCCGAGGCCGAGTTGCCGCCGGTTGCGCAATTGCCAGCGCGTCCACGGGTTCGGGCAGACACGAAACAGCGCCGAGGCGGTGAAGGCGAGCAGGAAGAGGGCGAGCGAGGTCCGCGCCGTCAACCGGATGGCCATGCGGATACCGTCGCTGCCGCCGGTGGAGGCGAAGGCGGCGAGGGCTGCAACCGTAAGGATCGCCGCGAGCGTGGCCAGAAGGGGCCAGCCTTCCTGTGCGCTTGGAAGCGCCGAGCCGCGCTTGGTTTCGTTCGACATCACAGATCTCCGCTTCGTTGTTTTCGAGATGTAATCGGTGATTACATATCAATGGCGCTCCAGCAATGGATGTAATCGATGATTACATGATCGTGATGGGCAAGCATGGCGGCTCAGCTCGGCTGCTGCGGAACGGGAAACTGGTCTAGGCTCGCTGTGATGAGCACGACGAAAGCGAGTCGGACGGGGAAGGCTACGAGCGCCGCGAGCGCCTCGACCTATCATCATGGCAATCTGCGCGAGGCGCTGATCGCCGAGGGGTTGGTACTCGCAGCCGAAGGCGGGCTCGACGCGGTCAGCATCCGGGAGGTGGCGCGCCGCGCCGGCGTCTCGCCGGCGGCGCCGTTCCGGCATTTTCCCGACAAGGTGGCGCTGATGACGGCGGTGGCCGAGGAGGCGATGGTGCGCTTTCGGGCCGAGATCGTCGCAGCGCTGGCACGCGAGGTGAGCGATGATCCGATCAGGCGGGTTCGCGCCATCGGCAAGGCCTTCCTCGATTGGGCGCGGCGCAATCCGACGCATTTCGAGATCATCTCCTCGCGCCGGGCGATCGATTTCGCCGGCTCGGCCTCGCTGGGCGCAAACAATGCCCAGATCCAGGCGCAGATGGTGGCGTTGCTCGAGGAGGCGGGCCGGCGCGGGCTCCTGCGCGTCGATGACCCACAACTGATCCAAATCACCGGTCGCGCGTTGGTCTATGGCCTGGCGCGCATGTTGATCGACGGGCAGTTTCCGAGCTGGGGCGTCGCGGAGGCCGAAGCCGAGGACCTTATGGAGCGCTCGCTCGACCTCTTCCTTGCCGGACTGCTGAAGAATCCGGCGACTGCAGACCCGGGCCGTTCATGACGTTTCGGTCTCGCCTGTCATCGAACCGTCACGCTACGGTGGCTTCAAGGCGAAGGCGGTCGCGATGGCTGCAAGCAAAACGACACAGAACACAGCTACAGGACCGGCAGTGGCACGAGCGGCATCGACAGCGAGAGCGAAGCGAATGACCCAAGATGTGGCGGAAGCGCCGGTCCAGGCGGCTGTGGCCCCGGCTCCGACAGCGGCGGTCCTGCAAATCGACGAGGAGCTTCGGCAATCGCCCAAGCGCTTCATGAACCGGGAGCTGTCCTGGCTGCAGTTCAACCGGCGGGTGATGGAGGAGGCCTCCAACCGCAATCATCCGCTGCTCGAGCAGCTGCGCTTCCTCTCGATCTCGGCGAACAATCTCGACGAGTTCTTCATGGTGCGCGTCTCCGGCCTGCGCGAGCAGCTCAAGGCCGGCGTGGTGACACCGAGCCAGGACGGTTTGAGCCCGGCCGAGCAGCTTTCGGCGCTGGGCGAGGGCGTTCACGCTCTGACCAGTGACCAGCAGACCCGCTGGACCGAGCTCAAGCACGATCTGGAAGCGAATCGGATCGTGCTGCTGCGGCCGGCCGATATCGGCGCGCAGGACCGCATCTGGCTGGAAGACCGCTTCCTCCACTACGTCTTCCCGGTGCTGACGCCGCTGGCGATCGACCCGGCCCACCCGTTCCCCTTCATTCCCAATCTCGGCTTCACCATCGCGCTGGCGCTTGAACGGGTCAGTGACGGGCGCGCGCTCGATGCGCTGATCCGCGTGCCGGTGAAGATCGACCGCTTCATCGAATTGCCCGATCTCGCCCGCGATGGCGTCCAGCGCTTCATCATGCTGGAGGACCTGGTCGCGCTCTTCATCGGCAAGCTCTTCCCCGGCTACGAGGTCAAGGGCACCGGCTCTTTCCGCATCATCCGCGACTCCGATCTCGACATCGAGGAGGAGGCGGAGGATCTGGTCCGCGTCTTCGAGACGATGCTGAAGCAGCGCCGCCGCGGCGTCGTCATCCGGCTCGAACTCCACTCCGACATGCCGGCGCATCTGCGCAGCATGATCATCCGCGAGCTCAAGGTCGATCCCGACGAGATCGTCGTCGTCGACGGCATGATCGGCTTGAACGAACTCTCGCAGCTCGTCGGCGTCGACCGCCCGGACCTGAAGTTCAAGCCTTACAACGCCCGATTTCCCGAGCGCATCCGCGAGCATGGCGGCGATTGCTTCGCCGCCATCCGCCAGAAGGACCTGATCGTCCACCACCCCTATGAGAGCTTCGACGTCGTCGTGCAGTTCCTGCAGCAGGCGGCGCGCGATCCCAATGTCGTCGCGATCAAGCAGACGCTCTACCGCACCTCATCGAACTCGCCGATCGTCCAGGCGCTGGCCGAGGCCGCCGAGGCGGGCAAGTCGGTGACCGCGCTGGTCGAGCTCAAGGCGCGTTTCGACGAGGAAGCCAACATCCGCTGGGCCAAGGATCTGGAGCGCGCCGGCGTCCAGGTCGTCTACGGCTTCATCGAGCTCAAGACCCACGCCAAGCTCTCGATGGTGGTGCGCCGCGAGGCCGGCCAGTTCGCGACCTATTGCCATATCGCGACCGGCAATTACCACCCGATCACGGCGCGGATCTACACCGACGTCTCCTTCTTCACCGCCGACCCGGTGATGGCGCAGGACGTCGCCCGCATCTTCAACTTCATCACCGGCTATGCCGAGCCGGCCGAGCTGGAGCGCATGGCCGTCTCGCCGGTCAACCTGAAGAAGCGCCTGCTCGACGACATCGCCGAGGAGGTCGCGCATGTGAAGGCGGGCCGCAAGGGCGCGATCTGGGGCAAGTGCAACTCGCTGGTCGATCCCGAGATCATCGACGCGCTCTACGACGCCAGCCAGGCCGGCGTGCAGATCGATTTCGTGGTCCGCGGCATCTGCTGCCTCAGGCCGGGCGTGCCGGGCCTCTCCGACAACATCCGGGTCAAGTCGATCGTCGGGCGCTTCCTCGAGCACACCCGGGTCTATGCCTTCGGCGCCGGCCACGGCATGCCCTCGGCCAAGGCCAAGCTCTACATCTCCTCGGCGGACCTGATGCCGCGCAACCTCGACCGCCGCGTCGAGGCGCTGACGCCGATTCTGAACGCGACGGTCCACCAGCAGATGCTCGAACAGATCATGCTGGCGAACTTTCTCGACAACGAACAGAGCTGGACCATCTTGCCCGATGGCGGCTCGCGACGCATTGTCCCGCCTTCGGCCGAAGAGTCGTTCAACGCCCACAAGTATTTCATGACGAATCCGAGTCTGTCTGGTCGTGGAAAATCTCTCTCGAGTTCGAGCCCGCGCAGCCTCTCCCGCCGCGCAAGCAAGAAGGCCTGAGCAGGCGCCGGGCCGGCTGAGCGTCGGCGACACCGTCGCGATCATCGACATCGGCTCCAACTCGGTCCGTCTCGTCGTCTACGAAAACCTGTCGCGGGCTCCCGCGCAGGTCTTCAACGAGAAGGAGATGGCGGGTCTTGCCCGGCAGGTTGCGTCGACCGGCATGCTGGCGGCGGACGCGATCGACAAGGCTCTGTCGGCGCTCGTGCGCTTCCGCATCCTGTGCGAGGCCATGCATGTCGGCGAGCTGCGGGTCATCGCTACGGCGGCGGCCCGCTATGCCAAGAACGGTCCTGACTTCATTACGCGGGCCGAAGCGGCGGTCGGCCAGCCGATCGAGCTGATCTCCGGCGATCGCGAGGCCTATCTCTCGGCACTCGGCGTGATCTCCGGCTTCGATCAGCCGCATGGCGTCGTCGGCGACCTTGGCGGCGGCTCGCTCGAGCTGATTTCCGTGGACGGTGACAAGGTCGGAGCGGGGATCAGCCTGCCGCTCGGCGGCCTCGCGCTGATCGATCGTTCCGGGAACTCGATGAAGGCGGCCGAGAAGATCGTCCGCGACGATCTCGACCATCACCCGCAGTTGGCAGCGATGCGCGGGCGTGATTTCTACGCCGTCGGCGGCACCTGGCGCGCGCTCGCGACCCTGCATCAGCGCCAGTCGGGCTATCCGCTCAACGTCATGCACGGCTACATCGTACCGGCCCGCGAGGCGAGCGACTTCGTCCGCCTGGTCGAGCGTGCCGACGCCTCGATGCTCGAAGCGATCGAGGCGGTCTCCTCGGCCCGGCGCCCGCTGCTCGCCTACGGCGCGCTGGTGCTCGACCAGATCATCAAGCGCGGCCGGCCGCGCAATGTGGTGATCTCCGCCAATGGCGTGCGCGAAGGCCTGCTGCATGAGCAGCTCGACAAGGGCGAGCGCTCTGCCGATGCGCTGCTGCGCGGCGCCGAGGACTACAATCGGCTGCGCGCCCGCGATCCGCGCCACGCCGAAGATCTGATCGCCTGGACCAATCAGCTCGTCGCCGGTGCCTATCCGCATGACGACCCGGCGCTGCAGCGGCTCCAGCGCGCCGCCTGCCTGCTCTCCGATATCGGCTGGCGCGCCCATCCCGACTATCGCGGCGAGCAGACGTTGAACGTTATCGCCCACGCTTCGTTCAACGGCGTCGACCATGCCGGCCGCGCCTTCCTCGCGCTGACGGCGTTCTATCGCTATGCCGGCCTGAAGGCCTCGGCGCCCGCGGTCGAGGGTCTGCGCCGGCTGCTGACGACGCGCCTGCTCGAGCGCATTCATATTCTCGCCGCGGCTTTCCGCGTCGCCTATCTGATCTCGGCCGGCATGCCGGGCATCCTGTCGCGGGCGCCGCTGACTTGCGTCGACAGCCGCCTCGTCCTGCGCCTGCCGGACGATCTGAAATCACTGGCGAGCGAGCGCGTCACCGGGCGGCTGAAGCAGCTCGCGAAGCTGCTCGGGCGCGAGATCGATATCCGCTGAGCGGGAAGGGTCGCTCCATGATCCTCGTCACGGGAGCGACCGGCCATGTCGGGAGCGCTGTCGTCGGCAGGCTGGCGTCGCTCGGCCACGATGTGGTCGCGATGGTTCGGGACCGCCAAACCGCTGCCGAACGCCTGCCACCCGAAATCGCCCTGCGCGTCGCCGATTACGAGGATGCCTCTGCCCTGAAGAGGGCTTTCGCGGGCATCGACGAGATTGTCCTCATATCGAGCGACGGCGAGGCGAGCGCAGTCATGCGCCACCACGCCAACGCCATCGCGGCGGCGACTGCGGCCGGCGCAAGGCACATTGTCTTCACCAGCATCGTTGATGTCGACGATCGGTCGCCGTTCTACTTCGCGCCTGTCTACCGCGACGCGGAGCGGCGCCTTGCGGCTTGCGCCGTGCCTTCGATCATCCTCAGATGCGGCCTGTATTGTGAGTTCATTCTCGACCATTGGCTTTCCCCCAGCCAAACCTCGGGAGAACTGGTGCTGCCCACTGGGGACGGCGGGGTCGCGCCGATCTCGCGTGACGACGTGGCAGCCGCCATCGCGGCGGTCGCAGCCAACCCCGACAAATCTCCCAAAATCCATACGGTCACGGGAGATTTGGCGCTGGATTTTGACGAGATCGCCGCCTCTTATGGCGAAACGGTCGCGAGCCAGGTCGGCTATCGTCCCTGCTCCATCGACGAATACCGGGCCCTGGCGTCGGCGCAGCTTGACGATCCCTGGCCTTGCGCCTTCTCCACTCTGTGCGCTTCGATCGCCGAAGGCCGCTACAGCCGGGTCTCTAACGACTTTGCTGTCCTTACGGGCCGCGAACCAGAGAGCTTCCGGGACTTCCTTCGTCGCGCGACAACCGCGACAGAGGCGTAGCCTGCCTCTCTAACGAGGTATGAGCTGCTGGAAGGCCGTCGGCTGGATCGATATCCGGCCGACGAACGGCCGGTCATGCGCCAGGATGACGAAGTAGGCTGCCGAGACCACCACCACATAGAGATGTGCTGCCACGATCTGCATGCGGAAAGCGTGGCTGTTGCAGATGATGATCGAGAGCATGGTGGCGGTCGAGATCAGCCACATCGCGCACCATTGCGCCCAGGTGATGCCGGCGATGGAAGCCGCCAGCCGCGCCAGCCGCGCATGGCGGATTTCGAGAAGCTGGTTGAGCACTGGTGCATAGGCCGCCACTGCAGTCTGTCGGGAGACCAGCTGGATCGCACCGAGCAGGTGCTTTTCCGATTTATCGAAGATCGCATCGTTGAGGGGTGTGCTTCTGGCCATTGCTGGCCAGTCGACCGCGACGACCTCATGCAGATAGTCCTGCAGCCCCTTGGTCAGCTCGGACCGCGTCTCCTCGGGCAGCACCACCGATAGCGTCAACGCCGTCTCCACCGCATCGGCCTCGCGCTGGACCGCGGTCCGCGCCGAAACGGCGTCGTTCCAGATGCCGGCCGCGGAGAAGGCGACGATCAGGGCGAACAGCCCCCCGCAGGTGTTGATGATCGAATCGCGGATCGGCAGCGGCTCATCCAGGCGGTAGCCAAGACGAGGGATCGCGAAGCGGACGAGGCCGATCAGAAACCAGCAAGCCGCGACGCTGAGCGCCAGGACGGCGAGGAACATCGCCGTCAGCGGCAATTGATGGAACAGGATGAACACGTCGCCCCCCGAACTCCGCCAGCGCTCACACGACAGCTGCAGACCTGATGGCGGCCCTAGCCGACCGTGACCCGCCCGCGCACGATCCTGAGCGATAGCGAGCCGTTCTTCAGCGCCAGCGCCTTCTCGCCAAAAAGCTCGCGGCGCCAGCCCTTCAACGCCGGCACGTCGGCCTCGTCGTTGCTGGCGATCTCCTCGAGATCGTCGCTGGAGGCGATGATCTTCGGTGCGACGCGTTCGGTGTCGGCGGTTGCCTTGAGCAGCACCTTGAGCAGATCGAGCACGGCGCCGTTACTCGGCCGGCCACGCTCTCGCTCGAGCCGGGGCAGGCTGTGCGGGTCGAGCGCCAATGCGCGTTCGACCGCGGCCAGCACCTCGCCACCGGCGCGTGAGCGCTCGAAGCCATTCGGCACGGAACGCAATTCGCCGAGCGCCTCGGCCGAGCGTGGCGCGCGCTGGACGATGTCCATCAGGGCATCGTCCTTGAGCACGCGCTGGCGTGGCACGTCGCGATGCTGCGCCTCGCGCTCGCGCCATGCGGCGAGCTCCATCAGCACCGCCAGCTCCTTCGGCTTGCGCAGGCGCCCCTTGAGCCGCTGCCAGGCGTTCTCGGGCTTGACCTCGTAGGTCCCCGGCGAATTGAGCACCGCCATCTCCTCGGCGACCCAGCTCTCGCGGCCGCTCGCGGCGAGATCGGCCTGCAGCGCCAGATAGACGTCGCGCAGATGAGTGACGTCGGATTCGGCATAGGTCAGCTGTGCCTCGCTGAGCGGGCGGCGCGACCAGTCGGTGAAGCGCGAGGATTTGTCGACGCGCGCCTTGGCGAGGTCATTGACAAGCTGCTCATAGCCGACCGAGTCGCCATAGCCGCAGACCATCGCAGCGACCTGGGTGTCGAACAGCGGCGTCGGCAGCACCTTGCCGAGCATCCAGACGATTTCGAGGTCCTGCCGGGCGGCATGGAAGACCTTGACCACGTTCTGATCGGTCATCAGCGCCATCAAGGGCGCAAGATCGAGGCCGTCAGCCAGCGGGTCGAGCATCACGGCCTCGTCCGGCGAGGCCATCTGGACCAGGCAGAGCTTCGGGTAATAGGTCGTCTCGCGCAGGAACTCCGTGTCGACGGTGACGAAGGGGTGCGCGGCGAGGCGGGAGCAGGCGGAGGCGAGCTCGTCGGTGGTGTTGATCAGGTTCATGGCCGGCGCTCATAGCAGATCAGCGCGCGCCATGTCGCGGGCGTTCTTGACAAGCAAGCCGCGCGCGTGTGGTTACGGCGCCAAATCGCTTGCGTGCCCGATCCTGGCCGCATGGACGCCCGGAAAGCTGAACCCGTGACCTTGCACCGCTACCGTTCCCACACCTGCGGCGCGCTCCGCGAGAGCGACATCGGCGCCTCCGTGCGCCTGTCCGGCTGGTGCCATCGCATCCGCGACCATGGCGGCGTGCTGTTCATCGACCTGCGCGACCATTACGGCCTGACCCAGGTCGTGATCGATCCGGATTCGCCGGCGTTCGCCGATGCAGAGAAGGCGCGCGCCGAATGGGTCATCCGCATCGACGGCAAGGTCAAGGCGCGCTTCGCCGGCACCGAGAACGCCAATCTCGCGACGGGCGCCGTCGAGGTCTTCGCGACCACGATCGAAGTGCTCGGCCCGTCGGCCGAACTGCCGCTGCCGGTTTTCGGCGATCTCGAATATCCCGAGGACACCCGCCTCAAATACCGCTTCCTCGACCTGCGCCGCGAGAAGCTGCACAACAACATCGTGCTGCGCGGCAAGGTGATCGACTCGCTGCGCCAGCGCATGAAGACGTCCGGCTTCTCCGAGTTCCAGACGCCGATCCTGACGGCCTCGAGCCCTGAGGGCGCGCGCGACTTCCTGGTGCCGAGCCGCCTGCATCCGGGCAAGTTCTATGCGCTGCCGCAGGCGCCGCAGCAGTACAAGCAGCTCCTGATGATGGCGGGCTTCGACCGCTATTTCCAGATCGCGCCCTGCTTCCGCGACGAGGACCCGCGCGCCGACCGGCTTCCCGGCGAGTTCTATCAGCTCGACGTCGAGATGAGCTTCGTCGAGCAGGAAGACGTCTTTGCCACGATGGAGCCGGTGATTGCCGGCGTCTTCGAGGAGTTCGGCGAGGGCAAGTCGGTCACCCGCAACTGGCCGCGCATTCCCTATGCCGAGGCGCTGCGCAAATACGGCTCCGACAAGCCCGATTTGCGCAACCCGATCGAGATGCAGGATGTCTCCGAGCAGTTCCGCGGCTCGGGTTTCAAGGTCTTCGCCCGCATCCTCGAAGGCGAGAAGAACCGCATCTGGGCGATTCCCGCGCCGGGCGGCGGCTCCCGTGCCTTCTGCGACCGGATGAACTCCTGGGCGCAGGGCGAGGGCCAGCCCGGCCTCGGCTATCTGATGGTCAAGGAAGACGGTGAGGGGCAGGGGCCGATCGCCAACAACATCGGTCCCGAGCGTGTCGCCGCGATCGTCGCCCAGATGGGGCTGAAGGGCGGAGATGCCTGCTTCTTCGTCGCGGGCGATCCGGACAAGTTCTACAAGTTCGCCGGCAGCGCCCGGAACAAGGTCGGCTCGGAGCTCGGGCTGATCGACGAGAACGCCTTCGCCTTCGCCTGGATCGTCGACTTCCCGATGTTCGAGTACAACGAGGACGAGAAGAAGGTCGACTTCTCGCATAACCCGTTCTCGATGCCGCAGGGCGGTCTGAAGTCGCTGCTCGAGGACGATCCGCTCTCGATCAAGGCGTTCCAGTACGACATCGCCTGCAATGGCTACGAGCTCGCCTCCGGCGGCATCCGCAACCACAAGCCGGAAGCGATGGTGAAGGCCTTCGAGATCGCCGGCTATGGCGAGGAGACGGTGATCGAGCGCTTCGGCGGCATGTACCGGGCCTTCCAGTACGGCGCGCCGCCACATGGCGGCATGGCTGCGGGTGTCGACCGCATCATCATGCTGCTCGCCGGTGCGACCAATCTGCGCGAGGTCGCGCTGTTCCCGATGAACCAGCAGGCCGTCGACCTCCTGATGGGCGCGCCGTCGCCGGCGAGCCCGAAGCAGCTGCGCGAGGCGCATCTGCGCGTCAACCTGACCGAGAAAGACGGCTGAGCGACCATGGCCTACCTGCCTGCCGGGCGAGCGCTGCTGCTCGCCTGCTTCGTCGCGCTGCCGCTTGGCGCCTGCGTCGCCGGTCATGCCGATTCCACTTCAGGCCGCGCTTCGGCGCTGGCGACGACGGTCTCGCGCGCTATCGCCTGCAAGGCCGGCTCGCCGCAGCGCACGACGCTGGATCGCTTCATCGCTGCCGAGAAGGCACGTGGGGCGAACGACGAGCAACTCGCGGCTGCGCGCTCGGCCTATGTCACGGTGTCCGAAGCCGAGATGATCAACCAGGACGTCCGCCCGCAGCCCTGCACCGCTGAAGAGCGGGCGACGCTGCGCGGCAAGATGAACGATGTCCGTGCCGGCCGATTCGAGGCGCCCTGACCGTCCATGGCTGTACTGAAGCCTAGCCTTGCCGCGCTCGCAGCCTTGAGCCTTGCCGGCTGTACGATGGCCGGGCCGATGCTCGGCACGCCCGAATTCACGGCTGCGCAGGTCTCACGCGCCTATGATTGCGGGCTGAGGGTCGATCGTAGCCGCATCATCGGGCGCCTGCCGGCCGACCAACGCGGCCGTTTCGTCGCCGCCAATGCGAGCTATGCGGTGAAGTCCTACAACGCGCCGCGCCGTTGCGATGCGACCGAGCGCGAACGGCTCCAGCAGGAGCTGCGTTTTGGCGCGCGACGCTGATCGCCTCTTGCCTCGCGCCGCTCATCCCGCGCAGATGCGGCCATGACCCTTTCCGCCGCCGACGTCACCGCCATTGTCGTCAGCTTCGACAGCGCTGAGGTGCTGCCGTCCTGCCTCGCCGCGCTGGCGGGCGAGGGCGTCGCGGCGATCGTCGTCGACAATGCCAGCGGCGACGCCTCGGCCGAGGTCGCAGCGCAACACGGCGCACGAGTCCTGAGCAACGCCCGTAACGAAGGCTATGGCCGCGCCAACAACCGTGGTGTACGGGCGGCGGTGACGCCCTTCGTCCTGATCGTCAACCCCGATCTCGAAATACAGCCAGGCGCGGTGTCTGCCCTGCTGGCGGCGGCCAAGGCTTATCCGGATGCCGCCGCCTTTGCGCCGCGCCTGGTCGAGCCCTCGGGCCGCGTCTTCCTGCAGCCGCGCTCGCTGCTTTCGCCCGATCATCTCAATCGGGCTGCCCGAATCACGCTGCCCGAGGGCGATGCCTGCCTGCCGTTCCTGTCGGGAGCCTGCCTGCTGCTGCGGCGCGAGATCTTCCTGGCGCTGGGTGGCTTCGATCCGGCAATCTTCCTGTTCTACGAAGACGATGACCTTTGCCGGCGCCTGCGCGACGCCGGTCACGCACTGATCCATGTCGACGGCGCCAGCGCCCGGCATGGTCGCGGCCGTTCCAGCGCGCCATCGCCGCAGCGGCGCTTCACCGCGCGCTGGCATCTTGCCTGGTCGGAGTATCACATGGCGCGCAAGTGGGGCCTGCCTGTACCCGGCCTGAGCAAGACCATCGAAAATGCAGCCAAGGCAATCGGTTACGGCCTGATCTTGAATCAGGACAAGATGTATGCGCATGCCGGCTCGGTCGCCGGCGCGCTCGCGGCACGCGCCGGCCAGAGCGCACTCGCCCGGCAGGAGCTGAACGAGGCGGAGGTCATTGCGTGACAGGCTTCCTGCGCACCGCCAGTGCCGCCGACGGGCTGAGCCTGCCGCACAACCATTTCGGCCTGCTGCGCCTGCTGCTGGCGCTGGCCGTCGTCGTCTCGCACGGCCTCAGCGTCACCACCGGCAAGGTCGAAGACGAGCTGCTTGCCCATTCGACCGGCTTCACGCTCGGCGAGCACGCGGTCAACGGCTTCTTCGCCATCTCCGGTTTCCTGGTGACGATGAGCTATGAGCAGCGCGGCTGGCGCGACTATTTCGTCGCCCGCACCTTGCGCATCGCGCCCGGCTTGATCGCGGCGACGCTCGTCGTCGCGCTGCTGCTTGGCAGCGCGCTGACCAAGCTCGACCTCTCCGCCTATCTCGCCGACCCGCAGCTCTGGCGCTTCATCAACGGCACGTTGACCAACTTCAAGAGCTCGGCCCCGCTGCCGGGCGTCTTCACCGAGAACCCGCTCAAGTTTCCGATGGGGACGGTCTGGACGCTGAAATACGAGACCCTCTGCTATCTCGGCGTTTTGGGCATCGGGCTCGTCGGCCTGCTGGCCCATCGCCGGATCGTGCTGGGACTCTGGGCGGCGCTGGTCGTCGCGACGGTCCTGCGCGAGATTCTTGCGCCCGACGGGTCGAAAGGCCTCGAGACGGCTCTGCGCCTGCCGCTGATCTTCCTGACCGGCGGGCTGATCTATCTCTGGCGCGAGCGCGTGCCGCTGTCGCTGCCGGGGCTCGTCATTGCGCTCATCGTTGTGGCCGTTGCCCAGCCGACGCCGGCCTATAAGGCGCTGCTCTATCTCGTCACCGCCTGGGGCGTTCTGGTGCTGGCGCTGGCGCCGCCGCTGACCCGCTGGCGCAGCGAGCCGCCCGCCGATCTGTCCTATGGCGTCTATCTCTATGGCTGGCCGGTGCAGCAGGCGTTCGTCGCGCTGTTCCCGACGGTCGGGGCACTGACGCTGTTCGGACCGTCGCTCGTCGTGACGCTGCTGGTTGCGGCGCTGTCCTGGTATCTGGTCGAGAAGCCGGCGCTGGGGCTCAAGCGCCGCCTGCTGAAGCCTGCCTGATCGCCGCCGCCAGCTCGTCGACACGGTCCGACATCAAGAGCGGCAAGAGTTGCGAGACCTTTTCCGATGGCAGCTCCCACCAGCGGCTCGCCAGCAGCGCTTCGATCTGTACTTCCGGCAGCCGCAGCCGCACCACCCTGGCCGGGTTGCCGGCAACGATCGCATAGTGCGGCACATCGCGGGTCACCACGGCCCGTGCCGCAACGACGGCGCCATGGCCGATCGTCACCCCGGACATGATCATCGCCTGCGAGCCGAGCCAGACGTCATGGCCGATGGCGACGTCGCCGCGCGTCGTATCATGGCCGCTCATGCCGCGCGCCGCCGGCCACAGGCCGGGCAGGGCGGGGAAGGGATAGGTCGTCGCCCAGTCGGTGCGATGATTCCCGCCCAGAAAGATTTCGACACCGTCGGCGATCGAGCCGTAGCGGCCGATCGAAAGCCGCGCCCCGCTCTCCGGGAACCGGACCTTGGGCCGGCCATAAGTGAAGGCGCCGACCGTGATCTGCGCCGGCCGGCGCGCCAGCAGCTTCGCCAGATGGATACGCGTCTGGTTGTCCGGATTGACCCAGCGCCGCAGGAAGCTGCGCGGGCCGGCGGGCAGGCCGGCCCACCAGGTCGCGAGCGCACCCGGGCGCCAATCGGCGTCCGGGCTGGAGATGTCGTGCAAGGTCAAGCCGTCCGCCTCACTCGGCAGTGGCCTGGACGTCGATCTTGTCGAAGATCTCGGTCGGGTCGCCGAGCGTGATGACGTCGGCGAGGCCGAGCCCACTCGCCGACTTGGCATTCGCCTTGACGGTCAGCGTGCCCGGCTTGGCGACGAAGCGGGCGATCGCGTTCGCCAGCGCCTTGGCGCCGTCGGACGGACCGAGGATGGCTGCGAGGCCGAGGCTCGCCATCATGCCGTATTCGCGTCGGACATCCTCGACCTTGCGCTTCGACTTCTTCGCCTCGTTCTCGATCAGCTTCTCGGCGAGGCCGAGATTCTGCAGCTTGAGCTCGACATTCTTGGCGGTCGCGCCGAGCAGCGCCACCTGGGCCAGAGCGAGGTCGCCGGAGAAGACCTCCTTGCCGATATTGCCGAGCATGCCGGTGGCGTCGAGTCTCGCCATGCCGGCGCCGCTGAGCGAAAGCGTGCGGATCGCGAACTCCTTGCTCGTCTCCTGCCAGGCCAGCGCGAGCTTCGCCGACAGGTCGATATTGCGGTAGCCCATCGCCAGCAGGTCCTTGGCGGCGGGATTATCGGCGCTATCGACGATCGGGAAGGTGATCTTGTCGAGCGTCAGCGCCATGTCGGTCGGGATACCGTTGACCTGCTCGCCGGCCTTGAGCTCGAAGCTGCCGAGGCCGACCTGGATCGGGGCGCCGGCCGGGCGGCCGCGTTTGCCGTCCTGCGGCACGCTCATCTGCACGCCATTCATCTTGACCGTGCCGAGCTTCGGAATGAAGCGGCGGAAGTCGAGCGTCTTGAGATCAACCGCGGCATCGCCGAGGGCCTTGACCTCGCGCACCACGCTCTCGAACGAGAAACCGGAATAGCCGAGCGAGGCGATCACGCCTTTCGCGCCGCTACCTTCGAACTGCAGGCCCTCGATCACCACGCCGGACTTCTCCGGCGTGTCCTCGCCGAAGGCCATGCGCGAGATACGCATGTCGACGGGCTCGGCCTTGGCACCTGGCTTCGGCGGTGTCTTCAGCGCCATCACGAGGTCGCGGAGTTCGCCGCTGCCATAGTCGACGGCGTCAACGATTTCGGCCATGGCGAGCAGCAGCTTGCGGCTACGCGCTTCGCTGATCGCCGGGTCTTCCTTGCTGTTGAGATCTCGCGAGGCCTTTTCCGATTCCTCGCTCAGCACCGCGATGCGCGTCATCAGCTCACCCATCGGCTCGGAGGCGACGCGCGCCTTGAAGCCACGCAGCGAAGCCTTGCCGGCCGTCATCTTGCCCTGCTCGCCGAGGTCGAGCGAATAGCCGTCCTGCTCGAGCTTGCCGAGGACCGGCTGCAGCGGCGCCGTTTCGCCCGGCTTGGCCTTCTCGGCGAAGACGCGCGCGATCTGCATCAGGTCGAGCGTCTCGAAGCTGGTGCGCTTGATCTCGCCATTGATAGGGCCGGTGCTGCCGCCCTCGACCTTGATTGTGCCGTCGCTCGATTCGCCGCGTCCGATCCGGCCTTCGCGAATGTCGGCAAACTTGATGTTGCGATAAGTCGTGACCTGCTTCTGCGGGCCGAAATTCTGCTCCATCACCAGCGTCGGCGCGCTGATCTCGCTGGCATCGAGCTTGCCGAGCCTGGCGATGGCGCTATCGCCGCTGCCCTGGAAGATGGCGAGGAAGCCATCGCGGTCGAGCGAGGTGCCCTTCACCTCGAGCTTCGGGATCGAGAGCACGAACTTGCCGAGGTCGAGCTTGATGTTGTCGAGCTGGAGATCGGCCGCGGAGGCGGGGCCGGCCAGGAGGACCAGTATCAGGGCGGTCGTGGACAGCGGCCGGAAGCTGGCGAGGCGTCGGCCGGGCGAAATCGTCATGGTGGTCTCCTGAAGCATGCGTCGAGGCCCGCGGGCGCGTAGCTGGGGCCAAGCCCCCGATTGGCAGCGCCAGAGACGGATTCGCCGAGCGGGCAGCAAATTCGT
Source organism: Allobosea sp. Tri-44 (assembly GCF_004123845.1). GTDB lineage: Bacteria > Pseudomonadota > Alphaproteobacteria > Rhizobiales > Beijerinckiaceae > Allobosea. The sequence continues at coordinate 52,759 of NZ_NBDP01000005.1, read as the reverse complement.
CCTTGGCCGGAAGTCGGCGCCGACCCTGCCGCAAGGCGATGACGAAAGAAAGATGGCGTGTCCGCCGTTTGGGCGAAATGCTTGACGAAACGGTATTGCTTCGTGCCATTGGCCGCAGAACCGCCACGAGGCCGCGCAAGGCTTGCGTCAGGGTGGCCTGTCTGGCGCGAGGCGCGATGATGTCTGTTGTGGAACGTTTCCTGCGCCTGGCCTCCGTCGTCGCGCTGGCCCTGGGCGTCCTTTCGATCCTGCTGAAACCCGCAGAGGCACAGAACGCACCCGTCGCGGGTCTCGAGCCGCTGACCATCGTCACGGCTTCGGGCCGTCACGCTTTCCAGGTCGAGGTGATGCGCACGCCGGATCAGCGGGCGCGCGGGCTGATGCACCGCCAGTTCATGCCGGCCGATCGCGGCATGCTCTTCGATTTCGCCCGCACCGAGCCGGTCGCGATGTGGATGCAGAACACCTACATCTCGCTCGACATGCTCTTCATCCGCGCCGACGGCACGGTCGCCCGCATCGCCGAGCGAGCCGAGCCGCTCTCGACCCGGACTATCCCGTCCGGTGAGCCGGTCCTCTCGGTGCTCGAGGTCAATGCCGGCATCGCCGAGAAGCTCGGCATCAAGCCGGGCGACAAGGTCGAGCACCCGCTGTTCAAGCGTTGAGCGGCACCGCCCTGCCATCCGTCACATCGCAGCCGTAATTGCTTCGGACAACCGCTATCCTGGCGTTGGCAGGATAATCTCTCTCGGAGGCTGTCAATGGCGGACTGGACGAGGCCGCTCTTGCGAGGTTCGGCCGTGCTGGCTTTGCTCGCCCTTTCCGCCTGCCGTCATGGCGATATCGTTCTCGATGCCGGCGAGCCCGTCGTCAGTGCCGGGCGCTACGCCTCCACGGCCTCGCCGCTGGCTGAACCCGGCAAGCGGGCGCCGGCCCGCAATATCCTGGTCCTGACCAGTGGCGGTGCAGATGGCGCCTTCGGAGCCGGCGTGCTCCAGGCATGGTCTCAGAGCGGCAAGCGCCCGGTCTTCGATGTCGTCACCGGGACCTCGACAGGCGCGCTGCAGGCGACTGCGGCGTTCCTCGGCCCGGCCTCGGACCATCTGCTGGAACGCGTCTACACCACGACGCGGACGCGCGACATTTTTCGCTCCAACGGTTTGAAGACGTTGGTCGGCACCGGCCTTTACGATCCGGCTCCCTTGCGGCGCCTGCTGCTCGAGCTGATCAGCGATGACATGCTGGACCAAGTGGCGGCCGAGCACCGCAAGGGCCGCCGGCTCTATGTCGCGACAACCGACATGACGGCGGGCAAGACCATGTTCTGGGACATGGGTGCGATCGCCGCCTCCCAAGAGGACCGGCGCAGCCATTACGTCGACATCCTCGTCGCTTCGGCCGCGGTACCCGGCCTTGTTGAACCCGTGCGCATTCGCGACAGGCGAAGCGGTGCGGTTTCGATCCACAGCGACGGCGGCGTCATGGCACCGGTGCCGTTCGAGAGCTTCATGCTTGGCAGGGCAGTGCGCGGCAGCACGATATGGGTGCTCGCCAACGGCCATGTCAGCCGCGACGCCGCCGTTAGCAGTCCGGCTGCGTCGACGTTGGCGCTGGCCCGCCGCGGCGTCTCCCAGCTCATCCGGCAATTGCTTTACAGCTCCGTGCATGAGGCGCAGGGCAAGGCTATTGCGGCAGGAGCGCATTTTCGGCTGGTCGCACTGCCCGAGACTGTGCCAGAGGCGAGGGATCCGCTGCGCTTCGATCCTGACGAAATGCGTCCCTTGTTCGAGGCGGGGCAGGCGGCAGGCACGCGAATCTTCGGGGCACCGGCTTCGCCACTATCGCCTGATGCAACCCTGCCGCAGCTCTCAAGCACGGCTGCGCGCGCGGCATCGGCCGGCCCCGCAGAACTGGCGCTCTGATCGGAAGCGGCTGTCGCGAGCGGTCGTCCGGTCGGCGCACGCTGCCGGTCGCCTGACGCCCTCGATACGTCTATGATCGCCCTGTGGCGGCAGGACGGAGACCAGGACATGCCGGGAAGTGCTGAGCGGGCGGAGCTGGACGACCGAATCGCAATCGTCCGCAGGAACATCTCCGAGCTGATGGAACAGGCGACCGGCGCGTCCGGCGCAGCGGTCGAGGAGAGCCTCGCCAATCGGCTCAACGAGCAACAGGATTTGCTCACCGACCTTCTTCGGAAGCGCGAGGCGCTGGGCTGAAACGGCTGGAATCGTCGCTTCGGCTGGTTGCTGGCCCGAAGATGGCGGTGCGACGAGAGCACAGGACTCTGCCCGGCGATCTCGTGGCAACTGCGTGTTCCCAAAGCCGGCGGTTGGTGATATTGCGTTCCGCATCCGCCGGCTTCGAGATGGGCCGATGGAACCGATTTGCGAGTGATTGATTGCACTTGCGAGTAGCGCATCTGCTTTGGGAGCAATTCCCCCTGAGCGGCATAACAAAGATGACGAATTAAGAGCTTAGCAAATAATAGTTCATGTAACACTCGGGGCGTAGCTCAGCCTGGTAGAGCGGATGCTTTGGGAGCATCAGGTCGCACGTTCGAACCGTGTCGCCCCGACCACGTTTTGTGACTGGCGTCACGCGTGCTTCTTCACGCCCACGAGGTCAGTCGGGCTGTGTGGTCCTATTTCAGCCCGGATAGCAATTGCCGAAGCGCATCCACGAACCCTGGTGGAGCTATCTCTATGTCGAACGCATCGACCAGCGCGCCATAGTCATTTAGGCGCCAGCGTTTAGATGTAGGATTCTGCGAGCTGACAAATTTCTCGATCGCGCCCAACCGGGATTTCGATAGGGAGGCTACTGGCGTCTGGCCCGAAGGTGGTGCGGAATTGGCTCTGATGATGGAGCGTGCCCATTCTCCATCAGCCAGAGCGGGACGATGACCATGCGCGAGCCACGCAATCTGGAGAAATGGCGACGCTACGCCTCATCGGCCGAGATGCGGCGAACTTCCGGAGCCGGCGCCGAGCGGGCTTGCGCAGAGTGAAGAGCTTGCCCTGTGGCGAGACGGCCCTTTCGGGACGCTCTTTGTCTCATGGCGAGCGCCCGATCAGCCGGTCCTCGACGTTCTGAAGATGCCGGCGCATCGCGTCGGCGGCCCCCGCAGGTTCCCGGTGGGCGATGGCGTCGACGATCCGGTCATGATCATCGAAGCTATGGTGATCGGCGGGGGGGCTGCTGTGGCTCGGCCGTGGCCGCCCCCAGGTGACGGCACGGCGCACGGCGTTCAGCGTTTCGAGCAGCGCAAGCAGGATCGGGTTATGCGCAGCCTCGGCAATCTGATGGTGGAAGCGCGCGTCGTAAGCCTCGTATTCGCGCCAGGTCGTCGAAGCGCGGCAGGCAGTATTCAGTTCGGCGAGCATGGTGACCTCGGCCGCTGTAGCATTGATCGCCGCGAGGCGGGCAAGTTCAGGTTCAAGGCCGATGCGCGCCTTCATCACCTGGATCGGATTGCTGCGCTGCGCCAGATCCGAGATGTCCAGCAATTGCGGTGGCCGCGGCCCGACGAAAGTGCCCTTGCCGACATGGCGCCAGAGCTGGCCCTCGCGCTCGAGCACCGCCAGGCCCTTGCGCAATTCGGCGCGTTTGACGCCGAGGAGTTCGGCGAGCTCCCGCTCCGGCGGCAGGCGTCCGTCATCCGGCAGCCTCGCGGCAGCGAGAAAACCATAGAGCTGCGTCAGGACGCCCGAGACGGCGGCATCGGGTGGAGAAGCGACTGTCTGATCCATCATGCGGCGACCGGTGGTGAGTGACAGCACCTTGATTCCACGGATGCGCAACGATTGCAACCATTTTGCAATTGGTTGAAACAATCCACACCCGCGAACCGAATTCCCGGTCAATTTAGAAGTCATTCCGGCCTTGACATGATCAATATGCAGTATGACATTGCCCAAAATAAAATTGGTTGCGACCAGATCGCGCAAAAAGACCAAACCGAACTCTGGGAGGAGTCGTCATGAAGCTCTTGGGAAGAAGGCTGTCCGCCGTGTTCGCCGTCGCCGCCGCCCTGACGGTCGGGAGCGTGGCCGCGCAGGCACAGAGCAAGGTCCGGGTGGCGCTCGGAGACGTGCTGTCGACCGAGACGCTTGCGATGATCGTCGCGCTCGAGCGCGCCAAGGAGAAAGGCGTCGACTATCAGGTGACGCATTTCTCGAAGGAGGATCTCGCCATCCAGGCCGTGATCAACGGCCAGGCGGATCTGGGCATCGGCACGCCCTATGCCGTCGTCCAGAAGAGCAAGGCACCGCTACGCGTGCTCTTCCAGGGCACGCGGCTCGTCTTCTTCCCGGTCGCCGACAAGTCCTACAAATCGTGGAAGGACATGAACGGCCAGCCGATCACCTTCCACGCCCGCGCGACGGGGACGGAGGCCATCGGCAACATCATCGCCAAGCGCGAAGGCATCCAGTTCGGCGAGCGCAGCTATGTGCCCGGTTCCGAGAACCGGATCATCGGCATGATGAAGGGCCAGATCAAAGCCACCATCGTCGATCTCGCCAACAAGAATCTGCTGCTCGAGAAGGCGGGCGACCGCTTCCACGTTCTTCCCGGCGTCAGCGAGCCCGCCTCCGACGAGACGCTGTTTGGGCAGATCGAGTGGATCAAGAAGAACGAGAAGCAGGTGGACGTCATCGTCACCGAGTTCCTGCGGCTCTGGCAGGAGATGGCGGCCAATCCGGGAATCGTCGAACAGGAGCGCACCAAGCGCAAGCTGATGGCCGACCAGCCCAAGGAGGTGCTGGAGGGCATCACCAAGTTCTACACGATGGCGACCAAGGAGGGCGTCTATGCGCCGACCGGCGGCAGCGCCGAAATCGCGAAGGCCGATTTCGAGTTTTACGCCGAGGCCGGACAGATGCAGGGCCCAGCTGCGGAGCTGAAGGTCGAGGACTTCTGGTATCTCGCGCCGCTCGAGCGGGCACGCAAGGCCTTGGGCAGCTAGGCGAGCGCGCGCCTGTCCAGCCAACCGGCATGCCGGGCGATGACGGCCCGGCCTACCCCTCAACGCGGCTCGCACAAGCGGAGTGACCTCCCTTGCAGATTTCCGACCTTGCCACTGCCCTCCCGACGCGCCGTGAGCCTCCGGCCAGCTACTGGCGCGATGCGCTGATCCACCCGCTCGTCTTGCGTCTGGTTTCCTTCGCGGCGGTGCTCGCGCTTTGGGAGTATGCCGGGCGGATTCCATTGAGCCCGGCCTTCCCGACCTTTCTCGAAACCATGGGCGGCCTGAGTGCGATCATCGCCGACGGAACGCTCTACAAGGCCTTCCTGATCACACTCCATCCGCTCGTGATCGGCCTTGCCGTTTCGGTCCTGCTCGGCGTGGCGCTCGGCGTGCTGATGGGTCTGCACGAGCCTTCGGAATGGCTGATCGCACCCCTCTTCGTGATCGCCCAGGCGGCGCCGCTGGCCGCGCTCATCCCGGTCCTGACCTTCGCCTACGGCATCGGGCTCACCGCCAAGATCATGACCGTCTGCATCATGGCGATGCCGGTCATCGTGCTGAACACGCTCGGGGCGGTGCGCAACACGCCGAAATCGCTTCTGGAAATGGGCCGATCCTTTCTTGCCACGCGCAGCCAGAGCATCCGCCTCGTCATCCTGCCCGCAGCGAGCCCGATGATCTTCGCCGGTCTCCGGCTCGGCTGCGCGGCCGCCTTCATCGGCGTGATCCTCGCCGAGTTGCTGATTACGCCCACCGGCATCGGCGACGTGATCTCCTACAACCAGTCGGTCGCCGACTATCCGAAGATGTACGCGGCCATTCTCGCCATCATCGTGTTCTCGGTCCTGTTCATCGAGCTGCTGGAACGGATCGAGGTCACCCTGTTCCGACCGGAGAGCCGCGCATGACCCCGAATATCGCCCCCGCTGAACCGCGGCAGATGTCCGGCTCCGCGCCGATCCCGCCGCTCGCCACGCGGCCGATCGTCGAGGTCAAGAGTGTCTCGAAGACCTATGCCGGCGGCGTCGAGGCGCTCAGCGGCATATCGCTGGACTTTCCGGAAGGTCGGTTGACGACCCTGCTCGGCCCGTCCGGCTGCGGCAAGACCACGCTCCTGAAGATCATCGCCGGCCTGATCCCGGCCAGTGGCGGCCAGGTCTTCGTCGACGGCCGCGAGGTGAAGGGGCCGGGGCCCGAACGCGCCTTCGTCTTCCAGGATTTCGCGCTGATGCCCTGGGCGAGCGTCATCCGCAACGTCGCCTTCGGGCTCGAGCTGCGCGGCGTCGCCCATAGCGAGCGCGAGGCGATCGCCGAGCGCCACATCGCGCGCGTCGGCCTCAAGGGCTTCGAGCGGAAATATCCGCACGAGCTCTCGGGTGGCATGCGCCAGCGCGTCGGCCTTGCCCGGGCGCTCGCGGTCGACGCCAAGGTCGTGCTGATGGACGAGCCGTTCTCGGCCGTCGATGAGCAGACGCGCCGCAAGTTCCAGGAGGAGCTGCTCGAACTCGTCGCCAACGAGGGCAAGTCGTTCATCTTCGTGACGCACAGCATCGAAGAGGCGGTCTACGTCTCGGATCGGATCGCACTGCTCTCGCGCCGGCCGAGCCGCGTCTCGGCGATCATCGAGCCGAGGATCGTGCGCGGCGGCGACCCGGAGAAGATCAGGCGCGACAGTGCCTATCTCGATGTCGTCGAGGATATCTGGCAGCAGCTCAAGCACTACCTGGATTAGGGGGCGGCCATGGTCATTTCCGGCATCCGCCTTCCCATGATGACATCGCTGATCGTCTGGGCCGTGATCTGGGAGATCGCCGGCCATACCGACGCCGGCTTCATCCTGCCGCCGCTGTCGCGCATTATCTGGCGCGTCTTCGAGATCGTCCCGACCGCTTCGTTCCTCGACGCGCTCCTGATCACCGGCCGCGCCTTCCTGCTCGGCAATGCCATCGCGATCGGCATCGGCGTACCGCTGGGGATCCTGATGGGCCGCTCGGTCATCGCCGACCGGCTGCTCCTGCCCTGGGTGAACCTCTTCCTCTCGGCGCCCCTCAGCGCACTGGTCCCGGTGATCATGGTGCTGTTCGGGCTCGGCGAGACGACGATCGTCCTCGTCGTCGTCCTGTTCTCGATGTGGATCATCGTCCTCAACACTCGCGCTGGCGTCCGCGCCATTTCACCCTCGCTGGTCGAGATGGCGCGCAGCTTCGGCGCCAATGGCTGGCAGGCCTTCAGCCGGATCTATCTCTGGGCGGCGCTGCCCGAAATCCTGGCTGGCATCCGGTTGGGCATGATCCGCGCCGTCAAGGGCGTGGTCATCGGACAGTTGCTTGTCTCCGTCGTCGGCTTCGGCACGCTGTTCGAGATCTACCAGTCGCATTTCCTGATGGAGCATTTCTGGGCGCTGCTGCTCGTGCTCTTCAGCTTCGCCTTCACCCTCAACGAATTGCTGGCCGGGCTCGAACGTCGATTCGCCTATTACGCCGCCTCGCGCTGACCAACCCTCTTGCCAACGAAGGATCCTGCAAGATGAACATCGCCACGCCTCAGAACCATGTCGTCCAGGCCCCGGTGCCGGTTTCGCTTCCCGTGCGCGGGACGCAAAGCCGCTTCCCGGTTCACCGCATCTATTGCGTCGGCCGCAACTATGCCGCCCACACGATCGAGATGGGCGGAGACCCGACCCGCGAGGCGCCCTTCTTCTTCCAGAAGAACCCCGACAATGTCGTCCTCGACGGCGGCGACTTCCCCTATCCGCCGCGCAGCAGCAATGTTCACCACGAAATCGAGATGATCGTCGCCCTCGCCAAGGGCGGTAAGGACATTCCCGTCGAGGACGCCCTCGACCATGTGTACGGCTATGCCGTCGGCCTCGACATGACCCGGCGCGACCTGCAGGACGAGTGCAAGAAGGCGAGCCGGCCCTGGGAGATCGGCAAGGCCTTCGAACATTCGGCGCCGATGGGCGAGATCGTTCCGGCGAGCACGATTGGCCATCCCGAGAACGGGGCGATCTGGCTCAAGGTCAACGGCGAGATCCGCCAGCAGGGCGACCTGAACCACATGATCTGGAAGGTGCCGGAGATGATCTCATATCTTTCCGGCCTGTTCGAGCTTCAGCCGGGCGACCTGATCATGTCGGGCACCCCCTCCGGCGTCGGTGCGATCGTGCGCGGCGATATCATGGAAGGTCATATCGAGGGCATCGGTACCTTGCGCGCCAAGGTGGTTTGAGCGGCGACGAGTACGGCCCCTGAAGGCGGGCTCGCACTGGCTGACGGTGCCGCGGAAGGAACGCTTCGGGAAAGGCGTCGACGGATGCTTGTCGCCACTGCTCCGTCGGCACTTTCCCTGCCAGATGTCTGGACGATCAAGCGAGGGCGCTGAGTGTCGGCCGTTGAGCCCTGCTCTAACGTCAGCTCAAAGCGCGGGCAGCGACGGTCGCTGGCCCGCCGCCGATTGATGGACTTTCGCGGCGTTCGCCGGCAAGTCCGGGCCGTGTGGAGTGTGCGGAAGCCTGATGGCTGTCCATACCGAACAGTGGCCCGCTGCGACACGGTGGCGCTGGTAGACAGTGCGCCAGCAGCGGACGCTGAGTCTAAGCCTGCAAATGGACATCTCGGTCAAGCAACTGAAGTCGAGATTTGCCGCGCCTAGCCGCGTTTGCTGATGCCGACTTCAAACCCGTATTGTAGAGCGAGGCCAGGTGGGTTCTTACGTTTATGCGCCTTCGAACTCGCCGCTGCGGTTATCCATGACAAGTCGATGCAGGTGACGGGCAACGCCGCCCTCGCTTTCCGCAGCTTCGATCATCGTGCGCAACGCCGCATGGATAATGTCCTTTTTGGTGGCGACCGGATGCTCCTTGCGGACGGCCTTCAACAGATCGGCAGGTTCCGCGTAGCGATGTGCAAGTTTCAGGATCGTGCTTTCGAGCGTTGTTTTTGACATGGGACCCCACCATGGTCGGGGAACCCATAGCAGTGACTAAGGTTCCAATCGTAAGTCCATCGAAGCTCGTATCCTACCAGCGCGGGCATCGGTCGGCCGCTGGCCTTGTGGGCATAGGAATGGCGCCAGCCGAGTTATGGCCCAATCAGGTGCTTTGCAGTTGCCGCTAGCATCGAGTGGGATCTGAGGCTGGCGCCGCTCCGAAACCGGCGAGATTACGTCCGCTTGAGACTGGTGATCGTCGCGTCGGGCACTCCGGCGAAATTGTTGCCCAACAGATAGCGCGGGCTGGAATTCACCCACTTGTCGAGATCGATTTCCTCGAACTTGCCGTTATCCCAGGTCTGCACGATCTCGAGGTCTTCATCGCCGACATTCTTGATCGCGTGGCCGAAGCCCTGCGGGATGTAAGCGACGTCGCCCGGCTTGAACTCGGCGACCTTGCCGCGCCCGCCCGAGCCGAAGAGCGCCACCTGCCCCTTGCCGCGCAGGTAATAATGCCATTCGTTGGCGTTCACGTTCCAGTGCAGTTTCCGCATCGCACCCGGCTTGATGACCATCACGCCGCCGGACATCGACTTGGAGATCGGCCATTCATCGACCGTCGCCAGGCGGAAGGTGCCGCCGTCGAAGTCGCGCACCGCACGGTTGTCGCGCAACAGGCTGAACTTGTGCGTCGACTCCTTGGGCCAGGGTGCGTCGAGGGCATCCGACGCCGGCAGCACCGGTCCCGCCTGGATGTAGGTCTCGCCGTTCGGGAAGGCATCGAAGACATCCTTCGGCACACCGAAGTTGAGCGCCAGCATGTCCTTGGGCGCGACATCGATCCAGTCCGTGATCGAGAAGGTTCCGTGCTCGGAAAAGGCGCCGTTGTCGAAGGACAGGATGAAATGGCAGGGCTTGTCGCCGATCGTCTGGATCGAATGGCCGTGGCCCTTCGGGAAGAACCAGAGATCGCCTGGCCCGTAATTGTTGATCTCGCTCGCACCTGACGGATCGAGAACGACCGTCTGACAGCGGCCTTCTATGACAAAGGCCCATTCGGCGGCGATGGCGTGCCAGTGCAGCTCGCGCGAGGCGCCCGGTTCGAGGAACATGTGTACGCCAGCGATCCCCTTGCTGATCGGGAACTGGTGGACGGTCGCCTCCTTCGCCCAGCCGCCGGAGGTGACCTTCGGGACGTTGCCGTCGAGCGAGAAGCGGAAATCGGGCATCTCAGCCACGTCCTTGGGATCGTGATACGCGACCTTCTCGCCCGGAGGCAGCTCGACCGCCTGTCGCGCGTATCCGCCATCCCCAGCCCTGAACCGGGGCAGGCCAGACTGCGCGTTGCCGCCGATGGTCGTCGTGAGGAGGCCTCCGGCGGCGGTCACTGCCAGCATGTGGCGACGTGAAATGGGATCCATGACGTCTCTCCTTTGGATTGGCGGGCCGTTCGCCCGTCTTGCTGATTTCTTATCATCTGCGCCGGAAGCCAATTATGCCGGCGGCTTTCTGGATCATATCTTGGTATGAGCAAGATCATCTTGGTGTGAACTTGTCGCCGATACTCTGGATGGCCATGGCGGCTCGGCTTCAGCTAAGTCGAAGCCTTCCAGCGGCGCAGTGCGCAGCAGCATCCCGACGGTGAGACCAGTTGCTCCGGCAGGTGACGGATCTGCCTTTTCTTGCCCGCCAAGATGGCAGGGCGCCGCGCGCGGCGCCCTGTATTCGGCGTCACTGCGTGACCGAGACCGCTGCTTCGGCCGCCTTCTCGATCACCCGCGTCACCGTGTCGGGATGAGAGACCATCACGACGTGCGAGCCGCCCTTGATCACGGTGGTTCCCCGGGAATGTGCGCGCTCGGCCATGAAGGCGTTGACCGCGGGCGGAATGTTCTTGTCCCTGTCGCCATAGACGAACCAGGAGGGGATCGTCTTCCAGGCTGGCGCAGTCGATGGCTCGTTCAGCGCCGCTTCGGTGATGGGGCGCTGCGTCGCAGCCATCCGCCACGCCTCGTCCTTTGGGACGTCCGCGGCGAATTGAGCCCGGAACTTGTCCTGCCGGATGTAGAGGTCGTTGCCGCCGCCTTCGAGCGGTACCGGTTGCCCCAGTGTGGGCCCGAGCGTGCTGCCGGGGAACTTGCCGGATAGACCGGCACCGGTGTCCCCGACATCTGGCGCGAAGGCGGCCACGTAGACGAGCGCCTTCACGTTTGGCTTGCCGGCGGCAGCTTCGCTTATGACCGAGCCGCCATAGGAGTGCCCGACGAGCACGACGGGGGCCTTCAGGCTCGACAAGATACCGGCGATGGAGGCCGCGTCGCCCTTGACGCTGCGCAGCGGGTTGGCGGCAGCGATGACGGGGTAGCCGTCCCTCTCAAGACGGCTGATGACGCCGTTCCAGCTCGAGCCGTCGGCGAAGGCCCCGTGCACGAGCACGATCGTCGGCTTGTCGTCTTCCGCATGGGCCATGCTGCCTGCGAGCAGGCTCGCGCCCACGGCCAGCCCTATCATCAATTTGTTCATTCGATCTCTCCTTCTCTCTGGCACTTCAATTTCGAGGTGCGGATCATCCGCACGGTGCGGGGCCGGCGAAGCGTCGACCCACATCAAGAACTGCCAAGAACAGGGGAGGGAAGGCTATTAAACTGCCGAATGTCTCAATCATACCATGATTGAATCAGTCTATATGATGATCTTGCTCCCCTATACTTCTGTATGATGGCTTGCGTAGTGACTTTATCGCTACGTCACCAGGGCCATGGGCTGCCGGCTCGTCAGGAAAGGGCCCGCTCGATGAGGCCGATCAGCGTCCGGCTCTCGAAGGGCTTGCAGAGGAAGCCGATTCCGCCGACCGCCAGGGCCCGTGCACGGACGTGCTCATCCGGAAAGGCGGTGATGAAGATCACGGGGATCGTCCGGCCGGAACACCGCAAGGCCGCTGTCAGCTCGACGCCGCCGAGGCCTCCCATCTGAACGTCGGTGATGACGCAATCGATCGACACCGTCGGAAGCACCGCCAGCAAATCTTCGGCTGAGGCAAAGCTCCGCACAGCCAAGCCGAGCGACCGCACCAGATTCTGCGTCGCGTCGCGCACGGAAGCATCGTCATCGACGATGGCGACGGTTTTGGTCATCGAACAGCTTTTCCCACCGGGCCGGCACCACTCGTCCGAACCCTCGCGCTATTTCATGCGTTGCCCGACGGCGAACGGGAATCATACAGAGGTTTGAGTTCGCCCGTCCCGATCCGGTTTCAGCCGGAAGGCGGCTGGATGGCCTGGGCCATTTTCACCAGCTCGGCGAGCGAGCGCGCGCCCATCTTCTCCATGACGTGGCCGCGATGGATCTTCACCGTGATCTCGCTGATGCCGAGCCGGCCGGCGACCTGCTTGTTCATCAGCCCGGTCGTGACGAGTGCCATGACCTCGCGCTCGCGGGCCGTGAGGGTGTCGTAGGCAGCCTTCAGCCCAGTGAGCCGGCCTTCCGCCGCGCGGCGCTCGCGGTCGCGCTCCAGCGCCTGCGAGACCGCATCGAGCATGTCCTGGTCGCGGAACGGCTTGATCAGGAAATCGAGCGCGCCGGCCTTCATCGCCCGCACTGACATCGGCACGTCGCCATGGCCCGTCACGAACACGATCGGGATGTTGTTGCCCGACCGCGCCAGCTGCCCCTGGAACTCGAGTCCGCCGACGCCCGGCAGTCGGACGTCCAGCACCAGGCAGCTCTCGGTCTCGGCCGGCGGGCGAGTCAGAAATTCGGCCGTGGAAGCGAAAACCTCGACGCGCAGGCCGACCGATCGGAACAGATTGTCGAGTGCCTCCCGTATGGAAGGGTCGTCGTCGACGATGAAGACGGTGGGGCTCTGCGGGCTGGTCATCGAGACGGCTCTTTGTGGAGAGGCAGCGAGACGGTGAAGGTCGCGCCCGCGCCGGGCGTTGCGCTGGCCCGGATGCGCCCGCCATGGGCTTCGAGGATCGAGCGGCAGATCGACAATCCCATCCCCATACCGTTGGCCTTGGTGGTGAAGAAGGCATTGAACAGACGCGACGCCGTCTCGGGATCGAAGCCCGGCCCGGAATCCGCCACCATCATTTCAAGCGCGCCGTCGACGACGCTGCAACCGATAACCAGATCACGCGCGCGATCTTCGACCTGATCCATGGCCTGGCAGGCATTGACCATGAGATTGATCAGCACCTGCTGGATCTGCACGCGGTCGCCGAGCGCAGGCGGCAAGCCCGTCTCCAGTCCGAGGATCAGCCTCACCTGGTGCCGATCGAGCTCCCGCCGCATCAGCGCCGCTGTCTCGCCGATCAGTTCGTCAAGGGCGAAGGGCGCGTGCTGCGGCACGGATTTGGCCGCCAGCGAGCGAAGCCGCTGGACAACCGTTGCCGCACGCCTGGCGTCGTCGACCATGCTCCGCAGGGAGGCCCGCCCCTCCTGTAATTCAGGGACCGGCCGGTCGAGCCAGCGCAGACCGGCCTCGCCATTGGTGACGATCGCAGCGAGCGGCTGGTTGATCTCGTGCGCGATCGAGGCGGTCATCTCCCCCAACGTCGCCACGCGGGTCACGTGGGCGAGTTCTGCCTGTGCATGATGCAGTGCGTCCTCGGTCTCGCGCCGGGCCGTGATGTCCATGATCGTGACCAGCACCTGGCCGAGGTCGGGCCTGTCGGCGGGAACCGCGATGGTGACCAGCACGGTAAGCCGGCGCCCGTCCAGCGTGTCCATCACGCTTTCTGCCTCATGAGCGACGCCGTGCTCCCAGAGCGTCGCGAGCATCGACCAGAGGCCCTCCTCCATCTCGCGTGGAACGAGGCCGGGCAGCGCCGCGCCGAGCTTGGGAACGCTCGCGGCGCTGAACATCTTCAGGCTCGTGTCATTCGCATTGATCAGTCGCATTGCGCCGAGCATGCGCCGGGCGAGGCCCGGATCGGCGGCCCTGGCGGCGGCGATGTCCTTGTCACCAGCCGCCTTGCCGGCGGCGATCGCCGCGCCGACGGCGGCGAAATCCATTTCGAGGATCGCGACGCCCGCTGCCCGGAAGATATGGCGATAGCGCCGTTCGCTCTCGCCCAGCACCGACATGGCGGATTTCACCTTGGCCGCCAGCAGCGTCGAGATGCCGATCGCCGCCAGGCTGACCAGGCACCGTGCGACCGGGCCCGGCTGGAAGCTGGTGCCATGGGAGATCAGGAAGCTGAGCAGCGTCAGCCCCATGCAGCCGGCGCCGATCAGCAGCAGGCTGCGCCTGTCGACGCAGTTCAGCAAAAGCAGCACCACGGCGACATAGAGCACCGCGATCGCGATATCGAACGGCGTCAGCGTATCGACGGCGAAGATGACGATCGCGAGCGCGGCCGCCGCGATCGGTGAAAACAACGGCATCGGCTCCCCCTGGCCGAAAGATCACTTGGTTGAGCCCGCCTCTCGTCCCGGTTGCTTTTATATCGCAGTTTTGCCGCGCCGGATGCCATGGCGGTACGGCAGGCCCGACTTCGACTGCGGCAGCCGGAACAGCCAGCCGGCGTGGCCGATCATACGCGGGTATGAGCCCGGCAATACGAGTGTCCGATTCTGCTGCGCGGCGCTCATCCTTAGGTTCCCAGTGCGCCCTGTTCCTCGGCGCAGGTCGACGGCCACAGCCGGAAGCGCTGGGGCGCGTGTCGCCCCGATTTTACTGCCTACCCCAATCCAGGAGCAGACCATGAGCACGGAAACGGATGCATCCGAGAGCTTTGACCGCCGTCAGATCTTGGGAGCGGCAGCAGTGAGCGCCGTTGCCCTGGGCACGGCGAGTGTGTTGCTGCCGCAGCAGGCTTTCGCCGCTTCGGGCAGCGACATTCGCCCCTTCCGCTTCAAGGCGACGGGTGAGCAACTCGCGGATCTTCGCCGGCGCGTCGTGGCGACCCGCTGGCCCGAGAAGGAAACGGTCCCGGACGAGTCCCAGGGCGTGCGGCTGGCGACCGTCCAGCAGCTCGCACGCTATTGGGCAACCGGCTACGACTGGCGCAAGGTCGAGGCGCGGCTGAATGCGCTGCCGAACTTCATCACCGAGATCGACGGCCTCGACATCCATTTCATCCATGTGCGCTCGAAGCACGCGCATGCGCTGCCGCTGATCGTCACCCATGGCTGGCCGGGCTCGATCATCGAGCAGCTCAAGATCATCGACCCGCTGACCAATCCGACGGCGCACGGCGGGAGCGCGGCGGATGCCTTCCATCTCGTTATCCCGTCGCTGCCTGGATACGGCTTCTCGGGCAAGCCGACGGCGCCCGGCTGGAACCCGCAGCGCATCGCGCGGGCCTGGGCGGTGCTGATGCAGCGTCTCGGCTATGCGCGCTATGTCGCGCAGGGCGGCGACTGGGGCAATGCCGTCACGGAGACCATGGCCCTGCAGCAGCCGCCCGGGCTGGTCGGCATCCACACCAACATGCCGGCGACCGTCCCGGTTTCGATCTCGCAGGCGCTCGCCCGCGGCGAGGCACCTCCGGCCGACCTGTCGCCGGACGAACGCAACGCCTGGAACCAGCTCGACGTCTTCAACAAGGAAGGCCTGGGCTACGCCATCGAGATGAACAACCGGCCGCAGACGCTGTACGGCATCGTCGATTCCCCGGTCGGCCTCGCGGCCTGGATGATCGATCACGACGCGCGCAGCCAGGAGATGATCGGCCGCGTCTTCGACGGAAAGACGGAAGGGCTGAGCCGAGACGACGTCCTCGACAATGTCACGCTCTACTGGCTGACGAACACCGCGATCTCCTCGGCGCGCCTCTACTGGGACAACGCGCATCACCCGGCCGGGGGCTTCTTCGACCCCAGGGGTATCCAGCTCCCGGTCGCGGTCAGCGTGTTCCCGGACGAGATCTATGCGGCGCCGCGCAGCTGGGCCGAGCGGGCCTATCCGCAACTTGTGTACTTCAACAGGCTCGAGAAGGGCGGCCACTTCGCCGCCTGGGAGCAGCCGGCGCTGTTCACCGCCGAAATGCGGGCGGCATTCCGTTCGCTGCGGCAGCCCGCGTGACGCGGCGCCACACAGAGCGCGCCCACCTCACCCGTCCCTTATGATCGAAAGCCATCGGAGCTCTTCCATGAGCGACATCGACATCCCCGCAGACATCAATCAGGCGCGCCGCCGGTTCGTCGGCAGCGCGGCCCTTTCGCTCGCCGCGGTGGGGCTCTGCCTGACCGACGCGGCGGAGGCGCAGACCCCGCCGCCGCGCGCCGTGCCGGGCACCAATGCGTCGTTCGCGGCGCTGAAACAGATCGACGCCGGCGTCCTCAACGTCGGATATGCCGAGGCCGGGCCGGCGGACGGTCCGCCGGTGCTGTTGCTGCACGGCTGGCCCTACGACATCCACAGCTATGTCGATGTCGCCCCGATCCTGGCCAAGGCCGGATATCGGGTGATCATTCCCTCGCTTCGCGGCTACGGGACGACCCGCTTCCTCTCGCAGGAGACGCCGCGCAACGGGCAGCAGGCGACGCTTGCCGTCGACGTGATCACGCTGATGGATGCGCTCAAGATCGAGAAGGCCATCATCGCCGGCTATGACTGGGGCGGGCGGACGGCGAACGTCATCGCCGCGCTCTGGCCCGAGCGCTGCAAGGCGATGGTCTCGATCAGCGGCTATCTCATCGGCAGCCAGGAGGCGAACAGGCCGCCGCTGCCGCCCAAGGCCGAGCAGCAATGGTGGTACCAGTATTATTTCGCCACCGAGCGGGGCGCGGCCGGCTACGCCAAGTACACAAGCGACTTTGCCCGGCTGATCTGGGAGCTCGCCTCGCCGCAATGGCGGTTCGACGACGCCACCTTTGCGCGCTCGGCGGCGGCCTTCGACAATCCCGACCATGTCGCGATCTCGATCCACAACTACCGCTGGCGGCTCGGACTGGCGCCGGGCGAGCCGCAGTTCGACGCCATCGAGAAAAAGCTCGCCGCCTTCCCGAATATCGGGGTGCCGACCATCACCCTCGAAGGCGATGCCAACGGCGCGCCCCATCCCGAGCCCGCGGCCTACGCCAGGCGCTTCACCGGCAGATACGAGCACCGGCTGTTCAAGGGTGGCATCGGCCACAACCTGCCGCAGGAAGCGCCGCAGCGCTTCGCCCAGGCGGTCATCGACGCCGGCGGATTCTGACGGATCGGCGCAAGGCTCGACGCCGAAATTCATCGATCGAGCCCCACTTGAAAGGAAATCGTTATGACTGCTTCAGCCAACGTCAGGCAGCGCGAGAAGCTGCTCTACACCGGCAAGACCCATGTGACCGGAGGCCACGAGCACGGTGTCGCCCGCAGTTCCGACGGCGCGCTCGACGTCAAGTTTTCGCCTCCCGGCTCCGGCCGCCCCGGCACCAATCCCGAGCAGATGCTCGCGGCCGGCTGGTCCGCCTGCTTCGAGGGCGCCATCGGGCTCGCCGCCAAGCAGCTGAAGGTCACACAGCCGGTCGAGCCGGCGATCGACGCCGAAGTCGATCTCAATTTCGGTGAAGACGGTTTCTTCCTGCGGGCGCGCCTCAATGTCAGCTTGCCAGGGCTCGATCGCGCGGTCGCCCAAGCCGTGGTCGACGAGGCCCATCGGACCTGCCCATACTCCAAAGCGCTCAAAGCCGGCATCGACATCACCGTTACCCTGGTGTGAAACTTTGGGTTCCGGCCGCCGACGGAGACGCCGGCGGCTGGTCAAGAGGCAGAACCGGGCATGACCGTCAGGCCGCGGGGCAACCGACAACCACCGCCATGCTAGATTTTCATGACATCATGGGCATGCTCGGCGACCCGATTGTCTCGACCGGCATCCTCGCGCTGGTCGGCGCCGTGGTCACGAGGGTGTTGCTGCGCAACCATCCGACCCGCCGCCTCGTCGGCCAGCTCGTCTTCTTCGTGGCGCTGACGGTTTTGCTGCTGCACCACGGCATCGTGCCTTACGAGCCCGGCCCGGCCGAGGCCTCCAAGCTGCAGCGCGTCTTCGTCGGGCTGGCCAAGGTGATCTGGTGGACCAACGCGGCCTGGTCGCTGATCAGTGTCGTTCGTGTCTTCCTGATCTTCGAGCGCCAGCCGCGCGAGGGCCGGCTGCTGCAGGATCTCGTCGTCGGCATCATCTATGTCGGTGCCATCCTCTCCGTCGTCGCCTATGTCTTCGATGCGCCGGTCGGCACGCTGATCGCGACCTCCGGCGTCTTCGCCATCATCCTCGGCCTGGCGCTGCAGAGCACGCTCGCCGACGTCTTCTCCGGCATCGCGCTCAATCTCAGCAAGCCCTATGGCGTCGGGGACTGGCTCTCGCTCGGCAATGGCATCGAGGGCAAGGTCGTCGAGACCAACTGGCGCGCGACGCACCTCCTCAACGGCGCGAACGACCTGGTCATCGTCCCCAACAGCGACCTCGCCAAAGCCAGGCTGACCAATCTGAGCAGCCCGCAGCGCAGCCATGGCGTCTCGTTGACGGTCAGGTTCAGGCCGAGCCGGGCGCCTTCGGCCATGGTCGAGGTGATGCGCTCGGTCCTGCTCAGCAGCAACTCGATCCTGATGAGCCCGGAACCGGCGGCTCAGGTCAGGGCGCTCGATGCCGGCGCGATCGAACTGGAGCTGTCCTTCAAGGTCGCCGACATCGCGGCGGTCGGCCCGGCGCGCAGCGAGATCTTCGATCTGATCTACCGGCACGCCAAATCCGCCGGCCTGGACTTCGCCGCGCCTGCGACGGCGGGCCTGCCCGCGCCTCCCAGGCCGGACACGGAGGAGCCGGGCGACCGCAGCATGGCCCGGCGCCTGCTCGACGCGATCCCGCTGTTCGCCGCGCTGAGCGAGGAGGAGAAGGACACGCTGGCGCAGACCACGACGCGGCGCAGCTTCCGCAAGGGCGAGGTGATGGCAGCGCAGGGCTCGGTGCCGACATCGCTGATGATCATGCGCAGTGGCGTCGCCACCGTCACGCGCCACGACAAGGCGAAGGACAGCGAGCTGGGACGCCTGGCGCCTGGCGATTTCTTCGGCGAAGGCGGGCTCCTGACCGGCGCGGGCGAGCCCGGCGCGGTCACGGCGCTGACCCATGTCGTCGTCTACGAGATCACGCAGGACAGTCTCGCCACCTTGCTGCGCGACCGCCCCTCCATGGCGGACGAGCTCGGCACCTTGCTGGCGCGCCGCAGCGACGGGGGATACCATGCCGAGAGGGCTCCTGAGGTCGCCGGGCCGCTGACCGTATCGCGCCTCACCGAGCGCATCCGCCATCTGTTCGAGCTCTGACCAGCGGCAATGGTATCACGCCCATACCTGCCTCATTCGGTCGAGTCGTAGTCGTCTTCTCCGGCGCTCAGGAGCGCGGCCAGCGTGTGCAGGCCGATGTCGAGCTGCTCCATGGTCGGTGTCGCCAGGGCCAGCCTGACGGCGTTCGGCGCATGGCCGGGTGTCACCGCGAAGGTGCTCGAGGGGGTCAAAGCGATGTCGCGCCTTGCCGCGGCCGCGACGAAGCTCTGCGAGCGCCAATGCGCCGGCAAGGTCAGCCAGAGATGATAGCAGTTCGTGTTGGCCTCGATCTCGAAACCGGAGAGGCGCTCGGCCGCGAGCTTCTGACGTGCACGCGCGTCGAGGCGCTTCAGCTTCGCGAGCTCGGCGATGGTGCCGTCGCTCATCATCCGCTGGGCGGCGGCGAAGGCGAAGCCCGACGCCGTCCAGCCGCCTGACCGCACCGAAGCCTTGACGCTTTCGCGCAACCGCAAGGGCACGGTGATGAAGCCCAGCGTCAGGCCGGGCGCAACCTTCTTGGACAGGCTGTCGATAACGAGGCAGGACTCCGGCGCGAGCGCGGCCAGCGGCGGCTCGTCGTCGAGGAAGCCGTAGACATTGTCCTCGATGATCGGCAGGCCGAGCGCCTCGACCACCCGCAGCAGGTCGGCCCGGCGCGCCTTGGGCATGGTCGTGCCCAGCGGGTTCTGGACCGCCGGCTGGATGTAGAGGGCCGAGAGATGGGCCTCGCGATGCGCCTTCTGCACCGCATCGGGCCGCATGCCGTCCGCGTCCATCGCCAGCGGCACCAGCGTGACGCCCAGCCGGGCGGCGATCCCCTTGATGAAAGGGTAGGTCAAGGCCTCGACGCCACAGCGGCCGCCGGTCGGTACGAGGGCGGCGAGCGCCGCAGCGACCGACTGGCGCCCATTGCCTGTGAAGACCAGTTGCTCGGGGGCGGGAGACCAGCCGCCCTGTGACAGGAACGCGGCGCCAATGCTGCGAACCGCCGGCGTTCCGACGCTGGTCGCCTGCCGCAAGGCGGCATCCAAGGCCGCGCTCTCGTCCAGGCCAGCCAGGCTCTTGGCGATGAGTGCGATCTGCCTGGGAAGGATCGGGTAGTTGAACTCGAGATCGATCCGCGTGCCGCTCGGCTCACCGGGCGCCGCCATGCCGCGCCTGGCCTCGCCCGAGATGAAGGTGCCCCGGCCGACTTCGCCGACGACGAGGCCGCGGCGCAGCAGCTCGGCATAGACCCGGCTCGCCGTCGAGACGGCGATCTTTCGCTCATAGGCGAAGTTGCGCTGCGGCGGCAGGCGCTCGCCCGGCTTGAGCGTTCCGTCGGCGATATCCGCGGCGATCGCGTCGGCCAGCTTCAGATATTCGGATCTCGACATTTATTGCACCGAGTACAATGTTTCTATTGCTCCGATCATAGTATCGGATCATCTTGTTCATATCAACCCAGCCGCACCGGAAATCGCGAGGGTTACGACGGCCGGCGATCACCTCGCCGACGTGACGGGAGCGTGTTGCCGACGTCTGACCCGGTGCAATCCAACGGAGGCCAACATGTCTGCCTTCCTGCCGGCCATCACCCACCCCGTCACCGCGAAGCGCTCCGAGGCATTGCTCCGCATGCCGGGCGCGCTGTACCGGGCCATCGCGCGCTACCTCGATCACCGCGCCGCCATCGCGGACCTGCGCGAGTTCGACGAGCAGGCGCTGCAGGACATCGGCATCAACAGAAGCCAGATCGAAGCGGCCGTCCATGGCTTCGTCCCGCGGACCGGACGGGGGAGGGGGTGATGACACCCTCCAAAGCCAGCATTTGCCTTGGTGCTGAGGGGTTCAGGCAGCCATCCGCTTTGGAGACGGTGCCATGGACCTGACAGTCGCCACTATCCTGGTCGCCTTTGCCGGCGTGCTCCTGATCAGCTTCATGAAGGGAGCCTTCGGCGGCGGCTTCGCCATCGTCGGCATTCCGCTGCTGTCGACCGTGATGGATCCGATCACCGCCGGCGGCCTGCTCGCGCCGCTCTTCATCGCGATGGACCTCTACGCCTTGCGCTACTGGAAGGCGTCGACCTGGTCGAAGCCGGACCTCAAGCCGCTGGTGCCGGGCCTCATCGCCGGCATCGGCGTCGGCTATCTGGTCTTCCGCTTCCTCGATCATCGCGCCATCGCCATCGTGATGGCCGTGATCACCCTGATCTTCGTCGGCCTTTGGCTCCTGCGAGGCGGTGAGGTGACGGTTCGGCCGCGCTCGACGCCGAAGGCGGTCGCGGCCGGCTTCACCTCGGGCGTCACGACCATGGTGGCGCATTCGGGCGGGCCCCCGCTTGCGATGTACTTGCTGCCGCTCGGCCTCGGCAAGGAACTCTACGCCGGAACGACCAGCATGTTCTTCACCGTCGGCAACCTGCTCAAGGCGGCGCCGTGGCTGCTGCTGGTGCAGCCGAGCGGCCAGATCTGGGCCTTGATGGCGATTTGTCTGCCCGCCATCCCGGCCGGCATCTGGCTCGGCTGGCGGCTGCATGGCGCGCTGGACCAGCGCCAGGTCTATCGCGCCTGCTACGGGCTGCTGGTCGTGACCGCGCTGAAGCTGCTCTGGGACGGCGCCTCCGGCTTCCTGAGTTGATCCTCTCGTCCAAGACGGGTGCACGTTCTAGGGCAGCACCCGCGCATTGCGCCGGATCGCCTGGGGCGGCTGGCCAAAGGTCCTCACGAAGGCGCGCCGCATCCGCTCGCGATCGGCAAAGCCGGTCTGCTCGGCGATCGCCTCGATCGGATGGCTGGTCTGCTCCATCATCACCCGTGCCGCTTCCAGTCGAAGGGTCTCCACCGCCTTGGCGGGAGACTGGCCGGTTTCGGTGTGGAAGGCGCGGCTGAACTGACGCGGGCTGAGCCGCGCCGCCTCGGCGAGATCTTCGACACTCAATCGGCTGGACAGGTTGCGCCGGGCATAGTCCAGGGCCGACTGGATGCGGTCGGACTTGGCGTCTATCTCCAGGAGCGCGGAATGCTGGGACTGGCCGCCGCCCCGACGATGATAGAGCACCAGCTTCCTGGCCGTCAGCCGCGCGATCTCGGGGCCCAGGTCTTTCTCGACCATGCCGAGCGCGAGGTCGACGCCGGCGCTCATCCCCGCCGATGTCCAGATCGGGCCATCGACGATGAAGATGCGATCCGGCTCGACCCTGGTCTTGGGGTAACGTGCAGCCAGATCGCGAGCCCAGATCCAATGGGTCGTCGCCTGCCGGCCGTCCAGGACACCCGCCTGCGCCAGTACGAAGGTACCCGTGCAGACCGAGGCGACCCGACGGGCTGCCATCGCCGAGCGTCGCACGAACTCCGTCACTTCGTCCGGTCCGGCCGAACCCTTGAGGTCTCCGGCGAAGATCACCGTGTCATAGGCGGTGTCGTCGAGGGGGGCGGTCTCGATGGCGAGGCCGATCGAACTCTTCACCGGCCCACCGCTCTCCGACAGGACGGTCACCTCATAGAAGGCTTCCGGTGCCGCCAGATTTGCAAATTCGAAGGCCGAAAGCGCCGCAAGGCTCATCATCTGGAAGCCGGGGAAAACGACAAAGCCGACGCGATGCATGGCGATATCCTTGCTCAGAGGGCCGTCCTAAAAGGTTGCATAAACGACATTTGAGACGTCAGCAAGGAGAGCTATCTGTCTGCCCTGTCAGCCCGAACGGGCAGAAAAAGCAACGAAGGAACAGATGATGACTACACTCGACAAAGGATTTGCCCTCGTCACCGGCGCCTCGTCCGGCATCGGCGCCATCTATGCCAACCGCCTCGCCAGGCGCGGCCATGACCTCATTCTGGTGGCCCGCAACGTCGAGCGTCTGCGCAAGCTCGCCGCTGAGATCGCCGGCGAGACCGGGCGGACCGTCGAGGTCGTTGCTGCCGATCTCGGCAAGCGGCAAGACGTCGCCAGGATCGAAGCCGTTCTGCGGAGCGATACGCGGATCACGACCCTCGTCAACAACGCCGGCGTCGGCTCGACGGCTCCACTCCTGCAGGCCGACGTCGACAAGATGAGCGACATGATCGCCCTCAACGTCGACGCGCTGACGCGCCTGACCTATGCCGCAGTGCCCGGTTTCGTCGCACGCGGCGGCGGCACCATCATCAACATCGCTTCGATCGTCGCGATTGCTCCAGAGCGGCTCAACGGCGTCTATGGCGGCTCGAAAGCCTTCGTCCTCGCCTTCAGCCAGTCGCTGCGCCACGAGTTCGCCGATAAGGGCCTGCGTATCCAGGTGGTGCTGCCCGGCGCCACGGCGACGGAGTTCTGGAGCATCGCCGGCACACCTGTGGAGCACCTGCCGGGCGAGATCGTCATGTCCGCGACTGCGATGGTCGATGCCGCCCTCGCTGGCCTGGACCAGGGCGAGTTCGCAACCATTCCGGCATTGCCGGAGCTGAGCGACTGGGATGCCTTCGAAGCGGCGCGCCAAGCGCTGATGCCAGGCCTGTCTCGCGCCGAGCCTGCCGCCCGGTATCGGCTTCAGCTCGCCTGAGCCCGATCATACGCGAGTATGAGCTGCGGATACGAGCGTTCGATTCCGCAGCGTTAGCCTCCCTCCTAGATTCACCGTGCCCCTCAGCAGCTGCTGATGAACGGGCCAAATCAAGGCAAGCCAGAAGCTCGTCCTTGCTGCACAGGAAAGGACCGGTCCTATGGGCCAGCATCAGCCAGTCTTCACTGCGGAAAGGGCCCTGCCGACCGCCGAGGTCTCCCAGGAAGGTCTCCCCCCCGCTTCCCAGGCGCCGGCATTGGTTACCGGCGCCCCGGCCTCTGCTCGCAGGCGCTGGTTGCGTCCATTGCTTCTTGCAAGCGTGGCTGTCGCTGCCTTGGCGGGCGCGGGTAATTCGGGATGGCGTTATTGGACGACGGGTCGCTTCCAGATCTCAACGGACGACGCTTATGTGAAGGCCGACAGCACGACCATCGCCCCGAAAGTGTCCGGTTACATCGCCTCCGTCTTTGTGCGCGACAACCAAGCGGTGAAGGCAGGGCAGGTCCTCGCCCGCATCGACGACCGCGACTTCAAGGTCAGCCTCGAGCAGGCCAAGGCGCAGGTCGAGGCCGCCACGGCCAACATCGCGAACAAGCAGGCTGCGCTCATCGCCCAGCGATCCGTCATCGAAGCTGCGAAGGCGACGATCGAAGCCGACAAGGCCGCCGAAACCTTCGCCGAGCAGGACGACCAGCGTTATGCCCAGCTGGCGAAGAGTGGCTACGGCAGCATCCAGACCGCGCAGCAGGCCGCCTCCCGGATCGCCAGCGCCCGCGCTGCGGTGACACGCGACACGGCAGCGCTTGCCAGTGCGACCACCCAGCTCGACGTGATCAAGGCTGAGCTCGCCCAGGCCCAGGCGGCCTTCGACGGCGCCAAGGCCGTGCAGGATCAGGCCGAGCTCAACCTCTCCTACACGGCCCTCGTCGCGCCGATTGATGGCGTCGTCGGCAACCGCACATTGCGGGTCGGCCAGTATGTGCAAGCCGGCACGCAACTCATGGCCGTCGTGCCGACCGACGCCGCCTACGTCATTGCCAATTTCAAGGAGACCCAGCTGACCGACGTCCGCGCCGGGCAGAAGGTCGAAATCGAAGTCGATACGTTTCCTGGCCAGATCTTCCGCGGCCAGGTCGACAGCCTCTCGCCGGCCAGCGGCCAGGAGTTCGCACTGCTGCCGCCGGACAACGCAACCGGCAACTTCACCAAGGTGGTGCAGCGCATCCCCGTGAAGATCGTGCTCGACCAGGAGCGCCCGCTTTCGGTCGTGCTTCGCCCCGGCATGTCCGTCTACCCGACCATCGACACCAAGCCAGCTACGACCGAGGTCGCCCTGGCGCCTCAACGCACCGATTGAGGGCTGCGAGCCCCGGCTGACCGGCCAACACATGGCAGGAGGGAACGATGTCCAACACAGCGTCAACGGTTTCGCCTGGCTCCTCCGACGCCCTCGCGTCTGCGGCGCCATTGCCCGAGAAGGCCAGCGCGACCGCCTGGATCGCGGTGAGCGCCGGTATGGTCGGTGCTTTCATGGCGATCCTCAACATCCAGATCACCAACGCCTCGCTGCTCGACATCGAAGGGGGCATCGGAACCGGCGTCGACAACGGCGCCTGGATTTCGACCTCCTACCTGATCGGCGAGATCGTGGTGATCCCGCTCACCGACTATCTGAGCCGGGTGTTCTCGTTTCGGCGCTACATACTGGTGAACACCATCCTGTTCCCGATCTTCTCGGCGGCTTGCGCCTTCGCCCACGACCTCGGCACGATGATCCTGCTGCGCGGTCTGCAAGGCTTCGCGGGCGGCGTCCTGATCCCGATGGCCTTCACCATGGTGCTGACCAAGCTGCCGAAGTCGCAGCAGCCCTTCGGGCTGGCGCTGTTTGCCTTGTCTGTCACCTTCGCACCGGCGATCGGCCCGACCATCGGCGGCTATCTGACCGAGAACTACGGCTGGCAGACCATCTTCTTCGTCAACACGCCGCCGAGCATCGCGATGGCTGTCGCGCTCTATTTCACGCTCGAGAAGAAGCCCATGCAGCTCTCACTGCTCAAAGAGGGCGACTGGGCCGGGATCGTCACCATGGCGATCGGCCTTGCGGCGCTGCAGACCGTGCTTGAAGAAGGCAACAAGGATGATTGGTTCCAGTCGCCGTTCATCGTCAAGCTCGCGATCATGGCAGCGGTGTTCCTGACAGCCTTCGTCGCCATCGAGCTCACTGTGGCAAAGCCGGTGGTCCAGCTGCGCCTTCTCAAGCAGCGCAATTTCGGCGTCGGCGTCGTCGTCAACGTGCTGGTCGGAGTCGCATTGTTCGGCACCGTCTACATCCTGCCGCAATATCTCGGCCAGGTTCAGCGTTATAACGCCGAGCAGATCGGGTTCGTGCTCGCCTGGACCGGCCTGCCGCAATTGCTCATCATTCCGCTTGTCCCGCTGCTGATGAAGCGGTTTGACGCGCGCTATATCGGCTTTGTCGGTATCAGCATCTTCGCGGCAAGCTGTTTCCTGAACATCACCCTGTCGCTCGACAGCGCCGGCGACCAGTTCTTCGTGCCCAATATCGTGCGCGCCATCGGCCAGGCGCTCGTGCTCACGCCGATCACCGTGATCACGACGGCCAGTATCGCGCCGAGCGAGGCTGCTGCTGCGTCGGGCCTTTCGAACATGCTGCGCAATCTCGGTGGAGCGGTCGGCACCGCCGTACTCGGGACGGTGCTGACCAAGCGCGAGCAGTTCCACTCGAACATCATCGGCCAGTCGGTGACCGTCTACCGGGAGGAAGTGCGCGACAGGATCGACCATCTGACGCAGTACTTCA
This sequence comes from Allobosea sp. Tri-44, assembly GCF_004123845.1. Classification (GTDB taxonomy): domain Bacteria; phylum Pseudomonadota; class Alphaproteobacteria; order Rhizobiales; family Beijerinckiaceae; genus Allobosea. The sequence continues at coordinate 26,264 of NZ_NBDP01000005.1, read as the reverse complement.
CGGCCCATGGTGTGACCGACATTGCGCTCGCACAGCAGAAGGCGATCGCTGCGATCGGCGCGACCGTGCACCGTCAGGCTCTGATCCTTGGCTTCAGTGATACTTTCGCCGTGATCGGCTCGGTGCTGGCACTTGCCGCCATCGTGCTGCTCTTCACCCGCAAGGTCCAGGCCGGCGGTGCCGGCGTGGGTGCTCACTGACATCTTGCGATCAGCGATGGTCGCAGCGGAACCCGACGTGAAGGAGGCAGCCATGAGCAACGCCACGTTCGATCGATACTATCTGGATGACCTTGTCGTCGGGCAACGCTTCAGAAGCGCGTCCCATACGATCGACGATGCGCAGATCAAGGCATTCGCGGCTCAATTCGACCCACAGCCTTTCCACCTCGACGAGGAGGCGGCCAGGGAGACCTTGTTCAAAGGCCTCGCCGCCAGCGGATGGCATACCGCTGCAATCACGATGCGCCTCAATGTCGAGGCCGGCCTGCCGTTGATGGGCGGTATCATCGGAGCTGGAGGAGAGATCAGCTGGCCGGCTCCGACTCGGCCGGGCGATACCCTGCATGTGGAAAGCGAAGTGGTCGAGATCACGCCGTCGCGTTCGAAGCCGGAGCGGGGCATTGCAACCATCGTCAGCCGCACGATCAACCAGCGTGGCGAGACCGTCCAGATCCTCAGGGCCAAGCTCATCGTTCCGCGCAAGGCTGCGACCTGAGCTACAGGCCGCACAGGTCTGCCGTGGAGCTCTCTCATCAGGTTGCGCCAGGAGTGGATGTTCGCCGCATACCCAGGAAACAGGCGTTCACGACTGGCTTCTACCGCCTGTCAGCTTCCAAGCGCAGTTCGAAGTCCTTGGTGATGGCGTGCATCTTCCTGGAAGAAGTTGTGCCATCTGCGCGACTAGCTGACCTCATCGGGGGACATCAGGGTTTCTCCAGCCGAGAGCGCAGCGTCGATTGCCCGGCCTTCCGTCGTGAGAGAGTACTCGACGTGTAGCACGCGCTCGCTCAAATCTCGTCGTTCCACATAACCCGCAGATTCCAGAGCTTTGAGCCTGGCGGACAGGATACGCGCAGAAACGCCGGCGGGCAGATGCCTGCGCAAGGCGCCAAATCGCAGCGTGCCGTGGCGCGCGAGGGTGAAGACGATGTGGCTCATCCATTCCTGCGCAAAGAATTTGAGCAAAGGATCGACGAGGCAGCCTTCTGCTTGCGGCTCTTGCTTCTGTTCTGTGTCGGCCATTTTAGAGGCAGTATCCCGCGCGTAACTAATGGTCATGACCGCGATGCGGCATTAGCTTCCCGTCGTTCCAACAGGAGATTCCTCTATGTCCCATGCCACCGCCGCACCCGGCAAGCTCCTGCTGACGCCGCAGGATCACACCCTGATCCTGATCGACTTCCAGTCACAGATGTCGTTCGCGACCCGGTCGATCGACGCCGTCCAGCTGCGCAACAACGCGGCGCTTATCTCGCATGCCGCCGCTGGCTTCGGGGTCTCGACCATCCTGACCACCGTTGCCGAGAAGAGCTTCTCGGGCCCGATGTTCGACGAGATCACGGAGGCGTTCCCCGGACAGAAGCTGCTGGACCGGACCTCGATGAACACCTGGGAGGACGCCGCGGTCATTGCGCGGGTCAACGAGATCGGCAAGAGCCGCATCGTGCTCGCCGGCCTGTGGACCAGCGTCTGCATCGTCGGGCCGGCACTCTCGGCGATCGACCAGGGCTTCGAGGTCTATGTCATCGCCGATGCCTGCGGCGACGTCTCCGACGAGGCCCATGAGCGCGCGCTAGAGCGGATGCTCCAGGCCGGTGCGCGGCCGATGACCTCGCTGCAATACCTCCTCGAACTTCAGCGCGACTGGGCCCGGACCGGGACCTATGACCTGACCACCGGCATCGCGAAGAAATTCGGCGGCGCTTACGGACTTGGCATCATCTACGCAAAGACGATGTTCGGTGCATCGGAGGGCCACTGACCATGTCATTCGTCACAACCAGGGACGACGTTGAGATCTTTTTCAAGGACTGGGGACCGAAGGATGCCCAGCCGATCATGTTCCACCATGGCTGGCCCCTGAGCAGCGACGACTGGGATGCCCAGATGCTGTTCTTCCTGGCGAAGGGCTATCGCGTCATCGCCAGCGATCGGCGCGGCCACGGCCGCTCGGCCCAGGTATGGGATGGGCACGACATGGATCACTATGCCGCCGACGCCTCGGCCGTCGTCGAGTATCTCGACCTCAGGAACGCCGTGCATGTCGGCCACTCGACCGGTGGCGGGCAGGTGGCGCGCTATGTTGCGAAGTTCGGCGAGCCACAGGGCCGTGTCGCAAAGGTAGTGCTGGTCAGCGCCGTACCGCCGCTGATGGTCAAGACCGCGGGCAACCCCGGCGGCTTGCCGATCGAAGTCTTTGACGGCTTCCGCAAGGCGCTCGCCGATAACCGCGCGCAATTCTTCGTCGATGTCCCGACCGGGCCGTTCTACGGCTTCAACAGGCCAGGCGCCAAGGTCGACCAGGGTGTGATCTGGAACTGGTGGCGCCAGGGCATGGCAGGTAGTGCCAAGGCCCACTACGACGGCATCAAGGCCTTCTCGGAAACCGACCAGACCGAAGACCTGAAGGCGATCGGCTTGCCGACGCTCGTCTTGCACGGCGGCGACGATCAGATCGTCCCAATCGGCGCCTCAGCACATGAATCGATCAAGCATCTGAAGCACGGCACGCTCAAGGTCTATCCGAGCTATCCGCACGGCATGCTGACCACCCATGCCGAGGTGCTGAACGCCGACCTGCTCGCCTTCATCCGGGGTTGACGAGACCGGGAGCGGCGCATCGGGCGTCGCTCCCGCCTTCGGCGAAACCGCCGCGGAGGAGACGATGAAGCTCTACTTGATGGCGCTTGGCGCCGGCCTGCTGGTCGGTGTCGTCTATGGGCTGATGAACGTGCGCTCGCCGGCGCCGCCTGTCATCGCGCTCGTCGGCCTGCTCGGCATCCTTGCTGGCGAGCAGATCGTACAGATCGCCAAGCGGCTGGTCTCGGGCCAGGGCCTGAGCCTTGGCTGGCTGCAGCGCGAATGCGGCGAGCATGTCTTCGGCGCTCTACCGGCACGTCGGCCGACCGATGAGAGGGACAAGGGACAAGCCTGATGAGCCCGACACGCCGTCAAACCACCTTCGGCGCCGCTGCCGGCGCCCTGACCGGCCTGCTCGGCAGCGCCGCCGCCCAAACGCCCGGCCAAGGAGCCCGCCCGATGAGTGCCGATCTCATTCTCAGCAATGGCCGCTTCACCACGCTCGACCGCGGCAACCCGTCCGCTAGCGCGGTCGCGGTCAAGGACGGCGCCTTCTTGGCCGTAGGCAGCGAAGCCGAGGTCATGGTCCATGCCGGGCCGGACACCAAGGTCATCGACCTCAAGGGCCGCGCCGCGCTGCCCGGCCTGATCGACAACCATCTCCACATCATCCGCGGCGGGCTCAACTTCAACATGGAGCTGCGCTGGGACGGCGTGCGCTCGCTCGCCGATGCGATGAGCATGCTCAGGCGCCAGGTTGCAGTGACGCCACCGCCGCAATGGGTGCGCGTCGTCGGCGGCTTCACCGAGCACCAGTTTGCCGAGAAGCGCCTGCCGACGATCGAGGAGCTCAACGCGGTCGCGCCCGACACGCCGGTCTTCATCCTGCACCTCTATGACCGGGCCTTGCTGAACGGCGCCGCGTTGCGCGCCGTCGGCTACGCCAAGGACACGCCCCAGCCGCCCGGCGGCGAGATCACCCGCGATGCCAACGGCAACCCGACCGGTCTGTTGCTGGCCAGGCCCAATGCCAACATCCTCTATGCGACGCTGGCCAAGGGACCGAAGCTCCCCTTCGACTACCAGGTCAACTCGACCCGGCATTTCATGCGCGAGCTCAACCGGCTCGGCGTCACCGGTGCGATCGATGCCGGCGGTGGCTTCCAGAATTATCCCGACGACTACGCCGTCATCCAGAAGCTCGCCGATGACGGGCAAATGACCATCCGGCTCGCCTACAACCTGTTCACGCAGAAGCCGAAGCAGGAGAGGGACGACTTCCTCAACTGGACCAAGACCTCCAAATACAAGCAGGGCACCGACTATTTCCGGCATAACGGCGCCGGTGAGATGCTGGTCTTCTCTGCCGCCGATTTCGAGGACTTCCGCGAGCCGCGCCCCGACATGCCGCCCGAAATGGAAGGCGATCTCGAAGGCGTCGTGCGCATCCTCGCCGAGAACCGCTGGCCCTGGCGCCTGCACGCCACCTATGACGAGACGATCTCGCGGGCGCTCGACGTCTTCGAGAAGGTCGACAAGGACGTGCCCTTGAAGGGGCTGAACTGGTTCTTCGACCATGCCGAGACAATCTCGGAACGTTCGATCGACCGGATCGCGGCGCTGGGCGGTGGCGTCGCCGTGCAGCACCGCATGGCCTATCAGGGCGAGTATTTCGTCGAGCGCTATGGCGCTGCCGCCGCCGAGGCGACCCCGCCGGTGGCGCGTCTGCTGGAAAAGGGCGTCAGGACCTCGGCCGGCACCGACGCCACCCGCGTCGCCTCCTACAACCCCTGGGTCTCGCTCTCCTGGATGGTCACCGGCAAGACCGTCGGCGGCCTGCGCCTGACGCCGCAGCGCAACTGCCTAGACCGCGAGACGGCGCTCCGAATGCTGACCGAGAAGGTCACCTGGTTCTCCAACGAGGAGGGCAAGAAGGGCCAGATCGCGGTCGGCCAGTTCGCCGACCTGATCGTGCCCGATCGCGACTTCTTCGCCTGCCCGGAGGACGAGATCTCGTTCATCAGCGCCGACCTCACCGTCGTCGGCGGCAGGATCGTCTATGGCGCCAGAGACTTCGCCAGCCTCGACCAGAGCGCCCCGCCGCCGGCCATGCCGGACTGGTCGCCGGTCAGGACGTTCAAGGGCTACGGCGCCTGGGGCGAGCCTGACGGGGCCGGCAAGAACTCGCTGCGCCGGGCCGCCTTGAACACTTGCGGCTGCGCCAGTTCCTGCGGCGTCCATGGCCACGACCATGCCGGCGCCTGGTCGAGCAAGCTGCCGGTGGCCGACCTCCGGAGCTTCTGGGGCGCGCTCGGCTGCGCCTGCTGGGCGGTGTGACGATGGCCGCGGCCAGTTCATCGGGACCGATCGCCGGCGCCTTGCGCTGGTTCGCGCTGCTCCTGCTCTGCGCCGCCTATATCCAGGGGCCGATCACCAAGATCCTCGATTTTCAAGGCGCGCTCGCCGAGATGACGCATTTCGGCCTGACCCCGGCGCCGCTCTTCGCGGTCGGCGTCATCGTCTTCGAACTCGTCGCGACCGCGATGATCCTGACCGGGCGCTGGCGCTGGCTCGCCGCGCTGGCGCTCGCCGGCTTCACTTTGGTCGCGACCGTCATCGCCATCCGCTTCTGGGAGCTGCCGGCCGGGCAGGGGCGGATGATGGCGACGAACAGCTTCTTCGAGCATCTCGGCCTGATCGGCGGCTTCATCCTGGTCGCGCTCGACGATCTCAACCGCAGGACGAGCTGAGCCGATGAGCGAGACGGCCCCGTCACTGCCCGCTTCGAGCTTCGCGCCGCTGCGCCAGAGAGTCTTCGCCGTGCTCTGGGCGGCGACAATCATCGGCAATATCGGCTCGTTCATGCGCGACGTCGCCAGCGCCTGGCTGGTGACCGACCTCTCCGGCGCGCCCGCCGCGGTGGCGCTGGTCCAGGCGGCGGCGACGCTGCCGATCTTCCTGCTCGCGATCCCCGCCGGCGTGCTCTCCGACATCCTCGACCGCCGCAAATTCCTGATCGCAATCCAGATCCTGCTTGCGCTGGTGAGCCTCTCCCTGATGGCACTGGCGAGTCTCGGTCAGCTCAGCGTGCCGGCGCTGGTCGGGCTGACCTTCCTTGGCGGTGTCGGCGCGGCCCTGATGGCGCCGACCTGGCAGGCGATCGTGCCCGAGCTGGTGGACAAGGCGGAGCTGAAGAGCGCCGTCGCGCTCAACTCGCTCGGCATCAACATCTCGCGCGCCATCGGCCCGGCGCTGGGCGGGCTGATCCTCGCCGCCTTCGGCGCCGGCTTCACCTATGGCGCCGACGTTTTGAGCTATGTCATCGTCATCGGCGCGCTGATCTGGTGGCGCCGCGCGCCGGGAGCGGACGACGCGCTCAGCGAGCGCTTCGCCGGGGCCTTCCGGGCCGGTTTGCGCTACGCCAAGGCGAGCCGCGAACTCCACGTCGTGCTGCTGCGGGCCGCAATCTTCTTCGCCTGCGCCAGCGCCGTCTGGGCGCTGCTGCCGCTGGTCGCGCGCAACCTGCTCGGCGGCGGCGCCGGCTTCTACGGCGTCCTGCTCGGCGCGGTCGGGGCCGGGGCGATCGGCGGCGCCGTGCTGTTGCCGCGCCTGCGCGCCCGTCTCGATGCCGATGGGCTGCTGCTCTTATCCGCCGTCGTGACCGCCGCGGTGATGGCGGCGCTCACGCTCGGTCCGCCGCAATGGCTCGCCCTCGTCGTCCTGCTGCTGCTTGGCGCGGCCTGGATCGTGGCGCTGACCACGCTCAACGGCGTCGCCCAGGCGATCCTGCCGAACTGGGTGCGCGGCCGGGCGCTCGCCGTCTACCTCACCGTCTTCAACGGCGCGATGACCGCCGGCAGCCTCGGCTGGGGTGCGGTGGCGGAAGCCGCCGGCATCCGCGGCACCTTGCTGATCGGCGCGGGCGCGCTGCTCGTCGCCGGCCTCGTGATGCACCGGATCAAGCTGCCGGCGGGCGAGGCGGACCTGGCGCCGTCGAACCATTGGCCGGAGCCACTTGTCGCGGCCGAGATCGCCAATGACCGCGGCCCTGTCCTGATCTTGATTGAATATCAGGTGCCGCAGGCCGATCGCGATGCCTTCCTGCGTGCGATCCACGCCCTCTCGGTCGAGCGCCGCCGCGACGGCGCCTATGGCTGGGGGATCACCGAGGACACCGCCGATCCTGGCAAGCTGGTCGAATGGTTCATGGTCTCGTCCTGGGCCGAGCATCTGCGCCAGCATCGCCGCGTCTCCAAGGCCGACGCCGATCTTCAAAGCGAGGTCAGGCGCTTCCATGCCGGGGAGGAGGGGCCGGTGGTGCGGCATTTCCTTCAGCTCGCTCGCCCGGGCGCGCCAGACTGAACTGCTTAACGGCGGGCGTCTGGGAGGTCGGGCGATGCCCGACGGTCACTCGTGGACATGGCGAACGACAGCCTCTCAGATGAGCAACACGCGGACTTTGCGGTGAATTCTATGTCGGATGCCGAGGCGGTAGACAACGCGACCGTAGCCGTGCGCCATAAGCGGACAGTGGGTGATCGCCCGGAAGCGGACATTCGTGCGAGCATGCGGTTTGTCTTGCCTCGAGCTGTGTCGAGCATCAGGCTGCCTTATAAAACGGATGGTACCGTTCTCGCGCCATGACCTAACCCGCCTCCAATGGCCTCGATCTGCTCCATCGCGAGTATCGAGACGATGGTCACCGCCTTGCAAGCAGCTCTACCCAATAGCCCGGCTGGAATGGCACCGGAAGGAAACGCTCGTGCAGTTCGCGCAAGGTCGTGTCCGGGTCGAGGTCGGTGAAGAGCTTGGGATGGAGCCAGCGCGCGATCTGCTGAAGCGCGATGAACTGATACGGGCTGTTGTAGAATTGATGCCAGATTCCGTAGAAGCGGTGGCTCCTCACCGCTCGCGAGTTGATGAAGGCCGGCCGCCTCGCAAGGTTGGCGAGCTTGCGCCGGGCCTCGGCAAGATCGGCGCCGGGACCGAGTCCTACCCAGTTGCCGCCAGGCGCGAAGGCGTCCCAATTGCCGCCGGTCGCGATCACGACATCCGGGTCGCGCGCGACAATGGTTTCCGGGCTGATGGTCCCGAACGTTCCCGGTAGCAGCTCGCTGCCGAGATTCCGTCCGCCGGCCATCTCGACCACCTTGCCGAAATTCTCCGGGCCGAACGACATGCAGCATTCGTCCGAGTAGCCGGGGATACGGTCGATCATCACCAGCGGTCTGGCAAGGTCGCCGGCCTTGGCGAGGCGCTCGGTGACGCGTGCGATCTGGGCCGCGCGGAAGGCGACGAGCTCTTCGGCGATCTCAGATTTGCCGAACAGGCGGCCGAGCAGGCGCATCGATGGCTCGGTGTTCTGAGACGGGCTGTAGCGCAAGTCGATATAGACGACCGGTATGTCGAGGGCAGCGAGCTTCTCGACCAATCCGGTTTCTTCGCCGGCGCTCCTGGCTTCGAAGTTGAGCAGCACTAGATCCGGCTTCAGCGCGATCGCCTTTTCGATGCTGAAGCCGCCCTCGTTCAGGCCGCCGAACTGCGGCAGCCTCGCAATCTCGGGATAGCGCGAGAGATAGGCCCGGTAGGTGTCGGGATCGCTTTTGATGAGATCGTCGCGCCAGCCGACGATGCGTCCCAGGGGCGCGTCACGATCGAGTGCGGCGACGAGGTGAAGGTGCCGGCCCTCGCCGAGGACGACGCGCTGGACAGGCACGGTCAGCCTGACGGGGCGCCCCGCGATGTCGGTCACCGTGATCTGCTCCGCCGCAACCGGTGTGGCGGCCAGCAGCACGGCGAGACAGAACGCGACAAGACAGGCGAGGGCGCGATACCCGCCCTCCATCCCGTGCCTGCCGTCGGCAGGCCGGCGCCCGCTATCGCGCAGCGCGCCCCGTATCACAGATCGACCGTCATCGAGAGCCGGAAGGTGCGCGGCGTGCCGACATAGAAGGTCCCGAACGAGGCCACGCTCGACCAGTACTTCTCGTTGGTGATGTTCTGAACGTTGGCGCGCAGCACGGTCTTCCTGCCGGCGATCTCGGTCGTGTAGCGCGCCCCGACATCGAGGCGCGTCCAATCGGGCAGGGACTGGGTATTGGCGGTGTTGACGAACTGCTTGCCGGTGTGGATCAGCGCGCCGCTCAGCGTCAGGCCGCGCAGCCACGGCACATCCCATTCTGCCCCGAGATTGAGTTGCAGCGAGGGAACGCCGATCGGCGTGTTGCCGATATTGGCGGCGGTGGTGGTCTTCGTCAGCTCGCCGTCGAGCACGGTCGCGCCGCCGAGCAGACGGATCTCCGGTGTGACCTCGCCATAGACGTTGAACTCGAGCCCGCGAATGCGCTGCTCGCCGCTGACGCTGAAGAAGCCGTTGCTGAGTTCTCCGCTCGGCTTGGTGATCTGGAACCCCGCCAGCCCGACGCCGAAGCTGCCGAACTGCGCCTTGACGCCGACCTCGTACTGCTGGGCGCGGTAGGGCGCGAACATCTCGCCGGCGTTCAGGGCGTTGGCCGGGGCGACGTCGCCGCGGCTCAGGCCCTCGATGTAGTTGGCATAGAGCGAGACGTTATCGAGCGGCCGCAGCACGAGCCCGACGAGGGGTGTGGTCGCGCTCTCATCATAGGACGAGGTCAGGATCCCCGTGCCTGGCGCATAGTTCCTCGCTTCGACGGTCTGGCGACGCACGCCGAGTGTCAGCAAGACGCGCTCGTTGAACATCGAGAGTGTGTCGGACAGGGCAAGGCTGCTGAGGTCACTTTCGGACAGGATTGTCTTCGCTGTCCGCGGCGCGAACTGGGGCGCCCGCAGCACGGGATTATAGATGTTGGATGAGACCGCGGTCCCGCTGGTCAGGGCCCGGCTCAGCTCGTCATGGTAATGCGAGGCCACGAACGAGACCTGATGGCGGATGAACCCGGTCTCGAAGCGCGCCCGGAAACCGGCATTGTAGGTCTGCCGGTCGACGTCGAGGTTGAAATATTGCGGTGTATGAGTGGTGTCGCCGCTCAAGTTCGTGATGGTGGGCAAACCGAAGAAGCGCTCGACCTCGGATTGCGAGCCGCCGACATTGGCGAACAGGGTGATCTGGTCGGTCAGATCGTATTCGGTTCGAAACAGGGCCGAGCGCTCGTCGATCTGCGACGATTCCCAGGGCTGGATCACGTTGCGCCGCCCGTCGGGCGCGCGCGGGACGGGCACGCCAGCCGCCATCAGGAAAGGGCGGCTCGGCGCGTCGACATTGTCGCGCTGGGCGAGAAGGTAGAGCCAGGCCCGGAAGCGCTCGCCCTGGTAGTCGAGGGCGAGCGAGCCGATGCCCGTGCGGTCGGACTGCTTGTCGACGACTGTGTCGCCACCACGCAGCGTGCCGTTGACCCGTACGCCGAACTCGCGATTCGCGCCGTAGCGGCGCGCGAAGTCCAGCGAGGTTCCAAAGACCGAGTTGGACGAGAACTCGACGCCGACCCGTGTCAGGTCGGCCTCCGCACGTTTCGGGACGATGTTGATGGTGCCGCCGACGCCACCATTCGGCGCCATGCCGAAGAGGGCGGCGGATGGGCCCTTGAGGACTTCGATCCGCTCGGCATAGTCGGTGAACACGCGGAAATTCGGCGCGACGCCATAGACGCCGTCGAAGGCGATCTCACCGCTATTGCCCTCGCCGACGGGCAGGCCGCGGATGTTGAAGGAATCGACGATGCCGCCCGCCGGATGCGAACTCCTGACCGAAGAGTCGAGGATGAGCGCCTCGGCCACGGTCGGTGCCTGGAGACCCTTGATCAGGTCGGCGGTGTAGCCGGTGACGTTGAAGGGGGATTTCAGCGTGGTGGTGGTGCCGAGCAGGCCGAGGCCGGCTCCTTGCGTCACCTGCCCGCCGGCGAAGGGCGGCGAGACGCCGGGTTGTGAGCCCTGGCCCTGAACCACGATCTCGCCGAGTTGGATGGCCGAGGTCGGCTCCTGCGCATGCGCGCCGACAGAAAGAGCGGTCGCACCCAGTGCCAGCGCCGCGGCGCGGGGCGTCAAGCAAAGCAGTACTCTTCCAAAACATGACGAAAGGGATGCTTGCGGGGCACGTGTAGAATAGATCATTTGGAATATGTCCCCTAGGCCGTGATCTGCGAGAGGTTGCAAGTTCACGCATCAAATTTGCGGCCTGAGAAACATGATGTCAGTATCGAGTCAACAGATCATGGCGAATTGTTGACTATGAAAATTCAAAGACAGCTTTGTGTCACTGCTTTAATTACATGAATTCAAAACTAAATCTCGAACCGTATTGATCGCTGTCCCGGCCGTCGGCTGTCGGCGTGTCGCGAGACAAGCTACAGCGTGTCGAGCGCTGACAGGCCGGGGCGGCATTTCAGCTCCCTCCGCCAAAGCGCGGCGGCGACTACGAGCGACAGCAGATAAAAGGCGCAGACGAAAAAGAAGATCGAACTCAATCCTGCCATGTCGCTCAGCAGGGCACCGAGGAAGATGCCGCTCACCGAGGAGAACTGCTGCGTGGACTGGCTCAACCCCAGCACATAGCCCTGCCGATTCATACTCGTTGCCGCCGAGATGACGGACATCACGACGGGGGTCGTGGCGCCGAGCAGGATGCCCCAGGCGAGGAAGAGACCGACCATCACTGACAGCGTACGCGTCAGGCCGATCGCGATGGTGGCGAGCGCGCAGCCGGCGATAACCAGCAGCAGCCAGCGCAGGATCGCATCGAGGGGCTTGCCGGACAGCGCCCTGGTCCAGTGTGAAGCCGAGATCACGAAGCCTAAGGCGACCAGGCCGTAGCACAGCCCGGTCACCCAGGGGGCGGCGCCGTAAATCTCGCGGATATAGAGCGAGAAGGGTACCTGCGTGAGCATCCGCGCCATGAGCAGGAGGCCGAGCAATACGAGCAAGCCGGCAACCGGCACCGCCGCTCCGGAAGGATGCTTGTCGGCTTTGGACGGCCCGATGGCTTGAGGCGGCTTGGCTGGAGGGATCGGCAGTCCAAGCCAGGCCGCCGCTGCGCAGGCAGCGCAGAGCAGGCCTGCAGTTACGTTGATCAGCGGGAAGGGAGCTCGATCGAGGATGAGGCCGCCCAGTATCGCGCCAAAGAGCGAGCCGAGATTGGTCGCGATCTGAAGATGCGCGAAGAGCTGTGCCCGGCGCTCGGGGCTCTCGATCTGCACGCCATAGGCCTGCGCCGGTGCGAGATAGCCGGCGCAGGCGCCCTGTAGGAAACGCAGCGCAACGATCACCCAGACGTCGTTCGATACGGCGATGAGCAGCTGTGTCGCGCAGAGTCCGAGCAGGGCGCGGATCATCATCGGCTTGTTGCCGTGGCGGTCGCCGATCCGGCCCCAGAACGTGCTGGTCAGCATGATGCCGAGCATCGGCCCGACATAGGCGCCGATGCTGGCGATCTGGAACGCCTGCTCGGACGGGGCGAGACCCTTGAGATAGAGCGGCCAGAACGGGCCGCTCATCTCCATCGCGCCCATCGAGACGAACTGCAGGACGAGCAAGCGCCTGACCGTGAGACGGGTCGAAAGGTCGGTCATGGTGTCAGGCGATGCTCGTGTTCAGGTCGGGGCGCAGCTGGTCAGGCGGCGAGCTTGCGTCGCTGGCCCAGCCATGTCTCGAGTGTCTCGGCGATACCCGGATCGAGCAGGTTGCGCTTCGCCATCCAGGCGTCCTGGTAGATATTGTGCAGATATTTCTCGCCGCCATCGGCGACGATGACGAGCACATTGCCTCCGATTTTCCCCGAATGGATCAATTCGAGCGCCTTCCAGATCGCTCCGCCGGTCGAGCCGCCGACGAGCAGGCCGACTGTCCTGGCGATGAAGCGGGCCGTCTCGAAAGCCTGGGTATCGGTGACCTGCACGCCTTCGTCGATGCAGCCATAATCGAGCACCAGGCCGACCGTATCGCCTGCGGGCGTACCGGTGCCTGATTGAAAATAGGGATGGCCGGGCTGGCCGAAGACAATCGAGCCGGCAGGCTCAACGCCGATGACCGTGGTGCGCGGGTCGTGCTGCTTGAGCCCTCTGCCGATGCCGGTGATCGAGCCGCCGGTGCCGACGCAGCCGACGAAGGCGTTGATCGTGCCGTTCGCCTGTGTGAGCGCCTCTTGCACCAGCTCGGAATAGCCGCCGGGATTGGCCGGATTGTCGGACTGGTTCATGAACATGGCGTTCGGCAGCTCGGAGGCGATCTGCGCGGCCAGACGCTGGCGCTCGACGACCGCGACCTCGTCCTCGCGAAAGTCGCCTTCGACATAGCGAATCTCGGCGCCGAGCGCGCGCATCATGCCGACCTTGTCGGGCGAGGCGTGATGATCGACGACCGCGATGAAGCGCAGCCCGAACTCGATAGCGGTGATCGCAAGGCCCGTGCCGGTGTTGCCCGAGGAGGATTCCACCACCGCGCCGCCGGGCTTCAGTCGGCCGGTTTCGAGCGCGGACACGATCATGCTGCGGGCCATGCGGTCCTTCATGCTGCCGCCTGGATTGGTCTTCTCGACCTTGAGGAGCAGACTTGCCTGCCGCGCCGGTACGGGCAGTGCGAGCATGGGTGTATTGCCGATCAAATCGGTGACCTTGGTCGCGATCATCTGATTACTCCATGGCATCATCGGGGGTGAAGACGACGGCGCCGGCGGCATCGCGATCGGCGCGAATCCGGCGTGGCAGCGGGTGGCGATGGAACTCGTTCTCGAGCAGATCCATCTGATAGCCGCCTGTATTGGCGAAGAGCAGCAGGTCGCCCCGCTTCGGCCGTCTATGGAAGGTGAGCAGCCGGTTGGTGACGACGTCATCGTCGAGGCAGCTATGGCCAGCGATGAAGGCTCGCATCGGCAAGACCTCGGCCTCGGCGCCACCATCCCGGGCGATATGGATTGGATCGACCAGGAATTCGGAAGCGAACCAGGTCTCGCAGGCGCTGAAGCTGCTGCCCTCGACGAAAACGACGTGGGTTCCGCCCGGCAGCGCCTTGACCAGGTTGACCCTGAAGACCGAGACTGCCGCCTGATCGGCAAGGCTGCGCCCGGGTTCGATCGCAAGCGTGAGCGCTTCGGCCTTGAGCAGCTCGGCTAGCGCAAGCCCCTCCCGGCATGGCGCTGCCAGCAAGAGCTCGAGCCACTGCGCCGCATCGACCCGACTTCCATAGGGGTAGAAGGACTTCGGGATCGTACCGTTTCGGTAGTGCCAGTCGCTCTGTGCAGCGAGGTAGTCGTCATAAACTTGCGCGGCGACGTACTGGATCGGCAGCCCGCCGCCGATATCGATCAGTTGCGGATCGAGCCCCAGGGCGCGCGCCTCGCGGACGAAATCGATCAGTTCTGCGACGGCCTTGACGCGCCCGTCATACTGATAGCCGCTCAAATGAACATGAAAGCCCTCGAAGGCGAAACGGCCGGGCTGGGCGGCGACGAGACGCAGGCACTTGGAGAAGGAGACGGCTCCGATCCCGAAACGACTTGCCGTTGCGCTCGCAGGCCGGTAGCGCAGCAATATGCGGGCCGGGCCGTCGCTGCACTCGGCAAGCAAGCCGTCGAGTTCCTGCAGTTCTTCGATGGAATCGACCGAGATGAGCACCTTCCGGCGGATCAGCTCCCGCTGGAAGTCCCGGGTCTTGGCTGGTCCCGAAGCGCAGACGAGCTCAGGCGGGGTGCCGGCATGCAGCGCGTCCCGAAGCTCGTACGGGCTCGATATGTCGATACCGATCCCGGCGCGGGCCGCGGCCTCCACCAGGCCCGGGGATTTATTGACCTTGGCGCCATAGAAGATGCGGAATGGGACGCCGCTGCTTTGCAGGACACCAGCCAGCCTGCGAGCGTTGTCCTGAAGAATATCGGGCCAGACGATATTGAGCGGTGAGCCGTATTGCTCGACAAGCGAAAACAACGTGTTGGGGGCGTCCTGGATGAGCGCGTTGATGCGCGGGTCCAGAATAGGAGGAAGTGTGTCCGGCTGCCACGATCGCGGGCGCAGGGACTGGCGGATATCGTCGAGAACTAGGGCAGTCATATCCCGATGCCTCGTTGAGATTGGTGGTGAAGCCGTGCCGGACGCACTCGTTTCGGCCTTGGCGGAGCCCGCGTTTCTGGGGGGCACGCACGGCTACGACAGCGGGTTGAGCTGGTGGCCGTTCGCCGTCACCGGATACCTTGGCGGGACGGTTTCGTCAGGGCAGGCGAAAGCGTCCCTCCCCAGTAGTCTGAGTGGGATTGCGAGCTCCGCTTGAGCCGCTTTCAGCCGATGACGGGTCGTTTTGATCTGAAACAGCCTGCCCGAGAGGGCGGCGGCGATGACGCTGTCATAGGTTGGTACGACATCCTCCCGCCAGGACGAGAGCTCGACCATCCCGTCCTCGTATGAGACCAGCAGGCAGGGCACATAGTCGAGGCCAAGCCGCAGGGCGACCTCGCGCCGGTGGTGGCCGTCGAGGATCGCCAGGCTGCCCTTGTGAACCAGGAGCGGGACTCGCCAGCAATCCTCGGATTGGATCTTGCCGTAGAGCGCTTCGACGGCGTGGCGGTCGTGATCTTCGGTGGGCCGAAGCCGGCCCGGCTCGCAGAAATGGAGTTCCATCGCAGGCACCTCGATAGGCGGGTAGTCGTGTCAGTGGGGAACGGGAAGGGCGTCCTGCTGCAGGACTTTCCTGGCCACTTCGATCAGCGGCAGGTCGACCATCGCGCCGTCGACCTGAATGGCATGGTTGCCGGATGCGGCCGCATCGATGACGCGCTGAGCCCAATCGAGAGTCTCGCGGCTGGGCTGGAAGGCACGTTCTACCGGCGCCACCTGCGCGGGGTGGATGCAGAGTTTGGCGGCAAACCCCAGCGAGCGGGCATGGGCGGCGTCTGCCAGCAGCGTTTCCGCCTCCTTGAACGCAGGTGTGACGCCATCGATCGGCGCCGGCAGTCCAGCGACGCGGGACGCGAGCACGATACGGCTGCGGGCCAGCAAGAAGGCCTCGTTGGTATGCTGGCATTGGGTGTCGAGCGAGAAGTCGAGCGAACCGAAGGCGAGGCGGGCAACACGCGGCGCGGGGGCAATTCGGTCGACGCCATGCAGGCCTTTGGCGGTCTCGATGATCGCGACCACATGCGCCGCGCTGTTCCAGCTCGCGAGCCGCTCCGCCACGTGCACGAGCACCTCGGCGGATTCCACTTTCGGCAGCATGATCCCGGCGCAGCGCTCGGAGGCGCCGAGACCGGTGAGCCAGTCGAGATCCTGCTTCAGGCCGGCGACGGTGTTTCCGTTGAGGCGGATATAGCGCAGGCAGGCGGAGGAGGGCGTCCCCTCGTGCCAGGCGCTGATAGCCGTGCGTGCGCTAGCCTTACTGTCCGGGTGGACTGAATCCTCCAGGTCGAGGATCACGGCGCCGGGACAAGCGGAGACCGCTTTGTCAAAACGCTCCGGCCGATTCCCAGGAACGAACAGATAAGAGACCGGTGGCTGCATCTGGATCTTCCAAGCTGGTGCGCGCCCACTCCAGGGCTTTCCGCGATCACCGGAATGCGACCGGTGATTGCATCGCGATGTCGGTCAGGTTGCCATGATGGGTGTGGGCGACACCATCCTCTCCAGGCTGATAGCTGATTCTATGGAATGATTGGGAGCTGCGATTTCTTTCGCCTCGGAGCTCCAATGCGACGCTATATGTAATTGAAGCTGCGATGTGTCAATGCACCAATGAAGTGTTTGCCAGATAAATGTTGTTTTTAGAAATTATCTAAAGCAAATAACGTCACGTAAGCTCATCGAGTATCTATGAAAACGATTCAGTATTATAAAATTTGAAATATATTAGAAACCGATTCCCATAAATACTGACTTGACAGGCGTCGAAGCGGGTGATTTTCATCCGCGGAGAGCTCCGCCGCTTCGCATCCGCTGAAGCTATGGCAGGGCTTGGGCGTATCCCCCTTAACTACCAATGGTTGTGGTTGCGAGATGGAAGAAGCTCGGCTCGATCGATCAAGTTCATCGCCTTGGCGGGCGCCGCGGCTGCGCAGGCACGCGCAATGACGCAGCTTCATGT
Source organism: Allobosea sp. Tri-44 (assembly GCF_004123845.1). GTDB lineage: Bacteria > Pseudomonadota > Alphaproteobacteria > Rhizobiales > Beijerinckiaceae > Allobosea. Next base: position 9,429 of record NZ_NBDP01000005.1, on the reverse strand, counting down.
CGCAATCTGTGGCGCTGGCCGGACCGGGCATCTCAACGCTGCCCTGTTTGCCCGACGTCCCGGCGTCCATGTGTCGTTGCTGACACGCAACGAAGAGGTGGTCGCCCGGCTGCGCGGCGGCGAAATCACGGTTCAGTTGCCGAATGGCGAAGCCTTCAGCGCTCGGCCGGATTTGGTGACGATGGATGCAGCAGCGGCCGTCGCCCAAGCCGATGTGGTAGTGGTCACTGCGCCGGCTCACGTCCGACCTGCCGTGCTGGAGGCGATCGCAGAGCATCTCCCGCGTGACAAGCCGGTCCATGTCGGGGCGATCCCAGGCTTTTGCGGCTTCGACTGGCTCGCGGCCGAAGCGCTGCGCGGCCGCCCCAATGCCGTGATCTGGGGTCTGAAGGACGTGCCGCATACGGCCTTCGCCCTCGATCCCGGAAAATCCATCCGCATGGGGGGAGCCAAACAGGAGCTGTCGGTCGGCACCCACCGGCGCGAGAGCCACGAGCGAAGGGGCGAGCTGCTCTCGTATCTGCAAGCGCTGTTCGATGTGCCGGTCGCGCTGCTCGACGACTACATGGAAATCACCCTGACGCCGGGCAATCCAATCATGCACAGCTCCGTGATTTACGGGCTGATCGGGCCGTACGCTCAATGGCATGGCCGGTCGATTCCGGATCCGCTGTGCTGGTGGCGCGACTGCCCGCAGCTCGGTGCCTATTTTCTCGAGCGAATGGACGAGGAGTGTCTGGCGCTATGCCGCGCTGTCGAGAGCCGCTTCGGGCTGGATCTGGGCTCGGTCAAGCCTCTCAGGCAGGAGATCGTCGAAGCCTATGGCGACCAGATCGCCGATGCCGGCACGATGCTCTCGATCCTGCGGACCAATCGGGCCTATGACGACATTCCCGCTCCGCTCGTGCCCATCGCCGGCGGCGAGGGCTATGCCATCGATCGCGAAAGCCGGGCGTTCCACGAGGATGTCGCCTATGGCCTGGCGCTTCTGGTCGAGATGGCGCGGCGCCTGAACGTCAGGGCGCCCCACCTCGAAGAAATCTTCGCCTGGAACGTGTCCTATATGGGCGGGCTGAGAGGCTCGTCGCTCGCGTATTTTCCCCCTGATTGGCCAGGAGAACCGCAGTGAACCACCACCTGCCGCCGCCCGCTCTGCCGCAGAACGATGCTCGGCCGACATCCGCTGACCAGGGGAGCCTCGTCTATTCGCGCCGGAACGCCCTGAGGCGCCTGATCCGTTGCCTGTTCGCCGAAGGCATCGTTGACCGGCGGATGCTCGTCCGCTCGCCCGGCGGACGCTCGGCCTGGCTGCCGCTCTGGCGCCAGAACGCGATCCTGTATTTTCCCGAGATCTGGTTCGCCCCGGCCTGGACCGTGATCAACCATGGTCCGGTCATGCTGATCTCGGGCGATTCCAGCCAGAAGGTCATCGATGACCATGCCGAGTTGATCGACCTTCTGCGCGACTCCTTCGATTTCGCGCCGAGCGACGAGGGCATCGCCGGCCTCAAGGCCGACATGGAGAACAGCATTCACAACGATGTTCAGGCCCGGCGCCAACGTGCGGCCTGGAATGGTCGGATCGAGCACGGGATGCGTGCCGCGGGCGTCTCGAATCTGCCCGACTATCTCCGCAGTCGGCACAGCCCTCGCGGCGCGGCCATATTCCTGGACCAATGGGGCGCGCTGGAGGGGCATCCCTATTACCCGACCTGGAAAGCAAGGCCTGGCCTCCCTTCCGAGGAAGTCTCACGGCTCTCGCCCGAATTCGATGCGCAGGTCCAGGTCCGCATCGCCGCGCTGCGCGCCGACATGGCCTATGTTGAACACGTGCTCCAGGTGGCCAGCTACCGGGACTGGTTCGCTGCTCATTTTCCGGAACTCTGGCAGGACTGGCAGACCGGGCTGGAGGCAAGGGGGGTTGTCGAGGCGGATTGGCTGCCTCTGCCCATTCATGGCTGGCACCTCGAGGCCTTCGTCCGCGGGACCTACGCGGCCGAAATCGAGGAGGGGGTGTTGATCCTCGATGGCCCGGACCTCCTGACGCGGCCAAGCATGTCATTCCGGACCATGATGCCAGGCGAGCCTGCCGATGCGCCGTTCATCAAGCTGCCGGTCGCGGTCTGGATGACCAGCGAGCAGCGCAGCCTTCAGGCCAAGTCGATCCAAATGGGGCCGCGGATCAGCGCGGTGATCAGCGCGATCCTCGAGGCCGAGAGCGGCTTCGACAACATGCTCGATATCTTCCCCGAAGAGGTCGGCTTGTACTACAAGCATGCCACCCGTCAGGACGATGCGCCAGGGCGGCATCTCTCCGTCGTCTATCGGTCGACGCAAGCGGCCTTCTCCCTTCCCGACGGCAGCTTGCCGGTTACGGTCGCGACCTTGTTCACCGGCTTGCCCGGGACCGGCCGGCCGTTCATCACGTCCTTGATCGAGGGTGACGGATCGCGCGCTTCGCAGGCGGCGGTCGAGGCCTTCTTCCGGGACTATGTCCGGGTTGTGACCCGGCCGGTGGTCGCGATCTACCTGCTCTACGGGATCGCGCTCGAGGCGCATCAACAGAACACCACCGTCGTCTTCGAGGCCGGCAATAAGCCCGCTGGCCTGCTCATCCGCGATTTTGGCGACGGCCGCACCTTCGCGCCCTGGCTGAACGAACGCGGATACGCGCTGAAACCCTATGTCTATCAGGGCATCCTGCCGACCGTCTTCAGCGGCGATGTCGAACCGGTACGCATGTTCGTGCTCGACGCCGCGTTCGTCAGCCATCTCCATGAGGTCGCGCTCGTCCTATCGGATGAGTACGGCTTCCAGGGCCCGCGCCTGTGGGAGGTCCTGCGCGAGGAGACTGAAGCGGCGTTCGACGTGGTCAAAGAACGCGTCGAGCCCGGTCGCTGGGAGCAGGAACGCGAAGCCTTCCTCGAAGAACCCTGGCCAACGCGATCCTTACTCAGGATGCACATGCAGAAATATTCCGACTACCGGGTTCAGCACGGGCTCAAGAACCCGCTCGCCAAGATACCAAGTTAGGCGTCGGCAACGTTTGAACTTGGTCAGCGGCGCACCAGATATGACGCGGCTTCAGCGGAGTCTTTGACGCTGCCTCCGGGCTAACTATATCAAGTAGGGCCGCACAAGCGATGTGGCGATGCAGCCGAAAACAATTACAGCGTCCCGGCATGCCTGCCTCGACACCGTCCCTATAAAGTCGGCGACTGGTCTACGCTTCCGGGCGCCCCTGAAATCCTGACGACGTAGGTCAGACTGAACATTCCAGAAGTCGGCTTAGGCATGATCAATTCATTTCTTCGATTGGGCCAATAACGCACCACGCTGCCATCCTCAGTTAAAAGATAAGCACACAACCCCGCGCGGTGCGTTTGCTCGATCGCTCTGCGATGGAATTGCTCAAGTCTCTCTTCGACGATGCGGCCCACGTTGCGCTCCCATGTTCTGTTGAAGCGCTAGAGAGACGCAGTCTGGCCCAAGGTATGTGGCACGGATCACAGAACGAAATGCGTGGGCCTTGGGCGAGGCGCAGCGAGCCTTGATGGACGCGAGACGCTCTGGCCCTGACGATCGTCCGCCGAAGCTAAGAGATAAGCCCGTAGTGGCGGCATCCCCGCAACCGCCCGGATCATTCAACGCCTGACCCGTCGTCGTCGGCAGGCCTGCCGACCACAGTTCCATAATCGGCCGCGCCATCACGCTGAATCGCCTATGTGCGGCACCTCACAGACGAGATGCCCCTTGAGCCGCCACAACGCCGCAACACCGCCCGAGGAGGCGGCGGACAGAGCAATGGAGCGGCACAATGCATGCGTTGAAAGGCGATTTTCTTTCCGACATCGACAGCCTGGCCGACATGCTGCGGCCTCGCACCAAGTCGATGCTCGACCGGCTGGTCGGACGCATGGCCGTTGGCCAGATCTTCGGCGAGCAATTTCTCTATGAGGTCCACGGCCCCTTCGTCCCGCCTCATCGCAAACCTGCCCGGCGCCCTCTGACGACCAGGCTGATCGAGGCGCTGTCGGGACGGCTGCGCAGGATCGCCCTCGGGGCGCAGATGCGCCACGCGGCAAGCGCATTGTCGGGCCTCGACGACAGGATGCTGAAGGATATCGGCATCAGCCGTTCGGAGATCGAGTTCAGCGTTCGGCACGTCGATCCGCGGCCATGACCACTCACTGCCCGGCGCGAGGCCCCCCGAAGCGCCATGCCCCCCGTTCATCCGAGCCTACCGAGCGAACCTCACAGGGAGAAACATCCAATGTCCACCATGCTTCAAGCCGCTGCCCCGCAGAAGATCGACCACGAGGCGATCAAGCTCCGCCAGCATGGCGCCTGGTCGTCCGGCGACTACGCCATCGTCGGAACGACCCTGCAGATCGTCGGCGAGCGTCTATGCGAGGCGCTTGATCTGCGCAGCGGCCAGGCCGTGCTCGATGTCGCCGCCGGAAACGGCAATGCCAGTCTCGCAGCGGCTCGCCGCTGGTGCGACGTCACCAGCACGGACTATGTCGCAGCCTTGCTCGAGCGTGGCCGCGAGCGTGCCGCGGCCGAGCGCCTCGATATCGCCTTCCGCGAAGCCGATGCCGAAGCGTTGCCTTTCGCGGATGGCCATTTCGACGCGGTCATGTCCACCTTCGGGGTGATGTTCACGCCCGACCAGGAGCGCGCGGCCGCAGAGCTTCTGCGCGTCTGCAGGCATGGCGGCAAGATCGGCCTCGCCAACTGGACGCCGGACGGCTTCATCGGTCAGCTCTTCAAAACGATCGGGAAGCATGTCGCGCCTGCTCCCGGGCTGCGATCGCCCGCCCTCTGGGGCACCGAGGAACGCTTGGCCGAGCTGTTCGGTTCGGCTGGCGCCTCGGTCCAGACGACGCGGCGCGACTTCGTCTTCCGCTATCGCTCGCCGGAGCACTGGCTCCAGGTCTTCACCAGCTATTACGGACCGGTGCTCAAGGCGTTTGCGACACTGGATCCGCCAGCCCGGGAGGCACTCACACAGGATCTGACGGCGCTGGTCGACCAGTTCAACCGATCGGGCGATGCGACCATGGTGGTGCCGAGCAGCTATCTCGAGGTCGTCGTCACACGAGGGCTGAATTGAGTTCGGCCGCCTCGGTCCGCGTCTGTGCCCGGGCGGCTGCTCCAACCACACGCTAGCGCGTCTTTCGCATCGACGAAGCCAGGCCGCTCGAACTGAGGATCCACGACCTTCGTGGCTCCTCAGATCGGCCCCCCGCGGACTGGTTCAACGACACGGCTTATCCGGCATGATATAAGCGCATCTGTGCAGGTTCGGCGCTTTCCGACCTGCACGGATCTCGGTCGGAAGGGGAACGGCCGTGCGGTTCATGCCCTGCTTCTTGCGCCAGACTGTTCCAGCGACGCGGCGCGAGACCATCGCGCTGCTCGGCGCGATGGCGGCATCGACGATCTCCGCCCGTGCGCAGCAGAAGACCACGCCGGTCATCGGTTATCTCGGCTCGGAATCGCCCGAGCCATACGGCAGTCGCCTCGCTGCCTTTGCCGAGGGCCTGGCCGAAGCAGGCTACGTCGACGGCCGCAACGTCGCGATCGATTTCCGCTGGGCCGAAGGCCAGTACAGTCGATTGCCGGCGCTCGCGATGGATCTGGCCGATCGTCAGGTCACCGTCATGGTCGCGCCCGGTGGTGCGGAGGTCGCGCTCGCCGCACGATCCGCCACCAAGACGATCCCGATCGTCTTCGAGATGGGTGGCGATCCTGTTGCGCTCGGCCTGGTCGCCAGCCTGTCCCGGCCAGGTGGCAATCTCACCGGTGTGAGCAGCCTCAGCGTGGAAGTCTCGCTCAAACGGCTGGAGTTCATGAGCGAGCTGTTTCCGGCCGCCAGGACTTTTGCCGTCGCCGTCAACCCTAGGAGCCCGACCTCGGCTTCGCAATCGAGAAACCTGCAGGCCGCCGCGAGCAGTCTCGGACTGGAGCTGCGTCTCCTCAATGCCAGCAGCGAGCCGGAACTGGAGACCCTGTTCGCGGCCGTATCCCTGATGCAGCCACCCGGGCTGATTTTCACGTCCGATCCCTATTTCGCCTACCGAAGTCGGCGCCTCGCCGAGCTTGCCGTACGTCATAAAGTACCCGCCATCACCCAGGCGCGAGATTTCCCGAACGCCGGCGGCCTGATGAGCTATGGCGGTGATTTCCGGCAGTCGCACCGCCATACCGGGATCTATGCCGGCCGGATCATCAAGGGTGAGAAGCCCTCCGATCTGCCGGTCCAGCGCGTGACGAAGGTCGAGCTGTTCGTCAATCTGAAGGCGGCCGGGCAGCTCGGACTGACCGTGCCGCCTTCGATTTTGAGCAGTGCAGACGTGGTGATCGAATAAACTTGGCCGGAAAGCCGGCGCATGAGCTGTCACGGTGACTCAACCGCCATCCGCTCCACGGAGCTCGCTCTTCGCGAAGTATTTCATCGCGCTGTTCGCGGCGGTCGTCGTGCCCCTTCTTGTCGCCGGTGGCAGCGAAGCCTGGTTCGGCCATCACGACCAGAAGGCCAGGCTGAACGACCTTCTCGAAGCGGAAGCCCGGTCCGCCGCTGCGAAAATTCAGGACTTCCTGGACGGGATCCGCGATCAGTTAGTGTGGACCGTTCAGCTGCCATGGTCTGACGGCGCGGATGAAAGGCGCAGGCTCGACGCCTTTCGCCTTTTGCGCCAGGTGCCTGCCGTGGTCAGCCTGACCCTTGTCGACGCCACCGGACGAGAGCGCCTGTTCATATCGCGCATGGGACTCAACAAGATTGAGGGCGGCACGGACCACTCGGCCAGCCCAGCGCTCAGAAACGTCAGTCCGGGCGGCGCCTGGTATGGCCCGGTTACCTTCCATGCCGGCTCCGAACCCTTCTTGACCATTGCTGTCGCCGGCACCCGCTCGGCGGTCGGCGTGGCGGTCGCCGAGGTCAATCTCAAACTGATCTGGGACGTCATCTCGGCGATCCGGGTCGGCCGGACCGGGAGCGCTTTCGTTCTCGACCAACCGGGGCGCCTCATCGCTCATCCCGATATCAGTCTGGTCCTGCGAGCCGACCAGACCGCGATACGGCCACTCCAGGCACTCAGGGCGAGGATTGCGGCGCAAAGCGGCCAGGCGACCTCAGGACGCGACATCGGTGGCCATATGGTTCTGGCCGCAATGGCGCCGATACCCGGCGTCGACTGGAGCGTCGTCGTCAAGCAGCCGGTTGCCGAGGCTTTCGCGCCGATTTATGCGGCCCTGTGGCGGACGGGCGCCTTCCTCATCGTCGGTGCCGGCCTCGCGGCGGCGCTGGCCTACTGGCTCACACAACGCATGATCGAGCCGATCCGCGTTCTGGAAGAGGGCGTGGCGCGGATCGGCGCCGGGCAATTCGATCACCGGATCGACATCGCCACGGGCGACGAATTCGAGCGGCTGGCGACACGCTTCAACGAGATGGCCGGCGATCTGGCGGTATCGCAGGAACGCTCGGAACGGATCGGCCGGCTCAAGCGATTTCTCGCGCCGCAGGTGGCCGAACTGGTCGACCGCTCCGGCGACGACAGCGTGCTCGACGGTCGGCGTATCGAGGTGGTGGTCGTGTTCGGCGATCTGCGGGGGTTTACCGCCTTTTCGGCGCGCGCCGAGCCCGAAATCGTCATGAGTTTCCTCAGCGAATACTACGACGCGCTGGACCGGGTGGTGATCGACCACGGCGCCACGCTGACGCATTTCTCAGGTGACGGAATGATGGTCCTGATCAATGCCCCGGTGTCCCGTCCAGATCCGGCTTTGTGCGCCGTCAATATGGCGCGGGACATGCAGAAGACCGTCCAGTCCCTCTTGCGCGATCGACAGACGTTGGATCACCGTCTCGGCTTCGGGGTCGGGCTCGCGATGGGGCCTGCGACCGTGGGGCGTATCGGCTCCGAAGGTCGACTCGAATACACCGCGATTGGAACCGTTGTGAATCTTGCCTCGCGCCTGTGCGCAAGCGCAGGCAATGCCGAAATCCTCGTCGATATGGCCGCTGCGGAGGCAGCCGGCGGGCGGGCGCCTCTCGTTGAATTGGATGCGCGCGTCCTGCAGGGCTTCGACCGACCAATTCGGGTTTTCGCTGCGGACGAAGCGGCAACCGGGTAAGCGCGCAAGTCGAGCTGCGGTGTTTACTGGCGCCACTAGGCGGCGTCGACCTTTGCCAGACGCCGCAGATCGTCGATATCCTGGATCAGCAGTCGTCCTCGCCCCAACGAAATGACGCCGCTACGCTTCCAGGACTGGAGGTGGCGGTTGACCGTTTCGCGCGTCACGCCGGTGAGAGATGCCAGTTCTTCCTGGGACGCATGGACATCCGTGCCGTAGTCGGCGGCGAGCACCAGGATGCGTCGCGCGAGCCGGATTGCGGAAGGAAGAAATGTCGTTTCTTCCAGCCGGCCGATGACATCGCGCAGCCGGGCGCAGAGGAGGTCGATCAGCTGCAAGGCGATCGGCGGCTCACGATTCAGCAAGTTCAAGAAGTCGTGCCGCGGCAGGAAGAACATGTCGGTGTCTTCCATCGCCACTGCATCAGCCGTGCGGGCCTGGCCGTCGAGCAAGGTGATTTCGCCGAAGACGTCGCCGCCGCCCAGGACGTTCATCGTCATCTGCTGGCCGAGATCATCCACTGTCCCGATGCGGATCAAGCCACGTCGAATGGCATAAAGCCCGTCACCCGGATCGCCCTTGAGGAACAGAATCTCCCGCGCGGCCAGATGTCGTTGCCTGCAGATAGCCGCGATCTTCTCGAGCGCACTCTGCTCGAAGCCCGCAAAAAACGGGTTCGCCGTCAGAATACTCACGATGCGATGAGAGACATCGCTCATCGAAGGCCCCCAGAATTTCGACCGGGCCGCCGCAGCTTCAACAGGCTGGAACGGCGCAGAAGCCAAGGCGATAGGCCACCGTATCCGTTTGCGACCATATGCGGCCGATATCGAGCGGAGCAAGACAATGCCGAATGGCTTGGTCTGTCACAACACGTTCTTGCGGCTATCAACTCTCGAACCGCTGCGCGAGACCGTCCCCACACGCGTCGAGCAATACCGGTCTCTGGCTCGCATCATTTGAGCGGCCCGGAAGCTTCACCCGCAACAGGCTCGGCTGCCGGCCTGACGAATTCTCGGTATGCGTCGGAAGACTAAAGCATCAGGACACCCAGGAGCAGACATCACCAGAGTCCGCAAGGGGCCAGCGCGAGCCATTGAGGCGGGTCCTCAACTGGCCTGCCGGTAAGCGGACATCACCGAAGTCCGCTATTGGCCGATGTCGTTGAAAAAGTCGGCCTGGAGAGCGACGCGAGAGCGTTTCGGATTTGGCCGATCGAACCTCGGCCTCTCATGCCGGCCTGAGCTGCGGTCCCTTCGGCAGGAGCTTGGCGAGTTTCCTGAG
>NZ_NBDP01000025.1 GCF_004123845.1 Allobosea sp. Tri-44 | reverse complement strand
TATCTTTGTTTGGTTCGAGGGTCGTCGCTGTGTGTGTGATTGGCAAGGTGGGGGGTGTCGAGGGGGGGGCGTGGGGGCCCGGAACCTTGGGAACTGCTCCCGCCTTGGCGTGTTACGTGGTTCTATCGACCGTCTTGGCTCCGGCCGGGCACGTCGCGTTGCCCATCGTCCATCGCCCCCTGGAATGCTTGCGGATTCCGGTGCGGATCGCGGCAGACCTTCGCGTACTTGGCTTTGAGACCGCCGGCGATCTCATCTCCCAGCCGCGGTCCCCGCTCACGCTCCGTTTCGGGCCCGATATCCCACGCCGATTGGCCCAGGCGCTTGGCGAAGTAGCGGAGCCGATAATCGCGATACGGCCGCCCGATCTCATTGAGGTCCGGCGTGCCTTCGCCGAGCCCATTGGCGCTCCCGAAACGATCGCCCGCTACATCGGTAAGCTCGTCGCCGAACTCTGCGAACGCCTCGAAGAGCGCGCCCTCGGTGGCAGGCGCCTCGATTTGATCTGCCACCGCCTCGACGGAGGTCTTCAAACCATACGGATCGGGCTTGCACGGCCTGTTTGCGACGTGAGGCGCCTCACACGTCTGCTCTGCGAAAAGATTGAAATACTCGCGCCCGGCTTGGGAATCGAGATCATGACGCTCGCCGCAATCTTGGCCGAACCGCTGGAGCGCAAGCAGATTGCGGGCTCGCTCGTGGAGGAATTCGACCCGGACGTCTCCGGGTTGATCGACATCCTGGCAAATCGCGTCGGCGACAAAGCTGTCTACCGCCTAGTCCCCGTTGCCAGCGACGTCCCGGAACGATCCGTCCGCCGGGTTGCAGCACTTGCCGAGGAAACCGGAGCCGTATGGCCGACCCACTGGCCGCGGCCCGCTCGCCTGCTGTCCTGTCCGGAGCCGGTGGAGACGCTGGCGCTACTGCCCGACCATCCGCCTGCCTGGTTCAGCTGGCGCGGCATTCGGCGCCGCGTCAGGCGCGCGGACGGGCCCGAGCGCGTGTTCGGGGAGTGGTGGAAGCGGGACGCAGAGATGGCGGCGGTTCGTGACTATTTCCAAGTCGAGGACGACGCGGGAGAGCGCTACTGGCTGTATCGCGCCGGCGACGGCGAGGACACCGCCACGGGATCGCAAAGGTGGTTCCTCCATGGGGTGTTCGGATGAGCACGCGCTACGCCGAGCTCCAAGTCACCAGCCACTTCAGCTTCCTGCGTGGCGCGTCCTCCGCCGAGGAGCTTTTCGCGCAGGCTGCCATGCTGGGCATCAAGGCCCTGGCCGTCGTCGATCGCAATTCGCTTGCAGGTATCGTCCGGGCCCATGAGGCCGCGAAGACGACGGGCATACGGCTCATCGTCGGATGCCGCTTGGATCTCGCCGACGGGATGTCGCTCCTCGTCTACCCCACCGACCGCGCCGCTTATTCCCGTCTCTGCCGGCTGCTTTCGATAGGGAAGAAGCGTGGCGGGAAGGCACGCTGCCACCTCGAATGGTCGGATGTCGTTGCCCATAGCGAGGGTTTGGTCGCCGTCCTTGTACCAGACCAAGCCGACGACGAATGTGCCTTCCGTCTGCGCAGGCTTCGGGACGGCTTCGGCGACCGGGGCTACGTCGCGCTGTCGCTGCGGCGCCGGCCGAACGACGCTCTCCGGCTTCACGAGCTTTCGAACCTTGCAACCCGGATGCGCGTGCCGACGGTCGTCACCAACGACGTGCTGTTCCACAAGCCAGCGCGGCGTATCTTGCAGGATGTCGTCACCTGCATCCGGCACAATGTCACGATTGACGCTCTCGGCGACCGCCGCGAGCGCCACGCCGACCGCTACCTGAAGCTCCCCGAGGAAATGTATCGGCTGTTCGCGCGCTATCCCGAGGCATTGGCCCGAACGCTCCACATCGCCGACCGCTGCCGGTTTTCGCTCGATGAACTCGCCTACCAATACCCGGAGGAGCGCGACGATCCCTCGCTGACGCCGCAGGAGACCCTGGCTAAGCTGACTTGGGCAGGCGCCGTAGCCCGGTACCCCGAAGGTATTCCCGACAGTGTCCGTGCCAGCCTGAACCACGAGCTAACGCTGATCGAGAAGCTCGGATATGCCCCCTATTTTCTGACAGTCAACGCGATCGTCCGTTTCGCCCGTTCGCGCGACATTCTCTGCCAAGGACGCGATCGGCGCCCATGGCGAGGCCGGTCCGGATCGTCTCGGCCGCCTGCTGGGGGCCGACCGACACGACGATCACCTCGGTCGCCTTGCCCGCTTCCTTGAGCCGCAGTGCCTCTTCGACCGCGAT
>NZ_NBDP01000035.1 GCF_004123845.1 Allobosea sp. Tri-44 | reverse complement strand
CGTGTCGGGTGGTGCGACGGGGCTGTGGAGGGGTAGTAAGTAGCGCTGGGCGGAGGGGGATCCCGTGCTGCACATCAGAACGGCGTGCGTGGTAAGGAGCAAAGTCTGGAAGTGCTGGTTCTGGTCAGGCAGGCACGCTCTCGCCAGGGGCGGGTATCGGTTACGGGCCGTCGGATCCTTCGGTCCAACCGGATCGGGATCGGGCCGGTCGGGAGGATCATACGGTTTGGGAACGACGATCACCGGGTTGAAAGGCGCCACGACGACCGGCAGCCGCGCGCCGCCCCCCTCGATCGGGACAAGATGGGGGCTACTCGACACGCTCGCGCCACCGATCGTCTGCGAGCCCTCCGCAGTAAAACGGTTGTCGTTGCTGACCCGGTCCACGCCGAATTCGATGGTTTCCCGCACGAAGGGCTGCAGGGGTAGCTGCTCATAGTCGATCGGCGGCGAGTCGATGCCAAGGAAATCCGCCAGCCCCGGCACCGGATCGCTCGCCGCGCCCGAGCCGAGTTCGTGGTCGCTCTTGTCGTCGGAAATCGAACCGGTTTCGTCCGGATCGCTCTGAGGCGCCGCCTCGCCGACTGGCTGTGGCGTGGCCGCACTGTCAACTGGGTCTGGTTCCGGTTCGGCCTGCGTCGAGGTCAGCGAGCGCAGATAGGCGGCGACCGCCAGAACGATCACCGCGAGAGCGGCCGGCCAGCGTGACGGCGCGGGCTCTTCCTGCGCCTTCCGGTAGATTTCCTCGGCTGAGGGTGCGGAGTGCTGAGTGGGCTTGAGCGCCTTAACCTCGATCATGCTGTCACCCTCCTGAGCGGACCGGCGCCCGCATCGATCCCGCTGGCGGCGGGCAGGCGTGGTTCGACCGGAACATCGGTCCCGGCGGGTGCGGGCTGCTTCTGTACGGGGTTGAGGATGGGGTCCCTGGGACCGAAGCCAGTAAGCTTGCCGCCCTGCACGACGCCGAGCAAATCGACCGCGACAAGTGCGCTCGGCCGGTGGGCGACGATGATCGCGATGCCGCCGCGCGCCTTGATGCCTTCTATCGCCCTCGTCAGGGCTGCCTCGCCCTCACTGTCGAGGTTGGAGTTCGGCTCGTCCAGCACGACCAGGAAGGGATTGCCGTAGAGCGCGCGGGCCAAGCCAATGCGCTGGCGCTGGCCGGCCGAAAGCGCGGTGCCCTGCGGGCCGAGCTGCGTCTGATACCCTTCCGGCAGCTTCACGATCATATCGTGGATGCCGGCTGCGGTCGCTGCGGCCACGATGGCCGCCGGGTCGAGATCGGGCGCAAGCCGCGAGATGTTATCGCCGATGCTGGCGTCGAGCAGGCTCACCTCCTGCGGCAGATAGCCGAGATGGCGGCCGATCGCTTCCTCGGGCCATTGCTCCAGATTCGCGCCGTCGAGCCGAACCGAGCCGCGCAGGCACGGCCAGATGCCGGTGAGCGCGCGAACCAGGGTGGTCTTGCCGCCGCCGCTGAGGCCGATGATGCCAAGTGCCTTGCCCGCGGCCAGCTCGAAACTGACCTCGCTCAGCAGTACCTGGCCGGATCCCGGCGCGGCGACCGTGATGCGATCGACCCCGAGGGATCGGTGCGGTGCGGGGAGCTCCATCGGCTCGACCGCCTTGCTCAGCGCCACCACGGTCTCGCGCAGCCGCCCGAAGGCGAGGCGCGCGGCGACGAAGGATTTCCAGTTGCCGATCGCCTGGTCCACTGGCGCGAGCGCCCGCGCAGAAGCGACCGACGCGGCGATGATCGCGCCCGCGGAAAGCTCGCCCTTGATGGTGAGGAAGGCGCCGAGGCCGAGGGTCGCCGATTGCAGGATCATGCGCAGGACGCGCGCGACCGCTCCGAAGGTCCCGCCGAGATCACTGGAACTGGTCTGCAGCGCCAAATGCTCGCGATTCAAACGGTCGAAGCGTGCCACCGCGCGGCCGGAGAAGCCCATGGCCCGCACGACCTCGGCGTTGCGTGCATGGGTCTCGGCCATCGCATTGCGGGCGATCGCGGCCTGGCGCGAGCTGTTGCTCAGCTTGCGCGCCAGAATCTCGCTCAGGAGCGTCAGCAGGGTCAACACCACGGCGCCGGCCAATGTCAACGCGCCCAGCCAAGGGTGCAGGAAATACACGAAGGCCAGATAGAGCGGGATCCAGGGTAGGTCGAACAGCGTCGCCGGCCCCTGGCTGCCGAGAAAGCCGCGCATGTATCGGCGCTGGGGCGAGCGGCGGAAGTTCAAGGTCGACATGCTCGACTACCAGGACGGCGACCAGGCCGGCATCAAATCGGCCACGCTGCAGTTCAAGGGTCACAACGCCTATGGCTGG
>NZ_NBDP01000052.1 GCF_004123845.1 Allobosea sp. Tri-44 | reverse complement strand
CCGAGGATCAGCCCGACGAGCAGCGTGGTCAAGAACAGGAAGGGCAGTGACGGGCGCAGCTCGACGAAGGCGAAGGCGAGTGACGCGAGCACGCCGCCCAGCAGGTTGATGGCGACCAGCCCCATTGCGGCGCGGGCGCTTGCGGCGAGGTCGAGCTGGAGCAGCAGGGACGCGACCGTGATCGGGACGACGATGGCCGAGGAGAAGGCGCTGTTGGTCAGGCAGAGCGTGACCGCCAGCAACAGGATGACCGCATTGGCGAGGGCCCGCGCCACGGGATGTTCCGAGGCCATAGCCGGCTGGGCTGGCGCGTCCTCGCTTGCTGCCGGCTCCGGCAGGAGGGCATGGGCGAGCCAGGACAGGACGACGCCGCTGAGGCAGCCCTGAAGCAGGATCGCCATCATGCTCTGGTCGAGGTCGTCGTGGAGCAGGTCGAGAAGCGGCACCATGACTGCGATGACCAGGGACAGAAAGATCGCCGGGCCGCCCTTGCCCTGCGCCTGCAGCACGAAGCAGACGAAGAAGAACAGACCGAGCAGCGACAGGAGCTGCACTGGGCGGTCGCCGAATATACCGGTCACGATGATGAAGGCCTGCCCCATCACCAAGACGAGACCGGTCATGCCGATCGCCTTGGCGAGCGGCAGTGGCCTCGCCCCTCCGAGCAGGAACTGCGCTGCGAACAGTGGGCCCAGGAACGGAATGACGGCGCCGGTCGCGATGCTGAATGTCAGCCCGGCCGAGACGACGAGCGCGACACGCAACCCCACGCGTCGCTGCCGCGCCAGAGTTCCAGCCGGGACGGACGCCTCAACTGGCATAGGTCAGGACCGAGATGATCCGGATCCAGGCCGCTCCAAGGGCATTCGCCACCGGATTGCTTCCCGTATAGACGACGACATTGACTTGCGAGCCGAAGCGGACACCGCCGCGGGGCAAGGTTCCATCGAACACCAGCCGCACCGGAAATCGTTGAGGATCGCGCACCCAGCCGGTGCTGTTTCTGATCGTGGGGAGCCCTGTGTTGGGGTCGACGCTGTTCTGGGAAACGCCCCAGCCGATACTCTCGACCTTCGCGGTGAAGATCGAGCCCGGTAGCGAGTCGATGACGACCTCGGCACGATCGGCATTCGACATGTGCTCGAGGCTGTTCTCCTTGAAATTGGCGGAGATCCAAATCGAGGTCGCATCGATGAAGGTCAGGGCAGACTGGCCTGCGCCGATAAACTGCCCGGTCGCGAGCTGAAGATTGCTGATGACGCCGGTCGCCGGGGCGCTGACTGTCGTGCGCAGAAGATCGAGGCGCGCTCGCGCCAGCGTCGCCAAGGCGGCCTTGAGCTGCGGGTTCTCATCGCCGCGAGGGCCGAGCTCCTCCCGCGCCTTGGCAAGATCGGCCTCAGCTCCCGTGACAGCTGCGCGCGAGCCTTCGAGCGCCGCGCGCGCTTCGTCGGCCTTGGACTTGGCCATGATCCCGCGCTCGACGAGCTGGAACGTACGCTGCGACTGCGACTGGATGTTTTCGAGCTCGGCGCTCGCCTTGACGAGTTTCGCCTGCGCCGATTCGACCGCGGCGGTCGAGGCGCCCAGCGTCTGACCGATGCGTTCGACCTGCGCATGCGCCTCGGCGACGGCTATCTCGAAGGGGCGAGGATCGATACGAAACAGCACCGTGCCCGCCTCCACGCGCGCATTGTCGCTGACGTTGACCTCGATGACACGGCCAGCAACGTCGGGCGCCATGCGCACGACATAGGCCTGCACCACGGCCTGCGAGGACGATGGCGTCAGCCTCTCCATCACGATCGACACCGCAAACAGCACGGCAATGAGCGCAAGCACGGCGAGTGCGGTTTTGCGCAGCGGATTTGCGGGCGGGCGTGAGGCCGGTTCGGAAAGCGCGGCGGGCGGTGTGGTAGCGGTCGTGGGTTCGTCAGTCATGGCGTTCTGGCTCGGCTTAGACGGAAGCGGGCGCGGCCGGATCCCGGCCATCCACTACCTTAGCCGTCCGGACGAAGAGCGCGCGGATCTTGCTCCAGAAGTCGCCGCCAAGCACGAAGAAGCTCGCGATCAGCATCAGGTCGCCGAGCGCCTGCAGCTGCCAGATGTTTGGCCTCAGGCCAGGAAAAAACTGGTCGACATAGGGTTCGAGCATGGCCGTGACGAGCGGCAGGCAGAACATGACCAATCCGATCACGTGGCGCGCCGGGCCGATCGGCCCGCTCGGTGCCAGGCCCTTGGCATAGCCGAAGACGAGCCCCTTGAGCTGCTGGAATCCGGCCTTGCCCATCACCGCAATGCAGGCCAGCAGCAGGACCTTGTTGGCAACGAAGATCGCGCCTGTCATCGCCGCGATGCGCGGGCCCGGAACATTCATCGAGGCGGCTAGTGGAACGAGCAGCCAAAGCGCGAAGGCAAAGATGAAGATGAAAATGCCGAGCTTGAATCGCCATCCGGCGGCGGCCGACACTTCGGTATCGAGTTGTGGCGTCGTCATGTTTGTCCCC
>NZ_NBDP01000045.1 GCF_004123845.1 Allobosea sp. Tri-44 | reverse complement strand
GCTCTGGAGCGGCGTCAGCGCGACCTCGCTCTGGCTCGCCTTTGGCCTGTACTGGCTGCGCATGTTCGCGGTGACCGGTGGCTACCACCGCTACTTCTCGCACCGGACCTACAAGACCAGCCGGGTCCCTCATGCTATGGCCATCTGGCCGTCGTCCTCGTCGCCGGGAAATTGGTCATCGGCCGGAGCGTCATTCCAATGGAGAGGCGCGCATGAACCGGCAACAGCTATTCAACGAAGCCCCGCTGGTCGGCGCGGCCGTTGTCGGCCACGAGGAACGAAGCGAAGCCGAACGGGTAGCCCGCACCATGGCCTATCTCGACAACTGTGGAGCGACGTTCGAGGCCGTGCCGGGATGGCTTGGTTGGTATGCCGCTCGTTGGAGCGACGAAGCCAACTTCGGCGATCACGTGCGCCGTTGGGCGTGCTGCACGGTTATCGAGATGGATTGCGAATGGCCCTACGCGCTCGCGTTCAGGGCGCGCGTCGAAGAGGGAGGGCTGCTATGAGCCTCGCGGCCGAGAACCTCTTGTGATGGCGTTCCCGGCGAGGCGCGGGCCCTCCGAGCCTTCTTGTCCGGAAATCCGCGGCAGACTTCGCGATCGCGGCTTTGGAACGGTAAAGGCAGCCTTGAGTTCTTCCCCGATCGTCAACGCGCCAACTGTGGTTTCAAAATGCCCGGCCATCGTCCCCCTCCCGGCCCCAACGTGCTGGAAACGCCGCTTTGGTTGCCGTTGTGATCGTCGCGGCAATGATCACCGCAATATTCGTCGGCTTCAATCTCCATCACGCGGATACACTGCGTGAGAGACCGACGGGTCAGGTCGATCAGCAAGACGCGCCGAAAAGTCCGACTGAGCTGCAGGTTACTCCCATTCCGCGGATTTAATCGCGCAACGTTCCAGTTCTTCGCGCGGCAACATGATCAGCCAGCGTAGGCTTGCGTCTCGCTCAACCTCGCCTCCCGGCGTCCCGAGCTACTCCTTGCCCCCGCAACCAACGACCGCCAGGCGATCCCGCGGATCGAAATCCTCACCGCCGACAAGGTCGCGAAAGCGCTCCGCCTGACTGCGATCGGAGGAGCAGTAGACCCGGTAGCGATGCCGGCAGTCGGTGACCTCTGCCCTCGCTCGCAGAACGACGACATCGGGCCGCTTATTGGCCTACTTCGTTGTCGTGTACCGGGTGAGGCGAAGTCTCCGACCCCAGGTTGGCTCTACATTGGCGCAACCGTCTTCGCGCTGGTGACGATCTTGGCATTGTTGAAGTCGCCCACGCTACTCCGGTATGGGCGCCAGGACCGTGCCACGTAGGCAAGCGGGGCACGGGCCGGATCGTCCAGCGCGATAATCGTGTCCCTACGCAGACTGGGTCCGGGCGAGCACGCGACCTGTGACCGCGAGGTGCCTATCACCGCGGTTCATGATCGATACCGCGACGGCCTCGCCGTCCTCACAGGTCAAGATGAGCCTGTGATGAAACAGGCTGTCGTCGAATGTCGTCGTGTCGAAGAGAAGGTGGCCGGCACGCTGGTCGTCGTAGTTGCCCGCGAACTCGTAGGAAACTTCAGCCCGGCGCCCATTGCGCAGGTACAAATAGCCATTTCCGGTAATCATAGCGTGTCTCCGCTCGACGGGGTCAGCAAGCGTCGCACGCGGTCATGTCCATAAGCAGTATGGAGACAACGGCCCCTACATTAGACACCTTTCTCCGCCGAATGTCGATATCAAAGACCGGACGCTCGATTGAGGGGCCGCTCCGTCGCCGGTGTTCAGAGTGATCGGCGGTATAGCTCGATGGCGCGCCGGGCTAAATCGTCCACGTTTTCCGCAGGCGCTACAAGACTTGCGACGATATAAGCGAGCCGCGTTCGTTCGCGCTCGTCGAAGCCGTTGGGCACTGTGGGTTTGATCTGTTCCAAGGCGGCGTCCAGCGCTCCTCGGGTGCGAGCAATTTTAACTGCGTCCAACGATCAAAATGGCATATCCTTTCCCCCGCTGTGTCTTAGGATCTCCGACCCGATCGATGTCGGTCCGCTCGCGCCAGATGAGCCGGTCGCGGCGGCGAGCGGTGCGTTTCACCGCAACAGCATGCCCGTGACGAGCGTGAGATTAAGCGCAATAAGCACCACCGCTATCGCGCTGGCCAGCCCTGTCTGCCAGAGCGGCGGTGCGAGGACCCCCATCTTCTTGCGTGAAGCTGTCAGCAATACCCGCGGCGTCACAGCAAAAGGCAAGTGCAGGGCCAATACGACCTGGCTCAGGATAAGGAGGTCTGTGGCGCGGGTGTTGCCATAAAACTGCAGCACGGTCACTGCAGGCAGAATGGCGACGAGGCGTGTCACTAGGCGCCGCAGCCATGTCGGCAAGCGGATCTCGATGAAGCCCTCCATCACGATCTGGCCGGCCAGCGTCGCCGTCACGCTGGCGTTAATGCCGCAGCACAGGAGTGCGATCGCAAAGAGTGTTGGCGCAGTTGCGCTGTTCAGAAGCGGCGTAAGGATCTTATAGGCCTGCTCCAACTCGGCC
>NZ_NBDP01000057.1 GCF_004123845.1 Allobosea sp. Tri-44 | reverse complement strand
CTCAGGAAACTCGCCAAGCTCCTGCCGAAGGGACCGCAGCTCAGGCCGGCATGAGAGGCCGAGGTTCGATCGGCCAAATCCGAAACGCTCTCGCGTCGCTCTCCAGGCCGACTTTTTCAACGACATCCGCCAGAAGCCGACGTTGAGGCGCCGCCCAGCAGCAGACATCAAGCGAATAGCCGGGACCGGCTGCGGCTGTTTCCCGTGTCCAGCCCGGGCAACGTAGCCGAAGCAGTCCCGGGAAGTCGGTGCTAGAGAAGTCTGCTTTGAGCTGGCCGATCAGGCCGCGTCCTTCCATTTCGGCAGGGCGTCGCCATGGGCGGCGAGCAGCTCGTCAACCATGCGCCTTGTCTCCTGTAGCGAAAGCACACTCGCCGCATGGCGGTCGAGCGCGGCGGCCCGGTGGACGCGCTCGCGGTCGCCCTCGAGCGCCGCACGCACCGTCAGATCCTGAACGAAGACATGGGGCGCACAGTGCGCCGCCAGCTCCGGCGGCAGCGTGCCGGCATGGCAGGGGCGCAGGCCGTTGCGATCGACGATGACCGGCACCTCGACGCAGCAACCCTCGGGCAGATTGTCGATCAGCCTGGTGTTCTCGACATTGCCGTAGATCACCGTCGGCTCGCCGGTCACCATGGCGCGGATGATGAGGGAGCCGTACTCGTCACTGCGCTCCAGCGGGAAGGCCTCGCCGGCCAGGAGCTTGCGGCGCGTCTCGGCGTAGCGGCCGAGATTGCGGACACTGCGCCGGACATATTCGTCGACCGGCACGTCGTATTCGGCGATCTGGTCGTCGCGGCGCAGGAAATACGGGGTGTATTCGGCGTTGTGCTCGCTGGATTCGCTGACGAACCAGCCGAGCGTCCGCATCAGCTCGAAGCGGACCTTGTCCCTGGCGTAGATCTCCGGATCGGCCATCGCCTTGCGCAGCGCCGGATAGGCGTCCTTGCCGTCGATCTGGAGCTTGAGGAACCAGGTCATGTGATTGATGCCGGCGCAGTCATAGCTCAGCCGCGACTGCTCGACGCTAAGATAGCTCGCAAGATCGCGTGCCGTGTGCTGGACGTTGTGGCACAGGCCGACGACGCGCTGCTCGGGATAGGCCTTGTAGACCGCCCAGGTCAGGATGCTCATCGGGTTGGTGTAGTTCAGCAGGACGGCGTCGGGGCAGAGCTCGCGCATCTCGGCGACGAGGTCGAGCATGAAGGGGATGGTGCGCAGGCCCCGGAAGATGCCGCCTATGCCGACGGTGTCGGCAATCGTCTGCTTCAGCCCGTATTTCCGCGGGATGTCGAAGTCGAGCAGCGTCGCCTCGTGCATGCCGATCTGGACCATGTTGATGACGAAGTCGCAGCCCTCCAGCGCGCGCCGGCGGTCGAGATGCTCCTCGATCACCGCATCGGCGCCGAACTGCTGGGCGGTCCAGCGCGCCATCATGCCGCCGGTCTCGAGCCGCTCGGGATCGATGTCGTGCAGCGAAATCACCACGCGGCCGAGCTCGGTGAAGTTCAGGATGTCGGTCAGCAGGTTCTTGACGAAGACGGCGCTGCCCGCGCCCATCATGGCAATCTTGACCACCGGTCTTTCCCTTTCGAAACGTCGATACTGGTTGGCCCGCGCCCATGCGCGGGCGGTCACTTGAGGCCCGAGCCGGAGATGCCCTGGACGAAATAGCGCTGGAAAAAGGTGAAGATGATCAGCATCGGCACCAGCGAGAGCAGCGCGATCGCCATGATCATCGACCATTCGGTGTTGAACTGGCCACGCAGCAGGTTGAGGCCGAGCTGCACGGTGTACATCTCCTGCTTCATCATCACGATTAGCGGCAGGGCAAAATCGTTCCAGCGCCACATGAAGGTGAAGATCACCAGCACGGCGATGACCGGCTTTGAGAGCGGCACGACGATCTTGAAGAAGATTTTCAGCTCGCTGGCGCCGTCGATGCGCGCCGCCTCGAGCAGCTCGTCGGGGATCGAGACCATGAACTGGCGCACCATGAAGATGCCGAAGGCCTCGGCCGCGCGCGGCAGGATCACGCCCCAGTAGTCGCTGAGCAGGCCGAGCTCGGAGACCACCAGGAAGAGCGGCACGATAATGACCTGGAACGGGATCATCAGCGCCGACAGCACCGCGAGAAAGAGGATGTCGCGACCGGCGAAGCGGAACTTGGCGAAGGCATAGCCGCAGAGCAGGTTGATCGTCACGGTGATCACCACCGCGACCACAGTGATGATCAGCGAGTTCGCGGCCCAGCTCAGGAACGGCACGCGCCCGATAGCATCGGCGAAGTTCTGCCAGACGAAACTGGACGGGATCAGGCCGGCGGCGCCGCTGAAGACCTAGTCCTTCGGCCGTACCGCGGTCGCGAACATCCAGTAGACCGGAAAGAACATGATCCCGGCCCCCGCGACAAGGAGCAGCCAGATGCACGTGATCTCGACGCGTGCCTTCAGGGCGATGCGGTTGGGTCCTGCTATCATGACGGCGTCCTAAGCACCGGCCCTGGACCACAGGGGTCACACGCCAATGCACCCGAGCAAAGAGAGGGACCACGATGAAGAAGAAGATGCACCGACCA
>NZ_NBDP01000024.1 GCF_004123845.1 Allobosea sp. Tri-44 | reverse complement strand
GGGGTACGCGACCCCCTCCTGTGGACCGCCGGGGCGTGGTGATAGCTGACCGCGGCGGGGCAATTTCAAAGGCGGCGACGCGCAAGCGGCAACCGCGGGCATTGGCGGCGGGGCTCGGCTCAACTCGTCCGTGACGAATTTCGGAACCATCCTGGGCGGAAACAGCTCAGGAGGCGCCGGGGGGCTCGGCGTGGACGTCGGCGGGACGGGCATAAGCAATACTCTGGTCAACCATGGAACGATTCGCGGCGGCACCGGAGCCACGGTCGGCGGCGTTGGGCTTAACGTTCGAGCTAACACCACCCCCATCGTCAACACCGGGACGATTGAAGGCGGAAGCGGGGCAGTTGCGGTCCGAAGCAATACGACGTTTACGCTCACGAACAGCGGTACGATCGCAGGCGGGGTCGGAGCGGCCGCGATCACCACGAATTCAGCGACCGCGAACCTCAACCTCGTCAATAGCGGCACGATCCGAGCAGGCGCCGGCTCTGCCGATGCGATTACGCTCGCGACGGGAGTCACGACGGGTCGCATCGACCTGGAGCTGCGGGCCGGCTCGCAGATCATCGGCAACGTGGTCGCGAACCCGACAGGGCTCACCGACGTGCTGCGCCTCGGCGGCAGCGCTGACGCCAGCTTCAACGTCTCGGCCATCGGCCCGACCGCGCAGTACCAGAATTTCGACCTCTTCGTGAAGGGCGGCACCAGCACCTGGACGCTGAATGGCACGGCCACAAACGCCACGCCCTGGCAGATCAGCCAGGGCACGCTGCTGGTCAACGGCACGACGCTTGGCGGCGCGGTCGTCTTCGGCGGGACACTCGGCGGCACCGGCACCATCAACGGTAACGTTACGATCGACCCCAACGGCACGTTGGCGCCGGGCGGAGCCGGGGCAGCGCCGGGCACGCTGAGGATCATCGGCGACCTGACGCTGAACAGCGGCGCGCTGCTGGACTATAATTTCGGCCAGGCCGGAGTCGTCGGCGGCGCGCTGAACGACCTGGTCAACGTCACCGGCAACCTGACCCTCGACGGCACCCTGAACGTCACGACCGCGCCGGGCGGCACGTTCGATACCGGCCTCTACCGCATCTTCAACTATGCCGGCACGTTGACCGATAACGGCCTGACGGTCGGCGCCCTGCCATCGCCCGACTTCTTCCTGCAGACTGGCGTCGCCGGGCAGATCAACCTGGTCAACACCGCCGGGCTGACGCTGCGCTTCTGGGACGGCGCGACGGACCCGCGAAACAACAGCGTCATCGGCGGCGGCAACGGCACCTGGCTGGCTAACGTCGGCAACGACAACTGGACGAACGAGCTCGGCGTCCCCAACGGAGGCTTCGCGGCCGGTTCCTTCGCCGTCTTCACCGGCGCGGCCGGCACGGTCACGGTCGACACCAGCCTCGGCCCGGTCATCGCCTCCGGCATGCAGTTCGCGACGAACGGCTACGTCGTCCAGGGCGGCGACATCACCCTGACCGGGACGCAGGCGGTCATCCGCGTCGGCGACGGCACGACGCTCGGCGTCTTCAGCCAGGCCATGATCGCGTCCAACCTCGTCGGCAGCGCCCAGCTGGTGAAGTCCGACCGCGGCACACTGATCCTGACCGGTGCGAACAGCTATACCGGCGGTACGCTGGTCTCCAGCGGCGTCTTGCAGGTGGGCAATGGCGGCACGACGGGCTCGATCCAGGGCAATGTCGTCAACAACGCCGTATTGGCGTTCAACCGCTCCGATGCCGTGACCTTCGGCGGCACAATCTCGGGCAGCGGCCTGGTGCTTCAGTCGGGAGTCGGCACGCTGACCCTGACCGGCACCAATACCCATAGCGGCGGCACATTTATCGGCGCCGGCACGCTGATCGGCTCGGCCAGCAGTTTCGGCAGCGGTACAATCACTAACAGCGCCGCGCTCGTCATCGATCAGGTGGCCGATGCGTCCTTCGCCAATCCCATCAGCGGCGTCGGCTCCTTCGCCAAGCGTGGCGCCGGCAACCTCAACCTGACCGGCACGAGCACGTTCACTGGTCAAACCAGGGTCGAGGCCGGCAAGCACTCGGTCAACGGCTCGCTCGCGAACTCCTCCGTCACCGTGCTGAGTGGCGCGACGCTCACCGGCTCCGGCACGGTCGGCGCAACGCTGGTTCAGGCCGGCGCAACCATCGCGCCCGGCAACTCGATCGGCACGCTCACCGTCAACGGCAGTTTCATGACGATGGCCGGCTCGACCTATGAGGTCGAGATCGCCGGCAATGGCACCTCCGACCGCATCGCAGTCAATGGCGGGGCGCTGCTCGCCGGCGGCCAGGTCGGCGTCACGGCGCTCGACCCGCAGACCAGTTACATCGGCGGCCAGCGTTATACGATCCTGACCGCTACTGGCGGTGTCGCCGGAAACTTCACCGGAGCGGTCTCGCGCTCGGCCTTCCTCGACCTTACGGTCGACCACCGGCCCAACCAGGTCGACCTCGTCATCGCGGTCAAGGGCACGCCGCCCGCGACGCCTCCCGATCCCGGCACGCCTCCAGTCACGCCGCCGACTGCCCCGCCGGCGATCTTCGGGACCGTGGCGCAGACCCGCAATCAGTTCGCGACCGCAGCCGGCCTCGACACCCTGCCGCAGGCCGGCGGGACGCTGGCGCTGTACAACAGCC
>NZ_NBDP01000033.1 GCF_004123845.1 Allobosea sp. Tri-44 | reverse complement strand
TTTTTTGATTTTGCTTTTTTTTGTTTGTGCCTTGCATTATCCGTGTTTTTTGGTTGGTGTGGTCTTTCGGCTATAGAGTGGGAAATCGCAAATCTGCCCTGCTTTTGTATGGGTGTATTTCGGTTGTCAGAACGGTTTCGCTGAAAGTTCTCCGGCGGTCCAATATATTGTTTTAGTGCTCGCGATATCGAACGGATATCAATAGGAGACGTTGACAAGAGCGGCAGCCGGCTCAACTTAGAGGTCGGCATTTGGGCGGACCGCGTATTTCGAGAGGCGAGAGCAGTAAGCGGCGCCGACGCGGTGATTTCCGCTGGCACTGCGGAAAGCTGCCGTGTTGAGAACTGCGGCATTGCGCGAAAAGCTCCAAAGCGGCGCGCAAATTCAAGTTTGGGCGACCGACCTGGAACTAGAAACTCGGGCACCCGACATTATGCCGGCTCTTATCGCCGTAGCTGAGGACGGCCGCTACGGAAGGTACAACCCGACCGGAGCTGCCGGTAATGATCGCGCGTATTCGATCTCCCTGGGCTTCCCCATGGATGAAGCGACCTGATACAGAGAGTCGCGACGCCTTGTCGTACAGGTCGCGAAGCAAGTTGCCGTGATCGACGGTGCGCTTCGTTGCCAGCGGTGGTCAGCCTCGAGGATGGCATTCCGTGCCGTCTTCTTGATGTTCGCTGCGGTATGAGCCGCCAGCGATGGACCCTGCAACTGAGCGCTGCGCAGCCTTGGCCACGAAGCGGGCCGCACCATCCCCAATCGTGCCGCCCCGCGTGATCCCGGCTTCGGGGTTGATTACGAACGCCACGACTAGCGCAGGTTCAACGGCCCGAAGGACCAACTCGGCCGGGTCGGTTGTTAGTCCGCTCTCGGATTGATCAAACCGCGTGCCGTTTGCTTCGACGCTGCCAGAATAAACGAAGCAATACCGGCTCAAACCTGGCCTATGGGTGAGCGCGGTTGATGCGTCTGCCTCTAAATGGATGTCGTGGAGGTCGATGTCGTTACGCACGAAGAACGGAGCAGCGCCACCTTCTGGGCCGACGAGATGCCGCCACTGATTGGGCTCGGGAGCCGCCAGAGGTTGATGCTGGATGCGAGGCTCCAGATCAAGCGTGTGTGGCCGCACGAAGATCTGCAACATCCGAAGCGGCGGGTCACCGGCGAGCGTTCGCTCCTCGTGCCAGAAGCTACGGCCCGCATTCATGACCATGAGGTGGTCCGCGTCGGTGATGAGCTTGCCAGTCGTGCGATCATCGTGCCGCATGACTCCATGGGGCACATAGGAGATTATCTCGTCCTGCACATGCTCGTGCATCTTGATCCAAGTGTCGGGAGCCTTGAACGACTCGGCAATCAGCGCGAGTGGGCCATAACCATGGTCAGGATGGCCGGGGATGTTGAGCCCCGGCATCGCGGCGTGGACGACGAACTTGCCCTGGTCGACCACCAAGGGAGTTCTTTCGGCCTTGTAGAGCATGCCTTTCCTCCTGAACCTCAGGCTGCCAGCGACGTAGCGAACAGGCGGTCGATCTGCTCATTCGCCGAGATCATCGCTTGCTTCACGGCCTCAGGCCCCATGTTGGTGCCTTCGGCGCGAACGATGGCGACGTCACTGATGCCCGTGAAGCCGAGCACACCACGCAGGTAGGCCTCCTGGTGGTCCAGGGCAGCCTCCAAGGGCGTGCCGGCGTACATCCCACCACGCGAGGAGGCGATCACGACGCGCTTGCCCCCAGCGAGTCCCACCGGGCCGGCTTCGGTGTACTTAAAGGTGCGGCCGGCCTGAGCAATGCGGTCGATCCAAGCCTTGAGCGGTGTGGGCAGGCTGAAGTTGTACATCGGCGCCCCGATCACGACCGCGTCGGCGGCGAGGAACTCCTCGACCAGCTCATCCGAGAGCGCAATCTGCACCCGCTCCTCGTCACTCAAGCCCGTCAGGTCGCGGGAGCGCATGGCCATCATCACGGGCCCGGTCAAGTGGGCCGGGGGCGCGGCCGCCAGATCGCGATAGGTGACCAGAAGGTGAGGGTTGGCCTGCTGCCAGGCGCTCACAATAGAAGCGGTCAGCTTGCGCGAGGTGGAAAAGCCGCCGAGGGCGCTGGAGTCAATGTGAAGAAGCGTCTTGGTCATGGGATCCTCTGGGTTTGGGCCAAACGGCCGTCCTTGCTGTCCCACCGAACCTAGCTGTTGAACGACATTGCCAATAGGCGGCCTCCGTGGCACTCACTGTTCCAGCAATGGAACGACAATGGGCGGCCATGCAGAATCTCAACGACCTCTACTTCTTCGCCAAGGTGGTGGAGCACAAAGGCTTTGCGCCCGCCAGCCGGATGCTCGGCATTCCCAAGTCAACCCTGAGCCGGCGTGTGTCGCTGCTGGAGGAGCGGCTCGGCGTGCGGCTGCTTCAGCGCTCGACCCGTCGTTTCGCCGTGACCGAGATCGGACAGGACTACTATCGGCACTGCCTCGCTATGGTGGCGGAAGCCGAGACGGCGCAGGAGGCGGTTGAGCGCGTTCAAGCCGCGCCGCAGGGACACATTCGGGTGAGTTGCCCGGTGACGCTCAGCCTGACCACCGTGGCACCGCTGGTTGCACGCTTCCTTGCAGAGCATCCACGTGTGCGGATCCACTCCGCGGTGCCGAACCTTCCCCGCGCCGGGACCGGAGACGTCTCCGAAGCAGGACTTCGCGTCCGCATGCCGCCGTTGGCGATTTCGTACAGGGAAATGCTAGTTCATCGCAACGG
>NZ_NBDP01000043.1 GCF_004123845.1 Allobosea sp. Tri-44 | reverse complement strand
TTATCGGGACGCAGCATTCCATCCGTCGCCTGGCTACTGAAACAGGACATGATCGTCCCGGGCGGATTGCTTCGTGCAGCAATGCTGTTGGAAGCGGACAGGCCACGTTCCTGAGGTTTGGAGCTGGTAGGCGAGTGGTCTGAAAGAAGGCCGCTGCTCACACCCGCAAGGCAGAGCGCACATTGCGTTGCATCTCATAATTGCGACACGTTGCTCGCTGTGTTTAGGGTGCTGCTGTTCCGAGCGCTGCGGCGAGTACGTCTGCGGCCGCGCCCCGCGCTGCCGTCTTCATCAAGGCGCGGATTGTAGATGGTGATTTCGATACCCACTGCCTTTCCGCTCGCCAAGGCAACCCGAAGCGCTACCCCGAGATCGTCCATGACAACCCTCCGGGAATACGGAAATCGACAGCCGGCATGACGACGTCGTCGAGGCAATCGGCGTCGAGATGGATGAAGAAGCCGTCCAGCTCCTCTCGCGTCAGGTGATCGACCGCTTCGCGGGCGGCGGCCTCGATGCCCATCGCGCGCACGGCGGGAAGGTCAATCGCCTTCAGCTCGTTGGGGAGCGGCTGGCTCCCGTACTCCTCCTGATCCTCATGATCGCGATACGCGAACGCGACAGCGTCTTCGGGACGGACGAGAGGCCCGCGACCTTCAATGTCCGTCAGGAGCGACGGGCCGTAGCCGGTGACAAAGGCGAGGTCCATTGAGGCGCCTTCACCGTTGGCGGGCTGGAAGTAATCGGCGTTGCCGTCGATGAAGAACAGGCCGTAGCGGCCGCGCCGTCGAAGCGCGAGCATCGAGCCCAGCAGGATCGTGCAATCGCCGCCCAGCACTACCGGAAATTCGCCCGCGTCACCGCTTCCACCGCCTCGGCGAGTTTGGGCGACCACGCCGCAATTGCCCTGGCATTGAGGGTTCCCGACTCGGGATCGGGCATAGGTTCCTTCGGAGGCACCGCCAGCCGCCCGGCGCGGCGCGCATGGATACGCTCCGCGAGACCGAGATCCAGGAGTCGGTCAGGCAGGCGCTCGACTCCGTCCGTCGCGAGGCCCAATGTGGAAGGGGCTTCCAGAATTGCATAGGAAAGGGTCGGCACGGGCGCCTCCGTCAGTCATTACTTTGCGGAGTAGGTTACTGCCTCGATTTTGTGACCATCTGGGTCACGGACGAACGCCCCATAATAGTTGGCATCGTAGTTCGGCCGCAGCCCTGGAGCGCCATCGTCGCGGCCACCATGTTTTAGTGCTGCTTCATAAAATCGATTGACCATCGAACGGTCCTCCACCGCAAAGGCGATATGAGTGCCATTGCCTACGGTCGCTGGCTCTCCATCGATTGGAATCTGAACGCTGAAGTGAAACGTGCCACTTCCATAACCTAGTCCACCCTCGTCCTCTGCCATTGGCGTAATGCCGACGAGGGGCAAAACAGCATCGTAGAAGCGCTTCGAACGCCCAATATTATTCGTCCCAAGCGAAACATGATGGATCACGGCTACCTCCGTTCCAGCTTTGTAGCGGATCTAACGAGGGTCGTACGCGGCCCTCTCGGCGCCCTACCCGTCGCTATTCGCTACCCAATAATCAACTAACGGGCCGCCGCGACCGAGAACGGGGTCGATGCGGGGAAACGGCAATCGGTCGATCGCGCCTCGAATTTCGGGCGTAGCCGCCTCGCGCAAGGTGTCGCCTAGTTGGTCGGGCGGATAAGCGCCCACGACGAGCAGATCCTCACTGGCCGAGCGGCGGCAGTGCCCTGTGCCGGCCGGCAGCACGAGAACATCGCCGGCCGAGACGCGAAGCTCCTCTCCGCCATCACCGCCAACGATCAGCACTGCATGGCCGGCGGCGATACCGAGCACCTCATGTCCTTCCGCGTGGTAGTGGTGGAAGGCATAGATGCCGTTGCGCCATTGCGGCGGCCAGTCGTTCTCGGCGAAGCGCTGCTCCATCTGGCGAGCAAGATCGCCGGTATCCGGTGAGAAAGCTGACTCATAGATCAGTACCGGCAGCCGCGGGTTATTGGGAATTGCGCCGCGCGACTCGAGCTGCAGTGCCCTGATCGGTTTCATCAGTTGATCTCCAGTTTGCCGCTTCAACGCGCAGGGATGCAGAACGTTCGGCAACCGGAGCACGAGCCCTGGCGGAGCTGCCAGGCCGCTCTAATCCACGAAGCGCACGGGCACGCCCGGCTTCACCATCGCGGCAAGATGCTCGGCATCCCAATTCGTCAGCCGGATACAGCCATGCGACGAGTTCTTGCTCACCCGTGAGGGATCGGGCGTGCCATGGATGCCGAAGGTCGGTTTTGAGAGCGCGATCCAGACTGTGCCGACCGGATTGTTGGGACCGGCCGGCAGGACGAGCTTCCTGGTATTTTTTCCCTGTTGGAAATTCTTGTCAGGATCGTAGTGATAGGTCGGGTTTTTGACGATCCGTTCGATCCGGAATTCGCCCTCCGGCGATGGCGTTTCGCCTGAGCCGATCGTGGCGGGATAGCTTGCAAGGATACGATCGCCCGCCCCATAGACGACCACCATGCCCCTGCCCTTGACGGCCTCGACGCGTTGGGCGCTGCCCGGCGGGTCGACGCCCGTCGCGGCGGGGCCAGAGATGGTTCCGCCGGCCTTACGCAGGGTCGGCCGGGGGTTGAGGGCGGCGAGCAGACACCGTGGCAGGTTGAAGGGCTAGGACAGCCCTTCCCCCGCTCCCGGCTAGGGCAGCGGCGTCATTCGACCCTGCACTGCGGC
>NZ_NBDP01000066.1 GCF_004123845.1 Allobosea sp. Tri-44 | reverse complement strand
GTCGCTTGCGTTCGGATAGTCTCATGTACGAATAGCGTTGTGGTGGGGCTCACGGATACCCATGCCGTCACCCGACTTGGCGGTGGTGTCGAGGTGTCGTGGTAGTTCGCGTCGATACTGAGGAAGATACGGGAAGCCCGTTAGTGCGTCGTGATTTGCAAGATATGTTATGTGCTCGCGCGCGGCTTGCTCCACACGGATGTCGCGAATCTCGATTAACTGCCTCGGGGCACCGCTGGACAGGATCGGCGTGGCGCTCAGTGCAACATCGACGAGGGTGCCGGTGGCCGTCATCAGCTGCACCTCAACTCCCCTGAGGCACCTATTCCTGCGGTCGCTGGTTAGTGCAGGCCTGGCGATAAAATTCGTCAGGGGAGTTCCTTCGATTTCCGCCTGACCGAGGCCGACCAGTTGCTCGAAGGTTCGGTTTGTTGCGATCACTTTCTGGTTCTCGCATACGACTATGCTGGTCTGCGCCGCCTCGATGATGTTTCGCATCTGGTCCGCATCGGCGGACGCCCTGTGAGCGCGCTTGTCGAAGACGATGGCCACCAGACTGAGAGCCACGATCACTGACGCCACGAAGGCGACCGAAAGCCCAAGCAGAAACTCTGACAGACCTCCGTCAGAAACAGCGAGCGTCGGATCCGTCTTCACAGCGGCGGCTGCCATCGCAGTGAAATGGAGGCTGCAGACGGCCGCGCCAAATAGCGTTGCGGCGATAAACCTGAGTCTCCGCCTGTTGGCGAGATGTTCTATGTAGATGGCGGCGCCGAGCAGCAGGATAGCGGAGCTCACAGAGAGAGCGACCAGAGCAGGTTCCCAAGCGAACTTGCCCGCGAACACCAGCGCTCGCATGCCGGTGAAGTGCATAGCAGCAATAGCCGCGCTAAGCACGACAGCGCCGACGAGGGCGCATGGGAGAGCCGTCGACATCAAGAGGGGCATAGCGATGCCGGCGATCACGATGCTCAGTAGCGCGGAGGCAAGCGTCAACGTGATGTCGTAGCTGACGGCAGTCGCGGGCGCGAAGCCGAGCATCGCGACAAAATGGGTGGACCATATCCCGCCGCCTGCCACGCAGGCGGCTATGAGCGACCAGACGTGCCGCGATCCACCTTGTTGCGCGCGGGCGTGGTTGAGAATCGCAAAAACGGTGAATCCCGATATGAGCGAGACGAGAACCGCCAGAATAACGAGTTTGGGATCATGGTCGATCCGTATGCAATCCAAAACCCGGATGAACATGCGCAGCCTTGCCGTTACAAGCAGTTGACCCCGAGAATCGTCGCCCGGTCTTGCGGCTCGATTTGAAGCTTGACAATGGGGTATCGCAGCGCGGCTGAAAGTTGTCGATCAATGGAATATTGCAGGAGAACGCGCAATTTTAGACATTTACTGGTAACTGCGTGCTGAATCTGCGATTCACCAAAAATTCAGGGCCCGTTTTCCTTGTGGATCAAACGCCCTCTGGGCAGACCCTGACGGCGGCAGCATTCGCAGGTCTATCTGACTGGCTCGGCATTGCGCCAACTCCTGATGTGGCATCTGGCCAAGAAGCTAATATTTGTGTTGGCGTCGCTTAGGTATGCGCGCCCCGGATCCAGGGCACCAGGCGGCCCGCCTCTGCCCCCAATTCCGGGTCCATCCACGACAGAACGTTAACTTCTGCATGCGACCAATTTTACGGGGGCTGGTAGAGGCGTGGATCGAAACAATGACGGCGCGCAACGGCGCCAGCGATAAGGGGCGGCTGGGCGTCCTATTGCAGCGTTACCATCTGTGGATTGGCCAAAAACTCGGCCTGCCAGACCTCGACGAAACCGAGGCGGGATTGCTGCGGCGCCTGCAGTCTGAAGTTTTCTCAGCAATCTTGCCACCGGTTCTCATCTCCAACATCGCGGCTGCGGTAGTTACGGCGGCGGTAGCGATTTGGCACGGTTGGGTTTTAGCTGCGGTCGGTTGGTTTACATGCGTCGTTGTAATCGGCATTGCTGGCTTGCGCCGAACTCGAGCGCTTGAGACACGCCAGCGTGCGGAACCGCCCTCAGAGCGTTTTACACGGCGCACGATAGTTGACTCGGCCATACTGGCTTTGCCGTGGCTCATCGCCGGGCTCTGGCTCAATCCGTCCCTCGTGCCGGAAATGGAAACGCTCGTAGCAACGATCCTGGCTGGATTGATTTTCGCGGGCATCTTTACCATGGCGAGCATGCCGGCCGCAGCGTTGACGTTCTCAGGCATGGTGATGTTCGGTCGCCTGGCTCAGGTCATCTATACACCGCTCGATCAGGCACTAAGCAACCTCGCGCTTCTAATTATTTACAGCATCATACTTTTGGTGTCGCTGCGCGTTTTTGCACGACTTTATATTGATCGTGTTCGTTCCGCGCTTGTTGCTTCCAGACTGCGGGAAGAGGCGCTTTCACGCGCTGCCCGCGAGGAGGACCGCAGGGAGTCGGCCGAAGCACATGCGCGCGGCTTCCGCGATGAGGTGGGCGACATTATGAACGCCTTCATGAACTCGGCGGAACGCATGACCGAGGCAGCGATAATGCTGCGTACCATTGCGGGTGCGACGCATAGTTCTCTGACCAGTGCCGTCTCGCGCGTTGCTTACGCCAGCGACGATATCTTGTCGGTCGAGATATGCTCCCGCCGGCTCGCAGACAGTATCGGCCAGATTCGGCGGGAAACCGACACAACGAGCGGCCTTGTCGGCGCCGCCGCGGCGGATATTGCAACGGATCTTTCCGTCCGCGCCGCACACCCCGACGACGATAGCAGACACCGTGTGGGATGCGAGG
>NZ_NBDP01000071.1 GCF_004123845.1 Allobosea sp. Tri-44 | reverse complement strand
CAAACGAATTCGCGGACGCTCTGTCAGCGAAGGCCCGCGAGGGTCTTAGCGTGAAAGTCCTGCTCGACTGGGTCGGCAGCATTCCGATGGACGAGGGCCTGATCAAGCGCATGCAGGAAGCTGGCGTCGAGGTTGTTCGGTTCCGCCCACTCACTTGGTACACCGTCGATCGGGTGAACAATCGCACCCACCGGAAACTGCTGGTCGTCGATGGGCGCGTGGGCTTCACCGGTGGTGTCGGCATCGCTGATGAATGGAACGGTGATGCGCGCTCGCCAAACGAGTGGCGCGACAATCACTATCGGTTGGAAGGACCGGCCACCGCAGAACTCCAGGCGGCGTTCGCCGAACATTGGATTGAGGCAACGGGCGAGCTGTTGCTGGGCGATCGCTTCTTTCCAGCACTGCAGCCGATAGGGGATCACGCAACGCAGGTTGTCATCAGCTCGACCCATCAGCGCAATGTCATGCACCTCATGCTGATGACGGCGCTTGCCTCAGCCCAGAATAGTATCCGGATCGCCACGCCGTATTTCGTCCCTGATGAACTAACCAGGCGGCAGCTCCTGGAGGCTCGCAAGCGCG
Source organism: Allobosea sp. Tri-44 (assembly GCF_004123845.1). Lineage (GTDB taxonomy): Bacteria > Pseudomonadota > Alphaproteobacteria > Rhizobiales > Beijerinckiaceae > Allobosea. Next base: position 2,249 of record NZ_NBDP01000071.1, on the reverse strand, counting down.
GCGTGGAGGTCCAGATTATCGTCCCCGGACCTCAGACTGATGCGCGCCTCGTCAGGAAGGCTTCTCGGCACCTTTGGGGTGATTTGCTTGAGGCGGGTGTAAAAATCAGCGAATTTCAGCCCACGTTCTTCCATTGCAAGCTGGTGGTCGTCGACGACGTTTGGACCTCAGTCGGCTCGACAAATATCGATGACCGAGCCCTAAGGCTCAACGATGAGGCCAACATCAATCTGTTCGACCAGCGGTTCGCGAGCACCCAGATTGCCTTGTTCGACAAGGATGCCGCCACATCCAAGCCTTACACCTTCTCTGACTGGCAAAATCGCGCGGCAAACGAGAAGTTTTCAGATTGGCTCTCCAGCCTTGCGAGATCGCAGATCTGATGAGCTGACGGAATCCGATTTTGCGGGTGCGACGACTCGATTTGACGGATGACGAACGCTCGTCGCTGCGTGATGTCGTGGCGCAGCATGTGCGTGGCCCCCCAATGACCACGACCTCGTTCGCCGTATGTAGCAGGCTTCCTCAAGGCTCGCCGGAGGCTCGCAGGATAACCTGCGGGGCATCGTCCGATTTGTGGAACTTCGTTCGCGGCCGACAGGTTTTGAGGTGACAGTTTCCATCGGAGCGAATGGCATGACAACTCCCAACGATCTCGAAGCGAAGCTGTGGAAGGCCCTCCGATCGGACATGACCGTCATGCTTGGCCTTTTGGACCGCGCTGACAGCCTGCTTCGACCAATGACCGTCCAAATCGATGGAGAGGCCGATAGAGGCCCGCTTTGGATCTTCTCGGCCAACGACACGCAACTGGTTCAAGCCCTGTCCGGCCAAGAAGGCGCGTTCATATCTTTTGCATCGAAGGGGCACGATTTGTTTGCGACCATCGGCGGTACGCTCAGCCTCGATAAAGACCGAGCCGTCATCGACCGGCTTTGGAACCGCTTCGTTGCGGCCTGGTACAAGGGCGGCAAGGATGATCCCAAGCTCGCGCTCCTACGTTTCGATCCGAGCCACGCGGAGATCTGGGAAGACGAGTGGAGTCTCGTCGCAGGCATCAAGCTTCTGCTAGGTGCCGATCCAAAAGAAGACTACGCCGACAAGACGGCTAGCGTGAAATTGAGTTAGTTCGAGGCAGCAAATCTTGCTCGGCGCTGGGCCACGTTCGGAGAGTTCGGTGAATTGGATCGCTGTCGCAGGAACGTTGGCCGCAGCCTGCTCAATGATCAGCTTCATCCCGCAGGCGTGGCGCATCGTCAAAAGTCGCGATACCAGCTCGATCTCGCCGGTCACGTACAGCCTGACTGTCTTAGGCTTTGGGCTTTGGACAGCTTATGGCTGGGGACTGGGCGAATGGCCGCTCATCGTCACGAATAGCGTATGCTTCCTGCTATCGGCGTTCATTCTTTGCATGACGCTGCTTCCGCAGAACAAGAAGGATGCCGTGGCGAAATCGATTGATCCGGAATCACGGTAGCCGCCTAACCCCGCTATGCTTCGTCTGCTGTGGTTTAACGTTGGTTGGGCTGGTCAGAATCGAATAATCCAGCGGCTCGTCGATCCGGCAGGTACTCGACAGACTAGGAGCGAACATTCCTCTATCACCGCCGATAGCGGCCGCCTGCTGACTGACCTTCCAGAATTTCCCTCGCAAATCACGTCAGACGGAACCAGCGGCGCAGTCGGCGGTCTTAATAGCGGTGTGCATCGCAACGAGCTCGGGCGTCCATGAAATTCCGTCCACTGTTCCTGCTGGCTGTGGGCTTCACTCTGGTTTTGGGTGCCAGCTCGGTCTCGGCACTCACCGCAGACGAGGTGAATAAGGCTGCCTTGTGTCGCGATCTCCGCAAGAAGACAACCAAGCCGAACCCCTCCATCCTCAAGGCCCAGGTCCTTCTCAGCCGACGCGGAATTTCGCCTGGTATGATCGATGGCCTCGATGGCGAAAACTACCGCAAGGCGATCGCGCAGTTCCGCCGGCAGGAGATGCTGGGCGAGGGCGATGCCATGGACGCAAGGACCTGGCTGGCGCTTGGCGGTGATGCGGCCGGCGATATTGTCGTCGAGTACGAGATCTCCGCCAAGGACAGCAACCACCACTTCGCGAAGCGGATTCCGCGCGACTACGCCAGGCAGGCTCGCATGAAGCGCCTGACCTATACGAGCCCGCGGGAAATGGCAGCCCAGCGCTTTCACATGACCGAGCACACGCCGTCCGCTCCGAATCCTCACCCAAACCTTCCTCAAGC
>NZ_NBDP01000053.1 GCF_004123845.1 Allobosea sp. Tri-44 | reverse complement strand
GGGTCGATGGATCGGCAGGCGAAGACCCTGGCTCACCCACGGGCTTGCTGTCCCTGAGGGTCGTCGGTCTTCCGCCTGCCACCGCACCCGCCAGTGTAGCAGATGAGGCAAAATCAGAGTTACAAGGGACCGCCGCTGATTACTCAAACGCAACGGCGACGCTGCGCCTTCTGCAGATAGGGCAAGCCCTCATCCCTGCCCTTCTCCCACACGGGAGAAGGGTTCCCCGCGCCCTTCGCCAATACGTAACGCCTGACCTCACACCACCGCCGTCAACCCACCATCGACCATGAGCAGATGGCCGCTGACGTAGTCGGACGCTTCCGAGGACAGGAAGATCGCCGCCCCCGCCAATTCCTTGGTCTCGCCCCAGCGGCCGACCGGAGCGCGGCTCTTCACCCAGTTCGAGAAGGTCTCGTCGGCGAGCAGGGCCTGGTTGAGCTCGGTAACGAAATAGCCGGGGCCGATCGCGTTGACCTGGATGTTGTGCTTGCCGAGCTCGGCGGCGAGCCCCTGCGTCATCAGGCTGACGGCGCCCTTCGACGCGGTGTAGGGCACGATGCTCGGCCGGCCGAGCTTGCTCATCACCGAGCCGATATTGACGATCTTGCCACGGTTGCGCGGCGCCATGCGCTTGGCCACCGCCTGGGTGACGTAGAACACCGAGTGCAGGTTCGTCGCCATCAGGAAGTGCCAGTCCTCGGCCGGAAAGTCGACGAAGGCGCCGCGCTTCTGCGTGCCGGCATTGTTGATCAGAATGTCGATCGGCCCGATTTCGGCCTCCACCTTTGCAACGCCGGCCTCGACCGCCTTCTGGTCGGTAACGTCGAAAGCGGCGACCGAGGCCTTGTGGCCGGTCGCCGCGATGGCGCTGCGAGCCTTCTCAAGCTTTCCGGCATCGCGGCCGTTCAGCACGACATGGGCGCCGGCCGCGGCAAGGCCTTCGGCAATCGCAAGTCCGATGCCCTGGCCGGAGCCGGTGACCAGCGCGATGCGCCCATCGAGCTTGAACAGATTGAGCGACATCCTATCCTCCCGGTAGCGTGGCCTGACTTGCCGCTTGTTAGCGTCTCAAGGGTTGGGTAAGCGGTTTAAAACGATTAGACAATGCCGCAGCCGCATGGCTGCCGCTTACGGAGACTCCGCCATGCGCGCCGTCGTGATCCATGCCGAGAAGGACCTGCGGGTCGAGGAAATGGCTGTGCCGGAGCTCGGCCCGCTCGACGTCAAGGTGGCGATCAAGGCCGGCGGCATCTGCGGTTCCGACCTGCACTATTATCTCCATGGCGGCTTCGGCACGATCCGGGTGCGCGAGCCGATGGTCCTGGGCCATGAGATCGCCGGCATCGTCGAGGCGGTCGGCAGCGAGGTCTCGCGGGTGAAGCCGGGCGATCTCGTCGCGGTCAATCCAAGCCGGGCCTGCGGTCGCTGCCGCTATTGCCAGGCCGGCCAGCAGCAGCACTGCCTCGACATGCTGTTCTACGGCAGCGCCATGCGCTTCCCCCATGTCCAGGGCGGCTTCCGCGAGATGCTGGTGATCGAGGAGCGCCAGGCAGTGAAGCTGCCCAGCCATGTCGGCGCGGCGCAGGCCGCCTTCGCCGAGCCACTCGCGGTCTGCCTGCGTGCGGTGAAGCGCGCCGGCGCGCTGCTGGGCAAGCGCGTGCTCGTCACCGGCTCCGGCCCGATCGGCGTATTGACCGTCGTCGCCGCGCGCGCCGCTGGCGCGTCCGAGATCGTCGTCACCGACGTCGTCGACGGCCCGCTTCCGACCGCGCTGAAGATGGGCGCGACGGCAGCGATCAACGTGATGGCGGAGCCGGAGCGGCTGAAGGCCGATTACGGCGCGCAGAAGGGCGCCTTCGACGTGATGTTCGAATGCTCGGGCAACCAGCACGCCCTGACCGGCGCCTTCGACGCACTGCGCCCCGGCGCGGTCATCGTCCAGATCGGTGTCGGCGGCAATTTCACGCTTCCGATGAACGTCGTCGTCGCCAAGGAATTCGACCTGCGCGGCTCCTTTCGCTTCCACGAGGAGTTCGACTGGGCGGTCGAGCTGATCGCGTCGGGCCGCATCGACCTGTCGCCGCTGCTCACCGCCTCGATCCCGATCGAGCGCGCCGTCGAAGCCTTCGAGCTCGCCGCCGACAAGTCGAAGGCGATGAAGGTGCAGCTGGTGTTCGGCTGAAGAACAATCGTCATGCTCGGGCTTGACCCGAGCATCTCAGGCAGGATGAGGCTCTTTCAATGCCTTCGCGTCCTGAGATTCTCGGGTCTGCGCTTCGCTGCGCCCGAGAATGACGCCTCCCCCTAGACCACCCGCCGCAACGCCGTGCCGGATTGCGGCTCGTCGATCGCGACGCCGTCGCGGCCATTGCGCTTGACCTGGTAGAGTGCCGCATCGGCGCGCGCGGCGGCATCGGTCAGGCTGTCTTCAGGACGCGCCATGGCGGCGCCTAGACTCGCCGTCATCGGCACGGCCCGGCCATCGCTGAGCGCGACCGGCGCCTCGCGCAGCAGCGTCGCGATCTTAGCTGCGATCATCGCGAGCGACTCCGCCGTGCTGTCGCTGATCAGCAGGATGAACTCGTCGCCGCCCCAGCGGGCGCAGGCATCGTAGCTGCGCAAGGTCGAGAGCATCCGCCGCACGCAGGCGATCAGCACCTCGTCACCGGCATGGTGGCCGTAGCCGTCATTGACCAGCTTGAAGCGGTCGAGATCGACGATGACGAGCCCGCAGGCCTTGCCATCGCGCCGGGCCCGGTTCTGCTCGCGCGCGAAAACCTCCTCGAAGCCGCGACGGTTCAGCACCGACGTCAGCGGATCATGCTGCGCCAGCTGTTCGAGCTTCTGCGTCCGCTCGGCGACCATCGCCTCGAGCCGGCCGGTATTGTCGCCGACGGCCTGGGCCATCTCGTTGAAGGCCCGCGACAGCCGGGCGATCTCGTCATTGCCCTCCTCCTTCGCGACGGCGGAGAAGTCGCCGGCACGGACCCGGCCGACGCCCTGCTCGACCCACGCCAGCCGGTCGAGCACCTTGCGCTTGAACAGGAAGGTCATCAGCCCGGCGGCCACGATGAGGATCGCCACCATCAGCCCGGCGATCGGGGCGAACAGCTTGCGGTCGATGATGGCGTCGACATCCATCACCGTGACGTTGAACCAGCCGAGCCGGTCGAGGAAGCCGACGCCGACCAGCACCTCGTGCCCATCCATCTGCATGAAGCGGGAGAGCACCAGCGCCTCACCCCTGGCGACGCGCTGCATCATATCGGAAAGCGCCTTGCGGTCGCCCTCCTCGTCGAGCAGGCGGAAGATCGTCTTCTTGGCCGCGGCGTCCTTGGTCAGGCTGTGGAAGTCGACGACGCGCGGATCGCGATGCGCCTGCACCGCGCCCTGCAGGTCGACGAACATGCTCTGCACGCCGGTCTGCGGGAACTCGACGACCTCCTTGATGAACCGGGTCAGGTCGACGCCGGTGCCGATCAGGCCGAGGACCTTGCCCTCCTTCTGGATGATGCAGTTGATCCAGACCTTGGTGACGGAGAGCACATCGTCGCGATTGACGTTGAGATGGCAGCCTTTGCCGAGCGCCCGCGTCTTGAAATACCAGATATCCTGCGCAGCATTCGGCGAGACGGTGTAGCGCAGCCGGTTGCGCTCGTAGCTGTTGTCCTTGTCGTTGAAGTAGTAGTTGCCGCTCTTGTCGACGACGGCGAAATAGCTGCGGTCGGTGAAGGACAGGCGGTAATGCTCGAGCTCGGCGAGGCCGCGCCTGGCCTTCTCCGGATCGGTCTCGTCCTGTGCCCATTCGACGATCACCGGGGCGCGCGCCACTGTCTCGGCCAGCGAGACTTCGCGCATCAGCGCTTCCAGGCCACGATAGCGGTCGAACAGGATCTGCTTCTCGGCGAAGAGAGTGCCGAGCTTCACCACCGTGCTATTGACCATCCAGAGGAAGATGCCGGAGGCCGGTACCGCGATCGCGACCAGCGTCGCCAGGACGAGCATGAGCACACGCGCCTTCAGGCCCGAATTGGTCCAGGCGGTCAGCAAACTCATCTGGTCGGCATCTCCCGCGCCTTCCGACACGTTCGGAATCGCACGAGCGCATGGTGGCCGCGATATGGTTTACACTTCGTTGACGAATGTGGCGGGCCGCTAGAACAGCCCCTCGATCTGGCCGTGCGCGTCGATATAGATGCGCTCCGCCGCCGGCTGGCGGGGCAGGCCGGGCATGGTCATGATGTCCCCGCAGATCGCGACGACGAAGCCGGCACCGGCCGAGAGCCTGAGCTCGCGCACCGGCACGATGTGGCCGGATGGCGCGCCGCGCAGCGTCGGGTCGGCCGAGAAGGAATACTGCGTCTTGGCCACGCAGATCGGCAGGTTGCCATAGCCGGCCGCTTCGAGCTCGGCGATGCGGGCGGTGACCTTGGCGTCCATCGAGATGCCGGCAGCGCCGTAGATTTCGTGTGCGATCGTCTCGAGCTTCTGGCGCAGCGGCATCGCGTCCGGATAGAGCGGCGCGAAATCGGCTTCGCCGCTCTCCGTCAGCGCCGCGACCTTGGTCGCGAGCTCCTCGGTGCCCGCCCCTCCCTCAGCCCAATGCCGGCAGATCACCGCCTCGACGCCGAGATGGTTGCGGCAAAAATTCTGGATCAGCGCATGCTCGGCCGCGCTGTCGCTGGTGAAATGGTTGATCGCAACGATCGCCGGCACGCCGAACTTTCTGACGTTCTCGACATGGCGGGCGAGGTTGGAAAGGCCCACCTCCAGCGCCTTCAGGTTCTCGGTGCCGAGCATGTCGCGCGCGACGCCGCCATGCATCTTGAGGGCGCGCACGGTCGCGACCACCACCGCGACATCCGGCTTCAGGCCCGCCTTGCGGCACTTGATGTCGAAGAACTTCTCGGCCCCGAGATCAGCGCCGAAGCCGGCCTCGGTCACGACATAGTCGGCGAGCTTCAGCGCGGCGCGGGTCGCGATCACCGAATTGCAGCCATGGGCGATATTGGCGAAGGGCCCACCATGGACGAAGGCGGGCGTGCCCTCCAGCGTCTGCACCAGGTTCGGCATCAGCGCATCTCGCAGCAGCACGGTCATCGCGCCTTGGGCGTTGAGCTCGGCCGCCGTGACCGGGCGCCTGCTGCGGGTGCGACCGATGACGATGCGCCCGAGCCGCTCCTCCAGATCGGCGAGATCGGCGGCAAGGCAGAAGATCGCCATCACCTCCGAGGCGACGGTGATGTCGAAACCGTCCTCGCGCGGAAAGCCGTTCATCGCCCCGCCGAGCGAGGAGACGATCGAGCGCAGCGCCCGGTCGTTCATGTCGACGACGCGACGCCAGGCGACATGGCGCTCGTCGAGATCGAGCCCGTTGCCCCAATAGACATGGTTGTCGAGCATCGCCGCCAGCAGGTTGTGCGCGCTGGTGATGGCGTGGAAATCGCCGGTGAAGTGCAGGTTGATCTGCTCCATCGGCACGACCTGGGCATAGCCGCCGCCGGCCGCCCCGCCCTTCTGGCCGAAGCAGGGGCCGAGCGAGGGCTCGCGCAGCGCGATCATGGTGCGTTTGCCGAGGCGCTTCAGACCGTCGCCGAGGCCGACCGTCGTCGTGGTCTTGCCTTCGCCGGCCGGTGTCGGGCTGATCGCGGTGACGAGGATAAGCTTGCCGTCCGGCTTCTCGGCGAAATCCGGGATCGCGCCGGTGTCGACCTTGGCGATGTACTTGCCATAGGGGTGCAGCGCCGCATCGGGAATGCCGGCCGCCTCGGCGACCGCACCGATGGGCTTCAGTGTCGCCGCGCGGGCGATCTCGATATCGGTCGACATGCCGTCCCCTCACCGTCTCGTCGAACGGAACGCCTGTGCCGGCCGATTCCTCGCGGGCGGAACTCTTGCCAAAAAGCGCCGGCAATCGCTAGCGCGCGGGAACATGGGCGCAATGTGCCCACAGGAGACTCAAGTGGGCCTCCCGCCATCACAGTTCGGCGAGGCATCGCCTTTGCCCAAAATCGGACATTGCCGGCGTGGCATGAATGGCGGCGCCGCAGGGCGTGAGGAGGGAAACCATGTCAGACACTCCAAGCCGCCGAGACCTGCTCATGAAGCTCTCGGCAGCGGGCTTCGCGGGTCTCACCCTCCCCACCGATGCATTCGCACAAGGCGTCGAACTGCCGGCGACCCCAGCCTGCGAGGGACACGCCACTACAACCCCGCGCCAGACCGAAGGCCCTTTCTTCACCCCCTCTTCCCCGCAGCGCGCCGATCTGCGCGCCGACGGCGACGGTACTCTCCTGGTGCTCAGCGGCTTCGTGCTGACGCGGCAATGCCGACCGGTCCCCAGCGCCCTGCTCGATTTCTGGCATGCCGATACATCCGGACAGTACGACAATCGCGGCTTTCGCTTCCGCGGTCATCTGTTCGCCGACCAGCAGGGCCGCTACCAGTTCATCACCCGCGCGCCGGGGCTCTATACCGGCCGCACCCGCCATCTTCATGTGAAGGTGCGTGCCGGTACGCAGAGCCCGGTGCTCACCACCCAGCTCTATTTTCCCGACGAGCCCGGCAACCGCCGCGACGGCCTGTTCGATCAAAAACTGCTGATGAGCCTGCGCCCGGCCGAAGGCGGTCAGCTCGGGCGCTTCGACTTCGTGCTGGCGGCCTGAGCCCTAAAGCCGCGCCGCCTGCGGATCGGGATGGCCGTCGATGCGCATCTGGAACAGGAAATAGGTCGGCGAACAGAAGCCGTAGTCCTTGACCGTCGTGGTCGCACCCGGCACGTCGTCGGGGATCGCCTGGCACATATAGTCCTCGCGGCAGAAGCTGGTGGCGCTGCAGGTGCCGCGATTGCCGCGCGTCACCGCCTTTGACAGACAGTCATCGAACCGGTTGGTCGCGACACAATCGTCGAAGGCCTTGCCGCCGGCGAGCCCGCAGATCTCGTCGGGAACCTTGCCATTGGCGAAGCCTGCGAAGGTCCGATCGGCCGGCGTGCACTGGCGATAGGCCATCCCGGCGGGAACGCCGATCTTGGCCGGCCGGCAGTTGAAGGCGGTCTGCGAGAAGCCGGTGGCGAAGGCGCCGAACTGGCCGGTCTTGCGGTAGCGGTCGAGATAAGGCTTGCCGACGGCGGTGGTGATCGCGCCGGTCAGGCAGGGCTGGCCGGAGAAATTGCGGGCCTCGTCCAGCCTGACGCACTGGCCGAGCTCGATTCCAACCGCCTTGCTCTCGACCAACGGCTTGCAAACCGAGCCTGCGGCGCAAGCCCAGCTTTCGCCAAAGGCTTTCGCGCTCTCACCCGTCAGGCAGGGCATGGTCAGTGCAGCAGGCATGTAGGTAAAGGGCCGCTCCGCCTGCCAGTTCGCCGGCGACGCGAAGGATGGCGGGCGGTAGCGTTCCGGCTCCGTGCCAGCCGCTACGGCTGCGACATAGGCCGCGCGGCGAAAACCTTCCGCATAGAAATGCGGGGATATGCCGGTCTTGATCCGGTTCAGCGCCGAGGTCGAGCCGTCGTCGAGCCCAAACATGTGGAACCCGGCGGTGGCGCCAGCCTGATGACAGCCCATGCAGGAGCCGTTGTCGAGCCGCTCCAGCAGCGCCCTCTCATTGCGCACCAGCCGGGTCGCGCCGAAATCGAGCCCCGTCAGCGCGGTCACCGGAACGGCTTCGGTGAAAGGGTGGTTGGCCAACCGGGCGCTGCCGAAGGTCGAATAGGAGATCGCCTTCGTCGCCAAGAAGCGCTCGGGAACCTGATAGACCCCGCCATCGATCGCCGGGAGATTGGCCCTGACGTAGTCGATCAGCCCCTGCCGCAGCGCCGCATCCGACTTCAGCCGCGCCACATCCGGCGTGTTTTCCAGCGGCTTGGGCTTGAGCGTCAGGCCGCCCTCGCCCCGACCAGCAGCGAACACGCGCTGGAGATAGGCGGCCTGCCCGCCGAACTCCGTCTCCATGCCGGACGGGAAGCGCACGATCTGGGCGTTGACCTCGACCTGCTTGAGGCTGATCCGTTCCTTCGCCAGCGGTCCGCTGGCGAGCTGTCGCGCCAGCACGGCCGGGTCGCTACCGGGTTCGATCAGCCAGGCTTGCGCGGCCTTTCGGCAGGAACCACCCTCGCCTGCCCCGACGCTGAAGACCGCGTTGAGCGTGAATGGCAGGCGCGAGGCCAGCCGGCGCTTCAGCTTCGCATCGTCGAAGGCATAGGCGAGCCGGTAGATCAGGCGTACCTCGCCGCAACCGGCCTCGCCGGAGAGCGCGGCGAAGTCCTGCCGGTCGAGCCGGTTGACCACGGCCGTCAGCTGGAACCGCGCGATCGGCGAGCGCAGCCAGCGCAGGTCGATGACCCGGCCGACATTGCCGTCGGTGACCTCGTAGAGCTTGCGGCCATTGGCGAGCATCTCGGCACGCAGCACGCTGACGTCCTCGCCGACATGGCTGGCAATCGTCCTGAAAGCGGCGCTGTCCCTAGCGAGTGCGGCGGTGCTGTCGGCCCCGCCGGCATTGAGAACATCAGCCAGCGCGTAGCCTGCCGTTTCGAGGCGGCGCAGCGTCACGACATCCTGGACATCGAGCAGCGGTTCGGCCGCGCCAACAGCCGTGCTCGCGAGCCAGAGCAGCATCGCCAGACCAAGCCTGCGCCGACCCGCCCCTCGCATGGCAATGTCCCCAGCCGATTCGCGCCGCAATGCGCGCTCCGCGACGGAGGATAGCGTGACGCCTGCCGGCGTCCAGTTGGGTAAACTTGCGGCCGCCGATCGGTGATATCAGGCGGAGTGGCCTTCACGAGCGGCGCGTGCCTTGCGCGCCAGTTCCTCGAACTCCTGCCGCATCTCCTCGAGCTTGTCCTCGTCCAGCTCCTCGAGATCGAGCAGCTCCTCGCGCGCGCCTTCGATCTTGTTGATCAGCTCGTCGAGCTTGATCTGCATCGCCGCGGTATCGCGGTTCTGGCTGTTCTGGATGATGAACACCATCAGGAAGGTGACGATCGTCGTCGAGGTGTTGATCACCAGCTGCCAAGTGTCGTTGAAGCCGAAGAACGGTCCAGACAGCGCCCAGACGACGATGATGGCGAGCGCGATGAAGAAAGTCTGCGGCTTGCCCGCCCAATGGCTCGTCGTCTGCGACAGGCGGGTGAAAAGCGAGCGGCTGGCGCTCCCCTGTTTGGCTGTTGTCATGGCCGGTCCCCCGATGCGCGTCCCGATCAACGATGATCGGGCAGAAGCGTTCCGGGGACCGGCCTGGTATTCTCAGTAGACCACGACCGAGCGGATCGACTTGCCCTCATGCATCAGGTCGAAGCCATGGTTGATCTCGTCGAGCGAGAGCTTGTGGGTGATCAGGTCGTCGATGTTGATCTTCCCCTCCATGTACCAGTCGACGATCTTCGGCACGTCGGTGCGGCCCCTCGCCCCGCCGAAGGCCGTGCCCTTCCAGACCCGGCCGGTGACGAGCTGGAACGGCCGGGTGGCGATCTCCTTGCCGGCCTCGGCGACGCCGATGATGATCGACTCGCCCCAGCCGCGATGGCAGCATTCCAGCGCCTGGCGCATCACATTGGTGTTGCCGGTGGCGTCGAAAGAGAAGTCGGCGCCGCCGCCGGTCAGGTCGACGATCGCCTGCACCACCTTGTCGTTGCCGATCTCGGCCGGATTGATGAAGTCGGTCATGCCGAATTTTTCGGCCATGGCGCGCTTGCCCGGGTTGATGTCGACGCCGATGATCTTATCGGCCCCGACCATGCGGGCACCCTGGATCACATTGAGGCCGATGCCGCCGAGTCCGAAGACGACGACACTCGCGCCGGGCCAGACCTTGGCGGTGTAGATCACCGCGCCGATGCCAGTGGTCACGCCGCAGCCGATATAGCAGATCTTGTCGAAGGGTGCGTCCTCGCGGACCTTGGCGAGCGCGATCTCGGGCAGCACCGTGAAGTTCGCGAAGGTCGAGCAGCCCATATAGTGGAAGATCTCGCCGCCATCGCAGGAGAAGCGCGAGGTGCCGTCCGGCATCAGCCCCTGCCCCTGCGTCGCCCGGATCGAGGTGCAGAGATTAGTCCGGCGCGACAGGCAGGACTTACAGCTGCGGCACTCCGGCGTGTAGAGCGGGATGACGTGGTCGCCGGGTTTCAGCGCGGTGACGCCGGCCCCGACCTCGCGCACGATGCCAGCGCCCTCATGGCCGAGGATCGCTGGGAACTTGCCCTCCGAGTCCAGGCCCGAGAGCGTATAGGCGTCGGTATGGCAGATCCCGGTCGCCATCACCTCGACCAGCACCTCGCCGGGCTTCGGCCCGCCGATCTCGATGGTCTCGATCGTCAGCGGCTTGCCGGCCTCCCAGGCCACGGCTGCACGTGTCTTCATCGGGCGTTTCCTTGTGATGGTATCGCGGGGATCATTTGAGATAGGTGCGGACGACACGCATGGTTCGCGCGATCTCGTCCGCTTCATCCGGCTGCGGCGCGCCTGCCGAGGAACCTGCCAGCATCGTCTCGCGCAGATGGCTTTCCAGCACTTCAGCCATCAGCCCGGTCGCGGCGCCTCGCAGGGCCGAGAGCTGCTGCAACAGCGCGCCGCAGTCCTCGCCGCGCTCGACCGCCAGGATCAGCGCATCGGCCTGTCCGCGAATCCGGCGCAACCGCGTGACCGCGCGCTTCTTCTCTTCGGGAGTGTGCGGCATGCGCCCATGATACTGGGGTGGAGTATTATTCCCTGATTTAGGGCGGCGCAGAGGATGATGTCAACGTGCCGTCCGGGAGCGGCCTAGAACGTCCAGCCGATGTCGACCTGAACGAGGTGGCGGCTGAAATTGCTCAGGTCGAGCGGGCCGTGGCGGCCACGCTCATGGCCCGTGACCTGGACATTATAGGCGATGGACAGCGCCAGACGCTCGGTCGCCTGCCAATAGACACCGGGTCCGACGAAGGTGGCGTGGCCGGCATGGTTGCCGAAGCCGAGCGAGTTCTGCTGCCGCAGATGCCGAACCTCGCCGCTGAGATAGACGCCGTCGACGACCTGCCAGGCGAGGGCCGCGCCGGCGGCGAAGGTCGAGGAGCGCGAAAAGGGCTCGGTCCCGTTCCAGATCATGTTGTGGGAGACGTTGACGGCAGCATAGAGCGTCTCCGGAATCAGGACGCGGTCGGCGAGCACCCGGAAGCCGGTGTTGTAGCTGTCGAAGCGGCCGGTCTGCTTGTCGTCATTGCGCTCGGCGCCGACATCCATGCCGAAGGTCAGGCCAAAACCGTGATGGCTGTGATTGAGCAGGCGGTAGCGCATCTCCAGGCCGGCGCCATGGCTTCTGTCCTTGAGCCTGTCGCGCGCGATGACGGAGCGTGTCGTGCCGCCAAATAGCGAGGCGCCGATCTCGAGACAAGGCAAAAGCCCATAGGAGCCAGTCAACGTGGCGCTACGGCTGCGCGAGCGCCCTTCGCGGACACCGACATTGCCGCCCAGCGTCAGTCCAAAGCTGCCACCGCCGAGATCAGCGATGCCCGAGCTGTCGGTGAAGCCGAAGGCGTCGGTCGGCGCGTCGTCGGAACTATCGCAGACAGAGGCGGCGCCAGGTCGCGGCTCGGCCTCAGTCGCCGAGGCGGGAGTGCCCCAACTCGGTGCGATCACGGCAAGCGCTAAGGCCGACCGTGCCAAAAGGCTCAGTGTCATATGCAAAATCCCCCCGGCTTGCTGCCAGCGAACGAAGCAGGGGTGGCTTAAGTGCTCATGAACAGGTGGCGTCGGGCCGATCGATCTTTGGCGCCGAGCTTAACCTTAGGTAATTTCGGCCATCTGTATTGAAGCGATCCGCCCGGTTTCGCGGCCGGGCGCAGCAAGTTTCCGCATGCCCACCGGCACACGGGGTAGCTCAAAACCAACGGCGCGGTCTTCCGACCGCGCCGCCAAAATCGTCGTGAAGGCTGGAAAGCCGCTCAGTACTTGCGCACGACCGGGGCCGGGGCATAGGTGACCGGGCGCTCGACCGGGCCGCAACAATCGGGGTCGCCGAAGTTCCAGCGCATGCCGATGCGGAAATCGTGGCTGTCGATATCCTTGACCTTCAGCGGCGAGTAGGACTCGTTCAGGAAGGCATTGCGGATACGGCCAGAGTGGGCGTCGCCCAGATTGAGATAGCGGTAGCCCACTTCGAGCGTGAGGTTCTTGTTCACCTCATAACCGACGCCGGCCATCAGCGCCCAGGCCATGCCCGACTTGTCACCGTTGCCGGCGGTGCCGAGCGTGCCGGCGCCGGTGAACTGCAGGCCCTGATCGGTCAGGCCGCTGATGCGGTTGGTCGCGTAACCGATACCGGCGCCGATATAGGGCGTCAGGCAGTTCCAGGTGCCGAGATCGACATAGGCATTGAACAGGGCGACGATCGAAGAGAGGTTACCCTTATATGTGTTGGTCTGATTGCCACCGATGAAGGGGTTGAACACCACGTCGGTGGCGCCGATCGTGGCCCCGCCGCGATATTCCAGCGTGCCGTCGACGCGGAACCAGTTGTTGAAGCGATAACCGATGCCCGCCCCGGCGAAGTAGGAGTTGGACCTGTCCTCCTTGGTGACGAAGCTTCCGCCGAACTGGCTGACTTCCGCCTGGCTGTAATCGCCATAATTGGTGACGCCGACGCCGATATCGCCGCGCAGGTAGATGCCCGACGAGATCGTGCCGCGCAGTTCCGGCGGCGGAGGCGCGGGCGGCGGAGCCATCGGAAAATCCGCGGCCTGGGCGATGGCGGACGCGCTCACGGCCATGGCGCCTGCAAGCGCAAGGGTTTTCAGGCTGCGCATGGCAGGCCCCTTCGAGTTTGCATGCAGCTGGACTCAAGCGCACGCGAGTTACCGATGGGGAAACCTTGCCACGGATTTCTTAAACGAGACTTAACCCTAAAAACTAACCCTATCGACGCGTAAACGAAGACTGGCGACTTGCTGGTTCGGTAACACGGCCAGGACTTTCAAACACCTCCTGACCGGAACCTCTGCGGAGGCCGACGCCAGCGCCAGGAATGACGGCAGCGTAGATCCCGCACTCGCTCAGCGCATTATCGAGAATGAAGCGGCACCGCGTTCCGGAATCATGCGCGGCGGATCGGTCCGGAGATCAGCGCCGAACTCCAGATAGGCCCGGCTCCATTGCACGCTGTTCTCATAGGCGTCATCGGAAAAGCGTTCTGGAGAGGAATGCGTTTGAAGGTAGGGATATCGGCTCTCAGTACAGCGCGGGCGCTCGCGAGCTGTCCTCTCCTGACCCAAGGGGCACCACTGCCGTTTGCTGTCGACGGGCACCCAAGCCACGCCGTTTCTGAAACAGTGAATCGCACGATACTCGCGTTTGATGAGTTCGCGTCCGTCCGCATCGACTATTCCCCAGACCCGGCTGCCGTCTGGTGCCGTATCGGCCTTGATCGTGGCCCCGTCTCCGCCGCATCTTAGAAAGGCCGCGCGATCGACCTTCCGCACCGGTGCAGGCTGCTCCTCGCCCCGCGCATTGATCCAGAACTCCCGGCCGGCCTCCTTGGCTTTAAGAAGCTCCGTACCGTCCGCAGGCGTGAGTTGATCGTAGCGCGGCTCGATCACGTGGCGCCCCGTGGTGTCGATGACGCCCCATTTCCCGCCCTGCGCGACCGCGGCAAAGCCGTTCCCAAAACCGTAGATGTTGTCGAATGCCGGCGTGCCGTTCAGCACAAGCCCGTCTACACCGACAAATCCCCATTTCGCCCCGAGTTTCACGGGCGAGGGTTTGTCGCAGTAGAGCTTGTTATAGGTGTAGTCCAGCAGGTGGGGCACGGTCGGCCGGCTGTCGCGTCCCATGACCTGCACTTTACCGTCCTGCCAAAGCAATCTGACGCCCGACGGGCATGCAGCGATCACTTGACCGTCTTTGGGATTGGCGACGATGCGGCCGTCACGGCCCAGGCCAACCCACTTGCCGTCCAGCAACACCTCGGCAACGTCACCACGCTCGGGGCGTTCCACCTTGTCGAACAACTGGCCGCCGATGACATTGCCTGCCCTATCGAGAAGCCCTTCCTTGCCTCCCTCTCGCGCCAAACCAAAGCCGTTCCGCCAATAGTGCAGCCACCATGCACGCATCGGCACAACCAGGTTGCCATCAGGATCGATGGCGCCGCATTGCCGTGTTTCGCCCTTCCCTTGTTCCGGCTCACAAACGATGGCGCGCTCATCGCTCAAAGCCTGGACATGCACATAGCGTGGCTCGATCTGCCATCTGCCATCTGCACGCAAAAGCCCGAAGATGCGGTCGCGACTAGCCCAGATCAGGCCGCTTTTGCCGCGATCGAACTGCTGTATCCCGTATTGTGGCTTGGCGATCCAGCCAGAACTGAGAGAAAAAAGGCCAAACGCACCTTGGCCGGAAATAAAGCCGAATGAGAGGGATTCGAGTTTTTCAAAGCCCTCCAAATAGCCTGAGGTCCACGTTCCTTCGCGCACGAGAAATACGTCGCTCGTAAACGGGATGACCCGCGCGAACTGCGGCTGGATGACCAGTATGCCGCGGCGATCGATGGCACCCATCTTGCCGTCGATCAGAACCTCTGCGTGCCCCCGATGGAATTCTCCAGCCAAGTCGAACTGCGCGGGGATGACGACCGTCCCGGTTTCATCGATGAAGCCGAAGCGGCCCTCGATACGGACAGAGGCCAATCCCTCGGAGAACGGAAATGCGCGCTCGAAACGACGCGGGATGACTTCCGCTTTCGTCTCGTGGTCGACAAATCCGCATAGGTCGAACGTGCCGCCGCAGGACGACATCCACTTGGCCGAACGAGATTGCGCGAGAGCCTCGGGGCCCGCATAGAACCAAACAACGAGGGCGAAAAGCGCAATGCAGATCGATCGCGGCAATTCTCGCCTCCCTAGTCGGTTCGGTTTGATACCCTCTCACTTGCGTCGGATTTAAGGTCTGCCGAAGGCAGCTCCTGGTCGCTCAGGCCGCCGCCTTCGTCACTGCCTCGACCACCTCGTCTACGGCGCGCATGACGAGGTCACGGTCGTCGCCCTCGGCCATGACGCGGATCACCGGCTCGGTGCCCGAGGGACGGATCACCAGCCGCCCGCTCTCGCCGAGCAGCTGCTCGGCCGCCTTGATCGCACTGACGACGGGCTTTTCCTCCAGTGGCCGGCCCTGCTTGTAGCGGACATTCTTGAGGATCTGCGGCAGCGGCTCGAAGCAATGGCAGACCTCGGAGACCGGCTTCTCCTGCCGCTTGACCACGGCGAGCAGTTGCAGCGCCGCGACCAGGCCGTCGCCGGTCGTGCCATAGTCCGAGAGGATGATGTGGCCGGACTGCTCGCCGCCGAGATTGAAGCCGTTCGCGCGCATATGCTCCAGCACGTAGCGGTCGCCGACCGCAGTGCGCGCCATCGACAGGCCGAGACCCGCCAGGTAGCGCTCCAGGCCGAGATTGGACATCACGGTGGCGACGATGCCCGGAGCGGAAAGACGCCCATCTTCCTGCCAGCTGCGCGCAATCACGCCCATCAATTGGTCGCCATCGACGACCTGGCCCTGCTCGTCGACGATCAGGACGCGATCGGCGTCGCCGTCGAGCGCAATGCCGAGATCGGCGCGCAGCTCGCGCACCTTCTGGCTGAGTGCCGCTGGCTTGGTCGAGCCGACATCCTTGTTGATGTTGAAACCATCGGGCTCGTCGCCGATGGTGATGACCTCGGCGCCCAGTTCCCAGAGCGCCTCCGGCGCGACCTTGTAGGCCGCGCCATTGGCGCAATCGAGCACGATGCGCAGGCCGTCCAGGCCGAGATTGCGCGGCAGGGTCCGCTTGGCGAACTCGATATAACGCGCATGGGCGCTCTCGACACGCTTGGCCCGGCCGAGCATCGCCGAGGGCGAGAGCTGCTTGCCGAGATCGGAATCGATCAGCCGGGTGATCTCCGCCTCGAGCTCGTCGTTGAGCTTGTAGCCATCCGGCCCGAACAGCTTGATGCCGTTGTCCTCATAGGGGTTGTGCGAGGCCGAGATCATCACGCCGAGATCGGCGCGCATCGAGCGGGTCAGCATCGCTACAGCCGGCGTCGGCATGGGGCCGAGCAGCAGCACGTCCATCCCGACCGAGGTGAAGCCGGCGACGAGGGCGTTCTCGATCATGTAGCCCGACAGCCGCGTATCCTTGCCGATCACCACGCGATGGCGATGGTCGCCACGGCGGAAGGCGATGCCGGTCGCCTGGCCGACGCGCATGGCGAGGTCCGGCGTGATGACGCCGTTGGCGCGTCCGCGAATGCCGTCGGTGCCGAAGTACTTGCGTATCATGGTCGCCCTCGGAGCCTTGCCCGGCTCGTTGCTTTTGCAGCTCATACAGGCGTTTTGCCCGCTCAGCTTCTCACAAATTGTGTCGAACCGTATCCATCAAGCAACGATAATCCCGTTCAGCGTCAATTGCGGGGATGATCATGACAAAGGGCGGCTCGAAGGCCGCCCTTTGATCGCTCTTACGGTTTTGTGTCCGCTCAAGCCTGCGGCTGCGGCTCCAGCCCCGTATCCGGCTCGTCGCGCTTGCGGCCCTTGCCGGCGCTCGGTACGGCCGAGCCGCGCGGCGCATGCGGCGTGTCGTCGGCATCGCGGGACGGGCGCTTGCCCGCGATCAGGTCACGGATCTCATCGCCGGTCAGCGTCTCGAACTCGAGCAGCGCCTCGGCCACCGCGACGAACTCGTCATGGTGCTTGCTGAGGATCTCCTTGGCGTCGATATAGCCCTGGTTGACCAGCCGGCGCACCTCGCTGTCGATCTTCTGCGCCGTCGCCTCCGACAGGCTCTGCGTCCGTCCCATCGACATGCCCAGGAAGACTTCCTCCTGGTTGTCGCCATAAGCGACCAGGCCGAGCTCGTCGGAATAGCCCATCTGCGTCACCATGGCCTTGGCCATCTTGGTCGCCTGCTGGATGTCGCCGGTGGCGCCGGAGGTGATGTTCTCCTTGCCGAAGGTGATCTCCTCAGCGACGCGCCCGCCCATGGCGACCGCGAGCTGCGAGGTGAACTCCTTGAACTTCATCGAGTAGCGGTCGCCCTCCGGCAGGAACTTGACCATGCCGAGCGCGCGGCCGCGCGGGATGATCGTCGCCTTGTGGACCGGGATACCGGCCGGGACGTAGAGCCCGACGATGGCGTGGCCGGCCTCGTGATAGGCGGTCAGCTTCTTCTCCTCCTCGGACATCGCCATCGATTTGCGCTCGGCGCCCATCATGACCTTGTCCTTGGCGTCCTCGAATTCCGCATGGGTGACCATGCGCTTGCCACGGCGGGCGGCGAGCAGGGCGCCCTCGTTGACGAGGTTCATCAGATCGGCGCCGGAGAAGCCGGGCGTGCCGCGGGCCAGGACCTTGAGGTCGACATCGGGAGCGAGCGGGACCTTGCGGACATGGACGCGCAGAATCTTCTCGCGCCCGGCGACGTCCGGGTTCGGCACGACGATCTGGCGGTCGAAGCGCCCGGGGCGCAGAAGCGCAGGGTCAAGCACGTCGGGCCGGTTGGTCGCGGCGATGATGATCACGCCCTCGTTCGGCTCGAAGCCGTCCATCTCGACCAGCAGCTGGTTCAGCGTCTGCTCGCGCTCGTCATTGCCGCCGCCGAGGCCGGCGCCGCGATGGCGGCCGACCGCATCGATTTCATCGATGAAGATGATGCAGGGCGCGTTCTTCTTGGCCTGCTCGAACATGTCGCGCACACGGCTGGCGCCGACGCCGACGAACATCTCGACGAAGTCCGAGCCCGAGATCGTGAAGAACGGCACGTTCGCCTCGCCGGCGACGGCGCGCGCGGTCAGGGTCTTGCCGGTGCCCGGAGGGCCGACCAGCAGCACACCGCGCGGAATACGCCCGCCGAGGCGCTGGAACTTCTGCGGATCGCGCAGGAACTCGACGATCTCCTGCAGATCTTCCTTGGCCTCGTCGATGCCCGCGACGTCCTCGAAGGTGACGCGGCCATGCGCCTCGGTGAGGAGCTTCGCCTTGGACTTGCCGAAGCCCATCGCCCGGCCGGCACCGTTCTGCATCTGGCGGGACATGAAGATCCACAGGCCGATGAAGATCACGAAGGGCAGCGAGTTGACGAGCAGCGCCATGAACCAGGGCGTGCCCTCGGAGGGAGCGCGGGCCGAGACCTGCACGCCCTTCTGCGCCAGCGTCTTCAGGAGCGCCGGATCGCCATAGGGCGCATAGGTGACGAAGCTGCGCCCGTCCGAGAAGGTGCCGGTGATCTCCTGTCCAGCGACCACGACGTTCGCGATGCGACCAGCCTCGGACTCGTTGATCAGCTGGCTGTAGGGAATTTCATTGGTGCTGGCGCGCTGGCTCGGGCTCTGGAACAAGGTGACCAGCGCCAGAACCAGCAGGAAGATCACCACCCAGAGGGCGAAATTGCGGAAGTTCGGATTCATCAGGGTTCCGATCCGCTCGCCAGCGGAATTGCCGCGCGAGCCTGTGATTTTCGCTGCTTAATCTAGGGCTGTCATGCCTCCTTGCCAAGGGAAGGCTAGCTCTTCTTCTCGTTATACCGTCGCAGGGTGAACGCCTCGGCGCCTTTCGCCTTCGCGCATCAGCGTCAGCACCCCGTCACCGGAGAGCGACAGGCGGAAGCCGCCAAGCGTGCGGCGCAGCGCCCTGCCCTCGCGTGCCGCGACGATCAGGGCCTGCGCGCAATCCTCAAGCCGCGCCAGACGAAGCGGCACATCGTCTTCCTCGTCATTGTCCTGCGCCGCGGCGAGCGCGAGCGCCAGGCCCCGGACGACGATCTCCTCAGGCTCGTGGCAGAGTCGCGCAAAATCGAACCAGCGCTCTCCAGCCTCCCCGCCGGCCGGCAAGGCCGCCAGGGCGCGGACTGCGAGAACATCCAGCGCCTCCTCGGCCCGCGCCAGCCGGCGGGCGAGTTGGCCGAGCCGCTCGGCCGTCAATCCGTCCTGCGCCAGCTCAGGCAAGAGCTCGCGCCAGCGGATGCGTGCGAAACGCGGGTCGTTGTTCGACGGATCACGTACGAAAGAGAGGCCACGCGCCTTGCAGGTCGCGATGAGCCGGGCTTTCTCGACGCCAAGCAGCGGCCTTGCGAGCACGACTCCGTTCACCGAGCTACGGGGAGCCATCCCCGCGAGACCGGCAAGGCCGGAGCCCGCGGCCATGCGGATCAGCAAGGTCTCGGCCTGGTCGTCGAGGGTATGGGCAGTGACGATCGCCGTGGCACCGAACGCCCGTGCCTCCTCTGCCAGCAGGGCGTAGCGGGCGGCTCGCGCGTTCTCCTGCAAGCCGGTCTGCGGCTTAGGGCCCAGCCAGCGCTTCGTGCGATGCTCGAGCCTGAGCCCGGCGCAGAGCTGGGCGACCATCAGCGCTTCCTCAGCCGCCTCGGGGCGCAGGCCATGATCGACGGTTACAGCCAGGAGCCGCGGGCGACCGCGGCTAGCCCATTCGGCAAGAAGCGCGAGAAGCGCGACGGAATCCGGCCCGCCGGACACCGCGACGAGCAGTGCTTCCTCGCCCGCGAGCGGAGCACACAGGACAGCGGCGTCCGCCGCCGTCAGGGGTTCGTATCCAGCAGTCTCTGGAGGTGCCGCGGTCAAGCGCAGCGGGCGCGCCGCTGCTCGCGCTCCACGCCCTGACGCACGGTATTCGAAGCGGCCGGATAATCGACGCCGACCTTGGCAAAGGTGGCACAGGCCTGGTCGCGCGCGCCAAGCCCGTTCAGCGACATACCGAGCTTGAGCAGGCTGTCGGGGCCTTTCCCGGCCTTCGGATAATCGCGCGAGATCTTCAGGAACTGCTCGGCCGCTTCGCGATAGCGCTGGCGCTGAAAATAGCTCTCGCCGAGCCAGAAGGTCGCGTCGGGCGCCAGCCGGTCGCGCGGATAGCTCTGCAGGAATTCGCGGAAGCTCATCTCGGCGCGCTCGTATTCCTTGCGCAGCACATGCGCATAGGCGAGGTCGTAGAGTTCGCGCGGGGTGCCTGCCTGCCCGGTCGCAGCGACACTCGGGCCACGCGGCGCCGTCGGCGGCAGCGCGCCTTCCGGCACCGGGCGGCCGACATTGGAGAGGTCCATCGGACCCTGCCCGGACGCCGGATTGCCGGCATAGTCATCCTCGATGATTTGGCCGAGCTGACGTGGCGCGCCGGCCGTGCCTGGCTGCGCAGCAGGATCGAAGGCGTCGCCGCGACGCTCACGCCCGGGCTGCGTCGGCGGGGCGGCCGGGCGGGCGCCCTGCGGCGCCTGGCTGGCACTGCCGCGCTGTCCACCGCGCTCCGACAGGCGGAAATCAACGTCTTCCTGGAACTTGCGCAATTGCTCGGTCAGGCGCCGGTTCTCGAACTGCAATTGTTCGATCTGGCCGGAGAGCTGACGCAGCTGGTTCTCGAGACGGCCCGTCCGCACCACGAGGTCGGCAGCATCCTGCGCAGCAGCAGGCTGGATCAGGCCGATCGCCAGCAGCGACAGGCCAGCGAGCAAGGCGCGCCGCAACGAGAGCCGCTTCAGGCCCAAGATCGAAATCATTGCAAAGCTCATGTCAAGCAAACCGCATCGCCCCGGAAGTCAGAACTATCACACGTGAATACCGCGGCCAAAATATGGAAAAGCCGGCGCTTTCCTTGCGGTAAGCGCCGGCTGCGTCAAGTCTTGTCAGGCGCCTGGATCAGACGCCGCCACCGGCGTCGAGCACCGTCACGGCGCGCCGGTTCTGCGACCAGCAGGAAATGTCGTTGCAGACGGCGACCGGGCGCTCCTTGCCGTAGGAGATAGTGCGGATGCGGTTGCCCGGGATGCCGCGCGAGGCGAGGTAGTCGCGCACGGTCTGGGCGCGGCGGGCGCCGAGCGAGTAATTGTATTCGCGGGTGCCGCGCTCGTCGGCATGGCCTTCGATGGTGAAAGTGTAACGCGGGTAGCGCTGCAGCCATCCCGACTGCTTGTCGAGGGTCGCGACCGCGGTCGTGGTCAAATCGGTCGAGTCGGTCTCGAAGAAGACGCGGTCGCCGACATTCACGACGAAATCCTGCGCGCTGCCGGGGGTGGCGGCGCCGCCGGCGCCGAAACCATCGGCGTTCTGATCCTTGGCGCAGGCGCCGAGGGCGAGCGCGCCCAGGAGGACGGCAGCGAGGCGCACGGTGCGGGCGCTGGCAGCAAAGGAGGCGAGCATGTCAATTCTCTCCGAATGTCGGACGCGGAGCGCGCCGGGCGGCGTCACGCGTTACCCATCAATGATGTGTCAACCTAAACGAGACCTTGCCAGAACAAGGCGAAGTGGCGGCATTGCGGCGTATGGTTAACCAATTGTGGCCGTAAGCGGTCTGCGCATCGGTGTTGCATTCCTGCATCAGCGCGCGGCGGTCAGCAGTGGCGACCACGTCGGGTCCGAGGCGAAGGCCGGCGTCGGCACCGGGACTTCAACGCGGCCGGTGATGTCGACCATGTAGAGCTTGCCGCCGGATTGCCCGCCGGGATCGCGGAAGAACATGAGGTACTGGCCGTTCGGCGCCCAGTTCGGCGCCTCGTTGTGGAAGCCCTCGGTCAGGATGCGCTCGCCCGAGCCGTCCGGCTTCATCACACCGATCGAGAAGGCGCCGCCGCCCTGGCGGGTGAAGGCGATGAGGTCGCCGCGCGGCGACCAGGAGGGCTGCGAATAGGACCCCTGGCCGAAGGAGATGCGCTTGCCCTCCCCACCCCCGGCGCCCATGAGGTAGAGCTGCTGCGAGCCGCCGCGGTCGCTTTCGAAGACGATCTGCGAGCCATCCGGCGCGAAGGAGGGCGAGGTGTCGATCGCCGCGGTCGAGGTCAGCCGCTGGGTGGTGCGCGAACCGATATCGATCGCATAGAGATTGGCGTTGCCGCCCTGCTGCAGGCTGAGCGCGATGCGGGCGCCATTGGGCGAGAAGCGCGGGCTCGTCGTCATGTCGGGGAAATTGCCGACGACCTGGCGCTGTCCGGTCTCGATGTTCAGCACATGCACGCGCGGCTGCTCGCCGGTGCGCTGCGCCATATAAGTGACTTCCTGGGCCACAGGCGAATAACGCGGCGTCACCACCGAGGTCGCGCCATCGGTCAGGTAGCGCACATTGGCGCCGTCCTGGTCCATGATGGCGAGCCGCTTGCGCCTTGCCTCCTTCGAGCCGGATTCATCGACGAAGACGACACGGGTGTCGAAGAAGCCGCCGACGCCGGTGATCTTGGTGAAGACCGCGTCCGAGATGATGTGGCCGACCCGGCGGGAATTGTTCGGGTCGGTGAAGTATTGCTGGCCGTCGATCTGCTGGCCGGCGACCACGTCCCAGAGCCGGAACTCGGCCTTGAGGCGACCGCCATCGCGCGAGACCCGTCCGATCACCAGCGCCTGCACGCCGGCCGCCTTCCAGGCCTCGAACTGTGGTGCCGCGTCGAAGGGCGGGTTTTTCTCTGGATGACGCGCCTTCTCGATCGGCAGGAAGTAGCCGCAGCGCTTCAGGTTGTTGGAGATGATGCCGGAGACCAATGCCCCGCCCTCGCCGGCAAAATCGGCGACCGCGATCGGCATCGGCTGGAAGGTGCCCTTGCGCAGGTCGATCACCAGTTCGGCTCGCGCAGGTGCGATCAGCGTCGGCAAGACCAGCACCGAGCCGGTCAGCGCGAGCGCGTGCCGACGGGTCGGCCCGGTAGCCCTGCCAGCCGGAGGAAGGGCAGGATGATGGATGCGGTCCATGGCGGTCACAGCACGTCCCTGGCGTCGAAGTTGACGATGACGTCGCGCCAATCGTCATAATAGGAAGCAAATTGCGCGGGAATGCGCAGCGGCGAGCAGCGACGCGTCGCCGTCAGCGCCGAATCCGCCGCGACCCGGAAGAGCGGGTCGGGCGAAGAATTGGTCACGCTCGCCTGGCCGATGAGCGAACCGTCGGTGTTGAGCTTCATGCGCACCTGCGGCACCACCGGCTTTTGCGCGCTCTGCAGCGCGATCGGCACGTTCCAGCACTTCTGCAGCTGGTCCTGGATGATGCCCATCAACTGCGCCCTGAGCGACGGCGAGAGCTTCTGCGAGGAACCGGTCTGGGTGCCGAGCGAGGCGGTGCGGTTGATCTGCGGCGCACTCGAACCGGAGGACTGCGCCTGCTCCTTCGATTGCAGGAGCTTGGCGATGTCGTTCGGGTTGAAATTCTTGGCGATCTCGGCCTCGCGCTTGGCCTTGGCCTCCGCCTCGCGCTTAGCCTTGGCCTCGGCAGCGATCTTGGCCTTCTGCTCGGCTTCCGCCTTGGCCTTGGCCTCCGCCTCGGCCTTCTGCTTGGCGGCCTTGGCCGCCTCGACACGCGCCTGCGCCTCGGCTTCGGCCTTCGCCTTGGCGGCGGCCTTGGCCTCCTGCTCGGCCTGCTTCGCCTTGCTCTCGCGGTCGGCCTCCTCGGCGAGCTTGGCCAGTTCCTCGCGGCGCAGCTCGGCTTCCTGGGCGGCGACCTGCTCGGATTTCTGCGGCGGCTGCTTGACCGGCTCGGCCGGCGGCGTCGGCTTCGGGGTCGGACGGGCCGGCGGCAGCGGCGCTGCGGCATTGTCGTCGGCAACCTTGAGCTCCGGCGGGCGCGACGGCGGCGCAGGCGTATCCTGCTTGGCTTCGCCTGCTTCCTTGCGCTCGACGACCTCGGACTGGCGCTCGGCCCGCTGCTGCGGCTGCTCCTGGACCTTCTCGGCCTGGCGCTCGCCGCGGGTGACCTGGTTCAGCGCCGAGGGATCGACCACCTCGACCGCGATAGCTTCCTGATGCTCAGGCAGCGGCGTCGCGCCGGCAAACGCCAGCAGCCCCGCGACCAGAACGGTCGCGTGGCCCAGGGCGGAGATCGCCAAGCCCGGCTCGGAACGCGAAACCATCAACGCGACGGCACCTTCTCGTTCAACGCGAATTCGGTTCGGTGACCAGCGCCACGCGTTTGAAGCCGGCGCTGGTGATCGTCGCCATCACGGAAGCGACGCGGCCATAGTCCACCTGCTTGTGGCCGCGCACGTAAATCCGTTGGTCGAAACCCTCTTTGGCGACCGTTTGCAGCTTCTGGACGAGGTCGGGCTCCAGCGTCGGCTGGTCCTGAAGGAAGATCTGGCCCTTGTCGTCGATGGCGATGGTGACCGGCTTCTGATCGACATTGATCGGCTTGGCGCCGGTTTGCGGCAGGTCGATCGGCACGCCCGTCGCGATCAGCGGCGCGGCGACCATGAAGATGATCAGCAACACCAGCATGACGTCGATGAACGGCGTCATGTTGATCTCGGCGATGGCGCCATGACGGCGCGGGCGACGCCCACGGCGTCCCCCGGCCTTGGCCCCAGTTGCGGCTGACATGCCCATGATTCAGGCCCTCACGCCGCCAGACGTTCGTCGATCTGCCGCGACAGGATCGCGGAGAACTCGTCGGCGAACGCCTCCAGCCGGTTCTGTGCCTTGGCGACCTCGGCCTGCAGCTTGTTGTAGGCCATCAGCGCCGGAATCGCGGCGAACAGGCCGATCGCGGTGGCGAACAGCGCCTCGGCGATGCCGGGCGCGACGACAGCGAGCGAGGAGTTCTTCGAGACCGCGATCGCGGTGAAGGAATTCATGATGCCCCAGACCGTGCCGAACAGGCCGATGAACGGGGCTGCCGAGGCGATGGTCGAGAGCACGAGCAGCTTCGATTCGAGACGCTCGGCCTCGCGCTGGATGGTGACGTCGAGCACCTTGTCGATGCGCGCGGACAGGCTCGCGACCGAGCGCCCGCCATTCTCGAAGGAGCGCTTCCATTCGCGCATCGCCGCGACGAAGACGGCCGCCATGTCGTTAACCGGCTGGTTGGCGAGGTCGCGATAGAGCTCCTCGAGCGAACGGCCGGACCAGAACACCTCCTCGAACGCGTCCATGTCGCGGCGGGTACGGCGATAGAGCAGGGTCTTGTCGACGATGATCGACCAGCACCACACCGACGCGCCGAGCAGGCCCATCATCACGAGCTTGACGACGATATGGGCGTGCCAGAACAGCGACCAGAAAGACATGTCGATCTGCGGCGCGGCCTGCGCGATCTCCACGGCGGGGTTCATCCTGTCATCCTTCTGCCTGGCGGGCGCGAAACTAAGTTCAGTCCCGCACAGCCTGTAGCTTGCGCCGCGAAGGTCGCGCCGCCGCCCGATCTGCGCTCCGGGGATATGCCATCGACACCAATTGCCGCTGAATTCGGCGAAAGATGGGCCAAACGGCGGTGCTCGCGTGCGCCAGAGGCCTTGTGTCCCGCTAAATCCCCATCGAGGTTAAGGGCCGGCATGGTTAATATCGCGTTATGACGGCCATGCGGGCCGCATCCAGGAGGGGTCCGTAGCTGTATGCCGCGGCCTCGTGCGCGAAGCGTTTCGTCGAGATGCGGCCCATAAACGCCAACGGCCCGCTTCCATGAGGAAGCGGGCCGCCGATAGTCGACAGGACTGACGGGGCGGGTCAGGCGCTTTCGACGGTATCCGTGCCAGTGCTGGGACGGCGCGTGTTCATGAACTGGTCGAACTCGGCCTTGTCCTTGGCCATGCGCAGCCGGCCGAGGAAGTCGTGGAATTCGCGCTGCTCGTCCTCGAGACGGCGCAGCGTCTCGTCACGATATTCGTCGAAGGCGCGGTTGCCGCTCGACGACGGACCGCGGCCCCAGCCGCCGCCGAAGCCGCCACGACCGAAGGGCTGAGCCCCGCCCATGCGCTCGCGCAGGCGCTCCATCTTGTCCTGCAGGCGATTCATCCGGTGCTCGTAACGTGCCGGTCCACAACCATGTCCCATGCGTCCACTCCAGAACAGAAAGACCAGGGTCGCCAGACCCAGCGGCCAGAAAATGATGAAGCCGAGCACCGCAAAGGCGATCCAGGCCCCTTTTCCGTATTCATCAAGCTTTGCGACGATCGGCATCGATTCCTCTCGAACCTGAATGACAGCGACGGATGCCGCTGCCGGCCAACCTCCCGATCGGCTCGGAGCCCGTTCCGATCAGCCTGTAAGCGGGCTGATCGGCAAAACGGTCTCCATTTAGGAGTGAGGGACGGATTCACTGATCAGGTTATCCAACCTGATCAGATCCGGCCCTCGCCGACCGTGTGAATGTAAATCACATTCACATATCTGGACGCACCTGCCAAGGCTTTCAAGACAGCCGGATCAAAATTTTCCGCGAAACGTCAGACCGCTTGATCGGGGGGCAGGCCCAGGCCTTTGAGATAGACCAGCATTCCAGCCTCGAGCAGGTCGGCGGCCGACATCGGCAGCGGCCGCCGGCCGGCATCGGCGCGGCCGAACAGCGCCGCGACGCCGTGCGACATCGCCCAGATATGCAGCGCCATCATCAGCGCCGGCGGCCGCTTTCCCTGCGGCAGCACCGCGATCAGCGTCTCCGCGGCCTGGCGCAATTGCTGGAAGGCGCGATCGGCGGCGGCGCGCAGCTCCGGGCTCGCGTCAAGCGGGACACCGGCTTCGAACATTGCCGAATAGAAAGCCGGCTCGTCATGAGCGAAGGCGAGATAGGCCGGACCGAGCCGGTGGAAGGCCGTCTCGGCATCCGGCTTGCCGCCGTTCCAGGCCTTGGCCAGGGCGGCCTCGAAGGCGGTGAACCCCCGCACCGCGACATCAGCCAGCAATTCATCACGGTCGCGATAATGCCGATAGGGCGCGGCTGGGCTGACGCCGGCCATGCGGGCGGCTTCGGCGAAGGTGAAGCCGTTCGGGCCCTTCTCGCCGATAAGCCCCAGGGCGGCACGCACCAGCGCCTCCTTGAGGTTGCCGTGGTGATAGCCCCGCGGCTGCTCGGGCTCGTTGCGTTTCCAGCTCATGTTACGGGCCCTAACATGGCGATCCGTCAGCGTCGATGCCAGCAGGCAGCATGAGCTCTCGAAGAGATCGGTCGAGAGTTCGCTGGCGCGAGCTGAATGGCGTGACTGTCGAGAACCGGAGCGGAGCGGACATAAGTCCGTGAGCACCGGAAGCGCAGATGGTCGCGTCAGGCTGCCGCGCCAGTAGAACTCGCGGCCGATCTCTCAGATGATTTCCAGTCCGAGCCGATGCCGCAGCACATCGGGAATGCGCCGCGCCTTGCCGCCGCCGATACAGGCGACCTTGACCTGCGCCGTGATCAGCACCTCCTCGCCGCGCAGGATGCGTTGGTCGAGTTCCATGGTGGCGCCGCGCGCCACCGTCGGCTTCGTCTCGACCGTGAGCAGATCGTCCATCACGGCGGGCTTCATGAAATCGATCAGCATGCGCCGGACCGCGAAGCCGAGCGCCGCATCGCCGTCGAAGAGCTCGCGCTGCTCGATGCCGAGCGCCCGGATCAGCTCGGTACGACCACGCTCCATGAAGCGCAGATAGGAGGCGTGGTAGACGACGCCGGAGAAGTCGGTGTCCTCGTAATAGACGCGGACGGAGATGCTGTGGGCGCCGGCCATGACAGTCCTTCTGCAGATTGGCGCACGATCCTTAGACCGGCCTGCCCCACACGAACAACCGCGACGCAGCCATCGGAACCGTATGCGGCTCCCCTCGTTCCAGCTTGAGAGCGAGACGGAGACCGCGATGCGCAAGCTGAAGCAGGCCACCCAGCGGCAGAAGGCGCGCCGAGCGCTGAAGGAAAAGAAGGAACAGGCAGAGACCAGCCACGACAGGCCAAAATCCATGAAGGCGGGCACGCGGACGGGTCAAACGTCGACAGGGCGTCCGGCGGGCGGGCGCAATGGGCACAGCCAAAAGGCTACCCTCCACTGAGCGATCGTCAGCGACTGCAGGGCTTGCCCATGAACGAGCCGCAATCATAGGGCTGCGACAGGGCGGCGCGGATCGAATAGGCCTTGCCGTCGATGCGATTGACGATGTCGTCGATGCGCCAGCCGCCGCCTTCCTCCACCATCAGGAAGCGGACGGCCATCTTCTGGCCAAAGCTGCGGAAGGAAGCGACCACCCGAGCCCGCCCGCGCGAGGCTTTGCCGGCGAGACCGATCTGAAGATCCTTGACCTCGCCATCCTGCCCATTGATGAACGGATCGGCCCCGACATGGCCGATATCGCCGCTCTCATCCTGGTAGCGGTCGTCGCGGGCAAACAGCGCCGCCAGATTCTTGCTCATCAGCGCGTCGCGATGCGGCGGTCGCCAGGGTGGCTCGCCACCGCCATCCAACGTCTTTTGCGTGACCTCATAGGCCTTGCGCACCGTCGCATCGGGCGTGGGTTCGGCGGCGTGGCCTGGCAGAGACAGGACCACAAGAGCAGCTGCCGCCGCGGCCTTTTGACAGAGATGTCTCATTCCGCTGCCATACCATCTCCAGCGGGCGCCTTGGATGATATTTCGGTCAAACACGAGGCAATATAATTTGGGAAAATCGTCTTAAATTTAATTAAGTTAGAAATACTCCAGGATTTAATTTCATTAAGAAGTTCTGTTTCCGCATCTATATCACCGTCTCGGTAGATAGCGATACGACATGCGCGTCGGCTTTCAAGCTTCTCCCAACTTAGAGGAGATCCAAAACTCGCTTCAAGCTCAGCCCCTTTTCCCTGCAAGCACTCAAACAAGGCTTCATTCCGCTCCTTATCGTCGCAATCAATGTATATCTCGACTCGAACTTGACCACCTTGACTGAAACTTGTTCCATATTTGAATATTTTTGAATTTTCAGAGGAGAAACTATACCAATTCTGCGGCTGCCCAGCGCGAGCATTAGTAAATTTATGAATCACCCTAAGATCATCAATAAGCTGCTGAAAATATTGACGATACTTCTCTCTCGTCTCTGAGATCGTTTCATTAACAACCCCCGATGGAATCGGTGCCTCGACCGGTTCAGAGACGACATCCAACAGAAATGCTGGCTTCGAATTCTCAATACGGACGATAGAAGCTTCTACCGCAAAGAATATGACATTCCCCTTGAAATTGCTATTCAAGAAATCGATAGCAAGTTTGTGTTCCGGTCGACTTCTTTCAGAAATCCAAACGATGACCTCTGCATTCAGGGAAGCTGCATATGTAATTATTTGACCGAGATGACGATGATCTGTCTGCCCAAACTGATTCTCAATAATAACTTTGCGGTTCGTTGACACTTCACGCGCCACAATGTCAGCAGAAAAGTCACCAGCGGTGACTTCCGTTGATTCAAGTTCAAGCTCCATGCCGATCCGCTCGCCAAGCTTGTCGAGATTTTCCGCAAGCCAGGGCGTGAAATCTGTTGCCTCCCCAAGCCAGATGGAACGCAGTGGAAATTTCTCCAATTTCCCAAGAAGAATCTCTGTCATCACTCCTCCCCCTCGTCCCCGAATAGGCCGAACTGCGCTGCCTCGCGGCTCGGCTCCGGCATGCCGAGATGGCGGAAGGCGTGCGGTGTCAGCAGCCGCCCACGCGGGGTGCGCTGGATGAAGCCCTGCTGCAGCAGAAAGGGCTCGATGATCTCCTCGATCGCGTCGCGCGGCTCGGAGAGCGAGGCGGCGATCGTTTCGATCCCGACCGGGCCACCGCCGAAATTGATCGCGACGGTAGTGAGATAGCGCCGGTCCATCTGGTCGAGGCCGATGGCGTCGACATCGAGCAGGCCGAGCGCCTTGTCGGCGACCTTGCGGGTGACGATCGCATCGCCGTCGACGATGGCGAAGTCGCGCACCCGCCGGAGCAGCCGGCCGGCGATACGAGGCGTGCCGCGCGCGCGCCGCGCGATCTCGTTCGCGCCGTCATCCGACATCGGCACGCCGAGCACCCGCGCGCCACGCGCGACAATGCTCTGCAATTCCTCGACCGTGTAGAACTGCAAACGGATCGGGATGCCGAAGCGGTCGCGCAAAGGCGTCGTCAGCAGGCCGGCGCGGGTGGTGGCGCCGACGAGCGTGAACTTCGGCAGGTCGATCTTGACCGAGCGTGCTGCCGGCCCCTCACCGATGATCAAATCGAGCTGGTAGTCCTCCATCGCCGGGTAGAGGATCTCCTCCACCGCCGGATTGAGGCGATGGATCTCGTCGATGAAGAGCACGTCGCGCTCTTCGAGATTGGTGAGCTGCGCCGCAAGATCGCCGGCCTTGGCGATGACCGGCCCCGAGGTTGAGCGGAAACTGACGCCGAGCTCGCGCGCCACGATCTGCGCCAGCGTCGTCTTGCCCAGCCCCGGCGGCCCGACGAACAGCACATGATCGAGCGCGTCACCACGGCTACGCGCCGCATTGATGAAGACCTGGAGGTTCGCCCGCGCCGCCGCCTGACCGGTGAAATCGGCGAGCGAGAGCGGCCGCAGCGAGGTTTCGCTGTCGTCGTCGCGCTTGTCCGCCGTCATCAGACCGGGCCGCTTCGGTTCGCTCACAATGCGATCTCCAGCTCCAGCGCGTCATGCACCGGAATGTCCTGGTAGCCGGACTTGATGATCGTCGGAATCACCGAACGATAGGCATCGATCGCCTCGATATAGAGCCCGGAGAAGCGGAAGCCGTGCTTCTGGTAGAACGCCAGGGCCGGCATGTTGTCATTGGTCAGCATCGCCCTGAGCTTGACCGCGCCGGCGGCTCGCGCCGCCGCCTTCACTGCTTCGAGCATGCGCGACGCGGCGCCTTCGCCCTCCTTCAGGGAATGCAATGCACACAGCACCGCAAGCTCGCCGTCATGCGCCCAGCTCGCCACCGCCAGAAGCTCGCCTTCGGCCGCAAACATGCCGAGCAGGGGCAATTCGGCGCAATCGTAGAGCTTCAGGCCGATCACCATGCGATGCGAGCCCCAGTGCCGCATCATCAGCGCAAGGAATGCCGACTTGTCGGCGATCTCCCGGAAGATCACCGTCGGTCCGTTCGTCACTTGGCAAGCTCCTTCAGCCCGAGCCGGATCAGTTGCGCCGTGCCGGCCCCCTCGCCTGCCGCACGCGATGCAGCCGCAACCGCCGCAACCGCCTGCGCCTGCTGGTAGCCGAGATTGGTGAGCGCCGAGACGGCGTCCGCCACCGGCTGCGGCAGCTTCCTGTCCTCGAGCGCGCCAGAAAGCTGCGCGATGGCCGGGTCGACATGGCCGAAGGCCGGCGCCTTGTCCTTGAGCTCGGCGCAGATGCGCTGGGCGAGCTTGGGGCCGACACCGGGCGCGCGCGCCACGGCCGCCTTGTCGTTGCTGGCGATCGCGGTCGCGAGCGCGCCGGGCTCGAGCGTCGAGAGGATGGCGAGCGCAACCTTGGCGCCGACGCCCTGCACCATCTGCATCAGCCGGAACCAGTCGCGCTCATTGTCCGACATGAAGCCGTAGAGCCGGATCGCGTCCTCGCGGACATGGGTCTCGATCGACAGGGCCGCCGCCTCGCCGACCTTGGGCAGGCGCTGCAGCGTGCGTGAGGAGCACTGCACGACATAGCCGACGCCCTGAACGTCGACGATG
This sequence comes from Allobosea sp. Tri-44, assembly GCF_004123845.1. GTDB lineage: Bacteria > Pseudomonadota > Alphaproteobacteria > Rhizobiales > Beijerinckiaceae > Allobosea. The sequence goes on along the minus strand of NZ_NBDP01000053.1, from coordinate 430,354 downwards.
ACGAAGTCCTCGCCATACGAATCGATGAGGCCCTTGAGCTTTCCGATCATGCCTCCTGTTAGCATGGCGACAGCCCGCCGCCAGATCGGATCATTCGCGGCGATCATGCGTTCTCCACCGACGATATGGAGGGGTGGGCACGTGCTGACGAAAGCGAGAGACCTGCGGACCGGGCGCTCGGTCTGGCAGGGCAAGCGGCCACCGCGCTTTCCGAGGCAAGGCATCACCGAGGATACGCAGAGCGACGTCGTCATCATCGGCGCCGGCATCTCCGGCGCGATGCAGGCCGACGCGCTCAGCGAGGCAGGTTTCAGCGTGCTGGTGGTCGACCGGCGCGGCCCGGTCCGCGGCTCGACGCCGGCGAGCACCGCCCTCCTGCAATACGAGGTCGACCAGCCCCTGACCAAACTGACGCGCCAGATCGGCGAGGAGGCCGCGATCCGCGCCTGGCGCCGCTCGCGCCTCGCCGTCGATGGGCTGGCGGCGCGAATGAAGGCGCTATCGATCGCCCCTGTCATACGTCGCGATTCGCTTTATCTCGCGGGCGACGTGCTCGATGCCAACGGCTTGGCCCGCGAGGGGGAAGCCCGCCGCCACGCCGGGCTGGAAACCGCCTTGCTCGATGCCGCGGCGCTGAAGGAGCACTTCGGCATCGATCGCGAAGCCGCCTTGCTGGGCTATGACAATCTCGAGGCCGATCCGGTCGTGCTCGCAACCGGCTTCCTGCGCGCCGCGCTCGGCCGCGGCGCCCGCCTCGCCTGGCCGGTCGAGATCGTCGATCTCGACGCCAAGCCGCGCTCGGTCGATCTGCGGACCAAGGAGGGCCACCGCATCCGCTGCCGCCACCTCGTCTTCTGCACCGGCTACGAACTACCCTTCGGGGAGATGCCGAAGGGGCACGGCGTGCTCTCGACCTGGGCGCTGGCCACCGCGCCCCAGAAGCGCAGCCTCTGGCCACGGTGCTGCTTCATCTGGGAAGCGTCCGATCCTTACCTCTACATGCGCACGACCCGCGACGGCCGCATCATCTGCGGCGGCGAGGACGAGGATTTCGTCGACGAAGACAAGCGCGACGCGCTGATCGGACAGAAGGTCGAGGCCCTGCGCCGCAAACTCAGCAAGCTCCTGCCCGGGGTCTCGACCGAAGTTGACTATGCCTGGACCGGCACGTTCGGAGCCTCGACGACCGGGCTGCCGACCATCGGCCCGATGCCTGATCTCAGGAATTGCTGGACAGTGATGGGCTTCGGCGGCAACGGCATCACCTATAGCCGCATCGGCGCCGAGATCGTTCGGACCGGCCTCCTCGGCAAAGGCGACCCGGACGCCGAGCTCTACGCCTTCCGCAGCTGATACTGCGCCAGCAGCGCCCTGGCGCCGCGATGCTGCGAGTGGCAGATCGCAACGGCGAGCGCGTCCGCCGCGTCGGCGCTGCGCGTCTCGGCCTTCGGCAGCAGCACGCGGATCATCGCCTGCACCTGCTTCTTGTCGGCGTGGCCGACGCCGACCACGGTCTTCTTCACCAGATTGGCGGCGTACTCCGCGACATCGAGCCCGGCCAGCGCCGGCACGACCAGCGCGATACCGCGCGCCTGGCCGAGCTTCAGCGCCGATTGCGGATCGCGGTTGACGAAGGTCTCCTCGACCGCGACCTCCTGCGGCTGATGCCGCGCGATCACGCCGGCGATGCCGTCATGCAGTTGCCGCAGCCGCTCAGCGAGAGAATGCTTGTCGTCGCTCTCGACCACGCCGCAGGCGACGAAGGACAGCTTCGTCCCCTCGCTGACGACGATGCCCCAGCCGGTCTTCCTGAGACCGGGGTCGAGGCCGAGAATGCGAATCGGATCGGACATGCGCGAACGCTATGCCCGATCGGGCTCCGGCGCACCCCGTCACTGCGAGACAGGGCCGAGGCGGGAGCCTCGGCCCCAAATAATGACAGGGACTGAGAATGCTTTGCTCAGGCGCCCTTCAGCCGGGTGTTGCACTGGCTGTAATAGCCGCCACCCTTCTGGATCCACTTCAGCTCGCCATTGCCGCCATTGGCCTTGTTGGCGTTGTACTGGTCGTTGCAGGTCTTGAAGCGCTGCTTGCCGGCCGAGAGGGTCGAGTATTTCGGATCGACCTTGCTCGGGAACATGGCATTGCCGGCTGCGGCAGGCGCAGCGGCGGCCGGCTTGGCAGCAGCGGGCGCGCTGGCAACGGGCTTGGCAGGGGTCGCCGCTGCCGGAGCAGTCGCGGCGGCGGGAGCGGCTGCGTCACCGCATTGCGCCTTGCGGAAATCATTCCACGACTGCCCGGCCAGCGTATTGCCGGCCTTGGCGGCGTTGTACTTGGTGCTGCACTCCTTCATCGTCAGCGCCAGTGCGGGCGATGATGTCTGCAGCATGAGACTGCCGGTCAGCGCGAAGAGCCCGGCGGCAAGCGCAAATCTGGTGCGTGTCATGATCGCTATCCCCCTGTGGGGTCAGGTTTATGCAGCGTCGACCAGGCGAAACATTCCGGGAGGTCTCGCAGCCGAGGGACGCTAGGACCGCCAAGATGAACGCGCGATGACGGATTGTATTAAAGTTTTGTAAGGTATCTGGCCCAGGAACAGGACGGAAGGCAGGGACGAGGGCTCGCACCATCGATGAGCGATACTCATCGCCGCCATCACTGCAACAGGGGTTGATCGTCTCGCGCCTTGCGTGAAGGAAAGACAATCCTTCCCCGGCGTTCCGATGACAGCTCTCCTGATCTCGCTCTTTCCCGGTGTCTCGCTCGACGGCATCGCCGTCCTGATCGGCGCGACCTTGCTCGGCGGCCTGGTCCGCGGCTTCACCGGCTTTGGCTTCGCCATGGTGTTCATGCCGCTGGCCTCGATCGTGCTTGGGCCGGTCGCGGCGCTCGGGCTGATCTGGGTGATCGACCTCCCCTTCGCCCTGCCATTGGCGGCCCGTTCGGCAAAGCGCGCGGAATGGAGCGAGGTCATCCCCCTCTTGATCGCCGCGACGCTGACCCTGCCGCTCGGTATCGCCCTTCTCACCTGGCTCGATCGCGAGACGATGCGCTGGCTGCTGGCGCTGCTCGTGCTCGCCGCCGTCCTGCTGATGGCCTCCGGCTGGCGCTATCACGGAAAACCCGGCATGCCGCTGTCGCTCGGCGTCGGGGCGGCCTCGGGTCTATGCAATGGTCTCGCCAGCATCGGCGGCATGCCGCTCGCCGTGTTCTGGCTCGGCGCCCAGCGCAACGACCGGCACAAGACCCGCGCTAACCTGCAGACCTATTTCGGGCTGAGTACCGTGGTCAGCGGCGCGGTCCTGTGGGCGAAGGCCATCATCACCTTCACTTCGCTGGTGATGGCACTGCCGCTCTTTGCCGTCTATGGCGCAGGCCTCTGGCTCGGCACCCACGCCTTCGGCTTGGCCTCCGAACAGACCTTCCGCCGCATCGCCTATCTGACGATCTTCCTGAGCGCGCTCATCAGCCTGCCGTTCTGGGATGGGCTGATCGGGCGGTGACAAAGGTCGTCATGCTCGGGCTTGACCCGAGCATCTCGTGGCGAGGAGATACCAGGGTCTCATCCGGCAAGAGATTCTCGGGTCAGGCCCGAGAATGACGCCATATCGCGCTCACCCCCCGAGCTTAGCCATCACCTCGTCGGCGATCTCGAAATTGGCGAAAACGTTCTGGACGTCGTCGTCATTGTCGAGTGCCTCCATCAGTTTCATCATCGACGCCGCCTTCTCCTCGTCGAGGGGCGTCGTTGTCGTCGGCCGCCAAACCGGCTTGGCTGAGGCCGGCGCACCGAGCGTGCCTTCGAGCGCTTTGGAGACTTCATTGAGCGCATCGAAGGCGCACAGGATGGTGTGGCCGTTCTCGTCGCTGATCACGTCGTCGGCGCCGGCCTCGATCGCTGCCTCCATCACCTTGTCGGCATCGCCGGCTTCGGCGGGATAGCTGACCTCGCCGACGCGATTGAACATGAACGAGACCGAGTTGCTCTCGCCCATCGCTCCGCCGGACTTGGTGAAGTAGGAGCGCACCGCCGAGGCCGTGCGGTTGCGGTTGTCGGTCAGCGCCTCGACGATCACGGCGGTGCCGCCGGGCCCATAACCCTCGTAGCGGACCTCGTCATAGTTATCGCCCTCGCCACCGAGCGCCTTCTTGATCGCGCGCTCGATATTGTCTTTCGGCATGTTCTCGGCGCGCGCGGCGAGCACGGCCATGCGCAGGCGCGGATTCATGTTCGGGTCGGGCATGCCCAATTTGGCGGCGACGGTGATTTCGCGGGCCAGTTTCGAGAACAGCTTGGAGCGCACCGCGTCCTGCTTGCCCTTGCGGTGCATGATGTTCTTGAACTGTGAATGGCCGGCCATACGCCCAGATCTCCGCTGTTATGCGTCGGCCGGCTTATACTCAGCCGGCTCGACGCGAGGCAAGCGCGGCGGCAGCCTTTCCGGCACGCCCATGCTTAAGCGTTTATTCGCGAACCTGCAGCAATGTCGCGGGCAGGCCCACCAGCGGAAACGAACACAGCGCGCATGAACAACGCCATCGCTGAGCACGCGGCGCGCCTGCGGACCTTCCGGATCGACGCCATCGACATCGGCCTGCTGCGGCAGCAGGCTGAATTTGCGCGACGGCGCCTGCCGACCTTGCTGCCGGAGCTGCACGAGCATTTCGAGGCCTGGCCCGAAATCCTGAGCGCGATGCAGCGCTCGGAGGTGCACGAACTCAGGCTCGCGCACTGGATCAGGCTGGTGTCAGGCGAGCTCGAGGACGGCTATCTGCAATCCGCGCACGCCCTTGCCGGCGCCTTCAACGACAACGGCGTTCCCGCCCACGCCGTCGCGATCTGTCACGCCATCGTCGGCAATGCGATCGGCGCCGAACTCGGGCTGCTCCGCGACGGCCTCGCCAAGCTCAGCCACTTCTGGCAGGCCAAGGAATACAACCGGCGCATCGCGCTGCGCGCCGCCCTGCAGAAAGCTGTCCAGCTCGATCTCGAGCTGCTGCTCGAGACCTATTCGCATGTCCAGCGGCAGAGCCGCGAACGCGCCCAGCGCGAGATCTCGGCTTTCGAGGTCACGGTCCGTGACGTGGTCGGCGCCGTAACCGGCAGTGCCCGTGTCGTCGAGGCGACGGCTCATACGATGAATGGCATAGTCAAGGAGACCGGCGTGCAGGCCGTTGCCGCCGCCCGGGCGTCGGACGAGGCTTCGGACAATGTCGGCAGCGTTGCCAGCGCTGCCGAGGAGCTGTCGATCTCGCTCAGCCAGATTTCCGAGGAAGTCGCCCGTGCCACCACCAAGGCGCACGATGCCAGCCAGGCGGCGTTGCGAACAGAGGCGATCGTCAAGGGTCTCGCACAATCGGCGCAGACGATCGGTTCCATCGTCGACCTGATCCGCGACATCGCCGCACAGACCAATCTGCTCGCGCTCAACGCGACGATCGAGGCGGCGCGCGCCGGCGAGGCGGGGCGAGGCTTCGCCGTGGTCGCGCAAGAGGTGAAACAGCTCTCTGCCCGGACCGCCAAGGCGACGGACGAGATCGCGGCCCAGGTCCCAGCCATGCAGTCGGCGACGCAAGAAGCCGTCGAGGCGATCGAAAGCATCGTCGGCTTCGTCAGCGACATGGATCATACGACGCTGACGATCGCGAGTTCCGTCGACGAGCAGCGGGCAGCGACCCAGGAGATCGCCCGCAGCGTCAGTTTCGCATCGCAAGGCACGCAGGAGGTTTCGTACGCCATCGCCAGCGTCAACGAATCCGCCCAAGCCGCCGGCATGGGCATCGACGAGATGCTCGGCCTCGCCCAGGCGCTGACGCGCCAGGCCGAAACCCTGACCGAGGCCTTCGAGAACCTGACCCGACAGAATCGCGCTGCGTGAGCATCGGCCGTCACCGATCTGTCAAGCGTGACTCATAGTTTTGAGTCATTCTAGCTTGTGTGACAGGAGGGGCCGGTCATGACCGAAGAGACCCAGTACGAATCCACTTTCGGCGCCAGCATGCTCGAGCATGACGACGCGCCACCGCAGAACCAGTCCGCCAACCCGACCATGGGCGAACTGATCGGCCAGCGCTTCTCGCGTCGCGGCCTGCTCAAGGGCGCGCTCGCCGTCTCCGCCATTTCGGCGACGGTTGGCGCGGCCGCGCTGGCGACCGCCGAGGAGGCCAAGGCCCAGGCGAAGGGCTCCGCCTTCAGCTTCAAGGAAGTCGAAGCCGGGGTCGATGCGGACCACCATGTCGCGGAAGGCTATCAGGCCGACGTGCTGCTGCGCTGGGGCGATCCGATCGTTGCCGGCGCGCCGGAATTCGACCCGGCCAAGCAGACGGCCGATGCCCAGTCCAGGCAGTTCGGCTACAATAACGACTTCGTCGGCTACACGCCGATGCCCGGCGCTGCCGACCCCTCGGCCCACGGCCTGCTCTTCGTCAACCACGAGTACACCAACCCGCATCTGATGTTCCCCGGCGTCGTCGAGATAAAGGACGGCAAGCCGGTAATGAAGAACGCGACCAAGGAGCGTTTCGAGATCGAGGCGATGGCGCATGGCGCGACCGTCGCCGAAATCCGCAAGATCGACGGCAGATGGGCACTGGTGAAGGATTCAAAGTACAATCGCCGCATCACCGTCGCGACCGAGATGCAGCTCTCGGGTCCCGTCACCGGCTCCGATCGCGTCAAGACCAACGCCGACGCGAGCGGCAAGAAAGTCTTCGGCACGATCAACAACTGCGCCGGCGCACTGACGCCCTGGGGCACCTTCGTCACCGGCGAGGAGAACGTGCACGGTTATTTCTCCGGCAAGCTGCCGGACGGCCATCGCGAGGAGGCCAACTACAAGCGCATGGCCATTCCGTCCGCGCCCTATGCCTGGGGACGTTTCGAGGAGCGCTTCGACCTCGCCAAGGAGCCCAACGAAGCGAATCGTTTCGGCTGGATCGTCGAGGTCGACCCGCTCGATCCGAATTCGGTTCCGAAGAAGCGCACGGCGCTCGGCCGCTTCAAGCATGAAGGCGCCGACAACATCGTCGCGAAGAATGGTCAGGTCGTGGTCTATCTCGGCGACGACGAGCGCTTCGACTACGTCTACAAATTCGTGACCGCCGGCCGCTTCGACCCCAACAACCGCGCCGCCAACATGGACCTTTTCGACGCCGGCACGCTCTATGTCGCCCGCTTCGACGCTGATGGCGGCGTCGCCTGGCTGCCGCTGGTCTTCGGCCAGGGGCCGCTGACGGCGGCGAACGGCTTCCAGAGTCAGGCCGACGTGCTGATCGAGACGCGCCGCGCCGGCGACCTGCTCGGCGCGACCAAGATGGACAGGCCCGAGGACATCACGCCCAATCCGGTTACCGGCCGCGTCTACGTCATGCTGACCAATAACACCAACCGCACCGACGCGCAGGTCGACGCCGCCAATCCGCGCGCCAAGAACGCCTTCGGCCATATCGTCGAGATCATCGAGGACGGCGGCGACCACACCGCGACGAAGGGCAAATGGGAGATCCTGCTGAAATGCGGCGATCCTTCCGTCGCGGCGGTTGGAGCGACCTTCTCGACTGAGACCAGCAAGAACGGCTGGTTCGGCATGCCCGACAATGCCGTGGTCGATTCCGCCGGGCGCCTCTGGATCTCGACCGACGGCAACGGCTTCCCCGAGACCGGCCGCACCGACGGGCTCTGGGCGGTCGATACCGAAGGCGAGGCGCGCCGCACCTCGAAGCTGTTCTACCGCGTGCCGCACGGCGCCGAACTCTGCGGCCCCTGCTTCACGCCGGATGACACGACGGCTTTCGTCGCCGTCCAGCATCCGGGCGACGATGGCCCGGACTGGCCCGCCTTCGGCCGCCGCTCCTATTACGAGGACCTCTCGACCCGCTGGCCGGACTTCAAGCCCGACATGCCGACGCGTCCTTCGGTGGTGGCGATCACCAAGCGCGGCGGCGGCAAGATCGGCGTGTGAGCGACTGGCAACCGGTCATGGTCGGGCCTGACCCCACCATTTCCTGAAATGAAAACGCCCGGCACAGCCGGGCGTTTTTTTGTAAACCATCATGTGACACTGCCGTCATGCTCGGCCTTGTGCCGAGCATCCACGTCTTGAACACCGCGCGACCAGCAAAGACGTGGTGGTCGGGACAAGCCCGACCATGACGGATGCGGCGTTTTCAGCAGCTAACTACGCCGCCTTCTTGGCACCGAAGGTCGGATCGAGCTCGCCCTTGGCGTAGCGCTTGGCCATGTCCGCCAGCGTGATGACGCGCTTGATCTTCGAGGCCTGGCCGGCGGTGTTGAACTCCTCCAGCCGCTTCTTGCAGAGCGCGGTCATGGCTTCCATCGCCGGCTTCAGATACTTGCGCGGATCGAACTCGCCGGGATTCTCGGACAGGATCTTGCGGATCTGGCCGGTCATCGCCATCCGGTTGTCGGTGTCGATGTTGATCTTGCGCACGCCGTGCTTGATGCCGCGCTGGATCTCCTCGACCGGCACACCCCAGGTCTGGGGCATCTTGCCGCCGTACTGGTTGATGACGTCCTGCAGGTCCTGCGGCACTGAGGAGGAGCCGTGCATGACGAGGTGCATGTTCGGCAGCTTCTTGTGGATCTCCTCGATGACATGCATCGCCAGGATCGCGCCGTCAGGCTTGCGGGTGAACTTGTAGGCGCCGTGCGAGGTGCCCATGGCGATGGCGAGCGCGTCGACCTTGGTCTCGGCGACGAACTTCACGGCTTCGTCCGGGTTGGTCAGGAGTTGGTCGTGGCTGAGCTTGCCCTCGAACCCGTGGCCGTCCTCCTTCTCGCCCTCGCCGCTTTCAAGCGAGCCCAAGACACCGAGCTCTCCTTCGACGGAGATGCCGCCGAGATGGGACATCTCGGTGACGGTCTTGGTCACGCCGACATTGTAGTCCCAGTCACCCGGCGTCTTGCCGTCAGCCTTGAGCGAGCCGTCCATCATCACCGAGGTGAAGCCGGCCTGGATCGCGGTCATGCAGGTTGCCGGCTCGTTGCCATGGTCGAGATGCACACAGACCGGGATATGCGGATAGATCTCGGTGACGGCGTCCATCATGTGCTTGAGCATGATGTCGTTGGCGTAGGAGCGCGCCCCGCGCGAGGCCTGGATGATCACCGGCGCGTCCGTCGCATCCGCCGCCGCCATGATCGCGAGCGCCTGCTCCATGTTGTTGATGTTGAAGGCCGGAACGCCGTAGTCGTTCTCGGCAGCATGGTCGAGCAATTGGCGAAGCGTGATGCGGGCCACGATGATCCTCCGGTTGGGCTCTGCTTTATCTGGAGGGTTTAGAATCGAACTGTGGCGGACGCAAAGCGAAACCGGCCAAAAAAGTGAATGCGATCAGCGCCCGCGCGCTTCCAGAACCCTCGCGCGCTCTTCAATTGCCGCGACCTGCTCGGCAAAGTCGCCCGTCACAGCCTTGGCCATGACGAGCAGACCGGCCGTATCACGGCGCTGCTTGCGGACGAGGTCCTCCAGCCGCTCGAAACGCTCGCTCGTTTCGGACCGGAAAGACGCAAAGTCGCTCTGAAGCCTTTTCAGAATCTCGAACATTGCAGTCTGGACATTCTCGCTCATCGCATAGTGGCTCCAGCGAAATCGTCATGCCGTAACGAGAACATAGCATAAACATCGCCTCACGCAACCGGAAGCTGCGCCGCCGATCAGCCCTTCCGCAGTGCCTCGACGCCCGGCAGGGCCTTGCCTTCCATCCATTCGAGGAAGGCGCCGCCCGCGGTCGAGACATAGGTCAGGTCTTCGGCGACGCCCGCATGGTTCATCGCCGCGACCGTGTCGCCGCCACCGGCGACCGCGACGAGCTTGCCGTCCCGGACGCGCTCCGCCACGGCCTTGGCGACCGCGACGGTCGCCGTGTCGAAGGGCGGCAGCTCGAATGCGCCGAACGGACCGTTCCAGACGACCGTCTTCACGGTATTGAGCTTGAGCACGACCTCGGCGACGCTGAGCGGGCCTGCATCGAGGATCATCTCGTCCGCCCCGACTTCGCCGATCGAGACGACGCGATGGCCCGGATGGGCCCTGAACTCGCGGGCGACCAGCGCATCGACCGGCAGAATGATCTCGCAGCCGGCCGCCTTGGCCTTCGCCTCGATCTCGCGGGCGGTACCGGCGAGATCATGCTCGCAGAGCGACTTGCCGACATTGACGCCGCGCGCGGCGAGGAAGGTGTTGGCCATGCCGCCGCCGATGACGAGCACATCGACCTTCTGCACGAGGTTCCCCAGCAATTCGAGCTTGGTCGAGACCTTGGCGCCGCCGACGATCGCCATCACCGGCCGCGCCGGGTTGTCGAGCCCGGACGAGAGTGCCTCGAGCTCGGCTTGCATGGCGCGCCCCGCATAGGCTGGGAGCAGATGCGCCAGCCCTTCCGTCGAGGCATGGGCACGATGCGCGGCCGAGAAGGCGTCGTTGACATAGAGATCGCCATTGGCGGCGAGCGCCTTGACGAACTCGGGATCATTCGCCTCGTCGCCGGCATGGAAGCGGGTGTTCTCGAGCAGCAGGATTTCGCCATTCTTGGCGGCGGCGATCGCCTTCGGCGCTTCCTGGCCGATGCAGTCGCCGACGAAGATCACCGGCTGGCCGAGCGCATGCGCCAGCGCCGGCACGACCTGCCGCAGGCTGTTCTTCTCGTCGCGCCCCTTCGGCCGGCCGAAATGCGCCAGCAGGACGACCTTGCCGCCCTTCTGCGCGATCTCGCGGATCGTCGGCAGGATCCGGTCGATGCGAGTGGTGTCGGTGACCCTGCCCTCCTCCGTCGGCACGTTGAGGTCGACACGGACGAGGACGCGCTTGCCGGCGAGATCGGCGTCGTCGAGGGTGCGGAAAGCAGGCATGGAGAACTCTCTTACAAGCGTTGAAACAGGCTGGGATAATCCATGACGAGGCCGTCCTCGTCGACCGGAAGCTCGGCGCTGAAACTGCCATCGGCCGTCTCGAACCGGAAGAGCTTTAGTGCAAGACAGGTATAGACCTGCTCGGTCACGAAGGGCTCGAAGCTGTCGAACGGCACGAACAGCATGGCGATGCGCCGTTGCAGGCCTAGCTGCCAGGCGCAGCGGCGGATCGGCAGCGTATTGGTGAACGGCGTGGCGGAGAGGTCGATGTCGATGCAGGCGTCGAAGGCCGGCAGATGGCCGCGCGCCCTGTCGTGCCAGGCGCCGTCGCGCCGTGTCATGGCGAGACGACGGCCACCGGTCGTCGTGATCTCGAAGGAGCGGACCGTGAAATCGGGATCGCAGTCGATCCGATAGGTCGCGCCGTAGCGCTTTCCGTCACGCTCGCCGACCAGCACGGCATCGGCGCGAAAGCCGTTCGCCTCCGCTCGCAGGGTGAGATGTTCGAGCCCGTCGCCTTCCAGCGCCCGCCAGCGGACATTGCGCCCGCCCGCGAGATCGGCGGCCGGGCGAAAGCTCATCGCGGCAGGATCGGCGGCAGCACGCCGGGAACGCCGGCCTTCAGCACGATCACCGTCAGGATGACCGTCAGGATCGCCGTGACGATGCCGGTGAGCAGCAGCGCCCCGAAGCGCGGCGTGGCGCTGACACGCTGGCGCAGCGCCGAGAGCTCCTCGCGCAGGCCGGCGAAGTCCATGGTGCCGGCGGCGAGCTCGACCTTCTGGGCGCTGCGATCGAGCGAAGCCTCGGCGCGGGTCAGCACCGCCTCGTAGCGCGCGAACTTCTCTTCGATCCGGGCCGCCTTGTCCTCGATCCGGGAGAGTTGGTCGAGCTTGCGCGGATCGCTGGCGGACAGCGGCTCGGCCGGCTTCGCCTCGGCGACGCGCGATGCGGCGATCTCGGCCATGCTCGGCGCCGGCGGTACGGTAATGGTCTCGGTCGGCGTGGCCGGCGTGGCGACGGTCGGCTCGATCTTGTTCATTGCGCGGTCCGTTCCTCGGCGGTGCAGGCACAGCCGCGCCGGGTAAGCGCGGCTGCGATGGGAGAGTGCGTCAGATCAGCTTCGCCATGGCGACGGCAGTGTCGCTCATGCGGTTCGAGAAGCCCCACTCATTGTCGTACCAGGTGAGGATGCGGACGAACTTCTCGTCCAGGACCTTGGTCTGGTCGAGCGCGAAGGTCGACGACGCCGGATCATGGTTGAAGTCGATCGAGACGTTGGGCTGGTCGGTGACGGCGAGGATGCCCTTCAGCGCGCCACGCTTGCTCGCCTTGATGATGGCGTCGTTGATCTTCTCGACCGTGGTCTTGCGCTTCGCGATGAACTTGAAGTCGACGACCGAGACGTTCGGCGTCGGCACGCGGATCGAGGTGCCGTCGAGACGGCCCTTGAGCTCGGGGATGACGAGGCCGATCGCCTTGGCGGCGCCGGTCGAGGTCGGGATCATCGACATCGCGGCGGCGCGGCCGCGGTAGAGGTCCTTGTGCATCGTGTCGAGCGTCGGCTGGTCGCCGGTATAGGCATGGATCGTGGTCATGAAGCCCTTGTCGATGCCGACCGCGTCATGCAGCACCCGGACCACGGGGGCCAGGCAGTTGGTGGTGCACGAGGCGTTCGAGACGACGACGTGATCCTTGGTCAGGGCCTCGTTGTTGACGCCGAAGACCACCGTCAGGTCGGCGCCGTCGCAGGGAGCCGAGACCAGCACGCGCTTGGCGCCGGCGGCGAGATGGGCCGCCGCCTTCTCGCGGGTGGTGAAGATGCCGGTGCATTCCAGCGCGATGTCGACGCCGAGCGCCTTGTGCGGCAGGTCCTTGGGATCGCGGATCGCGGTCACCTTGATCGGGCCACGGCCGACATCGATCGTGTCGCCGGAGACGGTCACCGTGCCGGGGAAGCGGCCGTGCACGGAGTCGAAGCGGAAGAGATGGGCATTGGTCCCGACCGGCCCGAGGTCGTTGATCGCCACGACCTCGATGTCCTTGCGCTTCGACTCGATGATCGCGCGCAGCACGTTGCGCCCGATACGGCCGAAGCCGTTGATCGCCACCTTGACCGTCATCTCAATCCTCTCCTTCGCCATTCGCCGGCAGGACCGGCGTCATTCACGCGGGCAAATCGGCCAAACCATGGCGGAACGCAAGGGCAGGCCTTAAAAATTTCAAGGAAACTCAGCCGTTGTGACGTTTGATCGCCGCCTCGGCCACCGCCTCCGGCGTGATGCCGAAATGCTTATAGACTTCCTTGTAGGGGCCGCTCGCCCCGAAGGAGGACATGCCGATAAAGCCGCCATCGGCGCCGATCACGCCATCCCAGCCAAAGCGCACGGCGGCCTCGACCGCGATCTTGATCGGTGCCTCGCCGATGATCCCGGCCTTGGTCGTATCGTCCTGCTCCAGCAGCGCTTCGAGCGAGGGCACAGAGACGACGCGGGCGCGAATGCCCTTTTCCGCCAGGAGCTTGCGGGCCGCGACAGCAATCTCGACCTCGGAGCCCGAGGCGAAGAGCGAGACCTGCGCCGTGCCCCCTTCGGCCGCCAGCAGCTCATAGGCGCCCTTGGCCGAACGGTTCGTCGCCGAGGCGTCGGTGCGGACCGGCGTCAGGTTCTGGCGCGACAGCGCCAGCACGGTCGGCCCGTCGGTACGCTCCAGCGCGATCTGCCAGGCTTCCGCCGTCTCGATTGCATCGGCGGGACGCAGCACGCGCATGTTCGGCATGGCGCGCAAGGAGGCGATCTGCTCGACCGGCTGGTGGGTCGGACCGTCCTCGCCGAGGCCGATCGAATCATGGGTCATGACGTAGACGACGGGCAGCCCCATCAGCGCGGCGAGCCGCATCGACGGACGGGCATAGTCGGCGAAGACCAGGAAGGTGCCGCCGGCGGTGCGGAAGCCGCCATGCAGCGTGATACCGTTCATCGCCGCGGCCATGCCGTGCTCGCGGATGCCGTAGCGGACATAGCGGCCCTTCGGGGTCTTCGGCGTGAAGTCCTCGAAGCCCTTTGCGCGGGTGTTGTTCGACGGGGTGAGATCGGCCGAGCCCGAGACCAGCTCCGGCATCACCGGCACGATCACATCCAGTGCCAGTTCGGACGCCTTGCGGGTCGCGACCGTGACCGGGCTCGCGGCCAGCGTCTTCTTGTGGGCAACGAGGGTCTTGGCGAGCTTGGCCGGCACCGTGTGGGCCAGCCGGCGCTCGAACTCGCCGCGCTTGCGCCCGGACGTCGCCGCGAGGCGCGCATTCCATTCCTTGCGCTCGGCGAAGCCGGTGGCGCCAAAACCGCGCCAAGCCTTGAGCACATCAGCCGCGACCTCGAACGGCCCGCCGGTGATGCCGAGCGCCTTCTTGGCGGCGGCGAGTTCCTCGGCGCCGAGCGGCTCGCCATGCGCCTTGGAGGTGCCGGCCTTCTTCGGCGCGCCAAAGCCGATCACGGTCTTGCAGGCGATCAGCGTCGGCTTGTTCGACTTCTGGGCGCGGCGGACCGCCGCCTCGATCGCATCGGGATCATGCCCGTCGACACGCTCGGCCTTCCAGCCGCAGGCCTTGAAGCGGGCGAGCTGGTCGACCGAATCGGAGATCGAGAGCGGCCCGTCGATCGAGATGCCATTATCGTCCCAGAGCACGATCAGCTTGTTGAGCTTCTGATGGCCGGCGAGCGCGATCGCCTCCTGGCTGATGCCCTCCATCAGGTCGCCGTCGGAGGCGAGCACATAGGTCTTGTGGTCGACCAGCTTCTTGCCGAATTCGGCGGCGAGCATGCGTTCGGCCATCGCCATGCCGACGGCGGTGGCGAGACCCTGGCCGAGCGGGCCGGTGGTGGTCTCGACGCCGAGCGTCATGAAGTTCTCGGGATGGCCCGGCGTCTTCGATTCGAGTTGGCGGAATTTCTTGAGGTCGTCGAGCTCCAGGCCCGGCGTGCCGGTGAGGTAGAGCAGCGCGTAGATCAGCATCGATCCGTGGCCGGCCGAGAGCACGAAACGGTCACGGTCGGGCCAGCGCGGCTCGGCCGCATCATATTTCAGGATACGCGTGAACAGCACGGTCGCGACATCGGCCGCGCCCATCGGCAGACCGGGATGGCCGGACTTCGCCTGCTCGACGCCATCCATGGCGAGCGAGCGGATGGCGTTGGCCAGCCGCTCGTGCAAAGCGCGGTCGATCGCGGGCGTCGTCATGAAGTCTCTCCGGCGAGGCGGGAACGAGACTCGCGCGCCGGAGCCGGCCGGTAGCGAGCAGCGAAACCCGGAAAAAGGATCGCGCGTTCGATAGGCCGCCGGCTCAAGCGGAGTCAATTCGCCTGACGCCGCTTGGAAGCGATCAAAGAATGCATGTCCCGCGAACATTCCGGGACGTGGCCTGGCGATGGCTGGAACGAGAAGGCACGAGCCCGCGGCCTATCGTCGCCGCCAATGCAAAAAGCCCGGCCGCGAGGCCGGGCTTTCCTGTTGCAGTCGCGAGCCTGAAAGGGCTGCGAAAACGCGGATTACTTCTTGCCGAGGGCGCCCAACGCGCCGAAACGCGAGTTGAAGCGCGAGACGCGGCCGCCGCGGTCCAGCATGTGCTGGGTGCCGCCGGTCCAGGCCGGGTGGGTCTTCGGGTCGATGTCGAGGTTGAGGGTGTCACCCTCCTTGCCCAGCGTCGAACGCGTGAAGTATTCGGTGCCATCGGTCATGACGACCTTGATGGTGTGGTAGTCGGGATGAATGCCGGTCTTCATGGCGAAATCCTCAATTGTCGAAAAGCGGGTGGCCGGAACGCGGCGCACATCGCCGGCTCTTCGAACAATTCGTATGAGCCTGTCGTGAAGTCGGGTGCCCATAGCGCAGCCGCAGCGACGGTGCAAGCTTTTCAGGATAGGTAAGCGTGGCGAACGAGACCAAGGAAGACCAAAAGGCGCGGCCGGATTTCAGCGCCCTGCGCTCGTTCTGGCCCTATGCGCTGGCGCAGAAGCAACGGATCGCCTTCGCGCTCGTCGCGCTGATCGTCGCCTCGGTGGCGACGCTTGTCCTGCCGCTCGCGGTGAGGCGCGTCATCGATGTCGGTTTCTCCGGTGGCGAGCAGCAGTTGGCGAACTCCTATTTCGCCCTGCTGATCGGCGTCGTCGCCGTGCTGGCCCTGGCGAGCTCGTTCCGATTCTATCTGGTGATGACGGTCGGCGAGCGCGTCGTCTCGGAGCTGCGTGCCGACGTCTTCGCGCACCTGACCCGGCTCGAGCCGGCCTTCTTCGACGCCAGCCGGGCCGGAGACCTGGTCTCGCGGCTGACCGCCGACACCACCCAAATCAAATCGACCTTCGCCTCGACCGCCTCGATCGCGCTGCGCAACGGCATCATGTTCCTTGGCGCGCTCGTCATGATGATCGTGACCAGTCCGCAGCTTTCGGCGATCGTGATCGGCGCGATTCCCCTGATCGTGCTGCCGTTGGTCTTCTCCGGCCGCACGGTGCGCAAGCGGGCCCGGGCGGCGCAGGACCGGCTCGCCGATGCCTCCGCCTTCGCCGCCGAGGCGATCGGCGCGATCCGGACGATGCAGTCCTTCGGCGCTGAGCGCGAGACGACGCAGCGCTTCCAGGGCGCCTCGGACGGCGCCTATGACGCCTCGCGCGATGCGACGCGTTCCCGCGCCTGGCTCTCCGGCATTGCGATCTTCCTGGTCTCGGCCAGCGTCGTGCTGGTGCTCTGGGTCGGCGCGACGGAAGTCTTTGCCGGGCGGATGAGCGGCGGGCGCCTGTCGCAATTCGTGCTCTACGCCGTCTTGGCAGCAAGCTCGCTCGGCCAGCTCTCGGAAGTCTATGGCGACATCTCGGCTGCGGCCGGCGCCGCCGGACGGCTCGGCGAGATCCTCGCGACCAAGCCGGCGATTTCAGCCCCGCCCCATCCCAAGGCGTTGCCCACGCCGCCGGTCGGCGCCCTCGCCTTCGAGAGCGTCTCCTTCCGCTATCCTGGCCGCAGCAACCTCGCGCTCGCCGATCTCGACCTCACGATCAGGCCGGGCGAACGTGTCGCACTGGTTGGCCCGTCCGGCGCCGGCAAGAGCACGGTGCTGCAGCTGGCGCTGCGCTTCTACGACCCCTTCGCCGGCCGCGTCGTCGTCGACGGCGTCGCCGGGCCGGAGGCCGACCCGACCGACTGGCGCAGCCGCTTCGCGCTGGTCCCGCAGGAGCCGACCGTGTTCGGCGTCTCGGTCGCCGACAACATCGCCTATGGTCGCCCCGGCGCGGCGCGCGCGCAGATCGAGGAAGCGGCGCAGCTCGCCGCTGCCGACGGCTTCATCCGGGCGCTGCCTGATGGCTACGACACCATCATCGGCGAGCGCGGCGTCACGCTGTCAGGCGGCCAGCGCCAGCGCCTCGCCATCGCCCGCGCCGTGCTGAAGGACGCGCCGATCCTGCTATTGGACGAAGCGACCTCGGCGCTCGATTCGGAAAGCGAGCGCGCCGTGCAGGACGCACTCGACCGGCTGATGCAGGGCCGGACCACGCTGGTCGTGGCCCATCGGCTCGCCACCATCCTCTCCGCCGACCGTATCCTGGTGATGGAGGATGGGCGGGTGGTCGAGGAAGGCACGCATGCCGCCCTCGTCGCCAAGGGCGGGCTCTATGCGCGCCTCGCCGCGCTCCAGTTCGGGCTGGAGGCGGCTTAGCCTCTTCTCCCTCCGGGGCTTCCTTCTCCCCTCGGAGGAGAAGGTGTCTGCAAAGCAGACGGATGAGGGCAGTTTGGCTGGGTGAACGAGAAAGCGCCGCTTGCACAGCCCTTCCCTCATCCGTCAGCGCTTCGCGCTGCCACCTTCTCCCCCGAGGGGAGAAGGGCCGCTTCCAGCAGCGTCGCGGCATCCAGCAGGCCTCGCTTGCGCGCCGCCTGCGCGGGCGTCAGCTCCTGCTTGTTGCGCGCAGCCGGATCGGCCCCTGCCGCCAGCAGGAACTCGACGAGGTCGCAGGCGCTGGTGTCGTCGTCCGGCAGGCAGAACAGCGGCGGCTCGCCCGAACGGGCCGGCGCATTGGCGAGCGCCGGCTCCTTGGCGAAAAGAGCCTCCAGCCGCTCGATCTCGGCGGCCTCGCACAGGGCTTCGATATCGCTGCTGCGTGAGGCCAGATAGATCTGCGCGGCACTGGCGCCCTGGTGACGCGCCCAGCCGAGCGGGGTCGAGCCATAGCGGAGCTCGATCGGATCGATCTTGGCACCTGCCTCGACCAGCAGCGCAACGATCTCGGTCGCGTCGGTTCCGGCCGCTTCGTGCAATGCACGAACGCCGTCGCGCGTCGCGGCATCCGGCGAGACGCCGAGGCGCAGTGCCAGCGCCGCGATCTCCGGCTTGCCCTGCCGGATCGCCACCAGCAGCGGCGCCGGGCTAAGCAAGAACTTCGGATCGCCGTCGAGCAGTCGGCGCGCCTCGGCTTCCTCGCCACGCGCGACCGCGGCGGTGAAGGCCTCCTGCCCGCTGAGCTCGACCGGGCTCGCGCCATTGTCGACGAGCAGGCGAACGAGATCGCTCCGGCCGTCGAGCATGGCCTGCTTGACCAGGCTCTGCTTCGAATAGGCGTTGACCGCCTGCGCCCGGGCGCCATGGGCGAGGAGCCAGGCGGCGCGTTTCGGCTGGCGCGGTACGGCGTTGCCGAGCAGATAATCGAGCGGTGGTGCCGGCAATTCGCGTACCGGCTCGTGCCAGCGCCCGGCCTCGCCGCGCTTCTCCGTCTCGTTCCAGAGCAGGTCGAGCCAGAAGGTATCATCCGCACCGAGCGACGAGTTGTAGAGCGCTTGGCCATTGAGCGGATCGGCGCCGCGGGCGATCAGGAGCCGCGCCAGCGCTTCGGCTTGCGGATGCGGTGGCTGGTTGCCCTCGCCGCCGCCGATGACGCCGGTCAGTGGGGTGAAGTGGTTGCTGCCGTCGCTGAACAGAGCGTTCGGGTCGGCGCCATGATCGAGCAGGAGCTGCGCGATCGCGACGGCGTTGCGTGACAGCGCCTCGTTCGGCAGGCGGGTGAAAGCGAGGCGGACCAGCGGGGTCCAGCCGTCGAAGCCGCTCGGCTTGTCAGCGAGTGCAGCGTCCCTGCTGAGAAAATCACGGACGGCATCGAGATCATGCCCGGCGACGGCGGTATGGATGCTGTCGCCGGCGATCTCCGGATGCCGTTCGAGCAGGCGCTGCGCCAGCGCGCCGCGTGCCGGCCGGTCGGCCTCGTACTCGCCCCAGCTTTGCGTGCCCGGCCTGACGCCATAGCGCAACGCCGATTTCTCCAGGAACAGCGCGACGAGCGCGGCATGGCCGCGCGCCGCCGCCTCGCGCGCGATGAGTTCCTGCTTCAGCGCCGCCCAGCTCGCGAGTCCGTAATCGCGGGCGAGCGCATGCTGGACCTCGCGCAGTTTGGCCGCGCCGGCATGGTTCGGGATCAGCTTGCGAAAACGGGCGACCGCCTCAGGCTCGCCGGCTTCGATCTCCTTCAGCCAGCGCTTGGCCTGGCGGCGGGCGGTCTCGAGGGTCGAGCGGGGCGTGAGTTCGCGGGTGGGATCGGACATGGGTCTTCCTTCCGAGGAAAGCCTGATGTCCGCTCGACAGGCCGGAAGAAAGCGATGATGCGATGTCGTCGCTTGGATATGGGTGGGAGCAGGCTCCCTTGCCGCGGACTGGTGGCGCCCCATGCGCTCTATGCGGATGAAAAACGCATGGCAGCGGCGGAGTCAATCGCCATCGATGCTGACCACGACGCCCTCTTCCTTCTCCCGGATGGGAGAAGGTGGCGCGGAGCGCCGGATGAGGGCCCGCCCTTACCGCAGAGGACCTCAGCAGCGCCGTCGCACTTCAACAATCAGCGGCGGTCCGTCACCCCTGCCCCTCTCACTGATCCCGGGCTTGCCCGGGATCAGATCTCAGAGTGTCGAAGTCGGGTAAACCCGACTTCGATGCGGGAGAGGGGTTCCGCGTGGAGGCTCACTTCGCCCGCTTGGCGCCCACCAGCTCGTCCCACTTCCTGAAAGCGACGACCATCTTGTCGGGCTTCAGCGGCAGCTCGATCGGGTTGTTGGCGATGAGGTCGGCATATTCCGGCCGGCCGAACTCGGCGATCACCTTCTGGCTCGCCTCGGGTGCCAGCGAGAGCGGCACGTTCTTCACCGCCGGGCCGGGATAGAGATAGCCCTCGTCATAGGAATAGGCCTGCATCTTCGGCGTCAGCACATGCGCCATGATGTCGAGCACGACGGCGAGCCGGTCGTTCGGCAGGCCCTTCGGCACGCACATGAAGAAGGCGTCCGAGACCCAGTGGAAGCCCTTCAGCGTCTGGATCTTGGCTTCCTTCGGCACGATGCCGAGCGCCCGCGGATTGATGTCCCAGCCGGTGGTCGAGATGATGATGTCGCGCGAGCCGTCGCCGAACTCCTTCATCGTCGCGCCGGTGCCGGCCGGATAGTACTCGATGTACTGGCCGAGCTCCTGCAGATAGGCCCATGTCTTGTCCCAGCCGCCGACCGGGTCCTGCGGGTCCTTGTCGCCGAGGATGTAGGGCAGCCCCATCATGAAGGTGCGGCCTGGGCCGGAATTGGTCGGGCGGGCATACATGAACTTGTTCGGATTGGCCTTGGCCCAGGCGAGCAGTTCCTCGGCCGTGGTCGGCGGGGTCTTGACCCGGTCGGGCATGTATTCGAGCAGCGGGCCGGAAGGGTAGTAGTTGACGACGACGCCGAAGCCATCGCCCTGGACCTTGTGCAAATTGAGCGCCGCCGGCTCGTAATTGGCCTCGATATTCGGGAACCTGTCGGCGAAGTCCGGCAGGATTTTCTGCCAGAGCTTCTGGTCGAGGCCGGCGGCGAGGCCGTCGCTGCCGGTCAGGATCAGGTCGAGATCGACCCTGCCGGCATCCTGCTGCGCCTTGAGCTTGCTGGCGAGCTCGGGCGCCGGCGCCTTCACGAAGGCGATGCGCGAGACCAGCTTGGGATTGGCGGCGCGGTAATCCTCGAACGCCTTCTGAATCAACGCGAGCGCACCGCCGACATCCATGACGCTGATCACGACCGGACTGGTCGGCAGTGGCGGCGAGGCAGCGAATGCCGGGCCGCCGGCGGCAAGGGCGCCAAGGCCACCGAGAACGGTGCGGCGGTCGATGCCATGAAGATGCTTGGTCATTGCCTTCCCCCTTTGTTGTCGCGCCGTTCCAGCGGCGCTCATGCGTCGTAACGGCGTTCCTGACCGGCGAGGCGGACCCGCCGGACGAAAAGGTCATCCGACCACTCGACCTCGCCCTCCGCAAGCGCGATGCCGTGCGCGTCGAGCGCCGGCCGGATCGCGGCGAGGGCATGGCTCCCTGCCATGGCTAAAGCCTGCTCGGGCGTCCCGATGCCCCAGGCGACGACATTGCGCACCGCCTCGTCGAGGCAGAGCGCCGAGCCGGCGAGCAGTCCCGCTTCCTGCCGGACCGAACCATCAGGCATGCGGTCGACCGCCATGCCGGCGAAATGATAACGGCCGACCGGTGCAGCGGCTGCTACCACCGCGTCGGTGACGAGGATCGAACGCTCGAAGCCCTTGGCCCGGATCAGCGCGGCGAGCGCCCTGGGGTGGACATGGATGCCGTCGGCGATGAAGCCGGCCATCAGCCGGTCCTCCGCGAGCTGGGCGAAGATCGGATTGGCGAGCTTGTGCAGCGTCTGCGGCAGGCCGTTTCCGAGATGGGTCGAGAGCGACAAGCCCGCATCGGCTGCGGCCGAGACCTGATCGAAATCGGCGGCCGAATGGCCGATGGCGACGATCTTGCCGGCGTCCGCCAGAATTTTCGTCAGCGCGACCGCACCTTCGCGCTCGGCGGCGAGCGTCACCATCAGGATCGGCCGCGACAGGCCGCGCTCGACCTCGGCGATCAGCTCCGGCTGTGCCGCCGTCATCGCCTGGGGCGGGTGGCAGCCATGATAGCCCGGCGCCGGGTTCAGGAACGGGCCTTCGAGATGATAGCCCGGGCACATCAATGGCCCGAGCCGGCTCCCGGCGACGGCTTCATCCAGCGCCCGGAAACGCTCAATCAGTTCGTGCGGATGGGCGGTGATGATCGTCGGCAGGCAGTGCGTGACGCCGGTCTTCAGCATCGCCTCCAGCGCCCGGTCGAGATCGGCCGGGGTGATCGCCGGGTCGTTGAAGTCGACGCCGGCGAAGCCGTTGATCTGGAGATCGACGAGGCCGGGCGAGATGGGCATCTGCCCTCAGCCCTTCTTCAGCAGCGAAGCAGCCGGCGGATCGAGGAACAGGACCGTGTTCGGGTGACGCTGCAGGATCGAGGCCGGATGCAGCGGCGTGATCTCGCCTTCGAGTGCATCCTTCACCGCCTGCGCCTTGCGGGCGTCGGGCACCGACAGGATGATCAATTCGCTCTTCAGGATCTGGCGGATGCTCATCGAGATCGCCTGTTCCGGCACCGCGGCAAAGCTCTCGAACCAGCCCTCGCCGAATTGCTGGTTGCGGCAGGCCTCGTCGAGCGTGACGACGATATAAGGCTCTTCGGTCTCGAAATCGGCCGGCGGATCGTTGAAGGCGAGATGGCAGTTCTCGCCGAAGCCGGCGAAGCAGAGATCGATGCGGCGCCCGGCGATCAGCCCATTGAGGCGCCTGGTCTCGGCTGCGGGATCGCCCTCGCCGTTGACCGGAATGAAGGCCGGCTTGACCGCGAGCTGAGCGAGGAAGCGCTCTTCCAGATAGCCGCGGAAGCTCGCCGGATGGCTCTTAGGCAGGCCGACATATTCATCGAGATGGAAGGCCGTGACCTTCGACCAGTCGATGCCCTCGGCGGCGACGAGGTTCTGCAGCATTTCGAACTGGCTCGCGCCGGTAGCGACGATGATCGTCGCCTCGCCATGGCGGGCAATCGCAGCGCGGATCGTCTCGGCGCCGAGCTTCGCCGCTTGCCGGCCGAGTTCGTTCTTGTCGGGGGTGATGCGGATATCGATCATGCTGTTCCTGCCCGGCACGGCGGCGGCGGTCGGCGTGGTACACTACCATACCAGCTCTCATGCTAGCATGGGCGGAAGACGGCGCACCTATCGCAAAGGCATGGCGCGCCGCCGCTTTTCGCGGGATTGCGCGAACGACGCACGCTCACAACAACCGGTGAGTGACAGACTTGAAGCGCATTTCATTCTGATAAATCGCAACCATCATGGGGCGGCCGCGTTGAGATTACTCCGCTGGCGAGTTAGTCACATGCCCTTAGTCGTACTAGTTGTCGAAGATGATGCGATTGTCCGGATGGATACCGCATCGATGATCGTCGAGGCTGGCTTTGAGGCGATCGAGGCAACAAGCGCCGATGAGGCGATCGTCATCTTGGAAACTCGGTCCGATATCAACGTCGTCATCACCGATATCGAGATGCCAGGGTCCATGAACGGGTTGAAACTTGCCTTCGCGGTGCGCGACCGCTGGCCGCCCGTAGTGATTATCATCGCTTCCGGCCGCATCAGGCCCGAGCCTGACCAAATGCCTAGCGATGTCACATTTCTCCGAAAGCCATACAGCGAGGCAGCGGTTCTCGCCGCTGTCAGGGAGGCCGCCTAGCCAGCCAGTTTCGCCGTATTCATCTTCAGGGTGACGATGACGCCCTCGGCCGACCAGTCGTAGTCTATCGAGCCGCCGAGTTGCCCCGATATGCTGCGCACGACCAGGCGGCTGCCGTAGCCGCCTGCACCATTGGGAGGTTCGACGGTCGGCCCTCCGCGCTCGATCCAGACGATTTTCACGTCTTCGTCGTCAAGACTGCCCGAGACGTCGAGCATTCCGGTTTCGGCAGACAGCGCCCCATACTTCAGCGAGTTCGTTGAGAGTTCATGGATGATCAGGGCGAGCGTCGTTGCGGCCACTTCGCCGACACCCATGCGCGGAACGGCGACCCGGATTCGTCCGCTGAAGGCTGCCATGTCCTCATAGGGCGCGAGCAGGATCGAGAGCAGGTCGCCTAGCAGCGCCGCCTGGCCCTGATGACCGGGAAGAGGCCGCACGAGGTCGTGGGCCCGGCCAAGCGCAGCCAGCCGGCCTGTGAGTTCGGTGGCCATCTCCTTGGCCGTTATGGTGGATCGGGATGAGATCTGAGTCAGTCCTGAGGCGATCGCCAGCAGGTTCTTGACGCGATGGCTCATCTCGCCAGCAAGCAGTTCGTGTCCTTCCTCGGCCTGCTTGCGCCCGGTTACGTCAAGGAAGATGCCATAGGCTACGTTGTCGTGCAGCGCCGAATCGTCGCCGATGCCGCGGGCCGAAATCCAGCGGATCTCGTCTCCGATGATGATGCGGAAGTCGATCTCATAGGCGCCGACGACACCTCGAGTCGCCATGAAGGCTGCCCTGACCCGATCCCGATCGGCGGGGTGAACGCGGGCCGACATATCCTCGAACTTGACGTGCTCGCTCTGCGGCAAGGCCCATAAGGCATATCCCCGTTCGTCCATGGCGAACCGGTCGGTCTCGACGTTCCACGACCACAGGGCGACCCCGGCCGCGCCGATCGCACGCCGGAGGCTGTCCGCGCTCCATGACAGCGGGTTGTTTGCGGGCATTATGCGTCTCGTCGCGGGGTCTCCGGAGGCGCCATGCTAACAGCAGATACCGATGTGTAATATGGCTTTAGAGTGAACGGCCTGGGGTTCACTCCAGCGGCCGCGACAGCACCCTGCTGCCGTCTCAGGTAAGGTCTTTGGCAGGGGCGACCCGGCCTCCGCCGTACGCTTTGAACTTCGGTCTTCTACGGCCTCTCATCATGCAACCAGATAATTGCATGACATATATCCACGTGTTAGCAATCCCCCATGGACCTCGACCGCCTCTTCCGGGCGCTGGCCGATCCGAC
Organism: Allobosea sp. Tri-44; assembly: GCF_004123845.1. Lineage (GTDB taxonomy): Bacteria > Pseudomonadota > Alphaproteobacteria > Rhizobiales > Beijerinckiaceae > Allobosea. Next base: position 405,610 of record NZ_NBDP01000053.1, on the reverse strand, counting down.
GCGGCGCCGCATGCTGGACGAGCTCACGGAGCGGGACGGCCAGACGCTGTTCGAGCTGCATGTCCGCCTGGTCAGTTGGCACGGGGCGAGCCTGTCCCGGCAAGCCCTGTCGAAGCATCTGCAGCTGCTGGAGGAGGCCGGGCTGGTCCGAACCGAATGGCGCTGGCGCAGCAAGCATCATTTCCTCGAAAGCTCGCCGCTGCGGCAGATGTGGGACGTGTGGATGCGGCCGCTGGCCGGGCCGCCGGAGAGGGAGAAGACGGATGCCGATCAAGATCGTCGTGACGAGCGTGCTGGTGGATGACCAGGAGAAGGCGCTGCGCTTCTACCGCGACATTCTCGGCTTCGAATTGAAGCACGACATCCCGCTGGGCCAGCATCGCTGGCTGACCCTGACCTCGCCCGGCGATCCCGATGGCGTCGAGCTTCTACTGGAACCGAGCGAGCATCCGGCGGCACAGCCCTGGAAGGACGCGCTCGTCGCCGACGGTATCCCGGCGACCTCGTTCGGGGTCGAGGACGTCCATGCCGAGCATCAGCGCCTGTCGGCGCTCGGCGTCGCCTTCACCCAGCCGCCGGTCCATCTCGGCCCGGTCAGCACCGCGGTCTTCGACGACAGCTGCGGCAACCTGATCCAGATCGCCCAGCGGCATTGAAGAGCCGGCCGCCACGGCGGCCCTCCCTCACCGCTCGGTGATCTTGAACTCGATCCTGCGGTTGCGACGCCAGGCGTCATCGTTGTTGGCGACGTCCAGCGGCTGGAACTCGCCGAAGCCGGTCGCGGCGATGCGGTCGGCCGGGATGCCCTTGCTGACGAGGTATTCGACCACGGCGACGGCGCGCGCCGTCGACAGGTTCCAGTTCGAGGGGAACTGGGCCGAGCGGATCGGCCGGTTGTCGGTATGGCCGTCGACGCGCAGGATCCAGGGCAGGTCCGGCGGCATTTCGCGGCCGAGATCGACGATGATGGCGCCAAGCTTGTCGAGCTCGCCGCGGCCTTCCGGCTTCAGCACGGCCTGGCCGGCATCGAAGAAGACCTCGGACTGGAAGACGAAGCGGTCGCCGACGACGCGGATGTCGGGCCTCGTGCCGAGCACCTGGCGCAGGCGGCCGAAGAAGTCGGAGCGATAGCGCGCCAGCTCCTGCACGCGCTGGGCCAGCGCGACGTTGAGGCGCGAACCAAGCTCGGAAATCCGCGTCTGCGATTCCTTGTCCTTGGCCTCGGCCGCGCCGATCGCCTCCTCCAGCGCCGCAAGCTGGCGGCGCATGGCGACGATCTGCTGGTTCACCATCTCGACGGTCGCCTGAGCCTTGGCGGAGAGCTGCTTTTCGGCGTCGAGCGCCTTCTGGGCCTCGGCGAGCTGGGCGGGGGCATTGCTGGCGGCGCCGTCCAGCAGGCTCTGGACGCGGGCACGCTCCGCCTGCTCGACGGTGAGCGAGGATTGCAGCAAAGCGAGCGAATCCTTGGCCTCCTTGCCGGTCGACCGTTCGAGCGCGAGCAGGTCGCTGAGCTCGGAGATCTGGCGGTTCAACCGGTCGAGCACCGTGTCCCGGCCGCTGATTTCCTGCGACAGGAAGAACTGGCCGAGGACGAAGACCGAGAGCAGGAAGACAATGCCGATCAGCATCGTCGAGAGCGCGTCGACGAAGCCCGGCCAGAAGTTGGTCTCTTCCCGGCGATGCGCGCGCGACAGGGCCATGCTCAGCCTTTCTTGCGATCAGCGCCTGCGATGCCGCAGCACCATGGCAGGGTCATGACTCACCGACGCGTTCGGCGGCGAGGCGCTCGATCAGGCGCTTCAAATCCTTCTCGCGTGCCGCCTGCGCCTCGACCCAGTCGCGGATCAATTGCTGCTCGGAGCGCATGTGCTGGACGAGGCCCTGAATGCCCTCGGCGAGATTGGCGAGCGCCTGCGTCGCGGCGCGATTGTTAGTCCCGTCCTGCATCGCCGCCTGGAGCTTGTCGAGACGCTCGACCACGACGTCGCCGGACGCGGGACCGGCCAGCGGCATCGCCAGCGGGGTCGTCGCCGAGTTCGCTGTGGCGGAGCCGAGATAGTCTTCGACCTCGTTGCGGAAGCGGCGCTGCGCCTGGCCGAGCTGAAGATCGAGAAAGCCGAGCAGAACCGCGCCCGCAATGCCGAACAGCGAAGCCGAGAAGGACAGGGCCATGCCGGCGAGCGGTGCAGCGAGGCCCGTCTTGAGCTCGTCGAAGAGCACGCCGGATTCCGCCCCGGTGCGCAGGCTCTTGATGACGTTGCCGATCGACGAGATCGTGTCGAGCAGGCCCCAGAACGTGCCGAGCAGGCCGAGAAAGACCAGGAGTCCGGCGATATAGCGCAGCACCTCGCGCCCGTCGTCGAGCCGGACCGCGATCGATTCGAGCAGCGTCGCAGCCTGCGCCGGGGCGAGCGTGCGACGCTCCAGCGCCGGCAGCACGGAGCCCAGCGGGCTGATCACCTGATTGCGCCGGATCGCCACTCCCGCCGGATTGGCGGCAAGACGGGTGGCGGCGCGCGCCTCGCTATCGACGCGCCAGAGTTCGCGCAGCGTGATCAGCACGCCGACGGTGAGCGCGCCCAGGATCAGTCCGTTGAGGCCGGGATTGGCCATCACGGCGGAGATGAGACTGGTGTGCAGGATGTAGACGAGGAAGCCGATCAGCGCGAGGAAGACCAGCGCGCGGAGGAAATAGCGCAGCGGACGAGAGAATCGGAAGGTCTGCGGCCTGTGCGTTGCCGTCGCCGAGATTCCCTGCGCCGGATTCTCCTGCGGCTGGACCTCCGGGGCCGCCTCGTCATTGGCCATGCCTGCTCATCCGATCCGGTTTCGTCGCGGCGGCGACTGTCGCCTCCCGCTAAGCAGGGATCAAGCCGAAAACGGTCCCCGTTCCGTCAAAGAACCGTCTTGAGGGCGGCGCGCAACGCCGGCTCGCCGGCTTCGTTGCCGCAGATCACGTCCTTGGCCGAGGTCGGCTGCTTGCCGTCGAGCGTGCCGAAAGTGCCGCCCGCCTCGCGGACCATCACCGCAGCGGCGCCGAAATCCCAGGTGTTGAGGCCGCGTTCCCAATAGGCGTCCATGCGACCGGCGGCGACATAGGCGATGTCGAGCGCGGCCGAGCCCATGCGCCGGACATTGGCGAAGCGGCTCATCACCGCCCCTAACTCTTTCAGGAAGAGCGGATGGCCACCCTTGCCGATATGCGGCACGCCCATGCCGATCAGCATGTCCGGCGATTCGCGGCGGCCGGAGACGCGCATGCGGCGGTTGTTGACATAGGCGCCCTTGCCCTTCTCGGCGATGAAGAGCTCGTCCTTGGCGGCGTCATAGACAACGCCGGCGATGAACTGGTTGTCGCGCTCCAGCGCCACCGAGATGTTCCAGTGCGGGATGCCACGCAGGAAGTTGTGGGTGCCGTCGAGCGGGTCGACATGCCAGCGATTGCTCTCGTCGGTCCCGGCGACGACACCGCTCTCTTCCATGACGAAGCCGTAGCCCGGCCGCGCCTTCTCCAGCGCCGCGCGCAGGATCTCTTCGGCCTTGTGGTCGGCCTTGGAAACAAAGTCGCCCGGGCCCTTGGCCAGAACCTGCAGATTCTCGACCTCGCCGAAATCGCGCTTCAGCGAACGCGACGCCTTCATCACGGCATCGGTCATCACGGTCATCAGGGGCGAGCGGATCATGGTCAAAACCTCCGGCGCTCGAAGCGCGGCAGAATGGAACGGACTATCAAAGAGCGGCAGTCGTTGGGCGGCGCCGGCTGCGCGGCGCGAATTCGCGCCGTCACTTGCTCGGTTGGCTCGGCGTCGTCAAGGCCGTGGCCTCGATCCGGTCGGCCGCGAGGCGGGCTGCACGGGCGCGCTGCTCCGGCGAAAGCCGCTCCAGCACCTGGTCGAGCGTGGCGTCGGAAAGGCCCTGCGCGCGGGCTGCGAGATGCCAGGCCGCAGCTTCCGAAAGGTCCGGCGAGATGGCGCGGCCGAACTGGTAGAGCTTGGCCAGCCGGTTCTGGGCGATGGCATTGCCCTTGTTGGCGGCGCGGATGAAAAGCTTCACCGCGGCGCGCTCGTCCTTGGCGACGCCGTCGCCGTTGAACAGCATGATCGCGTACTCGACTTCGCCGGCGATCAGCCCGCTGGCGGCGGCCTTGCCCATCCACTCGGCCGCCATGCCGTCATCCTGCGGCACACCGCGGCCCATCTTGTAGAGAATGGCGAGAGCATGCTGGGCATCGCCGAGATCGGCGGCGGCAGCGACCCTGAGGCAGCCTATGGCCCGCTGATCATCCTGCGGCCTGCCCGTCGCCAGCAGCGCGATGGCGAGATTGTAGTTGGCGGCGGGATGGCCGGCCGCAGCGGCCTTCTCCAGCAGGGCGCCGGCTGCTTTCGGGTCACGCGTCACACCGCGGCCTTCCAGCATCGCCATAGCGAGCGCGAACATGGCGCTGACATCGCCCTTGTCGGCTGCGAACCGGTACCAGTCGGCAGCGGCCCTGGCGTCGTCACGGACACCGAGGCCCTGGCGATAGATCTCGCCGAGCAGCGTCATCGCCGCAGCGTCGTTCGGATCGGCCTCGAGCCGCTTCAGAGCCTCCGCCTGGGCCCGCCGATAATGTCCGGCCTGATAGGCGCCGTAAGCGAGGTCCAGCACCGGCCCCGCCGCGGCCGCCGGTAGGGCAAGCGTCAAGGCGAGCGCGGCGAGCGCAAGCCTCATCGCGTCGTCCTGCGGGCGTGCTGGGCCGTTATCGCAGCATCGGCCTCGGCGACCGCAGCGCGGATGTCGACGCCCTCGGCGAAAACCCATTCGCCGAGCGCGACGAACTCGGCGCCAGTCTCGATCAGGGTCGGAACGGACTCGGCGTCCGGGCAATAGGCGATGCAGGGCGTCTCGAAGATCTCGGCCCACCAGGACGCGCGCTCGATCACCGCCGGCAGAGGCGGGAGCGAACCATCCGGTCGCGGCTCGCCAAACATGACGTAATCGACGCCGGCCTCGCCCATATCCATCGCGTCATGACGCGAGCGCAGGCCCCCAGCCCCGATGATGCGCTCCTGCTTCAGGCTGGAGCGCGCCTCGGCGATCACGTCGGCACCTTGGGTCAAATGGACGCCATCGGCGCCGCCGCGGCTGGCGACCTGGGCCGAGGCCTCGACCACCAGAGCGACGTTCTGCGCCTGCACCGGCGGAGCCAGCGCCTTGACCCGTTCGGTCAGGCTGCGCTCGTCGCCGGGCGCGAGCCGCAGCAGCACGGCGGCGACATCGCCGCCGGCGAAGGCCTGCATCAGGCGAAAGGTGATCGCGCCGGGATCCAGGATCGGCGGCGTGACGAGCATCAGGCGGGTGCGGGGCAGGTTCGTAGTCATGATCTTGCGCGCAAACGGCCTGCGGCGTGATCCAATGTCAAGACCATAAGCCCTGCGACCAGGCTCCAGAAGGCGGAACCGACGCCGAACAGCGACAGGCTGGAAGCGGCAACGGCGAAGGTGACGACGGCGGCGAAGCGGTCCTTGTCGCTTCCCATCGCCTGGCCGAGCGCTCCCGTCAGCGAGCCGACGAGACCGAGGCCGGCGACCGCGACGATCAGCGCTTTCGGCATGGCGAGGATCAGCGCGAGCAGGAGGCCGGCAGTCGCCGCAATGGCGAGCCAGAAGAACCCGTACCAGATCCCGGCCTTCCAGCGCTCTTTCGGATCGGGATGGGTATCGGCGCCGGTGCAGATCGAGGCGCTGATCGCCGCCATGTTGACCATGTGCGCACCGGTCGGCGCCGTCAGGAAGGACATCAGCCCGGTGACGAACAGGCAGGACGCCGTCGGCGGCTGGTAGCCGGAGGCGCGCAACACGGCAAAGCCCGGCAGGTTCTGCGCCGCCATGGTGACGAGATAGAGCGGGATGCCGATGCCGACGATCGCTGTCAGGTCGAGATGCGGGACGATCAGCTCGATATGGGTCAGCGCCACCGGCCCGGCCGGCAGCGTCGCGGTACCGGTGGCGAAGGCGAGCGCCAGGCCGGCAGCAAGCGCAGCGATGACGCCGAGAAAGGGATTCCACAGCCGCGCCAGCAGGAAGACGACGAGCAGCGTCAGCACCAAAGCCGGCTGCAGCTTCATCTCGTCGAAGACCGCGACGACGAAGCGGAAGATCACGCCGGCGAGCATGGCCGCGGCGATGCTCATCGGAATCCGCTCGACCAGCGCGCCGAGCGGGCGGAAGGCGGCGGTCGCCATCATCAGCGCGGCGGCGGCGAGAAAGGCTCCGACGGCCGAGGCCATGTCGATGCCGCTCGCAGCCGCGATCAGCGCCGCGCCCGGTGTCGACCAGGCGCAGATGATCGGCATGCGGTGCCGCCAGGAGAGGATGAGGCTGGCGAGCCCCTTGGCGATGGCGAGCCCGGCGAGCCATGAGACGGTCTGCCCCGGCGTCGCACCGAGCGCCTGCGCGGCGGCAAGCACCACCGCGACCGAAGCCGCATAGCCGACGAAGACGGCGACGACGGCGGAAAAGAGCTGCGACATCAGCCGCCCTGCTGATCCCAGGCGACCGGCCAGGTCTCGGCGAGCGTCGCGCCAAGACGCACCGGCCAGGCTGCCTTGGCGAGGCCGGTGCGGTCATCGGTCTCGACGGCGATACCCGACAGCGTGCCCTCGCCGAGCGCCGGCTCCAGCCGCGAACCCGGCGTCTTCTGCAGGAAGCGGCGGATCGCCTCCTCCTTCTGCATGCCGAGGATCGACTCGTAGTCGCCGCACATGCCGGCATCGCTCTGGTAGGCGGTGCCGGCCGGCAGCACGCGTGTATCGGAAGTCGGGACATGGGTATGCGTGCCGACGACCAGGCTGGCGCGGCCGTCGAGATAATAGGCCATGGCAAGCTTCTCGCTGGTCGCCTCGGCATGGACGTCGACGATGACCGCATCCGCTGCATCTCCCAGCGGGCAGGCGGCGAGCTCGCGCTCGAGCGCGGCGAAGGGATCGTCGAGCGCATCCATGAACAGCCGGCCCATGACGTTGACGACGAGGACGCGCGCACCGTTCCGCGCCTCGATCACGGTCGCACCACGACCGGGCGTGCCGGGTGGATAGTTTGCCGGCCGGATCAGGCGCGGCTGGCGCTCGATGAAGACCATCGCCTCGCGCTGGTCCCAGGAATGGTTGCCGAGCGTGATGACGTCGGCGCCGGCGGCAAGCGTCTCGTCGCAGATCGCTTCGGTGATGCCGAAACCGCCAGCGGAGTTCTCGCCATTGATGACGACGCAATCGAGCTTCCAGCGCTCACGCAGGCCAGGCAGGCGATCCTGTACGGCGAGGCGGCCGGCGCGCCCGACGATGTCGCCGAGAAAAAGTAGACGCATGACACTATCCAGTGATTGGGCCGCCGCATGGCAGCCCGTTCCGTCGCGCTTTCACCAAAGATGCCGTCGTCCCGGCCAGAGCGGCGAGGTCGCGCAGGACTTCGCGGTTTTGAGGAAAGCACGGCGGGACAACTGCGTCTTGAATGAAAGACGCTTGCTAATGACGTGATCACCGCAGCGAAATCAACCGCAGCAGATCGCCTCGTCCTGCGTGACGACCCAGTCGAGGCGGCGGTCGTGCGCCTCGGCGGGAACTTCGGCGATCTCCTGCGCGGCATAGGCGATGCCGATGGTCAGGGCCGGCTCGAGCTCGGCAATGGCGCGGTCGTAATAGCCCTTGCCGTAGCCGATGCGGTAGCCGCGCCGGTCGAAGGCGGCGAGCGGGACGATCAGGATCGCAGGCCTCACCTCAGGCTCTTCCGGGCCCGGCACCAGCGTGCCGAAGCCGCCGGGCACGATCGGCTCCCAGGGCGCCCAGCGCCGGAACAGCATGCGCTTCTCGACGATCGCCGGCAGGCAGAGCGGCAGTCCACGCTCGTGCAGGGCTTCCAGGATCGGGCGCGGATCGGCCTCCGAGCGCATCGGCCAGTAAGCGGAGACAGGCCCTTCCTTGAACACCGGCAGGGCCAAAGCGCGCGCGACGATGGCCTCGTCCCAGATCAGGCGGTCGTCGAGTTCAAGGGCGTCGCGCCGGGCGAGCGCCTCGGCACGCAGCGCCGCCTTGCGCGGAGAGGGAATGGGAGAGACGGCATCGGTCATCGGAAGTGCGGAGCCACCTTGGCCGTGGAGATTTCGATCCCGGGACACCTACAAAGTAGGTGGGCGCCGTGTGTCCGGGTCCAGGGACCCGGTCAGGGACAGCTCCCTAGGGAGTCGTATGGGCCCGGGAATACATAACTCGCACGCACCAGGCAGCCCCGCCAAGCCAAGGTAGGATGCATGCCGGCAAAGCGCCAGAGGTGTTTGGTGGAGGGTGCGGGAATTTCGTGCCGTCAGGCACCCCGCGCGATACCGTGCCGGATCACGCGGTCGATCAGGTCGGGATAGGCGATGCCGCTGGCGGCGAGTGCCTTGGGAAACATGCTGATGTCGGTGAAGCCGGGAATGGTGTTGATCTCGTTGACCAGCGCACTGCCATCCGGCCGCAGGAAAAAGTCGACGCGCGCCATGCCGTCGCAGCCGAGCGCATAGAAAGCGCGCTTCGCCAGAACCTGCAGATTGGCGACCGTCTCCTCGGGCAGATCAGCTGGAACCTCGACGCGGGCGCCGTCCTCGTCGAGATATTTGGCCTCGTAGGTGTAGAAGCCGTGGCTCGCAGCAGCGACGATCTCGCCCGGCAGCGAGACGATCGTCTCACCATCGGCCTGCTCCAGCACACTGAGCTCGATCTCGCGGCCTTCGATGAACTCCTCGACCAGGACCACGCGATCATGCCGGAAGGCCTCGGCGAGTGCCGCCGCGAAAGCCTCGGCGCTCGTCGCCTTGCTGACGCCGACCGAGGAACCCTGCCGGGCCGGCTTGACGAACAGAGGCAGGCCGAGCGCGGCGCTGGCTTGCTCGAAGCTCAGCGTCTCGCCTTGGCGAATGGTGAGCGAACGGGCAACGCCGAGGCCAGCCTCGCGCAGGAGCCGCTTGGCGATGTCCTTGTCGAGTGCATTGGCCGAGCCGACGATGCCGCAGCCGGCGAGCGGGATGCCGGCGACCTGGGCCAGGCCCTGGACCGAACCATCCTCGCCGTCGAGGCCGTGCAGCACCGGGAAGAGCACGTCGATCTTCTGGAGCGCCTGCGGCGCGGCGCCGTCCTGCAGGCGCAGGAGGCGCCCGCCCCCGCCGGGCAGCAGGCAGAGCTCGGCGCCGTCCTGCGGGATCGGATCGGGCAGGACGCCGTTTTGCAATTCGAGCTCGCGCCATTGCCCGGCCTTGGTGATCTGGATCGGCACGACGTCGTATCGCGCCTTGTCGATCGCCTTCACCACATTGGTGGCAGACATCAGCGAGACCTCGTGCTCGGCCGACTTGCCACCGAGGAGAACCGCCACCCGCACCCTGTCGCTCATCGTCCCTGCCTTCATCGACTCATCTCAGCTGCGAGCGTCAGTCGGGGATGATTGAGGAATTGCAAAGGCAGGCCGGATAAAAAAGGGAGCCGGGTTAGACAGGCCTCCGGTCGATCAATTCAAAGCTGTTCTGGCAACCCCTGCAACTTCACGTTTCCAGAGATTCACTCGGTGGCCGCGGCCCAAGCCAAAATAGCTTGGTCCACAAGATAAAATATGCCGCGTACCAACCGAAAAACATTGACATTCTTGTCATTTGCGAACGTGAATGAGCAGTACTCCCAAGCAATTGAGCACCATCTATCTCAATCTTTTTTGCCATAAGAACAAATAAAAACCCAATAAAGAGAAAAACTAAAGTCACGATCTTAAATTCAATAATTTTTTCTTGATGATAAGTTTTGTGCATAAGATATGCAGCGATTATAATCCAGAAAATTATATAAATAATCCATTTGAAAATTATATCTTCAAAAAGGGATGGAATTAGCGCAGTAACGACAAAATCAACAATCAGAAGCGCAATGGCAGTCCGCGTTGTTTCGGCAGGGAATCTTAATTTCAGTGCCTTCATCGAATTGATGTCTGCATCTGCTTCTCAAAATCAACCCGTCTGCCCCGGCAGCAGGCTCCGCGCCACCCCCTCGATGCGCTCGGCGGCAGCGACGAGGGCAGCCGCCGCCTTCTCTTCGACCTCGCCGGCGCGCTGGTCGGCGCTACCCGCATCGCCCTGGATCGATTGCAGCCGGCCTTCGAGCGTCTCGACCTTCTTCTTCAGCTCGCTGACCTCGTCGGCGACCATCAGCGCCGCCATGACGTGCAGGCGCATGTCGCCGATCTCGCCGAAGGCCTGGCGCATCTCCTCGATCTTGCCGTCATAGAGTTGCGCGAGCGCCTCCAGATGCGGCTCTTCGCCCTCGCCGCACGCCATGCGGTAGGCCTTGCCGGAGATGGTGACGTTGACCTGGGGCATCAGGCGTCCTGTTCGGCTTCTTCGTCAGGGCGGACTTCGACGCGCGCGATAACCTCTGCGAGCGCCGTCATGGCGCGGTCGAGCTTGCGATCGACCTCTTCCGCGACGCCCTGGACCTGGCCGATCCGGGCCATGGCACCGTCCAGCTCGACCGCGAGGCGAGCTCGGTCATCCTGCATCAGGGTCAGCTCGGTTTCGAGATTGCCGCGGCCGCGCTCGACCTCTAGCCGCCTGCGGGCGGCTGCTTCGAGCTGGCCGAGCGCGCTTTCGAGGCGCGACAGGGCGTGATCCAGTCCTGGAGACGCCACGCTTCCTCCTCTGCTGGCCGGCCAAGCCGGCTCATCCGATTCGGAAGCCTAGTTTAACAAATATGAGCGTGGAAAGCGCTTCGGGTGTCCCGAGGGCCCGCGCAGGAACCTCGGCAGTGGATATCCTGCATTCAGCGACGGTGCAGATGGGTCGAAACGACGAGCGAGCCGCTTCAGCGCAGCAGACCGAGCCGCGCCTGCAGGCTTTCGAGCTGGCCGCGCACCGGGTTCACCGCGACGGGTCGGCCCGTACCCGACATCTGCTCCTCGAGATGGCGAATGCGCTCCTGCAGGCGGCTCGAATGGGCGACGAGATCGCGCAGGCGCTGCGGCAGGCGCTCCGCCTCGGCGCTGGTCGGCTGCAGCATCGACTCGGCGATGCGCACCTTGTTGTGCTCGTTGCGCGCCTGCTCGGCGCTCATCTCGCCCTCGGCGACGGCACGCTGCACCAGCAGCCAGGAGGCGATCTGCATCAGGCGCGTGGTCAGGCGCATGCTCTCGGTCGCATAGGTCAGCGAGACCTCGCGCGGCAGCGCCGCCGACTCGGTGCGCCCGTCGCCATCGAGATAGGAAGCGGTCGCCTCGACCAGCCCCATCCCCTCGCGGAACAACTGCATGAACGCGTCCGACTTGACGAAGCCGCGCGCAAAAGAGATCGCGCCGTCCTCGGCCGCGGGCCTCAGCATCGTCAAATCGGTCATACCCTGTCTCCAATCGGCACAATGGCGCGCGAATGAAGGACGCGACGCCGACTCCTGCCGGGACATCGCAAGGATAACGCCACAGCGTTGTCTGCGCCGCGGTAACGTGTCGTTAAGGTTAACGGTGCCATGGTCCGGCCCGGCGACGCCCCCGCCCGCTCGGCCAAGCCGAGCCGCAGGCAAAAAAAGAGCCGCCCCGAAGGCGGCTCGAAGGTCAACAGGGAGGCGTCAAACAGAGTGGGCAGGAGCCACTCGACATCCAGACAAACTGGATGATGCGATTCATACTTTGGAATCGTTAAGCGACCGTTAACGCCGCCCGAAAATGCGACAAATTCGAACGATCCTGATCCAAACCTGGATTGCTAGCGCGTGACCGTCAGCTTGAGGCCGAAACGCTCGCTCACGAAGCGCTCGCCGAGCGAATAGCGATAGGTGCCGCCAAGGCTGATGCTGGGCGCGATCTCGCGCCGGATCTCGATGCTGTGACCGCCGAGCACCGCGACCGGCGCCTGCATGATCAGGACAGTCTGCGGCCAGCGCAGCTGCAGGGCGGCCAGCGGCTTTCCGCCATCCTCGCGCAAGCCGAGATTGGCGATGTCCTCGTCGGCAAGAGCCGGAGCGGCGGCCAGCAATGCAATGGCGAGCGCAAGGAAGCGCATCGTCTCTCTCCTGTCGAAAGGCAGGCGTGCCGTCGAGACAGCGCAAGCTGTCACGTCGGCATCCTCCACCTGCTGTCATTGTCGGAAGTGGCCCGGTCGAGGCATTCGCATCGACACCGGCGAGCGGCACCTGGCCGCCTTCTGTCCACGCCCACAGGATAGGCGCTTCGGCCCACCAGGCGAAGATGAATATCCGTTCATTGGCTGGCGCATCTTGTCGCGTGGCGGGAAGGACTCAACCTTCCCGCAAAGTGCCGCCGGCCCTGCCTTCGCGGTTGACGGCCGCGGTTTCGCCTCAAGCCTTCGCCTTGAAGAAGGCATCGGCGGCCGAGCGCGAGGCCGCCTTCTTCTCCCGCGCTTCCTGCAGCCGCGCGACCTCCGCTTCGAGGAGCGCGATCCGCTCGTCGAGCTCGGCGACAGCCAGCTGCGACAGGTCCTGCCCGATCTCGTGAGCCCGCTTCGGCAGCGGGCGATCGTCGTCGAGAAATCCAGCCATCGTAGCCTCGCCTTGCATCCTCCGGACGTGGGAGCTTAATCGGATGCGAAAGCCAGCACCACAGGATGCCCATCATGACAGCCCTGCCCGCGATGATGACCGCCATCGGCTTCGATGCCCCCGGCGGTCCGGATGTTTTGAAACCGCAGCAGCGCCCGGTTCCGCAGCCTGGTCCCGGCCAGCTCCTGGTCCATGTCGCGGTCGCCGGCGTCAATCGGCCTGACGTGCTGCAGCGCATGGGCGGCTATGCTCCGCCCCCCGGCGCCTCCGACATCCCCGGTCTCGAGATCGCCGGCCGCATCGTCGCCCTCGGCGAAGGCGGGTCGCGCTACGAGGTCGGCGATCAGGTCTGCGCGCTCGTCGCTGGCGGCGGCTATGCTGAATACGCCGTGGTCCATGAGGACAATGCCCTGCCGATCCCGGCCGGGCTGTCGCTGGAGGAAGCCGGCGCGATCCCGGAGACCTATTTCACCGTCTGGACCAATGTTTTCCAGCGCGGCGGATTGAAGAAGGGCGAGAGCTTCATGGTGCATGGCGGCACCTCGGGCATCGGCACCACCGCGATCCAGCTCGCCAAGGCCTTTGGCGCGACCGTGCTGGCCACTGCAGGGTCGGACGAAAAATGCACCGCCTGCCGCGACCTCGGCGCCGACCACGCCATCAACTACCGCACCGAGGATTTCGTCGCCGCGGCGAAGGCGGCGACCGGCGGGCGCGGCGTCAACCTGATCCTCGACATGGTCGGCGGCGACTACATCAACCGCAACTACGACGCCGCCGCCGAGAGCGGCCGCATCGTCCAGATCGCCTTCCTCAATGGGCCGAAGGCCGAGGTCAATTTCAGCCGCCTGATGATGAAACGCCTGACTCATACCGGCTCGACGCTGCGACCGCGCACGATCGCCGAGAAAGCCGCGATCGCGCGCGAGCTCGAAGACAGGGTCTGGCCGCTGCTGACGGAAGGGCGCTGCAAGCCGGTGATTCACGCCCGCTTCCCGCTGGGGCAGGCTGCGGAGGCGCACGCGCTGATGGAAAGCAACGCCCATATCGGCAAGATCGTGCTGACGGTGTGACCTCTGTCTCTGCTTTCCATGGACAGCGATCCCAGCTTTGCCTATAAGGCGCGCCATCCTCCTCATCGTCGATGATTTGGATGACCGGCCGGGGCGGCCGGTCGGCGCCTGAGAGCTATTGCCCGCGACATTCCAGGAGACGGCCCGTGTCACAAACGCCGCTGATGCCGAAAGCCACTGCGGTCTGGCTGGTCGAGAACACCTCGCTGACCTTCGAGCAGATCGCCGAGTTCTGCAAACTGCACCCGCTCGAAGTGCGCGGCATCGCTGATGGCGAAGTTGCGGCCGGCATCAAGGGCCTCGACCCGATCACCTCCGGCCAGCTCACCCGCGAGGAGCTCGAGCGTGCCGCCAAGAATCCGGCGCACCAGCTCAAGCTCGCCGAGCGCAAGGTCAAGGTGCCGGAGATCAAGCGCACCAAGGGGCCGCGCTATACCCCGGTCTCGAAGCGCCAGGACCGCCCGAACGCGATCCTCTGGCTGCTGCGCAACCATCCCGAGCTCAAGGACGCGCAGATCATCCGCCTGATCGGCACGACCAAGACGACGATCGCCCAGATTCGCGACCGCACGCACTGGAACGCCCAGCAGCTGCAGCCGATCGATCCGGTCAGCCTCGGCCTGTCCTCGCAGATCGACCTCGATTTCGAAGTCGCGCGCGCCGCCAAGGATCGCCCGGCCATGGTCGTGCAGGAAACCGGCTCGACCTTGCTCCCGGCCGAGGTGACCACTGCGCCGCAGCCGGCGCCCGCCTCGCAGCCCTTCGCCGACATGAGCCGGCCGAAGCGCGAGGAGGAGGAGAAGATCGACGTCGACTCCGTCTTCGCCAAGCTTAAGCAGCTCAAACGCTCGGCCGACGAGGACGACGACGGCGGCTACTGAGTTCTGCTGACCGGACCAGAGCTGAAGGCGAGTGACTGTGACCACTGATCTCGCCTTCACCTTCCTCGGCACCGGAGCACCGCCGGTCAGCCTGCGCCGCGCCGGACCGGCTCATCTCGTCGAGGCGGGTGGTGTCAAGGTTCTGATCGATTGCGGCTCCGGCGTCAGCCAGCGCCTCGTCGCCGCCGGCCATGCCGGGTCGCAGATCGACGCGCTCATCGTCACGCATGAGCACTCCGACCATCTGGTCGATTTCTACCAGCTCGTCGTCTCGTCCTGGCACCAGGGTCGGAACCGGCCCTGGCGGGTGATCGCGCCCGAGCCGGCGCTTGCCAACATGCGCGGCCAGTACCAGGCCTTCGCCCGCGAGCGCGCCTTGCGCATCGCCTTCGAGAAGCGTCCGGACGCAACCGGTCTCGAGGTCGTCTTCGAGGAATTGCGCGAAGGCCCGGTCGCGGGACTGGGCGCTCTTGTGATCGAGGCCTTCCTCGTCGACCACAAGCCGGTCGAGCCCGCCTTCGGATTGTCATTGTCGGCGGCCGGCAGCCGTATCGTCTTCTCCGGCGACACGCGCCTGACGCCGTCGCTGAAGCAAGCCGCCCGGGATTGCGACCTCCTCGTCTGCGAGGTCCTCATCGACAGCCAGATGCCGGTCACCGCCGGTGTCCGCTCGGCCGAGACCGTCGCTTCGGTCCAGAGCTATCACATGACGCCGGCGGTTGTGGCCGGCCTTGCCGAGCGCGCCGGCGTCAAGGCGCTGGCGCTGACCCATATCGTCCCGCCGGGGGGCGATACGGCGGCGCTCTTCGCCGAGGTTCGCGCCGGCGGTTATGCCGGACCGCTGATCGTCGGCGAGGACCTGATGCGGTTGGAATTGCCGGCGCGACTGCTGCGCTGGAACGGCGCCGCGCTGGGGTTCTAATCACGGACGCGCCGCTCAGGCGGCCCGGCGCACTCTTGCGCGATCCTGCTCACCGCCGAGCCGGAAGCCTGCCGCCAGTTTTGCGACCGCCTCGGCCGCCTCCGCCATGCCGCGCCCTGCTGCAGCGGTGCGTTCCGCTGCCTGGGCATTGTCCTGGGTGGCGGCATCGATCTCGACCAGCGCTCGCTCGATCGCGCCGACGCCCTGCGATTGCTCCGCCGTCGCCTGGCTGATCTCGCCGAAGGCCTGGGCGACCTCCTCGACCTCGCCGGAGATGGTAGTGAGGCTGGCGCCAGCCTCGCGCACCAGTTTCACGCCCTCGTCGACATGGACCTTGGTCTCGCTGATCAAGGCCCGGACGTCGCGCGCCGCGTCGGCCGATTGCTGGGCGAGCCGGCGGACTTCGGTCGCGACAACCGCAAAGCCGCGACCGCCATCGCCCGCCCGCGCCGCCTCGACCGAGGCGTTCAACGCGAGCAGATTGGTCTGGAAGGCGAGCCCGTCCATGACCTCGACGATATCGACGATCCGGCGCGCCTGCTGGTCGATCTTGTCGATCGCCTCGACTGCGCGGCCCGCAACCGCAACCCCAGCGCCGGCGTCGTCGGCGGTCGCGCGCGCCTTGCGCGCCGCCGCCTGGACGATGTCGGAGGTCTGGCGAACCGTCGCCGCGATCTCCTCGATGACGCTGGAGGTGTCCTGGATCGCGTTGGCCTGGCTTTGCCCACGCTGCGACAGGTCGAGCGTCGCCGAGAGGATATCCTCGGCGGCCATGCGCGTCTGCCCTGCGTTTTGCACCACCGCCGCCAGCGCCCCTGCGAGCGCTTCTGTCGAACGATTGAAGTTGCCGGCGACGGCGGCAAGCCGTCCCTCGAACCGGGTCGACATCCGCGCTGTCAGATCGCCGTCGGCGAGGGCCGCGAGGGCCCGATCGGTCTCGTCCAGGAAGCTCTCGCAGGCCCCGGTCAGCTCATCGATGCCGCGCACCAGCGCGCTGAAGCGGCCGAGTTCGGCGGTCTGCGCGGTCCGGACCGAAAAGTCGCCGCGCTTGGCCGCATCGACCACGACCGAGACCGCCTCGATCAGCCGCGCCTCGATTTCGCCCCGGCCGGTTTCCGCCACTGCGCTGTCATGGCGCAGCGCCTCGGCGCGCTCCTGATTGGCGAGCGCCGTCGAAGCCGCCTCGTCAGCCTGGCTGAGCGCAGTCGCGAGCCGCTGCGCGATCCAGACCAGCGCGCCCGCTTCGGCCAGCAGGATGACGGCATGAACCACGACGCGGGCGAACTCGCCGCCATCCGGGAACACTGCCGCCGGATAGGCGAAGTTGAGCACGAGATGATGCACTGCCACGACTGCAGTCGCCGCCACGATCGAACGCCAGCAGCACCAGGCTGTCATCACCGCAAGCGCCGCGAAAAAGGCCATGTGCAGGTCGATCTGGTAGCGCGTGCCCTCGCAGGCGAAGACCAGCAGCGCCACCTGCCCGTTCACCGCAATGGTCGAGGTCAGGCGCGTCGACAGGCCGATCCCGTCCGAGCGCCAGGCCAGCGTCGTGGCTGCGGCGAGCAGGGTCGAGACCAGCCCGATCGCGATCAGCGCGGGATGACCGGCAAACCAGGCGACGGCGCAGGTCACCGGCACCAGAAGCCACTGTCCCGCCATCAGCGGTTTGGCGAAGGCCCGGCGGAACGTCTCGAGGCTCAAGCTCATGGGGACCGTCTCGCTGAGATGAGGGGATCGCGCGTCTGGCCGGAACAGCCGCCGCCCAGTCCTGCCAGGACGAGCGCGGCGCCGGAGCTGTAGAGGCGTGTGGAAAAACCGGGAGATTGCGAGCGGGCCAGCAGTCCGAAACGGCCAACCGAAGCGAGGATGACACCGTCTGCCCGGCTCACTGCTTCGGCGGCTGCCGCGGAACTCGTGGCCAGCACGAGCACGACCGTCCCCTCCCGTGGGGCGAGGACAACGCCGACCGGCGCGAGCAACGCACCGATCGCCAAGGCCAGCATTCCGACGCGTAGGCGAGGCGCCATCGTTTAAATCCGGCGGGATAAGCGCCTGCGATCCTGAACGATTCTATTTAAAGCAACGTAAAGTTGTACTTTCGTCGAACAACGCTTCTGCGTTTTTCAGCCGAGCCCCCTGCCCTTCAGCGCCACGCCGATCTCAGCCAGCACCGCCGGATCCTCGATCGTCGCCGGCATGGCGTACTCCTCGCCATCGGCGATCTTCTTCATCGTGGCGCGCAGGATCTTACCCGAGCGCGTCTTCGGCAGCCGGGCCACGGTGATCGCCAGCTTGAAGGCGGCAACAGGGCCGATCTTGTCGCGCACCAGCCCGACCAGCTCCTTCTCGACCTCGGCCGGCGACTGCGTCACCCCCGCCTTCATCACGACGAAGCCGCAGGGCTGCTCGCCCTTGAGCGCGTCCCTGATGCCGACCACGGCGCATTCGGCCACGGCCGGATGCGAGGCCAGCACCTCCTCCATGCCGCCGGTCGAGAGCCGGTGGCCGGCGACGTTGATGATGTCGTCGGTGCGGCCCATGATGAAGACATAGCCGTCCTCGTCGATGAAGCCGGCATCCGAGGTGTTGTAGAAGCCGGGATAGGTCTCGAGATAGGCGCTGCGGAAGCGGGCATCGTCCTGCCAGAGCGTCGGCAGCGCGCCGGGCGGCAGCGGTAGCTTGGCCACGATCGCGCCCATCGTGCCCGGCGGAACCGGTTTGCCGCCCTCGTCGAGGCACTGGATGTCGTAGCCGGGCAGCGGCACGCTCGGCGAGCCATGCTTGATCGGCAGCAATCCCAGCCCGACCGGATTGCCGACCATGCAAGCGCCGGTCTCGGTCTGCCACCAATGGTCGACCACCGGCACCTTCAGCACCTCCTCTGCCCATTTCAGCGTATCGGGATCGGCGCGCTCGCCGGCGAGAAAGAGCGTGCGGAACTGCGAGAGATCGTAATTCTTGAGATAGGTCGCCTGCGGGTCTTCCTTGCGGATCGCGCGGAAGGCGGTTGGCGCGGTGAACATCACCACCGCCTTGTGCTCGGCGATCACCCGCCAATAGGCGCCGGGATCGGGCGTGCCGACCGGCTTGCCCTCATAGAGGATCGAGGTCGCACCGAGCAGCAGCGGCCCGTAGACGATGTAGCTGTGGCCGACGACCCAGCCGACATCGGAGGCGGTGAACATCACCTCGCCGGGCTTGACGTCGTAGAGCTGCGTCATCGTCGCCAGCAGCGCGACCATGTGCCCGCCATTGTCGCGCACCACACCCTTGGGCCTTCCCGTCGTGCCGGAGGTATAGAGCACATAGAGCGGGTCGGTTGCGGCGACCTCGACGCAGTCGGCCTTCCGGCCATTGGCACGGGCGGCGGCGACGAGCGTGCGCCAGTTCTTGTCGCGGGTGACATGCATGGAAGCGTCGACCTGCGGCCGCTGCAGCACGATGCAGGCGTCGGGCTTATGCGTCGCAAGATCGATCGCTGCGTCGAGCAGCGGCTTGTATTCGACGACGCGCGTCGGCTCGATGCCGCAGGTCGCGGTCATGATCAGCTTCGGGGTGGCGTCGTCGATCCGGGTCGCCAATTCCTTGGCCGCAAAGCCGCCGAACACGACCGAATGCACTGCGCCGATCCGGGCGCAGGCCAGCATGGCGATGGCCGCCTCCGGGATCATCGGCATGTACAGGATGACGCGATCGCCCTTGCCGACGCCGAGATCCTGCAGCACGGCCGCGAGGGTCGAAACCTCGTCGAGCATCTGCGCATAGGTGAAGCTCGCCTTGGTGCCGGTGACCGGGCTGTCATAGATCAGCGCCGTCTGGTCGGCCCGGCCGTCGCGGACATGCCGGTCGAGCGCGTTGAAGCAGGTGTTGCAGCTCGCATCGGGGAACCAGCGGCCATAGATGCCGGCGCTCGCGTCGAAGATCGCCTGCGGTGGCTTGATCCACTCGATACCCTCAGCGATCTCGGCCCAATAGGCTTCAGGGTCCCGCTGCCAGGCGGCATAGGTCTGCGCATAGCGGCTTGCATGGCTGGCAGTCATCAAAAGCGTTCCTCTTCGCCTGCTATCGGCCTAGAGCTGCACTCCGGGCTGGCCGTCTGCGGGCCGGATTTGGCGCGGGATCGTGCCCATGTCCGTCGCTTGCGTGCAAGCACTGCTCTGTCAGACTTTCAGCGCAACCGCATGGGCTGTGCTGCACAACCGGCTCAGCCGGCAGCCGCGCGGGACGATGACCTTCGACCTCACCTTCTTCGCCGTCATGGTTCCCGCCGTCGTCCTGATGGGACTGTCCAAGGGCGGCTTCTCGGGCCTTGGCCTGCTCTCGCTGCCATTGATGGCGCTGATCGTCTCGCCGGTGCAGGCAGCGGCGATCATGCTGCCGATCCTGATTATCCAGGACGTCGTCACCGTCTGGTCCTATCGCCGCGAGTTCGACCGCCGGAACCTCGCAACGCTGCTGCCCGGCATGCTGCTCGGCGTGCTCGCCGGCTATCTCCTCGCGGCCAAGGTCTCCGACGCCGTCGTCGGCCTTGCTGTCGGCATCATCTCGATCGGCTTCGCGCTGCGCCGGCTCCTCGCCGGCAAGACCGCGGCCCAGCCGGTTACGCAGGCGAACTATGCCGCCGGAACGGTCTGGGGCGCCATCTGCGGCTTCACCAGCATGATCGCCCATGCCGGCGGCCCGCCCTTCCAGATCTATGTGATGCCGCAGCGCCTGCCGCCGGCCGTCTTCGTCGGCACCGGCGCGTTGTTCTTCGCGCTGATGAACTGGATCAAGGTGCTGCCCTATTTCATCCTCGGCCAGTTCAGCGCGCAGAACCTCTCGGCCTCGGCCGCGCTCGCCCCGGTCGCGATCCTCTCGACCATCGCCGGTGTCTGGCTGGTCAGGCGCGTTCCGGCCGAGCGCTTCTACACCATCATCTACTGGCTGCTCGTCGCGGTCGGCGTAAAACTCGTCTTCGACGGGCTGCGTCCGCTGTTCAGCTGATTGCCCGCAGCAAGGCGCGCTTCTAGGCTGACCAGCAACGACAGCCGGGAACGCCGAACGCCATGCCGATTTCGCCCTACGATACCGATCTCGACCGTAACCCGGCGAACTTCCAGCCGCTCTCGCCGCTGCCCTTCCTCGAGCGCGCCGCCAGTGTCTTCCCGAACCATATCGCCGTCATCCATGGCCCGCTGAAGCGGTCTTATGCCGAGTTCTATGCCCGCACACGCCGGCTCGCCTCCGCCTTGAAGCAGCACGGCATTGGCAAGAACGACACGGTCGCGGCGATGCTGCCGAACACGCCGGCCATGCTCGAATGCCATTACGGCGTGCCGATGTGCGGCGCGGTGCTGAACACGCTCAACACCCGCCTCGACGCCGCGATCATCGCCTTCTCGCTCGACCATGGCGAGGCCAAGGTGCTGATCGCCGATCGCGAATTCTCGAAGACAGTCAGGGAGGCGCTTACGCTCTGCAAGGTGAAGCCCCTCGTCATCGACTATGACGACCCGGTCTATGACGGGCCGGGCGAGCGCCTCGGCAGCATCGAGTACGAGGAGTTCCTCAAGCAGGGCGATCCCGAGTTCGACTGGGTCATGCCATCGGACGAGTGGGACGCGATCGCGCTGAACTACACTTCCGGCACCACCGGCGACCCCAAGGGCGTGGTCTACCATCATCGCGGCGCCAACCTGCTGGCGACCTCGAACGTGCTCACCGGCGGCATGGGGCGGCACCCGGTCTATCTCTGGACCTTGCCGATGTTCCACTGCAATGGCTGGTGCTTCCCCTGGACGATCTCGCTGCTCGCCGGCACCCATGTCTGCCTGCGCCAGGTCCGCGCCAAGGCGATGTACGACGCCCTCGCCGACCATGGCGTCACCCATATGTGCGGCGCGCCGATCGTGATGTCGGCGCTGCTCAACGCGCCCGATGCCGAACGCCGCCGCTTCGCCCAGAAGGTCAACTTCTTCACCGCCGCGGCCCCGCCTCCCGAAGCCGTGCTCGCCGGCATGGCGCAGGCCGGCTTCAACGTCGTCCATCTCTACGGGCTGACCGAGGTCTACGGCCCCGCCGTGGTCAACGAATGGAACGGCGCCTGGGACGCCCTGCCCGGCGGCGAGCAGGCCGCGCTGAAGGCCCGCCAAGGCGTACGCTATCCGGCACTGGAGGGGCTCGACGTGCTCGATCCCGAGACGATGGAGCGTGTGCCGCATGACGGCCAGACGCTGGGCGAGGTGATGTTCCGCGGCAATGTCGTGATGAAGGGCTATCTCAAGAACCCGAAATCGACCAAGGCCGCCTTCGAGGGCGGCTGGTTCCATTCCGGCGATCTCGGCGTGATGCATCCCGACGGCTACATCCAGCTGAAGGACCGCTCCAAGGACATCATCATCTCCGGCGGCGAGAACATCTCCTCGATCGAGGTCGAGGACGCGCTCTACAAGCACCCGGCCGTGCAGGCCGCCGCCGTCGTCGCCCGCCCCGACGAGAAATGGGGCGAGACGCCCTGCGCCTTCGTCGAGCTGAAGCCGGGGCAAACAGCCACGCAGGACGAGATCATCGCCTGGTGCAAGACCCTGCTCGCCTCGTTCAAATGCCCACGGACCGTGGTCTTCACCGAGGTGCCCAAGACCTCGACCGGCAAGATCCAGAAGTTCAAGCTGCGCGAGATGGCGCGGGCGTTGTGAACTCGCCCTACCCTCAGGCGGACATCTGCCGGCCACGGCCGCCGACCTTGGCATCGTAGAGGGCAGCGTCGGCGCGGTGATAGACCTCTGCCAGCGTATCGCCTGGCCTGATCTGCGTCAGGCCCGCCGAGAACGAATAGTGGAAGCCAGGCTGCGACGGTAGCGATCCAGGCCGGCCGACCGCTCTGAACAGACGCTCGATCAGAAGCTCGGCTGCCGCCGGCCCGAGCTGCGGCAGGATCAGCAAGAACTCCTCCCCGCCGACCCGGCCGAAGCTGTCGGCAGGACGCAGATTCCTCTGCACGCTCTTGCCGAAATCGATCAGCACCGCGTCGCCGAACTGATGGCCGAAACGGTCATTGATCTGCTTGAAGCGATCGATATCGAGCAGCGCGACGCAGGTTTCGCTAACCTCGCCAAGGCTCGCCTTCGCAATGGTCTCCTGCAGCACACTCATGCAGTAGCGCCGGTTCGAGATGCCGGTCAGTTCGTCGGTCTGCGAGGCCTTGCGGGCGCTGTCCCGGTCCTGGCGCAGGCTGCGCTCACCCGTTCGCAGCTCGGTGATGTCGGACGCAATGCACAGCATCCAGCCGGTCGGCGACACCGTCTCGGTCATCCATAGCCAGCGGCCATCGGTGACATCGGTCTCGAAGGCGCGGTATGGGCTCTTCCCGCGGCGGGACCGGGCCGAGGTCAGCCAGTGCTCGAAATCCTCGGTCGCGACGGCGACGCCGCGTCGCTGCTCGAAATTGCGCCGCAGGATCTCGGCCCAGCTGATCTCCTCATTGGCGGCGACACCATAGGTCTCGCGATAGGCCGCGTTCGACCGCCGCAGGATGTCCTGCGGATCGAAGAGCGCCACAAGCGTGCCGCTGGTCTCGAAGAGACTCTCGGTGATATCGCCGAACAACGCCATGTACGCCGCACTCCTGACGATACGCTAAGCTGGAGTCTTTAGCGGCGGGTAAAACCGGGCTGTCGAAAGTGCAATGTCGGCTACAACACGGCTCGCCGGGAAGTCTTCGCCTCACAGCTCCGCGGCTGCCCAGTCTCCGACACGCGCGAGGAAGCGGTCAGCCGCCGCGAGCTCGGAGATGGCGATCCACTCATTCGGCTGATGCGCCTGCGCGATCGAGCCGGGGCCGCAGACCAAGGCCGGGATGCCCGCCTGCTGGAAAAAGCCGGCCTCGGTTCCGAACGGCATCGTGATCGGTGGCCATAGGCCGCCAAGCTGGCGTGCCACGCCGACTGCCGGACTGTCGGGGTTGCAATTGAGCGGCGGCACGCTCGCGAGCGGGACCGTTTCGACGCTCACCCCGGCCTCCAGCCCAGCCGCCAGGCCCTCCACGACGGCGAGAACAGCCTCGGCGGCAGTTGCGTCGGGCGGCCGAAACTCCCAGACAATCTCGCAGCGCTCGGGGACGATGTTGATGGCGCTGCCACCCTCGATCCTGCCGATGTTGACTGTGGTTCCACCGCCACCGCTTCGCTCGTCTCCGAATGCAGCAAGCGCCGCGACCAGCGCCGCCGCCGGCTCGATCGCGCTGGCGCCGAGGCGCGGGTCGCTCGAATGGGCCGCACGGCCACGAAAGACGCTGCGGTAGCCGTAGAAGCCGCGATGGCTGAGACCGATGCGCATCTGCGTCGGCTCGCCGATGATCGCGAGCGCCGGTCGTGGGCAATGCGCGAGCATGTCGGCGATCAGCAGCGGCACGCCCACACAGCCGACCTCCTCGTCATAGGACAGGGCAAGGTAGATCGGCCGGCGCAGATCCCGGGCCAGCCATGCGGGGATGGCTGCAAGGCAGGCCGCGACGAAACCCTTCATGTCGACGGCGCCGCGGCCATGGAGGCGCCCATCCCGGCTGATGAGCGAGAAGGGGTCGCTATCCCAATCCTGGTCGTCGACGGGAACGACATCAGTATGTCCGGAGAGGATGATGCCGCCCGGTGCATCGGGGCCGACCGTCGCCAGGATATTGGCTTTTTCGCCCGAGGCATTACTGGTCAGACGGACCCGCGCTCCTGCGCTGTCGAGATAGTCGGCGGCCCAGTGGACCAGATCGAGATTGGAGCGCCGCGAGGTGGTGTCGAAGGCCACAAGCCTGCGCAGGATCTCGGTGGTATCCATGACAGCCCTCAGAGCCGAGACGCGCCGGGTTGCCGTGCCGGCCGCAGCCGAGCGCCTATCCAGTTGCCGGTCGCGAGGAAGAATCCGGCGAGGATCAGCGCCATGCCCACGAGGTGGAAGCCGCGCACCGGCTCGCCCAGAACCGCGACCGCGAGCAGGGCCGTGAACAGCGCCACCAGATGGAACGAAACGCCGGTGACGCTTGGCCCGAGGGTCGCCACGCAATGGCCCCAAAGGATGAAGGCGATGAGCGAGGCGAACACACCGATATAGAGAACCGCCGCAACCGAGCCCGCATCGGTCGGAATGTGAGCACCCTGCATCAGCTCGAAGGCCCAGAACGGCGCGAGCACGACGAGCCCCGCCGCCATGGTGGCGGCCAGGAACACCAACGGGCTCAAGGCTGCCGGCTTGCGCCGAAGCAGGACGGAATAGACGGCATAGTTGGCAACCGCGATGAGCACGAGGAACTCGCCGCCATCGGCCCGCAATCCGCCGAGCTGCTGCAGATCGCCCCGCGCGACGATCCAGACCACGCCGGCGAAGGACACGGCAATGCCGGCGAGCGTACGGCCGGAAACGCGCTCGACGCCGAGCACGAAGGCTGCGAGTGGCACCATCAACGGCAAAGTCGAGTTCAGGAAGGCGACGCTGGCGGCAGGCGTCGTCCGCAGGGCGAGATATCCGAGCGCATTATAACCGGCCACGCCGAACGCGCCGCAGGCGACGATCAGGGCAAGGTGCTGCCGCAGCAGCGCCCGCTCCCGCCAGGCCTGCCGGCCGATGAAGGGCGCAAGGCAAGCCAGCGCCACGAGCCAGCGCGCAAGCGCGAGCGAGACAGGTGGAAAGCTCGCGCCGAGAGCGCGACCAAGGACGAGGTTTCCGGCCCAGAACAAGGGCGGCAGCCACAGCAGCAGCAGCGGTCGTTCCCAGAGCCCTTTGAGGATGGCGGGCATGGTCGACTTCACGCGCCTTCAAGGCCGATGCGAAGGCGCCGGTTATGGCGGCCCTTATTGTCGATCTTCAGGATGCGCAGCGGACGTGACGCGCCCGTCGCCGACAAATGCGTGCCGCCGCAGGCCTGGCGATCGAGGCCAGCGATCTCGACGACCCTGATCCTGCCATCAGCCGTCGGAGGCGGCGTGACCGAGCGCGAGCGGATCAGGCCTGGCTCGTCGAACGCCTCATCCTCGGTGACATAGGTCTCGAGGACCGGCAGGTCCTGTCTGATCACATCGTTGATCGCGCCTTCAAGGCCGCGCAAACGCTCATTATCGGCTTCCGGTAGATCGAAATCGATCCGCGCGGTGCCATCCTCGTTCATCTGCACGCCAGTCACGAGCGCGCCGTCGAAGCCCTGGTAGACGAGCGCATTGACGATGTGCAGGTCGGTATGGAGCTCGCGCATCAGCTGCCGGAACGGGCGATCGACCTGCGCGACCACGGCGCCCGAGGGCACGACCGGCTCGGCGAGCAGGTGCCAGATGCCGTCTGCCTGCGTCTCGAATCCGGTGATCGCGACCTCGCCGCCCGACCAGTGCAATCTGCCCCGGTCGGCAAGCTGGCCGCCACCGCCGGGATAGAACGGCGATCGGTCGAGCCGAACGCGCCCCGGCTCGGCAGCCGTCACCGCGGTTTCGAGCTCGAACACCTCCGGCTCGTCCAGACAGAAATAGCGCGTCACCCGAAGACTCCTTTTCGATGAGGAGTCTGGCGACCTGGCTCAGTGCGGTATTGGCGGAAATTGAAAGATCATCGCCCGGCGCTGATACTCGCCCGCTGGAACTGCAGCGGCGTGATTCCGAACGAGCGCTTGAAGTGCCTGGTCAGCGCGCTCTGGTCATAAAAGCCGCTGGCCAGCGCGGCTTCGGCAATGGGCACGCTGGCTTTCAGTTGCCGAACCGCCGTCTTCAAGCGAAGCTGTGTCAGATAGGCGTGAGGCGTCAGCCCGACCGTGCGCTTGAACAGGCCGATGAGCTGGAACGGCGTCAGGCCGACCCAAAGGCCCATCTCGGTCAGGGTCAGCGCGCTTTCGGCGTGCCGGGACGTCATTCCCTTCGTCACCAATGAGACCGCCGCCTCGTCGCGTGGCGCAGTTGGGATCGATCGGGCGCCGTCGCCATGGCGGGCAAAGAGCTGGCCGAAGCTGGCGACGAGCAGTTCGCGCTCCTCGAGCGGGTCGTGGCCATCGTCGAGGACATGGTGCAATCGAGCGAACGCCGCGATCAGGTCGGCATCGGCAAGAACATTGCGCATGAAATAGGCCGGCCGGGCGATCCCCAGATCGGCGCTCACCGCCTCGATCGCGGGCTGCGTCAGATAGAGCGAGCGATAGCGCCAGTTTTTGCTCCAGCCCATCCGGCCGGAATGGGGCTCGGCAGGATTGAAGACCAGCAGAACGCTCTCGCGGGCTTCATCGCAGCGCCCGCGGCTCTTGAATTCGGAGCCGCCGCTCTCCGTCACGGCGACGACGAAGGCGTCGTGCTGGTGAGGCGCGTAATCATGCGTCGTGAAGTCGGCGTGAAGGCAGCTGAGGCCGTCGATGCCGGGCACGTTCCAGTAGCGGGTGGTGTTGCGTGGATCGACGCGAGGCAACGGCACGTCTCCCTGTCTCGATTGATTCTTGCATTGTTGGCGGAGCGCTTCAAACCCCTCTGGTTCCGGAGCATCGGGTCGCCGCCGATTCTGCCGTTCTCACCCCCCGATCCGTCAGCTCGCAACAAATCCGGCACCCGATTTCTCTTAAAGAAAAACCGGCCCCTCTCGGGGCCGGCTATCCGCATTTTGCGTGAGTTCGATGCGGGCCGCCGCGGCCCGCTGTCATCTTAATGTAGTGTCGGCGACGGCATGGTGAGCCGCACGCGCTCGATCTCATCCTTCAGCAGCAGCTTCTTTCGCTTGAGCTCGGCCACGCTGAGATCGTTCGACGAGGGGCTTGATACCGCCTGGGCGATAGCGTCCTCGAGCTGGCGATGCTTGCGTTCGAGCTCGGCGAGATGTGTCTGCAGCGACATCTGGATCCTCCTGATGAGCGTTCTGGCAGGGTGAAGTCTGACACAGAGCCGGCTTCACGTCTGCGGGGCAGACGTGCACCGCACCATGAGTTTCTGTGATCCCTTCCGAGACCTTTCCCGAGGCGCGTGAATGCGAGCGAGCCGGCCCGCATCTGCCCGGGCGACACCCTTGCCGCGCCGCCCGTGCCTGCGCATAGTCGCGCCCGATCGCGGCGATGATGAGACGGCTTCATGGGATTCGAACTGAGCCCGGAGGAGATCGAAGTCCTGGAGGCGGAGCTGGCCCGCTTGCGCGAGGAGCATCGCGATCTCGACAGCGCGATCGACGCCCTCGAGCGGCTCGGCCCGGTGAACCAAATCCAGATCCAGCGCCTGAAGAAGCGCAAGCTCTATCTGCGCGACCGCATCTCCTATCTCGAAGACCAGCTGACGCCGGATATCATCGCCTAGAGCCCGCTCCGATCAGCTTGTCTGCAAGCTGATCGGCAAAAGCGGTCTCTAAACCAGAAGTAAGAGACGGATTCACCCATCAGGCCGCTTCGGCCTGATGGGTGAATCCGTCTCTAGAGCGCGGGAATTCCGCAGGAATCTCGATTCGGCCCTTGCCTGTGACGCTGCGGCCGGTCTAGATCGCGCGCTTCCTCCCTCCTGCCGGGAAGCACGTATTTCATGGCCGAGCCGACCCCTCCCGTCGCCATCATCATGGGCAGCCAGTCCGACTGGGCGACGATGCGCCACGCCGCCGAGACACTCGGCGAACTCGGCATTGCGTTCGATGCGCGCATCATGTCGGCTCATCGCACGCCCGACCGGATGTACGCTTTCGCCAAGGGCGCAAGGGCGGAAGGCTTTAAGGTCATCATCGCTGGCGCCGGCGGCGCCGCGCACCTGCCGGGCATGACGGCCTCGTTGACGCCGCTGCCCGTCTTCGGCGTGCCGGTCGAATCCAAGGCGCTCTCCGGCCAGGACAGCCTGCTCTCGATCGTGCAGATGCCGGGCGGGATTCCCGTCGGCACGCTCGCCATCGGCAAGGCCGGCGCGATCAACGCCGCCCTGCTCGCAGCCGCGGTCCTGGCACTCTCCGATTCCGATCTTGCCGAACGCCTCGACGCCTGGCGCGCCCGGTTGAGCAATGCTGTCGCCGAACGCCCGAAGGACGAGGCATGAGCCAGCCCGATCCGCGGGGCTTAGGCCCCGGCGCCGTCCTCGGCATCCTGGGTGGTGGCCAGCTCGCCCGCATGCTGGCACTGGCCGCGGCCGATCTCGGCGTGCGTGCCCATATCTTCGCGCCCGAGCCCGACAGCCCGGCCTATGAAGTCGCCGCCCGCCACACCATCGGCGCCTATGAGGACGAGGCGGCGCTCGCCAGCTTCGCCGACGCCGTCGACGTCGTGACCTACGAATTCGAGAACGTCCCGGCCGCGACCGCGGCCTTCCTCGCCGCCCGCACCCCGCTCCATCCCGGCGCCCGGGCGCTCGCGGTGACGCAGGACCGTCTCAGCGAGAAGCGGTTCGTCGCCGGGCTCGGCCTCGCGGTCGCACCGTTCGAGCAAGTCGATTCGCTCGCCGATCTCGATAAGGCCGTGGCCAGGCTCGGCCGCCCGGCCGTGCTCAAGACGCGACGCTTCGGCTATGACGGCAAGGGGCAGGTGAAGATCACCGATAGCGTCGATCTCGCGCAGGCCTGGGATGAGATCGGTCATTTTCCAGCTGTACTCGAAGGTTTCGTCACCTTTTCGCGTGAGGTCTCGGTCGTCGCCGCACGTGCCGCTGACGGCTCTTCCGCCGCCTTCGACGTCTGCGAAAACGAGCATCGCGACCACATCCTGGCGCTGACGCAGGTGCCAGCGCGCATCAGCCCAGCAGCCGCCGACGCCGCCATCGAGGCCGCCAGACGCATCGGTGACGCGCTGGGGTATGTCGGCGTCTTCGCCGTCGAGTTCTTCCTGGTCGAGGGTGAAAGCGGCGAGCAGGTGGTCGTCAACGAGATCGCCCCACGTGTGCACAATTCCGGGCACTGGACCAGCGAGGGCGCGCAGACCTCGCAGTTCCACCAGCATGTCCGCGCCGTCTGCGGCTTTCCGCTCGGCGCGACGGCGCGGCGGGGCCATGTCACCATGCAGAACCTGATCGGCGATCAGGCGAACGACTGGCAGGCCATCCTGGCGGAACCCGGCGCGCACCTGCACCTCTACGGCAAGCGCGAGGCGAGACCCGGCCGCAAGATGGGCCACGTCACCCGCATCCTCCCCGAAGCCGGCTGAGGGAAGAACGCCCGCAACCCGCCAAAACCGCGCATTTGCGGCGGTTTTGCCGTGGTGCAGCGTGGACAGCTCGCGGGAATTCTGGTATCCGCACCAGCTTCGCGGCGATCTTTCCCTGGAGAGGTCGCCGCCCGGATTCCGGACCACCGATAACGACGGACACTAGACGTGCAGGTTCTCGTTCGCGACAACAACGTCGATCAGGCGCTGCGGGCGCTGAAGAAGAAGATGCAACGCGAGGGCATCTTCCGTGAGATGAAACTCCGCGGCCATTACGAGAAGCCGTCCGTTAAGAAAGCACGCGAGAAGGCCGAAGCCGTCCGCCGCGCCCGCAAGCTGATCCGCAAGAAGCTGCAGCGCGAGGGCCTCCTGCCGGCGCCGGTCAAGCCGAAGCGTCCTGAGCGCCCCGCTCGGCCGGTCTGACCAGCTATCGCCGCCCAGAGCCTCTCTGGTATCCATCCGCGCCTGGAGCTTCTCCGGGCGCTGTCATTTTTGTAGGGCCGTTAACCAAACTTTGTCAGGGCTTGGGCGTTTTGGAAGACGGGCGGTGTGCCGGGGCGGTCGTGCCGCATGGCAGGCGAGAGCTTGAGCGGATGGGTAAGAACATGGTCACAGGCAGGAACTGGCTGATCGCGACGGGCCTCGCGCTCGCGCTCGCAGGCTGCGACACGGTGAGCATGGGCTCCGGCGCCGGCATCGCCGAGCTCCAGACCGAGAACACCGAGGCTGCAAGCGTCAATATCGGCTCGCTCAGCGAGGTGGTCAGCCGCAACCCGAACGACCCGCAGGCTTATAATACGCGTGGCGCGGCCTATGCCCGCGTCGGCCGCTACTCCGACGCCATCTCCGACTTCACCAAGGCGGTGCAGATCGATTCCAATTTCGCGCCGGCCTACACCAATCGTGGCCTGGCCCTGCGCCAGACCGGGCGCAACGACGCCGCACTACAGGACTTCAATCGCGCGACCACGGCCAATCCGAACTACGCCCCGGCCTACATTGCCCGTGCCAATCTGCTGCGGGTGCAGGGCAACAGCCAGCAGGCGCTGGCCGATCTCAACGCCGCGATCCGCCTCAACCCGGAAGCGGCCGAAGCGTTCCACGCCCGTGGGCTGGTCTACCAGAAGGAAGGCCAGCACCAGCACGCCGTCACCGATTTCGACTCGGTGATCGACCGCAACCCCTATACCGCCCCGCCCTACATCGCCCGCGGCGAAAGCCTCAACGCATTGGGCAAATACGACCCGGCGCTCGAGGATTTCACCGCCGCGCTCAACGTCGACAACCGCAATGCCGCCGCCTGGGCCGGCCGCGGCTTCGCCTTCGAGAAGCAGGGCAAGAAGACCGAGGCGAGCGAGGCCTATCAGCGCGCCCTCGGCCTCGACGGCAACAACCAGATCGCCCGCGCCGGCTCAGCCCGCCTCGGGGGCGGCGGTGGCATGTTCCGCTTCTGAGACGCTCTGCTCAGGGCCTCTCTGCCGTCTTCATCTCACTGCCCGTCAGGCGGTTGGCGTCGAGATCGGCGAGGAAGCGCCTGATTTCCGGCACCGAGCCATGCGCCGGCAGGTTCTCGTGATTGCCTTCCGGGAACCGGATGAAGCGCTTCGGCGGGTTGGCCAGTTCATAAAGAGCCCGCCCCTGCGCGAAGGGAATGACCCGGTCACGCTCGCCATGCAGCACCAGGAGCGGCGCCCGCACCCTGCCGATCACCGTGTCAGAGCGGAACTGGTCCTTCATCAGGAGCGCGACCGGGACATAGGGATAGGTCAGCTGCGCGACCGCGGCTGTCGATAGATAGGGCGCATCGAGAATCACGGCCTTGAGCGGCTGCTCGGCCGCAAGCTTCAGCACCACGCCGGTCCCGAGCGATTCGCCATAGCCGATCAACCGCCCGGCCCCGAAGCGTGCCACCGCGGCGGTATAGGCGGCACGTGCATCGAGCAGCAGGCCCGCCTCGCTCGGCGTCCCGGTCGAACCGCCATAGCCGCGATAGTTCACGGCGAAAAGCCCGGTGCCGTCCTCGGTCAGCGCGCCGAAGCGCGTCCGGCGATTGCCACGGGCGAAATTGCCGCCATTGCCGTGAAAATACAGCAATACAGGCTTGCCCTCGCGTGGCGGCACCACCCAGGCAATAAGCCGTTCGCCGTCGGAGGTCGTCAGCTCGGTTTCCTCGACGCCCGGCAGGTCGACCGTCGCGATATCGATACGGGCCGGGTTGCGCGGATAGAGCAGGTCGCGCTGCTTGACATAGAGCAGCGCCAGCACGGCGACATAGGCGCCGAGCCCGCCGATCACGAGAAGCTTCAGGATCCTGCGCATCGCCTGTTGCCTTCGGCAGTCGCTCGAAGCGAAAGGGCCGGCATCGAGCCGGCCCCTTGCAACATCGCTGTGACGATCGCTGCGCTGGTCAGTGCGCCATCGCCTTGACGATGTCGTCAGTGACCTTCTTGGCGTCGCCGAACAGCATCATCGTGTTGGGCCTGAAGAACAGCTCGTTCTCGACGCCGGCATAGCCGGCCGCCATGCCGCGCTTGATGAAGAGCACGGTCTTGGCCTTCTCGACGTCGAGGATCGGCATGCCGTAGATCGGCGAAGCCTTGTCGGTCTTGGCAGCCGGGTTGGTGACGTCGTTGGCGCCGATGACGAAGGCGACGTCGGCCTGGCCGAACTCCGAGTTGATGTCCTCGAGCTCGAAGACCTCGTCATAGGGCACGTTGGCCTCGGCCAGCAGCACGTTCATGTGGCCGGGCATGCGGCCCGCCACCGGGTGGATGGCGTACTTCACCTCGACGCCCTCCTTCTTGAGGAGATCGGCCATCTCGCGCAGCGCATGCTGGGCCTGGGCCACCGCCATGCCATAACCCGGCACGATGAGAACCTTGGCAGCGTTCTTCATGATGTAGGCCGCGTCGTCGGCCGAGCCCTGCTTGACCGGCCGCGCCTCGGCCGTGCCGCCCGCGCCGGCCGCGGCGTCATCGCCGCCGAAGCCGCCGAGGATGACGGAGATGAAGCTCCGGTTCATCGCCTTGCACATGATGTAGGACAGGATCGCGCCGGACGAGCCGACGAGCGCGCCGGTGATGATCAGCGCCATGTTGCCGAGGGTGAAGCCGATGCCCGCCGCTGCCCAGCCTGAATAGGAGTTCAGCATCGAGACGACGACCGGCATGTCCGCGCCGCCGATCGGGATGATCAGCAGCACGCCGAGCGCGAAGGAGACCAGCACGATCAGCCAGAAGACGAGATGGCTCTCCGTCTTCAGGAAGATCAGCAGCATCACCAAAAGCGCGATGCCGAGGCCGATATTGATGCCATGGCGCTGCGGCAGCATGATCGGCTTGCCGCTCATCCGCCCGTCGAGCTTGAGGAAGGCGATGATCGAGCCGGTGAAGGTGATCGCGCCGATGGCGACGCCGAGCGCCATCTCGAACAGGCTGGCGCCCTTGATCTTGCCGACCTGGCCAATGCCGAAGGCCTCAGGCGCATAGAGCGCTGCCGCTGCCACCAGCACCGCGGCGAGGCCGACCAGCGAGTGGAAGAAGGCGACGAGCTGCGGCATCTGCGTCATCTGCACGCGCTTGGCCATATAGGCGCCAAAGCCGCCGCCGATCGCGATGCCGAGGATGACGAGAAGCCAGCCGGAGAAGCCGGCCGGCGGATAGAAGATCACCGTGGTCAGCACGGCGATCGCCATGCCGATCATGCCGTAGCGGTTGCCCTGGCGCGAGCTCGTCGGATGCGACAGCCCGCGCAGGGCCATGATGAACAGGACACCTGAGACGACGTAGAGAAGGGCGGCGAGATTGGCGGCCATGCGCGTCAGCCCTTCTTCTTGTACATCGAGAGCATGCGCTCGGTGACGAGGAAGCCGCCGAAGATGTTCACCGAAGCGAGGATCAGCGCGATGAAGCCGAAGACCTTGGCCCAGAGCGGCCCGTCGCCCATGGCCGGCGCGGCCTGGACACCGACCGCCAGCAGCGCGCCGACCACGATCACCGAGGAGATCGCGTTGGTGACCGACATCAGCGGCGTGTGCAGCGCAGGGGTCACCGACCAGACGACATAGTAGCCGACGAAGACCGCGAGCACGAAGATGGCGAGCCGGTAGACGGTCGGGTCGACGCCGGTCGCGGCGCCGGCGGCGGCGGCGGCCTGCTCGGCGTATTTCTCCGCGAGCTCGGCCGCCTGTTTCGCCAGGGCCGCGGCGGAGCGGGCCTGTTCGAGCGCCTGTTCGGGTGTCGGATTAGCCATGACGTGACACTCCCCTTTGTGCGCTTCAGGCCTTGGCCACGAAATTCGGGTGGACGACGGCGCCGTCCTTGGTCAGGCAGGTCGCCTTGACCAGCTCGTCGTCCCAGTTCACCGCGAGCTTCTTCTCGGCCTTGTCGATCAGCGTCTCGACGAAAGCGAAGAGGTTCTTGGCATAGAGGCTGGAAGAGGTTGCCGGCAGCCGGCCCGGCACGTTGAGATGGCCGACGATCTTGACGCCGTTTGCGGTGGTCACGACCTCGCCCGGCTTGGCGAGCTCGCAATTGCCGCCGCGCTCGACCGCGAGGTCGATGATCACCGAACCCGGCTTCATGCTCTCGACCATCGCCGCCGAGATCAGCTTCGGCGCCGGGCGGCCCGGAATCAGCGCGGTGGTGATGACGATGTCCTGCTTGGCGATATGGCTCGCCGTCAGCTCGGCCTGCTTGGCCTGGTATTCCTTCGACATTTCCTTGGCGTAGCCGCCGGCGGTCTGCGCCTGCTTGAATTCCTCGTCCTCGACGGCGAGGAATTTTGCGCCGAGCGACTCGACCTGCTCCTTGGTGGCCGGGCGGACGTCCGTCGCAGTGACGATGGCGCCCATGCGACGCGCGGTGGCGATCGCCTGCAGGCCGGCGACGCCGACGCCCATGATGAAGATCCTTGCCGCCGGCACGGTGCCGGCCGCGGTCATCATCATCGGCAGCGCGCGGCCGTATTCAGCGGCGCCGTCGATCACGGCGCGGTAACCGGCGAGGTTGGCCTGCGAGGACAGCACGTCCATCACCTGCGCCCGGGTGATGCGCGGCATGAACTCCATCGCGAAGGCCGCGACATTGGCCTTGGCCAGCGCCTCGACCTGCGCCTCGCTGCCATAGGGGTCCATGATGCCGACGATGAGCGCGCCGGCCGGCAGGCCCGCAATCTCGCTTTCGGCCGGACGGCGCACCTTCAGCACGATCTCGGCGCCCTTGAGGGCGTCCTTGGCGTTCTTGGCGATTGTCGCGCCAGCCGCCTCGTAATCGCCGTCGGTAATCCCGGAGGCGAGACCCGCCCCCTTCTCCACTGCGATCTCGGCCCCGAGGCCAATGAACTTGCGGACGGTTTCCGGCGTCACGGCGACGCGGGTCTCCGCCCCTTGCGTTTCGGCTGGGACAGCGATGCGCATGGAGGCCAGGCCTTTCGGGCTTAGTAGAGGAGGAGCGCGAGCAGCATCAGAACGAAGGGAACGAGCGTGGCGCGCCAGCCGATCGACGGGGCGGCGATGCCGACGCCGGTGCCGACCAGAGTCAGCAGCGTGCCGATGATGGCAGTGCCCCAGGCGTGCTTGGTGCCACCGACGGCGAGCGCGGCGACGATCGCGAGGCAGGCCACCGTGCCGACCTCGGCAAAATGCACGAAGCCCACATAGGTGCGCTCATGCTCCGGGTAGTCCATCTGCGGAATGTCGGCAGCGTGTCCGTGGTCGGCCATGAAAAGAGTCCCGAGTTCAATCCTATCCTTACGCCCTGTACCGCACCTGCCAAGGGTCGGCAACGGAGCGTCGGAGCGGCCACGCCCATTTTCTCGGCAGCAGCGTCATGACGCTAAGGAAAAACCGCATCGACAACGACTTAAATCGATTTAAATCGCGATATCAAGCATAACCTTTGGCAGCAACTCTGGCGAAACATGTGGTGCCCCGTCACAACTGTATTGACGATTCCGATCGTCAGGAACTGCTGAGACCAACTGCAGCCAGCGCAGCGCCCTGTTCGCTAGCCACGCGCGCGACGCTGAACTCCGCGATCTCCTGCTCGAACAGCCGGTGGAAATTGAGTTCCGCGTCGAGATGCAGGAAGACGCCCCCTAGCCCGATCGCGGCGCGATCCATGAAGACGAACTCGCGCGGCACGGTCACCGGCCCACGCGCTTTCAGGGCGGAATGGACCTGGAAAGCCTGCTTGCGGCCGTATTCCGACGGCTTCACGTCCTCGGCGATCCGGCGCGTGCGATCCTCCAGCAGTGGGCCGTAGATAAACTTCGCCCAGATGTTGAGGGTGTCGATCAGCTCCTTGTTGAGCCCCTTGAAGCCCCAGACCTCATAGGCGTGGACGACGCGCGCCTCCTCGCCCTCGAGCAGGCCGCGGTAGAGGTCAACCACGCCGCCGACGAAACTCGGCGGGAAAATCCGGATGCAGCCATAGTCCAGCAGGTTTATGCCTCCCGGCTCGCCGCCCTCCTGGAAGACCGTGTAATTCCCGAGATGCGGATCGCCATGGATGACGCCGTGATGGCTGAACGGCCGCCACCAGGCGCGAAACATCGCGGTCGAGATCCGGTCGCGGACCTGCTGGCTCGCCTGCTTGTGGTTGAGGATCTTGTCGCCATCGAGCCAACCCATGGTCAGGAGCCGACGCGTCGACAACTCCGGAACGACATCGGGTACGCGAACCTCGGGCGTGGCAGCCAGCATGTTCTGGTAGAGCGCGACATGCTTGGCCTCGCGGCGATAGTCGAGCTCCTCGCGGACGCGGGCGCTGATCTCCTTGGCGATCTCGCTGGTGTCGATCACTGCGCCCATGCGCCGGTGCAGCCCGAACAGGATCTCAAGCTGGGATATATCGGCCTCGACCGCCGATTCCATATCGGGATATTGCAGCTTGCAGGCAAGCTGGGCGCCATCGAGAGAGATCGCCCGGTGCACCTGCCCGAGCGAGGCGGCCGCAGCCGGCTTGAGATCGAACTCGGCGAAGCGCTCGCGCCAGCTCGGGCCGAGCTCGGCCTGCATGCGGCGCTTGACGAAGGCGGCGCCCATCGGCGGCGCCTCCGATTGCAGCTTCTGCAGTTCGGCGGCGTATTCCGGCGGCACCACATCGGGAATGGTGGCGACGAGCTGGGCCACCTTCATCAGCGGGCCCTTCAGCCCGCCGAGCGCCTTGGCCAGCGCCTCGGCATTGGTGGCATTGCGACCCTCCAGCCCGAACAGCTTGGTGCCGGCGATCCGCGCCGCCACGCCGCCGACATTGGCGCCGACGCGGGCATAGCGCGCCGCGCGGGCAGAGAACCGATTGGCTTCGCTATCGCGTTCGGACATTAGGCACTCACTGGCGTCGTTACAGGCAGCATGTAGGGGGCGCTGCGGCCGGTGCCAATGCGACCATTGCAGCGGCAACGCTCCACCAGCCGCTTTTAAGGCCGTAATCGTGCGGAAATCCCTGCCTTTTCCGAGCGCAAGCTTTTCGGCGCTCCAGCGTTCCAAAGTGGTACAGTTATTGCTGCGACCGCCATGGCCAGAGAGGCCTGGCGGGTTTTCGGCGTTCCAGTCGAGGATGGGAGAACGTAACAGCGATCGACCCGAGGGCTGTCGCCGACAGGCGATCGCTCGCGGATCGTCACCGGCCGTCTTCGCCAGGGTGTTCGGGCTGCTGCCAGAGCAGGATTGATGCGAAAAAGTGGAAACCGGTTTTTCGCATCAATCCTGCTCTAGCATTTTGATAAGAGACGGATTCAGACCTCAGATGGGATCGCAAGGCGATCCCATCTGAGGTCGTCCGGCTCTAGCGTGTGCCGATGCGTTCCTTGCTCCTGCTTCGCTCGAGGATGAATGCGCCCGAATCGGATCGCCGGCTACTACGGGGTCGATGCCGTGCCAGGCTTTCTGGGACGGGCGTCGGATCTGAGCCATACCCATCTGCCCGAACTCACCGGACTGCGCGGCGTCGCGATCCTGATCGTCGTCATCGGCCACTTGTTGCAGCGCGTCGAACGCTTCTACGGCCGCGAGGCGCTGAGCGGGATGGAGACATTGGTGCTCGGCATCCTGGCGACGCCATTTTCCGGCTGCAGGCTGCTGTTCTGCATAACCGGTTTCACGATGATCATATACATCGAAAGGGAAGCAAAAAAGCATTCGAAAATCGATGATCTGAATCTGCTGAAAAATAGACTGACTCGGCTATGGCCACCATACTTCATAGTATTATTTGGAACTTTTACATTCATTTCACTCACTGGGTTTAGGCCAGAGGGAACTTATCAATTCTACGCAGCGCCCGATTCCTTAATTTTAAGCTTCTTGGCAAGCAGCTTGTACGTTCATGACCTGGTCTTTGATACATTTCCACGTCTTTTCCCACCCGGTTGGTTTTTGGAGGTCCATTTCCAATTCCTGATTGTCGGGCCGGCTCTCTGGAGATTCTATCTCAGAGCCTCCGAACGGAACGGCAGGGCAGTCACGAGCCTGCTGTTCCTATCGGCAACGGTACTCATCGCCATCATCGCGGAATCGTATGGCTCGAGAGGCATTCAGTATTCGCTTCTGGCTTTTTTGCCTTACTTCGTCATCGGCGCGCTGATGGCGGAGCTCGGGGCGAGCGGTCGAAGCCGGGCTTTGGATCTCACCCCGGCTGCGAAATGGCCCATCGGGTCGCTCGGCGTGCTGGCACTCATCCTCCTTGGTACACCGTGCGGCGCGATATGGTGGCAACTGCCCGCTCAACTCATCGCCATCGCCGCGATCATGCTGGCTTGCCTGACCGGGCAGTCGACTTTCCGACGCACCATGAGCAACCGGGCCTTGGCGAGAATCGGCACCGCGTCCTTTTCGATCTATCTGATTCACCTACAGATTCTGCAAGTCACCATGCCGATCGTCGTCGAACACTACAGGCACCTGCCGTTCTTCGCGCTGGTTCTGATTTGCACGATTGTTGGTCTTGTCCTGGTATTGGTACTGTCGCTAGGCTTCTACTGGCTTGTCGAGCGGCCATGTGTGGCACTGTCGCTGGACTCGAAGCGCTGGCGGAGCCGGACAGCGCGATTCTCATAGAACGCCCGTAGCCTGTCCCCGCCGCATTTCCCAGATGCCAACGCCAGCTTCGTCGACGACCTATGCGAGGCGGCTTGTGCGCAAATCAGTCCTGACCTCCGCCACGCTCGCCGCTCTCCCGCCGGCCGCTTCGACCTTGCGCACCATGTCGGCGATCAACTGTGCATTGCTGCGCGTCTCGCCGAAAAATGCATCCTCCAGCCCGGCACGGACATGGACGCCGCGCGCGACCGCAGGCGCGACGATCTCGCCGAGATCGACGCCCAGCCCCGCGATCATCACGGGCGCCTGCGGCGCGCAGTCGGCCAGCAGGGCAAGATGCGCCTCCAGCGCATAGGGTTTCGGCGGAAAGCCCCAGGCAAAGGCATCGGAGAACATCAATCGGTAGATCGGCGTCGGCATGCCGGAATAGGCCTTCGCCAGCGCTGCGCCCAGACGGGCGAAGCCGGGCTCGTAGATCGCATAGCTCGGATGGATCTTGTGGCGCTGCGCGACGTCCATCCCCTCGCGGATATGCTCGCCGGGGTTCTGGTAGATGAAGCCGGCCTCGCCGCCCGGAATGCCGGCGAAAGTCGTCCAGTTGCACGAGCCCGGATCGAGCACGCCCCATTCGACCAGGCGGCGCTTGGCCAACTCCTCCAGATGCGTGTAGCGGCCCGAGCCGATCATGTCGCCGGCATAACCCGAGCCGAGGATCGGGATGGTCGGATAGACGATCGCGTCGACCTTGGCCCTGATGCCCTCGATCGCCTGCGCATAGAGTTGCCAATCGTCGCGCTGTCGGCCGGTCTCGACATCGTAGACGTGCAGATGGACGATCGCCGCGCCGGCCTCGACCGCAGCGATCCCGTCGGCGACGATGTCGGGGATCGTGATCGGGATGCCGGGCTGGCGCTCCTTGCCCCAGGGGCCGTTGATCGCGGCCTCGATCCAGATCGGCTTGGTCATGCGGGCGCATCCCTCGTCGGGCCGATCTCAAGCACGACCACCTCGCAGACCTCTTCGAGCGCGGTCGGACAGCGTTCGACGCCGTGCGGCACGACGATGAATTCCCCT
Source organism: Allobosea sp. Tri-44 (assembly GCF_004123845.1). Lineage (GTDB taxonomy): Bacteria > Pseudomonadota > Alphaproteobacteria > Rhizobiales > Beijerinckiaceae > Allobosea. The sequence continues at coordinate 365,990 of NZ_NBDP01000053.1, read as the reverse complement.
TCCCCGATGGTCTCGTCGCGGTCGCGGAACTTCATCAGCAGCCGGCCCTTGTGAACGAAGAAGACCTCGTCCTCGCGGCTGTTGAAATGCCAGCCGGCCTCGCCCTCGAATTTCGCGAGCTTGATCTGCAGATTGTTGACGGACGCGGCGAGCCGAGGCGGCCAGCTGTCGGAAAATTGCCCGAAAGCGCTCTCCAAATTCTCCTTGCGAAACGGCGAGATGTGCCGGTTGAGCATCGCGACGTCTCGGATGATCGTCTTCAGCTGGCTTGGCACGTCGCTGCCATCGGCCGGATATTTTCCATCGAGTGCGGCCGTGCCGATGGTGAAGCCAGCCGCCCCAGCCTGCTTCAAGGCTTCGATGCGACCCGGGGTGTCGATCGATCCGGCGACATAGACGGGCTTCGATACCGCGGAGCAGACAGCCGCGATAAGAGCCGGGACGTTCTCGTGCGAGCGATAGGCCAGGAGATCGAGGCCGTGCACCCCGTCGCGTGCGGCCATGGCCTGCGCGCTGGCGACGATTTCGTCGATGCTGCCCTCCAGCACGCTCGGATGTCCGGAGATCGTGCCCGGGAACGGGCAGTACTGGATCGTCGTGCCGGCGATGATCGGCAGCACGTCGTCGACCCTCGTCCCGCCAAGGAGAATGTCGATGCCGATCTCGACCGCAGCTCTTGCCGATGCGACCTCGCTGTCGCGATCGAGCGAGACGACCTCGAGATAGGACGTCGCGCCACCAGCCCTGATAGCTGTGTTGAGTGTTTTCAGCGTGTCGAGTGGCAGGCCGATATCCTTGAAGCCGATATGCCGGACTCCCAGAGCCAGAGCCGTCCGAAGTTGCTCCATCGCATCGCTGACCGTCCGGTCGTTGCGAGTGAGCATGAAGATGAAGCGAAGGCCCATCAGGACACCTGTTCCGTTCCGTTCGTCCGGTCTGCGCGGCAACGAGCCGCCAGGCGCTGGCAACTATGCTGGCCCAGTCAGCGCATTTCGCAACCGCTGGGCGCTGGGCGGGGCTGCAGTCGGCGCTCTTTCAGCGGATCGGACTGCCGCCCTATCAAGGGTATCCTGATATCCCTGTCTTGTTTGCCCACGGCTGGTCCTCGATGAACCATAGCGATTCCCGCGACAGCGATCTCATGGCTTCGGTCGGGATCGGTCAACCTGTGCCGCGCCGAGAGGATGCGATCCTCGTGCAGGGGCACGGGCGCTACACGGACGATCTGACCGTCGAGCGGCAGCTCTTTGCGGCCTTCGTTCGCAGCCCTCACGCGCATGGCCATCTGCGCGCCCTCGATATCTCAGAGGCCCGAGCGATGAAGGGCGTCGTCGCGATCTACACCGCGGCGGACCTGACCGGTCACGGCTACAATGCGATCGCGACGCCGATCGCTGTGCCAGGCCGCGATGGTGCGCCGATGAGAAAGCCCCAGCGGGCGGCACTGGCGACCGACAAGGTCCGCTTCGTCGGCGACCCTGTCGCGATGGTGGTCGCCGGCACCGCCGATCAGGCCCGGAGCGCCGCGGAGGCGGTCAGGCTCGACATCGACGTCCTGCCTGCCGTCACCGATGCCGAGCAGGCGCTCAGGGCCGACGCCCCGCAACTTTATGACGATGTCGCCGGCAATCTGATCGTCGATTTCCAGTCCGGCGACGGCGAGAAGGTCGCTGCGGCCTTCGCCGAGGCCGCGCACATCGCCCGGGTGCGGATCGTCAACAACCGCGTCGTGGTCAACCCGATCGAGCCGCGCAGCGCCATTGCGAGCTTCGATGGCAAGTCGAAGCGCTACACGCTGCACGCGCCGAGCCAGGGCGCCTTCGGCATGCGCAACAACCTGGCCGCGGCCATGGGGGTGAAGCCTGCCGAGCTGCGCCTGGTCACAGGTCATGTCGGCGGCTCCTTCGGCATGAAGGCCTCCGTGTTTCCCGAATACGTCACGCTCCTCCACGCAGCTCGCATGTTGAAGCGGCCGGTCAAATGGACCGATCAACGATCGGAGAGCTTCGTCTCGGATCACCATGGGCGCGACATGGTTTTCGAGGCCGAGCTCGCCCTGGACGCTCGCGGTCGCTTCCTTGCGACGCGCTTCACCGGCGTCGCCAACATGGGCGCTTATCTCACGCCGGTCGGAGCCATGATGCCGACGGCGAATATCGGGAAGAACTCCGTCGGCATGTACCGGACGCCGCTCGTCGAGGTCAGGACGCGTTGTGCGGTGACGAATACGCCGCCGATCGGTGCCTATCGCGGCGCGGGTCGCCCGGAAGGCAACTATTTCATGGAGCGCCTGATCGATACGGCGGCCCGCGATATGGGCATCGACAGCGCGAGCCTGCGGCGCCGCAACCTGATCCCGCCTGCCAAGCTCCCCTGGGCCACGCCGGTGGGGACGGTCTACGACAGCGGCGATTTCCCGGCGCTGTTCGAGCGGGCCCTCGAAGCGGCGGACTGGAAGGGATATGCCGGACGACTACGGACGAGCCGGAAGGCGGGCTTGCTGCGCGGGCGCGGCATCGGCTGCTATCTCGAGGTGACCGCGCCACCGACGAACGAAATGGGGGGGATCCATTTCGAACCGGACGGCAGCGTGAGCATCGTCACCGGCACCCTCGATTATGGCCAGGGACATTGGACGCCCTTCGCCCAGCTCCTCACCAGCCAGCTCGGCGTTCCCTTCGAGGCAATCAGGCTCGTCCAGGGCGACAGCGATCGGCTGATTGCCGGCGGAGGCACCGGCGGCTCGAAATCGCTGATGGCGAGCGGCTCGGCGATCATCGAGGCGAGCGAGCTGGTCATCGAAAAAGGCAAGCTGCTCGCCGGTCATTTCCTTGAGACCAATGCCGCCGATATCGAGTTCGCGAACGGCCGGTTCACCATCATCGGTACCGACCGCTCGATCGAGATCATGGACATCGCGGCCAGGCTGCGTGGTGGCGCCGCGGTGCCACCCGACCTGCCACAGTCGCTCGACGTCGATCATGTCTTCAAGGCAGCGCCCTCGGCCTATCCCAATGGCTGTCACATCGCCGAGGTCGAGATCGATCCCGAGACCGGGCATGTCGAGGTCGCGCGCTATGTCATGATCAACGACTTCGGCACCGTGGTGAACCCGATGATCGTCGAGGGGCAGCTCCATGGCGGCGTTGTTCAGGGGATCGGCCAGGCGCTGTTCGAGCGGACAGTCTATGACGACAGCGGCCAACTCCTCACCGGATCCTACATGGACTACGCCTTGCCTCGGGCGGCGGACGTCCCGTTCTTCTCATTCGTGAGCCGGGGGGTGCCGACCCTCAACAATCGGGTCGGCGCCAAAGGTTGCGGCGAAGCCGGTTGCGCCGGCTCGCTGCCTTCGGTCATGAACGCAGTCGTCGACGCCCTGGCGCCGTATGGCATCGCGCATCTGGACATGCCTGCGACCCCTCAGGCGGTCTGGCGGGCGGTTCAGTCCGGACGGATCGGATCTCTGACTTGAGCCCCTGGGAGGTGGCTTCCTGATCGGGACGATCGCATCTTTATTGCGCTCATGATCAAAGGCGGCCCACATGACCACCCATCATGTGGTCAGCCAGGCTGTAGCAGTGGCTCGCCTGATAGGCGTTCCGGCCCCGGTTCATATGCGTCAGGTTGAACACCCGGATGGCCTGCAACGCATCGCGCGCCGCGAGGAATTTGCCGATCGAGGAGAAGCCGCGGATCTTGATGCCGAAAATGTCCTCGCCGCGGGGGAAGACATAGCTGACGTCTTCCGGCGTCATCACGCAGCGCTCAAGCAAAGCTTCGTCCACCTGGCCCGGGTCGAGCGAATGGTCCTTGGTGAAATCGGAAAGATGCACCAGAAATAGCGCGCGGATACCCTCGCCGTCCGCATAGAGCGAGAAAAGCTCCATCCAACTCGCGTTGACGCGAACGAGCGCCTTGCCCGGAGTCGAGGGCAGACAGGAAACCGACCAATAATGCCTCTCGGTCCGGCGCGGGATCGGAATGCAGTCGCGGCCGTATCGCCCGAGAATTTCCAGGACCTCTTGCGCCTGCGGCCGGCGCAGCAGCTTCTCGAACCGCGCAATGTATTTGAGACGCAGTTCCAGGGACTCGCAGCGCTCGTCGGCGTCGCGCAGGATCGTCTTGCCCTGCATCCAATCGCGCTGCTGCTCGAGATCCAGGAATCGACACAGACCGGTGGTGCTTGGGCGGCGATTCGCGCTCACATCAGGTACCATATCGGCCCGGTCGGTTCGGATGGGCTGTCGGCCACTCGATCCGCCTCTTCGGCCAGCATGTCGACAAGCGCATCGAGCCGCAGAACCCGGAGCTGGTCGCGAAAGCGATCAAGCCGGACTATGCGCTCGGCTCGCATACCGCCTCGCTTTCGTCAAGGCAGGGACGTTCGATCGGACGTTCCTGGACGGAGCGATCATCGGCCAGCATGGCTCATGGAACCGCAATCCGCCCGCCGGCTATCGCGTCATCTTCATCCGGTTCGAAGGCGGCAAGCCGATCGGGCAGCCGGAAACACTGATGGGCGGTTTCCTCAATGGAGCCGGCGAAGCGCGCGGCCGGCCTGTCGGTGTGCTTCCGGATTCCCGCGCCGGGTTGCTGGTTGCCGACGATGTGAGCAATGTGATCTGGCGCATGGTTCGCGGTTGATCCGCCCGGGCGCTGAGCTGCCGAGACGCTGTCCGGAGGCGCGCCCCTATGGCTTCAGTCTACGAAGCGCACGGGCACGCCCGGCTTCACCATTGCGGCGAGATACTCAGCATCCCAGTTCGTCAGCCGGACGCAGCCATGCGAGGAGTTCTTGCTCACCCGGGATGGTTCAGGCGTGCCATGGATGCCGAAGGTCGGTCTCGACAGAGCGATCCAGACCGTGCCGACGGGGTTATTGGGACCGGCCGGCAGGACGAGCTTCCTGGTATTGTTCCCCTGCTGGAAATTCTTCTCCGGATCGTAATGATAGGTCGGGTTTCTGACGACCCGCTCGATACGAAATTCGCCCTGGGGTGATGGCGTCTCGCCCGAGCCGATCGTAGCGGGAAAGCTCGCGAGGATTCGGTCAGCTTCGCCGTAGACGACAACCCTGCCCGTGCCCTTGACGGCCTCGACGCGTTGGGCGCTGCCTGGCGGGTCGACGCGCGCCGCCGCGATGACGAAGATCGATCCGCCGGCTTTGCGAAGGTTTGTTCGAGGATTGAGAGCGACGAGCAGCTGCTCGCTCATGTGAAAGCGCTCGGCGAGCATTTCCCGCGCGCTGGTATAGGCCAGTCGCCTCATGGCAGCCTGCCTGGCGTAATCGCGCGGGATCCTCTTGGCGAAGTTGTGGGCGCTGTCCTCGGCCGAGATTTTGTATTCGACAACGATATCGCCGGCCGCATCGCCACCAAGCGCTTGCCAGGTCTTTGGATCCATTGCGTCGGCCTCCCCCAGCATCTCCTGCCGGCGGAACTGGGTGATCGCCTTGCGGTAGTTTTCGCCGTCGAGGCCATCGACCAGGCCGGGCGAAATCCCGCGCCGGCTGAGAAGCACCTGGGCCTTGACGATGGCGGGGGCCGGCCTGGTTGTCTTCTTGCGGAGATCGCGAGCCATGGTCGCCTTGTTCATTTCATCCACAGTAAGCGCCGAGACCGGCCCCACACCGAAAAGCAGGGAGAATGCCACGGACACCGTGAACAGTTGACGGGAGTTCATGGGCGCCCCACGGGTTACGCTGCGATATTGCTATTAGACCGCGGACTGCGCCGCTTGTTCCCCTCTGCGAGATGTGGAGGGACGAGCGCGGTGTCGCGCTGGCCCTGCCCATCTTCCTGGCCTCCGGGCTGCTCGCCTCATCGCACCCTTCGAGACGACCTGTCCCCGCCGGCATCCGTCAGTGGGACTTTTTTTGATCGATGGAACCACTTCTCGAAACAGCCGTTTCTCTGAGCAGTGACTTAACTAACTGACAAGCAAGGAGAAACCTATGCGAAACGTGATTTTCACGTCGCTGTTCTGCGCGCTGATTTCGGGCGGCGCCGTGGCACAGACTTCGACGACTTCACCAACGCCGTCACCGACTGCGCCGGCAGATGCCAATGCGCCGCTGCCGGGTGCCAACAGCTTCACCGAAGGTCAGGCGAAGAGCCGCCTCGAGGCGAGCGGCTACACAAATGTCGGCGGGCTGAAGAAGGACGACAACGGCGTCTGGAAGGGCATGGCCACGCATTCCGGAGCCCAGGTGAACGTCTCGCTCGATTACCGCGGCAACATCACCCGCAACTGACAAATTCAGCTGCCAGGAGACCGAACATGCAAACGATCACTCGCTCATATGACGACTACGAGACGGCCCGTGGCGTGGTCGAGGCCCTGCAAGCCGCTGGTTATCCCGCGGCGAATATCAGTCTCGTCGGTCGGCACGAGGACGCCGACGACAGCAATGCCGGCGAAGGTGCTGGCGTCGGGGCAGCGATGGGCGGCGCTGCGGGGCTGCTCGCCGGTCTCGGAATGCTGGCGATCCCCGGAATCGGCCCGGTCGTCGCGGCGGGCTGGCTCGCGTCGACCGCTGCCGGCGCTGCGGCAGGCGGTGTGGCGGGCGGCATCGTCGGCGCCCTGACCAGCGCCGGCGAGGACGAAGAGAACGCCCACTACTACGCCGAAAGCGTCCGGCGCGGTGGTACGGTGGTATCGCTCAAGGTGTCCGAAGATCAGGCGCCGGCAGCCGAGGCCATCATGGATGGTGCCACCCCCATCGACCGCGACACCCGCCTGACCGAATACCGTGAAAGCGGCTGGAGCCGTTTCGACGAACACGGCGCGCCCTATCGCTCCGGCCCACTCTAGTTCGCGGGATAAACCCTGCCCCGCCGGCATCGTCGGCGGGGCTTTTGGCGCCGCTCGCGGCGGCCTTTGGGCGATGGCGGCAAGGATATCCCAAGCTCACGCAATTTCCGCGCTGCGATCCGAGCCACCACGCCGACAAGACGGCTAGCGTGACGCTGAGTTGGCGCGAGGCAGGAACCTCGGTCGCCACTGGACCGGGTTCGGAGGTTTTCTGTGAACTGGATCGCCCTCGCAGGAACATTGGCCGCAGCCTGCTCGATGATCAGCTTCGTTCCGCAGGCGTGGCGCATCGTCAAAAGTCGCGATACCAGCTCGATCTCGCCCGTCATGTACAGCCTGACGGTCTCAGGCTTCGGGCTTTGGACAGTCTATGGCTGGGGATTGGGCGAGTGGCCGCTCATCGTCACGAACAGCGTGTGCTTCCTGCTCTCGGCGTTCATTCTTTTCATGACGCTGCTTCCGCAGAACAAGAAGGACGCGGTAGCGAGATCGATTGATCCGGAAGCACGGTAGGGCTTGCGATCGCAGCTACGATCTACGAAGCGAGTTTCCTCACGACGACGGGATTTCCGCCGCTGTGCTGTTTCAGGAGATCTGTGCCGAGCGCAAGCGCCGTACGTAGCGCGGCGTCGAGCAGAACGGCCGGCGGAAAGGCGCCAAATTCGCAATGGCAATCGATGCCGACGCCCCCCTTCATAACTGCGGCGATGTAGACGCGTCCTCGCGGATTGCCACGCTCGTCGGCGACCGGACCGGTCACACCGGTAAGAGCCAGCGCAAGATCGGCAGGGGTGCTCGCAAGGACGCCGCTCGCCATCGCGCGCACAACCGGTCGTGAAACCGCGGAGTGGCTCTCTATGAGATCGGCAGGGACACTCAGGAGCCCGGTCTTTGCAATCGCCATATAAGTCACGAGGCCGCCAATGAGAACGTCTCCGGCTCCTTCCGCCTTCGACAGGCAGTTGGCGAGCGCCCCCGCGCTGCAGGATTCAGCGACTGCAACCATGAGCCCGGCATGGCCTAGCTCCGTAACGAGACGTTGAGCGAGATCCTGGAGCTCGGGCAAATCGGAACCGGGCAAGGCTTCGACCGAACGGGAGCGCCATGAATGCACCAACTCTTTCATCGTCCTGATCCTTGGCGGTGTCAGGATCTGCGCGCTTCCCGCGCGCAACCTGGCCCGTTTACGTTAGGCCCGGTACGCTGCAGTTTGGCTGGCGCCGCGCCCGAGCGGCTCGCTTTTCATAGTCATCGCGGATCGTCGCGAGCTTCTCTTCGTCGAGTTCCTCGATGTCCATCAACTCTTCCCGCGCGCCCTCGACCTTGGATAGAAGCTCGTCGAGCTTGATCTGCATCGCCGCCGTGTCACGGTTCTGGCTGTTCTGGATCACGAAGACCATCAGGAAGGTGATGATCGTCGTCGAGGTGTTGATCACCAGCTGCCAAGTGTCGTTGAAGCTGAAGATCGGGCCAGACAGCGCCCAGACGATAACGACCGACAGGGCGACGAAGGATGCGGCGGGCTTGCCGGCGTAACGGGCAACTGCCTGCGAAAGCCTGGTGAAGAAGGACGAGCGGACGATGTCGGAAATCGGATCGGACTTGTCTGGCATGGCGATCCCATAGTGAAAGGCGGCTCCGGCGAACCGGAGCCGCGGGAGATCAGGCCGCCTTGGGCTGGGCTTGCTTGTTGACCTTGCTTTCGCCGAGCTGGGAGAGCGCCTGGTCGGTGTTCAGCTCCTCGGTGAGCGTCAGGTCGAGAAGCTTCGCGGCCTTGCCGAGACCGAGCTGCTGAGCCCAGGCCTTGAGCGTACCATAGCGCGAAATCTCGTAGTGCTCGACGGCTTGGGCAGCTGCCAGGAGGCCGGCATCGAGAGCCGGGCTGCCCTCGAATTCCTCCATGATCGATTTGCCCTCTTCGATAATGCCGAGGATGGCGTCGCAGGTCTTGCCGCGCGGTGCCTTGCCGATGATCTCGAACACGTCGCCCAGGCGTTCGACATGGGTTTCGGTCTCGTCCCGATGCTTCTCGAAGGCCTGCTTGAGCTCGGGCGACGTCGCCGCCTTCGCCATTTTCGGCAGCGCCTTCAGGATCTGCTTCTCGGCATAGTAGATGTCCTTGAGCGTATCCAAGAACAGGTCGTTCAGAGTTTTCGGTTCGCTGGCCATGACGCACTCCCTCGATGGATGGACCGGACATGGAACGAGGGAACCCTGACGCGGTTCCCCGCGCCGGACGGATATTGTGAGCGAGGCATTTTCTGAGCCGCGCGCCTGCTTATCAAAAGACATCGCGTCGGCGGCTCGTTTGCTCACTATTCTCCAAAATGAACGATTGGTCCCCTGCCCTCATCGCCGAATTGCGCGTGTGCTACGACGCACTGCTTGTCTCTGTCCGCCATGCGATCGAAGCGCTCGGCGCGATGTCGTCAGCGGACCCGGTTAGCCCGGAGCCTCGCAGGATCGGTAGAAGGCGCCGATGGGCGGTTTGCCCTCCATCTATCGACTTCTTAGCGGCCACGACGATTGCGCCAAGTCTTCGCTCTCTGCGATATGTCGACGGTGGATGTCGCAATCCCGAGCGGGCGGGCGCAACTCATCTGTGAAGATGGCGTCGTTGCCCTCGCGGCGGTGTCGGGCGCCAGTCATTACGTCTGAGGACAGCGGACGCAGCGATCCGAACAGGAATTTGATGGAGCTCGCGCGCGGGATGGCAACACAAGAGCATCTTGAAGGGCTCGTTCTAAAGCTTGAAACCGTCACTCCTCTTTCGGAAGAAGAACGCAGGCTATTGCTTGGCCTGCCTCTCAGCGTCCGCCGGTTCGAGGCCTATCGTGACATAGTCAGTGAGGGCGAGCGGACCAAGCAATGCTGTTTGGTCATCGAAGGGCTCGTATGCCGCTATAAATTAGTTGCCAACGGCGAGCGGCAGATACTGTCATTGCACATTCCCGGCGATATCCCGGATCTGCATTCGCTTCATATCGAAGAGATGGATCACAGCCTCGGCACCTTGACCGCGGCTACCGTCGGATTCATCCCGCACGAGGCTGTCCGCAACGTCACCCGCGCGTCTTACCGCGTTTCGGAGGCATTCTGGCGCGAGGCATTGATCGACGCGGCGATATTTCGTGAGTGGATGGTCGGTATCGGGCGGCGCTCTGCCACAAGCCGCATCGCTCATTTCCTATGTGAGTTCGTTACGAAGATGAAGGCCATCGGACTGTCCGACGGCGTGACTTGCGATCTCCCGATGACCCAGCCGGAAATCGCCGATGCACTCGGGTTGTCGACCGTTCATACCAACAAGAAGCTGCGTGAGTTGCGCCAGGCGAAGCTTGTCCGGATTCGTGCCAACCGCGTCACCGTGATGGACTGGGACGGACTTTGCGAGCTCGGCGAGTTCGACCCGCGCTATCTCCATCTACGAAAATGATTTTCCTGATCCGGAACAGGATAGGTGTTGCCGCATTCTGCAAGGATGGCACGATATTTTTTCCATACGCACGACGGCGACAAGTCCGACCTGGACGATGACGGCGTCGATCTGCCCGATGATCAGAGCGCCAAGGACGCCGCGAAGGAACTTCTGGCTGTGATGAACCGGGAGAAGCTGCCGAATGGCAACTTCCTGGCGCTTTCGGTAACAGTCCGGAATTCGAACGGGGCGCAGATTTATGTCGCCACCTTGAAGCTCGAGGGCAGTTAGCTCGCCCGTCCAAGCCCGTCATCGCACAGTTTCGCCTGCCGTTTTGGCTCAGTCGCTTGAGCCTTCCTTCCGCGACTGAAGTTGTCTTCGGAGGATGGCCAGATCGCCCGTACCGATCATCATGGTGCTCAAGAAACCTAGATGGCGTGCCAAGGCATGAGCCGGTTGGAGTGGCCACTCCGCAACTGGAGCCGGGCGACCGGCTCAGGGAAAGCTCTCGATCCGCTCGTAGATCAGGCCCGAGCCGGGAGCCGACAGGAGCTCCGCCTGCACCGCATCCCGCATGACCTCGGCCGTCGCCCGCGCTGTCTCGAGAGAAGCGGCGAAGACGAGCGCCACAGCCTCCTGCGGCACGCTCTTCTGCCCCATGATCGGATGCCCGCCGGCCTCGGGCGCGGTCCGGCCGAGCCTGACCGTCGCGGTTTTCTCGGCCGCCAGCCATTCGCCTATTCGCATGGCGCTCTCATCGGCCATGCGGAGCATGATGAGAATCCCGCCGTGCCGATAGTCGGCGCCGACCAGAGCGCGGCAGGCGAGCCTAAGCGGATTGCGCAGATAAGGGCGCATCGCCTGCGTCACCGCATCGGGCTGCTCGGCGAGCAAGCGATAGGCCGGTGAATCGAGCACGGCTAGATCGGCGAGATCATAGACCGTCAGGTATTCCGGTGTGCCACCGCTCACCCGATAGCGCGTGGCGCGCAGGATGCCCGGCACCGTCAGCCGCTGCGGAACATGATGGCCGCCATGCCAACGTTCATAAGCCTCGCGCTGCGCCGGATCGACATCATTGGCGAAGACGAGGAAAGCGCTGCTCCCTGAAGCGGTGGATGTCATGGCTGCAGCATGACCTTGATCGCGGCGCGGCTGCGCATCAGCGCGAAACCATCGAGCGCCTCGCCCAGCGGCAAGCGATGGCTGATCAGCCTGCGAAAGCGCTCGGGCTCATCGGCGATCGCCGCGAGCACCTCGCTCCAGCGCGCCACCGGAGCGCGGTACGATCCGACGACGCTCTGCTCCAGCCGCACCATTGCGGTGAGATCAAAGCTGGCCGGCCGGGCATGGATACCGCAGATCACGAGGACGCCGCCGGGAGCGAGCAGGCGCTGCGCCGCGCTGGCAACCTCCGGCACGCCGGTCGCCTCGAAGATCACGTCGAAGCCGGTGGGCGCCAGCGGCTCGTCATCAGCGAGCGCGTCCCTGGTATCGGCGAAGCCGAGCGCACGGGCGCAAGCCAGCCTCGCCGCATCGTCGCGCCCGGCGATCGTCAACGCGGCCGCTCCGGCCCGCTCAGCGAAAAGCGCCACGCCAAGCCCGATCGGCCCCGGCCCGAGCACAAGCACGCGCTTGCCCGCGACCGCACCGGCGCGCGCCACCCCTTGCGCCGCGACGGTCAGCGGCTCGGTCAAGGCCGCGAGTTCCGGATCGAGCCCGTCGGGCACGGCAACGCAATTGCGCGCAGGCACGTGGGCCAGCTTGGCGAAGCCGCCATCGCGCCGGATGCCGATGCCAGTGCGCGCCGTGCAGCCATCCTCGCCGCGCTGCCGGCAACCTTCGCAGTGCCCACAGGTTACCGAAGGCCTGACCACCACGCGCCGCCCGATCCACTCGGAAGGACCGCGCTCGATCAGCCCAGCGAACTCATGACCGAGCGTGACCGGCATCGCGCTCGCCATCGCCTCATAGCCTGGCGTCCAGTCGGCTATGTGAAGATCGGTACCGCAGATGCCAGCGGATTCGACACGGACCAGCACCTCGTCGTCGCGACCGAGAGCGGGCGCCTCGACCTTGCGGCAGACGAGCCCCGGCTCCGGCGCGGCCTTGCGGATGGCGAGCATTCCAACAGCCCTACGGATCGACCTTGACGCCGGCGTCCTTGACGACCTTGCTCCAGATCTCGCTTTCGCGCTTGAGGAAGCCGTCGAAGTCGAAGCCGACAGCCGCAGGGATCGAGCCGCTGGCCGCGAGCTTGCGCTGCAATTCGGCGTCGCCCAGCGCCGTCGCCAGCGCGGTTCGCAATTTCTCCGTCACCGCAGGCGGCGTGCCCTTCGGCGCCATCAGGCCGACCCAGGCCGAGACGTCGAAATCGGCATAGCCCTGCTCGGCGACGGTCGGCACCTTCGACAGCAATCCCGCGCGCTCACTGGTGGTAACGCCGAGCGCCTTGAGCGAGCCACCCTCGACCTGTCCCGCGACCGCTGCCAGCGTCGCGAAAGTAACGTCGAGCGCTCCGCCCGCGACATCGGCGAGCGACGGTCCCTCGCCCCGATAGGGCACGTGCTGCATCTTGCTGCCGGTGCGCATGGCAAAGAGCTCGCCGGCGAGATGGGCGACGGTCCCGGTGCCGCCCGAGGCGAACAGGACAGGCTCGGGCCGCTTCTTCGCCAGCGCCTCCAGGTCTTTCATCGTGTTCACCGGCGAATCCGGCCGGGTCACGACCACGAAGGGCAGCTTCGCCATCAGCCCGATCGGGATGAGATCGCTGCGCCAGTCGAACGGCATGCTGGCCCGCAGCGCCGGGTTGATCACCATCGTCGTCGGCGCGGCCAGCAGCGTGTAGCCGTCCGGATCGGCCTTGGTCACGGCTTGCGTGCCCGTCATCGTCGCGCCGCCGCCGCGATTGTCGATGATGACGCGCTGGCCGAGGATCTGGCTCAGCGACTCCGCGATCAGGCGCGCCGTGACATCGACGCCGCCGCCGGCCGCGAAGGTGACGATCAGGGTGACGGGCTTGGCCGGGTAGGATTGCGCCAGCGCCGGGCAGGCCAACGTGGCCGCCATGCCGGACAGGACGAACCGCCGGCTCACGGCCGGCTGACGCTTCTGCATACTGAAATCCTCCCTGGATTTTTCTGCGCGCACTCAAACGGAGCCGGCTGGCCGATTCAAGTGACGTTCTATTCCAGAGCTATAGCTTCAGGACATGGATCCTGCTTGCAGCTCATCCTTCAGGCAATGCTCGAAGCGCTCCGTCAGTTCGCCAGGCGCGGCGAGCGGACGGTGCAGATAGGCCTCGTAGCGCCGGTTCGTTGGGACCGGCAGACAGCGCAAACGCGACATGTCGGCGGCACGCGCCGAGAACTCGTCGACGATGCAGACGCCGATCCCGGCCTCGACCAGCGCGACCGCCGTCTCGGCGAAACGCACCATATGCGTCCGAGCCGGCCGCAGCCCGTGATCCGACAGGATACCCGCCGCCATATCGCCATGGACGGACCGAGGCTGGAAGACGATCCAGGCACGGTCAGCGAGGCCGGCGAGACTCACCTCGCCGGAGGGCACATCCTCCGTCCCGGCCGGCATCAGCAGCACCGGCCGGCCGCTACCGACGGGCGTGCTGACCACCTCGTGATGCATGACCGGAAACAGCGTCACCGCCGCATCGGCTGAGCCGTCAAGTAGATAGGGCAGCACCTGGCTGACGGTCAGGATGTCGAGCTGCAGCGAAACCGCCGGCATGCGCGAGAGCAAACGCGCCAGCGCCGCAGGAACGAGCCCGCGGCCGATGCTGGGCGAGGCGCCGCAACGGAACACCGAGCGTTCCGGCAGTGCCGCCTGCGCCGCCCGCTCCACCGCCGAACGCATCTGCTCGAAGGCGCGGTCGATGTCGGCGAGGAAGCGCGATGCCTCCTGGGTCGGTGTCAGCCGGCCGCGGACCCGGTTGAACAGCCGGGCGCCGAGCTGATCCTCCATGCGCAGGATCATGCGCGTCACCGTCGGCTGCGCGATGCGCAACTCGCGTGCGGCACCGGCGAGGCTGCCGGCGGCCATCACCGCCTTGAACACCTCGATCTGGCGGAAGGTCAGCACGCTATCCTCGCTGGCGTTCCGGCGAGGAGGCCGCCGGCATCGACGGCAGCGAAGCCGCCGAGGCCGGCAGGGTCAAGCGATCACTCGCCCTTGTTGACCGAGATCGGCTTCAGCACGTTGCTTGGCTGGACATACTTGGCGACCAGCGCGTCATAGGTACCGTTCGCCTGCAGGCGTTCGAGCGCGCCCTTGACCGCATCGCGCAGCTGGCCGCCCTCGGCCGTCTTCGGGAACGGGATGCCGGTCAGCGAGCGGGTGAAGGGCTCGCCGAGCGGGATATAGGTGTTCGGCTCGAGCTTGACGAAATGGTTCATCGTCTCGCTGCCCTGGACACCGCCCTGCAGGCGCTGCGTCTTCAGCTGGGTGCGGGCGTCGACCGAGCCTTCGGTGCCGACCACGGTGATCGCCGGCTTGCCCTTGGCGACGCAGTTGGCATCGCTCCACTCGCCGATCTGCTTTGGCCAGTTGGTCGAGCGGCTGGCGCCGACGCTCTTGCCGCAGAGATCCTCCACCGACTTGATCGTCGAGGCGAAGGCGGTGACCGTATAGAACTGCGCGCCCGATACCATGTAGTCGACGAAGTCGACCGTCTCGCGCCGCGCCGGCAGATCACTCATCCCGGCCATCACCATGTCGACGCGTCCGGTCGTCAGCGAGGGCAGCATCTGGGCGAAGGCGGTGTCCTGCCACTCGGCCTTGACGCCGAGTTCCTTGGCGATCGCCTCGCCGAGCTCGTAGTCGAAGCCGGCCATCGTGTTGGTCGCCGGGTCCTTGTAGACGATCGGCGCATAGTTCGGCTGGGTCGCGATGACGATCTTGCCGGCGGTCTTGATCCGGTCCGGCAGGGCCTGGGCCTGGGCGGCGAGCGCGGTGCAGGCGAGCAGCGCGGCGGCGAACGAAAGGCGAAGCATGGTGATCTCCCTGTTTGTCTTAGCTGGATTCACTTGAGGACGGCGGCGATGAAGTCGCGGGTGCGGGGCTGCTGCGGCGAGACCAGCACCTGCTGCGGCGGGCCCTGCTCGACGATCTCGCCCTTGTCCATGAAGACGACGTCGTTCGCGACCTCGCGGGCGAAGCCGAGCTCATGGGTGACGACGATCATGGTCATGCCGGAGGCGGCAAGGTCGCGCATCACGTTCAGCACCTCGCCGACGAGCTCGGGATCGAGCGCCGAGGTCGGTTCGTCGAACAGCATCAGCTGGGGCTTCATCGCCAGCGCGCGGGCAATCGCGATGCGCTGCTGCTGGCCGCCGGAGAGCTCGATCGGATAGGAATCGCGCTTCTCGGCGAGGCCGACGCGCTCGAGCAGCGCCATGGCCTCAGCGATGGTCTCGCGCCGCGGCCGTTTCAGCACCGTGAGCGGGCCCTCGATGATGTTCTGCAGAACGGTCATGTGGTTGAACAGGTTGAAGCGCTGGAAGACCATGCCGGTCTTGAGGCGCTGGCGCGCGATCTCGACGTCGCTGAGCTCGTGCAGCTCATTGCCGACGCGGCGATAGCCGATCAGCTCGCCTGCGACCATGATCGCGCCAGCATCGATCTTCTCGAGCTGGTTGATGCAGCGCAGCAATGTCGACTTGCCCGAGCCGGACGGGCCGATGATGCATTGCACCGCGCCCGGCAGGACCGAGAGCGAGACCTTGTTCAGCGCCTTCAGCGGGCCGAACTGCTTGGTGACGCTGGCGGCGACGACGATCGGGGACAGGGCGGTCACGCGGCGGCCTCCTCGGCGATTTGAGGCTTGGCGCGGCGCTCGCCCCGGCCCTTCGAGAAGGCGCGTTCGAGGAAGAACTGGCCGATCTGCAGGAGAGTGACGACGAGCAGGTACCAGCCGGCCGCGACGATCAGCAATTCGATGACGCGGGCATTGGCGTAATAGACATTCTGCGCATTGCGCAGGATCTCGGAAAACTGGATCACGCTGGCGACCGAGGTCAGCTTGACCATGCTGATCACCTCGTTGCCCACAGGCGGGATGATCACCCGCATCGCCTGCGGCAACACGATCCGGCGCAGCGTCGTCAGCCTTGTCATGCCGATCGCCTTGGCGGCCTCGGTCTGGCCGAGGTCGACCGAGAGGATGCCCGAGCGGACAACCTCGGCGGTGTAGGCGCCCTGGTTCATGCCGAGCCCGAGCAGCGTCGCCATGAACGGCCCGATGATGTCGATGGTCCGCCACTCGATCACGCCGGGGATGCCGATCGTCGGGAAAACCAGCGCCAGATTGAACCAGAGCAGCAATTGCAGCAGCAGCGGCGTGCCCCGGAAGAACCAGATATAGAACAGCGCGACGCCGCGCAGCACCGGGTTCGGCGACATGTACATGATCGCGAAGACGACGCCGAGCACGATGCCGAGCCCCATCGCGCAGGCGGTCATGATCAGCGTGTTGACGAGGCCGGCGAGGATCGCCGGCGCAGTGAAGAACTGCGCCACCACCGGCCAGGCGATCTGCCCCTGCGCGAACGCCTTCACCACCCAGGCCAGCACGAACAGGATCGCAGCAGCGGCGATCCAGCGCCCATAGAAGCGCTTGGGGACAATGGTCAGGCCGGCGATCTCGGCAAGGCCGCGATCCGGCATGGTCCGGCTTGCGTCGCTCATGCCGCGCCCTCCCTCGTCCACTGCGAGAAGCCGGCGAGCCAGTCGCGGAAGCGGCCGATCTGCTCGACGACCCTGGCCGGGGCCGTGCCGCCATGGCCGCTGCGCGCCGCAACCGCCGCATCGAGCGTCAGCACTTTCAGCACGCTCTCGTCGAGACGCGGATCGATCGCACGCAATTCCACCGGCTCCAGCCCTTCGAGCTCGCGGCCCATCTCCTCGCAATAGCGCACCAGCGCGCCGCTGATCTCATGCGCCTCGGCGAAGGGCACGCCCTTGCGGGCGAGATGATCGGCGACTTCGGTCGCGAGCGCAAAGCCGGTGCTGGCCTGCGCCCGCATCACCTCGGGCTTGGCTTCCATCGTCGCGACCAGCCCGGCGAAGGCCGGCAGCACCTCGCCGAGCACGTCGACCGCGTCGAAGGCGGCGCGTTTGTCCTCGGCGAGGTCGCGGTTATAGGCCAGCGGCAGTCCCTTCAGCGCGCCCAGCATGGCGACGAGATCGCCGGTCAGCCGTGCCGCCCGGCCGCGCGAGATCTCGGCGATATCCGGATTCTTCTTCTGCGGCATGATCGAGGAGCCCGTCGCGAAAGCATCGTCGAGCACGACCCAGCCGAACTGGCGCGAGGTCCAGAGCGTCACCTCCTCCGCCAGCCGCGACAGGTTGGTCGCCAGCATCGCCGCGACGAACAGGAATTCCGCGACATGGTCGCGCGCGCCGACGGCGTCGACCGAGTTCTCGCAGGGGCCGTCATAGCCGAGCGCCTTGGCGCTGAGTTCGGGTGTCAGCGCAATCGCCGAGCCGGCGAGCGCTGCTGCGCCCAGCGGCGAGAGCGAGGAGCGCTTTTCCCAATCCTGCAGGCGGGAAGCGTCGCGCGACAGCGCCTGGCCGTGGGCCATCAGCCAGTGTCCGAAGGTGACGGGCTGGGCGCTCTGGAGATGGGTGAAGCCCGGGCAGACCGAGCCTGCGTGCCGCTCGGCCTGACCGGCGATGGCATCGAGCAGCTCGGCCAGCATCGCGCCGATCGCGCGGGCCTCGGCGCGGAGATAGAGCTTGAGATTATTGGCGGCCTGGTCGTTGCGCGAGCGGCCGGCCCGGAGCTTGGCGCCGGTCGCGCCAATCCGCGCGGTCAGCACGCGTTCGATGAAGGTATGGACGTCTTCGTCGTTCTCGTCCGGTGCCAGCGCCCCGGCGGCGAGATCGCTGGCGATCGCTTCGAGCGCTGCGACGATGGTCCTGAACTCGTCCTGGCTGAGCAGTCCGGCGCGCTCCAGTTCGGCCGCATGCGCCTTGCCGCCAGCGATGTCCTGTGGCGCGAGCCGGGCATGGGCGCCGGCTGCGCTCGACAATTTCATCATGCGCGGATCCGGCGGCTTGCGAAAACGGCCGCCCCAGAGACGCGTGGTCTGGTTCATGATGTTCTTCTCCCCTATCGAAAACACTGCCCTCTTGACCGCGCAACCGGCAAACGAAACGATCTCCTCAAGGGTAGTCGCTGAAGGAATATCTGCTTGGCCGGCCGCAACCTCCCGCCGTCGACCACGGCACTCAGGGTCTTCCTCGCCGTCGCCCGCCTCGGATCGACGGCGAAGGCGGCCGGCGAGGTGCACCTGACCCAGAGCGCCGTCTCCAAGCAGATCCAGGCGCTGGAGGAGCATCTCGATACAGAGCTGTTCGAGCGCAGCCCCGCCGGACTCAAACCCACCGAGGCCGGCACGATCTACCGCCCCTATGCCGAGGCTGCGATCGAGCAGATGGAGCGCGGCGCCCGCCGTCTCGCCGAGCGCGCCGCGATCGGTCGGCCGATCCGCCTGCACATGATCGCCATAGCCGGCGAGCGCTGGCTGATGGAGCGCTTCCCGGAATTCGCCCAGGCGCATCCCGAGATCGACGTACAGTTCACCAACTTCGTCAGCGAGAAGGAGATCGAGGAAGCCGACCTCGAGATCGTCCATGGTTTCGGCCCCTGGCCGGATCGCGAGTCGCACTATCTGTTCGGCCGCCGGGTCGCGCTGGTTGCAGCCCCCGCAGCGCTCGAACGTCTGGGCGGCTTCGCCCGTGCCGCCGACATCCAGAAGATGACGCTGCTGCAGCATTTCCAGATGCCGGCCTTCTGGGCCGAGTTCACCGAAGCGCACGGCCTGCGTGGTGCCGTGCCGGCCCATACCGTGCGCTACGGCTATTATTCCGTGATCATCCGCGCCGCCGTCGCCGGGCTCGGCGTCGCGCTCGCGCCACGCTGCTATGTCGCCGAGGAACTGGCCTCGGGCGCGCTGGTCAATCCGCTCGGCCTCGATTTCGACAGCGCTACCGGCTGCTGGCTGACCGTCAATTCGCAAAGCGAGCGCAGCCCCGCCCTCGATACGCTGATCGCCTGGCTCTGCGAGGAGGCCCGCCGCTTCGAGGCAGCGGGTTGAGCCCACAAGGCGCATGCTCTAGACCGGCCGCCATGCTTCCGATGGCGAAGGCCCGATGCGCATAGCCGTGACCGGACGGACCGGGCAGGTCGTCCAATCCCTCCTCGCCCGCGCCGAGGCGGCCGGCATCGCGGTCGTCCCGGTCGGCCGGCCCGAGCTCGATCTGGCGCAGCCGGAAAGCGTTCGGCAGGCACTCGCCGCATCAAGCCCCGACTGCATCGTCAACGCCGCCGCCTACACCGCCGTCGACAAGGCCGAGACCGAACCGGAGCTCGCCATGCGGATCAACGGCGCTGGCGCCGGTGCTGTGGCCGCAGCGGCTGCGGCCCTAAGCGTGCCGCTGATCCAGATCTCCACCGACTACGTCTTCGACGGCATGGCGCCGCGCCCCTGGCGCGAAGACGATCCGACCGCCCCGCTCGGCGCCTATGGCCGCTCCAAGCTCGCCGGCGAGGAAGCGGTCGCAGCCTCCGGCGCCGACTGGACGATCCTGCGCACCGCCTGGGTCTACAGCCCCTATGGCGCCAACTTCGTGAAGACAATGCTGCGCCTCGCCGAGAGCAGGGACGAGATCGGCGTCGTCTCCGATCAACTGGGCTCGCCGACCAGCGCGCTTGATCTTGCCGACGCGATCATCGCAATGGCAAAGGCGCTGGTCGCCCGCCCCGGCGCTGCCTCGCTGCGCGGCGTCTTCCATGCAGCCGGCACCGGCGAGGCAAGCTGGGCGGATCTCGCCGAGACCGTCTTCGCCACCTCGGCAGCGCTGGGCGGGCCGAGCGCGACCGTCAGGCGCATTGCGACTTTGGACTACCCCACCCCTGCCCGCCGGCCGACCAATTCCAGGCTCGACTGTAGCCTGCTCGCGCAACGTCACGGCCTGCGCCTGCCGCCCTGGCAGGACTCGGTAAAAACCTGCGTCGCCACGCTGCTCGCGCAATCGCGAAGCTGAAGGATGTTCGGGTGGCCACGCGCGACTAGTCGGCCTGACGCCACACTTCCCCTGCCGGTGCAGAGCGCTCATGCTGCATCGGCTGTGGCCGAAGACGACATGACGGTCGAGATTGCACCGCAGCCGCGACGAAGACGTGCACGAGGATCGAAGGCCCTATGAACGCTCCCGCCACCACCCCCGGCACCCCTCGGCATCCCGCCCTCGATGGCCTCACTACTGCCCTGCGTGAGCTTCTCGGCCCGCGCTGCTCGACTTCGGATAGCGAGCGTGAGCATCACGGCCATGGCGAATCCTATCACCCGACCAAGGCGCCCGATGTGGTCTGCTATCCGCAGACCACCGATGAGGTCAGCAGGATCGTAAAGCTATGCCATCAGGCCAAGGTGCCGGTCATTCCGTTCGGCGCCGGCACCTCGCTCGAAGGCCATGTCGTCGCGCTGCATGGCGGTGTCTGCATCGATCTCTCGCGCATGAATGCGATCACCGAAGTCAACGCCGAGGACCTCGACTGCACGGTCGAGGCCGGCGTCACCCGCAAGCAGCTCAACGAGCACCTGCGCGACACCGGCCTGTTCTTCCCGGTCGATCCCGGCGCCGATGCCACGCTTGGCGGCATGACCGCGACGCGCGCCTCCGGCACCAATGCAGTCCGCTACGGCACGATGAAGGACAATGTGCTGGCGCTCACCGTCGTGCTCGCCGACGGCACGATCGTGAAGACCGGCGGCCGGGCCCGCAAATCCTCGGCCGGCTACGACCTCACCCGCCTCTTCGTCGGCTCGGAAGGCACGCTTTGCGTCATCACCGAGATCACGTTGAAGCTCTACGGTATCCCGGAGGCGAGCTCGGTCGCGGTCTGCTCCTTTCCGGACATCGCCAGCGCTGTCAATTGCGCCATCGAGACGATCCAGTGCGGCGTCCAGGTCGCCCGCGTCGAACTGCTCGACGAGACCTGCATGCGCGCGATCAACCGCCACAACAATCTGAGCTATCCAGAGACCGTCGCGCTCTTCCTCGAATTCCACGGCACGGACGCGGCGGTGGTCTCGCAGGCGCAGATGGTCGAAGCGCTCGCCGAGGGCCATGGCGGCGAAGGCTGGCGCTTTGCCGCCACCGCCGAGGAGCGCAGCAAGCTCTGGCAAGCCCGCCACAACCTGCATTACGCGCTGCTCGCCTTGCGCCCCGGCGCCAGCAGCTGGGGCACCGACACCTGCGTGCCGATCTCGCAGCTCGCCGCCTGCATCACCGAGATCAGGGAGCACGCCAAGGATGCGCCCTTCCCGGTCACGGCGCTCGGCCATGTCGGCGACGGCAATTTCCACATGGGCTTCCTGATCAGGATGGATTCGCCCGACGAGATCCGCGAGGCTGAGCGGCTGAACGGCCTGCTGGTCAACCGCGCCATCGAGCTCGGCGGCACCTGCACCGGCGAGCACGGCGTCGGCTACGGCAAGGCGAAGTTCCTGCGCAAGGAGCACGGCGACGCCGCCGTCGAGGTGATGCGCACGCTGAAGGCGAGCCTCGACCCCGACAACATCATGAACCCCGGCAAGGTGCTGCCGCCGGCCCTCGATCGGGTCTAGGGCCGCGCCGCCCCGATCAGTCGAACCGAGGGTGGATGAATGGCCAGGGCGAGGCTTCCGAGCCGCGCTCGACCTCGACGACGATCAGGGTCGGCTCGTTCGACGCGATCGCCTCGGACAAGGCCGGCCGCAGCGCCGCTGGTGACCTCACGCTGTGCGCCTTGACGCCGAAGCTCTCCGCCAGCTTGACGAAGTCGGGATTGACCAGCGCCGATCCGATCTCGCGGCCGCCGAAGCTGTTGGTCTGGTCGCGCAGCACATTGCCGTAGGCGTTGTTGTTGAACAGGATGGTGACCAGCCCGATCTTCTCCTGCACCGCCGTCGCCAGTTCCTGCACGGCGAACATGAAGCCGCCATCGCCGGTGACCGAGACCACGGCTCGCTCGGGATGGGCGACCTTGACGCCGAGCGCCGTCGGGAAGCCGAAGCCGAGCGTGCCCTGATAGCCCTCGCTGACATAGGTCCGCGGCTCATAGACCGGGAAGCCGAAATAGGAGGTGAAGCCGACCTGGCAGAGCTCACCGACGAAGAAGCCATCGCGCGGCAGGATCTCGCGGATCGCATCGAGATAGGAGAGCTGCGGCTGGACCTGCTCGGTCTCTTGCCGGGTCGAGGCGCGGAGCTGCTGCAGCTCGGCTTTGCGTTCCGGTAGCGCTGAACTGCCGAGGCGGCGCACGGCCGTGAGCAGCGCAGAGACGGCCGCCTTCGCATCGGCGACGATGCCGATGGACGGCACCAGCCGCTCCATCTCGGCCGGGTCGATGTCGATGCGGATGAGCTGGCGCGCCTCGCCCGGCGCCTGGACATAGCTCATCGGGTTGGCCCAGCGCATATAGGGCGCTTCCAGGCGCGAGCCGATGCCGAGCAGGAGATCGGTCTTCGCCCAGCGCTTTGCTGCGGCATAGGAGGAGATGCTGAAGAGGTGGTCTTCCGGCACGGCGCCGCGCCCGCCGCGGAAGGCCGCGACCGGCGCGCCGACCGCCTCGGCCAGCGCAGCGATCTCGGCGCCGGCATCCTGTGCGCCGGTGCCCAGCATGATCAATGGCGAGCGGGCTGAAAGCAGCGCTCGCGCCGCCGCCTCGATCGCGGCCTGATCCGCAACCGGGGCTGCATCTTGTGTCGCCGCCGGGAAATGTTCGGGCGTCCTGCCCGCCCCGGCCATCACATCCCAGGCCATCTCGACCGCGACCGGCCCGGGCCGCCCGCTCAGCATCTGCCGGAACGCCTCCGCGAGAACGTCGCCGGTGTCCTCGACCCGCTCGATCCGCTCAGCCCATTTGGTCACGGTGCGCAGCGTCGCCAGCTGGTCCGGCAATTCGTGGAGATGGCCCCGGCCGCGGCCGATGAAGGCCGTGGGCACCTGTCCGGTGATGCAGAGCACCGGCGCGTTGCAGCCGAGCGCGGTCGAGAGCGCCGCGGTGGTGTTGAGCATGCCCGGCCCCGGCACCACCGAATAGACGCCCGGCCGCCCGGTCGAGCGGGCATAGCCGAAGGCCATGTAGGCGCAGGCCTGCTCATGCCGCGCGCCGAAGGTCCTGATCGCGTCGGAGCGCTGCTGCAATGCGTCGAAGAAGGCGTACATCTGGGCGCCGGGCAGGCCGAAGACGGTGTCGACCCCATTGGCGATCAGCGCTTCGACGATCGCGGCGCCACCGGTCATCTGCTGCGGCAAAACAGGTTTCAGCATGATCTCAGGCATCCCGGCTGGGTTGGAAGGGAGCAGGCGAAGGTCAGGTCTGGGCGAGCACGCCGACGGCGACGAGCGCCTCGACGAAACGCAGCGCATCCTCGCTGCGCAGACCGGCAAGGTTGATGCGCCCGCTCGGCACGAGATAGACGGCGTGCTCGGAGCGCAGCGCCTCGGCCTGCTCGCGCGTCAGCTTGAGCGTCGAGAACAGCCCGCGCTGCCTGGCGATGCCGGCGAGTGCCGGATGCAGGGCCGCGAGCGCAGAGCGAACCGAGTGGATGCGCTCGGCCATGCCGGTGAGCTCCTTGCGCCAGCTGGCGGTCAGCGCCTCGCTCTCAAGGATCGCGCGCACCACGGCAGCGCCATGATCCGGCGGCATCGACCAGCTCACCCGCGCCGCAGCAGCCATATTGCTGGCGACCGCTGCGGGCGTGCGCGACTTGACGTAGAGCGCGCCGGTCCGTTCGCGATAGAGCCCGAAATTCTTGTCGCAGGAATGGGAGACCAGCACCTCGGGACAGGCCTCGACGATGCGCCGCGCTCCGGCTGCATCGAGCTCGAGCGTCTCGCCGAGACCCTGATAGGCGAGGTCGACGAAGGGGATGAGGCCGCGTTCGAGGCAGAGTGCAGTCACCGCCTCCCACTGCGCCGCATCAAGGTCGAGACCGGTCGGGTTGTGGCAGCAGCCATGAAGCAGCGCGACGTCGCCCGCCAGCGCCGAGGACAGCGCCGCCATCATCGCCTCGAAAGAGAGGGTCTGGGTCGTCAGGTCGGCGAAGGCGTAGTCGCGCACCGCCAGCCCGGCAGCCTGGAAGATCGGGGCGTGGTTGGGCCAACTCGGCAGTCCCAGCCAGATCTGCGCCTGCAGCCGTGCCGCGGCGATCAGGTCGGCGCCAAGCCGGAGTGCGCCGCTGCCGCCGGGCGTCTGGAAGCCGACGATGTCGTCCTGCGGGATTCGCTGGCCGAAGACGATCGGCCTCAAGAGATCGACGAAGACCGGATCGCCTTCGATGCCGAGATAGGACTTGCTCGGCTGCTCATCGAGCAGGATGCGCTCCGCCTGCTTGACCGCTGCGAACACCGGCGTGCGGCCCTGCTCATCGCGATAGACCCCGACGCCGAGATCGATCTTGCCGGTCCGCTCATCTGCCCTGAACGCGGAAATCAGAGCAAGGATCGCATCTGCCGGCTTCGGCTTCAGGCTCTCGAACATGATGGTCTCCCGATTTCGGTGAACGTAGCGCGCATCGGACGCAATGTCCGCGCTTTCCAGGTGATGAAGCGAGCGGTCGATGCTAGCTTCCCGCACGAATGGAGTATTCCGCGCGCGAAAGCCGCACAATGCTCGCTGCGGGGATATCGCACATGCTCGACGCTTATGACGTGAAGCTCCTCTCCGCGCTCCAGCGCAAGGGCGACGCTGCCCATGTCGAGCTCTCCGAGAGCGTGCATCTCTCGCCGAGCCAGTGCGCCCGTCGCATCGAGCGGCTGCGCAAGCTGGGCTATATCGAGAAGGTCGTCTGCCTGCTCAGCCCGGCGGCGCTCGGCCTGCAGGTCATGGCGCATTCGCTGCTCAGCCTGCGGGCGCATGATGCCGCGCAGAACGCCTCGCTGCAGCAATTCCTGCTGGAGTCGCCGGAGGTGCTCGAATGCCATGCTCAGACCGGCGATGCCGACATGATCCTCAAGATCGTCGCGCGCGATCTCGCCCATCTCAGCGACTTCATTGATCGTCTGATCGCGGTCACCGGCGGCCTCGCCTCCTTGCGGACGGGCGTGGTGCTGAAGTCGATCAAGACGACGACGGAGCTGCCGCTGCGGGTCGTTGGCTGATCGGCAGCCCGTCCTCGGCCGACCGGGTCGTGTCGACCTCAGGCCGCAATGATCGGAGAAGCGGCGTAGGCCGGCTGGCGCACCGGCGTGCCCTCGAAGGCGGTACCTTCCTCGAACCAGCTCTTTGGCGCGGGGGCACCCCACAGCGTCTGGCGCTGCGGATCGCGCAGATCCCAGCGGATCGGCTCGTGATCGGGATCGATCGTCTGATAGTCCGAGCAATAGATCTCGATGCGATGGCCGTCGGGGTCACGGATATAGAGGAAGAAGGCGTTGGAAATGCCGTGGCGGCCCGGGCCGCGCTCGATATTGCCGACATAGCCGGTGGTCGCCATCAGATCGAGCAGGTCGATGATGTTCAGCGGCGTCGGCACCCAGAAGGCGACATGGTGCAGGCGCGGGCCGACGCCGTGGGTGAAGGCCATGTCATGGACGCCGCCCTTGCGGTGCATCCAGGCGGCCCAGAGCCGGGTGCGGTCCTCGTTCTCGGTGTATTCGGTCACGCGGAAGCCGATCTCGTTGTAGAACGCGACCGAGGCGTCGACATCGTCCGAGAAGCAGTTGAAATGGTCGATACGCAGGGGTTTCACCCCCCGATAGAGCGCGTATTTCTGGTGAACCGACGGTAGCTTGTCCATGCGGAAGTAGAACTCCAGCGGCACGCCAAGCGGATCGGTCGTGCGCAAGGTCCGCCCTTGATAAGGCTCCTCGACGAACTCGGCCTTCAAGCCCTTGGCGCGGAAGAAGCGCTGGGCCCTGTCGAGGTCTTCCTCCGAGAAGACCTTGAAGCCGAGATGGCGGGCGGTGGGCTCGGCCCCTCTCTCCAGGACGATGCAGTGGTGGCCACGCTCTTCCATGGCCCGGAAGTAGAGTCGCTCCGGCGTCTCCTGCGTGAGCTGCAGGCCAAGCGTGTCGCCCCAGAACCTCTTCGCAGCGGCGAGATCACCGACCGTCAGCACGACATGGTTCAGCCGCACGACGTGGAAGGGCGGATTGAGGACGCTGGACGGGACGGGCATGGTTCCTCCTGGGGATTGTTCTTTGCTGTCTTCTTGGCCGCGACGTCAGGCTCCCAGCCGCGGCACCTGGTGGGTATCGAAGGCCACGGCGACGTTCTTCGTCTCCATGTAGAAATCGAAGGAATAGTCGCCGCCATCCCGCCCGATACCGGATGACTTCACCCCGCCGAACGGCGTCGGCAAATGGCGGACATTCTCCGAATTGACCCAGATCATGCCGGCGTCGAGATCGCGCGCGACACGATGGGCGCGGCCGACATCGCGGGTCCAGATATAGCCCGCCAACCCGTACTGGACGTCGTTGGCGATCGCGATCGCATCGGCCTCGTCCTCGAACGGGATCATGGTCAGCACCGGCCCGAAGATCTCCTCCTGCGCGATCCGCATGCCATTGCTGGCACCAAGGTAGAGCGTCGGCTCGACATAATTGCCGGCGCCGTCCAGCGCGCGGCCACCGCCACAGGCGACACGGGCGCCGTCGCCCTTCGCCAAAGCGGGATAGGACAGGACCTTCTCGACATGGCGTGGATGGATCAGCGGCCCGATCTCGGTTGCCGGGTCGAGCGGATGGCCGACGCGCAGGCGCTTTACCCGCTCAGTGACCTTGGCGGAGAAGGCGTCGTAGATCGAACGCTGGACGAGCGCGCGCGACGACGAGGTGCAACGCTCGCCATTGAGCGAGTAGATCATGAACAGCACCGCATCGAGGGCGCGGTCGAGATCGGCATCCTCGAAGACGATCACCGGGTTCTTGCCGCCGAGCTCGAAATGGACGCGCTTCAGTGTTTCCGCGCCCTGGCGCATGATGTGCTGCCCGGTCGCCGTCTCGCCGACGAAGGCCACCGCCTTGA
Organism: Allobosea sp. Tri-44; assembly: GCF_004123845.1. Lineage (GTDB taxonomy): Bacteria > Pseudomonadota > Alphaproteobacteria > Rhizobiales > Beijerinckiaceae > Allobosea. Next base: position 338,715 of record NZ_NBDP01000053.1, on the reverse strand, counting down.
TGTCCGGATGCTCGGTCAGCGCCTTGCCGGCGCTCTCGCCGAGGCCATGAACGACGTTGACCACCCCTGCCGGAAAGCCATGCGCGCGGATGGTCTCGTCCATGATCTCGCCGAGCAGCGTGGCAGACAAAGGCGACCATTCCGCCGGCTTGTGGACCACCGTGCAGCCGGCGGCGAGCGCCGGCGCGATCTTCCAGGTCGAGAGCATGAACGGCGTGTTCCACGGCGTGATCACGCCCACGGGGCCGATCGGCTGGCGCAGCGTGTAATTGATATGACCCTCGTCCGGCAGCGACATGCCATTGCCGGCCTCCGGCGCCCGGTCGGCATAGAAGCGGAAATTCTCCGCGCCGCGCAGCGCCGCCTTCGACATGAAACGGATCGCCTGACCGGTATCGCTGCTCTCGACCAGGGCGATCTCCTCGGCCCGCGCCTCGATCGCATCGGCGATCGCATGCAGCACGGCGCGGCGCTTGGCGCCGGAGGCCTTCTTCCAGGCCGGGAATGCCGTGCGCGCCGCCTTGGCGGCACGATCGATCTCGGCATTGTCACCCGCGGCGACCACCGACTGGCGCTCGTTCGTGGTCGGGTCGAGCGTCTCGAAAGTCGCGCCCGAGGCCGAGTGGACGGCCTCGCCTGCGATCAAATGCGGCACCTTGCCTGCCGTAAAGCGTTCCATCGCCTTGCGTGCCCTGGCGAGGTTCGCGGTCAGCTTGGTATCGGTCGCGGTCATGGCTTCGCCCTCGCTTTCAGGCGTTCGTGCAGATTGTTGGTTTTCAGCGACGCAGTCCCGTCGATCTCGGCGACGTCGACGCTGAGCGCCAGGCCACGGCGCTGGAAGGTCTCGGCGGTCTCGCGTTCGAGCACCGCCATCAGCGCTTCGGCGACGCGTCGGCGGGTCGCGGCGTCGCGCCCCTCGCCGATCCGCACGCTCACGGCGATGAAGGCGTTTTCGGGATCACCATCGGCGACGAGGTAGAGATCCCGCCGCGCCGCGCGGGTCCGCAAGCCCGCCAGCGGAAACACGCCCGTCTCCAGGGCGGCAGCGTGCAGCGCCTCGACCAGCCGCATCGGACGAACCTCGTCTTCGAGATTGGCGGAATATTCGATGACGATGTGGGGCACGTCGCTCCTCCGTGTCCAAATTAGATAACATGTTAAATTTATCATCGCAAGCTGGTTTGGCTCGGACTGCCGCCTAGGCTAGGGTGGCGCAAATCTCAGATGGGTTTCAAGGTTTGACCGAAGATTCGAAGACAACGGGCGCCACGGGTCCAGCCGCGACCAGGCTCCGCCTCCGCCATTTCTCCAAATCGCTGCCGATGTCGCTGCTACGGGCGCGGGAATCGGTGATGCGGCACTTCCGCAAGTCCCTGCGCGAATTCGGCGTGACCGAGCAGCAATGGCGCGTGCTGCGCGCGCTCAGCACCATGCCGCAGATGGAGGTGGCGGAACTGGCGCGGGCGACGTTCCTGCTCGGCCCCAGTCTGTCGCGGATTCTCGTCGACCTCGATCAGCGCAAACTGATCGTCCGGACGGCCGACCCTGCCGATCTGCGCCGCTGGATGATCTCGCTAAGCCCAGCCGGAACCGCTCTCATCGATGCGGTCACGCCGGTTTCGGAGACGATCTATCGCGAGATCGGCCAGCGCTTCGGCGCGGACAAGCTGGCCAATCTGCAGAGCCTGCTCGCCGAGCTCGAGCAGGCCATGGTCGGCATCGGCAGCGACACGCCGGACGCCCCTGCCGATTGAGCGGACGAACGGTCGGACTCAACCGCGACCGGCTGCCGGCATCCCCGGGAAGACGCCGAGCTTCGCCACATGCTGGCGAACGAGCTCTTCGCCGAAGGGCGTCGGACGCATGGCAGGCGCACGGTCATGGATCGCGATACCGGCCCGCGCCCCGAAGATGCGCTTGCCGTAGCAGATCAGGCTCTCCAGCGACTGCATCATGAACACGATCACGGGCAGGATGTCGCGATAGATGCGTTCTGCCTCGGCCTCGTTGCCGGCGACGAAGCTGTCATAGGCTCTGGTGGTGAAATCGATGATCTCGGGGGCGAGGATCATGCCGACGCAGCCGGCGCGCAGGTTCTCGATCAGCTCGAGACCGCCGCGGCCGTTCATCACCGGCAGCCGGCCCTCGGTCGTCTCGATCAACTGCCGGATTTCGGTCGCCGGCCCCTCGCCCTTCACCAGCTTGATGTTGGGATGCTGCGCGACGAGGCTGCGAATATCCTCCGCCGACAGGCCGCGGCCCATATAGGCTGGTGCGTTCTGGATCGCGACGGGCAGGTGCGTGGCATCCGCGACCCGGCCGAAGAAGCGGATGTATTCGCCCGCCGCGAAGCTGCCGACCATGGGCGGTTGCAGGATGACCCAGTCGGCCTTCGCCGACTCGGCCGCCTTGACCAGTTCGATCTGCTCGCCGACCGAGGTGCCATAGATCGTGAAGCCGAGTGGCTTCAAGCCCCCGACATCCTCCGAGGTCCATTCCATCACAGTACGCCGTTCCGGCACGGTCAGCTTGGAGACCTCCGTGGCGAGGCCGAGTGCTGCGATGCCGTGGGCGCCGTGTTCCAGGCAGATCTCGACCTGCCGCCGCATCGCCCGCCGGTCGAGCCGCTCCTGCGCGTCGAACAGCGCATAGAGGATCGCATGGATGCCGGTGAATGCTGTGGTCATGACGTCACCTCCAATGATCAGATGTTAAACATCAGATGAATGCTTGCATGCAAGCCCCGGCCGTGACATTTTCCCGCCACGGGAGGGAACAGCGGCATGCAGCGTGGCAGCAAGCCAGGAAAGATCGGCGCCATGGTCGCGGCACTCGGGGCCGCGATCGTGCGTGGCGAGATCGCTTCGGGAACCGTGTTGCCGGCTGAACCCGAGCTGGCCGAGCGCTACAGTGTCGGCCGCAGCGTCGTCCGCGAAGCCGTCAAGATCCTCGTCGCCAAGGGCCTGCTCACCGTGCGGCCGCGTCACGGAACGCAGGTGCGCGCCCAGCATGACTGGACGCTGCTCGACCGCGAGGTGCTCGGCTGGATGCGCAGCGAGGACGGGCTCGACCGCGACCTCTTGCTCGCTCTGGAGGAGACGCGCGAGATCATCGAGCCGGAGGCGGCGGCCCTGGCAGCGATCCGCGCCACGCCCGCGGACCTCGCCAGCATCCGCGCTGCGCTGGCCGCCATGGAGGCTGACCAAGACGATCCTCAAGCCGCCATCGCCGCCGACAAGCGCTTCCACCTTGCGATCCTCGACGCCACCAACAACCCGATCCTGCGCAGCTTCCGCGGCGCGATCGATACGATCCTGAGCACGATGTTCGATTTCACCGTCGACGTCTTCGCCGGCAACCTCGCCAACCATGCCGCGGTCGTCGACGCGATCGCCGATGGCGATGCCGAGCGAGCTAACCAGGCGATGCGGCGGGTTCTCGGCTACACGCGCCGCCACATGCTCTCCAACCCTGCTTTGGCGGGTGGAACCAACCCAAACAAAAAAACTGCACCAGGAGAAACGCCATGAAATTCGCAAAACTGCTGCTCGCTGCCACCGTCGCGGCGGTGTCGCTGCCCGCCTTCGCCGCCTGGCCGGAGCGCCCGATCACGCTGGTCGTGCCATGGGCCGCCGGCGGCGGCACCGATGCGGTCGCGCGCATCCTCGCGGCCGGCCTCGAAAAGGAGCTCGGCAAGCCGGTCAACGTCGTCAACCGCACCGGTGGCGGCGGCGTGGTCGGCCACACCGAGATCGTCAACGCCAAGCCGGACGGCTACACGATCGGCCTTGCGACCGCTGAGGTGACAACCTTTTACTGGTCCAACACCGCGCCGTTCACCTATGAGAAGCTGACGCCGATCGCGCTGGTGAACTTCGATTCCGCCGCCTTCAACGTCGCCGCGAACTCACCCTGGGCCGATCTGCGCGCGGCGCTCGACGACATCAAAAAGCAGCCAGTCGGCAAGTACAAGCTCTCTGGCATGGGCGCGGGCGCAGCCTACCATCTCGCCTTCGCCGGCCTGATGCAGCTTGAGGGCATCGACCCGAAGGCAGTCGTCGTGGTGCCGAGCCAGGGCGCGGCGCCCGGCTTTCAGGAGCTGGCCTCCGGCGGCGTCCAGATCGTCCCGTCCTCCCTGCCTGAGGGCAAGCCGATGTTCGATGCCGGCCGCGTCAAGTCGCTGGCCGTGATGTCGAAGGAGAAGATCGGCGCCTTCCCGAGCGTGCCTACGGTCAAGGACGCGATCGGCAAGGAGTATGAGGGTGGCACCTGGCGCGGCCTCGCCGCCCCGGCCGGCCTGCCGGCTGACGTGACGGCCCGCCTCGTCGAAGCGACGGAGAAGGTCGCGAACTCCGAGGCCTACAAGTCCTTCCTGGCTGAGCGCGGCTTCGGCTACGCCTTCGCCAAGGGCCCGGCCTTCGGCACCTTCCTCGCGACCCAGCATAAGAGCAACGGCGAGATCATGGGCGCGCTCGGTCTGCGCCTGCGCCATTAGTCGATCGCACTTCGCAATGACCAGGGCGCGGCAGCCTTCGCCGCGCCCGCTTCCATCGCGCACACCGAGCTTGTCATGAAGTTCAACGATCTCTTCGGAGGCCTCGTCTTCCTTGCCCTCGCGGGCCTGGTCGCTTTCGCCTCCTGGAACCTGCCGAACCCGTCGCAGCAGCCGCTCGGCCCCTCGGCCTTTCCGTTGATCCTGTCCGGTCTGCTGGCTCTCTGCGCCGCGATCCTCGCCGTGGGCGGCGCCCGTGCGACGCAGGGCGGGCCGCTGATCGGCCTCGCCGACTGGGCCCGCAGTGGTAGTGCGCTTGCGCGCCTGCTGCTCGTGCCGGCGGCAGTGATCTTCTACATGCTCTTTGCCGAGACGCTTGGCTTCCTGGTCTGCGCGCCGCTGATCCTCGTCGTCCTTTTTCTTGCGGGGGGCACGAAGCCGCTGCTGGCGATCGGGCTGTCACTCGCGGCCGCGCTCGTCATCCACTCGATCTTCTATCTGGCCCTCGGCGTGCAATTGCCCTGGGGACCGCTCGAACCCTTGCGCTGGTAAGCCTCCATGCTCGACGCCTATGTCACCGCGCTGGGGATGGTGCTCGATCCCTATGTGCTCTTCGTCATCACCGCCTCGGCGATCTACGGCCTCGTGGTCGGCTGCATCCCCGGCCTCTCGGCCACGATGGCGACGGCGCTGCTGGTGCCGCTGACCTTCTTCATGCCGCCGGTGCCGGCGATCGCCGCGATCGTCACCACCTCGACCATGGCGATCTTCTCCGGCGACATTCCCGGCTGCCTCCTGCGCATCCCCGGCACGCCGGCCTCGGCGGCCTATGTCGACGATTCCTACCAGATGACGCTGAAGGGCAAGCCGGAGCTCGCGCTCGGCATCGGCCTGTGGTTCTCGGTGCTCGGCGGCCTGTTCGGCACCGCGGTGATGATGGTGGCTTCTCCGGCTATCGCCGATTTCGCGCTCGGCTTCGGCTCGGTCGAGTTCTTCTGGATCGTCATGCTCGGCCTCGGCGGCGCCGTCTTCATCGGCTCCTCGACGCCGCTGAAAGCCTGCATTTCTCTTCTGATCGGCCTGCTGATCGCAATGGTCGGCATGAACAACCCGGCCGGCCAGCCACGCTTCACCTTCGAATCCACCGAGATGCTCGGCGGCGTCTCGCTGATCCCGATGATGGTCGGCATGTTCGCCTGCTCCGAGGTGATGCGCCACATGGTCTCTGATGGCAGTGCCCCGCATGCGGTTGTCCAGAAGATCGGCCCGATCTTCGCGAACATGTGGCGCCTGACCAAGCAGTACCCCTGGCAGCTGATCCGCGGCAGCGCGCTCGGCACCATCATCGGCATCCAGCCGGGCAGCGGCGCCGACATGGCGGCCTGGATGTCCTATGCGATGAGCAAGCGCTTCTCGAAGGAGCCAGAGAAATTCGGCACCGGCCATCCTGAGGGCCTGATCGAGGCCGGCGCCTCCAACAATTCCTCGCTCGCCGGCGCCTGGATCCCGGCTCTGGTCTTCGGCATCCCCGGCGACTCGATCACCGCGATCGCCATCGGCGTGCTGATGATGAAGAACATGGCGCCGGGGCCGACGATCTTCGTCAACAACCCGGAGAACGTCTATGCGGTCTTCCTGGTCTTCGTCATCGCCAACCTTTTGATGCTGCCGCTCGGCTGGGCGATCATCAAGATCGCGACGCGCGTGCTCTCCGTGCCGCGGCGCGTGCTGATGCCGATCATCCTGCTCTTCGCCATCGTCGGCTCCTACGCGATCAACAACTCGCTGTTCGATGTCGGTGTCATGCTTGCCTTCGGCGTGCTGGCCTTCGTGCTCGAGGAGAGCGATTTTCCGGTGGCGCCGGTGATCCTCGGCGTCGTGCTCGGGCCGCTGCTGGAGGAGTATTTCATCAACTCGATGATCAAATCCGACGGCCGGCTGATCGGCCTGGTCGACCGGCCGATCGCCGCCGTCCTCGCCGCGATCACGATCGGCATCATCGGCTGGACGGTCATCGCCTCGCTGCGGGGCGACAAGCCCAGTAGGCAACCCGCACAAGGCTGAAGCAGCGCGGGCCAGGGCCGCTCAGCCTACCTCTCACCTGGCGGCTGTGAGATAGGCCCACATCCGTTCCAGGATGGCGCCGGACCAGGTCGCGCGCTGCGCGGCCTCGGCCTCGCCGAAGACCACCCCGGCCTCGGCGATGCCGGCCGCCCGCGCCTCGAACTCGACGCGCGCCGCATCCTCGAGATACCAGGTCAGCACGACGGCCTCTTCCAGGCTCTTGCCCGCCGTAACCGCGCCATTGCCGCGCATGACGATGGCGCGGGCAGCGCCCATCTGCTCGGCGAGCGCCGCAGCCTGTTCGTCATTGCGCAGCAATTGCGGATCGTCCCAGAGCGGCGGCTGCGGGGCGAAATAGCTGCCGAAGCCGTGTCGTGGCTGCGGTGTGATCCGAGCGGTGCCGAGCGTCATCACCCGCTGCGGCATCGACCGGATGACGCCGCCGATTTCGGGGCGCCGGCGATAGATCTCGCGATGGATGCGAACCTCGCCGAGCACGCCCTCCGGCAATGGCCCGTCCAGCGAGACGACGCTGCAGGCATCGTCGTCCGCGACGAGGCCCAGGGGCTTTGGCGGCGAGACCAGGAAATGCCCCACGTCGAGGCGCAGCGAACAATGACCATAGGCATGGACGAGGCCGTGGCGCGCCAGCGCGCGCCCGGCCTGCCGGACCAGGTCTTCCTGGGCGGCGCTCGGCCGCGGCGATGTCGGGCTCACTTGTTGAATTCGGCGATGTTGGGCTTGGCGCCCCATTTGCAGAAGCCCTTCGGCTCGAACATGTACTGGCGCTCGCGCCAGAGCAGCTCGTCGGCGATCTCGCGCACGCCGCTGGAGTACTCGAAGACCATGCCGTCCGGCCCCTCGAAATAGAGGAACTTGGCCGAGGAGGTCGGGTGCCGGCCGGGGCCGAAGACCATGCGCACCTGCCGGTCCTTCAGGAACTGGTGCGAGCGCATGATGTCGTCGCCGGTCTCGACCTGGTGGTTGATGTGCTGGATGCCGGGCTTGGGCGAGGGAAACAGCGCGATGGTGTGATGAACCTCGTCGATACGCAGCAGCGGCGCGTCGCCGATGCGGTCGCTGACCTGCGCGTTCGTCACCTTGGTCCAGAACGCCTCGTCGCGGGCAAGATCGCTGGAGCAGATCCCGACATGGCTGAACCCGGTGATGCCGGCATCGCGCGCGCCGTGATAGCGCCGCCCGCTATAGCCCGGTCGCCAGGCGAGCTCGATCGGATTGCCGGTCGGATCGCGGAAGGCGATGAAGTCGTGGACCTTGCGCAGCGCCGCCTCGGAAGCGGTGCCGCGCCGGACCGGATGGCCGAGCGCTTCGAGCTGCACCGCGGCCTCGTCAAGATGGAACTGCTCCTCGACCTCGAAGCACACGACCTGATCGCCCGGATCGCCCTCGAAATAGCAGAGCGTGTGTTCGCGCTCGTCCGACTTGAAATAGACCGAGCCCTTGGCGCGCTCGGCAACGTCGAGGCCGAGATATTCGGTGGCGAAATGGGTCGCGCCCTCGAGATCGCGGGTCCCAAGCCGGACATAGGACACATCGGCAAGCTTGATCATGGTCGCTCCTTCCTGCCGGTTCAAAACCGGCGAAGACGCTTCAACGATATTCGGGAACTTGGGTGTCGCTGCCCCAGGCGCAGAAGGATTCGCGCTTGCGCGGGAACTGCCTGGCCCGGCGCGGCACGGCGAGCCGCTCGCCCTCGGCGACATAGGAGAAGTTGACGCCGTCCGGGCCGGCGAAGCTCAGGAAGAGCTGCTGCGAGGCGGTGCGCCGGCCGGGGCCGTCGACGATGCGGGCCTGCGCACCGCGTAGGTAATAGGCGTTCTGCATGACGAGATCGACGTCCTCGACGCCGAACTCGACGGAGAGGATGCCCTTCTCCTGCGACGGGTGCACGGCGATGCGATGATGCGCCTCGTCGAAGCGGATATAGGCGGCTTCGCCGACCCAGTCGGTGACCTTGCCGCCGAGCAGTCTGGTCCAGACCTGCTGGTCCGAGGCATCAGGCGCGCCGCGCAGCGCAATGGCCTCCAGCCCGGTGATGCCGGCATCGCGTGGACCGTGATAGCGCCAGCCGGATTCCAGCGGCCTGACCACGAGCTCGATATCGTAGCCGGCCGCCATCCGGAACGAGACGAATTGCCGGACCTTTCTGATGGCGCAGGCCTCTGTATCGCCGCGCGTGACCGCGAAGCCGGCGCCCTGCAGCACGCGCTCGGCCTGCGCCAGTGCATCGGGATCGCGCACCTCGAAGCCGATCGCCTGGCCGGTATCGAGCCCATCGACATAGACCAGCGTATGGTCGCGATAATCGGAGCGGAAATAGGCGGCGCTGTCGGTGCGGTCGACGAGTTGCAGGCCGAGGATGCGGCCGGCGAAATCGGCCGCGCCCTTCAAATCGGCAGTGCCGAGCCGGACATAGCGCAATTGCTCGATGGTGATCGCGTCGCTCATAGCCCGAGATGCTCTTTCTGGAGGTCCTTGTCGGCCATCAACCTGTCGGACGGCCCGTCGAAGACGACGCGGCCATGGTCGAGGACCAACGCCCGTTCGGCCAGCTTCAGCGCCATGGCGAGGTTCTGCTCCGCGATCAGCAGGGTATAGCCCTCGCCGCGCAAACGCCCGACAGTGCCGATGATGACCTCTTCGATCGCCCGAGGCGAGAGGCCCTCGCTCGGTTCGTCGAGCACGATCAGGTCGGCCTGCGTCAGCAAGGCGCGCGCGATCGCGAGCAATTGCCGCTCGCCGCCGCTGAGCGCGCCGCTGGAAAAGGAGCGGCGTTCGGCGAGACGCGGGAAATCCTCGTAGATGCGCTCCTTGACCCAGCGCCGGTTCGGCTGCTTGCGCGACCACAGCGCCGCCATGGTCAGGTTTTCGTCGACGGTGAGATTGGCGTAGACGCCGCGGCCCTGCGGCACGAGGGCGACGCCGAGCCGGGCGATGCGGTGCCCCGGCCAGCCGGCAACCTCCTGGCCCTTGATCGCGATCCGGCCGGAGATCTGCGGCTCCAGCCCGAACAGGGCCGAGGAGAGCGTGCTCTTGCCGGCGCCGTTGCGGCCGAGCAACGCCACCGCCTCGCCCTGCGCCAGCGAAAAATCGACGCCATGCAGGACGCGCACGCCGTCATAGCCGGCATCGAGCCCGGCGACCGAAAGGTAGGTAGCGGACGCCGGCTGTTGCTGTGCTTGCGCCGACATCACGCGGCCTCCCCGAGCGAAGCACCGAGATAGGCAGCCTGCGCGCCCTCATGCGCCTTGATCGCATCCGGCGTGTCGCAGGCGATCAAACGGCCGAGATCGAGCACGGCGACGCGGTCGCAGACGCCAAAGACGATATCGAGGTCATGGGCGATCAGGATGGTCGAGAGGTCCTCGCCGAGCGTGCGGACGACCTCGATCAGGTGCTCGCCTTCCGCTCGCGACAGGCCGGCGGTCGGCTCATCGAGCAAGAGCACGCGCGGGCGCATCGCCAGCGAAACCAGGACGTCGACGATGCGCTGCTCGCCATAGGACAGGCCGGCGACCGGCAGTTCGGCCCGATCGCGCAACTGAGCGCGTGTCAGCAACTCATCGGCGGCCTCGTCCGCTGCCTTGGCAACCTTGCGGCTGCCGAACCAGCCATAGCCTTCACCCGTCCGCGAGCGCGCAGCGAGCGCCAGGTTCTCGCGGACGCTGAGCTCCGGGAAGGCCATGCTCTTCTGGAAGGTGCGCACCAGCCCGGCGCGGACCCTGACATCGGGCCTTGCACTGGTGATGTCCTCGCCGGCGAAGGCGACGCGGCCGTGATCGGGGATGAGGAAGCCGGTGACGATGTTGAACAAGGTCGTCTTGCCGGCGCCATTGGGGCCGATCAGGCCGAGGCATTCGCCCTGGCCGAGCGTGACCGAGACGTCGCTCAGCACCTTCAGCCCGCCGAAGGACTTGGCGACGCCTTCGATCGCCAGGGCGGGAACGGCAGTCGCGCTCATGACCGGCCCTCCGCATCCTTCCGCCGTCCGAACGCAGCCTTCAGGCCGGCGACGACGCCCTTCGGCATGATCATCACAGTCAGCACGAAGACGAGCCCGACGACCAATTGCCAGCGATCGGTATAGGACGAGACATAGGTCTGGATGCCGAGATAGATCGCCGAGCCGATGAAGGCGCCATAGAGCGAGCCGACGCCGCCGATCACCAGCATGATGATCATCATCGCCGACATCGTCCAATGCACGGCGTTGGGGCCGACATACTGGTTGACGAAGGGGTAGAGCGCGCCGGCCGCACCCGCGATGCCGCCGGAGGCGACCAGCGCCATCAGGCGAATGCGCGGGATCGAATAGCCGAGCGCGCTCATCCTGAGCTGGCGCTCACGCGTGCCGAGCAAAGCGCGGCCGATCGGGGCCGTGACGAAGGAGCGGGCGGCGAGGAAGGCAGCGAGTGCCAGCACGAGTGCTGCGAGATAGAGCGCGACGCCGTTGTTGAGCGGGATCGTGGCGAAGCCGGTATGCAGCGTCAGCACCGGGAAGCCGCGCAGGCCGTCGGCGCCGCCAGTGACCTCGCGCCAGTGGAACACCACCTCCCAGACGATCTGGCCGACGATCAGGCTGAGGATCAGGAAGAACAGGGCGATGGTGCGCATCACCACGACGCCCATCAGCAGTGCCGACGCCATGCCGGTCAGGACGCCGACCGCGAGCATCACGACGATATCGGCGCCGAGCGCCTGCGAGGCGATCGCCGCAGCAGAGGCCGCCCCGCCGAAGAACACGGCATGGCCGAGCGAGACCAGCCCGCCGAAGCCGACCAGGAGGTCGAGGCTGAGTACGGCGGTGCCGATGATCAGGATCTCTGCGAGGAAGCGCAGCTGATAGTCACCGGCGAACAGCAGGGGAATGGCAGCCGCGAGGGCGAGCAGCGCAAGCTTTGCGGTCAGCGGCAGGCCGCGCCGCTCACTGGCGGGGCGCGTCTCCACGCGGCCGGTCCCGTCGGCGATCGAGCTCATACCTGCCTCACCTTCCTGGCAACCAGCCCTTCGGGCAGCGCCACCAGCAGCGCGGCCATGACGGCGAGGGCGACGACATTGGAGAATTCCGGCACCCAGACCTTGGAGAAGGTCATGGCGAAGCCGAGGAGCAGGGCGCTCAGCACCGTGCCGCGGAAGGTGCCGAGCCCGCCGGCGACGACGACGATCAGCGCCAGGATCAGCACCTCCTCGTCGAGGCCGGGATAAGCCGAGAGGATGCCGGCGCCGAGCGCACCGGAAATGCCGCCGAGGCCGGCCGAGATCACCAGCACCGCGGTGAAGATCCGGCGCGTGTCGAGGCCGAGGGTCTCGACGAAGCCGCGATCGGTGACGCAGGCCCTGACCACCGCGCCCCAGATGGTGCGGTCGATCACGAACCAGAGCGCGAAGGCGAGCGCCGCGCCGAAGCCGATGATGAAGAGCCGGTAGATCGGGAACGGCATGTCCATGATGAAGACGACGCCGCGCAGCGCTTCCGGGATCTCCGCCGAGAGGATCTGCGCGCCAAAACCCCAGCGCATCAGATCGGCGAAGATCACCGAGAGCCCGTAGGTCAGCAGCACCTGCATCAGATGCGTTCGCGCATAGAACTGCCGGAACGGGAAACGCTCCAGCAGGAAGCCGACCAGGCCAGCCGCCACGAAGGCGACCGGGAAGGTAAGCCACCAGGGCGCGCCCGAGGCCAACCAGTAGACGCCGACATAGGCGCCGAGCAGGAAGAAGGAGCCGTGGGTCAGGTTGACGAAGTTCATCAGGTTGAGCACCACCGACAGACCGAGGCCGGTCAGCAGCAGCAGCATCGAGAACGACAGCGCGTTCAAGCTCTGGACGGCATAGAAGCCCACGGAACAGCTCCTTCGTCGCGTCAGGCCACCGGGCCCGGATCGCGCACGCCCTTGTAGGTATGGATCACCTGGTTGACCGGGACGCCCCCAGTGCCTTCCTTGATCTCGTTGACGTAGATGTCGAGGATCGCCTGGTTGTTGCGCGGGTCGAACGGCATCGGCCCGAACACCGTCTCGACCTCCTTGGCGAGCAAGGCTTCCTTGACCTTGACCTTGTTGGAGAGATCGCCCTCGACGCGCTCGATCGCGGCCTTGATCACCTGGCCGGTGACGTAGCCCGCCGTGCCCATCTCGCCCGGCATGACGTTGCGCGCCGCCTGATAGGCTTTGGTGAAGGCGGCCGAACTCGGCGCCGTCGGCGACTGATTGCAGGTGTTGAGCCCGCCGAGCGCCGCCTCCTTGACCGCCGAGACCACGTCTTCCTGATCGAACAGCGCGCCGCCGCCGATCAGCTTGACCTTGCCGGAGAGCCGGTACTCGCGCATTTGGCGTAGGAAGCGCACCGCGTCCGAGCCGGCGAAGAAGGAGTAGATGAACTCCGGCTTCTCGGCCGCGATCGTCGTCAGCAGCGGGCCGAAATCGGTGGTGCCGAGCGGCGCCCAGAGCTGCTTGCCGACTTTGCCGCCCTGCTGCTGATAAGTGGCGACGAAATCGCCGATATATTCGCGTCCGGCGGCGTAGTCGGCGCCGATGGTCATGCAGCCGGACTTGCCGAGCTTCTCATAGGCCCAGAGGCCGGCGGTGTGGCCAAGCATCCAGTTGGTCTTGGTCGGCCGGAAGACGAAGGGGCTCGCCGCCTTGCGGGCGAGATCATTGGCCGAGCCAGCGGAGATGAAGGTCAGCGCCTTGGCCTCGGTCACCACGTCGCGGACGGCGAGCGCCACCGCCGAGGAGATCACGCCGGAGACGATGTCGACATTGTCCTGGCCGATCAGCTTGCGGAACTTGCGCACGCCCTCGTCGGGCTTGGCCTGATCATCCTCGACGATCAATTCGACGGCGCGGCCGGCGAGCTTGCCGCCATTCTCCGCCAGGAACATCTGCATGCCGGCGCGCATGCTCTCACCGAGCGCCGTGAACGGCCCCGACAGCGAGGTCACCATACCGATCTTCAGCGGCTTGTTGGCGGTCTGCGCCAGGGCCGGTGCGCCGATCGCGCTGGTCAGGGCAGCAGCGCCGGCAGAGGCGATGAAGTCGCGGCGGGAGAGTGGAAAGCGCTCTGTCATGGGAGGTCCTCCAACGGGGCGGTCTTGGCGCCACCCGATTGCCCGGCATCCAACAAGATCGGCGCTGGGGTGTCAATCTTATTTCGATATTTTTTCTGACCGTGAAACACATCACTTCACGATGAGTCTCATAAATCTCTTAATTTTATGACAACTCGAGAGAGAGCGCCGTCCAACTTGTGTTCCGTTCAGGATTGTAATTTCGAAATTTAATGCTAGAGAGGGCTATCGACCACAGGAGCTGCGCGCCTCGGAATGTCCTCATCCGACAAGACTTTGGCCGACCGGACCTACCGCCAATTGCGCGGCGACATCGTCAATGGCCGCCTCGCAGCGGGCAGCAAGCTGAAGCTCGAAGGGCTGGCGCAGGACTATGAAGTCGGCATGTCGCCACTGCGCGAAGCGCTCGCCCGGCTGATGGGCGACCTGCTCGTGGTCTCGGAGGGACAGCGCGGCTTCTGGGTGGCGCCGCTTTCCCTGGACGAGCTCGATGATGTCTCGCGTGTCCGCGCCCTGATCGAAACCGAGGCGCTCAACGCCGCGATCCGCAATGGCGGTGCAGAGTGGGAGCGCGAGGTCACGGCAGCGTTCGAGGCGCTGGCGGCGGTCGAAGAGCATCTGCCGCACACCAGCGAGGCGCTGCCGCCGGAGCAGCTCGAGATCTGGGAGGCGCGCAACCGCGCCTTCCATGCCGCGCTGGTCTCGGCCGCGGGATCGCCGATGCTGATCAAGCTGCGCGACCTGCTCTACCGGCAATCCGAGCGCTATCGCCGTGTGTCGCTCAACGTTTCGCGTGGCTGGCGCAACGTCCATGACGAGCATCGCGCCATCTACGATGCGACCATGCAGCGCAATGCGCTGCGCGCCTGCCGGATGACCGAGCTGCACCTCGCCCGCACGGCCGAAGAGGTCCGCAAGGCGATGGCTGCGCTGGCCCGGGACGACGACTTTCCCGGAGACAAGGCGTGAGCGGCTTCGATCTGAGCGGCCAGACCATTCTGGTCACTGGCGCAGCCGGCGGCATCGGCGCGGTGACAGTGCAGGTTCTGGCGGGCCTCGGCGCCAAGCTCATCCTAACCGACCGCATCTCCTGCGCCGCGACGATCGCCGGGCTCGGCGAGCATGCCGACAAGGCCCGCGAGATCACCATCGACCTGCTCGACGACGAAGCACCGCGGCGCCTGTCCGAGCTGGCAGGCGCACTCGACGCCGCTGTCCTCGGTGCCGGCATCTACCGTCCAGTCGATTGGGATGCGGACGGCTGGGAAGAGGTCGCCGAGACGACGCTGTCACTCAACCTGATGGCGCCGATGCGCCTGGCGCGCGAGCTCGTGCCCGCCATGGCAGCGCGCGGCGGCGGGCGGGTCGTCCTCGTCGGCTCGATCGTTGCCGCGACCGGCGGCTCCTTCCCCGGCGTCGGCCCGCATTACGCCGCGTCCAAGGGCGGTTTGCACACGCTGGTGCGCTGGCTCGCGGCCCGCTTCGGCGGCCAGGGCATGCTGGTCAACGGCATCGCGCCGGGGATCACCGACACGGCGATGGTCGGCGTCCATGATCTTTCGGCGGCGCTGGCACGCCATCCACTCGGCCGGGCCGCCCGTCCGGAGGAAATCGCCTGGCCGATCGCCTTCCTCTGTTCACCGGCGGCGAGCTTCATCTCGGGCGCCATCCTCGACGTGAATGGCGGCGCGATGATGCGCCCATGACAACAACAACAATCCGGGAGTGAGACGATGAACAGCGCCGTTCCGCGCTACCAGGGTGCTGCTGTGGGCGCTGAGACCGCCCGCCTGTCGCATTTCATCGATGGGCGCTTCGTGCCGGCCGGCCGCAGCAGCTTCGAGAACCGCCATCCGGCGACCGGCGAATTGATCAACCTCGTCCCCGAGGCCGACTCGGCTGCGGTCGACGATGCGGTCAAGGCTGCCAGGCGGGCACTGAAGGGGCCGTGGGGCAGGATGAGCGAGCAGCAGCGCTCGGCGATCCTGCGCAAGGTCGCCGACGGGATCATGGCCCGCTTCGACGATTTCCTCGCGGCCGAGGTGCTCGACACCGGCAAGCCGAAGAGCCTCGCCTCGCATATCGACATCCCGCGCGGCGCCGCGAACTTCAACGTCTTCGCCGACCAGGTGCTGACGCTCTCGACCGAGACCTTCCGCATGGCGACGCCGGACGGCGCCGGTGCGCTGAACTACGCCATTCGCAGGCCGCGCGGCGTCATCGCCGTGGTCTGCCCGTGGAACCTGCCGCTCCTGCTGATGACCTGGAAGGTCGCGCCGGCGCTCGCCTGCGGCAACACCGTCGTGGTCAAGCCCTCCGAGGAGACGCCGACCACGGCGACCATGCTCGGCGAGATCATGAACGAAGCCGGCGTGCCGCCCGGCGTCTACAATGTCGTGCACGGCTACGGCGAGGACAGCGCCGGCGAATACCTGACCAGCCATCCACTCGTCGACGGCATCACCTTCACCGGCGAGACGCGAACGGGCGAAGCGATCATGCGGGCCGCGTCCAGGGGCGTTAGACCGGTCTCGCTCGAGCTCGGCGGCAAGAACGCCTCGCTGGTCTTCGCCGATTGCGACATGGACAAGGCGATCGAGGGCGTCGGCCGCGCCGTTTTCGCCAATTGCGGCCAGGTCTGCCTCGGCACCGAGCGCGTCTATGTCGAGCGGCCGATCTTCGATCAGTTCACCCAGCGGCTGAAGCAAGCGGCCGAGAAGCTGAAGCCGGGCAACCCGTTCGAGGCCTCGACCACGCTCGGCCCGCTGATCAGCCAGGTCCATCGCGACAAGGTGCTGTCCTACTACGCCATGGCGAAGACCGAGGGCGCCGAGATCATCACCGGCGGCGGCGTGCCCGAGCTGCCAGCCCCCTACTCGGACGGCTCCTTCGTCGAGCCGACGATCTGGACGGGTCTCTCCGAGGATTCGGCGGTGATGCGCGAGGAGATCTTCGGTCCCTGCTGCAACATCGTGCCCTTCGACGAGGAGGACGCCGTCATCACGCTCGCGAACGACAGCCCCTACGGCCTCGCCACCTCGATCTGGACCGAGAACCTGACGCGGGCCCATCGCGTTGCAGCTCAGGTCGAGGTCGGCATCACCTGGGTGAATTCCTGGTTCCTGCGCGATTTGCGCACGCCCTTCGGCGGCTCGAAGCAGTCCGGCATCGGCCGCGAGGGCGGCGTGCACTCGATGGAGTTCTACACCGAGCTGCGCAACGTCTGCATCAAGCTCTGACGGCTTCCCGCTTTCAACGTCAAATCCGGCGGTAGCAGGCAGCGACCGCCCTCTGCCATCGCGACACAGGACAAAATGCCATGCTGACCGAAGCCCAGCGCGCGCAGGTGGTGCGCTCCTTGCTTGAGAGCCACCGCACCAAGAAGCAGGGCGAACGGCCCTCGCAGATGTTCCCCGAGATCAGGATCGAGGATTCCTACGCGATCTCCTCGGCGGTGGCGCAGGAGCGGGTCAAGGCGGGCGCCAGGATCGTCGGCCACAAGATCGGCCTGACCTCGAAGGCGATGCAGGCCTCCTCGAAGATCGACGAGCCGGACTACGGCTACCTCTTCGATGATCTCCTGCTGAACGATGGCGCCAAGGTGAAGTTCGAGAATTTCTGCATGCCGCGCGTCGAGCCGGAGCTGACCTTCATCCTGAAGGAGCCGCTGAAGGGCCCGGGCATCGGGCTGATCGACGTGCTCCGGGCGACCGAATATGTCGTACCCTCGATCGAGATCATCGATGCGCGCGTGACCGAGCCGCGCAAGATCTTCGACACGATCGCCGACAATGGCGCCGCCGCCGGCATCGTCCTCGGCGGCCGGCCGGTCCGGCCCGAGGATGTCGACCTGCGCTGGGTCGGCGCGATCTTCTATCGCAACTCCGAGATCGAGGAGACCGGCCTCGCCGCCGGCGTGCTCGGCCACCCAGCAATGGCGATCGCCTGGCTCGCCAACAAGCTCGCGCCGTTCGACATCACGCTGAAGCCCGGCGACCTGATGCTGTCGGGCTCCTTCACACGGCCGGTCTGGGCAGCTAAGGGCGATACGCTGCACGCCGATTTCGGGCCGCTCGGTAGCGTCTCCGTGCAGTTCGTCTGAAGGAGTTCTCGATGGACCTGCCTCGCAACGCCTTCAAGGCCGCGCTCGCCCGCGGCGAGCTCCAGATCGGGCTGTGGAGCAGCCTATGCAGCCCGATCGTTGCCGAGATCATCGGTCATAGCGGCTTCGACTGGATCCTGGTCGACACCGAGCACTCGCCGAACGAGCCGCCGGCGGTACTCGCCCAGCTCCAGGCGCTGCAGGCCGGCACCGCGACGCCAATCGTACGCCCGGCCTGGAACGACCCGGTCCTGATCAAGCGCCTCCTCGATATCGGCACGCAGGCCGTGCTCGTGCCCTTCGTCCAGAACGCTGAGGAGGCGGCCAAGGCCGTCGCCGCCTGCCGCTATCCGCCGGCCGGCATACGCGGCATCACCGTGAGCGGCCGCGGCAGCCGCTATGGCCGCGTGCCTGACTATCTCAAGCGCGCCGATGCCGAGATCTGCGTCCTCGTGCAGGTCGAGACCGGCGAGGCCCTGAGCCAGATCGAGGCGATCGCCTCGGTCGACGGGGTCGACGGCGTCTTCATCGGCCCGGCCGATCTCTCCGCCTCGCTCGGCCATATCGGCAATCCCGGCCATCCCGAGGTGCAGGCCGCGATCAAGGACGCGGTCGATCGGTTGACCGCCGTCGGCAAGCCGGCGGGCATCCTCACGCCGTCGGAGGCCGATGCCCGCCGCTATATCGAATGGGGCTATCGCTTTGTCGCCGTCGGCTCGGACCTCGGCCTGCTGACGAAAAATGCCGACGCGCTGGCGAAGGCGTTCGCCCGCTAGGGGCGGGTTCACCGGCCAGCTTGCACCCCAAGCTGGCCGGAGTGCGCTCTAGCCCGGCTTGATGCCGGCTTCTTCAACCACGCGGTTGGCGCGCAGGGTCTCGGCCTCGATGAACTTCGCGAAGCTGGCAGCGTCCTCCGTCACCGCTTCGGCACCGAGCGCAGTCAGCTTCTCGACGATTTCGCGATCCTTCGACGCCGCCTGCACCGTCGCATTGACACGCTGCACCGTCTCGGCCGGCAGGCCCTTCGGCCCCCACAGGCCATACCAGAGCGTGAAGTCGATATCCGCCAGCCCGAGTTCGCCGGCGGTCGGCACGTTCGGCAGAAGCTTGCTGCGTTGCGCGCCCATGATCGCGAAGGCACGCACCTTGCCATCGTTGATGAACGACAGGGCCGAGCCGAGCGGGGCGACCATCAGCGGAACCTGGGCGGCGACCACGTCGGTGATCGCCGGAGCGGTGCCGCGATAATTGACCAGTTCCGCGCTCGTGCCGGTGCGGCGCTTGAAGCTCTCGGTGGCGAGATGGCCCATGCTGCCCAGCGCCGAATTGGCGAAGGTGTACTCAGTGGGCTTGGCCTTCATATCGGCGATCAGCCCGGGCATGGTCTCGGGTGTCTTGGTCGAGCCGATCAGCACCATCGGCGAGGTCGCAAAGCGCGAGATCGGCGTGAAATCGCTCAGCGGATCGTAGGACACGCTGCGCATGACGTGCTTCGCCATGATGTGGATGTCGGCATTGGTCAGATAGGTCGTGCCGTCGGGCGCTGACCGCGCGACATCGGCAGCACCGAGCGTGTTGCTGGCGCCAGCCTTGTTCTCGACCACCCAGGATTCGTCGAGCGCAGGAGCGATGCGCTGCGCATAGAGCCGCCCGATGACGTCGATGGCCCCGCCCGCAGCAGCGGGTACGACGAGCCTTACGATCTTGCGTTGAGCCAGGGCTGCACGGGGTGCGAGCGCGCCCGCGGCGAGCCCGGCCAAGGCGGCACGTCTTGTGATGATCACCAGGGTTTCCTCCAGATATGGCCGCCTTGCCGGCGGTTCTCGAGTCACGTCGAAAGGGCCGTCTGCGATCCCGATCCCGTCGCGGAATAGGCCCGCCAACGATGGACGCTGGCGGCTCCCGCCGATCAATTCGCGAGATAAGAACGCATACTCATTATCAGTATGCACCACATCTCGGACCTGTCAAACCACACGCTCACGAACCCCGAGACATCGAAGCTCGTGAAATTGCACTGACCGCGATCTCGATGCCGGGAAACGCCGGGCCGTCAGGCCGCGTCGGAAGGGCGAACCGCAGCCAGCCGCAGCGGCACCCGTGAGGCGTCGTTGTTGAGCTCGACGAGCTGCCCGAGCATGCGCATGAAGATCTCGCGATCCTCCGGCGCGAGCGGAGCGAGGATGCGCTCCTGGGCCCGCTGCGCCAGCGGCCCGGCTTCCTGCAGGATGCGCTCGCCCTTCGGCGAGAGGTGCAGCACCTTGATGCGCTTGTCGTCCTTGCTGCCCGAACGCAGGATCAGCTCCTTCGCTTCCATCCGCTCCAGCACATTGCCAAGCGTCGAGCGGTCGAAGGCGACGAGCGCCGACAGGCGGGTCGCGTCGATGCCGGGATTGTCGCGCACCGTAACCAGCGCCGCGAACTGGACGGGAGTGAGATCGACCGGCGCGCATTCCTCGAGAAAGAGTGAGACGGCGATCTGCTGCGCGCGCCGAATGAGATGGCCGGGCATATGGTAGATATCGTCCATCGCCATCGTCGCTTTGCCTTGGTGAAACAGCAGCAGGTCTCGCCGCTCGGATTTCAGCACTTCAGGTTCTTCACCACCCGGCACAGGCGAACATTGCCCGGCCAGATCGGCGAGCTCCGCTATAGATCGTATGCTTTCATTCCGTAAGCGGTCAAACCGTCCCCACGAGAGCGGCACTCGTCGCAACTCACCGACGCCGCCGGCGCGGTTGACAGCCAAAAATCTGCGCGTATCCTGTTAATCAGTATACGGACGATCTATCAGAGATCGAGCAATGGGAGGATGGCTAGCCGATTTCCGGCTTCGGGAATCCGCGCTGCCGCAACGCCTTCGCACCTCCTCGATCCCTTCTGATTGTCTGCGCTGGCACGGCGGACCGACTGCTGTACCGGCACTGGCTGGCCTGTAGAACGCTGCGATCAAGGCGATTTCGGAGAGACCGACCTATGTGCACCTCGGACCATGGCCACCACCCCATCGCTGTCGATATCGCCGACACGGCCACAGCCTCAGTCGCGCCGTCACCGGAGATCGTCGCGGATCTCGTCGCGGCCAATCACATCCTGTTTGATCAGGGTGTCGTCGATGCCTTCGGCCATATCAGCGTGCGCCATGACGGCCGGCCCGATCGCTTCCTGCTCGCCCGCAACATGGCGCCGAGCCGGGTCGAGGCCGAAGACATCGTCGAGTTCACGCTCAACGGCGAGGCGGTGAACGCCAACGGCCGCAAGGTCTATCTCGAACGCTTCATACACGCCGAGATCTTCCGCAAGCGCCCCGACGTGATGGCTGTGGTTCACAGCCACTCGCATTCGATCGTGCCGCTGAGCGTGGTCAAGGGCACGCGCCTCCGTGCGATGTTCCACATGGCCGGCTTCGTCGGCCAGGGCGCACCGGTCTTCGAGATCCGCGAGGCTGGCGGCGACGCGACCGATCTCCTGATCAGCAACAACCATCTCGGCCGCGCACTCGCCGAGCATTTCGACGGCCACGACATCGTGCTGATGCGCGGCCATGGCTCGACCGTCGTCGGCTACTCGATCAAGCAGGCGGTCTACCGGGCCGTCTATGCCGAGCTTAACGCGCGCTATCAGCTCCAGGCGATGCAGCTCGGCGAAGTCACCTATCTCACCGAGGGCGAAAGCCGCGCCTGCGTCGCCAGCATCGAGGCGCAGGTCCATCGCCCCTGGGAGATGTGGCTCGAACAGGCCCGCGCCCGCCGGCGCTGACGGCCTTCAGCCAACGCAAGCACCTCGATCATTCCGCTTCGTTGAAGGGGGCCTCCATGCAGTTTCATCTCAACGGCTTTCGGACCGGCGATCCCGCCGTCTCCGAGCCCGCAACCGAGCTCGCGACATCCTCGACCGGCGCCTCACTGCCACAGGAAGTCGACGTGCTGATCGTCGGCTGCGGCCCTGCCGGCCTGACGCTGGCGGCGCAACTGGCGGCCTTCCCCAAGATCACCACGCGGATCGTCGAGCAGAAGCCTGGACCGCTGGAGCTCGGACAGGCTGACGGCATTGCCTGCCGCACCATCGAGATGTTCGATGCCTTCGGCTTTTCCGAACGCGTGCTCAAGGAAAGCTACTGGGTCAACGAGACGGTGTTCTGGAAACCCGATGCGACCCAGCCGGAAGCGATCGTTCGCAGCGGCCGGATCCAGGATGTCGAGGACGGGCTCTCCGAGTTCCCGCATGTGATCCTGAACCAGGCACGGATCCACGACTTCTTCCTCGATGTCATGCGACGCTCGCCGAGCCGGCTGGAGCCGGATTATTCCCGGCGCCTGCTCGACCTGCAGATCGACACCGCCCGCAATGCCGACGGCAGCGCGTCATCGCACCCGGTGACCGTAAAGCTGGAACGTGTCGATCCCGCGCATGAGGGCGAGATCGAGACCGTCAGGGCCCGCTATGTCGTTGGCTGCGATGGCGCGCGCAGCGCCGTGCGCAAGTCGATCGGGCGAGCGCTGGAGGGCGATTCCGCCAACCAGGCCTGGGGTGTCATGGATGTGCTCGCCGTCACCGACTTCCCGGATGTCCGGCTGAAGGCGCTGATCCAGTCCGCCGGCGAGGGCACGATCATCATCATCCCGCGCGAGGGCGGCTATCTGATCCGGATCTATGTCGAGCTCGACAAGCTCAGCGAGAACGAGCGGGTCGCGAGCCGCAATATCGGCGTCGAGCACCTGATCGCCGCGGCGCAGCGCATCCTGCGGCCCTACTCGTTCGAGGTGAAGGAGGTCGCCTGGTGGTCGGTCTACGAGATCGGCCAGCGCCTCTGCGACAAGTTCGACGATGTGCCGGCAGAGGAGGTCGAGCAACGCCTGCCTGCCGTCTTCATCGCCGGCGATGCCTGCCATACCCATAGCCCGAAAGCCGGCCAGGGCATGAACGTCTCGATGCAGGACAGCTTCAACCTCGGCTGGAAGCTGGCCGCGGTCCTGCGCGGGCAATGCCCGCCCGGGCTGCTGCACAGCTACTCGGCCGAACGTCAGGCGATCGCCAAGGAGCTGATCGATTTCGATCGCGAATGGGCGAAGATGCTGAGCGCACCGCTGAGAACCTCGGAAAGCGGAGACGGCGTCGATCCCAAGGAGGTCGAAGCCTATTTCGTCAGGCACGGCCGCTACACCGCGGGCACCGCGACCCGCTACGCGCCCTCGACCCTGACCGGTCAGCCGACCCATGCCGGTCTGGCAAAGGGATTGGCGATCGGCGCGCGCTTCCATTCGGCGCCGGTGATCCGCCTCGGCGACGCCAAGCCGGTTGAGCTCGGCCATGTCGCACAGGCTGATGGCCGCTGGCGTCTCTACGTTTTCGCCGACCGCACCGATCCGTCTTCGGGCACGTCGCGCCTGCGTGCCTTGTGCGACTTCCTTACGGATTCGCCCTCGTCACCCCTGCGGCGACATACGCGGCCCGGTGACGATGTCGATGCGGTCATCGACCTGCGCGCGATCCTTCAGCAGGCCCATCGCGACGTCGCCGTCGATGCCCTGCCGAGCTTGCTCCTGCCCCGCAAGGGCCGGCTCGGCCTGATCGACTATGAGAAGGTGTTCTGCCCCGAACTTCGTAGCGGTCAGGATATCTTCGCTGCACGCGGCATCGATCGCGAGCATGGTTGCCTGGTGATCGTGCGGCCCGACCAATACATCGCCAACGTCCTTCCGCTCGATGACCACGCAGCCCTGGCCGCCTTCTTCGCCGCTTTCATGGCACCCCAGGCACCGCAGTGAACGTTTCTTAAAGAGAACGATACCTGCAAATCATGGCCGGATCCCGCCCCTCAACTGGAGAGACACCGGCTCATCGGCCTAGGAGGACAAATCTTTCCCGGCCGCCGCGCTCGGGGCAATAATCACCCTTCGCTACCTGTTCTTTAAAAAGAACATTCTCGTTGACGCTTGCGCTGCCGGGCCGCAAGTTTCGGCATGGCTCAGCGCGGCCTGGGCACGGTCCGCCGCAGCGTTTTCAGGAGTTCGAGATGGCGATTTGGAACAACCTCTTGTCGCGCCGGCAGGCGGCCGCAGTGATGGTCGGCACGGCGCTGTCGTTCGGCATCACCAGCGCGGCTTCGGCTGCCGAGGGCCAGCTGCGCATCGCCAAGCAGTTCGGCGTCGTCTACCTGCTGCTCGACGTCGCCGCCGAGCAGAAGCTGATCGAGAAACACGGCAAGGCGGCCGGCGTCGACATCAAGGTCGAGTTCCTGCAGCTCTCCGGCGGCGCGGCGGTCAACGACGCCCTGCTCTCGAACTCGATCGAGATCGCCGGTGCCGGTGTCGGCCCGCTGTTCACGCTGTGGGATCGCACCAAGGGCAGGCAGAACGTCAAGGGCGTCGCCTCGCTCGGCAACTTCCCCTACTACCTCGTCACCAACAACCCGAATGTGAAGACGATCGCCGACTTCACCGAGAAGGACAGGATCGCCCTGCCCGCCGTCGGCGTTTCCGTGCAGTCGCGCGTCCTGCAATGGGCCTCGGCCAAGCTCTGGGGCGACAAGGAGTTCGACCGGCTCGACAAGATCAGCGTCGCCCTGCCCCATCCCGAGGCTGCCGCCGCGATCATCAAGGGCGGCACCGAGATCACCGGCCATTTCGGCAACCCGCCCTTCCAGGAGCAGGAGCTGGCCGAGAACCCGAAAGCCCGCATCGTCTTGAATTCCTATGAGGTCCAGGGCGGACCCGCCTCCTCGACCGTGCTCTATGGCACCGAGAAATTCTACAAGGAGGCGCCGAAGACCTATCGCGCCTTCCTCGATGCGCTCGATGAAGCCGCGAAGTTGATCGCCGCCAATCCCGATGAGGCCGCCGATATCTATCTCAAGGCCAATGGCGGCAAGGGCGACCGCAAGCTCCTGCTCCAGGTCATCAAGAATCCCGAAGTGACCTTCAAGGTCGAGCCGCAGAACACGCTCGGCCTCGGCCAGTTCCTGCACCGTGTCGGCGCGATCAAGAACGAGCCGAAGGCACTGAGCGATTATTTCTTCACCGATCCGCGCATCGCCGCGGGCAGCTGAGAGCCAGCATGACGCTCGTCGCCGACGAACTCCTGCGCGACACCTCGGTGACCGAGATCCGGCAGTCGCGGGCGGCTCAGCGCGCGCCGGCTCCAGTGGCCGCTGCCGGCGCGGGGCCGCTCCTGCAGGTCGACGGCGTCAGCCTCGAATACCGCACCGCCGAGCACATCGTGCGCGCGACGCACCGGGTCGGCTTCGACGTTTACGAGGCCGACCGTTTCGTGCTGCTCGGCCCGTCCGGATGCGGCAAGTCGACCCTGCTCAAGGCCGTCGCCGGCTTCATCGCCCCGGTCGAGGGCGAGATTCGGCTCGGCGGCCGGCCGGTCAGCGGCCCCGGCCCCGACCGCATCGTTGTCTTCCAGGAGTTCGACCAGCTCCCGCCGTGGAAGAC
The DNA here is from genome assembly GCF_004123845.1 of Allobosea sp. Tri-44. Taxonomy (GTDB): domain Bacteria; phylum Pseudomonadota; class Alphaproteobacteria; order Rhizobiales; family Beijerinckiaceae; genus Allobosea. The sequence continues at coordinate 313,528 of NZ_NBDP01000053.1, read as the reverse complement.
CGTGCTGCAGAACGTCACCTTCCCGCTCACAGCCTCGCGCACGCTCCCGCGCCGCGAGGCTGAAGAGAGGGCGCGCCACTATGTCGAGAAGGTCGGGCTCGCCAAATTCGCCGACAGCTATCCACACCAGCTCTCCGGCGGCATGAAGCAGCGGGTCGCGATCGCCCGCGCGCTCGCCATGCAGCCGAGCATCCTCCTGATGGACGAGCCCTTCGCCGCGCTCGACGCGCTGACCCGGCGCAGGATGCAGGAGGAACTGCTCGCGCTCTGGGACGAGGTCCGCTTCACCCTGCTCTTCGTCACTCATTCGATCGAGGAGGCGCTGATCGTCGGCAACCGCGTCGCGGTGCTCTCAGCCCATCCCGGCCGGCTGCGGGCGGAGTTCAACAGCCACGAATTCGATCTCGCCAGCACTGGCGGGGCACCGTTCCAGGCAGCCGTTCGGCGCCTGCACGAGCGGCTGTTCGAGCATGAGCACGCCGGTGCGGGAGAGGCACAACGATGAGCCTCGCCCAGCCGCCGATCCGGCCGGAATACGACCAGCCGCTGCCGCCCTTCGTCGCGACGGCACTCGAGCGGCCGCGCCCGCTGGTCGAGCGCCTCGCCGCGCAGGGCTGGCTGCGCAAGGGCCTGATACTTGTCGTCCTTGCCCTGCTCTGGGAGGCGCTGGCGCGCTGGCAGGACAACGAGCTCTTGCTACCCACCTTCCTCGCCACGGTTCAGGCCCTGTTCGAAGGGCTCGCAAGCGGCGAACTACTCCAACGCGCCCGGCTCTCGCTGGTCGTGCTGGCGCAAGGCTATGCGGCGGGGCTGGCGCTCGCTTTCCTGCTGACCACGCTCGCCATCTCGACCCAGATCGGGCGCGACCTGCTCTCGACGCTGACCGCGATGTTCAACCCGTTGCCGGCGATCGCGCTCTTACCCTTGGCTCTGCTCTGGTTCGGCCTCGGTTCGGGCAGCCTGATCTTCGTGCTGATCCATTCGGTGCTCTGGCCGGTCGCGCTCAACACCTTCGCCGGTTTCCAGGGCGTGCCCGACACATTGCGCATGGCCGGCCGCAATTACGGGCTCACGGGCCTGCGCTATGTCTTCGGCATCCTCGTACCGGCGGCGCTGCCGGCGATTCTGTCCGGCCTCAAGATCGGCTGGGCCTTCGCCTGGCGTACGCTGATCGCCGCCGAGCTCGTCTTCGGCGCTTCCTCGGGGCGCGGCGGCCTCGGCTGGTACATCTTCCAGAACCGCAACGAACTCTATACCGACAAGGTCTTCGCCGGCTTGCTCCTGGTGATCCTGATCGGCCTCGTCGTCGAGAACCTCGTCTTCGCGGCGATCGAGAGGACGACGATCAGGCGCTGGGGCATGGCGCGCTGATGCCGCTTTCCTCGCTGACCCATGCCTTCCTGAACGGGTTCCCGACAATGACCGCTGCCCTGCATGCCACGGACGCTCCTCACGGCGCGCTCTCCGAAGTTTCCGCTGGAGACGACGCGCAAACGCTGCTGCGGGCGCGCTATCGCGCCGAGGGCCAGCCGGAACCGGCGCAGTGGAACGAGGTCATCGGCCAGATCCTGGCGCATCGCTCGGTGCGCTCCTACAAGCCCGATCCGCTGCCCGAAGGCACGATCGAGACATTGGTCGCGGCCGGGCAATCCGCAGCCAGCTCCTCCAATCTGCAGACCTGGAGCGTGGTTGCGGTCTCGGACCCTGCCCGCAAGGCGCGCCTCGCCGAGGTCACGGGCAACCAGAAGCACATCCTGCAGGCTCCGACGCTGCTGGTCTTCCTCGCCGATCTCAGCCGGCTGTGCGAACTGGGAGCCGCTCGCGAGCATGCAGTCGATGCCCTCGACTATCTCGAGACCCTGTTCGTCGGCATCATTGACGCCGCGCTCGCCGCGCAGAACGCGGTTCTGGCCGCCGAGAGCCTCGGCCTTGGCACGGTCTATATCGGCGCGCTGCGCAACGATCCCGAACGGGTGGCCCGGGAGCTCGGGCTGCCGCCGAAGGTCTTCCCGGTGTTTGGCCTCTGCGTCGGCTATCCCGCTCCCGAGGTCGTCACCGGGATCAAGCCGCGGCTTTCGCCCGCCCTTGTCCTCCACCGCGAGCAATACGGCGCCGGCTACGCGCCGGAGCCGATAGCGGCTTATGACGGAGCGATCCAGGACTTCCAAAGCGAGCAGAAGATCCCGCAGGTGCCATGGTCGCGCCAGGCGCTCGCCCGTGTCGCCGGTCCGCAATCCCTCAGCGGTCGCGACCGCATCCGCGATGCATTGACCGCGCTCGGCTTCGCGCTGCGTTGAGGTGCACTCACGGCTGCAGCACTATAGTGGTGCGGGACAGGAATGACGGAGCCCCGTTTCCGCGGGATCGACGATGAGCTGGATCGAAGTCACTTATCATCTGCGCGGCGCGCCTGAGGATGCCGAGGCGCGGGCGAGAGCAATCGCCATCGAGCAGAGCATCGAGATGCCGCCCGAGGCGGTCGATGACCCCTATGTGCTCGGTGAGATCCTCGGCCGTGTCGTCGCGGTTGAGCCAAAGGGCAACGGCCTGCATGCGATCCGCATCCTGCTCTCGGCCGCGACGGTGGGCGACGATGCCGGCCAGCTTCTCAACATGCTGTTCGGCAACTCCTCGCTGCACGATGAACTGACGCTCGCCGAGATCGCGTTGCCACCGGAGCTGCGCACTGCGCTCGGCGATGGCCCGCAGATTGGCCTCGACGGCCTGCGCCAGCGCGTTGACGCGAGAGCGCGAGCCCTGACCTGTTCGGCTCTGAAACCGCAAGGACTGCCACCGGAGGAGCTGGCGCGACTGGCGGAGGCCTTTGCGCTGGGCGGCATCGATTACGTCAAGGATGATCACGGGCTGGCGACGCAAGCCTACAGCCCGTTCCCGCAGCGCGTCGCAGCCTGCGCCGCTTCGGTGCGTCGCGCCGTCTCGCAGACGGGTCATCCGACCCGCTATGTGCCGAGCCTTTCCGGCAGCCTCGACGCCGTACGCGAGCAGTTGCGCATCACCGGCGAGGAAGGGCTCGACACCGCGATGGTCGCACCGGCGATCCTCGGTCTCTCCAACGTTCAGGCGTTGAGGCGCGACTATCCGCAGATTGCGTTCTTCGCCCATCCGAGCCTGGCCGGCGCGGCACGGATCGATCCGGCCTGCCTGAGCACGCTCTGGCGGCTTGCCGGCGTCGATGCGGTGATTTTCCCCAACCATGGCGGCCGCTTCGGCTATTCCGCTGAGACCTGTAGGCGTATTGCCGAGGCCGCGCTTGCGCCCGAGCCTGGGCTCGCGGCGAGCGCCCCGGTTCCAGCCGGCGGCATGAGCGTTGCGCGCGTGCCGGAGATACTCGACTTCTATGGCCGCGACGTCATGCTGCTGATCGGCGGCAACCTGCTCGCCGAAGGCGACAGGCTGAGGCAAGCCACCGCCGAGTTCGTCGCGCAGGTCCACCACCACTCGCAAGCGCAAGTCCGGGCGGAATCCCATGTCTGACGCCATCAAGGACGAGACATCGCTGCGCCGTCACGAAGACGGCTTCGCCTGGCAGGGCGTCGAACGCCTCGCCTACAAGCAGGATGGCGATGCGCCGTTCCACGACGTCTCCCGCCAGATCCTGTTCTCGCGGCCCGACCTCGCCGGCGAGTTGCGCTATTTCGAGATCGGTCCCGGCGGCCATACCACGCTGGAGCGCCATGGCCATGTCCATGGCGTCGTCATCGTGCGTGGACGCGGGCGCTGCCTCGTCGGCTCTGAAGTAAGCGAGATCGGCCCGCTCGACCTCGTCACGATCCCCGGCTGGACCTGGCATCAGTTCAAGGCCGCGCCCGACGAACCGCTCGGCTTTCTCTGCCTGGTCGACGCCACCCGCGACCGCCCTGCTTTGCCGACACCTGAGGAGCTGGCGACCTTACGAGCCTCGCCGGAGGTCGCCGCCTTCCTCGACGGCTGAGCGCGGCCTAGCGTCATCACTAAAAGGCTGCTGCCCGCGGAGAGCGCCGTTCTCCGGCCGTCCCTCCGTAAGCGTCCTCGCTTTGCAGTCCCCGCAAAATAGATCGATATACTGTACCTTTATGTGGGGGATGGGCAGTGCTGACCAACAAGGGCAAATACGGCATCAAGGCGATGGTCCATCTCGCGACGCTCCAAGCTGGAGAGACCGCCCAGATCGCCGAGATCGCCCAGCGCAACAACATCTCGAAGAAGTTTCTCGACGCCATCCTGCTGGATCTGCGCAATGCCGGCATGCTGCGCAGCAAGAAGGGTCCGGGCGGCGGATACGCGCTGGCGAAGCCGGCCCGGACCATCAAGGTCGGAGCGGTCATCCGCGCCCTCGAAGGACCGATCGCGCCGATCGACTGCGCCAGCCAGTCGGCCTTCAGGCCATGCCAGGACTGCGGTGACATCGAAGCTTGCGTCGTCCGCTCTGTAATGCGCGAGGTGCGCGACGCGATGGCGGCAGTCGTCGACAATACGACCATCGCCGATCTCGTCAGCCGCGCCGCAGCTCACAAGCCGGAGATCGACTTCGCGATCTGAAATCAATTCGTCTCTGGACGGATCATCACAACGACTCGGCGATCTTCCAGCCGACATATCCAAGCAGTGCAAACCAGCTCAGCGTGACAGCCGCGATCGCGGTTCCAAGAATCCCGCCGACGATCTTGTCGCTGACGGACGCCTCCCGGGCCGCTTCGGCGACGATCTCGGACAGGGGCGGGTCCAGCGGCCTCTCAAGCGAGCGGTCACCACCGTGTCTGACGGCGCGGCAATCCGGTGGCGGATGAGGTGCCGAGTCCTGTCCGCCGGCGGTAGCGGCGACGAGCGCGCCATTCCATTCCACCTGCCGGTGGAAGGTGTCTACAAGCCGTGAAGATGGGACGAGGGCCACGTCGCGCTTCGACGATATCCTGCGCCCGAGCTTGATCATCGGGCGTTCAACCACCCGATAGACCAGCCAGGACAGCAGCAAGGTCAGGCCGGTGCAGACCAGCATCGTGGCGATGTCGCCGAGCTGTCCGGTCAAGGGCAGGACGCGATAGACGGCGGCGTTGACCATGCCGTGGAACAGATACATCGAATAGCTGGTCAGTCCGATCCGCGCGAGCAGGGGCGAGCGCGGCCGCTCCAGTCTGATCGCGGCGAGGAAGACCGCGAAAGCGAGGACGTAGGCGCTCAGGACAGGCCGTAGTCCCTCCATGACGAAATTGTCGCCGCGCGCCAGGGAAAACTGCGAGACCGAGAGCAGCGCGGCGAGCTGAACGAGCACGAGAATCACGGCCGAGAGGCGCGCTCCCCGCATCCGCTCGACCAGCCATAACCGCAGCAGCAGGCCGAGGAACAGAAAGGACAGATGCATGCCGAGATACTGGATCGGTAGGTTGACGACGCCGTGCGTGCGCAGCTGGATGGGCAGGACCGTCGCGGTGATCAGGGCGAGGCTTAGGGCCAGCAGAACGCCAACATGTTTCAGCGTCCCCGCGAAAAACAGCAGCGCGACGAGAACGTAGAAGAGCAACTCGATGAACAGGGTCCAGTGGATCGGCGAGAGCCAGGGCTGGCTGAAGAGAGGCGGCGCCATGGTCAGGTTGGCGAGCACGGTCGCCGTCCTTGGCGCGTCTCCGGCGAGCCAGGCCGTCGTCGCGAGCACTGCCAGCGCCAGCCACAGCGCCGGATAGAGCCGAAACAAACGCGAGACGGCGAAATGCCGGAGCGGCCGCTCGCCGCCGATGCTGAACGGCACGACGAAACCGCTGATCAGGAAGAACAGCGCCACGCCAAAGCGGCCGAGACTCAGATTCTGGACGAGCGCCTGGGCGAGCGTGCTCATCGGGCCGGTTGCGGACGGGACCTGCCTGAGCAGGTCGCCGAACATGTGCTCGACCATCACGGCAAGCGCCGCGATCGCGCGCAATGCGTCGAGATTGGCATAGCGCTGGCGTGGCGTGGAGGGACTCATCGCGGCAGGAGCCCCAGCGCGCGGCGGGTCGCCGCGTCGAAGCCCGGACCGGTCTCGTTCTCGGCGAGCGCGAACCCGCCCGTCCCGGCATAGGTCCAGCACGCCCAGGCGAAGCCGTGCGCCTCGGCGAGTTCGCGCATGTCGCGCAACCAGGTCTCGCGTGCAGTCGAGCCCTCGGGCGTGCTGAGATAGGGTGTTCTGTTGATCCCGAACTCACCGAGCAGGATGGCATGGGCGGGCAGGTGCTGCGCGCTGCACCAGGCACTCACCTGTCGAAAGGTCTTTTCGAGGGCCGAACGATCGAAGCCGGCATAGCGCGCGAGCGTCCGCTCCGCCTGTCGCGCCTGCTCCAAGGCGGGGCCGTCGAGATTGAGGCTGCTGATACGTCGCCGGCTCGCCGCGATCATCGCCTCGGCTGAGACCGGCGCCGGATAGGCGATCGCGTCCAGCGCATAGGCGGGATTTCCACGCACCCCTTGGTGGGTGAACTGCCAGGGCGAGTAGTCGTGATAGGTATAGAGCAGGCGGGCATCGCCGGCGAACGGGCGCATGTCGAGCGCAGCCAGCGCTGCCGCCGCGTTCATCGAGCCGCCGCCCAGCACGAGCGGCAGTGTCGCCGAGCCGCTGCGCGCGGCCCTGTAGGTGGCTTCGAGCATGGGCTGCCAGGCCGCTTGCGGTAGCTCCGGCTCGTTCATCAGCTCGAATGCGAGCCTCGGCGTCCCTGTAGTCGCTATGTCCTGCGCCAGTTGCCCCAGGCGCGCGGCCAGGCGCTGCTGCAAGGCCAATACGGCCCGGAAATTCGGCGTATCGACGCCCGCCGTCAGTGCAGCGGGGCGATAGGCCGGATTCATCACGCTCGGATGCAGGTCGACGATCACGCCAAGATCAGCGTCGAGCAGGTCGCGCACCGTGCCGATGAGGCGCTCGTCGAGTTGGTCGCGAGCCGTGCCGGAGAAGGCCAGAAAAGGACCGACATCGACAGCCAGGCGTACGAAATCGAAGCCGGCGGCACGGATCGCCTGCCGCTGTGCCAGGTCGAAGCGAAAGCGCGGCGCCGAGAATGGCGCCTGGCCATAGGAGCCGTCGGCCTCGACATCGGCCCATCCCCATGCGTGAGAGACGCCGATGCCGCGGCGAAACAGCGGGGGGTCGCTGCCGGGTCCGCTAGCGGCCTGCAGCGTCCCGAAGGAGGCGAGCGTCGCGAGGCCGGCAAGGCCGCCGAGGACGGAGCGGCGGCTCGTCATGATGCCATCCCCCAATCGCCACCCAGGCCGGGATAGCGTGCCGTCAAGGCACCATCGAGGATGCTCATGTCTTCCCGATCCGCGAAGCGCGCAGCAAGACCCCGCAGCGAGGCGTCGCGAAGTGCCGGGTCGATCGTGCGCGACGGCACGAAGCGGACACCGCTCCAGCCCTCGGCCGCGAAGCTGCGGACATAGTCGGCGGGACGCTGCCGGTTCGGCTGCCCCGGAAAACGGAAGAGCCGGTAGACCGCCTCCGGGTAGCGATAGATGTTGTTCGGGTCACGCTCGCGGATCCAGCGCGAATGCGTCTGCAGATCGATGATGTGGACGCTCTCGCAACCCGGCCGGGCGACCTGCGTCAGGCCCGCAATCGCCTCCGCAGGGCCGTCATAGTGCTCGAATGCGGCGCAGCTGACGATCAGGTCGAAGCTCCGCCCCTCGGCCAGGCGCGGGATGTCGAAATCCCGCCCGACGGCATAGCCGAACTCACGCGCGCCTAAGCTGCAGGCAATGGCCCGGGCGCGCTTCCGGTCGGCCTCGCCACCCTCTGGGAAGCGGTCGAGCAGTTGCTCATAGAAGGCCGGGTCCTCGTCGCCGGCGAGGTCGAAGACATCGATGGCGTGATAGGAACGCGCCCCGAGCGCAAGGAAGAGCACGCCGTTGCCGCGCGACGCGCCGGGGCTCAGCTCCAGCACGTCGCGACCGCGCAGACCGACATAAGGCGGCAGGAAGCGGCGGAGCGCAGCGAAGATGTCGAGGAGATAGGCGATCTTCCCCTCGACATCCGATTTCGTGACGCGGTTCGGCGTGGAGTAGCCGTGCAGCCTGCTCTTGCCCCAGGCCAGGCCGAGGAAACCGAGGCCGAGGATCGTCATTTCGAGATTCCGCAGGACAGGCGTCATCACCGCCCCCCGAATTCGACGCGTGCCCGCAGGCCGGCACCGCCATGCCGCATGTTGCCCGGCCGCCAGCCGAGAAGCGCGCTCTCGTAGACATCCATGGTGCGCTCGACGATTGCGCCCCAGCCGAAGGAATCGAGGACTCGGGCGGCGCGCTCCGCGCCTTCGGCCGTGCTGGGCGCGGCGAGCCTCAGCCGCATCGCGTCTGCGAGCGCATCGACCTCGCCCAAGGGGAAATAGCTGTCCCTCCCGAGATCGAGCGCGAGATTCGCGTCGATGTCGCTCGCGAGGCAGGGAGCCCCGTAGCTGAGGGCCTCGAGCAGCACCATCGGCATGCCTTCATGGCTCGAGGGCAGAACGAACAAACCTGTGTGCCGATAGAGTTGGGACAGGGCCTTGCCGCGCTGGAAGCCTGCCATCACAACGCCGGGGGTCGCCGCGGCCGCCGCCTCGACCTCGCGCTGATAGGGACCAGCGTGATCGGCGGTGCCGGCGATGACGAGCTTGAGGCCGGGATCGTTCAGGCGCGCGAAGGCCGTGATCAGATCGAGATGCCGCTTCTCTTCGACGATCCTGCCGACGCTCAGAATATAGCGACCTGGCGTGACCTGGATGCGGTCGAGATAGGAGGTGTCCAGCTTCGGAAACGGGTTTTCGACCCCGTTCGGAATGAAGATCGCGCCGACGCTGAATTTGCGGCGGACGCTGTCGACGATCACCTTCGAGACGCCGATATTCGCATGGGAGAACAGCATTCCCATCGCTTCGCCGGTCCGCAGGATGGATTTGGCGAGGCGCCCCCATTTCTGGCGCTCATAGTCGAAGCCGTGATGCGTCACCACGACGTGGAGGCCGAGCAGGCGCGCGAAGGGGGTCAGCAGCGCCGGCCCGATCGCATGGATATGCACGAGGTCCGGATTGCGCCCGGCCGCGACGATGAGGCCCAGGGCCGTATGCGCCAGCGCCTCGAAGCTCCGCGAGCGCGGTGCCCAGACCGGCGTGACTGTGACGCCTTTCCAAGTATAGGGCCGTTGCGACGGAAGATACGGCGCACGGCCGAGCACTTCGACCTGCCAACCCCGTTCCGCCAGGCGCGCCGAGATCGCGGCAACGTGGGTTTCGACCCCTCCCTGAATCTCGGGGACGCCGCGCAAGCCGACAAAGATCACCTTCCGTTCGGGCGGGTTTGCATCGATCGGCGGGATCAAGGTGTACATCAGCCGAGCGCCTCATACAGGTCCATGGTGCGGTCGCGGTATCCGTCGGGCGAGAACTCCCGGCTAACCCAATCGCGACCGGCCGCGCCCAGACCAGCGCGTGCGGTGGGCGATAGGCTCGCAAGCGCAGCGAGCGCATCGGCCAGCATCGCGGGGCTGCCCGGCTCCACCAGGAGGCCGGTCTCACCATCGGCGACCAGCTCCGGAATGCCGCCGATCCGCGTGCCGATGACCGGGCGCCCGAGCGCGTAAGCTTCGAGGACGCTGATCGGCGCGTTCTCGTACCATTCGGAGGGGAGAACCAGCGCCAGCGCCTCGCCGATCAGCCGCTTCAGCTCCGGCTTGTCGAGATGACCGGCGAAGACGACATCGGCACCGAGATTCCATGCGAGATGGCGCAGGGCGGGCTCTTCGGGCCCGGTGCCGGCCAGGACCAGTCGCTGGCGCGACAGCGCGGCGGCACGCACGAGCGTGACCAGCCCCTTCTCCGGCGCGAGCCGCCCCGCATAGACGAAATAGTCGTCCTCATGAAACGCAGGCGAATACTGGCTCGTATCGATGCAGTTCGGGATGTAGGTGATGCGGCTTGCGTCCCATCCCCATTCCACCAGCTTGTCGCGGTAGAAGCGGCTCGGCGCGATCAGGCGGTCGATGGTGTTGCGGTAGAGGCCGAGGCTGCGGTGGACCAGCGTCTCCATCAGCACGAGCCCGCTCACCAGCGCCGAATCCTTGACGCAGCGATGGAGCAGGACGTTGTGGATCCGCCCGCCATGGCAGCGTTCGCAGACACGGCCTTGGCTCAGCATTTTGTAGGCCGGGCAGCCGATCTTCAGATCGTGGGCCGTCATGACCAGCGGCACGCCCTCGGCCTTGAGCGCGCCGAAGATCGACGGCGAGATGTGGTGATAGACGTTGTGGGCGTGCGCGATCGTCGGCGGCGCCCGGCCGATCAGGGCACGGATCTTCCGGCGGGCCTCCAGCGAGAAGATGATCTTCGCAGCCTGCCTTGCCTTCGTGATCGGGCCGCCGACCCCGCCATACTCGATCTCGGAAACGAAATAGTCGGACCAGGCGCTCGGCAGGTTGGCGGGGTGCTGCATCGCGAAGGGCACGACCTCCCAGCCGGCCGCGGCGAACAAGTCGATATGGTCGAGGAAGACGCTCTCGGCGCCGCCGCGTCGATAGAAGTAGTTGTTGATGGCCAGGAGCCGCCGGGCGCACGTCATCTCGCCTGCTCCCGCAGCCCCATGCGCTCAAGCGCCGCGTCGACGGTCAGCACCTGGCAACCGCGTGCGAGCGCGTAGCCGACGAGTAGCCGGAAGCTGGCCGGTGTACAGCCATAGGGCGTCGGCCTCGGCGAGATGTCGTGCGTGAAGAAGATCAGCCAGCCGGGGTTGGCCACGAGCGCCTCGATCCAGCGAGCCAGTCCCAGGACATGCTGCTGCGGCTGCCGGATTTCGACCGCCCGAAGGAAAGTCGGGTCCGTCGGCCCGCGATTGATCCCTTCGCCTGCCGCACGGCAGGTCCGGAAGGCGTCGGCGAGGAGGCTCCGTTTGCCGAAGGAGCCATTGTTGTAGGGATAGGCGAAGTTGCGTCGGCCCGGCCGTGGGTCGATCCCGTCGAGATAGCGCGCATTTCGCGCTAGATCCTCGACCAGGGCATCACCGTCGACATGCCGCAGATCCCGGTGCGCATAGCTATGGCACCCGATCTCGTGGCCGCGCGCCGCGAGCTCCCTGCAGCCCGCCAGATCGATCAGGGTGCGATCCGGCTCGATGCGCCCTTCCAGGCTACCGGAAATGTAGAATGTGCCACGCACGCCGTCCGCTTCGAGGATCGCCGCGCCCAGGTCGAGAGCGGAAGCGGGCACGTCGTCGAAGGTGAATGAGACGATCGGCTCGCGTGTCGGCACCTGCATGACCTGCCATGGCGCGGCCCGGATCAGCCGGTTCTCGAGTCGGCTGGCGTACTGATCGATCAGCGCCGGCAGGCGGGCAGTGCGTTCGGACAGGGCGGGAATCGTGACCGCGTTAGACATGGGCCGGCTCCATGCCGCGCCGATGATTTGCCGGCTCTCTGATTTCGTGCGCGTTTGCCTGGAGATGAAGGCCGAAGATCGAGACGACCAGCATGAACCAAATGAGGCTGCCCGACTGGAAGAACAGGCTCTCGACGCAAGCGACCAGGATCCCGTAGAGCCAGATCCGCACGAAGAGGCGCGTCAATGCGGGATCATTCGCCGTGGCCTCGGCCCGGGCGATGTCGCGCAGTGGCAGCCAGACCAGCAGGACCAGCGTCAGGACGAGGCCAGGAATGCCCGCGGTGATCGCCACGTCGAGATAGGCGTTGTGGCCGTTGAAGGCGGCGAAGGCCCAGCTTGCCGCCGCGCCGCCCTTGTGGACCATGTCGTCGGTCTGCCAGAACAGCTGGAAGCCGTGGCCGGTCAGCGGGTTGTCCATGGCGGCGGCAGCGCCGATCTTCCAGATGTCGATGCGGTTGGTGAAGGTCGGATCGATGCCGAGCTGCGCGACCAGATCGCGCATGGCTGGTGATATCGAGCAGCCAATCGTCAGGATGTTGACGGCGGCGATCCCCAGAACAACCATCGGGATCCGCGCGGAGCGCCAACGCTCGAAAACCCAGGCGATTGCAAGAATGCCGGGCAACGCCATACCGGCGGATTTTCCGCCGGTATGGCTCAGGAAGACGACCGCCAGCAGTGTCATCAACCCGCCGACGAGCCGGCGGCCGGTGCTGAACAGATAGAGTCCGGCGAAGCTTATGACCACCATCGCCGCGGCTGCGACGTTCTTGTGCGCGAAATGGCCGCGCCAGAGCCCGGCATTCATCGGCTCGCGGACCTCGCTGGCCTGATGAACCGCGAGCTGCGGCATCAGGGCGATGCCGAGATAGGCGAGCCCCAGCGCGCCGAGGCAGCAGAGCGCGACCATGCCGGCGAATTGGCGCTCGGAGCGCGGCAGCAGCAGCAAGATGCTGCCATTCACGATGGTGAGCGTAGCCAGGAAAACGCGCTTGAGCGCCAGGTCAGGTTGCGACGAGGCGGCCGAGACGATCGCGAACCAGAGGAGCAGCGCGATCAGGATACCGCGCGGACGCGCGACCAGGTGGCGCGCCGGCGAACAGAAGACCGTCAGCCACAGGGCCGCCGTCAAGCTAAGATAGATGATCTGATTGAGCGTGTTCGACTTAGCCGTCGCGGCGTCGTTCGTGCCGGCCGCCGACAGGTCGATGAACGGCGTTAGCGTGACCAGGTAGAACAGCAGCGTCGCCGTGAACAGCAGTGCCCCAAGGGTGCCGACAGTCGAGCGCGCGCGCATCTCGTTCGTCTGGCTCATGGCGCTGCGCTCCTGCCGGACCGCAGCTCGCCGAGATAACCGAGGGCCAGGAGCGCGCCCGCTGAGAGAAGCACGCCCAGCGCCATGCCTGCCGCAGCCGCGATGATCGGGCGAGGCGGCCAGGTCGAGCGCGATGGGGCAGCCGCAGCCGTGATCACCCGGACATCCGTCGCGTCGATCTGTTGCCGTTGGGCGGCCTCGCCCGCCCGGGTCAGAAAGGTCTGGTAGAGCGCGGTCTTGGCGCTTGCCTCGCGCTCGAGTTCCCGCAGCTTCACCTGGGCCTGGTCGTCGGCTGAGACGCTCCCGCGCAGCGTGCGTGTCTCGCCGGTCAGTGCGTCGAGCGCCTTTCTGGCTTGGTCGACCTCGATGCGAGCCGCGCGCCGAAGCCGCTCGGTCTCCGATCTGATCGCCTTGGCCAGCGCATCGGCTTCGGCCAATATATTCATCAGCGAGGGGTGGCGCGGCCCCAGGGTCTTACCGAGCGCCGCAACCTGCCGGCGCAGGGCAGCCTCGTCGGCGAGCAATCCGGCGAGGATCTGCGACTGGACGCCGCCGCCTTGCGCGCCGTGCTCGGCGACCGCCCGCGTGACTTCGTTATAGCGCGCCTCCGCTTCGGCCAGCCGTGCCTTGGCGTCGGTCAGCTTTGCGCTCATCTGTTCCAGGGCTTCCCCGCTGAGCGGCTGCTTCGAGGCACCCTGCTGGAGACCATTGGCGCGGCGGAAAGCTTCGACCCGGTCTTCCGCCTCGGTCGCTGCGGCCTTGATCTCGCCGAGCCGGGCGGTCAGCCCTTGCGCCGCACGCCCGACCCGCTCCGCATCGGCCCGCACGACCTCCTCGCGAAAGGTCTCGGCAACGGCATTCGCGAGCCGCGCCGACATGGTCGCCTCGCTCGCCCAGACCGACAGGGATACGACATAGGACCGCTCCTGCCGGGCAACGGTGATGCGTCTCGCCAGAACGGCGGCGAGATCGGACCCATCAGCGGGTTGTCGTTGATCGGAAGCTACCAGGAAATCGAACAGCGGCGGCTTGCCGGCGAATTCCGGATCATTCCTGAGGGCGAGCTCGTCGACGACCCGGCGCAGGACGTTCCCCGAGGCGATCATCCTCATCTTGCTCTCGACATCCAGGATCTGGCTGTCGCTCTGCATATTCGTTGCGTAGAGATCGTTCGGAGCTATCAGCAGGTTGGATGGCGCGATCGTCAGCTCCGTCGTCGCCGTAAAGCGCGGCGTCAGCAGAAATGTGACGCCGACAGCCGCGATGGCGCCGACGAGGGCAGCAACCACCATCCAGAGCCAGCCGCGCAGCAGCCAGCCCAGAACCTGAGTGGCGCTGATCGCGCGGATGGGTGGCGCCGCCAATTCGACGCTTCGTCGATAAGGAGCCTCGTCCCCAGGGCGCATCTTGCTGCTGTCGGTCGTGAGGTACATGTCGACCCGCGTCAGTGAGAGTGCGCGCTTGTCTTGGACATTGCGGAGCTCTGTGCGGGCCGCGCGGGCCAAATCCTGAGATCAGGGAAGACATGCCGCCGTCGCGTGGGGTGACCGGAGCGGCAGGGGACGCGCCTCTGCTCCGGTGAACTTGCGTCACCTGGGGCACCGTGGATCGGAGCAAGCCTGACGGCCGCAATCGTGACCATGTCTCTCTCCGTATCCGCGAATTTTTCCAGGATTACATCTATAGGTTGTGATAATCTCCTATCATTAAGAAAACACAACCTTAGGTAGTCATCTCAATTAAACGTTAACCTTACCGGGGGCCGCCGCGCCGATGTCGAGCCGCGCTGGTGGCCACCGCAAATGGGGGAATTCCTTGGCAATAAGCGAAGAGGGCGCCGGTTCCCGAACCTGGTTCGCCCGTTCAATGCTCATCAACTACCTGCTGTCGAGCGGCTCCCTGGCAACGGCCAGCCTGTCACAGCTCGTGACCTTCGCCATTCTGGCGCGCGCGCTCGGGCCGACCGAGTTTGGCCTCTTCGTCCAAGTTTCGGCCGTGATCGCCGTGGCGGTCCAGTTTTGTGGCCTCGGCGCCTCCGACTGCCTGCTGCGCAGGGTGGCGCGCGAGCCCGAAAGCTATGCGAGCCTGCTTGGTCACAATCTTCTTTTGATTGGCCTCAGCGGAGCCGTCCTCGTCGTCAGCGGTGTTACGGCGATGTCGTCCTGGGTCCGCCTGAGCTCCGGCCCCTCTGTCGATGCGCTGACCCTGACGTTGCTGTTCTTCGGCAACGTCGTTCTCGTAAGGGTGATTCTCCTCGTCGAGACCGTCTTCCTCAGCCTCGGCCGGGTTCATGCGGCCAATCGCGCGGTCGTCGGCTTTGCTGTCGCGCGCATGGCCACCGCAGCTCTCGCCTGCCTGGTGTTCCAGATCTCGAGCCTGTCGGAATGGGCGCTCTGGCAGTGCGGCGGGAATCTTCTCTACGCCTTGGTTGGAGCAGCCTGGCTCTCGCCCCTCGGCCGGCCCCGGATCAAGATCCTGCGCGAGGAGCTGCAAGCTGGCCTGCTGTTCAGCTCGCAATTCATGGGGCGGGCGGTCCGCTCCAATGTCGACCTGCTGGTGATCGGCCTGTTCACCCCGATCGAGACGGTCGGAAGCTATGGCGTCGCCAGACGGATCATGGACAGCAGCTACCTTACGATAGATGCCCTCAACCGGCTGATCTATCCGCGCCTGGCGAGAGAGAGCCGTGATGGCCTGCATCTCGCCTTGCCCACAGCCAAACGGGCCCTGATCGCGGCGCTCGCGCTCGGCACGGCGACATTCCTCATCCTGTTCCTGCTGGCGCCCTGGCTTCCGGCCTTGTTCGGCCGCGACTATCACGACCTTCCGTTCTTCGTGCGTTGCCTCTCGGGAAGCATCATTCTCGTCGGCGCCTGGGCCGCTGCGATCGACCTGCTGGGCGCCTCGGGGCGACAGGATGCGAGGGCCTGGCTCCTGAACAGCGCCAATCTGCTGGGCAGCGTCCTCATCGCGGTGGCGACATGGTTGGCGGCGCCAATCGGCACCTTCATCGCGCTCTATGCGATCGACGGCGCGATCGTCGTGGCCGCGTGGCTCGTGGTGATCCGCCTCGTCCGGCGCAGTCGTCTGCATGCCGCCGGGCCAATTCGGGCGAGCCCCCTGCCCTTATAATCCGTCACTGACGATCCGGCTCTCGATCCAGGCCTCCGGGGCCTTCCGCGCCTGGAAAAAGCCGAGCGGCAAGGCGGCGGCATGGAATAGCCAGGCGACGACCGCATACAGACCAAGCGACAGGCTGCGCTGCCGCAGGCTCATCGCGCCGACGATGATGGCTGTCACGGCCGCATCGATCGCAAGCCCCAGGACCCGGCTCGGCAGGGCGAAGGGCAGCACGATCATCACGATCAGCCAGACATAGACCACGGCCCAGAGCTTCAGCTCCGGCAGATCCTCGACCAGGCGCCGCCATTGCGGCTTGCCGAGCGCAGCGCGCAGCAGTTCGCCGATCCCGCGCAGATAGCCCGATTTCCAACGCCGCAGGAGCAGCGTGTAGGCGTCGATCGCATGCCCGAAATGGCGGACGAAGCGGCGGTCGAGACGATGCAGGGCCCAGCCCCGCGCCCGCAGGCGCAGGCTCAGATCGAACTCCTCGTAGCCGTGCAGATTGCGGTCCGACAGATATCCGGCCTGCTCGATCGCTTCCCTTCGATAGAGGCCGCCGCCATTCATGCGGTCGATCGCGCCCGTCCGGTTCTCCGGCGAGACCCGGCGTCCGCGCCTGATGTATTCGAGACTCGTGTCGTTCATCTCCTCGACATGGCCCGTCACGCCGGCGGCGCGGGGATTGGACGAGAGATAGGCGAGCGCTTCAGGCAAGAAATCCGGATCGAGCAGCATGTCGCCGTCCATCAGGCAGATGAACGGCTCGCGGCTGTACTGGAAGCCGAGCTGCGGGCCGATACCGCAGCTCGGACGGATGGCCGGCTCGAGCTGGACGACACGGACGGGATAGGTCGTGGCGATGGCGAGCGTGCAATCGCGCGAGCCGCCATCGGCGACGATGACCTCGCCGCCGATCCCACCCAGCGCCGTCAGGACGCTTTCGATGGCGGCGCCGATCCTTGCCTCCTCGTTGAGCGTCTTCAGGATGACCGACACCGCCATCGCATCCGCCTAGATCACGATGATTTTGGATCGAACGGATCCAAAATCATAAAACGTGATCGATTCTAAGAGTTTAGAGCAGGATTTCTGCGAAAAACCGGTTCCCACTTTTTCGCATCCTGCTCTAGTGAAAATCGGTGAGGAGCCGGCTCCAGTCCTCGCCGGCAAGGCCGCCGACATAGACATCGCCGCGCGCGACCGCGTCGTTGATCTCGGGCAGCCGCGTCAGCACGAAGGCGAAAGCCCGATGCCGGAAGACCAGCCAGCGCTGCAGCGAGAGCCCGGCCATCAAGGCGGACTGCGCACGGCCCCGCGCTTCGACATGGCCGGTGTTGTCGAGATGACGAAACATCGCGCTGAGGACGGCGGGCTCCCGGCCGGGCAGCGACAGGACGTTGAGGACATGCGCGGTTCGTCCCGACGCCGCATAGTAGACAAAGCAGCCGATGATCTCTCCGGTACGGTCGACAACGGAGCGGATCGTGAAGGCACCGAGCCGGGTGTTCCGCGCGGCCAGAAAAACCAGCCAGGAAAGCTCCTCCTCAGCCCAGAGTGGCCGCACCGCATAGTGCGCGATCAGCCGCGGCGCATGCGCGAGGAAGGTTGGGACGGACATCTCCGAGACACTGGCAGCGCCCGGTTCCGCGGCGCCCTCCCCCGGCAGCAGGCGCCGCAGCAGGCTGTCGAAAGGGCGCGCGAGAACAGGCAGGCCGAGACGCCTGCCGCGCAGGAAGCGCTCGCCGAAGCGTCCGGCCAGAGCCCCGACGGGACGGAAGCTGCGGGCCCATTCGAGGTTTTGCACCGGGATCGGCTTGCCACCGATCGCGAGGAGATGGTTGCAGCTCGTCGGCGAGGCGCTGTCGCAGAAGGCGAAATCGGCGCCCCTCGGCCGCAAGGCGAGGATCAGTTGCGCGGCTCCGACCGCCCCCTTGTCGGGATCGGTCATGAAGACGCCGAGAAGCCTTCCGGGCAAGACGTTTCCGCAGGCGACGAAACGCATTGGCACGGCCAGCAGCGCGCTCCGGATACGCCCGTCCTGCTGCTCGTAGACCTGCGTGCCCGTCGCCTCGTCGTAAGACGGTGACTCCAAGGTCAAAGTTCGCAGATAGTCCTGAAGCTCGGGATCCGCCGGTTTGTCGGCTCCTCTGAATATCTTCAGAAACAACCGGGCGACCGCAGGTACATCGGAAGGCCGCATCGGCCTGACCGCACCTTTGCGCGAGGACCGCTCGCCGAGAGGAGCTTGCGGTTCAAGCAGCGACATCTAGGCAGCGATCGTCGGGATCGGGCCACGGGGCGAGTTCGATGTGAGAATACGGCAACCGGACATCGTAGCCTGCCTCATCATGAAGCCGGTGTGTCTGCGCCCTGGGGGAAGGGAGAAGCTCCCCTTCGATTGAGTGAGTCACACCTCGACATACAACTTATGAGTGCAAATCATAAGTTGTACGTCAAGTGCAGATGAACGGATACCGGGCTTCGCGGCGGCGCGCCTCAGGCCGACCCGTCGATCGATACGGCCCGGTCAGGCCGCGGCCAGCTCCCGTGTAGCGAAATCGCCCTTTTCGAGGCGGGCGACGAGCGTTGCGAGCTCGCTCGTCTCGGCTTCAGTCAGGTCGGTCAGCGGCGCACGCACCGGGCCGGAATCGCGGCCGATTACGCGCATGCCTGCCTTGATCATCGAGACGGCATAGCCCCGCTTGCGATTGCGAATCGCGATCAGGGGCAGGATGAAGTCGCGTAGGCCGGCCTGGACGGTCGCCCGGTCGCGCCGGCGCACGGCGGCGTAGAACTTCGTCGAGAATTGCGGGACGAAGTTGAAAACGGCCGAGGAGTAGGTGTTCACACCCATTTCCAGATAGGGCAGCGCGAAGGTCTCGGCGGTCGGCAGCCCGCCGACATAGGTCAGCCGGTCGCCCATCTTCAGATGGATGCGGGTCATCAGCTCGATATCGCCGACACCGTCCTTGAAGCCGACGAGATTAAGATTGCGCTCGCAGAGCCGCGCCAGCGTCTCCTCGGTCAGGATGGCGTTGTCGCGGTTGTAGACGATCACGCCGAGCGTCGTCGCCTTGCAGACGGCGTCGATATGGGCGGCGA
Organism: Allobosea sp. Tri-44; assembly: GCF_004123845.1. GTDB lineage: Bacteria > Pseudomonadota > Alphaproteobacteria > Rhizobiales > Beijerinckiaceae > Allobosea. Next base: position 294,628 of record NZ_NBDP01000053.1, on the reverse strand, counting down.
GGCCGTCCTGCTCGGAGAAGACAAGATAGGGCGGCAGCAGAAGGATGCCGTCGGCGCCGGCGCTCTCGACTTGCCTGGCGAGTTCACACGCGATTTGCGTGCCGTGGCCGACGCCGGCCAGCACCGGCACCCGCCCGGCCGTCGCCGAGACGGCGGTCGCGACGACCTTAACCACCTCCTGCGGCGAGAGCGAGAAGAACTCGCCCGTGCCGCCCGCGGCGAAGAGGCCGGCGACCTCGTAGCCGCAAAGCCAGTCAAGATTGGAGCGGTAGCGCGCCTCGTCGAATGCATTGGCAGCCGTGAACGGCGTCACCGGGAAGGACAGCAGCCCGTCGCCGATCTGCCTTGCCATCTCCTGCGGCGTGAACTTGCTCATGATCTCGATCCCTCGCTGGCGATAGCGAAGGAGTAGAGCAAGATCGATGCGCGTTGAGACCAATCACTGGATCGATCGATCCAATCGTTGAATTGTTTCGCCAGTCTCGGCGATCTCCCGCGCCAGCGCGGTGACGATCGGCACCAGCGGATTGTCGTTGTCGTCGCGGCTGACGAAGAAGAGCTCGGCCGGACGATGGCGCGGCAAGTCGAGCGGTCGCAGTGCGACGCCGCTGAAGCGCAGGTTGACCGCCGTTTCCGGCACGAGCGCGACGCCGACGCCGGAATGCACCATGGCGAGCATCGAATGGATCTGCGCGAGGTGCTGGACATAGTTCGGCACGAGGCCGGCGCGCGAAAACAGCTCGACGAGCAAATCGTGGAAATAGCGCGCCTCATAGGGCGCGTACATGATGAAGGGTTCGCCGGCGAGATCGGGTAACGACACGTTCTCGCCCCGCGCCAGAGCGTGACCTGCCGGGACGGCGGCGATCAGCGGCTCGGCCATCACCCGGAAGGCGCTGAGCCCACGGCGCGGGATCGGCGGGCGCAGCAGGCCGATATCGATCTCGCCTGAATCGAGCCGCTTGAGCTGGTCGCCGCTGACCATCTCCTTCAGCGAGACCTCGACATCCGGTAGCTCACGACGGCACGCGGCGACGAGCCTCGGCACATAGGAATAGGCCGAGGTCGCGGTGAAGCCGATATTGATCGAGCCCGCCTTGCCGTTGGCGACGCGCTTGGCGAGCAGCGCGGCGCTCTCCGCCAGCTTGAGCAGCCGGCGCGCCTCGGCGAGGAAGCTCTGGCCGGCCGGGGTCAGCTTCACCGTGCGATTGCTGCGCTCGAGCAGCACCACGTCCAGCACCCGCTCGAGGATCTGGATCTGCCGGCTGAGCGGCGGCTGGGTCATGTTCAGCCGCGCCGCGGCGCGGCCGAAATGCAGCTCCTCCGCCACGGCGACGAAGCAGCGCAGCTGGCTCAGCTCGAACATGTCCCGCCTCCCGCGCGGCCTCTCGGATTCAGCCGCTGCGTCGGGCCGGCCTCAGTTCTGGATGGTGATCCCGGCCTTTTCAATGATGTCCTTGAACTTGGCGAGCTCGGCGACCGACTTCGCCTTGGCCTCCGCGCCGGTCGAGGGCGTCGCCGTCGCGCCGAGCTCCTCGAAGCGCGAGACGACGGCGGGGTCCTTCAGAATCGCCTGCATCTCCTTGGTGAGGCTGTCGCAGATCTCCTTCGGCGTGCCTTTCGGCGCGAGGAAGCCGTTCCAGGAGCTGATGTCGAAGCCCGGCAGCGTCTCTGCCAATGGCGGGATCTCGGGCGCGATCCTGGCCCGCTCGACCGTGGTGACGGCGAGACCGCGCAGCGTGCCGGCTTTGTAGTGTGGATAGGGCGAGGTGAAGTTGTCGAAGGAGAGTTTGACGTTGCCGGCGACGACGTCCTGCACCAGCGCGGCCGAGGAGCGATAGGTGACGTGCTGCATCTTCACGCCGGCGAGCTGCATGAAGAGTTCGCCGCAAAGATGGATCGAGGTGCCGATCCCCGAGGAACCGAAATTCTCCTTGCCCGGATTCGCCTTGAGATAGGCGATCAGCTCCGGAACCGTCTTGGCCGGCAGCGAGGGATGGATGCAGAGGAAGTTCGGCTGCGAGGACGACAGCGACAGGAACTCGAAATCCTCGATCGCCCTGAAGGGTATCTTGTCCTTGTAGAGGTTGGGGTTGATCCCGTGCGTCGAGACCGTCGTCATGCCGATCGTGTAGCCATCGGGCGCGGCATGGGCGAGCGCGGCGACGCCGGTATTGCCGCCCGCCCCCGCCCGGTTCTCGATGACGAAGGCCTTGCCCAGGCGCTGCTGCAGCTTCTCGCAGATGATCCGGCCGATCACGTCGGTGGTGCCGCCGGCGCCGAACGGGATGATCACCGTGACCGGCTTCGCTGGATAGCTCTGGGCATAGCCCTGTCGCGCGATGAAAGGGGCTGCGAGCGCGCCGCCCGCGAGTCCGAGCGCCCTGCGGCGCGTGATCGATCCGGTCATATTGTTCCTCCCCTAGATGGTGCGCGGCTTTTGCCGTCTGCAATCCGAGCTTAGGGGGATGGCCGGCGCGGGCAAGGCTTCCCGCGCTATCACACAATCCAAAAACGGTATCGTTCCATTGCCAATCTAATTCATTGCAGCATCGTGCCTGACCTATCCTCCGCCTCACAGGGCAGCATCGAGACTGCCCGCCAGCACGCGCCGGCCGGGCTCGGTCAGGCTGCATCCGGAGGAAAGAGCGACCATGTCCAGATCTTCGTTCCGTCCGTCGTCGGCCCTCGCAAAGGGCCTCGTACTCGCCGCGCTCGCGGGCCTTGGCCTCGCAGCAGGGCCTGCTGCGGCCCAAAATTTCGAACGGCCCGTGCGCATTATCGTCCCCTTCGCGCCGGGCGGCACCTCGGACATTCTCGCCCGCCTGATCGGACCGAAGCTGTCGGCTGCGATCGGCCAGTCGGTCGTGATCGAGAACAAGCCCGGCGCAGCCGGCAATCTCGGCGCCGACACGGTCGCGAAGGCTCCCGCCGACGGCCACACGCTCTTGCTCATGGATGTCGGCTCGCTGGCGACGGCGCCGAGCCTGTTCTCCGATCTCACCTATGATCCGGCCAAGGATCTCGCGCCGGTCAGCATGGTGATGTTCGGGCCCTATGTGCTCGCCGTGCATGAATCGGTTCCGGTCAAGACTGCCCAGGAGCTCGTCGCCTACGCCAAGGCGAATCCAGGCAAGCTCGCCATGGCCAATTCAGGCGTCGGCGCTGCCAACCACATCACGGCCGTCTCGATGGCCAAGGAACTCGGCATCACCTGGAAGAACGTGCCGTACAAGGGCGGCGCCGCCGCCTCGCGCGCCGTCGTCTCAGGCGAAAGCACCGTGATCATCAACGGCTCCACCGCGACCCTGCCCTTCGTCGCCAACAAGCAGCTCGTCGGGCTCGCCATCACCGGCGAGGAGCGCATCTCCGGCATCCCGACTTTCAAGGAAGCCGGCTTGCCCGGCGGCGATGCCGGCACCTGGCAGGGCATTCTGACGACGGCCAAGACCCCGCCGGCAGTGATCGCGCGCCTCAATGCCGAGATCGGCAAGATCCTGCAGGATACCGAGATCAAGGCCAAGATCGCCGAGCAGGGCGGCGTGGTGAAGCCGGGTGCGCCGGCAGAGTTCGCCGACTGGCTGAAGAGCGCCACCGAACGGTGGGGCGGCATCATCCGCGAGGCCGGCATCAAGGGCACGAACTGACAGTGGCGCGGCCGATGACCCGGCTCAGGCTCGACTGGCAGGACCTGCTGCTCGGCGCCTTCCTCGTCGCGGTAGCGGCGGGGGCGCTCTACGCGACCCGCACGCTATCGGTCGGCCACGCCGCCGATATGGGGCCGGGCTACATGCCGCGCGTCGTCTCGCTGGCATTGCTCGGCTTCGGCCTGTTCTTCCTGGGCCGCAGCGCAAGGGGCGTGGCGGTGACGATCGAAGCGGTGCGCCTGCGACCGCTGCTCGCCGTGCTGGCCGCGGTCGGTGTCTTCGCACTGAGCGCCGAGCGGCTCGGCCTCGCCATCGCCTCGGTCCTGACCGTCCTGCTGGCCGGGCTCGCCACTCGCGAGACAAGGCCGCTGGAAAGCATCGGCTTTGCGCTTCTGCTCTCGGCTCTGGCGGCGCTGCTGTTCATCAAGGTCCTGGCGCTGCCGATCCCGCTCTGGCCCCGCTGAGCACGCCATGGAACTCTTCGACAATCTGCTGATCGGCCTGTCGACGGCTCTGGAGCTCAAGAATCTCGGCTTTTGCCTGATCGGCGTGCTGATCGGCACCGCGATCGGGGTCCTGCCGGGGATCGGGCCGATCCCGACGATCGCCCTCTTGCTGCCGTTCACCTTCGGCATGGAGCCGGCGGGCGCGATGATCATGCTCGCCGGCATCTTCTACGGTGCGCAATATGGCGGCTCGACCACGGCGATCCTGGTCAATGTCCCCGGCGAGACCTCCTCGGTCGTGACCTGCCTCGACGGGCATCAAATGGCCCGGCAGGGCCGCGCCGGGCTAGCGCTGGCGATCGCCGCGCTCTCCTCCTTCTTCGCCGGCACGGTCGCGACCATCGTCATCGCCCTGCTCAGCGTCCCGCTGGCGGCGCTGGCGTTGAAGTTCACCGCGGTCGAGTATTTCAGCCTGCTGGTGCTCGGGCTGATCGCCGCGGTCGTGCTGGCGCATGGCTCGGTCGCGCGCTCGCTGTCGATGGTCCTGCTCGGGCTGCTGCTCGGGCTCGTCGGCATCGACGTCAGTTCGGGTGCGGCGCGCATGACCTTCGGCGTCCCCGCATTGTCAGACGGGCTCGATTTCGTGCCCGTCGCGATGGGCATATTCGGGCTCGCCGAGATCATTGCCAATCTGGAGCGCCCGGCCGAGCGGCACGTCGTCAGCCAGGCCGTGCGCGGCCTCATTCCGAGTTGGGCCGACCTCAAGCAAGCCTTTCCCGCCATGGTCCGCGGCACGGCGCTGGGCTCGGCGCTCGGCGTGCTGCCGGGCGGTGGGGCGGCGCTGCCGCCCTTCTCCTCCTATGCGCTGGAGAAGAAGCTCGCCAAGGACCCATCGCGCTTCGGCCACGGCGCGATCGAAGGAGTCGCCGGTCCGGAGGCCGCCAACAATGCCGGCGCTCAGACGAGCTTCATTCCCCTGCTGACCCTCGGCATCCCGGCCAATGCGCTGATGGCGCTGATGATCGGCGCGCTGATGATGCAGGGCATCCAGCCCGGCCCGCAGATCATGCGCGAGCAGCCGCAGCTCGTCTGGGGCGTCATCGCCTCGATGTGGGTCGGCAACCTGATGCTGCTGGTGATCAACCTGCCGCTGATCGGCCTCTGGGTCTCGATGCTGAGGATACCCTACAGATTGCTGTTCCCGGCGATCGTGCTGTTCTGCTGCATCGGCACCTATGGCATCGCCAACAGCCTGTTCAACGTCTGGCTGATGCTCGGCTGCGCCGCGGTCGGGTACTTCTTCATCAAGGTCGGGGTCGAGCCGGCGCCGCTGCTCCTGGGGCTTGTCCTGGGGCCGCAGCTGGAGGAGTATTTCCGCCGTGCGATGCTGCTCGCCGATGGGAATTTCTCGGTCTTCCTGACCCGCCCGATCAGCGCCGGCCTGCTCGCCGTCGTCGCGCTGATGCTCGTCGCCATGCTGTCGCCAATGGTCGTCCGAAGGCGAAAACAGGCCCTGGCCGAGTAGCGCCAGAACGGGACAAACCTCCGGAAACAGGTCCGCTTTCGGATAGGATCTCGATGTCCGATCGTAGTGCCTGGCGCCACAAGGGCTCGTTGCAGTGCAACTCGGTGTCGGGGTAACAACACGGGTCGCGGCGCGACGCATCCTGGAGCGGCGAACTCGTGAACCGGTATCCGATGTTCAGTCCGCAATTGCTGATCAGCTTTGTCGCCGTCTGCGAGACGCTGAGTTTCACACGCGCGGCCGACCGGGTATCGCTGTCGCAATCCACTGTCAGCCTGCAGGTCAAACGGCTCGAGGATTTGCTGGGTCAGGCGCTGCTGGAGCGCTCCTCGCATCAGGTCGAACTCACCGAAGAGGGAGAGCGGCTGCTGAGCTATGCGCGGCGGATCATCGCCCTCAACGAGGAGGCGCATGATGCGCTGACGGGCGCCTGGCGAGACGGAGTGCTGCGTCTTGGAATGCCGGAGGATTTCGCGGTGCCGACAATCGAGCTGCTGGCGGCTTTCAGTCGACAGCAGCCGCATCTGCGGCTCGATGTCACCAGTGGGTTGAGCGCCGATCTGCACGCTGCCTATAAGCGCGAGGAGCTGGACCTGATCCTGGTGAAGCAGCGGCGCGGGCAGCCGCCACGCGCGGCCCGCCGCGAGCCACTGCTATGGCTCGACAGCCTGGCGTATCCTGCGATCGAGCGCACACCTGTTTCGCTGGCGATGTTCCCGCTCGGCGGGCTTTATCGCGAAGAGCTGTGCGGAGCCCTCGACACGCTCGGTATCCGCTGGCGCGTCGGCTATTGCAGCGGCAACCTTGGCGCGCTTGCTGCAGCGTCGGCCGCTGGGCTCGGGATGACCTTGCTGCCCGCCAGTTGCCGGTTGCCCGGGCACAGGACGCTCGGCGCAGCCGAGGGGCTGGCCGAGATCACCGATTTCGAGCTGGCGCTCTACTATCGCGACGATGCACCAGCCCTGACCGCCGCATTGGCCGAGCAGCTCGCCGCCTTCTGCCGGCTGGAAGCGTGACAGACGCCAGCATTGACGTTCTCAATCGCCAGCATTGCCAAGTATCACTGCCAAAATGCCGCCTTCGCCCGTATTTCAGGGGCAACGATCACAGGGAGGTGGCCAAGCATGGAACCGGCACAGAATCAGAGCAGGCGTACGTTCCTCGGCCGGACGGGTGGCATCGCCACCGCCTACGCCATGGTGGGCATGACGGGCAGCGGCGGTACCAAGGCCGCGCCTGCCTCCGCAAAACCTGCCGCGTCCGAAGCGGGAACAAGCACCCTGACCGACCAGCATTATCTGCTGACCAATGTCCGACTCGAGGACGGCTTCGTCTATGACGGCGAAATCGTGACGGCCACTCGCGCGGCCCAGCATACGCTCGAGATCAAGGCCGGCAGGATCGTGGCACTTCATGCCGCAGGTGCCGCCTTGCCCGCCGGCGTACCCAGCTACCAGGCCAATGGCCAGCTCGCCTTGCCTGCGATGCGCGACATGCACATCCACCTCGACAAGACCTTCTATGGCGGCCCGTGGCAGGCGCCGCTGCCGCGGCAGGGCAAGACGATCCTCGACATGATCGCCCGCGAGGAGAAGCTGATCCCGCAATTGCTGCCGACCTCGCAGCAGCGCGCCGAGGCGCTGATCGCTCTGCTCCACTCCAAGGGCACCACGGTCGCCCGCAGCCACTGCAATATCGACCCGGTCAGCGGGCTGAAGAGCCTCGAGCACCTGAAGCGCGCACTTGAGAACCATCGCGACGATTTCACCTGCGAGATCGTGGCCTTCCCGCAGCACGGCCTGCTCCACTCGAAGGTCGACGGGCTGATGCGGGAGGCGATGAGCATGGGCGTCGCCTATGTCGGCGGGCTCGATCCGACCAATGTCGACGGCGCGATGGAGAAGTCGCTCGACGCGATGTTCCAGATCGCGCTCGACACCGGCAAGGGCGTCGACATCCACCTCCATGAGACGAGCCCGGCCGGCGTCGCGGCGATCCAGTACATGATCGCGACCGTCGAGAAGAACCCGGCCCTGCGCGGCAAGGTGACGATCAGCCATGGCTTCGCCCTCGCGACGCTCGCGCCGGGCGCGCTCGAGGAAACCGCCGCGCGCATGGCTGCTCAGGGCATGACGATCGCTTCGACGGTGCCGCTCGGCGCGTCGACGATGCCCCTGCCGCAGCTGAGCGCGAAGGGCGTGTTCGTGATGACCGGCACCGACAGCGTCTATGACCACTGGTCGCCCTTCGGCCGTGCCGACATGCTCGAAAAGGCCAATCTCTACGCTCAAATCTACCGCGGCAGCGACGAGTTCCGCCTGTCCAGGTCGCTGGCGATCGCGACCGGCGGCGTGCTTCCGCTCGACGACAATGGCAAGCGGGCCTGGCCCAAGGCCGGGGACGCTGCCGATTTCACGCTGGTCGCGGCCAGTTGCTCCGCCGAGGCCGTGGCAAGGCTGCCAGAGCGCAGCGCGACCTTCCATCGCGGCCGCATGGTCTTCGGCAGCGTCGGGATCGCCTGACGCGATCGGGCGATCCGCGGGAAGCGTCACCGCGGGACGATAGTCATGCCGCCGTCGGCTATCATCGTGCGGGTCGAGCAGGATCACGTCGGCGGCGCCGGCGCGCACGATGTTGCCGACGTCGCCGAGCGTATAGGTGCCCTCGTCGATCGCGATCGGCACCATTTGCGCCTGGCGCAGTTCGGCATGACTGGCGATGTCGGGCAGGACGAGCGGCTGCTCGACACAAGCGAGGTCGAGCCCCTTCAGCTTCTCGAGCTGGCGGCGAGCCGTGCCGGGCGACCAGGCCGTTGACGTCGGCGCGCAGCGGCGTGTCGCCTCGTCGCGGAAGCGAGCGGCAGTCTCGGCGCAGGGATCGGGATCGGCGACGATGAGACGCCTCCGCCGGTCTGGCCCTTCACGAGAGGCCGAGCCGCTCGCCGCGATAGAGCCCGTTCCGGATACGGCCCCACCAGTCCGGATTGGCGAGATACCAACGCACGGTCTTCTCCAGCCCGCTCTCAAAACTCTCCCGAGGGCTCCAGCCGAGCTCGCGGGTGATCTTTGAAGCGTCGATCGCATAGCGACGATCATGGCCGGGCCGGTCGGCGACAAACCGGATCAACGTCTCGCGCGGGCCGATGGCGGCGTCGGGGGCGACCTTGTCGACCAAGCCGCAGATCGCGCGCACCACCTCGAGATTGGTCCGCTCGGCATTGCCGCCGACATTATAGCTTTCGCCAGGACGTCCGGTTGCCGCGATCAGGCAGAGGGCGCGTGCATGATCCTCGACATGGAGCCAGTCGCGCACCTGACCGCCATCGCCATAAACCGGCAATTCCTTGCCCTCAAGCGCGTTCAGGATGACGAGCGGGATCAGCTTTTCGGGGAAGTGGTAGGGCCCGTAATTGTTCGAGCAGTTGGAGAGCACAACCGGCAGCCCATAGGTGTGGTGCCAGGCGCGCACGAAATGGTCGGAAGCGGCCTTCGACGCCGAATAGGGCGAGGTCGGCTGATAGGGTGTCGTCTCGCTGAACAGGCCTTCCGCACCAAGCGAGCCGAAGACCTCGTCGGTCGAGACATGGTGGAAGCGAAAATGGGCCTTTGCCTCCTGCGGCAAGGCGCGCCAATGATCGAGCGCAGCCTGGAGCAATGCAAAGGTTCCCACGACATTGGTCTGCATGAAGGCGCCTGGCCCATCGATCGAGCGGTCGACATGGCTCTCGGCGGCGAGATGCATCACGACATCGGGCTGGAACGATGCGAAGGCTTCGCGCATCGCGGCGAAATCCCCGATATCGGCCTGCAGGAAGGCGTAGCGCGAACTGGTCTCGACCGGCGTCAGATTGTCGAGGTTGCCGGCATAGGTCAGCTTGTCGACAACCAGCACCTGATGCGGCGCCTCGGCAATCAAATGCCGGACCACAGCCGAACCGATGAAGCCGGCGCCGCCGGTGACGAGAAATCGCGTCATTCAGGCGCCTTCATCGTCGAACGGGCTGACAAAACCGGCAAATCCTGGGAGTCTCGTGTCTCTCTCGGACATCGTCGCGCTCCCGGCCGCCACCGGCCGGCCGATGGCAAGTACCGGATCAGCACGGGCCCGGGAATGGCGAGAGGCGCGAAGGTAGAATTGGACATGGGGGTTCCTGCCTGGCCGCAGGTAGTCCTGCCGCCGGACCCCTGTCAACGACGCGCAGCCACCATCTCGGTGGCATCATCCGGCGAGAACTCGCGCAGCTAGGGCAACCGCGCATGGATCCGCCGCAACAGGGCGGTGAGTCCCGCAATCTCCTGCTGGCGCGCGAGGGCTATCGGGCGCTGTTCGTCGAGACCGATCTGAGCGACCTCGATCGCGTCGCCCGCTTCTCCAGGGAGGAGCAACTGGCGACGATCAAGCGGCTGCGTCCTTCCGCCAACGTGATGCCTCCGGCGCCCGATGGCGGCAGCTTCATGACGGACGTGGTTCACATGCTCGGTCAGCATCACGACCTGAAGCCAGCTACAGGCGATCGGACTGGTCGAACGATTGTGAATGCCGCCACCATTGATCGTCGGCGTTGAGTCTGCCGGTACGATAGCTTAGGACCGCGTCGCATGAGCGCAGTCACGCGGTTCTTTTCAAAAACGAGATGGTAGGACAGCGTCGATGAAGCGAGTCGCGATCATTCAGTCATGTTACGTGCCCTGGATCGGGTTCTTCGACATGATAGGACGGTGCGACGAGTATATTATTTTCGATCAAGTTCAGTTCGTTAAGCGGCATTGGCACAATCGCAACAAGATCAAGACGCCAAAGGGCGCAGAATGGATGACGATCCCGGTCATTTCCAAATCGCGCTCAGAGCAGCCGATCGAGGAAGTCGAGATATCCGAGCCCTGGGCCGAGCGGCATTGGCGCTCGCTCGCGATGAACTATCAGAAGGCCCCGTTCTTCGCGGCCGAAAAGGACAAGGTGCGCGGCTGGTTCGACGCCGTCGACAGCATGAAGCTGCTCACCGAGATCAACACCTTCCTGCTCAAGGCGCTGATCGCTCATCTCGGGCTGAACGTGCGCGTGGTCAGCGACCATAGCTACCAGGCCGACGGGCGCAGCAGCGAGCGGCTCCTCAGTCTCTGCCTTGCGGCAGGCGCGACGCATTACCTGAGCGGACCGAGCGCGAAGAGCTATCTGGACGAGACGATCTTCGCGCAAGCGGGCGTCGCGGTTGAATGGATGGCTTACGGCCCGTACGAGGCCTATCCGCAGTTGCACGGCGAATTCGATATCGCGGTCTCGGTCCTGGATCAGATATTCAACCGTGGCCCCGGCCTGCTCGAGAGTCCGAGCATCCGGTCCGGTCGGGCCATCTAGGCACCCAAGACCTGCAGGCGACCCGCATCAGCGAATGGAACAAGCTATGTCCGACCCCATCTCCGCCCAGATCCTTTCGGAGGTCGACCAGTACTACACTGGCAAGCTGCGCACGTTCGGCGCGACGCCCAACGGGGTCGACTGGCGGGACGAGGCCAGCCAGCATCGACGCTTCGCGCAGTTGCTGCGCCAGATCGACCGCTCGCGGCCCGTATCGATCGCCGAAATCGGCTGCGGCTATGGCGCTCTGGTCGAATATCTCCGTTTGAGCGGCCTGGAATTCAGCTATGTCGGCTGTGACATCTCGCCGGAGATGGTCGCTGCGGCCGAGGCCGCCCATGCCGGTGACGCTGCTGTCTCCTTTGTCGCCGGCACGGAACCACCCGAGTCGGCCGATTACGTCCTGGCGAGCGGAATCTTCAATGTCCGCTTCGGCTATGACGATGCGGTGTGGACCAATTTCGTCCATTCGACGCTGGATACGATGGCGGCAAAGGCGCGGCGCGGCTTCGCATTCAACGCGCTGACAGGCTTCGCCGACGCTGATCGGAAGGAAGCCCGGCTCTGGTATCCCGATCCCGGCCAATTGTTCAATCACTGTATTGCGCGCTATGGACGCAATGTTGTGTTGATGCATGATTATCCTCTATACGAGTTCACGATCTCCGTCACGACGGCTAGGCCATGAAACCGCTCATCATCTTCGGCGCCGGCGATATTGCTGAACTGGCCGATTTCTACTTCAGGCGTACGCTTGATCGTGAAGTCGCGGCTTTCGTCGTCGATGCGGCCTTCCTCAAGGGCGACACGCTGCACGGCCGTCCGCTGATCGCGCTTGAAGAGGTCGCGAAGGTCTTTCCGCCTGATGGGCACGATGCCTTTGTTGCCGTTTCCTACGCGAAAATGAATCGCCTGAGAGCCGACAAGGTGGCCACCTTGCGGGAGGCCGGCTATCGGCTTGCGAGCTATGTCAGCCCGAAAGCCACCGTGCTGACCGAGCAGATCGGCGAGAACTGCTTCATTCTCGAGGACAATACGCTGCAGCCGTTCTGCCGGATCGGCGACAACGTCACCCTTTGGAGTGGCAACCATATCGGTCACCATTCGGTCGTCGAAGACAATGTCTTCATCTCGTCGCATGTCGTCGTGTCGGGCGGCGTGACCATTGGCGCAAACAGCTTCATCGGCGTGAACTGCACGATCGTGGATCATATCACGGTGGCGCCCTTCACCCTTCTCGGCGCCGGCTGCATCGTTCAGGCGAATACCGACCCCGAAGGCGTTTATTCTCCGGTCGCGACGATCGAAAAACGCAAGGTGCCGTCGACACGCTTGAAAATCTGAACGGTGCGGCGATGGTCCAGACCTGGCGACCGCTGGGGCGCGTAGTCGCCCCATTCTCGAATGGCTCGTGGTGGCATTCACATGCGTCCTACCCGACGCCGCTGGTGCGCGACGACGGCCGCGTGAGCGTGTTCTTTTCGGTTCGCGACGCCTCGAACCGGTCTTGCCTTGCAAGCGTGGATATCGCTCTGGACGATGACCGGTTCTCCGTGCTGGGCGCGGTTCGCGGACCGCTCTTCACGCCGGGCACACGCGGCGCCTTTGACGGCGACGGGGTCACGGTGACCAGCATCGTGCCGGATGGCGACCGCCTGCTCGCATATTATCTCGGCTGGATGGTCGGCGCTTCGGTGCCCTTTTCGAATTTTATCGGCCTTGCCATCGGAGACGCCGAAGGCACCCGTTTCGAGCGCGCGAGCGTGGTTCCCGTGATCGGGCGGACGCCGGTTACTCCCCTGACCTTGGGATACCCTTGGGTGCTGCGGCAGGGTGAGAACTGGCGCATGTGGTTCGGCAGCCATTTGTGCTGGGGTGCGCAAGACCTCGATATGGTTCACGTCATCCAGCAGGCGACCTCGCCCGACGGCCGCGTCTGGTTGCCGCAGGACGGCGTCGTGATCCCGCTGGCCGGCGAGGACGACCGGGCCGAGTTCGCAGTGTCGCGCCCGGCCGTTCTTCGCGAGGCGGATGGAACGTTCTCGATGTGGTACGCCCGTCGCAGGCCGGGCTACGAACTCGGCTTCGCCGCATCCGCCGATGGCATACAGTGGCGGCGCAGCGACGATAGCGTCCGATTTGTCGGGGCAGCAGAGGATTGGGAGGATGCCGAACGCACCTATCCGGCCGTCTTCGATCACCGCGGGCGGCGCTACATGCTCTATAACGGCAACGGCTATGGCCGCACCGGGTTTGGAATCGCTGTGCTGGAGCCCCGAGCGGACACAAGGTGATCCAACCACCCGCGCTGCAACTTCGACGAACCGTCTTGTTGTTGTGCTCGCCAGTCTCTAAGGCACGTTCAGCGCTTGGGTGCTTCCGACGGTCGGAGATGCTCTGCCAGTATTGTTTTTAGATCTGATTCGGCCGAGATAAGCTATTGATCATGGATACAAAAAGAACTCTGCGGGACTCAGCGTTGCTGCCGATGCTCGCTGTATTCTGTATTACCATAGCCGTCATTTTATTCGCGCCGATACAGACGTTCCCACCTCCGGGCTGGGTCGACCCGGCGATGTATATCGGCTATTTTCTGGATTACCGGAATCTTCTGACTGAATTCGGCCAGAATTACCATTCGGCAAGGCTGCCTTTTGTCCTGACAGGCAGCTTTTTATATACAGTTTTTATGCCGAAAATTGCTGGAGAATTGCTGGTAATACTATTTTCATGGCTTGCACTAGCCGGTGTATACGGGGTCGTCGCCAAGTTTCAGGGTCGTTTTCCGGCGTTTTTCATCTGTTGTTGGCTGGCGTTCAACCCGCTCTGGATCGCCACCATGGCGCGTGGCTACGTCGATGGCCCGGCCATGTCTTTCGTCCTGCTGGCACTCGCCGTCATCGCGTCGGCCGCTGGCAATCGCACCTACAGGTTTATCGCCGGTGGCGCCCTGGTCGCGCTTGGAGTTGCGACGCATCCAATCACCTTGATTCTTGCCGGGTGCGGCGTGCTGGCGCTGCTCGTGATGTCATGGCGGTCTTGGCGCGACTCGGGGATCGCGATCCTCGCCTTGGGCACAGGCTTCGCCCTGGCGCTCGCGGCACTTGGTCTCGCCAGCCTCGCGTTGGGTGGGAAGTTCCTGTTCATCCTGGCTGACCAGAACGCGATCACGCGTTCGTTCAAGGGATTCGGCTCGAATTATCAGTTCGCCTGGGGCGAGTGGGTGCCGATGAACTATCGGGTTCTCGGGCCGGTCTTCGCGCTGATCGTCGCGGGCGTGACGATCCTCCATACGCGCCGTCTTGGTGGAACACCGCAGGTAACCTGGCTCGGTCTGGCGCTGTTGCTGGGTCCGCTCGCATTCCTGCTCTACTGGGATCTCGTCATCGGGGGGGCTGCGCTTCAATCATCGTTCTACACGGGCTACCTGTTGCCGGGACAGGCGTTCATTCTCGCCGGCGCCGCCAGCGCTGCAACGCGGCTGCGTCCGGGCGAGACGCCTGCGCGATGGACGGCGATCATTCTCACGCTGAGTGGCGGAGCGCTGCTGGCGATCTACCTGGCGCCAAGCCTATGGGATCTCGAGGCTTCCGTCGTTCAGTTCCGCTACAAGTGGCTGTTCCTGTTCGCCTGTCTGACGCTGCTGCTCGGCGCCTTTTACACACTCCGATGGCGCCTCGCCCTCGCCGGGCTGGGTCTGCTTTTCATCTTGCTGGCTGTCATCAACAGCGACACGCGTCGCATCTTCCGGCCGGCCGGTGCCCCCGATTTCGGCGACTATCTCTCGGCGACGGCTCGTGTCAGCAGCTTCGTCAAGGGGCTCGGGCTGGGCGAGCGGCGGCTCCTGTTCTGGTTCAACCGCGAGAGTTATTCCGATTCCAATTCGCATCTCGCCTTTTGGACGAGCTATTCGCTGCGCTTCGCCACGACGATCCTGCGGCTGAACTACTGGGATAGCCTGACCTCCGCGTGGCAGTGGGACAGGTCCATCCTGGGCGCGACGATGCCCGGCTTCGACACTGCCGAGCGCAACATGCTGCACGCGCTTCCGGCCCAAACCTCGATTGCGCTCCTGTGCCGTGACGCGAATGAGTGCGATGCGGGTCGCGACAGGCTCGAGGAACTGGGTTACAAGCCGCGATTGCGCGGGCTTACTCCGGTTGCCGAGGGCGGAACATCTGCATTCTTCGTTCGCGTCTACGATCTCGATGGATTCCGGCCCTGAGCGCAGGCCCCTCGATCGGCCCTCGCCCGGCTTGGATGTCGGAGAGGCAGAACTGGCGTTGTCCGAGATCGAGTTGTCGACATGCAGCCGACACCGCCGGTGACGAGGATGATTCGATACGCGCCGTTCCAGTCATGCAGCCGGTCGACAACCCCGGTCTCCCGGTCGAGACCCGGATGAACAACCTTCATAGCTTCGACACCTGGGACAGGGTACACAGCACGGGTGTCAAGCACAGCAAGCGGACCGTGCGCCGGAGGCTCAGTACAAGAACGTAGGCCCCTACCGTGGCGAAAAGGGACTGTCGCTAAATTACCATATCCCGTATCTGACTATAGGGAACCGCACGGGCAGGGCTTGAATCGCGCACAAATTGTGATCAGTAGGGCGCCAGATTTGAGGCACACAGCAGATGGCAGAATGCTTGATATGATGGCAATGCGCCGTTGCTTCTCTTGCGACGATGAAACACCTTTTGGATTAGATGAAGCTGCTCTTCCGGTGGGATGGGTGTGCAAATCCTGTGGACACGTGCTCCAGCAGCGAGATGGCATTCCGTTGACCGCTCCGGCGCTCGCCGATACGCTGACCGGTTTTGATCCAGCCGATTTCACCTTCCTCGCTCAGGCGGAGATCGGTCATTTCTGGTTTGCCGCCCGCCGCCGACTCATCAGCGGTCTCGTCGACAATTATTTCCCCGAGGCGACTCGTTTCTGCGAGATCGGTTGCGGCTCGGGCAATGTCATCGGGGCTCTTGCCGCGAGCCGGCGTTGGCGCCGCATCGTCGGAACCGAGATCCACACTGCAGGACTTTCGCTCGCCCGCCCGCGCCTGCCCGCGCAGGTTGAACTCCTGCAGGCCGATGCGCGCAGGATGCCGCTGCGCGACGCCTTTGATCTTGCCGGCTGCTTCGATGTGCTGGAACATATAGACCGGGATGAGGAGGCGATCGCAGGTATCGCGGCAGCGCTGGTGCCAGGGGGCGGCTTCATTGCCACAGTGCCGCAGCATCCTTCGCTCTGGAGCGTCTCCGACGATATTGCGCATCATGAGCGCCGCTATGTTCGCGGCGAGCTAGAAGCCAAGCTGGAGCGCGCCGGCTTCGAGGTCCTGTTCTCGACGAGTTACACCGTCTTTCTACTGCCGATGATGGCGCTGGCGCGGGTGCGCTCCCGCAAGGCGGGCCCGGCCCAGGATCCGCGCGAGCTTGCTCGACGGGAATTCAACATCCCGCCCAAGCTTAACCGCATCTTGCAGGCGATCCTCGATATGGAAGTGAAACTCACGCTGCGTGGCATGCGTTGGCCAGCCGGCGGGAGCCGCGTCGTCGTTGCCAGAAAGCGCGCCGGAGCCAGCGGCGGGAGCACCAGTGACGCGACTGCCGTTCCTCCCGCCCAAGACACTGTTGCGGCGTAGCTGAAAGGACGAGGGATGGCACAAATTACGAAGGGGATCCGGGCTGTCCTGTCGCACCCGGCCGTCTATGATTTCGCCCAGGCGCTGATGGGAGCCGGCCGCAATCGCCGCTGGATGCAGGGCGCGTTCTTCAAGGCGCGTGCCGGCGATCGCGTGCTCGATGTCGGCTGCGGCACCGCCGACATCCTGTCCGTTCTACCGGATGTCGACTATGTCGGTTACGATGTCAGCGAGCCCTATATCGAGAAGGCGCGAAGCCGTTGGGGATCTCGCGGCAGCTTTCATGCGGCCCTGCTCGACGCCGACGCCCTGGGTGGTCTTGGAGAGTTCGATCTTGTTCTTGCGACCGGCCTTCTCCACCATCTCGATGACGACGAAGTGAGGGGACTGTTCCGGATCCTCATCCCCGCTCTCAAGCCGGGCGGGCGGATCGTCACCGTGGACGGCACCTTCGTCGCTGGTCAAAATCCAGTCGCGCGCTGGATCATCTCGAAGGATCGTGGCCAGAACGTGCGGACGCCGGAAGCCTATGCGCAACTGGCCCGCGAATCGTACTCGGATGTCAAAGGGCACCTGATTCATCGGAACTGGTTCCCCTATACCTACTGGGTCATGGAGATTGGCACGCCGATCGAAGATCTTCACCAGGCCGAAATCCATTCCGGGGAGTCTGAAACATTATGATCTCTAGCGGCAGTGCTCGCGACCTGTCCGTCGTCATCCCGATCTATGGCTGCGCAGCCGCTATCTTCGAACTGTACGACCGGCTGACGAAGGCGTTGGTCGGGATGCAGGTCGACTACGAAATCATCTTCGTCGACGACGTTTCGCCGGATGGGTCCTGGGAACTGCTGCTGGAGGCCGTCGCCGGTGATTCGCGGGTGACGTTGCTGCGCCTCGCACGCAATCAGGGGCAGCATATCGCGATCTCGGCCGGCCTTGCCGAATGCTGCGGCGAGAAGGTCGTCGTCATGGATGGCGATCTGCAGGATCAGCCCGAGGCCATCCCGCTCATCTACGAAAAGGCGACCGCAACCGAAGCACCCGTGGTGTATGCCAAGCGCAAGACCGCTCACCAGAAGGGCTCGCGCGTCCTGATGGGCAAGGCTTACTTCAGATTTCTCGAATGGATCGCCGGGCGGCGGATCGATCCCGAATACGGCACTTTCACCTTGATCACGCGCCCTGTGGTCGAGGCTTACATGTCGCTGAAAGAGCCCAACCGCCACTATCTTTTCATTCTATACTGGCTCGGCTTCGCCCATGCCGAGATCGAATTCGCGCGCGAGAAACGCCCGCACGGCAGATCCTCATACAATTTCAAGCGCCTGTTCATGCACGCATTTCAGGGTATGAAGTTCTATGCTTCGTCCTTGCAGCGCTTGCTTTTGGGGGCGACCGGACTGGTCGTGCTGTCCGGCGTGGCCCTCCTGCTGATCGCGCTTCTGGGCCTCGATACCGCATCTGCGGGGATTGCCCGCAGTGCCGCTCTTGCGCTTTGTTCCTTGATCGCGATCGGTCTCGGTTCCGGACTGATGCTGGTTGGCGTGCTTGCGTTCCAGGCCTTCGAGGAGGCCAAAGACCGGCCGCTCTTCATCGTTCACAAGCGTATTCGCGGTGGCGAGATCCAGCAGCGCGATCATGGCCGGAGCGAGCGCAGGGGCACATCCCCAGCGTTGACGAGTTCGGCCGGGTGATATCCATGCGGCCAGTTCCGCTCAGCTTCGAGACAGGGTTAGGGATATGAAGGGGATCATTCTGGCGGGCGGAAGCGGGACCAGGCTTCACCCGATGACCAGGGTCACGTCCAAGCAGCTCTTGCCGGTTCACGACAAGCCGATGATCTATTATCCGCTCTCGGTCCTGATGTTGGCCGGGATCCGCGAAATACTCGTTATTTCGACGCCACGCGACCTGCCACAATTCCGCGATCTGCTCGGCGACGGCTCCGATTGGGGACTATCCCTGTCCTATGCCGCGCAGCCCCAGCCCGAAGGTCTGGCTCAAGCCTATATCATCGGCGCCGATTTCGTCCGCGGCGGGCCGTCGGCGCTGATCCTGGGCGACAATATCTTCTATGGCGCCGGATTGTCGGGTCTGCTGGCGAATGCCGTATCGCAGCCGACAGGTGCGACCGTGTTCGGCTACCGCGTCACCGACCCGGAGCGCTACGGCGTCGTCGAGTTCGACAAGGAGCGGCGCGCAATCTCGATCGAGGAGAAGCCGGCCAAGCCGCGTTCGAACTGGGCCGTGACGGGCCTTTATTTCTATGACGAGGAGGTGGTCGACATCGCGGCCTCGATCAAGCCCTCGGCACGCGGCGAGCTTGAGATCACCGATGTGAATCGGCGCTATCTCGAGCAGAACCGGCTGCGCGTCGAACTGATCGGCCGGGGCTTTGCCTGGCTCGACACCGGCACACCCGACTCACTGACCGACGCCTCGCATTTCGTCCAGGCTCTGGAGCGGCGTCAGGGCACGCGAATCTGCTGCCCCGAGGAGATCGCCTTTGATCGTGGCTTCATCGATGCCGCGCAGTTGCGCGCACTCGGTGAGCGCGTCGGCAAGAGCCCCTATGGTCGTTATCTCATCACCCTTGCCGATGGCTCTTACTAGACTGCGTCGAGTATTTTGAGACTGCCTGGAAGGGCGAAGCAGCCAAGTACGATTTAGCAATCCTCTACTGCGAGAACGCGAAATGTCAGACGAAGCCTTCCCACGTTATGGCGTCCGCGAGCAAACGCTCTCGGAAACGGCGATCGACCACGCGATCGAGCAATTGCGCCTGCTAGGCTATGCCATCGTCGACGGTGGCTATTCCAGCGAGGAGCTCGCGCTGCTGTCGCAGAAGTTCGATGCCGCCAAGCAGCAGATGGAAGAACGTTTCGGGCGCGAGCAGCTGGCGGCGATCGACGAGCACAACACGGTGCGCGTGCCGATGGTTTATGATCGCGCCTTCCTGGATCTCGCGCGCAACTCGGCGGTGGCCGAGATCTGCCGACGGATGATGGGCGAGGCATTTCTGCTCAACCAGCAGAATGGCGTGATCAATCCCGGCCGGGCCCAGCGCTATAATCAGAGCGCCTATCACCGCGACCTGCCCTATCAGCACTATGTCTCGTCGCGGCCCCTGGCGCTTAATGCCCTGTTCTGCATCGATCCCTTCACGCTCGATAACGGCGCGACCCACGTTGTGCCGGGCAGCCACAAGCAGGAGGCTTTCCCGTCCGACACCATCGTCAAGGCGCTCGAAGTCCAAGCGGTCGCGCCCGCCGGCTCCTTCATCGTGCTTGACTGCATGGTCTATCATGCCGGCGGGGTGAACCGGACCGAGACGCCGCGCCGCGCCGTCAATCACGTCTACACCATCCCGATGATGAAGCAGCAGGTCGACATGCCGACCGTTCTCGGCGACGACTTCACGCAGGACCCCTACGAGCGCAAGCTTCTCGGCTACGACTATCAGGTCCCGGTCAATATCGAGGCGTATTACGAGCAGAGGCGCGCCAAATCGGCCAAGTAGGCGGCCCGCGCGGTCTCTGCTCCTCGGGCACTTCGCTGCCATTGGCGTCTTATGGCGAGGCGGCGCATTTGCTAAAGCAGCGCGATCGCTGAGCAGAGGCAGAGTTTCAGGACTCAGCCCGAAAGCCCCGGGGTGGCAGGCATGACAGTAACAGTGCTCGCTGTCGCCGGGCGCCCTGCCGGGCTCCAGGGTAGGATGGCGAATAGCTGGATGATGCTTCCGGCTATTATCCTCCCGATCGTCATGCTGATTGCGGCATCCGGCTCCCTCGGCTTCGACCGCATCGGCGCTTCGCCGACGTCGATGCTGCAATTGCTGGAGGCGTTGCTTCCCGCATCCGCGCGCCCGGCGCCGTCAGTGGATTGGATGCCGCTGGGTCCGCTGCTGGACCTGCAGCAGTCCCGGGCGCTGACTCCCGCCGGGGCGGTGCTGCTTATCGCCATGATCCTCCAGGGTGTCGCCTGCGCGGCCGCTTTCGTCTGCGCTGCGCTGCGCTCGACCGCCCTCATGGGCCTGTTCGCCGCTTTGGCCCTGGGTTGCAATCCGGGCTGGCTATTGTTGCTGGCGCGAGCCCCCGGCACTGCGACCGGGTTTGTGGCGACTCTTCTTGTCATGGCGCTGATGGGGACGATCTGGCGGATTCAACCACGCCTTCTAACCGTCGCTGCGGCAATTGGCGTTGCGTTGCTCGTCGCGGTGACCGGCTCGATGAGCGTCGGCGCTGCCAATGCGACGGCGCCACTGCTCCTGGCCGGCGCAACCTTGGGACCTTTTCTGGGCATCCTGGCGCTGGCGTCCCGGCCGGACCAGCCAGGAACTGTCAAAGCGCTTGCCATCGGCGCGCTGGCACTGAGTCTCGCCGCCTCCATGCTCGCGATTGGCGGGGCGACCTCCTCGTCGCGCCGGCAGGTCGAGGAGGAGCAGGCGAAGCTTGTGGCGCAACGCGCTTTTCAAGACTTGCTGCGCCCCTTCGTCCGCCGCGCGGGGCATGTCATATTGTGGGACCAGACCGCGCGTGCACCTAAATTGGGGCCGGTGACCCTGTTACCGCGGCGCTTCGACATCTCGCCTTATGAACTTTCCTATGCGCTGCGCCATGTGAACTCACCTGTCGTCGTGGTGATCGCATGCGAGGAACGTTCTGATTGTTCTGCCGCGCACGGCTCTCTCGATGCGATCGAGCTTTCAACCATGGTTCTGCTCAACGGCGGCAGGCTCTCGATCGGCAGCAGGTATCTGCACTATATGGTCGTTCAGTTGCTGCCAGTGAAACCTCGATAATAGGCAAGAGCCCGGCTCAGCCGGGCGTTGCGCCCGCCTTCGGGCGAGATGCCATCTCGATGATGATGAGGTGGATGATTGGGAGATCCGGTATTTCGATCCGCGTCGCCAGCCGTTCCGACACGATGAGCGATGGTTCGAGCGACACGCGCAGAGCCCCCTCCCGGCATTCCGCTTCGGTCACGCAGAGCAACACGGCAGCGGCCGGCCGCTTCGCAAGCGCAGCTATTTGCCGGTAAAAGGCGCCCTCGAGCTTCGGCATTTCGAAGCCGAGCGATGTCAAGTCCCAGCCCATGCTGGCTGTCGCGCCGTCGAACAGCGAAAACTTGTAAACCGTTCCGGCAAAGTACAAGCCGTAGGACGAAACCGCCCTTGAGCTGGTGGCACGTTCAGCGCTTTCGCGATTGAACCAGGTCACGATGCGGCGGTCCGAGACGCCGGCCGCGACGACGGCGTTGCGAATCCTGGCCGCGAACTGGGCCTGAAGCTGCGGCTTCGCCGGATTGTCGACGGTGAGAGTGCGGGCCAGTTCGCCATCGGTGGCAGCAGAGAGGCTCAGCGCCGAGACGGCGGCCAACAGGCCGAGGCGCGCTCGGCGCAGGGCGAAGGCGATCAGCGCCAGAAGGCAGCCGCCAAGAAGCAGCGCCCAGACGAGATCGAACCGGACAGCCGCATCCCACCTCCAGACCGGAATTAGGACGAGCGCCAGCGCCGCTGCGAGCGCGAGGTCCCTTCTGGCACTGGCGTCGCGTCCAATACCGATCAGCGATGCGCAGAGCGGTATGAAGATCATGAGGAGATAGCTTGCATAAAAGCGGAACTGCAGCACGCCCCGCTGATGAAACTCACCCAGCGCGAGGATACCCAGGGCGATACAGCTGATGGGCAGGAGGCCATCGATCCGGCGATCAGGACCGATGGCCCTGCGAAGCATGATCGCCGCCAGCACGACCGCCAGTGTGAGCGGCACGAGAACCGCACGGGGCGCTTCTGGCAGCCAGACAGAAATCGGCAGGGCGAAGCTCGAACCCGGCGCGCTGAACATGCGCGTGCCGGCTTCGGCGCCGGGAAGAAGAAAGAGGAATGGGCCTCCCAGCCAGAACGAAACCAGCCCAAGCAGGACGAGGCTGACGAGACCACCGCAGAACGCTCCCAGCATCGCGATCGATAGGCGGCGCCAACCCGTCGCGCCGGTCAGGAAAATCATGAAGATGGCGGCACTGGCGAAAATGCCCGGTACCGGATGTGTCGCCACCGCGAAGCCCGCCGCCGCACCGGCGGTGAGTCCACGCACGGCTTCCGATCCACCGGGGCGCCTCGACAAGGCCGCAGCGATCCCGAGTAACGCGAAGGCGCTGGCGAGGCCGTCGACGTAACCCTCGGCGAAGCATCGGATCCAGACCGGGCTCAAGGCGAGGGCCAGAACGAAAACCAGACGCAGGCTCTGCCGGGGGATGCTCGCCCGGGCCACGCACAGCAAGGACCCAAGCCCGATCAGATAGCACAGGTTGACAAGCACTTGCTGCGCTAGAACCGGCTCGAAGAGCCGGTAGCTCAACCAGCCCAGAAAGATAAACGGAACCCGGGTGCTGTGGTAGTTCGCGCCGTAATCGGCAATGTTCTGGACCAGATTCTGGAAGTTGAAGATGTAGAGTCCCGGGTCTACCCAACCCATTGGCGGAAAAAGATTGTACAGGCCGGAATTCAGCGCGAGCAGGCAGATCACTGTCAGAATGGCAAACTCGCCCAGCCATGACGTATCGGGAACTGTCCGGTCGCTTTGGGTACGAGCCACCCGATCCATAGGCGGTTCGCTGGGCGCAATCTCACGTCGCACAAGACACCTGTCCGAAAAGCTCATGAATACAATCGCACACCCGAAGGGTCGCGGCTTCGGGAAGGTCGGACCAGATCGGCACGCGGACGAGGCGGTTCACCGGATCGTATGTGACGGGCAGATCGCCATGAGCGTGCCCGAAATGCAGGCCCGCTGGGGACGAATGCAGCGGCACAGAATAGTCGCTGCGCAGCGATGATGCGGAAGAAGTTTTACCCTTAGCATCCAGCGCGACAGAGGCCCACCGACTCCCCTCGACTAGTATAGCCTTCAAATGTGCCTTCCCTCGACGGAAGGTTCTTTGCACACATGAATTTTTCCACGGTAAGCGGTCATAAATTATCTATCTCCAGAGCCCGCTATCATGAACCCTAATTGCAGTTGGAGAAGCAAACGCGGTATCGTCGTCGAACTAAATCTGCCTTGATCAACAAGCTGCCGCGGCGCTGTTTCGCGACCACGTCGTCGCGCATACAGCATTCCTCCACGAAAAATGTACCTAACGTAACGAATGTTGCCGCGCAACGCCGCTGGCACAGATCGATGGCCATGTCAGCGGCCTGGGCGCGGAGTGTCATCGCGAGCTCGCCATGGCCGCCGACGAGATGAGCCCGGCACTTCACCGCCTTCCTGACGCAAGCGCGCTCCAATGACGCCGCCATCTGCAAGGACGGTATGATTGCCAACCCGGCTTGGGCAGCGGAGGCTCAGGCCTTTGTCGCCTGGCACGATGTGGTTTGGGTTCATGCCTACACCGACCTGACGAAAGCCGAGGCCGGCGAGCGCGATCAGCCTGCCATAGCGGAGATCGTTGCCGAGATGCGGCGATCGGCTCGCCAGGCTGCCGGCCCTAACTGATTGCGGTGATTAGTGCCGGTCTGTTTAGCCAGTGGCGGCGCCAGGAGAAGCGCCTATCACCGAGACTTTCTTGGATGGATCGGCGGGGGCATACTTCAATTTGCGCCCCAATCGTCGAAAGAAGCTCTCGAAGTAGACCGTCGAGATTGTCGCGAGACCGACTGAGACAAAAACCACGGCGGTCGCGATCCCAAGATCTCTCCACGACACAAGAGTCGGCACTTGGCCCGCGACGAAGCCATGCATCAAGCCGTTGACGGCTTGATGATACATGTACAGGGGGTAAGAGACCAGACCCGCTGAGACGATCCATTTCCCTGACAACAGGCGTCTATAAAGGCCGTCAGATATGTAGATGCGCAGGATCGCGTAGGCGCATCCGGCGGCAACAAACGAGTATTGTATGGTCCATGGCGCGCGCCAGATGACGCCGGTTAGCGTCACGACCAGTAAGAGAGCCAACAAGTCGAGCCAACGACGCCAGCGCCTCGCCAGAGCGAGCGTATCGGGATTCCGTACCGCCATAGCGGGCATCATCGTTGGCCCGAAGTCGAATTCACAAATGCCCTGAAGACGACCACTCAGCCACCGGCACGCCCGAAAGGGCTCGGGACAATCACACCAAGCCTATCAGCCTGTCCGACTTCAAGGTCCCGGGCGACAAAGACGGCAAGGGTGGCGCCGGCTCCGGACGCCCTCGACAACGACGGCAAAGACCTCATCGCCAGCGAACAGCGGCGTGAGGCCCTCGAAGCCGAGATGGAGGGTAAAGGCACCTTCGCGAAGGCGAAAGCCCCGCGAGGCACTTGAACTCGAGATTGCGGCAACGGCCTGCGCAAGGCCATTGCCGCACAGCAGGCACAGAGCAGCAAGCCACCGCCCATGAGCTGACATCTGTCCGAGCCATCGGACACTTGAGGAGGTGGAGCACGACACCCGCGCAGCAAGCAAGCCGCAGATGGCGGATTCAGCGATGATGAAGTTGCAGGCTGGCTCGATGATGTCCCACCAGATTCTGAAGTGGGACAAGAAAAGGAGAAGAGCCCTATAAAACAGGCTCATTTGGCCGCAATGGCGCTCCCATGGGGAATCGAACCCCAGTTTTCGCCGTGAGAGGGCGACGTCCTGACCGCTAGACGATGGGAGCAGCGCGGCAAGGCCGTCCGTATAATCGCCGCCGGCTCGCGCTGCAAGCCCTTCTATGCAGCCGAAGACGAAAAACCTGCGGGCAGAAAAGCGCTACCCGCAGGGGCTGTTGGCCGCCTTCAGCCGGCGGCGTGCGAGCGCTCGGCCGGCGCGAGCGCCGGATAGTCGGTGTAGCCCTTGGCGTCGCCGCCATAGAAGGTCGCGACATCCGGCGTGTTGAGCGGGGCGTTCACCCTGAGCCGCTCCGGCAAATCGGGATTGGCGATGAAGAGCCGGCCGAAGGCGATGAGGTCGGCCTCGCCCTTTTCCACTGCCTCGATGGCGAGATCGCGGGTGAAGCCGTTATTGGCGATGTAGGCGCCGCGGAAGGCCTTGCGCAGGGCCAGGTAGTCGAAGGGCAGGTAGTCGCGCGCATCGCGCGTCGCGCCCTCTACGACATGGATGAAGGCGATGCCGCGCTTGTCGAGTTCGGCGACGAGATGGCCGAACAACGCCTGCGGATCGGTATCGCGGGAATCATTGGCCGGGCTCACCGGCGAGATGCGGATGCCGACGCGCTCCTTCGGGAACACCTTGGTGACCGCATCGATCACCTCCAGCGTGAGGCGCACGCGGTTCTCGATCGAGCCGCCATAGGCGTCCTGGCGCTGGTTGGAGCCGTCGCGCAGGAACTGGTCGAGCAGATAGCCATGGGCGCCGTGCAGTTCGATGCCGTCGAAGCCTGAGGCCTTGGCATTCTCCGCCGCCCTGACGAAATCGGCGATGATGCCGGGGATCTCGTCGAGGCCGAGCGCACGCGGCTCCGAAACCTCGGCGAATCCGCTCTCGATATAGGTCTTGGTCTTGGCCAGCACGGCAGAGGGCGCGACCGGCGCCTGGTTGCCCGGCTGCAGCGAGACATGGCTGACGCGCCCGACATGCCAGAGCTGTGCGAAGATCCGCCCGCCCGCCTCGTGCACGGCGTCGGTCACCGCCTTCCAGCCGGCCACCTGCGCATCGCGATAGATGCCAGGCGTCCAGATATAGCCCTGGCCCTGCTGCGAGATCTGCGTCGCCTCGGTGATGATCAGGCCGGCACCGGCGCGCTGGCGGTAGTACTCGACATTGAGCGCGTTCGGCGCATCATCGTGCTTGTTGGCGCGGTTGCGGGTCAAAGGCGCCATGGCGACGCGGTTCTTCAGTTCGAGATCGCCGAGGCGGAACGGCGTGAACAACTTGTGTGAGGTGGCGGAGGCACCGGCATGACTCATCGTGGCGATCCTTGTCGCGAGGCGGCCATAAGGCCGAGGGAGGCATCCATGGCGCCAGCCGCCGTCATGCGGGCCAGAGCCGTCGCAGGGAACATAGGCGACATGGCAGGATTTGGCAGGGCCCGCTTTGCCCTGCTCGCGAGAAAGCGAAGATGCTCTCTTCGCGGACCGCGTGGCGCATGAGCCTTTCCGAAAATCCCGAAAGGGCAGGAAAAACCCTCTCCCTGCGCTGGTTGCGTCGCGGGCGCAGCTGGTTGCGCACCGGCGCGACAAGCGTCGTCAGCCTCGTCTACCCGCCTTCATGCGTGAGCTGCCGGGCTGCCACGAGCGAGGCACAGGGCCTGTGCGCCCAGTGCTGGACCGGACTCAGCCTGATCGAGCGGCCCTATTGCGAGCGGCTCGGCACGCCGTTCGAGGTCGATCTTGGGCCAGGGCTGATCTCGCCGGCCGCGATCGCGGACCCGCCGGTCTTCGCCCGGGCGCGCGCCGCCTGCCGCTTCGACGGCACGGCGCGCGAGCTGGTGCACCGGCTGAAATATGGCGACCGGACCGAGCTTTCCCTGATGCTCGGGCGGATGATGGCGCAAGCCGGCCGCGAGGTGATCGCTGACGCCGATCTCATCGTGCCGGTGCCGTTGCACCGCTTCCGCCTCTGGACCCGGCGCTTCAACCAGGCCGCGGCGCTGGCGGTGACGATCGCCCGGCAATCGGGGCGTCCTTTCGCGCCCCAGGCGCTCACTCGCGTCAAGCGGACGAAGCAGCAGGTCGGACTGACAAGGGCACAGCGGGCCGACAACCTCCAGGGCGCCTTCAAGGTCCTGCCCACCATGCGCCCGCAGGTCGAGGGCCGGCGCATCCTGCTCGTCGACGACGTGCTGACCACCGGATCCACCGCCAATGCCGCATCGCGCGCGCTGCTGCGTGGCGGAGCGAGCGCGGTCGACATACTGACCTTCGCCCGGGTCGTGACGGAAGCGTGACGGCTCCCTATATTGCAAGGCGAAGCATTCTTTCAGGATAGGCCGATGCCGCAGGTCACGATCTACACCACGGGCTGGTGCCCCTATTGCCATGCCGCCAAGGCACTGCTGACCAGGAAGGGCGTCGCCTTCGAGGAAGTCGGCGTCGATGGCAAGCCGGCGCTGCGCCAGGAGATGACGGCCAAGGCCGGCGGACGCACCTCGGTGCCGCAGATTTTCATCGGCGGGCGCCATGTCGGCGGCTCGGACGATCTGCACGCGCTCGATGCGCGCGGCGAGCTCGATCCGCTGCTGAAGGCGGCCTGACCGGAGAATGCATATGACCGCGCCACGCTTCACCGCAGCCTGCGTCCAGATGCGTTCGACGCGCGATCCGCTGCGTAATCGCGACGACGCGGTGCGCCTGATCCGCGAGGCGGCGGCAGCCGGCGCGCAATTTGTCCAGACGCCGGAGGTCACCAATCTCTGCGAGCGCGACACGAAGCGCCTGCGCGAGATCAGCCAGGGCGAAGAGCAGCACGAGGTGCTCGCTGGGCTGCGCGAGGCGGCTCGCGAGGCGAAAACCTGGCTGCAGATCGGCTCGCTCTCGGTCAGGGCCGGAGAGAAGATCGCCAACCGCGCCTATATGATCGATCCCGCCGGCGAGATTGTCGCGCGCTACGACAAGATCCATCTCTTCGACGTCGACCTGCCCAATGGCGAGACCTGGCGCGAATCCAACACCTTCTCCGGCGGCGACAGGGCAACCCTGGTCGAGACGCCCTGGGGGCTGATCGGGATGTCGATCTGCTATGATGTCCGCTTCCCCTATCTCTACCGCGCCGAGGCCGAAGCCGGGGCCTTCATGCTGACCGCGCCGGCCTGCTTCACCCGCCAGACCGGCGAGGCGCATTGGCAGGTGCTGCAACGGGCCCGCGCCATCGAGAACGGCGCGTTCATGATCTCAGCGGCGCAAGGCGGCCTGCACGAGGACGGCCGCGAGAGCTATGGCCACTCGATCATCGTCGATCCCTGGGGCCGCGTCCTGGCCGAGGCGGGCAACGAGCCCGGGCTGATCATGGCGCAGATCGATCTCGCGTTGGTCGCGGACGCCCGCCAGCGCATCCCGACCCTGCGCCACACCCGCTCCTTCGCGGTCGAAACCCGCAAGGGCGAGCAGCCGCGGCTCGACGCGGCCGAGTGAGCATGGCAGCAAAACTTGCCGCGGGACGGCCGCGCCCCCATTTGCAGCCGTTACCCGGCTTTGAGTTGAAATGATCCGTTACACCCTGATCTGCGACAACGCCCACGAGTTCGAGAGCTGGTTTGCCAATTCCAGCGGCTTCGAGGAGCAGGCGAAACGCGGCTTCGTCACCTGCCCGGTCTGCGACAGCGCCAAGGTCGAGCGCGCCGTGATGTCTCCCGCCGTGGCCCGCACCGACCGTGGCCGGCGCCCGGCTGAGCCTACGCCTGCGCCGGAGGCTGCCGCGCCGTCGTCCGCCCACGCTCCTTCCCCTGCCCCCGTCGTCCAGCCGGCCGCGCTGATGGGTGAGAAGGAGATGGCGTTTCGCGCCATGCTGACCGCTCTGCACGAGCATGTCGCCGCCAACGCCGAGCCCGTCGGCAAGAACTTCGCCGAGGAGGCACTGAAGATCCATCACGGCGAGAGCGAGAGCCGCGCCATCTATGGCGAGGCGAGCGCCGAGGATGCGCAGATGCTGCATGAGGAAGGCGTCGAGTTCCTGCCGCTGCCGCGGCTGCCGGAAGGGCGGAACTAGCTACCTGCTCGGAAGACCCTTGCCGATGCAGGTCGCGTCGCGCATGCCTTAACCTGCAGCGGTCCCGTTCTGCCTGCGCAGGTAGACGATCTGGACCGTCAGGCCGACGATCAGAATGACGAGGAGGCTCGCCTGCGCTCCCAGGAGGAGTGGCGAGTTCAACTCGGTGACGAAGGGATGGCCGTCCGGCACCCGGCGCAGAATTTCCGTGACGGTCGGCAGCATCAACAGGAATGCGCTCAGGCTCAAGCAGACTGTTTCGATGTACCTGCCGGCGCGACCCAAGGCCTGAACCTGGCCGGCGCCATAGCCTGCGAGCAGCAGCAGGATGGTGATCGCGCCGATGACATGCCCGATCGGCTGATGCGTGACGATGAAGACTGTCGCGCCGCCGATCAGCATCGAGAGGAAGTAGACCGCGCCCAGCTTTGACCGGGGTACGATGCGGCCATGCCGGGCGAACATATACGCGGCTGCCGGGATGGCAGGCAGAGCGCCGAGCGTGTGCACCCAGCCTAACGGCGAAATTCCGAACATTGGACAGTCCTTCCTGGAGATCTGGTGCCGGAAGCTAAGGCCATCTACCTACTAATTGGTAGACAAGTATACGTGATCGTTCCACTCTCGCCGGCGCTCAATGCCCGGTCGTCAGTCGTTGCAGCAGCGGATGGATCACGGCGCCGAACACCTTGGCATCGCCATATGCACGCGCCGACAGCATGGCTCCATGAATGACGGCCATGAACATCTCGGCCTCGGCGTCAGCCGTCCCGGCCAGCCGCAGGCTGCCCTCTCCGGCGCCACGCGTCATGACCGAGCTCAGCCAGGCCGATAGCATCCGGAAATGAGCCCGAACCTCGGTCACGACGTCTTCGGGCAGGACCGGGATCTGGCTCGCGAGCAGGGCACAGACGCAGAACGGGGCAGTCGAGTCGGCGATGCAGCTTTCCCAGAAGCCGGCATAAGCCCGCAACTGCCCTGCGGGGTCGGGAATATTCCGCTCCAGCGCGGCGAGTCCCGTTTCGGCCTCTTCCCGATACTGCGCGACGAGGGTGCGGACCAGATCGGCCTTGCCGGGAAAATGATAGTGAATGCTGGCGTTGCGGATACCGATCACCTTGGCGATGTCGGCATAGCTGAAGCCATGGTACCCGCCCGCAACGATCAGCGCGCGCGCGCAAAGCAGGATGTCATCAGACCTGTTGGCGACGTTGGACATATCCACCTACCTTCTAGTAGGTAGAATAGATAAAACCGCAGCGATTGCAAGCCGGACGATTTCCGTGCTGCCCCAGAGAGCCATCGGGCTTGCAATCCGCCTTACGCGGGCATATACCCGCAATCCATGTCGGTTCCCTGCATCTGCACGACCCTGCGCTCGGCCTCGCGCCGGATGATCGCCTTCTACGACGAGACGATCGCTCCGGTCGGGGTCAACATCGCGCAGTTCAGCCTGATGCGCTCGATCGCCCGGGTCGAGCCGGTGACGCTGACCGCGCTCGGCCGCCGCGTCGAGCTCGATCGCTCGACTATCGGCCGCAATGTCCGCGTGCTCGAGAAGATGGGTCTCGTCGAACTCGGCCGCGGCGAGGACCAGCGCGAGGCCACGGTCGCTCTGACCGAGGCCGGCCACAAGGTTCTGGAAGACGGCGCTCCCCTCTGGGATGGCGCCCAGAAGGCCCTCGACGACCGTCTCGGCGTCGAGTTCATGCGACAGCTTCATGTAGCACTCGATTCACTCTGATTTCCTCATGGATATGCGGGCATATACCCGCAAAAGGGGCCGCTGATGCCGACAGATCTCGCAGAACCAGTTCAACCCGTCGGCCTCGCCGCCGCCTTCGACCGTCGCGGCATCCATTATGGCTGGGCCGTGGCGGCGGTGACCTTCCTGACCATGCTGGTCACCGCCGGCGCCGTCGGCGCGCCGGGCGTGCTGCTCCTGCCACTGCAGAAGGAGTTCGGCTGGGCGACCTCCGAGATCTCCTCGGCACTGGCGATCCGCCTGCTGCTGTTCGGGCTGATGGCGCCCTTCGCCGCCGCCTTCATGAACCGCTTCGGCGTCCGCCCCGTCGCCCTGGTGGCGCTCAGCCTGATCGCCGTGAGCATTCTCGGCTCCTTCGCCATGACGCAGCTCTGGCAGCTGGTACTGCTCTGGGGGATCGTGCTCGGTTTCGGCACAGGGCTCACCGCCATGGTGCTCGGCGCCACCGTCGCGACCCGCTGGTTCGTGCATCGCCGCGGCCTGGTCGTCGGCCTGCTCACCGCCAGCACGGCGACCGGCCAGCTCGTCTTCCTGCCTTTGCTCGCGGCGCTGACCGAGCAGGTCGGCTGGCGCGCCGCCATGGTCTTCGTGCTCGGCATGATCGCGCTCGCGGCAGTCGGCGTGCTCGCCCTGATGCGTGACCGCCCGGCCGATGTCGGTCTTGCCCCCTATGGCGGGACGCAGATCGTGCCGGCACCGGCGCAAGCCACCAGCCTCAAGGCGATGCTCGCCTCCCCGATCGTCGCGCTGCGCGAGGCCGCAAAGACAAGCACCTTCTGGATCCTGTTCGGCACCTTCTTCGTCTGCGGCGCCAGCACCAATGGGCTGGTGCAGACCCATTTCGTCGCGCTTTGCGGCGATTACGGCATGGCGGCGGTGACGGCGGCGAGCGTGCTCGCGGTAATCGGAATCTTCGACTTCCTCGGCACGGTCGGCTCGGGCTGGCTCTCTGACCGCTATGACAGCCGCTGGCTGCTGTTCTGGTATTACGGCCTGCGCGGGCTCTCGCTGCTCTTCCTGCCCTTCACCGACTTCTCCTTCTACGGCCTCTCGATCTTCGCGATCTTCTACGGGCTCGACTGGGTCGCGACCGTGCCGCCGACGATCAAGCTCGCCGCCGACCGCTTCGGCGACAAGGCGACGCTGGTCTTCGGCTGGGTCTTCACCGGCCACCAGCTCGGCGCCGCCTTCGCCGCCTATGGCGCCGGCTTCAGCCGCACCGTCTATGACAGCTACCTGCCGGCCTTCTTCATCGCCGGCGCGCTCTGCCTCTTCGCCGCCGGCTTCTGCATCATGATGCGCAGCAGCGAAGCCAAGTCAGTGCCTGCCGCCACAACGGCCTGAACGGAGATCCGACGATGACATCCCCTCCTTATCGCAGCGCCCTGATCGTCGGAGCCGGCTCGGGCATCAGCGCCTCCGTCGCCCGTGCATTGGCCGCACAAGGCATCAAGGTCGGCCTCGCCGCGCGCAATACCGAGAAGCTCGCTGCGCTCGCTGCCGAGACGGGCGCCGCGACCTTCGCGGTCGACGCTTCCGATCCGGCCGCCGTCGCCGGCTTGTTCGAGGCGGCGGAGGCCCGGATCGGCGAGCCCGACATCGTCATCTACAACGCCAGCGGCCGGCTGCGCGGGCCTATCGCGGAGCTCGATCCGGCAGGGGTCGCGCAGGCGCTCGCGGTCACCGCCTATGGCGCCTTCCTGGTGACGCAGCAGGCGGCGAAACGCATGCTGCCGCATGGCCGCGGCGCCATCCTGCTGACCGGCGCCACTGCCGGCATCAAGGGCTTCGCGCTGTCGGCGCCGTTCGCGATGGGCAAGTTCGCCCTGCGCGGCCTCGCCCAGAGCGCGGCGCGCGAGCTTGGGCCGAAGGGCATCCATGTCGCGCATTTCGTCATCGACGGCGCGGTCCGCAGCACGCGCCACCCAGATGCCGGCGACAACACGCTCGACCCGGACGCCATCGCCCAGAGCTATCTCGACGTGCTCCGGCAGCCGCGCAGCGCCTGGTCGCTCGAGGTTGAGCTTCGGCCCTGGGTCGAGAACTTCTAGAGGCCGGTCAGAGCTTCTCGATCGGCGGCACCTTGAAGGTCTCGACCGTCGAGGCGCCGCCGGCGAGCAGGACCTCCCATTCGGCCTCCGCCTTCACCCGCGCCAGGCAGGGTGCGAGCTTGGCCTCGACCAGCCCATGCGGCACGAAGACCAGCCCGTCATCGTCGCCGACGACAAGATCATGTGGCGAGACAGCGACGCCGCCGAAGACGATCGCCCCATTGACGACGCCGCGCTCCATCGAGGACGGACCACGCGGCATGATCCAGCGCGAAAAGAAGACGAAGTCCGGCCATTGCGAGACCGGCCCGACATCGCGCACGGCGCCGTCGACGACGACGCCGGCAATGCCCTTGCGCCGGGCGGCACCGCCAAGCAGGTCGCCGATCATCGCCGCATCCTTGCGCCCGCCGGCCGCAACCACCACGACATCGCCGTGCTCGGCGAGGCTGATCGCATGATGCACCGGCCCGTAATCGGCCGGCTCGCACCAGGCGGTGATCGCCTGGCCGACCAGGCGCTTGCCCGGCGCGAACGGCCGCGTCGGCCGGATCGCCGGGTCGGCATGGCCGGTGCCGCCGAGCTGGTCGGCGATCACCGAGCTCGGCACCACCTGCCAGGCGTCGATCAGGGCTTGCGGCAGGCGCGGATGGGCGGGCGTGGCGAGACGGGTCGGCATTGTCGGGTTCCTAAGTTTGGCTTGACCAGACCGTTCAAGCTCTCGTCATCCCGGGCAAGCGCAGCGCAGACCCGGGATCCATCATAGAGCGCAGTTCCCTCCGATGGATTCCGGCGCTCCGCTTCGCTACGGCCGGAATGACGGAGAAAAACTGGCAAAACTCACGCCGCCCGGCCGGGCCGCTCGGCAAGCAGGCGTTGCACTGCCCGCGCCAGCCGGCGCACGCCCTCGACCAGGACGTCCGGCGCCGAGCGGGTGAAATTGACCCGCATCGCGCTCTTAAGCGCTCCCGTCGGATCGAACACGCTCGACGGCACGAAGGCGACATTCTCCGCCAGCGCATGGGCATAGAGCCCATCGGTATCGATCGCCGCATCCTTGGCCCGCATCCAGACGAACATGCCGCCCGGCGGCACCTCCCAGTCGAACCAGTCGGATAGATGCTCGGTGGCCGCAGCGCAGAGCGCATCGCGCCGCTCGCGATAGGTCGCGACGATCTTCGGGATATGCTGTGCCTCGAAATCGCTCTCGATCATCTCCAGCGCGATGGCCTGCGTCAGCAGGCTGGAAGCGATGTCGGTCGACTGCTTGGCCAGCGCCAGCGTCGCAATCAGCGAGGCCTCGGCCACGACCCAGCCGACGCGCAGGCCCGGAACCAGGCTCTTCGACAGGGTGCCAAGATAGATCACCGGCCCAGCATAGGGACCGTTGGGATGGCGCTGCGCATGATGGGACAGGATGCTCGGCCCTGCCGGCCCGTCGAATTGCAGCGGCAGATAGGGATCGTCCTCGAGCAGCCAGGTCCCGGCCGCCTCGACCTTGTCGAGCATGGCGGCGCGCTCGCCCTGCGGCACCAGCACGCCGGTTGGGTTGGAGTAGTTCGGCACGGCATAGACGAACTTGGCCTGGCGCAGCGCCGCATCCTGCCCGGGCGCTTGCAGGCTCCAGTCGAGCCTCTCATAGCGCGGCATGCGCGGCCGCCAGGCATCGAGTGCGCCGAGATAGGTCGGGAACTGCGAGAGGATTAATTCACCGGGATCGACCAGCGCCTTGCCGACGAGGTCGAGCCCCTGCATCGCACCCGTCGTCAGCATTACGTTCTCCGGCCCGAAGCGGCGCCCGGTCGTTGCGCTGAAGCGCTCGGCGATCGCGGCCCGCAGCGCCGGCAAGCCTTCGATCGGGCCGTATTCGAGGATCTGCGTGCCCCAGCGCGTCAGCGCCCGCTCCTGCGCCGCTGCGATCGCCTCGACCGGATAGAGCTCGGCCGCCGGTAACCCACCGGCAAGGCTGACGACGTCCGGACGGCCGCCGATCGCCATGAATTGCTGGGTGATGCTGTTGCCGGTCGAGAGCCAGCGGGCGAAGGCCGGCCGCTCTCCCGGCCGGCCATCCGAAATCACCATGACACTTGCACCATTGTCGCTTCGATCGGAGCGGTCGCCCGCTTTCGGCTGTGTAGCAGGCCCGACATGAAGGTGCCCGCGCAATGATTGCACGGGCGGTGCGCGGGGCTACTCGCGCAGCGGGCCTGAAGATCGGCGCGACGACGACAGGTCATCGCGCCGCTCGTCCTTACGGCTTCGCCGCAACCTTCGCCGGCGCCGCCTTGTGCACGCGGCCACTGCTCATCACGAACAGCACGCGCTGCAGCTCGGTGATGTCCTTGGTCGGATCGGAGGCGACCGCGATCACATCGGCGGCCTTGCCGGGTTCGAGCGTCCCGATCTGTTTCGAGAGGTCGAGCAGGTCGGCCGCGTCGACCGTCCCCATCCGGATCGCGATATCGGCCGGAATGCCGGCCTTGACCATCAGCGCGAACTCCTCGGCATTGTTGCCGTGCTCACTGACGCCGGTATCGGTGCCGAAGGCGATCTTGACGCCGCCGCGATAGGCGCGGCCGAGCATGTCGAGCATCAGCGGCCCGACCTGCCGCGCCTTGTCGCGCACTGCCGGCGGCAGGAAGCCCTCCTCATCCGCCATCCTCACTACGGTCGCGCCGGCAAGCACGGTCGGAACGAGATAGGCGCCGCTCTTCTTGAACAGGGCGATCGACTCGTCGTTGAGATAGGTGCCGTGCTCGATCGAGTCGACGCCGGCCCGCAGCGCCGCATTGACGCCGTCGGCGCCATGGGCGTGCACCGCCACCTTGCGCCCCATGGCATGGGCAGCCTCGACGACGCCCTCGATCTCGTCATCGAACATCTGCCGGCCGGTCCCGGCTGCGGTGTTGCTCAGCACGCCGCCGGTCGCGGTGATCTTGATGACGTCGGCGCCGCGCTTGATCTGGTTGCGCGCCGCATGGCGGCACTGCTCGCGGCCATTGCAGATGTTCTCGCCGAGCTCCGGGAAGACATCGGGCGCAAAGCCGTTGGTGTCGGAGTGACCACCGGTCGCCGAGATCGACTGGCCCGCTGCGACGATGCGCGGGCCGGGCACCTGCCCCCGACGGATCGCGTCGCGCAAAGCGAGCGCCGGCGCTCCGCGCGAGCCGAGATCGCGCACCGTGGTGAAGCCGGCGTCGAGCGTGCGCCGCGCATAGACCACGCCGTCGAGCGCGACATTCTCGCCGGTCTTCTTGACGCGCTGCAATTCGCTGTCGCGCGCTCGCTCCGAGGTGATGTGGACATGGCTGTCGATCAGGCCCGGCAGCACATAGCGATCGCCGAGATCGACCACCGTCACCGCCTGCGCCGGGGCACCGATGCTGTCTGCCGTGACGAAGCCGTCCTTGAGCTCCTGGATCAGGCTGTTCTTGACGATGAGGCTGGTCTTGGCCCGGGCCGGCGTGCCGGGCACCGCAAGCACTGCGCCGGCGTGAATGATCGTCCAGCGGTCGCCGGCCGGCGCTTGCGCCAGGGCCGCCGGCGCCAGACCCGCGACGAGCGCAGCGGCGAGCATTATCGCTTTCGACATCGATTCCTCCATCTCAGCAACGTCATCGCCATCAGCCATCCTGCCTTGTCGGCAGAGCCTGTCGGTCGAGTGCGTCGCTTGATCGTTGCGCAGAATTCCCCCTGCTGCTGGCCGCCAATCTGCGGACGGCCACTGGAACTCGTCAATCGACAGGATGGCCGGTCAAGCATGCCCTGGCCGCAACCCTGTCGTGCCCCGGCTCTTCAGAGATTTCGACTCAGCCGAGCCTTCTCCCAATGTCGTAGGCGACGCCGCCGCCCACTGGCGTTATCTTCGCTGCAGTGCAACAATCGCGATTGCACGGGCACATTAAGATGGCACGGCAGGGAGCGACCATGAACGCGATCGATCCGCTTCGGAACCAGACCCAGCGCGACAAGCCTTTGCCGCGTGACAAGCCCTGGATCTTCCGGACCTATGCCGGCCATTCCGACGCGACCGAATCAAACAAGCTCTACCGGACCAATCTCGCCAAGGGCCAGACCGGTCTCTCTGTCGCTTTCGACCTGCCGACCCAGACCGGCTACGACCCCGACCATGTGCTCTCGCGCGGCGAGGTCGGCAAGGTCGGCGTGCCCATCACCCATCTCGGCGACATGCGGGCCCTGTTCGCTGAGATCCCGCTGGCGCAGATGAACACCTCGATGACGATCAATGCGACGGCGGCCTGGCTGCTCTCGCTCTACATCGCCACCGCCGACGAGCAGGGCGCCGACCGCGCCGCCCTGCAGGGCACGACCCAGAACGACCTCGTCAAGGAATACCTGTCGCGCGGAACTTATGTCTTCCCGCCGCGCCCCTCGATGCGATTGACCACCGACATCGTCGTGTTCACGGCGCGCGAACTGCCGAAATGGAACCCGACCAATGTCTGCTCCTACCATCTGCAGGAGGCCGGCGCCTCGCCGGTGCAGGAGCTGTCCTTCGCACTCGCAACCGCGATCGCCCTGCTCGACTCGATCAGGGCCCGGCCCGAGGTCGCACCGGAGGAGTTCGGCAGCATCGTCGGCCGCATCTCCTTCTTCGTCAACGCCGGCATGCGCTTCGTCACCGAGCTCTGCAAGATGCGGGCTTTCGTCGATCTCTGGGACGAGATCACGCTGAAGCGCTTCAATGTGCTGGAGGAGCAGCATCGTCGCTTCCGCTATGGCGTGCAGGTCAATTCGCTCGGGCTGACTGAGCCGCAAGCCGAGAACAATGTCTATCGCATCCTGATCGAGATGCTGGCGGTGACGCTCTCGAAGAAAGCCCGCGCCCGCGCCGTGCAATTGCCGGCCTGGAACGAGGCGCTCGGCCTGCCCCGTCCCTTCGACCAGCAATGGTCGCTGCGCATGCAGCAGGTGCTCGCCTATGAGACCGACCTGCTCGAATTCGGCGACATCTTCGACGGTTCGAAAGAGGTCGACGCCAAGGTCGAAGAACTGAAGGCGGCCGCGTTGGCCGAACTGGCGAAGATCGACGCCATGGGCGGCGCGCTCGCCGCCGTCGAGAGCGGCTACATGAAGATGGCGCTGGTCGAGAACGGAGCCCGCCGCATCGAGGCGATCGAGCGCGGCGAGCAGATCGTCGTCGGCGTCAACAAGTTCACAACCAGCGAGCCCTCGCCGCTCTCGGCGGGCGAAGGCAATGTCGTCACGGTTCCGGACTCGGTCGAGATCGAAGCCATCGGCCGGCTGAAGGCCTGGCGCGCAGCGCGAGACGGCAATGCGGCGGAGGCCGCGCTCGCCGAGCTCGCCAGCGCAGCCAAGGAGGACCGCAACGTCATGCCGGCCTCGATCGCCTGCGCCAAGGCCGGTGTCACCACCGGCGAATGGGCCCAGACCCTGCGCGAGATATTCGGCGAATACCGCGCCCCGACCGGCGTCGACACCACCAAGCTCGGCGACGATGCCGGGCTCGCCACAGTCAAGGCCGCCGTTGCCCTGGCAACCGAGAAACTCGGCCGCCCGCCGCGCTTCCTCGTCGGCAAGCCGGGGCTGGACGGCCATTCGAACGGCGCCGAGCAGATCGCGGTGCGCGCCCGCGACGCCGGCATGCAGGTCTCCTATGGCGGCATCCGCCAGACGCCCGAGGAGATCGTGACGCAGGCGCAGGAGACAAAGGCCGACATCATCGGGCTTTCGATCCTATCGGGCTCGCATTTGCCACTGGTGCGCGACGTCACCGCACGGCTGCGCGTCGCCGGCATGGATGTCCCCGTCGTGGTCGGTGGCATCATCCCGCCCGACGACGAGAACGCGCTGAAGAACATGGGCGTGGCGCGGGTCTATACCCCGAAGGACTTCGCGCTCGACGGCATCATCGCCGACGTCGCCGGCATGGCAGCGAAGAAGCGCTGAGAGCCGATCGCCTTCCCCAGCTTCCGGCTCTTGCGAAAAGCGCTCAGGGTTTCCCAAGCGCGTGCGGACGACTATCGTCCCGGTACTGCTCGGCCGTGCCCGCGTCCCGCGGCACCGGTCCGTGCCTGAAGGCGGTCGTCGGCAGGGCCGCGAGGGACCCGCTTGAGGAGAGGAAGAAGCGCATGCCCGCATGGCTGCAGACCAATTCGACCGGGGCCAACCTCCGCGCCGCCCTTATCGGTGCCATGGGCCTTGCCCTCGCAGGCCCCGCCGCTGCCCAGACAATGGGCTTCGACCCCAGCGACTTCGGCAAGGTCAGCATGCCCCGGCGGCAGAGCACCGGCGACGCTGCGACCCATATCGAAAGCAACAAGGGCGCCTTCGAGCCGATCGCAGAGCTCGATCAGCGCGATCCGCTCGCGAAGATGGCCAAGCCCGTCGGGCGCATCGATATCCTGCTGAAGGACAACAAGACCGGCAAGCAGTCCGGCGCCCATTGCACCGGCGAGCTGCTGCCGGGTGACTATGTCCTGACCAACCATCACTGCCTGCCGCAGAGTGGCGAGATGACGCCGATGCGCGCCATCATCGTCATGGATTTCCTGACGCAGGACGGCAAGGGCGCCAAGGTCTTCGAGCTTGAGCCCAAGCCAGTCGAATTCAACGCCAATCTCGACTACGCCATCGTCAAGGCCAAGGGCAATCCGACCGCGACCTATGGGGCGGTCAAGCTCGCGGCGACGCCGACCGGCGGCGCCCCCTCGCTGATGGTCATCCACCACCCGGCCGGCCGGCCCAAGGTGATGAGCCGCTTCCGCTGCATGGCAACGCGCCAGCAGGGCGACGCGGCCGAGATGCGCCATCGCTGCGATACGCTCGGCGGCTCGTCCGGCTCGCTTCTCTACAACGCCGGCAATTCGGGCATCGCGCTGCACAAGCAGGGCGGCCTCGCTCCCAATGATCCGAACAGCTACAACACCGCCACCAGCATGACGGCGCTGCTCCAGGCCAGCCCCCTGCTGCGCAAGATGGCGGGTGCTGGCGGGCAGGCGCCGGCCGCGGATGGCGGCTCTGTCGCGTCCGGCGGCGGACAGGACGGCGACCAGCCGAGCTCGACCGAACGCAGCAGCGTGCGCGGCTCGGACAATCTCGACACCGACGGGATGAATTCGCTGCTGAAGAACTGAGCAGCTTCCGCCATTGCGAGCGTAGCGAAGCAATCCAGGGGGCGTAGAGCTCGGCCGCCCCTGGATTGCTTCGTCGCTACGCTCCTCGCAATGACGAATCTCAGCCTTCCGCCTCGCCGTGGCTGCGCCGATACGGGCTGCGCCGCGGCGAATGCCAGCCGGCAAGCGCGGCCGGATCGGCCTCGTAGATCTCGACCTTAAGCGGATAGCAGCGCGCGACGTCGCTCGAATGCGTCTGGCCGCAATCGCCGCCCGGGCAGGCCGAGATCGCTCCCAGCAGGTCGATCTCGGCGAAGAGCTCGAGGAAGTCGCCGGGCCTGACCGGGCTCGCCTTCATGAAGTACTGGTGCATGTCCTTCGTGAAGCCCGTGCACATGAAGACGTTGAGCACGTCGTGGACATGATGCTCGACCTCGCGCGCCGGCAGTCCCCTCGCCTGTCCCAAGGCGCGAGCGAGGTTCGAATGGCAGCAATGATGGTAGTCGCCGCCATCGCCGAGCAGCCGGTGGGTATAGGGATCGCAGCGCGTGCCGATCACGTCATGGACGCCGGCGCCATCCTGGTCGAAGCCGTACCAGCCGAGCGTGTCATGGGTGATCGTCGCCATCGGCCGCAGATGCGGCAGATTGCTCCAGAGGCGGTCGCCGGCGCCGAGATGGGTCGCATGCAAGGCACGCGTCTTGCCGCTGAAGAAGCGCTCGTCGAGATCGTCGGCGTTCCACAGATTGAGGTCGCCGACCTGCGGCCCCTCGATGCTGACGATCCGGAAGAAATGGCCTTTCGGTACATGGAAGCTGCCGGCTTCGCGCGGCGGCACGATGATCTCGTCGCGCTTGGTCAGGGTTTGGCGGGCTCGTTCCAGTATCGCCATGTCGGCGCCAGGCAGGCTGCCATTGGGATAGACCACGACCGGCGGTCTGGCCCGCCGCTCCTCGGCATCAGCGGGGGCGATCACCTGAGAATCCATGGTCATGCCTTCTCCGCCAGTTGTTCAATCACAGAGCATCGTCATTCCGGCTGGAGCGAAGCGGAACGCCGGAATCCATCGTAAGGCTCCGGCGCCTTACGATGGATTCCGGAGCTGCGCTGCTTCGCAGCTTGTCCGGAATGACGAAAAAACCTGATGGGCCTCACACCAGCCCGTTCGTCTTGAGCGTCTGGTAGGCCTTGAGGATTTCCTGCAGCCTCCCCTCGCGCGAGCGGTCGCCGCCATTGGCGTCTGGGTGAAAACGCTTCACCAGTTCCTTGTAGCGGGCCTTGATCGCGGCACGGTCGGCGGTCTCGTCGAGGTCGAGCGTCTCCAGCGCCTTCTTCGCCAGCACGCCGACGCGCGATTCAGCTCGCTCCTGCTCGCGGCGGGCACGGCCGCGGAACAGGTTGAAGGCATCCTGCACATCCGCTCCATCCTGCTCGCTGGGACCACGCCCGCGCTGCGCCATCCGGGCGGCGCTGGCATTGACGCCGAGTTTCCAGGTCGGCCGATGGCCGATCTCCTCCTGCTTGGCGTAAGCCGCGAGCGCCTCATCGTTCATGCCGGAGAAGTAGTTGTAGGTGGCGTTGTAGGCCTTCACATGCTCGAGGCAGAACTGGAAGAACTTGCCTTCCTTGCCGCGCCCCATCGGCGCGCGGAATTCGCCCAACTTGGTGCAGCCCGCATGGTCGCAATGACGCGCATCGGCCTCGACCACCTCTTCCGCCTCGGAAGGGCCGATCCTGATCCGGTCGAAAAGGCGCGAGTTGAAATTCATCGTCTCATGGTTATGCGGGTGGAATGCTGCATCGACAAGCCGGCTGCTGCGCGGATCGCCCCGCACCTGCAGCAAGCCAATCGCCTTGGCGACAGCTTGACCCTGATTGCTTAAGGAACCCGGCCCAGCCGAAACGGCCGGAACCTCACCCAAAATAGTGTTTCCACGCTCGAAACTCAACGGCCGCAGGCCGTATCGCCTCCGACCGCGAGTGCAAGCTTGGTTCCACGAGGCACACGATAGATGGGCGCCTCGCCTGAAGCCGGCGCGGTTTCCACCACCCCGACGCCGACATGAGAGCCCGGAGAATCCGGCTCCAATGAGGCGGCGATGACATTGGCGCCTG
Source organism: Allobosea sp. Tri-44 (assembly GCF_004123845.1). Taxonomy (GTDB): domain Bacteria; phylum Pseudomonadota; class Alphaproteobacteria; order Rhizobiales; family Beijerinckiaceae; genus Allobosea. Next base: position 252,354 of record NZ_NBDP01000053.1, on the reverse strand, counting down.
TTTGCGTCATTGGCACGAACACAGCATTCGCTGGAACCTCGATCCGGCGTGGCCGGAGTTCGACCTTGACCGCCTGGTCCGGATTGATGTTCTCGCGGTCGACCTTCTTCACCGGCCCCTTCTGCTCGACCATGAAGGCCTCGACTTCGAGCGTCGCAGGCCCGCCGAGCGCGCAGGTTGCAATGCCCTTGAGCTTGAGCGCTTCGAGCGCCGCCTGCCCCTCCGGGAGGACGAGATAGCCTTCCGGCCGCACCCGGCTGTTCGTCACCGTGACCTTGCGCGAGTCGCGGAACTCGACCGGGGTCGGCATGTCGGCGCCGGTCGCCGGATCGACGAGCGGTATCGCGACCGTCTCCGTCGCGATACGGTGCCCGACGATCAGCTCGCTTTGGTTGCGCGCCAGCTCCGCCCGCGCCGCCTTCACCGCCTCCAGCACGGTCTTGTCGTTTGTGGCCACGGTGTCGAGCACGGCGCGCGAGATCACGTAATGGGTCGCGATGCGGCGTTCGAGATTCTCCAGCTTCAGGCCGACGCCGCGCGTCTCGATCAGGAAGGAGACCGCACCGGAAAGCCCGAACAGGTTGCGCGCGATCCCCGGCGCATTGCCGCCCATCGAGACCAGCTTGTCGTCCTTGCGGTAGCTCGTGGTGAAGTACCAGAAGGAGGAGAGCCCCTTCTCCGCCATCGCCTTGTCCATGGCGGGCTTCACCAGCTCGGCCGCGATCTTCGTCGTCGGCTGCGGCACCGCCGGGTTGGTGGCGTAGAGGATCATCGCATCGGCGGCGTTGAGCCCACCGAACTTCTCCAGCCAGCGATTGGCGACCGAGAACTCGTGCACGTCGACGATCACATCGGCCGGCAGCTCGGCGAGCTTGGTGTGCAGCGCCCTGGTCTCCGGCAGGGTCAGCAGCAGATGGTCGCGGTTGAGGTCGAAGCCGCTGGCGCCGGGCCGCTTGTCGGCCGCCGCCCCGTCCGGGTTGCTGCGCGGTACGATCACCACCACGAGCTTGTCGAGCACGGCGCCGAGATCGCCGATCGCGAGGTCATGCGCCAGCGCCAGCATCGCCTCGGCCCCCGCCGGCTCGTTGCCATGCTGCTGGCCGACGAACCAGACGACCGGCCGCCCGAGCGCCTTCAGCGCGGCGGGGTCCTTCAGCCCCTCCTTGGAGAAGATCAGGTAGGGCAGGTCGCGCCCCTGCTGCGACTTGCCGAGTGAACCGAGCACGGCCCGGCCAGGGGCCCTGGCGGCGAGATCAGCAACGAAGGCGTCGAGCTCGGCTTGCGTAGTCAGCCCGGGTGTGCCGCGCGTCAGCGCCGGGGTCGCGAGCGCGATCGGCACCGGCTTGTAGCGCGCCAGCACCGCCTCGCTCTGCTTGTAGTCGGCAACACGCCCCTCATCCTGAGCCAGCGCGGGCGTTGCGGCGACGCAAAGCGCCAAAGCGAGCATGCGCCAGATCGTCATCATCACCGCCTCCACGCGAAAGACGCGTTTCCGCCCTGCCCCTCAAGGACTATGAGACTGCCCCAGAACCTGAGCAAGCAACTCGACAGGAGCCTTCATGCCGACCATGGCCGACCGGATCACCAGCAAGCTCACCGCTGAGCTCGCGCCGGAGCATCTCAAGGTGATCGACGAATCGCATCAGCATCACGGCCATGCCGGCTGGCGCGAGGGTGGCGAGACGCATTTCCGTGTCGAGGTCGTCTCGGCCGCCTTCGCGGGCAAGAGCCGGCTCGAGCGCCATCGCCTCGTCAATGCGGCGCTCTCCGAGGAGCTCGCCGGCAGCGTGCACGCATTGGCGATCGTGGCGCGCGCGCCGGGCGAGGCTTGAGCCTCAGGCTACCCGCCGCTCCGGCGTCGCCAGATAGATCGCGGTCGAGACGAGCAGCAGAGCGGCAAAGCCCCAGTGCATGTTGGCGAAAGCCTGTGCCGCGTCGCGCCCGTCGGCCCGCTGCGTCGCGACGAACCAGCCGGAGCCCCACTGGATCAGCCCCGCCCCGGCGATGAACAGGAAGTTGATGCAGGTCATGCCGCGCCCGACCAGATGATCGGGGAAGAAGACGCGCGCATGCGCCATCAGGATCGCATAGGTGAAGCCCGTCGCGCCGACGATCGCAAAGAGCAGGACGGCGCCGGCCAGCGACTGCGCACCGATCAGAGCCAGCAGGCAAAAGCCGATCCCGGTCGCCACCGTTCCCCAGGCGACCAGCGCCTTGTTGCGACCCGCCCGCTTCTGCAAGGCGCCATAGGCGAAGGCGCCGACGATCATGGTCGTCGCCATGCCGAGTGTCGCATGGCCGGCGGCGATTCCATCGAGTCCATGGACCTGCGCCATGTAAGGCGCGATCCAGAGGCCCCGTGCCGTCGCGATGATCGCGTAGCCGACGAGGGTGATCGGCGCGAGCAGCCAGAGTGGCCCGATCGCGACGATACTCTTGAGGCCTTGCAGCAGGCCCTCATGCTTGCCCGAGGCGTCGGTGACCGGCGGCGGATCGCGCACCAGCGCCGCGGCGAGAATAGTCGCGAGCAGGAACGCCACAGCGAAGGCGAGCATGGTCGGGCGCCAGCCATAGGCCTGCGCAGCCAGGGCCAGCGGCGCGGCGCCGACGAGATTGCCGAGCGAGCCGAGGCCGATGAAGATCGAAGTCAACAGGCCGAAGCGTGCCGGCGCCTGCGTCCGGGCAAACAGATAGAGCGACGACATGAAGATCGGCGAGCAGCCGATCCCGACCAGCGCCATCGCTGCCGTCGCGATCGTGGGATTGCCGGCCTGCGCGAACAGGAAGGCGCCGACACTGCCGATCGCCATGGTCACCGCGACCGTCCGGCGCGGCCCGATCCGGTCGAGCGCCCAGCCGACCGGGAACTGCGCCAGCGCGAAGGCCATGAACCAGGCGGCACCGAGCAGGCCGAACTCGGCCGGCCCGATGCGCAGATCGCCCATCACCGGTCCGGCGATCACGCTCAGGAAGGATCGGTAGAAGATTGACAGCACATAGGCCGGCAGCAGCGCGAAGAAGATGGTCACGCCGCGTCTCCGGCCAGTTTCAAAACGACCACCGACCTGAATTCGTCGGCGGCCCTCGCCTCACTTCACCCGCTCGAGCACCGAGACGTAGTTCGCCACCGCAGCGCCACCCATGTTGAAGATGCCGCCGAGGCGGGCATCCTTGACCTGCATGCCCTCCGGCGCCTCACCGACGAGCTGCATCGCGCTGAGCACGTGCATGGAGACGCCGGTCGCGCCGATCGGATGCCCCTTGGCCTTGAGGCCGCCGGAGACGTTGACCGGCAGCTTGCCGTCCTTCTGCGTCCAGCCTTCCTTGATGGCGCGGGCGCCGTCGCCTTCCTTGGTCAGGCCCATCGCCTCGTATTCGATCAGCTCGGCGATGGTGAAGCAGTCATGCGTCTCGACGAAGGAGAGGTCGTCGAGCGCGACGCCGGCATTGGCCAACGCCTGCTGCCAGGCGCGGGCGCCGCCCTCGAACTTCAGGATGTCGCGGCGCGACAGCGGCAGGAAGTCCTGGACATGGGCCATGCCGCGGAAGCCGACGGCGCGACGCAGGGTCCTGGCGGTCTCTTCATCGGCGAGCACGAGCGCGGCGGCGCCGTCCGAGACCAGCGAGCAGTCGGTGCGCTTCAGCGGGCCGGCGACATAGGGGTTCTTCTCGCTCTCCTCGCGGCAGAAGGCGTAGCCGAGATCCTTGCGCATCTGGGCGTAAGGGTTCTCGACGCCGTTCTTGTGGTTCTTCGCCGCGATCAGCGCGAGCGCGTCCGACTGGTCGCCATGACGCTGGAAATAGGAGGAGGCGATCTTGCCGAAGACGCCGGCGAAGCCACCCTGAACATCGGCCTCCTGCGCGAGATAGGAGGCCTTGAGCAGGTTCTTGCCGATCTCAGGGCCAGGTGTCGTGGTCATCTGCTCGACGCCGACGACAAGCACGACCTTGGCCGCCCCGGCCTTGATCGCGCGAACGCCCTGATGCACCGCCGCCGAGCCGGTGGCGCAGGCGTTCTCGACACGCGTCGCCGGCTTGAAGCGCAGTGCCGGATCGGCCTGCAGCACGAGGGAGGCGGTGAAGTCCTGGGCCGAGAAGCCGGCATTGAAATGGCCGAGCACGATCTCGTCGACCTGGTCGGCGGTGATGCCGGCATCGACCAGCGCGTCGGTCGCGACGCGCACGATCAGGCTCTCGACCGTCTCAGTGTCCTGCTTGCCGAAGGGGGTATGTGCCCAGCCGACGATTGCAGCGCTCATGGTCTTCTCCTCACTAACGTGCAGATACACAGTATCTGCACCCGCGCAGGCTCGCCGGCAAGCCGGCAAGCGCGCATTCCTCCCGTGCGTGGAAAGGCCAACGGAAGCCGGATCAAGTCAAGCGGGATAGGACGCTGTTCAGGCAAGCGGAGACCGCCCCTGCAATCAGGGCATGGCGAAAATGGGCGAAACCTGCCGCTCAGCGACTTACGCGAAGGCCGAAGCGCTCAGCGCAGACTCTTTTCGACCTCGGACAGCGCCTTGTCCTTCCGGCAGGCCGCCAGCGGCCTGGCTTTCGCGGAGACGATATGGAGGACGTTCTTCTCTTCGGCGTCAACCTTCACGGTCATGCAGGCGCAGCCATAGCCGTAGCTGCCGTTCCCGGCTTTGCGCCATTCGCCCGCCTTGTAGGGTGGTGGCCAGTCGCCCTTCGCCTGATGCCCACCCTGCACGGCGATCGTCCATTCGCCGTCCTTGTCGTATAGCGAGGCATTGCCCGGAGTCGGGTTGTCGAGCCAGCCGCAGCGCTGCTGGCTGCCCGGCTGCTGCGCAACGGCGACACCGGCCCCAAGGATCAGGACAACCGCAGCGGCGGCAAACGAGCGGCGGCTCATTGGAAGAACCTCGACTGGCTGGTGAACCGCGCGCCCGGCAGCGGCATGCCGGCGAGGCTGGAATCGATCGGCGGCGCGAAGGTGATCGGCCGCTGCGGCCCGGCGGCCAGCAGAGCCGCCTCGAACACCTCGGCGATCGCAGCGATGTCCTTGGCGTGGTCGGAGCCGTTCACCATGGCGCGCGCGCCGACATAGTTGCGCAGCTTGCCGCTGAAATAGGTCGAGAACTTCCGGCCATTGGCAAAGCCGTCGCCGGTGAGCATGCCGTGCGACATCACCGCGTAGGCGATGGCAGGCGTCTTCACCAGTTCCGGGTCGAGCAGCAGGTTGAGCCCCTGGCCGATCGCCGCGCCGGTCGTCGCATAGTTCGACCACCAGGTCAGCTGGACATAACCACGGCCGAAATAAGCGAGCTCGGCACCTGTATCGTCATTGTAGGCCTTGTCGGCGGCGCCGCCATCGACCGTGCCCATCTTGGCGCCCTTGGTCAGCTTTGAGATCAGGCCGGCCGCCGTGACCTTGAACTGGTCGCCATCCTGCTCGGTGATCCGGACGCTGCCGTCGGCGAGCTTCGCGACCTTGACCGGCTCGTGATACTTGCGCCCCTTGCCGTGGCCGACCTCGTCGACCGGCGCCATCGTCATCAGCCAGGCGCGGCGCTTGAGCATCACGGCCTTGCCGGCCTTGTCGACCAGCGGCTTGCCCTTCTTGTTCTTGGCCTGAACGAACCGGGTCACCGGGCTCGTTGTCTCCCAGGCGACGGTCGCCAGCATATAGGCGGCCCAGCGGACATCGGTGATGCTGGTGTCCCGGCTGATCAGGCGCAGCAGCACCAGCAGATCCGGAATGGCGTTGGCGTTGTAACGCGGCTTCTTGCCGAAACGGTCCCTGAACTCTTGCTCGAAAATCCGCTCGTCATAGGTTCCAACGTAATGGTAGTTCGCCGCCATAGCGCGTCTCCCTGGGCCCGTCGTTGGAAAGCCCTAGGCAGGGACTGCGACGAATGCGTGGCTCGGTTTTTTAAATCGCCAGCAGCAGGAGGGCGCCGACGCCGGCGACGATCAGCGCCATGCCGCTGAGCTCGCGCCAGCTCGTGCCCTCCGAGAAGATCCGGCGCGAGGCGATCTGCGCCAGCGGCACCTCGACCAGCCCGAGCGTGCGCACATTGGCCGCCGTCGTCAGCGAAAACCCGATGAACCAACATTGCGAGGCGGCGGCGCCGAGGAAGCCGGCAGCAAGCGAGCGCCGCCAGTTGCGCAGGCTGAGCATCAGCGCCGGCCGGTTGGCGACGAGCATGTAGAGCGTCAGGATCAGGGTCTGCATCGCCAGTCCCAGCGCCAGGATGGTAGTCGCCCGCATCAGGAAATGCCCCTCCGGCAAGGCCTGGATCGCACCACGAAAGCCGATCGCCGACAGCGCAAAGGCGGCGCCAGCGCCGATCCCGAGCGCCGCTGGACGCAGGCCGGCAGCGCTGAGCTTGTCCCCCGGCCGCCACGACATCAGCACCACGCCGGCGGTGGCGACGACGATCGCTGAGAACTTCGCCCAGCCCAGCGCATCGCCGAGCAGCACCGTGCCGAAGAGCGCGACCTGCACCGGCTCGGTCTTGGTGTAGGCGGTCGTCACCGCAAAGGAGCGCTCGCGCATCGCCGCCAACATAAGCGCCGTGGCGAGAATCTGGGTCAGCGCACCGAAGACGGCGAAACCGAAGGAGCGCAGATCCGGCGTCGGCGGCGGGCTGCTGCTGGCGAGGCAGACAAGGAGCAGGAAGATCAGCGCGAAGGGCAGCCCGAACAGGAAGCGCACCTGCGTTGCGCCGACAACGCCGATCACCTCGGTCAGGGAGCGCTGGGTCAGGTTTCGCGCCGTCTGCAGCAGCGAGGCGGCGAGCGTCACCGGTATCCACAGAAGGCTGAGACTCACGCGCTGGCATCCTGCAGAAAAAGCACCGCGGATGCTTTGGACCGCCACGCCCCGCTAGGCAAATCGCCCGATGAGGGGTAGGTATGCGTCATCAGCGAGGCAGGATTGTCGCCCGCCGTCTCGAAAATGCCTCAAGCGTCGCGTTGAAGCCCTCGACTCCCGCCAAGACAGGTTCAAGACCTCTGCCGATGATCTCATTCCGCCTCGCCGCCGGCGCCACGTTCGCCTCGCTCCTCGCTGTCGCCGCTCCGGCTGAAGCCGGCACGAGCGTAGTGGTCGACGCCTCGAGCGGCGCCGTGCTGTCGAGCGAGAGCCCGACGCAGGCCTGGCATCCGGCCTCCACCACCAAGATGATGACGCTCTATCTCGCGCTCAAGGCCGTGCGCGAGGGCAAGATCGGGCTCGAGACCGCGATCCCCGCCTCGAAGCGCGCCGCCAGCCAGCCGCGTGTCAAGGTCTACATCAAGGCCGGCCAGGAGATCACGCTCGACAACGCTATGCGCATCATGATGGTGAAGTCGGCCAACGACATCGCCTATGTCATTGCCGAGGGCGTCGGCGGTGATGTCGAGACCTTCGTCTCGATGATGAACGCTGAGGCGCAGCGCCTCGGCATGCGCGACACCCATTTCGTCAATCCCAACGGCTGGCACCATCCCGACCAGCAGAGCAGTGCCCGCGACCTCGCCGTGCTCGCCATGGCGCTGATGAACGAGTTCAGCCAGTACTCCGATTACTGGAACACCGGCGCGGTCCAGCTCGGCAAGCAGGTGCTGAACAACACCAACGGTCTCGTCGGCCGCTATTACGGCATCAGCGGCATGAAGACCGGCTTCGTCTGCGCCTCCGGCTTCAATGTCGTCACCACCGCGACGCGCAACGGCCGCACCCTGATCGCCGTCGTCCTGGGTGCCAATTCCGGCGCGGAGCGCACCGTCAAGGCAGCGCAACTGCTCGATGACGGCTTCGGCAAATGGGGCGGCTTCGGCGGCAGCATCTCCAGCATGCCGGCCGGAAATGGCGGGCGCGCCTACAGCATCTGCGACAGCGTCCGCCGCGGCGGCCACGCGCTCGGCGACGATGCCGAGACCTCCGGGCCGATCAGCTTCACCAGCAGCAACTTCAGCCTCGGCGGCAATGCCGAAGGAACCTCGGACCGCTTTGCCGCGGCCGTGCCGCAGGGCGGCGCTTCCGGCGCGGTGCTGACGCGCTCGCCGTCCGGCCGCATCACGCTCGGACCGCGCGTCAAGTTCGATCCCATCCAGGTCTCCTTCGGCCGCTCGCCCGGATCTGCCTCGGCGCCGCTCGCCGCCAATGCCGTGGCCAGGCCCGACACCCAGGTTGCGCGCGAGACGATCAAGCCCGGCGCGCCGGTTGCGGCCGGCCTCGTCGCCGGCAGCCGCACCTTCTCCGGCAACGGCGCGATCCCGCCCTCCTCCTCCGCTTTCGCGCCCGTCACGCCGACGCCTGAGGAGCGCCCCGCAGCTGCCGCCCTCGGCTCCGGTCCGATGCGCCTGCAGGGCGCGATCCAGCCCGGTGCCGCGACCCCGGCGAGCCTGCGCCCCGGCGCCGCCGCCGGCATCAAGGCGGCGAACAAGCCCGCCGCCAAGCCGCTGCTGACCAAGCCGGCTTCGGAGAAGACAGCTCCGGCCAAGGCCAAGCCGAGCCAGGCACAGGCCAAGCCGCTCGCCAAACCGCCGGCCCGGGCGGGCGCGAAGCCTGCCGCCAAGCCCGATGCCAATAAACCCGACGCCTGACCCGACGGCGTAACATGCACGAGCGCGGCGCCTCTTCGGCCCAGCACGGCCTTGCGCTGGCGCTGGCATCCGCCGCCGCCTTCGGCACCAATATCGTCAGCGCCCAGCTCGCCGGCCATGCCGGGCTGAGCGGGCCGCTCATCGTCTTCTACCGCGTCTTCCTGATGCTGGCGCTCGTCGTCGGTGCGGCGCTGATCTGGCGCGCCAGCCTCGTCGTGCCGCGCCGGCACTGGTCGGCGCTCGCTTTGTTCGGCCTCAGCACGGCGCTCACCGCCTGCGCCTATCTCTCCTCGGTCGCCTTCCTGCCGATCACGGTGGCGGCCGTGGTGTTTTATACCTTTCCCATCCTGATCGTGCTCGCCGAGCCGCTCTTCACCCCTGCCCGCTTCAGCCTCGACCGGATTGCGATCGCCCTCCTCGCCTTCGTCGGCGTCGCCATGGTGGTCGGGCCGGACTGGCACGGGCTCGACCCGCGCGGGCTGGCGCTCGCACTCGCCGCAAGCGTGCTGGCCGCGGTGCAGTTCTTCTCGGCGGCGCGTTGCGGCGACACCGGGACCCTGCCCAAACTGTTCTGGTCGCATCTCGTCATCCTGCCGGTGACGCTCGCTATCCTTGTCCTCACCGGCCTGTTCCAGCCGCCCGCGGCGCTGGCGCTCGCGCCGATCGCGGTCGCGGTGACGATCGGCGGTTATCTGATCGGCTTCCTGCTCCAGGTGCTGGCGCTCGCCCGCGTCGCGCCCGGCCCGGCCGCCCTCGCCTTCTGCGCCGAGCCGGTCTTCGCCGTCGCGATCGCCGCCGTCTTTCTCGGCGAGCGTGTCGGCTCGCTGCAATATACCGGCGGCGCCCTTGTCGTCGCCGCGATCATCGCCAATGTAATACTGGAACAAAAGCGAGCCCGCCGACTGTCAGTGGTGACCGCGCCAGGAACCTGAAGCGCATGTCCGACCGCCCCGAGCCAATTCCGCTGACGTTGCTGACCGGGTTCTTGGGCGCCGGCAAGACCACCTTGCTCAACCGGCTGCTGAAGGACCCCGCCCTCGCCGACACGGTCGTACTGGTCAACGAGTTCGGCGAGATCGGCCTCGACCATCTCTTCGTCGAAGGCATCGAGGACGGCATGATCCTGCTCGCCTCGGGCTGCCTGTGCTGCACCATCCGCGACGATCTGATCGTCACGCTCGAGGACCTGCTGCGCCGGCTCGATAATGGCCGCACCGCCCCGTTCAAGCGCCTGGTAATCGAGACCACCGGCCTTGCCGACCCGGCGCCGGTCCTCAATGTGCTGATCAACCACCCCTATCTCGCCATGCGCTTCAAGCTCGACGGTGTCGTCACGCTGGTCGACGCCGTCAACGGCATGGCGACCCTCGATGCCCATCCCGAAGCGCTCCGGCAGGTGGTCGCCGCCGATCGGCTCGTACTGACCAAGGCCGACATCGCGACCGACGAAGAGGCCGTCACAGCGCTGCGCAAGCGGCTCGACGAGCTCAATCCAGGCATTGCGATCCTCGCTCCCGACGCACCGGCCGAGGCGCTCGTCGGCGCCGGCCTCTACGACATCGCCGAGCGTCCTGACGAGTTGCGCCGCTGGCTCGCGGCCGAGGTGCCGGACGGTCATCACCACAATCACGGCCACCAGCACGATCATGGCGAGGCTCATGGCCATCACCATCACGGCGGCCACGACCACCATCATCACGACGTCAATCGCCATGATGCCAGCATCCGCGCCTTCACACTGACGGCTGAGACCCCGATCCGCGAGGCGACCTTCGACCTGTTCTGGACCCTGCTGCGCTCGACCCATGGCGCCAGGCTGCTGCGGCTGAAGGGGCTGGTCGCGCTTGCCGAGCATCCCGAGGGACCATTGCTAGTCCATGCCGTCCAGCAGATCCTGCACCCGCCGGTGCTGCTGCCCGCCTGGCCCGATGCCGACCATCGCTCCCGCCTCGTCCTGATCGTCAAGGATCTGGAGGAGGAGACTGTCGCCAGGCTCTGGTCGGCTTTCCTCGGCCGGCCCGCACCTGCCCAGGCGCAGCCTGATCACCACCACCATCACGCCTGACCAGCCTGCCCCGCCCGGCCCGTTTCTTGGTTCGTCCCGCGCAGACCCCTGCACCGTCCCGCGCATGCGTGCCGATCCGGCACGAAAGCGCACCGAAGCAGGGCGAGCCGCGAAAGGGCTGCGCCATGCCGAACCTTGTCGCTCCTGCAATGCCAGCAGCGCCCGAGCGAGCCCGCGCCGTCGAATCGTCCGCAGAGGGGAGCCCGCTCCGGCTCGAGCGCCGCACGCTCGCCGCCTGCGCCGCCATCGAAACCGAATGGCGCGACCTCGCCGCCCGCGCCATCGAGGCAAATCCTTTCTTCGAGCCCGACTTTGCCCTGCCCGCGGCCCAGCACCTCGTCGACTTCCGCGACACGCCGGTGCTGCTAGTCTGGAGCGGCGCGGCCGCATCGCGGCGGCTGCTCGGCTTCGCCCCGGCCCGTCTCCAGCGCCGCCTGCTCGGTCATGACGAGCTGACCGGCTTGAGCAATCCTCGCCTCGGCATCGCCACGCCACTGATCGACGCGGATCAGGCGGAGCGCGTCGTCGCCACCCTGCTCCACGCCTCCGGCCGATGGGGTCTCGCCAACACGCAAAACCTCCAGCTGCACCACCTTGATCTCGATGGCCCGTTCCTGCGCAGCCTGCTGCGGGTTGCCGAACACACGGGCCACGCCGCCTCGCTCGAACCGACGCCGGAACCGCCAGCCAGCGTGGGGGCGCCAGATCTCACCGCCCTGCGCCATGGTCTGTCACGTCACGGCAAGCTCACCTTCGCCGAATCCAGCTCGCGACAGGAGCTGCGCGACATGGTCGAGCTGCATCTGGCGCTCGAAGCCTCGGGCTCGCTGGCACGCGCCGGCGCCGCCGCGCTGCAGGACATTCGCGAGGGCGCTTTCCTGCGCGCCATGACACGCAATCTCGCCAGTTCGCATCGCTGCCGAGTCGGCCTGCTGAGCCTCGACGACAAGCTGGTCGCCGGCGCGGTCCTCGTCGGTAAGGGTCCGCGTCTCTGGCTCTATTCCGGTGCGGAGGATGATCGCTTCGCCAGCTTCGCGCCGCTGGCGCAGCTCGTCGCCTGGCTCGGCCGGCGTAGCCGTCAGAGCGAGATCGTCGGCGATGTTCCCGGCCCGCACGCCGTCACGGCGCCGCTGCGGCTCGGCGACATCCGGCTTTCCGTCTCGGCGGCGACGGCCCGCCGCGCACCGCTCGTCATCCGGCGTCGCGCAGCAGCCGCCTGATGATCTTGCCGGTGGTGGTCATCGGCAATTCGCTGCGGAATTCGATCTCGCGCGGATATTCATGCGCCGCCAGCCGCTCGCGCACGAAGCCCTGGATTTCCTTGACGAGCTGCGGCGAGGCCTCATAGCCGGATTTCGGCACGATGAAGGCCTTGACGATCTCGGTGCGCAGCGCGTCGGGCTTGCCGACCACGGCCGCGAGCGCCACTGCCGGATGGCGCAGCAGGCAATCCTCGATCTCGCTTGGCCCGATCCGATAGCCGGACGAGGTGATGACGTCGTCGTCGCGGCCGACGAAGCGGATGTAGCCCTCGCCATCCTGCGAGCCCTGATCGCCCGTGGTCATCCAGTCGCCGATGAACTTGGCCTCGGTCGCCTCGGGCTTGCGCCAATAGTGCAGGAACATCACCGGGTTGGGCCGGCGCACCGCGATCTGGCCCTCCTCCTCCGGCTCGCACAGGCTGCCGTCGGGCCGGATCACCGCGACTTCGTGGCCCGGCACCGCCTTGCCGATGAAGCCGGGCTTGACCACGTCGATCGCGGCGCAGGAGGCGAGGACGAGATTGCACTCGGTCTGGCCGTAGAACTCGTTGATGGTCAGGCCGAGTTTCTCGCGGCCCCAGGCCAGCGTCTCGGCGCCGAGCGACTCTCCGCCCGAGGCCACTGTGCGCAGCTTGAGGTCATAGCGCCCGCGCGGGTTCTCCACCGCCCGCAGCATGCGCAGCGCCGTCGGCGGGATGAAGCAGTTGCGCACCCCGACATCGGCCATCAGCCGGAACGCCTCGTCAGGATCGAACTTCGCCGTCGGCCGCGCCACGATCGGGATGCCGTGATGCAGCGCCGGCAAGAGGTTGTTGAGCAGGCCGCCGGCCCAGGCCCAGTCGGCCGGCGTCCAGAGCAGGTCGCCCGGCTGCGGCAGGAACTCGTGCGGCATCTCCACGCCGGGCAGATGGCCGAGCATCACCCGATGGCCATGCAATGCGCCCTTGGCGTTGCCGGTCGTGCCGGAGGTGTAGATCATCAGCGCCGGGTCGTCCGGGCCGCTGTCGACAGGCGCGAACTCCTCGCTTTCGGCTTCCAGTGCGCGAGCAAACCCCTCGGCTCGCCCATCTGGCCCGTCGACCGAGATCACCAGTTCGAGCTCCGGCAGCGGCTCGACGATCTGGCCGAGCTTCGCAAGTCCGGCGGCATTGGTGATCAGCGCCTTCGCCGCACTGTCCCGCAGCCGATAGGACAACGCATCGGCTCCGAACAGCGCCGCCAGCGGCACCGCGATGGCGCCGAGTTTGTAGGCAGCCATATGGGCGATCGGCACATGCCGCCCCTGTGGCAGCAGGATCGCGACGCGATCGCCCTCCCCGACACCGCGCCGGCGCAGCGCATTGGCCAGCCGATTGGACTGCGCCCGCAATTCGCCATAGCTGACCGGCACGACCGACCAGTCGGGCTGCATTTCGAGGATCGCGACCTTGCCAGGCTCGGCGACAGCCCAGCGATCGCAGCAATCGACGCCGATATTGTAATGCTCCGGAATCCGCCAGCGGAACGCGGCGCGCAGGCGCTCATAGTCGCGGATGTCGGGAAGCATGCGGCAGGCCCCAAGAGCCATGTCCGATCAGGTTGAAACAACCTGATCGGACATGGCTCAGAATGACAGATTGAGCACGCGGCGATCTGCGCGTGCTCTTGCGAAAAGCGGCGCACGATAGGCGAAGCCCAAAGCCGCTGTCACCTTGGCCTAAAGTAAACCAGCGGGTCGCTTAGAACGCCCGTTCGGCCTCCGCCGGCAGGAAGCCCTCGGCGAAGGCGTTGCCGGCCTTCGCCTTGTCCTTGAACGGGAAGGTCAGCGCGATCTGGTCGAGCGCCTTCTGCCAGCGCGTCTTGTCGATGCCGCCGAAGCCGTTCGCCTTGACGTTCGGCGTCATCACATAGTGATCGAGCGCCATCTTCAGGCGCTCCCGCTCGATCTCTGGGCGCGCGCCCTCATTGCGCTGGAGCACGGCGGCGATCGCCGCTTCGGGATCTGCAACGACGTCCCTGACGCTGCGCGTGATCGCCCGCAGCAGGCCACGCACCGCCTGCGGCTTCTCGGCCAGCAGCTTCGGCGAGACGATCACGGCGTTGCCGTAGAGCTCGACGCCATGATCGGCCATCAGCAGGGTGACGATGTCGTCGGCCGGTACGCCGCGCGCCTTCATATTGACGACGGAGGTATGCGCGTAACCGAAGATCGCATCGACCTCGCCGGAAGCCAGCATCGGTTCGCGCACAGGAAAGCCGATATTCTCGAGCTTGATCTTGGCATCGTCGATCCCATTGACCTTCTTGAAGACAGGCCATTGCGCGAAGGCCCCGTCGGCCGCCGGTGCGCCGAGCTTCTTGCCTTCGAGACTCTTGGGAGCGGCCGTGATGCCGCGGCTCTTGCGCCCGACGATCGCGAAGGGCGGGCGGTCATAAACCATCATCACCGCCTTCAGATCGACGCTGGGATTCTCGTCGCGGAAACGGATCAGCGAGTTCACGTCGCCGAAGCCGGCGTCATAGCCACCGGTCACGACCCGTGGAATGGCTTCGCGCGAACCTGTGCCGGCGTCGATCGTGACGAAGAGACCCTCGTCGCCGAAATAGCCCTTCTCCAGCGCAATGAGGAACAGCGCCGCCGGCCCCTCGAAGCGCCAGTCCAGCGTGAATTTGAGCTGCGTTGCGGCTGCGGCGGGCGCGGAAAACCCGGTCGACGCGGCCAGCGCGCCTCCAGCGAGAACGCGCCCGAAGCCGCGCCGCGACAACGGCACGTGGAACGGGGGCATCGCAGCGGACATGTCAGGCTCCGGAATGACGGCGGCCGATAGGGCGGCAGCAACTCACGGACTCCGTTCCAGCAAACATCGTGCCGGAGAAGCATTCGCCTAGAAGGACCCAACTAGCCGGCAGGTCAAGCGGCAACAGGGCGACAACACGGCGAAATCGCGGAAATGGTTACGTTTTTCTGCGGCCGTGCGAACTCGGTCACAGCGGCAGCGCCCCGTCGGTCTTGACCTCCTCCATCACCGCATAGGTCCGCGTCTCGCGCACCGCCGGCAGCGCCAGCAAGACCTCCCCGAGGAAACGACGATAGGCGCCCATATCGGCGACGCGGGTCTTGACCAGATAGTCGAAGCCGCCGGCGACCATATGGCATTCCAGCACCTCCGGCGCCCGCTTCACCGCCGCGGCGAAGCGCTCGAAGGCGTCCGGCGTCGTCTTGTCGAGATAGACCTCGACGAAGACTAGGAGGTGCAGGCCGAGCTTCACCGGATCGAGCGTGGCGCGATAACCGGTGATGAAGCCTTCGCGCGCCAGCCGCTTCAGCCGCTCACCCGTCGCCGTCGGCGACAGGCCCACCTTCTCGGCGAGTTCGACACCGGCGGCGCGACCGTCGTTCTGGAGCAGGGCGAGCAGGCGCCGGTCGGTTCGATCGAGAACCGGATTATTCTCTGCCATCTGAATTTCCTGCAGGATTAGTTGCGGCATAATCGCTGAAATCTCCATTGATATCCAGCCGGCTTGCGATGATTCTGCAGATCATCCCGCCGCCGAAATTCGGAGCTCTTTCCATGGCCGCCCCCGCCCCGCGACCTGCCGCCAGCACCGCACCCGTCTTCCGTGCGCCCTATGCCGAGGACGATGCCGCGATCGCAGGTCACCTGCTCGCCGGCGGCCGCCGCGACCCTGCCGCCAAGGCGCGTATCGACGCCCGCGCCACCTCGCTGGTCGAGGCGATCCGCACCCGCAAGGTCGGCCTCGGCGGCATCGAGGAATTGCTGCGCGAATACTCGCTCTCGACCAAGGAGGGCCTCGCACTGATGGTGCTGGCCGAGGCGCTGCTGCGCGTGCCAGACGCCGCCACCGCCGACCGGCTGATCGAGGACAAGCTCGGCCAGGGCGACTTCGCCCACCATGAATCCAAGTCCGACGCCTTTCTGATCTCGGCCTCGTCCTGGGCGCTCGGCATCACCGCCCGCATCATCCAGCCGGGCGAGACGCCGACCAGCATCATTGGCAGCCTCTCCAAGCGCCTCGGCGTGCCCGCTGTGCGCACCGCGACGCGCCAGGCGATGCGCGTCATGGGCAACCATTTCGTCCTCGGCCAGACGATCGAGGAGGCGCTGAAGCGCGCCCGCTCCGGCTCGGGCAAGCTCTACCGCTACTCCTTCGACATGCTCGGCGAAGGCGCCCGCACGCAAGGAGACGCCGACCGCTATTATGCCTCCTACGCCGACGCGATCGACGCCATCGGCCGCTCGGCCGGCAATGACAAGCTGCCGAACCGGCCCGGCATCTCGGTCAAGCTCTCGGCGCTGCACCCGCGCTATGAGGCGACGAACCGCGAGCGTGTGCTGGCCGAGCTCACCCCCAAGGTGGTCGAGCTCGCCCACCAGGCCAAAAAATACGACCTCAATTTCACCGTCGACGCCGAGGAGGCCGACCGGCTCGAGCTCTCGCTCGACGTCATCGCCGCGGTGATGGCCGATTCTTCGCTCGCCGGCTGGGACGGTTTCGGCCTCGCCATCCAGGCCTATCAGAAGCGCGCCGCCGCGGTGATCGACCACATCGCCGCCCTCGCCGAGGCCTACGATCGCCGCTTGATGGTCCGCCTGGTCAAGGGCGCCTATTGGGACACCGAGCTGAAGCGCGCCCAGGAGCGCGGCCTGCCCGACTATCCGGTCTTCACCCGCAAGGCGATGACCGACCTGAACTACGAGGCCTGCGCGAAGCAGCTGCTGGCGCTGCGCCCGCGCATCATCCCCCAGTTCGCCACCCATAACGCGCTGACCGTCGCCGCCGTCGCCGAGATGGCCGGCAACGCCGACAACTTCGAGTTCCAGCGCCTGCACGGCATGGGCGAGGCGCTCTATGAGCGCCTGCTGCAGGAGGATTCCGGCTTCGCCTGCCGCACCTATGCGCCGGTCGGCGGCCACCAGGACCTGCTTGCCTATCTCGTGCGCCGCCTGCTCGAGAACGGCGCCAACTCCTCCTTCGTCTCGGTCTCCGGCGATCCCGACGTGCCGGTCGCCCAGCTCCTGGTGCCGCCGGCCGACCTGATCGGCACGCCCAGCGCCGCCCGCCATCGCCGCATCCCGCTGCCGGCCGAGCTCTTTGGCCCGAGCCGTCGCAATTCCGCCGGCGTCGAGCTCGGCGATGCGGAAAGCCTTTCGACCCTGCTCGCCGAGATCCACGCCGCCGCGGCCAAGCCCGTGCCCGACGCCGTGCCGCTGATCGACGGCAAGCCCGGCTCCGGCACCGCCCGCGAGGTACTCTCGCCGATCGACGGCAAGCCGGTCGGCCGCGTCACCGAGGGCGATGCCGCCAGCGCCGAGAAGGCGATGGCCGCGGCCAAGGCCGGCTTCCACGCCTGGAACGCGACACCGGCTCGCAACCGCGCAGCCTCGCTCCGCCAGGCCGCCGACCTGATGGAAGCGCGCCGCGGCCCGATCCTGGCGCTGCTCCAGTCCGAGGCCGGCAAGACGCTGGACGACGCCATCGCGGAACTCCGCGAAGCCGTCGACTTCCTGCGCTATTACGCCGCCGAGGCTGAAAGCCGGTTCGCCGTGCCGACCGCGCTTCCCGGCCCGACCGGTGAGGAGAACCGTCTGATCCTGCGCGGCCGCGGCCCGTTCGTCTGCATCGCGCCCTGGAACTTCCCGCTGGCGATCTTCGTGGGCCAGGTCGCCGCCGCGCTGGTCGCCGGCAACAGCGTCGTCGCCAAGCCGGCGCCGCAGACCCCGCTGATTGCCGCGCTCGCCGTGCGCCTGCTCCACGAGGCCGGCATCCCGAAGACCGCACTCCACTTCGCCCCCGGCGACGGCAAGCTCGGCGCCGCCCTTGTCGCGCATAAGGACGTCGCCGGCGTTGCCTTCACCGGCTCGACCGCGACCGCCCGCGCCATCAACCGGGCGCTTGCGGCCAAGGACGGCCCGATCGTCCCGCTGATCGCCGAGACCGGCGGCCTCAACGCCATGATCGTCGACGCCACCGCGCTCGCCGAGCAGGTCGCCGACGACGTCGTCCTCTCCGCCTTCCGCTCGGCCGGCCAGCGCTGCTCGGCGCTGCGCCTGCTCGTCGTGCAGGAGGACGTCGCCGACAAGATGGTCGAGATGATCGAGGGCGCCGCCAGCGAGCTCACCCTCGGCGACCCCCGTGCGATCGAGACCCATGTCGGCCCGGTGATCGACGCCGCCGCAAAGGAGCGGCTCGACAGCCACATCGCCGCGATGCGCGCCGCCGGCCGCGTGACTTACGCCGGCAAGACACCGGCTCTGCCCGGCACCTTCGTCGCCCCGCACATCATCCGGCTCGACAAGGTCGCGGACCTTGCCGCCGAGCATTTCGGCCCGGTCCTGCATGTCGTGCGCTGGAAGGCCGGCCAGCTCGACAAGGTGCTCGCCGAGATCGAGGCGACCGGCTACGGCCTGACCTTCGGCCTGCATTCGCGCATCGAGACGACGGTCGAGCTGGTCATCGACCGGCTCTCGACCGGCAATATCTACGTCAACCGCAACATGATCGGCGCGGTCGTCGGCGTGCAGCCCTTCGGCGGCCACGGGCTCTCGGGCACCGGCCCCAAGGCCGGCGGCCCGAACTATCTCCCGCGCTTCGCCACCGAGCAGACGGTGACGATCAACACCGCGGCGGCCGGCGGCAACGCCAGCCTGATCGCGATGGGGGAGTAGGTCTCACGCGTCATGCTCGGGCTTGACCCGAGCATCTCTTGCCGGACGGGCGCCGATCGGCTCCTTCTCGTCCTGAGATTCTCGGGTCTACGCTTCGCTCCGCCCGAGAATGACGGCAATTGGCCCCGCTAGCAGCCGCTTACTCAGCTCGCCTTCGCCACCGCCTGGCGCAGCCGCGCGATCGCCTCGTCGGCGCCGGCCTTGACCTGGACGTCGAGCGAGCCGGAATCCTGCTCGATGCGGGCGATCAGGGCCTCGACGCTGAGCACCTCGCCGGCGGCGACGAGCTTCAGCACCGCATTCGACAGCACGTTCGGCCAGAAGGCCGCGCCGCCCTTGGCCAACCCCTTGGCCTTGCGGCCCTCGAATTCCTTGGCGAGCTGTTCGGGGGTCTTCCTGGCCATGGTCTGTGTTTTCCGTGAATCGCGATTGAAGGCGAGCTTATAGCAGCCTGCCCGCGTCGCGCCGCCTATCTCTCGCCCTGCATCCCGGGAATCGCCTCGAGCTGCGCCTTGTGCTGCGCGATCCGCCGCTCCGCTTGCTCCCAGGCCTCCCTGCCATCGACGCCGGTGAGGCGCAGGCGGATCGCTTCGCGAAAGGTCGCGCGCTGCTCGTCGGAGAGCGCGGTCGAGATGAACTCGCCGGCGCATTGGTCGCCATTCGGCCCGGTGCAGGCTTTTGCCCGCCGGCAGTCCTTGCGGCCGCACAGGCGCCAGAGCTCCCAGATCGTCGCGACCCTGCGCAGCATGATCGGCCGCTCGCGCTGGAAGCGCTCGAACTCCTCTTTCGTCGCGCCGCGATGGTCGGGATTGCGGGGCATGGGGGGCTCCTTTCCGATTAGCCTCCTTCTCCCCTCGGGGGAGAAGGTCCGGCAGGGGATGAGGGTGGTTCGACTGGGTGAGCTGCGGCGCTGCCCTCATCCGTCAGCGCTTCGCGCTGCCACCTTCTCCCCCGAGGGGAGAAGGAAGATTGCGCCCAAGCGTCGTCCCCGCCCGCAGGCTCATGCCGCGGGCGTTCTCGCAATGAGGGGCAGCCGAGCGCCGCGAGGCGCGATTTGGTATCCGCTTCCGTTGAGCCAGGAAGCGGCGCGGATGGATTGAGCCACCATCCGCACGCCCCGTGGCGCTCCGCCAGCGGCGATTTTAAAGCTCCGGGCCGCGCTTCATTTGGACGCACCGCCGATCCCGCCCGCCGCCTTCGCCAGTGTCCCTCATCGGGTCGTCGCGTCGGCGTTCGGGCGGCTGGTCATCGGCGGGCCGTCCAGCTAGCGAGCTCCTCGCGCAGGGGCCGTAGTACCCCCAGGTCGGTTCCCGAAGCCTCCCGGGAGCGAGGCGCAACCCTCGCCCGCAGGCGCCGCACCCACCCCGCCAAACGACATGCCTCCGGATGGCCGCCCCTCGGGGATGGGGTGGCTGGAACTATACGGGAGGTTGGGAGAGCGGGGATAAGGTTGCGGACTGTCCCCGCCGGGCGCCGGAACCGCGACAGAACCCCTCTCCTGTAAGGAGAGGGGCAGGGGTGAGGTGTAGGCCGTTGGACCAGCGCCGCGTGCCCTGACCGCGCGGTTGGGTTCAGGCTAGCGTTTCCAGTCCGAACACCTCACCCTGCCCTCTCCTTCCAGGAGAGGGTTCCCCGCGCTCTTCCGTCATGGTCGGGCTTGTCCCGACCATCCACGTCTTGCGCCGCCGATGGCAGGCAAACCGGAGCAAGGCACGCCGGACGTTCAGTCGAAGCGTTACAAAGACGTGGATGGTCGCCAAACGAGCGACCACGACGAGCCCTCTACCCTTGCCGCGAACCAAGCTGGACGTAATGCTGTGAACATCGGGTCAAAAGACAGCCACACTCCATGACGGAAAAATTGGCTCGCGGCACGAGGATCTATACAGTGATTGACTATGAAAAAAGGATCAAAATTTTTGATTCGGATAAAGATAAGATACTATACCATTACTGCTCCACCGAGACGTTTATATCGATAATAAAAACAAAGTGCATTTGGCTCTCCGATATAAATAAGATGAACGATTTCGGTGAAATGCACTGGCCCTATCTAAGATTTGTTGAAGCCGGACGACAAATTGCAAAAACTGTCGGAAAGGAATTTCTGGAAGAAATTGATCACATCATATCTTCAGCTCAGACTAGGATTCTACCCTTAATATCATCATTTTCTACAGATGGTGACGTTCTTAGCCAATGGCGAGCTTACGCCAATGATGGAACGGGGGTTTCGATAGGATTTGACTCAAATTTGATCAAATCTCTTTCGGTCCAGATTGGCTCTGTTGAATATGATGAAACAAAACAGATCGAGATAATGAAATCTACTCTAGAGTGGATGTTCCTTATTTCATCAAATATGAAAGGTGAGGAACGAGATTCATTCATATTTCAGCAATCGGCAATTCTAGGAATCGACATGACTTTCTTTAAGAATCCAGGATTTATGGAAGAGAAAGAAGTACGAATAATTCGCGCGGTCAATCCAAAAGTCAAAGATGACATGTGGACCCTTTCTGATCCCGGTGGGTCAGGAGAAAAATTGAGTCGGAAGAAAATACCCATCCAATACCGGGCAGGGCGATCAGGGGGCCTTATTGCCTATATTGCGTTGCCACTCTTGGGACTCGGAAGCAAAGCTATTAAGGAAATAGTTATTGGCCCCAAAAGCGATAACAATGGGGTGGAAATTTCCATGGCTCTGACAGCGTTTGGTTTTAGCGATTTCAAAACTCGTCACTCGCGCGCGACGTATAGATGATTTCGGCGTAATTGACGCTCCCGCTTGACTCCCCACCCACCCCGCCAAACGACATGCCTCCGGTTGGCCGCCCCTCGGGGATGGATACGCGCGATTATACGGTAGGTTGCGCGGGCGGGGGTAAGTTGTCGTTTGATTCCCGTTTAGGGTCTTCGAAAAGGCAGGAGACGGCCATGGGCCCTAGTTCGCTTACCAGACTTGTCGCTAAATATTCGCCTACATGGACAGCTTTACGTACTCTAGGTGAATCGAACGCCGTAAAATTGACAGCACTAGCACCAGTGCTGGGCAGCTTGGTCCTAGTGAATGATGAATTGTCTCGCCTCTTCCACTCTACTTTGCTTGATGCCTCTCTTCCGTTGACCGAGGCAACCAAGCTACTTGGCGTTGTGCCGGTACCCCGCCTCCATATGCTTTACCTTGGCCTCTCCTTCCTCGGTGTAGGCGCGATACTTTTCAGCATTTGGTGCCCCGCCGTGATCAAGCGCTACAGTTCTCCCGAAGAATGGCTGCGTGGAGAAGAGCGCATGCTGGGCCCATCTCGACTGACTCATATCTTTTTCGGAATCATTGATACCTACTGGGAATGGACCAGTCAGAGCGATCGATCAGATGACCCTGCGATGCGTGATGCGTTGGAGGGGTATGGAGAGGAACGCGATTCGCTCTTGCATGGGCTGATAAACGATATTGTCATTGAGCTTGAACGTCCTGTGGAGGAACCCGAGCGACCCGCTGTCCTCATGGACGCATCGGGGGAGCGTGTGATTGCTCCGCCTCCTCAAACTGATGACGAATCTCACTTTCAGCGCTTCAGAATGGGAATGAGTGGAGAGATCAACACCGACGAATACATATCGGTAGCTTTTCATCGAAGGATGGCCGAGCGCTATATGTGGCAGTCGCTAGGGACATATGCAGCAACATCCTTCAAGGAACAGGTTGTCTTTCTGAAATATCTGGACATTCAAGCCGACCGACCGTGGTTGCGAGCTGCCACAACCATAGCTTATTCTATAGGCGCCCTCCTGCTAGCTCTGCCAACCCTGCATACTTTCGGGGCAATCGTCTCAAGCGCGTGGCGCGCGGCCTGATCATAGCTCTATGCCATTCTAGTTGCTCGCTAACTGCAGCTTAGTTCGTGCGCTGCGTTAAAACCCTCCTCCTTGACTCCCCCCGCCTCCCCATCCTACGCCCATCGACGGGACACGCCGCCCCAACGCGGCGCGCCCATCTGTAAGGATGGAGACATCGATGGCGAATACGATTCCGGCAGCGCGCCCGCGCGTGCCGCATTTCTCGTCCGGCCCCTGCGCGAAGCGCCCCGGCTGGACCCTCAAGGCCCTTGGTGACGCGGCGCTCGGCCGCTCGCACCGCGCCAAGATCGGCAAGGACAAGCTCAAGCTCGCGATCGACCTGACCCGCGAGGTGCTGCAGATCCCGGCCGATTACCGCATCGGCATCGTGCCCGCCTCGGACACCGGCGCCGTCGAGATGGCGATGTGGTCGATGCTGGGCGCCCGCGGCGTCGACATGGTCGCCTGGGAGAGCTTTGGCGAAGGCTGGGTCACCGACGTGGTGAAGCAGCTCAAGCTGGCGGATGTGCGCACCTTCACCGCCCCCTATGGCGAGCTACCGAACCTGAGACAAGTCGACACCAGGAATCGCGACGTCGTCTTCACCTGGAACGGCACGACCTCGGGCGTGCGCGTCGTCGACGCCAGCTGGATCGCCGATGACCGCGAGGGGCTGACGATCTGCGACGCGACCTCGGCCGCCTTCGCCCAGAAGCTCGATTGGCCCAAGCTCGATGTCGTCACCTTCTCCTGGCAGAAGGTGCTCGGCGGCGAGGCCGCGCATGGCATGATCGTGCTCTCGCCCCGCGCGGTCGAGCGGCTGCTGACCTACAAGCCGTCCTGGCCGCTGCCAAAAATCTTCCGCATGACCTCGGGCGGCAAGCTCTCCGAGGGCATCTTCGCCGGCGAGACGATCAACACGCCGTCCATGCTCGCGGTCGAGGATTATCTCGACGCACTGGCCTGGGCCAAGAAGGTCGGCGGCCTTGACGGGCTGGTGAAGCGCGCCGACGGCAATGCCCGCGTCATCGCCAAGTTCGTGCGCGAGAACGACTGGATCGACTTCCTCGCGGTGAAGCCGAAGACGCGCTCGAACACCTCGGTCTGCCTCAAGTTCACCGATCCGGCAGTGACGGCGCTGCCGGCCGATGCGCAGGCGGCCTTCGCCAAGCAGGTCGTCCAGGTCATCGAGAAGGCCGGCGCCGGCTACGATCTCGGCCATTACCGCGACGCCCCTCCCGGCCTGCGCATCTGGTGCGGCGCGACCGTGCAGTCGCGCGACCTCAAGGCGCTGCTGCCGTGGATTGCGTATGCCTTCAACGAGGCGAAGGCCTCGCTCGGCAAGAAGGCGGCCTGAGGCGCTTTTCCCTGTCATTCCGGGGCGCGGGCTTTCGCCCGCGAACCCGGAACCCACGACCGGGCGAGCCCTCTCCACCGCTTCATCCAGAACCGCAGCGTTGCACCCCGTCATGGGTTCCGGGTTCGGCTTCGCCGCCCCGGAATGACAGGCGGGGGCGCCCTCCCCCCTTCTCAGCGCCGAAACGCTCCTCGTGTAGCGCGGCGCAGCCGGAGCCACCCCGATGACAAAACCCCGCGTCCTGATCTCCGACGCCCTCTCCCCCGCCGCCGTGCAGATCTTTCGGGATCGCGGCATCGACGTGACCTTCGATCCGAACCTCGGCAAGGACAAGGACAAGCTCGCCGCTGTGATCGGCGACTATGACGGCCTCGCCATCCGCTCGGCGACCAAGGCCACCGCCAAGCTGCTGGAAGCCGCGACCAGGCTGAAGGTGATCGGCCGCGCCGGCATCGGCGTCGACAATGTCGAGATCCCGGCCGCGACGGCGCGCGGCGTGATCGTGATGAACACGCCTTTCGGCAACTCGATCACCACCGCCGAGCACGCCATCGCGATGATGTTCGCGCTCGCCCGCCAGATCCCCTCCGCTGACGCCTCGACCCAGGCCGGGAAGTGGGAGAAGAACCGCTTCATGGGCGTCGAGATCACGGCCAAGACGCTCGGCCTGATCGGCTGCGGCAATATCGGCTCGATCGTCGCCGAGCGCGGCATCGGCCTCAGGATGCGCGTCATCGCCTTCGACCCCTATCTCTCGCCGGAGCGGGCGGTGCAGCTGGGTGTCGAGAAGGTCGAGTTGGAAGACCTGCTGAAGCGCGCCGACTTCATCACTTTGCACGTGCCGATGACAGCGATGACCAAGAACATCCTCTCGGCCGAGAACCTCGCCAAGACCAAGAAGGGCGTGCGCATCATCAACTGCGCCCGCGGCGGCCTGGTCGACGAAGCGGCGCTGGCCGACCTCATCAAGTCCGGCCATGTCGCGGGAGCTGCCTTCGACGTGTTCTCGCAGGAGCCGGCGGAGAGCAACCCGCTGTTCGGCCTCGACAATGTCGTCTGCACCCCGCATCTCGGCGCCTCGACCAATGAGGCGCAGGAGAACGTCGCGCTGCAGGTCGCCGAGCAGATGAGCGACTATCTCCTGAAGGGCGCGATCACCAATGCGGTGAACTTCCCGTCGATCTCGGCCGAGGAAGCCCCGCGCATCAAGCCCTTCGTCGACCTCGCCGAGAAGCTCGGCTCCTTCCTCGGCCAGCTCACCGAGGCGCCGGTCAAGGGCATCCGCATCGAGTATGAGGGCGCGGTCGCGGCGCTCAACCTCAAGGCGATCTCGGCGGCCGCGATCACCGGCGTGCTGCGGCCCTTCCTGCCCGAGATCAACATGGTCAACTCGGCCATGGTGGCGAAGGAGAAGGGCATCGTCGTCGAGGAATTGACTCGCGAGGTCGCCGGCAATCTCGAAAGCGTCATCCGCATCGTCGTCGAGGCCGAGGACATGCCGCGCCATGCCTCGGGCACGGTCTTCCATGACGGCAAGCCGCGCATCATCGAGATCCGCGACATACAGGTCGACGCCGAGTTCGCGCCGCACATGCTCTATGTCCGCAATGCCGACAAGCCGGGCTTCATCGGCCAGTTCGGCTCGCTGCTCGGCAATGCCGGCGTCAATGTCGCGACCTTCAATCTCGGCCGCGACAAGCCGGGCGGCGACGCGATCTGCTATGTCGCCGTCGACGAGGCGATCTCGGACGAATTGCTCGCCAAGATCCACGAGATCCCGATGGTCAAGCGGGCGAGAAGGCTCAAGTTCTGAAGGCCGCCCGCATCGCGCCCAAACGGCGCCGCAATCTTTATCCCCTGTGGCGCTACCACAGGGGATTTTTCATGCCGACCCGCCTTGCTTTCGCCGCCGCCCTCGCTTGCCTCGCAGCCTCGCCCGCCTTCGCGGACTGGGACAAGGCCAGGCTCGACAGCGGCATCAAGACGATCGAGCAGAGCACGAAGGGCCGCCTCGGCATCGGCCTGATCGACCTCAAGGACCGCAAGAGCTGGTCCTATCGCGGGGCCGAGCCCTTCCCGCTGCAAAGCGTGTTCAAGCTGCCGCTCGCGATCGGCGTGCTGCAGGCGGTCGAGGCCGGCAAGCTGAAGCTCGACCAGAAGATCACCGTCACCCGCAATGATCTCTCGCTCTATCACAGCCCGCTCGCCAAGGCCTTCAAGGGCGAGCGCAACGACTATCCGCTGCGCGAGCTACTGGCCCGCTCGACCGGGGAGAGCGACAACACCGCCGCCGACCTCTTGCTGCGCCTGATCGGCGGCCCGCAGGCGCTGACCGCGCTGCTCAGGGATGGCGGCGTCAGCGGCATCTCGGTCGACCGCTATGAGCGCGTCTTCCAGCCTGAGATCCTCGGCCTGCCCGGCTATGGCTGGAACGAGACGATCGACACCGCCAAGTTCTATGCGGCGATCGGCGCGATCCCCGCCGCCGAGCGCAAGAAGCGGCTCGCGGCGACGCTGACCGACAAGCGCGACGCCGCTTCGCCCGACGCCTCGATCGCCTTCCTCGAAGGCCTCGCCAAGGGCACCTGGCTGCGCGATTCCACCCATGCCGCGCTGCTCGACAAGATCATGCTCGAAGCCAAGACCGGCCCGAACCGGATCAAGGCCGGCCTGCCGACCGGCGCGCGCTTCGCGCACAAGACGGGCCTCGGACCGAGCGCCGACGGGCTCAACCACGCCACCAACGATATCGGCATCGTCAGCCTGCCGGACGGGCGCCGCTTCGCCATTGCGGTCTATCTCGCCGGTGCGCAGGTTGGCGAGAAGGAGCGCGAGGCGGCCCATGCCGCAGTGGCGCAATTGGCGGTAGAGAGCCTGCGGTAGCAGCGGCGAACCGGCCGTAGCCGCGACCAGCGGCGAACGCCTCGCTTCAATGCCCGGTAAAGTTGCATTGACAAATCAGGGACAAACCCCCATTTGTAGTGCTCGATGTAGGCCGAACGAATTGGCCCGCGCTTCTGCGCACCGCTGACGACCTTCCTGCTCAAATCGAAAACATGCGCGGCATGCGGCTGCGTGTGAATTACCACTCGCAAGAAGGAATATGACTATGGCCAGTGGCACAGTGAAATGGTTCAACGGGACCAAGGGTTTCGGCTTCATTCAGCCGGATGATGGCGGTCAGGACGTGTTCGTCCACATCAGCGCCGTCGAGCGCGCTGGCATGCGCGACCTCCGCGACGGTCAGAAGATCTCGTACGAGCTCGTCCAGGACAAGCGCTCGGGCAAGATGTCGGCCGACAATCTCCGCGCCGAGTGAGCTGACGCGCTGTCCAGCATAAGAGATCAGGGGCAGGCGACCGCGGATGTACCGGCGCCAGACCCGCTCCGCGCAGGATAGCTGAGGAAGGGTCGGGATCACCCGGCCCTTTTTTGTTTCAAGAGACGTTTACACGAGGAAGTCCGAATGCAGGTTCTCGTCCGCGACAACAATGTCGAACAGGCGTTGCGCGTCCTGAAGAAGAAGATGCAGCGCGAGGGCGTGTTTCGCGAGATGAAGCGGCGTTCTGCCTATGAGAAGCCGTCCGAGAAGCGCGTTCGCGAGAAGGCCGACGCTATCCGCCGCGCCCGCAAGCTCGCCCGCAAGCAGGCCCAGCGCGAAGGTCTGATCGCCGCGCCCAAGCCGAAGCCGCGTCCGGTTCGGCCGCCGCGCCCGGCCGTCGCCTGATTTAGATCAGAGGAGCCGCAGCCATGGCAACCAAGGGACTCTCCGCCGAGGACGCGAAGCTTCGGGCGGAACGGAACTTCGCCAAGGTCGAGAAGCGGCGGGAAGAAGCGGAGAGCGCGCTCGAATCCGTGCGCGCCGAGCAGCGCGCCGTCGCCGAGAAGACTGTAAGGCTGCGCGCTCTGAGGCTCGCCAAGGAGGCGGCCGATGCCGCAGCCGCGGCGTTGCTTCCAAGCGAACCGGCGAAGAAGCCGCGGGTCCGGCGCGCCGCCAAATAAAACTCTGTCCGATCAGCAGCGGCGAGCCGCCAGCGCCGCCTCAGCGCGCCTCGATGCCCGCAAGCCAGGCACGTAGCGTCTGGCGCGATCATCGACGCGCCGGGCCATTCCGTGAACTCGCTCTTGCGGCAGCCGCCGCCCGCCGATGTCAGCGCAGCTTGCGCTCGGCGATCCAGATGCCGCCGAGCACCAGCGCCAGCGCCAGCCCATGATAGAGCGCGAGCTGCTCGCCCAGAATCAGCACGGCTAGAACCGGCGCGAACACCGGCACGAGATTGACGAAGACACCGGCCCGGCCCGGCCCGATCAGCTCGATCGCCCGCATGAAGAAGAGTTGCGACAGGATCGAGGGACCGATCACGACATAGATCAGGATCAGCCAGCCCTTGAGTGTCGGCCAGAAGGCCTTGCCGGTGGCGATCTCGACCCCGAGCAGCGGCAGCGAGACCGCGCAGGCGACGATCGCCATCGCCGTGAAGAAGATCAGCCCAGGCATCGGCGGGCGCGTGCGGATGCCAACCGTGTAACCGGCATAGAACACGCAGGCGATGATCATCCAGAGATCGCCCGGCACGAAGCTGAGCTGCGAGAGGATGTGCCAGTCGCCGCGGCTCGCCGTGACCAGCACGCCGATGATGGTGACGGCGACGCCGAGCGCCTGCAGCCCGCCGATCGGCGTGCGCAAGGCGAGGAAGGCGCCGAGCAGTACGAAGACGGGAATGGAGCCCTGCAGAATGCCGATGTTGATCGCCGTGGTCGAATAGGCAGCGATATACATCAGCGTGTTGAAGGCGGTGAAGCCGAAGGCGCCGAGCAGCGTCACCTTGAGCCAGTTCGCCTTCAGCGCCGGCCAGTGCTCGCGCAGGCCCTGGCGAAACAAATAGGGCATGACGGCGCAGACGAAGACCCAGCGCAGCGCGGTCAGCGTCATCGGCGCGATCTCGCCGACGGCAAGCCGGCTGGCGACGGCATTGCCGGCCCACATCAGGGTCGTCAGCGTCAGCAGGACATAGGCATTGGCCCAGACGCGCTGCGGGAGGGAGGCGGCCGGCTGCAAGATGCATGATCCTCATGTCAGCGAAGCGCTTGCATAGCCTTGCACGCCGCGCTTCTCCTATGAGAGGAGGCGCAATGCAGCCCGTCGCCGCACGCAAACGTGCCGAGGACCCCATGAACGTGTTCAGCCCCAAGCCGCTGCGTGTCCTCGTCATCGACGGCTACAAGCGCGAGCAGCGCGAGGAATATGCCCGCGACTGGAACGCAACTCCGTCCGAAGCCTATGCGGCGGAATTGCGCCGGATCGAGCCATCGCTAGCGACGGATATCTGCCTGCCGGCCGACGAGGGCGCCAATCTGCCCGATGGGGCCGGCCTTTCCTCCTATGACGGCATCGCCCTGACCGGCTCTTCCCTGCACATCCACAGCCCGGAGCCGGCGGTGACCCGGCAGATCGAGTTGATGCGGGCGATCTACAAGAGCGGCACGCCCTGCTTCGGCTCGTGCTGGGGCATCCAGATCGGCGCCGTCGCTGCCGGCGGGACGGTGGCGCTCAATCCGAACGGACTCGAGATCGGCTTCGCCCGCCGGATCAGCCTGACGGAAGCCGGTGCCCGGCATCCGCTGCTCGCCGGCCGGCCCGCCGCCTTCGATGCGCCGGCGATCCATTTCGACAGCATCGTCGCGCCGCCCACTGACGCCACCATCCTCGCCTCGAACGCGATGAGCCCGATCCAGGCCGCCGAGTTCCGCCAGGACGGCGGCAGCTTCTGGGGCGTGCAGTACCATCCGGAATTCTCGCTCAGCCTCGTCGCCACGATCCTGCGGCGGCACAGCCAAATCCTGATCGAGCGGGGCTTTCGCCGGGACGAGGCCGATACCAAGGCCTGGCTCGCCGATCTCGACGTACTCGACGCCGATCCTTCCCGCCGTGATCTCGCCTGGGCTCATGGCCTCGACGAGGAGGTGCTCGATCCCGTCAAACGCGTGACGGAGTTGCGCAACTTCCTGGAAATGCGGGTGAAGCCGCAGGCGAGCGTGCGCGGACGGGCGTGAAGCCGGCCAAGGACGGCCTGCACATCCCGGCCGCGCCCCTCACGGCCGCCCAGACGGAGGCGCGAGCGGCTTTCCGCTCAGCCCCACTTCATTTCGCCCTTGGCCACCTTCGCGCCGATATCGAGCGCCACGCCCATGCCGAGATTGGGGAAACGGGCTTCGATCGCGGTCTTCAGCGCAGCCGCATCGGCAGCCTTGGCCAGCTCCTCTTCGAAGGCGAGCAGATAACGCTTCGTGTGCTCGATGGCCGACACATCTGTCGCCGCCGCCGCTCCGAGATGGCCCGGCACGACCACGGCAGGCTTGCGCGCCGCGATCCTTTCGAGATTGGCGATCCAGGCCGCTCGCTCCTGCCTGGTCGGCGTGTCGGCGGTCCAGACGTGAACGCCCGAGAAGATCATGACGCCGCCGAACACCGCGTCGAGGGAAGGCACCCAGAGATAGCGGCGGTTGGCGAGGCCCTCGGCCTTGACGATCTCGACGGCCTCGCCGTCGATACTCAGCGAAGGGCCGTCGAAGGCTTCCGGCAGAACGATATCCGCCAGAGTCTGCGGGCCGTTCTCCTTGAGCTGCGGTCCCCAGGTGGCGAGCTTCTTCTCGACACTGCCCTTGATCCCGGCCAGCGTCTCCGGGGCCGCGATGACCTTCGCCTCCGGGAAAGCCTCGCGGACCGGCTTCAGGCTGAAATAATAGTCCGGATCGGACTGGCTGACATAGATCGTGGTCAGCCTTTTGCCCGTCGCCTTGATCGCCTCGGCGAGTGCCCGCCCGTCCGGATAGGTGAAGCCGCCGTCGATGAGCAGCGCTTCCTTCGGCCCCGACAGTAGCACCGGCGCGCGGAAGAAGCCGTTGGGGCCGGCTGGGAAATGCTTCCAGCTCAGCTTCGATCCGGCTGTCTGGCCGAAGCTCGGGGGTGCGGACAGGGCTGCCGCGCCCGCCGCGAGAGCAGTCGTCATCGCTCGTCTCCTGGTCAACATCACGATCTCCGTCTTCGGTCACGAGGGCCGGGAGGCAGGCTGCGCCAATCCCGGAGCTTGAACAGGAACGAGCGCTACAGGCTCGTCCCGCGCAAATGGTCAGGCAGCCCGGAGTTGGGCCACCAGCGTATCGAGGCTCCCGAACAGGCTGCTGCTATGCAACGTGCGGCGCTGCGCGCCCTCCCCGACGAGGAGGGTCGGGACGCCCTGCGCTCCGGCACGAACCATGTCGTCGCGCGCCGCCGCGATACGGGCGCGGTAGGCACCGAGCAGTTCGTCATCGGGTGCGCGCAGACGCTGCGCCGCCTCTGGGAGGCCGGTCCCGTCCAGTGCCGCGGCGACGGCGGCAGGTTCGGCGTGGTTATGCCCCTCGACATAGCGAGCCTGCTGCAGCGCCTTCAGCGCCTCCAGCTGCCGCTGCGGCGAGACGAGTCCGACTGCGATGATACCGAGCGTGGCGGGCGCCGAGTCGAACGTCCCCCCGACAGCGCCGAGCACCTTCTCGCGATAGCTGTCCGAGAAGACCTGCCCGGTCAGCCTGGCGATGCGCTGGTCGTTCTGCCAGGCATAGGCCGCAAAACCCTTGTCCATCGGGCGCGCCCCGTCACCGGCGAACAGGCCGGTCGGCGCCGGCTCGATCGTGACGTCGTTGAGCCCGGCCAGCTGCTCCAGCATCGGACCGGCGCCATAGCACCAGCCGCAAAGCGGGTCGAAAAGATAGGTGATCCGCATATCCGAAGCCCCGGCGATACGGACCGTAAATAGGCGCGAATAATTCCGTGATAAATAGCGCCCAATATGACAAACTGTATGCTTGTAAGAAACAATAGTGAGAGCCGCTGGTGGAAGCGATCAACCTCAACCGGCTGGCTTACTTCGCCGCGGTGGCGGACCTGGGATCCTTCACCCGGGCGGCCGAGAGGCTCGGCATCACCAAGGCCGTCGTCAGCCAGCAGGTCTCCCGGCTCGAAGCGGAACTGAAGACGGACCTGCTCGTGCGGACAACGCGGCGGGTCGAACCGACAGAGGCCGGCCGCCTGCTCCATGCCCGCTGCATCATGATCCTGCGCGAGGCAGACGACGCCTTCAACGAGATCGCCCGCTCCAACGCCGAGCCGATTGGAGTGCTGCGCATCAGCGCGCCCACCGACTACGGCGCCTCGGCGATCGCACCGCTGGCGGCTGCCTTCTCGCGGCGCTATCCGGCGTGCACTGTCGAGCTCACCTTGTCGGATGCGAGGATCGATCTCGTCGCCAATCAGATCGATCTCTCGATCCGGGTGGGATGGCTGGACGATTCGAGCCTGCAAACGAGACGGATCGGAGGCTTTCGCCAGCTGCTGGTTGCGGCGCCGGAGCTCGCAGCGCGCCTGGCGGCGGATGAGCCTCAGGACCTTACGACCTGGCCCTTCATCGCCAATGGCGCGCTGAAGGAGCCGCTCATCTGGCGCTTCAGCAAAGGCGATTTCGAGCGCCGCACGGTCCGCATGCGCCAAATGCTCGCCATTGACACCACCCCCGCCGTCCTAAGCGCCGCGCTCGCCGGCGGCGGCCTCGCGGTGCTTCCGGACTTTCAGGCAGCGGAGCCGATCGCCTCGGGCCGGCTCATCCACGTCCTGCCGACATGGGAGCTCCCGTCCGGCGGCATCCACGCGGTTTATCCGACCGCGCGTTTCCGGCCGCCCAAAGTCACGGCCTTCGTCACGATGCTGGTCGAGGAGGCCAAACGCCTGGCACGATCGCTGTGACGGCAGCTCAGGCCGCTTCAGCGGTCTTGTTCGCTGGCTTGAACACCTTGCCGCCGAGCGCCCGCGCCGTGTCGAGATGCTCGGACATCTCCGGAACCGGCACCAGGAACTCCGAGGTCACGACCGGCGCGCCGCAATAGCCGAAGATGCCGTGGTCGATCTGCGTCTTCATCGCCCCGTAATAGCCGTGGCGGGCGAAGGTGCGCATATCCGCGCCGGCGAGCGCGACGAGGTGGACCGGCAGGTGCTCGAGCTTCTTGATCGTCTTCATGTCGGCGAGCTCCTCATAGGCCCAGCCATTGGCGAAGACCCGGTCGATCCAGCCCTTCAGCAGGGCCGGCATCGACCACCAGTAGATCGGATAGACCAGCACCAGCGCATCGGCCCGGTCGACCCTGGCCTGCTCAGCGGCGATGTCCGCAGGCTGGACGATCTCGCGGCGATGGACGGAAAGATCGTTCAGCGAAAAGCGCGGATCGAACCCCTCCTTGGCGAGATCGGCGATTTCGACGCTGTGGCCGGCGCCGGAGACGCCGTCGGCCAGCGCCTGCGCGACGGCATGGCTGAGCGAGGCGGGATCGGGATGGGCGACGACGATAAGGGCATGCATGCGATGTCTCCTGGGTTGATTGCGATTGGCGCGCAATCACTATATACTCATAGTAGGTTACTTTTGGTACATAATACATGTCAAGCCTTGAAACCGATCGGCCGCGCCGTCAGCGCCTGACGCGCGAGGATCGCAATCGCCAGCTCATCGCGACCGCCTGGCGGATCGTCGGCGAGGAAGGCACCGACGCCTTGACGCTCGGCCGCCTCGCCGAACAGGCCGGCGTGACCAAGCCGGTGGTCTACGACCACTTCGCCACCCGCAGCGGTCTGCTGATCGCGCTCTATCGCGACTTCGACGCGCGCGAGTACGCGATCATGGAGGCGGCGCTCGACAGCAGCGAGGCGAGCCTTGCCGGCAAGGCCGGAGCGATCGCGTCGTCCTATGTCGACTGCGTCCTGACCCAGGGGCGCGAGATCCCGGGTGTCGTCGCGGCCCTGGCGGGCTCGCCTGAGCTCGCTGCGGTCAAGCGCGACTGCGACGTGATCTTCCTGGAGCGCTGCCGAGCCCTGCTCGCGCCCTTCGCCGAAGGCCGAACCATCCCGACTGCGGGCTTACGCGCCATGCTCGGCGCCGCCGAGGCGCTGTCGCATGCCGCCGCGACCGGCGAGGTCGGCGCCGACGAGGCGAAGCGGGAGCTGTTCGAGACGATCACCGCCATGGTCGCACGCAGCGCAAAGGCTTGAGCCGGCCGCTTACGGGGTTCCACACGCGCCGCCGGCCCTGTAAGTCCGCGGCAACTCCAGTCTCTCAGCGCCCCGGACACCATGATTCGCCTCGAAAGCATCAGCAAGCAGAACGGCCAGCAGATCATCTTCATCGAAGCCTCGGCGGCGCTGCAGAAGGGCGAGAAGGTCGGCCTCGTCGGCCCCAACGGCGCCGGCAAGACCACTTTGTTCCGGCTGATCATCGGCGAGGAAGCTCCGGATGAGGGCCAGGTTTCGGTCGATCGTGGCATCACCATCGGCTATTTCAGCCAGGATGTCGGCGACATGGCCGGCCGCAGCGCCGTGGCCGAGGTCATGGATGGCATCGGCCCGGTCAGCGCCATCGCCGCCGAGCTGAAAGAGCTAGAGGTCGCGCTGGGCGATCCCGACCGCGCTGACGAGATGGATGATCTGATCACCCGCTATGGCGAGGTGCAGGGGCGCTTCGAGGAGCTCGACGGCTATGCGCTCGATGGCCGCGCCCGCGAGGTACTCGGCGGCCTCGGCTTCAGCCAGGAGATGATGGAAGGGGATGTCGGCGCGCTCTCCGGGGGCTGGAAGATGCGCGTGGCGCTTGCCCGCATCCTCTTGATGCGGCCCGACGCGATGCTGCTCGACGAGCCGAGCAACCATCTCGACCTCGAAAGCCTGATCTGGCTGGAGAGCTTCCTCGAGGGCTATGACGGCGCGCTGCTGATGACCTCGCACGACCGCGAGTTCATGAACCGCATCGTCGGCAAGATCGTCGAAATCGATGGCGGCACACTGACCAGCTATTCCGGCGACTACGAGTTCTACCAGCAGCAGCGGGCGCTCGCCGAGAAGCAGCAGCAGGCGCAGTTCGAACGCCAGCAGGCGATGCTCGCCAAGGAGGTCGCCTTCATCGAGCGCTTCAAGGCCCGCGCCTCGCATGCGGCGCAGGTCCAGAGCCGCGTCAAGAAGCTCGACAAGATCGAGCGCGTCGAGCCGCCCAAGCGCCGCCAGACCGTGCAGTTCGAGTTCCAGCCGGCACCGCGCTCCGGCGAGGATGTCGCCACACTCAAGAATGTGCATGTCCGCTACGGCAGCAGAACGATCTATGACGGGCTCGACTTCCAGGTCCGCCGCAAGGAGCGCTGGTGCGTGATGGGCGTCAACGGCGCCGGCAAGTCGACCCTGCTGAAGCTGATCGCCGGCGCCACGCAGCCGAACGAAGGCACGGTGGTCGTCGGCGGCACCGTCAAGATGGGCTATTTCGCCCAGCATGCCATGGAGCTGCTCGACGGCGACGAAACCGTCTTTCAATCGCTCGAAGGCTCGTTCCCGCAGGCCGGGCAAGGCTCGCTGCGCGCGCTCGCCGGCTGCTTCGGCTTCTCCGGCGACGATGTCGAGAAGCGCTGCCGCTTCCTTTCAGGCGGCGAGAAGGCACGGCTGGTCATGGCCAAGATGCTCTACGACCCACCGAACTTCCTCGTGCTCGACGAGCCGACCAACCATCTCGACATCGCCACCAAGGAGATGCTGATCACGGCGCTCGCGCAATATGAGGGCACCATGCTGTTCGTCAGCCATGACCGCCATTTCCTGGCGGCGCTCTCCAATCGCGTGCTCGAGCTGACGCCGGACGGCGTGCACAATTATGGCGGCGGCTACACCGAATACGTCGCCAGCACCGGCCAGGAGGCGCCGGGCCTGCGGAGTTGAGATGCAGGCGCCGTCTGCTGATCGAGCCACGCGTCATCCGCGCCGACACCGCTTACAAGTGTACTGAATTCGCTGGCTAAACTGCCGGTGTGCGAACTGCACACTGCAATCTTGTTGGCGTCATCGCTTCGTGCAAGTCTATTCACCATTCCTCTGACGATGCGTTCTTTGCCTTTCGCAAGGACAGGTGACCCGACCGGGTAGCCTCGACTTGCCTCCGGATGGAGATGGCAAATGGCCGGCGACCTCGATTTGCTGATCGGAACCTGGACGGTCCGGGTCAAGGGCTGGGTCTGGGAGTATGATTTCCGCAGCGATGGCGGCGTAGTCTGGCGCGACCAGGGCAGCATCGAGAGCGGCGTCGGCAACTGGGCGGCGACCTCCAAGCTGGTCAACATGTGGTGGAAAGGTTCGACGACTCGCGAGAGCTGGCAGAGGCCGCTGAGCGCCAGCAACGACCACACTTGGTACGAATCCTCCTACTTCAGGGGAAAATACCGGATCGAGAAGACCGGCTTCATTCCCCCGTCACCGAGCCCACCATCGGGGCTGACCGATGCGAACCGCATCGACGCGGCGTGGGAAGCCAGCCGCGCCTCGCTCCGCTTCGCGCTGACCCGGCTGCGGCTGCTGCAAAAGCAGATCAAGTTCTTTGAGGATTCCCACGGCAGCGAAGCCGCCTTCAACGAACTGCGCCGAAACTTCCGGCGCGACATGGCGGTGATCTCGCGCAAGCTCCTGGTGCCACTCAACCCGATGGACCCGGCCTTCCGCAGCGCATTGGCGAGCGCCATCGGCCTGATCGAACAAAACCTCGCCTTGCCGAAATCGCTCAACGCGGCACGTGCCGGCGGCAAATGTGTCGATCCCAGGCCTGCCTTCGCCTGGACCACGCCCAGCCGAAAACCGCCGGACACCGACCTCTGCACCTCCTGGTTCACAGCCAACGCCGATCTTCAGCGCGACGTCGTCACGCACGAGTATTTTCACACGGTCGGCCTCGGCGACATCTCGGTCTCGACGACCGCCAATGCGCTGGGGAACGCCAACACCATGGCGCAGGTCGTCGCCTTCCTGCACGACCGGGCCCGGCAGAAGAATTCCGACGGCAACGAGCAGATGGTCCCAGCCCTGCCGACACCTTGACGGTAGCGGCCAGCGGCTGACGCAGCGAAAACCGCGCTGATACCGGCAAGGGCCAGCCATCGTCGCCGGGCGGTGATTGCGCCCTTGCGGCGCCTTTCCACCTTCCGGCCCAATTCCGCCCTCGCCGCGCCGAAATCCACCGGGCAAATCGCGGCCATGTGATTTGTCGGGGGACAGCATGATGAAGACCGGACTGGCCGCAGCCTTGATTTTCGCGCCGAGCCTCGCTGGCGCCGCCGAGATCGAGTTCGCCTCGAAGATCGACCGCGTCACCGTCTATCCGGATGGCGCGGTGGTGACCCGTCTCGGCAAGGCCGCGCTGCTGCAGGGCGCCTCGCAGATCGTGCTGCGCGGCCTGCCGGCCAGCGTCGATCCGGCCTCGATCCGCGTCGAGGCGCAGGGCGACGGCGCCTTCGCGATCGGCGCGGTCGATGTCCGCCAGGTTCCGGGCGACGCCCGCCCTGCCCTCGACCAGGTCCTAGAAAGCAAGATCCGGGCGCTTCAGGGCGAGAAGGCCAAGCTCACCGGCGAGATCAGCGCGATCGAGGCCAAGCGCGCCACCATCGAAAACTTCGGCAAGGTCGGCCCGGACAGGCTCGGCGAAGGCGGCAAGGTCCTCCCCGTCAGCGACTGGCCGGCAGTATTCGACGCGATCGGCACCGCACTGGTCAAGGTCCAGGGCGAACTGCTCGGCTTGCGCAACCGCATTTCCGATCTCGACGCCGAGATCGGAGCATTGGAGAAGGCAAGGCCGTTGGCACCGCGCGCCAGCCAGCCCAAGCGCGACGTTGCCATAGCCGTCGAAGCCAAGGCGCCGGTCGCCGCCGACATCTCCGTCAGCTACCGCGTCGCCGGAGCCAGCTGGCTACCGGTCTACGAGGCGCGCCTCACCACCGGGAACACCAATGGCGGCGCAGAGATCGCCTTCACCCGCCGCGCCGAGCTGCGCCAGCGCACCGGCGAGGACTGGAGCGAGGTCGCGGTCGAGCTCTCGACCACGCGCTCGGCGCAAGGCACCCGTGCCCCGGAACTCAATCCGCTGCGCATCGCCTTCTACGAGCCGCCGGTGGTCTATGAGGAGCGCGCGCGCCTGCAGAGGCAGGATTCCGAACGCGCCGCGAGGCCGCCTGCTTTGGCAATCGCACCTGCGCCCACCACGGGTGCTGGTTTCGGCAACACCGTATCCCTGGAGGACAGGGCAGCGCCCCAAGAGGCCTCTGTCGCGACGAGCCAAATCAGCGCCGGCGCCTATCAGGCGAGCTTCAAGGTGCCCGGCCGGGTCTCCATCCCGCAGGACGGCTCCAGCAAGGCGGTGGTGCTGACGCAAGGCAAGATCAAGCCGGAGCTCTCGGCCCGCGCCACGCCGGAGCTCGAGGAGAAGGCCTATCTCGAAGCGAGCTTCAACCACGACGACGAGGCGCCACTGCTCGCCGGCGAGGTCTATCTCCACCGCGACGGCGCCTATATCGGCAAGGGACGTCTCGGACAGGTCGCGCCCGGCGACAAGGTCGAGCTCGGCTTCGGTGCCGACGACCGCCTCAAGGTGACGCGCGTGCCAGTGCGCCGGCGCGAGAACGATTCCGGCTGGCTCGGCTCGACGCGAACCGACCAGCGCGAGTTCAAGACGGTGGTGAAGAGCCTGCACGCCCAGCCGGTGAAGCTCACCGTGATCGAGCGCGTGCCATTCTCGGAGAACAGCGCGATCACGGTCGAGCTCCTGTCGCAGAGCACGCCGCCGACCGAAAAACAGGTCGGCGACAAGCGTGGCGTCTCGGCCTGGAGTTTCGAGCTTGCCCCCGGCGCACAGAAGGAGATCCGCCTCGCCTACCGGATCAAGTATCCGGGCGACCGCGAGGTGGTCTTCGATCAGACAAGGCGGTAGGACGACTGCCCTTCGGAAGCATCCTGCACCAAGTTGCTCGCCCGGACTCCTCCCTTCCCCCTTGTGGGGAAGGGTCGGGGATGGGGGTGGTGCCGCTTGGTGATCGGCAGGAGAAAAGGGCGGACAGCAGCGGCAGTGCTATCGGGTTTCACCGATCGCTCCGGCTTTGCGACCCCCACCCCTGCCCCTCCCCACAAGGGGGAGGGGTTCGCGCCCTACTCGGCCGCGATCGCCTGCCAGCCCTGGCCGAGCTCCTGATCGACCAGGCCGACCCAGTAGCGCACGCCGGCCGGGATGATCTCGTCGTTGAAGTCGTAGAGCGAGGTGTGCAGCCCCTTGAAGGAGCCGTCGGCCTCGACGCCATTGCCGATGCGCATGAAGGCGCCGGGGCAGACCAGCATCATCTCGGCGAAATCCTCGCCGCCCGTGCCGCGCCGCATCTCGCCATCGACATGGGCAGGCCCCGCGGCGGCAGACGCTGCCGCGACAGCGACCTTCACCTGCTCGGCGGCGTTCACCAGCGGGCTGGTGCCGCGATGATAGTAAGTCTGCGCCTCGCAGCCCCAGGCCTGCGCCGTCGCCGCCGCCAGCTCGGCGATGCGCCGCTCGATGAGATCGCGCACCTCCGGCGAATAGGTCCGGGCCGTGCCGCCGATGACCAGCTCGGAGGGGATGACGTTCGAGGCGTTCACGTCGCCGCCATGGATGAAGCCGACGCTGATCACGGCCGTGTCGAGCGGCGCGACATTGCGGCCGACGATGCCCTGCAGCCCGAGCACGAAATGCGCCTGAGCATAGGTGATATCGGTCGAGCGATGCGGCTGCGAGCCGCCATGGCCGCCGACGCCGCGGAAGGTCACGCGCCAGGAATCCGCCGACGCCAGGAAGGGGCCGACCGCCGTACCGAAATGCGAGGCTGGCACGCCCGGCGTATTGTGCAGACCGTAGATCGCATCGCAGGGGAAGCGCTCGAACAGCCCGTCGGCGAGCATGGCATTGGCACCGCCGCGGCCTTCCTCGGCCGGCTGGAAGATCAGGTTGACGGTGCCGCCGAAATCCCGGTTCTCGGCGAGATAGCGGGCCGCCGCGAGCAGCATGGTGGTGTGGCCGTCATGGCCGCAGGCATGCATGCGGCCGGGAAATTTCGAGGCGTGCGGCAGCCCGGTCAGCTCCTCCAGCGCCAGGCAGTCCATGTCGGCGCGCAGGCCGATGGCGCGCTGGCCGGGTCCGTTGCCGCGGATGACCCCCACGACGCCGGTCTGGCCGACGCCTTCAGTGACCTCGACGCCCCATTCTCGCAGCTTGTCGGCGACGAGCTTGGCGGTGCGGTATTCCTCGAGGCCGAGCTCGGGGTGGGCATGGATGTCGCGGCGGATCGCCGTGAACTCGGCGTGGTGCGCGCCGAGCCAGTCATCGAGCTTCGTCATGATTGTCGTTCCCCAGCCTGCGGCGTTCTTTTGCAAGCATGGCTCATGCCATTGCCGTTCGCCGCCCGTTCTCATGTCATACGGCCGATCGCCGTCAACTCATTCTGCTAACACGGCAAAACAGCCATGCTCCAGATGACTGACGACGGTCGGAGGAGTACGAGCGAGAAGTTTTGGGGAAAGCGGTCAGCCCGCCATTGCGACCTCGGTGCCGCGGCCGAGATCGGCCATCCACTGGCGATAACGCGGCTGCGCCTCGAGCTGATGGGCATAGTGCCGGCCGAGCGCCGCGCTGAGCCGGCCGCCGCGCTTCAGTTGCGTGTCGGCGAAGCCGATCATCACCGAGTTCGGCCAGGCCTGCGGCCGGATGGTGCGCAGGCGCGCGAACAGCGCATCCTCGCTTTCATCGGCATGGACCTGCGCCATCAGGGACAGCATCGCCGCGGTCGAGCGCGAGATGCCCATATGGCAATGGACGAGGAGATGTCCCTCCTGACGCTTCAGCGCCGTCTCACGCAAGCTGGCGCCGAAGTCGAGAATCTCGGCGACGTGCGCTTCCGTCGGATGCACGCGGCCTTCCTGCGGCGTGATGATATCGTGGAAGCGCAGCGTCACGCGTTCGTGGGCGTTATAGGCCGCAAAGGACTCGATCTCCGGCAGGTCGGGATCGAGCAGTGACAGCACATGGCTGACCTTGCGTGCGCTCTGCGCCGGCAGTTCCTCGATCCCGCAGATGGTGAGGATTGAAATGGCGATCGGCTGCATCGGTTTCGGTCCCACGGGGCTGATGGCGCCGGGTTAATCCTCCCGGCGCCTGCCCGCAACCGCCGCGGCCGCAGGGCTGCCCTGCCCGTCAGCGCCTGGCCTCGTAGCGCAGCCACTGGATGCCCTCGCCCAGGGTCTTGGCCCCAGCGAGTGCCAGATTGCTGCGCACACCAGCGGCGAAGAGCCGCCCGCCGGCGCCGAGCGCGACCGGATAGACCATCAGATTGTAGGCATCGACCAGGCCGGCGCGCTGCAGGCCATGGACGAGCTTCAGACTGCCATAGACCAGGATGTCGCCGCCGCGCTCTTCCTTCAGCGCAGCGATGGCAGCGAGCGCGTCGCCTGCAAGGATCGAGGTGCCCTGCCAATCGGCGGTCGTCAGCGTCGTCGAGGCGACATGCTTCGGCAGCGCGTTGATCTGGTCGGCGAAGGGGCTGTCGGTGACGTACGGCCAGACCGCGGCGAAGGCGTCATAGGTTCGCCGGCCGAGCAGCA
Organism: Allobosea sp. Tri-44; assembly: GCF_004123845.1. Lineage (GTDB taxonomy): Bacteria > Pseudomonadota > Alphaproteobacteria > Rhizobiales > Beijerinckiaceae > Allobosea. The sequence continues at coordinate 211,115 of NZ_NBDP01000053.1, read as the reverse complement.
GCGAATCCGCGGCATCGAGCTCTTCCTGCTTCAGCCGCTCGCCTTCCGGCCCGCGCGAGAATGGCCCGGTCCAGTCCCCGAGGCCGGAATTCTCCATCCCAACCGGGTCCTCGATAACGCCGTCGAGCGAGATGTATTGGGTGACGACGAGCTTGCGCATGCTGCTTCTCCTGGTGATCCGCCGAGCAGCGCTGCGCTGCCCCTTCTGCCCAGGCGTCGAAGGAGAAACGGCAGAATCGACAGCGTCCCGAAAAATTCTTTCCCCGGCTTTGCCGCCGTCAGCCTTGACCTTGCCATGCTCTTGGCCGAAGAGAGCTTGCAAGGACCCACCCGAAACCCCGGCCTTGCGCCGGGGTTTTTGTTCGTGCGGGCGCTTGCGTCAGTGTGGTTTCCGAAATCGACCGATCCCGATCGGGCGATAGGAGCTCGCGCTGGCCCTGTAAGTCAGCGAGAGGGAATCACCACCATGGCGAACGTGGTCGTGGTCGGCGCCCAGTGGGGCGACGAGGGCAAGGGCAAGATCGTCGACTGGCTATCGAGCCAGGCCGATGTGGTGGTGCGCTTCCAGGGCGGCCACAATGCCGGCCATACCCTCGTCATCGACGGCGCCGTCTACAAGCTCTCGCTGCTGCCCTCCGGCATCGTGCGCCCGGGCAAGCTCTCGGTGATCGGCAACGGCGTCGTCGTCGATCCCTGGCATCTGGTCGAGGAGATCGCCCGGCTGCGCACGCAGGGCGTCGCGATTTCCGCCGAGAACCTGCGTGTCGCCGACAATGCAACGCTGATCCTGCCGTTGCACCGCGAGCTCGACCATTTCCGCGAGACCTCCAACTCGGCGCTGAAGATCGGCACCACCAAGCGCGGCATCGGCCCGGCCTATGAGGACAAGGTCGGCCGCCGCGCCATCCGCGTCATCGACCTCAAGGACGAGACGGTCCTGAAGGCCAAGATCGAGCGGCTGCTCGCTCACCACAACGCGCTGCGCCGCGGGCTCGGCATCGCCGAGGTCGACGGCAGCGAATTGCTGAAGCAGCTGACCGAGATCGCTCCTCAGGTGCTGCCCTATGCCGACACGGTCTGGGCCCTGCTCGACGCGCAGCGCCGCGCCGGCAAGCGCATCCTGTTCGAGGGCGCGCAGGGCGCCCTGCTCGATGTCGACCACGGCACCTATCCCTTTGTGACCTCGTCGAACATCGTCGCCGGCCAGGCCGCGACCGGCTCCGGCCTCGGCCCCTCCGCCGTCGGCTATGTGCTCGGCATTGCCAAGGCCTACACCACCCGCGTCGGCGAAGGCCCGTTCCCGACCGAGCTCTTCGACGAGATCGGCGAGCTGATCGGCCAGAAGGGCAAGGAGTTCGGCGTCGTCACCGGCAGGAAGCGCCGCTGCGGCTGGTTCGACGCCTGCCTGGTGCGCCAGACGGTCAAGACCTCCGGCATCGACGGCATCGCCCTGACCAAGCTCGACATCCTCGACGGCTTCAAGGAGATCAAGGTCTGCACCGGCTACAAGCTTGACGGTGAGATCATCGAGCACCTGCCGGCCGGCCAGAGCGACCAGGCCCGGGTCGAGCCGATCTACGAGGTGATCGAGGGCTGGGAAGGCTCCACCGCCGGCGCCCGCTCCTGGGCGCAGCTGCCGGCGCAGGCGATCAAATACGTTCGGCGCATCGAGGAGCTGATCGGCGCTTCCGTCTCGGTGCTGTCGACCAGCCCGGAGCGCGACGATACGATCCTGGTCCAGAACCCGTTCGAGGGTTGACGGACCCGAACAACGCGGACATGTGAGGCCAATGGCCGATTTCCACCCCATTCTGGCGCGTGCGATCGCTGGACTGACCGACAAGTCGCCGGAAGCGCGCCGCTCCGTCTACGATCGGGCGCGCACGGCGCTGCTCGGGCAATTGCGCAGCCTCGATCCGCCGCTCTCCGAAGCCGACATCACGCGCGAGCGGCTCTCGCTCGACGAGGCCGTGTCCCGCATCGAGGCCGAGATCGCGCTCGCCGAGGCGATCGAGCCGAGCCTGCCGCCCTTGCCCGCGGACGAGCCGGCGCCCGCGCCTGCGTCTCCCATTACACGCCCGCAACCCGAGCCGAAGCCGCGCCAGGGCCTCCCGCAGGAGACGCCGCGCTTCGACGAGCGGGCGGCATCCCAGGAGGATGCGCAGCCGATCCGTCCGCGCGTCGCGCCGCCGCGCAAGCGCAGCGTCGATCCCGGCCATGTCCGCACCGCGATCGTCGGCGGCGGCGTCGCGCTCGCCGTCGCGGTGATCGCCGGCTCGGCTTATTACGTCAACAAGATCGCGCCGCAGGACCAGCCGGTCCGGCAGCGGGTCGAGGCGCAGGCGCCGGCCCCACAGCCCGACCAGGCCGGCAAAATCAGCGAGCGCGCCGGGGGCGAGCCGGCACCGACGCCGAACCCGCAGACCGGCCAGCGCCCGAACCAGCAGGCCGGCGCCCAGCCGGGCAGCGACATCGCCGTGGCTCAGCGCGCCATCCTCTACATCGAGGTGCCGGACGCGCAGCCGCGCATTGTCCAGGGGCGCGTCCTCTGGCGGCTGGACAGCGACATCGCCGGCCCCGGCCAGCCGGTCGAAACCATCGTCCGCAGCACCATCGAGGTCGCCGAGGCCGGGCTCTCGCTCGACTTCACCATCCGGCGCAACACCGACCCGGCCTTCCCGGCCTCGCACATCATCGGCATGCGCTTCACCACCACCGGCGAAGCGGCGAACGATGCGATCCGCGAGGTCGGCGTGCCGCAGTTCAAGCTCGAAGAGGGCGAGCGCGGCGCCCCGCTTTCGGCGATTTCCTCGGCACTGGGCGAGAACCTCTTCGTCGCGGCCCTGTCGAACGTCCCGGTCGAGGCCGAGCGCAATCTCGACCTGCTGCGCAACCGCAACTGGATCGACCTGCCGGTGCGCTTCGCCTCCGGTCGGCGCGGCATCATCACCTTCGAGAAGGGTGGTGCGGGGAACCGGACCATCGCCGAGGCGCTGAGCCGCTGGCAGGGCTGAGGCGGATACGGCGCCTCAGCGCCCCTGGCCTGATGCCAGCTGCCGCATGACTTCGGCCATCACGGGATCCTTGCCGGCGGCATAGTCGGCAAAGCTCGGCACGATCGTCACCGTCGGCTGAAGCGACCCTGCCGGCACGCCATAGACGTAATTCAGCAGGAAGCAGGTCGTGATCTGCGACAGGTTGCAGCCATGCTCCCAATCGTGGAACGCCGTGGTGTAGCGGACCGCAATCTTCGCGTTCGGCAACAGAGTGAGCCCGCCTTCGCCCCAGAACTGCGGGCGGTCACCCATGGCCTCGCCTACGAGAATGGCTCGCACTCCGGCGAAATGCTTCAGCCTCGCCGCCGTGCTGATCGCGGCCGAGAAGGTGTTGGCGCTTGTCAGGATGAAAAGCCTGCCGTTCGGAGGCAGGAGCTGCGGTAGCCGGCGTGTGAAATCGGCCGTCAAGGTATAGTCGCCGCCTCGGTTGAAGCGCAGGTCGACGACCGCGTTGCGAATGGGTTTCTTCGCGGCTTCGTCGAGCAAGCCGGACAGGTACAGGGATGCACCGACCGGCATCTGATCAGCGACGCGGTTGATCTGGACATAGAGCAGATCGGCCGCCGGATAGTCGTGCCAGTAGTTCCTGTCAGGGCCCGAGAGGTAGGCCGGCAGCGCGACACCGTCGAGGACATGCCGCCACCGGGCCGGGCGGGCTTCGACAGCCGGGCTCAGATTGCGCTTCGGCCAGGACTGGGAGGTCAAGGGCGGGTGCCTGGCGGCCTCGGCCGCAAGATCGACCGACGCGGCGCTCCCATCTGCCAGGCGGATTTCGAAGGTGCTGCCATTCGCCGTTTCGGCGAGGCCGGCTGCATGGAGCAATTCCGGCGAGATCAGGAGGTTCGGTACGAACTCCCGGGCGAGATTGGCGGGACCGCCGACATAGCGGCGCAAAGTTTCCACCAGCGCAGCGGTTGCGCGCCCGTTCACGACCAGGACCTGTCCGCCGAGAAGATGGCGTCGCTCCTCGTCGGCTGCGATCACGAACAGCCCGTCGGCAAGCCAGCCGAGACGGATCGGCACGGCATTGAAGCCGTAGTCGCCAGCGAGCCCGAGCACGTTGGTATGGCCGTTGTCCGCGAAAGCTACCGCCTTCGCCGCTGCCATCGCCAGGCCGGCCCGGTCGAGATCGCCGGCTCGCGTCTCGATCGCAGCGATCGCCTGATCGAATGCCACCCGGGTTTGCGCCGTGAAGCTGCGTTCGACTTCCGGCAGACGCCGCAAATGCGCGAGGTCCTGCAGATTTCGGTCCCGCTGAGAGAGCGCTGCCGGGACATTCGCCTTCGGGTAAGGCTTCAGTGTCGGATAGAGGATGACGGCCAGCAGCACGGTGACGAGAGCAAGCAATGCCGCGGCGCCCCACAGGAGCCGGAGCCCGCGGCGGCGCCACGATCGTCTGGGAATCTCACCGTCTCGTCGCATGGCTGGGACTTAGGTTACCTCGGCTGCGACGCCCAGCCGCTCCGCTGCAGCGAGCAATCGGCGATCTCTGCTCCAGAGGCCAGCGTCGGCAAGACGGGCGGACGCCAGGAGATGGGCATCGACGTAACCGATGCCGAGTCCATGCAGGCGCTCGTGCTCTATCAGGCGCATGACTTCGCCATGTGTCGCGACCGGCGCCTGGGGAAGCGCGTCGAGTACAGCTATCACGGTATCACGCCGTGCGATCGAACCGAGCGCCACCTCGGCCGTCACGAAAGGGTGGATCAGGATATCCCCCTCCGACAACATCCCGACCAGACGGGGCTCGCTGCGCCGCAGATGGTCGATCCAGACCGAGGCATCGAGCAGGATCACGCCGCAGGCTGACGCCTGCGCGGTGCCGCAGCCGCATTGGGATCTGAGCCACCCAGCTTGATCGCTCTTCGCGCGGCTTCTCGCTGGATCAACGCGGTCAGCGCTTCTCGCAGCAGCACCGAGCGTTCGGTGATCCCTGTATAGAACTGGGCCTTCTCGATAAGCTCATCATCGAGCGTCACGGTCGTTCGCATGAGGCATACCCTCCGATACGCATCAAAGATAGCATCAAACGATACGTATTTCCATGATGCCCGCTGGCGCTGTCCTCAGCCTCCCGCCACCTTCTGATAGTCCTTCACGTCGGAGAAACTGATCTCCGGCGCGCGCTCGGCATCGTATTTCAGAGTGAACTGCGACGAGGCCATGAACACCGGATCGCCGTCGAGATCGTCGGCCATCGAGGACGGCTTGGCGCCGACGAATTTCTGCAAGGCCGCCTTGTCCTCGCTCGAGATCCAGCGCGCGATGGCGAATTGGCAGGGCTCGAAATCGACCGGAAGCGAATATTCCGCCTCCATGCGCTCCTTGAGCACGTCGAGCTGGAGGGCGCCGACGACGCCGACGATCGCGGGGGCGCCATCATGCGGCAGGAAGAGCTGGACCACGCCTTCCTCCGCCATCTGCTGCAGCGCCTCGCGCAGCTTCTTGGCCTTCATCGCGTCCTTGAGCTTGACGCGGCGCAGGATCTCCGGCGCGAAGCTGGGCACGCCTCGGAAGACGATGTCCTCGCCCTCGGTCAGCGTATCGCCGATGCGCAATGTGCCATGGTTCGGCAGGCCGACGATGTCGCCGGCAAAGGCCTCCTCGGCGATCGAGCGGTCGCGGGCGAAGAAGAATTGCGGTGCGTTCAGCGGCAGCGGCTTTCCCGTGCGCACCAGCCGGGCCTTCATCCCGCGCGAGAGCTTGCCCGAGCACACCCGCATGAAGGCGATGCGGTCGCGATGGTTCGGGTCCATGTTCGCCTGGATCTTGAAGACGAAGCCGGTCATCTTCGGCTCGCCCGCCTCGATCGTCCGCTTGTCGGCCGACTGCGCCCGCGGGCTCGGCGCCAGCCGCCCGAGGGCATCGATCAGGTCGCGCACGCCATAGTCGCGCAGCGCAGCGCCGAAATAGACCGGGGTCAGATGGCCCTCGCGGAAGGCTTCGAGGTCGAAGGGCTTGCAGCCTTCGCGCGCCAGGAAGACTTCCTCGCGGAAGGTGTCGACGGCGCCATTGGGCAAGAGCTCGTCGAAGAGCTTGTCGTCCTCGCCCGCGACCTTCTCGCCGGCATCGCTCTCGTCGCCCTTCTGGTTGCGGCGCAGCGTGTTGCTGGCGAGGTCGAGCGTGCCGACGAACTCGCGCCCACGCCCGACCGGCCAGGTCATCGGCGCGACGTCGAGCGCCAGCGTCGTCTCGATCTCGTTGAGCAGGTCGAAGGGATCGCGCGTCTCGCGGTCGACCTTGTTGATGAAGGTGACGATCGGGATGTCTCTGAGACGGCAGACTTCGAACAGCTTCTTGGTGCGCGCCTCGATGCCCTTGGCCGCGTCGATCACCATCACAGCCGAATCGACAGCGGTCAGCGTGCGGTAGGTATCTTCCGAGAAGTCCTCGTGGCCCGGCGTGTCGAGCAGGTTGAAGACATGCCCGTCATACTCGAAGGTCATCACCGAGGTGACGACCGAGATGCCGCGCTGGCGCTCGATCTTCATCCAGTCGGATGAGGTCTGGCGCCGGCCGGCCTTGGCGCGGACTTCGCCGGCGAGCTGGATCGCGCCGCCGAAATAGAGCAGCTTCTCGGTCAGCGTGGTCTTGCCCGCGTCCGGGTGCGAGATGATGGCGAAGGTGCGCCGGCGCGCATGGGGGGCCGTGGCCGCCGCCGGGCCGTCGAGGGTCGAGAGATCGGTCATGGCGTGGTCAAGACAGGATGCGCGGCGCAAGTCAATCCGGCGAGCCGCGATCGCGGCATCGCCCCACGCGTATCGCGTGCGCTCCAACGCAAATTTAACCGAGCGATGCTTTGGTGGCCGGCGGGTTCCCAGCTGCGCACCGTGACAAAGCCGCAGCCTCCTAACTCGCGACACAGATGGCCACGCTTCGCACCATCTCGAGCCAGATTCTGGCCGCGATATCGCTTCTCGTCATAGCCGCCGCTATCGCCATCGGGCTCGGGGTCCACAGCCTCAGCCGTTATGCGACGACGACGAACGAGATGCAGGCGATCACGCACCGCTCCGCGATCGCGGAGCGGATCAACGGGCTGGTGAACGCGGTCGTGATGGAATCGCGTGGCATCTATATGAGCGAAGACGCCGCAGGGGCCGAGCGTTTCGCACCGCCGCTGCTGCAGAACCTCGCCGAGATCGAACTGCTGATGGCCGAATGGCGGCCGCTCGTCGAGGATCAGGAGCGGGCCGCCTTCGAAGCTCTCGACGCGCGCGTTCAGGAATTCGTCCGCTTTCGGCGGGAGATCGTCCGGCTCGGGCGCCAGGGCGCCACGCTGGCGGCGCGCACAGCCGGCAATGACGACGCCAATCGCGATAATCGCAAGGCGCTCAACGAGACGCTGAAGCGAATCGCCGGCAGCTATGACGGACGTAGTGCCGCGCTCGACACCAGGCTCGAAACAATGCAGCGCGACAACGTCAACCTGCAGATCGGCGTCGGCATCCTCTCGATCCTGACCGGTCTTGGCCTCACGATCCTCGTCGTGCATCGCCGCGTCTCCCGCCCGCTGCGCAGGCTCGCGACGACCATGCGCAGCCTGGCCGCGGCCGAACCGGTCACGAACATTCCGCTCGTGCGCCGCCAGGACGAGATCGGCGACATGGCGCGGGCGGTCGAGGTCTTCCGCGACAACGCCCTCGCCCGCGAGGCCCTCGAAGCCGCCGCCACGCGCAATGAAGCCGGGCGCGCAGCGCGCCAGCAACGGATCGCCGAGATCGTCGCCGCCTTCGATGCCAGGCTCGCCGATGCTCTCGAAACCGTCGAGACCGGTGCCCATACGCTCGAGGGTGCCGCTCGGGCGGTGAGCGATATCGCCAGCGCCCGTACCACCCAGATCGGAGGTGCGCAGAACGCCTCCCAGGACGCATCCGACAAGGTCCAGCATGTCGCGGTCGCAGCCGAGGAACTGTCGAGCTCTATCGCCGAAATCGCCAACCGCGTGATGCGGGCCAGCGCCATGGTCAGCGGCGCTGCGCAAGAAGCACGCGACGTGAGCCAACGCGTCGACGGTCTTGCCCGCGCCTCGGAGCGCATCGTCAGCGTCGTCGACCTGATCCGCGACATTGCCGCGCAGACCAACCTGCTGGCGCTCAATGCGACGATCGAGGCTGCCCGCGCCGGTGAGGCAGGCCGCGGCTTCGCCGTCGTCGCCACCGAGGTCAAGACACTGGCGAGCCGCACCGCAGAGGCGACGAACAGCATCGCCAGCCAGATCGGGGCCTTCCGCGGCGAGGCCACGGGTGCGGTCGACGCAATCGGCGCGATCGCCGCGACGATCACCGAGGTGTCGCAGCACACCACTGCCATCGCCGCCGCGACTGAACAGCAGAAAAGCACCACCTCGGAAATCGCCCGCAGCGCCCAGGCGACTGCCGACGGTGCTGCGACCGCGGCCCTGGCGCTCGACAGCCTAGCCGCGGCCTCCGGCGAGGCGACCGGCGCCGCGTCCGACACGCTGCGCACCGCCGAGAACCTGGCGCGCGAGGCAGAGGCATTGCGAGGTGCCGTCGCGACCTTCTTCGCTCAGATCAAGGCCGCCTGAGCCGCTCAGTTCTTCAGGCGGTAGCCGGTCTTGAAGATCCAGGCGATCACCGCGATGCAGGCGCCGAGGAAGACCAGCGTCATGGCCAGGCTAACTGCGATGCCGACATCGGCAACGCCGTTGAAGCTCCAGCGGAAGCCGCTGATCAGGTAGACGACCGGATTGGCCAGCGTCACTGCCCGCCAGAACGGCGGCAGCATGTCGATCGAGTAGAACGAGCCGCCGAGGAAGGTCAGCGGCGTGATGATCAGCAGCGGAATCGCCTGCAGCTTCTCGAAGCCGTCGGCCCAGACGCCGATGATGAAGCCGAACAGGCTGAAGGTCGCCGCCGTCAGGATCAGGAAGAGCAGCATCCAGACCGGATGCTCGATCTTCAGCGGCACGAACAGGAAGGCAGTGGCGAGGATGATCAGCCCGAGGATCACCGATTTCGTCGCAGCCGCTGCGACATAGGCGAAGACAGCCTCCCACCAGGCGACCGGGGCCGAGAGCAGTTCGAAGATCGTGCCGACGAATTTGGGGAAATAGATCGCGAAAGAGGCGTTGGCGATGCTCTGCGTCAGGAGCGAGAGCATGATCAGCCCGGGCACGATGAAGGCGCCATAGGGCACGCCGTCGATCGCGCCCATATGCGAGCCGATCGCCGCGCCGAAGACGACGAAATAGAGCGAGGTCGAGATCACCGGCGAGAGGATGCTCTGCAGCGGCGTGCGCCAGGTGCGAGCCATCTCGAAGCGGTAGATCGCCTTGATTGCGTGCAGGTTCATGCGTTCGCCCTCAGCAGGCCGACGAAGATGTCCTCGAGCGAGGACTGGCTGGTGCGCAGGTCGCTGAAACGGATACCGGCGTCGGCGAGATCCTTCATCAGGGCGGTGATGCCGGTGCGCTCGGCCTTGGTGTCGTAGGTATAGACGAGTTCCTCGCCCTCGGCCTGGAGCGTCAGGCCGTAGCCGGCCAATGCCTCGGGCACCGCGTCCAGCCGCGTCTGCAGGTGCAAGGTGAGCTGCTTTTTGCCGAGCTTGCGCATCAGCTCGGCCTTCTCCTCGACCAGGATGATCTCGCCCTTGCTGATCACGCCGACTCGGTCGGCCATCTCCTCGGCCTCCTCGATGTAGTGCGTGGTCAGGATGATGGTGACGCCGCTGTCGCGCAGGCGGCGCACCAGCTTCCACATGTCCTGCCTGAGCTCGACGTCGACGCCGGCGGTCGGCTCGTCGAGGAAGAGGATTTGCGGTTCGTGGGCCAGCGCCTTGGCGATCAGCACGCGCCGCTTCATGCCGCCGGACAGCGTCATGATCTTGCTGTCGCGCTTGTCCCAGAGCGAGAGATCGCGCAGCACCTGCTCGACGATTGCCGGGTTCTTCGGCTTGCCGAACAGGCCACGGCTGAACGAGACCGTCGCCCAGACCGTCTCGAAGGCGTCGGTGGTCAGCTCCTGCGGCACGAGCCCGATCTGGCTGCGGGCGGCGCGGTAGTCGGCGATGATGTCGTGGCCGTCGGCGAGGACCTTGCCGGTGCTCGGATTGACGATGCCGCAGACGATGCTGATCAGCGTCGTCTTGCCGGCGCCGTTCGGCCCGAGCAGGGCGAAAATCTCGCCGCGCCGGATGTCGAGCGTGACGCTCTTCAGTGCCTGGAAGCCCGACGCATAGGTCTTCGACAGGCCGGATATCTGGATGATGGGTTGCATGGGCGAAAGCTATACTCGCAGCACGGCACATGGGTGAAGGCGGGATCGTGCCGTTTCGCCCTGCCGGCACGACATCCCGCGGAACAAGAATGGCCGGGCAAGCCCGGCCATAGCAAGTCCTTCTACCAGTTCCTGTCAGCGCATGAAGAACCAGAGCAGGATGATGATCGGGATCGGAATGCCCACCAGCCACAGAATGATTGAACGCATCGACGCTAACCCCTTGATTGTCATCGGATGAAGATGACGGGACAACGTCGTGAGCCGGCCGGCGGTTCCCTCGCGCAAAGCGGATCTTATTTGTAGGCGATGCTGTCGATGATGCCCTTCATCGCCGCGTCATGCGTCTTGTGGCCGTCGAGCGAGGCCCAATAGGTCATCATGATGATCTTGCCGCTCGGGACATTCGGATTGATCGCGACGTAGCGGATCAGCGAATCGCCGTCCTTGCTCTTGGCCTTGAGCTCGGTGAACGACCAGGCCTTGCCCTTGACCTCCTGCTTGATCGTCTCGGAAGCGCCGGTGATGGTGACGCCTTCCTTGTCGAAATAGCCGTTGTGCTCCTTCTGCAGCGTATCGATCTGGTCCGGCGCCACGAGCTCGAACCAGAGATAGATCTCGTCGTCCGGCGTCTTGATCTCGACACCGCGCTTGATCTTCGCTGTCGTCCAGGCGTCCGGCACCGTGACCACGGCGATCGGGTCCTCATCGGTGATCTGGAGCGCCCCGGCAAAGGCCGGCAACCCGCTGAAACCGACCAGCGCCACAGCGAGCGCAAAAACAATCTTCAACATCGAAACTCCCCCGGGATCGGCTCGGCCCGCGAGCCCACAAGGCGGGACGTTGCGCTGCCGCCCTTCACGCTGACAAGGCGCGTAAACCGCGATTCAGGCCAGTTCGGCCGCTGTTGGATGCCAGAGAGGTTGATAACCGTTCACAAGCGCGCAGAGCGATGACGGCGGGGTGACGGCAGTGACCAACCCGGCCGGCCGCGGCCGGCTCGCGACATAGCCGGAGGGCGACCAGAGCAAGGCCTGGTCGCCGCGCAGGGCGAGGAACTCGCCTTTGGGCGTGGCGATCATCGCGCCATCCGGCAGGCTCTGCGCCGGCAGCTTGTGCAGACGCTTCGTTCGGCCATCGCGTCGCTCGCGATCGAGCCGCTCGTCGATCGCAGGGAAGAGCGGCAGCTCGGCGAGACCGAGTCCCGCGACCAGCGCCGCCCGGTAGGCATGCGCGTCGGCGCGCCGGCATTCGACGCAAGGGCGGTGCCCGGCGGCGAGTGCCGTCACCTCGTCGCAGAAGAACAGCTCGGTGTAGTAGCGGCCCCAGACGTCGCGCTGCCGGCCCTTGAACGAGAGCACGCAGCAGATCCATTGCCGGGTCGCGAACAGGCGCGTCGGCAGCGCCTTGGTCGCCGGATCATGGAACTTGCCACCGCGATTGCCGAACAGGAGGCCCCGCGCCAGATCGGCGAAGAGCGAGCCATCGGGACGGACGCGGTTGGGCAGGGGCATGGCGTGAACCTAACCGCATCCCTGCCCGATTTCGTCATCAGTCTTCGGCCGATCCTTCCGGCAACCAGTCGACATCACGCAATTGCGCGAGAAGGTAGCCGCAGCTCTCCGGGAATGTCGCGAGCGGCAGGATGGTTTCCTCCGCGGCCTCGGAGCGCGCTTTGGCATAGGCTCGCGACACGATCTCGCCGGCCTTGGCCGCCAGGGACGGGCTTTCATCCTCCAGCGTCTCGATCTCGGTCCGCTGGGCTCGAATCGTGACCTGCCACGAAACGCTTCGCTTCTCCGGTTGATATTGCCATTTGAGCAGGTGCCGGATCAGCACGCGATAAGCCGAGGTGAGAGCGCGCTTGTCGCTGCGGCCCAAGCTCTCGATCTCCTCGATGATATTCGGCAGGTCGAGTTCGGAGAACCGACGTTGGCGCAGCAGCTCCGCCTGTTCGTAGCTCCAGAGATAAAAATCCGTCTCGTAGTCTGAAGCCGGATCGTAAAGCGGCTTCTGCTTGGCGTAGCCCATCATCGTGCTCCCGCTGACATCGCCAAGAATAGCGCGGACACGCGCTGGCACAAAGCGAACCGGTGAGCGCAGTGCGTAAGCGCCCGCTCTTTTAGGAACGTCGCCTGCCGCGCCGGATGGCAGCTGCCCTTGCGACACCGTGCCCGACTCGTCGCGCTCTTCGCTTTCCGGCAAGGTCCAGATGCGCGGACAAGCCGAAGGGCGAGCGCGCAAAGGGGCAGGACGGCATGGACCAGACGACCGAGAGCGTTGCTGCGCCGCTCGTCGCGCATCCCTCGCGCGGCGCCATCCTCGGCGAGATCCATGCCCGTCCCTTCGCGCCGCTCTCGACGCCGCAGCGGCTCCTGCATTTCGCCTTCATGACCGACCAGGCCCAGGCCGCCGCCGATCGCGAGGCGCTCGCCCGCTTCTGCTCCGAGCGCGGCGTGCCCGGCCCGGCGGAGGGCGCCAAGCACCATCGCACCCGCTTTGGTGAGGCCAGCTTGCGCTGGGAACAGCACAGCGAGTTCACCACTTACACCTGGGAATTGCCCTCGCCCGGTGCGCTCCCCTTCCTGCCGGCGAGCACCGCACTACCGCATGGCATGCACGCTCTGCCGCAGCCGGGCCCCCATCTCGTGGCCGCCGACCTGCATCTGCTGCCCGAAAAGGCTGCGCCCGACCTGGAAACGCTCTTCGACGCGGCGAGCCTGGCGGCATCGCTGGTCGATGGCGAGGCAGCGATAGTAGCGACCGATTTCCGCGCCAGTGTCGATGGCTTCGTGCGTATCCTGGTGCTCGACCGGGCGCTGACACCGGCCAAGGCCGGCGCGCTGGCCCAGCGCCTATTGGAGGTCGAGACCTATCGCGTGCTCGCTTTGCTCGGCCTGCCCGAGGCGCACCGCCTCGCTCCCTCCGTGCGCCGCACTGAGGAGGTGCTGGTCCGCATCGCCGGCACGATGATGCAGACCGACGGACTCGACGCCGACAATGCCCTGCTCGACGAGATGACGGCGATCGCCGCGACGATGGAGTCGGAGGCCGCCTTGGCGAACTACCGCTTCGGCGCCAGCCGCGCTTATGACAGCATCGTCGGCCAGCGGCTGGAGGCGATCGGCGAAGCGCCGTTCGGCGGCTGGCCGACCATCGCCGCCTTCCTGTCGCGGCGCATGGCGCCGGCGATGCGCACCTGCCAGATGCTGCAGCAGCGCCAGCTCGATCTGTCGCGCCGCCTCGCCCGCGCCGCCAACCTCTTGCGCACCCGCGTCGACGTCGCGCTCGAACAGCAGAACCGCGATTTGCTCGCGGCGATGAACGACCGCACCCGGCTGCAATTGCGCCTGCAGCAGACGGTCGAGGGACTCTCGGTCGCGGCGATCGGTTACTACGTCGTCAGCCTGTTCGGCTATCTCGCCAAGGGCGCCAAGGATGCCGGCTTCCTGCCGGTCGATATCGGCGTCGCGACTGCGCTGTTCGTACCGGTCGCGCTGATCGGCGTCTGGCTGATGGTCCGGCGCATCCGGCGCGGCCACCGCGACAGTTAAGCTAGCGCTGCACGATGACCTTCGTGCCCGGCCTGACGCGATCATAGAGATCCGTCACGTCGCGATTGGTCATCCGGATGCAGCCGGATGAGACTGCGGCCCCGATCGTGTCAGGCTCGTTCGAGCCGTGGATGCGGTAGAGGCTCGATCCCAGATAGATCGCCCGCGCACCGAGCGGATTCTCCATCCCACCCTCCATGTAGCGCGGCAGATCGGGCCGGCGCTTCAGCATTGCCGCCGGCGGACGCCAGTCCGGCCATTCACGCTTGCGCGTGACGGTCTTGGTGCCGGACCAGCTGAAGCCCTGTCGGCCGACGCCGACGCCGTAGCGGATGGCCTGCCCCTGACCGAGCACGTAGTAGAGCCGCCTTTGGCTGGTCGAGACCACGACCGTGCCGGGCGCTTGCCTGCCGCTCCAGGGCACGACCTGACGTGGGACCGGCTGTTCGCTGAAGATGTTGAGGAAGTCCGCGAGCCCGCGGCTGATCGGATTGGAATAGGCCGACGCAGGCGTAGCGAAAGCGAGAGCCGTGGCAGTCAAAACAATGGCGCGCAGCATGATCGTCCCTGCAACGCCCCCCACCCCGATTTATCCGGGAGAGGGAAAGCGGGGTCAACCCTGGCTCAGCCGCGTAACCCGGCGGTGATAGAACGGCGATAGGACAGCGCCGCCGGAATGAGCGCCGCCAGCGAGCCGAGCAGCAGGATCATCCCGACCTGGGCGAGCTCCGCCGAGCCGAGCGCGAAAGAGAGCCTGAGGCCCGTCTGCGCCTCGAACAGGCCGGAGACCGCCAGCGTCGCGGCCGCCCCTAGCCCAAGGCCGAGCGCACACCCCGCCGCGACCAACCCGGCCATGCCGAGCCAGACCACCAGCAGCACATAGGTGCGCGGTGCGCCCAGCGCCCGCAACACGGCATAGCGCCGCCGCCTCAGGCCGGTCACCGCGACGAGCAGCAGGAAGATCGCCGCCAGGATCAGCACCGCGTTGAGCAGCGAGGCGACGCTCAGGACCTGCCCGACATCGCCGAGCGTGCGATAGAGCCCGACCAGCACCTCGGCCGGGAAGAAGGCCATGGTGCCGCCCTGCCGGTAGCGCGCCCGGAGCGTGTAGGCGTCGGCGACCGCCTTCGGCTTCACCACCAGTGCCGGCACGCCGGGAATGCGCTGGCCGTCGAAGGGCGGGCCGAGCGTAGCATTCTCGCCGGCATGGCCGTTGCCGAGCCCATGCACCTCCCAGACGCTCTCGACCGGCACCAGGATCGCCCGGTCGAAGGGCGAGCCCAGCCGCGGCAGCCGGCCGACCGCGACATAGGCATGGCCCTCATGGCGATGGCTCGCCTCTTCCGCATCGCTGATGCCACGCTTCGGCCAATGCCCGGCGATGGCGTGCGCGGGCTCGATCTTGTCGCCGAGCCTGAAGGTGACGTCGGCGCCGAGCACCGCCTCGCCCTCACGCGCGAACAGGCGCCCCTCGCTCGGTTGCAGGCGACCCCAGCGACCGGCGAAGGCGAGCGTGGTGCCGATCACAGGATGGCCGCGGGCGATATCGCCGAAGGCGAGCGGCGCGACGGCAGCGACGCGTGGATCGCGGGAAAGCTCGTTGATCAGGCGCCCGTCGATCAGCGGCAGCGCTTCGGGCTGCAGATAGATCGCCGACATCAGCAATTGCATCTGGCTGCCGGGCGCGCCGATGAGCAGGTCGAAATCATCGGCCGCCCGGGCCGAGGACTGGCGCAGCGCCCGCTCCTGCGCGCCGATGGCGACACCGATCGCCACCGCCAGCGCGACCAGCGCCACGATCGCCGCGGCCGTCCAGCGCAACGCCCTCAAATCGGCGATCACCATCGGCAGCGGGTTCATGCCGCCGCCTTCAACTGAAGCGGCCCATCGCCGATCGCCACGACATGCTGCATCCGCGCCAATAGCGCCTGGTCGTGCGAGGCGCAGAGCAGCGTCGCGCCGCTTTCCCTGGCGATCTCGACCAATAGTGCCCCGACCTCGGCGGCATGCGCCGGATCGAGGCTCGCGGTCGGCTCGTCGGCGAGGATCAGCGCCGGCGCGTTGAACAGGGCCCGCGCGATCGCGACGCGCTGCTGCTCGCCGCGCGAGAGCACGGCGGCGCGCCGGCGCAGATCGGTGAGGCCCATGCGCCCCGCGAGTGCGGTGGCGCGGGCAACCTGGCTTTCCGTCCGCCGCCAGCCCGAAAAACTCGCCGGCAGGGTGATGTTGGCGAGCACGTCGAGCTCGGGCACGAGATGGAAGTCCTGGAAGACGAAGCCGACCGTCTCGCGCCGCCAGCGGTCCCGCGCTGCACCAGGCAAGGACGAGATCGCGATGTCGCCCCAGGCGACGCTGCCGGCATCCGGCGAGAACAGGCCGGCGGCGAGATGGAGCAGCGAGGTCTTGCCCGAACCGGACGGGCCGCGCAGGCCGATCAACGCGCCCGGGGATACAACGAATTCGGGGATGTCGAGCACCCGGAAGGGCCGCCCGTCACCATCGCGATGATCGACCTGGATACCGGAGAACCGCAACGGCCGGGCTGCGCCGGCCAATCGCTCAGACGCTATGGAAACCGGCATCGACGAGCCTGATCTGACTGACGAAGCCGGTCTCGGCATCGGTCGAAGAGCCGATCTCGAGCCGGCCGCTGACCGCGACCTTCTGGCCGGCGCTGACCATCGGCGTCGCCGCGCGCATGAAGACCACGACGATGTCGACCGGCCAGTCGGCATCCGACTGGCAGAATGGGCAGATCGCCAGCGGCTCACGCGTCAGCACGAAGAAATGGCTCTCGGGCTTCAGCGGCGGCGCCATGTAGCCGAGCATCCTGACCGGCTTGCCGCGCAGAAAGGTCGCCCGTTCGGAGAACTGGAAGCCGAGCACGCCGAAGGATTTGTAAAGCCCGTCGAAGGTCAGCGTCTCTGCTTCCGCAGCAAGCGCACGCAACGAGACGGGCAACGCCGCGAGCCCTGTCAGGAGCCCGCGGCGGGAGAGCGTGCGGCGCCCTTTCGGGCGCCGATCTGGTGAATTGTCGCTCACTTGCCGCCGAGGGACAGCGCTTCCGCCATCACCCGGAAGACGAAGGTGTTCGGCTTGTGACCGCGGAAGCGCTCGGCGCCCGGGCCCATGGCGGTCAGCAGCACGTCGTCGGCCGCATGGACGCCGCTGTTGGCCTCGAAGGGCAGGTTGCCCTGCTTGCGGGTCGCGAGCGGCAAGGTGCAGTCCTTCTCGTTGGCGATGTTGGTCTTGCCGTCCGGGCCCTTCACGGCCGGAACACGCTCGCCGTCGAGATAGGGCCGGCCGGTGTCGCAGGTGTCGGGATAGCTGCCGAAGGCGACGGCGAGACGGCGCGAGGTGTCGACCTTGGTCGGGTAGCCGTCGGCATCGCGCGGGCCGTAGTTCGGCGGCAGCGACTCGTTGTAGGTGCCGAGCTTGTCGCGCAGCAGCTGGCCCGGGCGATCGTCGTCATAGGTGCCGATGATCGAGATCGGATGGGCGTGGTCGGGCACGACGATGATCAGCGTGTCGTTGCGATCGCCGGCGAATTCCTTGGCCGCCTTGACCGCGTTGTCGAGCATGATCGTGTCGAACACCGCGCGCTCCCAGTCGAGCGAGTGGCTGTACTTGTCGATGCGGGCCGATTCCACCATCAGGAAGAAGCCGTCCTGCGCGCCCTTCAGCATCTCGAGCGCAGCCTTGGTCTGCTCGACCACATCGGGCTGATCCGGGAACTTCGAGATCGAGCCCTTCTTGGCGAGGCGCAGATCGAAGGCGCCGTCGATGTTCGAGGTGTTGTAGAGGCCGAGCAGCTTCTTGGAGCCGCCGGCGACAGCAGCGTTCATCTCGGTTTTGGTGGTGGCGAGCGCGTAGCCCGCCTCCTTGAACTTGGCGATGAAGTCGAGGTCGTCGGTGCGCTTGGTGCCCGGGGTCGACTTCGGCAGGAAGTTCGGCGAGCCGCCGCCCATGATCACGTCGGGCTGCACGTCGAAGAACATCTTGACGATGTCGTTGAAGTCCGAGCGGCGGCGGGTATGGGCGACCATCGCAGCCGGCGTCGCATCCTCGATCTCGGAATTGGTGACGACGCCGATCGCCATGCCAGCGCGCTTGCGCTTGATCACCTCGGAGATGGTCTCGACCTTGGGATGGTCGAGCGTCAGCGCGTTCTTGGCGCAGTAGATGCCGAGCGCGTTGACGCAGGATTTGTGGCCGGTGGTGTAGGCGCTGGCGGAGTTGGCGCTGTCGGTGACGATCGAGTCGGTGCCGGAGGTCGAGATCAGCGCCATGTTCGGCATGTCGTCAATGGCGAGCTCGCCGCCATAGAGACCTTCCTGCCAGCCTTTCGACAGGATACGCGCCGCGGTACGGTGCGCGATCGACATGCCGTCACCGACGAACAGGATGACGTTCTTGGCACGGCGCTCCGGCGTCGCGTAGACGGTCCAATTGACGGTCGACTTCTCGTTGCCCTGTGTCGCCTCGACGACGTACTGGCCGGCCGGCAGCTGCGCACCGCGCAGCCACAGCGCCGAATGCTTCTGGCCTTCCTCGTTCTGGATGAACTGGACCTCGCGGCCGAAGGCCTCGGCGACGGGCTTGCCGTTGATCGTGACCTTGACGTCGGCCGAGGTCGGCGCGTTGGGGAATTCGACCTTGAAGTCGAAGCGCGAGCCTTCGAGAATCTCGGCGCGGGTCAGCGGATAGATGGTCTGCGCCGTCGCCGGCGCCACGCTGGCGAGCATCGCCGCCGCCATAAGCCAAGTTCGCTTTTGCATGATCTTCTCCGCCCCATGGGAAAGCTCGGTCGCCGGAGCGTTAGGAGCGTGAGATGACACTATGATTACTGCGCTCGCGACAGTAATGTTATGTTATAACACTACTTATTGTGACCGGTGAACTTGGATTTCGGACCTACCGTCCCTGCGGTGGGCAACGAACTGTTGCAGGGCCCGTGCTAAGTCCGCATCGCGATGGGAGACGATGCATGAGCACCACGAACGATGCCCGCTTCTGGGACCGGTCCTCGAAGAGCTACGCCAGATCGCGGATCTCGGATCAGGCCGGATATGAGCGCACGCTGGAGCGGACCCGTGCCCTGTTGAAGCCGAACGACAGCGTGCTCGAACTCGGCTGCGGAACCGGGACGACGGCGCTGCGGCTCGCAGCCGGGGTCGAAAACTATCTCGCAGCAGATCTCTCGGCCGGCATGATCGCCATCGCCGAGGAGAAGCTCGCCGCGAGCCCGATCCCCGGCCTCGCCTTCCGCACCGCGACCGCCGAGGCGCTCGCCTCGGAGTCCGTGCGGTTCGATGCGATCCTCGGCTTCAGCTATCTCCATCTGGTCCGCGACCTCGCCGGCACGCTGCGGAGCATCCATGCCTTGCTCACACCCGGCGGTGTGTTCATTTCCAAGACGCCTTGCCTCGGCAACATGAACCCGCTGATCCGGGTTGCCCTGCCGCTGATGCAGATGATCGGCAAGGCGCCCTATGCCGGCGTCTTCAGCGCGCAGGAATTGAGCGGCCTCATCACCTCTGCGGGCTTCGAGGTCCTGGGCACGGAACGCCATGCGAGCAAGGGCAAGGACAGCCGCCCCTTTATCGTGGCGCGCAAGAATTGACCCGGGCGACCCGGATTGCGTGGAGCAATCCGCACTGACTCGCGTTTCGTCCAGACGGCCTGGCAGGCTCGGAACACTCCTGACAACTACTGACATAGAACGCCCCTATCAGCCTCGGCCATCGCTCGGGGAAACGCCAAAAGGGACACCGTCATGCTGACCTTCTATCACGCGCCGCAATCGCGCTCCTTCTCGATCCTCTGGCTGCTCGAGGAGCTCGGCCAGCCCTATGAGATGAAGCTCGTCGACATCCGTGCCGAGGACGGTCCGCCGGAAAGCTATCGCGCCATCCAGCCGCACAAGAAGGTTCCGGCGATCGTCCATGACGGCACCACCGTCACCGAGCGCGCCGCGATCTGCCTCTATCTCACCGAGCAGTTTCCAGAAGCAGGGCTGGCGCCGGCCGTCGGCGATGCCGACCGCCCGACCTTCCTGACCTCGCTGGTCTATACCGACGCCGTGCTCGACCCGATCATCGCCACCTCCGTCCACAAGTTCAAATACGAGGCACGCGGCTTCTCCTTCGGCTCGCATGCCGACACGGTCGCCAATCTCGCGAAGAAGCTCGGCGAGCACCCTTACGCTGCCGGCGAGCGCTTCACGGCCGCCGACACCCAGCTCGGCGCCGGCATCCATTTCGGCATGAACATCGTCGGCGTGCTGCCGCGCCTGCCCGTGTTCGAGGCCTATATGGGCCGGATGATGGAGCGGCCGGGGCTGCAGCGGACCCTGCAGAAGGACGGCACGCTCGAGCCCGGCCAGGTGCCGTAAGCTGGTTCACTCTTCCTTGAAGCCGTAGTCCGGGATGCCCTGCTCGTTGCCGTAATATTTGTACGGCAGGAACTTGCCGGACATGGCGATCCTGACCCGGTCGCCTTTGGGGTTCGGCTCGCGCTCGAAGGCGATGTTGAAGTCGATCGCCGACATGATGCCGTCGCCGAACTCCTCCTCGATCAGCGCCTTCCAGGCGGGGCCGTTGACCATCACCATCTCGTAGAAACGATAGATCAGCGGATCGGTCGGCGGCATCGGCGTACCGGTGCCGCGATAGGGCACCTCGTTGAGCATGCGCTTCTCGGTCTCCGACAGGCCGAACAGCGTCGCCGCCTTCTCGGCGAGCGGCTTCACCAGCTTCATCTGGCCGAGCAGGGCGCCGATCACCAACACCTCCGACATGCCGCCGATCTCGTCGGTGATATGTTTCCAGCTCCAACCTTTCTCGCGCTTGATGTCGAGAATCTTCTCGGTGAGCTCTTCGCGCTTCATCTCGTCCTCGCTGACCGTAACCGCTCATGGCAGTCGTCAGAGGAAGAGATAGCAAGGCGCGGGCCAGAAGCGGCCGGGGCGATGAAGCGGCGACCGCTCGGTCAGCGCCGGCCGAATTGCAGGCGCTCCAGCGCCGCGATCTGCTGCGCGACCGGGGAGACCTGGGTCGCCAGCGAAATCCCCTCGAAGTGCCGGCGGCCGCGGAAGCGGGCACGCTCGAAATTCGAGCGGCCGTCGAAGGCGGCGTTGCTGAACCAGGCGCCGCGGTCGAAGCGCGCGCCGGCGAACGTCACCAGCTGCCCGAAACGGGCTTCCTCGAAACCGGCATTGCCGGCGAACTCGACCTCGCCGAAATCGGCGGCAGCGGCAAAGCGGCATTCGCCGAAGCCGGCCTCGCCGGCATGGCGCACGCCGCGGAACTGCGTCACGCCGTCAAAGCGCGAGCCACGGAACCAGGCGTCACTGGCGAACTCCGCCTCGACGAAGCAGGCCGTGCCCTCGCAGCGCATGTCGCGGAACTCGGCGGTGCCATGGAGGGTCGCCGCTCCGAAATCGGCATCTCCGGCAAAGTGCGCCCGGTCGAAGAAAGCGTCGCTACGGAAGCTTGCATCGCGGAAGCTGGCCGGGCCGTGGAAATGCGCCTCGGAAAACCAGGCGTCGCCGCAGAAGGCGCTGCCGGCGAAACGGGCGGCTGCCGGGAAGATGATGCCGGCGACGTTGAACTCGCCCTCGAAGATCTCGTCGACCAGCTCGACATCGGCGAGCAGGCGCCAGAGTGAAAGGAGCGGCCCGTCAGCACCGATCCGGCCGCGCAGCCGCGCCATCTCTCCGGCCCAGCCGTTCCAGCTTGCAGCCCCCTCGCCGAGCCGCGCCAGCGTCGCCTCGCGCCTGGCTGCCATGAAGGCGGAGGCCTCCGGCCCGGCCGCGCCGTAGCGCGCCGCACGCTGCGCAGCGGCAAAGCCGGCCTGATGCGGCCGCGCCCAGGAATTCACCTGCAGCAGTTCGGCGCGCATATCGGGCACGAGCCGGAACAGACTGGCCATATCGGAGGGCACTCTCGGTTAACGATTCATTAGCCATAAGCGAGCCGGCGACATGGTTCAATCGCCGCGTTATCCGTGAGCACCGCCTCCCGCTCGCCCAGACGCGCGCATCTCCTGCGGGTTTCATCGTTCGGCGCAGGACACTCTTAAGGTTACAGGGCGATAACCTTCTGTAGCGTAAGGCATTTGAAGTAGTTTCCGCGCAATCCAAGGCTGCATCTGCCACGCGGAACTCCAGCGCCGATGAACGCCTACCTGCCGTTGATCCTGTTCACGGTGCTGACCAACGCAGCGGCGCAACTGATGCTGAAGCGCGGCATGGGCGGAGTCGGGGCGCTCGACGTCGGCAATGACGGACTGATTCCCACCGTCTTCCGTGTCGTCTTCAACCCCTTCGTCTTCGCCGGATTGTGCACCTTCGTGGTCAGCATGGCCTCGCATCTGATCGTGCTATCGAAGGTTCAGATCAGCTACGCCTACCCGTTCTTGAGCCTCGCCTACGTCGTGGTCGCGGTCTACGCCTACTTCGTCTTCCAGGAAGATCTGAGCCCGGCGCGCATCGCCGGCATCGGCTTCATCGTCCTGGGCACCATTTTCATCGCACAGAGCTGAGGGACGTCATGGACCTGTTCGCCCGCTTCATTCTCCGTCTCGGCGCCCTCTTCGCTCCGGCGCAGCCCCAGCTGAAGCCGATCCCGGTCCCGGCGCGCCGCCCCGGCCAGCGACGCTGATCCATGAAGCACATCATCATCGGCGGCGACGGCTTCGTCGGCTCGCGCCTTGCAGCGGATCTCGCAGCCATGGGCGAGGATGTCCTCGTCTGTGACATCCAGCAGAGCGCCCATCCGCACTATGCCACGGTGCCGTTCCAGCGCGCCGACGTCACCGATCCGGCGAGCGTCGAGGCAATCGCACTGACGCCTGATGATCTCGTCTACAATCTCTCGGCCAAGATGCTGTCGCCGATCGTGACGCGGAAGGAGCGCCACGATTTCTTCTGGCCGGTGAACTACCACGGCACGCAGAACATCCTCACCTGGATGGAGAAGAACGGCGCCACCCGGCTCGTCCACTTCACCACCGACATGATCTACGGCCATTCGATCACTGTCCCGCAGGACGAGACGCATCCGGCCAAGCCGCTCGGCGAATATGGCGAGAGCAAGCTCGCGACCGAGACGCTCTGCCAAAGCTATCGCGACAAGGGCTTCCGCATCCCGATCTTCCGGCCGCGCCTGATCATCGGGCCAGGGCGGCTCGGCATCCTGGTCAAGCTCTTCCGGCTGATCGATCTCAATTTGCCGGTGCCGATGATCGGCTCAGGGAACAACCCCTACCAGTTCATCTCGGTCTTCGATTGCGCCAGCGCCTGCATTGCCGCCTGGAAGGCCGATTTCCCGAACAGTGCCTATAATCTCGGCTCGGACGATCCGCCGCCGGTCAGGAAGCTGCTCGGCGACCTGATCCGCCATGCCGGCTCGAAGTCGATCCTGCTGCCGACGCCGGCCTCGCTGGTCAAGCTGACGCTGAACGGTCTCGATGCGATCAACCTGCCGATCATGGACCCCGAGCAATACATGATCGCCGACGAGATCTGCATTCTCGATACGTCGAAGGCCAAGCGCGAGCTCGGCTGGACGCCGCAACATCGCGACGAGGACATGCTGATGGCGGCCTATACCGAATACCGCAAGGCCAGGGACGGACAGAGGAGGAAGGCCGCATGAGCATGCCCGCCTACAAGACGGACGAAGCGGCTCAGCAGCCTGTGCGCCCGCAACTGATCAGCGTCGAAGCCGCCAAGCAGCTCGACGCCCAGCAGGTCAAGGAACTCTTCACCGCCCATATCAATCCGGGCCAGGTGCATTTCCTCAAGCTGCTCGGCTTCGACAAGATCCTCGTCGATCGCGCCGAAGGCATGCACTACATCACCAGGGACGGGCGCAAGATCCTCGACTTCTTCGGCGGCTTCTGCTCGGTCGCCTTCGGCCACAACCATCCGCGCATAGTCGCCGCCCGGAAGAAGTTTCAGGACGAGAACCGCCATGAGATCTGCATGGCGTTCATGTCGCAATACGCCTCGGCCCTGGCGAAGAACCTCGCCACCATCGCGCCCGGCGATCTCGACATGGTCTTCCTGGGCTCGACCGGGTCGGAGGCGATGGAGGCCGCGCTGAAGGTCGCCGAGCAGGTGCAGGGACCGGCCAAGTCCAAGATCCTGCACGCCGCCAACTCCTTCCACGGCAAGACCAAGGGCGTGCTTTCGGTCACCGATTCCACGCTCTACCAGTCGCAGTTCAAGCTGGTCGAGAACCGGGTCAAAGTACCATTCGGTGACATCGAGGCCGTGCGCCAGGCGCTTGAGAGCGACCCCAGCATCGGCATCGTCGTGATGGAGACGATCCAGGGCGGCGGCGGCATCGTAGAGGCACCTGACGGCTTCTGGCGGCAACTGCGCGCGCTCTGCGACAAGCACGGCGTGCTCTGGATCGCCGACGAAGTGCAGTGCGGGCTCGGCCGCACCGGCCAGTTCTTCGCCTTCGAGCGCGACGGCGTCGTCCCCGACGTCACCGCCCTCGCCAAGGCGCTCGGCGGCTCCAAGGCTGCGATGGGCGCGATGATCGCCCGCCGCGAGCTCTACATGAAGGCCTATGGCAAGCCGAAGACGGCGCTGATCCATGCCCAGGCCACCTTCGGCGGCATGGGCGAAGCCTGCGTCTCGGCCATCGAGGCCCTCAACGTCCTCTATGACGAGGACTTGATGGGCAATGCCAGGCGCCAGGGCGACTATCTGATCGAGCGCCTGAACGGCTTGCGCGCCAAGCATCCGACGCTGCTCAAGGAGATCCGCGGCCGCGGCCTGATGATCGGCGTCGAGTTCCAGGATATCAGCGAGACCATGCCCTTCGGCGTGAAGCACATGGTCGCGCTGCTCGACGACAAGCTGAAGGGCTCGCTCTGCGGCTTCATCGGCGCGCTCCTGCTCAAGGATTACGACGTGCTCGTCGCCTTCACCGAGTACAACCGCAACGTCATCCGGCTCGAGCCGCCGCTGATCATCACCCGCGAGCAGTGCGATCAGTTCATCGACGCGCTCGACGATTTGCTCTGCCGCGGCATCACCCGCATCGTCACCGATTATCTGCGCAAGGTCGCAGTAGCGAAGGGCTGAGCCCGGTTGATTACCTCACTTGCTCAAGGGCCGGCTCGCGCCGGCCCTTTTGCGTTGGGCCAAAGCTCCGGCCAGCCTTGACAGCAAGGCCCCAGCCCCCAAGTCTATGGGTATGACGACGAAGCGCAGCAGCCTCATATTCCGGGTCGCCCCGATCGCGGAATCCTAGCCCCGGACTCGGCCCGAGCGCGCCCCGAGTCCAGGGGCGCCGCCGATGCTGTCCCTTCCTGGTGCAGCATGGCCTCCAAGGCGTCTCTCCCCAAAAGAACCTCCCGAACTTGCCGGTCGCGCTCTGGCGCCGCCGTTGTGCGCGTCATCGCAGGATACGAAACCCATGACCCAGTCGACCCAGAAGACCCACCGCAAGCCGAAGATCATCGTCGGCGAGATCGACCATGAGCGCCTGACCGGCCTCGCCACGACAGCCCTCGAGCGCGTGCCCGAGGTCGCCGAAGAGCTGCTCGCCGAGATGGACCGCGCCAAGGTCGTCGCGCCGGGCAAGCTGCCGGCCGATGTCGTGCGCATGGGCTCCTTCGTCACCTTTGATTCCGACAGCGCCCAGCATCGCCGCGTCCAGCTCGTCTATCCCGGCGAGGCGGATATCGAGCAGGGCCGCATCTCGGTGCTGACGCCGATCGGCGCGGCGCTGATCGGTCTCGCTTCCGGCCAGTCGATCGCCTGGACCGCCCGCGACGGCAAGAAGCATGTGCTGACGGTGACGGCAGTCGAGCAGCCGGCCATGGCGGCGGTCTGACACCCTCCTCTTGTTGATATGGACCACTAAATGGTCCATATTGGCGAGCGTATCGGAGGTCGTCCCGCCATGCGAGTATCCGTGAGTGATGCCAAGGCACAATTGACCGAATTGGTCCGCCGGGCAGAAGCCGGCGAAGTCGTCGTTCTGACCCGGCACGGCCAGGAAGCCGTGCGTCTCGTTCCGGTGCGGCGCGCTATCGGACGAGCTGAGCGCCGCGCACTGATGGAGCGCATACGGCTTTCGGGAGCGGCAAAAGCTCTGACCGGGCCGGACGCGGCCCGCAGTCAGGACTTCCTCTACGACGATGACGGCATGCCGCGATGATCGTCGTCGACACCTCGGCATTGATGGCGATCGTGCTCGACGAGCCTGAAGCAGAGCGTTGCATGACCGTGCTCGCAGAGGAGCCAAACCTATCGATCTCGGCTGTGACCGTTGCCGAGGCGATGATCGTGGCGGAACGGCGCGGCATGCAGGCCGAGATGACGGACTTGCTCGGCGGTCTCGGCTTCGCAGTCGAGACGGCTGACGTTTCGACCGCGCACGGCGTCGCCGAGGCTTATCGCGCCTGGGGCAAGGGCGTCGCTCCAGCCGGGCTCAACTTCGGCGACTGCTTCGCCTACCAGCTGGCGCGGCAGCATAATTGCCCATTGCTCTTCGTCGGCGACGACTTTACCCGCACGGACATCGTCGTGGCCAGACCGGGCTGAGCTATCCGCCCGTCACCCGCCGCCAGAAGCTCGACGAGAAGCCGGGATCGATATGGCGCGCGAAGTCGCGCCAATGCGGGAACGAAGCCTCGAAGGTCGCAGCCGACATGCGCGCATCCTTGTAGGGATTGACCCGCCCGCCGGCCTCGATCGCGATGCGGTCGAGCGCATCGAGCAGTTTGAGGGTGCGCTCGCCGCGATGCGGGAAATCGAGCGTCAGCGTCGCGCCGGGAATCGGGAACGACATCATCCCCGGCGAGGGCACGTCGCCGAACAGCTTCAGTACCGTCAGGAACGAGCTCTCGCCGGCCCTCAGCGTCAGGCGCAGCATCTCCTCGACCGCTTCGCGAGCGGTACTCATCGGCACGGCGCACTGGAACTGACGCAGGCCCTTCGGCCCATAGGCGCGGTTCCAGTCACTGATGCGGTCGAGCGGGTAGAAGAAGGGGCGATAGGCGATGCGCCGCGGCTCGGGCGTCCGCGGCTGGGCGGCGCGGTAGAGCGCGTTGAAGGCGCGCAAGCTCAGTCGGTTGATCAGCGGGAATGGCGGCTTCAGCGGGAACGGCAGGGTCGGCCCGGCCTTCGCCGGCGGGGTGTCGGAGGCCGGCGCGTGATTGGCGCGGAAAAACACGCCGCGGCCGAAATGCCGGCCGCCGGCGAGCGAATCCACCCAGGCGACGGTGTAGTCATGCGTCGCATCGGAGGCAGCGGCGATGGCGAAAAAGTCGTCGAGCCCGTCGAACCGGATCGCCTCCTGCAGCATCTCCGCAGAATCGACGGGCATCAGTTGCAGCTCGATCCGCGTGATCAGCCCGGTCAGTCCCATCCCGCCGATCGTCGCAGCAAAAAGCTCGGCGTTTTCAATCGGCGAGCAAGTCAGGACCGAGCCGTCCGATCTCGCCAGCTCGAAACTGCGCACGTGCCGTCCAAAGGTGCCGGCGCGGTGATGGTTCTTGCCGTGGACGTCGTTGGCCAGCGCCCCGGCGATGGTGACGAGGCTGGTGCCGGGCGTTACCGGCGGGAACCAGCCAGCCGGGACGCAGAGCTTCAGCACCTCGTCGAGCAGCACCCCGGCTTCGCAGACCATGATCCCGGTCTCGACGTCGAAGGATAGTATCCGACCGAGCCGGCGCGCCGCGATCAGGCCGCCGCCATCGTTCAGGCAGGAATCGCCATAGGAGCGGCCATTGCCATAGGCCAACACCGGCGGATTGCCCCGGCGCCCGGCGAGCCAGTCATCCGGTTCGATCAGGGCGGAATCCCTGGCCTCCAGCCCGCCCCAGGAGCGCAAGACGGCGCGCTCCTCGCTCACGGCAAGACCTTCGCTCCGAGCATGATCAAGACGACGACCGCGCCCATCAGCTGGCTGCGCCAATCCCGGATCATGAACATCAGCGGATCGTCCGGCATATTGCCGCGCCGGGCCAGAAACCACATGCGCGCTATCTGGTAGAGGATGATCGGGCAGACCAGCCAGATCATCTCGGGGTGGCGGTAGAGCTGCTTGACCGCAGCGCTGTCGACATAGAGCGCCATGATCAGCGCGCAGGTGCAGCCCGAGGCCATGCCGAGCTGTGACAGCGCCTCGATATCCTCGGCCTGATAGCCGCGGCCCACCTTCTTCAGCCCGGACTGGTCCTGGGTGATGCGCAGCTCCGCATAGCGCTTCATCAGCGCCAGACTCAGGAACAGGAACATCGAGAAGGCGAGCAGCCAGGACGAGATTGGAACCGCCGCCGCCGCATTGCCGGCAATGATACGCAGCGTGTGCAGGGCGGCGAGGCCAAGCACGTCGACCAGGAGCTTGCGCTTCAACACGAAGAGATAG
Source organism: Allobosea sp. Tri-44 (assembly GCF_004123845.1). Classification (GTDB taxonomy): domain Bacteria; phylum Pseudomonadota; class Alphaproteobacteria; order Rhizobiales; family Beijerinckiaceae; genus Allobosea. The sequence goes on along the minus strand of NZ_NBDP01000053.1, from coordinate 182,868 downwards.
GCAAGCGCCAGCACGAGATAGGCGCCCCAGGCCATCAAATAGAGGTCAGGCCGCGGCAGCAGCGCCGTCAAGGCGACAGAGGCGATCAGCAGGCCCGGCACCATCGCATAGGCTTGGCCTTTGGTGATCTCCCCCGCCGCGAGCGGACGCTTGCATTTGATCGGATGGCGTCGGTCAGCCTCGACGTCCATGATGTCGTTGAGGAGGTAGATCGACGACGCCATCAGCGAAAAGGAGATGAAGGCGACGAGGCCGTAGAGCAGCGCCTTCGAGGCGAAGACATCATGGTTGAGCAGGATCGGCACGAAAACGAGGCCGTTCTTCGCCCAATGATGCGGCCGCATCGCCCGAAGCATCGCCGGTAGAGGCATCGTCTCCGTCTTCGTCACCTGCCGAACACATGATACGGCCCGATCCGGAATGATCCGAACCGCCCGCGCGCTCATCACGTGCATTGATGCCGCGGGAATCCTAATTCCGGGTGGACCGGCGGGCCGGGTGCGCCCGCCTTCTCGGATCATCCTTAATTTTAAATGTGCCGATCTCAGCCTGCCGCGACCCGCATGATGCCGGCCTTCGGCTCGGCCCAGCGCAACTCACCCTGCCGCAGCATCGCGTTCACATGCGCGAAGACCTCGCTGAAGGCGAAGGAGAGCTGGTGCGGATCGAGCGGCCGGGTGAACATCACCGGCACCAACTCCGCCACCGAATGCGGCCCATTGGCGACTGCGCCTGCAATCAGTCGGCAGCGCTCGCCATGATGGGCGGCGAGTGCCGCGCAGCGCTCGGCGAGACCATAGAACGGCAATTGATGCCCCGGGAGCACAAGCGTCCCCGACGGAATCGCCTGCGGCAGGACGCTCAGCGAACGCAGGTAGAGACCGAGCGGATCGCCCTCGGGATCGACCGCCCAGACGCTGATGTTCGGCGTGATCTTGGCCAGCACCTGGTCAGCCGCCAGGAAGACCTTCGCCTCCGGGCAATGGAACATCAGCTGCTCCGGCGCATGGCCGTCCCCGGCCAGCACGAAGAAATCGCGCCCGCCGATCCTCAAGACGTCACCGGCGACCACCCGGGTGAAGGTCGGCGGCAGCGGCGTCACCTGCTTGAGGTAGCCATGGCCCAACGTCGAGACGACTGAAGTCACCTCAGCGGAAAGGCCGTGGCGCAGATAGAACTCCCTGTAGACTGGCGCTTCAGAGGCGCCGGGGCTCAGCGAGATGTTGAGGCAGCCGAGATAGCTGGTCTGGCTGGTGAGGAGCGGCGTGCCGAAGCGCTCATGCAGCCAGCCGGCGAGGCCGATATGATCGGGGTGGAAATGCGTGACGAAGAGCCGGGTCAGCCGTCTGCCGGCGAGCGCGCCCGCCATCAACCCGAGCCAGGCCTGCTTGGTCGCCTCATCGCCGATGCCGGTGTCGATGACCGCGAAGCCATCGCCATCCTCGATCAGGTAGATGTTGACGTGATCGAGCCGGAACGGCAGCGCGACCCTGGCCCAGAATATGCCGGGAGCGACCTCGATCAGCTGACCGGGCGCCGGCGGTTCGGGAAAAGGAAAGATCAGGCCGTGCGGGTCGGGAGCGTGCAATTTGGTCAGCCCTGAACAAATTTCTTATGGGTTCATAGCAGGCCGTGATCGAGCCAGACAACGCTTGTTAAGCCTCGCACGCCAAGATCGGCAGCATGAGCGATTTCGATACCCTCCGACGCGACTGGCTCAGCCATCTCGGCCATGAGCGCCGGCTCTCGCCGAAGACGCTCGAGGCCTATGGCCGCGACATCGCCCAGTTCGCCACCTTCCTGAGCCACCATCTCGACGCTGCCCCGAGCCTGAAGGCAGTCGCTGCCCTGAAACCGGCGGACCTACGCGCCTTTCTCGGCTATCGCCGCCGCGACGGCGTCGGCAATCGCACGCTGATGCGCCAGCTTGCAGCGCTGCGCTCGCTGGCCCGCTTCGGCGAGCGCAGCGGCCGGTTGACCGCAGCCGCCTTCGCTGCGACGCGCGGGCCGCGGCTCGGCAAGGGTCTGCCCCGCCCGCTCGATGCGAAAGCGGCGGCGGCGGTGACCAAAGCTGATAGCCGCGCCGGCGAGGAACGGCCCGACTGGGTGCTGGCGCGCGATGCCGCCGTCCTGTCCCTGCTCTACGGCAGCGGGCTGCGCATCTCCGAGGCGCTTGGCCTGACGCGCTCCCAGGCGCCAGTGAGCGCCGCCGATGCGCTGACCGTGCTCGGCAAGGGCAGCAAGACGCGGATGGTGCCGGTGCTGCCCATCGTCATCGAGGCCATCGCCACCTATCTCGCGCAATGTCCGTGGCGGCTTGCGCCGGAGGGGCCGCTTTTCGTCGGCGTCAAGGGCGGGCCGCTTTCGCCGCGCATCATCCAGCTCGCCGTCGAGGGTTTGCGCGGCTCGCTCGGCTTAGCCAGCAGCGCGACGCCGCACGCGCTGCGCCATTCCTTCGCCACGCACCTGCTCGGCCGCGGCGGGGACCTGCGCGCCATCCAGGAGCTGCTCGGCCACGCCTCGCTCTCGACGACGCAGATCTACACCCGGATCGATTCCACCCGCCTGCTCGCCGCTTACGACTCTGCCCACCCCCGTGCGCGGGGATAGTCCGCGCTCTTTCCGTAAAATCGTCTTGATTCCGTCACGCGAACCGGCGATCTGGCGCGACCATTCCGGGGGGAATCACCTATGGCCTCAGCCGCACCAGACGTCACCGAAGACAATCAGCCGACCAGCAAGGTCAACAAGCGCATCGCCCTGTTGATCGGCATTCTCGCGCTCCTGCTCGCCTTCTCCGAGATCGGCGGCAAGAACGCCGAGCAGGATGCGCTGGCCAGGAACATCGAGGCCTCCAATCTCTGGGCCTTCTTCCAGGCCAAGACGATCCGCGGCACGACGCTGCGCACCGCCGCCGAGACGATGGAGATCGAACTCGCCAACGCCGCCGAGCCGGCGGCGCGCGAGCGCCTGCAGAAGCGCATCGACAGCTGGAAGGCGACGATCGCCCGCTACGAATCCGAGCCCGAGACCAATGAGGGCCGCAAGGAGCTGATCGTCCGCGCCAAGGCGGCCGAGGCCAGGCGCGACATCTCCAGTGCCCGCGACGACAAATACGACATCGTCTCGGGCCTGCTGCAGATCGCGATCGTCGTCGCCTCGGCTGCGATCATCACCGGCGTCGCCCTGCTCGCCTGGACCGGCGTGGGCCTCGGCGCGCTCGGGCTCGCGCTGATGGTGATCGCCGAAGTCGCGCCGACCGCATTGTTCTGATCCCGCGAGCGGGCGCAGCCGCTCAGTAGTGGATCGCGCCCTTTGACCCACCGCCGCAGGCGATCGCGTCGCCATTGATCGCGACGCTGCGCGGCGAGGCCAGGAAGGCGACGATGTCGGCGACCTCGGCCATGTCGACCAGCCGGCCGATCGTGACATTGGCGGCCATGCGGCGCTCGACCTCATCGGCCGCCAACCCGGACGCCGCTACCCGCGCTGCGATCACGCCCGGCGTCTTCTCGGTGCGGGTCGTGCCGGGATGTACCACCGTGACGTTGATGCCCTTCGGGCCGAGCTCGTCGGCAAGGTTCTTGGTCAGCGCCGCGACGGCGACGTTGCGGATCGAACCGATGGTCGAGCCGGTCAGGCGCGCCGCCAGCCCGCTGATGTTGATGATCCGGCCCCAGCCATTGGCCTCCATCACCGGCGCTGCCTCGCGTGCCATCCTGAGATAGCCCATCACCTTGACGTTGACGTCGTCGAAGAACAGCGCGTCGGTGATCTCGGCGAGCTTGGGCGGCGTCGCCTGCCCGCCGGGCTTGGCCGCGGCGTTGACGAGGATGTCGAGCCCGCCGAGCGCCGCGACGGTGCCGGCAACGACTGCCTTGACCGAGGCGTCGTCCTGCGTGTCGACGGTCAGGCCGACGATCTTGCGGCCGGTCTCCTGCGCCAGCTCGGCCGCGGCAGCATCGAGTTCCGCCTGGTTGCGCGCGGCGATGACCACGTCGACGCCTTCCAGCGCCAGCTGCCGCGCAATGGCGCGGCCGATCCCCTTGCTGCCGCCCGTGACCAGAGCGCGCTTGCCGTTCAGCATCAGATCCATGGTGAGGTTCCTTGAAGGCGTGATTGCGGGAGCACCAACGCAGGTGCCCTCGACGGTTTCCAGAGCATCCTGCGGGAGCCGCGCGACCCGGTCCAGCGCGCAGGCTGCGCCCCTGCCCTGCCGTCCCTGCGAGGGTGCTTGACTAATCCATATCTCCGTGGTTATGAATAAACCCATAGCCAACGGGTTATCGATCTCGATGCAGGATGCTCACGATCTTTTGTTCAGGACGCTGGCCGACCCGACCCGGCGCGCGATCTTCGAGCGCCTGTGCCGGGACGGCGAGCTGACGGTCGGGGCGCTAACCGCGCAGGCGGGCGTCTCGCAGCCGGCCGTCTCGAAACATCTCGGGGTGCTGAAGCAGGCCGGGCTGGTGCGTGATCGCCATGCCGGCCGCCAGACCCATTACAGCGCGCAGCTCGGCGCACTCTCCCCGCTGATCGACTGGACCAGCCAGATGGCCGGGTTCTGGGAGGCGCGGTTCGATGACCTCGAAAATTTGCTCGCAAGGATGGACCAATGACCACCGCCACGCAGACCCGCACCGTCACCGTCGAGCGCGAGATCGCCCATCCGCCGGAAAAGCTCTGGCGCGCTCTGACGCAGCCACATCTGATCGCGGAATGGCTGATGAAGAACGATTTTGCGCCGGTGGTCGGCCATCGCTTCAACCTGCGCGGCGAGTGGGGCGGCGTGCTCGATTGCGAAGTCCTCGACATCGAGCCGAACCGGACGCTGTCCTACAGCTGGGACTTCGCCCATGAGGACCCCGCCTTCGACATGAAGAGCGTGGTGACCTTCACGCTCACCCCGACTGCCAAGGGCACCCTGCTGCGCATGGAGCAGGCAGGCTTCCGGCCGGAGCAGAAGCAGGCTTTCGGCGGAGCGAAGGCCGGCTGGCAGGAGTTCTTCGGCAAGCTGGAGCAGGTGCTGGCGCGAGCGGAGTGACGCCCGCTCTGGCTCTCGATTCAAAAGGAGGTGCATTTGACCTTGAGCAACGCCATCCGGCAGGGCCATCGCTGGCTCGCCATCATCTTCACGGCGACCGTCATCGCCAATTTCGCCGCCATGGCGCTGGGGCAGCCACCGGCCTGGGTCGTCTACTCGCCGCTGCTGCCGCTGTTCCTGCTGATCTTCTCGGGCCTCTATATGTTCGCGCTGCCCTATGCCAACGGCTGGCGGAGCGGGCAGCGGGTCGACGGATAGGAAACGCGACATGGCAGGCAAGACCACCACGACAGTGGCGAAGAAGGCCGTGACGAAGGCGGGCGCGAGCGCGGAGCCAGTTCTCCTCTCGGGCGGCAATCCGCAGATCGCCAAGGGCTATGGCGAGGCACCCGTGCAGGCCTATATCGCCGCCATGCCGGGCTGGAAGAGCGCTCTCGGAGCCCGCCTCGACGCGCTGATCACCAGCGCCGTCCCGGAGGTGAGGAAGGCGGTCAAATGGAACTCGCCGCTCTATGGCGTCGAGGAGGGGCACTGGTTCCTCGGCATCCACGTCTTCGCGAAGTATGTGAAGGTCGCCTTCTTCCGCGGCGCCTCGCTCGACCCCGTCCCGCCCGGCACCTCCAAGCAGAAGGAGGTGCGCTATCTCGATATCCGCGAGGATGACGAACTCGACGAGGCCCGGTTCACCGCCTGGGTGGAACAGGCCGCCGCCCTGCCCGGCGAGAAAATGTGACAATGGTTATGAGGATATCGGCCCGATGAAGCAGGCAGACGACAAGACCGGCGACGCAGCCTCGGCCTCCGAGCAGATCGATGCCCGGATCGCGGAACTGACAGATTGGCGCGGTGCGGCGCTCGCAAAAGTCCGCGCGATCATCAGGCAGGCCGACCCCGAGGTGGTCGAGACGTGGAAATGGCGCGGCGTCCCGGTCTGGGAGCATGCCGGCATCATCTGCACTGGCGAGACCTACAAGGCCGCGGTGAAGCTGACCTTCGCGAAGGGCGCTTCGCTCCCGGATCCCGCCGGCCTGTTCAACTCCAGCCTCGACGGCAATACGAGGCGCGCCATCGATATTCACGAAGGCGATGCGATCAATGAAGCCGCGCTGACGGCGCTCATCCGCGCCGCCGTCGCGCTGAACACGGCTGGGAAGAAGAAGTAGGCTTAGACGCCTGCCGCTCCCTTCTCCCCTTGCGGGAGAAGGTGGTCCGAAGGGCCGGATGAGGGGTCGCGCAACCTTTCCGTGTCATGGTCGGGCCTGTCCCGACCATCCACGTCTTCCTTCCACGAAAGCGGTTCAAGACGTGGATGCTCGCCACAAGGGCGAGCATGACCGAGAGGTCGCGAGACCCCTCACCCTAACTCTCTCCCGCAAGGGGAGAGGGGATAGTGCGCTCAGCCGGCGACGCTCGAAATCCGAGGCTCCTGCGGCCACTCCGGCCCTTCACCACGCAAACGCTCCCAGGCCCGCGCCATTTGCAACACGCCGAGATCGTCGAAACGTTTTCCGGTGATCTGCAGGCCGATCGGCAGGCTGGATGTGGTCATGCCGGCATGGACCGAGATCGCCGGCTGGTCCGACATGTTGGCCGCCACCGTGAAGACGATGTGCTCGAACGGACGCTCCGGATCATGGAGCGGCGAGGCCAGCTCGGCGGAAAAACTCGGCACCGGCGAGACCGGCGAGAGCACATAGTCGAAGGGCTGGGCCGCCTTCAGCGCCGCATGGCGGATCGCCAGCATCTGGCTCATGCCGCGATGCACCTGCGCGCCGGTGAGCGAGCGGCCGCGCTCGGCCCAGGCGTAGATGTAAGGCAGCACCTTGTCCTGCCTCTCCCTGGGCAGTGCGCCGATCTCGGCCCAGGCGCGCTGGCGCCAGAAATCGTCGAGCCCATCGAGCATGTCCTGCGTCAGGAAGGGCGGCGCCAGCTCGACGATCGCCCCGGCCTTGCGGAAAGCATCCGCCGCTTTGGCAATCGCTGCCCTGACCTCCGGCTCGACCGGCAGGCCGATGCCCGCCTCCAGCTGCAATCCGATCCTGAGTCCGCGCGGCTCGCGCTCGAGCTCACCCCAGGCGATCTCCTGCGGCGGCAGGCACATCGGGTCGCGCTCATCCGGCTTCGACAATTCGCGCATCATCAGGGCGGCATCGGCGACGGTGCGCGTCATCGGCCCGGCGACGCGGCCGTAATAGGTCGGGTCGATCGGCACCCGGCCGAAGCTCGGCTTGAGGCCGACGAGCCCGCACCAGCCGGCCGGCAGGCGGATCGAGCCGCCGATATCGGTGCCGACATGCAAGGGCCCGTAGCCGGCCGCGCCCGCCGCGCCCGCCCCGGCCGAGGAGCCGCCGGGATTCTTCGAGAGGTCGAACGGATTGCGGGCGAGTTCGTGGAAGCTCGACAGGCCGGACGAGAGCATGCCGTAATCCGGCATCGTGGTCTTGGCGAGGATGACGCAGCCGGCCTCGCGCAGGCGCTGCGCCGGCGGGGCGTCAGCTGCGGCGGGGCTGAGCTCCATCGCCGCCGTGCCGAGCGGCACGGGGGTGCCCTTCGTCGCGATGTTCTCCTTGATCGTGCAGGGCACGCCGTCGAGCGGAAGCGCCTCGCCCTTGCGCCAGCGCTCCTCGCTCGCCTTCGCCGCCGCGCGGGCGCCGTCGGGATCATAGGCATAGAGCGCCTTCAGCGACGGCTCCCAGATCTCGATCCGCTGGATCACCGCCTCGGTGACCTCGACCGGCGAAAGCTCGCGCGAGCGGAAGGCCCGGAGCATGTCGACGGCGCTGAGATCGGCGAACTCGATCATGAGGAGGGCTCCGCAAGCATATCCAGACTAATCCCGGGACCGGCGCAGGCGCGGATCAACCGCGTCGCGCAAACCGTCGCCCAGCAAATTGAAGGCCAGCACCGAAAGCGCGATCGCCGCGCCCGGGAAGATGGCGAGCCAGGGCTGCGCCGCCATGAAGGTCTGCGCCTCGTTGAGCATCCGGCCCCAGGACGGCGCCGGCGGCTGCGTGCCGAGGCCGAGATAGGACAGGCCGGCTTCGGCGAGGATGGCGAGCGCGAACTGGATCGTCGCCTGCACCACCAGCACGCCGGCGATGTTGGGCAGGACGTGCTGGCGCGTGATCGCCATCTCGGTCAGTCCGGCTGCACGCGCCGCCAGCACATAATCGAGCGCCCAGCATTGTAGCGCCGCTCCCCGAGCAAGCCTGGCGAAATAGGGCAGGCTGAAGAGCGCGATCGCGATCACGGCGTTCATCATGCCCGGACCCCAGACCGCGCTGATCATGATCGCCGAGAGCACGGCCGGGAAGGCATGGCTGAAATCGGCCATGCGCATGATCAGATTGTCGAGCAGACCGTCGCGCCTGATCGCTGCGATCAGCCCGAGCGCGCTGCCGACAGTCAGGCCAAGGCCGACCGCGCCGAGGCCCACCGCGAGGGAATTGCGGGCGCCGACCATGATCATCGAGAACACGTCGCGGCCGAACTGGTCGGTGCCGAACCAATGCTCGGCCGAAGGCGGGCGCAAGCGCTTCAGGATCGCCATCTGGGTCGGCTCATAGGGCGTCCAGAGATAGGAGATCAGCGCCATCGCAATGACGAGCCCGCCAAGCAGCAAGCCGGCTAGGAAGGACGGCCCGGCCCACCAGCGCCGCGGACGGGAACGGGGCGCGACTGCGCTCATGACGCCTGCCGCAGGCGCGGATCGATCAGCCCGTAGAGCAGTTCGATCGCGAAATTGATGAAGACGACCAGCGCCGAGAACAGCATGACGAGGTCCTTGACCACGATCAGGTCATGCTGGGCGATCGACTGGAAGACGAGCCGGCCGAGCCCTGGCAAGGCGAAGACGTTCTCGATGATGATCGCGCCGGCCAGCAGCACCGAGAATTGCAGGCCCAGCACGGTGACGACCGGGATCAGCGCATTGCGCAGCACATGGCGCAGCATGGTGCGCCGCCGGCTGACGCCCTTGGCCCGGGCGGTGCGGACATAGTCCTCCTGCATCGTCTCCAGCATCGCCGAACGGGTGACGCGGGCGAGGATCGCCGCCTGTGGCAGCGCGAGCGCGATGGCCGGGAGCAGCAGTGATTTGAGCGCCGGCCAGAAGCCGGCCTGCCAGCCCGGGAAGCCGCCGGCCGGCAGCCAGCCGGCCCCGACGGCGAAGACCAGCACGAGCAGCAGGCCGAACCAGAAGTTCGGGATGGCGAGCCCGGCCTGGGCGAACACCATGACCGCAGCATCGCCGGTGCGGTTGTGATTGGCGGCGGCGAGCGCACCGAGCGGAATGCCGATGGCGGAGGCGAGCAGGATCGCTATCGAGGCCAATGGCAGCGTCACCACCATGCGCTCCCCGATCAATTGCGTCACCGGCACGCGGTAGGTGTAGCTCAGGCCAAGATCGCCGGTCAGCAGCCCGCCGATCCAGGAGAAGAAGCGCAGCAGCGCCGGCTGGTCGAGCCCCATCTCGGCCCGCAGTGCCGCAAGCGCTTCCGGCGCCGCATTGAGCCCGAGCGTCACCGCCGCCGGATCGCCCGGCAGGATCTCCAGCACGAGGAAGATGACGATCGCCGCGCCGAGCAATGTCGCGAAGAACGACAGCAATCGACGCAGGAGATAGCCCGTCATTGCGGGAGCCTCAGCGCCAGCGTACCTCCGCCAACGGCGTCAGCGGCAGCGGCCAGTCGGTCCACATGCCGTCGAGATCGGCCTTGGTCACCGTGATCTTCGGCAGGATGAAGAGGAAGCCGTTGACCGCATCGCGCGCCAGCATGCGCTGCGCGTCGCCATGGAGCTTGTTGCGCTCGGCCTCGTCGACGGTGCGGTCGATCTTCTCGATCAGCGCCTTGAACTCGGGATTCCTGTACTGGAAGTAGTAGTCGTCGCGGGCGTAGTTGGCGATGTCGAGCGGCTCGGTGTGCGAGATGATCGTCAGGTCGAAATCCCGCGCCTTGAACACCCGTTCCAGCCATTGCGGGAATTCCAGCGGTTCGATCTTGGCGGTGATCCCGATCTGGGCCAGCAGTGCCGCGACGATCTCGCCGCCGCGCCTGGCATAGGCCGGTGGCGGCAACCGCAGCGTACATTCAAAGCCCTTGGGGAAGCCGGCCGCAGCGAGCAGGCTCTTCGCCTTGGCGAGGTCGACCGGATAGGTCTGGGTCAGGTCGACATAGGCCGGGTGCAGCGGCGAGAAATGGCTGCCGATATAGTCGAGATCGAAGCCGTAGATGCCGAGCGCGATCGTCTTGCGATCAAGCACATGCGAGATCGCCTGGCGCACCCGGACATCGCTGAACGGCGCCTTGGCATTGTTGATGGCGAGGATGGTCTCGCCCTCGGTCTTGCCGAGCGTGACCTTGAGCTTCGGATCGGCCTTGAGCTGCGGGATCGCTTCGGGCGCCGAGAGATTGGTGAAGACGTCGATGTCGCCGGCGCGCAGCGCTGCGACCTGCGCCTGCGGATCGGAGATGAAGCGGAAGACCGCCTTGGCGAGCGACGGCTTGGCGCCCCAATACTCGTCGTTGCGTGTCAGTTCGAGGCGGTCGCCGCGGTTCCAGCGCGCGAACTTGAACGGGCCGGTGCCGACCGGATTGGTCTTGTTGTTCGCGGCGGTCGCCGGCGACACGATGATCGCGTCGCCCCAGGACAGGCCGTAGACGAAGTTCGCCGTCGGCTGCTTCAGCGTGATGATGACGGTGATCGGATCGGGCGCCTCGATGCTGGCGATCGGCGTGAAGATCCAGCGCTGCGCATTGGTCGAATCGGGCGCCACTGCGCGCTCGAAGGAGAATTTTACATCGCGCGAGGAGAACGGCGTGCCGTCATGGAAGCGCGCATTCGGCCGAAGCTTGAAGGTGTAGGTGAGATTGTCGGCGCCGAGCGTCCAGTTCTCGGCCAGCGCCGGCACGAGCTTGCCGGTGCGGTCCATCGCCACCAGCCCCTCGAAGATGTTCTGCAGCACGACCTCGCGGATCGCCTGGGCCGCGCCCGAAGTCGGGTCGAGCGTCGGCGGCTCCAGCGTCATGCCGATGGTGATGCTGTCTTTCGCCTGCGCGAAGGCGGCAAGCGGAAGCTGGATTGCGAGCGCGGCCAGGCCTGCTCTCGCCAGAAGATCGCGCCGTGTCGTCATCGTCCCGCCTCCATGTCGTTGCGGCGCAAGATGGCGCGGGAGATGGGAGCGAGGCAAGAGCACTGAAGGGCGCGTCATGCTCGGGCTCGACCCGAGCATCTCAGGCCGGAAGAAGCTCCGATCGCGCCCTCTCGTCACGAGATTCTCGGGTCTGCGCTTCGCTTCGCCCGAGAATGACGAGCTCCCTCAGACGAAATAATCCGGATAGCTCGCCTTGAGATGCACCAGGTCAGGCAGCAGCGTGCCGAGATGCTGGCGCATCGCGACGACCGCGGCCGAGGCATCGTGCCGCCTGATCTCGTCGACGATGGCAAGGTGTTCGCGGATCACCATCGCCATCCGCCCCGGCACCGGCAGCGTCATCCGCCGGCAGCGGTCGATCTGGCTTTTCGCCGCCTGGGCGAGCTTCCAGACGCCGGGATAGCCGGCGATATCGGCGAGCACCTCATGGAATTCCTCGTCGGCGAGGTGGAAGCGCTCCTGGTCGTTCGCCTCATGCGATTCGTGCAGCGTCGCGATCGTCGCATCGAGCCGGGCGATGTCGTCTGCAGTGGCTGTCCGCGCCAGCACCTCGACCGTGGCGCATTCCAGCGCCTGCCGGATGAACACCGCTTCGGGGATCGCGCCGATCGGAATGCGGGCGACGAAGGTCCCGGCCTGTGGAAAGATCTCGACGAGCCCCTCCTCCTTCAGCCGAATCAGCGCCTCGCGCACCGGTGTGCGGCTCATGCCGAAGCGGGCGGTGAGCTCCTTCTCGGACAGGGCCACGCCGGGCCGGAGCACCATGTCGAGAATCTCGCGGCGAAGCTCGTCCTGCACGACGGACGCGGCCGTGGCGCGGCCAGCGGACGCCGCCGCAAGGCGCTGCGGCTTGCGCTCGCGGCGTAAGCTCCCGGTTTCGCGTCCCCCTAGAGCCTCCGACATCGTCCTATCCCGGCCATGATCGCTGCCTTATTGGACCGCGATGCGCGCACCACGGCCAATCAGACGTAACACGGGCGAGCACCGAAGACTAGTATATTAGTATATTGACGCACCACCAACGCCGGCATTATGGTCCGGCTCAGAAGAGGAAACGCCAGCAATGCTGCTGCACGACGATCGTCTTTTGCCTGCCGAACCGGTGACGCGCAGCATCGCGCGGCGCCTCTATGCCGGCATCCGCGACCTGCCGATCATCTCGCCGCACGGCCACACCGATCCGCGCTGGTTCGCCGAGGACAAGCCCTTCCCCGATCCGGCGACGCTGTTGGTGAAACCGGACCACTACATCTTCCGCATGCTCTATTCGCAGGGCATCAAGCTCGAACAGCTCGGCATCGCCCGCAAGGATGGTGGCGAGGTCGAGGCCGATCCGCGCAAGATCTGGCAGCTCTTCGCCAGCAACTGGCATTTGTTCAGGGGCACGCCAACCCGGCTCTGGTTCGAGCACGCCGCCTGGACGATCTTCGGCATCACCGAGCGACTATCGGCCGAGAGCGCCGACCGCATCTATGACCGCATCGCCGAGCAGCTCGAGCAGGACGCGATGCGGCCGCGCGCGCTGTTCGAGCGCTTCAGGATCGAGGCGATCGCGACCACCGAAGGCGCGCTCGATCCGCTGAAGTGGCACGACATGATCAGGGACTCGGGCTGGGGCGGCAAGGTCGTCACCGCCTATCGTCCCGACAGCGTTGTCGATCCCGAATTTGAGGGCTTCAAGGACAATCTCGAGCAGTTCGGCGAACTGACCGGCGAGGATGTCACAAGCTGGAACGGCTATCTCGAAGCGCATCGCAAACGCCGCGGCTATTTCATCGAACGCGGCGCGACCTCGTCCGACCATGGCCACGCCACCGCCCGCACCGCCAACCTGACCCAGGCCGAGTGCGAGAAGCTGTTCGGCAAGCTCCTGAAGGGCAAGTTCTCGGCCGAGGATGCCGATCTCTTCCGCGGCCAGATGCTGACCGAGATGGCCAAGATGAGCCTCGATGACGGACTCGTGCTGCAGATCCATCCGGGCTCCTTCCGCAACCACAACCCGCATCTGTTCGAGCAATTCGGCCGCGACATGGGCGCCGACATCCCGCGCGGCATGGACTATGTCTCGGCGCTGAAGCCTCTGCTCGACGCCGTCGGCAACGAGCCGAACCTCACCGTCATCGCCTTCACCCTCGATGAGACCAGCTATTCGCGCGAGCTCGCCCCGCTCGCCGGCCATTATCCGGCGCTGAAGCTTGGGCCGGGCTGGTGGTTCCTCGACGCGCCCGAGGCGATGCTGCGCTTCCGCGAGCTCACCACCGAGACCGCCGGCTTCTACAACACGGTCGGCTTCAACGACGACACGCGCGCCTATCTCTCGATCCCGGCACGCCACGACGTCGCCCGCCGCTGCGATTGCGCCTACCTCGCCAAGCTCGTCGCCGAGCACCGGCTCGACGAGGAGGAGGCTGCCGAAGTCGCCCACGATCTCGCCTATCGCCTGGCCAAGGAGGCCTACCGGCTGTGACCAGCGCTGCAAAAGCCATCGACGAACGCCAGGCCGCCCATCCGCGCGATGTGCGGGGCTACGACACCGAGACGCTGCGCCAGGATTTCCTGATCGAGCGTATCTTCGTGCCCGGCGAGGTCGCGCTGACCTATAGCCATTACGACCGCATGATCGTCGGCGGCGCGACGCCGGCCGCCAAGCCGCTGACGCTCGATCCGTTCCCGCCGACCGGCACGCCCTTCTTCCTGGCGCGGCGCGAGCTCGGGGTGATCAATCTCGGCGGCGCCGGCTCGGTCACTGTCGACGGCGAGCGCTTCGACTTGCCGTCGCTCGACGCGCTCTATGTCGGGCTCGGCGCGAAGGATGTCTCCTTCGCCAGCACCGATCCAGCCAATCCGGCCAAGTTTTACCTGACCAGCGCCCCGGCGCATCGCGAAGCCAAGCACCAGCTCATCCGCAAGGAAGACGCCAACACCATCCATCTCGGCTCGGCCGAGACCTCGAACAAGCGCACCATCCGGCAATACATCATGCCGAACAGTACCGGCACCAACCAGCTGGTGATGGGCATGACCGCGCTGGAGCCGGGCTCGGTCTGGAACTCGATGCCCTGCCACACCCACACGCGGCGCATGGAGGCCTATCTCTACTTCAACCTCGACCCGGCCCACCGCGTCTTCCACTTCATGGGCGAGCCGCAGCAGACCCGGCATTTGCTCGTCGCCAACGAGCAGGCGGTGATCGCGCCGAACTGGTCGATCCATTGCGGCTGCGGCACCGCGAACTATTCCTTCGTCTGGGCGATGGCCGGCGACAATGTCGAGTTCACCGACATGGACGCCGCCCCGGTGGATACGCTGCGCTGATGACGACGCGCTCGCCCTTCTCGCTGGAAGGCCGCACGGCGCTGGTCACCGGCGCCAATACCGGCATCGGCCAGGGCATCGCGCTGGCGCTGGCTGAGGCCGGCGCCAGGGTCGTCGCGGCCGGGCGCTCGAGCATGGCGGACACGGAAAAGCTGATCACCGAGGCCGGCGGAACCTGCTTGGCGCTTCAGGCCGACCTCCAGCAGAACGGCATCGCCGCCCGCGTGGTCGAGGAAGCGATCGAACTCGCCGGCCCGCTCGACATCCTCGTCAACAATGCCGGCATCATCCGCCGCGCCGATGCATTGGAGTTCGGTGAAGAGGATTGGGATGAGGTGATGAACCTCAACCTCAAGGCCAATTTCTTCCTGGCCCAGTCTTTCGCCAAGGCGGCGCTCGCGGCCGGCGGCGGCGGCCGCATCGTCAACATCGCCTCGCTGCTCTCCTTCCAGGGCGGCATCCGCGTCGCCTCCTACACGGCGAGCAAGAGCGGGCTCGCCGGCCTGACGCGGCTCCTCGCCTGCGAATGGGCAGCCAAGGGCATCAACGTCAACGCGATCGCGCCCGGCTATGTCGAGAGCAACAACACCGAGGCGCTGCGCGCCGATCCCGACCGCAACACCGCGATCCTCGCCCGCATCCCGGCCGGCCGCTGGGGCAAGCCCTCGGATATCGGCGGCGCTGCAGTGTTCCTGGCGAGCGACGCCGCGGCCTACATCCATGGCGCGATCCTTCCCGTCGACGGAGGCTGGCTGGCGCGATGACGAACCGTCTCAACTCCTTCTTCCAGCATGACGCTGAGATCGCCTGGGAACCGACAGAGCCCGGCGTGAAGCGCAAGATCATGGCCTATGGGCCGGATCTGATGGTGGTGCGCGTCGTCTTCGAGACGGGTGCGGTCGGCAAGGCCCATCAGCATCCGCACCGCCAGGCTTCCTATGTCGAGAGCGGCGTCTTCGACGTCACCATCGACGGCAAGACCAGCCGGCTTGTCGCCGGCGATACCTTCTTCGTGCCCGAAAACCTCGTCCACGGCGTCGTCAATCTCGAGGCCGGGCAATTGATCGATTCCTTCACACCGATGCGGACGGAATTTTTGTGAAAGACCGCTGTACCGGCCGGGCCGGCGCAGCTCCCGTCAGGGGACAAGAACGACCGGGAAAAGCCGGCGACTTTATTGGGGAGAGGACAACCATGATCAATCGACGGAGTTTCTCCGCGCTCGCCGGCGTCGCCTTCGCCGCGCTGCTCGCGACCTCGGCACAGGCGCAGAACGTCACCCTGCGCTCGACCGACATCCACCCGGACGGCTATCCGACCATTGAGGCCGTCAAGTACATGAGCCAGCTGCTCGAGCAGCGCAGCAACGGCAAGATCAAAATCCAGGTTTTCCACTCGGCCCAGCTCGGCCAGGAAAAGGACACGATCGAGCAGACGCGCTTCGGCGTCATCGACATCAATCGCATCAACATGGCGCCATTCAACAACCTGATCCCGGCGACCAACGTGCCCTCGCTGCCCTTCATCTTCCGCTCGGTCGACCATATGCGGAAGGTCATGGACGGCCCGATCGGCGATAACCTGCTGAAGGAATTCGAGAAGCACGACCTGATCGGCCTCGCCTTCTACGATTCCGGCTCGCGCTCGTTCTACAACTCCAAGCGCGCGATCAATTCGCCGGCCGACATGAAGGGCATGAAGATCCGCGTGCAGCAGTCCGACATGTTCGTCGCGCTGGTCCAGGCGCTCGGCGGCAACGCTACGCCGATGCCCTTCGGCGAGGTCTATTCGGGCCTGCAGACCGGCGTGATCGACGGCGCCGAGAACAACTGGCCGAGCTTCGAATCCACCCGCCATTTCGAGGTTTCGAAGTTCTATTCGCTGACCGAGCACTCGCTTTCGCCGGAGGTGCTGGTCATCTCCAAGCGCAGCTTCGACAAGTTCAACGCTGCCGACCAGGCGTTGATCAAGGCGGCGGCAAAGGAGTCCGTCGCCAAGATGCGCGAGCTCTGGGACGCCCGCGAGAAGGCCTCGGAAGCCAAGGTCAAGGCCGGCGGCGCGGTGGTCAACAGCGTCGACAAGCAGCCCTTCATCGACGCGATGAAGCCGGTCTACGACAAGTTCGTCACCGACGCGAAACTCAAGGACATGGTCGCCGCCATCCAGGCGGTGAAGTGAACCGCTAGATCATAGCGGGGCGGCTCGGCCGCCCCGCGCTCACTTTTCGAGCCCTCATCCTGAGGAGCCGCGCAAGCGGCGTCTCGAAGGATGCTCCAGCAGTACCTGGAACCATCCTTCGAGGCGCGCCTGGCGGCGCTCCTCAGGATGAGGGCTGAGCAAGCAAGGCTTACCATGCACGCATTCACACTCGCCTTGTCCCGGCTCGCAGCGAAGATCACGCTCGTCGTCCTGATCGTGGCCGGCTTCGGCATCATGCTGATGACCGCGCTGATCGCCTGGGGCGTCTTCGGCCGCTTCGTCCTCAACGACACCCCGACCTGGGTCGAGGCCGGCTCGCTCCTGCTGATGGCCTGGTTCATCTTTCTCGGCGCTGCCGTCGGCGTGCGCGAGAGCGACCATATGGGCTTCGAGAGCCTGCTCGCCTTCGTGCCCAGGGAGGTCGAGGCGGTGCTGGTCCTGATCATCCAGGGCCTGATCCTGCTCTTCGGCGCCGCCATGGTGTTCTACGGCCTGCAACTCGTCGAGAAGGCCTGGGTCGACCGCATCCCGCTGATCGGCATCGCCAAGTCCTGGGACTACATGCCGCTCGTCGCCGGCGGCGCGCTCATCGTCTTCTTCAGCATCGAGCGCGTGTTGCTGATCCTGACCGGGGTCGAGCGCGCCCCCTTGCGCGTCCGGGCCGACCGCGTCGGCGGCGGGGAACTCTGAGTCATGGAGATCTGGATCCTCTTCGGCACCTTCGCCACGCTGCTCTTCATCGGCGCTCCCGTCGCCTTCTGCCTCGGCCTCTCCTCGCTGGCGACCGTGCTCTACATGGGCATCCCGCCGGTCGTGGTCTTCCAGCAGATCAACTCGCAGGTCGCCGTCTTCTCGCTGATGGCGATCCCGTTCTTCATCTTCTCGGGCGACCTGATGATCCGCGGCGGCATCGCCGAGCGCATCATCGCCTTCGCCGCCTCGATGGTCGGTCATCTGCGCGGCGGCCTCGGCCAGGTCAACGTCGTCGCCTGCACGCTGTTCGGCGGCATCTCCGGCTCGGCCGTGGCCGACGCATCGGCGATCGGCGGCATCATGATCCCGCAGATGGTGAAGCGCGGCTATGCCGCCGACTACGCGGTCAACGTCACCGCCAACGCGGCGATCATCGCGCTGCTGCTGCCGCCCTCGCACAACATGATCCTGTATTCGCTGGCGGCCGGCAGCGGCATCTCGATCGCCGACCTGTTCACCGCCGGCATCGTGCCTGGCATGATGCTCGCCGGCGCGCTGATGCTGACCGCCTGGTTCGTCGCGACGCGGCGCGGCTATCCGGCCGGGATCTTCCCGGGCTTCGCTGCGATCCTGCGCTATTTCGTCGTCGCCATTCCCGGCCTTATGCTGATCGTCATCATCTTCGGCGGCGTCCGCTCGGGCATCTTCACCGCGACCGAATCCTCCTGCATCGCGGTCTGCTACGCGCTCTTCATCACCTCGGTGGTCTACCGCCATCTCGACTGGGATAATTTCGTCCACGCTCTGCTCGGCGCGGTGCGCACGACCTCGATGGTGCTGCTGATCATCGGCACCGCCGGCGCCTTCGGCTGGCTGATGGCCTTCCTTCAGGTGCCGGCGGCGACGATCAACGCGATGAAGGCGATCTCCAGCGATCCGCTCATCATCCTCCTGATGATCAACGTCATCCTCTTGGTGCTCGGCACCTTCATGGACATGGCGCCGATGATCATCATCTGCACGCCGATGTTCCTGCCGGTGGTCAAGGCGATCGGCATGGACCCGATCCATTTCGGCGTGGTGCTGATCCTCAATGCCGGAATCGGCCTCAACACGCCGCCGGTCGGCTCGGTCCAGTTCGTCGCCTGCGCCGTCGGCAAGATCACCATCATGGAGTCGATGAAATCGATCTGGCCGTTCTACGGCGCGAGCGTAGCCGTGCTGCTGCTGGTGACCTATGTTCCGGCCTTCTCCCTGTGGTTGCCGAGCCTGTTCCGGTGAAGAGCCTGTTCCGATGACACGACTTTCGACTGCGACGCTGACCTCCCTGCCGACGTCGGTCCGCCGCCCCGCTTACGACCGTGCCGAGCTCAAGCCCGGCATCGTCCATCTCGGCCTCGGCGCCTTCACGCGCGCCCATCTCTGCGAGTTCACCGACGATGCGCTGGAGACCGAGTTCGGCGCCTGGGGCATCGTTGGCGCCAGCCTGCAGCGGCCCGACCAGCGCGACCGGCTGAAGCCGCAGGACGGGCTTTATACCTTCCTGAAGCGTGCGCCAGCCGGCCCTGAATTGCGCGTCATCGGCTCGGTGCTCGACGTGCTCGTCGCGCCCGAGAGCCCGCAGGCGCTGGTCGCGAGGCTCGCCGCGCCCGAGACCAGAATCGTCTCGCTCACCGTCACCGAGAAGGGCTATTGCCACGACCCGGCGACGGGCAAGCTCAAGGCCGACCATCCCGACATCGTCCACGATCTCGCCAATCCGGGTGCGCCGCGCTCAGCAGTCGGCCTGATCGTTGCCGGCCTTGCCGCCCGCAAGGCTGCGGGCCTTGGCCCCTTCACCGCGCTCTGCTGCGACAACCTCCCTTCGAACGGCCATGTGCTGGCCGGCCTCGTTCGCGACTTCGCAGCGCTGCGCGACGACACCCTCGCGGCCTGGATCGAAGCCAACGGCGCCTTCCCCTCGACCATGGTCGACCGCATCGTGCCGGCGACGACAGAGGCCGACATTGCCGAGGTCGCCGCCCTTCTCGGGCTGGACGACGCCGCGCCCGTGATCGGCGAGCCCTTCCGGCAATGGGCGGTGGAGGATGTCTTTGCAGCGGGCCGCCCGAAATGGGATCAAGTCGGCGCGCAGATGGTCTCAGGCGTCGCACCCTTCGAATTCATGAAGCTGCGCATGCTCAACGGCGCGCATTCGAGCCTGGCCTATCTCGGCTATCTCGCCGGGCATGAGACGGTCGCAGCCGCGAGCGGCGATCCGGTCTTCGCCCGCTTCCTGCAGGGCCTCTGGGGCGAGATCATCCCGGCCGTACCGGCCCCGCAGGGCGTCGATCTCAAGGCTTATGCCAGCGACCTGCTCGCTCGCTTCCAGAACCCGGCGATCAGGCATCGGACCTGGCAGATCGCCATGGACGGCTCACAGAAGCTGCCGCAGCGCCTGCTCGGGACCATCCGCGAGCGGCTGAAGGCCAACGCGCCGATCGACCATCTTGCGCTCGGCGTCGCTGCCTGGATGGCCTATGTCGCCGGCATCGACGAGAAGGGCGCTGAGATCGACGTGCGCGATCCGCTCGCCGCCGAGTTCGCGATCCGCGCCAAGGCTCTGGGCCGCGACGCCGTGGCACTGAGCACGGCCCTGTTCGGCATCGTCGCGATCTTCGGCGAGGACCTGCCGCGCGAGCAGCGCTTCACGCAGGTGGTGGCCGGCCATCTCGACAGCCTGTTCCAGAAGGGCGCGAAGGCGACGGCAGCAGCGCTGGGGTGAGCACTCAACGCTGCCGAGCCAAGTGCGGGGAACCCTCTCCTGTAAGGAGAGGGTAGGGTGAGGTGTAGGCCGCTGGACCAGTTCCGCGAGCGCTCAAAGCACGGCTTGGTTCAGGCTTACGATTTCTCTCCGAACACCTCACCCCTACCCCTCTCCTTCCGGGAGAGGGGATCCCGCGCCCTTTGCATGATTGCGTCGAAGAACTCTTGATCCTCGCCATTCACTGGCGCCAGATGCCGACAATGATCGCCCGCCTCGCCAACGCCCTGGTCACGAGCGCGCTCGCCGCCCTGCTGCTCCTGCCCTCAGGCGGAGCGAAGGCCCAGGCGCAGCCGCCGTCCTCCTATGTCGTGCCGAACTACTGGGATCCGAATGTGCGCGTCGAGCGGCCCGATCTCGGCCCGCCCCGGGTGATCCGCTTCCTCACCGATGACGATTTCCCACCGATGCATTTCGCCACGCCGGAAGGTGGCATCACCGGCTTCTCGGTCGAGCTCGCACGCGCGGTCTGCGAAAAGCTGGTCTTGAGCTGCACCATTCAGGCCCGCCGCTTCGACACCTTGCTGGATTCTCTCGCCGAGGGTCGCGGCGACGTGCTCGCTGCCGCGATTCCTGTCACGGCCGAGTTGCGCACCCGCTTCGCCGCGAGCCAGATCTACCATCGCCCGCCCGCCCGGCTGCTGACGACGCGCGGCAATGCACAGCCGGAGCTCGAATTGATCGCGCTGCGCGGCAAGCGCGTCGCCGTGGTCTCCGGGACGTCGCACGAGGCCTTCCTCGAGCGCCTTGCGCCTTTCGTCCAGCGTCGTTCCGCGCCGGACCTGCAAGCCGCCCTTGCTTTGCTGCGCAGCGGCGACGCCGAATATGTCTTCGGTGATGGCGTCTCGCTGGCCCTGACCATCGCCGGTCGCGGCGGCAGCGAATTCGCCTTCGCCGGCGGCCCTTATCTCGAAGCGCGCTATTTCGGCGAGGGTATCGGCTTCCTGCTGCGCAAGGACGATATCGCCCTGAAGCGCGCAATCGACTACGCACTGCAGGGCCTCTGGGACGATGGCAGCTATGCCAGGCTGTTCATCCGGTTCTTCCCGGTGAGCCCGTTCTGAGCCTCATCCTTGGGAGGATGGCTCGGCGTGGCCAGGCGCCCTTCCTCGGCCTTGTAGAAATACTGCGAGGCGACGAGCCAGCCTTTCAGCGGCCGCAAGGGCGGGATGCAGGTCAGCAGCACCAGCGGCAGCGTCGTGACCAGATGCACCCAGGTCGGCGGGGTATAGGTCAGCTCCAGCCAGAGTGGGAAGGCGACCGCCGGCACACAGACGAACATCATCACGAAGAAGGCCGGCCCATCCGCCGGATCGGCAAAGGAATAATCGAGCCCGCAAGCCTCGCAGCGCGGCTTCAGCGTCAGGAAGCCGTCGAAGAGCTGCCCCTCGCCGCAACGCGGGCAGCGGCCACGCAGGCCGGTCTTGAGCGGAGACAGAGCCGGCCAATGCTGATGTGCCATGTTGTCCTCCTGACGGCGATGCAACATGATTGACTGCATTCACCGGAGATTGACCGCTACATAGCGCCGATATTGATTGCAGTCAATATTTACAGACGTGCAACACTGTCGCAGGTCATGCGCATGGCACAGACCCGCTGCGATCAAGCCGGCTAAAGCGCGCGAACGCTCGCTTCCGGCGCCTGCTCCAACGCATGCGCCATGAAAGCGAGCACATCGCCGAGCCCCTTGCGGCCGATCGGCCCGCCCAGGCAGATGCGGGCGGCCTCCGGCGCCGGCCCCTTCGCGGCGAAGGCGTCGCTGGCGACGATGCCGATCCCGGTCGCCTGCATCTGCCCGACGAAGGCGGCACGGGTCCAGGGCGGCGGCAATTTCAACCAGAGATTGAAGCTCAGTGGATCGGCGCGCCCCAAGCCCGCCAGCAGGATCTCGGCCGCGAGAAGCTGCCGCGCCGTCGTCTCCGCCCTGATGAAGGCGAGCAGCGCATCGGCGCTGCCATCCTCGATCCAGCGCGTCGCCAGCGCCGCAGTCAGCGGCGAGGCCATGATGTTGCTGGCGCGCAGCGCAGCGGTAAAGGGCCAGCCCGAGCGGATATCCGGCACCACGACATAAGCGAGGCGCAAGCCCGCCCCGAGGCATTTCGACAGGCCGGCAATGTGCCAGGTCAATTCAGGGGCGAGCGCAGCGAAGGGTGCGGGCGCCGCCAGCGGCACGAAGCCATAGGCATCGTCCTCGATGATCGCCACGCCATGCCGGCGGGCGATCGCTGCGATCTCCTCGCGCCGCGGCTCCGGCATAGTGATCGTCGTCGGATTCTGCAGGATCGGGTTGAGGTAGAGCGCCCTGGGCTTCAATCGCGCGCAGGCCTCGGCGAAAGCCTCGGGATCAAGGCCATCGCCATCCATCGCCAGGCCGGCCAGGGACAGGCCGAGCTGCGCGCAGATCGAGCGGATGCCGGGATAGGTCAGCGCCTCGCACAGCACCGCATCGCCCGGCTTGGCGAGGCTGCTCAGGATCGCCAGCAGCGCCGCATTCGCGCCCGGTACGACGAAGAGCTGCTCGGGCGCTGGTGTCAGACCGCGCCGGCTCAGCCACAGCCCCGCCGCCGCCTTGTCGGCAGGCGCGCCGCCGAGCGGCTGATAGCGCATGAGGCCGACCAGCCGCTCGCTGACCTCCACCATGCCCTGTTGCAGTCGGGCGATCAGCGCCGGGTCGTCAGGCTCCGGCGGCAAGGTCATCGAGAGGTCGACCAGCTCCGGCGACGGCGCGCGCGGCGCCACGACCTTGGCCGACGCAACCTTGACGAAGGTCCCCTGCCCGACCCGCGATTCGACCAGGCCACGTCGCTGCGCCTCGACATAGCCGCGCGCCACGGTGGTGAAATCGACGGCGAGCGCCTCGGCCAGCCTGCGCTGTGGCGGTAGCCGCTCCCCAACCGCCAGCGTCCCCGCCGCGATATCGGCGGCGATGCGGTCCGCGATCGCGAGATAGCGCGGCTTGTCGCTCTGGGTCAGGTCGGGGAGCCAATCCATCGATGCGATCCGTAGTGAAGCGAACGCTGAATGGATTGACTGTATATTGTTGCGCGACCGCTCTGTCACTAGCGGCGAAACGCCTCTTCAGCCCACGATCTCACCGCGGAACGCCCAGCGCGTCATCCGCCGCTCGACCAGGGCGCAGGCGGCGTACATCAGCACGCCCATGATCGCGATGGCGAAGAGGCCGGCGAAGGTCGTGGCGGAATCGTTGCGGGCGCCGGCAGAGAGCATCAGGAAGCCGATGCCGCGATTGCCGCCGACCGTCTCGGAGATCACCGAGCCGATGAAGGCGAGCGTCACCGCCACTTTCAGGCTGGCGAAGAGATAGGGCATCGCCCGCGGCACGCCGACCTTGGTCAGGATTTCCCATTGGCTCGCGCCGAGCGAGCGCATCACGTCGCGCATCTCCGGCTCGATCGTGGCGAGGCCAGTCGCGACGTTCACCACGATCGGGAAGAACGAGATGACGAAGGCGGTGATGATCGCCGGCAGCGCGCCGACACCGAGCCAGATCATCAGGATCGGCACGATCGCGACCTTTGGCACGGCATTGAAGGCGATCAACAGTGGGTAAAGGCCGGAATAGACGAAGGGCGAGGCGCCGACGGCGAGGCCGAGCAGGACGCCGAAGCCGATCGCCAGCACGAAGCCGATCGCCGTCGTCCACAAGGTCTCCAGGCAGTATTTCAGCAGGATGTCCCAGCGCAGGACCATCACCTCGAAGATGCGCGTCGGCCGGGGCGCCAGGATCTCCGGCACGTCGAAGATGATGCAGGCGAGCTCCCAGACGATCAGCAGGCCCGCCATGGCGAGCCAGGGCATGGCGACGAGCAGAAGCCGCCTCTGCGTCTCAGTCATTGTCCTGGTCCTGCCGGGAGCCGCATCAGGCATGCTCCATATGGATGCGCTCGCGCAGGTCGTGGACGATGTCGACGAACTCGGCGGTGAAGGTGGTCTCCAGCGTCCGCGGGCGGGGCAACTCGATCTTGCTGACCTTGACGATCCTTCCCGGCCGGCGGCTCATCACATAGACGGTGTCGGCGAGATACACCGCCTCGCGCAGATCATGCGTCACCAGCACAGCGGTGAAGCGCCGCTCCAGCCAGAGCGCCTGCATCACGCCCCAGAGTTCCTCGCGGGTGAAGGCGTCGAGCGCGCCGAAAGGCTCGTCGAGCATCAGGATCTCGGGCTCGTGCACCAGCGCCCGGCACAGGCTCGAGCGCTGCTGCATGCCGCCCGAAAGCTGCCAGGGAAATTTGTCGCCGAAACCACCGAGGCCGACCGAGGCGAGCAATTTCTCGACGCGCTCGATGTATTCCGCCTTGTTCCTGCGGAAGCGGCGCTTGTGCGGCTCGACCACTTCGAGCGGCAGCAGGATATTGTCGCGCGTCGTGCGCCAGGGCATCAGCGTCGGCGCCTGGAAGGCCATGCCGACCCCACGGATCGGGCCCTTGACCGGCTGGCCATGGACACGAATCTCGCCACTGGTTGGTGGCAACAGCCCGGTGACCAGCTTCATCAGCGTGGACTTGCCGCAGCCGGAGGGACCGACCACGGCAATGAACTCGCCCTTGGCGATGTCGAGCGTCGCATCCTCCAGCGCCAGCATGCGCGAAGGGCCGCTGCCATAGGCGAGGCTGACCTTGCGCAACTCAACGAGAGGTGTGTCGGGGGAAGGCGGCATAAAGAGCGTCATTCTCGGGCTTGTCCCGAGAAGCTCAGGACGAGAAAACTCCAGGAGATGGCCGGCTCAGGGCCGGCCATCGCGGCTGGACATCACGGCGCGACCATGCGCTCCGCCTTGGGCGGCAGGAACTTGTTGGTGAACACCTTGTCGGGCGCCGGCGCGGCAGGCAGGCCGAAGGCGTCGGCGACGTCGACGACCGAGCGGGCAAAGCGCGCCGGATCGACATCGCCCATGCCGTTGTCCTTCACGAAGGGCGTCAGCACGTTCATCTTCAGCGACAGGTCGAGACGCTCGGCCTCGAGCTTCTCGTCGATCAGCGGGTCGCGTTTCTTCACCGCAGCGAGGCCGACGGCCGGATTGGCGGCGACCTCCTTCCAGGCCTTCGCGGTGGCGCGCAGGAAGCCTTTGACCACCTCAGGCTTATCCCCGAAGGCCGGCGAGATGATGATGCCGTTGCCGTACACGTCCATCTTGTAGTCGGAGTAGTTGAAGGAGACGATGTCCTCCTGCTTCACGCCACGCGCCTTGAGATCGAGCACCGACGAGAAATAGTGGCCGCTGATGAAGTCGACCGTGCCCTGCACCATCGACTGCTCGCGCAGTTGCGGCGTCAGGTTGACATGGTTGACGGTCTTGGCGTCGACGCCGACCTTCTTGGCGAAGGCGGGGAAGAGCCGGAACGAGGCGTCGAACACCGGCGCGCCGAGCTTCTTGCCGGCGAGATCGGCCGGCTTGGTGATCCCGGTCTTTTTCAGCGTGTGCACGCCGAAGGGCGGAAAATCATAGGCCATGAAGACGCAGAGGATCTCCTTGCCGGCATTCTTGGCGTTGTACTCGATCAGCGAGTTCACATCGGCGAAACCGATATCGTAGGCGCCGGTGGCGACGCGCTGGACCGCACCGGCCGAGCCCTGGCCGGGATCCATGGTCACGTCGAGCCCTTCGGCCTTGTAGTAGCCCTTCTCCAGAGCCACCAGGAAGGGCGAGGTCGGCCCCTGGAACACCCAGTCGAGCGTGAACTTGACCGCGGTCTGCGCCTGCGCCGGAGACATCGCTCCCAGAGCCAAAGCCGCGGCACCCGCCAGTGCGATACGGCGGGTGAATGCCCACGCCAGACCTTCGCCGGCCGGCTGCGAGCCGGACTGCGCCCACTTCACATCACGAACCATCGAAGCCGACCCCTGCTTATGTTGTACGACGACGCTAGCGGGGCCCGGTTCGGAGTCAATCGAGAGGCCGGGGTTGTCTGCCGCTTTTTTGGGCGCGCTCATTCCTGCCGCGGGCAGGGCGCCGCCTTCCTGCTCAAGGCGGGCTCGCGCTGATGATCTTCAGCTTGAAGACATGGGGCCGGTTTGGCCGGGTCATGAAGGCGTAGTCGACCAGATCGAGCTTGTCCTGCAATTTGAACCATGGACGAAATGGCGGCCTCGGCCTGCCGATCCATGCGTCATTGCCGAGGAAGAGCAGGTCACGCGACAGCGTCTCCTCGAGCAGAAGCGCCGGATTGTCCTTGTCCCAATGGCAAACGCCGTTCTTCGGCCCGACCGGTCCGCCCTTCCAGTTCCAGGTGTAGGCCAGAGCCTTGTTGGGCTCGACCGTTTCGTTCACTTCCAAGGTTCCGGCGTGTTTGCCGTTCACGCCGTGAAACACGCTCAGGCGGTCGATTTTGACGATGACCTCCGACATGGCAAACCCTCGCGAGCTGCCCCGTCCCAGCGTCGAGCATAGACCGATCCCGGATGATCGTAAGCTGCCAGGCACAGAACATGAGCCCACGCGAGGGCGCCAGACCGCCGGCCTCATTGACGCCGCCCCTGCATATCTGCGAAACCGCCCGCTTCCCTGCCCTATCCAGCGAGACCTGAAGCCAAAATGCCCGCTTTCGACCCCGCGCTGATCGAAGCCGCCCGCGTCTCGGCCGCCTGGCCGTTCGAGGAAGCCAAGAAGCTCGTCGCGCGGCTGCAGAAATCGGGCAAGCGCGAGGCTGTGTTCGAGACCGGCTATGGCCCGTCCGGCCTGCCGCATATCGGCACGTTCGGCGAGGTCGCGCGCACCTCGATGGTGCGCCATGCCTTTCAGGTGCTGACCGACGGCGCCATCCCGACCCGGCTGATCGCCTTCTCGGACGATCTCGACGGGCTGCGCAAGGTGCCGGACAACGTCCCGAACAAGGCTCTGCTGACGCAGCATCTTGGCAAGCCGCTGACCGAGGTGCCGGACCCGTTCGGTACGCATGACTCGTTCGGACGTCACAACAATGCCCGGCTTTGCGCCTTCCTCGACCAGTTCGGCTTCGACTACGAGTTCAAGTCCTCGACCGACGCCTATCGCGCCGGCGAGTTCGACGCGACCCTGCTCAAGGTGCTGGCCCGCTTCGACAAGGTCATGTCGATCATGCTGGCGACCCTGCGCGAGGAGCGCGCCGCGACCTATTCGCCCTTCCTGCCGATCCACCCCAAGACAAGGATCGTCATGCAGGTGCCGATCGAGGCGCGCGATGTCGAGGCCGGCACCATCACCTGGACCGATCCGGCGAGCGGCGAGCGTTTCACCACGCCGGTCACCGGCGGCCATGCCAAGCTGCAATGGAAGCCGGACTGGGCGATGCGTTGGGTCGCGCTCGGCGTCGATTACGAGATGGCCGGCAAGGACCTGATCGACTCGGTCAAGGTCTCCTCGCAAATCGCCCGCGCCATCGACGGCACGCCGCCGGAAGGCTTCAACTACGAGCTCTTCCTCGACGAGCAGGGCCAGAAGATCTCGAAGTCGAAGGGCAACGGCCTCACCATCGAGGACTGGCTGAGCTATGGCCCGCCGGAATCGCTGGCGCTGTTCATGTACTCGCGTCCGCGCGAGGCCAAGAAGCTGCATTTCGACGTGATCCCGCGCGCGGTCGACGACTACCTGCAGTTCCTCGGCGGTTATGACCGGCAGGACTGGAAGAACCGCCTCGGCAACCCGGTCTGGCACATCCACGCCGGCGCCCCGCCGCAGCCGGAGGTGATCGCCACCGGCGCCGGCGACAATGCGGTGCGCACGCAGATCTCGTTCTCGCTGCTGATGAACCTCGTCGCCGTCGCGAACTCCGAGGACAAGGCCGTGCTCTGGGGCTTCCTGCAGCGCTATGCGCCCGGCATCTCGCCCGCAACCCATCCGCGGCTCGACGCTCTCGTCGGCTACGCGCTCGCCTATTTCCGCGACTTCGTGAAGCCGGCAAAGCATTATCGTCCAGCCGACGAGACCGAGCGTGCAGCCTTCATCGCGCTCGACGCCGCGCTCGCCGCGCTGCCAGCGAATACGAGCGCCGAAGAGGTTCAGGACGCAGCGCTCGATGTCGCCCGCGCCATCCCGCGCTACCAGAATCTCACCGCCAAGAATGCGACGCCTGAGCGGCCGGGCGTCTCGGGCGACTGGTGGAAGGCGATCTATCAGGTGATGTTCGGCGAGGATCAGGGCCCGCGCTTCGGCTCCTTCGCGGCAATCTACGGGATCGACAACACCCGCAGGCTGATCGCCAAGGCACTCGACGGCGGGCTGATCCGCGAGCACGAGGCCTTCCTGGCGGCGCGCCAGCCAGTCGACGCATGACCATGGCGGCGGAGGCGGTCGAAAAGGCCATCACCGGCCGCCGCGCCGTGCGCGCCTTCCTGCCCGATCCGGTCGAGCCCGCACTGGTGCGCCGCCTCATCGAACTGGCGGCGCAGGCGCCGAGCGGCACCAATATGCAGCCCTGGCGTCTGCGCGTGCTCGGCCCGCGATCGCGCGCCAAGCTGGAGAAGGCGCTGGTCGCGGCGCTCGACGATCCCTCCCCGCGCGAGGAGGAATATCGCTACTACCCTGTGACCTTCCGCGAGCCCTATCTCTCGCGCCGCCGCAAGGTCGGCTGGGATCTCTACGGCCTGCTCGGCGTCGCCAAGGGCGACCATGCCGGCATGCGCCGCCAGACCGAGGCGAATTTGCGCTTCTTCGGCGCACCGGTCGCACTGATGCTGACGGTCGACCGCGATCTCGAGATCGGCTCCTGGCTCGATCTCGGTGCCTTCGTCCAGACCATGCTGGTCGCGGCGCAGGGCCATGGCCTCGATTCCTGCCCGCAGGCGATCTTTGCCAGCTTCCACGGGGTCGTCAGGCGCGAACTCGCCATCCCGGAGAACGAGGTCGTGGTCTGCGGCATCGCGCTCGGCAAGGCCGATCCGGATGCGCCAGCCAACCGGCTCGTGCCGGAGCGCGAGCCGGTCGAGGGCTTCACCAGCTGGCTGGATTAGCCCGAGCCTGTTGGGCTCAGTACATGAAGTCCGAGGCCGAGAGGTTGATCTCGCCCACAAGCTCGATCTCGAAATCGGCCAGGCTGTCGCCGTTCACGTCGCCGGTGACGAAGGTGCTGCCGTTCGAGACCTCGTAGCGCAGCTGACCGGCCTCGCCGCTGAACCCATCCGTGCCGATGAAGACGAAATCTTCCTGCTCGGCCGTGTTGGCATCGGCGTCCATGGCCAGCTGGATGTCGTCTGCGCCCTGCGTGAAGTTGTAGATGATGTCGCGCCCGGCTGGTCCTGGAGCACTGTCGCTGGCGTTCCAGTAGAAGAAGACATCACGGCCCAGATCGCCATAGAGGAAATCCTTGCCGCCATCGCCCTGCAGCTCGTCCGTGTAGAAAAAATTGCCGGAATTGTCGCCGCCGCTATGGATCGTGTCAGAGCCGTTGCCGCCTATGAGGTAGTCGGCGCCATTGCCGCCCTGAAGCGTATCGTTGCCGTCTCCGCCAACGAGGATGTCGCGTTCGTCGCTGCCGTAGAGCGTATCGTTGCCGCCCTCGCCATAGGCGATGCCGCCGCCGAGCACGACATCATTGCCATTGCCGCCATAGATCAGGTCGTATTGCCCGCCGCCGTCGATGAGGTCGTTACCGTCGCCGCCGTAGAGCTGGTCCTGGCCTTCGCCTCCGTAAAGGCGATCATTGCCACCGCCGCCATGAATGACGTCGAAGCCGTCACCACCGGACAATGTGTCGCCGAGCGAGCCACCCGTCAGATGGTCATCGCCGCCATTGCCGTAAGCGGCCCAACTTTTCGTGATGTCGTCGGCCACCCAGGAATCGTCGCCTTCGGTGCCTTCCCAACGGTTTGGTCGAACGTTCAGGCTCATGCCTCAAGTCTCCTTGACAGCTAGCCCACCCGTTTTGATCGTCAATGATCTCCCCGCCGACAGAATTGGCGAGGGTTGCGACATCTTGATGGCGGAGGCGCAGTGTTGCCGGCACCCTCACCGCCCAGTCGAGTTGTCGCGTGCGTCAGCCCGCGACGGCGGTGTACTCGGTCTCAACCGAGGAATCGTGGAGGTGATGGTCGTAGCCGTAGATGTGGATCGAGATCGCATCCCCCGTGCCGCGATTCTGCATGCGGTGGATGTTCGGACCTGATGGCACCATGCAGGCCACGTAAGCAGCCTGGCGCTCCTGCTCCTCGGTCGGCACGGCGCGGTTCGCACCGATGGCGTGATACCAGGTCTCCGTGACCGTGCCCGAGACGACGCCGAAGCAGCACGAGCAGTGATGGTCGTGGATGCAGGTGGTTGCGCCCTCGCCCCAGACGATCGCCCAGACGCTGACCGCCTCATTGCCGGCGAGCAGGTTGCGGGTATAGCCGCCGGGCTTGCGCAGCAGCGGCAGGCGCTGGATCAGCTCGGGGATGGCGACGAGTTCGTTGAGGACAGCGCGGGCCGCAGCAAGATAATCGCGCGAGCAGGTCCCCTCATGGGTCCGCAGCGCATTCAGGACCGCCCCGCGCCGCTCCTCGCCCAGAAAGCCCTGCATTGTCCCTCATCTCCGGTCACGTCCAATGACGAGAGAATGATAGGCCGGACACAGTGGGAATGGTTTGCGATCCCCCGCTCCAAGCAGGACAAACTTAGAAACTGATACCAATCTCGATCAAGATATGAGAAAGGAATTTCTACTCGCGCATAGCGAGCGGTATTCTGTTCCGAGAGGCTCCATAGCCTGTGGTCAAGCTCGACGCCTTCGATCTGCGCATCCTCGCGCTGCTGCAAGACGATGCGAGCAAGCCATTGGCCGAGATCGCCGAGGCTGTCGGATTGTCGTCAACGCCATGCTGGCGGCGCATCCAGAAGCTCGAGGCGGAAGGCCATATCAGGCGGCGGGTCGCCCTGCTCGACCGTGACAAGTTGAAAGCTGGCGTCACTGTCTTCATCGCGGTGAAGACGGCGCGCCATACCATGGAATGGCTGGAGCGCTTCCACGCCGCCGTGCACGATTTGCCCGAGATCGTCGACTTCTACCGGATGAGCGGCGACATCGACTATCTGCTCAAGGCCTATGTCTCGGATATCGCCGCCTATGACGCGCTCTACAAGAAGCTGATCGCCCGCATCGAGCTCAGCGACGTCACCTCCATGTTCGCCATGGAGGAGCTGAAGTCGACCACCGCGATCCCGCTCGGCTTTGCAGCCGAGAGCTGATCATCTCGCCGTCATGCTCGCCCTTGTGGCGAGCATCCACGCCTTGGACACCGCATTGCCCAACCGAAGACGTGGATGGTCGGGACAAGCCCGACCATGACGGGAAGGCTTACCTGTTGATCTCGAACAGACCGGCACAGCCCATGCCGCCGGCGACGCACATGGTGACGACCGCATAGCGCGCCTTGCGGCGGCGGCCTTCCAGCAGCGCATGGCCGACGAGCCGTGCCCCGCTCATGCCGAAGGGGTGGCCGATCGCGATCGCCCCGCCATTGACGTTGACCTTGTCGGGATCAATGCCGAGCGTGTCGCGGCAATAGAGCGACTGCGAGGCGAAGGCTTCGTTCAGCTCCCACAGATCGATGTCGGAGACCTTGAGCCCATTGCGCTCGAGCAGACGCGGCACGGCGAAGACCGGGCCGATGCCCATCTCGTCGGGCTCGCAGCCGGCCGAGGCGAAGCCGCGGAAGATGCCGAGCGGCGTGAGGCCGCGGCGCCTGGCCTCCTCGGCCGACATCACCACGCTGGCCGAGGCGCCGTCCGAGAGCTGGCTGGCATTGCCGGCCGTGACAAACTTGTCCTCGCCGCGCACGGGCTTGAGCTTGAGCAGACCCTCCAGCGTCGTCTCGGGGCGGTTGCCCTCGTCCTTGGAGAGCGTCACCTGCTCCTGCCGGACCTCGCCGGTCGCCTTGTCGGTGACGGCCATCACCGCGCTCATCGGCACGATCTCGTCATCGAACAGCTGGCGCTGCTGGGCGGCAGCCGTGCGACGCTGGCTCTCGACCGAGAATTCATCCTGCGCCTGACGCGAGATGCCATAGCGCTCAGCGACGATGTCGGCGGTCTCGATCATCGACGTATAGATCGTCGGCTTGTTGGCCTTCAGCCATTCGTTCTCGGTCAGGTCACGCCGCACCACCGGCCCGACCAGCGAGATCGACTCGACCCCGCCGCCGATCGCGACCGGCATGCCATCCATCACGACCCGCCGCGCCGCATGCGCGATCGCCTCCAGCCCCGAGGCGCAGAAGCGGCTGACGGTGACGCCGGCCGATTGCACCGGGATGCCGGCGACGAGCGCACCATGGCGGGCGACATTGCCGCCGGTCGCCGCTTCCGGATAGCCGCAGCCCAGCACCACTTCCTCGACGCCTTCCGGCTCGAGCTTCGCCCGGGCCATGGCGTGCCTGATCGCATGGGCGGCCATGTCGGCGCCGCGGACCTGGTTGAAGGCGCCGCGATGGGCCTTGCCGATCGGGGTGCGGGCAGTCGAGACGATCACGGCTTCGGTCATGGCGCTTCACATCCTGTCTGGCATTGCGGCCGCGGCCGCCATTCGAACTGTTGCATCGTGTCGGGTCGCCCTCAGGCGGCCGCAGCCTTCACGCTGGAGAAGCCTTTGCCCTCGGCGGCGAGCTTGCGCAACAGCGGCGCGGGTTCGAGCGAGGCATCGCCGCTCTCCGCTGCCTGCTGCTCCAGCCGCCTGGCGATTACATCGAGCCCGACGCTCTCGGCCCAATGCATCGGCCCGCCGCGCCAGGCCGGCCAGTTGTAGCCGTTGAGCCAGACCGTATCGATGTCGCCGGCGCGCGTCGCGATACCCTCTTCGAGGATGCGCGCGCCCTCATTGACCATCGGATCGAGCAGCCGCGACAGAATCTCCTCAGCTGTGAAGCTGCGCCGTGTCACGCCCTTGCTCGCCGAAATCTCGGCGATCAGCGCCTCGACCTCGGGGTCGCGCTCGCCGCTGCGGGCGCCCTCGGGATAGCGGTAATAGCCGCGCCCGGTCTTCTGGCCGAACCAGCCGCGCTCGCAGATCGCATCGGCGACCGCCGCGCTCTTGCCGCGCGCCTTGCGGCTGCGCCAGCTGATGTCGTTGCCGGCGAGATCGGACATGGCGAAGGGGCCCATCTTGAAGCCGAAGCCGGTCAGCGCCGCATCGACCTCGTGCGGCAGGGCGCCGGCGACGAGCAGGCGCTCGGCAGCGCGGGTGCGCGCCTCCAGCATGCGGTTGCCGACAAAGCCGAAGCAGTTGCCGACCACGACTGGCACCTTGCCGAGCTTGCGGCCGAGCGCGATCGCGGTCGCCACGACATCACCAGCGACGCCGGCAGGGCGAACGATTTCGAGCAGCTTCATCACATTGGCCGGGCTGAAGAAGTGCATGCCGAGCACCTCGCCCGGCCGGCTGGTGATCGCGGCGATCTCGGCGAGATCGAGATAGGAGGTGTTGCTGGCGAGGATCGCGCCGGGCTTGGCGATGGTGTCCAGCGCGCCAAAAATCTCGCGCTTGACGCCCATCTCCTCGAAAGCGGCCTCGACCACGATATCGGCCTCTGCAGCTGCGGAAAGCCCGACCGCCGGCGTGATCAGCGCCATGCGCTGCTCGCGCACCGCCTCGGTCATCGAGCCGCGCTTGACCGAGAAGCCATAGGTGTCGCGCACGCGGGCATGGCCCTTGTCGATCTGCTCCTGCGTGGTCTCGATCAGGGTCACCGGGATGCCGGCATTGGCGAAGCACATGGCGATGCCGCCGCCCATGGTGCCGGCGCCGATCACCGCTGCGCGTGCGATCGGGCGCGGCTTCACGCTCTCGTCGATGCCGGGCACCTTCGCCGCCTCGCGCTCGGCGAAGAAGACATAGCGCAGCGCCTTGGAGCGCTCGTCGGCGAGGAGCTTCACGAACAGCGCCCGTTCGGTCGCGAGCCCCTCCGTCAGCGGCAGCGTCAGTGCGCCGCGCACGGCCTCGATCAGGGCCGCGACGTTCGGCATCTCGCCGGCCTTCGCCAGCGCATCCTTGGCCAGGGCCTCAAAGGCCTCGCGCCCGGCTGCCGTCAGCTTGTCGGTACGCTCCCCAGTCCTTGTGGGCGCTCCCTTGGCGGCCAGCTCCTGCGCCAGCACGACGGCCGCACCAACGGCGTCGCTCTCGACTAGCTTGTCGACCAACCCCAGCGCCTGCGCCTTCTGCGCCGGAATCGGCTCGCCCGAGAGCATCATCGGGAAGGCGGCGGCCGCCCCGATCAGGCGCGGCAGGCGCTGCGTGCCGCCGGCGCCCGGAATCAGGCCGAGCTTGATCTCCGGCAGGCCGAGCTTCGCGGCGGGGCTGGCGACGCGGCCATGGCAGGCGAGCGCGACCTCGAGCCCGCCGCCGAGAGCGACACCCTCGATCGCGGCGACGACCGGCTTGCCCGCATTCTCGATCGCGGCAAGCAGATCCGGCAGGATCGGTGGGGCCTGCGGCTTGCCGAACTCGCTGATATCGGCACCGGCGATGAAGGCGCGGCCCTTTGCGGCGATGACCAGCGCCCTCACGGCGGAATCGGCCATCGCCTGCGCCAGCGCATCATTGAGATCGGCCCGGAGCGCGGCCGAAAGCGCATTCACCGGCGGGTTGTCGAGTGTCGCGATGGCGATCTCGCCCTGGCGGGTCAATGTGACGGTAGGCATGCGATCTCCACCCTGTCCTGCCAGCGACGCGATCGCGCCACCCAATTAGTTGAAGCTTAAAATAATGACGGAGACCCCGCAACGCTCAGAGCCTAAGGGCTTCCTTGACCGGCGCAAGCGGCTCGCCCATCGTCTGCCGCCCGCTTCCGGCGGTAAGGACAATGAGAAGGTTTGCATGACCGAGACCGTTCTGAGCGAGACCCCGGCCGAGGGCGTCAGGCAGATCACCATGAACCGGCCCGACCGGCGCAACGCGCTCGACCGCGTCACCTATCAGGGGCTGATCGATGCGCTCGCCGCGGCCGACGCCGACGCCGCGGTGCGTGCGGTCGTGCTCACCGGCGCGGGCGGCTGCTTCACCAGCGGCAACGACATCAAGGATTTCGCCGTGGCGGCCGCGACCGGTGTCGGCGCCGAGATCGCCATCGATTTCCTGACCGCGATCTCGACGGCCAAGAAGCCGATCATCGCTGCAGCGGAAGGTTTCGCCGTCGGCATCGGCACCACCATGCTGCTGCATTGCGATCTCGCCTTCGCCGGACGGGGAGCCAGCTTCCGCATGCCCTTCGTCAGCCTCGGCCTCTGCCCGGAAGGCGGGTCGAGCTATCTCCTGCCGCTCATTGCCGGCAGCAAGCGCGCCGCAGAACTGCTGATGCTGGGCGAGGCCTTCGGCCCCGAGCTGGCGCAGGAGGCCGGGCTGATCAACGGCATCGCCGAGGAGGGCGGCGCGCTCGCAGCTGCGATCGATAAGGCCAAGGCGCTGGCGGCGCTGCCGCCGCAATCGGTCGCGCTGACCAAGGCGCTGCTCAAGCGTGGCAGCGCCGCCGCCGTGGCCGAGACGATCGCGACCGAAGCGCGCCATTTCGGCGAGCGGCTGCAATCGGCCGAGGCGCAAGCCGCCTTCATGGCGTTCCTGACCAAGCGCTGACGACACTCGCGACGCCTTCGCACGGCTGTCGCGGAAACAGCGGAACATCCTGCTCCCCGTCAGGTTGACGCACGCGCCGCCCGGCGCGGTCGTGCAAGGAGCAGGTTGTGCAGCTGAAGGTCGTCGCTACTCTCGTCTATCGCTTCGACCATGAAACGCCGGTGATCGTCGCGATCGAACCGGCGCGGTCCTCGGACCAGACCATCCTCTCCGACCGGCTGCTGATCGATCAGCCGGCCGAGCTGATCCGCGACGAGGATCCCGCCACGGGCGTGCGCCGTTTTCGCGCGGTGCTCTCCGGCCAGGTCTCGATCCAGTATCAGGGCGTGATCGACAATGGCGCGCGCCCCTTCCTGCAAGCCGGCGCGCATCAGCATGCCTGGGCCGAATTGCCGGCCGAGGTGCTGCCCTATCTGCTGCCGAGCCGCTTCTGTCCCTCCGACAGCCTGATGCGCTTCGCCCAGCGCGAATTCAGCGACATCGAGGCCGGCGGCGCCAAGGTGCTCGCCGTGGTCGACTGGCTGCAGGAGCATGTCGACTACGTCCACGGCGTCAGCAACGCCCAGACCACGGCCGAGCAGACCTTCATCGACCGTGCCGGCGTCTGCCGCGATTTCAGCCATCTCGGCATCGCGCTCTGCCGCGCCCTCAACCTGCCGGCGCGTGCCGTCAGCGTCTATGCCGCCGAGCTGAACCCACCGGATTTCCACGCGGTCTTCGAGGTCTTCCTCGACGGTCGCTGGTGGCTGGTCGATCCGACCAGGCTTGCGCCGATCGAGGGCATGGTCCGCATCGCCGCCGGCCGTGACGCCGCCGACATCGCCTTCCTGACCAGCGGCAGCCTGTGCCAATGCCTCAGCCAATGGGTCGAGGTCACGCGAGTGGAGGAAGAACCGGCCGAGGCGGCTTAGTTCCGCAAAGCCAGACGGATCCCGGCCAGCCTATTTCAGCCGCTGATTGTCGACGAACCAGGCCTTGCCGCGATAGCGGATCTCGGTCGCGCCTGCGCCGGCATCCTCGTCCACCACCACGGCCCTCGTCCTGGCGGTGAGGCGAATCGGGCAGGCCTTGCTTGCCCGCGCCCCGCTGGCACGAAGAGATGCCTGACCATATTCGCGCCACGCCGCCCAGTTCGTGCAGGCGAAAGCCTCCCGGCTGACGATCGTCATGCGCTCGGCTGCGACTGCCGGGGCTGCGAGGATCAGCACGGCAACAACGACAGCCACTTTCGACATCGGTGGCATGGCGGATTCCTCGATCGCCGCGGCACTTCAACCTGGGAGCCGCGCCACCGTCAACCGCGATGCCCGCCACAGGCTGTGCGCCAGCGCCAGCGCGAAGACGAGGGCCTGCACCACGACGATGCAAGGCCCGGTCGCAACGTCGAGATGGAAGCTCAGGATCGTGCCGAGGACGCTCGAAAACACCGCGGCAGTGACGGCAACGACGAGCATCAGGTCGAAGCGGCGCGTCGTCAGGTAGCCGATAGCCCCCGGCGCGATCAGCATGGCGACGACGAGGATGATGCCGACCGCCTTCAGCGCCGCGACGATGGTCAGGGCCAACATTGCGAGCAGGCCGAAATGCAGCGCCTTGACCGGCAGGCCGATCGCCCGTGCATGCGCCGGATCGAAGGCATGCAGCAGGAAATCGCGGCGCTTCGCCAGCATGACGCCGGCGACCGGCAAGGCGATCAGCGCCGTCTCAGCAATGTCGGCCCAGGTCACGCCGAGCATGTTGCCGAACAGGATGTGCATGAGGTGCTGGTCGCTATCGACCTTGACGAAGAGCACAAGGCCGAGCGCGAACATGCCGGAGAAGACGATGCCCATCACCGTGTCTTCCTTCACCCGACTGTTCTCCTTGAGGTAGCCGATGCCGAAGGCGCAAGTCAGGCCCGCCGCGAAGGCGCCGAGCGCCAGCGGCAGGCTGGCGATATGGGCCAGCACGATGCCGGGCAGCACCGCATGCGAGACCGCGTCGCCCATCAGCGACCAGCCCTTCAGCACCAGAAAGCAGGACAGCACGGCACAGACGAAGCCGACCATCACGGCAATCGCGAGGCCGCGCAGCATGAACTCATGCGCGAACGGGGCGAGCAGCCAGTCCTGAATCAGGCTCATGCCGCACCTCCGACGCTGGCGGCGCGGCGCGCGCCGAGGCGGCCATGCTTGGGCGCGAACAGGAATGCGAGCAGGAACAGCGCCGTCTGGAACACGACGATCAGCCCGCCGGTCGAGCCGTCGAGGAAATAGCTGGCATAGGCGCCGACCGCCGAGGTCACGACGCCCATCGTCACCGCGATCGTGATCAGCCGGCCGAAACGGTCGGTCAGCAGATAGGCGGTCGCGCCCGGCGTCACCACCATGGCGATGACGAGGCAGGCGCCGACCGTCTGCAGGGCCGCGACGGTGCAGGCCGAGAGCAGCACGAAGAACAGGATCTTGAGGCGCGTCGGCGACAGGCCGACGGCGCGCGCCTGGTTCTCGTCGAAGAAGACCAGCATCAAATCCTTCCAGCGCAACAGCAGGATGGCGAGCGAGACGAAGGCGATGATCGCGACCTGGATCACGTCCTCGTCGGAGATGCCGAGGATGTTGCCGAGCACGATCGACTGGACGTTGACCGAGGTCGGGTTGATCGAGACGATCAGCAGGCCGACGGCGAAGAAGCTGGTGAAGACGATGCCAATGACGGCATCCTCGCGCAGTTGCGTGCGCACCCGGACCAGCGCCATGGCGAGCGCCGCCAGCAGGCCGGAGAAGAAGGCGCCGGCGGCATAGGGTACCTTCAGGAGATAGGCGAGCGCGACGCCGGGCACGATCGCATGCGCCAGCGCGTCGCCCATCAGCGACCAGCCCTTGAGCATGAGGTAGCAGGACAGGAAGGCGCAGACGCCGCCGACCAGGGCCGAGACCCAGATCGCCTTGACCATGTACTGGTAGCCGAACGGTTCAAGCAGGAGTTCCATCACGGCCGACCATCCTTCCTGCCGGCGGCGGGCTTCTCATGGTCGCGCTCGCCATAGAAGACGAGCGGGCGCTCATCATCGGTGATCACGGTGACGCGCCGGTCGTCAGCATCGGCATGCAGGCTCGCGCCTTCCAGGCGGAAATGCCGGAGCGCGCCGCCAAAAGCCCGCTGCAGATTGTCCTGGGTGAAGGTCGTCTCGGTCGGCCCGGCCGCGAGCACGGTCTTGTTGACGATCACGACCTGGTCGCAGAAATCCGGGATCGAGCCGAGATTATGGGTCGAGACCAGCATCAGCCGCCCCTCGGCGCGCAATTCGCGCATCAGCCCAACGATCTGGTCCTCGGTCTTGACGTCGACGCCGGTGAAGGGCTCGTCGAGCAGGATCACCTGCCCGCCCTGCGCCAAAGCGCGGGCGAGGAAGACGCGCTTGCGCTGGCCGCCGGAGAGCTCGCCGATCTGGCGGCGGCGGAACTCCAGCATGTTGACGCGCTCGAGCGCCTGCTCGGCCGCCTCGCGGTCGGCTTTTCGCGGCAGGCGCATGAAGCCCATATGGCCGTAGCGCCCCATCATCACGACATCGTCGACCAGCACCGGGAAGGTCCAGTCGACCTCTTCCGCCTGCGGCACATAGGCGACGAGGCCGCGCTTCAGCGCCTGGCGCACCTCCATGCCAGCGATGCTGACCAGCCCCTGCGCCGGCTTCAAAAAGCCCATCAGCGTCTTGAAGATCGTCGACTTGCCGGAGCCGTTGATGCCGACCAGCGCGCAGATCGTGCCGGGGCCGAGTGCGAAGGAGGCGTCGTTCACCGCGGTCACGCCATTGGCGTAGCGGACGGTGACGCCGCTGACCACGATCGAGGGCGTGGGCTCCTGCCCAGCGCGAATCTCGGCGGCCTGCCGGTTCACTGGCCGAACCCTTTCGCAATCGTATCGACGGTGACTTCAAGCAGCTTGAGATAGGTCGGCACCGCGCCGCGCGCATCCGAGAGCGAGTCGACATAGAGCACGCCGCCATATTTGGCGCCGGTCTCGCGGGCGACCTGTTTGCTGGCCTTGTCAGAGATCGTGCTCTCGCTGAACACGGCCGGGATCTTGTTCTTGCGGACGAGGTCGATCAGCCGGCGCACCTGCTGCGGCGTCCCCTGCTCATCGGCATTGATCGGCCAGAGATAGGCTTCACGCCAGCCATAGTCGCGCGTCAGATAGCTGAAGGCCCCCTCGCTGGAGACGAGCCAGCGCTTATCGGCCGACACCTTGTCGAGACGGGCGCGCAGGGGCCCGTCCATCGCCTTGATCTGCGTGGCGTAGTCGGCGGCGTTCCTGGCATAGGTCGCGGCATTGGCCGGATCGGCCTCGCTGAGCGCCTTGCGGATGTTCTCGACATAGATCAGCGCGCTAGCTGTCGACATCCAGGCATGCGGGTTGGGCTTGCCCTCATAGGGGCCCTCCTTGATGCCCATCGGCGCGATGCCGTCGGTCACCACCGCGCTCTTCACGTTCTTCACATTGTCGAAGAATTTCTCGAACCAGCGCTCGAGGTTCATGCCGTTCCAGAGCACGAGATCGGCGGACTGCGCCTTCACCACGTCGAGCGGCGTCGGCTGGTAGTCGTGAATTTCCGCGCCAGGCTTGGTGATCGATTCGACGATTGCCGCCGTGCCCGCGACGTTCTGGGCGATGTCCTGGATCACCGTGAAGGTGGTGACGACGCGCAGGGGCTTGCCCGGCGTGGTCTGCGCGACGGCGCTCGCGACGGAACCGGAAAGACCGGCCACCAGCGTCATGGCAGCGGCAAGGGCAAGGGAATAGCGGCGCGACAGCATGATCTCTCCGATGGCGGAACGGGGGATGTCTCACGCTATTGCAAACCACTTGCATCTGTCAACGCAGTTGCAAACGAATTGCGATAAAGCAGTTTTTGCAAATGCCTCTCAGCGTTGCTACCTCTCTGGCATGAAAGGAATCGACCAGCGCGTTGAGGCGTTCGAGCTCCAGCTCCGCAAGGCGGGGCTGCGCATGACCCAGCAGCGCCGGCTGATCCTGCGCGTCCTGGCCGAGGCCGACGATCATCCCGATGCGAAGGGCATCTTCACGCGCGCCTTCGTGCACGACCCGACGCTGTCGCTCTCGACCGTCTACCGCACGATGAAGCTGCTG
This sequence comes from Allobosea sp. Tri-44, assembly GCF_004123845.1. Classification (GTDB taxonomy): domain Bacteria; phylum Pseudomonadota; class Alphaproteobacteria; order Rhizobiales; family Beijerinckiaceae; genus Allobosea. The sequence goes on along the minus strand of NZ_NBDP01000053.1, from coordinate 141,994 downwards.
GAGACGCAAGGCGCGATCGAACGCCATGCCTTCGAGGATGGCGTCTCACGCTACGAGCACGCCGACCAGCAGCACCATGATCATCTGATCGATGTCGAGACCGGCCAGGTCGTCGAGTTCTCCTCGCCCGAGATCGAGGCGCTCCAGGCCAAGATCGCGGCCGAACTCGGCTACGAGATCGTCCGGCACAAGCTGGAGCTTTATGGGCGCAAGACGAAGCCGGCGCGGCGCAAGCCCGGCAAGAAGGACGCCTGACTGGCGCTTTCCGTCATGGTCGCCCTTGTGGCGACCATCCACGTCTTCCTTCGTGAGAAACGGCTTTCAAGGCGTGGATGCTCGGGACAAGCCCGAGCATGACGTCGCGGCCGCTATTCCCAGACTCACCCCGCCTTGCGCTTGTTCTGGCGGTTGGCGATCAGGTCGTCGACGACGGCCGGATCGGCCAGCGTCGAGGTGTCGCCGAGCGCGCCGAACTCGTCCTCGGCGATCTTGCGCAGGATGCGGCGCATGATCTTGCCGGAGCGGGTCTTGGGCAGGCCGGGCGCGAACTGGATCAGGTCCGGCGAGGCGATCGGGCCGATCTCGTTGCGGACATAGGAGACCAGCTCCTTCTTCAGGTCGGCCGAGGGCTTCTCGCCCGCCATCAGCGTGACATAGGCGTAGATGCCCTGGCCCTTGATGTCGTGCGGATAGCCGACGACCGCAGCCTCCGAGACCTGCGGGTGCGCGACCAGCGCTGATTCGACCTCCGCGGTGCCCATTCGGTGGCCGGAGACGTTGATCACGTCGTCGACGCGGCCGGTGATCCAGTAATAGCCGTCGGCATCGCGCCGGCAGCCGTCGCCGGTGAAGTACTTGTTCGGATAGGTCGCGAAATAGGTCTCCTCGAAGCGCTTATGGTCGCCATAGACCGTGCGCATCTGGCCGGGCCAGCTCTCGGCGATGACGAGATTGCCCTCGGCCGCGCCCTCCAGCACCTTGCCCTCGGCGTCGACCAGCTCTGGCCTGATGCCGAAGAAGGGCCGCGTCGCCGAGCCGGGCTTCAGCTTGGTCGCGCCCGGCAGCGGCGAGATCAGGATGCCGCCGGTCTCGGTCTGCCACCAGGTGTCGACGATCGGGCAGCGGCGCTCGCCGACGACGCGGTGATACCACTCCCAGGCCTCGGGGTTGATCGGCTCGCCGACCGAGCCGAGCAGGCGCAGCGACTTGCGTTTGGTCTTCTTCACCGGTTCTTCGCCGGCGCCCATCAGCGAGCGGATCGCGGTCGGGGCGGTGTAGAAGATGTTGACCTTGTGCTTGTCGATGACCTCCCAGAAGCGCGAGATCGTCGGATAGGTCGGGATGCCCTCGAACATCAGCGTCGTCGCGCCGTTGGCGAGCGGGCCGTAGAGGATGTAGCTGTGGCCAGTGACCCAGCCGACATCGGCGGTGCACCAGTAGATATCGCCGTCATGATAGTCGAAGACGTATTGATGCGTCATCGCGGTGTAGACGAGGTAGCCGCCGGTCGTGTGCAGGACGCCCTTCGGCTTGCCGGTCGAGCCCGAGGTGTAGAGCAGGAACAGCGGGTCTTCGGCCTTGACCTCGACCGGCGGGCAATGGCCCGAGACCTTGGCGGCCTCGTCATGGTACCAGACGTCGCGGCCATCCTTCATGGTGACGTTGCCGCCGGTGCGCTTGACCACGATCACCGTGGCGATGCCGCCCTTCACCTTGTCGTCGGCGGCATCGACATTCTTCTTCAGCGGCACGGCACGGCCACCGCGCAGGCCTTCATCGGCGGTGATCACGATCTTTGAATCGGAGTCCTCGATCCGGCTCGCGAGCGAATCCGGCGAGAAGCCGCCGAACACCACCGAATGCATCGCGCCGATGCGGGCGCAGGCGAGCATGGCGTAGGCCGCCTCAGGGATCATCGGCAGGTAGATCGTGACCCGGTCGCCCTTCTTGACGCCCTTGGCCTTCAGCACGTTCGCGAACTTGCAGACCTCGGTATAGAGCTGGCCATAGCTGATCTTCTTCGACTCTGAGGGGTCGTCGCCCTCCCAGATGATCGCAGTCTGCTTGGCCCGCGTCGCAAGGTGCCGGTCGATGCAGTTATAGGCGACATTGGTGGTGCCGTCCTCGAACCACTTGATCGAGACCTTGCCCGGCTCGTAGCTGACGTTGCGGACCTTCGTGTAGGGCTTGAACCAGTCGATCCGCTTGCCCTGCTCCGCCCAGAATTTGTCCGGGTCCTTGATCGAGGCCGCATACATCTTCTTGTACTTGGCGTCGTTCAGCCACGCCTTCTTGGCCCAGGAAGCCGGCACATCGTAGATCATCTCGGTCATAACAGGCGTCTCCCCAGACTTGGGCCGTCGTCGGAGCCGGTGTGCAGATCGCGACGGCCATGTCACCGCGATCCGACCGGCCTTTTCCGAGTTGGTCGCATCATAGGGCGCGAAGTCACGCCGACAAGCGCCGCGGGCTCGCACTTTCGTTGCTGCGACTTTCGGCGAGGTTGCGCAGTGCGAAAGGCGCTAAAAAGCGAGCCTATCCGGCGGTTTCGAGAGCCATTCCCGGCGGCCGGCGCGGCCCCGCCATGCGCTCGACGAACCATTCGAACGGCCCCTTGGCAAAGACCTTGCCCCATGCCGAAGCAATGACGAGCAAACCGAAATAGACCAGCGCCGCCAGGCCGATAGCGGCTGCGGGCCCGAGCCGACCATAAAGGCCAAAGCCGTAGCCGAGGAAGAGCAGAGCGCAGGCAATCGATTCGCAGATGTAGAGCGACAGCGACAACCGGCCATCGGCCTGGAAGATGCGCCCGATCCGGGCCCCGAGCGGGCTGGTGAAGACGCTCAGGCCGGCGCCGATCAGGACGAGGCTGAGCAGCGGTGGGAACACCCCGCGCAGGATCAGCTCGGCCGCAGCGAAGGCGGGCTTCATCGCACCCGGCGTCGCCACCGCCATCGCGGCATAGGCGATGTTACCGATGAGAGCCGGCAGCCAGAGCAGCCGGGCGATCGAACGGCCTTGCGCGGCAAGACTGCTCAGCGGCGTCGAGTCGAGATGGCGATAGGCCGCCATGCCCAGGAAGAACATCATCGCGACATGCGGCAGCGTGATGAACGGCGCGAGCCCATAGAACACCGCCCATTCGACCAGCCGGTAACGCGCGATCCCGAGGAAATCGCCGGAACGATGCAGGGCGACGGCGGCATCATCGCCGCCTTTCCAGCTGTCCGGCTCGATGACCCCGACGATGCCGAGAAGGGTATGGGTGAGGATGGCGAGCAGCCACATCAGCGCCGCCGCCTTGACGAGGCGCAAGGCCGACCAGCGCGCCGCCAGCGGCAGGATCAGGCCAAGCAGCGCATAGGCCAGCAGGATGTCGCCGGCAAAGAGCAGCAGCGCATGCGCAATACCGAGCAGGCCGAGTGCGAGGAGCCGCCGCCGATAGCGCGCCGGGCCGTTAGTTTCGATCTGGCGCGCCGCGCCATAGCCGAACAGGAAGGAGAAGATCAGGATGAACTTCGCCTCGAACAGCGCCTGGATCAGGAAGACCGCGAACCGGTCTAGCGCGCCGGGAAAGGCCGAGCGCCACCAGTCGCCGCCGAAGCCGAACGGCATCGCGAAGAACGGCATGTTGACGACGAGGATGCCGAACAGCGCGACGCCGCGAATCATGTCGATGGCCGGATCGCGTCCGGCCGCAGCCATTGGAGCGGGCGTCATCACGGCTGCTCCGTCAGCTTCAGCAGGGTTGCGCGCGTCGCGGCGGCATTGCCCTCGTCCAGCTTGGTGAAGAAGGCGCCGTCGACGGCGAGCCGGATCGCGATCGCAAGGCCGCGCGGCAGCCCGTCAGCGCAGGCCGCCTCGAGCCAACGCCGGTCCGCGGCAATGAGCGGCACAAGGGCGGGCGAGTCCGGCGGCAGGGCGGCGATCAGCACGCCAAGCAGCCGGTCGATCTCGTCGCCATTGGTGAAAGCGACCCCGATATAGGCGCGCAGCCAGCGGCCGGGCCGGGCCGGGCCGGCCTCGCTTTGCACCGCGTCAGCGATCGCAAGATCGGTCAGCGCGACGATGCCCTCGACCAGAGCGATAAGCAGCCGCTCCTTGTCGGGGAAGTGATAGAGGATGCCGCCCTTGCTGACGCCAGTCTCGGCTGCGAGGCGATCGAAGGTCAGCGCTTCGACGCCGCTGCCGACAATGATCGCCCCCGCCGCTTCGAGCAGCTCCGACTTCTTGCTTCGGCGCATGGCCGCACCTCCATAACTAAACCGTCCAGACGGTATAGTTATGGAATTTATCGTCAGCCCGCAAGGGGCAACTGAGCGCTACAGCCCGCCCATCTTGCAGACCAGCGCCCATTCCTCGTCGGTCACCGGCTGCACCGAGAGGCGGAAGGAGGTGACGAGCGCCATCTTGGCGAGCTTCGGCTCGGCCTTGACCGCGGCGAGCGAGACCGGCTTCGGCAAGGGCTTCACCGCCTTGAAGTCTACCAGTACCCAGGGCGGGCCCGCCTCGGTCCAGGGATAGTGCTCCTTGATGACCTCGACGATGCCGACGACCTCGAGCCCCTCATTGGAGTGGTAGAAGAAAACCTGGTCGCCCTGCTTCATCGCCATCAGGTTGAGCTTGGCGGTGTGGTTCTTCACCCCGTCCCAATGCGTGCCCTTGGCCCCGGCCTTGACCTGGTCGTCCCAGGAAAAGACCGAGGGTTCCGATTTGATCAACCAGTGCGCCATCAGCCCTCATCCTCTTCCTTCAAAGGCACCGGCGTCCGTGACGACGCCTCGCCGTTCTCATTCCAGAACCTGACCATCTCGCGCGTCAGCGCGGCATAATCCTGGGGCGAGAGCTCGATCCGGGTTTCTCCCTCGCCGAAAGGCAGGATCAGCACGAAGCGATGCGTGTCCTCGGCGCGCCGACGGCGCAATTCGATCACCCGCCCGGCGATGCGCCCCGCCAACGGCACCGGCTTGCTCTCGCTCACCAGCTCGGCCCCGGTCGTCTTGCGTACCTCGGCGATACCGCGCGCGACGCGCTTCGTCAGATCGGACCAGTCATTCGCCATTGCCGTCTCCGCTCAATTCTCCGCACGTACCGGCCGCGCCAGCAGGTCCGCGACCGCCTCGCGCACGCCGACGGTGCCGGCGATGACGCTCGCGACCGCTTCCGCGATCGGCATGTCGATCTCCTGCGCCCGCGCCATCTGGACCAGCACGGACGCCGTGAACGCGCCCTCCGCGAGCTTGCCGCCCGCGGCTTCGGTCGGCGACCTGCCCTGCCCCAGCGCCTGGCCATAGGCGAAGTTGCGTGACTGCGCCGTGGCGCAGGAGAGCACGACGTCGCCCAGCCCCGAAAGCCCCATCAGCGTCTCGGCCTGCGCGCCATGGGCTTCGCCGAAGCGGCGCAGTTCCGAAAAGCCACGCGCCACCAGCGCCGCGCGGGCGCTCTCGCCGAGCCCGAGGCCGATCGCGATGCCGGCGGCGATGGCGAGCACGTTCTTGGCCGCACCACCAATCTCGACGCCGCGCGGATCGTTGCTGTGATAGATGCGCAGCGCGGATGAATTCAGCGCCTCTGCCAGCCCCTGTGCGAGTGCAGCGTCGGAGCAAGCCAGGGTCAGCGCCGTCGGCAGGCCGCGGGCGATGTCGGCGGCGAAGCTCGGCCCGGACAGTACCGCCGGAACCGCCTGCGGCATTGCCTCGGCGATGATCTGCGTGGTGAAGCGCCCGCTGCCTTGCTCGATGCCCTTGGCGGCCGAGATCACCGGCAACCCTGCCGGCAGCGCCGGCGCGAGCAGCATCGAGGCCGCACGCAGCGCCTGCGTCGGCACGGCCAGAATCAGCGCTTCGACCTGTGCCAGCACCGCGATATCCGAGATCGGTTCGATCGCGTCGGGGAGCCTCGCGCCCGGCAATCGCGGCGCCTCGCGCTTATCGCGCAGGGTCGCCACGGTCTCCGCGTCGCGGGCCCAGAGCAGCACCCGCCGCCCAGCCCGCGCGGCGGCAAGCGCCAGCGCCGTGCCGAAGGCGCCGGCTCCCGCGACACCGATCGTCTGGTAGCGGGCTTTTCCGCTCACGCCTTCGCCCTGAGTTCGTCGAGCGGCCAGCGCGGGCGCGCCAGCGCGCTCATATCGTCGACGAGGCCGAGCCGCAGGCGCTCCAGCCCCGCCCAGGCGATCATCGCGCCATTGTCGCCGCAAAGCGCCATCGGCGGCGCGACCATCGGCAGTCCGGCCTCTGTCGCCAAGCGCACCAGACCGTTGCGGATCTGCTGGTTGGCAGCGACGCCACCGGCCACGACCAGGGAGGTCGGCTTGATCCCGGCCTCGCGGCAGGCGCGCAGGCCGGCCCGCGTGCGGTCGACCAGCACGTCGACGACGGCGGCCTGGAACGAGGCGCAGAGATCGGCGACGTCGCGATCGGAGAGCGGCGCGATCCGCTCGGCGACCAGCCGCACCGCAGTCTTCAGGCCCGAGAGCGAGAAATCCGGATTGGGCCGTCCGCTCATCGGCCGCGGGAATTCGAAGCGCTCGGGATCGCCGGCCTTCGCCTCGCGCTCGACCGAGGGGCCGCCCGGATAGGGCAGGCCGAGCATCTTGGCGATCTTGTCGAAGGCCTCGCCGACCGCATCGTCGATGGTGGTGCCGAGCCGGAGATAGTCGCCAACGCCGCGCACGGCGAGCAATTGCGTGTGACCGCCCGAGACCAGCAGCAGCAGATAGGGAAAGGCGATGTCGTCGGTCAGCCGCGCCGTCAGGGCATGACCCTCGAGATGGTTGATCGCGATGAAGGGTCGGCCCGTCACCAGCGCGATCGCCTTCGCCGTGGTCAGGCCGACCATGACACCGCCGATCAGGCCCGGCCCGGCCGCGGCGGCGACGCCGTCGATCTCGGAGGGCTTCATGCCGGCCGTCTCGAAGGCGCGCATCACGATCCGGTCGATCGCCTCGACATGGGCGCGCGCCGCGATCTCGGGCACGACGCCGCCATAGGCCGCATGGGCCCCGATCTGGCTGAGGATCTCGTTCGACAGGATCTTCGCTTCGCCGGAACGTTCGACGGAGACGATCGCGGCGGCCGTCTCGTCGCAGGTCGTCTCTATGCCCAGAACTCGCATGCTCATCGTAACGTTGGGCGGGCATCGCGCCAATGGCCGGGCTGCCGCCGAGGTGCGCGGTTTCGCGCGGGGATTTCCTCCGTATAGTGCTGCATGAAGGCGAAGGCCAATGGCCAGCGCCAGCAGAAGACGCAGAACTTGCGGCGCGAAAGCGGAGACCTCGCAGCGAATGACCGATATGCCGACCCCGCCGCGCGAAACCCGGCTCCCTGGCCGCTTCATTCTCGGCACACGTGGCAGCCCATTGGCCCTGGCGCAGGCGCACGAGCTCGCCCGCCGGCTCGGCGCCGCCCATGGCTGGGACAGCGCTGAGCTGCCGCTCGACGTGATCCGCACCACCGGTGACGCGATCCAGAACCGGGCGCTGTCGGAGGCCGGCGGCAAGGGACTCTTCACCAAGGAGATCGACGCCGCCCAACTCGCCGGCACCATCGATTTCGCCATCCATTCCGCCAAGGACTTGCCGACCGCACTGCCCGATGGCCTCGTCATCGCCGGCTACCTGCCGCGCGAGGATGTCCGTGACGCGCTGATCGCGCGCGGCATCTCCAGCCTCGCCGACCTGCCGCAGGGCGCAATCGTCGGCTCGGCCTCGCTGCGCCGCCAGGCGATCCTGAAGCGGGTGCGGCCCGATCTCGAGGTGACGCTGCTGCGCGGCAATGTCGGACGGCGACTGGAGAAGGTCGCGAGCGGCGAGATCGACGCAACCCTGCTCGCGCTCGCGGGGTTGCGCCGCCTCGGCCTTGCCGACAAGGCAAGCGGCATCCTCTCGCTCGAGGAATGCCTGCCCGCAGTCGGCCAGGGCGCCATCGCCGTGGTGATTCGCGCCGGCGATGCAGCTGCGGCAGCGGCGCTCGCCCCGATCATCTGCCGCGACACCGGCCATGCCCTCGCCGCCGAACGCGCCTACCTGACCGAGCTCGACGGCTCATGCCGCACGCCGATTGCCGGCCACGCCACCGTCGATGGCGCGCGCCTGCACTTGCGTGGCCTTCTGCTTTCGCCCGACGGTAAGGCTAGCGCCGAGGGTGAGCGCCTTGGTTCCGTCACGGAGGCCGCGCAACTGGGAGCCGATCTTGGGCGCGAACTGCGCGCCCGCGCCCCGGCCGGCATCTACGATCCCGCCTGAGCGAAGTCCGTACGAGGAGACGATATGCGCGTTCTGGTGTTCAGACCTCAGCAGGATGCCGAGCGCAGCGCGCAAGCCTTGCGCGAGCGCGGCAGGGATCCGGTGGTTGCGCCGCTGTTCCAGATCGTGCCGAGTAGCGAGAAGCCGCCGAAGGGGCCGTTCGACGCCCTCGTCCTGACCAGCGCCAATGCCGTGCCGGCAGTGGAAACCCTGCCGAAGACCTGGCGCAGCACGCTGCCAGCCTTCTGCGTCGGCGCGCGCACGGCGGACACGGTCGGCAAGCTCGGCTTCACCGCGCACAGCGCTCAGGGCGGGCGCGCTGACTTGTTGGCGCTGATCCTCGAGCGCTTGCCCAAGGGCCAGAAGCTGCTCTTCGTCGCCGGCCGCGACCGCCACGAGGACTTGCCGCGGCAACTGCGCGATGCCGGCCACGAGGTCGTGCTGTGGACGGCCTATGAGGCCAAGGCGGTCGACGCACTGCCCCCCCCTGCCGCCGACGCCCTGCGCGACGGCTCGGCCGACGCCGCCCTGCATTATTCGCCGCGCAGCGCCCAGATCTTCCTCGATCTCGCCGGCAAGGCCGGACTGGCCGAGCAGGCGCAGGCGCTGCCCCAGCTTGCACTCTCGATCGAGGTCGCCGCGCCCCTGATCGCGGCTGGCTCCGACACCGTGCTCGTCGCCGAGCACCCCGAGGAAGCCGCCCTCTTCGCCGCGCTCGACCAGCTTCCCGCTCGCACTCTGCTGACTGGCGATGCTAAGGAGCCAGCAGCGGCAGAGGACAAGGACGGCATGACGGCAGAGCCGAGCAGCGAACAGGGCCCGGCCGGTAAGCGCCGCAATCGCTCCGGCAGGACACCGCCGACGATCGAGCTTGCCGCCACCGAAGCCGTCGCGACCTCATCTGCCGAGGCTACCGCTTCGGCAACGAGCACGGCCGAGGCCGAGCGCACCGAGACGCAAGCCGAAGCCGTGCTGCCGACCGAAGCGCTCGCCCAGGAATTCACGCCACCGCCGGTACCAGAGCATCAGCGCCGCTACAGCCTGCCGACCGTCGCGCTCGCCGGCCTCGCAGGCGGGGTGGTCGGCGCCGGCCTGGTGCTGCTAGCCATGCGGCTCTCAGCTCCTGATGACGGTGCGCGGCTGGCCGAACTCGCCAAGCGCGTCGAGACCTTGCAGGCACAGAGCGCCGCTTTGCCCAATCGCGCCGCACTCGATGCCGTCGACCGCAAGGCAGCGGCAGCGGCTGAGAGCGCCGCCAAGGCAAGCGGCGAGGCGCAGGCCAATGCCGCCCGGCTCGCCGAGCTTGCCAAGGCCGCTCCGGCTGGCGGTGCGACGATCGCCGCCGGGCTGAACGAGAAGCTCGACCGCGCCGACAGCACTGCAAACGCTGCCCGCGACGCAGCCGCGACGCTGGGCCAGCGTCTTGCCGGCGTCGAAGCGGCGGCCAAGAGTGCCGCCCAGCCGAGCCGGCAGGCGCTGGCCGCCGCACGCGTTGTCCTGGCGGAGCGCATCCGTGACGCGATCGGCTCGGGCCGGCCCTTCCAGCCCGATCTCGCCGCCCTCGGAGACATCCCCGCCGAGCAGCGGGCGGCGCTGAGCGCCGTGGCCGGCTCCGGCGCCGCGACCCGCGATCAACTGCTGACGCAATTCGGGAGCCATCGCGCCCTTTTCGTGCGCGAGACCGCGCCGGCCGCGAACAACTGGGAAGACAAGCTGCTCGGACTGGCGAGCCGCATCGTCACCATCCGCCCGGTCGGCGAATCCGGCTCGACCGATCCCGCGACCCTGCCGATCCGGCTGGAAGCGGCGCTCGCCCGGAACGAGGTCGTGAAGGCGGCTGAGCTCTGGACGCAATTGCCCGAGCCGGCACGGCGTGGCAGCGAAGCTTTCGGCCTGGCGTTGAGGCTGCGAGCGATCGCGGAATCGACGATCAACCACATCGCGCAGGATGCGGTCGCGGCGCTGGGTACGGCAGGCTGAGAAGGATAGATCCCGATGGTTCGCGTACTGGTCTATCTCTTCATCATCGCGCTCGTCGCCGTAGGCGCAGTCTGGCTCGCCGATCGGCCGGGCGAAGTCTCGGTCCTCTGGCAGGGCTACCGCATCGAGACCAGCGTCGCGATCGCCGCAATCGGCGTCGTCGTGCTCGCCTTTCTCACGCTGGTCGCCTGGGCGATCATGCGCTTCGTCTTCGGCCTGCCCTCCGCCTTCGGCTTCGCCTCGCGTGCCCGGCGCCGGGCACGCGGCTTCGAGGCGATCTCGCGCGGCATGGTCGCGATCGGCGCGGGCGATCCCATTGCCGCCGGACGCCATGCCGTCGATGCCCGCAAATTCGTAGCCAATGAGCCGCTGACCTTGCTGCTCGAAGCGCAGTCGGCCCAGCTCTCCGGCGATCGCGGCCAGGCCGAGGCCGCCTTCAAGGCGATGCTCGACAAGCCGGAAACGCGCGTGCTCGGCCTGCGCGGCCTCTTCGTCGAGGCGCGCCGGCGCGGCGACATGACGGCGGCCCGCGCCTTTGCCGACGATGCGGTGCGCCGTTCGCCCTCGCTTGCCTGGGCCAATGATGCCCTGCTCGACTTCCATACCGCCGCCGGCGACTGGCAGGCGGCTCGCACCGCGGTCGAGCGCCGGGCCGCGCTGCGCCTCGCCGACAAGGGTGAGGCCAAGCGCCAGCGCGCTGTCCTGCTCGCGGCCGAGGCGCTCGACGCCAAGGATCGCGAGCCCGAAAAGGCTCTCGCCGCCGCGCTCGAAGCAGTCAAACTCGCGCCGGGTCTCACCCCCGCCGCCGCCCTGGCCGGCCGGATGCTGTCGGAACGCGGCGACATCAAGAAGGCCGCACGGCTGCTAGAAGCCGCCTGGAAGCAGGTCTCGCATCCCGACGTCGCCAGCGCCTATCTCGACGTCCGCCCCGGCGATAGCGCCCGCGACCGCCTTGCTCGCGCCGAGACACTGACCAAGCTGCGACCGGCTGATCCCGAAGGCGTGCTGGCCCTTGCCGGCGCCGCCATTCACGCCCAGGACTTCGCCCGCGCCCGTTACACGCTGAAGCCGCTGCTCGCCGGCGGCGCCTCGGTCCGCGCCTGCCTGCTGATGGCCGAGTTGGAAGAGGCCGAGCATGGCGCCACCGGCCGTGTTCGCGAATGGCTGGGGCGCGCCACCCGCGCCCCGCGTGACGCCGCCTGGGTCGCCGATGGCCTCGTCTCCGATCAATGGCTGCCGGTCTCGCCGATCTCCGGCCGGCTCGATGCCTTCGTCTGGACCGTGCCGCCGGCGACGCTCGGCAGCCAGGGCGCCCATCTCAACGACGACGTCATCGCCGATCTCGACGAACCCTCGGCGCCATTGCTGGAAGGCAAGGCCGAGGTCGCGGAAGCCGTGACGGTGCCGGCCCCGGCCGGGCTTGCCCCGCCCGTGACGATCGAGCAGCCGAAGGCCGAGGCGAAGCCGGAGCCCAGGACCGAGACCAAAGCGGAACCGCCCGTCGCGCCAGCTCCGCCCCCTGCCGAGCCTGTCGTCGAAATCTCACCGGTGACGACGAAGCCGGCGTCCCAGCAGGCCAAGCCCGCCCCGGTCGTCTTCCCGGTCGCGCATGCGCCCGACGATCCCGGCCCGGAACAGCAGGCCCCGGGCGAGGCCAAGGGCCGCTTCCGGATCTTCAGCTGACGCCGCAGCGCGCGTCATTCTCGGCTGCAGCGCAGCGGAGAGCCGAGAATCTCGTGACGAGAAGGCTCCGGTTGGAGTCGCCTCCGGCCTGAGATGCTCGGGGCAAGCCCGAGCATGACGCGTGATCTTTGGGTGCGATTTTTTCCCCGCACGCCTATAGACGGCCCATGACCACACCCGAAACCACCTCCCCACAATCCGCCACCGAGCTCGTCATCGAGCCGGAACAGGCGGGCCTGCGCCTCGACAAGGCCCTCGCTTTGCTCGGCGGCGAGGTCTCGCGCGCCCGCCTGCAGCAGGTGATCAAGGAGGGCGGCGTCAGTGTCGACGGCGCGGTCGTCGTCGATGGCAGCCGCAAGGTTGTCGCCGGCCAGCGTCTCTGCCTCGTCATGCCGGAGGCCAAGCCCGCCGCGCCGGTCGGCCAGGACATCCCGCTCACCGTCGTCTTCGAGGACGAGCACCTAATCGTGATCGACAAGCCGGCCGGGCTCGTCGTCCATCCCGCCGGCGGCCACGAAGATGGCACGCTGGTCAACGCGCTGATCGCTCATTGCGGCGAGAGCCTTTCGGGCATCGGCGGCGTGCGCCGGCCGGGCATCGTCCACCGGCTCGACAAAGACACCAGCGGCCTGCTCGTGGTCGCCAAGAACGACAAGGCCCATCGCGGCCTTGCCAAGCAGTTCGCCGACCATGGCCGCACCGGGCCGCTGGAACGGGCCTATCTCGCTCTGGTCTGGGGTTCGCCCCGCCGGCAGACCGGCACGATCGATGCCCCGATCGAGCGCTCCAACCGCAATCGCGAAAAGATGATGGTGGTCGGCGAAGGCCGCGGTCGCGAGGCGATCACCCATATCGAGCTGATCGAACGCTACCCGCCTCTGCTGCGCGGCCATGAGGAGATCGAGGCGCTGGCGAGCCTGGTCGAATGTCAGCTCGAGACCGGCCGCACCCACCAGATCCGCGTCCATATGAGCCATATCGGCCACCCGCTGCTCGGCGACCAGCTCTACGGCTCCGGTTTCATGACCAAGGCGAGCCGCCTGCCGGAGAAAGCCCAGGCCGCGCTCGCCGATCTCGGCCGCCAGGCGCTGCACGCGCGCCTGCTCGGTTTTGAGCATCCGGTCACTCGCGAGGAATTGCGCTTCGAGTCGGAACCGCCGGCAGACTTTGCACGTTTGCAAGCCGAGCTCTCGATCCTGTGACGGATTTTTGCTGCGCTGCCCACTTTCCGCCACCCTTGCATCGTCTATACTGCGCTGCGAAAGCGGATGGCTAAAGGGGCGCCGCTTGGGGTGTGCAGCAGGCAACTGGACGGGAGTCGTCGCCTAGGCAGCACATCGGATGATCCTGCCCGATGGAACATCGGGTGGTTGGCTCGCCGCAGAGCGGGGGCCGGAAAAGGAGAACGAGCATGGCGATTGCGTCGTTGCCCGTCATGTCCGCAGAGGGCGGACTTTCACGTTACCTGGACGAGATCCGTCGGTTCCCGATGTTGGAACCGAACGAGGAATTCATGCTGGCCAAGAGCTGGCGCGAGCATGGCGACCGCGACGCGGCCCATAGGCTCGTGACCTCGCATTTGCGCCTCGTCGCCAAGATCGCCATGGGCTATCGCGGCTACGGGCTGCCGATGGGCGAAGTCGTATCGGAAGGCAATGTCGGCCTGATGCAGGCGGTCAAGCGCTTCGAGCCCGACAAGGGCTTCAGGCTCGCGACCTATGCGATGTGGTGGATCAAGGCCTCGATCCAGGAATACATCCTGCGTTCCTGGTCGCTGGTGAAGATGGGCACCACCGCCAACCAGAAGAAGCTGTTCTTCAACCTGCGCAAGGCGAAGAGCAAGATCTCGGCGCTTGGCGAGGGCGATCTCAAGCCCGACCAGGTCAAGACCATCGCGACCAAGCTCGGCGTCAACGAGCAGGACGTGATCGACATGAACCGCCGCCTCGGTGGCGACGCCTCGCTGAACACGCCGCTGCGCGAGGACGGCGAAGGCGAGTGGCAGGACTGGCTGGTCGACGACAGCGAAAGCCAGGAGCGCCGCCTCGCCGATTCCGAAGAGAGCGACAACCGCCATCTGGCGCTGCGCGAGGCGCTTGGCGTGCTGAACGATCGCGAGCGCCGCATCTTCGAGGCGCGCCGCCTTGCCGAAGATCCGATCACTCTGGAGGAGCTCTCCGAGGAGTTCGGCGTCTCGCGTGAGCGCGTCCGCCAGATCGAGGTCCGCGCCTTCGAGAAGGTGCAGGACGCGGTCAAGAAGGCGCTGGTGAAGATCGAGGCACCGCGGGCCGCCCTGCCCGCAGCCTAGAGCAGGATGCGAAAAAGTGGGAACCGGTTTTTCGCAAGAATCCTGCTCTAACTCTTTGATGAGAGACGGATTCAGATTTCAGATGGAAGCGCCTTGCGATTCCATCTGAAATCATCCGGCTCTAGAGCCCGTTCTGATTAGCTTGCGGCGCAAGCTAATCAGAAAAACGGTCTCTAAACTTAAGTGAGAGACGGATTCACCGATCAGATTGAACCAATCTGATCGGATCCGGCTCTATCAGTAGAGTGGTAGCAGCGGCTGCAAGGGCAGCCTGAGCGGCCCGAGGAAGACCCTGCCATCGCGCAGGACGATCGGCGGCAGCGGCGCAAGCCCTGCCGCCGCATTGTTTTGCGCGCTGTCGCCACCGCGCCCGCCGAACAGTGCGCCCAGGCCCGCGGTCAGGCCGCCGACCTTGATGCCGGCGATGCGGTCGACGCCGGCGACCGCGGCCGAGACCTGGCCGGCCGGCCGGTGCGCCTCGTCGAGCCCGATCCGGCCCGTCGCTTCCAGCCGTGTCGGGCCCTTGGTCAGCGCAAGCTTGGTCACGTCGAGCCCGCCGCCGGCGGTCCTCCAGGCTTCGAGCGCATCGGGGTTGAAGCCGCGCCGGAAAGCCGGCGCCCGTGACAGGCTAGCCTGCAGGTCGAGATCGGCGAGCTGACCGTTGCCGATCAGCGCCTCCAGCGCCGGCAGCACGCCGCCCTTGGCGTTGACGGCGAGATCGACCGTACCTTCATTGGTGAAGCGTTGCGGATTGGGGCGCAGATGCGCTTCCGCCGCGGTCGCTCGCCAGGTCTCGGCGGCAGCCTGTCCGGCTTCGGTGACGGTGAGCACCGGTTCGCCGAGCACCAGCGAGAAGCGCTCGAAGGCAAGCCCGCTGAGATGCAGGCTGGCGGCGAGCCCCTTCCAGTCGAGGGCGGCTTTCCGCCCCTGCGGCAGGTTGGCCAGCATCGGCCCGGTCATCTGCAGGATGATGTGGCCGGGCGTCCAGACCTGCGCGACCGCCACCGCCTGGCCGGCATCGACCTTGACCTCATCGCCCCAGCGCGAGGAGGTCAGCGTCAGGCTGGCGCAGCGCACCTCGATGCGGAAGGGATAGCCGCCGACATTGCGATCCCGGCAGGTCCAGTTGCGTCCGGCGCGGGCCTCGCGGGCGATGCCGGCATCGAGTTCCTGGTCGACCTTGCTGCGCGCGAAGCCCCAGATGCCCGACCAGCCGGCCGCGAGCAGCGCCAGCAGCACGAAGGGCGCATAGAGCCAGAAGCGGCTGTGCCGGCGCACGGGCGTGATATCTGACATGCGCTGGCGCTCCATTGCGAAAACCTCGGCAGGTTGATAGCGACCGGGGCCGCAACGCGCCAGCGTTGGCGGAGGTCGCCAGCAAGGGATCGCGAAGGCCCTCTCTGGCGAGGCAAGCAGGCTAAATTATGAGGAACGGGATGACGGCGCCGCTTCCGCCGGAAGATCTCTGGGTGTTCGGCTACGGCTCGCTGATCTGGCGCCCGGGCTTCCCCTTCGCCGAGCGCGCGGGCGCGCGCCTGCATGGCTACCACCGTGCGCTTTGCATCTATTCGCATGTCCATCGCGGCACGCCCGAGGTGCCGGGGCTGGTGCTTGGCCTCGACCGCGGCGGCATCTGCCGTGGCGTCGCCTTCCGCGTTCCCGCCGAACAGGCCGAAGAGACGATCGACTATCTGCGCGCCCGCGAGCAGGCGACCTCAGTCTACCTCGAACGCCGGCTCGCTTTACGGCTCGACGACGGCAGGCGTCTCAATGCCATCACTTACATCGCCGACCGCGCGCATCAGCAATATGCCGGGCGCCTGCCGGAGGCAGCGGTGCTGGCGCTGGTCCGTCAGGGCAAGGGCGTCTCGGGCGAGAACCCGGACTATGTCCGGCGCACCCACGAGCACCTTCATGAAATGGGCATCCATGACCCGCTGCTCGCCCATCTCGTGGCCGAACTCGACAGGGCCACGTAGCCAGCGCCGATCTGAGCGCTCACGCCTCGGGCATCAGGTCGAGCAATGCGGCCCGGCGGCTGGCACTGTCCTCGGCGAGCAGATGGACATGGATCTCGCTGGCGCCGGCCATGGCGACGGCATCGCGCCAGCGCGTCAACGCCGCATCGATGCCGAAAGGCCCGCTGTCGCGCGCAGCGACGATCTTGCGATCAGGCGAGACCGCCAGCAGCACCACATCGCTGAAGCCGAGCGCATGCCCATCCTGGACAGCGAAGACCGAGGCGACATAGCGCCGGCCCGAGCGGCCGCGCCAGGCGGTGAAACGGCGCTCGGCGAGATGGGCGGTCGCGCGCAGCGGCATCTCCCGCACCTGCCCCGGCACGACCTCATCGTCGCCGAATGGCGAAACTATCCGCTCCACCTTTGCAGGTTGCAGCGCCTCCAGCAGGTTGAGCTGGCGCGGCATCTTGTCGGTCGACCGGTTGCGATCGAATGGGAACCGGGCTCGGGCGAGAGCAGCCATATCGTTCCTCCTTTGTTCTAGAACAAAATCGGAACAGCGCGGTCCATTGTCAAGGCCGATCAGGCTTGAGGTTGCGGCTCCTGCCGTATGCTGACAGGAGCAGGCACGCCGAGCCGCTCGAGTTCGGCCAGCCCGTCTGCGAGGAGGCGATTGCTCGCGGTCTCAATCTGCTCCTGCAGCAGGGTGTGAAATTCCATTTTGGCCAAGCCAGGTGGAATCGCCGGCAATATCTCGACGCGGATCGTGCCGGGCCGCTTGATCAGGCTGCGACGCGGCCAAAACAGGCCGGCATTGAGCGCGACAGGCACGCAAGGCACGCCGAGTTCGGTGTAGAGATGGGTGACACCATATTTGTAGGCCGGCTCGGCCCCTGCAGGGCGGCGCGTGCCTTCCGGAAAGATCATCAGCTGGCGGCCGTTCTGGCCGAGTTCGATCTTGGCCCGCCGCGTCACCTCCTGCAGCGCCCGGCTGCGCGCCCCGCGATCGACCGGGATCATCCTCAATTTGATCAGGCACCAGCCGAAGAAGGGCAGCCAGGTCAGTTCGCGCTTGAGGATGTAGACGGGATTACGGAACACCGTCACCAGCGCGAAGGTTTCCCAGGTCGACTGGTGCTTGGCGGCCATGATGATGCCGCCCGGCGGAATGTTCTCGATTCCAACGATCTCGCAGCGCGTGCCGACGATCACCCGCATCAGCCAGATCGAGCTCTGCCCCCAGAGCTGCGCGATCCTCAGCAGGAAGCGCGGCGGCAGCACCATCGTCAGCATGGCTGCGAGCAGCCAGAATGCGAGGTTCAGGTAGAAGGCGACGTTGAAGAGGAGCGAGCGGATCAGCAGCATGATCCGCAAGAACCCCGACAGCTGGAATGCGTCAAGAGCCGTCTTGCATCGGGTCAGGCTCCGCGAGCCGGCGACCCCGCCCGCGAGCGCTTGTCGTGCTCGGGGCCGATCTGGTCGCCGGGCTTGGGCGAGACCGGCTTGCGGCCGCCGATGATCACGGAGAGGCGCGAGGTCTCGGGGTCGGTCTCGAGCTTGCTGCGCACGCCGGCGACGAGATATTTGAGGTATTCGGGGACCAGCAGGCGGATCGCGTGCCAGTCGCGCCACCAGCCGGCGACGTCGACCTGATCGGTCACCACCGGATGCGGCACGAAGCGCACGCCGGGCATCGCGTGCTCGAGTTCGAGCAGCGTGCGCGGCATGTGGTAGTTCGAGGTCACCACCAGCAGCGAGCGGAAATTGTGGCGACGGACCCAGCGCCGCGTCTCGATGGCGTTGCCGATCGTGTTGCGAGCGCGATAGTCGAGATCGACACAGCAGGCGAGCGCCTCGCGCGCGCTCGGATTGAGCTTGGCCAGTTCGTCGCGGCCGGTCTTCTCGTTGACGCCACTGATCAGCAGGCGCCGCCCGCGTTCGGCATTGAGCAGGCTGACGGCGTCGCCGATCCGCTGCGCCCCGCCCGTCACGACGACGATCGCATCCGTACGGGGCGGGGTAGCCGCTTCAGCGACTGAGAGGCGCGTGGCGAAGCGGACATATCCCGCAACCAGAACCATCGCCCCGGCAAGGCAGGACCAGAGCAGGACGCGGCCGAGCCAGCGGCGCCGTGTCGAAGCGTCAGCCGTCATCGGTCGCAGGGCAGCCAAGCTGTCCTCAACAGGGGAAAGATGACCTTGCCGGGTTCCAAGCAGCACCATCAGGTTGCGAAACTAACCGCCCAATCGGGCACAATGACGGCACTCTCACAACCCCGCCGCGAAGCGAGTCAGCCCATTGCCCGCAGATAATGCCGCACCGTCAGCCGCGAGACGAGTCCCGCGATCGCTGCCACCACCGCCGCAACCAGGATGACGACCGCATAGCCCGACCAGCCGATCTCGAAGGCCCCGAACAGTGCCTGCAGCTGATCGGCTTCCGGAGTCGCACTCCAGGCCGAAGACAAAAGACCGAGCAGCGCGATGGCAAGGATCGCCGCGAATCCGCCGGCCGCGCCGCCGCGCAACCCCAGCGCGACGAAGCGCGTCTGGAATTCGCGCGCGATGAACTCATCGGTCGCGCCGACGAAATGCAGCACCTCGACCGAATCGCGACTGCCAGCCATGGCGCCGCGCGTGGCGAAGGCAACAGCGAGCCCGGCCGCGACCAGCACCAGCAGCACCACGGCGACCCCGGCCAGAATGATGGTGCTCGCCATGGTCGAGAGGCGGCGCACCCAGAGCCGATGATCGTCGAGCGTCGCGCTCGGCACCTCGCGCCGCAACGTCTGGCCGAACGTGACGAGATCGTTGGCGACGGCCGCGGAGAGCCGGAGCACGATCAGCCGCGGCACCGGCAACTCGACGAGATCGAGCCCGGTGCCGAGCCACGGTTCAAGCAGCTTGTCCGATTCGGCGCGCGGCATCGGCCGCGCTTCGGCCACGCTCGGCACCGCCCGGGCGAGCTCGACCGCGCGCGCGATGTCCTGCTCGATGTTCCGGCGCGGGTCGGGCCTGACCTGGATCGTCATCTCGTTGGCGACAGCACCCCGCCACTGTTCGGAGGCTCGGGCGGCGAGCAGAGCCGCTCCGGCGCTCAGCGCTGCAAGGAAGGTCAGGATGGCAATGACCACGACGAGCGCACGCCCGGCGACCGAATCGACCGGCACCAGGGGCTGATCGCGGCGCAGGCTGGCCGGCAGGCGCTGGCCGCGCGGACGCTCCTCCTCCTCCGCTTCGTCCGTGTCGCGGTGATCAGGCATCGACATGCAGATGCCCATCCGCAAGCACGAGGCGTGGCGCGTCGTAGAGCTCCATCAAGGCGATGTCGTGGGTCGCGATCACCACCGCCGTCCCAAGTGATTGCAACTCCATGAACAGCCGCAGCAGCCGGCGGCCGAGACCAGGATCGACATTGCCGGTCGGCTCGTCGGCGAGCAGCAATTGCGGCCGGCTAATCAGCGCGCGCGCGATCGCAGCGCGCTGCTTCTCACCGCCGGACAGGACCGCCGGCACCGCATGCATCCGTTCGCCGAGCCCGACCCAGCGCAAGAGCTCGACGACCTCGGCGCGATAGCTCGTCTCCTCCTTACCGATCACACGCAGCGGCAGCGCGACGTTCTCATAGACCGTCAGATGGTCGAGCAGCCGGAAATCCTGGAAGACGACACCCATGCGTCGACGAAAATCGGTGAGCGTGGCGGCTTCGAGGCGCGAGACGTCCTGGCCGAACAAATTGACCAGACCGCGCGTCGGCTTGAGCGCCATCAGGACGAGCCGGATCAGCGTGGTCTTGCCGGCTCCCGACGGCCCGGTCAGATACTGGAACGAGCGCGGCGCGATGCTGAAGTTGATGTCCTTCAGCACCTCCGGCCCCATCCCGTACCGCAACCCGACATTCTCGAACCGAACCAACGCCGCTCCTCTCGCTCACTCAAATCCGAATCGTGCCGGACAGGCGCCAAGCCGGCGCGATCCTACACCCAGACGATGGCCCGGCGGGAAGCGCCGAACGTGTTTTCCTCAGTCGCGCATGGAGTCCCTCTCGATCGGGGCAGGCTTGGACTCGAAACGGGAGCCGGCTTTACGCGACATTAACCATAAATCGACCCTATGAAGCGTGGAGCCGCATGCCGCTTCCGCTTCTGCTTGCATGAGGCGGCGAGAGGATCAGGCTCCGCACCGATACCGCGCGGAGCAACCGTTTTTCTGGGCCATGCTGATCGTCTGCCCCAACTGCGCCAGCCGATATGAGATCGCAGAGGCCAAGATCGGGGCCGGCGGTCGCAAGGTGCGTTGTGCCAGCTGTCAGACGACCTGGCAGATCGAAGCTCCACAGGTTGCCGAAGTCCCAACGACGAACGACATCCTGCAATCCGACCTGGATGCCGCGACCCCGGACCTTCCCGCCGCTCCCACCCCCGAACAGACTGCCGCCGAGCTCGAGGAAGAACTGCGCCGCGCCGGCGAGATCGATGCCGACATCTCCGCGATCACAGCTCAGCGAGCCGAGGCCCGACAGCCCGACGCATCAGAACCGCCCCCTTCTCGGAAGCGCAGCTGGGCCACCGTCCGCAACCCGCTTGCACGCCTGCCGTCGGCTGCCGCGACCATCTTCGTGGTGGCGGGCATCGCCATCCTCGGGTTCGGCTTCTGGCAACGCGAGCACGTTGTTCGGGCGATGCCGCAATTGGCCGACCTCTATGCGAAGATCGGCTTGCCAGTGAACGTGCGCGGCCTTGCCTTCAGCGCCGTCGAGAGCGAACTGGTTCAGGATCCGCAAGGGCGTTTCCTGGTGGTCACGGGCGACGTCACCAACATCACCAGGGGCGCGGCCAAGGTGCCGCCGATCACGGTGACGGTACAGGCTGAGGATGGCAAGGTGCTCTACAGTTGGACGACGGAGCCGCCACGCCCATCGCTCGAGTCGGCCGAGTTGATGCATTTTCGTGCCCGCCTCGCCTCGCCGCCCGAGAACGGCCGCTCGGTCCAGCTGCGCTTCGGCGCGACTAACCCCAACGGCATCGCCGCTCTCTACTGATTTCCCACACCTGGTTTCCCAACTCCTCGGCCCCGGCCGCTTCAATTGTCGGCGCATGGACGCTATGACTGAGACCTAAACAGGTTAGCCCGCGATCAAGGGGCTGCGCGGGCACGGGCCCGCGCCGATAAGGAATGGTCGTCGATGTCCCAGCCCCAGCGTATCCGCGTTCTCTACGACGAGGCTGCGATCGCCGCCCGCAATGCCGAAATGGCTGCCGAGATCGCAGCCGATTCCGGCGAAGGCCTGCTCGTCGTCGCGGTGCTGAAGGGCAGCTTCATGTTCGTCGCCGACCTGATTCGGGCCATGCATCGCACCGGCATGACCCCGCAGGTCGAGTTCGTGCACCTCTCCAGCTATCGCGCCGCCACCATCTCTTCCGGCCAGGTCGAGATCCTGCGCGACGTCCAGAGCGATGTTCGCGGCAGGCAAGTGCTGCTCGTCGACGACATCCTCGAATCCGGCCGCACGCTCGCCTTCGCCAAGGACCTGCTCGCCGCGCGCGGCGCCGCCCGGGTCTCCACCGCCGTCCTGCTCGAGAAGCCGGCCAAGCGCGCCGTCAATATCCAGGCGGACTATGTCGGCTTCGAGTGCCCCGATTATTTCGTCGTCGGCTACGGCATGGACGTCGCCCATTCCTACCGCCAGTTGCCCTATGTCGGCGTGATCGAGACCGCCGATCAGGCCGGCCTGCCGGGGATCTGAACGATGTCGCGCATTCTCGTGGTCGACGACGAAGAGAGCTTGCGCTCGCTGGTCGCGCGCGGCCTCGCCATGGACGGGCACGATTGCCTGACCGCCGGCGACGGCGCCGAGGCTCTCGACATCCTGATGGCCGAGCAAGGCCATTTCGATCTGCTGCTCACCGACATCCGCATGCCATTGATGGACGGCATCGCCCTGGCGCTCGCCGCCAAGCAGCAATTCCCCGACCTCACCATCATGCTGATGACCGGCTATGCCGAGCAGCGCGAACGGGCCAAGAGCCTCGAGACCATCGTCGCGGAGGTGATGACCAAGCCCTTCACCATCGCCGAACTGCGCGAGACGGTGCTGCGCGTGATCGAGCGCTCGATCGGGTGAGCGCTTGCTGGCTCAGCGATTCAGCCACCAGATTGACGCGTTGAGCAGGCTCGCGAACGAGACCCAGGCGAGATAGGGCACGAACAGCGCTGCCGAGAGCCTGTCGCCCAGCCATGCGAAACACCGCATCGTCCAGATCATCGCCGCGAGCAGTAGCGCGATCACGACGAGCCCGCCCGCCGGGCTGTTCAGGCCGAAGAACACGCAGGACCAGAGCATGTTGAGCGCGAGTTGGATGTGGTAGGCGAGCAGTGCCTGCGCCCTACCCGGCATGCCATTCGGCAGGCGCAAGACGCGAAAAGCAGCCAGCGCCATCAGTGCGAATAAAGCCGTCCAGACCGGAGCGAACAGCCAGTTCGGTGGATTGAAGGGCGGCTTGGCGAGGCCGGCATACCAGCCGGGGATTTGCGGCACCGTCACCGCGCTGCCGATCAGCGAAGCCGCCGCCACCGGCAGGATGGCAATGAGGACGGAAATCCATACTGCCGGCTGACGGCCAGCCCGATCTGTCGATATGCTCATGCGGCAAGGATGGGGTGTCTCTGCGCTCCGGGCAAGGCGAGCCTCTTGCACCGCAGCAATCATGGTGAGATGAATCGTCTCACATAATGGAAATCAGATCGCCCATGACCAAGCGCCCGCTGCACCCCCGTTCGCTCGCCGCCCAGGCGATGGGCAAGATCGACCCGCTGACCAAGGCCGTGGTGCCGCCGATCCATGTCTCCACCACCTATATCCGCGACGAGGACAACGCCTATTCATCCGGCTTCATCTATGGCCGGCCGGACAATGAGACGGTGCACGAGGCGCAGGCCGTGCTCGCCATGCTCGAGGAAGCGAAGGCCGGCGCCCTTCTGTTCAGCTCAGGGATGGCGGCCGCGACCGCCGTGTTCCAGGCGCTCTCCCCTGGCGATCATGTCGTTGCCTCCAAGGTGATGTACTGGGCGCTGCGTTCCTGGCTGCTGACCGAGGCGACACGCTGGGGGTTGAAGATCGACTTCGTCGAGAGCGACGATCTCGACAAGCTGAAGGCCGCCGTGAAGCCCGGCGTCACCAAGCTGGTCTGGATTGAAACGCCATCCAACCCGCTCTGGACCATCACCGATATCGCCGCGGCCGCCGAGATCGCCCATGCGGCCGGCGCCAGGCTCGCGGTCGATTCGACCTGCGCCTCGCCGGTGCACACCCGCCCGCTCACGCTCGGCGCCGATATCGTCATGCATGCCGCGACCAAGGTGCTGAACGGCCATTCCGATGTGATCGCCGGCGCGCTCTGTGCCCGGCAGGACGATGAATTCTGGGCCCGCATCAAGACCGTGCGCAAGGGCCAGGGCGGCATCCTCGGCCCATTCGAGGCTTATCTCTTGATGCGCGGCATGCGCACGCTCCATGTCCGGCAGGAGCGCCAGTCGGCCTCGGCCATGGCACTGGCGCAGAAGCTTGCCGCCCACCCGCTGGTCTCGCGCGTGCTCTATCCCGGCCTGCCGCAGCATCCCGGCCACGACATCGCGGCGCGCCAGATGGAGGGCGGTTTCGGCTTCATGCTCTCGGTCCAGGTCACCGGGGGCGAGGCGGCGGCGGTTGCCACAGCGGCTCATGTCGAGTTGTACAAAAGGGCCACCTCGCTCGGCGGCGTCGAGAGCCTGATCGAGCACCGCGCCTCGATCGAAGGCGCGGGCTCACCCTGCCCGCCCGATCTGCTGCGTCTGTCTACCGGCATCGAGGACGTCGACGATCTCTTCGCCGACCTCGACCAGGCGCTGAAGGCCGGGCACCGCTGAGGCTCAGAACCAGATCCCTTTAGCCGTCGTCAGCAATTGCCGGCGGTCGGCGAGGCCGTTGGCCCCGCCATTGATCAGCTGGGTGACGCGCGCTGTGTCATCGCGGTCGGCAGCGGCGTTGATCTTGCGATCGCGCCAATAGGCGAAGGCGATCTGGACCGAGATGCGCGGATCAAGCGCCAATTCCGGCCGCCCTTCGAGATCGACGTTCAGCATACGGCCGATGCGCTTGTAATTGGCCCGGCCGGTCAGCTGGAAAATGCCGCGTCCGTGATAGCGCGCACCATCGCCGGGCTCGGTGTTGCCGAGATCGGTCCGGCCTTCGTAGCGAGCGAACTGCTTCTTCCCGCCCTTCTCCTCCAACGTGCGGAAACGGTCGCTCTCATGCGCGGCTTGAGCCAGGAAATGGCAGACGCGCAGCGGCGTCGTCAGATCGGCCTCGGCGGCGAGCCGATCGAAATGCAGGGCGATGTTGTTCATGATCTCCGCCTTGCCCATCGGCGCCAGGCGGGCGAGCCGCGTGACCGTTACGGCAAGATCCGGCACCCGCGGAGCCTGCGGCTTCTCGACTGGGGCTTCCTCGGCTGACGATCCTTGCATCGACATGGCGGCACTCCGGTTGCGCTTTGCATTAGAGCCGGATCCGATCAGGCTGAACCAGCCTGATCGGTGAATCCGTCTCTCACTATCAGTTTGGAGACCGTTTTGCCGATCAGCTTGCGACGCAAGCTGATCGGAACGGGCTCTAGTATGCATCCGTTTCGCAGCGCGGGGATAAATCCAACTGCCGGTCGTCATGGACCTGAAACAGCCGGCCGCTAGCGAAGGCGACCGCCTCAGGAAAACCCGCCATGACCAACCAGACCGCCCTCAGCCGCCGCACGCTACTTGCCGGCCTCGGCACTGCCGCTCTCGCCGTAGCAGCAGCCCCCGCTCTCGCTCGCTCGCTTCCGGCCCTGCCGATCAGCGGCCTCGGCACCGACACCGGCTATTGGGATGCAGTCCGGCGCCTCTACAGCGTCACGCCCGATATGGTGAACCTTGAGAACGGCTATTGGGGCATCATGGCCGAGCCGGTGAAGGCCGAATACAAGCGCCTGACCGACTTCGTGAATTTCGAGAACACCGTCTACGCCCGCACCAGGATCGGCCAGGATCTCGACGAGGTCCGCACGCCGGTCGCCGGCTTCCTCGGCGTCGCCCGCGAGGAGATCGCGCTGACCCGCGGCGCCACCGAGGCGCTGCAGACGCTGATCGCCGGCTACAACAAGCTCAAAGCCGGCGACGGCGTGCTCTACGCCGATCTGGACTATGATTCGATGCAATACGCGATGAACTGGCTGAAAGGCCGGCGCGGCGTCGAGGTCGCCAAATTCGACATCCCGGAGCCCGCGACCAAGGCCAATGTGCTCGCGGCCTATGAAGCCGCGCTCAAGGCCAATCCGAAGACGAAGCTGCTGCTGCTCACCCATATCAGCCACCGCACCGGGCTGATGATGCCGGTCAGGGAACTTGCCGCCATGGCCAAGGCGCGCGGCATCGACGTCATCCTCGACGCTGCCCATAGCTGGGGCCAAGTCGACTTCAAGGCCAAGGAGCTCGGTGTCGATTTCATCGGCTTCAACCTGCACAAATGGATCGGCGCGCCGCTCGGCGTCGGCGTCATGTACATCGCCCGCGATCGACTGGCCGATATCGACACCCATTATGGCGACGAGGACTTCAAGGCCGACGATGTCCGCTCGCGCATCCACACCGGCACGCCGAACTTCGCCGCGCAGCTCGCCGTTCCCGCAGCGCTAGCCTTGCATCAGGAAGTCGGACCGCAGGCCAAGGAAGCGCGCTACCGTCATCTCCGCAACTACTGGGTCGCCCGGGCGCGCGAGCTCAAGGGCATCGAAATCCAGACGCCGGACGACCCGGAGATGGTCGCAGGCATCACCTCCTTCGCGCTGACCGGCAAACGCTCCGCCGCCGACTGCAACGCCGTCGTCGCGGCGCTGCGCGACCAGCACAAGGTGATGACAGTGCGTCGCGGTGGCGTCGCCAAGGGCAACACCATCCGCATCTCCCCGGCGCCCTATCTGACCGAATCCGATCTCGACCGCTTCATCGCGGCGCTCGCGGTCGTCTCGGGCAATCGGCCGGGCTGACGAGATAGGGTTAAAAAGAAAGAGGCCGCGCTGAGCGCGGCCTCTGCTCAATTCCGCCGCAGCAGGCGCTCGAGATAGTCGAGCTCTTCGGTCGGGCGCAGCGGGTCGCCAAGACGTCGGCGCAGCTCCTCAAGAATGCGCCGCGCCCGCTGCGTCGCGCTCTCGTCGGCACCCGGCACGCGCACGCGGCCATCGGCCCAGTCGCGCTGGCGCTGCGGTCGCCCGAGCGGATCGTTGTTGTCGCGCTGTTGCGCGGAAGGCCGGCCGGCCGGGCGCCCGTCCGGTTCGCCATAGGCGTTGTCGTTGCCCTCGCCTTCGCCGGGCTCGCCCTGCATCTGCTGAGCGAGGTTCTGGCCACCCTTGCGTAGTGCCTCGAGCGCACGACCCTGCGCATCCACCGCCTGCCCGTCCTGGCCCTGGCCGAGCTGGCCTTCTGCCTCGCGCATGGCGTCCTCGGCCTCGCCAAGCTCACCCGGATCGGCGCCCATGCCGCGCATACGCCGCTGCAGGTCCTGCAGACGCTCGCGCAGTGCCTGCTGGCGCTGCGACAGGCTCTGACCCTGTCCGCCCTCGGCGTTCTGGCCGTCCTCGCCCTCGCCCTCTTCGCCGTTCTCGCCCGGCTGTTGTCCGGGTTGCTGGCCGCGTTGACCACGCTGGCCCTGCTGTCCTTGCTGGCGCTGGCCCTGCTGGCCGGGACGCGCCTGCTGCTGGCCGGGACGCTGGCCGCGCTGGGCCCGATTCTGGCGCTGCTGGTCCTGTTGGTAGGTCTCGTCGCGCAATTGCTGCTGCTCACGCGTCATCCGGTCGAGATCGCCGAGCGCCTGGTTCATCTCGCGCTGGCGCGGGTCCTGCTGGCCCGGGCGCGCCGTCTTGAGATTGTTCAGGAGGTTGTTGAGCTCCTCCATCAGACGCTGCGCCTCGGCCATGTCGCCGCGCTTCGACAACTCCTCGATGCGGTTGAGCATGTTCTGCAGGTCGCGCGGCGTCACCGTGCGGAAATTCTCGGGCAGCTGCGCCTGGTTCCGCTCGCCGTTCTGCTGCTGGCGCTGCATCTGCTGGGCGAGTTCACGCATGAACCGGTCCATGGCGCGGCGCATCTCTTCGGTGAGCTTCTTGATCTCGTCCTCGGTGGCGCCGCGATCGAGCGCCTGCTGCAGATTCTCCTGCGCAGCCCGCAGCGCCTTTTCGGCATCCGACAGGTCGCCATCCTCGAGCTGCAGCGCGAGCGCCCACATCATCTCGGCGGTGTCGCGCAGCTGGTCGTCGCTGGCGGCGCGGCGCAATCGCTCGCTAATCATGCGCATGCCGAGATAGACGCCGGTCTCCTTCATGAAGCGGTCCGGCTCGATCATCAGCGCGTCGAGCGCGAGCTGAACCTTCTTGCGCGTATCGACATCCATGATCAGCTTGCGCCGCTGCTCGACCAGCGCCTTGGCCAGCGGCTTGGTGAAGGTCCGCTGCGGCAGCACGACCTCGACGGTCTCGCTGCGTCCCTCCTGCCCGGTCTCGTCGCGCGCCACGAGGCTCATATTCACCTTGGCGCCGGCCCAGGGATGAGCCGAGAAGTCGACCGTGCTCTTCATCTCGTCTTCGCCCGAGCCGGAGGACGGCACGGGCAGAATCTGCTTGGGCGCCTCGACCAGCGAGCGCCCGCCCGTGAGGGGAGAGACGCGCGAGACGACGACCTCGGCCGAGGCGATGCCGTAATCGTCCTTGGCGCGATAGCTGATGCCGAGCCCGCCCTGCACGCCGCTGACCGGCTTGGGCGGCTCGGCGAAGGCGATCTCCGGTTTCTGGTCAATGATCGCGTGCAGGCTCAGTGTCTGGGCGGGCGCCCCCGATCCGATGATGCGCAAGGTGCCGTCGCCGGCGAGCAGATAGCGCTTCTCCGTCACCGCGACGGTATTCGTCAGTGCAGCTTTGGCATCAGCCGGCTTGGCTTCGCCGGGCTTGCCCTCGACCGGCACCGCATCGAGCCGGCCCGTGGTCGCGACATCCATGCCGCTGCGACCGGCGATGCGCACCACCACCGTCGACTTCTCGGGCACGTTGAAATTGGGGCTCGCCAGCCTGGCGAAGTCGATCAGGATCGGCGGCATGCGCGTATAGGCCGGCGGGTCGATCCAGGCATCGATCCGGACCGCCGCGGCGGCGAGCGCAGGTCCGCGCCAGTCGAAAGCGGCGGTGAGGCGCGGCAGGACCTCGTGCCCGGCGACGAAGAAACCGGCGACGGCAGCGACCAGAGGCGCCGCACGCAGTGCCCGCTTGTCGCGCCCGGCCATATGCGGTTGCGGAGGCGCGACCTTCAGCGCCGCGACATGGGCGCCCTGGCGTTGCAGATGCAGCGTCCACAGCGCCTGCGAGACCGGGTCCTTGCCGCCGACCGCAAGCGTATCCTCGAGCGCAGTCGCCGGGCGATGCGCGCCATCCATGGAATGGTCGAGCCGGGCCAGCGCCTCGCGGCGGCTCGGCCAGCGGCCGGTCATCGCCGGCCAGAAGCTTCCGAGCAGCGCCAAAGCGAAGATGGCGGAGCCGGCGGCCCGGCCCCACCAGGGCAGGTGCAGCCAGAGCCCGAACCAGGAGACGGCGAGGAAGAGCAGCACGACGCAGAGCGGCGCCCACAGCTTCGGCCAGAGTCGCTCCCAGGCGAGCGACAGCCGCGACGCCATGGTGAGGCGTTCCAGCCGCTTGCGGATCGGCCCACCTGTATCAAGCGCCGTACGGCGCAGTGTTTCGCTCATCCGATGCTCCGAGCCGCCCCCCGCGGCGCCTCTCTTGGCTTCATCGATCGAGCGGAGAGGCTAGCACGGGATTGTGGCGTGACCAGCACTCAGGCGCGATACCCCACAGGTGCTCCGGGAATCGTGAAGCAGGCTCAGGGCAGCCAGGGTGGTGCACGATCCGTGCCGATCAGCTCTTCATAGGTCTGGCGCGGCCGCGTTACGGCGAATTTATCGCCCTTGACCAGCACTTCGGCGACGAGCGGGCGCTGATTATAGGTCGAGGACATGCTGGCGCCATAGGCACCGGCGGTCATGAAGGCGATCAGGTCACCAGGCCTCAGCTCGGAGAGATCGCGCCCGGTGGTGAAAGTGTCGCCTGATTCGCAGATCGGCCCGACCACGTCATAGGCGATCGTCTTCGCGCCTTCCGCCGGCTCCGCCACCGGCCAGATCTCGTGATAGGCCTCGTACATCGCCGGCCGCAGCAGGTCGTTCATCGCCGCGTCGACGACGAGGAACTGCTTGGTCGGCCGCGGATTGAGATGCAGCACTTTGGTCAGCAGGATGCCCGCATTGCCGACGATCAGCCGCCCCGGCTCGAAACCGAGCTCGGCGTCGAGTCCCTCGGTGACCCTGGCGACCATCGCGGCATAGGCCTCGATCAGCCCGGGGCCGTGATCGAATTCCCGGGGAATATCGTAGGGGATGCCGAGCCCGCCGCCGAGATCGAGTCGATCGACCCGGTGTCCCTCGGCCCGCAGCGCCAGCACGAGATCGCGCATCTTGGCATAGGCCGCCTCGAAGGCACCGACCTCGCGGATCTGGCTGCCGATAT
Source organism: Allobosea sp. Tri-44 (assembly GCF_004123845.1). Taxonomy (GTDB): domain Bacteria; phylum Pseudomonadota; class Alphaproteobacteria; order Rhizobiales; family Beijerinckiaceae; genus Allobosea. Next base: position 112,205 of record NZ_NBDP01000053.1, on the reverse strand, counting down.
GCACGGCGAGCCCCATGATCCTGACGCCCGCCATGTTGGCAGCGCGGGCATAGAGCCGGTGCACCTCCTCGAAGGAGACACCAAACTTGTTGGCCGAGGACCCCGTGGTGATCTTGGCATGGCCGCCGGCGCCGATGTCGGGATTGACCCGGAATACCGCTTCCTGGCGCTTGCCCAGACGCTGCGCCACCTTCGAGAGCAGGTCGAGCTCGCCCTCGGTCTCGATATTGACCTGGAAGATGCCGGCCTCGACGGCGAAGGCGAGCTCGTTTTCGCTCTTGCCGACGCCGGAGAAGACAATCTTGTCAGCCGGGAAGCCCGCCGCGAGCGCCTTGCGGATTTCGCCCTCGGAGACCGTGTCGGCGCCGGCACCGAGCGCCGCCAGCGTCTTCAGCACGCCGAGATTGCTGTTCGCCTTCATGGCGTAGAAGACATGCGCCGGCTTGCCCGGCGCGGTCAACTTCATCGCCGCTTCATAGAGGCGGTAATGCCGCTCGATCGTCGCCGAAGAGTAGATATAGACCGGCGTTCCGACCGTCTCCGCGATCTCGCGCAGGTCGACATCCTCGGCGAAGAGCGCGCCGTCGCGATAGCCAAAATGATGCATCGTCAGCTCAGAGCAGCGGGTCGAGCACGAAGGACGATTCGGGGATCGTAATGGCCTTGTTCGTCTTCGGTGGCTTGCCCAGCGGCGAAGCTTCCGTCGCGTTGAAGGTGTTCTCCACTGCGCCGACCTGCTTGTCGGGCAGGGCGACCGCGTTCTTGGCGTTCGGCGGCGGCTCCAGCGGTCCACGGCGGCCGCAAGCCGCGAGCGCGAGGCCGAGCAGGCCGATCACCAGCACGGTGCGGCCGAGTTTCAGGCGGGATTGCAGCACGAACGATGATCCTTGGGCGAAGCTTCGGGACGAGTGTAGCGAATGGCGCGCAAGCTTGCGAGCCTTTGCGCCGGGATCATGACTGCGGCTTCGCGTCCTTGGCGAGCAGCTTCAGCCAGCGCTTGGCCTGCCGCTTCACATTCGCCGGAGCGGTGCCGCCGTAGCTGGTGCGGCTCTTCACCGAGCGCTCGACGCCGAGCACGGCGAAGATCTCGTCGCCAATCTTCGGCTCGACCTCCTGCATCTCGGCAAGCGAGAGCTTCTCCAGCCCGACACCCTTGGCCGAGGCGATGCCGACTAGGCGTCCGGTGACGTGGTGCGCATCGCGGAACGGCATCTTCAGCACGCGCACCAGCCAGTCCGCGAGATCGGTCGCTGTGGCATAACCGAGGCCGGCCGCCTTCTTCATCGTCTTCAGGTCCGGCTGCATGTCGCGGACCATGCCGGCACTCGCAGCGAGGCAAAGCGACAGGGTCTGCACCGCGTCGAAAGTGCCTTCCTTGTCCTCCTGCATGTCCTTCGAATAGGTCAGCGGCAGGCCCTTCATCATCGTCAGCATGCCCTGGAGCGCGCCAAAGACGCGCCCCGCCTTGCCGCGCACCAGCTCGGCTGCGTCGGGATTGCGCTTCTGCGGCATGATCGACGAGCCGGTCGAGAACTTGTCGGAGAGCTTGACGAAGCCGAATTGCGGCGTCGCCCACAGCACGATTTCCTCGGCGAGGCGCGACAAGTGCATGGCGCAGATCGAGGCAGCCGACAGCGTCTCCAGCACGAAATCGCGGTCCGAGACCGAATCGAGCGAGTTCGCCGTCGGGCGGGCGAAGCCGAGCGCCTTGGCCGTCATGTGCCGGTCGATCGGGAATGAGGTGCCGGCGAGCGCGGCGGCGCCGAGCGGGCATTCGTTCATGCGCTCGCGCGCATCCCTGAGCCGGCTGCGGTCACGTGCCAGCATCTCGACATAGGCGAGCAGATGGTGGCCGAAGGTGACCGGCTGGGCCGATTGCAGATGAGTGAAGCCCGGCATCACCGCGCCGGCATAGGTCTCGGCCTTTTCGGCCAGCGCGAGCTGCAGGTCGGCGACCTGCTCGTCGAGCTGGTCGAGCGCATCGCGCACCCAGAGCCGCATGTCGGTCGCGACCTGGTCGTTGCGCGAGCGCGCGGTGTGCAGGCGCCCGGCGGCGAGCCCGATCCGCTCCTTGAGATTGCTCTCGATATTCATGTGGATGTCTTCGAGCGCGCGCGAGAACGTGAAGCGCCCGGCTTCGATCTCGGCCTCGATGCCCTTGAGTCCGGCTGAGATGACGTCCACGTCGTCCTTCGTCAGGATGCCGGTCTCGGCGAGCATCGCGGCATGCGCCAGCGAGCCGCGGATGTCCTGACGCCACAGACGCTGGTCGAAATCGATGGAGGCGTTGATCTCCTCCATGATGGCGTCGGGACCTGTGGCGAAACGCCCACCCCACATGCGGTTGCTCACGGCGGTCTTTCCTGCTCTTCAAGGACGCGCGATGACGTCTCGGTCGAAAATGGTGGTGGCCTGTGGGGCCTTGGCGCTGCTTGCGCTCGGCGGCGCTGCGGCCTTCTACTCCGTACGGGGCGCGGCGGGCAATTCCACTTGCAGCGCAGCCGCCACGAAGGTGGAGGCGTTGCGTCCCCTCGCGAAGGGCGAGGTCGCGGCTGTCGAGGTCGCCAAGCAACCGGCGCTGCTGCCCGATCTCGCCTTCAACGGCCCGGACGGCAAGCCAATGAGCCTCTCGGCCTTTCGTGGCAAGACCGTTCTGGTCAACCTCTGGGCGACCTGGTGCCTGCCCTGCCTGACCGAAATGCCGGCGCTCGACGCGCTCCAGGGTGCGCTCGGCGGCTCCGATTTCGAGGTCGTGGCGATCAACATCGACACGCGCCATCCCGACAAGCCAAAGAAGTGGCTGGCCGACAAGAACATCACCCGCCTCGCCTATTATGCCGACCCGCAGGCCAAGGTCTTCCAGGACATCCGCGCGGTGAAGAAGGTCGAAGGCATGCCGATCAGCCTGCTGGTTGACCCCGCCGGCTGCGAACTCGCTCTGCTCCAGGGCCCGGCCGAATGGGCGGGAGCCGACGCCAAGGCGATGATCACGGCTGCGATCGGCCGGCGCTGACCACCGCCCTCCATCGATCACGGCGCTGACACGCACAAGAGCGACAAGCGGCTTAAGGCCTCATCCTTCGATCGTAAGATCGCGGGATGTGAACCCATACCCGCTCAGCCAGTTGCAGCAAGGCCCGCCATCGGTGACGCGGGCCCACCGATCGTACAGGAGCGATGCGATGATCCGTTTCGACATGAACACAGTGCGCCACGCCGCCCGAACGACCCTTCGCCTGGCGATGAGCGGCCTGCTGGTCACCGGGCTGACAGTGAACGTGCAGGCGCAGGAGCGCACCGCGATTTCCGGGACCACAGTCTCGCTGACGCCGCTGAAGGGCTTTGCGCCGTCGGCCAAGTTCGCCGGTCTGGAGAACGTCGAGGCGAAGGCCTCCGTGCTCGTCGTCGAGCTGCCGCCCGAGGCGCATCCGCAATTGTCGGCGCTGTTCACCAATCTCGAGACGGCGAAGACCAACTTCGCCAAGCAGAACATCACCATCGACGACGCCGAGGACATCGAGACCGCCGCCGGCAAGGGCCGCATCCTGACCGGCCAGCAGGCCCTCGGCGCAGCGACCTTCGACAAATGGATCGTGCTGCTCAAGGGCGCCAAGACCGTGATGATCACGGTGCAGGCGCCGGATGATTCCGACCTTGATGGCGACGATGTCGTCGCCATGCTGAAGACCGTGTCGCTCGGCGCGGAGCCGACGCTCGACCAGAAGCTCGCCGCCTTGCCCTTCCGCGTCCGCGCCGCCGAGCCCTTCCGCGTCGTCGACACCTTCGGCGGCCTCGGCGTGCTGATGACCGTCGGCCCGCTCAACGCCGATCCCAAGGGTCAGCAGCCGATGCTGATCGTCAGCTATCAGACCGGCGGCCAGGCCGCCGCCGGTCAATTGGCCGCTGTCGGTGAAAAGCTGCTGCAGACGACGCGTGGTTTCGAGAAGGCCGAGATCACCAAGCGCGACACCGTCGCCTTCGCCGGCGACAAGAACGGCACCATGCTGTCGGGCACGACCACGGAAGGCTCCGCCCGCAAGCGCTTCGCCCAGTATATGGGACTGGGTGCCGATGGCCGCTTCGTGCGCATGATCGTCAGCGCCGACGAAGCGACGTATCCCTCGCTCGAACCGGCGATCAAGTCGATCGCCGACAGCATCGCCTTCGCCAAATAGACCCCAAGCACGCAGCCGGTCAGCCGACCTGGCGTCACCGATCTGCAACATTTGCCATGGCCGGCCGGCTGCTCCATACGCTGCCGGCCATGAGCTACACCATCGGCCTCGCCACCACTTTCCACGACCCGGCCATCGCCATCATCGACCCCGGCGGAGAGGTCCTGTTCGCCGAGGCCACCGAGCGCTATTTGCAATATAAGCGGGCGCCGAACTGCGAGCCGGACACGGCGGTGCGGATGGAAAGCCTGCTCAAGCGCTACATCCCGAAGGGCGCGAAGATCAGGCTCGCGACAAGCTGGGGCGAGGAGTTCACCGGCTTCCTCGACCAGATGAGCCGCGCCGGCGCCTTCAGCCTCGATTCACTGCTGAAGCTCTCGCCCGCCTTCAATCGCTCGCTCGTGCCGGAACGCAGCGAGCGCGCCTTGATCGCCTCGTTGCATCACCAGCAGCAGCGCGCCGGCCTCGGCACCTTGCTCGGTCTCGACCGGGCTTTTGGGGAGGCGAAGGTCACCGGGATCAAGCGCTACGGCCACCATCTCAGCCATGCGGCTTACGCCTGCTGGTCGTCGCCCTTCCGCGATGCCGCCTGCCTCGTCGTCGACGGCATGGGCGAGACCGGCGCTTCTGCGATCTTCGCGCTCAGGGATGGCCGCCTCACCGAGCTGAAGCGCCATCGCGGCCGCGAATCGATCGGCTTCTATTTCGGCTTCGTCACCGACCTCGCCGGCTTCGACCAGGCCAAGGGCGAGGAATGGAAGATCATGGGGCTCGCGCCCTATGGCCGAAGCGATCCCGAATTGCTCGCTCTGCTGCGCAAGCTCTATCGCGTCGAGGGCACCAAGCTCAGCTTCGCCGACGCCGCGACGGTCCAGCAGGTCGCCGCCGACATCCTCGCCCGCCGCCCGGCCGACGCGCTCGACAAGGGCTGGGCCGATCTCTCGCGCTGCGGCCAGGACGTCTTCGCCGAGATGATGGAGGCGCTGCTGGCCGAGACGGCGGCGCTCTGCCCATCGGAGAATCTCGTGCTCGCCGGCGGCTGCGCGTTGAACTCCTCCTTCAACGGCAAGATCGTCGGCCGCCACGGCTTCCGGCAGGTCTATGTCCCCTCCGCCCCGGCCGATGACGGCAATGCGGTCGGTGCCGCCTGGCTCGCCCATGCCGAAGCCAATCCGGACTGGCAGGCGCCGAAGGGGCCGATGACGCCCTATCTCGGCTCGTCCCTCTCGACCGAGCCCTTCGAGCGCATGGCGGCTTGGGAGCCTCGGCTGCAGAAGCTCGCGCCCGACGAGATCATCGTCGCAACGGCCAAGCTCCTGGCCGACGGCAAGCTGATCGGCTGGGCGCAGGGGCGCGCCGAGTTCGGGCCGCGCGCGCTCGGCAACCGCTCGATCCTGGCCGATCCGCGTCCCGCAGATGCCAAGGACCTCCTCAACGCCAAGGTGAAGTATCGCGAGGCCTTCCGGCCCTTTGCGCCTTCGATCCTGGCCGAGCACGGCTCCGACTGGTTCGAGAACTATCAGGACTCGCCCTATATGGAGCGCACCCTGACCTGGAAGGAAGCGGTGCGCTCGCGCGTTCCCGCTGTCGTCCACGAGGATGCGACCGGACGCCTGCAGAGCGTCACCGCCGAGCGCAATCCGCGCTATCATACCTTGATCAAGGCGTTCCACGAGCTCACCGGCGTACCGGTGATCCTCAACACCTCGTTCAACATCATGGGCAAGCCGATCCTGCACTCAAGCGAGGACGCGATCCTGATGTTCTACACAAGCGGGCTCGATGCACTGGTGGTCGAGGACTGGCTGCTGGTGAAGTGACCTGCCGCCTGACCGTGGCCTGCGCTGTCTGGGCGTGCTAGCCAAGCGAAATGACCGCCCAAAAACCGCAATTCTGGATTGTCGCCGGACCCAACGGTGTCGGCAAGACTACCTACGCCTTCCGGCATATCAGGGCCGTCTCGGGTAGCACGAGCTTCGTCAATCTCGACGAGATCGCGCGTGGTCTTTCCCCGCTGGACCCGTCGGCCGAGCAGCAACGCGCGGCTCGCGTGGCGCTGGCAATGACGCGGTCGCTGATCGCCGAAGGGCGCTCGTTCTCGATCGAAACGACTGTGTCGGGCAAAACGCATCTTCGTACGATCGCTGCCGCGCGCGAAGCCGGCTTCGCGATCAACCTGCTCTTCTTCCTGGTCGCTTCGCCGGAAGTGTCGCTGTCGCGTATCGCCCGCCGCGTGAGCGAAGGCGGGCATGACGTCGCCGAAGCCGATGTGCGCCGCCGCTTCGATAGGGCGATCTCGAACCTGCCGATTTATATCGGGGCTGTCGATCAGTGGCGCGTCTTCAACAATGCCACATTGCGCCCGCAGGTTGTAGCCGAAGGGCGGCGAGGCTGCCTCGCTCTCCTTGAGCGATCCGACAATCTGCCAAAGGCGCTCTGGAGCGCCCTCGAAACATTGCCCGCCTGCGCCGAAGCTTGAGCTGGGTTCAGCTCGCCTGCTTGACGGCGATGCCCTTCTCTTCGAGCAGCGCCTGTAGTTCGCCGGCCTGGAACATCTCGCGGGTGATGTCGCAGCCGCCGACGAACTCGCCCTTGACGTAGAGCTGCGGGATCGTCGGCCAGTTCGAATAGGCCTTGATGCCCTCGCGGATCTCCTGGTCCTCGAGCACGTTGACGCCCTTGAACGGCACGCCGACGTAAGAGAGGATCTGCACGACTTGGCCCGAGAAGCCGCACATCGGGAATTGCGGCGTGCCCTTCATGAAGAGCACGACGTCGCTGGACTTCACTTCGGCATCGATGCGGGCGTTGACGTCGCTCATGTCTTTTCTCCTGCGGCGGGTTCAAGGCCCGCTGGATGAACTCGTTCTAATCTTGGGGAACCGTCGTCGTCAGCGCAAGGGCATGCAGCACGCCGCCCATGTTTCCTTGCAGCGCGGCATAGACCATCTGGTGCTGCTGGACGCGCGATTTGCCCGTGAAGGCCGCCGAGGTCACGGTCGCGGCATAATGATCGCCATCGCCGGCGAGATCCTTGATCTCGACGATAGCGTCGGGGAACGCCGCCTTGATCATGCGCTCGATCTCGCTTGCTTCCATCGCCATGACTGATCTCCTCAAGCGGCCTTGCCGGCCATGTAGTCGGGCAGCCAGCTCTCATGCGCCGTGCGCAGCGCGGCGATCGAAACGGCAGCTTCGCCCGGCAGCGCCAGCTCGCTGCCGCCCGTCTTGCCGATGAGCTGCGCCGGAACCCCGGCTGCCTTCGCCTCGGCAACGATCGCATCAATGGCGCCGGCGGCGACGCTGAGCAGATAACGGCCCTGGTCCTCGCCGAACAGTACGGCATGGGTCGGTCCGGCCGGCAGCGTCTCGATCGTGGCGCCGATGCCCTTCGCCATCGCCATCTCGGCGAGCGCGACCGCAAGCCCGCCATCCGACAGGTCGTGACAGGTGGTCACTCGGCCAGTCGAGATCAGGGAACGGACGAAATCGCCGTTGCGGCGCTCAATGGCGAGATCGACCGGCGGTGGCGCACCCTCCTCGCGGCCGCAGACCGTCGCAAGATAGGCGCCCTGTCCGAGCCAGCCCTTGGTCTCGCCGATCAGCAGGATCGCCTCGCCCTCGGCCTTGAAGCCGATCGTCGCATGCTTGGTCACATCGGCGAGCAGGCCGACGCCGCCGATGGTCGGGGTCGGCAGGATCGAGACGCCGTTGGTCTCGTTGTAGAGCGAGACATTGCCGGAGACGACCGGGAAATCGAGCGCCTTGCAGGCCTCGCCGATGCCGCGGATGCATCCGACGAGCTGGCCCATCACCTCGGGCCGCTCGGGATTGCCGAAGTTCAGATTGTCGGTGATGGCGAGCGGCAGTGCGCCGACCGCGGTCAGGTTGCGCCAGGCTTCGGCGACCGCCTGCTTGCCGCCCTCGAACGGGTCGGCCTCACAATAGCGCGGCGTCACATCGGCGGTCATGGCGAGGCCCTTGGGGCCGTCCTCGATGCGCACGATGCCGGCGTCCCCACCCGGCGTCACCGCCGAGTTGCCGAGGATCAGCGTGTCGTACTGCTCATAGATCCAGCGCTTCGACGAGAGGTCGGGCGAACCGACCAGCGCGAGCAGGGCTTCCGTGTTCGGCATCGGCGGGATGACGCTGGCGGCATCGACCACCGGCCGCTTCGGCGTCTCGACCCAGGGCCGGTCATATTCGGGAGCCTCGTCGCCGAGCTCCTTGATCGGCAGGTCGGCCATCGTCTCGCCGTCATGCTTGACGACGAAGCGCAGCGTGTCGGTGGTCTTGCCGACGACGGCGAAGTCGAGGCCCCATTTGCGGAAGATCGCCTCGGCCGGCTCCTCGTGGCCGGGCTTGATCACCATGAGCATGCGCTCCTGGCTCTCCGACAGCATCATCTCATAGGCGCTCATGCCATCCTCGCGGCAGGGCACCGCGTTGAGGTCGAGCTCGACGCCGAGATCGCCCTTGGCGCCCATCTCGACGGCCGAGCAGGTCAGGCCGGCCGCGCCCATATCCTGGATCGCGTCGACATGGCCGGCGGCCATGATCTCGAGGCAGGCTTCGAGCAGCAGCTTCTCGGCGAAGGGGTCGCCGACCTGCACGGTCGGGCGCTTCTCTTCGGCGCCCTCGCCGAAGGCGGCCGAGGCCATGGTCGCGCCATGGATGCCGTCACGGCCAGTCTTGGAGCCGAGATAGACGATCGCCTTACCGACGCCCGAGGCCTTGGCGTAGAAGATCTCGTCGGAGCGCGCGAGGCCGACCGCCATGGCGTTGACCAGGTTGTTGCCGTCATAGCGCCGGTGGAAACCGGTGGCGCCGCCGACATTAGGCACGCCGAAGGAGTTGCCGTAGCCGCCGATACCGGCGACGACGCCGGAGACCAGATGCCGGGTCTTGGGATGGCTGGGATCGCCGAAGCGCAGCGCATCGAGCACCGCGATCGGGCGCGCGCCCATGGTGAAGACATCGCGCAGGATGCCGCCGACGCCGGTGGTCGCGCCCTGATAGGGCTCGATGAAGGACGGATGGTTGTGGCTCTCCATCTTGAAGACCACGGCGAGCCCGTCGCCGATATCGATCACGCCGGCATTCTCGCCCGGGCCCTGGATCACCCAGGGCGCCTTGGTCGGCAGCGTCTTCAGGTGGATCTTTGAGGATTTGTACGAGCAGTGCTCGTTCCACATCGCCGAGACGATGCCGAGCTCGGTGATCGACGGCTCGCGCCCGATCAGGTGCAGGAAGCGCTGGTACTCGTCCGGCTTGAGGCCGTGCTCGGCGACCAGCTGCGGGGTGATCTTGATGTCGTTGGGAATCACGCGGCCTGTTCCTGACGGAGGGGGCGAACGCAGGGCTCGATCTCAAGCGGGGGCAATAGCCTAAAAGCGGCAGGCGAGACAATCACGGCGAGGCGCACAGATTGAACGGCCGGCAAATGATGTGTATGTTTTGCACAACTCTTACACATCGAGGCTGCCATGCGCACCAATATCGAGCTCGATGACGACTTGCTCGCCGAGGCGATGGAAGCGACGGGCTTGCCGACCAAGCGTGCGACTGTGGAAGAAGCGTTGCGCAAGCTAGTGCAGCAGTATCGCCAACGTCAGGCGCTGAAAGAGCTCGACGGACTGGGATGGGATGGCGATCTCGACACCATGCGGCGCGATATCGACGAGCCGGCCGAAACCTGGTGATCGTCGTCGACAGCTCCGCCTGGATCGGGCTGCTTCGCGGCGACCGCTCACCACCGGTGGACAGGCTGCGCGAGCTGGAGGAAACGCAGAACGTTCTCGTCGGCGACATCGTTCTCTTGGAGATCCTGCGGGGCGCCCGAAGCGATCAGCAAGCTCTCGCCATCGAGACAAGGCTGCGTCGGTTTGCGGTCGCCCGCATGCTCTCTCCTGCTCTCGCGCGAGAGGGGGCCGCGCACTACCGCGACCTGCGGGCTCGTGGCATTACCATCCGCAAGACGCCCGACTTGATCATCGCGACCTACTGCATCGCCAACCGCCATCGCCTTCTGCACCAGGACCGAGATTTCGAGCCTTTCGTCGCGCACTGCGGCCTGCTGCTGGCCTGACAGCCTTCAGACGAAGATCTCCGCCATGGCCGCGCGCAGTTTGGCTGGGATCGGCACCGGCGTCTGCGGACCGCGCTCGACATAGACATGGGTGAAGAGGCCCTGCGCCGCCGTCAGCTCCCCGCCCTGCCGGAAAATGCCGATCCGATAGGTCACAGAGGAGCGGCCGAGCTTCTCGACCGCCAGCGCTCCCTCGACGATCTCAGGGAAGGCAACGCTCTCAAAATAGTCGCAGCGCGTGCCGACCACGAGGCCGACGATCTCGCTGTCCTTGACGTCGAGGAAGCCCTGCTCGATCAGCCAGGCGTTCACCACCGTGTCGAACCAGTTGTAGTAGATCACATTGTTGACGTGGCCGAAGACGTCGTTGTCGGCCCAGCGCGTCGGGATCGTGCGGAACAGGCGGAAATCGGCCCGCCCGAGCCTGGCCGGCTTCTCGCTCATCGCTCTCCCCCGCCGCCCGCCTTGTCGCCCGTGCCGATCTCGATCGCGCCGAGCGCATCCGCCAGCCGCGCCTTGGCCGAGCCGGGCCGCAGCGGCTTCTGCTGGCTCTCATGCGGCGCCCAGCCCGAGAGCCAGACGATCTCGAAGGTCGCACGCAGGCGACCGTCGGAATCGGAAAAGCGCTCGGCATAGAGTTCGGCCGCCCGCAGCAGCACGCCGCGCCGCAGCGGCTTGCGGCTGCGCTCGGTCAGCGCATTGGCCCAGCCCATGGCGCGCAGATCGCGCAGCAGGCCGAACATGTCGCCATAGCGCACGGTCACGTTCTCGCTGTCGATCACCGGTAATGCGAAGCCCGCGCGCTGGAGCAGGCTGCCGAGATCGCGCAGGTCGGCGAAAGGGGCAACGCGCGGGCTCGCGCCGCCAGTCACCTCGACCTCGGCCGCGAGCAGCGACTGGCGCAATTCGGTCAGGCTCTGGCCAGCGAGCAGGCAGGCGATGAACAGGCCGTCCGGCCGCAGGCTCCGCCTGATCTGCACCAGCGTACCGGGCAGGTCGTTGACGACATGCAGCGACAGCAGGGAGGCGATGAGATCGAGCGATTCCGGCGTGAAGGGCAGTGCCTCCAGATCGCCGACGAGGCCGGCGCTGGCGTCTGGCACTTCCGCTATGCGCAGCAGTTCGCCTGCCCGCGCCCGCAGCGCCGGCGCCGCCAGTGGCAACGGCGTGCCGAGATCAGCCGCCCGCTCGAAGCGGCGCAGCACGGCGGAGAGCCGCTCGTCGAGATCGGCGACGCAGCGCGCGAGCAGGAAATCGGGATAACCGGCAGAAAGCGCTGCCGTGAGGCGGCGACGATAGAGCGCGCGATCGAAGACGACGGAGCTCATCGCGCGCCTCGCTTCATTCCATTCCTTCGAGCTCGATGATCAACCCCTCGATCATCTTGAGCCCGATCTGCCAGAAGGCCGGATCGCGCGCATCGAGACCGAACGGCTTCAGCAGCTCGGAATGGTGCTTGGTGCCGCCGGCCGAGAGCAGCGCGAAATAGCGCTCCTGAAAGCCCGAGGCCGAGTTCTGGTAGACGCCGTAAAGCGAGTTCACCAGGCAATCGCCGAAAGCGTAGGCGTAGACATAGAAGGGCGAGTGGATGAAGTGCGGGATATAGGCCCAGAAGGTCTCGTAGCCCGGCCCGAGCCGGATCGCGGGGCCCAGGCTCTCCGACTGCACGCTGAGCCAGAGATCGCAGAGATTCTCGGCCGTCAGCTCGCCCTGCCGGCGCGCCTCGTGGACCTTGCGTTCGAAGGAGTAGAACGCGATCTGGCGCACGACCGTGTTGATCATGTCCTCGACCTTGGCCGCCAGCATCGCCTTGCGCTGCTTTTGATCCGTGGTTCCATCGAGCAGCTTTCGGAAGGTCAGCATCTCTCCGAACACGCTCGCCGTCTCGGCAAGCGTCAGCGGCGTCGGCGCCATCAGCGCCCCGTTCGGCCCGGCGAGAACCTGGTGCACGCCATGGCCGAGCTCATGCGCCAACGTCATCACGTCGCGCGGCTTGCCCTGGTAGTTCAGCAGCACATAGGGATGTGCGGATGGCACCGTCGGATGTGCGAAGGCGCCCGGCGCCTTGCCGGGTCGGGCCGGCGCATCGATCCAGCTTTCGTCGAAGAAGCGCTGTGCGATCCCCGCCATCTTCGGCGAGAAGGCGCCATAGGCGTCGAGAACCGTGTCGCGCGCCTCGGTCCACGGAATCGTGCGCTGCTCGACCTTGGGCAGCGGCGCGTTGCGATCCCAATAGTCCAGCACCTCCTGGCCGAACCAGCGCGCCTTCAGCTTGTAGTAGCGGTGCGACAGCCTTGGATAGGCCTCGCGCACAGCGGCGACCAGCGCATCGACCACCTCGCGCTCGACCCGGTTCGCCAGATGGCGTGAATCGGCGACGTCCTCGAACTTGCGCCAGCGGTCCGAGATTTCCTTGTCCTTGGCGAGCGTGTTGGTGATCAGGCCGAAGGTACGCAGGTGCTGGCGGAAGACCGTGCCCAGTACCTCCGCCGCCTGCTTGCGCACGGCACCGTCGGCGTCCTGCAGCCGGTTCAGCGTCAGTTCGAGGGTGAGATCGTCGTCGCCGACCTTGAAGCGCAGCGAGGCGATGGTCTCATCGAAAAGCCGGTTCCAGGCGCCGTGGCCGGTGACCGACTTCTCGTGGAAGAGCTCCTCAATCCGGTCCTCGAGCTGGTGCGGCTTGTCCTTGGCGAGGTCTTCCAGCCAGGGCTTCCAGTGGCTGAGGGGAGCCTGCGCAGCCACCTTGGTCAGCAGCGCCTCGTCGATCCGGTTGAGCTCAAGCCCGAAGAACAAGAGCTCGGTCGAGATCGCGGTGACCTTGTCCTGCGTGTCGCCATAGAATTTGGCGCGCTGCGGGTCGGTGGTGTCGCCAGAATAGACCAGGCCGGCATAGGACATGATCTTGCCGACCAGGTCCTCCAACCGCTCATAGGCCTTGACCGCTTCGGTGAGCGCCGAGCTGGCATCGTCACGCGCGGCGAGTGCCGCAAGCTTGCCGCGGTAGAGCTCGGCGAAACGCCGCGCCTCCACCGCTGCACGCTCGACATCGGCAGCGAAGGCCGGCGAATCCATCGCCGGATAAAGATGCGTCAGGTCCCATTCCGGCAGGGCGCCGAGCGCCTCGGCCGCGCCTCCGGCATGGGCGGCGCGGGCAGGTGCGGGACGGTCGAAGGGGCGGGTCATGTCGTCGTCAGCCTCGGCCTGTCGGGAAGGATTGTGGCCCCCTCATATGCGCGGGCTGCCGCCCGCGATCAACGGCGACGCTGTCACAGGCGCCCGATTTCCTACGAGCTTCGCCGGCTTAAGCGGCGCTTAACCCTTCTCCCTGACAGTGACCCGAAACGGAACAGCCGCTTCCGGCTGATTGCCTGGCCTATCGAGGATTCATGTCCGCCACCATCCTCGTCGTCGACGACGATCCCGTGCAGCGCCGGCTGCTCGATGCGATGCTGAAGCGCTTCGGTTACGAGGTCGCGCTTGCGGAAGGCGGCGAGCAGGCCCTGGCCGTTCTCGTCGACGAATCACGTCGCATCGACTGCCTGATCCTCGACCTCGTCATGCCCGGCCTCGACGGCATGGGTGTGCTCGCGGCGCTGCGCGAGCGCGGCACCGAGGTACCCGTGATCGTTCAGACCGCGAACGGCTCGATCGAGACCGTGGTCACGGCGATGCGCGCCGGCGCCGTCGATTTCGTGGTCAAGCCGGCCGGCGCCGAGCGCCTGCAGATCTCGCTCAAGAACGCGCTCAAGCTCGGGGCTCTCGAGCACGAGATTCGCTACATGAAGCGGCGCGCCTCCGGCCAGCTCGGCTTTCGCGATCTCGCCAGCAAGAGCCAGGATATGGGCCGCGTCATCCAGTTGGCGGAACGCGCCGCCCGCTCAAACATCCCGATCCTGATCGAAGGCGAATCCGGCGTCGGCAAGGAGGTGCTGGCTCGCGCCATTCAGGGCACCAGCGACCGCAAGGGCAAGCCCTTCGTCACTGTCAATTGCGGCGCGATCCCGCACAATCTCGTCGAATCCATCCTGTTCGGCCACGAGAAGGGCTCCTTCACCGGCGCGACCGAGCGCCATATCGGCAAATTCGTCGAGGCCAATGGCGGCACGCTCTTCCTCGACGAGGTCGGCGAATTGCCGCTCGATGCACAGGTCAAGCTGTTGCGCGCCATCCAGGAGAGCGAGGTCGACCCGGTCGGCGGCAAGAAGTCCGTGCGCGTCGACATCCGCATCATCTCGGCGACGAACAAGAGCCTGCTGGAGCAGGTCAAGCGCGGCGAGTTCCGCGAGGACCTCTATTACCGGCTCAACGTCTTCCCGATCACCCTGCCGCCCTTGCGCCGGCGCCGCGAGGACGTGGCCGATCTCGCCCGCGGCTTTCTTGCCCGCTTCGCCGCGGAAGAAGGCCGCAAGCTGCGCGGCATCAGCGCCGAGGCGCTCGGCCTGCTCGCCGACTATGACTGGCCGGGCAATGTCCGCCAGCTCGAGAACGCGATGTTCCGCGCCGTCGTGCTCTCCGATGGCGACGAGCTCACCGTTGCCGAATTCCCACAGATCGCCGCGCAGATGGACGGGTTCGACGTCCGCATCCCACCGGCGCCGGCCTCCATCGCCAGCGAACCACGCGGTGAAGCGCCGCCGCGCATCATCCAGGTGCCGGTCCGCGATCCGAACGCGCTCGATCTCGTCGCCGGTTCCGATATGCGCACGCTCGATGAGCTGGAACGCGAGATCATCCGGTTCGCTCTCGCCCATTACCGCGGCCACATGTCCGAGATATCGCGCAAGCTCGGCATCGGCCGCTCGACGCTCTACCGGAAGCTCAAGGATTACGGGCTGATCGAAGGCGAGGACGCCGCCGACGGCGCCGACGCGGCTTAAGCCCGTCAAAATCGAAACGCGTTCTGCGACCCACAGGGGACGGGTAGCAGAGGGCGAATATGGGCCGCTGTTGCAGGGCGGCATCTTGTCGAAGCAGGCCGAGTCACGCAGTTATCGGCGTGGATCGGTCGGGACCGGGGAAGTTAATCGATGCGCCTTCGCCGTCTGGTGGAAACTGTCTCAGCCACCACTCTTGGCCTCGCGCTCCTGCTCGCTCCGGCGACTGCCCAGGAGACCACCGGCGAGCTCGGCATCCCGCTGCCCGAACAGCCTGCCCTGGTCATCGTCAAGCGCGATGCCGAGCCACAGAGGCTCGATATTCCCGCGCCGGTTGAGGTCACGCTCGATCTGCGCCCGTCCACCGACCTTCAATCGGCCGATGCCGCCGAGACCAAGGAGATGGTCACCGGCGCGCTCTCGACCCAACCCGATCGCAGCCTGATCGATCTCGACCTGCCCGAGCCGGAGATGCCGCCGGTCGACCCGGCGCTGACCAAGCCGATCGAGCCGGTGCAACCGCAGCTGGCCAAGCCGGCCGCACCGCAGATCGATCTGGCGCCTTTGCCAGAAGTCGCGCTCACGCTGCCGGCCGGGCTCGAACTCTCCGGCCGGATCGCAGCCCAGGCCGAGATCGCGGCCGCGCTGCCGCGCCTGTCCACTCGTGAGCGCGCCGATATCGTCGCCGCCTATGCAGCCAACGAGAACCGACCGTTCTGGATCGACGGCAAGGATCTCAGCGCCGCCGGCAAGCAGATCGCCGTCCGGTTGGGCCATGCCGGCGAGGATGGCTTGCGCACCGGCGACTACCTGCTGCCGGTCTTCGAGGCGAACGACAAGGACAGCCTCGCCGCGGCCGATATCCGGCTGTCGGCGCTCGCCGTGCTCTATGCCCGCGATGCCCGCGGTGGACGCATCGATCCGCGCCGCCTCTCGAAGCTGATCACGCCGAAGCTCGAGCTGCCGTCGGCGACAGAGGTGCTATCCGAGCTCACCGGCGCTGCCGATGCCGGCACCGTGCTTGCCGCCTACAATCCCCAGCATCCCGGCTATCAGCATCTGAAGGCAAAGCTCGGCGAGCTGCGTGCCGACAAGCCCGAGACGCCTGTCGCCCGCATCCCGGCCGGCCCCGCCCTCAAGGTCGGCATGCGCGATGCCCGCGTGCCGCTGGTCCGTGCCCGGCTCGGCCTCGGCAGCAGCGAAGAGCCGGTCTATGACCGCTCGATCGCACTGGCACTGGCCGATTTCCAGAAGCAGGCGGGCCTGCGCGCCGACGGCGTGCTCAGCGACCAGACCGTCGCCGCCCTCGCCATGCCGCGCTCGACGCGCCTGGAGAGCGACATCATCGCCCAGATGGAGCGCTGGCGCTGGCTGCCGACCGATCTCGGCGAGAACCACATCATCGTGAACATCCCCGAATACCGGATGCGCGTGATGCACGGCGACAAGATCGCGCATGAGGCGCGGGTCATCGTCGGCAAGCCGGAATCGGCGACGCCGGTCTTCTCGCACAAGATGGATCACGTCGTCGTCAATCCGTCCTGGTTCGTGCCGCCTTCGATCCTGAAGAAGGAATTCCTGCCCGGGCTCGCCGCCGATCCGAACTATGGTGCCAGGCGGGGCTATGTCGTGACGCGCGGCAAGAACGGCAACATCTCGGTGCGCCAGCCGCCGGGCGAGCGCAATGCGCTCGGCTGGATCAAGTTCATGTTCCCGAACGACCATGCCGTCTATCTGCACGACACGCCCAATCGCAGCCTGTTCGGCGCCGGCAAGCGCGCCTTCAGCCATGGCTGCGTGCGCGTCGAGAACCCCTTCGCCCTCGCCGACCAGGTGCTCGGGCCCGAATGGACGAGCGAGCGGCTGAAGCGGTTGATCGGCTCCGGCGAACGTACCATCAAGCTGCCGCAGCCTTTGGCGATCCACCTCGTCTACGAAACGTTCGTCGTCAACGAGGCCGGCACGGTCTCCACCTTCGACGATATCTACGGTTTCCACAGGCTGGTGCGGAACGCGCTCGAGCAACGTTCCTGACCAACCCGGCTGGGAAAAGTCCCATTCGGCACGGTTTCGCCACGATCTGCCGGTAGCGAGCAATCTTGCTTGCCGGAATCCGGCGGGGAGTTGCCTCGCTGGTAACCTCCCGTTAAGCCTTCTCGGCAACTGTTCCTTCACGTTTACCGCTCCGGCTTTCCCCGGCGCTTCGAGACGAGTCTGACAGAGTGAGCAGGTCGAAAGCCGAGATCGCAGCACGGCTCCCGCATTCTTTGCGGCACAGCACACGCGTCGGCTTGCTCCTGATCGCCAGCACGAGCCTCCTCGTCCTCGGGGCCCGCAGCACGCAGAACGCCGTCGCCAACGGCGACACCCGCACCATCACCATTAAGCACATGCACACCAAGGAGGAGACGACCGTCACTTTCAAGCGTGACGGGCGCTACGATTCCTCGGGGCTGGAAAAGCTCAACTGGGCGCTGCGCGACTGGCGCACAGACGAGCCGATCCGGATGGATCCGCGCCTGTTCGACATCGCCTGGGAGGTCCATCGCAAGGTCGGCTCAGACCAGCCCTTCCATGTCGTCTCCGCCTATCGCTCGCCCGGCACCAACTCGATGCTGCGCCGGCGCTCGCGCGGCGTCGCCAAGCACAGCCAGCACATGCTCGGCAAGGCGATGGATTTCTACCTGCCCGACACCCCGACGGCTCGCATGCGCGAGACGGCGATGCGGATGCAGCGTGGCGGCGTCGGCTTCTATCCCGGTGCCCATACACCCTTCGTCCATCTCGACGCCGGCTCCGTCCGCTCCTGGCCGCGCATGACCCGAGACCAGCTCGTGCGTCTCTTCCCCGATGAGAGGACCGTGCATTTGCCGGCCGACGGCAAGCCGCTCGGCGGCTACGAGACCGCGAAAGCCGAAATCCTCTCCGGTGGTGGCTCGGTGATGGGCTATGGCGCCGGGGATTATGATGAAGGCGCGATCATGGCCTCCAGCGGTGGCGGCAAGGGCTTCTGGGCCGCGCTGTTCGGCGGCGACGACGAGGAGGCCGACGCACGCCCGGCCCGCGGCCGCGCCGCAGCGCGTCGCGCTCCGACGCCGCAGCCGACCGTCATGGCCTATGCTGGGGACAGCAATAGCGGCGATGGCGGCCGCTTCTCCATCTTTGGTGGGCAGCCGGCCCAGCCCGAGCCAGCTGGGCGCGCCGTTCTCCGCGAGCGCTCGAACCGCGCGACCACGACCACGACGCAGCCGCCGGAGGAGACGCAGGTCGCAGCGCTCGCTCCCGCCCAAGCCGCGCCGCCCGAGCCGCCGAAGCCGAGCCCGATCGCGACCGCCCTGCCCGTCGCACGTCCGAACGATCTGACACCGCCCGCGCCGAACCCGCCGGCCGGCTCGCCTCAACTCGCCGCCCTGGCAGCGGAAGCTTCGGCCCTGCCGCTGCCCGCGGCCGAGCAGAAGCTCATCCTCGCCTCGCTGCCGCCGCGGCGGCCGACCGACCTGCCGGCAGCCCCGGCGCTCGAAACTATCCTGACCGGCCGGCCCGTCTCGGCGCCGTTGCCGCCGTCACGCCCGGTCGCGCTGGCGAGCCTGTCGACCGAGGGCCTGCGGCTCAACGACGAAACCGAGGACGCCGTCGCCGTTCCCGACGGCGCCAAGCTGGTCGCGGTCAATCATCCGCTGCCGCCGATGCGGCCGCGCCCGCCGGGTGCCGCGCCGGAGCCTGCCGGCACGACTCAGATCGCCGCGCGGCCGCGCACCACGCCGATCGCCGCCGAATACAACGCCGATCGCGCCGGCCTCGACTCGCTCTTCGCCGCCGCGTCAGCACCGGACGCGCCCGCACGCCGGACAACTGTCGCGACCGCCAAGGCGAAGGCCGGCTCGGAAGCCCAGGCCAAGGGCTGGGTCGTCGGCGCGAGCCCGGCCGCCGCTCTCGGCTTCTCCGCCAGCGAGCCGAGCGATGTCGGCACGAGTGGCTTCACGGGCCCCGCGGTAAAGCCGCTGCCGACCACTTTCGTCCAGAACTGACCGTCATTCCGGGGCAAGCGCGCAGCGCTTGAGCCCGGAACCCAGAACCGATGGACCCTGGTCGGAAGGCGAGCCAGCCTGTGAGCCTTTGCGAGCGCGCGCATCGGTTCTGGGTTCCGGGCTCGGCCCTACGGGCCGCCCCGGAATGACCGCGTGGTTCGTCGCCCAGCCTACTCCTTGTCGATCGGCCAGGCCTTGAACACGTCAAGCTCCTCGCAAGCCACCGCCTGACGCGCCAGCGCCGGCCAGCGCCCCTCCGGGGCGAAATCCGGGATGACGAAGCGGCAGAAGCCCCAGGCGATCGCCGCGGCGATGTCACCCGGCTTGAGTTCTGGCCCGGCGCGGATCTCGCCGCGCCCTGCAGCCTGGTCGAGCAGGTCGAGCGCGGTGTGGAGCTGCGCCAGGATGCGCTCTTGCCAGTTCTCGTAGCGCTTCTCTTCCGGCCGCTTGCGTTCGTACTCGACCGAGACGGCCTTGTCGGCGGCGACGATGCCGATGCCGGTCAGGCTGAGGTCTCTGACCCGTGCTGTCGGCTCGAGCGGCCGCAGCGAACGGCCCGCGACATCCTCGAAATGCTGGATGATCAGAGCTGAGTCGGTAATTACCGTGCCGTCGTCGGCGACCAGCGTCGGGGCCTTGATCAGCGGATTGATCTTGCGGAATTCCGGCATGTGCCGGAACACCGAGACGGAACGGTGCTCGAATTCAACGCCAAGCAAGGTTCCGGTGATGGCGGCGCGCCGCACATAGGGGCTGTCGAGCATTCCAACCAGCAGCATGATGATCTCCCGTTGTCGTGGGAGCAACACTGACGGCTTGCGCGCCGCTTGCCTCACGAATTCGCGTGAAGCAAGACTTCACGCCATTTGATGCTCGTCGGCAGGATAGTCCTCGGGTGCCAATTCACCGGCCGCGATCTTCGCCTGAACGGCCGCCTGGCAGGGATCCCAGGAGGGCGTGTCACCGAAGCGCTCCAGCATCAGATCGATCAGGACACGCACCTTGCCGGGCACGTAAGGTCCCGGCGGGCGCACGACGTGTAGCGCGCTCTCGCGCATCGGATAGCGCCAGAGAATGTGCTCGACCGTTCCGGCGCGGATCGCATCGCTGGCGATGAAGGTCGGCAGGACGGTGATGCCGAGCCCGGCCTCGGCCCAGCTCAGCAACGTGTCGCCATTGTCGGAACGCAAGCGGCTGGAGGGGCGCACGGAAACCCAGCGCCGGTTCATGCGAAACCCCCAGTCGACGACGCTGTTGCCCGAATAGACCAGGCATTCATGGCGGGCGAGGTCGAGCGGTGTCTCCGGCCGGCCATGGCGGGCGAAGTAATCCGGGCTGCCGAGCACCGCTCCTTTCACCGGCGCGATGCGGCGTGCGACCAGGCTGGAATCCTTGAGCGAGCCGATGCGGATCGCGGCGTCAAACCGCTCGCCGATCAGGTCGACCTGGCGGTCGCTGGCCTCGACGTCGAGCTCCAGTCGCGGGTGCCGCTGTGCGAGTTCCGCCAGCACCGGCGCGAGATGGCGGTAGCCAAACGAGAGCGGCATCGACAGGCGCAGCCGCCCGGCAACGCCCTCGGATTGCTGCGTCATCGCCTCGCGCGCCTCGGCGAGCTCCGAGAGGATGCGTTCGCCGCGCGCCTTGAATTCCAGACCTGCCTCGGTGGCGGCGACGCCGCGCGTCGTGCGGCTGAGCAGCCTTGTGCCGAGATCGGCCTCCAGCCGAGCGATGCGGCGGCTGACGATCGATTTCGCCAGGCCGAGGCTATGCGCGGCCCGGCCGAAGCCACCGGCATCGGCGACGGCGATGAAGCTTCTGATATCGTCGATCTCGGACATGAAGCGTTCCTGGATGAGCAACAGACTGGTGCCCAATATGGGCATTCCGGTGCGGCAAGTGAACCGCTACCTCTCCCTCATCAAATCCCGGTTCCGCAGGGACGGCGCCTTACGAGGCGCTCCGAGAAAAACCACCCGTTTCATCGGCCTGCCGGCGTGACACGCGTTCACAGATGAGGAAGCCATGCTCGAAAAGCTCAAAAGGCGCCGTACGCAATACGCGCTTGGAAAGAATCTGCCGATTACCGAAACGCAGGTGGATGGCCTGATCCGGGAGGCGATCCGCCTGTCGCCCTCCAGCTTCAACTCGCAAAGCTCGCGCGCCGTCATTCTGTTCGGCAAAGAGAGCGACAAGTTCTGGAACATTGCCAAGGAGGCGCTTCGCGCGATCGTGCCGGCTGCCGATTTCGAAGGGACAGCCAAGAAGATCGACGGCTTCGCAAACGGCGCCGGGACCGTGCTGTTCTTCGAAGACCAGGAGCCGGTCAAGGCTCTCCAGGCCAACTTCCCGCTCTACGCGCACAACTTCCCGATCTGGTCCGAGCATTCGACCGGCATGGCGCAGTTGGCGGTGTGGACCACGCTTGCCGATGTCGGTATCGGCGCGAGCCTTCAGCACTACCATCCGCTCGTCGACGCGGAAGTCGCCAAGACCTGGAACATTCCTGCGTCCTGGAAGCTCACTGCGCAGATGCCTTTCGGCTCCAATGAGGCGGCGTTCCAGGAGAAGACCTTCATCGATGATGAGCTGCGGTTCCGCACCCACCGTTGACCGAAGCTCGGGATCAGGCGGCACCGCCCAGGCCAAGCTCAAGCTCGTCGCCTGAACCACATCCCTGAAAAGCAAAACGCCGCCCGGAATGTCCCGGGCGGCGTTTTGGCGTTCGATGGCTGAAGCTCAGGCGCTCTCGCCAACCGCCTGGAGATAGAGGTCGAGGATCGCCTCCTCTTCCTTGCGCTCGTCGAGGTCGCGCTTGCGCAGCGCGACGACCTTGCGCAGCACCTTGACGTCGTAGCCATTGGCCTTGGCCTCGGAATAGACCTCCTTGATGTCGTCGGAGATCGTCTTCTTCTCTTCCTCAAGCCGCTCGATGCGCTGCACGATGCTCTTGAGCTGGTCGCCTGCAACCGGATCGTCCATTCTCAAAACCCTTCTTCGGAATTCGGCCGCAGGGGTTCGCAAGGATGAGCGGCGAGGTCAAGCAAGAACGAGCCTGAGTTCACATCTCTCGTGCCGCAGCGAGCGCTCCCGGCAGCAGACGCGCCAGCCGGAGACCCCAGGCACGCGCTGCATGCGGCTCCCCGATCAGGTCCTGCCTGATCTCGATCAGCGCGTCGAGCAGGCCGCGGCGCGTCGCATGGCGGTCGATCGTGTCGCCGGGCAGGCCGCCATTATAGGGCTCGTTGTCGCCGACGATCAGGTCACCCTCCACCTGCAGCGCGGCGATCAGGGCCTTTGCCAGCCGGCCCTCGTGATCCCAGAGCACGCCGGCGTGCCAGGGCCGCGCCACACCTTTCCAGAATGGGGTGAAGGAGTGCAGCGAGACGATCGCGGGTGGATGGCCGGCTGCGATCGCCGTCTCGATCGCAGTATCGATCGCCGCGTCATAGGGCGCGTAGTAGCGCGTAGTCCGCTCGGCGATGCCAGCTTCGTCGATGCGGGCATTGCCCGGCACGATCGCGCCGTCCGAAATCCGCATCACCAGGGTCGGATCGTCGCGGCCGCGATTGGGATCGATCAGCAGGCGCGAGAAATTGCTGAGCACGGCCGGCGCACCGAGCGCCTGCGCCATCGCCCGCGTCATCTCGGCGGCGCCGATATCATAGGCGATGTGGCGCTCGAGCTGCTGCGGCGGCAGGCCGAGCGAGTTCAGCTGGGGAGGGATCGCGTTCGTCGCGTGATCACAGAGCAGCAGGATGCCTGTCGCCGGGTTGCCGGAGATGATTTCGACATCACCGGGTTGCCGAACCGGAGCACTGCTCTGCAAGCTCTCGTCCGCACGCATCATGACCTCGAACTACATCATCAAATCGCGGGTGACGCCCAGCCTTGCGCGACATAGAAGGGGCTGAGACGAAAGTCGATTGCCAACAGCAGATTCGCACGAGGAAGCGGCTTGGAGCAGCGGGACGACGCAATCGCGGAGCGGCGCCAGATCGCGCAGCGGATCTTCGACGCGGCTGTTGCACGCGCCCATCCGCGGAGCTGGCTCGCCGCACATCTGCCCCCGCCCCCACCGAATGGCCGCCTCATCCTGCTCGCAGCCGGCAAGGCGGCCGGCAGCATGACGCTGCTGGCCGAGGCGCATTATCTCGATATGCTGAAGTTGCCGCCCGAGCGCTTCCTCGGCCATGCCGTGGCGCGCCATGGCTATGAGGCGCAGACCCGCCACATCCCGATGCTCGCCGCCGGCCACCCCGTGCCCGACGAAGGCAGTATTGCCAGCGCGACGCGGGCGCTTGAGCTCGCTGCCTCAGCCACCGCCGACGATCTTGTGCTCGTTTTGCTCTCCGGCGGCGGCTCGGCCAACTGGGTCGCGCCGGCGGGCTCGCTCGCGCTCGCCGAGAAGCAGGCGGTCAACAAGGCGCTGCTGCGCTCCGGCGCGCCGATCGGCGAGATGAACATCGTCCGCAAGCGCCTCTCGCGCATCAAGGGCGGGCGGCTCGCGCTCGCCGCCGCGCCAGCGCGGCTGCTGACGCTGGCCGTCTCCGACGTGCCGCATGACGACCCGGCGGCGATCGCGTCGGGGCCGACCGTGCCCGATCCCAGCACCATGGCCGATGCCCGCGCCATCGTCGCCCGTTACGGGCTCGCGCTGCCGCCGGCCGCGCAGGCGCTGCTCGCGGACGACGCAAGCGAAACGCCAAAGCCCGGCAATCCCGCTTTTGCCAACAGCGAATACCGCATCGTCGCCCGCCCGGCCGACGCCATCGCCGCGGCGGTGAAGGCAGCCGCCGAGGCCGGCTACGAGCCGATCGATCTCGGTCCCGATCTCGAAGGCGAGGCGCGAGAGGTCGCGGCCGCCCAGGCGAAGCAGGCGCTCGCGCTCAAGGCCGCCGGCCGCCGCGCCGCGCTGATCTCCGGTGGCGAGCTCACCGTGACCATCAAGGGCAACGGCCGCGGCGGGCCGAACCAGGAATTCGCGCTGGCGCTGGCGATCGCGCTCGCGGGCGAGCCCGGCATTGTCGCACTCTCCGGCGACACCGACGGCACTGATGGCGGCGGTGGCGAGGCAACCGACCCGGCTGGTGCGGTCATCGACGAGACCACACTGGTGCGTGCTATCAGCCTTGGCCTCGATCCCGCCCAATCACTGGCCGAGAACGACTCGACCGGCTTCTTCTTAGCCCTTGGCGATCTGTTGCGGACCGGCCCGACCCTGACCAATGTCAACGATTGCCGCGTGATTCTGATCGATCCATGAGCCGAAGTGGACGCCTCCATCTGATTCTGCTTGCAGCGGGGCTACTCATAGCCGGCGCCAGTCCCGCGCTGGCTGACCTGCGCATGTGCAACACCACCGGCAGCCGTATCGGCGTCGCCCTCGGCTATCGCGATGCGCAGGGCTGGGTCACAGAAGGCTGGTGGAATCTGGCGCCACGCGCCTGCGAGACCCTGCTGCGCGGCACGCTCGCGGCGCGCTTCTACTACGTTCACGCCGTCGACTACGACAAAGGCGGCGAGTGGACCGGAAAATCCGTCATGTGCACGCGCAACAAGGAATTCACCATTCGCGGCATCGAAGACTGCCTGGCGCGCGGCTACGAGCGCTCCGGCTTCTTCGAGGTCGACACCGGCGAGCAGAAGGGCTGGACGATCCAGCTCACCGACACGGCGGGGGCCGCGCCGCGTCCATGACGGCAGTGCGGAACCAGCTTGCTCTAATCGTTTGAATCGGCGAGGCCTGCGTTGGGCGGGCACGAAATGATCTTACAAGGGAAATAGCGCGATGAAGCGGGAACGGCGGATCAAGATCATCGCGACGCTGGGGCCGGCCTCGTCCACCCCGGAAATGTGCGCCGCCCTGTTCAAGGCCGGCGTCGACGTCTTCCGCATCAATATGAGCCACACCCAACGCGAGGACCTGCCCGCCAGAGTCGCGATGCTGCGTGGACTGGAGAAGGAGTTCCGCCGGCCGGTCGGCATCCTCGCCGATCTGCAGGGGCCGAAGCTGCGCGTCGGCCAGTTCGGCGGCGATGGCGGCGTGATGCTGGAGAAGGACGCCCGCTTCGTCCTCGATTCCGATCCGGCGCCGGGGACTATCAAGCGCGTGCACCTGCCGCATCCCGAGATCCTCACGGCGCTGGAGCCCGGCCATCATCTCATCCTCGACGACGGCAAGATTCGGCTCGTCGTCGAGAAGGCCTCGCCGAAGCAGGCGGTGACCAAGGTCATCGTCGGCGGCCGGCTCTCCTCGCGCAAGGGCGTCAGCCTGCCCGACACCACGATCCCTGTCTCGGCCATGACCGAGAAGGACAGTTCCGACGCGGAAGCCGCGGCCGAGGCCGGCGTCGACTGGATCGCTGCCTCCTTCGTGCAGCGGCCGGAGGATATGGCGGACCTCCGGAAGATCGTGCGGGGCCGGGCGCTCGCGCTCGCCAAGATCGAGAAGCCGCAAGCCGTTGCCCGGCTGGAGGAGATCATCGAGGCCTCCGACGCGATCATGGTGGCGCGCGGCGATCTCGGCGTCGAGATGCCGATCGAGAAGGTGCCAGGCACGCAAAAACGCATCACCCGCATGGCGCGGAAGATGGGCAAGCCCGTCGTCGTCGCGACGCAGATGCTGGAGAGCATGATCACCGCGCCGGTCCCGACCCGCGCCGAGGTCTCCGACGTCGCGACCGCCGTCTTCGAGGGCGCCGATGCCGTGATGCTCTCGGCCGAGAGCGCCGCCGGCCAGTACCCGATCGAGGCGGTGACGATGATGAACCGCATCGCCGAGGAGGTGGAGAGCGAATCCATCTACCGGTCGATCCTCGAATCGCAGAAGGCCGAGCCGGAGGCGACCGGCGCCGACGCCATTGCCAAGGCCGCGCACGAGATCGCCGACGCGCTCCATCTCAAGGCGATCGCCGCCTGGACCTCCTCGGGCTCGACCGCCTTCCGCATCGCCCGCGAGCGGCCGAACTCGACCGTGGTCGCGCTGACGCCGAACGCCGCCACGGCGCGCCGCCTCACTCTGGTCTGGGGCGTACATTCGGTGGTGACCAAGGACGCCAGCGACGTCGACGACATGGCCTTCCGCGCCTGCAAGTTCGCTGTGCGCGAGGGTTTTGCCGCCGAGGGCGACCGGCTCATCGTGGTCGCCGGCGTCCCCTTCGGCACGCCGGGCGCGACCAACATGGTCCGCATCGCCTTCGTCGCGAAGGAGCATGTCGAGCAGGCGTGAGCATGCGCGTGCCGGAGACGTCATTCTCGGGCGAAGCGAAGCGCAGGCCCGGGAATCTCAGGACGAGAAGGCGCTGATAGGAGCCTCCTCCGGCCTGAGATGCTCGGGTCAAGCCCGAGCATGACGAAAGCCCGCCATTCCCCTCCGCACTCCCCTGCTCTACTGGTTGAGTGTCTGCCCTCGCGAGTCCAGCGACGCCCATGGCCCTCACCGACATCGCCACAAGGACCTATAATCACAGCTGGCGGCTCGACCCGATCATCCGCAGCCTGCTCGACACCGATTTCTACAAGCTCTTGATGCTGCAGATGATCAGGAGCTTCCATCCGGAGGTCCAGGTCACCTTCGGCCTGATCAACCGCTCGAAACAGATCCGCCTCGCCGACGTCATCGAGGAGGCCGAGCTGCGCGCCCAGCTCGACCATGCCCGCGAACTGCGCTTCACCAAGAAGGAGCTGATCTGGCTCGCCGGCAACAGCTTCTACGGCAAGACCCAGATGTTCACGCCGGACTTCATCGCCTGGCTCGCCGAGTTCCGCCTGCCCGAATACGAATTGCGCAAGGTCGACGGCCAGTACGAACTGACCTTCGCCGGCCCCTGGACCCACTCGATGATGTGGGAGATCCCGGCGCTCGCCATCGTCAACGAGTTGCGCTCGCGCCAGGCGCTGAAGGCCTGGGATCGCTTCGCGCTCGACGTGCTCTATGCCCGCGCCAAGTCGAAGCTCTGGGACAAGGTCGAGCGGCTGAAGAAGCTGCCGGACCTGCGCATCTCCGATTTCGGCACGCGCCGGCGCCATGGTCATCTCTGGCAGCGCTGGTGCGTCGAGGCGCTGAAGGAAGGGCTGGGGCCGACTTTCACCGGTACCTCCAACGTCCTGCTCGCGATGGAGCACGATCTCGAGGCGATCGGCACCAACGCCCATGAACTGCCGATGGTGCTGGCCGCCCTCGCCAATGACGACGAGGAGCTGAAGCGCGCGCCTTATCGCGTGCTCGACGAATGGCGCCAGGTCTACGGCGGCAACCTCCTGATCGTGCTGCCGGACGCCTTCGGCACCACCGCCTTCCTCGAAGACGCGCCGTCCTGGCTCGCCGACTGGACGGGTTTCCGCCCCGACAGCGCCCCGCCGATCGAGGCAGGCGAGCAGATCATCGCCTGGTGGAAATCCCAGGAGCGCGATCCCAGGACCAAGCTCCTGATCTTCTCCGACGGCATGGACATCGACTCGATCGAGGAGGCCTACCGCCATTTCCATGGCCGCGTCCGCACCGGCTTCGGCTGGGGCACCAACCTGACCAACGACTTCGTCGGCTGCTCGCCGGTCGGCACCCCCGATCTCGACCCTATCTCACTGGTCTGCAAGGTCGTCAGTGCCAATGGCCGCCCGGCGGTGAAGCTCTCCGACAACCCCAACAAGGCGACCGGCGACCCGGCCGAGATCGCTCGGTATCTCAGGGTGTTTGGCGGGGCGGATCGCAAGGCGAAGGTGGTGCGGGTTTAGCTAGCGGCAGGGCTTTGCGCGTCTGCTTCCGGCCCACTGCAGACGGCGCGAGGTTGCATCTCATGGTCCCGGGTTGGGAAGGTTTGCTATCAGAAATAGGCTTGTGACCAGAGCAACAATGCCAATCCCGCTATACCCATCCATAGCATACGCGAAGCTTGCAAATGGAATAGACAGCGCAATTATTAGCGCAAATGTATAACGCTGCCGACCTTTGTGCCCTAAGAGCAGTGCGGGTGCCCAAATGAGAAATGAGAAGCCGAAAATCGTCAGGGCAAACAGGAATAAAAACTCCATCCTTGCTCCTGCGCCGTTGAAAGATCCAAAGCTACGCCATGCATTGCGATTAGATGCGGAAACCTAGCACGACAGTTACCGGTTGCAACCGACGTCAGCTTTCAACCTACAGCAGACGTCCCGTTTTAGTGCCGTTCAGCGGGAGAGCCATGACTAGCCAGGAACATACGTCAACCTGATCACGCTCTCGCCAATGCGATCGCTGGCGACGAGGCGGAACGGTGGCCGGGGGCCTGCAAAGAACGGCGTGCCGTGGCCCAGCACATGCGGGTGGAAGTAGAGCCGATACTCGTCGATGAGACCAAGCTCGGTCACGCTTTGCGCCAGCTTCGGCCCGGACACCGAAATCTCGCCCGCCAGCTCATCCTTCAGCCTGCGGATCGCCGTCTCCATGTCATCCGCGACGAGCGTTGCGTTGGAGCCGACCGACGCCAGCGAGCGCGACACGACCCATTTCGGCAGGCGCCGCCATGCCACCGCAAAGTCGCGGAGATCCTCAGTCCATTCGGGATGGTCTTCGTCCCAATAGCGCATGATCTCATACATACGGCGGCCGTAGACGCTGCCCGCCAGGCCCTGCACATGGTCGATCCAGTGGCGAAAGAGCACGACATCGGGCGCAAACGCCTCGTGATCGACATAGCCGTCCAGGGACAGGTTCATTCCGAATACGAGCTTGGCCACGCCGCAAAGCCCTCCACGCAACTCTTTCAGGATAGCCTGAGCCGTGGCCGCGCAGAAGCGAACTCGGACATGGTAGCTACCTTGCCGCCGCGCTGCTTCTGCGGATCTCCAGCCGGCCCCTTCGCCAGCAAACTCGCGCGGTGCGCAAAATGCGCTTCTAGATTTCGAGCAGCAGCGGCCGGTGATCGGAAACCTCGGGCTGTTCGACGACCTCGAAGGCGAGGACATCGACAGTTCCATTCACCAGCATGTAGTCGGCATGGCGGCCCGGCTTTTGTAGTGGCCGCAGACGATGAGCCGGTCTCCCGGCTGCGCCACGCGCTGGATCAAGGCGACGAGGCGATGCGCCTGATCGAGACGCTCGCGCGTGTCGACCTTGCCCTGGGGTCCCTCAGCCCGTGCATATGCGCGATCGTGATCGGCCAGCCGCGATCGAAGTCATGCAGCCGGACGACATGGGCATTGCGCGAGCGCGGATGGTCGCCATAGCCGTCCGGCGAAAAGCCCTTGTGCACGAAGCCCTGCGCCTGCGCGATGACGGGAAAGCTGCGATGCACGAAAGTCGCGAGCCCCCATTGCGATGAAACGGTATCGTCGCCATCCCAGAGGACGCCCTGCGCCGCCGGGCAGAAGATCGCGACGTGCTCCGGCAGGGCCGCGGATACGTCGCGGAAGAAGTTGGCGCGCTGCGGCAGCGCATGGTCGCCATCGCGGTAGGTCAGCCACTCCTTCGCTGTCGCAGGCGTATGCACGACCTCCTGAAGGCAGAGGACGTCGGGTGCTTCTCGCGAGAGATAAGCCTGCGCCTCTTCGTGCAGCGTTCCGCCCCAGCCATTCAGGCACATGATGCGCAATGCAATCCTCCCCGGCAGCCTACCCGATCCGGAACACTCGTCCCGTCCCAGCCTCGCGGTAGAGATCCACCCGCGCCCCGTTCCAGTGGTAGTCGAGATGCCGGCCCTGGACGGGATTGCCCGCGAGATCGGGCCAGAACAGCCCGGCGCACTCTCCGCCCGGCCGGCGCACGCTCGGATAGACGACGCCCTCCGACTTGGCCGCACGCAGCTTCGCGCCGAGCGCCTGGCTGGCGACGTAATCGTTCGGCCGCAGCAGCGCGCTCTCCCCTGCCCGCTCGTCGCGCAGATCGTGCAGGCTGGCGTCGACCGACAACACCAGCTCGCGGAACTGCGAGGTCCAGCCCGGCGGTTCCTTGGTTCGCGCCATGAAGCGGCCGTGGTGGTGGATCGTCTCGAACAGCGCCGTCTCGAAGCTCTCGGCGACATAGAGCACACCATAACCTCCGTCGCTGAACCGGCTCGGCCGGTCGCGGCTGATATGGGTGAAGGGCGCCATCAGCCAGCTTGCACCCTGCCCCGAGACGCGGCGCGCCGGCGGGACCAGGTCGAGATTGCCGATCGTCTCCATCAATCGCGGATTGGTCTTCATCTCGGCCTGGATGAGCAGAGGCCAATCGGCCGGGTCGGCGATGTCCTCGAACAGGTCGATCGGCGGAAAGGCGCTGCGGATGATGCGGACCGCTGCCGGCCATTCGACCCGCGCGACCGGGTAGTCGGTGGCGCTCACGGGCGCGCTTTCCGTTCGACCGGAACCGGTCGAACGATCAGAATTCGCGCCAACTCATAGTGCTGGAGCATGTTCTAATCGCAAAAGTGGTATCCACTTTTGCGGAACATGCTCAAAGCCCGCGCTCCGCGTCGAGATAGCGTCGCACCCGCATCAGATCGGTGAGCTCGCCGCCAAGCATCACGGCGAGTGCCGGCTTGCCCGCGAAAGCCTCATTGCCCGCTTTGATCCAGGCATAGCCGCGCTGCGGCTCACGAAAAATCAATCGCAGCGCCTTGTGGATGCCCATCAGATTGGAGAGGCGCGCCCTTGTGTCGCGATCGAGGCGGCCGATCTCGCCCGTCTTCCAGCGTCGATAGCTGCGCACCGGCTGGTCGAGCAGCACCGCGGCCTCCTCATCGGTCAGACCCCAGAGCCGGAACAGATTCACGGCGGCGCGGAACATTGCCGCCGCCTCGGCTTCGGTGATCGCCGCAGGCGAGAAGGCGTCCGGCACAGTCGGAATCGGTGAGAGCTGGCTCATCGGGCAATCTCCATTTGGCAGAATATAGGTAAAATGCTGCCAAATGGCAAGACGCAGCGCGAGATGCCACACGCAGCGTCATTCTCGGGCGCAGCGCAGACTGGAGAATCCCAGGGCGAGAAGGTGCTACGGGAAGCACGTTCGGCTTGAGATGCTCGGGTCAGGCCCGAGCATCACGGAGGCCACTCACGCGTCGCGGCCGTCGACCTCGAGCTTGAGCGCCTCGACGGCGTCCTTCACGACGTCGAGCTGTGGGTAGACCACGAGCGCCCGGCGATAGGCGACCATGGCGCGCTTGTCGTCGCCCTGCTGGCGCAGGATCGAGCCGAGCCCCATCATCGCGCCGTAATGGCGTGGCTCGCGCTTCAGCGTCTCGGCGATGTCGAGCATGGAGCGAATCGGATCGCCCTGCAGGAACAGCGCATTGGCCCGCTGATTCCAGCCCTCGGCCCAGTCTGGCTCAAGGGTGACGACGCGGTCGAGCAGTTCGATCGCCAGCGGCAATTCGCGTGCCTTCAGCGCATCCTGCGCCCGGGTCATCAGGAGATCGGCGGTATCCGAGCCCGAGCGAGCCCAGCGCCGCTGGATCAGATTGGCGATGCCCTTCGCCTCTTCCGACGTCTTCGCTGCGGCGAGCCGTTCGAACAGCCGGTCCAGAGTGGCGGCCGGCGTGCGCGACGGCGGCGCTTCCGGCAGATTCGGCTTGTCGTCGCGATCGGCATTCGGCACTGCGCCATCGCGCAGTGGCGACTCCTGCGCAAATCCCGCCGGCGCGGCCACGAAGAGCAGCCCCGGAATCAGCGCAGCACGGGCAAGTCGAGCGAACCTCATACCCCCAAGGTGGGGCCAGCCGGGTCTTACGTCAATTCACGGGCCAGCGAGATCACCAGTGAACAAGAAGAAGCACACGCCAAAAGAGCGGGCTGCACCTTGTGCAGCCCGCTCTTTTAATCTCGACAAGGAAGCCTGCGGCGCGGCGTTGAGCCGCGCGAAGCCTCAGCCCTGACGCGCCTTGAAGCGCTTCTGGACCTTGTTGATGATGTAGACGCGGCCCTTGCGGCGCACGAGCTGGTTGTCGCGGTGACGCGCGCGGAGCGACTTCAGCGAATTGCGGATCTTCATGGTCCGGACTCCCGTCGATCGGCCTTTCGGCCAGACCGGTCAAAAACGAAAGGCGCGACGCGAACCGAACCGGTCCTCATCGAACAAACGACATGCGCGCCTGATGCGATGCCGGCTGTATAAGGATTTTGCTGCGATTGGCAAGGCCCCGAAGCATATTTCCGCCGCCTTGTGCGAGCCGTCATGCTCCCGTCGCAATCGCAGGGCCGCACTGGTAGTGCGGTCAGCGCATACCTAGATTGCACCCTGCGACAGACTTTCCCCGGAGTTTCCTCGATGTTCAACGCCAAGTCCCTCCTCGACGCCCTCGTCAATGCGGGCAGCCAGGTTGGCGCCCAGGGCGGCCAGGCCAGCGGCGGCCTTGGCGGCGTGCTCGGAAATCTCGCCCAGCAGGTCCAGCAGGCCGGCGGCCAGGGCGGCTTGACCGGCATGGCCGGCCAGATCTTCGGCCAGGCGACCCAAGGCGTGCAGGAGGCCGGCCGCAACACCGGCCTGCAGCAGGGCGCGACCGACATCGTCGGCCAGTTCTCCGGCGGCAAGACGCCTGAGCAATTGATCGAGCAGGCCAAGGGCATGCTTGGCGGCAATCAGCTCGCTGCCGGCGCGATGCTCGGCGGGCTCGGCGCACTGATCTTCGGGACCTCGGCCGGCCGCTCGCTCGCCGGTTCCGCCGCCAAGGTCGGCGGTCTCGCCTTGATTGGTGGCCTCGCCTACAAGGCCTTCCAGAACTACCAGGCCGGCAAGCCGCTGCTCGGCGCCGACCAGCAGGCAGTGCTGCCACCTCCATCGGGCTCGGGCTTCGAACCGGAAGCGGCGAGCGACGCCAGCGCCCTGATCTTCATCCGCGCCATGATCGCCGCCTCGGCCTCCGACGGCCATATCGACGAGACCGAGCGCAACGCCATCCTCGGCGGCCTGCGCGAGGCCGGCCTCGACGCGGAAGCCAATGAATGGCTCACCAACGAGCTCGCCAACCCGGCGAGCGTCGACGCGCTGGTCGAGGGCGCCGAGACGCCTGAGCTCGCCGCGCAGATCTATACGGCGGCGCGCGTCGCCATCAATCCGGACACCCCGGCCGAGAAGGACTTCCTCGCTGGTCTCGCCGGCTCGCTCGGCCTGGATGCCGAGCTGGTCGCGAATATCGACGCGGCGGCGAGCGCTGCGAAGGTCTGACCCCTGACGCAGATCTGGGGTGCGTCGGGTGCGGATTGACGCCTGACGTACCCGACCGACCAATGCGGTATGCATTCACCCTCCCCGCATTGGTCGGCGCGCCTGCCGTTCTACTATGGCTGGCTCATCGTCGGCGTCGCCTTCGTCACCATGGCGGTGGCGGTCAGCGCACGCACGTCCTTTTCGCTGCTGCTGCCGCCGCTGATCGATGAATTCGGCTGGGATCGCGGGCTCGCCTCGGGCGCGTTCTCGTTCGGCTTCCTGCTCTCGGCCGTGACCAGCACCTCCGTCGGTCGCGTCATGGACAAGCATGGCCCACGCGTCGTGATCGAGACCGGCGTGGCGATGCTGGCGGCGGGCATGCTGATCGCGCCCGCGATCGGCGCGGCCTGGCACCTCTATGTGACGCTCGGCGTCCTGGTCGGCTGCGGCGCCAATCTGATGAGCTTCTCGGCGCAATCGCAGTTCCTGCCGAACTGGTTCGTGCGCCGCCGTGCTTTTGCGATCAGTATCGCCTTTTCCGGCGTCGGCGTCGGGGCGCTACTGCTCCTGCCCTGGCTGCAATCGATCATCAGCCGCGAAGGCTGGCGCGCCGCCTGCTGGATCATGGGCCTGCTCGTGCTGTTTCTGCTTGGTCCGCTCAACCTGCTCGTGCGTCGCAGGCCGCAGGATCTCGGCCTGCTGCCGGATGGCGAGCGCAGCTCGGCCACGGCCGGGGCGGCGCGCAACGCCGCCGGGGTGGTCGACCAAGCCTGGGTCGCGATCGAATGGACACTCGCCCGCGCACTGCGCACTGCCCCCTTCTGGTGGATCGTGCTCGGCTACTTTTGTGCGATGGTCGCCTGGTATGCGGCGCAGGTCCATCAAACGAAGTATCTGATCGAGGTTGGCTTTTCCCCACTGACGGCGGCCTGGGCACTGGGCCTGGTCAGTGCCGTCGCCATACCCGGCCAGATCGGACTGGGAGCCCTGTCGGACCGCATCGGCCGGGAATGGGTCTGGACGGTAGGTTGCCTGGGCTTCGCCATCTCCTATGCCGCGCTGATCGCGCTGGAGCACACGCCGTCTTCTATCCTGCTCTATGTGATGGTGATCGCCCAAGGCTTTCTGGGCTATGCGCTGACCTCGGTATTGGGCGCGATCGTTGTCGAGATTTTCGAAGGGCCGCAGTTCGGGGCGATCTTCGGGACGATCACGGTGGCTGTACTTGCGGGCGGCGCGGCCGGGCCTTGGCTGGCCGGCACGATTCACGATGCCACCGGCAGCTATCGCCTGGCCTTCCTGCTGGCGATCGCCTGCTGCCTTGTCTCGGCGGCGGCGATCTGGCTGGCGGCGCCGCGAAAGGTGCGGCTGGTGCCGGGGCGTGTCAGGCCTTCCGCTTGATTAGCGAGATGGCCGGTGATCAGGGCGCGCGTTTGACGCCTTGATCGTCCTCGAAGACCGGCCGGAAGAAGCTGCGCTCATAGCTGATGATGAAGCGGTGCTTCTCGTTCTCCGCGACCACGGAGAGGCACTCGGCGTCCTTGAACGAGGCCTCGCGATAGGTTTCGTACTCCGCGAAGGACGGAAAGCTGAACATCGCCAGCGCGACGTTCGACGTGCCTTCCGACGGCATGAAATAGCCGTGGTGCTTGCCGCCGAACCGCTCGACCAGCCGGATCCAGGCCTTGCCATAGGCCTCGAAGGCCGGGAGCTGGTAGGGGTCGACGATGTAACGGAGATGGCAGGTGATCGTCATCGTCAGGCCGCCTTCGCGCTCTTGAGAAACTCGCCCATCCGCCCCAGCGCCCGCTCGATATTCTCGAGCGAGTTGGCATAGGAGAGCCGGATATAGCCTTCGCCGTGGACGCCGAAATCCGGCCCGCCGATGGTGGCGACGCCGGCATCCTCCAGCAGCGCCGAGGCCAGCTTCTTCGCCTTCCAGCCGGTCTGCGAGACGTTCGGGAAGGCATAGAACGCCCCCTTCGGCACGATGCAGGAGACGCCGGGCAGGCCGTTCAGCCCGGCGACCACCGCCTTCCGGCGCCGGTCGAATTCCGCCAGCATCATCGCGACCGCATCTTGTGGGCCGGTCAGCGCGGCCAGGCCCGCCCATTGCGCCGGGGCATTGACGCAGGAATGCGAGTTCACCGCGAGCTTGCGGGCATTGTCGTAGAGCGGCTTCGGCCAGATCGAGAAGCCCATGCGCCAGCCGGTCATGGCATAGGTCTTCGACCAGCCATTGAGCAGGATCAGCCGGTCGCGGATTTCCGGATAGCTCAGCAGGCAGACGTGGCTTTCGCCGTCGTAGAGCATCTGGTCGTAAATCTCGTCCGACATGATCGCGACATCGGGGAAGCGGGCGAGGCCGGCGACGAGCTTGTCGACCTCGGCCTTGGGCGTGACGCCGCCGGTCGGGTTCGCCGGCGAGTTGACGATCAGCAGCCGCGTCTTCGACGTGATCAGCGACAGCGTCTCCTCGGCCGAGAAGGCAAAGCCGTTCTCCTCGCGGATCGGCACCGGGATCGGCGTCGCCCCGGTATACTCGATCATCGAGCGGTAGATCGGGAAGCCGGGATCGGGATAGAGGATCTCGGCGCCGGGCTCGCCGAACATCAGGATCGCCATGAACATGGTGACCTTGCCGCCCGGCACGATCATCACCTCCTCAGGCGAGACATTGACCTGGAAGCGCTTGTGCAGATCGGCGGCGACCGCTTCACGCAGCGGCAGGATGCCGTTCGCCGGCGTGTAGCCGTGATGCCCGTCGCGCAGCGCCTTTACCGCCGCCTCGACGATGTGCTCCGGCGTCGGGAAATCCGGCTGGCCGATGCCGAGATTGATGATGTCCTTGCCCTGGCGCTGCAATTCTGTCGCCCGGGCGAGCACGGCGAAGGCGTTCTCTTCGCCGATCCGGCCGAAGGAAGGGACCACGTGGAGCGTCATGGCGGTTTCCTCTTCAGTCGCGGCCGGTCTGCGCGCCGCCGCATCGTCTCAAACCTGTCTTGGCCGCAAAGCCGGCGGCCGCGCAAGTGCGCCTCTTGCGTCCCGGTCCGGACAGGGACGCATTTGGAACACTTGCAAACTGCGCCGCGGCGACCTTTGCTGGCGCAGGCGCCCTCCAAGCGATTGGCACGGCGCGCCAAGTCGTTGTATGCAGCATACAGCAACTGCGGCAAGCGTCCTTGCCGTTCTGCTCGTGATTGGCATGACCTGCCGATCAAATCGATTTAAAGACGATGCCGAAGCGGCGCGAAGGCCGCCTGGCCGCGAGAGGGAATGACGGGATGGCCAAGACGCCGATTAGCAAGACGCCTAATGGGAAGAAGCCGGTGCGGAAGATCAAGCCGGAGCAGCTGCGCTCCAAGGCCTGGTTCGACAATCCGGCCAATGCCGACATGACCGCGCTCTATATCGAGCGGACCATGAATTTCGGCCTATCGCGCGAGGAGTTGCAGTCGGGCCGCCCGATCATTGGCATCGCCCAGACCGGCTCCGACATCGCCCCGTGCAACCGCCATCATCTCGAGCTCGCCCATCGCGTCCGCGACGGCATCCGCGAAATGGGCGGCGTGCCCTTCGAATTCCCGATCCATCCGATCCAGGAAACCTGCAAGCGGCCGACCGCCTCGCTCGACCGCAACCTGCAATATCTCTCGCTCGTCGAGATCCTCTACGGCTACCCGATCGACGGCGTCGTGCTGACCACGGGCTGCGACAAGACCACCCCGGCGCAGATCATGGCGGCAGCGACCGTCGACATCCCGGCGATCGCGCTGCCGGGTGGGCCGATGCTGAACGGCTCCTTCCGCGGCGAGCGCACCGGCTCGGGCACGATCGTCTGGAAGGCCCGCCAGATGATGGCTGCCGGCGAGATCGACTATCGCGGCTTCGTTGATCTTGTTGCGTCGTCAGCGCCATCCGCGGGTCACTGCAACACCATGGGCACGGCCTCGACCATGAACGCGCTCGCCGAGGCGATGGGCATGACCCTGCCCGGCGCCGCCGCGATCCCCGCCCCCTATCGCGACCGCTACGAGATGGCCTATCTCACCGGCCGTCGCATCGTCGAGATGGTTTGGGAGAACCTGATCCCCTCGAAGATCCTGACCCGCGAGGCCTTCGAGAACACCATCGTCATCAACTCGGCGATCGGCGGCTCGACCAATGCGCCGGTCCACGTCAACGCCATCGCCAAGCATATCGGCGTCAATCTCGACAATGAGGACTGGACCAAGATCGGCTACGACACGCCGCTGCTGGTCAACATGCAGCCGGCCGGCGAATATCTCGGCGAGGACTATTACCGCGCCGGCGGCCTGCCCTCCGTAATCGCCGAGCTGATCGCCAAGGGCAGGCTCAAGCCGGCGATCACCGCCAATGGCAAGACCCATATCGAGAACTGCGAGGGCGCTTTCACCGGCGACCGCAACGTCATCAAGGCCTATGACGAGCCGATGAAGAAGGAGGCCGGGTTCCTCAACCTCTCCGGCAACCTGTTCGACTCGGCGATCATGAAGACCTCGGTGATCACGCCGGAATTCCGCAAGCGCTATCTCGACAACCCGAAGGACCCGATGGCCTTCGAAGGCAAAGCCGTCGTTTTCGACGGGCCGGAGGACTACCACCACCGCATCGACGATCCCGCGCTCGGAATTGACGAGCACACCGTGCTGTTCATCCGCGGCGTCGGTCCCGTCGGCTATCCCGGCGCGGCAGAGGTCGTGAACATGCGGCCGCCGGATTACCTGATCAAGAAGGGGGTCACCGCGCTCGCCTGCGTCGGCGACGGCCGCCAGTCCGGCACGTCGGGCTCGCCCTCGATCCTCAACGCCTCGCCGGAAGCGGCGACAGGCGGCGGGTTGGCGCTGCTGAAGACCGGCGACAAGGTCCGCATCGATCTGAAGAAGCGCACCGCCAACATGCTGATCTCGGACGAGGAGCTCGAAAAGCGCCGCGCCGAATTCAAGGCCGCCGGCGGCTACAAGTATCCGAAGAGCCAGACCCCCTGGCAGGAAATCCAGCGCAAGATCGTCGACGAACTCTCCGAGGGCATGGTGCTGAAGCCGGCGGTCAAGTACCAGAAGATTCACAAGAAATTCGGCATACCGCGCGACAACCACTGACACGGTTCAAGGCCGGCGGCGGACTCCTGCCGCCGGCATTCCCGCGACGCATTCCCGCTCGACGGCAGATGCGCGCAAGCGGGGCTGACAAATCGGCTCAGGGGCGACAGTATGACGCCCCTGAGCTCATTTGAAACGATTTAAAATGACTTACAGCCCGCAAGTCGACGCGTTTCGCCAACTCCACGAATCCGGCTGCTTCGTCATGCCGAACCCCTGGGACGAGGGCTCGGCGCGCTGGTTGCGCGGCCAGGGCTTCAAGGCGTTGGCCTCGACCAGCGCCGGCTTCGCCTTCACGCAGGGGCGCGCCGACCAGGATGTGCCGCGCGACATGATGTTGGCGCATCTGTCGGAGCTGGTGAAGGCGGTCCCCGATTTGCCGATCAACGCCGATTTCGAGAACGGCTATGCCGACACGCCCGACGGCGTCGCCGCCAATATCAAACTCTGCATCGCGACCGGCGTCGCCGGCCTCTCGATCGAGGACGCGACCGGGCGCGCAGGCGAGACGCTCTACCCGTTCGAGCTTGCCGTCGAGCGTGTGAAGGCGGCGCGCCGGGCCGTGGACGAGACCGGTTCCGGCGTGCTGCTGACCGCCCGCGCCGAATGCTTCCTCACCGGCCATCCCGAGCCTCTGAAGGAGGCGGTCCGCCGGATCGAGGCCTTTGCCGAGGCAGGAGCCGACGTGCTCTATGCCCCCGGCCCCAGGACGGTCGCCGACATCGGAGCAATCGTCGCTGCCGCCGGCGGCAAGCCGGTCAACGCTCTGGTCTATGGCGATTTCGGTCTCAGCGTGTCCGACATCGCCGCCGCCGGAGCTCGCCGCATCTCGATCGGCGGTGCCTTGGCGCGGGCCGCCTGGGCCGCCTTCATAGAGGCGACGCGCCTGATCAAGGACGAAGGCAGCTTCAAGGGCTTCGCCGGCAACGGCGCCTCGGCGCCGCTCAACCCATTCTTCCGCGACGACCTCAAGGCGCGCTCGTGAGTGGAGAACTGCTCATCGCCCCGGAATGGCTCGGCAAGAGCGGGCTCTGGCTGATCGATGCCAAGGGCAAGCGCAAGCCGGTCGATGCCGACGATGTCGGCTTGTCGGACGATCTCGCCGACCGGCTGGAGAGCTGGATGGACGTCTTCGACGCCATCTACGACGAGGCCGACGAGGCAGCCTCCGATTTCGCCAGCGAAGCTGAAAGGCTCGCCTGGGAAGCGGAAGGTGCCGCGCTCGCTGGCACCATCGCTGCCGAGCTCGGCTCAAGCTGGCAGATCACCCATGATTTCGCCGTCTGGCGCAAGAAAGTCACGGCATGACCAAGCTTGACTGGACTCCCCGCCCCTTCCCGCCCGCCAAGGTGCTGCAGGGCCGCTGGTGCCGCCTCGAGCCGCTCGATCCGGCCCGCCATCTCGACGACATCTGGCAGGCGATGGCGGGCCACGACCATCTCTGGCAGTGGATGCCGACGATGCCACCGCAAGACAAGGCCGCCTATGGCGAGCTGCTCGCGACGATGGCGGCCAAGGCCGGCATCGTGCCGCTCGCGGTGGTCGACGAGGCCGATGGCAAGGCGAAGGGCCATCTCTGGATCATGGAGATCCGGCCGGAGCACGGCGTCTTCGAAGTCGGCTTCATCACCTATTCGCCGAGCCTGCAACGCACCCGTACTGCAACCGAGGCGATCTATCTCGTCGGCGAGTACGGCTTCTCGCTCGGTTATCGCCGCTATGAATGGAAGTGCAACAACCGCAACGAGCCCTCCAAGCGCGCCGCTCTGCGCTTTGGCTTCCAGTATGAAGGCCTCTTCCGCCAGCATCAGGTGGTGAAGGGCGCCAACCGCGACACGGCCTGGTTCTCGATCCTCGACAGCGAATGGCCGCAGGTCGGGCAGGCCTTCCGGGCCTGGCTCACGCCGGAGAATTTCGACGCCCAAAGCCAGCAGAAGAGCTCGCTGGCCGATTGCATGAAGACTGCTGGGGCCGCCTGAGATGGCCCTGCGTCGCGCCACGACCGAGGATATTCCGGCGATCGTCGCGCTGACTGAGGCCGCCTATCTGCCAAACGAGAGCATCATCGGCGTGCCTTCGCTGCCGCGCATCGCCAACTACCGGCAGGTGCTGGCGGAACATGAAATCTGGCTCGCCGAAAGCGAAGGCGCGCTCGATGGCGTTCTGGTGCTCGAGGACGAGCCGGCGAAGTTCACGCTCTGGAGCATCGCGGTCTCGCCGGCAGCCACCGGCAAGAAGGTCGGCTCTCGGTTGATGGATTTCACCGAGGAGCGCGCCCGCGCCCTCGGCCACGACGCCGTCCATCTCTACACCCACGTCAAGCTCGCCGACCGCATCGGCTGGTATGAGCGGCTCGGCTACCAGACCACCCATTACGAGGATCTGCCGGACCGCCGGCTGATCCATATGCGCAAAAGCCTTCGATAATCGGAAAGTAAGGGAAGAAACGACATGGCAGGACGTTTGAAGGGCAAGGTCGCAGTGGTGACCGCAGCCGGCCAGGGCATTGGCCGGGCGATTGCCGAGGCCTTCGTCGCCGAGGGCGCGACCGTCTGGGCGACCGACAAGGACGTCGCCCTGCTCGACGGCATCCCGAAGGCGAAGAAGCGCAAGCTCGACGTGCTCTCGACCAAGGCGGTCGAAGCCTTCGCCGAGAAGGTCGGCACCATCGACATCCTCGTCAACGCCGCCGGCTACGTCCATCACGGCACGATTCTGGAGTGCGACGACAAGGCCTGGGAGTTCTCCTTCGACCTCAACGTCAAGTCGATGCACCGCACGATCAAGGCCTTCGTCCCCGGCATGCTCGCCGCCGGCAAGGGCTCGATCGTCAACATCGCCTCGGGCGCCGGCTCGGTACGCGGCATCCCGAACCGCTATGTCTACGGCGCGACCAAGGCGGCGGTGATCGGCCTGACCAAGGCGGTCGCGGCCGACTACATCAAGAAGGGCATCCGCTCGAACGCGATCTGCCCCGGCACGATCCAGTCGCCCTCGCTCGACCACCGCATCATCGAGCTCGCCAAGGTGACGAAGACGACCGAGGCAGCCGCCCGTCAGGCCTTCGTCGACCGCCAGCCCATGGGCCGCCTCGGCACCGCCGAGGAGATCGCCTGGCTCGCCGTCTATCTCGGCTCGGACGAGGCGAGCTACACCACCGGCCAGATCCATCTCGCCGATGGCGGCTTCGCGCTCTGAGTAGCACGGGAGTAGCGCCGTGCACGTCCTGATCACTGGCGCCGCCGGCATGATCGGCCAGCGGCTCGCCGCGCGCATCGCTCGCGAGGGCATGTGTGCCGGTAGGCCGCTATCGCGACTGACGCTGACCGACGTCGTGGCGCCGCCGCGACCGGCCGGGTTCGATGGGCCGATCGACATCCGCACCGAGGATTCGAGTTCGGCTGCGATCGCGACCGAACTCGCCGCCCTTCGGCCCGACATCATCTTCCACCTCGCCGCGATTATCTCCGGCGAGGCGGAGCGCGATTTCGACAAGGGCTACCGCATCAATCTCGACGGGATGCGGAACCTGCTCGAGGCGATCCGGCAGGAGAGCGCGAAGAACGGTCTCTATGTGCCCAAGCTCGTCTTCTCCTCGTCGAGCGGCATCTTCGGAGCACCCTTCCCGCCTGCGATCTCTGACGAGTTCCACGTCACGCCGCTGACCAGCTACGGCGCGCAGAAGGCGATCGGCGAATTGCTGCTCGCGGACTATTCGCGCCGCGGCTTCGTCGAGGGCGTCGGCATCCGCTTCCCCTCGATCGTGATCCGGCCCGGCAAGCCCAATGCCTCGGCCGGCGGCTTCTTCTCCGGCATTATACGCGAGCCGCTGCAGGGCCAGGAGGCGCTGCTTCCCGTCGGGGACGATGTGCTCTTCACCCATGCCAGCCCGCGCTCGGCCGTCGGCTTCCTGCTGCACGGCGCTTCGCTCACGCGGGAGCAGCTCGGCCTGCGTATCAACCTGAGCATGCCGGGCGTCTGCGTCACCGTCGGCGAGCAGATCGAGGCGCTGCGCCGCATCGCCGGCGACAGGGCAGTGAAACTGATCAGGCGCGCTCCGGATCCGGCGGCCGCCGACATCGTCAAGGGCTGGCCGACCCGCTTCGATGCCCGCCGCGCGCTGTCGCTCGGCTTCCGGGCCGAACAGGATTTCGACGAGATCATCCGCGTCCATATCGAGGACGATCTCGGCGGCCGCCTACCCAACTGAACGCAAGAACCACGATCGGACATAAAGACATGCATATCCTCGTCATCGGCGGCGCCGGCATGGTCGGCCGCAAGTTCATCGAGCGCCTGGCGCGCGACGGCGGCCTCGGCGGCAAGGCGATCGACAAGGTGACGGCGCAGGACGTCTTCCCGGCTTCGGCACCGGCGAATGCGCCCTTCGCCTTCGAGTCGCTGACCTCCGACCTGTCGCAGCCGGGCGAGGCCGAGAAGCTGATCGCCTCGCGGCCGGAGCTGATCGTCCATCTCGCGGCGATCGTCTCCGGCGAGGCCGAGGCCGATTTCGACAAGGGCTACCGCATCAATCTCGACGGCACGCGCTACCTCTTCGACGCGATCCGCCTTGTCGGCGACGGCTACAAGCCGCGCGTGATCTTCACCTCCTCGATCGCCGTCTTCGGCGCGCCCTTCCATGACAAGATCGAGGACGAGTTCTTCACCACGCCGCTGACCAGCTACGGCACGCAGAAGGCGATCGGCGAGCTTCTGCTTTGCGACTACAGCCGCCGCGGCTTTTTCGATGGCGTCGGCATCCGCCTGCCGACGATCTGCGTGCGCCCCGGCGCACCGAACAAAGCGGCCTCCGGCTTCTTCTCCAACATCATCCGCGAGCCGCTCGCCGGGCAGGAGGCCGTGCTGCCGGTCTCCGACCAGGTTCGCCACTGGCACGCCTCGCCGCGCTCTGCCGTCGGCTTCCTCGTCCATGCCGCGACCATGGACACCGGCGTGATCGGCCCGCGCCGGGTGCTGACCATGCCGGGCTATTCGGCGACCGTCGCCGAGCAGATCGAGGCGCTGCGCAAGGTCGCCGGCGAGAACGTGGTGAAGCGGATCAAGCGCGTGCCCGACCCGGTGATCGACACCATCGTCGCCGGCTGGCCGCGCAATTTCGATGCGAAGCGCGCACCCTCACTCGGCTTCAAGGCGGAATCGAGCTTCGAGGAGATCATCCGCGCCCATATCGACGACGAGCTCGGCGGCACATTCGTCGCGTGAGTATTGGCCTGGGCATGGATAGCGTCGCGCGCCCGATACAAACGCTTGCCATCTGTGCATGTTGGAGGCTGCCCCCGCCACGCTGGGGCAGCCTTTGGAACATTGAGGGGGGTTTATGAGCAAACTGGTTCGCGTGTCCGGGCGCACATCCGCAGTCGCCACCTTTCTGGCAGCCGGCCTCTGGGCCGCTACGGCGGCGGCCAATCCAGCGACCGAAGAATATGATTGTTCGCCCAGCCTTCCCCAAGGCAAGCGGGTGACGGTCGATTTCAATTCCGGCCACCAGTCGATCACCGTCACCTTTCCGAACGGCAGCTCGTATCAGCTGCCGAAAGCCATGTCGGCCTCGGGCGTGCGCTATGCCGGCAGCAATGTCGAAATATTCGAGCGAGGCGCGAGGCCGCTCGTCCTCAATGTCGGCGGACAGCCGTCGCGCGAATGCATCCGCGTGAAGCCTCGCTGAGCGGCGTCCCATCCTAGCCTGCATTTCGCAGGCCCGGACTGGCGGCGCGCGGACGCGCTATGGCAGCTTCCTCAGCATCAGTGGCGCGCCGACCGCCGGGTCCTTGCGCCACTGCCCGCCCTCGAAGACCAGCTCGACCTTGTGGCCCTTGCGGGCGA
Organism: Allobosea sp. Tri-44; assembly: GCF_004123845.1. GTDB lineage: Bacteria > Pseudomonadota > Alphaproteobacteria > Rhizobiales > Beijerinckiaceae > Allobosea. The sequence goes on along the minus strand of NZ_NBDP01000053.1, from coordinate 67,975 downwards.
TCAGCTCGAGCCGGCCTGCCTCATAGCGCCAGGCGATAGGCGAAAAGATCGTCAGCCCGGTATCGGGACAGAGCCCGTCGAAACTCACGACTGACGCACCTGCATTGGCGGACGGGCTGGTCGAGAGCACGAGCTTGCAGATGTCGCGCCCGGCTTGCCGCATCACGGTATAGCGGCCAGGCACGCTCCCTGCCGCGGGCGCACTCGCAGGATCGACAGCAGTCGGACGCGCCGCTGCCGTCGCCGCGAGCTCCGCGCGGCCCGGTGTCGGTCGTGCCGCGGCGCGGACGTACCCCTTCGGATCGAGGCCATACTGGCTGCCATCATTGCCCTTGCCGCGGCGCCCGGGATCGGCTTTCTCGTCGAAACTCACGAGCGCCTTGCCGGAGCCATCGAGCAGGCGCGGCGCGCCACCGGACACGTCCCAGGCGACGACATCATCCAGCATCGGCAGAGCGCGCCGGCACGTCGCCGGGAAACGGATCTGCCGGCCCTGCCCTGCGACCTCTGCCCCGAAGGTCACGGTGCATTTCCGCGACGCGCCGAGCTTCTCGATGTCCCAGGAGCCGATGAACGGCTTCAACGCCTCGGGCGCCTGCTCGGCGCCGCGCGGCAGCGGCGCCGTCTGTGCTCCAGCGGGCGAGACGGACAGCAGAGCCAGAGCGGCAATGATCGCACCTCGCCGCATGAGGCGTGCCCCTGTCGTGATCAGGCTTTTGTCCATGGCGTCTCGGCAACCGGTGTCAAAGGACCCTTGCCATCGAACCATGAAACCAGGTTGTCGACCAGAAGCTGACCCATCTGTTCGCGCGTATGCACCGATGCCGAGCCGACATGCGGCAAGAGCACGATGTGATCCATCGCGATCAGCTCGGCCGGCACGCGCGGCTCGTCCTCGAATACGTCGAGGCCAGCGGAGAGGATCGTCTTGGACTTCAGCGCCTCGATCAGCGCTAGCTCGTCGATCACCGTACCACGCCCCACATTGACGACGATGCCGTTCGGCCCGAGCGCCCTCAGCACCTCGGCGTTGATGATGTGATAGGTCGAGTCGCCGCCCGGCGCGACCGAGACCAGCGTGTCGACATCGGCCGCCATCTCGGCGAGCGAAGGATAGTAGCGATAGGTCACATCGGCCTGCCGCGAGCGGCCATGATAGGCGATCGGCACGTCGAAGGCTTCGAGCCGACGCGCCACGGCCTTGCCGATCCGCCCGAGCCCGACGATGCCGATCTTGCGCTTGCGCAGCGAAGTCGTCAGCGGGTAGGCGCCCGAGAGCCACTTGCCGGCGCGCAGATAGCGGTCGACCTGCGGCAATTGCCGGACAGTCGCAAGCAGGAGGCCGATGGCAAGGTCGGCGACCTCGTCGGTCAGCACGTCCGGCGTATTGGTGACGAGGATGCCGCGCTTGCCGGCGGCAGTCGCGTCGACATTGTCATAGCCGACGCCGAAATTCGAGACGATCTCGAGCTTGGGCAGCGCATCGAACAGAGCATCGTCGATGCGCACATGTGCGCCGCCGCCAGCGACGCCGCGCACGCGATCCTTCACGGCCGCCAGCGCCGCCTGGCGATCCTGCTCCTTCCAGAGCTCATGCACGGTGAAGCGCGCCCTGAGCTGGTCGGCGGCATAGGCCATCAGCGGCCCGGTCATGACGATCTCGATCTTGTTCTGCGCGGTCATGGTCCTGCTTTCGTGGAACGCGTGCGTGGCTTGATTTCAAACTCTTAAAACGATTAAATCAACATAGCCGCCAGAAAGGCGCCGGGGAATTCCCAGCGCGCGCAAGTAGGGGCTGCTTGCAGAGCCGGTTATGACATCCCGGCTCGGCTGTCTATTCAGCTCCATATAGTATGATTTAATCACGCGATTTTGCTCGCAATCGCCTCCGCTCGACCGGCGAGCAGACGCAGTGTGCTGTTCAGACTGTCGATCACCAGCCCGCTCATCCGCGCCGCCGCGAGCTCGCCATCGCGCTGCACGATCGCCTCGAGCACACGCTCATGATCGATCAATGACGCCGTGAAAAAGAAGCGGTCGTCCGGCGCCTTCAGGAACAGCGACCATTGGATCGTTGCACACACAGCAGGCGCGAGGCACTGCAGCGGCGGATTGCGGGTCGCGGCGAAGATCGCCTCGTGAAAGGCGAGGTCGGCATTGACCGTCCGCTCGGCATAGGGCGGGTTCTCGACCATGCCGCGATAGGCCGCCTCGACCCGCTGCAGATCGGCCGCACTGCGCCGCTGCGCTGCGAGGCGAGCGGCGCTCGGCTCAACGAAAAGCCTGAGTTCGAAGAGGTCGCGGATGAACTTCTCGTTCGGATCGGCTTCGAAATGCCAGGCAAGGACATCCGGGTCGAGCAGGTTCCAGGCCTCGCGCGGCGCCACCCGCGTGCCGCTTTTCGGCTTGGCCTCGACCAGCCCCTTGCCACTGAGGAATTTGACCGCCTCGCGATAGGCGGTGCGCGAGACCGAAATCTCGCCCTTCAGATCGTCCTCGTTCGGCAGCAGCGCGCCGGCCGGCGACGCCCCGGTGATGATCGCGACCGCAAGACGGTGCGCCACCTGGCCGAAAAGCCGGTCGGGGTTGAGCCTCGTCGGGCGCGCCTGGACATGGAGCCGCATCGAACCTACGCTTTTCCTCCAAACATCGGCAGCGTCGGAGAGCTCGCCCCGCTGGCCGCCCGGCGCTTGACACGCCTCTTTCTATCGTATGACTTTATCCGCGAACGAGGTTGACGCAACAGGCGGCTCGCCTGGATTGCGTGGTCTCGTGTCGATCGGTCGTCAGAAGCCGATGATCTGCAGCGCCGCCGACGGGGATTGTGTCAGGCACCCCGGGGCAACCTAAAGAGCGGGAGAGAAACCAAAGATGGCATCCGTCCAGATTGCCGACGTGCGCAAGGCCTATGGCTCGACGCAGGTCATTCACGGCGTCGATATCGACATCAACGATGGCGAATTCGTCATCCTGGTCGGCCCGTCGGGCTGCGGAAAATCGACCTTGCTGCGCATGATCGCCGGCCTCGAGAACATCACCGGCGGCGAGATCCGCATCGGCCCGCGCGTCGTCAACGACGTGCCGCCGAAAGAGCGCGACATCGCCATGGTCTTCCAGAACTATGCGCTCTATCCGCATATGACGGTGGCCGACAACATGGCCTTCTCGATGAAGCTGCGGAAGGCGCCCAAAGCCGAGATCGACGAGCGCGTCGGCAAGGCCGCCGGCATCCTCGGCCTCGACAAGCTGCTCGACCGCTATCCGCGCCAGCTCTCCGGCGGCCAGCGCCAGCGCGTCGCCATGGGCCGCGCCATCGTCCGCGATCCGCAGGTCTTCCTCTTCGACGAGCCGCTGTCGAACCTCGACGCCAAGCTGCGCGTGCAGATGCGCACCGAGATCAAGGAACTGCACCAGCGCCTCAAGACCACGACGGTCTACGTCACCCACGACCAGATCGAAGCCATGACCATGGCCGACAAGATCGTCGTGATGCATGACGGCATCGTCGAGCAGATGGGCGCCCCGTTGGATCTGTACGACAACCCCACCAACCTCTTTGTCGCCGCCTTCATCGGCTCGCCCTCGATGAACCTGCTGAAGGGCACGATCCGCGCCAACGGCTTCGAGACCGAAGGCGGCGTGATCTGGCCGATCGGCAAGCATCCGGCGGATTCGAATGACCGGGCCGCCGTGTTCGGCATCCGCCCCGAGCATATCCAGCTCGATTCCTCCGGCCTGCCGGCCGAGGTCGTGGTCATCGAACCGATGGGCTCCGAGACCCAGGTTATCGTGCGCTGCGGCGGCCAGAGCCTGACCTGCATCTTCCGCGAGCGCATCACCGCCAAGCCCGGCGAGAACATCCATATCCGGCCCGATACCTCGGTCACGCATCTCTTCGACGCGGCGACGGGCAAGCGCATCTGATATATTGAGGGCCGCTGCACGGAGAATACTCCGGCGGCGGCACTGTCCCGACAAATCGCGACGAGGCTCCCATGCAGGGCCTCGCGGCCACCCGGAGGAGACAAGCAATGACGATTTCCAGACGCGATGTATTGATCGGTGGCGCAGGCCTCGCAGCCGGCGCCACCTTGCCTGTGCCGTCGATCGCTCAGACGGCCAATATCGAGAAGGGCGCGACGCTGCGCGTGCTGCGTCCGACCAAGTTCGTCGACCCCGACCAGACGATCTTCAATGAGAACACCGAAGCCTTCACCAAGGCGACCGGCGTTCAGGTCCGCGTCGACTATGCCAGCTGGGAGGATCTGCGCCCGCAGACCGCCGTGACCGCCAACACCGGCGCCGGGCCCGACATCGTCGTCGGTTGGGCCGACGATCCGCATATCTTCGCCGACAAGCTGCTCGATCTGACGCAGGTCGCCGAGGATCTCGGCAAGAAACATGGCGGCTGGTACCCGGTCGCCGAGAAATACGGCAAGAAAGACAAGACCAACACCTGGATCTCGATCCCGATGGGCGGTTCCGGCGGCCCGGCGGTCTATCGCGAATCCTGGGTCAAGGAAGCGGGCTTCGACACCTTCCCGAAAGACCATGCCGGCTTCCTCGACCTCTGCCGCAAGCTCAAGGCGAAGGGCCACCCTTCCGGCTTCGCGCTCGGCAACGCGGTCGGTGACGGCAACTCCTTCTGCAACTGGCTGGTCTGGTCGCATGGCGGCTACATGGTCGACGAGAACAACAAGGTCGCGATCAACAGCAAGGAGACGATCGAGGCGCTGAAATACGCCAAGGCGCTCTACGAGACCTTCATCCCCGGCACCCTGTCCTGGCTCGACATCAGCAACAACAAGGCGCTGACCGCCGGCGAAATCGGACTGACCCAGAACGGCGTCTCGCTCTACTTCTCGATCAAGAACTCGAAGGACGAGAAGATCTCGGCGATCGGCAAGGACCTCAATCATGCGCCGATGCCGGTCGGCGCCGGGGTCGGGCGGCCGACCGAGACGGCGCTGGTGATCAACGCCATGGTGTTCAAGCACACCAAGTTCCCGAACGCCGCCAAGGAGTATCTCCGCTTCATGATGGAGACGGAGCAGTACGACAAGTGGCTGACCGGCTGCTTCGGTTACTGGACACAGCCGCTCAAGGGCTACGCGAAGAGCAAGGTCTGGGAGGGCGATCCCAAGATCCTGGTCTATCGCGACACCTGGGAGCGGGCGCTCTGGAGCGGCTACAAGGGCGCGATCACCGAGGCCGCCGGCACGGTCAACGCCGAATACGTCATGGTCCAGATGGTCGCCTCCGTCTGCGCCGGTCAGGCAACGCCTGAGGAAGCCGCCGCCGAGGCCGAGCGCCGCGCCAAGCGCTACTACCGCACCTGATCGCCGCGACCGCGCCGCCGGACCTCCGGCGGCGCGGCTGTTTCACGGAAAGGAGCGCCATGACGATCGCCGCGGAAGCCAGGACCGTCCACCAGATGCCGCAGAACTGGCTGGTCCGGCTGCTCGACAACAAGTCTGTCCTGATCTTCCTCTGCCTCCTGCCGGCGGCCGCCCTGCTGCTGATATTCCTGACCTATCCGCTGGGCTTAGGGATCTGGCTCGCCTTCACCGACACGAAGATCGGACGTTCCGGCCATTTCATCGGCTTCGAGAACTTCACCTCGCTGATGCAGGACCGGGTCTTCATTACCTCAGTCTGGAACACGCTGCTCTATACCGGCGTCGCAACGGTCGGGAAGTTCGCGCTCGGCCTCTGGCTGGCGCTGCTGCTGAACAATCACCTGCCGTTCAAGTCGCTGCTGCGGGCGTTGATCCTGGTACCCTGGATCGTGCCGACAGTGCTCTCGGCGATCGCCTTCTGGTGGATCTACGATCCGCAGTTCTCGATCATTTCCTATGTGCTGGTCGACGTGCTCGGTTGGCGCACGACCTATATCGACTTTCTCGGCGAGCCCTGGGCCGCGCGCTGGTCGCTGATCGCGGCGAACACCTGGCGCGGCATTCCCTTCGTCGCGATCTCGCTGCTCGCCGGCCTGCAGACGATCTCGCCGGCGCTCTACGAGGCAGCGATGCTCGACGGCGCCAATGCCTGGCAGCGCTTCCGCCACGTCACCTTCCCGATGCTGATGCCGATTCTGGCGGTGGTGCTGACCTTCTCGGTGCTGTTCACCTTCACTGACTTCCAGCTCGTCTACGCCATCACCCGCGGCGGGCCGATCAACTCGACCCATCTGATGGCGACGCTCGCCTTCCAGCGCGGCATTCCCGGCGGCCAACTCGGCGAGGGCGCTGCGATCGCGGTCGCGATGATACCCTTCCTCGTGCTGGCCACCCTGTTCAGCTACTACGCGCTCGCCCGCCGCAAATGGCAGCAGGGAGAAGACAATGACTGATCACGCTGCCGCGGAGCGCCCGCACCTCGTCGAGAAGGAGAATACCGGCGTCATCGACTGGTCTTCGAGCCCGCGCCGCTTCATCACGGTCTACCTGCCGCTGTCGATCTTCGTGATCGTGCTGCTCTTCCCGTTCTACTGGATGGCGATCACCGCCATCAAACCGAACGCCGAGCTCTACGATTACAAGACCTACAACCCGTTCTGGGTGAGTTCGCCGACGCTGGACAACATCAAGCGGCTGCTGTTCCAGACCGATTATCCGCAATGGCTGCTGACGACGATGACGGTCGCGACCGTCGCGACAGTGCTCTCGCTGTTCTCCAGCGTGCTCGCCGCCTATGCGATCCAGCGCCTAAAGTTCAAGGGCTCGCAATATGTCGGCCTGGCGATCTACCTCGCCTATCTGGTGCCGCCCTCGATCCTGTTCATCCCGATGGCGACGCTGATCTTCCAGCTCGGTCTGTTCGACTCGCAATGGGCATTGATCCTCACATATCCGACCTTCCTGATACCGTTCTGCACCTGGCTCCTGATCGGCTACTTCAAGTCGATTCCCTACGAGCTCGAGGAATGCGCCATGATCGACGGCGCGACTAGGCTGCAGATCCTCTGGCAGATCACCTTGCCGCTGGCCCTGCCCGGGCTGATCTCGGCCGGCATCTTCGCCTTCACCCTGTCCTGGAACGAGTTCATCTACGCGCTCGCCTTCATCCAGTCGGCCGAGAAGAAGACGGTGCCGGTCGCGGTCTTGACCCAGCTGGTCGAGGGCGACGTCTACCATTGGGGCTCGCTGATGGCCGGCGCTTTGCTCGGCTCGATCCCGGTCGCCCTGCTCTATTCCTTCTTCGTCGACTACTACGTCGCCTCGCTCACCGGCGCGGTGAAAGAGTGATGTCGTAAGACGGCGGCCTCCAAGCCGCCCCAAGCCAAGGCCAAGAAACGTGACTTCCATTGCCTTCATCGGGCTCGGCGCCATGGGCGCGCCGATGGCCGAGAATCTCGTCAAGCGCCAGTTCCGCGTCACAGGTTTCGATATGAGGGAGAGCGCGCGCGCGGCCCTGGTGGCTGCCGGCGGTCACGCCGCCGACAGCGCTGTTGCTGCTGCCGAGGGCGCCGACACACTTGTGCTGATGGTGGTCAACGCCGCTCAGGCCCGCTCGGTCCTGTTCGACGCCAGAGCGCTCGATGCGCTCGCCCCAGGCGCCACCGTGGTCCTGATGGCGACCTGCCCGCCGGGGGAGGTCGAGGCCATCGCCGAAGCCGTGACCAAGACCGGCCGTTATTTCGTCGATGCACCAGTCTCGGGCGGCGTGAAGGGCGCTGAAGGAGGCACGCTCACCATCATGGTCGGCGCCCCGGTCGAGAGCTTCGCCAAGGCCAAGCCCGTGCTCGACGCGATGGGCGACAAGGTCTTTCATGTCGGCGAGAAGCCGGGCCAGGGCGCGACGGTGAAAACCGTCAATCAGCTGCTCTGCGGCGTCCACATCGCGGTCGCGGCAGAGGCGCTCTCGCTGGCGCAGAAGGCCGGCATCGACGGCAAGGTACTGTTCGAGATCATGGGCGGGTCGGCCGCCTCGTCCTGGATGCTGAAAGACCGCGGCCCGCGCATGCTCGAAGACGAGCCGCCGGTCGCCAGCGCCGTCGACATCTTCGTCAAGGATCTCGGCATCGTCCTCGATGCCGGGCGCGCCGCGAAGGCGGCGCTGCCCCTCGCCGCAGCGGCGCACCAGATGTTCCTTGCCGCCTCCGGCCTCGGCCATGGCGGGCGCGACGACTCGCATGTGGTGCGCGCCTATCGGGCGCTGAACCGCAAGCCGGACAACGATGCCTGAACCAGAGCATTTTCGAGCGAAGTGGGCACCGGTTCGCGTGAAGAAAATGCATCAAAACAAAAACTTTGAGCGTTTCCGTGTTTCGGAGAAACGCGGAAACGCTCCGGCCTCAGCGCGCCGCCCTCGGCGGCGCCGTCGTCCCGCGCACAACCAGTTCGGGGGTCAGCACGACGCGCTGCGGCGGCGCCGACGGATCGGCGATCCGGCGCAGCAGCAGCTCCGCCGATGTCCGCCCCATATCATCCTGGAAATTCTTCAGCGTCGTCAGCGCCGGATACCATTGCGACGCTTCCTGGACGTCATCGCAGCCAATGACCGAGAAGTCCGCGCCGGCCTCCAGGCCGCGATGACGCAAGCCGAGCATCGCGCCGAAGGCGGTGAGGTCGTTGAAGCAGACTGCGGCGGTCGGCGGATCAGCAGCGTCGAGCACTTTCTGGACACCCTTCAGGCCGTTCTCGCGCGTGCCATAGGCCGAATAGACGATCGTCGGATCGAGCGGCAGGCCGTGCTTGGCCAGTGTCTCGCAATAGCCGCGATAACGGTTGCGGCCGGTCGAGATCAGCGGGCTCTCGCCGAGGAAGGCGATGCGGCGATGGCCGAGCCCGAGCAGGTGCTCGACGGCGAGCACGGTGCCGTGCCGGTCATCCGAGCCGACGAAATCGAGGCCGATGCCGGGAATCTCCCGCGAGAGCTGCACCAACGGCACCTGCGCCGCCATCAGGTGCTGCAAGGTCTCCGCCGTGGTACCGCCGGCCGGGCAGATGATCATGCCGTCGGGCCGGTATTCCTTGAGTGTGTTGAGGACACGGTCCTGCCGCTGCAGGTTCTCCGCATAGGTCCCGAGCAGGATCGAGCGGCCATGCGTCGTCGCCGTCTCCTCGATCGCGGCGAGCAACTCGGCGAAGTAAGGATTGGTGATGTCGTGGAAGCCGACGCCGAGGATGTTGGTCCGGTCGGTCCGCAGCGAGGCCGCGCTGCGGTTGTAGCTGTAGCCCATCTCTCGCGCGATTTGCTGTACGCGCAGGCGGGTGCCATCGGCGACCAGCGGACTCTCGCGCAGCGCGAGCGAGACGGTCGCGGTCGAAACCTCCAGCCGGTCGGCGATGATCTGCAAGGTAACGCGGCCACGGCCACCGGGTTTGACACCCGCCCTCCCGGCCCCCGAGGGGTCGCGCGAGTGTCCGTCATTCGCCATCAATCGCTTCTCCTGAAGCCTGGAAGCCGCTGCATTCAACCAGTTCTTGGCCAAATCGTTCCGCATTCCCTTGTTCCATCTCATATAATTCGGAGAAACTGAAGATGAGCACGACTAAAGAATCTATCGGCTTCATCGGCGTTGGTTACATGGGTCAAGGCATGGCGAGTTGTATTCTCGCCAAGGGCTTCCCGCTCACGGTCATGGGCCATCGCAACCGCAAGCCCGTCGAAGAGCTCAAGGCTGCGGGCGCAGCGGAAGCCGCGACCCCGCGGGAACTCGCCGGGAGGGCGAGTATCATCTTCCTCTGCGTCACCGGCTCGCCGCAGGTCGAGCAGGTCATCAGCGGTCCCGATGGCATCGCGGCCGGCGCAAAGCCCGGCACGATCGTCGTCGACTGCTCGACCTCCGACCCCGTCTCGACGATCGCCTTGGCGGAACGGCTTGCTGCCATGGGCCTGCACCTCTGTGACGCGCCGCTGGGCGGAACACCCGCCCAGGCTAATCTCGGTCAACTCTCGACGATGATTGGGGCCGACAGTGCGGTTTTCGAGCGCATCCGCCCGGTCTGCGAGGCCTGGGCCCAGAAGATCGTTCATCTCGGCCCCGTCGGGGATGGCCACAAGATGAAACTGCTCAACAACTTCCTCTCGCTCGGCTATGGCGCGATCTACGCCGAGGCGCTGACCCTGGCGCAGAAGGTCGGCATCAGCCCGCAGACCTTCGACAGCGTCATCACGGGCGGACGCATGGAGTGCGGCTTCTACCAGACCTTCATGAAGTACGTGCTCGAACGCGATCCGGATGCACATAAGTTCACGCTGTCCAACGCGCTGAAGGACGTGCGCTATCTGGAGAGCCTCGCCAACGCCGCCGGCGTTCCGAACCCGGTCGGCGGAGCCGTCAAGAACGTCTATGCGGCAGCCGTCGCGAGCGGCATGGGCGAGCACTATGTGCCGATGCTCTCCGACTTCGTCGCCGGGCAGAGCAAGGTTTCGCTCGGCTGAGCCCGGCGCTTGTGCCGTAACGAGACGCGTCCGGACCACAACTGTGCCGAACGGGGCCGCCGATAGCCAGTTGCGGTATAAAACCGTCATCAAGGCCTCCATCCACGGGTGGAGGCTTCAAGGACCGTGCCGGGTCAGTCGAGCCGGGCCGAACCCTCGGGCACGTGCCGGACACGTTCGCGATAGAGCAGGTAGAGTCCGGAGGCGATGACGATCGCGGCTCCGATGAAGGTGAAGCGGTCGGGAATCTGGCCGAAGACGAACCAACCGAGCAGGATCATCCAGACGATCTGCGAATAGATGAAGGGCGCGAGGATCGTCGCCGGCGCACGCTGATGCGCAAGGATCAGCAGCCAGTGGCCGAGCGCCCCGAAGAACCCGGTTCCGCCCATCAGCAACCAGCTCTGCCAGTTCGGCGGCCATGACCAGAACAGCGGCAGCAGCGGCAGCATCAGGACGACGCCGCCGATACCGGAATAGAACATCGTCGTTTGCGGAGAATCGCTCGAGGCCAGCATCCGCGTCGACAGGCTGTAAAAGGCGTAGCAGAAGCAGCCGCAGACAACGAGCAGCGCCGCAGGGTGCAGGCCTCCTATCCCGGGCCTTGTCACCACCAGCACCCCGAGGAAGCCAACGCCGATCGCGATCAGCCGACGCGGCCCGGCCCATTCGCCGAGCAAGGGCCCGGCGAGCAGCGCAACCAGCAGGGGCCCCGCGAACATGATCGAGACCGTCTCGGCGAGTTGCAGATATTGCAGCGCGACGAAGTTGAGCGCGGTCGAGCCCAGCAGCAGCAGTGAGCGGAAGCCCTGCAGCCAGGGTCGCTTGGTCCGGGTGATGCCGGGGTGGCTCCAGGGATTGAGCAGGAGCGAGACCAGGGCGACGCTGACCAGATAGCGCGCCAGCACGACCTGCATCGGGTGCATCGTCCCGCCGAGCCATTTCGCACAGGTGTCGAGCAGCGAAAAGCAGATGATCGCCCCACTCATCAGGGCGATGGCGGTCAAGCGTGTCCGGCGCGTATCCGGAAGCGGAGCGGGAGCGGCCGACAAGCGCGGTTTCCGTCATGCTCTGGAGGAATGACAGATAACCAATGAACCGATTTAAGGCTTGAAACCAGCCTCTCAGCGCATGCGAGTCATGCCGCTAGAGCCGAGCCTGATCAGGCTGCGTCCTCGGCCTCGTCCTCGCCGTCGTCAGCATCGGCCCCGGCCTTCGACAGGCCCTTCGACGCCTTACGCAGCAATTTGCGCAGCTGCTTGCGCTCCTTGGCGTCGAGCTTCTCGAGCAGCTCTTCCTCGACTTGATTCCAGACCGCGTCGAGCGCGGCCGCAGTCTTCTGGCCGTTCTCTGTCAGCGCCACCTGAACCAGCCGGCCGTCACGGCCGCCGCCCTCGCGCGTCACCAGCCCTTGCAGCGAGAGCCGGCCGATCGTCTTCGAGACGGTCGGCGGCTTGACCCGCAGCAGGCTCGCCAGCTCGCCCATCGTCATCGGCGCCGTCTGAAGCGATTTCAGCGCCTGTTCCTGGCCTGGAAAGAGTCCGAGCGCGTTGAGGCGCTCGCCCATCCGCGCTCTGTGCAGGCGCGCCGTCACCAGCAAGGCACGGCCGACGCTTTTTTCGAGGGACTTGGTCATGAGCCGGCCCTTGGAAAAGGTTGCGGATACTTTTCGCCGGCTGTGCAATCGCCCGCCTTCATGACAGGCTGATGACAACTGTCAGACAGGCTCTTGAATCCGCGCGATTTCCTGCTCGATCTTGGTCATAAATGCTGCGCGGCTCTCTGGCGTCGAACGGTTCATGTCGTAATGCGCCAGATAGGAAACTCGTGCTGCCGGATGGCAAACAGCGCGCAATCCCCGCTTGATCTGCCGACGTGGCGGATCACCCATCAGCATGGTGCGCCAGCGCGAGCCGCCATAGGTGGCCACAGTCATCAGCCGGCGAATATTCCAGAGGTTGGGGCGGATCGAGCCGTCGACCAGCTTGAACGAGACACCCGGCAGGAAGACGCGATCGAAATAACCCTTCATGATCGCCGGATAGCCGTAGTTCCAGACCGGGAAGCACAGGAACAGCGCCTCCGCTCGCATGAGGCGCTCGACATAGCCGGCTACAGAATTCCGGTTGCTGGCGAGATCATGGTAGCCGACGCGCTCCTCGCGGCTCAGCACAGGGTCGAAGCCTTCGGCGTAGAGGTCGCAATCGTCGACCTCGTGACCGGCGCGGCCCAGCGCCGAGACAACAGTCTCGTGCACCGCCGCCCCGAAGCTCGCGGGATCTGGATGCGCGTAGAGGACGAGCGCCCGCATCGTCGGATCAGGCGCCGACGCCGGCTTCGCCAAGCGCCTTGAACAGGAAGGTCTTGCCCGAACGGTAATCGTAGTTCGGGTCCTCCCAGGCGATCATCTTGCCGGGATTGAGCAGCCCCTGCGGATCGGCCTCGCGCTTGAAGGCGAGCTGGACCTCGTCGGTCTGCTTCATCCCGCCCTCCTCCAGCGTGTAGCGGTGCGGGTTGAAAATCGGCGCACCCATCTCCTCATGGATCGCCATGATCTCCTCCAGCCGTTCCTCGCTGGTGAAGCGCACCAGCGGCAGGCCGAAGCAGGTGATCTTACCGTCGAAGCGGACGAATTCGAGATGGCAGGTGACCTCGTCGCCGAAGCGGGCATGGATCTTGTCGACGAGATCGACCTGGTTCGGGAAGGGATAGAGCACCTGCAGATAGGTGATCGAGGGATCGACGCGCAGCGCGCGCAAGGTGGTGTGGTTCCAGCCGAGCTCGAAAGTCGGCGGCAACCCCTTCGCCTCCTCCGTCGTCAGCTTGTCGGAGCGCATCAGCAGCTGCGGGCCGCCGAAGCGGCGGGCGAAGGCCAGCATCGACTCGACCGCGAAATCGGCGACCATGATCAGGACGCAGTGACTCTCGCGTGGCAGGAATTTCCTGTGGCGCAGGAAATAGTCGTGCGGTGCAGGCGCCGCGACCACGGCGAGGTTCTTCAGCGCCAGCCCGTCCTGCTCGCCTAGCGCATTGGCAAACTCGGTCGCGGCCCGCAATTCGTCGAAGCCGAGGATGACGTCGACCCAGGCATAGGCCGGACCGAGCGGCATCTCGACCTGCGTAATGATGCCGTTGGTGCCATAGGCATGGGCGACCTTGTGCAGGTCCTCGCCCTGGAGCTCGAGGATGCGGGGCGTGCCCTCCATCGTCGCGACGCGCAGCGAGATGATGTTGCCCCAGTCGCGCAGGCCGCCCCATTTGATCGAGCCGACACCGCCGGAGCCGCCGGCGATGAAGCCGCCGACCGATGCGGTGTGATAGGTTGATGGGTGCAGCCTGATCTCCTGGCGGGAGTGAGCGCACGTCTCCTGGTCGATCTTGGCCAGCACGGCGCCGGGCTCGGCGACATAGCGCCCGGCCTCGATGCTCGTCACCTTGTTGAAGCCGGAAAGGTCGAGCACGATGCCGCCCGAGAGCGGCATCGCCTGGCCGTAATTGCCGGTGCCGGTACCGCGCGGCGTCACGGGAATGCCGAGCGCATGCGCCGCCGAGAGCGTCTCCAGCACCTGCGCTTCGCTCGTGGGCGAGACGATGATGTCGGCGACGACATGGTCGAGCTGGCGCTTCAGCTTCGGCGAATACCAGAAGAAGTCGCGGCTCTTCTGCTTGACGAGCGCCGGATTATCCTCGGTACGGATGCCGTTCAGGCGACGCTTCAAAGCGTCGATGTCGTAGCGTGCGGTCATGCTGAGCGGCTCATGAGGTGATCGAGTTCGCGATAATCGGGCAAGGAGCGGTCGATGGCGCGGCCATTGACCAAAACGGTCCGGTCGGCCTGCGGCCTGGCGAAGAACTCCGTCCAGTCGCGGGCGCGTGTCAGGATCAGATCGGCAGGACCGCCGGCTGCGAGGCGGCCGGTGCCGGGGAGCCTCATGACCTCGGCCGGCGTGGCGGCGATCGCCTTCGCCCAGTCGCGATCGGAATGGTCAAGCTGGAGGATGCGGGTGCCCTCGCGCAGCGTCTCGACGAGGTCGAGATCGCCATAGGCGTAGAACGGATCGCGGGTGTTGTCGGAGGCGATCATCACCGGGACGCCCGCCGCCTTCAACTCATGCAGCGCAGTGACGCCGCGCCAGCGCGGCGTGCGTCCCCGCTGGCGGTCCTGCAGATACATGTTGCACATCGGCAGCGAGACCACGGCGATACCGGCCTCCCTGACCTTCGCAATGATGCGCGCCTCATCCTGCGGCGCCTGCAAGGAGAGCGAGCAGCAATGCCCCGCCAGGATCTTGCCCTGAAAACGGTGGCGCAGGGCCGCATCGGCGATGTGCTCGAGCGAACGCGCCGCCGGATCATTGGCCTCGTCGACATGGAAGTCGAGATCGAAGCCATGCTCGATCGCGGTCCGGAAGAGCGTATCGAGCGCGGCGTCGAGTTCCGGCACCATATAGGTGACGGCGCCGAGCAGGTTGTCGCCATAGGTGGTCACGGCGCGGGTTATCGCCTGCATATGCGCGGGATCGGTGACGGCATCGACGCCGAAGAGCGGAGAGGCCTGCAATGCGATCCGCCCGGCCCATTCGGCCCGCAACTCTGCATAGACCGGCCAGGAGATCTCGATCTGCTTGCCGAGCGAGTCGAGATGGGTGCGGATCGCCGCCGTGCCATGGGCATAGGCACAGCGCAAGCCGAACTCCATGCGGGCCCGCACGTCTCCCGCGGACCAGTTCGCCTCGCGATCGGCCGCGACAGCGCTCAGCGCACCCATGAAGCTGCCATCCGGATTGGGTCGGCGCGGCCAGATGTGGCCCTTGTCGAGATGGGTGTGGACATCGACCAGCCGCGGCAGCGCGATGCCGCCATCGAGATCGAGCGCCGGCGCAGCGTCGAGCGCGGGCGTGCCCGCCGGCAGGATCGAGCCGATGACGCCGTCCTCGACTATGATGTCCAGCAAAGCGAGACCGTCGCGGTCGCTCGCCAGGCTGCCGGCTTCGACCAGACAGGCAGGCGCCCTGGCATTGCGCAGCACATAGCTGCCGGAAGCCGGGATCGCCGCAAAGCCGGTGGTCACGTCACTGTCTCCGGCTAGCAGGCCGCTTGCTGAATCACGCGCCGACCATGCTGGCTCGACGCGTTGCGATCAAGCGGCAGCGACGACATCCCCGCCCGCGCCACACTCAGGACGCGACGGCCCTTGTCCGTTTCGCCGCGATGCAGCATGAGGACGGCTCGAAATGCGCAGGACGGAGCTGGTCATGACGGCACGCATCATCGACGGCAAGGCGGCGGCGGCGGAGCTGCGCGCCGAGATCGGCCACGAGGTCGCAGCGCTCAAGGCCGCCGGCAAGCCCTCGCCCGGCCTGCACGTCGTCCTCGTCGGCGAGGACCCAGCCAGCAAGGTCTACGTCGCCTCCAAGGAGAAGCTCGCGGCCGAGATCGGCATGAACTCGATCGCCCATCGCCTGCCGGCCGAGACCACCGAGGCGGCGCTACTCGCCAAGATCGCCGAGCTGAACTCCGATGACGGCGTCGACGGCATTCTCGTCCAGCTGCCGCTGCCGAAGCACATCGATACCGGCCGTATTATCGACGCGATCGACCCTGCCAAGGATGTCGACGGCCTGCACCCGATCAATGCCGGCCTGCTCGCCGGCGGCAAGAATGGCCTCGTTCCCTGTACGCCGCTCGGCTGCATGTTGCTGCTGAAGCAGACGCTGCCGTCGCTCTCGGGGCTGGAAGCCGTCGTCGTCGGCCGTTCGGAGCTGGTCGGGCGTCCCGTCGCGCAATTGCTGCTCCAGGCCGACTGCACCGTCACCATCGCCCATTCGCGCACGCGCGACCTCGCGGCCGTGGTGAAGCGCGCCGATATCGTCGTCGCCGCAGTGGGACGCCCGCGGATGGTCAAGGGCGACTGGCTGAAGCCCGGTGCCACGGTTATCGATGTCGGCATAAACCGCATGCCCGACGGCAAGCTCGCCGGCGATGTCGACTATGCCGAGGCGGCGCAGGTCGCCGGCGCGATCACGCCGGTCCCCGGCGGCGTCGGCCCGATGACCATCGCCTGCCTGCTGCGCAACACGCTGACGGCCTATCGCGCGCGGCGGGGCTGAAGCCCTCGCGTCGTACGAATACGACGCCATTCCAGTTCGTCATGCTCGCCCTTGTGGCGAGCATCCACGTCTTGAACACTGCACTGCCCGAAAGAAAGCGTGGATGGTCGGGACAAGCCCGACCATGACGGGTACGTGCGTGAGGGCGCTGCCGCGGTAGCGGCCCCGATCACATATGGATCGGGCGCTTATCGACGGCGAGCGCCGCTTCCTTGACCGCCTCTGCCAGCGTCGGATGGGCGTGGCAGGTGCGGGCGAGATCCTCGGCGGAACCACCGAACTCCATCAGCACGGTCACCTCGGCGATCAGGTCGCCGGCATGCGGGCCGATGATGTGGCAGCCGAGCACCCGGTCGGTCGCCGCATCGGCGAGAAACTTGACGAAGCCGTCGGTATGCTTGATCGCGCGCGCCCGGCCATTGGCCGTGAACGGGAATTTGCCGACCTTGTACGCCACGCCCGCCGACTTCAGTTCCTCCTCGGTCTTGCCGATCGCGGCGACCTCGGGGCCGGTGTAGACGATGCCGGGAATGGCGTCGTAGTTCACATGGCCGTGCTTGCCGGCGAGGATCTCGGCGACGGCGACGCCCTCATCCTCGGCCTTGTGCGCCAGCATCGGTCCGCGCACCACGTCGCCGATCGCGTAGATGCCCGGCACATTGGTCTGGAAATGATCGTCGATGACGACCCGGCCGCGCTCGGTCGCGACGCCGGCCTTGTCGAGGCCGAGCCCATCCGTGTTCGGGCGCCGGCCGATCGCAACCAGCACGATGTCGGCGTTGAGCGTCCTGGCCTCGCCGCCGGCGGCGGGCTCGACGCTGACGGTGGCGCCGCCCTTCTTGGCCGTCTCGACCTTGGTGACCTTCGAGCCGAGATGGAAGGTGAAGCCCTGCTTCTGCAGCATCCGCTGGAACTGCTTGGCGATCTCGTCATCCATGCCGGGCAGGATGCGGTCGAGGAATTCGACCACCGTGACCTTGGCGCCGAGCCGGGCCCAGACCGAGCCGATCTCGAGCCCGATCACACCTGCACCGACCACCAGCAGCTCCTTCGGCACGGAGCCAAGTTCGAGCGCACCGGTCGAGGTCACCACCGTCTTCTCGTCAGTGGTGACGCCCGGCAGTGCCGCGGATTCCGAGCCGGTGGCGATGACGATGTTCTTGGTTTCGAGTTCCTGCGTCTTGCCGTCCTCGCCGGTGACGACGACCTTGCCGGCTGCCGGGATCGAGGCCGTGCCGTGGAACGGCTCGATCTTGTTCTTCTTCAAGAGGAAGGCGACACCGTTGACGTTGGCGTCGACCGTCTCCTGCTTGTGGACCATCATCTGCTTCAGATCGAGCTTGGGCTTAGCCGTGATGATGCCGAGGCTGGGGAAGGTGTGGGAGACCTCGTCGAACATCTCGGAGGCGTGCAGCAGCGCCTTCGAGGGGATGCAGCCGACGTTCAGGCAGGTGCCGCCATGGGTCTTGCGCTTCTCGACCACAGCGACCTTGAGGCCGAGCTGGGCGGCACGAATGGCGCAGACATAGCCGCCGGGGCCGGTTCCGATGACGACGAGATCGTAGGACATGGTCTCTCTTTCGTTCAGACTTTACGATTGCTGTTGCGCCAGCGGCGCGTTGAAGGCCCAGACATGGCAGAAGGGATCGCGCAGGCGGCCATAGCGGACGCCCCAGAACACGTCGCTCGCCGGCATAACGATTTCGGCGCCCGCAGCCGCAGCCCTGGCGATGGCGGCGTCGACATCGACCGGCTGCGGCAGGTTGATGCTTATCGTCATGCTGGCGCCGCTACGCGAGCTCGGCGCCAGCACATCGCCGCCGAACTCGGGGAATTCGTCGTGCAGCATCACCTCGCTGCCGAAGAGCGCGAGATTGGCATGCATCACGCGTCTGCCGTCCTCGGCCATGGCCTTGAAGCTGCACTGCGCGCCGAAGGCCTTCTCGTAGAAGGCGATCGCCTCGTCGCCGCCCTTGACGCAGATATGCGCCTGGATCGGTGGCGGGTTGGGTCCGAAGGCCATGCTCCGTCTCCTAAGCGGATCCAACGATCACATCGGGCTGCGTAGGCACTTCGTTACCCCACCCTATCGATGCGACGGCGCCAACCGCGCGACGATCGCCGGCACGAGGGCCAGAAGCCCGACGATGTCGGCGATCACAACCTTCCTGATGGCAGGGCCATAGCCGCCGACGAGGAGCGCGATCACGATGAAGCTCGCCATGCTCGCGCCAGCGACGAGCACGGCTACATCGCGCAGTCCAGGGCGGAGGGCGGCCGCCAGCAGCAGCGCGCCCACAATCCCGAACAGCAGAGCGCGGTGCCGCAGCAGGATTTCGAGATCGGGATTGGCGATCTCGAAACCGTAGAGCGAGCGTAGCCAGCCGACCCCGGCCACGCCGATCGTCGGCAACAGGTTGATGATGCCGGCAATGGCGAGGCCAACAGAGACGAGCTTTGCCGGGATCGCCATCAGGCAGGTCTCAGAGGTCGAGCACGAGGCGCGCCGGATCCTCCAGGCCTTCCTTGACGCGGACAAGGAAGGTCACCGCCTCCTTGCCGTCGATGATGCGGTGATCGTAGCTGACCGCAAGGTACATCATCGGCCGGATCACGATCTGGCCGCCGACGACCATCGGCCGCTCCTGGATCTTGTGCATGCCCAGGATCGCTGATTGCGGCGCGTTCAGGATCGGGGTCGACATCAGCGAGCCGTAGACGCCGCCATTCGAGATGGTGAAGGTGCCGCCCTGCATCTCCTCGATCTTGAGGGCGCCGTCACGAGCCTTCTTGCCGAACTCGCCGATCTTCTTCTCGACGCCGGCAATGGAAAGCTCGTCGGCATCGCGCACCACCGGCACGACCAGGCCCTTGTCGGTGCCGACCGCGACGCCGATGTGGTAGTAGTTCTTGTAGACGATGTCGGTGCCGTCGATCTCGGCATTGACCGCCGGAAGCTCTTTCAGCGCCTGCACACAGGCCTTCACGAAGAAGCCCATGAAGCCGAGCTTCACGCCGTGCTTCTTCTCGAACACGTCCTTGTACTGGTTGCGCAGCGCCATGACATTGGTCATGTCCACCTCGTTGAAGGTGGTCAGCATGGCGGCGTTGGTCTGCGCCTCCTTGAGCCGGCGCGCGATGGTCTGGCGCAGCTTGGTCATCTTGACCCGCTCTTCGCGCGAGGCGTCGTCTGGAGCCGACGGCGCCCGGACCTGAACCGGAGCAGCAGGCGCCGCAGAGGCAACAGCCGGGCCGGTCGCGATCGCCGCCAGCATGTCGCCCTTGGTGACGCGGCCATCCTTGCCGGAGGCGGCAACCTTGGACGGGTCGACACCGCTCTCGGCGGCAAGGCGCGAGACGGCTGGGCCGGAATCGGCAGCCTTCGTCGCCGGCTTGATCTGCGTGTCGCCCGCAACCTCGCCGGCCTTCTTCTGCGCGTCGGCGGAGGTCTCGGCGCCGGCCTTGCCGGCGGCCTGGGCCACGGCGGCGTCGGCCTTCTTCTCGTCCTTTGCCGGGGCGGCGGCCTTGCCGTCGCCGGCCGAGATCATGCCGAGCAAGGCGCTGACACCGACGGTCTCGCCTTCCTTGGCAACGATCTCGCCGAGCACGCCGGCGGCCGGCGCATTGACCTCCAGCGTCACCTTGTCGGTCTCGAGCTCGACCAAGGGCTCGTCCGCCTTCACCGCGTCGCCCGGCTTCTTGAACCACTTGCCGATGGTGGCCTCGGAGACGGATTCGCCGAGGGTGGGAACGCGGATTTCGGTCGCCATGTCAGGCCTCTTCTCGTGTCTTTAATCAGGCGAAGGATCAGACCGCGAAGGTCTCGTCCAGGAATGCGTTGAGCTGGGCTGTGTGCTTCGACATCAGGCCGGTCGCGGTCGCGGCCGAAGCCGGGCGGCCGACATAGCGCGGCCGCTTCGACTTCGAGCCGGCATGGCCCAGCACCCACTCCAGATAGGGCTCGACGAAGGTCCAGGAACCCTGGTTCTTCGGCTCTTCCTGGCACCAGACGACGTCGGCGCTCTTGAAGCGCGCCAGCTCCTGCGCCAGCGACTTCAGCGGGAACGGATAGAGCTGCTCGACGCGCATCAGATAGACATCGTCGATACCGCGTTTCTCACGGTCTTCGAGCAGGTCGAAATAGACCTTGCCCGAGCAGAGCACGACACGGCGAATCTTCGAATCCTTGACCAGTTTGGTGGTCGACTTGCCGCGCTCGGCATCGTCGTGCAGCACGCGGTGGAAGGTCGAGCCCTCCGCCAGTTCGCTGAGGTCGGAGACGCAGCGTTTGTGGCGCAGCAGCGACTTCGGTGTCATCAGGATCAGCGGCTTGCGGAAGTCGCGCTTCAGCTGGCGGCGCAGGATGTGGAAATAGCTCGCCGGGGTCGAGCAGTTCGCGACCTGCATGTTGTCCTCGGCGCACATCTGCAGGAAGCGCTCGAGCCGGGCCGAGGAGTGCTCCGGACCCTGGCCCTCATAACCATGCGGCAGCAGGCAGACCAGGCCCGACATGCGCAGCCACTTGCGCTCGCCCGAGGAGATGAACTGATCGAACACGACCTGCGCGCCATTGGCGAAGTCGCCGAACTGCGCTTCCCAGCAGGTCAGCGCGTTCGGCTCCGACAGGGTGTAGCCGTACTCAAAGCCAAGGACCGCCTCTTCCGAGAGCATCGAATTGATGACCTCATAGCGGGTCTGGCCCTCGCGGATATGGTTCAGCGAGGTATGGCGTGCCTCGGTCTCCTGGTCGATCAGCACCGAATGACGCTGCGAGAAGGTGCCGCGCTCGCAATCCTGGCCGGAGAGCCGCACCGGATTGCCATCGAGCATCAGCGAGCCGAAAGCGAGCGCTTCCGCCGTCGCCCAATCGATGCCCTGCCTGCTCTCGACCGCCTTGCGGCGGTTGTCGAGGAAGCGCTGGATCGTCTTGTGGACGTTGAAGCCTTCCGGGATTTCGGTGATCTTCTGCGTGATCTCCTTCAGCACCGCTTCAGGCACGCCGGTCGCACCGCGGCGCGGATCGTCCTCGTCGGCGCGGATCGCCTTCATCCCGGCCCAGCGGCCGTCGAGCCAGTCGGCCTTGTTCGGCTTGAAGGCCTGGCCGGCGTCGAACTCGACCTCGAGCTTCTCCTTCCAGGCGGCGCGCATCTGGTCGAGCTCGCCGGGCTGAATCACGCCCTCGGCCTCGAGCTTGGTGCCGTAGAGCTCCAGCGTCGACTTGTGGCCGCGGATCTTGCGGTACATCAGCGGCTGGGTGAAGCCGGGCTCATCGCCTTCGTTATGGCCGAAGCGGCGATAGCAGAACATGTCGATCACGACCGGCTTGTGGAACTTCTGCCGGAACTCGATCGCAATCTTGGCGGCGAAGACGACCGCTTCCGGATCGTCGCCGTTCACATGGAAGACCGGGGCCTCGACCATCTTCGCCACGTCGGACGGATAGGGCGAGGAGCGCGAATAGCGCGGATAGGTGGTGAAGCCGATCTGATTGTTGATGATGAAGTGCAGCGAGCCGCCGGTGCGGTGGCCCTTCAGCCCGGACAGGCCGAGGCACTCGGCGACAACGCCCTGGCCGGCGAAGGCGGCATCGCCATGGATCAGCAGCGGCAGCACCTTGGAGCGCTCGACGATGTCGCCGAACTGGTCCTGCTTGGCGCGGACCTTGCCGAGCACGACCGGGTCGACGATCTCGAGATGCGACGGATTGGCGGTCAGCGAGACGTGGACATTGTTGCCGTCGAACTCGCGGTCCGACGAGGCGCCGAGATGGTATTTGACGTCGCCCGAGCCCTCGACGTCGTCGGGGGCAAAGGAGCCGCCCTTGAACTCGTGGAACAGCGCCCGGTGCGGCTTGCCCAGCACCTGGGTCAGCACGTTGAGGCGGCCGCGATGAGCCATGCCGAAGACGATGTCGCGCACGCCGAGCGACCCACCGCGCTTGATGATCTGCTCCAGCGCCGGAACCAGCGACTCGCCGCCGTCGAGGCCGAAGCGCTTGGTGCCGGTGAACTTCAGGTCGAGGAACTTCTCGAAGCCTTCGGTCTCGATGAGCTTGTTCAGGATCGCCTTCTTACCCTCGCGGGTGAAGGCGATCTCCTTGTCCGGCCCCTCGATCCGTTCCTGCAGCCAGGCCTTCTGCTCGGGATCGGAGATGTGCATGAACTCGATGCCGATGGTCTGGCAGTAGGTCCGCTGCAGGATCGCCGTCATCTCGCGGATGGTGGCGAACTCCAGGCCGAGCACGTTGTCGATGAAGATCTTGCGGTCGAGATCGGCGTCGGAGAAGCCGAAAGCCGCCGGGGAGAGCTCCTCTGGATCCTTCTGGCTCTCGATCCCGAGCGGGTCGAGCTGGGCATGGAGATGGCCGCGCATGCGGTAGGCGCGGATCAGCATGATCGCGCGCACCGAGTCGCGCGTCGCCTGCTGGACATCGGCCGCCGACAGCGTCGCGCCGGCCGCCTTGGCCTTGGCGCCAAGCTTCTCGCCGACCGCTTTTTCGACCGCGGCCCAGTTGCCGTCGAGCGCCGAGACGAGCTCGCCGCCGGCCGGGATCGGCCAGTTCGGCCGCTTCCAGGACGCCCCCTTGGCGTTGTCGACGACTGCCTGCTTGTCGTCGTTCAGCCCGGCGAAGAAACCCTGCCACTCCGGATCGACCGACTTCGGATCGGCTTGATAGCGGGCGTAGAGATCCTCGATATAGGCCGCGTTGCCGCCATAGAGGAACCCGGTCTGCGCGAGAGCCTCGTTGATGTCCTGGCGAGCCATGGTCGTCCTGCCTTCTTCCTGCCTGCCGCTTCGTCTTGCCGTCATGCTCGGGCAAGGCCCGAGCATCTCTTTATCGAGCCTGGCTGGTCATGAGATGGTCGGCTCAAGGCCGACCATGACGCAGCCTACCCTCAACCCTTCAACACCTCGACCAAGGTCTTTCCGAGGCGAGCCGGCGACGGCGAGACCCGGATACCGGCCGCCTCCATCGCCGCGATCTTGTCCTCGGCTCCGCCCTTGCCACCGGAGATGATCGCGCCGGCATGACCCATGCGACGGCCCGGAGGCGCCGTGCGGCCGGCGATGAAACCGACCATCGGCTTCTTGCGGCCGCGCTTGGCCTCATCCTTGATGAACTGAGCGGCTTCCTCCTCGGCCGAGCCGCCGATCTCGCCGATCATCACGATCGAGGTGGTCTTCTCGTCGGCGAGGAACATCTCGAGCATGTCGATGAACTCGGTGCCCTTGACCGGATCGCCGCCGATGCCCACGGCCGTGGTCTGGCCGAGGCCCTCATTCGTGGTCTGGAACACCGCCTCATAGGTCAGCGTGCCGGAGCGCGAGACGATGCCGACCGAGCCGGGCTTGAAGATGTTGGCCGGCATGATGCCGATCTTGCTCTCACCGGCGGTGACGACGCCCGGGCAGTTGGGCCCGATCAGCCGCGACTTCGAGCCGGAGAGCGAACGCTTCACCCTGACCATGTCGAGCACCGGGATGCCTTCGGTGATGCAGATGATCAGCGGGATCTCGGCATCGATCGCCTCGCAGATCGCGTCAGCCGCGCCCGGCGGCGGCACATAGACCACCGAGGCGGTGGCGCCGGTCTTGTCGCGCGCCTCGGCGACGGTGTCGAAGACGGGCAGGCCGAGATGCAAGCTACCGCCTTTGCCCGGTGACGTGCCGCCGACCATCTGCGTGCCATAGGCGATTGCCTGCTCGGAATGGAAGGTGCCGTTCTTGCCGGTGAAGCCCTGGCAGATGACCTTGGTGTTCTTGTCGATCAGGATGGACATCGGTTTACCTCAAGCCTTCTTGATCGCAGCGACGATCTTCTGCGCCGCATCGTCGAGATCGTCAGCCGGGATGACATTCAGGCCCGAGGTCCGAATGATCTCCTTGCCTTCCTCGACATTGGTGCCTTCGAGGCGCACCACCAGCGGAACCTCGAGGCCGACGGTCTTCACTGCCGCGATCACGCCGCGGGCGATGACGTCGCACTTCATGATGCCGCCGAAGATGTTGACCAGAATGCCCTTCACCTTCGGATCGGCGGTGATGATCTTGAAGGCTGCTGTGACCTTCTCCTCGGAGGCGCCGCCGCCGACATCGAGGAAGTTCGCCGGGCTTTCGCCGTAGAGCTGGATGATGTCGAGCGTCGCCATGGCGAGGCCGGCGCCGTTGACCATGCAGCCGATCGTGCCGTCGAGCGCGATATAGGCGAGGTCGTATTTCGACGCCTCGATCTCCTTGGCATCCTCCTCGGTCTCGTCACGCAACTCCATCAGCTCGGGATGGCGGTAGAGCGAGTTCGAATCGAACGAGACCTTGGCGTCGAGGCACTTGACCTGGCCCTGCGTCGTCACGATCAGCGGGTTGATCTCGAGCATCGCCATGTCCTTGCCGACGAAGGCGGCATAGACTTGGCCGAGCACGCTCGCAGCCTGCTTGGCCTGCTCGCCGGCAAGGCCGAGCGCCTTGGCAACGGTGCGGCCATGGTGCGGCATGATACCGGTCGCCGGATCGACCGAGAAGGTCAGGATCTTTTCCGGCGTGTCATGGGCCACCTTCTCGATGTCCATGCCGCCCTCGGTCGAGACCACGAAGGCGACGCGCGAGGTCTCGCGGTCGACCAGCGCCGAGAGGTAGAATTCCTTCGAGATATCCGAGCCGTCCTCGATATAGAGGCGGTTGACCTGCTTGCCGGCAGGGCCGGTCTGCGCCGTCACCAGCGTGTTGCCGAGCATTTCCCTGGCGTGGCTCTCGACCTCTTCGATCGACTTGGCGAGCCTAACGCCGCCCTTGGCGTCGGCCGGCAGTTCCTTGAACTTGCCCTTGCCGCGACCACCGGCATGGATCTGGCTCTTCACCACATAGAGCGGGCCGGGCAGCTTCCTGGCCGCCTCGACGGCCTCGGTCACCGAGAGCGCCGGGAAGCCGGCGGAGACGGGCGCGCCGAACTCCTTGAGAACCGCCTTGCCCTGATATTCGTGGATGTTCATGCCTGATGTCCTGTGCCGGTAAAGGGAAAGGCGGCGGCGGGAAGGCCAGCGGCGTCGCTGCCGCCGGCCATCACGCCACCCGTCTGTCTCACGCCAATGACGGATCGACGCTCTTGCAGGCGTCGATGAGGCCCTGCACCGAGGCGACCGACTTCGCCAGCATCTCCTTCTCGGCGCCGTTGAGGCGGATCTTCACGACCCGCTCGACGCCCTTGGCGCCGATCACCACCGGCACGCCGACGAACATGTCCTTGACGCCGTACTGGCCCCTGAGCGCGGCAGCCGCCGGCAGGACGCGCTTCTGGTCCTTGAGGTAGCTCTCGGCCATGGCGATCGCCGAGGCGGCTGGGGCATAGAAGGCCGAGCCGGTCTTGAGCAGGTTGACGATCTCGCCGCCGCCCTTGCGAGTGCGCTCGACGATGGCGTCGAGGCGCTCCTGGGTCGTCCACTTCATCTTGACGAGGTCGGGCAGCGGGATGCCGGCGACGCCGGAATAGCGGACCAGCGGCACCATATCGTCGCCATGGCCGCCGAGCACGAAGGCCGAGACGTCCTTGACCGAGACCTTGAACTCGTCGGCGAGGAAGTGGCGGAAGCGGGCCGAGTCGAGCACGCCGGCCATGCCGCAGATCATGTTGGGCTTGAGGCCCGAGAACTTCTGCAGCGCCCAGACCATCGCGTCGAGCGGGTTGGTGATGCAGATCACGAAGGCCTTGGGGGCGTAGGTCTTGATGCCCTCGCCGACCGACTTCATCACCTTGAGGTTGATGCCGATCAGATCGTCGCGGCTCATGCCGGGCTTGCGCGGCACACCTGCGGTGACGATCACCACATCGGCGCCCTTGATGTCCTCATAGGACTGCGTGCCCTTGTAGCCAGCGTCGAAGCCGTCGACCGGGGCGGACTCGGCGATGTCGAGGCCTTTGCCCTGAGGGATGCCCTCGGCGATGTCGAACAGGACGACGTCGCCCAGCTCCTTGAGGCCGGCGAGGTGAGCGAGCGTGCCGCCGATCTGTCCGGCGCCGATGAGGGCGATCTTCTTGCGGGCCATTGCCGAATCCTTGTTGTTGGATGCGAGAGCAGTTGAAGCCAAAAAGCCGACGGTTCTTTGACCCAAGCCGCTTCCGGGCTCAACCCCGCGCACGAAGGGACATTGGAATAGTCCGAAATACCCGCCTAGCGCCTTAAAACACGGAATACCTAGGAAAAACAATATGTTAGAAGCTAATCACCCGTGATCCGCCGTCAAGCCGTCTCGCAATGGGGCAGTTACAATTTACAAATTCTGTCATTTTCTTAGATCACGCCGGTCGCAAGCGTACGCAGCGCCACCCTGATTAAAGTGGCGAGCCTGGCGTCGACCGAGGCCTGCGGCACATCCGCCTCGAGCTCCAGCGAAGCAGGGTGGATGAAACGGTGCGTGGCATCGATCACGAAGGCGATAGCACGGTCGCGATCCCGCGGCTCGAAGGCCCCTGTGGCGATGCCGTCGTCGATCACGCGTTCGAATAGCGCACGCACGCGGGTACGGTTGCGCCGGCTGATCGCATGGCGCTTCGCCACCGCCTGCGACAGCGCCGCGAACAAATGCGGCTCCTCGTGCAGCAGATTGCGGTTCGCCTTGGCGAGCGCGAGAATCAGGCGCTCGAGCTTGTCCTCGGCCGGGTCCGGTCCATCCGCGATGTCGGCGAGCGAGCGCTCGGCCGCCTTCAGCCAGACATCGACGACGGCATCGATCAGCGCCGTACGGGAGGGGAAGTAGCGATAGACATTGGCGTGCGTCATGCCCGCCTCTTCCGCCACCGCGACCACGGTGAAACGGCGCAGGCCGTGCTGGCGCAAATGCTCGCCGGCGACCGAGAGAATGCGCATCTCGCTCGGTTCACGGGACGGCATCTGCACTCAGCCTTGCTCGGTCGAAGGAGTGAGCAACTTCACCATCACGATGACCCGCTCCTGCCCTTGAAGCTCATCGCGCAGATGCACGAACCCCAGCCGGCGATAAAACCCTTCGGCATTGATCGATGATGGCACCGAAATCTGCCTGGTGCCCTGTGCGTCGGCACATTCTTCGATGGCCTGCATGAGCCGGGCGCCAATGCCCAGCCCTTGCCCGTCGGGCCGTACGAAAACGCTTCGCACCCAGCTGCCATGCAAGCTCGCCGTCCCGATGATTCCACTCTCGACAGTCGCCACCAGAACGATCCGATCAACTAGCCTCGCCGCGATTTTCTCCGGAGAGAAATTCTCGATGACAGAGGCCATGATACTGGCGGCATAGTACTGCGCGTTGGTCTCGCGCAGGCAACGCAGCACGATCGCACTGATCTCCTCCACGTCCGCGGGCGTCGCCTGCCTGATCTCGACCGCGCCATGAGACATGGGATGCGCCGTCACGTATCGACCAAGCCGGTCGTATCGCCGCTCGCAGCCGAATCGGCCCGCCCATGCGGCAAGGCGAGATATTCCTCCGAGCGCATCTCGATCAGGCGCGACACCGTCCGGTCGAACTCGAAGGCTTCGCGGCCGGCCTGCGCGACGTAAAGGCCTGTCGGCTCAGCCGCCGCCGAGGCGACGAGCTTCACATGGCTCTCATAGAGCGTGTCGATCAGGATGATGAAGCGCTTGGCCTCGTTGCGCCGTTCGATGTCCATGATCGGGATCCCGTCAAGGATCAGCGTATGGAAGCGCTGGGCGAGCGCAAGATAATCCGAAGCGCCATAGGCCTGCGCGCAGAGATCGGAAAAGCTCGCCCGTGCGACCGCGCCGGCCGCCTGCGGCAGCTTCAACTCATGGCCCTTGATCGAGATCGTGGTCGGCGCGCCCTGCGCCACGCCGGAGAGCTGGCTGAAGGCCTTGTCGAGCGCAGCCCTGGCCTTGTCGTCGGCGGGAACGTGATAGGTCGGCGCGCCGCCGAGCTTCTCCAGCCGGAAATCGGTGCGGGCCTCCAGCTTGATGACGTCGACCTTGCTGGCGAGCAGGTCGATGAAAGGCAGGAAGAGCGCGCGGTTGAGGCCCCCTTCATAAAGCCGTGACGGCTCGACGTTGGAGGTCGCGACCACAATGACGCCGTCGGCGAACAGCTTCGTGAACAGCCGCCCGAGGATCATCGCGTCGGCGATGTCGGTGACGGTGAACTCGTCGAAGCAGAGCAGGCTCGCCTCTTCCGCCAGCTCGGCCGCCACCGGGCCGATCGGATCCGGCTCCTTGACCGTCCCGGCCTTGAGCGCCTGGCGATAGGCGTGGATGCGTTCGTGCACATCGGCCATGAAGGCATGGAAATGCACCCGCCGCCGCGCCGTAACCGGGACCGTCTCGTAGAACAGGTCCATCAGCATGGTCTTGCCGCGGCCGACCGAGCCCCAGATGTAGAGGCCCTTGACCGTATCCGCATCCGGTTGCTTGCGGCCGAAGAGCCAGCCAAGCGCGCTGCTCTTCTTCGCCAGCTTGCGGCTGGCGAGCGTTTGCGACAGCGCCTGCAGCCGCCTGATGACGGCGATCTGCGCCGGATCGCGCTCGATCGCACCTGAGGCGACCAGGGCGTCATAACGTTCGGGGAGCGTGGCGGACATGGCCTTGAGGCAGGAAAGGACGTCGTCCTTGGGGTTACGGCAGGGCGGGCCGGCCTGCAACCCTCGCCGAGGCCAGCAAGCTATGCGGCCTGCCGCGGACGCAACCAGCCGGTCCGCAGATGGCGGGCGAGCTCGCGCGCTGCTTCCGAGGGCTGCGAGCGCGACAGATGTAGTGTGATCGCGAAGGGCGGCAGGTCGGGCAATCCTTCTGCCGACCCGAGAATGTCGAGATCGGGCGGAACCGTGCAGGCGAGCCAGGCGGTGACGGCAAGGTCGGTCCGGACGGTCGCGGTGGTCGCGTCGATATTGCCGTTCTCGAACACACTGCGCCAGCCGCGCCCTTGCGCATCCAGCGCTTCGGTCACCGCCGGCCGGAAAGCGCAGCTATCGGCGACCAGCGAGAGCGGCAAGGGTTGCTTCAGATGGGCGGTGCCGGCCCGGGCGCCGACCCAGACCAGCCGCTCGATGCCGAGGCACTCGCCGCCCGCTGCTGCGAGCGGCTCCTCGACCAGGGCAAGATCCACCTCGCCCTTGCCGAGCGCTTCCAGCAATTGCGGCGAGGAGGCGCAGACCAGCGAGATCTCGACCAACGGGCTCGCTTCTGCAAAACCCTTCAGGATCGGCGCCAGACTTGCGCCGACGAGGTCATAGGGCACGCCGAGCCGCACCGTACCGCCGAAACTGGTGGTCATCTCTGCCCAGATCTCGTCGTTGAGACCGATGAGCCGACGCGCCTTGGCGAGCAGCCGCTCGCCCGCCGCGGTCAGCTTCAACCCGCGCCGCTCGCGCAAAAATAGGACCTGCCCGAGGCGCCGCTCAAGCCGCATGATCTGCTGGCTGACGGCGCTCTGCGTCAGATGCAGCGCATTGCCGGCCACGGTCATACTGCCATGGTCGGCGGCTGCGACGAAGGCCCGGATCAGTTCGAGGTCGAGATTACGCATCTCCAGCATTATGAACCGTAATGCTGAACCGCTTCAACATTCGTTTTGATCATTCTCTAGGCGAACTTAATCCCGTGGCTCCGCCTGGAGCCACCCATGTCGCTGGAATCGATCCTGCCGCTCATCGCCTTCGCCGCCGTCTCGACGGTGACGCCGGGCGCCACCACAACGCTCGCCACCGCCTCCGGCGCGCATTTCGGCTTCCGCCGCTCCCTGCCCTTCATGATCGGCGTCGCCATCGGGCTGGCCGCGATGGCGGTGGCCGCGGCCGCAGGGCTCGCCGGCCTGCTGCTGGCGCTGCCCTCCCTCGAATTCGCGATGAAGCTCGCCGGCTCGGCCTATCTGCTCTGGCTTGCCGTCAAGATCGCCCGCAGCGGCCCGCCGCATCTGGATCGCAGCATCGCAAAGCCGACGAGCTTTGTCGGCGCCCTCTGGATCCAGCTGCAGAACCCGAAGGGCTGGGCGATGACGCTCGGTGCCGCCGCATCCTTCGCCGGGCTCGCCCACAGCGCAGCCGAACTTGCCGCCCTGCTCGGAACCGTCTTCGGCATCCTTGCGCTTTTGTCGTTGATGCTCTGGTGCGTCGCCGGCCTGCTTCTGGCGCGGCTGCTGCGGCACGACTGGCAGTGGCGCCTGCTCAATGTCGCGCTCGCGCTGGCGCTGGCCGCATCAATCGCCACGATGTGGCGTTAGCGCACAGTCTTGACCATTTTCGCCATTTTTACAGGCATTTAGCCGTAAATTGCCGCAATCGCGCCTCTTGTATTCCCTGATCGGAGGCTCATCTTGCTCTCCGAGTTAGGGAAGATTCGCCTCCTTTGGGCAGCGCAACCGCGCTTTCACAGGAGTTGCAATTGAATCGTTCGATCAAAGCTGGCGCCAAGGCCAGACATGGCGAGGTCAGGCGTCTCTGGCCTGCCGAGCGCGATCTCTTCACCGCCCATCTCCTTCGCCTCGATGCCGCGACGCGGCGCGAGCGCTTCGGGACGGCGGTCACAGATGATTTTCTCAAGAGCTACGCCGAGACCACCTTCGGCGTCGGCGGACTCGTCTACGCCTATGTCGAAGCCGGCGAAGTCCGCGGCGCCGCCGAATTGCGCGGACTCGAGGAGATCGTCATCCAGACCGGCGAGGCCGCCTTCAGCGTCGAGCGTGACTGGCGCCGGCGCGGCATCGGCGAGGCGCTGTTCGGCCGCCTGATCACCGCATCGCGCAACCGCAACATCCGCACGCTCTACATGACCTGCCTGCCCGAGAACGCCGCGATGCGAAACCTCGCCCGCAAGTTCGAGGCCGAGATGGTCGGCGGCTACAACGACGTCGAGGGCCGGATCGCCACCGGCGCGGCGACGCCCTTCACCCTGCTCGACGAGGCGATGGACAACGCCCGCAGCTTCGCGACCCTGTCGCTCTCGCTGCAGCGCAAATTCTGGCCCTCGGCCCTGTTCGGGCGACCGGCCTCGCGGCACTGACACCGAAATCGGGCGCCGCGTTCAGCGGTTGAGCGAGAGCCCGGCGCCCGATTTCGTGATCGCACCGTTCATGGCGCCGCCGCTGCCGACGCGCAGGCGGGCCACCACCGCGCCGCCGCGCTGGTAGAGATAGACCTCGCCGTCGCGATAATCCCAGGCATTGACCTGCTGCAGGTCGCGATTGCTGCAGCCCGTGGCATTGGCGCGGTAGAGGTCGAGCGAGGGCGAGCTCGAGAGCTGCACCCGGCAGGCGCCGCCGGTCGCCTCCTGCGCCGTCCAGCTGCCGATGACGCCATCGCGCGACGAGACCGCGCCGCCGCGTGTTGAGCCGCCGCCCGGCGTCACGCCAGGATTGGCATTGGCGACCTGATTGCTCGGCGGCGCCGGCTCGACCGGGCGCTGCTGCACGGGCGGCTGTTGCGGCGGCGGCGCCGCCTGCGGATCGAAGAACGGGTCGTTCTGCGGCGGCATGCCCGGCGCAGGACCACCAGGCGGATAGCCGCCCGCTTGTGGCGGCGGCGCGCTCGGATATCCCCCCGGCGGCGGCAGCGGTTCGGACGTGATCGGGGCCGACTGGACCGGCGGTGCCGATTGAATGGGCTCGCCATAGACCGGCGCGCGGGCGACGGCCTGGCCCGAACCCGAGCCGTATCCGCCGAAGCGTTGCGAGCCGGCACAAGCGGTCAGCAGCAGGAGAGGCAGCAGGCTCGCAGCCCGCAGCAGCGCAGAAGTCCTCAAGCTCATCCCCGTCATTTCGATAGCCCGGCCATCCGGAGCACTGTGAAACCTGACGCCTGAACGTGACATGAGCGCGTTCAAGGCTGCAAAAAGGGCGCCGGTCAAGTCTCAACATGGTTTTGCAGCATGCGCCTAGCATGGCAGAACGATGCCCCCCGCCATCCGGACCGACCGATGAAGCCGCTCAATCCCGCTACGATCCGCGCCCCGTTTGCCCGCTACAGCCATGGCGCCGAGCTTCCATCCGGCCAGCGGCTGGTCTTCTGCTCAGGCCAGCTCGGCATCGCGGCCGACGGCACGATCCCCGAAAGCGTCAGGGAGCAGGCCGATCTCTGCTTCGCCAACATCGCCGCGATCCTGGGCGAAGCGGGGATGACGCTGAAGGACATCGTCCGGGTCAACGCCTACGTCACCGACCGCACTCATATGAAGGGCTATATGGAGTCGCGCGATGCCCATGTCGGCTCGCCGCCGCCGGCCTCGACCCTGATGATCGTCTCCGGCTTCACCCTGCCGGAGTTCAAGGTCGAGATCGAAGTCGTCGCGGCCGCTCCCGAGAAGCGGCGCAAGGCCGCGCGCACGGTTACCGCGCCGAAATTCTGAACGCGTTTTCGTTCACCTCGACCCGTCATTCCGGCCGCAGCGAAGCGGAGCGCCGGAATCCATCGTAAAGCTCGGCGTCCTACGATGGATTCCGGAGCCGCGCGCCTTCGGCGCTTGTCCGGAATGACGGCACCGTGATCGGCGGGATTGGATGGAGCCTGCGCGTCGAAGCTTCCCTCAGCCTGCATCGGGCGCCCGCCAGGGATAGCTCCAGGTCTCGGTCAGGGTCTTGCTACCGCTCTTCAGGAAGGCGCGCATCTCGGCAAGCTGGCCCGGCTCGACCACGATGTCGATGAAGGCGCGGAAGCCGTCCGTCTTCGGGTTCGGCACCAGGAAGGCCCGGTTGATCCGGCCATAGGCGATCGAGGGCACGATCTCGACCTTCTCAGGCTGCTTCAGATAGTAGCCGAGGTCGCCGCCGGCGAAGTCGACGATGAAGCGCCGGGCGTTCTCCGTCACGGGCTCGCCCGAGCCGAGCGCCTTGGGCTTGGCCTGATAGGTGTTGATCGCCCGCCCGCCGGGGTGCAGGTCGTTGGAATCGACCATGGCCGTCAGCTTGTAACCGAAGCGGAATTCGCGGCCGGGCTCGAGCGGCGTCTTCGGCGCCCAGAGCGCGACGATATTGTCGTTGGTCTCGTCGGTGGTCGGCAGCTCGATCAGCTCGACCACACCTTCTCCCCAATCACCTTGCGGCTCGACCCAGTAGGAGGGCCTGAGTTCATAGGCGAGGTCGAGATCCTGATAGTGCTCGAACGCGCGATCGCGCTGCATCAGGCCGAAGCCGCGGACATTTCGCTCGACGAAGGAGGAGGAGGCCGCGACGCGAGCATTGCGCAGCGGCCGCCAGATCCACTCGCCGGTGCTGGAATGGATCAGCAGGCCGTCGGAATCGTGCAGTTCGGTGCGGAAGTCGTCATAGAAGCGACGGTCGTTCTCGCCGGTGAAGAACATCGAGGTGAGAGGCGCCAGACCCAGCTTGTCGATCGGCTTGCGCGGGAACAGTACCGCGCCGACATCGACCACGCTGTCGCCGTCCGGATAGACATGGAAGCGATAGGCGCCCGTGACCGAAGGCGAATCGAGCAACGCATAAATTGTGACGCGCTCGGCGTCGGCCGTCGGCGTCTCGACCCAGAACTCGCGGAAGATCGGGAATTCCTCACCGCCGGGGATCCCCGCTCCGATCGCAAGGCCGCGCGCCGACAGGCCATAGCGCTGCCCGCGCCCGAGCACGCGGAAATAGCTCGCCCCGATGAAGGAGATGAGCTCGTCGAAAACGCGCGGGTCATTGAGCGGATAGTGCAGACGGAAACCCGCGAAGCCGAGATTCACCGGCAGCGGCTTGTCGAACCTGGTCCGCCCGTAGTCGAAGAGATTGGCGGCATAGGGCACCGGCGTTGGCACGCCGTCCCGGATCACGTTCACCGTCACCGGCCGGGTGAACAGGAAACCAGGGTGGAACATCTGCATGCGGAAACCGGAATTCGACTGGGCGAGCAAAGCCCGCTCCGGCCGGAAGCGGATCTCGCGCCAGGCATCGAAATCGAGCCGCGTCAGCGCCTCCGGCAGCGCGGGGCCCGCCTCATAGGGTACAGCGGCGATCTCGCGGGCGCGGCGCACGACATCCTCGAAGCCGAAGCGCGGCTGCGGCGGTGCCTGCTCCGGCTGCTGCGCCAGCAAAGCCTGCGGCGCCGCGGTGGCGCACAGCGCTGCGCTCAGCCCGGCCAGAACCCGGCGGCGATCGGTAACCGTCATGATCGAAACTTGCCCCGACTTAATACAACTCTTGGCTGGAGGCCGATCGCTCGCCTCCAGTCGCGCGAAGCGCGCTACGCCAACGACTTAGGGGATGAAATGGGGCCGGTCTAGGGCGCAGTCGCAGCCCGCATGGGCCAGCGTTAAGAGGACACTGGAACAGCACCCGGCCACTATCGCCCCGTCCTTTAAAAAATCCGGTCCCGGCCGTCAGAAAAAACTTGAAGCCGGGGTCACCCCTCCGTATATGGGGCTCACCCAATTCGCACGTGCCTGTGGCCGCGTGCTGGTCGGTGGGCATCCGGACAAGAGGCCGGACAGCCGCCAGGGATGGGAAACGGATGGAGGGGGATGGACATCCCCTCAAATCACGCTCCCGGCTCTCGCAAGAGGGCCGCTCCCGAACAGCGACCAGCAGCCGGAGGCGAAACCGGCGAACCCCGAATCTCCACGGGGGACGTAGCTTAAAGCAACGACGGAGCGGGCTTTTTTGGTCTCGTTGGTCCTCCAAAGGCCAACACCGAAGAGGCTTGTCCTTCATTGCCGGGCGTGCGGGGTTAACCTCCCAATCGACGGTGTTTCGGGTCCGGACGTCTCGTCCGCAATCCTAAGGCGTCTCCAACGCGCCTCGGATCGCGAACGACTCGAACGGCTACACGTCGTATCGGCGCCGCTTGCGCCGAAGAGGAGCAGCGTCTCATGACCGAGCGCATCCGTGAATTTCTGCGTGACCGCCGCGAGGATGGTCCCTGCGTCGTGATCGATCTCGAGGTCGTGCGCGAGAATTATGTCGCCTTCTCCCGGGCGCTGCCGGACACGCGCGTCTTCTACGCGGTCAAGGCGAACCCGGCGCCGGAAGTGCTGCGCCTCCTGGCCAAGCTCGGCTCTTGCTTCGATTGCGCCTCGGTCGTCGAGATCGAGCTCGCGCTCGCGGCCGGCGCCACGGCGGACCGCATCTCCTTCGGCAACACCATCAAGAAGGAGCGCGACGTCGCCCGCGCCATGGAGCTCGGCGTGCGCCTGTTCGCCGTCGATTGCCAGGCCGAGGTCGAGAAGATCGCCCGTGCCGCCCAGGCCACCAAGGCCGAAGGCGCGCGCATCTTCTGCCGCATCCTCTGCGACGGCGCCGGCGCCGACTGGCCGCTCTCGCGCAAGTTCGGCTGCGTGCCCGAAATGGCCGCGGACGTGCTCGAGCATGGCCATCGCCTCGGCCTCCAGGCCTATGGCATCTCGTTCCATGTCGGCTCGCAGCAGGCGAATGTGAACGCTTGGGATTCGGCCCTGGCCTCGGCCTCGGCCGTGTTCAAGGAGTGCGCCACTCGCGGTCTTTCGCTGTCGATGGTCAACCTCGGCGGCGGCTTCCCGGCGCGCTATCTGCGGCCGATCCCGGGCGTCCCGGCCTATGGCGATGCGATCTTCCAGGCGCTGTCGAAGCATTTCGGCAACCGTCTGCCCGAGACCATCATCGAGCCGGGCCGCGGCATGGTCGGCGAAGCCGGCCTGATCGAGGCCGAGGTCGTGCTGATCTCGAAGAAGAGCGAGGACGACCAGGTTCGCTGGGTCTATCTCGACATCGGCAAGTTCAACGGCCTGGCCGAGACGATGGATGAGGCGATCCGCTACCCGATCCGCACGATCCGCGACGGCGACGCCACGGTTCCCTGCGTGCTGGCCGGCCCGACCTGCGATTCGGTCGATGTCATGTACGAGAAGACCCCGTACATGCTGCCGTTCAGCCTCGAGATCGGGGACAAGGTCCTGATCGAGGGCACCGGCGCCTATACGACGACCTACTCGGCCGTCGCCTTCAACGGCTTCCCGCCGCTGAAGCAATACGTCATCTGACGAATAGGGGCTGGTTCGCCAGCCCCTCACCAATCGGGTCCGGCGAAGCGCCCTGTCACCTATCGGCAGGCTGCCCGGGAAACCGGGCGGAGCGTTCGTGCCTCCAAGAATGGAGCGCGGGCGTGGCTCCCGCCGGACCCTCTTCCACACATCCCTGTTTGCTTGTGGCCGCCTTTTCGGGTGGCGCCGGGAAGGTCCGCGACGAGGCGGGCGCTCCGGCAGGAGGTGCGTCATGATCACGATCCGCGACGAGATCGAGACCGATATCCCGGCCCGCGAGGCCCTGCTCGACCGCTGCCTCGGCGAGCGCCGCACGGCGAAGTCGAGCGAGCGCCTGCGCGACGGCCGTCGGCCAGCCGAGGGCCTCGCTCTGACGGCCGAGCGCGACGGCGCGCTCGTCGCGACCGTGCGCCTCTGGCATGTCGAGGCGAACGGCAAGCCGGCGCTGCTGCTCGGCCCGCTCGCAGTCGAGCCGGAGCTCCAGGGCGAAGGCGTCGGCAAGGCGATGATGCGCGAAGCGATCTGGCGCGCGGCTTGTCGCGGCCATGGCGCGATCCTGCTCGTCGGCGATGCGCCCTATTACGAGCGTTTCGGCTTCACGCCTGAGCCGATGGCCGATCTCGCCATGCCGGGCCCGGTCGAGCGCGAGCGTTTCCTCGGCCTAGAATTGCGCGAGGGCGCGCTTCATGGTGCGACCGGCGTGCTGAAGGCCACGGGGACGCTGGTCCCGGCCGCAGGGGCGGAGGGTCTCCGACGTCGCGCCGCCTGACATCGCAGCATCGACACCAAGCTCAGCGGGCAGGCCCTAGGGTCTGCCCGTTCTGCGTTCAGGCGCCTGCTATTTCACCGGCTTCGTTGCTTAAACGTCATCCGATCTTCACCGGACTGTCGTCCAGCAGCGCCATCACCCCCCGCGAAGGCGGGGACGATGGCGGACACGGTTCTGACGAGCAGATTGGCAAGACCGCAGGCACTGCGGCTCGCGGCCTGGCGGCCTCGCCGCCAGACGATGCTCGCCTTCGGCCTGCTGGCCCCGTCGCTCGTCCTGCTGACGCTGTTCACCTACTGGCCGGTGATTCAGGTCGCCTGGCAGGCCCTGCATAACCAGATCAAGATCGGCGGTCCGCAGGCCTATGTCGGCCTCGCCAATTTCACGGCGCTCTTCGCTGACGCTGCCTTCCGCAAGGCGCTCGCCAACAACCTGTTCTATGCCTTCGGCACGGTGATCCCGAGCCTTGTTCTGGCACTCGGCTTCGCCATGGCGCTCGCCAGGTCGAGCCGTATCAACGCGCTGTTCCGCTCGCTCTTCTTCCTGCCGGTGCTGATCCCGCTCGTCGCCGCCGCCTCGATCTTCCTGTTCATCTTCCTGCCCAATGCCGGGCTGCTCGACTACCACCTCGCCAAGCTCGCGATCTCGGGCCCGAACTGGCTCGGCGATCCCGATATCGCGCTCTGGTCGATCATGGGCCTGACGATCTGGAAGAACGCCGGCTACTACATGCTGTTCTTCCTTGCCGGGCTGCAGGCGGTCCCGGCCGACGCCTATGAGGCCGCGATCCTCGACGGCGCCAATCCCTGGCAGCGCCTGCGCTACGTCACCCTGCCCTATCTCAAGCCGACGATCGGCTTCGTCATGGTGATCGGGCTGATCAACGTCGTCACCCAGGTCGACCACGTCTTCGTCCTGACCAAGGGCGGCCCGTCCGACTCGACCAATCTCCTGCTGTTCTATGTCTACCAGCAGGCGGTCGAGAGCTACGACGCCGGGCGCGCTGCCGCCGGCACGCTCGTGATGCTGGCCCTGCTGCTGGTCATCTCGGCAAGCTCGCTGCGCACGCTCGAGCGCTCCTTCGGGGAGCGCGAGCCATGATCGAAGCCTCGAGCGGCGTGGCCAATCGCGAGATCTCGCCCAAGCTCGGCTACGCAGCGACCTTGCTGATCGCCGCGCTCTGGATGGCGCCCTTCCTCTGGATGCTGGTCGCCGCCTTCAACCCGCACACCTATGGCGGCTCCGGCATGGCCTCGCTGGTCCCGTCCTATGTCCCGACGCTCGGCAACTTCGCCGAAGCCTGGGCCTCGGCCGATTTCCCGCGCTACGGCCTCAACACCGCCGTCATCAGCTTCGGCATCCTCGCCGGGCAGATCGTGATGATCACGCTCGCCGGCTATGCCTTCGCCCGGCTGGAGTTCTCCGGCCGGACGCTCTGCTTCTATCTCTTCCTGCTGCAGCTGATGCTGGCGCCGGTCGTACTGATCGTGCCCAATCTGGCGACGATCGCGAAGCTCGGCCTCTATGACAGCCTGCTCGGCGTGATGGCGCCCTATTTCGCCTCCGCCTTCGGCACCTTCCTGATGCGCCAGGCCTTCAGGGCGATCCCGCGCGAGCTCGAGGACGCCGCGCTGATCGACGGTGCCAGCGTCTGGCAGCGCATCGGCTTCATCTACCTGCCGCTGGCGAAGCCCTCGCTGATCGCCTTCGGAATCGTCTCCGTCACCAGCCACTGGAACGAGTTCCTCTGGCCACTGATGGTGATCAACTCGCCGGATCTGCGCCCGCTCACCGTCGGCCTCGCCTCGTTTACCCGCGGTGCCGAGGGCGCGCAGGCCTGGGGCGTCATCGCCGCCGGCACCTTGATGGTCAGCGCGCCGCTGCTGATCGCCTTCGCGCTGTTCCAGCGCGCCTTCGTCAATTCCTTCGTCTCGTCAGGCATCAAATAAGGGGTTTTAGAAGATGACCAGCACCACCCGCAGATCGGTTCTCGCCGGCGCAGCCTTGGCCGCCTCCTTCGCCGTCGCACCCGCCTTCGCCCAGGCGCCGACCGAGATCGAGCTGTTCTTCCCGGTCCCGGTCGACGGCCAGCTCGCCCGCGACATGACGGCGCTGATCAAGGAGTTCAACGAGAAGAACCCGGCGATCAAGGCGACCCCGGTTTATACCGGCTCCTATGACGAGACCCTGATCAAGACCCGCGCCGCGATGAAGGCCGGCAAGCCGCCGGCGGCGGTGATCATGTCGGCCAACTTCCTGCTCGACCTCAAGATCGAGGGCGAGATCCAGAAGCTCGACGACCTGATCAAGACCGACGGCAAGACCAACGAGGCCTATATGGGCCAGTTCTTCCGCGCCCTGCATGGCAATGCCGTGCTCGACCGTTCGGTCTATGGCGTTCCCTTCCACAATTCGACGCCACTGCTCTACGTCAATGCCGACCACTTCAAGGAAGCCGGTCTCGATCCCGAGAAGCTGCCTTCGAACTGGGAAGAGCTCGCCTCCGCCGCCAAGAAGCTGACCAGGCGCGAAGGTGACCGCGTCACCCGCTGGGGCGTCATCGCGCCGTCCAATTACGACTATGGCGGCTGGATCCTGCAGGCCCTGACCCAGTCCAATGGCGGCCAGTGGTTCAACGTCGATTACGGCGGCGAGGTCTATTACGACAGCCCGTCCATGCTCGGCGCGCTGACCTTCTGGTCGGATCTAGTCGCCAAGCACAAGGTTCACCCGGCCGGCGTGCAAGCGGGCGGCGCGGTCTCGACCGCCTTCCTGTCCGGGCAGGCCTCGATGGTGCTGCTTTCGACCGGCTCGCTCACCCATATCCGCACCAACGCGAAGTTCCCCTACAAGGTCGCCTTCGTGCCGAAGAACGTGAAGAACGAGGTGCCGATCGGCGGCGCCTCGCTCGTCATCCCGACCGGGGTCGAGGGCGAGCGCCGCAAGGCCGCCTGGACCCTGATCAACTGGATGACCTCGCCGGAGAAGTCCGGCTGGTGGAGCCGCGCCACCGGCTATTTCGCCCCGAACATGGCGGCCTACGACCTGCCGGAGATGAAGGAGTTCATCGCCAAGAACCCTGATGCCGGCATCGCCGTCAGCCAGCTCGCCTACGCCAAACCCTGGTTCGCGACCTACAAGACCGTTCCGGTCCGCAAGGCGATCGAAGACGAGCTGCAGGCCGTGCTCTCGGGCAAGAAGCAGCCGAAGGAGGCGCTGGTCTCGGCCCAGAAGACCGCCGACGAGATCATGAGGCCCTATGTCGAGCAGACCGCGCTGAAGCTGCCGACGCAGTAAGCTGACAATAGGTCGTACCCGGGTCCAGACCCGGGTACGACTCGTTCCTTTCCGAAATAGCCGGCCTGGAGCCGGCCATGATGCCTTCCTACCGGACAAGACGACCATGCTGATCGCCCATATTACCGACCTGCACATCCGTCCGCTCGGCAAGCCGGCCTACCGCGTCTCCGAGACCAATGCCCTAACCGAGCGGGCGCTCGACGTGGTCGCCGCCCTGCGCCCGCGTCCGGACGCGTTGGTGATCACCGGCGATCTCACCGATTGCGGTCTCGCCGAGGAATATGAGCTGCTGGCGAACCTGCTCACCCGCATCGAGGTGCCCGTGCTGCTGCTCCCCGGCAATCACGACCGCCGCGAAACCTTGATGGCCGGCCTCGAGCTCGGGCCGCATGCGGTTCTCGACGACGGCTTCATCCAGTTCAGCGCCGATATCGGCGACATGCGCCTTATCGGCCTCGACACCCTTCTGCCGGGCCAGAGTGCCGGCGCGCTCTGCGACAAGCGCCTCGCCTTTCTGGAGACGGCGCTCGCCGGCGCGAACGGCAAGCCGGTCGTCATCTTCATGCATCATCCGCCCTTCGATTGCGGCATCATCCACATGGATCGCATTCGCCTGCTCGACGGCGCCGATGACTTCCGCGATATCATTAGCCGGCATCAGAATATCGAACGCATCGTCTGCGGCCACCATCATCGCCCGATCACGACGCGCTTTGCC
This sequence comes from Allobosea sp. Tri-44, assembly GCF_004123845.1. Taxonomy (GTDB): domain Bacteria; phylum Pseudomonadota; class Alphaproteobacteria; order Rhizobiales; family Beijerinckiaceae; genus Allobosea. Next base: position 26,773 of record NZ_NBDP01000053.1, on the reverse strand, counting down.
GGCACGATCGCGCAGATCGCGCCGAGCGTGACGCATCAGGTCACGCTCGACCTCGCGCCCGAGGGTCCGGCCACCTTCCACATGGAGCCGCCGGCCTATTACCTGCACAGCTATCGGTCCGGCACCGGACTCGTCAGCCACATGGCCTATGTCGAACGCTATCCCGGCCCCTACCCCTTCGTGCTCGACGCCGATTATCCCGGAGCGCACGCCTGAAGAGCATAGGCCTGGCGCCGGCGGGATTGACCCCCGGAACGGCAGGCCATACCAGCGTCCGCTTGTTCTGCAAGTAACCAACCCAGGAGTTGAAAAGAATGACGGATTGGCCCGTATACGGCGAGATCAGCGGCCCGATCGTGATGATCGGCTTCGGTTCGATCGGCCGCGGGACACTGCCGCTGATCGAGCGGCATCTCAAATTCGACAAGAGCCGGTTCGTGGTGATCGCGCCCGACGACGACAACCGCGCCCTTCTGGACGAGCGTGGCATCCGCTTCATCCATGAAGCCGTGACGCTCGAGAACTACAAGACCATGCTGGAGCCGCTGCTGACCGCGGGCGGTGGCCAGGGCTTTTGCGTCAACCTGTCCTGCGACACCGGTTCGCGCGACATCATGGAGCTCTGCTCCAGCCTCGGCGCGCTCTATATCGACACGGTCAACGAGCCTTGGCTCGGCTTCTATTTCGACGAGACGAAAGGCCCGGGCGAGCGCTCGAACTACGCGCTGCGCGAGATGACGCTCGCCGCCAAGCGCGCCCGTGCGCCGGGTTCGACGACGGCCGTCTCCTGCTGCGGCGCCAACCCCGGCATGGCCTCCTGGCTCGCCAAGAAGGCGCTGCTGAACATCGCCGCCGACATGCGCCTCAACGTGCCGCAGCCGACCACCCGCGAGGAATGGGCCGGGCTGATGAAGCAGGTTGGCGTCAAGGGCATCCATATCGCCGAGCGCGACACGCAGCGTTCGAAGAACCCGAAGCCGCCGGGCGTCTTCGTCAACACCTGGTCGGTCGAGGGCTTCATCTCCGAGGGTGTGCAGCCGGCCGAGCTGGGCTGGGGTACCCATGAGAAGTGGATGCCGGACAACGCCCGCACCCACGAGACCGGTTCGCAGGCAGCGATCTACCTGATGCAGGCCGGTGCCGAGACCAAGGTGCGCAGCTGGTGCCCGACCCCGGGCCCGCAATACGGCTTCCTGGTGACGCATAACGAGTCGATTTCGATCGCCGACTACTTCACCGTGCGCGACGACGCCGGCAAGGCGGTCTACCGGCCGACCTGCCACTACGCCTATCATCCGGCCAACGACGCCGTGCTCTCGCTGCACGAGATGTTCGGCAATGCCGGCCGCCCCCAGGAGGAGCACCACATCCTCGAGGAGAACGAGGTCGTCGACGGCATCGATGAGCTCGGCGTGCTGCTTTACGGCCACGACAAGGGCGCCTACTGGTTCGGCTCGCAGCTCTCGACAGACGAGGCGCGCACCCTGGCTCCCTACCAGACCGCGACCGGCCTGCAGGTCACCTCGGCCGTGCTCGCCGGCATGGTCTGGGCGCTGGAGAACCCGAATGCCGGCATCGTCGAGGTCGAGGAGATGGATCTCGACCGCTGCCTTGCGATCCAGATGCCCTATCTCGGCCCGGTGCAGGGCTACTACACGGACTGGACGCCACTCGATGGCCGCCCGGGCCTGTTCCCGGAGGATATCGACACCTCCGACCCCTGGCAGTTCCGCAACATCCTGGTGCGCTGACGCCGCAACGCAAAAGGCCCGCCTCACGGCGGGCCTTTCGTTTCAAACTGGCTGCCGGCTCAGAAGCGCGGCGTCGAGAAGCTGTTGGCGAAGGGGTTGGCGCCCGAGCCGATGCGCGGCGGCAGGGTGCCCTCGCCATAGAGCTCGCCCGAAGCCGAATAAACCGGGCTCGCCACGATGTTCTGCGTCGCGTAGCGGTTCATGCTGCCGACCGGCACGACGTTTCCGGCGTCGAAATAGCTGCGCTTCTGCACGATGACGCGCAGCGGACGACGCTGCTGCTGCGCCTCGGCCACCGATGCGGCGAAGGTAACGGCTGCGACGGACAAGGCCAGGCCGGCGGCAAGGCGGGAAAGCGAACGCATGACGATCTCCTGAGGCGGTTGCCCCCGCCAAGGCTGTTGGCGGACCGGCTGTCGCTGACGATACAATTCCAGAGTTAATGCTTTTGTTGCGCCCCGCTAGAGCATGTTGCGAAAAAGTGGCAACGGTTTTTCGCGCCAAGCATGCTCTAAACTATCAAAATCGATCACGTTATCTGCACTTGGACGATTCCGTCCAAGTGCAGCGTGATCTTGTGCGCCGCCGCAACACGAGGCCGTTACCGCGCCTGCGCCTGCTTGCCGCTGGTCGGGCGCAGGGCCGGCGCCTTGGCGTCGGCGTCGAGCCAGGAGCCCTTGCGCCCGGTCGCGGCGAGCCGCGGCACCGAGCAGCCCTGCCTGCGGTTGAGCTCGGTGCGGGCGAAGCTGGCGCGCAGCTCCGGATCGTCGCCGGCGCTCAAAAGATCGATCCGGTCGATCAGGCAAGTTAGCTGTGCCCTGTCGGCAGGCTTGGCCTCGCTGCCGCACCACCAGCCCGAGAAGGACAGATGCGCCGCAGCATCGAGATGGCGGAAGGCGATGCAGGCCCGCCCCGCTGCGCCGTCGCTCAAGCCGACATCCGCGGTCTCGACGCTGCCGAACTTGGTCTCGATCGTCGTGGTTGCGCCGCTGCGCCCGACCGAAAGCCCGCGTGCCGCGCCCTCGCGCACCAGCGTGATCACGAAGGGCTGCGACAGGCCGGCGAGCGCCTTTTGCACCTGCGCGTCGCGGTTGACCTGGAACTTCAGCGACAGGAACGACTTGCCGTCATCGAACGCGCCGAAGGTCAGCGCGTCTTCGCGCCGCTGGCCGTCCTGGCTGCGCCGCGCCCCATAGGTACTGCGCTTGTCGAGCTCCGGCGATTCCAGACCGAAGAGCGCGATCGGGCGGCCGATCGTCACCCAGCCCTCCTCCCCAGCGGCGAGCGGCAGCGCCTGCTGGCGAACGTCGCGCACCGCGGGCGCCGCTGAAGCCTCCGCCGGCCCCGGCAGGCTGGCGAGCGCCGGATCCGAAGAGCCGGACGAGAGTGCGGCGACGAGCATCGCCGTCAGCCCGACACCGGTCACGGCAGCGAGGCCGCGCCAGACGAGGCCGCCGGTCAGCCCGATTGCTCCGGAGCGCAGGAGACGCCGGAGCGGCCGCATGATCCGCGCAAAGCCGGTCTCGATCGCGTCGGCAAAGTCGACCAGGCGCGCAGCGAGGTCGAAGCGTCCCGGCGCAGCGCCGGCCAGGACTTGCAAGCGCGGCTGAAGGCGCTGCCAGGTGGCGTTTATCCAGTCCCCGAACACAACAGACCCCGACCCGTTCTTCGACAGCCTGCACCCCTGCAGGCAGCCCTCGCCCCACTCGCAGCAGAGCTTTCGCCGGGGCGAGTGAGCGGGTCGTTACCAGGCACCTTCCATCGCGAAACAGGGTCAATGACGGGTAAGGAGGCAGGGTTAATGCCGCGGCGTGGCTCTGACGATTGACTTTTTACGGCGGCTTGTGTTTGGGATTGCGTGCCGGATATTCTCCTCCGGCTTCGCGATGATGTTCAGGTTGGCTCTGTGACGTTCCGTCTGACGACGAAAACCACGACCAAAACGACGGCCGGGAAAACCCGGACGTCGCACTGACACGTCGCCTCGATTCCGGGTTCTCCCCCCCGGCCGGGGTCAACCGGCCGAACCCGCAAACGAAATCAGCGGCGACGGCTCCCCGGGGAGGTTGAACCGGTTTCGCCAGAAGGAATTCTTAGAGATGAGCTTCAAGGTCGCGATCGTCGGCGCCACGGGCAATGTGGGTCACGAGATGCTCGACATCCTCGCCGAGCGTGCTTTCCCCGTCAGCGAAGTGGTGGCGCTCGCCTCCTCGCGCTCGATCGGCACCGAGGTCTCCTTCGGCGACAAGACGCTGAAGGTGAAGGCGCTCGAGCATTACGACTTCTCCGACACCGATATCTGCCTGATGTCGGCGGGTGGCGCCGTCTCGAAGGAATGGTCGCCGAAGATCGGCGCGCAGGGCGCCGTCGTGATCGACAACTCCTCGACCTGGCGCATGCATCCCGACGTGCCGCTGGTCGTGCCCGAGGTGAACGCCGCTGCGGCAGCCGGCTTCACCAAGATGAACATCATCGCCAATCCGAACTGCTCGACCGCCCAGCTCGTCGTCGCGCTGAAGCCGCTGCATGACCGCTTCGGCGTCAAGCGCGTCGTCGTCTCGACCTATCAGTCGGTTTCCGGCGCCGGCAAGGAGGCGATGGACGAGCTTTTCAACCAGACCCGCGCGGTCTTCGCCGCCGGCGAGGTCCAGGTGAAGAAGTTCCCGAAGCGCATCTCCTTCAACGTCATTCCGCACATCGACGTCTTCATGGAGGACGGCTACACCAAGGAAGAGTGGAAGATGATGGCGGAAACGAAGAAGATCCTTGATCCCAAGATCAAACTGACCGCCACCTGCGTGCGCGTGCCGGTCTTCATCGGCCACTCCGAGAGCGTCAACATCGAGTGCGAGAAGCCGGTCACGGCCGATGAGGCACGCGAGGTGCTGCGCACCGCCCCCGGCATCCTCGTCATCGACAAGCATGAGCCCGGTGGCTACATCACCCCGCACGAGGCAGCCGGCGAGGACGCGACCTATATCTCGCGCATCCGCGAGGACGCCACGGTCGAGAACGGCCTCTCGTTCTGGTGCGTCTCGGACAATCTGCGCAAGGGTGCCGCGCTCAACGCGGTCCAGATCGCCGAGGTTCTGGTCAACCGCAAGCTGATCCAGCCGCGCAAGAAGGCCGCCTGAACTCAAATCAGGCAATTTAAATATAATTTCAAGGCGGGCCTCGTGCCCGCCTTTTTGTTGCGCGGATGCATGGCGGCCGTGCCGCATTTGCGCAAGGGTTCGCCGCGATCATCGGCTAGGGTCGGCCGGCATCGAGATTCGCCGAAACCTTGCCCGATACCTTGACCAGAGTGCCTCTGCCGGTCGATCCAGCTCCGGCCGAGCCGCCGCCGCGACGCGACAACAGCCTGCGCGGCATCGGGCTGATGCTGCTCGGCAGCGTCTTCCTGTCAGCTGCCGACGTCGCCTCGAAATACCTCACGGCCACGACGCCGGCCATCCAGGTGGTCTGGCTGCGCTATGCTGCCTTCGCGCTGATCATGCTGGCGGTGGCCGCCCCTGGCGGCTTCGCGCAGTTGAGGCCAAAGCGCATGGGCATGCAGATCCTGCGCGGCGTCGCCGTCACGGTCTCCTCGATCCTCTTCGTCTCGTCGCTGAAATACCTGCCGATCGCCGACGCGACCGCGACCAGCTTCGTCGCGCCGCTCTTCGTCACGGCGCTCTCGATTCCGATCCTCGGCGAGAAGATCGGCTGGCGGCGTTGGACCGCGACAGCCGTCGGCCTGATCGGCGTGCTGATCGTCGTCCGTCCCGGCGGCAGCGATTTCCAACTCGCTTCGATGCTGCCGGTGCTGTCGGCGGTGACCTGGGCCTTCGCTCTGATCGTCACCCGGATGATGAGCGCGAGCGAGAACCCGGTCACCACCCTCGCTTGGTCAGCCGTTGTCGGCTGCCTTGTGCTGTCGGCCCTGCAGCCGCTGACCTGGCAGCCGCTGACCACCGAGGCGCTGCTGGTCGGCGTGTTCATCGGCGTATCCTCGACCGTCGGGCACTGGTTCGTGATCCAGGCCTTCAGGCACGCCGACGCCTCGCTGCTGGCGCCATTCTCCTATGTGCAACTGCTTTGGGCCTCGGCCTTCGGCTTCCTGCTCTTTTCCGTGCTGCCCGACGCCTTCACCTGGCTCGGCTCGGCGATCATCATCGCGTCGGGCCTCTACACGGCGCATCGCGAGCGCATCCGGGCGCGCCGGGTCACAGGACGATAGGCGGGCGCTGCATCCAGTTCGCGGGCAGCGCTCTATTCAGGACTCTGCCCGCACTCTAGCCTCGGTCCGCAATGGCCTCTCTTATCGCCCTCGGCCGCCGCGCCTTTCTCACGGCCGGCTCGGCACTACTGTCAGCCTGCTCGCCGCTCGGACTGCTCAATGCCCTCACGCCCGGTGATGCCGGCGGCCGCCTTGCGGCCAGCGACATCGCCTATGGCCCAGACAAGCGCCAAAGGCTCGACGTCTACGTGCCTGAACAAAGCACCGGCCGCGCACCGGTCATGGTCTTCCTCTATGGCGGCGGCTGGAACAACGGCGAGCGCGCCGATTATGCCTTCGTCGGCCGCGCCTTCGCGGCCCAAGGCTTCGTCACGGTCATCCCCGACTACCGGCTGGTGCCGCAGGTCCGCTTCCCTGCCTTCGTCGAAGACGGCGCCCTCGCCCTGCGCTGGGTCCGTGACTACATTACGAGATATGGCGGTGATGCTGCCGGCATTGCGTTAAGCGGCCATTCGGCCGGGGCCCATATCGCGATGATGCTGGCGCTCGACCGCCGTTTCCTTGCTCGCGCCGGCCTTCCGCCCGGTTTCGTACGCAGCGTCGCCGGGCTGGCCGGCCCCTATGATTTCCTGCCGCTAGACGATCCACGCAGCATCGCCGCCTTTGGCGATTACTCGCGTCTCGCCGAAACGCAACCGATCAGCTTCGCCAGCGCTCGCGCGCCCCGCACCTTCCTGGCCACCGGCGACGAGGACGAAACGGTCAGGCCACGCAACAGCATTGCGCTTGCCGCGAAGCTTCGGGCCGCCGGGGCAACGGTCGAGCTGAAGACTTATCCCGGCCTCAGCCATGCCGGCATCCTGCTCGCCTTGAACGCCGGCTTCCGAGGCCGTGCACCGGTCCTCGCCGATGTCGTGCGCTTCGCAAAAGCTTAGAGCTTCCTGGGCGACGCTCCATAACGAGCCATGAACGTGATCACCGCCTCGCCGACGACGCGCGCGATCTCGTCCTCGCTCGGCGGCGTGCGCACGGCGTTGAACAGGCGCGGACGCATCAGCGTCGACTGGGAGAGATCAACGAACTGCGCCGCCGCCAGGTTGGTATCCTCGATCACCAATTCGCCCTTGGCGACACGCTGGTCGAGGAAGGTCGCCAAGTGCCGCGCGCCCTGCATCGGGCCGCGCTCGTAGAATTCGCGGCCGAGATCGGGCATGCGCTCGGCAACACCGAGCACGATCCGGTGGGCACTCAATGCGAATGGGCCGGTCAGCAGGCGCACCAGTCCGGCACCGAAATTCGTCAGCGCCAGATTGAGATCGCGCTCCTCGGCCAGGGCCGCGTACATGCCCTGCTTCTGCTTCTCGCGCTCGCGCTCGATCAGCGCGACGAAGAGGTGCTCCTTGTCCTCGAAATAGACGTAGAGCGTGCCCTTGGAGACGTTCGCCGCCGCAGCGATATCGTTCATGCTGGCCGCGTCGAAGCCGCGCGCCGTGAACACGGCATGCGCCCCTTCGAGAATCTGGTGACGCTTGTCGGGATCGGCCCCGGCAACGCGTCGGTTGCGGGAGATCGCCTTGACGTGTCGCGGCTCCAGCGTCGCGCTCATTGTGTTCCATCCATTTCGCGCATGTTCGCGCTTGCAAAAATAATCGAACCGACCGGTTCGATTTCCTCTTGATATGCACTGCGTACGGCGCTATTTCAACCTCAATCGAACCGAGCGGTTCGAATTGTGATCGTCAGGGCATTGTCACCATGACTGTCGAATCTGCCATTGAAAAGCGCTCCGAGGACCGCCGCGACCGGCTGAAGCTGGTCGACCCCGTGCTGGAGCAGACACCCGCCCCCGTCGAAGCCCGCAAGGCCGACGAGGAGCGTGCGCCTGCCCCGCAGGCTGGCGACAAGCCGGCTCCCAAGCGCCCGGGCGCCAAGCGTATCGCCCTCATCCTCGTCGCCGGTACGGCGCTCGCCGCCGGGCTCTGGTTCGGCGTCGACTGGTGGCGCAATGGCCGCTTCATCATCTCGACCGACGACGCTTATGTCGGCGCCGAGATGGCGACGATCTCGGCCAAGCTGCCTGCCAACATCGCCACGATCTCGGTCACGCAGAACCAGGAGGTCAAGGCCGGCCAGTCTCTGGTCGCGCTCGACGCCGGCGACCAGCGCATCGCGCTGGAAAGCGCGCAAGCCAAGAGCGCCACGGCCAAGGCCACCCTGTCGCGCATCGACGCGCAGATCGAGGCCGCCCGCGCCAGCCTGCTGCAGGCGCAGGCGCAGCAGACCTCGGCCGAGGCTGCCGTCACCCGCACCGCCGCCGATTTCGAGCGCGCCAGCAACCTCGCCGCCAAGTCCTATGGCTCGCAGGCGACGCTCGATGCCGCCACCGCCGCGCGCGACCAGGCCGCCGCCTCGCTCGCCAGCGCCAAGGCCGGCGTCGTCCAGGCCCAGGCCAACATCGAGGTGCTGAAGGCGCAGCGCGTCGAGGCCGCCCGCCAGATCGACGAACTCAAGGTCGCCGAGGACAAGGCCAAGCGCGACCTCTCCTTCATGACGATCGCCGCGCCGATCGACGGTCTCGTCGCCAACACCAACATGCAGCTCGGCGATCTCGTCAGCGCCGGCAAGCGCCTGATGTCGATTGTCCCGCTCGACAAGGTCTATGTCGATGCCAACTTCAAGGAGACGCAGGTCGGCCCGCTGAAGATCGGCGACAAGGCGAAGATCACCATCGACGCCCTGCCCGGCCAGACCTTCGCAGGCACCGTCAGCGGCATTGCCGGTGGCACCGGCTCGGTTTTCACCTTGCTGCCGCCCGACAATGCCACCGGCAACTTCACCAAGATCGTCCAGCGCGTGCCGGTCCGCATCGCCCTGTCGCCTGAATCGGCGGCGAGGCACGTACTGCGTCCCGGCATGTCGGTCGTGGTCTCGATCGACCCGCGTCCGACCACCGGGCTCTAAACTCAAAGTGAGAGACGGATTCACCGATCAGGTTGATCCAACCTGATCGTATCCGGCTCTCGCCGGGCCCTCGACCCGAGGAGCCATTTTCCGACCGGGAAATGGCGATGCGCAGCGGCTCATTCGCCCCTTCTGGGCCAAAGCGCACCGCGCCTCACGGCGCTCCTCGGGCCGGGGGCCCGGCTCCAACCCCAAGCTGAAGCCCGAAGCTGAAGCCCGTCTTGGAGGCCGGCATGGCCACCGCTACGACTGCGATTCCCGCTGGTGCTCCACCGGCCGCCGACGCCATCCCGATGCGCCGAATCTTCGCCTTCCTGGCGATGGTCTTCGGCATGTTCATGGCGATCCTCGACATCCAGATCGTCTCGGCCTCGCTCGCCGAGATCCAGGCCGGACTGTCGGCTTCCAGCGACGAGATCGCCTGGGTCCAGACCGCCTATCTGATCGCCGAAGTCATCATGATCCCCTTGTCCGGCTATCTCAGCCGGGCGCTGTCGACCCGCGTCTTCTTCTCGATCGCCGCCGCCGGCTTCACCGTCGCCAGCGTGCTTTGCGCCATGTCGAGCTCGATCAACGAGATGATCCTGTGGCGCGCCGTCCAGGGTTTCATCGGCGGCGGCATGATCCCCGGCGTCTTTGCCGCGGCCTTCACCATCTTTCCGGCCTCTAAGCGCCCGATCGTCTCGCCGCTGATCGGCCTGATCGCCACGCTCGCGCCGACGATCGGCCCGACGGTCGGCGGCTATCTCAGCCATGCCTTCTCCTGGCACTGGCTCTTCCTGGTCAATGTCATCCCCGGTATCGCCGTCACCATCGCCGCCTGGAACTTGATCGACTTCGACAAGCCGGACCATAGCCTGCTCAAGCGCTTCGATTGGGTCGGACTCGGCGCCATGGCAGCTTTCCTTGGCAGCATGGAGTATGTGCTCGAGGAGGGCACGCGCCTCGACTGGTTCGAGAGCCACGAGATCGTCCTTTTCACCGGCGTGATGATCATCGGTGCCATCATGTTCTTCTGGCGGGCGCTGACGCGCGACGACCCGCTGGTCGATCTCTACGCTTTCAGGAACCGCAACTTCGCCTTCGGCTCGCTGTTCTCCTTCACCATGGGCATCGGCCTTTACGGGCTGACCTATCTCTACCCGGTCTATCTCAGTCGCATCCGCGGCTATGACGCGCTGATGATCGGCGAGACCATGTTCGTCACCGGCCTCGCCATGTTCCTGACCGCGCCGATCGCCGGACGCCTGTCGACCAAGCTCGACCCGCGCATCATGATGATGATCGGCTTCGGCGGCTTTGCGCTCGGCACCTGGCTCGCCTCAGCCATCACCGCCGATTGGGACTTTCACGAACTGTTGATCCCGCAGATCCTGCGTGGCTGCTCGCTGATGCTGTGCATGGTGCCGATCAACAACCTCGCGCTCGGCACTCTGCCGCCCCAGCAGCTGAAGAATGCATCCGGCCTCTACAATCTCACCCGCAATCTCGGCGGAGCGGTCGGCCTCGCGGTGATCAACACCCTGCTCAACGGCCGCACCGATCTGCACATCACGCGCCTGCACGAGGCCGTCGCCGCCGGTCGCCAGATCGCCGAGGAGAATCTAGCGTCGATGACCCAGCGCTTCATCGAATATGGCGACGTCGCACAGTCGATGGCGCTGAAACTGCTGACGCAGCGCGCCCACAAGCAGGCGCTGGTCATGGCCTTCGGCGACGTTTTCCTCGCCTTGACTGTCATCTTCGCATCCCTGGTGCTGCTGTCCCTGTTCATGACCAAGCCGCCAGCGGCGGCCCCCGCCGGCGGTGGCGGCGGCCACTAAGAGCGGCCAACTCCGTCCGGCGCGCGTGGTGGACAACCCCCTGATGCGTCTTGCCGCAGGTGCGAAGAGATTGACAGTCGGCTTCGGAGGCGTCAAAAATATGAGTAATATCAGTAGTTTAGATAAATTCTAAACTGCATGGGAATTGATCTGCGAGTTGGAAGGCGTTCATGAGCATTCTGTCCCTCAAGGATGGCAGCCCGGTGCGAGCCCAGGTGGACCAGATCCCCTGGCCGCAGAAGGCGCCCGCCGCCTGCCCGATCAGCGCCGTCAAAGCGCGCCTGCGTAGCGTCGGCCTCAGGCCCACCCGCCAGCGCATGGCGCTCGGCTGGTTGCTCTTCGCCAAGGGCGACCGCCATGTCAGCGCCGAGATGCTCTACGAGGAAGCGCTGCGCGCCCGCGAACCGCTCTCGCTCGCGACCGTCTACAACACGCTGCGCCAGTTCTCCGAGGTCGGCCTGCTGCGCCAGGTCTCGGTCTCCGGACCGAAGACCTTCTTCGACACCAATGTCTCGGAGCACCACCACTTCTACAATGAGGACGACGAGACCGTCGTCGACATCCCGGGTTCCGAGATTCACGTCTCGGGCCTGCCGGTCGCCCCGGAAGGCATGCTGATCTCCTCCGTCGAGGTGATCGTGCGTCTGCGCCGCGCCGATGATGAGGAGACGGTGACGAAGGTCGCCGGAGGCCGCCGGGCGTGATCGTCTGCTCCTGCAACGTTTTATCCTGCCGACAGATCAAGGGTACGATCGCGCCGGACGGGAGCGGTCCGCGCACTGCGGGCGAGGCTTATGACTGCCTCGGCTGCAGCCCGGATTGCGGCCGTTGCGCCCGTGAGGTCCGCTCTTTGCTTGTCGAGGCGCGCGCCGCCTGCGCCAGCCAGTGCCATAGCTGCGCCAGCCACGACGTCGAATGCGCTGTGCATGTCTCCGTCGGCCTGATGCTGGCCGGCATCGAAGAGAACGACGACCGCGTCGCCGCCTGATCGGCGCGGCACGATTTTCCCCCGAAGCACGCGATCCGCCCTTCCCTTTCCGCTCCGCTCGCTCTACATTAGGATCATTCTAATGTAGTCGATTGCGAGGAGAGCGGCATGAAGGGCGACAAGAAGGTCATCGAATACCTCAACAAGGGCCTGCGCTCCGAGCTCACGGCCATCAACCAGTACTGGCTGCACTACCGGATTCTCGACAATTGGGGTCTGAAGGACATGGCCAAGATCTGGAAGAAGGAATCGATCGAGGAGATGGTCCATGCCGACCGCTTCACCGACCGCATCCTCTTCCTCGAAGGCTTCCCGAACATGCAGACGCTCGATCCGCTGCGGATCGGCGAAAACGTCAAGGAAGTGATCGAATGCGACCTCAAGGCCGAGGTCGAGGCGCGCGCCCTCTATCAGGAAGCCGCCAAATACTGCCGCGAGGTCGGCGACTACCCGTCCGAGGATCTCTTCAAGAACCTGATGAAGGACGAGGAAGGCCATATCGACTTCCTCGAGACCCAGCTCGACCTGATCGGTCGGATCGGCCTCGAACTCTACACCCAGAAGCATATCGGCGGACTCGAGGGCGACGAGCACTGAGCGGCAGCGGGTCGTAGCAGTGACCAACCGGACCTGGCGACAGGTCCGGTTTTTTGTTGCGCGCCGGGCTCGCCAAGTGGGACGCGCCATGCCAGACACCAGCCCGGCAGCATGGAGATAGGCGGATGGGAACGATCGTCGCGGTGGCCCGGGATGACCGTCACCACTTCAGCAAGCCTGTCCTGTCCATGATCCGCCTGCTTGCCGGCCTGGGCATCGAGGGCGATGCCCATTGCGGCGAGACGGTGAAGCATCGCTCACGCGTCGCAGTCGATCCGACCCAGCCCAATCTGCGTCAGGTCCATCTCATTCACGCCGAGCTTTTTGGCGAACTCGCAGCTGCCGGCTTTACAGTCCGGCCAGGCGAGATGGGCGAGAACGTCACCACTCGCGGAATCGACCTGCTAGGCCTGCCCGTCGGCGCCCGCCTGCGGCTCGGGGACGAGGCCGTCGTCGAGATCACCGGCCTTCGCAACCCTTGCGTCCAGATCCAGGCCTTCCAGCCCGGCCTCCTCAAGGCAGTGCTCGGCCGGGCCGCCGATGGCAGCCTCATCCGCAAGGCCGGCGTCATGGCGATCGTCATTGCAGGCGGCGAGGTCAGGCGGGGCGACGCGATCGCGTTGACCTTGCCGGCGCTGCCGCATCGCGCGCTCGAACGGGTCTGAAGCCCTGCATAGGCCCCGGCGATGCGGCGCCATCTCGCGGACCGCCGCTCCGTCTCAAAAAAAACGGCGCGGCCCGAAAGCCACGCCGCTCGTTCAAACTGGCACCCGCAGGAGCAGGCGGGTCAGACGTAGCTGATATTCGCCGCTTCCGGGCCTTTCTTACCGGCGCGGATCGAGAAGCGCACGCGCTGCCCGTCCATCGGCGGCTGCAAGCCGCTGCGGCTCAGCGACGAAACGTGCAGGAACACATCCGGCCCACCCTGGTCCGGGGCGATGAAGCCGAAACCGCGCTCGGTGTTGAAGAACTTCACCGCGCCGTCGAACGGCCCTTCCATCGGGGCGCTGGCGCCGCGATCGAAGCCGCCGCGATCGCCGCGGTCGAAGCCGCCACGGTCGCCGCGGTCATAACCGCCGCCGCCACCCCCGTAGCCGCCGCCGAAATCATCACGGGGCGGGCGCGGCGAGAACGGACGACCGCCGCCCGCGCCACCGGCGCCACGCGGCGCAGCCGGGGTCGCGGTCGAGGCATCGATCTCGTGGACCGCGACGACCTGCAGGCCGCGCCTGCCTTCGCCGAGATCGCAGATGATGGTCGCACCGGGCTGCAGGTCCTGCGGATCCTGCGGGCCGATGGACGAAACGTGGACGAAAACGTCACCAGAGCCGTCCGCCGGAGAAGCAAAGCCGAAGCCTTTCTCCGGATCGAACCACTTGATCTTGGCTTCGACATTCTCGTGGGTGACGAACGGTGCCGGGGCGGCGGGCTTACGACGATCGAACATGCAGCTTCAACGATAGTGACCGGGAGTGCGCAATCTAGCGCAAGCTTCCGGGTTCGTCATCGGGCGGCGCAGCAAAAATTCTGGTCCGGCGAAATGCTGCCGGATTGCCGAATTTTTCCCCAGAGACGCCGTTTCAAGCGGCGGATCGTTCAAAATTCACCCGATCGGGAGCAGACGTCAACCGCTCTGGCCCGGCTCGGCTTCCGAGCAGCGGATCATCTGCACCTTCTTCGGCATCTCGCCGATCGCCGGAACGAACTGCCCTGACTGCGGATCGAGCAACATCAGCTCGCCGGTCGCGACCGCGAAATAGGCGCCGTGCAGGTGCAGGCGGCCTTTACCCTCGAGAATACTGATGCAGGGAAAGGTACGCAGATTGGCGAGCGACTGCTGGATCGAGAGCAAGGCCAGGCGCTCGACATAAGCCTCGAAGCTCTCATTGCGGCTGCGCCCACCCGAGCGGCGCGCCGCCGGTTCGATCAGCGTGATCCACTTGCCGATGAAGTCGCCGGGCGAGAGCGGGCCCTGCGCGTCATCGGCGAAAGCCCTGATGCCGCCGCAGCGGCCATGGCCGAGCACGACGATATGCTCGACCCTCAGCGCCTGCACCGCGTATTCGAGCGCGGCGGACGTTCCGTGCAGTTGATCGTCGGGCGAGAAGGGTGGGACGAGATTGGCGACGTTGCGCGCCACGAACATCTCGCCCGGGCTCGCATCGAAGATCACCTCGGGCGAGACGCGCGAATCGCAGCAGCCGATCAGCATGATCTTCGGCGTCTGCCCGCTCTCGGCGAGTTCCTCGTAGCGGCTTTTCTCGCGCGTGAAACGATCATCGAGAAAGGCGCGATAGCCTTCCGTCAGGCGCTGCGGGAACGGCTCTGAAACTGGCTGGTCCATGGCGCGCAGTTGGGCCAGAAGGCGACCGCCTTCGTCAAGAGCCGACCCGAATGATTCTGCTGCAATGCAGCATCAAATCTCGCAAATCCGCTTCTGCAATCGCGCCGCCAACGCCTCGCCATCGCCGCGGACGACAATGCGCTTGAGCCGCGCGCTCGCGCCGGCCGTTAAAGATACTTGCGAGCGGGAAACGACGAGCACCTCCGCCAGGAGTGCGACCAGTGCGGCATTCGCCTCGCCCTCGCTGGGAGCGGCCCGAACCCTTGCCTTCAGCACCTGGCGGCCATCGGCCAGCGTCTCGACCCCGTCGAGGGCATCGCGCCCGCCGCGCGGCGTCAGGCGAATGGCGATCGCGAGCCCGTCCGGCGTGACCGACCAGGCGGCCATCCCGCCTAGAAGACGTTGGGATAGATGTAGCGGGTGATCACGCTCTGGATGAAGAAGATCAGCAGCAGCAGGATGATCGGCGAGATATCGATGCCACCGAGATTGGGCAGCATGTTGCGGATCGGCCGCAGCGCCGGCTCGGTGAGGCGATAGAGGAAATCCCAGACCGTGGAGACGAACTGGTTGCGGGTATTGACGACGTTGAAGGCGATCAGCCAACTCAGCACGGCCGAGGCGATCAGGATCCAGACATAGAGGTTCAGCGCCAGCATCACGACGTCGAGAACGGCACGCATCGAACAGCATCTCCGAGAAGGCCGGGCGCTCCGCCGGAAGCGCCCACAAAACTCCTGCCGCAAGCGATTGACAGGAGCGCGACGCAGGGCCTAGAAGGCCAGCGCCTTGGGGCTGTAGCTCAGATGGGAGAGCGCTGCAATCGCACTGCAGAGGTCAGGGGTTCGAATCCCCTCAGCTCCACCAAGGTTTTTCGCTAAATAGCCGGAATTAAACGGGATTTGGCGGGACCAATCGGCGTTACCCCAACATTTACCCCAACACGCGTCGAAGGCAGGCGTCGTCTTCATTTGAGCGCCTGACCTTTTCGGCTGACGATGCGCAACGAGATCATCGCTCGCGATCGATAAGCGCTCAGGCGATTCGCCCCTGCCCCTGGCCCCGACTTCTCGCCGGCGCTCACGCCAAACCTTCAGCCGAACACTGCTTCAGCGGTCGATGTGCTCGGGCATCGCCTTCAGCTGATCTTTGGTCCAGCTCACGAGCGCGTGGACGTTGCCATCTTCGTCGCGCATGAAATCGAGTTCACTCAGAGGGACCGCCACCGGCTTTGCGCCAATGCCGAGGAAGCCGCCGACATCGATCACAACGAGGCTTGTTGGACCGAAACCGTGGAGGTGCGAGACCGATCCGATCTCGTCATCCCCGGGGCCGTAGATGGTGGCTCCATCAAGTGCGTCGGCAGTCAACTCGGTGCTGGAAAGTCGGATATGCTTGGAGTGGTCCATGATTTCCTCCTCATGCTCAAACTCACGAACGAGCAGAGGCCTCAGGCGTTCCGTTGCAAGCGCTCGCCGGCCGCCATGAGTTGCCGTGCCAGTCGTGCGCTGTCCCGCTTCGCCTGAGCCGCGCCATCAGCATAGGTCGCTCCCGGAGGCAGCTGGAGTGCCGCGCAGGTCCGAGGCGGCATCGTAGCCGCATCATCCTTCAGCGTGACGCACAGCCGGTTAAGCGCGACGATCAGTAGTCCACCCGAGGAGGCCTCAACGACCTCACCCTCGGGATGCTCAACCAAGGCGCAGAAGGCCCGCCAGAGGGCTGGCCTATCGTCGCTGCCGATGGCGTCGGTAATGTCCCGAAGTTTCATGTGACGATCCCGCCGTACAGGTGTTGAACTCCGCGCAGCTCGGCGAGGCCATCCGCATCAGCAATGCCGTGGTCGTTCGGCTCGCCTTCGTCATCGCACTGTGCGCCCTCGTCCTCGCAGCATTCCTCGCATTCGTCCAAAGCTATTGGTGAAGGCGTACCAGCGAGTGTCGGCTCCAGATCGCAATCGCCATCAAGGGTATCAGCAACAGCGATGAGATTGACGACGACCGCATCGAGCCGCCTGCGTATCCCCTGGCCCGTTTCCGATCGGATGGCGAGTTGCCGAGCGATGAGGTCCAGCATGTCTCGCACATCGCGGCGCTCATCCTGCGTCAACGGATCCAGCAGACCGTCAAGCTCGCCGTGAAACAGTGGGCCGATTTCTCGGCTCAGTGCGGCGGCAGCGTGTTCATTGAACCCGACCAGGCTCATGACCGCGCCCTCGCCTCGACACGCTGCTTGAACGCGACGGCATACGACCAATCGCAGTTCGATTGGAAATCGATGCAGCAAGCCCATCTGCGCATGTGGTCGCCGAAATTGGCCTCGTCGTGCCATCGGGCCGCGTACCAGTCAGGCCATCCAGGCACAGCCTCGAATGTCGCCCCGCAGCAATCGAGGTAGGCCATCGTGCGAGAGACTTGCTCGGCTTCGCTCCGTTCCTCGCGGGAGGCGATGGTCGCGCCGACTAGCGGGACCTCGCTGAATAGGTGCTGACGGTTCATACGCGGCGCTCCATCGGAATAACGCTCCTGCCGATGACCAATTCCCCGTCGACATAGACGACGGGCAGATGGCCATAGAACGAGTACGTCGGAAGGCTGACGGGCTTCACGCCGTAGGAGCGCGCGGGCTTGCCCTTGCCGCGCCGGCTGTTGATGCGGATCGGGCTCATGACATTGCCATCGCTTGCAGGCTGTCCCGAACGAGCCGCAGCGGCTTTTGGGCGGCTGCGTCGATGAATTCGGCATCGCGGGACAAGATGACATCGAGCAACGCCGCCGCCCCGGCCGGGGTCCGTGGCGGGGTCGCGTAGCACGTGTCAGAGACTGCGGCCCAAGCGTCGTAACGTCCGTCGAATTCGAGGGACAGCGCCTTGGCTTCGGGACTGTCTTCCGGCATCGAACAGTATCGCTCCCAGGCCGCCGCGTCTGCTTCCGTCAAACGGTGAAACTGCGCGCACAAGTCGAGTAGCTTGGCGTCGGGCGAATCTGCAGCGCCTCCGGATTGCGAGAGAGTATCCGGCGCGTAGGGCGCCGCCTTGCCCATTGCGGCTGCGGTGGGCAAGCTGATGCAGCCAGAAATCAGGGCTGGCACAGCCGCAGAAGCGAGCGCGCCTTTAATCGCGGTACGGCGATTGAATGGGGACATGAAAGAGCACTCCTCTAGGAAGGGAGGGGTTGAAGGGTCAGTTCTGGGGGATCCCGAGGATTACCGAAGCAGCCTTGGCTAGGCTGGCGGTCGCCTCTTCAGCGCACTCGGCCAGCATGTCCGGCTCGCTGGCCATGAGCATGATGACGGCATGCAGGCCTGCCGCAGTCGTGGGCGTCGTTGTGAGCGCCTTCGTCAGCGCGTCGGCCTCTCGGCTGCACCACGCTTGGCTGATCCCCTCCAGCTCTCTGACCTGCTCGCGCTTGTCAGCTTCGCCCTTGCGACCAGAATAGTCCGCTGACGCTTTCAACGCCGCGGATCGCGCATTGCGGGCTTCCTGGTCGAGCGGCGCGAACTGATCGAAGAAGCGGTGAATCCAGTGTGCGCCGACACCGTCAGCGGTCTGGCCGCGAAATTCCATAATGGGCCTTGTACCAGCAGCCTCCGCCGCGGCGCCGCATGCGTTCCCAGCCTCTTCCAGGGCAGCCAACCACTTCGCCTGGACTGGCCGCCATTCGGCGATTGCCCGAAGCGCAGGGTCGTCCGCGGCTACGGGTGGCGCCGCCTGGGCGCCGATCACTATGGCAGGCACAGTTGCGAGGCCACCCATCAGCGAGCGGCGATTGAGAGCAGGCAAGCCTGTAGCGGCTGCCCGAACGGTGGAGTTCGGCATTGGATGTCTCCAGCGATGTTGCAGGCGGTGAGGGTTAGTGCTTCTCGGGGCGCGAGAGGTCGCGCGCTAGGTCGGCGATATCCGCAGGGCTCTCGCCGCAGCGGCAGGCGTGCATGATCAAGCGATGCGCTCGCTCGTGGCTTGCCCACCGATCGGATGGGCGGCGACGCCGCAGTTCCGCCACCACCATGTCGATCTCGGTGGCGATACCTTCGAAGCGGGCGCTAAGATACTCGTGAAGAACGGTGCCCTGAATTCGCGGCGAGTTGGTCTTAGAGGCAATCGCATCCTCGGCAGCCAGCAGGGCGTCGTAGAGCGCATCCAACTCCGAGACAGTGAGTCCGGAAAGCGGCAGCGCGGGAGCGGTCTGCGGGCCGTATACGGCAGTGACGATAGGCGTCATGTCTCAGGCTCCAGTCGGGCGGTTGAATATCTGTCGGCGTTTCCACTCGCGGCTGGCCTCGCGCTCCATCGTTGCGAAAGCCCGCTCGGGAGCGGCGCAGTTGAACTTGAAGCAGCCAGATCGGCCGAACACGCGAATCTCGTAGCGTTTGCTCTTGGCGCGCAGCGGCTGGTGATAGATGTCCGCCAGCACATCGGCGCCGTCATGCGCCTGCGCCTCCAGGATCGGTTCAGGATAGTGCTTCGGGTTCGGGTCGAACCACGTGACGCGCGACCAGACCAGGGGCGAGCCATCCTTGGCCGCAATGACGATCCGGTCGCGAAGGGATACGAGGTCGGTCATCGTCTCACGCTCCGATCTGGTTGAGGGCGGTATGCAGCCGGTCGACTGCGGCGAAGTTCATGCGGTCGCGGTAGTGCTCACTGGCGATAGCCTGCTGAATGGCGGCGGCATCATTTCCGAAGGAGGCGGCCAGCCGGGCGCTCTCGACAGCGCGGGCAGCCAGAGCGGCGCGGGTGCGGGCTTCCTGTTCGGCGCGCTGGCGCAGGGTGTACGCCTCACTCTTCGCTTCCGCCCAAGCCTTCCGCAGAGCGCGTGAGCGCTGTTCGTTCCGCTGGGCTGCCGTGTGGCAGATCATCAGGGCGAAGCGAGCGTGCTGGAAAGCCCGGCGCATGATGGCAGCCTTCTCGAAGACGATGCCTGTTGAGTTCTGCGCTGCAAGGGCCATGTGATGGGTGTCACCTCGTTCGTGATGTGCTAGACATAACGGACGATGCATTGCACGTCAAGTGCTAGACATAACGGATTATGCGCAGTACATGAAAACGGCAGCAATGGTGAAGGCCGGCCGCGAGTTGGCCGGGTGGTCGCAGGCGGAGTTGGCCGAGAAGGCCGGGCTGTCTGTGCCGACAATTCAGCGGATGGAGAATTCGCAATTCGGACCGCTGCGCAGCTCAGGGGCAAACCTGGAAAAGCTGCGCGCTGCCTTCGCCGCGGGCGGCGTAACATTCGTTTCGTCGGACGGACGGGACTGTGTCTGTCTCGATCGAGGCGCGTAACCGCGAGGTGTTGATGCGGGCCGAAACCGGAGATCTATTCGAAATGGCACCAAACGACGTGAACGTTTCGGCGGCGGTGGGCTTCGACTATTCCGCGCTGCCGGCTGAGCATGTCGAAGGAGCCCGAGCTTGCGCGCAGTGGGTTCGCGGCGCCATGGCGAAGCTGGAGGCTGACACGATCGAGACCATGACCGTCGTCGGTGCAAGGCTGCGGGAGCAAGTGCCTTCCGCCCCTTTACCATCGACGGGCTCGGATCTGCCGAAGACAGTACGCGACTGTCTGTCGACGATAGCAACTGCCCGAAATGAAAAGTTCGTCGATCAGCGCAAACTCTACGAAGGAATGCTGGAGCTTTGCCGACCGGAAATCGAAGCAGCCGCACGCTCAGCATTTTTGGCCAACAAAGATAGCGACCTGCCAACAGAGCGCGAGAAGGCGCTAATTGCGGCGAGCACCGCGGCTAAGGCGATAATCGGGATGGCCAACTGAGAGCCGGCACAACCGGGCCGATGCGCATGGGAGGGCAGTTTATGAGCAACATCGGCGTTGCCTGTGGGGTAACATTCGCCGCGATACTTCTGGCTGCAGCACACGCGTTTGCGGCTCCGGCCTCATACCACGGGACGTCAAAGGTCACGGCTCGCGGCAGCTCAAGCTACGAAATCGCCCGCGGCGGGTGCGGCTCGCGCGGCGGGCCAGGATACCGCAAAGCAAATGGCAAGTGCGCGGGCTGGAACGACTGAGGGCCTGGCGGTTTGGGGGGCAATGACCATGAAGTTTGTGCTTGCGGCCATCGTCACCGTGACGACGGCGGGGTGCGTCACCGATCGGGTGCGGTTCAATGCGGGCCCAGGACAAACAGCGCTTGTGCGGGACGGCAAACCAGCTGTCTCTTCGGTCGGCAAGGATTCGGTCGTCCTATTGAGCCGAACTGGACGCGACATTCCGGCAGGTCAACGCGTCGGTTTTGTACTCGCGATGCAGAACCGCGGGAAGGGACCGCTGAATTTTACAGTTTCCGAGGTGCGGGTGGAGCAGTCGTTCGGAGCCGGCGGCACCAGTCAGCCGCTTGAGGTGCTGACCTTCGAAAAGCTCCAGCAGGAAGAGAAGACGCGACAGGTCGTGTCGGCAATCCTGGTCGGCGTCGCTGCTGGGGCCAATGCTGCGGCAGCATCGCAGTCCGGCTACTATCGGGCTAACACCACCTTCTATACCCCTCGCGGAACTTACGTTGCCACGACAACCGGCTATAGCCCCACCGCAGCAGCCATCGCGTCCTCAAACGCATCGGCGCAGAACGCCGCTATGATCGAGTCGTCGATTGCACAGGGCCAAGCCAACATGGCTCGTCTTGAGCAGGACTACATCAAAGACCACACCCTGCTGCCGGGTGAATGGTATGGCGGCACTGTCGGCATTGCCCCACCCACCGGGGAAGCCAAGCAGAAGACCTATCAAATCCGCGTCCACGTTGGCTCCGACGTTCACGTTTTCGATGCGGTCCAGGAGCCGACGAGCGGATAACCTTTCCCTCAGGTCTCGTGGCTAAGCAGGCGGATCACGCGCATGCTGGCGAGTTTGGCGATGCCGGACAGGGCGGGCTGGACGGCATCAACTTGGGCATCTTCGCCCTTGATCTTCTTGAGGGTGTCGAGGAACCGACCCGTGTTCAGGGCGGTATTAACGACAAGCCGCAAGGCGCGCTCGCTGATCTTCTCGCCTCGCTCAGCATCGAGCTGGACCGCTCTCAAAGAACGCCCTGTGGACTCTGCTGTGTTGCTGGTAAATGCGGGCGCATAGTTTGCGTCCGCATTCCACCGAGCATTGGCAGAGACTGCCCCGGCTTTGGCCTCAGGGTGAAGCTCTTCATAAATCGCTTTGCGCCGCGCCGTCTGGCTGGCCCGCTCGGCGGGAGACAGTTCGGCCCGGCACAGGTTCTCGTCGATCACCGCCATTTCAGCGTGGAGTTCGTGGGGCGGCTCGGCAACCGCAGCGAGTACGCCGGAGGAGCCGGAAAGCGTATCGCGAGCACGGTTTCCTGCGCATACACCCCCAGGGACTTTCATTCGAACATTCCGATCCCATCTGTTGAACAGGCAGAAATCGAAGGACCGGACTACGCATGTCGTGCGATTGCGAACGGCTCGCCGAGCGATCTATCGCGAGATCGAAAAGCAGCTCCCAAAGCGCGGAGGTGACGTCGACAATCGAGACCTGCAGTGCGTCTTGGTCAACGGGCAATTGGATCTTCTGAGAATTGCAGCCTCTCTCACGAGGCGGTTTTGCGTGCTTGCCGACAACCTTGAAACGGTTATCACTGACGGCCCAGCAGCCGAGCGATTTTTGCGCGAGCAGCGGACCGCTAATCTCACTAGGGCCATCTAGGCCGTCCATGCCGATTTTGGCAGGCGGCAAGGCGGCCCGGATCCGGGGGTACGCAATTTTGAGCGCAACGCCTTCGTGAATTTGTAAGCATTGGCGTGGTCGATTGGTGCCGTGCAGATGCGGTTGCCTTTACCATCTCCCGGGCCTGATGCGACGCGCGAACAGGCGCGTCTCGATGCGCTTGCGCGTTATGGCGTGCTCGACACGCCGGCTGAGGCATCGTTCGATCGCCTGACCAGGCTGACGAAGCGCATCTTCGGCGTGTCGATGTCGACCATGTCTTTCATCGATGGCCACCGGCAATGGTTCAAGTCGCAGCAAGGCCTCGGCGCTAGCGAGACCGACCGCGCCCCGGCGTTCTGCAATGTCACGATCCAACAGCCGGCAACGTTGATTATCCCGGACGCCACCGCTGACGAGCGCTTCGCTACCAACCCCTTCGTGGTCGGCGAGCCTTATGTCCGCTTCTACGCCGGTGTTCCGCTGCGCTCATCCGACGGCCACGCTATTGGCACACTTTGCGCGTTTGACCCAAGGCCGCGGGTATTCAGCCAGCAGGACAACGAGACGCTTGCCGACCTCGGCGGTGTGGCGATGGACATCCTTGAACTCAGGCGACGCGCTTCGGCCGGCAAGACCGGAGCGATCCCCGGCGAAAGCTTCGAACCGTCACTGGCCAGAGAGTTCGCGCACGGCCGTAGCGTGCTGAAAGCCGGCCGGATTATCTTCAACAACAGCCGCGCGGCAGTCCGCTGTACGGTGAGACAACTGTCGCCGGAAAACGCTGTGATCCACGTAATCAACACGGCGAAGATACCGGATCGCGTGGCCCTTTTGATCGATGCCGATGCCATGTCCCGACTCTGCTCGGTGACGTCTAGGGCCGAACAGCACCTCGCGCTCGCCTTCGAGAGCTGATGCAACACCACTCGTCCTCATCCTGTTGAGCGGATAGCGCCTGTCCTTACTCACCGCGTGGGGAACCAAAGCGATCGATCTTGATTTATGGGGATCGGAGCGGAGGGCACGGCGATGGCTAGCGGCTGGGCTCCTGACGGGGCAGTTCAAGATCAGATTGACGATTCCATTGCAGATGCGGTGCGATTGGCTCGCGCCAAGTTGGCCACTGGTCCCGGCGAAATTTACTGCCAAGTGTGTGGCGAGGAAATTCCCGAGGCCCGCCGCAAGGCGACGCCGAGCGCGCGCACGTGTGTCGATTGCCAATCTGGCCTCGACCGCCGCCCAATCCTCGGCGGAATCAATCGCCGCGGCAGCAAGGACAGCCAGTTGAAGTGACCCAAGCTGACGTCCATGGTTAAAGGGTGCGCGTTTCGGGCTGCAGGACCGAGCTGATACATGAAATGCTCCACGATCCCGAAACCCCTGGCTAACCACCCGCTTGCGCTCGGCCGCGCCGCCCTCGCACCCCCAAGGAGACGCCGTAATCTGGAGGGATGAAGCTCCGCTTAGGACAAGGCAATGCCAGACAAGCAGGCCATTGAAATCCCAGTTGTCCGAGTCGCCTCGGTCGAAGTCAGTGGCGACCCGACGCAGGATTCCTTGATTACCTTCAGCACTGAGGCGGACGCGGACGTTGTCCTGCGCTTGCCCCCGACGGTCGTGGCGGAGCTGGAGGCCCTACTCGCGCGCGCCAGCCTGGAACAGGCGAAGCGGCTGCCGAAACAGTGACCCGACCGAGCAGCATCCTCCTCGCCGCGCTGGCCGTGACGACATTTACGGCTTTGATCGCGGTCTGGCTGAGATGGCGAGTGGGGTGGTAGAATGGCTTGATGATCACGCCGGTTGATGAGGACTGCGGCTACTGTTGCGGGCGTCCAGGTAGCGCTCGATAGCGTCCCCGTAGGCAACCATTAGTAGATAATCGACGGAGCCCTCGGGAGCGTTCCTCAGTCGCTCGATGTTCTCCAGAGCATCGACATATTCCTGCTCGGTATCGATGACTACGACGGGTGCCTCAGGATGGCCGGGTCGACAATTGCTGGTCATGCACCTCTTCTCCGATCGTCTTAGAATACTGGCTAACGCCGTTTTGCCAGCCTGTTGCAGGCGCGTTCTCCTGCTCGCGGGGATTGGCTGTCAGAACAGATCACCCTGCGCTGGCGGCTTGACCGCTGGGAACAGCGCAGGATCCGTCGGATCATCCTTCTTCACGCCACGTGCGACTATCGATAGCGAGCCGTTGGGCAACGGGCGCTGCTGCAGCGCCTTCGCCTGATCCCAGGGCGCTGTCATCCACGTCTCACACTCCTCCGGGGTCGTCAGGATCACCGGCATGGCCTTGGGGTGGACCGTGCGAACATCGGCGTTCGGGTCAGTCGTGAGAAACCCGAACAGGTCGAGGGTCTCTTCGCCATCCTTGATCTTGCGGACGCTGGTCCATTGAGAGCACCAGATCCCGGCAAACATCGCGGTGGGGCGCTCTTCTCCGAAGGCGAACCAGACGTCGCCGCCCTCAAATTTGTTGAACTCGCTGAAGCTCGTGAAGGGCACGAGGCACCGGTTCTGGACGCCTAGCCAGCGCAGCCAATGCTTGCTGTCGGTGCGACGGATATTCGTCGTCCCCCGGTCCGGTTCCAGACGCACCAGCTCCTCGAAATCCACCGTCTTGCCTTTTGCGCGCAGCTTCTCCGCACGCTCGGTTGCTGCGTCGTACTGAGCCTTGCGAGACGACGGCATGCCCCAGCGGACCATGGCCAACTCAGGTCCCGCTGCAGCGTTCCGAATGATCGGAGCGGGCCTGTCGGGATTAATGTTCGGCATCGGCGGCAGGTTGGCAAAGTTCGCGCCGCCGTCATTGAACGGCGCGAACAGCTTGCGCATCGCCTCTACGTTGCGGGTGTGGCTGTAGAGGTTGCACATGCCTCGCGTCTCTTGCTCCGCTCGATGAAGTCGGCGCTGATCGCTTCATCGCCGCCCATCATGAGTTCATCAGCATCGTAGGGATTGAGCAATGCCCCGCCGAACTGCTGGATGAACGCCTCCGCTGTCTCGGGATCCTTCATCTCAGCCCACAGAAACCCGGCCTTCTTGAAGCAGTCGATTTCGACCCCGCGGCCGCCCTTGCCAAGCCACTTGGCCGCCTGCGCAGCCGCGTCAGCAAGCTCTACCTTCGGCATGCTGACCAGCACATGGAAAGGCCGGTCCCATGTGTCGATGAAGTAGTAGGCCCCACCCATCTCGTCGAGGCCGTCATACGGGCCGGAGATCCCGCAGCCCTGCTGTGCCAAGAGCCGCTCAGCCTCTTCCACGATGACCAGGTGCCGGGTCTTCAACTGAGGTATCCAGCGGTTCTGGATCACGCCCAAACCGTGGAGCTCGTTGAAGGTCGCCTGATAGAGATGGCCGCTCTCCTTGATCCCGGCGACGATCTTCGCCAAGGCTTCAATCGCTTCCGATCCGACGGCGCCTCGTGTCTCGTTTGGGTTCGGCAGGCAGTTGTTCATCCTTGCCTCCTTCGATCAGGGTCAGACCGGACATGCTCGGCGGCAGGTCCGGCGGCGAAGTGCAGCCGATATCCATGAGGTAGGCACCGCACTTTCGGCCGTACTTCTGCGGCTTGCGCGCCGCGTTGCTCGGGTCCCACGCACAGGCCGATCTGAAGGCGCCGAGCAGCCATCTCAACGTCGCGTTCTCGCCGTACACCCAGGCCAAGCCAGCCAGCCGAGCGTCCTTGCTGCGAGTGCAGAATTGGCAGCGGAAGCGCACGACCACCCAGGGAAAGTCGATTAGCGACGTGTCTTCGTTCGGCGGTTCCATGGGCGTCATGCATCAGTGGTGACCTCGCGCGGGGGCCTGGCGCCTTCGGAGAACACGCCCTGAATGAAGCCCCTCCAATTCGTCGCGCTCCGGCAATGGCTCGGCTGACATGTTCCGCGTCCTCAGATATGAGAACATAAAGAGAACGAGAGAGGCGGAGAGTCAACCCTGACGCCAGTTCGAAACCCGCGCCGCGCTTACAACAAGGACGGCTCGATGGTGCAGCCGGCGACAGTCGGCTCCGATCGAGCGCGAGGGCGTCAGAGAGCCGAGGTGTGGTGCAATGACTGCCACCACCATGCTGAAATCAGCATGGACGGGCTGCCTGACGGCCTTCCTATCCCGGACATCTGCTTGCGCTACCGCTGCTCGAAATGCGGCAGCAAGAACCTGATGTCCCGAGGTAGCATCGAAGAGCACTATGAGATGGTCGAACAGCAGCGGGCCGGGAAGGGCATCGGGACCAGGTCAAAGCCCAACTCGTGACCAAGCCGGCTTGGTCGATCGCTGGGCAATGTCAGCAACGGGTCCTGGCCGTGTCAAAACGCCTTGGACCGAGAGGAGAGATGATCGACCGTGGCGGAGATGCCAGATTGGCCTGTTTCGCTGCTCCACTCGCTCGTCGTGACCTCTCCGACCGCGGGTGGCTCCT
>NZ_NBDP01000002.1 GCF_004123845.1 Allobosea sp. Tri-44 | reverse complement strand
CCCGCGATGCCCCCCGCCCATAACCTCATCCGAGGGGAGGCGATCGCAGGCGGGGTGGATGCGGGGCGCCAGAGGGAGCTTCCCCCCGGGCCGAAAGGCCGCGGCAGCGGTCCGGCCGGGGCGCGCCGTGTTGGTGCCCCTGGACTAATTGCCGGCGGCCTCGCCGGCGGGGGGGACGCTGTCGGCCGGGCCCGGATGCTCGCGGCTGGCTATCAGCCTGCGGTCGTCAAGGTGGTGTCCTATGCCAGTGGCGTCGCCCGCGCGACGGCCACCGGCCAGTACGTGCTGCGCGAAGATGTTCCGCTCGCGACCCATGACGGACGGATGCTGGCGGATCGGGAGGCGGTCGCTGACGAAATCAAGGCCTGGGCGGTGGGCTTTTCGAAGCGCGCTGAGAGCCAGGATGTTGGAACGGTGCGCCTGACGCTCCGCGACGCTCCCGCCAGCCCGGGCGGCAGGGCGACCTATGAAAAGGCGGTCGCTGCGGCCTTCGAAGGCCATCGTTTCGCCTATCGGTTCGATACTACTTCCGAAGGGATGCTGGAAGCGCGTGTGGTCCTCACGATGGCCGGCGCCGCGAAGGAGCGGTTTCGCTCTCGGATGGTGGAGGGCGGAGCGCCAACGAGGGGACAACGACAATTCGATCGGGCGTCGGAAGCGAAGATCAAGGACAGGATCGCTGCTGCGACGGCTATTCCGGCGGATCGGGTCGGCGTCGTTTTGGACGCGACCGGGCATGGCCGTGACGGGGTGACCCATCAGTTGCACGGCTTGATCGCGAAGGGGCCGGCGGTGGACGACCGTAATAGAACGCTCGCCAACGTCGCAGACGTCAAAACTGCCACGCGGGACTGGGGGCCGTCGCTGCGTTCGCAATCCACGCGCGATACCATGCATGTGATCCTCTCGGCCAAGGCGGGCACTGATGTGGAGGCATTGCAACGCGCCGCCCGGTCTTTCCTGCAGGACCGCTTCGCCGACCACAAATTCATATTCGGCGTCCATACCGACAAAGAAGCGGAGGGGCACATTCATGCCCATGCCGTTATCACGGTGAAGAGCGAATCCGGCCAGAAACTGCATCCGAGCCGCGACACCTTTCGTGAGTGGCGCCAGGCCTATGCCGAGCATGCGCAGGCCGAGGGCCTGAAGATCGTGGCGACGGGCGCGGGGGAGCGCGCCTCCTCGCAGAGTTATGGCCCGAGGGACAAGGCGATCGTCGAGGTAGCTGATCGACCACGGCCCGAGCGCGCGGCGGGGGATCGTACCTATGCCGCGGATCCGGCAAACCGGCGGATGATCGATAACGCTCGCCAACGCATCGCCGTGGCGCGGGCCAATCCGATTAGGATGGCCGTATCGGACTCCGAACTCCGCGTGGTGAATGACAGCATGCGTGCTTGGCGGGCCCTTCTCGGAGAACAGCCTGATAACGGGATCGCCAAGGAGATGCTTGAGCGTCTGACTTTTGCGCAGACACTCGGAGGCATTCTCAACACGATCGCGCAACGCGTGGAACATCTGACAAGGGAGGGATCCAATATGGCCGGGACGTCCGAACAAATGGCAAGGGATCTGCGCCTGATGAACGAGGCCGTCTCACGTACCAGTGACCTGCTCGACGGCGTGACGAAGCAGCAGTTCCGGGAGGCGTCGGCGCGCTATCTGGAGACCTTAGCCAATCGGCTCGATCTGCAGCGCGTCTCTGAGCGTGGCGTGCAGCAGATGAGCCGCGCCGAGGTCGAGGTGATCGTCGGTGCCAATGCCGACCGGCTGATCCAGCGGGCGAATAGTGTTCAGGCGAAGGAGGCGCGGGAAGCACAGGCGGCTGCCAGACTGGCAGATCGCGCTGTCGAAACGGAACGGCAAACCGAGGCGACAGCCGGCCTGGATCCAGCGTACCGGCGTGACCTCGCGGCCACACGGGATGTCGTGAGGGGAGCGGAGCGCTCCGCTGCCCAGGAAGCGCGTGAGGCAAGAGCCGCGACCGAAGCGGCGCGCTCATTGGCGCGGCATGCGGGAGAGCGGCTCTCGGTCGCAGTGGCTCAGACCGATGCGCTCGCGCAATTGCGCATCGAACAGGAGCGTGTCATCCGCGAGATCGAGGCGAGTGAACGCGCCGAGTCCCAATCGCAAACGGGGCAGCGGATGGGCGAAGGACGGAGAGGGCGCTCCTGAACGCTATCGGATAATCATCTCGCGCAGGGCAATCGCGATCGCATGCGCCTTCGTGACAGCGCCGAGCTTTTCGCGCGCGGACAGAATATGTTTGGTCACCGTCGGCTTCGAAATGCCGAGGATGATAGAGATCTCCCAGTCGGTTTTGCCTCCGGCCGCCCAGAGCAGGCAGTCATACTCGCTGGCCGAGATGCGCCGGCGTGCACGACCAACGTTGAACCGGCGCTGGAGCAAGGTGCCGAGCGCATAGCTTAGTGCGAAGCCTAGCAGCGATTGGTCATCGGGGCTTGGATCAAGGCGATTTGCGGCGACCGCCCGTTGCGCTCTTACACGCGTAAGCACGCCGCGGCCTTCAAGGATGTGCTGGAACGGCTGCCCGCCTCGGCTGACTGGTTTCAGGCGACCTATCCGCGCGATGCTCGAAGAGACTTGACCTCGACCGCCCCGTGCCGACACGTGAGCGTCCTGAAGTCCACAAAGAAGCCGACCCGCCTTCCGGCAGCCCGTCCGATTTATTCGGCTGGGGATAGTCAGACCTTTCAGGAAGAGGCTCCCGAGGCGATTACCTCCTCGGTGAGGATATCGAACCGCTGAAGTCCGTGCGGACCGTAGGTGTGGATCATCGGGATATCCGCGGCGTCGCGGCCTCTTGCGACCAGCACGCGACCGATGCGCGGCATGTTGTGGCGGGCATCGAAGATGTACCACCTGCCCCCGAGATAGGCCTCGAACCAGGCGTTGTAATCCATCGGGGCCGGAACACGGGGCACGCCGATGTTCACGAGGAAGCCGTTGGCGGACCACGCCGGGGTGTTCTCGGCGAGGAAAGGGGTGAAGGCGAGATGG
>NZ_NBDP01000034.1 GCF_004123845.1 Allobosea sp. Tri-44 | reverse complement strand
TCGCTCGCCGACTTGATCGCGCAGGAGAAGGCGAAGCCGGGCTCACTTAGCCTTGCCGTGGACAGCGAGCGCAACATCTCCGGCCTGATCGGCCAGACCATCAACCGGCGTGCGGGCATCGGGATGGGACGACGAGATCGATGCAGGGGACGGGGACGATGTCGTCAAAGCCGGGGAAGGCCACGACAAGGTCGATGGCGGCGATGGCGACGACGTTGTCCGCGCAGGGAAAGGCGATGATGTCGTCGAGGGCGGGAAGGGAAACGACAGGCTCGACGGAGGAGAGGGCTGCGATACAGTAAGGGCCGGAGCGGGCGACGATGTCGTCATTTCCTCACCGGCTCAGCACGACGATAGCCACGATGGCGATGAGGGGCATGACAACCCCTATCTGTCCCAGACGAGCGATGGCGTAACCGTCGACCTGACGGAGAACAAGGCCGTGGGCATTGAGATCGGGGAGGACACGGTTCTCGATTTCGAAGCGTTGATCGGCGGCAAGGGAAACGATCACTTCATCGTGGGGGCGAAGGGCGCGACGGTGACGGGTGGCGAGGGCGAGGACCGGTTCGAATTCGACGTGCCCGCCTCCGCCGACAACGACCTGATCCACCAGATCCTCGATCTCGAGGAGGGCGACCGCATCATCGTCAAGCAATACCAGGTCCATTCCGACGCCGAGGCCGGCGGCACCGAGATGGACCCGTTCAACGAAACCTACAACGGCTCCGACGAGGACCGACGCCCGTTCCGCTTCCGCATCGAAAAGGTCGGGGAGGACGACAGGACCTTTGTCGATGTCTTCGTCGCGCAGCAGGGCGAAAAGGATTTCTCGATCGAAATCTATGGTGCTCACAAATTGTATTACTACTGATCTAGCGTGGTGTGGTCGCCGCTCGCTATGGCGCCGGGAGGGTTCGTGTCATGAATGCCCAAAATTTCGACGCCAAGCTCTTCGCCAAGGCACAGAAGGGCGCCAGCGCGGCTGAACGGCGGGCCGAGTTCGGCCTCGGTGCGCACATTGCCTCCGGCATGGCGCTGGCATTGCTGCTCGTGTTCGGATTCGGTGGTTGGGCCGTCTCGGCCAATCTCAATGGCGCGGTTCTCGGCCAGGGAATGGTCAAGGTCGACCAGAACCTCAAGGAGGTACAGCATCGCGACGGCGGCATCATCCGGTCGATCGCGGTCAGGCAGGGCGACAACGTTAGCGAGGGCCAGGTTCTGTTCCAGCTCGAGGACGTCCAGACCCGTGCGGAGCTGTCGATTGTCCGCTCCCAGTTGGCGGAGCATCTTGCCCGCGGCGCCAGGCTGGTCGCCGAGCGTGACGGTTTCGACAAGGTCGCTTTCCCTTCCGATCTCGCTGCCTTTTCCGAGGAGGCCGCCGAGATCATCAAGGGTGAGACGCGTTTGTTCGAGGGCAACCGAACCAATCGGGAAAGCCGCAAGGAGCAGCTCGAGATCGGCATCGTCCAGTCAGGAGAGGAGATCAAGGGGCTGCAAGCGCGCCATGTCGCCAAATCCGAGGAGCTCAGGCTCGTCGAGATGGAGCGCACGAAATTTCTCGGGCTCTTCCAGAAGGGCTATATCGACGGCTCCAAGGTCTTCAACATCAACCGGGAATGGGCGCGGCTGCTCGGCGAGCGCGGCGAGATCGAGGCGACGCTCGCGCGTGCCAAGCTTCGCATCAGCGAAACCCGGCTGCAGATCATCTCCATCAACGACACCGCGCGGACGGAGGCGCAGCGCGAACTGCGTCTGGTCGAAGCTAAGCTGTCGGAGTTGCAGGACCGCCGCGTCGCCGGCGAAGACCGGCTGTCGCGCACCGAGATCCGCTCCCCGATCGCAGGGACGGTCAACGAAATGACGATCTTCACCATCGGCGGCGTCATCACCCCGGCGGCGCGGCTCGCCACCATCGTTCCCACCGGGACGAAATTGACGATCGAGGTGCGTATCGCGCCCGCCGACATCGACCAGGTCAAACCCGGTCAAGCCGCGCGCCTGCGCTTCTCAGCCTTCAACCGCAACACGACGCCGGAAATCCCCGGCAGGGTCAGCCATGTCTCGCCGGCCACCACCAAGGACGCCGCAACCGGCCAAAACTACTATACGTGCGAGGTCCAGATCGAAGGGGATATCGCCGTGCTCGGCGACCGCAAGCTCCTGCCGGGAATGCCGGTCGAGGTGATGATCACCACCGAAGAGCGCAAGGCGCTCTCGTTCCTGACCAAGCCGTTCACCGACCATGCGAGCCGGATGTTCCTGGAGCGCTGAGTTCCATCACCTGGGAGCGAACTGGAGCAGCGTAACCGCAGCGAGAAAAATTGCCGGCGCGCTGGTCCTGCCCGCGCCAAACTGGGACCATCCGGAAGCGGACATACCGAACGTCCGCAACGGGCCAAAATCGCGCGTTGGGGCATGTGGACGTACCACCGCTCCAGGGGCGTCCGAAATCGCTGGAGAGTGGTCCCAGCTATGAACTCTGCCGGCACAGGGTCAGATAGGGCCAGGCTAACCTCGCCGCGTTCGGCCAAGACCTTGTAGCCGCAGTAGCCGTCGACCTGGAGGATGCCGGATGCCGCGGAAGCCGGCGAGTTGAGCGATCGGCCGTTCCGCCTTGCGGTGGGGAGCATAGACACAGGCGACGCCGGGTGGATCGGCGCCGCCCCCGGGCCGGTTTCTCGGGCAAGAGCCCAGAGCTCGCCCGCCTTCGTCCGGCCCCGGCCGGGATCGAGCGCAGGCGCCGTGGTCTCGTCCGCGAACAGCTTGGACGAGCTCTTCAGCGCCGCCAGCATCCGTTCATGCACGGGCCGCAACAGGAAGGCGGCGCGCCCGACCCAGTCGGCCAGCGTCGAGCGATCGAGCACGACGTCCTGGCGCGCATAGATCTGAGCCTGACGATACAGCGGCAGATGATCGGCGTATTTTGAGACCAGCACCTGGGCGACGTCGCCTCGGTCGGGATCCC
Organism: Allobosea sp. Tri-44; assembly: GCF_004123845.1. Classification (GTDB taxonomy): domain Bacteria; phylum Pseudomonadota; class Alphaproteobacteria; order Rhizobiales; family Beijerinckiaceae; genus Allobosea. Next base: position 64 of record NZ_NBDP01000034.1, on the reverse strand, counting down.
GCCCTCGATCAACCGCGCCGGGGCCGGACACGACGTCCTCGCAGGACCGGCAGGCATATTTCGG
>NZ_NBDP01000041.1 GCF_004123845.1 Allobosea sp. Tri-44 | reverse complement strand
GGAATGGGGGGGGGCCGTTCAAGGCGCGCTTCATCCGTCGGAGCCGGTGACGCGAGGCATGTGCAACCTCTACAGCCACAACGGCCCGGTGGACGCGATGCGCAAGCTGTTCGCGCCTTTACACGATGGCGGGGCGAATTTTGCCAACCTGCCGCCGCAGCCCAACATTAATCCCGACCGGCCTGCTCCGATCATTCGGAACGCTGAAGCGGGACCTGAGCTGGCCATGGTCCGCTGGGGTATGCCGTCCTCCCGCAAGGCTCTGTATGACGCAGCGAGCGAGCGCGCCGAGAAGCTGCGCGCGAAGGGCAAGCCGGTGGATTTTGAGGAGCTGGTGCGTCTGGAACCGGACCGGGGGACGACGAATATCCGGCGAACTGACAGCAAGCATTGGCTGCGCTGGCTAGGCGTCCAGAACCGGTGCCTCGTGCCCTTCACGAGCTTCAGCGAGTTCAACAAGTTTGAGGGCGGAGATGTCTGGTTCGCCTTTGGAGAAGAGCGCCCAACTGCGATGTTTGCTGGGATCTGGTGCCCTCAATGGACCAGCGTGCGCAATATCAAGGACGGCGAAGAGACCCTCGACCTGTTCGGGTTTCTGACGACGGACCCGAACGATGATGTTCGCACGATCCATCCCAAGGCCATGCCGGTAATCCTGACGACTCCGGAGGAATGTGCTGCCTGGATGACGGCGCCCTGGGACCAGGCGGTGTCGCTGCAGCGTCCCTTGCCGGACGGCTCGCTGTCGATTGTCGCCCGGGGCGCAAAGAAGGATGGCCCCCTGGATCTGCTTGCCGCTCAAGCTCAACGAGCAGAGCAGGTGACGCTGCTCTGATGGGCCATTGGGAGAAAACTGGCAGGGACAATGCCGCAGAGCGCGAGCGGCGGGCGAAGTGGCCACGGTGGCCGCGTGAGCCGCATCGCCATGGGAATCAAATTCGTCGCTGCGGGCTGGGTCGGGCTAGTGGCGATAGGCCTGCGGGCATTCGCCTGCTCTGAGGCAAAGACCGCGCTCGGCGCTGACTGCGTTAGTTACCGCAGCAATGAGAAGCAGAAAGCCCGACCTCAAGGGCCGGGCTCCAATCACGCTGCGCGTTGGACACGCCTGTCGCTGGGCACCACGCCCGTCACTTCGCCTTGAGGTTATCCGCCGACGACTTTCCGGATCGCTTGTCTGCGACTATCTCGTAAGAGATTGTCTGGCCCTCTTGCAAATCCCGCAGACCAGCTCGCTCGACAGCGCTGATATGGACAAATACGTCCTGGCCCCCATCGTCCGGTTGGATGAAGCCGAAGCCCTTTGTCGAGTTGAACCACTTCACAGTTCCAGTAGCCATGCCGCTCTCCCTCATTGCGTCAGTGAGAATGACGGGTGTCCCTTTTGGAGGCAAGTAAATCCGGGGCTGTTACAAACCTCGCTTTTTCGGTGCAATTGCGCGTCCCAAGCAGCGCACTCACGAAGCTTCACTTAGATGTGGCAGGGACTGACCTGTGTCCGCACAACCGATCACTTGAGCTGGCTATCCTCGCTGCCGCGGCGATTGATGCCGCCGAGGATGAGGCGGCGGTCGAGGCCAGATTGGCAATCGACACACGTGCGCGCGCTCGGCATCGCCTTGCGCCTGGCCTCAGGTATTTCCTCGCCACAAACCTGACAGTGAATTTCGCCAGGGCCAGTGGCCAACTTGGCGCGAGCCAGTCGCACCGCATCGGTAATGGAGTCGTCAATCTGATCTTGAACTGCCCCATCCGGAGCCCAGCCGGTCGCCATCGCCGAACCCTCCGCTCGATCCCAATAAATCAAGTTCGATGGCTTTGGTTCCCAGCACGGTGAGTGGATAGCCGTCGGGTAATCAGCGATCCGCGCCACGCTCAACTGCGACCGGCCGCAGGGCCGTCAGCGACGACCGTTTCAAGGTTGTCGGCCAGCACGCAGAACCGCCTCGTCAGCGAGGCAGCGATTTTCACGAGATCCAGCTGGCCGTCGATCAACACCGACTGCAGGTCGTGATTGTCGAAGTCGCCATCATCATCCCGCTTCGGGAGCTGCTTTTCGATCTCGCGATAGATCGCTTCAGCCAGCCGTTCGCAATCGCACGACATGCTCTTCAGGTTCCCGATTTCTGCCTTTCCAACAGATGGGATTGGGGAGTTCGAATGAAAGTCCCTGGGGGCGCATGGTGCAGGAAACCGTACTGGCAATACGCTTTCCGGCTCCTCCAGCGTACTCGCTGTGCGGCTGCCGAAACAGAGCTTCGTGGCGCGCGAATGGCTCTTTTCAACGCGAAATCGTCATGGAACACGGCCCGCGACCAGCGAAGTGATGAAAGTTCGAGGCAGAAATTGGCCGCGGCCTGGCGCAAGGCGACCGCCGATCAGATCCTCACCCCCGCCCCCGATCAAGCGGCTCTCTCATGGAAGCGGAGCGCGGTGAGGCGCCGCTGCCTGCCGATAACCAAGGAGGCAGCTGAAGCGGCAATTTGCGCCGATGAAGCCTTCCTCGCCGCTTACCCGGTCACGCGAGCGAAGAGCCGCCGCCTCTGTCTCCCCTGAACGCCCGTCCCTCACTTCCTAGAGGAGTGTTCTCCCACGTCTGCATTGAATCGTCGCGCGCTGATGGCGGCGGCATCGTCCGCCATCGCTTTGCGTGCCTGCGCACCATCCCCAGCACGAGCTTCCACGCCTGACCCGCTTGTCAGCCTTATCCTCGACTATCGGCATGAGGTCGAAGCCTTCAACAAATGGGCGAACGCCGCTGCGCACCAAGGACCGGGCAACGACCACCATGCAGCGGCGGCGAAATAGGAAGCTCTCCAGGAGGAGTTTTGGCCGCGTCCACCGATGCCAACGACCCCGGAGGGCGCTGCGCTCGCCTTGGAGGAGTTCGCAAGCTACTTCGGCACCTACGAACTGCGCGGCGAGGACCCACTCTTGCGGATTGCTATCGCCTTCCTGCGTGAGGGAGGTGCGGCATGAGCCCGCTCCGCATCAATCGTAGCAGGAGCAAGAGCAGGCCAGCTCGCTCCTACGGCGTGAAGCCCGTCAGCCTTCCGACGTACTCGTTCTATGGCCATCTGCCCGTCGTCTTCGTAGACGGGAACTTGGTCATCGGCCGGAGCGTCATTCCAATGGAGAGGCGCGCATGAACCGGCAAAAGCTATTCAACGAAGCACCGCTGGTAGGCGCGGCCGTT
>NZ_NBDP01000028.1 GCF_004123845.1 Allobosea sp. Tri-44 | reverse complement strand
ACTGTGTAAGTGGACGCGAAAACTGTTCTCGCCCCGAAAAACCCACAGTCGATAGCAGTTGTGCGTTTCGTGGTACATCTCTATCTCCGAAAGATTAGTACCTAGAATAAACCTGGTAATCGCCGGGCCGATTCAAATCAAAGCCAGATTAAAAAGCGGATCAACCCGGTTACTCCAGCACGCTAGTCACACGACCGGCCCCTCGATCTTCGCTTCATTTGGAACTGACAAAAATTCTTGCCCGACCGGAACCGTTGAGTTCCGGGCGCATCGAAGCAGGTGATGGTACTCATGATTAATACATCCAGGTCGTCAGGACGGAGACTCATTCAGCGGCAACCGCTGCTCCTTGCCGCAGTCCTTCCCGTCTTCATGGGCTTGATTGGGTGTGCAGGCCTACCCAAAGGCGTCCTGACCCCGGTCGAGGTATCCGTTCCACGTACCTCACGGGTCAACCTTCTCGTCGCGACCACGCGCGCGCCCAGCCCGGATCGGGGGGTCCTCTTTTCAGGAGAGCGTGGGGAGGCGTTGCAGTCGACCGAACTCACGGTTTCGATTCCCCCGCCGGAAAACCGCCAGGTGGGGCAAGTGCAATGGCCCAAGCAATTGCCTGCGAACCCGGCGACGGACTTCGCGACGACAAGGGTCAGGGACTTGTCCAATCTTGGCGAGATTCGCGGATGGGTGAAGCAGCACCTGCCGCGTAGTCGTCGCGTCCTGATCTTCGTGCACGGTTTCAACAATCGCTACGAAGACGCGGTGTATCGTTTCGCTCAGGTCGTCCACGATTCCCGTGCCGATGTCGCGCCGATCCTGTTTACCTGGCCCTCTCGGGGCAATGTTCTCGACTACGCCTATGACCGGGAAAGCACGAACTATTCCCGGACGCAGCTTGAGGAGGTTCTACGGCAAGCCGCTCGGGATCCCTTGGTCGGCGAAGTCACGATCATGGCCCATTCGATGGGAAGCTGGCTTGTTGTCGAGGCACTACGCCAAATGGCAATGCGCGATGGTCGTGTGGCCCCGACGATCAGGAACGTCATTCTGGCGTCGCCGGATATCGATGTTCAGGTTTTCCGCAAGCAGTGGCTGGAACTCGGAGCGCATCGTCCACAGCTCACGCTGTTCGTATCACAGGATGATAAAGCCCTCGATATGTCGCGCCTCATCGGCGGTGCTGTCGACCGGCTCGGCCAGATCAATCCGGCTGCCGAGCCGTATAGGTCCGAGCTGGAAAAGGCCGGGGTGACAGTCCTTGACCTGACGGCCCTCAAGGGCGGTGATCCGCTCAATCACGGCAAGTTCGCGGAACGCCCCGAGGTTGTCCGGTTGCTCGGCGAGCGGCTCGTTGCCGGGCAGGTGATCGCTGACGGCAAGAACGGCAGTGCCAACCCGCTCGGGACCGTCGCGGCAGGGGCGGCACAAACGGTGGAAGGTGCCGCGAGCCTCATCAGGTTCCGGTGATGACTTTCGCCCTTCGGAGCTGGGCCAGTTAAGCCTAGCCCGCCCTTCCACCGGCGCTGGCTCCATCCCAGGACCCACCACGTCGCTGGCGAGCAGATGCTGCTGGCAAAGCTTTTCCTGCTCGCGGACCGGTTACGCCGCTGCCGCCTGCGCGACGCTCGTCTGAGCCTTGGCCGGCCGCTAGGTCTGGAGAGCTGTGCTCCATTTGTGCAACTCCTGGAGCATCCCCTTGGCGCCTTCCACGGTCTGCTCGCCCGGTACAAAAGCACCGTCACCGCTGATGAAATGCGAGACGAAGGGAACCGGGATGGCGGAGCACCTGCGAGGAGCGCAGGCCGCCCGACACTCCGCCGTAGCTCACCACGCCGGCAGGCTTGTATCCCCATTCACGCATGACGACCTGGACCGCGTTCCAGCGCGGCGGGTGGGAAAAGGTTGTCCGGAAGTCGTTTGATGCATGGCCGTGACGCCATGGTCCGGCATCTCGTAGCGCAGCGAGACGGCGCAGATGCCCCATGAGCTCGGGCGTAACTGCACCTCCAGACGAAACACCTTTAATCGCGAGATTCTTGGGGCGCCTTGGCATTTGGGCAACGAGAGACAAAGTCCGACCTCAGACGCTTTGCCTTATTTCATGGAAGCCTACCAGACGCTGTCATCGAGAATTCCCCTATCCTCGATTTTTCGCTGCTCGGGCGTCATTGCAGGACGGCCACGGAAGTATAAAACGGCCGACGCAATCAAAGCCAGAGAGCAACCTGCGGCGAAGATAGCGCCGGTGACGATTTCCATGGTAATTTTGCCGGCTTCTAGCCAATCAAATGAGCTCTGTTTCTTGAAGCATTTCGCGACAAACCTCGGTCGTCCGATCGCGAACGCGTCCACGATCCCCTCAGCCCCTGCCGCGTGCATGTGGACGAGGCCGGTGCCGCCATGCGTTGTCTCGGCGACTTGAGCTTGTCGAGGGGGCACTGGCAGTCGCCGCCGAGCTTCGTATTTTGACAAGCTCGAATTGGCTCAAGGCGTGAGGACGACCGTCCCCGAGTGGCCGGCTGCCGGAATCAGATCTTGAAGCTGGTCAACGCCAGGCCCATTGCCATGATTACTGCGCCAACCACGGCGCCGTTAGCGACGGCGCTGCGTTGAGTCGGCGTGATCCCGGTGTTCATGACGCCGCCGAAGCCCGCTGCCATGATTGCGATGATCGATCCCCCCGCGATGGCGAACGTCGCGATGAAATCGAGGATAATGGCGAGGTCGAATGCGAATGCAATTAACCGACGGGCGGCGTCATAGACAAGAATTCCGGTCTGGACGTAGAGCTTGGCGACGTCGAAAACTGAAGCTCCGACCGGACCCGCTTTCGCCGCCAATTCTATGGCACTATGGTGGACTGGGAGTGTATTGGATGTCATTGGTATAAATCGCTTGTGAAGGAGTACCAGCGGTAGTCCCCGGAATGAACGCGGTCCAATATCTTGTTTTGTACGTTATGATTTGAGAAAAATATCAATCGATTGTCCGGCACCCTAACCGGCGCTTTATTCACCGCGTTTGACCCGCATCCATTCGCGCTTGAAGATTGCTTGCGCGGCCCGGGTGATGTCGTGGCTGATGACTTCGATACAGTCCTCGATGCCCTCCTGCGGCGGTGAGCGAAGCTGGTCGATCCCCTCCCTCATCAGGGCGTTGAGCTTCTTGTGGTCCTGCTCCAGCGGGTTGAGCATGAGTTCGATCTTGGAGACCGTCCGCAGGAGGTTCTCCACGCGCCTGAATAGCTCGGGATCCTCGGCAATGGCGATGCTGGTCGGCTCCTTCAGCGTCTGGCGAATGGCAGCCACGGTCAGGAACTGCGAGGTGAGGCTCGCCACGAGGTCGCGCATCGTC
>NZ_NBDP01000075.1 GCF_004123845.1 Allobosea sp. Tri-44 | reverse complement strand
AACCGGGTGAGCAGCCAATGCCGTTCTCGCCTCCTCCGAGGAAACATTATCCTTGTTGAATGCCAAATAGTCAACACCAGTATCATTTGGCGTCACGGACCAATATATCCATTGACTCCCGCTTTGGCAAATGCGTTTGTTTTGGTCGTCCTTTTGACAAATTTGGCCGTTAGCCAAGTATGCTATCGGTATTCCACCCGATGACCATGAGTTATTATCAATGAAATAGGCGCTAGTACCCCAGGCTCCGATCACTGCGTTATTGATCAAGTTGCCGAATTGCCATCCCAGCGCTTCCAACCGAGAGTCTTGATCATACATCTGAAGACGATTGTTAATGTCGCTTGTCAATAGACAGTATCTATTGGAAGTAGTTAACCATTGTGAATCGCTCGCTCGCAAATAGAACATTTCATTGCCCTCATGGTGCAATTTGAAATTCTTCGGAAACGTAATGCCAAAGCGAAGAACATTTTATAGACGCAACGGCACCCTAATTGACATCATTTTCATGCGCAAGCGGCCGGTCTTTAAATTTCGATATATTCCGACAAAATCTTAAAGTCTAAGGCAGACTCTTGAAAATTATCGGTCTTTTCCGTTCATTTTATAGCAAAATGCAGTAGATAATTTAAATTTACCACGAAACGGACATGAGTATGCACCCGATCCAAAGCATGTATTCGTCGGCAATAGTAGCGGTGACAAGGTACCTCACATCGGCCGTGCTGACTCATTTGGGCCGTAGACTGATAAGCTCGCAACCACAGCCGCATTGAAGAGAGCTGGACCATGGCGAGGAAGTTGGCGGCGAGCTTGCCATGCGGATGGCGATGCGGCGCCCGCTGCCGGCGGTCGAGGTCGAGCGGCGCTGGCGGCACAAAGTAACCCAGAGCGACTAACAGGATCCAGATTGCGACGATTGCGCTGCGAGCGGCTTGCGCAAATGTAAATGACGTCACGCCAACCGATACACAGTCGCCTCGTCTGCTTCTCGCGGAGGCCTTTGAACGACGCATGGCGCAGCTTCTCGTCATGGGTCCAGCCGCGATAGGCGATCTCGGCCGCGAGCTTCGGCTTCACCCAGACCACGCCCTTCGTGCCGATGCCCCGCACCGGTGGCGAGGCCGTCGCAATCCGATCGAGCTGCTTGCGCAACGCCCTCGCGCTGGTGTGCGTGAAGCCCGTTCCGACGCTGCCGACATAGGTCAGGCCATAGTTGCCCTGCCCGGCGAGGAGCAGCCGGCCGATTCCACCGAGCGCAGCACTGGAGGGCTCATAGCCGATGATCAGGAAGGTGTCGGACTGGACGCATTTGATCTTGAGCCAGTCACCGCCGCGGCCGGGTCGATAGGGAGCGTCGCGCCGCTTGGCGATGATGCCCTCCAACCCGAACTTGCAAGCGCTCGCCAGAAACTCGGCGCCATCCGCCTCGACCTCCTCGCTGAGCCGGATCGCGCCGCTTTCATGGTCGATCAGATCCTCGAGCATGTGCCGTCGCTCAACCAAGGCCATGCGCGTCAGGTCGTGTCCATCGAGATAGAGCAGATCGAAGGCGAACAGCATCGCGCGCTCGGCCTTGGCCTTTCCACCACGTCCGCCGAGCGCCTGATGTAGCAATCCGAAATCAGCCCGGCCGGCCTCATCGCGCACCTCCACCTCCACAGCGAGAGTGAAGCTGCCGGTGTCGAGTTCAGCCGCCGCAGCCGCGATGGAGGGAAAGCGATCGGTCCAATTAAAGCCGCCGCGGGTAAGGACGCGCGCGCCCCTGACATCGCGATGAACCGCCAGGCGGTAGCCATCCCATTTCACCTCGAAGGCCCAGTTCGATCCCGTGGGTGCCTTCGACTGCAGGAGGGCCAGACACGGTTCGATCCGTGCCGGAATCGGGTCGGTAAAAAGATCCGGCTTGGCAGCGCCGCGCCGCGGTTTGACGAGTGCGCTTCGTAGCGCCTCGCCGGAAGGCATAGCTTTCAAGACACGACGCGGCTGCCTCGCCATACTCAACACCACCAACGCAACTGAACTGGCGACTCAACGTCAGCTCGAGGATGGCGTTCCTAAGCCGCAAAAAGATTCTGAACGGCGCTGCACCCCGATCAGGCCAGCCCTCGAAAGGTCTTGCGGATGCCGGGATGAATGCCAAAATCAGTGACCGCCCGCCCTCGGCAGTTCGGGGGCGAGTACCCGGATCCATGTTGCTTTTCGGAGGATATGGCTATGGCAACAGCGCCGATCGTCGCCCGCTTAGAGGAGGGCTGCGACCGATGAACACGGAGCACTTTGAACGCCCGGTCGTCATTCTGGTCGGGCTAGGTCATCCAGCGGCAATCTCGTCGGTCATGGAGGCCTACATGTTTTTGGTCGACTGGCCGCCCAGCAAGCGCGACCCTGCCCATCATTTCGCAATAAAGGCTTGCCTCGCAGCCATGCGCGGTGATGTCGAGGCGGAGACCGTCCGCGGCATCTTCGTAACGCTCGCCGAGAAGTATGACATCTTGGCACCAGACGCCGTCGCGTTCACAGCGCCCTACAAGGAAGGTCCGCAGGGACGCGCCTAAGTCGCTCTTGCCCGGCCTGAATCAGGCCGGGCTCACCTTTAACAGTCCGGGCCATTGGAGAAGGCCATGACGAGGAAACCCGCGCTGCTTTTTCAAGTAGTCGATATCGCGAGCATAACCGTGAGCGACAATCCGACCGAGGGGCCATTCTGCGATTCAGAATGGATGGCGAGCTGAAGGACCTTGAGCTCAAGCTGCCGGCCGTGACGGTTGCTCGATTGCAGACCCTGCTGCTCGAAGCTGATGCGCAGCAGGCGAATTTGGTGACGACGCAGTAGGTGGAACGTCAAGGACGCCTAGCGGTTGAGCCTCCGTTAGTTGCGTAGGAGGTTGTCATGCGTATGTAGCCGAGATAGTCGCGGCTCAGCGACAAAGTCGTCCCATCCAGCTTCAATCCGCCGTGAACTCTATCGCGAGCTCTGTCAGGACGAGGACGGCAACCGTTACTCCGTCATCGTCTACCGGCCGTTCCCCGATCTGAACGTCACACGTTACGAGCTTGAAGACGGCACGCCGGTGCGCTTCATCGACGATTGCCTGTTCGAAATTGAAGCGACAGGCAAGCAGCTAACGCGGTGCCCGTGATGCAAATGCGTGTTGACGGCCTGGTTGAGCCGCGACCTCTGAGAGCCAAGTCACTCCCGTGTCCGTCACGGCGGGTGTTTTCTCGCGAGCCGGGCGATGGCTCGACCACGTATCACGGCTTCTCGACCCGGACCATCTTCAGAAAATTAAGAACGGCGGGGTCCTCGGAGTCGCGGCGGAAGACGACCTCGGTGCCAATCTGGATCGTGTTCCC
>NZ_NBDP01000063.1 GCF_004123845.1 Allobosea sp. Tri-44 | reverse complement strand
ACAGCTCGCCGTCGCGCCAGAGGCTGACCTTGTCGCGGAGATCGGGTGGCGGCGGCAGCATGCTCGCGGCAACCGGGCTGATCGGCGTTCCGGGCGAGCCGTGGCAATAGGCGCACCCTGCATGGAAATGGGCGGCGCCGAGTCGCGCCCGATCTTCATCGTTCTCCTCAGACAAGCTGATGGAGGGCGCGTGTGCCTTGACCGAATTCTCCATGCCGAAGCGCAAGAAGTAATCGACGATCTGGAAATGGCCCTTGCTGGCCGCGACGCTGTAGATACCCGACCACGCGACGAGGAACGTGCAAACGAGGACCACTACGACCATGGCAGAGGCGGCGCCGAGCAGGCGCTGCGGCGTCGCGAGCAGCCAGACTGCCGCGCGCCTAGCGTGCGCAAGCGGCGACATGGCCAGACTGCCGAACGTCGTCGAGCCGTCCGATCATCCGCGCCGCGAGCGCGACACCGGTGACGAGATAGCTCAACGGGCAGGCGGTGATCATCAAAAGGCCCGCAAGCTGCTGGTCGGCGAGGCTGGACGGCCCTGTCGTGCAGAGGGCGAGGACGAGGCCGTCGAGATTGTAGAGGTCACGCGGCGCGAAGATCAGCAGGGCGCCGAGCAGGCAGGCCAGCTTTCCGGTCAGGAGAAGCGCGATCAATGCCCTCCATTCCGATGCGGCGATGAGCGTGGACCAGAACCAGACCGCGGCGCCAGCGAGCACGCTCATGAGCGCAACCTGGGCTGCCCAGGACGATGCCGCGACATGCTGCACAGCCGGGGCATGCCAGGCCCAGAGCGCGAAGAGCTGCACGAAGCCTGCGAGCAGTAGCAAGGTTGGGGCTAAGGGACCGCGCCTGCTCAGGCCGAGCGCCACCAGCGGTGCAACAACATTCATCAGCGCCAAGTGCTGCAGCATCTGCAGGGATAGCGGGCCGAGTTCGACGACCGACCCTGTGATCAGGCCGGACACGGCCAGCACCGCGGCCCCGATCGTGATCGGCCCTGACGCGTCAAGATGTTGCGTTGTGGACTCGCGCGAGCGGTGCAAGCGATCTCCCCCTTTGGCAACAACCTGCGATCGGGACCACGGTTCCGCTCTGATTGCGGTATGTGCGAACAAAGCAAGGCGGATGGCGTTCAGAACTGCGGGGGCACGGATACTGAAGGTTGGTGTCATGGCGCAGTTCCGGAATGCACTTCTGGCGAGCGGAGTCGCGACGTCCCTTCTGGCCCTGGCGGCCTGCAGCGAGCCCTCCTTGCCGGAGGAGGCCGGATACGGATCCACTCCGATCCTGCCGGAGCCCAAGAGCTCATGGTTGCCGACGATCAAGGTTGCCGACGCCATCGGCTGGAAGCAGGGCGAGAAGCCGGTGGCAGCCAATGGCGGGCAGGTCACGGCGTTCGCGACCGGGCTGCAGCATCCGCGCTGGCTCTACGAATTGCCCAATGGCGATATTCTGGTCGCCGAGAGCGACGCACCGCCGAAGCCTGACGACAAGCAGGGCGGTGTGCGTGCCTGGGTCCAGGGGCTCTTCATGAAAAAGGCTGGCTCCAAGACGCCAAGTGCCAACCGCATCACCCTGCTACGCGACGGGAATGGCGACGGCGTCGCCGAGACGAAGAGCGTCTTCCTCGAGAATTTGACCTCGCCATTCGGGATGGCGCTTGTCGGCGACCAGCTTTACATCGCCAATGCCGATGCGGTCGTCCGCGTCCCCTATGTGCTCGGCGAAACCAAAAGCGCGGCAAGGCCCGTCAAGGTCGCTGACCTGCCGGCCGGACGCAATCATCACTGGACGAAGAGCCTCCTCGCCAGCCCTGACGGAAGCAAGCTCTATGTCGGCGTCGGCTCGAACTCGAATGTCGGCGAGAACGGCATGGCAGAGGAGGAGCAGCGGGCGACAGTCCTCGAAATCGATACAAGAACGGGCGCCACTCAGGTCTTCGCCTCCGGCCTGCGCAATCCCGTCGGCATCGACTGGAATCCTGTCACCAAGGAGCTTTGGGTTGCCGTGAATGAGCGCGACGAGATCGGTGATGATCTCGTCCCCGACTACATGACCTCGGTGAAACGCGACGGCTTCTATGGCTGGCCGTACAGCTATTTCGGTCAGCATGTAGACAAACGCATCGAGCCGCCGCGTCCGGACCTGGTCGCGAAGGCGATCAAGCCTGACTATGCGCTTGGCTCGCACAGCGCCTCGCTCGGCTTCACTTTCGTCAAGGAGGGACGAATGGGCCAGGCCTATGCCGGTGGCGCTTTCATTGGCCAGCACGGCTCGTGGAATCGCCAGCGGCCGGTCGGCTACCGCGTCATCTTCGTGCCCTTCGCCGAGGGCAAGCCGTCGGGTATGCCGAGGCCGATCCTGACCGGCTTCCTGAACGAGAAAGGCGAAGCGCGCGGCCGTCCAGTCGGGGTGCTGGTCGACCAGCGCAATGCCCTGTTGGTGGCGGACGACGTCGGCAATGCGGTCTGGCGGGTAACGGCGCCAACAAACTGAACAGTGAGCAGAGCGGCAGGGGCAACCAAGACAACTGACAGGAGCGCCCAGAATCCGGTAACGTCAGCTAGCGATCTGAAGCAGGCGGGTGCCGGTGTATGATGACGCTCGCTTGCGACGCCAGTCAGCCAGGCGTCTCCTATGGGGCCGAACCGGAAATGGCTAGCTAGTGGCCGCTCCTCTTGCCATGCGCCGAGTCGTCTGCCTGACGCCCCCGTAGAAGCTGATCAAGAGAATCCCGCAAGTTTCTCAGGCCTCCGACAGGATCACAAGACGTGCCCGAACTACAGCTTCGATGGGAACTTCTGCGGTTGGCCCGGCCAACATTTTCTCTACGATCGGCCGCCCGTGGGTGAAGGTTAGGGTCGCCAATTCGCCTGTGACCGAGCAGTTGAAGGGGCCCGCGACGACAGTCTCGGGGATGTTGTCGGGATCAACGACACGAATGTGACTGATGGCTTCCGCTGCGATTACGGGATTCGGAGAATTTCTACCTCTCGCCGATGGGACGCGTGGGAGGCGGCTGTCCATCGGCGAGAGGCGTGGCGCTGGTTGGGGAGCGCCAAGCTTACGCTAGCACGCCGTCTCGAAAGGAAAAGGCCTGGCCCGGGGGCGGGAATATAAGCGCTAAATCCAGATGGGCCGTAAACCTCCTCGCGGCAGGCTCCGGCCGCGGTGGACGGGGAAGCCTGGGAGAGGTCGCAACCCGATGATGTCCCTCGTGTAATCCGCAACGGAACGCCTCGGAACAGCTGCCGATTGTGCCAATTCAGGCAGCGCGCCTCCAACAGCCGCGGCCCATCCTCTTGGCTTCGTAAAGCGCTGTATCAGCCTTGTGCACCAGCGCATCGAGCGAATCCGCGTCGTGCGGATAAACCGCCAGGCCGATCGACAAGGCAACGTCGAGTTTCTTGTCCTTTATCGAGATCGGTTCGACCATCGCCTCCAGCAGTCGCAGGGCCAGGGCCGCCGGGTCGGCGTCTTTTTGCTCGAGCCGGCACAAGACCACGAATTCATCGCCACCCACCCGTGCCAATAGGTGCCGCTCTCCCAGGACCGAACGGAACCGCCCCGAGCCCCGACGGGGGAGAACAACGTCCACGCCGTGCCCGCATGTATAGTTCACGCCCGTGCAAGGGTGCCG
>NZ_NBDP01000047.1 GCF_004123845.1 Allobosea sp. Tri-44 | reverse complement strand
GGAGTCGGCCCTCCGGTAGTGGCTGGTGTGCGGGGATCTTATGGCGTCAGCCCCTGGGTCAGAAAGGATTCAAAGACCGTAACCCGCTGGGCCTTTTCTCGCTGGACCCGGCTGTCTTCCAACTTGGTGGCGGTGCCTGGTCTCGCTTTGGGCGCCGGCGGCATCAGCGCATCGTAGCAGTCGAGCCGTTCCTTTGTGCCCGGTTCGCGAGCACCGCAGGCCTGGAACCCTGCAGGAACTAGCGCATCAGCTCCGGACGCAGAGAAACCAAAAGCCAGAGCGGCGACCGCAGCGACAATCCAAATACGCAATCTTGCCTCCCGCTCATTGTCGATAGAGGAGCACGCGGGATGTGGAGAGTCGATCCAAACGCTGCCGGCAGGGGGCGCTCTGGACCACGTGGCGCTGCCGAGCGTGTACGTGTCGGCTGCCTCCGAGCGTCGGCCGTCGTCATAGAACGGGACTTTGAATACAACCACTCATTGTTCTCAGGAGGCGGCCAAATGGAAGAGATGCTTATATTCGGCCTACTCATCGCCGGTGCCGTCGCCGGCCATCCCTGGCCCGTAGGTTGGATGGACTGACCGGCGGGTCCGCCCACCGATATTGCCGAACCTCCCAGGCTCCCCCGCGTTGGTCTCCGTCGGCCTACCCGGAGATGCCTATGCTCGAAGACCTGACGACGTTCGCCGGCGTCACAATCGGAATGCTGTTGAGCGTGGGGGTTGGCTGGCGGCTCGGCAGGATCATGTCTCCACGACCGCGAGAGCTCCGCGAGTTGGCGCGCGATCTGGAGCAAGGGCGCCAACGCTGAACGGTATGGAACCGGTGGCCTCGCGGCGCGTTTCCGAAGCCTCCTTTGACCAAGCCAACTCAGCCCCGCTGGCGCCCACCGGCGGGGCTTTTTGCGCGCCGTGCAAGGCCCGCAGCAGCATTGTGCCGAACCAACTGTCGAACTTAACGAGCCTCGGAAATTGGCGACAGAGGCCCCCTTGAACTCCGTTTCAGCCAACCCAAATCGATCGATGCCGATCGCCAATTTCAAAGGGATCGGCGGTCGAGCCGGCGACGGTGAGGCCCGCGCTCGACTGTTTTTGTACCCATGTTGCTCAAAGGAGGATGTGGCTATGAGAACCGTATCTGATTTTTCCCCGCTCTATCGGTCCAGCATCGGCTTCGACCGTGTGTTCAACGCATTGGAAGCTGCTAGTCGGCTGGACCCTGCCGGGAGCAGCTGGCCGCACTACGATATCTTAAAGTCCGGGGATAACGACTATCGCATAGTCATGGCTGTTGCCGGCTTCGGCCCGGATGACTTGACCATCATGCACGAGCCGAATGTCCTCCTGGTTTCCGGCCAGAAGACGAGTGAGGACAGCCGCGAGTATCTGCATCACGGCATAGCCGAGCGTGGTTTCCAGCGCCGCTTCGGTCTAGCCGATCATGTGCAAGTCGTGGCGGCCAGCCTCGAGAACGGCCTGTTGACCATCGACCTGACGCACGAGCTGCCAGAGGCGCTGAAGCCGCGTCAGATCCAGATCGGGACGGGCAAGATGACATCGAAAAGCGCTGCTCGGCAGATTGAGGCCGAAAAGACTGCAGCCTAGGAAAGCGGAGTCCGATGTGGGGCCGGGAGTTGAGCCCGGCGTCACGGATCGGTGCATCCGCTCGAACGCCCCGTTGGCGCCGCCAGCGGGGCCCTTTTGCGCCTCTTGCCAAAGGTCAGAAGCGCTCTAAATCATTCAACGCTTAAGGCTTTTCAGGGGAAAGGGATGCCATTCTCATCACTGACGGATCCAATAAAACTGGCTCGGGCTGGCGCGGCATTAACAGCCGCATGGGAAGAGGTCAGGACAACGCTGCCTGATCAATGTGATGAGCGCGAACGAACTCGATTGGCCTATATCGTGGCCAGCTTGGTGACGCTCGCAGTGAACGAGGACGACCTCGCTCGGCGCGCGATCGAGCGTTTCCTGGCGGGATAGCGGAACATGACTGGATGCGGCGCATTTTTCGCTAGAGGAGCCGCGCCATGCCTAAATTCCGGGTGACCACCAAGGATCCGAGCGGCTCCGGCCGTCATCACATCAACTTTCCAAACGAGCAAGCCGCAGCCGACGACGCGCAACGCTCGTTGGCGGATATGGCCAGAGACGCTCTTCCCAACGGCAAGCGCGCAGGCTTCAAAGTGAGGGTCGAAGATCAGTCCGGCGAGGAGGTTTACCGGGGTTCACTCGACTTCAAGGGGCAAGGTCGAAAAACCGCGGACCCGAGGAACCGACCAACGACTAGCCAGTTCAATGCTCGGCGCTAGTTGGTCCTCGCGCCTCGCCTCTCGCCGACGGGCAGCTCCCCCGTTCCTCATCGGCGAGAGGCAGCTCTTCAGGGCCAGTAGCTCGAATTGGTCCGCCGGACGATTCTGCCTTTTCTGTCCGATGCAGCATGCTAGCTTGGGAATGGCGCTTCCACTGCCAGCGCCACGCCACTCGCCGATGGACTGCCGCTTCCCACGCGTCCATCGGCGAGAGGTTAGAAGTTCTCCGAATGGCATAATCGGGGAAGCCATGAGCGAAAGTCGCGTCTTAGATCCCGACCACGTTCCCGAGACGTTTGTCGCAGGCCCCTTCAATTGCTCGGTGACAGGCGCTTTCGCGACTCTGACTTTCACGCATGCGCGGCCAATAGTAGAGAAAATCCTAGCGCGCCCATCGGCAGAACTGAGTTTCGAAGCTGTGGTTCGGGCTCGGCTCGTGATGCCGGTGGAGGGATTGCAGAATTTGCGCGACTCGATTGATGCGCTCCTGAGGGGGCGATTAGTCGATCAGCCTCAACGCCACCCCAGCAGCCATTAGTTTGCCGGCGCCGGTTTTGGTCCGCCCGGCCCTGCTGGCGACGTCGCGCTTCCCGCGGTGAGGCAGTCCTCATTGCAGCGATTAGGTGCGGGCATGGGCTTTTTCTTTCCATCCGGCCTGCCAGCCTGAGCTCGGCGCTCCCCAACCCAGCGCCATGCCTCTCGCCGGTGCAGTCGCCCCCCGCGCACATCGGCGAGAGGCAGAGATTCACATGCAGTCGGAGCGCCGTCAGAACCTGACGGCGAGGTTTGCCTTGAAGGCGTGGTCCTGTGCGCTTTCGGCAAGCTGTCCGGTATAGGACGCTCCCAAGGTGGCGTTGGCGCCCAGCGCGATATCGAGCCCGGCCTCGACGACCGCTGCGTTCTTCGCGATCGGCAGACCGGCGACCGAGAACGGATTGCTGCCGGCGAAGGCGAGCGTCGCTGTCGGCGTGACGTCGCCGAAGGCCTGGCGCCAGGCCAGCCCGCCGCGCAACGTCAGGTCCAGGCCCTGCATCGCGAAGCCGGTCGAGGCGCGCAGCCCCAGCGTCGAATAGCCGAGGCTGGTGTCGTCGCCTCGGCTGCTCAGCGCAGCGGCGCCGCCGGTCTCCGTCAGACCGTCCGTGTGCAGGTTGACATAGGCCAGGCCGGCGAAGGGCTCGAGCGCCACCTTGCCGAGCGCGGTCTGGCCGAGAGCGATGCGCTAGCCGAGCTCGCCGAAGACCTTGGCCGTGCCGGCGTCGGTATCGGCGTTCAAGCCGTCGCCGAAGCCGGCCAAGGCGACGGTCCGCGGGGTGCCTCACGCGGTGCCGGCACTGGGCACGCCCGGCCGCGCCCCCAGGCCGCGCCTGTCGCCCCCC
>NZ_NBDP01000049.1 GCF_004123845.1 Allobosea sp. Tri-44 | reverse complement strand
GGCAATCACCGGGCCGCCGAAGATCGGACACCAGGCGAGATAAGACGAGCTGTTACCGGTGGTTGGGGATACGACAACCACATACGTTGTTTCCATTGTCATGACATCAACTCCTAGCGGAGGCCGAGGAAGGACAAGATGGCCAGAACGACCACGACAAGGCCGACGATATAGATTATGCCGTTCATAGGAACTCTCCCGCCAAGCGCGCCAAAATGGTCACGCGGCAAGAAAACGAAGGCCTCTGCCGGATGTTCCGATCGAGCCGGCGGTCGAGATCAAACGGACGTCGCGCTCAGCCAAGGGGCATTCGGAATGTGAACTGTGTTTCGAGTTCAGAGGAATCGACAACTATCGTGCCGCCATGCGCCTTGGCGATTTCCGAAGCGATGTGCAGGCCCAACCCCAACCCCTGTAGGTTGGCGCGCACCTCGCCGCGGAAGTAGGGTTGAAACAGTTTGGCCATCGCTTCGGGCGGAATGGGATCGCCGCCGTTGGCAATGGATACCTGCAAAAACCCCTCGGCCGTTTGAGCGCGCATCCGGATCGGCTGGTCTGCCGCTCCATGCGCAAGCGCGTTGCCAAGCAGGTTTGAGACGAGCTGAGCGATGCGGGCGCGGTCGCAATCAACTGGTTCAGCGATGGCGAATTGAAGCTCAATCCGTCGATCCGGATACGTCGGCGTTAGCTCGTCAACGACCTGCTGCAACGCCGGGGTAAGAGGCTCGGCTGCGTTGCGATCGAGTGTGATTCCGTCGCCAAGCCGAGCTTTTGCAAAATCCATGACATTGTCGATCAGCTCGGACATGCGCGCGATGCTGCCCATCAGAAGGGGCAGGATCTTTGCCCCTTTTTCACTCAGATTTTCGCGCGCGAGAAGACGCACACCTCCGGCAAACCCCGCGAGGGGATTGCGCAGATCGTGTCCGAGCACGGCAATGAATTGCTCTCGAAGTTCAGCGGTGGCCCGCTCAGAGCGCAAATTTTCTTGAGCGGCAGCTCGCGCTTTCAAGAGGGATTGCTCGAACTGTCTGCGTTCGGCCGCCTTAAAGATCGCGAGCTTGACGGTGGGGGCGTCGCCAGCAGATTCAACTGCGCTGGCGAAACAGGGAATCGTCTCTCCCGCGGCGCTCAAGAAATCGAGCGCAACGCCGTCGATATTACCCTGAATCTTCAACAGCGGGCGCAGGTGGGTTTCCCAATAGACCCTGCCAGTGAAGGGGAGGACATCGTAAAGACGCTTGCCGCTGAGCGCGGCCGCGTCGTGCCCCAGCCACGTAGCGAGCGTGCGGTTGGCCAGCACAATCTCGCCGGTCGACGCTATGGAGAGATATCCGCAAGGTGCGTTGTCGAAAAAGTCCTCGAGCTGGTCGCGTCGAGGGTTCAAGGCGGTCATGTCAGACAAAGGCGCGGATCGCCCTGACAACTTCGTCGGGCGCGCTCAAGTTCGGGCAATGGCCGGTAGCCTCCAGCAGCACGAATTGGCTGTTGGGGATATGGTCTCGTACGTACTCGCCCACTTCGATCGGGGCGATGATGTCCTCGCTGGATTGAAGCACGAGTGTCGGAACCGCGACACGCGGAAGATCTTCTCGGTTATCCGACATGAAGGTCACGCGCGCAAAGTCCTTGGCGATATCGGGGTCTGCCCGACAAAAACTGTCTGTGAGCTCTATGCCGAGTTCTGGTCGATCGGGGTTGCCCATGATCACTGGGGCCGTGGCGACCGCCCAGCCCTGATAGTTGATCGACAAGAAATCCAGAAGCTCGGCGATCTGCGTCTCTGAGAAGCCGCCGCGGTAGGCGTCGTCGTCGATATAGCGCGGTGATGGGCCTACCATCACCAGCTTCCCAAATCGCGTTGGCGCCTTGACACAGGCTAGGGCACCGATCATCGCGCTAACCGAATGACCGACGAGAATGACGTCGGACAGATCGAGCTCTTCTGCAATCTCGACCAGATCCTGCGCATACCCGTCGAGCGTGCCGTATTTTGTAGGGCTGTAGGCGAAGATGTGCGAAGCGCCGGCGCCGACATGGTCGAAAAGTACGATCCTGAAGCGATCTTGGAAATGCGGCACGACATACCGCCACATGGTCTGATCACAGCCATAACCGTGGGCGAACATCATGACGCGTTCGCCCGAGCCAAACACCCGGACATTGTTTCGGAGAGCTGGCGACACGATGATCTCGATCCAGTGGAAAGGAGGCCGCAACCTATATCACCGGGCTAGTGACAACTATGTCGTTTCACGTCGCCAAAATGCTTAGCCGACCACTGAGCCATAGTCTGCTCCTCGCCAAGGATGCGCTGCCAGACCCCACTTCTTTCCTGATCGACAAGCAGCCTAAAGCCAGTGACCAAGGCAGCCTTGCGCCGTAAGCTGACGACGCCGCTTATCCCAAGAGCAGATGCCCGTGGTTCTGACTCGAGATGTCGGCTCCATAGCCCCCTAGTCTAGCGTAGTTTGGCGATACCGATGCCGTCGAGCTTTGCGCGATCCTTTATGGACTCTTCGCTACGGGTCATTGCTTTCGCAATCGCCTTCAGGGCCATGCCCTTTCCAGCGAGCAACTTCAGTTTCTGAAGCTCTTCAGAAGTCCAGGGTTGGCGGTGCCGTTCAAATCGCTCAGTCAAAATCCACTCCTGCAGCGTGCTCACACTTGAGGATCTGATCTATAGCAGCAATGCTTCTGCGATCCCTGTGCAGGCTTGCGTGCACCAGCGGCTTTTGTTCATGATCGCGCGATAAGCTGACCTTGGCACTCGGCCGCGGAGCGGACATTCCCAACCTCGGCGGCGGCTACGAATTTGCACTACGATACGACGCACTCACCGCGGAAGAAGTCGATGAAGGCCCGCAGTGCCGCGGGGATCTGGCGACGAACGGGATAATCGAGGTGGAAGCCCGGACAATAGGGGCTCCATTCCTCGAGCACACGGACGAGCCGGCGGTGTCGACCTGGCTTCGCACGACCGTTCGGAGCCTTCTTCAGGGGGCCCATTCCAAAGAAATCCGGTAGCCGCCGTCCGCGCAAGGCCAGCGACGGAGGAAGCCGCCCGCCCGCTGAGACCGTCCTGACGTCCAGCCGAACGGCAGGGCAGAACTCGCCAATTGTATCGGAACGAAGCACGCCATCGGATGTTGACCACAGCTATCCGACCTGAGGCGGGCGCCCGGCAATGTTTGAAGACTTCACTCTCGACTTCGTCCGGGTCAGCGACGCGACGCTGCGTGTGCGCCATGGTGGCGAGGGGCCGCCTTTGCTGCTGCTACACGGCCATCCGCGGACGCATGCGACCTGGCACCGCGTCGCGCCATTGTTGGCAACGGAATTCCATGTCGTCTGTCCAGACCTGCGCGGGTTCGGCCAATCCTCGCAGCCGCCAGACCTGCCCGACCACGCTGGATCATCCAAGCGCGCCAAGGCCCTCGACTGCCTGGAATTGATGACGCGACTGCGGTTCGACCGCTTCAATGTCGCCGGCCATGACCGCGGCTCCTACACCGCCTTTCGGCTAGCGATGGATCATCCCGGCGCTGTCGAACGGCTGGCTGTACTGGACGGTGTTCCGATCCTGGAGGCGCTGGAGCGCTGCACGGAGAAGTTCGCAACGCTCTGGTGGCACTGGTTCTTCTTCTGCCAGCCGGACAAGCCCGAGCGGGCGATCCTGGCGGATCCACTGAAATGGTACGGCGCCGATCCTCAGGCGATGGGGTCTGAGAATTACGCCGACTTCCTCGCGGCGATCCAAAATCCGGACGTCATCCATGGGATGATCGAGGATTATCGCGCCGGCCCGGCGATCGACCGCGCCCACGACGAGGCCGATCGTGATCAAGCGCATAGTTTGCAATGTCCACTGCTATGCCTTTGGTCGGAACGGGATGACCTGCCTGACCTCTATGGCGATGTCCTGGAGGTCTGGCGCCCCTGGGCACCGGATCGGCGAGGGCGTGCGATCACGAGTGGTCACCATATGGCGGAAGAGGCGCCCGAAGAGGTCGCAGCGAGGCCGAACTCATGCGCCGTCAGTGTCTGAAGCGCCGGCTCGGTCCCGACGAGGTCGCGCGCGTCACCATCTTCCTGGCGTCGGACGAGGCCTCGGCCTGCACTGCGCAGCACTATGTCGTGG
>NZ_NBDP01000017.1 GCF_004123845.1 Allobosea sp. Tri-44 | reverse complement strand
GGCAACCAGGACATGCGCCGCTGGGCGCGGCGGCTCCTGGGGCATCGGCGGCGCGAGCGCCGGCAGGAGCGGGGGGCCGAGCCGCAGCGCATGTGGGAAGCTGAGTACGGCCGGAGCCGGACGATAGGAGCGCCGAGATGGATGGCGCTCGAGCATGCCGACGCCGAGCAGAGTCTGCGTCAGCCGGCTCACGGTGGCCTTGGCGAGACCAGTCCGTTCAGCGATCTCGGCGTTGCCGAGCTCGCTCACGCCGGGCCGAAAAGCTCTCAGAATGGCGACGCCGCGCTCAAGAGAGCGGTTCTGGTCGTTAAAGCTCTGGCGCACCACTAGCCCCTCTAATTCCATTTAGTGGAATTTTATAGGCGCGCGCTCCCCTGCCTGTCCATATCCTGGCTGGAAAGGTGGGACCTGGCAGCAGGCGAAAGCCGACGGTCACGCCGAACGAACAAAACCTTGGGAGGTCGCCTGCATGAGGGTCCGGGCTGAGAAGGATTTCTGGGCGGGATTTTTGTATCTTGCGATCGCTGCAGCCTTTCTCTGGCTGGGGCGCGACTACCGACTAGGCACGGCATCGCGCATGGGGCCGGGCTACTTCCCGCTCGTACTGGGTTGGATCCTGTTCGCCTTCGGCGCCCTTTCGCTACTGCGCTCCTTCCGGACCGATGGCGAACAGGTCGGCGGGATCGGCCTCAGGCCACTTGTCGCGATCACTGTGGCGGTCATTGCCTTCGCTGCGCTCGTCCCTACTGCAGGGCTGATATTCGCCTTGCCGGCACTGGTCGTCATCTCGGCAACAGCTTCGCGCCAGACGATTTACAACCTGCGCTCGGCGCTGGCGCTGATAGCGCTGACGGCCTTCTGCATCCTGGTCTTCGTGAAGGGCCTCGGCGTTCCCATGCCGATCCTGGGCTCGTGGTTCGACGGCCTCGTTCCACCCTCCTGGCAACGCTGACGTCGGGCAAGCATCATGGAACTCTTCGCCAATCTCGGGCTCGGCCTCGAAACCGCCATCACCCCGATCAATCTGCTTTACGCCCTGATCGGCGTGTTCCTCGGCACCGCCATCGGCGTGCTGCCCGGGCTCGGCCCCGCAGCCACCATCGCGATGCTGCTGCCAGCGACCTTCGTTATGCCGCCGGTCACAGCGCTGATCATGCTCGCCGGCATTTTCTATGGCGCGCAATATGGCGGCTCGACAACTGCCATCCTCGTCAACTTGCCCGGCGAGACCTCTTCCGTCGTGACCGCGCTCGACGGCTATCAGATGGCCCGCCAAGGCAAGGCAGGTCGCGCGCTGGCGACCGCGGCCTTGTCCTCCTTCTTCGCCGGTACCGTCTGCACGTTGCTGATCGCCCTGTTCGCGCCGCCTCTGGCCGAGATCGCGCTGCAATTCGGCCCGGCCGAGTATTTCTCGCTGATGGTGCTCGGCCTGATCGCGTCGATCGTGCTCGCACACGGCTCGATCCTGCATGCGCTTGGCATGATCGTGCTCGGACTGCTGCTCGGGCTCATCGGCACCGACGTGAATTCGAGCACACAGCGCTACACCTTCGGCCTGCCCGAACTTTCGGACGGCATCGGCTTCGTTATTGTTGCGATGGGCATGTTCGGCATCGGCGAGATCATCGCCAACCTCGAGAACGAGGCGACGCGGGACGTCACGATCAAGAAGGTCACAGGACTCTTCCCGACGCGCGAGGATTTCCGCCGCATGGTCGCGCCGACGCTGCGGGCACGGCGCTCGGCTCTATTCTTGGCATCCTGCCCGGTGGCGGCGCCGCCCTTGCCTCGTTCGGCGCCTATGCTCTGGAAAAGAAGGTTTCGCGCAACCGCCACGAGTTCGGCAAAGGCGCCATCGAGGGCGTGGCCGCGCCGGAAGCCGCCAACAATGCGGGCGCCCAGATGTCCTTCATCCCGATGCTGACGCTCGGCATCCCCTCGAACCCCGTCATGGCGCTGATGATCGGCGCGATGATCATCCAGGGCATCCAACCGGGACCGTCGGTGATGACCGAGCAGCCGGCGCTGTTCTGGGGCGTGATCGCCTCGATGTGGCTCGGCAACCTGATGCTGCTGGTGCTCAACCTGCCGCTGATCGGCATCTGGGTGCGGATGATCACCATCCCCTATCGCTACCTTTATCCGATGATCGTCGTTTTCTGCGCGATCGGTGTCTTCAGCCTCAACAATGCGAACTTCGACGTCTATCTGATGGCCCTCTTTGGGATCGTCGGCTACGTCTTCAAAAAGCTCGACTGCGAACCTGCCCCGCTGCTTCTCGGCTTCATTCTCGGGCCGATGATGGAGGAGTTCCTGCGCCGGGCCCTCCTGCTCTCAAAGGGCGACCCCGCGGTAATGCTGACGCGACCGATCAGCGCCGCGATGCTGGCGCTAGCGGCGGTCCTTCTGACGCTCGTGCTGCTGCCGTCATTCTCCAAAACCCGCGAACAAGCCTTCCAGGACGACTGACGACCCGCCGCGAGAGCGGTGGCAAATGGCGGCTTCTTCTGGAGCCGCGCCGAGAACCAAGAAAGCCATGGAGGAAGCTATGAGTGCGCTCTCACGAAGAACCGTTTTACACTTGGCCGCAGCTGCCTTCGTGCCAGCAGCGGTGCTTCGGCCGGGTACGGTGTTCGCCCAGGCCTATCCGTCACGCCCGGTCAAGCTGATCTCGCCCTATGCCGCCGGCGGCGCGACTGACATCATCGCCCGCTTCGTCGGCCAATGGATCGGCGAGCGGCTGAACGGCTCGTTTTTCGTCGAGAACCGCGCCGGAAGCGGCTCGAACATCGGCACGGAGGCAGCTCTACGTTCGGATCCCGATGGTTACACGCTTCTGCTGGCAAGCACCGCCAACGCCGTCAACGCGACACTTTACCCCAAGCTGAAGTTCGACTTTCTACGCGATTCAGAACCCGTTGGCATGATCGGAACACTGCCGAACGTCCTCGTCATCCATCCATCGGTGCCGGTTAAGACGCTGCCCGAGTTCATCGCCTATGCGAAAGCCAATGCAAGCAAGCTCAGCGTCGGGCTGCCAGGCATCGGCAGTCCGCAGCATCTGTCGGCGGCCTTGTTCCAGACGATGACAGGAATCGACTTGCCATTCCTGCAGTACAAGGGAGGCGGACCAGTCATCAACGATCTCATCGGCGGCCATGTGCAGGCCTCCTTCGCCTCCTCGGCCTCCTCGGCTGAGTACATCCGCGCCGGCACGCTGCGCGGCATCGCGGTCACGAGCGCCAAGCGGCTTGAAATACTGCCGGACCTGCCCGCCATCAGCGAACTGCTGCCTGGCTACGAAGCAACGAACTTCTATGGGCTTTCCGCTCCGAAAGGCACGCCGCAGCCGGTGATCGAGGCGCTGAGCAAGGAGTTGAACGCCGGCCTCGCCAACCGCGAGCTCGTCGCCAAGCTCGCTCCGACCGGCCTCACCCCGCACGCGATGTCCCCGGCGGAATTCGGCGCGCTCATCGCCTCCGAAACCGAGAAATGGCGCAAGGTGATCAAGTCGGCCGGCATTACCATGGACTGAACCGGATCGCAGGACCCGCGGAGAGGAGGAAAGCCGGCGTCCCGACGGGATGCCGGCTTTCGCAGTTTCAGACCCGCTTCAGGCCGAGGGCGATGCCCTGCCCGACGCCGATGCACATGGTGGCGCAGGCGCGGTTCCCGCCGCGCTCGCGCAGTTCCAGCGCCGCAGTGAGTGCAAGGCGCGCGCCGGACATGCCGAGCGGATGCCCCAGTGCGATTGCGCCGCCGTTGGGATTGATGTGGTCGGCAGCATCCGGCAGGCCGAGCAGACGCAGCGATGCGAGCCCCTGGGCCGCGAAGGCTTCGTTGAGCTCGATCAGGTCGAAATCTGACGGGCGGATGCCCAGGCGCTCGCAGAGCTTCTTCGTCGCAGGAGCCGGGCCGATCCCCATGATCCGTGGCGGGACGCCGGCCGTCGCCAAGCCCTCGACCTCGGCGAGCGGCGTCAGGCCGTAACGCTCCAGTGCCGCTTCCGACGCGAGCAGACCCGCCCCCGCGCCGTCATTGACGCCCGAGGCCTTGCCAGCCGTGCCGGCACCCACCTTGCGGAACAGACAAGGAATCAGCGCGAGCTGTTCCGCGGACTGCTCGACAGGACGCCCATCACATGTCACGCGGTACGTCAAGCACGATCGCAGGGGCAGGGGACCCGGCCCGATCTCTCGCTGGACGCGCTCGC
>NZ_NBDP01000046.1 GCF_004123845.1 Allobosea sp. Tri-44 | reverse complement strand
GGGGGGCCTGCTCGTTCAGGTCTGGATGGGGGTCGGGCGGGGGGCCGGTGACCACGGCATCGATACCGGGGTCGGGGGGGAGGGCGTGGGGGGTGGGGGGGATCCCCCGATTGGTGGGCGGGAGGGTGGCGTAGTGGCGCGTGCCTTCGTTCACGACGTGCGATCCCGCACGGTGCGGGGGTGCAGGCGAGATCGACCATGCGGCAGGCATAGCCCATCTCGTGGTCGTACCAGGGGTAGACCTTCAGCAGGGTGCCGTCGGTGACGAGCGTGGAGGGGCCATCGACGATACTGGAGCGCGTATCGCGCTGATAGTCGACCGAGACGAGCGGGCGGGCTTCGTAGCCGAGTATGCCGGCGAGCGGACCCTTTACCGCGGCCTTGAAGAGCTCGTTGACCTCGCCAGCCGTAGTCGGCCGCTGCAGCTCGAAGACGCAATCCGTCAGCGAGGCGTTGAGCACCGGCGCGCGTACGGCATGGCCGTCGAGCTTGCCCTTAAGCTCCGGGTAGATCAGCGCGATCGCCGTGGCGCTCCCGGTGGTGGTCGGCTGCAGCGAAAGCATCGCCGAGCGGGCCCGGCGTAGGTCCTTGTGTGGAGCGTCGACCACGACATTCGTGTTGGTCGGGTCGTGGATCGTGGTGATCTGGCCGTGCCGGATGCCAAGATTCTCGTGGACCACCTTGACCACCGGGGCGAGGCAATTCGTCGTGCAGGACGCCGCCGTGACGATCGGATGCTTCGCCGGATCGTAGAGGTGATCGTTGATGCCGACGACGACGTTGAGGACGGATGGATCCTTGACCGGCGCGGCGACGATGACGCGCTTGGCGCCGCGCTTGAGATGCCCTTCCAGCACTGCCGGGGTCAGAAACTTGCCGGTGCATTCGAGAACGACATCGACGCCCAGATCTCCCCAGGGGAGATCTGAAGGCGAAGCCTCGGACGAGAAGCCCAGCTTGCGCTCGCCGATTTGAATGGCTCGATCGCCATCATGACCGATCTGGGCGCGCCAGCGCCCCTGCATGCTGTCGAACTCCAGGAGGTGAGCCGACGCTATGGCGCCACCTTTGATCTCGTTCAGGTGAACAACCTCGAGGCGATTATGTCGCCGGGGATCGTCATCTGGCCGCTCTGCGGCGCCCAGCGCAGCTCGCAAGGCCAGGCGCCCGATGCGCCCCATGCCGTTGATGCCAACTCTCATGCTGTTCGCTCCCTGCGCCGATCACGCTCGTCCATCACCTATGTCAGACTAAAATGTCAATATGTCGATTGACTCCGACTTATCGATTGGTCAGTAATCGCGTCGACGCTAACCGACATAACGAGATCAGATCATGGAAACGGCCCCGCTCAAGGTTCTCTTCGTCTGCAAGGGTAATCACGCGCGTTCCGTCATGGCGGAATCGATCTTGCGACGGATTCCCGGCGGCAAGTTCACTGTCTTCAGCGCCGGAAGCCAACCGCAGCCCGACATCAACCCTTTCGTCCTGCGGCTGCTGACCTCACTGAACCATGACACTGGCGACCTTCGCCCCAAGAACTGGACTGAGTTCGCCCAACCCGGCTCGCCGGAGCTCGACTTCGTCTTCACCTTGTCCGAGACCGCTGCCAATGCGGCGCCCCCGGCATGGACCGGCAATCCGACCACGGCTCTCTGGACCTTGCCCGATCCCGCGGCTTTCGAGGGCGAGGACGTCCAGAAAGCGCTTGCTTTCGCCGATGCCTATCGGATGCTCAACAACCGCATCTCGATCTTTGCGAGCTTGCCTCTGGCGACATTGCAGGGCATGGCGCTGCAGCATCGGCTGGACGCCATCGGCAAGGACACAGGCAGAAGGGAAGACGCGGCGTGACGCCGAAACTTGACGCATCGAGGCTTGAGTCCGCGGATGCGGTCGCCTTGCTGGGAGCACTGGCACAGCCGGCGCGGCTGGAGATCTTCCGTTTGCTGATGCGCTACCGGCCGCACGGGCTTGCCGCAGGCGATATCGGCCGCTTGCTGGCCGTCGCGCACAACACGCTGTCGACGCATCTCGGCGCGCTCGAACAGGTGGGCCTGCTCGCCTCTCGCCGCGAAGGCCGCCACATCATCTTCGCCGCGCGACCTGATCGCGCTGACAGCCTGCTCGGTTTCCGTTCGGAGGCGTGCTGCAGTCAGGCGCCCAAAAGGTGCATTGCCGACTCGCCTTCTGTTCCGGCACGGCGCGAGTTCGCAGCCAGCAATCGGCCCTTGCGCGTGCTCGTGGTCTGCACCGGCAATTCCGCCCGCTCGATCATGGCGGAGGCGGTGCTGAATCGCGAGGGGCTCGGGCGGATCGAGGCCTGGTCGGCCGGTAGCCGTCCGCAGGAGGCGCCGCATTCACTGGCGCTCGGGCTCCTTGACGAGCTTGGCTATGACATCTCCGCCATGCGCTCGAAGTCGTGGGACGAGTTTCTCGCCCCTGACGCACCCAAGCTGGACCTCGTCATCACCGTCTGCGACGACGCGGCCGAGACCGCCTGCCCAACTTTCCCGGGTGTGCCGATGCGAGTTCATTGGGGGCTGGGCGATCCAGCGTCGCTCTCCGGTGCACAGGCCGCCAAGCGGGCAGGCTTCCTGCAGAGCTATCGCGACCTGACCGCGCGAGTCACGGCCTTCATCAACCTGCCATTCGAGGAGATGACACTGCGCGAGCTGGAGCCTGTCCTCACGGCGATCGGCCGTATGGATGGCGCCACGGATAAAGCGCTGGGGCACGCTGCGTGACGATTGATCCGAACACGACCGACGTCGTCATCTACCACAACCCCGATTGCGGCACCTCGCGCAACACGCTCGCGCTGATCCGCAATGCCGGGGTCGAACCGCATGTCGTCGAGTACTTGAAGACACCGCCGAACCGGGCACTGCTGGCCCGCCTGCTCGTGCGTATGAATCTGCCGCTGCGCGCCATCCTGCGCGAGAAGGGCACACCTTTCGCCGAGCTCGGCCTCGGAGACCCCACAATCGGAGGCGAGGCGATCTGGGCGGCGATCGACGCGCATCCCATCCTGATCAATCGGCCGATCGTGATCACGCCCTGGGGTGTAGCGCTCTGCCGGCCTTCGGAAGCCGTGCTCGACATCCTGCCGTTGCCGCAGCTTGGTTCGTTCGCGAAGGAAGACGGCGAACCCGTCATCGACGCGCAGGGCCGGCGCATCGCCATAGCCTGAGATATGCAGCAATCGCTCTCCACCCGCCTGCTGGCCGAAGCGTTCGGTACTGGCATCCTCGTCGCTACCGTCGTCGGTTCCGGCATCATGGCGACCAAGCTGTCGCAGGACGTCGCGATCCAGCTGCTTGGCAACACGATCCCGACCGGCGCGATCCTGGTCGTGCTTATCACGATCCTCGGGCCGGTCTCGGGCGCGCATTTCAATCCCGCGGTCAGCCTCGTCTTCGCGTTAAGGAGAGATCTGCCCTGGCGCGAGCTGGCGCCCTATACGCTAGCGCAGTGCCTCGGCGGCATTGCCGGCACGGCCGTCGCGCATCTAATGTTTGGGCTGGCGCCGCTCGTGATCGGCACGACGGTTCGGACGGGGCCGTCGCTTTGGCTGGCCGAGGCGGTCGCGACCTTCACCCTTGTGCTCGCCATTCTCGGCTCGCTCAAGGCGCGGCCGGACAGCGTGCCGCTGATCGTCGGATTGACGATCACCGCGACCTATTGGTTCACCGCCTCAACCTCCTTCGCCAATCCAGCGGTGACGCTCGCGCGTGGTTTCACCACGAGCTTCGCCGGCATCGCGATCGGGCACGTGCCGATGTTCGTGGTGGCGCAGATCGTTGGGGCGCTGGCGGGGCTGGCGGTGGCGGGAGCCTTGTCGTTCAATCGGAACTAGGCCCCCGTTCCTGGCCTCACGGCAACGTCGAAGACGGTCAGCGGAGGTCGATTGCCGTCTCGACGACATGCTGCAGCGAGGGCGCATCCTCTGAGGTGAGCGTCATACGAAGGCGCACGCTGCGTCCTTGAATCGCACCCTCTCGCACAATGCGCTCGATCTCTCGCTGCGAGGTCACTCCGACCTCCTTCAGGAATTTCCGGACAGCCATGTTGAAACGGTCTTCATCCATGATCGATCTCCAAATTGTCGCGAGGTGAAGTCCTCATTCCGACCCAACTGAGACATTCGCGGTGAGACGCCTACGTGTCGTGGTGGGGCCCTTTCCGGACTCTGACAACGTCTGCTCTCGGGCTACCGCTGCTGCGCCACAAACGGGCGAGTTCGTGCGGTTGGGTGTGGTCAAATTCGCCCGAGGGTAAACCGAGGTGGGTTCGTGCCGACCGCCTATTTGAGCCGCGACCTCTGAGAGCAAGGTAAGCAATCTCTGTTGCGCGCGGTACTTTCTCGCGAGCCGGGCGATGGCTCGCCCCACGCATCACGGCTTCTCAACCCGGACCATCTTCAGAAAATTAAGAACGGCGGGGTCCTCGGAGTCGCGGCGGAAGACGACCTCGGTGCTGATCTGGATCGTGTTCCCCGTGATGGGCCGGTAGACTACGTGCTCGCCGATGCTGCTGGG
>NZ_NBDP01000019.1 GCF_004123845.1 Allobosea sp. Tri-44 | reverse complement strand
AAAGCCAAAGCTCGTCGCCATCATCGCGACGGCCCGAAAACTCGTCACGATCCTCAATGCCGTCATCCGGGACCAACAACCATGGCGCGAACAAGACGCTTGACCACCAAGACAGTCGCTCACCCCTACCCCTCTCCCATCCGGGAGAGGGGATCCCGCGGCAAGATAAGAACCCGGATCAGCCCGCCAGCAGGCCTTCCGCCTTGACCCAGTCGAGCGTCTTGCCCAGCGCCCGCTCGTAGCGTTCGAAGAGCTCGTCGATCTCGGCCTCGGTGATCACCAGCGGCGGGCAGAAGGCGACGCGGTCGCCGCCCAGCGCCCGCAGGATCAGGCCTTCCTCCTGGGCGAAGCTGGTCGACTTCAGGGCGACGCCCTTCTTGGCCTCGAACTGCGCCTTGCTCGCCTTGTCCTTGACGAACTCGATGCCGCCGATCAGGCCGACGCCGCGGGCTTCGCCGATCAGCGGGTGCTCGGCGAGCCTGGCCAGGCGCTGCAGGAACTTCGGCGCGACCTTGCGGACATGCTCGATGATCTTGTCGCGCTGGTAGATCTCCAGCGTCTTGACCGCGACCGCGCAGCCGACCGGATGGCCGGCATAGGTGTTGCCGTGGCCGAAGGTGCCGATCTTCTTGCTCTGGTCGACGAGCACCTCGTAGACCGGCTCGTTGATCAGCACGGCGCTGAGCGGGAAATAGGCCGAGGTCAGCGCCTTGGCGCAGGACAGCGTGTCGGCCTTCATCTTGTAGGTCGTCGTACCGAACATCTCGCCGGTGCGGCCGAAGCCGGTGATGACCTCGTCGGCGATGAACAGCACGTCGTATTTGGCGAGGACGGCGTTGATCGCCTCGAAATAGCCCTCCGGCGGGGTCACCGCGCCGCCGGCGCCCATCACGGGCTCGGCGATGAAGGCGGCGACGGTGTCCGGCCCCTCGCGCTGGATCATCTCGTCCAGCTCGGCGGCAAGGCGCGCCGAGAAGTCGAGCTCGCTCTCGCCGGGTTGCGCAAAGCGATAATGGTGCGGGCAGGAGGTGTGCAGAATGCCGGGAAGCGGCAGGTCGAAATCGGTGTGGTTGGCCGGCAGGCCGGTCAGCGAGGCCGAGGCGACGGTGACACCGTGATAACCCTTCAGCCGCGAGATGATCTTCTTTTTCTTCGGGCGGCCGAGCGCATTGTTCATGTACCAGACCAGCTTGACCTGGGTGTCGTTCGCATCCGAGCCGGAGGCGCCGTAGAACACCTTGGAGATCGGCACCGGCGCGATCTCCTTCAGCTTCTCGGCCAGCTCGATCGCCGGATCATGGCTGCGGCCGGAGAAGAGATGGGTGAAGGGCAGCTTCTTCAGCTGCTCATAGGCGACCTCGGCCAGCTCCTGGTTGGAATAGCCGAGCGAGGTGCACCAGAGCCCGGCCATGCCCTCGATATAATCCTTGCCGGTCGTGTCGTAGACGAAGACCCCCTTGCCGCGCTCCAGCACCAGCGGGCCGACTTCGCGATGCGTCGCCAGGTTGGTATAGGGGTGGACGAGCGTCTCGATATCGCGGACGGCGAGGTTGGTCAGCATGTCCCGGCTCCTGCTTCTTTACGCGTTGTTTATGCGAGCATAGACCGCGATCGGCGCAAGCGCTGAGCGATTTTCCTGCAGATCGGGGCAGAGTCTGGCGCGGGACGGGCCGGGCTCGTCGGAATCTTGAGGTGGCGTCAAACCCGAGCCCTCATCCTGAGGAGCGATCCGCAGGATCGCGTCGCGAAGGATGTTCCAGCTGGTTCCGGAGCTTCCTGAACGATCCTTCGAGACGGCCACTTACGCGGCCTCCTAAGGATGAGGGGTGGTGAAGCACATTGCGCCTGGAACGATTCCAATCATGGCTTGTCAGCCGCGCATCGGATGCGCATGGTGCCGCGCCTTTTCACGGGGACCAGCATGATCGATCCCGCCAGCATGGCGAACCAGCCGGCGCCCGGCCGCGATTGCGGCAGTTGCACGCTGTGCTGCAAGGTCTATGACGTACCTGCAGTCGAGAGCGTCGCCGGGACCTGGTGCAGGCACTGCCTGCCGGGCCGGGGCTGCGGCATCCATGCGACCCGCCCCGACCACTGCCGTGCCTTCTTCTGCCTCTGGATGACGCAAAGCTTCCTCGGGCCCGAGTGGAAGCCGGACAAGGCGCGCTTCGTCCTGACCATGGACCCGGCGACCAGCTGGCTGTTCGTCCAGCTTGATCCCGGCGCACCGCAGGCCTGGCGCAAGGAGCCCTATCTCACCCAGCTGCGTCGCTGGGCCGCCGCCGGCAACCGCCCGGTGATCGTCTTCCTCAACAAGTCCGCGACCGCCGTATTGCCGACGCATGACGTCCCGCTCGGCACGATCGCGCCTGACGAGCGCCTGGTGCTGCGCGAGGAATTGGCGGGCGGGCGGCCGCGCCTGACGGTGGCGAAGGTCAGGGTGGCGGCGTGACAAAGCCGGAG
The DNA here is from genome assembly GCF_004123845.1 of Allobosea sp. Tri-44. GTDB lineage: Bacteria > Pseudomonadota > Alphaproteobacteria > Rhizobiales > Beijerinckiaceae > Allobosea. Next base: position 581,934 of record NZ_NBDP01000019.1, on the reverse strand, counting down.
CGGCCGATGCTTCACCACCTGTCACTTGGCGTCTGCGATATCGAGCGCGCCGCAGCCTTCTACGATGCCGTGCTCGCGCCGCTCGGCTATGTTCGCGTCTGGAACGACCTCAGGGCCGGCGAGACCAATCAGGCAGTCGGTTACGGCATCCAAGGCGGCGGCGACGGCCTGGCGCTGAAGCATCGCCCGGACGGGCAGCGGCCACCGGGGCCAGGATTCCATGTTGCTTTCGCGGCTCCGGGCCGGCAGGCCGTCGACGCGTTCCATCACGCGGCGCTCCGGCATGGCGGGCGCGACAATGGTGTGCCCGGTCTGCGCGCGCATTATGGCCCACACTATTACGCGGCCTTCGTCATCGATCCCGATGGCCATCACATCGAAGCGGTGTTCAACGCGGCGATCTGATCGGCACCGCGGTAGGAGATTCCCTTGGGCAAACGGGCGCGCGATTACGGCCTGGTCTGCGGTTCGCTGCCGCCCGGCCCGCTCAACGCGATCACCGATGTGGCTGGCGTTGCCGTAGGACACCGCACTGTGCGCGACGGCGATGTCCTGACCGGCTTCACGGCGGTGCTGCCGCATCAGCATGACCTCTTCCGCGAGAAGCTGCGGGCCGGCGTCGAGGTGATCAACGGCTTCGGCAAGAGCGCCGGGTTGATGCAGCTCGCTGAGCTCGGCCAGATCGAGACGCCGCTCCTGCTCGGCAACACCTTCTCGGTCGCTGTAGGCATCGAGGCGCTGGTCGGGCGGGCGCTCGCCAGCAATCCGGAGATCGGTCGCAGCACCGGCACGGTCAATTCGCTCGTGCTCGAATGCAATGACGGCTTCCTCTCCGACATCCGGGCCCGGCGCCTGATGGTGGCTGATGCCGAAGCGGCGCTGGATGCCGCCAGCAGCGGGCCGGTCGAGGAGGGCGGGGTCGGCGCCGGCACCGGCATGAGCGCCTTCGGCTTCAAGGGCGGCATCGGCACGGCCTCGCGGCTGATGGAACTCGACGGCCGCAACTTCACGCTCGGCGTGCTGGTGCAGGCGAATTTCGGCAATGCCGGCGATCTCGTCTTGCCGGACGGGCGGCGCCCGGTGCCATCGGCCGCGACCTCGGCTCAATCGCCGGAGCGCGGCTCGGTCATCATCATCCTGGCGACAGACCTGCCGCTGGAGAGCCGGCAGCTGACGCGCATCGCCCGACGCTGCGGCGCCGGCCTGGCGCGGCTCGGCGCGTTCTGGGGCAATGGCAGCGGTGACATCGCCATCGCCTTCTCGACCGCGAGCCGGATCGCCCATCACGATGAAGCCGATCTCGTCCCGCTGACGGTGCTCAACGAGAACCGGATCGATCTGCCCTTCCGTGCCGCGGCCGAGGCGACGCAGGAGGCGGTGCTGAACGCCATGCTGGCCGCGCCGGAGACGATCGGGCGCGACGGCAACCGCCGGCCGTCGCTGGCGGATTGTCTCTGACCAGCCCGCGTCGCGCGAGACCGCCGATCAGCATGTCCTGTCGCAAAAGCAGGCCAGTTGGACTGACGCCTTGTCTTTTGACATAGACGTAGGATCGCCCGTGGGCCGATTGCTGTTTCAATGAGTTCGATGCCGCAGGATTTCTCCGAAGACGTCGCGGCCATCGCGTCGATCGCCGCAGTGCCGACCATCCTCGATGTCGTCTGCCGGACGACCGGGATGGGCTTTGCCGCGATAGCGCGCGTGACGGAGGATCGCTGGGTCGCTTGCGGCGTTCGCGACGAGATCGCGTTCGGGCTTCAGCCTGGCGGGGAGCTGAAGGTCGAAACGACCATCTGTCACGAGATCCGGCAGCATCGCGAGGTCGTCGTCATCGACAATGTCGCGGAAGATCCGGTCTATTGCACGCACCACACGCCGCAGACATACGGCCTCCAGAGCTACATCTCGATGCCGATCATCCTGCCGGATGGCCGGTTCTTCGGCACGCTGTGCGCGATCGATCCCAAGCCCCGCTCGCTCAACAATCCGGCGACGCTGGGCATGTTCAAGCTCTTCGCCGAGTTGATCGCCTTCCATCTCGATTCGCATGCGCAACTGGCGGCGAGCCAGGCCAGCCTTGCCGGCGAGGTCCAGAACAGCGAAATCCGCGAGCAGTTCATCGCGGTGCTCGGTCATGACTTGCGTAACCCCGTGGCCTCGGTCGCCGCCGGGTTGAACATGCTCGACCGTACCGAGGACATCGCGAAAATCCGGTCGCTGACCGGGATGATGCGAAACAGTCTCATGCGGATGTCCGGTCTGATCGGCGACGTCCTCGATTTCGCACGGGGACGGCTTGGTGGCGGCATCCTGCTCGATCGCAGCGACGAAGCCGAGCTGAAGGCGATGCTCGAACAGGTCGTCGGCGAATTACGGTCCTCGCATCCGGATCGCGAGGTACTGAGCGAGTTCGATCTGCTAGGGCCGATCGATTGCGACGGCGCCCGGATCGCGCAGATGCTGTCGAACCTGGTCGCCAATGGCCTCACGCATGGAGCCGACGATCGCCCCGTCATCGTGCGAGCCCACAAGACCCGCGACACTTTCGAGCTGTCGGTCGCCAATGCCGGCGAGCCGATCCCGCTGGCGGTCAGGAAAGAGCTCTTCAAGCCATTCGTCCGCGCCTCGGCCAAGCCGAGCCAGCAGGGACTTGGCCTCGGGCTCTACATCTCCTCTGAAATCGCGAGGGCCCATGGCGGGACGCTCGAGGTCTCCTCCGATGCGGACGAGACCCGGTTCACCTTCCGGATGCCGCTACGCTCGTCGGATATCTGAGCGCCGCAAGCATATGCCCATGCCGTAGCGTGGGATGCTATAGATGATGAACGCTCATAGAGTGCAGCATCGGACTGTTGCATCCAGAAGTAGAGGTAAGAACGTGAAGGTTAGCGTCCTTTCAGCCCTGTTTCTGTCCCTACTTCTCTTCGTGGGGGAGGCGATGCCGCAAAGCACCACCAAGCAAGCTTTCTCTGTGGATCCGAAGATCGCAGTGGTCACAGGGGCTTATGCGCTTGATGCGATCGATCACGCCAAGGCGAGTTTCGGCGTCGCTCCGGATTGGTCGGACGGAAGTATCGTAAATGTGGAGACGATCCTCGCTCGGCTGCATGCCGATTACGTCAAGTCGAAAGCCCAAATATCGGATGATACGGTGGCTACGATCGCCAAGGCCTATGGCAGCTACATTGGCGAGGTGTATCGGCGCAATCACGGCGGCGAATGGGGCATGATGACACTCGACGGGCTCGATTTCCCCGCTGTGAAGGCACGGTCCGGCACGGCCTTCTGGCCGATTGGGCGGGTCACGAACCGCATCAAGAATGGTTCCGGTGATAATGTCGCCTTTTACTATCGCGGTCTTTTAGGGAAGTAGGCCTCCCCGGTCGGTCGGCACACGATAGCCGCCGCCCAGTCTCTCCAGCATCGCCCCGACCGCGATCGCCGTCCGGTCTTCGCCGAAGGGGGCGATGATCTGAACGCCGGTCGGCAATCCCGCCTGCGACAATCCGATAGGCGCGCTCAGCGCAGGCAGGTCGGCGCCGGTGGCGAGGCTCGCCCAGCACAGGAAGTCGAGATAGGGCCGCTCCACGCCGTCAATGTCGAGCCGGCGGGCGTGGAAGTCCGGCAGATGATCGTGCTTTTGCGCTGCGACTGGTGCGGGCGGGCAGAGCAGCACGTCATAGTTCTGGAAGAAGCGGCCCCATTGCCGCTTGAGCGCGAGGCGGCGCTGGTGGAGCTGCTGATAGAGGCCGGGCGTCATCCGGGCGCCGCGTGCCTGCAGCGCCTGATGCGAGAGATCGCCAGGCGCGAATTTCACCGCTTGCGCCTGGATGCGGGCGCGCACCTTTGGCGGCAGGCCGTAGGCGACGACGGCGTGGTTCAGCAGCGCGTAGACCTCATAGGCTTCGGTGAAGCGGAAGCCCGGGCGCGCAGTCTCGTTGACGAGCGCGCCCGCTTCGGCAAGGCGCCGCCCGGCTTCGCGCACGGCCGCCGAGACCTCGCCGGAGACCGGTGCGAACGGCTCCTGTGCCCAGAGCGCGACACGCAGACCCTTTGCCTCCGTCTTGCGCGGGGCGGATAGGGCGGCGCCGGCGACATTCGGATCGCGCGGGCCGGTCAGCACGGGCAGGATCAGGTCGAGGTCCTCGGCTGCGCGGGCGATCGGGCCGGCGACGACGAGATCGGCATTGCGCAAGGTGCGCCGCTCCGGCGGCGGCGGGACCAGCCCCCAGGTCGAGACCAGGCCCCAACTGGTCTTGAGGCCAAAGACGCCGCAGGCCTGGGCTGGCCAGCGGACCGAGGAGCCGAGATCGGAGCCGAGCTCGAAAGCGCTCATCCCCGTGGCGACCGCGACCGCTGCGCCGCCCGAAGAACCGCCGGGTGAATAATCGGGATTCCAGGGATTGTTGGTGACACCATGGGCCGGGTTGTAACTCTGGAAGTCGCCGGAGAAGACCGGAACCATGGTCTTGCCGAGGATGACCGCACCGGCCGCGCGCAGGCGGGCGACGGCGGCCGCGTCCTCTGTCGGAATGCGCTCCTTATAGGCCGGCAGGCCGCCGGATGAAGGCAGGCCGGCGACGTCGAAGGCGTCCTTGATCGTGATCGGCAGACCTTCGAGCGGCCGCGCCTCACCGGCGGCGATGCGCCGGTCTGAGTCCGCGGCAAACGCCCGCGCCGCCTCGCGATCCTGCGCGACGATGGCGTTGAGGGAAGGATTCAGCGCGTCGATGCGGGCGAAGATCGCTTCGAGCAACTCCATCGCGCTGAAACGGCGCGCGAGCAGGTCGGCACGCAGGCTGGTGGCTGAGGCGGTGAGATCGATCGAGGCCATGCGCGATCCTGAGTGTAGGCGGAACGTTCCTCCCTAACCCGCCAGACGCTCCCGAGCCATCCGCCGCAAGAAATCCTCGCCGTCCCTCACGCCGAGCTCATAGGCGAAGCGGATGCCGTCCCAGTTGCGGATGGTGAACTGGCTGACCGGTATCACTTGCGAGGGCCGGACATAGGTGCGGTTTTCGACCTGGGGCACTTCGGCGAAGGGGCGCGTCAGCAGCACGAGGGTCTGCTCGCCGGCGGCTTCCATATCGGCAAGCGCCCAGGCGGGGGCGCTGTCGACGAGGCCGCCATCGAGCGCGGCGCGGGCGCCGATATGACCGGCCGGCATGAAGGGCGGCACGGCGGCGCTCGCCATCAGCGCATCGACCAGCTGCTCGGGATCGGCGCAGTCGGCGATGCGGATGAGGTCGGGCCGGAAGCCGAGCTTGCGCCCGACGGTCGGATGCACCGGGCGACGCAGGCGCTTCTCGAGCTGATAGGCGCCGATGCCGAGCGCGGTGATGACAGGCAGCGGCCAGAAGCGCGGCGGCCGCGAGATCGCGATCAGGAAATCCGCCCGGGCCTTCAGCGCCGCCAGCCGCTCAGGCGTGAACAGCGCCGTGAGCATCTCGCGATACATCTCGGCGACCGGAAACAGCCTGCCGCCGCGGCGGAAGGCGGCCCAGTCGACCTCGGAGGTACGACCGGTGCAGGCCTCGCGCAGCATTTCGCGCACGGTCGGCCCCAGCCCCAGCGCATTGTAGAGCATGGCCCCGGCGCCGGCGCTGGCGCCGACGATGCGGCGCGGCGCAAGGCCGATGCGGGGCGCCACCGTTTCGTAGAAGCCGCCCTGCCAATAGCAGCGGTTGCCGCCGCCGGCATAGGCCAGGCCTGCGAACATCAGCCCTGGTCCGTGTCGAGGGCGCGGGCGCGCTCGCGCCAGGACAGGACCAGCCGGTCGAGCTCGGCGAGATCCGCCGCCGGCAGCTTGCCGAGCGTCTGGGCGACATAGTCGCGCTGCGTCGTCATCCCGGCCTCGGCGAGACGGCGGCCTTCGGCGGTGAGGTGCATCGCGTAGGAGCGCCGGTCGCCGACGATGGCGCGGCGCTCGACCAGCCCGGCCTGGACCAGCCTGTCGACCAGGCCCGAGACATTGCCCTTGGTGACGTAGAGCCGCTCGGCGAGCTCGCTCTGGCTGATGCCCTCGCGTTCGGTCAGCGTCGAGAGCAGATCGAATTGCGGGATCGAAAGGCCGAGCTCGCGGATGCGCGCCGTCATCTGGCCGAGCATGCGCTGGTGCAGTCGCATGAAGCGGAACCAGACGCGGTCCGGCTCGATGGGCTCCGGGGCGGGGGCTGGGCGCGGCACGGACAAGGCGTTCATTCCCTAGATCGTTTAGTTGTAAACTAACCCATCTCCCAAGCGGACGCGAGGGCTTTCGCCGGGAGCCGTCCGCTGGCTATGCTGCCAAAAAGCAAAGCAAGACGACAGGGAGAAACGCATGCTCGGGCTGATGCAAAATTGGCCGCTGTTGATCCACCGGATCATCGACCACGCGGCGATCCAGCACGGCACGCGCGAAGTGGTCTCCCGCAGCGTCGAAGGGCCGATCCGGCGCACCACCTATGCCGAGATCAGGCAAACGGCGCTGACGATCGCCAAGCGGCTGACGCGCGAAGGCATCCGCCTCGGCGACCGCGTCGCGACCCTGGCCTGGAACACCGACCGGCACCTTGCCCTCTGGTATGGGATCAGCGGCATCGGCGCGATCACCCACACCGTCAATCCGCGGCTCTTCCCCGAGCAGATCGCCCAATTAATCGATCATGCCGAAGACCGGCTGCTCTTCCTCGACCTGACCTTCGTGCCCCTGGTCGAGGGCCTGCAGGACAAGCTGCCGACGATCGAGCGCTATGTGATCCTGACCGACGCCGCGCATATGCCTGAGACCTCGCTCAGGAACGCCGTCGCCTACGAGGACTGGCTCGCCGAGGCCGATGCCGATTTCGCCTGGGCCGATCTCGACGAGAACACCGCGGCCGGGCTCTGCTACACCTCGGGCACGACCGGCGGTCCCAAGGGCGTGCTCTATTCGCACCGCTCGAACGTGCTGCACGCCATGGCCTGCGCCCAGCCCGATTATATGGGCCTGTCGGCGCGCACCGTGGTGATGCCGGTGGTGCCGCTCTTCCACGCCAATAGCTGGTCGCTGGCCTTTTCGGCGCCGATGACCGGGGCGAAGCTGGTCATGCCCGGCGCCAAACTCGACGGCGCCTCGCTGCTCGAGCTTCTGAACGGCGAGGGCGTGACGCTGACCGCCGCCGTGCCGACGGTCTGGCTCGGCCTGCTCCAGCATCTCGAGGCGAATAGCGGCAAGCTCAACACGCTGAAGCGCGTGGTGATCGGTGGCTCGGCCTGCCCGCGGGCGATGACCGAGGCGTTCGAGACCAAATACGGCGTCACCGTCGACCATGCCTGGGGCATGACCGAGATGAGCCCGATCGGCTCGTTCTGCTCGATCAAGCCGATCTATGCCGATCTCGCAGGCGAGGCGCTCTACGACCTCAAGGTCAAGCAGGGCCATCCGCAATTCACGGTCGAGTTTCGCCTGACCGACGATGACGGCCAGGACCTGCCCTGGGATGGCAAGACCTTCGGGCGGCTGAAGGTGCGCGGACCCGCTGTCGCCGGCGCCTATTACCGCCACGATCAGCCGATCCTCGACGAGCACGGCTTCTTCGATACCGGCGACGTCGCGACCATCGACCCGCATGGCTACATGCAGGTCACCGACCGCTCCAAGGACGTGATCAAGTCCGGCGGCGAATGGATCTCCTCGATCGAGCTCGAAAACCTCGCCATCGGCCATCCCGATGTCGCTGAAGCCGCGGTGATCGGCGTCGCGCATCCGAAATGGGACGAGCGGCCGCTGCTGGTGATCGTGCCCAAGCCGGGCCGGACGCCCGGCCGCGAGGAGATGCTGGCCTTCATGACCGGCAAGATCGCGAAATGGTGGCTGCCGGACGATGTCGTGCTGGTCGAGGCGATCCCGCACACGGCGACCGGGAAGATCCAGAAAACAGCGCTCAGGGAGATGTTTCGGGAGTATCGGCTGCCAGGATGAGGGGCGAAGGCGGGAGGTCTGCGATGGGTGGAGGCTGTGTAGAAACGTCTTTCGGCGTCGTGTTTCGATGATGCGCACAAGGTTTGAGGGTCAGGCTCTCATTGCTTTCATCAACGCCGATGCTCGCGATGGCCCGCTTGAGGTTGTAGGCCAGGACATGGAGGCTCATCCAGCGCATTGACGAGCTCAGGGACGTCAGCGCGAGGACCCGCTAGCGTCTTGGCGACACCGCCTTCACCTCAGCTTGACGACGACTTTGCCCTTTGACCGTCCCGCTTCGATGTAAGTCAGGGCTGCATTGGTCGCTTCGAACGGGAAGACTCGATCCACAACAGGGCGAATGATCCCGGCTTCGATCAGCGATGTGATCTGGCGCAATTGCTCGCCGTTCGCGCGCATGAATAAAAAAGAATAGCTGATCCGCCGGGCTTTGGCCTTCCTCCGGATGTTGAAGCTCAGAACGCGCATGACCTGCCGTAGAAGCCAGTTCAGGCCTTGTTCCCTGGCGAAATCGGGGTCCGGCGGACCGGAGATCGAGATCAGCTTGCCGCCTGGTTTCAGCACATTCAGGGATTTTTGAAGCGTGTCGCCGTCCAGGCTGTTGAGGACGACGTCATAGCCGGACAGGACCTTCTCGAAGTCTTGGCTCTTGTAGTCGATCACGACATCCGCCCCGAGTCTCTCGACCAGCGTGACATTCGCCGTGCTCGTGGTGGTCGCGACCGTTGCGCCGAGATGCTTGGCCAGCTGGATGGCGAATGTCCCCACGCCGCCGGAGCCGGCATGGATGAGGACCTTCTGCCCTTTTCGCAGGCCGGCCAGCTCGACCAGCACCTGCCAGGCCGTCAGCCCCACCAGGGGAATGGAAGCCGCTTCCTCCATGGTAAGGTTCTTCGGCTTCAGCGCCACGTCGGCTTCGTTCATGGCGATGAACTCTGCGAAAGTCCCGACCTGGCCGTCGCGCGGCCGGGCATAGACTTCGTCGCCCGGTTTTAGGCGGCGGACGTTAGATCCGACGCGGACCACTGTGCCCGCCACGTCGTGTCCCAGGATGAAGGGCGGACGGTACCGAAGGATAAGCTTGAACGCGCCGTCGCGGACCTTGGAATCCAGAAGATTGAGCCCGGCCGCATGGATCTCGACCACGACATCGACATCCCGCAAGGCCGGCTGCGGCATCTCGCCGAGCCGCAGCGTGCCCTTCTTCCTGTACCGATCGACGATGAAGGCTTTCATGAGGTTCTTTTTCTGAGAGGTTTTTACTGGGCCGAGCAGCCGTACCGTCGATCCCGCCGCTTAACCCTGGCGCTGCCAAATCTGCAGACGACCCCGCGCTCAGGCAGGGAGCCTGTTGAACTTCCGAAGACTCTTGTCGACCAGCGACTCGGGCAAGAAGCGGCGCATGAAGCGAACCTGCCTCGCCGCCTTTCCTGCGGTATAACGTCTCCTGGGTGTTGCCGTGTTGGCCGCCTTGACCACCGTGTCGGCAACCACTTCCGGTGCATCTCCCGTCTCGACGATCTCGCGCATCAGCTTCTCCGCGTCGGCACGGACAGCGTCGTAAAGGGGAAGCGGCTGATCCGCCCGCGTGATGTTCTCCTCGAAGGACGTGCGGGTGACGCCCGGCTCCACCAGTACGACGCGGATGCCCTGCGTTCGCACCTCGTGGTCGAGCGATTCCGAGTAACCCTCGATCGCGTGTTTGGTCGAGGCATAGAGGGCATTGAAGGGAGCAGGAATGAGCCCGAGAATGGAGCTCATGTTGATGATCCGGCCCGTTCGCTGGCGTCTCATAGCAGGCAGGACCGCGTTCGTCAGACGCACGACGCCGAAGACGTTCACATCGAACAGTGCCTGGGCCTGGGAAGCCGAAGACTCTTCAGCGCCGCCTAAAAGGCCGAGGCCGGCATTGTTGATGAGGAGATCGATCCGTCCGGCGCGGCTCAAAACCTCATCGACCGTCTGCCGCACGGATTCTTCGTCGGTGACGTCGCAGACCAGCATATCGATACCGTCCGAGCTTTCGGCCATCGCCTTCCGGCTGGTTCCGAACACCCGGTAGCCATTGCGCCGGAGCGCTCCCGCCGTCGCCAGCCCAATGCCGGAGGAGGCACCAGTGACCAGGGCGACGCCGCGTTCTGTCTTGCTCATCGGTCTCTGCTTTCATTCCGTCATGGAACATCGACGAGCACCGTGTTACTATCATTTCGATACGAAGTCACTATCAAAACGATATCGACATGCAGAACCTCTCCGACCAGCCATGCCTGATCGCCCGCAGCCTCGCGCTGGTGGGGGACGCATGGAGCATGCTGATCATGCGGGACGCCCATGCCGGGCTCACCCGCTTTGACGAGTTCCGGAAAAGCCTCGGCATCGCCCCGACGATCCTGACGCGCCGGCTCGCGGCCTTGACGGAGGATGGGCTTCTGGAAAAGCGCCGCTACTCCGAGCGGCCGCCGCGGGAGGAATACGTGCTGAGCGCAGCGGGTCTGGACTTCCTGCCAGTATTATTCGCGATCGGTGCGTGGGGGCGAAAGCACCGTAGCAGTGACGGTGTAACCCGGTTTTTCGACGCCGAGACCGGGACGGAGATCGATCCCGTAACCATCGACCGTGCGACTGGCGCTCCGATCGGAACACGTCCGATTCGCATTGTCCCGCCTGCGGGAAGCGCTGCCTGAGACGGAGCGCGAACATGATGCATTGCCTGCCTAACGTCGGCCGATCCTGACGGCAGCGTTAGGGCGTTACGGCTTGCCCCCTCAAAAGCGGATGTGATGCACGTCCGGTGTGGTCGGAATCTGACGTTCAAAACGCTGGCGGGGATAGTCATCAACCTTATCCCCGCCCTCCAAACTCCCCGTATACTCGCCCGCATCCCATCCCCGAGGCGCGGCCATCCGGAGGCATGTCGTTTGGTGGGGTGGGTGCGGCGCCTGCGGGCGAGGGTTGCGCCTCGCTCCCGGGAGGCTTCGGGAACCGACCAAAGCCGCCGCCTGCGGCGGCGTCTTCCACTTTGAGACTCGCAGACTGCGCAAGCTTGTCTGCGTGGGGTACTACGGCCCCTGCGCGAGGAGCTCGCTAGACCGCGCCGGCTGACACCGGCGGGACAGAAGCGCGGCCCGGAGCTTTAAAATCGCCGATGGCGGAGCGCCACGGGGCGTGCGGATGGTGGCTCAACCCGTCCGCGCCGCTTCCTGGCTCAATGGAAGCGGAATACCAAACGCGCCTCGCGGCGCTCCGCTGCCCCTCATATGCACAACGCCCGCGGGATGAGCCTGCGGGCGGGGATTTGGCTTGGGTGCGAGAAGCGCGGGGAACCCCTCTCCTGGAAGGAGAGGGTTTTGCGGCGAGATTCCCCACATCGATCTCACGGAAGGAGGAGAGCTTCTGCAACGCGATGTCCTTGCCCGGAGCAAGAATTGGCACCCCGGCCTTTGTAACTTGCGGCCTCCACGCCTATCTCGCCTCTTTCCACCGGAGCAAGACCATGCGGCTTGCCACTCTGCCTGCCCTTTGTGCCCTCGCCTTGCTTACCGTCGGCCCCGCCCGCGCCGAGCCGCTGAAGCCGGAGCGCCGGATCGAGGCTACTTCCGATTTCGCCGGCAAGAAGGGCAAGGCCGCCAAGGACATCAGCGGCATCGCCTGCCGCCCGCCGGCCGGCGGAGAATGGCGCTGCCTCGTCGTCAACGACGAGAGCAAGGCGGCCCAGTTCGCGACCTTGACGCAAAAGACGATCCGGCCCGAGCGCGCCCAGCCGCTCATCGGCGACACCACCCCCGCCGCAAGCGGACGCCAGCCCGCGATCGGCTGCCCCAGGCAAGGCGGCTTCGGCGAGTTCGACGGCGAGGGCATCGCCTATGCCGACCGCTCCTTCTATATCGTGGGCTCACATGGCTGCTCGCGCCATGGCGGCGAATACCGCCCCTCTTCCTTCCTGCTGGCGCGCATCGGAGCCGGTAACGGCCCGGCCGGTACTCCCGAGCTGAGTTGGCGTGTCTCCGATCTTCTCGGCGCCGCCAGCGAGGTCGCGCCCTATCTCGGCAAGCCGCTCGACGCCGAAACCAACGGGCTCAACATCGAAGGCCTCGCCGTGGTCGGCGACCGGCTCTGGCTCGGCCTGCGCGCCCCCTCGCTGGGCGGCCGCGCCTTCCTCGTCGGCGGCAGCGTCACCGAGCTGTTCAAGCCGGGCAGCGGGCCGGCGGCGACACCTCCGCAGCTCCTTGCCGTTCCGGCCGGCGCGCAGCGCGGCGTGCGCGATCTCGCTCCACTGGCGGATGGCCGCCTGCTCGTCCTCGTCGGACCGGCGCAGGAACAGGAGGTGCCCTATGCGATCCTCCTGCTCGATCCGGCCGATCCGACTGCCGCCCGCGAGCTCGGCGAGCTGCGCCAGCGCAAGAATGCCAAGGCCGAGGCACTCACCGTCCTCACCGAGGAACGCGATGAGCTGCGCGTCATCGTCGGCTATGACGGGGTGAAGAACGGTGAGTTCGAGGAGTACCGGCTGAAGCTGCGCTGAGGCGCGGCCGGGCGGCCTTCCCGGCCGCTGCCGGACATGCGATGCGCAAGGCCATGAGCTTTCTTGCGCGCCTCGATTCCATCGTCTCCCGCTATCTCGCCGAAGTCGCCGGCCCGCGCGAGCGGCTGGCGCTGCTGCGCTGGCAGATGGCCGAACGTCACGCGCTCGACCGGCGCGAGACCATGCCGGGCCATGTCACCACCAGCGCCTTCGTGCTCTCGCCCGACCATGCGCAGATTCTGCTGATCGACCATGTCGTGATCGGCCGCTGGCTCCAGCCCGGCGGCCATTACGAACCGGCTGCGTCCTTCCACGAATCGGCGCTGCGCGAGGCGGTCGAGGAGACGGGCGTCGCCAGCCCGGCGCTGCACTCCTGGCACCGCAGCGGCGACCTACCCTTCGCCATCGACAGCCACGAGGTGCCGGGCAATCCGCGCCGGAACGAGCCGCCGCATATCCATCACGACCTGCAATATCTCTTCATCGCCGACCCGGCTTTGCCGCTGACTGCCCAGGAAGAAGAGGTCCACGCCGCCGCCTGGAAGCCGATCGCCACGCTGGCCGAGATTGCGCCGGTGGCATTCGCGCGTCTGCGTACCCTGAGCTCTCACGGCTGAGCCGCTTGCTGTTGCGCATCCGCAACATTGTAACGTCATGATCCCGTGATCGATGATTCCATATTGCGACTCATTCGCATTTGCGTAGGGTGGGTTCGTCAACAGGATCGCCAACCATGCTCAAGCCCGCCGCCTTCGCCCTTGCCGTCTCGGGCCTGCTCTCGCCCGCTTTCGCTGCCGATCTTCCCTCCCGCAAAGGCGCCCCGGCAGCACCGCCAGTGCTCTCCGCCTGCACCGAAAGCGAGGGCATCCCGACCGACGCCTTCGGCTTCACGACGGGCTCGGATGTCGCCGAGGTCGGCTCCTTCGGCGCAAGCCTGACCTATGGCGGCGGCTTCGGTGTCCGCGACGGCCGCCAGGCGGCGCACGGCCTCCAGCTCCAGGGCTCCTACGGCCTCTTTCCCTGCTTCGAGATCGGCCCCTATCTGCTCGGCGGCTATACCGACGCCACCATCGCCGGCACGGGCGCCGACAGCCGCAGCTTCGGCGCCGGCGTCGAGATGAAGTACCGCCTGCTCGGCCGCGACCTGCACGGCATCGGCCTGACCGTCGTCGTCGATCCCAGCTTCAACCGCCTCGACCCGACCGGCGCCGGCAACTTCACCACATACAATACCGGCATCCGCATCTTCGCCGACAAGACGCTGGTCTCCGGCAAGCTCTACGCCGCGCTCAACCTCTCGCACGACCTGACCTGGACCGGCCCCAGCCCTTATCTGCGCTCCTCGACCTTCACGGTCGGCGGCTCGCTCGCCTGGCAGCTGATCGACGGGCTCTATCTCAGCGGCGAAGTCCGCCATCAACGCCGCCACAACGAGCTCGGCTTCGGCAAGGACGCCGGCTACGCCACCTTCGCCGGGCCCGGCATCTTCTGGCAGGCGACCAAGCAATTTGCCATCTCGGCGGCCTACAATGTCCAGATCGCCGGCAAGGCCAAGGACGTGCCGGGCGATCTCGACATCACCAATTTCAGCCAGCATCTGGTCAAGGTGAAAGCCGCCTACAGCTTCTGAGCGGTACCGCGAAGCTTCACTTCGGAACCTGCTGCCCGATCGTCGCACTCGCTTCGGCGTCGCCCTCCGCCTGCTGCTGCGAGCTGCGGTCGGCGTCTTTCCGGCTGATCGTCTCGATGATGTCGGCGGCCAGCTTCTCCAGCAGCTGGCGCTCGCGCGGTTCGAGGGCGCGCGCATCGCGGTCGAGGATGCATAACGCGCCCAGAACGTGGCCATCGCCGGTCCGCAGCGGCGCGCCGGCATAGAAGCGAAGCCCCCAGGCCTTGGCGACGGGATTATCGGTGAAGCGCGCGTCGCGCTCGGTGTCGGCCACGATCAAGGTCTCGCCACCCGCCACGACATAGTCGCAGATCGCCGCCTGGCGCGGCAGGGTGGGCCGGCCCACCTCGTCCCGACCGAAGCCGGACAGCTCCTTGCTGCGGCCGATGATGACCTCCCGATCGGAGTCGATCGCCGAGATCATCGCCACATCGACGTCGAAGGCGTCGGCCGCGCGCTTGGCGATCGCATCGAGATCGTCGCGCAGCGCCTCATCGAGAAAGGCGGTGCCGTGGAGCGCTGCCACACGCTCGGCATCATTGGCCGGCGGCTCCGCTTCAGTCGGCTCGCCCGCGACCTCGGGCAGCATGCGCCGGACCCGGCCGATGGCTTCCTTGATCGAGGTCGCAACCTCGTCGGCTCCGATGTCCTTGCGCGCATCGTTCGCCAGCGCCTCAGCCGGTACCATCCAGAGAACGACGACGATCTCCAGCTCCGGCCAGCGCTGCCGCAATCGCCGGCAAAACTGCCGGACGGCGCTATCGGGCTCGCTGCTGAAATAGTTGATGCAGACGACCGGCGCACCATCGAGATCAAGCCTGGCGACCGAGCTCGCCGTAACATGGACGACCCTGCGGGTTTGCGCGGGAATTCCTTCAAGACCGAGGGCGTGGGCGAGCATTTCGGCGGCGATCGCATCGATCTCCCATTTGCCGCCGATACAAACCACTTTCGGGGCAGAATCGGTTACGACCGCAGCCGGATGTTCCTCGCGCAGCTCCTCCAGCAGCGCGTCCATTCCCTCGGCGACGCGCAGCCGGTGGGCTGCCGTCGCCTGCCGGCCATAATCATCGCTGGCGAGGCGCAGAACCGCGATGCCGACCGCATCGTAGAAGGGCACCACCGAGAGCGTGTCGATCTCGCCCTCGGCGATCTCGATCGCTTCCTCGACGTCATTGGCGAGCAGACGCTGATAGATGCGGGTCGCCGGATCAAGGGCCGGCACCGAGCCGAGCAGCGTATCGAGGAACTGTAGTTGCGGCAGGGTCTTGCCGAGGACCAGCAGGCAGACCGTCAGCGGCGTCGACAGGATCAGGCCGACAGGGCCCCACAGCGCGGTCCAGAACGTCGCCGCCGCGATCAGCGAGATCGCCGAGAGCCCGGTGCTGGTTCCGTAGAGCATCGGCTCGACGATGTTGTTGCTGACGAGCTCGAGTCCCGCGATCAAAGCGAGCGTCCACAGCATCATGTGCCAGCCGGGATCGACGGCGAAGGCGAGCGCCAGCGGAAAGACGGCCGAGATGAGCGCGCCGACATAGGGAACAAAGCGCAGCACGGCCGCGACGACGCCCCAGAGCGGCGCTGCCGGCACACCGATCAACCACAATCCAAGCGTCAGTGGCAGGGCGAAAGTGACGTTCACGACGAGCTGCATCAGCAGGTATCGGCTGATGCGCCTGCCCGCATCCTCGATCGCGTCGGTCGAGCGGTGCAGATTGCCGCCCAGGATGCGCAGCAGCCGATCGCGCAGGTCGCTCCGGTCGAGCAGGGCCAGCACGACAAAGACGAGGACGATGCCGGCCGTCGCCAGCGGTTCGAGCGCGCGCCCGAGCCAGACCAGAGCGACCTGCATCTGAGTGCCCGCCGCCGGCACGACCTCGACGCGCTGCGCTGTCGCGCCCTGCACGGCCTCCACCTCCTTCTGGAGAGAAGCAATCGCGTTCAGCGCACTGTCGAAGATTCCAGGCGCCTTGAACTGCGCCTTGAGATCATTGAACTTGCTGTTGATGGTCGATTGATAGGTCGGCAGCTGCTCGCCGAGCGAGCGCAATTGCGTGCCCAACACGACGAAGAGCCCGGCCAGCAGCACCAGCACGACCGTCATCACCGCTATGATTGAGATTACCTTGGGCACGCCGCCCCGGCGCAGCCACATCACCGGCGGGTTGAGCGCAAAGCCGATCAGGAAGGCGAAGGCCAGCGGGATCAGGATGTCCTGGCCGTAATAGAGCGCGGCGATGATCACCGCGGCAGAGACGAGTGTCGCAGCCACCTTGACGATATCGGCGCTGCCGGCCTCACCGAGGCCGCCGCTCTCCGCCTCCCGCGGCATCATCGTTCGGCGATCAGGCGGTGTCAATGTCATGCGCGAAGCCCCCCGACCATCCCATACGGATGGTCTTGAGAACGTGAGAGGGCCTGTCCGGTTCCGCTCTCGGCTCGCCGGCGCCATCGCCGCATTGCGAACCCCAGGCCGCAGGCGCTAAGACCACCCGATCTGCAACCACGGGCTATCGGCGATGACGCACGACGAGGCTGGAAGCGGCGCATCTGACAAGGCCGGCACGATCTGCCGGGCGCTGCGCCGTGCGATCATCGAGCAGGCACTCGAACCCGGCGCCTCGCTGCCGGAAGATGCGCTCGGCGAGCGCTTCGGCGTCAGCCGCACCATCGCGCGCCATGCGCTCGGCCAGCTCGCCGCCGAAGGGCTGGTCGAACTGCGGCGCAACCGCAGTGCCGTCGTCGCCACGCCGAGCTGGCAGGAGGCGCGTGACGCCTTCGACATCCGCATCGAGCTGGAGCGCCTCGTCGTCCGCCAGCTCGCCGGCCGGCTGAGCAAGGCACAGCTTGCGGCCCTGCGCGCCCATGTCGATGCCGAGGATGCGGCGCGGGGCGGCGCCACCCCCGTCTCGATCCGGCTCGCGACCGAGTTCCACATCCTGCTCGCTGAGATGACGGAAAGCCCGATCCTCATCCGCTATGTCAGCGAGCTCGCCTATCGCTGCTGCCTGATCCTGTCCCTGTACAGCCGGCCTCACTCCTCGGAATGCGCGATCAACGAGCATCGCCTGCTGATCGAGGCGCTCGAAAGCGGCGACGGCGAGACCGTGATGAAGCTGATGCACCACCACCTCGATTCGGTGGCGGAACGGGCGCTCGTGGCGCAGGTCAAACCACGCGAGCGCGACATCATGGCGATCCTTGCACCCTATGCGGACGCGCCGAAACCAGCCGCCAAAGCCCGTAGGAAACGATCGCTCAAGGCGGCCGAATAGACGCCTTGTTGCCAAGGACGGCAGGTGAATTGACCCCGCCGCATTTCCGCCCTACTCGTGAACGCGACGGTTCCCTCACGGGATCAAAAGGGAACGCAGTGCGGATGGTTCGCCATCTCATGCTGCGGCTGCCCCCGCAACTGTAAGCGGCGAGCCTTTCGCCACATGCCACTGGGACCTCGGCCCTGGGAAGGCGGTGAAAGGCGGTGACCCGCGAGCCAGGAGACCTGCCGTCAGCCGTGGTCACACGCGAACACATCGGCCGGGGTGCGCTGATGGGTGGTAGAACTATGCGCACCCGGTTTCGGGAGCGGGTGGGGACATCTCGTTCGCGGTGACGTGCCACTGACGTTACCGCCGAGGTTTTCCCGTGATCCGCTTGCCCAACCCCGCCAAGAGCGGGCGTTTGCTCCTTGCCACCTCCCTGCTCGCTGCCTCGACCATGCTGACATCGCTCTCTGCGCTGGCGCAGTCTGGCGAAAAGCCGATCGCGCTCGACGAGCTCGTCGTCAGTCCGACCGGCGTGCCGACCCCGGCCAGGGAGATCGCCAGCTCCGTCACTGTCGTTACTGCCGAAGAGATCGCGCGCCAGCAGCGCCGCACGCTGCCCCAGGCGCTCGCCGCCGTCCCGGGCCTCAACATCGTCCAGACCGGCGGTCCGGGCGGGCTGACCTCGGTCTTCATGCGCGGCACCAATTCGAACCACGTCAAGGTGCTGATCGACGGCATCGAAGTGAACGATCCCTCGACGCCGAACCGCTCCTTCGATTTCGGCCAGATGCTGACGAACGACATCGAGCGGATCGAGGTGCTGCGCGGCCCGCAGAGCGGCCTCTATGGCGCCAATGCGCTGGGCGGCGTCATCTCGATCACCCGCAAGCGCGGCGAAGGCCCGCCGAAGCTGACGGGCTCGATCGAAGCCGGCTCCCAAGGCACCTTCAATCAGAGCGTCGGCCTCAGCGGCGGCAATGACCGCTTCGACTACGCCTTCGGCGTCAGCCATTTCCGCGCGGAAGCGACGCCGATTACGCCTCCCGGGCTCGTCCCTCTGGGCCGGCGCCGCAATCCGAACTCCTATGACAACTGGAGCTATTCCGCCCGTCTCGGCGCCAAGCTGACCGACACGCTGAGCGTCAACTGGGTCGGTCGCTTTATCGACGGGCAATTGCTGTTCACCGGCGACTCCGGCTTCCCGAGCCGGCCGAACAACTTCCGCAGCAGCCAGAACTACCGGCAGGCCTTCACCCGTGGCGAGATCGTCTGGGACCCGCTGGACGGCCGTTTCGTCAACCGCTTCGGCGTCTCCTACAGCAATCAGGATCGCTCGAACCGCCGGGCGAACGCAGCGGGCATCCTCGACCTGCCAAGCGAAAACCTCGGCGAGCGCACCAAATATGACTGGCGCGGCGACCTTCAGATCGTGAAGGGCCAGACACTGGTCGCGGGCCTGCAATACGAGACCGAACGCTTCGACACGCCCAACAAGACCGTCTCGAACGGCAACAAGGGCGCCTTCGTCGAGTTACAGTCGAACTGGACCGACCGCTTCTTCACCGTCGCCAACATCCGCTACGATCACGACGACAAGTTCGGCGGC
This sequence comes from Allobosea sp. Tri-44, assembly GCF_004123845.1. Taxonomy (GTDB): domain Bacteria; phylum Pseudomonadota; class Alphaproteobacteria; order Rhizobiales; family Beijerinckiaceae; genus Allobosea. Next base: position 562,929 of record NZ_NBDP01000019.1, on the reverse strand, counting down.
CACACCACCTATCGCATCGCACCGGTCTTCATCGTGCCAGGCACAGAAACCAAGCTGAAGGCGAGCTACGGCACCGGCTTCAAGGCGCCGACGCTGAGCGAGCGCTTCAGCGATTCACGCCCGGCCTTCAACTTCTACGGCAATCCCGACTTGAAGCCGGAAGAGAGCCGCGGCTGGGATGCCGGCTTCGAGCAGCCGCTGCTGAACGGGCGCGTGAACTTCGGCGCGACCTGGTTCCACAACGACATCGACAACCTGATCCTGACCAACGCCGCGCGCACCTCCTATACCAACATCGGTCGCGCTACGACCAAGGGCGTCGAGGCCTTCGCGGCGCTGGAACTGACGCCGCAGTTCAAGGTCCGCGCGGACTACACCTTCACGCTCGCCAAGGACGAGACGGCGCGCCAGGAACTGCTGCGCCGGCCGCGCCACAAGGCCAGCGTCACCGCGAGCTGGACGCCGATCGAGAAGCTGACGCTGTCGGCGACGCTGATCTATCTCGGCGAGCGCATGGACGGGAATCGCGACTTCTCGATCTCGCGGATGCGTGCGCCGGGCGCTGAAATCGTCAACCTCGCCGCCGACTACAAAGTCGACGAGCGCTTCACCGTGTTCGGTCGCGTCGATAACCTGTTCGACAAGCGCTACGAGAACCCGGTCGGCTTCCTGGTCCCGGGCCTCAGCGCCTTCGGCGGGATCAGGATGAGCCTGTGAGGACGTCGGGAGGCTCCACCGTCATGCTCGCCCTTGTGGCGAGCATCCACGTCTTGAACACGGCATGTGGTCAAGGAAGGCGTCGATGGTCGGGACAAGCCCGACCATGACGAGAAGCGTGGTCTCCGCCCTCGCGCTCGGCCTCTGGCTGGCGGCCGCCAGCGGCCTCGCCAGCGCCGACGACGTACCGGCCCACCCGCAGCGCATCGTCTCGCTCAACATGTGCACTGACGAGTTGTTGCTGCGGCTGGCGTCACCGAAGCACGTCGCCTCGGTGACCTGGCTATCGCAGGACCCGCGCAACGCCAACATGGCCGAGCTCGCCCGCACCATTCCGGCCAATCACGGGCTGGTCGAGCAGGTGCTGGTGCTAAAGCCCGATCTCGTCATCGCCGGCGCCTATACGACGCGCTCGACCGTCGCGCTGCTGAAGCGCGTCGGCACGACGGTCCGGGAATTCGGCGTGCCGCGCAATCTTGCCGAGATGCGCGCGCAGATCCGTGACATGGCCAAGCTCCTTGGCGAGCCCGAGCGCGGCGAGACGCTGATCACCGGGATTGACGCGCGGCTTGCAGCACTGGCCGACCGCCCTCGCCCGGCCCATCCGCGCGCGATCGTGCTGCGCCCGAACGGCTTCACCACCGGGCGCGGCTCGCTCGTCGACGAGATCCTGACGGCGGCGGGCCTGACCAATCTCGCCGCCGAGCTCGGCATCGATAATTACGGCCAGATCGCGCTCGAAACGGTCGCGCTCGGCAAGGCCGACATCCTGATCCTCAACACCACGCCGGACGGCGCGCCCTCGCTGGCTCACGAGGTCCTGCACCATCCGGTCCTCGCCCGGCTCGGCGACCGGCTGAAGCTGGTGGCCCTGCCGTCGAAGCTCTGGACCTGCGCCGGCCCGGCCGTGATCGATGCGATCGAATTGCTGCTCGACGCGGCCGCGCCGACACCCGCCGGAAAACGACCATGAGCGCCGCAGCCATGCCCTCCTCCGCATCCGACCGGATGTCCTATTGGCGGCTCGTAGCCCTGCTGGCCGCCGCCACGTTCGTCATGGCCGTGCTGTCGCTGGAGGTCGGCTATGCCGAACTCGACCTGCCCGCCGCGCTCAGTGACTGGTTCGCCGGACGCCAGAGCCTGCCCGCACTGGTGCTGGTCGAACTGCGCCTGCCACGCGCCATTCTCGGCGCTCTCGTCGGCTTCAGCCTCGGCCTGGCCGGCGCGGCGATGCAGGGTCTGCTGCGCAATCCACTGGCCGAGCCCGGCATCGTCGGCATCTCCAGCACCGCCGCCTTCGGCGCCGTCACAGTGTTCTATTCCGGCTTCGCCGGGGCCTTCGCGCTTGCTCTGCCGCTCGGCGGCATCACCGGCGCGCTGCTCGCCGTGCTGCTGCTCTTTGCCCTCAACGGCCGCGGCGCCGGCACGATGACGCTGATCCTTGCCGGCGTTGCGATCAACAGCTTTGCCGGGGCGATGACCTCGCTCGTGCTCAACCTGGCGCCCAACCCCTATGCCGCGCTGGAGATCGTGTTCTGGCTGATGGGCTCGCTTGCCGATCGCAGCCTGATCCATGTCTGGCTGGTGCTGCCGTTGATGCTCGTCGGCTGGGTCGTGCTGCTCTCAAGCGCACCGGCGCTCGACAGCCTGACGCTCGGCGAGGACACGGCGCGCAGCCTCGGCTTCGACCTGACCTGGCTGCGGGTGCGCCTGATCGGCGGTGCCGCGCTCGCCGTCGGCAGTGCCGTCGCCGTCACCGGGGCGATCGGCTTTGTCGGTTTGGTGGTGCCGCATCTCCTGCGCCCGCTGGTTGGCCAAAAGCCCGGCCGCCTCCTGCTGGTCAGCGGCTTCGGCGGCGCGATCCTCCTGCTCGCCGCCGACACGGCGCTCAGGCTCATGCCGATCCGGCCCGAGCTCAAGCTCGGCGTCGTCACCGCCCTGATCGGCGCGCCCTTCCTGTTCAGCCTGATCCAGCGCCTGCGGCGGGAGGCGTGATGCGTATCGAAGCTGAAGGCATCGCGATCACCTTCGACGGCAAGCCGATCCTGGCCGGGATCGACCTTGCGCTGCGCCCCGGCGAGCTCGTCGGCCTGATCGGCGCCAACGGCGCCGGCAAGACCACCTTGCTGCGCATCCTCGCCGACCTGCTGCGGCCGGCAGCCGGCACTGTGCTCTATGACGGCAAGTCCGCAAGAGCGCTGGGACGCCGCACACTGGCACAGCGCCTTGCCTTCCTCGCCCAGGGCGGCAACGTGCAATGGCAGATGCGGGCGGAAGCCGTCGTCGCACTCGGCCGCCTGCCGCATCGGCGCCCCTTCGCCGACCTCACCGCAGCCGACAAGGCTGCGATCACTAACGCCTTCGCCGCGACCGATACGAGCGCCTTCCGCGCGCGCAGCCTCGATAGCCTCTCCGGCGGCGAGCGCATGCGGGTCCTGCTGGCGCGGGCACTGGCCGTCGAGGCGGAGATGCTGCTCGCCGACGAGCCGCTGGTCGGGCTCGACCCACGCCATCAGCTCGAGGCGATGGCGCTGTTCCGGCGCATCGCCACCAGCGGCACCGGTGTCGTCGTCGTGCTGCACGACCTCTCGCTCGCCGGCCGCTTCTGCGACCGACTCGTCCTTCTCGATGACGGACGCATCCTCGCTGATGGCCCGCCCGCCGCCGTGCTCAATGACGGCAATCTCGCCCGCGCCTTCGGCATCGAAGTCACGCGCGGCAGCCGCGATGGCAAGGACTTCGTGCTGCCCTGGCAGGCGCTGAACCATGGAGAAACCGGCCGATGACGGCAGACGACGTGACCAGCCTGATCCGCGCGGAACTCGCCACAGTGACAACGCAGTGGAATCTCGGCACCTTCGGCGCCATCGCCGAGTTCATGCGCGATCCCGAAGAGCCGGTCGTGCTCGACAACGGTCCGGGCCACCTCTTGGCCGTCACGAATCGCGGCGGCATCGGCTTCGACGACCTCTCCGAGGTCAGGCTCTTCGCCTCCGAGACCGCGGTCGGTCAGGGCTGGAGCCATCGCGTCGCGCTCTGCCTGCCGGAAGCGGCCTGCGCGATGAACCGGCGCACGGCCCTGACCGAGCTCGGTCCCGACGAAGCGGCGCTGCGAGCAAAGGACCGCGCCAGCATCCTGTTCGACATGGGCCTCGGCACGCTGCAAGTCGATATCTGCATCCGCACCGAAGATCCCGCGCTGATCGCGACCTTGCGCTCGGTCGGCGGCCGGAGCTTGTTCGAAGCCGACAATCCGGCGATGGCAGCGATCGTCGCGGCCGGACCGCATCGCGTCTTCATCACGCGCGCCGGCCGCTGCGAGGTCTACCAGCCGATCCCGCCGGCCGACGGCAAGAGCCCCGAAGGCCCGCATACCCATGTGCTGCCGCAATTGCTGCGCAGCGGGCGCACCCATGCGGCGACCGAGCCTGTTCCGGAAGGCTGGGTTCCCGTCGCCCATCTCGTCCCGGCCCACCCGCTAAAGGATGCGATGGCCCGATCGAGGCCATGGGATGGCGCGGCGCATGAGCGCTTTCAGACGCTCCTCGCCGCCAATGGCGATCCCGAACTCGCGGCGCTGAAGCGCAAGCTTCTGGATGCGATCCGCTCAGGCTCAGACCCGGCCGACTTCCGGGAGCCGGCGAACAAGTTCGCCCGCCATACGGTTCGCGTCGCATTGCGGCAGTTGCGGGCGGCTTCTCCCCCACCTGGCCTGTCGCACTGGCTCAAAGCCTTCGACCGGCAGGAGCCGGCGGGCGAGGATGGTGCCGATGCCTATGGCCATGCCTAGAGCCGGATGATTTCAGATGGAATCGCAAGGCGCTTCCATCTGAAATCTGAATCCGTCTCTCATCAAAGAGTTAGAGCAGGATCACAGCGAAAAACCGGTTCCCACTTTTTCGCATCCTGCTCTAGCGGGAACACCGAGCATGACCCAACCGCCCAACTGAGTTACGCCCGTGCCGGCAGGTTCGGTGGATTGTCGCGGGCGCATTCACGCAACCACAAGAAAGACAACCGACGCACATCGCAATTCTGTAACAGGACCGTAGCGTTCCCGGCGGAAAATGCTCAGTATCGACGCGGGATAGGGTTGTGTGCGCTGCAGTTGACGACCGCGGCAGTGCGTTGGCGGCGAAGAGGAGTGGCCTATGTCTGAGCTTTCACGGATGGCGCGCGTGAAGCGGATCTCTTCGGCCTTGCATCTCCCCGTCATGGCGCTTGCGGCCGCTTTCGCCTTCGGACCAGCAACAAGTTCCCTCGCCCAGCAGCCTGCACCCGCAGCCGTCCCGGTCGGCACCGTCACCGCCGAAAAGCGCGCCATCACGCAATCGGCTGATTTCGTCGGGCGCATCGAAGCCGTCAATCGCGTCGACATCCGCGCCCGCATCACCGGCTATCTCGATGACGTTCTGTTCAAGGATGGCGCGACCGTCACAGAAGGCACGCCGCTTTTCCGCATCGAGCGCGCGCCGTTCGAAGCCGCCGTCGAGCAGGCGCAGGGTGCGCTGGAGCGGGCTCAGGGCACCCTGCAGAACGCCAGCCTGCAGCGCCAGCGCGCCGAGGACCTGCTGCGCACCAATGCCGGCTCGGTCGCGGTCCGCGACCAGCGCGTCGCCGAGGAAAAGGGCGCGCAGGGTGACGAGACCACCGCCGCCGCCAATCTGAAGACGGCGCAGATCAATCTCGGCTACACCGAGATCAAGGCACCGATCGCCGGCCGCATCGGCCGCACCAAGCTGACCAAGGGCAATGTCGTCGGGCCCGACAGCGGCGTACTGGCGCAGATCGTCAGCGACGATCCGATGTATGTCATCTTCCCGGTCAGCCAGCGCGAGTTCCTGGCGCTGAAGACGAACCGGCTGCCCACCGATGGCTCGGCCCCGCTCGTCAGCCTCAAATTCTCCGATGGCTCGACCTATGACCAGAAGGGCCGCGTCGACTTCGTCGACGTCTCGGTCGAGCGCGCCACCGATACCGTGCTGGTGCGCGCCACGCTGCCCAATCCGACGGGCCAGCTCCTCGACGGCACGCTCGTGCGTGTCGCAGTCCAGGCCGACAAGAGCGAGGAGAAGGTGCTGGTTCCGCAATCGGCGCTGATCGCCGACCAGCAGGGCTCCTATGTCTTCGCCGTCGAGGACGGCAAGGCGGTGGCCAAGCGGGTCAAGATCGGAGCGGAGGCCGGCTCCTATGTCGTCGTCGAGTCTGGGCTCGCAGGCAATGAGCAGATCGTCATCCAGGGCCTGCAGAATCTGAGGCCGGGCGTGCCTGTGCTGGCTTCGCCCGTGACACCGCCGGCCGGCCGGAGCTGAGCCGATGCTGAGCTCCGTCTTCGTCGACCGGCCGCGGCTGGCCATCGTCATCGCGCTCGTCACCACGATCGCGGGTCTGTTGTCGCTATTTGCGATCCCGGTGGCGCAATATCCCGATATCGTGCCGCCGCAGGTTTCGGTGACGACCTCCTATCCCGGCGCCTCGGCCGCCGTGGTCGAGCAGACGGTGGCACAGCCGATCGAGGCCCAGATCGTCGGCACCGACAAGATGCTCTACATGAAGAGCGTCAGCGGCAATGACGGCAGCTATTCGCTGCTGGTCTCGTTCGAGCTCGGCACCAACCCGGACATCAACAGCGTCAACGTCAACAACCGCGTCCAGATTGCCCTGTCGAAGCTGCCGCAGGAAGCGCAGCGCAGCGGCATCGTCGTGAAGAAGAAGTCGTCGGCGCTGCTCGGCGTCATCGCCGTCTATGCGCCGAAGGGCAATTACGACACCCTGTTCGTCTCGAACTACGTCACGATCAACCTGCTCGACGCGATCCGCTCGACCCCGGGCGTCGGCGACGCCGCGCTGTTCGGCGCGCAGGACTACGCCATCCGCGCCTGGATCCGTACCGACAGCCTGACCGGGCTGAACCTGACCACCGGCGACATCATCGCCGCGATCCAGGCCCAGAACGCGCAGGCGGCCGTCGGGCGCATCGGCGCCCGCCCTATCTCCGACGATCAGCAATTGCAGCTCAATATCCAGACCAAGGGCCGCCTGAGCACGCCGGAGGAGTTCGGCAAGATCGTGCTGCGCACCAATGCCGACGGCTCGGTGCTGCGGCTCTCGGATGTGGCGCGCCTCGAGCTCGGCGCCGCCAATCTTGATCGCGACACAAGGCTGAACGGCGGTCCCGCCGTGCTGATCGGCGTCTACCAATCGCCCGGCGCCAACGCGATCACCGCCCTCGACGCCGTCAAGAAGACGATCGGCGACCTCCAGAAGTCCTTCCCGGAAGGCCTCGAATGGAAGGTCACCTATGACCCGACCGCCTTCGTCACCGCCACCATCCACGAGGTCCAGAAGACGCTGATCGAGGCCTTCGTCCTCGTCGTGCTCGTCGTCTATCTGTTCCTCGGCAATCTGAGGGCGACGCTGATCCCGACCATCGCCGTACCGGTGAGCCTCGTCGGCGCCTTCATCGTGCTCAACGCCATCGGCTATTCCGCCAACACCGTCTCGCTGCTCGCCGTGGTCCTCGCCATCGGCATCGTCGTCGACGACGCCATCGTCGTCATCGAGAATGTCGAGCGCGTGATGGAGGAGCATCCCGAGCTGACGCCCGCCGAGGCGACCAAGCGCGCCATGGGCGAGATCGTCGCGCCGATCATCGCGATCACGCTGGTGCTGCTCTCGGTCTTCGTGCCGGTCGCCTTCATCCCCGGCATTTCCGGCGAGCTCTTCCGGCAGTTCGCGGTCACCGTCGCGGTCGCGATGGTGCTGTCCGCCATCAACGCGCTGACGCTGTCGCCGGCGCTCTGCGCCATCCTGCTGAAGCCGCATCACGGGCCGCGGCGCGGGCCGATCGGCTATGTCATGCGCGGCATCGACTGGACGCGCGACCGCTATGGCTCGGCCGTGGCGCGTCTCGTGCGCGTCGCGCTCATAAGCATCGCTTTGACCGCGGCCTTCGGCGCCGGCATCTATGCGATGGGGCGGATCACGCCGACCGGCTTCCTGCCGGAGGACGACCAGGGCGCCTTCTTCGTCGTCGCCCAATTGCCCGACGGCGCTTCGATCGGGCGGACATCGACGCTCGCCGCCGAGGTCGAGGGCATCCTGAAGAGCGAGAAGGCGATCGCGGACTATTCCACGATCATCGGCCTCAACTTCCTCGACAACTATTCCCAGCCCAATGCCGGCTTCTTCGTGGTGACGCTGAAGCCGTTCGACGAGCGCAAGGGTGCAGAGGACTCGGCTTCAGCGGTCATCGCCCGGTTGGCGCAGAAGTTCCGCGCAGTGCGCGACGGCACCGTCGTGCCGGTCGCGCCCCCGCCGATCATCGGTCTCGGCAGTGGCGGCGGCTTCAGCTACGTCCTGATGGACATGGGGTCGTCCGATCCCAAGGCGCTCGGCCGAACGCTGCGCGGCCTCACAATCGCCGCCAACCAGGACCCGCAATTGCGGCGGGTGTTCTCGACCTTCTCGGATTCGGCACCCTCGATCTATCTCGACATCGACCGCGACAAGATCCAGATCCTCGGCGTCGCGCTGAGCGACGTCTTCCAGGCCCTGCAGGCCTCGCTCGGCGGCTACTACGTCAACGACATGAATCTGTTCGGCCGGACCTGGCAGGTTCAGGTCCAGGCCGAGGGCACCGATCGTGCCTCGGTCAACGACATCTACCGCATCAATGTCCGCAGTCGCTCGGGCGACATGGTTCCACTGCGCTCTTTCGTCGAGGCCAAGGTCGTCGTCGGCCCGCAAGCGCTGATCCGCTACAACAACCGCCTCGCAGTAACGCTGCAGGGCTCGCCGGCGCCGGGCGTCTCCTCGGGCCAGGCACTGAAGGCGATGGAAACGGTCGCGGCCAAGACACTGTCGACGGGCTATCGTGGCGAATGGACCGACGTGTCCTTCCAGGAGAAGCGGGCCGAGGGACAGACGGGGATGATCCTCGCCTTCGCCCTGCTCTTCGCCTACCTCTTCCTGGTCGCGCTCTATGAGAGCTGGACTATCCCCGTGCCCGTGCTGCTCTCGGTGGCGGTCGCTGTGCTCGGTGCCTTCGTCGCGATCGTCATCGCCGGGTTGACGCTCGACCTCTATGCCCAGATCGGCATCGTCGTGCTGATCGGCCTCGCGGCGAAGAACGGCATCCTGATCGTCGAGTTCGCCAAGGAACTGCGCGAGAAGGGACACCCACTCCTGCATGCGGCGACGGAAGGCGCGCGGCTGCGCTTCCGCCCGGTGATGATGACGTCCTTCGCCTTCATCCTCGGCCTGCTGCCGCTCGTGATCGCGGAAGGGCCGTCGAAACTCGCCAGGCGCGATGTCGGCACGCCCGTCTTCGGCGGCATGCTGTTCGCGTCCTTCCTCGGCATCTTCGTGATCCCGGCGCTCTATGTCGTCTTCCAGGGCCTGCGCGAGCGCCTGCGGCCATCGACCCGGCCCAAGGAGGAGCAGGTCTAAACTTGCCGGAGCATCCACCTTCGCGCCCGCCTGCGGCACTTGGCGGGTTCCGCGCAAAGGAGTGCGCTCCCCGTAATTCCCGCATTGCCGAAGCGGCGCCAATCAGCTATCCAGCCTCCACGGAAAGCGCCCGTAGCTCAGCTGGATAGAGCGTTGCCCTCCGAAGCTGGGAATCACGCCCGGAGCGTCACTAAAAATCTTATATATTTCAAGGTTCTAAGCATCGCATTACTGCGATGAAACCGCTCATGAGCTGGATCGGCACGACCGCGCCGCAACCGCTCAAACTGAGGTGGTGCAGGGGATCGCTCGCCCTTGAGATTTTGGGACCAAGCGCACCTTATTCCAAGCCTCCTTGCTGCAGCTCTTCGTTACCCAACTGGACAGCTCGAACAGCTTCCAGCGCTACCAGCGCAGCAGCTACCTTGGCGCGAGCTTCCTCGATGTCGGCCATGACCAGGCAGTCGTTCCGATGGATTGCCGCCAGGAAAGCGGCAAGGACGGCAGGGCAATTGGCCGCCAGTCCGAGAAAATGATCGCCGCTAGGAGCGCGCTCGCCGGAGAGCCAGTTTTTTACAGTTCGATCGTTCGCGCCGGTCCAGAGCGCCACCGTCTTTATCTTGGAAGACTGCCCTCGAAGCGCGGCTTTCAACGCCGTTGCGACCAGTTTGGCAAAAGCGGGAGGGCCGATCGCTTTCCCTCGGCCGTTGGGCAAGGAGTTGCCCGAATTCGGAAAGGACATTCCGCCGCCTCCGCGCTTGACTGACCGGCGACGTCCGCCGGCCTACGAGACGTCGAGTGTGGAGTGGCCTTGTGTGAGTAGCGCTGAAGGATCGAGTCGGATTGCGCGGATCGGCCCGGAGAGGTCACGGCGGGCGGCTGCCTACGTCAGAATGTCGACCGACCACCAGCGCTACTCGACCGAGAACCAGCTTGACGCGATCAAGCGCTTCGCCGAGGCCCGCGACATCGAGATCGTCCGGGTCTACGAGGACGCTGGTAAGAGCGGCCTGAACCTGGAGGGTCGCGACACCTTTCAGCGCCTGCTCGCCGACGTGGAGCGTGGCGCCGCAGACTTCGGCACCATCCTGGTTTACGACGTCAGCCGCTGGGGCCGCTTCCAGAATGCCGACCACGGAGCGCACCTGGAGTTCCTCTGCTCGCGCGCGGACATTGTCGTCCATTACTGCGCCGAGCAGTTCGAGAACGACGGGAGCATCGGTTCCAATCTACTGAAGACCGTCAAGCGGGTTATGGCGGGGGAATATAGCCGGGAGCTGTCGGTCAAGGTCTTCGCCGGCCAGTGCCGCCTAGTCGAGAAAGGGTATCGTCAGGGCGGGATGGCCGGCTACGGCCTGCGGCGGCTCCTGATCGACGAGAACGGCGAACCCAAGTCCGAGCTCTCGATCGGCGAGCGCAAGAGTCTCCAGACCGATCGCGTGATCCTAATCCCCGGTCCGCCCGAGGAGGTGGAGGTCGTCCGGCGCATCTATCGCCTCTTCGTCGATCTCGGCGTGCAGGAGGCCCAGATCGCGGCCGGCCTAAACCATGAGGGAATCGTCACCGACCTGGGGCGCCCCTGGACGCGCGGCACCGTTCATCAGGTCCTGACCAACCCGAAATACATTGGCGACAACGTGTTCAACCGAGTCAGCTTCAAGCTGAAGATGCGCCGGGTCGTGAACACGCAGGAGCACTGGGTCCGCGCCCGCGGCGTGTTCACCGCCGTCGTCGATATCGCCACTTTCGAGCGCGCGGCCAGGATAGTGGAGGACCGTAGCCGGAGGATGAACGACGCCGAGCTCATCGACCTGCTGCGGTCGCTGCTGGAGGCTCAGGGGGCGCTGTCCAGCCTCGTCATCGACGAGCGAGAGGACATGCCGTCGAGCAGCGTCTATCGGAGCCGCTTCGGCAGTTTGCTGCGCGCCTATCACCTCGTCGGCTACAGTCCGAGGCGGGACTACCGCTACATCGAGATCAACCGGCGCCTGCGGGCGATGCACCCGGATGTCGTTTCCATGGTGATCGGCGGCTTGCGCGTCGCCGGCGGCGAGGTTCTCGTCGATCCCGATTCGGGGCTGATCGACGTCAACGGCGAGTTCACCGCCTCGGTCGTCGTGGCACGCTGCGGCGAGACGCAAGGAGGCTCGCCACGCTGGCGCATCCGGCTCGACGCCGGCCTGGCTCCCGACATCACGATCGCCGTGCGCATGGATCGCGGCAACATCTCCCCGCTCGACTACTACCTGCTCCCGCGCCTGGACATGACCGAGCCGAAGCTTCGGCTCGCCGAGAACAACGGTCTGTCACTGGATGGTTATCGCTTCGAGACTCTGGACTTCCTGTTCTCCCTGGCGGCCCGAGCTCAATTCGAGGAGGCGGCATGACCGAAGCCAAGCACACCCGCGTGGAGATGATCCCGATCGACCGGATCATCATCCTGAACCCCCGCGTCCGGAACCGACGCAAGTTCCTCGAGGTGGTCGAGAGCATTAAGACGGTCGGGCTAAAGCGCCCGATCCGCGTCAACACTATGAGTGGCCCAGACGGTCAACGCTCCTACGGCCTCGCCTGCGGCCAAGGCCGTATTGAAGCATTTCGGGAGCTAGGTCGAACAGACATCCCAGCCATTGTAACTGAGGCGACGCAGGAGGAATGCCTTCTGATGAGCCTGGTCGAGAACTGCGCCCGCCGGCAGCATCGTTCCATCGACTTGCTTCAAGACGTCACGACTTTGCGCAAACGCGGCTATAACGACCGCCAGATTGCCGAGAAAATTGGCACCTCGCCAGAGTGGGTCAGCCTGATGGCCACGCTTATCGAGAAGGGCGAGCAACGCCTTATCGAGGCCGTCGATGCGGGGACAATTCCAATCTCGGTCGCGATTGAAATTGCGCGCGCCGATGACGAAACCGTCCAACAGATGCTGGCCGAAGCTTATACCGAGGGGAGAATCTCTGGCCCGCGGCTGATCAAGATGAGGCGCCTTATCGAGCAGCGGACGCGAAGCGGCAAACACGTGTCGACGAACCCGTTTGGAAAGAAACTTAGCAGGGCCAGATCTTCGGAGGCATTCGTCCGTATTTTTCAGCAAGAAGCCGATAAGCAGCGCCTCCTGGTGAAGAAGGCCGAAGTCACGGAAACCCGCCTGCTTTTCGTGGTCGAAGCGCTCAAGAATCTGCGGGCCGATGAGAATTTCGTAACTCTGCTACGGGCCGAGCGCCTCGACTCGATGCCGAAAGACCTGGAGAGCCGCATCTTAGGAGTCCCGGCATGAACGAGACACTCAACCAGACACGGATCGCCTTCGAGCCAGAGTGCATCACCGTGCCGATCACATCGCTCTTGCCCGTTCGGCCGCCTCGGGCGTCGGTCAAAGCAAGTCATAAGTATCAGCAGATCCGAACCTCAGTGGTTGAGATCGGCCTGGTCGAGCCGCCAGTGATAGCAAGGATCGACGGCAATCCGGCCAGCTTCCTTCTTCTCGACGGCCACGTCCGCATTGAGATCCTGAAGGACCTTGGCAAGACCGAGATAGAATGCCTCGTATCGACCGACGACGAGAGCTTCACCTTTAACAAGCGGATCAGTCGACTCTCGGCCGTCCAAGAACATGCCATGATCCTGAAGGCGATCGCCCGCGGGGTATCAAAGGAGAAAATCGCGTGCGCGCTAGGGATGCACGTCAACAGCGTGAAACGAAAGGCGACCTTACTTGATGGCGTCTGCCATGAGGTTGTGTCGATGTTGAAGGACACGGTGTGCCCGATGGCCGTGTTTGAGATCCTTAAGCGAATGAAGCCGCTGCGCCAGATCGAGGCGACCGAACTGATGATTGCTGCAAATAACTACACGGCGGTCTATGCGACCGCACTTCTCGCGGGAACGCCAACGAATGAGCTCGCTGGCGAGAAGAAATCGAAAAAGGTGCGCGGCGTCACACCGGAGGCGATGGCAAAAATGGAGAAGGAGCTCGCCAGGCTGCGGGAATCGATGGTTGAGATCCAGGAGACCTATGGCAAGGAGCATCTCCAGCTGACCGTCGTGAAGGGCTATCTCGGCAAGCTTCTCGGTAACCCACGCGTTGTGCGCTATCTCCTGCAGCACCGCCCAGAATACCTGGAGCATTTTCAGGCGATCGCCGATGCTAACTCCTTCGCCGACCAGGCGGCTTGATTGATCTGCGCCGCACGCGAGTATTGGGGCTAACGCTTTGGTGCTCGCGACCGGCCGGAGTTCGAATGCAATCGGCACTTGCTAAGCGAAAGATGATTGCCCGTGTTAAGCCAGGCGGGATTAACTGGCCTTTCCGCGTCGCTGCCACGTCATTATACTCGGCATTTCCGCGCTCTTTCGATCGTGATGACGTCCTCAGCGACCGTCCCATTGTCCACGGGGTAACCGACTGGGCTGGTTTCCAGAGCAAATGAGCCGCCATGAGGATCCGGACTGGCCTCTGCGCTTTGCGCTTGCCGGTGATCCGCGAAAATTGGATGGTTCAGCGAGAAAAAACACCCGGGGGAAGCACGTGATCGAGCAATTTCGGCATCTGCGAAATATTGGACAATTCGAGAATGTTACAGCAGGTGCACAGTTACCCTTAGCGAAGCTGAACTTGATTTACGCAGAGAACGGTCGCGGAAAAACGACGCTAGCTTCGTTGCTGCGCTCTCTTCAGACTAATGACGCCGTAATGGTTGTCGAAAGACAACGACTAGGGACTCAAGATCCAGCGCAGATCGTCATTTTGGCAGCCGGGGTCGCCCATGTGTTTCAGCAAGGCAGATGGTCTGCTCCACTATCGCAGCTTGCCATCTTCGACGATGTCTTTGTTGCGCAGAATGTATGTTCTGGGATCGAGATCGGCGCCCAACATCGTCAGAATTTGCACGAGCTGATTTTGGGGGCACAGGGAGTTGCCCTTAATTCGGCGCTACAGAGCCATGTGGATCGCATCGAGGCTCATAATCAGGAGCTTCGTGCAAAGGGCGATGCGATCCCGCCGGCTATAAGAGGTGTGCTGAGCGTCGATGCCTTCTCCGCCCTTGAGCTACTCCCTGGATTGCCGGAACTGATCTCCGACGCCGAGCGACGCTTGGCCGCTGCTCGCGCGGGACACGAGATTCAGAACGGCCTAGAATTCGAGGCTGTGAGCCTCCCGAGCTTCGATGTCGCCGCTATTAGCGCTCTTTTGCGACAGGGCTTGCCCGAGCTCGAGCAGGCAGCAGCCGCACACGTCCAGAGTCATCTAGCGAAGCTGGGACGCGGCGGAGAGAGCTGGATTGCCGACGGCATCTCAAGAATCGGGCCGGCTTCGCAAGGTCACGATCAGGAGATATGCCCATTCTGCGAACAAGGCCTCGTCGCATCGCCGGTGATTGATCATTATCGCGCCTTTTTTAGTGAGGCGTATGCTCTGCTGCGGCAGGCACTGGCCGCACAGCGCGAAGGCATCAATGCCGCCCACGCCGGCGAAATTCCAGCAGCGTTCGAGCGGAATGTGCGCATTCTGGAGGAGCGGCGGCAGTTCTGGCGTCAATTTATACGTCTGCCAGGGCTTCAGCTTGATACCGCCGCCATTGCGCGTGCATGGCGCGCTGCGAGGGACGCGGTCTTACAATTGCTAGCCAGGAAGCAAGGCGCCCCTCTCGACCCGCTTGTGTTGCCCCCCGATGTCACTTTAGCGCTCGAGACCTACGAGCGAGAGCGCCAGGCATTCAATGCTTCTGTCGAAGCCACTATGGGCGCTAACCCTCAGATCGCTCTTGCGAAGGAGCAGGCTGCCGCCGCAAACGTTGACGCTCTCGCCGCTGATCTCGCCAGGTTGAAGGCAATTGATGCACGGCACTCGCAGGAGATCTCGTTACTGTGCGAGGTCTATCTGACGGAGAAGTCGGCGAAGGCAGTGACAGAAGGGCAACGCGATCAAGCGAGGCAAGCGCTGGATCAGTATCGCCAAAATGTATTTCCAGCCTACGAAGCGTCCATCAACGCACATTTGATTAGGTTTAATGCGGGATTCCGCCTTGGTGCCGTGTCGCCTGTCAATAATCGAGCCGGATCTTCTGCAAATTACAATGTTGTTATAAATAACATCCCCGTTGGATTGGGCGCAAATGCTGGCGCGCCTAGCTTTAGGAACACCTTGAGCGCGGGAGATAGAAATACATTAGCTCTTGCGTTTTTCTTTTCGGCGCTCGAAAGCGACCCTGGCATTGCTAACAAAATTGTTATTATCGATGATCCTATGACTAGCCTTGATGAACATCGATCACTGGCTACCATTCAAGAATTAAATCGCCTTGTCGACCGCGTTGGCCAAGTAATTATTTTATCGCATTCTAAAGCATTTCTGTGCCAACTGTCGGATGCGTCAGATCGGCATTCTCCTGTCGCGATTCGAATTGCCCGCGATGGACAAGGCTCAACTCTCGCCCCATGGGATATCAGGCAAGACTCCATAACGGTTCACGATAAGCGCCATGAAGTCATTTCGGCTTATTTGAGAGCCAACAACCCTGCGCAGGAGCGCGAGGTCGCGACAGCTATACGCCCCATTCTCGAAGCTTTCTTACGGGTTGCATATCCAGCGCACTTTCCGCCAGGAACAATGCTTGGAGGCTTTATCGGCCGGTGTCGCACGGACTTGGGCGGTCCTAATGAGATACTCACTCAGGCCGACATCAACGAGCTCGACGACCTTCGAGTGTTTGGGAACCGGTTTCACCATGACTCCAACCCTGCCTGGCAGGTGGAGATCATAAATGATCAAGAGCTGGTTCGGTTTTCGCAGCGAACGCTGGCGTTCACTCGGCGCCCGTAGCGCTGATCTAAGAGCACTGCCTACCGAAGGCGGATCCAGGCGGAGAGCGGGATCTTCGGAACCCTTTGATGAACCAGGTATCCTGATACCCGGTCGAGCTCCCCGACCGGCGATCGGCACACCAGGGCCACATCCAGCTCGGAATTCCTTGCCCCGCTCCGGAAACCTCCTTGGCGGGACTGCCTGGGCGTCCTGTAGTCATTGGACGAACAGGACTGATCCGCAATGGCGACTATCCGGAAACTCCGGGGCAGATGGCAGGCACAAGTGCGACGGCGCGGCATGGCGCCTCGTGCCAAGAGCTTCGACCAGAAGGCCGACGCCGAGAAGTGGGCGCGGTCACTGGAGTCCGAGCTCGATCGCTGCGGAATGCTGCCGGATACGCGCGTAGCTGAATCTACGACTCTACGGTCGATCCTTGAGCGCTACGTGGTCGAAATATCGCCCAGGAAGCGCAGCGCCCACACCGAGATCTCGCGGATCAAGGCGCTGCTGCGTCGTCCGCTCTGTCACCGGACGTTGGCGCTGCTGTCGACCTCGGATCTCGCCACGTATCGCGACGAACGGCTTCGGACTGTGTCGCCATCGACAGTGATCCGCGAGCTCAACACGATCAGCCATGCGATCGACACCGCGATGCGTGATTGGGACATCTATCTGCACCGGAACCCTTGCAAGCTCGTGCGCCGTCCGAGCCCGCCTCGAGGGCGCAATCGCCGGCTGCGCGACGACGAGGAGCAGCGGCTGCTCTCTGCTGCCGATAGCGGTAGAAATCTCTATATGCGCGACCTCATCGTGCTCGCGATCGAAACCGGCATGCGGCGCGGCGAGCTGCTATCGCTCGACTGGCAGCACGTCGACCTGGAGACGCAGATCGCGCACCTACCGATGACCAAGAACGGCGAGTCCCGTGACGTCCCTCTGTCGTCGCGAGCGCGCGCCGTGCTCCAGGGACTCTGGGAGGGCCAAGGAAGCCCTTCAGCAGGTCGAGCGCTGCCAACCAGCGAGAGCGCGGTCGTTCAAGCCTGGGGCCATCTGTGTGGCCGCGCGGGCATCACCGCTTTGCACTTCCACGACCTGCGCCACGAAGCCGTCTCACGCTTGTTCGAGAAAGGGCTAAACGTTGTAGAGGTATCTACGATCTCCGGACACAAAGAGCTGCGCATGCTCAGCCGCTACGCTCACCTCCGAGCGACCGATCTCGTCAGCCGACTGGGGTAATGGGGTTGAGAACGCTCGGCGCATGACCGAGCCGGACTTTAGGTCGAGCTTGCGCGTGACGACGATTCGCCCGAATTTGCCGTCTGAGCGGTTGTCCATCAGCACCAGCGCCGCTTGATCGGCATCTGGGAATTCGCCCGGAGCAGCGCCTCCCCATTTAGCAAGAATGGGGTGAGCCAGGTTGCCGAACGTTTACACCCAGGTTGCATCCGTCAACCTCGACCCTGAAAAACACCGAAAATAGGCATTCCCCGACGTCCAGAAGGTTGTCATGGCGCAACCTGAAACGCTATCAAAACACCGAAAAATGCCCCCAACGTTACCCGAGGGTTTACATAAAGTTGACAGATCCGACCCGAAATCGGCTTTTTCCCAAAAGTGTCAACTTGCGACGGATCGAGCCAATGAAAGTGAGCGGCTTCAGGAGCTCACAGGGATCGAGCGCAGCGACAGACGCCCACCGATAGCACCCAAAGCAGTGGACTTAGCTCACCGAGCTCCTGGTCGACGCGCAGCAAGAAGCTTGATCAGGTCGAGTCCGGAAACATATCCGAGCAGCTCAGCGGGACGGCAGACCCGATCGCCAACGCCGAGCGCCAGCGCCACGACTACACGCTGGGAACTCGGGTTGAGCCACCACCGCGATCGATGTCCGACTGCCGGTCAGATTGCGCTGTCAGCCAGAGCGGTTGGAGATGATAGGTCTGGAAGCGCCGAGATCATTCTGTCGGGCGAGCGCCGGTGCCGCCCATCCTCCTCTCACAGTGCGAGCACGACATCGCCGACGCACCGGAGCGATGTCGAAGTCCTAGAGAAATTCAAGTGAGCTGATGGGAGTGCCTTCCCTGCTCGGGCGCACTTCCCCGTCCTATCCTCCCAGGTCCGCAGCTGTGCTTCAAACCGGAGGAACTTCACCGACGCCGGGAGCCCTGCCCCCTCACCGGCGACGAGAAGACTTGCGGCCGCGCCGAAGGCGCGCGCAAGGCCGGAGGCCGCGCATGCGAGGGCGCATAGCGCCCGAGTTGCCGGGGCATCCATATAAGCGTGACCAGAACAGCGTTCAGTCTATTATTATACTCTTTGAAGAAGAGAATCTAATTAGAAGCTACAACGCAATCTCTGTCACGCTTAAATGTCTCGCTGCCCTTCCCAGGAAGTTTCTGCAGTCCAACTCTCCGGCCGCTATAAGTAACGCATACAACTCGGTCTCCGGAGAAAGTCATGGCCAAGCGCCTGTCCTTGAAGCATCTCTCGCCTGAAGAGAAGGCCGCTCATAAACGCCGGCAGGCGACGTCCCGGAAGCAGCGTGAGCGTGCCAGGAAGAAGAAGCCGCCCATTCGGATATCGCCGGAACTGGAAGAGTTCCTCGACGAGTTGCTGAAGCTGAGCCTCCGGCACACCGTCTGGGGGCTTGCTCAGTGGGAGCGGGAGAACAAACAGAAATTTCCCCATCTTGATCGGCCCGCGCCGGATGCCAAGCTGGATCAGATCCAAAAGTTCGAGAGCCGTCGCAAAATGTTGGGCCTCGCGCGCTTCTACGTTGGGACGGCCATCAAGAGGGACAAAACCAATCAGCGGCAGGCCCGCTTTCTCGTGAGAGAAGCCGAGCAGGCTGATGCTCGCGGCATCAGCGTCGACCAATTCCGCCGCGAGAAGCGTCGGGCGCGCGAGGCATCCGCCGAGCGGCAGAAGCGGTGGGACCAGCTGCAGGCGCTCCAGAAGGTTCGGTCGGCGGGAGCTGGCGCCTCATAGGCCAGCGTGAACGACAAGCCACTTATCGAGCGCGATCACCAGGTCCGGGGTGATCCGATTCTCTCTCGCTAGCGCTCGAAAGAGCGAGGTATCGTGCCGCTCGAAGCCCAACTCCTGCATCAGGTCGGCAGACGTGAGGCATTTCGCTTTCACGATCTCCCGGATGCGCGCTTTTGCCCAAGGCTGCAGCAGGCCGTCGATAGCTATCGGAGGAGACGATGTGGCGACCGTCGGAGTTCCGGCCGCGATCTTCAACCAGCGTAGAAATTCTACCTTCTCAGCAGAGGACGCAGCCTGCCAAGCGCTCTTGAGCTCCTGCAGCCGAGACCGACGCTTCTTAAGTCCCGCAGCCTCAAACGCCTGCAGAGCGGACAAGAACTTGCCGGCGAGGTAGTCCGCGTGGATCTTCGGGTGATCGCGCTTCAGCCTGTCGAGATAGTAAGTGTTGTCGCGCTTCTGAGGCTTCGGCATCGCGGCTGTCTTTCCAGGTGCTGGCCGCAGCTACAGCTACCGGCCGACAGCGTCTAGCTGTCGCTCGTCGATCGCGCTCACGATCGACCGCAGTCCGTCCGGCTCCTCGCTATAACTGAATCATCAGCACGTGGCTGACCGAAAGCGAGCTCCTTCACAATGGCCATCATCTTCCCCGAGTTTGAGTATCCCTCGCACCTGCAGCAGCTCGACATGGAGATCGCCTCCATGATCAAGGAGGCGCACGCATCTGAACAAGCCGTCGAGTTGCTTGAGCTCGCGACGAAGATCCGGCGCCATATAACCGAAGACCTTCGTCATCTCGAGGTGGAGCTGTCTCCTCCCACGCCGATCTATCCCCGGCCCAAGAGCATGACGCCGCGCGAATGGCTGGACAGGTTCAGGGCCGAGGGTGGCGTGCTGCCGAAGCCTCGGATCACGATTACCGCTGCGATGCAGGACTCTAGCCAGATGTAGCGCAACGCATGACCTTCAACACTGCTTGACGACGCGCCGGAGCGTTCGAGGATGGACACCATATCGGTTGGCTATTGCTGCCAGGTCCGCTCCGGGCTTCTCAATTTCGAAGCGAGCTGCCCGGCGCTGCTCGATGTTCAGCGCTGGCTGGCGGCCGATGTGCTTTCCGCGCGCCTGGGCCGCAGCCATGCCCGCTCGGGTTCGTTCGCTGATGAGAGAGCGCTCGAACTCCGCCATGGCAGCCAGCAGATGAAATAGGAGGCGTCCTCCCGGCGACGATGTATCGATGGCTTCGTTTAGCGAGCGGAACTCGACCTGCCGCTCTCCGAGCTGACTGACGAGACGCACGAGCTCAACCAGCGACCGTCCTAGGCGGTCGAGCCGCCAGACGACCAGCATGTCGGACGGCTTGAGGGCAGCGAGAAGGTCTGAGAGCCCAGGTCGATCAAACGATGCCCCGGAGATGCCCTGGTCGGTGAATATCTCTCTGCACCCAGCATCCCGCAGCGCGGTGAGCTGGAGATCGAGATTCTGCTCGTAAGTCGAGACCCGCGCGTATCCAATCCGTCGCATCAAAGCCTGTCACAGAAATTCCGGTTCAAAATCAATGCGATGATACCCGTCCCCGCCTTGACAGAAAGGAACCCTTTTGTCCGGGCGGGGATTTCTGTTGACCGGCTGAGCTGAGCCTCGAGATCCCAGAGGGTTAGCGACGCACCGGCTGTGAGTGTCGCGCTATGACGGAGGGGTTCCCTTTCGTGCGGCTATTTCGATGGCAGTGCGCACGGAGACATCATGCTTCTTCTTGGAAGTCTTCCGGCTCGTCGCAGTGGCAGTGATGCGCTCCAGCGACAGCTTCCGACACGAAGCTTGCTCGCTGCCGCTGCGGCCCTGATGATTACGAGCGTCCAGGCACAGGATGCTGCCATCGAAGATCTGATCAGGTCGATCGCCCATTCTCAGGGCGTTCTGTCAGCGACACAGGCAATTTGCGACGTGACGCCACCTGCCAGTGACCGGCACCGGCTCACCAACATTCTGATGAAGCGGGACGGGAAGTTCATGGCCCGGGTGCTCATCCAGGTCCGTGATCAGACGGAGGTCCAATACAAGCTCTTCGGCAGCGGACCCTGCACGCAGCAGGTCGTCGTGTTGATGCGCGGCAGCGCGAACATGCTGAAGGACGATCTCGACGAGCTCGAACGGCGCCTGTCGCGCTAGTTCTTCCAGAGCGGCTTCGTCGCGAGCAGCCTGGATCGAGAGAGCCTGAGCCAGGAACTCGCTGGCTGGCTCGACACCACCGAGCAAGTCAGCCTCGTTGTTAACGACGGGTCGCACCAGTGAGCGTCTGAGCGCTTCCTATGAAGCATCCGCAGGAGAGCAAACGCTCAACGGCGGCGTAGATCGTCACGGCGGCATTATCGTAGCGCGGGACGTAGATTCAGCTACGGATCTCGGTCATCATGCCCCAGCTGTGGATTGGCCAAGTGTCATCGGCACCGTCCTCAATTGTGAAGTGGAACTCCTTGAAGCGCCCGGCCTCGAGAAACCGCATCATGTCAGAGAATTGAGGCCGCGTTACCTCAAGCGAGAGATGGAGCGAGGGCATTGGCCCGGACTTGAACATCAACCCCGCATCGGGGAACTGCGTTTTCATAGGTGTAGGCACCCAAAAAGTCACAACCCCTGGCCATCGGGACTTCTTGTCCGGCATCAGCAGAGTCGCAGGGGCGATCAAGTAGGAGAGCTCGATCGATCGCCTTGGGGGGCCGGGCTGAACGACTTGTCCAAAATGCACGCTCGTGGCGGGGCCAAGCTCACCGATCCAGTCGCCCGTGATGACATGGGGAAAGTGAACTCCTCCCGGCTTCCTCCGTGTCGATGGCATCTCTTTCGCCCCGCGCGTCCGGTGATCAGCCGTCTTCGCCACGCCAGGCGCTCACCCGCTGGCTCGGCACGGCTGAGCTAGTCAGCCTCGTCGCAAACGACGGATCAAGCTAGCAAGCGCCTCTGCGCTTCCTATGCTGCATCCGCATTCAGCCGCCCGCGCTGCTGGCCGACGATCATCCGAAGATCTTCGACGCTGAGCAGCGCGCTACGACGGTGCAGCATGCGATGACAATTGGCGCAGACGAGAGCGAGGTCCTCCAACTTCGTCCTGTCGCCTGGTTGCAACGACGCGACCGGCTTTCGATGGTGCACCTCGATGAAGCCGAAGCCAAGCTCGCCATACACCGTCGAGAAGTCGAACTCGCACGCCTCGCAGACCAGGAGTCCATGCCGCCCGCGAGCCTGGTCCCGCTTCCGTTGCACCAACGCCCTGTTCCGCTCTCGGGACAGATGCAGGCGCAGGATCAGACCGCCCTCCTCGGCCTCGTAGGCGTCATCCCTAACGCTGACCGCATCGTCATTGATTGCCGTCCGGATTGCAGCGGCCGCCCGAGCCAATCCCTCACGGTCGTTCGCGAACGTGAGCCAAACCTCTTCCTCGAGCCTGTTTCCCTGGGACAAGCCGACCTTGCCTGCCGCCTGGAACGCTGGGTCGAGCCGGCGGAAGTTCATCATCTTCATGTAGACGCCGTTGGCGTTACGTAGGTCTCGCCGCGCTCGATGCCTCTCCGGTCGCCAAAATGCTGCAGCAATTGGGACAGCGCCAGAACCTCTGCGCTAGCCTTGCCAGGAGGGGACGCGGGGTTGAGGAAATAGAGCTCCAGAGCGAGCACATGCTCGTCCCAAGTCCAGTCCACGCGGTCGGAGTGCCGGACGACCTGGAAGTTCAAATCCGATAGCTTCCGGACGGCGTCGGCCACACCACCCGATAGTTCATCGTGTCTCAGCGGACGTCCATCGCCTGCAAGGTATTTGTGCGCGACTGCGACGATCGCCTTCGAGTCGTATTCCTTACCGTCGACCAAGAGCATGTAGTCCTTGGCCGTGCCGAAGCCGTGGGTGCGGAGAAAAGCCTCCCGGCCGAGGGCGTTGAATTCTGCAATGGAGTGGTGGACCGCCTCAGAGGTCAATGATGCTCGCATTCCGATTGCCCCGGCTGGACATGCCTCATGTGACGAGCATACTGACGACTGTTTGCTTGTCTCGTTCAAGCATCATGCTGATCCTTCCTGGCGCCTGGTCGGCGCAGCCTCACGCCAAACACGAGACTGCCGCCGCCGATGGATAAGCACGCGCTCACCGAACGCGACATCTGCACGAAATTCATCCTCCCGGCCATTAAGCGCGCCGGATGGGACGAGATGGTGCAGGTTCGGGAGGAGGTCTATTTCACCAAAGGCCGGATCATTGTGCGCGGCAAGCTGGTGACGCGCGGCAAGGCGAAGAAGGCCGACTTCGTTCTCTACTACAAGCCGAACATCCCGATCGCGCTGATCGAGGCCAAGGACAACTCACACAGCGTCGGTCACGGCATCCAGCAGGGGCTCGACTATGCCGCGACGCTGGACGTCCCCTTCGTTTTCTCCTCGAACGGCGACGGCTTCGTGTTCCACGACCGCACCGGCCGGAGCGTTCCAATCGAAACGAACCTCGGCCTTGACGCCTTTCCGTCCCCGGCCGATCTGTGGGCGCGCTATCGCGCCTGGAAGGGGCTCGACGCCGAGGCCGAACAGATCGTGCTTCAGGACTATTTCGACGACGGCAGCGGCAAGGCCCCGCGCTATTATCAGGTGAACGCTGTCAACGCCGCGATCGAGGCAATCGCCAAGGGCCGCGACCGCGTGCTGCTCGTCATGGCGACGGGCACTGGCAAGACCTACACGGCGTTTCAGATCATCTGGCGCCTGTGGAAGGCCGGCCGCAAGAAGCGCATCCTGTTCCTAGCAGATCGCAACGTGCTGATCGACCAGACGATGGTCAACGACTTCCGCCCGTTCGGCGCGGCGATGGCGAAGCTCTCGACCAACGCTAAGACGATCGAGCGCTACGACGGCACCACGGTCGATCTGGCCTTGGCGCTCGACAGGAAACGGCGGATCGACACGGCCTTCGAGGTCTATCTCGGGCTCTATCAGGCGATCACCGGCCCGGAAGAACGGCAGAAGCTCTATCGCGAATTCTCGCCCGGCTTCTTCGATCTGATCGTCATCGACGAATGCCATCGCGGCAGCGCGGCCGAGGATTCGGCCTGGCGGGAAATCCTGACGCATTTTTCCGGCGCAACGCAGATCGGCCTCACTGCCACGCCCAAGGAAACCGAATATGTGTCCAATACCGACTATTTCAGCGAACCGGTCTTCACCTATTCGTTGAAGCAGGGGATTAGCGACGGCTTTCTCGCGCCCTACAAGGTGATCAAGGTTCACATCGATCGCGACGTGGAAGGCTACCGGCCGAAACTCGGCCAGCTCGACCGTGCCGGCAACGAGGTCGAAGACCGAATCTACAACGTCAAGGATTTCGACCGGAATATCGTTCTAGACGACCGCACGCTGCTCACTGCGAAGAAGATTACCGAGTTCCTGAAGGAAAACGGCGACCGCTTCCAGAAGACCATCGTCTTCTGCGTCGATGAGGAGCACGCGGCGCGGATGCGGCAGGCACTCGTCAACGAGAACGCCGATCTGGTCTCGCAGAATCAGCGCTACGTCATGCGCATCACCGGCAGCGATAAGGAAGGCCAGGATCAGCTTGGCAACTTCATCGACCCGGAATCGAAATACCCCGTCCTGGTGACGACCTCTCGGCTCTTATCGACCGGGGTCGATGCACAAACCTGCCGGCTGATCGTGCTCGATCGTGCGGTTGGCTCGATGACCGAGTTCAAGCAAATAGTGGGACGCGGCACCCGTGTTCACGAGGACACGAAGAAATTCTTCTTCACGCTAATCGATTTTCGCGGCGCGACCGGCCATTTCGCCGACCCTGACTTCGACGGCGATCCCGTGCAGATTTACGAGCCGAGCGAAGGCGATCCGATCACGCCGCCCGATGACACGCCAGATGGCTTCGGTGAAAATGAGCAGAGGCCATACGAGCCCGGTGAGGGCGAAACCGTGGTCGATCAGCCAGGTCCGCCGCAGCAAACCGGCGGACCAGTCCGCAAGATCTACGTCGATGGCGTCGGCGCCCGCATCGTCGCCGAGCGCGTCGAATATCTCGACGAGAACGGCAAGCTCGTCACCGAATCCCTGCGCGACTTCACCAAGACAGAGCTGAAGAAGCGCTTCGCTAGCCTCGACGATTTCCTCAAGCGCTGGAAATCGGCAGAACGCAAGCAGGCGATCATCGAGGAGCTGGAAGCAGAGGGCCTGGCGCTGGATTCAGTCGCGGACGAGCTTGGCAAAATCCTCGATCCTTTCGATCTGATCTGCCATATCGCCTTCGACCAGAAGCCGCTCACCCGCCGGGAGCGGGCCGAGAACGTCAGGAAGCGCGATGTGTTCACAAAATACGGGCCTCAGGCGCGTGCCGTGCTCGACGCGCTGCTCGACAAGTATCGCGACGAGGGCGTGCTCAATCTCGACGACGCCAACGTGCTGAAGGTGACGCCCTTCACCGCGATGGGCAGCGTCGTGCAACTCATCAAGGCGTTCGGCGGCAGGGAGGGCTTCGAGAAGGCCGTCCACGAAATGCAGGACGCGATCTATCAGGAGACCGCATAGCCTATGATCGTCCGACCCACCGTCAAATCCATTCAGGACATCATGCGCCAGGACGTGGGTGTCGATGGGGATGCGCAGCGCATCAGTCAGCTCACCTGGCTGTTCTTCCTCAAGATCATCGACGACCAGGATCAGGAACTCGAACTGACAAGGGATGGCTACCGGGCGCCAATCTCTGAAAAATTCCAATGGCGCAACTGGGCCGCAGACCCGGAGGGCATCACCGGGCAGGCGCTACTGGATTTCATCAACGACGAACTGTTCCCGGCGCTGAAGGGCTTGCAGGTTTCGCTCCAGCCCGGCGATCGCCGCCGCGTGGTGCGCGACGTGTTCGAGGATGCCTATAACTACATGAAATCCGGCCAGTTGCTGCGGCAGGTGGTCAACAAGATCAACGACGTCGATTTCAACAATCTCGACGAGCGGCGCCACTTCGGTGAGTTCTACGAGCAGCTGCTCAACGACCTACAATCGGCCGGCAATGCCGGCGAATATTACACGCCGCGCGCCGTGACCGCCTTCATGGTCGACCGCATCGACCCGCGCCCGGGTGAAATCCTGTTCGATCCGGCCTGCGGCACGGGTGGCTTCCTGACCTGTGCCATCAATCACATGGAGAAGAAATACATCCGCACGCCGAAACAGCGCGAGGCCATGCAGGGGGCATTGCGCGCGGTGGAGAAGAAGCAGCTTCCGCACATGCTCTGCGTCACCAACATGCTGCTGCACGGCATCGAGGACCCAAGTTTCGTGCGCCACGACAACACGCTGGCGCGGCCGCTGATTTCGTGGAGCAAGGACGAACGCGTCGATGTCGTCGTCACCAACCCGCCCTTCGGCGGGCGCGAGGAAGATGGGATCGAGAACAATTTCCCGACCTTCCGCACCAAAGAAACTGCCGATCTGTTCCTGGCGTTGATCGTGCGCCTCCTCAAAAGCGACGGCCGCGCCGCCGTGGTGCTGCCGGATGGCACGCTGTTCGGCGAGGGCGTCAAGACGCGGCTGAAGGAGCACCTGATGGAGGAGTGCAACCTCCACACCATCGTCCGCCTGCCCAACTCCGTGTTCAAGCCCTATGCCTCGATTGGCACCAATTTGCTGTTCTTCGAGAAGGGCGCGCCCACGCGCGACATCTGGTTCTACGAGCACCGCGTGCCGGACGGCCAGAAAGCTTATTCGATGACTAAGCCGATCCGGCTGGAGCATTTCCAGGGCTGCATCGACTGGTGGGGCGGCAAGGAGCGAAAGGGCCGCGAGGAGACGCCGCAAGCCTGGCGCGTCACCGCCGAGGAGGTGAAGGCGCGCCGTTACAATCTCGACATCAAGAACCCGCACGCAGTGGCCGACGATCACGGCGACCCGGAAATGCTGCTGGCCGACCTCGCCGCCGCCGAAGCCGAGACGGCGACGTATCGCGACCAGTTGAAGGCGATCCTCGCCGAGGCGCTGGCACGATGAACGCCGAACGGCTGCTGGCGCATTACGAGAAGGTCGCCGACGCGCCCGACGCGATCGGGAGGCTACGCCGCTTCATTCTCGATCTGGCGGTGCGCGGCAAACTCGTGCCGCAAGACCCGAACGACGAACTGGCATCGGAACTGCTGAAACGGATCGCCAACGTGAAGCTGGACCAAGTCGGTCTGCCGCAAGGATGGCGTCGGGCCAAGATCGGTTCGATTCTAGAGTTTCAATACGGCAAGGGCTTAAAGGCGGCCGAACGATCGGAAGAAGGCCCGGTGCCTGTGTTCGGTTCAAATGGGATCGTCGGGTTCACGGTTGAACCCCTGACAATGCGTCCTTCGATCATCGTAGGTCGCAAGGGATCGGCTGGTGCCTTGAACCTTTGCGACGGCCCATCGTGGACAACTGACGTTGCCTACTTCGTCGAAGCCCCTTCATTTCTCGATCTTCGGTTTATGTTGAACGCGCTTGCGGCTCTCGATCTGGATAAGCTCGGAAAGGGCGTGAAACCCGGCTTAAGCCGTTCTGAGGCATACGATCAGATCATCGCCCTCCCACCGCTCGCCGAACAGCACCGCATCGCCGCCAAGGTCGATGAGTTGATGGGCCTGTGCGATCGGCTGGAGGCGGCGCGGACAAGCCGCGAGGCGACGCGGGATCGGCTGGCGGCGGCGACCTTCTCCCGCCTCAACGCGCCCGATCCCGAGACCTTTCAGGCCGATGCCCGCTTCGCCCTTGACGCGGTGCCGGCGCTGACGGTGCGTCCCGACCAGATCAAGGCGCTGCGCCAGACCATTCTCAACCTCGCCGTGCGCGGCAAACTGGTAGAGGGCACGACGGCCAAAGCTGCTTCGGTTGGCGATTATCGAACGCTCCAAAACGGCTACGCCTTCAAAAGCAGTTGGTTCTCAAAATCGGGCGTGCGCCTTCTCCGCAATGCGAACATTGGACACGACGAAATCCGCTGGAACGACGTTGTCCACCTGCCAGAAGCTCGCCTATCCGAGTTCGGGCGCTTTAGGCTCAACGAAGGCGACATAGTGCTAACGCTAGACAGACCTTTCATCACAACCGGAACAAAGGTGGCCCGCGTAAGTGCTGACGACCTGCCCTCGCTTCTGCTTCAACGCGTGGGCAGGTTCATCGAGGCCTCGCCAGGTCTCGATGACGACTACCTGTTCCTCTGGATCAACTCTCCGCACTTCAACGACCAGATAGACCCCGGCCGCAGCAACGGCGTTCCGCATATTTCCTCGAAGCAGGTTGAGGCGGCCAAAATTTTCGTTCCACCACTCGCCGACCAGCACCGCATCGTCGCCAAGGTCGGTGCACTGATGGCACTCTGCGACCGACTAGAGGGGGGCTTAGCCTCCGTCGTCGGCCACCGTCGTCAGCTGTTGGACGCGCTGCTGGCTGAAGCGCTGATGCCCGGAGAAGCAAGCCGCCTCGAGGCTGCAGAGTGACGCTGCGGATCGAATTCACCAGCCAGGCGTTTCCAACCTCATACACCTTTCGCTGTGGAACCTTGGAAACATCCTGGAGCGAAATTCTCTGGGCTGCGATCACACTCGGCCGCCCTAGCGCCTACCATGTGTTTCGGCATGGCCCCTCGTCCTTTCACGAGGCCATCTTCCGCTTAGCGCTAATCCGAATGGCGGTGGAGCAGGATTGGAGTTTGCACCTGAGGCGCACGGACGCCTTTGCCGCACTCGATCCGACCGAGAAGGGCATGGTGAGCTACTTCCTGGGCATGACGCTTTGCAAGCTTTTCGCTTCGAGGCTTCTAGCCACGCCTTGGCTGCTACATCTAGACGTATTCCGCGAGCACCTTAACCCTGCGATTCTTGGCAGGTCCCGGCCGGATCTCGTAGGTGAAGATGTTAGCGGGCGCTGGCACGCCTTCGAGAGCAAAGGGCGCTCAGCTGCACCATCACAATCAGATAAAAATAAAGCAAAATTTCAGGCTTTGAGGTTAATTTCAATTGGAAATCAGAATTGCTCAATGAATATCGGTTCTTTCGCTTTCTTCAATCCTGATGTTCTTGAGTTTTTCTGGAAGGATCCAGACCCGAAGACAGCGATACCAATTGAATTGCCGCGACCAGACGGGGAGTGGCGATATTACTATGAGCCTGCTTTAAGCCTCGCAACCGAGTCTTCATCGGGCCCAATGGCATCCGAAGCGGAGCTAGCCGACGTTGAGATCTCTATACACCCGGAAATTTGGCGGTTGCTCGAAGGAGGCCGCTGGTCTGCCGCTCGGGAAATAGCCAAGCAGAACCGCGAGGCCTTCCGTTTACAGGGTTATCAGGCCGACGGTTTGAAAGTCTCTCCGGGCAATAGCTGGATGAAGCCTTATGAACCACGCGGGGATAGGTGGAGATAGCAACGTCGCGACGGCCTGCGGGTTCGCCACCCGAGTAGCTTCGGAGCCCAGCCACAGCCGCGGCGCACCCGACACGATTCGAACGCGCGACCTTTACCTGACCCATCTTCGCTTCGTCGCAAATTCCCTCGTTGCCGAAGCAGCTGGGATCAGCTATCCAGCCTCCACGGAAAGCGCCCGTAGCTCAGCTGGATAGAGCGTTGCCCTCCGAAGGCAAAGGTCACACGTTCGAATCGTGTCGGGCGCGCCATTTTACCGAGATAAACCAATGCTTTATAAAAGCGCCGTCGGCACGAAGGATCGCGCGGCGCTATTGGTTCAGCACGGGCTCGACAGGGCAGAGAAAAAATTCGACCGGCGCGTGTGCATGATCTGGATTTTCTTGCGTTGATTTGCGGCGTTTGCAGAGCGTGTGCCGGCTGACGCAGGAGAAACTTGCCGAGTGCGCCGGCATGAGCGGGTCCCTACGCAGGGGCGATCGAGCGGGCGGACGTCTCCGCTAGCGTCATACTGGCCAGATCGCAGGGGCTTTGGGCGTGGAACCGGGGGCCTTGCGTTCTGCTCGGAAACCCCGAGTGGCGAGAAAATCAAGCAGCAGCATCACCCGGTGGAGAAGGAAATTCCTCACAATCCCAGGAAACGCTCTCGCAAGCCAATGAGTCCTTCGCATTGGAGACCAAATTTCTACGCCCGAGCCGATTGATTTCGCCCGAGGTATTGCGGCGGCTTTTTCAACACATTTGGCCCTTTCCCGACGTTACGAAGGTCCGCTTTCCGGCAGTCTGATTAAGCGGTGCGTCTCGCTTGTGGCGCACACCATAAGCCGGAACGCCGGATGAGGGGGTATCTGGCACAAAGTAAAACATCACAACTTCCTCGATTTCTCGAATTTCGACTCTGGCGAGGCATAAATGGAACTCGATTAAAATATAACCGCCCCTCATCCGGAATATGTTATCGTGCTCTTCGGAAGATTTTCTTCCGGTTCGGAAAGTCCGACATCATGAAAATTCCAGCAGAACTGAAACCGGCCGCCTGGGGCGCCGTCGGCGGGGCTGTTGCACTCGCCGTCATCGGTTTCACCTGGGGCGGCTGGGTGACACAGAGCACAGCGGAACGAGAAGCCAAGGCACGCTCGAATACCGCCCTTGTTGCGGCTCTCTCGCCGATCTGCGTGGTGAGGTTCCAGCAGCAGAACAATGCGACCGAACAGCTCGTCGAACTCAAGAAGATCAGCTCCTGGCAACAGGGTGATTTCATCGCGAAAGGCGGCTGGGCGACGATGCCGGGCAGCTCATCACCCGATTCGGATGTAGCCAAGGCCTGCGCGGCAGCTCTCGGCATTCCGAAAACCTAAGATTGCTCGCCAGTCGCGCGGCACTGAGACCGGGCGGTTTCTTGTCGCGCGAAATGCGTTCTCAGCGTCGCGCGACAAAGATCGCAACCTACCGACGATATGCCTGAATTCGATCAGCCCCCATCGAGGATGATCCTATGAGCCTCCATTTCCCCAATCCGATCCGACGGTATGACGCCGCGCGGAACTGCGTCTGTTTCTGGGGTTCCGATTCCGCTCTGGAGATTGCATTCGAGGTCGAGCTCGCGGCGCTGCACGGCATCGACGCTTCAGCCGGTCCGGACGAAGCGTCGACCCTGAGAGCGTATGATGGGCATCTTGCTGCCATTCAGAAGGCCGCCGGGGCAGCTTATTCCCGCAAGCGCCAGAGCTACCATCGATTGACGGCTTCCGATTTCTAGTCGTGCTCGAGCTTTTCTGCCGACGGCAGATTCGCGGACTTCTCCGGGTCCCGTAGTCGTTGCATTGCGATCTTTCGATCGTCGCCAGCCGGCACCGGTTCGGTCGGCGCGACTGCCGTTTGCGGGGCAATAACCGGCTTGTTGGTGTTTGCGGCCGGCTTGGGCTCGATCGTCTTGAAGCGGATCATCACTGTCCTGTCGGTTGGTCGAAGCTCGCAGCATGCGTCTCACCCCAAGGGACCATTGCCCTAGGGCACAAACCGCTACTTCCTTTTCGGAGCTGCGGCCTTCACGACCGAAGCGGCAAGGCTGGCGGGAGCTGCGACTGCAACTTTCGGCTTTTCCTGCTTCGGCTTTTTGGTCTCGCGGTTCCCGCGTCGTTCGCCTTTTGACATGCCGTTCTAGTCCTCGTTCGGAGATCGCGGAGCGCGATCTCTCGGGTCGTACCGGCCGGAACTGGGCGCTTCGCGGGGCAGTTGCCCATCGCGATGCGCATGCGTGGTTGCGGGCGCAGATGTCATGCAAGGGGTAGCGAGCAGGTGCTCGTGTCAGCGCGGCCGGCTAGCAGCTGCCGCGGCTGCCTGGGAACGAATCCAGGCAAGTCATGTCGAAGCAGAAGCGCAGCCTAGGCCAGGGCCGAGGACAGCGCACGCTGTTTCTTTTGCGGCTGCCCGTTGGGCCGGCGCGTCGCGGTCCGCCGGGAGCACATGGTCCTCATCCGAGGATGGAGCGATACAGCTCGAGATAACGATCGGCCATGTGGTCGACGGTGAAGCGCGCGGCGACCGCTGCCCGGCAGGCGGCGCGGTCGATCTCGGAGAGGCGCGCGATCGCCGCCACGGCCTCGTCGACACTGTCGACCAGGAAGCCGGTGACGCCGTGCTCGATCAGTTCCGGCATCGAACCGCGCCTGGAGGCGATGACGGGCGTTCCGCAGGCAAGCGCCTCGATGACCGACAATCCGAACGGCTCCTCGAAATTGATCAGATGCAGCAGCGCCTTGGCCGAACCGAGCGCATGCGTGCGCGCGCTGCCGCCGACGGGACCGAGATAGACGACGTCCTCGCCGGCGAGAGCGGAGGCGACCTGCGCGTCGTGATAGCCTTGGTCCTGGACGATGCCGGCCATGACCAGCCGCCGCCCGGCGCCGCGCGCCGTGGCGATCGCCTCAGCTGCGCCCTTGTCGGGGTGGATGCGGCCGAAGAAGAGCAGGTCGTCGCTTCCGACCGGATCGAACGGGAAATCCTCGATCCGGATGCCGTGGTGGATCGTCGCCGCATAGCGCAGATCGGGATGCCGGTCGGCGGCGCTGATCGCGACATAGTGGACGCGGTCCTCATGGGCCTTGAAGGCCGGCAGGATGCGTGGCGAGGAGAAGCCGTGGATCGTCGTCACCACTGGCGTATCGACCAGACGCGAGAAGGCGAGCGGCACGAAATCGGCCTGGTTGTGGATGAGGTCGAACTCGCCGGCACGCTCGAAGACATGGGCGACATGCAGCAGCTCCCAGACCTTGGCGTCGATCGTCGGATCCTCGGAATAGGGTGCAGGGCAGACGCCGGCCAAGGTCCCCGCCGTATGACTGTCTCTTGTGGCGAACAGGGTGACATCGACGCCGCGCGCCACCAGCGCCTCGGTCAGCAGGCTCGTCACCAGCTCCCATGGGCCATAATGACGCGGCGGCGTGCGCCAGGAGATCGGCGCCAGCATGGCAATGCGCAAGCGTTCGTCCCTCCCTGCGGTCAGTCGGCGAGCGTTAGGATCACGCCCTCATCGGGCCTCAGCAGCAATGCGCCGTCCTGAACCAGCGTCAGATCGGCGAGCGTGGACAGGAGTGGCCGGCAATCGTGTGCCCATTCCGGCAAGGCCAGACGTTGCAGCCGCTCGCCAAGATTGAGCGCCACGATCAGCCGGTCCGCATCATGCCGACGCTCATAGGCAAGTACGTCGCCGTCAGTCTCCAGCAGCGCGAAATCACCGATCGCCAGGGCAGGATGGGCGCGCCGGGCCGCGAGCAGCCGGCGATGCAGCGCCAGTATCGAGCCTGGTTCGGCTAGCTCTCGTGCCACGTTGCGCACCGGCCAGTCGGCGTTGAGCGGCAGCCAGGGCCGAGCCGTGCTGAAGCCAGCATGTACGCTGTCGTCCCACGGCATCGGGGTGCGGACCGGATCGCGCCCGAGGCCCTTTCCCGGCTGGCGTAGCTCGCGCGGATCCCGGACCTGATCGGGCGGGATCGGCACGTCGCTGAGGCCGAGTTCGTCACCATAATAGAGGGTGGGCGTGCCGCGCAGGGTCAGCAGCAGCATCGCTGCGACCCGTGCCTGGCTTTCCTCGACTCTGGTCGCGACGCGCGGGCGGTCGTGATTGCCGAGCACCCAGTTCGGCCAGCCGCCGGGCGGCAGCGCCGCCTCGTAAGCGGCGATGAGCTCGGCCAGCGATCTTGCCTGCCAGGGCGCCTCGATCAGCTGGAAATTGAAGGGCAGGTGCACGCCCGCCCGGTCCTCGCCGTAATAGCGCATGAGCCGGTCGACCGGCAGGTAGATTTCCCCGATCAGCAGGCGCTCGCCCTGCCCCGTGGCCTGATACTCATCGGCAAGGGCGCGCATGTCGGCTGCGATGCCATGGATCTCGGGCTGGTCGGTCGAATGTAGCTGGATCAACCGGTCCTTCTCGTCGAGCGCAGGCCGATAGGCCGGGTTCGGCGGGTTGTCGGGGAAGTCGGCGGCCTTGACCAGGTGCCAGAGCACATCAATGCGGAAACCGTCGACGCCGCGGTCGAACCAGAAGCGCAGCACGTCGTGCATCGCCGCCCGCACCGCCGGATTGCGCCAGTTGAGGTCCGGCTGCTGCTTCAGGAAGGCATGGTAGTAATACTGGCCACTGGCCTCGTCCCATTCCCAGGCCGGGCCGCCGAAATCGCTGATCCAGTTGTTGGGCGGCCCGCCCCCGGCGGCGGGGTCGCGCCAGAGATACCAATCCCGTTTCGGATTGCTGCGCGAGGAGCGACTCTCCGCGAACCAAGGATGCCGGTCGGAGGTGTGGTTCGGTACGAAATCCAGCAAGACCTTGAGCCCACGCGCATGAGCCTGTGCCAGCAGATCGTCGAAATCGGCGAGACTGCCGAAGCGGGGATCGACGTTGCAATAATCGGAGACGTCGTAGCCGAAATCGGCCATCGGCGAGGGATAGATCGGCGAAATCCAGATCGCGTCGATGCCGAGCTCGGCGAGGTAGCCCAGCCGTCGCGTAATGCCCTTGAGGTCGCCGACCCCGTCGCTGTCGCTGTCCTGGAACGAGCGCGGGTAGATCTGGTAGATCACGCCGCTCTGCCACCATGGCACGGTCATCGCCGCGCCATCGCATGCGGGCGCGGCGCATGAGAGCCGGAGGAGGCACGAGCGTGAACTCTCTTCCCCTCTCCGCCGAACCGGCTCCGCGCCGAAACTATCGCCGCAGGCTGGAACAAAAGGACTCCGGTGGCGGTTGGCTTGTTATGACCATTTCCACGACCATCCCGTCCCCACCGTCCGTCGATCACGACATGGAGCTGTCGCTCCCCGCAGATGCGCCGCGCAATATCGTCAGGAAGCGGCAGCAGCGGAAGGCGCGCTCGGTGGCAGGCAGCCATATCGACGAAGCGCTTTCGGGGCTTCCGATCTCCGATCAGGCCAAGGCCTCGCGCAAAGCAAGGCTGATCGACCTGCCGAACGGCACCCCGCCCAAGCGACCCGGCAGGGCCGACGAATCCGGCTCGGCCTAGCCTGCGCCGGAGCGGCGCCGATCGGCTTTGCTCAGCCATCGGCAGCGGGGCCTTCATCCGCGGGCTGGCGCCGGCAGGTGCCTCGCGTAAAGCGCTCGATCTCGGCAAGCGCATCATCAAGGGATTTGAAGGGCCCCCGGCGCATGGCCTCCATCGTGTGCAGTGCCTGGCCTGCCGGATAGATCATAAACTCGCCCTCTGCTCTGTCCTCGATATATCCCATGTCGCGGCCGAGCAGATCGGTCAGCAACCAGGCCGTTCCATCCGGCTTCTGCGTGACATCGATATCCAAGCGAACTCCGTTGGTCGGAGCCCGCAATCCGGCGGGCTCAAGGTGCGGCTTCAACCAGTCAGAACAGTGGTTTTATCGTCGAGCCCCCCGGAAATGGACATTGAGCCAGTCAAACCGTCCGTTTGCGCTTGGGCGTCGGTGGCGCGGATGCCGCAGCGGCGCGGTCAGCGGCCTCCTTCTGCAGCCGGAGTTCTTTCAGGCGCGCCGTGTTGGCGTCGCGCGCCTGGGTGATGGTCTCCGTTTCGGAAAGGACGCGGTTGCGCGTCAATGATTGGGTTTGCGTCCTCAGGAACGCGGCATCTGCCGTCACGCGGGATTTCGAGTTCTCAGCCAAGTGTCTTCTCCGGAGGATGTCGGCTTGCGGTATGAGATTGACCTCGCAGCGAGCGTCACCCGACGGGGCTGCGCACCGATTCGAGGCTGTCCGAAACAATCTGGTCGTGCCCGATCGCCCGTTCAAAACCATCGGCGCCGCGAACGCGGTATTCGCGCTCGCCGCTCGCCCGCGTCGGCATGATCCGCACGACCTCATACTCACCAGTACCGGATTGATCGGCGAAGCCGAAGGACAGCCGGACCACGTCCCCAAGCGCGATCGAGCGTTGGATCACGGGCTCATGTTGGGTCATTTTGATGTTCCTTTTCACGGAGAGGCGGCCCGCCGCAGATCATGCGTCTCTTCCGCAGCAACCGGATCCAGGGCTTGCAGCAGCGCCCCGATCCTGATCGTCGCGAAATTGCAGTAGGTGTCGGAGACCGCGTAGGGCAGGACGATCTGCCCGCCGTGGCGCATCGCGCCGCAGGTGTAGACGACGTTGGGAACGTAGCCCTCGCGCTCGGACGGCTCCGGCCGGACCAGAGGTTCGCGTGAGCGCGCAAGCACCCTCGAGGGATCCTGTTTGTCGAGAAGGACAGCGCCGATCGCATAGCGTCGCACGGGTCCGACGCCATGGGTGAACAGCAGCCAGCCTTCGTCGAGTTCGATCGGCGAACCACAGGTCCCGATCTGGATGAACTCCCAGGGATATTGCGGCTTCAGGATCGCGACGCCCCCGTCCCAGTTCATGAGATCGTCCGAATAGACGAGATAGAGGTTCTCGTTGTCCTGCCGCGCGATCATGGCGTAGCGGCCGCCGATCTTGCGCGGAAACAGGGCCATACCCTTGTTCACGGCAGCGCTGCCTCGCAGCGGCGACATCCGGAACGACAGGAAGTCGGTGGTCTCGATCAGCTCGGAACGTATCCCCCTGCCATCATAGGCCGTGTAGGTGGCGCGGAACACGGTCCGCCCGCCCTCGTCGAACTCGACGAAGCGCGCGTCCTCGATCCCATTCGACTGCGAGGCCGTGATCGGAAAGATCACGCGCTCGCTGATGTCACCGTCCGGTGAGAACACCACCTCGACGTCATCGCCATCGAGGCGCACCATGCGATTGCGGAAGGTCGCGATCGTCGCAAGGCGCGAGGTCGGATCGACGCTCAGACTGCCGTCGGCGGCGATCGTACCGGACCGGAACGTCAGGGATGAGATATGCCCTTCGCCGACCGCGCGCACGCTGAGGACGAAGCGACGCCCGCCCGGCGGAGCGCCGGACTGGTCGGGGTGCGAGACGATGCTCGGGTTGAAGAGCGCCGCCGCCTCGAACGAATACTCGTGCAGGAAATAGGATCCGACCAGCTGGCGCTGCGTCCGGGTGAACGCGCCATGTTCCGTGAACACTTCCTCCATCTCGTCGGCGCGCGCCTCGAAGCGTTCCAGCAGGTTCCGGTGCCGGCCGTTGAAGTTCTCCAGCACCTCGGCGAGCTGGCTAGCCGCCGCCTCCTGGTCCAGTCCCGTCACACGAGCGACGATGTGGTTCGCACGCAGCTTGTCGGTGGGATTCATGTCGCGCGGATCGGGCGAGGGTCCGAAGCGGCGGACTACGACCCGTGCGGGATCCGGACGCAGGTGCAAGGCCTGCCGGTTCAGGAAGGTGGCTAGCGGCAAGGCGGCCCCAATTCGGTTTGTGCGGATCGCCGGAGGCTCAGGCGTGCAAGACCCGAAGCGGCGCCAGTTTCGGGCGGTCCCCACTCATGCGGGAGAGCTGGCGAATCTCGGCGAGGCTGAGAAGGTAGGATACCACGGATTCACCGCCGCGGTTCTCATTGGGCCGGTCGCGATGCAGGCCGTCGCGGCAGGCGCCGGTGTCGAGATCGACCAGCGGTGTCGACAGATCGTTCTCGCCCATGAACCAGGCGAAAGCGCGCAGCGCTTCCGCCCGCCATTGTGCGTCGCCATCGGCGCGCCAGGCGGCGAGGCAGGCCGAGATGGTCGCCGTGGCTTCCAGAGGCTGCTGGTCGAATGCCTTCGGCGGGCTGAGCCTGTCGCTGAAACTGTCCGAGCCCACCGGCCGGAACAGGCCTGCAGGCGTGCTCTGCACCCCGATCAGCCAGCGCAGGGAGCGCAGGCCGGCCTCGACATAGGCGGGAGCCTGCATCGAAAGCCCGGTGGCGATCAGTGCCTGGGGCAGCCGGGCATTGTCGTAGGAGAGGCCCTCCTCGAACCAGACCCAATCCGGCGTCTCGACCGTCGACAGCAGGTCGAGCAGGCGGTCCGCCAGCAAGGAGCGCAGACGGATGGTGGAGGACGGCGCCGCGACCACGGCGCAGTAGGCGTCCAGGCCAAGCAGCGCGAAACTCCAGGCACGGGGCGAGCCGAAGCTCTCGACGACTGGCAGGGCCTCGGCGAACAGCGCAGTCGCCCAGCGCCGCCGCGACGGGCTGGTGTCGCTGCGCGCGCACTCGCCAAGAGCCCAGAGCGTCCGACCATGGCTGTCTTCCGAGCCGACCTCCTCGAGCCAGCGTCGATCGAAGCTCATGAAATTGCGGAAGCGCTGCGCCTGCGGGTTCCAGGCGTGCTGGACGAAGGAAGCGAACCGCGCGCTCATCGCCTCGGGCAAGCGCTGCTCGCCGGCTCCGCCCAGCGCGCAGGAGAGGAGCAGCGCGCGGGCATTATCGTCGACGCAGTAGCCATGCGTGCGATCGGGCACGGAATGAACCGCATGCTGGAACAGGCCGGTGTCGTCGCACATGCAATGGAGGTGGCCGGTTCGCAGTTCCGGCGGTGCGGATGGCTGAAGGAACGGCCTTGCCTGCGCCGCCCCGGCAACCATGTTCAGCAAACGGCCGCGGCGTGCCGTCTCGAAGGTGGCGAGGTAGCGCTTTGCGGTCTGTTCCCAGGTCATGGAGCGGCTGCTGGCATAAGCGCGTCGCCGCATGGCCTGTCGCCTGGCAGCGTCCGTCAGCAATCCTGCGATCTCATTGCCGGTTGCCACGACGTCGCCGAACGGCACCATGACGCCGCGGCCGTCGGCGAGCAGTTCCTGGGCGTGCCAATAGGGCGTCGAGACGACCGCCTTTCCGAGCCCGAAGCTGTAGGCCAGCGTGCCCGAGGTCATCTGCGCCTCGTTGAGATAAGGCGTGACGTAGACGTCGCACATGGAGATGAAGCCGAGCAGCGTCTCGCGATCGACAAACTGGTCGAGGAAGACGACATGATTCTCGATGCCGAGCTCATGGACACGCTTCTGCAGGCCGGTGCGATAGGCTTCGCCCTGCTCGCGGACGAGATGGGGGTGCGTGGCACCCAGGATGACATAGACGGCATCGGGCCGCCGCCTCAGGATCGAGGGCATCGCATCGATCATCACCTCGATGCCCTTGTTGGGCGACAGCAGACCGAAGGTCAGGACCACCGAGCGGCCGGCGAAGCCGTGTTTGGCCTTGGCATCGTCCGGCTCGACGAAGGCAAAATCGGGAATGCCATGCGCGATCACCTCGATCTTGTCGGCGGGAAGCCGATAGATCGTGCGCAGCAGGTCGCGCCCTTTCTCGGCCATGACGACGACCCGGGAGGAGGCATCGACGATCCGCTCCATGACGCTGCGCTGTGCCGGGCTCGGCTCCGACAAGACGGTATGGAGCGTGGTAACGACCGGCATCGTCAGTCGCGACAACAATCCAGCGACATGCGCGCCCGCCTCGCCGCCGAAGATGCCGAATTCGTGCTGCAGGGAGACGACGTCGAACCGGCCGTCATTCAGGAAGTCGGCAGCGCGCGCATAATCCTGTGCCTGATCGTCCTGGATCTGGAAGCCGACGGAGCCCGGATAGTCGTAACCCTCACCATCGTTCATTGCCACGATAGAGGTTGCCAGATCGGGGTCCGATGCGGCGACCGCCTGCTGCAGGTCCGTGGTGAAGGTCGCGATGCCGCAGCGGCGCGGCAGCGAGTTGCCGATGAAGGCGATCTGGTGAAGCGAGTTCAAGGTCGTGCCTCCATAGGGGGAATTTGCGGATCTGCCGGTGCGGCAAGCATGAGGCGTCGGCGAGATACGGCGCTCATCGATGTGAGGGCATCATTCGCCGCGAGGGGACGAAGAAGGTCGCCGCTGGGCGCTGCGGCGGCGTAGGCTATGAGGCAGGTGAGGCCTGCCGCTCCTGCCTCAACGGATAGGGTCTCGTCCTGGGCGAAGCAGCCCTCGCCGATACCAGCCTGCGTCGGGCCGAGCCGCCCATCGCCGGCGATCACCAGCAACCAGGTCTCAGAACGGGCACGCAGTTTCCACAACGATCCTGGTGCGAGCTCCAGCCGTTCGAGCACGAAGAAGACGCTGGCCACGAGCAGGGTCCTGGCGTTACCGAGCCGCCGCGGTGGCGCCTGCTCCGCAGCCGGGCCGGCATTGGCAGCGGCAATGCCGGCTTCGACGTGGAGTTCACGGCCGCGGCCGTGATCGAACAGGCGGAAGGTTGTGTCGCTGCGCTGCTGAATCTCGGCGAGCACGAGACCGGGGCCGATCGCATGGATCGTCCCGGCAGGGACGAAGATGACATCTCCCGCCGCGGCGGTTCGCCAGGAGACCTGCGTGGCAATGGAGCCATCGGCAATCGCCGCCCGCAATTGCGCGCCCGTCAATGCCGATTTGAGCCCAACACCTACCGTGGCGTCCGGCTCGGCGGAGAGCACGTACCAGGCTTCGGTCTTGCCGCGCGGAAGCCCCATGGTTCGTGCCGCATCGTCGTCCGGATGCACCTGG
The DNA here is from genome assembly GCF_004123845.1 of Allobosea sp. Tri-44. Classification (GTDB taxonomy): domain Bacteria; phylum Pseudomonadota; class Alphaproteobacteria; order Rhizobiales; family Beijerinckiaceae; genus Allobosea. Next base: position 522,670 of record NZ_NBDP01000019.1, on the reverse strand, counting down.
ATCGACAGAGCTTCCCGCGTGAACAGCAGCTTGAGTAGCAAGTCAGGCTCGAGCGCATCGGGATCGTGGCGCTGCAACCAGATTTCTCCGATGGCGGCACCGTGATGATCGGTTCCGCTCCAGGGCAGGAGGTCGCGTGAGCCCCACGGTTTAGGTACGGCCTGCAAGCGAGCCGGTTCGAGAGCCATGGCGAACTCCAAAGTCGCCGGGCTTTGACAGGCTCGACGGGATTGTCGAACGACGCGACGGCGGGGCCGGCAAGGCGTGGACGAAGTCGCCTTTTGCAGACTCTGTGCCCTAGGTGGGCGAGTCAGTTCGAGACGGAGATCTGCGTAATGCGATTGCTCAAGGCGCCTCCTTCGCAAACGGGCCGACCTTGAAGCATCAGAAATTTTCGACGAAGGGGTCTACCCCCGCCGGAGCCGAGAAAGATTTTTAATCGTCGAGAAGGCGTTCCAGACGGCGTAGTCCGACGCTCACGATCAGCGATTTCACCGCGATTCGTTCAAGCTCGGATATAGGATCAACTTAAGCGAATATAAGACATGGAAGCAGATTTATTTTGCAAGGGCACGAAAATAGTGAATCTTAGTCGATTATAATTAGATTATTTTCTACCAAAAAGGACATAATGAGCTGATATAATACAGTTATTGTTTGTTTTACAGAGGTATAGCCGATTATTATTTTTTCTACCCCTGCCGACTGGGAGGTCAGCGACCCATATGAGACCGACCTTCATCAGCGGAGCGTCGGCGCCAAAATTGCGGCCTCTGCCTAAGCTCCCGCGCCCGTTGGTTCGACGCTGACTTACGGCCTCATTAACGTTTGCCTTTTCGCGGTCGCCGTGTGGGGCTTCGGGAAATGCTACGGTGTCCAGCTTTCCGTTACGCAGGGCCGCTCGCTGCGAGCGCCTTGCTACCTTTCATATTCGATATGTGGCTGACACGAACACGAAAGCGACGTCACCTGCGCGCATACTCGGCGGAACTGAGAGACCATACGGCGCAGATGTAGACCCAGCCACCGGCGATGGTCTGATTATGCGACATGATCGGTAACTCAGCTTCGGCACCTCCGAGGCTGATGTTTGAGTGTCCTTGCGCATTTAAGTGCGGCATTGAACGTCTGCTCCCGGGCGGTGCACCAACTTCCGCTCCTGGCGCTGATCTGGCTCTCGGACAGTAGCAGGATGACCTGTCTGACCTCGCCGCCGCAGACGGCGCGATGGCGGGGTACGATGCTGGATACGATGGGTTACTTCGTCTTCGACATTGAATCCGCTGATGCCAAGATACTCTACTGGGATATGACCTAAGGGAGCGGGGGAGGACGCGGCGATGGCGCGGCTCATCCGTGCGACATTCCTGCTGGCCTTGGATCGGCGCATTTTGTGACGAGCTGCCGGCGTCGGTCACGGTACTCCGGCTTGATCTGCTGACATTCGCCGCGGTGCCGGAGATGCACACGAATCGCGATGTCCTCGATACGTTGCCGTACCCCCCTCGAGGGTGCTCGGAGAGCCTGCAATGATGCGTTCAGCTTCTCCCGCGCCAGCAGTCTCGGTCGTCGCCTCCGCCCTGTCGTCCTGTCGCGGAGCCTTTGCGGCGGTCGGCGTGTTTTCCGGCTGCATCAATCTCCTGATGCTGTCGGGCTCATTCTACATGCTGCAGCTCTATGACCGGGTCCTGACCTCGCGCAGCGTGCCGACCCTGATCGGGCTTTCCCTACTCCTGCTCGCCGCCTACGCCCTGCAGGGCGTTCTCGATGCGATCCGGGTCAGGATGCTGTCCCGGATCGGCGCGCGTTTCGACGAGCAGGTCTCGCCATCCGCCTTTGCGGCGGCACAGCGGATGCCACTGCTGGGCTATCGTCCGGAGCAGGCGCTGCGGCCGATCCGCGACCTCGACCAGATCCGTGCCTTCCTGGCCTCGCTGGGCCCCACCGCCCTGTTCGACATGCCGTGGATGCCGCTCTTCTTCGCCGGCTGCTTCCTGCTGCATCCCTGGCTCGGCTGGCTCGCCATTGCGGGGGGCGCCGTCATCCTCGGGCTGACGGCACTGGCGGAGCGTAAGAGCCGCCTGACGGCTGCAGCGCAGCAGGCCAGCGGCGTGGGGCGGGAGATGATCGCCGAATCCAGCCGGCGCAATGCCGAGGCCCTTGCCGCGATGGGCATGGGGCCGGCCTTCGAGCGCCGATGGCGGGAGGCCAGTCGTCGTCATATCGGCGACTGGCTGGCCGGAGCGGACGCGATCGGCGGGATCGGCGCCTTCGCCAAGATCTTCCGCATGGTCCTGCAATCGGCCGTGCTCGGCCTCGGCGCCTATCTCGCCATCCATGGCGAAATCTCCGGCGGAGCGATGATCGCCGCTTCGATCCTGACCGCGCGCGCTCTGGCTCCGATCGAGATCGCGGTCGCACACTGGAAGGGGTTCGTCGCAGCCCGTCAGGGGCTCAAGCATCTTGGGCAAGTGCTGAATTCTCCTGCCTTTGCCGTGCGAGAGCATACGGCGCTGCCGCAGCCGCGGCGCGAACTCTCGGCGGAGGGCCTGCTGGTGGCGGCGCCCGGCCAGCAGGCGCCGATCCTGCAAGGCGTTTCGCTGAAGCTCGAGGCCGGCCAGGGCCTCGGCATCATCGGGCCGAGCGCCTCCGGCAAGTCGACCTTGGTGCGTACTTTAGTCGGTGTCTGGCGACCGCTCAGGGGGACGGTCCGGCTGGACGGTGCCGATCTCGATCAGTGGAACCGGAGCGAGCTCGGGCAGCATATCGGCTATCTGCCGCAGGATATCGAACTCCTCGACGGCTCCGTCGCCGAGAACATCGCCCGCTTCCAGGCCGACGCCTCGGATGAGGCGATCGTCGCTGCGGCGCGCGCCGCTGGAGCGCATGAGCTGATCCTCAAACTCGAAAATGGCTACGACACCCGCATCGGCGAGGCAGGCTCCGCCCTGTCGGGCGGCCAGCGCCAGCGGATCGCCCTGGCGCGGGCGCTGTTCGGCGAGCCATTCCTCATTGTGCTGGATGAACCCAATTCCAACCTCGACCATGACGGCGATGAGGCGTTAACCGTGGCTGTCAAAGGCATTCGCGCCCGCGGCGGGATCGTCATCGTCGTGACGCATCGCCCGACCGCGATCGCAGGCGTCGATCAGATCGCGATGATCGCTGAAGGCCGCATCCAGGCCATCGGCCCGAAGAAGGAAATCCTGCAGCGGGTTCTCAAGCAAGGCGGGCTGCCAAGCGCGCAACGGCAGACGATGGCGTCATGACGAAGCCCAACGGACAGGACCAAGCGGATTTCCGGCAAGCGCTGGGGCGGCTCGCCACGATCGGCGGCGCCAGCATCGCCCTCTTCGCCGGAACGGTCGGCGTCTGGGCCGTTGCAACCACTCTCTCCGGCGCGGTCGTCACGACGGGCCAGTTCGTGGTCGACGGCAATGTCAGGAAGGTGCAGCACCCGACCGGCGGCGTCGTCGGCGAGATCCTGGTTCGCGAGGGTGCGCGTGTCGAGCGGAACGCCGTCCTGATCCGCCTGGACGACACCGTCACCCGCGCCAATCTGCAGGTCATCACCAAGCAGCTCGACGAATTCGCGGCACGTCGCGGCCGCCTCCAGGCCGAGCGGGACCGCCGTGGCGCGATCGTCGTCGCGCCGGATCTGGCCGGCCGGCTGCATGAGCCTGAGATCGCCGAGCTCGTCGCGGCCGAGCAGGCCCTGTTCGAGGCGCGACGCTCATCGCGCGAAGGGCAGAAGGCGCAACTCGTCAAGCGCGTCGGCCAGCTTCAGGATCTGATCGTCGGTCACCGGGCGCAGCAGGAGGCAAGGGATCGCCAGGCTACCCTGATCGAAGAGGAACTTCTGGGCGTCAGGGGGCTGTATGAGAAGAACCTCGTCTCCCTGAGCCGAAAGGCCGTTCTGGAACGAGAAGCTGCAAACCTAGAGGGTCAGAAGGGGCAACTGCTGGCCGCGGTCGCTCAGGCTGAAAGCAGAATCGGCGAAACACAACTCCAGATCATCCAGGTCGAGGATGCGTTGCGCGAGGAGGTGATGAAGGAACTGCGCGAGATACAAGCGCGGAGTGCAGAGCTGGTCGAACGCCGCGTTGCGGCCGAGGATCAACTGAAGCGCGTCGAGATAAGGTCGCCGAGCACCGGTTTCGTGCATCAACTGGCGGTCCATACTGTCGGCGGTGTGATCACGCCAGCCGAACCGCTCATGATGATCGTTCCTGTCGAGGACGGCTTGGAAATCGAAGCCCGCATCCTGCCGTCCGACATCGACCAATTGGTCCTTGGGCGATCCGCGCAGGTGAAGATCCACGCATTCAACCAACGCACAACGCCGGAGCTGAAGGGCAAAGTTTCTCGCATCTCGGCTGATATCAGCCGCGACCAGCAAACCGGCACCGCGTTCTATACGATTCGGGTCAATGTCGAGCCTGAGGAACTCGCTCGTCTCGCACCTCATCGTATCGGCGCTGGCATGCAGGCTGATGTCTTCGTCGAGACCGAGGAACGCAGCCCGCTCGAATACATTCTGAAGCCGCTCAAAGATCAAATGGCCAAATCTTTCAAGGAGCGGTGAGCTTCAGACACTCGGCGTGCAGAGTGTCCGCATTTGGAGAAGCCCTCGCCGCCGATCAGCCCTTCCTTCATGCGCCGCCGTCCACTCGCCCGTGATCGCGCCGCCCCGCCAATCTGCAGGACGACGAAACCAAGAATTCAAGGTCTCGGCAACGCAGCCCTTGCTACCGCATCAGATGAACAGGAAATCGCTTGCCTGCAGCGCGGTGGCGGAGACACCCGTGAGCGTCACGGAGTGTCCGGGCTCGATCGTCACGATCGCGTCGGCGCCTGAAGCCGAGATATGGTCCTGGCGCCAGGACGCGAAATCGCCGACATTCAAAGCGAAAGCCTTGAAATCCAGGAGATCCTCGCCGCGGACGAAGTCGCGAACCGTATCCTGGCCGAAGCCGGGCGCGAAGACGAAAACGTCCCGGCCAGCGCCGCCTGTGAGAAGGTCGTTGCCAGCTTCCCCCCGAATCCAGTCGGCCCCGGCGCCGCCTGAAAGCTCGTTGGCCCGGCCGTCGCCGATCAGAAGATCGTTGTGGGAGCTTCCGGTGACGTTAGTCACCGCAGCATCGATCGCCGTGCCCATGCCGGCTGCGGGCGGCTTGGCCAGAAAGGCCGTGGTCCAGTAGCCGGCCATCTCGCGATAGCCGGTATCGTTCGGGTGTATGCCATCGAACAGATCGGACAGCGCGACGCTCGGCATCTCGACGAGACTGACATTCTGACCGCGCCCCACGGCGTCCGCGACGACGCTTCGGATCGCGGCGTTCACATTGGCAATCTGGGTATCATGGCCCGCCAGCGGCAGCAGCGTCGCGACATAGACATGTGTCGCCGGGCTTGCCTGCGCGACATGGTTCAGCATGCCAGCGATCTCGGCGCTGACGGCGTTTTGCGGATTGCTCTTCTGGAGCACGTCGTTGGTGCCGACCATGAGCAGGATGGCGCTCGGTGTATAGGTGGCGAGGAGGTTGGGAAGGAGCGCCTGGATGTCGTCGCCGGTCTCGCCGGGATAACCGGCATGCTGGGGATCGGGGACCTGGCCGTTGCTGTTGGGCCCAACCAGGTCGACGAGGCGCCCTGCCTCGACCAGATTCTGGTAGAGGAAGCCGCGATAGCCATGCTCGTCCTGTCCGGGAGGGGAGTCGCCATTGGTGATCGAATCGCCGAGCGCCATCACCTTCGTGGCGAGCACCCATTGCGCGGCGCCAAGGTCGACCCTGACCCCGCGTACGGCGCCCGAGAGATCGAGCGCAGAACTTCCTCCCGTTCCGATGTCGAGGATGAAACTCTGCGCAACTGGTGTCGAGCCATCCTCGTTCCCATCCTCCACCGAGACGGAGAAGGATGGCGCCGTGGACGAGCCATCGTGCCGGAAGGCGACCAGGCCATTGGTGAGCTGCTGCGGCGTGAAACTCATGGCGGCGGCCCCGGCGACCAGGAGCGTGCCGCCAGTGACCCCAGAGGCGGTGAAGGCGACACCCGTCGCGCTGTCGTCGGGGTCGGAATAGAAGAGATCGGCTTGGCTCAGCACATAGCTGCCGCCGCTGGCGATGGTGGCTCTCAGGTCGCCGGTCAGCGTCGGCGGGGTGTTCACCTGCCCGGTCGTGACGTTGAAGACGAAGTTCTGCGCGACCGGCGTGGAGCCGTCCTCGTTGCCGTCCTCGACCGCGATCCTGAAGCTGCCGACGGGCTCCGTCCCGTCGTGCCAATAGGTGATCTGGCCGGCCGCGAGCTGCTCGGCCGTGAAGCTCGACACCGCCGTGCCGTTGCGGCGGACAAAGCCGTTGTCGAGGTTGCTGACCGAGAAGGTGACGCCGGCCGGACCATCGTCCGGGTCGGTGTAGAAGAAATCGCTGGTGGTGAACTGGTAGGTGCTGGCATTGGCGATCGTCGCCTGCAGGTCGCCGGTCAGCGTCGGCGGCGTGTTCACCTGCCCGGTCGTGATGTTGAAGACGAAGTTCTGCGCGACCGGCGTGGAGCCGTCCTCGTTGCCGTCCTCGACCGCGATCCTGAAGCTGCCGACGGGCTCCGTCCCGTCGTGCCAATAGGTGATCTGCCCGGCTGCGAGCTGCTCGGCCGTGAAACTCGACACCGCCGTGCCGTTGCGACGGACAAAGCCGTTGTCGATGTTGCTGACCGAGAAGGCGATGCCGGCCGGACCATCGTCCGGATCTGTGTAGAAGAAGTCGCTGGTGGTGAACTGGTAGGTGCTGCCATTGGCGATCGTGGCCTGCAGGTCGCCCGTCAGCGTCGGCGGCGTGTTCACCTGCCCGGTCGTGACGTTGAAGACGAAGTTCTGCGCGACCGGCGTGGAGCCGTCCTCATTGCCGTCCTCGACCGCGATCCTGAAGCTGCCGACCGGCTCCGTCCCGTCGTGCCAATAGGTGATCTGGCCTGCCGCGAGCTGCTCGGCCGTGAAACTCGACACCGCCGTGCCGTTGCGACGGACAAAGCCGTTGTCGATGTTGCTGACCGAGAAGGTGATGCCGGCCGGCCCGTCGTCCGGATCTGTGTAGAAGAAATCGCTGGTGGTGAACTGGTAGGTGCTGGCATTGGCGATCGTCGCCTGCAGGTCGCCGATCAGCGTCGGGGCCACGTTACCCTGGCCAGCCGTGAGTTCGATCGTAGCGACGGCGCTTGCGACGGCCTGGCCGCCATTGGCCGTCCCGTCGCCATCGTTGAGCGTGAACGTCACTTCGCGCGGCGAGGTCGGGCTGCCCGCGCCCGTCGAGAAGCCGACATGCTGGAGAAGTGTCTGGACGGCTGCAGGCGTCGCGCTGGTGTTGAGGCTCACCACGAGATCGTTGCCGTTGGTTCCTCCGGACACCGTCCCGATGCTGGTTCCATTGACCCGCACGGTGGTCCCGCTGATCGTCACGGTCGCGTCGGTGATGATCAGGAGCTGGTCGCCGGCGGAGCCGTTCGCCATGAAGCCGATGCGCAAGGACCCGCCGCCGAAATTCGCCGAGTCGATGTCGGCAACAGTCGCCGCAGCGGAGAACTTCGCGGGCGCGTCGCCGGTCCGATACGACAAAGTCACGCCCGTTCCAGCCGCCACGCCGTTGAGATCCAGCAGCGGCGCATCGTTGACGCGGGTGATCGAGATGCTCGCATCCCGTACGAGACTAGCGTCGGTGCCGTCGCTCACCGACACACGGACCGTTCTGGTCGCCGTGGAGGGCTGATCGCTTCCGTTCTCGTACAGGATGCCGCGCAGGATGGCCTGATAGGTCGCCGCCGACGCGCTGCCGTCGATGCTGAGCGCGCCGGTGGAAGCCGAATAGGTGACGGAGAGCCCGGCGGCCGCAGCGGCGCTCGCTGCAGCGGCATCCAGGCTGAGCCGCTCGAGGGCGTTGCCGTCCGGCAGGGCAAGGAGCGTTGCCGTGAGCGAGACGAGGCTGCTCGTATCCGGGTCTGTCAGGGTCGCATTCGGTGAGACGGCGACGGAACGGTTCTCGATGAAGGAAGCCGACGAGCTGGTGCCCGAGGCGGCGCCGTTCAGGTCGAGTACCGGTCGATCATTCACCGGCACGACCGTGATCGCGTCGGTCCGAACCGTGCCGGCGAGATTGAAGCTGATTGTCTGGTTCGGCGTCGGCGTGTCGCTCGCATCGGTATAGGTGAGATTGCGCAGCACGGTCTGAACCCGGCTGGCCGTCGCATTGCTGTTGAACGCGATCACGAAGTCGGCGCCATTCGTGCCGCCGCTGACGGAGCCGACCGTGACGCCGCCGACGCGAACGCTCGTGCCCGCAAGACTGACCCCGCTCGCAAACCCGATCTGCGCCTCGGCCAGGAGGCCCGACAGGCGCAGTGACTGCCCATTGAAATTGCCGCTTGCGCTGAGCGCGGCGCTCGGTGCGAGGAGAATGGCGGACGCCCCCTCCTGAAAGGTTCTGCTCTCGTTGAGTCCCGTGCCGGAACCGTTCAGATCGAAGCTAGTGAGAGTAGCCATGTCGCCTCCGCAAAGACTAAAGGCAATCCTGCCGAGCGGGTCGATCTTCCTTGCTCAATCGCACGGATCTACGGGCCAGCGGATTGGCATTGGGAGTAGTCGCGGGCGCAGCTGAGGTAGGTCAAACGGCGGGCCAGTTCGCCCTTGGGCCGATTTCGCTGAGGCTGCCCGTTCTGATTTCAGATGGGCTGGCGGGGGATGAAGGGCGTGGATCCGAATGCACGGATTCGGCGCACGCTTTCAGCCCGGAAGAGGAGCTTCACTTTTTGCGGGACGGCGCCGATGCGGTCGACAATGTGCTGGGCGCTATTGCATCCAGCATGCTCGCGGCGACGACCTTCTCGCTGTCCGCTTTCAGGTGGCCGCTCAATGCCCCCAACTGGCTCATCCCGGCAGCAGAAACGGCGAGCGTTGGCGCGTTTCGTCGTTGGTGCATGTGTGGACTGAGCTGCGTCGCGCTGATCAAGGGGCCGCATCGCAAACGTCATTTTCGCGGGATATGGTCCAGATGGCCGTCCGGGCAAGTGGCGCTGCCGCCGCATAGCAGTCGGGCGGCAGCGATAGACTTGCAGCGCTCTTGCCGAAGAGACTTGGAGCGCAGCGTCAGCGGATGGCGGCGAACTGCCGGACCTGCTTCTCGATCGCGCCCTCGGTCGGCAGTCGCTCCATCGAGCTCGCGCCATAGAAACCATCGCACCCGCCGGCGCGCTCCAGCACATAGGCTGCATCGTCGGGAGTGGCGATCGGCCCGCCATGGCAGAGCACGATCACGTCCTTCCGGACCGACCGGGCGGCATCCGACCATGCGCCGATCCTGTCGATGCAAGTGTCGAGCGTCAGCGCGGTTTCGGCGCCGATCGAGCCGCCCGTCGTCAGCCCGAGATGACAGACGACAATGTCGGCTCCGGCCTTCACCATCGCGGCGGCGTCCTCTGCCGAGAAGACATAGGGTGTGGTCAGCATGTCCTTGGCATGGGCGCGGGCGATGATGTCGACCTCGAGATCGAAACCCATGCCTGTCTCTTCGAGATTGGCACGGAAGGTGCCGTCGATCAGCCCGACGGTCGGGAAGTTCTGGATGCCGGCGAAGCCGAGCGCCTTGAGTTCGTCGAGGAACAGGTCGGGCAGCATGAACGGGTCGGTGCCATTGACGCCTGCGAGAACCGGGGTGCGGCGGACGACAGGCAGCACCTCGCGGGCCATTTCCTTGACGATCTCGTTGGCGTTGCCATAGGCGAGCAGGCCGGCGAGCGAGCCGCGCCCCGCCATGCGGTAGCGGCCGGAATTATAGATCACGATCAGGTCGATGCCGCCGGCCTCCTCGCATTTGGCGGAGAGGCCGGTGCCGGCGCCGCCGCCGATGATCGGCAGTCCGGCGGCGATCTTGTCGTTGAGCTTGCGCAGGATGTCCGAGCGGGTCGGGCGGTTCATGGCGTTCTCCTAGGCCGAGATGGCGTGAAAATTGTCGACCAGCGCCGCGGCGAAGGCGGGATCGTTGACATGGGCGTCGATCTCGACGAGACGCCGGTTCGGCGCATCCTCCCAGCCGGCGCGGATGGTCGAGAACAGCGCCTCGTCGGCATCCGGATCGTGGAAGGGCTGGCCCGGCGCATCGATGGCCGAGACGCCGCGCAAGGGCAGGAGGAAGCGCACCGGCCCCTCCATCCGGTTAAGCCGCTCGACGATGAAGCCGCCGATGCGCCGGTTCTCCTCCGGCGTCGTGCGCATCAGGGTGACCTGCGCATTGTGGACATGCAGTCTTCGGTCCCTGCAGGCGGCCGGGACGGTTTCCCGCGCGCCGAAATTGACCATGTCGACGGCGCCGACCGAGCCGACATAGGGCAGCCTCGTCCGGATCACTGCGCCGAACCTGTCCTCCGTCGCCGGGAAGACGCCGCCGAAGAGCAGGTCCGGCACCTCCGTGGTGGTCGCGTCGATCAGGCCTGCGACCAGGCCTGAATCGGCGAGCTTCTCCATGGAGCGGCCGCCGACGCCGGTCGCATGGAAGACGTAGACCTCATGCGTCCTTTCCATCGCCTCGCGGACCTGCGTGACGCAGCGCGTGGTCACGCCGAACATGGTCATGCCGAGGCCCGGCTTGTCGGCGCGGGTGGCCAAGACCTCGTTCAGCGCCATGCCAGCCGCCGCATGCGCGGCGTTTCCGATGATCTTGCGCGAGATCGCGTTGAGTCCGGCGACGTCGACGACCGAATACATCATGGCGATGTCGTTGGGGCCGACATACGGCGCGGTGTTGCCGGAGGCGATGGTCGAGACCATCAGCTTCGGCACGCCGATCGGCAGGGCCCGCATGGCCTCGCTGACCAGCGCCGTGTTGCCCGTGCCGCCGAGGCCGAGCACCGCGCCGATGTCGTTCCGCGTCACCAGGAAGCCCGTCAGCGCCCTGGCCATGGCCGATACCGCCTGGCCCCTATCGGTCAGGCCGAGCACCGCCGAGGCACCGCCGGGGTGGTAGGCGGCGATCTCAGCCGCGGAGACATCGGGTGAGCCACCGGGCTTCCCCGTGCCGACATCGACGAGGAGCGCCTCCGCGCCGGCGGCGAGAACCGCCTGCCTGGCATAGGCGAGCTCGGCCTCTTTCGTGTCGAGCGTGCCGACCACATAGACCTTTCCCATTCGTTCCCTCTCCCCTGCCGGGCCGTTGCGCGGGAGCCCGCCGCGACGTCGGAAATCTCATTTTTCCATATTGTATATTCTTTCGCATATTGCATACTATGCCTGTCAAGCCCAGATGGATCCGACATGAACGCCCCACGCCACCTCACCCTTCGCGAGCGGATCTACGAGGAGATCGTTCGGCTGATCGTGTCGGGCGACCTGCCGAGTGGGGTTTCCATCGACGAGAAGTCGTTGACCGAAAAGCTCCAGGTCAGCCGGACACCGTTTCGCGAGGCGATCGGCACGCTCGCCAAGGAGGGGCTGATCGAGATCCGGCCTTATCGCGGCTTCTTCGTGCGCAGTTTCTCGCGCAAGGAGATCGAGGACCTCTACGAGCTGCGCAAGACGCTCGAATGTTTCGCCGTCGAGCTCGCCGTCCCGCGGATGAGCGATCGCGACATCGCGCAGTTCGAGCGCATTCTCGACGAGGCGGTGGCGGCGCTGCGCCGGCGCGACATGGCAACCTATGGCGCGCGCGACAAGGAGTTCCACGAGACCATCGCCGAGCATTCGGACAATGCGGCGCTGATCGAGACCCTGGCGCGGCTGGCCCTCCAGATTCAGCTCTGCCGGACCATCGCCAATGAAAACAGCGACCTCGCCGAGCGGGCCGCACAGGAACGCGACGAGATCCTCGCCGCTTTCAAGGCGCGCGACATCCCGCGCGCCGCCGCGCTCATGCGCCTCCATATCAGCGACGTCCAGGAAGCCGTGCTCGCGCGCTTCCCGCAGGAGAAGCCGGCTCTGGAATAAAAGCGAGAGACGGATTCACCGATCAGGTTGATTCAACCTGATCGGATCCGGCTCTGGCCGGTCGAAGGAAGGGAGGGCGAGCCTCTCCCGCGACAAGAACGACGGCGCCGGCCAACGGCAAGCCCGAGGGAGGAAACCATGGTCAAGCAGCTTATCCGCATGGCGGCGCTCGCCATCGTCATCGCCGCGAGTTCTGCCGCCGGCGCCCAGACCCTGCGGATGTGGGGCCCAGAACAGATCACCGAACCGCTGATCGCGGAGCTCTGGAACGGCATCAAGGCTGAGTTCGAGGCCGCCAATCCCGGCGTCAAGGTGGAGTTCATCCCGCCGACCGGCACGATCAGCAACGGCGCGGTGCAGGCGGCGATCCAGTCGGGCGTCGGCCCGGACGTGATCCTGACCAATTCCGGAATCGGCCGCATCGCCGTGGTCAGGAACGCCAGACAGGTCGTCGCGCTGACCGGCGAGTACGAAAAGCGCCGCTGGAAGGACAAGATCTATCCCTGGCTCTACAGCGAATTGCAGCGCCAGTTCGGCGGCGAGATCTACGAGGTGCCGGACGGGCTCGATGCGCTCGGCATCTGGTACCACAAGGACATGTTCGCCGAGCAGGGCTGGAAGATTCCGGCGACCTGGAAAGAGTTCGCGGCGCTGATGCAGGCGATGCAGACCGCGGGCATGCAGCCGCTCGCCATCGGGCCGCGCACCACCGGCAGCGCCGGGCATCTCTTCGGCAATCTCCTGCAGGCGGCGAGCGGGCGCGAGGCCGTCGGCAAGGCGCTGCGCGGCGAGCTCGCCTGGGACGACAGGACGATGGTCGCCGGCGCCGCCCGGCTGCGCGATCTGGTCGAGGCCGGCTTCATCCAGAAGCGGATGGCGGGGCTCGATCTCGAGGGCGCCTCGCGGCTCTGGTTCTCCAAGCGTGCCGCGATGTTCGTCGCCGGCCCGTGGTTCACTGCCAATGCCCGCAAGGCCGGCTACGACCTGGCCAATGCCGGCTTCGCCGCCATGCCCTCCGACCTCCCCGGCGAGACAGTGCCGACCGGGGGCGTCGGCTGGAGCTGGCTGGTCCCGGTGAATTCCCGGCAGCCCGAGCTCGCGCTGAAATGGATCGACTTCATCCTCTCCGACGCGGTCATGCGCAAGCGCGCGCAGCATGTGGCGAGCACCATGCTCTATCCGCGCGAACTCAAAGGTATCGAACCGCCGACGCTCGTGCTCAAGGAAATCTTCGCGGTCGCGGCCGGTGGCGTCGGTTACAATCCGAGCGTCTATCTGCCCGGCTCTGTGCTCGACACCTATTTCCAGGTGATCCAGGGCCTGATCTCGGCGCAGATCAGCGGCGAAGAGGGTATGAAGCAGATTCAGGCCAAGATGAGCGAGGCGAAATAGCCTTGTCCGCCGGAAAATCAGCCCTTATGCGGATCGACGACGCGCCGGCGCGCGGCCGGAGCGCGATGCGCCGGCCCGGCGCCGGAAGCCGGGATACGCTCGGTTCCGCGCTGCTTCTGATGGCCCCCGCGCTCGCGCTCTATGCCGTCTTCACCCTGCTTCCGGTGGCGCTGACCTTCTGGCTAAGCTTCAGCCAGTCGGCCGGCTTCAACACGAGCGCCCGGTTTACCGGTCTCGACAATTATCGGCAGGCGGCGGCTGACCCGATCGTCTGGCAGAGCCTGCGGCACACCTTCCTCTGGCTGATCTATCATGTCGTCCTCGCCGGCGGCCTCGGCCTCGGCCTGGCGCTGGCGATCAGCCGGCTGCGCCGCAGCGGCGTGTTCTTCCGCACCGCCTTCTTCTTGCCGCATCTCGTCTCGCTCGCCGTCGTCGGTGTGATCTGGGCCAATATCTACGATCCGTTCTTCGGCCTACTCAACACGGCGCTGACCGGGTTCGGCCTTGGCGCCTACACCCAGGGCTGGCTGTCCGAGCCGGTGCTGGTGCTGTTCTCGGTCAATGTCGCGAGCTCGTGGCAGGGCTTCGGGCTCTACATGCTGCTCTTCATCGCCGGGCTGCAGAACATCAATCCGGCGCTCTACGACGCCGCCGAGGTCGACGGTGCGAACGGCTTCCAGAAGCTGATCCACGTCACGCTGCCGGGCCTGAGCGAAGTCATGACCTTCGTCGTCTCGCTCGCCATGATCAATGGGCTGAAAGGGTTCGCGACCGTCTTCGTCATGACCAATGGCGGCCCGTTCTATCAGAGCGAGCTGATCACGACCTATATCTACCGGCTCGCCTTCCAGGCGCAGAACCACGGCCAGGCTGCGGTGCTCTGCATTCTGCTCAGCCTGCTGGCGATCGCCATCACCGTCGTCTTCAACCGCTGGCGGGCGAGGTTGGCGCGATGAACCGGCGCAATCGCGAATGGCCGACCGCACTGGCGCTCGTCCCCGTGCTCGTCCTCGTCCTGGCCCCTTTTGCCTGGCTGATGGTTTCGAGCCTCAAGACCGAAGCCGAGATCGGCCGGGGCGACCCGTTCCAATGGCCGGCCGACCTGATGTGGCGCAACTACGCCGATGCCTGGCGGATCGGCGGCTTCGGCGAGCTGGTCGGCAACAGCCTGATGAACCTGGCCGGGGTCGTGGCGCTGATGCTCGCGACCTGCGCCCCGGCGGGCTACGCCCTTGCCAAGATGCGGTTCCCGGGGCGTGAATGGCTGTTCTACGCCTTCATCTTCGGGCTCACCATCCCGATCCAGGCCATCATCATTCCGCTCTATCAGGTGCTGTTCGGGCTCCGGCTGATCGACACGCTGACCGGCATCGTCCTCGCCCAGGTCAGCAACGGCATCCCCTTCGGCATCTTCCTGATGCGCAGCTTCTTCATGAGCGTGCCGGATGAACTGGTCGAGGCCGGCAAGATCGATGGCGCGAACCATTTCCAGATCCTGACCAGGATCTTCCTGCCGATCTCGCTGCCGGCGCTACAGGCACTCATCGTCATCAGTGCGCTGTCGACCTGGAACGACTTCTTCCTGCCGCTCGTCGTGCTGATCAGCCCCGACATCCAGACCTTGCCGCTCGGGCTCGTGCGTTTCGCCGGAACCTATGCCTCCGAATACCGGTTGGTCTTCTCCGGCACCGTCATTTCCTGCCTGCCGATCATCCTCCTCTACATCCTGACCCAGCGGCGCTTCACCGAAGGGCTGACCCAGGGCGCAATCAAGGGCTGAGCATGCCGCATCACGTCCAGCGGGAGATCCGCTATAATTTCGAGTTCGAGCGCCGGATCAGAGCCTGCTTCATCGGCGCCGGCGGCCATGCTTATCGCAATGTCTATCCGGCGCTGCGCTACGCTCCGGTCGAGCTCCTCGGCATCTGCGATCTCGACCTCGGCCGGGCGAGCCAGTTCGCCAGGCTCTTCGGGGCGGAGCGCGCCTATTGCGATCACCGCGAGATGCTCGCGCGGGAGAAGCCCGAGCTCGTCTTCCTCGTCACCGCCTATCATCCCGACGGGCGCGTGCAGGCGACCGAGCTCGCGCTCGAGGCGCTCGCGGCCGGCGCCCATGTCTGGATGGAGAAGCCGACGGCGGCGAGCCTCGCCGAGATCGAGCAACTGCAGGCCGCCAGCGCGGCGGTCGGCAAGATGGTGATGACCGGGCTGAAGAAGACTTTCTTCCCGACGATCGAGAAGCTGAAGGACCTGATCGACGCGCCCGGCTTCGGGCGGCTGACCTCGATCAATCTGCGCTATCCGCAGAGCCTGCCGCCGCCGGAGGAGCGCGGCGACCTGGTCAGGATGCAGAGCTTCCTCGACCACATCTACCATCCGGGGGCGATCCTCAATTTCCTCGGCGGGCCGATCGAGCGGGCGAGCTATGAATGGGAAGCGGCGACGGGAGCGACCGTCACCAATCTGCGCTTCCGCTCCGGGGCGATCGGCACGCTGCACCTGGCGGCCGGCCAGTCGGGCGGCAGCCCCTTCGAGCGCGTCGAGATCATCGGCGAGGGCGCCAACGCCATCGTCGAGAACGGCACCAGGCTGACCGTCTACCGCAAGGCCGGGCTGCCGAGCTACGGCCGGGCGGCGAGTTTCATCCAGCCAGACGAGGATGCGGCGCTGTCCTACGAGCCGGAGCACTCGCTCGGCCAGCTCTACAACAACAACCTGTTCTACCTCGGCTACGTCCCCGAGATCCTCCACCTGACCGACGCCATCCTTGGGGAAGGCGCGATCAGCAAGGGGACGCTCTCGATCGCGCACGAGATCATGAAGCTGTTCGAATTCTACCGGCGCAGCGACGCCGGCGTCACCACCAACCTCTGAAAGCCGAAGGCAGGCGACATGACCGTAACCAATCCCGTCTCGAAACGCCTGGAAGGCGAGATCATGCCGACCTCCTGGGGTGAACTCAACTGGAAGATCAGCGACGAGGCCGTGCCCGGCGCCGAGATGACGTTCGGCACCTGCCGGATCAATCCGGGCGAGCGCAACGGCCTGCACTCGCATCCCGATTGCGAGGAGATCCTCTACGTCGTCTCCGGCGCCTGCGAGCACAAGCTCGGCGATGCTCTCCATCAGTTGGGTCCTGGTGACGCCATCCGCATTCCGCGCAATGTGAGGCACTGGGCTCGCAGCCTCGGGCCGGAGCCGCTCTTCGCGTTGATCGTCTTCTCCTCGGGTAAGCGCACGGCCGTTAGCCATGAGGATGAAGCCGTGGGCTGAGCCGCGCCTCGGTGCGTGTCGCCGAGAGTGGCAGGTCAGCAACGCGCCTGACGTCCGCTTCCGGTCAGCGGCCCAATGGCCCGAGTTGGCGCTGGGTTGACGGAGGCCGTACCGCCATCTCAGCGCTTTTGCGATCGCTCAACGTAGCGCGCTTCATTGGCCTCAATGCTGAGCGGATCTTTGCCTCGCTGCGCGAGCCATGAATAGAATGGCGGCACGCGGTCGGCGATCGACTCGACATGATATCGATCAGGCAAGAACCATCGGTATGCGAACGCCTTAGCCAGCGCGGCGCCGAGTTCTTCGGCGTTGGTCGCTGATCGCGGGAACGGGTGCGGCGAGGGGCAGAGCGGCGGTGTGCACAGGGCGCGGCAGGCAAGGCGGCCGACGCGCTCGTTCACCCTGGGCTACGATGACGCGTCGATGATGGCAGGAGCCGCAGCACGCGCCCGCAGAGCGCGATTGAGCCTTTCGGCCAGCCCATCCGCACGGCCACGGCCATTGCTGTTGAAAGGCATTCACGCGGACGTGCTTGCCGATAAACTCCAAGTGACGAACGCGGTTATCGAGCCTGATCTTTTTGACCCTGCCGATTTCAATGCGACCTTGGCCTCGCCCCTCATACAGAGTCTCAACCTCAACACCTTGGACAAGGCCGCGTCGCCAGATCGCAGGCCAGTCCGCAATCGGCCGGAGATCGCCCTCGTCGTCATAGAGGTCCGCCAGATCGGCCTCGGCCTCTTCAACAAGGCGACGCAAGACCCAATCGGCATCAACGCCGAGGGGCAACGTCAAATGGTCTCGGCGACGAGCTGACCGAACCGGGTCACCAGTTTCGATGGACACCGTATCGGACTCCCTCAAAATCAGAGGCGCTTGGAGAGTTGACAGCACCACGACCGACAATGTCATGACGGGTGCGCATCGTGCGAGCCACTCAGATGATTTCGGTTGATATGGACAGGCCCCGGATAAAGCTCTCGATCGTTTCCACTCTCTATCGGTCGGCGGATACAATTGAGCCATTCTATGAACGCTGCATGGCCGCTGCTGCCGGTCTCTGTCAGGACATTGAACTGGTGTTGGTCAATGACGGCTCGCCCGATGACAGTCTGGCTCGCGCGCTCGACCTGAAGGACAGGGATTCCCGCGTCATCGTGGTCGATCTGTCTCGCAATTTTGGTCATCACAAGGCGATGATGACCGGGCTGACGATCGCGTCGGGCGACTACGTCTTCTTGATCGACAGTGACTTGGAGGAGGAGCCCGAACTCCTGACCAGCTTTTGGAACCGCTTCCATATAGGCGACTGCGACGTCGTTTATGGCGTCCAGGAGGCTCGCCGTGGCGGTTGGTTCGAGCGGGTGACAGGAAACACGTTCTTCTGGCTCGTTGACAAGCTGAGCGACCAGAAGCTGCCGCGTAACCTCGTCACCGCACGCCTGATGACGCGCCAATATGTGCGCGAGCTGATCCGCCATCGTGACCGCGAATTCTTCATCGCACATCTTTGGTTGTTGACGGGCTTTCGTCAGGAGCCGCTCACAGTTTCAAAGCTGACTTTGTCGCCGACGTCCTATTCGGTAGCGAAGCGAGTCGAGATGCTGGTGAAGTACGTTACGACCACCTCGACCAAACTCCTCTACATGATCCTTTATCTTGGATTGGGGACGGCTGTTTTATCTGGCGCGGCTGTCCTTTACATTGTCGCGCGCTATCTTTGGACGGGCGTAGCGGCTGACGGCTGGGCGTCCTTGATCGTCGCGATCTGCTTCTTCGGCGGATTGACGACCCTTATCCTCGGAATTCTTGGAATCTATATCGCGAATATATTTTCGGAGACCAAGCGCCGTCCCTATGCGGTCGTGCGCCGAATTCACCGCGGCCCGGCCACCAAGTCGCACGGCTGAACCACTGCGAAAGGCGGGCTACGCCAGGGCGAGCGAACCCGCCCTCGTAGCTGCGAGAGCGCGGTCCGGCCGTTAGCGGCGGCGGGAGGCGAAATGCTCATTCAAGGACCGCGGCATCTTGACTCCGTAGCCAGTAGCTGGCGCACGTCCTGATCTTCTGTGAAGGATTGGCCGAGAAGGGCCGGCAGGACGATCGTCGCGCCGTCTCGAATGTGAAATCATCGACGCAGAACAGTGCGTTGATGGCCATGGCGCTCCTAGAACTGAATGGTATCCGGCATGACAACGGGCTCGCCGCCGTCTCGCCGTATCCGCTCGGCGATGACTGCCTTTACCAGCGGGTTGACCGCCACGATCGTGCGGTAACCGTGGGCATGATCCTCCGCGACATAGCGCTCGACCCGACCAAGATCCCAGGCATCAACTGGATCGTCGACGACAAGCCGCTCGGCGCGGGCCCAGGTACGCGGAGCATAGGCTCGGATGACCGCGGCCATTTGCCCTGCACCAAAGATCTGAACACGGCCACCGAGGACGTCGAGTCGATCACACCAAAGGTCATCGAGCTCTCGCCAGGCGGCCAGGTATCGGGCTGCATCGTCGGGGTTCGCCACCGCCACCGGCTCCCGAGCGCCGTCCCCTTTCTCCATCACGAAGACCTGGAAACAGGTGAGGTCCTTGTCGAGGGCAAGCGTCTTTGCGACCCGGAGCCCTGCTGCAGCCGCGAATGCATGAAACGCAGCACGCGATAACGTCCACAGGTGATCGAAGAACAGCAGTTCGCAATTCGCGGGGTTCGCGACTGGGCAGATTACAACCGCCTTGCCGTCAGGGCGAAGGCGCGCGGCAATCGCCGTCAGAAAGCCGGCGGGATCGGGCGTATGTTCGATCGTATTGATCGACACCACCGCATCGAAATCGCACCAAGCCGGCCCCGTTTGATCCTCGAGCAGCCCTCTCGCCAGCGTGACCTTGCCAACGGCTCCCAAGAACTCGCCCGGGAGGGCCGGATCGACACCCCGGATCTCGTGAGCCGGCAACATGCCGGCCAGGAAACGGGCAGTCGCACCAGAGCCACAGCCGATTTCGAGCAGGCGGCCGAGATCGGGCATTCCGGCGAGGGCGCCGGCCACCACGCGCGCGTAAGCCTCACCACGGGCATCGTCGGCAAGGCTCGACTGGCCGGGCAAGGCGTAGTTCTCATCGTATATCGCCGCCACTTCGGCAGATGCGAGCGGTACGCGATGACGAATGAGCCCACAAGCCGGGCACCCCACCTTGTCCAATCTGCGCGGCATGATGCGACCATCGCTCAGGACGGATCTGTCGCCTGACGGGCTCGGAAGAGCGACGAAGTCTTGGCTGCCGCAGGCTGGGCAATCATCCCTGCGGTGGCAATCGATTTGGTCGGCCAAAACAGCGTCCTGAGAACAGCGGGAGAAGCCCCGTGATGCAAGTAGACATAGCCAGCACGGGCTGCCAAAACAACCCGCGAGCCTAGGCTCGCAGGCCCATCTGGGGGCTGGGGAGCCGGCTTCCGCGCACTCTGAAAGCGAAACTGTGAACAACCTTCGAAGCGAGAAGATACCCTTCGGTCGGCCTGCAATCGTCGGGAAAGAACTCGAGTATATCGCTCAGGCTATCCAGAACGGCACCATCGCTGGCGGAGGGCCGTTCATGCGGCGCTGCGAGACGTGGCTGGAGCAGGCGCTGTCAGCCCGCCGCGTGCTGATGACCCACTCCTGCACCGCGGCACTCGAGATGGCCGCGATGTTGTCCGAGGTCGGGCCGGGGGACGAGGTGATCATGCCGTCGTTCACCTTCTCCGCCACGGCGACGGCCTTTGTTCTGCGCGGCGCCACCGTCGTTTTCGTCGATATCGAGCAGGACACCCTCAATATCGATCCGGCTCGCATCGAACCGGCCATCACCGAGCGGACCAAGGTTGTCGTCCCAGTTCACTACGCGGGCCTCGCCTGCGATATGGACGCAATCATGGCCATCGCCCGCCGACACGATCTGCTGGTGGTGGAAGATGCAGCGCAAGCCCATCTCTCGACGTTCAAAGGCAAGCCTCTCGGAACGATCGGCGACCTCGGTTGCCTGTCCTTCCATGAGACCAAGAATGTCATCTCAGGAGAGGGTGGCGCCCTCATTCTCAACAATGAGCGCCTGCTCGACCGCGCCGAGGTCATTCGCGAAAAAGGCACGGACCGTAGCCGCTTCTTCCGCGGCCAGGTCGACAAATACACCTGGCAGGATATCGGCTCGTCCTATTGCCCGGGCGAGATCGTCAGCGCCTTTCTCATGGCTCAACTCGAACAGGCCGACATCATCTGCGCGCGCCGGCGAGCCATCTATGACCTCTACCGCGAACGCCTGGCGCCTCTGGCGGAGGACGGTACCGTGACGCTGCCCAGCGCTACGGGAACCGATGTCAACGGCCATATCTTTTGGCTCCTGCTCGAGTCGGAAGCCGTACGGGCCGATCTGATCCGGCATCTGCAGGCGCGCGACATCAACGCCGTTTTTCACTACGTGCCGCTCCATTCGGCTCCGGCCGGCCGCAAGTACGGACGTGTGTCGGGAGATCTGGCCGTCACCGACCGGGTCAGCAACCGGCTTTTACGTTTGCCGCTCTACTATACCCTCGACGACAGCGAGGTGGACAGGGTGGTGCGAGCCATCTTTGACTATTTCGGACGCCCCCTCTGAATGAAGCGCGTCGCAATCATTCAATCGGGCTATATACCGTGGCGAGGTTTCTTCGCCGCCATCGCCCTTTGTGAAACGTTCGTGTTCTTCGACAGCGTCCAGTTCACCCGGCGCGACTGGCGCACGCGCAATGCCATCAAGACGCCTCAGGGCATTCACTGGCTGTCCGTGCCCGTTCAGCAGAAAGGCAACTTCCAAGCGCCGATCGACAGCATCCGCATTGCCGATCCAGGCTGGTGGCAGTCTCATCTGAAGAGCATCGAGCTGTCTTACCGCCGCGCGGCCCATTTCCAGGATGCATTTCCGGTTGTCCGGGGCCTGTTCGAGTCAGTCGCGGATTTGCCGACGCTGTCGCAAGTCAACCAAGGCATGATCACGGCCCTGTGCAGAGCGCTGCAGATCGAGACGCGCTTCCTCCGCGACGTCGATCTGCTGCCCCGGGAAGCCATGGCGGCAATGCAGCCAACAGAGCGATTGGTGAAACTTTCGGCCGCCGTAGGTGCCCAGATCTACCTGTCCGGTCCCTCGGCCAAGAGTTATCTGGACGAACAAGAGTTCAAAGCGCTCGGCATGCAGGTAGAGTGGCTGGACTATGGCCGGTTCGGGGAGCCATATCCGCAAGTCTGGGGCGATTTTGTCCCGGGCGTTTCAATTGTCGACACGCTTCTAAACCTCGGCCTCGATCAGACCCGCGCTATCGTCTCGGCCTAAACCGGGGAGTTGCGGCATGGGTGGTGAATAGCCGTCCCTCTCCCATCTTGCGGGTGGCATAGAGCTCACTTGCGCGCAGCGCGCGGGTTGGTGCATTAGCAACCGCGTCGGCGATTGGGCGCCGCGATGGAAACGCCGGAACAATGTGCAGACGGGAGACCATGGACGCAACGGGAGAGTTCGACTCTGTCGGTAGGCATGTTGCGCGCTGTGGCCTGGCCGGGCACCCGTCGGTATTGGCGCGAATCTCTCTTGATGCCCGACGTTTCGCCAGTGGCTGCTGAGTTCAAGACTTTCTCGGAGGCCGTACTCGCCACTCCGGACATCGCAGCCGTGGCGCAGCGTTGCGGCCTCGGCCCGGAAGAAGCGACCCAATTGCTCGCGACCTATGCCAACGAGGCCGGCGTCGGGCTCGAACTCGTCGTCCCGTTGCTGCGCCCCGGTATGCGTGTCCTCGAGGTTGGTTGTGGAATCGGGCTTCTCGCCAGTTTTCTGCGCCAATCCGGCGTGGACATCACAGGCCTCGAACCCGGAGCCTCGGGCTTTGGCTTCATGCCCGAAATCGGCGCGGCGATCCTGCGCCGCCTGCCCGACACCTATCGCGCAGAATGGCTAGGTATTGGCGCAGAACAGCTCGACCCCGCCAGACACGGGCAATTCGACCTGATCTACTCGACGAACGTACTTGAACATATTCCCGACCTCGCAGGCGCCTTCCGCGGCATGGCCAGTGTCCTGGCACCTGGAGGAACTATGGTTCACCTGTGCCCCAACTACGCGGTGCCGTACGAGCCGCATTTCGGCATTCCATTGGTTCCCTTCCTTCCACGAGCCACGGCCTATCTCTATCGGGAGACCGTAAAGAAGCTGCCAGGGATCTGGGAAGAACTGAACTTCATCACGGCATCCCGGGTCAAACGTCTCGCCCGCACCAACCGGCTGTCGATCTCCTTCGATCGCGGTGTCCTTGCAGCAGCAATGCGCCGCTTTGATCAGGATCCCCTGTTCAGGGAGCGGCAAGGCGGGTTGGCCGGCAAGGTGCAGTCGACGGCAAGGGCGCTCGGCCTTCTTGGGTTGCTCGAGAAACTGCCGGCGGGGCTCGCCTCGCCAATGATCATGCGCTTGCAGCACGATTCAAAAATTGCGGAGCCCAAAGCCGCAAGATCTTCTTAAAGGAGGCAGATGAGTGCCCCAGTTGACAGCTCTGCTTCTTTTCGCCGTCAGCCTGATCTCGGTCGCAGGCTCGCAGCTCTTGTTCAAGACGCGTATGATGCAGATCGGCGAAGTCTCCGGATCGGGAAGCCCAATACTCACCGGGCTCTCCCGACTCCTTGTCGACCCGCTCTTCTGGGTGGCCGGGCTGATGGTCGCTGTCGGTGCCGCATGTTGGTACTCGGCCATGATCAAACTGCCGCTCAGCTTTATGCTGCCCATAGCGAGCTTGATTGCGCCCATGACCGCAATAGGAGCGTATTTTTGGCTTGGCGAAAGCCTTCCGCCTGAAAAGCTGGCGGCGATCGCCTGGATCGCAATCGGGGCTGTATGGCTGGGTTATCTGAGTTCCTGACCTTGCCAGCCAACAAGCGGCTGCTCAGCCGATGGAGCCCATGATGGTTCAGACGACGTCCGGCTTCTATCAGTTGACGCAGATTCCTGCGATCTACGCCGCCCTTCAGCGGATGCTCAGCGGCGAACGGGCGAGGCAGGAGCGCGTTATGACCCATATCCGCCCGGCGCACGGTGAAAATTCACGGTGATTGTCGCTTAATACGGCAGTTCCTGATCGGATCGCATGGATGAACAATATTTCTTTGAAGCGCTTCGCCTTGAGCCGAATTACGCTAGTTGCCTCAGCTGTTTGTTCGATAGCAATACTGGGAGCGACTCTGCTCAATGCTGCCAAAGGCATAGATTTAATTGATGAGGGGTATTATCTAGCAACTATCGCAGAACCACTTAAGTACAAAAACAACCTTTCGCAATTCGGACTTGTTTACTACATATTATATGAAATCTCGGGGCATAGTATTTCGACGCTGAGGCAATTGAATATATTAATTACATTCGCCTTAGCATCGACTCTCGCATGGCTCGCATTAGCCGCCCCCCTGCAAAGCCAGGCGAGGGAGCGGCTGCCGCGCCTGATCGTTGCCGCGGCGCTGGGCACGACATCTCTCGCCATACTCCGCCTGTGGCTGCCAACGCCCAGCTATAATTGGCTTGCTCTTCAAGCCTTGATGGTGACGGCCATTGGACTGCTGATATCGCAAAGAACGTTTGGCCGCACCAGCGCGGTCGGCTGGACGTTGATTGCGTTTGGAGGCTGGCTGGCATTCATGGCAAAGCCAACAACGGCTGCAATCGCGGGATTGCTCTCGCTTGTGTATCTTGTTGTAACCAGGAAATTAAGCGTTGGGCTTGTCGCCGTGGTGGCCCTGCTCTTTTGCAGCCTCCTTGTGACAGCCGCTCTGCTACTCGACGGTTCCCTGTTCGGCTTTGTAGAAAGGTTTTCGGTCGGGCTTGAAAAGGCTGGCGCTTATGGAATGGGCCATACGCTCTCAGCTATAGTCAGAATAGATCCACTACCTTTCAATTGGGAAGCTCTCCGGGCGCTCACCTTCGGCTGCTTGGCGCTGATCATCTCAGCATCCCTGGTCAGTTCAGGAAACGGGGCGCTTCGAGCAATTTCATATGCCAGCAGTATCATATGCGCCGTCCTCGCAATGTCGCTTGTTTTTGGACTATTGGGCGGCCCATACGATTATGGCCTATGGCAGCAATTATTCCTGGCTTCAATTGGCCTCTCGGCGGGATTGTTCGCTTTAGTTTATAATAGATTCGACCGATCTAACCCAAAAATTGAAGGCAAGATCGCAAAAGCACTCCTTATTGGGTCATTGCCGTTTGCATTTATATTTGGATCAGCAAATAATTATTGGTTTATGGCCGGTCTTTCGGGATTTTTTTGGGTACTATCCGGAGTTACCTTTATTCGAGTAGGCCCTGCCCCGGCAAACGCAATGGCCTTGTTGCTACCTTTTGCGTTTGGCGCCCAGTTCATCACCGCAGGCCAGATCCTATTCGGCGTCGAGAAGCCGTATTATCAGCCCGGTCCCTTGCGCAAAGCGGACTATCTCGTCGATCTCGGGGATCGCGGCGGCGCGCTGCGGGTCGCCCCGAGCACGGGGGTATTCATCGAGGCTGTAAGAAAAACAGTGGATCAAGCTGGTTTTCAGGCGGGCACGCCAGTGATTGACCTGACCGGGCGTTCGCCCGGAACGCTGCATGTCATGGGCGCGAGTTCGACCGGGCAGCCGTGGTTGATCGGGAACTTCCCCGGGATGCCTGGCAGCAATCGCGTGGCGACCCAGGTGTTGAGAGGGGTCGCCTGCCCGGAGCTCGCGCGTGCCTGGCTCCTGATCGAGCCCGAAGGTCCCTTCCGTTTTCCTGCAACGATCACGTCCGTTTTCGGGGCGGATCAATCTCGGGATTTCTCCATTGCCGGCTCGTTCTCCAGCCCTGATCCGCTCAGCAACTTTACCGAAGCACGGACTCAATATCTGATGCGTCCGACTCGCTCGGTTGAAGAGGCCTCGCAGGCGTGCACCGAGGCGAAGGCCGCCTTGGCCCAACCAGGCAGCAGCAACAAATCAGAAGCGCGCGAATAAGCTCTGTTACGTCCCACTTCAAAATTGGCCGAAAGACGCGTTGGACTCTCCCGAGGCCCGCGAGCGCTGAGCCGAGACAATCGACGCGTCAACGAATGGCTCTTCAGGCTCGGCTAAGATGCGCCGGGAGCCCTAGGGTGATCTATCGAGAAAGCAAGGCGACCTTGTTTCTGATCATCCTGACGAGACTGAGCGCCGCCATCTCCGAGGATTTCGGGTTGCCGGCCAGCGGCCTGTTCTCGATCGTCACATCGAGACGACCGAAGGCGCCGGAGACGCTCAGGCGATGGCAGTTCGCGGCGATGCCGGGATCGGCGACGAGCTCGATTCGGGTTCTGTCGAGGCCGATGCCGGCAAGCGCCGAGATCACCGCGACATTGGCATTCTGAGGAAAGCGGATGGCCGCCTCGCGCGCCGAGCCGGTGAAGAAGGTGACGGGCGCGGTCAACGCGTCGAGCGCGAGCATCTCCTCCGCCGGCGTGCCACGCCAGGCCGCGGGCGGCTTGACGATGCTGTGGACGACCTCGTCGAGCGGCAGTGCCGATGCGGCCGCGATGGCGTCGACCCCGGCGAGCGCGCCGGGAGGGAGAATGAGCTGGCTGCCGTTGGCCTCGGCCGTCGCCAGGAGGCGCTCGAGCAGTGCGGCATCGGTCAGCGCGCTGGCCGATGCGATCGCGAAAGCCGGCGCTGAACGCAGGGCAACTTCGCCCCAGGCTGAGACCGCGTCCCGACCGGCTGCCTCCACCACGAGATCGAGGTCGAGCCCGGCGAGCTGTGCCGGATCGGTGATAAGGACCGCGCCAACAGGGATATCCTGGGCGCGCGTACCAGAGCGGGCGCCGACAGCAACGATGGCGACGTGCCGAGCGTCCTGCGCGCTCGACAGTAGTTCCGCGACACGCCTGCTGATCGCCCCCCAGCCTATGAGCGCGATCCGGAGTGGCTTGCGCATGCGGTTCGTCATCAGCTCCCCGCCGTCGCCAGCGCCAGATCGAGCAGTGCGCTGCCATTCAACCCGTCGAGCATGCTGAAATGGTGCCCCGGGCAGATCAGTGGCTCTGGCGCCCGCCAAGCCGCGGCCTGCATTGTCGATTGCCGCTTGAACGCCTCGCTCTCGCCCTCGCCGACGGCGAAGGCGAGGCGCGTATTGCTCGGGCGTGGCCGCCCGAGCGGGCTGAGGCGCGCGGCGCGCTCGACATCGTCGAGGCCGAGCAACCGCCCGATCGGCAGATGCCCCAGCGGTTTTAGATCATAGAGGCCGGAGAGCAGCAGCGCCGACGCCACGGGCGGAGCCGCCGGATCGCACAGCGCCATCGCCGCCAAATGGCCGCCGGCAGAATGGCCGCTGACGTGCAACTGCACCGGATCGAGGTCGAGCGCATCGGCTTCGCGAACGAGGAAGTTCAGCGCCGCGACGGTCTGGGTGATGCTCGCTTCGAGAGGAGTATCCGGCGCCAGCCCGTAATTCGGCTGGGCCACCGCAAAACCGGCCTCGAGCAGCCCCTGCGAGAACTGCGCGTGCTGGACTTTGTCGGAGGCCTGCCAGTAGCCGCCATGGATGAAGACGAAGATCGGAGCGCGCTTCACACCGGCCGGGCGATAGAGATCGAGCGTCTCGAAGCGGCCCGGGCCATAGGCCAGGTCGAGCCCGGCATGGCCGGTGCGAAAAGCCGCGCCGTCGCGGCTCCATTGCCGGAACAACGCCGGCATATCGGCCTGAAGGCGCGGGCTGTACTGGCGGGCGAGTTCGCGCAGCGTGTAGCCCTCGATCATGATGTCCGGCAGCGGCTGCGGCGGACCGAAACGGGCGCGGATCGTCAGGCCGGGGCCTACTCCGGGGCGCAGCCGGATCAGCGGACGGAAGCCTGCGAAGACCTCGCGATAGGCCAGCTCGACCGCATGACGCGAGAAGTGGAAATCGGCAGGATCGGAGGCCTCCCAGTCCATGCCGGTGAGATGATGTGGGCCGCAACCGGCCGCGATCAGGCCGGCGAGGATCTCGCTCAATGTGTCGCGCAAGGCCTCGATGGGATCGCTCGCGACGCTATGCGCGACGACCTCCCCGATCCCGTTCTCAGACGCCGACATAGCGATGCACCATCTCCGCCTGGGCTGCGAGCTCGGCGCTGGAGCCGGACCAGACCGTGCGCCCCTTCTCGATGATGTAATGGCGGTCGGCGAGGCGCTTGAGCACCGCGATGTTCTTGTCGATCAGCAGGATCGACTGTCCCTGCGCCTTGAGCGCTTCAAGGCAGCGCCAGATCTCGGCGCGGATCACCGGCGCCAGCCCTTCCGTCGCCTCGTCGAGGATGAGGAGCTTGGGATTGGTCATCAACGCCCGGCCAACCGCCAGCATCTGCTGCTCGCCGCCCGAGAGCGTGCGAGCGGACTGGCCGGCGCGTTCCTGAAGGCGCGGAAAGAGAGCGTAAACCCGTTCCAGCGTCCAGGGCGAAGCGCGCCCGAGCCGGTTGGCGGCGGTGGCGACGAGGTTCTCGCGCACGCTGAGCGTCGGAAAGACCTGCCGGCCTTCCGGCACCAGGCCGATACCGCAGCGGGCGATTGCCTCCGGCGTATTGCCCTGGAGCGGGCGGCCGTCGAAGCTGATCTCGCCGCCCTTGGGCGCCAGCAGCCCCATGATCGAGCGCACCGTCGTGGTCTTGCCCATGCCGTTGCGGCCGAGCAGGGTCACGACCTCGCCCTCGGCGATGTCGAGGCCGACATCGAACAGGACCTGACTGGCGCCATAGGCCGATTGCAGATTGCGCACGCTCAGCATCAGGCGTCTCCCTCGCCGAGATAGGCGATGCGAACGTCCTGGTTGTCGCGGATCTCCTCCGCCGTCCCGGTCGCTATGATGCGGCCATAAACCAGCACCGAGATCCGGTCGGCGAGTGCGAAGACCGCATCCATGTCGTGCTCGACCAGCAGCATGGTGACGCGGCCCTTCAACCCCAGAAGCATCGTGACCATCTGCTCGCTCTCGGCGTGGCCGAGACCCGCCATCGGCTCGTCGAGCAGCAGCAGGCGCGGCTCGCAGGCGAGCGCGATGGCGAATTCGAGCTGCTTCTGCTCGCCATGGGAGAGATCGGCGACCTTGACCTCGGCCCGGTGAGCGAGGCCGGCGGCGGTGAGATGCTCGCGGGCGCGCTGGCGCAGGCTCTTGTCGCGGCGGGCATCGGCGAAGAAGCGGAAGCTGTGCCCCTGCCGCGCCTGCACCGCAAGCGCGACATTGTCGAGCATGGTGAAGTCGGGCAGGAGCTGGTTGATCTGGAAGGTGCGGGCGAGGCCACGGCGGACGCGCTGCGGCGTCGCCAGCGTATCGATCGGCTCACCCTCCAGCCTGATCTCGCCGGCGTCGTGAGAGAGTTCGCCGAAGAGCTGGGTCAGCAGCGTGGTCTTGCCGGCGCCGTTGGGGCCGATCAGCGCGTGGATCTCGCCTTCGACCACGTCGAGATCGACGCTGTCGGTGGCGATGAGGCCACCGAAGCGCTTGCGCAGGCCGCGGACGCAGAGGAGCGGCTGGCTCATCGCTCGCTCCTCCCAATGCCGAGCCGGTTGAACAGCCCGTTGAGCCCACCCTGCGTGAACAGGACCACCAGCAGCAGGATCGGGCCGAGGATGAGCTGCCAATGCTCGGTCCAGGAGGTCAGCACCGTCTCGAGGATGACGAGGGCGGCAGCGCCGAAGAGCGGGCCGAGCAAGGTGCCGACGCCGCCGAGGATGACCATGATCATCAGTTCGCCCGACTTGGTCCAATGCAGCATGTCCGGGCTGACGAAGCGCAGATAATTCGCCATCAGCGCGCCGGCGAGGCCGGTGCCCATGCCGGAGATGACGAAGGCGGCGAGCTTGTAGCGATAGGGCGCGATGCCGATCGCCGCCATGCGCCGCTCGTTCTGGCGGATGCCGGCCAGCACCATGCCGAAACGCGAGCCGATGATGCGCCAGAGCGCCAGGAAGACCAGCGCCGCGACGGCTAGGCAGATGAAGTAGAAGGTGATGTCGTCGCGGGTGTTGAGGCCGAAGAGCTCGTTGCGGCGGCGGATCGTCATGCCGTCATCGCCGCCATAGGCTTTCAGCGAGACGAACAGGAAGAACAGCATCTGCGCGAAGGCGAGCGTGATCATGATGAACTGCACGCCGCTGGTGCGCAGGCACAGCGCGCCGATCAGCAAGGCGAGCAGCCCGCCGACCAGGATCGCCGCGGGCAGCGTGACGAGGAGTTGGCTTGTGCCCGGGATCAGGCCGAGGAAGAGGCTATCGTCGACGTAATTGCGATAGAGGATGCCGACGACATAGCCGCCGACGCCGAAGAAGGCAGCGTGTCCGAACGAGACCATGCCGCCGAAGCCGAGCGCCAGATTCAAGCTGGCAGCGGCGATCGCATAGATCAGCACGCGCGTCGCCAGTGGCACCAGCGCGGGCTGGCCGAGCGCCTGGACGAGGAAGGGCAAGGCGACGAGGGCGAGGGCCAGTGCGAGCAGCGCCAAGGCGCGGCTGGTGCTTGGGCCGGCAGGGGCCGTGTTGATGATGGCGTCCTCAGACATTAGCGGGGAAAAGTCCCTTGGGCCGCACCAGCAGCACCACGGCCATCAGCATGTAGATCCCCATCGAGGCGAGGCCGGCGCCGAGCGCATCGGCCTCCGAGCCGGCCATGACCTGGCGCAATAGGCCGGGCAGGAAGGCACGTAAGGACGTATCGACGAGGCCGACGAGCAGCGCGCCGAAGAAGGCGCCGCGGATCGAGCCGACGCCGCCGATCACTACCACGACGAAGGTCATGATCAGGATCTGTTCGCCCATGCCGACCTGCACGGCCAGAATCGGCCCGGCCATCAGCCCAGCGAGGCCCGCTAGCAGAGCGCCGAGCCCGAAGACGGCGGTGTAGAGCAGGCGGATATCGACGCCGAGCGCCCGGACCATCTCGCGATGCGTCGCGCCGGCCCTGACCAGCATACCGATGCGGGTGCGGTTGATCAGCAAGTAGAGCCCTAGCGCGACCGCGAGGCCCACAGTGATGATGATCAGCCGGTAGACCGGATAGATCAGCCCGGGCAGCAGTTCGACCGAGCCATTGAGCGCCGGCGGCACCGAGACGAAGAGCGGCTGGCGTCCGAACAGGATCGTCACGCTCTGGTTGAAGATCAGGATGAGCGCGAAGGTTGCCAGCACCTGGTCGAGATGGTCACGGGCATAAAGCCGGCGCAGCACGAAGAGCTCCATCGCCATGCCGACCACGGCGGCGGCCGCAAGGCCGGCCAGGATGGCGATGATGACCGAGCCGGTCTGCGCCGCGGCGAAGGCGGCGGCATAGGCGCCGACCATGTAGAGCGAGCCATGGGCGAGGTTGATCACGCCCATGATGCCGAAGATCAGCGTCAGCCCGGCCGCGAGCAGGAACAGCATCACGCCGAACTGCAGGCCGTTGAGCAATTGTTCGAGAATGAGCGTCATGGTTGCGGGAACCGGACCGCCCCGACAAGGGCGCGGGGAACCCTCTCCTGTAAGGAGAGGGCAGGGTGAGGTGTAGGCCGTCGCACCAGTGACGCGAGGGGGGTGGCTGGGTTCAGGCTCATGATGTCTCTCCCGAACACCTCACCCCTGCCCCTCTCCTTACAGGAGAGGGGTTCCCCGCGCCCTATTTGTCGTGGTCAGTACGCAAGACGCGCCGGCTCAGAGCTTGCAATCCTTGGCGTAGGCATCGCCGTGATTGCTCAGCACCTTGCCTGATGTCTTCAGCACCGGCGTCCCGTCGGCGCCCTTCTCGACCTTGAGCGCGTACCAGTCCTGGATCGGGTGCTGGTTGGTGCCGAACTTGAAGGCGCCGCGCACCGACTGGAAATCGGCCTTGGCCAGCGCCTTGCGCAGCGCCGGCACATCGGCCTTGCCGCCGGTCGCCTTCAGCGCCGAGGCGATGGCGAGCGCGGTGTCGTAGCCCTGGCTGGCGTAATAGGTCGGCACGCGGTTGTAGGCCTTGGTGAAGGCTTCGACGAAGGCCTTGTTCGAGGCGTTGTCGAAGTCGGTGTTCCAGTGCGCGGTGACACTGAGGCCGAGCGCGGCCTCGCCGACGGCCTTGAGCGTGGTCGCATCGAGCGAAGGCTCGGCCAGCACCATCGGGATTTTGCCGAGCAGGCCGGCCTGCTGGTACTGACGCAGGAAGGCGATGCCGAGCCCGCCGGGATGGAACTGGAAGACCACGTCCGGATTGGCCGAGCGGATCTGCGCCATTTCCGGCGCAAAATCGGTCTGGTCGAGCCTGGTATAGACCTCGCCGGCGATCTCACCCTTGAACAGGCGCTTGAAGCCGGAGAGCGCGTCCTTGCCGGCCTGGTAGTTCGGGGCGAGGATGAAGGCCTTCTTATAGCCGAGATTGGTGGCGTGCTGGCCGGCGCTCTCGTGCAGGCTGTCATTCTGCCAGGAGACGACGAAGTAGTTCTCGTTGCACTCCTTGCCGGCAAAGTTCGACGGCGCCGCGTTCGGACTGATATAGAGCGCACCGGCGTCGACGATATCGGGCACGGTCGCGCCGGCGACGTTCGAGAAGACGATTCCAGTCATGATCTTGATGCCGTCGGTCTTCAGCATCTTCTCGGCGATCTGCTTGCCCTGGCCGGGCTTCAACGCATCGTCCTCGACCACGAGCTCGACCGGCGCGCCGCCGAGCTTGCCACCATTCATGTCGATGGCCAGCTTGAACGCGTCGCGAATGTCCTGGCCGAGATAGCCGCCCGGTCCCGACAGCGTCGTGACCATGCCGATCTTGACCGGCGCTTGCTGAGCGAGCGCCGGCAAGGCGACGGCAGCGGCCAGCATCACTCCCAAGCATACTGATTTACGGTGCTGCATGGTTCCCCTCCTCCGATCATTTGCGTCGGATTGTCAGAAATTATTTTAAGCTTAAAGCAATTTTGGATCTCTGCGCAAGCGCGTCAAGGCGCCGGACGAGCCGGCGCCTCCGCCGTCGCTCAGAGCGCAACCCAACCCGCCGGCGGCTTCCTGCCGGGATGGAGGGCGCCACACTGCTTGCAGGTGCGCGCCTTCTCGTCGGCGAAGAAGGCTTCGTAGAGCGGCGGCAGATCCTTCACGAGATCCCCAACCTTGAGCTCGATGCGATGCACCAGGCCGTTGCACTCGAAGCAATACCATTCGAAGCCATCGACCTGGTCGGCATGGCGCGCCGGCTCGACCACGAGCCCGATCGAGCCCTCCTGCGGGCGCTGCGGCGAGTGGCGCACATGCGGCGGCAGCAGGAAGACGTCGCCCTCGCGGATCGTCACGTCGTAATGCTTCCCGTTGTCGACCAGCTTGAGCATCATGTCGCCCTTGAGCTGGTAGAAGAACTCCTCCACCGGGTCGTCATGGTAGTCGGCACGCTGGTTCGGACCGCCGACCACCATCACGGTCATCTGGCCGTCGTCGAACACCTTCTTGTTGCCGACCGGCGGCTTCAGCAGGTGCTCGTTCTCCTCGATCCACTTCTTGAAGTTGAAGGCCTTTAGCCGTCCTTCGGTCGC
This sequence comes from Allobosea sp. Tri-44, assembly GCF_004123845.1. Classification (GTDB taxonomy): domain Bacteria; phylum Pseudomonadota; class Alphaproteobacteria; order Rhizobiales; family Beijerinckiaceae; genus Allobosea. The sequence continues at coordinate 489,525 of NZ_NBDP01000019.1, read as the reverse complement.
CATGTCCGTCTCTCCCGTCGTTCAACGCCCGCGTCTCAACCAGCCTTGGCCAGAGGTGCTCCGGCAAGCTTCAAGCCACAGCTCTCGAAGGCGGCACGTGTCGCCGCCTTCTCGGTTTCCATCAGCTCGAGCAGGGGCGCCCGCACGCGCCCGCCGACCTGGCCAAGCAGTTCCTGCCAGTATTTCTGATGCGCATGCGGCTTCTCGGCCGGCCGCGTCGTGCGCAGCGCCTCGCGCACCGGGTTCAGGCTATCGCGCACCGCATGGGCCTTCGCGATCTCGCCGGCAAAGGCGAGATCGGTGTACTCGCGCATGCGCCGATCGTTCGCCGTTTGGATCAGATAGGGAGGCGAGGAGCAGAGATAGACCTGCCAGCCGAGCTCGACGATGTTGTCGAGCCATTCCTCCTCCGAGGCGGTGCTGACCAAGATGCGGTCGCCAGCGAGTCGGGTCAGCTCGGCATACATGGCGCGCGGCACGCTGTACTTGATCGCGACGACGTTCTCGATGTCGGCGAGGCGATTGCAGAGCTGCGGGCTCATCAGATAGCCGGAGTCCGGATGGCTCCAGAGCGCGATGCCGATATCGACCTTTTCGGCGATCGTCCGATAGTACTCGTAGAGCGTCTCGTCCTGCGCCTTGAAGAAATGCAGCAGCGGCGCGTGCACGACGATGTAATCGGCGCCGACCTTCTGCGCGTGCCTGGCGAGATCGATGACGACATCCATGTTCTGGTCGGAGCAGGACATGATCGTCTGGCCTCTGCCTGCCGAGGCCTCGACAGCGATCTCGAAGCTGCGCTTGCGCTCCTCGACCGACATCGCGAAGAACTCGCCCTGCTTGCCGGCGATGAACAGGCCGTCGATCTTCAGGTCCTCGGTCCAGTGCCTGATGTTCTCGCGGAAGCCATCCTCGTCGATGGCGAGCGACCGGGTGAAGGGCGTCAGCGCCGCAGCCCAGATGCCCTTCATGTTGGCGCGGGCGTAAGCCTTGGCGTCTTTCCTGGCGTAGTTCATGCGACTGGCTCCTCCTCGTTCGCCGGCTAGATCGCCATGCGGTGCGAGACGTTCTTGATGACCGTGTAATGCGCCAGCCCCTCGGCGCCGCCCTCGCGGCCATAGCCGCTATCCTTGACACCGCCGAAGGGCGTCTCGGCGACCGAGGCCTCGAGCGTGTTGATCGAGACATTGCCGGCCTCGATCCCGTCCGCGATGCGGTCGGCATTGCCTGCCGAATGGGTGAAGGCATAGGCGGCGAGGCCGAAGGGCAGTGAATTCGCCTTCTCGATCGCCTCGTCGAGCGAGGAGACCGGGCTGATCAAAGCGAGCGGCCCGAACGGCTCCTCGCGCATGGCACGGGCCTCGTCCGGCACATCGGCCAGCACAGTGACCGGGAAGAAATAGCCACGATTGCCGATGCGCTCGCCTCCGGCCAGCACCCGCGCGCCCTTGGTTTTGGCGTCGGCGACCAGCGTCTCCATCGCCTCGATGCGGCGATGATTGGCGAGCGGGCCCATCTGCGTTGCGCTGTCGAGACCGTTGCCGACCACCACGGAGCGCGCCTTCTCGGCGAAGGTCCTGGCGAAGGCCTCGTAGATCGGCTTCTGCACGAAGAAGCGTGTCGGCGAGGTGCAGACCTGGCCGGTATTGCGCGACTTGCGGATCGCCGAGGCCGTGGCCGCCGCCACCGGGTCGACATCGTCGCAGACGATCACCGGGGCATGGCCGCCGAGCTCCATCAGCACCGGTTTCATATGGTCGGCGGCGATCCGGGTCAGGTGCTTGCCGACCGCCGTCGAGCCGGTGAAGGCGATCAGCCGGGTCTGCTCCTGCGGGATCAGGTATGAGGAGATGTCGGCCGGAATGCCGAAGACCAGGTTGAAGACGCCAGGCGGCAGGCCGGCATCATGCAAGGCGCGGGCGATGTGCATCGCGCCCGCCGGAGTCTCTTCGGCGGCCTTGAGGATGATCGAGCAACCCGCGGCGAGCGCACCGGCGATCTTGCGCGCCGGCTGGCTCATCGGGAAATTCCAGGGCGAGAACGCCGCGACCATGCCGATCGGCTGGTGCATCACGACATATTTGATACCGGGCTCGCTCGGGATGACCCGGCCATAGGTGCGCTGGCCCTCAGCCGCGTCCCATTCGAAGAACTCACAGCCGCGGATCACCTCGAGCTGCGCCTGGGCGAAGGGCTTGCCGTGCTCGAGCGTGATCGCATGGGCAATCTCGTCGATGCGGGCGCGCATCAGCGCCGCCGCCTTGAGCATGATCTCGCCACGGGCGCGCGGCGAGGTCCGGCTCCAGACCCTGAAGCCGTCCCTGGCTGCCGCCAGCGCATCGTCGAGATCGGCGCGGCTCGCGACGGGGACGGCCCCGATCACATTCTCATCGGCCGGGTTGAGCACCGGTAGGCTATCGGAGGTCTTGCGCCAGGCTCCGCCGATATAGAGCTTGAGGTCTGGGTAGGCGGTCATGAAAAGCCTCGATCGGAGCGGCGCTCGGCGCGATGTCGAGGCATGATCGCTCCGGCCACAGCCATATGGAATTCAGCTTATTTGTCTTAATTCAGATAATCTGATTATAAATCGCTCATGGCGGTCACGCTGCGACAGATCCAGGCCTTCCTCGCCGTTGCCGAGCTGGGCACCTTCACCAAGGCGGCGGAGCGGCTGCACATGGCGCAGCCGGCGCTGTCGCAATTGGTGCGCGAGCTGGAGCACGCACTCGGGGTCCGTCTCTTCGATCGCACGACGCGCCGGGTCGAGCTGACGGAGGGCGGGCGGGAGTTCCAGGGCGCATCGGCCAAGATCGTCCACGATCTCGACCTCGCCATCCAGAACGCCAACGACCTCGCCGAACGCAGGCGCGGCCGGATCACCGTGGCCGCCCCGCCGCTTCTCGCCGCTGCGATCCTGCCCGAGGCGATCGCGGAGATGCGCGAGCGCTATCCCGGCATCCAGATCGCCCTGATCGACGCACGCACGGACACGATCGTCGAGGCCGTCCGGATCGGCCGGGCCGATTGCGGTCTGGGAACCTTCGCAGCCGTGGAGGACGGCATCGAGCGCATCCCGATGGCGCGCGACAGCCTGATGCTGTTCTGCAGCCCCAGCAGCCGCTTCGCCACGGCGACGGTCGACTGGCGCGAGCTGCAAGGCGAGCCGCTGATCACGCTGACGCGCGACAGCGGCATCCGCCTCCTGGTCGAGGTCGCCTTTGAGACGGTCGGAATGCCGCTGACGCCGGCCTATGAGGTCTCGCAGATCACGACGGCGCTCGCGCTGGTCGAGGCCCGCCTCGGCGTCGCCGTCCTGCCGACCTATGCGCGTGCGGCAGCGCCGCATCGCAGGGTCATCGCCCGGCCACTGTCCAATCCGACGATCGCGCGCGACATCGTCATGATCCGGCCCAGCGGCCGCTCGGTAACGCCCGCGCTCGCGACGTTCGAAACGCTGCTGCGGCGCTACGTCCAGCGCCTCACGCCAGCTGATGTCGATTGAGCCGGGTCGGCGACACCCCCGACCCTAGCGAAGCTAAGCGCCCGCCAGCGAAAGGCCGGCACCCGACGAGCGCCCGGCTGGAATAGCCGCGGCCGCGGCTACAATAAGCTGCGCCGCCTTCTCGGCGATCATCACCGCAGGCGCATGGGTGTTGCCGGAAACGATCGTCGGCATGATCGAGCAGTCGACGACACGCAGGCCCTCGAGGCCGTGCACGCGCAACTCCGGATCGACCACCGCCATCGCGTCGGTGCCCATCTTGGCGGTCCCGACCGGGTGGAAGATCGTCGTCGCGATGTCGCCCGCCGCTTGCGCCAACGCCGCAGGATCCTGGATGCCGGCGCCGGGCTTGAGCTCCTCCGGCTGGAACGCGCGCATCCGCTGCGTCTGCATCAGCCGGCGTGCGGCCGTGATCGAGGCGGCTGCGACCTCGCGATCGCTCTCGGCCGAGAGATAATTCGGCGCGATGCTCGGATGCGCCAGCGGATCCTTCGAGGCGATCCGGACATGGCCGCGCGAATCCGGCCGGAGATTGCAGACCGAGACTGTGATCGCCGGAAAGGCGTCGAGCGGCTGGCCGAACCGCTCCAGCGAGAGCGGCTGGACGTGGAACTCGATGTTCGGCGTGGCGAAGCGTTCATCCGAGCGCATGAAGATGCCGAGCTGGCTCGGCGCCATCGCCATCGGCCCGGAACGGCGCAGCGCATATTCGAGCGCAATGCCCATCTTGCCGAAGAGGCTCGCCTGCCGCTCGTTCAAGGTCCTCGCGCCCGTGATCTTGAAGACGGTACGGATCTGGAGATGGTCCTGCAGGTTCTCGCCGACCCCTGCCAGCTCGTGCCGGACGGTGATGCCATGCTGCGACAGGAGCAAGCCAGGACCGACACCCGACAGCTGGAGCAATTGCGGCGTGCCGATAGCCCCCGCCGACAGGATCAGCTCGCCGGCCGCATCGACCTGGACGGGTTCGCCATTGAGGCGCAGTTCGAGCCCGGTCGCGCGCTTGCCGGTGAAAAGGATGCGCTCGGCTTGTGCCTTGGTCAGCACGGTCAGGTTGCTGCGGCCACGCACCGGGCTGAGGAAGGCGCGCACTGCATTGAAGCGGAAGCCGGCCTTCTGATTGACCTCGAAATAGGACGAGCCGAAATTGTCGCCGGCATTGAAATCGTCGGTCTTCGGCACGCCGATCTCCTCGGCCGCCTCGCGCACAGCGTCGAGGATCGGCCAGGACAGCCGCTGGCGCTCGACATGCAGCTCGCCATCCCGGCCATGGAACGGCTCGCCCAGGCCGTGGTGCCGCTCAGACTTGCGGAACAGCGGCAGCACCTCGTCCCAGCCCCAGCCGGGGTTGCCGAGCTGGCGCCAGCCATCATAGTCGGCGGCCTGGCCGCGCATGTAGATCATGCCGTTGATCGAGGAGCAGCCGCCGAGCACCTTGCCGCGCGGATAGGCCAGTGAGCGGCCGTTGAGGCCATTCTCCTCTGCTGTCTTGTAGCCCCAGTCGGTCCGGGGATTGCCCATGCAATAGAGATAGCCGACCGGGATGTGGATCCAGTGATAGTTGTCGGAACCGCCGGCTTCGAGCAGCAGCACGCGCTTGGTCGGATCGGCGCTGAGGCGATTGGCGAGCACGCAGCCCGCCGACCCGGCGCCGACGATGACATAGTCCCAGGATCCGAGATGGCGACGGGCGCTCACGCGACCTCCGATCGATAACGCTGCCACTGTGCTGCCAGAGTCGTAGCAAGATCGGCGTAGAGCCGGTAGCGCGCATCGCTCAAGGTCCGGTCTTGGCAGATCGGCACGAAGCTTCGCTTGCTGCGAACCATCTGCGCGACGCCGGCCTCGATATCCCGGAACAGGCCGGCTGCCACGCCGGCGGCGATGGCGGCGCCAAGCGCGCCTGTCTCCTCGCATTCGGCGACTGTGATGGGCACGCCGATGCCGTCGGCGAACATCTGGCACCAGGCCGTGCTGCGCGAGCCACCACCGGAGAGGACCGCCCGGTCGAAGCTGACCCCGTTGGCGCGCAAACGATCGATATGACGGCGGTGCTCGAAGACGACGCCCTCATAGAGCGCATGCAGCATCTCGGCCCGGCCATGCCAGCCGGCAAGGCCGAGGAAGGCGGCACGAGCCATGGGCTCAGGCCCGGAGCCGTAGAGGAAGGGGTGGAACAGCGGGCTGTCGGCGCCTGCTGTCACCGAGGCGACGAGCTCGTTGCAGCGTGCGAAGGCTTCAGGCCCGTGGTCGCCGAGGATCTCGTGCACGAACCATTCGAGATTGACCGCCGAGGTCGCGCTCGACTCGACTGCGACATAACGGTCCGGTCGCCAGGTGCAGGCATGGAAGATGCGCTCGTCGACCAGCGGCTTGTCGAGGATGATCTGGTTGATGCCCCAGGTCCCGACGACGATGGCGGCCTGTCCCGGCTCGGCCGTCCCGGCGCCGATAGCGCTGGCGATGATGTCGAAGAAGCCGGCCGCGACCGGCGTGCCGATAGCGAGGCCGGTGCGCCGTGCCGCCGCCTCCGTCACAGTCCCGGCGACCGCGTCGGATTGCACCAGCGGCGGCAGCAGCTCTTTCGCGTCGGCAAGCCCATAGCGCTCAAGCAGCTCAGCGTCGTAGTCGCGCTGAGGCAGGCGCATCAGCCCGCAGCCGCTCATGTCGGAATAGTCGCTTACACGCTCGCCGGTGAGCATGAAGGTCAGCGCATCCTTGCACAGGAAGGCGGTGCCAGCCCGCTCATAGATGTCCGGCCGATTGCGCTTGACCCAGACGAGCAGCGTCGCCGTCTGCGAGGGCCAGGGCTTTTGCAGGCAGAGCGGATAGAGCGCGGCAGCGGTACCATCGGCCCGCCACTCCTCTGCGAGCCCGGCAGCGCGCGTGTCGAGCGACTGGATGCCGAGCAGCGGCCCGCCTTGCTTGTCGAGCAGATAGAGCCCGTTGCCATGACCGGCAGTGCCGACGGCCGCGACATCATTGCCGTTGGCCCCGGCATCGCGCAGGCAGGCGGCGATCACCGCGCCGGCATTGTCCCAGAGCTCGCCGATCTCGCGCTCGACATGGCCCGGCTCCGGCTTGCTCGAGCGGCCATCGCGCGCCGCCTTGCCGACCACCTTGCCGCTTCGATCGAACAGCACCGCCTTGACGACGGTGTTGCCGGCATCGAGGCCGAGAAGCAGCTCGCTCATCCGCGCTCCTCATAGATCCGCCAGGCGGCCTCGTCGTCGGCCCCGTCATGGATCATCGCCATCAGCGCCCTGACCACCCGGCTCGGCGAGGCATGCTGATAGATGTTGCGGCCATAGACCATACCATGCGCGCCCTGCCGCATCAGCGCATGGGAATTGGCGAAGACCTGGCGGAGATCGGCCTTGCCGCCGCCTCGAACCAGGACCGGGCAGCGCGCCGCCTCGACGACGCGGCCGAAATCGGCCGGATCGGTGGTCGGATCGGCCTTGATGATGTCGGCGCCCATCTCGCGGGCGAGGCGCACTAGCGTGACGATCTTCTCGGCATCGCCATCGACGAGATAGCCGCCGCGGGCGCTGTTCGGCTGCATCACCAGGGGCTCGATCATCAGCGGCATGCCGTAGCGCTCGCAATCCTGTCGGACGCGGGCGATGTTCTCAACGCATTGCCGGAACAGCGCCGGCTCGTCCGGCAGCATGAACAGGTTGACCACGACGCAGGCGGCGTCGAGCTTCAAGGCCGGCACCACCGGGTCATGCGCGTTCTGCAGCACCGCCCACATCTCGCGATGGCGCAGTGCATTATAGGGATTGCCCATGTCGATGCGCATCACCAGCGCCGGCTTGTCCTTGCCGGGCCGTCCCTGCAGCAGGTCGGCCTGGCCGTAATTCATCTGGATCGCGTCCGGCCCGGCCTGCGCCAGCACATCGACGATCCCGCCGATATCCTCGAGCCCGCCGAGAAAGGACGGCTCGTTGCAGACGCCGTGGTCGATCGCGACGTCAAGACACCTGCCGTTGTGGAACAGCCGGTTCATTCGGACCTTTTTCGAATCGTACATCGCTGTTCCCTTGATCGGCATCGCGCCGGCGAAGCATCGCTTCGCTGACGCCGTGATTGGTGTTGAGTTCGGAGAAGAGGGCAGCGCATTCGACCAGCCGCCAGCGCTCATCCCAGCCACGAGCAGCTGCCATGATCCCAGACAGTTCGATCACGGCGGCATGCGAGAGCTCGCCGGTGAAGGCGATGGTCAGGCGGCGCAGGACGAGGTCGGCCAGCGTCTCAGGCCATTCATTGTCGATGATCCAGGCGATCTCGCCACGGCCATGGGCCGGCAGCGAGATCAGGGCTTCGTCACCGCGTGCGGCCAGCCTGTAGCCGAGTTCATCGATCCGGGTGCCATAGCGCACCAGCAGCCGCTCGGCCGCCTCGCGAGCCAATCCCGCCGCGCCCGCGACGCGCTCCACCCAGGCCTGACGCCGTTCGATCGCGGGGTAGCCGCGGCCGCCGCCGATTGCACTGTGTTCGGTCGCCACCTGGCGCGGACGCCTCAGCCTAGCGAGGACCATGTCCGCGGCTGCGGCGCCGAAGGCGCGAAAGGTCGTCCATTTGCCACCGACCAGGTTGAGCACTGGCCGGGCCGCACCGGCGCCCGGATCGAGCCATTCGCAGCTATGGTCGCGCGAGATGCTGGAATTGAGGCTGCGATCACTGCGCGGCAATGGTCGCACGCCGGAGAAGCGGTAAATCAGCTCGTCCGGTGCGATCGGGATGTCCGGGAAGACCTCGGCGATCGAGGCCAGGATATAGGCGGCTTCGTCAGGCTCGCAGCGCACCCCGTCCGGCGTCTCGACGCTGATATCGGTCGAGCCCGCCAGCACCTGGCCGAGATGGCGGAACAGGATGCAGACCCGGCCTTCGCGATTGGCGAAATAGATCATGGTCTCGCCGATCGCATCGAAGAGCTGGCGGTTGGCGATGACGAGATGCGAGCCCTTGGTACCGCCGATCAGGCGTGGCGCCTGCCCGGCCAGCCCGGCATTGGTCAGGTCGATCCAGGCACCGGTTGCGTTGACGATGATCTCGGCGTCGAGCGTGAAGCGCTCGCCGGTCAGGCTGTCTTCGAGCACGGCGCCACCCGACTCCAGCCCGACGAAGCCGAGATGGTTGAGCGCCAGCGCCTCGGGGGCGGCCTGCTCGCTGTCGAGGATGAGCTCGATGCCGAGCCGCTCGGGATGGCTGATCCTTGCGTCGTAATAGAGCGCGCTGCCAACGATGTCGGAGCGCAGTGCCGGCCAGCGTCGCCGCGTCTCGCGGCCGCCGAAGAATGTGTGACGCGGCATGCCGCTGTCGCGGCCGGCATAGAGATCATAGAGGCAGAGCCCGAGCTTGATGATCAGGGCTCCCCGCGCCCCGGCTCCGGCCTCCCCGCCGAGGAAGCGGCGGGCCGCGGCAACCACGCCGGAAAGGCGGTCCATGACCGGGATCAGCGTCGGCAGCGGGCTGACGAGATGCGGCGCATTGGCCAGGAGCAGGTTGCGCTCGCGCAGCGATTCCCTGACCAGCGCGAACTCGCCGTTCTCCATATAGCGCAGGCCGCCATGGATCATCCGCGAGGGCGCGGAGCTCGCACCGCTCATGAAGTCGCCGCGCTCGACCAGCACGACATCGACGCCGTTCAGCGCAAGCTCGCGGAAGGTGCTGATGCCGTTGATGCCGCCGCCGATGACAAGCACCTGCGCGCGCCCCTTGCGACGCAAGGCGCTGATACGCTCTGCACGATCCTGGGCCATGATGGTCTCTGGCGCTCGCTCAGCCCGCAGCCTTGCCAAGATGCCGCGCGATCGCCTCGCCGATGCGGCGCAGTTCTTCGCTCGCGAGCGCGATCCTGCCGGCGCCGGCGTTCTCGGCGGCTTGCGTCCGGTCGCGGGCTCCACAGAGCGCATAGGTGATGCCCGGCTGCGCAATGGTCCAGGCGATCACCAGTTGCGCGAGCGTGGCGTCATTGGCCTCGGCGATCGGACGGATTTCGGCGAGGAAGGCCGCGATTCGCTTCAGGCTCTCCGGTGAAAAGCGCGGATCGTCCTTGCGCAAATCGTCGCCGGAGAAGACCCGGTCCGGCCCGATCTTGCCGGAGAGCAGGCCGAGCGCCAGCGAGGAATAGCTCAGCGTCGCGGCGTTGTGCGTCTGGCAGATCGGCAGCAGCGTCGTCTCGATCTCGCGATCGAGCATGTTGTAGCGCTCCTGGACGGCATCGACCGGGCCGATGGCGAGATAGGCCTTCAGCTCGTCAGGGCTGACATTGCTCACCCCGATCGCCCGGATCGTGCCCTGCTGCTTCAGCTCCAGCAGCGTGCGCATGGTCTCGGCCACAGGCGTCGTCGGGTCCTGCCAATGGGTGATGTAGAGGTCGATATAGTCGGTGCGCAGACGGCGCAGGCTCTGCTCGACTTCATGCAGGATCGAGTCGCGCCCGAGATGGCGATGGACGCGCTTACCGTGCTCGTCGAAGAAATGGTTGCCCTTGTCGGTGTGCCAGACGAGACCGCATTTCGTCGCAAGAACCACCTCGGAACGGCGGCCGGCAATGGCCTCACCGACGATCTCCTCGGATTTGCCGAGGCCGTAGGCCGGCGCGGTGTCGATCAGGCTGACGCCGGCATCAAGCGAGGCGCGGATCGCCTCGACCGCCTTGGCCTCGTCGGTGCCGCCCCACATCCAGCCGCCCATGGCCCAGGTGCCGAGGCCGACCGTGCTCGCGCTCACCGTGCTTGTGCCCATCGGGCGCAGTTGCTGGCTAATTCCCATGGGATTCATCCTTCAGCACATCGAGGATTTCGTTGCCGGTGGCCTCGTCGGTCGCCAGCACGTCAAGGAAGCCGCCGCGCAGGGCACTGGCCGTTGGCACCGCCTTGCGGGCGCCGGCGCAGACGCCGATCGCCAGCGGGATCGCCTTGAGTTCGTCCAGCGTCAGGCCGATCACGCGCTCATTGAGCGGGTAGTCGCAGAGCCGGCCGCGGCGATCGAGCAGATGCGCGACGAGCTCGCCGGCTGCGCCCAGCCGCGACAATTCGCTCTCGGTGCCGGGGTTCGCCGCGCGCAGGCTGAGATAGGTCGAGCGATCGGCCAGCACCGAGCCGATGCCGGTCACCGCGATCGCCGCATCACGGGCCCGGGCCAGCACCTCGCGCACCGACTGCAATGAGAGCAATACGCCGCGCTCCTCGCGCGAGGCGGCAAAGACCGGGGCATGAATCTGGAAAGCCTTGCCCTGGAGCTTGTGGGCGAGCTGCGCCGCCAGATGGTTCACATCGGTGAAATATTCGCCCTGGATGCCGCCGGTCGCCGGGACGACGGTGACGTCATAGGCCCGGTTCGGAGCCAGCGCCTGGATCATCGCATCGACGCCGCGCCCGCCGGAAACGCAGATCGTATCGCCATCCCTGAGGTTCGACAGGAGGTAGTCGGCCGCCGCCCGGCCCACCGTGGTCAGGTTGACCTCTTCCTGATCGGAGACCGTGGGCGTGACGATCGCCTCCTTCAGTGCGCCGGCCGCCGCGAGCGCCTCCTCGAGCGAGAACAGCGATTGCAGGGGCGAGCGCACGGAGATCTGCACATAGCCGCGCTCGTGCCCCTCTTTGACCAGCCGGTTGACGGTCGGGTGCGAGAGGCCGGTGCGCTTGGCAATCTCGGCCTGGCTCAGGCCCTCGACATAATGCATCACCAGCACGCGGTGGATTTTCCGCAGCCGCTCGAAATCGTCGTTGGAATGGGAGGCCATGACGAACTCGTTCAGCCGGCACGGACGGCGCCGAGGGCGCGCTTGCGAGTGTGGAGGAGGTGATCGATCGTGACGGCGGCGAGCAGGATCATCCCGCGGATCACGTCCTGCCAGACCGGCGGGACATCGAGCAGGGTCAGCGAGCTCGAGACCACCGAGAGCAGGGCGATGCCGAGGATCGCGCCGAGGATCGTGCCGGAGCCGCCCTTGAGGCTGGCGCCGCCGATCACCGCCGCGGCGATGATGTTGAGCTCCATGCCGACGCCGAAGGTCGGCGGCGCGGCGCCGAAGCGCGCCATGTAGAGCACGCCGGCGACGCCGGAGAGGCCCGAGCACAGCACGATGCAGAAGAACTTCACCCGGTTGGTGCGGATGCCGGAATACTGCGCCGCCTTCTCGTTGCTGCCGGTGTAGAACACCTTCCGGAACACGGTCGCCTTGCGCAGCAGCAGGTCGAAGACGACGACCACCGCCAGGAAGATCAGGATGACGACCGGTACGTCATAGACCTGGGCAAAGCCGAGGAAGCGCAGGTCGAGCGGCACCGTGCCCTGGCCGATGAATTTGAAACTCGCCGGCAACGAGAACAGTGACAGAGGCCTGCCGTCGGTGATCGCGAGGCAGAGGCCACGCACGATCACCATGAAGGCGAGCGAGACGATGAAGGAGTGCAGGCCGATCAACGTGACGAAGGAGGCCATCGCCACGCCGACCAGGGCACTGGCGGCAATGCCGGCGAGGCTCGCCGTCCAGGGATCGATGCCGGCGAGGAAGGCGGTGCCGGCGACCACCATGGCGAAGCAGACGACCGAGCCGACCGAGAGATCGATCGCGCCGACGATCAGCAGGACCGTCATGCCGACCACGACGATGCCCTCGATCGAGAAGGACATCAGCATGGCGCGGAAGTTGCCCCAGCTCAGGAAGTAGGGCGAGGCGAAGCTCATCGCGACGCAGAGCGCCAGGATGATCAGCACCAGGCCGAATTCGCGCATGCTGGTGATGTTGCGCCAGCCTCCGCTGGTCGTTTCCCGCGCCGCGGCCGGGCGCAGCTCTTCGTCCAATCCGCTGGCCACGCTCATCTCGCTTCCTGCCCTTCGATCGTAAGCCCGGAGGCGAGCCGCATGATCGTCTCTTCGTTGAGACCGTCGCCGGAGACCTCGCCGGCGATCCTGCCTTCGTGCACGACAAGCACACGATCGCAGAGGCCGATCAGCTCCGGCAGCTCTGACGAGATCGCGATGATGCCGGTGCCGTCGCTGGCGAGTTCGCGCAGGATGCGGTGGATCTCGGCCTTGGCGCCGATATCGACCCCTCGCGTTGGCTCGTCGAGGATGATCGCCTTGGGGCAGACCGAAAGGAGCTTGGCGAGCGCGACCTTCTGCTGGTTGCCGCCCGACAGGGTCGATGCGGTATCGTCGAGCGAGCCGCGCTTCAGGCGCAGTTGGTCGGCGAGGCCTTTGGCTTGCGCCTGCTCCTTGCTGCGGCTGACGAAGCCGGCGGTCGCGACGCGGTCGATGTCCAGCGCCGAGACATTCATCGCGATCGGCAGGTCGACGAAGACGCCGGCGCCCTTGCGATCCTCGGAGAGGTAGACGATGCCGTTACTGATGCTCTGCGCATAGCTGCGCGGCGTGACATCGCTACCTTCGAACTCGATCTTGCCGGAGGTCAGCCGGCTGAGGCCGCAAATGCCGAGTGCGATCTCGGTACGCCCGGCGCCGATCAGGCCGGCGATGCCCAAGACCTCGCCGCGGCGCAGTTCAAAGGAGACGTCGCGGACGCGGCGGCCGTCACCGAGATCGTTGACAGACATCAGCACCGGCGCCGCGGCGCTACCCGGGTTCTTCGGCGGGAAGATGTCGCCGAGATGCCGGCCGACCATGCGCCGAACGATCTCCTCCTGCGTCGTCGCTGCGACCTCTTCGGTGCAGATATAGCGCCCGTCGCGCAGCACGCTGATCCGGTCGCAATGCGCGAAGACCTCGGCCATGCGGTGGCTGATATAGATGATGCTGATGCCGCGCGCCTTGAGCTGCGCGATGATCCCGAACAATTTGCCGGCTTCGCGCTCGGTCAATGCCGCGGTCGGCTCGTCGAGGATCAGGATCGAGCAGTCGAGCGCCAGCGCCTTGGCGATCTCGACGATCTGCTGCTCCGAGATCGAGAGCTCACCGACCAGGGCCTGCGGATCGATCTCCGCCAGCGAGGCGAGGATCTGCCCGGCGCGATCACGCAGCTGGCGATAATCCATCAGCCAAGCGCGCCGGCTATTGGTCGCCGCCATCGAGATGTTCTCGGCGACCGTGATGTCAGGGCAGAGCGCGATCTCCTGATGCACCAGCCCGATGCCGAGTTCATGCGCCTTCTGCGGCGAGGCGATCTCGACAGGGCGGCCATCGACCAGGATTTCGCCGCCATCGGGTCTCAGGATACCGTCGATGATGTTCATCAGCGTCGACTTGCCGGCGCCGTTCTCGCCCATCAGCGCGTGCATCTCGCCCTTGCGCAGGCTGAAGCTGACGCCGTCGAGCGCGCGCACCGGGCCGAAACTCTTGCTGACATTGCGGACTTCGAGGGCGAGGGGCGGCATGGCACGGCTCATCGCGAGAGAAGAGATCGGCGGAGCGTAGCGGCGCTCCGCCGGGAGAGGGCTCGAGTTTATTCCTTGATGCCCTTGGTGCCACGACGCTTCAGATAGGCGTCCCAGTAGAAATCGTCGGCATTGTCCTTGGTGACCACCGCAAAGCCGTTGTCGACGACGGGCACGCCCATTGGGTTGAAGCCCGAGCGCTTGTAGTCGTTCATCGGGTCAATCAGCTCGGGATGGGCCGCCATGAACAGCAGCATGAAGCCCATATAGCCCTGCATGCCCTGGTTCGGGTTGATCGCACCGAAGACCTGGCCGCTCTTGATCATATCGAGGATCTTGCCGTTCACGTCGGCGTTCATGACCTTGATCTTGCCGCCGAGCTCCTGCGCCGCCTGCGCCGCGCCAAGCGCGGAATTGGCCTCCGGCATGAACAGCGCACCGAGATTGGGATTGGCCTGCGCCATGCTCAGCGCGGCACTATAGGCCTTGGTCGGGTCCTGGTTGGACGGTGCGCGGGCGACCAGCTTGATCCCCGGATGCTTCTCGCCCATCCGCTTGACAAAGGCCGTGACGCGGCGGTCGTGATTGTCCTGGCCGGGGTTCTCGAGGATGCCGTACTCGCCCTTGCCGCCCATCGCCTTGGCGATCACGTCGGCGGCATAGGAGCCCTCGCGATCATTGTCGGAGGTGACGTAGGAAACACGCTTGCTGTTCGGCGAGTCGGCCGCGAAGGTCACGACAGGCACGCCCGAGGCGACCGCGCGGTTGATCGGCTCGATGAACGGATCCGAATTCATCGGATGGACCAGGATGCCGGCCGGCTTCTTGGCCAGGATCTGGTCGAAGCTCGCGATCTGCTTGGTGACGTCGTATTCCGGCGTGCCGGTATAGGCGGTCTTGCAGCCGAGCGACTGCGCCGCCTGCTTGAACATCTCGTAGACGGGGAACCAGTATTCCACGCCCGAGACCATCACGTTCATGTAGTAGGTTTCGCCGTCCTTGCAGCGGAATTGCGCCGGGGTCTGCGCTACCGCGCCATGCCCCAGAGCGAGCGACAGGCCGAGGCCCGCAGCGACCGTCAACGTCAGATTACGAGCCAGTTCCTTGATGCGCATGTTTCCCCTCCAGGGCTCGACACCGGACCGATCTCCGGTGTCCTTGTGACCAGCTTGAAATTTATTTCATATACTGGTATCTATTTCCGATAGGGATATGATGACGCTTGCGACGTGTCAAGCGACACGCGCCATGGCGCGGAGCCAGCCGAAAGCCGAGCAGCAGTGCTGGCCGCGACGAGCGTCCTGATTGGTCAGCTGGAACGATGTGACTGGCTGATCGGCCGGCGCTCGCGGTGGCAGCCCCGCGGACTGCGCGGCCTACTTCACCACGAAGCCGTGCGCGAACGGGTCACGGTCGTCGATGAAGATGGTGTTGTAGCCGGTCATCCGGGCCCAGCCGGCGATCGAGGGGATGATCGCCGGATGGTTCGCCACCGTCGTCGCCGCTTCGACTCGCCCCTTGAACAGCGAGCCGATGATCGATTCATGGACGAACTCGTCGCCGACGCCGAGCTTACCCTTGGCAGCGAGCTGCGCCATCCGCGCCGAGGTGCCGGTGCCGCAGGGCGAGCGGTCGATCGCCTTCTCGCCATAGAACACGGCATTGCGGGCATGGGCACCGTCCTGCGTCGCCTTGCCGGTCCACTGGATGTGCGAGAGGCCCTGGATCTCCGGATGTTCCGGATGGACGAACTCGTATTTCGCGTTCAGCGCCGCCCGCAGCTTCGGCGACCAGCCGACCAGCTCGCCAGCGGTATGGTCGGCCATATCGCGGAAGTTCTTCTGCG
The DNA here is from genome assembly GCF_004123845.1 of Allobosea sp. Tri-44. Classification (GTDB taxonomy): domain Bacteria; phylum Pseudomonadota; class Alphaproteobacteria; order Rhizobiales; family Beijerinckiaceae; genus Allobosea. Next base: position 473,828 of record NZ_NBDP01000019.1, on the reverse strand, counting down.
GTTCGACGATCGCATAGAAATTGCCGCCATAGGCGACATCGACCACGATCTCGCCGAGCCCCTCGACCTCGGCGGTCAGCCCTTCCGCATAGAGGAAGCCCGGCACATTGGTCAGGCGGACCTCCTCGACGAAGCGGCCCTCCTGCCGATAGCTGATGTCGACCTTGCCGGCCGGCGCATCGATCGAGAGCCTGCCCGGCTCGCGCGGCGTGATCAGCCCGTTCTCGATGCCCATGGTGATGGTGCCGATCGTGCCATGGCCGCACATCGGCAGGCAGCCCGAGGTCTCGATGAACAGCACGCCGACGTCGCAGTCGGGCCGTGTCGGCGGATAGAGGATCGAGCCCGACATCATGTCGTGCCCGCGCGGCTCGAACATCAGGCCGGTACGGATCCAGTCGAACTCGCGCAGGAAATGGGCGCGCTTCTCCAGCATGGTCGCGCCTTCGAGGCGCGGGCCGCCACCCGAGACCAGGCGGACCGGGTTGCCGCAGGTGTGGCCGTCGATACAGGAGAAGGTATGGCTGCCCATCGATCAGAACCTTCCTGAGGCACTACGCCCGCTTGAAGTCATGTCGGCTTTTTGAATACAGCAAGTATGCAGATTTGCAACGAGCGGGAAGCACGCCATGAGCGACATGACGATCCTCAGCATGGAGGCGCTGACGCGCCGGATCGAGGCCGTCTTCCGCAAGGGCGGATTGTCGCCACTTCATGCCGCAGCGCTGGCCCGCGTGATCGCTGCCGGCGAGCGCGACGGCTGCAAGTCGCACGGCGTCTATCGCGTCGAAGGCTGCCTGCGCACCCTCAAGGCGGGCAAGGTCTCGCCGGATGCCGAGCCGGTGCTGCACGATGATGGCTCGGCGGTGCTGCGTGTGGCGGCAGGCGGCGCCTTCTCCTGCGCCGGCTTCGAGCTCGGCGCCCCAGCGCTGGCGGAGCGGGCGAAGCAGCTCGGCCTCGCCGCTCTGGTGATCAACGACTGCACGCATTTCTCGGCGCTCTGGCCGGAGGTCGAGGCGCTCGCCGAGATGGGCGTCGCCGCGCTGGCGATGTGCCCGAGCTATGCCACCGTCGCTCCCGCGGGCGGGATTAGCGCCCTGCTCGGCACCAACCCGCTCGCCTTCGGTTGGCCGCGCAAGGACAGCCACCCTTATGTCTTCGATTTCGCCACCAGCGTCGCGGCGCGCGGCGAGATCGAGCTGCATCGCCGCGCCGGCAAACCGCTGCCCGAGGGCTGGGCGCTGGATTCGCAGGGCGAGCCGACCACCGATCCGACCGCCGCACTCGCCGGGGCGATGCTGCCCTTCGGCGGCCACAAGGGCTCGGCGATCTCGACCATGATCGAACTGCTGGCCGGCGTGATGATCGGCGACCTGACCAGCCAGGGCGCGCTCGACTTCCTCGGCACCACGACGCTGGCACCGCAGCATGGCGAACTGATCCTCGCGTTCTCGCCCGAGCGCTTCGCCGCCGGCCGCCCCGGCGATCCCTTCGCCCGCGCCGAGACGCTGTTCGAGGCGATCGCCGGGCAGGGCGCGCGCCTGCCCTCGCAGCGCCGCTTCAAGGCTCGCGAGCACTCGCTGGCGAAGGGGATCGCCCTGACTGCCGTCGAGATCGAGCAGCTAAACCGGCTGGAGGCGCTCGGACTCAACGCGCTCGCCTGACAACAAGAAAGCCCTCCCGTCCCTGGGAGGGCCTGTTCCTGAGCAATCCTCAGGCGACGTGCTTCAGTGCGCCGGCCTGCTTCGACCACTGCGCATACCAGGCGTCGAACAGCTTGAGCTGCGCTTCGACATAGCCGCGCTGGCTCTCGCCGAGCGCGTCGGTCGGGTTGAAGTGCAGCCGATACTCGGCATCCCCCTTCAGCACCATCATGTGCTTGAAATAGAGGACGAGGTCCGGCCCCTCGTCGAAGGAGGACAGCACGGCGAGCGCCGCCTCGAGCTCGAGCGCCAGCCGGCGCGCCTCGACATCGCCCTTCGCCGCCGCCTGGCTCAGGCTGACGAGGTGCAGCACCTCCTTGGGCAGCACGCAGCCGATGCCGGTGATCGCGCCGGTCGCGCCGCCATTGACGAAGCCGTGGAAGACGCAGGTGTCGACGCCGATCATCAGCGAGACGTCATCGTCACGGCTGGTGATCGTCTCGGCCGCATAGCGCATGTCGGCTGCGCCGCCGAATTCCTTGAAACCGACCAGGTTCGGATGCTCGGCCCGCAGCGCGAAGAACAGGTCGGCGCGGGTGGCGAAGCCATAATAAGGGCTGTTGTAGATCACCGCCGGCAGGTCCGGCGCGGCGGCGAGGATCGCTTTGAAATGATGGCGCTGCGCCTCGACCACCGAACCGCGCGAGAGCACGCGCGGGATCACCATCAATCCCTTGGCACCGACCTTCTGGGCATGGGCGGCATGGGCGACGGCGGAGGCGGTGTTGACCGCGCCAGTGCCAACGATCACCGGTACGCCAGCCTTCACCAGGGCCTCGACGCCCTGCATGCGCTGCGCATCGGTGAGCAGCGGCCAGTCGCCCATCGAGCCGCAATAGACCACCGCCGACATGCCGGCGGCGATCAATTCCCGGCCCTTGCGCACCAGCGCCTCGAAATCGGGGCTGCGGTCGTCCTTGCAGGGGGTCATCAGCGCCGGCATGCAGCCGGAAAAGATCTGGGCCTTCATCATGCGCTCCTCGGGCTGGCGTTTCCGCGGGCGGCGTGACTTGCCGCCTTGATCGACGATGATAATACTCTTTGTATTTTATTTGTCGACAAGAAAATTCAGCAGCCGAAACTCCCGGCAAGACCGGGCTGTCGACCCGGCTTTCTCCCGGCACCGTCATTCCGGCCGAAGCGAAGCGGAGCGCCGGAATCCATCGTAGAGCCCCGGTGCCACACGATGGATTCCGGAGCTGCGCGGCTACGCCGCTTGTCCGGAATGACGGGTGATCTGGAAGAGGAGCGCTGGCCCTACAGCGCCAGCGTCTGGCGCCGGTCGCGCGCGATCAAATGCTGGATCTGCTGGACGATCTGGTCGGCATGGGCCTTGGCCAATCTGTCGGCGCCTTCGACGTCGCGGGCCGCAATGGCGGCGACCATCTCCTCATGCTCGGCGACATAGCGCTGCGGCAGGCGATCCTCGAAGGAGGAGTAATAGAGCCGCAGGATGCGCCGGCCCTCGTCGAGCAGGCGGCAGAACAGCCCGGTATAGTAGGGGTTGCGGCCCGCCTCCGCGATCGCGGCGTGGAAATCGCGGTTGGTGGCGATCATGGCGAGCGCATCCTGCGCCTCCACCGCACCGGCGAAGGCGGCTTGCCGCGCGCGGATGATGTCGAGATCACCAGGCACATGGAACTGCGCCGCCAGCCGCGTGGTGACGCGATACATCAGCGTGATCGCATCGAAAAAGGTGTGCAGGTTGAGGAAGTCGATGTTCGACACCACCGTCGAGCGGTTGGGCAGCGTCGTCACCAGCCCCTCGCTCGCCAGCCGCACCAACGCCTCGCGGATAGGAGTGCGCGACATCGAGAGGCGCTGCGCCAGCTGGATCTCGTCGATCGGGCTGCCCGGCGGCAGCACGAGGTCGATGATGTCGTCGCGCAGGATGTCGTAGACGAGCTTGACGCCCTCGCCCCGCTTGCGTTCGGCCGGAGCTGCCGTGGTCCTGTCGGTCATGTCGCCATCCATTGTCGACATGACAAATACAGATTGGACGTACCTGCATCAACAGCGCCGGCCGACATGGTCGGCGCTGTCGAACCCGGCTCAGCCGCCGATCTGCCGGATCGCGATCTTGTTGAACGCCGGTTTGCCTTCGCCCTGCTGCTCGATCGCGACCTCGCCATTGCGGACCTGGAAGCGGATCAGCGCCGCGCCAGCGCCGCGCCAATCGGCTGTTTCGCCGTCGTCCTCGTAAAGCTCGCCGGAAGCGCCCTCGACCACGCCGCAGACCAGGACCTCGCGCTCGCCATCGATCCCTGCCGGGTTGCCGAGCGGAATCAGCGCGCCGGCCCGCACGAACAGCGGCAACCGGCCGAGCGGAGCCGGGATCGTCACGATGACGCCGCCGGGGTAGTGCTTGCCGTCATGCCAGTCGTACCAGCCGCCCTCATGCTGGGGCAGGTAGACGGCGCGCTCGCGCGCGCCCTCCTCCAGCACCGGCGCCACCAGCACGTCCGGACCGAGCATGAAGACATCGTCGACCGCGACGGCCGCCGCGTCCTGCGGGAAGTCGTAGAGCAGCGGGCGCACGGCCGGGACGCCGTCGCGGCTCGCCCGCCACATCTGCGTGTAGAGATAGGGCATCAGCCGGTAGCGCAGCTGGATCGCCTCGCGCACCTGTGGGATCACCTCCGGATACATCCAGGGCAGGTTGACGACGCCGTCATCGTTCCAGGAGTTCATCACCATGCGCGGCCAGAGCGCGCAGAACTCGTTGAAGCGGACGAAGAGCTCGGGACCCGGCGTCGGGCCATGGAACCCGCCGACATCGTGGCCGATCGAGAACATGCCCGACAGGCTCATATTGAGCCCCTGGGTCAGGTTGTAGCGCAGCGTCTTCCAGGCGGTCTCGTTGTCGCCCGACCAAGTCTGGGCATAGCGCGAGATGCCGGCACAGCCACCGCGCGTGATCGCATACTGTCTCTTCCCCGGCTCGCGCGCGCCTTGAGCCTCATAGGAGAGCTTGGTCATCAGCAGCGGTTGCGCCGGGCGTGCCAGCGCCTGCCGGAACGGGCGGCCGTCGCCGTCACAGACCGCGTCCTCGTCCCAGATCTCGTATTCGTTGTTGTCGTTCCAGACCGTGGTGAAGCCGTGGTCGAGCAAAGCCGTCTCGATGCCGGCCCGCCACCAGGCCCGCCCCTTCGGGTTGGTGAAGTCGATATGGAAGCCGAGCCCGTCCCAGAACTGCGCCACGGCCGGCTCGCCCGTCTTGGAATCCTTGACCAGGAAGCCCTGGTCCAGCGCTTCCTTGAGGCGCGGATGGTCGTCGAGCAGGCAGGGCTTCAGGTTCGCGACGGTATGCATGCCGGCCTTGTTCAGCCGCTTCATCGTCGCCAGCGGCTCCGGGAACTTGTCGCGGTTCCAGTTGAAGGCATAGCGGCGCTGGCCGATCTGGGTGTAACCCGAGCCGAAATGGAAGCTGTCGCAGGGGATGGCGTGCTTGCGGCACTTGGCGATGAAGTCGCTGATCCGGGCATCGGCGTCGGGCGCATCGGCGATCGCCATCGAGGTCACGCCGAAGCCGAACGACCAGCGCGGCGCGAAAGCCTGCCCGCCGGTCAGCCAGGAGAAGCGGCGGATCACGTCGGGCACGGTCGGGCCGGCCATCACGTAATAGTCGAGATCGCCATCGTCGCCTTTCCAAGAGCGGAACAGGCCGTGATAGTTGTCGAGCGTGCAGCCGAGATCGACGCTGCCGGTCGAGAGGTTGTCGTAGAAAACGCCATGGGCGCCCGCCTTCCCGTCGACGATGAAGAAGGGCAGCATCTTGTAGAGTGGGTCGGACAATTCGGCGTCGAAGCCGCAGGGGTCGACCGCGTCGATGGCAAAGCGCCGCCCGGTCCGGTCGAGCGGACCGGCCTTGTCGCCGAGCCCGTAATGCCGCTCGGCATAGTCGCGGGCCATGAAGTGCGCCAGCGCGCCGGTGCGCGGCGAGATCAGATAGGCCTGCGTCGTGCGATCCTGCAGGAAAGGCTCGGCCTCGCCCTCGCGCCGCCAGGCGATGCCGAAGGGCGAGAGCGTGACCTCGGCGGTGAGGCCGCCAGCCGACAGCGTGACCTTGCCCTCGCCTTCGCTGACGCTCGCCTGCGGGCAGGCGAAGCCGGAAAGATCGTCGCGCGGACGCCCCTCATAGGGCGGCTCGAGCCCGCCGGGCGCGATCGACCAGCCGCGGTCGAGCCGGTAGCCGTCCTGCGGCTTCAGTGTCACCCGGCCGATATCGCCTTCGAGGATGCGAACGGTGATCGTCGCGCCGAGGCCGACATCGAACAAGGCGGCTTCGCCGTCGCGGCCGAGGTAACGGCCTTGCGTCAGGGCTTTCATGGGATCTCTCTAGTCGTCAGGACCGGATGGCCCGGCCGTTCTCGTCGAACAGGTGCAGGTGCTGCTGCGGGAAGGCGAGCGCGACGCTACCGCCGCGCTGGTGCTCGCTCTGGCCGTCGAGCCGGAGCGTGATCTGCGGCAAACCTGGCGAGGCGCCGTAGAGATAACTCTCGCCGCCGAGGCGCTCGACCAGCTCGATAGCGAGCGGCACGCCGCCACCCGGCGCAGCCAGCGAGAGGTGCTCGGGCCGGATGCCGAGCGTGACCGATGCGTCCGTCGCAAGGCCGCCGGTCTGGCAGGCGACCTCGTGACCGGCCTCGCCGATCGCGACCGCGCCCGGTCGCACCACCTTGCCCGACAGCAGATTCATGCGCGGCGAGCCGATGAAGCCGGCAACGAAGAGGTTATCGGGCCGGTTGTAGAGATCGAGCGGCGTGCCGACCTGCTCGATCCGCCCGCCATGGAGCACGACGATGCGGTGCGCCAGCGTCATCGCCTCGACCTGGTCGTGGGTGACGTAGATCATCGTGCCGCCGATCTCAGCATGCAGCGCGGCGAGCTCCTTGCGGGTCGCGACGCGCAGTTCGGCGTCGAGGTTCGAAAGCGGCTCGTCGAACAGGAAGATCTTGGGGTCGCGCACGATGGCGCGGCCGATAGCGACGCGCTGGCGCTGCCCCCCGGAGAGCGCCTTGGGCTTGCGTTCGAGATAATCGGTCAGCCGCAGCGTGCTGGCCGCGCGCTTGACCCGGCGATCGATCTCGTCGCGCTTGAAGCCCATATTCTCCAGCGCGAAGGCCATGTTCGCGTAGACGCTCATATGCGGGTAGAGCGCATAGGACTGGAACACCATGGCGAGCCCGCGCTCGGAGGCGGGCAGGCCGGTGACATCGGCGCCGTCGATCGCGATCGTGCCGCCGGTGATGTTCTCCAGTCCGGCGATCGAGCGCAGCAGCGTCGATTTCCCGCAACCCGAGGGGCCGACGAAGACGACGAACTCGCCGTCGGCGACGTCAAGGTCGATGCCGTGAAGCACCGTGGTCGCGCCATAGCTCTTGCGGACGCCCGATAGGCTCAGTCCCGCCATTATTTCATTCCCGTATTGGCGATGCCGGTGGTGATGAAGCGCTGCAGGAAGACGAAGACCAGCGCGACCGGAAGCAGCGTCACCACCGTCATGGCGAGCAGATAGTGCCACTGCGTCTGGAGCTCGCCCTGGAAGGCGTTGAGGCCGATCTGCAGCGTGTAGGCCTCGGTCTTGGTCAGCACCGCGAGCGGCCAGAGGAACTCGTTCCAGCGCCACATGATCGAGAAGATCGCGAGCACGGCGAGCGCCGGCATGGCGAGCGGCATGACGATGCGCCAGTAGATCTGCCACTCCGAGGCCTTGTCCATGCGCGCCGCCTCGATCAGGTCGCGCGGCAGGGTCAGCATGTACTGGCGCAGCAGGAAGACGCCAGTCGGCGTCGCCGCGCCGGGCAGGATCACCGCCCAGAGCGAGTTGACCAAACCGAGCTCGGTGATCACGAGGTAGACCGGCACGAGGATGATGGTGATCGGGATCATCAGCGTGCCGATCACCATCAGCATCACCGCCGTCTTGCCACGGAACTCGTAGATCGAGAGCGCATAGGCGGCCATCGAGTTGATCACCAGCGTGATCAGCGTCGCCACCACGGTGACGAAGACCGAGTTCCAGAGGAAGCGCATGAAGGCGAAGCGCTCCAGCGGCTCGGTGTAGTTCTCGGTCGCGAGCTTGAACTCACGCACGGGAGTGCGCTTGTCGATCGGCACGCGGATGCTCTGGCCGGGATTGGCCGGGTCGACCATCTGCGCCTGGATTCCGATGCGACGAACCTGCGCCAGCACCCGCTTCGAGCCGTCCTCCATCGTCACTTCGAAGAGCGGCAGCGGCTGGGCATGGCCCTCGACCCGGAGCTCCTTCTGCGACATCGGCAGCAGCGAGGGCGGGAATTCGAGCAGGCCGGCCTGCGTCTTGAAGGAGGAGATGCCGAGCCAGAGCACCGGGCCGAACATCAGGACGACGCCGAGCGCGAGATAGGCGTAGGCCGCGATATCGGTCCAATGCCAGCGGCCGGGATTGCGGCGGGCCACCGCCATGCGGGCGAGCCTGTTCATGCCGCCCCCTTGCGGCGGCTCGCCGCGAGCTGGGCCAGCGTCAGCGCAAACAGCACGACGCCGAGCACGACGGAGGCGGCTGCCGCCAGGCCGAAATTCTGGACCTGGTTGGCGAAGGCGGTCTCATAGATGTAGTGCACCACCATCAGCGTCGCGGTGCCCGGGCCACCGCCGGTCAGCACGAAGACCTCGTCGAAGGTCTGCACGCCGCGGATCAGCGCCAGCACGATCACCACGATCATGTTCGGCCAGAGCAGCGGCAGGGTGATGCGCCAGAACACGCGCCAGCGCGGCGTCGCATCCATCTCGGCGGCTTCATAGAGATCGGCCGGGATCGCCTGCAGGCCGGCGAGCAGGATCAGCGTGTAGAAGCCCATATGGGCCCAGATCGAGACGAAGACGATCCAGAACATCGCCCAGCTCGGATCGACCAGGAACAGGATGCGCTCGCCGCCGAGCGAGGTGATCGCAGCGTTGAGCAGGCCATCGCGCTGCAGGATCCATTTCCAGGTCAGCGCCACAACCACCGGCGAAAGCAGCACCGGGAAGAAATAGACGGCGCGGAAGAAGCCGCGCGCCTTGATCTTCATGTTCAGCACCACCGCCGTCAGCAGCGAGAACAGCACCATCGCCGTGACCTGGAAGACGGTGAAGCGCGCGGTGTTGGAAACGCCGCGCCAGAAATGGTCCTCGCGGCAGGAGGACGGATCGAGGAACGAGCCGCAATCGAAGAGATAGGCGTATTGCTGCGCCCCGACATAAGGCCGCTCGGAGGGGAAGAGGCCTGCCCCGCCCGTCACCGAGAAGATGAAGTTGATGATGAGCGGCAGGAAGACGAAGAGCGAGAAGAAAACGAGATTGGGCAGCAGGAAGACATAGGCCATCCGCCGCTCGCCGATCAGCCGCTGCAGAACCCGCATCGGCCAGTCGATCAGCCGCATCAGGACCGCGAGCGGCGCGGCGAAGAGGCTCGCTGCGCCGACGCGTTCCGATGGCGCCGCCGGGATGGGAGCGTCGGAGGCCATTCGTCTTACTTCTTGCGCTCGGCGATCTGCTGGGCGATGTCGGATTCCATCCGCTTATAGGCCTCGTCGAGGCTGCCCTCGCCCGAGATCGCCTGACCGAGCCGGCTGATCACCGCGTTGAAGATGACGCGGTTGCTCGTATAGCCCTGCAGTTGATAGGCGACCGGCGAGAGCTGCGCGACCTGGTCGGAGAAGACCTTGAGCGCGGCCTTGGCCGGCGCGCTCGCGCCCTGATAGTCGAGGCCCTTGGCGGCGATGCCGAGATGGCCGGGCACGAACAGCGAGCGGGCGTAGAACTCACTCAGCACCGGCTCGCTGGCGAGGTAGTCCATCACCTTGGCGACGGCTTCCGGGCTCTTGGTCGTCTTGATCGCGACGAGACCGGCCCCGCCCGGCATGCCCGAGCAATTGCCGGCGCCACAGGGCGAGGGAACCGCGATCCAGTCGAAGGCGTCGCCGACGGTCTTGTCGAACTGGGCGATCTGCCAGGAGCCCGACTGGTACATCACGACCTGGGCGTTCTTGAACTCGTCATTGGCACCGCGATAGGCCGTGCCGGAGACCGAGCCCCAGAGCTCCTTCTTCATCACGCCGCTCTGGTGCCAGTCATAGACCAGCTTGGCGCCGCGCTTGAAACCGTCGTCGATGACAGCCGGCTCGCCCTTGGCGTCGAAGACCTTGGCGCCTTCAGAAACGGCGACCGAGAAGAAGCGATGGCCCGAGCGGTCCATCGCCAGCGGGAACGGTGCCTGGACCTTGGCCGCAACGTCCTTGACCGCCTTGCCCCAGTCCTCCCAGGTCGCCTTGGCGCCCGGCATCGCGATACCAGCCTGCTCGAACAGCGTCTTGTTGACGAAGGGGCCGGTGACGGTGAGCTGCGTCATGAAGCCGGTGATGGCCTTGGTATCGCCTTCCGGGCGCATCCAGGGCAGGAACGGGCCGAAATTCTTCTCCCAATAGGCCGCGTCCTTGAGATGCGGCCGCAGGTCGAGCGCATAGCGGGCGATGCCGCCGAGATCGACGACGCGGGCGATGTCCGGACCCTGACCGGAGGCGAGCTGGACGGGCAGGTTCTCGGTGATGGCCTTGTAGGGCACCTGGTCGAGCACGACCTTGATGTCCTTGTTCTGGGCCTCGAAGCGCTTGAGCAGGTCGGTGATGACCTCGCCCTCATTGCCGTCGGAATACCAGGCGATGCGGACCGTGGTCTGGGCCTGCGCGATGCCGCCCATGACGAGGCCGGCCGTCAAGGCGAGAGCCGAAATCCAATGCTTGCTGTGCATGAGCGTTCCATCCCCGCTTGAAACGACGCCTCGATGAGCGTCTTGACAATCATTAAGGCAAACGATTGCCTAGCTTGTCAATCCCGAAGTGAGCCGGCATCTCTTGGGGGCCGGTTCGCCGGAGCCGGATCCGATCAGGTTGTCCCAACCTGATCGGTGAATCCGTCTCCCACTTTGGATGGAGAACGCGTAATCCATTCAGATCGCTGGGCGATCTGAATGGCGCGTACTCCGTGCGCAGAATCGGGGATGGAGCGCGATGAAGACCAGGGCCGCAAGGGCACATCACGGTTCGGTATCGCTCACCACGGTCGCAGAGGATACCGGCGTCTCGATCTCGACCGTCTCGCGCATCGTCAACGGCGCGAGCGGGCGGGCCTCGCCCGAGACGGTGGCGCGCGTCGAGGCGGCGATCGCGCGATTGGGCTACCGGCCGAACCCGGTCGGCCGGGCATTGCGCCAGCGCGCCAGCCGCGTTGTCGCGATGCTCTCGCCCAATCTCGACAACCCCGCCATGGCGGCGATCGCGGTCTCGACCGAGGCGGCGCTGCGCGCCGCCGGCTATGTCATGATCCTCTGCGACACGCATGACCGCGCCGAACTGCAGGACGATTATCTCCAGGCGATGCGCGAGCAATTCGTAGCCGGCTATGTCATGGTCAGCGCCGTGCGCAGCCGCGGGCTCGAGGAGACGCTGCAACGCGGCGACCCGATGGTCTTCGTCGCGCGCCACAACCCGCTCGGCGGCGGCGCCTATGTCGGCATCGACAACCGCGCCGCCGGGGCCGACGCCGCCGATTTCATGCTGGCGCGCGGAATCGAACGCCCGGCCGTACTGATGGCGGCACAGAATGTTTCGAGCACGCAGGAGCGCGCATCGGGCTTCATCGACCGCCTTGTCGCATGCGGCGTGCCGGAAGATACGATCCGCCGCGCCAGCGGGCCGGGGCTGTCGCATATCGAGATCGGCTATGCCGCCGCTCGCGCGCTGGTGCAGCAAGGTGGCTGGCCCGAAGGCGCCCTCTGCGTCAGCGACCTGATCGCCTATGGCGCCTATCGGCTCGCGGTCGAGAACAATGTGCCGATCCCGCAGCGCTGCACGCTGGTCGGCGTCGACGGCAATGCCCTCAACCACTGGATCGCGCCCTGGCTGACCTCGATCCGCATTCCCTATGAAAGCTTTGGCGGGCATGTCGTCAGCCAGCTGCAGTCGCTCTGGAGCGGTGAACCGACGTCAGAGGTCCGCATCCCGCATGAGCCGCCGATGGTCGGCCTCGCACAGAAGGCGACGGCATGACCCTGCTCGATCACGAGACCCAGCCGCTTGAGCAATGGCGCGAAGGCGTGATGACGCTGATGCGGGTCTCCGCGCTCGTAAAGTCGGCTCAGCTCTGCATCTTCGAGCAGTTCTGCGACCCGGGCCTCGGCGCCCCCATTCACCTTCACGCCGTTGAAGAGGTGTTGGAGGTCATTGAGGGCGAGGCGGAGATCACCTTGCGCGGCGAAACCAGCGTCCTGCGCGCCAACCAGTCTGTGCTGATCCCAGCCGGCGCGAAGCATAGCTTCAAAAACATCGGGACCGGTGTCCTCAAGGTCCGTGCCACGCTCGCCGCACCGATCTTCGAGGCGAGCTATGAGGATCGCACCGAGCAGTCGCGGCGCTGGATTCCCTGAGGCGAGCAGGTGCTGACGGGCCAGCTACAGCCCCTGCCCTGCAGTCATGCTACACAGGCTCTCGTTCTACCAAGACGAGGGATTGTCGATGAGCGAGCCGCATCATGTCGTCGTGATTGGTGGCGGTTTCGCCGGGCTCGAGACCGTGCACCGCCTGGCAGGCGCGGATGTGCGGATCACCATCGTCGACCGCCGCAACCACCATCTCTTCCAGCCTTTGCTCTACCAGGTCGCCACCGCCTCGCTCGCGACCTCCGAGATCGCCTGGCCGATCCGGCATCTGTTCCGGCGCCGCAGCGATGTCACCACGCTGCTGGCCGAGATGATCGGCATCGACACCACCTTGCGTGAGGTCGCGCTCTCGACCGGCGAGACGCTGCGTTACGACACACTCGTCGTCGCCACCGGCGCGACCCATGCCTATTTCGGCCATGACGACTGGGAGCCCTATGCGCCGGGCCTGAAGACCCTCGAAGACGCGACCACGGTCCGCCGCCGTATCCTGCTCGCCTTTGAACAGGCCGAAGCGGAAACCGACGCCGCGCGCCGCGCCGCGCTCCTGACCTTCGTCGTCATCGGCGCCGGACCGACCGGTGTCGAGCTCGCCGGTACGATCGCCGAGCTCGCGCGCGCCACCCTGCCCGAGGATTTCCGGCGGATCGATACGCGCGCGACCCGGGTCGTCTTGGTCGAGGCCGGTCCGCGGATCCTGCCTGGCTTCGCCGAGGATCTGTCACGCTACGCCCATGAGGCGCTGCAGCGCATCGGTGTCGAGGTCCGCACCGGCGCGCCCGTCACCGCCTGCACCAGCGCGGGCGTCTCCATCGGCCCGGAAGAGCTGCCGGCCGCGACGGTGATCTGGGCCGCCGGCGTGCGTGCCTCGCCGGCGGGCAGCTGGCTCGATGCGCCGGTCGACCGCGCCGGCCGCGTCCAGGTCGAAGCCGACCTCACCGTGCCGGGCCGGCCGAACGTCTTCGCGATCGGCGACACCGCGAGCGTGATGGACCAGGACGGCAAGCCAGTGCCCGGCATCGCGCCGGCCGCCAAGCAGCAGGGCCGCCATGTCGCGGCGACGATCAAGCGCCGGCTCGCCGGAGACAAGGCGCCCCGCCCCTTCGCCTACAGCCATGCCGGCAGCCTCGCCACCATCGGCAAGCGCGCCGCGATCATCGATTTCGGCCGGGTCAAGCTGAAGGGCTGGCTGGCGTGGTGGCTCTGGGGCCTGGCCCACATCTACTTCCTGATCGGCGTGCGCAACCGCGTGACCGTTGCCCTGAGCTGGCTCTGGATCCATGCCAGGGACCAGCGCAGCGCGCGATTGATCACCCAGCGCGATCTGAGGCAGCCGGATCTGAAAAATGCCGACCAGGGCGAACCAGCTCGTCCCGCTTCGGCGCCGCCCTGAGCCTTGCGACATGTTCGACGAATTCATCCTCGACTATGCCGAAACGAGCGGAGCCCAGCTCCGCTTCAGGAACGGGGGCAGCGGGCCGCCTCTGCTGCTACTTCATGGCCATCCACGCACGCACACGACCTGGCACCGCGTCGCGCCGCTGCTGGCGCGCTCGTATACCGTGATCTGCCCCGATCTGCGTGGCTTTGGCCTCTCCAGCAAGCCGGCAGATTCACCCGATCATGCCGGCTCATCGAAGCGCGCAAAGGCGCGTGACTGCGTCGAGCTGATGCTCTCGCTCGGCTTCCCGCGTTTTGCCGTCGCCGGCCATGATCGCGGCTCCTACACGGCCTTCCGAGCGGCGATGGACCATCCCGATGCGATCGCCGCGCTCGCGGTGCTCGACGGCGTGCCTATCCTCGAAGCGCTGGAACACTGTCGCGAGAGCTTCGCCCGCAAATGGTGGCACTGGTTCTTCTTCGCTCAACCGGACAAGCCGGAGCGCGCCATCCTGGCCGATCCCGACGCCTGGTATGGCGGCTCGCCGATGGCGATGGGCGAGGCGAACTATCGCGACTTCCATCGCGCGATTCATGACCCCGACACGGTCCACGGTATGATCGAGGACTATCGCGCCGGCCTCGCCATCGATCAATCCACGACGCAGAGGACCGCCGCCTGGGCAGGCAGGTGCAGTGCCCGACACTCTGTCTGTGGTCGAGCCGCGACGATCTCGAAGAGTTCTACGGCGACGTGCTCGCGGTCTGGCGTCCCTGGGCGCCAGACCTGCGCGGCGGCGCCATCGACAGCGGCCACCATATGGCCGAAGAGGCGCCTGAGCAGCTCGCTGCGGCACTGCTGCGCTTCTTCGGCGAGATCGGCTACGGCGCGCCTGTCAAATAACGCGCCAGCCCTGCCGTCGAGGAATCATGCGCCTCGGCCGGCGCCTTACCTTCGATCACCGGCAGCAGCGCCGTCGCCAGCTCCTTGCCGAGCTCGACACCCCATTGGTCGAAGGCGTTGATGTCGAAAACCGCCGCCTCGACGAAGACGCGGTGCTCGTAGAGCGCGATGAGCCGCCCGAGCGTGAACGGATCGAGCTTGCGATAGGCGATGGTCACGCTCGGCCGGTTGCCGGGGAAGACCTTGTGCGGGGCGAGATGCTCGATCGCGTCCGGCGAAAGGCCCTGTTTGGCGAGCTGTTCCTTGGCTTCCTCGAGCGTGCGGCCCTTCATCATGGCCTCGCTCTGGGCGAGGCAATTGGCGAGCAGCAGGCGATGCTGATGAGCGAGTTCCGGCTCATGCCCTTCGGCCGCGACCAGGAACTCGCAAGGGATGATGTCGCTGCCCTGGTGCAGCAGCTGGAAGAAGGCGTGCTGGCCGTTGGTGCCGGGCTCGCCCCAGACCAGCGGGCCGGTCGGCCGTGTCACCGCACCGCCAGCCTTGTGCACGCGCTTGCCGTTCGACTCCATGTCGAGCTGCTGCAGATAGGCCGGCAGTCGTGCAAGGCGCTGATCATAAGGCAGGACCGCGCGGGCCGGATAGCCGCAGCTCTCGCGATGCCATAGCCCGATCAGAGCGAACAGCACCGGCAGATTCTCATCGAGCGGCGCGGTCCGGAAATGCTCGTCCATCGCATGCGCGCCGGCGAGGAAGGCACGGAAGTCCTCGGGGCCGATCGCGATCATCACCGGCAGGCCGATCGCCGACCAGACCGAGTAGCGCCCGCCGACCCAGTCCCAGAAGCCGAAGATGCGGTCGGGCGCGATGCCGAAGGTGGCGACCTTGTCGAGCGCGGTCGAGACCGCGGCGAAGTGTTTGGCGACCGCACCTTCCCCGAGCGCGCCGGCGATCCAGCGCCGCGCGGTCGCGGCATTGGTCATGGTCTCGATCGTGGTGAAGGTCTTCGACGCGACGATCACCAGCGTCCGCGCCGGATCGAGCCTCGCCAGCGTGTCGGCGATATGGGCGCCGTCGACATTGGAGACGTAATGCAGGCGCGGCCCGTCATGATAGGGCGCGAGCGCCAGCGTCGCCATCACCGGGCCGAGATCGGAGCCGCCGATGCCGATGTTGACGACATCGCTGAAGCGCTCGCCATTGGTCGCCGCGATCGTCCCGTTGCGAACGCCATCGGCAAAGACGGACATTCGCTCCAGGACCGCGTTCACCTCCGGCATGACGTCGACGCCGTCGACTTTGACCGGCCGGCCGGACTGGTTGCGCAGCGCCGTGTGGAGCACTGCGCGCCCTTCGGTGATGTTGATCGGCTCGCCTGCGAACATGGCGTCGCGCTTGGCCGCGACATCAGCGGCCTTGGCCAGCGCCAGCAGCAACTCCATGGTCTCGGCCGTCACCGCCGTCTTG
Source organism: Allobosea sp. Tri-44 (assembly GCF_004123845.1). Lineage (GTDB taxonomy): Bacteria > Pseudomonadota > Alphaproteobacteria > Rhizobiales > Beijerinckiaceae > Allobosea. The sequence continues at coordinate 457,918 of NZ_NBDP01000019.1, read as the reverse complement.
GAATAATCGAGCAGCAGGTCGTCGAGCCGGGCCGAGAAGGCGGAAAAGCGTTGCGGATCGGCAGCGAAGAGCTCGCGCAGGTGGTGAGATACGGTTCGGGTACGATACGCGGCGAGATCCGCCCAGGCCTTCTCCAGCACGATCATTCTCCTCGATGCTTGCGAACGGCCGCGATGCGGCAAGCCGAGGTAGCATAGCGATAGCGCCGAGGTCACGGCAGCGAGCGGACGGGGCTGCCATGCAAAGAGATTACCCCGGTGGTCATGAGCGGCCCCGCCGGGAGAAACGGGAGGGATGGCCCAGCCACCCCTCCCGAACGCTTCAGCGCGGAATGCGCCGGCGCGGCTTGGCCGAGGGAGTGTCGGGATATTCTCGTTCATAGAAGGCGACGCCGCTATCCTCCAGGAAGAGCGGAGTACCGACCATCGAGCCGTCGGCCCGCAGCATCTTGAACATCGTATGCGGCGCCCACATCGCAGCGGCGTGCTTGCCGGGCGTCTTCAGCTTGAGCTTCACGGTGTTCTGCTGGAAGTTTGTGACCGAGGTTGAGGTCGAGTAGCCGAATTTGTAGGACAGGGTGCCCTTCACCTTGGAGCCTACCCCGCCGAAGCTGACGCCGGTCTCGTAGCTGATGCTGATACCGACTTCGTGGTTGAAGGTCTCCGTCGAGGATTTGGTCACGCCGACGGTGATCTCCCGCTCGAGTTCGTGCGGCTCCGCCTGCTGATTGTTGTCGTAGAGCTCGAGCTGAAAATTGTCCCAGCGCTCGAGGAAATAGAACGGCGAGTTGGCGATCTTCCAGGCGAGATCGTAGTGGTCGTCCGTCACGCCTGTGAAAGGCACAGTGATCCGCCGCTCCCGCATCCAGTCGCTCTCGGCCGGAGGGCGGTCGTAGCTGTCGAGCCGCGGAACCGGCGGGGTGTCGCCTTGCTCGGTCGGCGGCTCCAGGCGCAACACTTTGACGACCGGCGAAGGCCGATCATGGCTGGCGACCCCGTAGAAGCAATTGGCCCCGATCAGAATCGTGGTGTTGTCATGGTAATAGGTGGTCGGATCGATCCGCCAGGCGCTGAAATCCGCGTCGGAGCCCGTCCCGCTATCGTCCCACAACCAGTCTCCCAGCAGCGCCTCGCCGACCAGATCGGAACGCACGCACCAGATATCCTCCAAGGATGGGGGATTGTAATCGCTCGTGAAGACATGGCCCAGCCCCGCGTATCCAGCTGGCGGAATTGCCTCCCAGCATGCGCCGTCCCTGTCAGCGCCTGAGCCCTGATCGGTCCAGATGCGGTTGTAGCCCGTCGGCGAGCGAACGGCATCGGACCCTTCGACCGTCGCCTTGACACAGAGGGCCCATTGTCGCCCGGCAGGGTCGTCATAATTGTTGACGCCGATACAGCCGAGAGGGCGGAACCCACTCGGCGCATTGGGATGCCAGAAGGCTCCGTCGTGATCCCCGCCGCTGCCTCCGTCATTCCAGCGAAGGCTGAACTGATCGACAAAGACAAGCGTCAGGTCGCCGAAGGCGACCTGAGTGGTGGTGCTGGTGGTGGTCAGCTGCGATTTCTGCAGACGATTGGACATCGAGACCGCTCCCCTGTGCGTGCCGAAACGGCACATACAACCTATAGTTGCATAAGGTAGCAGGAGTCAACGCTGCCGTTTGTGAACGGCAGTTTACAAACGTCGCCGTGAGAAGGGAGCCGCATTCATATCCGCTGCCCTTGGGAGATCAGCACCGCGCCGGCCGACCGTGATGGAAGCAGCAATCGCGGCATAGTTCAGCACTTCATCCAATGCCGCTTGATCGAGCGCAGCGACGCCTTCGATGCTCAGCCGGTCCGTCTGCGAAAGACGCGCGAGCAGTGCCGCATGGAAGCTGTCACCAGCGCCCACCGTGTCACAAACGCTGACCGCCCGAGCCGGCAGTTCAATCTGCCCGGCCGCGCAAAAGCCGAGCACGCCGGCTGCGCCGCGCGTGATCACCACCAGCTTCGCGCCGAGGCTCAGCCAATAGGCGGCCGCCTCCTGCAGCGACAACTGTCCGCCCCAGGCGATGCCGACATCCTCCTCGCTCGCCTTGACGATGGTGGCGACGCGATAGAAGCGCTCGGCGGCATCAGCCCACAGCGCCATGTCCGGCACCACAGCCGGCCGCAGATTGGGATCGACGCTGATCACCCGCCGGCCATGCTCGCGCTCAGCGATGGAGGCGAGTGTTGAGCCGGTGGGCTCGACCGCCATGCTGTAGGAGCCGAAGCTGATTGCCTGCACCTCCGGCGGCAGCTCGGGAGGCAGGTCGGCCGGCATCAGGAAGCGGTCGGCGGCACCTTCGCCATGAAAACCATAGCTCGGCTGCCCGTCCACTCCGGTGGCGACCGCCGAGATCGTCGACAATCGATCGCTGCGGACGAGGAAGCGACCGTCGACGCCCTCCTGCCGCAGCCGCTCGGCCAGCATTGTGCCGATACCGTCGCGCGAGATTGCTCCGAGGAAGCCGACCGGCACGCCGAGCCGCGCCAGGCCGATCGCGACATTGAACGGCGAGCCGCCGGCAACGGCCCGTCCGGCCATCTCGGCCCCTTCGGGCGGATCGAGGAAGAGGTCGACCAGCGCCTCACCGCAGACCAGGATCATGACACGGCGCTCAGGCTGCGCGAGGGATGGCGCAAGGCCGGGTCGAACGGATTGAGCATTGCGCCCAATGTCGCCGCCTCCGCCTTGAGAATGGCGACGACGCCGGCCAGGCGCTCAGGCCGCAGCCGGTCCGCCAGCGTGCCGACGCTGAGCGCCGCGACGACACGGCCCTGCGCGTCGAAGACCGGCACGCCCAAGCCCGCCATGCCCGGGATCAGCCCGGTGTTGAGATTGACCCAGCCTTGCACCCGGGCTGCCTCCAGCGCGACACGCAGGGCGGCTTCGTCGAGAAAACCACGATCGAGCAAACGCGGCACGTTGAAACGGATCACTGCCTCGCGCTCCGCCTCGGGCAGATGGGCGAGAATGGCAAGGCTCCCCTGCCCGAGCCCGAGCGGCACCTTGCCGCCGATGTCGCCGGTGAAGGAGCGGATCGGGAACGGCCCCTCGATCCGGTCGAGGCAGACGGCGTCATAGCCGTTGCGCACCAGCAGGAAGATCGTGTCGGTCAGCGTTGCCGAGAGACGCAGGAGCACCGGCTTGGCGAGATCGCGCAGGCCGCCGGCCTGGCCGGCGCGGGCTGCCAGGACGAAGAAGTCGAGCGCCAGCCGGTAGCGCTTGCCGATCTGCTCGACGAAGCCCTCGGCGGCGAGGTCCTGCAAGGCGCGATGCGCGGTCGGCTGGCTGCAGCCGGCCTGCTCGGCCAGATCCTTCAAGCGGATTCCGCCTGCATCCGTCGCGCCGACAAGGCGCAGCAAGCCGAGCGCGCGGCGCAGGCTGGACAGAGACTCGGCAGAATCACTCATCCGCCTAGAATAATCTGAACGGTAGCAAGTGCCAGTAAATTTCATATAACGGAATTATAAATAGAAAAATTCTTTCATATGGAATTGTTCGTTGACGAAATTCCACTCCTGCCGCTTCCTCCCAGGACAGGGCAAGAGACCTCGATGAGCGGGCGGGGCGAGCCAAGCGGGAGAGGTCATGAGCTTCCTGACGCTGGAGAAGCTGAGCAAGGTCTATGGCGATTTCGCCGCCGCGCGCGACATCGACCTGTCCGTTGCCAAGGGCGAGTTCGTCTCGCTGCTCGGCCCGTCCGGCTGCGGCAAGACCACGACGCTGCAGATGATCGCCGGGCTGGTCGAGCCGACCACCGGCACGATCATGCTCGATGGCCGCGACATCACCCGCGAGAAGCCGAACAAGCGCGGCCTCGGCATCGTCTTCCAGAGCTACGCGCTCTTTCCGCACATGACGGTGGCTGAGAACGTCGCCTTCGGGCTGGAGATGCGCAAGATCGCCAAAGCCGAGCGCGACGAGCGGGTGAAAGCCATGCTCGGACTTGTCCATTTGAGCCCGCTGGCCGAACGCTATCCGCGCCAGCTCTCCGGCGGCCAGCGCCAGCGCGTCGCCATCGCCCGCGCCCTCGTCATCCAGCCACCGGTGCTGCTGCTCGACGAGCCGCTCTCCAATCTCGACGCCAAACTGCGCGAGGAGATGCAGTTCGAATTGCGCCGCATCCAGCAGCGCGTCGGCACCACCACGATCATGGTCACGCATGACCAGGCCGAGGCGCTCTCGATCAGCGACCGCGTCGTGGTGATGGAACAGGGCCGGATGACGCAGGTCGACGCGCCCTACAAGCTCTACGAGAACCCGGCGACGCCGTTCATTTCCACCTTCGTCGGCAAGATGAACCGGCTGGAAGGCACCTGGCGTAAGGGTGCGGCCGAGGTCGCTGGTCTTGCCGTACCGGCCGATGCCAGCGGGCTGGCCGAAGGGGCAGCCATCGCCCTGTCGATCCGCCCTGAGAAGATCGCACTCAAGGCTCCCGGCCAGGGCCGCATCGACGGCACGATCGCCAACCGCTTCTTCCTCGGCGGCTCCTGGCTGTTCACGGTCGAGACCGCGGCCGGGCCGATCCTGGTCTCGTTGCCGAACGATGGCGAGGAACCGGCCCGTGAGGGCGCCAAGGTCGCGCTCGACTGGGCCTCGGCCAGCCTGCGCATCGAACCGCTGGCGCAGGGAGCGGCGGCATGAGCGTCGGGCGCTCCGCGGCGACACCGTTCTGGCTCGCAGGGCCAGGCGCGCTGCTTTTCCTCGGACTCATCATCCTGCCGCTCGCGCTGACGCTGATCCTCTCCTTCCACGCCTACGACCACACGACCGGCATCAAGAACGAGTTCACTCTCGCCCACTACGCCGCCGTGTTCTCGGACGAGTATTATCTCGGCATCTTCTGGCGCACGCTGCGGCTCGCCGGCCTGACCACGCTGATCTGCGTCCTGATCGGTGCCCCCGAGGCCTATATCCTGTCGCGGATGCGCGACCCCTGGCGCTCGGTCTTCCTGCTGGTGATCATCGGGCCGCTGCTGGTCTCGGTTGTCGTCCGTGCCTTCGGCTGGAGCATGCTGCTCGGCTCGACCGGCCTGGTGAACCAGGCGCTGCAGGGCCTCGGCTTCGATAGCGTGCGCCTGCTCTACACCGAGACCGCGATCGTCATCGCACTCGTCCACGTCATGCTGCCCTTCATGGTGATCCCGGTCTGGACCGCGCTGCAGAAGCTCGATCCGATGGTCGAGGCCGCCGCCTGGAGCCTCGGCGCCTCGCATGCCACCGCGTTGCGCCGGGTCGTGCTGCCGCAGGTCTCGCTCGGCATGCTCTCGGGCAGCCTGATCGTCTTCGGGCTCTCGGCCTCGGCCTTCGCCATTCCCGGCCTGCTCGGCGGGCGCCGGCTCAAGATGGCGGCGACACTGGTCTATGACGAGTACATGCACGAGCTGAACTGGCCGCTCGGCGCGACGATCGCGATCATCGTCCTCGTCGCCAACCTCGTGATCATGCTGGCCTATAACCGCGTCATCGAGACGCGCGCCCGTAAAGCCCTGGGGTGAGCGCCATGCAGAAGAACGGTCCGGTCGCGCTCCTCTTCCACACCCTCGTCGTCGCCTTCGTGCTGGCGCCGCTGGTGGTGATCTGCCTCGTCGCCTTCACGCCGGAGAACACGCTGTCGATCCCGACCACCAGCTTCTCGCTGCGCTGGTTCCGCGAGATCTTCCGCCATCCCGACTTCGTCGCCTCCTTCGTCAACAGCTTGTGGCTGGCGACACTCGCCGCGACGCTTTCGGTCGCGATCTCGGTGCCGGCAGCGCTCGCCATCGACCGCTACGACTTCCCCGGCCGCGATGCGCTGAACGCACTCTTCCTCTCGCCGCTGATCATCCCGCATCTCGTGCTCGGCGTCGCCTTCCTGCGGCTCTTCGCGCTGATCGGCGCAACCGGCAGCTTCGGCTGGCTCGTCGCCTGCCATGTCGTGGTGATCACGCCCTATGTGCTGCGGCTGGTGATGGCGGCCTTCACCGGGCTCGACCGTTCGGCCGAGCAGGCGGCGATGACGCTGGGCGCCTCGCACTGGACGGTGTTCCGCCGCGTCACCGCGCCGATGATCCTGCCCGGCATCACCGGCGGCTGGCTGCTCGCCTTCATCAACAGCTTCGACGAGCTCACCATGTCGATCTTCGTGACGTCGCCGCAGACGGTGACCCTGCCGGTGCGCATGTACATGTACGCGACCGAATCGATCGACCCGATGATGGCCGCGGTCTCGGCGCTGATGATCGCGCTCACTGCCGCCGCCATGCTGGTGCTCGACCGCGCCTTCGGCCTCGACAAGATCCTGGTCGGGCAGAAGTGACATGCCGCTCCTGCATCGCCTCGTCCGTGCCGACCATCCCGCCATCCCGTTCACGCTGGACGGCGTCGCTTGCGAAGGTCGCACCGGCGACACCGTCCTGACCGCGATCCTCACTCACGCCGATCGACTGCGCCTGTCAGAGTTCTCAGCCTCGCCGCGCGCCGGCTTCTGCCAGATGGGCGCCTGCCAGGATTGCTGGATCGTGCTCGAGAGCGGCGAGCGCCTGCGCGCCTGCTCAACTTCTTTGACCGCCGGCATGAGCATCGTCACTCGCCGCGCGAGGGCGGCATGACCGGGGTGTCGACCAGCGAGCGCCCGCAGCCTCTGATCGTCGGCGCCGGCCCTGCCGGCATCCGCGCTGCGCAGGCGCTGGTCAAAGCCGGCCTGCGCCCGCTCGTGGTCGACGAGGCGCCTTCCTGCGGTGGCCAGATCTATCGCCAGCGCCTCGTCTCGGACGGACGCTCCACCCGTGACCTCTACGGCTCGGAAGCGCCGAAGGCCGAAGCGCTGCATCGCGATTTCGCCGCGCTCGACGGCAAGCTCGACTATTGGCCGCAGGCACTGCTCTGGAACCTGCGCGACGGCCGCGCCGACATCATGATCGAGGGCACCAGCCGGCAGGTCGCCTATGACGGCCTCCTGCTCGCGACCGGCGCGACCGACCGCACCTTGCCGCTACCCGGTTGGACGCTGCCCGGCGTCTTCACTCTGGGCGGTGCCCAGATCGCGCTGAAGAGCCAGGGCTGCGCCATCGGCAGCAAGGTCGTCTTCCTCGGCTCCGGTCCGCTGCTCTATCTCGTCGCCTGGCAGTACATGAAGGCCGGCGCCAGGGTCGCAGCCGTGCTCGACACGGCGCCCTTCGCCGCAAAGTTCAACCTGCTGCGCGGCCTGCCGCTGTTCCCAGGAATCGTGCTGCGCGGCATGCGGATGACCGCCGAGTTGAAGCTGGCCGGCATCGCGCTGCATTACGGCGTCGGTGATGTCCGCATCGAGGGCGCAAGCACGGTCGCGGCCATCGCCTGGCGCCAGGACGGCATGGAGCACCGCCTCGCCTGCGACGGCATCGGCTACGGTCTTGCCCTGCGCTCCGAGACGCAAGCCGCCGATCTCGCCGGCTGCCGCTTCGCCTTCAATACCCGCGATCGCGCCGCCCTGCCCGAGCGCGACGCGGCGGGCCGTACCAGCGTACCCGGTGTCTACATCGCCGGCGACGGCGCCGGCATCGCCGGGGCGGACGCCGCCGAGCGCGCTGGCGAGCGCGCCGCGCTAGCCCTCTTGCAGGATCGCGGCCTGCCCCATGACGCCGCCCGCGCCGCGACTCTGGAGGCAGAGCTTGCCAGCATCGGCCGCTTCCGCGACGTGCTCGAAGCCGCCTTCCCGTTCCCGGCGCACTGGGCGCGCGACATCGCCGATGCGACGACTCTCTGCCGCTGCGAGGAGATCACTGCCGGCGAGATCCGCGCCGCCATCGGCCGCTTCGGCGTGCACGAGCTCAACCGGCTGAAGGCGGTGAGCCGCGTCGGCATGGGCCGCTGCCAGGGCCGCGTCTGCGGCGCCGCCGCGGCCGAACTGCTCGCGCACGAAACGGGTCGCGGCATCGAGGCCATCGGCCGTTTGCGCAGCCAGGCACCGGTCAAGCCGGTGCCGCTGACGCTTGCGCTCAGCGCGCAGCAGCAGGAGGCGGCGGAATGAGCCAACGCCTCTCCGTCGACGTCGCGATCATCGGCGGCGGCCTCGTCGGCTCCTCGGCCGCGCTGGCGCTGCGCGGCATGGGCTTTTCGGTCGCCTTGCTCGACAAGGGCTATTGCGGCGCGCAGGCCTCGGGCGTGAACTATGGCGGCGTCCGCCGCCAGGGCCGCCCGGTCGAGCAATTGCCGCTGTCGCAGCGGGCGCACGCGGTCTGGCCGCGCCTCAGGGCGCTGATCGGCATCGACGGCGAGTTCCTGCGTTCCGGCCATCTCAAACTCGCCCGCAACGAAGACGACATGGCCTCGCTCGAAACCTATGCGGAAGCTGTCGCCGAGGAGGGCCTCGGCCTCGAGCTGATCGGCCATAACGGCCTGCGCGAGCGCTTCGGCTGGATCGGCGACGGTGTCGTCGGCGCCTGCTTCTGCGCCGGCGACGGCCACGCCAATCCGCGCCTGGTCTCGACCGGCTTTGCCGCCGCGGCGCGCCGGGCCGGCGTCGAGGTGCTGGAGAACACCGCGGTCGAGGGCGTGACCCGCGACGGCGAGGGCTTCGCGCTGGAAGCGGCCGGCAACCTCACGCTCCGGTCCCGCTTCGTCGTCAACAGCGCTGGCGCTTGGGCCGCCCCCTTCGCCGAGAGCTTCGGCGAGCCGGCGCCGCTCTCGCGCATCTACCCCTCCATGGTCGTCACCGAACCGATGGAGCAGGTGATGTCGGTCAATATCGGCATGGAAGGTGGCGGCATCTATGCCCGCCAGGTCGAGCGCGGCAATGTCGTGGTCGGCGGCGAGCGGGCCCTGCCCTTGGCCGACCCCGACTTCTCGCGACCGCGCGGCGACGGCGCGATCGCGATCATGAACAACGCCGCCGCACTGTTCCCGGGCCTGCGCCATGCCCAGGCGATCCGCTTCTGGAGCGGCACCGAAGGCGCCATGCCGGACAGGAACCCGGTGATAGGCCCGAGCCTGACCACGCCCGGACTGATCCACGCCTTCGGCTTCACCGGAGCTGGCTTCCAGATAGCGCCCGGCGTCGGCGAGGTGCTCGCCGAGCTCGTCCGCGACGGCGAAACGCAGACGCCGATCGCGGCCTTCTCGATCGGCCGCTTCAGAGAGATTTCCGCCCGCACCGACGCTGGCTCGGGTGCGGGGCAGAACCAAGAGCCGCAGCACTAAAGGGGAGATCAGACAATGACCAGCTATCGCAGCATCCTGTCAGCCGGCGTCGCCATTGTGGCACTCGCAGCCGCCGGCAGCGCCTTCGCCCAGTCGAAGACGCTTTATGTCGGCATGAACGGCGGCAATTTCGAGAAGACCTTCACCCAAGCCGTCTTCCCGGATTTCGAGAAGGCCAACGACGTCAAGGTCGTGGTCGTGCCCGGCACCTCCTCGGACATCCTCGCCAAGGCGACCGCGGCCAAGGACAAGCCGCAGATGCATGTGATGTTCCTCGACGATGGCGTCATGGTCCGCGCCATCGGCGCCGGCCTCTGCGAGAAGACGAAGCCCGGCCCGGAGCTCGCCGATCTCGCCCCCGGCACGCGCATGAAGGACGACATGGCTGTTGGCATCGACCTCGGCATGACCGGGCTCGGCTACAACAAGAAGCTGTTCGACGAGAAGGGCTGGCCGGCACCGACCTCGTGGATGGACCTCGCCGACCCCAAGTACAAGGGCAAGGTCGTGTTCCAGTCGGCCTCGGCCTCCTCCTTCGGCCTGCACGCCTTCCTGATGTTCAACCGCATCCAGGGCGGCACCGAGGCCAATGTCGAGCCGGGCTTCAGCAAGTTCCGCGACACGATCGGCAAGAACGTGCTCGAATTCATCCCGAGCTCGGCCAAGATCGCCGAGATGGCGCAAACCGGCGAGGCCGCGATCTTCCCGCTGACGCCGACCGGCATCTCGACCCTGAAGGACAAGGGCATCGCCGTCGAATACGCCCAGCCCAAGGAAGGCTCGGTCGTGCTGATGGTGGCCCAATGTGTCATCGCCAACAATTCCGAGCCGGAGCTGGCGCAGAAGCTTGCCGCCTACCTGCTCTCGGCCGAGGCGCAGTCCAAGGCGCTGACCGCGGGCAACATCGTGCCCTCGAACACCAAGGCCAAGGCCTCGACGCCGGAGGCCGAGAAGAAGCTGGAAGCCTTCCATGCCAACATGAAGACCGCCGTCACGCTCGACTGGGACCAGATCAACGCCAAGCGGCCGGAGTGGAACAGCCGCTGGAACAAGATGATCGAGCGCTGAGCCTTATCCGAGCCATCGACACCGCCGTGGCAGCGCGGCGGTGTCCTCATAAACACACCGTCATTCCGGAGCATTGCACAGCAATGAGCCCCGAACCCATGAACACCGAATGGTGGGAAGAAGCGCTGACGCCACAGCGCCCTGTCCTCAGTCTCAGTGTTCATGGGTTCCGGGCCCTTCGCTGCGCGAAGTCCCGGAAAGACGGCGCCATGAGGAATCGATCGCGTTTGACAGAAGGCGCGTCGCCGCTACATTCCTGCAATCGATTACATCGCCGATGAGGCGGTTGCGAGCTCCGGCAAGGAGCCATCCTGTCGGGAGGGTCGCCATGAAGACCATGAAGGGGCCTGGGCTCTTTCTCGCCCAGTTCGCCGGCGACGAGGCTCCGTTCAGCTCGCTCGATGCGATCGGCCGCTGGGCTGCCTCGCTTGGCTACAAGGGTGTGCAGATCCCGAGTTGGGATACGAGGTTGTTCGACCTCGCCAAAGCAGCCGAGTCCGACACCTATTGCGACGAGGTCAAGGGCACGCTCGCTCAATATGGCCTGTCGATCACCGAGCTCTCGACCCATCTCCAGGGCCAGCTCGTCGCCGTCCACCCCGCCTTCGACGAGGCTTTCGACGGCTTCGCCGTGCCTTCCGTGCGCGGCAATCCGAAGGCCCGGCAGGAGTGGGCGGTCGAGCAGATGAAGCTTGGAGCGAAAGCCTCGCGCCGGCTTGGCCTCACCGCCAATGTCAGCTTCACCGGCGCGCTCGCCTGGCCCTTCGTCTACCCTTGGCCGCAGCGCCCGGCGGGGCTGGTCGAGACCGCCTTCGCCGAACTCGGCAAGCGCTGGCGCCCGATCCTCGACGCCTTCGACGAGGCCGGCGTCGATCTCTGCTACGAGATCCATCCGGGCGAGGACGTCCATGACGGGGCGACCTTCGAGCGCTTCGTCGATGCCGTCGGCGGCCATGCCCGAGCCTGCATCAACTACGACCCCAGCCATTTCCTGCTGCAGCAGCTCGACTATCTCGCCTTCATCGATATCTACCATGAGCGCATCAAGGCCTGCCATGTGAAGGATGCCGAGTTCAATCCGAACGGTCGTGTCGGCGTCTATGGCGGCTACGAGCCCTGGATCGACCGGGCCGGCCGCTTCCGCTCGCTCGGCGACGGCCAGGTCGATTTCGGCGGTATCTTCTCCAAGCTGGCGCAGTACGATTACGACTCCTGGGCCGTGCTCGAATGGGAATGCGCCCTGAAACATCCCGAAGACGGCGCGCGAGAGGGGGCGGAGTTCATCGCCGCCCACATCATCCGGGTGACCGAGCGCGCCTTCGACGATTTTGCCGCCGGCGGTACCGATGAGGCCGCCAATCGGCGCATGCTCGGGCTCGACCGCTGAGGGAATTGTCATGGCAATCGAGGCCTCGACCGCGCCGAAGCTCAATCGCCGCCTGCGCCTCGGTATGGTCGGTGGCGGGCGCGGCGCCTTCATCGGTGCGGTGCATCGCATCGCCGCCCGCCTCGACGACCGCTGGCAGCTTACCGCCGGCGCGCTATCGTCAGATCCGGAACGCGGGCGGCTCTCGGGCGAGGACCTGCTGCTCGATCCCGCCCGGGTCTATGCCGACGCCAGCGAGATGGCGAAGCGGGAGAAGCGCCGCAAGGACGGCATCGACGCGGTCGCGATCGTCACGCCGAACCATGCCCATGCGCCCGCAGCCAAGGCTTTCCTCAAGGCCGGCATCCATGTGATCTGCGACAAGCCGCTGACCACCAGCCTGCGCGAGGCGGAAGCGCTCGCCAAGCTCGCACGGGACAGCGGCCTGATCTTCGCGGTCACCCACAACTACACCGGCTATCCGCTGGTCCGGCAGGCTCGCGCCATGGTCGCGGAGGGCACGCTTGGAAAGCTGCGTGTCGTCCAGGTCGAGTACGTGCAGGACTGGCTCGCGACGCGGCTCGAGGACAGCGGGCAGAAGCAAGCGGAGTGGCGAACCGACCCCACCCGTTCAGGTCCGGCCGGCGCGATCGGCGATATCGGCAGCCACGCCTTCAACCTCGCCGAGTTCATCGCCGGCGACGAGATCGAGGCGCTCGCGGCCGAAACCCATGTCTTCGTCGAAGGCCGCCGGCTCGATGACAACGCCCATATGCTGCTGCGCTTCAAGGGTGGTGCACGCGGCATGCTCTGGTGCAGCCAGGTCGCGGCCGGCCAGGAGAACGGTTTGCGCATCCGCCTCTATGGCGAGAAGGGCGGGCTCGAATGGCAGCAGGAGAATCCAAACCTGCTGGTCCATTCCCCGCTGGGCGAGCCGCCGCGCCTGATCCGGCGCAATGGCGCGGGCGCCTACCCGGTCGCCAATGCCGCCTCGCGCGTGCCCGGCGGCCATCCAGAAGGCTATCTCGAAGGCTTCGCGCAGCTCTACGTCGACATCGCCGAGCAGATCGCGGCCCGGATCGAGGGACGTGAGCCCACTCCCTTCTCGACACTCGTACCGACCATCGCCGATGGCGTCCGTGGTGTCCGCTTCATCGAGGCAGCCGTGCGCTCTTCCGCCAAGGGGGCGCGCTGGCAGCCACTCTGAAGCTGCCGACCCGGCTTGTCCTCCTCGCCATCAGCGCGGCATAAGCAGCGCCAACGACAGGGAGGACACACGCCATGGAATTCCGCCCCGATATCGGCCAGCTCTCGCCGACCGTGCGCGAGCATCTGGCGCCCGCCAACCTGCTGCGCGCCGGCATCAACCTCTCGAATTTCCTGCTGGTTTCCAGCCGCGGCCCGCAGGGTGAGCCGCAAGGTGTCTCGCCCGACATGGCCCGCGCCCTCGCCGACCATCTCGGCACCGGCTTGCGCTATGTCCCTTATGAAAACCCCGGCCTGCTCGCCGATGCCGCGCCATGCGACGAGTGGGATGTCGGCCTGATCGGCGCCGAGCCGCAGCGGGCCGAGGCGATCAGCTTCACGCCGGCCTATGCCGAGATCGAGGCGACCTACCTCGTCCGCGACACCTCGCCGCTGCGCGGGATCGGCGATGTCGACGCAGAAGGCGTCCGCATCGCCGTCAGCGGCCGTGCCGCCTATGGGCTCTGGCTCGATCGCAACATTCGCAAGGCCGAGCTCATCCGCTCCGGCACGCTCGACGATTCCGCTGATGATTTCATTGCCAGGGAACTCGATGCGTTGGCGGGCTTGCGACCGCGCTTGTTGAAGGATGTCGCGGCGATCCCCGGCACACGCATCCTCGACGGCCATTTCATGACCGTGCAGCAGGCGATTGGCGTGCCCAAGGCCAAAGCCGAGGCGGCGGACTATCTCGCCAGGTTCGTCGCCGCGGCGAAGGAATCGGGCTTCGTGGCGGCGCTGATCACAAAGCACGGCGTGCAGGGACTGAGCGTCGCGCCCTGACCCTCAGCCCACCGTCCCGTCCGTTCCGGCCCCGCAGACCAGCGCGCAGACCTTGCTGCCCGGCGCCGGCACGAAGCGCTTCGCCTGCAGGGCCGCAACCGCCGCCGCGCCCGAGAGGTCGGCGGCGATGCCGAACTCGAACCAGAGCGACTGCGCCGCCTGTTCCATCTCCTCGTCGCTAACCAGCACGATCTCGTCGACATTGCGCGCGACGGCCTCATAGATCGCCTGGTCGGTGCGCCGGCACGACATGGTCGCGACCTTCGTCTCGAGCTTGTCGAGGGTGATCAGTTTGCCGGCTTCCAGGCAGGCATGCAGCGTCGGCGAGCCATGGGGCTCGACGCCGATGATGCGCGTCTGCGGCCGCAGCGCCTTCACCGCGGTGGACAGGCCGGTGATCAGGCCGCCGCCACCGATCGCGACGAGGATGACGTCGACATCGGGAATCTCGTCGAGGATATCGAGGCCGAGCGTGCCCTGGCCAGCGACCACCACGGGATCGCTGAACGGATGGGCATAGGTCGCGCCCGTCTCCTCGGCATAGGCGAGCGCAGCTTCGTTGGCATCGTCCCAGATCGCGCCGATGATCTCGACATCGGCTCCCCAGCGCTTCAGCTTGGCGACCTTGTCCGCGACGACGTTGGATGGCAGGAAGATCTTGGCCCTGACGCCGAGCACATGCGCCGAGCGGGCGATGGCGAGGCCGTGATTGCCGCCGGAAGCCGTGACGACGCCGCGCTTGAGCGCGTCTTCCGAGAGCGTCAGCAACCGGTTCATCGCGCCCCGCGCCTTGAATGAGCCGGCCGCCTGCAGCAATTCGAGCTTCAGCGTCACTGTGCCGCCGAATTCCTCGCGCGAGCTGAGCTGGGCATAGGGCAGGATCGGCGTCTTGCGGATATGCGGCGCGATCCGCCAGCGCGCTGCGCGGACGTCGTCGAGACCGATCACGACAACACCCCGCGATAGGGCGACGCCACGATCAGGCAGCAATTGCCCGGCCGGACCCGGCCCGGCTGGCGCCGGCCATAGAGGATGCCGTCGGCAGCGTAATGCAGCGTCTCCGGCGGGCGGGTCGGGTCCCAGGTGCAATGGATCCGCCCGGCCGGCTGGCCGGCGCTGACGGTCTCGCCATTGGCATGGAACGGCTCGAAGACGCCGTCCGCGGTGGCGTAGACGTAAGCGGTGGTTCCCGGCAGCTCGAGCACCTGCCCGCCGCCGCTGCGCGGCTCCGGCTTGTCGCGCCTGACGATGCCGAGATGATCGAGCACATTGGCGACGCCGCGCCGGCAGATTCTGAGCGCGTCCAGCGAGACCGTGCCGGCGCCCGCCATCTCGGTACCGACCGTGACGAGCCCCTGCCGGCAGGCAGTCGCGGTTGCAGTGCGCGGTTCGCCGAGATTGGAGATCACCACTGTCATCGGCGCGTCGAAGGCCTGCACGGCCGCGACATTGCGCTTGTGCAGCTGGGGATCATCGGTCGGCTCGACGATCGCGCTCGGGATGATGTCGAGCGAGGACCCGCCGGAGTGCAGGTCGAGGAAGGCATCGCCGAGCGGCAGGATATGGTCGCTAACGAAAGCCGAGATCTGCTGGGTGATGGTGCCGCGTGGATCGCCCGGGAAGGTCCTGTTGAAATTGAGCCCGTCGACCGTCGAGGTGCGCTGGCCGGCAATGACGGCGTGGACATTGTTCGCCGGCATCAGGATGAGCCGGCCTTGCACCCGGCCGGGATCGAGGTCGCGGATCAGGTCGCAGATCGTGATCGGCCCTTCGTATTCGTCGCCATGATTGCCGCCTTCGAGGATCGCGGTCGGGCCTGAGCCGTTCTTGATGATCGCAATCGGAATGCGCGTCGCGCCCCAGGCGTCGTCATGCGGCGAATGCGGGATCATCAGGAAGCCGACCTGCTTGCCGTCCTTCTCCGGATCGACGGTGAGGAAGGCGCTGGATGGGCGCGGGGTGGGCTTTTGGCGGGGGCTGGTCATGGCGGGGGGCTCGGGAAGAAGCAGGGCTCGGGATGTCAGGCACGAGCACGGGGAACCCTCTCCCGGAGGGAGAGGGCAGGGTGAGGGGTAGGCGGCCAGACCAGTGGGACGTCGCGCTCACCGCGCGGTCGGGTTCAGGCCAACGTTTCCAGTCCGAACACCTCACCGCTGCCCCTCTCCTTCCAGGAGAGGGGTTCCCCGCCTTGGCAGGGAAAGCGTTGCGCCGCCTTACAGCGTCGGCAGCGGATCCATCGGCATGTCCAGGTACTTCTTGTGCAGCCGGTCGAGCTCGCCGTTCATCGAGTTGAAGAAGATGAAGCCGTCGAGCCAGCGCACCAGATTATGCTGGTCCATCTGCACGCCCATATGCGCCGGGCTGCGCCGGATGACGAACTTGCGCTCGAACTCCTTGCTCGGGTTCTGCTTGGCGAGCGCCTGAGCGACGATCGAGTTGGTCGCGAGCAGGTCGGCCTGGCCGGTGATGTAGGCTGCGGCCGCTGTCGCATCGTCCTCGGTGCGCATGATGCTCGCCTTCGGCGCCGTCGCGGTGATGGCGAGCTCCTGTGTCGTGCCCTTGGCGGCGGCGACACGGTTGGAGCCGATCGTTTCCGGGCTGGTGACAGTGGCCGATTTCGCGCCGTAGACGGCGAGGAAGGTGTTGGCATAGGGCGCTGTGAACTGGATCTGCCGGGCACGCTCGGGCGTCAGCCCCATCACCGAGATGACGATGTCGACCTTGTCGGTCAGCAGGAACGGGATGCGGTTGGCGCCGGTGATCTGCTGCATCTCCAGCTTCACACCGAGCCCCTTGGCGACCATCTCGGCGAACTCGATGTCGAAGCCTACCGCGTTGCGGTTGGCGTCCTGCGAGCCGAAAGGCGGTGCGTCAAGCGGCACGCCGATGCGCACCACGCCCTTGGACAGGATATCCTGGAGCTTGTCGGCCCTGGCCTCGACCGCTCCAAACGCAGCAATCGCCATCGCCGCCAGGCCTGCTAGAAATGAACGGCCTGCAAACAGTTTACGCATCATTCTCTCCCCTCGTTGACCCGTTACCGGAACTGATTGTCCTGCCTCAGTGCAGAACCGCGCTGAGGAAGGTCTTGAGCTCGGGCGTCTTTGGCCCGGCGAGCACCGCCGCGGCCTGGCCTTCTTCGTGGATGCGGCCCTCGTGCATGAAGACGACACGCGAGCCGAACCTGCGGGCAAAACCCATTTCGTGGGTGACGAGGATCATGGTCATGCCCTCCTGCGCCACGGATTCGAGCACTTTCAGCACCTCGCCGGTGAGCTCAGGATCGAGCGCCGAGGTCACCTCGTCGAACAGCATCAGCTTTGGCCGCATGGCCAGCGAACGGGCGATCGCGACGCGCTGCTGCTGGCCGCCGGACAGCTGCGAGGGATAGGCGTCGAGCTTGTCCTC
Organism: Allobosea sp. Tri-44; assembly: GCF_004123845.1. Lineage (GTDB taxonomy): Bacteria > Pseudomonadota > Alphaproteobacteria > Rhizobiales > Beijerinckiaceae > Allobosea. The sequence continues at coordinate 440,856 of NZ_NBDP01000019.1, read as the reverse complement.
CAGCCCGACGCGGGCCAGCACCTCGCGGGCGACCGCGCGCGCCTCGTCCGGCCGCTGCTTCTTCACGACGCGCGGGGCGAGCGTGATGTTGTCGGCGACCGAGAGATGCGGGAACAGGTTGAAGCTCTGGAAGACGATGCCGACCTCCTGCCGGAGCTTGCGCAGATCGGTCGCCGGGTCGTTGACCTTGACGCCGTCGACGCTGATCGTGCCGGCCTGCACCGGCTCCAGCCCGTTGACGCAGCGCAACAGCGTGCTCTTTCCCGAGCCCGAGCGGCCGATCACGGCGACCACCTCGCCTTTCTCGACGTTCAGCGAAACGCCCTTCAGCACCTGGTTGGTGCCATAGCTCTTGCTGACGTCCCGGATTTCAACGAGCGACATCGAGCTTCCGCTCGAGCGAGCGGCTCCATTGCGTGAGGGGGAAACACATCGCGAAGTAGATGCAGGCGACGGTGATGTAGACGGCGAAGGGCTTGTAGGTGCCGGCGGCGGTGAGCTGGCCCTCGCGGGTGAGCTCGACGAAGCCGATCACCGCCGCGAGCGAGGTGTTCTTGATCAGCTGGACGAGGAAACCGACCGTCGGCGGGATCGCGATCCTGATCGATTGCGGGATGATGACGTAGCGCAGCTGCTCGGTCAGCGAGAGCCCGAGCGAGGCCCCCGCTTCCCATTGCGTCCTGGCGATCGAGGTCAGCGCTCCCCGCCAGATCTCGCCGAGGAAGGCCGAGCCATAGACCGAGAAGGCGACGGCGGCGGCGATCCAGGGATTGACCGAGATTCCGGCGAGCGGCAGGCCGAAGAAGATCAGAAACAGCCAGACCAGCAGCGGCGTGCCCTGGACCAGCTGGATATAGGTCGCCGAGAACCAGCGCAGCGGCGCGATCGGCAGGATGCGCAGGATCGCCAGTGCAAGGCCGAGCACCGCCGAGCCGGCGAAGGCGACTACGGTCAACGCGATCGTCCAGCGCGCCGCCGCGATCAGGTACATCACATCGATGAGGCCGAATTCCCGGATCATCGCACGAACACCGAACGGTAGATCAGGGCGAAGAGGCCGCGGAAGCCGATGGCGAGCGCGAGATAGAGCACCCCGATCACCGTATAGACCTCGAAATCCCGGAAGGTGCGCGACTGCACGATCGAGGCGGCATGGAACAGGTCCTGCACCGAGATCTGCGAGGCGACGCTGGTCGCAAGCATCAGCAGCACGAACTGGCTGGCGAGCGCCGGGAACATCGCCTTCAGCGCCGGAAAGACGATGATGTAGCGGAAGACCTGCAGGCCGGAGAGGCCCAGCGAATGGCCGGCCTCGACCTGCGCCTTCGGCACTGCCTCCAACCCGGCACGGACGATCTCGGTGGTGTAGGCGCCGAGATTGATGACGAGCGCGATCATTGCCGCCGTCAGCCCGTCGAGCCTGACGCCAAAGCTCGGCAGCCCGAAGAAGATCAGGAAGAGCTGCACCAGAAGCGGCGTGTTGCGGATGATCTCGACATAGGCGCCGATGATGCGACGCAGCCAGGTGGGGCCATAGGTCCGCCCCGCCGCGCAGAGGACGCCGATGACGAGCCCGCCGACCATCGCCGCGACCGAGAGCAGCAACGTGATCCAGACGCCTTCGAGAATGGACTCCCAGGCCGCAAAGACGTCGCGAAACTGGAGCCCGTACTTCATCGCCGTCAGCCCTTCAGGAGCTGCGGGCCATGGGCCCGCCGTCCGGATGCGCTGGACGGATGCAGCGGCGTTGCGGTCATGTTGCCCCCTCTTTACCCGAAGGCTAGTTTGGCTTCTTATTTGATGTCAAGCTTCACATATGAAACAGGCACGGCATGAGCGTTTTCCCTGACGCCGAGAATGACGAGAAGGCGGCCTATGCCGCGCCGGCCCTGGAGAAGGGGCTCGACATTCTCGAACTGCTCGCCGAGACCGGCGAGCCGCTCTCGACGCGCATCATCGCCGAGCGGCTGCAGCGCTCGAAGAGCGAGATCTTCCGCATGGTCTTCGTGCTGCAGCAGCGCGGCTATCTCGAGCGCGAGCCGGGAACCGACCGGCTCGGCCTGTCGCGCCGCCTGTTCGACCTCGGCATCAGGACACCGGGCGGCAAGCAACTCACCTCGGTCGTGCTGCCCTTGATGGAGCGCTTCAGCGAGGAGAGCGGCCAGGCCGCCCATCTTGTCGTGCTCAGCCGGGCACAGACCGTGGTGCTCGCCACAACCGCCGGCCATCTCGATGCCAGCGTCATCGTCCGCCCCGGCTATGGCCGCCCGGCGCTCGACGCCAATTCCGGCCTGCTGATCCTCGCCTTCCAGTCGGAGGCGCGCCGGCGCGGGCTGATGCGCGAGGCGCCGGCCGAGATCAGGCAGCGCCTCGACGAGCCGGAAACCCAGGCTGCGCTCACCGAAATCCGCACGCTCGGCCATCGCATCGCGGCGAGCCGCGACATCCTTGCCGTCACCGACATCGCCTGCCCCGTCATCGGGCCAGCCGGTCACGCCGAAGCGGCGATCCTGGTGCCCTGCTTGCAGCGCCACGGTGTCGAGACCGACGAGAATGCGATCCTGCTCGCGCTCAAGGCCTGCGCCGCCGAGGCGGGCCTGCGCCTGCCCTACGGCTAGGGCTCATCCGGAAAAACCGCCGTCTAACCCGGAAAACCCGCGCAATTGCCGCAGCGCCACCCGAAGCCGGCCATATACTCTCCAAGATTGCTCGCAATTTTGCGTCTAACCGCCGCAACCGCCACGGAGGAGGACGATATGGCCGAGACCGCGACGAACCCGCAGACCATCGTGATGACCGATCCGGAGTGGATCGCACTGGAGAGCATCAACGAGGAAACGCGCCGCTTCATCTTCGGTGAAACGATGTTGCGCCTGCTTCAAGGCCGTGGTCTGGCCGAGCCAGGCGATGAGGTCTGGAAGGTCACACCCCAAGGCCAGCAGGCGCTCGAAGCCCGCAGCAACTGATCCTCAAACCCAGTTTCACTTCATACACGTCGTCCCGGATCTCCTCATGATGGCCCGGGACGACTTCGTTCAAGGTCGTGTCCATAGACGGTTGCAAGCGCCCGCGGCGGAGCCCATCTCAACGGCACGCCAGCTCGCTCGCGCCTCCGGGACCTGACGCATGAAACGCCCCGTCACTATCACGATCTCGCATTCGCTCGGCCGCGAGGCGGCCCGCCAGCGGCTGCAGGGCGGCGTCGGCAAGGTCCGCGACAAGCTCGGCGGCTTCGGCATGCAGCTCGTCGAGGAGAGCTGGCAGGGCGACACGCTGCAATTCGGCGTCGCCGCACTCGGCCAGACTGTCAGCGGCAAGATCGAGGTCGAGGATGCGCTGGTGCGCGTCGAGGTGATGCTGCCCCTGATGCTCGCGATCTTCGCCGAGAAGCTCAAGCTCGGCGTCGAGAAACAGGCCCAGATCCTGCTCGAGCACAAGCCGACCAAGGCCTGACCTCGGCCGTTGCGCGCCATGCCGCAGCTGGCTTCACGACTTTTGCCTGCCATCGAAGGTTGAATTCGTCCGCGGCGATCCGCAAAGTCGCGACATCCCTTCCCGCCTGCCCACCGGAGACCCATGCATCACGGCCCATTGATCGCCATCATCGTCATGGGCCTCGGCCTCGCCTTCGTCTTCGGGGCGCTGGCGCAGAAGTTGAGGGTTTCCCCGCTCGTCGGCTATCTGCTTGCCGGCGTCGCGGTCGGCCCGTTCACTCCGGGTTTCGTCGCCGACCAGGGCCTCGCCAACGACCTCGCCGAAATCGGCGTCATCCTGCTGATGTTCGGCGTCGGCCTGCATTTTTCGTTGAAGGATCTGCTCTCGGTCCGGGCCATCGCTGTGCCGGGTGCGCTCGTCCAGATCGCTGCCGCGACATTGCTGGGCTTGGGTCTCGCACTGCTGCTCGGCTGGACGGTGATCGCCGGCCTCGTCTTCGGCCTGGCGCTTTCTGTCGCCAGTACCGTCGTGCTGTTGCGCACCTTGCAGGAGCGCCGCATCGTCCAGACCGAGAAGGGCAAGATCGCCGTCGGCTGGCTGATCGTCGAGGACCTCGCCATGGTCCTGGCACTCGTAATGATCCCGGCTGTTGCCGATGCGCTGAATGGTGGCACCGGCACAGCTCCTGGAAGCGGGCCGCTGGCGACGCGCTTCGATCTCGGGCTCTGGGGCGTGCTCGGCCTGACGCTCGCCAAGGTCGCCGCCTTCGTCGCCTTCATGCTGATCATCGGGCGTCGGTTGATCCCTTGGATCCTGCACTGGGTCGCCCATACCGGCTCGCGCGAGCTCTTCCGCCTCGCCGTGCTCGCGATCGCGCTCGGCGTCGCCTATCTCGCTGCCAGCCTGTTCGGTGTCTCCTTCGCGCTCGGCGCCTTCTTCGCCGGCATGATCCTGAGCGAATCGCCGCTCAGCCATCGCGCCGCCGAGGAATCTCTGCCGCTGCGCGACGCTTTCGCCGTATTGTTCTTCGTCTCGGTCGGCATGCTGTTCGATCCGGGCATCCTGCTGCGCTCGCCATTCCCGCTGATCGCCACCATCGCCATCATCCTGTTCGGCAAGACCCTGGCGGCCTGGCTGATCGTGCGCGCTTTCGGCAAGCCGGACTCCGTCGCGCTGACGATTTCGGCGAGCCTGGCCCAGATCGGCGAATTCTCCTTCATCCTCGCCGGGCTCGGTGTCTCGCTGAAGCTCCTGCCCGAGCAGGGCCGCGACCTGATCCTCGCCGGCGCGATCTTCTCGATCGTGCTCAACCCGCTGCTGTTCAAGCTGGTCGACCGCTTCGCCCCACCCGAACCAGCGCCAGCCAAGCCGAAGCCAGTCGAGGCAGCGCCTGTGCCCGCTCCGGAGGCCCCGGCTGCCGCACCGGAGCCGGAGCCTGCGCCTGCCCCCGAGCGCGATATCGCGCCGACTGCGCTCACCGACCATATCGTCGTCGTCGGCTATGGCCGCGTCGGCTCGTTGCTCGGCGCCGGCCTCTCGGCCTTGGGCGAGAAGCTGCTGGTGATCGAGGACCAGGATGATGGCATCGCCGCAGCCCGGCGCGACGGCGCCGAGGTGCTCGTCGGCAATGCCGCCGATCCGGAGGTGCTCGCCGCCGCCGGCCTCGCGCAAGCAAAGCGCCTCTTCGTCGCCATTCCCGGCAGCTTCGAAGCCGGCCAGGTCTGCGAGCAGGCGCGCAAGCAGAATCCAGGCCTGCCGATCATCGCCCGGGCGCATTCCGTCGCCGAGGTCGAGCATCTCAGGGAATGCGGCGCCAGCCGCACCATCATGGGCGAGGCCGAAATCGCCCGCGCCATGCTGGCGCTCTGCGGCAGGAAGGGCGAGGAGCCGGCCCCGACAGCGGCCTGAGCCCGGGCTAGCCGTCCTCGTCCATCAGCGGATGCAGGTCGCGCACCATGCTCTTCAGCCGCTCGTCGAGGATGTGGGTGTAGATCTGCGTTGTCGCGATATCGGCATGGCCGAGCAGCTCCTGCACGACGCGCAGATCGGCGCCGTTCTGCAGGAGATGGCTCGCGAAGGCGTGGCGCAGCACGTGCGGCGAGACCTTGGCCGGCGATAGCCCCGCCGCCGCGGCAAGCGATTTGAGATCGCGCCCGAAGGCCTGGCGGGTCAGGTGCCCGCTCTCGCCGTCGGAGGGAAAGAGCCAGCGTCCGTCCGCAGCGCCTTGCTCGCGCAACAGGGCGAGATGCACCGAGGCTGCAACGCGCGCCGCCTCGTTCAACGGCACCAGCCGGTCCTTGTCGCCCTTGCCGCGCACGACGAGAAAACGTTCGCGCGTGGTCGCGGCCGAGAGCGGTAGCGCGATCAATTCCGAAACGCGCAGGCCGGTGGCGTAGAGCATCTCGATCAGGCAGCGCATCCTGACGCTGCGGGCCCGCGCCGCCGGCGATTGCTCCGCCTGTTCCGCCATCTGCTGCGCCGTGCCGATCAGCCGGTCGACTTCGGCGACGCTGAGCACCTTCGGCAGCGGCCGGCCGAGCCGCGGTCCCTCGATCGCCGCGGTCGGATCGCCCCCCGCCAACCCCTCCGTGTAGAGGAAGCGGTGAAATTGCCGGACCGCAGAGAGCCGCCGCGCCGCCGAGGAGGCTTTGAGCCCGCGCTCCGACAGTTCGACGAGGTAAGCGCGGACATCGTCCGCCGTGATCGCGGCCGGCCCGCCCTGGCTCGCAGCGAAGCCGAGATAGTCGTCGAGATCGCGCTCATAGGCTTCGAGCGTGTTCTTGGCCGCGCCGCGCTCGGCCGCCAGCATATCGAGGAAACCGTTCAGCCAGGCGCGCGCCTGCTTGCTCATTTCTGCAGCTTCGAGGGCGGCACCACCTCGACCATCTCGCGCGGCTCCGGCTGCACGAAGGTGACCAGTGCGATCATGCCGCCATAGATCACCCCCGCGATCACCGCGAGAAACGTCAGGAACTTGAACAGCGTCGGCACGGCCGGCGATTCCCCCTGCACCCCACCCGGTTATTCCTGATCGGTGGGGCGGGACGCAAGCGAAGAAGCCGCAAGCCGCGCGATCTGGAGCCCGCGCAGGCTGTTTCCGACGAACCAGCGCTCCGCCTGCTTCAGGTCTTCGAGGCGCAATGGCATCTCGCGGGCAGCGCCGGTTTCGATGAGTTCGCGGCGCAGCACGCCGGGCAGCAGGCCATGCTCCAGCGGTGGCGTCAGCAACAGGCCATCGCGCTCGACGAAGATGTTGCTGCGGCTGGTCTCAGTGACAAAGCTCTGCCGATTGAGCAGGAGCGCATCGTCGCAGCCATCAGCCGCCGCCTCGGCGAAGGCCTGCTCATAGACCGCCCGCCGCGTCGTCTTGTGGCGCAGGAAGGGGTCGCCCGCATCCACCCGATGCCCGGCAATGGCGATACGGACCGCATCGTTCGCCGCAGGCGGCATCGGCGCCGTCGTGATCTGGAACGTGCCGTCGCGGCGCAGTTCGCAGCGCACCCGCCGGTCTTCCCCGGCGGGGAATGATGCCTCAACCTCGCTCAGCTGCCCGAGCGCCCGCTCCCGATCGAACCGGAAGCCCAGCGTCGCTGCGGAAGTGGCCAGACGCTCGATATGCAAGGGCAGCCGGACATAGTCGCCCGACCAGCGTAGCGTCTCGATCAGACCGTAATCTCCGGCGAGATCGGTCAGCACCCGTGCTTTCAGCCGACACTCGGCATATTCCGCTGCCGGTTTCGAATCGACGACGATGCCACCGCCGACGCCGTAGACGCCCTCACCGCCCGGCAGCAGCGTCGCGGTCCGGATCGCGACATTGGAATTGAGATCGCCATTCGGCGCGATCATCCCGATCGAGCCGGTATAGATGTCGCGCGGCGCAGCTTCGAGCTCGCGGATGATCTCCATCGCCCGCAGCTTCGGCGCACCGGTGATCGAGCCGCAGGGGAACAGCGCCCGCATCTGCTCGAACAGCGACAGGCCCGGCCGCAGCTGGCTCGTCACCGTCGAGGTCAGCGTGTGGAAACCCGGATAGGTCTCGACGCTGAACAGGGCCGGCACCGCGACGGAACCGGTTTCGCTGACCCGGCTCAGATCGTTGCGCAGGAGGTCGACGATCATCAGGTTCTCGGCCTGCTGCTTCGGATCGGCACGCAAAGCCGCCTTCGCTGCCTCGTCGGCTTCGGCATCGACGCCGCGCGCCGCCGTCCCCTTCATCGGCCGGGTGATGGCGCGCCCGCCCGATGTCTCGATGAACAACTCGGGCGAGACCGACAGGATGCTCGCCTCGCCCGTCGCGACCACGCCGCCATGCGCGACCGGCTGGCTCGCGCGAAGCGCCCCATAGAGCGCCAGCGGATCGCCTTGGTAACGGAAGCGGATGGGGAAGGTCAGGTTGACCTGATAGGCGTCGCCGGCGTGGAGATAGTCGAGCACGCGCTGCACGGCCGCCGCATGACCGGATTCGTCCAGGCCGAAGGTCAGCTCCTCGAGCGGCGGGGGGCACAGCCCCGCGAAACCCTGATCGAGCGCTGCCGGCGCGATGCTGCGCGGCGCCTCGAACAGGCCGAACCAGAGCAGCGGCAAAGCGCGCTCGCGTGGCAAAAGCCCGGCCAGTCTTGGCTCGAAGGCATAGCCCAGCTCGTAGGAGAAGAAGCCGGCCGCGTAGAGTCCCCGCGCCAATCCGGCCTCGATACGAGCGAAAGCGTCGGCGATCCCCGACGGCTCGGTAGCCTGCACGATCTCCACGGGATCGGCGAAGAGCTGCGCCTGCCCCGCGCCGGTACGGTTCTCCAGCAACACGAAGGGCGGCCGCAATCCGGCGATCCCGCAATCCGCTTCGGCCCCTGGCATCATGTGCCCCATCACCCTCGTCGCCGCGCTACAAGCCCGGCTTGAGAGCCCCGGTCAACCGCGCCGCACGGGGCGTGGCGGCGCTGCGATCCTCATGCTAGAGCGAGCGGGAGGAATTCTTTCGATGACGATGGCGGAAACGATCGAACAGGTGGACCGGATCGCCCTGCGCGCGGCGCTTGGGGCGCGGGCGGTGGTGCTGGTGGGCATGATGGGCTCAGGCAAGAGCTCGGTCGGCAAGCGCCTCGGTGCCCGCCTCGGCCTGCCCTTTGTCGACGCCGACACCGAGATCGAGACCGCCGCCGGCATGACGATCCCGGAGATTTTCGCTCAGCGCGGCGAAAGCGAATTCCGCGACGGCGAGCGCCGGGTCATCTCCCGCATTCTGGCGACACGCGCCCCGCTCGTGCTGGCGACCGGCGGCGGCGCCTTCATGAACGCCGACACCCGCGCCCGCATCACCGAGCTCGGCGTCTCGATCTGGCTCAAGGCCGAGTTCGACGTGCTGATGCGGCGCGTCCGCAAGCGCAGCAACCGTCCCTTGCTCCAGACCACCGATCCGGAGGCGACCATGCACCGGATGCTGGCCGAGCGTGAGCCGGTCTATGCGCTTGCTGACATCACACTGATCTCCCGCGACGATCCGCACGAAGTCGTCGTCGAGGATGCGATGGCTGCGCTCGACCGCCGGCTGCGCGAGGAGGGCACGCGATGAGCGCCCCGAAGGTCTCTGAAGCCGCTGCTGCGGCGCGTATCGTCGTGCCGGTCGCGCTGGCCGAGCGCTCCTACGACATCCTGATCGGCCGCCATCAGCTCTGCGAGGCAGCCGGGATGATCGCTGCCTTGAGCCCCGGTGCCCGCGCCGCCATCGTCACCGACGAGAACCTCGCCGCCCTGCACGCGCCGGCGCTCGAAACCTGCCTGCACCAGGCCGGTGTCGCGACGACGCGCCTGACCATTCCGCCGGGCGAGGCGTCCAAGTCCTATGCCCGCTTCATCGAGCTCTGCGACGGGTTGCTTGCCGCCAAGATCGAGCGCAACGACCTCGTCATCGCGCTCGGTGGCGGCGTCGTCGGCGATCTCTCGGGCTTCGCCGCCTCGGTGCTGCGCCGCGGCGTCCGCCTCGTCCAGATCCCGACCAGCCTGCTCGCCCAGGTCGATTCCTCGGTCGGCGGCAAGACCGGGATCAACTCCAGTCACGGCAAGAACCTGATCGGCGCCTTTCACCAGCCGGCGCTGGTGATCTGCGACACCGCTTTGCTCGACACTTTGAGCGAGCGCGAATTCAAGGCCGGCTATGCCGAGGTCGTGAAATACGGGCTGATCGACGATGCCGGCTTCTTCGACTGGTGCGAGGTCAACTGGCGCCGCGTCATGGCTGGCGGTCCCGAACGCGACCATGCGGTTGCAACCGCGTGCCGGGCCAAGGCCGCGGTCGTGGCGCGCGATGAGCGCGAGGATGGCGATCGGGCGCTGCTCAATCTCGGTCATACCTTCGCCCATGCGCTGGAACGCCTGACCCGTTACGATTCCACCCGGCTCGTCCATGGCGAAGCCGTCGCGATCGGGCTCTGCCTCGCCTTCCGCTTCTCGCAGCGGCTCGGCCTCTGCCCCGGGCAGGATGTCGGCCGCGTCGCCGCTCACCTCACGGCCGTCGGCCTGCCGACTAGGCTTCAGGACGTGCCCGGCGGTACCGGCACGGCCGGCGAGATCGTCGAGGCGATGACGCAGGACAAGAAGGTCAAGCGCGGCGCGCTGACCTTCATCCTGGCGCATGGCATCGGCCGCAGCTTCATCGCACCCGGCGTCACCGCCGAGACGGTGGGGGACTTCATCGAGAGCGAACTCGCGGGGACCTGAGCGCTTCCTTCCATGGTCGCCATTCCGCATCTCGATCCCTGGCTCGCCCTCGCCGTCGTCGCGCTCGGCGTGCTGCTGACCGGCTTCCTGGCCGCTGCCGATGCGGCGCTCCATGCGATTTCCCGTGCCAGGCTCGCTGCCCAGGAGAAAGCGGGCAGTCGCCGCGCCGCCATTGCGCTGCGCGTCCTCGACGACCGCGAACGCCTGAGCGGCGTCTTCCTGCTGGCGCGCACCTTGGTGAAGACCGCGACGGCGAGCTTTGCCGCCTATGCGGCGCTGGCCTCCTTCGGCGCCAGCGGCGCGGCCGGCCTCGCGATCGCGGTCGCGCTGATCATCGTCGTGCTCGGAGAATTGGCGCCGCGCATGGCGGCCGTCGCCGACCCCGAACGCGTGGCGCTCAAGCTGGTGCGGCCGGTGGCTCGGCTGCTCGCTCTGTTCGGCCCGCCGGTGCGGTTGATGCAATGGTTCGCCCGCCGCGCGCTCGGCCTGTTCGGCCTGCGGATCGACTCGCAGCGCCCGGTGCTGGCGATCGACGAGATTCTGCGCGACCAGATCGAGCTGATGCGCCAGGGCGGCATGGTCGAGAAGGCCGATGGCGACATGGTCAGCGGGCTGCTCGACCTGAAGCAGCTCGCAGTCGCCGACGTGATGATCCACCGCACCAAGATGCGCACGATCAATCTCGATCTCGGCCCGGAGACGATTGTGCGCGAGGTCCTGGCCTCGCCCTATACCCGCATGCCGCTCTGGCGCGACAAGCCGGAGAACATCGTCGGCGTCCTGCACGCCAAGGATCTGCTGCGCGCGCTCGATGCCGCTGGCGGCGACGCCTGCAAGCTCGATGTCGCGACTATCGCGCTTGAGTCCTGGTTCGTGCCGGTGAACACGCCGCTGCCCGAGCAGCTCAAGGCCTTCCTCGCCCGCAAGACGCATTTTGCGCTGGTGGTCGACGAATATGGCGAGGTGATGGGGCTGGTCACCCTCGAGGACATCCTCGAGGAGATCGTCGGCGACATCCGCGACGAGCACGACGTCGCCGTTCCCGGCCTGCGCCAGCAGCCCGACGGCGCGGTCATCGTCGATGGCGGCGTGCCGATCCGCGACCTCAACCGGGCGATGGACTGGCAATTGCCGGATGCGGAGGCGACGACCATCGCCGGCCTCGTCATCCATGAGGCGCGCGCCATCCCCGATGCCGGCCAGGCCTTCACCTTCCACGGCTTCCGCTTCGAGGTGATGCGCAAGAGCCGCAACCGGTTGACCGCACTCCGGATCGCCCCGGCAGGCAACGGCGCGCCGGCCGAACCGGAAGCGGCCCAGCCCGCCCCGGTCAGGGGCTGAAGACCAGCACCAGGAAGACGAAGAACACCGAAAGGTGCACCGCGCCCTCCAACATGGTGGTGCGCGTGCCGGTGAAGGTCAGCGTCGAGAGCAGGAGCGTCATCGACAGGATGACCATATTGGTCCCGGACAGGCCGAGCACCACTGGCTGGCCGGTGACCAGGCCGATCACGAGGACCGCCGGCACCGTCAGCCCGAGCGTCGAGGCGGCGGCGCCAAGGCAGAGATTGATCGCCCGCTGCAGCTGGTTGGTGGTGATGGCGCGCAGCGCCGCGATGCATTCCGGCGTGAACACCACCATCGCGATCAGGATGCCGCCGAGCGCGACCGGGGCGCCGAGGCGCGCGATCCCGAAATCCAGCACGGTCGCAAGACTTTTCGCCAGGATCACGATCGGCAGAATGTTCAGGAGCAAAAGCACGACATGGGACCGGGTCGAGCCTCCCGATGTCGCGGGCGGCTCCGCGTCCACCGCCTCGGGAATGGGAGCGGGCCCCGAGGTCGCGTCGAGCTCGGGCTGCACCCTCGCCCGGACATAAGCGGCCCCGTAGGGCATGTTGGATTCGCCCGCCGGCTCCTGGAAGAAGACGCTATGTCGGCCCGTCTGCAGGATGAGGAAGGCGCCATAGAGCAGCAGCGTGAAGAGCGAGAACGCGACGGACTGGAAGGTCGTCAGCGTGCCGTCGGCAGTCGAGGTCGTGAAGTTCGGCAGCACCAGCGGGATCAGGGTCAGCGGAATGATCACCGCGAGATAGGCCGAGGCGCCCTTGAGATTGTAGCCTTGCGAGAAGTGCCTGAGGCCACCGATCAGCAAGCCGATGCCGACGACACCGTTGAGCACGATCATCAGCACGGCGAACATCGTGTCACGGCCGAGCGTCGGCGCGCCCTTGGCACCCAGCATGACGGCTGAGATCAGCGCCACCTCGATGATCACGATCGAAAGCGTCAGGATCAGCGTGCCGTAGGGCTCGCCGAGCCGGTGCGCCAGCTCCTCGGCCTCATGCACCACGCCGAAGGCCGACCAGACGATGACGCCGAGCAGCCAGGCGAAGACGAGCAGCGACGGAATTGGAGCGCCAAGCTGCCCAAGCAGGGCGCCACCGAAGAACTGAAAGGCTAAGACCGAAGCCCAGGCGCAGGCGAGGCGGGCAATCATCATGTCTGGCAATAGGTCCGTCGTTGAAAGGATACCGGGGAGTACACGCCGAAAATGATCTCACAACGGCACGGCCGTGACACGCGATTGTTGCCCTCGCTCTCGTCGGTTCTCGGGAAAACGAAGCAGTTGCCGGCAGCTCAGCCCAGCTTCGCCAGGAAATCGGTCGCCCGATAGCTCTCCGGCACGCCCTCGACGATGGTCGCGGCGCTGCGCGAATTGCGCGTCCTGAGCGGCAGGATCGCCTGATAGGCCGGCGAAGCGTACCAGCCATGGGCGGCTGCGAGATCCGGGAAGGCGATGACGACGAGATCGCCCTCCCAGGGCCCCTCCATGACTTCCGGCGTCACGCCATGGATCAGGAAGCGACCACCGAAAGGCGTAAGGGTCTCGTCGATCAGGCGGATGTAGTCGGCGATCTCGGCGTTCAGGTCGACGTCGCGAAGATGGGCGATTGCGTAGGCGGTCATGGGCGTATCCCCTTTGGAGCGGGACTACACCCGCGATGCCGGGGACCATGCGACCTGAGCGGCGGCCAGTCGATTACCTCCGAGGTAGCAAGGAAGCGGCGCTCAGCCCTCGACTATGCCCTTGGCGGCGAGCGAAGAGGGCTCCGCAGCAACCACCGGCTTGTCGGTGACCAGATACTGCGCCCGCGCCAGCGCCGCGAAGCGCCCGCCCTTGGCGACGAGTTCCTCGAAGGAGCCCATCTCGATCACCTGCCCCTGCTCGAACACCAGGATGCGGTCGGCGTTGCGGATGGTGGCGAGGCGGTGGGCGATGACGAAGGTGGTGCGACCCTTCATCACCTCGTCGAGGGCTTTTTGCAGTTTCACTTCGGTCGCGGCATCGAGCGCCGAGGTCGCCTCGTCGAGGATCAGGATCGGCGGGTTCTTCAGCAGCGCCCGCGCAATCGACAGGCGCTGGCGCTCGCCGCCGGAGAGCGTGCGGCCACGTTCGCCGACGATGGTGTCGAGCCCGTCGCTCTGGCGCGCCATCACCTCGGTGGCCTGAGCCCGGTCGAGGGCTTCCATCATCTCGGCATCGGTCGCGTCCGGCTTGCCGACGGTCAGGTTCTCGCGGATCGAACGGGCGAACAGCATCGGCTCCTGGAAGACGACACCGATATTGCGCCGAAGCGAGAGCAGCGAGATCTCGCGGATGTCGCGCCCGTCCGCCAGGATGCGCCCCGATTGCGGGTCGAAGGCACGGTGCAGCAGGCCGAGCGTGGTTGACTTGCCTGAGCCGGTCGAGCCGACGATAGCGATGGTCTCGCCAGCCTTCACCTCGAAGGAGACGTCGGCGACGGCGGCACGCTTGCCGTCATAGGAGAAGGAGACGTTGTCAAAGGCGATGCGGCCTTCGAGCCGGCCGGCATCGGGTGCGCCGGGCTGGTCGCGCACCGCTGGGAGCGTATCGATCACCTCGAAGAACTCGCGCATCTTCGGCGCCTGCATGAAGATGAAGTTCACGAAGGAGACGATCTGCTCGAGCCGGCCGACCAGCATGGTGGCGAAGCCCATGAAGGTGACGATCTCGCCGACCGTGGTCAGCCCCTGCATCAAGAGCCAGGTTCCGACGACGAAGATCGAAAGCACGGTCAGCGTCGCCGAGGCGCGGGTCGCAACGGTGGCGACCGCCCACCAGGTCAGGACCGGGATCTGCGCTGCGAGCAGACTGGTGATGGTGTTGCGCAGGCCACGGACTTCGGCCTCGATCCGGGTGAAGCTCTGGATCACCGGCACGTTGCCGAGTGCATCCGAAGCCCGCTCGGCGAGGCTCGAATGATAGGCCTCGACATTGCTCTGCAGCTTGTCGGTCTTGCGCAGCACGAAGGCCGTAAGCGTCCCGAACAGCACGACGAGGAAGATCAGCACCAGGCCGAGCTGCCAGTTCTTCCACAGCGTGAAGGGCAGCAGGATGAAGAGCGCGACAAAGCTGGCGCAATGCTCGCGGAAGAAGGAGAGCCAGAGCGCCCACATGCCGCTGGTCCCCTCCAGCATCACCTTGAGCACGCGGCCGGAATGGGTCTGCGTGTGATAGGCGAGCGGCAGCGTCAGCGCGTGCTCGAAATAGTTCGCCATCACTGCGAGCCGACGCCGATGCGCCAGACGGTCGGCGAACAGCGCGACGAAAACGCCGGCGGCGATGTTGAACAGGCCGAAGCCGACCCAGGCGCCGAGCAAGACGCTGATATCGGCCCAGCTCGGGCGGGTACCGCTGATCTGCAGGCTGGTCAGCTTGTCGATCAGCGCGCCGAACAGCATCGGCTCGGCGAAGGCGGCGCCCGCCAGCGCGATGTTGGCGAATGCCAAGATGAGCCCGAGGCGCCGTTCCGGGCCGAGCTCGCCGAGGACGCGGGCGTAGATCGCAAATAGAGACATTACGCAGCAGCTTTAGACGACGACGCGGCGTGAGCAAGTCCTCAACCTTAACGCTTCCTTCAACCGCTGCTCCCTATGGTTACCGCAACAGCGAAAGCGTGGCGTTGGCGTTGCGGCTGCGTAGGCCGGTTTGAGGTGGCTCATGGATATCGCAACCGGCGCAGGCATTATCGGCGGCATCGCGACGATCGTCGCGCTGATCATGATCGATGGTGGCAACTTCGCCGCCTACTATGACAAGCACGCCGTGATCATCATCTTCGGCGGCGCCTCGGCCGCGACCATGCTGCGCTTTCCCTTCTCGGTGATCGCACACGGCCTGCCGATGGGCATCCGCTTCGCCTTCACCATGCGCTCGATCCATCCGCGCGAGCTGATCGATGAGATCACCCGCGTCGCCGAAATCAACCGCAAGAGTGGCCCGGTCGCGCTCGAGAACGTCGAGGTCTCCGACCCTTTCCTCGCCCAGGGCCTGCGCTACATCGCCGACGGCTATGACAAGGACTTCATCCGCGACACGATGGAGCGCGACCGCGACAATTTTCTGCAACGGCTCGACGAGGGCTCCAAGGTCTACCGCGCCATCGGTGACTGCGCCCCGGCCTGGGGCATGATCGGCACGATTCTCGGCATGGTGACGATGTTCGCCAACATGTCCGACCCTTCCAAGCTCGGCCCGGCCATGGCGACAGCGCTGCTGGCGACGCTCTACGGCGCCATGGTCGCCAACATGTTCACCCTGCCGATTGCCGACAAGCTGCACATCAAGCTCGAGGAAGAGGAGATCTCGCGCACGCTGATCATCGACGGCATCCTGCAGATGCGCGACGCCAAGAGCCCGACCCTGGTGCGAGAAATGCTCCTTGCCTATCTGCCGGACCATCACAGGGCCGAGATGGCCGAAGCCACCTGAGCGGACCTGAGCAATGGCCAAGAAGAAGCGAGGCGGGCATGGCGGTCACGGCTGGTTCGTGACCTTCGCCGATCTCATGGCCCTGCTCATGGCGTTCTTCGTCATGGTTGCCGCCTATTCCAGCCAGGACAAGCAGAAGCTCCAGATCGTCGCCGGCTCGATGCGCGAGGCCTTCGGCACGCAGCGCGACTTCAAGCTTGCCGGCATCGTCGAGGTCGACGGCATCCCGACCAAGACGCACATCAAGAACGCCTATGTCCGCCCGCTCGAGGACGCTTCCGACAACACCGCGCCGAACCACAACCAGCAGAAGGAAGATGGGCTGGTCTCGGCGACCCACGATCGCGGCTTTGCGCTTGCCGCCGCCTCGCTGCGCCAGGCGCTGCGCGAGATGCCGGAGATCGGCGAGCTCTCGCGCAACATCCTGATCGAGGTCTCCGAGCAGGGCATCGACATCCAGCTGGTCGACCAGGACGGCCGCGCCATGTTCGCCGAAGGCTCGACCCAGCCGAACGAGCGCATGCGCAAGCTGCTCGCTGCGATCGCGCCGACGCTGCGCCGCATGCCCAACAAGATCGCCATCACCGGCCATACCGCCGTGCAGCGGCCAGGCACGATCGCTCCTGGCAATCCCTGGGCGCTCTCGGTCGGCCGCGCCTCGGCAGTGCGTGAGATCCTCGGCAATGCCGGCGTCCCCGATGAGCGCTTCAGCTCCGTCACCGGCAAGGCCGACACTGACCCGCTGGTCAAGGACAACCCCTACCTCGCCTTCAACCGCCGGGTCGGAATTGTCCTGAAGGCGGATGCGCCGCCGCTGCCGGTCGGCGCCAAGCCCTGAGCCGCGGCATGCTGCATGGGACGACCGGCAGCCTCGCTTTGGCCACCACCCTGCTCGTATCGGGCTTGAACCCGGCCAACGCCGAGCCGCTGCCGTCCGGTTTCGTGCGGCTGCGTGAACTCGCACCCGCGATCGCCCAGGACATTCGCTACGCGACGCCGTTCAACTTCACCGGCGCGGTGGTGCCTGGCTATGGCCGGAGCGAATGCGTGCTGACGCGCGCGGCTGCCGACGCCCTGATCCGCGCCGAGAAGCGGCTCGCCGGGCAGGGCTACGGGCTGAAGCTGTTCGACTGCTACCGGCCGGCACGCGCCGTCGCCGCTTTCAACGACTGGGTGAAGCGGCCCGGCGCGCCCGACCTCGGCCGCATCTTCCATCCCGGCATCGCCCGGGGCGATCTCGTCACCAGAGGCTACATCGCCGGCAATTCGAGCCATTCGCGCGGCTCCACCATCGATGTCGGCCTCGTCCGCGCTAGCGAAGCCGCATCGCCAACGCCCTTGGATGCCGGCCCCTGCGACGGTCCGATTGCAACGCGTCCACGCGAATCCAGCCTCGATCTCGGCACGAGCTTCGACTGCTTCTCGGAGAAAAGCGCGCTCGGCCATTCAGGGATCACGGCCGAGGCTCGCCGTAACCGCGCCACCCTCGCCGCCGCGATGAGCGCCGAGGGCTTCCGCGGCTACGGCAAGGAATGGTGGCACTTCACGCTGGCGAAAGAGCCATTCCCGAAGACGCCGTTCGATTTCGCGATCGAATGACCTTTTCGGCGGCGCCTGCTCAAGGCGCGACGACCAGCGCCCAATAGACCTGATATTTCGAGCCCGCCGCATAGGCCGAGGCGATGCCCATGCGCGTCGCATTCGGCGCCTTCATCACCCGGTCGTGCTGCGGCGAGTCGCGCCAGCCGGAGAAGGCCTCGGCCAGGCGCCGATAACCGGCCGAGAGATTGGCCTCTGCGCCGGCTTGGCCAGCCCGCGCGAGCCTGACCTTCACCGCCTCGGCCTGGGCCGGCTTGTCGGCGGCTGCCATGGCGGCGGCCTCCTGCTCGGCCGCCTGCATCAGCTCCGGATCAAGCTTCAACGCGCCGAGGCCGGCATTCAGCCGGTAGGCCGAGATGGTCGCCCGCGCCGCTTCCGCATCGACCCTCGCAGAGGGCGAGCCGAGATCGCGATAGAAAGCGGGCTGTGTCCTGACCGGCTCGGTGCAACCGGCGAGATTGAGGAGCGAGAGCGCGGCAGCGAGAGCGGCGGGACAGCTCATCGCGCGCCACCGCTGCGGGCGCGTGGAAAACGCGGGGAAAAGGCGCATCGCATCAATCCTTGGTCTCGTCCTTGCCGCCCGTCGCGGCTGGTTCAGGCTTGGCGGGCGGCGAGGCCGGGGCCTCCTCCGGTTCTTCCTCGGCCTCGGGTGGAGGCGCCGAACGCTTCACGGTGACGCGTCCGGCCGCCGGCTTGGCGCGGCGACCGACCTCCCGCGAGACGGCGGCGGCGATCTCGCCGAGCGAATGCTCGACCCCCTCCAGACCCTTGACCGTGAGCTCGGTCGCGACCGGGGTCTCCAGCTCGGTCAGGCGCTTGTGGATGACGTAGTTGAGATCGCTGGTGACGCGTCCGACGATGTCGACCTCGCCGACGACGCAGATCAGGTCGAAATCCATCGTCGCCGTGCCGAGCTTCTTGAACATCACCGCTGGCGCCGGCTTCTTCAGCACGTCGCCATGCGCCTCGCCAGCCTCGAGCAGCATGGCGCGGACGTCCGTCGGGTTGAGCCGGCGCGGCACGCTGATCGAGATCATTACCCGGCCCGTCCGGTCGGAACGGACGCGGTTGCGCACCACGCCCGAGACCAGGTTCGAGTTCGGCACGATCACCGAGGAGCGATCGAAGGTCTCGATCTCGGTCGAGCGGACATTGATGCGCTTGACGATGCCCTCGGCGTCGCCGACCACCACCTGGTCGCCGACCCGGATCGGCCGCTCCCAGAGCAGGATCAGCCCCGAGACGAAGTTCGACACCACCGACTGCAGGCCAAAACCGATACCGACCGACAGCGCCGAGGCGACGAGCGTCAGCCGCTCCAGGCTGAGCCCCAGCGAGGAGAAGGCTATCGCGGCCGCGGCGACATAGCCGACATAGCCGGCCGCCGTGGTGATCGAGTTGCGCAGGCCGGGGTCGAGCGCGGTCGTCGGCAGGAACTTGCCGTCGAGCCAACCCTGCAGCGAGCGCGTCGCCGCAAGCCCGAGCGCAAAGAGCAGGATCGCGACGACGATCGAGGAGAGCGAGACCGTGACCCCGCCGACCTGGAAGCCGAAGAAGGCGGCGCGCAGCGAGGTCAGGAAGTCCGTCGATTCCAGCCCCCACGGCGCCAGCGCCAGCATGATCGTGACGACGATCAGCGCGATCTTGAGCGCACCGGACAGCACGACGGCGATTTTCTGCAGTGTCGCCGCGCGCAGGCCGATCCCGGCGCGCAGCGTCAGCGCAAAGCGTCCCTCGCCGGTGAGCTGGCTGGCGATGCCGAGCTCGATCAGCTGCATCAGCAGCACGAAGACGGCTGCGAGGATGCCGAGCCAGATCACCTGCTCGGTCAGGAAGGTCGCCAGCACGACATAGCCGAGCAGGACCGAGAGGATGACGGCGACGCCGACGATCCAGCCGAGAATCCGCACCGGGCCGAGGCTTGCGCCATCGACCGGCACATAGGGGCCAAGACAGGCCTCCTCCTCGATCTCCTGATTGTCGCGCAGACGATACAGCCCGGCGATCAGGATGATCGCGAAAACGGTGGCGAAGACACCGCGCACGATGATCGACAAGGTGAGGCCGGCGGCGATCGCCTGCAGCCAGGCTTCGAACACCTTGCCGATCGCCATGACGATGGCGAGCGAACCGGCGAGCCAGGCGACCGTCCGCGCTGTCGATTCCATCACGCTGGCAAGGCGCCGCTGCGGCTCGCCGGGGGCGAACAGCGCATCGGCCAGCGCCTGGACAAAGGCAAAGAGCGCGAGCCCGAACACCGCTGCGAGAATCACCGGCTGAATCCGCGGCGGCAGCAGGCCGGCGGTGTTCAACCCGGCATAGATCAGCCAGCTTGCCAGTGCCGGTGGCGCCGTCCGCGCGACAATACGGATGAGCGCCGCATAGAGGATATGGCGATCGCTCGAATCGACACTTGCCGCCAGCCGTGCCGTCAGCCGCGGCATATAGCGGGCGCGCGCGACATAGAGCGTGATCGCACCGAGGAAGGCGAGCGCGACGAGGACACCGCGGGGGCTGAACAGTGCCGAAGTGAAGACCGAGAGCCAGTCGCCGAAGATCAGTTGCGAGGCACGCAGATCGGAGGGAAAGGCCGTCAGCGTTGTCGACCAGACTTCGGGATTGAGGATCGAGGGACCGGCCGCGAACAGCGCCTTGGCGAAGCGGTCGCGTCTGAGATCGGCGATCGAGCCCTGCAGTTGCTCTCCCTGCAGCAGCGTCGCGCGCCCGATCTTGAGCGTCTCGTCGGCTTCCGCGAAGGTTTTGGTCCGGGTCTCGCGCTCGCGCGCCACGTCCGGCGTCTCGGACGGCGCATTGGCGTCCGGCTTTGCCCCGAGTTGGTCGAGCCTGAGCTTGGCCTGCTCGGTGCGTGGCCCCTGCTCATCAGTGAGGATGCGCAACTGGTCGAGCAAGGGCTGCAGCCGCAAACGCTGACGCTGCAACTCATCGTCCGAGACGTTCGGATTGGTGAGCGAGCCCTCGATCTGTGTGAGTTCGCCGCGGATCGAGTCCAGGCGGGCGCGGGCGCTGGCTGGGTCGGCGACCGGCTGCGCCAGCGCCGCGAGGGGCAAGAGGAGCAGTGCCAATGCGAGCAGCGCGGCACTGCCGGACTGATGGAAGGCTCGCCGCAAGCGGGAGATCATCGGCATCGTTGCCCTGCCATGCTGATTCGCATCGTCGCGCAGCCTCGCCATTGCAGCGGGGCGAAAGCAAGCATGTCTGACGAGACGGCGGTACGGCCGGTTTCGTGGCTTGGCCGCGCCGGCGGACGAAGATCGTGCAAGAGCATCACATTCCTGTGAGAGAGCGCCGTTTCCGGCACGCCTGACGCTGCGTTCTTCGGCAGGAAACCGGTCAGCATCATGGCGGCGATGTCGAAACTGGCCTCGCACGGCCCTGACGGCCCCGATTGTCCGCTCAACGGCCCAACGCGACCGTGATCAGTGGTGACCGCACAACCTCTGGCGGTAGCCGCGCTTCTGGGTTTGAATTCCTCCAAGGAACATCTCTGGCCTCTGACGGGCCGGCCTGATCGAACGGCGAGGCGCGCTGGCTCTCTCGCCGACCTTGGAATCGAAACCGGGAGGTTGCGGTGGCTAAGCTCAGCATTAATGGCAAGACGATTGACGTGGCGGTCGAAGACGACACGCCGCTGCTCTGGGTCATCCGCGAGCAGATCGGCCTGACGGGAACGAAATACGGTTGCGGCGTCGCCCAATGCGGCGCCTGCACGGTCCATATCGACGGCGTCGCCACCCGCTCCTGCACCATGCCGGTGAGCGCTCTCACCGCCGAGCAGAAGATCGTCACCATCGAGGGCCTCTCGCCCGACGGCAATCACCCGATCCAGAAGGCCTGGATCGAGCACGACGTGCCGCAATGCGGCTTCTGCCAGAGCGGCATGATCATGGCCGCGGCCGCCCTGCTCCAGGCCAATCCCAAGCCGAGCGATGCCGACATCGCCGCCGAGATGACCAATATCTGCCGGTGCGGCACCTATAACCGCGTCAAGGCCGCGATCAAGGACGTCGCCGCCGGCGGCCAACTCGGCCGCGGCTGATCCGATTTTCCCGTTTCCCAAGCGCACGGCTCGAGCGCAACCGCCTCGCCGCAGCGCCATCCGCATCAGGAGGACGCCATGAGTCTAGCCTCTGTGACCGATACCAAGCTCTCCCGCCGCAGCATCCTCAAGGGCTCGGCCGCAGCCGCCGGCGCTTTCAGCTTCGGCTTTGCCATCCCCTTCGCCGATGAAGCACAGGCGCAAGGCGCGGTGCCGGAAGTCAACGCCTGGGTCGTGATCCATCCCGACGACAAGGTGGTGATCCGCATCGCCCGCTCGGAAATGGGCCAGGGCACACTGACCGGCCTCGCCCAGCTCGTCGCCGAGGAGCTCGATTGCGACTGGGCCAAGGTCACCACCGAATACCCGACGCCCGGCCAGAACCTCGCCCGCAACCGCGTCTGGGGCAATTTCTCGACCGGCGGCAGCCGGGGCATCCGAGAATCCAACGAGTACGTCCGCAAGGGCGGCGCAGCGGCCCGGATGATGATGGTCCAGGCCGCGGCCGATGGCTGGCAGGTCCCAGCGGCCGAATGCAGCGTCGCCAAGGGCGTGATCACCCACAAGGCTTCCGGCCGTTCGATCCGCTACGGCGAGGTCGCGGCCGCAGCATCCAAGCTCCAGCCCCCGGCCAATGTCCCGCTCAAGGACCCGAAAGACTGGATCATCGCCGGCAAGCCGCTGAAGCGGCTCGACACCGCCGACAAGACCACCGGCAAGAAGGTCTACGGCATGGACTTCAAACTGCCGGGGATGCTGAACGCCGCGATCAAGGACTGCCCGGTCTTCGGCGGCAAGGTGAAGAGCTTCGACGCGGCCAAGATCAAGGACATGCCGGGCGTGAAGCACGTCCTGCCGGTCGGCGACAGCGCGATCGCGGTCGTCGCCGACAGCTGGTGGCACGCCAAGACCGCGCTCGACGCGCTGCCGATCACCTGGGACGAGGGCGAGCACGCCAAGGTCTCGAGCGAGAGCATCGCCGCCTGGCTGAAGGAAGGGCTCGATGCGCCACAGGCGGCGGTCGGCAACCAGAACGGTGACGTCAAAGGCGCCATCGCCAATGCCGCCCGCGTCATCGAGCAGGTCTATTCCTACCCGTTCCAGAACCATGCCTGCATGGAGGTGATGAACGCGACTGCGCTCTACACCGCCGAACGCTGCGAGGTCTGGACACCCACGCAGAACGGCGAGGCGGCGCTCGCGGCCGCAGCCGAAGCCTCCGGCCTGCCGCTGGCGAAATGCGAGGCCTACAAGATCGACCTCGGTGGCGGCTTCGGCCGGCGCGGCGCGGTGCATGACTGGGTGCGCCAGGTCGTGGCCATCGCCAAGCAGATCCCCGGCACACCGGTCAAGCTGATCTGGTCGCGCGAGGAGGACATGCTGCACGGGCGCTTCCACCCGGTGACGCAATGCAAGCTCACCGGCGCGCTCGACAAGGACGGCAATCTGACCGGTTTGCATATGCGCATCTCCGGCCAGTCGATCGTCGCCGGCATTTTCCCGCAGAACATCCAGAACGGACGCGACCCGGTCGTGTTCCAGGGCCTCAACCCGCCGGGGCCGGAGGCCTCGATCGGCTACACCGTGCCGAACCTCTTGATAGACCACGCCATGCGCAACCCGCATGTGCCGCCGGGCTTCTGGCGCGGGGTCAATCTCAACCAGAATGCCATCTATCTCGAATGCTTCATCGACGAGCTCGCCCACGCGGCTGGCAAGGATCCGCTCGGCTTCCGCCGGGCGCTGATGAAAGACCACCCCAAGCACCTCGCGGTGCTCAATGCCGCCGCTGAAAAGGCCGGCTGGGGTACGAAGGCGCCAGAAGGCGTCTATCGCGGCATCTGCCAGACCATGGGCTTCGGCTCCTATGTCGCCGCCGTCGCCGAGGTTTCGGTCGATGCCGGCGGCAAGCTCAAGATCCACCGCATCGTCGCCGCGACCGATCCCGGCCATGCGGTCAACCCGGCCCAGATCGAACGCCAGGTCGAGGGCTCCTTCGTCTACGGCCTCTCCGCCGCGCTCTATGGCGAGTGCACGGTCAAGGACGGACGCATGGTCGAGGAGAATTTCGACAGCTACCAGGTGATGCGCATGGACGAGATGCCGGCGGTCGAGACGGTGATCGTGCCCTCCGGCGGCTTCTGGGGCGGCGTCGGCGAGCCGACCATCGCGGTCGCGGCGCCGGCAGTGCTGAACGCGATTTTCGCCGCCACTGGCAAGCGCGTCCGCAACCTGCCGCTCAAGAACACGGATCTGCGCAAGGCGTGAAGCTTGCGGCGATCCGGATCGCGCTGATCATGCTGGCGCTCGCGAGTGCGCCGGCAAGCGCGCTCGAAGCCTACACCGTCGTCGGCGACGCGATCCCCGCGCCGCTCGGCGGCCGGATCGGCGATGCCTTGCGCGGGCGGGCGCTCGTCCTCGACCGCACCCAGGGCAATTGCCTGATCTGCCACCATGTGCCGGAGCCAAACGAGCCCTTCCAGGGCACGATCGGTCCGGGGCTCGCCGGGGTCGGCGCCCGGCTCGATTCCGGGCAGCTGCGCCTGCGTCTCATCGATGCCGGCCTGCTCAACCCGCAGACGGTGATGCCGCCTTATTTTCGCATCGAAGGATTGCGAGACGTTGCTCCGGCCTTTCGCGATCGGCCGGCGCTCACCGCCCAGGAGATCGAGGATGTCGTCACCTATCTCGCCAGCCTGCGCACACCCTGAACCGGCGCTCTCGCGCCGCGAGGTCATGGCAATCGGCGCCGCGGGCCTTGCGCTCGCAGCCTTGCCTGCGCCGGCTCGCGCAGCGGCGCCACCGGCGCTCACCGAGCTGATCGCGCGCATCACCGAAGGCGCGGTGCCGGAGCGCGGCCGGATCACTTTCGACATTCCCCAGCTGGTCGAGAACGGCAACTCGGTCGATGTCGCGATCCAGGTCGAGTCTCCCATGACTGATGCCGACCATGTCCGCTGGATCCATATCGTCGCCGAGAAGAATCCGTTCCCCGACGTGGCGCGCTTCCATCTTTCCCCGCGCAGCGGCCGGGCCGATATCCGCGCCACCTTGCGCCTCGCCACCTCGCAGAAGGTCGCGGCGATCGCCGCGCTGAGCGGCGGCGGCTACGTCATCGCCGATGCCGACATCGTGGTGACGCTGAGCGCCTGCATTGACGGAGGCTGACCGATGGCATCGTTCAACGCCCGCATCACCATGCCGGCCGAGGCCAAGGCCGGCGAGATCGTCGAGGTCCGCGTCCTCGTCCGCCATCCGATGGATCGCGGCGGCCAGGTCGACGCCGAAGGCCGCGTCGTGCCGCGCAAGATCCTCAACCGCCTGACCGTGACCTACGCCGGCGAGCCGGTGTTCCGCTACGACATGCACACCGGCGTCTCCGCTAACCCGTTCGTCAGCTTCACCACCCGCGCCGTCGAGACCGGGGAGCTGACCTTCGAATGGCGCGAGGATGGCGGGGCGACCTTCACCCGCACCGCCCGTCTCGTCGTGACATGAGCGCCGCCGGCCGCGCGCTCGCGGCAGCCCTGCTCGCGCTGGCGAGCCCAGCCTTCGCCGACGAGATCAAGCCGGGCAGCGCCTTCCTTTCGCCGGAGATGCAGCGGCAGCAGGAGGATCAGGGCCGCAATCCCGGCTATCTCTGGGTCGAGCAGGGCGAGGAATTGTTCAGCCGCCGCGAGAGTGTGTCCCCGACCTGCATCTCCTGCCATGCCGATCCCGGGCAGAGCCTGCGCGGGGCGGCAGCTCGTTACCCGCAGGTCGACCGCGCCAGCGGCAAGCTGATCAACCTCGAGGGGCGTATCGAGCAGTGCCGGGTCGAACGCCAGAAGCAGCCGGCCTTCGGCTATGAGAGCCAGGACCTGCTCGGCCTCACTGCCTATGTCGCCTCGCTGTCGAAGAGCGTACCGCTGTCGGTCTCGGCCGACGGTGCGGCAAAGCCGTTTTACGAGGCTGGCAAGGCCTTCTACGAACGCCGGCAGGGTCAGCTCAACCTCGCCTGCACGCAGTGCCATGACGATCTCGTCGGCCAGAAGCTGCGCGGCGACACCATCAGCCACGGCGTCGGCACCGGCTATCCTGCCTACCGTCTCGAATGGAACGGCGTGGGCTCGCTGCACCGGCGATTGCGCGCCTGCTCGCTCGGCGTCAGGGCGACGCAATTCGATTACGGCTCCGACGACTATCTCGCGCTTGAGCTCTATCTCGCCGTGCGGGCCAAGGGGCTCGCGCTGGAGGCCCCCGGTCTGCGACGATAGGCCTTGGCGACAGTCGCGCGAGCCGTCACGATCCCGGCACAGTCCTGTCGGAGACGTCTTGGATGCTTCGCCTGCCTGCCCTCGTCGCCGCGCTGCTGATCGCCACTGCCGCCATCGCCCAGCCCGATGCCGAGCCATCGGCCTCCGCTGCCAGCGCGACCACGCCGCCGCCCTTCGTGCTCAAGGGCACCGAGGTCAGGACGATTCGGGCCAAGGCGCTGCAGCGTGACTACGAGATCTTCGTCAGCCTGCCGGAATCCTATCAGAGCCAGCCGCGGCGGCGCTTCCCGGTGCTGTTCGTCACCGATGCCGACTATGCCTTTCCGCTGGTGCGCAGCATCGCGCGGCGGGTCGGCAACCGGGCCAAGGGGCTGGAGGAATTCATCCTGGTCGGCCTGTCCTATTCAGTCGGCGACACGCCCGAATACAGCCGCCGGCGCGACTACACGCCGACGCCGAACGGCGAGAAGACGAAAGACCCATCGGGCAAACCGCCGGTCTTCGGCGAAGCGGAAGGCTATCGCCGCTTCCTCTCCGAGGAATTGATGCCCTTCGTCGCTGCGACCTACCGCACCGACACCACCCGCAGCATCTATGCCGGCCACTCCTATGGCGGATTGTTCGGCCTCTATGTCCTGCTGACCGAGCCGAAGCTGTTCCAGCACTACATCATCGGCAGCCCGTCGCTCTGGTTCGACCAGAAGGTGCTGCTCCAGCGCGAGCGCACCTATGCTGAAGCCAACAGGGAGCTGAAAGCGAACGTGCTGATGGCGATCGCCTCCTATGAGACGATCGACAAGGCCTCGGGCGATCCGCGCTACAACGGCAAGACCGACATGATCGCCGATCTCAGGGAGTTCGAGCAGGCGCTGCGCTCGCGCAGTTATCCCGG
The DNA here is from genome assembly GCF_004123845.1 of Allobosea sp. Tri-44. Lineage (GTDB taxonomy): Bacteria > Pseudomonadota > Alphaproteobacteria > Rhizobiales > Beijerinckiaceae > Allobosea. Next base: position 414,106 of record NZ_NBDP01000019.1, on the reverse strand, counting down.
CCTCAAGCTCTCGACCGAGATCATTCCAGGCGAGGACCACCTCACCGTCTTCCCGGCGATCGTGACGCGCGGGCTGCTCTGGGCGTTGCCGGCCAGACGGGACTGACGTTCGTCATTGCGAGGAGCGGAGCGACGAAGCAATCCAGGGGAACATAGAGCTCTGCCGCCCTGGATTGCTTCGCTGCGCTCACAATGACGGCGAGAGCCCCAGCGCCTATGATTCTTTCTTGCCCTTGCCGTCCTTCGGCTTGTCCTTGTCCCGACCCTTGGGCCTGGCGCGATTGTGGAAGCTCGCATTGCCGAGCCCGGTACCGATCGTCAGCACCGCCCAATGTTCGACATCCTGCATGAAGGGCAGCTCGCTCAGGCCCTGCACGACGGCGTCGTTGTGCATGGTGACGACGGTCTCGTGCTCGCCGATCTCCGGCGCCATCTCGCGGATGCTCTCGACCAGGTTGAAGCGGCTGCTCGACCAGTTGCCGGGCAGGTTCTGGGCGCCGCGGTCGATCGCGCCATGAGGCTCGATCAGGCCCGGGCAGCCGACACCGATGAAAGGCGCGACCCGCAGACCCTCCTTTTCGGCGTGCCCGATTTGCTCGCGCAGCATCTTGCCAAGCCGCTTCACGGCCTCCTCGCGGCTCGTCTCCTCGTCGGCATGGCGCCAGAGCTCGGTTTCCCAGACGCGGGCCTTGCTGAGATCGGGCGCCTTGTCCTGGCGCAATTCGACGATGCCGGCGCGAATGTTCGAGCCGCCGATATCGACCGCCACCAGGCTGTCATAGGCCTCGAAGATCCATTTCGGCGCGAGATGGGCGCTGCCGACCAGCCCGGCTTCGTCCGAGTGATGGCGCACCGGCACGAGCTCGATCGAAAAGCCTTCTGTCTGCAGGATGATGCCGGCGCGCGCGATCGCCAGCTCGCCGATCCGGCTCTGCCGGAAGCCGCCGCCGACGACGATGCGCTCGACCGGGCTCCAGGCCTTCTGGCGCAGGAAGCGGCGGATGACGAAAGCGAGCGACTGGGCGAAGCGCTCCACTGCCGAGAGCACCAGCGCCGCCTCACGGGCCGTTCCCTCGGTGATGAGCTTGTCGAGCTCCGACTTGCTCGGTGTCTTGCCGGCCTCCGCCAGCGGATCCTCTCCCGCCTCGGCGAGATGGCCGCGCAGTTCGGCGAGATGATCCATGAAGGCGCCGCGGCTCGCCTTGTCGCCGAGGAAACCATCGGCATCGCGGATCTCGAGATTGTAGCTGGTGACGATAACCGAGGGCAGCTCCTGCGCCCCATGCGGTCCGTTCGCGCTCGCCTTGCTCGCCGTCGCCACTGCCATCGCTTCACCCCCGCCTTGAAACACGCGAAGAGAACGAGCAGGCACGCCGAGGGTTCCTGCGCCGCACCGCCGCATGCCCCGCCTGCGCTGCGGGCAGGCAAATTCAACCTGCTGGCGATTGACCGCGCCGGGCCGTTCCGCCTCCATAGCTGGCGGTCGGTTCGCGGCCGGGGGGTTACCTATGCTCGAAGTGATCGGCCGCTCGCTCATGATCGGCATCGGCGCAACCGCGCTGCTCGACCTCTGGGCGCTGTTCCTCAATCGCGCCTTCGGCATCCCGCTCGCGAACTGGGCCGCGGTCGGGCGCTGGTTCGCCTATCTGCCGCGCGGCCGCTTCGCGCACGACACCATCGCCGAGACGCCGCCGGTGCAAGGCGAACTCGCCATCGGCTGGATCATGCACTACCTCATCGGCGTCCTCTTCGCCGCGATCGTGCTGCTGTTCTGGGGCCTGGACTGGGCTCGCTATCCGACGCTGCTCCCCGCATTGATCGTCGGCATCGTCACGGTCGGCTGCGGCTGGTTCATCCTGCAGCCCGGCATGGGTTTCGGCCTCGCCGCGAGCAAGCGGCCCAACGCCAACCAGGTCCGGCTGATCGGCCTGATCAACCACATCGTCTTCGGCTTCGGCCTCTGGCTCACAGCGTTCCTGACGCGCTGAACGCCACCGACCGAGACTTCATACGCAAGGACGAAAGCCATGGCCGCGACCCTCTTCCACAATGCCCGTATCGTCGACGGCACTGTGCCCGAGCGCGCAGCGCCGGTCTCCGTGGTGGTCGAAGGTGGGTTGATCCGCGAAGTCGGCAAGAGCCTGCGCTCCGACAAGGCCAGGGTGATCGACCTCAAGGGCCGCACGCTGATGCCCGGGCTGATCGACGCCCATGTTCACGTCATCGCCGGCCTCGCCGATCTTGGCCGCAACGCTGCCTTGCCCGACTCGCTCGTCACCGTGCGTTCGCTGGTGATCATGCGCGAGATGCTGCTGCGCGGCTTCACCACGGTGCGCGATGTCGGCGGTGCCGATTTCGGCCTGAAGCAGGCGACGCAGGAGAACGACTTCCCGACGCCCCGCCTCGTCATCTCCGGCAAGGCCTTGAGCCAGACCGGCGGCCACGCCGATTTCCGCGGGCGCTATGAGGACAGGCTCGCGCCGACGACCCGCCATCGCCTCGGCGCGCTCGGCCGCATCTGCGACGGCGAGGCCGAGGTACGCCGCGCCGCCCGCGAGGAGCTGAAGGGCGGCGCCGACTTCATCAAGATCATGGCCAATGGCGGCTGCGCCTCGCCGACCGATCCGATCCATTTCCTCGGCTTCTCCGTCGGCGAATTGCAGGCGGTGGTCGAGGAGGCACGCATGGCCGGAACCTATGTCTCCGCCCATGTCTACACCGACGAAGCGATCCGGCGCTGCGTCGAGGCCGGTGTCCATTCGCTGGAGCATTGCAACCTGATCCAGGCCGAGACCGCCAAGCTCGCGGCCAAGAACGGCGCCGTCGCCGTGCCGACGCTTGTCACCTATGACAAGCTCGCCAGCGAAGGCGGCAGGCTCGGCTTCCCGCCCGATTCCGTCGCCAAGGTCGAATATGTCCGCGCCGCCGGCATGGAATCACTCGCGATCATGAAGAAGGCCGGACTCGCAATGGCCTATGGCAGCGACCTGCTCGGCGAGATGCATCGCCATCAGTCTGAAGAGTTCGTCATCCGCGGCCGGGCCCTGCCGGCGCATGAGGTGATCGGCGCCGCCACCCATGTCGCGGCCAAGCTCCTGAAGCTCGACGGCAAGATCGGTGCGGTCGTGCCCGGCGCCCATGCCGACCTGATCGTCGTCGACGGCGACCCACTGAAGGATCTGGCGCTGCTGACCCGCCAGGGCAAGCACATGCCTGTCATCATGAAGGCCGGCGCCTTCATCAAGCGCGCCCGGCTGGACTGACACGTCGATGAAGCCGTGGACGCAGCTCGACGTCGCATCGATCCCCGGCGGCGGCACGCTCAAGCTCATGCGCCGCGGCGAGGACGAGTTCTCGATCACGCTCGGCCATAACGAGCTGATGAACTCGCGCCTCAAGGGCTCGGAGGAGGCGCTGGCGACGCTCGCGATCGACAGGATTAGCAACCCAAGGCCGCGCCTGCTGATCGGCGGGCTCGGCATGGGCTTCACGCTCCGGGCCGCGCTCGCTGCCCTGCCGCCTGACGCCGAGATCGTCGTCGCCGAGCTGATCCCGGCGGTGGTCGCCTGGGCGCGCGGCCCGCTCGCCGCGATCTTCGCCGGCTGCCTCGACGATCCACGGGTCAGCGTGCGGGAAGCCGACGTCGCTTCGGTCATTCGTGAAGCGTCCGACCACTACGACGCCATCCTGCTCGACGTCGACAACGGGCCGGGCGGGCTGATGGTCGAGGCCAATGACCGGCTCTACGATTTGGCCGGCTTGGGCCAGGCAAAAGCGTCCTTAAGATCGGGCGGCGTGCTCGCCATCTGGTCGGCGGGGCCTGACCGCAACTTCACCCAGCGCCTGCGCCAGGCCGGCTTCGCGGTCGAGGAGAAGACGGTGCGCGCCCGCGCCGGAGCGGGCGGCGCCAAGCATATGATCTGGCTGGCCGAAGCAGCAGGCTCCACTTCAGCCGCGCGGCCTGCGCAGCAGCAGCCGAGGCGGCGGCGCTAACGCTGCCCCAGCAGGCGCGCCAGACTGGCCGAGAGTCCGATATTCGGCACCGCCGCCGGCAGAGCAAGATCACCTTGGATGGGTTTTGGTGATGGCTTGCGCGCCGCTTCCAGCACGGCGGCGAAGCCGACTTGCGTCGAGCAGATCACCGGCACGCCGACATGGGGCTGGACCCGCGTCGCCAGCCCGGCAAGCCCGGCTCCGCCCAGGATCACGGCCTGCGCCCCATCGCGCTCGGCCGTCAGCCGGCAGGCTTCCGCCAGCAGCGCAATCGAGCCATCGGGATCGGCGGCGATGTCCCCGCCTGTCGGCGCCACCGTCTCGACGGCGGCAAGCCTACCATCCAGCCCAAGCGCGGCAACAAACTCGGTCAGGATCGCTCCCCAGCGCTCGCCCCCGGTCACGATCGAAAAGCGCCCGCCTTGCGACGCCGCCTGTTGGCAGGCAGCCTCCGCCATCCCGATGACTGGCACGCCGGCGAGCTCCTTCAGGGCCATCAGCCCGGGATCGCCAAAGCAGGCGAGATAGACCGCATCGCAATCGGCGCCGTGCTCGGCGAAGGCGTCGAGCGCCGCATGGCCCGCAATGGCACCTGCACTGCGGCTGGAGATGTAACGCGCCCCGAAGCGGCCGGTCGCCGGCTTCAGCGTCACGCCGGCAGGCGTCAGCGGCGCCAGAACGCGCAGGACCAGCTCGGTCATCTCGGAACTGGTGTTCGGATTGAGGACGAGGATGCGCAAGATGAATCCGACAGGCGAGAATTGGCGACCGCCCGAGGTCAGTGGCTCGGGGCTGCGTCGACGAGCTTTGCCGTGCCCGCCTCTCCGCGGCAAGGGCAAACGACCCACATCTTTCGCATGATCGCCACGCGAAGAGAGCCGGCTTCGCAACGTCCTCCAGTTGCCACGGCTGGAACCATCACGCCGCGTTAGTGTTGCACGCTTAACCGAGCCCAATCGGAGTATGAACGATGCCAGCCAAATCAAAAGCGCAGCAAAAGGCGGCCGGAGCAGCCCTCGCGGCCAAGCGCGGAGACATCCCCAAGAGCGAGCTCAAGGGCGCCTCGAAATCCATGGCCAAGTCGATGACCGAGAAGGAACTCGACGAGTTGGCCTCGACCAAGCGCAAGGGCAAGCCCGAACATGTGGCGAAGCATTGAGGAAGGCGCCTGCGCCTCTCTATGAGGCGTGCCCGGTTCCCGCACCACGATACCGGTAGACCAGATCCTCGGGATCTGTCCTGGCGGCGCCGGCGTCGAGTTGAGCACCGAGCCTCTCCGCGACAGCAATCGAGCGCTTGTTGCGCGGGTCGACATAGCTGACGAGCGTCTCCAAGCCGAGCTGCTCGAAAGCCCAGTCGCGCAGGGCGGCCGCAGCTTCGCTCGCATAGCCCTGCCCCTCATGTCCGGCATAGATCAGCCAGCCCAGCTCCTTCTCGGGAAAGAGCGGTCCGTGATTGATGCCGACCTGCCCGATGCAGACACCGCCGGGCAGATCGATCATCAGGGCACCGTGGCCGAACAACGCCCACACCGCCACGTCATGGCAGAACACCCCCCAGGCGCCGCGCTGATCATAGGGACCGCCCATATACTGCGCCCGCGACGAGCCCAGGAAATCGGCATAGGCAGGAAAATCGGCCATGACCGGCGCCCGCAGGATCAGGCGCTCGGTCCGAATTGTCGGCACTACCGTCATGGCAAGATCGACCTCGACATCGGCGGAAGCGGCCCCCCTCCGTCGGTCGGGCTGTCGGCGCCTGTGGCAGAATGAGGAAAACTGGCGTCCCGGAAGGGATTCGAACCCCTGACCTACGGTTTAGGAAACCGTTGCTCTATCCTGCTGAGCTACCGGGACGCACGTTCTTGCGTTTAGCATAAAGCCGATGCGGGTGAAGCCTTCCTTTGCAGCGATCTTGTTGGTCCTCGGCAGCATGACGGCATCGATCGCTGTGACATGGGCCGCGGATGGCATTTGCGCGACGCCGGAGCCAACTGAAGCGGTCAGCCTCGCTGGTCTCGATCGGCATGGGGACTTGCTCCTCGCCGACGGCAGGACCGTCAGGCTCGTCGGCCTCGCGCCACGGCAAAACGATGCCGAGCGCGAGCGTTTCACCGCGCAGCTGACGCGTTGGCAGGGTCAGGCTTTCCGTTTGGTGCCGCTTGGTGGTGCGGATCGCTGGGGCCGCCTTCCAGCTCGTCTCCTCGCCACCGAGGGCGCTACCGATCCATTCGCAGGCCAGCCCGACCTGACCGCTGCCCTCCTCGCCGGAGGCGCCGCACTGCGCCTTGCCGAACCGGGCCTCGCCGCTTGCAACGAACTCTGGCGGAAGGCTGAACCACGACCGATAGCGGCCGGCCCCCAGAATCGTTCGCCGGCCAGCGCGCAGGGAGGTTTTGCCGCAGTGGCTTTCCCGGCCATCGACGGTCATGATGCTGCCGCGATGAAAGCGCAGGCGGGCCGGATCGTCGTGGTCGAGGGGCGTATCGCTGCCGTCGGAGAGCGGGCGCAGCGAACTTATCTCAATTTCGAGCGGCGACGCGGCGCCGGCGGCAGCATCGTATTGTCGCGCGCGCTGTGGCGTGAATTGCAGCGCAGCGGCTGGACCGCCGCGACGCTGACGGGTAAACGCGTGCGCGTACGCGGCGTGGTCGAGGGGCGCGATAGCCTCCTGATCGAAGCCGAGACGCGCAGCGCACTGGAATTGATCGACTAGGGGCCGATGCGGAGATTTCAGCGACATCGTCAGCCGTTCCGGGGCCGTCTGGCCGCCGTGGTGCTGCCGGCCCTGTTGCTGGCGGCCTGCTTTGGCGACCAGAACTCCGTGTTGGCGCCGCTCAACCAGCCCGGCGGCGAACCGGCGCCGCGCGTCGCCAGTCAGCAGCGCGGCACCGACCGCGAGCACCAGCGCCTGCTTTCGGCGTTCGGCGGCGAATACCGCGCACCGCAGGTCAAGGCCCTGCTGGAGGAGATCATTGCCCGCCTCGCCAAGGCCGGCGAGGGCCAGATCGGCAACTATGAGGTGACGATCCTGAACTCGCCGATCGTCAACGCCTTCGCCTTGCCGACGGGACGGCTCTACGTCACGCGCGGCCTGCTCGCCCTTGCGAACGACTCGTCCGAGATCGCCTCGGTGATGGCGCACGAGATTGCCCATGTCACCGCACGCCATGCCGTCGAGCGCGCCGAGATGGAGGCGGAATCGGCGCTGGTCAGCCAGGTCGTGGCGCAGGTGCTGAACGACCCGACCACCGGGGCGGCGGTGCAGCAGAGTTCGAAGCTCTCGCTCGCCCGCTTCTCGCGGCAGCAGGAGCTGACCGCCGACCAGATCAGCGTGCGCAACATCGCCCGCGCCGGCTACGACCCCTATGGTGCCGGCCGCTTCCTGGTCTCGCTCGGCCGCAATACGAGCTTCCGTGCCGGCCGCCAGGGCGGCGGCGACAAGAAGCTCGACATCCTCTCCAGCCATCCCTCGACACCGGAGCGCGTCGCCGCCGTCACCAATGGCGCCCGCCAGATCGGCGCGCCCGGTATCGGCGAACGCGAGGCGCCGCGCTGGCTCGCCGCGATCGACGGCATCGCCTTCGGAGACGATCCGGCCGACGGTGTGGTGCGTGGCCGCCGCTATCTCAACAGCGCGTTGCGCATTGCCTTCACCGCGCCCGATGGCTTCGAGCTCGAGGCGGCGCGTGAAATGGTGGTCGGCGTCAGCAATGACGGCACGCAGGCGCTGCGCTTCGACTCGGTCGCGCTGAAGGCTGGCCAGACGCTCGAATCCTATGTCGCCTCAGGCTGGATCGACGGCGTCGCCACCGCCGAGGTCCAGTCGCTTACGGTCGGCGACCTGCCGGCGGCGGTGACCTCGGGCAAGGGCGCCGACTGGACCTTCCGCCTCGCCGCGATCCAGGCCGGGCCGCGCGTCTATCGCTTCATCCTCGCCGCCAAGGGTCAGAACGATCCCGAGCGTGCCATGCGTGCTCTGCTCGACAGCTTCCGCAATCTCAGCGCCAGCGACGCGCAATCGGTCAGCCCGCTGCGGATCAGGCTCGTCACCGCCAACGCCGGCGACACCCCCGTCAGCCTCGCCGAGCGGATGGCTTCAACCGATCGGCCGCTCGAGCAGTTCCTGATCCTGAACGGGCTGGAGCGCAGCAGCAAGCTGACGCCCGGCCAGCGTTACAAGATCGTGAGCGAATAGCTCGCCTGCCGCTTTTTCTTATCGCCTTGTGCTAGCCTCCCCCCGGTTCGTCAGGACAGGGAGGCAGCCATGGCGCTCGATCGCCGCATCGTCGAACTCTACGACGAGTACACCCACAAGCCGCTCGACCGGCGCAGCTTCATGAACCGGCTGATCGCCATCGCCGGTTCCGCGGCGGCGGCCGAGGCGGCTCTTACGCTACTGGAGCCCAACTACGCCCAGGCCCAGCAGGTCACGGCGGACGATGCCCGCATCGAAGGCAAGCGCATCGACGAAACCATCGGCGGCGTGAAGCTCAAGGGCTATCTCGTCACGCCGAAGGCGCAGGCCAGGCGCGGCGGTGTCCTGGTCGTCCACGAGAACCGGGGCTTGAACCCGCATATCGAAGACGTCACCCGGCGCGCAGCGCTGGCAGGGTTCAGCGCGCTCGGGGTCGATTTCCTCACCCCGCTCGGCGGCACGCCGGCCGATGCCGACGCCGCCCGCGCCCTGTTCCCGCAACTCAAGCCCGAAGATGTCATCGCGCAGGGGCGCGCCGCTCTCGCATTTCTCAAGGCGCGGTCGGACGCGACCGGCAAGGTCGGCGCTGTCGGCTTCTGCTGGGGCGGTGGCACAGTCAACGACCTCGCCGTCAACGCGCCGGAGCTCAATGCCGGCGTCGTCTTCTACGGCCGCTCTCCCGACCTCGCCAAAGTCCCGCAGATCAAGGCGCGGCTGCTGATCCAGCACGCCGCCCGCGACACCCGCCTGGTCGAGGGCCTGCCGGCCTATGAGACTGCGCTGAAGGCGGCCGGTGTGAGCTATCAAGCCATCGTCTACCCGGATGTCGATCACGCCTTCCTCAACGACACCAGCGCCGAGCGCTACAATGCAGCGGCGGCCAAGCTCGCCTGGGAACGGACAGTGGCTTTCCTCGCCACCGAGACCGGCGCCACCTGACACGAAAAAGCCCGGCGGAGCGATCCGCCGGGCTTTTTGTAGCCAGTGTCGGAAAGGCTGCCCTCAGGCGGCCTCTTCCTGCAGGTCCTCGTCGCCCTCTTCGGCTTCGGCCGCCTCAGCGGCCTCACCCTTGCCGGCGCGGCGTGGCGACTTGGCGAGCTGGCCCTCGATCTTCTTCAGTGCTTCGGTCTCGGTGATCTCCTCGACCACCGCGATCTCGCGGGTCATCCGATCGATCGCCGCCTCGTAGAGCTGGCGCTCGGAATAGGACTGCTCGGGCTGCGCCTCGGAGCGATAGAGATCGCGCACGACCTCGGCGATGGCGACGAGATCGCCCGAATTGATCTTGGCTTCGTATTCCTGGGCCCGGCGCGACCACATGGTGCGCTTGACGCGGGCGCGGCCAGTCAAGGTCGACAACGCCTTGCCGACGATCTCGCCATCGGCGAGCTTGCGCAGGCCGACGCTCGCCGCCTTGGCGGTGGGAACGCGGAGGGTCATCTTGTCCTTGGCGAAGCTGACGACGAACAGCTCGAGCTTGAAGCCGGCGACTTCCTGCTCCTCGATCGCCGTGATCTGACCGACGCCATGAGACGGGTAGACGACGAACTCGCCCGTCTTGAAACCATGGCGCACAACAGCCTTCTTCGCAGTGGACATGCCGTTTCGACTCCTGATAACTCTCCGCAAGATGCGGAGACGCGACTTTCAGCCGCTGGCCGGGATGACCGGCGGCTCTCTGCCTGAAACGAAGGGGAAAGCCTTCTGGCCTCTCTCCCAGCGCAACACGCTCCCTCAGCCGATTGTTTCTTGCGGACCACCAGACACGAAGACAACGACACGCCGGGCATTCTGACCGGTGTTGCGTTGCTGTCGTCTCAGGGGGTGCCCCGTTTGTGTGACCTCGCAGGGGCAGGCGGAACGAACTCGACTGTAGCTTGTGGATACCACAAATATCGCGCCGAATCAAAGGTAAACGGAATGCAAACGCTGCCGGGCCGCATCGCGGCCGGCCATGGCTAATTGCAATCGCCGCCTGACGTAGGGTAAGATTCAGTCGCCCTCACCGGGCTCCGGCGACAGAAGCTCGAGCTTACCCGGCACGCCATCGAACTCCTTGGCGTCGGCGGGGCTGTCCTTCTTCTGTGTGATGTTGGGCCAGCTCGCGGCAAATTTCGCATTGAGCTGCAGCCAGTTGTCGAGACCTGGCTCGGTGTCGGGCTTGATCGCCTCGGCCGGGCATTCCGGCTCGCAGACGCCGCAGTCGATGCACTCGTCGGGATGAATGACGAGGAAGTTCTCGCCTTCATAGAAGCAGTCGACCGGACAGACCTCGACGCAGTCCATGTACTTGCACTTGATGCAGTTCTCGGTGACCACATAGGTCATGACGCTGTCCTTCCGATCGGCCGGCGCTTTTTAGAGCCGGTCGAGAGAATGTTTCAAGGCCCTGTCACGACCGGAAACGAAATCGAACTTCCATCGAAACGAGCGTTTCGAGAAGATTTTTCGCGGGCGTGCCAGCGCTCGCCACATCTGTCACGCGCTCTATCCCGCAGGCTCGTCCGGCGCAAGCGGCGCATCGCCGCGCTCGGGGCCGCTCAGGACCTCATATAGCGTTTGCGCCTGCTCATAGGAACCACGCCGGGCGGCAAACGCGGTCACACGCACCACCAGCGTTGCGTGCGGCAAAGCGAGCGTCAGCACATCGCCCGGCTTGAGGCCGAGCGCCGGGTTCGCGACGCGCTTGCTTGCAACCCGGACATGCCCCTCCTCCACCAGCTGCACGGCAGCAGGCCTGGTTCGCGCGAAACGCGCGAACCAGAGCCATTTGTCGAGGCGTTGCCGGTCGTCCCGCAAGCGATACCCCGGAGCTAGCTGGACCTCAGCTCTTGCGCCCGTCATTGCCCTCGAGCTGGGCCTTCAGGGCCAGGAGCTTGGCGAAGGGCGAATCCGGATCGGGCTGGCGCTCGGCCGGGCGCGGCCGGGCCGGCTGCTGGAAGCGCTGCTCCTTGCCGCCGCGCTCGTCGCGACGCGGACCGCCGCCGGGGCGGCCGCCATCGCGCTTGAACTCCGGCCGCGGGCCACGGTCCGGGCGTCCGTCGCGGCCCTGCTGGGCACTGCGGCCAGCCCCCTCCTGTGCCGCGGGCTTAGCCTCGCCACCAGCCGGACGCGGGCCGTTCCAGCCCCCTTCGCGCCAGCGATTCCGGTTCGGACGCTGCCCGCCGGGCTTGCCCTCGCCGCCTTCCGCAGCGGGAGTGGCCTCGGCAGCGCCGGGGCGACGGTCGGGCCGGCGGCCACGCTGTCCCTGCTCGGGACGCCGCCCGCCCTGATGGCGGTGCGGGCGCCAGACCTCGATCAGCTCCGGCTCGGCCGGCGGGGCCACCTCGACAACTGCTGCAGGCTCGGCCGCCGCTGTCTCGGCCTCGGCCTGAGCCGTGGCTTCCAGCGCCGGCTCGTCGCTCGGCAGCACCAGCATCGACATCGCATCGGCTGGTACGGGCTCGACCGGGCTGGCTGCCTCCTCCTCGGCCGGAGCGGCAGCGATTTCCGCATCGGTCAGGATCGGGGCATCAGCCGTCTCGCCCGCCGGTGCCGCGTTGTCGGAACTTTCGGTCGCGACCTCGCCATCGGACAAGGGCTCTTCGTTCAACGCGTCGACCTGCTCGGTCGCCAGGGCCGTGTCAGCCGCCGGCGCCTCAACTTCCAACGCCGAGGCGGCGACAGGGGCCGGCGCAGCCGCGAGCGCGACCGTGATCGCCGGCCCCGGACGCTTCACCGACACATAGCCGAGCGAGCGCAGGATCGAGGCGAAATCCTCGCCGGCGCAGCCGACGAGCGAGGTCATCGCGCCGGTGGCGACAAAACCGTCCTGATCGGCAGCGCCCACCGGCGGCTGGCCGAGCGTCAGGCCCGGACGATAGGCAATCGCGGGCCGGATCAGATCCGCCAGCCGCTCCAGAATGTCGACGCGCACCGCCCGCTCGCCGCAGACGCGGTAGCCCGCAGCGCGGTAGAGACCTTTCGGGATGTCCTTGTTAGCCGGAAACGAAGTTCGTCCCGACGATGCAAGATGAGAGATGTCGTCGAGCCCGGCCGCCTCGGGATTGCCGTGCTTCAGCGCCCAGAGCTGGGCGGCGAGCGCCCGCGGCGCCGGCTTCAGCAGGGCCGGGACATAAAGGTGGAAAGCGCCGAAGCGGATGCCGAGCTGGCGCAGCGCCGCACGACCTTCCTGGTCGAGCGTCTTCATCTCCTCGGCGACCTTGGCGCGCTCGAGCACGCCGAGCGCCTCGGCCGTCTGATAGGCGATGCCGCGAGCAATGCCGGCGGCGCTCTCGGCATTCTCGAGGATCTGGAGCGGGCCGAGCAGCTTGGTGACGTGATGCTTGAGCCAGGCCGACAGCCTATTCTCGATCTGCTCGCGGGCCTGTGCCGGCAGATGGTCGTCGACCATCAGGCGCAGGCGCGGCTCCAGCACCTTCTCGCCGGCGGTCAGGCGCGCCACAGGCTCGCCGATCCAGCGGACCAACCCATCATGCGACAGCACGAAGGCATCGTCGCCGGCCAGCACGACGCGCGAGGCGCGTGCCTCGAGCTCGCCGGCCAGCGCTTTCAGCGCCGCAGCATTCAGAGCCTTCGCTTCCGGCCCACCCGCCTTCGGGTCGGCCGTGAAACGGAAGCCCTGCAGCAATCCGACATGCTGACCCTCGACCAGGACATCGCCGGTCGCGGTGACTTCGGCCTCCAACATTGCATTCTCCCGCAGGCGACGCATCAACACGCTCGTACGCCGATCGACGAATCGGCTGGCAAGCCGTTCGTGCAAAGCGTCCGACAGCCTGTCCTCTACAAGACGCGCCACCCCCTGCCAATGCTCTGGATCGAGCAACCAGTCCGGCCGGTTGGCAACATAGGTCCAGGTTCGGACCTGGGAGATGCGGGCCGAGAGCGTGTCGATCTCGCCATCGACGCGGTCGAGGGCGGCCAATTGGCCAGCATACCAGTCCGGATCGAGCCGGCCATGTCGCATCAGGCGCAGATACAAAGTTGTCGCCAGCTCGGCATGCTGCATCGGTGCGATCTTACGGTAATCGGGCAGGCCGCAGACCTCCCAGAGCCGTGTCACGGCCGGCTTGCCTTGCGCCAGCCGCGCGACATCCTGATCGCGTGCCAGGATTTCCAGCGTCGTCATATCCTCGGCGATCAGGGCGCGGGTCAGCCCCTGCTCCTGCGGCTGGAGGTTGAGGCTGTCGATCAGGCCGGGAACCGAACGCAGATCGAGATCGGAATTGCGCCATTGCACTTGCCGGATCGATTCGAAGCGATGGTCCTCGATCGCCTCGACCAGTTCCTGCTCGAAGGGCGGCGAGCGTCCGGTCGTACCGAAAGTGCCATCGCGCAGATGCCGGCCGGCTCGCCCGGCGATCTGGCCGAACTCGGCCGGGTTGAGCTTGCGATAATGATGGCCGTCGAACTTGCTGTCGCCGGCAAAGGCGATGTGGTCGACATCAAGGTTGAGCCCCATGCCGATCGCGTCGGTGGCGACGAGATAGTCGACATCGCCCGACTGGTAGATCTCGACCTGGGCATTGCGCGTGCGCGGCGAGAGCGCCCCCAGCACCACCGCCGCGCCGCCCTTCTGCCGCCGGATCAACTCGGCGATGGCATAGACCTCCTCGGCCGAGAAGGCGACGATCGCCGAACGCCGCGGCAGGCGGGTGATCTTGCGGTCACCGGCGAAGGAGAGGTTCGACAGGCGCGGACGCGAGACGACGTTGACGCCGGGGATCAGCTGCTCGATCAGCGGCCTCATCGTGCCGGCGCCGATCAGCATCGTCTCTTCGCGACCGCGATGATTGAGGAGGCGATCGGCGAAGACATGGCCACGGTCGAGATCGGCTGCGAGCTGGATTTCGTCGATGGCGACGAAATCGACCGCGAGGTCGCGCGGCATCGCCTCGACCGTGCAGACCCAGAAGCTCGGCCGCTCCGGCTTGATCTTCTCCTCGCCGGTGATCAGCGCGACCGCCTGCGGGCCGACCTTGTCGACCACTCGGCTGTAGACCTCGCGCGCCAGCAGGCGCAGCGGCAAGCCGATCATCCCAGTCGGATGCGCGACCATCCGCTCGATGGCGAGATGGGTCTTGCCGGTATTGGTCGGGCCGAGCACCGCCGTGACACCGCGGGCGCGGAGCGAAGGCGGAAGGGAACGAGGTTGGATCAAGACGCTGGAGCTTTCCTGCAGTCTGGGCGGCCGCGAGCCCTATCGAGTCGGGCGGCGTAAAAGCAACCCGATTCGTGAACAGAACGAGTCCGGAACGAAGCGGGGTCGAATCGCTGACTCCCACAGAATCAGGTTTCGTTCACGGCGAGATATTGCGGCAAGCGATTCAAAAACCACAAGATTTTGAATCGCCCTCATTGACCATCCTTCGCCGACTTACGCGCGCGAGGCCGCTCTCGCCTATGTAGGCGCGCCACGCGGGAAGACGAGAGGGATCGGCGACGATTGCCGCAAGTGACCTGCCATCAGTCCCCAAAGACCTCGCCCAAGACCTGCGCCGCCTCGTCGGGCGCCTCGATATGGACGAAATGGCCGGCGCTCTCGCAGAAGCTCACTTCCACATCGTCGAAATAATGCGACAGGAAGGTGGACCAGTCGGCCTTCAGGATTGGGTCGTGCCGGCCCCAATGCACCCTTGTGCGCTGATGGATCGGCACGGACGGCGCCGGATGGCCGTCGATCGCGGCGATCCGCGCCGCGTTCTGGCTGCGATACCAGTCGAAACCGCCGCGCAGATTGCCGGGTTTCATGAAATTCTCGACCCAAAGGTCGAAGACCGGCGCGAAGGCATCCTTGCGATGGCACCAATGCGTCAGGAAGTGCCCGAGATAGAGGGCGCAGGCCTCGCGACTGGAGCCGATCAACTGCTCGGCCAGCGGCAATTGCTGGAAGGACTGGTACCAGATCTCGTTGACATGGCCGTCGCGGACCCAGGCCGAGCCGACGCTCGGTGTCGGGCAGTTGAAGAACAAGAGCTTCTCGACCCGCTGCGGATGGCGCCGCGCCAGTCCCTGCGCGACATAGGCGCCGACATCATGGCCGACGACGCCGACCCGGCTAAGGCCGAGCCCCTCCAGCAGCGCCGCCATGTCGTCGGCATGACTGTTGGCGCCGACATCGCTGCGCGGCCCCACCGATTTCCCGCTGTCGCCGAAGCCGCGCAGATCAGGCGCGATCAGCCGGAATTCACCATGCAGCCGGTTCATCAGCGGCAGCCAGCTCATCCAGAATTCCGGCCAGCCGTGCAGCAGAAGCACCGCCGGCCCATCGCCGACCTCGGCGACATGCAAAACGGTGTCGCGCACGACGACCTGGCGATGCCTGAGGTCGGGCGGCAAGGCGAAATCGCTGGACATGACGGCTCCGAATGCGAATCGCCGGAAAGGCTATCCCCTCACCCGGACCTCCCGCAATTCGTCGAACGGCAAAGCCTCCATGCAGTGCTGGTCGGACCGTGGCTGAAACGCAGGCGGGGATAGAAGACGATCTTATCCCCGGCGGTTCCGGCGGCCTCAGAATGGCGCGCTCCAGACCAGGGAGCACGCCATGCCGGACCAGCTACATCGTTCAGCCAGTGACAACGCACATTGGCGCGAGATCGTTCTTCTGCGCCGCAAACTCGTTTCGCTGAAGGCGCAGACGCGGCTGCTCCGGCACGAGCTCGCCCGCAAATACAATCCCGACCAGCCACGCGTGCCGGCCGGCAGCGCAGGTGGCGGGCAATGGACCAGCGGCGGAGGCGGCGGCGATCCGACGCTGACGGGCACCGACTGGCTGGGTGATCTCGGCAATGCCCTGGCGACCGCACTGAGCTTCAGCGACGTCGTCGCCGATACGAGCAGCGAGGAGAACTGGGCCTTCTATCAGGATGCGGCGCGCCCGGACGGCTCGCTGGCCGAACGCGCTATCGTCAATCGCGACGGCTCGACCATCCAGTCCGAATTTGCCGAACCCGGCCGCCGCAGCGATTGGGACGAGCGCCACACCGTCACTTTGCCCGAAGGCGGCAAGACCACCTTCGAGACCTCCGATCGCAGCCAGACGATCCGAGACGGCCGGCCTAATGGCCAAGTGGTGTCCCGCTCGACCTGGTCCGAGCGGGGGCCGGAGCGTGAGGCGACGGTACAAGAGGCGCGGAACCCATCACGCCCCGGCGGGCCGGCTCTCGCCGAAACCACGATCACATCCGCCCTGACCCTGTTCAACTGGCTCTCGGCTCGCAACAAACTCGACGGTCTGCAGGCGGTATTGGGCTTCAATGCCGGGGACTATGCCCCCAGCCCCGACGCAATCGATCTGAGCTTCGTCGGCCAACTTCGAGAGGACGAGGTCGATCGCGCCTGCCCACGCTTCCAAGAAGTGCGCAGCCGAACCGATGCGGCCGTCGATGCAGTCGGCCCGCGCAACAGCTACCGTTCAGCAGCAGAATTCGGAACAGCGGTTCATTCCAACTTGAAATGGCAGGTCGAAAACCTCGGCGATCCGAATTTTCGGGCAGAGCGTTCCTTTCTTAAGAGCCAGTACGAGGGAAAGCCGGATGAAGCCCCCTATGGATCACTGAATTCGCTCCGCATCGATGTCTACGAGAAGCGCCACAACGGAATCGTGTGCGTCTATGATATCAAGACCGGCAAAGCTGGCCTGTCTCCGGAGCGTGCGGCCGAAATTGCAGGAACTGTCTACAAGCGATTCACTGGCGTCCGTCGCATTGTCGTAACTGAAATCAGGCCAACGCGATGACGACGATCCGTCAGATCAACAGACTTGTGAGACCGCTGACTGGGCCGCAAAATGAATTTGTTCAGAAAGAATGGCAAACTTTCCACCGCACGATCCAGCACGTCATCAATCGTATCGATGTATTGCGTACATCAGAAGCAGATCATTTTCGAGTGATCTGGAAGTTTTGCCCTACTTTTAGCACAGGATTCACTCTCGAATGGGAAAAATGGTTTGTACCAGGAACACATCAATTCTGGTTCTGGTCCAGACCCGACATTGACGAAAGGTTCATCGCTTGCGTCAATGAGCAAATTTTACCGTGCATCCGAGACACACAAACTCTCGACGATTTCGTGCGACTGGTCACAGAGGCAGATTTCATCACAAGCCGACTGGCCGATCATGTCGACACCGACATCCGCATCGACATCGCCCGCGGCGATCTGGACACAGCTCGGATGAAATGCCGCGCGCTGCATGAGCGCTGCGCTCGCGACCCTGAATCCTACTGGGGACGCATCTGGCGGAAGACCACCGACCGCGCCGACCCCCTGCTCGAAGCCGGCGACAGGCCGGCACTGATCGCTCTGCTACACGAATGGGAGCGCGAGCTGATCACGAGGCTCGGTCTCGAAGCGTATTACGAACCGACGCCCTTCCCGCTCGAAATCAGTTCCGCGTCGTCGTCGCCGTCACGCCCGGATCGACCTTGAAGATCGAGGCCTCGATCACCGCGGTGCCGATCATCGTCTTCACCGAGATGCGCACCGGCAGCATCATGTTCGTCCCGGCGACGGGAGCGAGCCAGGTCGAGATTTCCTTGTTCTCGGCCATGAACTTGGTCGAGGGCCGCAAGGTGCGGTGTCCGGCGATCGGAACATAGCGCGCCTGGCAGACCGAGACCGGGCCGCTATAGCCGTCGATCTTGATCTCGCGCGTGCCGGAATAGCTCAGCTTGATGTCGTAGCGCGCCGCGCCGTCGAAGATCGCCAGCGTGCGATTGCAGGCAGCCGCGCCGCTGCCGCGGCCCGAGACCTCGACCGGCATCAGGAAGGCGCTGAGCGGGTCCATGATGTTGCGCTGGTGCTCGTCCTTGAGCGGGACGCGATCGGGCTTGGCATCGATCGGCGGCTCGATCGCCAGCGCCTGCACGGCGTTGCGGTCGAGCGCCAT
Source organism: Allobosea sp. Tri-44 (assembly GCF_004123845.1). Classification (GTDB taxonomy): domain Bacteria; phylum Pseudomonadota; class Alphaproteobacteria; order Rhizobiales; family Beijerinckiaceae; genus Allobosea. Next base: position 396,018 of record NZ_NBDP01000019.1, on the reverse strand, counting down.
GCGCACGGTGCGGCTTTCGCTGGAATTGGCCGAGGAAACGGCAAAGGTCGCCGGCGAGAGCCTGCCACCATTGAGGTTGCCGGTCGCCGCGCCCGAGCCGCGCCCGCCGGTGAAGCTGCCGACGAGCCCGGTCAGCTTCGCATTGGCGTCGAGCTTGTAGCTGCCGCCGTCGATACCACCGGACAGGTTGGCCTTGCCGAGAGACAGGCCGAGCAGCGAGACGTCATAGGTCGCGTCGAGCGAGGCCGCCTGCGCGGCCGGCGCCGACAATGCAAGCATCAGCGCCGCGAGGCGGGCGCTGCTGGCAGACGGCAAAGCGAGCTTCATTGCGCAGGCTCCGGGCGCGACCAAGGGCGTCGCATGCACTGAGATTCGGTCCGAATCGTGACTGGCTCGCGCCAGCTTGGCGGGATAATGGTTACCGAGATGTTTCCGCAGGCGTTTCCGCGCACGTGCCTTGACGGCCCGCCAGCCGGCGGCTATAGACCCGCCACTTCAATTTGACTTCCGGTGCTTGCCTGCCGGCACGTCGCGTGTCGGCAATTTGCGTTGAGCATTCGGAGATTTTGGGAACACGATCATGGCCCGCCGTTGCGAACTGACCGGGAAAGCCACCCAGACCGGCCACCTCGTCAGCCACTCGAACCGCAAGACCAAGACGGTCTTCCGGCCGAACTTGGTCAACGTCACGCTGCAGTCCGATGCGCTCGGCCGCTCGGTCCGCCTGCGCGTCTCGGCGAACGCGCTGCGCACCGTCGACCATCGCGGCGGCCTCGACGCCTTCCTCGTCAAGGCTCCGGCCGGTGAGCTCTCGCCGGGCGCGCTGACGCTGAAGCGCGACATCGAGAAGAAGCTCGCCGCCAACTGAGCGGGCTTTCCCCTCGGGATTGAACGAAGCGGCCGCAAGGCCGCTTTTTTCGTTTGGGCTCTTCCGTCATGGTCGGGCTTGTCCCGACCATCCACGTCTTCCTTCCTGCAATGCGGTGGTCAAGACGTGGATGCTCGCCGCAAGGGCGAGCATGACGGTTGAGCCTCATCCCGCTCAAGCATGACGTGCGCTGTTACTGCGCCAGCTCGAACTCCAGCAGCACCGTCCGCTGCAGGAAAGTCGAGAAATTATCGTCCGAGATCAGAGTGACGATCGTCCGCCCGTTCTCTTGGTGGACGGCCATCCCCTCCATATTGTCGATCTCCTGGCCGAGATCGGCCTCGATCAGCAGCGGTCCGTCCAGCTGCGCGCCTGCCCGGATCGTACCGCCAGTAATGCGGCGGATGCGCATGCCGACGCCGCGCAGCGGCTTGTACCAGCGCTCCAGCAGCAGCATGTCGCCGCCCGGAAGGAAGGCGAGATCCGTGATGTCGTAGCCGTCGCGGCGGATCACCTGCAGCGTCCCCGGCTGGCGCCCGCCGATGATGAAGCCCGTGGTCGGCTCGTCCTCGCGGCCGGAGCGCTCCGAAATCGCGATCAGCGCCCCGGCGAGCGCATGGCCGACCGGCAGCACACCGAGCGCCTCCAGCCCACGATTGCTCGGCAGACGCTTCAGCGCCGGCGGCGTCGGCACGAGTTGCGCCCGCGCCTCGACGCCATGGCGGGCGAAATCAAAGCGCAGGATGTCATGGGCACGCTCGACGCCGATGAAGGCGATGCCACCCTGCATAGCGAGCGATTCGGTGTCGTAATAGCGCGAGCGATGCAGCGGCTTCCCGGACGCTCCGAGGATCGGCGCGAGCTCGGCCTCCTCCAGCCCGCTGAGCTTGCCGGCGCTGCGTGCGAGCTTGGCCGTCAGCCAGAAGCCGTTGTCGGTGATGGCGACGATCCGCGCCCCATCGGGCGAGCGCCACAGCCCCGAGAAGCCGCCGAAGCGGGGATGACTGCCCGAAAGCTGAAGCCCGCCGCGGAAGATCAGCTGCCCGAAGCGGGTCTTCGCGGCATTGCCGGGCTCGAAGCTCACGATCGGCCGCGCAGAGATACTGACCGGGACGCGCGCCGGCTCGAGGCTCTGCGCCCGCGCGGGCAGGCTGAGAGCCGCCGCGCCGAGGCCGGCGATGATGCTGCGGCGGCTCAGACTCATTGCAGGCGGCGCGAGCCTCGCGAGCCCGATCCGGCGGCAGCGTCCTCCTCGAACAGCTCCGCCAGCTTCTCGGTCATCACGCCGCCGAGCTCCTCGGCATCGACGATGGTGACGGCGCGGCGATAATAGCGCGTGACGTCGTGGCCGATGCCGATCGCGATCAGTTCGACCGGCGAGCGCGTCTCGATCTCGGCGATGATGTGGCGCAGATGCCGCTCGAGATAGCTGCCGGCATTGACCGAGAGCGTTGAATCGTCGACCGGCGCGCCGTCCGAGATCACCATCAGGATCTTGCGCTGCTCCGGCCGGCCGAGCAGGCGCTTATGCGCCCAGTCGAGCGCCTCGCCGTCGATGTTCTCCTTGAGCAGCCCCTCGCGCATCATCAGGCCGAGATTCTTGCGCGCCCGCCGCCACGGGGCATCTGCCGCCTTGTAGATGATGTGCCGGAGATCGTTGAGGCGGCCGGGATTGGCCGGCTTGCCCGATTGCAGCCAGCTCTCGCGCGACAGCCCGCCCTTCCAGGCGCGGGTGGTGAAGCCGAGCAGCTCGACCTTGACGCCGCAGCGCTCCAGCGTCCGCGCCAGGATGTCGGCGCAGGTCGCCGCGACCGTGATCGGCCGGCCGCGCATCGAGCCGGAATTGTCGATCAGCAGCGTCACCACCGTGTCGCGGAAATTCGTGTCCGATTCCTGCCTGAAGGAGAGCGGCTGGAACGGGTCGATGATGATGCGCGGCAGGCGCGAGGGATCGAGAGCACCCTCCTCCAGATCGAACTGCCAGGAGCGGTTCTGCTGCGCCATCAGCCGGCGTTGCAGGCGGTTCGCCAGCCGGGCGACGACGCCCTGCAGATGCGCCAATTGCTTGTCGAGATAGGCGCGCAGGCGCGTCAGCTCCTCGGCGTCGCAGAGCTCTTCCGCCGTGACGATCTCGTCGAACTTCTGGGTGTAAGGCTTGTAGTCGGTCTGCGGCCGGTCGTTGGCGCGGCTGTCGCGCGGACGCGGCGCCTCGCCGGCCTCCTCGGCCTCGGAGTTCTCGTCTTCCTCGTCCCAGTCCCCGGCCGGCGCGTCGGCAGCCTCGGAGGCGCCCTCCTGCAGCTCCTCGGCAGCGTCCTCGCTGGTCTCGGTCTCGGAGCGCTCGCCCTGGCTCTGCTGCTCGGCTTCGCCTTCTTCCTGCTGCTGCTCCTCGGAGGACTGGTCCTGGTCGTCCTCATCCTCATCGGACTCGTCGCCCTGACTGCTCTGCTCGGCCATATCGAGCGAGACCAGCATGTCGCGCACGGTACGGGCGAAGGCACGCTGGTCCTCGATCGCCTTGGCCAGCCGGTCGAGATCGCCACCGGCCTTGGCCTCGATCTGCTCGCGCCAGAGTTCGACCAGCTTCTCGGCAGCCTTCGGCGGTTTCAGGCCGGTCAGGCGCTCGCGCACCATCAGGGCGAGCGCATCCTCGAGCGGCGCATCGGCCCGGTCAGTGATCTCCTCATAGCGGCCGCCGCGATGATAGCGGTCCTCCAGCATCGCCGAGATATTGCCGGCCATGCCGCTCATCCGACGAGAACCGACGCATTCGACCCGTGACTGCTCGACCGCGTCGAACACCGCCCGGGCCGCATCGCCTTCGGGCGCGGCCCGGCGGTGGACCGCAGCATCATGGCAGGCGAGGCGCAGCGCCATCGAATCGGCATGGCCACGCAGGATCGCGATATCGCCAGCCGTGAGTTTGCGCGGCGGCTCCGGCAGGCGGGCGCGCTCGCCGACCAGCGAAGGTTTGTCGGCGGCGAAGACGATCTCCATCTCCGGCTTGCGCGCGATCGCCTTCATCGCGCCCGAAACCGCCCGCTTCAGCGGCTCGGCCGGCGCTTCCTTCGGGGTTCCGGGCTTGCGGTTGGAGATGCTCATAGCGCCTTCATGAAATGATGGAACGTCTGGCCGGCGACCGGATAGTCGTCCATGCGACCGCATTCGCGATAGCCCATGCGGGGATAGAAGCCCGGCGCCTGGATGCTCATCGTGCCGAGATAGACGCCGCGTGCGCCGTAGTCGCGCGCCGCCTGCTCGGCCATTGCCAGCAGCGCCTCGCCATGGCCGGCGCCGCGATGGCCCTCGTCGATCCAGAACAGATCGACATAGAGCCACTGCCATTTGAGCTCGCCGACGAGACCGCCGACCATGGCGCCGCTCTCATCGCGCAAGCTCAACGCCAATGGCTGCGCATTCCGCGGCCCGACCCTGGACTCGTTATGCGCGGCAAGACCGCGCAGGACGACCTCACGCGTCGCGGCAAAATCCGCTTCGCGCTGGATCGTGGCTCGCTTGCTCTCGGCGGCGATGCTCACCGGCGGGCTCCCTCAGCGCGCCCGTCCGTCATATTGGATCGACGTGAGCTCGGTCGGCTCGACGCCGGCAAGGCAACGCACGTTGATCGCGATGGTCGGCGTGCCGTCCGGCGCGTTGGCGCGGGCAAAGGATTCGATACCGCAGGCCTCGCAGAACAGATGTTGGATTTTCTGCGAGTTGAAGCGGTACTCGGTCAGCGCATCCTCGCCCTTGGTCAGGGTGAAGTTCGTCGCTGGGGCGAAGGCCAGCACCGAGCCGCGGCGCTGGCAATAGGAGCAGTTGCAGGTGATCGTCTTGGCAAGGTCGGCCTCGACCTCATAGGCGACCCGTCCGCAATGACAGGACCCTTCGTACTGCGCCATGGCCGGTCTCCCAATTAGTTGAGCGCGTTCCGATCGCAAAAGTGGGATCCACTTTTGCGGAACATGCTTCAGCTCAGAACGACGTTGACCGCGCTCTCCGGCAGCTCCTTGCCGAAGGAGCGCTGGAAGAACTCCGCCACCAGCGTGCGCTCCATCTCGTCGCACTTGTTGAGGAAGGTGACGCGGAAGGCGAAGCCGATGTCGCCGAAGATCGCCGCGTTCTCGGCCCAGGTGATCACGGTACGCGGGCTCATCACGGTCGAGAGATCGCCGTTCATGAAGGCGTTGCGGGTCAGGTCGGCGACGCGGACCATCTTGTTGACGATGTCCTTGCCCTCCGGCGAGGCCTGATAGTGCTTCGACTTGGCGAGCACGATCGCGACCTCGTTGTCGTGAGGCAGGTAGTTCAGCGTGGTGACGATCGACCAGCGGTCCATCTGGCCCTGGTTGATCTGCTGGGTGCCGTGATAGAGGCCCGAGGTGTCGCCGAGGCCAACCGTGTTGGCGGTGGCGAAGAGCCTGAAAGCGGGGTGCGGGCGGATGACGCGCTTCTGGTCGAGCAGCGTCAGCTTGCCCGACTGCTCGAGCACGCGCTGGATCACGAACATCACGTCCGGGCGGCCGGCATCGTATTCGTCGAAGACGAGCGCGATGTTGTTCTGCAGCGCCCAGGGCAGGATGCCGTCCTGGAACTCGGTGATCTGCTTGCCCTCCTTCAGCACGATCGCATCCTTGCCGACGAGGTCGAGCCGCGAGACATGGCTGTCGAGATTGACGCGGACGCAGGGCCAGTTCAACCGGGCCGCGACCTGCTCGATATGGGTCGACTTGCCTGTGCCGTGATAGCCCGAGATCATCACGCGGCGGTTATGGGCGAAGCCGGCGAGGATCGCGATCGTGGTGTCGCGGTCGAAACGGTAATCCGAATCGAAGTCGGGAACATGCGCCTCGGGCTTGGAATAGGCCGGCACCTCCAGATCGCTGTCGATCCCGAAGACCTGACGCACGGACAACTTCATGTCCGGCATTCCGGGGGCGGAGGCAGTCGTCGTTGTCATCGTTCTTCTCCGGGCGCAGGACAGGGGCCGGCAGAAGATCCGGTGTCCTGGAGCCGACCGAAAGGGAGGCGTGTGGAACTTCCTTAGATCGAAAGCGGCGGAGCGGCAATTCGCAAGAGGCATGCCGACCCTTCGCCGGCATGCATTCGCGCACGGCTCAGGAGCGGCTTGCGAGCAGTCTTGCTATCGCTGCGACGGTGCCCGCCGCGCCGTCGAGATCGATCCTCGCGGCCGGTGGAGCCCCTCGCGCCAGCGCCGTTTCGATCGCAGCAGCCAAAGCCTGCGGACCTTCGGCAAGGGTCACGACGCGCGCCAGCCCAGCCCGTTCCAGCGCCGCAGCACGCAAGGCCTGCTCGGTCTCGTTGCCTGCATCGAAGGGGATAAACAATGCCGGCCGCCCGGCCTGCAACAGGTCGAGCACCGTATTGTAGCCTGCCTGGCTGACAGAAAGTGCGCAGCCGGCGAGCAGCGCCGGGAAATCCGGCCGTGCCCGTTCGATGACGGCATTGGCCGGAGCCGATTGTCGCAGCCTGGCGAAATCGGTCTCGGCGACGCCGCGGCCGACCAGGAGGTGGAAGGGTCGTGCCGGCAGAAGTCGCGCCGCCGCGAGCACCGCCTCGAACAGCGGCAAGGCTGCCGCCGAGCCCCCGCCGGAGACGAGGATTGTACCAGCCTTCCCCTTTGAGCCCTCATCCTGAGGAGCCATCTCGTCAGAGATGGCGTCTCGAAGGATGCTCCAGGAGGCTCCGAAACCAACTGGAGCATCCTTCGAGACGCCGCTGCGCGGCTCCTCAGGATGAGGGCCGTGTGCTGATGCCGCCAGGTAGCCGGTATAGACCAGCTTGCCGGCGATCTCCGGCGTCATCGGCCAGGAGGCTTTGAGCGGCAGAACGCGCGGATCGCCATGCACGAGCACCGCGTCGAACTGCGTCGCGATCCGCTCGGCTACCTCGGCGAGCCGGTCCAGCCGCTGCGGTGCGACCAGCACATCGCGGATCGACGACAGCACGAGCGCTTGCGGATTGACCACCTTTGCCGCCTCGAGCAGCGCCAGGAACTCGCCCGCAAGCTGGCGCCGGCCGAAGGGGAAATGCTCGGTCACGACGATGTCGGGCGAAAGCTCCTGCGCCAGAGCTGCGAGTTGTTTCCGCCGCGCGGCAAGTCGCTCCGGCGTTGCGGCCTGGCCGCGCTCGTCGAACAGATTGCGGAAATCCGTGCCTTCGGTGCGCACCGGCGGCAATTGCACGAAGCGATAATCCGTCGGCGCCTTGCCGTCCGGCATGCCGCCGCTGGCGAGCGTAACCTCATGTCCCGCCCCGGCCAGCGCCCGTGCCAACTGCCGTGCCCGCACGAGATGGCCGATGCCGAGCAGATGCGTGACCGCGATCAGGATGCGTGCGCTCATGGCGCGCCATCGTCCCTGCCCGCGACGGCCGCCAGCAATGCCCGGTGGACCCGCTCCAGACCGGCCTGCGTCGAGAACTCGGTCCCGAGCCGGGCGAAAGCCGCCGCTCCCAGCTTCCCGCGCCATTGCGGATCGCGGCTCAACCCCTCCAGCGCCTTGGCCAAGGCCGAGACATCGCCCGGCCGCAGCAGCAGCCCCTCGCGGCCATGCTGGACGAATTCCGGGATGCCGGCGAAATCGGTCGCGACGATCGGCAGGGCCTGGCTCGCCGCCTCCATCACCACGTTCGGCAAGCCGTCGCGGTCGCCATTCTCCGCCTGCTTTGACGGCAGCACAAAAAGATCGGCCTCGCGTAGCGCGGCGACCACCGCGTCCTGCGCCTGCGCCCCACGCCACTCGATCCGCGCCGCGATACCAAGCGCCTCGGCCTGCGCCTTCAGTGCCGCAAGCATCTCGCCGCCACCGATATGGACGAGCCGCCAGTTCAGATCCGCCGGCAAGATCGCCAGCGCCGCGAGCAGATCGTCGAAACCCTTCTTCGCCACCGCCCGCCCGATGGTGAGGAAGCATACCGGGTCGACCGGATCAGAACCATCGTGCGATGGACGGGCTTCGGGCGGCGCCGGGAAGCGCGAGAGGTCGAGCCCGTGATAGAGTAGCGCGACCTTATCCGGCCGGTCGGCGAGACGCGCGAGCTCGGCATGGCCGTCGCGGGTACAGGTCACGCCCCAGCGCGCATCGCCGATCTTCTCGCGCTTCTCCCAGTCGGGCGTCGTCCAGATGTCCTTGGCATGGGCGGAGAACGACCAGCTTAGGCCCCGGCTCAGCGCCGCATAGCGGATCACCGAAGCCGGCGTGTGCAGGTAATGGACATGGAGATGCCGGGTTCCAGCCGGCAGTTCACGAGCCATCACGCAGGCCTGGCCCAAGCGGCGCAGCCGGTTGCGCGTGCGGTCGCGGGCGAGGTCGCGCAGGAAGACGCCGAGCAGGCGGGCAATACTCGGTCGCGCAAAAGCGCGGACGATGCCGCGCACGACGCGCGGCCAGTCGTCATGCAGGTATTCCGGCAGATAGTGCAGCGGCGCGATGATCTCGCGATGCATCAGGTGCCGCGCACCATCGGTCGGATGGCGCAGCGACCAGATCGCGAAGGACAGGCCGAGCCGCTGCAGGCCGAGCAGTTCCTGAGCGATGAAGGTCTCCGACAGGCGCGGATAGCCCTTCATCGCGATCGCAACCGCCGGCCCGGTGGGCTCACCCGTGCTCATCTGCGGCCGATCAGCATGAAACGGGTATAGTTCTTCGTCGGCAGCGCGCCAGCGAACCACAGCTCCGACAGCTCGGCCTGCGCCCTGAAGGCCTCGAGCGAGGGCACGCAGCTGCGATGGTCCGGCTCGCGGAAATAGTCGTTCGATTGCAGGAGCAGCGGCAACCCCTCGGGAAGGCTGGCGATCCAGCCGGGCACATCGTCGAGATGCTCGCAGCTGGTGTTGATCACCAGCCCCGGAAGCCCGCCTTCGACACGCTCGAAGTCGAGGCTCAGCATGTCAGCCGTCGCCGCCCGAAAGCGGCCGGTCGCGACATGGCGATGGTTCAACATCTCCGCCACCGGCGCGCAGTCCGGGTCGATGTCGAGGCTGACCAGCTGCGGAATCGTCAGCCGGTCATCGGCCAGGAGCATGGCGCCAAGCACACCATGCCAAGCGCCGAGCACCCAGACAGCCCGATCCGGCTTCGGCAGGACCTCGGCAAGTGTCTCGACCAGCCAGCGCTTGGAGGCGATCTGCTTGGGATTGAAGGCGATCGAGATGTCGGCCCGGACGCCCTTGCCGACCAACCGGGCGAGGTCGGCGACAATCGCATCGCCGGTCAGCGCCGCGACGCCGCGCAGGATGTCGTGCAGCGCCTCGCGGGAAATCTCGTCGGTCATCGAAGCTCTGGGCTGTCAGGCAGATTGTGAAGCGGCCGGACCATAGGCAGGAGCCCTGGCAATTGCCAGCGCCGGCGCGCGGCGCCTGGTTAGCCGGAGCTGCTCCCATCTGTGGCTGTCGGAGTCTTCTCTTTCGCCACTGGGAGCGCGCCTTCAGCTTTTTGCGGCGTGGCCTTGGCGTCCTGATCTCCGTCCGGCCTGGGCTCGCCGGCCGGCGTGCTGCCGAAGCCGTAGACCTGCATCGGCTTGTCGCGCCCCTTGACCGCGATCTTGTGCGGGACGGTGTCGCGGTAGCTGCGTCCTGTCGCGCTCACCGTCTCGGCGGAGACGACGATGTCGGACAAAAGGCGCCGGGTCGCCGCCTCGAGTTGGCTCGCGATCATCACCGTTTCGCCGACCGTGATCTCGCGCCGCCCCATGCTTTCGTTCTCGACCGCTCCGACAATCGTTTGACCGCCATGGATGCCGATGCCGATGCGCAGCGGCAATGGCAGGGCGTTGGCGTATTCGCGATTGAGCGCCTCGACGGCGCGGACCATGTCGCCGGCAGCCGCGATCGCCGCCGCACCTGCGCGCGCCGGCGTTGCCTCCAGCCCGAACACCGCCATCAGCCCGTCGCCATAGATCGCCTCGATCCGCCCGCCATGCGCCGCGATCGCCTGCGACATCTCGTCATAGAAGCGGTTGAGCAGGCTCATCAGCTCATGCGGCAATTGCCGCTCGGAGAGCGCAGTGAAGGCTCTGAGATCCGCGACCATCACCGTCAGCCCCTTCTTGCCGATACGATCATCGGAATCGAGAGCGCCGGTGGGACCGGCACCGCGCTGCTTGGCGGCGAGCAGGATCTGGACCTGGAGGTCGCGCTTCGGCCGGATCTGGCAGGCCAGTCGGACATGATCGCCGGCCGAAATCCGGCGCAGGAGTCGCGCCTCGTTCGGGCCGGGCGGCGGCAGATCATCAGCACCGTCGAGTACCAGCACGCGGCAGGTGGCGCAGCGCGCCCGCCCGCCGCAGAGCGCGGCGTGTGGGATGCCGAAGCGACGGAAGATCTCGAGCAGCGTCGGGCCGGGAACGACACGGCGCACGCCATGCCCGATGAAGCGCACCGCGATCGCACCGAGCGCCCGCGCCCGAAGCTCGCGCAGCACGACGAAGCCGGCGAACCCGCCAATCAGGCCGAAGAAGGCGCGCTTCGCCCAGGTGACCGAGCGGTTGAAGGTATCGATCTGGATCTCGGTATAGAGCTCCGGCGGCAGCGCCATCATCTGCGCCTCCCGTCCAGCCACCGAGAAGCCGATGATGGCCAGCAGCGGCACCAGGATCGCCACCAGCAGGAACGGATCGCGCCAGCGCACATAGGCGTCACGCGCCCGGAAGGTGAAATGCAGGCCGATCACGCCATGCGTCCAGACCAGCAGCAGCAGCAGGCTCTGCGACAGGGCGAGACCAGGCCAGAGTCTGCGCAGGACGGCATGGTAGCTCTCGTCCTGGCCGAATAACGAGCCCTGCACCCGGGTGCCGACGATATGGTCGATCAGGAAGATCGGGATCGCGACGCCGAGAATGATCTGGATTACTTCGCGCGCCGGCATGCGAAAGGTGCGCCGCTGCGCCACGCGCAGCAGGGCGAAGATCGGGTGGATGATGAGCGCCCCGTAGAGCGCGACCGTGCCGATCCAGCTGTGCCAGAACCAGTAGCGCCAGTCCTGCACCGCCTCCATCGTCGCGACGCCAAAAATGCCGAGCGCGTGATTGAGGAAATGCGTGGTCGCGAAGACCATCAGGATGCAGCCGGAGGCGAAGCGCACGTCGCGGCTCAAGGACGACATCTGGTCGAAGCCAGACGCGACGGGCCTGCCCCCGGTTGGCGTGCTCGGAACCGCTGTCATCGGCGCACCCGGCGCTTCAATGTGTCTTCTCGCCGTGCAGGACGGAATCCGCCAGCCGATAGAGCCGCCCGGCCAGATCGCGCGACAGCGCGACGGAGAATTCCGGAATATTGTCGAGCAGCTCGAAGAACAGCGCCCGCGGCAGCCGCAGCGCCACCACGTCGGTCTTGGCGGCAGACCGCGCAGCATTGGTCTGGTTGCAGAGCAGCGGCACATCGCCGATGATGCTGCCGGTCGCGAGCCGGAAGCTCTTCTGCCGTCCGTCGGAGAAATCGTGCGAGAGCTCGACCTCCCCTTCCAGGATGCAGTAGACCTCCTCGGGCTTCGCACCTTCCTCGGTGATCACCGTCCCAGCCGGAAAATAGAGCCGTTCACCCATCAGGGCGAGCAGCTTCAGCCGTGGCCCCGGCAATCCGCGGAACAGGGGGATCGATTTCAGGCAGCCGATATCGCTCTCGAGTGTCATGTCCTTGCCTCGATCGGAACCGCCCCGTTGGGGGGCAGGATCTCGTCCTGCAGTTCGTCCGCCTCGTCGACGGCTCCGCCCTTGTTACTCACCCGGGCCACAGCTCCGTTAAATACGATCTTCTCAGGGATATCGGCAGCCAACCCCTGGTCGGTCAAGAGCAGGAACACAGTCTTGTCCTCGCAATAGCTGCCGATCCGGCGGATCAGGCCGCGAGGATCAGCGCAGGTGATGGCAAAGGCGTCGAGATCGAGCACCAGGATGTCCGGCTGTTTGATCAGCGCCTGGGCCAACGGCACCATCAGGCGCAGGCGCAGCGGCAGCAGCCGGCCGCGCAGGCCGACATCGGTGTTGAGCCCGAGGCGATAAGCCGCCGAGTCGAGCCCGGCGCGTGACAGCGCCGCCCGGGCGATCTCCGCCACCTTGCGCCCGGCATCGGGAACGCCGAAGCCGATGCGCCCGAACAGCAGGTTGTCGCGCACGCTTGCGCCATGGATCACGTCAGCCGGATCGTAGAATTCGATCTCGTCGGCCTTCTCGCCGGGCAGATAGGTCTTGAAGCTGTGCCGGGCGCGCAGCACGCGCCGCCGCAGGGCGATGTCGAGCAGGTTGAGCCGGTGCTTTGGCTCGACATAGCCGAGCGCGAGCGCGACCAGTTCGCGCTGCACCGTCGGGTCGAGCGGGCTGCGGCGATCGTGCCGACGCAGGGCCTCGGCCAGTTCGCCGAGCTTCTCCAGATCGACCTCACCGCCGAAGGCATAGCGCTCGAACAGGACATGGCCCTGCGGCAGGCCGGCGAAGATCTCGACTAGTGTCGAAGCGATGCGTCCGCCGATCTCGGCCAGCGGCTCTTCCAGCGCCTCCGCTTGCAGCACCGAGCGGGCGTAAGCGTCTTCGAGCAGGAATTCGGCCGGCTGACGGCCATTGCGCATGGCGCCGAAGACGAGGTTCTCCGCGATCGTCGCATTGGCGTTGTAGCGCTCGAGATCGAAGGTTTCGATCAGCCCGGCGAGCTTGGTCTTGGTCAGTTCGGCCGCCACCACCTCGCGCGCTTCGATGATGCGCTCGGCCGCGCCTTCCGGGAGCGGGGCGATCACCTTCGCATCGAGACCGAGCTCGTAGATCTCATCCGCGCAGCCGAGCGTGTCGAGGATCGACAGGAGACGCTGCTCGAGCGCCTCCTCTCCGTCGAGACCGGCGCCGTCATAGTCGTTCCAGTCCGCGGCGAAGGACAGCGGCGTGTTCCCCGCGCGCAGCGACTCGATGAAGCGGCGATGCTCCTCCTGATCGACGACCTCGTCCAGCTTCACGACCGGGCGCCTGCGCTTCAGCGGCAGCAGGATGTTGTCACGCAGGGAGCCGTTGATAATTTCGACCTCGGCGCCGGCATAGCCGATGAAGTGGCTCGCGCGTTCGACGCTGATCGCGGAGAGCGGCTCCTTGTCGATCATGACGCGGCCGGCATAGCTCATGGTCTGCCGGCCGAGGATGCGCCCGAGCGTGTCGCGGCCGCCGCCGGCGCCCCCGATCAGCGCTACCGCCCCGGGCCGGTGCAGGGTCAGGCTCAACGGCGCCAGGAGCGGCTGACCGCGATTGTCGACCATCTCGACCTTGTCGAGCCGGATCTCGCCGCGGGACGGCAGCCGCGCGATCTCGCCCTTTTCCTCCAGCGTGACCACCTCGGTCGGGCTGAACTGCGCGATCACCTGCTCGTATTTGATGGTGACGTCGTTGCGCTGCTGCTCCCAGTCGATCAGCTCCTTGATCGGCGGAGGCAGGTCGCGATAGGCCGCGATCACCGCGACCAGCTGGCCGATATCGAGCCTGCCCTGCAGGGCGAAGAAGCCGCCAATCGCATAGAAAAAGAAGGGTGTGACCTGCGCCAGCAAGTTATTCAGGAACTTGACGGCGAATTTGCGCTTGTAGAGCGCATAGCGGATGTCGAACAGCGTCCCCAGACGCCCGGCGATGTCCGACTGGATATAGGAGGTTGCGCCATTTCCCTGAATGGTCGGTCCGGCATCGACGATCTCGCCGATCCGCCCCGCGAGCTGGCGCGAGACGATCTGGCGCTCGCGGCCGAGGCGGAGCTGTTCCTTGCGCAGGATCGGGATGATCACCGCCTGCATCAGCACGATGACCAGCGCGATCGAGCCGAGCCAGACGCTCTGCATCATGATGAAGGCGAGCGCAGTCAAAGCCTGGCTGAGCAGGAAGGCCGGCTGGATGAAGGCATCGCCGACGAAGCTGCCGATCGGCTCGACCTCGTCCTTGATCATGCTCGCGGCTTCGGCCGGCTTGACCGCGCGGATATCCTCCGGCCGAAAGCGCATCAACTGGCTGAACAGGTCGTAGCGCATGCGCCTGAGCATGCGCTCGCCGAGCACGCCCTTTTGCAGGTTGACGATGTATTTGAAGCCGCCGTTGATCAGGACGAGCACAAGGAAATAAAAGCTCAGCGTCAGCAGCAAGCCGAGCTGGCCGACCTTGAAGCCTTCGGAGATCTGGAAGCTGCCGCCACCGAGGAATTCCGGCAGGTGAAGCGCCCAGTCGAACACCGTCGCCGTCGTCTTGCCGTCCTTGAAGGCGCCGCCCTGGATCGCGTCGTTGACGATGCGCTTGGGCACATCGAAGGACAACCAGTTGAACGGGATCGAGACGAGGATCACCAGCAGAACGATGATCTGTTCCCGGCGGCTCTTCTGCCAGACGTAACGGAAGAGGCTTCTCTCCAAGGGGCTTTCCCATCCCGCATCCGGAAGAGCGGAAACTCCGCCGGCTTGTCCCCATATGTGGGCAGTTCACGACGCGGCGCAACATGCGCCGGGACTCGACAAGTCCGGCGATTTCAAGTTCGGTCGAGGCAGGCGGCGCGGGCGGGAACGCCGCCATGTTACGCGGTCGTCATTGATTGGAGACAAGGACGACGGGGACGGAAGGAGAAAGAACCGCACCGTAGTGGGCAAGGCGGCTTCAGCGGCAAATCGATCCGGATGACGGCGCAGATCGTGCCTCCGGCAACATGGACATCAGGGGACGACGGCATCAGCCGCAGATGAATATTCTCGAGATCAACGACCTGAGGATCGGCTTCACCGTTCACGGCTTCGCTCGCGATGTCGTGAAGGGCGTCGACTTCCGCATTCCCGCCGGCAAGACGGTCGCGCTCGTCGGCGAGTCCGGCTCGGGCAAATCGGTGATCTCGCAGGCGATCATGGGCCTCCTGCCGCGGGCCGGCGCCATCACCGGCGGGAGCATCCTGTTTCGTGACCCGCAGATGCCCGATGCCGTGATCGACATCGCCGGCCTGCCCGCCGAGGGCAAGGAGATTCGCGACCTGCGCGGCGGGCGGATCGGCATGATCTTCCAGGAGCCGATGTCCTCGCTCTCGCCGGTGCACACCATCGGTAACCAGATCGAGGAAGCGCTGCAATTGCACCGGCCGGTGCCGAAGCCGGAAGCACGTGCCCTGATCGAGGCGATGCTGAAGCGGGTCGGCTTCAAGGATCCCGTCCGCGCTTTCGACTTCTATTCCTTCGAGCTCTCCGGTGGCCTGCGCCAGCGCGCCATGCTCGCCATGGCTCTGATCTGCCAGCCAGCGCTGCTGATCGCCGACGAGCCGACGACGGCGCTCGACGTCACCATCCAGGCCCAGGTGCTCGACCTGATGCGCGATCTCCAGGCCGAGATGGGCATGGCGATCCTGCTGATCACCCACGATCTCGGCGTCGTCGCCAACATGGCCGACGAGGTCGTGGTGATCTACCATGGCGAGATCATGGAGAGCGGCCCGGCCGAGGACATCTTCCGCCGCCCGCAGCACCCCTATCTCAAGGCGCTGCTCAAGGCCTCGCCGCATTTCGACATGCAGGAGGGCGAGCGGCTGGTCGCCCTGCGCGAGGCTCGCCCACGCGCCCCGGCGACGCCGAAGCCCGCCCCTGCGCAGCAGGCGGTTGAGCAGCGGCCGCCGCTCCTTGCCGCGCGCCATCTGCGCAAGACCTACACGACCAATTCCAGCCGCTTCTTCGGCAAGGGCACGACTTCGAGCGTCGTCGCCGTCGACGATGTCAGTTTCGATATCGAGCGGGGCGAATGCCTCGGGCTGGTCGGCGAGAGCGGCTGCGGCAAGACCACCCTCAGCAAGCTGATCATGCGGGCGCTGACACCGGACTCAGGCGAAATCCGCTTCGACGACGGCAAGGACTGCATCGACCTCCTGTCGCTGCAGGGCGAGGCGCTGCGCAACTTCCGGCCGAAGCTGCAGATGATCTTCCAGGACCCGGTCTCATCGCTGTCGCCTCGCATGACCGTGATGAATCTCCTGCGCGAGCCGCTCGTGATCCACGAGCGTGGCGACGGCGCGCAGCAGAAGGCGCGGGTCAAGGCGCTGATGGATGATGTCGGGCTCGATCAGCGTTTCCTGTCGCGCTATCCGCATTCCTTCTCCGGCGGCCAGCGCCAGCGCATCGGCATCGCCCGGGCACTCGCGCTCGATCCCGAGCTGATCATCTGCGACGAACCGGTCTCGGCGCTCGACGTCTCCGTGCAGGCGCAGATCCTCAATCTTCTCAAAGACCTGCAGGCCGAGCGCGGCCTCACCTTCCTGTTCATCTCGCATAATCTCGCGGTGGTGAACTACATGGCCGACCGCATCGCGGTGATGGCGAATGGCCGCATCGTCGAGCTTGCGCCGCGCCACACCCTCTTCACCGCACCGGTCCACCCCTATACCAAGGCGCTGCTGAAATCGGTGCCCTTCGCCGATCTCGACCGCAAGCTCGACTTCAAGCTCGCGGCTCCCGGCGGCGCCTCCGACACCCGCCACTGGCCGGCGGGCTTCAAGCCCGACCCGGATGGCGAGCCGCTCGCCCATCTTGATCTCGGCGCCGGCCATCTCGTCCTCGCCAAGCCCGGCGCCAATGTCAGGGAGCTCGCCTGATGCGGATCGCGCGCAGGAGCTTTCTTCTCGGAACCGGCGCCGCCCTCGTCGCGCCGCGGCTGGCCTTTGCCGGGGTCGAGACCCTTATCGACAGCCCGGCGCTCGCCGCCAAGGTCTCTGCCGGTGGACTACCACCGCTCGCCGAGCGCCTGCCGAAATCGCCGCGATTGATCGAGGTGGCGGCCATGGGGCGAGCACCCGGCAGGCATGGCGGCACCATGCGCATGCTGATGGGCGACCAGCGCGACATCCGCATGATGACGATCTACGGCTACACGCGCCTCGTCGTCTACGATGACAAGCTCGAGCTCGCGCCCGATGTGCTCGAGAGTTTCGAGGTCGAGCGTGGCCGTATCTTCACCTTGCGGCTGCGCGCCGGCCACCGCTGGTCGGACGGCCATCCCCTCACCGCCGAGGATTTCCGCTACTGGTGGGAGGACGTTGCCAACAACAAGCGGCTCTCCCCGGGCGGGCCACCGCAGGCGATGCTGATCTCTGGTCAGCCTTGCCGCTTCGAGGTCCTCGACGACCTCACGCTGCGTTACAGCTGGGCGGAGCCGAACCCGGTCTTCCTGCCGGCTCTCGCTGGCGCCCAGCCGCTCTACATCGCCATGCCAGCGCATTATCTGAAGCAGTTCCACCAGCGCTATGCCAGCAAGGAAGAGCTCGAACAGAAGATCAAGAGCGCACGCGTCAAGGACTGGGGCTCGCTGCACGAGCGCTTCTCACGCCAGTATCGGCCGGAGAACCCCGACCTGCCGACGCTCGATCCGTGGCGCAACACCACATCGATCCCGGCCGAGCGCTTCACCTTCGTTCGCAACCCGTATTTTCACCGGATCGACGAGAACGGCCGGCAACTGCCCTATGTCGACGAGGTCACGCTGACGATCGGCAGCTCGGCGCTGATCCCGGCCAAGACCGCTGCCGGCGACGCCGACCTGCAGGCCCGCTATTTGCGCTTCGAGGATTATACCTTCCTCAAGGGCGCTGCGAAGCGGATGAACTTCGAGGTCAAGCTCTGGAAACGGGCCGAAGGTGCCTCGTTCGCGCTGATGCCCAATTTGAACGCGATCGATCCGACCTGGCGCGATCTCAACCGCGATGTGCGTTATCGCCGCGCGCTCTCGCTGGCGATCAATCGCCGCGACATTAACCGCGTCATCTATTTCGGGCTCGCCAAGGAGAGCGGCAACACCGCTTTGCCCGAGAGCCCGCTTTATGATGCGGCGCTGGCGCAGCTCAACATGACGCCGGACCTCGCCGAGGCCAACCGCCTGCTCGACGAGATCGGCCTTTCCAAGCGTGACGGCGAGAAGATCCGCGTGTTTCCGGATGGGCGGCGCCTGGAGTTCACCATCGAGACCGCCGGCGCCTCGACCGAGGAGACCGACATCCTCGACCTGATCAAGCAGGACTTCATCGCGATCGGCATCAAGATCCACCCGCGCTCGAGCCAGCTCGACGTCTTCCGCCGCCGCATCCTCGCCGGCCAAACGATCATGTCGGGCTGGACCGGCATGGACAACGCGCTGGTCGCGGCCGAAATGGAGCCCGACGCGCTGGCGCCGACCTCACCCGCCCAGTTCAACTGGCCGCGCTGGGGCCAGTATTTCGAGAGCGGCGGGCGCGAGGGCGAGGCGCCCGACAGTCCGGAGGCAAAGGAGCTCGTTGCGCTTTACAAGGCCTGGCGGCATTCAGCGACCCATGAGGAGCGCCGGGGAATCTGGCAGACGATGCTGAAGATCAACGCCGAGCAATTGTTCACGATCGGCGTGGTCAATGCCACGCTGCAGCCGGTCGTGGTTGCCAAGGCGCTGCGCAACCTGCCTGAGAACGGCCTCTACAGCTTCGAGCCGGGCGCCTTCTTCGGCCGCTACATGCCGGACACGTTCTGGTTCGAGGGGAAGTAGCCGTGCTGCTGAAGTACATCTTCAAGCGCATCCTGGTGATGATCCCAACGCTGTTCGTCACCAGCGTCCTGATCTTCACCGTGATCAACCTCCCCGAGGGCGACTATTTCGAGACCATGGTCGCCGAGATGCAGGCCCAGGGCGAGAAAGCGGACATGAGCCGCGTCGAGTTCCTGAAGAAGGAATACGGCTTCGACAAGCCGCCGGCCGAACGCTATTTCTGGTGGGTCACCGGCCTCCTGCGCGGCGACATGGGCTACTCCTTCGAGTACCAGCTGCCGGTACGCGACATCGTCGGCGACCGCCTGCTGCTGACCATGGTGGTCTCGTTCTTCACCATCATCTTCACCTGGATCGTCGCCTTTCCGATCGGCATCTACTCGGCGACGCATCAATACAGCTGGGGCGATTACGGCCTCACCTTCATCGGCATGCTCGGCCTCGCCATACCGCATTTCCTGCTGGCGCTGATCTTCCTCTATTTCGCCAACGTCTGGTTCGGCACCTCGATCGGCGGCCTCGTCGACCCGCAATATCTCAACCAGCCGATGAGCTGGGCCAAGTTCAAATCGGTGCTGGAGCACCTCTGGATCCCGGTGATCATCATCGGCGCCGGCGGCACCGCCGGCATGATCCGCAAGCTGCGCGCCAACCTGCTCGACGAATTGCAGAAGCAATACTACGTCACCGCCCGGGCCAAGGGCCTGCCACCGGGCAAGGCGCTGCGCAAATATCCGCTGCGCATGGCGCTCAACTTCTTCATCTCGGATATCGGCGACATCCTGCCTTCGATCGTCTCCGGCGCCGAGATCGTCGCGATCGTGCTCTCGCTGCAGACCACCGGCCCACTGCTGATCCGGGCGCTGCAGAGCCAGGACATGTATCTTGCCGGCTCCTTCCTGATGTTCCTCTCCTTCCTGACCGTGATCGGTGTGCTGATCTCCGACATCGCGCTCGCCATCCTCGATCCGCGCATCCGCCTGCAGGGGACGGCGACCAAGTGACGACGCCTCCCGCCCCGCAGGCTTCGGAGCCGCTGCCGCATCGCTGGTCGACCGCGCCGTTCGAGCCCTATGCGATCGAGAAGATGTCGCCCGAGCAGGAGCGCGTCTATCTCGCTCCGCAATGGAAGCTGATGTGGTGGAAGTTCCGCAAGCACAGGCTCGCGGTGATCTCCGGCGTCGTCATCCTGCTGATGTATCTCTCGGTCGCGATCTGCGAGTTCCTCGCGCCCTATCACTACACGACGCGCAACACCGATTTCATTCGCGCCCCCCGTCAGGAGGTCAACTTCTTCCACGAGGGCAGCTTTGTCGGCCCCTTCGTCTATCCGTATGTCCAGCGCCTCAACATGGAGAACCTGAAGCGCGAATACGACGTCGACGAAAGCAAGCCGCAGAAGCTCCGCTTCTTCTGCCGCGCCGACGCTTACGAGTTCTGGAGCCTCATTCCCGGCAATCTCCACCTGATCTGCCCGCCCAAGGACGGCACGCTCTATCTGCTCGGCACCGACCGGCTCGGGCGCGACATGTTCTCGCGCATCCTCTATGGCGGGCGGATCTCGCTGACCATTGGCCTGCTCGGCGTCAGCGTCTCCTTCGTGCTTGGCATCATCATCGGCGGCATCGCCGGCTACTATGGCGGCAAGGTCGACCTCGTCGTCCAGCGCGTCATCGAGATCGTGCAGTCGCTGCCGCATATCCCGCTCTGGCTGGCGCTCGGCGCGATCATGCCGCCCTCCTGGAGCCCGCTGCTGGTCTATTTCGGCATCACCGTGATCCTCGGTCTGATGGACTGGACCGGGCTGGCGCGTGCCGTCCGCTCGAAGCTGCTGGCCCTGCGCGAGGAGGATTATGTCGTCGCCGCCCAGTTGATGGGCGCCAAGCCCGCCCGCATCATCGGCCTGCATCTCGTGCCCGGCTTCATGAGCCATCTGATCGCCGCCGCGACGATCACCATTCCCAAGACCATTCTGGGCGAGACCGCGCTCTCCTTCCTCGGCCTCGGCCTCAGGCCACCGATCACCAGCTGGGGCGTGATGCTGAACGAGGCGCAGAACATCAATGTCGTCGCGCTCTATCCCTGGCTGCTCTATCCGTGCGTCCCGGTGATCGTCATCATCCTCGCCTTCAACTTCCTCGGCGACGGCCTGCGCGATGCGGCCGACCCGTATCGCTGAAGCCAGTTCGCGCCATCGCAAGACCAATCGTGAAGATCGCTTTTCATACGCCGCTGAACCGCTATGGCGACGGCGCCCCCTCAGGCGACCGGCTGATGGCGGTCCAACTAGTGACGCTGTTGGAGAATCTTGGCCACGCCGTCGAGATCGTGCCGGCCGAGCGCAGCTTCATGCGCGAGTCCGACCCGGCGCTGCTCGCCGCTCACAAAAAAGCCGCGCAGGGCGTGATCGCGGCGCTGACTGAGCGTTGGCAGGCGCCGGACGCCCGGCCCGACCTCATCTTCACCTATCACTGCCATTATCGCGCCCCGGACCTGATCGGCCCAGCCTTGGTCGAGCACTTCGCCCTGCCCTATCTCGTCACCGAGGCCAGCAATGCGCAAAAACGCTTCGACGGCCCGTGGGCGGAGGCGGCAGCGCTCGCTCGCCACGCGATCCTGCGCGCCGACCTGCATCTGTGCATGACGGCGCGCGACCACGAGGGCCTGAGCCGACTCATCCCCGAGCCGGAGCGCCTGATCGAGCTACCGCCCTTCTTGTTGAAGTTCGCCGATATGCCCGAGCGTGTTGTCGTACCGCATGCGGAGAACGAGCCAGTCCGGCTGATCGCTGTCGCGATGATGCGACAGGGCAACAAGGCCGCCTGTTACCTCTTCCTCGCTCGCACGCTCGCCCGGATCACCGACCTGCCCTGGACCCTGACCCTGATTGGCGACGGGCCCGAGCGCGCTGCCATTGAGGCCGCCTTCGCTGGCTTCCCACCCAGGCGCATCCGCTTCCTCGGGCGCTGTAAGCCCGCCGAGATTCTCGCCGAGCTGACGACGCATGACCTCTTCGTCTGGCCCGGCCTGAACGAGGCTTATGGTGTGGTCTATCTCGAAGCGCAGGCCGCGGGGCTTCCCGTGGCCGCGCTCGACAGCGGCGGCGTGCCCGCCGTCGTCGCGCGTGACCGCACCGCTTTGCTCGCGCCGCATGGCGACGAAGCCGAACTGGCCGCTACGATCGCAAGACTGATCGGCGATGCGGCACTGCGCGCCCGCATGGGCACAGCGGCGCAAGTGTTCGCACGCCAGGAACGCAATGGTGACAGCGCCCGCAGCATCCTCGCCGGCGCGCTGGATACTGCCATCGCCCGGCATGGCCGCAGGGCCCTGGAGACCGTGCCGTGACCGAGGATGCGGCCTGGTCCGCCCTCTTCTCCGAGCTCGACCGCTGGGCCGCCGCCGGCAAGCGCCTCGTTCTCTGGCTGCGCGACGACGATGCGACCGTGCCCAGCGACCAACTCGACCGGCTCGCCGCCCTCTCCGAGCGCTTCGCGATTCCGGTGCTGCTGGCCTCGATCCCAATGGTGGCGCAGGAGACCCTGGCAAGGCGGCTGGAGACCGCGCCGCTGCTGCGCCCCTGCCAGCACGGGACCTGGCACCGCAACCATGCCATGGCCGGCGAGAAGAAGAGTGAGTTTGGCCTGCACCGGCCGCATCCCGAGCTTCTCACTGAGATCGCTGCCGGCCAGCAGCGCCTGCGAGAGCTCTTCGGCAGCTCCTTCCTCCCGGTCTTCGTGCCACCCTGGAACCGCATCCATCCGGACGTCGCAGCAGAACTACCTCAACTCGGCTTCGCCGGCCTGTCCTGCTTCCGCAATTTCGCGCTCGGACCTTCCGGCGGCCCGCGTCTCGTCAACACCGACCTCGACCTGATCGACTGGCATGGCGGCCGCGTCGGCCGGCAGTCCGGCGAGCTCCTGACCGAGATGGTCAAGCTGCTTGCCATTCGCCGCCTGGACCCCAAACCGAACCAACCCTTTGGACTGCTGCTGCACCATCACGATCATGACAGCGTGGCGTGGGACGTCCTCACGAATCTGCTGGCTCGGCTGTCCGGTCATGCGGCCGTCGCATTCTCCGGGCCCGATGCGTTCTTCGGCGCGGCAACCTACCTGGCAACGGACTTGGATTGACGCGCCGGCAGCGCTATGGTTCCGGGCAGTTCGGGTGCGTTCTGGCGTCCCCCGAAGGCCATCTGACCTTCAAGCAGAGGACGCGACGCTCGCATGGGCCTCAGTCTGATCGACGATAGCGGGGCGCGGCGTCCGCCATGCAGCCCGCATGCACCGCGCGTCCTGATCTATAGCCACGACACGTTCGGTCTCGGCCATATCCGCCGTTGCCGCGCGATCGCCAATTCGCTGGTCGCGAGCTACCCTCATATATCAGTGATCATCGTCTCCGGCTCGTCGATGATCTCGAGCTTCCAGTTCGGCGACGGCGTCGACTATGTCCGCATCCCCGGCATCGAGAAGCAGAGCGACGGCCGCTATCTGCCGCATCATCTCAATCTCGAGCTCGCCGACACGATCCGCCTGCGCACCGACCTGATCAAGCAGACGGTGCTGTCCTTCGACCCGGACATCGTCATCGTCGACAAGGAGCCGATCGGCCTGCGCGGCGAGCTCATCCCCTCGCTCGAAATCCTGCGCCGCCGCGGCGCCCGTATCGTGCTCGGCTTGCGCGACGTGCTCGACGAGCCGGCCAAGCTGCACGAGGAATGGCGCCAGAGCGGCGCGCTCGACGTGCTCGCCAATACCTACGACGACATCTGGGTTTACGGACTGGAGAGCATCTACCGGCCGCTCGACGGGCTGCCGAACCAGCCGCTCTTCGCCGACAAGATCCGCTATACCGGCTATCTCAAGCGCGCAGTGCCCTCGCCGATGCCGCCGAACCGGCATCCGCGCATCACCAAGGGCCCGTTCATCCTGGTGACGCCCGGTGGCGGCGGCGACGGCGCCGGCGTGATCGACTGGGTGATCTCGGCCTATGAGACCGATCCGACCATCGAATTGCCGTCGCTGATCGCCTTCGGCCCGTTCCTGTCGCGCGAGAAGCGCAAGGAGTTCACCGAACGCATTGCGAAGCTGCCCAAGCTGGAAAGCATCGGCTTCGAGCCGCGCCTCGAACTCCTGATGAACCGGGCCCACTGCGTCGTCGCCATGGGCGGCTACAACACGTTCTGCGAGATCCTCTCCTTCGACAAACCGGCGCTGATCGTGCCGCGCGTCCGGCCGCGGCTGGAGCAGGCGATCCGGGCCGAACGCGCCGACAATCTGCGCCTGATCGACGTGCTGCTCGACCCGACCCAAACGGGGGCGAGCACGCGCGACCCGTGGCAGATGGCCAAGGCGCTGCATGCGCTGCCCAAGCGCATGCCGCCCTCGCAGGCCTTCCTGCCGGATCTGCTCGACGGCCTCCCCGCGATCAACCGCATGCTCGCCAACGATCTCTCTCTGCCGGTCCGCGGCCGGGCGCTGGCGCAGAACGCGGCTGCCGGCTAGAGCATTTTCGAGCGAAGTGGGCACCGGTTCGCGTGAAGAAAATGCGATGAATAAGGAGTTGAAGCCTAGCCGCGTTT
The DNA here is from genome assembly GCF_004123845.1 of Allobosea sp. Tri-44. Lineage (GTDB taxonomy): Bacteria > Pseudomonadota > Alphaproteobacteria > Rhizobiales > Beijerinckiaceae > Allobosea. The sequence continues at coordinate 372,064 of NZ_NBDP01000019.1, read as the reverse complement.
CGAAGACGCGCGGCCAGGCTTCAATCGCGAAAGGCGACTCCATCGCGCCGTTACGCGCAGGACGCGATGGACACGGCCTACGAAGCTCATAATATATCAGGAGCTTCGCCGGGAGACGCCGCCATGACGCAGGTCCTGTTCCGCAATTTCGCGATGCTGGAGCCAGGTCATGGCGAGCTGCGCAAGGGCCATGAGCTGCTTGTCGAAGGCGAGCTGATCCGCGAAGTTTCGGACAAGCCGCTCAAGGCCGACAAGGCGACGGTGATCGACTGCGGCGGGCGCACGCTGATGCCCGGCCTGATCGACAGCCATGTCCACGTCATGCTCTCCGAGGTCTATATCCGCCTGCTGGAAAGCGTGCCGCTGACGCTCGCGACTGCGCGCGCGGCCCGCCTGATGAGGGGTATGATTGATCGCGGCTTCACCTCGGTGCGTGACACCGGCGGCGCCGATTGGGGCATCAAGGAAGCGGTCGAAAAGGGTGATATCGCCGGCCCGCGCCTGTTCATCGCCGGCGCCGCGATCGGCCCGACCGGCGGCCATAGTGACCCGCGCCGGCGTACCGATTTCGGGAGCCGCTGCCATTGCTGCAACGCCATGGCCTTTACGATGAACATCTCCGACGGCGTCTCCTCCGTCATCAAGTCGACCCGCGAGCAGATGCGGCTTGGCGCCGACCACATCAAGATCATGATGTCCGGCGGCGTCGCCAGCCCTTACGACCCGCTCGACTCGATGCAGTTCACCGTCGAGGAAGTCACCGCGGCCGTCACCGAGGCCAAGGCCTTCGGCCGCTATGTCTGCGCCCATGCCTATACGCCGGAAGCGATCACCCGCGCCGCGCAATGCGGCGTGCGCGCCATCGAGCACGGCAACCTGATCGACGAAGCCTCGGCCAAGCTGATGGCCGAGAACAATATGTTCCTGACCGCAAACCTCGTCGCCTATTACGCGATGAAGGAGCGTGCCGCCGAGTTCGGCATGAATGCCGACATGCTCGCCAAGAACGATCTCGTCATCGATGGCGGCCTGAAGTCGCTGGAGATCTGCAAGCGCGCCGGCGTGCCGGTGGCCTACGGCTCCGACCTGCTCGGCCAGCTCCAGGTCGACCAGTCGCGCGAGTTCCTGCTGCGCCGTGAGGTACTCTCGCCGATCGAGATCATCCGCTCGGCGACTACGGTCGGCGCTCAGCTGCTGCGCATGGAAGGCAAGCTCGGCACGCTGCGTGCAGGGGCTTATGCGGATATCATCCTGGTCGACGGCGATCCGCTGAAGAGCCTGGAGCTGTTCCAGGACCAGGGCGCGAAGCTGCCTGTCATCATGAAGGGTGGCGCGTTCCACAAGAATACGCTGCACTGAGAGCGAGCACGAAGCGATGAAGAGGGCAGCAATTTGAGCGCCGCGCGGTTGAGCCTGGGACGTCTCGCGCTGAACGGCGCCGCCACGCTCTCGCTCGGCTTCATCCTGCTGCCGCTGTTCTTCGTCTTCTGGCTCGCCTTTTTCCGCCAGGAAATCCCCTCCTTCCCACCGGAGGGCTATTCGCTGAAATGGTTCCAGGCGGCGGCGAACAACAAGCCCTTCGTCGACGGCTTCCTGCTCAGCCTGCAGGTCGGCGTGTCGGCGACCCTGATCGGGCTCCTGCTCGGCGTCCCCGCGAGCCTTGCCCTGATGCGGCATCGCATCGCGCTCGGCCCAGCGATCAACACGCTGCTGCTGCTGCCCCTGGTGATGCCAGGCATCGTGCTCGGCACCTCGCTCTATGTCTTCCAGATCGAGACCGAGATCGCGACCGGCCTGCCGGTGATGGGCTCAGCTGGCGGCCTCGTCGCCGCCCATAGCCTCGTCGTCATCCCCTGGGTGGTGAAGCTCGTCACCGCCAGCCTTGCCGGCTTCGACCGTACCATCGAGGAAGCCGCTCAGAATCTCGGCGCCGGCCCCTGGACGACCTTTCGCCGCGTCACCTTGCCGAGCATCAGGCCCGGCCTCGTCGCCGGCTCGCTGTTCGGCTTCGTCACCTCCTTCGGCAATCTCGAGATGAGCCTGTTCCTGGTCGGACCCGGCCGCACGACCTTGCCGATCGCGATCCTGCAATACCTCGAATGGAAGATCGATCCGACGGTCGCGGCCGCCTCGGTCATCCAGATCGTCCTGATCGGAGCGGCGATGATCATCACCGACCGTTACGTCAAGCTGAGCCGGGTGGTCTGAACATGGCGAAGCTTTCGATCGAGCATCTGCGCAAGGTCTATGGCGAGTTCACCGCCGTCGACGATTGCAGCATCGACATCGCCGACGGCGAGTTCCTCGTCCTGCTCGGCCCCTCCGGCTGCGGCAAGACCACGACCTTGCGCATGGTCGCCGGCTTCATCCAGCCGACGGCAGGCAAGATCACCATCGGCGAGCGCGACGTCACCACCCTGCCGCCCTGGAAGCGCAATTGCGGCCTGGTCTTCCAGTCCTATGCGCTCTTCCCGCATATGACGGTCGCCGAGAACGTCGCCTTCGGCCTGGAGATGCGCAAGATCGCGCCGGCCGATCGCGGCCTTCGCGTCACCGAGGCGTTGAGACTCGTCCGCCTGACCGGCCTCGACGAGCGCTATCCGCGCCAGCTCTCCGGCGGCCAGCAACAGCGCGTCGCGCTCGCACGCGCGCTGGCCATCGAACCTGACGTTCTCCTGCTCGACGAGCCGCTCTCCAATCTCGACGCCAAACTGCGCCAGGAGGTCCGGGTCGAGATCCGCGACCTGCAGCGCAAGCTCGGCCTGACCACGATCATGGTCACGCACGACCAGGAGGAGGCCCTGACCATGGCCGACCGGTTGGTGGTGATGGAGAAGGGCAAGGTCCGCCAGATCGGCACGCAGCGCGAACTCTACGAGAAGCCGGCGGACCGCTTCGTCGCCGGCTTCATCGGCCGCAGCGCCTTCCTTGACGGCGCGATGGCGCAGGCCGGCCGTTTCCGCAGCGGCGGCGGCCTCGACATCAGTTGTAAGGGGGCCGCAGCAGGCCCGGCGACATTGGCGCTCCGGCCGGAGCGCCTCGCCATCGGCGCGGAGGCTGAAGGCTGCGCCAACCGCTTCCCGGCCCGGGTCGAGCACGTCTCCTATCTCGGAGCGCTGCTCGACATCGATGTCCGGCTGACCGAGCAGGACCGCATCCTGCTGCAGGTGCCTAACCGTCCGGGCGCGGCCGAGCCGAAGCCGGGCGAGATGATCACGATAGGCTGGGCCGAAGATGCCGGGCTCGTCTATCCGCGCGAGCCTTGAGTCGGCTCGATAGGCGTCCAAGAGGGGAGACATAACCATGAAGACAATCGACAGACGCGACATCCTGAAGGCGGCCGGCGCGGCCGCCCTGCTGCCCGCCCTCGGTGGCGCCGCGCAGGCGCAATCCGGCGGCAAGGTCGTGGTCGGCACCTGGGGCGGCGACTATGCCCGCCTACTGACCAAGAACATCGAGGAGCCGCTGCTGAAGCCCAAGGGTCTCGAGGTCGTGCAGGACCAGGCGGCGGATTCGCCGCGCCGCGCCAAGATGGTCGCCGAGCGCCGCCTGCCGCGCGGCACGGCCGACATCCAGGGTTTCTCTTCCGCCCAGATGTTCGAGATGAACGAGGCCGGCGTGCTGGAGCAGCTCGATTATTCCAAGCTGCCCAACGCGAAAAACCTGATACCCTCGATGAAATACCCCTATGGCATCGGGCAAATTTACTCCGGCAAGGTCGTGGTCTATAATCCCAGGCTGATCACGCCGGCGCCGACGAGCTTCAAGGACGCCTTCGATCCGAAGCACGGCAACAAGAGCGGTATCATCGACATCCAGTATCAGTTTGTCATGATAGCCGCCTCACTCGCCGGCACGAACGGCGCCGAAATGACCAATCTCGACAAGGCCAAGGAAGTCCTGCTCGCCGCCAAGAAGGGCGGCGTCCGCATCTACCCGACCAACGAGGCCTTCGCCCAGGCGCTGAAGACCGAAGAAATCGCGATCGGCATCATGTGGAAGGCGCGCGCCGTGCAATGGCAGAACGCCGGCATCGCCTGCGAAGCCGCTGCGCCGAGCGAGGGCATCCCGGCCTATGTCTCGGGCTTCGCCATCGCCAAGAACGCGCCGAACAAGGAGAATGCCTACGTCTATATGGACGCGATGCTGGCCAAGAGCGCGCAGGAGGCCTTCGCCGTCGACATGGGTTACAATCCGACAGTGACCAACGCCACCGTCGCGCCCGATCTGCAGAAGCGCATCGGCTTCACCCCCGAGGAGGAGAAGCGCCTGAAGGATCTCGACTACGCCTTCCTCGCCAAGAACGATTCGGCGATGAAAGAGTGGTGGGACAAGGTGTTCAAGGGGTGAGCATCGCCCCCGAACCTGTCGCCGGTGCGCGCACCAGCCTTGCCGGGATGCTCGTCGTCCCGGCGACGATCTTTGTCGCGATCGGGCTGGTCGGCCCGGTCGCGATCCTGTTCCGCTATTCGCTCAATCAGTTCATCCCCGGCCAGTTCATGGTCGACGGGCTGACGATCGAGAACTACGTCAAGTTCTTCACCGACGGCTTCTATCTCAACGTGCTCTGGCGCACGGTCCGTGTCGCGGTGATCTGCACGATCATCTGCCTGATCATGGGCTTCCCGCTCGCCTATGTGCTGGCTCGCACCGAAAGCCGCTTCAAGAACCTGCTGATCATGCTGGTGGTGCTGCCGCTCTTCGTCGGCAATGCCGTGCGCGCCGCCGGCTGGATGACCGCATTCGGCAGCAAGGGCGCGCTCAACGCCTCGCTGATGGGCCTCGGCCTGATCGACCAGCCGCTCGAGATCATGTTCACCGAGACCGCCGTGATCATCGGCATCATCGCGGTCAACCTGCCTTTCATGGTGCTGACGCTGCAAAGCGTGATCGAAGGCATCAATCGCAATGTCGAGGAGGCTGCCTTCAGCCTCGGCGCCGGCCCGGCGGCGATGTTCGCCCGCGTGCTCTGGCCGCTCGCCATGCCCGGCATCCTCGCCGGCACGATCCTGACCTTCATCCTGGCGATGAACGCCTACGCCACGCCGGTCCTGCTCGGCGGCCCGAAATTCCAGACCATGGGCCCGCTGGTCTACGGCCAGTTCGCCCAGCAGAACAACTGGCCCTTCGGCGGCGCGATCTCCTTCATCCTGATGACGGCGACGCTGCTCCTCACCATCGCCGCCAATCTGATCGTGCAGCGGCGCTATCGCTAACCGGACCTTCTCCACCGCTGTGGCGCTTCGCCGCCACGGCCACGCTGGCCAAGTGCCACCGCGAGGATTAAAGCACGGCGATGAACGTCTCTTCCGCCCTCGTCCCGATCGCTGTCGGCGCCGTGGCCGTCGTGCTGCTGCTCGGCCTCGTCAACATGCTGCGCGGCGGCAGCGCCAACACCTCGCAGAGACTGATGCGGCTGCGTGTCGTGCTGCAATTCATCGCGATCCTGGTGATCCTCGGCGTGCTCTGGTGGCGCGCCGGCTGATCATTCCGTGGTGCACAAGGATCGTGTCGTCACATTGCAGCCACCACTCTCTGCGCTTTTCTGATCTTTAAAAGCTCCGCCGAAAGTCGAAATCGCCTGCCATGGTTCGCGTCGCGTCGCTGTTCGTTGCCCTTTCGGTCCTGTCCGCGCCCGCGCTGGCGCAGAGTGACCGCGGCAGCACCCGCGCGCTCGGCTATGCCCCCGCAGCGGAAGCACCTGCTCCGGCCTGGGAGGCGCGGTTTGGCCTCGGCGCTGCCAATCCCGGCGGACGCGAGAGCGGTCTGCTCAACTTTGGCGGCGAGGTTCTGACACCGCGCGTCGCCACGCTGAATGACCGCTTCACCAACGCCTTCGTGCCGCGCTTCCATCTCGGCTCCAGCCTCAACGTCAACGGTACGCAGTATGCCTATGCCGGCGCGACCTGGACTTTCGACGTCTCGCAATCGGTCTTCCTCGAGGCGAGCCTCGGCGCCGCCGTCAACAACGGCAAGGCGGGCTTCGTCGTCCCCGAGAACCGCCTGAACGTCGGCTGCAACACCGGCGCGCGCAGCGCCGCCGCCCTCGGCTTTCGCCTCAGCGACCGCTGGAGCCTGATCGCGACGCTGGAGCATTTCAGTACGACGGGCTGCTCCGACAATCCGGTCGCCAATGCCGGCACTCCGCGCGGCCCCTCGAATTTCGGCGCCCGCCTCGGCTATACCTTCTGAAGCCGGCCGTTCGGAGCCGGTCTCGAGGGAGCGGCGTCATGAAGCTGCATGGCTATTTTCGCAGTTCGGCCGCTTGGCGCGTGCGCATCGCGCTCAATCTCAAGGGCATTGCCGCCACGCACGTCTCGCACCATCTGCGCCATGGCGAGCAGCGCGACCCCGCCTATCTCAAGCTCAACCCGCAGGGGCTGGTGCCGACGCTGGAGCTCGACGACGGCACGGTGCTGACCCAGTCGCTCGCCATCATCGAATGGCTCGACGAAGCGCATCCCGAGCCCGCATTGCTGCCGAAGGATCCGATCGGGCGCGCCAAGGTCCGCGCCTTCGCCCAGGCGATCGCCTGCGATACCCACCCGGCGCAGAACCTGAAGGTGCTCAACCGGCTGCGCGAGCTCGGTCATGATGGCGCGGCGGCACTGGCCTGGGCGGCAGCCGTAAATGTCGACGGATTATCGGCCTGCGAGCAGCTCGCGGCGAACAATCCCGGCCCATTCTGCTTCGGCGCAGAACCCAGTCTCGCGGACATCTGCCTCGTGCCGCAGCTCGGCAATGCCAGGCGCTTCAAGGTCGATGTTACCCAGTTCCCGCGCCTGCTACGGGCTGAGGCGGCAGCGCTGGAACTCGCCGCCTTCCGCGATGCAGCGCCGGACCGGCAGGCCGATGCCGAATAGTGCCGCTCACCAGCGCCGATACGGCCAAGGGCCCCAATACGGGCCATAGAAGCCAGAAGTCTCCAGCCGCGCCCGCCGCGAGGCCGAACGGTCGAGATCGACCTCCATCAGGCAGTTGGCGAAGCCTTCCGCTCCCTTGCGGAAGCCATAGGACCGACAGCGCTCCTCATCGAGGCTGCGCTGCTCGGCGGCGGTGACGCAACCACCGAGCGCGGCTGCCAGCCCCAATGCGATAAGCCATGACGCACGCATCGTCGGATCCTCCAGGCCGTGCGGGATTCGGAAGGATGATGCCATAAAAGCAGCGTTTTGACGTCATCTTTCAAAGCCGGCTGACGAGCTCCTGCCGTTTCGGAGGATTTTTCCGCGATTCAGAGCGAAGTGGCCAGCCGACCGACTTCCGCCAGCACGGCTTCGCGTTCCGGAAGGGATCCCCGCGACTCCGCGTAATAAGCGGTGACGATCAGCGGCGCCCGGCCCGGCGGCCAGATCACGCCGATATCGTTGGTGGCGTTGTTGCTACCCGTGCCGGTCCTGTCGCCGACGCGCCAGCCCTTCGGCACGCCCGCTCGCAGGCGCTTGTCGCCGGTCTTGTTGGCGACCAGCCAGGCGGTGAGCTGATGGCGCGAGGCCGGTGAGAGTGCCGCGCCCAGCACCGTCTGGCGCAGGATTTGGGCCATCGCGACCGGCGTGGTGGTGTCGCGTGGATCGCCGGGTGTCGCCTCGTTGAGCTCCAGCTCGCGTCGATCCAGCCGCGAGCTGTCATCGCCCAGCGAGCGCATATAAGAGGTCAGGCCTTTTGGCCCGCCGAACGAATCGAGCAGCAGATTGCCGGCAGCATTGTCGCTGAGCGTGACGGCCGCGTCGCAAAGCTCGGCGACCGTGAGGCCGGTGTCGACATGCTTCTCTGTGACCGGCGAATAGGTGACGAGGTCGGTCTTGGTATAGCTGACCCGCCGATCGAGGCTTTCCTCGCCGCGATCGACCCGCGCCAGCACGAAGGCTGCGGCGACGAATTTGAAAGTGCTGCACATCGCGAAGCGCTCCTGCCCGCGATGCGCGATGACGCGACCGCTGCCACTGTCGAGGATCGCGACGCCGAGGCGCCCGCCATGCCTGCGGTCGAGCGCGAACAGCGCCTCGCGCACCTCCTCTTCGCGTCCTTGGGCGAAGGCTGGCAATCCGCCAAGCATCGGTACGCTGATCAGGGAGCTGATCAGCAAATCTCGGCGTCGGATCACTGTGTTCTCCATGCGGAAGCCGTCGCACGAGCGGCATGCTCGCGCGGGAGGGAAGCGGTTCTGGCGAAGTCATCGCGCGGGACGGAAGGCGATACGGAGCGCGTCGTCCGGCACCGTTCTCGCCGCGCGCTTGCCTAATCGCAAACGATGATATCTCTACAGAGCCATTAGATTTCCTAAGGCTCAGTCATGCTCCGTCCGCATCTGCCCCTGAACGCGTTGCGCGCCTTCGAGGCCTCGGCCCGCCATCTCAGCTTCACCAAGGCCGCGATCGAGCTCTGCGTCACCCAGGCCGCGATCAGCCATCAGGTGAAGGGCCTGGAGGAGCGGCTCGGCGTCGAGCTCTTCCGCCGCCTGCCGCGTGGGCTCGCCCTGACGGACGAGGGCCGCAGCCTCCTGCCGACGCTGCGCGACAGCTTCGACCGCATCGCCGGCCTGCTCGAACGCTTCGAGACCGGGCGCCCGGTCGAGGTCCTGAATGTCGGCGCGGTTGGTACCTTCGCGCTCGGCTGGCTGCTGCCGCGCCTTGCCGGCTTCCGCCAGGCTCATCCGCAGATCGATCTGCGCCTCACCACCAACAACAACCGCGTCGATCTCGCCGCCGAAGGGCTCGACTATGCGCTGCGCTTCGGCGGCGGCGCCTGGCATGGCACGGCGGTGCTGCGCCTGTTCGATGCGCCGATGACGCCCGTCTGTGCTCCCGCCTTGACTGCCGCCCTGCGCCAGCCCGTCGATCTTGCGGAACAGGTCCTGCTGCGCTCCTATCGCGCCGACGAGTGGAAGCTGTGGAGCGAGGCGGCGGGGATAGAGCCATTGCAGGCGCGAGGCCCCGTCTTCGACACGTCGATCGCGCTCGCCGAGGTCGCCGCCGCCGGCGAAGGCATAGCCCTCGTGCCCGCATTGCTGTTCTCGCGCTACTTCGATGACGGCAGGCTGGTCCGCCCCTTTCCGATCGAGGTCTCGCTCGGCAGCTACTGGTTGACCTGGCTGCAATCGCGCTCGCTGACCCCGGCCATGCTCGCCTTCCGCGACTGGCTGCAGGAGGAAAGCCGCATGCAGACCGCGTCGCGGGCGAACTGAACCGCCAAACAAATCGGCCCAAAAAGCAGAACGGCCGCCCGGGTGGGGCGGCCGTTTGTCCTTGAAATCCAAGGAGAAAATGGTGGGCGCGACAGGGATCGAACCTGTGACCCCTACGATGTCAACGTAGTGCTCTCCCGCTGAGCTACGCGCCCGTTTTGCCCGAAGGCATCCGGAACGACACCGGCCAGAAGGCGGCATCGCTGCGAGGTGGAGGGGCTATAGCGGACGAGTGCGCGCCTTGCAAGGCGCTTCGTCGGCTTCTTTGCAGGAAGCCGACACACCCAGCCGTCACGCCGCCAGCAGCTTCTCGACCTCGTTGACCAGCTCACGCAGATGGAAGGGCTTCGACAGCACCTTGGCGTCCTTCGGCGTCTGCGAATCCGGATTGAGCGCGACTGCTGCAAAGCCGGTGATGAACATCACCTTGATGTCGGGATCGAGCTCGGTGGCGCGCCGCGCCAGCTCGATGCCGTCCATCTCAGGCATGACGATGTCGGTCAGGAGCAGCTCGAACGGCTCCTCGCGCAACCGGTTATAGGCCGATAGCCCGTTGTCGAACGAGGCGACGTCATAGCCTGCATTCTGCAGCGCCTTCACGAGGAAGCGGCGCATGTCGTTATCGTCTTCGGCCAGGAGAATCTTCGTCATGGCGCCTTGCTTCATCCGTGATGTTGCGCCGAGCCCACGCCACCCCGCCCCGTCTGGCTGGAAGTCGATTCGCTCGCTTCGTCCCTCGTACCGGGTGGCTGTCCCTGCCATTCCGGGCTTCGCCGGTCCAGCCCAGCGCACGCGAACTCACCGCCCGCGCACATCAAGTTGGATCAACCAGTTCTATTTGGCGACATTACGGTAAACAACCAGTGAAGGCGGACAGCAGGAATGACGATAGGGCATCCCCTTCAATCGGCTGCGGCTTTGTGCTTGAGTTCGGTGACATGACGCAGTCAGCCGGATTTCCTTTTCCCCGCCCCGACGACGTGATCGCCGAGATCGAACGGCCGTTCACGCTCTACCAGCCGGCGCTGCAGGTCGTTCCGGTGATCGTCGACGTGCCCCATGCCGGGCGGCGCTATCCGCGGGCCTTCGTCGAGGGCGCACGCCTGCCGCTCCGGGTCCTGCGCCGGTCCGAGGACGCCTATGTCGATCTGCTCTTCTCGCAGGCGGTCGCGCTCGGCGCCCCATTGCTGGTGGCCGAGTTCCCGCGCGCTTATCTCGACGCCAATCGCGAGCCCTACGAGCTCGACCCGCGCATGTTCGAAGGCCGATTGCCCGGCTTCGCCAACACCCGTTCGCTGCGGGTCGCCGGCGGCCTCGGCACGATCCCGCGCATCGTCGGCGAGGCCTACGAGATCTATCCGGGCCGCATCCCGGTCGAGAGTGCGCTGGCGCGGATTGAGGAACTCTACCGGCCCTATCATGCTGGCCTGCGCCATCTGGTGAACCGGACGCAAGCCAGCTTCGGCAGCTGCATCCTGGTCGACGCGCATTCCATGCCATCGACCGGGCTCGATCGCGACGGCATTGCCAAGGCCGACATCATCCTCGGCGATCGCTTCGGCACCAGCGCCTCAAGCTTCGTCGTCGATGCGGCGGAGGCAGCCTTCGCGCGCGCCGGCCTGAAGGTGACGCGCAATCGCCCCTATGCCGGGGGCTTCATCACCGAGCATTACGGCGCGCCCGGCTCCGGCGTGCATGCACTGCAGATCGAGGTCAGCCGCGCGCTCTACATGAATGAGGCGACACTCGAGCCGACCAGCGGCTTCTCCGCCCTTCAGCAGGTGATCAGCACCGCAATGGCCGAATGCTTCGCGCGCTGGAGCGGCTGGAGCGACGATTGGCGCCAGGCGGCGGAGTAAGCCTCCGGCCGCCGCCAACATCCTGCACCCCAAAAAGAAAGAGGGCCGCGCACTTGCGTGGCGGCCCAAAGTCTAGGGAGGAAACGCCCAAGGAGGGCAACGAAGGTTTGAAGCGATCTCCCCTTCGCACTGCACCATAACGCGCTGCACCGCAAAAAAGCAAGCGGCAGCAGCAGTTTGGCGATGCACTGCACGCATATCACCGCAGCATTTTTGCTCGGCGCTGAACGATTTCGCGGAACGGGGCCGAGCCGAACTGTCCTCGCTTCGCCGGCTCGAAATCGCGGCGCTTGTCATCCCGCTCGTCTCGCAGCATGAAGACGGCCGCCGATGGAGCCGAAGGAACTCTCGATGAGCGCGGTCGATTTCGCTGAGTTCGTCGCCCGGCTGGCGACGCTGTCGGGACAGGCGATCCTGCCCTTCTTCCGCGCCAGGCACACGACCGAGGACAAGTCCGGCGGCGGTGTCTTCGACCCCGTCACCGAGGGCGATCGCGCCGGCGAAGACGTGATGCGCGACCTGATCAAGCGCACCTTCCCGGCCCATGGCATCCTCGGCGAGGAGTTCGGAGCCGAGAATGCCGAGGCGGAATATGTCTGGGTGCTGGATCCGATCGACGGCACCCGAGCCTTCATCTCCGGCATTCCAGTGTGGGGCACGCTGATCGGGCTCACCCGCAACGGCGTGCCGGTCTACGGCATGATGAACCAGCCCTTCACCGGCGAGCGCTTCTCCGGCGACGGCCGCAAGGCGCGCTATGAGGGGCCGAACGGACCGCGCACGCTGCACACCCGCCAGGTGACGAACCTCGCCGAAGCGACTCTGATGACCACGAGCCCGCACCTCTTCGCCGAGGGGCAGAAGGCCGCCTACAACCGCGTCGAGAGCGCCGTGCGCATGGCCCGCTATGGCTGCGACTGCTACGCCTATTGCATGCTCGCCGCCGGCCATATCGATCTCGTCATCGAGAGCGGGCTGAAGCCCTACGACATCGTCGCCCTGATCCCGATCATCGAAGGCGCCGGCGGCATCGTCACCTCATGGGACGGCGGCAGCGCCGCCCAGGGCGGGACCATCCTCGCCGCCAGCAACAGGACGCTGCACCAGGCCGCGCTCGCCCTCCTCAACGGCTGAAGCTGCCGCGGCAGGCTTTTCGCCCGGCACATCCTCGCCCGGCACGAAGGCGTCGAAGGCGGCCCAGAACTGCGCCCGGATCGCGTCGCTCTCCATCAGGATCTCATGGCGTGCCGTCGGCAGCACCAAGGCCGAGCCGGTCTTCAGCCGGGCGGCGAAGCGCTCGATCGCCGGCGTCGACACGACGGGATCGCGCCCGGCCGCAACGATCAGCGTCGGCACCCTGACATCGAGCGGCGCGCGTGTCTGCGCCAGGCGGTCCATCAGCTGGAAAGCAGCATGGACCCAGCCGACGCTGGGGTCGCCGATGGCGAGTTCGCGCGCTGCTGCCGACAGGGCGGCATTGCGGGCATAACGGACGGGATCGGAACTCAGCCGGTTGCCCTCGAACGGCTTGGTGCCGATCGCGGTATCGCCGCCACCAGGCACGAAGGTCTTGCCGAAGCCGAGCCAGTACAGCACCCGCGCCAGCCAGCGGGCGCCGCGCGGATTTTCGATCATGCTGATGCCGAACATCGGCGCGATCGCCACCAGTCGCGCGACCGGGAGCGCCCCGCGCCGGGCCGCATCGAGACAGAGTGCCGCTCCCATCGAATGGGCCAGGACGAAATAGGGCGGCGGGAAACGGCCTTGCATCTGCGTCACGACCAGATCGAGGTCACGCTCGTAATGCACTAGCCGGCCGACATGGCCGCGGCGCTGCCGGCCAGTGAAACGCTGCGAGCCGCCCTGCCCGCGCCAGTCGAAGGTCAGGACATGGAAGCCACGCCGGCGCAGTTCGGCGATCACCTCGCTATAGCGCTCGATGAACTCGGCCCGCCCCTGTGCGACGAGGATCGTGCCCTTGCTTTGACGCACGCTCGGGCGCCAGCTCGCCAGGCGCAGGCGCGCGCCGTCGCTGGTCTCAGAAAACCAGACCTTGCCGTGGCCAGGCACCGGATAATCCGGCTGGTGGAAGAATTCGGCCTCGGTCATCGACACTCCGGCAGGCTCACCCCCTCGTTATGCCCAGCTGGACCCGGTCTTGAAAAGCCGGAAAACGTCACCCAGATCATTGCTGCGCAGGCCGTGAAGCGGCTGCGCGAGCCTAACCCAAAGCCCGCGCTCATGATGAGGCGGGTGATCAACTGTCGCTTCCTTTGGAGGACAATCATGCGTTCCTACGATCTTTCCCCGCTCTATCGCTCGACCGTCGGCTTCGATCGCCTGTTCTCGCTGCTCGACCAGGCCACCAGTGTCGAGAATACCCCGAGCTATCCGCCCTACAATATCGAGCGCACCGCCGAGAACGCCTATCGCATCTCGATCGCGGTCGCCGGCTTCGGTGAAACCGACCTCTCGATCGAGAGCAAGGAAAACGCGCTGACCGTCCGCGGCGAGAAGAAAGCCGCCGAGGATGCACAGCAGCGCGAGGTCCTGCATCAGGGCATCGCCGCCCGCGCCTTCGAGCGCCGCTTCCAGCTCGCCGATTATGTCCAGGTCACCGGCGCCAGCCTCGAGAATGGGCTGCTCCATATCGACCTCGTCCGCGAGATCCCCGAGGCCAAGAAGCCGCGCCTGATTCCGATCGGCGCACAAGGCGCCAAGGTGATCGAGGCCCGGAAGGCCGCGTAACCAATACCCGAGGGGTCGTCACCACCCTGAAATGCGAGGGCCTCTCCGGGAAACCGGGGAGGCCCTTTGTCTATAAGCGCTGCGCAGCTCTCAGTTCGGATTGACCGGCGCGATCGGCGTCTCCGGCTTCGGCTGCGCCGTCTTCATCTCCTCGATCTGGACCGGCGGCAGGGCCGTATCGGGCGTCGGAATGCCGCTCGGATGCGCTCGCGCCAGCGGCGGCAGGCGGTCGGGCTCATCGGCCCCGCGGACATCCTGCGGGTTGACCAGCTTCGGCTTGCCGATGTCCTTTGGGGCGACCGCCGGCACGGCAACCGGCTTTGCCGGAGCAGCATCGGGCTTCGGGACTGCTGGTGAGGGCGGGGCGACGGTCGCGGGCGCACTAGCCTCGGCCGGCGGCTGGGCCGGCTTCAACGCGGCCGGCCGCTCCGGCGGACGCGGCGTCAGCTTCTTCGGCGCCGGACGTTCCTCCTCACGCGGGTCGAGCCTGACGGTTCGCGGCGGCGGCTGCAGCACGATCCGGTCGATCAATTCGCCATTGAAACGGTCGATGATGAGGCGCACCCGCGAGCCGTTCGCCGCCAGACCATCGACGATGATGGCCGAACGGGTGCGCACCGTCCGCTGCACCTCGCGCAGGCCGAACTCCTGCGCCGCGCCCCGCTCCAGCGCGCGCGGCGGGATCGGCGCTGCCCTGCGTGGCGCGTAGTCGTAGCGAGGGCCATAGCCGTCATCATACTCGTAGCCATAGCCGTAACGGGCGTAGCCGCTGCCGTAATCATCGAGCTGCGCCAAAGCCGGGCTGCTCGCGCCGGCCATCGCGGCCAGGACGGCGAAGCCGGCCAGCCGGCGGCGCCGGGCGTGCGGCGCAGCGGCGGGCGAAACGAAAACTGCCATGGTCTCTATCCTCTTGAGACGAAATTCGCAGTCTTCAGTTCTCGGTAAGGATTGCGGCGTGCTTGCGGCGCGAATCGGCTGGGAAACGGACCCTTTTTGGCTTCAGACAGAAGCCAGCACGGCCGCGAGCCGGTCGACCTCGTCCTGCCGCGTCGCGAAGGAACAGACAAAGCGGCCGACCACCTCACCTGTCTGAAGCTCTTGCCCAACAGGCAGCGCACCATCCGACCAGGCGATGTATTGCGCGCCGTGCGCCGCCAGTGCCGCTTGCGCCTGCGGCGGCAACACCAGGAAGACCTCGTTGGCCTCGCAAGCCCAGGCCAGCCCCAGCTTGCCGTCAACCTCGACGGCTCGGGCAAGGCGTGCGGCCATCGCATTGGCGTGGCGGGCGAGGTCGAGCCAATGGCCATTGGCGAGCAGCCCCTCGAACTGCGCCCCGATCAGTCGGCCCTTGGACAAGGTGTGCCCGGCCCGCTTGCGCCGCCACGGCATCTCGCTCGCTTGAGCCGGATCGAAGACGATCACCGCCTCGGCGGCGAAAGCGCCGTTCTTGGTGCCGCCAAAGGAGAGCACATCGACGCCCGCCTTCCAGGTGATCTCGGCGGGTGTGCAGCCGAGCGCGACGACGGCATTGGCGAAACGGGCGCCATCCATGTGCAGCTTCAGCCTGCGCGGCGCGATCGCCTGCTTCAGCGCCGCGATCTCGGCCGGCGTGTAGACCAGCCCGCATTCGGTCGCCTGCGTGATCGACAGCATCTGCGGCTGCACCTGATGCACGGCGCCCGCCCGCATGCGCGCGAGCTGGTCCGTGACGACCTCCGGTGCGAGCTTGCAGCCATCGCCCGGCAATCCGACGATCTTGGCGCCGCCGGTGAAGAATTCGGGCGCACCACACTCGTCAGCGGCGATATGCGCCTCGTGATGGCAGAGCACCGCCCCCCAGGGCTGCATCAGGCTCGCCAGCGCCAGGGAATTCGCCGCCGTGCCTGTCGTAACGAGGAAGACGGCGACCTCGCGCTCGAACAGCTCCGCGAACAGCGCTTCGACCCGCTTCGTCCAGGCGTCATTGCCATAGGCGGTGGCAAAGCCGTCATTGGCCGCCGCCATCGCCTGCATCACCGGCGCGCTCGCTCCGGCCAGGTTGTCGCTGATGAAATTCATGGAGCTGGTATCCGGCGGCCTGGTGCGAGGGTCCTGACGGATAAGCACGCTACTGCGCTAGCGCAATCAGTGCTGGCGCAGGGCAGCCCCGATCTCGGCTACCGACAACTTCCGGCTTGGCTTGCCGGCCGCAGTGATGCGAAAATGTCGAGACCTAGACACAGATCGCAACAAAATGTCGCTGCGACGCAAAATCGACGCTTGTGCCCAGATTGGAATTCTGGCAAGGTCAAGGCAATAGGACAGCGATGCTGTCCCATTTTCAGAGCGGGCCTCGCCGAGGCCCCGGCGCAGGCGGATGGAGCGGACGATGACGGGAGGTACGGCAAACAAGGCCAAAGCCAACCGTACGACGTGCGCCGCCCGCAAAACGGCGGCGTAACCAGGCGCGGCAGGGCTCGAAGAGCCCGAGGCGCCTGCGGAGGACGCGGGCGCAAGACCAGACCAGCGCAAGCAACCTTCGCAAACTGACGATAGAGCCGAACCGGCCCGATCCTTGCTCGGCAAGGAGACAGCCGGAACGGCAGCGGCGCGGCGATGCGCCGAGTGGACTTTGGCTGGCTCCCGAGCGGATGCTTCGGGGCCCACGGCGGCGGATGAGCGGAGGTGACGATGAGCGAAGGCAGGAAGGCGAGCGCGATGGCCAAGACCACTGCTAAGGCCGCCGCCACGACGACGGCCGCTTTCGAGCGCTTCCCCGAGGTGCGCGACCCGGCCATGCCGGCACGCCAGGGTCTCTACGACCCCTCCTATGAGAAGGACTCCTGCGGCGTCGGCTTCATCGCCGACATGAAGAACCGCAAGAGCCATGCGATCGTCGCGCAGGGCCTGCAGATCCTGCACAATATCGACCATCGCGGCGCGGTCGGCGCCGATCCCAAACTCGGCGACGGCTGCGGCATCCTCACCCAGATCCCGCATCGCTTCTTCAACGAAGAGTGCGCCAGGATCGGCATCGCGCTGCCCGAGCCCGGTCACTATGCCATCGGCCAGTTCTTCATGCCGCAGGAGGCCGATAACCGCGCCGTCTGCGAGGAGATCGTCGCCCAGACGGTCGAAGAGGAAGGGCTGATCTTCCTCGGCTGGCGCGACGTGCCGGTCGACAACAGCGATCTTGGCGAGGCCGTTAAGGAGACCGAGCCCTGCCATCGCCAGATTTTCGTCGGCCGCCCGGCCGGGATCACCGATGAGGACGAGTTCGAGCGCCAGGTCTACGTCCTGCGCAAGTCGGTCTCGAACAAGGTCTACAAGCGCCATGACCGGGCGACCGCGACCTATTACCCGGTCTCCTTCTCCTGCCGGACCATCGTCTACAAGGGCATGGTGCTGGTCACCCAGCTCGGCGACTATTTCAAGGACCTGACCGACGAACGCTTCGAGAGCGCGCTCGCCCTCGTCCACCAGCGTTTTGCCACCAACACCTTCCCGTCCTGGCGCCTCGCCCATCCCTACCGGATGGTCGCCCATAACGGCGAGATCAACACGCTGCGCGGCAACGTCAACTGGATGGCGGCAAGGCAGGCCTCGGTCGACTCCGAGCTCTTCGGCGCCGACATCTCCAAGCTCTGGCCGATCTCCTATGAGGGCCAGTCCGACACCGCCTGCTTCGACAACGCCCTCGAATTCCTGGTCCAGGGCGGTTATTCGCTCGCCCACGCCATGATGATGCTGGTGCCCGAGGCCTGGGCCGGCAACCCGCTGATGGATGACAGCCGGCGCGCCTTCTACGAGTACCACGCCGCGCTGATGGAGCCGTGGGACGGCCCCGCCGCGATCGCCTTCACCGACGGACGCCAGATCGGCGCGACGCTCGACCGCAACGGCCTGCGCCCCGCGCGCTATCTCGTCACCGATGACGGCCTCGTCGTGCTCGCCTCCGAATTCGGCGTGCTGCCGATCCCGGAGGAGAAGATCGTCCAGAAGTGGCGGCTCCAGCCCGGCAAGATGCTGCTGATCGACCTCGACCAGGGCCGCATCATCGGCGACGACGAGATCAAGAGCACGCTCTGCCTCGCCAACCCCTACAAGGACTGGCTGAAGCGCACCCAGATCGTGCTCGAGGATTTGCCGCCAGTCGAGGCGCGCGCTTCGCGCACCGATGTCGCCTTGCTCGATCGCCAGCAGGCCTTCGGCTACACCCAGGAAGACACCAGGATCCTGATGGCGCCGATGGCGGTGACCGGCCAGGAAGCCGTCGGCTCGATGGGCACGGATACGCCGATCTCGGCGCTCTCCTCGAAGTCGAAGCTGCTCTACACCTATTTCAAGCAGAACTTCGCCCAGGTCACCAACCCGGCGATCGACCCGATCCGCGAGGAGCTCGTAATGAGCCTCCTCTCCTTCATCGGGCCGCGGCCGAACATCCTCGACCTCGAAGGCACCTCGCGCCGCAAGCGCCTGGAAGTGCGCCAGCCGATCCTGACCAATGACGATCTCGAGAAGATCCGCTGCATCGGTCACTATGAGGATCGCTTCGACACCAAGACGCTCGACATCACCTATCCGACGCGCGAAGGCGCGGCCGGCATGGAGGGGGCTATCGCCCGCCTGTGCGAGCGGGCCGAAGCCGCCGTCCATGGCGGCTATAACATCATCATCCTCTCGGACCGCCAGGTCGGGTCCGACCGCATTCCGATCCCGGCGCTGCTGGCGACGGCAGCCGTCCACCATCATCTGATCCGCAAGGGCCTGCGCACCTCGGTCGGCCTCGTGCTCGAATCCGGCGAGCCGCGCGAGATCCACCATTTCGCCTTGCTCGCCGGCTTCGGCGCCGAGGCGATCAACCCCTATCTCGCCTTCGAAACGCTCGAAGCGCTGCTGGAGGCCGGCGAGTTTCCGCCGGAGGTCGATCGCTACGAGGTCGTCAAGCGCTTCATCAAGTCGGTCGGCAAGGGCCTGCTCAAGGTCATGTCCAAGATGGGCATCTCGACCTACCAGTCCTATTGCGGCGCCCAGATCTTCGACGCGGTCGGCCTGCGCAGCGACCTGATCGAGACCTACTTCACCGGCACAATCTCCTCGATCGAGGGCGTTGGCCTCGCCGAGATCGCCGAGGAGAGCGTGCGCCGCCACCGCGACGCCTTCGGCGACTCGCCGGTCTATCGCGATGCGCTCGACATCGGCGGCGAGTACGCCTTCCGCATCCGCGGCGAAGCCCATGCCTGGACGCCGGAGAACATCGCGTTGCTCCAGCATGCCGTGCGCGGCAATGCACGAGACAAGTTCAAGGCCTATTCCGAGCTGGTCAACGACCAGACCGAGAAGCTTTCGACTATTCGCGGCCTGTTCCACGTCAAGATGGCTGATGAGCTCGGCCGCCAGCCCGTGCCGCTCGACGAGGTCGAGAGCGCGGTCTCGATCGTCAAGCGCTTCTCCACCGGCGCCATGTCCTTCGGCTCGATCAGCCATGAGGCGCATTCGACGCTGGCGCTGGCGATGAACGCGATCGGCGGCAAGTCGAACACCGGCGAGGGCGGCGAGGAGCCGGAGCGCTTCAAGCCGCTGCCGGACGGGCGCTCGATGCGCTCGGCGATCAAGCAGGTCGCTTCGGGCCGCTTCGGCGTCACCACCGAATACCTCGTCAACTCGCAGATGATGCAGATCAAGGTCTCGCAAGGCGCCAAGCCCGGCGAGGGCGGCCAATTGCCCGGCCACAAGGTCGATGCCCGCATCGCAAAGGTCCGGCATTCGACCCCGGGCGTCGGCTTGATCTCGCCGCCGCCGCATCACGACATCTATTCGATCGAGGATCTCGCCCAGCTGATCTTCGACCTGAAGAACGTCAACCCGGCGGCCGACGTCTCGGTCAAGCTCGTCTCCGAGCTCGGCGTCGGCACCGTCGCCGCCGGCGTCGCGAAGGCACGCGCCGACCACATCACCATCGCCGGCTATGAGGGCGGCACCGGCGCTTCGCCTCTGACCTCGATCAAGCATGCCGGCTCGCCCTGGGAGATCGGCCTCGCCGAGACCCACCAGATCCTGGTGATGAACAAGCTGCGCGGCCGCATCGCCCTGCAGGTCGACGGCGGGCTGCGCACGGCGCGCGACATCATCATCGGCGCGCTGCTCGGAGCCGACGAGTTCGGCTTCGCGACCGCGCCGCTGATCGCCGCCGGCTGCATCATGATGCGCAAGTGCCATCTCAACACCTGCCCGGTCGGCGTCGCGACGCAGGACCCTGTCCTGCGCAAGCGCTTCAAGGGCGCGCCCGAGCACGTCATCAACTTCTTCTTCTTCCTCGCCGAGGACGTGCGCGAGATCATGGCCGAGATGGGCGTGAAGAGCTTCGACGAGCTCGTCGGCCGCTCCGACTGGCTCGACAAGAAGCAGGCGATCGACCACTGGAAGGCCAAGGGGCTCGACTTCGCCCGCATCTTCCACAAGCCGGAACCCGGCGCGGGCGTCGCCATCCGCAATGTCGAGCGCCAGGTCCATCCGATCGAATCGGTGCTCGACCGCACGCTGATCGCCAAGGCCGGCGCCTCGCTCGATACCGGCGCTCCGGTGGTGATCGAGAGCGCGATCCGCAATGTCGACCGCTCAACCGGCGCGATGATCTCGGGCGAGATCGCCAAGCGCCATGGCTCGGCCGGCCTGCCGGAGGATGCGATCACGGTGAAACTCACCGGCACCGCCGGCCAGAGCTTCGGCGCCTGGGTCGCGGCCGGCGTGACGCTCGATCTCACCGGCCAGGCCAACGACTATGTCGGCAAGGGCCTGTCTGGCGGCAAGCTGATCATCCGGCCCGACCCCAGGTCGCGTGCGCTCGCCGAGGAAGCGATCATCGTCGGCAATACCGTGCTTTACGGCGCGATCTCCGGCGAATGCTACTTCCGCGGCGTCGCCGGTGAGCGCTTCGCGGTGCGCAATTCCGGCGCGATCGCGGTGGTCGAGGGCACCGGCGACCATGGCTGCGAATACATGACCGGCGGCGTCGTCGTCGTGCTCGGCCAGACCGGCCGCAACTTCGCCGCCGGCATGTCGGGCGGCATCGCCTATGTGCTCAACGAGGACAAGAGCTTCGCCAAGCGCTGCAACCTCTCCATGGTCGATCTCGAGCCGGTGCCGGAAGAGGAGGAGCTGACCCAGCGCCTCTACCACCATGGCGGCGACCTCGAGTTCAAGGGCCGCATCGACGTCATGGCCAATATGTCGGGTTATGACGCCGAGCGCCTGCACCAGCTCATCGCCAACCACCTGAAATATACGGGATCGGCGCGGGCACAGGCGATCTTGGAGAACTGGGCGGAGTACCTGCCCAAATTCGTCAAGGTCATGCCGGTCGAGTACCGGCGCGCACTACTGGAAATCGAGCGGGCCCAGGCCGGCATCTCGGTCGCGGCGGAGTGAGACGATGGGCAAGGTAACCGGTTTCCTCGAGATCGACCGCCGCGACCGGAAGTATCGTCCGGCCTCGGACCGTATCCGCAACTACAAGGAATTCATCATCCCGCTCGGCCGGGAGGCGACCCGCGACCAGGCGGCGCGCTGCATGAATTGCGGCATCCCGTATTGTCACAACGGCTGCCCGGTCAACAACCAGATCCCGGACTGGAACGACCTCGTCTACAACGACAAGTGGCAGGAAGCGCTCACCAACCTGCACTCGACCAACAACTTCCCCGAGTTCACCGGCCGCGTCTGCCCCGCCCCTTGCGAGGCATCCTGCACGCTGAACCTCGAGGACAGCCCGGTCACCATCAAGTCGATCGAATGCGCGATCGTCGACAAGGGCTGGGAGGAAGGCTGGATCGTTCCGGAGCCGACCTCGACCAGGACGGGCAAGAAGATCGCCATCATCGGCTCAGGCCCGGCGGGCCTCGCCGCAGCCCAGCAGCTCGCCCGTGCCGGCCATGAAGTCCATGTCTATGAGCGTCAGGCCCGCGCCGGCGGCCTGCTGCGCTATGGCATTCCCGACTTCAAGATGGAGAAGTCGCATGTCGATCGGCGCGTCACCCAGATGGAAGCCGAAGGCGTCGTCTTCCATTACAGCGTCAATGTCGGCGTCGACATCGAGCCGCAGGAGCTGCTCGCACAATATGACGCGATCGGCCTGACCGGCGGCGCCGAAAAGCCGCGCGACCTGCCGATCGAGGGCCGCGATCTCGACGGCGTCCAGTTCGCCATGGACTTCCTGCCGCAGCAGAACCGTCGCAATGGCGGCGAGCCGGACACATCAGGCAATGCTCGCCCGATCCTCGCCGGCGGCAAGCATGTCGTCGTCATCGGCGGCGGCGACACCGGTTCGGACTGCATCGGCACCTCGGTGCGCCAGGGCGCTCTCTCGGTCACCCAGCTCGAGATCATGCCGCAGCCGCCGGAGAAGGAGAACAAGCAGCTGACCTGGCCGAACTGGCCGCTGAAACTGCGGACCTCCTCCAGCCATGAGGAAGGCGCTGAGCGCGACTTCGCCGTCGGCACCGTCAAGTTCACCGGTGAGAACGGCAAGGTGAAGACCCTGCATTGCGCCAGGGTCGATGCCGGCTTCAAGCCGATCGAGGGCAGCGAGTTCCAGCTCAAGGCCGATCTCGTCCTGCTCGCCATGGGCTTCGTCTCGCCGGTGCATGATGGGCTTCTGGAGAAGCTCGGCGTCAAGATCGACGGGCGCGGCAATGTCGAGGCCAACATGCTGGCCTACAAGACCTCGGTCGAAAAGGTCTTCACCGCCGGCGACATGCGCCGTGGCCAGTCGCTCGTGGTCTGGGCGATCCGCGAGGGCCGCCAGATGGCCCACTCAATCGACAAGCACCTGATGGGCGAGACCATCCTGCCGCGCTGAGCGCGCGGACACACCAAGCGTCATGCTCAGGCGCAGACCCGAGCATCTCAGGCCGAAAGAGGCTCCCGCCTGCGCCTTCTCGTCACGAGATTCTCGGGTCTGCGCTTCGCTTCGCCCGAGAATGACGGCCCTCTACGCCCCCAACAAATCCACCAGCGGCGGGATCAGCGGCTCGTCGGCCGGCGGCATCGCGAGCTCGCGCAACTTGCCGGGGCGAACCCATTTCAGCGCCTGCCCCTCGCCTGAAATTACCGTCCCCTCCCAGCGCCGGCAGATATAGAGCGGCATCAGCAGGTGGAATTCGGGATAGGCGTAGCTGGCGAAGGTCAGCGGTGCCAGGCAGGCTTCCTTGACCGTAATGCCGAGCTCCTCGGCAAGTTCGCGGATCAGCGCCGGCTCGGGCCGCTCGCCGGGCTCCAGCTTGCCGCCGGGGAATTCCCACAGGCCCGCGAGGGACTTGCCTTCGGGGCGTTGGGTGACGAGCACGCGGTTGTCGGAATCGATCAGTGCGCAGGCGACGACGAGCAGCAGCTTCACAGCAAGAACTAATGTCCCGAGAGGATGACCTCGACCGGCTCGGTTTCCTTGCCAGTCAGCGTGACTTCGTCATAGACTGAACCGCCCTCGCGGAAAATCGCATCCTCCTCGCCCCAGATCACCTGGGTCGAGACGAAGTAAGTGCCGGGCGCGACCTTGTCGAAGCTGAAGCGCCCCCTGGCCGTCGTCTTCGTCGTGCGGGTGAATTCCGCATAACGTGAATCGATCTGGTCATTCGGATAGCGCCAGTGCGGCAGGAACTTGGTCCTGACGAAAATGCGGCTGAAGCGCTCGCGGGCATAGGCCGTCGCCGGGATCAGTCTGACGACTTCGCCGGCCGCGTTCACGACCTGCCCCTTCTCACGCGTGCGGAAGGCATGGCCGACGATGACCCCGGTCCCGGGCTTGCGGATGAACGCCGCCTCCTCTGCCGAAAAAGACGGGTCCGTCCCTGGCCCCTGCGCGACGCAAGAACCCAACAAGGCCGCAAGGCCCAGCACGCATGCGATCCTCTTCATCTGGCACGTCCCCCCGCCGGCGCCGTCGATACCAGAAAGACGCCTGCAAGGATGATGCAACCTCCGATAATCTGCCGCAACTCCAGCGTTTCGCCGAGGATGAGCACACCCATGACGGCAGCCACTGCCGGAACCAGATAACCGGTCATCGCTGCGCGCGTCGGCCCGGCGGCGCGGATCAGCCGCATGAAGAACGTCACCGGCAGCGCCGTGGCGAGCACGCCGAGCGCCAGCACGGCCTGCCAATGCGGCAGCAGGGTCGAGAGTGCGCCCCAACCGGAAAACGCCAGGGTCAGCAGCAGCGCGCCCGAGCCCGAGACCATCTGCTGGCCGAGCGCAAGCCGGATCGGATCGCCCGACTGTGGCGGCACCGCACGGACGTAGAGATTGGCGCAAGCATAGGAGAGGGTCGCCCCGACCATGGCGAGGAGGCTGAGCGCCGTGCCGCCGCCCTCGGCCAGGCGCGGCCCGATCAGGATGGCGACGCCGGCCATACCTATCGCGATACCAGTGAGGCGGCGTCGACCGAGACGTTCTTCGGCGAACAGGAGATGCGCGAACAGCGCCGTGACCAGCGGCCCCGCCGCCTGGATCATCGCCGCCGGGCCGCTGGCGAGCTGGATCAGCGCATAGGCGACGAGCACGTTCGGTAGCCAGCCATTGGCCGTGCCGAGCACGAGCCAATGGCGCAGTTCATGCCGACGTGGCAGCGGGCTCTGCCCCCGCATTGCGACGAAGAACGCCAGCGTCGCCGCGCCGAGCAGACCGCGGCCGGCGGCGATCGCCCAGGGCGAGACCTCGCCCGCCATCAGCTTGATGAACAGGTAGCTGCTGCCCCAGAGGAACGAGCAGGCGGCGAGATTGCCGACGATGAAGGCCTTGCTCGGCCCCGCCGGACCGGCGGGCTCAGGAACGATAGTCGCCGTTGATTTCGACATAGGCCTTGGTCAGGTCGCAGGTCCAGACGGTGGCCTTGCCGCGGCCGAGGCCGAGATCGGCGGTGATGACGATGTGCTCGCCCTTCATGTAATCGGAGACGGCCTGCTCGTCATAGGAGCCGGCGCGTGCACCGGCTTCCGCGACCTTGATCGCGCCGAAGGAGATGTCGAGCCTGTCGCGATCGGCCGGCTCGCCGGCCTTGCCGACCGCCATGACGATGCGGCCCCAATTGGCGTCCTCGCCGGCGACCGCCGTCTTGACCAGCGGCGAGTTGGCGATCGAGAGCGCGACCTTCTTCGCCGAGCGCGCCGACAGCGCCCCGACGACCCGCACCTCGACGAACTTCCGGGCGCCCTCGCCGTCCTTGCAAACCAGATGCGAGAGCTCGAGCAGCAGCGCGTTCAGCGCCCGCTTGAAACCGGAGAGGCGGGTATCCGCCGGGTCGGTGATCTCCGGTACGCCGCGCGCCTTGGCCTTAGCCGTAGAGAACAGCATCAGCGTGTCGGAGGTCGAGGTGTCGCTGTCGACCGTGATCGCGTTGAACGAGCCCTTCACACCCTTCGACAGCAGGGCCTGCAACACGGGCGCCGCGATCGGCGCATCGGTGAAGACGAAGGAGAGCATCGTCGCCATGTCGGGCGCGATCATGCCGGCGCCCTTGGCGATGCCGGCGATCACCACCTCATGCCCGTCGATCTTGGCCTTGCGCGAGACCGCCTTGGGGAAGGTGTCGGTGGTCATGATCGCCTTGGCCGCGTCCGACCAGGGTCCGTCGGCCGCGCGCTTGGCGCAATCGGCCAGCACACCCTCGAACTTGGTTGCGTCGAGCGGCTCGCCGATCACGCCGGTCGAGGCGATGAAGACCTCCTCCGCCTTGCAGCCCGCAGCCTTCGCCGCGATCTTCGCCGTCAGCGCGACCGAGTCACGGCCCTTCAGGCCGGTGAAGGCATTGGCATTACCGGAGTTGACGACGATGGCGCGCGCCTTGCCCTGCGCCAGATTCTCCCGGCACCAATCGACCGGGGCCGACGGGCATTTCGAGCGTGTGAAGACGCCGGCGACCTGGGAGCCCTCTTCGAGCAGGACGAGCAGCACATCGGTACGGCCCTTGTAGCGGATGCCGGCCTCGGCCGTGGCGAAGCGCACGCCCGGTACTGCCGGAACCTTGGGCTGGCGCTTCGGCGCGAGCGGAGAAACGGGAACATCCTTGCCGGCCATCGTACGCCTCCTCGAAAAGGTGCCCCGATGTGCCGCAGCGGCGGGACGAAGACAAGGGTCTCGGCTCCGCCAAAACGAAACGCCCGGGCATGGCCCGGGCGCATCGCGACGGTATTGTGAAAGACGTGGCCCGATCAGGGCTTCTTCGGCTCGACCGGAGCCGGCGCAGGCGTCGCCGGGGCAGCCGGCTTGTCGAGGCGCTCGACCTTGGCCTTCTCGCGCAGAGCGACGATGAGGTCCTGCTGCGCCTTGCGGACCAGATACTGGTCGATCTGCGGCTTGACCTCGTCGAAGCTCGGCAGCGGCTTGCTGCGCTTGTCCTCGAGCTTGATGACGTGCCAACCGAACTGGCTCTTCACCGGCTCGGAAACCTGGCCCTTCTCGAGCTTGAACGCAGCTTCGGCGAATTCCGGCACCATCCGGTCCTTGGCGAACCAGCCGAGATCGCCGCCCTCCTTGCCCGAGCCCGGATCCTTGGAGAGTTCGGCGGCGACCTTGGCGAAATCCTCGCCCTTCTTTACCCGATCGAGCGCCGCCTTGGCCTGCGCCTCCTCCGGCACCAGGATGTGGCGGGCGTGGACCTCTTCCTCCGGCTTCATCGCCTTGACGGTGTCGTCGAAAAGCTTCTTGGCCGCCTCCGGCGTCGCCGCCTTCTTGGCCTCGACCGTCAGATATTCGTCGAGCAGCAGCTTGTCGCGGTTATAGGCGAGCCGCTTGGCGAATTCCGGCCCATCGCCGATCTTGGCAGCCGCCGCGGTCTTGGCGCCGAGCTTGAGGTCGACCAGATAGTTGATCAACTCCTCGCGCTTGCGCTCCTCCGGCATCTGCGCGGTGCGCTCGGCGAGATCCTCCTCGGCGAGTTTCAGATCACCCTCGGTGATGGTGATCCCATCGACCTTGGCGATGAGCTTGTCCTGCTGCGCGAGGGCCGGCGCGGCAGCGGCGAGCACGAGGCCGAGCGACAGCGTGGCGAGACGGGACGAAACCATGGATCGGCCTTTCGATGAACGGCGCGGAAATGAATCTCGCAGGCTGAGTGCCAGCAGAACGCGGCCTTGGCAAGATGACGCCTCGCACATCAACGCGAGCCGGCCGACCTGGTTCAATCGACGGCATCACACCGCGCAACGGCGCAAGGCTCTTGGAACCGAAGTGCCCTGACCCTACATGCGCGCGGACAAGCGCGTGCTGGACCATGCGCCTGCGCACGTCTAAACACGCGCGTGAAATTCTGAGGGTTACCGCTTTCGGCCGCGCCTGCTGGCGCCGGCCGGATTCGCCATTGAAAGGCCAGACATGCTTGGCGCGCTTGCAAAGAAACTCTTCGGCTCGTCGAACGATCGGCGGGTGAAGGGCTACCAACCCCGCGTCGCCGCGATCAACGCGCTCGAAGCCGAGGTGGCGCAGCTCTCCGACGAGGCCCTTCGCGCCCGCACCGAAACCTTCAAGCAACAGCTCGCCGACGGCGCCAAGCTCGACGACCTGCTCGTTCCCGCCTTTGCGACGGTGCGCGAGGCGGCCAAGCGCACGCTCGGCCAGCGCCATTTCGACGTCCAGCTCGTCGGCGGCATGGTGCTGCACGAGGGCGCCATCGCCGAGATGAAGACCGGCGAAGGCAAGACGCTGGTCGCGACCTTGCCGGTCTATCTCAACGCGCTCGCCGGCAAGGGCGTCCATGTCGTTACCGTCAACGACTACCTCGCCCGCCGCGACGCCGAGTGGATGAACCGGATCTACAGTTTCCTCGGCCTCTCCGTCGGCATCATCGTGCACGGCCTCGACGACGAGGAGCGCCAGCGCGCCTATGCCAGCGACATCACCTACGGCACCAACAACGAGTTCGGCTTCGACTATCTGCGCGACAATATGAAGTACGAGGTCGCGCAGATGAGCCAGCGCGGCCACCATTTCGCGATCGTCGACGAGGTCGACTCGATCCTGATCGACGAAGCGCGTACGCCGCTGATCATTTCCGGCCCGCTCGACGACAAGTCAGACCTCTATGTCTCGATCGACAAGGTCCTGCCGGGGCTGGTCAAGACGGATTACGAGGTCGACGAGAAGCAGCGCACCGTGGCGCTGACCGAGGCCGGTAACGAGCATATCGAGGAATTGCTCAGGGCAGCCGGGCTGCTCAAGGAGGGCGATCTCTACGATTCCGCCAACGTCACGCTGGTGCACCATGTCAACCAGGCGCTGCGGGCGCACGCCCTCTTCAGCCGCGATAAGGACTACATCGTCCGCAATGACGAGGTCGTCATCATCGACGAGTTCAGCGGCCGCATGATGCCTGGGCGCCGCTATTCCGAAGGCCTGCACCAGGCGCTCGAAGCCAAGGAAAACGTCACCGTCCAGCCCGAGAACGCGACGCTGGCCTCGATCACCTTCCAGAACTATTTCCGCCTCTACAAGAAGCTCGCCGGCATGACCGGCACGGCCGCCACCGAGGCCGACGAGTTCGAACAGATCTACAAGCTCGAAGTCGTCGAGATCCCGACCAATGTCCCGGTCGCCCGCATCGACGACGACGACGAGGTCTATCGCAGCTTCCCGGAGAAGGTGAAGTCGATCATCAAGGAGCTCGACCGCGCCAGCGAGCGCCTGCAGCCAGTGCTGGTCGGCACGGCCTCGATCGAGAAGTCCGAGCTCGTCGCCGAGATGCTGGTGGAGGCCGGTTTCAAGCAGATCGACTTCGCCCAGCCCGATGCGCTGGACAAGCTCTACGCCGCCGCCCGCTCGGGCAAGAGCGCCAAGCAGTTCGCCGTGCTGAACGCCCGCTTCCACGAGCAGGAGGCCTTCATCGTCGCCGAGGCCGGCGTGCCCGGCGCGATCACCATCGCGACCAACATGGCCGGCCGCGGCACCGACATCAAACTCGGCGGCAATGTCGAGATGCGCGTCGCGCACGAGACCGCCGGCATGGAGGACGGGCCCGAGAAGCAGGCGAAAATCAAGGCGATCGAAGAGGAAGTCGCGCGCTTCCGCGAGATCGTGCTCAACGCCTCCGAGACCATCGAGCTCGAGCCGGCCAAGGGCTCGCGCCCGGCCAAGACCATGACGCGCCCCGGCGGCCTCTACATCATCGGCACCGAGCGCCATGAAAGCCGGCGCATTGACAATCAGCTGCGCGGCCGCGGCGGCCGCCAGGGCGATCCGGGCCGCTCGAAATTCTTCCTGTCGCTGCAGGACGATCTGATGCGCATCTTCGGCTCCGACCGGATGGACGGCATGCTGCAGAAGCTCGGCCTGCAGGAAGACGAGGCGATTGTCCATCCCTGGATCAACAAGGCGGTCGAGAAGGCGCAAGGCAAGGTCGAGGCGCGCAACTTCGACATCCGCAAGAACATCCTGAAATACGACGACGTCATGAACGACCAGCGCAAGGTCGTGTTCGAGCAGCGCCGCGAGTTCATGCGCGCCGAGAGCGTACGCGAGACCATCGACGACATGCGCCAGGGCGTCGTCGAGGACACCGTGTCGCGTCGCATCCCCGAGGATGCCTATCCCGAGCAGTGGGATGCCGCCGGCCTGCGCGAGGACGTCACGACCTATCTCAATCTCGAATTGCCGATCGAGGACTGGGCCAAGGAAGAGGGCATAGCCGACGCCGAATTGCGCGAACGCATCCGCAAGACCGCCGACGACGACTACACGGCGCGCATCGAGCGCAACACCGAAGAGGTGATGACCTATATCGAGAAGCAGGTCCTGCTGCAGACGCTCGACCATCTCTGGCGCGAGCATCTCGTCACGCTCGACCACCTGCGCCAGGTCATCGGCTGGCGCGGCTATGCCCAGCGCGACCCGCTGAACGAGTACAAGCAGGAAGCCTTCGAGCTGTTCGACAGCCTGATCGGCCGCCTGCGTGAGCAGGTCACCGGCAATCTGATGCGCGTCGAGGTCCGCTTCGAGGCGCCGCCGGAAGACGGCCTGGACCTCGCCCAGGGCAGCGGTGGCGCCCTGCCGCCCCCGCCGGCCGGCTTCCTCGGTAGCCAGCCGCAATTCGCTGCGACCGATGGCGACCTCGCCCTCGCCGAGCGCAACCCGACCGATCCGACAAGCTGGGGCAAGGTCGGCCGCAACGAGCTCTGCCCCTGCGGCTCCGGCAAGAAGTACAAGCACT
This sequence comes from Allobosea sp. Tri-44, assembly GCF_004123845.1. GTDB lineage: Bacteria > Pseudomonadota > Alphaproteobacteria > Rhizobiales > Beijerinckiaceae > Allobosea. Next base: position 342,102 of record NZ_NBDP01000019.1, on the reverse strand, counting down.
GCCACGGCCAGTTCGTCTGATCGCAGCGGCTTCGCATCCGACATATGAAAAAGGGCTCCGCCGATGGCTGGAGCCCTTTTTACGTCTGACATCTCACGCGGCATCCGCAGCGCGTACCCCAGCCTTCACCCGCGCCGTGGCAGACGCGGCAGCAGGATGGTCAGCAGCCCCAACAGCGGCAGATAGGAGCAGACGCGGTAGACGAAGGTGATGCCGTAGGCGTCGGCAAAGCCGCCGAGGAAGGCGGCGCCGAGCCCGCCTGCCCCGAAGGCGAAGCCGAAGAACATGCCGGCGATCAGGCCGACGCGTCCCGGAACCAGCTCCTGCGCGAACACCACGATGGCCGAGAAGGCCGAAGCGAAGATCAGCCCGATCACCCCGCACAGCACGCCGGTCCAGAACAGGTTGGCGTAAGGCAGCAGCAGCGCGAACGGGATGACGCCGAGGATCGAGAACCAGATCACGAAGCGCGCCCCGAAGCGGTCGCCGATCGGCCCGCCGGCAAAGGTGCCGACTGCAGCCGCACCGAGGAACAGAAACAGCATCAGCTGCGCATCGCGGAAGCCGAGCTGGAACTGCTCGATGACGTAGAAGGTGAAATAGCTAGAGATGCTCGCCATGTAGACGTTCTTCGTCGCGGTCAGCAGCACGAGAACGAACAGGGCGAAAGCGACACGTCGTCCCGGCAGCGGCAAGGCGCGGCTGGCGGCCGGGCGGCCGGCATGCTCCCGGCGATGCGCCGCATACCAGTGTCCGACGCGGGTCAGGACGACCACGCCCGCCATGGCGATGACCGAGAGCCAGGCGACGCTGCCTTGGCCGAAGGGCAGGACGATAAAGGCGGCGAGAAGCGGCCCCAGCGCCGAGCCGAGATTACCGCCAACCTGGAACAGCGACTGCGCCAGGCCGTGCCGCCCGCCCGAGGCGAGCCGCGCCACCCGCGACGCCTCCGGATGGAAGATCGCCGACCCCAGGCCGATCAGGCAGGCCGCCACGATCAACACCGCGAAATTATGGGCATTGCCGAGCAGGATCAGGCCGCCGAAGGTCGAGGCCATGCCGGCCGGCGCCGAATAGGGCATCGGCCAGCGATCGGTCACCATTCCGACGACCGGCTGCAACAGCGAGGCCGTGACCTGGAAGGCCATGGTCAGCAGGCCGATCTGGACGAAATCCAGGGCGTAATTGGCCTTGAACAGCGGGTAGAGCGAGGCCAGCAGCGACTGCATGACATCGTTCAGGAGGTGGCAGAAGCTGACCGCGAGCAGAACGGAGATCGTCGTCTTCTCGAAGCGGGGGCGGCTCCCCTCGATCGTTGCAACCATGGCGGTGTTCCTGCGCAAAAACCTGTCTCGGCGCTCCTTCTACAGGGCTTGCCCGTGACCTGCATTCGTGTTTCGGTCGAATAATTTCGTGTTTGGGCCAATCGATGAAGACGCTGCCGCAACAACAGCTCGATGCCCTCCATGCTCATCATCGCCTTCGTCACGGCTGGATCGCCCGCTCCGATAGCGATGTTCTGGTCCACACCTCGGACAACCCGGCCGGCTACACGATCCCTCTGCACAGCCATCGCCATGTCCAGCTGCTCTGCGCCTTTTCCGGCGTCGTGCTGGTGCAGACCGAGCGCGGCTGCTGGATGATCCCGCCGGGGCACGCCCTTCTCATCCCGGCCCAGCTCCAGCATTCGGTCGAGATGCTGAGCGATGTCAGCGTCAAGTCGGTCTATCTCCTGCCCAGCCATGACGATCTGGCGGAGCGGATGCTGCAGGTGCTCGGCGTCACCGAGCTGGCGCGCGCCCTGATCGCCGAGGCAATCCGCTTGCACGACACCCCGCCTGGCACCCGCAAGATCGAGCTCGTCCTGGAACTGCTGAGGGCCGAGATCGCCGCACTCCCGGTCCAGCCGCTCGGCCTGCCCTTCCCGGCCGACAAGCGGCTGGCCGCCCTGTGCCGTGCCTATATGGCGGCACCGTCGGTCACCGAACGGCTCGACGACTGGGCCGCAAAACTGGCGATGAGCCGGCGGACTTTCACGCGCTTCTTCCAGCGCGAGACCGGCTTGAGCTTCGTCGCCTGGCGCCAGCAAGCGAGCCTGTTCGCCTGCCTGCCCCGCCTGGCGGAAGGAGCGCCGGTCACCCGGATCGCCATGCTGGCGGGCTATGACAATGTCGCGGCGTTCACGACCATGTTCAGGCGGCGCCTCGGCACCACGCCGCGCAGCTACATGAGGGCCGCGCTGGCGCGGTAGTCGCTCAGCGCCTGGCCATCGGGTCCCATCAACGGAAAAAGGCCGCTCTCACGAGCGGCCTTGACCAAACGAACCGGCGCGATCGAAGCGCTTACTTCGGCGCGAAGATACCGACGCTGCTGGCGGTGATGTCGAAGGAGAGCGTCGCCACCACGGTCGGGTTGCACCACTTCGAGCGACCCGAGCCGGAGGTGATGCCACGCGGATCGGCCGTCAGCAGGAAGCATTCAGTCTTCGACAGGTTGGTGTCGTGATAGCGCACATCCGCCGTCAGGTTCTTCCAGGTGTAGGAAACACCGGCGTTCCAGTAGGTGTAGTTCGGCAAATTGGTCGGCGGCAGCGTCGACCAGATCGCGAGATTGGTCGTGCCGAGCCAGTAATGGCCGAGCTCGCCGGAGACCGACAGGCCTTCGAGGAAGGGCAGGTTGTACTTCGCCGTCACCGAGGCATAGGTGCCGCTAGCGCCGGTCCCGAGCCAGTCCCAGGCGTAGAAGACGTTCGCGCCGAGGATCAGCTTGTCCTCGAAGTTATAGCTGACCTTGCCATAGACCTCGGTGTAATCGGTGTTCTTCGGCGTCCAGAACACGCCGGCCGTGTCGATATAGGCCTTCTCGCCCGGATAGTAGTACTGCCAGATGCCGAGATCGACGGTGACCGGGCCAAACTTCGGCCGGATGCCGCCGTAGAAGTCGATTTCGGCCGGCGGGCTGGTCGCCAGATCGACATTCGAGGCGTAGACGCCGACATAGAACAGATTGTCGTAGATCTGCAGTTCGGCGCCGCCCTGGATCGCCGGCTTGCGGTCGGTCTGCGAGATGCCGCGGAAATTATAATCCGTCATGCCCTTCACGCTGACGGCGATGTCGAACCAGGTGATGCTCGGCGCGACCGGCACCGGCGGCGCACCCTTGCGGCTCGGCAGATCCGAGGCGAGCGCACTCGAAACCGTCAGCGCCATCGAAAGCGCAAAGCCCGTCAGCAAGCCGGAAGTTTTCAAGGCAGCCATCGCGAACTCCATCAAGGTCCCTGCACGAATCTCGTCATGCATTCGCCATGATTAAGCCTGCGCGGGTGCGAACTCGGCAAGGCGAGGTTTTTTGCAACCTGCCCGCGTAATGAGCAAACTCGTCGGATTTTGCGGTTTAGACGCCTACAAAAGCGCCCGCGGCCATTGCTGGCCGCGGGCGTGACTTTTTTACATCAAGTGATTGCCGGGCCGCTCAGCGCGCGACGGGCTGGCTTGAATAGGAGGCGTCGGGCTGCAGCTGGGACGTGCGCAGGGTCGAGGCCCGGCGCGGCGGCAATGGCGCAGTCACCGTCTGCGGCGTCTCGGGCACGACGGAGACGACCGGCGCCTGCTCCTTCGGCTCGGAAGAACCGCTGCCGAGCAGCGGTACGAAGCTCAGCGCACGCTGATAGAAGGAGGGTTGCGAGGGTTCGGCTGAAGCCGTCTGGATCGGGGCGGGCGTCGCGGCGCCCGGCGTCGCCTTGGCGACCTGAGTCGCCGCCGCATCGCTCTTCGGCTTGGCGGCGGGCTGAGCAGCCGCAGGCTTGGCCGGCGCAGCGGCAACCACGGGCTTGGCTTCCTCCGCCTGCTGCGCGCTGCTGACCGCAGCGAGCACGGCCTCGTTGTCAGCCGATTCGGCGCGGACAGTCGCCTTGGTCCGCCCCTTGTCATCGAACACGACGACACGGGGGCCGATCAGCGAATCGACGCGACTGATGCCGACATCGCGCGAGCCCCAGGCGACCGACCTGTTCAGCGAATCGGCACCGGACTGGGCCAGCTGGCGCTTGAAGGAGGAATGCTGGTCGCCGTCATCATAGATCAGCTTGACCGCGGGCGTGCCCTTCGACACCAGCGCCGCGACCTGGATCTCGTCCTGCTGGCGCTTCTCGGAGAGCGCCTGCGTCAGCGACGGGTCGACCTGGGTGCCATCACGGTTGAAGGCATAGCGTCCGCCCGCCACGGAAACCGACGGTTCGTCCTTGGCCACCTCGAAGAAGTCCGAGCCTTCCTTCAGATTCTTCCAAAAGGCGATATTCGGGTCGAGCCGGTGCTTGGCGAGGTTCTCCGGCGTCATCCGGAACGGATAAGCCTGCATCTGCACGGCCCGCTGCCCACCATTCTGGGCCTCGCGCACCAGCGCGTAGATCTCGCCGATCTGGTCGTCCGTCATCGAATAGCAGCCGGCCGAGGAGCAGGCGCCGTGTACCATCAGATGCGCGCCGGTGCGGCCATGCGCGCGGTCATAAGCGTTCGGATAGCCCATGTTGAACGAGACGTAGAACGACGAATTCGGGTTCATCTGCGCCGGGGCGATAGCGTAGAAGCCCTCCGGCGCCATGCGGTCGCCCTCGCGGACCTTCGGGCCGAGTTGGCCCGACCAGCGGCACATCGGGAAGGTCTTGAGCAGCGCATACTTGCCGTCGGCGCGCTTCTTCCAGACCTCGAGCTCTGACTCCTTCTTGTAGGAGCGAATCACGATCGGCTGGCTCTTGCTCATGCCCTTCTCGGACATCAGCGTGTAGGTCGCAGACGGAATCGGAATGTTATGGCGCGCAGAGCCGCGATAACGCTCCTCTTCGCAGGCTGCCAAAGTGAGGCCAAGGAGCGCCGCCAGCGCGAAATGTCTCACAGCCACGTCGTCAATCCCATCTCGCGCGGACGCGTCAGACCCGACAATGCCTCATACAACGCGGCCAAATTATGCCCGTTGCTCGGTTGTAGGACCGTTAGCCTTGACCGTTCCTTACCACGGCGAGCGTGCAGATGGCCATATGGTGAAGCTGCGGTAAAGCCCCTACCAAGCCATCTGCGCGGTTCCGCACGGCCACTCCCGGCTATAGCGTCCGGCCGATCGCCAGATACTTCTGCGCCCGCCGGTCGACGATCTCGTCGGCGCTCAGTCCGGCGAGATCGGACAAGGCCGCCTCGATCGCCGCACCGGCCCGCTCGATCGCTGCCTGCGGGTCACGATGGGCGCCGCCGGTCGGCTCGGTGACGATCTTGTCGATCACGCCGAAGCGCAGCAGGTCCTGGGCCGTGATCTTCATGCCGGTTGCGGCGTCCTGGGCGCGGGCCGTGTCGCGCCAGAGGATCGAGGCCGCGCCTTCCGGCGAGATCACCGAATAGATCGCGTGCTCCAGCATCAGCACCTTGCTGGCGGCAGCGATGGCGATCGCCCCGCCGGAGCCACCCTCGCCGATCACCAGCGCGACGCTCGGCGTGCGCAGCGCAAGGCAGGTCTCGGTTGAGCGCGCGATCGCCTCGGCCTGGCCGCGCTCCTCGGCCTCGATGCCGGGATAGGCACCGGCGGTATCGATGAAGCTCAGCACCGGCAGGCCGAAACGGTCGGCCAGCTCCATCAGGCGCACCGCCTTGCGGTAGCCCTCCGGCTTCGGCATGCCGAAATTGTGCTTGATGCGGGTCTCGGTCGAGTTGCCCTTCTCCTGGCCCATGACGCAGACCGGCTCGCCACGAAAGCGGCCGAAGCCGCCGACGATCGCCTCGTCTTCGCCAAAGACGCGGTCGCCCGCGAGCGGCGTGAACTCGTCGATCAGCGCCGAGCAATAGTCGAGGAAATGCGGGCGCTGCGGATGGCGCGCCACCAGCGTCTTCTGCCAGGGCGTGAGGGTGCCGTAGAGGTCCTTCAGCGCCTGCGAGGCCTTGGCCTCGAGCTTGCCGATCTCCTCGGCGAGCGAGTAGCCGTCGCCCTTGCCGTCGAGTGTACGCAGTTCATCCGCCTTCGCCTCGAGCTCGGCGACCGGCTTTTCGAAATCGAGATAGCTTCGCATCGACATCCAGATCTGGTCCCGCTTCCCAGGGGAAAACACGCCGGCTTGAGGCCGCGGTGACGGAACGGTCAAAAAAGGCGGCGGACCTTGGCCGCGCCCCGGCGAAATTGTCAACCCGCAGACCCGCCCCCATCATCCTGCCGCGGCAGGTGCGAAGAGGAGCGAGCCTGCGGCAGCAGCACCGGCCGGAAGGCGATGCTGCGTCGCGTCGCGCGCAGGGGCGCGCGTCGGTAGAACTGCTTGGTCGCGTCGATGACGTAGACGCCGGCGAAGGGCAGCGACAGCCCGGCGCCGACCTTCTCCCAGGCCATCGCCGAGCGCATGAACAGGCGTCGGCGTAGCGGCGGCACATAAAGCGCCTCCACCCAGTGCTCGGGCGAGAACATCGCGCGGCGCATCAGCGCCTCGATCTGCGAACGGCTGAAAGGCCGGCCATGGCCGAACGGCGTCGTGTCCATCCGCGCCCACAGGCCGCGCCGGTTCGGGACGACGACGATCAAGCGCCCGCCTGGGCTCAGCACCCGCGAGATCTCTTCGAGCAGGTCCTCGGGGCTCTCTGTTTCCTCGAGCGCATGCACCATCAGCACGCGATCGATGGAGGCGGTCGGCAGCGGCAGCAGGGTCGGCTCGACCAGTGCCGAAGCAGAAAGTCCGGGCGAAGGCCAGTTCACCACGCCCTGCGCCGCCGGCATGAAGGCTATCACCCGCTCTGCCTCGCCGCCGAGAAGCGGCAGATAGGGCGTCGCGAACCCCAGGCCCAGCAGGCGCTGGCGCCGGCAATCGGGCCAGAGCTTCACCATGACCTTGCCGACGACCCTGCGCGCCACATGCCCGAGCGGGCTGGCATAGAAGGTGCGCAGGTCGACGACGTCCAAGGCCATGCCAACGGAGATGGCGCAGCGGCATCGGGAGCGCAAGGGCAGTGTTCGGCAACACACCCGTCTTGATACCGGCGCGCGCTTGCTTCAAGCAGGCGTCTCGACTGCCGATTGCCGGAGCTTCCCATGCCGCTCGACATCCATGTCTTCCGCACGCTCAGCGACAATGCCGGCGCGCTGTTGCGCGACCCCGGCACCGGCGCCTGCGCCACCGTCGACGTTCCCGATGCCGACGAGGTCCTCGCCGCGGCCAAGGCCAAGGGCTGGACGATCAGCCAGGTCCTGGTGACGCACGAGCATGCCGACCACGTCCAGGGCATCGCTGCGCTGAAGCAGGCGACCGGCGCCAAGGTGTTCGCACCCGAAGCCGCACGCGCCGGCGCGCCGGTCGATGTCGTGCTTGGCGAGGGCGACCGCGTCGCTGTCGGTGGCTACGACTTCGAGGCCTGGGCGACGCCCGGCCATGCCGAGGGCCATGTCAGCCTCGTCAGCCAGAAAGCCAAGCTCGCGCTGGTCGGCGATGTCGTCTTCGTCATGGGCTGCGGCCGCGTCATGCCTGGCCGGATGGAGGCGATGTGGACCTCGCTGTCGCGCATCATGGCGCTGCCGGACTCAACCACGCTGATCGGCGGCCACGATTACACCCTGTCGAATGCCCGCTTCGCCGCGGCCATGGACCCGAGTAACCCGGCCGTCGCTGCCCGCCTCGCCGAGGCCGAGGCTGCCAAGGCCGAAGGCCGCTTCTGGGCTGTGACCACCGTCGGCGAGGAGAAGGCGACCAACCCGTTCTTCCGCGCCGGTGAGCCGGCACTCGCCGCGACGCTCGGCATCGTCGGCAAGCCGGCCGGCGAGGTCTTTACGGCGCTGCGCGAGGCCAAGAACAGGTTCTGATCCGCGATGAGCACGTTGAACGGCCTCAGTTCCGCCGAGGTGATCCGCCTGCTCGAACTGACGCCCCATCCCGAGGGCGGGCATTATCGCGAGACCTTCCGCGATCCCGCCGGTCCGGAGGGGCGTGGCTTCTCGACCGCGATCTATTATCTGCTCGATGTCGGCGAGACCTCGGAATGGCATCGCGTCGACGCCGCCGAGATCTGGCACCATTATGCCGGCGCGCCGCTGGTGATCACGCTTTCGCCGAATGGCCACGACGCCTCGGCGCATCATCTTGGCAAGGATCTTTCTGCCGGGCAGCGGCCGCAGATCGTCGTGCCGGCCGGGCATTGGCAGAGCGCGACCTCGCTCGGCGCCTGGACACTGGTCGGCTGCACGGTCGCGCCGGGCTTTGCCTTCTCCGGCTTCGAGATGGCGCCGCCAGACTGGCGGCCGACGCCGCGTCCGGCGGGAGGCTAGCGATGGACAAGCCCGTCATCGACATGGCGCTGGCCAGCGCCTGCGAGACCCGTATCGTCAACGCCTGGCCGGCGCCGACCACGCTCATCGTCGACCAATGGGTCGTGCGCTTCGCCAATGGCTATTCCGGCCGCGCCAATTCGGCCTCCTCGTTGCGCGAAGGTGGCGACATGGACGAAGCGACTCTTGCCTTCGTCAAGGATCTCTATCGTCAGGCCGGCCTGCCGCCTCGCATCCGTTTCACGCCATTGGTGTCCGAAGGCGCCCGCCAACGCTTCGCCGAGCGCGGCTACCGGGTCGAGACCGCTTCCTTCGGCATGGTCGCCGAACTCGACCCCGGCCTGCATCCGCCCATTTCCGGCATGATCGCGACCGCCCAGGCGGACGACGCCTGGATCGATGGCGTCTGCGCTCACCAGACCGGCAACAAGCGCAACCGCGAGCATCTTGCTGCGATCGTCTGCGGTGTACGCGTCCCCGCCGCCTTCGCCACGCTGATGCATGAGGGGCGCCCGGCGGCCTACGCCATGAGCGTCACCGAGCGTGGCATGGCCGAGATCGGCGCCGTCATCGTCGACAAAGCCCTGCGCGGCAGGGGTCTCGGCAAACAGCTGATGCTGGGGCTGATGGGCTGGGCGGCGGCACAGGGCTGTGCCCAAGCCTATCTCCAGGTCGATCAGAGCAATGGCCTCGCGCTGGAAATGTACCGCCGGCTCGGCTTCCGCACGGTCTACGCCTACGAGACCCGTATTCTCGACATCTGAATCCTAGCCTCCGGCGGCCTTCGGCACAGCGGCTTTCGCCGCCGGTCCGAAGCTGGCTACCAGCGCGCCGACGACGATCAGTACGCAGGAAATCGCCAACAGCCAGCTCGCCGGCGCATAGCCGGCGATGACCAGGACCACGGTCGAGAGCACCGGCGCGGCATAGGAGGCGACGCCGAGGAAGGCGACGTCGCCCTTCTTCATGCCGACATCCCAGCAGATGAAGGCGAGCCCGATCGAGCCCAGGCCCAGACCGAGGATGCCACCCCACTCGACAAAGCTCGGCGCCCACAAGGTCGTCTCGAAGGCGAGATGGCAGGCGAAGGCGGGGACGGCGCAGCCGAGCATGGTGATGGCGAGGCTCTCCGACGGCACGCCGGCGAAGCGCCGCGACAGCACCGAATAGCTCGCCCAGACGAAGGCGCCGAGCGCCGCCAGGACATGGCCGAGCTGGATGCCTGCGCCGCCCGAGCCGAGGCTGCCTGAGATCAGCATCGCCGTGGCAACGAGCCCGATCAGCGCCCCGACTAGATGACGAGCTTTGAGCCCGCCGCCCGGGAGGAGCGCCGCGAACAGCACGATCAGCAGCGGCCAGAGATAATGGATCAGATTGGCCTCTGCCGCCGGCGCCGTTTTCACTGCGGCGTAATAGAGCGCCGTATCGCCGAACGGGCCATAGAGCCCGAGCAGGAAGGAGGCCGGCGTCGGCCGCGCCAGATGCAGGCGCCCCCGCGCCGCTGCGATCGCCAGCACGAGGACGCCGCCGATGACGAAGGTCATGCCGACGAGCTGGAAAGGCGGCACCCGGCCGGACATGGCGGTAAACAGTGCCAGCGTCGACCAGAGCAGGATGGCGACGAAGCCGGTCGCGGTGGCGGTGCGGGAGGTCATCGGGCGAACTTCGGAATGGCGACCCGAAACCCGTTAAGCGCTATGCCGTGTCATCGCCAGCCCATTCGCCGCTTGCCTTCGGCATACCGCCCGCGTCCCACACAAAAAACTGCCGGCACGCCGCCGCAACGGCCGTGCCGGCAGTCCGATCGGGATGCGCGGAGGCTGATGAGCTCAGCCTCCGCATCGCGTCAGCCCTTGATGAAGGCGAGCAGGTCGGCGTTGATCACGTCCGGATGGGTGGTGCACATGCCGTGCGGGAAGCCGGCATAGGTCTTCAGCGTGCCGTTCTTGAGCAGCTTGGCCGAGAGCGGGGCGGAGTCGGCATAGGGGACGATCTGGTCGTCGTCGCCATGCATCACCAGTACCGGCACCTCGATTGCCTTGAGATCCTCGGTGAAGTCGGTCTCCGAGAAGGCCTTGATGCAGTCATAGTGCGCCTTGGCGCCGCCCATCATGCCCTGCCGCCACCAATTGTCGATGATACCCTGCGAGACCTTCGCGCCCTCGCGGTTGAAGCCGTAGAACGGGCCGGCGGGGACATCGATGTAGAACTGCGCGCGGTTGGCGACGAGCGCTGCGCGGAAGCCGTCGAAGACCTCGATCGGCAGGCCACCCGGATTCTTGTCGGACTTGACCATGACCGGCGGCACCGCGCCGATCAGCACCGCCTTGGCGACGCGGCCAGGCTCGGCGCGAGCGACATAGTGAGCGACCTCGCCGCCGCCGGTGGAATGGCCGATATGGATGGCGTTCCGCAGATCGAGATGGGCGGCGAGTTCGGCGACATCGGCAGCGTAGGTGTCCATCTCGTTACCGGTCGCGGTCTGGCTGGAGCGACCATGACCGCGGCGGTCATGCGCGATCACCCGGAAGCCCTGATGCAGGAAGAACAGCATCTGGTTGTCCCAATCGTCGGCGCTAAGCGGCCAGCCATGATGGAAGACGATCGGCTGCGCGTCCTTCGAGCCCCAGTCCTTGTAGAAGATCTCGGTGCCGTCCCTGGTGGTGATCGTGCTCATCTGTCGCTTCCTTCGGCTTTTCGGGCGCAGGATCGTCGCCCTTCGATGTGGACGGTTATAGGCGCAGCGTTGCATGGTGCCGCTTGGCGGAACCGACATTCAGCGAGGCAAAACTGACAACATGACGACAGGGAAGCAGACGATCGCAGAAATCGGGCTTTTGCTCTACCCGGATGTGCAGCTCGCGGCCGTCTACGGCCTGACCGACCTGTTCCGGATCGCCGGCGAGATGAGCCGGGATCGCGGCGGACCGGAGGCGCCCGCGATCCGCGTCAGCCATTGGCGCCAGGGAGTGGACGGCGCGAGAGTGGACTGTGTGTTCGACAGCTATCCCGGCCCTGAGCACAATCCGAGCCATCTGATCGCGCCGCCGAGCCTGATCATGCCGGCGAAGATGCAGCCGATGAGCGGCTTCGCGACCTGGCTGGCCGAGCGCCATGGCGAAGGCACGACGCTGTGCTCGGTCTGCGCCGGCGCCTTCCTGCTCGGCGAAGCCGGGCTGCTCGAGGGCCGCGAAGCGACGACGCATTGGGCCTTCGCCGGGGAATTGGCGGCGCGCTTTCCGGCCGCGAGGGTCGATACCGACCGCATGGTGATCGATGATGGCGACATCATCACCGCCGGCGGCATCCTGGCCTGGACCGATCTCGGCCTGACGCTGGTCGAGCGCCTGCTCGGACCGAGCGTGATGCTGGAGACCGCGCGCTTCCTGCTGGTCGATCCGCCCGGACGCAGCCAGCAGCCCTACAGCCATTTCGTGCCGCGGCTCGACCATGGCGACGCGGCGATCCTGAAGGTGCAGCACTGGCTGCAGGCGAGCGGCGCCCGTGATCACGACGTGCCGGCACTGGCCAAGCGGGCAGGGCTGGAGGAACGCACCTTCCTGCGCCGCTTCCGCAAGGCGACGGGCCTGCGGCCGACCGAATACGCCCAGCAGATCCGCATCGCCAAGGCACGCGAGGCGCTGGAGCTGAGTCGCCGCCCGGTCGCACAGATCGCCCGGGATGTCGGCTACGAGGACGCCTCGGCCTTCCGCAAGCTGTTCCAGCGCATCACCGGGCTCGCTCCCGCCGATTATCGCCGCCGCTTCGGAGTTGCCCTCGCCTGACGAGCCTGCGGCTCGAGCGGCCGCGGCGTTCTGCCATGCTCGCGAATGCCTCCACTGTGCGCTGCATCACAGCTTCCACGCGATGGCGGCCATGCACGACGCGCTTCGCCAAGTGATTGACCACGCCCGCGCGCGCGGGCAAGCGTCGCGGCATGACCACGATCTCCATGCCCAGCGCCGCCCGCCCGCTGATGCCGGTCCTGGCGGCCCTCAGCGTCGCCCATCTCCTCAACGACCTGATCCAGTCGATGATCCCGGCGGTCTACCCGCTGCTCAAGGAGACCTATCAGCTCGACTTCGTGCAGATCGGCCTGATCACGCTTGCCTTCCAGGTGACGTCCTCGCTGCTGCAGCCGGTCCTGGGTTACCTGACCGACAAGAAGCCCTGGCCCTATGCGATGGTCGCCGGCATGGGCGCGACATTGGCCGGCCTGCTCTCGCTCGCCTTCGCCCACAGCTATCCGATGGTGCTGATCGCGGCGGCGCTGGTGGGCACCGGCTCGGCCGTCTTCCATCCCGAGGCGACCCGCATGGCCCGCCACGCCGCGGCTGGTAGGCAGGGGCTGGCCCAGGGCGTCTTCCAGGTCGGCGGCCATGCCGGCTATGCGATCGGCCCGCTGCTCGCTGCCGCCGTCGTCGTGCCGAACGGCCAGCAGAGCCTGTCCTGGTTCTCGGGCATCGTGCTCGTCGCTATGCTGCTGATGGCCTGGATCGGCTCGCGCTATTCCGCCTTCCGCCGCGAGCAGGTTGCATCGAAGGTCCACACAGACGATGTCGCCTCGCATGGCATGCCGCGCAGCCGCGTCCTGCTGGCCATGGCAGTGCTGATCGTCATCCTGTTCTCGAAGAACGCCTATACGGCCTCCTTCACCTCCTACTACACCTTCTACCTGATCGAGCGCTTCCAGGTGCCGCTGCAGCTCTCGCAGATCCTGCTCTTCCTCTACCTCGTCGTCGGCGCCGTCGGCGTGATCATCGGCGGCATGATCGGCGACCGGATCGGCCGCCACCGCGTGATCTGGCTGTCGATCCTGGGCTGCCTGCCCTTCGCGCTTGCCCTGCCCTATGCCGACCTGACCTGGACCGTGATCCTGAGCGTCGTGATCAGCTTCGTCATGGCGAGCGCCTTCTCGGCGATCCTGATTTACGCCATCGACCTGGTGCCGCATCGGGTCGGGCTTGTCGGCGGACTGTTCTATGGACTCGCCTTCGGCCTCGGCGGCGTGGCCGCAGCCGGTCTCGGCGCGCTCGCCGACAAGATCGGCATCGTCCAGGTCTTCGCGCTCTGCGCCTGGCTGCCGGCCTTCGGCCTCCTGACCTTCCTGTTGCCGCGCGCTGCGCGAAGCTGAGCGCCATCGGCTGCAATGAAAAAGGGCGGAGCCGATCGGCTCCGCCCTTTTCATATCGGCTGATGGTTGCTCAGGCCATGTACTGGCCGCCATTGACCGCAAAGGTCGCGCCGGTCGCGAAAGCGCCGTTGTCTGAAGCGAGGAAGACCACCGTCTGGGCGATCTCCTCCGGCTTGCCGAGGCGCCCGACCGGGATGCCGGCGACGACGCGCGCCAGTGCCTCCTCCGGCATGGCGGCGACCATGTCGGTGCCGATATAGCCGGGCGTGATCGCGTTCACAGTGATGCCCTTGTTGGCGTTCTCCTGGGCCAGCGCCTTGACGAAGCCGATATCGCCCGCCTTGGCCGCCGAGTAGTTGACCTGTCCCATCTGGCCCTTCTGGCCGTTGATCGAGGAGATCACGATGATGCGGCCGAAGCCGCGCCCCCGCATGCCCTCGATCACCGGCCGCGTCATGTTGAACAGCGAGTCGAGATTGGTGCGGATGACGGCCGACCACTGCTCCTTCGTCATCTTGTGGAAGAAACCGTCCTTGGTGATGCCCGCGTTATTGACGAGAATATCGACCGGCCCGATCTCGGCCTCGACCTTGGCGATGCCTGCGGCGCAGGCGTCGTAGTCGCCGACATCCCATTTATAGACCGGTATGCCGGTCTCGGCCTTGAACTTGGCCGCAGCCTCGTCATTGCCGGCATAGCTCGCGGCGACCTTGTAGCCCGCTTCATGCAGAGCCCTGCAGATCGCCGCGCCAATGCCGCGCGTCCCCCCCGTAACCAATGCAACCTTAGCCATAGTCGTCTTCTCCCTCTTAGACGCGGCTACGAGGCCGCGTTATTCTTTGCTGAGATCGAGACCGGGCTCGTAAGTCCGGTCGACGTCCTTGATGATCGCCTGGCCGCAGATCACCCGCCCCATCTTCTCGTCATAGGTCAGGGTCGGGTGCCCGTAGAGCACCCAGCCCTGGCTCAAGGCCGCCGAGACCCGATGACAGAACGAGGCGTCATCGGGACCGGTGAGATAGCGGTAGAGCGTGGTCTGCTTCGGCATAGCGAGGCGCTGCTAGCGCTCCACCGCCAGGGCGATGCCCATGCCGCCGCCGATGCAGAGCGTCGCGAGCCCCTTCTTGGCGTCGCGCTTGGCCATTTCGTGCAGCAGCGTCACCAGCACGCGCGCGCCGGAGGCGCCGATCGGATGGCCGATCGCGATCGCGCCGCCATTGACATTGACGATGTCGGGATCCCAGCCGAGATCCTTGTTCACCGCCAGCGCCTGCGCCGCGAAGGCCTCGTTGGCCTCGACGAGATCGAGATCGCCGACCTTCCAGCCGGCCTTCTCCAGAGCCTTGCGGGTCGCCGGGATCGGACCCGAGCCCATGATCGCCGGATCGACGCCAGCCGTCGCCCAGGATGCGATGCGGGCGAGCGGGGTGAGGCCGCGCTTGCTCGCTTCCTTCGCCGTCATCAGGACGAGCGCGGCGGCGCCGTCATTGATGCCCGAGGCGTTGCCGGCCGTCACGGTGCCGTCCTTCGAGAAGGCGGGCCTGAGCTTGGCCATCGCCTCGAGCGTCGCGCCATCGCGGATATACTCGTCGGCGTCGACGACGATGTCGCCCTTGCGGGTCGAAACCGTCACGGGCGCGATCTCGTCCTTGAACCGGCCGGCCTTCCTGGCGGCCTCGGCCTTGTTCTGCGAGCCGACGGCGAAACGATCCTGCTCCTCGCGGCTGATCTGCCATTTGGTCGCAACGTTCTCGGCCGTGGTGCCCATGTGATAGCCGTGGAAGATATCCCAGAGGCCGTCCTTGATCATGGTGTCGATGAACTTGACGTCGCCCATCTTGGTGCCGGCGCGCATATGGGCGGCATGGGCCGAGAGCGACATCGATTCCTGGCCGCCGGCGACGATGATGTTGGCGTCGCCATTGGCGATCTGCTGCATGCCGATCGCCACCGCGCGCAGGCCCGAACCGCAGACCTGATTGAGGCCCCAGGCGGTCGCACCCTGCGGCACGCCGGCATCGAAGGCCGCCTTGCGGGCCGGATTCTGGCCCTGCGCCGCCGTCAGCACCTGCCCGAGGATGACCTCGTCGACCTCGCCGGCCTCGACCTTGGCGCGCTTCAGCACGTCCTTGATCACCGCTGAGCCGAGATCATGAGCCGGCGTGTTGGCAAAGGCGCCGCTGAAAGAGCCCACGGCAGTGCGCGCCGCGCCGACGATCACGATGTCATTCTCAGCCATGGGGCTCATCCTCCGGTTTTCTCCCGCCGGCCATCCGGCCGTACGGCTTCTCCCCCTCACCTTCGAAGCGGCGGACGACGCCGTCAAGACGGCGAGACGGCTAAGCCCATCTTCGAGGCAAACTCGGCGCAGCCCCGCCCCGCGCTCAAAAAACTTGCAGCAGGCGGCCGAAGAGCTATCGTCGCATTCGGGACCGATTTCCGGCCTTGCCCGATCCCCGGGTTATGGCCGCAACAGCCGCGTGGGTGTCGATGGCCAGCGACAAAGAACCGACTGTCATCAAGAAATACGCCAATCGCCGGCTATACCACACGGGTACGAGCTCCTACGTCACATTGGAGGATCTGGCCGGCCTGGTGCGCAATGGTGAGGATTTCGTCGTCTACGACGCCAAGAGCGGCGACGACATCACCCGCTCGGTGCTGGCCCAGATCATCTTCGAGGAAGAGAGCAAGGACGGGCAGAACCTGCTGCCGATCGCCTTTCTGCGTCAGCTGATCCGTTTCTACGGCGACAGCATGCAGGCACTGGTGCCGCGCTATCTCGAATTCTCGATGGACAATCTGACCCAGGATCAGAACAAGATCCGCGAGCAGATGAGCAAGGCCTTCGGCACCGGCGCCATCGACGCGCTCCAGGCCCAGACCCGCGCCAACATGGCGATGTTCACCGAGGCGTTCAGGCTGTTCAATCCGTTCGCGGCGGCAGCCGCTGCTAAAAGCCGCGGCGAGGCGACCGCCAAGGGAGGCGAGAACGGCGAGCTCGGCGACCTGAAGCGTGAGCTCACCGAAATGCGTGAGCGGCTGGACCGGCTCGCCAAGGAGAAATGAGACACCTCTGGCCGTCACGTCCGCTCGGCTGAACCGCCGAGCGGAAAGAGGCTCAGCCCACAGCCTGCATTAGCGGCTTGTCGGGCGCGCCCTCCGAGAGCCAAAGCTCGGCCTTGCCGACCAGGTGGCCCTGCAGATAAGTGACGCCCCAATCGCACAGCATTGAGGCCTGCAGTTCGTCGTCGACCCATTCGGCGACCGTCTCGACGCCGAGGTGATGGGCGAGTTCGAGCAGGGTGCGTACGAAGAAGCGATCGTCGGTCGAGCGGCGCAGATTCTGCGTGAAGGCGCCGTCGAGCTTGAGGATGTCGATCGGAAAAGCACGCAGGTGCTTGAGCGAGGTGTGGCCCGCTCCGAAATCATCGATCGCGATGCGGGCGCCACACTGCTTGATCCGGCTGAGCAGCTTCGCCATCCGCGCCGGATCCTCGATCGTCGCGGTCTCGGTGACCTCGACGATCAGACGCTTCGCAGCGGCCGGGTTCGCCCCGACCCCAGCTTCGAAGCCCTCGATCCAATCCGGATCGGCAAGCGAACGCGGCGAGACGTTGATCGACAGCATCGCCTCCGGCCGCTCCACCAGAAGCGACATGGCAAGCTCGAACACACGATGGTCGAACAAGCCGACCAGCCCACGTCGCTCAAGCAGCGGCACCAGCTCGGCCGCGGCAAGGAAACCGCCGACCTGCGGGCGCTCGACCCGCAGCAGCGCCTCGCTGAAGGCGAGGGCACGGCCTTTGGCCGTCACCACCGGCTGGAGCGCCAGCCTCACCTTGCGTTCGTTGAGCGCCGCGACAGCCTCGAGGTCGAGGCGCGGTGCGGCGTCGCAGGCCTCGGCGGCGACCGGGCGCCGCGCGATCATGGCAGCGTCGCGGGCGCCCGCCTCGGCGCCGGCGAGCGCGTTCTCGGCGGCCTCGACCAGAACCGAGCCGTGGCGGGATAGATCGGGGGCAATCGCGGCCCCGACATGCAGCCGCGCCAACGCGATCCCGCGCGATGTCTCGACCGCCGAGCGCGCCACCGCCTTGATGAAGCGCTGCGCTGCTGCCTCGATCTGATTGGCCGGGCAAGCACCGAGAAGAATGGCGAAACGGTTGCCGGCATAGTGCATTAGCTGGTCGCGCCGGCGCATCACCGAATGCAGGCGCTGCCTGACCTCTTCGATGATCTCCTCGGTCCCCTCATGGCCGAAATCGTGATTGAGCTTCGCAAGATCGCCGATCGACGCGACCAGCACGACAACCGGGCGCTCGGCCGGGAGGTGCTCCGCCAGAGCCTCGTCGACACGTTCGACCAGGGCGTCGCGATCGCAGAGATCGCTGCCTGCCATGGCGAGTTCCTCAGGCCGCACCGCGCGCTCCAGCCTGAGCACGCCGCGCGCGCTTGCCGGGCGGCCATCGATGCCGGCGAACCAACGCCCGGCATCCTCGATCCACATCTTGCGGCCGGCGAGATCGGCGGCGTAGCGCGTGCGATAGATCGCCCCATCGCCGAGATCCTGTCCGCCCGAGGAGAAGATCGCGTCATAGCGGCTGCGGCCGCTGCCGGGCTCGACCAGCCCGGCGAAGGCCAGGCCGCGCCCCAGCACCGCCGCCGGCACCGGGCCAAGCACCTCCACCGCGTTCGGACCCCAAGTCAAGGTGTCACTGCCGATGTCCCAGCTGTAGGCGACTTCGCCGATCGAGGACAGCAGGCTGCGCGGCTCGACGATCCTCTCGTCGCGGGAACCGAACAGGGACGGCGCAGGCATGGTGCGGCTGCCTCGGGCGATAGGAAAGAAACCGCCCCGTTCTGGGTGTGGGAAGGTAGAGAACTGTGCCGAAACGATGCACGCACCTGCGTTAACGCAGGGTTAAGCTTGGCGCCCGGATTGCAAGGATTCGCTCCCGAACCCTCGAATGTTCCGGAGCGGTACAATGATCGAGGCAGAACGCCCCGAGGCAGCCTTCGTCTACGAAGAGGAGCGCACTCCGTGCGTCTCCGCCGTCTTCCTCGTCCAGCTTGCCGCCAGTCACGCCGGAATCGGCCCGTTCGCCCGTCGCGACCGCGAAACCCCATTCATTGGCGCCCGCCGCTATTATGAAGGGATCGCGAGCCGCGGCCTGCCCCGCAGGCTCCTTCGCTCAGCCTGAAGCCCAAACGAAAAAGGCCGGCCTCACGGCCGGCGCTCTTCGATCTTGCTGACAGGGACCCGGACGGGCCCCGTCGCATCAGGCCTCGGTCTTGGCCTTCAGCACCTGGCGGCCACGGTACATGCCGGACTTCAGGTCGATATGGTGCGGACGGCGCAGCTCGCCCGAGTTCTTGTCTTCGATATAGGTGGGCTGCTTCAGCGCGTCGGCCGAGCGGCGCATGCCGCGCTTCGACGGCGAGGTCTTTCTCTTCGGAACGGCCATCGGTACTCTCCATCATGCCTTCGCGCGAGGCGGGGCTTCTCACCCGCACCACTGTCGCGACGACGTCACATCCGTGATGAGGGCTGGCCTTTACACGCTCGCGCGCGGCCTGGCTAGACCATGCTGCGGAAAAAGTGGTGCCAACATGCGCCTCAGTCCGGGAGCGCACAATTGCCGAGCGGCCCGAGCTGGTTCATCCGCCGCTGCACCCGCCCGGCCGCCGCCTGCAGCGCGCGGCTGGGCCGCGACGGATTGCGCAGGATCGGGTTCGGCAGCGCCCCGGCGAGCTTCGCCGCCTCGGCGGGCGTCAATCGGGAGGCCGACTTGCCGAAATGGCGCTGCGCCGCGGCCTCCGCCCCGAAAAGGCCTGGCCCCCATTCGGCGATGTTGAGATAGACCTCGATCACCCGCCGCTTCGGCCAGGCGAGATCGATCGCCATGGCCATCGGCAATTCCAGCCCCTTGCGCAGATAGGACCGGCCCGGCCACAGGAACAGGTTCTTGGCCGTCTGCATGGTCAGCGTCGATGCGCCGCGACTCGGCCCGTCCTCGTCCTGGAGCACAGCGTTGAGCTCACCCCAGTCGACGCCGGCATGCGAGCAGAAGCGCTGATCCTCCGAGGCGATCACGGCACGGACCAGATGCGGCGAAATCTGCGCCAGCGGCACCCAGTCGCGCTCCACCGCACGGAAGGTCAGCCAGCGGCCGAGCATCAGGGTCGAAGGCGCCGGCACGAAGCGATAGAGCAGCAGCAAGGCGACGAAGACGATCACCAGCGCCATCACCAGCCGGACCAGGGCGCGGATGATCCGGCCCGCGAGGCTCCCGCGTCGCGGAGCCGGAGTGTCAGCCATGCGCGTCATTCCCCCACGCTTGACGATTGCGACCGCCTCCGGCAAGCCCCGCGCGCCAAACTCCGCCAGCCAACGCGAGAAGTGATCATGAGTTCCGTGGAACGGACCGCCCCCGCCGCGGCTTTGGCAAGCGCCCTGTCGGAAACGGCGGTGGCGATCGAGGCGCTGCTCGAAGCACTGCTGCAGGACAAGCCTGAGGCCGGCGAAATTCATCGCCCGGCCCGGCTGCTCGCGGCGATGCGCCATGGCGCGCTAGCCGGCGGCAAGCGCCTTCGGCCCTTTCTCGTCACCGAGACGGCGAAGCTGTTCGACGTGCCGGTCGAGCAGGCGCTGCGCGCTGGCGCCGCCGTCGAGCTCGCGCATTGCTATTCGCTGGTCCATGACGACCTGCCGGCCATGGACGACGACGACACCCGCCGCGGCCGCCCGACTGTGCATAAGGCCTTCGACGAGGCGACCGCGATCCTCGCCGGTGACGGCCTGCTGACGCTCGCCTTCGATGTCATCGCCGATGAAAGGACGCATCCGGACGGGGAGACGCGCGCCGCGATCATCCTGCAGCTCGCACGGTCACTCGGGCTCGGCGGCATGGTCGGCGGCCAGATGCTCGACCTCGCGGCCGAAGGGCGTTTCTCCGGCGACGGCGCTCCGGGCAAGCTCGACAAGGCCGAAATCCGGCGAATGCAGGCGATGAAGACCGGCGCTCTGCTCGCCGGCAGCGTCCTGATCGGCGCCCGCCTCGGCCAGGCCGATGCGACGCGAATGGCCGCGCTGGAGCGCTATGGCAAGGCGCTCGGCGCTGCCTTCCAGGTCGCCGATGACATTCTCGACATCGAGGCGAGCCCCGAGCAGATGGGCAAGGCGACCGCCAAGGATGACGCGAAGGGCAAGGCCACCCTCGTCGCGGCGCTCGGCCTCGACCACGCCAAGCGCGAGCGCGACCGGCTCAGCGAGGAGGCGATCGCAGCACTGTCCGAGTTCGGGCCGGAGGCGGCAATGCTGCGCGCGGCGGCGGAGTTCACCGCGCAGCGGAAGAGCTGAGCGTCAGACCGTCACCTGCGTGCCGACCTCGACAACCCGGCCGGTCGGGATCTGGAAGAAGTTGGTGGCGTCGGTCGCGCTCTTGGTCAGGCCGATATAGAGATTGTCCTGCCAGATCGGCATGCCCGATTGCGGCGAAGCCTTGATCGAGCGGCGCGACAGGAAGAACGAGGTCGACATGATGTCGAACTTGAAGCCCTGCTTGCGCAGGATGGCGAGCCCCTTCGGCACGTTCGGGCTCTCCATGTAGCCGTAGATCATCTCGACCCGCCAGAAATCGTCGGTGATGCGCGAGAGCCTGACACGCTCGCTCTCGGCGACCCGCGGGGTATCCGCCGAGCGCACGGTCAGGATCACGTTGCGCTCGTGCAGCACCTTGTTGTGCTTGAGATTGTGAAGCAGCGAGGCCGGCGCCGTCTCCGGATCGCTGGTCAGGAACACCGCCATGCCCTTGACCCGGTAGGGCGGGCTCTTGGTCAGCATGCCGACCAGCTCGAGCAGCGGCACGTCGGTCTTGCGGGTCTTGTCGAACAGGATCTTGGTGCCGCGCACCCAGGTCCACATCAGGAGGACGAGCGCCATGGCGAACAGCACCGGCACATAGCCGCCGCTGAGCAGCTTCAACAGGTTCGCCGAGAAGAAGGCGACGTCGATGATGAGGAAGGGCAGGATCACCGCCACGGCAGCCGTAAGCCCCCAGCGCCAGCCACGCCAGATCACGATGAAAGCGAGCAGCGAGTCGACCAGCATCGCGCCGAACACCGAGATGCCGTAGGCGTGCGAGAGGTTGGACGAGGTCTTGAAGGTCCAGACCAGCAGCAGCACCGTGAACAGCAGCAGCACGTTGATGCGCGGGATGTAGATCTGCCCGGAGGTGTGCTCGGAGGTGTGGCGGATCTCGAGGCGCGGCAGCAAGCCGAGCTGGATCGCCTGCCGAGTCAGCGAGTAGGCGCCGGTGATCACCGCCTGGCTCGCGATGATGGTCGCGAGCGTCGCCATGATCACCAGCGGCAGGATCAACGCTGGCGGCGCGAGCTTGTAGAACGGATTGTCGATCGCGCTCGGGTCGGACAGGATCAGCGCACCCTGGCCGAGATAGTTGAGCCAGAGCGCCGGGAAGACCAGGTAGATCCAGGCGCTGCGGATCGGCCCGCGGCCGAAATGGCCCATATCGGCATAGAGCGCCTCCGCTCCCGTAACCGCCAGACAGACGCTGCCGAGCACGGCCAGCGACAGGCCTGGATGGTCGATGAAGAAGCGCACGCCCCAATAGGGATTGATCGAGGCAAAGACACCGAGATCGTCCGAGATGTGATAGATGCCGAGGCCGGCCAGGGTCAAAAACCAGATCGTCATGACCGGGCCGAAGAAATTGGCGACCTTGCCGGTGCCGCGGCTCTGCACCAGGAACAGGGCGATCAGGATCACCGATGCGATGGTGATGACGTAGTCGTTCAGGACGGGCGTGACCAGCTTCAGGCCTTCGACCGCCGAGAGTACCGAGATCGCCGGCGTGATCACCGCGTCGCCATAGAACAGCGCCGCGCCGGCCATGCCGAGGAAGAGCACGATGCCGCCGCGGGTGCGCCCGAGCGCGCGTTGCGCCAGCGCCACCAGGGTCAGGGTGCCGCCCTCGCCATTATTGTCGGCCCGCAGCAGCAGCACGACATATTTCAGCGTCACCACGATGACCAGCGACCACAGGATCAGCGACAGCACGCCGATCACCACCTCGCGCGGCAAGGGGGCAGCCAGTGTAACCGCCGCGCCGCCGCCATGTCCGCCCGAGGCTGCGCCGGTCGCGGCCAGGAGCGTCTCGCGCAGCGCATAGAGCGGGCTGGTGCCGATATCGCCGTAGACAACGCCGAGCGCACCCAGGGCCAATGCGGCATAGCTCTGCGTGGAGTGGCCGTTGCCGGCCGGCTCGTCGAGCCCGAAGCGATCACCGTCCGGTTTGGAGGCCGGCGGGTGCTGCTGGTCATGACCCATCAGGGCACTCCGCGGGTGCTGCGATGCAGCGAAAAGGCCGGGGCCTCTAGCACGGCATGTCTCACAGGCAAAGACGCTAGAGCATATGCCGCAGTGGTGGGAGCCACTTTCGGTTAGCGATGACCTTGAATCGATTAGATTGCTGGAAGCGCCTATTCGGCCGCCGCAGCCCGAGTGCCGTAGCGCCGTTCGACGTAAGTCTCGACCATGGTCTTGAACTCGGCGGCGATGGCAGGCCCCCGCAAGGTCGCGACCTTCTTGCCGTCGACAAAGACCGGCGCGGTCGGCACCTCGCCCGTGCCCGGCAGCGATATCCCGATATCGGCATGCTTCGATTCACCGGGCCCGTTGACGATGCAGCCCATCACCGCGACGTTGAGCGCCTCGATGCCGGGATAGCGTGTCTTCCACTCCGGCATGGAGGTCGAGATCCAGCTCTGGATGTCCATTGCCAGCTCCTGGAACACCGTCGACGTGGTGCGCCCACAGCCCGGGCAGGCCGCGACCAGCGGCACGAAGGCGCGAAAACCCATGGTCTGCAGCAATTCCTGCGAGGCTTTCACCTCGAGCGTGCGGTCGCCGCCGGGTTCCGGCGTCAGCGAGAAACGGATGGTGTCGCCGATCCCGTCCTGCAGGAGCACGCCGAGTGCCGCCGAGGAGGCGACGAGGCCCTTCGAGCCCATACCGGCCTCGGTCAGGCCGAGATGGATGGCATAGTCGCCGCGCTGGGCGAGCATGCGGTAGACCGCGATCAGGTCCTGCACGCCCGAGACCTTGGCCGAGAGGATGATCTTGTCCTTAGCCAGTCCGATCTCCTCGGCGCGCTCGGCCGAGAACAGAGCCGACTGCACCATCGCCTCGCGCATCACCGCGCGCGCATCGAGCGGTTTGCGTGCGGCAGCGTTGATGTCCATCAGCGATGTCAGCAGTTCCTGGTCGAGCGAGCCCCAGTTCGCGCCGATCCGCACGCTCTTGCCGTGCCTGATGGCGAGCTCGACGATCTGGCCGAACTGCCGGTCCTTCTTGTCCTTGAAACCGACATTGCCGGGATTGATCCGGTATTTCGCCAAGGCCTGGGCGCAGGCCGGATGGTCGGTCAGCAGCTTGTGGCCGATATAGTGGAAATCGCCGATCAGCGGCACGTCGATGCCGAGGATGTCGAGCCGCTCTCGGATATGCGGCACGGCCGCTGCAGCCTCGTCGCGATCGACGGTGATGCGCACCAGTTCCGACCCTGCCCGCGCCAGCGCCGCGACCTGCCCGACCGTCGCCGGAATATCGGCGGTGTCGGTATTGGTCATCGATTGCACGACGATCGGCGCACCGCCACCGACCTGCACATGGCCGATCATGACCGGCACGGTACGCTTGCGCGGGGCCGGCGCGGCTTCAGGCCCCTCGGGCAAGCAGGTCAGAAATTGTTCGCTCATGAAATGATCCGGATTCTTGGCCGGGAACGCATCGCCGCTGAACTGCGCCCTTGCCGCAAGGGCGTCAAGCCACAGCAGCGTCGCGGCAGTGCTCGCAGCGCCCGACGATTTCGACCACCTGGTAGGAGGTCTGGAAGCGCCGGCCCTCGGCCATGCCTTTGATCGCGGCGCGCATCGCCGGCGAGGCATCCTCGTCGACGCCGCCGCAAACCTCGCAGATCAGGAAGGCGACCGTCTCGTTGGCGCCATGGCCATGCGGACAGGCAATGAAGGCATTGCGCGAGCTCAGGCGATGCACGAAGCCCTGCTCGACCAGGAAGTCGAGCGCCCGGTAGATCGAGATCGGCGCCAGCCTGCGCCCGCCCGGCGGCGAGATCCGGTCGGCGAGGTCGTAGGCTCCGACCGGCTTGTGGTCGCCATAGAGTGCCTCCAGCGCCTTGCGACGGATCGGCGTCAGTCGCAGGCCACGCTCGCGGCAGACCGCCTCGGCGCGCGCCAGGCCGGTGGCGGCGTGGCGCGAATGGTCGTGGGCGTGCTGGCATTGGCCATGCGCGTGGTCGTGATGGTCGCTTGCAGGCTGCATTTTCGTCATGTTGCGTTGCAATAGCTCATCGGGCACCGTCCTGGTGACCGACGCCCCCTCGCTGGCGCAATGCCAGCCTTCGCCGGTAAGTTAAGCGTTCTCAGGCCAAATGTCAGGAGCCGCCCCATGTTCCTCAAGGATCGTACCGCCCTCATCACCGGCTCCACCTCCGGCATCGGCCTCGCCTATGCCCGCGCACTCGCCGCCGAGGGTGCCAATGTCGTGATCAACGGCTTCGGCGACGCGGACGCGATCGAGAAGGAGCGCGCCGGCATCGAGGTCGATTTCAAGGTCAAGGCGCGCTACTCGGCCGCCAACATGATGAAGCCCGATGAGATCGCCGCCATGGTCGCCGAGGCCGAGAAGGAGTTCGGCGCCATCGACATCCTCGTCAACAATGCCGGCATCCAGCATGTCGCCCCGGTCGACGAGTTCCCGATCGAGAAATGGGACCAGATCATCGCGATCAACCTGTCCTCGGCCTTCCACACCACGCGCGCCGCTTTGCCGAAGATGAAGGCAAAGGGCTGGGGCCGGATCATCAATACCGCCTCCGCCCACGCTTTCGTCGCCTCGCCGTTCAAGAGCGCCTATGTCTCGGCCAAGCACGGCATCGCCGGCTTCACCAAGACGGTGGCGCTGGAAGTCGCGACCAATGGCATCACCGTCAACGCGATCGCGCCCGGCTATGTCTGGACGCCTCTGGTCGAGAAGCAGATCCCCGACACGATGAAGGCGCGCAACCTGACCAAGGAGCAGGTCATCAACGATGTGCTGCTGCTGGCCCAGCCGACCAAGGAGTTCGTCACCGTCGAGCAGGTCGCGGCGCTCGCCGTCTTCCTCTGCACCGATGCAGCGAAGTCGATCACCGGCACGACCCTGCCGATGGACGGCGGCTGGACCGCCGCGTGACCGGCCGCAGGAAGCGCAAGGTCCCGCAGGTCAAAGGCCTGGCGGGGCCGAAAGCCGAGAAGTCGGTCAACCTCGCGCTCCAGGGCGGGGGCGCGCACGGCGCCTTCACCTGGGGCGTGCTTGACGCGATCCTCTCCGATGGCCGCCTCGCGATAGAGGCGATGACCGGCGCCAGCGCCGGCGCGATGAACGCGGTGGTGCTGACCGAGGGCTGGCTCGACGGCGGCAGCGATGGCGCCCGCACCGCGCTGGAGAATTTCTGGCGCCGGATCAGCGTCGACGGCAAATATGGCGGCTCGGAGCGCTCGCTGCTCGACACCATGCTCGGCGCCTGGACGGATGGGCGCCCGCCGGGGCTGATTTGGTTCGAGCTTTTGTCGAAGGTGGCCAGCCCCTATGACGTCAACCCGCTCAACATCAATCCGCTGCGCGGTGTGATCGCCGACCTGATCGATTTCGACAAGGTCCAGGGCTGCGCCGACGTCAACCTGTTCATCTCGGCAACCAATGTCCGCACCGGCAAGATCAAGATCTTCACCCGACAGGAGCTGACCGCCGACCACCTGATGGCCTCCGCCTGCCTGCCGGCGCTGTTCCAGGCGGTCGAGATCGACGGGCAGGCCTATTGGGACGGCGGCTATATGGGAAATCCGCCGCTCTTCCCGCTGTTCTACGAGGCTGCTGGCGACGACATCATGCTCGTCCAGATCAACCCGCTCGAGCGTCGCGACCTGCCGACCAATGCCCGGGCGATCCAGGACCGCCTCAACGAGGTCACCTTCAACGCCTCGCTCTTGCGCGAACTGCGCGCCATCGACTTCGTCAACCGCCTGCTCGACGACGGCAAGCTCTCGACCGGCGACTACAAGCGCGTGCTGATGCACCGCATCGACGGCGGCCTGCCGCTGGCGCAGCTGACCTCCTCCTCGCGCCTTAATTCCGAATGGAGCTTTTTGCTCAGCCTGCGCGACATGGGCCGCACCGCGGCCAAGCGCTGGCTGAAGCGCAACTACGATGCGATCGGGGTGCAGGGGACCTTGGATCTGAAGGAAGCGATTTCGTAAGACGTGAAGCCGCTAGTACGGTAAAGGCCCGAGCTTGCAAGCCAACTTGCGTGACGGCAATCTCGGTCCAGCCGAGACGTTCAACGGATGCATGCCAGCGTAGTCTCTCGCCGGGCAGCAGGACATGGGAAGTCCAGGAACATGATCATCGACGATAGCAATGCCGATGCCCGCAAGATGCACGAGATCGCCCTGCTCGGGCGCCGGGCGGGCCTCATCGGCCGCCGCTCCTTCCTGGCCGGTTCGGCCGCCGGTCTCGGCGCGCTGGCGCTCGGCGGTTGCGCAACCTCCGACGGCATGAGCCTCGCCGAGGCGCAGAAGCTCTATGGACCGGTGCCGGAAGAGAAGTTCCCGATCCCGGCGATCGATGTCACCTATGTCGATCCGAAATATTTCCGCAAGACCGTTCGCTACGAGACCAAGGAAGCGCCCGGCACGATCATCGTCGATCCCGGCAATTACTATGTCTATCGCGTCGAGGACGGCGGAAACGCGACCCGCTATGGCGCCAATGTCGGCCGCGACGGCTTCCGCTGGACAGGCGACGCCTATGTCGGGCGCAAGTCCGAATGGGCGACCTGGACGCCGCCCAAGGAGATGATCAAGCGCCAGCCGGAAGCCGCCAAATATGCCCGCGGCATGCCGGGCGGCCTCGACAACCCCCTCGGCGCGCGCACGCTCCATCTCTATCAGAACGGCGCCTACACGCTCTACACGATCTATGCGTCCCTCGACGCGGAATCGATCGGAAACGGCATCACCAGCGGCTGCATCGGCCTGCTCACGCAGGACATGATCCATCTGTACACGAACACGCCGGTCAAGACGAAGGTGGTCGTACTGGCGGCCTGAGGCGACGGCGTTAGAACTGATCCCTGCGCTGCCGTGTCGGCAGCGCAGGCTCTTCTCTCGTCTCAATTCCGAGCCCGACGGTCGATGGCGCACTAGACCGAATAGTCACGATTACCGCCATCTTCGGGCTGCGTTTCGCTTTTGCGCAATCGCGCCTGGGCGTATTGTCGGCCAAGCAGCCCTTCGACCTGAAGGGGGCTGGATCTTCCAATCGGGAGGATGCCATGGGACGCAAATTCATCGACTGCCGCGAATTCCCGAGCGAGATGAACTGCTCAATCGCGATCGGCGCCGATACCGAGGGCGAACTGCTGGAGGCGGCCATCCAGCATGCCGTCAAGGTTCACGGGCATCAGGATACCCCCGAATTGCGGGATCAACTCAGGAGCGTCATCAAAGACGGCATTCCCCCGGAGAAAGCGCCGAGCCGGGTCACCTGAGCGGGAGCCTCCGCCGTCTAGCGCCTTTCGCCCGCCAGCCGCCACACCGAGCTCTTCTTGATCTCGGCATCCTCAAGCGCCCGCGTCACCGGCACCTGATAGGTCGCGACCTCGACGAGCCTGTCCTTGGGCAAGTAGCTGCGGCCGGGGTCGCCGATCAGCACGGTCGCGCCACGCTGCGACAGGCTAGAGAGCCAGTCGATCACCTGCGCCGCGAGCTCGCGCTCATAGCAGATGTCGCCGGCGAGGATGACGTCCCAGCCGTCATCGAGACCGACGAGATCGTCGAGACGAGCCTCGACGCTAACCCCGTTCGCTTCAGCGTTCAGTCCGATCGACGCGGCGGCGAAAGCGTCGATATCGGCCGCGATCACCTGGGTCGCCCCCGCCTTGGCCGCTGCGATGGCGACAAGGCCGGAGCCGCTGGCGAAATCGAGCACACGCCGGCCGCTGACAACCTCGGGGTGGTCGAGGATGTAGCGCGCCAGCGCCTGCCCGCCGGCCCAGGCGAAAGCCCAGAATGGCGGCGGCAATCCGATCGTCGCCAGCTCATCCTCGGTCTTTTGCCAGAGCTCGGTCGCCTCTTCAGCGACATGAAGCGAGATCTCCGGCGCATGCGGCACCGGCAGCAGCCTTGTATGGAGGCGGATGAAGGCGAGCCGGTCGCTTCCCGCGTCCACCTCGCTCACGCGACCAGATCCGCCTGGTGCTGCCCGAGCAGGGACCGGTAGAGCGCCTTCACCCCGTCCATCACGTCGCGCTCGGTATAGCCGGCGAGCAGACGCTCGCGCGCACTCGTCCCCATGCGCTCGACCTGGCCGGGCGAGGCGGCGAGCGTCATCAGCGCCTGCGCCAGCCCGGCAATGTCGTTCGCCGGCACGACGAAGCCGTCCTGGCCGCTGCGGACGAAAGAGCGGCAGCCGGGAACGTCGGTGGTCAGGAGCGCCCGCCCGCAGGCGGCGCCTTCCAGCAAGGTCCGCGGCAGGCCCTCGCCACCGCGCGAGGGCAGGCAGCAGACATGGTGCCCCCGCCAGACGCCCTCGATGTCGCGCGTCGGCCCGGCCCAGGTGATGCCTGGCCGCGCCGACCATTCCCGCAAGGTCGCCTCCGGCACCGCCTTGGGGTTGGAGGGATCGGGCGCACCGTGCAGCGTCAGCTCGACGCGCGCGCCCTGCTTGCGCGCCAGCGTCACCGCCTCGACCGCGAGGTCGACGCCCTTCGACCAAAGCATGCGGGCGACGAGCGCGACCTTGAGCGGCGGCTGTAGCGGCATCGGCTCGGGCATCAGGATCAGCGGATCGACTCCGGCGCCGCCGACGATGGCGACTTTGGATGCATCGGCCGGATCAAGCCCGAGCGTCAGCGGATCGTCGGGATTCTCGAACAGGAAGCGCACCTGCGGCCCGTCGATGGCCTCGCGCAGCCAAAACCGCGCCGCCAGCCGCGCCGCATCGGCAGCGGCACCCTCGCGCGCGCCGAGAAAGCCCAGCCCGGTCAGCGCGTAGACCCGCCGCTCGACCCCGGCGAGCCGGCCGGCAAGACCGGCGAGCGCGATCGGTTTCAGCGCGATGCAATGCAGGATGTCCGGGCGTTCCCGCTCGATCAGGCGCTTCAGCGCCATCACCTGCTTGACCAGCGCCACCGGCGAGAGCGAGCGCCGCTCCGCTTCGAGCGCGATCAGCCGCGCGCCGGTCGCCTCGATCGCGCGCCTGTGGTTGCGCTCCCTGGCGATCACGGCGACGTCGAGCCCCATCTCGCCGGCAGCCCGCGCCATCGGCAGGAAATGCGAGGCGAAGAACCAATCCTCGGTAGCGACGAAAAGCAGCTTCTGGCGGGCCATGCCGCGCATCAGGCCGATGCCGCGCCGAAAAGCAAGCGCATAAGAAAGCCGAGAGGCAGGGCCGCCATGCCCTGCGGTTGCTGGACGCAAGGCGCAGCGCTTGCGAGAAAGAGGCCGAGCATTCCCCTCCAGCGAGACGAGACATGGACAATCGCAACGACCTCTGGCGTCAGGTCGACGCCAGCAAGCAGCGCTTCATCGAACTCAGCGACCGGGTCTGGGCCATTCCCGAGGTCTGCTACACCGAGAAGCGTTCGGTCGCCGAGCATGTCGCCGAGCTGCAGCATCAGGGCTTCCGGATCACCGAGAACGTCGCGGATATCCCGACCGCGGTGATCGGCGAAGCCGGCGAAGGCGGTCCGGTCATCGCCTTCCTCGGCGAATATGACGCGCTGCCGGGTCTGAGCCAGGAATCCGGCGTCGCCCAGCACAGCGAGATCGAGACCGGCGGCCACGGCCATGGCTGCGGCCACAACCTGCTCGGCTCGGCCGCCCTCTTGGCCGCGACGGCGATGAAGAACTGGCTCGCCGAGAACAAGCTGCCGGGCCGCGTGCGCTATTACGGCTGCCCGGCCGAGGAAGGCGGCGCCGCCAAGGCCTTCATGGTCCGTGCCGGCGCCTTCAAGGATGCCGACATCGCCATCTCCTGGCACCCGAGCAGCTTCTGGGAGGTCACCCCGCCGCTCTCGCTCGCCAATACCCGCGCCGACTTCATCTTCACCGGCCGCGCTTCGCATGCCGCCGCCTCGCCCGAGCTCGGCCGCAGCGCGCTCGACGCCGTCGAGCTGATGAGCGTCGGCGTCAACTACATGCGCGAGCACATGCCGAGCGACGCGCGCGTCCATTACGCCCTGCTCGACACCGGCGGCATCGCCCCCAATGTCGTCCAGGCTCATGCGCGCGTGCGCTACTCGATCCGCGCCCGTGACCTGCCGGGCATGCTCGAGCTGGTCGGCCGCGTCAAAAAGATCGCCGAGGGCGCTGCGCTGATGACCGAGACGACGATGGAGATGAAGATCGTCAGCGCCGTTTCCAACGTCGTCGGCAACGGCCCGCTGGAGCAGGCCCTGCAGGACATCATGGAAGATCTCGGCCCGCCGCATTTCGACGAGGCCGACAAGGAATTCGCTCGCCAGATCCGCGCAACCCTGTCGCAGAAGGACATCGCCGCCGTCTGGCGCGCGATCGGCGTGCAGAAGACCGATGCCGAGCTCGCCGATTTCACCGTGCCGCTCGATGCGCCGCGCAACCCGGCGATCGGCTCGACCGATGTCGGCGACGTCAGCTGGGTCGTCCCGACCGTGCAGGCGCACGCGCCGACGGTTGCGATCGGCACCCCCTTCCATACCTGGCAGGTCGTCGCGCAGGGCAAGATGCCGGCCGCGCACAAGGCGATGGTCCAGGTCGCGAAGGCGATGGCGGCGACCGGCGCGGCGGTGCTGACCGATCCCCAGCTGATGGCGGCGGCCAAGGCCGACTTCCAGAAGCGCGTCGCCGCCGATGGCGGCTATACCTCGCCGGTCCCCGCCGAGGTGAAGCCGCCGCTGACCATGTCGACCGGCGGCTGATTCCGCGAGGAGCACGAAAAAGGCCCGCCGGGCGAACCGGCGGGCCAGGATGTCGGGCCGGGGAGGAAGGCCCTGAAAGCTCAGTAGTAGGTGCGGCAGACGCGGCGGGTGCCGACATATTCGCCGTAGTAGTTGACGCGGTCGACGAGCTGGCAGCGCCGGACCGGGGCGGGGCCGTAGGCATAGGCCGGGGCATAGCCGTCATCATAGTAGCCATAGGCCGGGCCGCTGGCAGCGCCGGCGACAAGGGCGCCGAGAGCGAGCGCGCCGACGATGCCGGCGCCGATCGCGGCGCCGCGATAGCGCGGGCGGGCCTCGGCGTCAGAGGTGGCGAAAACGGAAGCGCCCAGCGCCAAAGCGGCGACGGCGGCGGCGAAGCTCTTCTTGGTGCGGGTCATGTTCATTCTCCGAATGGATAGCCGGGTGGCGAACTGCTCGCCATGCTGCGGACTTGTCGGTCGCAGGGCCGGAATCGCGCGGTTCGCAGAAAAAAATCGCGGAAGACTGCTTGGCTCCGCTCGGTTGCCTGTGAGCAGCAGCTTGCCGACAGGCGCCGGATGTCGTCGGATCAGTTGCCTCTGAACGGAGAAACCGCACCATGATGATCGGACGGCTCGCTCTCGCCATCGGCTTCGCGACCTTGCTCGCGACGCCCCTTCGAGCGGAACAGTGGGCGAGCAGCTACACGACCCACGACTATACGAAATGCCGCAAGGACAAGGGCAATGGCGATCCAGTCGCGGTCCATCGCTGCCCCGGCAAGGCGGGCCTCACCGTGACCTGGACCGCCGGCGACGATTCATCCGCGGTCGAGTTCGGCGCCAAGGCGCTGCAGGAGACGATCTCGGACAAGGCTGCCTTCTTCGAGGTCGGCAAGACGATCGAGTGGCGCGGTCCGAAGGGTAAGCAGCCACAGGCGGCGATCGCGCGCTATGCGACCGGCCAGAATGTCGGCAAGCTCGATGGCAGCCGGCTCGTCATCTACCGGCTCGCGCCCGATGGTGCATCCTGCATCATCGGCAGCGTCGATGCCCGCAAGCCGGACGCGAATGCCGCGGCGCGCCGCCTCGTCGATGAGAAGGCGGCAAGCTTCCGCTGCGGGCAGGACGCCCGCAGCGAAGACTGAGAGCTCAGCCGTAGAGATATTTCGGCAGCCAGAGCGCGATCCCTGGGAAGACGTAGACCAGCACCATCGCCACCAGCACGATCCAGAGGAAGGGCATCACGCCCGAGAAGATCTGGTTGATGGTGACATGCGGCGGCGCGATGCCCTTCAGATAGAACGGCGCCATCGCCACCGGCGGCGACAGGAACGAGGTCTGGATGTTCAAGGCGATCAGGATGCCGAAGAACAGCGGGTCGATCTTGAAGAACTCCAGCAGCGGCAGGAAGATCGGCACGAAGATCACGATGATCTCGGTCCATTCCAGTGGCCAACCGAGCACGAAGATGATCACTTGCGCCACGATCAGGAACATGGTCGGCGACAGGTTGAGCGCCGTGACCAGGTTCTTGATCGGCTCGTGCCCGCCGAGGATGGCGAAGATGGACGAGAAGATGAAGGAGCCGACGAAGAGCCAGCAGACCATCGCCGAGGTCCGCGCAGTCAGGATCACCGACTCCTTGACCTTGGTGAAGGAGAGCGAGCGGTAGGCCGCCGCCAGGATCAGGCTGCCGAGTGAGCCGATCGCAGCTGCCTCGGTCGGTGTCGCCAGGCCAAAGAAGATCGCGCCCAGCACCGACATGATCAGGATGGTCAGCGGAAAGAAGCTGGTCAGCAGCGCCCAGATCACCGTCGTCCACGGTACGTCGGTCTGCTCCTTCGGCAGCTTCGGCGCCAGCGCAGGATTGAGCCAGCAGCGGATCAGCACGTAGAGCATGTAGAGCCCGGCGAGCAGCAGGCCCGGGAACAGCGCCCCGGCATAGAGCTTCGGCACCGAGACGCCGGCGGTCGCGCCGTAGAGGATCAGCATCACTGAGGGCGGGATCAGGATGCCGAGGCAGCCGCCGGCGCAGACCACACCCGCCGAGAGTCTGACGTCGTAGCCGGCGCGCAGCATCGCCGGGAAGGCGAGCAGCCCCATCAGCGTCACCACCGCGCCGACAATGCCGGTCGCGGTCGCAAAGATCGCGCAGGTCGCCAGTGTCGCGATGGCGAGCGAGCCCGGCACATTGCCCAGCGCAAGCTGGATCGAGTGGAACAGCTTGTCGAGGATGTTCGCCCGCTCGATGATGTAGCCCATGAAGATGAAGAGCGGAATCGAGACCAGGACGTCGTTGGCCATCACCGAATAGGTGCGCTGGACGACCAGGTTGAAGACGATGTCGCCCATCGCCCAGTAGCCGAAGCCCACGCCGAGAGCCATCAGCGTGAAGGCGATCGGGAAGCCGAGCATGATGAAGAAGATGAACAGGACGAGCATCAGCACGCCCAGTTCCGGATTGCCCATGCCCAGCATCAGATCGCTTTCCCGGCATCGGGCGCGCCCTGCGCGGCCGCGGCCTGTTCGAGAATGAGCTTCTCGGTTTCCTCGACATCGTGCAGCCGCGGCGGCCATTCGCCGGTGCGCAGGCAGATGATGCAGCGCGCCACCTCGGCCAGCCCCTGCAGCGTCATCAGCACGCCGGCGATCGGGATCAGCGACTTGAAATGGTAGAGCGGCGGCCCGTTCGGCGAGTTCGAGGAGTGCTCGCCGATCATCCAGGAGAAGGCCGCGAACTTGTAGCCGGCCCAGGCCAGCGCGATGATGCCGGGAAAGAAGAAGAGGACGTAGAGCGCCAGGTCGAGCCGCGCCTGTGTCCGCGGGCTCCAGGCGCGATAAAGGAAATCGCCGCGGACATGGGCGTTGCGGGCGAGCGCATAGGGTCCGGCCAGCATGAACAACGTGCCGTAGAGGATGTAGCTGACGTCGAAGGCCCATTCGGTCGGCGCGCGCAGCACATAGCGGGCGAAGACCTCGTAGCTGATCGCCAGCGTCAGGATCAGGATCGTCCAGCCGGCGAGCTTGCCGATGGCCGTGTTGAACTTGTCGATCGCCAGGATCAGTTTCATCCGCGTCCGTCGCCTGCTGTCCCGGATTGGCAAAGAGCGCCCGCCATCACGGAGATGGCGGACGCGGCTTTCGTCGAGGCAGCGGCCTTCAGGTCTTGAAGAAGTGGTTGAAGGCGAGGTCGCGCGAGGGTTCGTTGACGCGCTGGTAGGCGACGGTGCGCTTGACCCAGTCCTTCTGGCTGTCGACCACCTTCTTGAAGAAGGGGCTCTCGCCGCCGAGCTTCTCCAGCACCTTGTCCCAGGCGGCAAGCTGCGCCTTGAGGATCACTTCCGGCGTTGTGACGACGTTGACTCCCTTGCCCCGCAGCATTTCGAGATCCTTGGAATAGCGGTCGAGTGCCTTCCAGATCATGTCGGAGGAGGCCGATTCGGCCGAGTACTTGATGATCGCCTTCTGCTCGGGCGAGAGCGCGTCGAACTTGGTCTTGTTGAAGAGCAGCTCGAAGCTCTCCGCCGCCTGATGGTAGCTCTGCAGCATGTAGACCTTGGCGACATCCTGGAAGCCGAGCATCGAATCCGAGGACGGGTTGTTGAACTCGGCCCCGTCGATGACGCCGCGCTCCAGCGCCGGGACGATCTCGCCGCCGGCGAGGATGGTGACGGCCGCGCCCATCTCGCGCATCAGGTCGGCGGCAAGGCCGACGGTGCGGTATTTCAGGCCCTTGAAGTCATCGGCGGTCTTCAGTTCCTTCTTGAACCAGCCGAGTGGCTGGCACGGCATCGGCCCGGAGAAGAAGCCGACCAGATTGAGCTTGAGCTGCGTCTGGACCAGGTCGTTATAGAGGTCGTAGCCACCGCCATGGTTCATCCAGCCGAGGAAGTTGGTGGCATCCCAGCCCAGCGCCGGTGGCGTGCCGAACAGCGAGAACGCCTTGTTCTTGCCGTACCAATAGGCGGAGACGCCGTGGCCGCCGTCGAGGATGCCGGCCGCGACGGCGTCTTGCATCTGGAAGGCCGGCACGACGGCGCCGGCGGCGAGCACGTCGACTTTCAGCCGCCCGCCCGACATGTCGTTGATGCGCTTGGCGAAATCCCCCGCGAATTCGTGGAAGATGTCCTTGGTCGGCCAGGTCGACTGGAATTTCCAGGTCACGGTCTGCGCCCGGCTGACCTGCGGCATGGCGATTGCGCCTGCACCTGCGAGCCCGGCCACTTTCAGGAAATTGCGCCTATTGGCGCGCGTCTTCGTCGCTTCGGACGTCATGGTTCTCTCCCCAGAGAAATGGCGCCGTTGAAGCCGGCGTGCATTGTTTGCGGCTCTGATGGCCGTCAGCCTTCAGAGTTTCGGCCGCACGGGGAGATAGCAAGCGTGGAAGTCATTGCACTTTAGTTGCAGGCGAAAGGGATAATGTTCCCAAGGGAACGAGTGCTATTCCCCCGCGGAAAGAAACGGCATAGCGAACGCCTATGCGCCAAAGAAAACGGCGCCGCACAAAGTGCGGCGCCGTCATCAATCGGACGAACCTGATCGAGAATTCGTGTTCAGCGGCGCTTACCGGCGACCCGCATCTCCATGTACTGCACGGCCTCGAGCAGCACGCGGCGCGGCCGCTCGGCATCACGCTTGGCCTGCTCGGCCTTGCGCTGCACTTCGCGCTCGATCTCGGCCAGACGCTCGGCCTCCTCCTGGGCTGCGCGTTCCAGGGCGGCGAGGCGCTCGGCTTCCAGGCGCTCCGCTTCCTTCTTGGCATCGCGCTCGGCCCGCGCGACGGCGATCGCCTCGCGCTCGGCCCGACGCTGCACCATCACCGGATCGTCCGGCCCAGGGCGCTTCTTGAAGCGCTCGAGCAGGGCCTTCTTCGCATTGGCGGAGTTGGCCTGGCGGTCGGTGAAATGGCGGTCGTTCGGATTCTTCAAGGTTGGCCTTCAGGAGTTGCTCGGGCGAAAATGCCGCCCGCGCCCAGCAGATAATGCAGCGCGCGGGGTTTTTGTAGTGAAATCAGCGCGGGGCGGCTGCGCCGGCAGCGCGGGGCTTGAGCACCTTCGGCTTCGGCGCGGCGATCAGACCTTCGCGCTGAGCCTGCTTGCGGGCGAGCTTACGGGCGCGGCGGACGGCCTCGGCCTTCTCGCGGGCGCGCTGCTCGGACGGCTTCTCATACGAAGCGCGACGCTTCATCTCGCGGAACACGCCTTCGCGCTGCAATTTCTTCTTAAGAACGCGAATGGCCTGATCGACATTATTGTCGCGCACGAGAACCTGCATCCGTGTCTCCAGCTTTGCAGGATGGAAGGAAAAAGGGCCAGGCTGAGCCCGACCCTTGATGAATTGTGCGCCCCGGTAACAGAAATCAATGGCCAGCGCCACCCCTGTTGTATCTCGTTCTGCGCATGGCGAACCCGCATCGCCTTACGGCTCTTGGCATGACACGGCCCGCCATGCACCCTTGAGCCTCCCGTCGATCGCACCGGACACCATGGATCCACAGGCCGTCAACGAGCTCTTCCCCCATATCCGCATCGTCATCGGCATGGTGATCGGCCTCGCGATCACGCGGCTGCTCACCGGCCTCGCCAGGCTGATCCAGCACCCGAAGCGCTATCGCCTCTCGGCGATCCATCTGCTGTGGGTTTTTTCCCTGCTGGTCGAGCTCGCTTTGTTCTGGTGGTGGGAGTTCGCGCTGTCCCGGCTGCCGAGCCTGACCTTCAGCACCTTCATCTTCCTGATCGTCTACGCGCTGACACTCTTCCTGCTCTGCGCGCTGCTGTTCCCGGACGATCTCGACGAATATGCCGATTACGAGGACTATTTCCTTAACCGCAGGCGCTGGTTCTTCGGGCTCTTCGCGCTGACCTTCGTCCTCGACCTCGTCGATACCGCAATCAAGGGCTCCGAGCGCTGGAGCCATTACAGCGCCGATTATCTCGTGCAGGTCCCGTTCGGTCTCGGGCTCTGCCTGCTCGCCTCGCTCTTCGCCAACAAGCGCCTGCAGCTCGCAACGGCGTTGGTCCACATCGCCTACCAGGCCTACTGGATCGTCCGCGTGCTCGGCGCACCGGTCTGACGGGTCTCTACCACCCGGGGCGCAGCGGCAATGCGCGTGCGCTGCTTTACAATGCCGGCGATTTGGCCAAGGAACGGCGACAGGCACTGTCTTGCCCGCCTTGAAGCCCGGTCCCGCCGTGAACCTGCCTGTCCTCGACCAGTTCCGCCGCATCGTCGTCAAGGTCGGCTCGTCCCTGCTCGTTGATCGCGCACAGGGGCGTCTGCGCCATGCCTGGCTCGCCGCGCTCGCCGAGGACCTCGCCGAACTGCACGGCCGCGGCGCCGACGTTCTCGTCGTCTCCTCCGGCGCGATCGCGCTTGGCCGCACCGTGCTGAAGCTGCCGGCCGGCCCGCTCAAGCTCGAGGAAAGCCAGGCCTCCGCCGCGATCGGCCAGATCGCGCTCGCCCGCAACTGGTCGGAAGCGCTCGGCCATCACGGGCTCAATGCCGGCCAGATCCTGCTGACCCTCGCCGATACCGAGGAGCGTCGGCGCTATCTCAACGCCCGTGCGACGCTCGGCCGGCTGCTGGACCTGCGCGCCGTTCCCGTCATCAATGAGAACGACACCGTCGCCACCTCCGAGATCCGCTATGGCGACAATGATCGGCTCGCTGCCCGCGTCGCCACCATGGCCGGCGCCGACCTCCTGGTGCTGTTTTCCGACATTGACGGGCTCTATACCGCCCCGCCTCTGTCCAGCCCGGACGCCAGGCACATCCCGGTCATCCCGGCGATCACGCCTGCGATCGAGGCGATGGCCGGCGGCGCGGCTTCCGAACTCTCCCGTGGCGGCATGCGCACCAAGATCGAGGCCGGCAAGATCGCGACCGCCGGCGGCGCCCATATGCTGATCGCCGATGGCCGCGCCAAGAATCCACTGCGAGCCGTCGCCGAAGGCGCACGCTGCTCCTGGTTCCTCAGCGCCTCTACGCCCGCCACGGCGCGCAAGACCTGGATCGCCGGCTCGCTCGAACCGCGCGGCACGCTCCATGTCGACGACGGTGCCACCCGCGCCTTGCGCGGCGGCGCGAGCCTGCTGCCGGTCGGCGTGACCCGGATCGAAGGCGCCTTCAGTCGCGGCGACGCCGTGGTGATCCGTGCCGGCGACGGCAGCGAACTCGGCCGCGGTCTCGTCGCCTATGATGCGGACGAGGCGGCACGCGTGCTGGGCAAAGCCTCACGCGATATCGAGGCGGTGCTCGGCTATCCCGGCCGCGCCGAGATGATTCACCGGGACGACATGGCGCTGCGCCTCGGCTACGATCCGGGCGCGTGAGGAAACTTCAGGCCCATAATGACCAGCGAAAGCGCCCGGCGCATGCCCGCGCCTGACAACGAGAACGGCGATGTCGCCACGCTGATGGGCGCGCTCGGCCGGGGCGCCCGCGCCGCGGCGCGCCGGGTCGGCACCGCGCCGGCTGAGCAGCGTGATCGTGCGCTCGCGGCCATGGCCGTCGCCTTGCGCGAGCGCGCCCCGGCGATCCTCGCCGCCAATCGTCAGGATCTCGCTGATGGGCAGGCCGCCGGCCTCGCCGCCTCATTCATTGACCGGCTCGCCCTCGATGACGCCCGCCTGGAGGCGATCGCCCAGGCCGTCGCCGATATTGCCGCCTTGCCCGATCCCGTAGGGCGCGTGCTGGCGAGCTGGACGCAACCCAATGGCTTGTTCTTCGAGCGCGTCGCCACCCCGCTCGGCGTGGTCGCCGTGATCTTCGAGAGCCGCCCCAACGTCACCGCCGATGCCGGCGCGCTCTGCCTGAAAAGCGGCAATGTCGCAATCCTGCGCGCCGGTTCCGACAGTTTCCGGACCTCGAGCGAGATCGCCGCCGCGATGCAGGACGGGCTCGCTGCGGCCGGCCTGCCGCGCGAGGCGATCCAGCTCGTGCCGAGCCGCGACCGAGCCGCTGTCGGCGAGATTCTCAAGGGGCTCGACGGCACGATCGACGTGGTCGTGCCGCGCGGCGGCAAGAGCCTCGTCGCGCGGGTGCAGAAGGAGGCGCGCGTGCCGGTCTTCGCCCATCTCGACGGCAACTGCCATGTCTATGTCCATGCCGCCGCCGAACTCGACATGGCGCAGGAGATCCTGC
Source organism: Allobosea sp. Tri-44 (assembly GCF_004123845.1). Classification (GTDB taxonomy): domain Bacteria; phylum Pseudomonadota; class Alphaproteobacteria; order Rhizobiales; family Beijerinckiaceae; genus Allobosea. The sequence continues at coordinate 302,527 of NZ_NBDP01000019.1, read as the reverse complement.
TCAACGCCAAACTGCGCCGCACCGGCGTCTGCGGCGCCGCCGAGACGCTGCTAGTCGACGAAATCTGCGCCGCGACGCATCTGCAGCCGCTCGTCACCGCCCTGCTCGACGAGGGCTGCGCAGTACGCGGCGACGAGGCGACGCTGGCCGTCGATCCGCGCGTCACGCCGGCGAGCGAGGAAGACTGGCGCACAGAATATCTCGACCGCATCATCGCGGTGAAGGTGGTTGCTGGCCTCGACGCCGCGATCGCGCATATCGAGACCTATGGCTCGCACCATACCGATGCGATTGTGACGGCGGACGAGGCCGCCGCAGCCCGTTTCCTCGTCGAAGTCGATTCGGCGATCGTCCTGCACAATGCCTCGACCCAGTTCGCCGATGGCGGCGAGTTCGGCTTCGGCGCCGAGATCGGCATTGCCACCGGCCGCATGCATGCCCGCGGCCCCGTCGGCGTCGAGCAGCTCTGCTCCTTCAAATATCGGGTCCATGGCCGGGGCCAAGTCCGACCGTGAGCGCCGAGGAGCTGCGCCTGCCGCCGCACGCGCCCGGCCTGCGCATCGGGCTGTTCGGCGGCACCTTCAACCCGGCCCATGACGGCCATCGCATGGCGAGCCTCACCGCCTTGCGCCGGCTCCAGCTCGACCGGGTCTGGTGGCTGGTCACCCCCGGCAACCCCTTGAAAGACAACCATGCCTTGCCGCCGCTGACGCAGCGCATCGCGACGGCCCGGGCGCTCGCCAATCACAGTCACATCAATGTCACCGGCATCGAGGCGACGCTGCGCACCCGCTACACCGCCGACACGCTGCGCCAGTTGAAGCGCCGTTGCCCAGGTGTGCGCTTCGTCTGGATCATGGGTTCGGACAATCTGGCGAATTTCCATCGCTGGAACGAATGGCGCGCCATCGCCAGGATGATGCCGATCGCGGTGATCGACCGCCCGGGCTCGACCCTCCACTCGGTCGCCTCCCCCGCCGCCAACTGGATGGCGCGCTGGCGTTTGCCGGAGAATCAGGGCGCAGCCTTGCCGGTGCGCACGCCGCCAGCCTGGATTTTCCTGCACGGGCGGCGCTCCGAACTATCCTCGACCTATCTGCGCGAGCTCGCCGAAAACAATTGAATTTCAGCCCCCCGGCGCCTAAATTGGGGCGTCGCGCGGTGAGCGCGTCGTCACGTGAGGATACGACTCTGAACCGTCAATCGATCGGCGAAGCTGCCACCACGCCGCTTCCCCCGGCTGCCCTGACCGACAACCCGGCCGCGTCCAGCATTGCGCTCGCGCTCCAGGTCCTGGACGACATGAAGGCCGAGGACGCCACCGTGATCGATCTGGTCGGCAAGACCTCGCTGGCAGACGCCATGATCATTGCCTCCGGCCGGGTCAACCGCCATGTCGGCTCGATCGCCGACAGCCTCGTCGAAGCCTTCAAGAAGGCTGGCCACGAGACGCCGAAGGTCGAGGGCTTCCCTGCCTGCGACTGGGTGCTGATCGACACCGGCGACCTGATCATTCACATCTTCCGCCCGGAAGTGCGCCAGTTCTACAATCTCGAAAAGATGTGGGGTGCCGACCGGCCGCGTGAGCGCCTCGACGGCTGAGTTTCAGTTCTCGTGCGCCTGTCGGTCATCGCCGTCGGCCGCCTCAAGGACGGGCCGGAGCGCGACCTTTGCGCCCGTTATCAGGAACGCTCCCAGGGCCTTGCCCGCGGGCTCGGCCTGAGCGGGCCCGATGTCGTCGAGCTCGCCGAAAGCCGCGGCCGCCGCACCGAGGAGCGCCGCCGCGACGAAGCCAGGTTGATCGCAGAGCGCCTGCCCCCCTCCGGGCTCGTCATTGCCCTGGATGAGCGCGGCAGGAGCCTGGACAGCGACGCCTTCGCCAGCCGTCTCGCCACTGCGCGCGACGGCGGAATCCCAGCCGCGAGCCTGCTGATCGGCGGCGCCGACGGGCTCGATGCCGAGCTGCGCGAGCGCGCCACCTTGGTGCTCTCCTTTGGCGCGCTGACCATTCCGCACCAGATCGTCCGGGCGCTCGTGCTCGAACAGCTCTATCGGGCGATGACGATCATGGCCGGCCACCCCTATCATCGGGCATGACCCGCCCCTCCCGGCTGATTCGGATTTTGCGCGCACTCCGGCCCTGGCCGGCGCTGCTGTGCGCCTGCCTCGCCGCCGGCACCGCTCTGGCTCAGACGGCTGCCACCCCTGATTCGGAGCAGACCGCCCGCGAGACCGAGCAGAAGCGTGAGGAGAAGCGCGCCCGCGAAGCCGAGCTCAAGGCGATCGAGGAGCGGCTCGCCGGTAGCGCAGACGCGCGCGCCAAGCTCGAAGCCGAGATCGCGGGCATCCGCGCCGACCGGACCAAGCTCAACCAGGCCCTGCTCGACACCACCGCCCGCACGCAAGGAGCCGAAGGCCGCATCGCCGGGCTCGAGCAGCGTCTCTCCCTGCTGCAGACCAGCGAGACCGCGATCCGGCGCTCGCTGGAAAGCCGGCGCGGCCTGATCGGCGAGGTCCTCGCCGCACTCCAGCGCATCGGCCACCGACCGCCGCCGGCGGTGCTGGTCCGGCCGGAGGATATCTTGGAGGCGGTGCGTGCCTCGATGCTGCTCGGTGCGGTCGTGCCCGATCTGCGCCAGGAGATCACGATCCTCGGCACCGACCTCGCCGAGCTGGTGCGCCTGCGCGAACGCATCGCCGATGAGCGCAAGGCCATCGCTGCCGAGATGGAGGGATTGGCCGGCGAGCGCCAACGCCTGGCGTCGCTGATCGAGGCGCGGCGTGTACGCGAGACGAGCGCCGCGCAGGACATCGAGACGCAGCGCGCCACCGGCGGCGAACTCGCGGCGCAAGCCAGGACGCTGCGTGAGCTCGTCGAACGCATCGAGAAGGACATCTCCTCGGCCACCCGCGCCGCGGACGCCGCCCGCCGCGCAATCGAGGCCGAGACGCAGGAGCAGCGCCAGCGCATGGCGCAGCTCGCCTTCCGCGATCCTGCCCGGCTCGCCCCCAAGGCAGCCTTCCAGGAATTGCGCGGCATGCTGCCTTTGCCGGTCGCCGGTTCACAATTGCGTGGATTTGGGTCGAGCGATGAAGTTGGCGCCCCGACACGCGGAATTTCGCTTTCAACCCGGCCAAATGCCGTGGTTTCGTCACCTTCGGATGGCTGGGTGGTCTATGCGGGGCCGTTCCGCTCCTTTGGCCAACTCTTGATCCTCAATGCCGGCAATGGTTACTATGTTCTTCTGGCAGGCATGCAGCGCATCGACGTGTCGTTGAACCAGTTTGTGCTGGCGGGAGAGCCGGTCGCGGTAATGGGCGAGACCGCGGAAGCGGCCGCGACGAATGTGGGAGCGGGGACCGGCGAGCCGGTCCTCTATATCGAGTTCAGGAAAGACGGCGTCTCGATCGATCCGACGCCGTGGTGGACGAAATCGCAAAGCGAAAAGGTTCGCGGATGATGCGCAAGGTTTCTCTCGTTCTGGCTGGCGCCATCGCCGGCGCGGGCCTCACTGGTGTCGCGACGCAGACGAGGCTGTTCTCCTCGACCAGCGCGGTCGCGGCCTCGGCCGAGGTCTATCGCAGCCTCAACCTGTTCGGCGACATCTTCGAGAAGATCCGCACCGACTATGTCGAGAAGCCGGATGAGCAGAAGCTGATCGAGGCCGCGATCAACGGCATGGTCTCCTCGCTGGATCCGCACTCGGCCTATCTCGATGCCAAGAGCTTCCGCGACATGGACATCGACATGCGCGGCCAGTTCGGCGGGCTCGGCATCGAGGTGACGATGGAGGACGGCGTCCTCAAGGTCGCCAAGCCGATTCGCGACACGCCCGCCTCCAAGGCCGGCATCCTAGCCGGCGACATGATCCGCCAGATCGACGGTGACGAGGTCAAGGGCCTCAGCCTCAACCAGGCCGTCGAGAAGATGCGGGGCATCATCAACACGCAGGTGAAGCTCAAGATCGAGCGCCCCGGCAAGACCGAGCCGCTGGAATTCACCCTGACCCGGTCCAACATCGTCGTGCCGGCGGTCGAGGAACGCGTCGAGAACGATGTCGGCTATATCCGCATCGGCACCTTCAGCGAACAGACCTATGAGGGCCTGCGCAAGGCACTCGACAAGGTCAATGCCGAGATCGGCTTCGACAAGGTCAAGGGCTACGTCATCGACCTGCGCAACAACCGCGGCGGCCGGCTCGATCAGTCGGTGCTGGTCTCCGACGCCTTCCTCGAGCGCGGCAAGATCGTCTCCACCCGCGGCCGCAACGCCGAGGAGACCCAGGTCTTCAACGCCAAGTCGGGCGACCTGACCAAGGGCAAGCCGGTCGTGGTGCTGATCAACGGCTCCTCCGCCTCCGCCGCGGAGATCGTCGCCGGCGCCCTGCAGGACCACAAGCGCGCCACCGTCATGGGCTCGCGTTCCTTCGGCAAGGGCTCGGTGCAGACCGTGATCCGCCTCGGCGACAATGGTGGCCTGCGGCTGACCACGGCGCGCTACTACACCCCGTCCGGCAACTCGATCCAGGCCAAGGGCATCACGCCCGACATCGAGATCATCCAGGACGTGCCGGCCGAGCTGAAGGACAAGGCCGAGAACAAGGGCGAGGCTTCGCTCAAGGGCCATCTGCGCAATGGCGACGGCAAGGAGGAACAGGCCGGCTCGCCGTCCTACGTTCCGATCGATCCGGCCAAGGACACCCAGCTCGCCGCGGCGCTCAACCTGCTGCGCGGCAAGAAGGACGTGGCATTGCCTGCCACACCGGCTCCCACCCCTGCGCCCGCTCCGGAAGCCGGAAAGTCCAACTGAGCAAGTCGGACTGAGCCGCCGGGCTTTCCAGCCCGACAACTCGGCACTTGTGCAACGGCCGCAGGAGATTGTTTTCCCTGCGGCCGATTGGCGATTGATTCCAGCCCGAATCATCCGACTCTAGCGATGCGAACTGATTCGCATGCGTGATGACGTCGAAGAGGACGGCGCTTCTTGGTTGGATTGCCGCTCAGCGAACTCGACCAGCCGCTCGGGCAGGCGAAGCGCGCGCGCGCGCCGCAACCTTATGGGCGCTGGCTCTGGCGCGGACTGACGAGCGTCCTGGCCGTCACTTTCGCCGCTCTTGCCCTCTACGCAGCGCTGAAGCGCGATCCCACTGGCGGCGAACCGATCGCAACCTCCATGATCCGCGAGCGCTCCGCGGCTGCCGATATCGCCAAGGCCCCGCTTCAGCCCGCCGCTGAGGAAAGACGCGGCCCCGCCAGCGCCAGTCAACTCGAAACCGAATCCGGCGTCACCGTCGTCAGGCCGGGCGCCGATGCCCCCGGTGCGATCATCATCACCGTGCCCGATGACGGCGTAATCAAACTTGCGCCGGCACCCGACAAGCGGCTCGTCGAACGCACGCGCCATGGCCTGCTGCCCAAGATCGGCCCCGATGGCGCGACACCGATGCAGGTCTATGCCCGCCCGCTCGGCCCCACCCCCGCCACCAAGCCCGCCGGTCGGATCGCGATCCTCGTCGGCGGCCTCGGTATCAGCCAGAGCTCGACCAGCGAGGCGATCGCGCGCCTGCCGGGGGCCGTCTCGCTCGCCTTTGCCCCCTATGGCGCCGATCTGGAGAAAACCGTGCAGCGAGCGCGCAGCGAGGGCCACGAGGTTTTCCTGCAGGTGCCGATGGAGCCGTTCGACTATCCCGACAACGATCCGGGGCCGCATACCCTGCTTACCGGGCCGAAGGGCAGCGATAATCTCGACCGGCTGCAATGGGTACTCGGCCGCGTCACCGGCTATGTCGGCATCGTCAACTTCCTCGGCGGCCGCCTGACTGCCGACGATACCGCGCTGACACCGCTGCTGCGCGAGCTCGCCGGACGTGGCCTGATGGTCGTCGACGATGGCTCCTCGCCGCGCAGCCTGCTCGCATCGGCGGCGACAAGGGCCCAGATCCCGGCGCTCAAGGCCGAGCTTGCCCTCGACGCCGTCCCGCGCACCGAGGCGATCGACAGGGAATTGCAGCGCCTCGAGACGCTCGCTCGCGACCAGGGCGCTGTCGTCGGCACCGCCAGCGCCCTGCCGATCACGATCGAGCGGATCACCCGCTGGGCCCGCACGCTCGAGGCAAAGAACCTGGTCATCGTCCCGGTCAGCGCCGCCCGCAGCTTCCGCAACCCTTCGACCACCGGCTCGCTGCGATGACGAAACCTCCCGCCGGCTACCGTCCCTGCGTCGGCCTTGCCCTGTTCAACCCGGCCGGCCTCGTCTTCATCGGACGCCGCGCCAATCGCAGCCAGCGTGAGCATGTCGCGCCGGGCCATGAATGGCAGATGCCGCAAGGCGGGATCGATGCCGGCGAGCAGCCGATCGAGGCCGCCTATCGCGAATTGCGCGAGGAGACCAATGTCTCGTCGGTCTCATTGCTCGCTGAGGCGCCCGATTGGCTGAGCTACGATCTGCCGCGCGAGATCGGCAAGGAAGCCTGGCGCGGCCGCTATCGCGGCCAGTCGCAGAAATGGTTCGCCTTCCGCTTCGAGGGCGACGAGAGCGAGATCAACATCCTCGCGCCGGCTGGCGGCCACAAGGCGGAATTCGATGCCTGGCGCTGGGTTGAACTGGCGCAGACGCCGGAGCTGATCATCCCGTTCAAGCGCGATGTCTACCGCGAGGTCGCGCGCCAGTTCGCAGGGCTGACGCGGTGAGCGCCCGGCGCAGAAGGCGGGACCGTCACGAAACCCTTACATGGCGGCCCGATTCTGCTGCGATGACCGATTCGGTGCAGAAGCTCTACGCCGCCGTGCTCTCGGCCCGCGCCCATGATCCGGCCCGATCCCGAACCGCCAAGCTGATCCGCGAAGGCGTGCCGAAAATGGCCAAGAAGCTCGGCGAGGAAGCGGTCGAGGTCGGCATCGAGGCGGTGCAGAACAATCGCCCGGCCGTCGTCCGGGAAAGCGCCGACCTTCTCTACAATCTCGTCGTGCTGTGGAGCGAACTCGGCATCACGCCCGGCGAGATCTGGCGCGAAATGGACCGGCGCGAGGAGCTCTATGGCATCGCCGAGAAGCTGCCGAAGTCCCGGCATGGCGGCCAGGCGCCGGCCGGCGAGACGAGCAAGGACGTGACGCGGCACGAGGTTCCGCACCCGCTCCTGCTGCATGGCAAGCATCGCTGACGGCTTCCTGGCAGCCACCGGGTCCGGGCTCCGAGAGAAAGCGAACGAAGAGGGCAGAACGGGGCTTGCCAAGCGCAGCGCGAGCCTTTAAGTCGGCTTTCGTCAGCCCCGGCGGCCTTCCAAACCGCTCCGCTGTCACGCGCCCGTAGCTCAGCTGGATAGAGCATCAGACTACGAATCTGAGGGTCAGAGGTTCGAATCCTTTCGGGCGCGCCATTACCTAGCTCCTTTTGGAGCTCCGATTTTACAGCTTTCCTACAGTCGATTTCAGTGCTGATGCGGCTCGCTTGACCGGGCCTGCGTGTTTGGCTGCTCTGTCGATCAAAGCTCTATCGGCGCTGCCGGGTGATTGAGGTTGGCGGTGTAGACGTGCGGCTGATACAGCGCCGCTCGGAGGTGGCAGGGGGCTTTGGCCCTTCGCCGGATGAACACGCGAATCGTCGTCGGCAGACGTGTGGGCTTCCGGCCTGCTGCTCAAGTACGAGCGCTCGAAATGCGGCGCGCCAGCTTGCCAGCCCGGAGGGCGATGCGGAAGACTTCGATCCGGGCGTCCGATGCTATAGGGGTATCCTGCGTCTTCCGGCTTCTTCCGATGTCCGCGTGATGAACCGACGAACGGTTGGCGGGTCAATCGAAGGCCAATTCCCGGTATCCGGCATAATTTGATCGTCCTGATCTGCATCGATCCTTTCGCGGCCAGCACGATCTGTTTTTCCTAGAGCAGGATGCGAAAAAGTGGGAACCGGTTTTTCGCATCGATCCTGCTCTAACTCTTCGATGAGAGACGGATTCAGATTTCAGTTGGCATCGCCTTGCGATTCCAACTGAAATCATCCGGCTCTAGGGCGAAAACAAGCTGCTCAGGGGATGCGAACCAGGGACGGCTAGTCGCGCTCCCCTCGCCTTGGGGACGGGCGCCCCCCGGCCGCCGAGGATCACCAGCAGCTTCAGCCTTTTCGCGCCGTCAACACGAACATCGGCACGTCGCCGGGATAGGGCGAGGCCGGAAAGAGGTGTTGCCAGCTGCGCGCCGGGCCGAAGCCGGCCTCGCTCAGCATCGCCCGAGCCTCGTCTTCTGTCAGCCCGTCATGGCGCGGCAGGCTGGTGGCGAGGGTGTCAGGATAGGTCGAGCGATATTGCGCCGCGACTGACCAGAGCCCGTCCGAGACGAGCACCAGGCCGCCCGGGCGCAACACGAGGTGAGCCTTGCGCAGCGCCGCCATCGGCTCGGGAAGCGTCCAGAGGACATTGCGCAGCGTCACGATATCGGCGGATTCCGCCGCGAACGTCGCCGCCTCGATCAGAGCCTGTTCGAAGGTGACCTCGAGCCCCGACGCTTCGGCGGCTTGCCGGGCGACGGCGAGCATCCCCTCGGAGCCGTCGCAGGCGCGCACCCGGTGTCCCAGAGAGGCGGCGATCAGCGCACAGGCACCGGTCCCGGTACCAAGATCGACGACGTCCTTCGCATCTTGGATCTCGAAGGCGGTGGCGAGGACATCACGCCAGAGCGAGGCCTGCGCGACATGGGAGGCGACGCCATCGAAAGCCGGCGCGCGCCGGGTCCAGTAATCGGAAACCTGGGCCTGTGCTTCAGCTGCTTTCATGACTGCCTCCGCTCCGTTTCGATCAGGTACTCGATATGCCGGCGTCCCGACGCTCCCTCGCGGATCGAGACCGCGACGCCGAAGATGTGCTGGATCGCCTCGGCAGTCAGAACCTCGTCCGGCGGCCCGGCCGCTTGCAGCCGGCCTTCATGCAGCAGCGCGATCTCGTCGCAGAACATCGCCGCGAGGTTGAGATCGTGCAGCGCCATGATGCAGGTGATGCCAAGGCGGCGGACCAGCCCCAGGATCGAGAGCTGATGCTGGATGTCGAGATGGTTGGTCGGCTCGTCCAGGATGAGCTCGCTCGGTTCCTGTGCCAACGCCCGGGCGATGTGAACCCGCTGGCGCTCTCCTCCTGAGAGCGTGTGCCAGAACTGGTCGTGCCGGTCGGTGAGCCCGACCCGCGCCAGCGCCTCGTTCACCGCTGCCTCGTCGGCATCGTTCCATGATGCGAGTGCGGCGCGGTGCGGCGTGCGACCGAGCCGGACGACATCGCAGACCGAGAGCTGGATCTCCGTCGTCGCCTGCTGCTCGACGAAGGCGAGGCGGCGGGCAAGCTCGCGCCGCGGCACCACAGCAATGTCGCGTCCATCGAGCATGACAACGCCGCTCGCGACATTGCGCAGGCGGCAGAGCAGCCGCAGCAGGCTCGATTTGCCCGAGCCGTTCGGACCGATCAGGCCAAGCACCCGGCCGGGAGCCGCCTGCAGCGTCACCCCATCGACGATCATCCGGCCGCCCGCGGCCCAGCGCACCTCGCGGGTCGCGAGCGTCATGCCGGCTGCCTCATGCTGGTCTCCTGGCGCGATAGAGGATCAAGGCGAAGACCGGCGCACCGAACAGCGCGGTCACCACGCCGATCGGCAGGATCTGCTGCGGGATCAGGATACGGGACAGGATGTCGGCAAGGATCATGAAGATCGCGCCGATGACGAGACAGGCCGGCAGCAGACGGGCATGGCCGGAACCGACAAGGAAACGGGCGGCGTGCGGAATGATCAGCCCGACGAAACCGACCGTGCCAACGATCGAGACCATCACCGCGGTCATCACGGCAGTCGTCGCGAAGAGGATGACCTTCACCCTGGTAACCGCGACGCCGAGCGAGGCAGCGGCATCGACACCGAAGGCGAAGGCGTCGAGCACCTTGGCATGCAGCATGCAGATGAAAAAGCCGATGAAGGCGACCGGCGCCGCGATCCAGAGATCCGGCCAGCGCACGCCGCCGAAATTCCCCAGGAGCCAGAACATCACGCCGCGTGCCTGCTCGGCGCTGGCCAATGTCGTGACGATCGTCGCAGTCGCGGCGTTGAAGAGCTGCGAGGTGGCGACACCGGCGAGAATGACGCGATCGCTCGCCCCTCCCGCGCCCGTCGCCAGCAGCGCGACGACGGCGAGCGCGGCGCAGGAGCCGATGAAGGCGCCGGCGGAGACGCTCAGCGCTGTGCCGCCGATACCGACGCCGAGGATCAGCACCGCGACGGCGCCGGTCGAGGCGCCGGCCGAGATGCCGAGCACATAAGGCTCCGCCAGCGGATTGCGCAGCAGCGCCTGCAGGATCGCGCCCGAGAGCGCCAGAGCCCCGCCGCAGAGGCCAGCCATAAGCGCCCGGCTCAGGCGATAATCGAAGATCACGCCCTGCTGGATCGCGCTGACCGGAAAATCGAGATCGAACAGCCCGTTGCCGAGCGCCCGCAGCGCCGTGTCGAGCGGGATGCGCATCTCGCCGATCGTCACCGCCAGCGCCACCGAGAGGGTGAGCGCCAGCAGGGACGCCAGCGCGATGGCGATCCGCGCCGGCCAGTTGGGGCCGTGGACGGCGTGGCTCAAGGAGAAAGGCCGAAGCCAGCGATCGCCTTGGCGAGCGTCTCGATGCCGTCGACCGTGTCCAGACCGGCGCGGGTCGCGCCGACATCGATGATCACGACACGGCTGTTCCTGACCGAATCGAGCTTGCTGGCGACGGGATCGGTCTTGAGGAAGTCGAGCTTCTTCTCGATATCGTCGGCGGGGAAGCGGCGGCGATCCATCTTCACCGTGACGATCACCGCGGGATTGGCGGCGGCGATGCTCTCCCAGCCGACCAGCGGCCATTCCTCATTGGTCGTGATGACGTTGCGGGCGCCGAGCTTCGACAGGATATAGGCCGGCACGCCGTTCTTGCCGGCCATGAAGCCGTCGCCCTTGATGTCCTTGCTGGAGAACCAGACCACGACCGGCACGTCCTTGGCCTTGACGTTTGCCACCGCCTGGACCGCCTTGTCCTCGCGCGCCTTGAGCTCTGCGACGAGCTTTTCGGCTCGGTCGGACACATCGAAGATCTGCCCGAACTCGCGGATGTTGCGATAGACCAGCTCCATCGTGAACATCTGGGTGCGCACACCGTCGCCGGCGCCGGAATTGTCCTTGCCGACGCAATCGGTCGGCGAGACATAGGTCGGGACCTTGACCTTGGCGAACTGGTCGCGCTTGCCGACGATGCCGTTGGGCCCGACATGCCATTCGAACATCGCGGTGACGAGATCGGGCTCCTGGGCGAGCACCGCCTCGAAGCTCGGATCATTGTCGGCGAGGCGCTTCACCTTGGCGTTGACCGCCTCATAGGGCTTGGCGACCGGCGAGAACCAGACGGCCGTGCCGACGACACGGTCGCCGAGGCCGAGTGCGTAGAGGATCTCGGTCTGCGTCTGGCCGATCGCGACGACGCGCTTGGGCGGCGCGGCGAAGGTCACGCTCTCGCGACAGTTCTCCAACGTCAGCGGATACTGTGTCGGCGCAGCAGAGGCTGCACCCGCGAGCAAAGTTCCGAGAAGCGCCGCGGCGGGCCATTGCAGCAGGCGGGTGAATTGGCGCGCAGTCGGCACGGGGCGAACCTCAAATGTAACAATGTTGCATTTCTGATAGAGTGGACGGCACGCAGCCGTCAAGCTCTGCGCGGTAGCGCGCATGGCTGTCGTCATGAACATGGACTTCATCGCTCCCCGAGATGACGGATGGGAGCTTCGCAGGGGATGTGGACAGATGGCAGGCTCGGACGGCCGCCACCGATGCACACCTCCGGGACACCCCGCCCGAAAGACGTCTTCGACGATCGGGGCAGGTCTCCTGGCTCGCGGGTCGACGCCGGTTCCGCCCGGCCTTCCCAGCGCAAGGAGCGCCAGTGGACGATGGACGGAGAGCTCGCCGCTTACAGTTGCGGGGGCAGCCTCGGCTTTGGCGCAAGCGCGCCTCACCGAATTCCCTCTTAGCTCCGGAAGCAACCCGGAGAACCTCGATCGCGCCCACCCTATAAGGCGGCGCTACATCGTCAAGCGCCGTTCAGAGGCTAGGCGTGCTGTAGAGCCGCTTGCCCTGGACGGAGATTTCGACGTCCTGCAGGTAGCTCTGCAATGCGGTGGTCGCGACCTCGATGCCGAGGCCGGGCGCATCGGGCGCTGCGACTTGCCCCTGCGCATCACGCTCCAGATGATTGACGGAGATCGCCGTGGCGAGCGGCTTCGGCATCGCCGGATATTCGCAGATTTCGTGATCGGCGAGCCCGGCATAGGGTTGCAGCGAGGCCGAGAGGGCCAGATGCGAGGTGAAGGTGTGATTGACGAAGGTCACGCCCTTCGCCACCGCATAATCTGCCACCGCCTTGGACGGGCCGATGCCGCCGATCCGGCCGCAGTCGATCTGGACGTAGCCGATGCCGCCATAATCGATGAGCTGCTTGGCCATGGATTCATTGTGGGCGCCCTCGCCACCCGCGAGGCGCACCTTTGGGCTCCTCTTGGCGAGCGCGCCATAGGCTTCGAGAGCACTGGCGTGGAAGGGTTCCTCGAACCAGCGGACGTCCGCCTTTTCCATGGCCGGCAAGCGGGCGGCCGCGCGCTCGACGTCCTCGATGAAGATCTGGCCGGTATCGACGAGCAGGATTCCGTCCGCTCCCAAGCCCTCCCGCGCCGCGACGAAATGCTCGGCATCGGCCTCGACGCTGCCACGGCCGATCGGCCCCCAGCCGAACTTGGCGGCACGGAAACTCCGCTTCCTGGCATCGCGGGCGCGCTCCAGCGTCTCCTGCGGCGTGTCGCCGAACAGCACCGAGGCATAGGGCGTCTTGGGATGGCTCTGGCGATAGCCGAGCAGGCGCCACACCGGCTCGGAGCGCAATTTGCCGAGGATGTCCCACAGCGCCATCTCGACGCCGGAGAAGGTATGCGGCGCCTGCAGCAGGTCCATCGAGTTGTAGGCGACCGCGGCGGCGATACGGGCGATGTCCTCCGGGCCGTCCAGGCTCTGGCCGAGGACGGAATCGGCGACAGGCCGGCAGACCCCGTGCGACATTGGGCAGATGAAGGCGGCAATCGAGGGCAGTGGCGCCGCCTCGCATTCGCCCCAGCCGACATGGCCGCCGGCGGCGACCCGCACCAGCAGCGCGTCCTGGCTGCCATCGGCCTCGTCGGTGACGACGGGCATGGCGAGGTAGAAGAAGTCGACAGCCTCGATCCTGGGCATAGGCGCAGTCCTCACAGTTCGTAGATCGTCGCGCGGGGCGCGAAAGTGACGTTGTCGTCGAGTGGATAGACCGGACGGGCGCAGATGCGGTGGCCGAGGCTTTTCAGGTTCGCCGAGGTCGCACCGGGCGCGTCGACGTTGAAATTGCGCGCGCACCACTGATCGAACATGTGGAACTCGGTGTGGGGCGACTTCACCACGATCAGGTCGAAATCCTCGGGATCGAGCCCGTTGGCGTAGTACATCGCCCGGTCGAACAGGCTGACCGAGCGGCTCATCACCACGACGGTCACGTTGCCATAGGTCAGCACCGCGGTCGGGCCGGCCCGGAGCGGCGCCTTCATCGTCTCGAGCGCGGCTTCGCCGTCCGAGAGCAATTTGACCGTCGCCGTCACCGGCAGCGGCGGGAACCGGGCCGGATCGATCGAGCCGCCGAGCGTCAGCGAGAGGCTCGCGCCGACACCGACCGCATGCGCCGCAGCCGCAGCTGGAGCATCGACGATCTGGGCCAGCACCCGTTTGCCGTAGCTGGCTCCGCGAAGGCCGGCGAGGATCGCATTGCTGTCGCCCGAGGCGCCCGAGGAGGTCGCATCGGCGGCATCGGTGAAGATCACCGGCCCGTCGATGCTGCGCGCCTGGGCGATGGCGCGACCCAGCGCCACGAGCTTGCCCTGCATGCGGAAGCGCAACGGCCAGAACTCCTGCGCCAGCCTTGTCGCCTCCCGCTCGGCGGTCGCTGCGTCGCCATCGGTGAGGATCAGCACCTGCGAACAGAGCTCCGGCACGTCGGTGAAGGGGTTGCCGATCATGATGCCGGCGGCGAGCACGCTGCCCTCTTCCTCGAGCCGGCGGCATTCGGCGAGCAGTTCGCCATAGCAGCCGGTCTTGGTGATCAGCTCATCGCCACGGACCAGCGCCGGGATGACGACGCGCGCCGCGACCGGCCTGACGCCGCCAGCCATCAGCTTCAGCAGCAATTCGGCCGCGCGTCGGCCTGTGTCGGCGAAATCCACATGCGGATAGGTCCAGTAGATCGCAAAGCCGTCGACCTGGCGCAGCATGCGGTCGGTCAGGATGCCGTGCAGGTCGAGCGAGATGACGATCGGCATCTCCGGGCCGACGCGCTCGCGCAGCTTCTCCAGCAGATAGCCTTCCGGATCGAGCTCGCCATCGGCGCCCATCGCGCCATGCAACGAGACATAGATCCCGTCGATGCCGTCGAGGCGGGCGAAGATCGCCGCCAGCACCTCTTCGGAAAGTCTCTTCCAGCCCTCGGCCGAGAGCAGGCCGGCGCTGCCGGCACGCGCGCAGATCGTCGGCACGACCGCGATATCGGGCCTCGCCTCGAAGACTGCGAGCGCGCCGCCGAGCTCCTGGTTATTGCCGCGCTGCTCGTAGAGCTCCTCGCCATGGCGGATCAGGAAGTTGTCGTATTGCGACGGCAGCGGGTTGAAGGACGAGATCTCCTGCTTGCAGTCAGCGATCAGGATACGCTTCATCGGCGGGCTCCGGCGGGTCAGAATTTCAGGCGGGGGTCGAGCACGTCGCGCAGGCCATCGCCGAGCAGGTTGAGCCCGAGCACGCAGACGATGATGGCGAGGCCTGGAAACACCGTGATCCACGGCGCTTCGCGCATGAAGTCGCGGCCCTGGGCGATGATCGAGCCGAAGGAGGCGGCCGGCGGCGGCGGCCCTGCGCCGACGAAGGACAGCGCCGCCTCGGCCAGCACTGCGATGGCGAAGACATAGGTCAATCGCACGATCAGCGGCCCGGCGGCGTTGCGCAGCACGTGCTTGAACAGGATGGTCATCTCGCCGGCGCCGATCGAACGCGCGGCGGAGACATAGTCCAACTCCCGTTCCAGCAGCACGGAGGCGCGCACGATCCGGGCGGTGTGCGGCGTCGTGGCGATGGCGAGCGCGATCACGACATTGGTCAGCGACGCGCCGAGCACGGCCGAGACGACCATGGCGAGAACGATCGAGGGGAACGCCATCAGCGCGTCCATCACCCGCATGATCGGCTGGTCGAGGCGCGGGAAGAAGCCGGCGACCGCACCGCTCAACGTCCCGGCGATGCCCGCGAGGACAGCGGTCAAGGCGCCGATGGCGAGCGAGATTCGCGCTCCGATCATCACGCGCGAGAGGATGTCACGGCCGAAATGGTCGGTGCCGAACCAATGGGTGGCATCCGGCGCCACCAGTCGAGCGCGGACGTTGCTGCGCAGGGGATCGAAGGGCGAAAGCACGCCGGCGGCGAGCGCGACCAGGACCATGGCGAGCACCAGCACGCCCCCGATCACGAAGGAGCGGTGGCGCAGCAGGCGGCGCCAGGCGGCGCGGCCGACAAGCGGTTCGCCCGCGCTCATGCCAGTCTCACCCGCGGATCGACGACGGCGTAGAGGACATCGACCACGAGATTGATCGAGAGATAGACGACCGCGAGGAACAGAAGCCCGCCCTGCAGCACCGGAAAATCGCGCGCGGCAATGGCGCCGACGATCAGGCGGCCGATCCCCGGGATCGAGAAGACCTGCTCGACGATGACGGCGCCGCCGAGCAGCGCGCCGGAGACGATGCCGATCACGGTCAGGATCGGGATCAGCGCATTGGGCAAAGCGTGCCGCAGCACAACGCGCAGCTTCGCAAGGCCCTTGGCGTCGGCGGTCCGGACATAGTCCTGACCGAGCGTGTCGAGCATCGAAGCGCGCGCCATCCGGGCGATAAAGCCGACTTGGACCAGCCCCAGCGTCAGCGCCGGCAGGATCATGCAGCGCAGCCATTCGCCCGGCGATTGCGTGAAGGCGGTGAAGCCGCCGCTCGGCAGCCAGCCGAGCGAGACCGCGAAGACGAGAACCATGACCAGGCCGAGCCAGAAATCCGGAACCGACAAACCGAGCAGCGCCGCCGTCATCACCGCCTGGTCGGGCCAGCGGTTGTGGTTGACCGCGGCGACGAGGCCGGCGGTAACGCCGACTATCACCGCGAAGGCGAGCGCGAGCGCCGCCAGCGCCAGCGTCACCGGCAGGCGCTCGATCAGCGCGGCGCTCACCGAGCGGTTGAGCAGGATCGACTGGCCGAGATCGCCGCTCAGGATCCGCCCGTACCACCCGATCATCTGCTGCGGCAGCGACAGATCGAGCCCGAGCGCCCTGCGCAGCGTGGCGATCTGCTGCGGCGTCGCCGAGGCGTCGAGAAAGGCCGCCGCCGGATCGCCCGGCACCAGCCAGATCAGCGCGAAGGACATCAGCGACACCAGTGCGAGCACGACGAAGGCGCCCGCCAGACGGCGGATCAGGAAGCTTCCCATGCCACTCCTCAAGGACCGAGATGCGGCGGCCATTGCCGCCGGCGCGATCTGCGGGCCAGACCCGCAGATCGGGTTTCAACCGCTCGCGCTCACGGCTCGAGCCAGACGCCCCACATCCGGGGAATGCGATAAGGCTTGAAGTTCTTGAGCTTGGCGGTCGAGGCTTGGAAGATCCCGTAATTGCCGGCCTTCATGGCCACGGCGGCATCGTACATGTGCTTCTGGAAGGCATCGTAGAGCGCCTTGCGCTTGCCCTCGTCGAGCTCGGCATTGAAGGCTGCGGCGATCCGGTCGATCTCCGGGTCCTTGGCCTGCTGCGAGAGGCCGTTCACCCAGGGCGCCATCACCGAGCCCGGCCCCTCATAGGGCTCGATGCCGAAGCCATGCGTCCAGAAGGTCCAGTTCGTCGGCGTGAAGCCGATCTTGGAGACGGTCGGCCAATCGGAGACGGCGATCTCGACCTCGATGCCGATCTCCTTGAGCTTCTGCTGCACCACGGTTGCGGTGTCGACATTGGCGCGCAGGTTGTCGACGATGAAGGTGACCTTGCCGCCCTTGTAGGAGGACTTGCCGAGCAGCTCCTTGGCGAGCTTCAGATCAGCCTTGTTGTACTTGTCGCCGCCGACAGTCGAGTGGAAGGCGGCGCCGGGATAGAGCCAGCTCGGGTCCATCTGGTAGATGTCAGCATAGGAAATCGCCATGATCTCCTCCATGTCGAGCGCCGCCTGCACGGCGAGGCGAAAGTTGACATCATTGGCCGGCGGCTGCGCCTGGTTGAACTTGATCACCTGCAGGCCGAACGGCATCACCTTGTGGATGGTGAAACGCGCGTCGGTGCCGAGCCGCTTCGCCGTCGGCCCGTCGACGGTCTCGTTGAACTGGATCTGGCCTGCTTCGAGCGCCGCCGTACGGGCACCACCCTCAGGCATGAAGCGGAAGGTCACAGCGTCGAGGAAGGCTTCCTTCTTGCCGGCGAAGCCGTCGCGCCCCGTCCCCTTTGGGTTGGGCGCATATGCGTCATAGCGCGCGAGCTTCACATGGCTGTCCGGCTTGTACTCGACGAACTTGTAGGGACCGGTGCCGATGATCTCGATCTTGCCGGCTTCCTTGGCGGCCTCGCTCGCCGGATAGATCGCGATCGGCGCGCGCGGCGACGAGAGATTGTCGAGGAAGGTCGACTGGGCCTGCTTCAGCGTGACCGTGACCTCATGCTCGCCGCTCGCCTTGACCGCATCGATCGCGGCGACGAGCGCCGGCGACGCCCCGATCTTGCGATAGCGTTCGAGCGAGGCGACGACGTCGGCGGCGTCGAGCTTCTTGCCGTTGTGGAAGGTCACGTCCTTGCGGATCGGAAAGACATAGCTCTTGCCATCAGGCGAGACGGTGACGCCCTCCGCCAGGTCGGGCACCGGCTTGGCGTTTTCGTCGCGGGCGTAGAGCGTCTCGAAGATGTGCAGCGTGACATTGCGCGACGCCTGCGCCGAGGTGATCTGGGCATCGAGCGAGGGCGGCGCCTGGCTGATGCCGATCGTGACCTCGCCGCCCTTGCGCTGGGCCAACGCTCCTTGAGCCCCTCCCAGGGCGATGGCCGCGGCGATGGCGGTGCCAAGGATGATGTGCTTTGCCATGTTCTTCTCCCCTCCGGTTTGTTGGTCAGGCACGAAGACGGTCAGTCCGCGGCGCGCAGCGCGTCGTAATCCTCCATCAGCACGGCCACGGCATCGCCGCGCTGCACGCGGCCAGGCCCGGCCGACATCCACAGCACGCCGTCGCGGCGATAGCGCACCTCCAGCGGCGCGCGGTCGACGTCCTCGACGAAATGCAGGTAGCCGGCGAGCTCACCGGCGCGGCAGACATCGCCGACGACGTTGCGCGGCTCGAACAGTCCGCCCGCGGGAGCAAAAGAATAGCCGGCTGAATCCCGTACCATCATGTGGCGGGTGCCGGGAGAGCCATCGCGCTGGCGCGTCTCCGGCTCGCCCTCCATCAGTCCGAAATGCTTGAGAATGTTGGTCAGGGCCCGGTCGGCGATGCGCACGCCCTCGACATTGACCCGCCCCCAGCCGCCAAGCTCGGTGCCGAGCGAGAGAATGCCGCGGCGCTCGACCGAGGAGGTCAGCGTCGCGCCTTCGTCGACACCCCAGAACACGACATTGTAGGGCGCGCCGAAGGCTGCAGCCGCCGCCATGGTCCGGTCGCGCAGGGCGGCGTCGTCGACGTAGTGCATGTTGGTCGAGAGCGCGGAATCGCCCGAGTGGCCCGCCGTATGAAGGTCGACCGAGATATCGACCAGCGGCAGCAGCATCTCGTCGACGAAATGCGCCAGCATCTCCGAGAATGTGCCCTTCGGATTGCCTGGAAAGCAGCGGTTCATGTCGCGGTTGTCGACCGGCGAGAGCCGCGTGTCGTTCATCACCGCCGGGATGTTGAGCGCCGGGATCATGATGACGCGGCCCTGGATCGCAGCCGGGTCGAGGCTGCGGGCGAGCCGCGAGATCGCGATCGGGCCTTCATACTCGTCGCCATGCACGCCACCGGTGAACAGGATGGTCGGGCCGCTACCGTTCTTCACGCTGACGGCCGGAATCTCGACGACGCCCCAGCCGGAGGTGTTGCGGGAAAGTGGCGCGCGCAGATAGCCGGCCTGACGGCCGCTCGCTTCGAAATCGATCTCGCAGCGAACCCGGCTTGTGGACGACATCGCGAGCCCCTCCTTGTTCTTATTGTCGTATGATTGTATACGATCATACGACGTGTCAAGCGAGAGAGAGTTGCATGCCGGAGGCGGACGAACGCATGGGAGCGACCGAGATTGCGACACCGCATCGGATGGGGAGCCCAGCCCCGGATTGGCAGCCGCTCCAGCCGCAGACCCTCGTCGACCACACCATCGAAGCGATCATCGCCGGTGGGGCCGCCGGGCTGATCCTGCCGGGCGATCGCATCGTCGAGGTCGATCTCGCCCGCAAGCTGGGCGTGAGCCGCGTGCCCGTACGAGAGGCTTTGCGGCTGCTGGAAAGCCAGGGCGTCGTCGTCAGCGAACCCTATAAGGGCATCCGGCTGCGCCCGGTCACCAATGAGCGCGTCTCCGACCTGATCGAGGCCCGCATCGCGCTCGAGGCCAGCGCAACCGCCCGCGCCGTCGCCGCCGGGCGCAATCGCGGCAGCCATCTCGACGAACTGCGCAACGCCGTCGCCGAGATGGAGCTGATGGCGGCGCGTGGCAGCGCCTACGGCGTCGCGGTCGCCGATACGCGCTTTCATCGCGCGCTCTGCCGGCTCGGCGGCAACAGCGTCACGCTCGACCTGTGGGAGACGCTGGCGCCGCAATGCACGATCATTTTCGGCCTCGCCACCTTCGGCAAGCCGATGGCCGGCGTGGTCGAGGAGCATGTCGACCTGCTCGCCGTGTTCGAAGCCGGCGACATCGAGGCGATCGAACGCACGCTCGACGAGCACATCACCGTGATGAACCACGCGATGGACTACGAGGCCATCGTCGCCAAGCGCCGCAGGGAAAGGGACGCACAGTGAACGATCAGGCTCTTCCGCAGACCCGCGCGGCCAATCGGCCGGCAGCGCTGCCGCCCTTCAGGATCACCCGCATCGAGGCCGCCCCGCTCTTTGGCGAGAGTCCGAAAGGTGGCTGGTCGGCCGAGATCCGGCCCGAGGATTCGATCCATGCCCTGATAGCGGTTCACACCGACCAGGGCGTCACCGGCTATGGCAGCGTCTTCACTGACGGGCGCCTGGTCCAGGCCGGGCTCAAGGTGCTGGAGCCGCTCTTCCTCGGCGCAGATGCGCTCTCGCCCGATTTCGTCAGCGAGAAGCTGCACCAGAACACCTTCTGGATGGGCCGCGGCGGCACGCTGACGCACACGATCAGCGGCATCGACATCGCGCTCTGGGACATTCTCGGCCAGGCCACCGGCCTCAGCGTCGGCCGGCTGCTCGGCGGCCGCTATCGCGAGCGCGTCCAGCCCTATTGCTCGCTCCTGATGGAAGAGCCCGATGCGATGCGGGACGTCGTCGCGAGCTATCGCGACAAGGGCTTCACCGCCTTCAAGATCGGCTGGGGTCCGTTCGGCCGGGCACTCGACACCAAACTCGACGAGGCGATCGTGCGTGCCGCGCGCGAGGCCGCCGGCGAGCGCTCCAAACTCTTCGTCGACGCCGGCGCCAGCGATGCACTCTGGCCGCACGGGTTGAAATGGGCCAAGCGCACCGCCGAAATGCTGGCCGATTACGATGTCGGCTGGTTCGAGGAGCCGGTCCGGCCCGACGCGATCGACGATTACCGTGAGCTCCGCCGCTCCTCGCCGATTCCGATCGCCGGCTGCGAGGTCCTGACGAGACGCCAGAGCTTCATTCCCTGGCTGACCACTGGCGCCGTCGACATTGTCCAGCCCGATGTCACCAAGGTCGGCGGCATCTCCGAGCAGCGCCGCATCGCCTGGATGGCCTATGATCTCGGCATCAGATATGTCGGCCATGGCTGGAACACCGCACTGGGCCTCGCCGCCGACCTGCAGATGGCGACGGCCTTCCCGGATGCCGACCTCGTCGAGTTCATCGGCGGCAGCCCCTATGTCGACGGCATCCTCGCCAGGCCTTTCGACCTCGATGCGGAAGGTTGGCTAACGATCCCGGACCTGCCGGGCCTCGGCGTCACCATCGATCGCGACAAGCTCGCCAAGTACACGCCGAACCCGGGAGCGCTCTTCGCCTGACGCGCAAAGCCTGCGGCTAGAACCGCTTGGTCGAGAGCACGTCGAAGGTCCTGCCGATCGTCGCCACCGCCTTGTCGTAATCGGCCAGCGAGAGGCAGGCGATCAGGGCGTCGATGACGGCGAGCTGGGCGATGCGGCTCGTCATCGCCTCGGTGCGGAACTGGGTCTCGCGCGCCATGGTGTTCAAGACGATGTCAGCATAGGCGAGCAGCGGCGACTTGCCGAAATTGGTGATGCAGATCGTCGTCGCTCCCGCTTCCCGCGCCAGCCTGGTCGCGGTGACGGTCTCATGCGTCGAGCCCGAATGCGAGATCGTGATCGTCGCGACATCCGGGCCGGTCAGCGCGGCGCTGATCGCCTGGACGTGGGAATCGACCACGACCTTGGATTCGACGCCGATGCGCAGCAGCCGGTAATTGGCGTCCTCCGCGATCGGGGCGGCGCTGCCGATACCGTAGAGCTCGACGCGCCGCGCCCCACGGATCGCCGCAACCGCGCGCTCCATCGCCGCCCGGTCGAGCACCTTCATGGTGTCGTGCAGCGCCTGCAGATCGCTGCCGAAGATCTTCTCGATCACGGTGCCGGTGTCGTCGGTACGGGCGAGATCCTCGTGGATGAACTGCACCGGCTGCACGAGATCGCGGGCCAGCGCGATCTTGACCTGCTGGAAGCCGCGCGCGCCAAGCTGGCGGCAGAGCGAAATCACGCTGCCTTCGCTGGCTTCCGCCCGCTCGGCCACCTCCGTCACAGACATGTGCACGACCTCGGCCGCATGGGCGAGCAAGACATCGGCGATGCGGGCGGCCGTGGGAGGCAGCGTTGGACGCAGCGCCGTCAGCCGCTCGATCACGCCGTCGAAGCCGTCATGTCCGCCATTGCGCGCCCGTTCGGGATTGTCCGTCATGGCGTCGGTATCCGGCTTGCGTTGAGAGGTGGTCATGCCGGCAAGGCGAACACGCCTTCTTCCCTTGGACAAGCCGTCTCGACATCCACTTGTGGGAAAACTCCATCGGCGACGTCGACATAGCGCAGGCCGAAGCGGCGGGCGCCCTCACCATCGGTCCGGGGATTGTCGCCGAGCATCGCGACCGCCCGCTTCGGCAGGCCGAGCAAGGCGAACCCCGCGGCGAACAGGGTCGGTTCCGGCTTGCCGACGAGCCGATAGCTGACGGGGCCGGTGCAGGCGAGCAGCGCTGCCAGCAGCGCGCCGGTTTCCGGCACGACCGCGCCATCAGCGCCGGGATGGACGAGATCGGGATTGGCAACGACGAGTTCGGCGCCCGCCCGCACGGCATTGGCGGCCAGCGCCAGCCGCTTATGGCTGAAGCGCCGGTCACGGCCGAGAAAGACGATATCGGGCCGCGTCCGCACCGGCACGAGGCCGAGCTCGCGCGCATGACGCACCAGGGCGTCGCTCGCCAGCACGAGCACACGCGCTCCGGGCCGGCGCTTGGCGATCTCGTCGAGCGCGACGGCTCCTGCCAGCACGATACGGTCTGCCGGAACCTCGAGCCCGATCCGCCGCAGGCGGCTCGCCAGCTCCGCCGGCGTATGCTCGGCATCGTTCGAAACCACGACGAAACGGCCGGCGCAGGCGTCCAGAAAAACCCTCGCCCCCGGCATCGCCCGGCCACCGCAGACCAGGGTACCGTCGAGATCGATCAGCCAGCCACGAATATCGTCCGCTGCGTGCACCGCAAACTCCGCGTCGAAGTCGGGCATGCATGAACTGAGATTATCTCAGTGTCAAACATGATATCGAGTGAGCTATATTCATAAGCCTGTCATGGAAGGCTGCCAGAAGGCCCGGGTCTCGGCTGGTCCAACCGGCCGCGTGGCGACACCCGCAGCCCGTCCCAGAGGACGCCATGCTCGCATTCCTAGGCAGCCGTCTCCTGCGCATGTCGATCACGCTCTGGGCGATCGTCACCGCCGTCTTCCTGGCGACGCGGCTGACCGGCAATCCGATCGATTTCCTGATGCCGGAGGGTCTCGATGCCGTCTCGCGCGCCGAGATGATCGCCTATTGGGGCCTCGACCGCCCGATCGCCCAGCAATACCTGCTGTACTGGAAATCCCTGCTCTCAGGCGATTTCGGCCTCGGCCTGATGGAGCGGCGGCCGGTCGCCGTGATCTTCGGCGAGAGGCTCTGGCAGAGCGCTTCCCTGTTGCTTGCGACGCTCGCACTGACCGTCGCAGTCGGCGTCCCGCTTGGCATTCTCGCCGCGCTCTGGCGCGGACAGCCGCGCGGCCAGGGCGTGCTCTTCGTCGCCTTCCTCGGTTATGCGGTGCCGAACTTCGTCCTCGCCATTCTGCTGCTGCTCGTCTTCTCCTATACGCTGCACTGGCTGCCGAGCGCCGGCTCGGCCACGGCCCTGCACTATCTGATGCCGACCGTGGCGCTCGCTGCCTATTTCGTCGCGGCGCTCACCCGTTACACCCGCAATGCCATGCTCGACGTCCTCTCCGAGGACTATATGCGCACCGCCCGCGCCAAGGGCCTTTCCGAGAGCGCCATCATCCTGCGGCATGGGCTGCGCAATGCGCTGATCCCGGTGATCACCGTACTCGGCCTGCAGATCACCACGCTCGTTTCCGGCGCCGTCGTGGTCGAGACCGTCTTCGCCTGGAACGGGGTCGGCGACCTGCTCGTCGGCGCGACGCTGCGCCGCGACTACCCCGTGCTGCAATTCGGCGTCCTCGTCGTCGCCGGCGCCGTCATCCTCGTCAATTTCGCGATCGACCTCGCCTATGCCGCGTCCGATCCGCGCGTGCGCCTCGTCGGAGCCTGACCCGCCATGACCGAGATCGCTGACGTCAAGCTGATGCTCCCGCCGCGCCGGCTGCCGCGGCTCAGGCTTCCCTCCCTGGGTGGCGCAAACATGCTGGTCACGGCAGCGGCCCTGCTCGGATTGCTGCTGCTCGCGCTCGCCATTCTCGCGCCGCTGGTTTCGCCCTTCGAGCCCGATCAGCAGCGGCTCCTGGCGCGATTGAAACCTCCGATCGGCACCCATGGTGCCAACCCGCTCTATTGGCTCGGCACCGACCAGCTCGGCCGTGATCTGCTGTCGCGTTGTCTTCATGGCCTGCGCCTGACGCTGGCGCTCGCGCTCTTCGGCAGCCTGCTCGGCCTTGCCATCGGCGCAGCGCTTGGCCTCGCCGCCGGGCTGCTGCGCGGCTGGGCCGATGCGCTGATCATGGGCCTCGTCGACATCATGATGTCGTTGCCCTTCACGCTCGTCGCGCTCTTCGTCGTGGCGCTCGCCGGCACCGACGTGACCGTGCTGATCTGCGTGCTCGGTATCGCCTATTGGGCCCATTTCGCCCGGCTGATCCGAGCCCAGGTGCTGAGCCTGCGCGAGATGCCCTTCGTCGAGGCCGCCCGCGCCGCTGGAGCCGGCCCCTGGCGCATCGCCACCGTCCACATGATCCCGAACCTGATCTCGCCGGTCGTGGTCATGGCGAGCCTCAACTTCTCGAACCTGATCCTGCTGGAATCGGCGCTTTCCTTCCTCGGCCTCGGCGTCCAGCCGCCGACGGCGACGCTGGGCTCCATGGTCGGTCAGGGCCGGGACTACATGGCCTCCGCGCCCTGGATCGTCGCCATCCCCGCCCTCTTCATCGTGCTCGTCAGCCTCGTCGCCATGCTGCTCGGGGATGCGCTGCGCGACCGCCTCGACCCGCGCCTGCGCGGACGCTGACTGCCCATTCGCCGTTCATGCCGTTCACCCGAACAAGGGACAGACACTCATGCGCAAGACCTTTAAGACACTGACGCTCGCCGCGCTCTCGGCGACGGCTTTCCTCAGCCTCGCCCAGGCACAGGAACTGAAGGTCGGGGTTCAGAACATGGCGCCCTGGCTCGACCCTGGCCGCGATTTCTCGAATGTCGGCTCGCAATTCTACTTCAACGCCTTCGACCCGCTGATCGGCAAGGACGCCACCCGCGCCGAAAGCGTCTGGCAGCCGGGTATCGCCACGAGCTGGACACAGGTCTCGCCAACGGTGATCGAGCTCAAGATCCGCCAGGGCGTAAAATTCCACAATAGCGACCCGATGACGGTCGAGGATGTCGTCTTCTCCTTCGACCGCATCATCAACGCGACCTTCCCGCCCTATGGCATCCGCAAGCGCGACACGCTGCCGAACATGGCCAAGGTCGAGGCCGTCGATGCCGAGACCGTGCGCGTCACCGCGACCAGGCCCGAGCCGCTGTTCGAGACGCTGCTCAACGTCCAGCAGGGCATGATCGTGCCGAAGAAATACGTGATGGCCCTGACCGGCGATCCGAACGTCGCCGAAGCCTCCGATTTCGAGGCCTTCGCGCTGAAGCCGGTCGGCACCGGCCCCTACAAGATCGCCGAGTTCGTGCCGAACCAGCGCCTGGTCTATGAGCGCTTCGACGGCTTCTGGGGCGAGAAGGCCCCCTTCCAGAAGGTCACGGTGACACGCATTCCGGAGCTCTCGGGGCGCCTGACGGCGCTCAAGAACAGCGAGGTCGATCTCATCACCAACATTCCGCCGGATCAGCTCGCGCCGGTCGCGGCCGATCCGAAGCTCAAGGTCGAGGGCATGCAGACGCCGCTCTTCCACGTCGTCATCTTCAACACCCAAAACCCGAAGATGGCCAATCCCAAGCTGCGCCAGGCCCTGTCCTATGCCATCGACCGCAAGACGCTGAACGAGGCGCTCTGGTTCGGCAAAGCCAAGGTCCCGACCTCGCATTCATTCGCGCAGTTCGGCCCGCTCTACATGCCGGAGCTCGCCACCTTCGAATACGACCCGGCCAAGGCGAAGGCACTACTCAAGGAAGCCGGCTATGACGGCTCGCCGATCCGCTATGACATCCAGGCAGCCTACTACACCAACGGCCTCCTCGCGGCGCAGGCGATCCAGGAGATGTGGGGCGCCGTCGGCGTCAAGATGCAGCTCAACGTCACCGAGCAGTGGACCGGCTCCGACCCGACGATGATGGCGCGCGGCTGGTCGAATCCGATGTATTTCCCCGATCCGGCCGGTGCCTTCGGCATCATGTGGGCGCCGACCGGCAACTCGGCCTCGGAAGGCCGCTTCAAGGCCGACGACGCTTACATCGCCCTCTGGGACAAGTTCCGCTTCTCGACCGACCTCGCCGAGCGCAAGCAGGCCTATGCCGCGCTGATGCAGGCGATCAAGAACGATCCGCCAATGCTGCCGCTCTACCAGCCCTTTGAATCATACGGCATGAAGCGCTCGCTCGCTTGGCGGCCGCTGCAGGGGCACATCCCCTATGTGCTCGATTTCCGCGCCGGCCGCGTGACGCTCGCCGCGCGCTGACACGACCAAGGTCGTCATTTCGAGGAGGCATTAGCCGACGAAGCAATCCAGAGAGACATAGCGCTCTATGGCGCTGGATTGCTTCGCTACGCTCGCAATGACGGCCCTGCCCTTGCCCCTTCCGCTTCTCCTTCGAGCCCCGCCATGACCAAATCCCTCCGCCTCGCCTTCGTCGCCGACATCCATCACGGCGAGAACAGCTTCACCAAGGTCGGCAGCGCAGCCCTGCCGCTGATGGACGAATTCCGCCGCTTCGTCGCCGAGACCAGACCCGACGCCGTGATCGATCTCGGCGACCGCATCTCCGATGTCGACCACGCCACCGACCTCAGGCTGGAGCGCGAGGTCGCAGAGGCCTTCGCGCCGATCGCGACGCCGCGCTTCCATCTCTGCGGCAACCACGACCGCGACCATCTCAGCGTCGCCGAGAACGAGGAGATCCTTGGCCAGCCGCTCGGCCACCGCACCGTCGATCTCGGTGACTGGCGCCTCGTGCTCTGGGCCGCGGATTCGCGCATCCATCGGCCGGGCGGCTTCGTACTGCGCGAGGCCGACCTGATCTGGCTCGCCGCCACGGTCGAGGCCGCCGACCGGCCTCTCGTCGTGATGAGCCATGTTCCCGTCTCCGGCCATGGCCAGACCGGCAACTACTATTTCGAGCGCAATCCGGCCTCCTCGACCTATCCCGGCGCCGAGCGCGTCCGCGCTGTGCTGGCTCGGGCGAAAGTGCCGATGGTCTGCATCGCCGGCCATGTCCACTGGAACACGCTGACCACCGTCGACGCCATCCCGCATCTGACCCTGCAGTCACTCACCGAGAGCTTCACCACCCTGCCGGGGCCGGCCGGAGCCTTCGCCCTGCTCGAGCTCGGCGACACGATCGCCTGGACCGTGCACGGCCAGGACCCCTTCACTGCCCGCATCGACACCGCCGGGACGCTCCGGCGCTGGATGACGCCGCTTCAGCCCTTCGACGAGCATCCCGAATTGCGGCAAAGGCGGGTCGCTCAGGCTGCCCTGTTGGGCACTCCGACCTGACCGCCCAGCCCTAGCGCGGATCGATCGGCGTCTTCGGCAAGGCGAGCTCCCGCTCGATCCAGGCCGCCAGCCGGAACAGGTCGGCTTCGCGCCGGGCATGGGACAGGATCTGGATGCCGATCGGCAGGCCCTCGCGCGAGAAGCCGATCGGGATGGCGATGGCCGGCAGGCCGGTGAGCGACCAGATCGCGGTGATCGAGATCCAGTCGACATAGTCCTGCATCGGCCGCCCCTCGACGACCGTTGGGAACAGCGTCTCGACGGCAAAGGGCATCGCCTGCGTCGCCGGGCAGATCAGGAAATCATGCTCGTCGAGACAGTCGACCGCGCGGCGATAAAGTTCGCTGCGGTGGCGGTTGGCCGCGACGATGGCATGGCCAGGCTGATCGCGGCCGCGCAGCAGATCGGCCAGAACCGGCGCCGGAAACATGGCGCGATGCGTGTCGAGGAGCGGCTCGAAGGTCGCGTAGAAGGCTTCTCCCCGCAGCACGCGGAAGGCGTCCATCGCGCCCGCCACATCCGGCGCGCTGTGCGCCACCGCGACACCGGACTTCTCCAGCAGCGCAGCCAGCTCCGCGAGCGCTTGCCGAATCGGCTCCTCGATCGGCAGAAGGCCGAGGTCGGCCGATATGGCGATGCGCGCCGGTTTGCGCGGCGCCTGCGCGGCGTCGAGGAATGGCCGCTCGCCGCTCGGCGCCGTCAGCACGTCACCCGGATCATAACCGGTCATCGCGTCGAAGAAGAGCGCGAGATCCGCGACATCGCGTGCCATCGGCCCCTCGACGGCAATGGTGTCGAACGGATCGGCCAGCCGCTTGCGCGGCACCCGGCCCGGCGTCGGCCGCAGGCCCGTCACATTGCAGAACGCGGCCGGAATGCGCAGGCTGCCGCCATAATCGTTGCCATGGGCGAGCCAGGCCTCGCCGGTCGCCAGCGCCACCGCCGCGCCGCCCGACGAGCCACCACAGGTCAGGCGGCTGTCATAAGGGTTCCGCGTCGTGCCATGGACGCTGTTGGTGGTCTGCGCGCCGCCGAGCTCCGACAGGTTCGACTTGCCGAGCGTGATGGCGCCATTCGCCTCCATCAGCGCGACGGTCCGGTCCGATTCGGTTGAAATGCGATCTCGGAAGATCGACGTGCCGCCGGTGTTGCGCACCCCTGCGACGTCATTGTTGTCCTTGACGACGATCGGCAGCCCGCCGAGCAGGCTCGCTCGCCCGGTTCGCCGCGCCGCATCGGCCGCCCGCGCCTGTTCCATCGCCCGATCGAGGCAGAGCGTCGGCACGGCGTTCAGCTGCGGCTCGACGATGGCAAGCCGCGCCGCCGCGGCTTCGACGAGTTCCACCGAACTGACCTCACCGGCGATGAGGAGGTCGCGCGCGGCGAGTGCGCTGAGCTTGATGAGTTCATCCGACATGGGCAGGCAATCCGCTGGCAGGCGCGCCGCAGGAGCGGCGAATGACGAGGCGCGGCGCCATCACGGTGGTCGTTCCGGGGCCGGACAAGCTGCCGGCAAGGCGCCGGAGCAGGAGATCGAGCGCGGCCTCCCCCATGGCGCGGACCGGCTGGGCGACGGCGCTGAGCCTGGGCGAGACCGCCTCGGCCCAGGGCAGGTCGTCGATGCCGATGACGGAGATGTCCTGCGGGCAGGCGAGGCCGCGATCGGCCAGCGCCTTCACCACGCCGACCGTCATCAGATTGTTGGTGGCGAAGATCGCGCTCGGCGGCTGCGGCAAGGCCAGCAGCTCGGCCATCGCCTGCTCGGCCGGTTGTTGGCGAAAGCCCGCATCGCGGATGAGCTCGGGATCCAGGGACAGCCCCGCCGCCAGCAGCGCCTCGCGATAGCCCGCAAGACGCTCGGCGGCCGTGCGCAGCACCTCAGGCCCATTGACCAGGCCGATCCGCCTGTGACCGCAGCCGATCAGATGCTGCGTCGCCTCGAAGCCGGCGCGCCGATTATCGAGGACGACCGAATCGTAGCCCAGCCCCTCCATGGCGCGGTCGACCAGGACGATCGGCACCTCGAGCTGCGCAAGGAGCGAGGCCCGGTTCATCGAGACAGCGCCCGTCGGCGCCAGGATGAGCCCGTCGATGCGCTGTGTGCGCAGCATGCGCAGATGCGCCTCCTCGCGCTCGCTGCGCTCATTGGAGTTGCACAGCAGGACGAGGTGGCCGCTGGCGGCCGCGGCATCCTCGACGGCCTCAAACAGGTCGGAGAAGAACGGGTTGGTGATGTCGCCGACGACGAGGCCGATCAGCCCGCTCGAACGCTTGCGCAGCGAGCGCGCGCCGGCATGGGGCGTATAGCTCAGCTTCTCCATCGCGGCGCGGACGCGCGCCAAAAGCTCGGGGCTGACGCGATCGGCGCTGTTGAGCACGTTCGACACGGTCGCCACCGACACATCAGCCAGACGCGCAACATCCCGGATCGTCGCCATCCATCCTCCCAGTGAAACGGTTCAAACTTTGAAGGCAGCTTTGCGGATCGCATCACATCTCGCAAGCATCAATCGCGAACTGAAAGCCACTTGCAGCCCAGCTTGCTCTGTGAGAACCTGATTGAAACGTTACAAAATAGACCGGGGAGCGAGACGATGGGCGTGCAGGTTCCCGCCGCAAACTGTCCGGCGCGGCCATGACCTCCTATGTCCTGCGCCGGCTCGCCGCGACGATCCCGGTGCTGGCCTTCGTCGGCCTCTTCGTCTTCTTCCTGCTGCGGCTGACACCCGGCGACCCGGCCATCCTGATCGCGGGCGACCAGGCGACGACCGAGCAGATCGCCTCGGTCCGGACCCAGCTCGGCCTCGACAAGCCGCTGACGGAGCAGCTCCTCGCCTGGGCTGGCCAGCTCGCCCAGGGCAATCTCGGCCGCTCGGTCTTCTCCGACATGGAGGTGACGCGGCTGATCGGGATGCGGATCGAGCCGACGGCAATGCTGGCGCTGGTTGCGATCCTGATGGCGCTCGCCATCGCGCTTCCGCTCGGAACCCTGAGTGCGCTCAAGGCCGGCAGCCGGGTCGACCGGATGGTCATGGCCTTCGCCATGGTCGGTTTCTCCTCCCCGGTCTTCGTCGTCGCCTTCTTCCTGGTCTATGTCTTCGCGCTGACGCTCGGCTGGTTCCCGACACAGGGCTATGTGCCGCTCGCGCAGGGCCTGCTGCCCTGCCTGAACAGCCTCGTCCTGCCCGGGCTCGCCCTCGCCATGCTCTATGCGGCGCTGCTGGCGCGGGTCACGCGGGCGAGCCTGCTCGAAATCCTGGCGGAGGACTTTGTCCGTACCGCCCATGCCAAGGGCCTCAAGCCTCGCATGGTCGTGCTGCGCCATGCGCTGAAGAACGCCGCGATCCCGGTCGTAACCGTCGTCGGCGTCGGCATCGCCGCGCTGCTCGGCGGCGTGGTGGTGACCGAGACGGTCTTCAACATTCCCGGGCTCGGCCGGCTGACCACCGACGCGATCCTGCGCCGCGACTATCCGGTGGTGCAGGGGCTGATCCTCGTCTTCTCGCTCGTCTACGTCACCGTCAACCTGCTGGTCGACCTCAGCTATGTGCTGTTCGATCCGCGTATCCGCTATTGAGGGCGCCGTGACGATGACCGTGGCCGGCCCCGTCGCGAAGGCGCCCAACGCGTTGGATGCCATGCGCCGCTTCCTGCGCCTGAACCCGACGATTCTCGTCGGCCTTGCTGTCCTGGCCGCGTTCACGCTGGTCGCGCTGATCGCGCCCTACATCCTGCCCGACCCGGTGCGGGTGAATCCGATCCAGCGCCTGTTTGCGCCGGGAGCCGAATTCCTGTTCGGGACCGACCAGCTCGGCCGCTCGACACTGTCGCGAACCCTGAACGGCACCCGGATCTCGCTGACGATCGGCGCGCTCGTCACGCTCCTGACCGTCGGCTTCGGCCTGCTCATCGGCCTCGTCGCCGGCTATGTGCGCTGGCTCGACGGCACCGTGATGCGCGTCATGGACGGGCTCATGGCGATCCCCGGCATCCTGCTCGCGATCGCGCTGATGTCGTTGTTCGGGTCGAGCGTCCAGAACGTCGTCATCGCGATCGGTGTCGCCGAAATCCCGCGGATGGCCCGCGTCGTCCGTTCTTCGGTGCTGGTGCTGCGCGAGCAGACCTATGTCGAAGCCGCGATCACCAACGGCGCCGGCCTGCCGCGAATGCTGCTGCGACACATCCTGCCCAATGCAGCCGCGCCCGTGATCGTCCAGGCGACCTACGTCTTCGCCTCGGCGATGATCGTGGAATCGATCCTGTCGTTCTTGGGTGCCGGCACGCCGCCGACGATCCCGAGCTGGGGCAACATGCTGGCCGAGGCCCGCCCCTTCATGCAGCGCGCGCCCTGGATGATCGCCTTCCCGGGCGTGGCGCTGGCGCTGCTTGTGCTGACCGTCAACGTGCTCGGCGACGCGCTGCGCGATGCCATCGACCCGCGGCTCGCGCGCAAGCTCAGGATCTGACGCCAGCAGCCGAGAACAAGAACCAGAAAACCGTTCAGAGGGAGGGAAAAGATGACAAGCCTGAGGAGAAGACTGGCGCTGGCGGCGGGCCTCGTGCTGCCGCTGGTGGCGCTGCCGGCCGCAGCCCAGACCGTGCTGAAGGTCCGCCCCTTCGGCGACCTGCGCACGCTCGATCCGATGACGACCTCGGACTACATGGTCCGCAACCACGCCTACATGGTCTACGACACGCTGTTTGCGGTGGACGCCAAGGGCCTGATCAAGCCGCAGATGGCGGAGAGCTTCACCACCTCGCCCGACGGTCTGACCTGGACCTTCGTGCTGCGCGAGGGCCTGAAATTCCATGACAACACGCCGGTGACCAGCACTGACGTCGTCGCCTCGCTGAAGCGCTGGGGCGAGCGCGACGGCCTCGGCCAGCAGCTCCTGGCCCACACCGCCTCGCTGACAGCGACCGATCCCAAGACGATCACGCTCGTGCTCAAGGATCGCTGGGGCCTGGTGCTCGATGCGCTCGGCAAGCCGAGCTCGATGCTGCCCGCGATCATGCCGGCGCGCATCGCCGCCACGCCTTCGAACCAGAACATCACGGACGCGACCGGTTCGGGGCCATTCATGCTGGTCAAGGAGCAATGGTCGCCGGGCTCGAAGATCGTCTACGCCAAGGCGCCGACCTACCAGCCGCGCAAGGAGGCGCCCGATGGCCTCTCCGGCGGCAAGCTGGCGAATGTCGACCGCGTCGAATGGCTGATCATGCCGGACGCGCAGACAGCGCTGAACGCGCTGCAGGCCGGCGAGATCGACATCTTCGAGGAGATGCCGCCGGACATGATCTCGCTAGTGAAGGGGAACCAGCGCATCACCGTCTCGAAGCTCGCCGCGTTGCAGGGCGTCTTCCGGATGAACCAGTCGCAGCCGCCGTTCAACAATCCGAAGCTTCGGCAGGCGATGCTGCGGCTCGTCGATCAGGAGCAGGCCGTGCGCGCCTATGTCGACGACAAGGCGCTCTACACCATCTGCCCGTCCTTCTACATGTGCACCTCGCCCTATTTCACCGACGCGTCCTGGCCGAAAGCCGACCTGGCGGCAGCCAGGAAGCTGATCGCTGAAAGCGGCTACAAGGGCGAGAAGATCGTGGTGCTCGATGCCACCGAAACCGCGCTCAGCCCCCAGACTCTCGTCATCTCGCAGCTGATGCGCGATGCCGGCCTCAATGTCGACTACCAGGCGATGGATTGGGGCACCTTGTCGAGCCGGCGCACCAGCAAGAATCCGGTGACGCAAGGCGGCTGGTCCACCTTCGCCTCCGGGCCGGCCGCGCCTGATATGACCGAGCCGGTCGGCCATCTGGCGCTGCGCTCGAACTGCGAGAACGCGTGGTTCGGCTGGCCTTGCGACGAGGCGATCGAGAAGCTGCGGGCCGAGTTCACGATGGCTCCCGATCTCGATGCCCGCAAGGCGATCGCCCGCAAGATCCAGGAGCGCGCCATCGAGACCGTGCCCTATGTGCCCGTCGGGCAGTTCTGGCTGGTGCGCGGCCAGCAGGCCAGCCTCAACGGCCTGCTCTCCCCCGGCGTCCCGGTCTACTGGAATGTCGCGAAAGGCCGCTGAAGCGGGGCGTAACGGGAATGTGAGCCCGCAATTGGCGCGGCGCTGTTGGAAAGCGCGCTGCGGTGACTAGCTGATCCGCAGGGCGACTAAGTCAAACAGGAGATTTTCATGCTTTCACGCAGGACCATCGCCATCACAGCAGCGCTTCTGCTTTCGGGAGCGAGCTCCATGGCTTACGCCACCGAGCTTGGTGCCGAGAGCATCGTGCATGAGCAGGCCCAGAACCAGCGTGCTCTCGCCGAGCAAGCCCAGTACCTCGCCTACCACGACCACTTCAAAAACGTGGAGGCCCAGCCGGGCCGAGGTGCCGGCGTGTTGCCACACCACAACTGATCGCCGGGATAGTCCTCAGGAAGGGGCCGCCATAGCGGCCCCTTTTCGTTGCGCCTATCGGAAGCCGCCAGAATCTGGAAAGACTGGCCGCGGCGCGCCGCACGAATTGGGAGTCGGGCCGGAGCTGGCGCCGTTCGACAGGAACGCCTGAGACTCGGCCATGATCATCCGCCAGCTCATCTATCTCGACGCGCTCGCCCGCGAGAAACATTTCCGCAAGGCGGCCGAGGCTTGCCATGTCTCGCAGCCGACGCTCTCCGCCGCGATCGTCCAGCTCGAAGAAGAACTCGGCGTGCTGATCGTCGAGCGCGGCCGGCGCTTCCAGGGACTGACCAGAGAGGGTGAGGTCGTGCTCGCCCATGCCCGGCGCATGCTGGCCGAAGCCGATCAGATGAAGGACGCGATCGCCGAACTGCGCGAAGGCGTCAGCGGTAAGATCCGGCTCGGCGCCGTGCCGACGGCGCTGCCGATGATCGCGCATATCACTGCACCATTCTCGACGCGCTACCCCGGCGCCTCGCTCACCGTGCTGTCGCTGACCTCGACCGAGATTCAGAACGGGATCGACAATTTCGAACTCGATGTCGGCCTGACCTATCTCGACAACGAGCCCCTCGAACGCGTCGTCTCCAAACCGATCTACCAGGAAGCCTATGTGCTGCTGACGCGCGAGGACGGGCCGCTCGGCGAGCGCGAGACCATCACCTGGGCCGAAGCCGCCGAGCTCAAACTCTGCCTGCTCACTGCCGACATGCAGAACCGGCGCATCATCGACGGCATTTTCCGCTCTGTGGGGCATGCGCCGAAGCCGGCGATCGAGACCAACTCCATCTTCAATCTGTGCTCGCATGCCGGCATCCAGGGCGTTTCCAGCATCGTCTCGATCCAACTCCTGGAGTTCTTCGGCGTCCCCCTCGGCACCAAGGCGCTGCCGCTCACCGAGCCCGACGCCAAACGCACGATCGGCTTGATCATGGCCGACCGCCAACCCTCGGCACCGCTGGCTCGCAACCTGCTGATGATGTCCGAGACGGTGACCGAAGCAGCGCTGCCGCGGCGCCCGATCGTCAAATAGCCAACGACTATCGAAGAGGCTGAAACATCAGACAGCGAGCCCGGCCGGCTACGTGATAAGCTGAGGTTATCAGCATTTTTCTCGCTCACGGGGACTGTCGGCAGGCCGATCTCGCCGAGACTGATAGTCCAAACCTATCAATTAGTCAGAACAAACGATTTGAAATCATCCTAAACTTCCCCATCCTTTCTCGAAAGGCGCAGGCCGGGCGAACAGGCTGCGTGGAGGAGGGACGATGGTCCACTACCCAGCCTGGGATCAGGACGAGGCGCGCTCGATTGTGTCGGGCCTGTCCCACCTCGAAGGGGCGACCTTGCCGATCCTGCACGCGCTGCAGGAGGAGTTCGGCTATGTCGATCCGCAGGCCGTGCCGCTGATCGCCGAGGCGCTCAACCTGTCGCGGGCCGATGTGCACGGCACCATCTCCTTCTATCACGACTTCCACACCGCACCGCCGCCACGCCGCATCGTCAAGCTTTGCCGGGCCGAGGCCTGCCAGGCGCTGGGCTGTGACAGCGTTGTCGAGGACCTCGCGCGCGAGCACGGCATCGTCGTCGATAGTCACGGTGGCAGCCATGATGCGGTGGTCGAAACCGTCTATTGCCTGGGCAATTGCGCGCTTGGCCCCTCCGCTTTGGTCGAGGGCGAATTGCTCGGCCGCGTCGATGCCGACCGCGTCGCGGCGCTGTGCGGAGCGCGGCAATGACCGAGGCGGTCCGCATCTATGTCCCGATCGACGCTGCCGCTCTCTCGGTCGGCGCCGAGGCTGTCGCGAATGCCGTCGCGAAGGCCGCGCAGACGCGCGGCATCGCCGTCGAGATTGTGCGCAACGGCTCGCGCGGATTGCTCTGGCTGGAGCCGATGGTAGAGGTCGAGACATCAGAGGGGCGGATCGCTTACGGCCCGGTCGCGGCCAGGGATGTCGCTGTGCTGTTCGAGGCCGGCTTCCAGAATGGCGGTGCGCATGCGCTACGGCTCGGACCTGTCGACGAGCTCGACTGGCTGAAGCGCCAGCAGCGCCTGACCTTCGAACGCGTCGGCGTCACCGACCCGCTCTCGCTCGCCGATTATCGCGCTTATGACGGGCTGAAGGGCCTCGAGAAGGCACTCTCGCTCACCGGCGCGGAGATCGTCGAGGAAGTGAAGGCGTCCGGCCTGCGCGGCCGCGGCGGCGCCGGCTTCCCAACCGGGATCAAGTGGAAGACCGTCCACGACGCCAGTGCGACACAGAAATACATCGTCTGCAATGCCGACGAGGGCGACAGTGGCACCTTCGCCGATCGGATGCTGATGGAAGGCGACCCCTTCCTGCTGATCGAGGGCATGGCGATCGCTGCG
Source organism: Allobosea sp. Tri-44 (assembly GCF_004123845.1). Lineage (GTDB taxonomy): Bacteria > Pseudomonadota > Alphaproteobacteria > Rhizobiales > Beijerinckiaceae > Allobosea. Next base: position 266,050 of record NZ_NBDP01000019.1, on the reverse strand, counting down.
ATCGCCGTCGGCGCGACCAAAGGCTACATCTATCTGCGCTCGGAATATCCGCATGCCCACAAGGCGCTGCAGCGGGCGATCCTGAAGGCGCGCAATGCCGGCGTTCTCGGTGCGTCCGTGCTCGGCTCGGGCAAGGCCTTCGAGCTAGAAGTTCGGCTTGGAGCCGGCGCTTATATCTGCGGCGAGGAGACCTCGCTGTTGGAGAGCCTGGAAGGCAAGCGCGCCATCGTCCGGGCCAAGCCGCCGATCCCCGCTTTGCAGGGTCTGTTCGGCAAGCCGACCATCGTCAACAACGTGCTCTCCTTCGCCGCCGTCCCCTGGATCCTGACCCACGGCGCCAAGGCCTATGCCGATTACGGCATGGGCCGCTCGCGCGGCACGCTGCCGGTCCAGCTCGGCGGCAACATCAAGCGCGGCGGGCTGATCGAGCTCGCCTTCGGCATCTCGCTGCGCGAGATCATCGAGGACCTAGGCGGCGGCACGCTTTCGGGCCAGCCGATCCGCGCCGTGCAGGTCGGTGGGCCGCTCGGCGCCTATCTCACGGCACAGCAGCTCGACGTAGCCATGGACTACGAGGCGCTGGCCGGCATCAAGGCGATGCTTGGCCATGGCGGCATCGTCGTCTTCGACGACAGCGTCGACATGGCCAAGCAGGCCCGCTTCGCCTTCGAGTTCTGCGCCAAGGAGAGCTGCGGCAAGTGCACGCCCTGCCGCATCGGCGCGACGCGCGGCGTCGAGCTGGTCGACAAGATCGTCGCCGGTCACGAGCGGCCGAAGAATCTCGCCGTGCTGCGCGATCTCAACAAGCTGATGACCGACGCCTCGCTCTGCGCGATGGGCGGGCTCACCCCCATGCCGGTGATGAGCGCGCTCAACCATTTCTTCGAGGATTTCGACCGTCCGCCGGCCGAGCGCCTGCCGCTGGCGGCCGAGTGAGGAGACATCGATGAGCCTGATCAAGGAAATCGATTTCGGAACGCCGATCCGGGTCGCCGAGAAGACGGTCACGCTGACGATCGACGGCGAGAGCGTCACCGTCCCGGCCGGAACCTCGGTGATGGCGGCGGCGATGAGCCTCGGCACCAAGATACCCAAGCTCTGCGCCACCGACTCGCTCGAACCTTTCGGCTCCTGCCGGCTCTGCCTGGTCGAGATCGAGGGTCGGCGCGGAACGCCCGCTTCCTGCACCACGCCGGCCGAGGACGGCATGATCGTCCGCACGCAGTCGGAGAACCTGTCCGGCCTGCGCAAGGGTGTGATGGAGCTCTACATCTCCGACCATCCGCTCGACTGCCTGACCTGTTCGGCCAATGGCGATTGCGAACTGCAGGACATGGCCGGCAGCGTCGGCCTGCGCGAGGTGCGCTACGGCTATGAGGGCGAGAACCACGTCAAGCCGGCGAGCTCCGAGGGCTACGCCAACGAGAACTGGCTGCCCAAGGACACCTCGAACCCTTATTTCACCTACGATCCCAGCAAGTGCATCGTCTGCAATCGCTGCGTGCGCGCCTGCGCCGAGGTGCAGGGCACCTTCGCGCTGACGATTACCGGCCGCGGTTTCGATTCGCGCGTCGCTGCTGGCCCGACCGACTTCCTCGGCTCGGAATGCGTCTCCTGTGGCGCCTGCGTGCAGGCCTGCCCGACCGCGACGCTGATGGAGAACAAGGTGATCGAGCTCGGCCAGCCCGAGCATTCCAAGGTCACGACCTGCGCCTATTGCGGCGTCGGCTGCTCGTTCAAGGCGGAGATGCAGGGCGACCGCGTCGTGCGCATGGTGCCCTACAAGGACGGCAAGGCGAACGAAGGCCATTCCTGCGTCAAGGGCCGCTTTGCCTGGGGCTATGCGACCCATAAGGACCGCATGATCAAGCCGATGATCCGCGAGAAGATCACCGATCCCTGGCGTGAGGTCTCCTGGGAGTACGCGATCAACTACGCCGCCAGCGAGTTCAAGCGCATCCAGGCCAAATATGGCCGGGAATCGCTCGGCGCTATCACCTCCTCGCGCTGCACCAATGAAGAGGTCTACCTCGTCCAGAAATTGGTGCGCGCCGGCTTCCGCAACAACAATGTCGACACCTGCGCCCGCGTCTGCCACTCGCCGACCGGCTATGGCCTGAAAACCACGCTCGGCACCTCGGCCGGCACGCAGGACTTCAAATCGGTCGAGAAGGCCGACGTCATCCTGGTCATCGGCGCCAACCCGACCGACGGCCACCCGGTCTTCGCCTCCAGGATGAAGAAGCGCATCCGCCAGGGCGCCAGGGTCATCGTCGCCGACCCGCGCCGCATCGACATGGTGAAGTCGCCGCACGTCAAGGCCGAGTACCATCTCCAGCTCAGGCCCGGCACCAATGTCGCGCTGGTCAACGCGCTCGCCCATGTTATCGTCACCGAGGGGCTGATCGACGAGGATTATGTCCGCGAGCGCTGCGACCTCGCCGATTTCGAGGTCTGGGCCCGTTTCGTCGCCGAGGAGCGCAATTCGCCCGAGGCGAGCGAGCAATATACCGGCGTGCCGGCGGCTGACCTGCGCGCTGCGGCCCGGCTCTACGCCACCGGCGGCAATGGCGCGATCTTCTACGGCCTCGGCGTCACCGAGCACAGCCAGGGCTCGACCATGGTGATGGGCATGGCCAATATCGCCATGGCGACCGGCAATATCGGGCGCGAGGGCGTCGGCGTGAACCCGCTACGCGGCCAGAACAATGTCCAGGGCTCCTGCGACATGGGCTCGTTCCCGCACGAGTTCACCGGCTACCGCCATGTCTCCGACGATGCCACGCGCGACATGTTCGAGAAGCTCTGGGGCGTTGCGCTCGATTCCGAGCAGGGGCTGCGCATCCCCAATATGCTCGACGAGGCGGTCGGCGGCAGCTTCAAGGGGCTCTATGTCCAGGGCGAGGACATCGCCCAGTCCGACCCGAACACCCAGCACGTCACCGCCGGCCTCGCCGCGATGGAATGCGTCGTCATCCAGGACCTGTTCCTCAACGAGACGGCGAAATACGCCCATGTCTTCCTGCCGGGCTCCTCCTTCCTGGAGAAGGACGGCACCTTCACCAATGCCGAGCGCCGCATCAACCGCGTCCGGCAGGTGATGATGCCGCTCTCCGGCAAGGCCGAGTTCCAGGTTACGATCGACCTGGCGCGAGCGCTGGGTCTCGAGATGAGCTACGGCCATCCGAGCGAGATCATGGATGAGGTTGCCCTGCTGACCCCGACCTTCGCCGGCGTGAGCTACAAGAAGCTCGATGAGCTCGGCTCAGTGCAGTGGCCCTGCAACGACAAGGCTCCGGCCGGCACGCCGCTGATGCATGTCGACCGCTTCGTGCGCGGCAAGGGCAAGTTCATGATCACGGAATACGTGCCGACGCAGGAGCGCACCGGTCCGCGCTTCCCGCTGATCCTGACGACCGGGCGCATCCTCTCGCAGTACAATGTCGGCGCTCAGACCAGGCGCACCGAGAACCAGGCCTGGCACGACGAGGACGTGCTGGAGATCCATCCCTTCGACGCCGAAAGCCGCGGCATCAAGGGCGGCGACCTCGTCGCGCTCGCCAGCCGCTCGGGCGACATCTCGCTGCGCGCCGAGATCTCGGAGCGGATGCAGCCAGGCGTGGTCTACACCACCTTCCACCACGCAGAGACTGGCGCCAACGTCATCACCACCGACTATTCCGACTGGGCGACGAACTGTCCGGAATACAAGGTCACCGCGGTCGAGGTCCGCAGGACGAACTACTATTCCGAATGGCAGGAGCGCAATCGCGAGCAGGATGTCTCGCTGCGCCTGATCGCGGGACGCCTGCCCGATGCCGCGGAATAGCCCGCCCGCCCAGCCGCCGGCGAGCCATGCGGTCGCCGTCCGGACCATCAGCTTCGGCGCCGCAGAGCGCATTGTCGATGCCAGTGCCGAGGTCGCGGTCGAGGCTCCGATCAACATCGTCTACGGCAATCTGCCCTATGCGGTGATGATGGCGACGCCGTCGGATATCGAGGACTTCGTTGCCGGCTTCAGCTTGACCGAGGGCATCGTCCACAGCGTTGACGAGATCAGGTCGATCGCGACCGCCCCGCAGCAGGATGGCATCATCGTCACCGTCGAGCTGGCTCCTGGCCGCTTCCGCGAGCACCTGGCGCGCCGCCGCAACCTCTCGGGCCGCACCTCCTGCGGGCTCTGCGGCGTCGAGGCGCTCGCCGACCTGCCGACAGCCGAAGCACGCACGGCCCAGGCGAGGCCGATTACGCCCGCGGCGATCGCTGCCGCACTCGGAGCGCTCGAACGCCAGCAGCCATTGCATCGGCTGACCCGCTCGGTCCATGCCGCCGCCTGGTGCGGCCGCGACGGCGCGATCCTGGCGGTGCGCGAGGATGTCGGCCGACACAATGCCTTGGACAAGCTGATCGGCGCCCGCCTGCGCGCCGGCCATGATGCGAGCGATGGCTTCGTGCTGGTCACCAGCCGCGCCTCCTTCGAGATGGTCGAGAAGGCGGCGATCTTTGGAGCCGGCGCGCTCGTCTCGATCTCGGCGCCGACCTCGCTGGCGATCGAGCGGGCGAACGCGCTCGACCTGACCCTGGTCTGCATCGCCCGTGCAGACTCCGCGACCGTCTTCGCCGGGCGCCTGGCCGACACAGTGGAGAGCGAAGCCAGATGATCGAGGCGAAGAGCAGCGACGTGACGACCCGGGATCATGCAGGCGAGAATCTCGCCAAACTTGCCGCCATGGCCAACCAGATCGGCGACTTCTTCAAGTCCTACCCCGACGAGGAGGCGATCGCCGCGATCGCCGATCACATCAACCAGTTCTGGACGAAGCGCATGCGCGAGGATTTCCGCACCGGCTTCGAGACGGATATGTCGGTCCTGTCACCGCTCGTGCAGCAGGCGCGCGCCAAGGTAAGGCCCGCGCCAATCGGATAGACGGCCGCGGCGGCCGAAACCGCCGCTCTCATCCTCCCGCCGCGTAGCTCGCGCGATCGATCGCGTTGACGGCGCGGACTTCACCCGTCGGTGCGCCACTGGCGCCTTCGCGTTGCAGCAGGCGGACGCGCCGCAGCTCACCCGGCGCCAGGTGGAACCAGTTCCGCTCCGGCCGCCAGCCATGGTCGATGATCTCGACCGATTGCGCCAAGCGCTGGGTCGAGAGCATGAGCATCCAATCGTCACCCTCGCGCTTCAACTGCGCGACAAGCCCGCAGTGATGCCGCTCATGACCGCGCCCGAGCGGGAAATGGAAGGCCTCGGCCAGCACCACGCCGCTGGTGGCATCGCGCAGCACGGCCGAGGTCACGTCATGTCCGGGTGGGCCGAAGCGATAGGCATAGGCGATGTCGAAGAAGCGACCGATCAGCTCGAAGGCCGACAGCGTGATCGCAGAGCGCGGAGCGAGCGCGACGTCGCGCTTGGCCTTGATGACCGCGACCTCGCCAGCGCGCCAGCAGGTCAATTCGACCGTCGCGGCCAGCGGCTCGGGCCGTTCGTTGATGACATGCAGAGCAAGCCCGTTGACGCCCTCGTCGGTGAGCGCGAGCTGGACCGGCCGGAAGGCGCGGGCGAGCCCGTACCAGGCGGATTTCGGCTCGCCATCGCTGGCGATCACGCCCCAGCCGGCGCCGGGCTGGAGATCCTGCAGCAGCCAGACCAGTGCCCCGCGTGTCGGCGAGGCCGGCCGGCGCCATTCGGCGAAAGTCTCTTCCATCACCTCGGCAACGGTCGCGCGCGACAAGGCGAAATAGCGCTCGGGATCCTCGCGCCGCAGATGCGCCGGATCGAGCCCGTAGAGCCGCTCCAGATAGTGATCGCGCACATCCTCGAAATCCCAGGAGGCGCCGGCATCGCGCGGCACGGCGCGCTTCCAGTCGGGATGATGCGTGATCGCCGGCGGTTTGCCGCCGCGCAGCGAGACCTCCTCCGGCACATTGGCGAAGGCGAGGCTCTCGGCCGCGAAGCGCACATTGGCAAGGCGTGCATCGTCGAGCCCGCGCATATAGGCGCCGACGCCGTAGTAATGCGTCACGCCCTTGTCGGCGACGAAGGGCAGCGGCCCGCCCGAGGGCGAGTTCGGGACATAGGCGATGTCGGGCCGCAAGGCGGCGACCGCCTCCGGCAAGACCTCGTCGAAGACCGGACCGGACCAGGCCTCCGGCGGCGCGCCCAGCATCGCCGATTGCTGGAAGACCTCGCTGCCGCCGCAGAGCACGGCGAGGCTCGGCGAACCCTGCGTGCGGCCCAGCCGCGCTTCCGCCTCCCCCTTGATCGCCGCGCGGAAGCCGGCATCGCTCTGCGGATAGTCGAAATTGGCCAGCATCATCTCCTGCCAGACCATGATGCCGAGCTCGTCGCAAAGCGCGAAGAAGGCGTCGTCCTCATAGGTCATCACGCCGGGCAGGCGGATCATGTTCATCCCGGCCTCGCGCGCCAGCCTGAGCCAGGGCTCGTAGGCGGTGCGGCCGCCGGCCAACGTCGTGACGTCGGCATTGCTCCAGCAGGCGCCGCGGCAGAACACCGGTACGCCGTTGACGATCAGGCCGAAGCCTTCGCCATCGGCGCCACGATCGACGTCGAGCGAACGGAAGCCGACGCGGCCGAGATCAATCGTCTCGCCGTCGAACACCAGAGTGAGATCATGCAGCGCTGGCTCACCATGGGTATGCGGGAACCAGGGTGCGATACCGGGCAGAGACAATGTGCCGGCTAATTGACCACCGCCACCTGTATGCAGAACCGCTTCACCGCCGGCACAGCGCATGGTGGCACCACGTGGCAGCGGCGAGTTGGCGGCGAGCGTCAGGGCGAGCGCAACGGTCCCCGTCCGCCTGTCATAGCTCGTGCGCAGGTCAACGGCTTCGATCCTTGCCGCGTCCGCTGCGCTCTCGATCCGCAATACTGGACGATACGGCCCGGTCGGCAGGCCCGGCGGGCACCAGCCCGGCATCGAGCCGAGCGCGCTGGTGCGGAACCAGCGCAGAGCGTTGGGCTGGATCATCGCCGGCCGCCAGCGGGCGCGGCGCGGCGCGGCGGCGAGCTTCGGCGCCAGAGCGCGGAAGCACAGTGCGATCTCCGTCCCGGCCGGGCAATCGACGGCGAACTCGACAGGCGCAAACATGGAAACACTGTCGGCCTGTTTGGCACCCCCGACCCAGATCTCTGTGACGGTCGCCAACCCTTCGAAGCGAAGGCGTCCGCTGAAAGGCTTGGGCAGCCGTGTGCGATACCAGTGATCCTGCTGACCGATCGCGTTCGCGCTGGCGTCGTCGAGCCGACCGAGGGAGCGCAGCGTGCCGGCGACCGTGCCCGGCACAGCGGCATCCTGCCACTCGCCCTCAACCGGCAAGTCGGCCGGCGTCGCAGCGGCATCGGCCTGGGTCGCGAGCCAGGACCAGTCCGCGAGCGGCTCCACCCGTTCCCCGCTACGCGCGACGATGCGGGCCATCACTCAGCCGGGGAAGCGCTGGCCGAGCGCTTCGCTGACCTGATCGTATTCGCCGACGAGCCCGGCAAGCGTCGCATCGAGACGCTCGAAGCGCTTCTGCTTGATCGCCCTGGCGAGGTGGAACTGCGCGACCTTGGCGCCCTCGGCGATGCGCAAGGCGCCGTCGCGAGCCGCATCCAGCCCTTCGACGCTCTGGCCGAGCCAGGACAGATGGCTCGCGAGCAGTTCGAAATTGGCGCCGAGCTGGCGCAGCGTGTTGAAGGCATAGTGATGGAAGGCCGCGCCCGGCCGCTCGGCCAGCGCCTCGGCCTGCGCGGTGGCGACAGCGCGGAAGGCCGCGACCGGATTGTCCGTCGGCCGACGCCCGACATGGCGGGCGAGCAGCTTCAGCGCGGTCGCACGCAGGGCCGCTTCGTCCGGCCGGCGCTGCGGCAGCCGCACCATCTCGGCATAGGGGAAGAGCGTGTCCTCGCGCATCTGCCCCGGGAGCAGCCGGAACAAACCGTCGAAGTCCTCGCCTTCGGCGCGGTGCAAACCGTCATTGTGAAAATAGTCGAGCTCGCGGGCGGCGCGGTCGAGCCGGTTCACCGCGATCGTCGTCTTGCCGTGGCTGTCGCGATAGGAAACGCCGCGCGTGTCGGGCATGTAGAAGGAATCGAGTTCGAGCAGGACGAGGCGGCCCAGCGCGATCTGCTGCTCGATATGGCCGATCAGCTCGTCATAGAGCGCGAGCTCCGTCACCTTGAGGCCGTAGAGCGCTTCGAGATCGTCGAGCGGCGGCTTGAAGAAGGTGAACTGGTCGCCCTCGAAATCCTGGGTGACGGTGAAGCCGAAGGCCGCCGCGGGCTCCAGGCCGAGCGCATGCAAAATCTCGATCCAGAGATCGGCATAGCAATTGGTCTGCGGCCAGTGCCGCTCGCCGGCATGCATGGCATGCCTGATATAAGCGAGCGGATCGACCGGCAGGAGTCGGCCCGCCATGGCAGCGGGCTCGGCGATCTTCCGCTGGACGGTCATCGCACTCACGGCCAGAGCACGTTGCGGACCACAGCCGGCCAACGCGCGACGTCGTAGCCATGGTGCTTGAACAAAGCGAGCGCGACCCGTTCCATGCCGAAGCCGACGCAGGCGGTGTGCGCGGTCTCGCCGGCCGAGGTCTCGATGCCCCAGGTCGTGCCGAAATGGTCCTGATGGTAGTTGAAGGAGAGGCAGGCCGTCGGCTTCTCCGCGCTCTCGATCGGGATCAGCAGCTCGAACTTCAGGCGCTGGTCGCGCTGGTTGTTGGCGAGCATGCGCCCGGCCCGGCCGAAGAACGGGTCGTTGGCGACGTCGACATGCAAGGGCACGCCGAGCGAGGCCATCATCTCCTGGCCGCGCTCGAGCCAGAGTGCACGGAACTCCGTGACCTGCTCGGGCGTGCCGAAGCGGACATATTCGCGCATCCGGAAGAGCTGCATCCGGGCCGGGTCCTTCGAGGGCTCGTGCCGGAAGCAATAGGATTGCAGGTCGAACAGCGCGCCATCCGGCTTGAGCGGCCCGCGCTTGGCCACGACCGGATAGAGCACGTAGCAGGCGGCCGGCGTCAGTACGACATCGGTCGATTTCTGGCCGCCGGTCCAGTCATGGCCCTCGGCGACATTGTGCAGTAGCTCGGCGTGGGCGCGCTCGTCGCCGTCAAAGGAGTGCACCGTGCCGGCGAGCTGCGGGAAGCTCTTGAGATAGCCGCTCTTCTCGAAATGGCTGCGACTCATCGCCGGCGGGAAGCGCGCGACCTCGGCGCCGTCCTTTCCGCCATAGCGGGTGATCAGCGCGTCGAACTGGGCGACGACCTCCTCGAACAGGCCGCTGCGGCCATAGAGTCCGTCGACACCGGTGTCGATCAGCAGCCCGTTATCGATCAGCTCCGCAAGGAAACCCTGCGGCTGGGGGCAGTTCTGGCACATGCGATCACCGGGAAAGGCTGGGGTCGTGCTTGTACACGGCCAGCAGGTTGGAGGTGTTGCCGAGAATTCGGTCGTTGTTGATCATGATCGGCGCCGAGAGCGCATCGCGCATCAGGCGCGCCAGACTCGCCGGGCTGTCGTTGCGATAGCCCTGGATGCCGCAGATCAGGAAGGCCTGCATCACGATCTCGCCGACGCTCTGCGAGGCCACGACCTTGATGCTGTTCATCGCCACGACGAAGCCCATCGAGGAGAGCTCGTCGGTATCGCCGCGGGCGCGCTCATAGCGGTCGAGCCCGGCGACGACCAGCGCCTTGAACTGTTGGAGCCGGGCGAGCAATTCGGCGAGGCGTAGCGCGCTCGGCGGGGTCGAGCCCGGGCGCTTGCGCGCCTCGCTGCGCACGAAGCCCTCGGCGCGGGCCACCGCCTCCGCCGCGATGCCGTACCAGACCGAAGCCCAGAGCAGATGCGCGTTGGGGAGCATCGACTGCGCCGCGATCTCGGCGAAGGCCACCGGGATGATCTGCTCGGCCGGGGCCCGGCCGGCGAAGGTGAAGTTGTCGGAGCAGGTGCCGCGCATGCCCATCGTGTCCCAGGCCGCGCTGCGCTCGAGCCGGTACTGGTCGTTGGTCAGAACGGACATGACCTGGTCGGAGGGCGGAGCCTCGGGCGTGCGCCGCGAGGTGATCAGGATGGCATCGGCCTGCGCGCCATAGGAGATCAGGCAGCCTTCCTTGTCGAGCGTGAAGTCGTCGCCGTCGCGGACCACGCCGCAGATCGAAGAGCGCAGATCGCCACCGACGCCGCCGCCCTCGGTCGTGGCCGACGCGAGCAGGAGCTGCTCGCGAACGATGCGGCCCATGAAGGCGCTGTGCCAGGGATCGTCACCGCAATGCACCACCAGGCTCGACACCTTGATCTGGTGCATGGCGTAGATCATGGCGCTCGAGGCGCAGCCCTGGGCCAGCACGGCGCAGATCTCGGAAATCGTCGAAAGGCTCGCCTGCTCGCCGCCATGGACAGCCGGGATCATGATGCCGAGCAGGCGCTCGCGCTTCAGGGCCTCGAACACCTCATGCGGAAAACGCGACTTCGCATCGACATCCGCCGCGTGCTCGGCCGCAATCTTGGCGATCTTGCGCGCCGTTGCGACCATTGCCTTCTGCGCCTCGGCGCTGGCGCCGGGCATCTCGGAGGTGAGCTGGTAGCCGGCTTCGGCGAGGCGGGCGAGCGTCGTCATCAGACGTGCTCGCTCTGGATGGTGCGGATCGCGCTCTCGATCGCGGCGATCGAGGCGAAGTTGCGCCGGTTCATCATATTGTCCGGGAACTCGACCTCGAAGGCATCCTCGAGCGCCATCATCAGCTCGACCGTGCCGAAGGAGGTGAGGCCTGCATTATAGAGATCGGCCTCGTCGCCGAGCGTGGCAACGTCGACCGGCAGCTTGCCAGTGGTCTTGAGGATTTCGCGGATCCTGCTCTTCATCTCTCGTCCTGCCCTGTGACGACCGGACCTTGGCGCGTCGCAGCACACGCTGGCGCAGGGCGCTCGCGATAGCTGTCGAGGGGCTTCGGTCGGTTGGTTTGACGCCGTTCGTTCGTTGCGTCAGGCCTAACGCATAAAATTTAAAGTTACCTTGCGGCCGCCCTAGAAAGACTGCGGAATGTATTTCGCGGGCCGACGTCCGCAGATGTGGTAAACAGCCGATTGCCGCGAATACTCGGTTTTCCGAGCATTCAGCCTGTCGCAGCGGCTGAGTAGTTCGGCGCCGAACGGCGCTGGCTGGCCGGCTTGGGCTCGGTGCCCGCATCGGCATCGCTCGATCCGGTCATGAACCAGAGCAAGGCAGCGGTCTTGATCGAATAGACGGAGTCGCTGACGATCATCAGCAGGCAGATATAGGTCGCGACGCAGACCTTGAACCGCCAGGCCCGGGGCGATCGCTCCGGCGCGAAGATGAACAGGCTCCAGAAGCCGATCACCCCGAGCAGCCCGATCTGGTTGAGCGAATAGGCGTAGCCGGAATCGGACAGGAAGGGCTTGTCCGGCGACAGGCCCCAGACGGCGGACGGCGACAGCGAGGTGATGAGGCGCGCCGTCCAGAGCATGCGGCCCATGAAATTGTTCTGCCAGTTCACTTCGGCGCTGATGAAGCCGTAGATCGCAAGCCCGATCAGCGCGACGAAGGGCGCCACCAGCCAGATGAAGCGCGGCGTGCGCGGCGCCAACAGATAGGCGACCGTGGCGACGATGCAGACATTGGCGCCGAAGCGCGAGTCGCTGAGAACGATCGCCGTCAGCCCCGTGGCCATGGTCAGCCAGCGCTTTGCCATCCCCGGCCGGTTGAGCGTCCAGATATAGAGGATCGCGCCGAAATTGCCGGTCGAGATCGGTTCGAGGAAGACCGATGAGGCCCGGTGCGGCCCGAGGAACGGCAAGAGCGTGCGCGAGTCGGGTCGCAGGCCACTGGCGAAGAGCGCGCCGGTCTGGCTGCTGACGTCGCTCGGCGCCACCGTGCCGCGCGCCACATAGTATTTGATGATGTTGAAATAGGAGACGTAGACGTCGAGCGCCAGGAACTCGAACAGGCCGAAGGCCACGACGATGAGCCCACAGACAAGGGCGGCGCGATCGGCCAGCCGTATATCGTTGCAGCTCTTGCCGAGCAGGTAGAAGGCGATCGGGATCAGGAAATCGCGCACCGCCTTGGGGTCGATCAGCGGCCGCATCGCCATCAGCAGGACGGCGTAGGACAGGAAGATCGCCAGCAGCAGATAGGGCGCGGCATTGCGACCGAGACCGAGATAGAGCGCGGACGCGACCAGCACCACCTCGCAGCCCATCACCATGGTATCGTTGATACCCATGACGTTGGTGTTGATGAAGCACAGCGCCATGTTGAAGGTGAGCGCGCCGATCAGCAGCGCGATCGGCAGGGTCGGGAGAGGCCGGCCCGGCTCGAAGCCGTCAGCCATGGCCGAGGGCCTGCTCACGCGGCCGCCTGCGCCGGACGCCGCAGCCAGCGCGCCGCCACGCTGGACACGCCGGCGCCCGCGCTCTCGGGAACGACGAGCGCCACGATGTGTTCACCGGCGGGGTCTACCGCCGCAGCCTGATCGACGAGGCTGCGTGTGGTCTCGCCGGCAAGCGAGGCCGTCAGGACAATCGCGTCCGGTCGCGCGCTCGCCTTGCCGTCGGTCGGCGACGTCTGCCGCATGATGATGAAGTTGCGCCGCCGTCCCGGCCGAACCGATGCGGTCGTGGCGGGTTCGATCCGGCGGATGTTCATGTCGCGGCCGGTGCCATCCTGGCAGAGCAGCACGCTCTCGCCATGCGCCGCCAGGCTGTTGGCAAGATGCTCGGCAAGCGCCGCCTGCGTGGCATCGTCGGCCGAGCCGGCGATCATCACGGATGCCGGCAGATGCGGGCCAAGCGTCTTCTGCAGCAGCCGCGTGATCGGAATAAGCGCATCTTCCCGGCTGGCAGCCCTGGCAGGCAGCGATATCACGGTGCCGACACCGATCGCCCGGCCGGCCGCTTCCGGCGTGAGCGGCTTCGCCATCTGGGGCAGCAGCCGCGACGTCGGCAGCCATTCGATGAGATAGGCTGCCCCGAGCCCGGCGCAGCTGCCGAAGAGCAGCGCGGCTGCCATCACCAGCAGGGCCGGCGGCTGGCTGGCGACCGCCGGTGCGACAGCCTCGGACAGCATGCGCGAATTGTTGGTCTCGATCCGCTTCTGCTGCTCGAGTTCCTTGGCGCGCTGCAGCGAGGCGCTGTAGACGACCCGCACTGCTTCGGCTTCGCTTTCGAGCTGGCGCAGCTTGATCTGGGCGGCGCCGCTGACCTCCTGCGACTTGGTCAGTTCCGTCGCCCGCTTCCTGAGATTGGCGAGATTGGCCTCGGCCTGGCGATAACCTTCCTGCACCGTGGCACGCAGGCGGGTTAGCTCCCCGGCGAGAAGCCGGCGCGTCTCGGCAAGCTCGGCCCGGATCTCGATCAGGCGCGGGTGCTGCGGCGCGAGCGTCTGGGCAAGGCTCGCCGCCTCGCGCGCGCTCTGGGCATATTGCCCCCTGAGCGAAGTCACCACCGATGACGTAAGCGCCTCCGGCAATGTGTCGGAAAGCGGATCGCGGTTTTGATAGCGGGCGAGTTGATCGCGCCGCGCCTGCTGGCGTGCGAACTCGGCCTCGGCCTGGCTGATCTGGCCGTAGAGATCGCGCAATTGCTGCGAGATGATGAGCCCGCCCTCACCGGTGCTGACGAGGCCGTGCTGGCTGCGGAAGCCCTGGACAGCGCGCTCCGCCGTGTCGAGCTGCGTGCGCAAGCCGGAGATCTGGTCGATCAGCGTCACGTTGGCGCGCTCGACCACGGAGCGGCGTCCGTCATTGCCCTGACGGAAATAGACCAGGGCCAGCCCATTGGCGATATCGGCTGCCTTCTGCGCCTGCGGATGCGAGACGATGATGCGAAAGACCAGCGAGTTCTCGACGCGTTGGATCACGATCGACTTCTTGAGCGCGTCGACCATCTGCGCCATGCGCTGGTCGGGCGTCGGCTGCACGAGTCGGCCGAGCAGCCGCGAGATGAGGCCGGGCGGACGGCTGAAGGCGGGATCGTTTTCGAGGTCGAGATCCTCGATGACCTGGCGCAGCACGCCGGTCGAGGTCATCACCAGCGCCTGGCTGTCGACATTGGCGAAGTCGATCGAGGCCGAAGTGTCGGTACGAACGATGTCCTTGCCGACGACCTGCAGCGCCTGCGGATCGACAAGGAGCTCCGCCGTGGCCCGGTAGATCGGGGTCTGGACCGAAAGATAGGCCAGCGCCAGCAGCAGGCAGAGGGCAGCGCTCGCGATCACCAGCCAGCGGCGACGGCGCAGCAGCTGGAGCAGTTCGGGCAGGCTGAAGGCAGCAGAGAGCCGGCCCGGCGCGGGCGCGTCGTCTCTTCCACCTGCCTCGAGCGCAGCCGGCACCGCAAATCTCCTCGAACCGTCCCGATACCGCGCGCATCCGCGCCCGGATGCGCCGACCGGATCGGCTGGAATTCCACCGCGCATCCTGTCGAGCTGTGGTTAATATTTCGGTAACAAACTAATTACAATTTTAGCCAAATATTATAAGTCACGAATATTTGAAAATTAACTAAATAACCAACGCATGCAAAAGGAATATTTCGCTTTGCTGTGGTCGATGATAGTTCAATATTTACGAAAGTTGGCGGTATCGGAAGCCTTTTTCGATTGCGCAGCCGCGATCCGCGCGATCCCGTTCACGCCCCGTTTACAACAGGGAGAAATCCCCCGGCCACGCCAACGTTTGCTTAGCTCGTGCCGGGTATCCCTACCAAAGGGAAAGGCCGGCCCAGCAAACGCGCCGTGACGAGGACAGGTCCAGACCGCATGCGTATCCTGATGGCCTGTGCAGCTTTCCCGCCTTTCATCGACGGTGGCGGGCCGATCTCGGCGATGATTGTCGCCAAGCTGCTGCGTGCCGCCGGCCATGACCTGACCGTGGTGAACGTCTCGGGCGAGGATCGGCACGAGATCTATGACGGCGTGCCGGTGCATCGCCTGCGCTCGCTCAATGTCGACTGGAATTACCGGTTGCCGCGCCCGGCCTGGAAGAAGGCGATCTGGCACGCTTTGGAGAACTTCAATCCGCGCGCCTTCCTGGTCATGCGCCGTGAGATCAGGCGCCTGCGCCCGGACATCGTGCTGACCGACTCGATCGAGAACATCAATGTCGCGACCTGGGCGGCAGCCAAGAGCTGCGGCGTGCCGGTCGCGCACATCCTGCGCAGCACCTTCCTGCTCTGCTGGAAGGGCAGCATGTGGCGCGGTGGCGACAATTGCGGCCGTGCCTGCTCCTCATGTCAGGCGACCTCCTACGGCAAGAAGCTCTCCTCGCGCTTCGTCGATGCCGTCATCGGCGAGACCGATTTCATCATCGGCCGCCATACCGAGCACGGCTATTTCCCGAACGCGACCACGCATCCGATCCCCGGCGCGATCGCGCCCGTGCCCGGCGCCCTGCCTCGCACCGCACCACCGGCTGATCGCCCGCTGCGAGTCGGTTTCATCGGTGTCCACGATCCGATCAAGGGCCTCGACACCCTGGCGGCGGCCGCTCACCGGCTCGCAGGCGAGCCGGTCGAGTTCCTGATTGCCGGTAGCGGCCAGAGCGATTACGCCGAGGCGCTACCCGGGCGCTTCCCTTCGCAGAACACCCGCTTCCCCGGCTGGACCAAGCCGGAGGAATTCCTGCCACAGGTCGATGTCCTGGCTGCCCCCTCGCTGTTCCGCGAGCCCTTCGGCCGGGTGGTGATCGAGGCTTTCGCCCATGGCGTTCCGGTAATCGGCGCGAGGTCCGGCGGCATCCCCGAAACGATCCAGCCCGGCATCAATGGCGCCCTGTTCGAGCCCGGCGACGATACTGCGCTGGCGGAGCGAATCATGGCCTTTGTCCGCGATCGCACGCTCGTCACGACGCAATCGGCCGGCGCGCTTGCCGCAGCGGCCCGCTATACGCCGGACCGCATTGCCGCCGCCTATGGCGCCGTCTTCGACAGCCTCGTCGGCAAGCCGGCCGAAGGCACCCTCCTGCAACCGCGGGAGGCGCGGACGTGAAGGCGCTGCTGGAGCTGGCATGGACCGGAGCGGGCCGCTTCCTGCCGGCCTTCTCGTCGCGCTTCAGCAGCACACTGCTGAGCTTCTTCGTGCTTCTGGCCGCGAGCCATTTCCTGCCGACGCAGGAATACGGGCTCTATGTCTTCCTGTTCTCGATCGGCAGCGCGCTTGGGCTGATCGCCGTGCTCGGCCAGCAGATCCTCGTCGTGAAGCATTATCGCCGGACCGAGGCGAGCGGCCACCCGCTCAACCAGGCGCTTCTTGGCGTCAACGCCCGCTGGCTCGCGCTCGGCTGTTTCGTACTGCTGGCTGCGGCCCTGCCGCTCTGGCTCTTCGCCGAGGAGCTGCCCCCGACCTACCATTATCTCTGGCTCGCCTTCGTTTTCGCCGCGATCTTCGCGCTCAGCGAATACCTGCAGAACTATTTTCGCATCCATGGCCGCATCAACATGTCGCTGGTCCCGCGCGAGATCGTCTGGCGCGGCAGCTCGATCTTGTGCATCGCCGGTACTGGCTTCGCCGGCATGCTGGTCGGTGGCGCGGGCGCGATGGCGATCATCACCGGCCTGCTCGCGGCGACCACGCTCTACCAGAGCGCGATCTTCCTCCGTGACGAGGGGCTGGGCTGGCTCGGCGCGCGTAAGCAAATCCCGCCACAGACACATGCGGACTGGCGCCGCGAAAGCGGTTATTTCATCGCCAACAACGTCCTGAACTCCGCCTCCGCCTATCTCGAGACCATCCTGATCGGCGCATTGCTCGGCCTGAACGAAGCCGGCTTCTATTTCGTCGCGCTGCGCATCGCCATGCTGCTGATGCTGCCGCTTGCGGCGATCGACACCGTCGGCATTCCGATGATCGCCGCCCGCTTCCAGAAATCCGATACGGCCGGCGCGCAGCTGCTGATCGGCCGGCTCTCCTTTGCGAGCTTCTGCATCTCGTTGCTGGGCGCGCTGGCACTGGTCGTCGTCGCGCCCTTCATCCTGCATGTGTTCAATCCGGAATTCGTCCGGCATGCCGATGTGCTGACCGCGCTCTGCGTGCTCTCGGTCTCGCTGTCCTTCTTCGGCCCCGGCTCCTGGCTGCTGATGATCGGCGGCGGCGAGCGCTTCTTCCTGATCGCGCGGGCGATCATGTTCGTCATCTATCTCGGCCTGCTCTACGGGCTGGCGCGGGTTGGCGGACTGATGGGCATCGCCATCGCCGGGTTGATCTTCAGCACCGCCTCGAGCCTCGCCGCCTGGTACTGGATCAAGGAGAAATGGCGGATCGACAACATGGCCACCGCCTTCATCCGGCCCTTCCTTTTCGGTGGCGCGCCGGCGGACAAGGCAGCCCCGCTGCCGACGGACCGCGCCACTGAGGGAGTCGGCCGATGACGATGGCCGCAGCCTACCGTATCGATCCGGCGAGCGAGTTGTCGGCGACGACACCCTCGCCCTTCGGCACGCCGGTGACCTTCGGCCGGAGCATGGGCGTCTTCCATCCCGGCCATGCTCCAGTCGCGGTGCTGATGCTCGGCGCCGTCGGCTATGAGGAGCTCTGCCTGCGCGCGACCTGGCGCAGTCTCGCGCAAGCGATCTCCGACAAGGGCATCGCCTGCCTGCGCTTCGACTATCCAGGCCAGGGCGACGCGCAGGAAGCCGCCGATCCGCAAGACCTGGACGACTGGTTCGAGACGGTCCACGCCGCGGCCGAACTGCTGCGCCGTTCCAGCGGCTGCGAGCGCCTCGTCCTGCTCGGCCAAGGGCTCGGCGGAACGCTGGCGCTCAAGCTCACCGAAGATCTCGCGCCGATCGCGGCAACCGTCCTCATGGCTCCGGTCGGCAACGGCAAGCGCTATCTGCGCGAACTTTCGGCCTGGACGCGCATCGTCTCGGACCGGATCGGCATCGGCACGGACCCAGACGACGACACGCGCTGCGCCGTGGCCGGCCTGCGCATCGCGCCGGGCCGCCTGCCGGCTATCGCTACGCTCGGAACAGGCACGCTCCAGCGGGCGCCGTCCGAACAGGTCCTGCTGCTGTCCCGCCCCGGCCATGGCGGCGACGCGGCACTGGCCGAGGCGCTCACGGGCCTCGGCACCGCCGTGACGCAGCGCGTCTATGAAGGCTACGAGACGCTGACCACCGATCCGACCGCGGCTCGCCCGCCCAAGGCGACGATCACTGGTATCGTCGACTGGATCGCGGAACGAGCCGAGGCGACGCCCCCGGTTCCCGCCGGCATCGGGACGCCCCGGTTGCCCGGCCCGGCGGAAGGCGTGCTCGGCGACGGCTTCGTCGAGCGCCCGATCCGCTTCGGCCCGGACGGCCGCCTCTTCGGCGTGCTTTGCGAGCCGCTTGGACCCGCGGCGCGCGAGCCCATCATCTTCGTCAATGCCGGCCGCGACTATCATATCGGCTGGGCCCGGGTCAGCGTGAACCAAGCCCGGGCCTTCGCGGCGCGCGGCATCGCCTCGCTGCGCTTCGACGCCAGCAGCGTCGGCGACAGTGGCGTAGCGGCCGACGGACCGGAAGAAGTCCTCTATTCGCAGGCGCAAATCGACGATGTCCGCCTCGCCATCGACGCCATTGAGGCGCGCGGTTTCGACGCCCCGGTCCTGATCGGGCGCTGCAGCGGCGCTTATGCCGCCTTCCATGCCGCCGTGATCGACGAACGCATCCGCCGCCTGGTGATCGTCAACAATGAGCGCTTCGTCTGGGATCCCGACGAAAGCGTCGAGGACGCGATCCGCTATGCCCATCGCAGCGCCGGCGACCTCGGTGCGACGCTGGCCCGCAAGGACGGTTTGCGCCGCCTGCTCACCGGCAAGCTCCGCGTCGGGCCGGCCGGGCGCTATCTCATCTACCGCTATCGCAAGCGGCTTTCGGTCAAGCTCGCACCGGTGCTCGGGCGGCTGACCAAGCATGGCCGGCTCCATCACCAATGCCATCGCCATTTCGCCGCCCTCGCCGAGCGCAAGGTCGAACTGTCGCTGCTCTATGCCGATGGCGATGTCGGCATGGCCGAGCTCCAGACCTATTTCGGCGAGGCAGGCAGAGGGCTTGCCGCCTATCCCAACGCCTCGCTGACGATGATCCCGGACGCCGACCACAACTTCACGCATCTCGCGGCCGGGCGCCGCCTGCTCGATGCCTTGCTCAGGATCGTCGCGCCGTGAGATCACTCATTCTCGCCTTGGCGCTGGTCGCCGCCATGCCAGCGGGAGCGGAGACGTGCCTGCGCGGCGTCAACCTGTCGGGCGCCGAGTTCGGCGATCTGCCGGGCAAGGTCGACACCGACTACACCTATCCAAGCGAACAGGCGATCCAGCGGCTCGGCAAGCTCGGCATGAGCGCCGTCCGCCTGCCCTTCCGCTGGGAGCGCCTCCAGCCTCAGCTCAACGGCTCGCTGGAGATCATGGAACTCGCCTATCTCGACCAGACGGTCCGCCGGATCGAGGAGGCCGGGCTCGTCGCCATCATCGACCTGCACAATTACGGCTACTACGCCAAGAAGCAGCTCGGCTCGGCAGAACTCCCGGCCGCAGCGCTCGCCGATGTCTGGGGCAAGCTCGCGCAGCATTACCGCGACCGTCCCAAGCTCGTTTTCTCGCTGATGAACGAGCCCTACGACATCAACAGCGCGGATTGGGCGAAGATCCAGAACACCGCCATCGCCGCGATCCGCAAGGCGGGTGCCAAGCAACTCCTCCTGGTCACCGGCACGGCCTTTGGCGGCGCCCATAGCTGGACCTCCGATCTTCCCGTCGGCAACAATGGCCGCGATCTGCTTGGAGTCGTCGACCCGCTCGACCGCTACGCCTATGACTTCCATCAATATCTCGACGCCGACTATTCCGGCCGCGCTCCGGAATGCTCCGCCGCCGCCGGTGCGCTGAAGGGAATCGACGACGTCACCGCCTGGCTCAAGACGCATGGGCGCCGCGGCTTTCTCGGCGAGTTCGCCGCCTCGAACCGACCCGAATGCCTTACTGCACTCCGGCAGATGGTGACGAAGCTTGACGCCAGCCCGCAGCAATGGCTGGGCTGGGCGGCCTGGGGCGCCGGGGCCTGGTGGCCGGCGGACTATGTCTTCAACCTGGACCCGACCCCGGCCGGCGAGCGCCCGCAGATGAAGGTGCTGCTCGAACGCTTCAAGGCGAAGCGGCCAACTGCCGTTTGCGGCCGGGAGGCCAAACCGTGACCGCTCCCTTTTCCCACCGCCCGACGCCGGCAGTACCGGCGGGAACCCGCATCGTCCATGTCGTGCGCCAGTTCCTGCCCAATCGCGGCGGGCTCGAGGACGTCGTCGCCAATCTCTGCCGAGCCCAGCTGGCGCTTGGCCTCAAGCCCTCCGTCGTGACGCTCGATCGCCTGTTCTCGCGGCCTGAGCTCGTCCTGCCGGCGAGCGAGGTCATCGACGGCATTCCCGTCAGCCGCATCCCCTTCCGCGGCTCGACGCGCTATCCGCTTGCACCTGAGGTCTTTTCCCATCTGCGCGAAGCTGATCTCGTCCATGTCCATGCGATCGACTTCTTCTTCGACGCGCTCGCCCTCGGCTGGTTGCTGCATCGCAAGCCGCTCGTCGCCACCACCCATGGCGGCTTCTTCCATACCGGCGATTTCGCCAGCCTGAAGAAGCTCTGGTTCAACGGCCCGACCCGGCTCTCCGCACAGGCCTATCGCGCCATCGCCGGCTGCAGCACGAACGATGCCCGCATGTTCGAGCGGCTTGCGCCCGGCAAGGTCAGGGTGATCGAGAACGGCGTCGACCTCGACAAGTTCGCTGGCGCCTCCAGCCCTGACCCGCAGCGCCGCTTGGTCAGCATCGGCCGCTTCTCCAAGAACAAGCGCCCGGACCGGCTGATCGCGATGATGGCGGTGCTGGCGCAGCGTGAACCCAGCTGGCATCTCGACATGCTCGGCGTCGCCTCCGACTGGACAGAAGAGGCCCTGCGGACGGCGATCGCCAGCGCCGGCATGGAGCGGAACGTGACGCTGCATCTTGGCCTCGACGATGCCGCTGCAAGGCAGGTGATGAGCCGCGCCTCACTCTTCGTCTCGGCCTCCGAGTTCGAGGGCTTCGGCCTCGCTCTCGTCGAGGCGATGAGCGCCGGTCTCGTACCGGTCGTTCAGCCCAATGCCGCCTTCGCTAGCCTGGCTGGCAAGTTTCCGGTCGTCCGGACCGTCGACTTCGCCGATGCGGAAGAGGCTGCCACGGCCGTCGAGCAGGCGCATGCCGATCTCGCCCATTTCCCCGGCAACACGCGCCCGCGCCTCTCGGACCTCGCATCCTATTCCTGGAACGAGGTCACCCGCCGCTATCTCGAATTCTACGCCGCGGCGCTCTAGCCCTTCGACGCAATCATTCTCCGCCAACGCAAGGAAGCCCTTGCGCACGGTCGATTTCTGGCTTTGTAATAGTGGATACACTCATACAGAGCTGCTGACCGGGTACCAGCGGCGTGCAGGGGAACGGAATGAGCTTCGCCTCCAAGGGTATGGCCGCGACGGCGCAGGACGAGGCCTATCGCGCCATCCTCCAGGACATCCGCAGCGGCCGATACCAGCCCGGCGAGCGGCTGATTCCGGAGACGATCGCGCGCGAGCTCGCCATGAGCCGTATGCCGGTGCGCGAGGCTTTCCAGCGCCTCGCCAATGAGGGGCTCGTCCTCATCCGTCCCAATCGCGGCTGCGTCGTCTCCGGCCTGACCATCGAGGAGATCTACGAGCTCTTCGAGATCCGTTCCGTGCTCGAAGGTCTGGCGGTCCGTCTCGCCATGCCGCGCTTCGACGCCGCGGCACTGGCCGAACTCGACGACCATCTTGCCCGCATGCGCCGCGCCGGCGCGGCCGGCGGCGCCGACTGGCTCGGCAAACACCAGGAATTCCACGCCTATATCTGTGGCCTGAGCAGACGGCCCAAGCTCATCGCCCAGATCGCGGCTCTGCACATCGCCGTCGAGCCCTATATGCGCGTCTGGCTCCATCACGTCGCCCAGCCGGCCCATGCCACCGAACGCCAGGACGAGGTCGTAGAGGCGATCAGGACCGGCGATGCCGAGCATGCCGAGGCGGTGATGCGCGACCACGTCCTGCGCACCGCGCCGCGCCTCGCCGAGTTCCTGCGCAGCCGCGGCCAAGCAGCAGGCGCTCCAGCGACTCTGCCGGCCAGCGCGCAGATCTGAACCAAACGACGCAGCGGCTCGTCAGAAGCCCGCGCTCCCGAGGACGCCCGAGGGTCAGCCAAAACAACGAGGGGAATCACAATGGATCGACGACAGTTCCTGAAAGCCTCGGCCGCGACGGCCTTTTTGCCGGCAGCGCCGCATCTCGCCGCGGCGCAGGATGCCAAGACGCTGCGCTTCGTGCCCTATTCCGACGTCGCGATCATCGATCCGATCTGGACCAACGGCTATTCGACCCGCACCCATGCGCTGCTCGTCTGGGACACGCTCTACGGGCTCGACGACCAGTTCCAGCCCCAGCCGCAAATGGTCGAGGGCCATGTCGTCGAGGATGACGGCAAGCGCTGGACGCTGACGCTGCGGCCCGGCCTCGTCTTCCACGACGGTAGCAAGGTGCTGGCCCGCGATGCCGTCGCCTCGATCAGGCGCTGGGGCGTGCGCGACACCTTCGGCCAGGCGCTGATGGCGGCGACCGACGAGCTCTCGGCGCCCGACGACCGAACCATCGTCTTCCGGTTGAAGGCGCCCTTCCCGCATCTGCCGGCCGCGCTCGCCCGCCCGAGCGCACTCGTCGCCGCGATCATGCCGGAGCGCCTCGCGCAGACCGACCCGTTCAAGCAAATCCCCGAAGCGATCGGCAGCGGCCCCTATCGCTATCTCACCGCCGATCGCATCGCCGGCGCCCGCCATGTCTATGCACGGCATGAAGGTTACGTCCCGCGTCAGGGCACGCCGAGCTTCACTGCCGGTCCGCGCACGCCCTACCTCGACCGCATCGAATTCACCGTCATGCCCGATGCCGCGACCGCGGTCTCGGCGCTGCAGACCGGCGCGGTCGACTGGGTCGAGCAGCCGATCATCGATCTCCTGCCGCTGCTGCGGAAGGACCCGAACATCGTGGTCGAGGTCAAGGACCGGACCGGCATGGCCGGGCAGCTCCGGCTCAACCATCTGCAGCCACCCTTCAACAACCCGGCGATCCGCCGCGTCATCCTCAAGGCGATCGACCAGGAGGATTGCATGAACGCGGTCTGCGGCGGCGATCCGCAGGTTGAGCGCAGCAGCATCGGCTTCTTCCCGAACAACTCGCCGATGGCGTCGGATGTCGCCGCCCCGGCTCTGAAGGGACCGAAGGATTTCGGCAAGCTCAAGCAGGAGCTCGCTGCCGCCGGCTACAAGGGCGAGCGCGCCGTGTTCCTCGCAGCGCAGGATGTGCCGCGCATCGCCCTGGTCTGCGATGTCGCGGCCGATGCGCTGAAAAAGATCGGCGTCAATGTCGACTTCGTCGCAGCCGACTGGGGCACGGTGCTGCAGCGCATCGGCAATCGCAGCCCGGTCGAGCAGGGCGGCTGGAGCTGCTACGTCACCTATTGGGCCGGGCTCGATCTCGGCTCGCCGGCGACAAGCTCCCCCTTGCGCGGCAACGGCGCCAAGGGCAGCCCCGGCTGGCCCGACAGCCCGCAGATCGAGGCGCTGCGCGCCCGCTTCCTGACCGCTGGCGACCCCGCCGAGCAGAAGGCGATCGCCCGCGAGATCGAGCTGCAGGCGATGCAGGACGTGCCCTACGTCCCGGCCGGCCAGTATCTGCAGCCGGTCGCCTACCGCAAGAACCTGACCGGCATGCTGAACGGCGTCCCGGTCTTCACCAATCTGCGCAAGGGCTGAACACCCTTCGCTTCCTTCCTCGATGGCCGGCGACCGACGCCGGCCAGGTTTCCACGAAAGCCTTTCCATGCGTGATCTCGAGCTCCCCGGGCGTTCCCTCGCCATCAGCCGCAATGCGATGGCCGCGACCTCGCATCCCGCCTCGACGCTCGCCGCGCTCGACATCATGAAGGCCGGCGGCACTGCGATCGACGCCGCCATCGCGGCCTGCGCCGTGCAATGCGTCGTCGAGGCCGGCTCGACCGGGATCGGCGGCGACTGCTTCGTGCTCTATGCGCGCGGCGGCTCGACCGACGTCATCGCCTATAACGGCTCGGGCCGCACGCCCGCCGCCGCGACGCTCGACTGGTATGCAAAGGCCGGCATCACCACGCTGGAACGGCATTCGCCGCATGTCGTCACCGTGCCCGGCGCGATCGATGCCTGGACGCGGCTCAACAGGGATCACGGCCGCCTGCCCCTTGCCGAAATCTTCGCGCCAGCCATCGCCTATGCCCGCGACGGCTACGCGCTGACGCCGCGCGTCGCCTACGACCTCGCCGCCCAGCGCGATGTGCTGATCCAGGACGCCAACGCCGCTGCGACCTTCCTGATCGACGGGCTGGCTCCGCCGGCCGGCACGGTGCAGCGCCAGCCCGCGCTTGCTGAAACCCTCGAAGCCATCGGTCGCGAGGGCCGCGACGCCTTCTATCGCGGCGAGATCGCCAGGGAGATGGTCGACTACCTCAAGGCCGCCGGTGGCCTGCATACACTCGACGACTTCGCCGCGGCCGAGGGCGAATATGTCACCCCGATCAGCGCTACTTTCCGCGGCCGCACCGTCTATGAGTGCCCACCCAACGGCCAGGGCGTGATCGCGCTGTTGATCATGAAGATCCTCGAGCGCTTCCAGCCCAAGGGGGGGCCGCTCGCCGTCGAGAATCTCCACATCGAACTGGAGGCGACCCGCCTCGCCTATGCCGCCCGTGACCGCTTCCTCGCCGATCCCGCCAAGGCCGAAGTGCCGGTCGAGCATCTGCTGTCCGACACGCTCGCCGACGAACTCGCCGGGATGATCGATCCCAACCGCGCGCTCAATCCGCTGCCGGTCATCCCCGGCGGCGCGGAGCACAAGGACACGGTCTATATCAGCGTCGTCGACAAGGACCGTAACGCCGTCTCCTTCATCAACTCGATCTTCTCGCCCTATGGTAGCGGGCTGATGACAGCCAAGTCCGGCGTACTTTTCCACAATCGCGGCCAGAGCTTCGTGCTTAAGCAGGGTCATCCGAATGCGATCGCGCCGCGCAAGCGCCCGATGCACACCATCATCCCCGGCATGCTCGCCGAGAATGGCCGCGTCGTCATGCCCTTCGGTGTGATGGGCGGGCATTACCAGGCGATGGGTCACGCCCATTTCCTGGCGAAGCTGTTCGACCACGGCCTCGACCTGCAGGAGGCGATCGATCTGCCACGCCTGTTCCCGCTGCCGGGCACGAACACGGTCGAGACCGAAAGCCGCCTGCGCGAGAGTGTCGGCGCGGCACTCAAGGCGCGCGGCTTCGACGTGCAGCCACCGAAAACGCCGATGGGCGGCGCCCAGGCGATCTGGATCGATTGGGAGAACGGTACGCTGACCGGCGGCTCCGACCCGCGCAAGGACGGCTGCGCGTTGGGGTATTGAGGGCAGCGTGAAGCGCGCGAGAACCCCTCCCCCTTGTGAGGAGGGGCAGGGGTGGGGGTCGCAGAGCCGAAACGATCGGTCGAAGCTGATGGCGCTGTCGCTACTGCCGGCCCGCTTCCTGGCTCCGATCACCAAGCGGCACCACCCCCATCCCCATACCCTTCCCACCAAGGGGGAAGGGTGGAGCACGTCCATGCCCAGTCACCGCCAACTTGAAGACTGAACTCAGCGCGAGGCCGCCCTGCATAAGGCGGCCTCGACAGCGCCGGCGATCCCGGCAAGCTTCTCCTCAGAACAAGTCGAGGGAGAAGCGGGCATGGCGGGCGAGGAACCGAAGGGGCGCGGCATTGCCGGCGGGCTGACCAACTATGGCGACCCGGACTTCGCCGCTTATCTGCGCCGCTCCTTCGCCCGCTCGATGGGCTATTCCGACGAGGCGCTGGCGCGGCCGATCGTCGGCATCGCCAACACCTATAGCGGCTTCAACAACTGCCACCGGCACTTTCCGGAGCTGCTGGAGGCGGTGAAGCGCGGCGTGCTGATGGCCGGCGGCCTGCCGGTCGAGTTCCCGACCACCTCGCTCGGCGAGGTCTTCCTCAACCCGACCAGCCTGAAATTCCGCAACCTGATGGCAATGGGCACCGAGGAGATGATCCGGGCCCAGCCGATCGACGCGGTCGTGCTGATGGGCGGCTGCGACAAGACCGTGCCGGCGCAGCTGATGGCGGCGCTCTCGGCCAATGTCCCGGCCGTCGAGCTCGTCGGCGGGCCGATGTCGACCGGACGCCACAAGGGCGAGCGCCTCGGCGCCTGCACCGATTGTCGCCGCTTCTGGGCCCGTTTCCGCGCCGGCGAGATCGACCAGGCCGAGATCGACGTGGTCGAGGGCCGGCTCGCCACCACCGCCGGCACCTGCGCCGTGATGGGCACAGCCTCGACCATGGCCTGCATCGCCGAGACGCTGGGGCTCGCTTTGCCGCGCTCCGCCGCGATCCCCGCCGTGCACGCCGACCGCCTGCGCTGCGCCGAGGCGAGCGGCAAGCGCGCCGTCGAACTGATCGGTACGAAAGAGCTGCTGCCGCGCCAGATCGTCACCGAACAGGCGATCGAGAATGCCTGGCGCGTGTTGCTGGCGATCTCCGGCTCGACCAACGCCGTGGTGCATCTCACCGCCATCGCCCGCCGCGCTGGCATCAAGGTCGATCTCAACCGTCTCAACCAGCTCTCCGACGAGACACCGGTTCTGGTGAACCTGAAGCCGGTCGGCGACAACTACATGGAGGACTTCTTCGCCGGCGGCGGCGTTCCGGCCGTGTTGTGGGAGCTGCGCGACCTGCTCCATCTCGACTGCATGACCGTGACTGGCAAGACGCTGGGCGAATTGATCGATGAACCCCTGCTCGACCAGCTCGACCGCACGATCATCCGCTCGCGTGAAGACCCGGTCGATCCCGATGGCGGGCTCGTCGCGGTGTTCGGCTCGCTCGCTCCGCGCGGCGCCATCGTCAAGCGCGCCGCGGCCGAGAAGCGCCTGCTCGAGCATGAGGGCCGCGCCGTCGTCTTCTCGTCACTGGAGGACCTCGCCGCCCGCATCGACGATCCCGATCTCGACGTCACGGCCGACGACATTCTCGTTCTGCAGAATGCCGGTCCCAAGAGCGCCGCCGCCATGCCGGAAGCCGGCTATCTGCCGATCCCGCGCAAGCTCGCAGCCAAGGGCGTCAAGGACATGGTCCGCATCTCGGACGCCCGCATGTCCGGCACCGCCTATGGCGCGATCGTGCTGCATGTCGCGCCGGAAGCGGCAGTCGGCGGCCCGCTGGCGCTGGTCCGCAATGGCGACCGCATCCGGCTCAGCGTCGCCGAGCGGCGGCTCGACTTGCTGGTCGACGCAGCTGAGCTCAAAGCACGCCGGACCGCCCTGCCGCAGCCACCCGCGAAGGCGCGCCGCGGCTATGACCGGCTCTATGACGCGCATGTGCTCCAGGCTGATGAGGGCGTCGATTTCGACTTCTGTTGAGCACAACGCCGTCTTTCCGGGGCGCCGCGTAGCGGCGAGCCCGGAACCCAGAACCGATGCCGGTCTGTCACGAGTGCTCTACCGTCGGCCTTTGTCGGATAACACATCGGTTCTGGGTTCCGGGCTCAGGCCTGCGGCCTGCCCCGGAAAGACGGCGTGGTTCAGTGCTGACGAACCTCAAGCGAGGTGACAGGCGATTTCGAGTGCGCCTTCGCGACGCAGCGCCGGCGCCTCGACGCGACAACGCTCGACCGCCTGCGAGCAGCGCGGATGGAAGGCGCAGCCAGGCGGCGGCGCGATCGGGCTCGGCACCTCGCCCGACATTGGCCGACGCTCGCGGTTCGGCTTCTCGACATCGGGAATCGTGTCGAGGAGGAGCCGTGTATAGGGGTGGCGCGGCCGCCCGAAGACCTCTTCCGCCGGCCCGCTCTCGACGAAGCGGCCGAGATACATGATAGCGAGTTGGTCCGACATGTGCCGGACCACCGAGAGGTTATGGCTGATGAAGAGGTAGGTCAGCCCGAACTCCTTCTGCAGGCGGACCATCAGGTTGAGGATCTGCGCCTGCACGGAGACGTCGAGGGCCGAGGTCGGCTCGTCGCAGACCAGGAAGTCGGCCTCGGTCGCCAGCGCCCGGGCGATCGAGATGCGCTGGCGCTGGCCGCCGGAGAATTCGTGCGGGAAGCGGCTCGCATCGGCCCGCGACAGGCCGACGATCTCGAGGAGGTCGCCGACGCGGGTGGTCGTCTCGCTTTCGTCCTTGCGCAGCTTCAGTTCGCGGATCGGCTCGGCGACGATGTCGCCGACGCGCCAGCGCGGATTGAGCGAGGCATAGGGGTCCTGGAAGATCATCTGCACGCGCGGCGGCCCGACAGAGCCATCGGCGCGCTTGATATCCTTGAAATCGAGCATGCCCTGCGTCGGCCGCTGCAGGCCGACGACCATGCGCGCCAATGTCGACTTCCCGCAGCCGGATTCGCCGACGATGCTGAAGGTCGTGCCGCGCTGAACGCTGAACGAGACGTTCTCGACCGCGCGCAGCACGCGGCGCGGCTCATGCGAGAACAGCCGCGACAGCGCCGGAGCAGAAACGTCGAAGCGGCAAGACGCCGACGTGACCTCGAGGATGGTGTTCGCCTCAGCCATGGGCCATCTCCCGCAGCGGGAAATGGCAGGCGGCGGCATGGCCGGAGACCGGCAGGCCGGGCTTGGTCTCGCGGCAGAAATCGGTAGCGAAGCCGCAGCGCGGGTTGAAGGCGCAGCCGGCGGGAATCGCGTTCAACCGCGGCATCGAGCCGTCGATCTGGTTGAGCTCGGCATTGCGGCGATGGACGCTCGGGATCGAGGCCATCAAACCGGCGGTGTAGGGATGGCGCGGCCGGCGCGTCACCTCCTCGACCGGGCCGATCTCGACGATGCGCCCGGCATACATCACCGCGACGCGGTCAGCCGTCTCGGCGATCACGCCCATATCGTGCGTCACCAGCATGATCGCAGTGCCGTGCTCGCGGCAGAGCCGCTTGAGCAAGGTGGTGATCTGCGCCTGGATGGATACGTCGAGCGCCGTCGTCGGCTCGTCGGCGATGATCAGCATCGGCTCGGCGCAAAGTGCGAGCGCGATGACGACGCGCTGGCGCATGCCGCCGGAGAACTGGTGCGGATAATGATCGATGCGCGTCTCGGCCGCCGGGATGCCGACCTCCTTCAAGAGGTCGAGCGCCCGCTTGCGCGCTTCGGCCTTGCTGACCGGCAGATGGGTGGTGATGGTCTCGATCAATTGCTCGCCGACGGTCAGCAGCGGGTGCAGCGAGGTCAGCGGATCCTGGAAGATCGCGCCGATCCGGCGGCCGCGCAGCTTGCGCATCGCCTCGGCCGGCAGATTGTCGATGCGCTGGCCGGACAGCTTGATCTCGCCACCGGCCAATCGTCCCGGCGGATCGAGCAGCCCGATCACCGCCGTGCCGGTCAGGGATTTGCCGGCGCCGGACTCGCCGACGACGCCAAGGATTTCTCCCGGCGCAATCTCGAAGGAGACGCCGTCGAGCGCCGTCAGCGGGCCGCGCCGCCCGTCGAAGACGATGCGCAGATCCTGCACCGAAAGCAGCGCTGTTTGGGCGTTCACGCCGCGTCCTCCTTGCGTTCGACCACGTAGCTCGACGAGAAGATCTCGCTCATCGGCGGATGCCCGTGAGTGCGCTGCGGATAGCGCGCCATCACGCCCTCGAACTGCGTCTGGGCGCGGGCATTGTCGGCGGCCTCATCGATGCCGGGGATGACGCGGTCCTCCATGACAAAACGCCCGTCGATGATCACTGTCGAGACGTCGCGGCCATGGCCGGTGAGCAGCATGGTCTGGATCGGGTCGATCACCTGGCCGCTATGCGGCCGGTCGAGTGCGAAGACGGTGATGTCGGCGCGCGCGCCGGGCTGGAGACGGCCGAGATCGGGCCGGCCGAGTGCATCCGCGCCGCCGATGGTGGCGGCGTCGTAATAGTCCTCCGAGCGGACAGCGGTCGCGCTGCCGGCCATGGTTCGGGCGAGGATCATGCCGACCTGCAGGTTCATGATCATGTCCGGCGGGCTGGTGTCGGTGCCCATGCCGATCTTGAGGCCCATGGCGCGGTAGCGGCCGAAATGGTCGACGGCATTGCCGTGCCGGCCGGAGACCAGCGGGCAGTGCACGATCGCAGCGCCGGCATCGCGGATGATCTCGAGGTCGCGGCCGGGGCGCTCGACAAGGCGGCTGCCGGAGACGACCGTGCCATGCGGCAAGAGGCAGCGTTCGTTGAGGAAACCGAGACTCTCCAGCCATTCGGGCGGGCTCATGCCGTGCTGGGTGAGGACGAGATCGTATTCGATCTTCGACTGGCAGCAATGCAGCCGAACGGGGATGTCGAGCTCGCGCGCAGCGGCGGCGGTGCGGCGCAGCAGCTCGGCCGTCGAGGTCTCGATCCGATCAGGCGCGAACATCGCCCGGATCAGCCCGCCGGCCGCGCCTTCATGACGCCGGGCGAAGTCGATGGCGGCGTCGAGCTCGGCGAGGCCGCGGGGCTCGTCATAATGGGTGACGATGCGCCCGTCGGCCTCGACCAGCTGGTTGCCGGTGCGATAGCCCGGCCCGAGATAGGCACGCAAGCCGAGATCGGCGGCGGCTTCCGCTGCGTCCTCGAACTCCTGCGCTGTCTCGCCCCAGGCCCGGTAGAACAGCGAGGCGATCGGCAGCGCCGTGGTGATGCCGTTGCGGAT
The DNA here is from genome assembly GCF_004123845.1 of Allobosea sp. Tri-44. GTDB lineage: Bacteria > Pseudomonadota > Alphaproteobacteria > Rhizobiales > Beijerinckiaceae > Allobosea. The sequence goes on along the minus strand of NZ_NBDP01000019.1, from coordinate 235,277 downwards.
CAGCGTGGCGAAGGCATGCTTCTTCTGGAAGGCCAGCTCCTCGCGCGAATACATCTCATAGGGGCCGGCTTCGAGATAGCTGCGTGGCCAGACACGGCCCTTCTTCCAGGCCGGCTGGTTGTCATAGGCGAGGATGGTGGTGTCGAGATCGGAGAGCGCATCGAGATCGACAAAGCCCGGCCCGATCACGGCGTTGCCATAGTCGATCCGCCTGACGACCTCTCCGGGAAAGTGATGGCCGGTAGAGACGACTTCGCCATCCTCGAAGACGATCTCGCCATTCTCGTAGAGGCGATGCCGCCCGTCGCGGTGGCCGACGAGCCAGCGCGCGGTCAGGAGGATGCGGCCTTCCGGCCGTTTGGCGGCTTGCAGGGTCACGGCGCGGTCCTGATCGAGACGCCGTCGCGGGCGACGACCTTGCCGCGCTTGATTACACGGCGGTTCATCGGGCGGTTCGCGACGGCTTCGGCGATCGACTCGGTCGGCAGCAGGACGAGATCGGCGACACAGCCGACATCGAGCCCGTAGCCCTCGATCTCCATCACCTTGGCGCCTTCCCTCGTGCAGACGTCGAGCGCCAGCCTGACCTCGTCGTCGCGGCGGAAATTGTTGCGCAGGCCGACGAACATCGCCCGCTCCAGCATATCGCCATTGCCATAGGGGCTCCAGGTGTCGCGGATGCCGTCGGAGCCGGAGCAGACGCGCACGCCGGCCTGAAGCAGCTTCTTCACCGGCGGGGCCGGCCGGCTCGCCGGTGCCGTCGTCATGATCGCGATGTCGAGTTCGGCGAGCTGATCGATCAACGGGTCGATCAAAGCGGGGTCGGGCGTGCCGAGGCAGAAGGCATGGCTGACCGTGACCTTGCCGGTCATCCCGAGCGCGCGGGTGCGCTCGATGATCAGGTCGAGCGAGAAGGCACCAACCTCGCCCGGCTCGTGCAGGTGGATGTCGAGCGGCTTGCCATGGCGCTGGCAGAGCTTGAAGACGGCGTCGAGATGGCCCTTCGGATCGCGGTCGATCGTGCAGGGGTCGAGCCCGCCGACGATCTCGCAGCCGGCCTTCATCGCCTGGTCCATCAATTCGAGCGTCCCCGGGCGGCGCAGCAGCCCCGATTGCGGGAAGGCGACGAGCTCGATGTCGACGATGTCGCGATAGGCGTCGCGGGTCTTCATCACGCCCTCGACGCCCCACATCCCATGCTCGGTATCGACATCGACATGGCTGCGGATATGGGTCGTGCCCTTGAGCGAGGAGAGGATGCTCTGGCGGGCGGACTGGCGCGCGGGATCGATATCGAGCCGCTTCTTGTTCATCCGCTCATTGTCGATCTTGTCGAGCAGCTTGGGGCCGACCTCGTTGGTGTACCAGGGCAGGCCGAGCAGGCTCTTGTCGAGATGGGTATGGGCCTCGACCAGGCCGGGGATGACGATCTCGCCTTTGCCGTCCTCGACCGTGACTCCGGCCGGCGCGGCAAGGTTCGCACCGACCTGCGTGATCTTGCCGTTCTCGATCAGGAGGTCGACGGGGTTCCCCGCATAGGGGCGGACATTGCGGAGCAGCAGGGAGGCGGTCATCGCAGGCGTATCCTCTCATTTTCGGTCGTCATGGTCGGCGCGCGGCCTGCCCCCTCTCCCCTTGCGGGAGAGGGTCGGGGTGAGGGGTCGCGCGACGCCGATCGCTGGCGTCCCTCTTCAGTTGGGAACGTCGCACGACCCCTCATCCGGCCCTTCGGGCCACCTTCTCCCGCAAGGGGAGAAGGGAAGATCGGTGCGCTGCCTCTCCCTCCCATCCTCGTCACCGCAGCTTCGGGTTCAGCGCGTCGCGCAGCCAGTCGCCGAGCAGGTTCACCGAGAGCACGATCAGGCCGAGCTGGAGCGAGGGGAAGACGACGAGCCACCAGGAGCCGGAGAACAGATACTGGTTGCCGATCCGGATCAGCGTGCCGAGCGAAGGCTGCGTGATCGGCATGCCGACGCCGAGGAAGGACAGGGTCGCTTCCGACAGGATGGCAAGGCCGAGATTGAGGGTGGCCGCGACCATCACCGGGGTCAGCGTGTTCGGCAGGATGTGCCGGCGCATGATCCGCCCCGCCGGCACCTTGATGATCCGCGCCGCCAGCACGTATTCCTTGCGCCGCTCGACCATGGTCGAGGCGCGCACCGTGCGGGCGTACTGCACCCAGCTGGTCAGCGCGATCGAGACGACCAGCACCGCCGCGGCGAAGGGATCGCGTAGTGCTGGTGGCAGCAATTCGCGGAAGATCGCCGAGACCAGGATCGCCATCAGCAGCGTCGGGATCGACAGAACGGTGTCGCCGAGCCGCATCAGGAGATTATCGATCCGCCCGCCATAAAAGCCGGAGACCAGGCCGAGCGAGACGCCGATCACCATCGAGACCATAACGGCCGAAAAGCCGATGATCAGCGACACCCGCGTGCCGTAGAGGATGGCGGAGAATACGTCGCGCCCTTGCGGGTCGGTGCCGAGCAGGAAGGGCCACTCGCCGTCCGCCGACCAGATCGGCGGAATCTCGGCCTTGTCGATGAAGATCTGGGCAAGGTCGTGCGGGTTCTGCGGCGCGATCAGCGGGCAGAACAGCGCCGTCAGGATCAGGATCGCCAATACCAGCGCCGAGAGCCAGGCTGCGGGCGTGCGCCGGAAGTTCCAGCCGATGTCGCTGTCGAGGAAGCGGCGCAGGCGCCCGGTCTTGGCGGCGGCATCAGCGGGCATTGGCGCCTCCCGAAAGCGCGTCTTCGCGCAGTCGCGGGTCGACCCAGGCATAGGTCAGGTCGACCAGCGTGTTGAGCGAGACGAAGATGAAGGAGACGACGATCAGATAGGCCGCCATCACCGGGATATCGACGAAAGTGACGGCCTGGACGAAGAGCATGCCCATGCCCGGCCACTGGAACACCGTCTCGGTCACCAGCGCGAAGGCGATCAGGTTGCCGATCTGCAGGCCGGTCACCGTGATCACCGGCATCAGGCAATTGCGCAACGCGTGACGGAAATGCACGGCCCGCGAGGGCAGACCGCGTGCCCTGGCGAAGCGGATGAAGTCGGTCCGCATCGTCTCCAGCATCTCGGCGCGAACCAGCCGCATCACCAGCGTGATCTGGAACAGCGACAGCGTGATGCCGGGCAGGATCAGTGCCTTGCGGCCCGACGCCGTTAGGAAGCCGGTGCTCCACCAGCCGAGCTGCACGACCTCGCCGCGGCCGAAGGCCGGCAGCCATTGCAGCGTCACCGAGAACACCAGGATGAACAGGATGCCGAGCGCAAAGCTCGGCAGCGAGACGCCGAGCACCGAGATGAACTGCAGCGCCTTGGCGAGCAGGCTGTCTCGCCTGATCGCGGTGTAGACCCCGAGCGGAATGCCTACCGCCAATGACAGGAAGGTCGCGACCAGCACCAGCTCGAAGGTCGCCGGGAAACGCTCGGCGATCAGCGTGAACACTTCCTGCTGGTTGCGATAGGAGATGCCGAAATCACCGCGCACGGCATTGCCGACGAAGGTCGCGAATTGCAGGACGAAGCCCTTGTCGAGCCCGAGCCGGACGCGCAATTCGTCGCGCTGCGCCTGGCTCGCCTGCTCGTTCAGCATCAGCTCGACGGGATCGCCGACGAAGCGGAAGGTCAGGAAGGCGAGGAATGCCACCGCCAACATGACGCCGGCGGCGTTGACGAAGCGCTTGAAGAGGAAGGCCGGCATGGAATGACTACTCCAGCTCTCGGATGAACCCCGCCGTCATGCTCGGGCTTGACCCGAGCATCTCAGGACCAGGGGGCGGCATTGCCTTCTCGTCACGAGATTCTCGGGTCTGCGCTTCGCTTCGCCCGAGAATGACGGCTCACTTCACTTCATCGTGGTCAGCCACAGGCGCGGCTTGTTGTCCGAGGCCTGGACCGTCGAGGCCATGGTGTTGCGCATCGCCCAGGCCATCGGCTGCTGGTGCAGCGGGATGAAGAGGTGCTCGGCCTTGGCGATCTTCAGCGCCTCTTTCATCATCTCGATGCGCTTGGGCGTATCGAGCTCGACACCGGCCTTGTCGGTCAGCGCATCGATGCGCGGATCGCCCCAATTGCCCCAGTTGAACACGCCACCCGTGCCGCTCTTCGAGCGCAGCACCTGCACCAGCAACGAATAGGCGTCGATCATCGGCTCATTAGCCCAGCCGAAGGAGATCAGGTCGAAATCGCCCTTGACCCGCTTCGGCGCCTGCTGGCTGCGCGGGGCGAGGCTGAGGTTCGGCTTCAGGCCGGCGCGCGACCACATCGCCGCCACCGCCTGGCAGAATTCCTCCTCGTTGACGAGCGAGTCGCTCTGGCAGTTCATCACGAAGGAGAAGCCGTTCGGATAGCCGGCATCGGCAAGCAGCTTCTTGGCACCGTTGAGGTCGAAGGGCAGGCGCTGGTCCTGCGACGGCTCGTAGCCGGGGATCGCCGGCGCGACGAGCGCGCCAGTATTGCGCGACAGGCCGCGCATCGCCCGCTTCTGCACCGCGTCGATGTCGATGGCGCGATAGAGCGCCTCGCGCACGCGGATGTCCTTGAAGGGGTTTTTGTCCTTGACGTCGCTCTCGACCAGCTTGTCGGTCAGGTTGAAGGCGAAGAAGACCGAGCGCAGTTCGTTGGTCTGCAGCACCTTGACCTCGGTCGAGGCCGTGAGGCGCGGCAGGTCCTGCAGCGGCGCGACATTGGTGAAGTCGATCTCGCCGGATAGCATCGCCGCGACGCGGGTCGAGGACGAGGTGATTGGGATGAACTCGATCACGTCGATATTGTGCTGCGGCTTGTCCCACCAGCTCGGGTTCTTGGCGAAGATGGTCTTGGAGTCGGCGCGCCGGCTCTCGACCTTGAACGGGCCGGTGCCGTTGGCGTTGTCGGTGGCATAGCCCTTCACACCCTTGCCGGAATCGGTGGGGAGCAGCGAGTTGTTCGCCTCCATCCACTCCTTGTCGAAGATGAAGATGTTGGTGAGGTCGTTGAGCAGCAGCGGATAGGGGCCGTTGACCTCGATCTCGACGGTGAAGTCGTCGATCTTCTTCGAGCTCTTATAGGCCGGCAGGTTGCCCTTGAGCGGCGAGGTGTCGTGAGTGACGCGCTGGAGCGAGGCGATCACGTCATCGGCGGTGAACGGGTTGCCGTTGTGGAATTTGACGCCCTGGCGCAACTTGAAGCGCCAGATGGTCGGGCTCACCGTCTCCCAGGATTCCGCCAAGGCCGGCTCGATCTTGAGATCGCCGGTATAGCGCACCAACCCCTCATAGACATGGTTCAGGACCGAGAGCGTGAAGGTCTCGCCGAAGGAATAGGGATCGAGCGAGGCGATCTCCCGCGCCGAGCCCCATTTCAACGTCTTGGCTTCGACCGCGCCGTTCAATGCGAAAGCGGCGACAGCCGCCAGCAACCAGGCCTTCTTCATCGAACTCTCCCCTTTTTTGCTTGCCGCCGGCCCGCTTCGCGCACCGGGGAATGCCGTTCAGTTGCCACCTCTGTGATCATCGTGGCACTTTCTGCGCCATCTCGTGTGCGATCATTGAGCAAACTTGCATACGATACAAGAACCGTATTGTATGCGATTATTGAAGACAAGCGGAAACTCAGCCGATGCCGCGCCCGACCCGTCCATCCCGAGCGAAGACGCCGATGACCAATGGCAAGGTGACCGAGACACGCGGGCCGGTGCCGCGCGCGCAGGCAGTTTACAAGGCGCTGCGGCGCGCCATCATCGAGCAGGCGCTGAAGCCGGGCATGAAGCTCCCGGAGGATTCGATCGGCGAGCAACTCGGCGTCAGCCGGACCCTGGTGCGCGAGGCCTTCGGGCGGCTCGCCGTCGAGGGGCTGGTCGAGCTCAAGCCCAATCGCGGCGCCAATGTCGCCTATCCGACGCTCGAGGAGGCGCGCGACGTCTTCGATGTTCGCCGCGGGCTGGAGCGGCTCGTCGCCGAGAACCTCGCGGGTCGACTGACCGCGGCGCAGGCGGCCGAGCTCGAGGCCCATGTCCGGCTCGAGGAGAAGGCGCACGGGCAGGACGGACCTGAATCGATCCGTCTTTCCGGCGAATTCCACATCAAGCTCGCCGAGATGACCGGCAACGCGCTGCTGTTGCGCTATGTCCAGGAAGCCTCGTCACGCTGCTCGCTGATCCTCGCCATCTATGGCCGGCCGCACTCCTCCGAATGCGCCGTCTCGGAGCATCGCCAGTTGATTGAGGCACTGCGCGCTGGTGACGCCGCCCGGGCCGCGCAGCTGATGGACCATCATCTGCAGTCCGTCGTCACACGCGCTCTGCTGGCGCCCCGCGCCGAGCGCGACATCCGCGACGTGCTCGCGCCCTATGCCTTGAGTGAAGGATTGACCCCATCGTGACCCAGACGCTGACGCAGGACCGGCCGGCCACCACCGAGGTCGTCACCTTCGACTTCGCTGCGTTGACCCCGCGCGAGCGCTACAAGCTCCTGATCGGCGCGGTGGTGCCGCGCCCGATCGCGCTGGTGACGACGATCGACGCCAATGGCGTCGTCAACGCTGCGCCGTTCTCGTTCTTCAATTGCCTCTCGGCCGACCCGGCGATCCTGGCGCTCGGCGTCGAGTACCGCCAGACCGGCGGGCAGAAGGACACCGGCCGCAATGTCCGCGAGAGCCTCGCCTTCACCGTCAACATCGTCTCCGACGCGCTGCTCGACGGCATGAACGCCTGCGCCGTGCCGTTCGAGCCGGGCACGGACGAGCTCGCCGAGGCCGGCCTCACCGCCATGCCCGGCGTCAAGGTGCCATGCCCCTGGATCGGCCAGGCGCCGGCCGCCTTCGAATGCCGCCACCACACCACGCTCGGCATCGGCAATTCACGAGAGATCATCCTGGGCGAGGTCGTCTACGCCCATTTCCGCGCCGACACGATCGACAGGGTGAAGCACTATGTCGACCCGGTCGCGCTCGATGCGATCGGCCGCATGGGCGGGCATGGCTATGCCACGACGCGCGACTATTTCGACCTGCCGACCATGTCCGTCGCCGATTGGCGCGGCGATCGTTCCAGGGCGCGGCGCACCCGGCCGGGCCAGCGCTGAGGGCCGCTTCTGGTCACTATCCGGATAGTCCCCGTCATTCCGGCCGCAGCGAAGCGGAGCGCCGGAATCCATCGCAGAGTTCAGCGCCCTTCGATGGATTCCGGAACTGCGCGGCTAAAGCCGCTTGTCCGGAATGACAGTAGAGTAGGTGCCCAATGCCACTGCAGCGGTTGACCCGCGGCGGATTTCCGCCAGCAATGCGGCCTCGCAAATCAGCCCGACGAGGCCCTTCATGAACAAGCACGTCTCCGGCATCGATGCCAACAAGCTCGATCGGCTGGCCGAGGTCGCCATCAAGATCGGCCTCAATCTCCAGCCGGGGCAGGACCTGTTCCTGACCGCCCCCGTCGCGGCGCTGCCGCTGGTCCGGCGCATCGCCGAGCATGCCTACAAGGCCGGCGCCGGCCTCGTCACGCCGATCCTTTCGGATGAGACGGTGACGCTGGCGCGCTATCGCTTCGGCCAGGATGCGGGCTTCGATCGCGCCCCGTCATGGCTCTACGAGGGCGTCGCCAAGGCCTTCTCGGCCAATACCGCGCGCCTCGCCATCGTCGGCGACAATCCGATGCTGCTCGCCGAGCAGGATCCGGCCAAGGTCGCCCGCGCCAACAAGGCGAACTCGATCGCCTACCAGCCGGCACTGGAGAAGATCGCCAATTTCGACATCAACTGGAACATCGTCGCCTATCCCGGCGCGGCCTGGGCGCAGCAGGTTTTCCCGGGTGACGCCGAAGAGGTCGCGGTCGCCCGTCTCGCCGAAGCGATCTTCGCGGCCTCGCGCGTCGACCGCGACGACCCGATCGCCGCTTGGGCGCAGCACAACGCCGCTTTGGCACTGCGGACCAAATGGCTGAACGGCCAGCGCTTTTCCGCGCTGCATTTCACCGGGCCAGGCACGAACCTCACCATCGGCCTCGCCGACGGGCATGACTGGCAGGGCGGCGCTTCCACCGCCAAGAACGGCGTCACCTGCAACGCCAACATCCCGACCGAGGAGGTCTTCACCACCCCGCATGCCCGCCGCGTCGATGGCCATGTCGCCTCGACCAAGCCGCTCTCCTATCAGGGCACGCTGATCGACAACATCCAGGTCCGCTTCGAGGAAGGCCGCATCGTCGAGGCCAAGGCGAGCCGGGGCGAGGAGGTGCTGAACAAGGTGCTCGACACCGACGAGGGCTCGCGCCGGCTCGGCGAGGTCGCGCTGGTGCCGCACTCCTCGCCGATCTCGCAGAGCGGCATCCTGTTCTACAACACGCTCTTCGACGAGAACGCTTCCTGCCACATTGCGCTCGGCCAGTGCTATTCGAAATGCTTCGTCGACGGCACCAAGCTGACGCCGACGCAGATCGCAGCGCAGGGCGGCAATCGCAGCCTGATCCATATCGACTGGATGATCGGCTCCGGCGAGGTCGACATCGACGGCGTCAAGCCCGACGGCAGCCGGGTGGTGGTCTTCCGCAAGGGCGAATGGGCCTGAACTAGTCGATCCGCCCCAGCGCCTGCTCGATCGCGGCGAAGATTTCCTCGATCTCCGCGGGTGCGATCACCAGCGGCGGCGACAGCACCAGCGTGTCGCCGGCATTGCGGATCAGCGCGCCGGCGTCGAGGCAGAGCGTGTTCGCCTCCCCGCCCCGGGCCCCATCCGAACCCGGGCGCGGCGCAAGATCGATCGCACACAGCAGGCCGGCGGTACGGATATCGACGACATGGGCGGAGCCCTTCAGCCGGTGCGCCCGCTCCTCCCAGAGCGGCAGCACCTTGCCGAGTTGCCCAAGGATATCCTGCTCGGCGAAGACGTCGAGCGTCGCGAGACCGGCGGCGCAGGCGAGCGGATGGGCCGAATAGGTGTAGCCGTGCAGGAGCTCGATTGCCTCGGGCGGGCCGGCCATGAAGGCGTCGTAGACGTGGCCGGCGACGAGGACGCCGCCCATCGGGACCGCGCCATTGGTCATGCCCTTGGCGCAGCTCATCAGGTCCGGCCTGACACCATAGGCCTGCGCCGCGAACGGACTGCCGAGCCTGCCGAAGCCGGTGATGACCTCGTCGAAGATCAGGAGGATACCATGCTTGTCGCAGATCGCGCGCAGGCGTTCGAGATAGCCCTTCGGTGGCGGATAGACACCGCCCGAGCCGGTCACCGGCTCGACGATCACGGCTGCAACCGTCGCCGGATCATGAATTTGCAGCAGGGTCTCCAGCGCCTCGGCCGCGGCGAGCCCGCCTTCCGGCTGGCCGCGCGAGAACGCCATGCTGGTGCGGTCATAGGGCAGTGGCAGATGGGCAACATCGGGCAGGAGCGGCCCGAAGGCGGCCTTGTGCCGGCCGAGGCCGGAGACCGAGAGCCCGCCCCAGCCCATGCCGTGATAGCCCTTGGCCCGGCCGATCAGCTTGGTGCGCCCGGCATGGCCACGAGCCTGATGATAGGCGCGCGCGATCTTCAGCGCGGTATCGACCGCCTCCGAGCCGGAATTGACGAAGAAGACATGGTCGATGCCCTCCGGCGCGAAGTCGCAGAGCCGCGCCGCATAGCTCTGCGCGCCCGGATGGCTCATCTTGAAGGAGGAGACGAAGTCGAGCCGACCGGCGGCTTCGCGGATCGCGTCGATGATCCTGGCCTGGCCATGCCCGGCATTGACGCACCAGAGCCCGGCCATGCCGTCGAGCACGCGCCGCCCATCCGGCGTGATGTAGTGCATGCCTTCCGCCCGCTCGAACAGCAGCGGCGCCTGGCGGAAGGCCCGCATCGGCGTGAACGGCATCCAGAACGCGTCGGGCGCGTTATCGCGGCGGCTTTCGGGGGCAAGTGCGTGCGCGGTCATCGGCGAATCCTCGCTGTCGATTACCGCATGATGTCTTTTTTAAATCTAAAAGACAATAACCTGGACCACTCAACTCTCGCCGTCATTCCGGCCGGAGCGAAGCGGAGCGCCGGAATCCATCGTAGGACTCTGAGCTCTACGATGGATTCCGGAGCTGCGCCGCTCTGCGGCTTGTCCGGAATGACGAAGAACCAAATTGCAAACGGCCCCGATTGGAAGCCGGCGATTGTCAGTCCAGCCCGTCCGGCCGGCGCAATTGCATCGCGCGCTGGAGATGGCTGCGCATCAGGGCGCTGGCGAGCTGGCGGTCGCCGGCCTCCAGCGTCGCCAGCATCTGCAGATGCTCGCGGCTGTTCACCACCACGCGCTCATAGCCATAGGTCCAGTCGTAATTGGACAGCCTGCGCATCTGGTTCTGCCGGCGCACGGCGGAATGCATGAAGCGATTGCCCGAGGCCGCCGCCAGCCCCTCATGGAAATCGGCATTCATCTCGTAGAAGCCGATCGCCGAGCTTTCCTTCCAGGGCCGGGACAGGGTCAATTCGTGCCGGGCCCGCATCTCATCAATCCAGCCCTGCTCGAGCGCAAAGCCTGGCTCAAGGAAGACCATCGGCTCGATCAGCAGGCGGAAGCGGTAGCGCTCATCATGCGCCGACTGGTCGCGCGCCTCGTGCAGGAAACGCCAGCCATAGCCGCGCTTGCGCTCGACCATGTCGAGATCGGCGAGCCGCGCCATCAAGCGCTGCACCTCGGGGCGGCCAAGCTCGTAGCGCCGCATCAGTTCGAGCTCGGAGATCTCGTCGGGCAGGCGCCCGCCATGCCGGTCCTGCGCCACCTTGACCATGGCGAGCTCGGTCGCGTCGACGCTTGCACCGGGATCGGCAGGCGGCTCCGGCGCGCTCAGCAACTCGACGCCTTTGTTCGGATGCCGACGCACCAGACCCTGCCGCGCCAGATGGTCGATCGCGGCGCGAACCGGCGTGCGCGAGACGTTGAGGCGGCGCGCCGCACTGTTCTCGTTGAGCCAGGCGCCGGCCACAAGGCCGTCATCCCGGACCATCTGGAGGAGGCGTTCGGCGATCTCCTGCTGCAGCCGTGTCGGAGATGTCATCGAAAGGCTCTTGATTGTCTTAGTTTGAAATGAAATACATTATGGATCGAGATAGCGCCAGCGCGAACCGCGGAGATCCGGTCATGGTCGAGCCCTTTCCCTTCGTCGATGTCTCGGGCACGCCCTATGAACGCGGCCGCCAGCATGGTGCGGCGGTCCCCAGGCGCGTCAAGCGTTCGATCGAACTCTATGGCGGTCAGCTCGGTGATCTCGGCTATGACACTGCCGGCAAATCGCGCCTGATCGGCGAATTCGCCCGCGAGATCGAGACCTTTGGCGCGCATTACATCGAGGAGATGCGCGGCATCGCCGACGGCGCGGGCGTCACGCTCGAAGACGTCATCATGATCAATGCCCGCACCGAGGTGATCGCCAAGGCCAAGCTGGAGAAAAGCAAGCCGATCGCAGCCGAAGAGGAGCTCGACGATGGCTGCACCGGCGCGATCATCCTGCCCGAGCGCAGTGCCTCGGGCGAACTGATCCACGGCCAGAACTGGGACTGGAAGGCCGAATGCGCCGAGACGGCGATCGTGCTGCGCGTGCGCCGCGAGGACGGCCCTGATTTCCTGACCTTCGTCGAGGCCGGCGGCCTCGCCCGCTGCGGCATGAACGCGGCCGGCATCTCGATCACCGCCAATTATCTCGAAAGCGAGCGCGACTTCACGCAGGTCGGCGTGCCGCTGGCCCTGATCCGCCGCAAGGTGCTGGAGCAGGAGCATTTCGCCTTCGCGATCAAGGCGGTCGCGACCACGCCGAAGGCCTGCTCGAACAACATGATGCTCTCGACGGTCGCCGGCTTCGGCATCGACTTCGAGTGCGCGCCCGATGCCGCCTTCCCGCTCTATCCCGAGGATGGGCTGATCGTTCACGCCAACCACTGGGTCGGCCAGATCGCGCTGACCAAGATCACCGATACCGGCATTCCGCGCGTGCCCGAGAGCTTCTATCGCGACTGGCGCGTCAGGAAGCTGCTCAACGAGGCCGGCCGCAAGCTCACCGTCGACGACCTGAAGCAGGCCTTCTTCGACGATTTCCTCACTCCGCATTCGGTCTGCCGGCCGCCGCGGCCGAACGATACCGGCAATCTCTCGGCCACCGTCTCGATGGTGATCATGCAGCCGGCCAAGGGCACGATGGAGGTCGCGCCACTGCCCGCCCTCAACCGCATCTTCACCCGCTACAGCCTCACCGATGAACCAATGACGCTGGCCCAAGCCGCCGAATAAGGCGGCCAAGATAGCTTTCAAGCCAAAATCATAAGACAAGGGGAACCCGCCGATGCACAGCCGACGCCGCCTTTCCCTCGCCCTCGCCGGATTGGGCCTCGCGACCGCAGCCATAGTGCCAGCCGCGGCCGCCGCATTGCGGGTGCACCTCAATGCCGACATCCGCAGCATCAATCCGGGCGTCAACCGCGACGACAACACCGACTCGGTCGTCCTGCACATCGTCGAGGGCCTCGTCGCCTATGGCGAGGACTCCGAGGTCAAGCCGCTTCTGGCTGAGAAGGTCGCGGTCTCGCCGGATGGGCTGAGCTACACATTCACCCTGCGCAAGGGTGTGAAGTTCCACAACGGCGCCGAGCTCACCTCCGCCGACGTGGTCTGGAGCTGGAACCGCTATATCGACCCGAAGATCGACTGGCGCTGCCTGTCGGAGTTCGACGGCCGCGGCCGCGCCAAGGTCGAGGAGGTCACTGCGCCTGATCCGGCGACTGTCGTCTTCAAGCTCGACAAGCCGAGCTCGCTCTTCCTCGCCAACATCGCCCGCACCGACTGCGCGATGACCGCGATCCTGCATAAGGATTCGCTGAAAGCCGACGGCTCCTTCGACAAGCCGATCGGCACCGGCCCCTACAAGCTCACCGAATGGAAGCGCGGCGAGTTCGTCCGCCTGACGCGCAACGAGGCCTATGCCAGCCTGCCCGGCGCGCCGGACGGCTATACCGGCGGCAAGCGCCCACTCGTCGACGAAGTTCGCTTCATGGTCATCCCGGACGGCGCGACCGCCAAGGCGGCGCTGCTGCGCGGCGATATCGACATCGTCCCCGACGTCGCCAATGCCGAGGTCAAGGAGCTCAAGAAGGATAAGCGCGTCGAGCTTTCGATCACGCAGAACATGGGCCTCGTCGGCATTCTGCTGCAGACCCGCGATCCGCTCCTCGCCAACGTCAAGCTGCGCCAGGCGATCGCAGCGGCGATCGACACCGAGGAACTGGTCGCCCAGGTCACCGATGGGCTCGGCAAGCGCAACAATTCGATCGTGCCGGCGCTGTCGTCCTATTACGATGCGGTCCAGGCCAAGGGTTACAAACACGACCTCGCCGCCGCCAAGAAGCTACTCCAGGAAGCCGGCTACAAGGGCGAACCCCTGGTGATGCTGGCGAACAAGCGCTACCCGCAGAGCTTCGACGCCGCCGTGGTCTCGCAACAGATGCTGCAGGCCGCCGGCATCAACGTCCAGATCGAGGTGCTCGAATGGGCGACGCAGCTCGACCGCTACTCCAAGGGCAATTACCAGCTCCAGGCCTTCCCCTATTCGGCAAGGCTCGATCCGGCGCTCTCCTTCGAATCCGTGACCGGCCCGAAGGCGACCCAGCCCCGCAAGGTCTGGGATAATCCCGAAGCGCAGGCGCTGCTCGACAAGTCGATGGTCGTCTCGGACAAGGCCGAACGCCAAAAGCTGTTCGACGAGTTGCACCAGCGCTTCATCGCCGAGGTGCCGATGGTGATGCTCTATAACGGCATCGACGCTGGCGCCTATGGCAAGCGGATCAAGGGCTACAAATCCTCGATCCTGTCGAAGCCGCGGCTCTGGGAGGTCACCGTCGCGGATTAGAGCATTGCTTTATCGCATTTTCTTCACGCGAACCGGTGTCCACTTCGCTCGAAAATGCTCTAAACCGCGCCGTTGACCTCGATCAGGTCCTTGATGATGTGATGGCTGGTGAGTGCGGCGAGGCGCTCGCCATCTCCGGCGCGGATCGCAGCCACCATGGCATGGTGGTCGGCGTCACTGGCGAGCAGGGCCTGGTGCGAGGCCCAGACCGTGACCGCCGAACCGCGCGAGCGGTCGCGCAGGCTCCAGATCGTCTCCACCAGCACCGGATTGCCGCAATGGGCATAGATCAGGCTATGGAAGGCGCGGTTGATCTCGCTCTGGTCGACGCGCGTACCGTTCTGCACGGCGCGGCGGAACTCGTGGGCGAGCGCATCGAGCCTGGCGATCGTCTCGTCGTCCATCCTGCCGATCACGAGGCGAGAAGCGGCACTCTCGAGGATGATGCGGGTGTCGCGGATCGCGCGATAGGTATCGAGGTCGATCTCGGTAACGCGGTAGCCGCGATTGGGCACATGCTCGATCGTCTTGCGCACAGCGAGCTCGTCGAGCGCGGCGCGGACGTCGAAGCGCGTCGCCTGGAAGGCCTCTTCGAGATCGATCTGCCGCAACCATTCGCCCGGCCGATAGGCGCGGATATGGATCGTCCGGGCGATCTCGTTGGCGAGTTCACCCTTGGCGCGCTGGCGAGTTTTTGGACGGGTGGCCATGACGGGTCTCTAGAGCATTTCAGCAACGCTTGTGAACTGGTTCACCCGCGTCGCGCACAGCCGGCACAAGATCTGTCGAATCCGGCTTGCAGGGCCAATCATATCATGCAACAAAATTGGCGCCAATCTTATAACCAATCAGGAAACGCGCATGACCGCTCCCGTCGCAAGCCAGGCCAAGCAGGACGATGCGGCAGCGATCGGCCGCGCGCTCTACGATTTCGGCCCGACCCCTGTCATCGCCTGCAAGGCCGATCCACGCTTCAGCTACTGCCTTTATATGCCGAAGAACCTCGGCAAAGGCGGTCAGGCCCCTGAGCTGATTGTCACCATGCATGGCACCGGCCGCGGCTTCATCGGCTACCGCGACGCCTTCGAGGCTTTCGGCCGCTGGAACAATTGCGTCATCCTCGCCCCGCTCTTCCCGATCGGGGTGATGGGCGACGGCAACCGCAACGGCTTCAAGTACATGCAAGAGGGCGCGGTCCGCTACGATCACATCCTCCTTTCCATGGTCGAGGAAGTCGCCCAAGCCTATGGCTTGCGCTTCGACCGCTTCGCTTTGTTCGGCTATTCCGGTGGCGGCCATTTCACCCACCGCTTCCTGATGCTGCAGCCCAAAAAGCTCTGGGCCGCCTCGATCGGCGCGCCGGGCTCGGTGACGCTGCTCGATCCGATGCGCGACTGGTGGGTCGGCACCCGCAACATGGGCGAACTCTTCGGCGCAACGCCCGACATCGAGGCGATGCGCCGGGTGGCAGTGCAGATGATCGTCGGCGCCGCCGATCTCGAGACCTGGGAGATCACCCACCAGCCTGGCAACGCCAGCTGGATGCCGGACGCCAACCATGCCGGCGCCAATCGCCCGGAACGGCTCGATACCTTACGCCGAAATTTCGAGGAGCACGGCATCACGGTGCGTTTCGACCTGGTGCCGAACATGCCGCATGACGGGCTGAAAGCCGTCTCGCGTGTCGAGGACTTCTTCGCCGAGGTGCTCGCCAAACGCCGCGCCGGCGCGGCCAAGGCGGCCTGAGATCAGAAATCGCAAGCACAACGACAAAACAAAGAGGGGAATTGCCGATGAACCGCCTGCTTGTCTCCGCTTTCGCCTTGCTGGGGTTCGCCAGCCCCACCATGGCCCAATCCATCACGGTCGCGGTCGCCGCCGACATCCGCAGCAACAATCCCGGCGTCAACCGCGACGACAACACCGACGATTTCGCGCTGCAATTGGTCGAGGGCCTCGTCGGCTACAATGAGGGCGGCGTCGCGACGCCGCTGCTCGCCGAGAAGGTCGATCTCTCCGCCGACGGCAAGACCTACACGTTCACGCTGCGCCAGGGCGTCAGGTTCCACAACGGCGCAGAGCTCTCCTCGGCCGACGTGCTGTGGAACTGGACCCGCTACATGGACGCCAAGACCGACTGGCGCTGCACCTCGGAATTCGACGGCCGCTCCGGCCTGAAGGTCGAGTCCGTGACGGCGCCGGATGCCCGCACCGTGGTGATGCAGATCGACAAGCCGAACGCGCTCTTCCTTGATACACTCGCCCGCACCGACTGCGCGATGACCGCGATCCTGCACAAGGATTCGGTCAAGGCCGACGGGTCCTGGGACAAGCCGATCGGCACCGGCCCCTACCAGTTCGGCGAATGGAAGCGCGGCGAGTATTTCACCATGACCGCCTTCGAGGGCTACAAGTCGCCAGCGGGCGGGCAGCGTGACGGCTATGTCGGCTCCAAGCGGCCGCTGCTCAAGGACGTGAAGTTCCTGATCGTCAAGGATCCGGCGACGGTCAAGGCCGGCCTGGTCTCAGGCGCGCTGGACATGGCCGATATCCTGCCGAGTGACGCCGTCGAGTTGCGGAAGCACCCGAAACTCGCCGTCGCGGTCGAGCCGAACGCTGTCCGCCATGTCTTCCTGATCCAGACCAAGGATGCGGTGATGGGCAACCAGAAGGTCCGCCAGGCGATCGCCGCTTCGCTCGACATGGATGAGATCGTCGCGTCCTTCTACAACGACCTC
Organism: Allobosea sp. Tri-44; assembly: GCF_004123845.1. Taxonomy (GTDB): domain Bacteria; phylum Pseudomonadota; class Alphaproteobacteria; order Rhizobiales; family Beijerinckiaceae; genus Allobosea. The sequence goes on along the minus strand of NZ_NBDP01000019.1, from coordinate 218,698 downwards.
GGCAAGCCCAACACCTCGCCGATCTATTCCGGCTCGAGCTATTTCGGCGAGGTCGAGAAGAAGGGCCACACCTACGATCCGGCCCGCGCCAAGAAGCTGCTGCAGGAGGCCGGCTACAAGGGCGAGAAGATCATCATCCTCGCCAACAAGCGCCCGGTCGTGCCGAGCTTCCCGGCTGCGGTGGTGGCGCAGCAGATGCTGCAGGCCGTCGGCGTCAACGCCGAGATCGAGGTGCTCGACTGGGCGACCCAGCTCGACCGCTTCAACAAGGGCAACTACCAGATGCAGTCCTTCTCCTTCTCGGCCCGCTTCGACCCGGCGATCGCCTTCGAGCAGTTCTCGGGACCGAAGGACAAGCAGCCGCGCAAGACCTGGGACAACCCGGAGGCGCAAAAGCAGATCGACAAGCTCTACGTCACCTCCGACCGGGCCGAGCGGCAGAAGCTCGTCGACGAGCTGCACAAGCGCGTCATCGACGAAGTCCCCATGATCTTCGCCTTCAACGGCCTCGACATCATCGCCCATGCCAAGCGCGTCCAGGGCTTCAAGCCGTGGCAGTCGAAGCTGCGCATGTGGGAAGTGACGCTGGCGAACTGATCCCGCCCGTACCGTCCGCACACCGGGAGGAAGCCGATGCTGCGCTTTGCGCTGACGCGCATTCTGATGTCCGTGCCGACACTGTTGATCGTGTCGGTCTCGGTCTTCGGGTTGATCCGTCTGATTCCGGGCGATCCAGCCTCGCTGATGCTAGGGGATCTGGCGACGCCGGCCTCGATCGCCGACCTGCAGGCGCGGCTCGGCCTCGACCAGAGCGTGCCGGTCCAGTTCGGCATCTGGTTCGGCAATCTGCTCAAGGGCGATCTCGGCCAGTCGATCAACTCGCAGCAGGCGGTGCTGCCGCTGATCCTGCAGCGCTTCTGGATCTCGGCGCAGATCGTTCTGGTCGCGGTGCTGCTGGCGAGCCTTGTCGCCGTGCCGGCCGGCGTACTCGCCGCCTGGAAGCAGGATACCTCGCTCGATCTGTCGCTGGTCGCGGTGGCGACACTCCTGCTCTCGATCCCGACCTTCTGGCTCGGCCTGCTGCTGCTGCTCTTCTTCGGGCTGAAGCTGGAATGGCTGCCGGTGGTCGGCTACGTCTCGATCGCCGAGAACCCGTTGGCTGGCATCCTCTATTTGGTCATGCCGATCATGACGCTGTTCCTGCACGAGATCGGCGTGATCCTGCGCATGGCGCGCGCCTCGACGCTGGAGGTGCTTCGGCTCGACTATATCACCCATGCCCGCGCCAAGGGTCTGACCGAGAGTGCGGTGCTCTGGAACCACGCCTTCAAGAACGCCTTCGGGCCGACCTGGACGCTGATCGGCCTCGTCCTCGGCAACCTCTTGGGCGGCATCGCCGTGGTCGAGACCGTCTTCACCATCCCCGGCCTCGGCCGCCTGCTGGTCGATTCGATCTTCGCCCGCGACTATCCGGTGATCCAGGGCTGCATGCTCTTCGTCGCCTTCACCTATGTGCTGGTCAATCTCGTGATCGACCTCTGCTATCCGATCTTCGATCCGAGGGTGACGGCGCAATGAAATTGCCAGCTCCCAACGCTCTGGTCGGCGGCGCGCTGATCGGCTTCCTCGCCATCGTCGCTTCGGTCAGCGCGGTCTGGACGCCCTATGACCCGTTGCGGCTCTCCTTCCGCGCCAAGCTCGCCGCGCCCTCCGCCATGCACTGGCTCGGCACCGACGAGTTCGGCCGCGACGTGCTCTCGCGGCTGATGGCGGGCGCCGCCACATCAGTCTGGATCAGCCTGCTGACGGTGGCGCTCGCCGTTTCGCTCGGCACGGTCATCGGCCTGTTCTCGGGCTATGTCCGCGGCTGGGTCGACCGCACCATCATGGCCTTCAACGACGCGCTGCTCGCCTTCCCGGGTATCCTCCTGGCGCTTGGCCTGCTCGCCGTGGTCGGCGCCAACAAATACGGCATCATCCTGGCGCTCGGCATCGCCTATGCGCCCTCGGTCGCCCGCATCGTGCGCGGCACCGTGCTCTCGCTGCGCGAGCGCGAGTTCATCTCGGCCTCGCGGGTGATGGGCAACTCGGAAGCCTTCACCATGCTGCGCCACATCCTGCCGAACTGCATCGCGCCGCTGACCGTGCTCGCGACCTCGATGTTCGGCTGGGTGCTGCTGGCCGAGAGCTCGCTCTCCTTCCTCGGGCTCGGTGTGCCGCCGCCGGCCCCGACTTGGGGCAACATGCTGGCGGGGTCGCGGCCCTATATCGGCCAGGCCGTCTGGCTCGGCGTCTTCCCGGGCCTGTGCATCTCATTGACGCTGCTCGGCATCAACCTGCTCGGCGATGCGCTCCGCGACAAGCTCGACCCGCGCATGCGAGGTGCACGATGACCTCCACCAAGCCATTGCTCGAGGTCGACGGCCTCACGCTCAGGATCGGTGCGAGCGGCCGCACCGTCGTCAACGATGTCAGCTTCTCCGTCTCGCCCGGCGAGATCGTCGGCATCGTCGGCGAATCCGGCTCGGGCAAGACGCTCGCCGCCCGCGCCGTGATGGGCTTCATCCCGCCGGCGGTTCGCCTGATCTCGGGCTCGATCCGCTTCGACGGCGAGGAGGTCACGACCATGGCCCCCAAGCGCCTGCGGGCGATCCGCGGCGCCAGGGTCGGCATGGTCTTCCAGGAGCCGATGACCTCGCTCAACCCCTCCATGCTGATCGGCCGACAGCTCGAGGAGGGCCTCGCGCTGCATCGCAAGCTCGATGCCAACGGCAGGCGCGAGCTGATCCTCGACATGCTCCGGCGCGTCGGCATCCGCGATCCCGAAGGCGCCTTCAACGCCTATCCGCACCAGTATTCCGGCGGCATGCGCCAGCGCATCATGCTGGCCTCGGTGATGTTGCTGAAGCCGGCGCTGCTGCTCGCCGACGAGCCGACCACAGCGCTAGACGCCGTCGTCCAGCGCGACGTCATGGAGCTGATGGTCGACCTGACCAAGGAGAACGGCACCGCCGTGCTCTTGATCTCGCACGATCTCGGCATGGTTGCACGCTATTGCAGCCGCATCGTCGTGATGTGCCAGGGCGACGTCGTCGAACATGGAAAAAGCGAGGATATCCTCGCCCGCCCGCAGCACCCCTATACCCGCAAGCTGCTGGCGGCGATGCCGCATCGCGAGCCGGCGCGCGAGGTGCCGGAGGCAGGAACGCCACTCGTCGCGGTCAACGACCTGGTCGTCGACTATGGCGGCCGCCAGGGCTTCTTCCGCAAGGAGCAGCCCAAGCGCGCTTTGCATGGCATCAGCCTCTCGGTGAAGCCCGGCGAGGTCGTCTCGGTGGTCGGCGGCTCGGGCTCGGGCAAGACCACGCTCGGCCACGCCATCGCCGGCCTCATCAAGCCGAGCGAAGGCGCGATCCTGTTCAACGGCAAGCCGATCGACAAGAGTGAGACGGCCTACTGGGACTACCGGCTGAACTGCCAGATGGTCTTCCAGGACCCGTATTCCTCGCTCGATCCGCGCATGACCATCGGCGAGCTCGTCGGCGAACCCTTGCGGCTGGTGAAGGGCATGAGCGCCGCCGACAGGAAGGCGCGCCTGGCCGAAGTTCTGGGCGAGGTCGGGCTCGGCGACGGTTTTGCCGAGCGCTATCCGCACGAGCTCTCCGGCGGCCAGCGCCAGCGCGTCGCCATCGCCCGCGCCATCATCCGCCGGCCGAGCTTCGTCATCGCCGACGAGCCCGTCTCGGCGCTCGACGTCACCGTGCGGGCTCAAGTGCTGGAGCTCTTCGCCGAACTGCAGAAGAAGCACGGCTTCTCCTGCTTGTTCATCAGCCATGACCTCGGCGTCGTCGAGCAGGTCTCGGATCGCGTCATCGTCATGCATGAAGGCCGCATCGTCGAGGAAGGCACCCGCGACCAGATCTTCGACGCCCCCCAGCACGACTACACCCGCAGGCTGCTCTCGGCGGTTCCCGGGCTGGAGAGCATGGCGGATGGCGGTGTCCGCCTGTTCTGGCGGCTCGGCGAGCCGGTGTGATCTTCAGACAACTTTGCCCGGAACCACACCGTCATCCCGGACGCAGCGAAGCGGAGCTCCGGGATCCATCGTAGAGCGCGACGCCCTTCGATGGATCCCGGAGCGGCGCGGCTACGCCGCTTGTCCGGGATGACGGCGCGGTTCTGGACCATGCCTTGAGAGGAAGGCCCTTGCCCATGAAGAACGGAATGATCGTCGCCCCGCAGCCGGAAGCGGTGGAAGCCGGCGCGGTCGTGCTGGAGCGCGGCGGCAATGCGATCGACGCGGCGATCGCCTGCGCCTTCATGCAAGGGGTGGTCGATCCGCTGATGTCGGGCATCGGCGGCTTCGGCTCGATGCAGCTCTACATGCCCGGCAAGGGCGTCCATGAGATCGTCGAGTTCTACGCCCGCGCCTCCTATTCGGCGAAGCCGGACATGTGGCAGGACAAGCTGCGTGGCCAATCGCGCGACGGCTTCGCCTTCCTGCTCGAGGGCGGCATTAACGAGTTCGGCCATCTCGCCGTCTGCACGCCCGGCAGCGTCAAGGGCTATGACTATGTGCTCTCGCGCTTCGGCACGATGGATTGGGCCGACGTCATGGCGCCGGCGATCAGACAGGCGCGCGAAGGTGTGCTGGTGCGCCCGCACATGCACTGGTTCTGGTCGCAGGATCAGAGCGGCTCCGGCCAGGTCAACACCTCAGACAAATTGCGCTACAGCGAGACCGGCAAGCGCCTCTATTTCCGCCCCGACGGCAGCGCAAAGCGCCCGGGCGACCTGATCGTCAACACCGACATGGCCAACACGCTGGAGCGGCTCGCCAAAGGCGGCGCCGACCTGTTCTATCATGGCGAGCTCGCCGAAGAGATCGCCGCCGACTTCGCAGGACATGGCGGGCTGATCTCGCGCGAGGACCTTGCCCGCTATCAGCTCTCCGTCGCCGAGCCGATCTGGGGCTCCTATCGCGGCCATCGCATCTCGACCTCGCCGCCGCCGGCGAGCGGCATGTCGATGCTGCAGATCCTCAACATGCTCGAGCCCTTCGACATCGGCGCTCTGCCCCATGGCAGCGCCGAGCATATCCGCCTGCTCGCCGAGGCGATGAAGCGCATGACCATCGACAAGGACGAGTTCATGGGCGACCCCGCCTATGTCGATGTGCCGGTCGAACGCCTGATCTCGAAGGCACATGCCGCGACACAGGCCGACAGCATCCGCCGCGGCGAGCGCGCCGACGTCAAGCGGCTGGAGCGTTCCTCCTCGCGTGAGACCACCCATGTCACCGTAGTCGACCGCCATGGGAACGCGGTCGCGCTGACCCATACGCTCGGCAGCCCTTCGGGCGCGATCACCGAAGGGCTCGGCTTCATCTACAACGGCACGATGAGCCGCTTCGATCCGCGCCCCGGCCGCGCCGGCTCGATCGCGCCCGGCAAGCGCCGCTCCTCCTCGGCGGCGCCGACCATCGTCTTCAAGGACGACAAGCCCTTCATCGTCATGGGCGCACCGGGCGGCAGCTACATCGCCCCGGCGATGGCGCAAGGCATCATGAACGTCATCGACTTCGAGATGTCGATGCTGGAGGCGGTCGCGGCGCCGCGCGTCATGGGCGTCTCGAACTCGATCGATATCAGCAACCGCATCCGCCGCAGCGTGGAGGCGCAGCTCAAGGCCGAGGGCTACGACGTCAAGCGCTCGGCCCAGAGCTATCCCTTCGCCGCGCTCCACGGCGTCAAGATCGAGGACGGGCTCGCCACCGGCGGCGCCGACCCGCAGCGCGACGGCATGGCGATCTCGGTGCCGGCGTGAATCTGCTCACACCGGCGCGATCTGCAGCGGGTCGACCGAGATCGCCCGCTTCAGCGCGCGCAGGCCGAACGTCGTGCGCGACTGCCGCATCCCCGGCAGGCGGTAGATCTTCTCGCGCAGGAAGCGCTCATAGTGCTCGGTGCCGCTGACCACGGCCTTGACCAGGTAGTCGTAGTCGCCGGTGACCAGATAGGCCTCGACTACCTCCGGAATCCGCGCCAGCGCCTCGCCGAAGCGGTCGAGCAGCTTGTCGTCATGCTTGTCGAGCGTGATCTCGATGAAGACGACATTATCGAGCCCGAGCGCCCGGTGGTTCAGCACCGCGACGTATTTCTCGATCGCGCCGCTCTCCTCCAGCCGCTTCACCCGCGTCCAGCATGGCGAGGGCGAGAGTCCGACCTTCTCGGCCAGCGCATTGATCGTCAGCCGGCCATCCTCGTTCAGCGCCGAGAGGATGCGCCGATCGATCTGGTCCAGCTCCTCGCTACGCCGCGCCTTGATCGCCATCGGGTGAATTTTCCGCACTCTGCCAGGATGCCAGAATAATCATCTGATCAGAGGCGAATCTCAAGGCCATTTCGGCAAGAAATCGATGTGCCACCACCCTAACATGCCCGAATAATCAGGGCGTCTCGACCGACGTCCCGCAGACACGCCTTGCAGACGCCTTCGCATGGCGAAATGCTGGGTCGGACTAGAGCCTAGGGAGCGTGGACATGACAGACCCCTCACCGCTGCGGTTCCATGTTCCAGTCCCCGCAAGTCGCCCCGGCGAAAAGCCCGACTTCTCGCATGTCGTGATCCCCAAGGCCGGCTCGGTTCAACGCCCGCCGATCGATGTCGACCCCCGCGAGATCCGCGACCTCGCCTATTCGATCATCCGCGTGCTCGACCGTGAGGGCGAGGCGGTCGGCCCCTGGGTGCCCGATCTTTCCAAGGACGACCTGATCCGGGGTCTGCGCCACATGCTGACCCTGCGCGCCTTCGATGCGCGCATGCAGATGGCGCAGCGCCAGGGCAAGACCTCGTTCTACATGCAGCACACCGGCGAGGAGGCGGTGAGCTGCGCCTTCCGCATCGCGCTCGGCAAGGGCGACATGAACTTCCCGACCTATCGCCAGGCCGGGCTGCTGATCGCGCATGACTACCCGCTCGTCGAGATGATGTGCCAGATCTACTCGAACGAGCGCGACCCGATGAAGGGCCGGCAGCTGCCGGTGATGTACTCTTCGAAGGAGAACGGCTTCTTCTCGATCTCGGGCAACCTCACCACCCAATACATCCAGGCCGTCGGCTGGGCGATGGCCTCGGCGATCAAGGGCGACAACAAGATCGCCGCCGCCTGGGTCGGCGACGGCTCGACGGCGGAATCCGATTTCCACGCCGCGCTCGTCTTCGCCTCGACCTACAAGGCCCCCGTCGTCCTCAACGTCGTCAACAACCAGTGGGCGATCTCGACCTTCCAGGGCATTGCGCGGGGCGGCTCGGGCACCTTCGCCGCCCGCGGCCTCGGTTTCGGCATCCCGGCCCTGCGCGTCGACGGCAACGACTACCTCGCGACCTATGCCGTGGCGCAATGGGCGATCGAGCGCGCCCGCCGCAATCTCGGACCGACGCTGGTCGAATACGTCACCTACCGCGCCGGCGCGCATTCGACCTCGGATGACCCTTCCGCCTATCGGCCCAAGCACGAATCCGACGATTGGCCGCTCGGCGACCCTATCGTCCGGCTGAAGCAGCACCTGATCGCGATCGGCGCCTGGACCGAGGAGCGCCACAAACAGGCCGAGGCCGAGATCCTGGCGACCGTGATTGCCGCGCAGAAGGAAGCCGAGAGCTTCGGCACACTGCATGCCGGCGGCAAGCCCTCCTCGCGCGACATGTTCGAGGACGTCTATGCCGAGCTGCCGCCGCATCTGCGCCGCCAGCGCCAGCAGATCGGAGTCTGAAGCATGGCCCGCATGACCATGATCGAGGCGATCCGCTCGGCCCTCGACGTCTCGATGGGCCGCGACGACAATGTCGTCGTCTACGGCGAGGATGTCGGCTTCTTCGGGGGCGTCTTCCGCTGCACCCACGGCCTCCAGCAGAAATACGGCGTCAACCGCTGCTTCGATGCCCCGATCAGCGAGCTCGGCATCGTCGGCACAGCGGTCGGCATGGCGGCTTACGGCCTTCGCCCCTGCGTCGAGATCCAGTTCGCCGACTACATGTACCCGGCCTATGACCAGATCGTCTCCGAAGCGGCGCGCCTGCGTTACCGCTCAGCCGGGGACTTCACCTGCCCGCTGGTGATCCGCATGCCGACCGGCGGCGGCATCTTCGGCGGCCAGACCCATAGCCAGAGCCCTGAGGCGCTTTTCACCCATGTGGCGGGCCTGAAGACCGTGGTGCCGTCCAATCCGCGCGACGCCAAAGGCCTGCTGATCGCTGCGATCGAGGATCCCGATCCGGTGATCTTCCTCGAGCCGAAGCGGCTCTATAACGGGCCCTTCGACGGCCATCACGACCGCCCGGTCACGCCTTGGTCGAAGCACGAGCTCGGCGAGGTCGACGAGGGACATTACACCATCCCGCTCGGCAAGGCCGCGATCCGCCGCGAGGGCTCGGCCGTCACCATCGTCACCTACGGCACCATGGTCCATGTCGCGCAGGCGGCCACCGAGGAGACCGGGATCGACGCCGAGATCATCGACCTGCGCACCCTGGTGCCGCTCGATCTCGACGCGATCATTGCCTCGGTCTCGAAGACCGGGCGCTGCATCGTCCTGCACGAGGCGACGCTGACCTCAGGGTTCGGTGCGGAGCTGGCGGCGCTCGTGCAGGAGCACTGTTTCTATCATCTGGAGGCGCCGGTCGTGCGCGTCACCGGCTGGGACACGCCTTATCCGCACGCCCAGGAATGGGCCTATTTCCCCGGCCCCGGCCGCGTCGGCGCCGCGCTGCGCGAGATCATGGAGAGCCGCTGATGGCCGAGCGCATCATCAAGCTGCCCGATGTCGGCGAGGGCATCGCCGAGGCGGAGCTGGTCGAGTGGCACGTCAAGGTCGGCGACATCGTCCGCGAGGATGATCTCATCGCTGCCGTGATGACCGACAAGGCGACCGTCGAGATCCCCTCACCGGTCGAAGGCGAGGTCACTTGGGTCGGCGCCGAGATCGGCGACACCGTCGCGATCGGCTCGGCGCTGGTCAAGCTCAAGGTTGCCGGTAGCAGCGCTGCCGCCGAGGAACCGGCGGAGATCGAGACACCGGCCGAAGCACCGAAGGCAAAGCCGGCTGTTGCGGCAACGCCAGAGCTCGCGCCCATATCGGAGCCTGCTCCCAAGGCCATGCCGACGCCGAAGCCGGCTGCGGCTCCCGCTCGCCCGGCACTGATCGTGACCACGCCCGGCCCGCGCCGCCCCGTGGGCGAGAAGCCGCTGGCATCGCCCGCCGTCCGCCTGAAGGCGCGCGAGGCCGGCATCGACTTGCGCCAGGTCCAGGGCTCAGGCCCAGCCGGCCGCGTCAGCCATGAGGACATCGACGCCTTCATCCAGCGCGGGCCGGAAGCCCCGGTCGCGGGCAGGCTCGCGCCGAAGACCGCGGTGACCGACGTCAAGGTCGTCGGCCTGCGCCGACGCATCGCCGAGAAGATGGCGCTGTCGAAGTCGCGCATCCCGCATATCACCATCGTCGAGGAGGTCGACGTCTCGGCGCTGGAAGATCTGCGCGCCGCGCTCAACAAGAAGCCGACGGCCGAGCGGCCGAAGCTGACGCTGCTGCCCTTCCTGATGCGGGCCATGGTCAAGGCGCTCGGCGAGCAGCCCAGCCTCAACGCGCTCTATGACGACGAGGCCGGTATCGTCCACCAGCATGCCGGCATCCATATCGGCATCGCGACGCAGGCTCCCTCCGGCCTGATGGTCCCGGTCGTCAAGCATGCCGAGGCGCGCGACCTTTGGGGCTGCGCCATCGAACTTTCGCGCCTCGCCGAACGCGCCCGCGACGGCAGTGCGACCCGCGACGAGCTCACCGGCTCGACCATCACCATCACTTCGCTCGGCGCACTCGGCGGCATCGCCACCACCCCGGTGATCAACCACCCCGAGGTTGCGATCGTCGGCGTCAACAAGATGGCGGTCAGACCCGTCTGGGACGGCACCACCTTCGTACCGCGCAAGATGATGAACCTCTCCTCCAGCTTCGACCACCGCGTCATCGACGGCTGGGACGCCGCCGTCTTCGTGCAGCGGCTCAAAAAGCTGCTGGAGACGCCGGCGACGCTGTTCGTGGATATGTGAGCGGCGGGAGAAAGCCATGACCGAGATCACCTGCAAGCTGCTCGTCATCGGCGCCGGCCCCGGCGGCTATGTCTGCGCCATCCGCGCCGGCCAGCTCGGCATCGACACCGTCATCGTCGAGAGCGGCAAGCTCGGCGGCAGCTGCCTCAATGTCGGCTGCATCCCCTCCAAGGCGATGATCCATGTCGCCGAGGAGTTCGAGAAGGCCGCCCACGCCGCCGCCGGCAAGACGCCCTTCGGCCTGACCGCCGCCGAGCCGAAGCTCGACCTGAAGCAGGCCGTCGCCTGGAAGGACGGCATCGTCCAGCGCCTCAACAACGGCGTCGCCGGCCTGCTGCGCAAGGCCAAGGTCAAGATCGTCCACGGCCAGGCCCGCTTCCGCGACGGCAAGACCGTCGCGGTCGAAACCGAAACCGGCCCGAAGATCATCAAGGCCGAGACGATCGTGATCGCGACGGGCTCTCATCCCGTCGAGCTGTCCTTCCTGCCCTTCGGTGGCAACGTCATCTCCTCGACCGGCGCGCTGGCGCTGACCGAATTGCCGAAGCGCCTCGTCGTGGTCGGCGGCGGCTATATCGGGCTCGAGCTCGGCACCGCCTTCGCCAAGCTCGGTAGCAAAGTCACCGTGGTCGAGGCGCAGGACAAGATCCTGCCGCTCTATGATGCCGAATTGACCGCGCCCGTCGCCAAGAGCCTGTCGGCGCTCGGCGTCGAGGTCCTGCTCGGTGCGAAGGCGCTCGGACCAACGGCCAAGGGCGATGGCCTGCGCATCGAGACTGCCGACGGCAAGGAGCGCGAACTGCTGGCGGACAGGGTCCTGGTCACGGTCGGCCGCGCGCCTGCAACGAGCAAGCTCGGCCTCGACGAGCTCGTGCTCGACATGGACGGCCGCTTCATCCGCATCGGCGAGCGCTGCGAGACCTCGATGCGCGGCATCTACGCCATCGGCGACGTCACCGGCGAGCCGATGCTGGCCCATCGCGCCATGGCGCAGGGCGAAATGGTCGCCGAGATCGTCGCCGGCGAGCCGCGCCTCTGGGATAAGGCCGGGATCGCGGCGATCTGCTTCACCGATCCCGAGATCGTCTCGGCCGGCCTCTCCCCGGCGGAGGCCAAAAACGCCGGCTTCGAGACCAAGATCGGCCAGTTCCCTTTCCAAGCCAATGGCCGCGCCATGACCCGCCATGGCGAGGCCGGCTTCATACGCATCGTCGCCCGGGTCGATAATCATCTCGTCCTCGGCATCCAGGCCGTCGGGCAAGGCGTCTCGGAGCTCTCCGCCGCCTTCGGCCTCGCCATCGAGATGGGCGCAAGGCTGGAGGATGTCGCCGGCACGATCCACGCCCATCCGACGCTGGGCGAGGCTTTCCAGGAATCGGCGCTGAAGGCGCTCGGCCACGCGCTGCACATCTGAGGCGAACGCAGGCCGGGGTTCAACCCGGCGAGGGTTGACGCAGCGGCTGAGGCCGCTTCGACTGGCTGGACGGGTCACGACGAACCCGCCCTGACTGCCGGAGCCTTCAGCCGTGACCGAACCCTGCGACCTTAATGCCGTCACCGCCCGCCGCCTGATCGGCGAGAAGAAGCTCTCTGCGACGGAGCTGCTCGAAAGCTGCCTCGCCCGGATCGACGCGGTCGATCCCGCCGTCAACGCCATGGTCGCGCGCGATGATGAACGCGCCCATGCCGCGGCGAAGGCGGCAGATGCGGCCACCGTGCGCGGCGACACGCTGCAGGCGCTGCACGGCCTGCCGATCGGCATCAAGGATCTCGAGGACGTCGCGGGCCTGCGCACCACCTATGGCAGCCCGCTCTTCGCCGACCATGTGCCGACAAAGGACCAGGGCATCGTCGCCTCGGTGCGCAAGGCCGGCGCCGTCATCGTCGGCAAGACCAACACGCCGGAATGGGGCGCCGGCGCCAACACCCGCAATGCTGTCTACGGCGTCACCGGCAACCCGTTCGATCCCTCGCGCTCCGCCGCTGGCTCATCCGGCGGCTCCGGGGTCGCGCTGGCGACCAATATGGTACCGATCGCCACCGGCTCGGACACCGGCGGCTCGCTGCGCAATCCCGCCGCCTTCAACGGCATCGTCGGATTCCGGCCGTCGCCGGGGCTGGTGCCCAGCGACAAGCGCGCGCTCGGCTGGAATCCGCTGTCGGTGCTCGGCCCGATGGCGCGCACAGTGCCCGATCTCTGTCTGCTGCTCGGGGCCATGGTGAGCGACGACGCCTGCGACCCGCTGGCGACCACGATCCATGGCAAGCAGGTCAGGCGGCCCGAGGACCTCGCCCGGCCGGACTACTGCGATCTCGCTTCGCTCAAGGTGGCGCTCACCCCGGATTTCGGCTTCGCCCCGACTGAGAAGCACATTCGCGAGGTCTTTGCCGACAAGGTCGGCCGCTTCAGCACGGTCTTCGGTCGGGCGGATGAGGCGACACCCGATTGCAGCGGGACCGATGAGAGCTTCGAGGTCCTGCGCGCCGTCAACTTCCTCGCCGGGCAATATGAGCGGGTGCGCGACACGCCGGACCAGGTCGGCCCCAATGTCCGCGCCAATGTCGAGGAGGGTCTGCGCTATGGCGCCCTCGACATCACCCGGGCGCTGAAGCAGCAGACGGTGCTTTATCATGAGTGGCAGCGCTTCTTCGACCGCTACGACGTCATCCTGAGCCCGGCGATGACGCTGAGCCCGCGGCCCTGGTCGGAGCTCTATCCCGCCGAGATCGACGGCAAGCCGACGCGGACCTATTTCCACTGGCTCGCCATGGCCTACGCGGTGACGATCGTCGGCCATCCCGCGATCTCGCTGCCGGTCGGGCTCGACCGAAACGGCCTGCCCTTCGGCCTGCAGATCGTCGGCCCGCGCGGCGGCGACGCCAAGGTGCTTGCTGTTGCCGCCGCGCTCGAGTCACTCTTGGCGGGCGATCCACTGACGGCGCGCCCCGTGCCGGATATCGCCGGGCTCAAGAAAGCCCCGAAGCTCAAGGACAGCCCGAATTTCCTCGGCTTCGACTAGCCGGAACATGCAATTTTCCAAGCCACGACAGCAGGACGAGCAGAGTTTGTAGCCGCACGATCCAATCATAAAAGGGGAGAGACCATATGAAGCGTCGTCAGTTCCTGCAGGGCACGGCAGCCGTCGCCCTGTTCGCTCCAACGCTGGCCCGCGAGGCCTTGGCGCAAGCGCCGAGCCCAACCGTGCTCAGAATGGCGCCACAGGCGAATCTCACCTCGCTCGATCCGATCTGGACGACGGCGACCGTGACCAATAATCACGGCTATTACGTCTATGACACGCTCTATGGCGGCGATCTCGACCTGAAGCCGCAGCCGCAAATGGCTGAGGGCCACGAGATCTCGGCCGACGGCAAGACCTGGAAGATCAAGCTGCGCGAGGGCCTGGCCTTCCATGACGGCCAGCCGGTCCGCTCGGCCGATTGCATCGAGAGCCTGAAGCGCTGGTGCCAGCGCGACCCTTACGGCCAGCTCCTGATCAAGGCGGTCGAAGCCTGGGGCGCCCCGGATGAGCGCACCATCGAGATCAAGCTGACCCGGCCCTTCCCGATGATGCTCGACTGCATGGCCAAGGCCGACAATCCGCCCTTCATCATGCCGGAACGCCTGGCCAAGACCGATGCGACCAAGCAGGTGACGGAGATGGTCGGCTCCGGTCCGTACAAGTTCGTGGCCAGCGAATATGTCTCCGGCAGCCGCGTCGTCTATGAGAAGAACGAGACCTACAAGCCGCGCAGCGAACCGCCGAGCCGCAATGCCGGCGGCAAGGTCGCCCATTTCAAGCGCATCGAATGGCCGATCCTGCCCGATCCGGCGACCGCCGCCGCCGCGCTGACCAAGGGCGAGATCGACTGGTGGGAGCGCCCGCTCGCCGACCTCCAGCCCTTGCTCGCGAAGAGCCCCGACATCACCCGTGAGGTCATCGACAAGAACGGCCGCGGCTCGATCATGCGGCTGAACCACCTCCAGCCGCCCTTCAACAATCCGAAGGTGCGCGCCGCAGTCCGCCTCGCGGTCAACCAGGAAGACTATATGCGCGCCTCCCAGGGCGACGACACCACCACCTGGCAGATCTGCCGGAACCTGTGGTGGCGGGGCACGCCCTATTACACCGGCGAGCTCGAGGACCTGATGCCGCAGAGCGTCGACAAGGCCAAGGCGGCGCTGAAGGAGTCCGGCTACAAGGGCGAGAAGGTCGTCATCATCAACCCGACCGACTTCCCCGATATCGGCCCGCTCGGCGACGTCACCTACGAGTTGCTCAAATCAATCGGCATGAATGTCGAGATGATGGCGAGCGACTGGGGCACGGTGATCCAGCGCCGCAACAGCCGCGAGCCGGTCGAGAAGGGTGGCTGGAGCATCTTCCACACCACCGGCGCGGCGGTCGGCTGGGGCAACCCCGCTCTGTCCAATATCGTGCGCGGCCCGGGCGAGAAGGGCTGGTTCGGCTGGTGGACCAACGCCAAGGCGGAGGAGCTGGCGGAAGAGTGGCTCTATGCACCGGACGAGGCCAAACAGAAGCAGGCGGCGGTGACGCTCGGCCGGCTGGCGCTGGAGGAATGCGCCACGATCCCGCTCGGTCAGTTCGTGATCAAGACGGCCTATCGCAAGGGCCTGACCGGCATGCTGCCGGGCTCGGCGCCCTATCCCTGGGGGCTGAAGCGGGGGTGAGTCCCGGACTCGGACCGAAACGGAAGAACCGCGGGGAACCCTCTCCTGTAAGGAGAGGGCAGGGTGAGGTGTAGGCCCTCTGACCAGTTCCGCGAGGCCTGACAGCGCGGTCGGGTTCAGGCTGACGTTTGCAGTCCGAACACCTCACCCCTGCCCCTCTCCTTCCAGGAGAGGGGTTTCGCGTCGTGGTTCTCGCGCCTACGACGCCGCCACGGCCGCCGACCAGGGCGAGGCGGCGTCGCTGATGCCTTCCTGCCCGTCCTGCCCGGTCCGCACCATGTTGGGGCAGGCGAAATTGAGCGGCAGCACGCCATGCTCGACCACCGTCAGCGGCCCCGCAGCCGCCAGCGCATCGAGCGTGCCGTCGGGCAGGCGCGCATCGGCGCTGGTGCCATCCGGCCCGGAGACGTCGATGCGCGGCTGGTGCGCGGCATCCTCGAGGCTCATGCCGCTGTCGAGGGTGAAGGCCAGCATCTGGTAGACGCTGGCGAGGATGCGCCGCCCGCCCGAGGCGCCGGCGCCATAACGTGGGAAGCCGCCATCGGCCGGCGTCACCACCACCGGGCACATATTGCAGAGCGGGCGCGCTCCGGGCGCGATCGCATTGGCGCTGCCCGGGCGTGGGTCGAACCACATCATGCCGTTGTTCATCAGCACGCCGGTCTCAGGCAGGACGAGCCGGCTGCCCATCGAGGAGAGCAGCGTCGTCGTCAGCGAAACGATCGTGCCCTCGCCATCGACCACTGTCAGATGCGTGGTGCAGGTCTCGGCCGGCTCCTTTGCAGCTTGCGCCGCGCCCAGCCCTTCGAGGCGGCTGGCATAGGCCTCGCGCATCACCTGCGAGAGCCGCGCAAACCACGCCGAGTCCGGTCCTCCGTCCGGCGGCGGACTTGCAGCCATGCGCTCGACCACCGCCTGCAGGGTCGGCGCCGCCGTCAAACCACCCGCCGTGTGGATACGGTGCGTGCCGCGCCAGTCGATCACCGGCGCCTCGCGCACGGTCGCATGACAGCCGGCCAAATCTTGCGCATCGACCACGCCACCGGCAGCGGCAATGTCGGCAGCCAGCTGCTTGGCGAGATCGCCGCGATAGAAGTCGTCGAGTCCGGCCCTGGCGAGATGCTCCAGCGTCGCGCCAAGATTGCCGAGTTTCCTGAAACCCGGCACGCCCTGATAGGGCGGCACCGGCGGCAAACCGTCAGGCAGGTAGATCCGCGCACTCTCCTCATAGAGCCTGAGCACCGAGGCGGAGGAGGCGATCTTCAGCGTCGTGTACCAGTCCTGCGCCAGACCGCGCCGGGCCAATGCGATTGCAGGCGCGAGCAGTTCGGCGACCGGCATGCTGGTCCCGAATGCCTCTTTCAGCTTGGCATAACCGGCAACGGAGGATGGAACGCAGAAGGAGAGCGGACCGTGGATATTGCGATCGTCGACCACACCCGGCCAAGCGAACAGATCGAGCTTCATCTCGCCGGTCAGCGGATAATCGGCCGGGTCGGCCCGGCGCGGCGCGACCGGGCCGAAGTCGACGACCTCAGCCCGGCTCTCGCCGGCCTTGAGCACGACGCCGAAGCCGATGCCGCCAAGCCCGCTGTTCCAGGGCTCGACCGCAGCCAGCGCAAAGGCCACCGCGACCGCGGCATCGGCAGCGTTACCGCCGGCTTCGAGGATCGCCGCCCCGGCCGCCGCAGCCTCGTGGTTCTGCGAGACGACAACGCCATTGCGCCCCCGCGCCGATGGCTTGGCCAGGCTCCAGTTCTGGGTGCGGTAGGCGCGGTGCGACGCAGTCGTCATAGGCAGGATCCGTCTCGGCATGATCGGCCATCGTGGCACAGCGCAGCCGGGGCGTCATTGGCGCGTAGCTGGGGACAGCCCGCGACCAGCGCCGGTTCAATGCGCCTGGCGGTCCTCGCCCGGCAGGTGCACCACCGCCTTGATCGGCAGGTGGTCGGAGGCCAGCCGCGACAATGCGGTGTCGTGCAATTCCACCTGCGTGATGGTCTCGGCCGGGTAGGCGACGATGCGGTCGAGCGCCCAGATCGGGAAACGCGAGGGAAAGCTCGGGATCGCGGCCTGCAGCGGCCCGAATTTCGGCGCCAGCCCGTGCAGGCTCGACTTCTTGCCGATCCGCCACTCGTTCAGGTCGCCCATCAGGAAGATCGGCCGTCCATCCGTCGGCTTCGAGGCGGCGATCAGCGTCTCGACCTGGCGCGAGCGCGAATGGCGCAGCAGCCCGAGATGGGCGGCGACCACCCGGATCGGCGCGCGGGAGATGGTCAGATCGGCGATCAGCGCGCCGCGCGGCTCGACGCCGGGCAGGACGAGCTGCCGCGTCGCGGTGACCGCCCCGTCGCGGAAGAGCACGACATTGCCGTGCCAGCCATGGCCCTGCCAGGCGCTCTGCACCGGCACCGGCTTCAGGCCCGTGCGGCGTTCGAGGCGGGCAAGATCGAGCAGCCCGGAGCGCTCGCCGAAACGCTGGTCGGCCTCCTGCAGCGCCACCACATCGGCATCGATCTGCCGGAGCACCTCGATGATCCGGTCCGGATCGAAACGGCGATCCCGCCCCACCGCCTTGTGGATGTTGTAGGAGGCGATCCGCAATTCCGCAGCCGGTGGTGCGCTAGCAAGCGCCTGCTGTCCGACGGTCTCGCGCGTCCAGCTCGACATCTGCGGCGGGCGCAGCGCCCGGATCCGGCGCAGGCCGCGCCCTTCGAACTCTAGCATCGAGCCGGCATCTCCAATCGTTCGCCCTGGCTCGTTAGCAAGAGCCTTGCCAAGATCAATCCCCGAAAGGCGCGACGGTTCGATCGGTCCCGGGCAAACGACTCGCCTGACTGAGCGTTAGCGGAAAAACCAGGCCGACGCAGCCCGCGGCTCGTCACGTCTGTGACATCGCGGTCGCCGGTTATGACGCGGCGGCGCTATTTGGTGCGGCAGGCGGGGCCGGCTCGGCCATTGCGGCGTTCCGCACCAGCCGCGGAGCGATCGCATCGAGCAAGGGCAGCGCCGCAGCCCCGAGCGCCGCGGTGAGCTGACCGGTCGTGCCGCGTTGGAGGCGGGGCGTGGCGCGACCATCGCGACGGGCGACGGACAGTGGCAACGGCTCGACTGCCGCGATCAGGGCATCGATGACGCTGTCCGGCAGCCCACCCCCCAGGATAATCGTTTCCGGGTCGAACAGGTTCTCCAGCATGGCGAGCACCGGTGCGAGCAGTGGTCCGGCCTGAGCGATCCAGCCCAGCACGGCCGGATGCCGTTCGGCGTGGAGCCCGGCGATAGCAGTCGCATCGACCTGGGTGATACCCGCCTGGCGCAGCGTCTCCTGCAGGGCCGAGGGCGAGACATAGCTTTCAAGGCAGCCCTGCCGGCCGCAAATGCAGGGCAGCCCCTGCGGCACCACTGGAACGTGGCCGAGCTCGCCGGCATTGCCGAAGGCGCCGCGATAGGGCTCGCCGCCCAGCATCAGCCCGAGGCCGAGCCCGAGCCCGAAATAGACCAGGCAGAAATGCCGGAGGTTGCGGCCGATGCCATAGAGGTGCTCGCCGACGGCCGCTGCCGTCGCATCGTTCTCGACCGTCACGGAGGTCGCCAGCGCGGCACTCATCAGCGCCGTCACGTCGCGTCCCGTCCAGCCGGGCAGCGCCGTCGAACCGACGGTGATCGTCCCTTCGAAATCGAACGGGCCTGGCATCACCACGCCGCAGCCGAGCAGGCGTTCCGGCAGGCCTCTCGTCGCCCGCGCCCGCCTGAGCTCTGCCGCCGCCAGTGCCTGCACCGCCTCGACCGAAATATCCGGCAACGGCACGACGCGCTGCGCCCTGATCTCGCCGGTGAGGTCGACCAGCACGGTGGTGATGTGGTCGGCGGCGATTTCCATGCCGGCGCTCACGCCGCCATCGGCATTGAGTGCGAACTCGACCGGCGGCTGGCCGCGCGCCGTGCGCCGGCGCCCGAGCTCGATGAGAAAGCCCTCTTCCAGCAATTCGGCGACGATGTTCGAGACCGCCTGCGCCGTCAGCCGCGACAGATTGGCGATGTCGGAGCGGCCGAGCCGGCCATGCTGCCGCAGCGTCTCGAGTACGACGCGCCGGTTATGGTGGCGCGCCCGTTCGGGATTGGCCCCGAGGGCGACGCTCTGCGCGGCTGGAGGCTTGCGGTGCGGCATGGTGGGTCGGCCCGTCCTGTCTGCACAAGCTGCGACGGCCATTAATCAAACTCAAGTGAATTAATCTATTGACAGTCAAGAGGCGGCGGGAAAGCATATGGCCCGAACGTCCAGCAGCCGGGAGCGAGCATGCGGGCGGACGTCGCAACGAGATGGGGAGGGCAGATCATGCGCGGCTTTCGCGGACTGGTTCTGGGTGTGTTGATGTCGGTCGGCGCCATTGCCGGCGCCCGCGCCCAGGCGGTCGAGATCGAGTACTGGCAATATGTGTTCGACGCCCGCATCAAGGCGATGAACGAGCTGATCAAACGCTTCGAGGCCGCAAATCCCGGCATCAAGGTCAAGCACACGACCTTCCCCTATGCCGACTACCAGACCAAGATCGCCGCCGCCGTTCCCGCCGGCCAGGGGCCGGACATGGTCCAGCTCTATTATGGCTGGCTCGATAATTTCGTCGGCGCCAAGTTCATCCAGCCGCTACCGCGCGACGCCTTCCCGCACGACGTGATCGAGAAGGAATTCTACCCGATCGTCCAGACGATGAAGCGCGACGGCGAGTATTACGGCCTGCCGACCGCGGTGCGCACGCTCGCCCTGTTCTACAACAAGAAGCTGTTCCAGGAGGCCGGGCTCGACCCGAACAAGCCGCCGCAGACGCTCGACGAGTATCTCGAAGCCGCCAAGAAGACCGTGAAGCGCGATGCCGCCGGCAACATGCTCTCGGCCGGCGCCGTGATCGACATGCCGGGCCAGGACCTGCACTGGTGGCGCGAGGTGCTGCTGCGCCAGATGGGCGGCAAGCCCTATTCCGACGACAGCAAGTCCGTCGCCTATGACAGCGAAGCCGGCGCCAAGGCGCTGAACTGGTACGCCGACCTGCAGCGCGTCCACAAGGTCGGCCAGGCCGGCTTCATGGATGAGGGCCAGGCCGCCTTCCGCGCCGGCCGCGCCGCGATGACGGTCGACGGCTCCTTCCGCCTCGGCGCCTTCGGCGGCATCAAGAACTTCGAATGGGGTGTCACCGAACTGCCGGCGAGCGCCGACGGCAAGCGCTCGAACTTCGCCAGCTACTGGGTCAACGCCATCACCGGCAAGCCGACCGGCGCCAAGCTCGAAGCCGCCAAGAAGTTCATGGCCTTCACCACCTCGCCGGAAGCGATGCAGGTCTGGCTCGACATGGTCGGTGAGCTCCCCGCCCGCAAGGCCGCGGCCGAAACCGAGAAGAACCTCAGCCACCCGATCTACGGCCCGTTCCTAAAGGCGTTGAACTATTCGCAGGCGACGGTCTTCGTCGACGAACTGGCGCAGCGCCAGGTCGGGCTCGACATGGCCAACCGGGTGTTCATCCAGAACCAGGATGCCAAGGCCTCGCTGGCAGAAGCCGCCAAGGCCGAGCAGGCGATCCTCGACCGCTTCTATAAGAAGTGATCGCGACGGCCTGAAGCCCCAGCACGGCAGGACGCGCCATGACCGCCAATACCCAAGTCGCCCGCTCCGGCGGGCGCCTCTGGCAGGGCCTCACCTTGCAGCAGAAGCAGGTGGTCTGGGCCTGGGGCTTCCTTGCCGTGCCGATCCTGTTCTATGGGCTGATCCGCTTCTACCCGACGGTCGAGGCCTTCGTGATCTCGACCACGAACTGGAACCTGATGAATTCGCCGTCCTTCGTCGGGCTGGCGAACTTCAAGCGGCTGATGGCCGATCCGGTGTTCTGGCAGGTGTTCCGCAACACCTTCCTCTACCTGATCATCGGCACGCCGGTCAGCCTCGTCCTCGCCTTCACCATCGCCTACCATCTCGACCGCGTCCGCTTCATGCACGGCTTCATCCGGGCGCTGTATTTCCTGCCTTTCCTGACCACGGCGACGGCGATGGCCTGGGTCTGGCGCTGGTTCTACCAGCCGGTGCCGATCGGCCTGATCAACGACGTCATCTCCTCCCTCGGCTTTTCCCAGCAGCCCTTCCTGCGCTCGACCACGCAGGCGCTGCCGGCGGTGCTGGCGCCGGCGATCTGGGCCGGGCTCGGCTTCCAGGTGGTGATCTTCCTCGCCGGCCTGCGCGCCATTCCGACGACCTATTACGAGGCGGCGCGGATCGACGGCGTCTCCGACTTCGCCATCCTGCGCAAGATCACGCTGCCCTTGCTCAAGCCGACGATCATCTTCCTCGTCGTCTTCTCCTCGATCGGCTTCCTGCGCATCTTCGACCAGGTCTACAACATGACCAGCGGCGATCCCGGCGGCCCGCTCAACGCGACCAAGCCGCTGGTGCTGATGATCTATCAGACCGCGTTCTCCTCCTTCGACATGGGCTATGCGGCGGCACAAACCGTCGTGCTCTTCCTCGTCCTGCTCTGCGTCTCGCTGCTGCAATTGCGCCTGCTGAGGGATCGCTGATGACCGGCTCCTCGCTCATGCACAGCTTCGCGCCCGGCCGCGTCCTCGTCTGGCTGTTGCTGCTCGCCGGCGGCCTGCTCATGCTGACGCCGTTGCTCTTCATGTTCTCGACCTCGCTGAAGGATTCGGCCGATATCTACGATCTCAGGCTGATCCCGGCGGCACCGACGCTCGACAACTACAAGACCGTGCTCTCGGACGGGCGCTTCCTGCGCTGGTTCTGGAACTCGCTGGCGATCGCGACGATCGTCACCCTGTCGAACGTCTTCTTCGACAGCCTGGTCGGCTACACCCTGGCGAAGTTCCAGTTCCGCGGCCGCTATCTCGTCTTCCTGGCAATCCTCTCGACGCTGATGATCCCAACCGAGATGCTGGTCATCCCCTGGTACGTGATGGCCAAGAATTTCGGCTGGCTCGACAGCTATTGGGGCATCATGTTCCCGGGCATGATGACGGCCTTCGGCACCTTCCTGATGAAGCAGTTCTTCGAGACGGTGCCGAACGATTTCCTCGAGGCGGCGCGTGTCGACGGGCTCAACGAGTTCGCGATCTTCTGGCGCATCGCTTTGCCGCTGGTGACGCCGGCGCTGTCGGCACTGGCGATCTTCACCTTCCTCAGCAACTGGACGGCCTTCATCTGGCCGCTGATCGTCACCACCAGCAAGGAACTCTACACGCTCCCGGTCGGGCTCGCCTCCTTCGCGGTCGAATCGCAGATCCAGTGGGAGCTGATCATGACCGGCGCAGCCCTGGCGACGATCCCGACGCTCGCCGTCTTCCTGCTGCTCCAGCGCTACATCGTCCGCGGCGTCGTGCTCGCCGGGCTCAAGGGATAGTTGCGATGACCGCCCATACCGATCCGCGCACCAGCGACAGCTCCGTCTTCCCCGATCCGGTCTACAAGGAGACGGTGCTGCGCCCGCTCTTCGACGCGGTTAGGACCCATCATGTCGAGGGCTTCCGCGCGGTAGATCGCGCCCATCTCGTCATGCTGGCCGAGACCGGCATCCTGTCGCGCGAGACGGCGTCCGGCATTGCCCGCGCCCTGATCGAGATCGAGCGCGAGATCGATCCGGCAGCTCTGACCTATACCGGCGAGGTCGAGGATTATTTCTTCCTGGTCGAGGCCGAGCTGCGCAAGCGCCTGAAAGCCGACGACAATGGCCGCCTGCACACCGGCCGCTCGCGCAACGATATCGAGCACAGCCTGTTCAAGCTGGCGCTGAAGCCCCGGCTCGACAAGCTCGCAGCCCAGCTGCGCGCGCTGATCGCCGCCGCATTGACGCTGGCAGAGCGCGAGAAGGCGACATTGATCGTCGCCTATACCCATGGCCAGCCGGCCCAGCCTTCGACGCTCGGCCATTACCTCTCGGCCGCCATCGAGGTGATGCTGCGCGACCATCAGCGCCTGGTGCAGGCGCGCGAATTGCTCGATCTCTGTCCGTTGGGGGCCGCCGCGATCACCACCTCGGGCTTCCCGCTCGATCGCCACCGCACAGCGCATCTGCTCGGCTTCAAGGCGCCCTTGCAGAATTCCTATGGCTGCATCGCCGCGGTCGACTACGTCACCGGCGTCTTCAGCGCGGTCGAGCTGGTCTTCCTGCATCTCGGCCGACTAATCCAGGACCTGCAGTTCTGGACCGCCTTCGAGGTCGGCCAGATCTATGTGCCGAACGCCTTCGTGCAGATCTCCTCGATCATGCCGCAGAAGCGCAATCCGGTGCCGATCGAGCATCTGCGCCATCTCGCCTCGCAGACGGTGAGCCGCGCCCGCCTGGTTCGCGACGTCGTCCACAACACGCCCTTCACCGACATGAACGACTCAGAGGGCGAGACCCAGGAAGCCGGCTACCAGAGCTTCGAGAGCGGCGGGCGCGTGCTCGACCTGCTCGCGGCGCTGCTGCCGGCGCTGTCGGTCGACAGTCGCCGCGTCGCAGAGACCATCCGCCGCTCCTGCATCACCATCACCGAGCTCGCCGACACGCTGGTACGCAAGGAGAACCTCTCCTTCCGTGCCGCCCACGAAGTCGCCTCGGCCGTGGCGCGTGCCGTTGTCGCCAGGGATGGCGACCTGCCTCGCGACGGCTACGAGCCGTTCGCCGAAGCCTTCCGCCATGCCGCCGGCCGTGAACCAGGTCTCAGCCGCGAGGACTTCGCCACTGCGGTCTCGCCCGAGAATTTCGTCGCGTTGCGCGAGCGCTTCGGCGGACCGGGACCGAAGGTGTTGGGCGAAGCGCTCGCCGGCTACCGCACCGAGCTCGCCGCAGCCGAAGATGCCGCCACCGCAACGGCGAAGCGCGAGCAGGCCGCCCGCCGCGAGCTCGACGCCGCCTTCACCGCGCTTGCAGGAGCCGCCTGATGGCCGGAATCGCGATCGACAAGCTGGTCAAGCGCTATGGCGCGACGCAGGTCGTGCACGGCATCGACCTGACGATCGAGGACGGCGAGTTCGTCGTCTTCGTCGGCCCCTCCGGCTGCGGCAAGTCGACGACCTTGCGCATGATCGCCGGGCTCGAGGACATCAACGACGGCACGATCTCGATCGGCGGCCAGGTCGTCAACCGGCTCGAGCCGAAAGAGCGGAACATCGCCATGGTGTTCCAGAACTACGCGATCTACCCGCATATGAGCGTCGCCGAGAACATTGCGTTCGGCCTCTACACCTCCGGGCTCGACAAGGCCCAGAAGCGCAAGCGCGTCGAGGAGGTCGCCGAGGTGCTCGGCCTGACGAAGCTGCTGGAGCGCCGCCCGTCCGCGCTGTCGGGCGGACAGCGCCAGCGCGTCGCCATCGGCCGCGCCATGGTGCGCGACCCCGCCGTCTTCCTGTTCGACGAGCCGCTCTCCAATCTCGACGCGCAATTGCGCGCGCAGATGCGGCTCGAGATCAAGCGCCTGCACCAGCGGCTCGGCACCACCATCGTCTTCGTCACCCACGACCAGGTCGAGGCGATGACGCTGGCCGACCGGATCGTGGTGATGCGCGACGGCCATATCCTCCAGGTCGGTGCGCCGATGGAGCTCTACGAGAAGCCCGCGGATGTCTTCACCGCCCGCTTCATCGGCTCGCCGACGATGAACGTCGTGCCGGCGAAAGCGACCGCGGACGCTGGGCGCAGTACGCTGCAGCTCGGTGAAACCCCGCTCGCCTGGTCCGGCCTGCTCCCGCCAGAAGTTCTCGTCGGCGTCCGGCCGCAGGAGCTGCGCGTGCTGGAGCAGGGCGAGAGCGCCGACCTCGTCCTCTCCGGCACGGTCGTGGTCGTCGAACCCCTCGGCCCGGAGACCTTCGTGCATGTCGAGGCTGAAGGCGGGCTGCTGCTCGCCTCGGCCTCGGCCAAGCATCCGCCTATCGTCGGCAGCGCCGTCAGGCTCGGCGCCTCGGCCTCAGGCTTGCGCCTGTTCGACGCCAAGAGCGAGCGCGCCTTGTGACGTCCCGGCTACCTCGGCCGGACGGCCTCGTCCTGAGCACCGGCCGGCTCTATTGCGATCTCGTTTTCCGCGGGCTGGACGCGATGCCGCGCCTCGGCGAGGAGCGCTTCGCCGATGAGGTCGCGGTCGTGCCGGGTGGCGGCGGCTTCATCACGGCCGCACATCTTGTCGGGCTCGGCCGTGCTGCCGCTTTGCTGGCGCGCCTTGGCGAAGACCCGTTCTCGCAATCGCTCCTGCCGGCGCTCGAAGGCAGCGGCATCGATCTCGCCTTCCTGGAGCGCGCGGCCGATGCCGGCCCGCAGCTCACCGTCGCGATGGTACAGGATAGCGAACGTGCCTTTCTATCGCGGCGTGCCGGTGCGGCTCGACCGGCGACGCTTCCCGCCGCGCTCGGCGACGTCCGCGCCTGCCACCTCCATATCGCCGAATTCGCGACGCTGGCCGAGATCCCGCCTCTGGTGACCGATGCCAGGCATCATGGCCTCACCGTCTCGCTCGATCCGAGCTGGGACGACACGCTGATCCGCTCGCCCGATCTCGTCGCGCGCTGTACCGGCGTCGATGTCTTCCTGCCGAATGCCTCCGAAGCCCGCGCGATCGCGGCCTGTGACGATCTCGACGAAGCAGGACGGCGGCTCGCCCGACATTTTTCGCTCGTGGCGATCAAGGATGGCGGCGCCGGCGCCCGCCTCTATCAGGGCAATGAGCACCTTACGCTTCCCGCCGCGCCGTGCCAGGCCGTGCTCGACACCACCGGCGCGGGTGACGCCTTCAATGCCGGCTTCCTCGCCGCCTGGCTCGCCGGGAGGACGCCCGAGCGCGCGCTCGCCGAAGGCATCGCCTGTGGCACGCTCTCGGTCCAGAGCGTTGGTGGTGCCGGCCGCAAGCTGGACCCGCGCCAGGTCGCCCGCATCGCCGATCAATTGCTCGAAACCCCGTTGCGTCGCCATGGCTAAGACTCTGCTCACCAGCGAGGCGGCCGAGGCCGCCGCCGTCGCGCGCCGGCAGCTTGCCGAGAACACTGCGGTCATCGCCGACCTCGTCCAGCGCCTGCGCATCAAGCGGCCGGCCTTCGTCGCGACCTGCGCCCGGGGCTCCTCCGATCACGCCGCGACCTATGGCAAATACCTGATCGAGCGCGCGCTCGGCTTGCCCGTCGCGTCGTTGGGCCCGAGCCTCGCCTCGGTCTATGGCGGCGAGCTCGACCTCTCCCGCGCTCTGTTCATCGCCGTCTCGCAGTCCGGCCGCAGTCCCGATGCGCTGCTGCTGACCGAGGCGGCCAAGCGCGCCGGTGCACTCGTCATCGGCTTCGTCAACGACGAGACCTCACCCCTCGCCGGCATGGTCGACATGCTCGTGCCGCTGCGGGCGGGGCCCGAACGCAGCGTCGCCGCGACCAAGAGCTTCCTCGCCACCTGCCTCGCCTTCTTGCATCTCGCGGCGGAATGGGCACGGGATGAAACCCTGTCCGCTGCCCTGACGCAGGCACCCGAGGCTCTCGACGCCGCCGGGCGCTGCGACTGGACACCGGCCCTGCTGTCATGGCGCGAGGCCAGGAGCCTCTATGTGATCGGCCGTGGTCTCTCCTTCGGCATCGCCCAGGAGATCGCGCTCAAGTTCAAGGAGACCTGCCGCATCCATGCCGAGGCCTTCAGCGCCGCTGAGGTGCTGCACGGTCCGCTGGCGCTGGTCGGGCCCGGCTTTCCGGCGCTGGCGCTCGACCCGGGCGACGAAGGCAGCGAGAGCGTCTGCGCCGCAGCTACGGCCTTCACAGGCCTCGGAGCCGATCTGCGCTATGCCGGTGGCGGCACCGGCCCTGGAGAAAACCTGCCGCTACCGCCCGGACTACCCGCCGCCTTGCTGCCGTTGGCGCAGGTTCGCGCCTTCTACGGCGCGCTCGCAGCGCTGGCCGAAAGCCGCGGCCTCGACCCCGACCGTCCGCTCCACCTCTCCAAGGTGACGCGGACGATCTGAGGCAGGCTTACTTCCCAAGCACGAGGTTAGGCAGCCAAGTGGTCAACGGCGGCCATAGCGTGATTGCGGCCAGCACCGCGAGCAGCGGGATCAGCCAGGGCACGATCGCCCGCGACATCGCCTCGAACGAGATCTTGGCGATCTTCGCGGTGACGAAGAGCACGACCCCGACCGGCGGCGTGATCGTGCCGATCATCAGGTTGAGCACGAAGATCAGGCCGAACTGGATCGGGTCGATGCCGAACTGCGCCGCCGCCGGCGTCAGGATCGGGATCAGGATCAGCATCGCCGCCAGCGCTTCCATGAAGCAGCCGACGAAGAGCAGCAGCAGGTTGACGATCAAAAGGAACATCAGCGGATTGCCGGCGAGGTCGACCAGCATCGGCCCGACCGTCTGCGGGATGCGCGAGATCGACAGGCACCAGCCGAGCGCCGCCGCCGCCATCACCAGCGCCAGCACGACGCCGGTCGTCTCGACGGTCTGCACCACGAGTTCGGGCAGGTCGTCGAGCGAGAAGCTCCGGTAGACGAAGAGCCCGAGCACGATCGCATAGGCTGTCGCGACCGCCGCGGCTTCCGTCGGCGTGAAGATGCCGGCCATCATCCCGCCGAACAGGATCACCGGCGTCATCAGCGCCCAATGCGCTTCCTTGTAGGCGACCCAGAGCTGAGCGCCGCCCGGGAAAGGATGGCGCGGCAGGTCGCGCTTTTTGGCGATATAGACCACCATCGCCATCAACGCGCCGGCCATCAGCAGGCCCGGGATGACGCCAGCGAGAAAGAGCCCGCCGATCGAGACGTCGGCGCTGACGCCGTAGATCACCATTGGCAGCGAAGGCGGGATGATCGGCCCGATCGTCGCGGAGGCGGCCGTGATCGCGGCGGCCGTCTCGGCGTCATAGCCCTCGTCCTGCATCGCCTTGATCTCGAGCGTGCCGACGCCGCCGGCATCGGCCACGGCCGAGCCCGACATGCCGGCGAAGATCACGCTGGCGAGGATGTTGGCGTGGCAGAGCCCGCCGCGCAGCCAGCCGACGCAGGCCGTGGCGAAGGCGAAGATCCGGTCGGTGATCCCGGCCGAATTCATGATGTTGCCCATCAGGATGAAGAGCGGCGCCGCCAGCAGCGGGAAGGAATTGGCCGATTGCGCGATCTTCTGCGGCACGATCCCGAGCGGGAAGCCGCCGAAGAAGGCGAAGGCGACCGCCGCCAGGCCCATCGAGACGAAGAGCGGTACGCCCATCAGCAGCGCGATGAACCAGACCGGCAGAATCTGCAGCATCAGCGTCGTCATAGCGGTTGCGTCCCCGGCTCGGCGGTCTCGATCTTGCGGCCGGCGAGGACGTCGCCGATCTCGGCCAGCGCCTGCAGGATCAGTGCGAGGCCGGCGAGCGGCATCACCACATAGAGCGCCGCGCTGCTGACCGGCAGCGCGATCGATTCAACGTCCCAGGTCCGCTCGATCAGGCCGAAGGAGTAGCGGATCAGGATCGCGGCGAAGACGATGATCGCGACTTGCGTCACGATCTCGAGCAGGCGCCCCGCCAGCTTCGGCAGCAAGTCGGCGAAGACGGTGATCCGGATATGCGAGCGCCGCCGCGCCGCGATGATCCAGCCGACAAAACCAGTCCAGACGAGGAGGTATTGCGCGAGTTCGTCCGTCCAGGCGAGCGGAGCGTTGAGCTGGCGCGAGGCGACACCGAGCAGCACGGCGACGAGCAACGCCAGCAGCAGGGCGACTGCGGCGGCGCGCACTAGGCGATCGGAGAGAGCGACGAGGGATTTCACGGAACGGCGGTCCCTGATGTCAGATGATCGGAATTCCGGGTACTGTCGTCATGCTCGCCCTTGTGGCGAGCATCCACGTCTTGAACACCACGCTCGATCAGCGAGGCGAAGACGTGGATGGTCGGGACAAGCCCGACCATGACGGGCAGAATGGAAGCGCCTCACAGCGCCGCGAGCGCGTCCCAGGTGCCCTTGCCCCATTTGCTCTCGAACTGCTTCGGCAGAGTGGCGAGCACCGGCTTGCTGAAGCTTTCCAGGTCCGGTTCCGTGACGGTCATGCCGGCGGCCTTCAACGTTGCGACGAGGCTGCCCTCCTGGCTCGAAAGCTCGGCATCCTGCCAGGCGACGCCATTGGCGATGGCAGCCTCGACGATCGTCCGATCGGCGTCCTTCAGCCCCTTCCAGAAGTCCTGGTTGATGACGATCAGGCGCGGCGTGATGATGTGACCGGTCAGGATCAGGTGCTTCTGCACCTCCTGCAATTTGGCGCTGTGGATGGTCGGCAGCGGGTTTTCCTGGCCGTCGACCGCGCCCTGGCTCAGCGCCAGGTAGAGTTCGTTGAAGTTGACCGGCGTCGCCTTGGCGCCCCAGGCCTCGACCATGGCGCGGAAGGTGTCGACCGGCGGCACGCGCAGCTTTAGGCCAGCAACGTCGGCGGCGCTTTTCACCACTTTTGAGCCCGTGGTCAGGTGGCGCTTGCCGTAATAGGTCACCGCCGCCATGCGCATGCCACGCTTCTTGATGAGCTCCTCGTTCATCTGGGTGAAGACCGGTGCCTTGGCGACCTTGCTCATATGAGCCGGGTCGCGCCAGAGATAGGGCGCCTCGACCACCGAGAGCTGCGGCAGGAACGAGCCGAGCGCAGCCGCCCCGTCCGTCGTCATGGTCAGCGCACCCGAAGCGACCGATTCCATCATGTCCTTGCCGGAGCCGAGCTGGCCGGCCGGGAAGGATTGGATGTCGACGCGGCCCGAAGTCTTCTCCTTCACCTCCTTGGCGATGCGATCGACCATCTGCACCTGCGGATGGGTGATCGGCAGCATCTCGCCCCAGCGCATCACCGTCGCCTGGGCGCGTAGCACGGTCGGCATCGCGATCATGGCGCCGCCGGCGGCAGAGCCAGCAAGAAAGGCGCGTTTCGTCAATCTGGTCATCGTCGTTCTCCTCCCTGTGCGGCCGGTTTTTCCAGCTCGCTCTTCCAGCGCCTTTGTCTCGATCGGCGCCTGATCGCTAGTCAGTAGCTCATCGCCCTCGTCCGGGCGTTGTTGATGTGCTCGCTCATCGCGGCTGCGGCCGCCTCCGCATCGCGCGCTTCGATCGCAGCGATGATCTTGAGATGGTCCTGCATCACCGGGATCAGGATGTGGTTCTGGATGCGCGTCTCGTATTGCCGGATCAGCCTGATCTTCAGCCAGGTGACGCGGAAGGCCTGGCTGACGATATCGTTGTCGAGATGATCGATGATCATCTCGTGCATCAGCCGGTCGACATCCTCGGCGTCCTCGATCAGCGTCTCGTCGCCGCCGGCCTCGGCGCGGCGGATGATCGCCTCGTGCCGTTCGCGCTGCTCGGCGATCTCGGCATCGGTCGCGTTCTTGGTATAGGCGGCGGTCGCCTCCTTTTCGAGGAAGAGGCGGAACTGGAAGGCGTTGCGGATCAGGTTGAGGTCGACATGGGCGACCTGCATGCCCCGCTGCGGCACGGTCTTGATCAACCCCTCCGCCTCGAGCCGCGGGATCAGCTCGCGGATCGCGCCGAGCGGGAAGCCCGTCATGGCGACGAGCTCGCGCTGGGTGACGAACTGGCCCGGCCGGATCTCGCGTGCGAGCAGCCGCTCGGTGAAGCTGGCATAGGCCCGCTCCCTGAGCTTCAGCGGCTCGCCCTCGCGGTCCGGATCGGGCTGGCTCATCGCGTCCTCCTTAGGCAGCTTTCGCTCGGGTGATCCGGTCGAAGGCGGCGAACAGCGCCTTGCGCTGGCCCTCGTCGAGCGCGGTCAGCGGCGCCCGCATCGGGCCGTAGCCGCCATCGCCATGGAGATGGCCGACCAATGCCTTCACCGCCGGCAGCACCGGATAGGAGCAGATCTCGTCGACCAGCTCGTTCACCGTGGCGTTCTCGGCGCCTTCGTAGACGATCGGACGCAGAAGATGCGGCACGAGGTTGGCGACGCCGCAGATCGAGCCCTGGGCGCCGGCCCGCACCGCCCGGCCGAGCAGGCGCTCGTCGCCGACCAGGATGGCGAGCTCGCCATGCGCCTTCAGGAAGGCCTCGGTCGTCGGGTAGTCGCAGGAGGAATCCTTGACGCCGGTGACGACGCCCGGAAACGCCTTCTTCAGCCGCTCGACCAGGCCGACCGATATCTCGACCGCCGTGACCGAGGGGATGTGGTAGAGGATGGTGTTGCGGGCGGAAGACCCGAGCTTCTCGAAGAACTGCGAGAACCAGGCGTATAGCCCCTCGTCGCCGACGCCCTTGAAGTAGAAGGGCGGCGCGACCAGGAGACCCTTGGCACCGACATTGAGCGCCGTCTGCGCCTGGTCGACCGCCTCGTGCAGCGAGGCGGCGGCGACGCCGGCATAGATCTGCGTCGCCGGGTCGATGCCGGCGCCGACCAAAGCGCCGAGCATCGCCGTGCGGGCCGGGGCGCCTAGCGCTGCGCCCTCGCCGGTCGTGCCGAACAGCGTGACAGAGTCGCAGCCATTGGCGAGGACGTGGCGGGCATGATGGACGAGCCGCGGCAGGTCGACGGCGCCGCCTTCCCGCATCGGCGTGGTGATGGCGCAGGAGAGGCCGAAGCGGTTGGGGTTCAGAGCCATTGCGAAGCGTCTTTCCGTGAGATGTCCAGTTAAGGCGTTGGGAAGGTCAGGCGCGCAGCAAGATCAGCGCCAGCGATGTCAGCCATCCTTGAGCCCTCCGGCGGAGAGGCCAGCGACGATCTCGCGCTGGGCGAGGACGGTCAGCAGCAGGACGGGCAAGGTGACGAGCAGGGCGGCCGCGGCGAGCGGGCCCCAGGAGATCTGCTCGAAGGTCAGCGAATTGTAGACGGCGGACGGCAGCGTCCGGCTCGCCTTGCCGCCGAGCACCACCGAGAAGATGAAGTTGTTCCAGGAGAAGATGAAGGCGAGGATGCCGCCGACGACGATGCCGGGCCGTGCCAGCGGCAGCGCGACATGGCGGAAGGCCTGCCAGGTCGTGGCGCCGTCGATGCGCGCGGCGTCCTCGAGCTCCATCGGCACGTTCTCGAAATACCCGATCATGATCCAGACGATGATCGGGATGGTGATGACGAGATGGGTGATCACCAGCGCGGTCACCGTGCCGACCAGGCCGGTGATCTGGAACAGCAGGAAGAGCGGGATCAGATAGGACAGCGCCGGCGTCATGCGCGCGACCAGAATGAGGATCGCGAACTTATGCGCCTTGCCGCGCGCGATGCCGTAGCCCGCCGGCACGCCGACAGCGAGGCCGATCAGCACCGCCCCGCCCGTGACCAGGATCGAATTCCAGAGATAGAGCGCGAAATTGTTCTTGGCGAAGACGTCGACATAGTTCGCCAGCGTCGGCGGGCTCGGGATGAACACCGGCGGAAAGGCGGTGTTGTCGAGCTCGTTCTTGAACGAGAGCGAGATCATCCAGAGGAAGACCAGCACCGCCGGCGAGACCAGCACGAAGACGGAGGCGTAGAAGCCGAGCTTGGTGGCGAGGCGCTTCATCACGCGTTCCACTTCGACTTCTGGCGCGCATAGAGCAGCAGCAGCGACAGCATGATGATGATGACGAAGAAGATCACCACAACGGCGGAGGCGTAGCCGATCTTGTAGAACTGGAAGGCCTGCAGATAGAGGAAGATGTTGAGCGTCTCCGACGCCGTCCCCGGCCCGCCCTGGGTGATCACGAAGATCGTGTCGAAGGCCTTCAGCGCATCGATGGTGCGGATGACGATCGCGACCATGATGAACGGCCAGACCAGCGGCAGCGTGATGTGGCGGAACATGTGCCAGGCATTGGCGCCGTCGATCAGCGCGGATTCATAGGGTTCGCGCGGCAGGCCGGCGAGGCCGCCGAGCACGATCAGCATGACCAGGGGGGTCCAGTGCCAGACCTCGACCAGGATCAGCGTCGGGATCACGGTGTTGGGCGAATAGACCCAGGCCTGCGGGCCGATGCCGACCAGCGAGAGCAGGTAGTTCAGCACGCCGAGCTGGGGGTGGAACATCATCGTCCAGACCAGCGCGACCGCGACCGGCGTCGCCATCATCGGCATGACGAAGATCGTGCGCAGCAGGCCGCGGAACGGGAATTCGCGATGGAAGACCAAGGCCGCCGCGGTTCCGAACAGGATCGGCAGCACGACGGCGAGCACGGTGAAGTAGAAGGTGTGCCCCATCGATTCGATGAAGCGTGCGTCGCGGAAGAGCTCGGCGAAGTTCTGCAGGCCGACGAATTCCGGCCCGCCGCCGATCTTCCAGTCCTGGCTCGACATGTAGAGCGTGAACAGCCAGGGGAAGACGATCACGCCGGCGATGATCAGCACCGCCGGCAGGGAGAACAGCCAATAGCGCGGCGTGAAATCCGCCGAGCCCGCCGCAGGGATCTGCACGGGGCTCGCGAGGCTGGTGGCTGGCAGGGTGGTGCTGGTCATGGTGCCTGTTCGTTCAAAGCCCGCCGCATTCGATGCGGGCACTTTCCCTCCCCCTTGTGGGGAGGGGAGAGGGGTGGGGGTGGTGCCGCTTGGTGATCGCGAGCCCGACGAGGCGGAAGACCTGCTTTGCCGAACAGGCCCGTGAAACCCTGTCGAACTCCGGCTTTGCGACCCCCACCCCTGCCCCTCCCCACAAGGGGGAGGGGTTCTCCGCGCGTATCCCTCAGCCCTGCTCGCTCTTGACCAGCACCGGCGCGAAGGCCTCCGTCGCCTTCTTCAATTCGGCCGCGACGTCGGCACCACCGATCGCATTGGTCAGCGCCACGCCGAAGACATCGCGGAACTCGGTGACCGGGACGATCTGCGGCAGCGCGGCGCGGGCGATCTTGGCCGAGTTCAGCAGGCAGTCGAAATACTGCTTGCCGAACTTCGACGCCTCGATCGTCGCCTTGTCGAGATAAGCCGAGGAGCGCGCCGGCGCGCCGGCGCCCGCCTTCAGCATCGCGAGCTGCTGCGCCTTGTTGGTCATGAACTGGATGTAGAGCCAGGCCGCCTCCTTCTTCGAGGAGCCGCGCGAGATGCCGATGCCGTCGCCGAACATGCCGGCATGGTGCGCCTTCGGCCCGGGCGGGGTGACGCCGTAGCCGACCTTGCCGACGATGCGCGACTTGCTGGGGTCCTCGAGCGGGGTCGCAAAACCGATGCCGTCGAGCCACATCGCGGCGCGGCCCTGCATGAAGGTAGTCTGGCACTCGTTCCAGTTGAAGCCGACCTGCCCGACCGGGCCGGTATCCTTGTTGAGCTTCTTGTAGAGCTCGCCGGCCCAGACCGCCTCCGGCGTGTCGGTCAGGAGCTTGCCCTCGGCCGAAGTGGTTTCGATGCCCTGGCCGAGCACCAGGCAGGCCCAGACCGGGACGTTGGCGTTCTTCAGACCGCGCGAGACGAAGCCGGCGACACCCTTGGCGGGATCGTGCAGCTTGGCGGCAGCGACCGCCATCTCGTCCATGGTCTTCGGGAAGGCGACGCCCTTCGCGTCGAAGAGTTCCTTGTTGTAGTAGACCATCCAGTAATCGACGAAGAAGGGCAGCGTATCGAGCGCCCCGTCGCTCTGGCGGGCATAGGCCACGGCGCCGGCGCCGAAATCGTCGAAGTTGAAGTCCGGCGAGGTCAGCGAGGCATCCTTGATGAAGGGCGTCAGGTCCGCGAACCACTTACCCTTGGCAGCCATGCGCTTCTGCACATGCAGCGAGATGCCGCTAACGTCGAAGCTCGGCTTGCCCGAGGCGAATTCGATCACTGCCTTCTGGCGCTGCTGCTGCTCCGGCACCTGCTCGGCCGAGACCTTGATGCCGGTGAGCTCGGTGAACTCCTTCTCGGCCGCCTGCATCAGGTCGGAGCGCGGGTTCTTGACCAGGAGCACGTCGATCGACTGGCCGGAGAAGCGTTTCCAGTTGAAGGCGGCCTGGGCGCGCGCCTCGCGCAGCACCAGCGGCGAGGTGATCGCGCCGGTCGCGCCGAGCGCAGCGGCTCCGCGCAGCAGGCCACGCCGCGTCGGCTTGAGAATATCGGTCATGGACGTCCTCCCTGGACTGATGCGGCCATTGCCGGCCGTCTTGATCCCGTTCCGGCAAGCAGGCTCTCCATTGCCAAGCCGCGGGAATAGAGCGCACGCTAGTGCGGATCGAAGACGGTTGCAAGCTGACATGTTGGCGTGCACATAGTGATGCAACACGACCGAGTACCCAGCCCCGATGACGACTTCCACGCTCGCTTCCCGCCCCCTCGGCCGCTCCGGTCTCAAGGTCACCACGCTCGGCTTCGGTGGTGCACCGCTCGGCGATCTCTTCGCCCGTCTCGACGAGACGACTGCGATCGCCACCGTCGAGGCAGCGCTTGCGGCCGGCATCAACCTCATCGACACCTCGCCGCTCTATGGTCACGGCCTCTCTGAACACCGCATCGGAGCGGCATTGCGCCGCTCGGGGCGCAAGGACGTGGTTATCTCGACCAAAGTCGGCCGGGTCGCCGAACCATTCGCCGGCCGCGGCGACGGCTCGGGCTATCTCGGCGGCCTGCCGCACGGGCTTCGCTTCGATTATTCCTATGATGGCACCATGCGCTCGCTGGAGCAGTCGGCGCTGCGCCTCGGCGTCGACCATATCGACGTCGTCCTGATCCACGACGTCGACATCTGGACCCACGGGCCCGACCAGATCGAGAAGCGCTTCGTCGAGGCCATGGACGGCGCCTATCGCGCCCTCGACGAACTGCGCGCCGCCGGCACGGTCAAGGCGATCGGCGTCGGCGTCAACGAAGCCGAGATGTGCGAGCGCTTCGCGCATGCCGGCGATTTCGACACCATGCTGCTCGCCGGACGCTATTCCCTGCTGGAACAGCCCGGTCTCGCCTGCTTCATGCCGCTAGCGCAGGAGAAGGGCATCGGCCTGATGCTCGGCGGCGTCTTCAACTCCGGCATCCTCGCCACCGGGCCGGTCGCCGGCGCCAGGTACAACTACCAGCCGGCGCCGCCCGATATCCTCGCCCGCGTCGCGGCGATCGAGGCGGTTTGCACCCGCAATGGCGTGCCGCTGCGCCGTGCGGCCCTTCAGTTCCCGCTCGGCCACCCGTCCGTGGCAAGCCTGGTGATGGGCGCCGTCAAGCCCGAAGAGGTCGAGGATCAGGCTGCCGAGCTCGCGGCCAAGGTTCCGGCCGCGCTCTGGACGGAACTGAGAAGCGAGGGTCTCCTGGGCGCCGATGTCCCGGTCCCGGAATGACGCCATGCGCATTGACGCCCATCAGCATTTCTGGAGCCTCGCGCGCGCCGATTATGGCTGGCTGACGCCGGCACTGGGCGTAATCCATCACGATTTCGGCCCTGCCGATCTCGCGCCGCTCCTTGCCGAGCATGGCATAGAGCGCACCATCCTGGTCCAGGCGGCGCCGACCGAGGCCGAGACAACTTTCCTGCTCGAGATCGCCGCAAGCACCCCCTTCGTCGCCGGCGTCGTCGGCTGGACCGATTTCGACGCACCCGATGCGGCGGAACGGATCGCAGATCTGGCCGGTAATCCGCGGCTCCTTGGGCTGCGGCCGATGGTGCAGGACATCGTGGACGACGACTGGCTGGCCCGACCTGAGCTGGGCTCGGCCTTCACCGCGATGGCGGCGCACCACCTCGTCTTCGATGCGCTGCTGAAGCCGCGCCACATCGCGCCGATGCTGACGGTGCTGGAGCGCCACTCGGACCTCGCCTGTGTGATCGACCATGGCGCCAAGCCTGATCTCATCGCCGACGATCTCGCCGGCTGGCGGGCCGGCATCGCGGCGCTCGCCGCCCATCCGACCCTGTTCTGCAAGCTCTCCGGCCTCGTCACCGAAGCAGGCCCGGACTGGACGCCGGAGACGCTTCGGCCGGTCGTCGAGCACCTCCTAGCCACCTTCGGTCCCGATCGGTTGATCTTCGGCAGCGACTGGCCTGTGGTGACGCTGCGCGCCTCCTATGCACAATGGCTCAAGGCTGCCGAAATTCTCCTCGCCGGCCTCACAGAGGCGCAGCGCGCTGCCATCTTCGGCGGCAATGCCGCAAAACTCTACCTCTCGCAGCGCGGACGCGGCTGATGCTGACCGTCATTGCGAGTAGCGAAGCGACGAAGCAATCCAGGGGCAGCAGAGCTCTACGTCCCCCTGGATTGCTTCGCTGCGCTCGCAATGACGGCGGGGCACATCAATGGTGACATCGACATGCTGAAAGACATCGACCCCGTCCTGTCCGCCGACCTGCTCTGGGTGCTCGCCGCCATGGGCCATGGCGACGACCTCGCATTGGTCGACGCCAACCACCCGGCCGAGAAGATCGCGCGCGCCACCACGAGCGGCCGGCTGGTGCGCCTGCCGGGCCTAAGCATGCCACGTGCAGCCCGAGCCATCCTCTCCGTGCTGCCGATCGACGAATTCGAGCTTCAGCCAGCCCGGCGCATGCTGGTGGTCGGCGATGCCGCCGCGATCCCGGATGTCCAGCGCCAGGTTCAGACCGAACTCGACCGCGCGCTCGGCCGCATCGAGCCGCTCGCCGGCATCGAGCGCTTTGCCTTCTACGAGGCCGCAAAGCAGGCCTTCGCGGTGGTACAGGTCGGCGATCCCCGCCCCTATGGCTGCTTCCTGTTCCGCAAGGGCGTGATCGCGGGCGAGCCGGACTGAATCGCTCAGCCCTGACCGATCAGGGCCAGGAACCCGCCGGCGATCGCAAGATTGGCGACGAAGCCGTTGATGCGGTTGGCCCGGTCCAGCCCCTGATGGTCCCAGAAATTGTTGAACATCGGCGTCGCCGCCAAGAGGAAGGCGAGCAGCGTGCCGGCCGCCAGCGCTATCTGAATGCCGCACAGGATCATGGTGCCGGCGACGAGTTGCCAGGCAATCCCCAGCCACAATGTCGCGGCCGGCAGCGGCACGCCGCGCGCCTGGATAAGGCTCGTCAGCAAATTCCTGTTGATGATGTTGCGCAGGCCGGCGAAGGCAAAGCTCCCGCCCAGGAGCAGCCGCCCGGCGACACCCGCAGCATCAGCCAAAAAGTTCTCCGGTCCCATAATTCACCCTCGTCTGGCGGCACGCGCTCTCCAGGGCGACATTGCCGCTGAAGCACTTTCCACAAGGACGAGGCAGCTGGGCTTGTTGTGACATGCCAGCAGAACTTTTTGTGAAATGGACCGGACCCGCGATAGCCGACACCGGCAAGCGCTACGGCTTCGCAGCAGCCCCCGGCATCGAGATCACCTTGCCGTCGGGCAGGATGATGTCACCCGGCTTCTGACCAGGCCCGCAATCGCCGACCCGCTTGGCCTCGACCACGAGCTTGCGCTCGACCGGCCCCGGCTGTCCGGGCATGCCGGTGAGCTTGGTGGTGCCTTCGGTACGCACGGTCGCCTGGAAATCGCCGGTGACGACGCTGCTGCCGACCGCGGTGATCTGGCCTATCGTGCACTCTGTGGCGACGGCATAGCCGGTCGCGGTCTTCTTGACCTCGATCTTCGCACAGGCGCCGCCGGTCATGCCGCCCAGCATGGCGCGGTCGGTTCCAGGACCGACACATTGCTTGGCGACGGTCTCGCCCTCGGCACCCTTCGATCTGGTCTCCCACAGTCCGGCTTTGCGTTGCGGAAGCTCTTCGGCGAATGCCGGAACGGATCCGAGAATGCCGGCCGCGATGATGACGGCGTGTGCCCTCATGTTTTGTCTCCTCACTGCCGGAAAGGACCGACTCATGAGGCAAGACAGAGCGAGGGCGGACGGCGATTTTAGGGCGGCCGACCAGCAACGTTGAAGGAGCGTCCCGGCACCTTGGCGGCCACGCAAAGGCGACGATGCCTCACGCCCCCTGTTGACGCTTTTTGTGGCACATGTCTTGCTGCCGCCCCTGACGAAGAAAAAAGAGGCGAAGGCCTCGTTCGGATCAGACTGATCGATATCAGCAGAGGGGATCACCGATGGATGAACACAAGTTGCGTGAGCTGGTTGCGGGCGTGAAGGATGGTGCTGTTTCGCGGCGCGCCTTCATTCAGCGATTGGCTGCCGTCGGCATCACCGCGCCGATCGCATCGCAGATTCTGGCCTGGAACGACGTCGCGATGGCGCAGGCCTCGCTCGCCTACAAGCCGACCAAGGCCGGCGGCGGCGGGCCGCTCAAGATCCTGCTCTGGCAGGCGCCGACGTTGCTCAACCCGCATTTCGCCAGCGGCACGAAGGACCAGATCGCCGGCCGCATCTTCTTCGAGCCGCTCGCCGGCTGGGACAAGGACGGCAACCTCACGCCTCAGCTCGCAGCCGAGGTTCCGACCCGGGCCAATGGCGGGCTCTCCGAGGACGGCAAGGTGGTGACCTGGAAGCTGAAGCAGGGCGTCAAATGGCATGACGGCAAGCCCTTCACCGCCGACGACGTCGTCTTCACCTGGGAATACGCCGCCGACCCGGCGACCGCCGCCTACACCACCGGCTCCTACACCAACATCAAGGTCGAGAAAGTCGACGACCACACCGTCAAGGTCATCTTCAAGGAAGCGACACCGTTCTGGGCCGATCCCTTCGTCGGCGTCGTCGGCCAGATCATCCCCAAGCATCATTTCGGCGAGTACAAGGGCGCCAAGTCGCGCGAGGCGCCGGCCAACCTCAAGCCGGTCGGCACCGGCCCGTACAAGTTCGCCGACTTCAAGCCGGGCGACATCCTCACCGGCACGCGCAACGAGGACTATCACGTCAAGAACCAGCCGCATTTCGACACGATCGAGGTCAAGGGCGGTGGCGACGCGGTCTCGGCGGCCCGTGCCGTGTTGCAGACCGGCGAATTCGACTATGCCTGGAACCTCCAGGTCGAGGACGAGGTCTTGAAGCGCATGGAGACCGGCGGCCGCGGCAAGGTCAGCGCGGTCGCCTCGGGCGACATCGAGTTCATCATCCTCAACACCACCGACCCGTGGACCGAGGTCGACGGCGAGCGTTCCAGCATCAAGACCAAGCATCCGACCCTGTCGGATCCCAAGGTGCGCGAGGCGATCAACCTCCTGATCGACCGCGACTCGATCCAGAAGTTCATCTACGGCCGCGGCGGCACCGCGACGGCGAGCTTCGTCAACGAGCCCAAGCAGTTCAAGTCGCAGAAGCTCAAATACGAGTTCAACGTCGACAAGGCCAACAAGATCCTCGACGACGCCGGCTACAAGAAGGGCTCGGACGGCATCCGCGAGAAGGACGGCAAGAAGCTCAAATACGTCTACCAGACCTCGATCAACGCTCCGCGCCAGAAGACGCAGGCGATCATCAAGCAGGCCTGCCAGAAGGTCGGTATCGACCTTGAGCTGAAGTCGGTCACGGCGTCGGTGTTCTTCTCCTCCGACGTGGCGAACCCCGACACCTACACCAAGCTCTATGTCGACATGGAGATGTACACCACCACGCAGCCGCAGCCCGATCCGGAGCGCTTCCTCAACCAGTTCGTCTCATGGGAGATCGCCACCAAGGAGAACAAATGGCTGGGCCGGAACGTCTCGCGCTATTCCGACCCGGCGGCCGATGAGGCCTACAAAGCTGCGCAGAAGGAACTCGACCCGGTCAAGCGCGCCGCGCTGCTGATCAAGGTCAACGAGATCTTCTGCGAGGCCAATGTGATCCTGCCGCTGCTCTCGCGCACCCGCGTCGCCGCCTCGGTGACCAACCTGATGCACGATCACAGCGGCTGGGACGTCGACACCTGGAACGTGGCCGCCTGGTATCGCAGCTGACGCCGGCTAAACCGCTCGCGGACGATCGATACCGTCCGCGAGCGGCCCTCTGCCGCTTCCGCTCGAGCCGACCGGCCCGGTGGTGTCTCATCGCCATCGGCCCGCGTGGCTTGCTCCAGCGACACCCCGCTTCACGGGAATCCTAGATGGCGACCTATCTTCTGCGGCGATTGCTGATCGCCATTCCGAGCCTGCTCGGCATCAGCCTGATCCTGTTCACTGTCCTGGCGCTGGCCCCGGGCGATCCGTTCTCGGAGATGGCGACGAACCCCAACGTCCCGCCCGAGGTGCGCGAGGCTCTGCGCGCCAGCTTCGGCCTCAACGACCCGGTCATGGTGCGCTATCTGCGCTGGCTGTCGGCGATGGCGCAGGGCGATTGGGGCTTCTCCTTCGCCAGCCGCATCAATGTCGACGACCTCATTCTGCAGCGTGTGCCGACCACCCTCTTCGTCGTCGGCACCTCGCAGATCCTGGCGCTGTGCATAGCGCTGCCGGTCGGGATCTACGCGGCGACGCGGCCTTATTCGGTCTTCGACCAGATCGCCAACACGCTCGCCTTCGTCGGCTTCTCGCTGCCGACCTTCTTCACCGGCCTGCTGCTGATCCTGCTGTTCTCGATCAAGCTCGACTGGTTCCCCTTCGTCTACCGCTCCGACCTCGCCGCCACCGGCTGGCGCTGGTATTGGGAGATGTTCCGCCAGGCGATCATGCCGATCACCGTGCTCGGCCTGTTCCAGGCAGCGTCCTATACCCGCTACGTTCGCTCGGCCGTGCTCGACGTGATCCGGCTCGATTACGTCACCACGGCGCGCGCCAAGGGACTCGGCGAGAAGACCGTCACACTGCGGCACATCACCCGTAATGCGCTGATCCCGGTGGTGACCCTGGTCGCCCTGCAGATGCCGGCGGTATTCGGCGGCGCCATCGTCACCGAGCAGATCTTCCGGATTCCTGGCATCGGCTCGCTGCTGATCGATGCGATCCTCGCCAACGACACGCCCGTGATCATGGCCGTCACCTTCGTCTTCGCCTGCCTGGTCGTCCTCTTCAACCTCATTGCGGATTTGCTCTATGGCTGGCTCGACCCTCGCATCTCCTTCCGTTGATCCGGCTGCGGCCGTGATCGCGGCAAGCGTATCGGTCTCGCCCGGCCGCGAAACCTGGCGGCGCTTCCGCCGCCATCGACTCGCCATGGCCAGCGCGGTCATCCTCGCTATGCTGATCTTCGGCGTCGTCGTCGGCCCCTGGCTGTGGCCGGTGCCGATCAACGACATCGACTTCTCGGCGCAGCTGCAGGG
This sequence comes from Allobosea sp. Tri-44, assembly GCF_004123845.1. Classification (GTDB taxonomy): domain Bacteria; phylum Pseudomonadota; class Alphaproteobacteria; order Rhizobiales; family Beijerinckiaceae; genus Allobosea. Next base: position 176,940 of record NZ_NBDP01000019.1, on the reverse strand, counting down.
CCCGTCCTGGGCGCACCCCCTGGGCACCGACGATCTCGGTCAGGATATCCTGGCGCGGATGATGTATGGCGGGCGCATCTCGCTCGCCGTCGGCCTCGCCGCGATGGTGGTCGCGACCATTGTCGGCGTCGTGATCGGCGCCTCGGCCGGCATGTCACGCAAGTTCGCCGACCCGGCGCTGATGTGGGTGACGGACCTGTTCCTGTCGCTGCCGCAACTGCCGCTCCTGCTGCTGATCATCTACCTGTTCCGCGAGCAGCTGAAGGCGGTCTTCGGCGTCGAGGGCGGCGTCTTCATCCTGATCGTCGTCGTCATCGGCGGCCTGCGCTGGATGCCGGTCGCCCGGCTGGTGCGGGCGCAGTTCCTGTCGTTGCGCGAGAAGGAATTCGTCGAGGCCGCCAAGGCCCAGGGTGCCACCAAACTCCGCCAGATGACGCGCCATATCCTACCCAACGCGGTCGGCCCGGTCATCGTCGCCTCGACGATCGAGGTCTCCTCGGCAATCATCGCGGAATCGACACTGTCCTTCCTCGGCCTCGGCTTCCCGCCGGATATCCCGACCTGGGGGCGCCTGCTCTTCGACGCCAAGGACCATCTCGATACCGCGCCGCACTGGGCGCTCTTCCCGGGCGCTGCGATCTTCCTGACCGTGCTGTCGATCAACTTCATCGGCGACGGCCTGCGCGATGCGCTCGACCCGCGTCGCGTGATCTGAAGGGGCGGGACAGCGATTATGCCGGGCCCACGGCCCGGCATTGCACAGCTCTGCTGCGTCGGAATCTGCCTTGAGACCGGCAGCACTTGCCGCGCATCGATGAAAAGGGGTTCTGGAAGGTCGAATACCCAAATGGGACCGGGCGTGGGCGGCTTGGCCGCCAGCCGCATGAGGTGCCCGTGGCCGGAATCGAAAATAATGAGTGAACAGCTGCGGCTAACGCCTCTCGCTTCGCTTGTGGCGGCCAGTCGGGCGTAATGGCACGCCCGTTGCTAGCTCCCCATCGATCCGCGCGAACCAACGCCGGGCCTCGAGGGGAGCACCGTCATGTCGTCCAAATCCATCACGCGCGCCGTCATGCTGGCGCTCGCCTTCTCAACCACGCTCGCGGGCGCCTCTCTCGCACAGGAGAAAGTACTGCGCATCGGCATGACGGCCGCGGATATCCCGCGCACCCATGGCCAGCCCGACCAAGGCTTCGAGGGCAATCGCTTCACCGGCATCCCGATGTATGACGGGCTGACGAACTGGGATCTGTCCTCCGCCGAGAAGGCGAGCGTGGTCATTCCCGGGCTGGCCACCGAATGGGCGGTCGACGCCGCCGACAAGACGAAATGGGTGTTCAAGCTGCGGCCCGGCGTGAAATTCCAGGATGGCTCGGCCTTCGATGCCGCCGCCGTCGTCTGGAATGTCGACAAGGTGCTCAATAAAGAGGCAGTTCAGTTCGCGCCCGACCAGATCGGCGTCACCGTCTCGCGCATGCCGACCCTCAGGGCGGCCAAGGCCGTCGATCCGTTGACGGTCGAGCTGACGACCTCCGAGCCGGACGCCTTCCTGCCGATCAACCTGACCAACCTGTTCATGGCGTCGCCGGCGCATTGGGCCGCCAAGCTGGCGGCGGTGCCGGCCTCGGTCACCGAACCGGCCGAGCGCGCCAAGCAGGCCTGGGCCGCTTTCGCCGGCGATCCCTCCGGCACGGGGCCGTTCAAGGGCGTCAAGCTCTCGCCGCGCGAGCGCTTCGAGATGGTCGCCAACAAGAGTTACTGGGACCCCAAGCGGGTGCCGAAGATCGACCGCGTCGTGCTTTTGCCGCTGCCGGAGGCGAATGCCCGCACCGCCGCACTGCTCTCCGGCCAGGTCGACTGGATCGAATCGCCGGCGCCCGACGCCGTGCCGCAGATCAAGAGCCGGGGCTTTTCCGTCTACACCAACGCCCAGCCGCATGTCTGGCCCTGGCAACTCTCCTTCGCCGAAGGCTCGGTCTGGCTCGACAAGAAGGTGCGCCACGCCGCCAATCTCTGCGTCAACCGCGAGGAGCTGAAGACCCTGCTCGGCGGGCTGATGGAGGTGCCGAAGGGCACGGTGCCGCCCGGCCATCCCTGGTGGGGCAATCCCAAGTTCGAAATCAAATACGACCTCGACGCCGCCAAGAAGCTGATGAGCGAAGCCGGCTTCTCGGCGTCCAAGCCGGCGAAGGTCAAGGTGCTGACCTCGGCCTCGGGCTCGGGCCAGATGCAGCCGCTGCCGATGAACGAGTTCATGCAGCAGGCGCTGAAGGACTGCTATTTCGACGTCGCGCTCGAGGTCGGCGAATGGAACGCGGTCTTCACCAACTGGCGCGAGGGCGCCAAGCACGCCAATGCCCGCGGCGCGAACGCGACCAACGTTACCTATGCGGCGATGGACCCGTTCTTCGCCATGGTCCGCTTCGTCTCGACCAAGACCTTCCCGCCGGTCTCCAACAACTGGGGCTATTTCGGCAATGACGAGTTCGACAAGCTGATCGCCGACGCCCGCACCTCCTTCGACGGCACCGCCCGCGACGCGGCGCTGGCCAAGCTCCATGCGCGCATCGTCGAGGAGGCACCCTTCGTCTGGGTGGCGCATGATGTCGGGCCGCGCGCGCTCTCGGCCAAGGTCAAGGGCGTGGTCCAGCCGAAGAGCTGGTTCATCGACCTCGCGCCGATGTCGATGGAGTGACGACAGCGGTCTCCGCGCCGAACCGAGCCATTGTCGTCATGGTCGGGCTCGTCCCGACCATCCACGTCCGTCCTGCTCAAGGGCGGCGTTCAAGACGTGGATGCTCGCCACGAGGGCGAGCATGACGGCGCGGCTCCGGCGCCCTCAACCATATGGCACGGCGCTTGCTCAGCCGATTTCAGAACACGTCCAGATCAAAGGTCGCCGATGATCCGCTCCGCTCTCGCTTTGTCGCTCGCCGCCAGCGTCGCGCTGTTTTCGCAGCAGGTTTTTGCCCAGGGCATCTTGCGCATCGGCATGACGGCGTCAGACATCCCGCTGACCACCGGCCAGACCGACCAGGGCGGCGAGGGCATGCGCTTCATGGGCTATACGGTCTATGACGCGCTGATCAACTGGGACTTGAGCAAGGCCGACAAGGCTTCCGACCTGATGCCAGGCCTTGCCACCAGCTGGGCGGTCGACGCTGCCGACAAGACGAAATGGACGTTTGTCCTGCGCGAGGGCGTGAAGTTCCATGACGGTTCGGAATTCACCGCCGAGGCCGTGGTCTGGAACCTCGACAAGCTGCTCAAGACCGAGGCGGCCCAGTTCGACCAGCGTCAGGCGGCGCAAGGCCGCTCGCGCATTCCGGCCGTCGCCGGCTACAAGGTGATCGACAAATACAAGGTCGAGATCACCACGAAGGCGCCCGACGCGACGCTGCCTTACCAGCTCGCCTGGGTGATGATGTCGTCGCCGGCGCAATGGGAGAAGCTCGGCAAGAGCTGGGAGGCCTTCGCCAAGACTCCGTCCGGCACCGGGCCCTGGCAGCTCACCGCCTTCCAGCCGCGCGAGCGGGCCGAGCTCTCGCCGTTCAAGGATTACTGGGACAAGGCGCGCGTGCCGAAGCTCGACAAGCTCGTGCTGCTGCCGCTGCCGGAGGCCAACGCCCGCGCCGCGGCGCTGCGGGGCGGACAGGTCGACTGGATCGAGGCACCGTCACCGGACCTGATCCCCTCGTTGAAGGGCGCCGGCTTCAAGATCATCACCAACGCCTACCCACATAACTGGACCTGGCATCTGTCGCGGGCCGAAGGCTCGCCCTGGAACGACATCCGCGTGCGCAAGGCGGCCAATCTCGCCGTCGACCGCGAGGGGCTGAAGGAGCTGCTCGGCGGCATGATGATCCCGGCCGAGGGCTTCTATCCGCCCGGTCATCAATGGTTCGGCAACCCGAAATTCAAGCTCAAGCTCGACCAGGCCGAGGCCAAGAAGCTGCTCGCCGAGGCCGGCTACTCACCGGCAAAGCCGCTGCAAACCCGCATCCTGATCGCACCCTCGGGCTCGGGCCAGATGCAGCCGCTGCCGATGAACGAGTTCGTGCAGCAGAACCTCGCCGAGGTCGGCATCAAGGTCGATTTCGAAGTGGTCGAGTGGAACACGCTGATCAATATCTGGCGCGCCGGCGCCAACCATGAATCCTCGCGCAAGGCGACGGGGATGAACTACACCTACTTCATCCAGGACCCCTTCACCGGGCTGATCCGGCACCTGCAATGCGATCTGAAGCCGCCGGCGGGCACCAATTGGGGCCTGTATTGCGATCCGGAGATGGACGCGCTCTTCACGCAGATCCGCACCACCTTCGACTCGGCCGAGCAGCTGAAGATCCTGCAGAAGACGCATGAGAAATACGTCGACGACGCGCTCTTCCTGATGGTGACGCACGACGTCAACCCGCGGGCGCTCTCGCCCAAGGTCAAGGGCTTCGTCCAGGCGCAGAACTGGTTCCAGGACTTCTCGCCGATCTCGATGGACAAGTGAGGGCTGGCATGGCTGCGCCCGAAACCGCCGTCATTCTCGGGCGAAGCGCAGCGCAGACCCGAGAATCTCTTTCAGGAGATGCTCGGGTCAAGCCCGAGCATGACGTGGAGCGCGTCAGGGTACCGCAATGCTGATCTATCTCGCCAAGCGCATCCTCTATGTGCTCCCGGTCGCGCTCGGCGTCAGCGTGTTCTGCTTCCTGCTCGTCCATATCGCGCCGGGCGACCCGCTGACCTCGGTGCTGCCGCCCGACGCGTCGCAGCAGATGCAGGATGAGCTGCGCAAGATCTACGGTTTCGACCGGCCGCTGCCGGTGCAGTTCGGGCTCTGGCTGTGGAAGGCGGTGCAGGGCGATCTCGGGACCTCGATCGCGACCGGGCGGCCGGTCGCCGCCGAGGTCTGGCGCGCCGTCGGCAACACCTTGCTGATCGCCTGCCTCGCCACCGTGATCGGCTTCGTGCTCGGCTGCTTCTTCGGCTTCGTCGCCGGCTATTTCCGCGGCTCCTTCCTCGACAAGTTCGCCTCGATGCTGGCGGTGCTCGGCGTCAGCGTGCCGCATTATTGGCTCGGCATGGTGCTGGTCATCGTCTTCTCGGTGCAGCTCGGCTGGCTGCCGCCGGGTGGCGCCGGGCCCGGCGGCTCGGCCGCCTGGAAATGGGATTGGGAGCATGTCAGCCACATGATCCTGCCGGCGGTCACCATGTCGGTGATCCCGATGGGCATCATCTCGCGCACCGTGCGCGCCCTCGTCGCCGACATTTTGAACCAGGAATTCGTCCCGGCGCTACGCGCCAAGGGGCTGATGGATTTCGGCGTGTTCAGGCATGTCGTCAAGAACGCGGCGCCGACCGCGCTCGCCGTGATGGGCCTGCAGCTCGGCTATCTGCTTGGCGGCTCGATCCTGATCGAGACGGTGTTCTCGTGGCCGGGTACCGGCTTCCTGCTCGGCAACGCCATCTTCCAGCGCGACCTGCCCTTGCTGCAAGGCACGATCCTGGTGCTGGCGATGTTCTTCGTCGGGCTCAACGTGCTGGTCGACATCGTCCAGGGGTTGCTCGATCCCCGTGTCCGGAGGCGCTGAGATGAGCGCGGTCACCACCGATGCGGTCCCGGTTGCGATCACGCAGCCGCTGCGCTCGCCGGGCTACTGGGCCGGCGTCTTCAAACGCTTCAAGCGCGACAAGGTCGCGGTCGGCGCCGGCCTCGTCGTGCTGGCGATCATCCTGATGGCGGTCTTCGCCGACTATATCGCCCCGGCCGATCCGACCCGTTCCTCGATGCTCCGGCGCCTGCGGCCGATCGGCACGCCCGGCTATCCGCTCGGCGCCGACGAGCTCGGCCGCGACATGCTCTCGCGCCTGATCCACGGCGCCCGGCTGTCGCTGTTCATGGGCGTGGTGCCGGTGTTCATCGCCTTTGCCGTCGGCTCGGTGATCGGCGTCTCGGCCGGCTTCTTCGGCGGCAAGTACAACACCATCACGATGCGCACGGTCGACATCTTCTACGCCTTCCCCTCGGTGCTGCTGGCGATCGCCCTGTCGGGCGCGCTCGGCGCCGGCGTCTTCAACTCGCTGCTGTCGCTCACCATCGTCTTCATCCCGCCGATCGCGCGCATCGCCGAGAGCGTGACGACGCAGGTGCGCTCGATGGACTATGTCGAGGCCGCGCGGGCCAGCGGCGCGGGGCCGGGCACGATCATCCGCGTCCATGTCCTCGGCAATGTGCTGGGGCCGATCTTCGTTTACGCCACCAGCCTGATCTCGGTCTCGATGATCCTGGCCTCTGGCCTGTCCTTCCTCGGCCTCGGCACCAAGCCGCCGACGCCGGAATGGGGGCTGATGCTGAACACGCTGCGCACCGCGATCTATGTCCAGCCCTGGGTCGCGGCGCTGCCCGGCGTTGCGATCTTCATCACCTCGATCTCGTTCAACCTGCTCTCGGACGGGCTGCGCTCGGCCATGGATGTGAAGGGCTGACCGGCATGTCGCTTGAAACCTCGCAGGAAATGCCGACTCATGAGCGCGACCGCGGCGGGGCCGGCACGCCGCTGCTCGAGGCGCGCACGCTGACCAAGCATTTCCCGCTCGGGCGCGGCGCGGTGGTGCGCGCCGTCGATGGCGTCGACTTCCAGGTGCTGAAGGGCGAGACGCTCGGCGTCGTCGGCGAATCCGGCTGCGGCAAGTCGACGACGGCGCGCGTCGTCATGCAGCTCATCCTGCAGGACAAGGGCGAGATGCTGTTCGACGGCGAGGCGGTCGGCAGCGCGGCGCTGTCGCTGAAGGAATACCGCCGCCAGGCGCAGATGGTTTTCCAGGACAGCTATGCTTCGCTCAATCCGCGGCTGACCATCGAGGATTCGATCGCCTTCGGTCCCACCGTGCACGGTGTCCCGAAATCCGGGGCGATCCTGCGCGCCCGCGACCTGCTTGCCCGCGTCGGGCTCGATCCGGCCCGTTTCGCGGCGCGCTATCCGCACGAGCTTTCGGGCGGACAGCGCCAGCGCGTCAATATCGCCCGCGCGCTCGCGCTCGGCCCGCGGCTGGTGATCCTCGACGAAGCTGTCTCGGCGCTCGACAAATCGGTCGAGGCGCAGGTGCTCAACCTGCTGATGGACCTGCGCGAGGAATTCGGGCTGACCTACATCTTCATCTCGCACGACCTCAACGTCGTCCGCTTCATCAGCGACCGCGTCATGGTGATGTATCTCGGCGAGGTCGTGGAGATCGGCCCGGTCGACGAGCTCTATGACGATCCGCGCCATCCCTATACGCGGGCGCTACTCTCGGCGATGCCGTCGATGGATCCGGACAACCGGACGATGGAAGCCCCGCTCGCCGGCGATCCGCCGAACCCGATCAACCCGCCCGAGGGCTGCCGCTTCCACCCGCGCTGCCCGCAGGCGCAGACCGTCTGCGCCAAGGTCAAGCCGGCGCTGACCCGGACCGGTGCCGGAGCGCGGCTCGCCGCCTGCCATATGGAAATCGCCGGCTCGGGCCATAGCCGGGCACTGGGCCTGGAGGACGCCGCATGAATCCGGCATCGACCAGCCCGCCGCTCGTCGCGATGGAGAACGTCACCGTGCGCTTCCGCGGCGCGCAGAATGTTCATGCCGTCAACGGCGTCTCGCTGGCGCTGGAGCATGGCAAGGTGCTCGGCATCCTCGGCGAGTCCGGCTCCGGCAAGAGCGTGACGCTGAAGACGCTGCTCAGGCTGCTGCCCGAGAGCCGCACCGATATCGGCGGCACGGTCATGGTCGACGGCCGGGACGTGCTGGCGCTCGGGCCGCAGGAGCTCGCCGATTATCGCGGCCGCGTCACCTCGATGATCTTCCAGGACCCGATGCTGGCGCTCGATCCGGTCTACACCGTCGGCGAGCAGATCGCCGAGGCGATCGTGCGGCACGAGAAGACCAGCCGGAAGGCTGCGATGCAGCGCGCGCTCGAACTGCTCCAGCTCGTGCGCATCCCGTCGCCGGAGCGGCGGCTGAAGGCCTATCCGCACGAAATGTCGGGCGGCATGCGCCAGCGCGCCATGATCGCGCTGGCGCTGGCGGCGCGGCCCAAGCTCCTGCTCGCCGACGAGCCGACGACCGCGCTCGACGCCACCGTGCAGATCCAGATCCTGCTGCTGCTGCGCCAGCTCCAGCGCGATCTCGGCATGGGCGTGATCTTCGTCACCCACGACATCGGCGTCGCCGTCGAGGTCTCGGATCGGCTGGCGGTGATGTATGCCGGCCAGATCGTCGAGACCGGCACCGTGCGCGAGCTGATCAGCGATCCGCAGCATCCCTACACGAAGGGGTTGCTCGCGGCGAACCTGCACGGCGCCAAAAAGGGCGAGCGGCTCGAGGCCATCCCCGGCGCGCCGCCGGCGCTGAACGAGCCGCCATCCTCCTGCTCCTTCGCGCCGCGCTGCAAGCATGTCGAGGACCGCTGCCGCATGGGCTTGCCGCCGGCGATCGTGCTGGGCGAAGGCCGGATCGTGCGTTGCACCCGGGCGGAAGCCGCGCTCGCTCCGGCCTGACATCGGAAACTCCGCACGCCCTCGAGGTCAAGCTCGCGTATGCTCATCCGTGGCCCGAGCACAGGAAGGCGCGATGTTTCTTTTTGACGGTCCCGACCAGGCCAGAATGACCATCCTGCTGGCTCACGGAGCCGGAGCCCCAATGGACTCGCCGTCCATGACCGCGGCCGCCAAGGCTCTGGGCGAAACCGGCTTTCGCGTCGCACGGTTCGAATTCGGCTATATGGCGGGCAGGCGGACGGGCGCGAGCCGCGTGCCGCCGCCACGCGCCGAAAAGCTGAATCCGGAATACCTCGCCGCCATTGATGCGCTCGACACCAGGGGACCCCTCATCATCGGCGGCAAGTCGATGGGCGGCCGCGTTGCGAGCATGGTAGCCGACGAACTCCTCGCTGCTGGTCGGATCCGTGGTCTTCTATGCCTCGGCTATCCCTTCCATCCGCCTGCCAAACCAGAGCAGCCGCGAACACAGCATCTTGCCGACCTGAAGACGCCAACCCTCATTGTGCAGGGGACACGGGACGAGTTCGGCACCCGGGATGACGTAGCAACCTACAAGCTTTCACCGCTCATCGAGCTTTTATGGCTCGAGGACGGCGATCACGATTTGAAGCCCCGAAAAAGCATCTCCGGCTTTTCGACGGCCGACCATCTCAGGACCATGGCTGAGGGAATTTCGAGCTGGGCTGAGCGCGTGACGGGCGAGGTCGGCTGACGGCAAATTGAAGCAGCTGTGCATCACTTGCCTACGTTCGCCCGAAGCGAACGGCTCAAGACCTCAGCAAAGATTGACGGCCGCGGGCAGGTCACCCTTGTTTCTGGGATTGATGGGACTGCAGCACGGCAGGCTAAACCCATCCGCCATCGACGATGTAATGCTGAGCCGTGCAGGCCGAAGCCTCGTCCGACGCCAGGAAAACGGTAAAGCGCGCGACCTCGTCGGGGTCCAGACGGCGCTTCAGGCATTGCCGCCGCATCAGTTCCTCTTCGCCCTCGGGCGTTAGCCATTTCTCGATCTGCCGTTCCGTCATGATCCAGCCGGGCGCGATCGCGTTGACGCGGATGTTGTCGGCGCCGTAATCGCGCGCCAACGACCGCGTCAAGCCGATCACGCCCGATTTGCTGGCGGTGTAGGCCGCCATGCCCCCTTGGCCAGCCAACCATGACGTGGAGCCGAAATTGATGATGACACCGGCCTTGGCGGCCCTCATGCCGGGCAGCACCGCCTGCGCCGCAAAGAACTGGTGCTTCAGATTGACCGCGATCCGCTGATCCCAATACTCGGGGGTCACCGTCTCGGTCTGATGGCGCTCGTCATGTGCGGCATTGCTGACGAGGACATCGATCCGGCCGTGGGTAGAGCACGCGTGCTCGATCCCGGCTCGCAATGCCGGGATGTCTGTCAGGTCGACATGCTGAAAATGGGCCGAGAGGCCAGCCTTGGTCAGCTCCTGTGCCAGCGCCTCGCCGGTATCGCGCAGTAGATCGAACAGGATCACGGTGGAGCCCTGGCGGGCGAAATGGCGTGAAATCGCCGCCCCGATCCCCGACGCGCCGCCAGTGACCAGAACGACCTTTCCGGCAAGGTCGGAATAGATGGCAGCCATGATCGACTCCAGAGAGGCCAAAACGACGCCGCGCTCCGACGTGACGCTCGCCGCCAAACATATAACTCAGATTTTGAGTTGCGCACCTCAGATTTTGAGCTACGCTACCCTCAACTCGATAAAAATTCGAGATTGGGAGGACGAGAGATGAGTTTCCTGAGGACGCTTGCATTCGCCGCCGCCGTTTCGACCCTCGCCGCAGGCGCCGCCGCGGCCCAGACGACAGTCAAATGGCTCCATCTCGAGCAGAATCCGGCCCAGGTGAAGATCTGGGACGAGGTCGTTCGCCGCTTCGAGGCGAAGAATCCCGGCGTCAAGGTCGAGATGCAATTCCTCGAGAACGAGGCCTACAAGGCCAAGCTGCCGACCATCCTGCAGTCGAAAGACCGGCCGCATATCCTCTATTCCTGGGCCGGCGGCGTGCTCAAGGCGCAGGTCGAGGCCGGAGTGCTCGAGGACATCACCGCCGCCGTCGCCGGCTACAAGGACAATCTTTCCGCCGGCGCGGTCGAGGCCTTCACGATCGACGGCAAGATCTACGGCCTGCCGCACAATGTTTCGCAGGTCGGGTTCATGTACAACCGGGACCTGTTCGCCAAGGCCGGCGTCGACGGCGGCACGATCAAGACCTGGGACGAGTTTCTCGACGCGGTGAAGAAGCTGAAGGCGGCCGGCATCACGCCGATCTCGGTCGGCGGACAGGACAAGTGGCCGCTGCACTTCTACTGGACGCACCTCGCCGTGCGCCTCGGCGGCAAGCCGGCTTTCGAGGCCGCGTTCAAGGGCCAGAACGGCGGTTTCGAGGGCGAGACGTTCCAGAAAGCCGGCGAGCTGATGAAGCAGCTCGTCGACCTCGAGCCGTTCCAGACCGGCTTCCTCGGCTTCAAGAACCCGCAGGCGCTCGGCTTCTTCGCCGACGGCAAGGCGGCGATGAATCTCGCCATCTCGCATCATTCGGCGACGCAGCGCGCGCTCGCCGCCGACAAGAAGGGCATTCCCGAGGACAAGCTCGGCTGGGTCAACTTCCCGATGCCGGCCGGTGCCAAGGGCCAGCCCTCGGACACGCTCGGCGGGGTCAATGGCTGGCTGTTTACCAAGGGCTCTCCGAAGCAGGCGCTCGAATTCGTCAAGTTCTTCATCTCTGACGAGGTCCAGCGCGAACTCGCCAAGAACAACTTCATCATCCCGACCTTCAAAGGATCGGAAGCGGCGCTCGGCGCCGTCTTCATGCAGAACGTCGCGAAGAACATCGCCGCTTCGAATTACCATCAGAACTTCTACGATCAGGATCTCGGCCCCTCGGTCGGCCGGGTGGTGAACGACGCGGTCGCCGAGATTGCCGGCGGCTCGATGACGCCCAAACAGGCCGCCAAGGCGATCCAGGACGCCTTCAAGCAGGGCAACTGAAGCGACGGGCAGCAAGGCCGGAACCGGGATCGACGGATGAGCCAACGCAGCGACGCAATCGCGATGCGGCAGGAGGCGCACGCGCCTGTGGCCAGGGCCAGGCGCAGCACGATCGATACGCGCCTCGCCACGCTCCTGCTGTTCCTGCCGCCGGCGCTGATGCTGTTCACGCTGTTCGTCGTGCTGCCGATCGGCGAAGCCGCCTGGTATTCCGGCTTCAACTGGAACGGCTTCGGCAAGCCGACGCGCTGGATCGGGCTCGACAATTACCGCTTCGTCTTCGATTCGCGCGGCTTCGGCACGGCGTTCAAGAACAACCTCTTGATCATCGTCGTGTCCTTGACGATCCAGCTGCCGCTGGCGATGGCGCTGGCGCTGATCCTGGCAGAACGATTTCGCGGCGCGGTGGCACTCCGGATGCTGTTCTTCCTGCCCTATGTGCTCGCCGAGATCGCGACCGGCCTGATCTTCAGCTTCATCTATGACGGGAATTACGGGCTGCTCGCCTCGATCTACCGTGCCTTCGGAGCCGAGGCGCCGCACCTCCTCGCCAGCACGCAGACCTCGATGCTGGCGATCCTGATCGTCGTCGTATGGAAGTATTTCGGCTTCCACATGATGCTGTTCATCGCGGCCCTGCAGGGCATGGACCGCAACCTGGTCGAGGCGGCCCGCATCGACGGCGCCTCGCGCTGGCAGGTGCTGCGCCATGTCGTGATCCCGCTGCTCTATCCGACAATCAAGCTCTCGATTTTCTTCGCCGTCGTCGGCTCGCTGCAGCTCTTCGACCTGGTGATGCCGCTGACGCGCGGGGGGCCGGCGGATTCCTCCAACACCATGGTGAGCTTTCTCTACAATCACGGCGTCTCGCGCATGCGCGTCGGCTATGGCAGCGCCATCGGCGTCATCCTGTTCGTGATCTGCGTCACCTTCGCCTTCAGCTACAAGCGCTGGTTCATGCGCAATGAGTGACGCCCTCGCCCCGCGCCGGCCGCTCGATCTGGTGCCGCTCTACAAGGCTGTTTTCCTCGGCTTGGTTGCCCTGGTGGTGATCGTGCCGCTGCTGGCGACGGTGCTCGGCGGCTTCAAGTCGCTCGGCGAGCTGCGCACCAACCCGTTCGGGTTGCCGGAAACCTGGGAGTGGGAGAACTACACCGGGATCCTGCTCTCGCAGCGCTACTGGCAGCTCCTCTGGAACTCGCTGGTGATCGCGGCCCTGACGGTCGTGCTGACGCTGATCGTCGCCTCGATGGCAGCTTTCGTCTTCGCCCATATCCACTTCTTCGGCAGTTCGATGCTGCTGAGCTATCTGACCATGGGGCTGCTGTTCCCGGCCGCGACCGCAATCCTGCCGCTGTTCATCAAGGTGCGCGATCTCGGCCTGCTCGACAGCTATCTCGGCGTCGCGCTGCCGCAGGTCGCCTTCAGCCTCGCCATGAGCATCCTGCTCCTGCGCCGCTTCTTCAGGGATCTGCCGCACGAACTGCTCGAGGCGGCGCTGGTCGACGGCTGCAGTTACATCGATTTCTTCCGCCATGTGACGCTGCCCTTGTCGCGGCCGATCCTCGCCACTGTGGGCACGATCACCTTCGTGCATAGCTGGAACAGCTACCTGCTGCCGCTGGTGATGCTGAACTCGGATTCCATGTACCCGTGGCCGCTCGGCATCATGATCTATCAAGGCGAATTCTCGGCGGAATGGCACCTGATCCTGGCGTTCATCACGCTGACGATCCTGCCGACCTTCCTGCTCTTCACCCTCGCGCAAAAGCACATCGTCGCCGGGCTCACCGCCGGCGCGGTCAAGGGCTAGGCCGCGGGCGCTGCTCAAGTCGAAACTGGAGAACGGGAATGCGGAAGGTCGGAATCGGTGTCGTCGGCTGCGGCAACATCAGCACGAAATATCTCGAGGCGATGCGCCGCTTCCCGATGCTGGAGTTGAAGGCCGTGGCCGATATGCGCAGCGCCGCAGCCGAAAAGCGCGGCGCCGAGTTCGGCGTGCCGGGCCTGCGCGTCGGGGAACTCCTGAAGCGCGACGATGTCGAGATCGTCGTCAATCTGACCGTGCCGCTGGCCCATACCGATGTCAGCCTGGCGGTGCTCAATGCCGGCAAGCATGTCCATTCCGAAAAACCGCTCGGCATCAACACGCAGGAAGCTCGCAAGGTCATGGATCTGGCGGCCCAGAAGAACCTGCGCGTCGGTTGTGCGCCCGACACCTTCCTCGGCGGCGGCCACCAGACGGCGCGAAAGCTGATCGACGACGGGGCGATCGGCAAGCCGGTCGGCGGCAGTGCCTTCTTCGGCTGCCCGGGCCATGAAAGCTGGCACCCGGCGCCCGGCTTCTACTATCTGCGCGGCGGCGGCCCGATGCTCGACATGGGCCCCTATTACCTCACCGATCTCGTGCAATTGCTCGGACCGGTCGCCAGCGTGATGGGCTCGACCGCGCGGCCCTACCTGGAGCGGCTCGTCACCAGCCAGCCCATGAATGGCGCGCTGATCCCGGTCGAGGTTTCGACCCATGTCGCGGGCACGGTCGAGTTCGAGAACGGCGCTATCGTCTCGATCACGATGAGCTTCGACGTGCCCCAGCACGCTCATGCGCCGATCGAGATCTATGGCGACAAGGCCAGTCTTCTGGTGCCGGACCCCAACAAGTTCGGCGGCGAGGTCAAGTTGGCGAAGCCCCGCGGCGCCTGGGAGGCGGTCGCACTCACGCATGGCCATGCCGACGGCGAATTTCGCTCGATCGGCGTCGCCGACATGGCGGCCGCGATCCTCGCCGATCGCCCCCACCGCGCCAGCGGCGCGCTCGCCTTCCATGTGCTGGAGGTGATGGAGGCGTTCCAGAAATCGGCGGACGAGGGGCGCAGGATAACCATCGAAAGCCGCGTCGAGAGGCCGGCGGCGCTGCCCGCTGGACGCGATGTCGGGCAGATCGATTGAGCGAGGGAATAGCGACGATGCGCAAGGCGATGATCGTATGGGGCGGCTGGGCTGGGCATGACCCCGACCTGTGCGCCTCGATGATGCGGGGCTGGCTCAGGGCGGAGGGCTTCGATGTCCGGATCGAGACCTCGACCTCGGTTTTCTCCGATCCGGCGATCCGCGATCTCTCCCTGATCGTGCCGATCTACACCATGTCGAAGATCGAGAAGGAGGATGCGCTGGCGCTCTGCGCGGCCGTGCGCGGCGGGGTCGGCCTCGCTGGCCATCACGGTGGCATGTGCGATGCTTTCCGGGAGTCTGTGGACTACCAGTTCATGTGCGGCGGGCAATGGGTTGCCCACCCCGGCAACATCATCGACTACAAGGTCGACATCACCCGGCCTGACGACCCGATCATGGCCGGGATCGACAGTTTCGAACACCGATCGGAGCAGTACTACATGCATGTCGACCCGGCCATCGAAGTGCTCGCGACCACGACCTTCGGTGGCGAGCACTCGCCATGGATCGAGGGCACGGTGATGCCTGTCACCTGGAAGAAGCGATATGGCGACGGGCGCGTGTTCTATTGCTCGCTCGGCCACCGCGCCTATGAACTCGACGTGCCGGAAATCAGGACGATGCTGACGCGCGGGATGCTCTGGGCGGCGCGCTGATGGCGGATACGGGCACAGCAGCGGGGGGCGGCAGGGCGACGCTCGAGGATGTCGCACGCGCCGCCGGCGTCTCGGTCGCAACCGTCGACCGGGTCGTCAACCGCCGCGACGGCGTTCGCGACAAGACGATAGCGCGGGTCGAGGCCGCCGTCTCGCGGCTAGGCTATCGGCCGGACCCGGCGGCGGCCCGCCTCGCCCGAAACCAGAGCTTCCGCTTCCTGTTCATTCTGCCGTCCGGGGCCAACAGCTTCATGACCCTGCTCGCCGAGCAGGTCGCCCGTACCGCCGACTGGCTCGCCAGCCAGCGCGCCGTCATAGACGTGCAGCATGTCGACGTGTTCGAGCCGGACGCGCTGGCAAAGGCGCTGGAGACGGTCCTTCCCGGCTATGCCGGCGTCGCCACCATCGCACTGGACCACCCGCGGGTGCGCGCCGCCATCGACGATCTGGCCGAACGCGGCGTTCCGGTCGTCACACTTGTGTCGGACGTGCCGAGCGCCAGGCGCCTGCACTATGTTGGCATCGACAATCCCGCCGCCGGGCGCACGGCCGCGACGCTGATGGGGCGTTTCCTACACGGCAGGTCCGGGGCTGTCGGCGTGATTGCCGGATCGTTGGCACTGCGCGACCATGCCGAGCGCCAATTCGGCTTCAATCAGGTTCTGACGGTCGAGTATCCGCAACTCACCGTGTTCCCAGCGGTCGAGGGCCAGGACGACAACGAGCTCACTTACCGCGCCACCGTATCGCTACTGCGCGAGAAGCCCGACCTCATCGGAATCTACAATGTCGGCGCCGGCAATCGCGGTATCGCCGCAGCGCTGGACGAAGCGGGCCGCAGCAGCGCCATCGTCTGGATCGCCCATGAACTCACCGCACACACCCGTCGCTTCCTGGTGCGCGGCGAGGTCGACGCGATCATCAGCCAGAACCCCGGGCACGAGGCGCGTTCGGCCGCACGCGTGCTCCTCGCCTATTGCTCCGGTGATCCGCTGTTTCCGGATCAGGAGCGCATCGGCATCGATATTTTCCTGCGGGACAATCTCCCCTGATCAACAGGCTTTGGAATACCCGTTTGCCGAAACAGGGCATCAAGAAAAAGCAATAAAAATCAGTGCGATAAGCACTTCATATCTAACCTTCTGATATGGATCACATCCGTCGTTGCCCCGATTTTGGGCGACGCCTAAGCTCCCGATCATGAAGGGCGAGAAACGCCCCGTTCAGGGAGGTGACGATGACGCGTTTACGCGCCTGGCTGCTTGCCGCTGCGCTCTTGGCCGCGACAATGCCGCTCTCGTCCGCGCCGGCCGCGGCACAGGGCATTCCACAGAATATTCCCCGCAATGAGCTCCTGATCCTCGAAAATCCAGAAGGGACGATCAAGAACGCCGGCTGGTTCAACATCTGGGCGATCAACGCCGGCAGCCAGTCGAACGGGCTGCAGCAGGCTGCACTCGACACCCTCTGGTACATCGACCCCGAGAAAGGCCTCGACGGCCCCTGGTATAATTCGCTCGCCACCGACAAGCCGGTCTACAATGCCGACTTCACCGAGATGCAGGTCAAGCTCCGGCGCGGCCTCTTCTGGAGCGACGGCGTGGAGTTCAGCTCCGCCGACGTCAAAGCCACCGTCGACATCCAGGTCAAGAACGCGAACATGCGCTTCTCCGCGGTGCTGGCGAACAACGTCGCCTCCGTCGAGGCGCCCGATGCGGAAACGGTGATCTTCAAGCTGAAGAAGCCGAATTCCCGCTTCCACACCAATTTCACGGTGCGCTGGGGCGCGATCTGGATCCTGCCGAAGCACGTCTTCGACAAGGTCGAGGATCCCCTGAAGTTCGACTTCAACAAGCCGGTCACGCTCGGTGCCTATACGCTGCAATCCTTCGACCCCGACGGAAAGTGGTACATCTGGCAGCTGCGTGAGGACTGGCAGCGCACCTCGCTCGGCAGCCTCGGCAAACCCGGGCCGAAATACCTCGCCTATGTCGATCCCGGCCCACCCGACAAGCGCGTCATCGCCCAGCTCAACCATGAGCTCGACGTGATCCATGACATCGCGCCCGAGGGCATGTTCACGCTGGCAAAGCAGGACAAGGGCACGCGCGCCTGGTTCAAGGGCTTTCCCTATGGCCATCCGGACCCGACCCTGCCGGCGGTCATCTTCAACACCCAGAACGAGAACCTCAAGAACCGAGACGTGCGCTGGGCGCTGGCGCTGATGATCGACGTCAAGGCGGTGTCGATGGCGGCCTATCGCGGCGCCGCGACCATCTCGGCGATCGCCGTGCCGCCGACCGGCATCCATCCGGAGGCCTACCACAAGCCGATGGAGGCCTGGCTCAAGGATTTCGAGATCGACACCGGTACAAGCAAGATCAAGCCTTACGACCCGACGGTCGGAAAGCAGATCGCCGACATGCTGCGTCCGTCCATGGGCGACCAGATCCCCGCCGATCCGACGGTGATAGGCAAATCCTTCGGCCTCGGCTGGTGGAAGACCAATGTCGCTGCCGCCGGTGAATTGCTGACGCGAGCCGGTTTCCGCAAGCAGGGCAACCAGTGGCTGACGCCCGATGGCAAACCGTTCGTGGTCAGGCTCATGGTCGAGGGCGATCTGCGACCGGTCATGACGCGTGCCGGCACGATGATCGTACAGCAATGGAAGCAGGCCGGCATCGACGCGCGCATCGACGTCGCTCAGGGCACGCTGCTGACGCGGCGCGCGGCCGGCGACTTCGACAGCTTCATCGGCTGGAGCGTCGAAACCTGGGGCGGGCACCAGGATCTGTCCTACTTCATGGACAGCTGGCACTCGCAGTTCGTCGCCCAGCCCGGCCAGCCGCAGCCCTTGCGCAACTGGCAGCGCTGGACGCATCCCGAACTCGACAAGATCATCGAGGACATCCGCAGGATCGGCTTCGACGATCCCAAAGGTGTCGAGCTCGGGCGCGACTACGTCAAGCTGATGACGCGCGAAATGCCGATCATCCCGTTGATGGCCTACAACGTCTTCACCGCGATGGATCAGACCTACTGGACCGGCTACCCGACCTCCGACGACCCTTATGCCAACCCGGTCACGAATTGGGGTAACTCCCGCTACATGTTCGTGCGGCTGAAGCCGACCAAGTGATCCGACAGGGGCCGCGCCTCGAGGGGCGGCCCCACCTCCTTCCCAGGACAATCGCCAGCCGGCGCGCGGCCCTTCGCCGCCGGCCAGGTGGAGCTTTCGGGATCGCATGAACGCCTACATCGCCTATCTCGCGAAACGCTTGGTCCAGTTCGTCGTGGTCGTCTTCATCGGCGTCAACCTGGCCTTCGTGATCACCCATGCCTCCCCGATCGACCCGGTCGAGCAGTCGATCTCGGCCGTGACCTCCTTCGGCAGCACCTCGCCCGATGCGATCGCGGCGATGCGGGCCTCGCTTCAGGAGCTCTATGGCCTGAAGGGAACGCTGGCCGAGCAATACGTCACGTTCTGGAGCCGGGTGCTGCGCGGCGATTTCGGTCCCTCGCTCTCCGCTTTTCCGACCCCGGTCTCGACCCTGATCGCCCGGGCCCTGCCGTGGACGGCGGGCCTACTGATCGTCTCGACGCTGATCACCTGGGTGCTCGGCAACCTGCTCGGCGGGCTCGCCGGCTACTATCAGCGCAACCGCACGCTGAAGCTGATGGGCGTGGTGGCAATGGGGGTGCATCCGATCCCCTACTACATCGTCGCGCTGCTCCTGCTCATCATCTTCGGCTTCCTCTGGCCGGTGCTGCCGATCACCGGCGGGTCGGCGATGAACCTGCAGCAGGGCTGGAACTGGCCTTTCATCTCGAGTGTCGCCCGGCATTCGATCCTGCCGGCGCTCTCGCTGATCCTGATAGGTCTCGGCAGCTGGTTCCTCGGCATGCGCTCGCTGGTCTCGAACATCGTGACCGAGGACTATGTCGTCTATGCCGAGATCGCCGGGCTCGACAGTCGCCGGGTGCTCGGCTCCTACGTCATGCGCAATGCGCTGGCGCCGCAGGTGACCGGGCTCGCCATGTCGCTCGGCGGCATCTTCAACGGCGCCGTGATCACCGAGAAGGTCTTCGGCTACCCCGGGGTCGGCACGCTCCTCGTCGACGCGGTCTATGCCGGGGATTACGGGCTCGTTCTTGGCGTCACGACCGTCTCGATCATCGCCGTTTCCATCGGCGTGCTCATCATCGACCTGCTTTATCCGCTGATCGATCCGCGTGTGGAGCTGCGTTGATGCTGACCATCCTGCGCGACCTCCTCCGCTACAACATCGAATTCCGGATCGGCCTCGTGCTCGTGTCGGTCGTGCTGGTGATGGCGGCGCTGTCCTTCGTCGCGCCCTATCCGCCGGGCGAGGTCTATCTCGTGCCGCCCGATCTGCCGCCCTCGTCCGTGCACTGGCTCGGCACGACCTCGCGCGGACAGGACGTGTTCTGGCACCTGACCTTCGCGATCCGCAACACGCTGAGCTTCGGCATCATGGTGGCGCTACTGTCGCGGGTCATCGCCCTCGTGGTCGGGCTGCTCGCCGGCTACAGCGGCGGCTGGATCGACCGGGTGCTGATGTCGATCAACGACACCTTCATCATCATCCCGCTCTTCCCGATCCTGATCCTGTTCTACTTCGTGCTGCGCGACACGATGTCGACGCCGCTGCTCGCCACCATCATGGCCTGCCTCGGCTGGGCCTATGACGCCCGCCTGATCCGCTCGGTCGCGCTCAGCCTGAAAACCCGCGAATTCACCCAGACGAGCATCTTCTCGGGCATGAAGACGCACGAGATCCTGGCGCGCGAGCATCTGCCCTATGTGATGCCGATCGTGTTCTCGACCACGATGAACAACATGAACTGGTCGATCGGCATCGAGGTCACCCTCGCTGTTCTCGGTTTCACGGACATCAACACCCCGACCATCGGCGGCATGATCTACTGGGCGAACCAGCACACAGCGCTGGTCGCCGGCATCTGGTGGTGGATCGCCTTCCCGGTCGGGCTGGTGGTGATGACCTTCGTTGGCCTTTTTCTGCTCGCGGTCTCGATGAACGAATACATCGACCCGCGCAGCCGCCTGGCCAGGATGGGGGGCAGCCGATGAGCGGCGCGGCCGATCAGGCGCCGGTGCTGGAGGTCCGCGACCTCCAGGCGCATTTCCGCACCCGCTATTTCGGCGTCAATCGCGAGGTTAGGGCGGTCGATGGCGTCAGCTTCGATGTTCGCCGCAACGAGATCTACGGGCTCGCCGGCGAATCCAGCTCCGGCAAGACGACGCTGGTCAAGACGATCGCAGGGCTGCTGAAGCCGCCGCTCGAAATGGTTGGCGGGTCGGCCCGCTTCTCTTTCCTGCCGGAATGGGATGCGATCGGCCGGGCCCCGCAGGAGGTCGTGCGTCGTATCCGCTGGCGGCACCTGTCCTACATCATGCAGGGCTCGATGAACGTGCTGAATCCGCTCAGGCGGATCAGATACAGCTTCCGCGATTTCGCCTGGCGCCATCTCGGCGGCGGCAAGGCCGAGTTCGACGCCAGGGCGGCGGCGCATCTCGAGCGCGTCAAGCTCGACCCTTCCGTGCTCGCCGCCTATCCGCACGAGCTCTCCGGCGGCATGCGCCAGCGGGTCACAATCGCGCTCGCGACGATCTGCAAGCCGGAGTTCATCATCGCCGACGAGCCCACGACAGCGCTCGACGTCGTCGTGCAGAAAGACGTGCTGGGGATGATCCGTACGATCCAGCGCGAGATGGGTTCGAGCATGCTGTTCATCACGCACGATATGGGCGTGCATGCGGCGCTGACCGACCGGCTCGGCATCATGTATGCGGGGCGGCTGGTCGAGGATGGCGAGACGGCCGAGATATTCGCTGAGCCGCTGCACCCCTATACGCGGCATCTGATCGCGAGCCTGCCGCGCATCGGCGACATCAAGCAGCGCGAGGGGCTCGAGGGCACCCCGCCCAGCCTCGCTGCCCCACCACCGGGCTGCCGCTTCCACCCGCGCTGTCCGCTCGCCATGCCCGTCTGCGCGACGACCGTGCCGGCGATGATCGCGACCATGCCTGGCCATCGCGTCGCCTGCCATGCGGTCAATCCGGGGATCGCGGCATGAGTGCGCTGCTCGAACTCGACAGGATCAGCAAGAGCTTCTCGCGCGGGGGGCTGCTGTCGACGCAGCGCATCGACGCCGTGAAGGAGGTCAGCTTCGCGCTGCAGGTCGACAAGCCCGAGATATTCACCGTGATAGGCGAGTCCGGCTCGGGAAAATCGACGCTGGCCCGCATGATCCTCGGCATCCATGCGCCGAGTTCCGGCCAGATCAGGCTCGCAGGGCGCGATGTCGCAGCCTATGAGCGCCAAGCCTTCATGGCCGAGGTGCAGCCGATCTTCCAGAACCCGTTCGAGGCGTTCAACCCGCTGAAGCAGCTCGACCGCTATCTGTTCATGACGGCGGAGCGCTTCGGCGGCGCTTCCGGCCGGCAAGCCGCCGAGACGCAGACGGACGAGGCGCTCAGGCAGGTCGGGCTGTCCCTGGCCGAGATCGCGGGGCGCTTCCCGCACGAACTGTCCGGCGGCCAGCTCCAGCGCGTCGCGATCGCCCGCGCGCTCGTCGCCAAGCCCCGGCTGATCGTCGCCGACGAGCCGGTCTCGATGGTCGACGCCTCGCTGCGCATGTCGATCGTCAACCTGTTCGGCCGGCTGCGCGACGATCTCGGCCTGTCGATCGTCTACATCACCCACGACCTCGCCACCGCCTACTACATCAGCGACCGACTGGTCATCATGCAGAAGGGCGTCGTGGTCGAGGAAGGACCGGCCCGCGCCGTGCTCTCCACCCCCACCCATCCCTATTCCCGCCAGCTCCGCGACGCCGTGCTCACGCCCGACAGCGCGGGAGCCTTCCGTGTCACCCATTCCGCGAAAGCCATTGCAACACCCGGAGCCAGCTCATGAGACAAGCCAGCATCACCTTCGACCGCGCCTTCGCCATCGGCGAGACCGATCCCCGGTTGTTCGGCGCCTTCATCGAGCATCTCGGCCGCTGCGTGTACGGCGGCATCTACGAGCCCGGTCATCCCACCGCCGACAAACGCGGCTTCCGCAAGGACGTGCTCGACCTCGTCAAGGAGCTCGGGCCGACGATCATGCGCTATCCCGGTGGCAACTTCGTCTCGGGCTATAATTGGGAGGACGGCGTCGGCCCGATCAAGGACCGGCCCGCCCGGCTCGATCTCGCCTGGTTCACCACCGAGCCGAACAGCTTCGGCACCAACGAATTCGTGGACTGGTGCCGGGCGGCGAAGATCGAGCCCATGCTCGCGGTCAATCTCGGCACGCGCGACGGCGACGCTGCCCGCAATCTCGTCGAGTACTGCAACCATCCCGGCGGGACCGCCTGGTCGGATCTTCGCATCAAGCACGGCTGGAAGAAGCCGCACAACGTGAAGTTCTGGTGCCTCGGCAACGAGGTCGACGGCCCCTGGCAGATGGAGCACAAGACGGCGACCGAATATGGCCGTGTCGCACATGAAGCGGCGAAGATGATGCGCTGGATCGACCCGTCGATCGAACTCGCCGCCTGCGGCTCGTCGGGTCGCAACATGCCGACCTATGGCCGCTGGGAGGACGAGGTGTTGGAGCACACCTTCGACCAGGTCGAGTTCATCTCACTGCACACCTACTTCAACAACTATGCCGGCGACACCAAGGCGTTCCTGGCCAGTCCTGACCTGATGGACAACTTCATCGAGGAGGTAGTCGCGATCTCGGACGCGGTCGCGGCACGGCGGCGCTCGGACAAGCGCATCATGCTGAGCTTCGACGAATGGAACGTCTGGTACCGCACACGCCGCGTCCGGGCCGATCGCGTCAAGGAGGGCTGGCCGGTGGCCCCGCCCATTCTCGAGGAGATCTATTCCATGGAGGACGCCCTGGTCTTCGGCGGCGCCTGCATCTCGCTCCTCAACCATGCTGACCGGGTCAAGGCCGCCTGCCTGGCGCAACTCGTCAACGTCATCGCGCCGATCATGACCGAAACCGGCGGCCCGGCCTGGCGTCAGACGATCTTCTGGCCCTTCGCGCAGATGAGCCGTCTCGGGCGCGGCACTGTGCTCAAGGCCATCGTCAAATCCGAGAACTACCAGGCCAACTACTTCGACCCGCGCGGCAAGCAGGACCTCTTCTATCCGATCGACGCGCCCTATCTGAAAGCATCGGTGGTGAGCGACGACAAGGGCGTCTCGCTCTTCCTGCTGAACCGCGACCTGGAACAGAGCATCGACGTCGCGATCGATGCACGGGGTTTCGGCAAGCTCAAGGTCACGGAAGCGACGGAGCTGCGCCACAGCGATCTGAAGGCAGTCAACAGCAAGAAGGAGCCGCTCAAGGTCAAACCGGCGACGCTCAAGGGGGTATCCACGAAGTCGGACAGGATCACTTTGGAATTGCAGCCGGCCTCGTGGAATGTGATCAGGCTCGAGAGCTGACAGAACGGCGCCCGCAAAGATGGACCAGAGCCCGACAGCCTCAACTCGCGGCGGCCGCCGCCGCAACGGCGGCGGCGCTACATCACGGGCCGAGGGTCGGCAGGGCCAGGGCTTCCTCGTGGTCGATGCGGGGCGGCAGTATCAGGTGCTGCACGGTCTGGCCTCCCCGGTCAGGCTCCGCATCCTGAAGCTGCTCAACCGGCACGGTCCCAAGAACATCAACCAGATCGCCGAGGCGCTGGGCCTGCCGCAGTCGACGATCGCGACCAATGTCCAGGTTCTGGAAGAGGCCGAGTTGATCTCAACCTCGCTCGGCAAGGCGGCCAAGGGCCAGCAGAAGATCTGTGCCGCGCGCTATTCCGAGATCGTCGTCAATCTCGATCCGGACGACCCGAGCCGCGAGAACAACATCGTCGAGGTCGAAATGCCGCTCGGGCTCTATACGAGCTCGAACGTCTCGGCGCCTTGCGGCCTCTGCTCGACCCAGCGGATCCTCGGCGTGCTCGACGTTCCCGAGCTCTTCCTCGATCCGCGGCGGGTGCAGGCGGCGCTGATCTGGTTTGGCCGCGGCTATGTCGAATACAAATTTCCGAACAACGCGAAGGTGCTGAACCGGGCGATCGCCGCGCTCGAATTCGATATGGAGATGTCGTCGGAGGTGCCGGGTACCAATGCCGACTGGCCGTCAGACATCAGCCTTTGGGTCAACGGACACAAGGTCGGCACGTGGACTTGCCCTGGCGATTATGGCGATCGGCGCGGGACCTACACCCCGCCCTGGTGGAAGCTCGAAGGCTCCCAATACGGCATTCTGACGACCTGGCGCATCACGTCCGAGGGCACCTTCCTCGGCGAGCGTCGGCTGGGCGACGTCGTCCTGGCAGATCTCGATCTCGATCGCCATCACTCGATCCGACTCCGTATCGGCATCGATGAAAAGGAAGGTCGGCCGGGAGGTATCAATATTTTCGGCCGCGGCTTTGGAAACCACAACCAAGACATCAAGATGCGGCTGCATCTGAATGGGGTGAACGCCTTGCCTCATGTTGCAACTTAGCACTTCTCAACACAAGACCTCTGCCGAACTCCGGAGCAGCCAAGTGCGATGGTTCTAATTTTGGGTAAATCAATTGAACGGCGCTGCGTAGCTCCCGTGCGAGCTACTCTAGACTAACTCCGGTGACAATAGTTACAAAGCTGAGCTTTATCATCGCGGAGCAGGGTTTTATCTTCCTCCCGCCTTGCACGCGCAGTACGCAGGGCGATTGCAGGATAGGGGGCCGATCGCGAGCTTTTCTATTTGCCGTCGGATCAGCAGGCAAGCCGCCAGAGCTTGGCGCCTTTAGGCTCTACCCCAATTGCAAGCCGCCGCCGTCGGAGAACTACACGGTACGCTCTCTGGGCTTGGCGTTCCTGATGGCGACATCCGCGAGCTGGGCTGCACCCAATGACCTGTTGGCCCATGGATGGCGGAAGGCCAACAAATTCCGCGGCTATCAACAAAGACCGATGAAAGCCAGTGAAACGAAAAGCCGCTGAAACCCGGATTTTGCGGGACTTTTCGGTTGCCTGGGATTGCCGGCGAAATCCATTTTGGTGCCCCTGGCCGGAATCGAACCAGCACTCCTTGCGGAACTCGATTTTGAGTCGAGCGCGTCTACCAATTCCGCCACAGGGGCCCAAGAGCCGGATGCTTCATTATGAAGGTGCTTTGCACTTCATAATGAAACTGAATCCGTCTCCCACTTTAGACAGAGCAGGATTGGCGCGAAAAACCGGTATCCACTTTTTCGCATCCTGCTCTGGCGGGCGCGGCGGACTATAGCGATCGGCGAGGGCCGGTCAATCTCGCGTGAACACTCGTTGATGTAACGTCCGCCCCATGGACGGGCGCACGCGCGCCCGCTAAGGGGCGGCGATGTTCGAACGACTTTATCTCTGGACGCTCTCGCTCGCCGCGCGCCGCAGTGCGCAGGCCTGGCTCGCCGTCGTCGCTTTCATCGAGAGCTCCTTCTTCCTGATTCCAGCCGATGTGCTGTTCGTGCCGATGGCGCTGGCCAAGCCCGAGCGAGCCTACCGCCTTGCCTTGATCGCGACCGCCTTCTCGACCCTCGGCGGCATTGCCGGCTACGCGCTCGGCTATTATGCCTTCGATGCACTGGCGCGGCCGGTGCTCGCCTTCTACGGCAAGCTCGACGCTTTCGAGCAATTGCGCGCCTGTGCCGGCCCCGACACGACGCTGATCCTGTTGACCACCTCCGGCCTGGCGCATCTGCCGCCGATCAAGGTGGTGACCATCCTGGCCGGCGCCGTCCATATTGGGCTCGGCTTCTTCGTGCTCTCCTGCGTGCTCGCGCGCGGCGCCCGTTTCTTCGCGCTCGCCTTCCTACTGCGCCGCTATGGCGAGACGATCCGGCATTTCATCGAGAAGCGGCTGAAGCTGATCGCGCTCGGCGGCGCGGCCCTCCTGATCCTGCTCTATTTCGGCCTCAAGCTGCTGACAGGCTCGGGCCAGCTCCTCTCCTGCTGAGTACCGCCATGACCGGCTTTGTCCCGCGCCTCCTCGCCGATCCCCGCCGCCTGATCGGGCTGATCGGGCTCGCAAGCCTCGCTCTGATCGCCGGCGCCTGGTTCTTCGAGCTGGTTCTGCACCTGCGGCCCTGCAAGCTCTGCCTCGAGCAGCGAGCGCCGCACTACGCCGCGATCGGACTTGCCGCGTTCGCTCTGGTCTTCGCCCGCTCGCACCGGCTGCAGATCGCCGCGCTGATCGGCCTGGCGCTGCTGATGGCCTGGAGCACCGGGCTCGGTGTCTATCACTCCGGCGTCGAATGGGGCGTCTTCGCCGGTCCCAATGATTGCGGCGGAACGCCGGCTCCGGCGGCAGCCGGCGTCCAGGATTTGATGAAGCAGCTCCAGACGACCCGGATCGTTTCCTGCACGGAAGCCGCCTGGCGCTTCCTCGGCCTCTCCCTCGCCGGCTGGAACGCCCTGGCCTCGCTGGGCCTGCTGCTGGCGGCGCTGTTTGGACTTAAGAGCGCGCTGAGAGTGACTGGCGGTTCGCCAGCGTGAGTCGATTGGCGTGATCGCCGAGAACCGGCGCGCAGCGGACTAATGTCCGTGAGCACCGGAAGCGCAGGCGGTCGCGTCAAGCGGCCGCGCTGGTAGAACCGAGAGCCGCTCTCAGGGCTCGAGCTCGGAATCCCAGTAGAGATAATCGAGCCAGCTCTCGTGCAGATAGTTCGGCGGGAACAGCTTGCCGTTGCGATGCAGGTCGTTGATCGACGGCGCGAACGGCTTTTGCGTCGGGATCATCCCGACCGCGGCCGGCATCTTGTCACCCTTCATCAGATTGCAGGGCGAGCAGGCCGCGACGACGTTTTCCCAGGTGGTGAGCCCGCCCTTGGAGCGCGGCACGACATGGTCGAAGGTCAGTTCCTCGCGCGTGCCGCAATACTGGCAGGCGAATCGGTCGCGCAGGAAGACGTTGAAGCGGGTGAAGGCCGGGGTGCGCGACGGCTTGATGTAGGTCTTGAGCGAGACGACCGAGGGCAGCTTCATGTTGAAGCTCGGGCTGTGCACTACGGTGTCGTATTCGGAGACGATGTTGACGCGGTCCATGAAGACCGCCTTGATCGCGTCCTGCCAGCTCCACAGCGAAAGCGGATAGTAGCTCAGCGGCCTGAAATCGGCGTTGAGCACCAGCGCCGGACAACCGTCCGGCGAGGCCATCGGATGCATAACATGCGCCGTCACCCGTATCGCGCCTCCGCCTGCTGGGCCGCACGAATCCCGTAACGCATCAATGTAAGCGCGAGACGACAGGAATGTGAAGCCGCGATGATGCGGACGATGAGTGGGCGTCAGCCGTCATTCCCGGGCGCAGCGAAGCGCAGCCCCAGGAATCTCGTGCAGAAAAAGGAACTGGATTCCGGGATGCTCGGCTCAAAGCCGAGCATGACGTGCGGATATCAACGCGTCGGAACGGGCTTCTCGCCGCGATAATCGTAGAAGCCGCGCCCGGCCTTGCGGCCGAGCCAACCGGCCTCGACATATTTCACCAGCAGCGGGCAGGGCCGGTATTTCGAATCGGCCAGCCCGTCATGCAGCACCTGCATCACCGACAGGCAGGTGTCGAGACCGATGAAATCGGCGAGCTGGAGCGGACCCATCGGGTGATTCGCGCCGAGCTTCATCGCCGTGTCGATCGCCTCGACCGAGCCGACGCCCTCATAGAGCGTGTAGACGGCCTCGTTGATCATCGGCAGCAGGATGCGGTTGACGATGAAGGCCGGAAAGTCCTCCGAAACCGACGCCGTCTTGTGCAGCTTGGCGACGAAGTCCTTGGCGAGCTCGAAGGTGTGGTCGTCGGTGGCGATGCCGCGGATCAGCTCGACGAGCTGCATCAGCGGCACCGGGTTCATGAAATGGATACCGATGAAGCGCTCGGGCCGGTCAGTCGCCGCGGCGAGCCGCGTGATCGAGATCGAGGAGGTGTTCGAAGCGAGGAGGGCGTCGGGCCGCAGATAGGGGCAGACGGCGGTGAAGATCTTGCGCTTGACCTCCTCGCTCTCGGTCGCGGCCTCGATCACGAGGTCGCAAGCGCCCAATCCCTCCAAAGTCGGCGCCGCAGTGATCCGGCTCATCGCCGCGCGACGCTCCTCGTCGGCGATCGCGCCCTTCGACACCTGGCGGGCCATGTTGCCGTCGATCGTCGCCAGCGCCGCATTGATGCGCTCCTCGGCAACGTCGTGCAGCTTGATGTTGAAGCCCGCGACCGACGCGACATGGGCGATGCCGTTGCCCATCTGCCCGGCGCCGATGATGCCGACGGTCCTGATCTGTTGGTCCATGTGACGCTTCTGTTCCCGAGGGGAGCTGGCTCGGGCGGCCTCATGGCCGCCCGCAGCGCGACTTGCCTACTTGCCGGCCTTTTCGAGCTCTTTCTCGAGCTCGGGCATGATGGTGAAGAGGTCGCCGACGAGGCCGTAATCGGCGATCTGGAAGATCGGCGCCTCCTCGTCCTTGTTGATGGCGACGATGACCTTGGAGTCCTTCATGCCGGCAAGGTGCTGGATCGCGCCGGAAATGCCAACCGCGACATAGAGGTCCGGCGCCACGACCTTGCCGGTCTGGCCGACCTGCCAGTCGTTCGGGGCGTAGCCGGCGTCGACCGCGGCGCGCGAGGCGCCCATAGCCGCGCCCAACCGGTCCGCCACCGGCTCGATCACCTTGGCGAAGTTCTCGGAAGACGCGAGCGCGCGCCCGCCCGAGACGATGATCTTGGCCGAGGCCAGCTCAGGCCGGTCGGACTTGGCGACCTCCTCGCCCTTGAAGGACGAGCTGCCGGGGTTCTCTGCCGCAGCGATCGTCTCGATCGAGGCAGATGCCGCCCCGTCGCCGGTCGCCTGGAAGGAAGCGCCGCGCACGGTGATGACCTTCTTGGCATCGCCCGACTGCACCGTCTGGATGGCGTTGCCGGCATAGATCGGCCGCTCGAAGGTGTCGGCCGAGATGATCTTGGTGACTTCCGAGACCTGCATCACGTCGAGCAGCGCGGCGACGCGCGGCATCACGTTCTTGCCGGTGGTGGTGCCGGGCGCGACCAGCGCGTCATAGCCGGGCGCGAGCGAGACGATCAGCGCCGCCAGCGGCTCGGCCAGACGATGCTCATAGGCGCCGTCATCGGCGAGCAGCACCTTCTCGACACCGTCGAGCTTGGCGGCCGCTTCGGCGACCGCCTTGGCACCATGGCCGGCGACCAGCACATGCACGGGCGCGCCGAGCTGCTTGGCCGCGGTCAGAGCCTTGCGGGTGGCCTCGTTGAGGCTCTTGTTGTCGTGCTTGGCGAGCAGCAGCGTGGCCATCAGATCACCCCGGCGGTCTTGAGCTTGGAGACGAGTTCGGCGGCGCTTGCGACCTTGACACCGGCCGAGCGGCCAGCCGGCTCGGTGGTCTTCAACACCTTGAGGCGCGGCGCGATATCGACGCCGAGCGTCTCGGGCGTGGTCTCGTCGAGCGGCTTCTTCTTCGCCTTCATGATGTTGGGCAGCGAGGCATAGCGCGGCTCGTTGAGGCGCAGATCCGTGGTCACGATCGCCGGCAGCTTCAACGACACAGTCTGCAGGCCGCCATCGACCTCTCGGGTGACGTCAGCCGAACCGTCGCCGATCACGACCTTCGAGGCGAAGGTGCCCTGCGGCCAGCCGAGCAACGCCGCCAGCATCTGGCCGGTCTGGTTGCTGTCGTCGTCGATCGCCTGCTTGCCGAGGATGACGAGCTCCGGCGTCTCCTGCTCGACGATCTTCTTGAGCAGCTTGGCCACCGCCAGCGGCTCGACGGGAGCGTCGGTCTTCACCAGGATGCCGCGATCGGCGCCCATGGCGAGGCCGGTCCGGATCGTCTCGGCCGCCTGCTGGGGGCCGACCGACACGACGATCACCTCGGTCGCCTTGCCCGCTTCCTTGAGCCGCAGTGCCTCTTCGACCGCGATCTCGTCGAACGGGTTCATCGACATCTTCACATTGGCCAGCTCGACGCCTGACCCGTCACCCTTCACGCGGATCTTCACATTGAAATCGACTACCCGCTTGACGGGGACAAGAATCTTCATGGGCGCTTCACCGGTTACGGAGAGATGGATGCCGGGCCGCCCGAGACGGCGATGGTCGGCATCGCGGCTCTCGGCTGAAATGCGGACGGACCGTAGCGATGGGGATTTGGGCTTGTCAACGCCATGAAAGTCACGGCTTGCCCCGCACGACGCGGCCAAACAGACGCAGCTCGCGCCGGATCAGCAGCGGCGTCAGTGCCGCTCCGGCGCCGAGCCCGCCGAGATGTGCCCACCAGCCGACAGCGCCTTGCTGGTCGAACAGTGCCGAGAGCAGCTGGAACAGGATCCAGGCGCCGAGCGCATACATCGCCGGGATATGCAGCGGGATCCATTTGAAGGCGAGACCCCAGATCCGCACACGCGGATAGAGCATCAGATAGGAGGCGATCACGCCGGAGATCGCGCCGGATGCGCCGATCAGCGGCTGCTCCGATTCGGGGTTCATCAGCGCGTGCAACAATGCCCCGGCCATGCCGCAGAGCAGAAAGAAGACGAGGAAGCGCAGATGCCCCATCGCATCCTCGACATTGTCGCCGAAGACCCAGAGAAACAGCATGTTGCCGATCAGATGGGCGAAACTGGCGTGCAGCATGATGCCGGTCATGAGTGTCAGCCAGGGCGGCGCCCTGAGCAGCTCCGGCGGCAGTTGCGCCTCGCCGAACAGCACCGCGGGAATCGTGCCGAAGCCGGCCATGACCGCGATCTCGCTCGCCTCGCTGGTCCAGTGCATCAACATGAGCCGCAGCACGATGCAGATCGCGATCAGCGCATAGGTGACATAGGCGACGCGGATGAAGCGCATCGGCACGCCGTCATGCAGAGGCACGAACATCGGATCAGCGGTTCTGGCCGGGCGTCCAGAGCACGTCACCCCCTGCCCTGGCATTGAGGTGGCGCGAGGCGACGAAAAGGAAATCCGAGAGTCGGTTGATGAACTTCAGCGCCGGCTGGGCGACATTCTCGCCCTCGCCCTGCGACAATTCGACCATCAGCCGCTCCGCCCGGCGGCTGACCGTGCGGGCGAGATGCAAATGCGCCGCGCCGGGCGTGCCGCCCGGCAGCACGAAGGAGCGCAGCGTCCCGAGCGGCCGGTTGAGCTGGTCGATCTCGGCCTCCAGCCGGTCGACCTGCGCCTGCACGATCCTGAGCGGCTCGAAGGCAGGCTTCTCGCCGGTATCGGGCGAGGCGAGCTCGGCGCCGAGATCGAAGAGATCGTTCTGGATGCGCCCGAGCATCGCATCGAGCTCCGGGTCCTCGCTGGCACAATGCAGTCGCGCCAGGCCGATGCAGGCATTGGTCTCGTCGACCGTGCCATAGGCGGAGACGCGCAGGTCGAACTTGGCCCGGCGCGCGCCAGAAGCGAGCGCCGTGGTGCCGTCGTCGCCGGTGCGGGTGTAGATGCGATTGAGAACGACCATGCGGCAGTTATAACGTGCCGCCGCGCCGGCGGAAGGGGCATCCTCACACCATCGCCAAGGGCAAGAGTCCCGGCTCCTTCAGCGTCTCCAGCGCGATCTCCGAGCGCACCCGCGCGACGCTCTCATGTGGCAGCAGCACCTCGTTGACGAGGCGCGCCAGCTCCTTGAGGTCGCCGACCGCGACTTTCAGCATGTAGTCGGCCTCGCCGGTCAGGGCATGCGCCTCGAGCACGGCCGGCGTCAGCTTCACCAGATCGCGAAAGCGCCGGGCGTTGTCGCGCGAATGGGTGTTGAGCGCGACATGGATGAAGACGGTGACGGAGAGCCCGATCGCTTCCGGATCGATCAGCGCGCGATAGCCGCGGATGGTGCCGACGCTTTCCAGCGCCTGCCGCCGTCGCGAGACCTGGCTGGCGGAGAGGCCGACGCGCTCGGCGAGGGCGCCATTGGTCAGCGAGGCATCCTGCTGCAGGGCTTCGAGCAGGCGCCAGTCGAAAGCGTCGAGCTGCGGCATTCCGTGAGCTTTCCTGCGCTTGTGTGCACGATCTGTGCAAATTCAATCCGAGAGCACAAGATTTTGCAAACCTTTCGCCTTGCCGATGCGCGAGGATCGGTCAACCAGGCATTCTCAGGAGGACACCGCATGGGACCGTTCCCGCATGATTCAGCCCCGCCGGCCATTTCCGACGCCAACCCGATGGGCACCGACGGCTTCGAATTCGTCGAATACGCCCATCCCGAGCCCGAGAAGCTCGGCGAGCTGTTCGAGACGATGGGCTTCACCAAGGTCGCCAGGCACCGCTCCAAGAAGGTGACGCTCTATCGCCAGGGCGACGTCAATTTCATCGTCAATGCCGAGCCGGCTTCCTTCGCGCAGGGTTTCGCCGCCGAGCATGGCCCCTGCGCCTGCGCCATGGCGTTCCGCGTCGTTGATGCCAAGCACGCCTTCGAGCGCGCCGTCTCGCTCGGCGCCGAGCCCTATGAGAGCAAAGTCGGCCCCGGCGAATTGCAGATCCCGGCGGTCAAGGGCATCGGCGGCTCGCTGCTCTATTTTGTCGATCGCTATGGCGAGAAGGGCTCGATCTACGACGTCGATTTCGAATGGCTCGGCGAAACGGACCCGCACCCCGAGCAGGCCGGGATGTATTATCTCGACCACCTCACCCATAACGTCCAGCGCGGTCGCATGGACCATTGGGCCGGCTGGTATGGCGAGCTCTTCAACTTCCGCGAGATCCGCTTCTTCAACATCGAGGGCAAGCTCACCGGCTTGATCTCGCGGGCGCTGACCTCGCCCTGCGGCAAAATCCGCATCCCGATCAACGAATCCCTCGACGACAAGAGCCAGATCGAGGAGTACCTGCGCCAGTACAAGGGCGAGGGCATCCAGCATGTCGCGCTCGGCGCCCGCGACATCTACTCAAGCGTCGAGCAGCTCCGGCACAACGGCCTGCCCTTCATGCCCTCGCCGCCCGAGACCTATTACGAGAAGGTCGACGGCCGCGTGCCGAACCACGGCGAGCCGGTGCCGCGCCTGAAGGCCAATGGCATCCTGATCGACGGCGAGGGCGCGGTCGCGCTCGGCGAGAAGGCCGGGCGGATGAGCAAGGTTCTCCTCCAGATTTTCTCCGCCACCGTGGTCGGGCCGATCTTCTTCGAGTTCATTCAGCGCAAGGGTGATGACGGCTTCGGCGAGGGCAATTTCCGCGCTCTGTTCGAGTCGATCGAGGAAGATCAGATCCGCCGCGGCGTGCTGAAGCCGCAGGCGGCGGAGTAGGGTTGTTCGTCATTCCGGGGCAGCGCGAAGCGCTGAGCCCGGAATCCGTGAACACGACGGCAGCCAGGAAAGCGCCCGTCGTCGTGGCTCGTTCGGCAGCAAGAGCGGATATGGATTCCGGGCGCGCCGCTGCGCGGCGTCCCGGAAAGACGGCGGGCCCTCAAGCCGCCAGCCGCGGCCCCGCCATCGCCTCGCGCAGAGCCTGCGCGAAATGACGCGCCGCGACGCCGGCCTGCGGCGCGATCACCAGTGCGACCGAGAGCTCGAACAGCGAGGGCAGATTCTCGGACGGCTCGAGCCGGCGCAGGGACGCCGGCGCGGCGCTCTCGGTGATCGCGGTGACACACAGGCCCGCCTCCACGGCCGAGAGCAAGCCCGCCATGTGCGATGACGAGAACACCAGCCGGTGCGCTCGCTCCGCCGCCTGCAACGCATTCAGGATGCGCGGACGGGCCCGGCAACCCTCGTTGAACAGGCCGAGCGGCAGCACTTCGCTGAGCTCGGGTCGGTGGCCACGGGCCGCAACCCAGACCAGCGGCTCGCGCCTGAGGCGCTCGCCCTTCGGCCGGCCGGGGTCCTGCGTGATCACAGCAAGGTCGAGCTCGCCTGCCGCCACCGCCGGCTCGATCCGTTTCGAGAGCTCGCAATGCACCTCGATCTCGACGCGCGGATGCTCCTCGGCGAAGCGCACGATCAGCGGGCGCAGATAAGCATCGACATAGTCGTCCGGCAGGCCGATCCGCAGGCGGCCAACGGCCTTGTCGCCCTCGAGCTCGGCCCGCGCCTCGCGTTCGATCGCAAGCAGGCGGCGGGCCTGGGCGAGCAATCGCTCGCCCGCCTCGGTCGGCGTGACACCGCGGCGCGAGCGTTCCAGCAGCTGCTTGCCGAGCGTGGCCTCCAGATCCTGGATGCGGCCCGACACCGCCGACTGCGTGCGTCCGAGCTTTTGGCCAGCCGCCGTGAAGCCGCCGGTCTCGGCGACGGCAACGAGCATGGCGAGTGCATCCAGATCGAGATGGGTCGACATCACCGCTCCAACGGAAATAGTGATAGATAAATCAAAATAATCCGTTTTTCCGATTACCGGAAGGGCTCTATGCTCAAGGCAATCGAACAGCCCTCATCCTGAGGAGCGATCGCAGATCGCGCCTCCTCAGGATGAGGGCTGTGGAATTCACGCCCGAAAGCCCAATCCATGTCCGCCTCGAGCCTTGCCGTGCCAGATCGTCCCACCACGCCAGCGCTCGCCATGTTCCTGGCGCTGCTGCTCGGCGCAACCTGCATCGGCTTCTCCGGCATCTTCGTGCGCTTCGCCGATGTCGGCCCGGCCGCGGCCGGCTTCTGGCGCATGGCCTTCGCCCTGCCGGTGCTCGCTGCCTGGATGGCGCTGGAGGATCGCGGCGGCAACGCGGATGGCGTCCGGTCCGGCGCCATGCTGCCGATCGCGCTTGCCGGCCTCGCCTTCGGCGTCGATGTCGTTCTCTACAATGCCTCGATCGGCTTCACCTCGATTGCCAATGCCTCGCTGCTCGGCAACCTCTCGCCGGTCGGCGTCATCCTCGGCGGCTGGCTGCTGTTCCGCGAAAAGCCGACGCGGCGCATCCTCGGCGCGCTGCTGCTCGCCGTCGGCGGCGCCGGCCTGCTGGTGCTGCCGAAACTGTCGGGAAGCGCAGTGACGCCGCTCTCGGGCGGCGGCCTGTTCGGGGACGGTCTCGCCATCGGCGCCGCCTTCTCCTACGCGGCCTACATCCTCGCCGTGCGCCGTGCCCGCAACCGCGCTGCCGCCGGCCGCATCAGCCTGATTTCCAGCGCGATCTGCGCCGTGTTCTGCCTCGTTGCCGCGCTCGGCCTTGGCGAAACCATCCTGCCGCAGAGCCTGACCGGCTGGCTCGCCGTCGCCGCGCTCGGGCTGGTCTCGCATGCCATGGGCCAGGGCCTGATCACGCTGGCGCTCGGCCACTACGGGGCGAACGCCGCCTCGCTGGTCATGGTCTGGCCGGCGCTGGTCTCGGTGCTGGCCGCCTGGGCGATCTTCGCCGAGCAGCCCTCGCCCGCCCAGGCGTTCGGCGGTGTCGCGATCCTGGCGGCAGTGCTGATGGTGCGGAAGGGGTAACCAAGAGCGCTATTCCATTAACTTATACCAATCTCTTATCGCGAGCTTAAGGCGAATAGCCTCTTCCTCCGGTAAGAGATTGCAATGAGCGATAGGACCGCGAACAAGATTCAGTCTATTGATAAGACGTAAAACACGATTCCTCGTCGCATTCGAAAACATACCTGAAAAAATTTCCCAATTTTCTTTAACTATTTCTCCTAATTCTCCAAAAGTTGAATAATCAATCATTCGATCAGATCTCGGTGGAAGACCCTCAGCGGCCTCTCGATCATAATTCTTTTGAACGTTGTCACGAACGAATTGAGGAACAGCGACTCCCCACCAATCATCTCCAAAACTTTCTATCAGCGTCGACTCAATAAGGTCACGAATATCGTTCTCAAGGGCGTAGAAGAGCATATAGAATTCACTCATCCGCTTCGCATTTACTAAAACCTTAAAATCGACCTGCTTGAGATAATCAGAGACAAGGGAATCGGCCTGCGCTTCAAGCGCACCTCTAGAATTTCCAATATTCTCTGCGTTGAATATCTGCCGTAAGCTGCGTGTCATCGCAGCGTTTTTCAGAACGAAAAGTTCTATATCTCGCTCTTCCGTCATCGCAAGAGATTTTCCCGAAGGCTTTTAAAAATCGCATTAAAAACAGAAATATTATCTGTTTCTGGTAGAACAATATTTATCTGATAGGACAGACCTATACTCTTAAATGAACTAGATTCTATTTTCTGATCCACCTGCCCCACATCAACTTGATCATCTGACTCGGTCCTAAGATTGTTAGGCGCGGTCGCAGAGACATCGCCAGATACAAACCCGCGAACGGCCTCAAAAGTTGCATACATCAATCGAACGATATTATCATTCTTTTTGAGGCCCGTTATTTCAACGATTACATCCTTTACTGCAGCTTCTTCTGCTTTATAAATATATTCATTTCGCCGAAACAATTCACCAAAAGAGTTCTTTAAGCCCTCATACGCGGCTTGAGAACGGCCTCCATCAGTCTTAAATTTTGAATACAGAAGAGTCGGAGCTGCATCCGATCCGATAAATTGCATTTTCTTAAGAAAAGGAGGAACCTCTCTCGCAGATCCTCCTGTTAGTTTTAAGACAGTTGCCATATAGTTAGCACTAAATTTATCTGGCCGCTCAGCTTGAACAATGATTTCGAGCGCTTTCTTCAGAACTCCAGGAGATGTTACGTATGGTATACCTCCCTTGATCTCGCGACGGCCAGGTTTATCTTTTATTTCTTTCGTCGACGGAGCAATCTCTCCGCTGCTCACTCCCGCAGCTTTGCCAGCTTCCTCAACCATGAAGCGTCCTCCCCCAACCTAAAGTAGCTGATACCTCTGGAGACACAAGTAGGCAGCACGTTTTTGGAAGGCACAGAGACGCAGCGTGATCCCAAAATATTATTCAGATGATAGTTTTCGAGTATGTATAGAACCAAATAATCGGGCAATTGATTTTCGAAGAAATCTTATCTGTGAGAGTCGATCAGAGCTCATAGCGGTTATCAACTCCTCATATTGTAGCGCAGGATCACCGTTCCGTTCTTGAGCGGGCGGCTCTCCAGCAGATCGAGCCTCTGGCGCTCGCCATCGGCCTTGAAGAACGGCGTGCCCGCGCCGAGCCGAACCGGCACCACCGCGAGCATCAACTCGTCGATCTGCCTCTCCCTCAGCAGCGTATCGATCAGCTCGGCGCTGCCGAAGACCAGGACGTCCTTGCCCGGAGCAGCCCGCAGCCTGGCGATCTCGGCTGTGATGTCGGCGGTGACGCGGGTGTTGTTCCAGTCCGAGCTCTGAACGCTGCGCGAGGCGACCAGCTTGGGCAGCGCGTTCATGTAGCGCGTGACCTCGCCGTCCTCGGCGGTGGCGCCGGTCCAGTACGCCTTCATCCCGTCATGAGTGACACGGCCGAAGACAAGGCATTGGGCGCGCTGGCCGAACTCCTTGCTGAGCGCGTCGAGCTCGTCGCCCCAGGCTTCGTTGTGGAACGAGAGATCCCACTTCTCCGTGCCCTCGAAGTAGCCGTCGAGAGTCACGAGGTTCCAGGCGATCACCTTGGCCATCACATCCTCCATGCAGCGCCACTTCGACGCCGTCAAAACCGCTTGCGATTTGCAAGCAGTTGGCTTCTAGCGAAACCGATTGTAGAATGCAAGCGGTTTTGGAGATGCACATGCGAGAGACCGGCCGCTCGGGCTGCCCGATCAATCTGACCCTGGAAATCCTCGGGGATCGCTGGAGCCTGATCGTCCTGCGCGACATGATGTTCGGCAATCGCCGACATTTTCGCGAATTACTGGCAAAATCGGACGAGGGCATCGCCTCGAACATCCTCGCCGACCGACTGAAGCGACTGCTCGAGAACGGCCTGATCTCGCGCCGTGACGACGCCAGCCATAAGCAGAAGGGCATCTACAGCCTGACCGAGATGGGGATCTCGCTGGTGCCGGTCTTCGCGGCCATGGCCGACTGGGGCCGGCGTTTCCTGCCGGTGACGCCGGAGATGTCGATCCGCGCCGAGATCCTCGCCGAGGGCGGGCCAGTGCTCTGGCAGAAGTTCATGTCGGAGCTGCGCTTTCTCCATCTCGACGCGCCGCGGCCGGTGCACTCCGTGCTCGACGAGCTGACTGCGGCCTATCGCGATGCCGTGGAGCGCAAGCACGCGGCCGAAAGCGAGCCGGCCGGCGTGTGAAGGCTCCAGCCCCGGCGAAGCCATCCTTATTTTCTGCCGCGATCGATCAAAACCGCTCCTGAGACGTTTAGCCGGCAGGAGGGACGATCATGACAGGACATCACCTGGCGAAGGCGCTCGCCGCGGCGGCGCTCCTGATCCTGGCGCAGCCGGGAGCCGCCGAGCAGGAGGCCGATAGCGGCGAAGCGGGCTTCCTCAGCTCGCTGGAAGGCCGCTTCAGCGGCAATGGCACGCTCCAGAACGCCGGCGGCAGCAGCCGTTCGCTGAAGTGTGAGTTCAATGGCGACCAGGAAGGCTCGCGCCTGAGCCTCGACGGCAGCTGCACCACCGCGGCCATCCTCAGCGCCACCATCAAGATCGAGCTGCGCCACGATCCGAAGACCGGCCGCTATGCCGGCACCTTCAAGGAGAGCACCGGCACAGTCGCGAACCTCGCCGGCACGCGGCAGGGCCAGCGGCTGACGCTCGCCTTCAACGAGACGGCAGAAAGCGTCCGCCCAAATCCGCCCGCGACCCTGACGATCTCCCGCCAGCAGGATGGTGTGGCGCTGACCCTGCGTGGCAGCCAGCCAGGCCAGGGACAGAACCTCGATCTGTCACTGCGGGAGAATTGACCGCCAATTAAAAAGGGCCTGCCCTGAGGCAGACCCTTGGTTCTCACTCCGCCGCCAGTCTCGGCGGCGGCAGCTTGCCGGCCATCGCCTTGGC
The DNA here is from genome assembly GCF_004123845.1 of Allobosea sp. Tri-44. GTDB lineage: Bacteria > Pseudomonadota > Alphaproteobacteria > Rhizobiales > Beijerinckiaceae > Allobosea. The sequence goes on along the minus strand of NZ_NBDP01000019.1, from coordinate 137,965 downwards.
GGCGGCCTCGCCCGGCGTCTCCTCCTCGCGGATCGCTTCCCACTGGCTCTCATCCTCGGCCTTGCCGAGGAAGCGGCCAAAAATCCAGCCAGTGAGCCGGCCGAGATCGTCCATCACCACATAGAAGGACGGTACGAAGACGAGGGAGAGCACGGTCGAGACGAGCAGCCCGCCGATCACCGCGATCGCCATCGGCGCGCGGAACTCGCCGCCATCGCCGACGCCATAGGCGGACGGGAGCATGCCGGCGGCCATGGCGATCGTGGTCATCACGATCGGCCGCGCCCGCTTGTGCCCTGCCTCCAGCAGCGCCGTCAGCCGGTCCTTCCCGCGCGCGACCTCCTCGACCGCGAAGTCGACGAGCATGATCGCGTTCTTGGTGACGATGCCCATCAGCATCAGCAGGCCGATATAGACCGGCATCGAGACCGGGTTGTGCGTGGCGAGCAGCGCGATGACCACGCCGCCAAAGGAGAGCGGCAGCGAGAGCAGGATGGTGATCGGCTGGAAGACCGAGCCGAACAGCAGGATCAGCACGGCGAGCACCAGCATCAGGCCGGTGGTCATCGCGGTGATGAAGCCCTCGACCACCTCGCCCTGGATCTCGGCGTCGCCGGTGGCGGCGATGCGCACGCCCTCGGGCAGGCCGACCTCCTTGACGATCTCCTGGAATTTCTCCTGCGCCGTGCCAAGCTCGAAGCCGCGCTTCAGGTCGGCGCCGATGGCGGCGCGGCGGACGCGGTCATAGCGGTCGATCGAGGACGGGCCCTCGCCGAAGCCGATCTCGGCGACGGCGGTAAGCGGGATCGAGACGCCAGCGGTATTGGTCACGCGCAACGCCGCGATGTTGCGGATATCGGTGCGGGCCTGCTCGTCGAGCTGGACGCGGATCGGCACCAGCCGGTCGCCGGCGTTGAACTTGGCGAGGTTGGGGCCGATGTCACCGATGGTGGCAACCCGCAGCGCCTCCGAGATCGCCTCGGGCGTGACGCCGAGATTGGCGGCCTGCTCCAGCTTCGGCGTGACGCGCATCTCCGGCCGGCTCAGCGAACCGGCGGTTGCGACGTTGAGATAGCCGTCGACCTGGCGCATGCGCGCCTCGATCTTCGCCACGGTCTCGTCGAGCGCATCGCCGTCCTTGGACAGGATCGAGAACGCCATCTCGCGCTCGCCGCGCTCGTTGACGTACCAGGCGCGGACATCGGGCACACCAGCCAGCTTCTCGGCGATGGTGACCTTGAGCTCCTTCTGCGGGATGTCGCGCTCGGCCTTCGGCGTCAGCAGGATGAAGACGGAGGCGCGGCGGACCTCGCGCTGGCCGGTCGGCGAGGCGCCACCGAGCACGAAGACGTTCGTCACCTGCGGGATCTCGCGCAGCTTGTCGACGATCTTGTCGGTGGCGACGGTGGTGTCCTCCAGCGTCGCGCCGGGCGGCAATTCGACCGAGGCGACGATGCGGGCGGTATCCTCCTCCGGGAAGAAGCCGGTCGGCAGCAGTGCCGTCGCCTGGATCGAGATGAACAGGAAGCCGAAGCCGGCAATCAGCGTGAGATAGGCCGTATTGAACGGCAGCCTCCGCCATGTCCGCGAGCCGTCGAAGCGCGGCAAGACCGGGATACGGCGCTTCCTGAGCGAGGCTTCAAGCAGCCAGCTGTAGGCGCGCATCACGAAGCCGTCTTTGGCATCCTGGTGCTTCACCGGCTTGAACAGATAGGCCGCCATCATCGGCGTGATCAGGCGCGCCACAAGCAGGGAGAACAGCACCGCGATCGCGACCGTCAGGCCGAACTGGCGGAAATACTGGCCGGCGATGCCGCCCATGAACGAGACCGGCGCGAAGATCGCGACGATGGTCAGCGTGATCGCGATGACCGCGAGGCCAATCTCGTCGGCCGCCTCCATCGCGGCGCGATAGGGCGATTTGCCCATCTTCATGTGCCGGACGATGTTCTCGATCTCGACGATCGCGTCGTCGACGAGGATGCCGGTCACCAGGGTGATGCCGAGCAGGCTGACGAGGTTGAGCGAGAAGCCGAGGAGCTCCATCGCCCAGAAGGTCGGGATCGCCGAGAGCGGCAGCGCGATCGCGGTGATCAGCGTCGCGCGCCAGTTGCGCAGGAAGATGAAGACGACGAGCACGGCGAGCGCCGCGCCCTCCAGCAGCGTCTCCATCGCCGCCTTGTAGTTGCCATGGGTGTAGGCGACGGCGTCGTCGATCGATTTGATCGCGATCGTCGGATAGCGCTTGTTGAGATCGTCGAGCTTGGCCGCGACGACGTCCTTGACCGAGAGCTCGCTCGAGCCCTTCGAGCGGAACACGGCGAAGGAAACGACCGGCTGCTTGTTCAGCCGGCCGAAGGCACGCGGCTCGGAACTGGAATCCTCGACCCGGCCGAGCTCCTTCAGGCGCACCTCGCGTCCGCCGGTGAGCTGGATCTTGCTGTCGGCGAGCTCCGCGACAGTCTTCGCGCTGGCAAGCGTGCGGATCGCCTGCTCCTGGCCACCAACCTCGCCGCGCCCGCCGGCAAGGTCGACATTGGTGGCGCGGATCTGGCGATTGACCTCGCCGGCCGTGGTGCCAAGCGCGAGCAGCCGGTCGGGATCGAGCGAGATTCGGATCTCGCGGTCGACGCCGCCATAGCGTTCGACCCGGCCGACGCCTTTCAGCCCCTGCAATTCGCGCGAGACGACATCGTCGACATGCCAGGAAATCTGCTCCAGCGTCATGCCGGGCGAGGAGGCGCCGTAGGTCAGGATCGACTGGCCCTCGACGTCGATGCGCTGGATCACCGGTTCGTCGATGGTGCGGGGCAGCTCAGCCCTGATCTTGGCGATCGCGTCCTTGACGTCATTGACGGCACGGTCGGTGTTGGTTTCGAGCCTGAACTCGACCAGCGTCACCGAGGAGCCGTCGGTCAGCGTCGACATCACATGCTTAACGCCGGTGATGTTGGCGACCGCATCCTCGACGCGCTTCGAAACCTGGCTCTCGAGCTCCGCCGGGGCAGCGCCGGACTGGGTCACCGTCACCGAGACGAAGGGCACGTCGATGTTCGGGAAGCGCGTTACCGGCAGCTTCGAGAACGAGAGCAGCCCGAGCACGCAGAGCACGACGAAGAGCAGGATCGCCGGAACCGGCTTCCGGATCGACCAGGCGGAGAAATTGACGTTCACGCGAGGCTCCGTCAGTTCGTCGCGATCGGCGTGATCATGTCGCCGTCACGCACGAAGGTGCCGGCGCGCGCCACCACGCTTTCGCCCTCGGCGAGGCCGGACGCGATCTCGGCGCGCCCGCCGCCAATCAGGCCGAGCGTCACCTTCTTCGTCGTCACCCGGCCGTCCTTGACGGACTGCACCATCGCGCCGCCGCGTGAATAGGTGATCGCCGAAAGCGGCAGGAGGATGCTGGTCTTGCGGCCGGTCTCGATCACGCCGCGCGCGAAGGAGCCGATGGCGACCGGCGGGTTGTCGATGAGCGAGATACGCAGCCGCCCAAGCCGCGAGGCCTTGTCGACCTCGGGCGAGATCAGCCGGATCTGGCCGGTCAGCGGCTTGTCAGCGCCTGCCGGCGTGACCGCGACCGCCTGCCCGATCTTGAGATTGGGCAGCTCGACCTCGGCGACATCAGCCTCGAGCTCTATCGCGCCGTCGGCGATGATCCTGAACAGCGGCTCAGTGGCCGCCATCGTCGCCATCGCGCCGAGCCGGGCATTGCGGCGGCTGACGATGCCGGCCTTCGGCGCCTTGATCTCGGTTCGCGCCAGCTTGACCTCGATGTCGCGCCCTTGCGCCTGGGCCAGCGCCAGATCGGCCGTGGTGATCGCAAGCGCCTGCTTCATCGAGTTCAATCGCGCTTGCCCGCCCCGGGCTGCGGCGGCGCGCTGATCGAAGGTCTCGAGACTCGCATTGCCATTGTCACGCAAAGCCTTGGTCCGGTCGAAGGCATTGTTGGCCTGAACGAGATTGGCCTCGGCCTCGACGATTTGCGCCTTGGCCTGGTCGACTGCTGCCTCCGCACGCTTGATCTGCGCCTCGTTCTGGGAGCGCTGCACTTCGAGCGTGGTGCGCGACAGCCGCGCCAACACCTGGCCGGCGGCGACACGGTCGCCCTCCTCGGCGAGCAGCTCGGTGATGACGACGCCGTCGATCTCGGGCGCAACCATGATCTCGTCGCGCGCGATCATCGAGCCGGAGACGACGACGCTCTGCACGATCTCGTCGCGCTTGGCCGATGTCACCGTGATTGCAGGTCCGGCGGACGGCTGCTGGGTTGTGGCGGCGGAGGCCGGCGCCTGGGCGAAGGTCGCGCCGGGCGCGCATGCGAGCGCGATGAGCGGCAGCAGGATCAGGTTTTTGGTCGAGATGGGCATGGTCGGCCTTCTTACGAGGTCTGGCCGTCGGCGGGCGGCAGCAGCATGGTCTGCGCCAATCCCCGCATCGCGGCGAACAGGGCTTCGGCGCCGGCAGCGGCGTCGAAATCGGGATCGACGGCGCGCCGGCAGAAGAAGCCGTCCGCCATCATGAACAACGCCAGCAGGAAACGCGCTTGATCGAGATTGCTCGGCAATTCGCCGCTCGCCTTGGCAGCCTCGACGGCGGCGCCGAGCCCCTGCTCGACCGTTTCGTCGAAGCCGGCACAGATCTTCGCCATCTCGGGGGTGCGCGAGGCTTCCGCCCAGATTTGCAGCGCGATGATCGCCTTCTCGCGCGGCTTGCGCACCATGTGCTGACGGCCGAGCTCATCGAGCTGGTCGAGCAACCGGCCCTTGCTTGGATCGAGCCCGGCGAAATCGGCCGCGATCTCCATGCGGTCGCGTTCGCTCATACCGGCGATGATCGCGTCCTTCGAGGAGAAATAGCGGTAGAGATTGCCCGGGCTCATCCCGGCCTCTGCGGCGATGTCATTCATCGTCGCCGCATGGAAGCCGGCGCGCGCGAAGACGCGTTCGGCCGCATCGAGGATGCGGACATGGCGTTCCGAAAGGCCGCGCTCGGCCGGGAATGAGTCGACAACCTGCGACATGCTTCTTCTGAGTGATGAGAATGAACGTTCATTCTCATGCCCAAACCTAGCTCGAAAGTCAACCGGCATCGTCACTGGAGGTTGCATTGCCAGAAGACTATTGACGGAAGATTGCACGAAGCATGCACGGCGCTGGCCTCCGTCATGCCTGCCATGGCGCATAATTTGCTTGCCGCGAGGGTCGGCAAACCGCATTTTAAGGCGATCCGGCGCGGAGAATCCGGTCTCGGGAGCGCAATCGAACGTCGCGATGAACGATCAGTCCTATCGCTTCGAAGCCCGTCGCCGGCTCCGCACCCGCCTCGACGCCCTGCCACCGCGCAAACCGGTGCTGATCGTGCTCCATCAGGAGCATTCGACGCCCGGCCGTGTCGGCCGCCTCATCGCCGAGCGTGGCCATGCCCTTGATATCCGCAGGCCCCGTTTCGGCGATCCGCTGCCGCAGACCATGCAGGGCCATGCCGGCGCGGTGATCTTCGGCGGGCCGATGAGCGCCAACGACCCCGATGATTTCGTCAAGGCGGAGATCGACTGGATCGGCGTCTGCCTGAAAGAGGACGCGCCCTTCCTCGGCCTTTGCCTCGGCGCACAGATGCTGGCCCGCCATCTCGGCGCGGCCGTCTACACCCATGCAGAGGGACGGGCCGAGATCGGCTACTACCCACTAAGCCTGACGGAAGCCGGCCATGCCGACGCTGCCACGACCAGCAGCATCTGGCCTGGAACGGTCTATCAATGGCATCGCGAGGGCTTCGACTGCCCGACCGGCGCTGAATGCCTGGCGACCGGCGGCGATTTCCCGGTCCAGGCGGTCCGCGTCGGCCGCAAGGCCTATGGCCTGCAGTTCCACCCCGAGGTGACGCTGGCGATGATGTGCCGCTGGTCGGTGCGCGCACATGAGCGCACGCTGATGCCGGGCGCACAATTGCGCCACCAGCACCTCGCCGGCTGGTACCAGTACGATCCGGCGGTGCGTGCCTGGCTCGACGGCTTCCTCGATCACTGGCTCGCCGAGCCCGCCCTCTCCCCGGACCTGTCCAAGTGAACCGCAGCGTCATTGTTATCGGCGCCGGCATGGTCGGCGTCTCCTGTGCGCTCGCCCTGCAGAAGCGCGGCCTCAAGGTGACGCTGATCGATCGCCGCGAACCCGGCCGCGAGACCTCCTACGGCAATGCCGGCGTGATCAGCCGCTCCTCGATCATGCCGCTCAACAATCCCGGCCTGTGGAAGAATCTGCCGAAATACCTCGGCAACCGGCACGCAGCTGTGCGCTATCGGCTCGGCCATCTCCTGGCCAATCCCGGCTGGATCCTCGGCTTCCTCGCCGAGGCCAAGCCGAACCGGCTTAGCCACCGCGTCGCCGCGCTGGAAAGCCTGGTCACGCCCTCCCTGCCCCTGCACAAGCGCCTGATGACCGAAGCCGGCATCGCCTGGCGCCTGCGCGATACCGGTTTCCTCGAGCTCTGGCGCAGCGAGGCCGGCCAGGCTGCCGCCGAAGCACGCCGGGCCTTCCTCGAGGATCATGGCGTGCGCGTCGAGGCGCTCGACCGCCAGGCGCTCTCGGCGCTGGAGCCGAGCCTCAACCCGATCTTCTCGGCCGCCCTGCATCACAAGGACAGCGCCTCGGTCGATTGGCCGGGCGCGGTGGTCGAGGCCTATGCGGCTCTGTTCGCCGCCCGCGGCGGCACTATCCTGCGCGACGAGGTAACCACGCTGTCGAAGCAGGGCGAAGGCTGGCGCGCGATCGGCAAGGGTGCACATCACGACGCCGATCTTGCGGTCGTCGCACTCGGTCCCTGGAGCGGCGATCTGCTGCGGCCGCTCGGGCTCAAAGTCCCGCTCAATGTCGAGCGCGGCTATCACCGCCACTACAAGCCGGCACAGGGGCGTTTCCTGAACCGCCCGATCTACGATGTCGAGGCCGCCTATATGCTGGCGCCGATGGAACTCGGCCTGCGCCTGACCAGCGGCGTCGAGCTCGCCCATCGCGACGCACCCGACAACCATGCCCAGATCGACCAGGTGCTGCCGCGAGCCCGCGAGGCCTTCCCGCTGACCGAACCGGCGGAGGAGACGACATGGCGCGGCTCGCGCCCGACCCTGCCGGATTCGCTGCCGATGATCGGAGAGGCGCCGCGCAATCCCGGCCTCTGGCTCGCCTTCGGCAACCAGCATATCGGCTTCTCGACCGGACCCGTGACGGGGGAGATCCTCGCCGCGCTGGTCTGCGGCGAGCAGGCTCCCGCCGACCCGGCGCCTTTCGCGCCGGGTCGTTACCTGTCCTAGGCGTCATACCGGCGCAGTCGGCCGCGCCGGATCGCTGGTGACACTCTTGGCCACGCTGTCACCGAGGCCGGACCAGTTGACCCTGGCCGTCGCCAGCATCAGCGTCGCCAGCGCGACGAAGGCGCCGATCGCCCCGGCGAGCAGGGCGAAATCCTCGGATTTCAGCAGTGCGTAGACCAGCCCGTAGCCGATGGCGAGGATCAGTCCCAGCACGGCGCCGCGCGCGAAACTGCGCAGGACGAGGCCGATATAGAGTGCGATCAGCGCCGTCGTCGCAGCTGCCGCTGTGAGATAGGCGGTCAGGAAGCCGAGATGCTCGGCCAGCGACAGCAAGAGCACATAGAACAGCACCAGCGCGAAGCCGACGAGCGTGTACTGGACGGCGTGGAGGTTGCCACGCGCCACCAGTTCCAGCCCGAACACAGCGAGAAAGACCGCCCCGACGAACAGGATCGCGTATTTGATGGCGCGATCGACCAGCTGGTAGAGATCGACCGGCTGGTAGAAGCGGGCACCGACGCCGCCGGAGAGAAAGGTCGCATCGGTGCGCCGGTTGTCATGGTTGAAGGCGAGCGGAAGGTTGCGCGCCAGATGCGAGACGCGCCAGGAGGCCGAGAAGCCGTTCGCATCGATCACCCGATCATCCGGCAGATGCGCGCCGGAGAAGCTCGGATGCTCCCAGTTCGAGCTCATCCGGATCGCGCTGTTCTTGGCCAGCGGCACGATCGACAGGCTGCGCGAGCCGTTGAGATCGAGCGCCACCTGGACCGAGAGTGGCCTGGTCAGGTCGACATCGCGCAAGATGGCATGGATGCCGTTGCCCTCGCGGATGCCGGCGCCAAATGTCGGCTCGAACTCGATCGCCGCGCCGTCGCGGATCTGAGCTGTGGCGCGGTTCTTCAGGCCGCGGACATCGGCGACGCCGACGGCGAGCACCGCTTCGTTCCAGAGCGGCTGTACCGTATCCGAGGTGATCGCCTTGAAGTCCGGCGGCAGGAAGCGTGCGTTCAACGCAACCTTGCTGCGATAGACCGGCACGTCGAAGATCGAGCGCCGCCGAATCTCGGTCTGCGCCTCCGAGCTCGCCTGGAGATCATCCGGCAGGAAGACCGCCACCTCGCGCGTCGGCGCGGCATTGGCGATCTTGGGCGGCACCAGATAGGGCACCATCAGCACCGGCCCGCCGACGACCTGCTCGCGGCCCCAGGCCTCGCCGATCTCGCGCGACGCCTGACTGGCGGTTGCCGAGCGCTCGCTGCGCAGCCCGGAGACGAACATCAACGGGATCAGCAGCAGCAGTGCCAGAAAGCCGATGACGAAGAATTTCAGGCCGGGACTGCGCCCGAACCGCCTTGGGTTGATGCCGGCGGGAAAGGCCGGAGGTTCAGGCTTGCTCTCGTTCTGGTGCTCTTGCTCTTGCGACATGATTCGCCCTCATGCAGTGACTTAGCGTCACCAGGAGAGCGCGGCGTCTTGTCGCGGGCATGATCGATTGAGGGCCGAAAACGGCGGAATCGGCGGCGGAATTAGGGTGAAGCTTCAAGCCTCACCGAGGTTCGTGCGTCATTCTCGGGCGAAGCGTAGCGCAGACCCGAGAATCTCATGACGAGAAGGCGCTATGGAGTCTCCTCCGGCCTGAGATGCTCGGGTCAAGCCCGAGCATGACGCGCTAGCATTCCAGCGCGCTGGCGGAGCCGCCTCAGACCTGGCGGGTCACCATCATCTTCTTCACTTCCGCAATCGCCTTGGCCGGGTTGAGGCCCTTCGGGCAGGCGTTGGCGCAGTTCATGATGGTGTGGCAGCGATAGAGCCGGAACGGGTCTTCAAGATCATCAAGGCGCTCGCCGGTGGCTTCGTCGCGGCTGTCGATCAGCCAGCGATAGGCCTGCAGCAGCGCGGCCGGACCGAGATAGCGGTCACCGTTCCACCAATAGCTCGGGCACGAGGTCGAGCAGCAGGCGCACAGGATGCACTCATAGAGCCCGTCGAGCTTCTCGCGGTCGTCCTTGGCCTGCTTCCATTCCTTTTCGGGCGCTGGCGTCGTCGTCTTGAGCCAGGGCTCGATCGAGGCATGCTGGGCGTAGAAGCGGGTCAGGTCCGGAACCAGGTCCTTGACCACCGGCATATGCGGCAGCGGGTAGATCGCGACCCTGCCCTTGGCGCCGCACTCGTCGATGCCGGTGGTGCAGGCGAGCCCGTTCTTGCCATCCATGTTCATGGCGCAGGAGCCGCAAATGCCCTCGCGGCAGGAGCGCCGGAAGGTCAGCGTCGGGTCGACCTTGTTCTTGATCCAGATCAGCGCGTCGAGCACCATCGGCCCGCAATCCTCGCGGTCGACATAATAGGTGTCGGTGCGCGGATTAGCGGTGTCGTCAGGATTCCAGCGATAGATCTTGAACTCTGTGACCTTCTTGGCAGCGGCCGGCTTCGGCCAGGCCTTGCCTTCGGTCAGGCGGGAGTTCTGCGGGAGAGTGAATTCGGCCATCTGTCAGATCGTCCTCAGTACACCCGCGCCTTAGGCTTGATGTATTCGATGTCGTTCGAGAGCGTGTAGGTGTGCACCGGACGGTCATCGAGCGTGACCGTGCGCTTCTCGTCATCGATCCAGGCGAGCGTGTGCTTCATCCAGTCCTTGTCGTCGCGGTCCGGATAATCCTCGCGGGCATGGGCGCCGCGGCTCTCCGGGCGCTGCAGCGCCGAATCCATGGTGACGACCGCCTGGGTGATCAGGTTCTCGAACTCCAGCGTCTCGATCAGGTCCGAGTTCCAGATCAGCGAGCGATCCGTCGTGCCGATGTCGGTGATGCCACCCCAAACCTCGTGGATGAGCTTGTGGCCCTCCTCCAGCGTCTCGCCGGTGCGGTAGACGGCGCAGTTGGCTTGCATGATCCGCTGCATCTTGTCGCGCAGCACCGCCGTCGGCGTGCCGCCCTTGGCGTTGCGGTACTTGTCGAGGCGGGTGAGCGAGAGATCGGCCGAGTTCGCCGGCAGCTCCGGCTGCTTCTCGCCGGCCCTGACGGTCTCGGCGCAGCGCAGGCCCGCTGCCCGGCCGAAGACGACGAGGTCGATCAGCGAGTTCGAGCCGAGGCGGTTGGCGCCGTGGACCGAGACGCAGGCCGCTTCGCCGATCGCCATCAGGCCCGGCACGACCCGGTCGGGATCACCGTCGACCTTGGTCAGCACCTCGCCGTGGAAGTTCGTCGGGATGCCGCCCATGTTGTAGTGCACAGTCGGGATCACCGGGATCGGCTCGCGGGTGACGTCGACGCCGGCGAAGATCTTGGCGCTTTCCGAGATGCCGGGCAGGCGCTCGTGCAGGATCTTCGGGTCGAGATGGTCGAGATGCAGGTAGATGTGGTCCTTGTCCTTGCCGACGCCGCGGCCGGCCCGGATCTCCATCGTCATCGAGCGTGAGACGACGTCGCGCGAGGCAAGGTCCTTGGCCGAAGGGGCATAGCGCTCCATGAAGCGCTCGCCCTCGGAATTGGTGAGGTAGCCGCCCTCGCCGCGCGCGCCCTCGGTGATCAGGCAGCCCGAGCCGTAGATGCCGGTCGGGTGGAACTGCACGAACTCCATGTCCTGCATCGGCAGGCCGGCGCGCAGCACCATGCCGCCGCCGTCGCCGGTGCAGGTATGGGCCGAGGTCGCCGAGAAATAGGCGCGGCCATAGCCGCCGGTCGCCAGGATCGTCTGCTGCGAGCGGAAGCGGTGCAGCGTGCCGTCGTCGAGCTTGAGCGCGAGCACGCCGCGGCAATGGCCGTCCTCGTCCATGATCAGGTCGATGGCGAAGTATTCGATGAAGAACTCGGTATTGTAGCGCAGCGCCTGGCCATAGAGCGTGTGCAGCATGGCGTGGCCGGTGCGGTCGGCAGCGGCGCAGGTGCGCTGCGCCGGCGGACCGTTGCCGAAATCGGTGGTCATGCCGCCGAAGGGGCGCTGGTAGATCTTGCCGCTCTCGGTGCGCGAGAACGGCACGCCCCAATGCTCGAGCTCGTAGACGGCGGCCGGCGCATTGCGGACGAGGTATTCGATCGCATCCTGGTCGCCGAGCCAGTCCGACCCCTTCACGGTGTCGTACATGTGCCATTGCCAGGTGTCCTTGCCCATGTTGCCGAGCGAGGCGGCGACGCCGCCCTGGGCCGCGACGGTGTGCGAGCGGGTCGGGAACACCTTGGAGATGCAGGCGGTGCGCAGGCCGGCCTGCGAGCAGCCGACCGTGGCGCGCAAGCCCGCGCCGCCGGCGCCGACGACGACGACGTCGAAGGTGTGGTCGGTGATGGCGTAGGCCTGGCCGGTATAGGCCGGGGTGGCGCGGGCGCGGGTGATCGCCATGATCAGCCTCCGAACGAGATCTTCAGGAGCGCGAAGGCGCAGGCAGCGCCGACCGCGATCGCAAAGAAGGTGTTGGCCATCACGGCGAGAATTTTGATGCCCTCGTGATGGATATAGTCCTCGATGATGACCTGCATGCCGAGGCGCATATGGACCGCGCCGGACACGACGAAGAGCAGCATCAGGATGGCGACGATCGGGTTCGACAGCGTCGCGATGGCGGCGCCATAGGGCTTGCCGATCAGCGAGATGACGACACAGAGGAAAGCGAGCGTCAGGATGACGTTGGCGACGCCCGTGATGCGCTGCAGCCAGAAATGGCCTGTGCCGGACTTCGCCGAGCCGAGACCGCGGACGCGGCCGAGTGGGGTGCGCATCGAGGAGTTGGAGAGCATCTTCGTGTTCCTCAGCGCGTCAGGACGACGAGCCAGACCAGCACAGTGAGCACGCCGGAGGCGACGAGGTTGTACTTGGCCAGGTTCATACGGGTCTGCGGGTCGAAGCCGTAGCCGAGATCCCAGACGAAATGGCGGAGCCCGCCGACCATATGATGCAGCAGCACGAAGGTGTAACCGAACAGAACGAGGCGGCCGAGGATCGAGCCCGCGATCCACTGCGCAGTTTCGTAGGCGGCTGGGCCGGACGCGGCCGCGATCAGCCAGAGCGCGATCAGCAGGGTGCCGCCATAGAGCGCCACGCCGGTGGCGCGGTGGGCGATCGACGCCGCCATGGTCCAGGACCAGCGGTAGATCTGCAGATGCGGGGAAAGCGGGCGCGCCGCCGGTCTGGACTCGGCCAAGTCTTGAACTCCCGACCCTTCAAGCTCACGAAGCGAAGATCGCTTGGTATCGTTCTAGAGTGAATGGCTGTCTAACGAAACCACTCTCGTGCTGCAATGCGGCAAGCGAATGGTCGGTTACAGAAAACCAAATCTGTAACTTTACCTGATCCCCCACCAGCCCGGAGGCCTGCCGGCGAAAAGCATCTAAAGCCGGACAAGCGCAGCTCGCCACCTTCCTCAGGACCGTATCGCACAGGGCGAGGACCATCCATGAAACTGGGTATGAGCCTTTCACAGTTCGAGGCCGAACTGAACACCGACTGCTGCGACCCTTACAACAATGCCGAGCTGACCTTGACGCTGAAGCTCGGCTTCCGACAGATCAACCCGGCCGCGGGCGCGGCCGAAGGCACCTATCACGACTATAACCGTGCCACCGCGCCGACCCGCAAGATCGTCAAATGGACCACGGGCAGCTGGAATCTCTGGAAGCAGAATTTCGTGGCTTCGGCGACCCGGTTCTGGAACGGCAAGTTCTGGCTTTCAAACAACTTTCCCGTCTATGAGCTCGATAAGAACGGCACGAAATACCGTCCCAACATCTGGTGCCTGCTGAAGATCGAGGATCGCGGCATCACGCTCGGCGGCCACCATCACGTCATCGACGTGGTCCGGCTGCACAAGAGCGAGACCTGGTTCGGCTCGCATGCCAAGCTCTATGACAGCCTCGACACCAATTCGGTGCATAAGGGTACCGACAGCAAGGGCAAGGCGATCATGCAGCGCGCTCATGTCCACGAGGTCGGCCACCTGCTCGGGCTGGGCCATGTCGACATCGGCAAGGCGCATTGCCCGCCAGGTGGCGATACCAACGCCTCGAACTGCTACGGCGTCGCCGATGTCGACAAGTATTCCGTCATGGGCCAGGGCATGCAGCTGCGCCTGAGCCACGCCATGCCCTGGCGCAAGGCGATGGTCGCACTCTCCGGCAAGGGCAACGCGCTGACGGCGACCGACTGGGAGGCCAAGACGCAGCGCATCTATCCGCGCATCCCGGCCGAGGTCGCCAGCAACGCCATGCTCACGCACCGGCCCTTGCGCAAGTAAGCTTACTCAACCCGGCTGGACCGCCATGCCACGAACCATCTCACGAAACCTTTCGATGCTCATTCTCGTTCTGAGCGGAATGGCCGGCCTGCTCGGCCCCGCCCACGCCACAGGAAAGCGCTGCCAGATGAACGCGATCGAACGCTCCAAATGCATCATCGAGGCGATTCTCGCCGATATCAGCCGCACCTATAAGCAGGTCGGCGGCGGCGGGATCAGCGCGATCAAGCAGAACTCGACGACCTCCTTCACCGTCTCGATCTCGCAGGAGGAGCGCATCGACCTGCTGACTTACGAAGCGACAGTCGACGGCAAGGGCAAGGTCAGCGTCAAGAAGACAGGCGAAGGCACTCAGTAAGGTTCCCCTCGGGGTCAGCGCGGCAGCAGGGCCCAGTAGTCGAAGTCGAGGATCACGCCGTCGGCGTATTGGTCAGCGTGCTTCAGCGGGTATTCGTTGCAGGGCAGGTTCTTGGTCGCGACGAGGCGCAGGCGCAGCGCCCCGACATCCTCGCGCCCCGGCAGCTCGGCCGCCTCGAGCACCTCGCTCCAAGCAAAGACGGTATCACCGGCGAACAGCGGCGAGATATGGCGGCCGGCATTGATCGCGGCGATGTGGAAGGCGTTGCCGAGACCATTGAAGGAGAGCGCCCGTGCCAGGCTGATGACGTGGCCACCATAGATCAGGCGCTTGCCGAAACGGGTCTCACGGGCGCCATAGGCGTCGAAATGCACCTTGGCGGTGTTCTGGTAGAGCCGGGTGGCGATCTGGTGCTCGGCCTCTTCAACGGTCATGCCGTCGACATGGTCGATGCGCTCGCCCGCCTGATAGTCGCCCCAGCGGAAGGGCGAACCGGCGAGCGCGTCGTCATAGGCCGCCAGATGCAGCGGCGGGCAGCCCTCCCCCAGGGCTTCCGGCGCGACGCTCTTCGGCAGCTCCGGCACTTGCTCGAACGCCGCCGGTGTGCCGGGTTGGCGCTTGCGCACCAGCACCCAGCGGGCATAGCTCAGCACGATCTCGGCGTTCTGGTTGCGGCCGATCGAGCGGACATAGACGATGCCGGCATCGCCGCCCGAGGTCTGCTTGAGGCCGATCACCTCGGAAGTGGTCGAGAGCGTGTCGCCGGGGAAGACCGGCTTGAGGAAGCGGCCATCGGCATAGCCGAGATTGGCGACCGCATTGAGCGAGATATCCGGCACCGTCTTGCCGAAGACGATGTGGAAGACGAGCAAATCGTCGACCGGCGCGGCGGGATAGCCGATCGCCTTGGCGAAGGCATCGGAGGACTGCACCACGAAGCGCGGCCCGTAGAGTGCGGTGTAGAGCGAGACGTCGCCGGCGGTCACCGTGCGCGGCGTCGCGTGCGGAATCGTCTCGCCCAGCCGGAAATCCTCGAAGAAGCGGCCAGGATTGGTCTTGCTGGGCGTGTCGGACATCGGCTTGGCCTCATGGCGGGGCATCATTGTGCGCTGCGGCGAGGGCTGGCGTAAAGCTCGCCCGATGTCGAAGGGTCAGCGGAAGTCGCGCGGCCGAAGGCCCGCATGGAACCAGGTGATCATCGAATAGATGTCGTAAACCGGCAGGCCTGTCGCCGCCTGCACCGCAGCCGCATAGGGCGGCATATTGGTGCATTCGAGCACGATGGCGCCGACCTCGGGATGTTCCGCGACCAGCCGCAGCGCCGCCTCGACCACGTCCTGCTCGGCGAGATCGATGTCCATCTCTTCCTTCTCGGCCTTGATCAGCACGCGGAAGAATTCGCGCCCGTTCTCGGTGCCGGTCACCGGCGTGTCGGCGGGAACGCCGACCGCCGTGAGATGCTGCGGCGTCAGCGTCGCGGCCGAGACGGTAACGAGGCCGACGCGCTTGCCCGGCGGCAAGGTCGCCTGCACCCAGGGCACCTGCATCAACGATGAGGTCGCGACCGGGACGCTTATGGCAGCCGCCAATTCACGCTGAAACAATGAGAGGAAGCCGCAATTGGTGGTGATCGCCTCGGCGCCGAGGCGAACCAGCTCCTGCGCCGCCGCGATGAAGTCGGGCAGCAGCCCGGCCGCCCCCTTCAGCACCACCCTCTCGGGGCTTGCGCCCGAGACGACCTTGTAGAGCACCGGGAAGGGCCAGGTCGCGGCATTGCCCATGTCGCCGAGAATGCGCGGGAAGCGCGCCTCCAGCATCAGCACGCCGAGCGGCGCGCCATAGACCGCCTTGCCGCCCTTGGCGATGCCGCGCTTGCTCATGCGGTGATCTCGGCGAGCTTGTTGAGGTCGATATTCGCCCCGCAGACGAGCACGCCGAGCCGCTCGCCCGGTTTCGGCTTGTAGGCGCCGCTGATCAGCGCGCCGAGCGCCGCAGCACCACCGGGCTCGACCGCCAGGCGGAAATCGCGCCAGAGGACGGCTTGAGCCTCGGTGATCGCCGCGTCCGGGACGAGGGCGACATGATCGACCGCACCTTCACAGACATCGTAGACGAGCTGCCCGACATTGCGGGCGCCGAGTGAATCCGCCGCAACCGAGGCGACGGTCACCGTCACCGGCCCCTTGGCCTCCAAGGCGGCCTGCAGCGCCCGCGAGCCTTCCGGCTCGACGCCGACGACCTTGACGCTCGTGCCGGCAAACCAGGCGGCGATGCCGGAGATCAGCCCACCACCACCGACCGCGACGAGCACGGTGTCGAGGTCAGGCTCCTGGCTTTGCCACTCGCGGCCGAGCGTGCCCTGGCCGGCAACCGTCTCCTTGGCAGAGAAGGGGTGGATCTTCAGCGCGCCGGTCTCGGCCACGAATTTGTCGCAGGCCGCCTGCGCGTCGTCGTACTGCGCGCCGCCGATCCGAACTTCGGCGCCGAAGCGGCGGATCGCCTCGACCTTCGCCGCCGGCGAGATCTCGGGCACGAAGATCGTCGCCTTCACACCCCGCTTGCCGGCGGCATAGGCGACGGCGGCGCCATGGTTGCCGCCCGAAGCCGCGGCCACGCCGGCAGCGGGAACGTCGAGCGAGAGCAGGTTGTTGAAGGCGCCGCGCGTCTTGAACGAGCCGGCATGCTGCAGGCATTCGAGCTTGAGCGAGACGTCGGCGCGCGAGCCGAAGGCGCCGGTGCCGAGGCGCATCACCGGGGTGGTGCGGGCATGGCCGGCAATGCGATCAGCCGCGGCCTCGATCATCGGGCGCGGCACGGGCTTCTCTGTCATGGCGGGATCCTGGACGAGGGAGCGATCCGTGACATAGGTCCAGATCGCGATAGGTAGACCGTGGCTATCGCGTCCCGGTGGATCGGGAAAGGGCTTCCCGCGCCCGGCGGCAATGTGCCGGGCGACGACCAGCGCCGCGAGGGCATCGAGGGCATCGTCGGCAGCAGCGCCGCGCGGCGGTTTCGCCTGGACGATTCCCTCCGGCAGTCCCGCCGCCAGCAGCAGGACGCGGCGCTCGGCCATTCCCGCCGGGTTGACCACGCCCTTGATCTTCTTGGGATGCACGAGCGGCGCGCCGCGCATGGTCCGGAAGGCCAGCTCCGGATGCGTTTCGAAGATGCGCTCGCGCCATTCCGGTTCGGCCCGCAGCAACGCATCGATCTCGCGGATGCGCGGGAAGAGGTGAAAGCCCTGCTTCGAGACCTTGCGCGGCGGCTCGGAGGTTGCCAACGCCAGGCGGCAGACCTCGCCATAGTCTTCCGCCTGGACCGCGCCCCGCGAAGGTATCGAGAACACCGATGATTGCCGCTCGCCGAGCAGCGCTCGCACTGCCTGCTCCGGCCCGCGCCCCGAACCGGTGATCCGGTCGGGCAGGCCGATCGGCATGTCGACCGCAACCAGTGCCGGTATGGGAGAGCCGGCGAGCAAATCATTCCAGCGCGCGAAAGCGCGAAAGAACGGCGCTTCCTGCCCCGACATGTCGAGGAAGGCCGCGATCCAACCTGCCTTGCAGCCGTCGACACCCGCAATCCAGCCCTTCACCGGCCTGTCATCCATCTTTTGCAGAACTGACATTGCATTGCGGCGCAATCTACTGTGCACTGCAGCGAACCCGGCGACCCTCAATCCGGAGAAACACTATGACCGACATCCGCCCGCGCCGCAGCGTCCTCTATATGCCAGGCTCCAATGCCCGCGCGCTGGAGAAGGCCCGCGAGATCGCCGCCGACGCGCTGATCCTCGACCTGGAGGACGCGGTCGCCCCGGACGCCAAGGAACTGGCGCGGAGCCAAGTCTGCGCTGCGGTGAAGGCCGGCGGCTATGGCCGGCGCGAGCTCGTCATCCGTACCAACGGCATCGACACGCCCTGGTTCGACGCTGACCTCGCCGCCGCGACCGAAGCGGCGCCCGACGCGATCCTGATCCCGAAGGTCTCTTCGCCCGAGACGCTGGTCGAGATCGGCCACCGCCTGACCGGGCTCTGGGCCAAGCCGGAAACGCAGATCTGGGCGATGGTCGAGACGCCGCTCGCCATCCTCAACTGCGAAAAGATCGCGCGCGCCGCTCGCGATCCCGCGACCCGCCTCGCCTGCTTCGTGCTCGGCACCAACGACCTCGCCAAGGAGACGCGGGCCCGCTTCGTGCCCGGGCGCGCGCCAATGCTGCCCTGGCTAACCACGGCGATCCTCGCCGCTCGCGCCCATGGCGTCGACGTCATCGACGGCGTTTACAACGACCTCAAGGACGAGGCCGGCTTCCGCGCCGAATGCGAGCAGGGGCGCGATCTTGGCTTCGACGGCAAGACCTTGATCCATCCGAACCAGGTCGTGCTGGCGAACACCGTCTTCGCGCCGGAAGAGAACGAGCTCGCCCGTGCCCGGGCCATCATCTCGGCCTTCTCCGAGCCCGAGAACGCGGACAAGGGTGCGATTCAGCTCGATGGCCGCATGGTCGAGCGCCTGCATGCCGAAATGGCCAAGCGGGTCGTCGCGCTGGCCGATGCGATCGCGGCCTGACCGACCCGACAGAGCGCAGATACAAAAAAGGGCCGGGAGGAAGCTCCCGGCCCTTTCCAATTCTTCCGATGCGACAGGCGGCTCAGGCGGCCTTGCGCTGCTCGAACACGCCCTTGAACTCGCGCAGCTGCACGAGCTGATCGTGCAGGCGCTTCTTCTCGGCCTCGTCATGCGAACCGGCATGGCGGGTCTCGGCAGTCAGAATTTCCTGATCGAGCACGGCGTTGTCGACGTCCTCGATGAAGCGGGCCTGTTCGGCCAGGATGGTGACGCTCGTCGCGTTGACCTCGGCGAGGCCGCCCGAGACGAAGAATTCCTTGCCGTTGCTGGCGCCGGTCTGGACCAGGACGATGCCCGGCTTCAGCACGGCGACGACCGGGGCATGGCCGGCGAGCACGGTCATCTCGCCCTCGACCGACGGCACGATGACGCTAACGGCATCGCCCGAGAACAGGATGCGCTCCGGCGAGACGAGTTCGAACTTGAAGGTGGCCATCTTGCTATCTCTCCGCCGTCATTCCGGCCGACACAAAGCGTCGCGCCGGAATCCATCCTAGAATGCAACGCCCTTCGATGGATCCCGGATCAGCGCCGCTACGCGGCTTGTCCGGGATGACGGGCGTGTATGTTGGACCTTACGCCGCTTCGGCAGCCAGGCGCTGGGCCTTCTCGACCGCTTCGTCGATCGAACCGACCATGTAGAACGCGGCTTCCGGCAGGTGGTCATACTTGCCCTCGACCAGGCCCTTGAAGCCCTTGATCGTGTCTTCGAGCGCGACGAGCTTGCCCGGCGACCCCGTGAAGACTTCGGCGACGAAGAAGGGCTGCGACAGGAAGCGCTCGATCTTGCGGGCGCGGGCGACCGAGATCTTGTCCTCTTCCGAGAGCTCGTCCATGCCCAGGATCGCGATGATGTCCTGCAGCGCCTTGTAGCGCTGGAGGATCTGCTGGACCTGGCGGGCGATGTTGTAGTGCTCGTCACCGACGATGGCGGCCGAGAGCATGCGCGAGGTCGAGTCGAGCGGGTCGACCGCCGGGTAGATGCCCTTTTCCGCGATCGAGCGCGAAAGCACCGTCGTGGCGTCAAGGTGGGCGAAGGAGGTCGCGGGCGCCGGGTCGGTCAGGTCGTCCGCCGGCACATAGATCGCCTGCACCGAGGTGATCGAGCCCTTGTTGGTGGTGGTGATGCGCTCCTGCAGGTTGCCCATGTCAGTCGCGAGCGTCGGCTGATAGCCCACCGCCGAAGGAATGCGGCCGAGCAGCGCCGACACTTCCGAGCCGGCCTGCGTGAAGCGGAAGATGTTGTCGACGAAGAACAGCACGTCCTGGCCGCGGTCGCGGAAATCTTCCGCGACAGTCAGGCCGGAGAGAGCGACGCGCATGCGGGCGCCCGGGGGCTCGTTCATCTGGCCGTAGACGAGGGCGCACTTGGAGCCTTCGCCGCCGCCCTTCTTGTTCACGCCTGACTCGATCATCTCGTGATAGAGGTCGTTGCCCTCGCGGGTGCGCTCGCCGACACCGGCGAACACCGAGTAGCCGCCATGGGCCTTCGCGACGTTGTTGATCAGCTCCATGATCAGCACGGTCTTGCCGACGCCGGCGCCGCCGAACAGGCCGATCTTGCCGCCCTTGGCGTAGGGCGCCAGGAGGTCGACGACTTTGATGCCGGTGACCAGGATCTGCGCTTCCGTCGCCTGCTCGGCATAGGAGGGCGCCGGCTGGTGGATGCCGCGGGTATTAGTGGTCAGGATCGGGCCGGCCTCGTCGACCGGCTCGCCGATGACGTTCATGATGCGCCCGAGGCATTCATCGCCGACCGGAACCGCGATCGGCGCGCCG
This sequence comes from Allobosea sp. Tri-44, assembly GCF_004123845.1. GTDB lineage: Bacteria > Pseudomonadota > Alphaproteobacteria > Rhizobiales > Beijerinckiaceae > Allobosea. The sequence continues at coordinate 117,673 of NZ_NBDP01000019.1, read as the reverse complement.
GTGTCGGTCACCGACTGGCCGCGGACCAGGCCTTCACTGGCGTCCATCGCGATGCAGCGCACGGTGTTCTCACCGAGATGCTGGGCGACCTCAAGCACCAGGCGGTTGCCGAGATTCTGCGTCTCCAGCGCGTTCAGGATCTCCGGCAGCGCGCCGTCGAACTGCACGTCGACGACGGCACCGATGACCTGCGTGACGCGGCCGGTGCCGGTGTTGGCGGGCTTGTCGGCGGTCTTGGTCTTGGTAGCGGCTTTGGCCATGGTTCGAACCTCGGATTCGCGTTCAGCGTGTCGGGCGGCCGGCACGCCGGCCCAAAGTTAGGCGGTTAGAGCATGATGCCGAAAAGTGGGAACCGGTTTTCGGCCGACATCATGCGCTCTTTCAAAAACTACAGCGCTTCCGCGCCGGAGATGATCTCGATCAGTTCCTTGGTGATCATCGCCTGGCGCGAGCGGTTGTAGAGCTGCGTCTGCTTCTTGATCATCTCGCCGGCGTTGCGCGTGGCGGAGTCCATCGCCGACATGCGCGCGCCCTGCTCGGAGGCGGCGTTCTCCAGGATCGCCCGCAGCACCTGCACCGTGAGGTTGCGCGGCAGCAGGGTCTCGAGGATCTCGCTCTCTTCCGGCTCGTAGTCGTAGACCGCGTCGGTCGTCTTGGCGCCGGCCGGGATCTCGGCCGGAATGATCTGCTGCGCGGTCGGGATCTGCGAGATCACCGACTTGAACTTCGAGAAGAACAGCGTCGCTACATCGAACTCGCTGGCAGCGAAGCGCGTCAGGATGTTCTGGGCGATCGCCTCGGCATTGGCGAAGCCGAGCTGCTTGAAGGCGCGTAGGTCGACGACTTCGATGATGTCGGCGGCGAACTGCCGGCGCAGGATGTCGAAGCCCTTCTTGCCGACGCAGATGATCTTGACCGTCTTGCCCTCAGCCTTCAGCGCGTTCGCCTTGTCACGGGCGAGACGGGCGATCGATGAGTTGAAGGCGCCGCACAGGCCGCGCTCGGCCGTGCAGACCACGAGCAGCTGGACCTTGTCCGAGCCCGTGCCGGCGATCAGGCGCGGCGCGCTGCCATTGGCGAGGCCGCCGGCGAGGTTGGCCAGCACCGCCTCCATGCGCTCGGCATAGGGACGCGCGGCCTCGGCGGCCGACTGCGCGCGGCGCAGCTTTGCCGCCGCGACCATCTGCATGGCCTTGGTGATCTTCTGCGTCGCCTTCACCGAGGCGATGCGGTTTCTAAGGTCCTTCAGGGAGGGCATTCGATCTCTATCCCCTACCCGTCATTGCGAGAAGCGCAGCGACGAAGCAATCCAGACGACTGGCGGAGCGAGGCTGGATTGCTTCGCTCCGCTCGCAATGATCAGGCGAACGACTTGGCGTAGCCCTCGACGATGCTCTTCAGCTTCGCCGCGTTCGCGTCCGAAAGATCCTTCGACGAGCCGATCTCGTTCAGCAGGTCGGCATGCTTGCCGCGCACCAGCGAGAGCAGGCCGTCCTCGAAGGCACGGACCTTGTTGACCGGCAGCGGGTCGAGATAGCCGTTGACGCCGGCGTAGATCACGACCGTCTGCTCTTCCATCTTCAGCGGCGAGAACTGGCCCTGCTTCAGGAGCTCGGTCAGGCGGGCGCCGCGGTTGAGCAGGCGCTGCGTGACGGCATCGAGGTCGGAGCCGAACTGGGCGAAGGCCGCCATCTCGCGATACTGGGCGAGCTCGCCCTTGATCTTGCCCGCGACTTTCTTGGTCGCCTTGGTCTGGGCGGCCGAGCCCACGCGCGACACCGAAAGGCCGACGTTCACCGCCGGGCGGATGCCCTGGTAGAACAGGTCGGTCTCCAGGAAGATCTGGCCGTCGGTGATCGAGATCACGTTGGTCGGGATGTAGGCCGAGACGTCGTTGGCCTGGGTCTCGATGACCGGCAGCGCCGTCAGCGAGCCGTTGCCGGCGGCGTCGCCCATCTTGGCGGCGCGCTCGAGCAGGCGGGAGTGGAGATAGAACACGTCGCCCGGATAGGCTTCGCGGCCCGGCGGGCGGCGCAGCAGCAGCGACATCTGGCGGTAAGCGACGGCCTGCTTCGAGAGGTCGTCATAGATGATCACGGCGTGCATGCCGTTGTCGCGGAAATACTCGCCCATGGCGCAACCGGCGAAGGGCGCCAGGAACTGCATCGGGGCGGCATCCGAGGCGGTGGCCGCGACGATGATCGAATACTCGAGCGCGCCACGCTCTTCGAGCACCTTCACGAACTGGGCGACTGTCGAACGCTTCTGGCCGATCGCGACGTAGACGCAATAGAGCTTCTGGCTCTCGTCCGTGCCTTCGTTGATCGCCTTCTGGTTCAGGATTGTGTCGAGCGCCACGGCGGTCTTGCCGGTCTGGCGGTCGCCGATGATCAGCTCGCGCTGGCCGCGGCCGATCGGGATCAGGGCGTCGATCGCCTTGAGGCCGGTCGCCATCGGCTCGTGCACCGACTTGCGCGGGATGATGCCGGGCGCCTTCACGTCGACGCGCGAACGGGTCTTGGTCTTGATCGGGCCCTTGCCGTCGATCGGGTTGCCGAGCGCGTCGACGACGCGGCCGAGCATCTCCTTGCCGACCGGCACGTCGACGATGGCGCCGGTGCGCTTGACCGTCTGGCCTTCCTTGATCTCGCGGTCGGAGCCGAAGATCACGACGCCGACATTGTCGCTCTCGAGGTTGAGGGCCATGCCGCGCACACCCGACTCGAACTCGACCATCTCACCGGCCTGGACCTTGTCGAGGCCGTAGACGCGGGCGATGCCGTCGCCGACGGAGAGAACCTGACCGACCTCGGTAACCGAGGCTTCCGAGCCGAAGTTCGAGATCTGCGACTTCAGGATAGCGGAGATTTCAGCGGCGCGGATGTCCATCAGCCGACCTCTTTCATGGCAAGACGAATAGAATTGAGCTTGGTTTTCAGGGACGCATCGACCATCCGCGAGCCCATCTTGACGATGAGGCCGCCGATGATGGCCGGGTCGACCTTCACGGAAACGTCGACATCCTTGCCGGCGACATCCTTGAGGGTCGCGGCGATGTCCTTGAGCTGGGTGGCCGAGGGCTGCTCGGCGAGCGTGACCTCGGCGCTGACCACACCCTTGGCCTCGGCGACCTTGGCGCGGAAGGCGCGGATCATGCCCGGCAGCGCGAACAGGCGGCGCTTGCTGGCGACGAAGCCGATGAAGTTGGCGGCGCTGCCGGAGATGCCGGCCTTGGCGGTGAGCGCGGCGACGGCCGAAACCTGGTCCTGGGTGGAGAAGGCGGGGCTTCCGATCAGGCGCTTGAGATCGTCGCTCTCGGCGATCATCGCGCTGAAGGTGTCGAGATCCTTGGCGACAGCGTCGACGCTCCTGGCCTCGCTGGCCAGTTCGAACAGAGCCGTCGCATAGCGCTCGGCCACGCCCGAGACAGGGGATTGTTCCTGCGATCCGCCCTCGGCCACGCTCTCGCTCTCTCTTCCAGGGGACTGCTCCGGCGACCTTCTGACGAAGGTGGAGTGCATATCCCCGACATTGCGGTGATCAAGCGCACGACGAACCTGTTCCAGGGCTTTCGGCGCTTGGATTGCGGCGGTGCGATAGCATGGGGTTTCGGGGGGCGCAACCGACGAAGTACCCGCCTCTCATGCTTTGGATGCGGTCGAAAGAAGCAGCCGGCGCAGGTTACGACGGCCTGCACGGCTGCGCAGTACGAATCCGGCTAAAGGAAGCTCTGCGGATCGACGTCGACCGCGACCCTGACCGAACCTTTCGGTTTTGGCGCGCGCTTGATCCAGGCGCGCAGGTAATCCTGGAGGTTGATCTCGCGTGACGTCCGGACGATCAGGCGCATGCGGTGGCGCCCACGCAGGATCGCGAGCGGCGCCTCGGCCGGCCCGAGCACGGCGACTCCAACCGGCGCCTCGGCGCAGCGCGCCAGCGCCCGCGCATGCGTCTCGGCCTCCCCTTGCGAATTGGCCGAGACGATCAGACCCGCGAGCCGGCCGAAAGGAGGCAGGCCGGCGGCCTCCCGCGACGCCGTCTCGGCGGCATAGAAGCGTTCGGGGTCGCCCGAGATCAGTGCTTTCAGCACCGGATGGCCCGGATCGTGCGTCTGCAGCAGCGCCCGCCCCGGCTTCTCGCCGCGCCCGGCCCGGCCGGTGACCTGCCTCAAGACCTGGAAGGTTCGCTCGGCGGCACGCGGATCGCCCGAGGTCAGGCCGAGATCGGCGTCGATCACACCGACCAGCGTCATTCCCGGGAAATTATGGCCCTTGGCGACGAGCTGCGTGCCGATGACGATGTCGAACTCGCCCTCCGCGACCGCCATCAGTTCCTGCTTCAGACGCTCGGTGCCACCCGGAAAATCGCTCGACAGCACGATCGAGCGCGCCTGCGGGAACAGCGTCGCGACCTCCTCGGCAAGGCGCTCGACGCCCGGCCCGCAGGCGACGAGGCTTTCGGGCTGATGGCAGGCCGGGCACTCATGCGGCCTTCGCTCGACATGGCCGCAATGATGGCAGACCAGCGCCCGCCGGAAGCGATGATCGACCAGCCAGGCCGAACAGTTCTTGCATTGGAAGCGGTGGCCGCAATCGCGGCAGAGCGTCAGCGGCGCATAGCCGCGCCGGTTGAGGAAGAGCAGCGACTGCTCCTTCGCCTCCAGATTGGCCTCGACCGCCTTGACCAGGCCTGAAGAGAGCCAGCGCCCGCGCTCCGGTTTGTCCTTGCGCAGGTCGACCAGGCCGAGTGTCGGCAGCTCGCGCCCGCCATAGCGCTCCGGCAGCTTGAGATGGACGTAGCGGCCGCGTTCGGCATTGACGCGGGTTTCCAGCGAAGGCGTCGCCGAAGCCAGCACCACCGGCGCGTTCTCGATCTTGCCGCGCACCACCGCCATGTCGCGGGCATGATAGGCGACGCCGTCCTCCTGCTTGTAGGCGGCCTCGTGCTCCTCATCGACAATGATCAGGCCGAGATCGCGATAGGGCAGGAACAGCGCCGAGCGCGCACCGGCGACCACCAGCGCCTCGCCCTTGGCGATCGCCGCCTGCAGGCGCTCGCGCCTTCGCCCGCTCACGCCTGAGTGCCACAGGCCCGGACGGACGCCGAAGCGCGCCTCGAAACGGTCGATGAACTGCGCGGTCAGCGCGATCTCCGGCATCAGGATCACGCTCTGCCGCCCGAGCCGGATCGCCTCGGCCACCGCCTCGAAATAGACCTCCGTTTTTCCAGAGCCGGTAACGCCCTCCAGCAGCGCGACCTGCCAGGCCTGCTTGCGCACGAGCTCCGCCAGCGCATCGCCGACCGCCTGCTGATCCTCGGAGAGCTGCGGTTTGGCATGATCGGGGTCGGGCCGCGCCGCGATCGCCTCCTGCGGCAGTGCCTCGACACTGAAGGTGCCGGCGTCGACGAGCGAATCGATCACCGCCGTGCTGACGGATGCCATCTCGGCCAGCGCCGACTTGCCGATCAGCAGTCCGCCCTCGGCAGCGGCGATGGTGCGCGCCCGGCCCGGCGTCATCCGCGCCGGTGGAGCCCCAATGAGCCTGACACCGAGCTTCGGCCGCTCCGGCGTGTCGTCCGGTGGGCGCCGCAGGGCGAGCGCCAGCACCGAGCCCTTGGCGGCGAGTGTGTACCAGGCAACCCAGTCGACCAGCTTGCGCAAGGCCGGATCGAGCGGCGGCATGTCGAGCTTGCCGGTGACCTTCTTCAGGTTGCCGCCACGGCCGGAGCCAGCCTCCCAGACGACGCCGACCGTCTCACGCGGCCCGAGCGGCACCTGCACGACATCGCCTGGCGCGAGCGTGAGCCCGGGCGGCACGGCGTAGCTATAGGCCTGGTCGAGGCCGAGCGGGATCAGCACCTCGACCGTGCCGCCGCCCTGCCCCTCGTCGAGCGCATCGTCCATGCGCCCGTCTCTAGCACTGATTCGGCATCATGGCCGGCAGTAGAAACCCGCCGGCTTTGCCCCCGCTCCACCTCTCCCCCGTTCCGGATGCAAGGCAAGAAACCCCTCCCCCTGGTGGGGAGGGGCAGGGGTGGGGGTCGCAAAGCCGGAGCGATCGATAGAAACCAGGCGGCGCTGCCACTGCTGCCAGCCCCATTTCCTGCCGACGATCACCAAGCGGCACCACCCCCATCCCCATACCCTTCCCCACAAGGGCGAAAGGAGGAGCCTACGCAGGAAAGGCAGCGCAATGAGATCGCCCTCGATGCAGCGTCCTCTGTATCAGGCGGCGGCCGGCCGCTGTGCCATCAGCTTGCGCGTCGCCCAGACGAAGACCGGCCAGAGCAGCGCGCCGAAGGTCATCGCCGCCAGCACCGACGAGACCGGCCGGCTGAAGAAGGGCAGGATCGAGCCGTCCGACTTGATCAGCGAGGTCACGAAGCTCTGCTCCACCATCGTGCCCATGACGATGCCGAGCACCATCGCCGCGACCGGATAGCCGTTCTTCTCCATCACGAAGCCGATCAGCCCGAAGATGGCGACACAGTAGACCGCGAAAAGGTTGTTGCCCGCCGTGGCGAAGGCGCCGACCGCGCAGAAGATCATGATCACCGGCATCACCGCCGAGCGCGGCGCCCCCACGACCTTGCTCGCCAGCCGGATCATGACGATGCCGAGCGGGATCATGATGATGTTGCCGATGATGAAGATGATGTAGAGCGCGTACATGCTCGACGCCTGCGAGGTGAACAGCGTCGGGCCGGGATTGAGCCCCTTCATGTAGAGCACGCCGATCGCGATCGCGGTGATCGTGTCGCCCGGGATGCCGAAGAGCAGCGCCGGCACCCAGCCCGAGGCGAGCGAGGCGTTGTTGGAGGCGCCGGCCTCGATCAGTCCTTCCGGGTGGCCTGTGCCGAACCTCTCCGGTGTCTTCGAGAAGCGCTTGGCCATGGCATAGCTGACCCAGGCCGCCATGTCGGCGCCGGCGCCCGGCAGCACGCCGATGATGATGCCGATCAGGTTCCCGCGCGCTTGCTGCTTGGGATACTTCTTGGTCAGGGCCCACTGGCCCTTCAGGATCGAGCCGAGCCGGCGGTTCTCCAGCTTGGGCGGCTCGCGTTCGGTCAGGGCCCGCATCACCTCGGCCAAGGCGAAGACGCCGACCAGTGCCGGAATCACCTCGATGCCCCCCAGCAGGTCGGTCGAGCCCAGTGTGAAGCGCGGCACGCCGCCGGGATTGTCGATGCCGATGCAGGTGATCAAAAGGCCGAGCAGCATCGCCGCAATCGCCTTGATCGGCGAGGAGCGCGCCACCAGCGTCGAGCACATCAGCCCGAGCATGGCGAGCCAGAAGTTCTCATAGGTCGAGAAGGACAGCGCCATCTCGGCCAGCAGCGGCGCGATCAGCATTAGCGAGAGCGTGCCGGCGATGCCACCGAGCGCCGAGAACCACAGGCAGATGCCGAGCGCGGTTTCCGCCTCGCCCTTGCGCGTCATCGCATAGGCTTCATCGGTATAGGCGGCGGAAGCGGGCGTGCCTGGGATGCGCAGGAGGCAGCCGGGAATGTCGCCCGAGAAGATCGCCATCGCCGAGGCGGTGATGATCGTCGCCACCGCCGCGATCGGCGAGAGGTAGAAGGTGACGGGCACGAGCAGCGCCGTCGCCATCGTCGCCGACAGGCCGGGCAGCGAGCCGACCACCAGCCCGTAGATCGCCGAGGCGAAGATCGCGATCAGCACGTCGGGGGCGAAGACGAGCCCGAAGGCCTGGATGACGGTGTTCATCGCGGCCTCACCAGGGGAAGGGCAGCAGGCCGCTGGGCAACGGCACGCGCAGCAGCTTCAGGAAGATCAGGTTGATCACGAAGGGCGCGATCAGCGCGAGCGGCACCGCGAGCTTGGGCCTGGCGCCGAAGGCGAGGCTCGCGGCCAGCACCATGATCGCCGCCGTCGGCAGGAAGCCGAGCTTTTCGGAGACGAGCGCGTAGAAGATCAGCAGCGCCGGCGGCAGCAGCGCCAGCCAGTTGCGCCAGGCCGGCAGTGGCTCGAGCAGCTCGGGCGCGCTGTGGCTCGCGACATCGGCCTCGGCGACCTCCTCGAAGCGGCGGCCGATACCGAGCACGATCATCACGCCGCAGAGCACCAGCCCGGCGCCCACCACCATCGGGAAGGCCGAGGGGCCGACCTGCTGGCCGGGCACCGGCGGCAGTTTCGAGCCATAGAAGAAGGCGGCGGCGCCGAGCGTCGCGATCACGCCCCCGGTCACGCGGTCTGGCAACAACATGCTGCGAATTCTCGTCGAACTGTGATTGCGCCACATGGCGCCAACTAGGCAGAGGAACGGACAGGCGTGGTTTCGCCCGTCCGTCCTGCTTGCGAGCGATCAGGCCTTGGCCAGACCGGCAGCCTTCATCGCCGAGGCCATCGAGGTGTCGCTGTCGGCCATGAACTTGGCGAAGCCCGGCCCGTCGGCGAACTTCATGCCGAAGCCGCGCGAGTTCATGAAGTCCTGGTATTCCTTCGAGTCGAAGGCCTTCTTCAGCGACGCGGTCAGCTTCGCCTGGATGTCGGCCGGCACGGCCTTGGGCGCGCCGATGCCGCGCCAGGCGCCGACCGAATAGTTGATGCCGAGCGACTCGTTCAGCGTCGGCACGTCCTTGAACTGCGGGTTGCGCGCGCTCGCCATGATCGCCAGCGACTTCGCCTTGCCGGCGTCGATCATCGCCCGCGCTTCCGGCACCGAGCAGGTGACGATGTCGATGCCGCCTGCCGCGAGATCCTGCATGCCGGGCGCAGCGCCGTTCGATGGCACCCAGGCGACATGGTCGGGCTTCAGACCCATCGCGACCAGCCAGCCGACCAGCGCGAGGTGCCAGATACCGCCCTGGCCGGTGCCGGAGGCCTTGAGCTTGCCGGCAGGCGCAGCCTTGATCGCCGCGGCCAATTCCTTGATGTCCTTGTAGGGGCTCGAGGCCGAGACTTGGACGCCCGGCGGGTCCTCGTTCATCAGGGCGAGCGCGGCATAGTTGGTCGATTTCAGCTCGGTCAGGCCCTGATGGTGCATCATCGCGATCTCGACCGTCAGCATGCCGATCGTGTAGCCGTCTGGCGCTCCGGACGCGATCGCCTGGTGCCCGACCACGCCAGAGCCGCCGGTGCGGTTCACCACATTGAAGGGCTGACCGAGATCCTTCTCCAGCAATTGCGCGACGATGCGCGCCGTTGCGTCGGTGCCGCCGCCCGCGCCCCATGGGCAGATCAGGGTCACCGGCCGGCTCGGATACTGCGCCTGGCCGATCGCCGGGCCTGTGATCAGGCCGGCCGCGCCGGCTGCCGCCGCGCCTTTGAGGACCGAACGTCTGCTGATTCTGCTCATTCCGATGTTCCTCCCGTTCAATCGATTTAAAATTTGAAAGCTTCTTCGCCTCACGGCGCGGCTTCCTTGGTATTCTCGCTATCAGAGCCGATTGCCGCTGGCGAGGCAACCGTCTTTGTATGCAGTATGCACGACCTGCGCAGCGAGCTTCAAAGCCCGCAGGCCACGGGCACGACGCTCTTGCCGGCGGCCTCCGCGATCGCCCCGGTGCTCAACTCACCACCGGCGGCCGCGGCGCCAAGCTTGGCATCGGCCTTCTCCAGCATGGTCCGAAGTTGCGCGACGCCGGCGATGGCATGATTGCGCTGCGGCGCGACCCCGGCAATCAGCCCTTTGTCCGAGGGATTGGCGGTGACCAGTCCCGCCAGACGGCCCTGCCGATCGAAGACCGGGCTGCCCGCACCGCCGGGCTGCAAGGGCGCGAGCACCGCATCGCTCATCACCTCTCCCGGCAGTGCGACCGCGGTACGCGCCGCCGCGGTTCCATCATAGGCCAGCACGACCACGGCCTCCTTCGCAACAGGCGCGGCCTCGCGCAGCCCCGGCACTGCGCCGGAGACCAGACCCGGCACGTCGAGCAGGGCGAGCCCGCTCGCCTGATCCTGCGATCGCAGCTTTGCCGGCCGCGAGCCGACCTTGAGCCCCTTGCAGGGATCGGCCGCAGCACGGGCCGTCAGCACCAGCTCCTTGCCGACGACGAGGCCGACGCCGAAGCGCTCCGTCGCCGGCTGCGCCGGAGCGGTTGCCACCGGAGGTGCGCCGGGCGCTGCGGGAGCCGGAGCCGGGCCGCTTGGGAACGGCTCGAAGCTGTCGGCGATCGCGGTCACCACCTTGTCGAAGGTCGTGGCCATGCTCTTGTCGTAGCCGACAGAGAAGCCGCGCAGGCCCGTTGGCCCGAGCGCCTGGCGCCGGAAGAATTTTCCGGTCGGCGTGTCGCCGGCGACGACAAAGAAGGTCGGCTGCAGCAGCTTGTAGGTGACCTTGCGCTGGATGTTCGGATTGACCGCGATGGCGCGCTCGAAAATCGCCTGAAGCGGCTCGGTCGCAGGGCCTGCGCTGACATCGAGCGTGACCTTGCCATCTGCGCTCTGCCAGCGGCTACCGCCGGCTGCGGTCGCCTCGCGCTTCGGCAGCAGCTTCTGCGGAATGCCGATACGCACGCCGGTGGGCTGGTCGGTGATCACGGCAAAACCAGCCGCATCGCGCGCTGTCTTGGCGAGCCGCGCCAGGTCCTGCCGTTCTGCCGCAGACAGCTGCCCGTCTGGCTGGCCACGGCCGGCCTTGAAGCCGTTCACGGCACGGAAGGTCAGCGCCCCGAAATTCCCGGTCGCAGCGCTGTTGAGATGCCCGGTCCAGATCAGGTCGGCCTGGATCGCCTTGCGCTCGGCTTCCGGCAAGGCGGCATAGGCCTGAGTCGCCACAGCGAGCCGCGGGTCCACCGGCTGCTGCGCTTGCGCGGCGCCGAGGCAAGCGAGGATGGCGGCGATGCCGATCAGCGCGGGAACCTTGAACACGACCATCTCCTCGTTCCAGACCGCGCCGCGACGCGGCGCCATTCAGCGTCAGCCTTGCCGCAGAGGCAAGAGGCGAGAACGGCTCACTTGGCCGCAAGCCGAGTTGCGCCCAACGCGCCCGGTGCTAGCTTCGCGCAGCGCAATGCGATGACCCGTCATCGCGTCGACGCCTGCCGCGGCAACACTCAGGCCGCCCGCCTTTCGGAGACCGAGCCATGCGCCATCTCGTCCGTCTCGCCCTCCTGCTCGGCCTGACTGTCGCCGCCGGACCCGCTTTCGCCCAGAAGGCCTATGTCCGGCCCGATCTCGCCAGCGACGGCCAGCGCCTCGAGGAACGCTTGAAGCGCGAAGTCTCGGTCGGCCAGCGTCCCTTCGCCACCCTGCTGCGCGACGGCAGCGCCGCCCTCAATCGCGGCGACGCCCGCGCCGCCCTGCCGCTCGCCAATGCCGCAGCGGTCGCCGATCCAGCCAATCCCGGCGGCTGGCGCCTGATGGCGCAGGCGGCAAGCGGCATCGAGCCGCGCGATTATCGCGAGCGCTATGAATTGCGCGAGCGCGCCGTCAGTGCTGCTTATCTTGCCTATCAGCGCTCGACCTCGCGCCCCGACGAAGCCTCTTCGCTCGGCGTGCTCGCGCGTGTCTTCGAGAAGCACGAGCTCTGGCGCCCGGCGCTGACCACCTATCGCCTCAGCCTCGATCTTTCCGACAACGCCTCGCTGCGCACCGACTACGAGGCACTGCGGGCCCAGCGCGGTTTCCGCCTTACCTCCAACAAGGTCGATTCCGATGCGGCGAGCCCGCGCGCCTGCTTCGAGTTTTCCGAGCCGCTGTCGCGCGGCCGCGTCGACTTCGCCCCTTACGTCGCGATCACCGGCAAGGGCGACTTCGCCGTCAGCGGCGAGGAGCGCCAGCTCTGTGTCGACGGCCTGCGCCATGGCGAGCGCTACGGCTTCGTCATCCGCCAGGGCGTGCCCTCAGCCATCCCCGATGAGAAATTGCTGAAATCGGCCGATTACGAGGTCTATGTCCGCGACCGCGCCCCCTCGGTGCGTTTCACCGGCAAGAACTACGTGCTGCCGCGCACCGGCCAGCAGGGCGTACCGGTCGTCTCGGTCAACGCCGACAGTCTCGATCTCGAGGTGATGCGCATCGGCGACCGCAACCTGATCGGCTCGGTCCACTCCGATGACTTCCTCAGCCAGCTCGGCGCCTACAACGCCAATCAGATCGCCTCGGACAAGGGTTCGAGCGTCTGGAAAGGCACGATGGCGGTGAAGTCCGAGCTCAACAAGGACGTTACCACCGCCTTCCCGGTGCTCGAAGCCGTCGGCCGGCTCCAGCCCGGCGTCTATGTCATGTTCGCCAGGCCGACCGGCAGCACCCGGACCGCGAGCGGCTCGGACAGCGACGGCGACTATGACGACGGCACGACGCGGGCGACGCAATGGTTCGTCGTCTCCGATCTCGGCCTGACCTCCTTTTCCGGCCCGGACGGCGTGCATGTGCTGGTGCGCTCGCTCGCCGACGCCTCGCCCGTCGCCAATGCCGAACTGCGCCTCATCGCCCGCAACAACGAGGTACTGGCGACCATCCGCTCCGACGGCAACGGCTATGCCCGCTTCGACGCAGGCCTCGCCAAGGGCCAGGGCGGCAATGCGCCCGGCCTCGTCACCGCTGCGCTCGCCGAGGATTACGGCTTCCTCGACCTGAAGCAGACCGCCTTCGACCTGTCGGATCGTGGCGTGAAGGGCCGCGTCGCCCCCGCGGGCCTCGACGCCTTCCTCTATACCGAGCGCGGCGTCTACCGCTCCGGCGAGACCGTCTACCTGACCACGCTGCTGCGCGATGCCAAGGGCGCCGCCGTCTCCGGCCTGCCGCTGACGCTGGTCGTCAGGCGCCCTGATGGCGTCGAGTACCGCCGCCGCCAGGTTGAGGATCAGGGCGCCGGCGGGCGCGCCCATTCGATCCCGCTGATCTCCGGTGCCCAGAGCGGCACCTGGCGTGTCCAGGCCTATTCCGATCCGAAGGGTTCGGCGATCGGCGAAATCTCCTTCCTGGTCGAGGACTACGTTCCCGAGCGGCTGGAATTGACTCTCGCACCGAAGAAGCAGGTGCTGCAGGCCGGCGAGCCGGCCGAGATCGACGTCAACGCCCGCTATCTCTACGGCGCCCCCGGCTCCGATCTCGACGTCACCGGCTCGATGACCGTGCGCTCGGCGGCGCAGACCGCGATCCCCGGCTTTTCCGGCTACGAGGTCGGCCTGACCGACGAGGCTTTCGAGCCGCAGCAGGCCGAGTTCGAGGATGCTGCCAAGACCGGCGCCGACGGCAAGGTCACCATCGCCAACCCGGTCGCCCAGCCCGAGACCAACCGCCCGCTCGAAGTCGAACTGACCGTGCGCGTCGGCGAGCCCGGCGGGCGCGCCATCGCCCGCTCCGTCACCATGCCGATCGTACCCAAGGGCGCCGCCATCGGCGTGCGCAAGGCCTTCAAGGACGGCGAGCTCGGCAACGGTCAGACCGCGACCTTCGACGTGATCATGGCCCAGGGCGACGGGCGCCGCATCGCCCGCCAGGGCCTGAAATGGACACTGTCCAAGGTCACCCGCAACTATCAGTGGTTCTACCAGGACGGCCGCTGGAACTATGAGGGCGTGAAGACGACCCGCCGCGTCGCCGATGGCGAGATCGCCGTCGCCGAGGCCACGCCGGCCCGCATCGCCGCTCCTGTCCAATGGGGCAATTATCGGCTCGACGTCAGCGCCGATGGCGGCGAGGCGACCGAGACCAGCGTCTCCTTCAATGTCGGCTACGAGACCGAGAAGACCGCCGACCAGCCCGATGTGCTCGACGTCGCCCTGGACAAGCCGTCCTACGCCAATGGCGAAAGCATGCAGGTGCGTCTCACGCCGCGCTTCGCCGGCAAGGCGACGCTGGCGGTGATGAGCGACCGCGTCGCCGAGATCCGCACCGTCGACGTGCCGGCGGGCGGCACCACCGTGACCATCCCCGCCAAGTCGGACTGGGGCGCCAGCGCCTATCTCGTCGTGCTCGCCCATCGCCCGATGGACACGGCGGCGCAGCGCATGCCCGGCCGCGCCATCGGTCTTACCTGGTTCAGCGTCGGCAAGGAGGAGCGCAACCTCGCCATCGACCTTAACGCGCCCAACCTCGTGCGCCCGCTCTCGACGCTGTCGCTTCCTGTCAAGGTCACGGGCGCGAAAGCAGGTGAGGAAGCCTTCATCACCGTCGCTGCGGTCGATGTCGGCATCCTCAACCTCACTCGCTTCGAGAGCCCTGATCCGACCAAATACTTCTTCGGCCAGCGCCAGCTCGGCCATGAACTGCGCGACCTCTACGGCTATCTGATCGACGGCATGCAGGGCGTGCGCGGCGCGATCCGCTCCGGCGGCGACGGCGCCCCGCAGCTCAATGGCGAGGCGCCGACGCAGGAGCCGCTGGCGCGCTATTCCGGCGTGGTCAAGCTCGGCCCCGACGGCACCGCCAAGGTCGACTTCGAGATGCCGGCCTTCAACGGCTCGGTCCGCGTCATGGCCGTGGCCTGGAGCGCCGGCCGCACCGGTCAGGCGAGCGCCGATGTCCTCGTGCGCGACCAGATCGTGGCGCAGGCGACGCTGCCGCGTTTCCTCGCGCTCGGCGACCAGTCGCGCTTCCACCTGCAGATCGACAATGTCGAGGGCCCGGCCGGCTCCTATCTCGTCGATCTCGACGTCAAGGGCCCTGTCGTCGTCGCCGCCGACGCGACCCGCCGCAGCATGACCATGACCGCCGGCGCCAAGAGCTCGCTGACGATCCCGGTGACCGCCGCCGGCATCGGCCGCGCCTCCTTCGACGTCAGGATCACCGGCCCGAACGGCATCGGCACGGTACAGAACCTTGCTGTCAGGGTGCAGCCCTCGACCCAGACGATCGCGCGCCGGATCATCAGGCCGATCCCCGGCGGCGGCTCGCTCACCGTCTCCGCCGACTTGATGGCCGATCTCGTGCCGGATTCGGGCGCAGTCTCCGTCTCGGTCTCGCCGGTCGCGGCGCTCGACGTCGCAGCGGTGCTGAAGGCGCTCGACCGCTACCCCTATGGCTGCACCGAGCAGACCATCAGCCGGGCGCTGCCGCTGCTGGTCGTCAACCGGCTCGCCTCGATGGAGCAGCTGGCGCTCGACGGTAACGCAGACGAGCGCGTCACCGCCGCGATCGAGCGCGTGCTCGCCCGCCAGGGCAATAACGGCTCCTTCGGCCTGTGGGGCGTTGGCGGCGAAGACCTCTGGCTCGACGCCTTCGTCACCGACTTCCTGACCCGCGCCCGCGAGCGCCAGTTCGCGGTGCCGCAGACGGCGTTCAACATGGCGCTCGACCGGCTGCGCAACCAGGTCGTCAACACCAGCGAGATCAACAAGGAGGAAGCGGCCGGCATCGCCTATGCGCTCTATGTGCTCGCCCGCAACGGGCGGCCGGTGATGGGCGATCTGCGCTATCTCGCCGACAACAAGCTCGGTGATTTCGGCTCAGCCCTCGCCCGCGCCCAGATCGGCGCCGCGCTCTCGCTGCTCGGCGACCGCACCCGTGGCCGCGCCGCCTTCACCAGCGCGCTGGGAACCCTGCAACAAGCCAGCGATGACGGCCTGTCGCGCGCCGATTACGGCTCGCGGCTGCGCGACGGCGCCGGCATCCTGACCCTGATCGCCGAGAGCAATGGCGAGCGCGCCGACCTCTCCCGCGCCGCCGACGTCGTCCAGAACGCGCGCCAGAACGCGCGCTACACCTCGACGCAGGAGAACATGTGGATGGCGATGGCCGCCGCGGCGATGGCCAAGGAGGCGGACGGCATGGCGTTGACCGTCGACGGCGCCGAGCGCAAGGGCGCGCTCTACCGCACGATCCCGCAGGCGGCGCTGGAGGCCAAGCCGCTGGTCATCGGCAATCCCGGCACCGCCTCGGCCAATGCCGTGATCACCGTCTCCGGCATCCCGACGACGCCGGAGCCGGCACTGAACCAGGGCTTCGGGCTGGAACGCACGCTCTTCACCATGAAGGGCGAGCGTGTCGATCCCGCGCGCCTGCGCCAGAACGAGCGCTATGTCGTCGCGCTCAAGGTCACCGAGCCGGCGGCGCGCTATGGCCGCCTGCTGCTGGTCGATCCCGTGCCGGCCGGCCTGGAGATCGAGAACGCCAAGCTGACTGAAGGCGCCTCGGTCGAGGGCCTCAACTGGCTGAAGCAGGAGGTCTCGCCCGTCCATACCGAGGCGCGCGACGACCGCTTCGTCGCGGCCTTCGAGCGCAGCGGCGGCAAGAATGATCAGCTTGGCTACACGGTCGCCTATATCGCCCGGGCCGTCTCGCCCGGCCGCTATGTCGCACCGGCGGCGGTGATCGAGGACATGTACCGACCCGACCGCTTTGGACGGACGGGCTTCGGCACGATCGAGATCACGTCGGCGCGGTGACGCCATGAAGGCGCGACCAGACGAACGGGACGCCTCTTCCTTCTCCCCTCGGGGGAGAAGGTGGCAGCGCGAAGCGCTGACGGATGAGGGAAGTCAGGCGCAAGCTGGCGACCGGCACGCCCAGTCGAACGGCCCTCATCCGTCTGCTTCGCAGACACCTTCTCCCCCGAGGGGAGAAGGAAGGCGCGCCTGGCATCGTCGGCTCGCCTATGCCGGCATAGGTGCCACCGCCTTGATCGCAGCGACCGCCACCTCCCTCTTCTGGTACGCTTCTACCCTGCCGCCGATCGACTTCGCCGCCGCCCGCGACCGCTCGACTGTGGTGCTCGACCGCGATGGCAAGCTGCTGCGCCCCTTCGTCACCAATGACGGGCGCTGGAAGCTGCCGGTCGGCGCCGATGACGTCGATCCGCGCTACCTTTCCATGCTCAAGGCGTTCGAGGACAAGCGCTTCGACGATCATGCCGGCATCGACCCGCTCGGCACCTTGCGCGCGGCAGGGCAGATGCTGGCCAATGGCCGCATCGTCTCCGGCGGCTCGACGCTGACCATGCAGGTCGCCCGCCTGCTTGAACCCCGCCAGGAGCGCTCGCTCCCGGCCAAGCTGAGGCAGGCAGTGCGCGCCTTCGAGCTCGAACGGCGCTTCAGCAAGACCGAGATCCTCGATCTCTATCTCACCCTCGCTCCCTTCGGCGGCAATCTCGAGGGGGTGCGCGCCGCGAGCTTCGCCTATTTCGGCAAGGAGCCGAAGCGGCTCTCGACCGCCGAAGCTGCCCTGCTCGTCGCCCTGCCGCAATCGCCCGAGACGCGCCGGCCGGACCGTTCCCCGGAAGCTGCACGCAAGGCCCGCGAGCGCGTGCTCGCCCACGTCGAGGCGGCGGGCCTTGCAACACCGGACGAGGTCTCCGCCGCACGGGAGGAGCCGGTACCGACGGCCCGGAAACCTTTCCCCAACCTCGCCCCGCATACCGCCGAGCAGGCCGTCGCCGAGGCGCCGGAGCAGCGCAGCCAGCGCCTGACCATCGACGCGCGCTGGCAGGCGAGCCTGGAGCAGCTCGCCCGCGAGCGCGCCACCGGTCAGGGACCTCAACTTTCCATCGCCATCCTCGTCGCCGACAACGAGACCGGCGAGATCCGCGCCTCGGTCGGCGGCGTCGACTATTTCGACGCCGGGCGTGCCGGCTCGCTCGACCTGACGCAGGCGCTGCGCTCGCCCGGCTCGGCGCTGAAGCCTTTCATCTACGCGCTCGCCTTCGACAACGGCCTCGCCCATCCCGAGACCATGCTGGAGGACCGGCCAACCCGTTACGGGCTCTACGTGCCCGAGAATTTCGACCTCGGCTTTCAAGGCATGGTCAGCGCCCGCAAGGCATTGCAGCTCTCGCTCAACCTGCCAGCGGTCGAACTGCTCTCCGCGCTCGGCCCGCAGCGCTTCCTGTCGCGAATGAAGGATACCGGCGCGGCCATCGCCATGCCCAGGGACGGCGGTGCGCCCGGCCTCGCCATCGGCCTCGGCGGGCTCGGCATCACGCTCTCCGACCTGACCCGGCTCTATGTCGGCCTCGCCCGTGGCGGCGAAGTCGTGCCGCTGCATGTGAAGCCGTCAAGCGGCATAGCCGAACCGCCGCTGCGCCTCGTCGAGCCGGTCGCCGCCTGGTATGTCGCCGATACGCTGCTCGGCGCTCCGCCGCCGCTCAACGCCCCGCCGGGTCGCATCGCCTACAAGACCGGTACGTCCTATGGCTATCGGGACGCCTGGGCCGTCGGCTTCGACCGCAAGCATACTATCGGCGTCTGGGTCGGCCGGCCCGATAATGGCGCGGTGCCGGGCCTGGTCGGGCGCGTGGTCGCGGCGCCGATCCTGTTCGACGCCTTCGCCCGCATCGGCCTCGATCCCCGCCCCTTCGTGCAGCCGCCGGGCACGATCGCAGCGACCAGCGCCGCCCTGCCGCCGCCGCTGCGGCATCTGCGTCAGGATGTGCCGAAGACGGTCGCCGCGCTGGCGACGCCGGGACTCAAGCTCGCCTTCCCCCCGGAAGGAGCCAAGATCGATCTCGCCACTTCGGCGGTCGACGGCAGCCCGCAGCTCAACCTCAAGGTCTCCGGCGGCGTCGCGCCGTTCACCTGGCTGGTCGACGGCGCGCCGGTGATCGCAGCAGTGAAGCGCCGGGAAGCCACCTGGCAACCGCCCGGCAAGGGCTTCATGCGGATTTCGGTGATCGATGCCGCCGGCGCCAGCGAGAGCGTCGCGGTCAGGCTGCAGTAATTGGGGTTGCTCTACGGGGAGACGAGGTCGTCCCGGGCGACCGGAGGGAGACCCGGGACCCATTCCGGAACCTCTTTCGGGAAGGCTCAGGAATGGATCCCGGATCTTCGCTTTGCTCCGTCCGGGATGACCAGATTTCATGCGATTCTGGGACAGAGCATCAGATCACTCGACCTTGACGCCGCTCGCCTTGATGATCGGTGCCCAGCGCTCGATCTCAGCCCCGACGAAACTGCGGAGACCAGCCGGCTCCTGCAGCTCGGCCGAGGGGATTTCGGCCCCGAGTTCGTTGAGCTTGGCCTTCACCGTAGCATCGGCGAGCGCCGCCTTCAGCGCCTGGTTGAGCTTCGCGACGGCCGGTGCCGGCGTGTCCTTGGGCGCGAACATCGCATTCCAGACCTCGACCTTGAAATCGGGCACGCCGCCTTCGGTGCTGGTCGGCACATCCGGCAGCGCCGTCGCGCGGGCCGTCGAGGCGACCGCAAGCGTCTTGATCGTACCGGCGCGGTGCTGCGGCGCGACATTGACCGCCTGGTCGCAGAGATAGTCGACCTGGCCGGCAACGAGGTCGTTCATGGCCGGGCCGGTACCGCGATAGGGCACACCGTTCGGCTTGACCCCGAGGACGGTGTTGAACAGCAGGCAGGTGGTGTGGCTGACCGAACCGACGCCGGCATGGGCGTTGCTCGCCGCTTTCTCGTTCGCCTTCACCCAGGTCACGAACTCAGCCAGTGTGCCGCTCGGATGCGTCTTGCGCACGGTCAGGAAGATCGGGTTGATGTTGACCAGCCCGACCGGTGCGAAATCCTCGACCGGCCGGTATTTCAGGTTCGGATTGAGCGAGACGGCGGCGGCATGCGTGCCGGTATGGCCGATCAGGATGACATGGCCATCGGCAGGCGAGCCCATCAGCCGCTGCCCGGCGAGCGTTCCGGCCGCGCCGACCGCATTCTCGATGATCACCGGCTGGCCGAGCGTGCAGCCCATATGCTCGCCGACGAGACGCCCGACCACATCGGTCGGCCCGCCCGCCGCGAACGGGATCAGCATGGTGACCGGCTTGCTTGGGAAGTTCTGCGCCTGCGCGATCGAAGCCGCGCCCGCCATGCAGGCGGCGGTCGCCGCCGCGTTGAACCAGAAACCAATCCTCATGCCGTTCCTCCCGTTTATCGCGGGCGGTCGCCTGAGTTCTTGCTCGTTTTGGCGCCGCCGCCCGGACGGTTAGCCTCGGGCGGCGGCGAAAGCGAATAGACGTTTCCGCTATGGGCTATCCGGATATCCTCTACCCGGACCGCTGATCATTCCGCCGGCTGCGGGTGGGCCTCGACCGGCGCATGGCGCGAGCCGTGCTTGCTCCGCGCCATGTAGCTATAGGCCACCGGCACGACATAGAGCGTGAGCAGCGTGCCGAAGGTCATGCCGCCGACGATGACCCAGCCGATCTGCGAGCGGCTTTCGGCGCCGGCACCTTCCGCCAGCGCCAGCGGCACTGCGCCGAGCACCATCGCGCCCGTCGTCATCAGAATCGGCCGCAGGCGCAGCTCCGCCGCATCGACCAGCGCGTCGATCAGCTCCCGGCCCTCTTCACGCAGCTGGTTGGTGAATTCGAGGATCAGGATACCGTGCTTGGTGATCAGGCCGACCAGCGTGATCAGGCCGATCTGGCTATAGACGTTGAGCGTGCCGCCGGAGAAATAGAGCGCGGCCAGCGCGCCGGTGAGCGAGAGCGGCACCGAGACCATGATCACCACGGGGTCCACGAAGCTCTCGAACTGCGCCGCCAGCACCAGATAGATGAATCCGAGTGCCAGCAGGAAGACGAGCAGGATCGAGGATCCCGACTGCTTGAACTCGCGGCTCTGGCCGGAATAATCGGTCTGGAACGAGGCCGGCAGCACCTTCGCGGCACCCTGCTCGAGCACCGCAAGCGCATCGCCGAGCGAGTAGCCTGCCCCGGGCACGGCGGTGATCGTCGCCGAGCGCAGCTGGTTGAAGCGGATCAACTCCTTGGGCGCGACGTTCTCCTCGATCTGGACGAGGCTGGAGAGCTGTACCGCCTGGCCGCCGCGGCCCATCAGATAGATCGACTGCAGCGCCTGCGGCGTGCTGCGCTCCGCGCCGGCGACCTGCAGCATGACGTCGTACTGCTCGCCGTTCATGTTGAAGCGGGTGACCTGGCGGCCGCCGAGCAGGGTCTCCATGGTCCGGCCGATGACGTCGACGCCGACGCCGAGATCAGAGGCGCGCTGCCGGTCGATCGAGACCTTGATCTGCGGCTTGTCGAGGATGAGGTTGGTCTCGATATTGGTCAGCGCCGGATTGCCCTGCACCTCGGCGATCAGCTTGTCGACGTTTTCCTTGATGGTGACGTAAGGGTCAGACGAGCGCAGCACGAACTCGACCGGCTTGCTGTTGGCGCCGCCCTGGCCGAGCGAGGGCGGATTGGTCGCGAACAGGCGGATGCCGGGGATCTGCGACAGCCCCTTGTTGATCTCGGCGACCAGGTTCTGCTGCTTGCGGTGGCGCTCTTCCCAGGGCTTCAGGCGCGCAAAGGCGATCGCCCGCGTCACGTCCGGGAAACCGACGATGACGAGATAGCTGTCGACCTCCTGGATCTTGCTGAAATAATCCTCGACACGCCGGGCATAGTCGGCGGTGAAGGCCATGGTCGCGCCTTCCGGCGCGACGCCGATCGCGGTGATCGTGCCACGATCCTCGACCGGGGCGAGCTCCGAGCGCAGATTGGTGAAGAAGAAATAGCTGCCGCCGGCGACCAGCAGCGCCAGCAGCACGATCGCGGGCCTGACCGACAGCGCAAAGCGCAGCGAGCGGCGATAACCGCTGGCCAGTCCTTCAAAGAAGCGCTCCAGGATATTGTAGAGCCAGTTGTGCTTATCGTGGTGCTTCAAGAGCTTGGCGCACATCATCGGCGTCAGCGTCAGCGCGACGAAGCCCGAAACCAGCACCGCGCCGGCCAGCGTCAGAGCGAACTCGACGAAGAGCTTGCCGGTGCGCCCGGTCGAGAATGCCATCGGCGCGTAGACAGCGACCAGCGTCAGCGTCATCGCGACCACCGCGAAGGCGATCTCGTTGATGCCCTTGATCGCCGCCTTCGTCGGCTCGACCCCGTCCTCGATATGACGGTGGACGTTCTCCAGCACGACGATGGCGTCGTCGACCACCAGGCCAATGGCGAGCACCATCGAGAGCAGCGTCAGCGTGTTCACCGTGAAGCCGAGCGCATACATCAGCGCGAAGGCGCCGATCAGCGAGACCGGAATCGTGACGAGCGGGATCAGCGTCGCGCGCAGCGAGCGCAGGAACAGGAAGATGATCAGCACGACGAGGACCACCGCCTCGGCGATCGTGGTGTAGACCGCCTTGATCGAGCGATCGATGAAGATCGAGGTGTCGTAGGAGGTCGCGATCGACATGCCGTCGGGCAGATCCTCGCGGATGCCCGGCAGCGCGGCGACGACGCCCGAGGAGACGTCGAGCGGATTGGCCGTCGCCTGCTTGACGATGCCGATCGTCACTGAAGGCTGGCCGCCGAACCAGGCGGCGTTGCGCTCCTCGCGCGCGCCGAGCTCGACCTTGGCGATGTCGCGCAGCTTCACCGGGAAGCCGTTGGCGTCCTTGACCGTGATTTCGCGGAATTGCTCGGGTGTGTTCAGGCTGGTCTGCGAGAGCACGGTGAATTCGCGGCTGTCGCTCTCGATCCGGCCCGATGGAATCTCGACGTTCTGCGCCCGTAGCGCCGCCTCGATCTCCTGGACCGTGATGTTGTAGGCGGCGAGCCGCGCGCGATCGAGCCAGATGCGCATGGCGTATTGGCGTTGGCCGAGGATGCGGACCTCGGCCACACCCGTGATGTTCTGGACGCGGTCGGCGATGAAACGGTCGGCGAAATCGGTCAGCTCCAGCGGCGAATGCCGCGAGCTGGTCAGCGACAGATACATCACCGGCTGGGCGTCGGCCTCGACCTTGGCGATGATCGGCTCGTCGATCTCGTCGGGCATGCGACCGCGCACGCGGCTGACGCGGTCGCGCACGTCGGAGGCGGCGACGTCGGGATCGACGTCCGGCCGGAAGCGCACCGAGATCTGGCTGCGCTCCTGCCGGCTGGTCGAGTTGATGATCTCGATGCCTTCGATGCCGGCAATCGAGTTCTCGAGGATCTGCGTGACCTGCGTCTCGATGATCTCGGCACTGGCGCCACGATAGACGGTCTGCACCGAGACGATCGGCTCGTCGATGTTCGGATATTCTCGCACCGTCAGGCGCGTATAGGAGACGAAGCCGATCAGGATGACGAGCAGGCTGAGGACGGTCGAGAGGACCGGCCGGCGGACGAAAAGCTCGAACAGGCTCATCGCTGCACGACGCCCGGCAGCGAACTGGTCTGGACGACCGCCTTCTCTTTGATCAGGACGTTGGCACCCTCGCGCAGGCGCATCTGCCCGGCGGTGACGATCTGCATGCCGGCTTTGAGGCCCTTGACCACCTCGACCTTGCCAATCAGGCGCTTGCCGAGTTCGACCGGCACGCGCTTGGCCTTGCCGTTCTCGACGATGAACACCGTCTTGCCGAGCCCGTCCGGCACGATGGCGGTTTCCGGCACGACCAGCGCATTCTCGCGCTTGTCGACCATGATCGTCACGCGGGCGAACAGGCCGGGCTTCAGGACGAGATCGGCATTGGGCACGAGGGCGCGCAGCTTGACTGCCCGGCCATTGACGTCGACGACCGGGTCGATCGCGAAGATCTTGCCGGCGAAGGGCCGATCCGGCACCGCATCGACCTTGAGCTGGATCGGCTGGCCGACCTTGAGCTGGGTCAGGTAGATTTCCGGCACGCGGAAGTCGACCTTGATCGGATCGATGCTGGTCAGCGTGATCAGCTGCTTGCCGATCGAGACATAGTCGCCGACGCCGACGGCGCGCAGGCCGACCACGCCGTTGAACGGCGCCTTGATCGTCGCGAGCGCGAGCTTGGCCTGGGCAAGTTGCAGGCGCGCCTCCTGCGAGGCGAGCTGCGCCGTCGCCTGCTCCAGCGCGACCTGGGTGCCGGCGCCGCGCTGCACCAGCGAGCGGTTGCGGTCATAGGTATCGCGCGCCAGGCTGATATCGGCCTGGGACTGCTTGAGCTCCGCGTCGAGGATGGCGGTGTCGAGCATGACCAGCGGCTGGTCCTTGGCGACCCGCTCGCCTTCCTTGAAGCCGAGCGCGACGACGCGGCCGGCGATCTCGGGAGCGATCACCACGGACTCTTCGGCCGCCAGCGTTCCGAGCGCCTCGACCTCTTCGGCGACCGTAGCGAGCTCGATCGTCCCGACTTCAACCGGAATAGCGGGGTTCGGCGCGCTGGCGACGCCCTGCGCCTGCGCCTGCTGATTGGTCGGCTTATAGTGGTAGCGGTAGCCATAGTACCCACCGCCCGCCAGCCCGGCGACAAGGATAAGGAGGAGAAAACGCTTCATCAGGCTGGACGCTCCGGGACCGCGGACATAATCTAGACTGGACGGTCTAGTTTGATAAGCACCCTTTAAGGGCGGAAGCGTGACGGAATGATCAATGCACGGACGCAATAGCGCCCCCGCTGCAGAAGCAAGACAGATGCCGGCAGAGAAATCACGGCCGGATAAGCATGACGCGATCACTAGGGCCGCGTCGGAGACGTTCCTGGCCGAGGGCTTCGACCGGGCCAGCCTCGATCAGATCGCCCAGCGCGCCGGCGTCTCCAAGCAGACGATCTACAGCCACTTCGCCGACAAGGAAGCGCTGTTCAAGGCGATCTGCGCCGAACTCACTGAAAAGCTGACGATTCCGCTGCGCCAGCCGGTGGTCAAGGGCGCCAATCTGCGCAGCATGTTGCTGCGTCTGGGCGATGATGCGCTGGCGATGATGGTCCATCCCGCCTCGCTCGATCTGCACCGCCTGATCATTGGAGCGGCCGCGCGTTTTCCTGAACTGGGACAGGCCGCCTACGAGGCCGGCGCCGGGCGCATGATTACGGAGCTCTCCGCCTTGCTGGAGCAGCGGTCACGATCCGGTGATGGGTTGTCGCGGCCACTCACGCGCGGGGAAGCGGACAGGCTCGCCGAGCAGTTCATCGGCATGCTCCGCGGCTTCCATCAGGTGCGCGGCCTGCTCGGCATCGCCGCGATCCCACCGGCGGAGCGCAAATCCTACGTCGCCGCCTGCGTCGACCTGCTGCTGCGGGCGGCCTGACGCAGCGCCCTCCAGCGGCTCACGACGATATGGTTGACGGCCGATGACCGTCTGAACCTTCCACGCCCTGGAACGCGCCTCCTGTCACCGCACTGTCATCTGGCGCCGATACCGCATCATCCCGCAATCGCGGGAGAGTAGTTGATGCTGCGTATCGAGGGTCTGACCAAGCGTTTCGGTGGCAAGGCCGCCGTCGACAACGTCACCCTATCGATTCCGCGCGGCGAGATGGTCGGCATCATCGGTCGCTCGGGCGCCGGCAAGTCGACGCTGCTGCGCATGCTGAACCGCCTCGCCGATGCCAGCGACGGCCGCATCCTCAGCGAGGAGCGCGACGTCACCGCCCTGCGCGGCGCCGCGCTGAGAGGCTGGCGGCGCGACACGGCGATGATCTTCCAGCAGTTCAACCTGGTCGGCCGCCTCGACGTTCTCACCAACGTGCTGCTCGGCCGTCTCAATCACCGCTCCGCCGCGCTGACGCTGGTCAAGAGCTTCTCGCAGGACGACAAGGTCCGCGCCATCGCCGCGCTCGAGCGGCTCGATATGGGCCATCTGCTGTCGCAGCGCGCCGAGACCCTGTCCGGCGGCCAGCAGCAGCGCGTCGCCATCGCCCGCGCTTTGGTGCAGGAGCCGAAGATCATCCTCGCCGACGAGCCGATCGCCTCGCTCGATCCACGCAACACGCAGGTCGTCATGGACGCGCTGTTCCGCATCAATCGCGAGGACGGCATCACCGTGATCTGCAACCTTCACCACCTCGACATCGCGGCGAAGTACTGCGACCGGCTGATCGGCATGGCCGGCGGCAAGGTCGTGTTCGACGGCCCGCCGCACGCCCTCACCAGCGAGCTCGCCGCCGAGCTCTACGGCATCGAGGCCAAGGATGCCGGAGCCGAGGCGCTCGACCAACTCGACGCCATCGCCATCGAGGAAGCCCAGCGCGCCAAGCAGAACGTCGCCTGAAACAGCCGGCGAAGCGCCCAAGCCTGCACTTAAGCCTGACCTTTCATCACCGATCTTTTGAAAAGGAGCACTCTCATGCTGACCCGTCGTCATACGCTCACGCTTGCCGCAGCCGGCCTTGCCGCGACGCTCGCCGCCCCGGCTTTCGCCCAGGACTGGAAGGCGAAATATCCTGAGCTCGTCTTCGCCATCATCCCGTCCGAGAACGCCTCCGGCGTCGTCGAGCGCTACACCCCCTTCGTCAACTATCTCGCGAAGGAACTCGGCACCAAGGTGACCCTGCGCATCGCCAACGACTACGCCGCGATCATCGAGGGCCAGCGCGCCGGCAACATCCACATCGGCATGTACGGCCCAGCCTCCTTCGCCCGCGCGCTGATGACCGGCGCCAAGATCGACGCTTTCGCGATCGAGACCAATATCGATGGCACCAAGGGCTACTACTCGGTCTTCTATGTGAAGAAGGACTCGCCCTATCAGAAGATCGAGGACCTCAAGGGCAAGAATCTCGGCCTCGTCGACCCGAACTCGACCTCGGGCAACAATGTCCCGCGCTTCGCGCTTGATGGCATGAAGATCGAGCCCGAGACCTTCTTCGGCAAGGTCGTCTACACCGGCAGCCACGAGAACGCGGTCATCGCGCTCGGCCAGGGCACCGTCGACGTCGCCGCCAACTGGTGGAACGACGAGCAGGAGTCGAACCTGCTGCGCATGGACCGCAAGAAGATGGTCAAGGCGGACGATTTCCGCATCATCTACAAGTCCGAGCAGATCGTGAACTCGCCGATGGCCTATCTCACCGAGCTGCCGACCGAGCTGAAGGCCAAGATCCGCGACGCGGTCCTCAATCTCGCCACCCAGGACAAGGCCGCCTTCGACAAGATCTATGAAGGCAAGCAGGGCCCGCTCGTCGCCGTCGACAACAAGTCCTACGACCCGATCATCGAGCTGAACAAGTTCGTCGACGCTCTGCGCAAGAAGAAGTCGTCGTAACTCTGACAGCCGTCATGCTCGGGCTTGACCCGAGCATCTCCTGATCGAGATTCTCGGGTCTGCGCTTCGCTCCGCCCGAGAATGACGCCCAGTCCAGGACCGGCACCAGCCGGTCCTGCGACATGACGGAAGCGCCTCATGACACTCGCGATCGACCGCAACGATCCCGCCATCACCGCCCATGCCGATCTCTATCGGCGCGAAATGGCGGCGAAGCGGCTGCAGACCTTGCTCGGCGCAGCGATCTTCGTCGCCTGCGTCCTGCTCGCCGGCATCGGCTCCGAGGTCGACTTCGCGAAATTCGCCGCGAATGCCTGGCGCTTTCCGAAATACATCCTCGAGACCGTGCCGACGCTTCGCTTGGCGACGCTCGGCGCCGATCTCAAGGAGTGGTACTGGGGCCTCAACGGCTGGCTGAAACTGCTCTGGCAGACCCTGCTGATCGCCTATGTCGGAACGATACTCGGCGCTGTCGGCGGCTTCCTGCTCTGCTTCACCGCCGCCAGCAATCTCGGCCGCTCGGCCGGGCTGCGCTGGGCGACGCGCCGCTATCTCGAATTCTGCCGCACCGTCCCCGAGATCGTCTTCGCGCTGATCTTCGTGATCGCCTTCGGCCTCGGCCCGCTGCCCGGCGTGCTCGCCATCGCCATCCACACCATGGGCGCGATGGGCAAGCTCTTCTCGGAAGTGGTCGAGAACATCGACATGAAGCCGGTTGACGGCCTGACCGCGACCGGCGCGAGCTGGTGGCAGACCATCCGCTTCGCGGTGGTGCCGCAGGTGCTGTCGAACTTCGCCAGCTACGCGCTGCTGCGCTTCGAGATCAATGTCCGCGGCGCCTCGATCATGGGCTTCGTCGGCGCCGGCGGCATCGGCCAGGATCTGATCGAGGCGATCCGCAAATTCTACTTCACCGATGTCAGCGCCATCCTCTTGCTGATCATCGTCACGGTGATGCTGATCGACTACGGCACCGAGCGCCTGCGCCACGCGCTGCTCAGCCTGGAGCACGGCAAATGACGCTCGCCCTCTCGCCCAGCGACCGCGCCGCGCTGATCGCCCGCCACAAGGCCGCGATCGACGGCTCGCTGAAGACCAAGCTCACGACCATCGCCGTCGTCGGCGGCCTCGTCGGGCTCTTCCTCTACGGGCTGACGACGCTCGAGACCTCACTCTGGAAGATCATCGCCGGCTTCTCCAATCTCGGCACCTTCGTGGTGCTGATGCTGCCGCCCGATCCCGGCTCGTTCGCCCGCGCCATCATCTTCGTCAAGGCGCTGTTCGAGACCATCGCCATCGCCTTCCTCGGCACGATCCTGGCGGCGATCCTCGCCTTCCCGCTCGGCTTCCTCGCCGCCAAGAACGTCGTCGCCAACCGCGTCGTG
This sequence comes from Allobosea sp. Tri-44, assembly GCF_004123845.1. Classification (GTDB taxonomy): domain Bacteria; phylum Pseudomonadota; class Alphaproteobacteria; order Rhizobiales; family Beijerinckiaceae; genus Allobosea. The sequence continues at coordinate 89,540 of NZ_NBDP01000019.1, read as the reverse complement.
CATTTTCTGGCGCGCCGCTCGATGGACACGGTGCGCGGCGTCGACGCGCTGATCTGGGCGCTGATCTGGGTCAATGTCGTGGGCCTTGGCCCCTTTGCCGGCATGCTCGCGATCATGACCAGCGACCTTGGTGCCTTCGGCAAGCTGTTCTCCGAGGCCATCGAGTCGGCCGATCGCAAGCCGGTCGAGGGCGTCACCTCGGTCGGCGGCGGCAAGCTCCATGAGATCCGGTTCGGCCTGATCCCGCAGGTCCTGCCGGTAATCGCCAGCCAGGTGCTCTACTACATCGAGTCGAACACCCGCTCCTCGACCATTATCGGCATCGTCGGCGCCGGCGGCATCGGCCTTTACCTCGCCGAGACGATCCGCACGCTCGAATGGCAGCAGGTTTCCTTCCTGATCCTGCTGGTCCTCGCGGCGGTAACGGCGATCGACTTCCTCTCGAACAAGCTGCGCTTTGCCATCATCGGCAAGCGGGCGGTCTGAGCTCGGGGCGGGTCAATTCTGACCCGCGCTCCGCTTCGGCACGCTCGCCAGCCAGGCAGCAAGGTCCTTGGCCCAGAACGTCGCCATGCCGGTAGTGCCGTGGCCGCGCGTCTCGGCGCTCGCCGGAATCAGCAGCAACTTGGCGCTTGGCAACCGCTTGAGTTCGCGCTCCATGATGCCGGTCTCGGGCGGGTTGCGCTCGTCATCGGCCGAGTTGATCGCCAGCAGCGGCGCCTTGATCGCCTCGAGTTTCGGCGAGACGTTGTAGTCGCGCGAGGAATCCCACTGATAGAGGAAGTCATTGGCGTCGACGCTGAACGCCGCCTTGAGCCGGTCGTCGAGCAGCTTGTCGGCCGCCTCGCGGGTCGGGGCCAGCTTCTGATAGGCGAGCGTGCCGCCGCTGGTGGCGATGCCGAAGAAGACATTGGCGACGCGAAACCCCTGTGGCTGCTGCGTGTAGTCGCCACCCTTCCAGTCGGGATCGTTGCGGACCGCATCGATGATCATCCGCCGCATCATCCAGTTGCGGCTCGACATCTCGGTTGGCTGCGCGGCCATCGGCACCAGCGCGTCCATGAAATCGGGATATTTCTGGCCCCACATCCAGCTGTGCATGCCGCCCATCGAATTGCCGAGCACAAGCCGGAGATGGCGGATGCCGAGCCCCTCCCTCACCAACCGGTACTGAGCTTCGACCATGTCGTCATAATTGTAGCGCGGGAACTTGGCGCGCAACCCGTCCGACGGCTTGGACGAGCTACCGGCGCCGACCGCGTCTGGCAGGATGATGAAATACTTCGTCGCGTCGAGCGGCTGGCCGGCGCCAAAGAGTTCACCGGCGAAAGTCGGCGTCAGCATGCTCGTCGCCGAGCCAGCCGTACCGTGCAGGATCACCACGGGTTCGCCCGAAGGCTCGCCAACGGTCGCATAGCCGAGCTTGAGTTCCGGCAGGGTCTCGCCGGAGCTGAAGCGGAAATCCTTGATGATGAAGGTGCCGCGCTTTGGCGCGGGATACTCCGCCGCGAGTGCCAGCCAGGACAAGCAGCAAGAGACGGCAACGACTGCCGCGCGCAGCGGCGAGCTTGCGATGATCATGGCGTTTCCTCGTCCCGGCCCGGCACGATCTGATGTCGTGCCTGACGGCGGGGGGAGGATCGCGCCGCGTGTCTTGCAAGGCAAGGCACCGGAACGGCGCATCACATCACAGCGGCGCGAGCGGATCAGTCGCCGAACGGCTCGACTACCATCTCCATCCGCTCGCCGGCGAAGACGCTGTTGACGATGTGGATCGGCGTCAGGTCGGGCAGCGCGTCGATCGCATCCGAGGTGAGCACGGCCGCACCCGGCTCGATCTTGAGCAGCGCCGCCTCGCGCTCGCTGGCGAGCCGGGCCGCCAGCCGCGTCGAGCGCCGAACATAGTCGGGAATCCCGCAGGCCTTGAAGGCGGCGGTGATCGATGACCCCGCTTGCGTCAGGATCTCGTCGAAACGCGGAAAACGCTCGACGCTGAGATAATGGATGCCGGTGCCGACCGGTGTGCCGCCGGCCCGGCTGAGCGTCTCGATCGCCCAGAGCGGCGTGCCCTCGGGAAGGCCAAGCGCCAGGCAATGCTGCGCCTCGCCGGCGATGATCTCCGAGGCGAGCACCGCGCCCGACACCGCGATGCCGACCGCGCCGAAATTGGTGCGCATGCTGACCCGGCGGCCGAGCTTGTAGGGGAAGCGCGGCGCCGTCACCTGGGTGCCGCGCCCGCGCGACACCGTCACCAGCCCGCGCTCGGCGAGATGCCGGAAGGCCTGGCGCACCGTGTGCCGGTGCACACCATAACGCTCGGCCAGCGCGACCGAGGCCGGTAGCGTGTCGCCCGGCTCGTATTCGCCCTGCTCGATCGAAGCGGCGAGCGCGTCGGCGATCCGCCGCCATGCCGTGCCGCCATCGCCGCCCTGATTGTCCGGCATGCCTGACGTCATCAAAATTTCATCCAAAATGTATAGACCTTTTCCAACAACGGACTTATCATAGTCTAGACATTAGCGCTTGGCGAGAGGCCGACACGGTATGACCGAAACCGCGACACGTCAGCACTGGATGGCCGTCCTCGCACGCGCCACACGGGACGAGGTCGATGCGCTGCTGCAGCAGGCGGGACCATTGCCCGCGCATGAAGTGCTGAAAGCGCCCGAAACCGGAACCGTGATGGTCGAGGGTCGCGCCGGCGGCGCCGGTCGCCGCTTCAATCTCGGCGAAGCCACGGTGACGCGCTGCGTCGTCCGTCTCGAAGGCGGCGCCATGGGCTTCTCCTACGCACTCGGCCGTGATGGCCGCAAGGCGCGGCTGGCGGCGGTCACAGACGCGCTCCTCCAGGCCGAAGCCGAGACCGGCCCGCTGCGGCGCGGCGTCTTTGCCCTGGCGCAGAAGCAGCAGGCTGCCCGCGAGCTCGCCTCGCGTAAGGCCGCGGCCACCAAGGTCGATTTCTTCACGCTGGTCAGGGGAGCGTGACGATGCAGGACGACAACCAGATCCATGCCGGCTTCTCCGACCCGGTTTTCCAATCGCAAAGCGCTTTCCGTGCCTTGTTGGCGGCGCTCTCGGAGCCGGGCCTTGCCTGCGACATCGGCGTTTCGGTCGAGACGCCCGTTGGGCTCGAGCCAGCGACGGCGGTCGCGCTGCTGACGCTCGCAGATTACGAGACGCCGATCTGGCTGCCGGCCGCCCTGCGCAACGGTCCCGCCGGCGCCTGGCTGCGCTTCCATTGCGGTGCCCCCCTCGTCGACGATCCCGCCCGCGCCGCCTTCGCCGTGATCGACGGTGCCGCGCCGGAGCCGAAGCTCGCCGCCTTCCACGCCGGCGACGATCAGTTCCCCGATCGTTCGACAACGGTGCTCGTCCAATGCGCCGGGCTTGCAGGTGGCGAGACCGTCACGCTCGAAGGTCCCGGCATCGCCGGCCAGCGCGCCGTCGCTCCAGCCGGCTTGCGTCCGGACTTCTGGGCCGAAATCGAAGGCAACGTCGCGCTCTACCCGCTCGGCATCGACCTGCTGCTGGTCCATGGCGCGCAGGTGCTCGGCCTGCCGCGCTCGACGCAAATCGTGGAGGCCCGCTAAATGTATGTCGCGGTCAAGGGCGGTGAAGCCGCCATCCTCGCCACCCATGATCTCGTCGCCGAAGCGCGCCGCGGCGATGAGAGCGTGCCGGAGCTCGCCGTCACGCAGATCCGCGAGCAGATGGGCCTCGCCTGCGCCCGCGTCATGAACGAGGGCTCACTCTATGATCCCGACCTCGCCGCACTGGCGCTGAAGCAGGCGCAGGGCGATGCGATCGAGGCGGCTTTCTTGATGCGCGCCTATCGCACGACGCTGCCGCGCTTCGGCTCCTCCGAGCCGCTGGATACGGCGAAGATGGCGATCCGCCGCCGCGTCTCGGCGACCTACAAGGATCTGCCTGGCGGCCAGGTGCTCGGCCCGACCTATGACTACACCCACCGGCTCTTCGATTTTGCCTTGATGGACGAAGGAGCCCCGGGCGACGTGCAGGCCCGTCCCGCCGCGCAGCCGCTCGACGCTTCGATGCCGCGCGTGCCCGACATTCTCGGCGCCGAGGGTCTGATGGAAGCGGAAGCGCCGCCCGCCGGCGATCCGCGGCCCTTCGATCTCACCCGCGAGCCCGTCACCTTCCCGGCCGACCGCGACGTCCGCCTGCAGGCCATGGCGCGCGGCGACGAAGGCTTCATGCTCGGCCTCGGCTATTCCGTGCAGCGCGGCTACGGCAACAGCCACCCCTTCGTCGGCGAGGTCCGCGTCGGCGAGGTCGCGGTCGAATTCGGGCCGGAGGAGCTCGGCTTCGCGGTCGATCTCGGCGACATCACCCTGACCGAATGCCAGATGGTCAACCAGTTCGCCGGCTCCAAGGATGTGCCGCCGCAGTTCACCCGCGGCTACGGGCTCTCCTTCGGCCATAGCGAGCGCAAGGCGATGTCGATGTCGCTGGTCGACCGGGCGCTGAAGGCGCGCGAGTTCGGCGAGGCTGCGACCTATCCGGCGCAGCAGGACGAGTTCGTCCTCTACCACTCCGACAATGTCGAGGCGGCCGGCTTCGTCGAGCATCTCAAGCTGCCGCACTATGTCGATTTCCAGGGCGAACTCGAGCTGATCCGCCGCATTCGCCGGGAACGCGAGCAGCGCCTTGCCGAGCAACAGAACGAAGCCCTGCCGGAGGCCGCGGAATGACCGTGCACCAGAGCATCAGCGACGAGACCAGGCCAGCCTACAACTACGCCTATCTCGACGAGCAGACCAAGCGGATGATCCGCCGCGCCCTGCTCAAGGCGGTGGCGATCCCCGGCTACCAGGTGCCGTTCGGCTCGCGCGAGATGCCGCTCGCCCGCGGCTGGGGCACCGGCGGCATCCAGGTCACCGCCGCGATCATCGGGCCCGACGATACGCTCAAGGTCATCGACCAGGGCGCCGACGACACCACCAACGCCGTCTCGATCCGCCGCTTCTTCGAGCGCACGGCCGATGCCCGGACGACCGAGGCGACCGACGAGGCGACGATCATCCAGACCCGCCACCGCATTCCCGAGGCGCCGCTGAAGGCCGGCCAGATCATGGTCTACCAGGTGCCGCAGCCCGAGCCGCTCAGGAAGCTCGAGCCGCACGAGGCCGAGACGCGCAAGATGCACGCCTGGGCCGAATACGGGCTGATGCAGGTCAAGCTCTACGAGAACATCGCCCGCTTCGGCGAGGTGACGACGACTTATGACTACCCGGTCATGGTCAATGGCCGCTATGTCATGGCGCCCTCGCCGATCCCGAAATTCGACAATCCGAAGATGCAGATGTCGCCGGCGCTGCAGCTCTTCGGCGCCGGGCGCGAGAAGCGCATCTATGCGGTGCCGCCGCACACCAATGTGCGCAGCCTCGATTTCGAGGACCACCCCTTCCGCATCCAGAGCTGGGAGCAGCCCTGCGCGCTCTGCGGCGCCGCCGATTCCTATCTCGACGAGGTGGTGATCGACGATCAGGGCGGGCGTATGTTCGTCTGCTCCGACAGCCATCATTGCGAGACGCGGCGGGCGGAAGGCCATCGCGGCGCCATGCTCGCCGACGCCTCGGTGCTGCATCTGGTCGAGGATAAGCCATGAACATGCAGGTCAATCCGCAGGAGCTCGGGCTCGATCCGCAGCCGCTGCTCTCGGTCGCCGGCGTCAGCCGCTTCTATGGCGAGCGCATCGGCTGCGCCGACGTTTCCTTCGACCTCTGGCCGGGCGAGGTGCTCGGCATCGTCGGCGAATCCGGCTCCGGCAAGTCGACCCTGCTGCGCTGCCTCGCCGGCATCGACAAGCCCGACGAGGGCGAGGTCCTGTTCCGCGGCGGGGCCGAACCGCTCGATATCTATTCGGTCGCCGAGCAGGAGCGGCGCCGGCTGATGCGCACCGCCTGGGGCATCGTCCATCAGAACCCGCGCGACGGCCTGCGCATGGACGTCTCGGCCGGCGGCAATGTCGGCGAGCGCCTGATGGACAATGGTGCCCGCCACTACGGCAAAATCCGCGAGACTGCGCTAGACTGGCTGCAGCGCGTCGAGATCGCCGGCAACCGCATCGACGACCGGCCGCGCCAATTCTCGGGCGGCATGCAGCAGCGCCTGCAGATCGCCCGCGTGCTGGTCTCCGAACCCAAGCTCGTCTTCATGGACGAGCCGACCGGCGGCCTCGACGTGTCCGTTCAGGCCCGCCTGCTCGACCTGCTGCGCGTGCTGGTGCGCGATCTCGGCCTCGCCGCGATCATCGTCACCCATGACCTTGCCGTCGCGCGCCTGCTCACCGACCGTTTGATGGTGATGAAGGACGGCCGCGTCGTCGAGCAGGGCCTGACCGACCAGGTCCTCGACGACCCCCACCACGCCTACACGCAATTGCTGACATCGGCGGTGCTGACGGTATGACCCTCTCGCCGCACCCTCTCCCGTCATGGTCGGGCTTGTCCCGACCATCCACGTCTTCGTTTTTAGAGAGCGGTGTTCAAGACGTGGATGCTCGCCACAAGGGCGAGCATGACGGTGGAGCCTTCGTCACAACCGCGTCACCCCGAGCCCGCAAGGCAATGCGACCATGACAACGATGATTCACGTCGAGAACGTCGCCAAGGAATTCACCCTGCACAACCAGGGCGGCGTGCGCCTGCCGGTGTTCGACAACGTCAACTTTTCGGTCGCTGCCGGCGAGGCGCTGGTGCTGGCGGGTGCGTCCGGCGCCGGCAAGTCGAGCCTGCTGCGCATCCTCTACGGCAATTACCGGCCGACCTCGGGCACCATCGCCATCACCCATGGCGGCCGGCCGATCGATATTGTCTCGGCGGTGCCGCGCACCGTGCTCGACATCCGCCGCCGCACGCTCGGCTTCGTCTCGCAGTTCCTGCGGGTCATCCCGCGCGTCTCGGCGCTCGACATCGTCCGCGATCCGCTGCTCGCCCGCGGCGCCTCGCCCGAGGAAGCGAGCGAACGCGCCAAAACCATGCTGGCACGCCTCAACCTGCCGCAGCGGCTCTGGGACCTTGCGCCTGCGACCTTCTCCGGCGGCGAGCAGCAGCGCGTCAACATCGCCCGCTCCTTCGTCGATCCCTCGCCGATCATGCTAATCGACGAGCCGACCGCCTCGCTCGACGCTAACAACCGCAATGTCGTGGTCAGGCTGATCGCCGAAGCGCGCGAACAGGGCTCCGCCATCGTCGGTATCTTCCATGACGAGGCCGTGCGAGAGGCTGTCGCAACCCGCTATCTCGACATCACCGATTTCCGGAAGGCCGCCTGATGTCCACCATCCTGACCAATGCCCGCCTGATCCTCGAGGACGAGGTCGTCACCGGCACCATCGCCTTCGACGAGAGCGGCATCCTCTCGGTCGATCAGGGCAAATCCTCTCTGCCGGAGGCGATCGACGTCCAGGGCGACTATGTCGCGCCCGGCCTCGTCGAGATGCACACCGACAACATGGAAAAGCACTTCATGCCGCGCCCGAAGGTCTTCTGGCCGAACGGGCTCGCGGCGGCTTTGGTCCATGACGCACAGATGGCGGCGGCCGGCGTCACCACCGTCTACGACGCGATCTGCGCCGGCACGCCCTTCTCGGCCAAGGACTACCGCAAGGACATCTTCGCCGATGTGATGGATGCGCTCAGGCTCGGCAGCGCCGAGGGCGTCTTCCGCATCGACCACCGCATCCATATGCGCTGCGAGCTGACCAGCCCCGATCTGCTCAAGGACATCGAGCCCTATCAGGACGATGCCCTGGTCCAGCTGGTGTCGCTGATGGACCACACGCCCGGCCAGCGGCAATGGCGCGACATCGCGCACCTGCGCACCTATGCGCTCGGCAATGGCAAGACCGAATCCGAGTTCGAGGAGGACGTCACCGTCCGCCAGCGCGAGGGCCAGGCCAATGTCGGGCGCAACTGGAGCGCCGTGGTCGAGATGTTCCAGGCGCGCGGCATTCCGATCGCGACCCATGACGACACCACGATCGAGCATGTCGAGGCTGGCATCGCCTCGGGCGCGGTGATCTCGGAGTTCCCGACGACGGTCGAGGCTGCCGAGGCTGCCAAGCAGCGCGGCCTCGCCACCATCGCCGGCGCGCCCAATGTCGTCCGCGGCGGCTCGCATTCCGGCGGCGTCTCGGTCGCGGAACTCGCCGAGAAGGACCTGCTCGACGGGCTCTCCTCCGACTATGTCCCGGCGAGCCTGCTGCAGGCCGTGCTCAAGCTCAACGACAAGCACGGCATCGCCCTGCCGGCGGCGATGGCCAAGGTCACCTGGAAGGTCGCAGACATCCTCGGCCTCAGGGATCGGGGCCATCTCAAGCCCGGACTGCGCGCCGATCTCGTGCGCTTCCGTCCGCTGGGCGCGACACCGGTGATCGCCACCGTCTGGTCGCAGGGACGCCGGGCCTTCTGAGCGCAGCATGACCCAGACCGCGCCACGCTACGCGCTTTATTACACCCCCGCCGCCGACAGCGCCCTCTGGCGCTTCGGCAGCGCGACGCTGGGCTATGACGCCATCACTGGCGCGGACATTAATTTCGCCATCCCACCGGGCTGCGAGGGCCACGACTGGTCGGAGGTGACGGACGAGCCGCGCCGCTACGGCTTTCACGCCACGCTGAAGGCACCGTTCGAGCTCGCCAATGGCCGCAACGAGGGGGCGCTACGGGCCTTCGCGCGCAATTATGTCGCGGGGCGCCCGCCGGTCCGGCTCGCCGGCCTGTCCGTCAACGCGCTCGGCCGCTTCATCGCGCTGACCCCGTCGGAGCCGAGCGATGATCTGCAGCGCTTCGCCTTCGACATCGTCCAGGCCTTTGAGCCGTTCCGCGCTCCGCTCTCGCAGGCCGATCTGGCGCGGCGCCTGCAGAGCCCGCTGACGCCGGCGCACCGCGCCTATCTCGAAGCCTATGGCTATCCTTATGTCGGCGACGCCTTCCGTTTCCATATGACACTGACCGGATCGCTGCCGGACGGGGAGGTCGCGCCGGTCAAGGCGGCGCTGATTAAGGCCCATGCGCAGGCGGTGCCGGCCGGCCCTGCGCTGATCGACCGTGTCGCCATCTTCAAGCAGGAGAGCCGCAGCAGCCGCTTCGTCCTGCTCGACAACATCCCGCTCGGCTAGCGCCTCTTTCAAGGAAGCCCGTCATGGCAGGCAAAAAGCTCGGGCTCGAACCCGTGATCGATCCGACCGCCAGGGTCCGCGACGCCGTGCTCGGCCGCTATACCGAGATCGGCGCCCGCACCTCCTTCGCGGAATCGACGCTCGGCGACTATTCCTATGTCGTGAACGACTCCGACGTGATCTACACGACGATCGGCAAGTTCTGCTCGATCGCCGCGCATACCCGCATCAACCCGGGTAACCATCCGATGCAGCGGGCGAGCCAGTCGCATTTCACCTATCGCGCCAGCGGCTATTTCGAGGATGCTGAGGATGACGCCGACTTCTTCGACTGGCGCCGCTCGACGCCGGTGACGATCGGCCACGATGTCTGGATCGGCCACGGCGCCATCATCCTCGCCGGCCGCAGCATCGGTACCGGCGCGGTCGTTGCGGGCGGCGCGGTCGTCACCAAGGACGTGCCGGACTACACCATCGTCGCCGGCAACCCGGCCCGCATCACCCGCCGCCGCTTCCCGGAGGAGATCGCCGAGCGGCTGAACGCGCTTGCCTGGTGGGACTGGGAGCACGCTGCCCTGCGTACCGCGCTCGAAGACTTTCGGGCGCTATCGGTCGAGGCGTTTTTGGAGAAGCACGAGGGCTGACGGCAGGCACAACCGGTCCCCTCTCCTCCTGCGGGAGAGGGTAGGGTGAGGGGTCGCGCGACGCCAACCACAACCTTGATCTGTCTCTTCCGAAGTCTTCCAGACCTGTGCGACCCCTCATCCGGCCCTTCGGGCCACCTTCTCCCGCAAGGGGAGAAGGGAGTGCGGTGCTCGGGGAAACGGCAGGGCCTCAGCCCTGCTTCGCCTTCTTTGCCCGCTCGATCGCCTCGACGATCAGCTGCTTGGCCTTGGCGGCGTCGCCCCAGCCCGCGAGCTTCACCCACTTGCCGGGCTCGAGATCCTTGTAGTGTTCGAAGAAGTGCTGGATCTGATCGAGCGTGATCTGCGGCAGATCGGTGTAGTTCGTCACGTTCTCGTAGCGCTTGGTCAGCTTCGGCACCGGCACGGCGATGATCTTCTCGTCGCCGCCGCCCTCGTCCTCCATCATCATCACGCCGATCGGCCTGACCGCGATGTAGGAGCCCGGCACCAGCGGGCGCGTATTGGCGACGAGCACGTCGCAGGGGTCGCCGTCTTCGGACAGCGTATGCGGGATGAAGCCGTAATTCCCGGGATAGCGCATCGGGGTATAGAGGAAGCGGTCGACGAACAGCGTCCCGGCTTCCTTGTCCATCTCGTACTTGATCGGCTCGCCGCCGATGGCGACCTCGATCACGACGTTGACTTCTTCCGGAGGATTCTTGCCGATGGAGATCGCGTCGAGCCGCATGTACCTGACCTGTCGATGACAAAACTTCGGGCGCCTTATGCGCGTTCCAGCCGCAAAGGCCAAGCCCGGGCTTTAGTCGCAAGGGGTTACCGATTTGCGCAAGCCGGCAAGCGCTGCTATCGGGCCGGCATGACAGGCGCTATTCCATGCTGAACCACTGGCGGCGGCCGGAAGACCGCTATGCAAGGCGCATGGCGCGGATCGCGCGCTGGGACCGTCCCTTGAGCGGCCGGCTCGATCGCACCCGCGCCTGGGCCAACATGCTGCTGGCCGACCACGGCATTTTCCGGCTCGCCTATCTCAACGCCCACCGCGTCACGCCGCAGCTCTGGCGCGCCGCCCAGCCGGCCCCGACGGACATCGCCTGGTTCGCCCGCCAGGGCGTGAAGACCATCGTCAACCTGCGCGGCGGCCGCGAGCATGGCGCCTGGCCGCTGCAGAAGGAAGCCTGCGAACGCCACGGCATCGCGCTGGTCGAGTTCGTGCTGCGCTCGCGCGGCGCGCCGGACCGAGACACCATCCTCGCCGCGCCCGCCTTCTTCGCCGGGCTGAAGACGCCTGCGTTGGTGCATTGCAAATCCGGCGCCGACCGGGCCGGCTTCTTCGCCGCGCTCTATCTGCTCGTCCATGAGAAGCGACCGCTCGCCGAGGCGATGGCCGAGCTCTCGCTGCGCTATGGCCATTTCCGCTTCGCCAAGACCGGGATTCTCGACGCCTTCTTCGAGACCTACGCGCGCGAGGGCGCCAGCAAGGGCAAGTCGTTCCTTGACTGGGTCGCCGGGGATTATGATCCCGAGCGGCTCGATCGCGAGTTCAAGCCGGGCTTCTTCTCATCCCTGCTCGCCGACCGGCTGATCCGGCGCGAATAGCGCTCAGGCTGCTGCGCCATCCGTCGGCTCGGCGCCGATCCCGAACCAGGTCAGGCGCAGATGGAGCAGCAGGCGCGCCAGCGAAACCAGCCCGATTGCAGCGAGCAGAGCGGGAGACAAGCTGCCGAATCCCCAGATCACGACCGCGACGGCAGCCAGCGCCACTGCGTTGGCCATCATCTGGTTGTGCGGGCGCGAGGAGAAGGCTCCCATTTCCTGCAGTGGCCCGGCCAACGCGCCGCAACCATAGAACAACGCCATGATCGCCATCACCTCGCCGAGGCCACTCCATTTGGTCCCGTCGAGGACGATCTCGTCCGCGCTGATCGCGACGAGCGCGATGGCGAGGAACAGCGCCGTCACGATGGCTGCCATCGCCAAAGTGAGCAGGCGCGCCCTCTTCTGACGATCATGGCCTTGATGCTTGCGCAGATCGCTCATCACCAAAGGAATCGTCACCGCTCCGAACATCTGCGCGGGCATGTCGAGTAGGCGTGTCGCCAGCGCCACATGCGCCGCCAGAACAGGATTGCTCGCCAGCGGCAATGCCAGCAGCGGCGCTGCCGAGAAGCCGAACGAAAGGAGCGCCGACGGCAGGAGATAGGTCGGCGAACTCCGCCATTGGCGACCGGAAGCGCGCAGTTCGGCGCGCGACCAGCGCGACGAATGCATCAGCGGCAGCAGCGAATGGCGCCGGCGCCAAGCCACGTAGAGGGCAGCCACGGCGTGGCCGAATGCATCCGCGGCGAACAGCGCCAGGACGGTCGGTCCAAGCGGCCAGATCAGCAGGATCATCATCCCAGGCTGGACCAACGCCTGGACGATGTTGCTGTTGCCGATCGTGGCGAAATCCCCCTCCGCAGCAGCCTCCCCCAGGATTAGCCGCATCGCCGCGCGGCTCGCCAGCGAGATGAGGAAGAGTGCGCCGAAGCCACGCAGAACCCAGCCCTCGGATGCCGCGAACAGGATTATGACCGCCATCACACTGAGAAAGATCGCGCCGGCTGCCAGTGCGAGGCGGAAGGCACGGCCGAGATGCAAACGGCCGCTGTTCTGGAAGAAGACCGCCTCGAAGCGCAACAGCGCGGCGATCGACACGAAATTCGCCAGCGCCGCGAAGATCGCAAAATCGGCGAAGACCTTGGGCGGGCAGAGCGCCGCCGCCAGCAGCAGACCCCAGACGGACAGGAAACGCGCCTGCACGAAGCGCAACGCCAGCATCGCGCCATCGCGAAAGCCGGCGCGCTTGGTCAGCGACGCTACCGCAGCTTTCGACCCAGCCGCAGCCTGTGTCAGGCCGATCAGATCCTTGGCCAGGCTGACCCCGGTCAGGGCAAGCTGCGCCGCCATATCCGCGTCCTCCGCCGGAAGCTCAGGCAGGTCGTCCGCGCTTGCCGGCTGGCCACGGCGCTCGCCTGTCGGAACCAGCGTGCGATCGATAGGGTCGATCACGTCACTTCGCTCCGTGGGCAACAGGCTGCGCCTCTATGGTTAACGCTTGGTAAATCCCGGAACTTCCATGATATCGCGGCCGGCCCCCGTATCGCACGCGGCTCGTGGCGGAAAAGTGGCGATTGACGTCATTTGTCAGTGATCGGGCTGCGACCGTTGGCACGCGTCAAAGAAGAAGGCCTCCACCAGCAGACGGTGAAGGCCTCAAAGTTCGTCGATCTGGCCGATAGCCGGCAATGATCAGGCGAAGCTTCTCTGCAACGCCTCGAAGCGCTCGACCTGATCCGGCAGCAATTCGCGTGCCTCGTCGCGGCGGACGAAGACCTTGAACATCGCCTCGCCGGCGCCGTTGAAGAACTGCACCGAGCAGGAGCGGCGGCCATGGAAGGCGCGGTCGACCAGATAGATCGCCTTGCAGTTGCCGGCCTTGATGTGTCCGCCGATCGGGCTGTCGCCATGGATGTTGTAGTAGCCGTGGCCGAAAGAGCCGACCGGCAGCGGGCCCTCGCATTCGAGCACGATATCGGCCGTGTGCACGATGAACAGCACCGTGCCCCAGCTCGAAAGCTCCTGCCAGAGCGCCTCGAAGCGCTCGGCCGCGATGAAGCGGCGCTGCTCGTCCGGCGTCGCCTCCAGCACCGCAAGGGTCGAGACGCCGTGCTCGCGCGCGACCGCCTCGATCACCCCGTCCGGCTTGGCGGCCAGTGCCGCCCGGACCTTCTCCATGGCGTCGGCGGAAGCAGCCGGCGCCAGCGTTTCAGTGAGCGGCATGATCCTCAGCCCTCACTCGGCCGCCTGGCGCGGCAGGCGCGGGTTGTGCTCGGTCAGGATCGTCTCGAAGCCCTCGAACTCCGGATGACCGAGATAGAGCGGCGTCGGCCGCGGCTGGCCGGCACTGCGATGCGACTCACGGAACTGCTCCGACTTGGTCCAGGCGGTGAAGTCCTCCTTCGAGGCCCAGGTCGTGTGCGAGGAATAGAGGGTATGATCCTCCTTCTCCGGCCCCTTGAGCAGATGGAAGGCGATGAAGCCCGGCATCTCGTCGAGGCGGGTCTTGCGCGAGGACCAGATCGTCTCGAAGGCCCCCTCTTCTCCCTTGACGACCTTGAAGCGGTTCATGGCGATGAACATCGAAAAATCCTCGGCGGTTCCAGAACAGGGGATCACGGGCGGCTCGCACCGCTCTTGACCCTCCTTAGTAAAGCCGAATATCACCGTCAACAACGGCTCGATGATCGTTGTTTTGAACGATTATAAAATGAGCCAATACTTTGGAATGACTGTAGAGTGGGAAGCTGCCGCTGCACGGCTGCTTGCTGCGCTGCGGCGAGCCCCGAGATGCTCATGCACGACCTGTCATCCTCTGCACCAAACCCGCTCGCCGGCCTGAAGGCGAAACGCCTCGGCCGCGAGTTCGCCGCGGCGATCGGCCTCAGCGCCCTGGCCGCCCTCGGCTTCGCGGGCGAGCTTCGCTCCGGCAGCTTCATCGCCACCGCCCAGGCCCAGACCGCGGAGCGCATCGTCGCAGCCGGCGGCATCGTCACCGAAGTGCTCTACGCACTCGGCCTGCAGGACAAGGTCGTCGGCGTCGACACGACCAGCCAGTGGCCGCCGGAGGCACAGAAGGAGAAGAAGAGCGTCGGCTATGTCCGGGCGCTCTCGGCCGAAGGCGTGCTCTCGCTGAAGCCCTCGCAGATCATCGCCGTCGAGGGCGCCGGCCCGCCCGATGCGCTCGCTTTGCTCAAGGAATCCGGCACGCCGATCACGATGATCCCGGAGGCGCTGACGCCGGAGGCTGTGGTCGCCAAGATAGCGGCGATCGGCAAGGCCGCCGGCGCCGCCGAGCCGGCACAGCAGCTCGCTGCCACGGTCAAGACACGCTTCGATGAGCTCGACCGGCTGCGCACCGGTCTGCCGAAGCAGAAGCGCGTGCTGTTCGTACTCTCCCTCCAAAATGGCCGCACCATGGTCGGCGGGCGCAACAGCACCGCCGATGCGATCATCGCGCTCGCCGGCGGCGTCAACGCCGCCGGCGCTGTCGAAGGCTTCAAGCCGATGACCGACGAGGCGATCATCACGGCAGCGCCGGACATCGTCCTGATGATGCGCTTCAGCAGCGCTCACAACGCGACGCCGGAGGAACTCTTCGCCATGCCGGCTTTCTCGCAGACGCCTGCCGCAAAGCAGAAGGCGCTGATCCGGATGGACGGGCTCTATCTGCTCGGCTTCGGCCCGCGCACGCCGAACGCCGCGCGTGACCTGATGGCCGAGCTTTATCCCGAAGCCAAGATCGCCCAGCTCTCCGCCGCGAAATGACGCTCGCCGTGAAGCAGACGCCGAGCGCGAGCGCCACCGCGCTGGCCGTCCTCGCCGAGGGGCGACGCCGCAAGGGCATCATCGCGGTCGCAGCGCTGGTCGGCTTTTGCCTGCTGCTGATGCTGCTCTCGCTCGGCGCCGGCGCCTTCGCGATCGCGCCCGGCCGCGTCGCCGACATCCTCTTCGCGAAGCTTGGCTTCGGTCCTGCCGAGCTGCTCGACAGCCGCGAGGCGCTGGTCGTGCTCAACATCCGCATGCCGCGCCTGCTGCTCGGCGCGCTGGTTGGAGCGGCGCTTGCGATCTCGGGCGCGCTGATGCAGGGCCTGTTCCGCAATCCGCTCGCCGATCCCGGCCTCGTCGGCGTCTCGGCCGGCGCCGGGCTTGCCGCGGCCGCGACGATCGTCCTCGGCGACCGCTTCTTCCTCTCGAACTTCGCGATGAAGCTGCCCTTCGCGTTGCTGCCCTTCGGCGCCTTCTGCGGCGGCCTCGTCTCGACGCTGGCGCTCTATCTGATCGCGACCCGACAGGGCCGCACCTCGGTCGCGACCATGCTGCTCGCCGGCGTCGCCCTCGGCGCGCTCGCGGGCTCGCTCACCGGCCTGCTCGCCTTCATCTCGGACGACCGCCAACTCCGCGATCTGACCTTCTGGTCGCTCGGCAGCCTCGGCGGCGCGAGCTGGACCAAGCTTTCGGTGGTGGCGCCGATCGTGCTGCCGCTGCTGTTTGCCGTGCCCCTGCTGGCGCGTGGGCTCAACGCCCTGATGCTCGGCGAGGCCGAGGCCTATCATCTCGGCGTACCTGTGCAGCGCATCAAGGCGCTCGCAATCCTGCTGGTCGCGCTCGCCGTCGGTGCCAGCGTCGCCTCAGCCGGCGTGATCGGTTTCGTCGGCATCGTCGTGCCGCATCTGATCCGGCTTTCGATCGGGCCCGATCACCGCCTACTGCTGCCGCTTTCGGCGATCGGCGGCGCGGCCCTGCTGGTCGGCGCCGACATCGTCGCCCGCCTCGTCGTCGTGCCGGCCGAACTGCCGATCGGCATCGTCACCGCCTTCATCGGCGCACCCTTCTTTCTCTGGCTGCTGCTGCGTCGTGGCCGGATCGCGGAGCTCTAGCCATGGCCGCGATCCTCGAAGCAGATGATCTTTCCTTCTCAGTGCGGACCAGTAGGCTGGTGCGCGGCGCCTCGCTTGCCCTCGAAGAGGGCGCCACCACGATCGTCGTCGGCCCCAACGGCGCCGGTAAGTCGACCTTACTCAAGCTCCTCACCGGCGAACTCTCGCCCTCGCAGGGCGCGGTCCGCCTCGACGGCATGGCGCTGCCGCAAATCCCAGGCTGGGAACTCGCCTGCCGGCGAGCCGTGATGGTGCAGAACCAGCGCCTTGCCTTCCCGTTCAGTGTCTACGAGGTCGCCCGGCTCGGGCTCGAAGGCGTCGGCCGGGCACAATCGCGTGCCCGAAAGGAGCAGATCATCGCTCAGGCGCTCGAAACCGCCGGCGTCATCGGCCTCGCCGGCCGCCAGTACCAGACATTGTCCGGCGGCGAGCAGCAGCGCGTCCAGTTCGCTCGAGCACTTTGCCAGCTCGAGGCCGGCCGCAGCGTCGCGCAGCGCCAGATCCTCTTCCTGGACGAGCCGATCGCCAGCCTCGACCTCTGCCACCAGCTTTCCTTGCTCGACGCCGCCCGCAGCATCGCGGCGCAGGGCGCGGCCGTGCTGGTGGTGCTGCACGATCTCAATCTCGCCGTGACCTATGCCGACCGGCTGGTGGTGATGCATGAGGGCGCGATCGTTGCTCAGGGCGAGCCGGCGACGATCCTCGACGACAATTTGCTGCGCGGCGTCTTCCGCGTCTCGCTCTCCTTCAGCCGCTTGCCGCCGGCTGGCCAGCCTTTTCTGCTGCCGCAGCAGCATCTTTCGGCGATCTAGCCTGAACGGCAGGATAAATTTGCGGTTGTGCGCTGCGGTAACAGGTCTATAGCGGGCGCTCCGGCGCCCTTCCGCCTGACCAGGCGAGCGGGCGCATCGCTGGATCGTCGAGCGCGCCATGAACCTCCCCACCGACCGGCTTTCCTTTCCGAAGGACCGCCTCCGCGTCCTCCTGCTCGAGGGGATCAACGATTCCGCCGTCGCTGCCCTGCAGCAGGCCGGCTACACCAACCTCACCCGCCTGCCGAAGGCGCTTGACGAAGCCCAACTCGTCGAAGCCATCGAGAAGACGCATATCCTCGGCATCCGCTCGCGCACGCAGCTGACCGAGCCGGTCTTTTCCGCCGCCAAGCGCCTCTTCGCCGTCGGCTGCTTCTCGGTCGGCACCAACCAGGTCGATCTCGACGCGGCTCGCCTGCGCGGCATACCCGTCTTCAACGCGCCCTTCTCCAACACCCGCAGCGTCGCCGAACTGACCATCGGCGAGATCGTCATGCTGCTGCGCAGGATTACCGACCGCTCGGTCTCGGCCCATGTCGGCGGTTGGGACAAATCGGCCAATGGCTCCTTCGAGGTCCGTGGCAAGGTGCTCGGCATCGTCGGCTACGGCAATATCGGCAGCCAGCTCTCGAACATCGCCGAAGCCATGGGCATGCGCGTGATCTATTACGATCACACCGATCGCCTGCGCCACGGCAACACCGAGCCGGTCGAGAGCCTGAACGCCCTGCTCGCCAACAGCGACGTGGTCTCGCTGCACGTGCCGGAGACGCCCGCCACGCATAACATGATCGGCAAGGCCGAGATCGCTGCCATGCGCAAGGGCGCCTATCTCATCAACAATTCGCGCGGCACGGTCGTCGACCTCGACGCCCTCGCCGAAGGGCTGAAAAGCGGCCATCTCGCCGGCGCCGCGGTCGACGTCTTCCCGAAGGAGCCGGCCTCCAATGTCGAGCGCTTCGTCTCGCCGCTGCAGGGCCTGGCCAATGTCATCCTGACGCCGCATATCGGCGGCTCGACCGAGGAGGCGCAGGAGCGCATCGGCGCCGAGGTGGCGCGCAAGCTGGTCGACTATTCCGATGTCGGCTCGACCGTCGGCGCGGTCAATTTCCCGCAGGTGCAATTGCCGGCGCGCCCGACCGGCACTCGCTTCATCCAGGTCCAGCGCAATGCGCCCGGCATGCTGCGCCGCCTCAACGACGTCTTCGCCAGCCGCAACATCAACATCGCCGCCCAGAATTTCCAGACCGACGGCGAGATCGGCTATGTCGTGATGGAAGCCGATCCGGTCGGCGAGGTCGCGCGCGAGATCATCGAGGAGATCCGCGCCCTCGACGGCACGATCCGCGCCCGCCTGCTCTACGAGCGCGGCTGAGTTCGGCTTCACATCGCGAGTTCCAGCACGTCATGCTCGCCCTTGTGGCGAGCATCCACGTCTTGAACACCGCTCTCGATCAGTGACGTGAAGACGTGGATGGTCGGGATAAGCCCGACCATGACGGCAAATGCGCGCCCGCCTCGTAGACTGTGCATTTTTGCAGTTTTCTGACGCCGTATCACACATCGTGATGCGCCATCGCACAAATTATCTCACCGGCATCCGCACTTCGGAGCGAGCCGATGACCCCGATCGACCTCTACACCTACCAGACCCCGAACGGCCACAAGGCCTCGATCATGCTCGAGGAAACCGGGCTACCCTACGCCGTCACCACCGTCGATATCGAGGCGGGCGACCAGCATCGGCCGAGCTTCCTGGCGCTCAACCCCAACAACAAGATCCCGGTCATCGTCGACCATGAGCACGACCGGACGGTCTTCGAGTCCGGCGCGATCCTGCTTTATCTCGCCGAGCGCTCCGGCGTGCTCCAACCGAACAGCCCGCAGGCCCTCGGCAAGACGCTGCAGTGGAGCTTCTTCCAGGCAGCGCATGTCGGGCCGATGATCGGCCAGCTCTGGCATTTCAAGGTCTTCGCCAGGGAGAAGCTGCCCTACGCGATCGAGCGCTATGAGCGCGAGACCGCCCGCATCCTGCGCGTCCTCGACGGCGAATTGGCGCTGCGGCCCTATCTGGTCGAGGCCAGCTACGGCATCGCCGACATCATGGTCTGGCCCTGGATCAACGCCCTGCCCAAGCTCGGCATAGGCCTCACCGACACCCCTCATCTGCAGCGCTGGCACGAGGCGATCGCAGCCCGGCCCGCCGTGCAGCGCGGCCTCGCCGTGCCGACGCTCGCGCACGCCGACGCCTGAGCACGCCGAGCCAGACAGGATACCCGTCATGGAAACCCTCTTCATCCCCCTCTCCCTTGCTGCCGGCGGCCTGCTGGCAGTGCAGGCCGGCGCCAATGCGCAATTGTCGAAAGCGATCGGCAGCCCCTTCGCCGCGACGACGATCCAGGTTGTTCTCGCCGCCATCCTCCTGCTGATCATCGCGATCGCAACCGGCACGGCTGCCGCCTTCGGTGGGCTGCGGGCCGCGCCCTGGTGGCACGCGATCGGCGGCATCGCGACGGCGCTCTATGTCGCCTCGACCATCCTGGTCTTCCCGCGGCTCGGCGCTGTCGTCGCGGTAGGCCTGTTCATCGCCGGCCAGATGCTGGCTTCGCTCGGGCTGGACAGCTTCGGCGCCCTCGGCGTTCCCCAGCAGATGCCCAAACCCGCAACCCTGCTTGGCACGGCTGCCGTACTCGTCGGTGTAACCGCGATCGTCTTCGGCCAGAAGGGCGCAACCAGGGAGCTCTCCGGCGCCAAGCTCGGCTGGATGCTGCTCGCCCTCGTCGCCGGTGCGGTGCTGCCCGTCCAGGGCGCGATCAACGGCCTGCTGCGGCATGATCTCGGCGCGCCCTTCGTCGTCGGCGCGATCAGCTTTGCGGTTGCGACCCTGTCGATGATCGCCGTTCTGCTGGTGACATTGCTGCTGATGAACGGCGCCAGGCCCCAGCTCGGTGGCCTCCGGACAATGCCCTGGTGGGGCTGGATCGGCGCCGTCTGCGGCGCGACTTATGTCACCACCGTGTTCACCGCGATCCCGGCGATCGGCACCGCCGCGACCGTCGGCCTGACCGTCGCCGGCCAGCAGATCGTCTCGCTCTTCGTCGACCGCTATGGCTGGTTCCGCCTGCCCCAGCGCGAGATCTCGGCCCTGCGCTTTGCCGGCGTCGTCGTCCTGCTGCTCGGCGTCGCCGCGATCAAGGCCGCCTGAGTCGCTCTTTCCGGCGTCGGTGTTCCTCAGTCGATGGGTCCTCGCTCGCCCTCCAGCAACCCACGACGACGCTTGAAGGCGGCATAGGCGAAATCGGTGAAGGCGCGGACCCGCGCCGCGGCGCGCAGATCCTCATGGGTCAGGATCCACAGCGCCGTCTCCATCTCCGGGATCGGCCGGCGCACGCAGGTCAGGGCCGGCACGCTGTCGCCGAGATAGCAGGGCAGCGCCACCAGTCCGAGACCGGCCACTGCCGCCTGCTGCATCGCCAGCAGCGAATCGGCCCTGAGCGCGATCTCGCTCTTGCCCAGCTTCGCCTGCATCCAGCGCGCCACCGAGGTTCCCGCGAGCGTATCGTCCGGTCCGATCCAGCGGTGCTCGGCGAGATCGGGCTGATCGTGCTGAGCCAGATAGGCCGGAGCGGCGTAGATCGCGAAGGCGATCTTCCCAATCCGCCGGCCGACCAGCGTCGCCGGCGGATTATCGGCGGTGCGCAGCGCGACATCGGCATCGCGCTTGGTCAGGTTGAACATCAGATTGGAGACGGCGACCTCTAGAGCGATGCCGGGATGATCCGCGCCGAACTCTGCCAGGATCTCCGGCAGGATCGAGCCCATCAGCGTATCGGTCGCGGTGATCCTGAGCGTGCCGGAGAGGCGCAGATCCTGCCCGGCGATCCTGCGTTCGAGCTCCGTGACGGTGCCGGAGATGCTGCGTGCCGCCGCGACGAGCTCCTCGCCGCCGACCGTCAGCACATAGCCGCTCGGCAGGCGCTCGAACAGGCGCAAGCCCAATTGCTGCTCGAAGGCGGCGATGCGCCGGAGCACCGTCGAATGGTTGACGCGCAGTCCGCGCGCCGCGCCGGCGAGCGAGCCGGCCTCGGCGACGGCGAGGACATAGCGCAGATCATCCCATTCGAGCGCGGCCATGAGCCTCCTCGCAAGACGCTACGGGTCAGGCGACGCCTAGCGCCAGCAGATCGTGGACATGGACGAGGCCGACCGGCTTGTCGTCCGCATCGGCGACGATCAGCGCGGTGACGCGCAGGCGGTTGACCATCTCCAGCGCCTCGGCGGTGAGCGCATCCGGCGCGATCCGGCGCGGATCCCTGGTCATCACGTCGCGTGCCAGCCGTCCGCCCCAGCCGGGGCCGAGCTTGCGGCGCAGGTCGCCATCGGTGACGACGCCGGTGAGCTTGTCGTCGGCATCGATCACGACGGCGCAGCCGAAGCCCTTGGCGGTGATCATCGCAACGACATCGGCCATCGCCGCCATCTCGCCGACGACCGGCAGGCGCTCGCCGGAATGCATGATGGTGGCGACCGTCTTGAGCTGCGCGCCGAGCTTGCCGCCGGGATGGTAGACGTAGAAATCCTGGCGCGAGAAGCCGCGCGCCTCGAGCAAAGCCACCGCGAGCGCATCGCCCAGCGCCATCTGCATCGTCGTCGAGGTCGTCGGCGCAAGCCCGTTCGGGCAGGCTTCCTCGGCCTTTGGCAGGACGAGCGCGATATCAGCCTCGCGCCCGAGCGCGCTGTCGCGGTTGGCGGTGATCGCGATCAGCCCGACCCGGAAGCGTCGGGTATAGCCGACGATCGCCGAGAGCTCGGCAGCCTCGCCCGACCAGGACAGGGCGACGACGACATCCTCGGGCTGGACCATGCCGAGATCGCCATGGCTGGCCTCGGCCGGATGGACGAAATAGGACGGCGTGCCGGTCGAGGCGAGCGTCGCCACGATCTTCCTGGCGACATGGCCGGATTTGCCCATGCCGGTGACGATGACCCGGCCCGAGGCGGCACGAATCATCTCGACGGCAGCGGTGAAGGGTTCGGCGAGACCATTGCCGATCGCGTCGTGCAAGGCGTCGAGCCCGGCGCGTTCGGTGGCGATGGTCCGCAGGGCGGAAGCGCTGATGGTCGCTGTCATGGAGCGCGCCTCTAGCATGGCGGGAGGCCGGCTGGCCACCGCCGCGCCTGCGTTGACGCAGCATTAACCCTCTTCGTTCTAACTCCATTAACCATGCGCGCCCTTCCGGCGCGCGAGAGCCTTTGCCTCGCCGGAGCGTCGTCGCGCCAGTGTCCCGTTTCGCCAAGATCTGCTGGCTGGCTGGCGTCGCAGGCTGCGGCGTCGTTGCCGGGTTGACGGCCTGGCCGGAGCAGGCGGCAGCCCAGGTCCCCGACCGGCAGGCGACTCCATCAACCAGATCCGGTGCGCCGGCCCTGCGCACCAGCACTCCGAGCTATGTCGGGCAGGCTCAGACGTCGACCAGCCGTAATCAAGCCGCCTCTGCCGACGCGACAGACGGCCCTCCCGCCACAACCCGGAGCCGTTCTGGCGCGATCTCCCTTGGCCAGCCACCTCGCGCCAGCCAGCCGGTACGGTCCTCGCGCTTGCGCGGCATCACCCAGCGCGATGTTCGCGCGCCGCAGCCAACGATAACCGCCCTGCCGCCACCACTTCCGCTAGCGCCCGAGCCGCGCAGGCGCAAGCGGCCGGAGGAAGACCCTTACGCGCCGCTGGGCCTGCGCCTCGGCAATGTCATCCTGCGCCCGGCGATCACCGGCTCCGGCGGCTATGACAGCAATCCCTCGCGCGTGTCCGGGGCGAGCAAAGGCTCGCTGTTCAGCCGCACCGAGGGCGAGCTCGGCATCCAGTCCGACTGGAACGTGCACGAGCTCACCGGCATGCTGCGTGGCGGCTATAGCCGCTACTATCGCGACGACACCGCCTCGCGGCCGGATGCGGAAGGCAACATGTCGCTGCGCCTCGACGCGACGCGCGACACCCGCATCCTGCTCGAATCGCGCCTGCGCCTCGACACGCAGCGCCCGGGCTCGCCCGATCTCACTGCCGCGGTGCAGGGGCGGCCGATCACATGGAACTATGGCGCCGCGGCCGGCGTCACCCATGACATCAATCGCCTGCAGTTCACCCTGCGCGGCTCGGTCGACCGGCAGGATTACGAGGACGCTGATCTCAGCAATGGCCGCAAGCTAAGCCAGGCCGACCGCAACCAGACCCAGTATGGCCTGCGCCTGCGCGCCGCCTATGAGGTGACACCCGGCTTCAAGCCCTTTGTCCAGGGCGAGGTCGATACCCGCCAGTTCGACGAGAAGGTCGATTCCAGCGGTTATATGCGCTCCTCCGATGGCTACACCGCCCGTGTCGGCTCGACTTTCGAGATTAGTCGCCTGCTCACCGCCGAGGTCTCGGTCGGCTATCAGGACCGAAAATACGAGGATGGCCGGCTGAAGAATCTGCGTGGCATCGTCGGCGATGCCGCGATCCTGTGGACGCCGACGCCGCTGACCACGGTGACGCTGCGCGGCACCGCCGAGCTCGGCGACACCACGATCCCCGGCTCGAGCGGCACAACGGCACGCCGCGTCAATCTCGAAGTGGCGCATGCGCTACGGCGGAACATCACCGTCACCGGTTTTGCCGGCTATGGCCGTACCGACTATGACGGCCAGAACCTGCGCGAGGACCTGTCGACCATCGGCGCGAGGATCGAATACAAGCTGACCCGGACCTTCTCGGTCCGCGCCAGCTTCACCCATGAGCGCCTGAACTCGACCAACCAGGGCTCGGACTACACCGCCAACATCGCCCAGGTCGGGTTGCGGGTGCAGTTCTGAGGGCTGTCCCCGC
Source organism: Allobosea sp. Tri-44 (assembly GCF_004123845.1). GTDB lineage: Bacteria > Pseudomonadota > Alphaproteobacteria > Rhizobiales > Beijerinckiaceae > Allobosea. The sequence goes on along the minus strand of NZ_NBDP01000019.1, from coordinate 65,604 downwards.
TAGAACCTCACCGTCATTCCGGGGCTTCTCGCAGCGAAGAGCCCGGAACCCATGAACACTGGCCGTCGTCGCAATGGCGCCGCTTTCCGGAAAGCATCGGTGGTCATGGGTTCCGGGCTCAGGCCTTCGGCCTGCCCCGGAATGACGTAGCAGTTCCGCGCAGTCCCGCCTTTAACGCCCCAGCAGCCGCTCGATCTCGCCGCGCAGTTGCGGGCCGAGATCGCCGCGCTCCAGCGCATAGGCGACATTGGCGGAAAGGAAGCCGATCTTCGAGCCGGTATCATAGATGTCGCCGTCGAAGCGCACCGCGAAGAATTTCTCGAGCTTTGCCAGGGCGATCATCGAATCGGTCAGCTGGATCTCTCCGCCCGCGCCCTTCTCCTGTTTGGCCAGCAGGTCGAAGATCGTCGGCTGCAGGATGTAGCGCCCGGTGATGTGCAGGTTCGACGGCGCCGTGCCCTTGGGCGGCTTCTCGACCATCCCGGTGATCTGCGAGACCTTGGCCTTGGCGTCATGCACGCCGACGATGCCGTATTGATGGGTCTGGTCGTCCGGCACCGGCGCGACGGCGATATGGTTGCCGCCATGCTCCGCATGGGCCTCGATCATCTCGGCGAGGCAACCCTTGCCGCTAGTGTGATGCAGCATGTCGGGCAGGAGCAGTGCGAAAGGCTCGTCACCGATGATGTCGCGGGCGCACCAGACGGCATGGCCGAGGCCGAGCGGCGCCTGCTGGCGGGTGAAGCTTGTGGCACCGGCTGCCGGCAGATCGTGCTTGAGCGCCTCCAGCTCCTTGGTCTTGCCGCGCTTGGCCAGTGTGTCGTCGAGCTCGTAGGCCATATCGAAATGGTCCTCGATCACGCCCTTGTTGCGGCCGGTGACGAAGACGAAATGCTCGATTCCGGCGGCGCGCGCCTCGTCGACCACGTGCTGGACCACCGGCCGGTCGACGATGGTCAACATCTCCTTCGGGATCGCCTTGGTGGCGGGCAGGAAACGGGTGCCGAGACCAGCGACGGGAAAGACCGCCTTGCGGATTTTCTTGATCATGCGCGTCCATCTCGCGCGCCCATGGCGCGCGCCTGCTGAAGATCGGAGGGCTTCGGGAGGAGCCGGCTTCGCCCGTTGATGCCGGTCTTGTTTAGGCTGACCCGTGAATCTGGCGAAAGCCGGGCCGGCCTCATTTTCAATTACCAGTCACGCCTTGCCGATACGTCAATACTCCTGCTGTAGATTGCCGGCTTTGCCGCCCTGGTCCCCATTCTTGCATGGCTTCCCCAGGGCGATGCCCGAGATTAGCCATGTGCGGCGGACAGGGTGGTTCGAACTGTCGTGATTCCGGTTTATGCGGATCACGTGACGAGGAGACGAAGATGGCGATTCTGGTTTCGGGCGGTGCCGGCTACATCGGCAGCCACATGGTTCTCGAACTCCTGGACCGTGGCGAGAAGGTCGTGGTTCTCGACGATCTCTCGACCGGCTTCTGGTGGGCGGTGCCGCAGGAAGCGACCCTCGTGCGCGGCGACATGGGCGACCAGGCCCTGGTCGAGCGCACAATCGCTGAGCACGGCATCACCGAGATCGCCCATTTCGCGGCGAAGATCGTGGTACCGGATTCGGTGTCCGATCCGCTCGGCTACTACCAGAACAACACCGTCAAGACGCGCGCGCTGCTGGAGAGCGCCGTGCGCAGCGGTGTCAAGCGTGTGATCTTCTCCTCGACCGCCGCGGTCTATGGCGAGCCGCCGGTCTCGCCTGTGCCGGAGGAGATCGCGCTCAATCCGATCAACCCCTATGGCCGCTCCAAGCTGATGAGCGAATGGATGCTCGGCGACGTCGCCCGCGCCCATGGCCTGACCTATGTCGCCCTGCGCTATTTCAACGTCGCCGGCGCCGATCCGAGGGGCCGTTCCGGCCAGTCCAGCACCAACGCCACCCATCTGATCAAGGTCGCGAGCCAGGCGGCGCTCGGCCAGCGCGCCGGGCTCGACATCTTCGGCACCGATTATGCGACGCCGGACGGCACCTGCGTGCGCGACTACATCCACGTCACCGATCTCGCCCGCGCTCATCTTGCCGCGCTCGATCACCTGCGCGCCGGCGGCGACAATCTGACGCTGAACTGCGGCTATGGCCGCGGCTATTCGGTCAAGGAAGTGGTCGAGGTGGTGAAGCAAGTCTCGGGCATCGATTTCCCGGTCCGGCTCTCGCCGCGCCGCGATGGCGACCCGGCCGCGCTGGTCGCCAAAGCCGACCGCATCCGCGCCGAGCTCGGCTGGCAGCCAGAGCACGACGATTTGACCGAGATCGTCACCCAGGCACTTGCCTGGGAGGAGAGCCTGCGCAAGCGCAACGCCAGCTGACGAGAGCCCGTTCCGATCAGCTTGCACCGCAAGCTGATCGGTAAAACGGTCTCCAAATTAGAAGCGAGAGCGATTTGGCGCGGCATTAACCCATGGTTAACTTCGTTCGGGCGCTGTGGTGGATAGACACTGCGGCCGAGCCAGAGGAGCAACCATGCGTCCCGTCACCGTTCTCGCCTTCGCTGCGGCGCTCGGCCTCGGGCCGGCGCTCGCGCAGACGACGGGTTCGATTAATCCGGCACGGGCGCAGACACCGAAACCCGAGGCGCGCCCGGCCGCACCGGGCTTCGACGGCTTCCTGCGAACGCTCTGGCCGATGGCGCAGGCGCGCGGCATCTCGCGCCAGACCTTCGACCTCGCCTTCCAGGGTGTGACACCCGATCCGTCGATCGTGACATTGACGCAAAAGCAGTCGGAGTTCGTCGCGCCGATCTGGAGCTATCTCAACAGCGCAGTTGGTGGTGGTCGCATCTCGCGCGGGCGGGAGATGCTCGAGGCCCATGCAAGCGTGCTGGGCCAGGCCGAATCCCGCTACGGCGTGCCGAAGGAGATCATCCTCGGCATCTGGGGGATGGAGACCAATTACGGCTCGTTCAAGGGCGACAAGGACGTGATCCGCTCGCTCGCTACCTTGGCCAGCATCCGCTATCGCGGCGACTTCTTCCGCGACGAGTTGCTGACCGCGCTGGAACTGATCGAGAAGGGCCATGTCGAGCGCCGCGAACTGCGCGGTTCCTGGGCGGGTGCCATGGGCCACACCCAGTTCATGCCGTCGAGCTACATGAAATACGCGGTCGACCAGACCGGCGACGGCCATGCCGACATCTGGACCTCGACCAGCGACGCCATCGCCTCTACTGCCAACTACCTGAAAGGCTATGGCTGGACCCCCGGCCTGCCCTGGGGCATCGAGGTCACCGTTCCGGAGGGCTTCGACCATAATCTCTATCGCGCCAGCTTCTCTTCCTTCCGCTCCGCCGGCGTGCGCCGCGCCGATGGCGGCTCGCTCCCCTCCTCGGGCGAAGCCAGACTGTTCTATCCGGCCGGCCATACCGGGCCGGCCATGCTGCTGACCGCGAATTTCGACGTCATCAAGAAGTACAACTCCTCCGACGCCTATGCGCTCGCGGTCGGGCATCTCGGCGACCGGATCGTGGGGAAGCCCGCCCTGCAAGGCGAATGGCCGGTCAAGGCGCCGCGGCTCGACAAGGCCGGCACCACCGACGTCCAGCGCCGGCTGAAAGCCCTCGGTCTCTACAATCACGACGCTGACGGGCGCATCGGTACCGGCACGCGCGAAGCGGTCAGGCAGTACCAGCTGCGCGTCGGCATGCTCGCCGACGGCTACCCGACACCGGCGCTGCTGGCGCGAATGAAGGCACCCCGCTGACGAACCGGGTGATCGCGACTATATTGCCTGGCGGCGTCCCATTCTGACCGGCGCCGATCGAGAGCATGATGCGCCTGCGTTCGCTCTTCATGGTTCTGGCGGCGGCTCTGCTCCTGCTCGCGACGGGCGGGCCGACCTCTATCGCCCAGAACCCGGTGCCACCGGGTCGGATACCTTCGGCGCCGCCGCAAGGCCGCAGCCTGTTCAACATGTTCTGGCAGATTCCCGAGAGGCCGGCGGTCCAGCAGCGGCAACCACGCGAGCGCGTCGCGCCGACCCAGCGCCGGACGCCGACCCGCGTCGTCGTCCGCGACGATCCGATCATCCCCAAGGTTGACGTCAACCACCATGTCCTCGTCATCGGCGATACGCTGGCGGGGCAGATCGCCGAAGGGCTCGATGACAGCCTCGGCGACCGCGCCGATGTCGCCGTGGTGAACAAGGCGAAGGCCGATAGCGGCCTGGTCCGGACCGACTTCTACGATTGGCCGAAGGCAGCCGGTGAGCTGCTCGCCGCCGATGCCAAGGTGATGGTTGGGGTCGTCATTCTCGGCCCGAACGATCGCCAGGTCATCCGTGAAGGAGACGTCACGCACGAGCCTCTGAGCGAGCGCTGGCTCCAGCTCTACAAGGCCAGGATCGACGCCGTCGCTGCGGCCTTTGGCGCAAAGCGGATACCGCTGATCTGGGTCGGTGCGCCGCCGATGCAGAACCCCCGGCTATCTGCCGATCTGATCACGTTGAACGACCTCTTCCGCAAGGGCGCAGAAGCGGGTGGCGGCCAGTATGTCGACCTCTGGGGCGCCTATGTCGATGGAGAGAACCGCTATACGGCGACCGGGCCGGATGTGAACGGCCAGATCGCCAAGCTCCGGCTCGGCGACGGCGTCCATTTTACCAAGGCTGGCGCTCGCAAGGCCGCACATTTCGTCGATGTCGTCATCCGCCGCCTGTTGGAGGGCACGCCGACGCAGAATGTCATCGCACTGCCGACCTCGCTCGAAACCAGTGCGCCGCTCACGCCCGAGCTGCAGCCGGGCGGCGTCGAGCGCCTGATCGACCGCATGGTCAGCGGCTTGCCCGCCGATATCCAGCTCATCCCGGTCGTTCCGCCGAGACCGCTCGCCGGGCCGATCCTGCCGCTGACCGGCGCAGTCGCCGGTAGTGGTGATACGGTGCTGATCACCTCGCTCCAGGAGGCGCGCGGCCGCGGCGATGTCGCGGCAGGGCTCGACCGCGTCTTCGGCCAGGGCATCGCGCCCGAACCTCGCCCAGGCCGCGCCGACGACTTCCGCTGGCCCCGGCTGAATTGAAGCACTCTCAGCCGAGCTGAAAGCGCTCGAAGCGCTGCATCTCCTCGTCGACCTGCCGTCGCTGCTCGGGCGAAGGTTCAGGATCGAGCCAGGTCCATTGCTGTACCAGCAGTTTGCGCGCCGCCCGATCAGCCTTGAGGTCGGCGACGGCAACGATGCGATCCCCCGCCAGCACCGGCAGGCCGAAATAGCCGAAGACCCGCTTCTCCTTCGGCAGATACGCCTCGAAGACGTGGTCATAGCCGAAGAACAGTTTCAGCCGCTTGCGCTGGATGACCAGAGGGTCGAAGGGCGAGAGAATATGGACGAGGCCTTCATCGGACGGCGCGACCGGCTCCAGGGCCTCCGGCCGCGCCCAATGCGGTGTCTTCTCTGCACCCTCGATCGCGACCGGCACAAGCTCCTTGCGCCTCACCCGCCCGGCAATCAGCTCGGCGATCGCCTTCTTGCTCGGCGCATCGAGATGGCAGATCGAATCGAGGCTGACGATGCCTTGCGCCTGCAAAGCGCGGTCGAGCTTGTAGGCGGCGACCTGTCGCTCCGAAGCCGGGCCCGGAGCCTTCTCCCAGCCGAAATGCCTGTCGATCAACTCATAGGTCTTGAGCATGCCGGAGCGGGCCGAGATCGCGAGATCGCCATCATAGAAGGCGCGTTCGAGCAGCCCTTTTGACGGTTTCTTGCTGGCCCAGAGATGCGTCTTCTCGACCAGCACATCGGTGTCGATATCGCGGATGGTGAGCGCGCCGTCCTTGCGGATGCGGCGCAGCAGCTTGCGCGTCTCCTCGCGGCTGCCGACCGAAGCCCAGCGTTTCGGCTCGGCGCGATGCGCCTTCATTGCCGGCAGGAAATAACGCAGATCGGCTGTCGGCACATAGGACAGCGCATGCGTCCAGTACTCGAAGACCGATTTGTCCTGCGCCTGCGCCTGCGCGAGGTCATCGCGGCGATAATCGGGAATCCGGCTGTAGAGGATGTGATGGTGACAGCGCTCGACCACATTGATCGTGTCGATCTGGACATAGCCGAGATGCGCGATGGCCGCCGCCGTCGCTTCCGGTCCAGCGCCGAAAGGCTCGCGCCTGTCGAGCTTCTGGGCCTTGAGCAAGATCCGGCGCACATTCGCCTTGTCGAGCTTCAATATCTTTCGCGGTCGCGTCGCCATCACAGCAAGCTAGCCATCGCGGCGCCAAAGGTTAAGGCGCTGCCCCGCCACCTGCTGACAGCTCATGGCGGTGGTCTTCACCGACTCACCCCTCCACTGACAGCGCCTGCGCCAACGCCTCCGGCGTAAGCTCCGCTAGCCCCATCTGGACCTTGAAGGCTTTCGTTTTCTCACCCGGCTTCATCACCAGGATCACCGTTTCGGTGCCGGGACAGGCAGGATCGGCGCATAGGATCTCGTTGACCGCGATCACGGCGTTCTCGGGCAGGCCGAGCAGCTCTCGCACCTGCCGCTTGACCTGCGCCGCGGCATCGGCCCCGGCAGCATCGCGCTTGTCCCTGCCGAACAGACCAAGGCGCATCGCCGCCTCAGCCGCCCGGAAGGGTCAGCACGCCGGCGGCACCGTCTTCGGCACCGAAGGCGAGGCGCTTGCCGAGCTTGTCCCAGGCAAAGGCGGTGATGCCGCTACCGCGCTGCGCCGACCGCACCAGCAGTTCCGAGGCGTCGGTCAGGCGCACCATCAGGATGCAGCCATCGTCGTAGCCGATCGCCAGCACCAGCGCCTTCGGATGGAAGGCGACGCGGGTGACCTTGGCGTGGCGCGCGCCGCATTCGCGCGGCGCCTTGCCGGTCGGACCATCGCCCTGGAAGGGCCAGACGATCGCCGCATCCGCTCCGCTGGAGGCGAGCCAGAGCCCGTCATGCGACCAGGACAGCGAGCGCGGCTTGGCCGGATAGCCGGTCATGCGCATATGGCTCGGCTTGTCGCCAAGGCGCCAGCCATGCAGCGCATTCTCCTGCATGGCGCTGACGACGAAGCGCCCGTCGGGCGACCAGGTCACCTCGAGATGCGAGCCCTTCCAGTCGAGGAAATCGGGCTTGGCCTCGGTGTTCGGATACCAGAGCAGCACCCCGTTCATCTGCGCGATGGCGAGGCGATAGCCCTTCGGCGCGAAGGCAAGGCCCTGCGGTGTCGAGGCGACCTCGATCGACCTGAGCTTGCCCTTGTCATCGCGGGCATGGACGGTGCGGCCGGTGTTCCAGGCGAGGCTGCCGGCGAGCGATACCGTCACGGCATCGATCCAACGCCGCTTCGGATCAAGCGCGCGCTCTTGCGGCTCGCCATCGGCAGAGGTGGCGACGACGCGGCCGTCATCGCCGCCGCTGATCAGGCGCTCGCCATCCGAGACGGCGCAGAGCAGGCCACCGCGATTGGCCTCGACACTGAACGTCTCGCCGTCACGCCAGCGGAGCACGCGCCCGTCGGCGAGCGCAAAGGCCAGCGTCTGCTTCAGCCAGAAGGCGCCGACGACATGCTCGCCTGCTTCGATGGGAACGACATGCTCGCGCAGCGAGACGGGTTTGGTGATGGTCTCCATGGCCTTGGCTTTAGCTCAAGCCGCGCAGGCCATGAACCCCTTTCGCAACGCCGCCTCGTCGAGATCGCGTCCGATGAAGACCAGGCGCGAATTACGCTCCTCTCCAGCTTTCCAGTCACGCTGCAGGTCGCCATCCAGGATCATGTGCACGCCCTGGAAGACGAAGCGGCGCGGCTCGTCCTTGAAGGCGAGGATGCCCTTGGACCGCAGGATGTTCGGGCCCTGCACCTGGCTGATGTCGTTGATCCAGGGCATGAACTTGTCCGGGTCGACATCGCCGGGAAGCGTGAACGACATCGAGCGGATCTCGTCCGAGTGATGGTGGTGATGGCCGGCCTCGAGGAAATCAGGCTCGATGTCGAGGATGCGGTCGAGATCGAAGGCGTTGCGGTCGAGCAGCTCGGCGATCGGCAGGTCGCAGCGCGTCGTCTTGTGCAGCTTGGCGTAGGGATTGATCGCACGGATCGCCGCCTCGACCTCGACGAGTTCGTCGGCGCTGACGAGATCGGTCTTGTTCAGGATGATCACGTCGGCGAAGGCGATCTGGTTCTTTGCCTCGGGCGCATCCTTGAGCCGGTCCTTCAGCCACTTCGCATCGGTCACCGTCACGACGGCGTCGAGCTTGGTGGCGTCGCCGACATCCTGGTCGACGAAGAAGGTCTGGGCGACCGGAGCGGGATCGGCGAGGCCGGTGGTCTCGACGATGATCGCGTCGAACTTGCCCTTGCGCTTCATCAGGCCGTCGAGGATGCGGATCAGGTCGCCGCGCACCGTGCAGCAGATGCAGCCATTGTTCATCTCGAACACTTCCTCGTCGGCGCCGACCACGAGGTCGCCATCGATGCCGGTCTCGCCGAACTCGTTGACGATCACGGCGAATTTCTTGCCGTGGTCCTCGGTGAGGATGCGGTTGAGGAGCGTGGTCTTGCCGGCGCCCAGATAGCCGGTGAGCACCGTGACGGGAATCTTCTCGGACATGACTAGAACCTGGTTGGCGGCGCTGCTGCGATCGCGGACCGGTCAGGCCGGGCCGGCGACGAGCGCCTTCTCGATCTGGCTTATATTGTGTTTCATCATCGCGATGTAAGTCCCGGCCGGGCCGTTCGCGGCCGAGAGCGCATCCGAATAGAGCCGTCCGCCGATTTTCGCCCCGCTCTCCTTGGCGATCTGCTCGGCCAGGCGCGGATTGCTGATGTTCTCCAGGAAGACCGCCGGCACTTTCTCCGCCTTGATCTGGCGGATGATGCGGGCGACGTCCTTGGCCGAGGCCTCGGCCTCGGTCGAGACGCCCTGCGGCGCGATGAACGCGATGCCATAGGCTTTGACGAAATAGCCGAAGGCGTCGTGCGAAGTGATCGCCTTGCGTCGATCGGCCGGGATGCGCGCGACTGCAGCCTTGATCTCCGCCTCGAGCGCATCGAGCTTGCCAAGATAGGCGGCCGCATTGGTCTCATAGCTCGACTTGCCGGCAGGGTCCGCCGCAGTCAGCGCATCGCGGACATTGCCGACATAGATTTTGGCATTGGCGACGCTCTGCCAGGCATGCGGATCCTCGCCGCCATGGCCGTGGCCGTGATCATCGGCCAGCTTGAGCGGGGTTATGCCGGTTGTCGCGGTCGCGATCGTCGCCTTCGTGCCCGACGATTTGATCAGCCGGGTCAACCAGCCCTCGAACTTCAGCCCGTTGACGACGACGAGCTTTGCGCCGGCGACCGTCTTCGCGTCGGCCGGCGTCGGCGAATAGACATGCGCGTCGCCATCGGGCCCGACCAGCGTGGTCACCGCGACGCGCTCGCCACCGATCTCGCGCACGAAATCGCCGAGGATCGAGAAGCTCGCGACGACGGGCAGCTTCTCCTGGGCCAGGCCCGGCAGCGGCAGGGCGACACCAGCGGCAAGACCGAGGAGAACGAAGCGGCGGTTCAGCATGGCATCTCTCGCGTTATATGAAATACTATAACATAACTAGCGTTGGAGATGGGCCCTCGGCAAGAGGCGTCGCGCAAGGCCGCCCTGCGATCCCAGCAGGAGCGAGCCGAGATAGAGCGCGCCGGCCGAGAGGATGATCGCCGGCCCGGCCGGGAGATTGCTGCCGGCGGCATAGGAGGCGACGAGGCCGATATAGGCGGACGCCATGCCGAAGCCGCTCGCCAGCAGGATCAGCCGGGTGATGTCGGCGGTCCAGAACCGGGCCGCGGCGGCAGGCAGCATCATCAGCCCAACCGCGAGCAGCGTGCCGAGCGCATGGAAGCCGGCGACGAGGTTGAGCACGACGAGCCCGAGGAAGGTCAGGTGCACGACGCCGCCCGAACGGCTGACCGAGCGCAGGAAGCCGGGATCGACGCATTCGAGCACCAGCGGCCGATAGACCAGCGCCAGCACGCCGAGCGTCAGGCTGGCAACGCCGGAGAGCAGCACCAGCACATCGTCGTCGAGCGCCAGCACATTGCCGAACAGCACATGGAAGAGATCGACGGCCGAACCGCGCAGCGAGACCAGGGTGACGCCGAGCGCCAGCGAGATCAGGTAGAAGGCGGCAAGCGAAGCATCTTCCTTAAGCACGGTCAGGCGCGCGACGGCGCCAGCGGCGAGCGCCACGGTGAAGCCTGCGACGAGCCCACCCAGCGTCATCGCCGGCAGCGAGAAGCCGGCGACGAGATAGCCGAGCGCAGCGCCCGGCAGGATCGCATGCGCCATGGCATCGCCGGTCAGGCTCATCCGCCGCAGCATCAGGAAGACGCCGACCGGCGCGCCGGAGACTGACAGCGCGATCACGCCGACCAGCGCCCGGCGCATGAAGTCGAATTCGGCGAAGGGGCCGATCAGGAGGTCGTAGAGCATCGGTCTTGTCTTATGTCGCTGCGCTCAGGCGGCGCAGGGCGCGGCGTGGCTGTCGAAAGCCTCGACCATGCGGCGCGCCTTCAGCAGGTTGCTCGCCGTCAGCACCTCGCCAGTCTCGCCCCAGGCGATCGCCTCGCGCGCCAGCAGCAGCGTCTGCGGGAAGGCGCGCTTCACCGTTTCGATGTCGTGCAGCACGGCGACCACAGTGCGGTTCTCGCCATGCCAGCGCTGGACCAGCGCCAGCAGGTCGGCGCTGGTGCGGGCATCGATCGCCGTGAATGGCTCGTCGAGCAGGATGATGTCGGCATCCTGCAACAGGAGCCGGGCGAACAGCGCCCGCTGCATCTGGCCGCCCGAGAGCGTGCCGATGCTGCGGTCCTCGAAACCCGTGAGGCCGACGGCGGCGATCGCCGCCTCGATCTTGCTGCGCTGGCCAAAGCCGATCCGGCCGAAGATGCCGGCCGTGCCCCATAGCCCCATGGCGACGAGATCGTAGACATGGATCGGGAACGAACGGTCGAGCTCGGCCGATTGCGGGAGATAGGCGAGGCGCTTGCCCTTCGCGAGCGTCACCGTCCCGTCAAGCGGCGCGAGCGCGCCGGCGATGGCCTTGAGCAGGGTCGACTTGCCGGCGCCGTTCGGCCCGACAATCGCGATCAGGCTACCCGGCGCGACCTCGCCCGAGAGATGATGCACCGCCGGGTGGCGGTCATAGCCGAGGGTCAGATCGCTGAAACGGATGGCGGGCACGGGTTCGGTACTCTTGTTCACGCCAGATTCTTCATCAAGCAATGACGGCGAAGGTCGCCGTCCACAGCACCAGGATCACACCGAGCGCCAGACCGAGCCGCTGCCCGGCCGAGAGCCGCAGCAGCGACCAGCCGGGCGCTTCGGCGGCAGGCTGGCGGTGATGGGCGTGATCATGAGCCATATCGAATGATATAATGTTACGCATGACCGTGAGCAAGCACGATCGCGCTTGTCGCCAGCGCCGAAGCGCGTCGATATCCATTCTCGTCGACTACAGCCGGATGGGAGTGCGTGCGTGAGCGCCGAACGGGTGACCTTCAAAGCGATACGCGACGGTGTCGCGACCGAGATGCCGGCCGATGCGATCGAAGTCGTCCTGCCTGACGGCCTCAGCTTCCGGATCATGGCCTTTGCCGGCCGTAACGGCTCCGCCACCCTGCACATGCCCGCCGATGATCCGCAGGCGCCGAGCTTCGACGTGTTCTGCGTCGAGCCCGGCGCGGCCAATACGCTGTTTATCTCTGTCGACCGCGTCCAGAAGCGCCAGATCGAGGGATAGGCGGCTTAGAACGTCATTGCGAGCGCAGCAACGCAATCCAGGGGCGGCAGAGCTCTGCGTCCCCCTGGATTGCTTCGTCGCTGCACTCCTCGCAATGACGGTTCCGGCTCAAACCGGCCAGTACTGGTACAGCCAGGTCTCGGTCAGCACCTTGTCGCCGCCGCGCAGGAAGCAGCGCATCTCGACCGGGTCGGTGCCATCAACGGTGAGGTCGAACTGCGCCCGCCAATGGCCCGGCACATCGTTCGGCACCGCCTCGGCGAAGGTGTAGGAAAAGCTGCCGCGCGAGGCCGAGAGCACGACCTCGGGCTTGACCCCGAACGGGATGTCCTCGAGTGTCGGCCCCTTGAACTCGATCATGAACTTGCGCACGCCCTTCGGCCTCACCGTGCCGGGCTGGCCGCCATTGCCGAGCCGGGTCGCGACGACGCGGCCGAGCGCCGGCGGGAACGGCTCGTCGGCGAGCCAGTGCAGGCGGTAGCGGAAGTTATAGGCGTTGCCGGCTTTCGCCGGCGCTTCCGGCACCCACATCGCGACGATGTTGTCGTGGATCTCGTCATCGGTCGGGATCTCGATCAGCTGGACCGCGCCCTTGCCCCATTGGCCTAGCGTCTCGATCCAGAGGCTCGGCCGGCGCTCATAGAAGACGCCGTCGAGATAGTGGCCAATTTCGCGGTCGCGCTGCATCAGCCCGAAGCCGCGGGGGTTGTCGTCGACAAAGGACGAGGCGACCGTGCGCTGCGGATTGTTGAGCGGGCGCCAGGCGCGCTCGCCGCGCCCCGTCCAGAGCGCCAGGCCGTCGGAATCATGCACCTCCGGGCGCCAGTCGACCATGGTCGCCTTGGCCGTCTCGGAATACCAGTACATCGAGGTCAGCGGCGCGATGCCGAGCCGCGCGACGTCCTTGCGCAGGTGCAGCTCCTGCTCGATCTCCATGTCGACGCCCTTGCCGCGATGCATGCGGAAACGGAAGGCGCCGGCAACGCTCGGCCCCGAGAGCAGGGCGTAGATGATCACGTGCTCGGCCGCTTCCGCCGGCGTCTCCAGCCAGACATGGGTGAAATCGGGGAATTCCTCCGGCCGATCGCCGACAGCGGGATCGACGGCGAGACCACGGGCCGAGAGCCCGTACTGGTAGAGCTCGCCGATCGCCCGGAAATAGGAAGCGCCGAGGAAGGCGACCCAGTCGTTCTTCTGCCAGTCGAGCTTCTCGCCCTTGCGACCGGGATGGCCGGAGCGGCTCTCCTGGAAGCGGAAGCCGGCAAAGCCGGCGCCGGGCGGCAATTGCTTGGCCGGGGAATCGGCCGGCATCTCGAAATAGCTCTCGTCGTAGACGATCTCGCGCGCCTTGCCGTCGTCGAGGACATGCATGCGCACCGGCTTCTGGAAGTAGCGGCCGAGATGGAAGAAGGTCACCGGCCAGGGCGAGGGCCCGTTCGCCCAGAGCGCCAGCTCCGGCTTGAACCTGATCTTGCCGTGGGCGTCGTAGTCGATCTTCTCGAGCACGTCGGGCTTGGGGTTCGGCGGCGGCTCATAGGGCTTGCCGGCGAGATCGCGAGCGCGCGCCTTCAGAGCGTCGAAGGAGAAGGCTTCGGCCGTGCCGAGCTTCAGCCCCTGCTGCGCCAGTGCCTGGCCGGAGAAACCAGCGGCGGCGAGGGCAGCCGTGCCGGCGGCTCCCGCGAGCAGGGTGCGGCGGTCGATCAGGGGCGTGGTCGGCTGTCGCGGCTGCATCGGGCGGGGCGCTCCATCGGGAAGGATCAGCTGGAAGATGGTGTTTCCGGCTAGCCTGTCCAGCCGGCAAGGGCAATCTCCTGAGTTTCCTGGCACCAGCAGGGCGGAAATCGCGCGCAAAAGCGGCGAGCGGCGGAGTTGGGCTTTTGGCCGGCTTCCCTTTCCGCCCGCGCGCATCCTACAACAAGGAAAGCCCGGCCTTTGAAGGACCGAGCAGATTTCGGGAGGAACCATGAAGACGCTGCTCAGCGGCCGGGCCTTGGCCGGCATCGCCACCGCTTTCGTAATTGCCGCCCTGCCCACCGCCGCCAGAGCCCAGGACTTCATCAACGTCCTGACCGGCGGTACTTCCGGCGTCTACTATCCGATGGGCGTCGCGCTCTCGAAGATCTATGGCGACAAGATCGCCAATACCCGCCCCTCGGTGCAGGCGACCAAGGCCTCGGTCGAGAATCTCGTGCTGCTGCAGCAGGGCCGCGGTGAGATCGCCTTTACCCTTGGCGACTCCCTCGACGCCGCCTGGAAGGGCGATGAGGAGGCCGGTTTCAAGACGCCGTTGAAGAAGCTGCGCGGCATCACCGCGATCTATCCGAACTATGTCCAGATCGTCGCCTCCAAGGAGAGCGGCATCAAGACGCTGGGCGATCTCAAGGGCAAGCGCCTCTCGGTCGGCGCGCCGAAATCCGGCACCGAGCTCAACGCCCGCGCCATCCTCGGCGCCGCCGGCATCACCTACAAGGACCTCGGCAAGATCGAATACCTGCCCTTCGCCGAATCGGTCGAGCTGATGAAGAACCGCCAGCTCGATGCCACCCTGCAATCAGCCGGGCTCGGCGTCGCCTCGATCCGCGACCTCGCGAGCTCGGTCGAGATCGTCGTCGTCGAGGTGCCCAAGGCGGTGATCGACAAGGCCGGCCCGCCCTTCGTCAGCACGCCGATCCCGGCCAACACCTATGGCGGCCAGACAACGGATGTGAACACCGCCGCCGTCGTGAACTACCTCGTCACCCATGAGGGGGTGAAGGAGGAGCTGGTCTACCAGATGACCAAGAACATCTTCGAGAATCTCGGCGAGCTCGGCTCATCACATTCGGCCGGCAAGTCGATCAAGCTCGAGAACGCGCTCGACGGCATGCCCGTGCCGCTACATCCGGGCGCAGCGCGCTATCTCAAGGAAAAGGGCCTGAAGGTCGGGTCTTAAGGGCGCTCTGGAAATCGACAATGAAGCGCCGTCATTCCGGACAAGCCGCTTAGCGGTGCAGCTCCGGAATCCATCGTAGATCTCAGCTCCCTACGATGGATTCCGGCGCTCCGCTTCGCTGCGGCCGGAATGACGGTGTCGTGGGTATGGGACGGGCGGGACCATGGCGCAGCAGACCACAGTGGCGGGTGTCGATAGCGACCGGCTGCACGAGCTCTCCGGCGCGTCCGGCGCGCCGATCGAGAACGAGGCGCTCGACAATTTCGAGCACGGCTTCCCACCCGGCTTCGGCCCCGGCAGATGGGGCCTGCTCGCCTATGCCGTCGCGCTGGCCTTCGCCTCCTTCCAGATCCTGATCTCGGCCTGGCACTTCCTGCCGAGCCAAGTGGTGCGCGGCGTCCATGTCGGCTTCCTGCTGCTGCTCTCCTTCGGCCTCGTCGCCAATTTCAAGGCGAAGACCGAGGCCGAGCGTTGGCTCGGCTGGGCCATCGGCGTGCTCGGCTTCCTGATCGGCCTCTATCAGCTGATCTTCTACGCCGACCTGATCCTGCGCGACGGCGATCCGACCACGCTCGACCTCGTCGTCGGCTCCCTGCTTGCCATCCTGGTCTTCGAGGCAGCGCGCCGGCTGATGGGCAACGCGCTGCCGATCATGTGCGGCGTCTGCCTGCTCTACTGGTTCTTCGGCCAGTATTTGCCTTCGCCGTTCAACCATCGCGGCTACGGCTTCGACCAGATCATCGGCCATCTCTCCTTCGGCACCGAAGGGCTCTATGGCGTGCCGACTTATGTCTCGGCGACCTATATCTTCCTGTTCATCGTCTTCGGCGCCTTCCTCGAGAAGGCCGGGATGATCCACCTCTTCAACGACGTCTCGCTCGGCCTGTTCGGCGGCGCGCGCGGCGGCCCGGCCAAGGTAGCGGTGTTTTCCTCCGGCCTGATGGGGATGATCTCGGGCTCCGGCGTCGCCAATGTCGTCACCGTCGGCCAGTTCACCATTCCGCTGATGATCAAGTTCGGCTACCGGCGCGCCTTCGCCGCCGGCGTCGAGGCCACCGCCTCGATGGGCGGCCAGATCATGCCGCCGGTGATGGGCGCCGCTGCCTTCATCATGGCCGAGACGCTGGGCGTCGATTATTCCGAGATCGTCAAGGCGGCCGCGATCCCCGCGGTGCTCTACTTCGCCTCGGCCTTCTGGATGGTGCATCTCGAAGCCGGCAAGCACGGCCTCAAGGGTATCGAGCGCCATCTGCTGCCGAGCCCGCTTCGGGCGCTGCGCGAGCGCTGGTATCTGGCGCTGCCGCTCGCCGTGCTGGTCTTCATGCTGTTCCACGGCTTCACCCCGCTCTTTGCCGGCACGATCGGGCTCGCGCTCACCGTCGGTCTCCTGCTCGGCACCGGTGTCGCGCTCGGCTTCAAGGCGACGACGCTGCGCGTGATCTTCTGGGTCGGCCTCGGGCTGATCGCCGGAGCGCTGCTGCGCGAGGGCATGGATGTCCGTGTCGTCGGCGGCCTCATCCTGGCGCTCGTCCTGCTCAACGCGCTGACCATCGGCGGCCGCGCCACGCTCGCCATCTGCCGCGACGCGCTCGCCGACGCCGCCAAGACGGCGCTGCCTGTCGGCATCGCCTGCGCCATCGTCGGCACCATCATCGGCCTGATGACGCAGACCGGCATCGGCACCACCTTCGGCGCCTGGATCATCGGCCTCGGCAAGACCAGCCTGTTCCTGGCGCTGGTCCTGACCATGATCCTCTCGATCCTGCTCGGCACCGGCATCCCGACGATCCCGACCTATATCATCGTCGCGGCGCTCGCCGCCCCGGCACTGGAAAAGCTCGGCGTTCCGCTGATCGTCAGCCACATGTTCGCCTTCTACTACGGCATCATGGCGGACCTCTCGCCGCCGGTGGCGCTGGCGGCCTTGGCAGCCGCGCCGATCGCCAAGGAGAACCCGGACAAGATCGGCTGGGAGGCGATGCGCGTCGCGCTCGCCGGCTACGTCATCCCCTTCATTGCCGTCTATTCGCCGGCGCTGATGCTGCAGCCGGGCGATCCGATGTCCAATCTGATCGGCTTCTGGCCGTCGGTCGTCTACGCGGTGATCAAGGCGAGCGTCGCCATCGGCCTGTTCGGCATGGTCGCGATCGGCTTCCTGTTCGCTAGGCTCAGCGTGGCCGAGCGCGTGCTCAGCTTTGCCGCCGCGGTCTTCCTGTTCGGCGAATTCCCATATAGCGACCCGTTCGGCTATGCGCTCGCCGCCGCGATCGTCGCCCGCCATTGGTGGGCCAATCGCGAGGCGGTTGCGACCAGGCCGGCATGATCTGCCTCGCTGCCGGCACGCTCGTGATCTCGCTCGGCGCGAGCGAGATCACGCTCTCCTGGCGGCATTCGGTGCAGAAATCGCTGTGGGAGGAGCTTTGGCGCGAAAGCCCCGAGGGCCTCGTCCTCAAAGAGGCACGCGTCCAGGGCTCAGGCGCCGGCATGGACCCACCTGATGGCGCAAAACTGGCCGATGGCTTCTGGCGCTGGCGGCCTGACCTGCCGGCGCTGCGGGAGGTCGTTATGCGTCGCTCGGGCGCGACCGCCGACTGGCGGGTCTGTGTGGAAAGCCGCTGCCGGTCGCTCGACGAATTGCTGCCGGCCGAGGCTGATCCCGTTGTGCTGAAACCGTGCGGCTAAATCTTAACCGCGGTGGGTCAGGCGCTCGATCTTCACGACCCGGCGCATAAAATTCAGCAGGCCATAGGCCGCGAGCACCGAGAACAGCCCCATCAGCACATAGGCGACGATGGGCCCAAGCTCGAACAGACCAGCCAGCGCCCAGCCGGAAGCGAGCGCGACGCCGAAGATCTCGACCGCGATCAGGATGGCGAGCGAGACCACCATGATCACATTGCGCCAGTTGGTGCGGCCAGCCGCCATGCTTTTACCCTCGGAACCCATGCACGGACCGCCTAGCCTAGGCGGCGGCGGCATGCAACAAAATCGCGCCTTCCGGCAAAATGGTCACGCCTGTCCCGAACGAAAAGAACCTGATGCCTGATTCTCCGGTTTTCAACTCGGCCGCCGTTGCGGCGCCCCATCGCCTCGCCTCGGAAGCCGGCCGCGCCATCCTGGCCGAGGGCGGCAATGCGATCGAGGCGATGATCGCCATGGCCGCGACCATCGCGGTCGTCTATCCCCACATGAACGCGATCGGCGGCGACGGCTTCTGGCTGGTGCACGAGCCCGGCGGCAAGGTCCACGCCATCGAGGCCTGCGGTCCGGCGGGCAGCCTCGCCACGATCGAGCGCTATCGCGAGAAGGGCCATGACACGCTGCCGGCGCGCGGCCCGGATGCGGCGATCACCGTCGCCGGCGCGATCGGCGGCTGGCAGGCGGCGCTCGCTTTGTCCGCCAGCCTCGGCGGCAGGCTACCGCTGAAGGATTTGCTCGCCGATGCAATCCGCCATTGCGCCGAGGGCTACGACATCTCGGAGTCCGAGCTGCGCACCTGGCCGCAGGAAGTCGATGCGGTGAAAACGGCGCCCGGCTTCAGCGAGTTCTTCTGGCCAGGTGGCGAGCGGCCCAAGGCCGGCGACCGTCGCAAGCCCTCCGCGCTTGGCGCGACGCTGGAACAGCTTTCCCATGCCGGGCTCGACGATTTCTATCGCGGCGACATCGGCCGCGAACTCGCCGAGGACCTCGGGCGTCTCGGCGCGCCGATCACCCGCGCCGATCTCGAAGCCTTCCGCGCCCGGGCCGTGCGGGCGCTGTCACTGCAGCTGCCGGGGCTCACCGTCTATAATTTCCCGCCGCCGACGCAGGGGCTGACCGCCCTGATGATCCTCGGCATCTTCGAGAAGCTCGGCATCACCCGGCCGGAGAGCTTCGACCATCATCACGGGCTGGTCGAGGCGGTGAAGCGGGCCCTCGCCATCCGCGACAAGGTCGTCACCGATCCGGCGTTCATGACGACCGATCCGGCGAGCCTGCTGACCGATGCCGCCCTGGAGCGCGAGGCCGCGAAGATCGACCGCAAGCGCGCCGCGAGCTGGCCGTTCCGGCCCGGCGAGGGCGACACGATCTGGATGGGCGCGATCGACGGCTCCGGGCTCGCCGTCTCCTATATCCAGTCGCTCTACTGGGAATACGGCTCCGGCTGCATCCTGCCGAAGACCGGCGTCAACTGGCAGAATCGCGGCGTGTCCTTCTCGCTCGACGCCAACGCGCTCAATCCGCTGACGCCCGGCCGCAAGCCCTTCCATACGCTCAACCCGCCGCTCGCCCGCTTTGCCGATGGCCGCATCGTCAGCTACGGCGCGATGGGCGGCGACGGCCAGCCGCAGTTCCAGGCGCAGATCCTGTCGCGCTATCGTTTCGGCCAGGGCGTTGCCGACGCCGTCGACGCGCCGCGCTGGCTCTTCGGCCGCACCTGGGGCGCCGGCTCGATCTCGCTCAAGCTGGAGAACCGCTTCGACCCGATGCTGCTGGCGCGCCTGACCGCCGCCGGCCACCCGGTCGAGGAATACAGCGAGGCCTATTCAGACCAGTTCGGCCATGCCGGCATGCTGGTCAAGCATCAGAAAGGCCATGTCGAGGCGACGCATGATCCGCGCTCGGACGGCGACGCCAAAGGTATCTGATTGGGATCTGGGGGATCTGAGAACACCATGATCGAGAACGACCCGTTCCGCTGCTTCGTGCCGTATCCTGAAGCGCCGGTGAAACACGCTTCCTCCGGCCCGCTCGAAGGACTGACGCTGGCGGTCAAGGACCTGTTCGACGTCAAGGGCTATCCGACCGGCGCGGGATCGCCGACCGTACTGGCTCTGTCGGGGACTAAGACCAAGACCGCGCCGATCGTGAAGGCGTTCTTGGAGGCCGGCGCCCGCTTCGTCGGCAAGACCCATACCGACGAGCTCGCTTTCTCGCTCAACGGCAAGAACGCGCATTTCGGCTCACCGATCAATCCGGCTGCGCCTGACCGGATCACCGGCGGCTCCTCCTCGGGCTCGATGGCGGCCGTCGCCGGCCGGCTCGCCGATATCGCGCTCGGCTCCGATACCGGCGGTTCGGTCAGAGCGCCGGCGAGCTATGGCGGGCTGTTCGGCATCCGCCCGACCCATGGCAGACTGTCGCTGAAGCGCGCCTGGCCGCTGGCCGAGAGCCTGGATACCGCCGGCTTCTTCGCCAGGGACGGCGAGGTCTTCGTCCGCGCCGCCAATGCGGTCCTCGGCAAGGATCGCGTGACGCTGCCGGAGACGCCGCGCCTCCTGCTCGCCGACGACCTCTTCGCCCAGGCCGTGCCCGAGGCCGAGCGCATCCTGCGCAATGTCGTTCAGCGCATCGTGCCGATCCTTGGCCAGCCCGAGACGGTGCGCGCCGTCAGCGACATGGACGCGCTCTACTGGGCCTTCCGCTGGATCCAGGGCCGCGAGGCCTGGGCTTCGGACGGCGCGATGATCGAGCGCCATGCCCCGCCGCTCGGCCCCGGCGTCGCCGAGCGCTTCGCTTTCGGCAAAGCGGTCAGCGATGCCGAATTCGCCCGTGGCGAGAGCGTGCGCAAGACGTTCCGCGCGAAGCTCGCCCGTCTGCTCGGCAAGGACGGCGTGCTCATGCTGCCGACGGTGCCCGATGTCGCGCCGCTGATCGGCGCCGGCGAGCCCGAGCTCGAGGATTTCCGCAACCGTGCCCTGCGCCTGCTCTGCCTTGCGGGGCTCTCCGGCTTCCCGCAGATTTCGATCCCCGTGGCCCATCGCGACGACGCGCCGCTGGGCTTGTCGGTGATCGGGCCGAAGGGTTCCGACAAGTCGCTCGCCGCCTTCGCGGTGAAGTTCGAGCGGGCGGCGCGGATCAGGATCGCGTAGGTTCGTCATTGCGAGCGAAGCGAAGCAATCCAGGGGGACGTAGCGCTCTGCCGCCTCTGGATTGCCTCGTCGCTTCGCTCCTCGCAATGACGGTGAGGGAAAGGAGACGGCGATGAGCGGCCACGACCATCACCACCATCATGACCACGAGCACGACAACCACTTCACCCCGATCGAAGCGCGGGTGAAGGCGCTGGAATCGCTGATGGTCGAGAAGGGCTATGTCGACCTCAGCGCGCTCGACGCGATCATCGACACCTATGAGACCAGGATCGGCCCGCGCAACGGCGCCCGCGTCGTCGCCAAGGCCTGGAGCGATCCGGCCTACGCAGCACGCTTGAAAACAGACGGCACTGCCGCCGTCGCCGAGCTCGGCTATGGCGGGCGCGGCGGCGAGCATATCGTCGCCTGCTTCAATACGCCCGAGGAGCACAACCTCATCGTCTGCACCCTGTGCTCCTGCTATCCGTGGCCGGTGCTCGGCCTGCCGCCGGTCTGGTACAAGTCGCCGCCCTATCGCTCCAAGGCGGTGATCGACCCGCGCGGTACCCTCGCCGATTTCGGCGTGAGCCTGCCCGAGGGCCAGCGCATCCGTGTCTGGGATTCGACCGCCGAGACCCGCTTTATCGTCATCCCGATGCGCCCTGAGGGCACGGAAGGCTGGAGCGAGGAGGAGTTGGCGTCGATCGTCAGCCGCGATTCGATGATCGGCGTCGGCCTGCCCTCCCCGGAGGACCGGCCATGAACAGCGCCCACGACCTTGGCGGCCAGATGGGCTTCGGCCCGGTCGTGCCGGAGAAGGACGAGCCGATCTTCCATGCCGATTGGGAGAAGAAGGTCCTGGCGATCAATGTCGCCGCCGGCGCCATGGGCGCCTGGACGATCGACGGCATCCGCCATGCCCGAGAGAGCCTGCCGCCGGCGCAGTATCTCTCGTCGAGCTACTACCAGATCTGGCTGGCGGCGCTCGACAAGGTGCTGGTTGAGCAGGGCTTCCTGAGCAAGGACGAGTTGGCCTCCGGCGTCGCCGGCAGCACGCGCCGGGAACCCAAGCGTGTGCTCAAGGGCGAGGACGTCCCGACCGTGCTGCGCCGCGGCTTCCCCTATGAGCGCGAGGCGCCGGCCCCGGCCCGCTTCAAGGTCGGCGACAGGGTCCGCACCATCGTCATGCACCCGCAGCACCATACCCGCCTGCCGCGCTATGCCCGCGGCAAGCAAGGTGTCGTCGAGCTGGTCACCGGCTGCCATGTCTTTCCGGACACCGGCGCCCATGGCGCGCCCGAGACGGCGCAGTGGCTCTACACCGTCGTCTTCACCGGGCCGGAGCTCTGGGGCCGCGACGCCGATCCGACGACAACCGTCAGCATCGAGGCCTGGGAGAGCTATCTTGAGCCGGCCTGACGCCGCATTGGCCGAGGCGTTCGCCGCAGGCACGCCGATCCCGCGCGACACCGAAGGTCCGGTTTTCGCCGAACCTTGGCAGGCGCAAGCCTTCGCCCTCGTCGTCGCCTTGCAGAACCGCGGCGTCTTCAGCGCCGACGAATGGGCGCAAGCGCTCGGCGCCGAAATCCGCGAAGCCCTGGCCAATGGCGGTTGCCGCGACGGCTCGGATTATTACGAGCGCTGGTGCGAGGCGCTGGAGCACCTGCTGATCGAAAAGGGCCTCGCCTCGCATGACGGCGTCGACGCCCGCGCCGCGGCCTGGGAGCGCGCCGCCGAGGCGACGCCGCACGGCAAGCCGATCCTGCTGGAGAACGACCCGCTGCGCTGATCCCGGCTTTGCATCCTCGTCACGAAGCGCGATTATCCCGTCAACGCCCGATCACTGGGCCGATAGAGGAGGATCGCGATGAGGACCGCATTGATGGCGCTCGCCGCCGCGACGCTGGCGACGACGGTACAGGCTGCCGACCCCGCGCTCAACACGCTGATCCCGAAGCTGACGCGCGCCACGCCGTGGACGCAGGTTGCCGCGCTTGAGCTGCAATTCCCGACCCACCACCCGCAAGGCATGGTCAAGATCGGCGACGCCTTCTTCATTTCCTCGGTCGAGATCAAAAAACCGACGACGCGCTATCCCGCGCCTCAGGATGGCTATGACCGCGACACCGGCGAGGGGGTGGGCCATCTCTTCAAGGTCGATGCGCAGGGCAAGCTCCTGGCCAGCATCACGCTCGGCGAGGGCTCGGTCTATCATCCCGGCGGCATCGACTTCGACGGCAAGGATCTTTGGGTGCCGGTCGCCGAATACCGGCCGAACAGCCAGTCGATCATCTACAAGGTCGACCCCGAGACGCTGAAGGCGACCGAGGTCTTCCGCTTCAAGGACCATGTCGGCGGCATCGTCCACAACACCGACGGCAAGTCGCTGCACGGCGTCAGCTGGGGCTCGCGCCGTTTCTACGCCTGGCCGCTCGGCGCCGACGGCAAGATCACCAACGCCACGGTCGCGCCGGAGAGCCTGCGCGTCGCCAATCCGGCGCTCTACATCGACTATCAGGACTGCCACTTCATCGGCATGAGCCGGATGCTCTGCTCCGGCCTCAACAACTACCGCGCCAGCAAGGACGGCCCGATCTTCCGCCTCGGCGGCTTCGAGATCGTCGACCTCCGGGATAACCGCCCGGTCTTCCAGATGCCGGTCGAGCTCTGGTCGCCCTCCGGCCTGCCGATGACGCAGAACCCGTTCTGGGTCGAGCCATCGGGCGACGGCGTGCGGGCGTATTTCATGCCGGATGACGATAAATCGACGCTGTTCATCTACGAGGCCGCGGCGAAGTAGGGGATCAACTCCCCTGCCCGGCCGCCCACAAGCCGAAGAACAGCGCCGCGCCTAGCACCGCGACGAAGGCGGCCGCCAGCACTTCGAGCCCGGCGATGATCCGGGCTCCTTTCAGCGAACCGCCACCTGCGAAGCGCAGCGCCGCGAACTTGAAGAACACCGCAAGTGCCGCCAGCGCCCCGGTGGTCAGGGCCGTGCCGAGCGCCATGGCAAAGGTCGCGGCGATGCCGGCCCAGAGCAGGCCCTGCGCATTGGCGAAGACGAGGATGATCAGCGCGCCCGCGCAAGGCCGCAGGCCGGCTGCCAGCACGACGCCGGCCATCTCGCGGAAAGAGCGCAATGCGGAGACCTCGTCGGCTCCCGGCATGTGGACATGGTCGCAGGAGGCCGGATCGTGCGCCGCTCCGCCGCCGAGCGCGACGAGGCTCCCCGCCTTGCGCCAGAGCACGTAGAGCCCGACCAGCGCCACCAGCGCAAAGCTCCCCTGCTCGATCACGAAGGTCGTCGAGGCCATGGTCTTCGCCGTGGCGTTGAGCGCGATCGTCAACGCGCCGACGAGCCCGATCGCCACCAGCGCCTGTACGATCGCCGCGGCGAAGCTGAGCGCCAGCCCGCGCTTCAGGCTGCGATTATCGGCGACGATATAGCCGGAGATCACCGCCTTGCCATGGCCGGGTCCGGCGGCGTGGAAGACGCCATAGGCGAAGGCGAGCCCGAGCAGGCCGGGCAGCGCCGCCGGCGATTGCGCGATCGCCTTCAGCGTCGCCGTCAGCTCGCGATAGAAGCTCGACTGCCAGGCAAGGATCACCGCGCCGATGCCCGTCGTCGCCGGCAGCGCCTCGCGCGGCAGCGCCGTGCCGAACGGATTGCGCGGCGGTGGAGGCGGTGGCGGGAAATAGAGACTGGCCAGCCAGGCGATCAGCCCGAGCGCACCGGCGACGAGCGCCAGCGCCAGCAGCGCGACGAGCAGCCGACGCGGCCAGAGCGGCAGGCCCGGCGCGGCGGGAGCGCTCAGGGACATGCCACCAGCGCCCGGGTGGTGACCTGGTAGGCGCTCATATCCGGCGTCGCCGTGATGTCCTCCTGCGCCAGACGCTGCTGCGTCGCTGAATCGAGCTTGGGTGGGCGCATGATCCGGACGATGCAGCCCTTGGGCGCATCGCGGGCCGCCACCGCATCGGCCTCCTCGCCGATCTCGAAGGCGACGAAATAGGTGGGGTCGCCGACCTCGATGCCGAACGAGCGACTGGCCGTCGCCGGGGTCTTCAGCGGCAGCGTATAGGTCAGCGTCAGGATCTTGTTTTCATAGGCGAGCGAGGCTTCGCCCGGCGTGCCGAATTCCTGCACCTTGCCGTTCGCCTTGGCGATGGTGAAGAAGCCGACATCCGGCAGCGATTCCATATTGACCTTGGCGAGCTCGGTCAGTTCGTCCGGGGTGATCTTGCCGTCGCCGTTCTTGTCGAGGCCCTGGACCATATAGGCCGAATAGGCCTCGTCGAAGCTCCAGCGATGGCGCAGCGCCTTCACCGCACCGCTGGCGTCATAGAGGATCTCGGTGCGCGAGGTCACGAAGACGTGCGGGTGCGCCAGCGCCGGCAAGGCAAGGCCGAGCCAGGCCGAAATGGCGGCGAGCAGCGTCAGAAGCGTCGAGTATCGCAGCACGCGGCAATTTCCTCGAATCTGCGGCGAATCCGGCCGAGCCTTCATACAAAAGCGCGCCTTGCGCGCCTACCCTTGCAATCTCGTGCCGGAAGCCCTGCCGGCATCGCCCGCAAAGGCGGCCAAATCGCGGCACAGCGCTATCGGCCAGTCTGGAATTGGCCCAGAGTGATTTGACGATATCACGTCGGTTATGTCAGCCTTGTTGACATAATATCGGATTGGAGGCCGGCCGTACCGGTCCCATAGTCGATGGATATGCGATCGTCGGGAGGTCGGCCATGGCCGGTACGCAGCAGACTTCGCAAGGCGCCGCGGCAGCCGAGCCCGAACTCAGGGCGGTCGCGCTCGATGACAAATACGATCTTTCAAAGCAGCAGATCTTCCTGACCGGCACGCAGGCCATCGCCCGCATGCTGCTGGTCCAGCACGAACGCGACCGGCAAGCGGGCCTGAATACCGCCGGCTTCGTCTCCGGCTATCGCGGCTCGCCGCTCGGCGGGCTCGACCAGCAGCTCGCCCGCGCCGGCAAGCAGCTCAAGCCCGCCAACATTGTCTTCCAGCCCGGCCTCAACGAGGACCTCGCCGCCACTGCGATCTGGGGCACGCAGCAGGCCGAGCTCTCCGGCGAGGGCAAATATGACGGCGTCTTCGCGCTCTGGTACGGCAAGGGCCCGGGCGTCGACCGCACCGGCGACGTCTTCCGCCACGGCAACATGGCCGGCACCTCGCGCCATGGCGGCGTGCTCTGCCTGCTCGGCGACGACCACACGGCTGAATCCTCGACCAACGCCCACCAGACGGAGTTCGTCCTGGTCGACCGGATGATGCCGATCCTCAACCCGGCCGGCGTCCAGGAGATCATGGACTATTCCCTGCACGGCTTTGCGCTCTCGCGCTTCGCCAGCGTCTGGGTCGGCCTGAAATGCGTTAAAGACAACATCGAATCGACCGCCTCGGTCGATGGCTCGGTCGAGCGGGTCAGCATCGCGATTCCCGATGACTTCGTCATGCCGCCGGGGGGCCTCAGCATCCGCCGCGAGCTCGATTTCCTCGACCAGGAGAAGCGCCTGCACCTGCACAAGCGCGCCGCGATCCTCGCCTATCTGCGCGCCAACAAGCTCAACCAGACCATCCTCTCGGGTGGCCAGACGCCACGGATCGGCATCATCACCGTCGGGAAATCCTATCTCGATGTCCGCCAGGCGCTGGAGGAACTCGGCCTCGACGAGGTCCGCGCCAATGATCTCGGCATCCGCCTGTTCAAGATCGCCTGCCCCTGGCCGCTCGATCCGCAGGAGCTGAAGGACTTCGCCGCCGGCCTCGACCTCGTCATGGTGGTCGAGGAGAAGCGCTCGCTGATCGAGGTCCAGCTGCGCGAGGAGCTCTACGGCACGCAGCACCAGCCGATGGTGATCGGCAAGAAGGACGAACAGGGTGAGTGGCTCTTCCCGGTCCATGGCGCGCTCGATCCCAACGACATCGCCATCGCGCTCGGCGCCCGGCTGCTGCAATACCGCGACGATCCGGTTCTCAGGGCCCGCCTCGAGGAGATCGCCGCTGCGCAGGGCCGGCTCGCCGAGGCGATCGAGGTCGCCAAGCGCACGCCCTATTTCTGCTCGGGCTGCCCGCACAACTCCTCGACCGTCGTGCCTGAGGGCTCGCGCGCCTATGCCGGCATCGGCTGCCATTACATGGTGCAGTGGATGGACCGCGACACCGCCGGCTTCACCCAGATGGGCGGCGAAGGCGCCAACTGGGTCGGTGAAGCCCCGTTCTCGAAACGCGGCCACGTCTTCCAGAATCTCGGCGACGGCACCTATACCCATTCCGGCTCGCTCGCGATCCGCTGGGCCGTCGCGAGCGGCGTCAACATCACCTACAAGCTGCTCTACAATGACGCGGTCGCGATGACCGGCGGCCAGCAAGCGGAAGGGCACCTCTCGCCCGACCAGATGGCCCGCCAGGTCGCGGCCGAAGGCGTCGCGCGCATCGCAGTGGTCTCCGACGATCCGGGCAAATACCCGGCCGGCACGCTCTGGCCCCCCGGCACCACCCTGCACCACCGTGACGATCTCGACACGGTGCAGCGCGAACTTGCGACCGCTTCGGGCGTCTCGCTGCTGCTCTACGACCAGACCTGCGCCACCGAGAAGCGGCGCCGGCGCAAGCGCGGCGCCTATCCCGACCCGGACAAGCGCATCATCGTCAACGAGCTGGTCTGCGAGGGCTGCGGCGATTGCGGGGTGAAGTCGAACTGCGTCTCGGTGCAGCCGCTCGAGACCGAGTTCGGCCGCAAGCGGCAGATCGACCAATCGAACTGCAACAAGGACTTTTCCTGCGTAAAGGGCTTTTGCCCCTCCTTCGTCACCGTGCACGGAGCACGGCCGAAGAAGGCTGAGCCACGCACGCTCGACGCCTCCGCGCTCGGCGCCGGTGACCTGCCGGATCCCAAGGTGCCGGCGCTCGACCGGAATTTCGCTGTTATCGTCACCGGCGTCGGCGGCACCGGCGTCGTCACCATCGGCGCGATCCTCGGCATGGCCGCCCACCTCGAAGGCAAGGGCTGCGGCATGATTGACATGGCCGGCCTCGCCCAGAAGGGCGGCGCCGTGTTCAGCCATGTCCGCCTCGCCCCGACGCCGGAGGAAATCCACGCCATCCGCGTCGCCGCCGGCCAGGCCGATCTCGTGCTCGGCTGCGACCTCACCGTCACCGGCTCGAAGAAAGTGCTGGGCGCGATCCGTCCCGGCTCGACCGTGGTGGTCAACACCGCAGAAAGCCTGCCTGGTGATTTCACCCGCAATGCCGATTTCTCGCTGCCGACCGAACGGCTGAAGCGGGCGATCCTCTCGGCCTCCGGCCGCGACAACACGCATCTCGTCGATGCGACTGCGGCGGCGACCACTTTCCTCGGCAATGCCATCGCCGCCAACATGTTCATGCTCGGCTACGCCTGGCAGTTCGGCGCGGTGCCGCTCTCGCGCGCTTCACTGGTGAGGGCCATCGAGCTCAATGGCGAAGCCGTCGCGATGAACAAGCAGGCTTTCGAGCTCGGCCGCCGCGCCGCGCATGATCCCGAAGCGCTCGCCGCCACCCTCGCCGAGGCAAAGGCGCCGACCGACGCCCGCCAGATCTCGCAGAGCCTCGACGAGATCATCGCCCGCCGCGTCGACTTCCTCACCGGCTACCAGAACGCCGCCCATGCGGCGCGCTATCGCGATCTGGTCGAAAAAGTCCGGGCCAAGGAGGCGAGCGTCCTGCCCGGCCAGAGCGCGCTCGCCGAGAGTGTCGCGCGCTATCTCTTCAAGCTGATGGCCTACAAGGACGAGTACGAGGTCGCCCGGCTCTACAGCGACGGCGCCTTCCGCAAGCAGCTCGCCGCGACCTTCGAGAAGGATAGCGCCTCGGGCGAGCCTGTACGCCTCGAATTCCACATGGCGCCGCCGCTGCTGGCCAAGCGCGATCCCAACACTGGCCTGCCGCGCAAGATGAGCTTCGGCCCATGGATGATGGGCGCCTTCAGGCTGCTTTCAAAGCTGAAAGGCCTGCGCGGCACCGCCTTCGACGTCTTCGGCTACAGCGAGGAACGTAAGACCGAGCGCCGGCTGATCGCCGATTACGAGGCGCTGGTCGCCGAGATTCTGGCGAAGCTGATGCCGCAGAACCACGCGCTCAGCGTTGCGCTCGCGGCTATCCCCGAGAAGATCCGCGGCTTCGGCCACGTCAAGGAGCGCCATCTCACGGCTGCCAAGGCCGAGGAGGCCGAGCTGCTGAAGCGCCTGCGCGACGGCTCGGCCGAGGCACTGGCGATGCCGAAGGCAGCGGAGTAGCCGCACGAACGTTCAAGACCAGCGGCGTCTTTTGCCGCTTTCTTTCGCCCGCGCTCCAGCACGGCGGCGGCGGAGGACATCATGGACGGACTGGCTGGATTTCTGCTCGCCGGCGTCGCTCTGACCGGCAGTCCCGGCCCGGCGACGCTGAGCCTAACGGCGACCGGCGCCGCCTTCGGCATCCGCCGCGGTGTCGCCTATGGCGCCGGCATCACGCTCGGCATGCTCGCGGTGATGGCGCTGATTGCGAGCGGCGTCATCGCCGTCATCCTGGCGCTGCCCGGCCTGGCGCCGGTCGTCACCGTGCTGGCGGCGCTCTACTTCCTCTACCTCGCCTTCCGCATCGCGACGGCGCCGCCGCTCGCCGAGACGAACAGCGATGCAGCCGCGCCCTCCTTCGCCGCCGGCTTCGCGCTCTCGCTGGTCAATCCCAAGGGCTATGCGGCGATGGCAGCTCTGTTCTCGGGCTTCACGTTCCTTCCCCAGCAGCCGGCGGTCGATGCGAGCCTCAAGATTGGTGTGCTCTTTCTCGTGATCGCCGCGGTCAACATCGCCTGGCTGCTCGCCGGCTCGGGCCTGACCGGCCTGTTCCGCGATCCGAGGAGCAACCGCATCGTCAACCTGATCTTCGCGGCGCTGCTGCTCCTGTCGCTCGCCGTCGCGATCAGGCCGTGAGGCGCTGCCGCTCCGGATTCTCCAGCCGACCTAGGAAAGGCCGGATCAGGGCCACGGCCTCGTCGAGATTGGTTTCCAGCAGCCAGTGGCCGCCATCGAGCAGGTGCAATTCGGCATGCGGCAGGTCGCGCAGATAGGCGCGGGCGGACTTCTCCGGCATGTAACCGTCCTGCGGCCCCCAGACGATCAGGGTCGGCGGCTGGTGCTCGCGCAGATAAGCCTGATAGCGCGGGAACCACTCGAAATTCTCCTTCCAGACCTCCATCAGTCCGACGCTGATCGCTCGCCGCTGCGGCGTGTTCATCAGCGGCCAATGGAGCTTCCACAGATCGGGTGGAATCCGGCTGGCGCTCTCCGGCCGAACCTCGTTGAGGAACTCCTCGCGAAAACCTGCCTCGCTCACCGCTGCCTCGAGCTTCTTGCGCCCCTCCGGCGTGGGCCTGCGCCAATACTCCTTCATCCCCTCGTATTTCGGCCCGAGCGCATCCTTGTAGATGTCGCCGTTCTGGATGATCAGGCCGGTAATCCGCTCCGGTGCGCGCCTGGCGAGCTTGAGGCCGACCCAGGTGCCGTAATCGTGCAGATAGAGCGCGAAGCGCTTGAGGCCGAGATGGTCGGCGAAGCGTTCGAGCAGTTGCGAATAACCCTCGTAATCGTATTTGAACCCGTCCGGCGTCGCGCTGTAGCCGAAGCCGGGATAGTCCGGCGCAATCAGACGCCAACGATCGGCCAGCGCCGGCAGCAGATTTCGGAACTCGTAGGACGAGCAGGGATAGCCGTGCGGCAGCAGCAGCACCGGCGCGTCGCGCGGCCCTGCCTCGCGATAAAAGATCTCGACGCCGTCGATCTCGATCGTGGCGTGGCTGACCGCGGGATGGTGGTCGCCGGCGCGAACTGCGTCCTGCATGTCCTGCTCCTTCCTCGGTGACGAGGAAACGCACGACGCGGATGCCGGTTCGACGGCATGGGCGGTTCGGCTTGAGTTTGCGATGAAGCCGGCCGCATAGTGACGCCATCCGCTTGAACCGAAAGGCCGGCGAGCTTTGATTTCCGAGGACGAGCTGCGCCGCATTGCCGCCTGGTCGAACGACCTGACGCCGGAGGAGTTCGAGGAAGCCAGGCGCGGCACCAGCATCAAGGCCTATGGCAAGGGTGCACATGTCTGCCATGTCGGCGACCGGCTCGAATCCTGGACCGGTGTTGCCGACGGCCTGCTCAAGATGAGCACGACCTCGCGCAGCGGCAAATCGGCGACGCTCGCCGGGCTGCGTGGCGGCGCCTGGTTCGGCGAGGGCACGATCATCAAGAACGAGGCGCGACGGTATGACCTAGTGGCGCTGCGTGAGAGCAAGGTCGCGCTGATGCGGCGCCAGACCTTCTTCTGGCTGTTCGAGCACTCGGCCGCCTTCAACCGCTTCCTGGTCCACCAGTTCAACGAGCGCCTCGCCCAGTTCATCGGCCTCGCCGAATATGACCGGATGCTCGGGGCCACCGGGCGCCTCGCCCGCAACCTCGCCTGGCTGTTCAACCCGATCCTCTATCCGAACAACGACCGGACGCTGACGATCTCGCAGGAAGAGCTCGGCCTGCTCGCCGGCATCTCCCGGCAGATGGCCAATCAGAGCCTCGCCAAGCTCGCCGAACTCGGCCTCGTCGAGGTCGGTCACAACGAGGTAACGATCCTCGATCTCGAGCGGCTCGCGCGCTACGAAGGCTAGGGCAAACAGGTAGAGTGAATCACTCGCCCAAATCCGTCTTCCAGCTGCCTATTGTGGCGCAGCGGAAGTTGGCCTTTATTCTTGAATTCGCGAAGTCATCCATTCGCAATTTTCTCGATTTGTAGACCGAATCCCGGAAGCCGGCAGTCGATTTCAGACCGGATAGCGTTCGAAGGGGAGACGTCCGATGTTGAAGAAAATCAGCGTGATCGCCGCGGTTTCATTCGCCCTCGCGGGTTGCGCGACCACTCCGACGGTCACCAGCCAGACGGTCATCGTCGCCGGCGTCGGGCCGGTGGAAATCGAGCGGCTGGAGGTCGAGGTCGCCGCAGTCGATCCCGCCAGACGCCGGGTGGTCATCAAGCAGGGCCGCCAGACATGGCCTGTCGCAGTGCCGGAGGTGTTCGGAAGCCTGGAGAATCTTCGCCCGGGCGACCGGGTCGAGGTTCGCCGCGTCGAAGGCGTGATCCTCGACGTCAAGCGAGCCCGGAAAGGCGCCAAGCCGGCGATCATCTACACAGAGGCCGCCGCCGACACCTCCTTCCAGAACCTGCCGGAACGCTTCGTCGTGCGGTCGCTGACGCTGACGGCGAGGTTCGATAGTTTCGATCCGGCAACGAACATCGTCAGCTATGTCGGACCGGCAGGGCCGCGGACCCATGTCGTGGTCGATCCCGACATCCAGAACCAGCTGGGTCGCCTGAAGCGCGGCGACATGGTCGAGCTGAGCTTCGCCGAAGCCTTCCTGCTCCAAAGGCTCTGATCGCCTCCGCGCATGGCCGCCTCGGAACGAATAGGCCAGGCGCGACACCAACTCGAAAGAGGCGGGGTTGCGCCCGGCTGAAGCAACGAATGGAGCTATGGGGCTGACCGAACCTAGCCGGCTCCATGGTCGCCGGACTGTCGCATAAATCGCTCAATGCTGCAGGTTCACGCCCAGCGGAGCCGGCATGGACTATTTCAGGCGCTTCACCTTCCTGTTCGCGACGCCGAACTTCGATGCCGAGGACCTCGAAGGCATCCGCTTCAACCAGATCATCGAGGAGATCGAGCGTTCCGGCTTCGAGGTGGTCAAGGCGCGCAAGCTCGAGGATGCCGAGATTGCGGTCCAGACCGACGCTGCCATCGGCTGCATGGTGGTCGACTGGGGCAAGAAGGGGCTGGAAGGCAAGACAGCCGCGCTGATCAACCTGATGCGCCGCCGCGGCCTCGACTTCCCGATCATCCTGCTGATCCGCCGCAAGCGCTTCGAGGACGTGCCGGTCGAAGTGCTCGACTTCATCGACGGCTACATCTTCCTGTCGGAGGAGACGCCGCCCTTCATTGCCAAGAGCCTGATCAGCCGGTTGAAGCAATATGCCGAGACGCTGAAGACGCCGTTCTTCGGCGCGCTGGTCGACTATGCCGAGGAGGGCAACCATCTCTGGACCTGCCCTGGCCATAATGGCGGCGTGTTCTACAGCCGCAGCCCGATTGGGCGGGTGTTCATGGAGCATCTCGGCGAGGCGGTCTTCCGCGACGACCTCGACAACTCCGTGCTCGATCTCGGCGACCTCCTGACCCATGAGGGTCCGGCCCTCAAAGCCCAGAAGGAAGCGGCGCAGATCTTCGGGGCGGAGAAGACCTATTTCGTCCTGAACGGCACCTCGACCTCGAACAAGGTCGCACTCGCCGCGCTGGTTACCGATGGCGACCTCGTCCTGTTCGACCGCAACAACCACAAGGCAGCCCATCACGGCGCGCTGCTGATCGCCGGCGGCATCCCGGTCTACATTCCGACCGCCCGCAATGCCTGGGGCCTGATCGGCCCGATGCGCTGGGAGAGCTTCGACGAAGAGGCGCTGCGCGAGCGCATCCGTACCAATCCACTGGTCAAGGATCCCGAGGCCTGGAAGAAGCCGCGCCCGTTCCGCGTCGCCGTGGTCGAGCAGTGCACCTATGACGGCACGATCCACTCGGCCCAGATGATCCTGGATAAGATCGGCCACCTCTGCGAGTACATCCTCTTCGACGAGGCCTGGGCCGGCTTCATGAAGTTCCACCCGCTCTACGCCGGGCGCTTCGCCATGGGGCTGACGGGGCTGGGGTCGGACTCGCCCGGGATCATCGCGACGCAATCGACCCACAAGCAGCTCGCGAGCTTCAGCCAGGCATCGCAGATCCACATCAAGGACCGGCACATCAAGGGCCAGAAGCGGCGGGTCGAGCACCGGCGCTTCAATGAGAGCTTCATGCAATACGCCTCGACCTCGCCCTTCTATCCCCTCTTCGCCTCGCTCGATGTCGGCGCGCAGATGATGAAAGGGCGTTCCGGCGAGGTCCTCTGGGACGACACGATCCGGCTCGGCATCGAATTGCGCAAGAAGATCCGGGCCGTGCGCCGCGAATTCGAGGAGAAGGAGACCCGGCCGGAGCGACGCTGGTTCTTCGAGCCCTTCGTGCCGGACCGGGTCAGCATCGCCGACGCTTCGCGCGAGGGCGCCGTCCACGATGTCGCCTGGGAAATGGTCGCGACCGACCAGCTCGCCAGCAACCCGGCCTACTGGCAGCTCGCGCCAGATGCGGGCTGGCACGGTTTTTCGCAGATGGAGCCGGGTTTCGCCATCACAGACCCCAACAAGCTGACCCTGCTCACCCCCGGCTTCGATCGCGAGACCGGCGCCTATGCCGAGCACGGCATTCCCGCCCCGGTCGTAGCCCAGTTCCTGCGCGAGAACCGGATCGTCGCCGAGAAGAACGATCTGAATTCCTTGCTCTTCCTGCTGACCCCGGGTGTCGAAGCCAGCAAGGCCGGCACATTGATCAGCGGGCTCGTCGCCTTCAAGAAGCTGCATGACGACAACGCCCTGCTGGAAGAGGCGATACCCGAATTCTACCGGCGCCGGCCGGGCCGCTATGCCGGCGTCAGGCTGCGTGATCTTTGCGGACAAATGCATCGCTTCTTCCGCGATCATGATGTCAGCGGCCTGCAGAACCGGCAGTTCTCGCCCGAGCATCTGCCGGAGATGGCGATGTCGCCGCATGATGCGGCGCGCTGTCTGACGCGCAACGATGTCGACTATCTGCCGATCGACGCCATCGCCGGGCGGATCGCGACGACGCCCTTCGTCGTCTATCCGCCGGGCATCGCCACCATCGTCCCCGGCGAGCGGCTAACCGAGCGGGCCAAGCCGATGATCGACTATCTCAAGATGTTCGAAGCCTGCTTCAACGCCTTCCCCGGCTTCGACGTCGAGATTCAGGGCGTCTATCGCGAGACCGACTCTGCCGGGCAGGTACGGCTCCACACCTATGTCGTCAGCGAGCAGGCACAGGGCTGAGGTCGCGACGCCGCATGGAGACCGACCTACCGATCATCATCCGCCCATCGCGCGACGACGATGTCGAACCGATGCTGGCGATCTATCGCCGGCATATCCGCCGCGGCATCGAGGCCGGCGTCGAGGACACCGGCACGCCGCAGCCCGACGATCTGAAGGACCGGCGCAAGAACCTGCGCAGCCGCAAGCTGCCGCATTTGGTCGCGACCCGCGGCGGCGAGGTCGTCGGCTATGCTTATGTCGTACTGTTCCGCAAGCGGCCGGCCTATCGCTTCACGGTGAAGCACTCGATCTATGTCCACCATGAGCATCTCGGCCACGGCATCGGCCGGCTGCTGATGCAGGCGCTGATCGACGCCTGCGCCGCCGCGGGCTTTCGCCAGATGATCGGCTATATCGACGCGGAGAACAGCGCCTCGCTGGCCTTGCACGAGCGCTTCGGCTTCGCCCGGGTGGGGCTGCTGCCGGGCGTCGCCTATCGCTACGGCAAATGGTCAGACAGCGTCATGGTGCAAAGATCGCTCGGGGCGGGCGCCACGCAGCCGATCGCGTAGACTGTATCTGGCTAGTCCGAAGAAAGACCGGGTCCAACGATCTTGCAGGGCGCGCCCGGACCGCTCGCCAGCATATGGCCAATCGGCTTCCGATCCAAGGCTTCAACGTCAGACCCAGGGCTGCGGGATGTGCTCTTGCACATGGGCGCGCTGCACGGCTGGCCGAGCGACCATACGTTGCAGGTAAGCGCCCAATTGCGGTCGACTGGCAGCGGGATGACGCATGCCACGCGACCAGCGGGCAAGCGTGAAAAGATATGCGTCTATAGCAGTGTAAGCGTCGCCCAAGAACCAGTCGCCGCCGTGCCGCGCCAACTCGTCCTCGACACGATCGAATTGCGCGTTCACTCGGCGCTCGGCTGCGTCTCTCACCTCCGCTTGCGCTTCAGCAGAAGCCGCAACCTTGTTGGGGTGCAGATAAAGCGACAGATTGGCGTGCAAAGCTGTCGAGAGCCACATAAGCCACTTGTAAAAATGCGGCCTGAGAGCGCTCCCCTGCTCCGGTAAAAGAGATGTTTTGTCCTTCACCTCAAGAAGATGAAGGATGATGGCTACGCTTTCATAGAGAACGAGATCGCCGTCTTCCAAGACAGGAACAAGGCCGTCGGGATGCAGCGCGAGATAAGATAAGCTCTTGTTTGGCCCCTTATGCAAATTCACAAACGACAATTCGTATTCCAGGCCAATTTCTTCGATGACTATGTGCGCGGCGAGGCTGATGAAACCGGGATAATAGTGGAGACGCAGCATCTTGAGCCACCATTCCTCATTGCCTGGACCGCTCTTTGTTCGGCTCCTGACGTGCGGCGGTCAAGCTCACATCCGCAAGCGACGAGCGCCCGCTTCTCACCCATAGCCACATCCGCGCTACGATCCCCCACCCGGCGAATAGAAGCAGAGCAGTTCCCCCGCATCGTTCATGCACAAATGGAAGAACCCGTCCGGCGAGAGGCGGGCCTTCTGATAGGGGATATCGAGCACGGCCGGCTGGCGGCGCTCGCTAGCCCACATCGGGTGCCGGCCCGGCATGATCGTCACGACGAAACCGGCCGGGGTCTCTCGGACAGCGCCGGCGTCGATCCGCGCGCAATCGGCCTCGGAGCAGCATTCAAACGGATAGTCCCAGCCGCCGGGCGCCCGATGCGCATGCGTTTCGCTCGCTCCAACGGCGAACATGATCGCGATCGTGATCGAGGCAGAAGCGCGCATCGGCCAGCCCTCGCTGCGAGCTTCCGATCTGAACACGGCAGATGGAAGGCGCTGCGCCAGCCTGGGCGATGTAAGGAAGTTCGTCATGGTCGGGCTTGTCCCGATCAACCACGTCTTTACTTCATTGATCGAACGCCGTGCTCAAGACGTGGATGCTCGCCACAAGGGCGAGCATGACGGCGATTCGGCGAGATCAGAAACCGCCCCGCAAATCGCGGACCGCGAGGCCAAGTCAAACCTCGGCGGGATAATAGCGACCAAATATCCATCTGTCTGTCAAGTGGCTCCTTGCACAGCGATGATGCTCCTGCAAAGCTTGCATGATCGCATAAGGGCCTAGCGTCCGGACAAACCCGCAATAGACGGGGCGACAGGGTGGAGACGACGATCGTGGCAAGCGCAGCCGCCGGCCAGGCGGATACCTTTCCCAAGCTACTGCTGCGCAATGCGCGGGAACGCGGCGCACGCGTCGCGTTCCGGCACAAGGACCTCGGCATCTGGCAGTCCTGGACCTGGGCTGAGGTCGCCGAGCAAGTCCGCGCCTTTGCCAAGGGCTTCGAGCAGCTCGGCCTGAAGCGCGGCGAGAAGGTCGCGATCATCGGCTACAACCGGCCGCGCCTGTACTGGTCGATGGCCGCCGCGCAATGGCTCGGCGCGATCCCCGTCCCGGTCTATGCCGACAGCGTTGCCGACGAGATGGCCTATGTGCTCGACCATGCCGGCGCGGTCTTCGCCTGCGTGCAGGATCAGGAGCAGGTCGACAAGGTTCTCTCGGTCATCGAGCGGCTGCCGAACCTGCGCCACATGCTCTACGACGAGCCGCGCGGCCTGCGCGACTACGACCACGCCAAGTTGCACGACATCAGCGACGTCATCGAGGCCGGACGCGCCGCGCTCAAGGATGCCGCCGTTTCAGCCGCGCATGATCGCGAGATGGAGCAGGGCGCGAGCAACGATCTCGCCATCATCCTCTACACCTCCGGCACCACCGGACGGCCCAAGGGGGTGATGCTGACGCATTTCAACGTCATCACCGCCGCCGAGATCGGCTGCAGCTTCGACGGGCTGAACGAGAGCGACGAGATCATCGCCTATCTGCCGATCGCCTGGGTCGGCGACCATGTCTTCTCCTATGCGCAGGCGATCATCGCCGGATTCTGCGTCAACTGCCCGGAAGGCCCCGAGACTGTCGTCGACGACCGCCGCGAGATCGGCACCACCTATGCCTTCGCGCCGCCGCGCGTCTTCGAGACCATGTTGACGCTGACCATGGTGCGCATGGAGGATGCCGGTCCGCTGATGCGCAAGGTCTTCCACTACTTCCTCGGCGTCGCCAAGCAGCACGGCGAGAAGATCCTGAACCGCGAGAGCGTGCCGCTCGGCGCCCGCCTGCTCTACAAGCTCGGCGACATCCTGATCTACGCGCCGCTGCGCAACCGCTTCGGCCTGACCAATATCAAGGTCGGCTACACCGCCGGCGAGGCGATCGGCCCCGAGCTCTTCCGCTTCTACCGCTCGATCGGCGTCAACCTGAAGCAGCTCTACGGACAGACCGAAGCCGGCGTCTACATCACCATGCAGCCCGACGGCGAGATCAAGGCCGACACGGTCGGCAAGCCGGCGCCGCAGGTCGAGATCAGGATCGCCGACAATGGCGAGGTACTCTACCGCTCGCCCTCGATCTTCCGCGGCTACTACAAGGACGACGAGAAGACCGCCGAGACGATGACGCCTGACGGCTTCGTCCGCTCCGGCGATGCCGGCTTCTTCGACGAGAGCGGCCACCTCAAGATCATCGATCGCGCCAAGGATGTCGGCAAGCTCAACTCCGGCGAGCTGTTCCCGCCGAAATACATCGAGAACAAGCTGAAGTTCTATCCGAACATCAAGGAGGTCGTCGCCTTCGGCCAGGGCCGCGACTACGCCACGGTGGCGCTGAACATCGACCTGACCGCGGTCGGCAACTGGGCCGAGCGCAACAATGTCGTCTACGCCTCCTATCAGGAGCTCGCCGGCCATCCGCAGGTCTATGAGATGATGGCCAAGCATGTCGACGAGGTGAACCGCTCGCTCGCGGCCGAGCCGATGATGGGCGGCGCCCAGATCAAGCGCTTCCTGATCCTGCACAAGGAGCTCGATGCCGACGATGGCGAGCTCACCCGCACCCAGAAGGTCCGCCGCGGCTTCATCGCCGAGCGCTACGCCCCGTTGGTCGAGGCGCTCTACAACGGCGCGACTGAAGCCGACATCTCGACGGAAGTGACCTTCGAGGACGGCCGCAAGGGCGTGATCTCGGCGACGGTCAAGGTCCGCGACTCCAAGGTCTATCCGGTCACGGCGCCAGCGGCTGCCCCGGCGGCGAAGGAGGCGGCATGAACGCGCATACCATGGCTGTCGCCGGCGCGCCGGTCACGCATAAGGGCGAGGTGCTGCTCTCGGTCGAGAACGTCTCGCTGCGCTTTGGCGGGGTGAAGGCGATCAGCGACGTCTCCTTCGACATCCGCAAGGGCGAGGTCCGCGCCATCATCGGCCCGAACGGCGCCGGCAAGACCTCGATGCTGAACTGCATCAACGGCTTCTACCATCCCCAGGAAGGCCGCATCACCTACAAGGGCGTGCGCCGCGACCGGATGCGCCCGCACCGGGCCGCTGCCGCCGGCATCGCCCGCACCTTCCAGAACGTCGCTCTGTTCAAGGGCATGTCGACGCTCGACAACATCATGACCGGCCGCACGCTGAAGATGCGCAAGGGCTTCTTCTGGCAGGCGCTGCGGCACGGCCCGGCGATGACCGAGGAGATCGAGCATCGCAAGGTCGTCGAGGACATCATCGACTTCCTGCAGATCCAGCACATCCGCAAGCTGCCGGTCGGTAAATTGCCCTACGGCCTGCAGAAGCGGGTCGAGCTCGGCCGGGCGCTGGCGATGGAGCCGGAACTCCTGCTGCTCGACGAGCCGATGGCCGGCATGAACCTCGAGGAGAAGGAGGACATGTGCCGCTTCATCCTCGACGTGAACAACCAGTTCGGCACCACCATCGCCTTGATCGAGCACGATATGGGCGTGGTCATGGACCTGTCCGACCGCGTCGTCGTGCTCGAATACGGCCGCAAGATTGCCGACGGCACGCCGGCCGAGGTCAAGGCCGACCAGCGCGTGATCGACGCCTATCTCGGAGTGGCGCACTGATGCCCGCCGCAAGCAAGGATAAGAGCGCATGAGCGACGTCGCCGCGCAGCCTGCACCCAATCTCCTCGCCAATGGCTGGATCAAGGCCGGCCTGATCGTGATCGGGCTTATCGCCGCCGCGATCGTCGGCGCCCGCCTCGACCCGACCGGCACGATCCACGCCATCTTCGTCGACCCGTTCAACCAGATGGCGCAGGCGCCAGACCTGCTCGCCCAGACGATCTGGGAGGGCCTCGTCTCCGGCGTGCTCTATGCGCTGATCGCGCTCGGCTTCGTGCTGATTTTCAAGGCCTCGGGCGTCTTCAACTTCGCCCAGGGCATCATGGTCGTGTTCGCCGCGCTGACCCTCGTCGGTCTCTACGAGAAGGGCGTGCCGGCCTTCCTCGCCGTCATCCTGACGCTCGGTGTGATGTTCGCGCTCGCCGTGACGATCGAGCGCGTGGTGCTGCGCCCGCTGGTCAACCAGCCCGACATCATCCTGTTCATGGCGACCTTCGGCATCACCTATTTCCTGATCGGCTTCGGCGAATCCGTCTTTGGCG
Source organism: Allobosea sp. Tri-44 (assembly GCF_004123845.1). Classification (GTDB taxonomy): domain Bacteria; phylum Pseudomonadota; class Alphaproteobacteria; order Rhizobiales; family Beijerinckiaceae; genus Allobosea. The sequence continues at coordinate 25,583 of NZ_NBDP01000019.1, read as the reverse complement.
GCAGCCCGAAGCAGATGATCACCGATCAGCTCTATTTGCCCAAGGGCGCGATCGACCTGAAGATTCTCGGCGGCATCGTCTCGCTGCAGAAGATCGACATCGCCGCCGCCATCATCGCCTCGCTGATGATCGCCGTGCTGGCGCTGTTCTTCCAGTACACCCGCATCGGCCGCGCCTTGCGCGCCGTCGCCGACAGCCACAAGGCGGCGCTCTCGGTCGGCATCTCGCTCAACCAGATCTGGGTGATTGTCTGGTTCACCGCCGGCATCGTCGCGTTGATCACCGGTATCATGTGGGGCGCCCGCTCCGACGTCTCCTTCGCGCTCGAGATCGTCGCGCTGAAGGCGCTGCCCGTGCTGATCCTCGGCGGCTTCACCTCGATCCCCGGCGCCATCGTCGGCGGGCTGATCATCGGCATCGGCGAGAAGCTCGGCGAATTCTACTGGGGGCCGTTGATCGGCGGCGGCATCGAGAGCTGGCTCGCCTATTTCATCGCTCTGGGCTTCCTGCTGTTCCGGCCGCAGGGCCTGTTCGGCGACAAGATCATCGAGAGGATCTGATGATCAGCTGCATGAACCTCTCCGTCATTCCGGGGCGCTGCGCAGCAGCGAGCCTGGAACCCATAACCGCAGGTGGCGCCGGGAAGGGCGCACTCGCTTCGGTAATGACAATGTTCATGGATTCCGGGCTCGACGCTTCGCGTCGCCCCGGAATGACGAGGTAAGCCCGTGTTCTACCGCGAAGCCGGCCAATACAAGACCAATTACGCCGCCGACATGGCCGTGTTCCCGCTCCGGCAGGACCGGATCGGCCTCGCCGTCATCCTCGCGATCGCTCTCGTCGGCGTCCCGCTGATCGGCAACGACTTCTTCATTGCCTCGGTGATGATCCCGTTCCTGGTCTTCTCGCTCGCGGCGATCGGGCTCAACATCCTGACCGGCTATACCGGGCTGATCTCACTCGGCACCGCCGCATTCATGGGTGTCGGCGCTTATTCCTGCTACAAGCTGACCACCTTCTTCCCGGGCGTGAACATCATTGTCCTGATCCTGGTCTCGGGGCTGTTCTCGGCGGCGATCGGCGTGCTGTTCGGCCTGCCCTCGCTGCGGATCAAGGGCTTCTACCTCGCCGTCGCGACGCTAGCCGCGCAGTTCTTCCTGCAATGGGCGTTCGTGCGGGTGCCCTGGCTGTTCAACTACAACGCCTCGGGCGCGATCGAGGTGCCGCAGCGCACGCTGTTCGGGCTCCCCATCACCGGCGCCGCCGCGACGCCAGAGACGCGCTACTTCGTCTGCCTCGGCCTCGTCGTGGTGCTGACCTGGTTCGCCTCGAACTTGGTGCACGGCAAGCTCGGCCGCTCCTGGATGGCGGTGCGCGACATGGACATCGCCGCCGAGCTGATGGGCATCAAGCTGCTCAACGCCAAGCTCACCGCCTTCGCCGTCTCATCCTATTTTGCCGGCGTCGCCGGGGCGATGATGATCTTCCTCTGGTATGGCGGCGGCGAAGCCAACGACGTCTTCACTATCCGCCTCTCCTTCAACATCCTGTTCATGGTCATTATCGGCGGCCTGGGCTCACTGATTGGCTCGTTCATGGGCGCAGCCTTCATCGCCAGCCTGCCGACGATCCTGAAATTTGGTCTGCCGGCGCTCGGCGTACCGCTTTCGGGCGCAACGGCCGAGCACGTCACCTTCATGCTGGTCGGCGCGCTGATCATCATCTTCCTGATCCTCGAGCCGCACGGCCTCGCCCGGCTCTGGCAGATCGGGAAGCAGAAATTGCGGACGTGGCCCTTCCCCTATTGAGGCAGCGCGCTTTCCGTTTGGCTGAAATCAGCCAAACGACAAGAATTCGCGCAAAATCAAATAGGGGAGAGAGACCCAAGGACAACGACCTGACGCGGCCTTCAAGCGGCAGGCATGGCGAAGACGGAACGGCTCGGCCGTACCCGGCAACCACGGAGGAAGCGTATGAAGAAGAGCAGCATCATCAGGAGCGTCGCACTCGGCGCGCTCCTCGCCGCCGGCGCGATCGCCGCCCCGGCCAACGCGCAGGATACGATCTATGTCGCCAACAACGCCTATCGCACCGGGCCGTTCTCCGGCTCGGGCATCCCGATCGGCGACGGCATGCGCGACTATTTCACCATGCTGAACGAGCGCGACGGCGGCATCGGCGGTGTCAGGATCAATTTCGAGGAATGCGAGACCGGCTACGACACCAAGAAGTCGATCGAGTGCTACGAGCAGGCCAAGGCGAAGAACACGGTCGTCTACAGCCCGTGGTCGACCGGCGCGACGCTAGCCGCGATCCCGCGCGCCCATATCGACAAGATCCCGATCCTGTCGATGGCCTATGGCCTCTCGGCCTCGGCCGACGGCAGCCAGTTCCCCTGGGTCTTCATCCCGCCGCTGACCTATTGGGACGGTGCCTCGATCATGGTTCGCCATATGGCGAACGAGCTCGGCGGCATGGACAAACTCAAGGGCAAGAAGCTCGGCCTGATCCATCTCGACGCCCCCTTCGGCAAGGAGCCGATCCCGGTGCTCGAGAACCTCGCCAAGAAGTACGGCTTCGAGGTCAAGCTCTATCCGGTGGCGGCGGCCGACATGCAGAACCAGGGCTCGCTCTGGCTCTCGATCCGCCGCGACCGGCCGGACTTCCTCTACAACCAGGGCTGGGGCGCGATGAACCCGACGGCCGTCAAGGAGGCGATCAAGAACAACTTCCCGATCGGCAAGCTGGTCGGCGTCTGGTGGGCCGGCGGCGATGACGACGCCCGCGCCGGTGGGGCCGAGGCGAAGGGCTACAAGTCGCTCAACTTCAACGCGGCCGGCACCAATTTCCCGGTCATCCAGGACATCGTGAAACATGTCGTGGAGAAGGGTAAGAGCTTGGCGCCCAAGGAGAAGGTCGGCGAGAACCTCTATAATCGCGGCGTCTACAATTCGATGCTGGTCGCCGAAGCGATCCGCAACGCCCAGAAGCTCACCGGCAAGAAGGTCATCACCGGTGACGACATGCGCCGCGGCCTTGAGACGCTCAACGTCACCGAGGCGCGGCTGAAGGAAATCGGCATGGAAGGCTTCGCCGCGCCGGTGAAGGTCTCGTGTGCCGACCATTCCGGCCACCACAAAGCCTACGTCGCCGAATGGGACGGCACCAAGTGGACCAAGGGGTCGGACTGGATGGAGCCGCTGAAGGAGGAGGTCCGGCCGCTGATCGAGGCCAACGCCAAGGACTATGTCGAGAAGGCCGGCAACTGGCCGAAGCGGACCGAGTCCTGCGAGAAGTCGTCCTGATCTGAACCTCCGGGCGGCGGCCTGCGCCGCCGCCCGGTCGCCTTGTCTGAAAGCGGAGCGCAAGATGTCGACCGCCACCCTCGAAAAGCCCACGGCAGCGGCCGCGACGGACACCATCCTGTCGCTGAACAATATCGAGGTGATCTACGATCACGTCATCCTGGTGCTGAAGGGCGTCTCGCTGACCGTGCCGCGCAAGGGCATCGTCGCGATTCTCGGCGCCAACGGCGCCGGCAAGACCACGACGCTGAAGGCGATCTCCAATTTGCTCAAGGCCGAGCGCGGCGAGGTCACCAAGGGCTCGATCGTCTTCGACGGCGAGCGCGTCGACAAGATGTCGCCGAGCGAGCTCGTCAAACGCGGCTGCATCCAGGTGATGGAAGGCCGGCATTGCTTCGGCCATCTCTCGATCGAGGAGAACCTGCTCACCGGCGCCTTCACCCGCCGCGACGGCAACGCCGCGATCAAGCGCGACCTCGAGAAGATCTACGAGCTCTTCCCGCGCCTGAAGCAGCGCCGCAACTCGCAGGCTGGCTACACCTCCGGCGGCGAGCAGCAGATGTGCGCGGTCGGCCGAGCCATGATGTCGAAGCCGAAGATGATCCTGCTCGACGAGCCGTCCATGGGGCTGGCGCCGCAGATCGTCGAGGAGATCTTCGAGATCGTCCGCCGCCTCAACGCAGAGGAGGGCGTCTCCTTCCTGGTCGCCGAGCAAAACACCAACATGGCCCTTCGCTACGCCACTTACGGCTACATCATGGAGACCGGCCGCGTCGTCATGGACGGTGAGGCGAAGATGCTGCGCGAGAACGAGGACGTGAAGGAATTCTATCTGGGCGTCGCCGAGGGCAACAAGAAATCCTTCCGTGAGGTCAAGAGCTACAAGCGCCGCAAGCGCTGGCTGTCATAGTCCGGCCCGCTTCGGCAGGGCATTTCAGGCTCATGCTCTACCTCGTCATCGCCCTCCTTCTCGCCGCCCTGATCTTCGGTCCGCAATTCTGGGTCCGCTACGAAATGGACAGGCACGCCGCAGACAGGCCCGATCTGCCCGGCACCGGGGGCGAACTCGCGCGCCATCTGCTCGACCGTTTTGGCTTAGGCTCAGTCGCCGTCGAGACCACCGTCGCCGCCGGCGACCACTACGATCCCGATGCCCGCACTGTGCGGCTGTCGCCCAGGAATCATGACGGCCGCTCGATCACCGCCGTCGCCGTCGCCGCCCATGAGGTCGCCCACGCCGTCCAGCATGCGCAGGGCAGCCGACTCTTCAGCATCCGCACCGGATTGGCCCGCTTCCTCGGCATGGTCGACAAGGTCGCAATGGTGATCCTGATCACCGCTCCGGTGGTGATGATCCTGACCCGCGTACCGGCGGCCGGCCTGTTCCAGTTCGGTGCCGCGCTCGCCTTGCTCGGTATCGGCCTTGTCGTCCATCTCGTCACGCTGCCGGTCGAGTTCGACGCCAGCTTCGGCAAGGCGCTGCCGATCCTGCAGCACGACAACTACCTGCACCCCGACGACATGCCCGCGGCGCGCGGCGTGTTGCGGGCCGCGGCGATGACCTATGTCGCGGCGTCGCTGATGGGGCTGCTCAATTTCCTGCGCATTCTGCGCCGATAGGTTCGCACCGGGGCACGAGCGATGAACCAGCACTACGACGATCTCGAGACCCGGTCGCCTGCGCGGCGCGAGGCCGACCTCTTTGCAAGGCTGCCGGCCGTCCTTACTGCCGCTTTGGCGACGCCGGGCTATGCCGCGCATCTGAAGGGCGTCGATCCGGCTGGGATCACCGATCGCGCCGCGCTCGCGAAACTCCCGGTACTGCGCAAGGCCGACCTGCCGGTGCTGCACCGGGACAATCCGCCCTTCGGCGGCCTGACCACCGCATCGCTTGGCTCCTTCGGCCGGCTCTTCACCTCGCCAGGGCCGATCTTCGAGCCGGAAGGCACCGGCAGCGATCCCTGGGGCACGGCGCGCGGCCTTTACGCCGCCGGTTTCCGCAAGGGCGACGTCGTGCTCAACACCTTCGGCTATCATCTGACGCCGGGCGGCTTCATCATGGACTCGGCCGCCCGCGCCATTGGCTGCGCCGTCATCCCGGCCGGCCCGGGCAACACCGAGCAGCAGATGGAGGTGATCGGCGCTTACCAGCCGAGCGCCTATACCGGCACGCCGGATTTCCTGAAGCTGCTGATCGAGGCCGCCGACAGCCGCGGCGTCGACACCTCCTGCCTGAAGCGCGCCATCGTCTCGGGCGCGGCCTTCCCACCCTCGCTGCAGGCCTGGGTGCGTGAACGTGGCATCGACGCCTACCAGCTCTATGCGACCGCCGATATCGGCCTGATCGCCTATGAGACCAGCGCCCGCGACGGCATGGTCCTGAACGAGAATCTGATCGTCGAGATCGTCCGCCCCGGTACCGGCGATCCGGTCAGCGAGGGCGAGGTCGGCGAGATTATCGTCACCAATCTCGACCCGCATCACCCGCAGATCCGCCTCGCCGTCGGCGATCTGACCGCAATCCTGCCGGGGGCCAGCGCCAGCGGTCGCACCAATCAGCGGATCAAAGGCTGGCTCGGCCGCGCCGACCAGACGGCGAAGGTCAAGGGCATGTTCGTGCGGCCCGAGCAGGTCGCCGAGATCGCCCGTCGCCACCGCGAGATCGCCAAATTGCGCCTCGTCATCGGCCGCGCCAACGAGCTCGACACCATGACGCTCAAGGCCGAGATTTATGCCGAGCCAACCGGTTTCGTCGACGCGGTGTCCTCGACCCTGCAGCAGGTGACCAAGCTCAAGGGCGCGGTCGAGGTCCTGCCGCTCGGAGCCCTGCCCAACGACGGCAAGGTCATCGCCGATGAGCGGCCGGTGGGATAGCCCGCGCTCACCGGAGAGCCGCGGGAACCCTCTTCTGTAAGGAGAGGGCAGGGTGAGGTGTAGGCCGTTGGACCAGTGCCGCGAGCGCTGACCGCGCGGCCGGGTTCAAGCCAACGATTCCGCTCCCGAACACCTCACCCCTACCCCTCTCCTTCCAGGAGAGGGGATCCCGCGCCTCACCAGTCGATGGTCGGCTGCCCCTCCCTCTTCAACCATTCATTCGTCTGGCTGAACGGCTTCGAGCCGAAGAAGCCGCGCCGCGCCGAGAGCGGCGAAGGATGGGCGCTGGCGATGACGAGATGCTTGCTCTCGTCGACCAGACCCCGCTTGGCTTGCGCCGGTAAGCCCCAGAGCATGAACACGACGTGCGGCCGCTGCTGCGAGGCCGCCGACAGAATCTCGTCCGTCACCGCCCGCCAGCCGAGCTTGAGGTGCGAACCGGCCTGCGTCGCGCCCTCGCGGACAGTGAGCGCGGTATTCAGCAAGAGAACGCCCTGCTTCGCCCAGGATGAGAGATCGCCGCCCGCGGGCGCGGCGAGGCGGAGGTCCTCGGCCCGTTCCTTGTAGATGTTGACCAGCGAGCGCGGCAGCGGCGGCGGGCCGACATAGGAGAAGGCGAGGCCATTGGCATGGCCGGGCGTTGGATAAGGGTCTTGCCCGAGGATCACCACTCGCACCTGATCGAGCGGGGTTAGCGCCAAGGCCGCGAGAAACCGCTCCGGCTCCGGTGCCACCACCTGGCCCGCAGCAACCTCGGCATCGACGGCCGCGCAGACGCGTTCGGCCGTGCCGTTGCGGAAGACGGCAAGCTCGCGCCAGGAGGCAGAGACAGGCGAGGCCAGAAAGGCGCCCAGCGCCGCGTGGAAGCCGCTCACTTCAGAACGGCCCGCCCCTCGACCTTGGCCTCGACCGTTCCCAGCCGGCGCACATAGACCATGACCTCGTTTGCCATCAGCTTGCCATCGGTCAGGCCGATCAGCGTCTTGCCGCGCCCGAGCGCGGTATAGCCGTCACCGCCCGACAGCATGAAGTTGTTGGAGGCGACGGTGTATTTGCCGGCCGGTTCGATCTCCTTGCCATCGACCTTCACGGAGGTGACGCGCGAGCCTTGCGGCTGCTTGAGATCGGCCTCGAAGGTGAGCCCGGACACCACCGGGAAACGCCCGGCGCCCTGCGGCGCGTCGCGCAGGCCGTTCTCGATCGCGTCCTTCACATCCTTGCCGGTAATCTCGACCATCACGGTGGCGTTGCCGAAGGGCATCTCGCTCAAGACGTCGCGGCGCGTCAGCTTGTGGCCGGGCGCATACTGCTTGTTGGCACGGATGCCGCCGGCATTGGTGATGGCGAGCTGTGCGCCCGTTGCGGCCCTGATCGCATCGGCAATCAGGTTGCCGATCGCCGTCTCCTGGGTGCGGATCATGGCGGTTCGCGAATCGAGCGGGGTACCCAGCGTCGCGATCTCGACGTCGAGCTCCTTGGAGAGCTCACTCTCATAGCCCTTGACGATGGCGGCGACCTCGGGATCGGGCGTCGCGGCGCGGCTGTCGTTGACGCGGAAGGTCGGGGTCCACGCGACCTGCCGCGCCTGGCCCTGGCCGGAGACGCTGACGGCGATGTCGATCGCGGTGACGTAGTTGCCCTCCTCGTTCGACTCGACCATCACGACCTTGCCGTCATAGGCGATGGCGAGGTCGTGGTCGTGGCCGGTGAGCAGGATGTCGACCACGCGCGAACGCACGATCTCGTAGTCCATGGCCCGGTCGGCATGGACCACGCCGACGAGGATGTCGGCACCTTCCGATTTCAGCTTGCGCGCCTCGCGCCGCAGCGCCTCTATGGTCGAGGAGAATTTCAGGTCGCCGGGATTGGAGAGCTGCGGCGTCGGGTCGAAGGTCGTGCCGATCACGCCGACCTTGATGCCGCCGAGCTCGAAGATCTGCGAATCCTTATGGCCCGGCAGCGGATTGCCGGCGGCATCGCGCAGGTTCGCTGCGAAGGTCGGGTAGTTCTGGGCCGCGGCGAGCTTGAGATAGTTCTCCTTGCCGAAGTCGAATTCGTGATTGCCGGGCACGAAGACGTCGATGCCCATCTTGTTCTGCATCGCGACGATATGGGCGCCCTGGTCGAAGCCCGACATCAGCGAGGGCGAGTAGCAGTCACCGGCATGGCAGAACAGCACCGGCACGCCGCGCGCCCGCTCGGCCTTGGCGATGCCGGAGGCCCGGGCGAAGCCGCCTTTGCCCTTGTCGTCGCTCATCTTGTAGATGTCGTTGACGAGCAGCAGCGTGAAGGTCGCAGCCGGCGTCTGTGCCTTGGCGACCGGTGCGGTGGCGGCAAGGGCTGCGGGAGCGCCGAGGACGCGAAGTGCGTGGCGGCGGGTCATCTTGGTCATCGGCGCGAACCCCTGCGGTTTTGATTTGGTCCAAGAGTTTTGATTTGGTCGAAGACTAGCAAGACCCTAGCCGGCTTGCGAGACCCTGCTTACGCAGTGTCGCACCCCGCACGGCCCGACTGGACGAAAACCGTAACTCGTCTAAATCACAGCCGAACGAAAGCGGATGTGATGAGCCTCAAGCCCCGTTTGCCGCCCGACCACGCTACCATCAAAAGCGGCCGCATCGGCGTGCTGCTGATGAATCTCGGCACGCCCGAGGGCACGAGCTACCGGCCGATGCGGGCCTATCTCAAGGAATTCCTCTCCGACCGCCGCGTCATCGAGGAGCCGCGCTGGAAATGGTGGCCGATCCTCAACCTGATCATCCTGTCGACGCGCCCTAGCCGGAAGGGCAAGGACTACGCCTCGATCTGGAACAATGAGCGCAATGAAGGCCCGCTCAAGACGATCACGCGCGCCCAGAGCGAGAAGCTCGCCGAGCGCCTGAAGGGCGAGGCCGGCGACCGCATCACCGTCGACTGGGCGATGCGCTACGGCCTGCCCGATGTGAAGAGCAGATTGAAGGGCCTGCTCGACCAGGGCTGCGACCGTATCCTTTTGGTACCGCTCTATCCGCAATATGCCGCGCCGACCTCGGCGACCGCCTGCGACCAGGCCTTTCGCGCGCTGATGCAGATGCGCTGGCAGCCGACGGTGCGGGTCGCCCATCCCTATTATGCCGACCCGACCTATATCGACGCGCTCGCCGCCTCGGTCCGCGCCTCGCTCGGCAAGCTCTCCTTCGAGCCGGAGGTCATCCTCTGCTCGCTGCACGGCATGCCGAAGGAATATCTGCTCAAGGGCGACCCCTATTATTGCCAGTGCGCCGTCACCGCCCGGCTGCTTGGCGAGAAGCTCGGCCTCTCCGAGGAGCGCTTCCGCCTGACCTTCCAGTCGCGCTTCGGGCCAGATGAGTGGCTGCAGCCCTATACCGACGAGACGGTGAAGGCGCTGGCGCAGGGCGGCACGAAATCACTCGCCATCGTCGCGCCCGGCTTCTCGGCCGATTGCCTGGAGACACTCGAGGAACTCGACGTCGAGAACCGCGAGATCTTCATGCACAATGGCGGCAAGGATTTCGCTTACCTCCCCTGCCTCAACGATTCCGAGGAGGGCATGCAGGTGATCGAGGCAGTGGTGCGGCGGGAGCTGATGGGCTGGGTGTGAATCGCCTCAGGCGTCATGGTCGGGCTTGACCCGACCATCTCAGGCCGAGAAGGCGCCCTGACGTTTCCGAGATTCTCGGGTCTACGCTTCGCTCCGCCCGAGAATGACGACTGCGGTCACCCCACCACGAACCGCGTCACGCCCTCAATCACCGGCTTCGCCTGCAAAATCCGCCGATGCCCGAGCCCGCTCGTCTCCTGAAGCGTGACGAAGGACCCAGCCGCCGACAGCGCCTGCGCATGGTGGAAATCGAGCTCCCGGTCCTGCCGATCATGGACCACCAGGGTCGGCAGGCCGATCGTCTCCAGCTGCCCGCGCCCCTCGAAGGCCTCGACCGGATTGCCGGCGACACTGTGGATGTGACGCTCCAGCGCCGCCTGGCCGCGCCGGCCGAGCCCGATCGTCGCGCCGAAATTGCGGGTGATCGTCGTGACCGAAGACGGCGCCGCGACCAGCGCGAGCCGGTTCGCCCTGACCCGCGGCTGACCCGGCACGCTGCGGGCGAGGCCAGCGAGCGCGATCGCGCCACCGAAGGAATGCGCCACGATCGCATGCACCGGCGCGAAGACGCGGGCTACGGCGGCGAGCGCGGCGACCCCGAGCGGAATGTTGAGTTCGGCCCCGGTCGAGGCGCCATGCGCCGGCATGTCGTAAGCGACGACGCGGAAGCCTTGCGCCAGCAGCGGCTGGATGAAAGCGGTCATGAAGGCCGCCTCGCTGTTCCAGCCATGCAGCAGGATCACGGTCGGCGCCGGACCATCGCCATCTTGCAAGCGAGGCTCTGGTTCGAACAGATAGGTACTGACCGTCCCGCACGGGTAGGATACCGCCTGTTTGATCGCAGGCGCGAGCCGGGAGCGGGCGGCGATGATCGCCTTGCCGGTGCGGGTCTGCGGACCCGGCTGGCGCGGCGGTGTACAGAAGAGCTTGAAGGCGGCGCGCCCTGCAGTGCGTGGAGCGATGAAGCTGCCGATACGGACGAGGGGGCGAATGACGCGAAGGGCTGCGCTGGGCATGATCGGAAACCCTGTTCGTTCAGTCTTGAACTATTATGTTCAGCCATGAACAAAATGCAAGAGCCGATTTCCGGAACCGTGGATGAGCCGGAAGGCACCGGCGGATCGCGCCTGCCCTGGGAACTGCCGCGCTTCAAGAACTGGCTCGCCGTCGCGCGCATGCACCAGCTCTGGAAGAAGGTTTTCTCCGAGGCGCTGGCGCCGCTCGGCATCCAGCTCGCCCATTACGATGTGCTCGCCAACGTCTTCCGCACCCCCGGGTTGACCCAGCAGGCGCTGGCCGAAAAGCTGCTCGTCGGCCGCAGCGCCATGAGCATGCTGCTGCCCGAGCTCGAACGGCGCGGCCTGATCGAGCGCCGCAATGACGAGACCGATCGACGCGTGCGCCGGCTTTGGCTGACGCCGGAAGGCGAGACGCTGACTCGCAAGGCACTCGCGATTCACACTGCCAAGATCGAGGCGATGATGGGCGTCCTCAACGATGAGGAATGCAACACCGTCGGTGAGATGATGTGGCGCGTGGTCAAATACTTGGAGAAATGATGTGGGAGCGAGCCTGCATCAGAGCGTCGCAAACATCGCTATGGTGAGCGGCGGCTGCGCCGAAGCTGGAGAAGGGATCAGATGGGCTCGCAAGGTTTGGATATCGCCACGGTCGCCCTGATTATGCTGGTCATCGCGGTTGTCATCGCGATCGCGCTCGGCGTGCGCACCGTGCCGCAGGGCTACAACTTCACCGTCGAGCGCTTCGGCCGCTATTCGCGCACGCTCGGTGCCGGCCTCGGCCTGATCATTCCGCTTTTCGACCGGATCGGCCACAAGGTGAACGTGATGGAGCAGGTGCTCGACATTCCCTCGCAGGAAGCGATCACCAAGGACAATGCCGGCGTGCGCATAGACGCCGCCGCCTTCTACCAGGTGCTCGACGCTGCCAAGGCCTGCTACGAGGTCTCCCATCTCGACCAGGCGCTGATGGTCCTGACGATGACCAATATCCGCACGGTGGTCGGCTCGATGGACCTCGACCAGTTGCTCTCGCATCGCGATGAGATCAACGAACGACTGCTGCGGGTGATGGACGCCGCCGCTTCGCCCTGGGGCGTCAAGGTCACCCGCATCGAGATCCGCGATATCCTGCCGCCAGCCGACATCGCCGGCGCGATGAACCGCCAGATCAAGGCCGAGCGCGAGAAGCGCGCCGCCGTGCTCGAGGCCGAGGGGCAGCGTCAGGCCGAGATCCTCAAGGCGGAAGGGCAGAAGCAATCGCAGATCCTCGCCGCCGAGGGCCGCAAGGAGGCGGCACTGCGCGACGCCGAGGCCCGTGAGCGGCTGGCCCAGGCAGAGGCGAATGCAACCGCCATGGTTAGCGAGGCGATCAGCCGCGGCGACATCCAGGCCGCCAACTTCCTGATCGCCGAACGCTACACCGACGCACTGAAGGCGATGGCGAGCGCCCCCAACAGCAAGGTGGTGATCGTGCCGATCGAGGCTGCCGCGCTCGCCGGCACTGTCGGCGGCATCGCCCAGCTCACCAAGGCCGTGTTCGGCGAGGAGGCGGCCGCAGGCCGCCGCGCCGGCTCGGTTCCCGCGGCCGGCCGCTCCGTGGAGGGCTGAGCATGCTCGACTGGTTCGCCTCCCTCGGTGGCTGGGCCTGGATCGTGCTCGGGCTCGTCCTCATCGGCGGCGAGATGCTGGCGCCGGGCGTCTTCCTGCTCTGGTTCGGCCTCGCCGCGCTGCTGACCGGTGTCGTCGTCGGGCTGACCGGCATCACCTGGCAAGGGGCATTGCTCATCTTTGCGGCGCTTGCGGTCGCCAGCGTCCTTGCCGGGCGCGCCATCACCCGCCGCCGAGGCGAAGAGCCCGATGCCGCCTCGGGCCTGAACGATCGCGGCCGTCAGCTGATCGGCAAGGTCTTCAAGCTGGAGGCGACGATGACTGGCGGCGAAGGACGCATTCGCGTCGGCGATTCCTCCTGGCGCGTCACCGGTCCCGAGCTGCTCGCCGGCGCCGAGATCCGCATCGTGCGTGTCGAAGGCGCGACGCTCGTGGTCGAGAAAGCCTGAACCCCGCTTCCCGCGCAGTTTTCCATAAACCCCGCGGGCGTGCTTAACGGCCCGTTCACAGCGGTCGATGGCGGTCGTGGACCGTACCGAACGGTTCCGTCATGACAGGGCTGGCGCCGCCGGATGTCGGATCGCGGCGCCGGAGGACTCCGTCATGAGCATCCCGCGCGGTCCGGTCGACCTGCTCCTCGCCGCCTTGCTGTACCTGTTGCTGGCGACATTGATCATCGGCGCCGCCATCGCCTGAGAAATCAGCCGGTTAAGCCCGGATTCATGCTGAATCGAGGGTTCACCATGCTGCTGAACCCTCGATTCACCGGCAACCGCCCAAATTCTCCCGACGCGTTGGGACACGCAGGGAGAGAACCATGGCGCGCCGGCACGGACCGATCGATCTCATCATCGCGGCGGCGCTCTCGCTGCTGATGCTGCTGGCGGTGCGCCCCGCCCAGGCACGCGAGCTCGTCGACTTCCCCGATTACCGCTACCAGCCCGGCACCATCCTGATCCGGACGGCCGAGCGGAAACTCTATTACATCGCCGCGCCGGGCCAGGCCCTGCGCTACACCATCGCCGTCGGCAAGGCCGGCAAGCAGTGGCGCGGTGTCAAATATGTCGAGGAGCTCATGGTCGATCCGGCCTGGAGCCCGCCGGCCGAGGTCAAGCGCGACAATCCGCGGCTGCCCGACGTCATTCCCGGCGGTGCCCCCAACAACCCGATGGGTGCGCGCGTCATCGGCCTCGGCCCCGGCGGCCAATACGCCATCCACGGCACCAATAACCCGCGCTCAGTCGGCACCGCCGCCTCCTATGGCTGCTTTCGCATGCACAACAGCGATGTGATCGATCTGTACGCCCGCGTCCGCATGGGCACTCCGGTCGTCGTCGCGCCCTGACGACTGCAGCAAGCGTAGCCTACCTCGCCGATCGCCTAGATCGCGACCGGCGACAGCAGCGGCCGGCCCGCGAAAAATGCCTCGAGATTAGCGAGCAGCAACTCTTGCTGGGCGATCTGAGCCGATTCGGCGTTCGCCGCGATATGCGGCGTCAGCACCGCGTTCTCCAGCGCCTTGAGCCGATCCGGAACGACAGGCTCGTGCTCGTAGACATCAAGCGCCGCGCCCGCGATCGTGCCGCTCTCCAGAGCCTCGATCAGCGCGGCCTCATCGACCGCAATGCCACGCGATATGTTGACGAGATGGCCATGCGGACCGAGCGCGCGCAGGACCGCGGCATCGATCGCGTGCCGCGTCTCAACGCTCGCGCGCACCGAGACCATCAGGATATCGGCCCATTCGGCGAGGCCGAGCAGGCTGTCGTGATATTGATAGGGCAGTTCCGGCCGGGGCGAACGGTTGTGATAGCCGATTGTCATGTCGAAAGCGGTTGCCCGCACCGCGATGCGCTGGCCGATGGCGCCCAGCCCGAAAATGCCGAGCTTGCGCCCGGCCAGGCCCGGTACATGCGCCATGCGCTCGATCGCATTGCCTTGCCAGCGCCCGGCCCGAACGAAGCGCTCGGCAGTACCGATCTGGCGGGCGCTCGCCAGCATGAGTCCGACCGCGAATTCGGCGACGCTCGTCGCGTTGGCATCGGCGGCATTGCTGACCAGGATGCCGCGCGCCTTGGCAGCCGCGCGCTCGATGCCCTCATTGCCCGTGCCGTAGCAGGCGACAAGACCGAGACTGGGCAAGGCGTCGATCAAGGCAGCGTCGGTTTTCCAGGTGCCGACCGTCAGCAGCACGCGCGCCGCTTCCGCTCCCGCCGGCAGTGCGTCCGGTGCGGAATGACTCATCGGTCCGAGCACTTCGTAGCGCTCCTCCAGGCGCGCCACGAGGCGTGCCGGCATGCGCGGCGCCATCAGGATGGTCGGCTTCATGGCTGAAAGGCCTCCGGGCGAATTGCTGCATCGCAGCACTTGCCGGCGCCAGCTTCAACAACCCTGAGCGCCGACCAGCCATATCGTAGATGCAACCCGGAAACGCTGAATAATCGCTAGGATTTTTCGTGGTCCGGCCTCTCGCCTGCGACAAAAAAGCCGGATATCGTTTTGCAAGGCGTAACGCTGAGTCCAGCGCGCCTTTCGAACCGATATGTCTTCAGAGGGGTACCCGATGGATCATCTCGCCGACGTCAAGAAGTTCGCCAAGAAACCCGTCAACGAGGCCGCCTTCGCCGGCATGAGCAAGGCTTATGCCTTGGTCATGAGCAAGCCCGATACGCGCTATGTCGCCTGCTCCGACCCCGCTGAACTCGAGCGCGTCCGCGAGAACTTCCTGAAGAAGAAGCTCGGCCTGAAGACTGCCGACCTCGACGCCACCGTCAAGGCCACCTGCGATCACATGAAGGCCGACAAGACCAAGTCGCGCCTGACCTTCTATTATTTGCTGGCCGAACATTACGGCAAGCTCGACGGCTTCGTGAAGAAATAGGCTCCGCCCCAGGGCACAGCCTGCATGGCGCCCTCTTGGGCGCCATTCGCATTTTTTACGACCCGCGGCGAAAGGAACGCTGAGCCCTCCAAGATCGAAATACACGATCCGACTTGGGGGTTTCGATGTTCACGCTGTCCCGTTCTGCTCTTTCCGGCCACGCCCAGACGCTCTTCACCGTTGCCGAGGCGGCTTTCGCCTCGACGATCGTCTTCGGAGCAGGCTTGGCCTTCGCCACCACGATCGGCTTCTTCTGAGGCTGCCATGCCGACCGCTGCCACCTCAGCCGCCCGTCCGCATTTCAAGATCGGGCGTGATCGCGAGGGCCACTGGATCGCGGTCGAGACGCATGGTCGCGGCGGCGGCTATTTCCGCAGCCGGGACGATGCCCTGCACTATGCCCGCGCCGAGGCAGGCGCCGATGCCGTGACGTTCAGCGCTCGCCCGCTCGCACTGCGCCTGTCCTGACTCTGCTCAGCGATACAGATCCGCCCGCGTCAGCGGCAGGCCCGACGGTCCCTTGCGCCGCTTCGAGACCAGCGTCTGGTTGATCAGCGCTCCGCCACGCTCGAAGGCAAGCGAGCAGCCGGCGAGATAGAGCAGCCACATCCGCGTCCGCTCCGGCCCGACCTCCGCTTCCGCCTCAGCCTTGTTCGCATTCAGCCGCTCGAACCACAGCCGCGTCGTGCGCTGGTAGTGCTCGCGCCAGCCCTCGACATCGTGCACCTCGAAGCCGTAGCGCTCGAGATTGGCGATCGACATGCCCAAATGATCGAGTTCGCCGCCCGGGAAGATGTAGCGCACCAGCGCCCGATACTCCGCCGGCATCTTGTTGAAGGCGCGTTCGGTCTTCTTGGCACGCCGTGAGATCGAGTGGTGCAGATAGAGCCCACGCGGCTTGAGCAGCCGGTTCACCGCCTGGAAATAGGTCGGGTGGTTGCGGATGCCGACATGCTCGAACATGCCGATCGAGGAGATCTTGTCGAACTCTCCCTCCATCTGAGTGAAGTCCTTGAGATGGAGCGTGACCTTGCCCATGAGGCCGAGCGCCTCGACCTTCTCCTGCGCCAGCTTGAGCTGCTCCTCGGCCAGCGTCACGCCATGCGCCTCGACGCCATAATGCTGGGCGGCATAGCAGACCAGCGCACCCCAGCCGCAGCCAATGTCGAGCAGCTTGTCGCCCGGCTTCAGGCGCAGCTTGCGGCAGATCATCTCGAGCTTGTCGGTCTGCGCCCGCTCGAGATCGTCGTGATCCTCGGTGAAATAGGCGCAGGTGTAGACCATGCGCTCGTCGAGGAAGAGCCGGTAGAACGCGTTCGAGACGTCGTAATGGTGAGCGATATTGGCCTTGTTGGTCGCAGGCTTGCCGTCGCGGGCGATCTCGTCGCCCTTGATGTGCTGAACCGCCTGCGGCGCCGTGCCGGGCGCGAAGATGAAGCGTCTGACGACCTCAAACACCGCCGCCTTCGAAATGCCGCGCGCCAGTCGGCCGACCTTGCCGTCCGGGCGCGCCGCCGCGAGATCGAAGATCGAGCCGTTCTGGATCGCGATCCGGTCGGCGACGTGCAGGTGCAGCAGCGTGTCGAGCTTCGGCTTGCGCAGCAGCGCTGCGACGACGCCGGCGTCGCGGATCGCGATCCCCAGCCCGTCCGCCGGCCAGTCGGCCGGCACGCGCGAGCCGTCCCAAAGAGAGAAGCCGAGCTTCAGTCCAAGCTTCTGGTACGCTTCGGTCAGGAGCCGCCGCAGCGCTTCGAGGCGTTTGTCGTCACTCATGCTGGATCAAAGCCGGTTGCTGTCAGCCTCGTCTTTGGCCGGCGGCGGCCCCCTTTGCAACCGCCAGGTCTGCGCAGCTCAGAAATCGCTGGCGATCCCCTTCACTTCCCAATCGTCATAGCGCACCGGTTCGAGCCCGCCGCGGCCGTTGACCTCCTTCTCGCGATGGAGCTCGGCGGCCTTGGCGTCGATCGCCGCGCGGCGCGCCGCGGCTTCGGCGAGCGCGCGCTGGGCCGCCGGCGACAATGCCTTGGCGGGTTCGGGCGCTCCACCTTCGTCCGTCTTGGTCCGCGAGCTCATGATCGGCCATTCTCTTGCAGGATCGGCATCGTCCCCACCACATAGGGATGAAACTGCACTCCGGCGAGGGTTTCCGCGCTGGGATGACAACGACGCAAGAAGGGGTTCTCGATGAACTATGCCCGTACCGGCATGCTGATGGCGGCGCTCACCGCGCTGTTTGGCGTGGTCGGCTATCTGCTCGCCGGCACTGGGGGCATGCTGATCGCGCTCGGCATCGCGGTCGCGACCAATCTGTTCAGCTACTGGAATTCCGACCGGCTGGCGCTGTCCGCCTATAACGCCCAGGAGGTCGATGAGCGCAGCGCGCCCGATCTCTACCGGATGGTGCAGGGTCTCGCCCAGCGCGCCAACATGCCGATGCCGCGCGTCTACCTCATCCAGGAGGACCAGCCGAACGCCTTCGCCACCGGCCGCAACCCGCAGAACGCCGCGGTCGCGGCCACGACCGGCATCATCCGCGCACTGTCCTATGACGAACTCGCCGGCGTGATGGCGCACGAGCTTGCCCACATCAAGAACCACGACACGCTGACCATGACGGTCACGGCGACCATGGCCGGTGCGATCTCGACGCTCGCCTCCTTCGGCATGTTCTTCGGCTCGCGCGACAATCGTCCCAACGCCATCGTCCAGGTCGCCCTGATGATCCTCGCCCCGCTGGCCGCCACCATCATCCAGATGGCAGTGTCGCGCTCGCGCGAATACGAGGCCGACCGCATCGGCGGCGAGATCTGCGGCAACCCGGTGGCGCTTGCCGACGCGCTCGCCAAGATCGCCGGCGGCGTTTCCCATATCCCGAACGAGACGGCGGAGGCGAAGCCTGCTACGGCGCACATGTTCATCATCAACCCACTCTCCGGCCGCGGCATGGATTCATTGTTCTCGACCCACCCCGACACCGGCAACCGCATCGCCGCATTGATGGAGCAGGCGCGCGCCATGGGCGCAGCCTCGAACCGCGGCGGTTTCGCCGGCGGCGCGAGCCAGAACCCCCTCGCTGGTGGGCGCGAGCCCGGACCCTGGGGCTGAGAATGGCAGCCCCCCAAGAAAACCGCGCGCCGGCTGACGACGTACCTGGTCTCGCGGCGCGCCGTCTGGCGGCGACGCTGATCGACGAGGTGCTGCGCGCCGGCACCGCGCTCGACGAAACCTTCGAGCGTCTGGCGCAGGCAGCCGGGCTGGAGCCGGCCGATGCCGGACTGGCGCGCGCGATCGCAACCGTCGCTTTCCGCCGTCTCGGCACGATCCGCCAGGTGGTCGGTGCCCGGCTCGAGCGCGGCAGTCCGCGCAAATCCGGCCCCTTCGAGCCGATCATGGTCGCCGCCGCGGCGCAGCTGCTCTTTCTCGATGTTCCCGACCATGCGGCGGTCGACCTCGCCATCCGCCAATTGCACGAGGACGCCCGTTCCTCGCGCTACGCCTCGCTCGGTAACGCCGTGCTGCGGCGGCTGGCGCGCGAACGCGAGGCGATCCTCGCCGGTCTCGATCCGCTCGCCGACACACCCGACTGGCTGCGCCAGAGCTGGACGGACACCTACGGGCCCGATGTCGCGACAGCGATCGCAACCGCCCATGCCGAGGAACCGCCGCTCGACCTGACCATGAAATCCGACGCGGCCGGATGGGCCGCCAAGCTGGACGGCATCGTCCTGCCGACCGGCTCAGTGCGCCTGCGCGGACGCGAGGCCGTCACCGGCTTGCCGGGCTTCACTGAGGGAGAATGGTGGGTGCAGGACGCGGCCGCCGCCTTGCCCGCCCGCCTGCTCGGCATCAAGCCCGGCGATCGCGTCGCCGATCTCTGCGCCGCGCCGGGCGGCAAGACCGTGCAGCTCGCGCAATTGGGCGCTGAGGTCACCGCGGTCGACCGCTCCGGCCCGCGCCTGCGCCGCCTCAGGGCCAATCTGGATCGACTGGGCCTAGAGGCCGAGGTTGTCATCGCCGATGTCTCGGCCTTCGAGGCAGAGCCGTTCGACGCCGTCCTGCTCGACGCGCCGTGCAGCGCGACCGGCACGATCCGGCGCCACCCCGACGTCGCCTGGACCAAGCGACCCGAGGATATCGCCAAGCTCACCGCCCTGCAGGCCCGCCTGCTCGACCAGGCGGGACGACTGACCCGGCCGGGTGGACGCCTCGTCTACTGCACCTGCTCGCTGGAGCCGGAGGAGGGCGAGGCGCAGATCGAGGCCTTCCTGGCGCGCACGCCCGGCTTCGTGCGCGCTCCGATCGAGCCTGCGGAGATCGGCGGACAGGCCGAAGCGCTGACGTCGCTGGGCGAATTGCGCACGCTTCCGCACCAGCTTGCCGGAGAGACGCCACGGCTCTCGGGATGGGCGGGATTTTACGCATGTCGCCTGAACAGGGTATGAGTTGATCGGGATTCGCCTCACCGAGGCGGTAGCGGGCGGCGAGGCAGCAGAATTCATTGAGCGGCTGGTCGGAGCGCGGAGGCCTGGCACGAGCAGCCATCGGCAGGGCGGCGCGGCGGACGCGCGGCCAGATTGCCGGGGCGAAACGGGCGCTCTGGCCGTTCGGGCGACTACGCTCCAGCCGCCTGCTCTTCGCCCCGCACGACCTGCGCACCGCCGATCCAACCACGGCGAGCGACATCTATGCCGGCTACTTCGCCCTGGCCGGACGCACCGTGAACTGCCATGGCGAATCGCCCTTCCTGGTCGCGCCACCGAGCGAGGCCTGGGCGGAAGCGCTCCATAGCTTCGTCTGGCTGCGCCATCTGCGCGCCGCCGATACGGCGATCGCCCGCGCCAATGCCCGCGCCCTCGTCGACGAGTTCATCGCCCGCCAGCACGACCGCGACGAGATCGCGCGGCGCCCGGCCGTGATCGCCCGGCGGCTGATGTCGTTCCTGTCGCATTCGCCGCTCCTGCTCGAAGGCGCCGATCATGCCTTCTATGAGCGCTTCATCCGCCACGTCGCCCAGACGGCCGAGCGGCTCCAGCTCGCGCTCGCCGGCGCTGTCGAGGGTGCGGCGCGCCTGCAATGCCTGATCGCGATCTGCTTTGCCGCCATCTGTCTCGACGGCCAGGAACGGCGATTGCGGCGCTACGAGATCGCGCTCTCCGACGAACTGGAGCAGCAGATCCTGCCGGATGGCGGCCATCTCAGCCGCAATCCCCGCCTCATCATCGACTTGCTGCTCGACCTCTTGCCGCTGCGCGAGACCTTTACCGCCCGCGGGCTCGAGGCGCCACGCGCCATCATCATGGCGATCGACCGGATGATGCCGCATCTCAAGCTGTTCCGGCATGGCGACGGCGCGCTCGCTCTGTTCAACGGCATGGGCGCGACGCCGCCCGATCTGATGGCGACGCTGGCAGCCTATGACGATGTTCGCGCCAGGCCGATCGAGCATGCGGCCTATTCCGGCTATGATCGGCTGAACGCCGGCACCAGCATCGTCGTCGTCGAAGCCGGGCCGCCACCCCGCGGGGCGAATTCTGTCGAGGCCAATGCCGGCTGCCTCAGCTTCGAACTATCGACCGGTTCGCAGCGCATCGTCGTGAATTGCGGCGCCAGTCGCTTCGGCACGCCCGAGCTCAGGCTCGCCGCCCGCGCCACCGCCGCTCATTCGACCGTGACGCTGGACGACCGCTCCAGCGCCGTCTTCGGGCTGGTGCTCGGCGAAAGGCGGATCACCGCCGGCCCGGCCGATGTCCGCGTCGCGCGCCAGGACAACGAGGACGGGCACGAATGGGTGGCGAGCCATGACGGCTACCGGCGCGCCTTCGGCACCATCCATACCCGCCGCCTGCTGCTCGCCCGCAACGGCAGCCAGCTTGCCGGCGAGGATTCGTTCAGCGCTCCGGCAGCGCTGGCGAGCCTGCCTGCGACCGCACGCTTCCATTTGCACCCGAACGTCAAGCCGAGCCTGATCCGCGATGGCGAGGGTGCGTTGCTGGCGCTGCCCTCGGGCGAGATCTGGGCTTTCGAGGCACCAGGCCTGCGGGTCGGGCTCGAGGAGAGCATTTTCTTCGCCGCCGCGGACGGGCGCCACAAGACCGTGCAGCTCGTCATCGAGTTCGATGCGGTGGCGACGCCGCAGCTCATCTGGCGTTTCGCCCGCCTGGGCACGCCTGCGCAGCGCCCGTCCCGGGGAGAAACAACCGAGCGAGAACGGGCCGAAGCGGAACCCGATCTGCCGCTCTGACCTCTCCGCAGGACAAGGCTGCAATGTGTTGTGCTTTGCAGCAAAGCCCGGGCGTGATAGGGCGCGCGCGAGTATTCCGCGCCTCGCGCTTATCAACCCGGACCTGATCATCCCATGCCGAACGAACTCCGCCGCGTCGAACGCGCGCTGCTTTCCGTTTCCGACAAGACCGGGCTGATCGACTTCGCCCGTGCCCTCTCCCGCATGGGCATCGCCCTGGTCTCGACCGGCGGCACCGCCAAGGCGATCGCCGAGGCCGGCCTTGCCGTCACGGATGTCTCGGATCTGACCGGCTTCCCGGAGATGATGGATGGCCGCGTCAAGACGCTGCATCCCAAGGTCCATGGCGGCCTGCTCGCCATCCGCTCGCATCCCGAGCATCAGGCCTCGATGCTCGGCCACGGCATCGCGCCGATCGACCTGCTCGTCGTCAACCTCTACCCGTTCGAGGCGACGGTCGCCGCCGGCAAGCCTTATGACGACTGCATCGAGAACATCGACATCGGCGGTCCGGCGATGATCCGCGCCGCCGCCAAGAACCACAACGACGTCGCCGTCGTGGTCGAGCCGTCCGACTATGCCGCTGTGCTGGCTGATCTCGATGCGCACAAAAGCGCGACCACGCTGACGCTCCGCCGCAAACTGGCGCAGAAGGCCTATTCGCGCACCGCCGCCTACGACGCCGCGATCTCGAACTGGTTCGCTGGCGAGCTCGGCGATACTTCGCCGGCCTTCCGCGCGCTGGGCGGCAGCCTCGCCGAGACGATGCGGTATGGCGAGAATCCGCATCAATGGGCTGCCTTCTACCGCACGCCGGAGCAGCGTACCGGTGTCGCCACCGCCCGCCAGGTCCAGGGCAAGCAGCTCTCCTACAACAACATCAACGACACCGACGCCGCCTTCGAATGCGTCGCCGAATTCGATCCGGCCCGCACCGCTGCCTGCGTCATCGTCAAGCACGCCAATCCCTGCGGCGTCGCCGAGGGCGGCTCGCTGCTCGAAGCCTATGAGCGGGCACTGGCCTGCGACCCCGTCTCGGCCTTCGGCGGCATCGTCGCGCTGAACCGCAAGCTCGATGCGGAAGCGGCGAAGAAGATCGTCGAGATCTTCACCGAGGTGATCATCGCCCCTGACGCCGACGAGGATGCGATCGCGCTCGTCGCCGCCAAGAAGAACCTGCGCCTGCTCCTGACCGGCGGCCTGCCGGATGTCAGCAAACCCGGCCTCAGCCTGCGCACCGTCGCCGGCGGCTTCCTGGCCCAGGCGCGCGACAATGCCGTGGTCGACGACATGGAGCTCAAGGTGGTGACCAAGCGCCAGCCGAGCGAGGCCGAGCTCGCCGATCTGCGCTTCGCTTTCCGCGTCGCCAAGCACGTCAAGTCGAACGCCATCGTCTATGCCAAAGGCCTCGCCACGGTCGGCGTTGGCGCCGGCCAGATGAGCCGCGTCGATTCCTCGCGTATCGCCGCCTGGAAGGCCGGCGAGGCGGCCAAGGGCGCGGTCGTCGCCTCCGACGCCTTCTTCCCCTTTGCCGACGGCCTGCTCGCCGCAGCCGAGGCCGGCGCCACCGCTGTGATCCAGCCCGGCGGCTCGATGCGCGACGACGAGGTGATCAAGGCAGCCGACGAAGCCGGTCTCGCCATGGTCTTCACCGGCCACCGCCATTTCCGGCACTGATACAGGGACAAGGGGCAGCCGGTATGCACACCGTCAAGGTCATCGCTGCCGGCTTCGCGCTGCTCGGCGTCCTGCTCCTGATCGCGCCGCGGCTGAACACCGGCGGGCGTCATCCGATCGTCTTCGCGATGAAGCTCTTCATCCCGCTCTGGTTCGTCGCCTCGGTGATCAACCTGATCATCGGCATCAACCGCGCCGGCTATACCTTCCTGCAGGAAGCTCCGATCCTGCTCGTCGTCTTCGGCGTGCCGGCATTGGTGGCCGGACTTATCTGGTGGCGTTTCGGCAGAGGTGTCTCGTGAGCCTTGAATCCGTCCGTGCCTTCTTCGCACAGCACGCGCCCGATATCGCCATCCTCGAGATAGACGGCAGTAGCGCCACGGTGACGCTGGCGGCGGAGGCCTTCGGCGTCGAGCCGGCGCGCATCGCCAAGACCCTGTCCTTCCGGCTCGGCGATCGTGTCGTGCTGCTGGTGACGCGCGGCGATGCCCGCCTCGACAACAAGAAGACCAAGGCCGCCTTCGGCGCCAAGCCGCGCATGCTCGATCTCGATGAGGTCGTCGCCATCACCGGCCATCCGGTCGGCGGCGTCTGCCCGTTCGGCTTGCCGACCCCTCTCCCGGTCTATTGCGACGTCTCGCTGAAGGCCTTCGACGAGGTCGTGCCGGCCGCCGGCTCGACCCAGACCGCGGTGCGCATCAGCCCGGAGCGGATGGCCGCGCTGACCGGCGCGCAATGGGTCGATGTCTGCCAGGAGCCGGCGGCTCAGGCCGCGCAGTAAGCCTCAGCCGCCGACGCGCTCGATCAATGCCATCGCCGCGGCAGGGTTACGGACCTTGTCGCCGCTGATGACATAGAGGAAGACATCGCGGGGCGTCTTATCCGCGGCGGGCGCAACCAGCTCCAGATCCTCGGGCGCACCGCCCTTTGCCCAATCTTTCGCGCGGCCGGCCCAGCCATCGAGCTGCTTTCCGCTATAACCCTGCGGCTCCGCCTCCTTGGTGCCCATGATCCGGGCATAGACGAAGGGCGCCGTCACATCGGCGATCTGCGGAAAGTCGGAATCGCCCGAGGTGATCGCCGCGACGCCGTATTCGCGCAGCAAGGCGACAAAATCGGGCGAGCGGAAGCTCGGATGACGCACCTCGACGGCATGGCGCAGCCTGACACCATCGACCTCTTTCGGCAGCAGCTTCAGGAACGCCTTGAAATCGGCCGGGTCGAAGGCCTTGGTCGCCATGAACTGCCAGTTGATCGGGCCGAGCTTCTCCTTGAGCTCGCTGAGGCCGGAGGTCACGAATTTCTCGACCGAAGGTCCCGCCTCGGCCAGAACCCGGCGATTGGTGCAGAAGCGCGAACCCTTCAGCGCGAAGACGAAGCCATCTGGCGTCTCCGCCCGCCATCTGGCGAAGCTCTCGGGCTTCTGCGAACCGTAATAGGTACCGTTGATCTCGATAGAGGTCAGCTTGCTCGCGGCATATTCGAGCTCGCGCTTCTGCGAAAGCTTGTCCGGATAGAACACGCCGCGCCAGGGCTCGAACACCCAGCCGCCTATGCCGATATGGATCTTGCCGGCTGCTTTGGTCGCCATGGGGAACTCCTGAAGATGCCGGCGTGCTCGGGGAGACATAGAGCCGAATGGCTGTCGGAGCATGGCAGGATATAAACCAAGCTGTCGCCTGCCCAACTCAACCCTTGACTGCGTAAAAAACAGGAATACACGCTATGGCATATAATGCGGGGAAATACCCATGGAGCGTGATTGGAGGGCCTTTTTCAATCGCAGAATCGGCGATCAGCTCCGGCGTCGACGAAATGAGCTGAGACTGAGCCAACGCGAGGTCGCCGAGGCGATCGGTGTCAGTCGCCAGCTCTATGCCAGCTACGAGCGCGGATTAAGCCGGGCCAGCTCGGAAACACTGAAAAAACTGTCCAAGTTCCTGCGCGTAACTTTGGAGAGTCTTTATGCCGGCATAGCGTCGGCTATCGAGGCTGCCGGATTCGCCGATACCGAGCAGGCAAGGTACGCTTCAAAGCCGCTTGCAGCTCAATCCAAAGAGCTTGATCTGGCTTTTCGACGAATAAAGGATCCGCGAGTTCGCGAGTACGCCATCGAAATGCTGGGATGGTTGGCTGACCACGACGAAGCAAGCCGCCCTGGCGGCAAAGGTTGAACTTGTTCTTTCCGAACGTCGAAAGCCCGCTGAGATTAATCTCAGCGGGCTTTTTGGTTGTGTTGTTCGGGATTTTGGTTGCGGGGGCCAGATTTGAACTGACGACCTTCAGGTTATGAGCCTGACGAGCTACCGGGCTGCTCCACCCCGCGATAATTGGTGTTTTAAACGGCAACGCGGCGCTGGGTGCGGTGAGGCAC
>NZ_NBDP01000020.1 GCF_004123845.1 Allobosea sp. Tri-44 | reverse complement strand
GTGGCTGTTGGGAGGATAGCTTGAAAAGACGGCGGCGAACGTGCGAACGCCAGTGCAGTGCAGGTGGGGACAATTTGAACGGTTGTTCCGAAACGCCGATCAGACCGGTGGCCGATAGCATGCTGCCTAGGCCACCCGATCTCCGCCGCAAGGTCAGCCGCTGGTGAGACGGCGAGCTGTTCTGGATCGTCAAGCACGGCCTGAAATACGCCGGGATGCCCGGCTTTCCCTCATTGCATCGCGACGACGAGATCTGGGCCGTGGTCGCCTTCCTGCGGCGCCTGCCCAGCCTGGACCGGCGCGGCTATCGCGAATTGGCGCCGGGAGAGATCGAGCCGGACCCGCAAAGCGGCGCGGAAATCGCGACGGGGCAGACCGAGGCCGACGCGATCGGCGCCTGCGCCCGATGCCAGGGCGCAAGACGCAGTCCGCCGAGCCGCCTTGTTCCGATCCTGCACGGCCAACCGGCAGCCATGATCGAGAACGCGCTGCGTGCCTATGCCGCCGGCGAGCGCGACAGCGGCGTAATGCAAACTGCCGCGGCCGACCTATCGAACGCTGCGATCGGCCGGCTCGCGCGCTACTACGCTTCGCTGCCGCGGCCTGTCGCGCAGGCGGAGAGCTCCGATCCTCCCGCTAACGCACGTGGCGAAGCGATCGCCCGCGACGGCGTGCCCTCGCGCGGCGTCCCGTCCTGTCTCGGCTGCCATCGCGCCGAGGCTGCTCCCGAGTATCAGCGCCTAGATGGGCAACCCGCGCGCTATCTCGAAGGCCAGCTCGCAGTCTGGCGGGCCGGGCTCAACGATCGCAGCGCGGCGGGAAAAATCATGGCGCCGATCGCACGTCGGCTTAGCGAAGCGGAAGCGCGGGACGTCGCCGCCTATTTCGCGAGTCTCGCTCCTGCGCGCGAGGCAGGTCGATGAGGCAAGGCGCTGCCATTTCCGCAGTCATCGTCGGCCTGGCGGGTGTTTCCGCCTGTTCGCCCCAATCGGCATTGGCGCCGGCCGGCGACGAAGCGGAAAAGATCGCACTGTTGAGCTGGATCCTGTTCGCCGGCGGCGCCACGATCCTCTCGCTCGTGCTCGCTGTCCTTGGCGGGGCAATCTGGGGGCCGGCGCGCATCCGGCGAGTGCTCAGCGGCGATGGTCTGATCAGATGGGGCGGTATCGTCTTCCCGGTGATCACGCTGAGCATCCTGCTCGGCTACGGCCTCTGGCTGATGCGCGAGACGATCGCGGCGCCGACACCGCCCGAGTTGCGGATCGACGTGACCGGCGAACAGTGGTGGTGGCGGATCATCTATCACCGTGAGGGCGCAGCGCCGGTTTCGGAGGCCAACGAGATCAGGATCCCGGTCGGTCGCGACATCGAGTTCACCCTGCGCTCCAACGACGTCATCCATTCGTTCTGGGTGCCAAGCCTCGGCGGCAAGCTTGACATGATCCCCGGCCGGACCAACCGGCTCCGCCTGAAGGCAGACCGGCCGGGCATCTATCGCGGCCAGTGCGCGGAGTATTGCGGCGGGCCACACGCATTGATGGCGCTCGAAATCGTTGCTGTACCGCAGGCCGAATTCGACGCCTGGCTGGCTGCGGCCGATCAGCGAGGCCGGCCTGCCGAGGGGCGCCTCGTCCGAGGCGAACAATTGTTCCTATCCGCCGGCTGTGGCGCCTGCCATGCCGTGCGCGGTACGCAGGCGGCGGGCGTGATCGGCCCCGATCTCAGCCGCGTCGGCGGCAGGCGCTTCCTCGGTGCCGCGACCGTGCCCCACACCCCCGAAAACCTCGCCGGTTTCATCATCAACCCGCAGACCGTGAAGCCCGGCGCCCTGATGCCGCCCTTCGCGATCTTCTCGGCCGAAGAGATAAGCGCGTTGACCAGTTATCTCGGGAGCCTGCGATGAGTGCTCCTGAGCTCCCGTCCGCCCTGCCACGGCCCGAAGGCGAGCTTGAGCAGCTCGAAGCGGTCTGGAAGGGTCCGCGCGGCTGGCGCGTCGTCAGCGACGTCAACAACACCATCATCGGGTATTTCTACATCGCGACGGCGTTCCTGTTCTTTCTGCTCGCCGGTGTGCTCGGCCTCTTGATCCGCCTGCAGCTCGCGACGCCGGGCAACGATTTCCTCTCGCAGGACACCTACAACCAGATCTTCACCATGCACGGCACGGTGATGATGTTCCTGTTCGCCGTGCCGGCGGTCGAGGCGGTCGGCATCCTGTTGCTGCCGCCAATGCTCGGCGCCCGCGATCTGCCCTTCCCGCGGCTCGGCGCCTTCGCCTTCTGGGCCTATTTCATCGGCGGATCAGTCTTCTTCTGCACGCTCTTCTTCGGCGTCGCGCCCTCCGGCGGTTGGTTCATGTATCCGCCGCTGACCGGGACGCGCTTCTCGCCCGGCATCGGCGCCGACTGGTGGCTGCTCGGCATCGGCTTCATCGAGATCTCGGCCATCGCTGGTGCGATCGAAATCATCGTCGGCGTGCTGCGCACCCGCGCCCCGGGAATGACGCTGGCGCGGATGCCGATCTTCGCCTGGACGATGCTGATCTTCGCCGCGATGATCGTCTTCGCCTTCCCGGCCGTGATCCTCGCGACCATCCTGCTCGAGCTCGAGCGGGCATTCGATTGGCCTTTTTTCATCGCCGAACGCGGCGGCGATCCGCTGCTCTGGCAGCACCTGTTCTGGTTCTTCGGCCACCCGGAGGTCTACATCATCTTCCTCCCGGCTGCAGGCATGGTCTCGATGATCGTGCCGACCATGGCCGGCACGCCTTTGGTCGGCTACCGGCTGATCGTGGTGGCGCTGATCGCTGTCGGCTTCTTCTCCTTCGGCCTCTGGGTCCACCACATGTTCACTACGGGCATCCCGGCCCGCTCGCTCGGCTTCTTCTCGGCCGCGAGCATGGCGGTGGCGATCCCCAGCGGCATCCAGGTGTTCGCCTGGATCGCGACGATCGCGGCCGGACGGTTCAGGCTGACTGTGGCTTCGCTCTTCGTGATCGGCTTTTTGGTGATCTTCACCCTCGGCGGACTGACCGGAGTAATGGTCGCGATGGTGCCGTTTGACCGTCAGGCCCATGACAGCTATTTCGTCGTTGCCCACCTGCACTATGTGCTGTTCGGCGGCATGGTCTTTCCGCTCTTCGCGGCGATCTACTATTGGACCCCCGCCTTCAGCCGGCGCCCGCTCTCGGAGCGCCTCGGCCGCTGGGCGTTCGGCCTGATCTTCGCGGGCTTCAACATCGCCTTTCTGCCCATGCATCTGACCGGTCTGATCGGCATGCCGCGCCGGGTCTACACCTATCCTGCCGGCATCGGCTGGGACGGGCTCAACCTCGTCTCGACGATCGGCGCCTTCATCCTCGCTGCCGGCATCGGCGTCTTCCTCATCGACGTGATCAGGAACATGCGGCTGACGGGATCGCACCCTGCCGGCGACGTCTGGTGTGCGAATACCCTCGAATGGCTGCCCAACCACGAATATGCCATACGTAGTATTCCGCGTGTGAGCGGGCGCGATCCGCTCTGGCAGCAGCCGGACCTCGCCCGCGACGTCGAAGCCGGCGGCTACTATCTCCCGGGAACGGCGACCGGAGCGCGCGAGACGATCGTGACCTCGCCGATCGAGGCCGAGCCGCAATACTTGATGCGCCTCAGCGGGCCGGGCTACGCGCATCTCAGCGCTGCCCTGTTCACCGCTGCCTTCTTCCTGCTGCTCACCGTCAAGGCCGTGACACTCGCCGCGATCTGCGGCGCGCTCGCCGTGGCGTCGATGCTCGTCTGGATGTGGAACAGCGATCCGCCATCGGCGGGCGAGGTCGACATCGGCGGCGGCATCGTTCTGCCGACCTATGCGTCCGGGCCGGTCTCGCACAGCTGGTGGGCTATGGTCATCCTGTTGCTCGTCGCGGCTGCGCTCTATCTCTCCTATCTCTTCGGCTTCCTCTATCTCTGGACGGTGGCGCCAGAAGGATGGCCGCGACAGTCGGACCTGCCGTCGTCAGCAAGCGCGTGGGCTTCGCTCGCTGCCTTCGGCTTCAGCGGCATCATGCTCGCAGGAGCCCATCATCTTCTCGATCGCAACGCGCGACGCACCGGTCCGGTGGCCCTGCTTCTCCTTGCCGGGGTAACAGCCCTCACAGGAGCGCTGGCGCTCGACCTCATCGGCCACTGGTGGAGCGGCCTGCGCCCGCAAGCCAGCGGCTATGCGGCAATGGTCTATGCCAATGCAGCGCTGCAGGCACAAATCATCGCCGCGGTCGTCGTCATCGCCCTGTTCGCGATTGCACGCCTCTTGGTCGGACGGCTCGACGGTAGCAGGCGCGTCGTCTTCGACGTCCTGATGCTGCTCTGGGTCTACGCCATCGGGCAGGCATCCTTCGGACTGCTGCTCACCCACGGCTTCCCGCGAATGGTGGCAGAGCCGTGATCAGGGCAGCTCCCTTGCGCCAGGCGGGTGCCGCGGTCGTCGGCCCCACTGTCTGGGCCGCCCATTTCCTGACGATCTACGCGTCGGAATCGCTGGCCTGCCGCTGGAACCAAGCGGCGGTCCACGACACGATTGTCACCGCTGCGACCCTTCTGGCCGTCGCCGCGATCC
>NZ_NBDP01000074.1 GCF_004123845.1 Allobosea sp. Tri-44 | reverse complement strand
CGGTAGACTACGTGCTCGCCGATGCTGATGGAGCTGACTGACGATGGCACGATGGCTACGCCCAGACCGGCTCCGACGAGGCTGATGAGGGAAAATCCGCTGCGCGCCTCATACGCCACGCGCGGCGCAAACCCAAGCGTCAGCTGGACCAACGAGCGGTCCTGCTCGACGTCCGACCCGACATAGAGGATGAAGGGTTCATCGGCGAGCGCCTCCCGCGGAATCCGGCTGCGCTGCGCCAGGGGGTGGTCAGCCGGAAGCGCGATCCGCAGCGGCCATTCCATCAGGCGGATCGCATCGAGTTCCTGCGGCAGCTTCCAAGCTTGGCTTCCGATAAAACTGGCGAGGAAGCCGATTTGGATTCGGCTTTCCAGCAACTGGGCGATTTGAGTGCTCGGATGCAGTTCGTGCAGGCCGAGCTCAACGTCGGGCATTTGCCGCCGGTACTCCCGTAGGATTTTTGACAGCACCCCAGAATAGGAAACATCGGCGGAGTAGCCGATTTCAATGTGGCCGATCTCGCCGCGCCCGGCCCGGCGGGCCACGACCGCGGCATGCTGTGCCTGTTCAAGGGTGCGGCGGGCCTCCCTGAGGAACAGCCGGCCAGCCTCCGTCAGGGTCACGACCCGGTTCGTCCGGTTGAGGAGTTGGACCCCGAGCGTCTCCTCCAGAGCCTTGATCTGAATGCTGAGGGCCGGCTGCGCGATGTGGAGGCGTTCGGCGGCTCGGCCAAAATGCAGCTCTTCGGCCGTGGCGACGAAGTATCGGAGGTGTCGCAGGTCCATTGATATAATTCTCAGATCACACTCTCGAAACGAATATATTTCGTCGTTTGCTATCTCCGCAACCTGCGCCCGCTAGCGGCGATCACCGGTTCGTGTGGATCAGAGCCGACGTAAACGGAATGGAGATTGATATCAAATTTCAATCATAGCCTCTGCTATAATATATTGGATCAAGATGTCATACTGAACTATCAGCGCTTTCGACTTGGCAGGTCGCGTCAGCCCACGATCGCTCGGTGGAACATGTACCGACTTCAATGTCCGGCCTGCTGAATTCGCTGATTTCGCAATGGCTGCGGCATTCTTACTTGAGACGATGATGAAAGATCAAACAATGACCCGCGCGCCAGCCGGCCTGCATCGGCCCATCGTAACATCGCGGCGACGCTCTTCTCGGCCGCCGTTCGATTGCATCGCTCTCCTCCTTCAGGGCGGCGGGGCACTCGGATCCTATCAGGCAGGTGTCTATGAGGCGCTGTCCGACGACGGGCTGCATCCCGATTGGGTCGCTGGCATCTCAATCGGGGCTATCAACGCCGCAATCATCGCCGGCAACGCGCCCGACGAACGGGTCGCGCAACTCAGGGTGTTCTGGGAGGGGATCAGCGCCAATCCGCTGCTCGACTGGGCGCTGGCCCATGATTCCTTCATGCCGAAGGGCGATGCGGCTCGCGGAATCTTCAACCAGTTCAGCGCATCACTGGCGCTCTTTGGCGGTGCCGCCGAATTTTTTGCGCCTCGGCTACACGTTCCGTGGCTGCAACCAGCGGGCACTGAGGAGGCAACCAGCTACTACGACACGAAGCTTCTCAAGGCGACGCTCGAACGGACCGTCGATTTCGAGCGCATCAACTCCGGCGAAATGCGATTCAGCGTCGGCGCGGTCAATGTGCGCACCGGCAATCTCGTCTATTTCGACAATGCGACCCATGTTATCCGGCCGGAGCATGTAATGGCGAGCGGTGCCCTGCCGCCAGGCTTTCCGCCCGTCGAGATCGACGGCGATTTCTACTGGGACGGTGGTCTGATCTCGAACACGCCGCTGCAATGGGTCGTTGAGGACGGACCACGCCGGGACACGCTCGCCTTCCAGGTGGACGTGTGGAGTGCGCAAGGTGATCTCCCGCGCAACCTCGCCGATGTGGCAACGCGGCAAAAGGAGATCCAGTACTCCAGCCGGACCCGCGCGAATACTGATCAATTCAAGCGTGAACAGCACCTACGCTCGGCGCTGGGCAAACTCCTGGCGAAGCTGCCCGAAGATCTGCGCGAGACCGACGAAGCAAAGCTTCTGGGCGGAGAGGCTGATCAAAAGGTCTACAACCTCGTGCACCTCATCTATCGCGCGCAAGGCTATGAGGGGCACTCCAAGGACTACGAGTTCTCACGCCTCACCATGCGGGATCATTGGCGCGCCGGCTATCGGGACGCGACCAGAACGCTGCGCCACCCCGAAGTGCTGGAGCGACCAACTACGCCCGACGGCGTCCTGACCTTTGATCTCGCCCAGCACGGGCGCGAGTAGTCGCTCCCACATAGGAAAGAACCAGATTATGAGAGAAGATGAGGTGCGCGAGCGCGCCTTCTCGATGCCGTTGACGAGCCCGGCCTTCGCTCCGGGCCCCTACCGCTTCGTGAACCGCGAATATCTGATCATCACCTACCGGACGGATCCGGCCCGGCTGAGGGCCCTTGTCCCTGAGCCACTCAAGATCGACGAGCGCCAGCCGTTGGTGAAATACGAATTCATCCGCATGCCGGACTCGACCGGCTTCGGCGACTATACGGAATCAGGTCAGGTCATTCCGGTCAGTTTCGGGGGGCGCAAGGGTTCCTATACGCATTGCATGTTCCTCGACGACGAGCCGCCTATCGCCGCCGGACGCGAGCTCTGGGGCTTTCCAAAGAAGCTTGCCAGCCCCTCACTGCGCACCGAGATCGATACGCTGGTCGGCACGCTCGATTACGGCCCGGTGCGCGTTGCCACGGGCACCATGGGCTACAAGCATCGGCCAGCAGATCACGCTGCCGTCCTCGCCTCGCTGCAGGAGGCGAACTATCTCCTCAAGATCATTCCTCATGTCGACGGCACGCCGCGCATCTGCGAACTCGTTGAGTACTATCTCGAAAGCGTCGCGCTAAAGGGCGCCTGGACAGGCCCGGCGGCACTCGACTTCACCTCCCACGCGCTGGCGCCGGTAGCGGAACTGCCCGTGCTGGAAGTCGTCTCGGCAGTCCACCTCGTCGCTGACCTGACGCTCGGGCTCGGCACGGTCGTGCATGACTATCTGGAAACGCCGCGCCGTAAGATCCTGAAGGAAAACACCCATGACTACGCTTATGCAAAGTGACGTGCTGAGCCGTCATCTGCGCCGTCACGTTCCTCTCGAAAACAAGGTGGCGGTCATCACCGGAGCGGCGAGTGGCATCGGACGGGAGATTGCGCTCACCTTTGCCCGCGAGGGCGCCAGGGTGGTGATCGCCGATCTTGACCGCGACGCGGCCGAGGCCACGGCCTGCGACATCGATCCGCATGCAAAGCGCGCGCTCGCCATCGCGATGGACGTCACCGACGAAGCGCAAGTCGAAGCCGGCATCTACCGCGCGATCGAGACTTTCGGGCGTATCGATGTCCTGATCAGCAACGCCGGCATCCAGACTATCGCGCCCGTTGTCGACCTTGAATTCGCCAAGTGGAAAAAACTGATGAGCGTCCATCTGGACGGAGCCTTTCTGACGACGCGTGCCGCCTTGCGGCAGATGTACCGGCAGAAGAGCGGCAGCGTCATCTACATCGGCTCTGTGCATTCCAAAGAGGCCTCGCCGCTCAAGGCCCCCTATGTCACGGCGAAGCACGGTCTCATCGGCCTGGCCAAAGTCGTGGCCAGGGAGGGCGGCGCCCACGGCGTCCGTTCCAACGTGATCTGCCCCGGCTTCGTGCGCACGCCGCTCGTCGAGAAGCAGATACCGGAGCAGGCGCGCGAACTCGGCATCTCCGAGGAGGACGTCGTCCGGACAGTCATGCTGAAGGAGACTGTCGACGGCGAGTTCACCACGGCTGCGGATGTGGCCGAGACCGCCGCGTTCCTCGCCGCTTTTCCGTCAAATGCGCTCACCGGCCAATCAATCGTCGTCAGCCACGGCTGGTCCATGCAGTAGTCGCTACGAGATCTGAGGGGGCCGGGGTCGAAAGGTCTCGGCCGCTTTGCTATGTCTGTTCCGCGCGACCAGAGATCATCCGTATGGCTCGCACCGCCTTGGCAATGAGCACGCCCGGCTGCCATCCCCGGCCCCAACTTGGTGATTGATATCTTTTGTCAATCACAAGTCAAATGACAATATATTGGACGATATAGGCCGCCGTGACTATCCCATCCCTGAGCTTTGGCTTTCAGCCAACGAAAGGGGCATGTGATGGAACACAATTGTCGATGGCGGAGAACGGTCTGTTGCGCGGCAATGCTTGCCGTGACGGGCTTGGCCGCCTGCCAGGAACAGGCCAGCGGCCCGGAGAACCCGCCGACCGCTGTGCAGGTCGAGGCGGTGGCGCTGGCCGACTATGCGCCGACCGTTCGACTGACGGGCGAGATTCGCCCACGGGTCGAAAGCGACCTGTCCTTTCGGGTGGGAGGTCGCATCACCGAACGCTTGGTCAATGTCGGCGACCATGTAACGGCCGAGCAGGTGCTGGCCAGGCTCGATCCTCAGCAGCAGCAGGCGACGGTGACCTCCGCTGAGGCCGCGGTCGTTTCCGCCGAGGCTGTGCTGCGCCAGGCCACCTCCAGCTACGAGCGCCAGAAAGCCTTGCTCGCCCGAGGCTTCACGACCCAGCGCGAACACGATCAGACCCAGGAAGCCTATCGCACGGCCCAGGCCTCGCTCTCCGATGCGCGAGCTCAGCTCGGCACCGCCCGCGATCGTCTATCCGACACGGTGCTGCGGGCAGGCGTTGCCGGCGTCATCACGGCGCGCAATGCCGAGACCGGGCAGGTCATGCAAGCGGCGCAGACCGTGTTCTCGATCGCCCAGGACGGACCGCGCGATGCTGTGTTCAACGTCAACGAGTCGATCTTCACTCACGAGCCGGCTGATCCCGCGATCGCGCTGACGCTGGTGTCCGACCCCGCCATCACGGCAACAGGCGCCGTGCGTGAGGTCTCGCCGACCGTGGACAGGCTCACGGGGACGGTCAAGGGCAAGGTCGGCCTGGCGCCGTCGCCGGCCGCGATGGCGCCCGGCGCCTCGGGCATCGG
>NZ_NBDP01000014.1 GCF_004123845.1 Allobosea sp. Tri-44 | reverse complement strand
TGGACGAAACCGCCTTGTTCCTGCATCGCGTCGTATCTGATCTGCCGGCCTCAAAACAGGCGATGCTCGAACGCTTGCACAGTTCGGACGAGGACCTCGTTGGGGAGACGGCCCTGCTCGTGGACGACGATGCGCGCAACATCTTCGCGTTGAGCAGTGTTTTGGACCGACGCGGCATGAACGTGTTGAAGGCGACGACCGGCAACGAAGCCATCGCGATCATCAATGCTCAGCCTGATGTGGCAATCGTCCTGATGGATATAATGATGCCAGGAATGGACGGTTACGAAACGATGCAGGTGATACGCTCCAACCCTGCGTTTCGCAGGTTGCCGATCGTTGCCCTGACGGCGAAGGCGATGAAGGGGGATCGAGAAAAATGCCTTGAGGCCGGCGCGTCGGACTATCTTGCCAAGCCGGTCAACACTGAGCAGTTGCTATCGTCGCTTCGGATGTGGCTACATCGCTGAAAAATAAGAAGGGATTCGCGATGGACCCGGTCAATATCCTCCTGGTGGACGATCAGCCCGCCAAGCTGCTGAGCTACGAGGTTATTCTCCAGGAACTCGGCGAGAACCTTATCAAGGCGAAGTCTGGACGGGAGGCTCTTGAGTATCTCCTAAAAACCGAAGTCGCCGTTATCCTGGTCGATGTCTGTATGCCGGACCAGGACGGCTTCGAGCTGGTCGCGATGATCCGCGAACATCCGCGCTATCAGAAGACCGCCATCATTTTCGTCTCCGCGATCATGATGGCGGAGCCGGACCGTCTGCGCGGCTATCAGGCGGGCGCCGTCGACTACGTCTCGGTCCCAGTGGTGCCGGAAGTGCTCCGCGCCAAGGTCAAGGTTTTCGCCGAACTGTTCCGCAAAACCCGCGAGCTGCAGAGGCTCAACGCGGAACTGGAGCGGCGCGTGGCGGAGCGTACGGCAGAGCTGGAGGCGTCGACCAGTCAGCTCGCGCTTCTCAACGAGCAGCTTGAGCACCGAATCGAGGAGCGGACGCGAGAACGGGAGGAAGCGTTGGCGCAGCTCTTCGAAGCGCAAAAGCTAGATACGATCGGGCAACTGACCGGCGGTGTCGCGCATGATTTCAACAATCTGCTGATGGCGGCGCTGGGGAGCCTTAGTCTGTTAAAGAAGCGCTTGCCGATGGAGGAGCGGTATGAGCGCTTGCTCGACAACGCCATCCAGGCGGCAGAGCGCGGAGCTGCGCTCACACAACGGCTTCTTGCCTTCGCGCGACGCCAGGAATTGAAGCCGCAGGCAGTCGATGTGATCCGGATCGTCGATGGCATCGAAAACTTGCTGCAACGAGCAATCGGACCAGGGGTGCGGTTTGCAAAACAATTGCCGGATCAGCTTGCCGCGGTGCTCGTTGACGCGAACCAACTTGAGCTAGCATTGCTGAATCTCGCTGTGAATGCACGAGATGCCATGCCTAGCGGAGGGCTCATTACGGTGAGCGCTGCCGAATATGAAGTATCAACCGATCGCCCACAGCCCGGTCTGACGCTTGGCCACTACGTTCGCGTAAGGGTCTCAGACACGGGTTGCGGGATGGACGAAGTGACGCTCGCCAAAGCTGCGGAACCGTTCTTTACGACTAAGGGGCCAGGCAAGGGTACAGGCTTGGGATTATCCATGGTCCACGGTTTGGCAGCTCAGTTTGGTGGAACGCTCGTTCTATCCAGCGCTCCCGAGCAGGGCACTTCCGTCGATCTGTGGTTGCCTGTAGCGGGAGAAACACTAGCTCCGGCGGTTGTATTCGCCGATGCGCCAGACGCCATCATCGCTCGTCCTTTCGTGGCGCGAACCATTCTCGTTGTCGACGACGATGCTTTGGTTAGCATGGGCACTGCGGCGATGCTGGAAGACCTCGGCCACACAGCTATCGAGGTCATGTCGGGCGCTAAAGCACTCGAAGCATTGACTGCAGACCAACGTATTGATCTGGTCATCACTGATCACGCAATGCCAGGAATGACAGGCGCGGAACTCGCGCGCCACATTCGCAGATCGCACCCAAATCTGCCGATTATTTTGGCTTCAGGCTACGCAGAGCTTCCAGACGATGACGGTCTTGCCGATTTGCTTCGCCTGGGCAAGCCGTTCGCTCAAGCGCAGCTAGCTGCTGCAATTGAACGCGCCGTTCTCACGTCCGCGGGGGCAGGCCCACAAGGTTTGCCGCTGTCTTCATAGCGCAAATGGACAATAGCGCGGCCGTCCCTGCTTGGTGGCTTCGCGTGAAGTGCGTAGTCGATCGGAGGTTGTCGGTTGGTGGCTCCGGTCGCGATTAGGGCCGAGCGCGCGTTCAACGTCATCCCCTGTCCCCGAGCCCACCGAATCCGAGAAAGCCGCATAGGCGAAGAGCGCCGGCGATCTGCAAGGCTCCACTTTACCCTTATCGGCGACGGCAATCTCATGAAATTGCGCGAGAACCCGCGGGTTGCCGCCGATGACAAGGTGATCCAGCTGATTTGATAGGAGGGGACCAATCGGTGGTCGACTCAAAATAAGACGACAACAACTCGCAACGTTGGCCGTGCCCGCCCGTGGCACCTCGTGCCATCCTTTTGAATGACGGCGAAATTCGTCTTAAGCTCTCCGTCGTCCAACATCCTTTCGTGTCAGACTCAGTTCTCCGGCAGGCGCTTGGGGACATTTATCGTGTCTTCAACATCAGAACACTCGCGTCACTCTGCGCCCATCGCTTCAGGACGTTGATGGTCACATCGCTTTTGTGACGATGCACGCGCAAGTCGAACTGGGAGCGCGTCAGTTTCAGGCCCCGAAGCGGAACGTCATCGAGGAACGCCGGAAGCACGGGGTCAATTAACTTGACCTCGTTGCTAGCGGCCGGCAATTCCAGCCCTAGACAAGCAGCCAACATCGCAAAGGGTGCTGCCGCGGCCCAGGCTTGGGGCGAGCATGCTACCGGGTAAGCAGTCGGCCCGCGTCGGCGCCGTCTCAAAAAGCCACAGAACAGCTCCGGCAAGCGCTGCTGATCTTGATAAGTCGACGCATCGAAGGTCGCCTCGAACAGCCGCGCCGCTTGAAGTTTGAAGCCATATCTGGCGAAACCAAGGGCGATCAGGGCGTTGTCGTGGGGCCACACCGAACCATTGTGGTACGACATCGGATTGTAGCGAATTTCGCCGACATTCAATGTCCGGATTCCCCAGCCGCCAAAGCTGCTTTCGCTCATTAACGTCGCCGCGACCTTGGCCGCGCGCTCTGGCAGGGCGATGCCCGCAAATAGCGCATGTCCGGCATTGGATGTGCGCACTTGGCACGGCCGCTTGTTACCGTCGAGGGCTAAGGCGTAGGAGGCGATCTCTTCGCACCAGAAGGCGCGATCAAACCTGTCCCTCAGCGCGGAGGCGGCGACCTCGAGTTCATCCGCGCGATCGACTAGGCCCAAAGCTTTCGCCATCGACGCCGCCGCTCGCTTGGCGGCGTAAACGTAAGCTTGAACTTCGACCAGCGCGATCGGGCCTTGCGCCAGGGACCCGTCGGCATGTGAAATCGAATCGTGACTGTCCTTCCAGCCCTGATTGGCCAGGCCGCTATCGGTTTCGCGGTAATATTCGACGAAGCCATCGCCGTCGCGATCTCCATAGGTATCGCACCACTGGAGCGCCGCCTGGATGTGACCCCAAAGTCGCTCGATCGTCGCAAGGTCGCCGGTGCGCTCGAAATACTGCCCCGCCAGCATGACAAAGAGCGGCGTGGCATCCACCGAGCCATAGTAGAATCCGAAGGGCACCTCTCCGAGATTGGCCATCTCCCCGCTGCGCCGTTCGTGCAAGATCTTGCCGGGCTGCGCGTCGGCCGTAGGGTCGGTGGTGACGGCCTGGGCTTTGGCCAAATGCAGGAGGACACCTTTCGCCACCTCCGGATCGGCCCACATCAACATCATGGCCGTGATGATTCCGTCGCGACCAAACATCGTCGAAAACCACGGAATGCCGGCATAGGGATAAATGCCTTCGGGGCTGCGCGTCATCAGCGTATAAAGATCTGAGGTCGAACGCGTGATCAGATCTGTAAAAAGGGTATTCGTCGCCTCGATTTTCGCGACATTGGACGTCAGTGCGCGCAGTTCCCTGCGGGCATTCTGATAAGCCTTGGCGAAGCCTTGAGCCGGAACCCCGGGTGCGCTCTTGATTGGCGATGCATGCAAGCTCGAGGCATCGACCAGATCGCAGGCGACAGTAACAAGCAGCGACGTTCGCTCGCCTGGGTTGAGTGCGAACCGGAAGGAAGCGCAATCTTTCGACAGTTGGCTCGGGTCCGGGCTAAAACGCAGGACAGTTCTGCGAATTCTGTCGTCGAGACCACGATAGGCAAAGCGCGCGAATTGCGAGGTGACCTCCGTTCCCATTTCACCGCGTCTGGCCCGCTTCATCCCTCGGACTTCGAAGAGATCGCAAAAATCCGCTGCGAATGTCAGGGACAACCAGAATTCATGCGGGACGCGGTCAAAGTTACGTAATCCGATCCGCTCGTAACAGACGGAGTTCCAGAGGAACTTGGTTCTTCCAATCGCGATGGCGTCACGTGGAATTATCGTCGCCCCATCCGAACGAGTGATCTCGGGATTGGCCAGATCCACAGTCAGGGACGCATTGTCGTCTTGAATCACCGAGCTCAGCAGAAGTGGACGCTTGTCCTGGAAAAACAGCTGCAGGCGCGAAAGATGTCTGGTGTCGTTGCAGAACAGACCTTCCGAAGTGTCCGGGGTAATTCCCAAATCGCCATGGCTGTCGAGAACCGCGAAGGCATTTCCGGATTTCAGGGTGCGTAAGGGACGATCGACCAGCGATTGATGTGCATCAAGCGCATCGTCGGCAAATCGCTCGGCCGGACGCGGAATTTCGCGTTCGCTTGCAGCGACGCTGAATTCAACCATTCGACTGTCCTCTGCTGGGATCAGGTGCGAACCGATTGGGCCATGGCTCTGCGTCTTTTCTGCGGCCCTGCGCGGTTCCCGTGATGAAGACAGCCGACGACCGAAAGCTTCGAGATTGTCGCTCACCATCCTCCCC
Source organism: Allobosea sp. Tri-44 (assembly GCF_004123845.1). Lineage (GTDB taxonomy): Bacteria > Pseudomonadota > Alphaproteobacteria > Rhizobiales > Beijerinckiaceae > Allobosea. The sequence goes on along the minus strand of NZ_NBDP01000014.1, from coordinate 67 downwards.
GCGGGAAAAAGGCATTGCACATCCCGCCGCACCTTGAGGAGAGCTATCATGGCCCCTCGTTGGGGTG
>NZ_NBDP01000008.1 GCF_004123845.1 Allobosea sp. Tri-44 | reverse complement strand
GGCGGAGGGGCGTATCAGGTCCCCGTCTTCCGGCCTTCCTGTCGTCGGCGCGGGGGGCCCTGTAACGTAGACAAGGAGCTGGAACCTGCGCGCCACTGGCTGGCCGTTGTCTCCATACCGGTTTTGGAAATAACCGCGTGCGGCGCGTGTTGACGCCGCCAGGCGGGAGACAGGCTATGCTTACCGGGAAAGGCTACCTAAACCTGCGCGATGGGCACAAGACTGAGGTCTCCTACCAGTTCGCCGCCGATTACGACGGCCACCGAGCCGGCTATCTGCACTTCGACACAGCCGCATTCGATGACATCTCGTTTTGTCGTCGGCTGATCGTCGATTGCGATGACGGCTCGTCCGTCGTGGTCGCGGTTTTGAACCGCGGTGACAAGCATCTGGCGGTAACAGGCCGCGTGCTGGCGCTCCCGGTGATAACAGACTAACAGAGAAAAGCTGGCACGTGGCGCCTTAGTAGCTCTTCGTTCCGTCGAATTCCGCTTGGCATCATTGCCGCCTGTTGTGGGCCGGCGAACCGAGGCCGGCGTCCTATATGGCCGTTTTGACGCTAAAGCTTGATGGGCGCAGACCTCAAGTTCTCCCTCATGGCCGAGCGAGCCTGTTCGAGTAGCCTCCGCGCGTTTTGTAATCGTTCGGGGTCGTTTGTGCGAACGACCTGAGCAGAGCTGAGCGCACTGATTGCTGATTTCATCATGCGCTCCATCTCAAACTCGGACAGCGCGTTCTTCTCGATCAAGATGGCGATCAGCGCATTGAGCTGGGCGTGCGTCGCCAATACGGCAGCGCCCGTAACGTCGACCCCTTCATGCATTAGCCCCTCCCGTCCCCGTCGGGAGCCAAGCACGCTGGGGTTGTGGTGTCGAATCAATAGTTCTCGGTGGGTGAGGAACGCACGTTTTTGTCCGGCGATGGCCAATGTAAGGAGCCTAGCCCGCAGCCATGAACGACCCTGATCTTCCTCGCATCGCGACGGCGGCCAAGCAGATCGCCCTTCTGCGTGCCGCGGTAGCAAGATGTCACCGCCTCGCCACCGCCGACGTAGACCTGAGCCATACGTTGCTAGCTATGGCAACGGACTAGGAAACAAAACTCCAAGCCCTTATTAATTCGGCCGAAGAGGCTGCCGGCGAGATACGCGGAGTACCTGGCAACAAAGGCCAGCGAGTTCCACCAATCAGCCTGATGTGATCATGAGCGATGTTTTGACCCGTTCCCGATAGCCTTCCCGGATCGCTGCTCGATCAGCTCATAGTGCTCGTCGATGCTGCCTCGGGACATCAGGTTCTTGCTGCCGCATTTCGAGCAGCGGTAGCGCAGGCTGATATCCGGAATTGGAAGGTCGTCGGGCAGCCCGTCCATACTGACCTCGGCATGATGGTGGCAGTCGTTGCACCAGACCTCGGCGCGCCTGTGTCCGAACGTACGGGCGGAACCTACGGTCGCTGGCTGAAGCATGCTGCCGTCCTTGTTGTAGGCGCGGCGCGGGTTTCGGGCTGGCGTCAGGGTTGACTCTCCATCTCGTTCGTTCTCATTATGTTCTCATATCTGAGGACGCGGAACATGTCAGCCGAGCCATTGCCGGAGCGCGACGAATTGGAGTGGGAGCTCGTCGAACTGGTCGATGCTCACGGCAGCGAGCGTGCCGCTTTGAGGGTGACCTACGAGACGCTGAAGGCCGTGCTCGCGGACGCCGACCGGGCGGTGTCGAGGGGCTTCATTCAAGGCGTGTTCTCGGAGGGCGCGAGGCCGCCGCGCGAGGTCACCACTGATGCATGACGCCCATGGAACCGCCGAACGAAGACACGTCGCTAATCGACTTTCCCTGGGTGGTCGTGCGCTTCCGCTTCCACTTCTGCCCCCGCACCAAGGACGCTCGGCTGGCCGGGCTCGCCTGGCTCTACGGCGAGCAGGCGACGCTGAAGTGGCTGCTGGCCGAGTTCCGGAAGCCGTGCGCGTGGAACCCCGCCAACTTGGACCGCAAGCCGCAGAAGTACGGCCGGAAATGCGGCGCCTATCTCCTGGACACCGGCCGCACCTCGCCGCCGGATCTGCCGCCAAGCATGTCTGGCCTGACCCTGATCGAAGGAGGCAAGGATGATCAGCTGGCAGCAGGATCAACGCCCGGTCCGAAGCGCCGCAGAATCGGCGGCAGCTAGGCAACTCGCCATCTCCCGGCTCACCGTCGCGGCGCAAACGGCTCGGAAGACCGGCGAAGCGCAGACGATCGACGACCTCGAATTCCATATGTCGTCGGACGACGACGACTGGCTCTGGACCACGCTGGCCGAGCAATACAAGTGCGACTTCTCCGGCCCCTATAGCGGGTACGAGGAGCGGGAGGATGGCAAGCTCGTCAACTCGCGCGGCTACTTCTTGGTGAAGCCGCGGAAGGAAGGTCCGCGCCCGCTCTGGAAGAACGTCATCGTCTACGACACCAAGACTGATGGTGTGGAACTCGTGCGAGCGACGATAGAAGTTTGGCTGGATGTCAGGTGGCATCCAAAGAGGATCGTCGAACGCCCAAGCCTCTATCTCATCGAAGTCCGCCTGCAGACGCACGAAACCGCACATGAGTTGGTGGAAGCGCATGGCGGGTTGCTCTTGCGCGCTGGGGCCCTGGGCGAGCCGAGCTCGCGGAGGGATTTCTTCGGCAACGCCCTGTTCGAGCCCAAGCTAATGAGGTTCTTCGCTACGAGCCGGCGGTCGCCGCGCAGCCCGAGTTCAGCTTCTTGTGAGATCCTGGGCGCGCCTCTAGCATCCGGCCGATGTGCAATCTGTACAGCCACCTTCGCAGCAAAGAGGCCATGAGCCGCCTCTTCGCCAAGTTCCGGGAAATCCCGACGAACCTGCCGCTCGAGCTGGCCAACATCAACCCGAACCGGCCGGCACCGATCGTGCGCAATGTAGCCGGCGGCGGCGAGCCTGAGCTCGCCATGGTGCGGTGGGGCATGCCGACGCCTCGGGATATCCTCGACCAGTACGCTGCTGAGCGCGCTGAGAAGCTGGCGGCCAAGGGCAAGCCTTTCGACATCGATGAGTTGCGGCGGATGGAGCCTGACCGCGGCGTGACCAACGTGCGCAACACGGGCCCCGCACTGGCGGCGCTGGTTCGGCATCGAGAGCCGCTGTCTCGTGCCGTTCACCTCTTTCAGCGAGTTCAACAAGGATTCTGGTGGCGATGTTTGGTTCGCGACGTCGGAAGACCGCCCGACCAACATGTTTGCCGGGATCTGGACGCCGCAATGGACCAGCGTGCGCACGATCAAGGATGGCGAGGAGACGATCGACCTTTTTGCCTTCCTGACGACGAAGCCGAATGCCGAGGTCGAGGCGATCCACCCTAAGGCCATGCCGGTGATCCTGACGAAGCGCGAAGAATGCGAGGTTTGGATGAACGCGCCCTGGTCTGAAGCGAAGGCTCTGCAACGGCCATTGCCGAACGGCTCGCTCAAGATCGTCGCGCGCGGCGTGAAGAAGGACGGGCCAGCGGATGTTTTTGCCGCACAGGCCGCCAAGGCTGAGCAGGGTAGCCTCTTCTGATGGGCCATTGGGAGCATATCGGCCGGGACAATGCCGCCGAGCGCGCGCGCGGTGGGCGAAATGGCCGCCCTGGCGCCGACAGATATACCTTCAGATTGCCTCAGCCTGCAGGGGCGCAATCGTGGCGATTATCCTCTGGGCGATCGGCTTCCTCGGAGGGGCCGTCGTCATCCTGCTCGTCGAGCCTTAGCTCAAGCGTGCCGCGCCATTCACGCACTGGTACGAGCGTGATTTTGCCGTCCAATCCAACGCGCATTTCGGCCTCGGCGGACCAGTCGTCACGCTCATCGCCGCCGGGGAGAAGGATGGATCTCATCCATCCAGATTACGGCGTTTGCCCAACGGTGGCGAGGCGGGGTGCGGGCGGTGCTTTGCAGGGTCAGTCAGGGATTTCGGGCTCGTGGAGCATTTCATGGATCAACTCCGCCGCCTTCTCCGTCGAGATTGTCCTGACACCGGAGCTTGCAAGACGATCGAACATTTTTGCGACCGCCGCGATAGCGTCGTGCTCGGCAGCTGAGAATGCCAAAGTGGCCTGAGCTAAGGCCTTGTCACGATTGGCAAGAACAATCGCCGTCGATGACGAATGCAGCGTCGTCGTGAACCCCTCGATGAGTTCTTTGGCCCGTTCTTCGGGCGTGTATCCCGATGGGGAACTACTTTGTGTCACTCTGACGCAACCCAATGACGGACCATGCTGCTGTTCAATGTCCATGCCATTGGAGGGCAATAGGGCCACTACGGCACCGTGAGCTGCATCGCCGTGGCAATCCGGCACTCGCCGCGGCTGGCTGGGTGGCTCTTTGCGTTAGGATACAGGCTTTCCGATCGCTCTGAGAGCAGCACCGGTGCTTTGAAATTGTTACCCTAGAGCCACCAGAAGATCAGTGCGATGGCGTCGCGAAGGTTGAGCGAGAAACCAATGCGGTCGGTGATACGATAGCTTATCGAGATCGGCATTGTGTCCTCCTGTTGCTTGGGAGGATTATGAGGCAACCTGAGGCAGCGATGATCCATTGCTGACCTATCCCCGCGGGATGGTGGAATGACGGAAGCTCGTCCCTTTCATGTCCTCATCGACATAGATCGCGACAGGTTTCATGCGCGCTTGCGCGAGATCGAGGCTTGGCTCGCTGAATGGCAGGTCGATGCGGAGGTCGGCTCGGTGCTCGGCAACTCAGGGAAGGTTCGGGTGAGATTCGCTGACGAAAGGGCCAGCTACGCCTTCCAGCGGTGCCATGGCGGGCGGCCCGTACTCGCAGACGAGATCCGGGCTTCCAAGATTGCAGACGCTGCCGATGAAAGCTTGTACGACCAACTCGCGCGCGACTACCCTGACTAACACGCGTCTGCGCGAGCGATTACAGCAGCGGCAGCGCCAGTGCCACTCCGATCAAAACCACTATTGCGGCTCTTAGCCACATCGCCTGCAAGTTATTTGCCATCATCTTTCGCACGAACAGCAATCCTGCAGCCCGAAACGGGCACCCTTTAACCTTGGACTTCAGCTTGGATCACTTCAACTGGCTGTCCTTACTGCCGCGGCGATTGATGCCGCAGAGGATGAGGCGGCGGTCGAGGCCAGATTGGCAATCGACACATGTGCGCGCGCTCGGCATCGCCTTCGGCCGAGCTTCAGGAATTTCCTCGCC
>NZ_NBDP01000056.1 GCF_004123845.1 Allobosea sp. Tri-44 | reverse complement strand
GCGGTCAACGAACGCGAGGCCATCGCAAAAGAATTGGCGCACGAAGAGCGTCTGGCTAGTCTCGGCCGGCTTGCTTCCGGGATGGCGCACGAGATCAACAACCCCCTCGGCGGTCTCTTCAACGCGATCGATACGCTCAAGGCGCATGGCGACAAGGCTGTGGTTCGGCGCAGCTCCCTCGATCTGATCGAGCGCGGCTTAAAGGGCATCCGCGACGTGGTGCGCTCGGCGCTTGCGACTTATCGGGCCGACCGCGATCCGCGCCTAGCGACGGCCGAAGATTTCGACGATCTCAAGCTACTCGTTCGCCCGGAGGCCAATCGCCGGGCCATCGCGCTCGGCTGGCACGTCGTCGTCGAAGGCCCCTGTCCGCTGGCGGCGTCGGCCTTGCGGCAGGTCGTTCTCAATCTCCTGCTGAACGCGATCCAGGCAACCGCCGAGGGCGGAAAAGTCGAGTTCTGCGCATCACGCGATGCTAATGGCGCGCTTGAGCTCGAGGTTCACGATCAAGGTCCGGGCTTCACTCCGGAGGCGCGGGCGGTTCTTTTAGGACATGCTCCTGTACCCAGCCCGCTCGGGACCGGGAGCGGTCTTGGATTGTGGATGACATACCGCCTGACCAGCGAAGTCGGCGGCGCCGTCGAGATCGAGCCGTCTCCTCTCGGCGGCACCCTTGTGAAACTATGCTTCCCCGGATTGGCAGCACAGGAGGAGCGCGATGTTGCTTGAGAAGCGCGACATCGGCCTCGTCGAAGATGATCCCATCATGGGAGAGTCGATTGCGCAGCGCCTCGTGCTTGAAGGGGCGAGCGTGACATGGTGGCGCTCCAAGCAGGAGGCTGTGAGCGCACTCGCCTTTCGTCAGCCGGACGCCGTCGTCTGCGATCTGCGACTTGGCGACGGATCGGGCGAAGACCTTTACCGTCTGTCGAGCGAGCGGGGTCGGACACCCCCCTTTCTCTTCATGACCGCCTTCGGCGACATCGATCAAGCGGTGAGGCTGATGCGCGCTGGGGCCGGCGACTACCTCACCAAACCGTTCGAGATGAGCGATTTCCTCGCCCGTCTAAGCGTTCTGGCGGCCGCTGCTCCGGTAGGGAGGCCTGATCAGCCCGGTGTCTCGCCAACACTCGCGGCCCTTCTCGATCAAGTTGCTGCACTCGTGCGAGCGCCCATTCCAGCGCTGGTCAGCGGCGAGGCTGGCGTCGGAAAAACTCACTTTGCCCAACTGATCCACAATCGTTCGGCCAACCGTGACGAGCCGTTGGAACTGCTGGATTGCCGGGCTTTTGGTGCCGAACTCGAGGGCAGGCTTTTCTCGCGCACCGGATTGCTCGATCGAGGAGGCTGTCCAACCGTGGTCCTGCGCGATGTCGGTTGTATTTCAGACCGCATCCAGACGCGGCTGGCCGAATGGCTCCGCGGGTCCGTGCCGGGTTTGCGCCTATTGGCCACCTCGACGGCCGCCGCGGACTCGCTCCTGGCATCCGGCCGGCTTCGGAGTGACCTTCGATACGCGCTCGCGGGAACGGCTACCGAAATCCCGCCGCTGCGGTCGCGCCGATCGGAGCTACCGACGCTGATCGCGACCTTGCTCGCTGAGCTCGGCAACGGTTCGCCCATGCCGACAAGGCGCCTCTCCGACGAGGCTTTGGCCGCCTGCCTGAGCCATGATTGGCCGGGCAATTTCCACGAGTTGCGGGCGAGGCTGTCAAAGGCCGTCTTGTTGTCGCGCACCCGGACGATCGCACTCGCCGACCTGTTCGAGGACAGCGCGCCGGCCGTCAAAGACAATGCGCTAACCCCGCTTTCGATCGCGCGAGGAGATGCCGAGCGCGACCGGGTCGAGCACGCTTTGCGGGAGGCTGGCGGGCATCTCGGGAAGACCGCGCGGCGGCTCCGCATTTCCCGCACCACGCTTTGGGCGAAGATGAAGCGGCTCGGCATAGAGGCACGGCGTGGGAGTGTTCAGAAAGCTGAACATCCGGACTGACACGTCCAGATCGCTGAACGAGTTTCTCTATATTCATCAGTCTACCGTCCAAGGACAGTGTTGCCGTTCGGACATCGGCGCCGCCATTCTTCCAGCATGCGCACTGCGATGGCACGCGCATCACAAAACATCTGGAGGGATGCTATGAGCGGTGAAAGCCAACGCTTGCGCGACGAGGATCTCGTCCGGCGCACGCTCCGTGACGGCAGCAATCTCAATAGGCGTAGTCTGTTCGTCTCAGCCGCGGCCTTCGGCGCTGTGGCATCGACTGGCGCATTGGCGCAGGCCACTGCCCCGGCTCCGGCTGCACCGGCCGCTCCTGCTGCGCCGCCACGCCGCGCCATCCTGAAGGACGACTCGCGCATCCTCAACATCGGCGCAACCGTCAGATCGGGGAATTACTGGAACTTCACGACCTTCATGACGCCGGTCGAGGAATTCTACGTCCGCAACCACTATCCGACGCCGCTCGTCGAGCAGCGGCCGGTGCTGGCGCGCGAGAACTGGAAGCTGAAGATCCATGGCGCCTCGGTCGAGCGGCCGATCGAGATCGGCTATGAGGATCTCCTCAAGCTGCCCTCGCGCACCATCGTCGCGACCATGGAGTGCCATGGCAACGGCCGCACCCTGTTCTGGGAGCAGGGCGGCTTCACGGGGCAGGACGTCGCCGGTGGCAACTGGGTGCTCGGCGCCGTCGGTCAGGCGGAATGGCAATTTGTGCCGATGAGCGAGATATTTGCGCGTGTAGGAGTTAAGCCCAACGCTAAGACGGTGTTGTTCTGGTCGGGTGTCGACGGGACCGACATGGGCCGACCGATGCCATTCGCCGACGTGCTGGCGCAGCAGAACGACATGGGCATCTGCTACGCGATGAACGGCAACCCGCTGACCCCCGACCATGGCGCGCCGGTGCGCATCGTCGTGCCGGGCTGGGGGGGCACGGCATCGATCAAATGGGTGACCGAGATTCGCGTCACCGACAAGCGTGTCTGGTGCCGGTTGAACACCAAGGGCGAGGTCTACATCGGGCCGAGCTACACGGCACCCGAGAATGCCGCGGACGACGAGTTCATCGGGGTGACGCAGGCCGACATCAAGGGCCCCATGGTCACCTGGATGCCGCCGAAATCGCTGATCACCGTTCCGCTGGTCGTCGACAAGTCTCCCTCGCTGCCGGCCAACTACCCGCTGAAGAAGGGCGAAGTGCCAAAGCTCGCCGCGGGCCAGCAGACCATGAAGGGCTATGCCTGGGCACCCCAGCACGGCGTCAAGTCGGTCGAGTACCGTATCGACGGCGGCGCCTGGCAGCACGCAACTATCCAGCCGCCGAACCTGGGCAAATATACCTGGGTCAGGTTTGAGTTCCCCTGGAACGCGACTACCGGTCAGCATGTCATCGAGACGCGCGCCACCGACAATGCCGGCACGACGCAACCCGAGCGGATTCCGCTAAATTCGCTCGGCATGGCCAATTGGTCGATCCCGAAATTCCGGATCGAAGTGGCCTGATCTCGGCACTGCGGGCGGCCCCGGCCGCCCGCTTCCGGCACACCGCACACAGGACGACGGCATGAAGATCTGGATGACGCCCGCACTACTGGCGGCGGCGTTGGGAGTTTCGTCATACGCGGCGGCTCAGGAAAGCCCGCAGGTCGCTCAGGGCAAAGCGCTCTATGGCGAGTTCTGCACGATCTGCCATGGCGCGGACGGCAAGCGCGGAGAAGGCTTTCAAACGCCGATCTGGGGACCTGGCACCCTGATCGCGAAATTCGGCACCGCGCAGGGGCTGTTCGAGTATCACCAGATGATGATGCCGTTCAACGATCCCAATCTGATGAACGACGAGCAGAAATGGGCCGTCGTGGCGTTCCTTCTCGCCAATCACGGTGCCATCAAGCCGGCGGATACAGTATCCGCGGCCAACGCATCTGCCATCCCTATCAAGCCGCCGCAATGATCAGGATCGTCCTTGTTGGTGCAGCCGGCACTCTGGCCATGGCCCTGCCTGCACGCGCGCAGGATATCGCCGCCGGCGAGCGTGCCTGGAACAAGTGCCGCGCTTGCCATCAGGTCGGAGAGACCGCGAAGAACGCTGTCGGCCCGCAGCTCAACGGCCTGCTCGGCCGCGTCGCAGGCAGGGTCGAGGGCTATAGCTACTCCGCCGCCAACAAGAGCGCCGGCATCACCTGGGACGACGCGATCTTCGCCGACTACATCAGGACCCGCGTGCCAGAATCCCGGGCACAAAGATGATATTCCCAGGCATCAAGAACGAGCAGGAGATCAAGGACCTCACTGCCTTCCTCAATCAGTTCGACAAGGACGGGAAGAAGGTGCCGTGAGCAGCGTCTGGACCAGCTGAGCGCTCGACTGTTCAACTCTGAGTTGGGGCCAGGGCATCACGCCCAGGCAATGCGAGCGTCGCTAGAAAGCAGGCAACCAGCATCAGGCAGGAGCCGATCAGGCAGGCTTGGATGCCACCCCACTGATAGAGCAGACCCGACAGCAAGGTACCGGCGAAGCGTCCCAGCGCGTTGGCGGCATAGTAGAAACCGACATCCTCGGCCGCCTTCTCCGATCCGGCATAGGCCAGGATCAGATAGGAGTGCACCGAGGAATTGACGGCGAAGACGAAACCGAACAGGCCCAGCCCCACGACCAGGATCAGGTCCGGCCTCAGCCCTGAATTGCTCGCCAGCATCGTTGCGATTGCGGCGGGGATGACGGCGAGGCCGAAGGACCAGATCCGCGCCGCCCGGAGTTCCTGCGTAAGCCCGTCGAGGCTGCGTTTGACCACCGCCGGCGCCGCGGCTTGCACGAGCCCGTAGCCGATGGTCCAGAGCGCGACGAAGGTGCCGACCATGGTGAAGGTCCAGCCGGCAGCGTAGAGAAAGACCGGAACGCCGACGACGAACCAGACGTCCCGGGCCCCGAACAGCACGACGCGAGCGAGCGCCAGGAGATTGACACCGCGGTTCTTGCCGAAGAGCTCGCGCGCGCTCTTGCTCGCCTTGGCCTTACCCAGCATGGGCGGAAGCGACAGCACGACCCCGAGCAGCACCAGGCCGAGCGCGGCCGCCATCACCCAGAGCGCGCCGCGGAAGCCGAGCAACTCCAGCAGCAGGCCGCCTAGGAAGAAACCAAAGCCCTTCATCGCGTTTTTGGAGCCCGTGAACCAGGCGACCCAGCGGAAGAGTCGGCCTTCGGAGTCCTCCGCCTTGGCCGCCGTCTCGGCGATCTTGATGGCCGATTTTGAGGCCGTCTTGGTGAGGTCCTGGGCGACGCCGCAAATGCCTTGGCCGAGCACGACCCAGACAACCGAAGCTGCGGCTGACCAATCTGGAGAAAGCGCCGAGAGAACGAGGAAGCCGGTGACCTGTGTCGTTAGGCCGACCGTCAGCATCCGGGTGATCCCGTAGCGCGCCGCAAGCCAGCCACCGATGAAGTTCGCCAGCACGCCTGCCGCCTCATAGAGCAGGAACAGGAAGGCGAGGGTGAAGGGCGAGTAACCGAGCCGGAAGAAGTGCAGGAGCACGAGCATGCGCAAGGCGCCGTCGGTGAGCGTGAAGCCCCAATAGGTGGTCGTCCCGATGGCGTAGTTGCGCGTCCCTTCGTTCACGACGTCAGATCCCGCCCGTCTCGAGGTTGCAGGCG
>NZ_NBDP01000004.1:2500-5662 GCF_004123845.1 Allobosea sp. Tri-44 | reverse complement strand
CTCCTCTTATAAAGCGGCCATCGAGACGGCGCCGCCGCTGGCGGGGCCGCTCTACTGCGCTTCATGGGAACGATAGGCCTTGTCGCCGACTAGCTCGGTTGATTGGCTGTCTTCTGTGGGCCACGCTGTTTGACAAGTTAAGACAGAAAGAGAAACGTGGACGGCGGAGTTCTTGCGGACTTAGCTTCGGCTAGGTCGAACGAGACTTCGGTGTGCTGCGTTTACAAGAGCCATCGCTGATGACTTTCGGGTCATCAAGCAATGACTCCGTCAATACGCAGCGATGCCGGAACAAACTCATCAAATCTGAGAGTTTGATCCTGGCTCAGAGCGAACGCTGGCGGCAGGCTTAACACATGCAAGTCGAACGGGCACTTCGGTGCTAGTGGCAGACGGGTGAGTAACACGTGGGAACGTACCTTTCGGTTCGGAATAATTCAGGGAAACTTGGACTAATACCGGATACGCCCTTCGGGGGAAAGATTTATCGCCGATAGATCGGCCCGCGTCTGATTAGCTAGTTGGTGAGGTAATGGCTCACCAAGGCGACGATCAGTAGCTGGTCTGAGAGGATGATCAGCCACATTGGGACTGAGACACGGCCCAAACTCCTACGGGAGGCAGCAGTGGGGAATATTGGACAATGGGCGCAAGCCTGATCCAGCCATGCCGCGTGAGTGATGAAGGCCTTAGGGTTGTAAAGCTCTTTTGTCCGGGAAGATAATGACTGTACCGGAAGAATAAGCCCCGGCTAACTTCGTGCCAGCAGCCGCGGTAATACGAAGGGGGCTAGCGTTGCTCGGAATCACTGGGCGTAAAGGGCGCGTAGGCGGACTCTTAAGTCGGGGGTGAAAGCCCAGGGCTCAACCCTGGAATTGCCTTCGATACTGAGAGTCTTGAGTTCGGAAGAGGTTGGTGGAACTGCGAGTGTAGAGGTGAAATTCGTAGATATTCGCAAGAACACCAGTGGCGAAGGCGGCCAACTGGTCCGATACTGACGCTGAGGCGCGAAAGCGTGGGGAGCAAACAGGATTAGATACCCTGGTAGTCCACGCCGTAAACGATGAATGCCAGCCGTTGGGGTGCATGCACTTCAGTGGCGCAGCTAACGCTTTAAGCATTCCGCCTGGGGAGTACGGTCGCAAGATTAAAACTCAAAGGAATTGACGGGGGCCCGCACAAGCGGTGGAGCATGTGGTTTAATTCGAAGCAACGCGCAGAACCTTACCAGCTTTTGACATGTCCGGTTTGATCGACAGAGATGTCTTTCTTCAGTTCGGCTGGCCGGAACACAGGTGCTGCATGGCTGTCGTCAGCTCGTGTCGTGAGATGTTGGGTTAAGTCCCGCAACGAGCGCAACCCTCGCCCCTAGTTGCCATCATTCAGTTGGGAACTCTAGGGGGACTGCCGGTGATAAGCCGCGAGGAAGGTGGGGATGACGTCAAGTCCTCATGGCCCTTACAGGCTGGGCTACACACGTGCTACAATGGCGGTGACAATGGGCAGCGAAAGGGCGACCTCGAGCTAATCCCAAAAAGCCGTCTCAGTTCAGATTGTACTCTGCAACTCGAGTACATGAAGGTGGAATCGCTAGTAATCGTGGATCAGCATGCCACGGTGAATACGTTCCCGGGCCTTGTACACACCGCCCGTCACACCATGGGAGTTGGGTTTACCCGAAGGCGTCGCGCTAACCGCAAGGAGGCAGGCGACCACGGTAGGCTCAGCGACTGGGGTGAAGTCGTAACAAGGTAGCCGTAGGGGAACCTGCGGCTGGATCACCTCCTTTCTAAGGTAGAATTCTCCACGAGATCTTCGGATCTTGTATTGAATTCGCTTGGAACAAAGAAGCCAGTTCAGGCTTCGACATGCGGAACTTCGCCGTCTTCGTTTCTCTTTCTTAAATTCCGGGCGAAAGCGCCTGGCCCGTCGGCATCGGCCGATCGGCGCCGCGCTTTCAATGGGCCAACGCTTCAGGTCTTTGCGGATCTTTGCAGGTCTTTGGCCGCGAGGGGATCCTCGAGGTTTTATGGACCTCGGGCCTGTAGCTCAGTTGGTTAGAGCGCGCGCTTGATAAGCGTGAGGTCGGAGGTTCAAATCCTCCCAGGCCCACCAAGCTATGGTCTTCGAGCCGATAGGCTCGCAAGGCTTAACCGGCCGCCGCGTCCAATGGCGCGTGACCCTTTAAAAAAATGGGGCCATAGCTCAGTTGGGAGAGCGGTAGCTTTGCAAGCTTCAGGTCGTCGGTTCGATCCCGTCTGGCTCCACCAGAACCCCGGAATTTGTCAGGTTTTGCTGATTGTTGCCCTTTAAGGCGACGATGAGTAACGCTGTTTGTCATCGTGAAGAGGGAATAGATTCGAGAGCTGCACTCTCGCAGCGCGCTCGCGGCTACCAGGCCGCGTTGTTAAATCGGGTCTATTCGGCAAGCATAAATGGTCTTTCTGATCTTGTCTTGCAGCTTGACTGCTGCGGACATCGATCATGAGAACGATCAAGTGCCTTAAGAGCATTCGGTGGATGCCTTGGCGCTGAGAGGCGATGAAGGACGTGATACGCTGCGATAAGCCGTGGGGAGCTGCGAATGAGCTTTGATCCGCGGATTTCCGAATGGGGAAACCCACCTTCGATCTCTGTTATTCTAAGGATAGGCTTTCAGTCTGTCCTTAAGCTAACAGAGATCACATGAAGGTATTGAAACCTGAATACATAGGGTTTCAAAGCTAACCCAGGGAACTGAAACATCTAAGTACCTGGAGGAAAGGACATCAACGAGACTCCGTTAGTAGTGGCGAGCGAACGCGGACCAGGCCAGTGCTCGACTGTGCGTTACCGGAAGTGGTTGGGAAACCACGCATTAATGGGTGATAGCCCCGTACGGATCTGCAATCAGTTGAGACATGAGTAAGGCGGGACACGTGAAATCCTGTCTGAACGTGGGGGGACCACCCTCCAAGCCTAAGTACTCCTCAGCGACCGATAGTGAACAAGTACCGTGAGGGAAAGGTGAAAAGCACCCCGACGAGGGGAGTGAAATAGCACCTGAAACCGAATGCTTACAAACAGTGGGAGCTCAAGGTTCGTCCTGAGTGACCGCGTACCTTTTGTATAATGGGTCAGCGACTTAGTCTGACGAGCAAGCTTAAGCCGCTAGGCGTAGGC
>NZ_NBDP01000011.1 GCF_004123845.1 Allobosea sp. Tri-44 | reverse complement strand
TACTTTTCGCACTAACATCATTCCTGCACCCCGAAACGGGCCCCCTTTAGACTGGGTCTTCAGCTTGGATCACTTCAACTGGCTGTCCTTGCTGCCGCGGCGATTGATGCCGCCGAGGATGAGGCGGCGGTCGAGGCCAGATTGGCAATCGACACACGTGCGCGCGCTCGGCATCGCCTTGCGCCGAGCTTCAGGAATTTCCTCGCCACACAACTGGCAGTGTTTTTCGCCGGGACCAGTTGCCAACTTGGCGCGAGCCAGTCGCACCGCGTCAGTAATGAAATCGTCAATCTGATCCTGAACTGCCCCGTCTGGAGCCCAGCCGCTCGCCATCGCCGTGCCCTCCGCTCGATCCCCATAAATCAAGATCGATGGCTTTGGTTCCAGCACGGTGAGTGGATAGCCGTCGGGTAATCAGGCGATCCGCGCCACGCTCAAAACTGCGACCGGCTGCAGGGCCGTCAGCGACGACCGTTTCAAGGTTCGCGCTGCGTTGCATCGTCGAGACCGGGTCGGCTCGGGGGGCGTGGCATATTTCGGATCTCAAATTTCGCAATCTAACCACAGGGCTAAATCATAACGGATCCGAAACGATTTTGCCAGAACTACCCTGGCGCCGGATCGTCCTCAGGGGTCGAATAGGGTGTTTTCGGCGCGCGGCCTGCGCTCGCTCCAACGATTTTGCCTTCCGACGCGCGTCGCGTAGCTCTTCGATCGTCGCCTGCCACCAGCCTCGCGCCTTGTCAGATGCCTCTGCGGCCTGGCGGGCGGGCCAGGTACGCACCAATTCGTCGTGCGAGGGGTCGCCGCCACAGGGCCCATTTGAGATCTCCAGCGGCGTCTGAGCTCCAAGGGTAATGGTGTCGTGCGATATCGGGGTCGACAAGCTCGCCGGTGACCTCTGTGAAGGCAACGGCGCCTTCGTGCGACAGGAGTGGTCGATCGAGCGGCGGCAGCCTGTCGGCTAGCGCGGGATAGCGCCGCCGACGCTTCTCTCCGGACACCGCCTTCACCTTTCCGTACCCAGGCGTAGCCTTGAGCTCGTCGCGGCGCCGGCGTCGTTCCTCGGGCTCGTTGCGTAAGGCAGCCGCTTCGATGGTTGGCCACCGCCTTCGCATCTCGTCGAACGATCTGTAGGGCACTCGCCAAACACGCTCGTCACCGTCCCACCAAGCCCAGGGCAAGGCTCGGAGCTCTTCCACCTCCGTCTTCTAGTATGGCGTGCGGACCAAGAGCTCCTGCTCGGGCACAAGGTATCGGCTATCGATGGGGGCGCAGTGGAAGGCATCGCGGCCACGCTCGTCGGCGTACGCTAGGACCCCAGAGAGCTCGCGCCAGGGGCGTCTTCGGCCGCAGACTCGACACTGACGCTGATTTCAGGAGTCGTCGCCATAGTTTCTCGTCGCCCGCGGGGGCCCACGTTGATAAGCAACGCGATATCAAGTGCGTGGTTCAGGTGGACAATAGATCGACCGTGCGCGGATCCATTTGCCCGCCATTGTAGCAGGCTAAAGCGGCTTGAAAGGCGCTTTGATTATTATCGGATGCCAGCGCAAACAGTGTCATGCTCGAAACGAATTTCATGTCGTCGGGCGAGCCGAAAATCTAGTGCAGCGTCCGCCGCTCAAGCGAAAGCACAAAGCTGGTGCATGAGAAAAGCCGGCGGCAGAGCAGCGGGTGCGCGTTATAGGCCTGAGCTTCCGCCATATCGGCGATACCAAAGCGATGTGAGGTCGGCGAGCTGCCAAGCCCGCGAAGCTGCGGGAACACGAACCACATCCAGTGGCTTCGTTTCTGGCCGGCGTGCAACTCCGCCAGGGCGTCGGCGATGACGTCGTCCTGCGCTGCGATGAAGCGTTCGAGGTCGAATGGGTCGGCCAAGGTAAGCCCCTCGCAGTCAGATCCTGCCGTATTGCGGCTCAACGCGATCTAATCTGAGAAGCAATACAGAAAATACTCCAACCCCGACAAAAAACAAAACAACCCCTACTCCTATGACAAGCGCAACAAAATGCCCAATTTCAACTCTGCCTATCGCCGTCAAAACTTCAGAAATAGGCATTCGCCCTAAAGCTGAATGGAAGCAAAAATCCCACAATCCAAATACACTTAAAACTACAATTGCTAGCGTCAGAGTGACGCCGCTCGTCAAAAAACTGATTATTGCCCAGAGGGTGTTTTCGAGGGCGCCAATCTTCCCACCGCATCACCTCAATGTGCTTGATCAGATGAGATGACTACATTCGGGTTGGACAGATTATCTATCCGATTCTGCCTCTTGCCTCGCCCTTTGCTCAACCGCGATTTTGGCAGATTCAGACAACGGCACTCCCAGCACCCAGGCCGCTCGCTGGTGCGCCAGCCGCGTCTTCCCTGATGTCGGGCGCCACGGGCTGTCCCATGGCCGCGGACAGCTTCTGGATGCGGCGCACGTGCAACGCATCCAGACGGAGTTTCTCGGCCTCCGCAGCCTTCTGGCGGCGCCGCTCGCGCGCCAAGAAGGCCTGGCCGGCGTCCTGCTCGCGCCGATCTATTCGGTCTTCCCGACCATGGGGCGCGACTTCACCAGCTCGCCTTCACCGTCGTGATCGTCGGCGGCATGGGCTCGATGTGGGGTGCGGTCGTCGCCGGTCTGCTGCTGACGCAGGTGCAGGCGCTCGCCAGCCTGGTGATCTCGCCGGTCTGGACCGATCCGATCGTGTTCGGGACCATGGTCGCCTTCCTCGTTTTCCGCCCGCAGGGCCTGTTCGGGAGGCTCGGCCATGCGTGACCGGCTGACATTGTCGATGCGCGCGAGCCATCTGCGCGCTCTGGTCTTCGTCGCGGCCGCGCTCGCGCTCGCCGCGATCGGCGCCGCCAGCGGCGACACCTTCTATCTTCGCCTCGGCACGGAGGCGCTGATCTTCGCCGGCCTGGCGCTCGCGGTCGACCTGCTGCTCGGCTATTCCGGTGCGCTCTCGCTCGGTCAGGCGCTCTATTTCGGCATCGGCGCCTATGTCTCGGCGCTGACCCTGCTGAAGGTGCCTTCGGTCTGGCTCGCCATGGCGGCGGCGGGCGGGGCGACTCTCGTCGCCTCGATCGTCGGCGGGCTGATCGCCAACCGGGTGCGCGGCGTCTATTTCGCGCTGATCACCTTCGGCCTGGCGCAGGTCGTCACCAAGGTCGTCTACAACACCCGCGAGCTCGGCGCCTCCGACGGCATGATCGGCATTCCCGTCATCGAGATCGGCTTCGGCCCGGTCTCGGTCTCGGTCTCGGCCGGCAATCCGGTCGGCTTCTTCCTGATCGTGCTCGCAATCATCATGGGGCTGTACGGGCTCACCGCCTATCTGCTCGATTCGCCATTCGGGCGGGTGCTGACCGCTCAAGGCCAATGAGAAGCGGGTGCCCTTCCTCGGCTATTCGGTCTGGCGGGCGCGGATGTTCTCCTATGTGCTGGCCGGGTTGATCGCCGGGCTCTCGGGCGCGCTCTACCCGATGCTGCGCGGCTTCGTCTCGCCGGAACTGATGTTCTTCGCCACCTCCGGCAATGCGGTGATCTCGGTCATCATCGGCGGCGTCGGCACGCTGATCGGCGCGATCTACGGCTCGGTGCTGCTCGTCGTGCTGAAGTCGATCATCGGCAGCTGGACCGAGCACCATCTCATCGTGATCGGCCTGATCTTCATGGTCTGCGTAATGTTCCTGCCCAAGGGGCTCGTCGGCTTCATCCGGCCGCGCATCGCGGAGCGCTTGCTCGCCGGTGCGCAAAAGCCGACCGCGCCGCCCTTCGCCCCGGCACGGCTCGAAGCGGGGAGTGCCAAGCCATGACCGGTCCTGTCCTCGAAACCCGCGATCTCGGCATCGTCTTCGGCGGCCTGAAGGCGGTAGACAAGGTCAGCTTCAGTGCGCAGCGCAACCGGATCACCACCGTGATCGGGCCGAACGGCGCCGGCAAGTCGACGCTGTTCAACCTGATCAGCGGCGCGCTCAAGCCGAAATCCGGCCAGCTCCTGATCGACGGCATCGAATGACCGGCGCCTCGCCGGCGCGCACCAAGGCGGCCGGGCTGTCGCGCTCGTTCCAGATCACCAACCTGTTCTTCGAGCTGACGGTGGCGGAGAACCTGCGCATGGCAGCGCAGGTGCTGGAGCCGAAGGCCCGCGCCTTCCTGCCGCTTGGCCGCTCGACCCGGGCGCTCGCCAAGACCGCCGAGATGCTCGAGCGCTTCCAGCTCGGCCACAAGCGCGACGAGCTCGCCGGCCATCTCTCACATGGCGACCAGCGTCGGCTCGAGATCGCGGTCTGCCTGGCGTCCGAGCCCAAGATCCTGCTGCTCACGAACCGACGCAGGGCATGAGCCATGCCGACACGGCTGATACCGCCAAGCTCGTGCCGAGCTCAGCCGCGATGTCAGCGTGCTCCTGATCGAGCATGATATCGGGCTCGTCATGAACCTCTCGGACCATGTCGTCGTCATGCATCAGGGCCGCAAGCTTGCCGAGGGGCCGCCCGCCGTGGTGCGGGCCGATCCGGCCGTGCAGGCCGCCTATTTCGGACATCACTGACATGCTCGCGATCAACGGACTGCACAGCCATTACGGCCTGAGCCATGTCATCCAGGGCATCGACTTTTCGGCGGCGCCCGGCGAGGTGATTGGCATCTTCGGCCGCAACGGCGTCGGCAAGACGACGCTGCTCAAGACGATCGCCGCCTGGGTCAGGCCGAGTGAGGGCGCGATCACGCTTGGCGGGCAATCCCTGAACGGGCTCGCGACCGATCGGATCTGCCTCTCCGGCGTCGGCCTGGTGCCGGAAGACAGGCGCATCTTCCCCGGCCTCACCGTCGAGGAGAACCTGCAGCTCGGCCTGTTGCAGGTGCGGGGCCGCGCAGCCAAGGCGGAGCGCGCCGCCATCGACCAGATCTATGACCGCTTTCCTCGGCTTGGCGAGCGGCGTCGCCAGCTCGGGACGACATTGTCGGGCGGCGAGCAGCATATGCTCGCCATGGCGCGCGTCCTGGTCGGCGAGCCCAGGCTCGTGCTGGTCGACGTGCCCAGCGAGGGGCTGGCGCCGATGATCGTCGCCGAGGTCTTCGCCATCGTGCGCGAATTGCGCGAGCGCGGCTGCATCGTGCTCCTCGTCGAGCAGAACGTGCATGAGGCGCTGTCGGTGACCGACCGCTTCGTCGTCATCGAACGTGGACGGATCGTGCTCAGCGGGGAGGCCGAAGACCCGCAGGACCGCGCGAGATTGCTGACCGCCCTGGCCGTCTGATGCCGAAGTGCATCTCGCAGGCCGTTTGCTGCACTACAGGCTCTGGGGCTCGCCGGCTGACGCCGGGCGGCGACCTCCACATGACGCCCCAGGCCAGCGAGCCTCTGCCGCGGGTTGCCAATGCGCCGCCGGTGCCGGTTTCGATTCGCCCTGTTGCTCCGATGAAGGCGATACTGTCCAAAGAATCTCCGGCTCTGTTGCTATGCAGTCCGACCTCAGGTCACCCGCCAAGTTCTGGTCGCCGTTTCGAACTGGAACTTCGAATTCTCTCCTCGACCGGCAAGAGGGCTAGCGTGACGAGACGACAGTCAAAGCGCCTGCTAGAGCTCAGGCAGCGGGAGCCCATGCTCGCTTCGGCCGAGCCGGATTTTCATGGCCCGGGAGATTTCTGGCGACGCTTGCAGGCACTGGTACACCGACTTGGCAATGTGCGCTTGCCGGCCCCCTCCCATGTCGGCTTGTGGAGCGCTGTAAGTCCTTCAAATTCTCGCGCGCGCATCGTGCTTCGCCAGGCGACCGAGCAGGTAGTCGACCTCGGCCTTGGCGGCGGCGGTCAGGCCGGGACCCGGCTTGCGCTGCGCGTCGCTGGCGAGGATGCCGCGCTTCATCATCACATATTTGCGCACGGCGAGGCCGACGCCCTGCTGCTGCTCATAGCGCAGCAGCGGCAGATGCGCGTCGAAGATGTCGTTCGCGTCGTCGCGACGGCCGGCCTTGCTGGCCTTGACCACGTCGATCAGCAGTTCCGGGAAGGCGTAGCCGGTGTTGGCGCCGTCGGCGCCGCGCTCCATCTCGAAATCGAGGAAGAGCCCGCCATTGCCGGTCAGGATCGCGACGCGCCCCAGCGCGCCCTCGGCCTCGGGGTCGGAAGAGCACCCGGCTGAACCCCAGTCACCCCGG
>NZ_NBDP01000022.1 GCF_004123845.1 Allobosea sp. Tri-44 | reverse complement strand
ACTGCCACCCCCTCCCCTCCCCGCCCCTCTGCCGATCCGGCGTTCATCCACACATATGTGCGCACGGCGAGACCGACGCCCTGTTGCGGCTCAGAGCGCAGCAGCGGCAGATGCGCGGCGAAGATGTCGTTCGCGGCGTCGCGACGGCCGGCCTTGCTGGCCTTGACCACGTCGATCAGCAGCTCCGGGAAGGCATAGCCGGTGTTGGCGCCATCGGCGCCGCGCTCCATCTCGAAATCGAGGAAGAGCCCGCCATTGCCGGTCAGGATCGCGACGCGCCGCAGCGAGCCCTCGGCCTCGAACTTGCGCAGGGTCGAGATCTTCTCCAGCCCCGGCCAGTCCTCATGCTTCAGCATCACGCAGGACGGGTTGTCCTGGATGATCTTGCGGATCACGGCCGGCGTCATCACCACCGAGAGCGTCAGCGGGTAGTCCTGGTCGATCCTCGCTTTGATCGATCAAGATATGTCGTCAAGATGGCTCCGCACATGATGATCGCGCTAGGAATTAATAGACTCTGATTGAGTGGCTCGCCAAAGAGTAGCGCGCCGGCAACGGCAAGCGCTGGAATTCGCAGCGTGTCGAGGGCGGCAACTTGAACGGCGGTGCCATGGCGCGTTGCCTGGCTGAGTGACGCCTGCGTCATGTAGCCGGAAACAGCCATCAGGACGACCGCTAGCAGCAATGTCGCAGTTCCATCCGTGAAGAGTGCTGTCGTCGTCAACGAAGACGGTGGCAGCCTGAGCGTATCCGCTCCCAACAGGCTCAATGTCATGAATATAACCAACTGGATCATGTTCATGAGGAGTAATATCGAATGTGTCGATTGCCTCTCGCTGAGCAATCCCAGCATGATATTCGTGCAGGTTAGAATGGCGACTCCGGAAAACGGAATGATGATCGCAAGGCCGACCACATCCATATATTGATTCACGATCGCTGCAGCCCCGGCGAAAATCAGGCCGAGTCCGACCCAGGCGAATCTGGCCGGTCGCGTCCCGAAAGCGATGGCGCCGAGGGCGGCCGCGAACAAGGGTCCGCTGAACTCGATGCTCGCGACGAGGCCCAAGGGCAGATTGGCGACGCTCCAGACCACCGTGATCGCGCCCATGGCATGGAGCGCGCTCCGGGCCAGATGCAGTTGCAGGGGTGAGCGCCAGACCTCGCGGAACAACCGGCGGTCGTGCCAACCCAGGACGAGCCCGATCGCCAAACCACCGGCCGAGCGTATGGCAAGAATTTCCGGATAGGAGAGGTCAAGCTTCAGTTGACGGATTGCGACAGCGAGGAGGAAATAGGCGAAGACGTTTCCGGCCATCCAGCCTGCAAACGCGAGCGAGACCGCCCCGTCCAGCGCCGGCCCGCGAGCATCCGGCTGAGAACCGCCATCCGGATGGGGATCGAAAGCCTGACCTGCTCGAAATAGGCGGCGTTCGGGAGGCTGTCGCATGACTTGTCCGTCTCGGAATGCCGCGGCAGCGGATTCATGATCATCGTTTTCGAGCGATTTCTGAGGATCTTTTCGGCCGTCAACGTGAATTTCTCGTCTTCTGCCTTTTGAACCGCATCCATCTCGCCAATACGCCCGCTGATGATGCTGGACGCTCTTTGAGTCTGGATCGAGAGCACGTCATGATCCAACGTGGCTTCGACGTTATCCACCCTATCGATCGTCGTTCCGCAATGCCTCAGGTCATCTATGGCGGCCGCGGCGACGTTTGACAGCTTGGTCTCGGGTGCAAGGCAGAGGGTGAAGCGCTGCGGCGGGCGCAGCGCCAGCAGCTTCATGAAGGAGAGAGCGTGACGGGCGGTCGGATCGCACGACAGTGCCACGGACAGGCGCCTGACATCGCCGAGGCGCCGCTCTATCGTGAAGAGATCGACAAGGGCTTGGGTCGGATGCTCACCGATCCCGTTTCCACCGTTGATCACAGGCAGGTGTGTCAGACGCGCGATCTCTTCGACAGTGGCGACATGCTCGGTTCTGGCGACGATGAGATCGCAATATTCCGAGATCGTGCGGATATGATCCTCCAGATCCTCCCCTTGAGCCTTGCCGAGCCGGCTGCCCGGGGAAGCGGAGATATCGACGATGTGATGGCGTAGCCGAGAGGCCGCGACGTCGAAGCCGATCCTGGTCCGCGTGCTTTCCTGCTCGAAGAACAGGCCAATCATCCTGGCACTCGTCCGGGCGGGCAACTTTCCGTCGGCGATCGCCTCCGCCTTGTTCAGGACGTCGAGCAGGTCCCGCTCGTCGATATCATCGGCGGATAGGAGGTCTTTGACACCTACGCCGGCCATAGTGCCCTGGCTCCCGTTATCAGGAAACAGAACATATCCTGTTTAGGCTGCGGAGGAACGGCTCTTTTTCGTTCCGGTTGTGGAAGGCCGGTCGATCGCGGGAACCGCAACGCGCCGGTCGATGATCGGGTCGATATCCTTCTTCGGCATGGGCCGCGCGAACAGGAAGCCCTGGACGCCGTAAGGGGCAAAGTGCGTCACTGCCTCGAACTGTTCCGGCGTCTCGACGCCCTCGACGATCATCGGCACTTTCAGATCGCTCGCCAGACCAGTGATCGCCCGCATCAGCGCGCGCGCCTTGCTGCTCGTGGCGATGCTTCCGACAAAGGCGCGATCGATCTTCAACAGGTCGATCGGGAGCTCGGCAAAATAGCTCAAGGACGAATAACCCGTCCCGAAATCGTCCAGGGCCACCTTCACGCCGAGCGCGCGTATCCTGTGCAGCGTCGCGATCACGAAGTCCTTGTCTTCCGCCAGCGTCGTCTCGGTGACCTCGATGGTCACGCGGTGCGGTGCGACACCGGTCCACCTCAGAGCGTCCTCGATGACGCCCACGAGATCATGGTCGCGGTGGAACTGCTTGCCGGATACGTTGACGCTGACGCCGACCGGCTCCGGCCAGCTGATCGCAGCCTTCAGCGCTTGCTCGATCGCAAAAGAACCGAGGCTCTTGATCAGCCCGTTCTGCTCGGCGAGGGGGATGAATTCAGCGGGGCTCAAGGAGCCCCGCGTTGGATGCTTCCAGCGCATCAGCGCCTCGCACAACAGGATCGTGCGACCGCGCGGACTGTAGATCGGCTGGAAATGCAGTTCGAACTGACCTTCGACTATGGCTCTGGCCAGGTCTTGCTCCAGCTCAATCCGCCGGTCATAGGCTTCGCTCAGCTCAGGCACATAGGATTGCCAGCGGTTCTTGCCGTCTGCCTTCGCCTTGTAGAGAGCCAGATCGCAGTGCTTGAGGGAGCGCTCGAGCGTCTCGTCAGTCGCGTTGGCGACCCCGATACTGACCGAGATCGAGAGCGTAGCTTTGCCGACACTGATCGATTCGGCAAACAAGCTGACCACCAGCGCGGCCAACTCGGCGACATCCTCGCTGGCGCGAGCGGACACGATCATGAACTCGTCACCGCCGATGCGCGCGGCTTTATCGCCCCGTCCGAGAACCGAGGAGATGCGATCGGCGACCAGCGACAGCAGGGCATCGCCGACATCGTGACCCAGCGTGTCGTTGACTGTCTTGAAGTCATCGACGTCGACGGAGAGAAGATAGGTTCGCCTTCCCGACGATAGCCGCTCCTCAACCTCCTCAATGAACCCTCGCCGGTTGAGCAGCGAGGTGATGCTGTCGGTCTTCGCGATGTTCCGGAGATCGCGAGTCGTGCGGAAGTTCGATACGAACACGCGGTGGATGACGTCCGAGGACGAGACCGTCAGGACGACGGTCATCAACAGCGCCGCGGCGATGACGACGAAGGCCGTAATCTGCGATGCGATCAGCGCGCCGGCGAAAGGCAGCGCCGCGCAGGTGACCTGGATATTCGTGATAAACGGGCGGGAGCTATTGCGGCCCCCGATTCCGGCGATGTAGCCGATCGTCTGCGCAACCGCCAATGTCACGATCCGGTCGTCAGAGTGAGCCGTCACGGCATAGGCGCCGAAGCAGCTCATCGTGAGGGCGGTCGCCCAAGCACCGGCATAGGCCAGCCGCTCGAACACCGCTGTCGAGAACGAGAATTGTGTCCGTCGATAGAAAACCTGGGTCCCGAACCGGAATGCGCCGACGCAAGCCATAACGGCGCTCAGCAGAGCGAAGACGGCGTCACCGGTGATGCCAGCGCAAGCTGCAATCACGATCGTTGCGATCGTCATCCCGAGCGGGATTGCCAACGGCGTGCCATAGAGCGCACGCACCATGACGCTGCGAAGCTCAGGATCATAAAGGACAGTCTTGGAAGCACGCGCCTTCATCAGTGTCCGAATCTGAGCCCCAGCTCCTTTAGCGGCCTGACACTTCTAGCAATGCAATCGTCGCTAATTCGTTGACGCGGGAGAGGCCTGAACCGCTCCAAAATTCAATCAGCGTTACCCCGGAGTATATATGGCAGCCACATAATGGCACCGGGGCATCACTATCTTGGCAAAAGAGCTGGCTCTCCCGCCGAGATTCACAAAAGTGATCTTGGAATGGTCGCGAAGTTTCGATCTTGCTTGGGCTTATCAAAGCAGCGCTGAAGCGAGGATGCAGAGCGTTTGTCAGAAACTAGATGGGTGGAGCGCGCCATTAGCTGACATTGACTTTCTGAAGCGGACGCTGGCTTCCCGGACGCTGGACGCCGACGCCTTATTGCTGGGGACACCCAAAATGCTGCGGCCCCCGCAGTCCTTTAACTTTTGACATTGACGGGGACCGGGGAAAGACGCCCCGTGGGTCGGCAGTTGTTCCTTGCTTATGGACATCACCGCGTACGGCGCATTCCGACACCGCCAAGCGGAGACACGCCATGATCACCGGAAAAGGCCGGCTGAACCTGCGCGACGGGCGTGGGATCGACGTCCTGTATCAATTCGCGGGCGAATACGACGACCGCCGAGCTGGTTACCTGCTCTTCGACACGGTCCAATTCGACGACGGCCTGTTTTGCACTCGACAGATCCTCGACTGTGATGACGGCACATCCGTGGTGCTCGTGGTCGTGAACCGCAGCGACAAGCATCTGGTCGTCCATGGCCGCGTGCTGACGCTCCCCGCTGAGGCCGCCTGAGTGCCGGAAAGCCGACATTCGAGCGATGTGTTTGATCTGCCGAAGCGCCAGTCGGCACCGCGATCGGCGTCACGGCAACGCCGACCAGATCGTTGTTAGCAGGCCACTTCGCTAATGTAGGGCACGCGCGCATCGACTCGTTCTGCTTCAAGCGCGGGCTGCGAAAGAGAAGCGGGCCAATCTCAGGAACCTGGCCTCCGCGAAATGCGTTGATCGCCGGGTCGCTGCGGCAAATGCCGTCGACGGCCATGAGATCCGGCGATGAAGGTCACCAAACGATCCAGCTACCTGCAGGGTCTGATTCAGCGCCTAGTTGACGATGGTCGGCTGAAAAAAGGCGGCGCGGCACACGCTGTCGCGCTCCAGGTCGCGCAAGATGGCTACAATAGCCTTACGGCTCAACAGCGGGGCTTGTATGAGGCTCAGGTAATCCCCGTGATCATTAAATGGGAACAAGAACAAGATCTGGATGCGTCCCACAACGACGGCGGCGTGCTTGGACACTTCCCTCAAGGAGGCTAGAGATGACGAATCCTCAGGATCATCTGCTCGACTGGCTCCGCGACGCCCACGCCATGGAGCAACAGGCGATTACGATGCTGTCCGCGTTGGCGCGTCGCATCGAGAACTATCCCGAGCTCAGGGCCAAGATCGAGGACCACCTGGCCGAGACGAAACGGCAAGCTTCGCAGATTGAGAGCTGCATCGAGCGTCTCGGCGGGAACACTTCGGTAATCAAAGACCTCGCAGCCACGTTCATTGCAATGGGCCAAGGCTTGAGCGGCTTGTTTGTTGAAGACGAGATCATCAAAGGAACGATGGCCAGCTACACGTTTGAGCATATGGAAATCGCAGCCTACCGCGTCTTGATCGCCGCAGCGGACGCCGTGGGCGACCTTGAGACCAGCACTGTCTGCGCTCGAATCCTGGCTGAGGAGGAAGCGATGGCGGGTTGGCTCGCCGAGAACATTCCCGTCGTCACCGCAAAATACCTGTCGCGCGAGGCGACGGGTGGCGTCGAGGCTAAGCGCTAGTGGTAAGCGGAGGGCTGGAGCATGTTGACTGTTTGGTCGTAGGCGGCGGGCCTGCTGGCCTCACAGCGGCAACTTACCTTGCTCGGTTCCATCTGCGGGTCATTGTCGTCGATGCTTTCGAGAGTCGCGCCCGCCTCATACCGATCTCTCGTAATGTTCCGGGCTTCCCGAATGGCGTGGCAGGACAGGATCTGATTGCACTCATGCGGACGCAGGCCACGCAGTATGGTGCACAGCTACATCACGGCTCGGTTCGC
>NZ_NBDP01000021.1 GCF_004123845.1 Allobosea sp. Tri-44 | reverse complement strand
GCGCGGTCTGGTCGCTTTTCGGGCGTGATGCGTCCGAGGAATGCGAGATAGTCGCCGCCTCGCTTGTCGAACGGACATAAGCCAGGCCCAAGCCCATGATGGACCGTCGCCAGCCAATTCGCCGTGTCGGGCATAGGTTGCCGTTGGCAGTCGGAAATCGAGATCAGTGGCATTTGCGGGAACGCCCGATAGGCAGGGAGAAAATCCGGCAGATCCAGGCGGCCATGCAGCGTCGTCACGCATTTGTGGGCGAGATCGGTGAACAACGCGTGCTGCAGCAAGTCGAGATGGAAATGGATAATGTCGAATTCCGCCGCCCGCTCCCGGACCTTGGCAAGCATCGCAAGGTGGCTCGCTGTGTGATCGCGAATACCCGAAAGCCGCAAACCTTGCGGCGCGCAGGCGACAAGTTCGGCAGAGGTTTTTGAGTCGCCCGAGGCGAAGAGTGTGACCTGATGTCCTTGCCGAACGAGTTCTTCAGTCAGCCAGGACGCAACCCGCTCCGTGCCCCCGTACATCTTGGGTGGAACCGACTCAGCCAGCGGTGCAATCTGCGCAATCCGCATCCCATTTCTCCGGATCCCAACGCCACTAAACTCGGGCGAGCAAGCAACGCCGCTTCGGCCCAAAAGTTCGAAATCAGGCGCCGTCAGTGCTTTTCCCCGTTTGGACTCGGGGGACCGTTTCGGGCATGGCCACAACCATCAGAAGAAGAGCTATCCGCGCAACGCCGGATAGGACGGCAAAAGCGACGCTGTATCCCGCCCAGACGACGACACGGCCGGCAAACACGTAACTCGACGCGCCGCCAATGCCTTGAATCGTGCCGATGATGCCGCGCGCCAGGTTATACCGGCCGCTACCTTTGACCGCGCCGAGGAGGACCAGCGGTAGCAAGACGTCAAACAACCCAGCTCCCACCCCGTCCAGCAGCTGGAAGCCGATCATCCAATAAGGATCGTCGACAAGGGAAAACAATATGCCGCGCAGCGGCACGGCGGCGAAAGCCAGAATGAGCAGAAGCTTTCCGCCGATCAGATTGGCCCGCATGACGAGAAAAGCCATCGGGATCGTCGCCAGTTGGGCGACGATGATCGCTGCGGAGGTCACTGCTGACTCAAAGCCCTTGGCCTCGAGGGCGAGCTTCTGGCTCGCTAAGGCCAGCATCGGAGCATTTGCAAAATGAAACAACGCAGTGCCGAGCGCCAAGACCACGAAAGGTCGTTCGGCAAATAAGTGCCGCCACCTGAACGGACGGCTCCGACCGAGATTGGCCTGATCAAGACCGCGAGCCAGTTGATGATTAATGGCGTTTTGCGGGATCGAGAGGACCGCGATGGTCGTCAGTGCCGCGAATAACGGCAGCATATAGAAGACGCTGCGCTGCCCAAAGTAGGTGCCTACCAGCGCCGCCAGCGCAGCAATGAACAAATTCCCGAATCGGTCGAATACTGCATTACGGCCGAGCTGATCGGCGACGCCGCTCGGCCCGAACAGTCCAAGTGTGATCGCGGCGACTGTCGGCGCGAACACCCCACCCAATACAGCCATAGTGACGTCCGCTGCAAAGACCACGGCAAGCGTCGGGAACGTCACAATTGCGACCCCCAACAGCGCCAGCGCCCAGGAACCGCTAACAATGAGAGCCCGCTTGGAACGCGTACCATCGATCAAGGCGCCGATCGGTGTATGAAACGCGATTCCGATCAGCCCGCTTGCGGTCAGGACACCCCCGATTGACGCCTGATTCCAACCCGCCTCTGTCAGTAGAAACACATTGACATAAGGCCCCAGGCCGCCCCGCAGGTCAGCCAGCAAGAAGTTCAACCAGTCGAGGCTTGGCCGATACGACACTGGGTCCTCGTGTGGGTGATTCTTCCAAGAGGCGCCGTGAGCTCGTCAGACGCTACAATTGCTCCGTGAGCACCGCATATCGAGCTGAGCTAGAGTGTCTTGCCGAGTTGGCGCGCAACGGCGGTAGCGCTCACGCCAGCCTTGGCAACGGCCTTTTCGAGCTCAGCTTTTGAGACGCCCAACTTCTGCGTCCAGTAGCGCACTTCATACTTTTCGCTGAGGTTGATGCGGCTGCGGTCCTGCGGGCCACGCTCTGTCTTGTCGTCCGGCGTGACATCTCTCCTTTGCTGGGAAATTCGCCAGCTCGGCCGTTGGTTCCAGACGGGCCTTTAGCGGCATCTCTGGATTGAGAATTCCTTGCTCGGTTGACCTGCCTTTGCCGGCAGTATTCCGATTGGCGCGAGCGGATCGTCAGTCTTCGATACCGCACCAGTCGGCGGCGAATAACGCGAGAGCCTTGGTGACCCGGCGCAGCGATGGCAAACTGACGCGTTCGTCGATGCCGTGAATGTTCTCCGCTATCGGTCCATAGACGAGCGAAGGGATATTGCCGTGGACTGCGAAGATCGCTGCGTCGAGGTAGGCGGTCATGACATAGGAATTGAGCTCGTTGCCGCCCTGGGCGCGTCGGTGAGCGGACCGTAAGCACGCTTCGGCTGTCGAGCCTTCCGCGAGCTCGTAGCCGGCATGCATTACGCCAACCCAATCGACGTCGACGAGATCGCCGCTGGCAAAGGTCGAGTCGTCTTCCTGAACCTTCGCCATGCAGGCTTCGACCTCGGCAGCCCGCGCTTGCGGGTCCTCGCCAGGGTAAAATCCGATGCGGCCCTCGACCACGCAATCGCTTGGGATCGAAGCGATCCAGTCGCCGCCGGCGATCGTCCCGAATGTCAGCGCAACGGGATTAGCAATGTCGTCGAAACCGCGCTTGCCCTTCGCCTCGCCAATCCACCTGCGCTCCAGAGCTCGCAAGTGGCTGATCAGCTTGATCATCAGATCGATCGCGCTCTGACCCGCCTCGGGTTCTCGTGGGTGAGCGGGCCGTCCTCGCGTCGTCAGGCGGAACTTGAGGACACCGGAGTTGGCGCGAACAATTTGCTCGTCAGTCGGCTCGGCACTGATGATCGCATCGGCAATGAAACCGTTGACGAAGGCAGTCGCAGCGCCGTTTCCCGTGATCTCCTCTTCGACCACCGACTGGATCTGGACGTCTCCGCGTAGGGTCAGTCCAGCGTGCGCGATCGCCTCAAGAGCGTAAAGCGATGCCGATAGTCCAGCCTTCATGTCGCCGGCGCCGCGTCCATAGAGCCAGTCGCCATTCTTGCGCGCTTTGAAGGGTGGTGATGACCAGCGCGCCTCGTTGGCCGCGGGCACGACGTCCATGTGGGAGTTGAAAGCCAAGGAGCGCCCGCCGCGCTGCTTGGCGGGCCTGAGACCGACAACGTTCCAGCTCGACTGATAGTCGATGGTCGACGGCGAAAAGGCCGGATGCTTGCCAATCTGGGTAGCGTCTGTCTGAAGCCGCCTGACCTTGTAGCCGCGCTTCACCAAGGTCGCTTCCAGAAAGCCCTGCGCTTCAGCTTCATTTTCGCGAAGCGTGCGGTAGCCCACGAGTTTGGCGAGGAACTCCACCTGCTCTTCGAACAGACCCTCGACGGCTTGCAGAATCCGGTCTTCGGGAGAAGTCATGATCGATATCCGAAGTTGAAGGACACGCGGTTCTGGCTAGATTTCGGATCGCTCAAACTAGCTTCGACGGACCCTGGCGCCTGATCGGGATTTCGGAGTTCCTGTTCGAACCGGAGACCTGGCGCGGGATTTCGGCGTCACGTCCTTCGCGCGCTTGGCTCGGCCTTCGATGCTCAAGCGATAGAGGCCGTAACCTATCGCCCCGGCGATGAGCACAGGCGTCGGAAGCCGAGTGGCCAAGAGCGTGAGCGGCACAGATAACCCCTCTGCAATATCTCCCCGCTCCGCGTCACGTGCGATCCAGGCGCCGGCCAAACTGGCGAGAGTTGCTCTGATCATTTGCGATGCTCTTTTTCCATTGCGATTCTCGAATTTCGGGTGTCACGACACACCCTGAACGCCGACGGAGCCGTCCTGGATCCACGCACCATTGTCATCGATCGAACTTGCTGCCGGCGGCCCGTCTCCGTGCAGCAAGCAGGCCGGTTTGCCCGAGCACGGAACTTTCGGGGCACAGCCTGGGTTGAGCTTGGCCAGGCGCGTGTCGCGCCCAAGCGAACATCAGGTGCGGAGGCTATCCATGGGCATCATTTGGACGATCGTTATCGGGTTCGCTGCCGGCGTCATCGCGAAGTTCTTGTCGCCGGGGTCGAATGAGCCCTCAGGTTTCATCCTCACGACCGTTCTCGGCATCATCGGCGCCTTTGTAGCTACGTTCCTGGGACAGGCACTGGGCTGGTACCTGCCAGGTGAAGGCGCTGGGCTGATCGGCGCCGTAATCGGCGCGGTTATCGTATTGATGGGCTGGTCGATGATGAGCCGCCGCAACGCTTGAACCCCGAACCGAGGGAGACAATCACATGAGCAACGAGAACAGTGGCTTTCCATCCATGACGGCCTTGCTCGGCCTGCTTGCCGTCGCGGGGTATCAGAACCGCGACAAGCTTGCTGAATGGTTCGGAGGCTCGCAGCAGGGCAAGGTTGCGCAGGATGCTCCGGCCGGCTTGGACAGGATCACGGAAGGCTCACAAGCAAATTCGGCCGGTGGCGTCGGGGGGTTCTTGGGCAACGGCCTCCAAGAGCTCATTGAACGCTTCAAGCAGGCCGGCCGCGGCGATGCTGCCGACTCTTGGGTTCGAACGGGCCCGAACCAGCAGATTGAGGAGCGCGACCTCGAACGGGCGATTGGCCCTGATGTCTTGGATCGCCTTGCGACGCAGACCGGGCTCAGCACAGAAGAAATCTTGGCACGGCTGTCGAAGCAGCTGCCAGAGGCGGTGGACAAGTACACGCCGGACGGGCGAGTCCCGGCTTAGCGCAGCGAGCACTCGACAGCTACCCTCAAGCTCCTCCACAACCAGTATTGTGCAGACTCGCGATGCGTTTACCGACGCGCGCATCGCTCTGCCCTGGCACGATCACTCAGAGTATTGTCGCTGGTCGGCACGTCGGGTCAGAACATTTTTCCTGCTCCGCAACCACCACGATGCTGTAGGCGCCGAATTGTCTCCTGCCCCTCAAATCCGTCGGGCAGCGGATTTGATTTCTACCCATGAGCGCCTGCAGATATTGTAAATCGTCGTTGTCTACACGACGGGTTATCTCGTTATTGGTGGCTACTGCCATAGCGCGGGGTATTTCGCCGGGCAGGTCGGGATACTCTGCCTCGATTTCCTCTTGGGGAATCCCGGCAGAGTTGGCGTCGAGCAGGAGTTGCGTCGCAAGGTGCATGTTCCGCTCGTCTGGTCCTTCTTCATCGTGATAAACATCAGGCTTGACTCGCTCGGCGATCCACTGTTCGACATAGGCAATTGCTCGCGTTGACATGTCCTGGTCCTTTACCAGTTTAGGAACGGCGCCTGCATTGCGCTCTACGATGATTTTTTTCGCGCCTGTCCTTTGAAATCGAGTGAGGCGCGATAGACTTCTTCGCCGGCCTCGTTTCGGACATGAGTCTTCATTGAGAGCCGTTGGCCATTTGGCAGATCGTCCTTCGCCATATCCGCCAGTGCTCGCTTAGCTTCTGCCGCTGCGCCTTCCTCACTGGAAAAATCGATTCTACTGGTCGAACTACCTTTTGAGTCCTTGGTGGTGATACGAAATTTGGCCATGACCAGCTCCTCCGATAATGAGAATGCGCGAGCGTGCCTCTCGTTCCGCCCGTGCAGGCGACGATGAGCGCAAACCTTTCGTACCAGTCGTGATGATGTTCCGGCTGCTGCTGGGGAACTGGGTCGAAGCGCGGTGGGGCGGGAACTGAGTTCTGCCATCGAGGTTTAATCGATGGGGAACACAGGGAGTATCGCTATGAGAGACGGCAAGGGAAATAAGCTAACTGCGGAAGAGGAAGCTCTGGTTAAATCCATCGAGGTCACCCCAGGCAGTGACTCGCTGAAAAAAGTCTCGATCGATCCGAAACCAGACCCGGTTCAGGATCGCGATCGGCGCACCGAGACCGGGACACCGCATACCGAAACGGCGCCAAAATTTTAGTGGTCTTCGAAAGGTGAGGCGTGTCCAGGCAACGGAGGAGGGGGCAAGCTTGACTCGCGCCGCCAGAATGAGAACAAAGAGGGAACTTATTCACGACGGGTCATGTTCAATTGCGGTCTCAGCCCGCCCTTCAGTCGTTGCGAGACCAGATCGAACGGATCGAAGGACGCAGCACGCGTGGTCGAACGGCGCTTCCATTTGGTGTCGCGGCCATGGATTCTCGGCTTCCCGGTGGGGGATTAGCCCTGGGCGCGCTTCACGAAGTTGGGGGCGGCGGCCAAGGAGCAATGGATGGCGCCGCGGCAGCGCTTTTTAGTGCCGGCGTCGCCGCACGGACGCGAGGAAAAGTTCTGTGGTGTATGACGCAGTGCGATCTGTTCGCGCCGTCTGTCGCCCAGGCAGGACTGCTGCCCGACCGTGTGATCTATGTGGAAGCCACTGACGACAAGACGGTGCTGGCGTGCATGGAGGAAGGCCTCCGCCATGGCGGCCTCGGCTCTGTCGTCGGAGAGGTCACCCGCCTTTCGATGACGGCATCTCGACGGCTGCAACTGGCCGCGGAGGGCACAGGATCGATCGGGATTGCTCTACGTCGGTGGCGCCGCGAAACGGACGTATCGGATTTCGGACAACCCACCGCAGCCATGACGCGATGGAGGGTTTCTGTTCTTCCGTCGACGGCTCTTCCGGTTGCCGGGGTCGGCCGACATAGGTGGCTGGTTGAACTCATTCGTGTCCGGGCGGGTGAAAGCGCAGATTTCGAATTGGAGGCTTGCGATGACACGGGTCGTCTCGGTCTTCCTGCCGAGCTGGTCGATCGACCGGTTTCGGCGGGCGGCTGGCGACGCGGCACCTTCGCCTGAGGTCCCGCTCGTCCTGATCGCCCGCGACGGAAGTAGGAGGTTGGTGCAGGCAGCGAGCGCCACGGCCTTCGCCGCGGGGCTTCGTGTTGGCATGCCAGCCACTAAGGCGCAGGCGTTAGTGCCAGGATTGGCAGTTGAAGAGGCCGATTTAGCAGCCGATGCT
>NZ_NBDP01000073.1 GCF_004123845.1 Allobosea sp. Tri-44 | reverse complement strand
TGAATTCGTAGAACAGCGCTTCCTGCGCCACCTGTCGCTCGCCCATCATCGCGCCGCCCTCCGCCCAAGGACGACTGAATCAGGACTTCACCACCTCAGCAATGCCGACTTTTTCAACGACATCGGCGCGATCCAGCCGATCCAAGACGGCGCAACGAACGTCAGCTACCCACCCAAGTTCGCTGTTGGCCGAATGGCGGAACTGGCACGGCGGGAGTCCGCCGTGCCACAGCTCATAGGTCCGTTTGCTCCGAAAGAAGAAGCGCGTCATCGACCTCGATGCCGAGGTAGCGCACGGTGCTTTCCAGCTTCGTATGACCTAGAAGAAGCTGGCAGGCACGCAGATTGCCAGTACGCTGATAGATCAGCGCGACCTTCGTTCGCCGGAGACTGTGCGTTCCGTAGAGCGCTGGATCCAATCCGATCAGAGCTACCCAACTGTCCAGAAGGCGACCGTACTGGCGCGTTGTGATGTGATCGCCACGCCGGCTACGGCTCGGGAAGAGCCAATCGTTTTCACGAGAACCTCGCTTTCTAAGCCAGGCAGTAAGCGCTTCGCGGGCTGAGTCCGTCAGTTCGAATGGTACTGGCCGCCCGGTCTTCTGTTGAACGATCGCAGTTCGGAGGCGAACGGTGCCTCCGAGAACGACATCGCCGACACGAAGGCGAACGAGATCGCATCCGCGCAGCTTGCTGTCGATCGCAAGATTGAACATGGCGAGATCGCGAGTTCGCCCCTCATGCTGAAGCCGGGTTCGCAACGACCAGATGTGCTTTGGCTTTAGAGGCGGCTTCGGTCCAATGATGCGCCCGAGGTTCCACGCCTGATGGGGTAGTTGGTTCTGCGCCTGGATATCCATGGCAGATCCCCTTCTTGGGATGCCGCATCCACGAAAATTCTATCAAAGACGGATTGCCCTCTCTCGCCTCCTGGCAAAACCGCGGCGAGGAACGCGCCCAGCGCCAGTTGCGGACATTGGCGCATTGCCCAGAAGCAGACGCTACGAGTGTGCTGACCAAAGTGAAGAGCGAGGCATAGTGTTGCCGCGATTGTAGGAAAAGTTCCGCAATCTGATGAGCGCCGCCTGGCCCCACCGGGCGGCGCTGCCGCTTCAACTAAGCCGAGAATCGCGGTTTTGGCGACGTTAGCAGTCCAGTCTTTCCCGCAAGGGCGCCGCGCCAGCGATCAATTCGATTCGAAATGGAAGTACCCCCTTGCGTCGCTGCCTGCTCTTGGCACCCCAGCTGGTGGCGTCCTTGCCAATGAAGCTGCCGACGGCCACTGTCTACGCCGTCTACCCCTCGCGTCATCACGTTTCTCCCAAGCTCAGGGCGTTCATCGAGATCACCGACGATCTCAAAACCTGGTCGTACAGCTTCGGCGACCTGCGCGCGGGTAGCGGATCGGGCTGATGAACTTCGCTCGTGGCAGAAGGACAGTCCGCTGGTCTCAGGCGTTCGCGAGACGAGCCGGCGTCGCAGGCCCGCGGCGGGACTGCATGCAGCCGTGATCAGCGGCCGGTGTCCTTCGATCGATCGAGAAGTCGCGGCGGATTAGCGGTGAAGTCGATCCACGGATTGTCGTTCAGTCGCTTGGAGGCTTTCACGTTTTCTGCCTCGTAGCGCATAATGAACCGCCCCGGCCCGTGGGCGTAGGCAACGACGAGCCCATGCGGCGCGTCGAAGTAACCGCCATGAGGAACGAGACCGGGATAGCTGATCCGCCATCCCTGGTCGCCGCCCCTCACCTCGCTGAACCGGACCTTGGCGATCGTATCGTCCTGCATGGCGAAGAACCAAGTGTAGGGCCCTCCCGACACGATAGTCATGACCTCGTCGATGCCATGCCCGTCGTCCGCGCTGTTGACGTGTAGCCGGCCGAACTTCGTCATGAGGAACGCCACCATCTTTTCGTCGAGCGCCTTCATGTCATAGACCTTGGGATAGGGTGGAACGTCCTTCTCCGAGATGGAGAGCGCCCCGCCACCTTCGACCGCTGCCTTGCGCCCGGCCTTGGAGAGCTGATCGAGGAGAGCGGCGCGATCCAGCGAGAAGACCGACAGGAGTTGGTTCTGCTCTTGCTCGTTCAGAGCCCGTGTTTTGGAAATTTCGATCAACGGCCGACCTTTTTCGGGGATCGAAATCTCCGACACCCTGACGCCGACATTGAGAAGATGCTCGTTGACCGCCTCAAGGCCGACCGCGTCGGCGCGGCCATCACTGAAGGACAGGCGAACGAACCGACGGTCCTGTCGGGACTCGGCATGGACGGAGTGGAATGCGAAAGCGGTGGCGGCCAGCGCCAGCGGAATTGCGAATTTGAAGAATCTCATGGTGCTTTCCTCGTGTCAGGACTGCTCTCGCGGCGCCACTTGGCGACCACGCCGTCCCAATGTCGGTTCCGGCTCACATTCTGAGTAGTCCGGCTCGCGGAAAGTCATCGTTTACTGCCAGTGAACGAAACAGGAGGGCTACGACCCGACCGAAACGACCTGCGCACGAGGGAGCAACTCGGCTTTCGCGCTGACAATCGACCGGCGCCCGCCTCCTTTGAGTTTCGGACCTCTCGGTGGGGTGGATCATGAGTTCCCCGCGTCTGACGGTCGTCTCTGTGGGTATCAAAGCGGCATATCGCATCGCATTTCGTCGTAGCCGCTCATTTCTGCGCTCCATCGACCCAAATGATGCAGCGCGGCTCGAAACCTATATTCTCGCGATCTCGGTGGAGGTTTGGATAGGCGGCGTGATTTGCAAGAATGCGCGCCTTGCCGATCCGAAAGTCATGCGACCCATGGTCGTGCCCATGAATCCAGAGTTCAGGTTGAAATTGTTCAATCACACCACTGAGATCTGACACGAACGCCGGCGGTCGCGCAGCGATCCGCTCCCGCTCCTTGGCGTTATCCCGGCCGACCTGCTCCCAGTGCCTCTGCCCGGTGCTATAGGTCCTCCTGGATGAAATCTGCACTGAGATGTACGTCAAACTGCACCAGCGGCGAATCGCCGATTGCTTTGAAACTGTGAATCTCTCCAGCCTTGATAACAAAGATGTCGCCGCCACGGCCTTCGAAAGTCTTGCCGCCGACCGTCCACACTCCCCGGCCTTCACGAATGAACTGAATTTCGTCATAAGGATGCCGATGCGGAACTGCCCCGGAACCGGGCTCCCGGCGGAACAGGTAGACTGACACACC
The DNA here is from genome assembly GCF_004123845.1 of Allobosea sp. Tri-44. Classification (GTDB taxonomy): domain Bacteria; phylum Pseudomonadota; class Alphaproteobacteria; order Rhizobiales; family Beijerinckiaceae; genus Allobosea. The sequence goes on along the minus strand of NZ_NBDP01000073.1, from coordinate 4,460 downwards.
GGTGTCGCCCTGATGGGCTCCGACAAACTTATGGACACTACCAACAAAGGGTAAGTCCTCTTGGCGAACGTGATGCATTTCCGTTCCTCCTCTGCGATTTGATGAGCGTTGCGACAGCTTTGAAGATGAACCCGTCGGGGCGGAGATCAGCAGTAACAACCGGAGGGTAATTATCTCGCAGACGCTACCGGGGTTTAGGCACCGACAAACACCCGCACTCATCATCCTGCCAGTGAACACCGTGCGACCGGTGTCACACTTTGGATCAGCCCTTGGCCATCATAATTCGCTCCTGGATTAGCGAAACGCGAACGCAACTGGGCGGATCGGCGCCGCGCTGGCTTCTCGAAATTTCAGCGAGCCACCGACGAACGCGAAGCTGTAGACCCGGTCCTTCGCCCGCGCGTCGAGCACCGGCATCTCGATGATCGGGATGCCCTTGTTCGCAAGCAGATAGGTGTGCACGGGCACTCAATCGCCATCTACCTGCGATGGAAACGTCTCCACCGCGTCGGCAGTGTAGCTGACTTTCTTGTTCTGGGCTGTACCAACCCTGCTGGGATCGTTGACGACGCTGCCGCGCGGCGTGTGGGTCAGCCAAAATTGATAGGGTCGATCTCCCAACCCTGCGAAGCTAGGCATAGCGATGAAATAGTCGGCGGCGGGCGGCGCATGCGCGACGCTTCATCGCCCGGGACGGGGGCTTGCCTAGGTTGCGATCTGTGGCGGAGTTGTCGATGCGCTGGCGGTCGCGACCCTGCTTCAGCAGATCGCCGCGCTGCGCCCCGACATCTCCAGCCTCTTGACCGCAAGGATGCGCCGGAGGCGGGTACGCGACGTGGGTGGGGCAGATTTCACCGGCCGGCCCGATCGTACAACCGCAACTCATGTCAGAAATCGGTCAATACGCGGCGTTGCTCTAACAAGATATCCAGGAAGTTTCGCAGCTTGGCCGGCGTCGCGCGCCCGTCAGTGAACAGCGCGAACAATGCATAATCACGCAGCCGCCACTCAGCCAGCAGCGGAACGAGCCGCCCCTCGGCAAGGTCGTGGTCGACGACGAAGCGCGGGATCACGGCGACTCCAGCGCCCGACAGCAGCGCTTCGCGGATCGCGAGGCTGCTGTTGGTTCTCAGCGCTGGGATGATACGGACGATCGTGACACGGCTACGGCCCGTGATCGTCTCGAACCGGTAGTCCTGGGTGGGCGCGCCGCCATAGACCAGCATCGGATGATCGACGAGATCTTCAGGGCGTTGCGGCGGCGGCGCAGTATAGTCGCGCGTGACACACACGACATGCGCGATCCCGCCAATCCGCCGCGACCTCAGCACGCTGTCGTCGAGTGCTGTGCGGATGCGCAGCGAAAGGTCGAATGCATGACCGACCGGATCGACCGGGCGATCATCCAGCGCCAGGTCAATCCGCACCTGCGGATAGCGCGCCATGAATGCTGACACGACAGGCATCAGCCGCGCCACGCTGAACGACAACGGCGCGTTGATACGGAGCAGACCACGCGGCACGCTCTGATCTTCCGCGACCCGCTCCTCCGCCCCAGCGAGATCGTCGAGGATGCGAACGGCATCGGCGTAAAAGGCTCGACCAGCCTCGGTCGGCGATAGCCGTCGCGTCGTGCGATGAAGCAGCGTGGCTCCAAGGTGGGCCTCCAACGCTGTCACCTGCTTGCTGATCGTAGCCTTCGATACGCCGAGCGCCTTTGCAGCCGCGCCAAAGCCTCCATGCTCAAGGACCGCGCGAAAGCTGCGCATCGCGGCGAACCGCTCCATGACTGTTTCCCTTAGCGCAACGAACTGTCACCGAACGCACACTATGTCTCTGCGATGTCTGCGCCTATTTTGGTGCAAGAAGAACAGGAAATCGGCCTCGCCTTCGAGCCGCCGCCCACCGCCGTCGCTAAATTCCGCCTACGTCATCGGCCGTCTAGTCCCGAGGGCAAGAGCGTCGAGCTCAAGAGCCCGCCCTCCAACCACCTATAGGATTCTTGAGATGCGTTCGAAAATGCTCGTCGCTGTCGCGGACCCTTAGTAGCGCCCCCGGGACCGCGCCTGAGCCGGCAGCTGCCGACGTCCACGTCCCCCTGGCGATTGACCGAGCGCTGGTGACTCGCAAGCCGCGCTGACGGCTCCAACATGTACCTAAGATCGGCATACTTAGGCACACCGGCAGTAACGAACGAGAAAACCCTCACCGTCTAAAGGAACGTTAGCCATGCCAATTCGATCGAAAATCGAACCTGCAATCGTGACCGCTGGTGAATGGCAAAATCCGGAGCAGAGATTACGTGGCCTGCTTGAAGGAAAGAGCTTGAAAACCAACATTACGCTTATTCGTTACGTCACTGACGTGGTGGGAGAGGGGCCGACCTTGCACGTTCACCCGTACGACGAAATCTTCACGATCACTGAAGGCCGAGCTCGCTTCACCGTCGGCGACAGAACGATCGATGCTGAAGCAGGTGACGTCGTTTTGGGTCCCGCAAACATTCCGCACGGCTATCAGAACTTGGGGCCTGGACGACTTGATACGCTAGACGTTCACCTAAGCCCTGAGTGGATTCAATTCGATCTTGCCCGAGGCTGGAATAGATCGAGCCTTCTCCTTTTGGCCGACTCAAACGCGGGTTTCGCCGCGGAGCCATGCGAGCAGCGTGTGCAGGAGTGACTCGGCATCGATGCCGTCGGACGTCGCGCGGCGCATGCGCCTATCCACGGGCACGCTCGAAGGCTAGAGGAAATCGGTTCATCACCAGCGTTCCCGGGCGAGGTTACAGCTTCGTCGGCGAAGTTGAGAGCGTGAGCTAGCTCAACGATATCCTTGAGATTCGCAAAGTAGAGACGGCCAGGGAGCGTGATGGATCATCGGATCTCACGCGCCGGCGGAAATGCCTCGGAGTCACGCGAGCTTACCGCCTGAACGCCCACTCACCGCCATGAGCCGACCGGAGTCGAAAGATCCAGCACCGCAGGGCTGGCGACAGATCGGCATGTTTTTGAGCCTGACCAGAAAGTAAGGAGCTCACCATGACAAAGAATATCAATGAATCCGGAAGATTTGACCGCCGTCAGATCTTGGAAGCGGCGGCAGTGAGTGCTGTTGCCCTGAGCGCGGCGAATGTGTTTCTGCCGCAGCAGGCGGCCGCGGCCGCTCCCGGCAACGGCATTCGCCCCTTCCACTTCAAGGCGAGGGAAGAGCAGCTCGCCGATCTTCGCCGCCGCGTCGCCGCGACCCGCTGGCCGGAGCGCGAAACGGTCGGCGACACCTCGCAAGGCGTCCGGCTCGCGACAATGCAGAAGGTCGCGAATTACTGGGCGCGCGATTATGACTGGCGCAAGGTCGAGGCCCGGATGAATGCCTTGCCGCAATTCATCACCGAGATCGACGGGATCGACATCCATTTCATCCATGTGAAGTCGAAGCACGCCAACGCGCTCCCGGTGATCATCACACATGGCTGGCCGGGCTCGATCATCGAGCAGCTCAAGATCATCGGACCTCTCACCGATCCGACCGCCCATGGCGGGACGGCGGCCGACGCTTTCGACGTGGTCATTCCTTCGCTGCCCGGACACGGTTTTTCAGCGAAGGTCTCCGAGCCGGGCTGGACGGTCGTGCGCGTTGCGCAAGCCTGGGCGACGCTGATGCAGCGTCTCGGCTATACACGCTACGTCGCTCAGGGCGGCGACCACGGCAATGCCGTTTCCGAGATTATGGCACTGCAGAAGCCGGCCGGGTTGCTTGCGATTCACACCAACATGGCCGCCACGGTCCCGCCCGACATCTCGAAGCGGCTGACGGCGCGCGAACCGGCGCCGGCCGGCCTCAACTCCGAGGAGCAGAAGGCCTGGGATCAGCTCGACGATTTTTTCAGGAACGGCGTCGGCTATGCGATCGAGATGAACACCCGGCCGCAGACGCTCTACGCGCTGGAAGACTCTCCAGTGGGGCACGCAGCCTGGATGATCGATCACGACATCCGCAGCCATCATCTGATCGCCCGCGTGTTCGACGGCGAGAGCGAGGGGCTGACCCGAGACGACGTGCTCGACAACATCACGCTCTATTGGCTGACGAACACCGCGGTTTCGGCGGCACGCTTCTTTTGGGACAATGCACAGGTCGCCAAGGGCGGCTTCTTCGATGCCCGTGGCGTCGATTTCCCGGTCGCCGTCAGTGCCTTCCCCGACGAGATCTACCAGGCGCCGCAGAGCTGGGCCCAGCGCGCCTATCCGCAGCTGATCCACTACAGCAGGCTCGAAAAGGGCGGCCATTTCGCCGCCTGGGAGCAGCCGGCGCTGTTCACCACGGAATTGCGGACGGCATTCCGTTCGTTGCGCCAGCCGGCGTGAACCGGAGCGATAGGACGGGCGGCGGGGAGGGAAAGAGGGGGGCACGAAGGAGAGACATGGGGGTAGGGGCAGGTAACTAAGAAGAACAAG
>NZ_NBDP01000007.1 GCF_004123845.1 Allobosea sp. Tri-44 | reverse complement strand
GTGCCTCACCGCACCCAGCGCCGCGTTGCCGTTTAAAACACCAATTATCGCGGGGTGGAGCAGCCCGGTAGCTCGTCAGGCTCATAACCTGAAGGTCGTCAGTTCAAATCTGGCCCCCGCAACCAAATTACTGAGTGAATACAACAAAGCCCCGCGCCAGAAATGACGCGGGGCTTTTCGCCGTTCAACAGAACAGACCGCCAGAATCCGCGCGAGATCGCCGTGAAGCTCAAGCGAAACGCCGCGCCGATACGCTCCCGCTAGGTTGGGGGGACGGCGACCGGAGACGGACCGACGGTCTCTGATAGCCGGGCAGTCACCAAGCCCTTCTCAGCCTCAAGATCAAACAATCGCTGCTTCATGGACGGCTGATAGAGCCCGTACTCGATCGCGGCCATGATGCCGTCGATCTTACGCGGAACGGCGGCCAGAAACGCCGTGGCGGTCAAGCGTAGGCCAATGGTCGGGCACATCGCCCTCCAGCCCGAGCCGACAGAACCAGCAATAGGCCAGATTCAGGTGGACCTCATCGCACAAACGGCGCTCGGAACGGATGCCGAAACAGTAGCCGATGAGCAGCATCCGGATCATCAGTCCAGGATCGATCGAGGGCCGACCCATCTCGCTGTCGAACGGACGCAGATGCGTACGGATATCGGAGAGATCGACGAACCGGTCTATGGCTCGGACCCAATGATCGTCCGGCACGTGGCGCTCCAGGCTGAACTCGTAGAACAGCGCCTCCTGCGCCACCCGCCGTTCGCCCATCATCGCGCCGCCCTCCATCCAGGGACGACTGAATCAGGACTTCATCGCCGCAGCAATGCCGACTTCTTCAACGACATCCGCCCATAGCGGACATTCGCTCACTACCATCAAGCAGACGTCCCGTGGACGAATCAGGACATCGAACGCCTTAAGGTAGATGCGCCAGGCGGCGGCAAAGAGCCCACTGCCGCCGGCATCAGGCAGGCACGACTTGTGTCATACCTCGCGGCACAGGAGAGGCTGCATCGGTTCGCGTCAAATGCCGGGTGAAGTGTTGCTCGCAGCGACGCCCGACGAGGGAAATCAGCCAGCACAGCACGAAATAGATGACGAGCAGGAAGCCGTACACGAGATAGGCCGGACTGCCGCCCCGCGTGAGCGTGGTTTGCTCGATGATGACTTGACCTGCACGGAAGACTTCTTCCACTCCGACCACCGCGCCGAGCGAGCTCGCCTGCACGAGGCTCGTCACCAGGCTGACATAGGGAGGGATGATCACCGGCATCGCCTGTGGCAGGATGACCAGCATGAGCTTTCGCCAGCCACGCAGGCCGAAGGCGTCGGCGGCCTCATGCTGCCCTTTCGGAACGGATGCCAGGCCGGCGCGGATGATATGCGCGCCATTGGCGCCGCCCCAAAGCGAGATGCTGAGCGCGCTCGACCAGAAGGGATTGAGCGAGATGCCCGCCTTAGGCAGCACGAAATAAGCCAGCAGTACGGTGACCATCAGCGGGATATCGCGCAGGCATTCGATGAGGCTGTAGACGCACCCCGTCACGACCCGAGAGCGCGTTGATAGCGCGGCCGCGAACATGACAGCGCACAGGGTGGCGCCCGCCGTGAGCACGAGCGCCAGCAACAGCGTGTTGGCGAAGCCCGCCAGCAGAAAATTCCGGAACTCCAGGAGCAGCATGGTCAGCGTTCCGCGAAAGGCCGATTGAGCCGGTGCTCGACCAGCTTGGCCAGTCCAGCCAGAACGAAGACGCAGAACAGATAGATCACGCAGATCGTCGCGAACATCTCGACGGCGCGGAAGTCATAGGCGATGCGATCGACGGCGACGAAGGTCAGTTCCACGAGCCCGATCGTCTGCAGATAGGCCGAATTCTTGAAGGTCGAAACGACGGTGTTCATGGCGGGCGGCAGAGCGGCCCGAGCAGCGATCGGCAAGACGACGAGGATTGCATGCTGCCAGCGCTTCAGACCCAGTGCGACGGACGCATCGCGAATGCCCGGCGCCACCGAGGCGAGCCCTGCGCGGACATTCTCGATCTGGAACGCCGTGGCCCAGACCGTCAGGGCGATGACGCCGGACCAGAACACCGAGAAGCGTATGCCGAGGCTCGGCAGGCCGAAGAAGATAAAGAATATCTGCACCAGCAGCGGCGTGCCGCGGATGAATTCCACGTAACCGATAACCAATCGCCGGGGGAGCGCGTGGCCGCTGGTTCGCAACGCGGCTCCCAGTGCCCCGAGAACGAGAGACAGGCTGATCGCCAGCGCGCTGACCATCAGGGTCATTTTTAGACCCTTCATGAGGTCCGGGAGCGCGCCGAGGATATAGTCCAGGTCCATGGTGCTTCCCCGGGCGGACCAAAGAACGGCGCGCCGGCGACGGTCCGCCCGCCGGCGCGCCTGCCATCAGTTCGAAGGCGGCGGGGTCTCGAACGAGCGGATCATCTGCGCCTGCAGATTGGCATCGGCGACATGGGCCTTCACTGCCTTCGAAAGCATGCCTTCTTCCTTCATCCGAGCGAGAGCCGCATCGACGAAGGCCTTCATCTCGGCCTCGCCCTTGCGAATGCCGACGCCGTTGAAGCCGAGGTCGACCTCGCCCTTGAGCACGCGCAGATTGGGATAGTTGCCCAGTAGCAGCGCCATCGTCGTACCGTCGGTGACGTAGGCGTCCGCGCGTCCCTGGAACAGGGCCTGCAGGCTGTCCGAGGCGGTGTTGAGCTGCACGAACTGAACGTCCGGAATATTGTTGCGCAGCCAGTTAATCTGGTTGCCACCCTTCACGATCAGGATCGACCTGCCCTTCAGCTCGGCCAGACTCTGCACCGGGCTGTCCTTCAGCACGGCGACGTTGCTGCTGCCCCAATAGTAGATCGTCGAATAATCGATCACCTGCTCACGGGGCGGAGTGCGGCCGAGCGTCGCCACGATCAGATCTATCTTGCGGGCGGTCAGCGAAGGGATGCGCGCGTCCGTAGTGACGCAGGTCAGTTCCGCCTTGTCGGCCGAGCCGAACGCATAGACGCCAAGCTGCTTTGCGATGTCGATCTCAATGCCGACCGGCTTGCCATCGGTGGCCGACTGGCCGAAGGGCGGCGCGTCGCAGCGCACGCCGATGCGGAGCGCCCCGGCGTCCTTGACCGCTTTGGGCAGCGGCGGCAGGGACTGGGCCTGTGCGGCGGCCACGCCCCACAGCATGGACGACGACAGCACAAGCGATGCCATCGCGTTTCTGAACGAAAGTTTTGTCATCATTCCCGCTCCTCTTTTGCTTTTTATGGGATAGTTCGTCACTGGCGACGGGTGCGGACGCGCGGCCCTTTCGCGCGGCAGATCTCGGCGATGCGGATCGGCCGGGCGGCGCGTGGCATCAGGCGTCGACCAAGTTTCGGGCAGCGGCCTGGAAGCGGCCCGGCCGGAAGTCGTCCAGCAGCGGGCTGCGGCGGCCATTGGCGATCTCGTCCGCCAGGAGCTCGCCCGCGATCAGTCCCAGCGTCGCGCCACTGTGACTGAAGGCGACGAAACAGGAGCCGATCCCGTCCAGCGCGCCGAAGACCGGCTCGCCGTCACCCGGGATTGGCTTGCGCCCTGCGCCATAAGAGCCGAAGGCCAGCTTCGGATTGCCGGCCAGCACGGCGGAGGCCTCCCGCAGCAGGCCCTCGATCGTGTCCGGGCGCATCTCGAAGCTTCCATCGGCGTTCCGGCGCATCTCGGCCTCGGACCAGGCGGAGTCGAGCACCAAAGCACCGTCTGGCGTCGGTCGCACGGCCACGCGCGGCGTGTTCAGCACGGCACGGAGCGCGGTCTCCACAGGGGCAGTCTTGACCAGAAGCCCGATCGGCGACGCGTCGGGAATCTCGATCCCGAGATCGGCGGCCATGGCAGGCGTCCACGGGCCGGTCGCGATCAGGCAGGCATCGGCTTCGAACAGACGGCAATCGGCGGCCTCTACGCCGCGGGCCAAGCCATTACGGACGAGCACCGATGCGGCGCCGGCGTTCTCGACGATCTCGCCGCCCCGCATGCGAAGCTCCGCGGCGAGGAGGCCGATCAGTGCGGGGAGATCGACCCAGCCCTCGCCGGGATTGAACAATGCGCCCTGCCGCGTGATCGCCCGCGCATCGACGCCGGGCGTGACGGCAGCAACCTCTTCAGGCGCTAGACGCATCACGTCGTAGCCGATGCTGCGTTCATGCGCTTCAGCGGCGTCGATCGCATTCGACTCATCGTCGGCGTCCCAAGTGAGGCCGCCGTCGAAGCGCAGCCACGAGGCTTGCGGATGCTGTGCCGCGAGCGTGCGGTAGCGATCGATGCCGACCATTCGCAGGCGGTGATAGGCGGCCGAGCGAAAACGAGCCGAGTTGAGCCACGAAAGCGAGCGGCCCGAAGCGCCGCTACCGAGGACGCCCTCGGTGACGAGCGTGACACACGATCCTTGGCGGACGAGATGCAGCGCCGTGGAAACGCCGAAGATCCCCCCTCCGATGATCACGACGCTTGGGCGGTCTGGAGACGGTCTCACGAGGCTTCTCTCTCCTTCAGATGAGGCGGGGGATGGCGAGACGCCTCACGGCGCTTCCCACGCGCCAGAGCGCGCCGAGCGGAAGAGAGCGTCGATTGCCCGCATGTTCGCCACTGCGTCCGCCATCGTCGCGGCGAGCGGCTCTTCGCCGAGCACGGCGCGCGAGAAGGCGTCGCATTGCAGCGCATACTGGTCGCAGGCGGGCAAAATGATCCGATCCCGGCCGCCACCGGCAAGGTCGCTGCCGTCATCGACGATGACCGCCGTATCGGCGGCTTTGGGCGCGTTGAAGGGAATCTCGATCTCGATGCGGCCACGCATTCCGAGGATCTGCACACGCTGGCATGGCACGAGCTGCGTGGCGCATGTGAAAGCGAGCTGCCGCCCCTTGGAAAACGAAAGCAGGCCACTGGTGACGCAGTCGGTGCCCAGGACCGGATCGCTGGTCACGAGCGCGATGGCCCGCTCCGGCTCGGCGCCGAAGATGTAGCGCGCGGTATTGATGGCGTAGCAGCCGACGTCGTAGAGACCGCCGCCGCCGATGTCGCGCTGGTTGCGCACGTTGGCGGGGTCGGTCAGGTAATAAGAAAAGATCGTCTGCATTGCGCGCACCTCGCCGATGCGCCCGCTTTCGGCGATCTCGCGCGCCTGCCGCCACTGCGGATGGAAGCGCACCATGAAGGCTTCCATGACCAGCCGGCCTGTGCGCTCGGCGGTGCCGGCGATCTCGCGGGCCTCGGCGGCGTCGAGCGCGATCGGCTTCTCGCACAGCACGTGCTTGCCGGCCTCCAGCGCCTTGATCGTCCAGGGCGCGTGCAGATGGTTGGGCAGCGGATTGTAGATCGCCTCGACGGCCTGGTCCGCGAGCAGGGCCTCGTAGGAGCCATGAGCCGTGGGAATGCCGAAATCGCAGGCTGTGGCGCGGGCGCGTTCCTCGTCACGCGAGGCAATGGCAACGAGCTCGCAACGCTCGCTCGCCAGCATGGCCGGAATGACATGCTTGCGCGCGATGTTCGCCGCGCCGAGCACGCCCCACTTCAGCCTGCGCACCATGACATCCTGCCCCTCAAGATGCTAAAGGGATAATGAGACCGGTCTCATCTGTCAATCACCGCCGTTTCGCGTTGCGATCGTCGAGTAGCGGAACTAAGGCGGAGCCATGAGCGATTCACCGTCGAAGCCTCGGGATGCAACCGTGCAGGACGTCGCGCGCGAGGCCGGCGTCTCCAAGGCGACCGCGGCGCGCGTGCTCGGCGGCTACAGCGTCACGAGCCCGGCAGTCCGGGACAAGGTGATGACCGCCGCCCGGAGCCTCGACTACCGGCCGAACGAAGTCGCCCGCAGCATGACGACAGGCCGGTCTCGCGCCATCGGCGTCGTCGTCGCCGACGTGGAAAACCCCTATTTTGGCCTGGCGGTGCGCGGCATCAGCGATGTGGCACGGGCCGAGGGCTTCGACGTCATCCTCGCGAATTCCGGCGAAGACGTCGAACGCGAGCGAGACGCCATACGCATGCTATTGGCCAAGCGGGTCGACGGGTTGATCGTCACACCTGCCAGCGTGCATGACACGGAACACCTGCGTGCCGTGGAAGCGAGCGGGCGGCCGATTGTGCTGCTGGACCGCTACATCCCTTCGATGAGCGTCGACACCGTGGTCGCTGACGACCGGGCCGCCGGCGCCGCCGTGGCGCGACGGCTCACCGAAGCCGGGCACCGGCGCATCGGCTACGTGTCGGCGACAGCCTGCGACGATCCGGTGTATCGCGGTGCGCACCAGCTTCATCTGTCCACCGTGCGCGACCGCATCGAAGGCTTTCTCGAGGCCGCCGCGCAGGCGGGCGGCGGAGGCTGCGAACGCTATGTTCGCCTCGGCGTGAACCGGCTTGGCGGCGGGCCCAAGATCGTCGCCGATCTGATGGCGCTACCGGACCGGCCGACCGCGCTCATCGCATCCGACAACGTGGTGGCGCTCGAGCTGTTCAAGGCGCTGCGCGCGCTGGGCATCGCCATTCCGCGCGATCTGTCACTCATCGCCTTCCATGATGCGGACTGGACCAGTGTTACAACGCCGTCGATCACGGTCGTTGCGCAGCCCTGCTACGAACTGGGCTCGGAAAGCGCTGCTGCCCTCGTGCGGCGCGCCCGCGGCGATACTACGGCCGGCCGGCGCATCATCCTTCAAACGCGCCTCATCGAGAGAGAATCGGTCATTTCGCCGCCGAGATGATCAAATCTGCGATGTTACCCCGTCCGACGAATTCTATCTCGCGGGCGACAGATTGCAGGCAGAGTAGTGGAAGTGGCGCGGCGAGAACAATTTGTATGGCGATCGTAGCGCATCGGATGAGTAGCTCCCCCGCCGCGACTCTCAGCCATGCGCTGCCCTCCAGCACCGATCAGCGGCACAAGATCACACCCGCAAAGCTTGCTGCCGATTGCGAGAGTGAACATGGTGCGGTCACGGCCTCGCTTCTCCCACAGTAAGCTTGTTTGAATAGTCCAGATGTGCCGCGGCTTCAGCGGTGGCTTTGGTCCAATGATCCGCCGATATGCCATGCCCGACGGAAAGGATCCCGCACTGTGGTCTGCGCGGCTAGTCCCCTTCGTGGGACGCCGCGTCCGCGACGATCTTGACCTAGTTCTGTTGGCGCTGCTGGAGAGCGCCAGGAACAGACATTGGACAGTCGCTCGAAAGCGGATGTAGGCCGTTTTGTGTGCTCGCCCACGCCAAGTCGTCGTCACTATCCAGCGAGCAGCCCCGTCAGGTCCGTCATGCCCCGCCTCAGAAATGGATCGGAGTGGACGTAGAAGAACTGGACGCCTTGGGCGCGCCAATGCGGTAGTTCCGCCAGGGTCGCGAGCGTACCTGCGATCTTGCCGGCGCGTCGGATTTTCGCGACCGCTTCGCCGATCTTATACTGGACGACTTGCGGACGAGGCTCGCCGAAGGGCGGGGCAGGAGCAAAGCCCATATTCTGCGAGAGATCGCCCGGCCCGACGAAGAAAACGTCGATCCCGTCGACCGCAAGCATCTCGTCGAGCCTCTCGATGGCGGCGACGGTTTCGATCATCGCGATGACGAGGCGCTTGTCGTGATCGGCATGGCAGCCATAGCGCACGGCGTCGACGATGGCGCGCGCCTCCGCTGCGTTCTCCACCATCGGCACCATCAGCGCGTCGGCGCCGGCGTTCAGATAGCGGATGAGCAGCGAGCGCTGATGGCAATCGGGGCGCACGATCGCGGCGCCCCCGGCACCGCGGATCGCCTGGGCCGTCAGGCGGATGTCCTCGAAGCTCCAGGTGCCGTGCTCGCAGTCGAGGAAGATCGCGTCGGCGCCGAGCTCTGTCAGCCGTACCGCATGACCGGGTGAAGCATAATGCGCCGTGAGCATGCTCAAGCAATCGCCGCGCCGCAGCAGCTCGCGCAATTGGGCTCCGTTCATCGTCACCATCCTCCTAGACCGAGCGCGGACGATCGGGCGTGTCGTTTGGCGCGCCGATCCAGCGCGCGGTTTCTAGATCGGCCGAGATGTCGCGCTGGCGCGTTGGGCAGATATGCAGTTCCGGGATCATCGCGCCGGTGCGCAGGCTGGCGCAGAGCAAGACGGCCCGCGCCACGTCTTGCGGTTCCAGCATCATGGCGCGCTGCTCCGGCAGTGGCAGACGGGCGCGGTTGTTCATAATCGGCGTGTCGGTCTCGCCGGGCAGGATGGTCGTCGCGCGGATGCCCTGGTTGCGATAGGTGTTGTGCAGGAAGCCCATGAAATTGCGCACACCGGCCTTGGCTGCGCCATAGGCCGCGCCGCCGAGCAAATTGGGGTTCAGCGCCGCGAGCGACGAGATGGTGATGATCGTGCCCTCGCCCCGCGCGATCATCGCCGGAAGCACCGCCTGCGTCAGATTGAACACGGCCGTCAGATTGACGTCGAGCGTCGCGTTCCACTCCGCCTCGGAGAGAAAGCGCGCATTGAGCACCTTGCTGGCGCTGCCGGCATTGTTGACCAGGATATCGACGGTCCCGACCTCTCGCTCCACCGCGGCGATCGTCTCCACGATCTCCTGGCGCGACGCGATATCGAGCGTCTTGGCGACGGCCATCCCGCCGCGGCTGGCGATCGTTGCGGCAACGGCTTCGAGCGGTTCCCGCCGCCGCCCCGCGAGCACGACGGTCGTCCCCTCGGCGGCGAGCAGGAGCGCGCTTTCACGGCCGATGCCGGACCCTGCGCCGGTGATGAAGGCGACCTTGCCGTCGAGCAAATCCATCATCTCGTCCTATTCTGCCGCGACGGCTTCCGAGCGGCCGTAGACCCGCCGCGCAGCCTCGCCCGTAACCAGCCCTTCCGCCAGATCCTTGGCGATGGCGGCGGCGGAGCGCTCGGCCGCGCGGCCCCAGCCGCCGCCGCCCGGCGTCTCGACCTCGAGCCGGTCTCCGGTCTTCAGCACGACCTTGCCCTTGGGGAATTGCGGCTTGCCGTTCTTGCTGACTCGGCCGGGCCTGCCCGACTGCCCCTCGACGACGCCGAAGCAGGGATGACGCACCCGTTCGGTGGCGAGATAGACGCTCATCGGTGCCTTGGCACGGTTGCGCAGCACGACACGTTGGCCAAGCCCGCCACGATGGCGCCCGGCGCCGCCCGAATCCGGGATCAGCTCCTTGCATTCGGTCAGCACCGGCACGGCGATCTCGAACATCTCGACCGCGGTGACCTTGCAGTTCGACGGGAAGCTCAGCGTGTCGAGGCCGTCGAGCTGCGAGCGCGCGCCCTGGCCACCGTGGAAGTTCTGGACCGAGCCATATTGCGAGCCGTCGTCGCGGCGCCCGACACAATTGGCGGCCCAGATCGGCGCGCCGCCGCTGTCACCCATCACCTTGTCCGGCACGATGCCCTCGAGCGCCTTGAAGATCAGCGACGGGATGACATGGCCGATCAGGTTGCGTGAATTGCCGGCGGTCCAGGCCTCCGGGTTGAGGATCGAGCCGAGCGGCGCCGAATCTGTCACCGGCGTGATGCAGCCCTCATTGTTCGGCGTCTCGGGGTCGAGCAGGCATTTCAGCGCATAGACCGAATGGGCGTAGCGGTAGTTGGTCCGGCAGTTGATCGAATGCAGGACCTGGTCCGAGGAGCCGGCATAGTCGACATGGACCGCGTCGTCGCCGACGATCACGGTCGCCTTCAACGTGATGTCGGTGTCATAGCCGTCGAGCAGAACCTCGGCCTCATAGCGGCCATTCGGCCAGGCGCGGACCGCCTCGCGCATCCGCACCTCCGAGCGCGCATGGATCGCATCTGCCAGCCCGTCGACGTCGTCGAGGTCGTACTCGTCGAGGAACTTCACCAGTTCGCGGCCCATCACCGCATTGGCCGCGACCATGGATTCGAGATCGCCGAGCACCTCGGTCGGCAGCCGCACCGATGCGGCAATGATGTCGAGCACATCCTCATTCGGTACGCCGGCGCGGTGCAGCTTCACGATCGGGAAGCGGATGCCCTCCTCGTAGATGTCGGTCGCTTCGGAATGCAGTGGCGCCCCTCCGATATCCGGCAGATGCGCGATCGAGCCGGCATAGGCGACGATCCTTCCGTTCTTGAAGATCGGGGTGATCATGGTGACGTCCGGCAGATGGCCGGTGCCGATCTCCGGGTCGTTGGTGGCGAGGACGTCGCCCTCCTGCAGCCGGTCGGCCGGGAATTTCGGCAGGAAGTATTTTTGCGCGGCCACCGGCAGCGAGGTGATGAAGACCGGGATCGACCAGGTGCATTGCGCCAGGGCCCGGCCGCGGCTGTCGAGCAGCACCGTGACATAGTCATGGTTCTCGCGCACGATCGGCGAGAAGGCAGTGCGCCCCAGCACCGTATCGGCCTGATCGGCGATGAAGATCAGGCGATTCCACATCACCTGCAGATTGATCGGATCGTTGAAATCCGTCGCGGGCTTGGACATCGGCATCGTCCTCAGCGGATGTTGATGACAAGGTTGCCGTGGGCATCGACATGCGCCGCGCCGCTCGGGCCAACCACGGCAGTCGATTCCCGTTGTTCGACGATCGCCGGGCCCTGCACGATCTCGCCGACCGGCAGGCTGTAATGGTCGTAGACGGGGGTCTCGACGCTCTCGCCGAGCTCCTGGAAATAGACCGGACGGCGGCCTTTGAGCGCCGAGCCGGCCGAGCTGCTGCGCGGCCGCGCCACCTTGTCCTTGGCGCCCGACGCGCGCAGGCGCCAGGTGATGATCTCGACCGCGGCGTTGACAGTGCGTCCGAAGAGCTCCCGATAGAGCCTGGTGAAGTTCGTCGTCAGCTCTGCGAGGAAGGCCTCACGCGGCAGAGCGAGATCCGGCAGCGGCACGGTGATCTCATGGCCCTGGCCGACATAGCGCATGTCGACCGTGTAGCTGTTGGTGATCGTATCGCGCGGCACGCCGGCTGCCGTCACGACCTCCGCGCCCTGGCTGGCCAGATCGTCGAGCAGGCGGCTCGCCTCGGCCTCGTCCCAGTTCACCAGCGCCATCGGCAGGCTGCTCGACAGATCGACCGCGACCGGAGCGATGATCAGGCCGATCGCTGAGGTCACACCGGCGCCCGTCGGGCAGATGACGCGCTTGATGCCGAGCTTGCGGGCGATGCCATAGGCATGCACCGGGCCGGCGCCGCCGAAGGCGACCATCGGCAAGGATCGCGGATCGACGCCGAGGTCGGTGGCGTGCATCGCCGCGGCCTTGCTCATCGACTCGTTGACGAGATCGTGGATGCCATAGGCGCAGCGGGTCAACGAGACGCAGAGATCGTCGGCGAGACGCTGCAGCGCGGCCTCAGCCGCTGCCTTCGAGACCTTGAAGGAGCCGCCGACGAAGGATTCCGTGCCCATATAGCCGAGAAGGATGTCGGCATCGGTGACCGTCGGCTCGGTGCCGCCACGCTGATAGGCTGCCGGCCCCGGCAAGGCGCCGGCCGAACGCGGCCCGACATCGAGCAGGCCAAGCGGGTTCTTCGCCGCGATCGAGCCCCCGCCGGCGCCGATCTCGATCATCTGGATCGACTGGATTTTGAGCGGGAAGCCCGAGCCTTTCCGAAAACGTTGATGATGCGCGACCTCCAGATCGGTGCCGACGGTGGGCTCGCCGTTAGGGATCAGGCAGAGCTTGGCCGTGGTGCCGCCCATGTCGAAGGAGAGCACGCTACCCTCGCCGGCAATGCGCCCGAATTCGGCGGCGGCGACTGCGCCGGCGGCCGGCCCGGATTCGATCAGGCGGACGGGCAGTTCGGCGGCGCGGCTGCTCGGCACGAGGCCGCCGGAGGAGGTCATCCAGAGCACCTGGCGCTCGATGCCCTGGCGCGCGAATTCGCGCTGGAGATGTGCGACATGGCCGGCCATCTGCGGGCGGGTATAGGCGTTGACGACAGTGGTGGAAGCCCGGTCGAACTCGCGCATCTCTGGGCAGACGGAAGAGGACAGCGAGACGAAGATGTCCGGGCATTCCTCGCGAAGGAGGGCTGCGACCCGCTGCTCATGGGCCGGATACTTGTAGGCGTGGAGCAGGCAGACGGCGACCGAGCGAACACCCTTCTCCTTCAGGCGGGTAGCGATCTCGCGCACCGAGGTCTCATCCAGCGTCGCGACGATTTCGCCATCGGCCGCGACCCGCTCCTTCGCGCCGTAGCTATTCGCGCGAGTGACGAGGGGCTCAGGATAACGCAGGTTGAGGTCGTAGAGGTCGTAGCGCCCCTCATTGCGGATGCGCAGCATGTCCTGGAAGCCGGCTGTCGCGATGAAGCCGGTCTCGACGCCCTTGCGCTCCAGCACGGCGTTGGTAACGACCGTCGTCGCACCGAGGATCTGCAGCCTGTCGATGTCGATGACATCGCCGAAGCGCGCAAGGAGTTCGGAAACGCCCTGGACGACCGCCTCGGCCGGATTGAGCGGTGTGCTCAGCACCTTGTGCAGATGGACGGCGCCGGTATCGTCCAGCAGGGCGAAATCGGTGAAGGTGCCACCGGTGTCGAATGCCAGCTTGGCCATGATGTCCTCGAAGCCCGCGCCCCTGGGAAGCTCTCGCCGCGTCGAGCGGCGTCGATCGGGGAAAGAGTAGGAGGGGCCGCGGGAGGCTGGCCAACAGAACTGCGCTCTGCCGCTATAGGCTTTGTTTATGGCGAGTCAGCGCGAGACCGGCTTCAGCCCGAGAGACGTATTGCTCACCATTCCGGCGACGATGTCGATCAGCACCGAGCGGGCGGCCAGAGCGGGCTCCGACAGCGGCAGGTGATCCGAGATGCAGAGCGAGACGGTCGCAGTCATGGCGGGGCGCACGAGGCGGCGCACGGCCGCGCCGCCGAAGCTGGCGACGCTGCCGGCGACGGAGCCCGGCAGGATGGTGGCGCCGAGGCCTTCGAGAACGGCGGCTCCCAGGGAGGAGACCGACTCGATCTCGGAAACGACATGAGGGGTGACGCGCGCCCGCGCCAGCCCTTCGTCGATCATCCGACGCAGGAAATGCCCGCCGCTCGGCAGGAGGAGATCGACGCCGGCCAGAGCCGAGAGCGGCAGCGGCTCACTCTCGGGCACGTCGGCATGGCTGCCGGGAGGCGAGACCAGAACCAATTCCTCGCCGAAGAGCGGCTGCAGCACGACGCCCTTGATCGGGCCCGAGCCATAGATCACCGCCATATCCATCCGGCCGGTCATGATCAGTTCGCTGAGCACGTGACCGAAGCTGTCATTGATGTGGATGAGGATTTGCGGATGGCGCTCCTTCATCGCTTTCAGCAGCGGCAGCGACAGCGCGGTCGAGCTCGAATAGGTCGCAAGCCCGATCGAGACGCGCCCAGCGACAGTCCCGGCCGAGAGATCCATGTCGATGCGCGCCTGCTCGACCTGCTTCAGCAGGGCTTGCGCGTGACGATAGAGGATGAGGCCGGCCTCGGTGGGGACGATGCCATGATTGGAGCGGATCAGGAGCTTGTGCCGGAAATGCGACTCGAGTGCCGCGATCTGCTGCGACAGCGCCGGCTGCGCCGTACTGAGGATGCCGGCGGCCCGGGAAACGCTGCCGGCATCGACCACCTTGACGAAACTCTTCAGCTTCCTGAAATCGACGCTCATCGTTCCCGCAGCTCTGGCCAGCGGCGAGACTAGTCCAGCTTTCATCAGTCCGGGAAGGCTTGGCGCCTCAATGCGGCGCGTGGGCCTCGCCGCGCATCTTGCCGGTCAAGAACAGTTCGCCAAGTTCGTCATGGGTGATCTCGGAGGGCTTGCCGTCCCAGATCACCCTGCCGAGCCTCAGGATGACGGCCCGCTGCGCCACCTGCATCGCCTTCTTGGTGTTCTGCTCGACGAGCAGGATGGTTTGGCCGGCCGCGTTGATCCGCAGCAATTCGTCGAAAACGATGCCGATCGCCGTCGGCGACAGACCCACGGACGGCTCGTCGACGAGCAGGATGCGGGGGCGCTGCAGCACCGCCATCGCGACCTCGAGAAGTTGCTGCTCGCCGCCCGACATGTTGCCGGCGAGCGTGTTGCGGCGTGTCTTCAGGATCGGGAAGAGATCATAGACATAGTCGCGTTCCAGCTTCACCCTGGCGTCGCGCAAGGTATAGGCCGCCATCTGCAGGTTCTCGTCGACGGTCATGACAGGGAAATTGCAGCGGCCCTGCGGCACGAAGGAGATGCCCTCGCCGAGAACGGCGCGCGAGGACAGCCCGGCGATCTCCTTGCCGTGCCAGGAGATCGAGCCGCCCTTGATCGTGGTCATGCCGTAGAGCGTCTTGAGCAGCGCCGACTTGCCGGCGCCGTTCGGCCCCATCAGCGCCACGAACTGGCCCTGCGGCACGGCGAGATCGACGCCGTTGAGGATGTCGAGCGAGCCGTAGCCGGCGCGCAAGTCCTGGATCGACAATGTTCCGTCCAGAGCGTCAGCCACCGAGATAGGCCTCCCGAACCGCCTGGTTGTCGACGATCTCCGAAGGCGTGCCCTCGGCGAGCTTGCGGCCCTGGTCAAGCACAACGACACGCCGGCACAGGCTGATGATCACGTCGATATTGTGCTCGATGATCAGGAAGCTGACGCCGAGCTGGTCGTTGGCATAGCGGACGCTGTCGACGACGCGCTCGATCAGCTTGGGGTTGATCCCGGCCATCGGCTCGTCGAGCAGGATCAGCTTGGGCTCAGGCATCAGCATCGAAGCGAACTGGATCAGCTTCTGCTGCCCGCCCGAGAGATTGCCGGCCGGCTGGTTGCGAACCTCCCAGAGCCCGGAGATGCGGATGAGCTCGCGTGCTCGCTCGCGTAGCCCGTCTATGCGAGCGCGCGAGCGTGCGCCGATGCCGAAAGTGGCGGCGATCGAGGGGAAGGTGAACATCTGGCCGGCGATGACCAGGTTCTCCTCGACGTTGAGCGCGCCAAAGGTCACCGTCTTCTGGAATGAACGCAGCATGCGGCCTTCGCGCGCGATCCGGTTGAGCGACCAGCCCGTAATCTCCTGCCCGTCGAGCTTGACGGTGCCGGAATTGGGTCGGGTGAGGCCGGAGCTGCAGTCGAAGAAGGTCGACTTGCCGGAGCCGTTGGGGCCGATGAGCCCGCAGATCTCGCCGCGATGGACCTGGAGGTCCACCCCGTTCACGGCCTTGACGGCACCGTAGGACTTGCTCAACCCGGCGATGTCGAGGATCGGAAGCCCGGTCATGAGCGCCCCCCGATGGCGGTCCAGAAACGTTCGATCAGCGGCGTGAAGCCTTTCGGAAACCAGAAAACGAGGGCGAGCAGGCAGAATCCATAGGCGATCATCCTGAGTTCGGGCGCGATGCGCAGCGCCTCCGACAGGCCGACGAAGAGCAGGCTGCCGAGGATGACCCCGGAGATCGTCCCGGGGCCGCCGCCGAGCACGATGATCAGCATCAGCGTCGAATAGGACATCTGGAAGGTCAGCGGGCTGACGACGGTGAGGTAATGCGCGTAGACGCTGCCGCCGACGCCGGCGAAGGCGGCGCTGACCATGAAGACCAGGAGCTTATAGTGCCAGGTCGGGATGCCGACCGATTCCGCCAGGGTCTCGTTCTCCCGGATCGCGACCATGTTGCGCCCGGCCGGAGAGGTCACGATCATCCAGACGATCGCGGTGGCGAGGGCTGCGACCGCGAGCGCGAGATAGTAGAACTCGGTCGTGCCGTTCACGGTGAAGGAGGCCGGCCCGATGGCAAAATGCGGCTTCGGAATCGCCGACAGACCCATGTCGCCGCGCGTCACGCTGATCCAGTTCTTGGCGATGGCCTGACCGATGATGACGAAGCCGAGCGTGCACATGACGAAAGACGTGGCGCGCAGCCGCAGGGCCGGGATCGCGAGCGGCAAAGCGAGCGCTCCGGCAACCAGGCCGGCGGCCGGCAGGTTGAGGTAGAAGGGCGTGCCCCAATGCACCGCCATCAGCGCGGAGACATAGGCGCCGACGCCGAAGAAGGCCGCCTGGGCGAGCGAGAGCAGTCCGGTGTAGCCGACCAGCAGATTGAGCCCATGCGCCGGCAGCAGGAAGATCAGCGAGATGATAACCGCGTGCAGCGCGTAGCTGCCGAGCAGCAGCGGCGCCGAGGCCGCCAGCGCGGCGAGCGCAAGGCCGAAAGGGAGGCGCAGATCACGCCCGGGCGCCGGTAGCGAGGTCTCTTGGAGCGACATCGACAATCCTCGACGGTTGCGCAGGATCAGTAGCGCGCCTGGGCGGAGAACAGGCCATGTGGGCGCCACATCAGGACGAGCATCAGCGTGGCGAAGCCGACCGTGTCGCGGAACTGCAAGCCCACATAGGTCGCCACGAGGCTCTCGGCGATGCCGAGGATCATGGCGGCGAAGAAGGTGCCGCGGACATTGCCGAGGCCCCCCATGATGATGATCGGCAGCGTCTTGAAGGTGATGAGCTCGCCCATGCCGCCATAGACGCTGACATTGACCGGCGCGGTGAGGACGCCCGAGAGCGCCGCCAGCGCTGCCCCGAGCACGAAGGTCGCGACGACGACCTTGCGCACCTCGATGCCGACCACGGCGCAGCATTCGATGTTCTGCGAGACGGCCCGCATCGCCTTGCCGATGCGACTGTGGGTCACCATCAGCTCGAGGCCGACAAAGACGAGGGCGCAGATCACGATGATGAGCAGGCGCTGCTCGGCGAGCGAGATGCCGAAGACCGTGACCGGCTCGATATAGCCGCCGTTGAAGAACTTGTAGCCGCCGCCGAAGACCAGGATCACCGTGTTCTGCAGGATGAGCGCGAGGCCGAGCGTCGCAAGGACCCCGGCCTCGGCGGGCATGCCGACCATGCGTCTCATCACGAGCTGGCCAACGACCATGGCGATCAGCGCGGTGGCGATGACGCCGATGGCCACCGAGAGGGGATAGGGCAGATCGAAATACTCGATCGCGACCCAGGCCCCGAAGGTGCCGAGCATGTAGTACTCGCCATGGGCGAAGTTGATTGCCCTGAGCACGCCGAAGATCATGGTCATGCCGACGGCGACGATGGCGTAGACCGAGCCGGTGACGAGGCCGTTGACGATCTGCTCTGACAGCTGGAACAGCACGGCGCCCTCCTCGTCCTTTGCAGCTGGGATCAGCGCGGATAGTCGATGTCGGCGTAGAAGGCGCCCTTGATCGCGGGCTTGCCGTCCTCGATCTGCAGAAGGATCATCGGCAGCTTCGCCTGGTTGTGGTCGTCGAAGGTCACCTCACCGACGGCGCTGTCGTACTTGATGCTCTTCAGCGCGTCGCGGACCTTCGCCCGATCGATGCTCTTGGCCGCCTCGACGGCCTTGCCGAGCAGGCGAACCGTCTCCCAATGCACATAAGCGTGGTTGTTCGGCGCCTCGCGATACTCGGTGGTGAACTTGGCGACGAAGGCCTTGCTCTTGTCGCTGTCATAGGCGGGCAGCCAGGCGGCGGCCTCGACGGCGCCCTCCATCGCCTTGGGAGCGGACTTGATCGTCTTCTCGGTGTTGAACTCGCCATTGCCGATCAGGGGAATCTTGCCGGCGAGCCCGACCTCGATCATCTGGCGCGCCACGATCGGCGTGGTGTCGGCAAGGCCGTACATGATGATCGCCTGTGCGCCGGAGTCGCGGATCTTGGCGAGGACGCTGCGGAAGTCGACCTCCCCTTCCTTGTAATAGTCCTCGGTGAGGATCTGGCCCTTGAAGCGCGGCAGATACTTCTTGGTGAATTCGATCGCCGAGCGGCCATAGTCGCTGTCGACCGAAAGCACCGCAAATTTGGTGAAGCCGCGCTTCTCGGCCGCATATTGCGCCACGACCAGCGCCCGGTTCTCGTCGGTCGGATAGTTGCGGAAGCTCCATTTGAAGCCACCGACGCCAGCGGCGTAGGTGATCTTGGGGTTGGAGGAGGCGGCGTTGATCAACAGGATGCCGGCGTCCTCGACGACCGGCTGCATGGCGAGCGTCACCGAGGAGGAGACGTCGCCGATGAGGAAGTCGACCTTGTCCTGGCTGATCAGCCGGCGGGTCGCCGACACCCCTTCGACCGGTGTGCCCTGGCTATCGGCGGAGAAGACCTGGATCTTCCGACCGTCTATGCCGCCGGCGTCATTGATTTCCTTGGCCGCGAGCTGGGCGCCGCGCAACGAGAAGGCACCATAGCGTGCGTTCGGCCCGCTCATCGGTGCGACGATGCCGAGGCGGATGGCCCCGTCCTGGGCGAGTACCGGCCCGGTCGAACCGAAGCCGGCCATGAATGGTGTCGCGGCAGCGAGAGCCAAGACGAATTGGCGGCGAAGACTATTGGCCATGACCGACTCCGTTCCCGTTTTTGGCCCGCGATTACGTCGCGGTGCTGTTCGGATCGGAAGCGCCTCACCCGGCGAGCCGCTTCGATCCCGGCCGGAGCATGTGATCCGGCAGGAAAAAGACTAGGTCGCAGGCTCTGGATTGCGGAACCACAACTGCATTCTGCCGCCATAGCGAAATTTTATGGCGAGACCTCAAGCGAGAGGCCCGTCTGTGACGCAGCCCTGCATGCATGTCACCGCATCTATGCGCCAGGAGCGGACTCCGACTCCACGCGCGAAAGCAGACTTACAGAGCATGACGACCGCTCTGCTGCGCCACACCTCAGCGCGACATCATCGCAAGCGGCCACATCACGATCTGCGGGAAGATCACGAGCAGCGCGAGCACGATGATCTGGGCGATCATGAACGGCATGACGCCTTTGATGACGCCCGTCATCGGAACCTTCGCGACGCCGCAGACGACGTTGAGGACGGTCCCGACCGGCGGCGTCACCAGGCCGATCGCATTGTTCATGATGAACAGTACGCCGAAATAGACCGGATCGATGCCCGCCTGCTTGACCACCGGCATCAGCACCGGCGTCATGATCAGCACCGTCGGGGTGAAATCGAGCGCGGTGCCGACGACGAGCACCAGCAGCATCAGGATGGCTGTCAGCAGCATCTTGTTGCCCATGAAGGGCTGAACCATCTCGGCAAGCTGCTGGGGGATGTTCGCCGTCGTGATCAGCCAGGCCGAGACGCCGGCGGCGGCGACCAGGAACATGATGACGGCGGTCGTCTCGGCGGCGCGGTACATCAGCCCGAACAGGTCGGGAATCTTGATCTCCCGATAGATCACCACGCCGACGAAGAGCGAATAGGCGGCGGCGATCACCGCCGCCTCGGTCGGCGTGAACAGACCGAATTTGAGACCACCGATGATGACGATCGGCAGCACCAGGGCCCACAGCGCGTTGCGGGTCTCGGTCAGCCGCTCGGCCATGTTGCGCCTGGGTTCGACGCGCGGATTGTCGCGTTTGATGCTCCAGCGCCAGGCGAACATGATCGCGACGCCCATCAGGACGCCTGGCACGATGCCGGCGATGAACAGCTTGGTGATCGAGACGCCGGCGGTGACGCCGAAGATGATCATGCCGATCGAAGGCGGGATGACCGGCGCGATGATGCCGCCGCAGGCGATGAGGCCGCAGGAGCGGTCGATGTTGTAGCCGGCGTTGCGCATCAGCGGGATCAGCACAGAGGCGAGCGCCGCGGTGTCGGCGACGGCCGATCCCGAAAGCGAGGCCATGATCACCGCGGCGATGACCGCGACATAGCCGAGCCCGCCGCGGATATGGCCGATCCAGGCCATCGCCATGGTGATGATGCGCCGTGTCATGCCGCCGGCATTCATCAGCTCGCCGGCGAGCATGAAGAAGGGCACGGCGAGCAGCGGAAAGCTGTTGGCGCCGTCCCACATGTTCTGGATGACGATCTGGGGATCGGTGATGCCCATATGGAGCATCATCACGAGGCCGCAGCCGATCAGCGCGAAGGCGACCGGCATGCCGAGCGCCATCAGCCCCAGCAGCGAGGCGATGAAGACGAAGACGATCACGACCTTGCTCCTCCGGCGGCGTTCGCCTTGACGTCGCGTGCAGCCTCGAGGCCCTCAGCGAGGCCTTCCTCGTGTACGTCGATGAGTTCGTGATCGGCGATCTCGCCGCGTGCGAGCCGGATCAGGTTGGACAGGCAGATCAGGGCGATGGCGGCACCGGTGACGTAGCTGACGCCATAGACCCAGAGCATGCTGATCTGCGCGACGGGCGACGCATTGCCCGCGATGATGTCGTGCTGCAGCCAGGTGCCGTAGAAGATGAACAGTGCGCAGATCAGCATGACGACCTGGCTGATCGCCCAGCAGACCTTGCGCCCGAGGACCGGCAGCGCCTGCACCACCATGTCGACACCGAGATGGCTGCGTCGGTGCAGGCCGATGATGCCGCCGAGGAAGGTCATCCAGACGAAGGCGAAGCGCGGCATCTCCTCCGACAGGTCGATGCCGGTGTTGAAGAACAGCCGCAGCACCACGTTGCCGAAGACCATGACCAGCATCACGGCCATGCAGGCTACCAGGATGATCTCGATCAGGCGGTAAAACCAACTGACCCCGGTTGCGAGCAGATTGCCCATCGATCACCTCGCTGGTGCGTGCGGAGAGTTCGGCCGGCTCGCCACGAGCCGGCCATGCAGGTGCGGTCGCCTTACTTGGCGGCGCGCGCCTTCTCGATCTCGGCGGTGAACCCATCGACGAACTGCTCGCCGATCTGGCTCTTGAACTTGTCGACGACCGGCTTGACCTTGGCCTGGACCTTGCGCAGGTCCTCGGCCGAGACGTGATCGACCGTCACCCCCGCCTCCTTGAACTTGCCGATGACGTCGCGGTCGCCCTCATCAAGGAGCTTGCGCTGCAGCAGCCCGGCCTCGACCGCCGCCTTCTGGACACCGGCCTTGTCGCCGGCCGACAGCGTGTCCCAGAACTTCTTCGACGCGACCAGCGCCACCGGCGTATAGACGTGGTTGGTGATGGAGATGTACTTCTGCACCTCCTGCATCTTGTTCGACCACATGTGCAGGAGCGGGTTCTCTTGCCCGTCGAGCGCCTTTACCTCGAGCGCGGTGAACACCTCGGAGAACGCCATGGGCACGGCGTTGGCGCCGATCGATTTCCAGGTGTCGAGCGCGACGGGGTTGGCCATGACGCGCAGCTTGAGACCGGAGACATCCTCGGCCGTCTTCACCGCGCGGCGACTGTTCGACAGGTTACGGAAGCCCATGCCGGTCCAGGTCAGGCCGACCAGCCCGCTCGGCTCGATCTTCTCGAAGATCGATTTCACCGAGGCGCCGTCGAGGACCGCATAGACCTCCTTCTCGTTCTGGAAGAGGAAGGGCAGATCCCAGACCTGCACCTCCTTCACCCGGGTCGAGAGCGGCGCGAGCGTGCCGATATAGAACTCCTGCGTGCCGGCCTGCACCGCCTGGAGCTGCTTCTCGTCGCTGCCGAGCATGGCGGAATGGAAGGCCTGCACCTTCACATTGCCATTGGTGTAGGTGCCGGCGAGCTCCGCGAACTTGGCCACGGCGGTGGCCTGCGGATGGGTGTCGGGCATGGCATGGCCGATCTTGGCCTTGACCTCGGCCAGAGCCGCCGTGGAGCCCAGCAGCGTCGTCGCCAGCAAAGCCGCGATGGCCGAACGCCGCGAAGTCGAATTGATCATGACCGCCTCCCTGTTCCTGTCGTTGAATGCTTGCGCGCGGATGCGCCCGTGTCGTCTCGATCAGCCCGGCCGCAAAGCCGGGCAGTGTCTCATTTCCGCTGCTTCTTGATCTCGGCGTAGAAGTCGTTGACGAAGGCAGCGCCGATCACCTCGGAGTTCTTCGCGATCACCGGCTCGATCGCCTTGCGGATGGCGTCGAGCTCGGCCGGCGGCATCTCCACCGCCAGCATGCCCTTGGCCTTGAGCTCGGTCAGGACTTCGCCGGCCTCGCGCAGCTCGATCTCTCTCTGGAAGGCACGCGTCTTCTCGGCCGCGGCCTGAACAGCCACCTGCTGCTGGGGCGTCAGGGACGTCCAGAACCGCCTGGAGGCGAGCAGCGCCACCGGCGTGTAGACGTGGTTGGTGACGGTCAGGTGCTTTTGCACCTCGAACATCTTGTTGGCGTACATGTCGACGAAGGGGTGCTCGTAGCCATCGAGCGCCTTCGTCTCCAGCGCCGTATAGACCTCGGTGAAGGCCATCGGCACGGCGTTCATGCCCATGGCGTTGAAGCTTGCCAGCGCCATCGGGCTCTGCATGACCCGGACCTTCAGCCCCTTCATATCGGCGAGCGAAGCGATCGGCCGCTTGCTGTTCGACAGGTTGCGGAAGGCGCCGCCGGACCAGGCCAGGCCCTGCAGATTCATATCGGCAAGGTTGTCGAGCAGGCGGCGTCCAGCCGGCCCGTCCAGCACCGCCGCAGCCTCGGTATCGGTCGCGAACAGGAACGGGAAGTCGAAAATCTGGAGTTCTTTCTTGCGTGCCGCGATCGGCGAGAGCGCGCCCATGTAGAAATCGATCGTGCCCGACTGGGTGGCGATCAGCATCTTCTCCTCGGAGCCGAGTGCCGCATTGCCGAAGACCTCGACTTTGACGCTGCCATTGGTCGCCTTGGCGACCTCCTCGGCGAAGCGCTTCATCGCTGTGGCGCGCGGATGGGCATCGGCGAAGGAGTGGCCGAGCTTGGCGGTCTTCACATCCTGAGCCGAGACCGGCGTGGCATGAGCCGCAGCGATGGCCGCCCCGGCAAGGCCGGCGAGCACGGTCCGGCGCGTTTGGTTGAGCATGGAGACCTCCCGTGGGGCGCGCTTGACTTCGCTCTGGTGGCGGCGCCGATAAGTTCCCATAACGCCGCAGATGTCAGGTTGTCAAACAACTGACAGCATGACAATGTAAGGCAACATCGGGAAACGCCATGCAGCTGTCATCGATCGGATCCAGGCCCAATCTCGCCAATGACGCCGCCGCCGCTTTGGCGAAGTCGATCAGGACGGGCGCGCTGCAGCCGGGCGCGCGCCTGCCATCCGAGACCGAGCTCGCGCGCCAGCTCGGCGTCAGCCGCCCCGTGGTGCGCGAGGCCATCGCCTATCTGCGGGCAGATGGCATCGTCGAAAGCCGGCGCGGCCTCGGCCTGTTCGTCAACCAGCAGGATTCGCTGCGCCTCCGGCGCACCGAGATCGAGGCGTCCGAACAGTCGATCCTGCAGTTCCTCGAATTTCGTCTTGGCATGGAGGTCGAGGCGGCGCAGCTCGCCTCCCTGCGCCATACCCCCGAAGACCTGGCGCGGATGGAAGCCGCCGACGCGGCGCTGAACGCGGCCGACGACATTGGCGAGGAGAGCGCTCAGCACGATCTGGCGCTGCACCTTGCCATCGCCGCCGCCGCACACAATCCCCTGTTCCTGACCGTTCTGCAGTTCGTGTCGAGCCCGCTGCTCAACTCGATCCAGAGCATGCGCAACAAGGATCGCGGCGAAGCCTCGAACATCGCGATCCGCCGTGCTGATCACGCCGCGATTCTCGACCGCATCCGGGCGCGCGATCCGGCCGGAGCCGGAGAAGCGATGCGCAAGCACATCGGCGAATCCTATCGCCGCTACGCCTCACAGATCACCACAGGCGGCCCGCCGCCGGTCCATCCCGCGCTTCAGACGATAGCTGCCCAGGAACGGTGAACGTGACCAACCTGTTCGATCTTTCCGGGCGCACCGCGCTCGTGACCGGCTCGTCGCGCGGGCTCGGCCGTGCCATGGCCGAGGGGCTTGCCGCTGCGGGCGCCGCGATCATCCTCAACGGCGCCGACCAGGGCCGGCTCGACGAGGCCGTCACCGCCCTGACGGCCGCCGGCCATGCTGCGCGCGGCCTGCGCTTCGACGTGACCGACGAGGCCGCGGTCGTTGCCGCGTTCGAGGCGCTAGATGCGGAAGGCGTCGCGGTCGACATCCTCGTCAACAATGCCGGGATTCAGTTCCGCAAGCCGATGCTGGAGCTCGATACGGCCGACTGGCGCCGCGTGATCGACACCAACCTGACCAGCGCCTTCGTCATTGGCCGCGAGGCGGCGCGCCGGATGGCCAGGCGCGGCCGCGGCAAGGTCATCAATATCGGCTCGCTGACCAGCGAACTCGCCCGTGCCACGGTCGCGCCCTACACGGTGGCGAAGGGCGGCATCAAGATGCTGACCAAGGCAATGGCGGCCGAATGGGGCGAACTCGGCATCCAGGCCAACGCGATCGGCCCCGGCTACATGCTGACCGACATGAACCAGGCGCTGATCGACAATCCGACCTTCGATGCCTGGGTGAAGGGCCGCACGCCGGCCCGGCGCTGGGGCCGGCCGGACGAGCTCGTCGGCACCTGCGTCTACCTCGCCTCGTCCGCCTCCGACTATGTCAGCGGCCAGATCATCTATGTCGATGGCGGCATGATCTCGGTGCTGTAGACCGCCCGGCTGTCCGATCACGAGGGCCGACGCGCCGATCGCGCGGCCGCCTGCAAGAATAGAATTCAGGGAAAAGCGCCATGAAGATCACCGCCATCGAGACGATGCGGACCGAGGAGTTCGCCAACGTCCTGTGGGTGCGCGTCCACACCGATGCCGGCATCATCGGCCTGGGCGAGACCTTCTACGGCGCCGGGGCGGTCGAATCTCACCTCCACGACACCCTGTCGATGCGCCTGCTCGGCAAGAATCCGCTGCATATCGAGGCGCTGCATCGCGAGATGTCGAACCTGCCGATGGCGCAGGCCTCGACCGGCGTCGAGTCGCGCGCCACATCGGCCGTCGACATCGCGCTCTGGGATATCTTCGGCAAGGTCTGCGGCCAGCCGGTGCACCAGATGCTGGGCGGCCTCTGCCGCGACAAGCAGCGCATCTATAATACCTGCGCCGGCTACAAATATGTGCGCTCGCACAACATCAAGCCGGTCTCGACCTGGAATCTCGGCGAATCCGCAGGCCCTTATGAAGACCTCGACGGCTTCATGAACCGCGCCGATGCCGTGGCCGAAAGCCTGCTCGAAAGCGGCATCACGGCGATGAAGATCTGGCCGTTCGATCCGCCCGCCATCGAGAACCAGGGAGTCCACATCACGCCGGCGCAGATGAAGAAGGCGATCGAGCCTTTCGAGAAGATCCGCAAGGCCGTCGGCGACAAGATGGAGATCATGGTCGAGTTCCACTCGCTCTGGAACCTGCCGACCGCGATCAAGATCGCCCGCGCGCTCGAGCCTTACAGCCCGACCTGGTACGAGGATCCGATCCGGATGAACTCGCCGCAGGCGCTTGCCGAATATGCGCGCTCGACCACCGTCTCGGTCTGCGCCAGCGAGACGCTGGGCTCGCGTTTCCCCTACAAGGACATGCTCGACCGGGATGCCATGCACATTGTCATGGCTGATCTGTGCTGGACCGGCGGCCTGACTGAGGGCCGCAAGATCGCGGCGATGGCCGAGACCTATCACAGGCCCTTCGCGCCGCATGACTGCATCGGGCCCGTCGGCTTCATCGCGGCGATCCACGCCTCGTTCAGCCAGCCCAACACGCTGATCCAGGAATCCGTCCGGGCCTTCTATACCGGCTGGTACAAGGAGCTCGTCACCGAGATGCCGGTGTTCGAGGACGGCTATGTGCTGCCGATGGAAGGCCCGGGGCTCGGCGTCGAATTGCTGCCCGCCGTCTTCGAGCGCTCCGACCTGACCGTCCGCCGCTCGACCCTCTGAGCTTTCATCTCGGCCGGGGCGCCGACCCTGTCCGGCCTCTTACCTGCGACATCGGACGAGTTCATGCGTATCATCTTCCACGGCGAGAACGCGGCGTCCTTCAGCCACGATTTCAGGGAACTCGTCGGCGGCGAGGCCGACATCCGGATATTGCCGGATGCCCTGGGCGACGAGGCCGACCGGCGCGCCTATGCCGAGGCGGACGTCATCGTCGGCGTCAAGTTCGACAGCACGCTCCCCAGGCCGCAAGGCCTCAAGCTCTTCCATGTCCCCGGCGCAGGCTATGACGCGGTCGATCTGAAAGCGCTGCCGGCCGGCGCGAGTATCTGCAACTGCTTCGGCCACGAGCAGGCGATCGCTGAATACGTGATGAGCGCGCTGCTGGCCCGCCATGTTCCGCTGGCCGATGCCGACCGGCGCCTGCGCCAGGGCGACTGGGCCTATTGGGCCGGCGCGCCGGACCGCGTCCATGGCGAGATCGCCGGCAAGACGATCGGCCTGCTCGGCTTCGGCCATATCGGCAAGGCGATCGCCCGGCGGGCCAAGGCCTTCGAGATGGGGGTGCATGTCGCCAATCGGAGCCCGGTCGAAACGTCCGAGCTGGTCGATGCCAGCTTCACCCTCGACCGGCTGGCGGACTTCTGGGGCGGTTGCGATGCGATCGTGGTTTCCGTGCCGCTGACGCCGGACACGAAGAGCCTGGTCGCAGAAGCCGCCTTCACGGCGATGCGTCCGGACGCCGTCATCTTCAATGTCGGCCGCGGGCCAATCATCGACGAAGCCGCACTCTATGCGGCCCTGAAAGAGAACCGGATCGGCGGCGCGGTCATCGACACCTGGTATCGCTATCCGGGGCCGGCCGACGCCAATCCCCTGCCGGCGACGCTGCCGTTCCACGAACTGCCGAACATCGTGATGACGCCGCACATGTCCGGCTGGACCGGCGGCACGATCCGGCGCCGCCAGCAGACCATCGCCGACAATATCCGCCGCAGCATCGCAGGCGAGCCGCTCGTCAATCTCGTCAGGGCCGCACAGGCCTGAACCCTCTCCAGCAGCCGGCCGCACGAAGCCGGAAACAACGAAGGCGGATGAAGCCGCCAACCAGGGAAACGTCCAATGAAACTCTTCAGGCATCTCAGGATCGCCGGCACGCTGCTGGCACTCGGCGCAGGCATGCTGGCGGCGAGCCAGGCCTCGTCTCAGACGGTCACGGAGATCGTCAAGCGCGGCAAGGTCAAGATCGGCGTCCTCATCGGCGCCCCGCCCTATGGCTCCGTCGACGCCCAGGGCAACGCCATCGGCTACGATGCCGACGTCACGGCGCTCGTCGGAAAGTATCTGGCCGTGCCGGTCGAGATCGTGCCGCTCACCCCGCCTTCGCGCATTCCCGCGCTCGAGGCTGGCAAGGTCGATTTCCTGATCGCGACGCTGGCGCCGACGCCCGAGCGTGCCAAGGCCGTGATGTTCACCATCCCCTATAGCGCCTTCCAGACCGGCATCTACGCCAAGAAGGGCACGCCGATCAAAGACTGGGCGGATCTCAAGGGCCGCAAGGTCGGCGTCAACCGCGGCTCCAGCGTCGAGCGCGAGTTCACCAATCGCGAGAAGGAGCTCAACCTCACCATCCTACGCTTCGAGGACGACGCCACCACCATGCAGGCGCTGTTCTCCGGCCAGGTCGAAGCCATCGCCGGTCCCGATGCGCAGGCCAACGCCGCGATCAAGGCGCGCGGCGAGACCGAGACGGAGCTGAAGTTTGTCTTCGGGATGCAACCGAACTCGATGACCGTCCGCAAGGATGCCTACGAGCTGAGGCAGTGGCTGAACAATACGATCTACTACATCAAGCAGAACGGCGAGCTGAACGCCATTTCCGAGAAGTGGGTCGGCTCGCCATTGCCGCCGCTGCCGACCTTCTGACCAGTCCCCTGAGCTGCCGGCGGAGCATTCCTCCGCCGGCTTTGCGCGCCACGCAGGGGAGGGATCATGCGGTATCAGTTCCAGTTCGAAGCGGTCTTCGCCGAAGCCGGCCGCATCCTCAACGGCGTGCTCCTGACGATCGGGCTGTCCTTCGGCGCGATCGTGCTGGGCCTCGCGCTCGCCGTGCTGCTCGTCGCCGTCAAGAGCCTGTTCGGCCGCTGGGTCGGCATGCTTGTCGACGCCTATGTCGAGCTGATGCGCAACACGCCCTTCCTGGTGCAGCTCTTCATGATGTTCTTCGGGCTGCCGCTGATCGGCATCCGCATGTCGGGTACCGAAGCTGCGCTGCTCGCCATGACGCTGAACCTCGGTGCCTACGCGACCGAGATCATTCGCGCCGGCGTCGACTCGATTCACCGCTCGCAGATCGAGGCCGGCCTGTCGCTCGCCATGACGAAACGCCAGGTCTTTCAGTATGTCGTGCTGATGCCGGCTCTGGCGCGGGTCTGGCCGGCGCTGTCGAGCCAGTTCGTGCTGATGCTGCTGGCGTCCTCGATCTGCTCCTTCATCTCGGTGCCGGAGCTCTCCGGCACGGCGGCGATCATCGAGCAGAACACCTTCCGCAGCTTCGAGACCTATATCGTCGTCACGCTGATCTATCTGGCACTGGCGCTCAGCCTGAAGGTCTCGCTCCTCTGGCTCGGCCGGCGGATCTTTCCGCGCCTCTCCAGTCTCGACCGGCTCGACGCCAAGGCGGAGGCTGCGTGATGGTGACCTTCGGTTGGCCTGAGGCCTTCTTCATCTTCCGCGCCGCAGGCTGGACGCTGCTGCTGACCGCAATCGCCTTCCTGATCGGCGGCCTCATGGGCGGCGTACTCGCCATCCTGCGCCTGTCGCGGATCAAGCTGCTGCGCCGTTTCGCAGCCGGCTACATCCTGGTGATCCAGTCGATCCCGGTGCTCATGGTGCTGTTCATGAGCTATTACGGGCTGTCGCTGTTCGGCATCGAGCTGCCGCCCTTCTTCGCCGCCTCGGCCTCGCTCGCGATCTATGTCTCGGCCTATCTCGCTGAGATCTGGCGCGGCTCGATCGAATCCGTGCCGTTCCAGCAATGGGAGGCTTCGGCCTCGCTGGCCCATTCGCCAGCGCAGACCTATCGCTACGTGATCCTGCCCCAGGCGATCCGCATCTCGCTGCCGCCGACCGTCGGCTTCCTGGTGCAGCTCGTGAAGAACACCTCGATCGTCTCGGTGGTCGGCTTCGTCGAACTGTCGCGGGCCGGGCAGCTCGTCAACAACGCGACCTTTCAGCCCTTCCAGATCTTCACGCTGGTGGCGGCGATCTACTTCGCCATCTGCTTCCCGCTGTCCCGGCTCAGCCGCCATCTCGAAAAGGTGATGAATGCCAGCCGTCCTCATTGAAGACGTCCACAAGAGCTACGGTTCGCTGGAGGTCCTGAAAGGCGTGTCGCTCGACGTCGAGCCCGGCCAGGTCGTCGCGCTCATCGGCCGCTCGGGCTCCGGCAAGTCGACCTTGCTGCGCTGCGTCAACGGGCTGGAGGCCTTCCAGTCGGGGCGCATCGAAGTCGCCGGCCATGCGGTCGACCAGGACCAGAAGCGGCTGCGCGAGCTGCGCAAGGACGTCGGCATCGTCTTCCAGAGCTACAATCTCTTCCCGCACCTG
The DNA here is from genome assembly GCF_004123845.1 of Allobosea sp. Tri-44. Classification (GTDB taxonomy): domain Bacteria; phylum Pseudomonadota; class Alphaproteobacteria; order Rhizobiales; family Beijerinckiaceae; genus Allobosea. Next base: position 570,923 of record NZ_NBDP01000007.1, on the reverse strand, counting down.
ACGGTCGGGCAGAACATCATGCTCTCGCCGCGCATCACCAAGAACGTGCCGCAGGCGGAAGCGCTGGCGCTGGCGAAGGACGTGCTCGCCCAGGTCGGGCTTTCCGACAAGTTCGACAGCTATCCGGACAATCTCTCCGGCGGCCAGCAGCAACGTGTCGCGATCGCCCGCTCGCTGGCGATGAAGCCGAAGGTGATGCTCTTCGACGAGGTCACCTCCGCGCTCGATCCCGAGCTGACCGGCGAGGTGCTGCTGGTGATGGAGAAGCTCGCGCGGGACGGCATGACGATGCTGCTCGTCACCCACGAGATGAACTTTGCCCGCAACGTAGCCAACACCACGGTATTCATGCATCAGGGCAGGATCTGGGAAAGCGGCCCGTCGGCGCAGCTCTTCGCCGAACCGGGGACGCCTGAGCTTCGCAATTTCGTCGGTGCTGGCAAGCATTGAGCAGGCTACGCAGCCGCGCAGCGCCGGCCAAATGAGCCGTCGTCAGGGCTCGCGCGCGACGCGGAAGCCGTTGGTGTAGAAGCGCACATCGGCCTCGTATTTGAAGCGGGCGGCCGAGCGCAGATAGCGTGGATCATTGTTGAAGGAGCCTCCGCGCAGCACGCGCTCGCGGCATCCAGGCAGCACATGGGCACTGCCGTCGCGCGGTGCGGCGCGATAATTCTCGCTCCAGCAATCGGCGACCCATTCGGCCGCGTTGCCAGCCATGTCATAGAGGCCGAAGGCGTTGGGCGGATACTGGCCCGAAGTGACCGCGCTGCGGCGCGGCTGATCGTTGCAGCCCAGGCAGTTCGCGCGGTCCTTCTCCACGGTCTGGCCCCAGGGATAGGTCGTCGTCGTGCCGGCACGCGCGGCATATTCCCATTCGCTCTCGCTGGGCAGCCGATAGCGCTTTCCCGTTTTGGTCGAGAGCCAGGCGAGATAGGCGTTGGCGTCATTCCAGTGAAGATCCGTGACGGGGCGCTTGCCGCGCCCCAGCCCGCGATCGTCAGGCCGGTAGTTGCAGCCTCCCTCGTTTACACAGCGGTCCCATTCCTCGAAATTCACTTCGCGCGTGCCGAGATAGAAGCCGCGCACGGTAACGGGGTGAATGGGCTTCTCGAATTCGTAGAGATCGTTCGAACCCATCTGGAAAGAGCCCGGCGGTATCGCCGTCAGTTCGGGGCAATCGCTGCAATCGCGGATCGGGCCCGTCTTCGGCGCCGGCGGGGCGGGCGTTGCGGCCGCCGGAGGCCGAGCGGCCGAGGCTGCAGCCGCCCCGGGCCTGCCGCGATAGAGCTGCTCGCGGGCGCGCGCCAGCGCCGAGAAACGGCCGTTCGGATAGGAATCGAGATAGGCGCGGTATTCGCTGGCATTCTCGCTGTTGCGGATCGATTCCCAGAAGGCGAGCTCGAAGGCGTCCGGCGAGGTGTCGGAACTTGGCGGTGACAGGATGACGGCGCGGTTCGCCTGCGCCATCGCGACGGGCTGGCCGATGGGCGTCACCACGAGCCCCTTTGGCGGCGCCGATGAGAGCCAGATTTGCTGGCTGCGCCCGCTCGCCTTCGCCACGGCGTCGCGCACGCGCTCGACTGCCGCCGCCATCTCAAGGCCAGGCGTACGGATCGCCTTCAGCCACTCCTCGACCGCGCGATTGCCACGGGGACCGGAATCCGCGACCGTCTTTCCCGGCGCGGCGGTGAACATCACCGCGACGGTCTCGAGCCGCTCGGTCGCACGCAGGCCCTTGCCTCGCGCCTGCCAGGGATTGTCGCGGCTGGCATCGATTAGCACGAGGGCGCTGGACGGCTTGGCAATGATCAACGGATCGATCACCTCGTCGAGATCGACTGCATCCTGCACCGGATTGGGCGAGATCGGCACGAGGAAATCGCGGTCGCGCTGCTGCACGGCGTGACCGGAATAGAAGACAACGACCGCAGCGCCGGGGCGCAGCTTGCCGGCAAACTGAGCGATGGCCTGCCGCATGTCCGCACGGGGCCCATTTTCCATCGCTACGACGTCGAAGCCGCCTTCGCGCAGAGCAGCAGCAACGGCGCGGCCCTGTGTCGACGCCTGGGCCAGGGCCGCATCGGGATAGGCGCCGTTGGCGATCACCAGTGCAACGCGGGTTGGCGGCGTAGCCTCCTGCGGCAGGGCAGGGATTGCCGCGAGCGTGACGAGCGCGACGGCGAGGACGAGGGAGCGCAACCAGTCCATGCTAGCGACCATCTATCATCAGCGGCGTCTCGGGGCGCAGTTTGCCGCAGTCTCAGCGCACATAGATCGTGATCTTCTGCGACATCACCGGCGGATCATGCGGCGTGTGGGTGTGGTCCCCAAGCAATAATTGCAGCGTATGAGGCCCTTTCGGCAAGGTGACGACAACCTCCGTTTGACCATTGCCGAGATGGATATTGTTGTAATCGGACGGGATCGGCTGGCCGGGTGGGCCGGGATCGGTGTCGATCAGCAAATGGTGATGACCGGTCGCTGCGTGCTCGACGCCAGCCGGCGCGACACCCATGTTGCGCAGCCCGATCCGGACGGTGAAGCGCTCCGGCACGCGTAGTCCGTCGAGGGGATAGTGAAAATAGACGAGAGCGCCGGGCGGCGGCTTCTGCCGCTTGGCGGGCTGCGCCAGCACATTGGTTGCCCAGAAGGGGCCGGCCATCACGCAAGAAGCCGCCAGGAGACCAGCCACGCTACGGCGCGAAATTCTCATCGACGCCTCGCCGATTTGCGGCCGCCCGGCATCACCGTGACGGTGATGCGCTCCGACATGACCGGTGGATCGTGCGGCACATGGGCCGCGTCCGCGAGAAGGAGCTGCAGCGTATGCTTGCCGGGCGGCAGGGTGATGCGCCGCTCCGTCTGGCCGCCGCCGAGATGAATGTGGTTGAGGTCGGACGGGATCGGCTCACCGAGCCCCGGCGTCGGCACATCGACCAGCAAATGATGGTGCCCGGTGTTCGGCTTGGCGACGCCGGCGGGCGCGACGCCCATATTGCGCAGCCCGAAGCGGATCGTCGAGCTCGGGAAGATCGTCGCGCCGTCCTTCGGATAGATGAAGTAGACGGCGGCGTCGTTGGGCGCAGCTGTACGCGCGCGGCCCACTCCTGCGACCGGGGCTGCAGATGCCACGGAGCCAGCCTGCACGGTGTCGACGACGCGCACGCGGATTCGCTCGGACATCACCGGAGGATCATGCGGGACATGCTCGTGATCGCCCAGGAGGAGCTGCAGCGTATGCTCGCCGGGGGGGAGCGAGAGCTCGACCTCGGTCTGGCCGCGTCCGAAATGCAGATGGTTGAAATCGCTGGGGATCTCGCGGTCGAGCGCCGGCACCTCCGCGTCGACCAGCAGATGGTGATGGCCGCCATTGGCGCTCATCGTGCCGGCGGGCGTGATGACGATGCCCTCGATGCCGAAGCGGATCTTCGCGCGGGTCGGAATCGTGGCGCCATCCTTGAGGTCGATGAAGAAGACCCGGCCGCCGGAGGCGGCGGCGGTGCGCGGCTTCTCGGCCGGATCGGCCGCGACCTCGACGGTGATCCGCTCGGACACGACCGGCGGATCATGCGGTACATGAGCATGGTCGGCGAAGAGAAGCTGGAGCGTGTGCCGGCCTGGCGTCAGCGCGATCTCGGCCTCGGTCTGCCCGCCGCCGAAGTGGATGTGGTTGAAGTCGCTCGGGATCGGCTGGTCGAGCGCCGGCAGCCCGGTGTCGATCAACAGATGATGGTGCCCGGCATTGCGCCTCGCCTGCCCGGCGGGCGCGATCTCCATGCCGCTGATCGCGAAGCGGACCGTGAGCTTGCCGGAAACGCGGTCATTGTTGGCGAGGCCGACGAAGCTGAGCTTGGCGGTTGCCGGGGCCGGGCTGCGCTGCATCGCGCGCGCCTGGGCCGCAGCCTCGCCGACCGGAAGAGCAATGGCCATGGCGCATGCCAGAGCCGCCGGTACCAGGGTGGGTATAAGGCGAAGCGCCCTCGATGGCATCGACGTCTCCCCATCCATGAGACGAGTGCGGGCAGGCTACCAGCGCGGCAGCACGTCCACAAGCGGAACACTTGGCGCTGACGTAGCTGGAGCGGCTTTGTTCTGGCGCCCGGTGAAGTCATGCGGTAGCCTGACGCGAGGAAGGGACCATGATCCTCATCGCCAGACTCTGCGGGCTGATCATGCTCATGCTGACGAGCCTCGCCATGGCGGCGCCGGCTTCGGAGCGGCGTGTTGCCCTCGTCATCGGCAATTCCAGCTACCGCAACGCGCCCGTTCTGCCGAATACGGTCAATGACGCCCGCGACATGGCCGCGGCGCTGCGCAAGGTCGGCTTCGAAGTGGTCGATGGTATCGATCTCGACAAGCGCGGCATGGATACGGCGCTGACCCGCTTCGCCCGACTGGCGCAGGACGCCGATTCCGTGATGTTCTACTTCGCCGGCCACGGCTTCCAGTTCAACGGCGAGAACTACCTCGTGCCGGTCGAGGCCAAGATCGAGGATGAGGCCGGTGTCCAGTACGAGACGACGCGGCTCAACGACGTCGTCACGGCGCTGAACTTCGCCAAGGGCGTCAAGATCATGGTGCTCGACGCCTGTCGCAACAATCCGTTCGTCAATCAGCTCGCCAAGAGGCAGGCGACGCGTGGATTCTCGGTCGGCTCGGGCCTCGCCCCCGTGGCCCGGGCGCAAGGCATGGTCATCGCCTATGCGACGCAGGCCAACGACGTCGCCGCCGACGGCACCGGCCGCAACAGCCCATTCACGGCGGCGCTGGTGCGCGAGATCGACCAGCCTGGGCTCGAGGTGGCGACGATGTTCCGCCGCGTCCAGAAGAGCGTCTACGATGCCACCGCGGGGCGGCAGACGCCGGAGCTCTCGCTATCCTTGCTCGGTGATTTCTACCTCAATCTCGCGGAGACCGATGCCAGCGTCTGGCAGCGCATCCGCTCCACTGACGAGCCTGACGTTCTCAAGGACTTCATCCAGCGCTATCCCGCCAGCTCCTTGTCCATCGACGCACGCACGCGCCTCGACCTGATCGAGCGCCGCTCGATTGCGGCAAGCGAACGCGACAGGCTGGTGCGCGAATTCGCAGAGCGTGAGCGGGCGCTGCTCGAACGGCTCGAACAGGCCGAACAGGGGCGTAAGCAGGCCGCGACCGACCTTGCCCGGCAGGAGCCCGCCGAGCCGGCGCGGCCGCCGGCCGCGACCAACGATACCCCACAGGCGAAGCCGGTTCCGATCCCGCCCAGGCAAGCGGCCAGGGACCCGGCCGAGCGTTCCCGGCTCGCGGACGAACTGGCTCGCCGTGAGAAGGAACTGGCCGCGCTCGAAGTCGAGAAACGGCGCCTGGCCGAAGAGCGTCGCAATGTCGAGCAGGCGATGGCAGCGCGCCTCGGCACGTTGGCGCCCTCGTCGCCCGATCGCTTGACACAGCCCCAGGCCGTGCCGGCGAGCGCGCCGCGCCCGGTGGAGCGTCGCGTCGATGCCCCGGCTGCGACGATGCAGACCAGGGCGCAGTGCAGCGAGCTTCTGCTGCGGGCCCAGCTCGGAGAGTTGACGCCGGCAGCACGCGAGCAGCTTCAGCAATGCCGCTGAGCGGCGCTGACGGGGGCGGCGGACACCTCACACGGCAGGAGGAGTGAAGCATGTCGATCCTTACGCGCTTCAGCCGCATTCTGATTCCGCTGACGCTTCTGGCGAGCGCCGCTACCGCGCGGGCGCAATCGGCGCCGCCACCCGTACCGGTGCCTTTCCCGCAAGCGCTGCAGAAGGCGGCCGACGACCTCTTCGGCAAGGCGGCGCTCACTGACCAGCAGGTCGATCTCGTCATCGACCCCCTGATCGACGCGGCCTCCGGCTCCCAATCGACCGCCACCCGCACGATGCAGCAGACCCTGATCGAGATCGTGCGCAAATCCTATCCGCGCTTCACCGTGCATTCCTTCGACAGCGCCTCGCTGGCGCGCAAGCCGGTCGTTCTGGTCGGCACCTTCACGGCCGTGAACAACAGCGGAGCGACGGACGGCGCGCGTGACGCCTACCGCATCTGCCTGACGCTCGCGGACCTGAAGTCGAACAGCGTCGTCTCGAAGGGCGTGGCACGTGCCCGGATCGAGGGCGTCGACGTGACGCCGACCCAATACTATAGCGACGCGCCACTCTGGGCGAAGGACCAAGCCACCGACGTCTATATCAAGACCTGTCAGGGCACGAAGCTCGGCGAGACGATCGACCCCGCCTATGTCGAACGGCTGACTGCCAACGCCTTGGTCAATGATGGCATCCTTGCCTATGAAGCCCAGCGCTTCCGCGAGGCGCTCGCCTATTATCGGGCGGCGCGCACCCTGCCGGGCGGCGAGCAGCACCGGGTCAGAATCGGGACCTATCTCGCCGCCAGCAAGCTCGCGCGGCGTGACGATATGGTCGACGCCTTCGGGGATCTCATCGATTACGGCCTGGGCGCCAACCAGCTCATGGTGAAGCTGCTGTTCAAACCCGGGACCACGCAGTTCATCGACGATCCCCGGATCACCGAACCCTATCCGATGTGGCTGAGCCAGATTGCGACGCGCGCACGCCAGAAGGGCGCCTGCCTGGAGGTCGTCGGACACACCTCGCGCACCGGGCCACCGCAGGTGAACGAGCGCCTCTCGGCGCTTCGTGCCCAGTTCGTCATGGATCTGCTGTTGACCGGCATGCCGGAAGATCGCGCTCGCATGATCGCGAGTGGGCGCGGCTTCAAGGAAAATCTTATCGGAACCGGCAAGGACGACGGCAGCGATGCGCTCGATCGGCGGGTGGAATTCAAGGTCATCGGCTGCTGACAGGTGGCCTGTTAGGAGATGGATCAGGCCCATCATACTAATCATCCTGAGATGCGTCGAAACGAGGTGACCTGAACGCATTCACGTCATGCCGACGGGACTTGAAACCAAGCCTTTCACTACGGTTATAAGGGCACCTAGACGCAATCGGGATGGGGTGTCCGCATGGCCAAGGATTTCGCCGGCAAGAGAGTGATCGTGATGGGCGGCAGCCGGGGCATCGGGCGCTCCATCGCGCTCGGGTTCGCGGCGGGCGGCGCATCCGTTTCGATCTGTGCTCGGGGCACGGGACCGCTCGAAGCGACCCGCCGGGAGATCGAAACGCTCGGCGTCGCCGCTCACGGCGCCAGCGTCGACCTCGCCAATGCGGATGCGATCGGGGCCTATGTGCCCGCGGCCGTGAAGGCTCTCGGAGGGCTCGATGTCCTCGTCAACAACGCCTCCGGCTTTGGCCATTCCGATGATGAGGAGGGGTGGGCAGCTTCGCTCAACGTCGACATGATGGCTGTTGTCCGCGGCAGCCAAGCGGCGATCCCTCACATGAAGCCGGGTTCGTCGATCGTGAACGTCTCGTCGATCTCGGCCCTGCGAGCCTCGTCCCGTTCGGCACCTTACGGCGCTATCAAGGCAGCCGTGATGCACTACACGGCGAGCCAGGCGAAAACGCTGTCGAAAAAGAGCATTCGAGTGAACTGCGTCGCGCCCGGTTCGATCGAGTTCCCAGGCGGCACGTGGGAAGACCGGAAGACGTCGAACCCCGAGCTCTATCAGTCGACGCTGGCCAGCATTCCCTTCGGCCGGATGGGTAAGCCCGAGGAGGTCGCCCAGGTGGTGCTCTTCCTCGCCTCCGACAAGGCCAGTTGGGTCACCGCTCAAACCCTGGTGGTCGACGGCGGTCAGCTCGTCGGGCCCTGATCTCAATCGGCACTCGCAATTGCTCGACCTCGCCGCGCGGGGCTGATCTCGGTCGGGCTCGACTTGGCGTGGGCGTGACGCTCGAACAAAGTCTGCTCTGGGGGGCTGTCAAACCGCGGATTGCAGTCTTCGAGGAAATCGAGGCAAGAAGGAACGTACTGAATCGTTCGAGCTTGTCGGTTTGCCGAGCCGGCAGTCTGGCGGGCAACTGGATGTTCTGATGGTTACACGCGTAGAGCTCGTGTCGCGGCTGGAGCGGGCGTTCCTCGACCATGGCTACGAGCACTTGACCATGACCGGCCTCGCCAAGGCCGTCGATGTCACGCGGCGAACGCTCTACAACTACTTCAGCAGCAAGGAACAAGCCTTTCGCTTCCTGATCGAGAACGTCAACGCGCAAGCGGTCGAGATCGGGATGGCGGCCGGGCGAGAAGCTCTGGCAGACGGGCGAGACGCCGCCGAGATTCTGGCGACCATTCTCGATACGCGATACGGCAATACGCGCCGGCGCCTGGCGACATCGCCGCACGCCATCGAGATCAATGATCAGGCGTTCCGGCGCTGCCGCGACATCATGATCGCCTCGGCGCTCGGGTTTCAGTCCGAGCTCGCGCGCTTTATCGGCGAGCTGGAAGGGGCAAGTCTCTTGCAGGTCAAGCCGGATGTCGGCCCCGAGGCTTTGGCGCAACTGCTCGCCGATGGCGCGCGTGGCACCAATCAGAGCCTGCCTCCGATTGATCCAGCCAAGCTGCACCAGCGCTATCACAGTATGGTCCGCGCGCTGCTTCATGGAGCGACGCGGCCCGCGATCTGACGAGGCGGGCCGATTGGCCAAAAACGTTGCGACGAAGACACTGGTCGGCGCGAAACGAGTACCGCTTCGCCGTGTTGTGAACGGCTGTTCAAAAGGGCTCGGCAGCGAGGCCTCCGGCGCAGGCTGCGCGGCTGTACTTGCACTATGTCGAGCGAACAATAATTGCCCGGCGTGCGAGCGCAGCAGGCGGGGGATCGGATGCAGACGCTGGAAGCGGAGATCGAGCGGCTGCTCGCCCAGCCGCTGTTCGATTGCGCCGTGCATCGCCTGGCCCAGGGGTTCTTGGCAGTGCAGACCGCGGCGCCCCGGCTGGCCTCGCAGTTCTCGACCCAGCAGCGCTGGCTGATGTCGCATGCAGCACTGTCCCGCTATTTTCGTGGGCTCGACCTCGGCCGGCCGGGATTGTCGCAGCGTGAGTTCGTCGAGGAGGTTCTCGCTCATGGCCTGGCGAGCCGAAACACCGCTGCCTCCTTCTTCACCGAGGCGCTGCAATACGGGCTCGTCCAGCCGACCAGGACGCATGCTGGTCTGGTGGAGCCTGCGCCTTCGACCCTGTGGGCGCTGACCGAATGGTACGCCGGCCATCTGGCCGCGCTCGATTCGCTAGATGATGGTGCCAGGACCTCGCGGTTGCAGGCCGCGGACGGTGCTCTCCTGAAGGGGATCGAGCCTGCCACCGCTGATGCTCTGCTGTCGTCCACGGTGATCCGCGTGCCGCCGCCAGGCTATGCGGTGTTCGCCTCGGTCGACGAGGGCGGCAGTCTGATGGATCGGCTCATGGTGGGGGTAGACATCGCCGCAGCACGCGACGAGGAGAGGGCGTTGACTGACGTAAGCTCCGTCTCTGCGCTCGCCCGTCCGTTCAATCTGTCCCGGACACATGCCGGCCGGACGCTTGCCGCAGCGGCGGCAATGGGCAGTCTCGGCTGGAGCGGCGTGCGCGGGCGCTCTCCGATCTGGCTGTCGCGAGGCTTCCGCGATGAGTACGCAGGGTTTCAGGCGGCTAAGCTCGCCATCATCGGCGCAGCCTTCGCGCAAGCCGTAGCGATTTCGCCGCCAGAATTTCCGGACGAGAGCACCGCGGCGGGAGCTGTTCGCGAAATCGTAGGCAGCCCGGCATGCTGACCAGGGCTGAGGATGCAAACGCGCCGATGCGGGCAATTGCCGAGCGGCTCGACGCCTTGCCGTTCTGCCGCCTGCGGCTTGCGCTTTTCGGCGTCCTGACCCTCGCTCTCTTCGCTGACATCGCCGAGGTCGCGCTCGGCAACGCCCTGGGGGCAGTGTTCCAGGCGCCGCCCCGCACGATGACGCAGGCCGAGCTGTCGCTGTTCCTCGCGGCTATCTTCGCCGGTGGCGCCGTGGGAGCCCCCGTCTTCGGCATGCTCGGTGACCGCTTCGGCCGCCGGCTCACATTGCAGGTGGCGCTGGTCCTGATCGCAGTCGGCTCGCTTGGCGCTGCGGCGAGTCATAACCCCATGACTCTGATCGGCTTCCGCATCCTGTCGGGCCTCGGCATCGGGGCCTGCCCACCGCTGATCGCCGCCTACATGGCCGATGTCATGCCGCCGCGCTGGCGCGGCACCCTGTCATGCCTGTGTGCCGGCCTCGCCTTTCTCGGCGCGCCAGCCATCATCTTCCTGATGCGCGCGGCGTCGCCGACGCTGCTTGCGATCGAGGGCTGGCGCTGGGCTCTCGGCTCTGGTGCATTGGTCGCTGTCGTCGCAGCGGGCCTGCTTGCGCTCTTGCCGGAATCGCCGCGCTGGCTCGCCGCCGCTGGCCGTTTCGCCGAGGCCGAAGCTGCGCTGCGGCGCTTCGGTGCGCGAAGCAAGGTGCCGTTGACTGCTCCGGATGGAGCTGGAGAGGCATTCCAGACGGCGCTCGATCGCCCGCAGGTCGCTCTGGGACGCCGACTGCTTTTGCTGTGCACCCTTTATGCGCTCGCCCCTTGGGCGACGATCGGCTTTCCGCTGATGAGCGGAGCGGTGATGGTGGCAAAGCAGTTCAGCATCGGCGATTCCGTCATAGCGGCCGGCCTGATCATGTTCGGACCGGCACTCGGCAATCTGCTCGTCGCTCCGGTGATCGACCGGATCGGGCGCAAGGCCAGCCTGATCGGCGCCGCGGGTATCATGGCCGTGCTGGGCCTGGCCTTTGCAGCCGCAACCACCTTCCTGCCTCTTGTCGCCCTCGGTATCGCCTTCGCGCTGGCCAGCGCCATCTATGCCAGCGTCCTCGCCATCTACGCGGCCGAGATCATTCCGACCGAGCTGCGGGCCTCGCGGACATCCATGGCGTGGGGGGTAGGCCGCTTCATCTCCATCTTCGTGCCGTTGGTCTTCTTCGCGCTGATCCACCAGGTCGGAGCCTGGAGCATGTTCGTGCTGATTGCGGTAGCCCTGGGTCTGAGCGCGGTGCTGGTCGCGGCTGTCGGACCACGGGGCCGATCGCAGCAGGCGGTCGCCTGAGGCCGATCGGCAGGCCAATTCGGCGCCACGGTGAACGGCTGTTCGCATTCGCCCCGCTGCGCATTGATCAAAAGGGCCGATCGGGCATTATCCGATATGACCATTTTTGAAACTCGTATTGCGCAGTTTCGAGCAATTTGAGAAATCTGCGGCGTTCCGAGCACAGCGATCCTCTCGTTGAGCGACATGGCACGGCCGACAGGACATTGCGGATGAACTGGTCGGGCGGCCCGTCGGTGTGAGGAGCTATCGCGGGGCGAGGCGCCGGCGGCATGATTGGGGTGGGGGCGTGACAGCAGTGCACATTTTGTTCGGTCCAGCGGTGCTGGGCATGGCTCTCGCCATGGGCGCGGGTTCCGCCGTCGCGCAGTCGACGGCTCCGAAACCTGCCAGCCAGCCCGCGGCACCGTCCACGCCCGCCGTTCAGCCGGTGTCGACGGAGCCCAGCAGCACCACCGCGAGCTTTGGTGACTGGACGCTGCGCTGCCAGCGCGTCTCGGACAATCCCAAGTCGGCCCGCATCTGCGAAGTCGCGCAAGTCCTGCAAAGCCAGGGGCAGCAGGCCCCGATCGCCCAGGTCGCCGTCGGCCGCGCAGCCGCCGGGGAGCCGCTGCGGGTCACCGCCGTGATGCCGATCAGCATCTCTTTCCCCAGCGTCGTGCAGATTGCCATCGGCGAGAAGGACGCAAAGCCGCTCGAGCTCGGCTGGCGGCGCTGCATTCCGAGCGGATGCTTTGCCGATGCGGCGCTTGGCGATGAGACGGTCAAGCAGTGGCGCAAGGCGAGCGAGCCCGGCCGGATCGTCTTCAAGGATGCCGCCGGGCGTGACCTCGCCTTGCCATTGTCGACCCGCGGGCTCGATCAGGCTGTCGAGGCCCTCGCCAAGGAACGGCTCTGACCATGGCCCGGCGCCGCGACGCTCGTTCACAGACCGCGACCCGCACGGACGGGGCGGTGTTGCGCTACGTTGCGGCTCCGAGCGAGCGTCGCTCCGTTCTCGCCGCCTTGCGGCAGCGTTGCCTGGTCGGGCAGGCGATGGCGCTCGCGCTCTGGAACGCGCCCGCCTTCGCCCAGAACGTCATCACGCCGGACGGACGCACGCAGACCAATGTCGCGGTCAGCGGCAACACGACGACGATCACGACGAAGACGATCTCCGGCGGCGCCGGCTACAACTCGTTCTCGCGCTTCGAGCAGGGCGCCGGCTCGACGGTCAACATGCACCTGCCGCAGAACACCGGCGTGCTGGTCAACATCGTTCGCGATGGGCCGGTGGTCATCAACGGCATCCTGAATTCCTACCGGAACGGCCAGATCGGGGGCCATGTCTACTTCTCGGATTCGGCTGGCTTCACCGTCGGGCCGAGCGGCGTCATCAACACCGGCCGGCTGACGGTCAACACGCCGACACGTGAGTTCCTCGACCAGGTGATCGGCCCGGACGGCACCGTCAACGAGACGATGGCCGCCAGGCTCAAAGCGAACGATGTGCCGATCTCGCCCGATGGCAAGATCACCATCGACGGCGTAATCAACGCGCGTCGCGGCGTATCGCTGAACGGCCACTCCGTCAGCGTTGCCGGGCAGATCAGGACGAACGCTGCTCCGGTCGACATTGCCGAGCGCCGCGAGCGGCATCGCACCGCCTTCTCACAGAGCGTCAACACGGCCGGCCTCCGCCATGGCGGCGGCATGGTCGCGCGCAAGGGCGGCGGTATCGAGATCGTCGCCGCCGGTACCGTCACTGTCTCCGGTCAGCTCAGTGCCAACGCCACGGCACGGCGTGCCGCCGGCACCGTCACTGTCCGCTCGGGCAGGGGCACCACGATCGCGCAGACGGCGAAGATCACGGCCACGGGCACTGCGCCGGCCCCCCTCCCGGCCGGCACGGCTCCGTCTACTCCTGTGAACACCGGTGACGGCGGCAAGGTCTCGATCACCTCGGACGCCGCGATTGCGATTGCCCGCGGCGCCACGATCGACGTCAGCGCGGCCCGCGATGTGGCTGGGAAGGGCGGATCGGCGATCGTCCTTGCCGGCACAAATCTCGATGTCGCGTCCGGTGCCGTGTTCCGCGGCGTGGCGGGCACGAGCGGCGATGGCGGCTTTCTTGAGCTCAGCGCCAGGCAGACCGTCACGCTCGGTGCCGTCGATGTCGATCTCTCGGCCCGCAACGGCAAGGCCGGCCTGCTCTATATCGACCCGACCGACGTCGTGATCGGGACCGGCGGCAGCGCCAATATCGTCTTCAACGGCACGGACGTGCTGGTGGAGGCGACGAACAGCATCACCATCCTTGGCGACGGGATCATCGATACCCGCAACTTCAACCGCTCTGCCAATGGCGGCGCACTCTCGGTCGCGAACCCCTCCCTCGGCGATTCCGGCAGCATCACGCTGGAGGCCCGGCAGATCAACGTCGCCGGTCAGCTGCTGGCCGGCGTCAGCCCCGGCAGCCTCCACGCGGCCGGCGACGTTACGCTGACCGCGAGCGCCTCCGACCAGCGCAATTCCGGCAAGGCGGCGGCCGAGGCGACGATCGACGTCAGCGGCACAATCACCGGGCGCGACGTCAAGCTCCTGGCCGACGCGACCGGCATCTCCTCCTTTATCAATCCCGGCCCAGGCCTCGCGCTGTTCGCCGGGCTGACAAACCTGTCCATCCTGACCGGTCTCAATGGCGGCTATGTCGCCAGCGACATCACCGCCCGCGTTTCGGTCAAGAACGGGGCTTCGATCACCGCGACGCGCGACATCGTCATCAGCGCGACCGGGACGCAGGAAGCGACATTGCCGGCCATCTCGGTCACGGCGGTGTCGCCGATGGCGGCTGCAGTGACTTATGCCGATCTCAAGGCGCGGGTGACCGCCGAGGTCGAGTCGGGGGCATCGCTGACGATCGGCCGCAACCTGACCGTCGAGGCGAAGAACGAGGCGACTTTGGGGGCGACGGCGCTCGCGGCGTCAGCCGGACAAACCCTGGCCGCTTTCGCCGTCGCCGTCGGCACCACCGACATCGAGACCAAGGCGATCGTCAGCTCCGGGGCGACTGTCACGGTATCGTCCTCGGCGAGCAATGTCCGGGTCTCGGCGATCAACGAGAACGCGTTCTCGACCTCGGCCACGGCGATGTCGATCAGCGGCGGCATGGTCGGCCTGTCCGTCGCCTATTCCGATGCCAAGGCGAGTGCCGAGGCGAGGCTCGGAGCCTCGCTCGGTTCGAGCAGCGGCCGGATCGGCAACGTCACGGTCGAGGCGATCTCGGACAACAGCAAGAACGCGACCGCCTCGGCGGTGACGCTCGGGCAGAATCTGATCATCGAGTCGCTCCAGGTCGCCAATGCGATGGAGGTGCTCTTTGCCCCGCTGACCTCCCGACTCGGCTCGCGCGAGATCGGCAAGTTCGGCAGCACGCTCACTTTGGCGAAGAGCGATCTCTCGGCGATCGCCTCGATCGCGGCCGATGCCGGTGGCACGGCCCCGACGATCTACGCGACCAAGGCAGCCGTGGTCAGCGATGTCCGCGATTTCGCCCTGCGTGCCGCGGCCGATGCCGGTCTCAGCTCGAATTCGAAGAACCCGACGGCCGTCAATCCGGAAGCGACGGTCGCCATGTCGGCCGCCGTCGTCTACGGCGACTTCCGCCATACCTCGCGGGCCTCGATCGGTGCAGGCGTCACCGTCGACGCCAATCGCATCGGCGTCTCCGCGACGACCGCTGTGCCGATCGCCAACACCTGGACCGATTGGGGCGGCTTCGGCGAGACGCTTTCGCATCTGAACGGCACCTTCGGCGTCGCCGGCAACATCCTCACCAGCTATGCCAGCGCCACGGCGGAATCGAGCCAGCTCGGCCTCGCCGGCGCCGTCGACTTCTACAAGATCGCCAACCAGACTGAGGCCTATGTCGGTCCCGGCGCGATCTTGCGGCAGAACAGCGGCCTCGGCTCCTGGGACATCGCGCTCGGCACCGGCGCGCTCCAGAGCTTCGACAAGGCCGTCACCGTCGCCGCCAGCACGAAGACGGAAACGATCGACGTCGCCGGCAACTACGGCATCTTCTCCGGGACCGGCACCTCCGGCGGCGCCGGCTCGGCAGTGGGCGGTGCCTTTGCTGATCTGCAGCGCGAGAGCCGCACCGTTGCGGCGGTTGGCGCCGGGGTCACGATCACCGCGCTCGAACTCGCGGTCACGGCGAAGACCGAAGACAAGATCTTCGTGCTCGCGCCGACCTCGGGCAAGGCTGCTGGTGCCTTCGCCGCTAACGGCATGGTCGTGCTGGTCGGCATCGACAATCATACGCTCGCCTCGATCAGCAACCAGGCGACGATCGACGTCACCTCGATCGATGTCACGGCCCGCCAGTTCGTCTCGCTCTTCGCGCTGACCGGTGCCGTCACCTATGGCGGCGCCAACGCCATCGGCGTCTCCGTCGCGGCGCTCGATACGGCCGGGGTGACGCGGGCCTATATCGGCGACAACTCCGCCGATCTGTCTGGCAACCGTCTGGGCAGCGGCTACGCACAAGGGCTGATCACCACCCGTTCGCTCGATGTCGAGGCAGTGACGGATGGGCGCATAACCGTCGCCTCGATCGCCGCGGCGATCTCCGATCCCAACGCCTCGAAGCTCAGCTTCTTCAAGGGCATCGCCGCCCAGGGCAAGACCGACGCGGCGGTGCTGCGCTCCGGCGCCGGCAGCAGCATCAGCCTGACCGCGGCCGGCAGCGCCGCAGTCGCCACCACGACCTTGGGCACCTCCGCCTGGATCGACGGTGCGGTCGTGGTCGCCAAGGCCGGTGGCGCGGTCATCACCGATGTCGCGGCGACGAACGCCACTGTCGCCGAGGTCGCGTCCGGCTCGGCGGCCCTCAACCTGACCGGTGCCTCGAGCCCGCTCAGCGGCGCCCTCTCGGGTGCGGTCGCGATCGGCCTCTTCGACAACAGCACCGATGCCCGCATCGCCAGCACGACCATCACCGGGGCGGGCGACACCATCGTGCAGGCGCTGGCCGGCGGGCGTCAGACCGTGGTCGGCGTCAGCATCGCCGCCGCTCGCGCCAACAGCGGCGCGGCTGCGGTTTCGGCGGCGATCGGCATCATCACCGACAGCGTCAGCGCCCAGATCCGCAATTCGGCGATCAACGGCATCTCCGGGGCGTCGTCCGGCAACGATGTGCTGGTCAACGCTTATCGCGCGACGGATATCGGCATTGGCGGTGGCGCCGCCTATGCCGGCGCGCAGGCTGGTCTCGGCGTTGCGCTCACCTATGTCTCGATCGGCGACCCCTCCGGCCGCGACGCTGTGGCCGCGCTGATCACGGATACGTCACTCTCGGCGGTCGACAGGCTGACTGTCGCGGCGCGGACATCGAGCCGCATCGTGTCGAGCGCAATTGCCGGCGGCGGCGGCCCCGATTCGAACGGCCTGGCCGGCGCCATCGTCATCACCGAGATCAGCCCGACGACGCGCGCGGCCATCACGGATGGTTCGGGCGCCCCGTCGCGCATCGCGATGGACGGCGATGTCCTCGTCGTCGCTGACAGCGGCAAGGACGGCACGCTCGACGCCGCGCTGGATAGCCGGCTCGCCAACACCGACCCCGGCCAGATCGACTTCACCGGCAGCGCTACGAATGCGAACCAGGCCGCGAACCCCATCGGCGCCTCGATCATCGCCATTGCTGGCGCGGTCCAGGCCGGCAAGAACAATATCGGCTCGTCCTTCCTCAGCAACACGATCAGCCAGTCGCATATCGCGCTCATCGAGAACGTCGACCTGACGAGCTCGACCGGCGTCACCGTGCGTGCGCAGGACGGGTCGTTGATTACCTCAGTGGCGGTCGGCCTCGGTGTCGCGACCGGTCAGTTCGCCGGTGTCGCCTCCGTCGCGCAGCAGACGATCGATGCCGTCGTCAGCGCGCGGATCAGCGGCGGCAGCATCATGAGCCGCGACGTTGCTGTGCAGGCGCAGGCTTCCTCGACGATCCGCGGCAGCGCCGGCTCGCTGGGCATCGGCATCGGCGCCGCGGCCGTTGGCCTTTCGATCGTCGAGAGCAGCATCGCCAACGACGTCGCGGCGGAGATCGACGGGACGCAGATCCGCGCCTCGCGCGACGTCGTGCTGACTGCCGGCTCGACCGCGACGATCGACACGATCGCCATCGGCATTGCCCTGTCGCGCAATGTCGGCCTCGCCGGCTCGGTCGCCAACAACAGCGTCGCCACCGACGTCGGTGCGACGATCACCGGCGCCGACATCATCGCCGGCAACAATCTCGGCGTGTTCGCCGCGAACACCGACCGGATCACGGTCTCGGCCGGCGCCCTCGGCGCCACGGCGGCGGCGCCGGGCGTCGCGGGCGGCGTCTCCGTCGTCAACAACACGATCGGCGGTGCGACTGCCGCCGCGATCGAAGGCAGCAGCGTCGATGCGCGTGCCGGCGGCACCGGCTTATTGAGCTATGACGCCGGCCAGCTTCTCACCGCTTTCGACCTGAGCACGGCCAACGCCCCGAGCGCGGCGCAGCCCTCGCTGGCGATGACGGCTCGCAGCGTCCATGGGCTCGGCGTCATCGCGACCTCGCAGCAATCGGTGCTGGCGAATGCGGTCACCGGCGGCGTCGCCGCCTTCCCGATCACCGGCGCGGTCGCGATCGTGCCGATCCGCAATGTGCTCGGCGGCAGCACGAGCGCTACGATCGACTCGAGCCAGGTCGACACCCGCCTGACCGGCACCGGCAGCACGGCGGTCGCCGTCGAGGCCGCAAGCCACTCCTACGCCGCGACCTTCATCACCGTCGGTGCCATCGGCGGCGTCGCCGCCAGCGGCGCCAATGCCGGCACGGCGATGGAGCGCAGCACCAGGGCAGCGCTGACGCGGTCGACCACCGGCACGACGACTCCCGGCTATACCGGCCCCGGCGTCAGTGCGCTCGACATCGCCGCGACCTCCTCGCAATCGGCGGCGAGCAATGTGATCGGTTTCGCCCTCGGCCTCGGCGGCGCCGCGGCGATGGGTGTCGTCAACAGCTTTAACGCGTCGACAAGCGCCTCGCTGGATCAGGGCCTGGTCACGGCCGGGCGGGTCGGCGTCACCGCCGATAGCCGCAACGGCTTCTATGCCCGGACGGTCGCCGTGGGGATCGGCGGCGTTGGTGTCGGCAGCGCCTTCATCGTCGGCACCAGCCGCAATGCGACATTGGCGACGGTCGGCGGCGGCTCCGGCCAGACGGTGCTCAACCTCAATGGCGCCCTCGCCGTGGCCGCAGCGAGCCGCAACGCCTTCACCACGCTCGCTTCAGGCGGCGCGGCAGGCGGCTTCGCCGGCGTCGCCGGCATGGTCAGCTTCGTCGATGTCGACAACCAGACGCGCGCTGGACTTTACGGCGCCCGGGTCACGATCCAGCCGAGCGCGACGCAGACCGTCGGCGGCGTCACCAGCGCGGCCGGCATCAGCGTCACCGCCCATGAGGCGACCAGCATCACGCCGACGACGGCCGCCGGTGCCACCGGCAGCATCGGCGCCGGCGCAGCCGCCAATATCGCCAGCCTCGACGGCCTCGTTCAGGCCGATATCCAGGGCTCGACCCTGGTTGCGCCGGGCGCGGTCTCGGCCTCCGCCACCTCCGAGCGCGATGTCAGCGCGCTGACCGTGACCTATGGTGTCGGCGGTTCGGCCGGCATCGGCGCGGCAGTTGCCCTGATCTCAGTCGGCACCGGCGCGCCCGCGGGCGCATCGGGCGAGCTCACTGCCGGCGGCAGCGGCACGCTCTCCCGCATCGGCCAACTCACCGCCGGCAATGCCGATCTCGTCCTGAGCACTGCGGGGCTCGCCAGCTATCGCAGCTATCGCGGCGCCGCCGGCACGGCGATGAGCGAGAGCGAGCTGCGCGAAGCCGCGCGGACCGACTACAATCTCCTGCTGGCCAACGGCACGGTCTCCGGCGGCGCGTATACGTTGACCGATGCGGGTGTCACTGCGCTGCGCAGCAATGCGGCGACGGCGCTCGGTATCGCCAATCCATCCGACGCCCAGGTTCGCAGCTGGGCAGCGACGCGTTACGCGGCCTTCAGCGGCGGCGCGGTCAGCTATCTCCTCAGCGACACCGGCCTCAGCACCTATCGTTCGCAGGTGGTCGCGACGACCCCGGGCGCGAGCGACGACCAGGTTCGCAGCGCCGCCAACGACGCCTATGCCCGCCTGCTCGCCAACGGCACCGTCAGCGGCGGTGTCCTGACCTTGTCGGCGGCTGGTCTCGAAACCTATCGGGCCGAGGCCAACGCCAACCTTGGCCGTACGGCGAACGATGCCGAAATACGGAACTACGCCGCCCAGCAATACGGCTTCTTCACCGGCAATCGCAGCCGCATCGTTGCTCCGGCGGCGCAGAGCGCTGCCGCGTTGCTTGAAAGCGCCGGCTCCGCCACCACCGCCAGCGTGAGCGGCGGCAGCATCACGAGCGGGGCCGTCTCCGTTTCGGCGCTGTCGCGGACGACGACGACCAACACCGCCAGTGGTGTCGGGGTGGGTGGCGGCGGCGTCGGCGCGGCGACCGCCTATACCGATATCGGCGACAAGGTCTCGGCGCGTCTCGACCAGATCAGCGTGACCACTGGCTCCATCGCCCTGACCGCGAACTCGACTGACGGGACGGGCTCCGCCGCCCGGGTCGAGGCGACTGCGGGCGCCGGCGGTCTTGCCGCTGCGGCTGGCGCTGCCGTGGCCGACGGTGCGATTTCCAACCAGGTCACGGCGACGCTAGGCGGTACGTTGACGGTGACCGGCGCGACGAGCGTCAACGCGAACAACAGCCAGACCAGCCGGTCGGACGCGTTCGGCGCCACGGTGGCGGGCGGTCTGGCACTCGGTGTCTCGCTCGCGAAGAGCAGTGCCGAGAGCACAGTTGCGGCGCGATTTGCAAACGGCTCGAGCCTCACCGGAACCGGCCTCACCATCGGCGCGCAAAGCACCGGCGCGGCCCATGCCGCGGCCGTGGCCGGCGTCGGCGGCCTGCTCGTGGCCGGCTCGGGCGCGGCGGCGAATGCGACCGACAGTTCCAACGTCTCCGCGGTGATCGGCGCCGGCGCCAGGGCGAATGTCGGAACCGGCACGATCAGCGTCACGGCGACAGCATCGCCCGATGCGAAGGCAGCAGCCTTCGGCGTCGCGGTCGCCGGCGGCCTTGCGGTCGGTGTCGCCGTTGCCAACGCCACTGTCGGCACGCAGGTGCTCGCCGCGATCGAGGGCAATGCCAGCCTGATCGCGAGCCAGTTCACCGCCGGCCTCCTCTCGGTCACGGCGACCGGCTCGGTGTTCGGCACGGCTGCCGGGGATGCCGTCAGGCTGGCGGATTCGACCTCCGGCTTCGCGCGCGGCGGCTACTCCGCCGCCGCCTCGGCGGTTGCCGGCTCGGGCTCCTATTATGTCAGCGCTACCGGCACCGATGCGCGGGCACGCAATACCAGCTCGGTGACGGCTTCGGTCGGCGACTATGTCCGCCTGCCGTCCGGCACCGTGACCATCACCGCGACGAACACCACGCTCCAGGCGGCCAAGGCGACTGGCGTGACCGTCGGCGGGACGGGGGCCGTTGGCGCGGTCAACGCCCAGGCCGATGCCGCAACGACGACGACGGCCTCGCTTGGCGCCTCGTCCACCATGGCCGGGAGCGGCACCGGCAGGTTCACCCTGACTGCGGGCGGCGAGGATACGCAGATCGTGCGTGCGGAGGCCGGCACCGGCGGCGGCCTCTATGCGGGCTCCGGCGCGACCGGCTCGACCTCCAACACCTCGGATGTGACCGCCTCGATCGGCGCCAATGCAGTGATCCAGACCGGGATCGCGGCGATCGCCGCGAGCCACGCCACGCGCTATGCCGCGCTGGTCGACAGCCTGCAGGCCACGGCGCTGGGCGCCAGCGCCGCGCTCGCCCGCAACAGCGCCAATGTCGACGTGCTGGTCTCGCTGGGCGCCGGCGCCCGGATCACCGCCGCCGGCCCGGGCACGGCTGGTTGCTATCTGACGAGCTGCCTGCAGGCGATCTCGCTGACCAGCCGCAATGCGTTCAGCCAGCTCGATCTCGGCGATTCAGTGCGCGCAGCCGCCGGCGGCGGCATCAATGGCGCCGGCGCGACCTCGCGGACGGGGATCGACGGCACATCGAACATCACGCTCGGAAACGGCGTCGTCCTCATCGGCGGTACGAGCCCGACCGCCGCACCCGGGTCGATCCTCGTCCAGGCCTGGAGCGAGCTCGTCGGCAAAGACACCGCGACCCTGACCACCGGCGGCCTCCTGCAGGGCGCGGGGGTGTCGGCGCGCTATCGCGCCGATGTCGACAACACAGTGACGCTCGGCAACAACGTCGTCCTGAACTCCTTCGGCGTCATCAACCTCGGCACCTATACGATCGCCGATGTCACGGCGAACGCCTATGTCAGCACCTACGGCCTCGCCAGCGTCGGCCTCGCCGATGCCGACGTCACCATCCGCACCGACAACAAGGTGCTGATCGGCACGAACTCCGAGTTGCTCGGCCTCTACGACGTCAATGTGACCGCCGGCCGCGACGGCGCGGGCCTGCGCACGAACAGGCTTTCCGGCACGGCGAATGCGCTCGGCTATGTCCGCGGCCTCATCGCCGTCCCTGACGCCGACGCCTCGACCGACCTGCAGCACCATGCCCGCGTCGAGGTCGGCAGCGGCACGACGATCTCCAGTGCCCAGAACGTCACGCTCGGAGCCTATGACGGCGTGCTCGACGCCGATGCAGACGGCACCGGCCACGGCTACCAGCTCTATTTCATCCCGGTCACATCGGGATCGAGCAGCCCGGGCAGGTCGTCGAGCTCGACGCTGGTGATGAACGGCACCGCGACCGCCGGCATCTACAACACCCAGCGCGTCGAGATTGGCTGCGGGGTCAACGCCTCGGCGCAATGCGGGTTGAATGAAACCCCGACGATCCGCTTCATCAGCGGCGCGCCGGTGACCGCCAGCTACACGACGGCCTTCGATCCCGTCGCCTACATCAATGCCCGCTATGACGCCGCGGTCGCGAGCACGCTGATCTCCGGCGTCAGCTCGGCTCCAGTCAAGGCGGTGCGGCTCAGCCAGCTCTATGCGGCGGGCGGCAATGTCTTCGTCAATGCCAGCACGGTCCAGGGCAATGGTTCACTGATCGCCAATGGCGGCCCGTCGATCACCGTGATCAACCGCAGCGCCGCCTATCTCGTGCTCGACGGCGGCGCCTATATCCCCGAGTCGACCGGCGGCCAGATCGTCGGCTCCAGCGGGTCCCTGACACGCCAGAGCAATCCGGACGCGACGCCGAGGATCATCATCGACAACGCCTATGGCGGCCAGCTCGACGCCAGCGGCAACGGGCCGGCGCTGCTGATCGCGGGCGATCTCACCAATCTCGGCGGTCTGGTCTCGATCAACAACACGCTTGGCTCGTTCGGCTTCTCCGGCCAGCGCATCGACGCGCTGCAGTTCAATGCGACCGTGCCGAACGGCGCGGTCGCGGTCTCGTCGAACGGGCCGAACGGCATGTACACGCCCGGCGCCTCGCCACAGGCTGAGTACGGCTCCTATATCTACTATCCGGGCGGCAGGCCGGGCTCGACCAGCTTCAACGCCGATGAAGCGGTCATCGCCGCGGCCAACGCGCTCGCAGCGGGACAGGGCGCGACCGACCTGAACTACTTCCTGTATGGCAGGCAGAGCGAGGGCGTGACCCGCAACTTCTCGATGCAGTTCTTCGGAAATTGCGCCGGCTACATCGCCGATTCCGGTTACAACTGCACCGGCGGCTATGACATGGGCAACAATATCCGGTTCATGGTCATTCCGACGGTCCCGACCTACCGGGAGAGCAATCCGGTCGCGCAGGGCGGCGGCACGCAGATCTACGGCGCCCAGGTCGCGATCAAGGCGACGACGATCAACGTCAACGCCTCGATCGAGGCGGGGCGGATCACCAACTGGTCGGGCAATATCGGCGGGAACGTCGGCGATATCCTGCGCGGTTCCCGTCAATCCTGGCTCGATGCCGGCTACACGACAGTGAGCCTGGCCAGCATCTTCGGTGGAGGCTGGTCGGCCGCCGGCGCGGCCCCGGTCTCCTACGACCTCGTCAACGACCGGCTGGTCATGGCCGACGTCAACGCCTCCTCGGGCGGTGGCTCGGTGCTGCTCGACGGCCAGATCATCAGCACCAACACGCTCGGCCGCATCAAGATCAATGGCGGCTTCGGCGATGTCAGCGTCAACAACCAGTCAGGGCTCGATTTCGTCGTCAACCGCATCAACACCGGCACGGCCGCAGGAGTGAGCGCCAGCGTCAGCAAGATCACGATCGTCGACCGGCTCGTCACCTCCGGCGCGAACACCACCGTCTACGCCTATACGCCGGGCTCCGGCATCGCGGTCTACAAGACCCATAACGGCGCGCAGCCGATCTTGAGCGGCGTCGGCGCCTCGACGCCTGTCGCCTTCATCTCAGGCGACACGACGAGCTACAACCCCGTCACGGGCACGCGCTATGAGTGGACGCAGCAGGCCTTGCTCCAGAAAGAGGGCCTGACCGAGGCAAACCGCAACCAGCGCGACATCCCGGGCGTCTACTGGCGCTTCGATTCAGGCACGTCGGGCAACCCCTGGGTCTATGTCGACGCCCAGTCGCCGAGCACCAATCCGGGTCAGGACTGGGGGTACTGGTGGTCGCGCAACGCGCAGGCCCCGAGCGCAACGCAGGTGTCGGGGCGGGTCACGAACGACACCAGCCTGACTCATGTCGGGCTGACGCAGGAGATCACCGGCGGCCAACTCGACTTCATCCACAACTCGGCAACCTATGGCGGCTGCAACGGGCAGGCGATCAATCACTGCGATCGCGACTTCGTCGCCCAGCCCGGGGCATCGCAGGCGCAGTGGGCCTACAACTATGTAACCCGGGCCTTCGTCCAGGTCACCGCGTCGGTCAAGGCCGACAACCCGTTCGCGGTCAGCTTCGCCGGCAATGCAGCCGGCCGCGTCAGCATCACCTCGAACAGCTCGGTCATCCAGCAGGGCAACATCGTCAATCCGAGCGGCACGACGACGATCGTCGCCTCGGGCGGCAGCTTCACCCAGGTGGCGAACGCCACGATCCTCAGCAACAACCTGACGCTGACCGCGCGCGATTCGATCGGCACGCAATCGGCGGCGATCCAGGCGACGCTGACCCCGGGTGCACAGCTCGACGCCAGGACGGGCAGCGGTGGCATCAATCTCGACATCACCGGCAGCGCCCGGGTTGTCGCCCTGCGCGCCGACCAGACTCCGGGCGCTTACGGCAACATCAATGTGCGCGCCACCGGCAGCCTCGAGGCCGTGGCCACGGGATCGACGAACGTCGTCGGTCGCAACATCACGCTGGTGAGCGACGAGGGCAGCATCGGCTCGCTCTCGAACCTGATGACGATGCGCGCGGTCGCAACGCAGCTGCCGAATGGCAGCTATGTCGATGGTGTCGTCAGCCTCACCGCCCGTGGCGATATCGGCATCTCTCAGGTCGCGGGCGATCTGCGCGTCGGGCAGATCGAGAGCTGGGCCGGCGATGTCCGCATCGACGTCGTCGCCGGCAGGCTCGTCTCGGCCTCGGGACAGACAGCGGCGCAGGCGCTGAGCGCCGACCAGCTCTCGAAGGTCTCGCGTGCGCTGAAACTCACCGCGGCGGACGGCGCCGCCGCCGCCGCCCAAGGCAGTATCACTGCGTTCGAGAAGCAGGTCACGCAGACCTACGCCCAGTATTCCGCGCTGCTCCGCGATGGCATCGTCGCCATGGTCGACACCAACAATGACGGGGTGCCGGACAAGCGCGTCTTCACCCTCAACACTGCCGCTATCCCGCTCTATCAAGCCTTCGCCGATGCCGAGCTCGGGCGCACGGCCGGGACTGACGAAGTCGCGGCCTATGCCGCGCGGCGTTACGCTGCCTATTCGGGCGTCTTCGAGTCCGCCTATGGCGGCGGCTGGGCGGACCAGGCGCGCTTCAACCCGGCGACGCTCGAGAGCAATTACAGCTTCAGCGTCAATGGTGCGGGTGTCGCTCCCGGCCTTGCCAACCGGATCGCCGGCGATGCGGTCTGGACCGAGCGGCAGCTCGTCTCGGCGATCAATACCTCGGCGCTGCAGCCGGACCCGGGCGTCGTCGGCAATGGCAGGGCGCTGGTCATTGGCCACGACGTCACGCTCAACACCGCCGGCAGCATCGGCTCGCTCGCGCCGGATGTGCAGGTTGCGCTGGCGGACATCCGCAGTGGCTCAGTCTCGAATGCCCAGCTCGCCGCGCTCGCGGTTGCGACTACACCCGGCACGGTCAAGCTCATCGGGCAGAGGCAGGATGGCAGCCTCGTCGAGGTCACCGATCTCAACAACGTCCCGAACGGCGTCACGCTCATCCGCGTCGACGTCAAGCAGACCGCGCCGCTTTTCATCAACGCGACCGGGACGTTCTCCGCTTCGGCGCAAGGGGACGTCTATGTCCAGTCGACCGGTGCGCCGAACTCGGCCGGCGGCACGCTGACGATCGGCCGCATCACCGCGACGGGCACGGTCAGCCTGCAGGCGCCGCAGGCGATCGTCGCCGGGACGCAAGCCGACGGCACGACGCCGCGCAGCCCGGTGCAGATCCAGACCAATGGCGATCTCATTCTGGTCGCAGGCGGCGGGGGCATCGGTTCCGCCGCGACACCGCTGACCTACCAGATCGGCGGCAGGCTGGTCTCCGCCTCGGCGGCGGCCGGCGATGCCTATCTCGTCGCCAATGCCGGCAATGCCGAGATCGGCCGCATCTTCGCGTCCGGCCTAGCCTCGTTGACCGCAAGGGCCGGCGGCATCCAGGGCTATTTGCCGGGTGTCGCGATCTCGGCGAGTTCGATCCAGCTGAATGCGACCGGCAATGTCGGCTCTGCGACCGCGGCACTCGGTCTGCGGGTCGGCGCCACCGGTGCGATTTCCGGCGCCATTGGCGGGTCCGCCTGGCTCTCGGGCCCGGCCATCGCCGGTCAGTCGCCCACCGCATTCCGCCTCGGCAATCTCACTGCCGAGACTGGGCTCAGCGTGACCGCCGATGGCGAGATCGATGTCCTGCAGCGTGCCCGTTCTGGCACCGGAGGCGTCTCCCTCACCGGCGCCGGAATCGCCATGGCGAGCGGTGCGGACATCACGGCCGCCGGCCGCATCACTCTCGCTTCCGGCAGCGACCTCGTGCTGGGGCGCGTCGTCAGCACACTCGCCGCCCCGGTTGGAGGCACCTCGATCGCCCTGACCGCGACGGGCACAATCATTGGCAACGGCGATAGCGGCCCCCTGCTCGACGCTTCCCAGGCAGGTGGCGTGGTCTCGCTCTACGCCGGAAACGGCATCGGCACGGCGAGTGCGTCACTCGCCTTCGCCGCGCCCACGATCTCTGCGCGCAGCCTGAATGGCAGCGTTTATCTTTCAACGGTTGGCGCCGCTCATGCCACCAGTCTCACCGCGGATGCAGGCGCGGTCACGCTGAGCGCTGGCGGCGATCTCGTCCTCGACACGGTCGCGAGCAACTCGGGTGCGCGGCTCTCGACGAGCAATGGCAGCTTGGCGCTTGGAACACTCACGGCCGGTGGTGACAGCACGCTTTCGGCGAGTGGTGCGATCACGATTGCCTCCGCCACGACGACGGCCGGCGATCTTTCCATCGCCTCGACCGGCGCCGGTATCGTCGCCGCCAGCATCGATGCTGCCGACGATGCGACACTGATCGCTGCGACCTCGGTCTCGGTCACGACCGGCCTGACGGCGGGTGACGCGGCCAATGTCACGGTGAGCGGCGGAACGCTTGCCCTCGCCAACCTGAGCGCCGGCGCGAGCTCGATATTGACGGCGTCGGGTGCAGTCACACTGGGTAGCGCCGCTACCACCGCGGGCGATCTCTCCGTGACATCGACGGGCGCCAGCATCACCGCTGCGAGCATTGAGGCCGCCGGTGCCGCGACACTGGCTGCTGCGACCTCAATCTCGGTCACGATCGGCCTGACAGCGGGCGGTGCGGCCAATTTCACCGCCAGCGGCGGAGCACTCGAGCTCGCCAGCCTGAACGCCGGCGCGAGCTCGGTGTTGACGGCGTCGGGGACGGTCACGCTCGGCAGCGCCACCACGACGGCCGGCGATCTTTCCGTCACGTCGACGGGCGCGGGCATCATCGCCACAAGCATCGATGCAGCCGAAGATGCGACGCTTGCTGCAGCGACTTCGCTCTCGGTGACGAATAGCGTGACTGCAGGCGGCGTGGCCAGCATCACGGCCAGCGGCGGGACGGTTGGTCTCGGCAGCTTGAGCGCCGGTGCGAGTTCGTCGCTGACGGCCTCGGGCGCTATCACGCTCGGCAGTGCGACGACAACGGCGGGCGATCTTGCGATCACCTCGACCGGCGCCAGCATCACTGCCGTGAGCATCAATGCCGCCGAAGACGCGACGCTCGCTGCCGCGACATCGGTCTCGGTGACGAACGGCGTGACGGCGGGCGGCGCGGCCGGCATCACCGCCAGCGGCGGGACGGTTGGTCTCGGCAGCTTGAGCGCCGGTGCGAGTTCGTCGCTGACGGCCTCGGGCGCTATCACGCTCGGCAGTGCGACGACAACGGCGGGCGATCTTGCGATCATCTCGACTGGCGCCAGCATCACTGCCATGAGCATCAACGCGGCCGAAGACGCGACGCTCGCTGCCGCGACCTCGGTCTCGGTGACGAACGGCGTGACGGCGGGCGGTGCGGCCGGCATCACCGCGAGCGGCGGGACGCTCGATCTCGGTAGCCTGAATGCCGGCGCGAGCTCGACACTGACCGCGTCGGGCGCGATCGCGCTCGGAACTGCGACAACAATGGCGGGGGACATTTCCGTTACCTCGACGGGTTCGAGCATCGCGGCCGCCAGCATCAATGCCGCTGACGCAGCCAGGTTGACCGCAGCTACCGCCGTCTCGGTGACGAACGGCCTGACGACCGGCGGCGCGGCGAACGTGGCGGCTCATGGTGGGACGCTCGCGATTAGCAGCGTGAACGCGGGAGCAACTTCGTCCCTGGCAGCTTCGGGGGCGATCACGCTGGGTAGCGCGATTACGACCGCAGGCGACCTCTCTGTCACGTCGACCAGCGCGGGGATCATCGCCGCAACCGTCAACGCTGCCGGAAGCGTAACTCTCTCGGCTGCGACCTCGGTCTCGGTGACGAGCGGCGTGGTCGCGGGCAGTGGCGTCAACCTCTCGGCCAATGGCGGAACGTTGACTGTCGCTCAGTTGAATGCCGGTTCGAGCTCGACGCTGACAGCTTCGGGCACGGTAACACTCGGTACCGCGACGACGACCGCGGGCGGTCTGGCCGTCATTTCGACCGGCGCCGACATCGATGTCGCCAGCATCGCCTCCGCCGGGAACCTGATGCTATCGGCAGCGACCTCGATCTCCGTGACCAATGGCCTGATGGCGGGTGGTGTCGCGACCGTCGCCGCCAGTGGCGGGACGTTGGATATCGACAGCCTGAGCTCAGCCCGAGCAGTCCTGTCCGCCTCCAATGCGGTCACGTTGGGCAGCGCCACGACGGCGGGCGATCTTTCCATCACCTCGACCGGCGCCGGTATCGTCGCCGCCAGCATCGATGCCGCCGACGATGTGACCTTGACAGCCACCTCCTCTGTCTCGGTGACAAATGGCCTGACGGCGGGCGGCGCAGCCAGCCTCACCGCCAGCGGCGGGGCGCTCGACCTCGGCAGCCTGAGAGCCGGAGCGAGCTCATTGCTGACGGCGTCGGGCGCGGTCATGCTGGGCAGCGCAACGACAACGGCGGGCGATCTTTCCATCACCTCGACGGGTGCGGGCATCACCGCGACCGGCATCGAGGCGGCCGGTGCGGCCACGCTGTCCGCCGCAACGTCGGTCTCGGTGACGAATGGCCTGACGGCCGGCAGCGCGGCTAACCTCACCGCCAGCGGCGGGGCGCTTAGCCTCGGCAGCCTGAGCGCCGGTGCGAGCTCATCGCTGACGGCCTCGGGCGCGATCATGCTGGGCAGCGCGACGACGACGGCGGGTGACCTCGCGATCACCTCGACTGGCGCTAATATCACCGCCAGGAGCATCGACGCGGCAGAAGATGCGATGCTTGCCGCCGCGACCTCGGTCTCGGTGACAAATGGCGTGACGGCGGGCGGCGCGGCCAGCGTCACCGCGAGCGGCGGTACGCTCGCCATTGACCGGCTAAACGCCGGCGCGAATTCCTCGCTGACGGCCTCGGGCGCAGTCACGCTCGGTGGCGCCACGACGACGGTCGGCGATCTCGCGATCACCTCGACGGGCGCCGGTATTACCGCCGCGAGCATCGATGCGGCGGACACGGCCACCCTGACCGCTCATACATCGGTCTCGGTGACAAATGATGTGACGGCAGGCGGCGCGGCAAGCGTGACGGCCAGCGGCGGGACGCTCGATCTCGGCAGCCTGAGCGCTGGCGCGAGCTCGATGCTGACGGCATCGGGTACGATCGCGCTGGGCGCTGCGACGACGACCGCCGGTAACTTGTCCTTGAACTCCAGCGGGGCGGGGATCACGGCCTCGACCATCAACGCCGCCGCGGATGCGACGTTGACTGCTGCGACCCTGATTTTCGTCACGAACGGCCTGACGGCGGGCGGCGCGGCTAATGTCGCAGCCGGCGATGGGGGGCTCGCCATTGATAGGCTGAGCGCAGGGGCGAGTTCGTTCTTGTCCGCTTCCGGAGCGATCAGGCTGGGGCGCGCCGGAACGAGCGCGGGCGACCTCTCCGTCATTTCGACGGGCGCTGGAATCATTGCCGCGACCGTCAATGCCGCCGGAAGCGCGACCCTTGCAGCTGCGACCTCTGTCTCGGTCACGAACGGGTTGAGCGCGGGGCGCGGCGCCAACCTCTCGGCCAACGGCGGAGCCTTGGGCGTCGATCGGTTGAACGCCGGGGCGACCACGACGCTGACGGCTTCGGGGGCCATCGCAATCGGCAGTGCTAGGACTATTGCAGGCGATCTCGCCATGACCTCGACGGGTGCCGGCATCACCGCTGCGAGCATCGATGCAGCCGAAGACGCGATGCTGACCGCCGCGGCCTCGATCTCGGTGACGAACAGCCTGACAGCGGGCGGCACGGCGAGCGTCACCGCCAATGGCGGGACATTGGGTATTAGTGCCCTGAGCGCCGCAAGCGCGATCCTGTCCGCTTCCGATGCCGTAACGCTGAGCAGCGCCAGGACGACCGCAGGCGATCTCGCCGTAACCTCGATCGGCGCTGGCATCACGGCCGCCACCATCGAGGCCACGGGGACGACAACGCTGCGGGCCGCGACTGATCTGTCGATCTCGCAACTCGTTGCCGGCGCTTCGGCGCGGCTCTCGGCCGGCGGCTCGGTCATGCTCGGTAGCCTCGATGCCAAACACGATCTTGCCGTCCTGGCCGGTGAAAACCTCTCGCTCGGCACCGGGCGGGCGCGCTCGGGCGCGGTCTCGCTCATCTCTCAGCGCGGCAATATCAAGGTCGACCTGCTCGAAGGCGCCGGCACCGTAGCCGGCTCGGCACTCGGGGAGCTCGCTGTCGGCACTGTCCGCAGCGGCACGGATATCCTGCTCCAGTCCTCAGCCGGCACGATCCGGAGCGGAACGCTGACCAGCGGGCGCGATATCGGCCTGCAGGCGCGCGGCATCGTCTTCGACCGCCTCGATGCCGGCCGCTCGGCTTCGCTCGCGGCCGATGAGGATATCGTCGGCAGGCTCGTGGTCGCGAGCGATGCGCTGGTGCTGCAGGCCGGCCGCAGCGGCAGTGGCACGATCGCGATCGAAACTGGCGCCGCACGTAGCGCCAGTGTCGCAGCCGACGAGGTCAAGCTCGGGCGGTTCGGTGCGGGCGACAGCATCGTCATCCTCGGCACGCGCATTGCCGCCGATATCGTGCAGCTTCCCGGCGGAGCGGGGTTGCCGCTCAAGCTCGACATTGCCGGTTTCCGCGAACGCACCGCCCAGACGGTCGACCTGCGTATCGATACCGATCGTTTCCGGATCGACCGCTTCGAAACCGTTGATGGCGTGCTCGCCACAACCTCGAACGATCTCGCGATCACGGAAGCTTTCGTCCCCGGCGCGTTGCGCGTGTCGACGCCGATCATGACCATCCTCGCCAATAACCGCAGCCTTGCTCCGGTGCCCGGTTATGATGTCCAACTCTATCAGCGGGATCGGGGTTTCTCATTGACGGTCAACGGCAAGCGGCTGGCGACGAGCGCCTTCATCGTCGGGCTCGACTCCGATGTCGCCGATGCCCCGGAGGCGATGCATCTGGGCCGCGATCTGGCGCGGCTTGGCACTCTGTTGCCGAACGGGCTGTCCTTCGGCGAGATCGCTCGCGGCTTCGTTCTGGGTACGGATGGTCGCTGGCGCAGCACGGGCTCCGACGAGCCTGCCACGACCGCCAGCACAGGCGCACCGCCCAAGCCGATCGTCAATCTCGCCGGTTTCGAGGAGCAGCCTTGAACCGCGTAAGACGCGTCGCCGTCGGTTTCGGTCTGGCTCTTGCAGCGGGCATCGCCGCAGGGCCGACGCTTGCGCAGGTCCTGCCGCAGACACTGGAGAACGAAGCTGCGCGCCAGCGGCGCGAGATCGAGCGCCAGACCGCACCGCCGCGTCAGCGCGGCCCGGGCGTGGTGGCGCCCACGCCAGGGCCAAGGCTCGAATTCCCTGCGGGCGGCGCGACGGTGGTGCTGACGCGGGTCGACTTCGACACATCGAAGTTTATCAGCCAGGCCGAGCTCGATGCCATCCGGGCCCGCTATCTCGGCAAGCGGGTCGATCTCGCCGCGATCGGCAAGCTCGTCCAGGAGGTCAACGACCTCTATGCCGCGAAGGGCCAGATCACGGCGAGCGCCGTGCTGCCGCCGCAGAAGCTCGACGGCGGCGTGCTCAAGGTCAAGCTCGTCGAGGGGCGGATCGGAAAGGTCGGCATCAGCGGGGCCGTGCAGACCTGGCCCTGGTATATCCGTGCGCAGGTGCCGATCGCTGAGGACGACGTCGTCGATGCGCCGGCGCTCAATCGCCAAGTCTCGATCTTCAACCGCCTCAATGAACTGCAGGTCCGGGCCCAGCTTGCAGCTGGCGCGAGCTTCGGCTTGACGGATATCGATCTTGCGCTGACCGAGCCGCTGCGAAACACCGCCCAGATTTCCTACGACAATCAGGGCGTGCTCTCGACCGGTCGTTATCAGGGCACTCTCTTCCTGCGCCACCATAATCTGCTTGGCATCGACGACAAGCTGGTGCTCTACGGCTCGCGGGCGCGGGGTAGCATCCTCGGTACCGGCAGCTATACAATTCCGGTCTCGCCCTGGGGCACGCGGCTCGGCGTGACCTATACGCGCTCGGCCTATCGCATCGTCGGCGGCTCCATCCGTGAACTGCGCCCCGAGGGCATATCCGAAAGCGGGGCGCTCACGCTTTCGCAGCCGATCTTCGCCACCGATACCATTCTGCTACAGGCGACCGGCGCACTCGGCCGCGGTCGCGGTCGCAGCAAGCTCCTCGACATCTCGACGGTCGACACCAACTACATCAAGACCTCGGCTGGCGGCTTGCTGACCGTGAACCTGCCCAACCTAACGCACTCCACGAGCGTGAACTGGACGCAGGTGGCGCATGAGGACACGCTGGCGGGCGCCAAGCGCAATTATACGATCTGGACCGGCAACAGCGCTTCGCTCTGGCGCATCACCGATGATATCTACGGTTCGCTCGTCGGCGCCGGGCAATATACGACGGAATCGCAACTGCCGGGTGACCAGATATTCCAGATCGGCGGTCCGACGACGGTTCGCGGCTACCCGATCGGCAGCGCCTTCGGCAATTCGGGCTTCTACGGCCAGGCGGAACTGCATTATGCGCTGCCGGAGCCGCTGAAGCTCGATACCTTCGTCTTCCTCGACCACGGCCAGACGTATCTCAACGGCGCGCGGGTGACGCACGCCACCTCGGTGGGCGCAGGGCTGATCTGGCGCCCGCTCGACTGGGCATCGCTCGAAGGTGGCGTCGGGCGGCCGCTCCAGCGCGTCTCGGCCGCGCAGCGCGATGTCGAACTCTATTTCCGGCTCACTTTGCGCGCGAGCATCTGAGCTTTTTTCTGACGAGGATCCGATCATGGCGCCCTTGCCGCTGTTCTATTCAAGCATCACCGTGCTCGACCGCAATGAGCATCGCGAGGCGCGGGTCGCCCCGTCGGAGGCACCCTACGCATTCGCGTCCGGAGCCCATGTGCTGCCGGCGCTGATGCCGGAGTTCGCGGTCGCATGCCGCGACATGCCAATTCTCTTCCTGGATGAAGCGGGAACCGTCTCGCCGCTGTTCATGGTGGGGATGCGTCCCGGCGAGAGCTGTTTCGTCGATGGCGAGGGGCGCTGGCGCGGCCAGCATGCGCCGGCCTATCTGCGGCGCTACCCATTCGTCGGTGGCGAGGTCTCGTCGGAGCAGCAGGTCATTTGCGTCGATGGCGGCTTCTCCGGGCTGCAGAGTGAGCAGGGCGAGCGCCTCTTCACCGAGGACGGCGAGCCGGCGGAAGCATTGCAGCGGGTCATCACCTTCGTCGGCGAATATGCCGATGCTGCGAAAGCCACGGCCACCTTCACCG
The DNA here is from genome assembly GCF_004123845.1 of Allobosea sp. Tri-44. Taxonomy (GTDB): domain Bacteria; phylum Pseudomonadota; class Alphaproteobacteria; order Rhizobiales; family Beijerinckiaceae; genus Allobosea. The sequence continues at coordinate 537,201 of NZ_NBDP01000007.1, read as the reverse complement.
CCGAGCTCAAGGCCCTCGACCTGTTCCAAACGATCAACATCGAGATACGGTCGGCCAACGGCGCGACCTCGAGCTTCTCCGGCTTCACGGCAGTGAGCGAAGAGCGCCTCAACGCGCTGTCGGACGAAATCTGGCTCGATCTGCGGCGGAAAGGCTATCTGGCGCCCATCCACGCCCATCTGATCAGCCTGGCGAACTTCGCCCTGCTCGGCGAGCGCTCATAGTCGAAATCACCGATCGCCATCGGCCTTGCCGCTGTTGTTTGAAGCGGATCAAAGCGTCGCGCGTTGACGATGGGCGCTTTGTTCGAACACGAAAGCTTCGTTTCGTTACCGGATGCGGCAGGGAGGCAATCCTCCTGCCCGATCGCCGAACTATGGAAACCTTCCCTCCGGCTGGCCGGCTAGTCTCGCGCCTGCGGCGCGTATGCCGTGCCCAGGCAAGGGTTCACGGTCATGACAGAGGCGATCGAGCGCCGTTCCTTCCTCAAGCTGTCGGCTGCGCTCGCGGCCGGCGCCGCTACGAGCTTCGCCTGTGTCGAGATCGCCAGCGCCGCGCCAATCGAAGTGCCCACCGTCGACCGCCTGTCGATGCGTGTGCTGATCGATTCAGCCCATGACCAGTTCCTGAAGCCAAGCACCGTCCAGGGCGTACAGCATCAGCCGCCGGGCTCGGGCCGCGGCGCCGATTATCGCCAGGTCTTGCACAATCAATGGGGCCTGTCGCTCTTCCTGGAATCGCAGCGCGCCGACGAGGGCCGCACCATCCTGCTCGACTTCGGCTACAGTCCCGATGCACTGCTGAACAATATCGGCATCCTCAAGGTCGATCCGACCAAGATCGATGCCCTGATCGTCAGCCATGGCCACCACGATCATTACGGCGGCCTCGACGGCTTCCTCGCCAAATATCGCGACGCGCTTGCGCCGGACCTCAAGCTCTATGCCGGCGGCGAGGATAATTTCTGCCATCGTGTCAGTCCGAGTAGCGTCCAGGGCCAGTTCACCGATTTCGGCCAGCTCGACCGCCGCGAGCTCACGGCGCGCCAGGTTGCGACAGTGCTCTGCGAGACCCCGACCGTCGTCGCCGGCCATGCCTTCACCACCGGGCAGATCAAGCGGCGCTCGATCGAGCGCATCCTGCCCAATACCTTCGTCGAGCGTGCCATCAAGGACGGGCTCGGCTGCGACGCCAGCCATTACAGCCCGGCCGAGCTGCAGGGGAAGATCATCCCGGACGAGCATGTCCACGAGCACGCGACCTGCTTCAACATCCGCGGCAAGGGCCTGGTGGTGATCAGCTCCTGCGGCCATGTCGGCATCGTCAACTCGGTCCGGCAGGCGCAGGAGGTCTCCGGTGTCGAGAAGGTGCATGCCATCGTCGGCGGCTTCCATCTCGGGCCGGCGCCGAAGGACTATCTCCAGCAGGTCGTCGCCGAGGTCGGCAAGCTGAAACCCGATGTGGTCGTTCCAATGCATTGCTCGGGCCTGAACTTCGCGTTGGAGGCGCAGGCGCAGCTGCCGGAGAACGTCATCGTGCCGACCACCGGCAGCCGCCTGATCTTCTCGGCCTGAGCGATGCGCGCCCGTCAGCTCCGCATCGCGGGCCTGTTCTGGCAAGCGGTGCTGGCCGCAGCGTTCACCCTGTTGTTCGTCACCGTCTGGTCGGGCCTGCTGCGCGCCGAGGAGCCGCGCCGCCGCTCGGCCGCCGAGCTGATGGACATCTTGATGTGGAATCGCGAGCCGGTCGGCGGCGCTTTCGAGCTGAGCGATCACACCGGCCGCATTCGCCGCGACACCGATTTCCGCGGCAAGCTTCTGCTGGTCTATTTCGGCTTCAGCTACTGCCCGGATATCTGCCCGACCGATCTCCAGGAGATATCTCGCGCCGTCGACCAGCTCGGCCCGGATGGCGAGGCGATCCAGCCGCTCTTCATCACGCTCGATCCCGAGCGGGACACGGCCGAGCATCTTTCGACCTATGTCTCGTTGTTCCATCCGCGCCTGGTCGGCCTGACCGGATCGGCCGAGGCAGTCCGCCAGGCGGCCGATGCCTACAAGGTGTTCTACGAGAGGGTCGAAACCGGCAAGGACGAGTACACGGTCGACCACTCGGCCTATGTCTATGTGATGGATCGGGCCGGCCAGTATCTCGGCTTCTTCCCGCCGAATACGCCAGCCGAGCGCATGCTCACCGTCATCCGACCCCACCTCCAGGCGAAATGAGCGATGCGCCGGCATGAGAGTAAAACGCCTGTTGGGGTAAATCGTGGAAGGTTGTTCTGCCAGCGGAGGGCGCAACTTTGAAAAGCCGTTTCATTGACGGCGTGGGCCGCGTGGAAGATCATTCACGACAACCGAAGCGATGACATCGCTGATGTCGCGGGATTTGCTGGAGCAGCTTGCACCGCGTCACCAATGCTAAAAGCACCACGATGAAATCGTGGGCTCCGAGAGCGGAGACACGTCAATGAAGCTGAGTATTACTTCGGATCCCGAGCCCTTCGCGGCGCTGCCGCGATGTTCCTGATCCTTCGTCCCGCGGCCTGACCGCAGGACCCGTCTCTTTCCAGCAGATTCAGCGCGCCGGCTCGATCGGCCGGAGCGTCGTCAACTGACGACGTGCGGTGCGCTGCGTCCTCTCGTCAGCTGAGGCCCTCATGACCGTCGTCTCGCTCGTTCCGCCCGCATCTGCAGTCTCCCGTCCGCTCGGCCGGGTCGCGCAGGCTGAGCCGCCGAGCTTCCGCTCGGCGCTGCGCCATCTCGCCGGCGGCGTCAGCGTCATCACGACCGGGCAAAGCGAGGATCGCACCGGCCTCACCGTCACCTCGCTGTCTTCGCTCTCGGCCGAGCCACCGACCGTGATGTTCGGCCTCAATCTGACGTCGTCGAGCTTTCCCGTGCTCGCCCGTTATCGCAGCTTCGGCGTCAACATCCTCAATGCCACGCAAAAGCAGATCGCCGATCGCTTTGCCGGCCGTGCCGGCGAGAAGGGCGAGGCGCGCTATGCCGGGGCGAGCTGGACCGAAGGCGTCACCGGCGCGCCGCTGCTGGAGGGCGCACTAGTCGCACTCGATTGCGAGGTCGAGGAGCTGATCGAGCGGCATTCCCACGCCATCGTCATCGGCCGCGTGCAGGAGGTCAGGCTCGGCGGCGACGACGCCGCGCTGCTCTACTGGCGCGGCGATTACGAACGCCTCGGCTGGATGGCCGAGGAGGCGCGCACGGCCCTCGACCTGCGCAGCATCTGACCCCTGCGAGATACCCCATGGCCTATTCCCTGAGCCTGCTCGACAAGAGCCCGATCCTCGATGGCGAGAGCGCGGTCGATGCCCTGCAGCGCACGATCGCGCTGGCGCAGGCTGCCGAGCGGCTGGGCTATCGCCGTTTCTGGCTCGCCGAGCATCACGGCTTTCCCGGTCTTGCCAGCTCGGCGCCCGAAGTGCTGGTCGCGCATCTGATCGCCCGGACCCGGCGCATCCGCGTCGGTTCCGGCGGCGTGCTGTTGCAGCATTACAGCCCGTACAAGGTTGCGGAGACCTTCAACCTGCTTGCGGCGCTGGCACCGGGCCGTATCGATCTCGGCATTGGCAAGGCGCCGGGCGGCCTGCCGCTCTCGACCAAGGCCCTGCGCATCCAGCACGATCCGGAGCGCGCCCGCTCCTTTGAGGCATTGCTGGCCGAGCTCGATGGTTTCCTCGCTGGAGTGCTCGATGCGAGCGATCCGCTCGCGGGCGCGCAGGCCCTGCCCAAGCCGCCCGTAGCCGCCGAGCGCTTCCTGCTCGGCGCGAGCCCCGACAGCGCCCGGCTCGCGGCCAAACACGGCTGGCGCTTTGTTTTTGCCGGCCAGCTGAACGGCGATCCGAAGGCGCTGGAGGCGGCGCTCGACGCTCATGCCAAGGCCGGCGCAACCGAGCTTCCGCTGCTCGGGCTGGCGGCGCTCGCCGCCGCGACGGCCGAGGAGGCGAGGGCGCTGACCGAGCCTTTGCGCGTGGTTCGGCTGACGCTCGACAATGGCCAGAGCGTCAACCTCGGCAGCGAGGAGCAGGCCGCAGAGTTCGCCCGCCAGGCCGGAGCGGCGTCCTATACCACTGAGATCCGCCGTCCAAGCATTCTCGCCGGGACGGCCGAGGACGTCCGGCGCGAACTCGATGCGCTCTCGACCCGCTTTGGCATCGCCGAATTCGTTATCGACACGCCGGCAGCCGCCACTGCCAAGCGCCTCGCCTCGATCACGCTGCTGGCCGGCGACGCGTCGGCGCTCGCCGCCTGAGCCGACAGGAGACACCGATGAGCAAGCCCCGCCTCACCTTCGGCCTGATGCTGCAGGGCCCCGGCAGCCACATGAACGCCTGGCGCCATCCCAGCAATCCGCCGGACGCCAGCGTCAATCTCGACTTCTTCATCCGCAACGCCCGCAAGGCCGAGGAGAACGGCATCGCTTTCGCCTTCGTCGCCGACGGGCTCTACATCAACGAGAAGTCGATCCCGCATTTCCTCAACCGTTTCGAGCCGCTGACGATTCTCTCGGCGCTGGCGACGGTGACCAAAAAGCTCGGCCTCGTCGGCACGGTCTCGACCTCCTATAGCGACCCCTTCACCATCGCCCGGCAATTCGCCTCGCTCGACCTGATCTCGGGCGGCCGCGCCGGCTGGAATGCGGTCACGTCCCCGCTGGAAGGTTCCGGCCGCAATTACGGCCGCCCGCATCCCGAGCACTCGCTGCGCTACGAGATCGCGCATGAATATCTCGAACTCGCCAAGGGTCTCTGGGATTCCTGGGACGACGACGCCTTCGTCCGCGACCGCGAGAACGGCCGCTTCTTCGACCGCGAGAAGCTACACACGCTCGGCTACAAGGGCCGCTTCTTCCAGGTCGAGGGCCCGCTCAACATCCAGCGCTCGCCTCAGGGCCAGCCGGTGCTGTTCCAGGCCGGCGCCTCCGATGCCGGCATCGGCCTCGCCGGTCGCCATGCCGATGCGGTCTTCGCCAATCATGTCTCGCTGGAGGAGGGCCAGGCCTTCTACCGCAGCATCAAGACCAGCGCGATCGCGCAGGGGCGGCTGGCCGACAACGTCAAGATCTTCCCGAGTGCCGGCCCGATCGTCGGCCGCACGCGAAAGGAGGCCGAGGACAAGTACCAGGCGATCCGCGCGCTGGTCTCGATCGACGACGCGCTTGCCTATCTCGGCCGCTATTTCGACCATCACGACTTCAGCGCCTATCCGCTCGACGCTCCCTTCCCCGAGCTCGGCGAGATCGGCAAGAACAGCTTCCGCTCGACCACCGATCGGATCAAGCGCACCGCCGCCTTGAAGCGCCAGACCCTGCGCGAGGCGGCGCTCGAAGCGGCGACCCCGCGTGCCGACCTGATCGGATCGGCCGAAGAAATCGCGGATATCCTGATCGAGCGCGTCGAGAAGCAGGCGGCCGATGGCTTCATCCTGGGCTTCCCGGTGATCGGGCAGGGCCTCGACGACTTCGTTGAGCTGGTCATCCCGGAGCTGGAGGCGCGCGGTGTCTACGATCGCAACCTGCCGGGCGAAACGCTGCGCGACCATCTTGGCCTGCCGCGCCGCGAGAGCCGCTATGCCCGCTCCGCCCCGGCATCCGTGCCGCGCAAGGTCGGCTGAAAGCCACGCAGAACTCGTTTTCAGAAACCCGCGATCCGAGAGGCTGTCCGATGTCCGACCAGTTCCTCTACACCACCCCGCTCGACCCGCTCGCCGAGCCTCTGGTCGAGCAGCTGACCTGGGAATACGCGACGCGCTACGGCACCTATTTCGGCGAGGCGCCGGGCGCCGAGATGAGCCGCTACCCGGCCTCGTTGTTCGCGCCGCCCGAGGGCAACTTCGTCCTGCTGCTGCGCGAGGGCCGTGCCATCGCCGGCGGCGCCTTCAAGCGCTATGACGCGCAGACAGCGGAGCTGAAGCGGATGTGGACCGATACCGCCTTCCGCCGCCAGGGCCTCGCCCGCCGCGTCGTCGAGGAGCTGGAGGCGCAGGCTGCGCGCCAGGGCTATGGCAAGATCTTCCTGACCACCGGCTTCCGCCAGCCGGAGGCGAGGGATCTCTACCTCAACACTGGCTACACGCCGCTCTTCGATCCCGCGGTCGACCCCGAAATCTACAAGAAGCTCGCCTTCGAGAAGGACCTCGCCGTCGCTTCCTATCCGCTGCGGCCGCCCGCAGAGCAGTTGCCTGTCAGCGCCGCCTGATCGCGTCGCTTCCTGAGTTTCAAGGGGACGAATTCCAGCCATGACCCTCGCCAGCGATCTGGCGGGCTTGCCGCCGCACGCCCGCAGCACACCGCCGACACGCGATTTCAGCCGCTACCGTATCGTGCCGGCGCGCTATCCAGCCCGCACGATCGGTACGGCCTTCGCGGTCGTCGTGATCTTCGCAGTCGCGAATTCGGTCCTGTCCAATCCGCGCTGGGGCTGGGATGTCTTCGCCGAGTGGTTCTTTTCCGAACCGGTGCTGGCGGGCCTGGCGCGCACGCTGCTGCTGACCTTGCTCGGTAGCGTTCTCGGCTTCCTGCTCGGCACCGGTCTGGCGCTGGCACGGGTCTCCGGCTCGCCGCTGCTGGCGTCGCTGTCCTGGGCCTATGTCTGGTTGTTTCGCTCGATCCCGCTGATCGTGCTGCTGCTGGTCCTCAACAATCTCGGCTACCTCTACTCCACCGTCTGGCTCGGCGTTCCTTTCACCGACATCACCTTCGCCTCCTGGTCGACGACGCAACTGATCACGCCGTTCTTCGCGGCGGTGCTCGGGCTGACGCTGAACGCCGGCGCCTTCTCCTCCGAGATCGTGCGCGGCGGCATCCTCTCGGTCGATCAGGGCCAGCACGAGGCGGCGGCCGCGCTCGGCCTGCCGCGCCACCGACAATTCTCGCGGATCGTGCTGCCGCAGGCGATGCGCACCATCCTGCCCAACGGTTTCAACGAGATCATCCTGCTGGCGAAGGGCACCAGCCAAGTCTACATCCTGGCGCTGCCCGAGCTGTTCTACACCATCCAGATCATCTATCGGCGCAATCTCGAGGTGATCCCGCTGCTGATGGTGGCGACGGTCTGGTACCTCGTCATCCTGAGCGTACTGTCCTTCGTCCAGCACCATATCGAGCGCTATTATTCGCGCGGCGCGCTGCGCAATCCGCCGCCTTCGCTGATCGGCCTGGCACTGGTCCGCTTCGGCCGCTCGCGCGATGCCGCAGCGGCGCGGCGTACCGAGGCCGCGCAGGCCCAGGCGAGTTCAACCCCCGCGGTGGTTCCCTCGCTGGCGAGTCTGCGACGCAGCGGCGGCGAGATCCGCATCAGCAATGTCTCGAAGAGCTTCGGCCCGCTCAAGGTGCTCGACGATGTCAGCCTCGCGTTGCGGCCTGGCAGCGTTACCGCGATCATCGGCCAGTCCGGCTCCGGCAAGTCGACGCTGCTGCGCTCGATCAACCATCTTGAACGCGTCGACCAGGGCTTCATCGCCATCGACGGCGAGCTGATCGGCTACCGCCAGGATGGCGACAAGCTCTACGAGCTCAAGGAGCGCGAGATCCTGAAGCGCCGCGTCGATGTCGGCATGGTCTTCCAGAGCTTCAACCTGTTCCCGCACCTGACCGCGATCGAGAACGTCATCGAGGCTCCGCTTTCGGTACGCGGCGTCAGCCGAGAGCAGGCGCTGGCCGAGGCGCGCGAGCTGCTCGCCCGCGTCGGCCTCGCCGACAAGGTCGACGCCTATCCGCGCCAGCTCTCCGGCGGCCAGCAGCAGCGCGTCGCCATCGCCCGGGCGCTGGCCCTGAAGCCCAAGGTCCTGCTCTTCGACGAGCCGACCTCGGCGCTCGATCCCGAGCTCGTCAACGAGGTGCTCGACGTCATCAAGGAGCTCGCCCGCTCCGGCACGACGCTGGTCATCGTCACCCATGAGATCGGCTTTGCCCGCGAGGTCGCGGACGAGGTCGTCTTCATGGAGGCCGGCCGCATCCTCGAAGTCGGCCCGCCGGCCCGCGTCCTCGCCGAGCCCGATCATGCCCGCACCCGCGAGTTCCTCGCCAAGGTCCTCTGACCGTCATTTCTCAAGGAGCAAAGCCATGATCACCAGACGCAACACGCTCGCTCTGCTCGGCGCCGCTTCCGCCAGCACGCTTCTTCCTTCGCTCGGCCTCGCCCAGCAGGCGATCGACCTCTCGCCCGAGCAGGCCGGCCGGCCGCGCGCCGGGCGCGACGAGGCGGCGATCAAGCTGATCGGCAAGGACGCGAAGTTCGTGAAGGAGGGCGTCTTCACCGTCGCCAACGCCACCGGCCGCCTGCCCTTCGCCGGCTATACCGCCGATGCCAGGACGATCGTCGGCTCCGAGCCGGACATCGCCTACCTCGTCGCCGATGCGCTTGGCCGCAAGCTCGAGATCGTGCCGGTTTCCTGGGCCGACTGGCCGCTCGGCGTCGTTTCCGGCAAATACGATGCGGCGATCTCGAACATCACCGTCACCGAGCAGCGCAAGGAGAAGTTCGACTTCTCGACCTACCGCAAGGACCTGCTCGGCTTCTATGTGAAGAAAGACAACGAGATCCAGATCCGCGAGCCGCGCGATGTGGCCGGCCTCAAGATCATCGTCGGCTCCGGCACCAATCAGGAGCAGATCCTGCTGCGCTGGAACGAGCAGAACGTGAAGGCCGGGCTGAAGCCGGCCGAGATCCAGTACTATGACGACGATGTCGTGCTCTATCTCGCGCTCGAGACCGGTCGTGCCGACGCCTATCTTGGTCCCAACGCTCTGCTGAGCTTCAAGGCGGCGCAGGAAAGCAAGACCCGCCTCGCCGGCAATTTCAGCGGCGGCTGGCCGCTGCTGGCCGAGATCGCGGTGACGACCCGCAAGGGCGCCGGGCTCGCCGAGGCGATCACCCACGCCATCAACACCCAGATCGGCAACGGCAACTACGCCAAGGCGCTCGGGCGCTGGAACCTTGCCGCCGAGGCGATCGAACAGTCGCGCACCAACCCGCCCGGCCTGCCGGCCACGTGAGCCAAGCGGCGGCGCTGCGGTTGGCCGCGGCGCCTTCGAGATCAAGCATGACGGAGACGATGATGTTGCGAATGCGCGCCCTGTCGGCGCTTCTCTTTGGCGGCCTGGCTGCGTTCAGCCTGCTGCAGAATTCGGCCGAGGCCCAGGCGCCTTTCGATCTCGGTCCTGAGCAACCCGGCCGGGTCCGAGCCGAGAAGCAGCCGGAGGCGATCGCCGCCGTGCCGAAGGGCTTTAAATTCGTCGAGCCTGGCGTCTTCACCGTGGCGGTCAGCCCCGGCGGGCCGCCGCTCGCAACCTACGCGACCGATGCCAAGACCGTGGTCGGCGCCGACGCCGACTTCGCCCAGTTGATCGCCGACAGCCTCGGCCTCAGGCTCGACCTGCAGCCGATCGCCTGGGCCGACTGGCCGCTCGGCCTCGCTTCGGGCAAGTACGACGCCGTCATCTCCAATGTCGGCGTCACCGAGCAGCGCAAGGAGAAGTTCGACTTCTCGACCTATCGCAAGGGCCTGCACGGCTTCTTCGTCAGGGCCGACAGCAAGGTCACAGCGATCAGCGAGCCGAAGGATGCGGCTGGCCTCAAGGTCAGCGTTGGCGGCGGTACCAATCAGGAGCGCATCCTGGTCGAATGGAGCAAGCAGAACGTCGCTGCGGGCTTGAAGCCGATCGAGCTTCAGCTCTTCGATGACGAGGCGGGGCGATTGGTGGCACTGCGCTCGGGACGCGTTGACGTCATCGTCCAGCCACATGCGCAGCTCGTCTTCATCTCGGCGCGCGACAAGGACATCAAGCGCGTCGGCACGCTCAGCGCCGGCTGGCCGCTGAAGTCGGATGTCGCGATCACCACGCGCAAGGGCAGCGGCCTGGTCGATGCGCTCACCGTCGCCACCAACGGGCTGATCGCCAACGGCAAGTTCCGGCAGTCGCTGGCGCGCTGGAGCCTGGAGGAGGAGGCGCTCGTCCGTTCCGAGACCAACCCGCCCGGCCTGCCGAAATACTGAAAAGCGCCATGTCCTCGCTCGCGATCCGGCACCTCGCCTTCCTGACACCGGGCAACTACGACGACGCCGATCCGCGTGCCGGCCTCGAGGAGACGCTCGCGCTCTTCGAATACGGCGAGAAGCTCGGCTTCGACAGCGCCTGGGTGCGTCAGCGTCATCTCGAGCCCGGCGTCTCATCCGCCGCGACCTTCCTCGCGGCTGCGAGCCAGCGCACCCGCCGGATCGGGCTCGGCACCGCGGTCATCCAGATCGGCTATGAGAACCCGTTCCGGCTGGCCGAGGATCTGTCGCTGGTCGACGTGCTCTCCGGTGGGCGGCTCAATGTCGGCCTGAGTGCTGGCCCGCCGCCCTTCGGCAAGCTGCTGGGCGAGCGCTTCTTCGACGCCGACCCGGCAGCCTATGATTTCTCGCATGCGCGAGTCGCCTGGCTCGCCAGCAATCTCGACGGCGACTGGCTGGGTGATGCAGACAGCCGCATCACCTCCGCTGCCGGCGAGCATCGCCCGCGCCTGCGCCCGCATGCTCCCGGGCTAAGGCAGCGGCTGTGGTATGGCGGCGGCTCGCTACGCTCGGCGCGCTGGGCGGCCGAGAACGGTTTCCATCTGCTCGTCGGCAATATCAACACTGGCGAGGAAACCGACGAGTTCTTCGTAGCGCAGCACCGCCATATCAAGACCTTCCGCACTCATTGGCGCGGCGAGGACGAGCCGAAGGTCGCGGCCGGGCGCGTCATCGTGCCGCTCGACAGCGCCGATGCCGCCACGCGCCGGCGCTATCGCGACTACGCCGCCAGCCGCCATGCGCGCACGCTACTGCCGCAGGGCGAGCGCCGCACCTTGTTCGCCCCCGACATCGTCGGCACGGCGGCCGAGATCGCCGAGCGCCTTGCGGCCGATCCCGTCCTGCCGCTGGTCGACACCTTGCGGCTGGAGCTGCCCTATAACTTTTCCGGCGAGGACTACCGCCAGATCCTGTCGGACACGACCCGGCTCATCGCGCCCTTGCTCGGCCAGGCGGCCGAGCCGTCCGCGGCTTTCGGGGCCGCCGCCACGGTCGCCGGATGAACCATACGCCTCGGCGCATGGAAAGCCGGTCTCAGATGTCGAAGAAAACCGTCTCGTCGTCACCCTGGAGCTGGATGTCGAAGACATAAGTCTCGCCGCTGCGTTGTGCGATCAAAGTCGGCACACGCACCTTGTGCTCAATGCGGGCCAGCACCGGGTCCTCGGCATTGGCGGCGTCCTCGTCGCCGAAATACATGCGGGTGTGCAGGCCTATATTGATGCCGCGTGCGACGATCCAAACGGTGAAATGCGGCGCCATCAACCGCCCGTCATTGAAAGGTACGCGGCCGGGTTTGATCGTCTCGAAGACGCATTCGCCGCTGACCATGTCGGTCGCGCGTCGGCCCCAGCCGGTGAAATGCGGATCGGCGGCGCCGCGCCGCTCGGCCGGCGAGTTGTAGAGGCCGGCTGCGTCGGCTTGCCAGATCTCGATCAGCGCATCCTTGAGCGGGGTGCCGGCCCCGTCGATGACGCGCATCTTCACCGTGATGCGCTCGCCCTTGGTCTTGTCGCTGACCATGGCGGCGCCGAGATCATCAGGATAGACGCCGCCGATATCGGCGAAGTTCGGGGTCAGGCCGATATGGACGTAAGGGCCCGCGGTCTGCGACGGGCTTTCCTTCAGGCGGTCGAGTTGCTGGGCCATCAATTGCCCTCCCGCCGGTTCTCGAACATCGTCGAGCGGCGTCCGCGCAGCACGATGTCGAACTTGTAGGCGCGCATGTCCATCGGTAGCGTCGCCTGCATGTCGAGCGCGGCGGTGAGCTGCTCGATCGCCTGGGGATCGTTGATCGTCTTCACGATCGGGCATTTCCAGATCATCGGATCGCCCTCGAAATACATCTGCGTGATCAGCCGCTGGCCGAAGCCATGGCCGAACACCGAGAAATGGATATGGGCCGGCCGCCAGTCGTTCGGACCATTCGGCCAGGGATAGGGGCCGGGTTGGATCGTGCGGAAGCAATACGAGCCGTCATCGCCGCTGATCGTGCGGCCGCAGCCGCCGAAATTCGGATCGAGCGGCGCGAGATAGCTCTCTTTCTTGTGCCGGTAGCGCCCGCCGGCATTGGCCTGCCAGACCTCGACCAGCACGCCGGGCACGCCGACGCCGCGCTCGTCCAGCACCCGTCCATAGACCATGATGCGCGGGCCGATGGCGCTCTCGCCGGGCTTGGCGAAATTGACGATCATGTCGTCGTCGAGCTCGCCCAGCATGTCGTGGCCGAAGACCGGGCCGGTGATCTCCGAGATCGTGCTGTTGAGCGAGAGCAGCGCCCGGCGCGGCGAGCGCAGCACCGAAGTCTTGTAGCCCGGCGTGAAGGCCGGCGGATGCCAGTCGCGGTCGCGCTGGAAAAAGGCGCCCGCCTCGGGCGGCCGGTTGGGAGCGACGATGTTGCTCATGACTTGGCTGCATCCATCTCGTCGAAGGTCGTCTTGGCGATCTTGATCGCGTGGTTCGCAGCCGGCACGCCGGCATAGATCGCGACATGCAGCAGGGCCTCGCGGATATCCTCGCGGGTCGCCCCGGTATTGGCGGTGGCGCGCACATGCATCGCCACCTCGTCGTCCTGCCCGAGCGCCGCCAGCAGCGCGATCGTGATCAGCGAGCGCTCGCGCTTGCTGAGTTCGGGCCGTGACCAGACATGACCCCAGGCCGCCTCGGTGATCAGCTCCTGGAAGGGTAGGTCGAACTCGGTCTTGGCGGCTTCGGCGCGGTCGACATGGGCATCGCCCAGCACGGTACGCCGCGTCGCCATGCCTTGCCTGTGGCGGGGTGATTCCGGCTGCGTCATCTCCGCCCTCCGTAATGGCTCGTCATGAAACCGGCGATGAGCGCGGACAGCGCCTCCGGCTGCTCGACGCAGGGGATATGGCCGGCGCCGGCAATGATCTCGAAGCGCGCCCCCGGAATGGCATCGGCCAGGCCGCGAACGAGATCGGGCGGCGTCGAGCCGTCCTGGTCGCCGACGACCACCAGGGTCGGCACGGCGATCGCCGGCGCCGCTGCCGAATAGTCCGCATCGCGGATCGCTGCACAGGCTGCCGCATAGCCAGCGGGTAGTTGCCGGGAGAGCATCGCCTTGTAGCCGTTGAGTTCAGCGTCACGGTGCTGGTGGAAGTCCGGCGTGAACCATTTCTCCATCACGCCGTCGGCAAAGCTGGCGATGCCGGCCGACAGCGCGGCCTCGATGCGATCATTCCACATCTGGGCCGTGCCGATCTTGGCCGCGGTATCGCAGAAGATCAGCTTTTCGACGAGGCCGGGCTTCGTCCTGTAGAGGCTCTGCGCGATCAGGCCGCCAATCGAGAGTCCGCAGAGCGTCGCGCGTTCGATGCCGAGATGGTCGAGCAGGCCGGCAAGGTCGGCCGCATAGGTCTCGATGCTGACCGGGGCGTCGCCGAGCTCGCTCAGGCCATGGCCGCGCTTGTCGTAGAACAGGAAGCCGAACTCGCCGGCGAGCGTGTCGGCGACATCCTGCCAGATGCGGAAATCCGTCCCGAGCGAGTTGATGAAGACCAGCACCGGCCGACCGGGCGCAGGCTCGTGGCGATAGTGCAGGCAAACGCCGTTGATACGCGCGAACACGATGCTGCCATCCTCCCGTTTCTCGAAAAATGACGCTTCAGTTTGGTTATGTAAAATGATATTTGAGCGATAAACAATAACCTATAGGTTATGATTTGAACCTGCCAATCAAGCTCCGTCATCTCGAAGCCTTTGTCGAGGTCGCGCGGCAGAGGAGCGTCCAGAAGGCAGCGCATGCGCTCCATGTCAGCCAGCCTGCGGTCACCAAGACGATGCGCGAGCTCGAAGAGAGCCTCGGCGTCGCCGTCTATGAGCGCGACGGGCGCGGCATCCGGCTGACCAATCACGGCGAGGTCTTCCTGCGCCATGCCGGGGCGGCGCTCGTCTCGGTCAGGCAGGGCCTGGATTCCGTTTCGGACGGGCGCGCCGGCGAGCTCCAGCCGATCCGCGTCGGTGCCTTGCCGACGGTGTCGTCGCTGATCATGCCGCGTGCGATCGAGCTCTTCCTGCAGGAGCAGCCGGAGCGGCGGGTCCGGATCGTCACCGGCGAGAACGCTGCGATCCTTGAGCAGTTGCGCCAGGGCGAACTCGATCTCGTGGTCGGGCGGCTGTCGGGCGCCGAGCTGATGGTCGGCCTGTCCTTCGAGCACCTCTATTCCGAGGCTGTCCGCTTCGTCGTACGACCCAAGCATCCATTATTGTTGGCATCTGGCTCGGTTCTGGAGCGGATCGCCGACCATCTCGTGCTGATGCCGCCGCCAGCCTCGATCATCCGGCCCTATGTCGACCGGCTCTTGATCGCCAACGGCGTGCATGCCGTTCCCCGGCAGATCGAAACCGTGTCGGATGCGTTCGCGCGCGCCTTCCTGCGGACGAACGACGCGGTCTGGATCATCTCGGCCGGCGTCGTGGCCAACGACCTCGCCGATGGAATGCTGGTCGCCCTGCGGGTCGATACGGCGCCGACGCTCGGCCCGGTCGGGCTGACGATGCGGGCTGATGGCCCCTTGCGTCCCGGCACCGAGCTCGCGATCCGGGCCGCCTCGCGTCGGGGCCCGTGAAGTTTCGGAGCTGCGCGCTCGGATCAGCGCAGCCGCTTCACCTCTTCGGCCGTGACGCTTGGTTGCTGCCCGCCCCAGCTCGCCCGCAACCAGTTGGAGAGGTCGGCGACCTGCTGGTCGGAGAGCTGGCCGGCAAAGCCCGGCATCGGCTGCATGCGCTCCAACCCGGGGAAGCGCTGGGCCGGGATGCCGGCGAGGATGACCTTGTTGAGGTTGCGCGCATCCGCCAGCCGCAGCGAGGCATTGGTCGCGAGCGGCACCACGACATGCGGGATGCCTTGCCCCTCGATGCCATGGCAGCTGGCGCAGACGGCGAGATAGCTGGCGCGGGCCGATGTCGCGACCTCGGCGGAGACCGCGACCGGCTTCGGCGGTGCCGGCGGGGTCGTACTCTCCGGCAGCTTGTCGAGATCGAAGAGATAGGCCGACATCGCCGCAAGGTCGTCGGCGGTGAAATACTGGGTCGAGAAGTGGACGACCTCGAACATCTGGTTGGTCATCGCGCCCTGCGTCGAGATGCCCGACTTCATGAAGCCCGCGAACACCAGCGGATCGAAGCCCATCCGCGCCAGCCCGGCCTTGGTGATATCAGGTGCCATCACGCCCTCGAGTTCGGCGCCCTGGAGATAGGCGCTCTCCTTCATCCCCATCGCAAGGTTGCGCGGCGTATGGCACTCGCCGCAATGGGCGAGCGCGTCGGTCAGGTAGCGGCCGCGATTCCAGGCGGCCGAGCGCCCGGCGACCTCGCTCTTGGTGTCGGAAGAGAGATTGACCAGGTTCCAGAAGGTCAGCCCCTGCCGGATGTTGAGCGGGAAGGGCATATGGTTGGCCTTGTTCGCCACCTTCATCGGTTCGCGGCTCATCAGGAACGCGTAGACCGCGTCGACATCATCCGCCGTCAGCTTGCGATAGGAGGCGTAGGGCATGGCCGGATAGAGATGGCCGTGCTTGCCGATGCCGTCGCGCACCGCGCGGTGGAACTCGGCGCGGGTCCAATTGCCGATACCGTGCTCCTTGTCCGGCGAGATATTGGTCGAGAAGATCGTCCCGAGCGGCGTCTCGAACGGCAGCCCGCCGGCCCAGGGCGCGCCGCCCTTGACGACATGGCAGGCATAGCAGTCGGCGGCGACGGCGACATAGGCGCCGCGCTTGGCGAGCCCCTTCATTTGCTGGGCCGAGAGCGGCTGCTCGATCTCCCTGGCGACGACGCTGCGCTCGAACAGGCCGATGAAGACGGCCCCCGCCGCAAGCGCGCCGACGACAGCGACCGCCAGAGCGGCCAGAAGCAGCTTCCTCACCATATGCGCTACGTCCTCACCAAGCCGGGCGTCCTGAGGACGAGATCGCGCACTGCCTCGAAATAGCGGACATAGCCGGTGCAGCGGCAGATATGGCGGTCGAGCGCCTCGCCGATCACCTGCTCCAGCGCCTCGCGCTTCACCGGGTTGCGCTTCAACTGGTCGAGCAGCACCGTCGCGCCGGTGACGAAGCCGGGTGTGCAATAGCCGCACTGGAAGGAGAAATGCTCGATGAAGGCCTGCTGGACCGGTGAGAGCTCGGTGATCGCGCCGTTGGCGTCGCGCTTGGCATGACCTTCGACGGTCCTGACCTTGCGCCCGGCGAACCAGTGCGCGCCGGTGATGCAGGTGCGCATCTCCTCGAGCGAGCCGTCCGCCTTCTCCAGCACCACCGTGCAGGCATGGCAGATGCCCTGGCCGCAGCCCATGCGCGAGCCGGTCAGGTTGAGATACTCGTAGAGGAAATCCTGCATCATCATCGTCTCGGGCACGTCGATCGGGCCGACGGCCTTGTCGTTGATGGTCAGGGAGAGCTTCTGGGTCACAATCGTCATGCCAGCGCCTCTCGGATCCTCTCGGGCGTGAGCGGCAGGGTGTAGAAGCGCTTGCCGATGGCGTGGGCGACGGCGTTCACGATCGCCGGCACGACGGCGATCATCACCACCTCAGCCATGCCCTTGGGTGGGTCGGTGTCCGAGAGCGGCGGCAGCACCTCCGCCGTCTGCTTCCAGACCGCGACATCCCTGGAGGTCGGCAGCTCATAGCGGTTCCAGTTCCAGGTGCCGTCGCCCGGCCCGTCCTCATAGAGCGGCAGGTACTCCTTCAGGGCGTGGCCGATGCCCATGGCAAGCCCGCCCTGGATCTGGCCGGAGACCAACTCCGGCACGATCTGGTTGCCGCATTCGAGAATGGAGTGATGCGAGAGCAGACTGACCTCGCCGCTGCCGGTGTCGACGACGATCTCGGCGAGCGTCGCCATCGGCGCGTAATAGGTGACGCCGGCATTGTTGCGCTGCGCCGGCGGGTAGGAGACCGAGGCGCGCTCGACGAAATGCCAGCCGCCTTGCGTCATCAGGGCCTTGCGCTCGCTTGGCGCGCCCTCTCCATACTTCACCGCCAGCGCGTCGATGGCGAAGCGACGGCGCCCGGCCTCGGGGATCTCGAACTCGGCCTGCGCCCACTGCCAGCGGTTGAAGCTGTGCACGGTGACGCCGGTCACGAGTCCGAGCCGGTGCGACTCGGCCGCGACCTCGGCGAAGGACAAAGGCTGCATCGCGGCCGCATTGATGGTGCCGCGGACGATGCGCAGGTCTTCGCGGCGCACCGCCTCCGGCGCGATCTGGCCGCCACCGATGCCGCGCGACCAGAGCGAGCGCGCCGCTGGCCATATCGTCAGATCGACCAGCGCACGGGCCGCCTCGCGCGTCGCATGGCCGAGATAGTAGACGCTGTTGGAGGCGCTCATCGGCGAGGTGAAGCTGGGCGTCCAGCGCGGATTGGCCATCCGCCGGTCTTCTTCTTCCTGCGACAGCGTATAGGGCTCGTCGGTCGTCTCCAGCGGCATTTGCGGCCAGCGCACCTTGCCGAACACGGTCTCGTCGGGCTGCTTGCCGAGGATGGCGGCGGCCATCACCGCCTGCGAGGTCGTCGCGCCCGTGCCGATCTCATGCGCGACATGCGAGAGCTTGAGGCGCCCGCTCGCATCGAATTCGAGCGCACACAGCGCCGCCTCGGCGCCGGTGCCGTAATCCTTGTGCACATGGCCGTAGCCGACACCGTATTTCTTGCCGGGATTGGCAGCCTCGAAGACGGTCTTGCGCTTTTGCCTGCCGGCCCAGAGCGGGTGCTTTTCCGCCTTCGCCAGGATCTCGTCATGGCGCAGCGCTCCCGAGGGGATCGCGCCCTGCGAGTTCTTCATGCCCGACTTCAGCGCATTGCGTCGCCGGAACTCCATCGGATCGAGGCCGAGCGCCTCGGCGGCCTCGTCGACCATCATCTCGGTCGCCGCCATGGTCTGCAGCGTGCCGTAGCCGCGCATCGAGCCGGCATCGACCGCGCGCGAGGACATGATCGCCGCCGAGAAATCGCTCTTCGGCAGATAGTAGATCGACTGCGCGGCCGTCGCCCCGACCGTGCCGACCGAGACCGAGAAGTTCTCGCGCCCGCCGCCATCATTGCGATAGCGCCCGGTCATCGCCCGGAACTTGCCGGTCTTGCGGTCGATCACCATCACCTTCTCCATCTGGAAAGCATGGCGCTTCAGGGCGGTCTGGAACTGCTCATAGCGGTCATTGGCGAGTCGGACCGGTCGGCCTTCGGCATAGAGACCGGCGAGCACGCAGAAGAACGGAAAGATCGCGTGGTCCTTGGTGCCGTAGCCGACGGTGTAGCCGATCTTGAGGTCGATGCTCCCAAGCGCGAATTTCGACTTCGACACCATATGCGCCGCCATCTCGGCGACCTCGTGCGGCGACTGCGTCGCGATCAGCGCATGCAGCACGCCGGTCCCGCGCTCGTACCAGACATTGCCGTTGTCGGCCTCCATGGCGGAGGCATCGGCAGACTGGGTCGAATAGGAGCGCCGCAGCACCAGCACGTCTTCGCCGGCATTGGCGATCTCGCGCTCGATCTCGGCCGCCGCCGCCATGCCGCGCGCCATCGCGTCACCCTCGCCGGCAGCGGGCCATTGCGGCTGCATACCCTTGAAGCCGGCGCGGATCGTCGTGTCCTTCAGCGCGGAATAACGGTCCTCGGCATCGGGATTGCCGCCGTCGATCCGGACATAGCGCGCCGCGCCATAGGGGCCGGGCGTGGTCGAGGGGCCCTCGGCGCCGTAGCGCACGCCCTTGTCGTTGAAGCGCAGCTTGCGCTTGGCGGCGTCATAGCGGGCGAAGTCGTGATAGATCAGCATCGCGACGGGCTGGCCAAGCAGGCGCGCGGTCTGGCCCTTCGGCACGAAGAAGACATCGCCATAAAAGCCGGGCCACGGCGCCGGCATCGCGACGCCGTCGGCGACGAGGTCCTCGTGCAGCACCAGCCGGTCGGGCTTCAGCTCGTTGCCAAGCAGGGAAAGGTCGACGCTATCGAAGACGCGGTCGACCCGCGTCGCATTGAGCATGAAGGCGTGCGCCTGCTCCTTCGGCCAGCCGTCGAGGTCGCGGGCACGGTAGTCGCGGGTGAATGTTTTGCCGCCGGTGACCTTGGCGATGGCGTCGAGCCGGTATTTCGGCTTGCCGCCGGGAGCCAGCCAATCGGCGCCGGGACGCGGCGGTGTCTGGATCAGCTCCGCCTGGGTAGTCGAGGGCAGCAGCGAGATCTTGATGGCGACGCCGGCCGCTCCGGCCTGGAGGAAGCTTCTGCGGGATAGACCTGTCTTCACGTCGGACACCCCGCTCTCTGACGAGCCGACTCTGCTCTCGTGCCGATATTATGAGCACACGTCAGGCGCGTATACGGGATATTCGAATTGGTCTGGTTTCAAGGATCGGAAGGCCGCGTGCTACGGGCCGCGATCTCGCGGGCGAGGTTGGCGAGATAGCCGCATTCGTCGGCGGATTCGTTGTTCCACCACATCGCGCAGAGATTATGCGCGGGTATCGGCGGGTCGGCCTCGAGCACGCGCAGTGCCAGCTTCTCGCCCGACAGGTGGATCATCTCGCGCGGGATCATCGCGGCGCCGGTGCCGGCGCTGGCGAGGCGCGCGATCACGGTCAGCGGGTTGCAGGTATTGAGCCGGCGCGGTTTCAGCCCGCGCGCCCCGAACCACATCTGGATGGTGGTGAACAGGCCCGATGGCGAGCCGTTGGTGAAGATCGGCAGATCGACGAGGTTCTCCGGCGTCGCCACCTTGCCGGGGAAGGGAAGACCTTCGCCGATCACCCAGACGAGGTCGATCAGCCAGAGCGGGACGATCGTGATCCCCTGATGGGCGCGCGGCTGCGACAGGAAGGCGATGTCGATCGAGCGGTCGAGCAGCAATTGTTCGAGCTTCGTGCTGAAGTCGACGGTTACATCGACCTGCAGCTCGGCATGGCGCCGTGCCAGCGCCGCCAGCAAAGGGGGCAGGATGGCGGCGGCGAAGGAATCGGCCGCGCCGATGCGCAGCAGGCTGCGGCCGCGCAGCCCATCCTTGCTGTGGCGCTGCACCTGCTCGGCATGGGCCAGCATGCGCTCGATATCGGCATAGATCGTATTGCCCAGCGTCGTCGGCAGCGGGCGATAATGCGAGCGGTCGAACAATTCACCGCCGAGGATGCGCTCGAGCTCCTTGATGCGCAGGCTGACCGTAGGCTGCGACAGGTTGAGGTGCTGGGCGGCGGCGCGGAAGCCGCCCAATCGGGCCACCCAGTAGAACGCCTCGGCCTGACCAAAGGTATAGCGCATCGCCCAAGACGATAGTGAAAGACAATCAAGCGGCAAGCACTTCTTATTTTTATTCGCCGCCTCAGCGATCTAGCTTTCCTTCGTTCGGCGCGGCGCCGGTCTGTGGCGCCGCCAAGGCATTGCCATAAAACAGGGGGACTCCGATGCTGACCGTGCCGACAAATCGCCGTGCGTTTCTCGCAGCTGCAGCAGGCGGCGCCCTTGGCGGCCTCTCGCCCGCGAGCCTGCTCCACGCCCAGCCGACCATTGGCAAGACCCTGACCATCGTCCTGCCGAGCAATCCGATCACCATCGATCCGATAAACCAGCTCAATCACGATGCCATGGTTCTCGGCCAGACCGTGTTCGAGAATCTGGTCGAATACGATGTCGACGGCGTGCTGAAGCCGCAGCTCGCCAAGGCCTTGCCAACGATCTCGGCCGACAAGAAAACCTACACCTTCGACTTGCGCGACGACGTCACTTTCCACAACGGCAAGAAGATGACGGCAGAGGACGTGAAATACTCCTTCGATTACCTGCTCGACCCCGCCAACAAGGCGGCGCGTCGCTCACTCTTCACCCGCATCACCAAGGTCACGGTGCTTGGCCCGCTTCAGGTCCAGTTCGAGCTCTCCGAGCCCTACGGCCCCTGGCTGTATTTCCTGACAAAATACATGGGCATCTATCCCGCCGGCTCGCGCAAGGAGCATGGCGACGACTATTTCAAGTCGCGCCCTGCCGGGGTCGGCACCGGCTTCGGCGTCTTCGAGGAGTGGAAGCCGAACGACTATATCAGCTTCAGGAAGAACCCGAGCTACTGGCGCAAGGGCCTGCCGCACTGGGACCGGCTCGTCGTCAGGATGATCCCGGAGGACGCGACCCGCGTCGCCTATCTGCTGACCGGCCAGGTCGACCTGATCAGCGCCCCGCCACCGCGCGAGTTCAACCGGCTGAAGACCATGCCGGGCATCACCGGCGCCTCGCGCCCGACGCTGGGCGGTGCGCTGCTGATGTACACCAACAACCTGAAGGCCCCCTTCGACGACGTGAACTTCCGCAAGGCGGTCTCCGCCGCGATCGACCGCAAGACGATCGGCGAGAAGGTCTATTACGGGCTGCTCGAGTCCTCGGCCGTGCCGGCGCCCTCGCGCGGCTGGTGGTTCAACGCCGAGGCCGACAAGGAGCTCGGCTTTGATCTCGACAAGGCCAAGGCCCTGCTCGCCAGGTCGAAATACGCTGCCGGCGCCGAATTCGACCTCAGCATCCAGGCCGAGCCCTATCTGCTCGACACCAAGGATGCGGCGATCTTCGTGCAGGCGCAACTCGCCAAGATCGGCATCAAGGTCAATCTCAAGGTCTATGAGTTCTCGGTGCTGATCCAGCAGGCGATCCGCGGTGAGCACCAGGCGGCGCTACAGGTCTTCATGTCGCCGGGCGAGCCGAGCTACATCATGCAGGTCTGCCTGACGCCGGAGCAGGTGCTGTCCAAGAGCACAGGCTACAACAATCCCGAGTTCAACCAGACGCTCGCGGCCGCCTTCGCCGAGACCGAGGAGGGCAAGCTCAAGGAACTCTACGGCAAGCTGCAGGCGCTCGCTGCCCGCGACGCACCGATCGGCGTGCTCGGCTATGTCCATGCCTCCAATCTCTGGCGGCAGGCGCTGCAGGATGTGAAGGTCAACCAGGGCCTGACCATCGCACCCGGCGAAATCAAGGTCTGAGCGAGCTTGCCATGCTCCGCCTCGTCGCAGGCCGCATCATCTCCTCGATCGGCACGCTGCTCTTCGTCGGCCTCGCGCTGTTTGCGCTGACGCGCTCCGGTCCGGGCTCCCCGGCCCGGATCGTGCTCGGGGCCGACGCAACCACAGAGCAGATCGCGCAGTTCGAGCAGGCCCACGGCCTCGACCGGCCGTTCCTGTCGCAATACGCCGCCTGGCTCGGCGACGTCATGCGCGGGGATTTCGGCAAGTCCTTCGTCACCGGTCGCGACGTCGCGACCGACATTGTGAGCGCCCTGCCGGTGACGCTGTCGATCGTGCTCTTCGCCTTCGCCATCGCGCTCGTTTGCGGCATAGGCATCGGTGTTTTCGCCGCACTTCGGCCGGGCGGGGCCTTCGACCGGGTCAGCCGCTTCGCCGCGGTGCTCGGCCTGTCGATCCCGGCCTTCTGGCTTGGCATCGTGCTGATCCGCTTCCTCGCCGTCGATCTGCGCTGGCTGCCACCCGGCGGCTATTTTCCGCTCTCGGCCGGGCTGTCGCTACACCTGCAGAGCATCCTGATGCCCTCGCTCTCGCTCGCGGTCTACTACATCGCCGTGCTCGCTCGGATGACGCAGGCGAGCCTGCGAGAGAGCTTGCGCGGCGACTATGTCCGCACCGCCCGCGCCATGGGGCTCTCCTCCCGCCAGGTCGTGTTCTACGCGCTGGTCAACGCGCTGCCGCCGGTGGTCAATCTCGCGGCGCTCTCCTTCGGCTACATGTTCGGCTGGGCGCTGATCATCGAGCAGGTCTTCAACATCCCCGGCCTGTCGCGCGCGCTATTGAACGCGATCTCGCAGCGCGACTTCCTGCTGCTCCAGGGCATCGTCTTCCTGTTCACCGCGATCTTCGTCTTCGCCAATCTCGGCGCCGACCTGATCAACCGCGTGCTCGACCCGCGCCAGAGGGCGGCGGCATGAGCAATCTGCGCAAAGCACTGCGTGGCCTCGACAGGAGCGGCTGGCTCGGGGCCGGCATCGTCGGGCTGATCGTCCTCGCCGCGATCTTCGCGCCGCTGATCGCGCCCTATGATCCGCTCGCGCTCAATATCGAGGACAGGCTCGCGGCGCCCGATGCCAGGCACTGGCTCGGTACCGACCAGGGCGGCCGCGATGTGCTGAGCCGTATCCTGTTCGGCGCGCGCGCCTCGCTCTCTGTCGGGATCGGCGCGGTGCTGATCGGCGCTTTGATCGGCGTCTCGGCCGGGATCTTCGCTGCCTATAAGGGCGGGCTCGGCGAGCAGGTCGTGATGCGCATCGTCGATGGCGTCGCCTCGATCCCGTTGCTGGTCTGGGCGATCGCCATCGTCGGCATCCTCGGCGTCGGGCCGCTGCCGGTGGGGCCGCTGCTGCTGCCGAACGAGGTCAAGATCTTCGTCCTCGTCGGTTGCCTGTTCTCGCCGGTCTTCGCCCGCGTCACCTATGCGGTCGCCAGGCGCATCGCCGGGGCCGACTATGTCCGCGCCCGCTTCCTGCAGGGCGCCTCGCATTGGGACATCGTGACCAGCGATGTGCTGCCCAATTGCCTGTCGCCGATCATCGTGCAGGGCACACTGCTGGTTGCGATCGGTATCGTCATCGAGGCCTCGATCAGCTTCGTCGGCCTCGGCGTGCAGCCGCCGCAGCCGAGCTGGGGCACGATGCTCTCCGATGCCCGCAGCGCGATCTACTCCGGCGAATGGTGGCTGCCGGTCTTCCCCGGCCTCGCCATTTCGCTGACCGTGGTCGGCTTCAACCTGCTGGGCGACGCGGTGCGCGAGCTGTTCGATCCGCGCAGCGAAGCCAGGACGCTGGTCGCATGAGCCCGGCCCTGCTCAGCGTCGAAGGTCTGCGCGTCGGCTTCCGTTCGGCCGATGGTGGCATGGTCGAGGCCGTCCGCGGCGTCGATTTCAGCGTGGCCCCGGGCGAGGCGGTCGGCATCGTCGGCGAATCCGGCTCGGGCAAGAGCCTCAGCATGCTCGCGGTGATGCGCCTGCTTGGTGCGCCGGCCCGCACCATCGGCGGGCGTGTGATCTTCGACGGCGAGGATCTGCTCGCCGCCGATGAGAAGCGCATGCGGGCGTTGCGCGGCCGCGATATCGCCATGGTCTTCCAGGACCCGCAGAGCTCGCTCAATCCGGCGTTGACCATCGGCCGGCAGATCACCGACGTGGTGCGGGCGCACCGCAGCGTCTCGTCCGGGGAGGCGCGCCGCATTGCGGCCGAGTCGCTCGAGCGCGTCGGCATCCGCGATGCCGGCAAGCGCCTCGCCTCCTACCCGCACGAATTCTCCGGCGGCATGCGCCAGCGCGTGCTGATCGCCATGGCGATCGCCTGCCGGCCGCGCCTGCTGATCGCCGACGAGCCGACGACCGCGCTCGACGTCACCGTGCAGGCGCAGATCGTCGACCTGATCGCCGAGCTGCGCCGCGAGCTCGGCCTCGCCGTCGTCTTCATCTCGCATAATCTCCAGCTCGTCGCCGAGATCGTCGACCGCGTCGTCGTCATGTATGGCGGCAAGGTCGTCGAGGACGGCCCGGTCGAAGCGATCGAGCTTGCACCGCGCCACCCCTATACCAGCCTGTTGAAGGCCTGCGTGCCGAGCCTCACCGGCCCGGTCGGTCCACTCACCGCGATCGAGGGCGCGCCGCCGCGGCTTGGGCGGCTGCCGGCGGGCTGCCCGTTCTCGCCGCGCTGTCCCGATGCCGCCGAGCCCTGCGCCGTCGAGATGCCGCCGCTGGTCACCGAAGCCGGGCACCGCACCGCCTGCTGGAGGCCGCGATGACCGGCCCGATCCTCTCGCTGCGCGGCGTCACAAAATCCTTCCCGCAAGGCGGGCTGCTCGATCGTCTGCTCAGGCGCGACAGCCGGCTCGTCGCGCTCGACGCTGTCAGCCTCGACGTGATGCGCGGAGACGTCGTCGGCATCGTCGGCGAGAGCGGTTCGGGCAAATCGACACTGGCGGGGCTCGCGGTCGGGCTGGCGAAGCCGACCTCCGGCGACGTCTTGCTCGACGGCCAGTCGATGGCGGAGCTGATGCGAGACCATGCCGGGCCCTGGCGCCGGCGCGTCCAGATGGTTTTCCAGGATTCGAGCAGCGCGCTGAACCCGCGCAAGAGCGTCGCCCGTTGCCTCGGCGAGACGCTGGCGCTGCGCGGCGTGCCCAAGCTGCAGCGCGACAACGAGATCGCCGAACTGCTGACGCTGGTCGGGCTCGGCCCCGAGATCGGGCCGCGCCTGCCGCATGAGCTCTCCGGTGGCCAGCGCCAGCGCATCGGCCTGGCGCGCGCCCTGGCGATGAAGCCGGAGGTGCTGATCGCCGACGAGCCGGTCTCGGCGCTCGATGTCTCCCTGCAGGCGCAGGTGATCAATCTCCTGTCGCGCCTGACCCGGGAGCTTGGCCTGACGCTCCTCTTCATCAGCCACGACCTCGCTTTGGTACGCACGCTGTGCAGCCGCATCGTCGTGATGCGCAAGGGCGTGATCGTCGAGCAGGGCCCCTGCCTCGATGTGCTCGGCCGGCCGCAGCACCCCTACACGCAAGCTCTCATCGCCGCCGTGCCGAAGGGCCTCGCCGGTCGGCGCACACCGCTGCCGGTACGGGCCGCCGATGGCGCAGCGATTCCAAAAACCCGGGAAGACATCCATGGCGCAGCATAGCTACCGGATCGGCATCGACATCGGCGGCACCTTCACCGATGTCGTCATCGCGCGCGACGATGGGCTGATCGAGACCCGCAAGGTGCCTTCGACGCCGGACGATTACAGTCGCGGCATCGCGCAGGCGCTGAAGGCGCTGATCGAGGATTACCAGACCACGCCCGACCGGATCACCGGCATCGTCCATGCGACCACGGTCGCGACCAATGCCATCCTCGAATACAAGGGTGCTCGTACCGGGCTTTTGACCACCGAGGGCTTCCGCGACGTGCTCGAGATGCGCCGCTTGCGCATCCCGGTGCTCTACGACCTGCAATACGACAAGCCGAAGCCGCTCGCGGCCAGGCATTTGCGGCTTGAGGCGCGCGAGCGGCTCGCTGCGGATGGCTCGGTGCGGATCCCGCTCTCGGAAGAGGACGTCGTCGCAGCGGCGCGGCGCTTTCGCGAGGAGGGCGTCGAGGCGGTGGCGATCAGCTTCCTGCACGCCTATGCCAATCCCCGGCACGAGATCGCGGCTGAAGACATCCTGCGCGCCGAGCTCGGCGACGGCGTCTATATCTGCCGGGGCTCGGAAATCCTGCCCGAGATCCGCGAATACGAGCGCACCTCGACCGTGGTGGTGAACGCCTATATCGGCCCGGTCGTTCGCAACTATGCCAGTGCCCTGACGGCGCGGCTCGCCTCGATCGGCGTCACCTGCCAGGTCGAGATGATGCATTCCGGCGGCGGCATCATGCGGCTGGGCTCGGCAGTCAAACGCGCCGCCTCGCTGGTCGAATCCGGCCCCGCTGCCGGCGTCATCGCCTGCGCGCGGCTGGTCTCGGGGAGCGACGAGCCCAGCATCATCTCCTTCGACATGGGCGGCACCACCGCGAAGGCTGCGCTGATCGAGCATGGCGAGCCGGCCCGCACCACCGAATACGAGGTCGGGGCCGGCATCAATCTGTCGAGCAAGCTGGTCAAGGGCGGCGGCTACCCGATCAAGATGCCCTTCATCGACGTCTCCGAGATCGGGGCAGGCGGTGGCAGCATCGTCGCCATCGACAGGATGAACCAGGTTTCGGTCGGCCCGCAAAGCGCCGGCGCCTGGCCCGGCCCCGTCTGCTATGGGCTCGGTGGCCGACAGGCGACGCTGACCGATGCCTTCCTGACGCTTGGCTACATCAACGACGTCGCGCTCGCCGGCGGCAGCTTTCCGCTCAAGGCCGATGCAGGCCGCGCTGCGCTGAACGACCAGGTCGCGCGTCCGCTCGGCCTCGACCTCCAGCAGACGGCGCGCGGCGTGCTGACGCTCGCGGTCACCACGATGACGCGGGCGGTCAAGGCGGTCTCGACCTATCGCGGCCGCGATCCGCGCCAGGCGACCCTGGTTGCCTTCGGCGGAAATGGCCCGGTGGTCGCGGCCGAGGTCGCTAGCGCGCTCGGCATCCGCCGCGTCATCGTCCCGCGCGCCGCCGGCGTCTTCAGTGCGCTCGGCCTGCTGCGCTCCGATGTCGAGCAGGAGTTCGTGCGGCCGTCGCGGCGGCGGGCGGGAGAACTGGACGATGCCGGGCTGGAGCAGCTTTTCGCCGAGCTCGGCGCGGACGCACGCAGCATCCTCGCACTGGAGGGCTATGACCTCGCGCAGGCCGAATTCCGCTATTCCGCCGATCTTCTCTATGTCGGTCAGGCCTATGAATTGACCGTGCCGGCGAAACGCTTCGACATCGCCGAGCTGGGCGAGCTGTTCCACCGCGAGCACGAGCGCACCTATGGCCACCGCTCGCAGAAGGACGCGGTCCACCTCGTCAACGCCCGCCTGACTGTACGCCTGCCGCTTGTCGCTCCGCGTCACCAGTTCGCTGCGGAAGCGCCGATGCGCCGCGCCGACCGGCCGGTCTCCTTCAACGCCAGCAGGTCCACAGCCTCGATCGCCGTGATCGGCCGGGCCGATCTCGACGGCACGGCCCGGCGCGGACCCTTTGTCATCGAGGAATACGACTGCACCTGCGTCGTGGGCCTTGGCCAGAGCGCAAGGCTCGACGAGGCCGGCAATATCGACATCGCCCTGGAGGCGGCATGAGCATGCGCGAGATCGACCCGATCACCCTGGAGGTGATCCGCAACGCGCTCGCCGCGACCGCCGACGAGATGGCGCTGATCGTGATGCGCTCGGCCTATTCGCCGGTGGTGCGCGACATCATGGATTACTCGACCGCGCTCTGCGATGCGCAGGGCAGGGTGATCGCGCAGGGCCTGACCCTGCCGATCCAGCTCTGCTCCTTCCCGCGCATCATGGGCTTTGTCAGGGAGCGCTATGGCGACGGGCTGAAGCAGGGCGATGTCCTGATCGCCAACGACCCTTATGGCTCAGGTGGCCAGCATTTGCCGGATATCTACATCCTGAAGCCGATTTTCGTCGCCGGCCGGCTCGCCGGCTTTGCTGCGACAGTGGCCCACCACACCGATCTCGGTGGCATCGTGCCCGGCTCGGTCGCGATCTACGCCACCGAGATTCAGCAGGAAGGCCTGCGCATTCCGCTGCTCAAGCTCTACGACGCCGGCGAGCCGGTCGAAGCGGTCTTTCGCATCATCGAGGCGAACACCCGCTCGCCGGTCGAGGTGCTCGGCGACATCCGCGCCCAGATCGCAGCCTGCAATGTTGCCGAGGAGGGGCTGAAGACGCTGATCGGCCGCTACGGTGCGGAAAAGCTCGACGTCTATATCGACGCGCTGCACGACCATGCCGAGGCGATGATGCGTGACGTCATCCGCGCCCTGCCCAACGGGGTCTACCGCGCCACCGATTATATCGACGGCGTCGGCGAGAACCCGGAGCCGCTGGCCATCGTCGCGACCGTCACTGTCGCCGACGACACGATTGACATCGATTTCACCGGCACCGCCGACCAGGTCGCGGCCTCGATCAACTGCCCGATCTCGCTGCCGGAATCGGCCTCCTTCTGCGCCATACGCTGCCTGTCGCAGCAGGACATCCCGAATTGCGAGGGCTATCTCAGGCCGATCACGGTCCGTGCGCCCGAGGGCTGCCTGGTCAATCCGTGCTATCCGGCGGCCTGCGGCGCGCGCGGCGTCGTCGGCTACCGCGTCTTCGACGCGATCATGCAGGCGCTGGCGCAGATCGTGCCCGAGCGGGCCATGGGCGGCTCGGAAGGTGGCCCCTATCTGCTCGCCGGCGGCGGCACGCATGAGGGACGTCCCTTCGTGCTCAACGAGATGGTGGTCGGCACCTGGGGTGCCCGCGCCGGCAAGGACGGCATCGAGGGCATCTCCAATCCCGCCGCCAATCTCTCCAACCAGCCGGTCGAGATGATCGAGGCCGACATGCCGGTTGAGGTGCTGCGCTATGGGCTCGTGCCCGATACGGGCGGGCCAGGCGAGTTCCGCGGCGGGCTCTCGCTCATCCGCGAATTCCGCTTCCTGGCGCCGGTCCGCTTCGTGCTGCGCGGCGACCGGCGGGACCACCCGCCCTTCGGCTTCGAGGGCGGCAGCCCCGGCGCGCCATCGGCCCACATCCTGATACGCGCCGATGGTACGGAGCAGGGCCTGCCGACCATGCCGATGGAGAGCTTCACCGCCCGCGCCGGCGATGTCTTTCGCCTGATCGGTGCCGGTGGCGGCGGCTATGGCGATGCGCTGCAACGCGATCCCATCCGCATCGAGGACGATCTGCGCGAGGGCAAGGTCACGCCAGAGGGCGCCGCCCGCGATTATGGCGTGATCTTCGCTGCGGATGGCGTGAGCATCGATCGCGACGCCACGGCCCATCACCGCGCGGCGCTTGCGGAGGCAAGGACATGAGCAAGGCCTTGTTCGGAGCGGCCGCGCTCAACCAGAAGCTCGTCGGCGGGCCCGGTAGTCGCGCCCGGCTGGAGACGCCGGCAGCCGTGCTCGATCTTGACCTGTGCGAGCACAATATTGCGCTGATGGCGGAAACCTGCCGCAAGGCGGGGCTGAATCTCAGACCTCATGCAAAATCGCACAAATGCGCCGAGATAACGCGTCGGCAGATGGCGGCGGGAGCGCTCGGCAATTGCTGTGCCAAGCCCGGCGAACTGCTGGCGCTGTTCGAGGGCGGTGTCCGCGACCTGCTGCTCAGCGCCCCGATCGCCAGTCCGGCGAAGATTGATGCCCTGGCGCGCGCTGCAGCGGCCGGTGGACGGATCGGGGTCGTGGTCGACCGGGCCGATCTCGCGACCGCTTATGCCGAGGCGGCGCGGCGGCACGGCACCGTCTTCGACGTCTTCGTCGATCTCGATGTCGGGCTGAAGCGCAGCGGTGTTGCGACTCCGGCCGAGGCGGTCGAACTGGCGAGGCTTGTTTCGGGGCTGGCCGGCCTGCGCTATCGCGGCATTCAGGCCTATCAGGGCCGCGTCCAGCACATCGACGATTTCGCTGCGCGCCGCATTGCCAACCAGGAGACGGGCCGGCTGCTCGCATCCATGCTGGAAGCTCTGCGCGAGGCCGGGCTGGCGCCGGAGATCGTCTCGGGCGGCGGCACCGGTAGCCATCTCCTCGACGGCGAGGACCGCCTGCTGACCGAGATCCAGGCCGGCTCCTACGTCTTCATGGACGAGGCCTACAATACCGTCGATATGCACGGTCGCGGCGGGCCGGAATTCCAGCCGGCGCTGCGCATCGCGGTCACCGTGATCGGCCATAGCTCATTGGGCTTCGCGATCACCGATGGCGGCAGCAAGAGTTTTGCGCTCGATGGTCCGCCGCCGCGCGTCTTCCTGAACGGCGAACTGGTCGGGCGGATCGAATGGTGCGGCGACGAATTCGGCCGCATCCTGCCGGCAGAGGGGCAGGGCACGTTGCCGATCGGCACGGTCGTCGAATGCACGGTTCCGCATTGTGATCCGACGATCAACCTGCACGATGTCCTGCACGTCGTGCGCGGCGCCGACCTCGTGGCGCAATGGCCGGTCGAGGCGCGCGGGAGAGCCGACTAGCTTGCGACGATCGCTAGGCGTGCGTGCCGCGTCGCCCTGAACCGCCCGTCCGGAGGGGCGGCGGCGCGCTTGGCGGCCTGGCTTGCTCACGGCTGCTCCGCCGCGCCGCGGCGCCAGGCGGCTGGCGTTTCGCCGACCATGCGGCGGAAGACGCGGGTGAAATGCGCCTGGTCGGAGAAGCCGGCATCCGCCGCGATCTCGGTCAAGGGCCGGTCGCCCGCCGCGAGCAGGCGCTGGCCACGCTCGATCCGCGCCTTGAGCTGCCATTGATGCGGCGGCAGACCGGTCGAGGCCTTGAAGGCGTGGCTGAAATGCGATTGCGACATGCCGACGAGCTCGGCGAGGTCCTGCAGCCGGATCGTGCCCGCCGCATGCTCGCCGATGTAATCGGTCACCGCCTTGAGCTGCCAGCTGCTTAGCGGCGTGCGCTGTCGTGGAGCGTTGGCGCGCACGCCGAAGAGATCGATCAGGACTGCGAGGATCAGGCTGTCGCCATAGAGGTCGTGCCGCGCATCCGGTTCTGTGCACTCGCCGGCGATCAATCGCGCCAATGTCAGGATGCGAGGGTTCGAGAAGGCGATTCGCGGCTGCGCCAGCAGCTCGGGTGACAAGGCTTCCCCGAGCCGCTCGCTGACGGTGGCGGCGTCGAAATGCAGGTCGAGATGGCGGATGCGCATGCGCTGCTGCGTCCGTCCCCAGACTGGCAGGCCCGCCGGCATGAAGCTGATGGCGTTGGCGCGGGCCCGGCTGGAGATTCCGGGCTCATGCGGATTGAGCCGTGTCTCGAAATTGCCGCCGACCTTGTCGAGCACCACGAACAGCCGTGGATGCTCGGAGACGTATTCGCCACTGGCGCCGGCTTGGCATTCGGCCTGCCAGAGATCGGCGACGACGCCATTCCAGACCCGGTATTTCAGCGAGCCGATGACGCTGATGCCTTCGCGGACCGAACGCATGCGCGGCTGGAAACCCATCTTTAGCCTCCGCAGTGCCGGATGATCGTGCTTCGGCGCGTGTTCAAAATGCAACGTGATCAGCGCAATTGTAGACGCGCGCCCAAGAACGTTCAATGCATGGCAGGAACGATCAATCCCGTATCGCGCGATACTGATATTGCCCAACGGAAAGCTGAGCGCCGCTTTTGAACAGTTCTAAATTTGATCAATTCTGAAGTAGTGGCAATTGTTGGGGCTGAGATTGAGAATGTGCTACTCCCGAATGATGAAGACTAAGATTCTTCTTGGCTCGACTGCATCCATCGCTCTGCTTTGTGCCGGGGCGGCATGGGCTCAGGGGCAACCTGCTCAGACAGTCCAGCTCGACACGATCACGGTTGAGGGCGAGGGCAGTGCCACCGGGCCGGTGAACGGCTATGTCGCGACGCGCTCGACCGCCGGCTCGAAAGCGAACACACCGATCACCGCGATCCCGCAATCGGTCTCGGTGCTCGGCCGCGACGAGATCGACGATCGGAAGGCTCTCAAGGTCGACGAGGCGTTGCGTTACACCGCCGGTGTCGCCGCCCAGGCCTTCGGTCCCGATCCCGACACCGACTGGATCTTCATCCGCGGCTTCCAGGCGACGCAGACCGGCGTCTTCATGGACGGGCAGCAGCTCTATGGCTACGGCTTCGGCGGCTTCCAGATCAGCCCGTTCCTGCTCGAACGCGTCGAGGTGCTGAAAGGCCCGGCCTCGGTGCTCTATGGCGGCTCCACACCCGGCGGCATCGTCAATCTCGTCAGCAAGCGCCCTACGGCCAGGAATTTCGGTTATGTCGAGGCCGGCATCAACAATTTCGGCAACGCCTATCTCGGCATCGACGTCGGCCTCAGCGACAAGCAGGGGGTCTGGAGCACGCGCCTGACCGGCAAGCTCTCCGGCGGCGACCAGTATACCGATGTCGCCAAGGATTTCCGCGGCACGATCATGCCGCAGATCACCTATCAGCCGACCGGCGCCACCCGCATCACCGCCTATGGCGTCTATTCGGCGCTCGACCAGATCCATGTCGGCGGCGGCTTCCTGCCCTATGTCGGCACGGTGGTGAACGCGCCCTTCGGCAAGATCCGGCGCAAGGCCTTCCTCGGCGAGCCAGCGATCGACGATCAGCAGCGCACCGAGACGCTGCTCGGCTATGAGTTCCAGCACCAGTTCGCCAATAACTGGAACTTCACCCAGAACCTGCGCTACGGCGTGATGACGGGCTCGCAGCTCGGCCCTTACGGCTTCGGCTATGCCGGCCCTGATGCGCCCTTCGGCGATCGTCTGCAGCCGCTCGGGCCCGACTACCAGCTCTACCGCATCGGTTTCCAGGAGCGGACGCGGGTCAACACCTTCACCGTCGACAACCGCATCGACGGCAAGGTCGTCACCGGGCCGCTCGAGCACTCGCTGCTCTTCGGCATCGACTATAAGTACTTCAACATCGACCACACCCAGGCTTCGGGCGGCGCGAACACGATCAGCGTCACCAATCCCGCCTATGGGGCACAACAGGGCCCCACCGGCGTCTACCTCAACCAGAACCTGAAGCACCATCAGATCGGCTTCTACGCCCAGGACCAGATCCGCTTCGGCGGCGGCTTCCTGCTGACGCTGAACGGCCGCTACGACTATGTCGACAAGAAGTCGGTCAGCCCCGCCGGCCTGCTGTTCTCGCCGACCTACGAGAAGAAGGAGGCCTCCTGGAGCGGCCGCGCCGGCCTCGGCTACGAGTTCGCCAACGGGCTCACCCCCTATGTCAGCGCCGCGACCTTCTTTACCCCGGTCTTCGACGCCGTGCCCAATCTGCTCGGCGGTCCCGGCCAGCCCTTCCGTCCGGAAGAAGGCCGGCAGTTCGAGGCCGGCGTGAAGTACAAGCCGACCTTCATGGACGCGCTGTTCACCGCCTCGGTCTTCCAGATCACCAAGCAGAACGTGCTGAATCCGGCGCCGACCACGCTCAACCCGTTCGCCCAGCAGCAGCTCGGCGAGGTCACCTCGCGCGGCGTCGAGTTCGAGGCCAAGGCCAATATCACCAAGGACCTGAAGGTGCTCGCCTCCTTCACCGCCTTCGACCTGAAGACGACCAAGGACACGCGCCCGCTGCTGGTCGGCAGGACGCCGGTCGTCGTGCCCGAGGTCACCGCCTCGGCTTGGCTCGACTACACCGTGCCCGAAGGCTTCTTGAAAGGCGTCGGGCTCGGTGCCGGCGTGCGCTATGTCGGCAGCTCCTATGCCAATCCCGAGAACACGCTGAAGGTGCCGTCGGCGACCTTGGTCGATGCCGCGATCCGCTACCAGATCGGCAATTGGGGTATGGCGCTCAACGTCACCAACCTGTTCGACAAGGCCTATGTGAAGAGCTGCAACGGCCAGTCCGGTTGCGGTTATGGCGATGCCCGCACCGTCACCGTCTCGGCCAATTATCGCTGGTAGAGGCATCGCACCCGGTACGAAGGCTGCAGCGCCTGCTGCGGCCTTCGCCTGTGATAGACCGTTGATATGACCGACCCGATGGCGTTCCCGACCCGACGCTCCACGCTTGCCATCCTGGCGGCGGCAGCCCTGTCGCGACCGGCGCAGGCGGCGGGTCTTCGCATCGCGACCGTCGACTGGTCGGTACTGGAGACCCTGCTCGCGCTCGGCATAGCCCCCGTCGGCGCCCCGGAGCTCCTGCAGTTCCGCGAGGTCGCAGTCGAGCCGCAGGTGCCGGGAACGGTCACCGATCTCGGCCTGCGCGGCACGGTCAATTTCGAGCTGTTGCTGCTTTCCCGGCCGGAGCTGATCTATTCGTCGAGCTTCTATGCCAGCTCGGAGCCGCGGCTGCTGCGGATCGCGCCGGTGGAACGTTTCTCGATCTATGCGCCGGGCCGGCCACCCTTCGAGCCGGCGGCAGTGATGATGCGCAATATCGGCGAGCGTCTCGGCATTGTTGGCGTCGCCGAGCGCTATCTCGCCGAGACCGAAGCCGAGTTCGCTCTCCTGCGCGAACGCCTGAAGCCGTATGCGGCGCGCCCGGTGATCCCCGTCAACCTCGGCGATGCCAGGCATTTCCGCGTCTTCGGCGCCGACAGCATGTTCGGCGAGGTGCTGAAGCGGCTCGGCCTCGCCAATGCTTGGACCGACGATACCAGCTATTCCGCCATGGCGCCGATCGGCCTCGAGGCGCTGGTGCGTGTGCCGGACGCCTGGATCGCCTTGATCCCGCCGGTCCCGCCCGGAGCATTGGAGGTGCTCGCGAGGAGCGCCTTCTGGAATGCCTTGCCCAATCTGCGCGAGGGCCGATTGCTACGGCTCGCCTCGATCAATCCCTATGGCGGCCTGCCGGCAGCGCGGCGGTTCGCCCGGCTCCTGACCAAAGCACTGCTGGCGGCGGAGGCGAGCCGTGGCTGACGCTGCCCTGCCGCTGCGACGGCTGCCGCATCGCGATCTCGGCCTCTGGTTCCTCGCCGCACTGGTGGCTGCAGTGCTCTTTGCCGCTGTGGTAGCGACACGCCCGCCGCTGCCGACTTCGGGCGAGCTCGCCCGGTCGCTTCAAGCCATCCTCCTTTGGCACAGCCTGGTGCCACGCAGCGTCACCGCCCTGATCTGCGGCGCGGCGCTCGGCCTCGCTGGCGTCTTGCTGCAGCGCGTCCTGCGTAACCCCGTCGCGGACGCCTCGACGCTTGGTGTCGTCTCCGGCGCGCAGCTCGCTTTGACCGCCGCGACCGCCTACGCCCCGATCCTGATCGCCTTTTCGCGCGAAGGTGTCGCGCTGGCGGGTGCCGTTGCTGCAGTCACGCTGGTGCTCAGCCTCAGCTGGCGGCGCGGGCTCGATCCGATGACGGTGATCCTTTCCGGCATGGTCGTCTCGCTGATCGCGGCAGCGCTCAGCGCGACCGTCATCCTCGCCAAGGGCGATTACGTGCTCTCGCTTTTCATCTGGGGCGCCGGCTCGCTCAATCAGCAGAGCTGGGATGCCGCGCTGTCGCTCGGTCCGCGCCTGCTGCTGGGCGGCATTGCCGCAGCACTGCTGCTGCGCCCGCTCGACCTGCTCAGTCTCGGCGACGATGTCGCCCGGGGTCTTGGCCTTGCTCTGCACGCCGTACGCTTCGCCGTCCTCGGCGTCGCGGTCTGGCTCGCGGCCAGCGTCACCGCCGAGGTCGGCATCATCGGCTTCGTCGGCCTCGCCGCGCCGACACTGGCACGCGAATTCGGCGCGCGCACGCAACGCCAGCTGCTGCTGGCGGCGCCGGCGCTGGGCGCGCTCCTGCTCTCGATCACCGACAGTGCGGTGCAGTTGCTGGGTTCCGGTTTCAACGACTTTGCTCCGACCGGCGCCGCCACCGCTTTGTTCGGCGGGCCGCTGCTGCTCTGGCTGATGCGCCGCGTGCCTCCCGCCTCGCCGGCGCAGATCGTCGATGCGATGGCCCTGACGCGCCGCATCGCATGGCCATTACCGGCGCTCGCCATCCTCGCGGCGGCGATAGCGATCGTCGCCATGCTCGGCCTTGTCTTTGGACGCGGGCCGCAGGGCTGGGGGCTGGCGACCGGTGCGCTCTTCATCGACCTGCTGCCCTTCCGCGGGCCGCGCCTCGTTGCCGCCGGCGCGGCCGGCGCCTTGCTGGGCGCCGCCGGCTGCCTGATGCAGCGCCTCACCGCCAATCCACTGGCCGGGCCGGAAGTGCTCGGCGTCAGCGCTGGTGGCGGGGTCGGGCTGACACTCGCGCTTGCGTTGCTGCCGTTCAGCCCGTTCTCCATGCTCGCCGGCATCGCCGGCGGCTCGCTCACCGTGCTCCTCGTCATGCTGGTGCTGGCGGGCCGTCCCGGCATCGGCTCGCAACGCCTGCTGCTGGCCGGCATCGCCATGGGTGCGCTCTGCATGGCGCTGGTCTCGACCGCGCTCGCGAAAGGCGACCTTCGCGCTTATGTGCTGCTGACCTGGCTGTCAGGCTCGACCAATCGCGCCGGCGAGATCGAGGTCTGGATTGGCCTGATCGGCTGTCTCGTCCTGATCGCGCCGCTCTTCCTCGCGGTACGCTGGCTCGATCTGATGCCGCTCGGCGAGGCGACCAGCCGCGGCCTCGGCCTTGGTGTCGAACGCAGCCGCCTCATTCTCGCCGCCGTTG
Source organism: Allobosea sp. Tri-44 (assembly GCF_004123845.1). Classification (GTDB taxonomy): domain Bacteria; phylum Pseudomonadota; class Alphaproteobacteria; order Rhizobiales; family Beijerinckiaceae; genus Allobosea. The sequence goes on along the minus strand of NZ_NBDP01000007.1, from coordinate 500,431 downwards.
CGGCCCTGGCGACGGCGGTCGCGTCGTTGCTGACCGGGCCGCTCAGCCTGGTCGGGCTGATCGCGCCGCACTTGGCGCGTCTCGCGGGCTTTGCGCGCGGCCGCGACCAACTTGCCGCCTCGGCTCTGATCGGTTGCGGCGTGATGATCCTCGCCGACTGGCTCGCGCGGCTGGTCGCTTTCCCTTATCAGGTGCCGACCGGGCTGTTTGCGGCGCTGATCGGCGGGCCCTATCTGATCTGGCTCTTGAACCGCACAGGGAACCGGCATGGCTGACGAGACCGAGCCGCTTTTCGCGCTTGAGGGCGTCGGCTTCTCGGTCGGCGACCGCGTTCTGCTCGAGCCGCTGACGCTCGATCTCGATGCAGGCAAGGTGATCGGCATCCTCGGCCATAACGGCTCGGGCAAGTCGACGTTGCTGAAGCTGTTGGCGCGCCAGCAGCGGCCATCGCGCGGGACCTTGCGCTTCGCCGGCCGCCCGATCGAGAGCTGGGACAATCGCGCCTTCGCCCGCAAGCTCGCCTACCTGCCGCAGCAGACGCCGCCTGCGGCCGGGATGCTGGTGAAGGAGTTGGTCGCGCTCGGCCGCTATCCCTGGCACGGCGCACTTGGCCGCTTCGGGCAGCGCGACCGCGACAAGGTCGCGCAGGCAATGGCGCTGACCGATATCGAGCCCTTCGCCGATCGCCTGGCCGACAGCCTCTCGGGCGGCGAGCGTCAGCGCGCCTGGCTGGCGATGCTCGTCGCGCAGGATGCGCAATGCCTCCTGCTCGACGAGCCGATCGCGGCACTCGATCTCTCCCATCAGGTCGAGGTGCTGACGCTGGTGCGGCAGTTCTCGCATCAGGCGGGTCTCGGCATCGTTGTCGTGCTGCACGACGTCAACATGGCCGCCCGCTTCTGTGACGAGATCGTCGCGCTCCACTCCGGCCGGCTGGTGGCGCGGGGCACGCCCGAGGAGATCGTACGGCCCGATATCCTGCGTGCGATCTATGGCATCGAGGTCGGCGTGATGCCCCATCCAGACGGCGGCCGGCCGCTCGCTTTCGTGTGACCCTGGGCTCAGGCCCTTCTGCCCGCCGAGCCGCAGCGCGCGCTCACTCGAAGAAGCAGCTCACGGTGCCGAGCGGGCCGTAATCGGCCGTGATCGTGTCGCCATGGCGGGCTTCGACGGGGCGGATGAAGGATCCCGCCAGCACGATCTGCCCCGCCTTGATCTGACCGCCATAGCTCGCGAGCCGGTTCGCCAGCCAGGCGATGCCGCGCGCCGGATGGTTGAGCACGCCGGCTCCGAGGCCGGTCTCCTCGACCTGGCCGTTGCGCGAGACGATGGCGCCGACCCAGCGCAGATCGACCTGATCGGGGCGCTTCGCGCGCCCACCGGTGACGATGCCGGCATTGGCGGCATTGTCCGAGATCGTATCGACGATGGTGCGGGCCTTCTTCGTCTGCGGGTCGACGCGCAGGATCCGCGTGTCGAGAATCTCGAGCGCCGGAACGACGTAGTCCGTCGCGTTCAGGACATCGAAGACCGTGACATCCGGCCCGTTCAGGTCAGCCTTCATGACGAAGGCGATCTCGGCCTCGATGCGCGGCTGGATGAAGCGGTCCTTGGGGACGTTGCTGCCGTCGTCGAAGCGCATATCGTCGAAGAGCACGCCGGAATCGGGCGTGTCGATTTCGAGCGCGTACTGCATTGCCTTCGAGGTCAGGCCGATCTTCCAGCCGATGATCGTGCGGCCGGCAGCGCGCTTGCGCTCGACCCAGGCGGCCTGGACCGCATAGGCGTCATCCATCGTCATCTGCGGAAAGCGCAGCGACATCAGGCCGGTCTGCTGGCGTGTCCTCTCGGCCTCGTCGAGGCTGAGGGCGGCAGCGGAGATCTCGTCGGCGGACAGCATCGCTCAGGCCTCGTCGGAGATGGTGTTTCGGAGCAGGCCGATGCCCTCTGCCTCGACCTCGACGACATCGCCGGGCTTCAGCCAGATCGGCGGGTCGAAGCGGGCGCCTGCGCCGGTCGGTGTGCCGGTGATCAGAATGTCGCCCGGGACGAGCGTGGTGAAGGTCGAGATGTAGCTGATGATCTTCCTGAACGAGAAGATCATGCGGCTGGTCCGGTCGCTTTGGCGCAATTCGCCATTGACCTTGGTGGTCAAGGCGATGTCGGCGATCTGCGCCTCGTCGGTGAAGGGCACCAACCAGGGACCGATCGAGCCGGAGCGATCGAAGTTCTTGCCCTGGGTGACGTTGAACTTGGCGTGGCGCACCCAGTCGCGGAGTGTTCCTTCGTTCGACAGCGTCAGCGCCGCGATGTGACCGAGTGCGTCGCGCTCGGCGATGCGGCGTCCCGCCTTGCCGATCACGATCGCGATCTCGCCCTCATAGTCGAGCTGCTCGCTCTCCGGCGGCCTGATCAGCGGCTGCTCATGGGCTGTGAACGAGCGCAGGAACCGCGGAAACAGCGACGGATTCGGAGGCGCTTCCTGCCCATCCTTGTACTCGGCGTTGCGGTCGGGAAAGTTCACCCCGACGCAGATGATCTTCTCGGGCGCGAGGGTCGGAATCTCGTAGCGAAGGCCTTCGAGCGGCAGATCTGGAGCCAGCGCCGCGCCCTTCTCCGCCAGGATGTCAAAAGCCTGGTCGACGACGACGTGCTGCAGCGTCGGCCATTGCGTCCGATACCGGGCAGACAGGTCGACGACGCCGTTCGCAACGATCAGGCCATAGCGCGCTTCAGTGCCGTGACGGAAACTGACGAACTTCGGGATCAAGGATCGCGTCCTCATGGTTGGCGAGGCGATGAGCCGCTGAATTCACGCATGGCGCCCGCTCTCAGGGCTTCTGGATCGAAGCCCACGAGCGCTGCGCCATATCAATTAATTATCATGTTAATCAGTTTTGGTGGCGCGCTGTCAATCGGCGGGCTCAAAGCCTTGGCAACTCGGCCTTGATGTGCTCGCCCAAGGCTTTCGAAGCCGCCGATGGTCGCTGATCGGCGAACTCCACTGCGATGCCGATCGAGGGCAGCGGCGGTAGCCCAATCTGTACGACATGGAGATCGGCCGGCACGGCCGTCTCGGTCAGGACGCTGATGGCATGTCCGGAGCGGGCGATTGCGATCAGCCCGGCAAGGCTGTTGCTGGCACAGGCGATCCGGTAGCGCCGGCCGACCGCTTCCATCGCGTCGCAGGCAGCCCGGTGATCGAGTGTCATCGGCGCGGACAATGCCAAAGGCAGGCTGGTGCTGTGGAGTATCGCGGGCTGCGCCTCGTTGGCGACCCAGACGAAGCGTTCCTGCCGAATGACCTCCTTGCTGCTGGCGTCGGCGAGCGAGACGAGCGCCATCTCGATCTGGCGGCGATGCAGCAGCGGTCGCAGCTCCGATGTCGGCGCGCAAACCATGCGCAGTTCGACATCCGGGTGCAGAGCGCAGAAGCCGCGCAGCAGGTCCGGCAGGAAGGCGATCGAATAATCCTCGGGGCAGCCCAGGTTCAACGCGCCCTTGAGACCCGTCCCGCGCATCTCGGCGAGAACTTCATCATGGACGGCAAGCAGGGCTTCGGCCTGCTCCAGGAATTTGTGGCCCGCCGTGGTCAGGTGCACGCCGGAGCCGCTTCGATGCAGCAGCGAATGGCCGACCAGCTCTTCGAGGCGCTGCATCTGCATGCTCAGCGCCGACTGCGTGCGCCCGATCTGGAGCGAGGCGAGGCTGATCGAGCCGGTGCGCGCTATGACGGCGAAGTTCCTGAGCAATACGAGGTCGAGCATCGGTGCGCCATCAAATCAATCGATACCGGATTGAAGAAGTATCAATTTGCCTGCTGTGGCAAGGGCAGTTAGCGCTCTGGAACGATGCTTGCTGGCAGGCTCGCCGAAAAGGGGAATGTGATGTCGCTCAATGCCGATCCCGCCTTCTGGGCCGTCGCCGACAAGCATCTGACGCGCTATGGGCCCAGCTTCGAGTCGATCATCGTCGAACGGGCCGAGGGCTCCTTCGTCTACGATGCGGATGGTCGCGGCATTCTTGACTTCACCTCCGGCCAGATGAGCGCTGTGCTCGGCCATACCCATCCCGACATCGTCTCGACGGTCAACCGGCAGATGGCCTCGGTGGCGCATCTGTTCAGTGGCATGCTCTCGCGCCCGGTCGCGGCTTTGGCCGAACGGCTGGCTGCGCTCGCGCCCGGGCTCGACCGCGTGCAGTTGCTGACCACGGGAGCCGAGTCGAACGAGGCCGCCATCCGCATGGCGAAGCTGGTGACCGGCGGCCACGAGGTCGTCGCCTTCGCCCAGAGCTGGCATGGCATGACCGGTGCGGCGGCCTCGGCGACTTACAGCGCCGGCCGACGCGGCTATGGGCCTGCCGCGGCGGGGTCCTTCGTCATCCCTGCACCGAATTCCTACCGCCCGCGCTTCAAGCACCCTGACGGCAGCAATGACTGGCAGGCCGAGCTCGACGATGCATTCGAGCTGATCGACCGGCAGTCAACGGGGAACCTCGCCGCCTTCATCGCCGAGCCGATCCTGTCGAGCGGCGGCATTCTCGAGCTGCCGCCCGGCTACCTCGCTGCGCTGAAGCGCAAATGCGAGGAGCGCGGCATGCTGCTTGTTCTCGACGAGGCGCAGACCGGTGTCGGTCGGACCGGGCACATGTTCGCCTTCCAGCGTGACGGCGTGACGCCGGACATCCTGACGCTGTCCAAGACCCTCGGCTCCGGCCTGCCGCTCGCGGCGGTGATGACGACGGAGGCGATCGAGCAGAAGGCTTTCGAGCGCGGCTTCCTGTTCTATACCACGCATGTCTCGGACCCGCTGACGGCGGCGGTCGGCGTCACGGTTCTCGATGTGGTCGAGCGCGACGGCCTCGTTGCCCAGGCGCGCGAGCGCGGCGAGCGGCTGAAGCAGGGGCTGCTCGCCCTCCAGCAGAAATACGAATGCGTCGGTGACGTACGCGGGCGAGGGCTGCTGCTCGGGCTCGAGGTCGTGAGCGACCGGCAGACCAAGGCGCCGGGCTTCGAGCTCGGGGCGCGGATCATGGAAGAAGCCATGCACCGCGGCCTGAGCATGAACATCGTCAAACTTCCCGGCATGGGCGGCGTCTTCCGCATCGCGCCGCCGCTGACGGTTTCGGACGCCGAGATCGACCACGGCCTCGCAATCATGTCGGACGCGATCGAGACCGCCGCCAGAGCACAATGAGCCTGGCGGGCCGAGGCCAGAGCAGACATCCCGGATCACCAGCGCAAAAGTCGGGGAAGTGCCAGGGTGCTTATGCCAGCAACCAGCGCAACGGCGAGCGTATACCAGATCGCCAGGAACGGAATCGTGTCGTCGGGGCAGTGCAGGGCGTAGGCAACCGCAGCCAGTCCGCCGGACGCAAGCCCGGCGGAGGCGCCGGTCAAGCGCCCGTCGATTGGCGCGCCGCGGCGGGCCAACAGCAAGAGGACGGCTAGTGGCAGCAGCGCATAGAGCGGCACGTTGAAGAGGCAACTACGCCAATAGCGGCCGAAAATCAGTGTGTTCCATTGCTCGGCTGGCGCCTGCGCCAATGTGAGCAGGGCAAAGCCCGCGATGAGCGCGACCGGAATCGCGGCCAGAGGCAATAAGCGCCGCGGCTGTAGCCCGGGCCGCAAGCTCTGCTGGAACAGGATGAGGGAGATCATGGCGATGCTGCCGCCGAAGAGCAGCTTGGCGATGACCGGCATCGTCATGATCGCAGCCGCCAGATCCGGACGTACGCCGAGCGTGTTGACGAGCACCATCGCGGTGACGCTGAGCGCCACCGCCGCCGCGAGCCAGGTCGCGTGGCGCAGCCGGCCGGTGTCCACCGGCTGGTGGCTTGCGGCCATGAGGGAGATCAACTCGTCGGTCTTCATGTCCAATTCCGCCCAGGGGCTGGCTCAAGGGAATTCGCCACAAGCCGGCGAAAGGTTACGCTGCAGCGTGTCTTCGAGTCGGTCATGGCGAGCGCCCGCGCCGCGACAGGAACTTGGCCATCGCCTGAAGGCCGCGATGGATCGCGACCTTGGCGGCCGTCTCGGTCATGCCCTCGACGCCCGCGGCCTCGGCGATGCTTGCGCCCTGGAGCTTGACCTGCTCGACCAGGCGGCGCGTTCGAACCGGCAGCGCCTGCATGGCGCGCTCGAGATCGAGCCTTGCATCGGCAGCACCGCTTTCCGGCGCTGCGAGCTGATAGACCTCGTCATCGAGCGGCAGATTCCCGGCGTGGCGGCCGGTCCGGCGCAGATGGTCGATAAGCTTGTAGCGCGCGATCGCATGGGCCCAGGCCGTCACCGGGCTCGACGGCTCATAGGTATGGCGGGAGAGATGCAGCGCCAGCAGCGTCTCCTGCAGCACGTCCTCGGCCTCGCTCGGCTCGCTGCGGCCGGTGCGCGCCAGCAGCCGGCGCAGATAGCCGCGCAGACGGGCACTGATCGCATCGAGGAAGACCTTGTAGGCCGCGGCATCGCCGGCGAGCGCGGCGAGGAAGATGGGCCGAAGCTCGGTTTCGAGGTCGTCCAGCGACAAGGCTTGCTTTTCCAGAATGGCGCGAACTCGCCAATGCGTGCCATGGCGCGGGCCGGCTCACAAGCCGGCGCTGCCTTTCGGCGCTTTGGCCGGGCCCGTATCCAAAGAGCCTGTAACCAAAACCCTTCCGATTGCGATCTCGTCTGCAAGCCGCCGCAGCGGCGGGCGGAGAGAGTGTATGCGGCAGGACCTCGAGCGCAGCGAGACAACGGCAAGCGATAGCCCACAGCCGATGGTGACGGGCGCGGATTTGCTGGCGGCGCGGCTGCGGGCCGCCGGTGCGACCCACGCCTTCGGCATTCCCGGCGGCGAAGTGCTGGCCCTCGTCGATGCGCTGGAGCGGGCCGGCATCCGCTTCGAGCTCGCCAAGCACGAGAACGCCGCCGGCTTCATGGCCGAGGGGCTCTGGCATGCGACCGGCGCGCTGCCCGTCCTGGTCGCGACGTTGGGACCGGGCGTCGCCAATGCGGTCAACGTCGTCGCCAACGCCCGGCAGGACCGCGTGCCGCTGATCTTCGTCACCGGCTGCGTCGATCAGGCCCTGGCCGAGAGTTTTACACACCAGGTCTTCGACCATCAGGCCGTGCTGCGCCCTCTGGTCAAGGCGAGCTTCCGCGCCGCATCCGGCACCGAGGATCTGGTCGCCGAAAAGGCCGTCGCGCTCGCCCGGCGCGGTCGCCCTGGTCCGGTGCATATCGACCTGCCGATCTCGGTCGCCGAAGCGCGCACGTCCTGGCGAGCCCCGCCGGTGACACCGGTTATGCAGCCTGCTGTCCCCGCCGATCTGAGCTTCGCCCGGGGTTTGCTCGTACAGGCGCAGAGGCCGCTGGTCATCGCTGGGCTCGACCTCGTCAACCAGGGTGGCGCCGCCGCACTCGATCGCTGTCTCCAGCAGATCGGCGCGCCCCTGCTGACGACCTACAAGGCCAAAGGGCTCGTGCCGGAGGATGACGCGCGCGTCATCGGCGGCGTCGGATTGTCGCCGAAAGCCGATGCGATCGTCCGGCCGCTGATCGACGCCGCCGACCTGATCGTGCTCGCCGGCTACGACCCGATCGAGATGCGGCAGGGCTGGCGCAATCCCTGGCCGGCCGGGACATGCGTCATTGATATTGTCGCCGAGGACATGCCGCACGGCATGCATGCGGCGACGCTGCGGCTCGAAGGCGATGTTGGCACGATCCTGGATGCGTTGACCGATGATCACGCCGCCAAGGTAACATGGCCGGAGGGCGAGCCGGCGGAACTCCGCTGGCGCTTTCGTGCCGCCTTCGCCGCGCCGTCCGCGTGGGGGCCGCATGCCGTCTTCGAGACCCTGCGCGAAGCCGCTCCGGCTGGAACGGTCGCAACCGCCGATTCCGGCGCGCACCGCATCCTGCTCAGCCAGATCTGGCGCTGCGACGGGCCGCGCCAGCTGCTGCAATCGACCGGGCTGTGCACCATGGGCTGTGCGCTGCCGCTTGCGACTGGAGCCGCTCTGGGTTCGGGCAAGCCGGTGCTCTGCTTCGTCGGCGATGCCGGGCTCGAAATGGTGCTCGGCGAACTCGCCACGCTGCGCGACCTGAAGCTCCCGGTCGTGATCATCGTCCTGGTCGATGAAAGCCTCGGGCTGATCGCGCTGAAGCAGCGCCAGCTCGGCCTGAAGCGTGCCGGAGTCGATTTCGGCGCGACCGATTTCGCTGCGGTCGCTCGGGCGATGGGGGGGCATGGCGTCACGGTCAGTGATCGCGAAGGCTTGCGGCGCGAGGCGCAGGCCGCCTTCCGGCGCGAAGGCTTCACCGTGCTCGCCTGCCGAATCGATGCCGCCGATTACGAGGGGGCGTTCTGATGAGTGTGGCTCACCGGACGTCCGAGAAGCGGCCTCGCGACGAACGGCTCGATGTCTTCCGCGGGCTGACCATGCTGATCATCTTTGTCGCGCATCTGCCGCAGAACAGCTGGAACGCCTTCATCCCGGCCCGTTTCGGCTTCTCCTCCGGGGCGGAGCTCTTCGTCTTCTGTTCGGGTTTCGCCAGCGCGCTCGCCTTCGGCAGCGTCTTCATCCGCCGCGGCCTGCTGCTCGGGAGCGCGCGCATCGCCTACCGGATCTGGCAGGTCTACTGGGCCCAGCTCGGCCTCGTGCTGGCCGTTATCGCGCTCGCTGGCCTGCTCGACCATGCCTTCGGGATGGCCGAGCTCCCCAAGCAGTTCGGGCCGCTCATCGCCGATCCCGCCGGGGCGATCGTCGGTCTCGTCACCCTGACCTGGCAGCCGGACTATCTCGACATCCTGCCGATGTATCTCGTCATCCTGGCGCTGGTGCCGGTTATGATGGCGCTGCGCCGCCTGCACCCGGCGCTGCCCTTCGCGCTCTCCGGATTGCTCTATGCGCTGACTTGGACCAGCGATCTCAACCTGACCGGCAATCCCTGGAACGGCGCCGGCTGGTTCCTCAATCCCTTTGCCTGGCAGCTCATCTTCTTCATCGGCTTCTTCTTGGGCATGGGCTGGCTGCCGGCGCCGCGCCTTTGCGACCCACGGCTGACGCTGGCCTGCGCAGCGATCCTGGTGCTCTCCGTGCCGCTGTCCTTCTGGGGCATCCTGGAGCACTGGCCAGCGGCGCAGGCGCTGCGCGATCTCGTCCTGCCCGCGAGCGAGAAGAGCAATCTGCATCTCCTGCGTCCGCTGCACTTCCTCGCTTTGGCCTATCTCGTGCTCAGCCTGATCGAGCCGGTGCGCGACCGGCTGGACAAGGGCCCGGGTCATCTCCTCGTCCTGATCGGCCGGCAATCGCTCGCCGCCTTCCTCGCCAGCGTCATCCTCGCCCGGCTCGCCAGCAGCATCGCCGAGCTGGCTGGACACAGCGAACCGGTGGTCGCGGCGCTCAACCTCGCCGGCTTTGCCCTGATCCTCGCCACGGCGGTGGTGGTCGGCTGGTTCAAGCGCGCGCCCTGGGCCGGGCCGGCACCGAAGCCCGAAGCCAAGCCGCTGTCAGAGCCGGCCAGCGCCGGTCCGCCAATGCCTACACGCGTCCGTGAAGCGAGTTGATCGCCGTTTGATCGCCCGCCTGCGAACTCCCCGATGAGCGCTCGTCACAGGCGCTGCAAAGGAGCCTGCCATGTACCACGACCTTTCCGGCGACCGCGTCACCGTCGCGAACGATGCCGCCAGGCTCGCCTGGAACGACACGCTCGAAGCGGTGCTGGCGCATGCCGCCGCGGCGCCGGATCACCTTGCCCGCACGCTTGCCGCCGATTCCGATTTCGCGCTGGCCCATGCGGCCAAGGGGCTGATGCTGATGTCGCTCGCCCGGGCCGAGTTGCTCGGCCCCGCATGCGACTGCCTTGCAAGGGCGCGCGCTGCCGTCGCGCAGCGGCCGGTGACGCCGCGCGAGCGCATGGTCATCGAGGCGCTTGCGCTTTGGCTTGGCGAGGCGCCGCGGCGAGCGGCCGAACAGCTCGAAGCGATCCTGAAGAAGCACCCTCACGACGTGCTGGCGCTGAAGCTCTCGCATGGCATCCGCTTCATGCTCGGCGACCAGCGCGAGATGCTGGCGACCTTGCACCGCACCGCGCCTGGCTTCGGCGAACACCACCCGCTCGCCGGCTATGTCCATGGCTGCTACGCCTTCGCCCTGGAGGAGCGTGGCCTCTATGCCGAGGCCGAACGGGTCGGCCGCCTAGCCGTGTCCCTGAGCCCGCGCGACGCCTGGGGCCGCCATGCCGTCGCTCACGTCCTGGAGATGACGGGCCGTGTCGACGAGGGCATCGCCTGGCTCGGCGACAGCCGCACCTTCGCTCATGCCAACAATCTGCGCTTCCACATCTTCTGGCATCTCGCGCTGTTCCATCTCGAGCGCGGCGAGACCACCGAGGTGCTGCGCCTCTACGACAAGGAGATCCGGGCCGAGCAGACCGACGACTATCGCGACATCGCCAATGGCGCCTCGCTGCTCGCGCGGCTGACCTATGCCGGCGTCAATGTCGGTGCGCGCTGGGAGGAGCTCGCCGCCAAGGCGGAGGGCCACGCCCGGGACGGCCGCCTCGTCTTCGCCGACCTCCATTATGCGCTCTCGCTGCTCGGCGCAGGCCGTCCCGATGGCGCAGAGGCGATCGCCCGCAGCCTCGTCCTCGACGCGCGTTTCCACCCAAGTGAAGAGCGCGCCGAGGCCGCCTATGCCGGCGCGCTCGCCGCTTTGGGCCTGATCGCATTCAGCGAGGGGGATCATACCGAGGCGGCTCGCCATCTCGGCACCGCTCGCGATCATCTCCTGGCCATCGGCGGCAGCCACGCCCAGCGCGACCTGTTCGAGCAGGCCTATGTCGAGAGCCTGATCCGCTCCGGCAATCACGACCGTGCTGCGATCGTGCTGCGGCAACGGCTGGCAAGGCGTGGCGGCCACAACCGCTTCGCCAGCCGAAGGCTCGCAGCGCTCGGGAAGTCCGCAGGCGGTCTCATCGCCGCGCTCGCCGTCGCGTCCACCCCGCTCGCCATCGTCCATTGAACCGAAATCACGGGAGCCCACCGTCATGACCAGCGCCACCATGTCCCGCGGCCTCGCGCTGCCATCCGCCCGCACTGTGCTCAACCTCATGCTCGGCGGCTTCGCGGCGCTCGGTTTCTGGGAGCTGTTCTCGGCCGTGCCGACCGCCTGGTTCGCCGAGTACCCGCTGGAGCCGCCGGAGCTGGTCAAGTCGCTGTTTTCGCATCAGTTCGGACTGGCGCTGTCGACGCCGGTGGCCAAGCTGCTGCATTTCCTCACCGGCTTCCTGTTCTATCCGCTCGGCTACTGGGTGCTGACCCGCTGGGTGAAGAGCTTCGGCATGTCGGCCGATGGCTGGATCTGGGGCGTGATCACCTATTTCATCGCGCTCGGCTTCTTCGCTCCGCTCGCCGGCCAGCATTTCCTGCTCAGCGACGTGCCGCGGCTCTCGCTGATGAGCCTCATCGGCCACGCCATCTACGGCTACCTCGCCGCTTACGTCTTCGAAGCGCTCGAAGCGCGCTCGGCCTGATCATCACAGGGAGAAACGCCATGTTCGACAGGCGCAGCCTCATCCTGACAATCGCCGCGACCTTCGCGGCGACGGTCATCGCACATGATGCCCATGCCGAGGCCCCCAGCCCCATCAACACGCTCGGCTCGCCCGATGGCGTCGCGATCCGCGGCTTCGATCCGGTCGCCTATTTCCGCGACGGCGGGCCACGGCTCGGCAAGGCGGAGTTCTCGGTCAGTCATGCTGGCGCCACCTGGCGCTTCGCCAGCGCCGAGAACAAGGCGTCGTTCGAGGCGCAGCCGGCGCGCTATCTGCCGGCCTATGGCGGCTTCTGCGCCTACGGCACCTCGCGCGGCTACCTGGTCAAGATCGAGCCGGAAGCCTGGTCGATCGTCGATGGCCGGCTCTACCTCAACTACGACCTCGGCGTCCGCAAGACTTGGGCCGGCAAACCGAAGACCTACATCGCCCGCGCCAACGACAATTGGCCGCGCCTGGGCAATGCGGATATTCGCTAGGTAGCACGAGCGTCCGCCGTCGTTCGCCATGTGCCAATTGCGGGTGCAGGCCGGCTCGAGCTGACGAACCCGAGCGCGGCACGATCGACCGCTAGTCTCGCGGCAGGCTGCGGGCGGTGAAATCGCAGGATTGCTGGGCGATGGCGGCGACGCGTTCGGCCAGCGGCGAGACATCGCCCTTGCGGTGCACGGCGTAGTAGCGCAACGGCGGGATCGGCGGCTCGGTCCTGATGACGCGCAGCCGGCCGCGGGCGATCTCCGGCCCGAAATAGCTGGCGGTCAGGAAGGTGACACCCAAGCCGGCAGCGGCGAGGCCGGCCAGCACGTTCAGGCTGTTGCACTGGACGACGCGGTTGATCTGGAGCCCGTTGGCGACCGCCCAGTCGAGCACCAGCTTCTGCAGGCCGGAACCCTGGGTCTGGCTCAGGATCGGGTAGCGCGCCATTTCGCCAAGCGGAATCGTATCCAGTTCAGGACCGAAGCCCGGCGCCGACACCCATTCGAGCTGGACCGTGTCGAGCGGCAAGCTGGCGAAATCCGCACGTTGCGGCGGATCGAGCGCGATGACGAGATCGAGCTCGTTGGCGGCGAGCTTGCCGAACAGGTCGACGCTGGCCGCGACCTCCGGCACGGGGATCACATTGGGATAGTCGCGCTTCATCGCGACGATGAGCTTGGGCAGCCAGGTCAGGGCGACGAGCTCCGTCGCGCCGAACCGGAACGGGCCCGAGAAGGTCGCGGCCCCGCCCGCCGCCTCGCGGAAGCGCGGCTCCAGCGCCAGCAGCTCGGCCGCGATCGGCAGGCTCGCTTCTCCGGCCCGGGTCAGGCGCAAGGCGTGGTTGGAGCGGTCGAAGAGCGGGCCTGAGACGACGCTTTCGAGCTCGATGATCCGCTTCGACACCGTCGATTGCGCGAGGTTGAGATGGTGCGCGGCCTCGGTGAAGCCGCCGAGCCGGGCGGTCCAGTAGAATGCCTCTATCTGCTTGAGGCTGGCCGATCTCATGATGCGTGCCCCCGCGCCCAGCAATGGCTTTGCTATGAATAAAAGCGATGCCTATCGAGAATTATATTCGCTTTCTGTCATCGTCGCCATGTCACATAATTTTTGCAAGGACGTCATCCGGGACAGAATCTTCCATGCCGTTGATCGGTCATCGCACCAATCCGAGCTCTCCCGCCGTTCCCGGCGCGGTCCTCGACGGGTTCCGCAGCGCCGCGGTCTCGCTCATCTCCGATGTGATGAACCGGCTGCACGGGACGAAGGCGTTGCGGCCCTATCATCGCTCCGGCGTGCTCGTCGGCACGGCGGTGACGGTCAAGACGCGGCCCGGAGACAACCAGACCCTGCACCGCGCCTATGAGCTGCTGCGCGCCGGCGACGTTCTGGTCGTCGATGGCGGCGGCGACCTGACCCAGGCGCTGGTCGGCGAGATCATGATGAGCCGGGCTCGCGCCATGGGCGTGGCCGGCTTCGTCATCGACGGCGCGATCCGCGACGTCGATGCGTTCCTGCAGTCCGATTTCCCCTGCTATGCCCGCGGCGTGACGCATCGCGGCCCTTACAAGAGCGGGCCGGGCGAGATCAACGTGCCGGTTTCGATCGACGGCATGGTGGTGATGCCGGGCGATGTCGTGGTCGGCGACGCCGACGGCATCGTCGCCTTCGACCGAACCGATGCGGCCGAGCTGCTCGATCTCGTGCGTCAGCAGGAGGAGCGCGAGGCGAATGCGCTCGCCGCTATCGCCGAGGGCCGGATCGACACGTTCTACATGGGTGCCGGAAAGGCTGCGTCGTGACGGTATCGGCCATCCCACTGTCCGCGCGCGTCGGCCGGATCAAGCCTTCGCCCAGCATGATGGCGCGCCTGCGCGCCCAGGAGCTGAAGGCACAGGGCCGTGACATCATCGATCTCACCACCGGTGAGCCGGATTTCGACACGCCCGCCCATATCCGGGAGGCAACGACTGCGGCGATGGCGGCCGGCGAGACGCGCTATGCGCCGGTCAACGGCACGCCGCGCCTGCGCAAGGCGATCATCGCCAAGTTCGCGCGCGAGAATGGCGTGACCTACACCGCCGACGAGATCGTCGTCGGCAGCGGCGCCAAGCAGGTGATCTTCAACGCCCTCGCCGCGACGGTCGGTGAGGGCGACGAGGTCATCGTGCCGGCGCCCTATTGGGTGTCCTATCCCGACATGGTGCTAGCCTGCGACGGCACGCCCGTCATCGTCGCCTGCGGCGAGAACGCCGGCTTCAAGCTCACCGCAGAGGCGCTCGAAGACGCGATCACGCCGCGCACGCGCTGGCTGCTTCTGAACACGCCGTCGAATCCGACCGGCGCCTTCTACTCCGCCGCCGAGATGACAGCGCTGACTGATGTCCTGAAGCGCCATCCGCAGGTGGCGCTGATGACCGACGATATCTACGAGCATATCCGCTTCGATGGCGGCGAGCCGGTCTGCCCGGTCGCGATCGCGCCGGAACTGCGCGAGCGCACCTTGCTCGTCAACAGCGTCTCCAAGACCTATGCGATGACCGGCTTCCGGATCGGCTATGGCGCCGGGCCGAAGGGGCTGGTCAAGGCGATCAACGTCATCCAGTCGCAGACGACCTCCGGCGCTGCCTCGATGTGCATGGCGGCTGCAGCCGCGGCGCTCGAAGGCGACCAGAGCTTCGTCGGCGAAGCGCGCGCAGCCTACCGCCAGCGGCGCGATCGCGCGGTCGAACTGCTCGACGCGATCGACGGCATGAGCTGCCTGAAGCCCGACGGCGCCTTCTACGTCTATCCGAGCTGCGCCGGGCTGATCGGCCGGCGCCGGCCGGACGGGCGGGTGCTCGAGAGCGATCTCGATGTCGCCCTCTATTTCCTCGAGGAGGCCGGCGTCGCCGTCCTCGACGGCTCGGCCTATGGGCTCTCGCCCTATCTGCGCCTGTCGATCGCGACCTCGCTTGCCGCGATCGAGGAGGCCTGTGCCCGCATCAGACGGGCGAGCGAAGCACTGCAACGATCATAAAAAGGGGATGACGATGAAGCTTTTCTCGGTTCTCGGCCTGACGGCCGTTCTCGCCGCCGGTCTCTCTAGTGCCGCTCAGGCCGACCAGCTCGCCGACATCAAGACACGCGGCAAGCTGATCTGCGGCACGCTCGGCACCGCCGAGCCGTTTTCCTTCCAACATCCGCAGACCCGCCAGATCGTCGGTTACGACGTCGACATCTGCCAGAAGGTCGCCGACGCGCTCGGCGTTTCGCTGGAGCTCAAGGGCATCGCGGTCGAGGCCCGCATCCCGGAGCTACTGCAGGGCCGGGTCGACATTCTCGCCGCCAATCTCGGCTATACGCCCGAGCGCGCCCAGCAGATCGACTTCTCCCATTCCTACTTCGTCAGCCAGCAGAAGCTGTTGACCACCAAGGACTCCGGCATCACCACGCTGGAGGGCCTGGCCGGCAAGAAGGTGACCGCGATCAAGGGCTCGTCCTCCGAGCAGGGCGTGCGCCGGCTGATCCCGACCGCCGAGACAGTGACCTTCCAGGACACCTCCTCGGCCTTCCTGGCGTTGGCGCAGGACAAGGTCGATGCCTTCTGCGGCTCCGAGCTCATCCTGGTGAAGCTCGCCAAGCAGTCGAAGGTGCCGATGCTGGTGATCGAGAAGTCGCTCTTCGTCGAGCCCTGGGGCCTTGGCCTGCGCAAGGGCGAGACCGCCTTCAAGGAACAGGTCAACGGCGTGCTCAGCAAGCTCGCGAGCTCCGGCGAGCTCGACACGATCTTCGGCAAATGGCTCGGCGAAGGCACCGCCTTCAACATCAAGCGCGACTACAAGGTCGAAGAGATCAAGAGCTGATCGCGCGGCGAGCGCCAGGGGGCGTGGTCGGATGGGCTATGTCTTCGATCTCGGCAGCGTGCTGAACGGGAAATATCTCGACTGGTTCCTGATCGGTCTTGCCACCACGCTGGCGCTGACGGTCGCGGCCTGGTGCCTCGCCATGACGATGGGGATCATCCTAACGCTCGTCCGGATGATCCCGTTCCCGCCGCTCGGCTGGTTCGTCGCACTCTATATCGAATACCATCGCAATGTGCCGCTATTGGTCCAGATCTTCGTCTGGTATTTCGGCGTGCCGTCGCTGCTGCCGCGACCGGCGCGGCAATGGATCAACGCCCATCACGGCGAATTCCTGCTGGCGGCGATCGCGCTTGGCCTTGCTGCCGCCGCCTATGTCGCCGAGGACATCCGCAGCGGCATCCGCTCGATCCCCAAGGCGCAGTACGAGTCGGCCCGCTCGATCGGCTTCGGCTATCTCGGCGCCATGGGCTATGTCGTACTGCCGCAGGCACTGCGCATCGCCGTGCCGCCACTGATCAACCAGACCCTGCTGCTGTTCAAGAACACCAGCCTCGCCATGGCGATCGGCGTAGGCGAGCTGACCTACCGGACGCGCGAGGTCGAGAGCTACACCTTCAAGACCTTCGAGGCCTTCGCGGTCGCGACCGCGATCTATCTCGCCATCTCCTTCGGCATCATGGCGCTGGGCAGCTGGTCCGGCCATCGCCTCAAGCTCGAGACGCGCTGATGCTCGAGATCCTGCAGAACAACTGGCTGCTCTTCCTCGTCGGGCAGTATCCGCACGGGCCGATCGGCGGGCTCGCCATGACGCTGTTCATGGCCTCGATTTCGCTGGCGCTGTGCTTCCCCTTCGCCATCGCGCTGGCGCTGGCGCGCCTCAGCCCCTATCGCTGGCTGCGCCTGCCGGCCACCGCGATCGTGCACACGGTGCGCGGCCTGCCGCTGATCATGTTCATCTTCTGGACCTATTTCTTCTCGCCGCTGGTGATCGGCCGGGCGGTGGGCGGGGTCGAGACGCTGGTGATCGCGCTCGTTATCTATGAAGCAGCCTATCTCTCCGAGATCATCCGCGCCGGTATCGAGGGCCTGCCCAAGGGCCAGGTCGAGGCGGCGACCTCGCTCGGCCTGCGCTACTGGCCGACGACGATAAAGGTCGTGCTGCCGCAGGCGCTGCACAACATGCTGCCGAGCATGGTCAGCCAGTTCGTCTCGACCATCAAGGAGACCTCGCTCGGCTATGTCATCAGCGCCCATGAGCTCACCTTCGCCGCGGCTCAGGTCAACAACGTCCTGCTGACCCAGCCCTTCGAGGTCTACGGCATCCTGGCGCTGACCTATTTCGCGCTCTGCTTCGCGCTGACATCGCTGGCCCGCCTGATCGAGCGGCGTATCTCGGGCGACCGCGGCGGCACGCCCGGCGTCACCATCGCGGCATGAGGCAGCCATGATCCGCTTTGAGAACGTCGACAAATGGTTCGGGGCGCTGCAGGTGCTGGCCGATGTCTCCGGCGAGGTCCGGCGCGGCGAGGTCAAGGTCCTGGTCGGCCCCTCGGGTTCGGGCAAGTCGACCCTGATCCGCACCGTGACGCGGCTGGAGAAGATCCAAAGCGGGCGCGTCTGCGTCGATGGCGCGGATGTCGCAGCGCGCGGGCTCGACATCAACCGCCTGCGCCAGCGCGTCGGCTTCGTCTTCCAGGCCTATAACCTGTTCCCGCATCTCACCGCGCTCGGCAACATCACGCTCGGCCTGACCAGATTGCGCGGCCTGTCGAAGGCCGCGGCCCGCGAGCGCGCCATGGATGAACTCGCCCGCGTCGGGCTGACCGAGAAAGCGAACGAGATGCCTGGCCTGCTCTCCGGCGGCCAGCGCCAGCGCGTCGCCATCGCCCGCTCGCTGGCGATGGACCCGGAAGTGATGCTGTTCGATGAACCGACCTCGGCGCTCGATCCGGAGATGGTCGGCGAGGTGCTGGCGGCGATGAAGCGGCTCGCTGCCGGCGGCATGACCATGATTTGCGTCACCCATGAAATCGGCTTCGCCCGCGAGGTCGCCGACGAGATCTGGTTCATGGAGGCGGGGAGGGTCGTCGAGCGCGGCAGGCCGGCGGAACTCAGCGACAGCGCGACCTATCCGCGGCTCACTGCCTTCCTGCGTATGGTCGGGCATCAGCGATAGCATCGAACACCTTGTCGCGAGCAAGCCGCGCTCAATTGCGGGCGATGGTCGCCGCCATCGGCCCTGATGACCGAGCCTGTGATAGAGCTTGCTCCGCGTGAGACCAGGAAAGCGACTGTCGCGGCGATCTCTTCTGGCGTGCCGAGAGACGGCCTCCAGCTTCCCCGAGTGCGGCCCGGAAACCCGCTTCTTCTTCGGCCGGCTCGGCCTGGCCGCGTATCCAGCCGCTCGGGGTGTCCGGGATCGCGACGATGCGCTCTTGCGGTCGCTAGGATGCCCACGCCCGGGAGAGCGGCTCAAGGCTCGCCAACTACTCTCGCAGTCATAAGATGATAAAATCTGCGATTGTGAAGGCCGTACTGTGCAGGCCGGTGAAGGTGATGCTGTTACCACCTGCGAGGTCGAGAGTTGCGACGCCGTTGACGTCGTGGAGCGCTGCCAGGATATCCGCCTCGGTTGTCCAACCGGTGCCGTTGATGTCCACGGGAATCGCGACTTGGTCACTGCCCGGCTGGAAATCCAGGATCGCGTCATTTCCACTGCCGGATCGGAACACGAACCGGTCGGTCACGACGCCGGTGATTGGATATTCCTGGCCGGCGGCCAGAGTGTCATTGCCGGCGCCTCCTTCGATATAATCTGAGGCAGCATTGCCGGTGATCCTGTCATTCCCGGCATCGCCGAGCAGCACGTTGACGAATGCGCCGGGGGTGCTGAACGTGCCCTGGTACACGGTGATGGTGTCGTCGCCATCGCCGCCATAAACGATGTTGTGACCGCCGCCGCATAAGATCGCGTCGGCACCGCCCCCCGCGTAGACCGTATTCGTGCCCTCGCCTGTATCGATCTGGTCGTCACCGGCTCCGACAGAACTGCCATCGGGCAAGACTTCGTCGCCATAGACCGTGTCGTTACCCAAGCTCAACAGAATCTTGTCGTTGCCAAGGCCACCCCTCACATAGGTCTCGACAACGAAAAGGTCTGCCGAGATTCGGTCGTTGCCGGCTCCTCCGAAGAGCGTCTCCCTCGCACCGAAGTCGGAATACAGGACATCGTCGCCGTCCCCGCCATAGAGCGTGTCGGAACCTTCACCGCCGGCGAGACAGTCATTGCCGCCCGCCCCAACGAGCATATCGTCGCCGCCCAAGCCTGAAAAAGAATCGTCGGCGTCTCCTCCGATCAGCAAGTCAGCGAAGTTCGAGCCACGGACACGTTCGATCGATATGAACGTGTCGCCGTCGGCATCGGTACCCGCTCCGATACCGAGATCGAAGCGCACCACAGCTCCCATGGACGCGGTCTCGTAGCTAACGGTATCGACGCCGTCCCCACCGTCCAAAAGATCGACACCCGTTCCACCGATCAGGACATCGTCACCCTGCCACCCGAAGATCTGGTCGTCTCCTGCGCCACCCTCCAGGATGTTGGCCCCGTCATCACCGCCGATCAGATCGGCGAAGGCCGAGCCAACCGCGCCTTCAATCTCGATGAAACGGTCGATTAGGCCGCCTCCATCGAAGGTATATCCCTGCGCCAGTGACACGCTGATGCCCGCAACTGCGTCCGCATAGGAGATCCGATCAAGGCCCGGACCACCATGGACGAGGTCTGAGCCCAGACCCGGTGCGATCAGGTCATTGCCAGCATAGCCGGGAATGTAATCGTCGAAATTGGTGCCGGTTACCGTGTCATCCCCGAGCAGGATCTGGGAGATGGCAGGATAGACGGCTGGAAAGGGCAGAAGGTTGACCGATATGGCAATATTGAGCGAATATAGGACTGTCGTTCCATAGGACGCGCCAATCGAATAGACCGTCTCGAAGGCCGGGCCGCCGCGCGGATTGGGCGCCCGAGTCCACCCCACCTCGGTGAAGACCCCATCAGCCGCGAAGATAGTGCTTCGATTGTAGGAAATTTGTGAGAAGCGGTCGAAAAACGACATCGTAGAGCCGGACGAAATCGCACTTGATGCGCGCGAAATCGCATCATTGAGCCAAGCCTGATCCAGCGACAGGGGGGTGTCGGGCCGTCCTCTGACTTGAACCATTGCCGGGACCTGCTCTCGCTTGAAAACGGGTCAGTATAGATTGCCGGCCTGCGGCGCGGAAGCAAGCCGAGCGTTGCCGCAGGCCCTTCCGTCAGATTGAAAACGGCTCTGGGCTTCGACCGGCCAACACCACGCGTACGATCTGACGCGGATTGCATTCGCGCAAAGCGTCAGCCTCGGCGAGAGCCTGCCGCCAAATCAAGAAATCGTCTGCGGCCAGATTTGCCTTGGCGGCCAGCCCTTCGACAAGGCGTCCTTCGGCAACAGGTTCGCAAAGGTGTGCAAAGCCTCAGGCGTGCCGGGGAGCGGGCGCGGCCTCACGGACGTGCGACCGCTGGCGCTCAGACGCTCATGCCAGCACCGAAAGAGGAGTGGCAAACACCGGGCCAAGAAGCACAGCCTAAAAACACAAAATCCCGCGCCACGTGGTGTGGTGCGGGATTTTGGGTAAAAACCCTAAGGTTCTCAGCATGGTAGAAAAATAGTGGTGCCCAGGAGAGGACTCGAACCTCCACGCCCTTGCGAGCGCCAGCACCTGAAGCTGGTGCGTCTACCAATTCCGCCACCTGGGCAACGGCGGTTCGTTTACGGGGGCCGAACGCAGCTGTCAACGGGCGAAGCCGGCTTTATTGACAACACCGCATCTGCCCGTCCTCCGGCAACGCCTCGCTGCCTTCACAGCTGCGTTGCGATGCACTAGGACAGGCGCAGCGATCCCAGTTTTCAGCGCTTCCAAACGGAGCTTCGCGTCATCATGACGGTCCTGCCTCCCGCTTCGCAACTCGTCACGGTCTTCGGCGGCTCCGGCTTCCTCGGGCGGCATGTCGTGCGGGCGCTGGCGCGGCGCGGCTATCGTGTTCGCGCTGCGGTTCGGCGCCCGGATCTCTCCGGTTTCCTGCAGCCGCTCGGCACCGTCGGCCAGATCACTGCGGTGCAGGCCAATCTGCGCTACCCCGATTCGGTCGCGGCCGCTGTGAAGGGCGCCAATGCGGTGATCAACCTCGTCGGCATCCTGCAGGAGAAGGGCCGGCAGAATTTCTCGTCGGTGCAGGCGCAGGGCGCACGCACCGTCGCGCAGGCCTGCGCGACTTTCGGCGTCGACCGGCTGGTCCAGGTCTCCGCGCTCGGCGCCAGCGCTGATTCGAAATCAGCCTATGCCCGCAGCAAGGCCGAGGGCGAGGCGGCGGTTCACGCTCTGGTCAAGCAGGCAATCCTGTTGCGCCCCTCGGTGATGTTTGGGCCGGAGGACACTTTCTTCAATCGCTTCGCCTCGCTGGTGCGCATGCTGCCGGTACTGCCGCTCGCCGGTGCCGAGACCAAATTCCAGCCGGTCTTCGTCGGCGACGTCGCCGAGGCGGTCGCGCGTGCCGTCGACGGCAAGCTCGATGGCGGCAAGGTCTATGAGCTCGGCGGTCCGGAGGCGAAGACCCTGCGGGAGCTGATCGACTATGTCTGCGAGGTCACCGGCCGCAGGCGCCTGATCGCGCCGATGCCTTTCGGGCTCGCCCGCCTGCAGGGCCAGGTTCTCGAGATCGCGGACATGCTGACGCTCGGCCTTTTGCCGAAAGAGCTCATTCTGACGCGCGACCAGGTCCATCTGCTCGAGAGCGACAATGTCGTATCCGCGACTGCCGAGAAGGAAGGCCGGACCCTGCGCGGGCTCGGCATTGCGCCGGTCTCGGCCGAGGCCGAGGTGCCCGCCTATCTCTGGCGCTTCCGCAAGTCGGGCCAGTTCGACACCGCCCGCGCCGGCGGCTGAGCCCAATTACGGCACCAGCACCAGCTTGCCGGCGCTCTGCCGGCTTTCCAGCGCGGCATGAGCGGCACTCGCCTGCGCCAGCGGGAAGCTGCTGCCGGGCAGGAGCTTCAATTCGCCAGCGGTAACCAACGCGAACAGCTCGCCGAGGTCGTGCACGAGGCGCTCCGGTGCGAGATGCGGCAGGAGCGAGAAGCCGGCGATCGCGCGATTGCCAAAGATCAGGGCCTTCAACGCCTCTGCATCCGGCCGGAAATCGGCTATCGAGAGCGGGCCGTAAAGCACGAGACGTCCAAATGGCGCGAGCAAGGCAAGGCATTGCGCCGGGATGTCGCCGCCGGACGCATCGAAGATCAGGTCCGGCCCTGCGCCGTCGGTTAGGGCACGGACCTGTTCCGGCCAATCGGGCCGTGTGTAGTCGATGCCCGCATCGGCGCCGATGTCCTGTGCCAGCGCGAGTTTCTCGTTCGAGCTCGCCATAGCGATCACGCGCTTCGCCCCGGCCCGCTTCGCCAACTGGACCAAAAGGCTGCCGACGCCGCCAGCCGCGGCGCTGACCAGGACGTTGCGCCCGGCGGCCGGATTGCTGCGCAGCAGATGCAGCGCGGTCAGGCCCTGCACCTGCAGCGCGGTAGCGGCCGCAAACGGCAGTGTCTCCGGCAGGCGCACGAGGACATCCGCGCTGACCGCGACATAGTCGGCGTAGCCACCGCTCTGACGGTCTGCGAGATAAAGGGCTGCGGCGACGCGCTCGCCGACCGAAAACGTTGTGACGCCTTCCCCTAGTGCCGCGATGGTGCCGGCAATCTCGACACCGGGACTGAAGGGCAGGGGCGGTGTCACGACATAGCGGTCCTGCCGCATCAACACCTCGAAGAAATTGACGCCGACGGCGCCGACCGCGATCAGCACCTCGCCGGGGCCAGGCGAGGGCTGGTCGATCTCGACGGTCTCGAGCACGTCGGGGCCGCCGAAGCGGCTGTACTGGATGGCTTTCATGGCAGGCCTCACGCGAAGGGGCTGAACGTGAGGCGCGTTCTGGGCTAGGGTAGCGAGCGGTGGCTACACACCGATTTGTTCGCTGCAGACCAAGAGGTGAGCATGGCCGACCCGATGAAGCGCTTGCCGATGCTGCCGGTCGAGCGGGCGCTCAAGGTGATCTCCGGCCGCTGGAAGGCCGTGATCCTCTACCAGCTCTTCGACGGCCCCAAGCGCCTGTCGGAGCTGCAGAAGCGCATTCCGCCAATCACCCAGAAGGTGCTGATTCAGCAATTGCGCGAGATGGAAGAGCACGGCCTCGTCAGCCGCGAGATCTTCCGGCAGGTGCCGGCGCGCGTCGACTATGCGGCGACACCGCTTGGCCAGAGCCTCGCCCCGGTGATTGCAACGCTGTGCGACTGGGGCCGCCGCCATGCCGCCGATCTCGGCGAGCTCGACAGCCTGTCCGAGTGCCGTTACCGCCCGGGCGAGCGTTCCGAGGCGGCCTGAAGCCGTCTCAAAGCATGCTGGGCAGGACGCGGTCCGGAGGCTTGTGCCCGTCCATGAAGGTCTTGATGTTGACGATGACCTTCTCGCCCATGTCGGCGCGGCCCTCATGCGTGGCCGAGCCCATATGCGGCAGCACGACGACGCGATGATTGCGCGCGAGCTTGAGCAGGCGCGGATTGACCGCCGGCTCGTGCTCGAACACGTCGAGGCCGGCGCCGGCGAGTTCGCCGGCCTCCAGCATGCGTGACAGCGCCGTCTCGTCGACGATCTCGCCGCGCGCCGTGTTCACCAGGATGGCGTCGGGCTTCATCAGCTTGAGGCGGCGCGCCGAGAGCAAATGATAGGTCGCCGGCGTATGCGGGCAGTTGACCGAGACCACATCCATCCGCGCCAGCATCTGGTCGAGCGAATCCCAGTAGGTCGCGTCGAGCGCCTCTTCGATGCGCGAATCGAGCCGGCGGCGGTTGTGATAGTGGATCGACAGGCCGAAGGCGGCGGCGCGCTTGGCCAGCGCCTGGCCGATCCGGCCCATGCCGACGATGCCGAGACGCTTGCCGGTGATGCGGCGGCCGAGCATCCAGTTCGGCGACCAGCCGGCCCATTCGTCATCGGTGATGATGCGCGCGCCCTCGGCGATGCGCCTGGCAACGGCGAGGATCAGCGCCATCGTCATGTCGGCGGTGTCGTCGGTCAGAACGCCCGGCGTATTGGTCACGGTGATGCCGCGCTGTACGGCGCTGGCGACGTCGATATTGTCGACGCCATTGCCGAAATTGGCGATCAGGCGCAGCTGCTCGCCAGCCTGGGCGATCAAGCCGGCATCGATCTTGTCGGTCACGGTCGGGACCAGCACGTCGGCGGTCTTCATCGCCTCGACCAAAGCGGCCTGGCTCATCGGCGTGTCGTCGAGATTGAGCCTGGCGTCGAAGAGCTCCCGCATCCGCGTCTCGACCACGGCCGGCAGCTTGCGCGTGACGACGACCAGGGGCTTCTTCTTCGACATGGACGGCTCCCTAACAGGCCCCTCAGGCTCCGATATTGCTGGCGTGCGCCGGCTAGGCGCGACACCGTGGCTGCTTCGTCGCCATTCCGCCTCAACCCCCCATTAACCGAGGCGCTTCAGGAATTGAGTCGGACAGTTTCGACGGACGGCAGCCGTTTCGTTGTCTAGCAGCGTTGCGGCGGAACACAACCTGACCCATTGGCGCTTAGTCGGCGCCGGGCAGGTCGAGGAGTGGGTTTGATGACGGTTAAGACGATGCGCGGCGCCGCCGGCCTTCTGCTCGCAATGGGACTGACCCTGCTGGCGACGCGGAGCATGGCGCAGGAGGTCGCCGCCGGCCCCGTCTCCGGCCTGCCGCTGCCGCGTTATGTCAGCCTGAAGTCAGACCGGGTCAATCTGCGCGAAGGCCCGTCGAAGGAGCATCGCACCAGCTGGGTCTTCCAGCGCGCCGGCCTGCCCGTCGAGATCACGGCTGAATTCGAGACCTGGCGGCGCGTGCGCGACGCCGACGGCACCGAAGGCTGGGTTCTGCACAGCCTGCTCTCGGGGCGGCGCACCGTGCTGGTCTCGCCCTGGTCGAAGAACAAGAGCGAACCCTTTTCCCTGCGCGATGCCGCGAACGAGGGCGGGGCCGTGGTCGCGACCCTCGAGCCCGGCGTCATCGCCAATGTGCAATCCTGCCAGAACGCCTGGTGCCGCGTCACGGTCAGCAAGATGTCGGGGTATATCCGGCAGGACAGGCTCTGGGGGGTCTATCCCAACGAGACCGTGCAATAGCGCTTCGATCCGGGAAGCGCCGAACGGTCGTATCCGCTTCGGACTAGGCCTCAGTCGGCGATCTTGCGCAACCTGACGACGACATCGACCCGGCTGATCTCGTAGCCTTCGGGCGCGGGCGGCAGCGCGGCGACATCGACCGCCGAAGCCGGGATGTCGATCACCTTGTCCTCGCCGTCGACGACGAAATGGTGGTGGTCGCTGTTGTCGGTGTCGAAGAAGGTCTTGGCGCCGTCGATCGCGAGCTCGCGCAGCAGGCCAGCCTCGGTGAACTGGTGCAGCGTGTTGTAGACGGTCGCAAGCGAGACCGGCACGCGCGCCTTCATCGCTTCCTCGTAGAGGATCTCGGCGCTGACATGCCGATCCCCCTTGGCGAAGAGCAGCCAGCCGAGCGAGACGCGTTGACGGGTCGGTCTCAGGCCTACCCGGCGCAGCTTCTGGCGCACATCGTGGAAGGGGCAGCCCTGCCGCGCATCCGCTCCAATGCCCTCGTCCTGCGTCAGGCGGTCCATGCCTTGCGTCAACTCCTCATGCCTCCCCGGAATGGGAAAGCGCCAGCTTAGATTCGATGTAAGGCTTTGACCCCCTGGCCGCAAGCATCGCGGCGCCGCCGCTAGGACCTGCGAGAGACTAACACAGTGTCGCCGGCTGATCATCCACGGCCGCGCCGGCCTTGCGCCCTTCCGTTCCGCAGCGACGCTGTGTTAGGCACGTTGCATCGGGGGTTGGCAGCCGAATGCATGGCGGCCGCAATGGAGTGAAGTCGGATATGGAGCGGCAATCGTCATTCAGCTACGAGGAAATCCTCGCTTGCGGGCGCGGTGAACTCTTCGGGCCGGGCAATGCGCAGCTGCCGCTGCCGCCGATGCTGATGTTCGATCGTATCGCCGAAATCAGCGAGGATGGCGGTCCGCACGGCAAGGGCCTCGTCCGTGCCGAGTTCGACATTCGCCCGGACCTCTGGTTCTTCGATTGCCATTTCAAAGGCGATCCGGTCATGCCGGGCTGCCTCGGGCTCGACGCGCTCTGGCAGCTCACCGGTTTCTTCCTCGGCTGGCTCGGCCTGCCGGGCCGGGGCCGGGCGCTCGGCGTGGGCGAGGTCAAGTTCGCCGACCAGGTGCTGCCCTCCGTCAAGCGCGTCGTCTACGGCGTCGACTTCAAGCGCGTCTTCAAGTCCAAGCTCGTGCTCGGCATTGCCGATGGCTGGCTCGAAGCCGACGGCAAGCGTATCTATACCGTCTCGGACATGCGCGTCGGCCTGTTCAAGCCCGAAGCGGCCTGAGCAAACCAGCCGGAGCGGGATGCGGAAAAGTGGGAGCCGCTTTTCCGCAGGGACCCCGCTCTAAAATATTAGAATCGATGGCGTTTGCGATTTTGGACCGTTCCTGTCCGGAATCATCGTGATCGAGGTGTCTTGCGTTCGCCGTCCGCGCGGTCCATTTGCGCAGGTATCGACTGAACGAGGGGCCGGGGCTGGCCTCCCGGCCTGTCACCAAAGAGCCGGAGAAGCAGCATGAGACGCGTTGTGGTCACCGGGATGGGCATCGTCTCGTCCATCGGCAACAATACGCAGGAAGTGCTGGCCTCGCTGCGCGAGGCCAAGTCCGGCATCTCCTATGTCCCGGATTTCGCCGAGCACGGCTTCCGCAGCCGGGTCGCCGGCGTACCTTCGCTCGATCCCGCGACCGTGCTCGACCGCCGCGCCATGCGCTTCCATGGTGGTGGCTCGGCCTGGAATCAGGTTGCGATGGAGCAGGCCATCCGCGACGCCGGGCTGGAAGAAAAAGAAATCAGCCATGAGCGCACCGGCATCATCATGGGCTCGGGCGGCCCCTCGACCCGCGCCCTGATCGACGCCTATGACAAGGCCCGCGAGAGCGGCTCGTCCAAGAAGGTCGGCCCGTTCGCGGTGCCCAAGGGCATGTCCTCAACCGCTTCGGCGACGCTCGCGACCTGGTTCAAGATCAAGGGCGTCAATTATTCGATCTCCTCGGCTTGCGCGACCTCGAACCATTGCATCGGCAACGCCTACGAGCTGATCCAGTGGGGCAAGCAGGACGTGATCTTCGCCGGCGGCTGCGAGGAACTCGACTGGACGCTCTCCGTGCTGTTCGACGCGATGGGCGCGATGTCGTCCGATTTCAACGACACGCCCGCGGTGGCCTCGCGCGCGTATGACGCGAAGCGCGACGGCTTCGTCATCGCTGGCGGTGCCGGTGTCGTCGTGCTCGAGGAACTGGAGCACGCCAAGGCCCGCGGCGCTCGCATCTATGGCGAGGTCGTCGGTTATGGCGCGACGTCGGACGGCTACGACATGGTCGCGCCCTCGGGCGAGGGCGCCGAGCGCTGCATGCGGATGGCGCTGCAGGGCGTGAAGGCCAAGGTCGACTACATCAACCCGCATGGTACCTCGACCCCGGTCGGCGACGCCAAGGAGATCGAGGCGATCCGCACGGTTTTCGGCGCCGGCGACAAGAGCCCGCCGATCTCGGCGACCAAGTCGCTGACCGGCCATTCGCTCGGCGCGACCGGCGTGCAGGAGGCGATCTACTCGCTGCTGATGCTGAACAACGACTTCGTCGCCGAGAGCGCCCATATTGAGGAGCTCGACCCGGCCTTCGCCGACATGCCGATCGTGCGTAAGCGCATCGACAATGCCGGCCTGGGCTGTGTGCTCTCCAACTCGTTCGGCTTTGGTGGCACCAACGCCACGATCGTGATGAAGCGGCTGGAGGCCTGAGGCCGCCATGCTTTTCATGGTGATCGAGCATTTTGACCAGGCGCGGGTGAAGGAAATCTACGCCCGCTTCCATGAGCGCGGCCGGATGATGCCGGACGGCCTGACTTATATCGACAGCTGGATCTCGGCCGATTTCGCGCGCTGCTTCCAGGTGATGCAGTGCGACGACGTCACCAAGCTGCAGGAATGGGTGCTGGCCTGGGGCGATCTCGCCCGCTTCGAGATCGTGCCGCTCGCGGCCTCGAAGGATACGGCGGCGGCGGTGAAGAAGCATCTCTGACGTGACAGAGATCGTCTAGACGACTATATCCCTCGTCTAGACGGAGCATCCAGATGGCGTTCCATATTCGCGACCCTGAAACCGATCGCATTGTGCGTGCGCTTGCGGCTAAAACCGGCGCGACGCTGACTGACACTGTCCGAAGCGCCGCGGAGGAAAAGCTGGCGCGCGTCGAGCAGTTCGAGGCGCAGGCCGATCAGCGGCCGCTCCGCGAACGCATCCGCGATATCCAGGAGCGTGTCGCAGCTCATGGCAAGACGGGATTGAAAGCCGACAAGGCCTTCTTCGACTGGCTGTCGGGCGACGAATGATCTTCGTCGATGCTTCCGCCCTGACCGCTGTGATGGCTGGCGAGCCCGCGGCTGACCGCGTGCTCGACTGCCTCGAAAGCGACGCGGCCTTCTTCACTTCGCCTATCGCCATCTACGAAACGGCGCTCGCGATCGCCCGGCTCGCCAACTACACCGTAGCTGAAGCCTTGGGCGAAGTTCGCGAGCTCGTCGGGCGCGCAAGGATCGTTATCGAGGACATTGGCGATGCTCATGCCGATGCGGCACTGGCGGCTTTCGCCCGCTTCGGCAAGGGCCGGCACCCCGCGGCATTGAACATGGGCGACTGCTTCGCTTATGCCTCCACGACGCTGCGCAATGCAGCCATCCTGTTCGTCGGCCAAGATTTCGGTCGAACCGATCTCCGAGCGGCCCTTGCCGAATGATGAGTTGAAAGACCAGCAATGCTCCCCCTGATGCACAACAAGCGCGGCCTCGTCATGGGCGTCGCCAACCAGAACTCGATCGCCTGGGGCATTGCCCGGACCCTGCATGCGCATGGCGCGCAGATGGCCTTCACCTATCAGGGCGATGCGCTCGGCAAACGCGTCAAGCCGCTCGCCGAGAGCATCGGCTCGAAACTGGTGCTTCCCTGCGATGTCGAGGACGTCTCGACGCTCGACGCCACCTTCGCCGCGATCGACGAGGCCTGGGGCGGCGATCCGGAGCGCAACACGCTCGATTTCCTGATCCACGCCATCGGCTTCTCGGACAAGAACGAGCTCAAGGGCCTCTATGCCGACACCACCCGCGAGAATTTTTCGCGGACCATGGTGATCTCGTGCTTCTCCTTCACCGAGGCAGCCAAGCGTGCCGCCGAGCGGATGCCGCAGGGCGGCAGCATGATCACGCTGACCTATAGCGGCTCGACCCGCGTGATGCCGAACTACAATGTCATGGGTGTCGCCAAGGCGGCGCTGGAAGCGAGCATGCGTTACCTCGCCGCCGATTATGGACCCAAGGGCATCCGGGTGAATGCGCTCTCGCCTGGCCCGGTGCGCACCCTCGCCGGCGCCGGCATCTCCGATGCGCGCGCCATGTATTCCTGGCAGCGCGCCAACTCGCCGCTGCGCAAATCGGTGACGCTGGAGCAGATCGGCGGCTCGGCGCTCTATTACCTCTCCGACCTCTCGGGCGGGGTGACCGGCGAAGTCCACCATATCGATGCCGGCTATCACATCACCTCGATGCCGGTGCTGGAAGGCCTGCGCGCTGCCGATACCGGCAACGGCGACTGAGTCAGTCAAGGCCTTCCGCCGACCACGCGGCGGAGCTATCCTCCCCACCGGTGGAACCCGGGGCGCATGCCGTCGGTTCGATCAGTGAGCCATGGAGGACGCTCATGGTCATGGTCAAATACGAGATCGTCCAGCACGATGGCGGCTGGGCCTATAAGGTCGGCGACGCCCTATCCGAGACCTTCCGCTCGCATGATGCGGCGCTCAAGGCGGCCAATAAGGCTGCCGCCCGCCAGAAGCGGCCGGGCGTCACCGATGGCATCGTCTATCAGGATGCGAAGGGCGAGTGGCACGAAGAGCTGGCCGATGGCCGTGACCGGCCCAATACCCGGATCGTCGATGGCGGCTGAGGCTGCTCCTCACCTCTGGGTGAAGAAGGTCAGCAGCACTTTGCCTTTCTCGCCGATGAGGCAGAGGAAGCGGCGCGGCTTGTCGGATTTATCGGTCTTCAGATAGGCCTCGCCCATGAGGATGCGCGTGATCGGCGTCGTCTCGACCTTCGTCTCCGCGACCGCGATCGTCAGCCCGTCCTCATCGATGAAGATGTCCTTGATCTCCGGCTCGCGCGCCGTTAGCGCCGCCATCGCGGTCGATTTGCAGGCGGCTAGCTCCGGAGAGGCCGGTTTCTCGACTGGCGCAGAAGAAGCCGGTGAGGTGTCCTGGGCGAGCGCCGGGGCGGCCAGGAAAGCGAGCAGCGCAGTCGCGCAGGCGGTTTTGCGGAGCATGTGAACCTCGGTTGTTGCCGAGGTTCAAACGCACAGTCGCGGTTCTGGTTCAGATCACGCCGCCAGCGCCTGCTGGAGATCGGCGATCAGATCCTCGGCATGCTCCAGACCGATCGAGAGGCGGATCAGCCCATCGCTGACACCCATGCTGGCGCGGACCTCCGGCGTGAAGCGCTGATGCGTCGTCGTCGCCGGATGCACGATCAGGCTCTTGGCGTCGCCGAGATTGTTGGAGATGCGGATCAGCTTGAGCTTGTTGAGGAAGCGGAAGGCGGCATCCTTGCCGCCCGCGACCTCGAAGGCGATCAGCGTCGAGGGGCCGCTCATCTGCTTCGCGATGATCTCGGCCTGCGGATGGTCAGGGTCGCCGATGAAGGCGACATGCGGCAAGTCCTTGCGGCCCTTCAGCCACGCAGCGACCACAGTCGCGCTCTCGGCCTGGCGGCGGACGCGCAGGGGCAGCGTCTCCAGTGCCTTCAGCATCACCCAGGCATTGAAGGGCGACATGGCCGGGCCGGTCTGGCGCAGGAAGGTCTGGATATCGCCCTCGATCAGCTCCTTCGAGCCGAGCACGAGCCCGCCGAGGCAGCGTCCCTGGCCGTCGATGTGCTTGGTGGCGGAATAGGCGACGAGATCGGCGCCGAGCTCGAGCGGGCGCTGGAACAGCGGCGTCGCGAAGACATTGTCGACGATCAGCTTGGCGCCCGCGTCCTTGGCGATCGCGGAGACGGCGGCGATGTCGATCACCTCCAGCGTCGGGTTGGCCGGGCTCTCCAGGAAGAAGGCCTTGGTGTTCGGCCGGATGGCGGCGCGCCAGGCGGCAAGGTCGGTGCCGTCGACCAGCGTCGACTCAACGCCGTAGCGTGGCAGATGGTCCTCGACGATGTAGCGACAGGAGCCGAACAGGGCGCGCGCCGCGACAACATGGTCGCCGGCCCGAACCAGGCTCGACAGCGCCGCGGTGACGGCAGCCATGCCGGTCGCAGTCGCCCGGCAGGCTTCGGCGCCCTCGAAGGCGGCCATGCGCTGCTCCAGCATGGTGACGCTGGGATTGGAGAAACGCGCGTACTGGAAGCCCGGATCCTTGTTGAGGAAGCGCGCCTCGCACTGCTCGGCGCTGTCGTAGACATGGCCCTGCGTCAGGAACAGCGCCTCGGAGGTCTCGCCGAACTGCGAGCGCAGCGTGCCGGCATGGACCAGTCGGGTCTCGGGGTGCAGCGCGGCTGCGCCAGTCACTTCGTTCGCCATGAGAAACCGCCCGTTCCGTTCTATATAACGGACAAGGGGAATATCACCGTCAATTGCGTTCGTAAAGGCGAACGAATTTTCCTTATGGGGAACGGAGGGTGATGCCAACGCATTGGCAACTTTTGATTGATATCTGATGCGGTCACAACTGCTGTCCTGGCAAGCGGCGGGTTCCATCCGTCAGTGCTGCTGTCCTCAGTCCGGAGGCCATGAGTGAAGCGATTTATTTCGTGGTGGTGCTCGCTGTTCGGCGTGAAGGATCAGGTCCTGATCAATCTGGTCACCGCCATCATTGCGGCGGCGGCATTGATCTGGGTGGCCGCGACGGCGCTGTCGCTCGTCGTTGGTTTAGGTTTTCGAGCGATCATCCGAAGCTAGGGTTATGAAGCAGCTACTTCGCTGGTTGATCGTCGCCATCGCGACAGCTGTTGCGCCGAGCGCCTTTGCTGAAAGGTTGGAGCTGCCTCCCGCTGCGCCGGCCGCGCCGAAGGAGCTTGCGGTGCCGCGCGCGGCTGATCGCTTTGCGCCTTATGAAGCCCTGCACGGCTCGTTCAGTTCGCTCGACCATTGTGCCGGTATTCCCGGGGGATTCTGGATCGAGGTCGGCGGCAAGGGCGATTGCCTGCGCACCTATTCGCAGGGGCTGAGCGCCGCCGATAACCCCACAGTCCTGGTGTATTTCACTGGCGACGTGCTCCTGAAAACGAAAGAGGGCGTTCGTTTCGTCGGATCGGGATATGAGCGCCAATCGCCGGAGCTGATCGGGCGCGACATGGCGCGCTGGTCGGCGCAGGCGGGCAGCCCTGCGATTTTTATCGCTCGTCCCGGCATGTTCGGCTCGTCCGGCGATCACAGTCAGCGTCGCGAACTGCGCGAGGTCATGCTGGTGGATGGTGCGCTCGATGCGATCAAACGGCGCTATCGCGTATCGACGTTCATTCTGGCCGGGCAATCCGGAGGCGGCCACATCGCCGCGTCTCTGCTCAACCGGCGCCGGGATGTGTCGGCCGTGGTGCTGTCGTCGGCGTTGCTGTCGGTGCGCGAGGTGACGGACTACTGGAACAAGCGGCGCACGGTCCAAAGCGCCAGCAACGCGCTATACAATCCCATCGATCACCTCGTCGGCATTCGGCGTGATCCCAAGCCGCTGATCCTCGTTCTGTCGGACCAGCAGGATCGCATCGTCCCCTACGCAACCCAGCTGACTTATGTGCGCCGATTGCAGGCGGCCGGCTACGATCCGCAGCACATCATCCTTTCAGCCGCAGACAAGAGCCACCACGCTCTCGCGCGTCATGGCCGACGCGCTGCCGCGCTGATCGCTCGCGGGGAGAAGATCGACACCATCAGGGCGGCGCTGGCGGGATTGAGCGCGCAGCCTGACGATTGACGCTGGCACGGCGATGAAATCGATCTCCGCGGGTCAGATCGCCGCACCGTCGCTAACGATGTCCGCGCCGAGGTTGACGCGGACCGCGCGCACGATCTCCGCCTCGGCTTCCGCCCCGCGCCGACGCGGATGGGCTGCCGAAATCCGGTGCTCGGCGATGATCTGGCCCGGTGCGCCCGAGAGCACCACGACCCGGTCGGCGAGATAGGCGGCTTCGTCGATATCGTGGGTGACGAACAGCACCGTCTTGCCGGTACGCTGCCAGACGCGGATCAGTTCGTCCTGCAGCGTCTCGCGGGTCAGCGCATCGAGCGCCGAGAACGGCTCGTCCATCAAGAGGATCTCGGGCTCGACCGCGAGTGCCCGCGCCAGCGAGACGCGCTGGCGCTGGCCGCCGGAG
This sequence comes from Allobosea sp. Tri-44, assembly GCF_004123845.1. Classification (GTDB taxonomy): domain Bacteria; phylum Pseudomonadota; class Alphaproteobacteria; order Rhizobiales; family Beijerinckiaceae; genus Allobosea. The sequence continues at coordinate 466,970 of NZ_NBDP01000007.1, read as the reverse complement.
AGCTGGTGCGGCCAGCGCTGCGTCAATGGCCCGAGGCCGACGAGGTCGAGCGTCTCCTGTGCCTTGGCGAGGCGCCCGGCGCGCGGCGTCTGGCCTTCGAGACCGAAGCCGACATTCGAGATCACTTTCCGCCAGGGCAGCAGCCGCGAATCCTGGAAGACCAGCGCGACCGGCCGGCGGGTATTGTCTTTCGCGTTGATCACGACTTCGCCGCCGCTCGGGCGGGCGAGACCGGCAATGACGCGCAACAGCGTCGACTTGCCGACGCCCGACGGGCCGACGATGGCGAGGAACTCGCCGCGCGCCACCGACAGATTCAGCTTGCGCAGGACCTCGGTTGCCTCGCTGTCGCGGGTGAAGGTGAGCGACAGCTCCTTGATGTCGATCACGCTTTCCAACGCAGCACCCATCCCTGGAAGGCGACGAACAGCGTGTCGAGCAGGCCGTAGAGCGCCGCCATGGTCAGCATGTAGATGACGACGAGATCGGTCGCGAGCAGGCTGGAAGCCTGCATCATGCGCTGGCCGACGCCGGCGACGCCGAAGATCTCTGCCGCGACCACCGCCATCCAGGCCTGGCCGAGCGCGGTGCGCACGCCGACGAGGATGCCGGGCATCGCCGCCGGCAGCAGGATCTTGACCAACCGCTGGACCGGCGAGCGGAAGCCGAAGGCGTCGGCGACCTCGATCAGGTCGCGGTCGACGCCGCGGATCGCGCCCTGTGCCGCGAAGAAGACGATCCAGAACACACCGATCGCAATGATGAACACTGCTGCCTGCGGATTGACGCCGAACCAGATGATCGCGAACGGCACCCAGGCGAGGCCGGGGATTGGCCGCAGCAGCCGCACCACCCAGGCGGTCGTCTCCTCGGCGATCCTCGACATGCCAGTCAGCACGCCGAGCGCAATGCCGAGGCCGGCGCCGGTGATGAGACCGATGAAGTAGTGGCCGAGCGAGCCCATGATGGCCGTGAGCCAGGCACCGGACTTCACCTCGCGCAGGAAGGCGCTCGGCAGGGCGCTGGGGCCCGGCAGGAAGGCCGGGTTGACCAGGCCGAAATAGGGAATCGCCTCCCACAGCAAGAGGAAGGCGATGAGGCCCGTCAGGGCGAGGGCCGGAGCCCGCAGTGAACGCAAATGGATAGCCCCGTCAGCCCTTGATGGCGCGCTCGTAATACTGCGTCTCGAACAGGCCGTCGAACGGAAGTTCCTTCTCGAGCGAGCCGAGCTTGACCTGATAGGACTGCATGGCACGCGCTGGCTCGATGATTTTGCGCGGGTCGATCTCGAACCTGGTCGCCGGCGAGACCAGCGCTTTCTCGATCAGAGCGGGATCGACGATGCCCTTGCCGAGCGCGGCGCCGACATGGGGCGCGGCCTTGGCGGGCGTCTTGATCAGCACCTCGGCGGCCTTGACGAGGCCGGACACCAGCCCCTGCACGGCGGCGTTGTTCTTGGTCAGGAAGGCGCCGGAGACGGCGACGACGGTGCCGGGCTGGCCGGGGAAGACGTCCTCGCCGCCGGCGATCAGCTTGATGCCGGGATTGCGGGTCTGGACGATTGTGAGGGCGGGCTCGCGCACGATCGCGCCCTCGACGGCGCCGGCGAGCACCGCCTGCTGCGTCGCGTCGATGCCCATCGGCACCACCTCGACATCGGCCTTGTCAGCCTTGGCGACCTCCCAGAGCCAGTATTGCAGCACGGTATTAGGAACGGAGCCGGCCGGCTGGGTGGCGAGACGCGCCGGCTTGCCGGTCGCGGCCTTGTGCGCCTTGAAGGCGGCGGCTGCGCTCGTTCCCTCCGTGAAGAACTTCGCCAGAGCGGGGGCGGCGACGAAGACGTTCTCGCCGGTCGCGGTTGAGGCGACGACGCGGATGTCGACGCCGCGCGAACGGGCGACGGCGAGCGGGGCGACGCCGGCGACGTAAAGGTCGATCGTGCCCGAGGCGAGCGCCTGGATCATGTTCGGGCCGGATTCGAACACCGTGAACGTTGGCGTGATGCCAGCCTGCTTCAGCCAGCCCTCGCCATTGGCGACGAAGATCGGGGCGGTGCCGATGACGGGGATGTAGCCGATCCGGGCGGGGACGGTCTCCTGACCGCGGGCCCCCGTGAAGGACGCGGCGACCAAGGGCATCGCAGCGGCGAGCGAAGAGCCGGCAAGCAGGAACTGGCGGCGATCCATAATCGTATTTCCCCAGATGGCGCGTGATATCTAGCCTATTGACGTTTGATAAAAGGATTTTCTATCTAAATACAAGCTGAGCCCTTCAAAAAGAAGAAAATTCTACATTGCCTAATTCTGGCAAAAGGAATTTTCTCCATCATTATGGATCGAGAGATGGACGCCATTGATCGCAAGATTCTGACTGTGTTGCAGGCAGACTCCAACATCTCGATCGCGGAGCTCGCCGATCGGGTCGGGCTGTCGCAGACCCCGTGCTGGAAGCGGATTCAGCGCCTCGAGCAGACCGGTGTGATCATCAAGCGTGTCGCGCTGGTGGCGCCCGAGAAGATCGGGCTGGGGCTCACCGTCTTCGTTCAGATCGAGACGGCCGACCATTCCGGACCCTGGCTGGAGAAGTTCGCCCAGAGCGTCGCGGCGATGCCGGAGGTGATCGAGTTCTACCGCATGGCCGGCGATGTCGATTACATGCTGCGCGTCGTTGTCGCCGACATGGCCGCCTATGACACCTTCTACAAGAAGCTGATAGAGACGATCCCGCTCAAGAACGTCACCTCGCGCTTCGCCATGGAGCGGATCAAGGCGACGACGGCCTACAAGGTGCCGGACCTGCCGAAGGCGTCGTGATCGACGAATAGAGCGCGGGAACCCCTCCCCCTTGTGGGGAGGGGCAGGGGTGGGGGTCGCAAAGCCGGAACGATCGGCTGGGCTGGATCGCGCTGCCCCCGCTGCCAGTTCCATTCTGCCGGCAATCACCAGGCGGCACTACCCCCATCCCCATACCCTTCCCCACAAGGGGGAAGGTAGGGAGCCAGGCGATCGACCTTCCGCAGAGGGATCCCGCGCTTGCGTCGCGACCGCTGCGCAGCCCCGTCATCGCATGCCAGGCACTTGCCCCGGCGGGCGTGCTCCCGCATGAACGCTCCCGCATTTCTCGAACGGGGCGCAGCCATGTCCAGCTATGTCATCGATCCGCCGAAGGTCGCCGTCATTCCGGTGGCCGGCGGCGGGCTCTTCCCGGTGCGCCGCATCTTCTGCGTCGGCCGCAATTACGCCGAGCACACTCGCGAGATGGGTGGCGATCCCGATCGCGAGGAGCCGTTCTTCTTCACCAAGCCGTCCGACGCCGTGCTGACCGGCAGCGCCGAAATGCCCTATCCGCCCAAGACCGCCGATCTGCACCATGAGATGGAGCTCGTCGTCGCGATCGGGAAGGGCGGCAAGGACATCGCCGAAGCCGAAGCGCTCTCCCATGTCTTCGGCTATGCCGCCGGCTTCGACATGACCCGCCGCGACCTGCAGGGCGCCGCCAAGAAAGCCGGCAAGCCCTGGGACATGGGCAAGGGCTTCGACTCGTCGGCACCGATCGGTGAGATCGTTCCGGCGGCCAAGGCCGGCCATCCCGACAAGGGCCTGATCGAGCTCAAGGTCAACGGTGCGGTGCGCCAGAGCTCCGATCTCGCCAAGATGATCTGGAACGTGCCGGAGACGATCTCGTATCTCTCCGGCTTCGTCACGCTGGCGCCGGGTGACCTGATCATGACCGGCACGCCCGAAGGCGTCGCGGCCGTTGTCAAGGGCGACCTGCTCGAAGGCACGATCGCGGGTGTCGGCACTGTCCGCACCAGGATCGTCTGACTGGCCGGCTTAAGGAGACTACCATGCGTCTGACCACCGAAGCCTCCGGCGTCTTTCCGATCGCGCCGACCCCGTTCAACCCGGACGGCAGCGTCGACTGGAGCTCGGCCGACCGGCTCTTCGACTTTTATGCCAGCATCGGCTCGGACGGCGTCACCGTGCTCGGCATCATGGGCGAGGCGCCCAAGCTCGAGCCGGAGGAATCGCTCGGCCTGGTCAAGCGCGCGGTTGCGAAGATGGGCGGCAAGCCGATCATCGTCGGGGTCTCGGCGCCGGGCTTTGCGGCGATGCGCTCGCTGGCCCGGCAGGTCATGGAGCTCGGCGCCGGCGGCGTGATGATTGCCCCGCCGACGAACCTGCGCACCGACGACCAGATCACCGGCTATTACGCGCAGGCGGTCGAGGCGATCGGCTCCGACATCCCCTTCGTCATCCAGGATTATCCGCTGACGCTCTCGGTGGTGATGACCCCCGCTGTCATCCGCAAGATCATCCAGGACAACCCGTCCTGCGTGATGCTGAAGCACGAGGACTGGCCGGGCCTTGAGAAGATCTCGACCCTGCGCAAGTTCGAGGCCGAGGGCTCGCTGCGGCGCGTCGCGATCCTGACCGGCAATGGCGGGCTCTTCCTCGATTTCGAGATCGAGCGCGGCGCCGACGGCGCCAACACCGGCTACGCCTTCCCGGAACTGCTGATCGACGTGGTCAAGGCCAACAAGGCCGGCCGCCGCGACGATGCCCACGACATCTTCGACGCGCATCTGCCGCTGCTGCGCTATGAGCAGCAGCAGGGCGTCGGCCTCGCCGTGCGCAAATATGTGATGATGAAGCGCGGCATCCTCGCCAGCGATGCGCAGCGCAAGCCCGGCCCGGGCCTGACCGCCGCTGCCAAGGCTGAGGTCGATTACCTGCTCGGCCGCCTGGCGAAGCACGACCCGCGCGCCAAGATCTGAGGGGTAGCAGCCGGTTGACTGATCGCGAAGCCGCGCATTCGGTGTGCGGCTCTCGCGGGCTATGGACGCGGGCTTCCAAGCCATGCAACCCTGAGCTGCGGCTTGGGGGATTTGATATGCGTCTTGCTCTTCTGCTCGGCGGTGCCGCGCTGATTGTTCTTGGTTCGTTGGAGCCAGTGTCTGCGCAAGGCGGCGTCCATCCGGAGTGCCGCACCATGAGGGATCAGCGCTCCTGCAACTGCGCGCTCAGCAATGGCGGGCGGGTCATTGACGATCCGGCTCGCCCCGGTCGCAAAGCCTGGCGGTCGGCCAAGGTCGGCACGGCCGCACACATGGCGTTCATGAACTGCTCTAATGGCTCGGGGCGATAGCCACACCACGCCCTAGCAGATCGCAAGCCGTCGCGGCGCATAGCGCCGCGACGGCTTTTTCGTCAGTTCGCCAGTTGCACCAGCCGGTCGAGCGCGGGGCCGAAACCGTTCAGCGCGATATTGAACGAGACCACGTCGTTGTTCGACAGGTTGAGCGCGGCCGCCGTCAGCGTCTTGCCGCCCTTCATCGCGTCGGTGGCGACGGTCGGGAATGAGACCGGCAGCAGGCAGCCTGCGGGCGAGCAGGTCGAGAAGCGCAGGCCCTGGCCGAGATCCCTGTCGTCGAGCTTGAGCACCGCGCCGTTCTCGAGCTTGAGCCAGAACGGCATCAGGATCGTGCCCTCGGCGCGGCCATCCTTCGGTGCGCGCAGTTCGACCGCAAAGACGCGCTGGTTCGTGCGGCTGTCGCCTTGCGACTGGGTCAGCACGCAGAGTTTCTGGCCGTCATTGATGCGGCAGTCGACCGTCCAGTCGCCATAGACCTCGTTCACTGCCGTGGCGCCGTTCGGCAGGCGCGCGGCCTGGGCCGTCGGCTGGCTGACAGTCGGGGCTGCAGCCGGTGCTTGTGCCGTGGCAGGGCGTGTCGGTGGACTGGCTGGGCGGGCGGGCGGATTCGCTGTCGCTGGGCGGGCCGCAGGTGCTGGGCGTGTCGCAGGGGCAGGGCGGGCCGCCGGTGCGCGCGGCGCCGGTTCTGCTTGTGGTTCGGCTTCCTCGGCCTGTTCGGTCGCGGGCGGCTCGCGCTGCGCAAGCGCTGGCGTGGCGAGCAGTGCGAGGGCGAGGCCGCCGGCGAGGAGCGCGGCGGAGAGAGACGTGCTGGATTGGGTCATGATATCGAATTTCGATAGAAGCTGAAGCATAGGCCAGTTTGGGCAAGCCGGTGCTTCAGCTTCTATCAAAAAGTCAGAAAGTGTCCACCGGAGTGTGCTTGCCAAGAGCGTGGCATGCATCGTTCGGCATTAGTTTTATACTATAGTAATTCCAAATATAGGGCGATCCTCGGCCTGATGCTTCAGGCCACGTAGGCCGCTTCGGTCCTCAACACCTCCACCGACGGGATGCGGCCCTCGTACCACCAGGCTGCTGCAGCCCGCGACATCGCCGCGCCGTCATGGCCGATGCCGGGCACGGTGATCAGCGACCAGTTGCAGGGCACGCCGCGCCTGGCCGCTTCCGCCTTGGCGAAGTCGAGCATGAAACGCGCGCGGGCATAACGCATCGGTCCCTGTGCCAGCGCCTCTGCTTGCGCCGGCAGGTTCGGATCGCTGGTGACGATGTCCCGGTCGCCGGCGAAGATCACCATCGGCCAGGCGAGCCAGCGCGCCAGCTCCGCTTCGCCGAGGCCGAGGCCGCCGAGCCCTTCCGGGAAGCGCCGCTCCAGCGTCGGCAGCGTGTACCAGCCGGAATTGGCGGCGAAGGCGGTCTCGAACGGCGTTTCAGCCTGCGTCGCCAGCAGCCGGTGGACGAACTGGCCGCCGGCCGAATGGCCGAACAGCCGGACCTTGTCGCGCCTCGTCGTGCCGGCCTTGCGCAGCGCCGCCAGCACGCGGGTCGGCACGGCATAGAGCCAGTCGCCCTGCGGGGCGACAGCGCCGTCCTCGCTGACGAGGAGGCCGTTGTTATAGCCTTCCGCCTGCGGAAAATGCGCGTTGCCGAAAGTGGGCGCGACGATCAGCAGGTTGTGCTTTTCGGCGGCGTCGATCCAGAAGTCGCGATAATCGTCGCCATTGCGCAGCATGCCGTGCTGGACGAAGACGATTTCGTCTTCCGGGCGATGCCGTGCCGGCCGATAGAAATTGACCTCCAGCGGCCGCTCGGGATGGCGGGCGTCGATGAAGGGCAGGGTGCTGCGCCCCTGCGGCGGATCGAGTGTGAGCGTGGTCATGCGGCTTTCGCGATGCTGTGCAGGTGGCAGGCAGCGCTGCGGCCGGGTGCGATCTCCGTGAGCTCCGGGCGGACCTCGCGGCAGACCGGCATGGCGTGCTCGCAGCGCGGGTGGAAGGGGCAGCCGGAGGGCGGCGCCAGCGGCGAGGGTAGTTCGCCCTTGAGCGGCTGGAAGCTGCTCTTGCGTCGTGCCGCCGAGGGGATCGCCTTGATCAGGGCTGCGCTATAGGGGTGCGCCGGCTCGGCGAAGATCGCGGTCGCGCTGCCGATCTCGACGATGCGGCCGAGATACATGATCGCGACGCGATCACTGATATGGCGGACGAGGCCGAGATCATGGCTGACGAAGAGATAGGTCAGCCCGTGCCGCGCACGCACATCCATGAACAGGTTGATCACCTGTGCCTGGATCGAGACGTCGAGTGCCGAGACCGGCTCGTCGCAGACCAGGAAGTCGGGCTTCACCGCCAGCGCCCGGGCGATGCCGATGCGCTGGCGCTGGCCGCCGGAGAACTGGTGCGGGTAGCGCTCGCGATAGGCGAGATCGAGACCGACCTCGGTTAGCGCCCGGTCGACCGCGCCGTCGAGCTCCGCCTTCGGCACGAGCTTGTGGACCGCAAGCGCCTCGCCGACAATGCGGCTCACCCGCATGCGCGGATCGAGCGAGGCGTAAGGGTCCTGGAAGATCATCTGCACCTTGAGCAGATAATCGAGTCGGTCCTTGCTCTTCAGCGCCGCGGCCGAGCGGCCCTTGTAGAAGACCTCGCCTTCGGTCGGTGGCAGAATGCCGGTGGCGATGCGTGCCAGCGTCGACTTTCCGCAGCCGGATTCGCCGACGAGACCGAGCACCTCGCCCTTCCTGACGCTGAGATCGACGCCATCGACCGCCTTCAGTGTCGCAGGCGGCGCATGCCGGCCGACGGCCGTCAGGATGCGCTCGGCCATATTGGCCTTGCCGCGGAAGTATTTGCGCACGCCGCGCAGTTCGAACAGGGTCTCGCTCATGCCGCCACCCGGTCTGGGACGGGGCTGTGGCAACGCAAGGTGCGGCCGTCATAGGCCTGCGGCTGCGGATCGCTGTCGGCGCAGACTGGCAAAGCCCGCTCGCAGCGCGGCCGGAACGGGCAGCCGGAAGGGCGTGAATCGATGCGCGGCGCGATACCGTCGATCTGGTGCAGGCGCTCGCCGACTTCGACCATGGTGGCCGAGGAGTTGAGCAGGCCGAGCGTATAGGGGTGGCGCGGCCGGTCGAGCACGGTCTCGACCTCGCCGATCTCGACGATGCGGCCGGCATACATCACCGCCACGCGGTCGGCGAGCTCGGCGACTACGGCGAGGTCATGCGTGATCCAGATCACCGCGGCACCGGTCTCGCGCGAGAGTTTTTGGACCTCGTAGAGGATCTGCGCCTGGATGGTGACATCGAGCGCCGTGGTCGGCTCGTCGGCGATGATCAGGTCGGGGTCGTTGAGGAGCGCGGTCGCGATGGCGACGCGCTGGCGCATGCCGCCGGAGAATTCATGCGGAAACTGCTTCAGCCGGGTCTCGGGTGAGGAGATGCCGACCCGCGCCAGCGCCTTCGCCGCCTTGGCGAGCGCTTCCGCGCGGCTGCAGTCGCGATGCTCGAGGATCGCCTCGCTCATCTGCTCGCCGATGGTGAGCACCGGGTTCAGCGTCATCAGCGGGTCCTGGAAGATCATCGCGATCCGGTCGCCGCGCAATTGACGCAGGCGCTCCTCGGAAGCGGCGCGCAAATCGGTGCCGTCGAATAGGATTTCACCTGCGACGACCTCGCCTGGCGGGTCGATCAACTGCACCAGCGAGAAGCCGGTGACCGACTTGCCCGAGCCGGATTCGCCGACGAGGCCGAGCACCTCGCCCTTGGCGACGCTGAAATCGACGCCGTCGACGGCCGGCCAGGCGCCGTCCTGCGCATGGAATACGGTCTTGAGGCCGCGGACGGAAAGGAGAGGGGCTTCGCTCATGCGCGCACGTTGAAGCTGCGGCGCAGGCGGTCGCCGACGAGGTTGAGTGACATGATCAGGAGCACCAGCGCGATCCCGGGGAAGACGGCGATCCAGTATTCGCCGGAGAGCAGGAACTCGAAGCCGTTGGCGATCAGCAGGCCGAGCGAGGGCTGGGTCACCGGCACGCCGACGCCGAGGAAGGAGAGCGTCGCTTCCAGCGTGATCGCCGAGGCGATGCTGATCGAGGCGACCACGAGCACGGCGCCGACCGAGTTCGGCAGCAGGTGCGCCAGCATGATGTGGCGGGTCGGCAGGCCGAAATTGACGGCCGCCTCGATATATTCCTTGCGTCGTTCGACCAGCGCCGCCGCCCGCATCAAACGGGCGTACTGCGCCCATTGCACCAGGACGATGGCGAGGATGACCTTGTCGACGCCGCGCCCGATCGAGGCGAGCAGCACCAGCGCGACCAGGATCGAGGGGAAGCCGAGCATGAAATCGACGATGCGCATCAGCACGGCATCGACCGCGCCGCCGAACTGCGCCGCGGCGAGCCCGGCGAGAATGCCGATCGAGAGCGCCCCGACCGTGGAGGCAAGGCCGACGAGCAGGCTGGTGCGCAGTCCATAGAGGATGGCGCTGAGCATGTCGCGGCCCTGCGCATCGCTGCCGAGCCAATAGCTGAAGCCCGTCATGCCCTGCTCGCCCGGCGCCAGCCGGTTGTCCATCACGCTGAGCGAGCCGAGATCATGCGGGTTCTGCGGCGCGATCACTGGGGCGAGCAGAGCGAGCGCCACCATGATGCCGAGCAGGATCACGGCGCCGCGCGTCGTCGGGCGGTTGCGCAGGCGGCGCAGCACCTTCTCGCGCAAGGGTGTGTCGGCCTGCGCGGGGCCGGCGAGGCGGGCAGCATTTAGGCTCATGCCTGTTCTCCGGCGAGCTTCACCCGCGGGTCGAGCGCGGCATAGAGCACGTCGACCAGGAAGTTGACGGTGACGAAGAGCAGCGTCGCCAGGAGGACATAGGCGACGACCACCGGACGATCGAGCTGGTAGACCGAGTCGATCAGGAGCTTGCCCATGCCCGGCCAGGCGAAGACGGTCTCGGTGATGGTCGAGAAGGCGACGAGGCTGCCGAACTCGACGCCGACCACGGTGACGACCGGGATCAGGATGTTGCGCAGCACATGCCGGTTGACGATGCGCCGCGGCCGCACCCCCTTGGCGCGGGCGTATTTGACGTAGTCCTGCGTCATCGTCTCGGCGGTGCCGGCGGCGACCAGGCGCACGATCAGCGCAAGGTTCGGGATCGCGAGGTTGAGCGCGGGCAGGGCGATGTGATGCAGCCCGTCCAGCGTCAGCAGGCTGGTCTGGAGACCCAGGATCGAGACCGTTTCACCACGCCCTGCGGTCGGCAGCCAGCCGAGCAGCACGGCGAAGAGCAGGATCAGCATCATGCCTTTCCAGAAACTCGGCAGCGAGAAGCCGAGCACGGTTCCGGCCATGACGATGCGGGCGCGCCGGCTATCCGGATTGAGGCCGACCATCAGCCCGAGCGGGATGCCGACGGTGAGCGCCAGCGTCATCGCCAGCAGCACCAGCTCGAAGGTCGCCGGCAGCCGCGCCAGGATGAGCTGCAGCGCCGGGACGCCATGCACGAAGGAGCGGCCGAGATCGCCCTTCAGGGCATTGCCCATGAAGGTGAGGTATTGCTGCCAGACCGGCAGGTCGAGCCCGAGCCGCCGGATCAGCGCCTGGCGCTCGGCCTCACTGACCGAGGGCGAGACCAGCAGCTCTACGGGATCGCCGATGCCGTAGACGGCGAAGAAGACCACGACCGAGACCGCGAGCAGCACGAGCACGCTCTGGATCAGCCGCTGCAGGACATAGGCGGTCATGCGCCGAACCTCGAAGAGGTGATCGCCGGCTTACTTCGCTGGCTTCACCGACATGGCGAGCATGAACTGGTCGGCGCGGCCGGCGACCGCGAGCTCGGACTTGAAGGCCCAGATGCCGCTTTCGAAATGGAGCGGGATGAAGGCGCCGTCGGCGAGGACCAGCGTCATCGCCTGCTGCAGCAGTTCGGCGCGCTTCTTGTCGTCGAGCGTCGTCACCGCGGCGCGGATGACCTTGTCGAACTCGTCATTCTTGTAGCCGCCATAGTTCGAGCCGCCGAGCGTCTTGGTCTCGTTCGGGGTCGGCGGCCATTGGCGCAGGAAGGAGGCGGCCTCGCCGGTGGCGGAGCCCCAGCCGCCGAGCGCGACGCTGAATTCCTTCTTGGCGCGGCGCGGGAAGTAGATCGCCCGCGTCATCGCGTCGACCTCGGTCTTGATGCCGACCTGGGTCAGGTACTGGGCGACGGCCTGGGTGATCTGGCTGTCGTTGATGTAGCGGTCATTGGTCGAGGACAAAGTGAGCTGGAAGCCGTTGGGATAGCCGGCCTCGGCCAGCAGCGTCTTGGCCGCAGCCGGGTCGTAGGCGAGCTTGGCTGGATTCGCCAGGGTGCCGGACATGCCGGTCGGCAGGTATTGGTAAGCCGGCTCGGCGGCGCCATCCATGATGCGCTTGACGATCGCCTCGCGGTCGATGGCGAGCGACATCGCCTTGCGCACGCGCACGTCCTTCAGCGGGTTCTTGCCGTCCGGTGCCTTGACGAAGGGACTCTGGTCACGGGCGACATCGAGCTGGAAGTAGATCACCCGGGTCGAGGGCGTGATGACATGGCCGAAGCGCTTGTCGCCCTTGATGCGGCCAAGATCGCGTGCGGCCGGGTTCTCGATCACGTCGTAATCGCCGGCGAGCAGGCCGGCGAGGCGCGGGCCAGCATTGGTCACCGGCAGAAAGCGCACGCTGGCCCAGGGCTGCTGACCGCCCCAATGGTCGGGGTTGCGTTCGAGCTCGATCGACGAGCCCCGCACATAGGACTTCAGCTTGTACGGCCCGGTGCCGATCGCCATCGAGCCGTCATTGAAGTTGTTGACCGCCGGCCAGGGCCCGGTGACGCCGCAGTTCTTGGCGATATCGTAGCTGATGGCGTCGTGCTGCACGATCGAGGCGGAGAGGATCGGCAGGCCCGAGAGCAGGGTCGGCAGCAGCGGCTCCGGCTCCTTGGTCTCGATGATCAGCGTGCTGGCGTCGGGCGTCTCGACCTTGGCGAAATTGCCGGTGATGTCGGCAAAGGAGTCGGAGACCTTGGTCTCGTTCTTCAGCGTGCGGCAGAAGGTGAAGACCACGTCCTGCGCGCCGAAGGGCTGGCCATTGGTGAATTTCACGCCCTGGCGCAGCTTGAAGGTCCAGCGGTTCTTGCCGTCATTCTCCCAGGAGGTGGCGAGACCCGGCTGCAGCACCTGCGTCTCGTCCTGCCGCACGAGATTGTCGAAGATGTGCTGGGCGAGCGCGTTGTTGGGGGTGAGGTCGTGATAATGCGGGTCGACGGCGGTCGGCTCGGAGGCGAGCGCGATGCGCAGGCTCTGGGCCATGGCCGGCGCACTGAGCATGCTGGCGCCGAGCAGAATGGTGATGAGCGCACGCTGACGCATCGGTCCGTCTCCGTTCCCGTAGCTGGTCGTTTTGACAGCTTTATTTTCACGCGTTAGCAAACATGAAAATGATCCGACGTCAATCTGTGGGAGAGCCATGTCACGCGCCCTGAAGCCGACGACGGACCTCGCCAATCGCATCGCCCAGGTCTACCCGTCGCTGAGCGAGGGGCATCGCAAGGTGGCGGACTTCGTGCTGCAGAGCCCGCTCGATTCCGCGACCGTCACGATCGAGGGGTTGGCCGAAAAGAGCGGGACCTCGACCGCGACCGTGACCCGCTTCGTCCGGGCGCTGGGCTACCGCAACTACGGCGATTTCCGCGCCGCGCTGTCAACGGCGCTGAAGGTCGCGATGGGACCGGTCGAGGGCCTCGCCGGCGCGCGCGCCACGGCCGGCTCGGTCTTCGCCACCATGACGACGACGCTGAAGGGCGAGGCCGCCAATCTCGACGAGGCGATCGCGACGCTGGAGGAGGAGACGGTCAACCGCGCCATCGCCCTGCTGCTGAAGGCGCGCCGGATCTTCATCGTCGGCTCGGGCGCGAGCCACTATGTCGGCGCCTTCCTCGAGGATGGGCTCGCGCTCTATCTCGACGCCGACGTCGTCTTCGCCTCCTCGCGCGGCGGGCCGGAGCGCGCCGTCCGCCACATGCTCTCGGCCGGACCGGAGGACGTCGTCATCGCGATCTCGCTGCCGCGCTATTCGCGCGCCACGCTGGAGCTCGCTAAATTCGCCAAGAAGCGCAGCGCCGTCCTGGTCGCCCTGACCGATGGGCCGTCATCGCCGCTGGTGCCGCTGGCCGACATGACGTTCTTTGCCCCTGCCCGCAACAGCTTCCTGCCGAACTCGCCGACTGCCGCCTTCGCCGTGGCGGACGCTTTGATCACCACGCTGGCGCGCGAGCGCCCCGACGCGGTCGAGGCGCTGAAGGGCCTGAGCGAAAGTCTGCTCTGGACCTTCCATTACTAGCCGAGCTCGACCATGGCACCGGTCTCGGCCGAGCGCTGCACCGCCGCGATCACCTTCAATGTGTTCAGCCCCTCGCGTCCAGAGGCGATCGGCGTCACGCCCTTGCGGATGACGTCGCAGAAATGCCGGACCTGGACCCGGAGCGGGTCTTCCTGCACGACAGGGACCCGCTCGCGCATCAGCGGCTCCCACCAGCTGCGCTTAGCCGGATTGGCCCAGATTTCGAGCTGCGGGATCGTGAGCGAGCCATGCGTGCCGCCGATCTGGTAGCAGGACTGGTCCTGCTGCGGGTAGACCGGGTTCTCGCCCGTCGTCATCTCCCAGCTCCACGGTGCCACGATCGAGTCGGACACCGTGACCGTGCCGAGCACGCCATTGGCGAAGCGCAGCAGGATCGCAGCGGTCTCCTCGACCGCATGGCCGCGCACGGCGTTGGAGGCGTGTGCCTGCACCGAGGCGACCTCGCCGCAGAGATAGCGGAACAGGTCGACATCGTGGATCAGGTTGAGCAGGATCGGTCCCGCCCCCGTCTCGCGCCGCCAGTCGGCCTCGAAGTAATCGTCCGGCTTCATCAGCCAGAAATGCCCGCTCAGCGCCAGCACCCGGCCGAGCCGGCCGGAGTCGACGATCTCCTTGGCCTTGCGGATCATCGGATTGTAGCGCCGGTGATGGCCGGTGAGCAGCGGCACGCCAGCCTGCTCGGCCGCTGCGACCAGGCGCTCGCCCTCGGCGAGGTCGTCAGCCAGCGGCTTTTCGACGATCGCCGGGATGCCGGCCTCGACCGCCTCCAGCCCGTTGCGGACATGGAGCTGGTTCGGCGTCGCGATGATCACGCCATCGGGCCGCTCTGCCGCCAGCATCTCGGCGAAGGACGGAAACCAGGGCGCATCCAGCGCCGCCGCGACCGCGCGGCCTGCCGGTGTCGGATCGACCACCGCCGACAGCGCGGAGCGCGGCTCTGCCGCGACATGCTCGGCATGGCGCCGGCCGATCAGCCCGGCGCCGATTACGGCCAGCTTGACCGGAACCATGGCGGTTCAGGCCTTCTTCTCGTCGGCGAGCTTGGCGACGCGCCGCAGCGACAGCAGGTAGCCCTGCGTGCCGAAACCGGCGATGACGCCATCGGCGCGCAACGACATGTAGGAATGGTGCCGGAAGCTCTCGCGCTTGTGCACGTTCGAGATGTGGCACTCGATCACCGTGCCGTCGAAGGCGTTGAGCGCGTCGAGGATCGCGACCGAGGTATGGGTGAAGGCGCCGGGGTTGATGACGATGCCGGCCGCGGTCTCCCGCGCCTCATGGATCCAGTCGATGATCTCGTATTCGCGGTTCGACTGGTGGAAGCGGATTTCGAGGTCGAGCTCCTTGCCCAGCGCCCGGCAGGCATCCTCGACATCGGCCAGCGTCTCCGAGCCGTAAATGTGCGGCTGGCGCTTGCCGAGCAGGTTCAGGTTCGGGCCGTTGAGGACGTAGACGAGGCGGGACATGGGTACTCCGGAAGTGATGCGGGCAGCATGTTGCTTTTATCCGGACGGGACGCAAGATTAGCGTCCTGCCGTAGCGTCATGACGGCGTTGCCGCGAGAAGGCCGATGGGGTTGTGGCGCAGTCTTGCTTTCGTCCTGGCCTTCGCCGCTCAGCTCGGCGCCGGCGCCTTGGCGCAACCGACGGTTCCCGCCGAGATCGCCAAGGTGCGCGCCGAAATCCGGGATACCTGTGGCGGGCGCGCGACGTTCAAGCCGGGCTTCCAGCGGACGGCCGATTTCAACGGCGACGGCCAGCCCGACTATCTGCTCGACTATAGCCAGTCCGAATGCGTCGGCGGGATCATGACCAACCCGTTCTGCGGTTCGGCCGGCTGCACGCTCGACATCCTGATCTCAAGCGGTACGGGCTATCGCCAGGCTTTCGGCAATAACGTCCGTGACTGGTCGCTCGCCCAGGCCGGCGGCAAGTCCGTGCTGGTGCTGTCGCTGCATGGCAGCGCCTGCGGCCGCTCGGGTCACCTGGAATGCCAGCGCCGTCTCGCCTGGGACGGCGACAAATTCGTCGCCGCCGGCCGGCGCTGATCGGCGCTTGCGTCAGGCGACTCCAATCGCGCGATTGCTCGCGACGCCGAAATGGCAGATCGCCTCGCCGAGCTTGGGCGCGACATTTGGGAAGATGATGTAGCCATCGCGCGGCGCTGTCACCTTGGTGCCGTCGGCGCGACGGGCAAGGGTGGCGCCGGCCTTGACCGCATCGCCGGTGCGCCAGCCTGTTTCGGCGCGGTCGCCCTCCGCCCCGCAGAGCAGCACCTCGACCATCTCGATCACGTCGCTGAGCGCTGCCGGCGGCAGGGGCGCGTCGACCAGCTGCAATTGCGCCAGCGTGTTGCTGATCGCCGTATAGCCGATATCGGCGGCCTTCGGGTCGTCATGCGTGCCGCATTCCAGCGTCACCGCATAGCCGCCGCAAAAGCGCATGAACTCGGTCGTGCCATAGCCCTCGGTGACGTTAAGCTTCGGCACCGGCAGGCGCGAGCGGATGTCGAGCAGCCTTGCATAATTGTCGAGCCAGCCATGGATGGCCGTGGAAACGCCGAGGCACGAGGCGAGCGCCATCTCCTCCTCCGCCCGGGCGAAGGGTTCGAGCTCGCCGCGATTGTCGGCCGGGCCGAAGAAGACGAAGGGCTCGCCCTCCTGCCGGAAGGAGTGGATGTCGAGCAGCGCGTCGTGCTGGCGCAGCAGCGTGCAGACAGGATTGCCGATCCGGTCCTCGTAATCACTTGCCAGCGGCCGCTCGCGCAGGTCGCGGTTGAAATTGCGGTCGCCCTCGCGGGTCTTCAGGCGGAAAGCCTTGGGATTGGTGACGGGCAGAAAGGTGACCTCGCCGCGCAGGATCTTGATCTTGCCCGCGCGGCACTCCTCGATGGCGCGGCGGATCGCGGTCGGCCCGCAGGGCTCGTTGCCGTGGACGGCGCCGGTCACGATCAGTTTCGGGCCGGGCTTCAGCCCGATGAAGCGGATGGTTTCGAGCGGGCCGTCGTCGAGGTCGGTGGTGGTCACAGGATGGCTCTCGTCGGAAGGGGAGTTCAGGCTTTGCGGGTCTGCGAGTGCGGGTCGAGGATGTCGCGCAGGCCGTCGCCGAGCAGGTTGAGGCCGAGCACGGTTAGGAAGATGGCAAGGCCTGGGAAGATCGAGATCCACGGTGCGGTCGAGATCTGGTCGCGCGCGTCTGACAGCATCGAGCCCCAGCTCGGGAAGGGCGGGCGGATGCCGAGCCCGAGGAAGGAGAGCGAGGCTTCGGCCAGCACCGCGCCGCCCATGCCGAGCGTGCCGATCACGATGATCGGGCCGGCGATGTTCGGCAGGATCTGCGTGAACATGATCCGGAAGGTGCCGTATCCCAGTGATCTGGCGGCCTCGACATAACCGAGCGACTTCACCGACAGGGTCGCGGCCCGCGTCAGGCGGCAGGTGAAGGACCAGTTGGTCAGGCCGAGCGCGATCAGCAGGCTGGTGAGGCCCGGCTGCAGAATGGCCATGATCGCCAGCGCGAAGATCAGCGAGGGAATGGCGAGCATCATGTTGGTGAGGCCGTTGACGAAATCGTCCCACCAGCCGCCCCAGTAGCCGGCGGAGAGGCCAAGCGCGACGCCGATCAGCGTGTTGATCAATTGCGAGACGATACCGACTGTCAACGAGATGCGGGCGCCATGGAGCACGCGGCTGTAGATGTCGCGGCCTTGCGCGTCGGTGCCGAACCAGAATTCGGAGCCGGGCGGAACTTCGGCGTTCATCAGATTGGCGTCCATCACCGGATCGGTATGGGCGAGCCAGGGCGCGAAAACGCCGCCTGCGACGACGAGCGCAAAGCAGGTGGCGCCGATCCAGAGGTTGGCACGAAACTTCATGGAGCGACCTAGCTGTACTTGATGCGCGGATCGACGACGGCGCAAAGCACGTCGACGGCGATGTTCACGACGAGGAAGAAGAGCACGATCGTCAGGATGCAGCCCTGTACCGCCGGGATGTCGCGCCAGGTGACGCTGTCGACCAGGAGCGAGCCGAGGCCCGGCCAGGCGAAGAGCTTCTCGACAACGACCGCCTGGCCGAGGACCGAGCCGAATTGCAGGCCGAGCGTGGTCAGCACGATGACCAGCGCATTGCGGGCGACATGCCAGCGCATCACCCGGTAGGCGCTGGCGCCCTTGGCGCGGGCGGTACGGACGAAGTCGGCGTGCATGATCTCGAGCACGGCGGCGCGGGCGGTCCGGGCGAGGAGGGCCAATGGCGAGACGCCGAGCGCGATCGCCGGCAGCACGATGTAGCGCGGATCGCCATCGCCATAGCCGAAGCTGGGGAACCAGTTCAGCGTCAGCGCGAAGGCATACATCAGGAGCAGGCCGAGCCAGAACATCGGCAGCGACAGGCCGGACACGGCGAAGACCATCGAGAACATGTCGATCCAGCCGCCTGGCTTCAGTGCGGCCACGAAGCCGAGCGGCACGCCGATGACGATGGCGAAGAGCATGGCGGCGAGCGCGAGTTGCAGGCTCGGCCAGAGCCGCTCGCCGATCAGTTTGGTCACGGGTTGGCGGGTGCGGAAGGAATCGCCGAGGTCGAAGGTCGCGAGGCCCCCGACATATTTTGCGAAACGCAACGGCAGCGGGTCGTTGAGGCCGAACTGCTGGTTCATCCGCTCGATCGTGGCAGCGTCGATATTGCTTCGCCCGTCGGCCATCTGGCTGGTGGCGAAATTGCCGGGGATCACGCTGAACAGCACGAAGATCAGGGCCGCGACCGCCAGCAGGATCGGGATGGCCTGGAGCAGCCGGCGAAAGACATAAGGCAACATGACAATAGCTCCTGACCGCCGCTAGCGCGGGTCGTGACCGACGAGCGGATGCGGACAAGCTCCCGCCGTTGCGCGATGGCGCGGCGGCGGGAGCTCAGGATGGTGTTACTTCGCCGCGGGCGAGGTGGTGTCGACCCAGAGCTCCTCGTAACGCTGCAGCGCGAGCTCGGTCGAGTTCGGCTGGAGGCCGTGCAGCCAGGGCTGATAGGCCAGAACCGCCTTGTTGTAGTTGAAGAACCAGACCGGCGCCTCGTCCTGCAGCAGGGCGTTGGCCTTCTTCAGCAGGTCGAGCTGCTTGGCCGGATCGGCTTCGGACGAAGCGTCGTCGATCAGCTTGTCGAAGCCTGCGTTCTTGAAGGTGGTGTAGTTGCAGGACGAGCGCGGCGTCGAGGAGTGGAAGCACTTCAGCGCGGTCAGCGTGTCCGGACCGGAGGTGTTCGACCAGATATAGGCCTGGAAGTCGCCGCCTATGACGACGCCGCCGAGCGCCGAGGTTTCGACCGGCTTGACCTTCACCTTGATGCCGACCTTGGCGAGCATCGGGATCGTCGCCTCGACGATCGGAACGCCCCAGCTCTCGTTCGGCGTCGCGGTCCACTCGAACTCGAAACCATCCGGATAGCCGGCCTCGACCAGGAGCTTCTTGGCCTTTTCCGGATCGAAGGCGTAGGGTTTGGCGTCCTTGTCGAAGGCCGGCGAGGACAGCGGCAGCCAGCTCGCGGCGCGATAGGCCTTGTCGCGGACGAGGCGCTTGATGATCAGCTCGCTGTCGATGGCGTAGTTGATCGCCTGGCGCACCCGCTTGTCGGAGAAGGGCTTGAAGGTCGGGTTCATGCCCATATTGCGGGTGAAGACCTCGGCGACCTCCAGAATGCCCTTCGACAGGTTCGGGTCGGCCTTGTAGGCGACGTACTGGGTCGAGCCCAGGATCGAGACGTCGACCTCCTTGTTGCGGAAGGCGACATCACGCGCCGCCGCCTCGCCCATCGGCGAAATGACGAGCTTGTCAGCATAGGGCTTGCCGGCCAGGTAGTACTTGTCCCAGCGCTCGAAGGCCATGCGCGAGCCCGGCACGTGCTCGACGAACTTGAAGGGCCCGAGGCCGATCGGCTTGTCGAAGAAGCCGGCGGCCTGCGCTTCCTTGGCCGGCAGGATCGCGGTCTGCGCCTGGAACAGGAAGTAGCCGGGATCGGCCTTGTCGGTCAGCGTCATCGAGAAGCTGGAATCGTCGATCTTCTTCAGGCCGGAGATTTCCTTGGCCTGGCCCTTCTGGACATCGGTCGCGCCGACGATGCGGGCGACGTAGCGCGCGCCGGGATAGTTCTTCGAGCCGTCCATGATGCGGGTATAGGACCAGATGACGTCGTCGGCCGTCAGCTTGCGGCCGTTGTGGAAGAGCGCATTGTCGCGCAGCTTGTAGGTATAGGTCTTGCCGTCGGCCGAGACCTGGACGCTTTCGGCGATGTCGAGCACCGGCTTGCCGTTCTTGGCATCCCATTTGTAGAGCATGCCATGCAGCGCATAGCCGTAGATCTCGTCCTGGATCTGGTTCGAGACATGGCTGTCATTGCTGACGAAGGACGCCCCGTACGGCGCGGTGAAGCGGATGGTGCCGCCGCGGCGCGGCTCCTGGGCCTGCGCCTGGAGGGTGAAGGCCGCGAATGTCAGCGCGGTCGTGAAGGCAAGCTTTTTCAACACGTCGAAACCTCCCAATTTATTGGTGAACTCTTTTGAAGTCGGCGCCGTTGATCGGCGCCGGTATTCGTTCCATTTGAAACCATAGCGGGCTTTCACGCCCCGTCTTCTTGTTTCCATTGTGCAGCGCGTTCACGCGCCGCCCCAACGCTCGTAGACGACCGCGCCGCCGCGGATGGTGAGGTCGCAGCGGGTGTCCTTCAGGATTTCCTCCGGCGCGGCCGAGAGCAGATTGCGCGAGAACACGGCGATGTCGGCGAGGAAGCCGGGCTTCAGCTTGCCCTTCACCGCTTCCTGCTTTTGCGAGAAGGCGCCGTATTCGGTGTAGGCCTGCAGCGCTTCCTCGATCGAGACGCGCTGGCGTTCGTCCATCACCGTGCCGCGCCAGGTCTGGCGCGTCAGCATGGTGTGGAAGTTCGGGAACGGATCGGGATCGCAGACCGGCGCATCGCTGCCGGTCGCCGGCTTCAGGCCGAGATCGAACCAGGTCCGGAACGGATAGCTTGGCAGCGCCCGCTCCTCGCCGAGCACCTTGACGTAGGCGTCGCCGAAATCGTGGATGAAGACCTGCTGCGGGCAGGGATAGATCCCGGCCTTGACCATCCGCTCGTGCTGCTGCGGCGTCGAGAAGCCGCAATGTTCGATGCGGTGGCGCCGGTCGGGATCGGGATGGGCAGCCAGCGCCTTCTCATAGGCAGTGATCAATTGCTCGATCGCCGCATCGCCGATGGCGTGGCAGGCGAGCTGGTAGCCCTTGGCATGGGCGTCCAGCACCTGGCGCTCAAGCTCCTCGTTCGAGAGCATCTGGACGCCGATGGTCTTGTCGTCGCCGAGATAGGGCTCGCTCATCCAGGCGGTGCGCCCGCCGGCCGAGCCGTCCAAGAAGATCTTGACCGCGCCGATCATCAGCATCTCGTCGCCGGTGCCGGAGATCAGCCCCGCCGCATGGCATTGCGGTACGATCGAGCGGCCCTCGTCGCCGAGCAGGGCGAGCCAGGTACGCACCGGCAAACGGCCATCACGCTTGGCCTTGTGGTAGGCCGCGATCTCGTCGAAGCCGGTGACCATCCCGACTGCTGCGTCCATGCAACTGGTGATCCCGAGCGAGAGCAGATATTGCCCGCCGCGCTCGATCGCAGCGAGGAGCTGCTCCTCGCTCGGTGCCGGAATAGCGGCCTTGACCGGGGCGCGGGCATTCTCCGCCAGCATGCCGGTAAGACGGCCGTTCTGCTGTTCGATCAGCCCGCCCGGCGGCGTCGGTGAATTCTCGTCGATACCGCCGAGCGCCAGCGCCTTCGAATTGCAGATCGAGATGTGGCCACAGGTCCGGACCAGCATCACCGGATTGTTCGGGGAGGCCCGGTCGAGTTCCTCGCGGAACGGATGGCGGCCGGTGTCGAGCTTGGTCTGGTCGTAGCCACGCGCCAGCACCCACTCGCCGGGCTTCGACTTCGCGGCGCGGGCTGCGATCTGACCGAGCAGCGCCTCCAGCGTCGGCGCCGCGGCGGGACGGGCGTCGACCCAGTCCATGGTCAGGCCGACCGAGATCAGATGCAGATGGGAATCGTTCAGCCCCGGCGTCGCCAGCCGGCCGGCGAGGTCGATGATGCGGGTCGATGGTCCGACAAGATTGGTGATCTCGGCGTCCTTGCCGGCTGCGAGCACCTTGTCGCCCCAGAGCGCCAGCGCCTCGACCACGCCCTCCTCGCGGCCGCACCAGATCGGTCCGCCGCGCAGCACGATATCGGCCTTGACGCTCATGCTCTTCGCTCCGTCATCCTTGCATCCTCCGGTCTTGTCGCTGCCGGCGCTTGCGGCCGGTCGTGGTCTTCGATCCCACTCAGATGTCGTCGAGCGGGAAGATCGGGCGGCGCACCTTTTGGTAGGGGCGCTCCTTGAAGTTCTTGGTCGAGAGCGCGCCGGTGTCGACCTCGATCACCTCGCGCGCGATCGGCTCGAAGGCGGCGCGGAAATGCTGCATCGACTTGACGATGACAGTCGATTTCCGCGTCGGATCGACGCCGAGCGAGGTGAACTGGGCAAGGTCGGTCGCCTGGCCGTTATGGGTGATGACGATGATCTCGACATCGTCGACGCGCAGCAGCGCCGAGAGCCCGTAATTGCGCCAGACGCCGCCGGCCATTGGCCCGTAGCAGATGAAATGCCCGTCGGTCAGCGCCACGACATGGGCGTCGAGCTCAAGCGGGCCGCCGCCGGTATTGGGATCGACCTTGCCGCCGAGCTCGAGCTTGACGCGATTGCCGACGCCGGCCGCCTGCGCCGCGAGCGCGGCCTCGGGATCGCGGATCGCATGGAAGCCGACATTCTTGAGGCCGGCATCGAGCACGGCGCGCAGCAGGTTGGTCGCGTCGCCATAGGCGCCGGAGCCGGGGTTGTCGGAATAATCCGAGATCACCAGCGGCTTGCCGCCGGCCTCGGGACCGAGCGTGCCTTCGCCCGCCTTGGCCTTGGCCATCGCCTCCTTCAGCGGGGTGAAGTGGATCGAGGAGAAGTGCCGCTGCTCCCAGGCATAGTCCATCAGCTCCTCGGCGAGGGCCTGCGCCTTGCCGCGGTCGTCATGGGTGACCGCGATCGAGGGACCGATATCGTGCACATCGGCCGAGGAGAAGCCGGCCTGGACGCTGACCACGAGCGCATCACCCGCCGCTTCCAGCGCGTCGCCGCGGCGCAGCAACTCCATGAACGGCGGCGAGGTCGTGCGCCCGCCATCGAGCGCATAGAGGATCGGCCGGCGTGCCACCGCGACGCGCGGCCTGATCTCGCCCTTCATCGCGCGGTTGAGCAGTTCGGCAGCCTGCCAGGTCCGCTCATACTGGTCGATATGCGGATAGGTCCGGTAGGAGATCAGCGCGTTGGCGCTGTCGGCCATCAGCTGCGTCAGCGTCGCGTGCAGGTCGAGCACCGAGACAACCGGCACATCGGGCCCGACCTTGGCACGGATGCGCTTCAGCAATTCGCCTTCGCCGTCATCCGAGCTTTCCGTCGCCATCGCCCCGTGCAGATGCAGCAGCACGCCGTCGAGTCGCTCGCAGGCGGCAAGGATCATGTTGGCGAAAGCGTCGAAAGCGGCGTCGGTGACGCGGCCGGACGGGTTGGCTCCGGTGACCAGCGGGTGGACCAGGCTCCAGCCGAATTTTTCGGCGGCCTCGAAAGCCGCGCCCACCGAGGTCCGCGTGCCCTGGAAGGCGGCCGGCACCTCATTGTCGCGAAAGACGCCGTGATGGCGGAACACCGCCTCATCGGTGAGCTGAACACTGAAAGTGTTCGTCTCGTGCAT
Organism: Allobosea sp. Tri-44; assembly: GCF_004123845.1. Lineage (GTDB taxonomy): Bacteria > Pseudomonadota > Alphaproteobacteria > Rhizobiales > Beijerinckiaceae > Allobosea. Next base: position 443,635 of record NZ_NBDP01000007.1, on the reverse strand, counting down.
GAATTCCGCGATCAGGACGCGTCTGGCCATCGTTCGGTCGCTCCCCCGGAAACGTTCCCTATGGAACCATTTTTCTTTTTCTAGCGCGGGAGCGAGCCGCTGCCAGCCCGCACTCGCTCATGCACCCCTTGCGTTGGCCCGCTTGCGGGCCGGGGAGGATTATGCTTGGCGCCAGATCAGGCGGCGCGGGCCGCGTGGCTCTCGCCGGGCGCGTTGCCGAGGTCCTCGGGCCGGGCATAGGCGCGGCCGAAGCGGTTGGCGAGGAAGGCGTCGAAGCCGATATCCTCCTGCTTGACGAAGCCCTTCTGCGGCAGCTTGCCTTGGGCGAGCAGGTCGAGCACCGCGCAGATGCCCGACGCCGTGGTGATCTGGATCGCGCTGCGCATCACGCCGCCGACGACGGCGCTGTAGACCTTGTTGGCATAGGTCTGCTGGGTCAGCCGCCCGTTCAGCCGCCCGCTGGCGGTGACGAAGATCACGACCACGTCCTGCAGGGTGCTCGGCAGGGCGTTCTCGAAGATGTCCTTGAGCACGTCGCGGCGCTCGGACAGGCGCAGATCCTGCAGCAGCGCCTTCATGATCGCGCAATGGCCGGGATAGCGGATCGTCCGGTAGTTCAGCGTGCGCACCTTGCCGGCGAGCGTGTCGCAGAGCGTGCCGAGCCCGCCCGAGGTGTTGAAGGCCTCATAGGTGATGCCGTCGAGCGAGAACTCCTCGCGCTCTTCCATCGCCGGCACCAGCACGCGCTCGCCGTTGACGACCGCCTCGCAGGGCTCGCAATACTCGTTGATGACCCCGTCCGTGCTCCAGGTCAGGTTGTAGTTCAGCGCGTTGGACGGATACTGCGGCAGTGCGCCGACCCGAAGCTTGAGGCTGTCCAGCTGGTCGAAATCGCGGGCGAGGTCGGCGGCGACGATCGAGATGAAACCGGGCGCCAGTCCGCATTGCGGGATCAGGGCCGCCTTGGCGGTCAGCGCCAGCTCCTTGACCCGGCGCGTCGAGGCGACGTCCTCGGTCAGGTCGAGATAGTGAACGCCCTGCGCCGCGGCGGCCTCGGCGATGCGCGTCGTCAGATCGTAGGGCGCGGCCGAGAGCACGGCGAAGGCGCCGTTCAGGACCTGGGCGAGCTCGGCCTCGTCAGTGATGTCAACCCTGCGGGTCGAGATCGTCGAGCTGGTCTTGATCGCGGCGAGCTGTTCGTTGGAGCGGTCGGCGATCACCACGCGGTAATCCCCGGTCGCGCCGAGCAGGTCGGCGATGGTTGCGCCGATCTTGCCGGCGCCGATGACGACCACGTTTTTCATGGTTCCCCCGATGAATCTGTTTCTGTCAGACAGATTCACCGAAGAGGTCGTCGGTTAGAAGCCAGCGACGCGACGATTCATATGGGATTTTTCAGCGAAACGCCGTAAGTTCTCGTCGCTATGCTAACCGACCAGACCGACCGCCAGCTTCTGACCATGCTTACCGAGAACGCTCGCGCGCCGGTGGCCGAGCTCGGCCGCAAGCTCGGCCTGTCGCGGACCACCGTGCAGAGCCGGATCGAACGGCTGGAGCGTCGCGGCGTCATCGCCGGCTATACCGCGCGGCTCTCGGAGGATTACGAGAAGGGCCAGGTCAAGGCGCATGTGCTGATCACCGCCCTGCCGAAGCTGGCGGCCCGGGTCGAGGCCGAATTGCGCCGGATTCCAGAGATCAGGACGCTGCACTCGGTCAGCGGCCAGTTCGACATGATCGCTGTGGTCGTGGCGCCCTCGATCGGCGAGCTCGACGGGCTGATCGACCGGATCGGCGCGCTCGAAGGCGTCGAGCGCACCATGTCCTCGATCATCCTCTCGACCCGGATCGAGCGGTAGCTCCGCCGTCATTCCGGGGCAGGCCGGAGGCCTGAGCCCGGAAACCAGAACCGACGCTCTTGCTCGTTGAAGCGATACGGCTGACGGCTTTCTGAGATTGGGCATCGGTTCTGGGTTCCGGGCCCTTCGCTACGCGAAGTCCCGGAAAGACGGAGCGGTTCCGGCTCAACCCGGCAGAAGTCGTCCTCCGATCCGCGCCGCGGCGTCGCGCAGTGCGTCGAGATGCACCGGGCGCCCTTGTGGCGCGACGATCGAGGTCAGCGAGGAGATACTGAGCGCCCCGGCGAGCGCGCCGCTTCGGTCGAAGATCGGCACGCCGACGCCGGTCAGCCCGATGAAGAAGTCGTCGGCAGCAAGCTCCCAGCCCTGTTCCCGGATGCGGTCGGCTTCGCGCCAGAGCAGTTCGGGATCGGTCTGGCTCGCCGGCGCGCGCTTGGGAAGATCGAGCGAGAGGGCGAGCCTGCGCTCTTCATCGCCGAGATAGGCCAGCAGCACGCGCGGACCGCCGCCGCAGTTCAGCGGTGCCTGCGCCCCGACCGCGAACCAGGTCGCATCGACATGGGGCAGCGAGGCCCGCACCCGGTCGACACAAAGGCCGCGCCCGGCACTATGGACCCAGAGGAAGGACGTCGCGCCGGTCTTCTCGGCGATCTCGGTCAGATAGGGACCGGCGATGTCGCGCAATTCGCGACCGGTCGTCACGGCGCTGCCGAGCTCGATCAGTCCGACCGCCAGCGCATAGCTTTGTGCGTGTTCGTCGTATTCTATGAGCTCGTTGAGCTGCAAAGTCAGCAGCAGACGCCGCGTCGTGCCCTTGTCGAGGCCGACCTGCCGCGCGAGTTCGCTCAGGCCGAGCCGCGGGTGCTCCGGGCGGAAGGCCCTGAGCAAGGCGATGGCGCGGTCGACCGCCCTGACGATCGGCACGCCCGGCGGCAATTGCGCGGTCCTGTCCCGGTCTTCCTGATTCATTGCACCTGAAGGCTGCGCCATGTTCGTTTGCTGCGCGTGTCGCCTAATAACACAGCATGTCAATCCTTGACACGGAATTTGTCTCTCGCTTTCATTGCGACGGAGCTTGCCAACGGGTGCCCGATCGGGTGCGATCCGCCTGAGCTGGCCGGTGAATGAAAAACGGGGACGCTTGGGCCGCTGCATGCCGCGGACCCCGGCGCTGGGAATGGAGAACGACGATGACCGGATTGAGATTTGGCCTGGCGCTCGCCGCCTCCGTCCTGGCGCTCGGCGTGGCGCAGGCGCAGGAACCGAAGAAGGGCGGCACGGTCCACGTCGTCGTCCAGCCCGAGCCGCCGATGCTGATGCAGGGGCTCAACCAGAACGGCCCGACCAACATGGTCGCCGGCAATATCTACGAGTCGCTGCTGCGCTATAACGAGAAGCTTGAGCCGCAGCCCTCGCTCGCCAAGAGCTGGGAGATCTCGCCGGACGCCAAGGTCTACACCTTCAAGCTGCAGGAGGGCGTGACCTGGCATGACGGCAAGCCGTTCACGGCCGACGATGTCGTCTTCACCCTCGACAAGTTCCTGCGCGAGGTCCATCCGCGCTGGCGCCCGATCGTCAATGCCCAGGTCGAGAAGATCGAGAAGGTCGACGACCTCACGGTGAAGATCACGCTGAAGCAGCCCTTCGGTCCGATGATCATGACGCAGGAGGTCGCCTCAGCGCCGATGATCCCCAAGCACATCTATGACGGCACCGATTATCGCGCCAACCCGGCCAACAACACGCCGATCGGCACCGGTCCGTTCAAGCTGAAGGAGTGGAAGAAGGGCTCCTACATCCACCTCGTCAAGAACGAGAACTACTGGCTGAAGGGCAAGCCGAACCTCGACGAGATCTACTGGCAGATCATCCCGGATGCGGCGGCGCGCGCCGTCGCCTACGAGACCGGCAAGATCGACGTTCTGACCGGCGGCTCGGTCGACGTCTACGACGTGGGGCGCCTCTCCAAGCTGCCGAACACCTGCATGACCACCAAGGGCTGGGAGATGTTCGCCCCGCATGCCTGGCTGACGCCGAATGTCCGCAACGGCGTCCTCGGCAACAAGCAGTTCCGCCAGGGGCTGATGTACGCGATCGACCGCGAATTCGGCCGTGAGGTGGTCTGGGGCGGGCTCGGCAAACTGCCGACCGGTCCGATCTCGTCGAAGACCAAATTCTATTCGGCCGATGTGCCGAAATATGCCTTCGATCCGGCCAAGGCGAAGGAGCTGATCAAGGCCTCCGGCTACAAGGGCGAGACGATCCGGCTGCTCAACCTGCCCTATGGCGAGACCTGGACCCGCTGGACCGAGGCGATCAAGCAGAACCTCGAGGATGTCGGCGTCAAGGTGCAGGTCGAGAACACCGACGTGCCCGGCTGGACCCAGAAGGCCAGCAACTGGGACTTCGACCTCAACTTCAACTTCCTCTACCAGCTCGGCGACCCCGCCATGGGCGTGGCGCGCAGCTACATCACCTCGAACATCGCCAAGGGCAATCCCTTCGCCAATGTCGGCGGCTACTCCAACCCGGAGGTCGACAAGCTCTTCGCCGAGGCAGCGATTGCGCCGACCGACAAGGAGCGCCAGGACCTCTACACCAAGGTGCAGAAAGTCCTCGCCGACGAGTTGCCGGTGCTCTGGCTGCTGGAGATGGATTTCCCGACCCTCTATCGCTGCAACGTCAAGAACCTCGTCACCACCGGCATCGGCGTCGACGACGGCTTCCGTGATGCCTGGAAGGAGTGACGTGATCCGACAGGATCACGTCATGCTCGGGCTCGACCCGAGCATCTCCTGCAAGAGATTCTCGGGTCTGCGCTTCGCTTCGCCCGAGAATGACGCCAGCGGAATTTGAATGAACCTCGCGCAATTCCTCGCCGGCCGCCTCGCGAAGGGGATCGTCGTCCTCTTCGCCATCGCGGTGCTGAACTTCTTCCTGATCCGGGCCGCCCCTGGTGACCCGGCGCAGGTGCTGGCCGGCGAGGCCGGCGCCGCCGATGAGCAATTGCTGATCCAGTTGCGCGAGCGCTTCGGCCTCGACCAGCCGCTGCTGACCCAACTCTGGGTCTATCTCAAGGGCTATCTCACTTTCGATCTCGGCTTCAGCTACCGCCAACAGCAGAGCGTGCTGAGCCTGATCCTCGACCGCCTGCCAGCGACGCTGCTGCTCACCGGCGCCGCCTTCCTCGTCTCGCTGGGTCTGGGCGTCCTGATGGGGGCGCTCGCCGCCCGCCGTGCCGGCCGCTGGCAGGACAGTGTCATCACGACGCTGGCGCTGGTCTTCTATGCGACGCCATTGTTCTGGGTCGCGCTGATGAGCCAGATCGTCTTCTCGTTGAAGCTCGGCCTGGTACCCAATGTCGGCTACGAGACCATCGGCGCGAACTATGGCGGGCTCGCTCGCGCGCTCGACATCGCCAGCCATCTCGTCCTGCCGGCCCTGACGCTCGGCCTGTTCTTCACCGCGCTCTACGCGAGGATGATGCGGGCCTCGATGCTCGAAGTCGCCGGCGCCGATTTCGTCAAGACCGCCCGCGCCAAGGGCCTCAGTCCGGGCGTGATCTCGCGCCGCCATGTCGCGCGCAACGCCATCCTGCCGGTGGTGACTCTGGCGGGGCTCCAGGCCGGCCAGCTGGTCGGTGGCGCGGTGCTGACCGAGACCGTCTTCGCCTGGCCGGGCATCGGGCGCCTGATGTTCGATGCCTTGGTGCAGCGCGATTATTCGGTGCTGCTCGGCGTCTTCTTCATCTCCTCGGCCATGGTCGTCGGCTTCAACATCCTGACCGATATCGTTTACCGATTGGCCGATCCGCGCATCGAGGCGGTGTCATGAACTTCCTCAAGCGCTTCGCCCGCAATCGCGGCGCCCTGATCGGCCTTTTCATCCTGGTCGCGGTGGTGCTCTTCGCCATCCTCGCGCCCTCGCTCTATCCGCAATCGCCCTGGCGGACGGTGGCGCGGCCCTTCCTCGCGCCCTTCGTGATGGAGCGCTTCCCGCTCGGCACCGACACGCTCGGCCGCGACCTCGCCTCGGGCCTCGCCCATGGCGCCCGCGTCTCGCTGACGATCGGTCTGGTCTCGACGCTGGTCGCGCTGCTGATCGGCGTGCCGCTCGGCGCCGTCGCCGGCTATGCTGGCGGCTTCATCGACGACGCGCTGATGCGCTTCACCGAGTTCTTCCAGACCATTCCCTCTTTCGCGCTCGCCATCGTCCTGGTCGCGATCCTGCAGCCCAAGCTCGGCTCGATCGTGCTCGCCATCGGCGTGGTCAGTTGGCCGCCGGTGGCGCGATTGGTGCGAGGCGAGGTGCTCTCGCTGAAGACGCGCGAATACGTCCAGGCCGCGATCACCATCGGCCAGCCGACCGCGCGCATCATCTGGAGCCAGGTCCTGCCCAACACGATCGCGCCGATCATCGTGATGGGCTCGCTGATGATCGGCTCGGCGATTCTGCTCGAATCCTCGCTCTCCTTCCTCGGCCTCGGCGATCCCAATCTGATGAGCTGGGGCTACATGGTCGGCGCCGGGCGCACGCGCCTGCTCGATGCCTGGTGGATCAGCTTCTTCCCCGGCGTCGCGATTTTCCTGACGGTGCTGGCGCTCAACCTCGCCGGCGAGGGCCTGAACGACGCGCTGAACCCGCGCCTTGCCCGGGAGAGGGAATGATGGCCGCTCCCGTTCTCGCAATCGAAGGCCTGAAGCTCGCTCTGCCGTCGCTGGCTGATCGTCCCTTTGCCGTCGAGAATGTGACGCTCAGCATTGCGCCCGGCGAGACGCTCTGCGTCGTCGGCGAGTCCGGCTCCGGCAAGTCGATGATCGCCCATGCGGTGATGGGCCTCCTGCCCAGGGCGGTGAAGCCGGTCGCTGGCGCGATCAAACTTGCCGGCCGCGACCTGCTGGCGCTGTCGGAAGACGCGATGCAGGACGTGCGCGGCCGCGAGGTCGGCATGATCTTCCAGGAGCCGATGACTTCGCTCAATCCGGTCATGCGGGTCGCCGACCAGATCGTCGAGACCTTCGAGGCGCATCGGCTGCTCAGCAAGCCGGAGCGTTATGCGAGAGCCGTCGCGCTGCTGACCGAGGTCGGCCTGCCCGAGCCCGAGCGATTGGCGCGCGCCTATCCTCACGAACTCTCCGGCGGCCAGCGCCAACGCGTGATGATCGCGATGGCGCTGGCGCTCGAACCGAAGCTGCTGATCGCCGACGAGCCGACGACCGCGCTCGACGTGACCACGCAGGCGCAGATCCTCAAGCTGCTCGACAATCTCCGTCACAAGCACGGCACGGCCGTGCTGTTCATCACCCACGACATGGGTGTCGTCGCCGAGATCGCCGACCGGATCGCCGTGCTGGAGAAGGGCGTGCTGGTCGAGGAGGGCACGGTCGACCAGGTGCTGGGTTCGCCGCGCCATCCCTATACGCAGAAACTGCTCGCCGCCGTGCCGTCGCTGACGCCGCCGGAGCGGCCGGCGCTGCCGGAAAGCAAGCCGGTGCTCACCGTCGAGAACTTGGGCAAGGTCTATCGCAAGCGCGCCTTCTTCCGTCCCGGCCGCGAAGTCAGGGCCGCCGACGATGTCAGCTTCACGCTGGCCAGGGGCGAGACGCTCGGACTCGTCGGCGAGTCCGGTTCGGGCAAGTCGACGGTCGGGCGCTGCTGCCTGCGCCTGATCGAGCCGGATTCAGGCCGCATCACTCTCGGTGATCTCACCATCACCGACCTCAGCGTCGCGGCGTTGCGCCCGCACCGCAAGCGCATCCAGATGGTCTTCCAGGACCCGTTCGCCTCGCTCAATCCACGCCAGACCGTCGGCCGGATCATTTCGGACGGCCCGGTCGCGCATGGCGTATCGCGCAAGGACGCGCTGGCGCGGGCGAAGGAGCTGCTGGAGCTGGTCGGCCTCTCCGCCAATGCGATCGATCGCTATCCTCACGAATTCTCCGGCGGCCAGCGCCAGCGCATCGGCATCGCCCGGGCCCTTGCGCTCGAACCCGACGTGCTCGTCGCCGACGAAGCCGTCTCGGCGCTCGACGTCTCCGTGCAGGCGCAGATCCTGACGCTGATCAAGGACATCCAGCAGCGGCTCGGCCTCGCCATCCTGTTCGTCACCCATGACCTGCGCGTCGCCGCGCAGATCTGCGACAAGATCGCGGTGATGCAGCGCGGCAGGATCGTCGAGAGCGGCCCGACCGCCGCGCTCTTTGCCGCCCCCCAGCACGCCTACACCCGCCAATTGCTCGCCGCCGTCCCGGGCGGCGAGCGGTTCGGGCGGTGAGCACACCTCGTCATGGTCGGGCTTGTCCCGGCCATCCATGTCTTCACCTGTCGAATGCGGTGCTCAAGACGTGGATGCTCGCCACAAGGGCGAGCATGACGGCGTAACCCTACGATCTACCGGAGACCCGTCCCATGCCGCTCGATCCCGCCTTGCGCGACCGCATCCTCGCCTCCGTCGAGGCGGGCTTTGCCGAGCAGGTCGCCTTCACCCAAGAGATGATCCGCTTCCCCTCGACGCGCGGCGATGAGCACACCGTCCAGGATTTCGTCTTCCGCGCCCTCAAGGCACGCGGCTTCACCATGGATCGCTTCGCCATGGACCGCGAGGCGATCGCCAACCATCCCGGCGGCGCGCCGTTCTCGGAGACGCATTCGGAAGCGCCGATCGTCGTCGGCATCCATCATCCGCGCGAGGAGAAAGGGCGCTCGCTGATCCTGCAGGCCCATGTCGACGTAGTGCCGATCGGCCCGGCCGAGCTCTGGACGCACCCGCCCTTCGATCCCGTCATCGATGGCGACTGGCTCTATGGCCGCGGCGGTGCTGACATGAAGGCCGGGGGCGCGGCCAACCTGTTCTGCCTCGACGCGCTCCGGCGCATCGGCCTGCAGCCGGCGGCGACCGTCTACGTCCAGTCGGTGGTCGAGGAGGAATCGACCGGCAATGGCGCGCTGATGACGCATCTGCGCGGCTATGAGGCCGATGCCGTGCTGATCCCCGAGCCGGAAGAGGAGATGCTGGTGCGCGCCAATACCGGCGTGCTCTGGTTCCAGCTCGAGGTCCGCGGCGTGCCGATGCATGTGCGCGAGATGGCGGCCGGGGCGAATGCGATCGATGCGGCCTATCGCGTCATCGGCGCGCTGCGCGAGGTCGAGGCGGCGCTCAACCGCGAGAAGATCGGCCGGCCGCATTTCGAGGATGTCGCCCATCCGATCAACCTCAACATCGGCAAGATCGAGGGTGGCGACTGGGCCTCCTCCGTACCGTGCTGGTGCAAGGTCGACTGCCGGATCGGGCTCTATCCCGGCATGTCCGCCGACGAGCTCGCCAAGCGCATCGAGGCGAAGGTGCTGGCTTTCGCGCGCACCGACAGTTTTCTCTCGAACAACCCGCCCAAGGTCGTGTTCAACGGCTTCTGGTCGGAGGGCTATGTGCTCGAGCCCGGCAGCGAGGCGGAAGCCGTGCTCGGCCGCGCCCATCAGGGCTCGACCGGCAAGACGCTGAAGAGCTTCATGACCCCCGGCTATCTCGATACCCGCGTCTACGCGCTCTACGACAAGGTGCCGGCGCTCTGCTACGGGCCGATCTCGCAGAACATCCATGCCTTCGACGAGCGCGTCAGCCTGGCGTCGCTGAAGCGCATCACCGGCACCATGGCGCTCTTCGTCGCCGAATGGTGCGGGGTCGAGCCGGTCGAGGGATGAAGAAGCTGATGCGCGCCTACCGTGCATTGAGCCTGCGCCGAAATGACATGACGGCGCAGGTGCACCCTCACGCATAGTCACGACATGCCGCCCGTGCCCGCTCGCTCGCTCCTGCTCGTCCCGCTGCTCGGACTGCTCTGGGGTTTCAACTGGCCGGCGGTCCGGATCTCGCTGACCGAGATCGCACCCTGGACCTTGCGGGCCGGCGGCATGACCTTCGCCGGCCTCGCTCTGGTCGCGGTCGCGCTGTCGCGTGGTGTCAGTCTCAAGGTGCCGACAGCGCACTGGCCGAGGCTGATCGTCGCCGGCATCCTCTCGATCGCCGCCTTCAACATCCTGCTCGCCTTCGCGCAGTTGATGGCGCCGACCTCGCGTGCCGCGATCCTCACCTTCACCATGCCGGTCTGGGCGACACTGATGGCCTGGCCGGTGCTGGGCGAGCGCTTCGACCGCCCGCGGCTGATTGGCTTGGGGTTGGGCATTGCCGGATTGCTCTGTCTTGGCCTGCCGCTGATCCGGGCGGGCCAGTTCTCTCCGGGGCTCGGTCTTGCCCTGCTCGCCAGCATCAGCTGGGCGCTGGGCACCATCGTCACCAAGCGCTGGCCGGTCGCGGCGCCGACGCTGGCGATTGCGGCCTGGCAATTGCTGATCGGCGGCGCGGCGGCTGGCATCGGCATGCTGATCTTCGAAGGCTTGCCGGTTCCGAAGGCGTTGTCGCCGCCGGTCGCCGCGGCGCTCACCTTCCATATCCTCGGCGCGCAGGCGCTCGCCTATTTCCTCTGGTTCACCGTGATCGCGCGGCTGCCGGCCGGCATCGCCAGCCTCGGCACCCTCATGGTTCCAGCGGTTGGGGCGCTCGGCTCGGTTCTGCTGCTGGGAGAGCACCCGGCTGCGAGTGACTGGCTCGGGCTCATCCTGGTGGTCGCAGCCTCCGGCGCGATTCTGGTCGCGCCGAAACCGACGAACTGACGTCCATCATTTTTCTTTGTCCCACAGGGAACCTTCTCCAGGGCGCCGCGTTCGGCGCGTTGGACATGTCAGACGCCAAGGTTCCAAACGTGCATCACATCGCGGAAGGTCCAGTGACCGCCGAGCGCTATCGGCTGCTGGTGGAGTCGGTCACGGACTACGCCATCTACATGCTCGATCCGCAGGGCATTGTGATCAGCTGGAACCCGGGTGCGCGGCGCTTCAAGGGCTATGAGGATCACGAGATCATCGGCCAATCCTTCTCGCGCTTCTACACGGATGAGGATCGCGCCGCCGGCCTGCCGGAACGCGCCCTGCGCAAGGCCGCGGAGGAGGGCCGCTTCGAGAAGGAAGGCTGGCGCGTCCGCAAGGACGGGACCCGCTTCTGGGCCCATGTCGTCATCGATCCGATCCTGAACCCGGGAACCGGCCATGTGCTCGGCTACGCCAAGGTCACGCGCGATCTGACCGAGCGGCGCGAGGCCGAGCAGGCACTGCGGCGCAGCGAGGAACGTTTCCGCCTGCTGGTCCAGGGCGTCACCGACTACGCGATCTACATGATCGATCGCGGCGGCGTGGTCACGAACTGGAACGCCGGTGCACAGCGGATCAAGGGCTATTTGCCCGACGAGATCATCGGCCGGCATTTCTCGCTGTTCTACCCGCCGGAGGACCGGGCCAGCGGCGAGCCCGAGCGCGCTCTGCAGACCGCGATCGAAACGGGCAGCTTCGAGAAGGAGGGCTGGCGCCTGCGCAAGAACGGCGAGGCGTTCTGGGCGCATGTCGTCATGGATCCGATCCGCGACGACGCCGGTGAGATCATCGGCTTCGCCAAGATCACCCGCGATCTGACCGATCGCCGCAAGGTGGAGGCTGAGCTCGACGCGGCGCGCGAGGCGCTGTTCCAGGCGCAGAAGATCGAGGCGTTGGGACAGCTCACCGGCGGCGTCGCGCACGACTTCAACAACTTGCTCACTGCCGTGATGGGCAGCCTCGAACTCGTCCGTCGCCAGATCAGCGACGCGCGCCAGCTCGGCCTGATCGACAATGCGATCAAGGGGGCGAGCCGAGGAATTTCCCTGACACAGCGCATGCTGTCCTTCGCCCGCAAGCAGGAGCTCGAGTTGCAACCCGTGGCGGTCGACGTGCTCGTCGCCGAGATGGGCGACCTGCTGCAGCGCTCGCTGGGGCCGCTGATCCAGATCGAGACGAACTTCCCGGCCGATCTCGTGATGGCCGCGGCCGATCCGAACCAGCTCGAAACCGCCGTGCTCAACCTCGCCTTCAATGCGCGGGACGCCATGCCGGAGGGCGGCGTACTGCGGATCGGCGGTAGCAATGAGCGCGTCAGCGGCGGGCACCGGAGCGGCTTGCCAGCTGGGGACTATGTTCGCCTTTCGGTGGCCGACACTGGAAGCGGGATGGATGCAAAAACGCTCGCCCAGGCAACCGAGCCATTCTTTACCACCAAGGGCATCGGCAAAGGCACGGGGTTGGGTCTCTCGATGGTGCATGGCATGGCCGAGCAGCTCGGGGGACGGCTTTTGCTCGACAGCATCCTGGGGCATGGTACGGCCGTGGAGATCTGGCTGCCGGCGGCTACCGCAGCTACTGCGGCCGAGCCTGCCCGATTGCCCGTTGAGGCCAAGGTTGACGCTGCATCGACGCGCCCGCTCACCGTGCTCGCCGTCGACGACGACGCGCTTGTGCTGATGAACACCACTGCGCTGCTTGAGGATCTCGGCCACAAGGTCATCGAGGCCAGCTCGGGACGCGAAGCGCTTTCCGTGCTGGAGAGCAATGAGATCGATTTGTTGATCACCGATCATGCCATGCCGCAGATGACCGGCGCGCAACTGATCGCAGCAGTCGGCGAACGCTGGCCGGCCCTGCCGGTCATCCTCGCCACCGGCTATGCCGACCTTCCCGCAGGCGCGGGAGCCGGCGTGCTGCGCCTGAGCAAGCCGTTCTGGCAGGCGGATCTGGAAAAGGCGGTTGCCGGGGCGATGGCACGACGCGCTACGGCTGCAGCGGCCTGAGGCTATCCGGATTTTCCGTCTTTGCGCGGCGGCGCGGCCGAGGCGCGTTCGATGAGCCGCGTCGGCAGCACGAGGTCGGCGCGGTCGCCCTGTCCCGATAATTGCGCGATCAGGAGCGCCATCGCCGCCTGGCCGATCTCGCGGCGCGGCTGATGCACGGTGGTGAGCTGCGGTTCGACCGCCTCCGCCAGCACGATATCGTCGAAGCCGACGACCGAGACGTCGTCGGGAACGTTGCGCCCACGTGCGCGCAGCTCGCCCATCGCGCCGACCGCCATCTGGTCGCTGGCAGCGAAGACGGCGGTGTAGTCGACGCCGCTGGCGTCGAGCGTTCGGATCGCGGCGCGCCCCGCGGTGAGACCGAAATCGCCCTCGACGACGAGCCGCGGATCGGCCGTGATACCGGCATCGGCGAGGCCGGCGAGATAGCCGTCGCGGCGGTCGAGGCTCATCGGGTCGGGCATCGGCCCGGCGATATGGGCGATGCGGCGATGGCCGAGCCGGGCGAGATGGGCGACCGCGGCACGCGCCGCAGCGTGATTGTCGACTTTGACCGTCGGCAGATTCAGCCCGGGCAGCATCTCCAGCGCGACCACGATGGGCGGCAACCTGCCACGCGCCGCGAGTGCCTCGGGAAAGCGGCCGACCATCAGGATCAGCCCGTCGGCATGACGCTCGCGCACCATGTCGACATAGCGCATGATCCGCTCGTCATCGTCGCGGGCATCGCCCATCAGCACCTTGTAGCCGGCGTCGATCGCCGCCTCTTCGACGCCCTTGTAGATTTCGAGATAGAACGGGTTGCTGATGTCGCGCACCAAGAGGATCACCGTGCGCGTCGCCTGGAGCCTGAGATTGCGCGCCTGGGCGTTGGGGATGAAGCCGGTCGCCTTCACGGCCTCCAGCACGCGCTCGCGGGTGCGCGCCTTGACCTTGTCCGGCTGCGCCAGCGTGCGCGACACCGTCGCCGTCGAGACACCGGCGAGGCGCGCGACTTCGGCGATGGTTGGAGCGGCTGGGGTTGCGTCTTGCAAGGCCAATGATCTGGGAAAAGCGACTGCGAATCGGCAGGAGGAGGCAGAACGCCCATCATGCCGCAATCGCTGCCGGTAGGGCAGGGGTGGGCGCCCGTATCATGCGGGCGCCCGGCGGCGTCGTTACTTTGCCGGGTTACTTGGCCGCGTTACTTGCCGCCCCAGCGGGCCGGATAGTTCGCCATCTGCTCGCAGCCGCAGAGCGCGTAGTGCAGCGGCGGCATCTTGTCGTTGATGAACTTGTCGAGGTTTTCGGCCGTGATCGCCGGCTGCGGCAGCTTCCAGGTCGGCCCCACGACCGGCTCGCCCTTGAGGATGCGGATCGCCGCGATCACCGGGGTGCGCCACTGATAGGTCGGATAGGTCGGCGCGATCGCGGTGAGCTTGTTCTTCTTCCATTTCTGCAGGAAGTCCTGCTGGTCCTCGCCATTGATCACCGGAAAGGGCTTGCCCGCATCCTCGAAGGCTTCGAGCGCCGCGACGGCGGTCGCGCCGGCGTCCATCCAGACGCCGTCGATCTTGCCGAAGCGGTTGAGGTAGTCCTCGACGATCGCCTTGGTCTTGGCGTTGTCGCCATTGGTGAACTCGGCGCCGACGACCTTGATGCCCTTCTCCTTGAAGATGCGCTCGGCCGCCGCCCAGCGGTTCTCCAGCACGTCGACACCCGGCAGGATGCGCAGCGCCAGCACCGCGCCGCCGGCCGGGATTTTCTCGGCGATGAAGCTCGCGCCCTGGATGCCGAAGCCATAGCCGCCGATCGGGTTGATGAAGGTGACCGGGGCCTTGCTGTCGACGCCGCGGTCGAAGACCACGACGGGCAGCTTCTTCGCGGCCGCCTCGACCGCCGGCGTCAGCGCCGCCGTGGTGTTCGGCGAGACGATCAGCGCATCGCACTGGCCGCTGTTGACGAAGGCGTTGATGTCCGAGATCTGCTTGTCGTCCTTGCCCTCGGCATCGGCATGGGTGAACGAGGCGATGTCGGCCTTGTTGGCGTCGACCTCGGCCTGCATGTTGGTGAAGCCGACGACGCGCCAGGGATTGTTCACGCCGGCATTGGAGAAGCAGAGCTTGTAGGGGCCGGGCTTCTTGTACTTGGCCGTGTCGACCTTCTCGCCGCCGAGATTCTGCTCCCACGGCTTTCCGTCGGGACCTTGCGGGGCGACCGTGAGCAGCGCCTTCTGGCGCTCGAACTCGGCCGGATCGTTGAAGTTCTGCGCGAGCGCGGCGCTCGACAGGCCTGCCAGCAGTGCCACCAAACCGATCTGCGTCTTCATCGTCACCTCCCTCTATCGCGCCGCCTTGCCGGCGGCCTTTGGCGGAGCGCGTGGGATCACGCGCTCCGAAAATTCGTTCGTCACGCGCGCCTGCTGCGCCAGGCGCTCGACGCCACCGCGGCGATCAGGATCAGGCCCTGCACGGTTTCGCGCAGCGGCTGCGGCAGGCCCATCAGGTTGAGCAAAGTGAACAGGGCGAACAGGCTGAGCGCGCCGGCGACGGCACCGGTCACGCTGGCGCGCCCGCCGAGCAATTGAGCGCCGCCGATGACGCAGGCGGCGATCGCCTGCAGTTCCAGCCCTTGCCCGACCGCGATCGAGACCCCGGCGAAGCCGCCGAGCAGGATGCCCGCGGTCACCGCCGACAGCGCCGAGATGATAAAGACCAGGACCCGCGTCGCACCGACCGGCATGCCGGAAAGCTCGGCCGCGCGCGGATTGTCGCCGACCGCCAGCACCTGCCGGCCGAAGACGGTCGCGTGCAGCAGCCAGGCGGCGAGGGCGACGAAGACGATGAGGATGATCACCGAGAGCGGCATGATCCCGGTCACCGGCACGTCGCGATAGACGAGGCGTCCCAGCGCCCGGAAATTCTCCGGCAGATAGCCGCGCGGCGCCCCGCCCGACCACATCAGCGCCGCGCCGTTGAGCGAGAGCAGCATGCCGAGCGTCGCGATGATCGAGGGCACCTTGAGCAGGGTGACGACCAGCCCGTTGACCAGCCCGACACCGAGTCCGATCAGATAGAGCACGCCGATCGTCCACCAGGTGTTGTCGGGATTGCCGCCGGCGAGCATCGAGCCGCCGAGCACGGTCAGGGTCACCAGCGAGCCCATCGACAGATCGAAGCCGCCGCCGGCGATGACGAAGAGCTGGCCGCAGGCGAGGATGATCAGCGGCGCGGCCCGGCGCAGGAAGTTGAGGACACCTTCGACCTCGAAATAGCTAGGCTGCAGTACGGCGATCGTGCCGTAGAGTACGAGGAAGACGGCGACCCCGACATTGATGCCACGGGCAAAGCGCAGCGCTGCCGACGGTCCCGACTGGGCGGCCGCGGTGCTCATGCGACATGCCCCCGGCTGCGCACCGCATAGACGGCGACCGCGAGAATGACGATCGCGCCGCGCAGAACCTGTTTCGGGAAGGCGTCGATGCCGGTCATGTTGAAGACGGCGTCGAGCGTGGCGAACAGGAAGACGCCGGCCATCGTGCCCCAGACGCCGCCGCGCCCGCCGGCGAGCAGCGTGCCGCCGATCACCACGACGGCGATGGACTCAAGGTCGTAGACGCCGTCGCGGCCGACCCAGGGCGCGCCGGCGCGCAGGCGGCTGGCGAGATAGAGCCCGGTCAAACCGGCCATCAGCGAACACAGCACATGCGCGCCGACGACGACGCGCTCGGTGCGGATGCCGGCGAGGCGGGCGCCGTCGCGATTGCCACCGGCGGCGTAGAGATGGGCGCCGAAGCGCGTGCGGGTCAGCATCAGCCAGATCGCGAGCGCGAGCAGGAACATCAGCAGCACCGACCAGGGCAGGGGCCCGATGCGGCCATAGGCGAAGGCCTGGAAGGCTGCTGGAACCGAGCCGGCGAAATTGGTGAAGCTCGCCGAGAGCAGCCCCTGCAGGATCAGCCCGACGCCGAGCGTCGCGATCAGCGGGTTGACGTCGAGTCTCGCGATGATCAGCCCGTTGACGAGGCCGATTGCCGCCGACAGCGCCAGCACTGCCAGCACGGCTGGTGCGATCATGGCCGGCTCGCCCTTCATGATGAAGGAGGCGAGTACGGCCGAGACGCTGATCAGGTTGGCGACCGAGAGGTCGATCGAGCCGACCAAGATCGCCAGCGTCTGCCCGAGCGCGACGATGCCGAGCGCGACCATGCGCTGGGTCAGGCCGACAAAGCCCTCGCCGGTGAGATAGGCGTGTTGCCCGGTCGCAAGCGCGGTCGCGACATAGAGCGCCAGCGAGCCGGCGAAGAGCAGCGGCGCCACTGGTATTTCGCGCGCCGGGCGGGCGGTGGCGATATCGGCGCTCGCGCTCATGCCGCGGCCTCCGTCGCATCGGTGCCCAGCGCGAGGTGCATCACGTCTTCCTCGCTGGCGCCGCGCTTCAGCTCGCCGGCGATGCTGCCTTCATGCATGACGAGGATGCGGTCGCTGACGCCGATGATCTCCGGCAGGTCGGAGGAGATCATCAGGATGGCGCGGCCGCGATCGGCGAGGCCACGCATCAGCTGGTAGATCGCCGCCTTGGCGGCGACGTCGATGCCACGGGTCGGCTCCAGGAAGATTAGGACCTTGGGATCGCGCGCCAGCCAGCGGCCGATCACGACCTTCTGCTGGTTGCCGCCGGAAAGCTCGCGGATCTCCTGCGCGAAGTCGGCCGCCCGGACATCGACCTCCGCCAGCTGCCTGTCAGCGGCGGCGCGCGCCATCCCGCCGGAGCCCGGCGGCAGCAGACGCTGCGCAAAGGCACGGAGGGTCATGAGGACATTGTCGCGCAGCGATTGCTGCGGGGCGATGCCCTCCTTCTTGCGGTCGTCGGAGAGGAAGCCGATTCCGGCGGCGATCGCGGCGCGTGGCGAGCCGATCAGCCCGTCGCGGCCCTCGACAACCATGCGGCCGCGCGTGAAAGGCTCGTCGCCGAACAAGGCACGCCCGAGCGCACCCTTGCCCGAGCCTTCGAGCCCGGCGACGCCGACGATCTCGCCGGCCCGCAGGTCGAGAGCGATGTCGGAGAGGATGGCGTTGCCCGCGCCTTGCACCGACAGGATGTTCGGGCCGACCTTGGCCGGGTCGCCGGGGGCCGGAAAGAAGTCGGCAAGGTCGCGCCCGACCATCAACCTGACGATCGCCGTTGGCGTCAGCTCCTCGGCAGGGCGCGTTGCGACGAGCTTGCCGTCCTTCAGCACGGTGATGCGGTCGGCGATCGCCTTCAGTTCGGCCATGCGGTGGGAGATGTAGAGGATCGCCGCGCCCTCGCGCCTGAGCGTGCCGACCAGCTCGAGCAGCCGGCCGGCATCGCGCTCGTCCAGCGCGGCGGTGGGTTCGTCCATGACGATGATGCGGGCATCGAGCGCCAGCGCCTTGGCGATCTCGACGAGTTGCTGCTCGGCGATCGACAGCGATTTCACCAGCGCGTCCGGATGGACCCTGGCGCCGACGCGCTCCAGCAGCTTGCGCGCGCCCTGCTGCATCGCGGCGCGGTCGAGCAGGCCGCTGCGGGTCGGCTCCAGGCCGAGGAAGATGTTGTCGGCGACACTGCGTTCGGGCAGCAGGCTGAGCTCCTGGTGGATGATGCTGATGCCGGCCCGGCGCGCCTCGACCGGGTGCCGGAACGCCACGGGCTGTCCGCCGAGCAGGATATCGCCTTCGTCGGGACGGTAGACGCCGCCGAGCACCTTCATCAGCGTCGACTTGCCGGCGCCGTTCTCGCCGCAGATGGCGTGGACCTCGCAGGCATGGCAGTCGAGGCTGACATCATCGAGCGCCCGCACGCCGGTGAAGCTCTTGCCGATGCGGCGCATTGAAAGGACCGGCGCACTGGCGCTCATGTGGCACCTGTCTTGGCCGCTTCCGCCCAGCCGCGCCGGATGAAGTCGTGGCTCTCGGTGAGGAGCGTGTCGAGATCGGGGAAGAGGTCGCGCCAGACCCGCGTCGCGGCGGCGAGCGAGGGCAGGGCCCGGCCGAAGGCCTCGACGGTCAGCCAGCTATCGTAGCCGGTGGCACGGATGGCGCGGAACGTCTCGTCCCACGGCACATGGCCACGCCCGACGATGCCGCGATCGTTCTCCGAGAGGTGGATATGGTTGATCTCGGGAGCGTAGCGGCGATAGGCGCCGACCGGATCGCGCTCCTCGATATTGGCGTGGAAGGTGTCGTACATGTAGCCGAAGTTCGGATGCCCGACCCGTGCATGCAGTGCGCTCGCCGCTGCCATCGTGTTCAGCGCGTAGCATTCGAAGCGGTTGATCGCCTCCAGCGAGAGCGCGATCCCGGCCTTGCCGGCATGATCCGCCATGGCGTGCAGCGCTTCGGCGAGATGAGCGAGCTCGTCCTCGCGCGGACCTTCGCCGGTGAAGACGCCGACTGGAGAATGGTAGGGCCCGGCGATGACGCTCGCGCCGAGCGCTGCGGCGCAGTCGACCGCCCAGCGATGGCGCTCGCGTGCCCTTTGGCGGATGGCCGGATCGGGCGATAGCGGGTTGCTGTCCTCGGCGACGATGGTGACGATGGTGCGGGCAAGGCCGATCTCGTCGAGGCGGTGGCCGAGGCGCTCATAGTGGCCGACATCGCCTTCGAAGACCGGAATCTCGACCCCGTCATAGCCGATCTCACGGATGCGCTCGCACAAAGGTAGATGCGCCTCGTCGATGAAGCCGCCGACCGTCAGCAGGTTGAAGCCGATCTGGACCATAGCCAGGGCTTTCGCGACCGCGCTCAGCGCGACCGCAGCGCGGTCACGTGACCAGAAAAAGCCGATGGATCGACGATGCTGATGCACATGATCGGCACTCCTCCCTCATGCGGCTCATTCTGTGGAACCGCGCTGGATCGGATTATGTAATCGATTGCAAAACTGTCAACTGGCGACTTTCCAAGCTGTTCGCCAGCCGGCTGGCGAACCTGCACCGGAGCGCGGCCTTGCCCAGATGGCCGGGCCTAGTTCTCGTCCCGACTCGGAAGTTCCTCGTTTCCGGCTGCCCAGCCGTGCCTGCCGATCAGCGGCACGAAGCTGACGGGCGCAAGGCGTTCGCTGGCGAAGGTGCCTTCGGCCTGCCGCGTCAGCTTGGTCAGCACCTGCCCGTATCCGTTCAGCCCGACCGGGATGACGAGCCGCCCGTCGATGGCGAGCTGTTGCTTCAAGGCGCCGGGAATGTGGGGACTGCCGGCCGAGACGATGATCGCGTCGAACGGCGCCTCCGCAGGCAAACCTTCAGTCCCGTCGGCGCAGAGGATCTTGGCATTGTCGCAGCCGAGCTGCTGCAGCCGCTTCGTGGCCCGGGCCGCCAAGATGGCGTGCCGCTCGATCGCGAAGACCTTGCGCGCCATGCGGCTGAGCAGAGCCACTACGTAGCCCGAGCCGGCGCCGATTTCGAGTACCTTGTCCTGCGCAGCGATGGCGCCCGCCTCCAGCATCAAGGCGACGACATAGGGTTGCGAGAGCGTCTGTCCTTCCCCGATCGGGATCGGGCCATCCTGGTAGGCGAATGCTGCGAGCTGGGCCGCGATGAAAGCCTCGCGCGGAACCAGTCGCATCGCGTCCAGCACTTTCCGGTCGCGAATTCCGCGGCCGGCGAGTTGCTGCTCGACCATGCGCTGGCGGGCACGGGTGAAATCGGGGGGCTCCGGCATGACTACCTCCGCGGGCGGTGGCCCTACGGAACGAATTGTCGCCCGCGAAGCCGCAGCTGGAGATTCAACGTCAGGACAAGCCGCAGGTTCGCGAGAACCGGGCGCTACGAGGCCAGGACCTGCTCAATGCGCCAGCGCCGCGCCGCTACGGCTTGTAGCCGCTCAGCCCTGCTGGCCGGCCATCACCCGTTGCATGCCGCTCAGCACCGCCTTGAGCGAGGCCATGACGATATTCGGGTCGATGCCGACGCCGTGCACGACCCGGCCTTTCTCGGCCTGGAGCTGGACGTAGCAGGCGGCGGTTGCGTTGGCGCCGCGCCCGACCGCGTGCTCGTGATAGTCGAGGAAGGAGAACTCCACGCCATAGGTCGTCTTCAGCGCATCGACGAAGGCATCGATCGGGCCATTGCCGACACCCTCGATCGTGCGGATCGCGCCGTCCTGCTTCAGCTCCGCCGTCAGCGTCCGCGAGCCCTGCGCGTCCGGGAAGGTCTTGTGCGTGATCAGCTCCAGCGGCGCGTCGGCGAGGAGATATGTCTTGCTGAACAGGGACCAGAGCACGGCGCTGGTCAGCTCCTTGCCCTCCTCGTCCATCTGCTCCTGCGCGATCCTGGAGAACTCGATCTGCAGCGGGCGCGGCAGGTCGAGGCCGTGATCTGCCTGCAGGATATAGGCGATGCCGCCCTTGCCGGATTGCGAGTTGATCCGGATCACCGCCTCGTAGTCGCGGCCGACATCCTTGGGGTCGATCGGCAGATAGGGCACCTGGAAGATCGGGTCGTTGCGCTTCTCCTGCGCGTCGAAGCCCTTCTTGATCGCGTCCTGATGCGAGCCGGAGAAGGCGGTGTAGACGAGCTCGCCGACGTAAGGATGGCGCTCGTGCACCGGCAGCTGCGTGCAGTATTCGGCGATGCTGCGGATCTCGTTGACATCTCGCAGGTCGAGCGCCGGATCGATCCCCTGCGTGAACAGGTTCAGCGCCATGGTGACGATGTCGACATTGCCGGTGCGCTCGCCATTGCCGAACAGCGTGCCCTCGACGCGGTCGGCGCCGGCCATCAGCGCGAGCTCGGCTGCCGCCACCGCCGTGCCGCGGTCATTATGCGGATGGATCGAGAGCAGCACGCTGTCGCGGTCGGAGATGTTGCGCCCGAACCATTCGAACTGGTCGGCGTAGACATTGGGCGTCGCCATCTCGACGGTCGCCGGCAGGTTCAGGATCAGCTTGTTCTGCGCCGTCGGCTTGATCACCGCCTTGACCGCCTCGCAGATCTCGAGCGCGTAGTCGAGCTCGGTGCCGGTGAAGCTTTCCGGCGAGTACTCGAAGGTGAAATTGGTCTCGGGCGCATGCGCGGCCAGCGCCTTGATCTGGGCAGCCGCATCGGTCGCGATCTTGACGATGCCCTTGCGGTCGGAGCGGAAGACGACGTCGCGCTGCAACGTCGAGGTCGAGTTGTAGAAGTGCAGGATGACGTTCCTGGCGCCCTTCACTGCCTCGAAGGTGCGCTCGATCAGCTCGGAGCGGCACTGGGTCAGAACCTGGATCGCGACGTCGTCGGGGATCGCTCCGCTCTCGATGATCGAGCGGACGAAGTCGAAATCGGTCTGCGACGCCGCGGGGAAGGCGACCTCGATCTCCTTGAACCCCATTTTCACCAAGAGGTTGAACATGCGGTCCTTGCGATCGACGCCCATCGGCTCGATCAGCGCCTGGTTGCCGTCGCGCAGATCGACCGAGCACCAGATCGGCGCCTTGGTCAGTACCTGCGAGGGCCAGCGGCGATCGGGCAGGTTGACCGGCGCATAGGCGCGGTACTTGGAAATCGGCATTGTGGTCATGGGACAACCCTTGCGAAGGATGCGGCGTCAGGCCTGCTCGGGACCTTGCTGCGCCGTCATGCGATGGACAGGCCTTTGAACCCCGGCGCGCTCACGGCGCCGGGCGGCTAAGTCGAAGGGTCAGGCCCCGGATGGCGGACCGAAATCGCATGGTCGGACATAACCATCATGGCGGAGGAAGATCAATCCTGACGCCGACCCAGTTTCCGGACCGCACAGGTTGAAGACGAACTGTCATTCGTTTGTCGCGTGAGCATCCGCACAAGCTCGGCTTTCGATCAACGAGCCCCCGGCGATGCTGCGTTTCCTGGCCTTTCGCGTCCTGCGCGCGCTGCTGACGGTCGCGATCTGCGTCTCGGCGGTGTTCCTGGCGCTGCGGCTGGCCGGCGACCCCGCCGACATCATGCTCTCGATCGAGACGCCGCCGGACGTGCGCTCCCATTACCGCGAGCTCTGGGGGCTCGATCGCCCGCTCGCAGAACAATATCTGCGCTATCTCGCGAGCGTCGTTCGGGGCGATTTCGGCCTCTCCTTCGCCGATGACCGGCCAGCCTTCGCCGCGGTCGTCGATGCCCTGCCGAAGACCATGCTGCTGGGCGCCTGCGCGCTCATGCTCGCTCTGCTGATCGGCCTGCCGCTCGGCGTCCTGGCGGCGCTGCGCCACAACAGTGCGGTCGATAGGCTCGCCATGGCGATCGCCGTGCTCGGCTATGCGATCCCGATCTTCTTCCTCGGCATCCTGCTGATCCTGCTCTTCGCGCTGAAACTGCGCATGCTGCCCTCGGCGGGTTCCGAGACGCTTTG
The DNA here is from genome assembly GCF_004123845.1 of Allobosea sp. Tri-44. Taxonomy (GTDB): domain Bacteria; phylum Pseudomonadota; class Alphaproteobacteria; order Rhizobiales; family Beijerinckiaceae; genus Allobosea. Next base: position 420,769 of record NZ_NBDP01000007.1, on the reverse strand, counting down.
GCACCTGATCCTGCCGGTGGTGACGCTGGCCCTGCCGCTCGCTGGGCGCCTCGCCCGCTTCGCGCGAACCGCCACGCTCGAAGTCCTTGGCAAGCCGTTCATCCGCGCCGCCCGCGCCCGCGGGGTGATGCCGCTCTCGGTCATCCTGCGCCATGCCCTGCCCAATGCCGCCGTGCCGCTCCTGATGTTCATCGGCATCGAGATCGGCCACATCCTCGCCGGCAGCGCCGTGGTCGAGACGATCTTCGCCTGGCCGGGTATCGGCCGGCTTTTAGTCGATTCCGTCTCGACGCGCGATCTCGCGGTGGTCCAGGCGGTGATCCTGACGGTCACCGTAGTGATGGTCGCCGCCAATCTCCTGGTCGACATCCTGCACATCATGCTCGATCCGCGGCTCGGCGGCTTCTCCCGCAGCGCGAGCAAGCCGGCATGACGGCGAGCCTCGATCTCAGCAGCGCCCCGGCCTCCCGCCCGCGCGGTCGCCGCATGTCGCCGGTGGTGAAGCTCTCGGCCGGCTTCCTGGTCCTGGTCGTGCTCGTCGCGATCCTGGCCGACTGGCTGGCGCCGATCCACTACACCACGCAGAACCTGCTCGCCCGGCTGAAGCCGCCGCTGACGCAGAGCGGCGGCATGACCTACTGGCTCGGCACCGATCAGCTCGGCCGCGACATCCTCAGCCGCATGATCTACGCGGTCCGTACCTCGATCCTGATCGCGGTGATGGGCACGCTGATCGGGGCGGTGTTCGGTACGTTGCTCGGCTTCATCGCCGCCAGGATGCGCGGCATCGTCGACCAGACGATCATGATGCTGGTCGATGCGCAGGCGGCGATCCCGGCGCTGTTCCTGGCGCTGACCATGCTCGCCTTCTTCGGCAACAACATCGTGCTGTTCATCGTCCTGGTCAGCATCGACGGCTGGGACCGCTATACGCGGCTTGCCCGCGGCCTCGTCGCCTCCGAGCAGGAGAGCGACTACATCAACGCGGTCGAGGCTCTCGGCGCGCGCACCTCCCGCGTCGTCCTGCGCCATCTCCTGCCGAACATCGTCGCCGCCCTCGTGGTGCAGGCGACGCTCAACTTTCCCGGCACGATCCTGCTCGAGACCTCGCTCTCCTTCCTCGGCCTCGGCGTGCAGCCGCCCGGTACCTCGCTCGGCCTGATGCTCGGCGAGGGCCGGCGCTATCTCCTGAATGCCTGGTGGATCGCGGTCTTCCCCGGGCTCGTCATCTTCCTGACGACGCTGTCGATGAGCCTGTTCGGCGATTGGCTGCGCGACCGCCTCGATCCGACCAGCGAGCGGCATTGAGAGCATGAGCTTCGATATCGGCAAGATCACGGGGCCCCTCCCGCTCGCCATCGCCCATCGCGGCGGGGCCTTGCTTGGGCCAGAGAACAGTGTCGAGGCGTTCGAGCAGGCCAAGGCCGTCGGCGCCGCGATGGTCGAGACCGATCTGCGGCTGAGCGCCGACGGCGCCCTGGTCTGCCTGCACGATGCCGACCTCCTGCGCCTCGCCGGCGATCCGCGCCTCGTCGCCGAGACGAAGCTTGCCGAGCTGCGGGAGATCCTGCCCGGCCTGCTGACGTTGGAGGAGGCCATTGCTGCTTCCGCGCCGATCGGATTGCTACTCGACATCAAGCTCACCGTCCCGGCCGTGCTACCGCGCATCCTCGACGCCGTCACGGCAGCCGGTGCCACGACACGCGTGCTGCTCGGTCTGCGCTCGCTCGACCTCATCCCCGCGGCCCGCGTCCTGTCGCAGGAGATTGCGATCCTTGCTCTGGTCCCGGACCCGGATTCCCACGAGCAGGCGAAGGCCCTCGGCGCGAACTGGTTCCGCTTCTGGCAAAGCGAGGCGACGGTCGAGCGCATCGCCGCCGCACGGGCCGTCGGTCTGCGAACCGTCGTCATGGTCGGGCAGTCGCGCTCAGTCGCCTTAGTCGGCTATCCGCCGTTTCCGGTCGGGCGGATCGATGCCGACGGGATCGATCGCATCCTGTCGCTCGCTCCCGATGCGGTGATGCTCGACGATCCTCGACAGCTGTTGTCCACCCGTTCCGTCACGGCCCTGTCGTCTCGCTGAGGCATGGCAGCGCGATTGCGTGGCGAGCCGGACCGGCAGCGCCGCCGACATCGCTGCGAGACATGCCATGATCCCGATTTCCCGCCGCCATTTCCTGGAGGGTGCCTCCGCCACCTCGGCCCTGCTTGCCGCTCCGCAGGCATTCGCTGCTGGCGAGACGCGCCCGAACTTCACCGTCGCGGTCGCCGATCTGCCGGCGACGCTGGAGCCGGCGCGTGAGCTCTCCAATGTCGGCACGCGCGTCACCTATTCGATCTTCGACACGCTGATCCGCCGTGACTTCCTCGGCGCCGCCGATGGCGGCGGCTCCGAGCTGAAGCCGCATCTGGCCACAAAGTGGGAGCGCGTCTCGCCGCAGGAGCTGGTCGTCACGCTGCGCCAGGGCGTCAAGTTCCACAATGGCGACGAGCTGACCTCGGAAGACGTCGCCTACACCTTCCGCGACGGACGCCTCTGGGGCGACAAGGCCCAGATCCCCGGCGGCAAGCCCTATTTCGGCATCCTCGCCAGCGTCGAGCCGATCGACCGCTACACCGTGCGTTTCCGCACCAAGGTCCGGGACGTGCTGCTGGAACAGCGCCTCGCCTCCTGGTGCGCCTGGATCGTCAACAAGCGCGCCTATGAGGCGATGGGCTTCGAGGCCTATTCGCGCAAGCCCGTGGCGACCGGCCCCTATCGCGTCGTCTCGCATTCCGCCGCCGAGGCGACGGTGCTGGAAGCCTTCGACGACTATTTCATGGGCAAGCCGACGGCGAGGCGCGTCACCTTCCGGCGCGTGCCGGAGCTGGCGGCCCGTGTCGCCGGTCTCGTCGCGGGCGACTATGACCTGATCACCAATATCCCGCCGGACCAGATGAGCGTGGTCGGCGCCTACAAGGACATCGACGTCCGCTCCGTCGTGCTCGCGAATGTCCATGTCCTCGCCTACAACGAGCAGGACAAAGTCCTGTCCGACAAGCGGGTGCGGCAGGCGCTGAACTGCGCCATCGACCGGCAGAAGCTTGTCGATGCGCTCTGGCAGGGCACGGCGCAGGTGCCGGCGAGCCACAATTTCCCCGAATACGGCCAGATGTTCGTCGAGGGCCGCAAGCTGCCTTACGATCCGGCCAGGGCCAAGGCGCTGCTGCAGCAGGCGGGCTACAAGAGCGAGCCGATCGTCTACCGCACCATGGCGAACTACTACACCAATGCGTTGGAGGCGGCGCAGATCCTGGTCGAGCAGTGGAAGGCCGTCGGCATCAACGCCTCGCTGCAGGTCGTCGAGAACTCGACCCAGATGCGCGCTGCCGGTGCGCAGATCTTCAACTGGTCGAACTCGACGCGCCTGCCCGATCCGCTTGGCGCCATCTGGGTTGCCTGGGGTCCCGCCGGCGAGCACCAGGTCTCGAAGTTCTGGACCTCGGCTGAAGGCTTCAACAAGGCCGGCACGGCGCTGGAGGCGGAGGTCGACCCGGCCAGGCGCAAGGCGCTGTTCACGCAGATGCTCGACATCTGGGAGGATGAGGCGCCGGCGACGATCCTCTACCAGCCGAGCGAGGCCTATGCGATCAAGAAGGCGATCGCCTGGCGGCCGACGACCTTCTATTTCATGGATCTGCGCCCGGACAACCTGTCCTTCGCCCGCAGCTGAGCGGCGCGAAAACGGCAAGAAAAAGGGGCGACAGGTGTTATGCCACCAGCCCTGACGTACATAGTTTGGTAAAGAGCACGCAGCAGCGGCGCGCTGAGCGCTGCGGGGCGTAAAGCTTACCGATATTCGTGCATCAGATGGTTACGTAGCTGGGTCATTTTCGCGGGCACAAATGCTCACGGTAGGTGGCGGCGCGGCGCAACTGGCAGGGTCGCGCAGCCGCGCCGACGCCGATCCGCCGCGCTCACAGGTGCTGTTGGGTGCCTCCACGCTGTCTTCGCCTCGACGCGCTACATGGATCCGAAGGTACGCGGCTTCGTGGATATGTGCCGGGAGGCTTTCGAGGACGGCGTCGCAAGCTCGGCTTAAGCAGGGGAGTGGAGCGCCAGGAGCGGATATTGGCGCGCTGCCCGAAACCGGACATTCGGCTTGACCTTAGCGTAGCCGGAAGTGGTCAAACGGGCCGCATCTGCGAGCATATAGAAGGGCACGGTGTCCGCGCGCCGTGCCCTGCCCCGAGGCTATCGCGCCGCTTCTTCAATCAGCCCCGCAACGATCTGAGGTTGCGAGACCATCACGACATGAGAAGCATTCTCGACCACGACCGTGCGCTTTGAGTGGGCACGCTCGGCCATGAACGCAAGCGCACGGGCCGGGATGTTCTTGTCCCCGTCGCCATAGACGAAGTAGGACGGCAGCGACTTCCATGCGGGTTCGCCGGACTTCTCCGTCAGCGCAGCCTCGGTTATCGGACGCTGGCCGGCAGCCATCAGTGCCGTCGCCTCTGGCGAAACATCATGAGCGAACTGGTCACGGAATTTGGCCTGATCAATGTAGAGGTCGACGCCACCGCCAGCGAGCTTGACCGGCGGCGCCAGCGCCGCGCCCAGGGTGCCGCCAGGGAACTTGCCGGCGAGATCGGCAGCGGCTTCGCCGGCCTCGGGAGCGAACGCGGCCACATAGACCAGCGACTTGACGTTGCCGTGGCCCTTCGCCGCATTCGTGATGACTTGGCCGCCATAGGAATGCCCGACGAGGACCACCGGACCTGCAATGCTCGCGACGACGTCGGACACCAGGCGCGCATCACCCGACACGCTCCGCAGCGGATTGGCGACGGCGACTGTCGTGTATCCGTTCTTCTGGAGACTGGCGATGACCCCGTTCCAGCTCGAGGAGTCAGCGAAGGCGCCATGGACGAGGACGATGGTGGGCTTGGCCGACTGGGCCACCGCGGCGCCGGACAGAAGAGCGGTCGCGAGAGCAACCGTTGCAGCGATCTTGGACATGGTTTTTCCTTTCAGGGAATGCAGGCGCTCAGGCACGGATGAAGCTCAGGATATCGGCGTTGAAACGTCCGATCTGGGTCTCGGCGAGCCCGCGCGATCCGCCGGGATGGACCGTCAAGGTCGCATTCAGGACGCGAGCGCTGTTCAGTCCGGGAGAGGAATGTGCTCGTCCCGGTCGTCGACCGGGAGATCGAAGCGTCCCTTGCCCCAGTTCTGCGCACGCCATTCGGCCTTGGCTGCCTCGATGCGCTCCTTGGAGGAAGCCACGAAGTTCCACCAGATGTAGCGCGGTCCGCCGAGAGTGGCGCCGCCGAGGATCATCAGCCGCGCCCCCCTGGCGCCGGCTGCGACCGTGACCCTGTCGCCGGGGGCGGAAGACCATCATCTGGGGGGCCTCGTATTCCTGGCCGGCTATCGAGATCGAGCCCTCGACGATGTAGATGCCCCTGTCCTCGTGATCGTCCGGCATGGGCAGCCGGCTTCCCGCTTCGAGCCCGACATCGGCGTAGAACGTCTCCGAGAACATCGTCGCCGGGGCGCGCTCGCCATAGGCGTTCCCGAGGATGAGCCTGACCGAGACGCCGCGGTCCTCGATGACCGGCAAGGCCTCCTTGCCGTGATGCTCGAAGGTAGGCGCCATGTCCTCATGGCTTTCGGGCAAGGCCACCCAGGTCTGGATGCCGAACAGACTGTTCGGCCCGCTTCGGCTGGCTGCGGAGGTACGCTCGGAATGGGTAACACCACGTCCGGCGACCATCCAGTTCAGGGCGCCGGGGCGGATGATCTGATCGGCCCCGGTGCTGTCGCGGTGATGGAAATCGCCGCGGAAGAGATAGGTTACGGTGCCGAGACCGATATGCGGGTGCGGCCGGACGTCGATGCCCTGGCCGGTCAGCAGCTCGGCCGGCCCGGCCTGGTCGAAGAAGATGAACGGCCCGACCATCTGCCGCTTCGGCGCCGGCAAGGCCCGCCGCACCTCGAAGCCGCCGAGGTCCCGGGCGCGCGGAACGATCAGGGTCTCGATAGCGTCCATGCCGACATCGTCGGGGCAGCCGGGTTCGATTGCTGGGTTCCAACTCATGCGTCGCGATCTCCTGGCAGCACCTCTACGGACGGTCGACCTAGCGAGCCGCCACTCTCGCGACTAGCCGCGGGGGGCGCTAAGCTGTGTCGCCGCAAGCGGAACTCACCGGCACAACGCCCTCGCCATTCGGATTGGACTGACCAATCTCCGCGAAACGCGGATCGTGTTCGAGCATTTCGATCAACAATTCGGTCAGCACCCGGATCTTGCGTTCGGGGTGCTGGCCCGGGGGACGGACAACATAGGCGCCGGCCGGTGGCGGCGGATAGCGCATCATGATTGGAACGAGCGCGCCAGCCGCTACATGCTCATGGATCATGCAGTCGGGCAGCCAGGCGATACCGAGCCCCGCTGCTGCGGCAGCAACGAGAGCCGTGGCACTGTCTGCCTTGAAGCGCCCCTGCGGCTGGATGGTGACGATCTTGTCACCGTCCATGAATTGCCAGGTCTCCATGCCCTGCATCAAAGCCGGATGGGCGGCGATCTCCTCGGGTTTCTCAGGGGAGCCGTGAGTCTTGATATAGTCCGGGCTCGCGACGAGCTTGCCGTAGATCGGGCCGACACGCCTTGCGACCAGACTTGAGTCCTGCAGGTAGCCGACACGGATCGCGCAGTCGAAGCCCTCGGCGATGAGATCGACGAAGCGGTCGCTGTAGACGGTATGGATGTGGAGCTGCGGATGGCGTCGCGCCAGTTCGGCGAGCATCGGAGCAAAGTGCGTCGGCCCGAAGGTCAGCGGCATGGCGATCCGCAGGCGGCCGCGAAGGTCGCCGTTCTGCAGGATCGCTTCCCTCGCCAGCTCGATCTCGGCGGAGACCCTGGCCGCGTGATCGCGGAATGTCGCGCCGGCTTCCGTGAGCGCCGCGCCGCGGGTCGTGCGCGCAAGCAGCTGGACTCCGAGCCCCGATTCTAGCCGCAGCAGCCGTCGGCTCACGATGGACTTGGACAGGCCGAGCCGGCGCGCGGCGGGCGAGACGCCTCCGGCATCAGCAACCGCCACGAATGTCTGCAGATCTTCGATCTCCAATTTGGCGTTCCTCATCTTGCGACACAGCTTGCCGAACCTCGGCACTATCGTAGCGCACTTGGGAACGGCATTACACGATCGGCGCCGCCCCTGGCGAAACTGCCAGGCAGACACGCCGCTCATCGACGACATCAAAAAGGATAGTCATGACCTTTCGTAACGGCCTGAAGTCGCTTCTTCGCCCGGAAGATTCTGTCCTCGTCCTAATCGACCACCAGCCTTTCCAGCTCACGAACCTGAACAGCCACGACCCGCATATGGCGGTCAACAATGCGACGGCTCTGGCGAAGGCCGCCAAGGCATTCAGCGTCCCGACCATTCTCACGAGCGTGATCGCTGAGCGAGGCGGTCTCATCTTCCCGCAGATCACCGATGTCTTCCCGGGTCAGGACGTGATCGACCGGACGTTCGTCAACACCTGGGAAGATCCGAAGGTGGTGGACGCGGTCAAGGCGACGGGCCGTAAGCAGCTGATCATCGCGGGCCTCTGGACCGAAGTCTGCGTCGCGATGCCGGCGATCCAGGCTCTCGGCGAGGGCTGGGACGTGACCGTGGTCACGGATGCCTGCGGCGGCATTTCTGTTGAATCCCACGAGGTCGCCATCCAGCGCATGATCGCGGCCGGCGCGAATATGATGACATGGCTCGCCGTCATGGCCGAATGGCAGCGCGACTGGGCCCGCATCGAAACCGCTGGCAAGGTGACGGACGTGCTCAAGGAACATGCTGCGGGCAGTGGCATCGCCTATCTATGGGAGCAGCAGCTGCTCAACACGCCGGTCCCGAGCGCCGCCGGCTGACCTGTTCGGGTGGCAAGCCGCGGCGAAATGCCCTGCGAGATGATGTGTCCGGTGTCGCGGCTCGCACCTCCCTGTGTGCCGGGCCCCGTGAAGCCCCGGCGATCCAGCCGCCGCTTCCGCCGAAGCCTGAAACAATTGTCGCCGCGAAAGTGGACCATCGCTTTCGCGGCAGCAACGCTGCCTGTTGTTGCAGACGCACAGACAGGCACGGATATCGGCCGCGCGCCGACCTTGACGATCGAGCGTTACCCCGAAAGCTGGTCCTATCTCGCAGACCCGACGCAGCGGACGGGGCGGTGGACGGAGCCGTTCAAGTACACCCCCTTGAGCGCGGATGGATCGACCTATCTCACGACAGGCCTCGAGGTCCGATCACGCTACGAAGGCTATGCCAATGTCCGCTGGGGCGCGGCGCCGGACGATGGCTATGTCTGGCATCGCTTCATGCCTTACATCGATTTTCATGCGGGCAGGCTGCGCCTGTTCGCACAACCCATGCTCTCCGGGATTTCAGGCGTTCGCCGCGCCAAGAGGCCTGTCGATACGACTGGTGCCGATATGCTGCAGGCATTCGTCGAGGTGGAAGCGGATGTCGCTGAGGAGACCTCGCTGCGGCTGTCGGCAGGCCGCAAGCTCGTCTCACTAGGCGCGGGGCGCTTCGTCGACACGCGCTACGGTCCCAATGTCCCTCAGGCGTTCGACGGCCTCGACATGTCCCTTACGGCCAAGTCCTGGCAGGTGACGGCTCTTTATTTTCGCCCGGTCGACAACAGGCTGGACGATTTCGATGACCGGACGTCGTCCCAGAAGTCCCTCTGGGGCGTCTATGCGACGCGCTGGCTGGGAGATAGTCGTGCGAACGGCTTCGACGGCTATTATCTCGGGCTGCGGGACCGGAATGCGGTCTACGACCAGGGCGCCGGCAAAGAGCTGGTCCACACTTTCGGCACCCGGATTTTCGGAGACACCGGCTCCTCATACTGGAACCTCGAGGCCGCTGTTCAGCAAGGAACATTCGCCCGCCACCGCAGGGTGGGCTGGGGGATCGGCGGCGAAGTTGGCCATCGCTTTTCGCAGGCTCCGCTGCAGCCCGACCTCAGGCTGACGGCAGACATGATCTCCGGCGACGACGACCCGGACGATCCAAGGCTCGGTACGTTCAATCCGCTGTTTCCCAGGGGCAAGTATTTTGCGTCCCAATCGCCGATCGGACCGCGCAACCTGATCCAGCTTCGACCATCCGTCACGATCCGTCCGCACAAGGACGTCGAGCTGTCGCTGTCGGGTACGGCCTATTGGCGGCAGAGCACCGGCGACGGCATCTACGCGATCTCGGGGGCCCTCGTCCGCAGTGGCAAAAACAGCAACGCGCGCTTCATCGGGACGCAGGCCGAGATCGCCGCGGCGTGGCAGGCAACGCCGGAGCTGAATCTCGCAGCGTCGGTCGGTGTCTTCGACCCTGGTAGGTTCATTCGGGAAACCGGACCCTCGCAAGTCATCAAGCTGCTCGGCCTCACCGCCAACTACCGATTCTGACGATGAGAACATCGTTCGTCAAAAAGCGAGTGTTCGAGCAAGTCGGGAATGGCGGGCAGCTAAGGCACGTCACCCGGATCGAAAACTCGCGCGCCATGAACCGCCTTTTCCCCAGTTCTGCGCGCTGCGCCTGCGTCGCCCCATGAGTTTGCAAGGACCATCCATGGAAATCGGTATCGACAGCTTTGCAGCCATCCTGCCCGATCCGGCGACGGGCAAACCTCCTTCGCCAACCGATCGCATGGCCGATCTCCTCGACGAGGTCGAGGTCGCGGACCGCGCCGGGCTCGACGTCTTCGGCATCGGCGAGCACCATCGCGCCGAGTTCCTCGACTCCGCACCGGTGATCATTTTGGCTGCGGCGGCGGCCCGCACCAGCCGGATCCGACTGACGAGCGCGGTGACGGTGCTGAGCGCCGCCGACCCGGTCCGGATCTTCCAGGAGTTTGCGACGCTCGACCTGATCGCCAGGGGGCGGGCCGAGATCATCGTCGGACGCGGCTCGTTCGGCGAGGCCTACCCGCTGTTTGGCCTGGACCCGCGCGACTATGACGACCTCTTCGCCGAGAAGCTCGATCTGCTCCTGAAGCTCAACGAGACGACCTATCCGATCTGGAAAGGGCGCTTCCGTCCGGCGCTCGAGGGTCAGGGCATTTACCCGCGCCCACACCAGCCCCGCCTGCCGGTCTGGGTCGGCGTGGGCGGCACGCCGCAATCCTTCGCCCGCGCCGGCACGCTCGGCCTGCCGCTGATGGTGGCGATAATCGGTGGCACATTCGAGCGCTTTCGCCCGCTCGTTGACCTCTATCGCGAAGCCGGCAAGAGCGCCGGGCATGATCCCGAGAAGCTCAAGGTCGGCATCCATGCGATGGGCTTCGTCGGCGAGACCGACATGGCGGCCAGGGACGCCTTCTTCCCCGGCTGGGCGCATCTGACGGGCAGGATTGGCCGCGAGCGCGGCTGGCCGCCGCCGTCGCGCCAGCAGTTCGACGCCATGGCGGGTCCGGAAGGCGCGTTCCTGATCGGCGATCCGGCGACGGTCGCAGCCAAGATGCTCCAGGCCAACGAGACGCTCGGCGGCGTCGCGCGCATCACCTTCCAGATGAGCACCGCCTCGCTCGAAACGGCGGCGATGAAGCGTTCGATCGAGCTGTTGGGCAGCGAGGTCGCGCCGATCATCCGGAATGCACTGGTGGCGACAGACAGAACCGGAAAGACGATCTGATGGCTGAAGCAGGCTTGGGGCAGATGATCGCGCCCGCTGTCGTTCTGATGGGCGCGGCTGTGGTTGCCGTGCCGCTGTTCCGGCGGCTCGGCCTCGGCTCGGTCCTCGGCTACTTCGCCGCCGGCGTGCTGGTGGGGCCTTCGGTGCTCGGCCTGTTCGCCGATGCCCAGGCCATCCTGCATTTCTCAGAGCTTGGAGTGGTGATGTTCCTGTTCGTGATCGGACTGGAACTGCGCCCGCCCAAGCTCTGGGCCATGCGCGGCCAGATCTTCGGACTGGGCCTCGCCCAGGTGTTTTCTGCAATCGCGGCCCTCATGCTGGCGGGCGCTGCCCTGTTCAATCTCCCCGGTCAGGTCGCCTTCATCGCCGGGGCGGGCTTCGTCCTGTCTTCGACCGCCGTCATCATGTCGGTGCTGCAGGACCGCGGCGAGATGTCGAGCGCGGAGGGGCAGAAGTCCGTCGCGATCCTCCTGTTCGAAGACCTGATGATCGTGCCGCTCCTGGCCGCGGTCGCCTTCCTGTCGCCTCTCGCACAAGGACAGGCGGGATGGAACGGTGTCTTGATCGCGATCGCCGCCTTAGCCGTGCTGCTGGCGGTGTCGCGCTGGGCCCTGAACCCGCTCTTCGCTCTGCTGGCCCAAGCGCGGACGCGCGAGGTTCTGACCGCAGGCGCGCTGCTGGTTGTGCTCGGCGCGGCGCTGCTCATGGAGGTCGCCGGGCTGTCGATGGCGATGGGTGCCTTCCTCGCCGGCGTTATGCTCTCGAGTTCGAGCTATCGCCACCAGATCGAAAGCGACATCGAGCCATTTCGCGGCCTGCTCATGGGGCTGTTTTTCCTGGCCGTCGGCATGTCGCTGAACCTTGCAGTCGTCGCGGCCGAATGGCGCCTCTTGCTGGCCATGCTGGCCGCCTTTACCATCGCGAAGGGCGTCGTGGTATATTCCGTTGCCCTGCTGTTCGGCGGCTCCAGCCGCCAGGCTTTGCACCGAACCTCGATGTTCCTGCAGGGTGGCGAGTTCGCCTTCGTCCTCTACGCCGCGGCGACGTCGGCCGGCGTGATCGATGCGCGGGAAAACGCGCTGTTTTCCACCGTCGTGATCCTGTCCATGGCCCTGACGCCGCTGCTGATGATCGCGGCCGACAGGCTGTTGCGCAGCGAAGCGTCGATGGATGGCGTCGACGCCGCCCGCGACCTCAAGGGGCGGATCCTCCTCATCGGCTTCGGACGCTTCGGCCAGATCTCTTCGCAGGCGCTTCTCTCCAGAGGCGTCGACCTGGCCGTCATCGACAGGGAGCCCGACCGGATCCGCGACGCGGCCCGATACGGGTTCAAGGTGTACTTCGGCGACGGCGCCCGGCTCGACGTCTTGCGCCAGTCCGGCGCCGGGTTGGCAGATGCGATCATAATCTGCATCGACGATCCCAAGGCCGCGCTGCAAATCGTGGAACTGGCGCAGCACGAATTTCCTCAGGCCAAACTGCTCGTTCGCAGCTACGACCGTGGCCATGCCGTGGATCTCATCCGCGCCGGTGTCGACTACCAGATCCGCGAGACGGCCGAGTCCGCCTATCTGATGGGGGCGGAGGGCTTGCGGGTGCTGGGCTTTGCCGATGTCGACATCGAGGAAGCCGTCGAGGACATCCGTCGGCGCGATACCGAGCGGCTGGCCGAGCAGGTTCAGGGTGACTCCATGTCGGGCAGCGACCGACTCCACGTCCAACCCGTCCCGGACCGCTGAGCGGAACATCGGATCAAAACGGCCCACACAGCTGACCGGACTTGCGACAATCCAGATCAAAGCAGCAAGGCCGGCGTGCGACAGGCTCCCCAACCGCTCGCCTTGGCAATCACGGTACCAGGCCAGATACGAGGTTGAGCAATGAAGGCAGCGGTCTACGACCAATGCGGCGGCCCGGAGGTCTTCCGTTACGAGGGCGTCCTCGATCCGGAGTGCCCCGCCGACGGCGTCCTGATCCGTATTAAGGCCGTCGCCATCGAAGGCGGCGACCTCATCAACCGCGCATCCTCTCCTCCGCCGCATCCAAGCTATGTCGTCGGATATGCGGCAGCCGGCCTGATCGCCGCAGTAGGAGCCGATGTTAGCGGTCGTCATCTCGGGCAGAAGGTCGCGAGCTTCAATCTCGCGGGTTCTCATGCTGAACTTCGCGCTGTTCCCGCCACTCGCACCTGGATCATGCCAGAGGGGCAACGTCGCTGGCATTGCACGTCGCCTGTTCTTCGCTGAAAAAGTCGGATCGAGCAGCGCCGGAGGTGTTGAAATTTGCCAAATAGGGTCTCGTTCTCTCTCGGTGGCCTCCTCGGCCGCGGGGCCGAGTTCTCAGCTCGACATACCGCCATCGTTCCGCTTTTTGCGACAGAGCTTGACGTCGAGCAGGGCTAGCCACGGAGAGCGGCGCGAGTCATCGAACCGTGAGGGACCGAAGGCGCCAACGCGCTCGCAGGGCGCAGACGGATCGAACCCGGTCATTCGTCTTCGGACCGAAGCCGAGCCTTGTCGGCAGGCAGAGGATGATGCTCATGAGCTGGAACCAGCAATCGAACCCGGCTGCCCCGACGATGTCGGCATGGACGCGATCGAGACCCTGATCGTTCCGCGCGCCCGGGACCTCGGCGGCTTCGAGGTGCGGCGCGCCTTGCCGGCGCCGAAGAGGCAGATGGTCGGGCCGTTCATCTTTTTCGACCAGGCCGGTCCGGCGGAGCCCCGGCGACAGGATCACGGTCGCCGCAGGCAGCGGAGGCGCGCGGCTGATGATCCTCGGCGGCGCCACTCTCGGCGGACCGCGCTACATCTGGTGGAACTTCGTGGCTTCCTCCAAGGAGCGCATCGAGGCAGCCAAGGCCGAATGGCGCGCCCAGAACTGGGGCCAGGGGCGCTTTGATCTCCCGGGTGACGACCGGGATGAGCACATTCCCCTGCCGGATTGAATGGGGTGAAGGCAGCTGTATCGACGGCGCGGTCCAGGACCACGTGACCGCGTGGCGGGCGACTTCAATCATGGTGCCTTGCCGGCCAGCTGATCCTCACGACCTTTGCGGCTGTCAAAGGACGCCATCCGGCGTGCCTTCTTCATAAACGTCCACTCGGGGCCCTTGATCGGGATACGTTGAGAAATGACATACGGCGACGCGGCGTTGGCTTTCCTAGCTGATCCGATGATCCAGACCGCGATGCTGGCATTGGCCGGCACGCTGGTCACGCGTCTCGCACTGCGCCGCTACCCGGCGGGTCGCCTCTTCGGACAGGTCGTATTCTTCATCGCCCTGACCGGTCTGCTCCTGCACCATGGCATCGTTCCCTATGAGCCGACTGCCGACGAAACGGAGGCGATGCAGCAGATCTTCATCGGCATCGCCAAGGTCATCTGGTGGATCAATGGTGCTTGGGCGCTGATTGCCTTCGTCCGGGTGTTCCTGATCTTCGAGCGCCAGCCCCGAGAGGGACGGCTGATCCAAGACCTGGTGGTCGCGACAATCTACACCGGCGCGCTGCTCTCGATGATCGCCTATGTGTTCGCCATGCCGGTCGGCACACTTGTCGCGACATCGGGCGTCGTCGCGATCATTATCGGCCTAGCGTTGCAGAGCACGCTGAGCGACGTCTTCTCCGGCATCGCGCTCAACATCGGGCGTCCTTACGCGATCGGTGACTGGATTGTTCTGAACGGCGGAATAGAGGGCCGTGTGCTCGAAACCAACTGGCGCGCCACGCATCTCATCAACGGCTCCAACGATCTCGTCGTGCTCCCCAACAGCAGCCTCGCCAAGGCTACTTTGACCAACATGAGTAGTCCGGAGCGCAGCCACGGCATCAGGCTGACAGTATCGCTTGTGCCCACGCGGTCGCCGCGCATGATCGTGGAAGCGATGCGCGACGTCCTGCTAAGCTGCAATGCTATCTTAAAGGAGCCGGCTCCGGGCGTGCAGGTCAAGTCGCTGACCGGCACATCGCTCGAGATCGAGCTGTGGTTTCGCGTGCCCGATATCTCGAAATCGGCGCTGGCGAAGAACGAGGTCTTCGATCTGATCCACCGCCATGCACAGGCGGCCGACCTCCGGCTTTCACCGGTCGCCGAAGCTGGCGCCACGGCGAGTAACTCGCCCCGCTTCGACGCAGATTCAGCCGCATCGCGGCATCGGAGCACGCCGCTTCGATTGCTCGATGCCATCCCTTTGTTTGCGACGCTGACCGAGGATGAGAAAGAGGTTCTGGCGGGTGCGATGGTTCGGCGCACGTTCCGGAAGGACGAAACGATCGTCGCCGAGGGTGCCACTTTGCAAGCGCTCATGGTCATCCGAAGTGGTGTGGCCTTGGTACCCATGCGGTGGGTGGGCACGAGATGGAGTTGGGACGCCTGGCCCCGGGAGATTGCTTCGGTGAAGGCGGCCTGCTGACCGGCGCGCCGGAGCTGGGAACCGTCAAGGCGCTGACGCTGGTCGTCGCCTATGAGATCGCTCAGGACAGCCTGGCGCCGCTGATGCGGGACCGGCCGATGATCGCCGAGGATCTCGCATTGCTGCTCGCGCGCCGGATGGAGAACCAGCAGCAACTATTGCCATCCGCCGCTCGTGGAAGTGAGCATGGCTCCGTCCAGCGATTGCTGGATCGCATGCGCCACCTCTTCGAAATCCGTCACGGGGGACAGGACGCTTAAATCCTCCATCGCCAATGTCCGCAAATTGGGCAAGCCTTGGAGCGCACTCTTTTCCTATAAACATTTGCGCGCCACCGCATTGACATATCGGTAAATATCGATATCATCCGACGTATGGAATTGCTCGAAATATTCAAAGCCCTCTCAAACCGTACACGCCTTGAAATCGTGAAGGGCTTGAAGGATCCCGAGAAGAATTTCCCTCCGCAGGATGAAGGTGACGTTCATACGGTGGGAGTCTGCGTTAGCAGCATCCAAGAAGGCGTCGGACTGTCGCAGTCAACGGTGTCTGACTATCTTGCAACGCTTCAACGGGCGGGCTTGGTAGAGGCCAAGCGCATTGGTCAGTGGACCTACTACAAGCGCAACGAAGCAACCATCAGCGCGTTCGCCGAGATCATAGGGAAAGACCTCTGATCTTTTAGCTATATGTATCGGGAATTCTCTATATCCCTTTTTGTCGAAACGAGGAAATGCAATGAAAGCCGTAGTTCTCAAGTCATTTGGCGGCCCATCGTCGTTCGAACTTTGCGACGTGCCAAAACCTGTTCCGCATGCGGGACAAGTCCTGGTGCGCGTACATGCCACGTCGATCAACCCATTGGATTACCAGGTCCGGCGCGGCGACTATGCCGATTTAGTGCAATTGCCGGCGATTACCGGCCATGACGTATCGGGTGTTGTCGAAGAAGTCGGGCCGGGTGTGACAAATTTCTCGGTCGGGGACGAAGTCTGGTACACCCCTCAGATATTTGACGGCCAAGGAAGCTACGCCGAGTACCACGTTGCTGCCGAGAACATCGTCGGGAAGAAGCCCCCTTCGCTGAGTCATCTTGAGGCGGCAAGCATGACCCTGGTGGGTGGCACGGCATGGGAAGCACTGGTCGTGCGTGCGGCGCTGAGAGTGGGAGAAAGCATCCTTGTACACGGCGGCGCCGGCGGCGTCGGTCATGTTGCGATCCAGCTCGCAAAGGCAGTGGGAGCCAAGGTGTTCACGACCGTGCGGGAAACGGGCTTTGAGTTCGCCCGAGGCTTGGGCGCGGATGTGGTCATCGATTACGAGAGGGAAGACTATGTCGACGCCATCATGCGGGAAACGGCCGGTCGCGGAGTCGATGTGGTGTTCGACACCATCGGCGGCGCGACACTGTCACGCAGCTCTGATGCGCTCGCCCAGCTCGGCCGCGTAGTTACGATCGTTGACACGGCCCAGCCGCAAGATCTCATCCAGGCCTGGGGCAAGAACGCGAGCTATCACTTCGTGTTTACGCGACAGAACCGCGGCAAGCTCGATGAGCTGAGCGCGTTGGTAGAGCGCGGTCAGTTGCGGCCCCATCTTGGTGCCGCTTACTCGCTTTCCGACATTCCGCTCGCCCATGCCCGCCTGGAGAGCCCCAACAACGGGATTCAAGGAAAGATCGTGATTGCGGTTGAGCCTTCGGCTCATCCCGCGAGTGTGCGTCTTTTGAACGCAAGCCGCAGCTGGAGCGCACCATGATCTACGAGATCGCTCTACTCCCGGTCCTTGATGAACACATCGATAAATTCAGAACCGTATTCGCGAAGGTCGCCCCATTGCTGATTAGCGCGAACGGTTATTGCGGTCATGTCCTCGCGCAAGGGGTTGAATCCCCACACCGCTTCAACCTGATCGTGAAATGGCAATCGCTCGAGGATCATACGCCGGGCTTCGAAGCGAGCGAAAACCACGGGAAGTTCATGCTGGGCTTGCAAGAGTATTTTTCGGCAGAACCCACGGTCCATCATGTCGAGGGACCGGACTTTCCAATGGGCAAACATCTTCCCTAGCAGCTTCTGCGCGGTGCAGCCGATCTTACCCGCGATCGACATGATCGTCGCCCATCGCGACGGAGGCTCGCCCTCATGGTCCAGCACCATCCGCACCGCGCGGGCGCGCAACTCAGGCGAAAACTTGTTGGTCGTCTTGCTCGTCATCGCTCCACCTTCTCAGGACTTGGAGCCTCCGACAGACCCGGGGCGGTTCAATCGGCGTCCTTTAGGAGGCAAGATTGCCATGTCTCCGGAAGCCGTCCCTGTGGTTCTTCTGCCTATGGAATCTCAGCTGGCAGCGTCGGAGAAACAGGCACTACGCAGGTCCATTTCCCCCGTGTTTTTATCGGATCGCGGATGGCAGGAAATCGCGCTGGGCGAAATCGTGAATGATAAGGGGCGAACGATTTTCGACCCAGGATCTGCCACGGCCATCCGCAAGATTACGGGCGCAGAAAGATCATAAGAAAAAGGATGGCTGCGAGCAAAGCCGCGGCCACCCTCTCGAACGATGTAGTACGATGTAGTCATGCATCGTATGTTAATTTTGCGTAACCCACTGTCGCAATTGGCTGTTTAACAACGGCGCGCGAACTAATTCAGTGTTGGTATAGTCATTTGGCCGCCCCTTTTTGCGTTCACTCGCCCTTGATCAGTGGCCGCCGAGGATAAAGCGGCGGCCGTCCTGCTCGGCGATCTCGACATGCTGGGTGAAGGTGCCCCGGCCGGCCGCGAAGCGCTGCGTGCGGGCCTCCTCCTGCGCCGGACGGGAGAGATCGCGCCCGACCATGCTCGGTGCCTTGGCGAGGCCGGCGAAGCCGAGCACCGTCGGGCCGATATCGATGATCCCCGCCGGCTCCTGCGAGACACTTCCGCCGTCGGCCGCGCCGCCGGAGACGATGAGAACCGTATTGAGCTCGTGCGGGTTGATGCCGCCATGCATGCCGCCGCCGAGCGGCACGTCGCCCGGCGTCATCGCGCCGAGGCCGGGCAAGCCGTATTGGTCCGCGTCGAGCGATGATTTCAGGATGAACATCAGATCGGGCTGGCGCACGGCGTGACCAGCGCCGATCAGGTCGAGCGACAGGGTACCGGCGATTTCGCCCTCCTCACCACTGCCGCGCGAGAAGACATGGCCGATTGCCGGTTGCTCCATAAGCCAGGCGGCGATGCGCTCAAGCCCGGTCCGGTCGTCTCCGCGCAGACGGATCTCGCCGCTGATGCCGCCTGTCGCGATGAAGGTGGTCCCATCGACGGACTTGCCGTTGCTGAGGTCGAAGCCGGCCTGGCGCGCCCCATCGAACAGCGGCTCGATCGCGCCGGTCGAGATCTGGCCGTGGTCGGAGGCGGCGATCACCGCGATGCGCTCGGCGTCGGGCTGGGCCTCGACCCAGTCGAGGATATCGCCGAAGGCGCGGTCGGCCTCCTTGAGCCCCGCCTTCGCCTCGGGCGATCCGAGCCCGCGATAATGGAAGGTGGTGTCGGGCTCGTTGAACCAGATCAGCGCGACGTCGGGCTTCAGGGTCGGCAGCACATGCTCGATCATCACCCGGCCGCCATAGGCGACCTCGCCGAGGCGCGGCAGTTCGCGCTCCGGCAGCGGTCCGATCCTGGCGAGTACCTCCTCGACCGCTTCCGGCGTCTGCGTCGCCCCGGCGCCGTGCATCGAGAAGGTCCAGTGCCCGTTGGCGCGGGCGCGGGGATTGATGAAATGGGCCGATCCGGCCGAGCCGGTATGGACGACGGCGAGCCTTTTGCCAGCCCGCGCCAGCACGTCGCCGAAAGTGTCGACCGCGACCAGCCGGCCGTCATGATGCGCCTCGGCGCGGCGGATCAGCGTGGCGTCGCTGGTGTCGAAGATGCGCTCGGGGATGGCGTCGGCGAGATAGAAGGCGTTGCCGACGATGCCGTGCACAGCGGGTGGTGCGCCGGTCGCGATCGAGCTGGTGGCGACGCGGGTCACCGAGGGGAAGACGCTGCGCGCCCGCCGGAACCAGGTGCCGCGCGCCGCCAGCCGCAGGATGTTGGGCGTCAGCTCCGGCGTGACCAGATCGGGCCGCAACCCGTCGAAGACCGCGACGATGACGCGTGTGGCTGGGGAGCGCTCGTCTTGGGCCATGTCGATTTCCGGCGGTTGTATGGATCAGGCGGCGGCCGCTCTGGCGGCGGCAGCCACGGGTACCAGATGGCACGCGGCAAGTCGCCCGTCGCTCGTGGGGCGCAGCATGGGCGCCTCCTCGCGGCAGCGGGTAACGGCACGCGGGCAGCGCGGATGGAAGGCGCAGCCCGCTGGGCGGTCGACCGGATTGGGCGGGTCGCCGCGCAGGATGATGCGCTCGCGCGTGCCGCGCAGCAGCGTCGGCACGGCCGAGACCAGTGCCTCGGTGTAGGGATGCGTCGGCGCATGGAATAGCGCCTCCGGTGCACCCTGCTCGACGATCTTGCCGAGATACATCACAGCGACTTCGTCGGCGATCTGCCTGACGACTTTCAGGTCGTGGCTGATGAAGAGGTAGGCCATGCCGAAGCGCGCCTGCAGGTCCTGCAGCAGATTGGTGACCTGAGCGGCGACCGAGACGTCGAGCGCCGAGATCGGCTCGTCACAGACCAATAACTCAGGACCGAGGATCAGCGCGCGGGCGAGCACGACGCGCTGGCGCTGCCCGCCCGACAACTCGTGCGGATAGCGCTGGAACAGGTCCGGCCTTAATCCGACCGCTTCGAATAGCGCGAGCGCCTTCTGCCGCCGGGCCTCGGCACCTGCTTCGAGACCGTGGATGACGAGCGGCTCGACGATCTGCTCGCCGACCGGGAGCCGCCGGTCGAGTGCTGAGAGCGGGTCCTGATGCACCAGCTGCATCCTCCGGCGTAGCGCCCGCCAGCGGCGGTCGCGCACAGCGGTAATCGGCGCGTCGGCGAAGTCGATCCGACCGCGGGTCGCCGGCAGCAATCCGAGCACCAGCCTCGCGGTGGTCGACTTGCCGCAGCCGGATTCGCCGACCACCCCGAGCGTCTTTCCAGCGGCGAGGGTGAAGCTCACACCGTCGACCGCGTGGAGCATCCGCTTCTGCCCCGCCGCAGTCGCGACCGGATAATGCCGTGCAAGGTCGCTGACACGAAGGAGCGGGCTCATGCGAACGCTCCGGCGGGCGCAGGCTCATGCGCCGTTGGCGCCATCGCGGTCTCGGCGAGGCGCAGGCAGGCAGCGCGCTGGTCCTGCGCCGCCAGCACAAGAGGAGGCGTCTCGCTCCGGCACGCTTCGATCACCAATGAGCAGCGTGGCGCGAAGGCGCAGCCCGGCGGCATCCTGTCGGGGGCGGGAACGGTGCCGGCGATCGGCGTCAGCCGTTGGCGCGGGCCGCCAAGTGTCGGCAGGGCGGCGAGCAGGCCGCGCGTATAGGGATGGCGCGGCCGGCTGAGCAGGTCTTGCGTCGCGGCGGTCTCGACGACGCGCCCGGCATACATCACCGCGACGTGGTCGCAGAGATCGGCGACGACGCCGATATCGTGCGAGATCAACACCAGCCCCATGCCGCTCTCGCGGCGGATACCGCGGATCAGGTCGAGGATCTGAGCCTGGATCGTCGCGTCGAGCGCCGTGGTCGGCTCGTCCGCGATCAGCACCTCGGGCTCGCCGGCGAGCGCCAGCGCGATCATGACGCGCTGGTTCATGCCGCCTGAGAATTCGTGCGGATACTGCCGCAGCCGCCGCGGCGCATCGGCGATGCCGACGCGGTCGAGCAGGCGCTGCGCCTCGCGATGGGCGGCGTCGCCGCGTAAGCCGCGATGCAGGCGCAGCACTTCCGTGAGTTGCGTGCCGATCCGCTGCACCGGATTGAGCGAACTGGTCGGGTCCTGGAAGATCAGCCCGATGCGTCCGCCGCGAATGGTCGCCAGCGCGCGCTCCGGCAGGCGGGTGATATCCTGCCCCTTGAGCAGGACCTCGCCGGAGGTGACGACACCGCCGCCGAGCAGGCGCAAGGCCGCCAGCCAGGTCACGCTCTTGCCGCAGCCTGATTCCCCGACGATGCCGAGTGCCTCGCCGGGCGCCAGCTTGAGGTCGATGCCGCGCACGACCGGCACGGGGCCGCCAGCTCCCTGGAAGGCGACCGAGAAGTTGTTCAGCGCAAGCAGCGGCGGCGGATTCAGCTCCGCGCCGGGCATCAGCGCGGCGATGCCGGAGCGATCTTTGTCGCGGGCGGTCAGGAGCGTCATCGCAGCGGGATAGACGCGGTTCGGTGACCGTGATGTGACGGAGCGGAATAGTAGATGCGTCGGCGGTTTGGCTACTACCATGCGGCGTCCGACCGCGAGCCGACAATCTGCGTCGAGTCAGGGTAGCTGGTTCGAGAGCGACCGTATGGGCGAGCTCCAGTGCAAGCATTGGCTATGAATTGCCGAGCTTAGAAGGTTCATAATCTGACAGCAAAGTCTTGAGGTCGGAAACGATATGCCGGTCGATGCCGCGATCAGCTATGATCTCGGCGCTGCGAATGCCGCGATGACGGGCTGGAAGGTGCAGGTCAACGCCCAGAACCTGTTCGACAAGGAATACATCGCCGGCTGCTGCGGCGCCGTGCAGTGCTCCTTCGGCATGCGCCGCACCGTGCTTGCCACCCTGTCCTATCGCTGGTGAGGGCAGGCGGGATGTTGCGGCCGGAGCGGGTTGTGTTCGAGGGGCATCCGGCCCCGGCTCTCCGGCCGGTCGAGCTGCCGCACACGCGCAGCCTCGCGTTCATGTCGCCGGGAGGAGCCGAGTACCGGCTGCTGGCCGCGATCCCGCCCGAGCCGGCCCCGGCCGGCGGCTTCCCGGTCCTGGTCCTCGTCGACGGCGATGCGCTGTTCCCGACCGCGCTATCTGCTGCGCGGCTGCAGGCCGGGCGTCCCGAGGTTTCTGGCGTCAGCCCGGCTGTTATCCTCGGCGTCGGCTATCCGGGAGCGGCGCCCTTCGATGCCGAGCGGCGCCGGCAAGACCTCTTGCCGACGGATGGCGGTGCCGATCGCTTCCTCGACCTGATCGCTGGCGAGATGCTGACGCAGGTCGAGAGGTTGGCGCCAATCGACCGGGCCTGCATGTCGCTGGTCAGCCATTCTTTCGGCGGGCTCTTCGCCTTGCACACGCTGTTCGCGCGGCCCGGCCTGTTCCGCAGCCATGTCGCCGGCAGCCCGTCGATCTGGTGGGAGGAGCGCGCCATCCTAAAGACGCGCGAGCGGTTCCTGCGTTTACCTGTGGCTGCGAGTGCTCCGCGCCTGTTGATCACCGTTGGCGGTGACGAGCAGAATGGCGACGAGCAGCGTGATCCGCAGCGGGCGGCGCGGCTGCACATGGCCCGCATGATCGGCAATGCTGCCGAAATGGCAGAGGTGCTGGCGGCTTCCGGACGTGTCGATTGCGAACATGTCGTCTTTGTTGGCGAGAACCATATCTCAGTAATCCCGGCGATGCTGTCGCGCGCGGTCGCCTTCGCCCTGGGCGGCACAGAGGGAAAGCTCTCGCCATGACCGCTTCGCCGCTGCGGTTCCTGGCGCGGTTGCTGCTTGCCGTGGCCGCACCACTTCCAGTCTTGTCGGCTCCTGCCCGCGCTGAATCGGTCACCGTGACCGACCTGTTTGGGCGTAGCGTGACCTTGCCCGGCCCGGCGAAGCGGATTGTGCTGGCGCAGGGGCGCCAACTCAACGCGCTCGGCCTGATCCATCCCGACCCGATCAGCATCCTCGCCGGCTGGGGCACGGATCACCGTCGCCAGAACCCCGACGCCTATGCCCGCTATCTCGCCAGGTTCCCGGCGATCGAGAGCGTGCCGACGGTTGGCGACGGCGCGACGCAGGACGGTTTCTCCTTCGAGAAGGCGGTGTCGCTGTCGCCCGATCTGGTGATCCTCAGCCTGTCGCTCGCGGGCACCCGGCGCGGGCCTGGCGATCTCGTCCAGCGTTTCGAGGCGGCCGGCATCAAGGTCGCCGTCGTCGATTTCTACCTGCAGCCGATGCGCGACACGCTGCCGAGCCTGCGCATCCTCGGCAAGCTGATCGGCCGCGAGGGCCAGGCTGAGGCCTATATCCGCTTCTACGAGGAGCGCCGGCGCCTGATCGAAGAGCGCGTGCGCGGCGCGGAGCGTCCGGCTGTCTTCATGCATGCCCATGCCGGCGGCTTCGATTGCTGCCCGACGCCGGGCAAGGGCACGTTCGACGACTTCATCACCGCAGCCGGCGGCCGCAACATCGCCGCCGCGATCCTGCCCGGCGCGACCGGGCAGATCAGCCTCGAGCAACTGCTTGCTGCCGATCCCGCGATCTATGTCGCGACCGGCGGCACGCATTTGGCGGGGAGAGGCGGCCTCGTCCTCGGGCTGGGCGTGTCGCGCGAGACCGCCTTGCAGAGCTTCGCCGCGCTGCTGGGCCGGCCCGGCATCTCTGCGCTCGCCGCGGTGCGACAAGGCCGCGCCTATGGTCTCTGGCATCTCTTCAACGATACCCCGCTCCATATCGTCGCCATCGAGCGGCTGGCGAAATGGTTTCATCCCGACCGCCTCGCCGATGTCGACCCGCAGGCGACGTTGAACGAGATTTCCAGCCGTTTTTCGGCCATCCCGCTCGACGGCCCGCTCTGGATCGAGAGCGTCGGCCAAGTGAAGCCCTGAACCTTCAGGGCCACTACAGGACAATTCCCATGACTATGCTTCGCGCCGAAACGCGTATCGCCTTGCCTGATCCCGCTGCGGTGCTGCGCCCGCTTTGCGAGCATCTTCTTGAGCATGAGGCCGAGATTGGCGAGGCCGATGGTGTGACCATGATCAGGTTCGGCGGCAGCCGGACGGAACTGCGTGCTGATTCAGGCGCATTGTCTGTCGTGATCGAAGCTCCCGATCTGGCCCAGCTGCAAGGCAGCAAAATCGCCATCGCGAGCCATGTCGTCGAGTTCTCGCCGGAAGGCGCCGCGCCGGCGATCAACTGGAGTGGTGACGGCGCCGAGCCGATGCTGCCGCCCGATTTCCGGGTGCTCACCGTGACCGGCGTCGAGCAGTTGACGCCGCATATGCGCCGCATCCGCTTCCGCGGTGACGATCTTGCCCACTACGACTCGCTGGAGGCGCTGCATGTGCGCCTGTTCATCCCGCCGGCGGGCCTGGCCGAGCCGGCCTGGCCGATGATCGGCGCGGATGGCCTGCTGCAATCGCTGCCGCCGGAGCAGCGGCCTGCGATCCGCAAGTACACGATCCGCGAGATCGACGTGGCAGCGGGCACGCTCGCCATCGATTTCGTCCTGCATGACGATGCCGGTCCGGGCTCGGCCTTCGCCGCTGGCGTGCAGATCGGCGATCGTATCGGCATGGCCGGGCCGGGCGGGCGTGGCTTGAAGCAGGCCGAGCGCTATCTCTTCCTCGCGGACGAGACTGGTTTGCCGGCTCTGGCCCGGATGTTAGCGCATCTTCCGGCGCAGGCTCGCGGGCTCGCGCTGATCGAGATCGCCGACGCGAACGAGCGTCAGCCCCTGCCGCTGCCGGAGGGTTTCGACGTCCGCTGGCTCCATCGCGACGGCGTGGCGCCGGGCTCCACGACCTTGCTGGTGGACGCTTTGGCGACGCTCGACTGGCCGCCGGGCGAGGGCAGCCTCTATCTTTGGGCCGCAACCGAGCACACGGCCTTCCGCGAGATCCGTGCGACGGCGCGCCAGCACCTGCGTCCAGGGATCGACGAGCATCTCGTCGTCAGCTATTGGCGCGCCGGCCTCGCCGAGGAGCAGCACATGGCGGAGAAGAAGCAGGCCGCGAAGGCGGCCTGAAGCGGTTCACGGCTTCAGGCCTTCAGATGCAGCGTCACCAGCACGGTGATCTCGGCGCCATCCGGTAGCGTCGCAGCGACGCGGACGAAATTGCCGAAATGGCCGAGGCGCTGGAAAGTCACGGCATCCTTGACGGCCGGCAGCGGAAACTCCGAGCCCTCGGCGCACCAGTGCATGCCATCGGCGGAGATTTCGATGCGCGCCTTCGGCAGCGATCCCTTCGGCTCCTTCAACGCGCGAACGAAGACGATCGCCTCCTTGGCCCAACCGGCCTCGTAGGGCTCGCTCGCGCTCGTCCCGCTCCAGCTCTCGTTGCGGGCGACGACGGCAGTGAGGTTCTCGGGCAGCATCAGAAGTCTCCCGACAGGCAGACGGAATCGAGATAGGCGAAGGCGCGCTTGTCGGTGTCGGTCTCGGCGAAGAAGGCGAGGTTGAGCATGCACCACAGGTTCTTCATCGCGGGGATGCGGATGCAGTCGAAACCATCCATGGCGAAGACGCGGTCGTTGACCTGGAAGCGCGTCGCCTGCATCGCGCCGAGATCGAAATCGAAGCGCAGATAGTGCCAGTTCACCTTGGTCGGGATCTCGTTGTAGCAGAGCCGCTGCTCGCCACCGGCTAAGTCCTCCCAATCGTCGGGCGCGAGATGATAATGGGTGATGGTCTTCCCCGCGTTGCCGATCGGCTTGATCGGCGTCGTCTTGCGCTTGAACTGCCATTTCTGCAGATGCTTGCCGTCCTGCGCATTGAGGAAGCGCAAATGCGGCATCACGCGGTCGCCCGGCCCTGAGGTATCGCCGATCTGGAGGTCATAGAGGAAGCCGAACGAGCGGATATCGGTCTCCGAGAGCTGCAGATCGCTCGCTTCGGGCTTGAAGGTGAAATAGGCCTCCAGCCTGATCGGCCCCGGCTTGCGGAAGGTCAGTCGCTTGATCGCGACGTTCTGCGCGCCCTTCTTCGGCCGCGTCGCGATCTTCAGCGCATAGGAACCGTCGACGCCGCCATGCGAGCCGAAATCCCAGTTCGGCAGGGTCGAGAGCATGGCGTGGCTGTGCTGGGCATAGCCCGGCAGCATGGCGTCGAGACTGTCCTCGTAATTGCCGACGAGCTGGGTCCAGCCGCACATGCCGCGGTCGAAATCGTCGAGGCAGATGATGCGGGGCAGCGGGTCGAAGCGGCTGAGCTGCGGGTCGGCCTCGCGGATGGCGCGGCGCAGGTCGTCGAGCCGAAATTCTGACGGGTTCATGATCCTACCCTTTCACCGCACCGGCGGTCAGGCCCGCGACGAGGTGTTTCTGCATGAGGATGACGAAGGCGAGCACCGGCACGAGCTGCACGGTCGAGGCGGCGAAGAGCACGCCCCATTCGACGCCCTCGACGGCGCCGATCATCTCGGAGATCACCAATGGCGCGGTCTTCGCTTTGGTTGTGGTGAAAATGAAGGCGAAGAGGAACTCGTTCCAGGCGTAGACGATGACGAAGACCGAAACCGCGAGCATGCCCTGCGCCGCCATCGGCAGGATCACGCGCATGATGATCTGGAACTGCGAGGCGCCGTCCATCATCGCGGCCTCGTCGAGCTCGCGCGGGATCTGGTCGATGAAGGTGCGCATCACCACCGTCCCGAGCGAGACGAAGAAGGTGGCGTAGAGCACGATCAGCACGAAGTGCGTGTCGTTGAGGCCGAGCCAGTTCACCACCGGAAAGAGCGGCAGCGTGATCACGATCGGCGGGACCAGTCGGATGAAGATCAGGAAGAAGGCCGAAGCCTGCAGGCCCCTCGAGGCGAAGCGCGAATAGGCGAAGCCGGCGAGCAGGGAGACGCCGACGGCGAGCACGGTCGCGCCGACCGTGACCAGGAAGCTGTTCCACAGCCCGAAGAAGAAATCGCCCCAGCGGCTCCAGAGCGCCTCGTAGTTCGCCAGCGTCGGTGAAAAAGAGAGCGCGCCCGTAGTCGAAAAAATGTCGCGATCGGCCTTGAAGGACGACAGCGCGATCAGGCCGATCGGAACCAGCGACCAGGCGACGATGGCCGCGACACCGATGAGCTTGAGCAGGGAGCGCAGGAGCTTAGGCATGCTTGCCGAACATCTCCCTGTAGAGCCCACGCAGGTAGAACAGCGCGAGCAGGAGCGAGGCGAGCACAAGCAGCCAGCCGGTGGCGGCGGCCGGGCCGAAGGCGTTGTAGCGGAAGGCCTCGAGATAGAGATAGACCGCCATCACCTCGGTCGAGCGCGCCGGGCCGCCGCCGGTCATCAGCCAGACCTCGGAGAACAGGCGGAAGGCGAAGATGTAGCGGAACAGCGCCGCGATCAGCAGCGCTGGCATCAGCAGCGGCAGCGTAATCCGGCGAAACGAGGTCCAGGGCGAGGCGCCGTCGATCGCCGCTGCCTCGTAGAGATCGCTCGGGATCGAGAGCCTGGCGGCATAGAGGATGATGAAGCTGAAGGGCAGGTGCAGCCAGATCGAGAGCAGGCTGACCATTCCGAGCCCGTGGCTCGGGTTCACCGCCCATTCGATCGGCGGCAGGCCGAGCGACATCAGGAGCCGGCTCATCATCCCGACATCCGGCTCGAACAGAAAGCGCCACATCACCACCGCCGAGACCTCGCTGACGGCATAGGGCGCGAGCACGATCGCCAGCAGCAGCGGCCGGAACGGCACGCCCGAGGCGAAGAACAGCGCCATGCCGAGACCGAGCAAGAGTTCGACATGCACCACCACGGCGACGACGATCACCGTGTTGAGGAGCGCCTTCCAGAAATAGGCGTCGCCCAGCACCTTGGCGTAGTTGGCAAAGCCGACGAAGCTCGCGGCCTGGCCGAAGGAGGACTGGTTGAGGCTGAGCCAGAAGACATAGATCGCCGGCAGGAAGATGACGCCGCCGATCATCAACTGGACCGGCGAGACCAGCGCGATGGCGGAGAGTGGCGTGCGGGTGGTCATGGGCGCACTCGCGATTCAATCGCAACCCAAACCCGTAGTCCAAACCGCGCCGTCATCCCGGGCAAGCGAAGCGCAGACCCGGGATCCATCGTAGAGTTCGACGCCCTTCGATGGATCCCGGATCGGCGCCGCTGCGCGGCTTGTCCGGGATGACGGAGGAGGTTGGAGTAGAAGGAGGCGCTTAGCTTCATCGCCGCCTCATGAAATCCTGAAGCGCGTGAGCGCGTCGCGGTCGATCTCGATGCCGAGCCCCGGCCCCTGCGGCACGGAAAGCTTGCCCTCGACCAATTGCGATCCCTCGCCGACGATCGGCTGGGTGAAGGCGTCGCGCAGCGGGTTCTGGTAGACCATGCACTCGAAGGTGCGGAAGGTCTCGGCCGCCGCGGCGAGCTGCAGGCTGGCGGCGACGCAGATCGCGCCCGACCAGCCGACATGCGGGGCGTAAGCGGTATTGAAGGCGGCGGCGAGCTCGCAGATGCGCCAGGTCTCGCTGATGCCGCCTGAGCGCGTCACATCCGGCTGGATCAGCCCGAGCGAGCGGTCCTGCAGCGAGATCAGCGCGTCCGACGCGACGAAATCGCTCTCGCCGGCCGCGAGCCTGATCGGCAGATGCTGGGCGAGGCGGCGGTAGCCCTCGCGATCCTGCGGCGCAATCGGCTCCTCGAAGAAGCCATAGCCGAGATCGGCCAGCGCCCGCCCGACGATCAGCGCATCGTCGACGTCATAGGCCCAGTTGGCATCGACATAGAGGGCGATGTCGTCGCCGGCGAGCTTGCGGACGAGTTTCGCACGGGCGATCGCATCCCGGAGCGGATGGCCGAGCTTGACCTTGATCTCGCGGAAGCCGGCCTTCAGCACGGCGGCGACCTCCGCCTCGACCGTCGCATCGTCGAGCCAGTTGATCGAGGAGGCATAGGCCGCGAGCTCGGTGCGGCTCATGCCGCCGAGCAGCTTGTGGATCGGCTGGCCCGCCTGTTTTCCGGCGATGTCCCAGAGCGCGATGTCGACCGCCGCGATCGCCTCGACGATCTGGCCGCCCGGGCGCCCCGACAGCGCGGCGCGCATCGCTTTCCACAAAGCCCGCCGGTCAGCTGCATCGCGCCCGATCAGCCGGGGCACCAGCGCCTCCTCGATGAAGCGGGCATAGCCGGCCGCGCCGCGGCGGCAGAGGCCTTCGCCGAAGCCGACGACGCCATCCTCGGTCTCGACCTCGACCACGACGATCTCGATCGCCGGATAGTCGCCCTGCGACGTCCGCTGGACCTTGGGCAAGGTCGCCCGCAGCGGATGTGCGGTAATCTTCGAGATGCGGCTGGCCGACATGAAGCGGCGTCCTCCCGAGTGCTTAACTTATCTGATAGGTTGAACAGTTGCCAAGCTAAGCGCCATCTGTCAATGATCATCGAACGGAGGTGATCGATGAGCGATGCCGCTTCATCCTTGCTGGGTGGCGACGACCCATTCGCCGGCGGCGATGTCGTGCCGATGCGGCTCGGCGATGCCGTAATTCAGCGCATCACCCAGGCGATCCAGGACGGCAGGCTGAAGCCCGGCGACGCCTTGCCGTCGGAAGCGCGGATCGCCGCCTCCTTCGGCGTCAGCAAGCCGATCGCCCGCGAGGCGATCCGCCAGCTCGCGGCGATGGGCGTCGTCCATATCCAGCAAGGCAAGCCGACTCGCATTCAGGCGCTCGACGCCGCCCCGCTCGACCGCTTCTACCGTTTCGCCGTGCGCGGCCGCCCGAGCGGTCTCACCGAAGCGGTGGAACTGCGTCGCATCCTCGAGCCGCCGATCGCGGCCCACAGCGCCGAGCGCCGCTCGAACGAGGATATCGAGAAGCTCGACCTGATCCTCGCCCGCATGGAGGGCGCGCTCGGGAATGTGCCACGCTGGATCGAGGCCGATCTCGACTTCCACGAGGCCATCGCCGCTTCTTCCGGCAACCGCCTGCTCGACTTCCAGATCAGGGGCCTCAGGCCAGTGATCCGCGAGGTCATGGAAATCTTCAATTCGCGCGAGAAGCGCACCAAAGAGGACTGGCGGCGCACCTTCGAGCGGCATGTGCGCGTCGTCGATGCGATCCGTGCCGGCGATCCGGCCGCGGCTTTCGCCGCCATGAACAAGCATTTCGAAGCGGCTGAAGCCGCCATCGCGGAACTCGCGAACCATCGGGAGGACAGGCATGACCACGGAGACAGGACTGAACCGTAGGCAGTTCGGCGCTAGCATTCTCGGGTTGAGCTTTGCGACGCTGGGCGCAGGCGCTGCCCGTGCGCAGCAAAGCGGGCCGTTCAACGTCTTCACTTATCGCGTCATGCAGACGGTCGCGACCGGGGCGCAGGGCGGCGACATCACCAAGGACTGGGCCCAGAAGAACGGCGTCAGCGTCCAGTGGACGACCTTCGACACCGGCCCACTGCAGGAGCGGCTCTTCCGCGAGGCGAGCCTCGGCGAGACCTCGGTTGATGTCGGCTTTGTCCTTAATACCCAGGTCGTGCCGCGCGCCGCGAGCCTGTTCGAGCCGCTCGACGACTATCTCAAGCGCGATCCGGTCGAGGATCTCGCCGATATCTTCCCGGGATTGATGAAGGGCATGACTGTCGGCGGCAAGCAGCTCGCCGTCCCGTTTCGGCATGCCTCGTCCGGCCTGCACTACAATGAGGAGATCCTGGCCGAGAAGGGCTTCTCCAAGCCGCCGGCGACAATCGAGGAGATGATCGAGATCGCCAAGGCCTGCAGCTATCGCCGCTCCGATGGCACGCAGGTCGTCGGCCTGTGCATGCCGGGCGTGACTTATCCGAACGTGATCGATCTCGCTCGCGCCTGGGATGGCGAGTTCATCACGCCCGACTTCAAATGCGCCGCCGATCAGCCGCCGATGCTGACTGCGATCAGGACCTTGCGCGAGCTCTTCCAGGCCAATGCCTTCCCGCGCAACTTCGCGACGCTCTCGCCCGAGGACGTCAATGTCTGGATGCAGCAGGGCCGGGCGGCGATGAGCCTGCAGAGCATGGGCCGCAATCGCATCTACAACGATCCGCAGAAGTCGAAATTCTCCGGCAAGATCAAGACGATCGCAGTGCCGGCCTCGAAGACGCTGGCGGGGAAATATGATGCCGCCCCGGCCAAGGTCGAGTTCTGGGGCATGGTCATTCCGAAAAACGCCAAGCGCAAGGACCTCGCCTGGAGCTTCATCAAGGCGATGGCCTCGAAGGAGGCGACGCTCAAGGCCGCGCTCAACGGCAATGGACCGGTGCGCGCCTCGACCTATGCCGACCAGAGCTTCGCCGGAACCGTGCCCTATGCCGCCGAGGAGCTGAAGGTGCTGAAAGTGGCGCGCGTGCCGCTGCCGGCCTTCGACGAGGCAGCCCGCGCCGGCGACCTCTTCAAGGAAGAGGCGGAGGCCGCTGTGCTCGGCATGAAGACGCCGGAGGAGGCGATGGCCTCGCTGGTCAAGCGCGTGCAGCCGCTGCTGCCCGCCTGAGGCACGCGACAAGGCGCGACGACAGCGCCCGACAAGCTTGTGGAGAGGAAGTCCATGTCACAGTCGATCTCGCGCCGCCGGTTCGGCGCTCTCGCCGGCGCGGCAGCCGCAACATCCATGTTGCCCGGCCGGGTCTTCGCTCAGGCAAAAACGCTGACCGTGCTCGGCCATCGTGTCCACCAGACCGCAGCCACGACCGGGCCGGGTGGTGATGCGACCGAAGCCTTCCGCAAGGCGAGCGGGGCGAACCTGAACTGGGTCACCTTCGGCGACGTCAACGCCGTGCATGAGCGGCTATTGCGCGAGGCATCGCTGGCCGAGACCTCGATCGACGTCGCCTATCTCGTCAACGGCCGCGCCGTGCCGCGCAATCTCAAGCTGTTCGAGCCGCTCGACACGCTGCTGAAGGAGGCGCCGATCGAGGCCTTCGACGATTTCGCACCGGGCCTGATCGGTCCGCTCAAGCTCGATGGCGCGCTGCATGGCATCCCCGTCCGCCACGCCACCAATGCACTGATCTACAACGAGGCGCTGCTGGAGGAACGTGGCATCAGCAAGCTTCCGACGAGCTTCGAGGAACTGATCGAGGTCGCGCGCAAGCTCACCTTCAAGCGTGATGACGGCACGCAGGTGCATGGTCTCGCCTTCACCGCGGTGTTCGCCTCGAACTTCCTGACGGTTTCGCGCTGCCTCGGCGGCGACTACATGACCGCCGATGGCAAACTCACCGCCAATGAGCCGGCGATGGTCAAGGCGCTGACCATCCTCGCCGATCTCTACAAGACGGGCGTGCTGCCGCGGAACTTCGCCACAGTGAACAATGAGGAGATCACCACCTGGATGCAGCAGGGCAGGGCGGCGATGACGATCAACCCATTCGCGCGGCTGGTCTCCTACAATGATCCGGCCAAGGGCAAATATGGCGGGCGCTTCAAGTCGCTGCTGCCGCCGATGGCCTCTGATCTCGCCGGCAAGGTCGCCTTCGCACCGACGGTCGAGTTCTGGTCGCTGATGATCCCGAAGAACGCCAAGCAGAAGCCGCTTGCCTGGGAATTCATCCGCGCTTTGTCCTCGAAGGCCGGCACGACCGCGATGGCGCTCAACGGTAACGGTCCGACCCGCATCTCGACCTATGCCGACGACAAGCTGAAGGTGGCGATGCCCTATGCGGCCGATGAGGCGGCGGCGCTGAAGGCCTCGCGCATCCATCTGCCCGCCTTCGACGAGCAGGCGCGCGCCCATGACATCTTCATCGAGGAAACGCAGGCCGCCGTGCTCGGCCGGAAGCCGCCGCAGCAGGCAATGGATGATGCCGTCGCGCGCGTGAAGCCGCTGCTCGGCTGATGGCGGGCGTTCTGGCCGGACGGACTGCACTCGTCACCGGCGCGGCCCGCGGGATCGGGCTCGCGATCGCCACAAGGCTCGCTGAGGCCGGCGCGCACGCGGTCATTCATGACCGGGATGCAGCGGCCGCGACCACGGCGGCCCTGGATCTGCGAGCATCGAACCTCGCGGCATCGCCCTTGATCGCCGATCTCGCGGAGGCCGCGGCCCCTCCTGCCATGGCGGCGGAGCTGACGGCGAACGGCACCGAACCCGACATCCTCGTGCTCTGCGCCTCCGTCGAAACCCTCGAAACCTGGGATGCGGTCTCCGAAGCCGCAATGGCGGCTCAGACGCAGATCAACCTCCACGCCACATTGCGGCTGCTGCAGGCTTTCCTGCCGGGCATGCTGGCGCGCGGCTTCGGCCGGGTCATCGCAATCGGCAGCGTACAGGAGGCGCGCCCCAATCCGACGCATTTCTATTACGCGGCGACCAAGGCCGCGCAGACCAACATGATCCTCAATCTGGCGCGAACCCTGCGCGCCCCGGACGTCACCTGCAACATCATCCAGCCCGGCGCCATTCTGACGGATCGCAACCGCACCGTGCTGGCTCAGCCCGGACGAGAGGAGCAGGTGCTTGCACGCATTCCGCTCGGCAGGCTCGGTCGTACCGAGGACTGCGCGGGCGCGGCCCTGCTGCTCTGCTCGCCCGAGGGGGCCTACATCAACGGCGCCGAGATCGCGGTCGATGGCGGCATGCGGCTATGAGCTGCGTTCAGGCCAAGGGAAGCTCATCGCGCCCTGATGCTGAAAGCTTCGGTAGGGAAAGCGTGACGCGGAGACCGCCCTCGGCCCGGTTCTCCAGCACAATCGAGCCATCATGCGAACGGGCGATGGCGAGCGCGATCGTCAGGCCGAGGCCCGAGCCGCCGGTCTGACGGCCGCGCGATTCCTCGAGCCGCACGAAGGGATGGAACACCCGCTCCCTATCGGCTGGTGCGATGCCCGGCCCCTCGTCCTCGACGACGACGGCGAAGCTATCGCCGGCCTCGGCGATGGTGACCTTGGCCGCCTGACCGTATTTCACGGCATTGCCGATGATGTTGGAAGCGGCACGCTTCAGGGAGAGAACTCCGCCTCGGACGGGAGCGGAGCTCAGCCCGACCAGCGAGACGCGGTGGCCCTGGTCGGCATGCTCGTCGACGATGGTTTCGATCACCGAGGCGAGATCGACCGGGCGCATCGGCTCACTGGAGGTTCCGCCGCGCAGATAGTCCAGCGTCGAGTCGATCATCGCCTCCATCTCGCTGAGATCGGCGTCGATCAGGACGCGGGTCGCGTCATCGTCGAGGAATTCGGAGCGGAGCCTGAGGCGCGTGATCGGGGTTCGCAGATCATGCGAGACGGCGGCCATGGCCTGGGTCCGCTCGGCGACGAGATGCCGGATGCGTTCCCGCATCGTGTTGAAGGCCCGCGCGGCGCGGCGCACCTCGACCGGCCCATGTTCGGGAAGCGGCTGCGGTGTCTGGTCAAGGCTGAAGCGCTCCGCCGCGATGGCGAGATCGCGTAGCGGCCGCGTCGCCCAGCGCAGCAGCAGCAGCGCCACGACGACGATGGCGACGGCGAAGCAGATCATGATCGCGGTCAGGCCCCAGTCGAGATGCTGCGAGGCCCCGAGCGCGGAAGAGGAGAAGTTGACCCAGGAGCCGTCGTCGAGCCGGACCGAGACCAGCATCACGTGCTTGTAGGCATTGGCCTCGCCGGCGCCGAGCGCGCCATCGTCAGCAAAGCCGACCCGGAAGGATTCCGCCGCCAGTTCCGGAGCGAGCTGCTTGAGCCGCGCTTCCATCGCCCGGGTCCGCTCGGTCATCGGAGCGCTGCCGAGCACCAGGCTGACCTTGCTCCAATGCACTTCGAGGCTGGCGCTCGACAGGTCATGCGCGACACGGTCGCGTTCCGGCGCCTGCGGCAGGCTCGCGATCGCTCGCTTGATCGAGACGATGCGCTCGGCGAGGCCGCGGTCCTGGCCCGCCGTCGCGAGGTTCTCGACGCCGACGCGATAGGCCCAGTAGCCGAGCAGATGGAAGGCGAGCAGCGCCGCGACCAGGATCAGGATGGCGCGGCTGGCGACCGTATCGGGCCAGAGCCGTTTGGCCGGAGGCGTCAAGCGGGCTGTCCTTGCTGGTGGTCGACTTGCGAGGCGAACAGATAGCCGGCGCCGCGTACCGTCTTGATCAATTGGCCGCCCCGGGCGTCGGCCTCGAGCTTGCGGCGCAGGCGGCTGATCTGGACGTCGATGGTGCGGTCGAACGGATCGTCGCTCGTTCGCGTCTTGGCGAACTGCATCAGCGCCTCCCGCGACAGGACGCGGTTGGCATGCTCGACGAAGGCGACGAGCAGATCGAACTCACCGGTCGAGAGGTCGATCAGGGTCCCTGATGGCGATAGCAGCTCGCGCCGCCGCAGATCCATGCGCCAGCCCTCGAAGGTCACGATCGCGCTCGTCTGCGGGGCCGAGGAACTGCGCGCTGCCCTCGCTCGGCGCAGCACGGCCCTGATCCGTGCCAGCAATTCGCGCGGGCTGAACGGCTTGGTGACGTAATCGTCGGCCCCGCCCTCGAGGCCGCTGATGCGCTCGCTCTCCTCGCTCCGGGCGGTCAGCATCACGATCGGCACCTGCGAGATCGCGCGCACGTCGCGGCAGAGCTCGACGCCCGAGCGCCCGGGCAGCATCAGGTCGAGCACGATCAGGTCGATGGCGCTGTGCGCCAGCGCCTCCATCATCGCGCGCCCGTCCGGCGCACCGGTGACCTGATAGCCGTATCGCTGCAGGAAGCGCGCGACGAGCAGCCTGATCTGGGGATCGTCGTCGACCACCAGGATATGACCGTGGTCATTGGCGATCGCTGCGTCGGGAGCCTGGTCCGTCTCTGGCTGTGGTTCGGTCGGAATGTCCGTGCTCCCGCGAGCGGGCTCCTGCGATCTGGTCAGCAGAACATAGCGCGCTCGCGGCCCTGCCGCCCGCGCCGCTTTGAAACAATTTGTAACGGACGCCCTCGGAAGCCCGCTGCTACCCCTGTCGCATCGAAAAAAGGGGATGCCGAATCGTGACGTTCGTGAAGGTGCCGTTGCTGATGGCGCTCGGTCTGGCGCTGGGCGCCTGCTCCGCCACGGTCCCAGACCACCTGGCCCGGCCGGCCGATCCGAACGCCCGTGTTCCCGCTGTCGCCTATCGCAGCGTGACGGCCGGTGCCGCAAGCTTCCGCCCGGCCGAGCCCAAGGATTGGCGCGAGCTCAACCGCCAAGTCGGGCCGAAGTCATGACGCTGCCTACCTATCCGACCGCTCCAAGCCTTCCGAATGGCGGCCGCCTGTTGCGCTGGGGCCTGCTCGCCGGCACGGTGGTTCTGCTCGGCGGCTGCGCCGGTTTCTCCGCCGATGGCGGCATGGCGCCGATCCAGACCGCGACTTACGCTGAGATCGGCAAGGACGTTGTCAAAATCGGTGACGACCGGGTCGCGCTCACGGCGAAGACGCGGGTCGACCAGTTGCTGCGCAAGCCGCTGACGGCCGATGCCGCGGTTCAAGTCGCCCTGCTCAGCAATCGCGGCCTTCAGGCGGCCTTCAACGAGCTCGGCATCGCCGAGGCTCAGATGGTCGCCGCCAGCTTGCCGCCCAATCCGCGCTTCGGCATCTCCAAGCTCTCCGGCCGCTTCGAGGTCGAGATCGAGCGCCAGATCGTCGGCAGCCTGCTCGCACTCGTCACCCTCCCGGCGAGGGCCGAGATCGCCGGCGATCGCTTCCGCACTGCGCAATTGCGCGCTGTCGAGGCGGTGCTGCGGCTCGCTGCCGACGCGCGGCGTCAGTACTACCGCGCGGTCGCCGCCAACGCCCAGGTCGCCTTTTATCAGGAGGCCAAAGGCTCGGCGGATGCGGCCTCCGAGCTGTTCAAGCGGCTCGGCGAGTCCGGCGGCGTCAACAAGATCGACCAGGCCCGCGAATTCGCCTTCGAGGCCGAGTTGACCGTGCAGCTCGCCCAGGCGCGCCAGCAGCAGCGACAGGAGCGCGAGCGGCTCATTCGTCAGCTCGGGCTCTGGGGCGACGAACTCAAGTTCAGGCTGCCGGGCACCTTGCCGCCTCTGCCGCGGCTGCAATCGGTTAAGGCTATCGAGGCCGAGGCGCTGCGCAAGCGTATCGACATCCAGATCGCGCGCGCCGAGCTCGATACGCTGGCGAAGTCGCTCGGCCTCGCCAATGCGACGCGCTTCGTCAACGACATCGACCTACTCGGGCGCCGCACCTATGATCGCGGCCGCAGCATCGGCGCAGATGGCCATGTCGAGCGCGAGTCGAGCCGCAGCCGGACGCTGGAGCTGGAGATCGACATCCCGATCTATGATTTCGGCCAGTCCAAGATCGCGCTCGCCGAGCAGACCTACATGCAGGCCGCCAACAGGCTGGCGGAGAAGGCGGTCAACGCCCGCTCGGAGGCGCGCGAGGCCTATACCGCCTACCGCGCCAATTACGACATCACCCGGCAATACCAGAACAATGTCCTGCCGCTGCGCAAGATCATCCAGGAGCAGTCGCTGCTGCACTACAGCGGCATGCTGAACGATGTCACCGATCTCATCACCGATGCCCGCAACCGCATCCTGTCAAACGTCGCCGCGATCAATGCCCGCCGCGACTTCTGGCTCGCCCATACCGACTTCAAGCACGCGCTGATCGGTGGCGGCAGCGGAGGCGGCGGCTCGGCCACCGTCGCTGCGGCGGGCGGCGGCGATGCTGGCGGCGGCGGACACTGAGCGGGCGGAAGGAACGAAACAATGACCACGCTATCGCGCAGAGGCTTCATCGGCACCTCCGGCCTCGTCGTCGCCGCGGCCGGTTCCGTGTCCGGCCGCACGGCCTTCGCCTCGGTGCCCGAGGCCCCGACCATGAAGGAGGCGTCAACCCAGGCGCCTCTCGTGCCCACCACAGGGCCGGATTATCAGCCGGTCGCGACGCTCAACGGCTGGACCTTGCCCTGGCGCATGAATGGCGACTGGAAGGAATTCCATCTCGTCGCCGAGCCTGTGGTGCGCGAGCTCGCACCCGGCATGAAGGGCTATCTCTGGGGTTACAACGGTCAGTCGCCGGGGCCGACCATCGAGGCGGTCGAGGGCGACAAGGTCCGCATCTACGTCACCAACAAGCTGCCGGAGAGCACCACGATCCACTGGCACGGCCAGCGCCTGCCCAACGGCATGGACGGCGTCGGCGGCTTGAACCAGCCGCATATCCCGCCGGGCAAGACTTTCGTCTACGAGTTCCAGCTCAGGCGCTCGGGCACCTACATGTACCACCCGCATTCGGACGAGATGGTCCAGATGGCGATGGGCATGATGGGCTTCTTCGTCGTCCATCCGAAGGACCCGGCCTTCCGCCGCGTCGACCGCGACTTCGTCTTCCTGCTCAACGCCTTCGACATCGAGCCCGGCTCCTATGTGCCGCGCGTCGCCGAGATGACCGAGTTCAACATGTGGTGCTGGAACAGCCGCGTGTTCCCGGGCATCGACCCGCTGGTCGTGGGCAAGAACGACAAGGTCCGGATCCGCTTCGGCAACCTGACCATGACCAACCATCCGATCCATATGCACGGCTACGAGTTCAAGGTCTCGTGCACCGATGGCGGCTGGGTCGATCCGGCGGCGGCCTGGGACGAGGTCTCGATCGACTGCGCCGTCGGCCAGATGCGCGCCTTCGACTTCGTCACCGACGAGCCCGGCGACTGGGCGATCCACTGCCACAAATCGCACCACACCATGAATGCCATGGGGCATTCGGTGAAGAACTATATCGGCGTCAACAAGAAGGACCTCGCCAAGCGTATCGCCAAGATCGCGCCTGGCTACATGCCGATGGGCTCGAACGGCATGGGCGAGATGGGCTCGATGGAGATGCCCCTGCCCGGCAACACCCTGCCGATGATGACGGGCTTCGCCCAGTTCGGCCCGGTCGAGATGGGCGGCATGTTCTCGGTGGTGAAAGTCCGCGAGGGCCTCGCCAAGACCGACTACAAGGACCCCGGCTGGTTCAAGCACCCGGAGGGCACCGTCGCCTTCGAATACAAGGGCCAGAAGCTGGCAGAAGCGGCGCGCGGCGCCTCCCCCGACAGCGGCATCGAGCCGACCGAATGGCGCGTCAAGGATCCGCGCAAGCCGAACCTCGGGCCTGACGGCAAGCCGCGGCCTGCGGCGAAGAACTCCCACTCCAACCACTGAAGACGCCGATCCTTCCAGCAGGAGAGTCTCATGACGACAGCATTCAAGCTCGCCGCAATCGCAGTCCTGTTCTCCGCCGGTGCCGCCCTGGCCGGCCCGGGCGGAGCCGGTCACGGCCATGGCGGCGAGACCGCCTATGGCAAGCCCGGCGATCCGAAGAAGCCGGCGCGTATCGTGCAGGTCGCGATGGCTGAGAAGGACGGCAAGATGTCCTTCATCCCCGACCGGATCGAGGTGCGCCGCGGCGAGCAGGTCCGCTTCCAGCTGCGCAACAATGGCGAACTCGACCATGAGCTCGTCCTGGCGACGCTGGAGGAGAACCTCAAGCACGCCATCGAGATGCAGAAGAACCCCGACATGGAGCATGACGATCCGAACGCCAAGCGCCTTCAGCCGAAGAAGACCGGCGAGATCGTCTGGGCCTTTACCAAGGCGGGCGAGTTCGACTTCTCCTGCCTGATCCCCGGTCACCGCGAAGCCGGCATGACCGGCAAGATCATCGTCAAGTAAGCCTCACAAAGGAGCGTCCCATGCCCAGGACAGCAGCCACCCTCGCATTCCTCCTCGTCGCCCTGCCGGCCGCGGCACAGTCTATCAGCGGCACGGTCACCAAGGTCGACGAGCCCCAGGGCAAGCTCACCATCAATCATGGCCCGATCAAGAACCTCGACATGGACGCCATGACCATGGTGTTCCGCGCCGGCGATCCGGCCATGCTGAAGGGGCTGAAGGCTGGAACCAAGATCAAATTCGACGCCGACCGCGTCAACGGCCAGATCACCGTTACCACGCTCCAGAAGGCGAAGTGACCCGATCTCGCGGGGATGGGCCGCGCCGATCCATCCCCCTGAGCCGGGGCAGCGCCCCGGCGCTGGTTCTTCTGGGCAGTCTTTCCGCCGCACTCGCCTCCGATGGCGACCTGCAGCGCATCCTGCTCGAGCACGCTTGCGTCAAGCCGCAGGTCGAGACGGTGCTGAAGC
Source organism: Allobosea sp. Tri-44 (assembly GCF_004123845.1). Classification (GTDB taxonomy): domain Bacteria; phylum Pseudomonadota; class Alphaproteobacteria; order Rhizobiales; family Beijerinckiaceae; genus Allobosea. The sequence goes on along the minus strand of NZ_NBDP01000007.1, from coordinate 380,847 downwards.
AGGCTTCTCTCATCGCCTATCGCGTCAACTGCTTCGGCACGGCGCACCAGGTTCTCGATGTCGTCTGCGACGGCCATCGCTGCAGCGCGAGCCAGCGCAGGGGCGAGGCGGATCCACCTTAGCCGTTTATTTGAGCCCGCTCGTCACGAAATTGCGGATGTAGAACTTCTGGAAGAGCAGGAACGGACGAGCGCGATCAGGCCGGCAAGCGTGGTCGAGGAGAACAATCGCCCCCGTTTCCGTGCCCTCCAGGCTGAGCGTCAGGAAACGTTGCGCAAACGTCGTATAAAAATTTAGCCAGCAAAGTTGACGCCGCGCTGTCCGGAATTATGGCTTGCCAGTCAGGCGAGACGTGGTCCGGCGCATCAGGTCGAGCAGGTGCATGGCGGCTGCGGATTCTGGCGCGCCGCCTTCAAGCGGGCATTCAGGATCTACGCGGCGAAAGAGTGATTCGACCTCGCTCCATGCGCGACGCCGACATGCCGTCCCGAGAATTTCCTCCAATCCGCCGACCGCGAAACGCCCTAGCTCAGCACCATCATGCTGGGAGAGGCCTCCATGTCGACTGCTCCGATCGTACTCGCCAACCGTGATGGCGCCTCTGGCGCCAGGTCGCTCTCCGAACACGACCCATTCGCCGCCAGCCGGGAGGTCACCTGGAGCGGCGCGCAGGATCTGGCAGTGGGGAGCGCCGCGTTCTCGGGCGCGATGGAGATTGCGGCCTTCCCGCACACGGAGGTGCTCGTCGTCACGGCCGGGCGCCTCGACTTGTCGCTCATGGGCGGCAGCAAGCGCCCGATCCAGGCTGGCGAGAGTGCCGTAATCGCGCGTGGCACGGCTCTGCGTGTCGAGGCAGCGCCCGGCACGCGCTGGACCTTCTGCGCCAGCACCGGCGATGCTTCCGCAGCGCCCGGCGTGACCGAGCTGCCGGCCGACGCGCCGCTCTCGCCGTCGTCGCCGCCTCCAGCCAATCTTCTCAAAGGGCCGGTTCCGCAGTGCCGCAGCTTCAACGCCTTCACCGACGAGGCATCGCGTTTGCGTGCCGGCATCTGGGATTCGACGCCGTATCGGCGTGTTCTGCGCCCGCAGCCGGTCAACGAGCTGATGCATATCCTCCTTGGCAGCGTCACCCTCACCGGGGAGGACGGGCGTTCGGTCCGGGTCAGGGCGGGCGAGAGCGTATTCGTCCCCTATGGCACGCCATGCGCCTGGGACAGCGATGAGCATCTCGCCAAGGTCTACGTCGTCCAGGAGGTCGGAGCGTGAGCGCCCCGCGGCATGGCGCCATGGCCGGGATCGCCAATGGCTGAGATCGCAGCCCCGGAAGCGCTGACGCTGCGTGCGATCACGCTCGGCGACGCGGCGCTCGGCGCGGAGCTGTCGCGGCGCGTCGGCTGGCCGTATCGCCGCGAGGACTGGGAGTTCGCGATCGGACTCGGCGGTGGCGTCGTCGGCGTGCGAGACGGCAAGCTCCTCGCCACGGCGCTGTGGTGGCCCTATGGCGAGGGCCACGCCACGCTCGGGATGATCATCGTCGCTCCCGAGGAGCAGGGGGCTGGGATCGGCAAGCGCCTGATGCAGACGCTGCTCGCGCAGGCCGGGGAGCGCTCGCTGATGCTCAACGCCACCGTCGCTGGCGAGCCGCTCTACGCCCGTCTCGGCTTCAGAGCCCACAGCGGCGTTCGCCAGCAGCACGGACACGTGCTCGCCGTCGCTTCCCCGGAGCTCGACGTGGGCGAGCGGCTGCGTCCCGGCAGCGCGGCCGATCTTTCCATTCTGGAGTGTCTCGATGGGGCGGCGACCGGGCTGGAGCGTGGGCCGACCCTTGCGGCGCTCCTGCAATGCGGTGAATGCCTGATCCTGGAGAGGGCGGGGCAGCCCGTCGGCTTCAGCATCCTGCGCGCTTTCGGCCGCGGCCATGTTATCGGCCCGGTCGTGGCGGCGAATGAGGCTGATGCGCGCACGCTGATCGCCTGCTGGCTGCATGGCCGGACCGGCCAGTTCGTCCGGATCGACCTGCCGTTCGGCTCCGGGCTGTGTGAGTGGCTGGAGCAAGTTGGTCTTGCGCCAGCCGGGGACGTCACCGCAATGGTGCGCGGCGATCTGCCGGCCGCTTCCGGCCCGGCGCGCCTCCACGCCCTGATCAACCAGGCGCTCGGCTGATGTCCGCGAGGTCCATACGATGACGCTTCTGTTGAAGTCCGACGCCGCGCGCGGCGAGGAGTGGACGCGGCTGTTGGCGGAGAAGGCGCCCGAGCTGCCGTTCCGGATCTGGCCGGATATCGGCGACCCCGCCGATATCCGCTATCTCGCCGCCTGGATTCCGCCGGACGGCCTCCTAGGTCAGCTCGCCAATCTCGAATTGCTGATCTCCGTCGGTGCCGGTGTCGACCAGCTGAACCTGGCGGACATACCGGCGCAGCTGCCGATTGTGCGGATGATCGAGCCCGGCCTCGTCGACAGCATGGTCGAATACGTCACCATGTCGGTGCTGGCTCTGCATCGGGATCTCGTCCCCTACATCGCCGCACAGCGGAAGCAGGCCTGGGCGCCGCTCCGGATCAGGCCGGCATCAGAGCGCCGTGTCGGGGTTCTGGGCCTCGGCATGCTCGGCAAGGCCTGCGCGCTGAAGCTCGCCGAATTCGGCTTCGGGGTCGCCGGCTGGAGCCGCTCCCGGCATGAGGTCGACGGGATCGCGACCTTCGCCGGCGATGACGAACTGCCGGCCTTCCTGGCTCGCACCGATATCCTGGTCTGCCTGCTGCCGTTGACCGACGCGACGCGCGGCCTGCTCGGCCCCGAGCTCTTTGCCCGGTTGCCGCAGGGCGCGATGCTGGTCAATGCCGGCCGCGGCGGCCATCTCGATCAGGACGCCCTGCTGGCGGCGCTGGACAGTGACCATCTGGCAGGAGCGGTGCTGGATGTCTGCGAGCCGGAGCCGCTGCCGGCCGGGCATCCGCTCTGGAGCCATCCCAAGGTCCTGCTCACGCCGCATATCGCCAGCCGCTCGCGCTCCGAGGCCTCGCTCGACATCGTCATCGAGAACCTGCGGCGCCACCAGGCTGGTGAGCCCCTGATCGGCCTGATCGACCGCGATCGCGGCTACTGAACGAGGTTTTCCATGTCGATCGTCGCTCTCGAAGACCGCACGCTTCTCGTCGGCCGCGCCCTGATCGGTGGCGAGTGGGTGGGTGCCGCCACCGGCGAGGAGCTGCCGGTGCGCGATCCGGCGACAGGCATCGAGATCGGCACGATCCCGGCCTGCGGCGAAGCGGAAACCAACGCCGCCATCGCGGCGGCTGAGGCTGCGTTTCCGGCCTGGAAGGCGCGGCCGGCGGCCGAGCGGGCCGCTCTGCTGGAGCGTTGGCACGACCTCTTGCTGGAGCACCGCAAGGACCTCGCCCGCATCATGACGGCAGAGCAGGGCAAGCCGCTGGCGGAAGCCGAGGGCGAGGTCCTCTACGGCGCCGGCTTCATCAAATGGTTCGCCGAGGAGGCGCGGCGCGTCTATGGCAGCACCGTGCCGGCGCCGACCGCCGACCGCCGCATCCTCGTGCTGAAGGAGCCCGTCGGCGTCTCCGCCGCGATCACGCCCTGGAACTTCCCCAATGCGATGATCACCCGAAAATGTGCGCCGGCCCTCGGCGCCGGCTGCACGATCGTGGTGAAGCCCTCGGAGCTGACGCCCTATTCGGCGCTGGCGCTCGGCGTTCTGGCTGAGCGCGCCGGCTTCCCGCCCGGCGTCATCAACATTGTCACCGGCCTGCCGCAAGGCGTCGGCGCGGCCCTGACGCAGAACCCCGTGGTCCGCAAGCTCTCCTTCACCGGCTCGACCCGGGTCGGCGCCCTACTGATGCGGCAATGCTCCGACACGCTGAAGCGGCTGAGCCTGGAGCTCGGCGGCAATGCTCCCTTCATCGTCTTCGACGACGCCGATCTCGACGCCGCCGTCGCCGGTGCCATCGCCAGCAAGTTCCGCAATGCCGGCCAGACCTGTGTTTGCGCCAACCGCATCCTGGTGCAGGACGGTATTCACGACGCCTTTGCCGATCGCCTCGCCAAGGCGGTCGCGGCGATGCGGGTCGGCGATGGGCGTCAGGACGGTGTCACCATCGGCCCGCTGATCAATGCGGCGGCCGTCGAGAAGGTCCACGCGCATCTCGACGATGCGTTGTCGCTCGGTGCGACGCGTTTGGCCGGAGCGCAAGGCGAGGTCGACGGTTCCCGCTTCGTCGTGCCGACGGTGTTGACCGGTGCGACCACGCGGATGCGCCTCGCCAATGAGGAGACCTTCGGGCCGGTGGCGCCGCTGTTCCGCTTCAGGCACGAGGACGAGGCGATCGAGATCGCCAACGGCACGCCCTACGGGCTCGCCGCCTATTTCTATACGCAGAACCTTAACCGCTCCTGGCGTGTCGGCGAACGGCTCGAATTCGGCATGGTCGGGCTCAACACCGGCTCGGTCTCGATGGAGGTGGCGCCCTTCGGCGGCATCAAGCAGTCGGGCATCGGTCGCGAGGGTGGCGCGACCGGCATCGAGGAATATCTCGAACTGAAGAGTTTCCATATCGGCGGGCTGAAGTCCGCCTGATCGGAAGGCCGAAGCACGATCTGCCGATCGCGTGCCCGAATTGGGCAGGGGATACCAAAGCGGCAGGCCAAAGCCGCCGCACACCCCGGCCGGCCGCTCCTAGCCTCCCTGATAGCGCCAGAGCCTGTTCCGATCTGCTTGCGTCGCAAGCTGATCGGCAAAACGGCCTCTGACCCAAAGTGCGAGACGGATTCACCGATCAGGTCGAGTCGACCTGATCGGATCCGGCTCGAGCGCGTTCAGCGGAGGACGAGGCGGTCCATGCTCCAGTCTGTTTCCAGTCCTGCCGCCCGAGCGGCCGAGCCGGCTAGCCCCGGTATCCGGCGGGCGCTGGTCCATATCGAGCGGCATTTCACCGAGGCTCTCTATCTCGACGAGCTGGCGGCCGTGGCGGGCCTCAGCGTCTGCCGCTTCGTCACCGTCTTCCGCCGCCAGGTCGGGCTGACGCCGCACCGCTTCGTCTGTCGGCAGCGCGTGCGCTATGCGCGGGTACTGCTCGCCGATGGCGTCCCGGCGGCACAGGCTGCGCTGGACGCCGGCTTCTTCGATCAGAGCCATCTCTCGCGCCATTTCAAGAGCGTCTACGGCACGACTCCCGGCCGCTATCTGCGCGAGCAGGTGCAGTCCCCGCCGTCGCGGACCGTCAGCATCGCCCGCCCGGAGCAGGCGGCCTTCTCCCGTGTTCCGATCTCCCGTCCCGTCTGAGGTCCCGCCATGAGCGTCAACTCCCTCGAAGCCCTCGACCGCCGCCACTGGGTCCATCCGGTCGCTAACTGGGCCGGCCATGAGAAGCGTGGCGTCACCGTGATGAAGTCGGCCAAGGGCGCTTTCATCACCGATGCCGACGGCCATGAGCTGATCGACGGCTTTGCCGGCCTCTGGTGCGTCAATGTCGGCTACGGCCATGACAGCATCGTCGAGGCGGCGGCTCGCCAGATGCGCGAACTGCCCTATGCCACCGGCTATTTCAGTTTCGGCAGCGAGCCGACGATCCGCCTCGCCGCCAAGCTCGCCGAGCTCACGCCCGGCGATCTCGACCACATCTATTTCTCGCTGGGCGGCTCGGACGCGGTCGATAGCGCGCTCCGGCTGATCCGCTTCTACTACAACGTCACCGGCCGGCCGCAGAAGAAGCGGATCATCTCACTGGAGCGCGGCTATCACGGCTCGAGCTCGACGGGCGCGGGCGTCACGGCGCTGCCGGCCTTCCATGCCGGCTTCGACCTGCCGGCAGAGGGCCAGCACTACATCGCCTCGCCCTATCCCTACCGCAACCCGACTGGAAGCAGCGACGCGGCGGTGATCGCAGCAAACGTCGCGGCGCTGCGCGCCAAGGTCGAGGAGCTCGGCGCCGACAACGTCGCCGCCTTCTTCTGCGAGCCGGTGCAGGGGTCGGGCGGCGTCGTCGTGCCGCCCAAGGGCTGGCTCAAGGCGATGCGCGAGACGGCGACCGAGCTCGACATCCTCTTCGTTGCCGACGAGGTCATCACCGGTTTCGGCCGTACCGGACCGATGTTCGCCTGCGAGGCCGAAGGCGTCGTGCCGGATATGATGACCATGGCCAAGGGGCTGACCTCGGGCTACGCGCCGCTCGGCGCGCTCGCCATCGGCGAGAAGATCTATCGCGCCATTGCCGATAATGCCCCCGCCGGCGGGCCGATTGGCCATGGCTACACCTATTCGGGCCATCCGGTCAGCGCTGCCGTGGCGCTCGAAGTGCTGCGCCTCTACGAGGAGGGCGGCATCCTCGCCAACGGCCAGCGCGTCGGGGCCTATTTTGAGGAGCGCCTGGCGACGCTCGCCGACCATCCGCTCGTCGGCGAGGTCAGGGCGCGGGGCCTGCTCGCTGGCGTCGAGCTCGTCGCCGACAAGGCGACGAAGCAGAAGCTGCCGCGCGAGGCGAAGCTGCCGGACCACCTCTTCGCCCGCGGCTACGCCAACGGCGTGATCTTCCGCGCCTTCGCCGACGACATCATCGGCCTCGCGCCCCCGCTATGCTGCAGCGAGGCAGAGATCGACCTGATCGTGACGCGGCTGCGCAAGACGCTCGACGAGGTCATGGCGCTGCCGGAGGTCGCGGCGGGCCTGGCGGTGGCGAAGGCGGCGTGAGATTTGCTTGTTCGGCCATGCTCCCTTCCTTGTCGGAAGGGCGCGACAGCCTTTAGGGTGGCGCGGCCGTGCGGTGTCCGCCGCCCGGCTGCGTAGGGCGGCTCTGGCATGAGGCTTTCGTCGTGACACCGGGCGTGCGGCTCGACCGCATCGACATGAAGATCCTGATCGAGCTGCAGAACAACGCCAGGATGACGAACGTCACCCTGGCCGATGCGGTCGGTCTGTCGCCGAGCCCATGCCTGCTGCGGGTCAAGCGGCTGGAGCAGGCCGGCTTCATCTCCGGCTATGGCGCGACGATCAACCTGCAGAAGCTCGGCGAGACGATCACCGTCTTCACCGAGATCACCCTGGCAGACCACACCAAGGAATACTTCATCCGTTTCGAGACGGCGCTCAGACGTGTCGACGAGGTGGTCGAGTGCCATATGGTCAGCGGCGGCTACGACTACCTCGTCAAATTCGTCACACGCGGGCTGACGCACTATCAGTCGCTGATCGAGACCCTGCTCGACCGCAATATCGGCATCTCCAAATATTTCAGCTACATCGTGATCAAGTCGCCGATCCAGAAGCCGGGCTATCCGCTTCCGGTGCTGTTCGGCCTGTAAAGTTCAGCCCAGCGCCTGGGTGACGAGGCCGAAGGTCCGAGCCTGGCCGCTCGGGCCGTGATTGCGGCCGCGGATCATCGTCGTCACCGTGTCGAAGACGGTCATGCCGCAATCTTCGAGGAAGCCGCCGAACTTGCCCTGCTCTTGGGCGGTGTCGACGCGCAGGAACTGGCCGTCATGGGCGAGTACATGCGGTCGCACGAGCGCGATCGCCGCCTCGTCGCTCTCGGCGACGACAGGGCCGACGACATGGCCGCGGCCGAAGCGGCGGCAGAGCGCGAAGCCGACCAACGCGCCGTCCCGCTCGATCACCGTCCCGGTTGCGAGCTTCATCAGCGCTGCCATCACGCGCGAGCGGTCGGCGCCATAGGCGTCGGCGTCGAGCTGCGCGATCGCATCGCCGTCCGCGGCGGTCACTGGGCGGACGGTGAATTCGTCGGGCGCAGCGCCGGCCGGCGCCTGGACGCGGCCCTGATGCTGGAAGATCCGGCCGATCGGCTGGAAGTCGAGTGAGCGATAGAGCCGGTAGCCGGCGCGCGTCGCATTGAGCCTGAGGTCGCGATCGCCCGCCTGCTCGAAGATCGTGTCCATCAGCCGCCGCCCGGCGCCCTGCATCTGCAGCCGCGGCGAGGTGATGACCATGCCCACCGTGGCGAAATGCGGCCCATACGGCCACCACATCGCCGAAGCCAGCGCCCGGTCGATCGCGTCGCACGCGACGAAGCCGTGCCCGACCTCCAGCACGAAGCGCCAGTCCTCCGGCCGATGCGGCCAGCTGACACCGACGGAGAGCTGGTGCGCCTGGGAGATATCCGCTTCTGTCATCGGCCTGATGGCGAGCTCGTAGTCGAGCCGGCGCCGAGCCGTACCATGAGCCACCGTTGCAGGCCTCGTTCCTCGAATGCCGGGCGACTATAGGCAGGCGCCGGGCTGCGGAGAACTGCAAAATTGTCCAAGAACCTGCCCGGCAAGGCGGTATTCTCGACGGTCGGAGCCGGCTCGGCCGGCCGAATGCCATCCCTGCCGTCTTGTCTGAAGCGCTGAGGCCCTGTCTTCCATGAAGCTCGAACCTTATTGGCTCGCGACGGCGCCGGGATTCACCGCCGGCTCCACGGCCTCGATCGCCGGCAAGGTCGACGTCGCCATCGTCGGCGGCGGTTTCACCGGCCTGTCGGCAGCGCTCGCCTTGGCGAAGTCGGGCGCGAGCGTCGCCGTGCTGGAGGCCGGGCGCGTGATCGGCGAGGCGTCCGGGCGCAATGGTGGGCATTGCAACAACGGGCTCGCGCATGATCTCGGGAGCCTCGCCGCCAGCCTCGGCGAGGAGAGGGCGGTCGCGCTCTACCGCGCCTTCGACAGCGCGGTCGACACCGTCGAGGCGCTGGTCGCGCATGAGGTGATCGACTGCGATTTCATCCGCACCGGCAAGATCAAGCTCGCTGCCAAGCCGGAGCATTTCGCCAAGCTGGAGAAGAGCGCCGCCCTGCTGCAGCGCACCGTCGAGCCGAACCTGATCGTTGTGCCGCCCCAGCAGATGCGGCGCGAGATCGGTTCGGACGGCTTCTTCGGCGGCCTCGTCTATCCGCGCAGCGCCCATATGCATATGGGCCGCTTCGGCGTCGGTCTGGCGGAGGCCGCGGCGCGCAATGGCGCGGCGATCCATGAGAACGCGGCGGTGACCGGACTCGAGCGGCTGAACGGCCAGGCCCACCGCGTCGTCACCAGCCGCGGCACGCTGGAGGCGGGGCAGGTCCTGCTCGCGACCGGCGCCTCGCGCCGGGGGCCATTCGCCTGGCTGAGGCGGCGGATCGTGCCGGTCGGCAGCTTCATCATCGCGACCGAGCCGCTCTCGCCAGAGCGCGCCGCGGCGATCATGCCGACGCGGCGGACGGCGACGACGACGAAGAACATCGGCAACTATTTCCGGCTGACCCCCGACAACCGGCTGATCTTCGGGGGGCGGGCGCGCTTTGCGCTGTCGAGCCCGGCCTCGGACGCCAAGAGCGGCGCGATCCTGAGGGCGCGCATGCTGGAGCTTTTCCCCGAGCTCGCGGATACGCGCATCGACTATTGCTGGGGCGGCCTCGTCGACATGACGGTAGACCGGCTACCGCGCGCCGGCGAGCGCGACGGCGTCTTCCACGCGCTCGGCTATAGCGGCCACGGCACCCAGATGTCGGTGCATATGGGGCAGGCCATGGCGAGCGTGATGGGTGGGGACGCCAGGGCGAACCCCTTCGCCGGGCTCGACTGGCCGGCAGTGCCCGGCCATTTCGGCCCGCCCTGGTTCCTGCCCTTCGTCGGCGCCTATTATCGCTACCAGGACTGGCGACACTGAGGCAGGTCTGGCCATCGATATGAACCATGGCATGAAGATTGAACGCTAGCTCAGCCCGGTCATTGAGTTGCGTTGAAATGACACACATTGGTCATCTGTCGGATCACACCCCCGAAGAACGAGCCAAAGAGCTTGTCCAAGGACTGACGACTACGCTTCACCAGTCGTCCGTTGAGGTTGTCCTTGCCAGTCGGGACAAAGCCCTGTCTCTGGCCACCCTTACGATCGCAGCCGCCGAGCACACCGCCGTCGAGGCCATAGCGCTCATGTTCGAGCAACTTGCGAGCTCGGGTGTGAAAACGATCTCGGCGCAGAAGGCCGCCGAGTTGGTGCATGGAATGAACCGGCGAGCCGCAGGCCCTTGACCTGCTGCGCCCGCCGTCGCTGATCCAGATTCGGGAATCCCGACCTCGAGTTTCGGATGGCTACGCCGGTCGCCCGCGGGAGCGCGATCCACAGCGCCCTCAGACGTGGTCTGCGCTACGCCTCCTTCTTCTGTCCGCTCATGGCGAGCAGGACGAGCAGGAAGGAAGCCGCCGTCAGCAGGGTCGAGATCGAGGCGATGGTCGGGTCGATCTCGTCGCGCAGGGCGGTGAACATGCGCTTGGTCAGGGTCTGGTACTGCCCGCCGGAAACGAAGAGCGCGATGATCGTCTCGTCGATCGCCGAGATGAAGGCGAAGACGGCGCCGGCGAAGACGCTGGCCTTGATCTGCGGCAAGGTGACGGTCAGGAAGGCGCGCAGGCGGTTCATGCCGAGGCTGCGCGCCACCATCTCCTGCGTCTTGTCGAAGCTCTGCAGCCCGGCGACGACCGAGGTGATGACATAGGGCAGGCCGAGCATGACATTGGCCAGTACCAGCCCGGTCAGCGTCTGGATCAGGCCGAGCTTGGCGTAGACGAAGAAGATGCCGATCGCGACGATGATGATCGGCACGATCAGCGGCAGCATCAGCACCATGTGCAGCGAGCGCATCAGCCGGTTCTGGGCGTTGCTGATGGCATAGGCCGCGGCGGTGCCGAGCGGTGTCGCGATCAGCACGGTCAGCACGCCGAGCATCAGGCTCATCCGCGTGCCCTGCATCCAGTTCGGACTGCCGAAATACTCAGCGTACCAGCGCAGCGAGAGCGCCGGCGGCGGGAAGGTCAGGAAGCGCGTGCTCGAGAACGACATCGGCACGATGATCAGCACCGGCAGCATCAGGTAGATCAGGACCAGCCCGACGACGAGGCCGAAGGCGAGGCGCGGCAGCAGCGAGGTCTTCATTTCTGCCCCAGCATCTTGTCGAGCGGGATGATGCGGCCGACCGCGGCGAAGATCATGAGCACGCAGGCGAGCAGCACGACGCCGACGGCGCTGGCGGCGCCCCATTGCGCGTAGAGCTCGACATTGCGGCTCACGACCATCGAGATCATCACGGTGCGCCCGCCGCCGAGCAGCTCGGGCGTGATGTAGAAGCCGAGCGTCAGCACGAAGACGAGGGTGAGCCCGGCGACGACGCCCGGCAGCGACAGCGGCAGGAAGATGCGCAGGAAGCTGTAGAGCGGGCCGCCGCCGAGGCTGGCGCCGGCGAGCATCAGCTCGCGCGGGATCTTCTGCATGGTCGAATAGAGTGGCAGCACCATGAAGGGTAGCAGGATGTGCACGGTCGCGATCACCGTACCGAGCTCGTTGTGGACCATCGCCAGCGGCTCGGTGATCAGACCGAAGCGTTCGAGTAATTGGTTGGCGACGCCGGTGCGCTGCAGCAGCACGAGCCAAGCATAGGCGCGCACCAGCACGCTGGTCCAGAACGGCAGCATCACGCAGGCGAGGATCAATACGTTCCAGGGCCGCTTGGCGTGGGCGGCTGCATAGGCGACCGGATAGCCGAGGAGCAGGGTTAGAAACGTCACCATCAGGGCGATGCGGAAGGTCAGCGCAAAGCTGCGCCAGTAGACCTCCTCGGTGAAGATGCGGCGGTAGTGCTCAAGCGTGAAGCCGTTGTCGTAGATCGACTGGGCCGCCAGCCAGCCGACCGGGATCACCACCAGCGCGACGATCACCAGCACGGCCGGGGCCGCGAGCAGCGTCATCAGCGCCTGCTCGCGGCGCTGATGACGGAGGGATGGGTCGATCGCGCTGGTGCTCACGTTGCGGTCCCTTCTAGACGTCATTCTCGGGCGAAGCGCAGCGCAGACCCGAGAATCTCCTGCAAGAGATGCTCGGGACAAGCCCGAGCATGACGGTGAGGCTGCTCACTTCTGCATGAACTGCAGCCAGCGCTTCTCGGCGGCTTCGCCGGCCGGCGAGGTCCACCAGGCATAGGACATCAGCGCCTGCACCTTGGCGTTCTCCGGCGCGCTCGGCAGCTCCTTGACCCGCGCCTCGGAGATGACCTTGGTGTCGTAGGCCTTCGGGTTGGCCGGGCCGTAGTCGATATGCAGCGGCAGATTGGCCTGGTGCACCGGATCGACCGCTTCGTTGAGGAACTTGATCGCGGTCGGCAGGTTGGGGGCGCCCTTGAGCACGCAGAGCGAGGTGCTCTGCAGTATGCCCTGATTGTAGGTATAGGTGACCTTGGCGCCTTCCTTGGCGAGCGCGCTGATGCGGCCGTTCCAGGCCATCACCATGTCGACCTCGCCATCGTTCAGGAGCTGCGCCGACTGGGCGCCGGACGTCCACCAGACCGTGATGTTGGGCTTGATCTCCTCGAGCTTCTTGAAGGCCCGCTCGACGTCGAGCGGGTAGAGCTTGTCGGGGGCGACGCCGTCGGCCATCAGCGCCGCCTCGAGTGTCGCGAGCGGGTGGTTGCGCAGCGAGCGGCGGCCCGGGAACTTCTTCACGTCCCAGAAATCGGCCCAGGTCTTGGGCGCCGAGGCGGCGTCCGGGAATTTCTTCAGGTTGTAGCCGAGCACGCTCGAATAGAATTCGTAGGCCACCGACCAGTCGCTGCGGTACTCGGCCGGCATCGCCGCGGCGTTCGGGATCTTGCTGAAGTCGAGCTTCTCGACGATGCCCTGCTCGCCGCCGCGCAGGCAGAAATTGGTGGCGACGTCGACGACGTCCCAGGTCGGCTTACCCGATGCGACCTGCGAGCGCATGATCGGCCAGGCGTCGGGCACGCTGTCCTGGTTGATAGTGATGCCGAGCTTCTTGGCGCTCGGGTCGAGGATCGCGATGGTCTGCGCCTTCTGATAGGCGCCGCCCTGCGAGACGAACATGATCTGCTCGGCCGCGCTGGCGGAGCCGAGCATTGCGAGGGAAAACCCCGCTGCGGCGCAGGCGGTCCGGAAACTCAAGCTCTTAGCCATGTCTTGTTCCCCTGTTGTTGGATCGGAGCTTCGAGGGCTACCGTCCGATCGCGTCCAGAAACTGGTACCAGCCGGCGACCAGACGGACCGCCGGTTCTCGAAGCGCGTAGAAGGGCACGGGCCGCATGCGGCCGATGTCGAGCAACCCGACATCGGGGCGTTCGCCGCGCGCAAAGGCGGCGAGGTAGCGTCCCATCAGGCTGGACATGGCGACACCGGCGCCGTTGTAGCCCATGGCGACCATGACCCGGTCGTCGACGCGGCCGACATGCGGCACGGAATCGAGCGTCATCGCCACCAATCCCGACCAGGAATAAGCCAGCGGCACGTCGGCGACCTGCGGGAAGATGCCGATCATCGCCTTGTGCAGGGCGGCGAAGGCTGCGGCGGAATCCGTCTTGCCGAAGGCGCCCCGCCCGCCGAAGACGATCCGGTCGTCGACCATGCGGAACCAGCGCATCATCCGCTTGGTCTCGGTATAGGTCCGGCCCGTCGGCATCACGCTGGCGGCGAGTTTTGGCGAGAGTTTTTCGGTCGCGATGATCGCGCTGCGGAACGGGATCAGCGTGCGTTGGTAGTCGCGGGTCGCCGGGGTCAGATCGGAATAGCTGTTGGTCGCGATGATCGCCTGCTTCGCCCGCACCGTGCCACCAGGCGTCTCGACCAGCACGCCGTCACGCTCGCGCTTGAGGCTGAGCGCCGGCGTCTGGCTATGGACGGGAATGCCCTGCGAGGTCACGCCGCGGGCGAGGCCGCGCAGATAGTTGAGCGGGTGGATGCCGCCCGAGCCGGCATTGAGCACGCCGCCGACGAAGCCGGCGGAGCCGGTCTCCTCGCGCACCTGCCCGGCATCGAGCACGGTCATCGTGGTGTCGCCCAGTTCGGCGCGGAGCCACTGCGCTTCCGTCACCGCATAGGCCAGCGTCTCGTGGTTGTGCGCGGCCTTGACCTGACCGGCGCGGGTCAAGCCGGCATCGGCGATGCGGTGGATGTCGACCAGCTCGGAGACGATATCGGTCGCCTCATGGGCGATGTCGTACATGCGTTTCGCCATGCCCCGGCCATGGCCGGCGGCGATCGCCGGGAAGGACAGGCGGAACTTGGCGGTGATGACGCCGCCATTGCGCCCGCTCGCGCCCCAGCCGGGTTCGTTCGCCTCCAGCACGACAGGCGCAAGGCCGCTGGCGGCGAGATGATGGGCGGCCGAGAGCCCGGTATAGCCGGCGCCGATGATGACGACGTCCGCCTGCGCGTCGCCGGCGAGCGGCGGCAGCGCAGGCAGCGGCGCAGCCGTCGCCCGCCAAAGCGAGGGCGCGGCGTCGAGGGCCTGCCAGGATGTCGGCGCGGCCGTCACAGGGATCAGGCCCGTCCCGCCTCGACCGCGTCGGCAAGCGCCTTCAGCGTCGGGAAGTGGAAATCGGGCCTGGTGATCTCCGGCACCGCCGGCGTGCCGCCAAAGCCCTTCTGCCCCTGGCGCCGCTCGATCCAGCAGGTGGCATAGCCCAGCGACTTGGCGACGCCGATATCGTGGTACTGGCTCTGCGCGACGTGGAGGATCTCCTCCTGCTTGTAGCCGAAGGCCGATTGCCGGCCGCGATTATAGGCGAAGTAGAGCGGATCGGGCTTGGGGTGGATCGCTTCGTCGGCGGTGATGCTGTCGTGGAACGGGTTGCCGAGCGTGTGCGAGTAGCAGGTGAAGCTCGGCCGGTCGGCATTGGTCATCGCCACCAGCCGGTAATGCTTGCGCAGCCGCGCCAGCGCTTCAGCCGAATCCGGGAAGGCAGGGTGGCGCAGGATGGCGAGCTGGAAGGCATCAGCCGTGGCATCGTCATGCGGCAGGCCGAGCTCCTTGGCGAGGTGGATGTAGACCAGCTTCATCACCTCGCTGGAGCGCTCGTAATGCAGCTCGCGGCCCTTGAGGTAAGGCGCGAAGATCTCGTCATCGCTGAGCTTGGCGGCAGCAGGGCCACCGAGGCGCCGGACCGCGCCGAGCACGCCGGCCTCGAAGTCGATCAATGTGCCGACCACGTCGAATGTGAGAACCTTGAAATCGCTGAGGGCCATGGTCTTGCGTCTCTGCTTGGGGAGGGGGATCAGGCGCCGGCTTTCGGCACGATGATCGTGTCCTGCGGGTGGAGGCTGACGGCGAGGCGTTCGCCGACCGGCGGGATGCGGCGGGCGGCCTCGTAATGGCTGGGCTGGCGCAGGCTGAGCGCCGTGCCGTCATCGAGCGCGAGGAAGACGCGCAGGCTCTCGCCCTGGAAGACGATGTCGGTGACGCGGGCTTCGAGCCGATTTCGGTCCGGACTGCCGGAGCCGTCCTCGACCAGCAGCTTCTCGGTCTGGATCGCGAGCACGAGCTCGCCGTTCGGCGCGATCGGGCGGGCGCTTTTCAGCACGGTGCCGGCGAGGGAGACGCTGTCAGAGCCGGCGCGCTCGACCGGCAGCAGCGTCGCCTCGCCGATGAAGCTGGCGACGAAGGCGTTGGCGGGGTGATCGTGCAGGCGCTCGGGCCTGTCGATCTGGACCAGCTTGCCGTCTTTCAGGATTGCGACGCGATCGCTCATCGTCAGCGCCTCGCGCTGGTCGTGGGTGACGTAGATGATCGTCGCGCCCAGCCGCTTGTGGAGCTGGCGCAGCTCGATCTGCATGTTTTCGCGCAACTGCTTGTCGAGCGCCGAGAGCGGCTCGTCCATCAGGATCAGGCGCGGCTCGAAGATCATGGCGCGGGCGAGCGCGACGCGCTGGCGCTGGCCGCCGGAGAGCTGGCCGATGCCGCGCTCCTCGTAACCGGCGAGGTCGACCATGGCGAGCGCGCCGCGGACCTTCTCGGCATAGGTCGACTTGGGCAGGCGCCGGGCCCGCAAGGGGAAGGCGACGTTCTCGCCGACGCTCATATGCGGGAACAGCGCGTAGTTCTGGAAGACGATACCGATGTCGCGCTTGTGCGGCGGGGTATAGGTGACGT
Source organism: Allobosea sp. Tri-44 (assembly GCF_004123845.1). Taxonomy (GTDB): domain Bacteria; phylum Pseudomonadota; class Alphaproteobacteria; order Rhizobiales; family Beijerinckiaceae; genus Allobosea. Next base: position 364,940 of record NZ_NBDP01000007.1, on the reverse strand, counting down.
CGCGGCCGCCGAGATGGACCGAGCCGCCGGAAGGCTGGATGAAGCCGCCGAGGATGCCGAGCAAGGTGGTCTTGCCCGAGCCGGACGGGCCGAGCAGCGAGACGAATTCCTGCGGGGCGATGTCGAGCGAGACGTCGTCGAGCGCGCGCACCGAGCCGTAATGCTTGCTCGCGGATCTGATCTCGACGCGTTCGCCGCCTATGTTGGCCATGGCACTCTCCCGTCCGGATACAGCGACATCGCGGCACTGCGCAGGCAAAGACCGTTTTCGGGACGGGCCATAAGGTGATCTTATGGCGATCCGTGCCGGCGCTGGTGCTGTTCGGTGGTGCGGGCCTCTGGCGGGCCGTCACCGCAAGCTGCATTCGATCAACTGATGAAACGGGATTTCGGCCCCTTGTCGCAATTGCCAAATAATCAGGGAGAACATAACCTGAAGTCATGTCAGAGCTGCGCCGCATGGTCTCGTCGAGCAATGCGCTCTTCGTCTTCGAGGCGGCGGCGCGCAGCGGCAGTTTCACCCGCGCGGCCGAGGAGCTGAACGTCACCCAGCCGGCGGTCAGCCGCATGCTGTCGCGCTTCGAGAGCCATCTCGGCCTGCGCCTGTTCGAGCGCGGCGGGAGGGGCGCGATCCTGACGCCGGAGGGCGAAGTGCTCTATCGCCGCGTCGCCGACGGCTTCCGCAGCATCGAAGCGGGCCTGCGCGAGGTCGAGCAGCTACGCGGCGGCAAGGAGACGGTGACGATCTCGGTCTCCTCCGCCTTCACCACGCATTGGCTGATGCCGCGCATGGATCATTTTCAGCGCCGTTTTCCCTCGGTCGACCTGCGCTTCCAGATGATCGCCGGCTCGCTGCGCGGCCCGGTCGACAATGTCGATCTCGGCATGCGCTTCCTCGATGGCGATGAAGCGGTGCCGGCCGAGGCGATGGTGGTGCGCGAGGTGATGCTGCCGATCTGCAGCCCGGGCTACCGGCAGAGCGAGCCGGAAGTGGGGACAACGGACGACGGCAACACGATCATCAACCTGACCGATTCCGCGCTCGACTGGGCCGAGCGCTATCCGCCCTTCGCCACCGGCCGGCCGGGGCCGGTCAAGACGCTGAGCTTCTCGGACTATGCCGTGGTGGTGCAGGCGGCGCTGCTCGGCCAGGGCGTCGCCTTTGGCTGGATCACGGTCGTCTCGCATGCGCTGAGGTCTGGCGCGCTGGTGCCGGCCAGCGACCGGCTGACGCGCGGCGAGCGCAACTGCGTGCTCCTGACGCCGCGCAACCGCCCGCCGAGCCCGGTCGTCGGCGAGATCCGGGACTGGATCGGGGCAGAACTGAAGGCCGAGATCGAGGCGATCGACGCGCTTCATCCCGGTCTCGGTTTGAGGCAGGCCTGCTACAGCTGACGGCGCTGCGCGGCGCATTCAGCTCGCGATGTCGATCAGCACCGTCTTGTGCCGCAGGTTCTGCTCGACCGCTTGCCGGCCGAGATCCTTGCCGATGCCGGAGCTCTTGTAGCCGCCGGTCGGCAGGATGAAGTCGAGCGTGCGGCTGTAGCGGTTGACCCAGACGGTGCCGGCCTGCAGCCGGCGCACGGCACGCAGGCCGCGGCCGAGATCGCGGGTGTAGACGCCGGCGGCGAGGCCGTATTCGGGATGATCGGCGAGGGCAAAGCCCTCGTCCTCGTCGGCGAAGCTCTGGATGGTGAGGACCGGGCCGAAGACCTCTTCGCGCACCGCCGCGTTGTCGCCGGTCACGTTCGCGATGATCGTCGGCTGGTAGTAGGCGCCGCCATAGCCGGCCATCATGCTTCCACCGAGCAGCACCTCGCCGCCTTGCTCCCGGCTGGCGGTAACGATGCGGTCGATGCGGTGAGCCTGCGCCTCGGACACGATCGGGCCGAAATCGGTCGCAGCCTTCCAGGTATGCCCCGGCGTGATCCGGAGGAGCTTCACCTTCAGCAGGTCGATCAGGGCCTCGGCGATCGGGCGCTGCACGATCACTCTCGAACCGGCGACGCAGCCCTGGCCGGAATTGGCCAGGATCGAACCGGCGATGCAGCTTGCCGCCTTCTCCAGATCGGCATCGGCAAAGACGAGCTGCGGGCTCTTGCCGCCGAGCTCGAGCGTCACCGGCTTGATGCCGCTCTCGGCCGCCGCCTTCATGATCGCCGCGCCGGTCCGGGTCGATCCGGTGAACGAGATTTTGCCGATGCCCGGATGGCGCGCCAGCGCATCGCCTGTGACGCCGGTGCCCTGGACGATATTGAAGATGCCGGGGGGCATGCCCGCCTCGATCGCGAGCTGTGCCAGCCTGACGGCGGAAAACGGCGTCAGTTCCGACGGCTTCAGCACGATGGCATTGCCCGCCGCCAGCGCTGGGCCGAGCTTCCACGACGCGGTGCTGAGCGGCACGTTCCAGGGCGCGATCGCGCCGACGACTCCATAAGGCTCGGAGACGATCAGGCCGAGATTGTCGCTGCGCGTCGCGGCGACCTCGCCGCCGAGCTTGTCGGCCCATTCGGCGAAGAAGCGGATGCCGTCAGCCGTGGCTGCGACGTCGCCGGTCACGGCCTGCGAGATCGGCCGTGTCGATCCGACGGCTTCGATCCGGCCGAGTTCCTCGGCATTTGCTTCGATGAGCTCCGCCCAGCGTCTCAGGACGCAGGCCCGCTCGCGCGGCGGCCTTGTCGCCCAGCCGCTGGCAGCGACCGCTGCATGCGCGCTGCCGACGGCCCGGTCGACCATGGCGGCGTCGGCGATCGGGATTTCGGCATAGTCGACCAGATCGGATGGGCGAGCGACCGGCATCGTCTCGCCGCCGCCGATCGCCTCGCCGGCGATGAAATGTCCGGTCGTGACGTGGATCGTGGCCGGGTCGAAATCACCCGGCATGATCAGAGCCCGACCAGGGCCGGCAGGCCGCCAATGTCCTTGATCTCGTGGGTGCTGTAATAGGGGTTCGCCGGCTCGTGGCCGCGATTGACGAAGACGCGTCGGGCGATCTTCATGTCGTAGGCGGTCATCTGGTCGTAGCGGAAGCTCGACGAGCAGTGCATCACGTCCAGCGGGCCGCAGCCGAGCATGTCGAACATGTACTCGAAGGCGCGCATGTGGGGCTTGTAGGCCTGGGCGTCCTGCGCGGTATAGGCCGCGTGGAAGGGTGCGCCGAGCTTGGCGACTGAATGCGGGATCAGATCCGTCATCGAGTTCGAGAGGATGACGAGCGGGATCTCCCTGGCGACCTTGGCGAGACCGGCCGGCACGTCCGGATGCGGACCCCAGCTCGGAATCTCGTCGATGATGCGCTGAGCATCAGCCGGATCGTAGGGGATGCCGAGGAGCTTGCAGGTCCGCTCCACCGCATTGCGGACGACGTCCTGATAGGGTTTCCAGGCGCCGAGCACCTCGTCGAGACGATAGCTCGAGAAGGCGTCGCAGAAGGCGTCCATCTGCTCAAGCGCGAGGCGGCCGGCATAGACGCGCCGGGCGGCCGGAGCCATCTCGAAATAGATCAGTGTGCCATAGCAGTCGAAGGTGATGAATTTCGGCCGGAAGCTGCTCATCGTCTCGCTCTCGATCGTTGCGACGGCTCTCTGCCGTTGGGAAGAGGCTAGAGCGCGAGCGTGGGGAGGGAGGCGGAATCCGCTCGGCGCGACCGAATATTCTGCCGATGAGCGGGTATGCTTCGGCATGGATTGCTGCGGCAGTCGGGGCAGGATGGACAGGCTAGGCCGCCTCGCCGAGTTTCGGCTGATCCAACCCTCAAGCGAATCCCATGACCGTCGAAACCGTTCTCGCCGATCTCGTCGGCTTTCCCTCCGTCTGTCGCACCCCGAACGGGGCGATCATCGAGCATGTCCGCGCCTATCTCGCCGGCCATGGCGTCGACAGCGTGATCGTGCCGGGGCCGGAGGGCGACCGCGCCAACCTGTTCGCGACGATCGGGCCGAAGGTCCCGGGCGGCATCATCCTCTCAGCGCATCTCGACGTGGTTCCGGCGGCGCCCGAGGGCTGGATCGGCGATCCCTTCAAGCTGCGGCGTGATGGCGAGCGGCTGATCGGGCGCGGCGCGGTCGACATGAAGGGCTTTGCGGCCTGCGTGCTGGCGAGCGTACCCGCCCTCGTCGCAAAGAAGTTGGCGCGGCCGGTGCACATCGCGCTGTCCTATGACGAGGAGGTCGGCTGCGTCGGCGTGCGTCATCTGATCGCGCGACTGCCGGAGCTATGCCCGCCTGTGCTCGGCTGCATAGTCGGCGAGCCAAGCGGCTTGCGGCCGGTGCTGGCCCATAAGGGCAAGATCGCCCAGCGTGTCACGGTCGACGGCAAGGCCGGGCATTCCTCGCGCACCGATCTCGGCGACAACGCGATCCATTACGCCGCCGGCCTGATCGCCGCGATCCATGAGGAGGCGTTGCGCCATGCCGCTGAAGGGCCATTCGCGCAGGCCTTTGCGCCGCCCTATTCGACGATCCAGGTCGGTGTGATCAAGGGCGGCACCGGCATCAACATCGTGCCGGCGCAGTGCGTGTTCGAGGTCGAGGCCCGTGCCATCGCCGGCCAGGAGCCCGCCGCGCTGCTCGGCTTCCTGCCCGGTGTCGCCGAGCGGATCGCCCGCGAGGCTGCCGCGACCGGGCACAAGCTCGCGTTCAGCTTCGAGACCATGAGCGATTATCCGCCTCTCGCCCTCGACGAGAGCGATCCGCTGGTCGCCTTCACCGAGGCGGTCTCGGGCCAGGGACGCCAGGCGGCTGTCAGCTACGGCACCGAGGCCGGGCTGTTCCAGCGCGCCGGCCTTGCCGCGATCGTCTGCGGGCCCGGCGATGTCGACCGCGCCCACAAGCCGGAAGAGTACATCACCGATGCCGAGCTCGCTGGAGCGATGGCGATGATCGCGCGCGTCGCCGACCGCCTCTGCTGAACCTCAGAACTCGCCGATCGCGCCGCGGGAGCCGTCGACGAGGCGCGAATGCCGGAACGGGCGCGGATCGACGATCGGCGTGTCACCGGTCGCAAGGTCGGCGGCGAGATGGCCGGCGGCGGGGCCGAGGCCGAAGCCGTGGCCGCTGAAGCCGGCCGCCAGCACGAAGCCGGAGAGGCCGGCGACCGGCGAGATCACCGGCACGGCATCCGGCGTTGAATCGATATAGGCGCCCCAGCTTTCGCGCACGGCGACGGACTTGAGGGCCGGGAACATGGCGTGGGCGCGCTCCAGCAGGGTCGCGAGCACGCGGCGGTTCGGCGCCGGGTCGAGCACGCGGATCGCTTCGAAGGGCGTGACCTCGTCGAGTTCCCAGCTGCCGAACGCTTCCGGCCCCTTGAAGAAGGAGGAGCCGATGCCGAGCTCGACCGCCTTCAGCCGCTTGACGAACATCGGGAGGAACTCGCGGGCATAGCGCAGGCCCTGCGGCGTGATCTCGAGCGTGCCCTTGCCGCTGATCGCGACCGTGTAGCTTCCGTCGAGCCGGCGGGTCAGCGCGATTTCCGGGGTGTAGAAGGCGTCGAGGAAGTCCGGCGCCGGCTCGGTGCGCAGGCTGGTCGCGCGGATGCTCGCCTGCGGGAAGACGATGCCATGGCGGCGGCAGAAGGCCGAGGCCCAGGCGCCGCCGGCGAGGATTACCGCGTTCGTGCGGATCGTACCCTTCTCGGTGACGACGCCGGTGACGGCACCATTAGCGATGTCGAGCCCGCGTGCCGCGCAGCCTTGATGGATGCTGGCGCCGGCGCGGCGAGCGCCATCGGCCATCAGCGGCGCTGCGAGCGCCGGCTCGGCCTTGCCGTCGGTGACGGAATGCAGGCCACCGAGCCAGCTCTGCCCGCTGGCGGCGGTCATTGTCGCGGTTTCAGCCCCGGTCAGCATCGTGGTCTCGACGCCGAAGGCCTTGGCGGTCTCGCGCCAGCGCTCCCATTGCGCCAATTGCGCAGCGTCGTTGCTGGCGTAGACCAGGCCGCAGCGGCGAAAGCCGCTGTCGCGGCCGAGCTCGTCGCTCAGCTTCTCCCAGAGCTCCATGGCGCGGATCGCGAGCGGCAGTTCGCGGGCGTCGCGGTTCTGCTTGCGGCACCAGCCCCAGTTGCGGCTCGACTGCTCGCCGCCGATCACGCCCTTCTCGACCAGCGCCACCGAGCGGCCACGCCGTGCCAGATAATAGGCCGCGGCGGCGCCGACGATGCCGCCGCCGATGACGACGACATCAGCTGCCGCGGGCAGCGCTTCGCTGCTGGCGATGCGTTCGATGGTCGGCGACATGGAGGGCTCCGGAAAGCGCTGCGCGAGAAGGCGGCGGGACTGTGCGGCTAGGAGAGAGCGAGCGTCACATCAGCCCGGGCTCGCCGAGGTCGGTCCCGTCGACGAGGCGGCTGTAGCGATAGGGGGTGGGATCGACGATCGGGCTGTCGCCGGCGACGATGTCGGCCGCGAGCCGCCCGGCCGCCGGGCCGATGCCGAAGCCATGGCCGCTGAACCCTGCCGAGACATGCAGGCCCGGCAGGGCGTCGATGGCCGAGATGACCGGCACCCAGTCGGGCGTGAAGTCGATCAGCCCGCCATATTTGTGCTTGATCTCGACAGTGGCGAGCTGCGGGAAGATCTCGCCGAGCCGCTTCTTGGCGAAGGTGATCAGCTCCTCCTGCGGCGGCGGGTCATAGGTCCGCATCCGCTCGAAGGGCGAGATCGAATCATTGCTCCAGCGCATCAGCGCTTCCGGCCCGAAGAAGAAGGACTTGCCGGCCCGGATCGTCAGCAGCTTGTGGCGCTTCTTGAAGGTGCGCCAGAACGGCCTGGCATTGAGCATGCCGTGCGGAGAGAGCTCGAGCAGGCCGCGCCCGCTGATCCCCACCGTGTATCCGCCATCGACCCGGCGGCGGATGGTGAGGTCCGGTGTCGAGATGCCGCCCGTGGTGATCTCCGGCGCCGGCCCGGTGAAGAAAGAAGTCGACTTGATGCCGGCGAGCGGCATGCTGATGCCGTGGTGGCGGGCGAACATCGCCGTCCAGACACCACCGGAGAGCAGCACCGTCGCGGTCCGGATCGTGCCCTTCTCGGTGACGACGCCTGAGACGCGTCCGGCTGCGGTTTCAAGGCCGCGCGCCGCGCAATCCTGATGGATAGTGACGCCGAGCCGGCGCCCCGCCTCGGCGATGGCCGGAACCGCCATGGCCGGCTCGGCGCGGCCATCGGTCGGCGAATGCACGCCGCCGACCCAGTCACCCTTGGCATGCGGCGCCAAAGCGCGGGCCTCCTCGGGGCTCAGCATGCGGGTCTGCATCTGGTATTGGCGTGCCTTCTCGCCCCAGCCCTCCCAGGCATCGAGGTCAGACTGGCGGGTCGTCAGATAGGTCAGGCCGCTGCGGCGGAAGCCGACATCGGCCCCGACCTCCTCGGAGAGCCCGTTCCACATCTCGACGGCCCGCATCGCTAGCGGTAGCTCGCGCAGGTCGCGGTTCTGCTGGCGGCACCAGCCCCAGTTCCGGCTCGACTGCTCGCCGGCGAGATAGCCTTTCTCGACCAGCGCGACAGAATGGCCCTTCTTCGCCAGATGATAGGCTGCGGTGACGCCGGCGATGCCGCCGCCAATGACCACGACATCGGCTGCTGCGGGCAAGGCTTCGTCGCTTTGGACGCGGTTGACCGGGGGCGACATGGCGGCGTTGTCCTTGGCGGGAGAGGTCGTGCTGGCGGCGCTGACCGGGCGGGAGGCCGGTATTCAAGCCCGATCCGTCTGAAACCCTATGCCAAAGGAAGGGCAGGATTCGGCAGATTCTTTTGGTTGTCCCCGCACAGGACGGTGACCATCGCCGGTCATGGCCTGCCTATGATGGGGCCGGGCCGTCAATTCGACGGCCGATACGGCCAGCCGCCAAGCAAAAGGCGGCGGCCGTGCCACGGTCTCGTGAGGCCGTCGACAACGAGGGGATCAACGATGAACAAGCCGTCCACGAAGGCGTCCGGCCTTGCTCTGCCTGCTCTGCATCGCCGCGAGGTCCTGGCGCTGGGCGCCGGCGGCCTCCTCGCCGCGTCCGGTCTTGGCGCTCGCGCTCAGGGCAAGGCGCCTCCGCCGCCGCCCGCGAAGCCGAGCGGTCAGGTCGTGGTCGGCCTGTCGCAGGAGCCGACGGCCTTCAACCCGCTGATGCCCGGCATCGAGGTCGACGAGACCGTCTGGATGCAGGTTTTCAACACGATGTGGCTGGCCCAGCCAGACGGCTCGCTGATCCCCGACCTCGCGGCCGAGGTGCCGAGCGAGGCCAATGGCGGCATCTCGGAAGGCGGCCTCGCCTGGAAGGTCAAGCTGCGCGAGGGCATCACCTGGCATGACGGCGCGCCGTTCACCGCCGAGGACGTCAAGTACACGCTCGAGCTGATCAATGCGCCGGGCTTCAAGGCGCGCACCCGCGTCGGCCACTCGCTGGTCAAGGACATCAAGGTCACCGGCCCGCTTGAGATCTCCTGGCGCATGGAGAAGGCCTATGCGCCCTATCTCGCGCTGCTCTCCAACACCTTCATCGTGCCCAAGCACCTGCTGGAGAAGGCGGCCGACCCGAACACGGCGCCGTTCAACGGCGCGCCGGTCGGTACCGGCCCGTTCAAATGGGGCACGCGCACGCCGGGCGACAACATCCAGCTCGTCGCCAACGAGAAGTACCACGGCAAGGGGCCGTATCTGGAGAAGGCGGTGCTGAAATACGTACCCGACCAGACCGCGCTCTATGCCCAGTTCCGCACCGGCCAGGTCGACCTGATCATCGGCACCGGCATCCCGGCCAATTTCTATGCCGAGGCGGTCAAGCTGCCCGGCCGCAAGGTGGTGAAGATCCCGAGCGCCTCGCTCGAGGTGCTGATGCCGAACCTCGAGCACCCCGTCCTCTCCGACAAGGCGGTGCGCAAGGCCCTCTACGCCTCGATCAACAAGCAGGCGATCATCGACATCGTCTTCTACGGCCTGCACACCCCGACCGAATCCTTCATGCCGCAGGAATCCTGGGCCTACGATCCGAGCCTGCCGAAGCAGGTCTACGATCCGGCTCTCGCCGGCAAGATCCTCGACGATGCCGGCTGGAAGCGTTCTGGCTCGGGTGTGCGCATGAAGAACGGCGTGCCGCTCGAATTCGCCGTCTCGACCACGACGGGCGCGGCCCTTCGCGAGCAATGCCAGCAATTGATGCAGCAGGACTGGCAGCAGATCGGCATCAAGATGGCGATCAACAACATGCCCGCCGCCGTGATCTGGGGCGAGTTCTACACCCGCTCCAAGTTCCAGTCCCTGCTGGTCGGCACCGCCTTCCGTACGGTGATCGATCCCGATCCGGCGCATCGCTTCGGCTCGGATGCGATCCCGGCCAAGAGCGGCAACGGCGCCAACCAGATGCAGTGGCAGAGCGCCGAGGCCGATACGCTGATGAAGCAGGGCCAGGAGACCTTCGACCAGGAGAAGCGCAAGGCGATCTACCAGAAGCTGCAGGTGCTCGTTCGCGAGGAACTGCCGATCCTGCCGATCTACCAGTACGCGCCGGTCGAAGGCTACAAGGAGGGGCTGATCGGCTACCAGCCCAACATCAACGCCAGGCAAAACACCTGGAACATGGGCCAGTGGTACTGGGCCAAGTGACATGAAGCGCGATGTGAACCGCGCCGGCATGAAGCCGGCGCTGGCCGGGGGCCGGGCGCCATGATCGCCTTCCTCCTGCGCCGGCTCGGACAGTCGCTGCTGCTCTTGCTGATCGTCTCGGTGATCGGATTCGCCATCCTGCATCTGGCGCCGGGCGGGCCGATGTCGCAGTTCGCCGCCGGCGGCGACATGACCCAGGCCGATCTCGACCGCATCGCCGAACAGCTCGGCCTCAACCGCCCGCTGCCGGTGCAATATCTCGAATGGCTCTGGCGCATGCTGCGCGGCGACTGGGGCGTGTCCTATCGCGACCAGCAGCCGGTGCTGCACATCATCGCCTCGCATATCGGCGCGACGCTGGAGCTGATGCTGACCTCGACGCTGCTCGCCATGGTGATCGGCGCCTGGGTCGGCATCCTCGGCGCGATCCGGCGTTATTCGCTGTTCGACTCGCTCGCCACCGTCGGCGCCATGATCGCGCTCTCGATCCCGACCTTCTGGTTCGGTCTCGTCGTGATCTATGTCTTCTCGGTCGGGCTCGGCTGGCTGCCCTCGGGCAACCGCTACACCATGGGCGACGGCTCGTTCCTCAACCAGGTGCATCACCTGATCGGGCCCTGCATCGTGCTGGCGCTGGTCTCGACCGCGGTCTGGAGCCGCTACATGCGTTCATCCATGCTGGAAGTGGTCAACCAGGACTACATCCGCACCGCCCGCGCCAAGGGTGTGCCGGAGCGCCAGATCCTGCTGCGCCATGCCTTGCGCAATGCGCTGCTGCCGATGATCACCATCACCGGCCTGCATGTGCCGACGCTGCTGTCGGGTGCACTGGTGACCGAGACGGTCTTCACCTGGCCCGGCATGGGCCGGCTCTTCCTCGATTCGATCAGCTATCGCGACTATCCCGTGGTCATGGGCATCTTGATGTTCACCGCCGTGCTCGTCCTGACGGGGTCCCTGCTCGCCGACCTGCTCTACGGCGTCGCCGACCCGCGCATTTCGAGGAGCGGGCGATGAGCGGCATGCCTTTCACCAGCACGGCAGAGCCCGCTTTGCCGCCGGCCCCCGGCTTCTGGAACAGCCCGGGTCTGCGCCGCTTCCGCCGGCACAGGCTCGCGGTCTTCGGCGCGGCGACGATCGTCTTCCTGACGCTCGCCTGCATCGTCGGGCCCTGGCTCCTGCCTTACACCGACACCTTCATCGACATCCGCAACCGCTTCGCGCCGCCCTTCTCCGGTCCGCATGTCCTCGGCACCGACCCGCTCGGCCGCGACATCCTCGCGCGCCTCCTGATGGCGGGCCGGATATCGCTGGCGGTCGGCTTTTCGGCCATGGCGATCGCGATGGCGATCGGCATCGTCGTGGGCATGGTCGCCGGCTTCTACGAGGGCGTCATCGGCGCGACGCTGATGCGCTTCGTCGATGCGATGCTGTGCTTCCCCTCGATCTTCCTGCTGCTGGCGATCTCGGCGCTGATCGCCCCCTCGGTGCCGTCGATCATCCTCCTGATCGCGATGACCTCATGGATGGAGGTCGCGCGCGTGGTCGAGGCGCAGATCCGCTCGCTGAAGACGCGCGAATTCGCGCAGGCAGCCGTCTCCTTCGGTGCGAGCAACCGGCGCATCATGGTCCGCGAGCTCCTGCCGAACGCGATTGCGCCGATCGTCGTCGCCGCCACGCTCAATGTCGCCCATGCGATCCTGGCCGAAAGCTACATCTCCTTCCTCGGCTTCGGCATCCAGCCGCCGACGCCGAGCTGGGGCAACATGCTGGAAAGCGCCCAGAGCTATCTCACCAGCGCGCCCTGGCTCGCCATCATCCCCGGCGCCGCGATCACGCTCGCGGTCACCAGCTTCAACTTCATCGGCGACGGTCTGCGCGATGCGCTCGATCCGCGGATGGAGGGCCAGTGACGGGAAAGGTCGCCGAACTCTGGCGCTACCCGGTCAGCTCGGTGGCCGGCGAGCAGCTGGACCAGCTCGATGTAAATGCCGGCGGCGTCGCCGGCGACCGGATCTGGGGGCTGCTCGACGCCGCCACCGGCCGCATCGCCTCGCCGGGCCGCGAGAAGCATTTCATCGGCGTGCCGCGCGCTCATGCCAAGGTCGCAGGCGAGGGCGTCGCCCTCTCCCTCGATGGCGAACGCTGGGCGGTGCCGGAGGATTCGGAGCTGCTGGAGGGCCTGTCACAGGCCTTCGGCTTCATGCCGGTGCTGAAGCGGTTCGACGCCGTCGGATCAGGCGGATTCAGGCCACGCTACGAGCATGCGCCGATCCATCTCGTCACCAGCGCGGCGCTGGGCAGCCTCGAGCGGGAACTGCCCGGCAGCGTCATCGCTGCCCGTCGCTTCCGGCCCAATATCCTCGTCGACTGGCCCGATGGGACGGAGGCCATACCGGAGCATGGCTGGATCGGTCGCGAGATCAGGATCGGGGACGTCGTGCTGCGGGGGCGTGAACCCTGCGGACGCTGCGGCTTCATCACCATCGCGCAGGAGGGCCTGCCGCAGGACGTCGAAATCCTGCGGACCGTGGTCAAGCGCCACGAGCGCAAGTTCGGGATCTATTGCGACGTGGTGACGCCCGGCCAGATCGCGGCCGGCGCAGCCGTCACCGTCGGCTGAAGCCGGCGGCTATTCGGCCGCCTGCGCAATCTCTGGCGCATCCTCCCCGACCTCCGGAATTTGCGGATAATCTCGCCGAACGATTGCGAAGGCCGCGGCAAGGTCGAGCTTGCCGGACGCATCGCGCATCGCGGCGAACAGCTTGGTCTTGGTGAAGAAGCGCCAGTGGACCGGCAAACCGGCCAGCAACCGCGTCAGCGCACCATAGTTCTCCGCCGTCCAGACCTGCTCGAACGCGTCCCGCTCCGGGCCGAAATGGAAATGAGTCTCATGGGCGCGCGCCGTCAGCTCCGCTCGCAACGCGGCGGTCGCATCGGAATCGACGGCGTCCCCTTCGATCACCACGCCGTAGAGCGCCTGCGCCGCGTCAAGGCTGACATAGCCGCGCTCGACATCGAGCAGGACCCGCTCCGGCTCGCGCTCCAATGGCGAGCCGCGTCCGCCGCCGCCCGGCGAGTGGATATGGATTACGTCGCCCGGCTCAGCGATGGCGATGTCGGTGTTGCCGAGGATGCGCTCATTGGGACGGCCGGGGTTGATGATGAAGTTCGAGGTCTCGGCGGAGAGGCCGCCGAGCGTGCCCCACGGCCGGAAATGCGAGCGGTCGCGATTGCGCACGGTGATGCGCGAGTTCGGCGAGAACACCTTGAACTCCATCACTGTCGCGAGCCCGCCGCGCCAGCGCCCGGCGCCTCCTGAATCCGGCTGCAGCCCGTAGCGCATGAAGCGGATCGGCACCTCGGTCTCGGTGATCTCGATCGGCGTGTTCTTGAGATAGGCGGCGTCGGCGCCCGAGCCGTTCGGCCCGTCGCGATGCGGCATGCCGCCGCCGCCGCCGACCACCGGATTGATCGCGGCGATGACGCTGCGATGCGTCTTCTCGTCGGTCGTCATCACATTGACGATCGAGCTGGAGCCTGCCGGCGCCGCCGGCAGGCGCTCGGGCGCGGCGAGGCTGAAGGCGCCGAAGATCAGGCTGCGCAGGCGCGCGCAGGTCAGGCTGCGCATGCCGACCGCCGCCGGGAAGGACGGGTTCAGCACCGTCCCTTCCGGCGCGATGCAGGTGAAGGGCCGGGTCAGGCCGGAATTGAGCAGGAGCTGCGGGTTCAGAGTGTAGAGCACATAGTAGACGCCGACGAGCAGCAGCGTATGGCGCGGGTCGGAGCCGGTCGGCACGTTGAGCGATGAGCCGAGCTGCGGGTCCGATCCCGTGAAGTCGAGGATCGCCGCGTCGCCCTTGATCGTCAGCGTCAGCGCCAGCCGGCAGGGATTGCCGTCGACGCTGTCCTCGTCGGCATAGTCGGAAAAGAAGTACTCGCCGTCGGGAATGGAGCGCAGGATCTCGCGGGCCTGATGCTCGGCATAGTCCATCAGCCCGTCGAGCCCATCCATGAAGCCCTGGGCGCCGAACTTGGCGACCATCGCCTGGATCTTACGCTCGCCGGTGTTGAGCGCGCCGGCCAGCGCCTTGAGGTCGCCCATGTTGAGCGCCGGCTTGCGCACATTCATCATCATGATGCGCAAAACCGTCTCGTCGAAGGCGCCGTCGCGCATCAGCGTCATCGGCGGGAAGCGGATGCCCTCCTGATGGATCTCGGTGAGCGAGCGCGACAGGCTCGCCGGCACCGCCCCGCCCATATCGGTGTTGTGGACATGGCCGCCGACGAAGCAGACGATCTCGCCCTCGTGGAAGATCGGCTTCCATAGATGTGTGTCGGGGGCGTGAGTGGCGAGATAGCCGCTATAGGGGTCGTTGGTGAAGGCGATGTCGCCCGGGCGGTAATCCGGCACCATCTCGATGGCGCGGTTGTAGTTCATCCCCGGATACCAGGTCGCGCCGAGATCCATCGGCACGGCGACGACGCGCCCGGTGCGGTCCATCACCATCACCGTGAAGTCCTCTGTCTCCTTGACGAAGGTGGAATGCGCCGTGCGGTAGAGCGTATAGGCCATGTTCTCGGCTGCGGCCCGGCAATGATTGGCCAGGACCTGCAGGGTCACCTTGTCGACCATGATCAGGCTCCCTCGCGCAGGGTGAGATGCAGGTTGAGGAAGGCGTCGACCTCAGCCTCGAAACCGGCCGGAATGCAGATCGTGGTGTCCTCCTGCGCGACCACGGCCGGGCCGGAGAAATGCTGGCCGCAGCGCAGCGCCTCGCGGTGGAAGAGCGCAACCTCGCGCTCGCCGCCGTCGAGCCAGACCGTGATGAAGCGCGCCGGGATCACGGCCTCGTCGACCGCCTCGCTTGCCGGGGCGAGCTCCGGCCGCGGCGTCGCGCCGGTGACGACGAGGCGCAGATTGACGATCTGGACCTCGGCCGCCTCGTCGTTGAAGTCGTAGATGTCGAGGTGCTGGCGGTGGAAGGCGGCGCGGATCGCCGCGAGATCGCCCTCGACCAGCCAGCTCTCGGAGAGCGGCACCTCGATCTCGAAGGACTGGCCGTGATAGCGCATGTCGGCGCTTAAGGTTTCGACCACGGGGCCGGTGAAGCGCTGATCCTCGCGGATCCAGGCGAGCCCGTCGCGCTTGAGCTGCGCCAGCGCCTCCAGCAATTGCGGCAACGAGGCGGGCTCTGCGGCTGCAAAGACGCTCTGGATGAAGTCGCCCTTCAGATCGGCGATCAGCCCGCCGAGTGCGCTGACGACGCCGGGCCGGCGCGGCACCAGCACGCGCGGTATCCCAAGCTCGCGCGCCAGGAAGCAGCCGAGCATCGGCCCGGCGCCACCGAACGGCATCAGCGCGAAGTCGCGCAGATCGACGCCGTAACGGGCGACGAGCTTGTTGACCTCGACGAACATCTCGGAGACGGCGATGGCGATGATCGCCTCGGCCGTCGTCTCGGCGCTGCGGCCGAGCATTGCGGCGACCTCGCTGACCACCTTCTGCGCCAGGTCGCGGCGCATGCCGATCTGGTCATAGGCGAGGGCGGTGTGGCCGAGGAGGCCGCAGGTCGCCATCGCATCTGTGACGGTGGCACGGGCGCCACCGCGACCATAGCAGGCGGGGCCGGGCGTCGAGCCAGCGCTTTCGGGGCCGACCTTAAGCACGCCGAAGGCGTCGGCCCAGGCGATCGAGCCGCCGCCGGCGCCGATCGAGGTGACGGAGACGCTCGGCACATAGAGAGGAAAGTCGCCAACGACCTCGCCCGTCCCGAATTGCGGCTGGCCGTCGATGATCAAGGCGAGGTCGGCGCTGGTGCCGCCGATGTCGAGGGTGAGGATGTTCTTCGCGCCGGCCTGCTCGGCGAGATAGGCCGCGCCGATCACGCCGGAGGCCGTACCCGAGAGCAGCATGTTGACGCAGGAGCGCTTGCCGGTCGCGGCGTTCATCACCCCGCCATTCGACTTGGTCAGCATCGCGCCGGCCGGCACGCCACGCGAGACGAGGGCCTCTTCGAGGGCATCGAGATAACCCGAGACGCGCGGGTGGACGTAGCCGTTCAGGATCGCAGTTGTGGTGCGCTCATATTCGCGGATGACCGGCCAGACCTCGCTGGTGCTGAAGACGAAGAGCTCCGGCGCGAGCTCGGCGATCAGCGCCCGCGCCTCGGTTTCATGAGCGGGATTGCGATAGGCGTGCAGGAAGGAGACGATCACGCCGTCGACGCTGCGCGCCTTGAGCTTGGCAATCGCATCGGCGAGGGCGTCGCGGTCGAGAGGCTCGGCGATGCTGCCATCGGAGAGGATGCGCCCGCCGACGCCGAAGACGCAGTCGCGGGGGATGAGCTGCTCCGGGCGGGCGCAGAACAGCGAATACATGTCGGGCATGCGCAGGCGCGCCAGCTCGATCACGTCCTCGAAGCCGGCGGTGGTTATCAGGCCGAGGCGACTGCCCTTGCGCTGGATGATGGTGTTGATGCCGACCGTGGTGCCGTGGACGAAGGAGACGATCTCCTCCGGCGGCACGGCATGGCGCTCGTTCAGCAGGTCGAGCCCGGCGAGGAGTTCGCGGCCCGGGGCGTCAGGTGTCGTCAAAACCTTGATCGTCTCGACGCGGCCGCTGCCGGTTTCCAGCGCGCAGAAGTCGATGAAGGTGCCGCCGATGTCGACGCCGATACGCCAGCTCATGATGGGCCCGTTCCACAAAAGACGGACCAGTCTTGGAGAGGGTGCCGCGCAGGGTCCAACACCAAAACGGCAGTGCCGGATAAGTCGCCCTTATGCCTCGGGCGCAGGCTGGTCGAGATCGAGCTGCTGGCAGGCCGTGCGGATGTGGTTGCGCAGCAGCTCATGGCTGCGCGAGAGCGGCCGGCGCGTGCTGGTGAGCAGGCAGAGCGGCAAGGCGACATGCGGTCGGAACGGACGCGTCACCAGCCCGGGGAAATTGTGCCAGGGCAGGAGACCGTCGACGACGGCGACGCCGAGTCTCTGCTGCACGAAGGCGAGCGCGATGATCGAGACGTCGATCTCCATCTCAGGCCGGAACGGCTGGCCTTGCTTGGCCAGCGCGTCGCGCAGCAATTGCCCCGGCAGCGATTCGGCGCGGTAGGAGATCAGCGTCTCGCCATCGAGGTCCTCTGCGCCGATGGCCTCGCGCTCGGCCAGCGGATGGCTGGTCGGCAGCACGCAGACCACGCGGGTGTAGCCGACCACCTCTGTCTCGATGAAGGGCGTCGGCTGGTCCATCATGGCGATGCCGAGCCCGGCCTGGTCGCGGTCGAGCATGGTCAGGATGACCTCGGCCGGCACGACATAGGAGCGCACGCGCGTGTTCGGATGCGCTGCACGGAAATGACGCAGCGCCTCCGGAACGAAAGAGAGGGATGGCGGTGCCGAGGCGGCGAGGCGCACGAGGCCGGCCTTGCCGTGACGCAGGTCACGCGTGCGTCGCCTGAGCATTTCGAGATCGCCGAACAGGCGCTCGACCTCGGGATAGATCTCCTCGGCCTCGGGAGTCGGGATCAGTCGCCCCTTCACCCGCAGGAACAGCTTGAAGCCGAGCTCATCCTCGGTGTGCAGCAGGATCTGGCTGAGCGCCGGCTGCGAGACATTGAGCGCCTCGGCGGCGCCGGTCAGCGTGCCGCAGCGCATGACCATGCGAAAGACTTCGATCTGACGGGCACGCATGATGCGATCCTAGGAGCAGCCGCGACACCTGTCAGCCGCCGCTGCTCTCGGCAATAGCCGGAGCCTCGTCTGCCTTCGGCGGGTCAATTGCCCGCCGATACTCAAACCGGACGCCCAGAAGCGGACGTTCCATATGTCGACAATGGGCCATTTTGCGACATCGAATTTGGCTACTTGCGCTCGACTACATCCCGCCGGCGGCCTGCGCCGCCGGTCTCATCGCAACCGCGCAAATCCGCGCAAAAACCCGCCGAAGCTCTAACCGCAGCTGAATGACAAGTCAGTCGCAGGTCAATGGCTCCAGCGCGAGCAGTTGGCGCTCCATCGAATGATCAGCGTTGATCTCTCGATCCATCAGTCGAATTCCTTGCGGAATTTTTCGCTGACCGCCTGCTTTGTGCGAAAGCGTCCGATCGAGAACGGCTCCAGCGGCGTCTGGGTTGCGCCGTCCACGATCATCTCGCTTAGGCAGAGCCCAACGCCGGGGCCGATCTGGAAGCCATGGCCGCAGAAGCCAAAGGCATGGAACAGCCCCGCCGTCGTCTCGCTTCGCCCGATCACCGGGATCATGTCGGGCAGATAGGCCTCGATGCCGGACCAGACGCGGATGACATGGCACTGTGCGAGCATGGGCGCGACGCGCGCCAGTGCCCTCATCGCCGCGAGCGTCTTGGCGGGAGGGACCGGTGCGCGGTTCGCCTCCGGGTCGGCCGCCGTGCGCGGATAGCCGGCCAGGATGATGTTGCCGCGCGGAATCTGACGAAAAATCACCGAGCCGTCGATCGCCTGAACCGACGGGCCGATCAGATAGGGAAACGGCTCCGTCACGAACTGGGGCGGGCCGGCCGGGAAGACCGGCGCGGTCTCGCCGAAACGCTCCGCGACCTCCAGCGCCCAGGCGCCGGCGCAGTTGACGAGCGCGCCGCAGCTCAACGCTTCTCCGTCGGCCAGCGTCAGCGCAAAACCGTCGCCCGAGCGATCGACTGCGGTGACAGGCGTGTTCTCGCGGATGACGGCTCCGTGCCTTGCGGCAGCGCGCGCAATCGCCGGGGTGGCGAGGCGCGGATTGGCGGTGGCGTCGCGCGCCGAGAAGGTTGCTGCGACGGCGCGCTCGCCAAGCCAGGGCCAGCGCCGCTTGAGGTCGACACGGCCGAGGTGTTCGATGGTGAGCCCGTAGGATTCGGAAACCTCGGCATAGCCCTCTAGTCTGGCATGCTCGTCCTCGTCGTAGGCGAGATAGAGATGGCCGGTCTGCTCGAACTCACAATCCTCGCCGATCAGCGCATCGAAATCCTCCCAGAGCGCCTGGGAGCGCAGGGACAGCGGATACTGGCCGGGAAAGCGGCCCTGGAGACGCAGGTTCCCGAAGTTGACGCCGCTCGACTGCGCGCCGACGACGCCCTTCTCGATCAAGCTCACACGTTGTCCGCGCCGGGCGAGGAAAAAGGCGGTCCAGGCGCCGATCAGCCCGCCCCCGACGATCACGACATCGCTGGTGTGCTCGCTCATGCCGGATCGCCGGCGGCGGCGAGCGCGATCGGCTTGACCGGGGCTTGGCCACGCAGCCGCCCGGCGGTGGCACCGTCCCGCCCGGCCGCTACGATCTCCTGCAAGGCGGGACCGCAGACCCGGCCTTGGCAACGCCCCATCCCACAGCGGGTCATCGCCTTGACCCGGTTGACCTCGATCGGGCCGAGCTCCTTGCCCATCGCCGTGCGGACGTCACCGACCATCACGTTCTCGCAGCGGCACAGCATGACGGAATCGGGCAGGGCGGCGATCTGCGCGGCTGGCCAGGCGAAGGCGCCCGCCAGCCCGCGCTGGAAAGCGCGCAGGCGCTCGACCTGCCGTGCCAAACGCCTCACCGCCTCGACATCCTGCGGCTGGCCGAGATCGGTGAGGATCGCGTGGGCGGCGAGCGCGCCGCTCGCCTCGGCCGCGTCGGCGCCGCCGATCCGCACCCCGTCCCCGGCGAGATAGAGGCCGGGCCGGGCTCGACCCAGGCCATCGATCTTCGGCAGATGCAGCCTGAAATCCGGATCATAGGCGAACTCGGCCTGCGCCAGGTCGGCGAGCTGCGTCTCCGGCTTCAGGCCATAGCCGAGCGCGACCGCATCGCAGGCGAAACGGCGTTCACGACCCTGCGCATCTCGCAGGAGCAGAGCTTCGACGCGGCCTTCTCCCTCGACGGCGACAGGTGTCACACCGTGCAGCATCTGCGTCCCGGCGCGCAGCGACGCGCTCATATACGAGATGCCGCGCAGCAGCGTCCGCGGGGCCCGCAGCAGCGCCGGCAGGGCAGCGGCCTTGGCGGCCAACGGCGTGGTATCGGCGATCACAGCGATCTCCGCACCCATGTCGCGATATTGCTTTGCTGCCAGCGCCAAGAGAGGCGACGAGCCCAGGAAGGCGACGCGGCGTCCGATCAGGCAGCCCTGATCCTTCAGCGCGACCTGCGCGCCGCCGAGGGTGAACACGCCGGGCAGGGTCCAGCCGGGCAAGGGCACCACCCGGTCCATCGCTCCGCTGGCGATCAGCAGCCTGTCGAAGGCGAGCGTCTCGGCTTGGCCGTCCTGCAGCAGATGCAACTGGTTGCCGTCGATGGCCCAGACCAGCGTCCGCGGACGATAGTCGATCTGCCGCCGCAGCGCCTCGAAGCGGCGATGCAATGCCGCGTATTTCCCGGCCTCCGACCCCATCAGCCGGTTCATGTCGAGCGCGAGATCGTCGGCCGGCCGGCGATAGCCCTGGCCGCCTGCTCGCGCGCCCTCGTCGATCAGAACGGGCCTCAGCCCCTTCGCGCACAGCACCTCGGCTGCGCTGATGCCGGCCGGCCCGGCTCCGACGATGACGATGTCAGCCATCCGCCCTGACCAGCGGCTGCGGCTCGGCGGAGAGGATCATCCCGTCGACGACCTGCGTGGTGCAGGCCCTGATCCGGCCGCCTTCGGCGCTCCAGACCCAGCAGTCCTGGCAAGCGCCCATCAGGCAGAAGCCGGCGCGCGGCTCGGCTCCGAACTCCAGCCGGCGGATCAGGGCGCCGCTCTCCAGCAGCGCGGCAAGGACGCTATCGCCGGTCGTCGCCCGGATGGTCGTGCCGTCGAAGCTGAGCATCGCCGGCTGTCCTGCGCGGGCCGCGACACGGCGGAACTGGGCCTTGGAAGCGTCCATTCCGATCCAGAAGTTTTATTTCAATGCAATAATAGTTCTCGAATATTGATAAGTGACTCGACTGCCTGTCAAGCGCTGAGTCCGCTCAACTCAGACCCGCGAGATGGCGTGCGCGGTGGCGATAACGAGAGAGGAAAAGCGCGAGATGACCTCGGCATGGCTGAAGCGCGAGGTCGAGGTTGCGATGTTCACCGCTCCCTCGGGGCGACCGTGATGATCGACGATCACGGCGGCGATCGAGGCATCGCCGAGATAGACCTCCTCGAACGCGGTGGCGTAGCCCTGCGCTGCGGACTGGCGCAGTTTCTCGCGCAATGCATCGCGCCGCCAGGTCGTCGAGGGCGTGTGCGCCTTGAGGTCGGAGGCGTCGATGATCGCCATCGCCTCCTCCTCGGGCAGGCGCGAGAGCATGGCGATGCCGGGCGCCGTGCAATAGGCCGGCATCCGCGTGCCGATGATGACGTCGGTGTTCAGCACATGGCGGCTGAGGAAGCGCGAGACGAAGATGATCTCCGGCCCCTCGCGCACGGTGAGGTTGACCGTCTCCTCGGTCTCCTTGCTGAGGTGCATGAGATAGGGCATCGCCCTGTCGAGCAGACGGCTGCTGCGCACGAAGTGGTAGCCGAGATCGAGCGTCTTCGCGGTCAGTTCGAAGCGCTTGGTCTGCGCGTCCTTGCGCAGATAGCCGAGCTTGGTGAGCGTGTGGGTGAAGCGCTGCGCGGCGCTGACGTCCATCCCCGTCTCGGAAGCAACCTGCGACAGGTTGAGCGTCTGGTGCTGGCGGCCGAAGGCCGAGAGCACCCGGAACGCCTTCTCGACCGAATTGACCATCAGCGCGTCGTCCTTGCGCACGGCCTCTTCGCCTGCTGCGGCTGCTCGCTTGCGTCCGGTCTGTCTCGCTTCGGGCATCGTCATCGGGGCCTGTTCTCCTGGCGCGATCAATGGCCGTGGCCGGCGGTCTTGACAAGGTGAGCCTTTCGCGCAGAATATTCAATAGAAGTTATCGTATTGTAATAAAAACTCATCGGAGGGCGGTGTGAAGGATTCTGTTCTGGTCGAGGTGCGCGGCGCTGTCGGCATCCTCACCCTCAATCGGCCGCAGATCCTCAATGCCTGGAATGCGCCGATGCGGTCCCGGCTCGTCGAAGGCCTCGACGAGCTCGAAGCGAACGAGGCCGTGCGGGCCATCATCCTGACAGGCGCCGGCGGCCGCGCCTTCGGGGCCGGCCAGGACCTCAACGAGACCAAGACCTTTGACCAGGACCGGGCAGAAGCCTGGATGAACGAGTGGGAGCGGCTCTACGACCGGCTCCGCTCGCTCTCGAAGCCGATCATCGCCGCCTTGAACGGTGTCGCCGCCGGTTCGGCCTTCCAGGTCGCTTTGCTCTGCGACCTGCGCATCGGCCATGACGGCGTCACCATGGGCCAGCCCGAGATCAACTCCGGCATCGCCTCGGTGACCGGCCCCTGGATCATGCGCGAGATGATCGGGATCGCCCGCACCATCGACCTGACCCTGACCGGGCGGATGATGGATGCCGACGAATGCTACCGGATCGGCCTGATCAACCGGATCGTGCCGAAGCAGACAGTCATGGAGGCGACCTTGGCGCTGGCCGAGGAACTGGCCGGCAAGCCCCCCGTCGCCATGCGCCTCAACAAGGCCCGCTTCCGCGAAGTCACGGAGCAGAGCTTCCGCGAGTGCCTCAAGGCCGGCATCCGCAATCAGCGCGAAGCCTACGGCACCGGCGAGCCGGCGCGGATGATGGAGCAGTTCCTGGCCGTTCGCGCCGCGCGCAAAAGCGCCTGATGAGACAATGCGCCTGACGATCTGATCACCCACGGGGAAACGCGGAAAACCGCTTGAAAGGGGAGATGACGATGACGACCGGAACGACGAAGCCGACGCGACGCACCCTGCTGCAACTGGCCGGCGGCGCAGCCGCTGGCGCTCTTGCGGCGCCCTACCTCACCGGGATCGCCCGAGCCGCGACCCAGATCACGGTCGCCGATCCCGGCGGGCCGTTCGGGCCGGCCTTCCGCAAGGCCTTCTACGACCCCTTCGAGAAGGCGACCGGCAACAAGGTCGTCAACGTCGCCCGCGAGGCCGAGCCGACCGCCCAGTTCAAGGCGATGGTCGAGACCAAGTCCTACACCTGGGATGTCTGCACGCTGACGCTCTCGGCTCGCGACATCCTGAAGACGCAGGGCCTGCTCGATCCGATCGGCTTTGCGCATGCCGATGTGCCCAGGCTGATGCCGCAGGCGATCTCGCCCGAATTCATGGGCACGGACGTCTATTCGACGATCTTCGCCTACCGCACCGACCGGGTGAAGAACGCCCCGGCGAGCTGGGCCGATTTTTTCAATGTCGAGAAGTTCCCGGGCCGGCGCGCACTGCGCAAGAACCCGATCGACACGATCGAGCAGGCGCTGCTCGCCGACGGCGTGCCGCTCGACAAGCTCTACCCGCTCGACATCGACCGCGCCTTCAAGGTCCTCGACAAGATCAAGCCGCATGTCGCGGTCTGGTGGACCGGCGGCGCCCAGTCGACCCAGCTGCTGCAGAGCGGCGAAGTCGACATGCTGCCGGGTTGGAATGCGCGCTTGCAGGCCGCGATCGACGGCGGCACGCCTGCCAGGATCGTCTGGAATCAGGGGCTCTACTCGATCGAGGGCTGGGGGCTGCCGAAGGGCGGGCCGAAGGCGGATGTCGCCCGCCAGTTCGTCCGCTTCTGCTCGGACCCGAAGGCGCAGGCCGCCTTCACCGAAGCCCTCGCCTATGGCCCGACCAATCTCGACGCTTATCAGACGATCTCGCCCGAGCGCGCAAAAGTCCTGCCGACCTCTCCGGAGAACCTGAAGCAGATGGCGATCGCCAACGAGGATTGGTGGAGCGCCAATCGCTCGAAGGTCACCGAGCGCTTCAACTCCTGGCTCCTGACCTGATGCCGATGGCGACGAGCGCCGCGATGACCGGAACCGAACCGAAGGCGGCCAAGCTCGTCGTCGAGGGCAAGCTCGTCATCGAAGGACTTTGCAAGCGCTATGGCGCGACCACGGCCCTCGAGCCGAGTTCGCTCAGCGTCGCCGAGGGCGAGTTCCTCACCTTGCTGGGGCCTTCGGGCTCCGGCAAGACCACGCTGCTGCAGCTCATCTGCGGGCTGGTCGAGGCGAGCGAAGGGCGGGTCGTGATCGACGGGCGCGATCAGTCGGCCACGCCGGTCCATCAGCGCGATATCGGCCTCGTCTTCCAGCATTATGCGCTGTTCCCGCACCTGACCGTGGCCGAGAACATCGCCTTCCCGCTGAAGATGCGCGGACGCCCGGGCGCCGAAGTCAAAAAACGCGTCGCGGCGACGCTGGAGATGGTCCATCTCGGCCATCTCGCCGGCCGCTTCCCGCGCGAGTTGTCCGGCGGCCAGCAGCAGCGCGTCGCGCTGGCGCGCTGCTTTGTCTACCAACCCTCGATCATCCTGATGGACGAGCCGCTCGGCGCACTCGACAAGAAGCTGCGCGAGCACATGCAGATCGAGATCAAGCGGCTGCATCGCGAGAGCGGCGCCACCATCGTCTATGTCACGCATGACCAGGAAGAGGCGCTCGCCATGTCCGACCGCATCTGCCTGATGAACCATGCCAGGATCGAGCAACTCGGCACGCCGCGCGAGATCTACGAGCGCCCGCGCACCGCCTTCGCCGCCGATTTCATCGGCATCTCCAACATCTTCCGAGGGCGCTGGGACGGCAATGGCGCGATCGACACGGCGCATGGGCGCTTCGCCTTGCCGAGCGGCGCGCGTTGCCAGAGCAAGGATGCCACCCTCGTCATCCGGCCGGAGAACCTGCATCTCGGCGCCCGAGACGGCAACGCCGTGAGCGGCCGCGTCAGCGAGGTCGTCTATGCCGGCTCCGAGACGCGTGTCATCGCCGCGCTCGACGACGGCAGCCCGCTGGTGCTGCGGCTCGGCCCCGACGATCTGGTGCCCGCGATCGACGAGCGGATCGTCGCCGGCTGGTCGCGCGACAAGGCGGTGCTGGTCGCATGAGCGCGGTATCCCTCAGCAGCGCGCCGGTGCGCCTCAAACTGCGGTTCGGCGCGCTCTGGCTGGCCGTGCCAGGCCTCCTGTTCCTGGCGGTCTTCTTCGTCTATCCGGTCGCGCAATTGCTCGGCCTGAGCATCGTCGATCCGGAGAGCGGCGCCTTCTCGGCCGGCGCCTATCAGCGCATCGTCGCGACGGACGTCTATCTGCGCGTGCTCGGCATCACCTTCCGCATCGCCGGCTGGACGGCGATCTGGTCGCTGCTGATCGGTTATCCGCTCGCCTACTGGATTGCACGCCTGCCTGACCTGTTTCGCGGCCGCATGCTGCTCTTCGTCATGGTGCCTTTCTGGACGAGCTATCTCGTAAAGACCTTCGCCTGGATGATCGTGCTCGGGCGCAGCGGTATCATCAACTCGCTGGCGACCGGCTCCGGCATCGTCGACCAGCCTTTGCCGCTGCTGCACAACCAGTTCGGCGTCATGGTCGGCATGGTGCACGCCATGGTGCCGCTGGCGGTGATGACCATGCTGCCGGTGATGACCGGCATCGATCGCCGGCTGGTCCAGGCGGCGCAGACGCTCGGGGCCGCGCCGGCGCGCGCCTTCTGGCTGGTCTATTTCAAGCTGTCGCTGCCCGGCGTGGCGGCCGCCGGCCTCCTCGTCTTCATCTCCTCGCTCGGCTTTTTCATCGTCCCGGCCTTCCTCGGCGGTCGGCAGGAGACCATGCTCGCCCAGCTCATCATCACGCAGGTGCAGGAGCTGTTGAACTGGTCCTTCGCCGGCGCACTGTCCGCGATGATGCTGGCGGCGGCGCTCGTGTCTTGCGTGATCTACGACAGGCTCTTCGGGCTCTCGACCATCGCCGGTGGCTCCGCCCAGGTCGGCACCGGCCGCATCCGCAACCTCGGCCTGGCGGTCCTGGCAGCGGTCGCGACCCTTGCCGGCCACCTCGCGACACTGGCGCGATCCCTGTTCGGAAAGCGCGTTTGCGACCTGCTGCTGCCCGGCTTCTGCTGGCTCGTCATCGCTTTCCTGGTGCTGCCGACGCTGCTCGTCATCCCGCTCGCCTTCACCTCCTCGCAGTTCCTCGAATTTCCGCCGCCGGGCTATGGGCTGAGCTGGTTCGAGGCCTATTTCAGCTCGCCGCTGTGGATCCAGGCGACGATCCGCTCCTTCGCGGTCGCCTTCGTCACGGCAATTGCTGCAACCGCCATCGGCGGCTTTACGGCTCTGGCGCTGGCGAACAGCCGCACGCGCTGGGGCGGGCTGATCTTCGCCTTCTTCCTTGCGCCGATGATCGTGCCGCGCATCGTCATCGCGGTCGGGCTGTTCTATCTCTTCGCGCGGCTCGGGCTGATCGCGACCGATCTCGGCCTCGTCATCGGCCACACCGTGCTGGCGATTCCTTTCACGCTCGTCACCATCGCCGCCGTGCTCAAGACCTACGACCAGCGCCTCGACCAGGCAGCGGCGACGCTCGGCGCCAACCGGCTGCGCACCCTAACCGGCGTCACCATTCCGCTCGTGAAGGGCGGTCTCATCGCTGCCTTCCTGTTCGCCTTCATCACCTCCTTCGACGAGCTGACGATCGCGATCTTCGTCTCGGGCGGCATCAAGACCACGCTGCCGAAACAGATGTGGGACGACATGATCCTGCAGCTCAACCCGACGCTGGCCGCGGTCTCCGTGGTCGTCTTCGTCGTGGTGACGGTGATGCTGCTGCTTGCGGAACGCTTCCGCTCCTCTTCCTGATCGACCGAGCCGACGACCGAGCATGACCTCCTTCAACGACGACGGCTTCGTGAGCCTTCTGACCACGCGTGCTGCCGCTGAGCCGGACAGCGTCTATGCGCGGTTCTGCGGCGAGACCGTGACCTATGCCGGGCTCGAACGCCGCTCGGCCGCCTTCGCCACCCATCTCAGGGCGCGCGGCATCAAGCCTGGCGACAGGGTCGCCGTAATGATGCGCAACTCGATCGCTACGATCGCGGTAGTCTTCGGCCTTGCTCGTGCCGGCGTCGCCTGGGTACCGGTCAACGCCCAGCAGCGCGGCGAGGGGCTGCGCTACCTACTGACGCATTCGCAGCCGCGGCTGGTCATCGCCGATGCAGAACTGGCGCCGCAGATCGCCGAGGCGATGGGCCCGGAGCCGGACCTGCCAAAGCTCTTGCACGCGCCGGGCGGCGAACTCGACGCCGTCCTGGCCAGAAGCGAGCGCTTCGACGAGCCGGCGCCGGCCGCCGATGCTGTCTTCGCCATCATGTACACATCGGGCACCACCGGCCGGCCGAAGGGCGTGATCGTCTCGCATCGCATGCTCCGGCTCGCGGCGGAGAGCGTCGCGAGGCTGTCCGATGCACGGCCCGCAGATGTCTTCTTCGTCTGGGAGCCGCTCTACCATATCGGCGGCGCCCAGCTCCTGCCGCTACCGATGATCAGCGGCATCACGCTCGCCATGGTCGAGCGCTTCAGCGCCAGCCGCTTCTGGGATCAGGTCAGGGCGGAAGGCGCCAGCCATATCCACTATCTCGGCGGCATCCTGCAGATCCTGCTGAAGCAATCCCCGTCGCCACGTGATCGCGAGCATGGCGTGCGCATCGCCTGGGGCGGCGGCTGTCCGCCCGACATCTGGCCGCAGTTCCGCGACCGCTTCGGCATCGATATCCGCGAGTGCTACGGCATGACGGAAGCCTCCAGCCTCACGACCTGCAATGTGACCGGGGTGCCGGGCTCGGTCGGCCGGCCGCTGCCCTGGTTCACGGTGAAGCTGCTCGACACCGGCGGACAGCCGGTGCTCCCCAGCGAGCGCGGCGAGATCGTGATCGAGACCAGCATCCCCGGCGCGATCTTCCCCGGCTATCTCGACAATCCCGAGGCGACGGCGAAGGCGTTGCGCGAGGATGGTTTCCACACCGGCGATCTCGGTTCCCTCGATGCCGACGGCAATCTCTATTTCCATGGCCGGATGACCGACAGCGTGCGCTGCCGGGGCGAGAACGTCTCGGCTTGGGAGGTCGAGCACGTCGCGGCAGAGCATGAAGCGGTCGAGGATTGCGCGATGATCGGCGTCGCTGCCGATGTCGGCGAGCAGGACATCAAGCTTTTCGTCAAGCCGCGCGACGGCATCGTCATCGATCCGCAGGCGCTGTCCGGCTGGCTCGGCCAGCGTCTCGCGCCCTACCAGAACCCGCGCTACATCGCCGTCATCGACGAATTCGAGCGCACGGCGAGCCAGCGCATCATGAAGCACAAGCTCTCGCCGCGGCTCGACGATTGCTGGGACCGGGCGGCGATGGCGACGAGATTCTGACATGGCCGGTTGCGACATCCTGATCTCGGGCACCGGTGGCTTCGCCGCGCGTATCGCCTTCGACATCGCAGCGACCGCCGACGAATCGGTCGAGGTGATCATCGCCGGCCGCAATCGCGAGCGCCTGAACTGGCTGCGCACCGCCGCCAATGCCCGCGCGGCGCTGTTCGGCAAGAAGGCGCGTTTCACGACACATGCGGTCGATCTGCTCGTTCCGAACGCGTCCGACGAGATGCTAGCGGCGACCGCTCCGCGCATCGTGGTGCAGGCCGCTTCGATCCAGACCTCGCAGGTGATCGCCCAGAGCGGCAATGCCTGGACGCAGCTCGTCGCCGAAGGCGGCCTGAGCGCCACGGCGGTTTTCCAGGCGCTGCTCAGCTCGCGGGTCGCGGCGGCGATCACGCGCAGCGGCAAGCCTGTGACGCTGGTCAATTGCGGCTTCCCCGACGTGGTCAACGGCATGATCCGCGCGATGGGCCACGACGTCGCGTGCGGCATGGGCAATGTCGCGATCCTGTCGAATGTCTTCGCCGGCTCGGCCGCCACGCCGCCGGGAGCTGATCTGAAGGTCCTCGCGCATTACCAGAACCTCGCGGCCTGGCGCCGCCGGCCTGAGGAACGCGGCGGACGGGCGCCGCGCGTCTGGCTGGACGGCACCGAGGTCGAGGATGTCTACGGGCGTTTCGCCGATATCCAGCTCACCCCCGAGCCGGTCATCGAGATATCGGGGGCGAGCGGCGTCCCCATGCTGCTCGCCATGGCGGCCGGCCGGTCATGGGGTGGCCATGTGCCCGGCCCGAACGGGTTACCGGGCGGTTATCCGGTCCGGCTGACCGATGGGACGCTCGAACCCGATCTTCCAGACGGTGTCGCCCAGGCCGAAGCGATTGCCTGGAATGCATCATTCGAGGAAGAGAACGGTCTCGTTGTTTCACCCGAAGGCAAGGCCAGCTTCACCGGCCTCCTCGGCGACAGGCTCGCCGACCATATTCCTGCCCTTCGCAATGGCTTTTTCGTGGGAGAGCTTGAAGCCGTCTGCGAGGAGTTGCTTCAGCTGCGCGCTGCTCTGATGAAGCGCTAGTTCGCCTCGATCGCGGGTCGAAGCACGCCGTGCTCGGACGCCTACTCGGCGATGCCACCGGATACTCCGGAACGCCCGCAACATGTCCCCACCCGTGGTGACAGCGGTGTCGTCGGAAACCCGGCATTCTCGTCGCATAGCGACAAGATGCGAACCGATCGCCGGCTTGCAAAAGCGCCTCGTCCTTCCAGTGCCAGAGCGGTTTCCCGAAGTGAACGCAGAGAAAGCCGCTGCCGCCCGCCGCCGCTCGGGCGATGTCTATGAGACGCTGCGGAACGGGATCCTCTCCGGTGAGACGCGACCGAATGAACCGCTCATCGAAGTCGACATTGCCGCCGCGCGATGCCGACCGTGCCGAGCAGGCGATGCGCACCACTCATGCGCACCTTCCACATTGTCCGGAAACTGTCCTATCCATCGCCCGGCGCACCCGGGCTATCGCTCGAAGCCGAGCCGCGTCGATGACGGCCGCCCGCGCAGACGGTGACGCCGGATGTCCCAAGCGGCTGTGACAGAGGCGGCGGTGCACTCCGCTATGATCCTCCGCAGGATCGGACCGCCCTGCCGAGGCGGGCCACCTCAACGACAAGGCAAAGCGATGACAGGGAGGGACATGATGAAGACGAACGGAATCGTACGCGGCCTGACACTGGCCGGCGGGCTGTTGATGAACCTCGCAGCCGGCGCGCAGGAGCCCGGCATCACCGACAAGACGATCAAGATCGGTATCTTCGGGCCGCTCTCGGGCCAGAACATGGCCTATGGCTTCGACGTCGTGAACGCGGCGAAGATGTACTACGACAAGATCAACAAGGACGGCGGCATCCACGGCCGCAAGATCGAATACGTCGTCGAGGACGACCGCTGCAACGCCAACGATCTCGTCGCCGCCGTCAAGAAGCTGGTGGAGCAGGAGAACGTCTTCATGCTCAACGGCGGCTCCTGCTCGGCCGCCGTCGTCGCCGCCAAGGACTACATCGTCCGCAACAAGGTGCCCTATCTGATGCTCAACGCGTCGGGTGACGGCGCGTTGTTCCCGCCGACCGACTACATCTTCGGCGCCTTCTCGATCTCGCAATACGCGGTCGGGGGCGCCATGGTCGAATTCGCCGCCAAGAGCCTGGGCGCCAAGACGGTCGCCTACATCAACCACGACGACGCCTACGGCGCCTGGAATCTCGAAGGCTCGAAGAAGGACGCCGAGGTCAGCGGCGTCAAGCTCGTGGTCGAATCGGTAAACCCGACCATCAATGATGTCACAGCGCCCTTCCTGAAGCTGCGCGCCGCCAATCCGGACGCGATCCTGCTCGTGACCTATGCCCGTCCGGCCGCATTGCTGATCAAGAAGGCGGCCGAGCTCGGCTTCAACAAGCCGATCATCCTCTCGGTCACCGGCACGGCGAGCCTCAACCAGCTCGTCGGCAATGTCGGCAAGGACGCGCTGAAGAACTTCTATACCCAGGAGGTCATGATCGACTCGCCCGGCGGCGACAAGCTCAAGCCGATCTACGACATGTACAAGGCGGCCTATCCCGATCTCGCCGCCAAGCCCGACCATCCGCAGACCTACATGCCGTACGGCATCCCTCCGGCGATGTCCGTGGTCAAGGCGCTGCAGGATGCCGGCCCGAACCCGACCCGCGAGAAGGTGCTCGCCGCCCTGAAGACGCAGGACTTCGACTCGGGCGTCATGGCCGGGCGCATGCAGTTCGGGCCGCAGCAGCGCGCCGCGAACCGCTCGACGATCTTCATCAAATACGACGGCACGACGATGACCCCGCTACCAGGCGTCTTCACCAGCCGCTGGACCTATGAGCCGAAGTGATCGTCGCGGGCAGTCTCGCCCTCGCCCGACATCGGATGGCGGCCCCCGAGCCGCCATCTCTCCCCTGACCTGAGCCCCGGCCGGACATGGACCTGCAACTCGCGCTGATCTTCCTGCAGCAAGGCATCGCCTCGGGGCTGGTCTCGGGCAGCGTCTACGCCCTGCTCGCGCTCGCCATCGTGATCATCTTCAAGACCTCGGACGTGCCGAACTTCGCCCAGGGCGAGGTCTTCATGGCCGCCGGCTATGTCGCGCTCTATCTCTTCGTCTTCCAGCAGATGCCGATCTGGGTCGTGCTGCCGGCGACGCTGCTCGCGGCCTTCCTCGCCATGGCGCTGTTCCGGCGCGTCGTGCTCGACCAGGTCGCGAAATCGGCCAAGGACCTCGTCTATCTCGTCATCGCCACGCTCGGCCTGTCCTATGTCCTGAAGGGGCTCGTGCGCCGCACCGGCTTCGGCGACACGCCGCGCTCCTTCCCCGCTCTGGTGCCGACCGATTCCGTCATGATCGGCCAGGCGTCGGTCACCCTGCTCGACCTTGCGATCTTCGGCACCGCCGTCGCCGTGATGGCGGCCTTCTTCTGGATGTTCAACTACACCAAGACGGGGCGGGCGATGCGCGCCGTCGGCATGAACCCGAAGGCGGCCCAACTCGTCGGCGTCGACCTGCGCCGCTGCCATATGCTGATCTGGGGCCTGTCGGGCGTTATCTCGGCGATCGCGGCGCTGCTGATCTCGCCCAAGATCCTGATGACCGCGGACATGGGCTCGATCGTCATGCTCGCCTTCGCGGCGGCGATCGTCGGCGGTTTCTCGAGCCTGCCCGGCGCCATCGTCGGTGGCTTCATCATCGGCATCGTCGAAAACATGGTCGGGCTGTTCATCTCCTCCCGCGCCATCGTGCTCGCCCCCTTCCTCGCCATCCTGATCGTGCTCGTCCTGCGTCCGCAGGGCCTGTTCGGCGGGAAGCTGACGATCAAGAAGGTCTGACCCCGTGTCGTCCTCTCCCCTCGCATCGGCAGCACCCGGCAAGCGTGCCCTCTCGGGCCCGGCCATCGCAGGCCTGGCGGTGGCGGCGCTCGTCGCGGTGGCCCTGCCGGCCTTCACCACGGGCTACGTCATCTACATCGCCAATCTGCTGCTGGTCTTCGTGGTGCTCTGCCTCGGGCTGCACATCGTCATCGGCGAGACCGGTCAGTTTTCCATGGCCCACGCCGCCTTCTACGGCATCGGCATCTATGCCAGCGCACTGGCCAACCGCGCCGTCGACCTGCCCTATCCCTTCGCCATGCTGTTCGGCGCGCTCGTCGCCGGCATCGTCGGCCTGTTCATCGGCGCGCTGGCGCTGCGCATGCGCGACATCTACCTGGCGCTCGCCACCTTCGCCTTCGGCGAGGCGATGCAATGGGTCTTCGCCAACTGGGACAGCGTCACCAACGGCCCGAACGGCCTGCGCATCAGCCCGGCGCGCTTCGGCCCGCTCGAGATCCTCAGCGACAAGCAGGCCTACCCCTTCGTCCTGTTCTTCTGCCTGCTGATGATCGGGGTCACCGTCGCGATCTCACGCTCGCGGCTCGGACGCTCCTTCCGCGCCGTGCGCGAGTCCGAGGTCGCGGCCATGGCCATGGGCATCGACGTGCGCCGCACCCGGGTCGTGGCGTTCGGTCTCTCCGCCGCGATTGCGGGCTTCGCCGGCGGCATGTTCGGCCTGTTCCAGACCTTCATCCATCCCGACAGCCTCGGCTTCCAGACCACGATCCTGGTGCTGACCATGGTCGTCGTCGGCGGGCTGGGCTCGATCGGGGGCGCGATCGGGGGCGCCATCGTCTTCGGCCTGATCTCGGAGGTGCTGCGCCAGGCGCCGCAATATCAGGAGATCATCTACGGCGCGATCCTGATCCTGTTCATGATGTACGCGCCGCGCGGCCTCTTCGCCTTCATCGGCGACCGCATCCGGGAGGCGCGCCATGGTCGCTGAGACCGCCGCGCCCTTCCTCGATGTCGCGGGCCTGACCATCCGCTTCGGCGGGCTCACCGCGGTCGGCGGGCTCGACATGGCGGTGGCGAAGGGCTCGATCCATGCGCTGATCGGCCCGAACGGCGCCGGCAAATCGACCACTTTCAACTGCATCTCGCGCTTCTACACGCCGAGCGAAGGCCGCATCACCTATGACGGGCGCGACATCACCCGCATGCCCGCCAGGGGGATGGCCGGGCTCGGCATCGCCCGCAGCTTCCAGAATCTCGAGCTGTTCGCCGAACTGACGGTCTTCGAGAACGTGCTGATCGGCGCGCATGTCCACGCCGGCCGCTCCTGGCGCGACGCGATCAGCGCCCGGCCGCGCGGAATCGTCGAGCATGTCGAGCACCTGCTCGAGCGCACCGGTCTCTCGGCCTACGCCCAGACCAAGGCGCGCAATCTCGACTTCGGCCACCAGAAAATGGTCGAGATCGCCCGCGCTTTGGCGATCCGCCCCAGGCTGCTGCTGCTTGACGAGCCGGCGGCAGGCCTGCGCAATCGCGAGATCGCGGCGCTCGACCGATTGCTCTGCGAGCTGCGCGAGCGCGACGGCATCACCATCCTCCTGGTCGAGCACGTCATGCAGCTGGTCATGTCGATCTCGGACCGCATCACCGTGCTGAGTTTCGGCACCAAGATCGCCGAGGGTACCGCCGCCGAGGTGCGCGCCCATCCCGCCGTCATCGAAGCCTATCTCGGCCGCGAGACCACGCAGGAGACGCTCCATGGCTGACCTGCTCGAAATCGACGCCATCTGCGCCTCCTATGGCCGCATCCAGGCGCTCTCGGAGGTTTCGCTCAAGGTGCCCGAGGGCGCCATTGTCGCCCTGCTCGGCTCGAACGGCGCCGGCAAGAGCACGACGCTCAATACCGTGTCGCGACTCGTGCCCGTGACGACGGGACAGATCCGGTTCGCCGGCGAGGCGATCCAGTCCTGGCCGTCGCACAAGGTCGTTTCCGCCGGAATCCTGCAGGTGCCCGAGGGACGCGAGGTGTTCCGCGACATGAGCGTGCGCGAGAACCTCGACATGGGCGCCTATCGCCGCAGCGATGCGGCCGGGATCAGGCGCGATCTGGAGCGGGTGTTCGAGTACTTCCCCAAGCTGAAGGAGCGGCTGCAGCAGAAGGCCGGCACCCTTTCCGGCGGCGAGCAGCAGATGCTGCTGATCGGCCGCGCGCTGATGGCGGGGCCACGGCTGCTGCTGCTCGACGAGCCGTCGCTCGGGCTTTCGCCGCTGCTGGTCCAGCAGATCTTCGCGATCATCGAACGGCTGAACCGCGAGGGGCTCACCATCCTGCTCGTCGAGCAGAACGCGGCAATCGCACTCGGCTGCTCCTCCTACGCCTACATCCTCGAGAACGGCGAGGTGGCCCTCGAGGGTCCGTCCGAACACCTGCGACGAGACGACAGCGTCCGCCGCACCTATCTCGGCGGCTGAGCCGGGACCAAGCGCACAGGATCTGGCTGATGGCTGCCCAGCAGGATAAATCTCTCGCCCTCGTCACCGGCGGTGCCCGCGGGATCGGCCGGGCCATCGTCGAGCGCTTCTGTGCGGACGGCTTTGCGGTCGGCATCCTCGATCGTGAGGCGGAGGCTGCGACCGCACTCGTGGCTGGACTGACGGCGCGCGGGCACAGCGTCTTCTTCGAGCCGATCGATCTTGCCGATCACGACGGCCTGGCTGCGCTGGCGGAACGGCTGCCGGCGGCGCAGGTGCTCGTCAACAATGCCGGGGTCTTCGAGAACAAGCCGTTCTTCGAGCTCGCCGCCGGCGATTTCAGAGGGATGATGGACGTCAACGTCACCGCGCTGTTCCTGCTCTCGCAGGCCGTGGCACGGCGGATGGAAAGGGGCGGGCGCATCGTCAACATCGCCTCGCGGACCTTTCTTGGCGCGCGCAACCATGCCCATTACGTCGCCTCGAAGGCGGCCGTCGTCGGGCTGACGCGGGCGATGGCGATGGAGCTGATGCCGCGTGGCATCGCGGTCAACGCCGTGGCGCCGGGCGCGGTCGCGACCGAGATGGTGGCGAAGCAGTCAGAAGAGGCCCGCGCCGCTTTGCTCGCCCAGCAGCCGACCGGCGCGCTCGCCGCCCCCGAGGACATCGCCAACGCCGTCGCCTTCCTCGCCTCGCCGTGCACCAATTTCATCTACGGCCAGGTCCTGCTCGTCGACGGCGGCAAGTCGCTCGGCGGCGGTATGGGCATCTGAGCGGAGACGGGCCGTGAGCGAGCGTTTCGACGAGATTTGCGACGTGGTCGTCGTCGGCTCCGGTGCCGGCGGCATGGCGGCGGCGATCACCGCCGCAAAGGCTGGGCTCGACGTCCTGCTGATCGAGAAGAGCGAGTTCGTCGGCGGCAGCACCGCGGTCTCCGGTGGCGCCATGTGGGTCCCGGAGAACCCGCATGCCGCCAAGGTCGGGCATGCCGATAGCCGCGAGGCGGCGATGACCTATGTCGAGGCCGTGCTCGGCAACCGCCTGCGGCCGGACCTGATGCGCGCCTTCCTCGACAATGGGCCGGAGATGGTGCGCTTTTTCGAAAGCGAGACGGCCTTGCGCTTCGAAGCGCGCGCCTATTCGCCCGACTATCAGCCCGAGCAGCCTGGCGCCTCGAAAGGTGGTCGGACCATCGACCCCGCCCCTTATGACGGCAACGATCTGGGCGCCGATTTTGCCCTGTTGCGGCCGCCGCTGAAGGAATTCACCGTGCTCGGCGGCATGATGGTCAACCGCAAGGATATCGACGCGCTGGTCGGTCGCTTCCACAGCCTCGCGAATTTCCGACACAGTGCGAAGCTCCTGCTCCAGCACGGCCTCCACCGGTTGCGGCATCCGCGCGGCGCGCGGCTGCTGATGGGCAATGCGCTCGCCGGACGCCTGCTGAAATCGGCACGGCTGGCCGGCGTCGACCTGCGCATCAAGACTGCCGCGGGCTCCCTGATCGTCAGCGACGGCTTAGTCATCGGCCTCGTCGCGAACGGCCCGAACGGCGAGCAGCGCATCGGCGCGCGGCGCGGCGTGGTGCTGGCGAGCGGCGGCTTCCCGGCCAATGCCACGATGCGGGGCCAGCATCTGCCGCATGCCGACGTCCACCGCTCGATGGCGCCGGCGACCGATACTGGTGACGGCATCGCACTCGGGCTCGGCGCTGGTGGCAGCCTGCGCGACGACAATATCGGCGGCGCCTTCTGGACGCCTGTCTCGGTGCTGCGCAAGCCGGACGGCAGCGAGGTCCAGTTCCCGCACCTGATCCTCGATCGGGCGAAGCCGGGGCTGATCGCGGTCGACGGCAAGGGCCGCCGCTTCGTCAATGAAGCGACCTCCTATCACGGCTTCGTCGAGGCCATGCATGCGAGCGGGGCCGTGCCGGCTTTCCTCGTCTGCGATAGCGTCTTCCTGCGCAAATACGGGCTCGGCCTCGTCCATCCCGGCCTCAAATCGCCCAAGGCCTTCGTCGAGGCTGGCTACCTGTTAGAAGG
Organism: Allobosea sp. Tri-44; assembly: GCF_004123845.1. Lineage (GTDB taxonomy): Bacteria > Pseudomonadota > Alphaproteobacteria > Rhizobiales > Beijerinckiaceae > Allobosea. Next base: position 328,729 of record NZ_NBDP01000007.1, on the reverse strand, counting down.
CGATAGCATAGTCGCTCTCGCCGAGCGGATCGGCGTGGCCGCGGCGGCACTCGCGGCGGAGATCGCCGGGATGAACGAGGCGGCGCGCTCGGGCGTCGACGCCGCGTTCGGCAAGGGCACGAGCGAATACAATCGCTATCTAGGCGACCCCGCCCGCGAGCCCAATCCGTGCCTCGGGCCGATCGAGACCGGTCCCTTCTATGCCGTGAAGGTCTGGCCGGGCGACATCGGCACGGCGACCGGCCTGATCTGCGATCCGCAAGCGCGAGTGCTCGGCCGCGACGAACGCCCCATCCCGGGTCTCTACGCCTGCGGCAACGACATGAACTCGATCATGGCAGGCGCCTATCCCGGCGCCGGCATCACCCTCGGCCCGGCGCTGACCTTCGGCTTCATCGCCGGGCGCGCGCTCGCCACCGGGTCCGACCATCTGCCCCGCTGAGAAAGGCTGCCGCGATGAAGCTCTACCAATCCGCAACCTCGCCCTTCGTCCTCAAGGTTCGGATCGCCGCCGCCGAACTCGGCATTCTCGACCAGATCGAGATGCTCGACGTTTCGCAGGAATACAAATCCGGCGGGCCGCTGGCGCGCGAGCAGAACATCATCAAGTCGAACCCGCTCGGCCAGGTCCCGACCCTGCTGACCGAGGATGGCACGGCAATCGCCGACAGCCGCGTGATCTGCGAGTACCTGAACCATCGCGCCGGCGGCACGCTCTTCCCGGCCGAGTCGACCGTGCGCTGGAACGCTCTCACCGAGCAGACATTCGGCGACGGCCTGCTCGATGCCGCCCTCCTTGCCCGCTACGAGGGATTGCTGCGCGACGAGGTGATGCGCTGGGAGCGCTGGATCGACGGCCAGCTCGCCAAGATCCGGGCGGTCCTCGACATCATCGAAGGCAAGGCTCCGTCCTTCGGCGAACGCGTCGACATCGGCACGATCACCTTCTTCTGCGGCCTCGCCTATCTCGACCTGCGCTTCGCCGACCTGAGCTGGCGCAACGGCCGACCGCAGGCGGCGGCCTGGTTCGAGCGCCTGTCACAGCGACCCGCCTTCGGCGGCCAGAAGCTGGGTTGAGCGGAGCGTGATCTCGAGGGACAGGACATGAGCGCCAGTTTCGGGCTCTCAGGCCGTACGGTGATGGTCACCGGTGGTGCCTCCGGCATCGGGCGGGCCTGCGCCATCGCGCTTGCGCGTGAGGGCGCAGGCGTAGCGGTCGCGGACGCCGATGCCGAAGGCGCCGCGGCGGTGGTCCAGGAGATCGAGGCGCTCGGCGCCCGCGCAGTCGCCGTGAGCTTCGACGTGCGCGATCAGGCGGCCACCGACGCAGCGGCTGCAACGATCGAGCACGACCTCGGCCCGCTCGACGGGCTGATCACCGCCGCCGGCATCTCGCGCCCCGCCCCCGCGACAGAACTATCAGCCGAGAGCTGGGAGGCGGTGATCGGCGTCAATCTCTCCGGCACCTTCTATTCCTGCCAGGCAGCGGGCCGGCGCATGGTTGCACGCGGTCGCGGTGCCATCGTCACCATCGGCTCGGTTTCCTCGCTCGGCGGCCAGTCCGGACGCGCGCACTACTGTGCCTCGAAAGCCGGCGTCGTCGGCCTGACCCGTGACCTTGCCATCGAATGGGGCTCGCACGGCGTCAGGGTGAACTGCATCGGCCCGAGCGCGACCGACACGCCGATGATCCGCGCCGGCATTCCCGAAAGCTTCGTCTCCGGCGTCATGGAGGACCGCACGCCGTTGGCCCGGCTCGCCCGGCCGGAGGAGATCGCCAATGTCTGCCTGTTCCTGCTCTCGGACCTCGCAAGCTATGTCAACGGCGCCCTGATCATGGCCGATGGCGGCCTCTCCGCCGGCTTCTTCACCCGCAGCCACGGCCGCGATTTCTCCTCCAAGGCCTTGCTCGCGCAAGGCATCTACAGCGAATGAACGGACGCTGACATGACCAAGCTAGCCCTCGTCACTGGTGCCGGGCGTGGAATCGGCGCCGCGATCGCCCACAAGCTCGCCATCGACGGCTGGCGCGTCGCCGTCTGCGACCTGACGAAGGAACCGGCCGCTTCAGTGGCCGCCTCGCTGCCGGGCGAGGGCCATAGCGGCTGGGCGGTCGACGTCTCCGACGAAAGCTCGGTCGAGGCGCTGTTCGACGCCATCGAGGCCGCTCACGGCCCGGTCACCGCGCTCGTCTGCAATGCCGGCATCCTGCTGATGGCGGCGGATGGCGAGCGGCCGACGATCTTCGACATGACGCTAGACGACTGGGAACGCACGCATGCGGTCAACACGCGCGGCGTCTTCCTGAGCATCCGCGCCTATGCGCGCCGCCGCCGGGAGCGGCCGCTCGAGGGCGGGCGCATCACCACGACCAGCTCCGTCGCCGCCGAGCTCGGCGGCTATCGCGGCTCGGCGAGCTACATCTCGTCGAAATCGGCGATCCTTGGCTTCACCAAGGCCATGGCCCGCGAACTCGCGCCACTCGGCATCACTGTGAACTGCGTCGCGCCAGGCATCATCGACGCACCCATGCTCGCAGCGGCAACGCCGCGCTCGGCCGCGCCGGGCTCGCTGGACATGCTGGCGCAGGCGGTGCCGCTCAGCCGCCTCGGCCAGCCGGACGACATTGCCGGAGCCGTCGCTTTCCTGCTCTCCGCACAGGCATCCTACATCACCGGCGCGACGCTTGACGTGAACGGCGGCTACCGGATGGCTTGATCCAGCTGTCGCTGTGGCGCGTCACATCAGGATGCGCATCAGCTCGTTCTGCGAGGAAATCCCCAGCCTGGCATAGGCGCGCTTGCGATAGGTCAGCACCGTATTGAGGCCGACCCCGAGCTCGAGCGCGATCCCTTCCGAGGTCAGGCCGGTCGCGATGAGCGCGCAGACATCGCGCTCGCGCTTCGACAGGCCGGGCGCGACCGCCTCGAGCCGTGCCTGGAGAACTGCGGCGGCACGGTGCCCGTCGGCGGGCTTCACCGCCTCATAGTGGCGCCAGAGGGCCGCCATGAGCAGCGGCGCGCTTTCGGCGAGGTGCAGGATCTCCTCATCGCTGAAGCTTTCCTTGCGACGACGATAGATGCTGAGCCGCATCGTGCCGGCCACCCGCCGCTGGATCAGTGAAAAGCGCTCCGACAACCCGACGGCGACATAGCATTCGCTCCGGTAGGTCGGGCTGGCGATGTCGCTGGCCCGCATGCGGACCCCCCAGCAATCACGCTCGCCGCCTTTATCGAGAGCGATCGCATTGGCCGGATCGGCGCGCCAGTGGCGGGAGACATAGCGGCGCGCGACATCGAGTGCGGCCTTGCCCGGTCCCTGCCGGTTCTCGGCGAGAAGCGTATGAACCTCGCCATTGGGCGCGGTCATGAAAGCCGTAACGATCTCGGTACCGGTGAAACGACGGGCGATGTCGAACAACCCGGTCGAAAAATCGGGACGGCCCACGCTCTCGATGACCTGCGGCATGGTGGCCAGAATACTGCCCGCGGCCACAGTCTGCTGGATGGCCAAAAGCTGCATTCCAACCTCCCGCCGGCTCCTCTTTCAGCATGGCCGGAGGCCAGCGGCGGGAGCGCTTGAGGCTTGAAGCGATAACAGTATCCAATTTCGCATGCAAACTAGCGTGCAGGCATAATAATCAAGCATCTCCGTCGCTTCGCTGTTCGGCCATCTCCATGATCGGAAGCCGCTTTCGCATCGATCGTCATGCGGCAATTGGGCGTCCGCTTTCGGGCAATGAGTGAGAGCCTGCAATCGGCGCAAGGCTGCAAAACAGTTTTTGGTAGTCTTGATCCACTAGGACCAATTAGCGACGCTAATGAATGACTGGCGGTCTGATGAGCGCTGGACGTCTGGTTCGTACGGCACGTCGAATATCAGAATTGGCGCTGACCGCCGGGCGATTGTTGGCGCGTTGCACGCGAAAGAGCGGCGGATGGCTCTGGCCCGTGCCGCCTTCATCAGGGTTTGAAGAAGAGCACGCAAACAGGGCTGGCCGCAGCGGCGACCTCAATGACTCCCGAACGGTCGCAGCCAACGCAAGCCTGACGATGGTGTCGCTTTCCCCGTTGGCGCTGATCAGTCCGGTTTCGTCGGGAGACAATCCACAAAACCTCGGAGTGCGACCTCCACAACTCTTCGAACCTTCGAGCCGCGAGATGCACGGGATTACGGCCGCCCGTATCCATCCGGCGAGCAGTTCGAGGTGTCCTGTTTCGGCAAGACGACGAAGGCGCCATTGAGACGTCAAGAAATGCAACAACTCGCATGCCGGTCACGAGCGGTGACGCTCAGCGCTCAGCAGCGGGCGGATGACAGTGAGATTGTCGATCGTATGCGAAAGATGCAGTCGTAGACGTTCGGCAGCCTCGGACTGCTTGCCGCGCGCCAGGCTGTCGAGGATCGCCAGATGCTCCTCGCATTGCTGGCGGTAGCGCTTGCGGTCGAGCATGGAGCGGTAGGACAGCAATCGTCTCACACGATTGATCCGGCGGATCGTGTCGAGAAAGAACGGATTGCCGGAGCCTGCCACGATCGTTTCGTGGAAGCGGACGCCGCGTTCGTGCAGGGCATCGGCTGTATCGGTTTCGATGGCGCCTGCGAGTAGGCGCTCCTCGGCAGCACGACAGGCTGCAATGCTCTCGGGCGCCAAATGGTATCCTGGCTCCAGAAGCGCCGCAGGTTCGAGCGCGAGGCGCAGTCGGTAGGTCTGCTCGAGACTTTCTGGCGTGTTCAACACCGGCGCGAAGGTCCAACCATAGCCCGCCCGCCGCTCTGCCCAGCCCTCCTGGCTGATGCGGGTCAGGACTGCGTTGAGCTCGGCGCGCGTGAGGCCGTAGCTCTGCCGCAAATCGGCTGCGCTGACCTGCTCCGGAAGGGTGCCACGGAGGTGGTCGTCTGCGATCCGGAAGTACGCCTGGGTGACGCCGTCCGGCTCGGCAAGCCCAAGCGTGTCACTCGAAGGCGGCGAGGCCTGCTGGACGAAATAGCCCCGATTGCGTTCGTGACGCAGCACGCCCTTATCGGCGAGAAGCTGCAGTGCCTGGCCGACTGGAAACCGCGACACGCCGAGGCGTGTCGCAATGTCCTGAGTGCGGAGATGGGCTCCGATGCCCAGGGCGCCATCCCGGATCTCGCCGAGGATGCGCGCCGCAAGAGGCGTTGCGAGGTCTCGTCTTCCACTGCCGGCCATGACCTACACCTCGGCGGCATTCCCGCCCCCGAAATGTGGTCTATGGCCGGCTTGGTCGCGCGGCAAGCAGGACCTATTTGACGAGGCCGATGGTTTTGAGGATGTCGCCGACGCGGACCTGTTCCTCCTTGAGGAAAGCGGCGAAAGGCTCGCCGGCGAGATAGTAGTCGTCCCAGCCGCGGGCCTTGAGCAGTGACTTCCACTCGCTGCTCGCAGCCAGGCCGTCGAAAAGTTTGGTCAGTTGAGTCTTCTGATCAGCCGTGATGCCGGGAGCTGCCATGACTGCACGCCAGTTCACCACTTCGACGTCGTAGCCGAGTTCCTTGAGCGTTGGTACATCGACGCCCTCAAGGCGCTTGCCCGACGAGATCGCGAGTGCACGCAGCTTTCCGGCCTTGATCTGACCCTCGAACTCGCCGTAGCCGGAAACGCCAGCAGTCACGCGGCCGCCGAGCATCGCCGCCAGAGCTTCGCCACCTCCGGAGAAGGCGACGTAGTTGACCTTGCCGGCATCGGCGCCCGCCACCTTGGTGACGAGCGCAGCCAGGATGTGGTCGGCGCCACCGGCCGATCCGCCCGCCCAGGTGACGCGCGCCACATCGGCTTTGATGGCTGCGACGAAATCCTTGACCGACTTGTGAGGCGAGTCTGCGGGAACGACGATCACGAGCGGATCGCCAGTCAGTCGAGCCAGTGGAGTCACCTGGTCGAGGCTAACGGGCGATTTGTTGGTCAGGATGGCGCCGACCATCGTGATGCCATTGACCATCAACTGGCTGGGGTCTCCCCTTCGCGTTATTGATGAACTGCGCCAGCCCGATCGTGCCGCCGGCGCCCGTGACGTTGTTGACCTGAACGCTGCGAACGGCCTTGGTTTCGGTCAGAACCTGCTGGATTGACCGTGCGGCGCCATCCCAGCCACCGCCGGGACCGGCCGGTGCCATGATCTTCAGTTCCTGGATCGGCGATTGGGCCAGCGCGAGGCCGGGCGAGATCGACAAAGCCGCGATGCCGGCGGCCAGGAAAGCTCTGCGCGTCGTCATGATAATCCTCCCAAGGATGATAGGTGGTCGCGCTTCGTGCGCTGTTCAGGCTTCCCGCAGGGCTGCGGGTGGTGTTTCACCGGGTGTGGTGAAAGGCTGAACGGGTGCGGCCAGCATGCGCCCGAGGATCAGGGAAATGATGCCGCCGGCACGCAGCGTCTCGCATTCGAGTGCGGTCTCGACGGCGGCCTGCAGAGGCAAGGGCTCGACGGAACCGCTGACGCGATGGATGCGGGCCATGACAGCGCTGCGCGGAGCGATCACATCGGCCACAGCTTCGATCTCGATGGTGTCGCCGGGCGCAAGGTCCAGCGAGTCCGGCCCGGTCCCTGATGGAAACAAGAGCGGCAGAATGCCCATTCCGATCAGGTTGGAGCGGTGGATCCGCTCGAAGCTCTGGGCGATGACGGCATTGACGCCGAGGAGCCCAAGCCCCTTGGCGGCCCAGTCGCGCGACGAGCCGGTGCCGTAGCGCTCGCCGGCGACGACGACCATCGCATCGCCCGCTGCGCGATAGCGCTCTGCAGCGCGCCACAGGGGCAAGGTCTGGCCGGTCGGGACGAGAAGGGTGGAGCCTGCTGGCAGCTCTGTGGCAAGCCGGTTCACCACCGTGCGGTTGGTGAAGAGACCGCGCAGCATGACCTCCCAATTGCCACGGCGCGAGGCGTATACATTCAGGTCCTTCGGGTCCTCGCCGCGCTCGATCAGCCATTGCCCGGCCTCGCTCGCCGCAGGGGTTTGTCCGGCCGGCGAGATATGGTCGGTGGTGATGTCATCGCCGAGAACGAGCAGAGGGTGAGCGCGATATTGGCCCAGCCGATTGGCTTGTAGCGCCTGGGCAAAGGGCGGCGGCCGCAGGGCGGTCGAGCCCGCGTCCCAAGGGAATAGAGCTGAAGAGGGCGCGTCGAGTTCAGCCCAGTGGCGGCTTGTCGTGGCCTCGGCGAAAGCGCGATTGAAATCCGCGGGGTCGAGGGCAAGCGCCAACGCCGCGTCGATCTCGGGACCGGTCGGCCACAATTCGGCCAGCATCACCGGTCTGCCGTTTGCAGTCGAAGTCAACGGGTCCTTCAGGATATCGCGATCGGCATCCCCGGCCAGCGCGTAGGCGACCACCAGCGCAGGCGATGCGAGGAAACTCGCCTCGACCTGGCCATGCACCCGACCGGGAAAGTTGCGGTTGCCTGACAGAATGGCGACGGGGAGAATCTCATCGGCGCGGACGGCGGCATCCATCACCGGTAGCAACGGCCCCGAATTACCGATGCAGGTGGTGCATCCATAGCCGACGATGCCGAAGCCCAGGGCCTCGAGATCGTCAAGCAATACCGCCCGCCTGAGATAGCGCTCCGCCGCAGGCGATCCCGGCGCCAGGGAGGTCTTGACCCAAGGCGGGGGCTTCAGCCCAAAACGGCGTGCTTTGCGGGCGACCAGGCCGGCCGCCACGACAAGGCGAGGATCCGAGGTATTGGTGCAACTCGTGATCGCGGCAAGGGCGACGGGAAAGCGCGGCAACGAGGCAGATGGCGTTTCGGGTTGTGGCATCGCGACCAGTGCCGGCTGCACGGCCTCGGGAGCGAGCAAATCCTGCGGGCGGCGTGGTCCGGCGAGGCTGATGGAGATCGCGGCGAGATCGATCTCGACGATGTCGGTGTAATGGGGCTGAGCCTGCGGATCGAACCAGAGCTGCTGCTCCTTCGCGTAGGCCTCGACCAGACCGATCTGTTCCGGCGATCGGCCTGTTTGCACCAGGTATTCCAGCGTGGCGTCGTCGATCGGGAAATAGCCGGTCGAGGCACCGAATTCCGGGGTCATGTTCGCAACCACCGAGCGCTCGCCTGCCGACAGTCTGGACACCCCTGGTCCGAAGAACTCGACGAACGCGCCGGTGACATTCCTTGCCCGGAGGCGCTGCGTCACTGTCAGTGCGAGATCGGTCGCGCTCACGCCTTCGCGCAGCCGGTTGGTCAGGCGCACACCGATGACGTCGGGAATCCGCATCGTCACGGGCATGCCGAACATCACGCTCTCGGCCTCGAGCCCGCCGACGCCCCACCCCAGAACGCCGATGCCATTGATCATCGGTGTGTGGCTGTCGGTGCCGATCAGCGTGTCGGGCATCGCCCAGAGCCGGCCGTCGATCCGGCGCGTGGTCACGACGGTCGCGAGTTGCTCCAGGTTGATCGTGTGCATGATGCCGGTGCCCGGCGGGTGGACTCGGACACCGTCCAGCGCCTGAGTCGCCCACTTCAAAAAGCGATAGCGCTCTCCATTCCGGCGATACTCGCGCTCCAGGTTGACCCGCATGGCTTCCGGGGAGGCGCAAACGTCGACTCCCAGCGAGTGATCGACCGACACATCGACCGGCAGGACCGGGCTGAGGCGCTTAGGATCTCCGCCCGCTGCGGCAATGGCATCGCGCATCGCCGCTACGTCGACCAGCGCTGGCGTGCAGGTCGTGTCGTGCATCAGCACACGGCCCGGTTGAAAAGCGATCTCCGCCTCGGATGTCCCGCATTCGAGCCAGCCGCGAAGGGCCGACAGGGCCCGGTCGCGTTCGTGGTCGCCCGTGGACTCGCGCAGTACGTTCTCGACGATGATGCGCAGAACGAGAGGCAGCTTACGGAAACCGTCGCCGAACGCGGCCTTGAGATCGGCGACGACGTAGACGCCGCCGGCGAGGCGCGCAGTTCGATAAGGCGATGCAACCGACAGGCTCATATCTGGCATATGCATAATAACAACAATAAATGCAATATACGACCATGGTGGTGGTTTCGGATGTAACCGGCATATCGAGGCAGCTGCCGCGCCACCCGCCAATGGATAAGACTGACGCTTGTCGGGGTAGGAGAGTCGGCAGCCTTTCGTTTCGCTGCACTTGCGACCAGGTTTCAGATTTTTTGCCGGTCTCCTGGAGCAGATCCCGATCGGGCTGGAGATCGGCGCCAGTTTCCCAAGCTTGGGGTTCTCATCCTCAAGCTGGCTCAGCTGGCGCGACACCCATCGCCCCCGAATTGGAGGGAGGCCGGCAATGATGTAAGTGTACTGTGAAAGGTAGTGCGGCTCGTCCGCGATCGGACGGATAGGGGCGCCTCCGAGTTCGAAGGAGAACCTTCGATGCTGCGCTGGACCTTGATGGCCTCGTTGATGTTTGCGGCCCTGCCCCATCCTGCCAACGCGGCCGGCGATCCCGCCGCGGGTGAGAAGGTTTTCCAGAAATGTCGCGCCTGCCACCAGATCGGGGAGACGGCGAAGAACGCCATCGGACCGAGGCTGAACGGCCTTCTCGGTCGGTCGGCGGGATCGATCGAGGGCTACAGCTACTCGCCCGCCAACAAGAACTCCGGCATCATCTGGGATGAGCCCACGTTCCGGGACTACATCAAGGCGCCGCAGGTGAAGATCCCGAGCACCAAGATGGTGTTTCCAGGCCTCAAATCGGAGCAGGAAATCGACGACATCCTCGCCTTCCTCAAGCAATTTGACACCGACGGAAAGAAAAAATAGCCGGATCGGCGCTCGATTGCAGTCGTGGCGGCGCCGGCCTGCGATGTGGTTCGATTGACAACCACCGCGAGCAGGACGACAACATTAGGTGACTATGGGCTGGAGGCTTGAGTGTCCTGCAACCCGGCTGAGAGTTTGTGCGTCAGATGCGACGCGTGGTCGTCCAGGCGAACCAAAGGTTCGGCGATGGCGGACAGGAAGCAAAACTTGCAGCCCGACGGCGCGCTCGGCCGAGCCCGCGCCCAGCGGCAGTCATGTGCCGCTTCCGATCTTGTTGGCCTCGATCGTTTTAAACAATGGGCCCGCTTCGTTTCGGGCCCCAACCCCGTTTTCATATCGGAAATGATCTTGTTTACGTAGCGCCGAGGCGCGTTACCTGCGCCGCGGCATTGCCTGGTTCCTGTTCATGCCGCCCTCGGCAAGGATGAAAAAGGAATGGGTGTCGCGGTCGTCTTGGCTCTGGTCGTGATCGGCTCGGTGGTGTTCCACTTCCTGAGCCCATGGTGGTGGACGCCGATCGCCTCCAACTGGGGCTATATCGACGACACCATCATCATCACGTTCTGGATCACCGGCGTCGTCTTCGCGGCCGTCGTCCTGTTCATGGCCTATTGCGTCCTCCGGTTCCGCCATCGCGAGGGCAACCGCGCGGCCTACGAGCCGGAGAACAAGCGGCTGGAATGGTGGCTCGCGGTCGGGACGGGTGTCGGCGTCGCCGCCATGCTCGCGCCCGGCCTCGTCGTCTGGCACCAGTTCGTCACGGTTCCGAAGGACGCGACCATTGTCGAGGTTGTCGCCCAGCAATGGCAATGGGCCTACCGGCTGCCGGGCGCCGATAGCAGGCTCGGTGCCTCCGACGTCGCCCACATCACTCCTGAGAACCCGCTGGGCGTCGATCCCAAGGATCCGCACGGGCAGGACGACGTGGTGATTCAGGGCGACAACCTCCATCTCCAGCTCGGCAAGCCGGTGAAGATGCTGCTGCGCGCGGTCGATGTCCTGCACAATTTCTATGTGCCGGAGTTCCGCGCCAAGATGGACATGATCCCCGGCAGCGTCACCTATTACTGGTTCACGCCGACGCGGACCGGCACCTTCGACGTGCTGTGCGCCGAGCTCTGCGGCACCGGCCACACCTTCATGCGCGGCAATGTCGTGGTCGAGCCGGAAGGCAACTTCCAGGCCTGGCTGCAGCAACAAAAAACCTTCGCCCAACTCCAGGCGCCGATGAGGGCGCAGGCGAAGAACTAGGGATCGATACGGGATCAAGCTCCGGAACAGGGGCTGCGTCCGAAAGGAGTGGGAGATGCTCCGATGGCCGACGTGACGCATGACGCAGCCGGACCGCTGTCGGCGGCCGAGGTCGACGATGTCGAGCTGTATCACCCGAAGAGCTGGATCACGAAATACGTCTTCTCGCAGGACGCCAAGGTCATCGCCATCCAGTATTCCATCGTGGCGCTGGCGATCGGGCTGGTCGCCCTGGTCCTGTCCTGGCTGATGCGGCTGCAGCTCGGCTTCCCGGGGACATTCTCATTCATCGACCCCGATCGCTACTACCAGTTCATCACCATGCACGGGATGATCATGGTGATCTACCTGCTGACCGCCTTGTTCCTCGGCGGCTTCGGCAACTACCTCATCCCGCTGATGCTCGGCGCCCGGGACATGGTGTTCCCCTATGTGAACATGCTGAGCTTCTGGATCTATTTCCTCGCCGTGCTGGTGCTCGTTGCCGGCTTCTTCCTGCCGGGCGGCCCGACGGGAGCGGGATGGACGCTCTACCCGCCGCAGGCGATCCTCGCCAACACGCCCGGCCAGCAATGGGGCATCCTCGTGATGCTCGTCTCGCTGATCCTGTTCATCATCGGCTTCACCATGGGCGGGCTGAACTATGTGGTGACCGTGCTGCAGGGGCGGGCCAGAGGCATGACGCTGATGCGCATGCCGCTGACGATCTGGGGCATCTTCACCGCCACCGTCATGGCGCTGCTCGCCTTTCCGGCGCTCTTCGTCGGCGCCGTGATGATGCTGCTCGACAAGCTGATCGGCACGAGCTTCTTCATGCCGGCCATCGTCGCGATGGGGGAGCGGCTGGCCCACAAGGGCGGCAGCCCGATCCTGTTCCAGCACCTGTTCTGGTTCTTCGGCCATCCCGAGGTCTACATCGTCGCGCTACCGGCCTTCGGCATCGTCTCCGACCTGATCAGCACCCATGCCCGAAAGAACATCTTCGGCTACCGCATGATGGTGTGGGCGCTGGTGGCGATCGGTGCGCTGAGCTTCGTCGTCTGGGCGCACCACATGTATGTCAGCGGCATGCACCCCGCCTTCGGGTTCTTCTTCGCCACAACGACGCTGATCATCGCGATCCCCACCGCCATCAAGGTCTATAACTGGGTGCTGACGCTCTGGCGCGGCGACATCCATTTGAACGTGCCGATGCTGTTCGCACTCGGCTTCATCGTCACCTTCGTGAATGGCGGGCTCACCGGCCTGTTCCTCGGCAATGTCGTCGTCGACGTGCCGCTCTCCGACACGATGTTCGTCGTCGCTCATTTCCACATGGTGATGGGCGTCGCGCCGATCCTCGTGATCTTCGGGGCGATCTACCATTGGTATCCGAAGGTCACCGGGCGGATGCTCGGCGACGTCCTCGGGAAGCTGCATTTCTGGGTCACCTTCCTCGGGGCCTACCTGATCTTCTTCCCGATGCATTATATCGGGCTCATGGGCGTACCCCGCCGCTATCACGAGATCAGCGGGATGGCCTTCGTCCCGCCCTCGGCGGCGACGCTGAACGAATTCATCACGATCGTCGCCCTGATCGTCGGCGCTGCCCAGCTCGCCTTCCTGTTCAACCTCGTCTGGAGCGTCAGGCACGGCCGGCCGGCCGGCGGCAACCCCTGGCGCGCGACCACGCTGGAATGGCAGACGCCGCAGACGCCGCCCGCGCATGGCAACTGGGGCAAGACCCTGCCGGTGGTCTATCGCTGGGCCTATGATTACAGCGTGCCCGGCGCCGCGGAGGATTTCCTGCCGCAGAACCAGCCGCCGACCCCGCGGACCGCGTGACGAGGTGTCGCCATGGTCGTGATCGTCCTCTTCATGGTCCTGATGGCAATCCTCGCCGGCTGGTGGCTGTCGCGCCAGGGGCTGGCCGACAAGCCGTGGCTCGAGGTCGGGGTAGGCGTCGAGGCCGGCGGTGCGGAGCTGCCGTCTTCCCCGACCGCGAAGGTCGGCCTTGGCGCCTTCCTCGTCGTGGCCGGCTCGCTGTTCTCGCTTCTGGTCAGCGCCTATTCCATGCGGATGGACACGGCGGACTGGCGCGCGCTGCCGATGCCGACGGTCCTGTGGTTCAGTACAGGCCTGCTGGTCCTCGCAAGTATCGCCCTGCACATGGCGGTGATCGCCGCGCGCTGCGACGAACTCGGCCACGTCCGCTCCAGCATCCTTGCAGCCGGCGTGTGCTCGCTCGCCTTCCTCACAACTCAGGTGCTGGCATGGCGCGAGCTTGCCGCCTCCGGCTATTTCACCGCTGCCAATCCCGCCAGCGCCTTCTTCTATCTGGTCACGGCGATTCACGGCGCGCATATGTTGGGCGGGCTCGTGGCGCTTTGCCGAACCAGCGTCAGGGCGTTCGCCCTATCGGCGACGAGCCCTCGGCGGGCGGTTGGCGAGCTCACGCTCAGCGTCGAGCTCTGCGCCCTCTACTGGCACTTTCTGCTGCTTGTCTGGCTCATCCTGTTCAGCCTGCTCATGCGCTGGACGGATGATCTCATCGCGATCTGCCGGGGATTGCTGACTTAGAGGCTCTAAGCGAGGTCGGAACGATGAACGAGGTCGCGCCGCACACCCTGAACCCCAAGATCGGTCGCGCGCCCGGCTGGCAAGGGATCGTGGCGGATTGGTCGTCCGATCAGCGGGCCTTCAAGAACGTCTCCTGGGGGAAGGCCATGATGTGGATCTTCCTGCTCAGCGACACCTTCATCTTCGGCACGTTCCTGATTTCCTACATGACGGTCAGGATGTCGACGACCGTGCCCTGGCCCAATCCGAGCGAGGTCTTCGCGCTCGAGATCGCCGGCCACCACCTGCCGCTGATCCTGATCGCGATCATGACTTTCGTCCTGATCAGCAGCAGCGGCACGATGGCGATGGCGGTCAATTTCGGCTATCGCCGCGACCGCAGGAAGACCGCGATCCTGATGCTCGTGACCGCCGTGCTCGGCGCGACCTTCGTCGGCATGCAGGCCTTCGAATGGTCGAAGCTGATTTCGGAAGGCGTCCGCCCCTGGGGCAATCCCTGGGGTGCGGAGCAGTTCGGCTCCAGCTTCTTCATGATCACGGGCTTCCACGGCACCCATGTCACGATCGGCGTGATCTTCCTGATCATCGTCGCCCGTAAAGTCTGGCGCGGCGATTTCGACGATGGGCGACGCGGTTTCTTCACGAGCCGCAAGGGGCATTACGAGATCGTCGAGATCACCGGGCTCTACTGGCATTTCGTCGATCTCGTCTGGGTCTTCATCTTCGCGCTGTTCTATCTCTGGTGAGGTCGCCATGGCACAGCCCATAGCTCATACCGACGCCCAGCAGCATCCGATCAGGCTTTATCTCGTGGTCTGGTGCTGGCTGTTTGTCCTCAGCCTGTGTTCCTACTTGGTCGATTTTTTCCATGTCGCCGGCTATCTTCGATGGTCGCTGATCCTGATCTTCATGGCGCTCAAGGCCGGGCTGATCGTCGCCGTCTTCATGCACATGGCCTGGGAGCGGCTGGCGCTGTCCTATGCGATCCTCGTCCCGCCGCTGGTGCTGCTGGTCTTCGTCGGGATCATGGTCTTCGAGTCGGAATACACGCTGTTCACCCGGGTGGCCTATTTCGTGGCCGGTTCCTGATGGCGATCTGGAGGCTCTCGATCCGGTAAAGGGAGACGCTCATGAGAACTTACTGCTTGTTCCAAGCCGTGAACTCCCCTGACCTACGCGCCTTCGCCGAGGAGCCTGCCGGCGGCAATTTGCCTCCGGATCTTGGGCCGTGGACGCTCGTGCGAGAGATCCGGCCCAATGAGGAATGGACACTCCCCATCAGCAGGGCTGTCGTCGCAGCCGGCATTATCGAGAACGGTTTTTATCTTTGGGGGCCCGCCGAGCGACCGGCACCGCACTTAATCATCGAAAGTGATCGTGTCGAAGGGACCGCCGTATTCGACCGCAAATATGATCAGATCGGCACCATCAAGCGGCTGTTGATCGAGAAGGTCAGCGGCCGTGTTTCCTTCGTCGACGTGACGTTCGGAGGATTTCTCGGCATCGGCAGCCACCACGTTACGATCCCATGGGAAAAGCTGACCTACGACAAGGAACTCGAGGGCTATCGCACTGACCTCACCGAGGCGCAGGTCCGAGGTGCTGCGACCCTGTATGGCGACAAAGGCGTTGTGCCAGACCAGCAACGTCAGCAGGACATGAGTGACTACTGGAACAACGTTCCCAACTGACCAATCCGAACGTGCTCCGAGGCTGCCCTCGGAGTTCTCGCTGCAACATCAACGTCCGCTTTCGGGCAGGAGCCCAATGTCCTTTACTGGCGTCTTTCAGGCGGGTCGAGGTTGTTCGCCGCCCTTGGCTACACCGTCAGCGGTGGAACGGTCTGCCGCTGTCCGCTCTGTACCCAGCAATCCGAAGGGCTACACCTCAGAGGACAAGCTTCGTATCGAGGATCTTGCCGGGGTTGCAAATCCCGGTTGGGTCGAGAAGGTTCTTGATGGCGGCGGTCAGTTGTTGCTTGACCGGGTCGGCGTACCGCTCGAACGCCGCTCGCTTTGTCAGCCCGATGCCGTGCTCGGCCGATAATGAGCCGCCCATCGCTGCCAGGTCTTGGTAGATCGCTCTCTCGACATCCTCCTGCATTGCCTCATCAAGCGGCCCCGGGAGGTTGAGGACGATATGGAGATTTCCGTCGGCGAGGTGACCGAACACATAAGGCTCGATCTCGGGATCGATCAGCCGCAAATCCGCGAGTGTGCGGGACAGATAGACATCGATCGCGCCACCGGCCACCGAAACGTCGAAGGAGGGCGCGCGCGGATGCAGGCGATACAGAATCTCCGTGCGTTCACGCACGCTCCAGAGTCGCTCGGCCTGCTGCAATGAGGTCGCGACGACGCAACCCTCGATATCGAGCTCGTCATAGATTTCGGCCAAGCCGTTTTCCAACGCGCTGGCGGCCTCGTCGAAGTCCTCGCCGGCGATTTCGAGGCCCAGAACACAGGGCGCGTCGAACGGCGACTGGCTGACATCGAAGCCGAGCGCCGCGCCGGTGGCCGCCACGAAGGTCCGCCACATGATCTCGGCGGCGCGCAGGCGTCCGGGCAGGCGCGTCTGCAAATGCCGCACGATGGCGAGGCCCATCTGCGCATCAGCGATCGCAACCAGAGCAGTGGCCCGCGCGGCGACGACCGGTTCGAGCTTCAGAACGACGCGCGTGACGACCCCGAGCGTCCCCTCCGCCCCGATGAACAGGTGCTTGAGATCGTAGCCGGCGCTGGTCTTGATCACCCGGGTCATGTCGCTGAAGATCCGCCCGTCGGGCAGCACGACCTCGAGGCCCAGGACGCGGTGACGCATCACCCCCGCGCGAAAGGCCATGATGCCCCCGGCATTGGTCGAGACCATGCCGCCGATCGTAGCCGAGCCTCGTGCGGCGAGGTCGATTCCAGGATCGAGCCCGATGGCGTTTGTCGCCTGCTGCAGGGCAGCGAGCGTGATGCCGGCCTGGACCACGGCGATGCCGGTTTCGGCATCGATCTCCTCGATCGCGGCAAGACCTCCCAGATCGCAGATCAGGGCGTCGGGGCTCGAGACCGCGCCGCCGACGAGACCAGTGCGCCCGCCCTGGGGCACGACGACGATGCCTTCGTCGGCACACCAGGCGAGGAGCCGTGCGACGGCGGCAGTCGAGCTTGGCCGGGCAAGCGCGAAGGCGTTGAAGTTCGCAGCGTCCCAGCCGGCATCCCGCCCCTCGAGCTCGGCCGGGCCCAGAATCGCGGAGGTGCCGAGAAGCGCGCGCAGGCGGTCGATCCGGTCTGCGCCGGACGCGGTGGCGGGCATGGCGGCGTCAGACATGGCGATTTCCGGTTTTCGGCAAACGGTCCGGCCAGGAGGTCGCGTGGGTGCCGCCGTCTCGCTCACGCTCTGCGAGCAGGCGGGTGAGCCAATCGGGATCCAGCCCTGGCACGGAGGACAACAGGAGTTCGGTGTAGGCAGGGTGCGGTGGGGCCAGGATTTCGCGCTTGTCGCCCTGTTCGACGATCTTGCCGCGATGCATCACCACGATCCGGTCGGCAATCGCCTTCACGGTCGCGATGTCGTGGGTGATGAACAGGTAGGACAGCGACAACTCCGTCTGCAGCTGCCTCAAAAGCTTCAGGATGCCGGCTTGCACGATCTGGTCGAGCGCGGATGTGACTTCGTCGCAGATCATGAGCTCGGGCTCGGCCGCCAGCGCGCGCGCGATGCAGATGCGCTGCTTCTGGCCGCCGGACAGCTCGCTCGGCAGGCGGTCGAGATGGGTCGCGCTCATCTCGATCATATCGAGTAAGGCGAGCGTGCGGACCTCCCGTTCGCGGCCCTTCAGGCCGCCGTAGAACTCGAGCGGTCGGCCGATGACCTCGCGCACCGTATGGCGCGGGTTCAGCGCCGCATCGGGACTCTGGTAGATCATCTGGATCCGGCGCAGCTGCGCCTTGCTGCGCTTCTGCGTCTGGGCCGGCAGCGGCTCGCCCGCGAAGACGATCGCGCCTGCGACAGGAGGCAGCAGGCCGGTGATCACCCGCGCCAGCGTCGACTTGCCGGAGCCCGACTCGCCGACCACCGCCACAGTGCGTCCGCGCTCGATCCTGATCGAGATGTCGTCGAGGACCCTGCGCGCGCCATAGGCGGCACCGACCTGCTCCATCTGGAGGAGACAGGGCGCCTCGGGTTCGGCGGGCTTCTCCAGCGTCCTCACGGCCCAGAGCGAGCGCGTGTAATCCTCGCATGGCGCCTCCAGCATGGTCCGGGTCGGCGCCTCCTCGACCAGTCGGCCATGGCGCAGGACCATGATGCGGTGCGCCAGTTGCGCGACGACCGCGAGATCGTGGGTGATGTAGAGCGCCGCCGTATGGAAGTCCTCGACGACGCTGCGAATGGCGGCCAGCACCTCGACCTGCGTCGTCACGTCGAGCGCTGTGGTCGGTTCGTCAAAGATGATCAGGTCTGGCCGGCAGACCATCGCCATCGCGGTCATGACCCGCTGCAACTGCCCGCCCGAGACCTCGTGCGGATAGCGCAGTCCGATGGTCTCCGGCTCCGGCAGGGAAAGCCGCCTGAACAGGTCCTTGGCGTCAGCCATCGCATCGACGCGGCTGCGTCCACCTCGCTCGACCGCCGTCTCGACGACCTGGTCGATCAGGCGATGGGCGGGATTGAAGGCCGCGGCGGCGCTCTGCGCGACATAGGCGATCCTTGTGCCGCGAAGTGCGCGGCGCCCCGCGGCGGGCTCGCGCAGAAGGTCCCTGCCGCTGAACAGGATGGAACCGCCGGCGAAGCGGCAGCCAGGCCGTGCATGCCCCATGGCGGCCAGCCCGATCGTCGATTTTCCGGCGCCCGATTCGCCGATCAGCCCAAGCACTTCGCCGCGCCGCAGGGTCAGATCGAGGCCATGGACGATGACGTGCCAGGCCTCGCCGCTGCGCGCCTCGATCCTGAGGCCGCGCATGTCGAGAAGCGGGGCCTCATCATTGCATGGAGCGGGGACGATGCGTTGCGGTACTTGGTCAATGATCATCGTGCACTCCGCCGGCTGTGGCGCCCGTCCAGTCGATGATCAGGTTGATCGCGACGGTGAGGAGGGCGATGGCGGCGGCCGGAAAGAGTGGCATCAGGATGCCGAAGGAGATCGCCGCCGAATTCTCCTTCACCATGGAGCCCCAGTCGGCGGCGGGCGGCTGGACGCCGAGGCCGATGAAGCTCAGCGTGGCGACGAACAGGAAGACGAAGCAGAAGCGCAGCCCGAATTCCGCCGCCAAGGGCGTGATCGCGTTGGGCAGGATCTCGCGGCGCATGATCCAGCCCATCCCTTCGCCTCGCAGTCGAGCGACCTCCACGTAATCCTGCGCTGCGATGTCGGTCGCGACCGCTCGGGTGATGCGGAAGACGCGCGTGGCATCGAGCAAAGCGATGACGCCGATGACGGCCGGGATCGAGGAGCCGATCACGGCGAGCACCATCAGTGCGAAGATCAGCGTCGGGAAGCCCATCATCAGATCCACGGTCCGGCTTAGGATCTGGTCGACCCACCCGCGCATCGCCGCAGCGAGCAGGCCCGTGGTGATCCCGAGCGAGAAGGAAAGAATCGTGGTGACCAGCGCGATCACGATCGAGTTGCGGGCGCCGAAGATGAGCCGCGTCAGGACATCGCGGCCGAGATGGTCGGTGCCCAGCCAGGTCGCCGGGGCGCCTTGCACATCGGCCCCCCAAAACCCCGGCACCCAGCTCTGCCCGACGATCTCGGTCTCGCCGAAGGGGGCGAGCCAGGGCGCGAAGACGACGCAGGCGACGTTGACGGCGACGATGGCCATGCCGAGCTTCGCGGAAAGCGGCGCACGCATCAGTTTGAGCCAGAGCTGCATGTCAGACCTGCTGGCGAGGCCGGCGCAGCCTCGGGTTGGAGAGCACGGAGAGGATGTCGGCCAAGAGGTTCAGCAGCACATAGGTCGCCGCGAAGATGATGCAGCAGGCCTGCACGACGGGGATGTCGCGCTTGGACACCGAGTCCACGAGCAGTTGTCCGAGGCCGGGATAGACGAAGACGACTTCGACGACGACGACGCCGACGACGAGATAGGCGAGGTTGATGATCACGACGTTGATGATCGGCGACAGCGCGTTGGGCAGCGCGTGCCGGGTGACGATGCGCAGCGGCGAGGCGCCCTTGAGCTGCGCCATCTCGATATAGGGCGCGGCCATGACGTTGACGATCGCTGCCCGGGTCATGCGCAGGACATAGCCGACGACGGCCAGCGCCAGCGTCAGGGCCGGCAGCGCGATCTCGCGCAGGGCCTGCTGCCAGCCGCCGCCCCGGGTCTCGATCGCGACGGCGGGAAGCCAGCCGAGCGTGACCGAGAACAGTGCGACCAGGATATAGGCGGTGAAGAATTCGGGAAACGAGATGGCGATGAGCGAGGCCGTCGTCGTCGCGCGATCGAAGGGCCGGTCGCGGTACACCGTGGCGAGGATGCCGAGGCCGACGCCGGCTGGAATCGCGATGAAGGCTGCAAGGATGGCGAGTCGGACGGTGTTGGCGAGCCGGCCCGCGACCAGCTCGGAGATCGGCCGGTCGTTGGCAAGCGAGCGGCCGAGATCGCCGTGGAGGATATCGGCCACCCAGTTCAGGTAGCGGCTCGCCACGGGCTGATCGAGGCCGAGCTCCGCGCGAAAGGCGGCGACCGCTTCAGGGGTCGCGCCTTGCCCGAGAATGGCGTCGGCGAGATCGCCCGGCAGCAGGTTGACCGCCGAGAACACGAGCAGCGAGATGACCCACAGCGTGGCGATCCCGAAGACGAGGCGCTTGGCGAGAAGCTCGGCTACGCTGCCCATGACGACCGTCCCTTGCGGCCGAGTGCCTCCGCGGACGCAGGACGCGCGCGGAGGCGGATTTCGAACAGATGCCGGCTGTCCAGGGAACGATGCGGGTTCAGCTGAACCACCAGCGCTCTGAGGCACGGCAGCCGTCGAGCATCCAGTCGCCCGACAGCTCGCCATGCGTGACCTTGCTGCTGACGGCGTCGAGGAAGTCGGCGAAGGCGAAGATGTTCGAGCCGCCCTGCCCATGCACGATGCGCTGGACCTCGCCGTAGAGCTGGCGGCGCTTGCCCTCGTCGAATTCCTTGCGGGCCTCGGCGACGAGCTTGTTCAAGCGCTCGTCGTTCAGGCGGGTCTCGTTCCAGCCGGCCTTGGTGCCGTCGGCCGTGTAGCCGAGCGTGAAGAGCACGTCCTCGTTTATGCGCCCGCTCCAGCGCGAGGTGCAAAGCGGCCGCTTGTTCCAGACCGACGACCAGTAGCCGTCCTCCGGCTCCTTGACGACGTCGATGGTGATGCCGGCCTTGGCGGCATGGCCCTTGAACAGGACGGCCGCGTCGGTCGCGCCGGTGAAGGGGGTCTCCGAGACATGAAGCTGGACGCGCAGGTTCGCCGCGCCCGCCTTGTCGAGATGGAACCTGGCCTTGTCGGGATCATAGCTCCGCTGCGGGATCGTGCCGTCGTAGAAGGCATAGGCCGAGGACAGCGGATGGTCGTTGCCCGGTGCCCCGAAGCCGCCAAGGACGCGCTTGACGATGTCGTCCCGATCGATGGCGAACTTCATCGCCAGGCGCACGTCGTTGCTGGCGAACGGCCCCTGATCGATCATCATCGGGAACGAAAAATGCGCCTTGCTCTTGACCCGGTTGATCCGGATCGCGCTGCTGCGCTGCAACAGGTTTACGGTACGCGTGTCGACGGCGTTGTAGGCATCGATCTGCCCGGTGATCAGCGCATTCGCGCGCGCCGTCGCGTCCTTCATGCAGATCAGCTCGACGCTGTCGAAATTGGCGTGGCCGCTTTTCCAGTAACCGGGATTGCGGCGCACCACCGCCTTGATGCCGGGCTGGAACTGCTCGAGGATATAGCCGCCGGTGCCCATCCCCTTGTTGAAATCGGTATCGCCCTCCTTGAGGATGTAGAGGCCGACCGCGCTGGTCAGCGCGGGGAAGCCGACATTGCCGTCCACCAGCTCGAAGATCGCGGTATGGGGACCCTCGGCCTTGATCGAGGTGATCTGGTTCAGGATCGGCTTGGTCTGCGATTTCGAGCCTTCCTTGCGGTGGATGTTGAAGGAATGGACCACGTCGCTCGCCGTGAAGGGCTTGCCGTCATGGAAGGTCACACCCCGGCGCAGTTTGAACACCCAGGTCCGGGCCTCGTTCGAGCCCTCCCAGCTCTCCGCCAGTTCCGGGATCAGCTTGCCCCCGGGCCCGACCTCGACGAGGTTGTTGCGCAGTTGCCATTGCAGGTTCTGGCTGAACTGCGTCTCGGCCAGGGTCGGGTCGAGCGAATCCGAGGTGGCGAAGTCCGCGATGGCGATGCGCATCGCGCCGCCCCGTTTGGGCGCCGGTCCCTGGGCCTTGGCAAGAGATGGCAGGGCGGCTGCGGCGGAGAGCAGGCCCAGTCCCGCCATTGCATGTCGTCGGTTGATCGAGACGTCTTCGCTCATGTCTGCATTCCCCTTTTTGGTTTGTGATGACCGCGGCCCCGCTGAGTTCTGTGCTCAGTCGGTCAGGCACGCGGCTAGGGCGCCAAAGCCTCCAAAAACCTGTCGTTCTCCCAACGATGGCCGATGGTCGCTCTGACGAAGTTCTGGAAACCCGGCTCGCGCCAGGCCTTGACGAGGATGCCCTGCATCAAGAGCCGACGTTCGAGCTCGACGCTGTCGCGGCCGGCATCCAGAAAGACGAAATTGGTGTGGGACGGCGCCGTATGGAGTCCGATAGCGCGCAGCGCTTCCGTCACCCGTTGGCGCTCAGCGCGCAGCCGCGCGACCGAGGCCAGCATCCAGTCCTCGTCGTCCAGTGCGGCGAGCGCGGCGATTTGGGCTGCGCCATTGACGTTGAACGGCGTTTTGGCCGCAGCCACGACGCGCGCGGTCTCCGCGTCGCTGCAGACGGCATAGCCCACGCGTAGCCCGGCAAGCCCATAGGCCTTCGAAAAGGTCCGCAGGATGATATGGGCGACACCTGCCTCGCGCATGAGCGCAAGCCCGTCCGGCATGTCGCTGCCGCCGAACTCGAAATACGCCTCGTCGAGCACGAACAGCGTATTGGGCCCGGTGGCGGCGATCAGGCGCTGCAGGGCGTGCCTGTCGAGCGCGGGGCCGACGGGGTTCCATGGCGACGAGAGAAACACCAGGCGCGGGCCAGCCACGATCGCAGCCTCCAGCGCCGGGATGTCGAAGCCAAGCTCGGCGGTCATGGCGACCTTGACCACCTGCGCGCCGACCGCTAGCGGCTCGATCTCATGCAGGCCGAAGCTGGGCGCGACCGTGACGACCTTCGCCCCGGGCATCAGCGTCGCGCGCGAGATCGCAGCGATCATCTCTTCGGAGCCGTTGCCGATGACGATCTCGTCGATCCCGACCGCCAGTTTGCGGGCGAGGGCAGTCTTGAGAAGCGTGCAGGCGGGGTCTGCATAGCGCCAAGGTTCGAATGCGGGCGATGTCAGTGCCGCCCAAACCGCCGGAGAGCAGCCGTCGGGGTTCTCGTTGCTCGCCAGCCGCGCAATATCCTGCCTGCCGCTGATCTCGCGTGCGCGGTCGACGTTCATTCCCGCATTGTAGGCTGGCAGCGCGGCCACATAGCGGTTGAAGCGCTGATCCTGGGGAGCCGCGCCGGCTGCGCGCCGGCTCTCGGCGTCACCGTCCTTCAAGCCTGCACTCTGCGGGTTCACAGGTCGAGCACCAGGTTGCCGTTCGGGCGGGCGCAGCAGATCAGGACGTGGCCGTCGCCAGGCGGGTCGAGCGGTTCTTCGAAATAGTCGGCCTCGCCTTCGATCACGGCGGTCGTGCACGAGCCGCAGATTCCGGCGCGACACGAGAATTCGGGATCGAGGCCGTTCTCCTCGGCGAAGACCAGCAGGGACTGTGCTGCCGCGTCCCATGGCACGATCCGGCCCGACCTGCGGAATTCAACGAGAGGTTCCGTGCCCGCCAATGGTCGGGCGATAAGTGAAGAAACGGATTCCGGGTTGCTTCCTTCGTTCGAGGCGCGCCCGTCGCCGGCGAGGCTGGCGGGTCCGAAGACCTCGCTCGCGATCCGTTCGGGCGTGATGCCGAGCGAGCGGATCAGCCCATGGACGGCGTCCATGAAAGGGGGAGGGCCACACAGATAGACGTCATAGTCGTCGAGCGGCAGCAGACTCTGCAGTGCCTCGCGGGTGACGAGGCCTTCGCTGTGAAAGCGGCCAGCTCGCCGGTCGGCATCTGTCGGAAATCGGTAGCAATAGTGTACGCTGACATGGGCATGGTCCGCCGCGATGGCATCGACCTCGTCGCGCAGCGCATGCACCTCGCCATTGTCGCAGGCATGGATAAAGAAGACGCGCCTGCCGGCATCGGCAGCCAGCGCATGAAGCATCGAGACCAAAGGCGTCAACCCGACGCCGCCGCTCAGCAGAACGACGGGACGCGAGCTTTCATCGCGCAGGACGAACTCTCCGCGCGGCCCATCCACCAGAAGGATGTCGCCGACCTCGACCGCGTCATGCAGGAAGCAGGAACCGATCCCGTCGGGCAGCCCCGCAGATGGAGCAGCCTCACGCTTCACGGTGATCCGGTAGCGCCCCGCCTCCGCGGAAGGTGACGACACGCTGTAGGTGCGCGGCACGAACCGGCGTTCCGTTGAAGAGGCGCAGCGCAGCACGAGGACCTGGCCGGGCCTGAATGGGCGCCATCCTTCGCGCTCTACCGGCGCGAGCTCGAAGGACGTGATCGTGCTGCTCTCGCGCCTTTTGGCGAGAACCTTGAGCTCGCGGAAACCGCTCATCCGGGGCGCGCTCACGAAGGACGCCCTATTCCGCGGCGGCGAGCGAGGAGGCGCGCTCGGCCTCGATGAGCTGCGTCAGCCGGCGGCGAAAACGGAGCGGGCCATTGTCGATCTTGAGGTCGAGATTGGGCGTGCGCTTGTCGTCCATGCCTTTTTGCACGGCTGTCAGTACGGCGCGGTCCTCCTCGAATGCGCCCCTGACCGAGGTTGCGAACTGTGCGGAAATCTCGGCGTCGTTCGGCGCGAAGTTGCGCATCTGGAACCAGTAGTAGCGGGTCCGGCGCTCATCGATCGGGGTCATGAAATTGTAGCTGTCCATCAGGAACACGTCCTGATGGAACGGACGGCCTTCGCCGCCACTCCCAGCCGGCGCGAAAATTGCCTTGATGATCGCATTGCTGGGATAGCGGACTTCATAATGCTGCTTGCGATCGCAATGTCCGCTGAACTTCAGG
Organism: Allobosea sp. Tri-44; assembly: GCF_004123845.1. GTDB lineage: Bacteria > Pseudomonadota > Alphaproteobacteria > Rhizobiales > Beijerinckiaceae > Allobosea. Next base: position 303,912 of record NZ_NBDP01000007.1, on the reverse strand, counting down.
AACGGCGCATAGAAGGGTGCGGGCGGAGCATCCATCATCCAGCGCCAGACGGTCACTCCGTCTTCCCCGACCGTCGTCTGGAGGGGAGTCTCCTCGGTTCCGGCGCCGCCGAAGGAGGACTGATGAACCCACGCGACATGCGAAGGGTCGAGCAGATTGTCGGTCATGTAGAGGTAGTTGCAGTCGATCGTCATGCCATCGCCCTGGTTGATGCCCCAGGCAGGATCGCCCCAGTGATCGACCGCGAAGATTTCGGCAGGGTCGGCCAGCGACGCCTCGCCCATCCAGATCCAGACCAGGCCGTAACGCTCCGCGACCGGATAGGAACGGACCCGAGCGACATGAGGAATGCGTTCGGCGCCAGGCACGCGCGTGCAGGTTCCGGTGCCGTCGAAGGTCAGGCCGTGATAGCCGCACTCGACCGTGTCGCCCTTGATGCGACCCATGGACAAGGGGAGCTTGCGATGCGGGCAGGCATCCTCCAGGGCTGCCAGTGTGCGGTCCTGCCTGCGGAAGAGAACGATCGCCTCGCCCAGCATCGTGACCGGATGCAGCGCGGTGCCGATCTCGCGATCCCATCCAGCGACATACCAAGCGTTTCTCAGGAACATGACGGCTTCCCCGCGCAATCGACAGGCCAATTGTTAAGCGCGCTGCGAGCCGGGACGAAGCGTTACGAATTGCAATCTATATTAGAAAAACTAAAATGACTGATCGCTCCGCAGAGAGGTCTTGGTGCCGAAACAGCTACCGTTGAAAGCCATGCAAGCCTTCGAGCATGTGGCGCGGCACGGCAGCGTCACGAAGGCCGCTCTTGAACTCGGTGTCTCGCCAGGAGCGGTTAGCCAGCAGATCCGCAAGCTGGAGGAGCATCTCGGGCTCCATCTGCTCGAGCGTAGCGGCAAGGGGGTCGAGCTGACATCCTGGGGCAGGATGTATCAGAAGGGCCTGGCGGCGGCGTTCGACGATCTTCGCCAGACGCATGCCGCCCTCGATCACGCGCGGGCGAGCGGCGGCCTCGTCGTGAGTTGCCTGGCTTCAGTGGCCAGCCGGTGGATCGGCCCGAAACTCTTTGACTGGCACGCACTCCATCCGGCCGCGAAGGTTCGCCTGATCGGCGCCGAAGCGGAGCCGGTGCTGCACCACGATCCCTTTGATTTCCGCATTTCATATGGCGAAAAGAGCAAGGGGTTCGCCCATTTCACCGAGCTGTTTACCGATTGGGTCGTGCCGGCCTGCGCGCCCTCTCTGATTGCCGGACACGATGTCAGCACCGCCGACGATGTCTTGCGCCATCCCTTGATCGGCATCGAATGGGAACAGCAGCATCGTCCGGCCCCGACATGGCGCGAGTGGGCAGCGAGCGTCGGCGGAAATCTGCGCCGGGTCGAGACCGAACTCGCCTTCTCCCTGTCGAGTTCCGCTCTGGACGCCGCAGTCAACGGGCACGGCTTCGCTCTCGCCCAAATGGCGATGATCGCCGAAGACCTCGCAGCCGGACGCCTGGTGATCCCTTTCGACCATCGTCTGCAACTGAGCGACCCCTATTTTCTAGCCTGGGACCGCGCAGCGCTGGACAAGCCGTTCGGAACGGAATTCAGAGCTTGGGTCGTCGCGCTGTCGAAAAGTCAGGCCAAGTTGTCTGCCGGCGGCTAGGCGTACCGGAAAAGCGGTTGCACCGAAGACAATCGCATGCGCGCCGTTGAACCTCGCACGAACCCATCCATGGCATCTCCGGGATGGCGAGACGTTCCGCCCGTAGTGACCGCAATAGGTCGCGGGCTTATCGCAGGGGTCAGCGAAAAATGTCCGCTTCCGGGTAGCACGCCAACGTCAGCAGTTGGCGCACCGCTAGGGTCGCGTTGTTTACCGCCTCAGCATCCGACAAAGGGCAAAACTGAAGCCAAAGTTGCCTTGCTGCCTCAGCTTCTCGATCTGCTGGCACTGCCAAGGGCGGTCATGCCGACCATATCTGGCTGTTTGAGGTCGAGCGGACGTGATTGACGAGGAACTCGTTGAACACCCGGATCTTGGCCGGCAGGTGGTCGCGGTTCTGATAGGCAATGTTCATGGTCAGCATCGGTAGCTGCCAGTCGAGCAGGACGGGTGTCAGGCGCCCCGCCTCGATATCGGCCTGCACGATGTAGAGCGGCTGGATGAGGATGCCGAGCCCCGCGATTGCGGCCTGGCGGATCACCTGCCCGTCATTGCAGTCGAGCGCCGCGCCGATCCGCACGATCCGCTCGGTATCCCCCCTGGTCAAGCGCAGCGAGAACGGGTCGGCGGCGAGGTTATAGACCAGCATGTCGTGCTGGGCGAGGTCGGCCGGGGCCGCGGGCCGCCCGCGCTCCTCCAGATAGGCGGGGGAGGCGGCGAGGACCCGCCGCATCCGCCCGAGCCGCCGCACCATGATATGGCTGTCGGGCTCGTGCAGGCGCGTGCGGATGGCGACGTCGATGCCGGCCTCGATGAAGTCGAGATAGCGGTTGGCGACGGCGATGTGGACGCCGAGCTTGGGGTAGAGCTTGCGGAACGCCGGCAGCATCGGTGCCAGATAGATCGTCGCAAAGGACAGGGAGCTAGTGACGCGCAGCACGCCCTGCGGCGCGAGCGTATGGGCGTTCACCGCATCCTCGGCCTCGCCGAACTCGGTCAGCAGCGCGCCGCTGCGCTGGTAGAACTGCTCGCCCGCCTCGGTCAGCCAGAGCCGGCGCGTATTGCGCTCGACCAGCCGGGCGGCGAGGCGCTCTTCCAGGGCGGCGAGGTGCCGGCTGGCGGCGGCGTTCGACATGCCGAGCGCTTCCGCCGCGCGCGACAGGCTGCGCAGCTCCGCCGTCTTCACGAACACCTCGATCTGCGTGAGCCGGTCCATATTTCCGATTTCCGCAAAAGAGAGTTCCTGAAGCTCAGCTTTATTTCCGGCTTTCGCAAGTCTTAACTCGCCGGACAACGACGGCCCAAGAACGATGGCCTAAGGTCGAGGAAACGCCATGTCCGGTCCGGTCCGCCACATCGTGATGTGGCGCTTGCGTGGAGACACGCCGCAGGAGCGCGCCGCTGCCCGCGCCAAGGTCAAGGCTGCCTTCGAGGGGCTTCGGGGCCGCATCGACGGTCTCACCCATATCGAGATCGGCGCGGACGTCAGCGGTGTCGACTATGCCTGCGATGTCGTTCTGGTCAGCGAGTTTGCCGATCGCGCTGCGCTGGAAGCCTATGGCAGCCATCCCGAGCATCTGAGGGTCCGGCAGGAGCTGGCCGATCTCAGGATCGCGCGCTTCCAGGTCGACTATCTCGCCGACGCGGACACCCCGGTCTTTGCCGGAAGCGATCTGCACCGCCACCGCGAAGTCGTCGCCGGCGAGTGAGCCGGCACCGCCCGATCAACGTCTCTTCCGCAGGGAGTCCCCGATGATCGAGACCTTCACCTATGAGGCTCTCCCGTCCCGGGTCCGCTTCGGGCGTGGCACGATCAAGGAGGTCGCGGCGGAGGTTCAGCGGCTCGGCGCCCGGCGGGCGCTGGTGCTGACGACGCCGCAGCAGACGGCCGCGGGTGAGCGTCTTGGTGCCCTGCTCGGCTCCGCCTTGGCCGGGTACTTCGCCGAGGCGACGATGCATACGCCGGTCGAGGTGACGGAGCGGGCGCTCGAAACCCTGCGCGAGACCGGGGCCGATTGCGTCGTGGCGCTGGGCGGCGGCTCCACCACCGGGCTCGGCAAGGCGCTGGCGCTGCGCACCGGCGTGCCGCAGATCGTTATCCCGACCACCTATGCCGGCTCGGAGATGACACCGATCCTCGGCCAGACGGAAGCTGGCCGCAAGACGACGATCCGCTCGCTCGACGTGCTGCCCGAGACGGTGCTCTACGATGTCGAGCTGACGCTCAGCCTGCCGCCGATGCTGTCGGCGACCTCGGGCGTCAACGCCATGGCCCATGCGGTCGAGGCGCTCTACGCCAGGGACCGCAATCCGATCATCTCCCTGATGGCGGAGGACGGCATCCGCACCTTGTCCTCCGCCTTGCCGATCCTCGTTCACGAGCCGGCGAACCTGGAGGCACGCACCAACGCGCTCTACGGCGCCTGGCTCTGCGGCTGTTGCCTCGGTGCGGTCGGGATGGCGCTGCACCACAAGCTCTGCCACACGCTGGGCGGCAGCTTCGACCTGCCCCATGCCGAGACGCATACCGTCGTCCTGCCGCATGCGGTCGCCTACAACGCGCCGGCCGCGCCGGAGGCGATGGCCGCGATCCGCCGGGCGCTCGGCGCCCCCGACGCGGCGCAGGGCCTGTACGATCTGGTGCGCGCGCTCGGCGTGCCGCTGTCGCTGGCGCAACTCGGTATGCCGGAGAGCGGAATCGAGACGGCAGCGGACATCGCCGTCGAGAACCCCTACTGGAATCCGCGACCGGTCACGCGCGACGGCATCCGCAACCTGCTCGCCAAGGCCTTCGCAGGCGAGCGGCCGCGGGCCGCCATCGCCGAAGACGAGGCGGCCTGAGCATGGCGCGCCGCATCCTCATCTCGGGCGCCACCATCCTCTCGATGGACGCCGCCACGGGCGACCTGGATCGGGGCGACATCCTCGTCGCGGACGGCAGGATTGCCGCCATCGCGCCCCGCATCAAGGCTGACGATGCCGAGCGCGTCGACGCGGCCGGGCGCATCGCCGTGCCAGGCTTCGTCAACGCCCATATGCATAGCTGGCAGACCGGCCTGCGCGGGCTCGCGGCCGACTGGACGCTGCTCGAATATTTCCGCTGGGTGCATGCCGGCCTCGCCACCCTCTTCACGCCGGAGGATATCGGCATCGCGACGCTGATGGGCGCGCTCGGCCAGATCGACGCCGGCACCACGACGCTGGTCGACTGGTGCCACAACAACCCCACGCCCGAGCACACCGACGCCGCCGTCGAGGCGCTGACGGAAAGCGGCATCCGCGCCGCCTTCTTCCACGGCTCGCCCAAGCCCGATCCCAAGCCCGGTGAGCCGCATTTCTCGGAGGTGCCGCATCCGCGCGCCGAGGTCGAGCGTTTGCGGCGCGGCCGTTTCGCCGGCGATGACGGCTTGCTGACGCTCGGCCTCGCCATCCTCGGCCCGCATTACGCGACAATGGAGGTCGCGCGGGCCGACTTCCGCCTCGCCCGCGAATTCGGCCTCGTCGCCTCGATGCACCAGGGCGGTGGCGCGGCGAAGACGCCGGGTGGATGGGAGCAATTGCTCGCCGAGGGGCTGGTCGGGCCCTGCATCAACATCGTGCATGGCAACGACCTCTCGGACGAGCTGTTCGCGCGGCTGGTCGATCTCGGCGCCTCTTTCTCCGTCACCCCGGAAAACGAGATGACGCAGGGCCATGGCTTCCCGATCACCGGCCGGCTGCTGGCGCGGGGCGTGGCGCCCTCGCTCGGCGTCGATCTCGAATCCGTGCTCGCCGGCGACATGATGGGCGTCGCGCGCATCGCGCTCGGCATGCAGCGCGCGCTCGACAACGCAGAAAGCCGCCGCCAGACCGGCGCGATTCCGCCGACCTCGACGATTCCCGTCCGTCAGGCGCTGTCCTGGATCACCATAGCGGGCGCGCGCATGCTGGGCCTCGATCACCGCATCGGCTCGCTCGCGTTCGGCAAGCAGGCCGACATCACCCTGATCGACGCGCGTGCGCTGCATCTGCAGCCGGTGCACGATCCCGCCGCCACCGTGGTGATGCAGGCGGGGCGCGGCGACATCGAAGCCGTGATGATCGCCGGCCGCTTTCTCAAGCAGCATGGAAGGCTGCTGGCCGGAGGGCTGGACGGAAAGGTTGCCCGTCTCGCCGCCTCCGGCACGCGTATCGTCGAAGAGCTTCGTCGCGGGCAACGGGCGGCTTGAGGACAGCGGAATGACCGACACACAAACCATAGGCTGGATCGGGCTCGGCAAGATGGGGCTGCCCATCGCGATCCGTCTCGCGGCGGCCGGGCACGACATCGCAGGCTTCGATCGCGACCAGGAGCGCATCGCCGCAGCGTCCGCAGGCGGTGTCAGGCCCGCCGCCACGCTCCTCGATGCGGCCGGACGCGACATCGTCTTCACCTCGTTGCCGGACGACAAGGTGCTGGCTGCCGTCGCACTGTCCGGCGGGCTCTTCGACGCGATGCGCAAGGGCGCGATCCTGGTCGAAACCTCGACCGTCAGCCCGACGATCTCCGCGGAAGTGGCGCGGGAGGCGGCGCAGCGCGGCATTCTCTATCTGCGCGCGCCGGTCTCCGGCAACGCCGCCATCGCCCATACCGGCAACCTGACCTGCTTCGTCTCGGGGCCGCGCGCCGCCTTCGACAGCTTCCTGCCGATCGCGCAGGGCTTCACCCGCGCCCAGAAGTATCTCGGCGAAGCCGAGGAGGCCCGCTTCGCCAAGCTCGCCGTCAACCTGATGATCGCGGTCTCTGCCGCGATGATGGGCGAGAGCGTCGTGCTCGCGCGCAAGGGCAATCTCGCCTGGCAGGACATTCTGGACGTGCTGACCAACAGCGCGGTCGGCTCGCCCATGGTCCACTACAAGGCGAAAAGCCTGGAAACGCGCGATTTTTCGCCGACCTTCTCCTGCCAGCAGATGGCCAAGGATCTCGATTTGATCATCGGGGCCGGCCATGCCGCTGACATGGCCATGCCGCTGGCGAGCCTGACGCGCGAAACCTATGGCGCCCTGATCGGGCGCGGCGAAGGCGAGGCCGATTTCATCTCGACGGTACGCCTCGCCGAATGGCTCGCAGGCCTGGGCGAGCCCGAGCTCGGCAGGAACGAAGGGAGGGTCGAATGAGGAATTTCGATCAGGACAGCATCACCCAGGCCGTGCTCGAGCGCATCGCCGACGCACCGGATGCCCGAACCCGCCAGATCAGCGAAGCCCTCGTCCGCCACCTCCATGATTTCATCCGCGAGATCCGTCCGACGCAGGAGGAATGGGCGAAGGGCATCGCCTTCCTGACCGATACCGGCCAGATGTGCACCGGGGCGCGGCAGGAGTTCATCCTGCTCTCCGACACGCTCGGCGTCTCCATGCTGGTCGACGCGATCAACCACGACCATCAGAGCGCCGTCACTGAGAGCACCGTGCTCGGCCCGTTCTATGTCGAGGGCCCGCCCGAAGCCGCTCTGGGCAGCGACATCTCCGGCGAGCTGCCGGGCGAGCCGATGTATGTCTCCGGCTCCGTCACCGCTGCCGATGGCAGTCCGCTCACGGGGGCGATCGTCGACGTCTGGCATTCCGACGAGGACGGCTATTACGACGTCCAGCATTCGGAGGACGCGGCCGATCTCGTCGCCCGGGCGCGCTTTCGCACCGACGCGCAGGGCCGCTTCCATTTCTGGTCGATCAAGCCGGCTGCCTACCCGATCCCGCATGACGGGCCGGTCGGCAAGATGCTGGAGGCGCAGGGACGCCATCCCTGGCGGCCGGCCCACGTCCATTTCATGATCGCGGCGCCGGGATACGAGAAGCTCGTCACCCACGTCTTCGTCGCCGGCGACCAGTATCTCGATTCCGACGCCGTCTTCGGCGTGAAGGATTCGTTGATCAGCGATTTTGCGGCGCATCCGGCAGGCACCGCTCCGGATGGAAGAACGCTCGACCGGCCCTGGTGCCACCTGACCTACGATTTCCAGCTCAACCCTGCGCCGGGACGTGCGCAAGGCGCGGGCTGAGCCCAGCAATCATCGACTGCAATCGAGAGAGCCCGGTCAGCGGGCCAATCGGGAGGAAGAAACCAATGTTGACCAGACCATCCCCGGATGGCGCCGCCACGGAAACGGCACTGGCGCGGTTGGCCGATACGCTCGGCTCGCGCGTCAGCCGCGCCCCCGGCGTCCTCGCCGACCATGGCCGCAGCGAGGCCTATCATGCGGCCTCGCCGCCTGATCTCGTCACCTTTCCGGAAACCACCGAGGAGGTGCGCGACATCGTAGCGGTTTGCCGCGATCTGCTGCTGCCGGTCATCCCGTTCGGCGCCGGTACCTCGCTCGAAGGCAACGCTTCAGCGCCGCTGGGGGGCGTCTGCATCGACATGTCCCGTATGGACAAGGTGCTGGCGGCGAGCCCGGAGGACATGGATGTGCGCGTCCAGCCCGGCATCACCCGCAAGCAGCTCAATGCGCAATTGCGCGACACCGGGCTGTTCTTCCCGATCGATCCCGGCGCCGACGCCTCGATCGGCGGCATGGCCTCGACGCGCGCCTCGGGCACCATGGCGGTGCGCTACGGCACGATGAAGGACAATGTGCTCGGCCTCGAGGCCGTGCTCGCCGATGGCCGCGTGATCCGGACGGCACGGCGCGCCCGCAAATCCGCCGCCGGCTATGACCTCACCCGCCTGTTCGTCGGCGCGGAAGGGACGCTCGGCGTCATCACCGAGGTGACGCTCAAGCTCCATCCCCAGCCCGAGGCCATCTCCTCGGCGGTCTGCAGCTTTCCGGACCTGAAGGCCGCGGTCGACACGGCGATCGCGGTCATCCAGTCCGGCGTTCCGGTGGCGCGCATCGAACTGCTCGACGCGGTGATGATGCGCGGCATGAACCTGCACGCCGGGCTCGGCTTGCCGGAGGCGCCGCATCTCTTCTTCGAGTTCCACGGCTCGAAGAGCTATGTTGCCGAGCAGGCCGAGACGGCGCAGGCGCTGGCCGGCGAATTCGGCGGCCAGGGCTTTGCCTGGGCGACCACGCCGGAGGAACGCAGCCGTCTCTGGCGGGCCCGCGACAACACGCTCTATGCCGGGCTCGCCTTGCGGCCGGGCGCGCGCGCTCTGGTCACCGATGTCTGCGTGCCGATCTCGCGCCTGGCCGAATGCCTCGTCGCCACCGCGGCGGACATCGAGGCGGCCGGGCTGATCGCTCCGGTCGTCGGCCATGTCGGCGACGGCAATTTCCACCTCCTTGTTTTGATCGATCCCGCCAACGCCGAGGAACTCGCCCGGGCCAAGGCCTTCAACGAACGCCTGGTGCGGCGGGCGATCGCGCTCGACGGCACCTGCACCGGCGAGCACGGCATCGGCCTCGGCAAGATCGATTTCCTCGAGTTGGAACTGGGCGAGGCCGTCGATGCCATGCGCCTGGTGAAGCAGGCGCTCGATCCGCTGGGGATCATGAACCCCGGCAAGATCTTCCGTTCGCCCGCGCAGATCGGAGGCGCGTCATGAGCGCGATGACGGCGATGAAGCCCGACTTCGAAGCGGCTGCCCCGCCGCCTGTCACCGCCGAAGGCGTGCCGCTCTTCGAGCTCAGGGGTATCTCCAAGACCTTCCCCGGCGTGAAGGCGCTCGACGACGTCTCCTTCGCTCTCTGGCCGGGCCAGGTGCACATGCTGCTCGGCGAGAACGGCGCCGGCAAATCCTCGCTGATGAAGGTGCTGTGCGGCGCCTATCAGGCCGATGCTGGCGAATACTTCCACAAGGGCGAGAAGGTCGAGATCCGCTCGCCGGCGGATGCCCGCAAGCTCGGCATCGCCGTGATCTTCCAGGAGTTCTCGCTCGTCCCCTATCTCGACGTGGCGCAGAACATCTTCCTCGGCCGCGAATTCCCGTCGCGCATTCCCGGTCTCGTCGACCGCCGGCGGCTCTATCGTGAGGCGCAGGCGGTGCTCGACCTGATCGGCCTCGATGTCGATCCCAGGACCAAGGTCCACACGCTCGGCGTCGCTCAGCAGCAGATGGTCGAGATCGGCAAGGCGCTGTCGCAGGACGCGCGCATCCTCGTCATGGACGAGCCGACCGCCGCGCTCTCCGATCGCGAGACCGAGCGCCTCTTCGAGGTGATGCGCCAGCTGCAGGCGAAGGGCGTCGCCATCGTCTACATCTCGCACCGCATGGCGGAGGTGTTCGCGCTCGGCGACCGGATCACGGTGCTGCGCGACGGCAAGCTCGTCGGCCGGGCGCGGCCGGGCGAGACCACGCCGGATGCGCTGGTGCGCATGATGGTTGGCCGCACTGTCGACATGAGCTATCCGCGCAACTTCGCGCAGCAGCCGGGCGAGATCGTGCTTGAGGTCAAGGGCCTCTGCGCCAAGAACGGCATCCGCGACATCGACCTGACGGTGCGCGCCGGTGAGATCGTCGGCCTGTGCGGCCTGGTCGGCTCCGGCAGGACCGAGGTCGCGCGCGCCGTCTTCGGCGCCGACGAGGTCACGGCTGGCGAGATCAGCATCTTCGGAAAGGCCAGGCGCGGCGGGCCCGACGCTGCCGTCTTCGCCGGTGTCGGCCTCATCCCGGAAAGCCGCAAGATCGAAGGCCTCGCGCTGATCCGCACGGTCGCCGACAACCTCGCCGTCGCCGCTTTGCCCAAGCTCTTCCCGAACGGGATGTTCTCGCCGCGCCGGGCGCAGCGCTCGGCCGAGGAGCTGATCAAGCGGCTGCGGATCGCGACACCATCGCCGAACCAGAGCGTCGCGCTGCTCTCCGGCGGCAACCAGCAGAAGGTGGTGATCGGCAAGTGGCTCGCCGCCGGCACAAGGCTGTTCATCTTCGACGAGCCGACCCGCGGCATCGACGTCGGCGCCAAGTCCGAGATCTTCGCGCTGATCGACCAGCTCGTAGCCGATGGCGCCGCGGTGCTGATGATCTCCTCCGAGCAGGCCGAGATCGTCCATGTCTGCGACCGCGCCTACGTGATGCGCGACAAGCGCCTCGTCGGCGAACTCTCCCGCTCCGAACTCTCCGAAGAGAACATCGTCCGAATGGGGATGCACCATGACTGATCAGGCGATCTCCTCTGCTTCACCGCGTCTCCCGGCAGTGCCGGGCGTGGCCGTCGCGCTGGTCGGGCTCTCGCTGCTCTTTTCGCTGGCGAGCCCCGGCTTCCTCACCGCCGGCAACCTCTCCAACGTGCTGGTGCAGTCGGTCATCCTGCTGCTGCTGGCCCTGCCGATGACGCTGATCATCATGACCGAGGGGCTCGACCTCTCCATGGGCGCGGTGCTGACACTGGCCTCGCTCGTGCTGGCGCTGATCGTGGTCGCGACGCAGTCGCTGGCGCTCGCCCTGATCGGCGCGCTCGCGGTCGGCCTCGCCTTCGGCCTCCTGAACGGCTGGCTGATCGCCGGACTCTCGATCCCGCCCTTCGTCGCCACGCTCGGCACGCTCGGAGCGGCGCAGGGGCTCGCGCTCGTCGTCAGCGACGGCCAGAGCGTCGTCGGCATCCCGCGCTTCGTGCGGCTGGTCTATTCCGGCGACATCCTCGGCATCCCGACGCCGATCCTGATCGGCGCGGGCTTCTACGCACTCTTCCACATCCTGCTCTACCACACCCGCTTCGGCACCTATATCTGCGCGCTCGGCGGCAACCGCGATGCGCTGACGCTCGCCGGCGTGGCCTGGAAGCGCCTGCTCGTCGCCGTCTACATGCTCGGCGGCGCGATGGCCGGGTTCGCCGCCCTGCTGATGACCGCGCGCATCAACGCCGGCCATCCGACCGCGGCGATCGGCCTGGAGTTTGATGCCATCGCCGCGGTGGCGCTGGGCGGAACCTCTTTCGACAAGGGCAATGGCTGGCTCTTCGGCACGCTGCTCGGCGTGCTGACGGTCGGCGTACTGCGCAACGGCCTCAACCTGATGGCCGTTCCCTCCTCCGTCCAGGTCGCCTGCATCGGCGCCCTTGTCATCGCCGCCCTTCTCGTCGACAGCCTGCGGAGCACCAGGTCATGAGCATCGCCAGCGACGCCTCCACCCGCTCGGCCGGCTTCCACCTCTCGCGCGAAACGCAGCAGCTTGCCTATCGCTTGCTGGCGGTGGCTCTGCTCTGCGCCGCCCTGAGCGTCGCGACGGAAGCCTTCTTCACCGCCAACAACATCCTCAATGTGCTCAGGCAGGCGAGCCTGCTCTTCTTCCTGGCCTCGGGGCTGACGCTGGTGATCCTGACCGGCGGGCTCGATCTCTCGGTCGGCGCCAATATCGGCCTCTCCGCCTGTTTCGCGGCGACCGTGATCAAGGCGACCGGCTCGCCCGTGCTCGGCACGCTCGTGGGCCTCGCCACGGGGCTCGCCATCGGCATCTGCAACGGGCTGATGGTGGCCAAGCTCAGGATCCCGTCCTTCATCGCCACCTACGGTATGCTCTGGGTGCTGCACGGCATCACCTACTACTACATGGCCGGCGAGACCATTCACGGCTTCCCGCCCGGTTTCCGGCAGATCGGCTCGGGCTATTTCCTCGGCGTGCCGATCCCGGTCTATCTGATGCTGGCCTTCCTGCTGGCGGGCACGATCTTCGCCCAGCGCACGATCTGGGGGCAGCAGATCTACGCCATCGGCGCCAACCCGGTCGCGGCGCGCCTCACCGGCATCCCGGTCGATCGCCGCCTGATCCTGGTCTACGGCTTCTCCGGCGCCATGGCGGGCGTCGCCTCGATCGTCTTCCTCGCCCGGCTGAACTCGGCCGAGGGCGATATCGGCGAGGCCATGACGCTGCCGGCGATCGCCGCGGCGCTGATCGGCGGCGCCTCGCTGTTCGGCGGCGTCGGCAGCGTCTTCGGCACCTTCATCGGCGCCCTGATCCTGACGCTGGTGCTGAACGGCATGAACCTGCTCGCCGTCAACGCCAACTGGCAGCCGCTGGTCACCGGCCTGATCGTCATCCTCGCCGTCTGGTTCGACATGGTCGGCCGTCGGCGCGCCTGAACCAAGCAACACAACCGAAGAACCAAAGGGAGGAAACAACCATGTCGAAATCGAAACTTCTGGCCGCAGCACTGCCCGCCATCCTGATCTCCAGCGCAGCGCTCGCCGCCGGCGAGACGATCGCGGTCTTCACCAAGAACCAGACCAACCCCTATTTCCAGACGGTCCGGGTCGGCGCCGAGGTCGCGGCCAAATCGCTCGGCGCCAAGGCGGTGCATTACATCCCGACCAAGCCCGACTCGATCCCCGAGCAACTCAGCCAGGTCGAGGACGTTATCGTCAAGAAGCCCAGCGCCATCGTCTTCGTGCCCGTCGATTACAAGGCGATGGTGCCGGGCGTGGAGCAGATCAACGACGCCAAGATCCCGATCGTCAACGTCACCGACCGCAGCGCCGGGGGCAAGTTCCTCGCCTTCGTCGGGGCAGACGATTACAGCCTCGGCTTGGAGACGGCGCGCTTCCTGCTCAAGGAGATCGGCGGCAAGGGCAATGTCGTGATCCTCGAGGGCGTCAAGGGCTCGCTGACCAATATCGACCGGGTGCGCGGCTTCAACGATGCGATCAAGGAGTTCAAGGAGGTCAAGCTGCTCGCCAGTCAGCCGGCCAACTACCAGCGCCTGCAGGGCCTGCAGGTCATGGAAAACCTGATGCAGTCCCATGCGCAGATCGACGGCGTGCTCGCCGCCAACGATGCGATGGCGATCGGCGTGATCGAGGCCCTCGACGGCGCCAACCGCAAGGCCAGGGTCATCGGCATCAACGGCACCAAGGAGGCGGTCGACGCCATCAAGACCGGCAAGCTCCTCGCCTCGGGCGACTATAACGGCTTCCTGCAGGGCTGCATCGGCACCCTCGTCGCGATCCGGGCCCTACGCAACGAGCCGATCGTCACCGAAGTGGTGCTGAAGCCGACCGTGGTGAACGCATCGAACTTCCAGCCCTACGATATCCCTCTGGAAACGCGTAGCTGCCCGAGCTGGAGCGAGGCGGCGGCCCTGGCCAGCAAGCCGAACTGACCCTCACCGTCGTCGCGGCCGGGGGTGTCCTCCCGGCCGCTACAGGAGCACATCGCATGCTGTTCGTGATCCATGCCCTCGACAAGCCCGGCGCGCTCGGCGCCCGCCTGGCTCATTACGACGCGCACAAGGCCTTCCTTTCCGACACCTCTGCGCTAAAGGTCGAGATCGTGATGTCGGGTCCCCTGGTCGCCGACGAGGCCTCGACCATGATCGGCAGCCTCTTCGTCGTGGAGGCGGCGGACCTCGCAACCGTGGAGCGCTTCAATGCCGCCGACCCGTTCCGCGCCGCCGGGATATGGGAGCGCATCGCGATCACCGGCTTCATCAGGCGCCAGGGCTGAATACGATAACTGACCGAGCGTTTCAGGAGAGAAGACATGGCTAAGGATGGACGCCCGATCCGGGTCGTCGGAATGTCGGGCAGCCTGCGGGCCGGATCCTACAACACCGCCGCACTCAAGGCCGCCATTGCGCTGGCGCCCGAGGGGATGACGATCGAGACCGCCGAGATCGGCGACCTGCCGCTCTACAATGACGATGTTCGTGTCGCGGGCTATCCGCCGGCGGCCCAGCGCCTGCGCGACCAGCTCGAGGCCGCCGACGCGATCCTGTTCGTGACGCCGGAATACAATTACTCGATTCCGGGCGTCCTCAAGAACGCGATCGACTGGGCTTCGCGCCCGCCGAGCCAGCCTTTCGACAACAAGCCCGTGGCGATCATGGGGGCGAGCGGCGGCATCTTCGGCACTGCCCGGGCGCAGTATCAATTGCGGCAGATGCTGATCTTCCTCAACGCCTTCCCGCTCAACAAGCCGGAGGTGATGATCGGCTCGGCTCAGACCAAGTTCAACGAGGATGGCCGGCTCACCGACGAGGCCACGGCCGGCTTCATCCGCCAGCTCCTGGAAGCGCTGCGCGACTGGCGCGATCGGCTCGGCTAGAGCATTTTCGAGCGAAGTGGATACCGGTTCGCGTGAAGAAAATGCGACAAAATAAACGGTTGGAGCAGTTTCGCGATTCGGAGAAACGCGGAACTGCTCTAGACTCCGCGCTCGCGCCCCTGCGCGGACGATGATCCGGCGCCCTGACGACGAGCTTCCTGCAGGCGCCTTGCGGGAGGCAAGCGATGATCATCCGAGGACCACCGCACGAAGCTTCATCAAGTCGGTTGGCTAAGTCTCAGGCTTCAGAAAATCTCCTACCCGCGCGATCCGGTGTGAGATCCCGGCAAGATGGCGGCATTCGCGCCCAAGCCTTGTGTCGTCATTTGAGTCGCCCACGAGCCAATGTCCGATATCTGGAAGCTTATTCAACTTCCGTTATCGGCGCACGGCTGACGGGTAGCCGTAGCGGAGGCGCGATGGCTGGGTTGGGTGGGGGAGCAGGCATCCACACCCCAGCGCCCACCCGGCGGTCAAGCGCCGCCACATATTCTTATCAGTTCAACGACGCGTTTCGTCCGCAGAGCGGACGTTCAGACTGACCCGCCATCCAGGTACGGTTTGAGGCTTACTTATATCGCCGTTTAGTTATATAACTGAGTCGTTACATATCGGATATCCGCCATGAGCGCCCTCGATCAGTCCTTTGCGGCCCTGGCCGATCCCACCCGCCGCGCCATCATCACGCGGCTGGCGGAAGGTGAGGCGACGGTGCAGGACCTCGCCCGCCCATTTTCCATCAGCCAGCCGGCGATCAGCCGCCATCTGAAGGTGCTTGAGGAGGCGGGACTGATCGAAACCCGCATCGAAGGCGCCGCCCGCCCCCGCCGCCTGAAACCGGACGCCGTCGCGGCGCTCTGGGACTGGCTCGGCCAATACCGCGCACTTTGGGAGACGCAGTTCCAGAGGCTGGATGCGGTTCTCGACGGCCTGTCAGACACAACGGAGCAGACATCTTCCGACAACCCTGAAAGGAGCACATCATGAACATGACCCTGGACCTGACCGTCGCATTGGACGGCGAAACCGATATCATCGTCCGTCGCGATTTCACCCATCCACCCGCCCGCGTCTGGCGGGCGCTGACCGAGCCTGCGCTGATCCGTCAGTGGCTGGGATCGGACGACATGACGCGCTGCGAGATGGACCTGCAGCCGGGCGGGACCTTTCGCTTTGAATGGGAAGCGTTCTTTTTCTCGGGACCGATCCTGACCGTCGATGCCCCGCATCACATGACCCATGTCGAATATTTCAACGGCGATACGACTTCGGGTGCAACGATCATCACCGATCTGGTCGCGCGCGGAACAGGGACCCGCATGACCCAGGTAATGCGCTATGCAAATCACGAGGCGCGGGCCGCCGCGATTGCTAACGGCTTCACCGATGGCCTGGACGAAGTTTATGAGAAGCTTGAGGTGCTGCTGACCGCTGAATGAAATAGCGGTGTATGAGGCAGACCTGACATCGGCCATTTGCTGACCTTCAAAGGGTCCGCTTGCAGATAGTCAGCCTAGCAAGCGAGGCCGCCGGAGCGAGTCGGAACAGACTGATTTCGAGCAAACCCGGGACGGGTCAACCCAGCTCGATCATGCGTTGGACGTCGCTGTTGCGTTCCTCGAGATGCTGCAGCAGCGGATCGAGATGGGGAACGCGATCGCCCGCTGCGGCGAACGGGATCACCTCCCGAACCAGTGTGTGGAGCTTGCTTGTGACCGAGCCAAGCGGTGTGGCCTTCCTGATATCGACGGCCTGAGCCGCGACGAGAAGCTCGATTGCCGCGATAGAGCGGCACAGGCTTGCAACCTCTGCCGTCTTCCTTGCCGCCAGCCCCGCCATGCCGGCCCGGTCGAGATTGCCGTTGGAGTGGCTGGAACTGGCGAGTTCATGCACCACGGGTGCGGTAGCCAGCCTCGCCTCCGAGGTGATCGCTTTATGAAACTGGGCGAGGCCGTTGAAGCCCGGCAGGCCGACGCCGTCCTCCTCGATCAGGCCCACCGTCAGCCCGGACCAGAAGGAATCGACCAGCTTGGCGACTCGCTCGGCGGAAGCCGTCACGACCGGCGCGAAGGCAAGGCGGGCGATGTCGAGCGCCATCGACAGCGAGACCGTGTCGAAATTGGCGACCGAGACGAGCGAGCGATCCTCGAGCGAGACGATCGGGTTGTTCTGGCTCGAGCGGAACTCGGTCTCGACCTGGCGATAAGCGAAACCAAGGCTGTCGGCTGCCGTGCCGTGCAGCAAGGGCAGCGAGCGGAAGCTCAAGGGATCCTGCAGATGGCGCGGCCCACCCTTGGTGAAGAGATAGCTGCCGTCGAGATAATGACGAATCCTGGCACCATGCCGCTTCAGCCCGGCAAAGGGGCGCGAGCGCAAGGCGGCCTCGGAGACGATCGACGGGTTGGCGGCGAAGCCCTCCATGCTCAGCGCGGCGACCAGGCTCCACAGATCGAGACTGCGCTGCAAATCCGCCATGGCGAGCGCCGCTGTCCCGAGCGCGAGCGAGCTGGAATTGAGCAGTGCCAGCGCCTCGCCGGCCTGCAGCTCGATATCGCCGTAGAGCGCGAGCGCAAGATCGGTGATCGGGGCCATGTCGCTCTGGCCCATCGAGCCCCAAATGTGGACGTCGATCTGCCGGTCGGCATTGAGGGCTGCAGTGAGTCGCTCGGCGAGCAGCGGCCGCACACCGAGGCGCCCGCTCGCCATTGAGTTGAGCAGGACGAGCATCATCGCCCTGACGGCTTCGGGCGAGGCGAGGGGGCCGTGCGCGACGTTGTGGGTGAGCAGCAGGCGGCGGTTGAACTCGCCGATGCGCTCAGGGGCGAGCGGGACGCCGGTTTTGGCGCCGACGCTGGTGGTGACGCCATAGACCTTGTCGCCGCGCGCCACGGCTTCGTCGACGATTGCGCGGGCCGCCTCCATGCGTTCAACGGCATCCGGCGTGACGGAGACGGGCGTCTTTTGCCTGGAGACGCGGACGATCTCGTCGATCGTCAGATCGAAGCCGGTGATGTCCACATGGCTCATGGCAGATCATCCTGTTGCTGTGCAGCCGGCGCGCCGGCAGGCTCTGCCGATCCTGTCATTAAGGGGAAGCCGGGGCAGGGGGCGGACCGTCACATCAATTTCATCATGCGAAACACGGCGCCGGTTCTCAGCCAGCGCTTATCAATCGACTAGTTTCACGCCGTCGAACGGACGGTGCGCATGGCAATCACCTATAATCTGGTCAAGGAAGTCACCGCCAATCTCTATGATTGGTCGCTGCGCCGTATCCCTGAATCCTCGAAGGCCGAATTCCGCAAGGCGCTCGCGACGGAAACCGAGCCGCAGGCCCGCCAGACACTCGCCTTCATGCTGGACAGCGCCGAGCGCGCCGAGACCACCGGCAAGTTCCTGTGTTCGGACGCCGGCGTGCCGAGCTACAGCATCAAGATCGGCTCCGGCGCGCGGATGGAGGGCGATATCCGCCAGGCCATCGTTGACGGCTTCGCCGAGCTCACCCGCACGATCCAGCCGCCGCTGCTGCGCTTCGTCACCAATCCGCTGACCAATGAGCGCAGCTTTCACGGCAAGGACATGCCGCTGGTCTCCTGGGACCTCGTCGGCGAGGGCGACTATCTCGACATCACCTGCGCCCCCAAGGCGCTCGGCGGCGGGCGCTGGGCCGCCGTGGAGATACTGGTCAGCCCGAGCCTCGACGAGATCGAGCGCTGCATCCTGGAGATCGTGCTGCGCGCCGGCGGCCAGCATTGCCCGCCGGTGGTGATCGGCGTCGGTATCGGCGGCACTTTCGATCATGCCGCAAAGCTCTCCAAGGACGCGACCTTGCGGCCGTTCGGCGAGCGCAATCCCGAGGCGATGGTCGCCGCAATGGAGGAGCGCCTGACCCGCGCCGTGAACCAGATGGGCTTCGGCCCGATGGGCGTCGGCGGCTCGACCACGACCTTCGGCGTCCATGTCGAATACGCCTCCGGCCACGGCTTCACCCCGGTCGCGGTCTCGTTCAACTGCTGGATCAACCGGCGGACGCGGGCGCGGATCTACAATTCCGGCGTGGTGGAGCGGATCGAATGACGAGCCCATCCCCGATACGTCTGACCCTGCCGCTGACGCCCGAAGCGGCGCGCGCGCTCAAGGTCGGCGATGTCGTGCTGCTCGATGGCGATGCGGTCGCGACCGTCGGAATGCCCACCCAGAAGCGCATGGTCGCGGAATTGGAGGCCGGCCGCGAACTGCCTTTGTCGCTGCGCGCCGGCACCTTCTTCCATATGGGCGTGAGCTATGAGGACGATGACGGGCGGCCCGGCGCGGTCCACTACGTCAACCCGACGACGTCGAGCCGCTTCAGTCACCTGATGCCGACGCTGATCCGGGGGCTGCGCCTGACCGCGACCGGCGGCAAGGGCGGGCTCTCGCAGGACAGCGTCGACGCGATGCGCGAAGTCGGCTGCGTCTATTTCTCCTTCGTCGGCGGCGCCTCCGCCTTGCTGAGCGAAGGCGTGGAGGCGGTAACCGACTGCGCCTGGCGCGACCTGATCATGCAGTTCCGCCTGAACCGGCTCCGGCTCGGCGGCTTCGGACCGGTGATCGTCGCCATCGATGCCCATGGCAACTCGATCTATGAGCGCCTGATGACGTCTGCCCGCGAGCGCCTGCCGGAGATCATCCGCTCGCTCCGCCCCACGGAAACCGACAACGAGACCAACTGATGCAAGCGATCGAGATCACCAGGCCGGGCGGACCCGAGGTCCTTGCCTTTTGCGAGCGGCCATTGCCCGTGCTCGGTCCCGGCGACGTGCTGATCCGCGTGCGGGCGGCCGGGGTGAACCGGCCCGACATCCAGCAGCGGCGCGGCCTCTACCCGCCACCGCCCGGTGCGACCGACCTGCCTGGCCTCGACGTTTCCGGCGTGGTCGAGGCTGTCGGCGCCGAGGTCGCCTGGCCGAAGCTCGGCGATGCCGTCTGCGCGCTCGCCAATGGCGGCGGCTATGCCGAATTCTGCGCGGTGCCGGCGCTGCAATGCATGCCGCTGCCGACCGGTTTCTCCTTCGCTGAGGCGGCGGCGCTGCCGGAGGTGTTCTTCACTGCCTGGAACAACGTCATCTGGCTCGGCCGGCTCGCTGAGGGCGAGACTCTCTTGGTCCAGGGCGGCACCAGCGGCGTCGGCATGGCCGCGATCCAGATTGCCAAGCAGCTCCGCAGCGCCCGCGTGATCGCGACCGCCGGCACCGCCGAGAAGCGCGCGGTTTGCCTGGAGATCGGCGCCGACCTCGCCGTCGACTACCGCGCCGACTGGGTAGGCGAGGTCGAGGCGGCGATCGGCAAGGAGAAGGTCGACGTCGTCCTCGACGCGCAGGCCGGCCCCTATACCGAAAAGCAGTTGCAACTGCTCGCGCCGGACGGGCGCGTCGTGCTGATCGCCAGCCATCTCGGCCAGATGGCCGAGGTCAATGTCCGCAACATCGTGCGCCGGCGGTTGACCCTGACCGGCTCGACGCTGCGGCCACGCGATGCCGCCTATAAGGGCCGGATCGCCAACAAGCTGGTGGCGCAAATCTGGCCGCTGCTGGTGAGCGGGGCGATCCGCAGCCATATCTGCGCGAGCTTCGACTGGCGCGACGTCCAGGATGCGCATGCGCTGATGGATGCGGGCGATCAGGTCGGCAAGGTTGTCCTGACCATGCCGGAATAGCCCGGCGGGCTGCGCGAATAACTATCCAGTTTGGAGAATTCTCATCTAGAACAGCGGTTCGTGCTCGCTTAGCCGGATCGCAAAGTGTTCTCCTTCGCGCCCGTTCAGTCCGTTCTCAAGGCGCTCCGGCTGCTGACCGAGGTCAATCGCTGCAGTGTCGCGACCGTCGGCGAACTGCATCGCCGTACCGGCATGCCGAAGCCGACGATCGTGCGCCTGCTCGAGACGCTGATGGAAGCCGGCTATGTCGTGCGCGACGAGCGCATGCGCGGCTATCTCGTGACGTCGCAGGTGGCGCATCTGAGCTCGGGCTTCCATGGCGCGCCGATGGTGATCGAGGCGGCGCGCCCCTGGGCCACAGCGCTGACGCGCCAGATCAAATGGCCCTGCGCGGTCTGCCTACTCGATTACGACGCCGTGGTCGTCCGTTTCTCGACGATTCCTGACAGCCCGATCTCGCCCTTCCATGCGACGCTCGGCTACCGGCTGAACCTCGGCGGCCGGGCGCTCGGACGCGCCTATCTCGCCTTCTGTCCCGACGAGGAACGCGACGTACTGCGCGCTGCGATGCGCGCCTCGGCCGAGCCGGAGAACAACAGCCTCAGCGACGAAGATGTCGAGGGCATGATCGCGCAGGCGCGCTGGCGCGGCTATACCGAGCGGGATCCCGCCGCCGAGCCGAAGAATTCCGCGACGATCGCGGTGCCGATCAAGCTCGGCGAGCGCGTGCTCGCGACCTTCGGCGTGACCTTCTTCCGCGCCGCAGTCCCTAACCCGGATGACAAGGCGAAAATCATCCATCCGCTGAAGAAGGCGGCGGCCAATATCGAGGCGCAGCTCGAGGCGCTGTCGCAATCCATGGGCGTTGCGTTTCAAGGCGAGAAATAGCCGCGCTTTCCCGCGAACCTGTGAAGGGCTCGTGCCTAGTGTCCGGACACGACCAAAACATGGTGTCCGGAGGAAACCTCAGATGATGCGGCCGATCTCACGCCGTCGTTTCATGGCGTCTCTCGCTGGCGCCGGCGCGCTGGCTACACAGGGGCGGGCCTTCGCCGATACCTGGCCGAGCCGGCCGGTCACCATCGTCGTGCCGTTCCCGGCGGGAGCCTCGACCGACGTCGTCGCTCGCCTGCTGGCGGAGCGGTTGCGCAGCGAACTCGGCCAGGGCTTCGTCGTCGAGAACAAGACCGGCGCTGGCGGCAACATCGCGGCGACCGGCGTCGCCCGGGCGACCCCGGATGGCTACACCCTGCTGTTCTCCTCGTCCGGGCCGCTCGCGACCAACAAGCTGCTCTACAAGACCATGTCCTTCGATCCGCTGGCCGATTTCGCGCCGGTCGCGCTCTTGGGCGACGTCCAGGGCATCGTCAGCGTCCATCCCTCGCTGCCGGTCTCGTCGTTTGCCGAGCTCGTCGCCTACGGCAAGGCCAATCCCGGCAAGCTCACCTTCGGCAGCCCCGGCTTCGGGCTGATGGGCCATGTCACCGGCGAGCTGATCCAGCGCAAGGCTGGCTTCCAGATGACGCATGTGCCCTATCGCGGCTCGGCCCCGCTCTCGGCCGATCTGGTCGGGGGCATGGTCAATGTCGCGATCGACTTCATCCCGGCCTACATCCCCCACGTCAAAAGCGGCGCCATCCGCGCGCTTGCGGTGACAAGCGACCAGCGTGCCCCGCAATTGCCGGAGGTACCGACCTTGTCCGAGGCCGGGTTGCCGGGCGTCAGTGCGACGGGCTGGTTTGCGCTGGTCGGGCCGAAAGGGCTGCCCGATCCGATCGTGGCGCGCATCGCTAAGATCACCCGCGCCTATGTCGAGAGCACCGAGGGGCGTGAAAAGCTCGCCACGATCGGCGTGCGTTCGCTCAGCGGTGACGCCGCGGCGGTGCGGGCTGCTCAGACCCAGGAAGTGGCGAAATGGGCGGATGTCGTGCGGGCTGCGGCGATCTCGCTGGATTGAGCTGAAAAGTTACAAAACAAGCGCCTGGCCCAAGGTTCGCCTGGGCCCGGCTTCTTCTCTCCATTAGGCTATGGCTGTCACGTCGCCTGACGTGACGAATGTCGCGATTGGGTTTACAGCAGACCTCGCTGATTAAGGCCGCTGCACTATGTCCGAGGCCAAACGCCCATTGATCGTGCGCCAGCAATAGCCATTGCAACCAACCCGCCTACAAAGGCGCCACCTCCAAAGAGCACAAAAAACCATGAAATTAGCGCCAAATGCCAATAGTTCCAGTTAAACAGTGGGATATTTCCGTAGATTATTTTTCCCGCCGCCGCAGCAATGAAGCTTAACGCTATGCCCGAGCATATCAATGCAAGAATTAGAAGTGACCATGCGATAATCAATGCGACACGAGATTCTAGTGATCCGTCCTTGATGCCTACTACTTTCTCAGAAAAAGTTATTGAAAATACCAGCGTTGCGGAAATCAGAGTAATAAAAGTTTTCAGTAGATCTTTTGTTTCTGCATAGTCATACTTCATAAACATCTCGGAAGCGTTCATGCGTCTGCCCCTTCCTCAACATTCCCTGTCGAAGAAAGCTATCGAATTGGTGGACGGCAAGCTAGCCGACCTTCACGTTTGAAATGACGCAATGGATCGTGGCCGACTGTCCCGCAGTTCTCTGGTCCTTTTTTCAGGCCGCCGCCTCCAACCCCAGCAGCTCCGCCGCATGCCCGCCGGTCAGGCGCTTGATCTCGGCCTCCGTGAACTGCAGGTCGAGCAGATGGCCGACGACCTCGCGATAGCCATCGATCGGGCGCGGCGAGCCGGTAAGGCCGAGGTCCGAGCAGAGCACGGTGTTCTCGACGCCGGCGACCTCGATCACCCGGCGCAGCTCAGGCGGCTCGAACTTCTTCGACTTGCCTTCGACGAACATGCAGATCGAATGCTCCATCACCGCGCCAAGCGAGACGAGGTCGCGGATTTCCGCATCGCTGCAATTGTTGACCATGTAGGTCGGATGGTTGACGAGCAGCTTCCTGACGCCGCGCGCCTTCGCCTCCTCGAACACCGCGAAGAGCTCGGGCGTAGAGAGATGCCCGCCGGCGAGGATGATGTCGCCGGCCGCGATCAGGTCGAGGATCAGCTTGACGTCGTCAGTGAGCTTGCCGTCGGCCCCGAACGGCGTCAGCGGGATCGGGTCGAGCATCTTCTGTGCGGTCTTCGGGAAGGTCTTCACCGCGCCGGAGGCGAGCACGTCGATATGGTTCTTGGCCGAGAGCGTCGGCATCCAGACGATTTTGCCGCCGAGCTTGATGGCGTGGTCGACCGCATGCGGGTTGAAGCCGCCGGAGGCATTGTTGAGCGCGATGCCCGAGAACAGCCTGACACCGGTGTCAGGCACGAGCTTCTCGAGCAGGATCGCGTGGGCGGTGCCGAGATAGAAATGATCCTTGTAGACGACGGCGCGGAACTTCGCCGCGGCGGCATCCAGCATCGCCTCGTGATGGTCGAGGATCCGCGGCATCGCGGCTGGGCCGCTATGGCAATGCAGGTCGACGGCGCCGACCAGGAGGTCGGCGATCTGCCGGCTGCGGGCGTCGGCTTTCTGGGCGGTCAAGGTCATGTCGCAGGCCCTCAGGCGGTTTCGCCGGGCATCGGATAATCCGCGGCGTTGATGACCCAGCCGGGCTTCTGCGAGAAGTCGAGGCGGGGCGGCGAGAAGATGTCGATCATCTGGTTCAGCCCGGGTAGGACCGAGCGCGAGGTGTGGATCGAGGGCGGCGGGATCACGGTCAGCGATGGCGCGGCCATCAATTCGTGCTCGTCCTCGCGCCAGATCCGCATGTCGGGTGTCCACGGCCAGCGGATGTCGTGGATGTAGCCGCCGTCGATGACCAGCGAGCCCTGCTCGAAATCGTCATGGTGATGCGGCGAGAGCGCGGTGACGTCGCGCAAGCCCATCCGTGGATCGAGGATGTTCACCATCAGCGTGGTGCAGCGGAAGATGCGGCCGAAACGGCCTTCGCCGCCGCCGGCATCGAGGCTGTAGGCGCGGATCCTGAAGCCACCTGATGGTTCCGGCCAGGGCTCCAGCAGCGCGACATTGGCATGAGGCTGCGCATAGGAGGCGGCATTCGAGCAGGACGCCGCCAGGTCGGTCGCGACGCTGGAGAAGATCCGGATGACGCGGCCGGTGCCCTTGAGCGTGATGCGCGAGGCGCCCGGCGGCACGAAGACGATCGAGCCGCCCGCGACCTCGACCGTCTCGGCTCCGGCGGTGACTGTCGCTCCGAGCTCCTTTTCGGGCAGGATCAGGCAGTATTCGTCCGGCTGCGCCGTGCGTGCCAGCACGGCGCCAGGCTTCACATCCGAATAGGCGACGATGAAGTTCTGGCCGCGAGCCAGCCAGGTGCGCTCGCTGTCGTTCGCGTGCTGCGGCTCCTCAACATAAAAGCGGGCATAGTCGGCGCCGGCATACGCCTTGACCGGCGCGGCCTTCGTCGCCGCCGGCGCAGACAGCTTCGAGCGCGGATCGCTGGAGGGATAGCTCACGGGTCCGTATCTCCTATCGGGAGCCTGGGTTCTCGACCCGGCTCCTGGCTGTCTGCATCTGCGCCAGGGTTTCGCTCGCGGCCTTGCGCAGGAAGCCCTGGTCCGAAGAGAGGATGAAGGCGCTGGCGCCGCGCTCGGCGAAGGCAGCGGATTCCTCGCCATTGTCGGTCATCACGCAGACCGGCTTGCCGGCCTTCTTCGCGGCGCGCAGGATCGTTTCGACCGCATCGCGGACCGCAGGCGCATCGCGGGTCGGGGCTCCGAAGGCGACGGTGAGGTCGCCGCGGCCGATGAAGACGGCGTCCAACCCCTCGACCGCGAGGATGGCGTCGATCCGGTCCAGCGCCGACGGGTCCTCGATCATGGCGATCGTCGCCACTGCCGCATCGGCCGCGTCGACGAGGTCCCACATCTTGCTGCCGCCATAGCGGCCGGCGCGGGTGACGCCGGAGAAGCCGCGCTTGCCGCCGCGATAGCGGCAGGCGGCGACGAGGGCCTCAGCATCAGCCACGCTCGCGACATGCGGAGCGAGGATGCCGACCGCGCCGCAATCGAGCGACACCTGGATCGCGTCGCTCGTCAGCGTCGGGACGCGGACGACGCCGGCGATCCCGGCGGCCCGTGCCGCCAGCAGCACGAGGTCGGTCGTGCCGCGATCGAAGGGCGCATGCTCCTGATCGACGACGATGAAGTCGAAGCCGCTATTGCCGAGGATTTCGGTGGCGTGCGGGCTCGGCGTCTTGACGAAGCTCCCCGCCAGGAAGGCGCCGCTGACGAGGCGTTGGCGAAAGCTGGTTGGGGCAGGGGGCTGCATGGATAGGCCGTACCGATTTCGATGATCGGATGATGGCACTGCCGCTCCCGGATATGACCGGAAGTCCCTGCGTTTCACATCTCGAAATCAGCCGAGGCGCGCGCCCCCTGCGTCAGAAAGCCGTCAGGATCACCCTGGGACCCGGCGAGGAAACGTCGGATACGACACTCGGGGGGAAGGGCATCCGAATGAAGACACGCCTGTTGCCGGCCGCCGGCCTGATCGCGGCCTGCGCCATGCCCGCCGCCGCCGGCACGCTCGAGACCGTCAGGAATCGCGGCGAGATGATCTGCGGCGTCAGCCCGGGCGTCGCCGGCTTCTCGGTGCCCGACGAGGCCGGGCGCTGGGGCGGCTTCGACGTCGACATCTGCCGGGCCGTCGCTGCCGCCGTCCTCGGCGATGCCGGCAAGGTCCGCTACACCCCGCTCAGCCCGAAGGACCGCTTCGTCAGCCTGCAGAGCGGCGAGATCGACCTGCTCTCCCGGCAGGCGACCTGGACGCTGTCGCGCGACACCCAGATGGGCCTGCGCTATGTCGGCGTCGGCTATTATGACGGCCAGGGCTTCATGGTTCGCAAGGCGCTGAACATCAAATCGGCGAAAGAGCTCAACGGGGCCTCGGTCTGCGTGCCGACCGGCACGACCACCGAGCTCAACATCGCCGACTATTTCCGTGGGAACGGCATGAAGTATGAGGGCGTCGCCTTCGAGGCCGGCGATCAGGTCGCCAAGGCCTTCGAGTCCGGCCGATGCGACGTCTTCAGCAACGACGTCTCGGCGCTCTCGGCCTACCGGCTGAAGCTGGTCAACCCGACCGAATACGTGATCCTGCCGGAGTTGATCTCGAAGGAGCCGCTTGGCCCCGTCGTGCGCCAGGGCGACGAGATGTGGACCAGCATCGTGCGCTGGTCGCTCTATGCCATGCTCGTCGCCGAGGAGCTCGGCGTCACCGCCAACAATGCCGACGAAATGAAGCGCACCGGCTCGCCGGAAGTGCAACGCTTGCTCGGCGGCTCGGGAAATCTCGGCGAATCGATGGGGCTGAAGCCGGATTGGGCGCTGCAGATCGTCAAGCAGGTCGGCAATTACGGCGAGGTCTATGAGCGCAATGTCGGCGCGGGCTCGAAGCTCGGCATCGAGCGTGGCCTCAACAAGCTCTGGACCAAGGGCGGCCTGCAATACGCGCCGCCGGTGCGCTGATGGCAGCGTCCGGCCGCTATTCAGCCGAGGCGCTGCGATCCTTCGCGGCCGCCTTGCTCGAGGCGGCCGGGACGCCGCCAGGCAATGCCGCTCTGGTGGCGCAGGCACTCGTCGATGCCGATATCGAGGGCCTGGCCTCGCATGGCCTGCTGCAATTGCCGATGTATCTGGAGCGGATCGAACGGAAATCCGTCGATCCGGCGGCCAGCGGCGAGATCGTCGTCGACACGGGTGCGCGCCTGACGATCGACGCCAGGAACGGGCTCGGCCATGTCACGGCCGAGCGGGCCTGCGACATCGCGATCGCCCGTGCGGCCGAGCACGGCGTCGCGATCGTCGCCATCCGCAACGCCTTCCATTTCGGCGCCGCCGGGCGCTTTGCCCGCAAGATCGCGCTCACCGGCAAGATCGGCATCGTCATGGCCAATACGCGCCCGATGCTGCCGGCGCCGGGTGGAGCCGAGGCGGTCGTCGGCAACAACCCGCTGGCGCTCGCCATTCCGACCGGCGGCGAGCCGATCGTCCTCGACCTCGCCATGAGCGCCGGCGCGATGGGCAAGGTCAGGCTGGCGGCGAGCAACAGCGAGCCCATTCCCGAAGGCTGGGCCCAAACGGCCGAGGGGCTGCCGACCCGCGACGCGGCCGAGGCGATCAAGGGCGTGCTCCTGCCTGCTGCCGGGGCAAAGGGCTTCGGCCTTGCCGTGATGATCGACCTTATCGCGGGTGGCCTCTCGGCCGGCGGCATCGGCAGCGAGGTGCAACCGCTCTATGGTGATCTCTCCCGGCCCTATGGCAGCGCCAACCTGTTCATGGCGATCGAGATCGAGGGCATGCGCCCTCTCGCCGAGTTCGAGACCGCTGCAGCGACGTTCACGGACCACATCCGGCAGTCGAGGCCGGTTCCCGGCGCCCCTCCCATCCGCCTGCCGGGCGATCGGGCAACGCAGGCGCGCAGCCGTTTCGACGGCTTCTGCCCCCTCGCAAGGACAACGCTGGCCGCGCTTCAGGCCAGTGCCGGCCGCCTCGGCGTCGCGATTCCGATTGCTCTCGCCGACTGATGCGAATTGATCAGGACTTCGCGATCTGTCTGACGCTGCGATCCTTGGCCGACGCGGCTAGCCCTTCGAACGCAAGCGAGGCGACGCCGAGCAGCCCGGCCGTATTGCCGAGTTCGGCGGTGCGGACATCAACTGCTGCCGCCAGGGCCGGCCAGACATAAGCCGGCAAAATAGTACGGATCCGGCGCGCCAGAGCCTCGCCGGCCCCCGACACCCCGCCGCCGAGAACAATCGCCTCGAGCATGAGCGCGTTGGTCAGGGCGCCCGCCGCGTGGGCGATGCCGCGACAGGCCGCATCGATGATCGCTTCCGCCGCCGCGTCGCCGGCCTCGGCCTGCTCGAACAGCTTCCGTGCCGATAAGGCTGCATCCCCGGCCTGACGTGCGTAGGCTTGCAGCATGGCTGGCGCCGAGGACCGCGCTTCTAGCGAAAGCGGCCGGCCCGTGCCGTCGATACCGACGACGATGGCACCAAGCTCGGGCGGATGGCCGTCCGGGCCAATGACCGGCCTTCCGTCGAGCACAACGGCGCCGCCGACCCCCGTCCCAATCGTGATCAGGACGAAGCGATTCAGCGCCCGGCCGGCACCGTACCTGATTTCGCCTAATGCAGCGGCAACGCCGTCATTCGCGAACCAGACCGGGAGGCCGACCCGCTGTTCTAGCGCTTGGGCAATTGACCCGTCACGCAGCGCGGGAACATTGCCGCCGCCATCGATGACGACGCCGCTCTTCGGCGATGCGTAGCCCGGCATCGCGACCGCCAAGGCATCGGCCGGGGCGCCCGCCATCACGTCCTCATAGAGCCGGGCCAGCCGCTCGCAGAGCGCCGCGAAAGACAGGTCGCGTTCGAACGGCACCTCGCCTTGCTTGAGCAGGCGGCCGTCCTCGGCCACCAGCCCGAACTTGACGGCGGTGCCGCCGATATCGAAGGCGAAGACGGTCTTCATGGCAAGCGGTCGATCTTGATGCCGAGCTTCTTGGACAGGCCGGGAAAGCGCATCAGATGCGGTGGGATCCCGCGTCGCGCCGCCATGGCCTGCGCCAGCCGCTGCACGGGCACGATCGCGGCGAGCGCGTCATAGGGCGCCGCCAGTCCGTCGAGCCGCAGCCAGTCGAACGACGTCGGCTCATCGGTTAAATTGAGGATCAGGATGCGGACGCCCAGTGTGGCCATCACACCAGCGGCATGGGCCGCGAGCTCTCGTTCGGCCGCGTCCGCCGCGATCATGACGCAGAGGCTCCTGCCGGTCAGCCCGTGCAGGCGGCCATGCATGGCTTCTTCGGCCGGGAAGGCCGCCGCCGGCACGCCGGTCATCTCGGCGAGCTTGAGCGAGGCTTCAAGCGCCGTGCCGAGATGGCGGCCCTCGCCGGTGAAGAGCAGGCCATCGACCGCGTCGAGCTCCGCCGCCAGCGCGAAGGCCGGCAGTGTCGCCGCCTCGATCAGTGCGGCGATCGCCGCCTCGGCGACGTCCTGCCCGGCATGACCGGCGAGTGCCGCCGCAAGCTCGGCCAGCGCCGCGAGCGAGCCGCCATAGCCTTTTGTCTTCGGGCCGACCGGTTCGGATCCGATCGGCATCACGATCCTGGTCGTCGCCACCCGCCCGATCGGGCTGTCGGCCTCGGCAGTGATGGTGAGGGTGGTCAGTCCGCTGTCCTGCGCTCGCCTGACCGCTGCGACGGTGGTCTCGCTGGTCCCGGTCTGCGACAGCGCGACGACCAGCGCCTCGCGGCCGAGCACCGGCTCGCGCTGCAGGAAGGCACCCGGGTTCAGCGCCTCGACGAAGGTGCCCCTGGCTTCCAGCGCCGGCTTCGCCACCAGCAGCGCGTTGAGCGAGGTGCCGGAGCCGACGAGGACAATGTGCCCCGCCCGCGGAAGCGCGAGCTCGCGCAGCCGCTGGCGCACGGCGGCGATCGTCGCCGGCACGATCTGCGCCTGCGCCCGGATGAAACCGTCGATGATGCTCTGGTCGACCATGGTCATCCCTTCACCGCGCCGATGGTCAGGCCACGCACGAGATGGCGCTGGAAGAACAGCATGAACAGCAGGATCGGCAGCATGATCCCGATCGCGCCGGCCGCCGAGAGCGACCAGTAGTTCAGGTCCTCGCCGCCATATTCGGCGATCGCGACGGGCAGCGTCTTGGTGTTGCTGCCGGTCAGGATCAGCGCGAACAGGAATTCGTTGTAGGCAAGCAGCAGGCTGAACAGCGAGGTGACGACGATGCCGGGCTTGGCCAGCGGCAGGATCACCTTGGTGAAGGTCGTCCAGGCATTGCAGCCGTCGATCGTGGCGGCTTCGTCGAGCTCGCGCGGGATTTCCAGGAAGAAGCTGCGCATCAGCCAGACGGTGAAGGGCTGGTTGATCGCCACCATCGCCGCGATCATCGCAGGATAGGTGTCGATCATCGCAAGCGAGCGCGCCACGATGAAGAACGGGATCAGCAGCAGGATGTGCGGGAACATCCGGATCACCAGGAGCCCCATTAGATAGGAGCGCGCCATCCGGCTCTCCAGCCGCGACAGGCCGTAGGCGGAAAGCGTGCCGAGCGGCACCGAGATGAAGACAGTGCCGAGCGCGATGATCGAACTGTTCAGGAAGAACTCGACGAAGCGGCGCTCGACCCAGATCTCGTAATGGAAACGGAAGGTCGGCTCGAAGAGCAGTTTCGGCGGGATCGCGAAGGCATCGGCCGGCTGCTTGATCGAGATCAGCACCGCCCAGATGATCGGCGTCAGGCTGAACAGCGCGAACAGCGACAGGAGGAAGACGGCGAGCGGCTGGCCGAAGAGGCGGCGCATCAGAACGCTCCCCGTTCGCGCCGGTACATCAGCGAGATGATCATCAGCGTCAGCCCGGTGACGATCAGCATGGTCAGGACGCCCAGTGTCGAGGCGCGGCCGAGGTCGAGCTGCTTGAAGGCCAGGGCGTAGGTGTACATCGTCAGCGTCTCGGTCGCGGTGCCCGGGCCGCCGCCGGTCAGCACATAGATGCTGTCGAAGGTGCGAAAGGAATCCATCAGCCGGATCGCCAGCACGAACAGGATCTGCGGGCGCAAGCACGGCAGGATGATGTGCCAGACCAGGCGCGGGCCCGAGGCGCCGTCGATCTTGCCGGCTTCGAGCAGCGCCTCGTCCATGCCCTGCAGGCCGGCATAGAGGATCAGCATGACGAAGGGCGTGAATTGCCAGACATCGGCGACGATGATGGTGACGAAGGCCCAGACCGGCGATCCCAGCCAGTCCGGCGGGAAGATGTCGAAGGAGGCGATGACGGCGTCGGCAAGACCCCAGCGCGCCGCGAAGATCCAGCGCAGGAACAGCGCAGCGACCACCGGCGTGATCAGATAGGGCACGAAGATCAGTGTCGAGAAGAGGCGCGCGCCGCGCGTCAGCTTGTAGAGCCCGAGCGCGAGCAGCAGGCCGAGCGCGAACTCGACCGCAAGCGAGCAGGCGACCAGGATCACCGTCGTCCTGAGCGAGGCCCAGACACGGTCCTGACCAAGCAAAGCGAGGTAGTTGTCGGGCCCGACGAAACGGGGCTGCGACTGGCCGATATGGTAGTCGAAAAAGCTGAGATAGACGGCGTAGAGCACCGGGTAGAGCTGGATGCCGAGCACGACGAGCGCGCTCGGCACCACGAACAGCCAGAGCGATATTTCGCGGGGATAGGCCCGCGCCGACGACGACGCCATAAATCTGTGCCTTGCGCTGGAGCGGCCCGGTTCAGGCCCGGACCGTTCCGGAAGCGAGAATGCTCACTTGTAGACGCCGCGGCGCGTCAGGAATTCCTCGGCTTCCTTGGCGCCGGTGTCGAGCGCCTCCTTGACCGGCATCTCGCCGGTGACGGCCTGCAGGACGCGCCGCGTCACCGTCTCGCTGACTTCCTTGAACTCGGCGAATTTCGGGAAGGTCGCCCCCTTGTCCAGTGCCGGCACCAGCACGTTGTAATAGCGGAAGCGCTGGCGCAGCTCCGGATCCTCCAGCACCGAGACGCGCGTCGGACAGGCGAGGCTCGCGCCCTCGCGCTGGTTCGTCGGCGACAGCGTCGCGGCGAGCAGGCGGAACAGCGTGTCCTTGTTGCGCGAGGTGAACTTCGAGATGGCGAAGGTGTCGGCCACCACGACCTGACCACCCCGCGGCGGCGGCGCCCAATTGATCTTGCCGATCACCTTGGACTGATCCTGGCGGTCCATCGCGGCGGTGCGCGTCAGCCACTGCATGCCCATGGCAGCGGCGCCCTGCTGGAACAGGATGGTCGATTCGTCGTTGCCGTTGGCGGTGTAGCCGCGCGGCGCGAAGCGCGTCAGCGACTTCATCGTCTCGATCGCGGCGATGCCCTTCGGGCTGTTGAACACCGGCTTCTTGTTGGCGTCGAACCAGCCGTCGCCCAGCGCATTCAGATACCAGTGGCCCTCGTTGAGGACGCCGTCGCCCTTGAGCGTCATTACGGTACCCGCGACGGAGGGCGAGTTCAGCGCGCCGGCGGCGGCGATGTACTCCTCGAACGAGGTCGGCGGCTTCAGGCCCTTGGCCTCGAACAGATCCTGCCGATAGGCCATGAGCTGGGTGTTGGTCAGCACCGGCAGGCCATAGACCTTGCCGCCGAACGAGGCCGAGCTCATCGCCGTCTTGGCGAAGTCGTCGAGCTTGTACTCGTCCTTGTGCTTGGCGATGTAATCGTCGAGCGGCTCGAGCCAGCCGTTCTGCGCGAAGTTGGCGATCGTCAGGTCGTTGCCGAGCATGATGTCGATCGAGTCCGCACCGGACGACAGCGTGATCGTCTGCAGCTCCTTCAACGGCGCGTTCGGCATCAGGTCGGCAGTGACCTTGACGTTCGGTAGCGCGCTTTGGAGCTTCTTCACGTAGAATTCCAGCGCCGGGTAGCGCTCGCCGACGAAGCGGACGTTCATCTCCTGCGCTCGCGCGCCGAAGCCATAGGCCGTCGCCGCCATCGTTCCGGCCGCGCCCAGCACCGTCCGGCGGGACAAGCCACTCTTGGATTCGCGCTGCTGCGTTATGGTCTGTTCCCCGCTGTTTCCGGGAGGTCTTTCGCTGCCGCCCGATTTATTCCAATGAAGTGATTTAATCAGAGAGCACTTCGACTGGCAAGCGGCTGGGTGTAGGCAGGAGCGATGATTCAGAGGCAGAGATGAAGCTGTTCGGCGCCAATATGGACCATGCCCGCCGGTTCAACCGGCGGGTCGTGCTGGAGACGGTGCGGCTGCAGGCGCCGCTCTCGCGCGCCGAGATCACCCGCGCCACCGGCCTGGCGCCGCAGACCATCTCCAACATCATCGCCGAGCTGAGCGAGGCCGGGCTGGTGCGCAGCGTCAGCCGGCGCAGCGGCGCCCGCGGTCAGCCGGCGGTCGATCTCGACATCAATCCCGATGGCGGCTTCACCTTCGGCGTGTCCTTCGGCCATGGCGTCCTGCTGGTCATCCTCACCGACGTCGCCGGCGCGGTGCGCGATCGCGTCGAGCTCGACCTTGATTTCGATGCACCCGAGGCTGTGCTCGACCAGATCGCGGCGACGATCTCGGCGATGCTCGAGCGCCAGCAGGTGGCGCGCCAGCGTGTCTGGGGCGTCGGCCTCGTCGTCCCGGCCTTGTTCCAGGACGACCGGCTCGTCGTGCTCGGCGAGGTCGCGCTGCCCGGCTGGAAGGATTTCTCGCTGCGCCAGTCGCTGCAGGACAAGCTCGGCCTGCCGGTGCTGCTCGAGAACGACGCCACGGCGGCGGCGATCGGCGAGCGGCTCTACGGCGCCGGCCGTACCCTGACCGATTTTGCCTATATCTATATCGGCGCCGGCATCGGCGGCGGGCTCTTCCTGCGTGGCCAGCCCTATCGTGGCGGCTACGGCAAATCTGGCGAGATCGGCCATCTCGTCGTCGACACCAACGGGCGGCCTTGCCCATGCGGCAATCGCGGCTGCCTCGAACGCTACGCCTCGGTCTCGCTCGCGCTGAAGGCGCTCGGCGATGGCCAGGCGGCAACCGTCCGCCACGGCGATCTCGACCGCATCGCCAAGGCGCTCGAAGACGGCGACACCCGCCTGCTCGCCTGGCTGGACGAGGCCGCAGCCAGCCTGCGCCAGGCCGTGGTGATGATCGAGAACATGCTCGATCCGCAGACGGTGATCCTCGGTGGAGTGCTGCCCCGCCCCGTGCTGGAGGCACTGATCGCCCGGATCGAGCCGCTACCGCGCAGCGTCAGCCTCAACAAGGCGGCCGACACGCCGCGCCTGATCGCCGCCGAGATGGGACCGGATACGCCGGCGCTGGGCGCTGCAACGCTGCCGGTCTTCGACGGCATGACGCCGGAGCTGTCATTGCTGTTCAAGCAGGGCGTGGTGGAGCGGATCTGAAGGAGGGCTGGACGGTGGACTCGGTTTTGGGCTTGCCCAGAGCGTCACCACGTCGGATGCATCGTTGTCAGCGGTCGCTTCACGCAAGCCCTTCGTTGATTGATCGCCGAGGCCGTCGGCCATCTTCACCCGGCGTCAACTGAAGCCAGACTGACCCCCGAGCCTTTTTTCCGAATGTTCGCCTCCTGGCGGCGAGCTCATGTCAGCTTGCGGCGCAATTCAGAAATTCAGTTCGCGGCCGACGCAGTGTGTCCCTGATACCTTGCTCGCGTAGCGTTGAAGGAGACTAGTCATTCATCTCTGTTGGGGTGGCTGTTGGGGCTCGATATTCTCACCTTTTCCAAGAGAATTGCTTGGCGGACAGGGCGAGATTGTGTCTTCGAGCTTTGAGCGCCCGACCTTGCGGGCTTTCTCGAAGCTGTCCGCGAGCGCCGATACCGCATTGCCATGCAGGGCCGCGTTGATCTTGCCGCTGAACTCGACGACCTGCTGACCCTTGGCTGTGATGAAGCTGCGCCAGGTGCCGCCATCGAAATTGCCGGCGAAGGCCTTGCCGACAGTGGTGCTGGGGTAAGCCCTCATATGCCCGTCGCGCACCATAGCGACCGGATCGTTCCAACTGATCAGGTGCGGCCCGACCGCGGCCGCAACAACCAGCGCGAAGGCGACGATCGGTGCGATCAGGTTGACGCCGCCTTCCTGCTTCGCCTTGGCGAGCGCGGTGGCCCGATCGGGCTCAGATCGTAGCGCTTCCCAGCGCTTGCGGACCTTTTCGAGGTACCAGGCATTGCCGTAGAGCGCGAAGACGATGCCGAGGCTGAAGGTCGCCACCATCAGCAGCCCCGCTGCCAGCGGCGGCGCACTCTCGGGCAAGAGAGCATAGACCAACTGGAAGGCGAAGACAGAGCCGCCGAGGGCCCACATCTTCCGGTAGAACAGCCAGCCATAGGGGAAGAACAGCGCCGGCCAGGTCCAGGAACTCAACATTGCGATCTTTGCCGGATCGCCGCCGGCCTTGGCCAGCATCGTCCGCCACTTGCCCAGGTAGTGATCCTCCGCCATCGCAAAGCTGGTGAACGGCATCCTCCGGGGTGAAGACAATGTGGATCACTCGTCATCATGCTGCTTCACTTCAACCGGCAAGATGAAGATGAACCTTGCACCACGCGGCTCGTTTGTCTCGACCCACAATCGCCCGCCATGCGACTCGACGATCGACCGGCAGATTGCCAGGCCCATGCCCATTCCCTGTTCCTTCGTGGTGAAGAAGGGCTCGAAGATCCTGTCGGGGAATTCGACGCCCGGCCCGCGATCGCTGACCTCCGTTTGAACCGAATCTGCTATGCGGCGCAGGCGCACGCCGAGCGATCTCTCGTCCGCAACCGCCTCCATCGCTTCGATACCGTTGCGCATGAGATTGACCAGCACCTGCTGGATCTGGATGCGATCCAGCGCGATGAGTGGAAGGTCGCTCTGGATATCGAGGTCTATACGGACGCGCCGTCGCGCCGCCTCATCGGCTATCAGGTTGCGCGCTTCCTCTAGGACGCTGCCAAGAGGCGTGCTCGTCCTCGTCTCTACGGACTGCTTGAAGAGGGCACGGATTCGGCTCACGACCTCGGCCGCGGCATTGGTGTCGCGGATGATGCGCTCCACCGTCGTCTGCGCGCGCTCGAGGTTGGGCGGTTCGGCCGTGAGCCAGCGCTGGCAGGCATGAGAGTTCGCCACAATAGCCGCCAGCGGCTGGTTCACCTCGTGGGCGATCGAAGCCGAGAGCTCCGAAAGGCTGGCGGCTTGTGTCGCCTTGGCGAGTTCGCCGGAGGCACGCCGCAATGCCTCTTCCGCTTGCAGTGCTCGCATCTGGTCCTCGATGTCGATCGACACCGAATACCATTGCGCGATTGTTCCATCCTGATTCCGCAACGGCTCGGCACGAGTCTCGACCCACCGATACACGCCGTCCGCGCCACGCATGCGATATCTCATGGTGTAGTCCTCGCCCGTGGCGAGGGCGCGGCGGAGCGCCGCCACGACCTTCGCAACTTCATCAGGGTGGACGAAATTCTCGATGGCTGGTCGAAGTCGACTCGCGCCGGCCGCGCCTAAGTCCGCCAAGCTCACGCCGATAAAATCGGTCAGTCGCTTGTTAAAGAAGATCGGCTCTCCTTCGGGCGACAGGCGTCTGATGTAAACCGGAAGCATGTCTACGAGCTGTGAAAGCTCGCATTCCCGGTCGTGTAACGCCGATTCCGCACGCTTGCGTTCAGTCAAATCGAGAATGTAGGCGACGCCTTGCCTGGACTGGCCTTCGAAGCAGGCAGCCCCAATCAGCACCGGTACACGGCTGCCGTCCTTCCTGAAGTATTCCTTCTCGCGGGCTTGCATCTTGCCCGTTTCCTTGAGCTCGTCGAGCTCGTTGCGGATATGCTCGGCCTGCCATTCCGGAGGCGTCATATCGAGCCATCGAAGCCCGGCCTGCAAATCCGCGCGGTCATACTGGACCATGCGGAGAAACGCGTCATTGGCGTCGATGAGCCGTCCGTCCAGGTCCCAGATGACGATGCCGATGATATCGGACTCGACCAGGCGCCGAATTCTGGCTTCTCGCTCCTGAACTTCGTTGTAAAGGCGCATCTGATCGTCGATGTCGATGGAAACGCCGTACCATTCGGCAACCGCTCCGCTTTCATCACGCCGGGGTTCCACCTTGCACTCCGCCCAGCGATAGGCGCCGTCCTTCTCAAGCCAGCGAAACCGCATCACGGCGGGGCTGGTGCTTTCAAGACAGCCTCGCAGCGTCCGCTCCACCTCGGACGCGTCGTCCGGATGGATGAGCTGACCGACCAGATCCTGGATGTTCGATGCCTGGAGCGGCGTCAGACTCGGGAGAACCTCTTTGAAATGGTCCTGGTAGCGCTTGTTGAAATAAGTGGGGGCGCCATCGGGCGTCGCGCTCCAGATGCGGACCGGGAGTGTGTCGATCATCTGCTGAAGCTGCTGCTGACTTTGGCGCAATGTCAGCAGCGACTGATGGTACTGGCGGGATATTGCGGCGACGACGAGTGCGGAGAACGCCGAAATGGCCAGAAAGAGCTGCAGCATGATCTGCCGGTGTCGCTGCGTCTCGGGAGCGCCGGCGAACTGGCTGTCGCCGGATATCGTAAATGCCGCGGTTATCAGTGCGAGGAGGGCCAGGCTGACGGCGGCGCCTCTGTATTCAAATCGCACCGCTGCCCACAGCAGCGGCGGCATGATGATGTAGGCGAAGGGCAGGTAGCCACCGAGGGACAGCGCGGCGACACCGAGCAGGATCACCCCAACGACGAAAGCCTCCAGCCAGCGGGCGGCAGAAAACCGCGCCTCGCCGCGCCAATTCTGGAAAACGGCCAGCGCCAGCGGCGCCACGATCAGAACCCCGGTCGCGTCTCCGATCCACCACATGGGCCAGGCCGCCGCGAATGAGTGCGGTTTCATGTCGAACCACGCGAGTGTGGCACTGCCCACCGTCGCGCTCAGGGCCGGCGCAATACCCGCAGCCAGTGAAACGAATGCGAGGACCTCCTGCAAGGTCTCCAGGCGCACCGGCCGCTTGCAGGTTCGGGTCACGAGCCAAGCTCCGACTACCGCCTCAAGCGCGTTGCCGGCATTGATCAGGAGCGCCACCGGCAGCGGGTTGTGAAACCAGACGAGATTGCTGACGAGTTCGGCCAGGCAGGCCGCAGCGATCCACCACGGCCAGCTATAGCCTGAAGTGACGATGAGGGTCGCGATGAACAGCCCGGCCGGAGGCCAGATGGAAATTCCTGTCTCGGGCACGATTGCCAGCGACTGCGCGAACGCACAGCCCAGGATATAGGCCACGGCAAAGAGAGCCAGGCGCCGGAGTTGCGGGCGGTACGCCCAGATTCGCGACCACTGATCCTGCTTCCGATCGTCGTCGCCGGCTTCGCCATGAGAGTTGGACGCTGTCGTCACTGGCCGCTCCTTCGGAGTGAGGCAAGCCCGAGGACTATCAGCCGTCGTATACCACTGTTCTCTGTATCGCGGCGGCCAACTCAGGGTCGTACCGTCGGTACGCAGATGGCGAATGAGGGGAATGGGATCGCGCTTCCGAACAACGCGTCATCGGCCAAAAATGACGATGAAGGCGAAGCAAAATCGTTTGATCGGGACGAGGTGACGTTGAACAGGCCTTTGGAGTCGGATCCGGTCAGACCGGCTCGAGCTGGCAGGCGAACCGTCTCTTGTATTATAGTTTGAAGAGCCCGTTTTCCGGCCAGCTTGCGGCACAGGCCGATCCGGACGGGCTCCAGCGCAGGCGGTCACGTCCTGGTCGGAATTGCCACAGGTCTCGACGCACCCAAGCCTCGTGAACGATCTGCCGCACCTCGTCTGGCACGACGTCGTCGCGCCTCATCACGAGTTGGACGATGGAGTCGGCCAGCAAGTCTTCGAGCGTTGGTTCGCGGTTCGAGGAGTCCATCATCCGTTTCCCTGTCCGGCTTCAGCCGGCGCGGCGGTCCATTCTTGACCGGCCGAAGCGCCTTGGGGGACGGGAGCGGAAGCAGACTCCGCTCATCCGTCCCCGGTGCTCCGCCTGAGTTATCTTGAGCCGCTCGTCTGCGGCTGGGCTTTGCGGCTGGCGACAAGCTGCCCAGCGGCGATTGTCGCCACGCAGAGCCCGACCACGACGTGCGTCCACATCGGCCCTTCCGCCGATTTGAAGCCGAGCAGGAACGGCGCGGCGACCGCCCAGCATCCCAAGGTCAGGTTGGACCATTCGGTCCAATCTCCGTAGCGATAGAGCGCCACGAGGGAACAGCAGACGATCAACGCGCCAACGATCCCTGCATTCCATGCGGCGGTAGACGGATCAGCGAACAGGAAAGCGGCGCAGGCCAAGATCGCGCCTAGAACGAGGTTGGTCCATTCCAATCCCTTGCTCGGAATTTCATTTGTCATATTTTTCTCCTAGATTTGGAATTCCTCCAATATCCCAAACTATATTTGAGATTGAAGGTTCAATAAGAATGAAGAGTTCAATCCAACTGCGATACTCTACGCATGCATCTGTCAGGCGATGCTTGTAGTGAGGTCAGCTGGTCGTGGGGATAGTGTATTCCGTGCTGGGGGATAGGTGCTCGACGCTGCTACCGTAGCCGATCGACGCTTCGTGGCCGAAAACTCGGTCGCCCGCTTCAGGGCCAACCTTCACCACGAAAAGGAGCACTGGTCTCCAAAGCGGTTTGACACCCGGAACGCCGGCAGGCGGCTGCAGATCGGGGCTGTGAGGCCCGCGCGCAGCCGTTGCAGGATATTGCGCGCCGCCGAGCGCCTCGTCCATGAGGCGGCGGATGGTGCGTGCGCAGCGGCCGCACTTGGCACTGCAGCCGAGACAGCCATAAACTTGGCTGGGCGAGCGCGGCGTTTGCGCCTCGACGGCGGAGCGGACATCCTGTTCGCTCAACACATTGCATGAACAGACGATCATGGCGCGATGGCTCTTGGCAGCAAGGTTATCCGAAGGCCGCTAGGGCCATGAACAAGGGTTTGGGTGAGGTGAAACCGCCCGGGCCAAGCGATGCGATGCCGCAGCCGGCCGGTTTCACCTCATGGCGCAGCAGCGCTACGCCTTGCGCTATGGCGGCGTCGCTCGTCAGGGCCACGCCTCGAGACTTGGCTCAAGATCGCCAACGCCCTGGCCGAGCCAGCCTCCAGGCCGGCTCGGCCCTGACCCAACGAGCGGTCAGTAGTCCCAGACGGCCGGCACCCAACGAAAGAGCTTGCCGTCGACCGCCACATGACCAACGGACGGGAACGGCATATGAGTGGCCACCAGCTGCTCGCCGGTCGCCGCCAGCTCGCGCAAGAGTTCGACGCGAACGCGGGCCGACTCCTTGGGGTCGTGCTCGAAGCCGTTGTGCCAGTCGGGATGGTCGAACCCGACCGCGAACACGGCGTCGCCGGCGAACATCAGCCGCTCGCCGCCGGAGGACAGGCGGACCACGCTGTGTCCGGGGGTGTGGCCGCCAGTGCGCGTGACGACGACGCCCGGCGCCACCTCGTGCCGCTCTTCGAATGTCCGCAGCTGGTTGCGATACTCGTGCACGAACCGCTTGGCGCTCGCCCGCAGCGCGTCCGGGAATCCCTCCGGCATGGAGGTCTCGGTGAAGTCGGGCGCCGCCCAGAACTTGACCTCGGCCGCCGCCACATGGATACGCAGGTCCGGACGCAGCTGTTCCTTCACCCCGTCGACGAGCAGCCCGCCGATGTGATCCATGTGCATGTGGGTCAGCACCACGTCGGTCACGCGCCGAGATCGATGCCGGCGGCTTCCAATCGCTTGATCAACCGCCCGGCCCGCGGCAAGTTCGGGTCCACTCCGAGCCCGGCATCGACGAGAATCGTCTGGTCGCCGCTCTTCACCACGACCACGTTCAGCGGCCAGCCGATCATTTCCTGCGGCAGGAAATTTTCCTTCAGCCAGGCCGCGCGGATGGCCGGGTCGGCGTCGTGCGCCAGCATCTCGGTTGGCAGCGACAGCACGCCGTCGCTGATCACCAGCACGTCGATCTCTCCGACTTTCACCGCGTAACGCGATGGGACCAACTCGTCGAGCGCCGCTCGGCCGGGATGTGAAATGTTGTCGAGGCTCATCTGGGCGATCATGTCTGTCTCCTGCTGATGGGGTTGCCACGGCCGTATCGGCCACCTCCGCCAGCGGTCTCCATGGTTGGCGTGCTCGCCTTCCGGGACGGCCACATGGCGTAGCCGAAGGACGTTGCATCGCCTCCGCCAGCACAGCCATCGAACAGAAGCCTCGGTCAGGCTGTGCGAAGGTGTATGGCAGCCTCGTTGCGCGCATGGTCGACCCTCCGCGAACGTCGGGAGGCGCCGCTCTGAGCGGCGAGCAACGGCTGTGCCTCTTGCATGTCGCCGGTGCACCGGCGCCTAGGGTGAGGCTCGCTCCGATACCGCGATATCAGTGGCCACGGCCTCGATGCCGACGACGGCGCGCGCCGATTGGCGCCCCAGCGCCGAGGGCCCTCGGGGCCTGTGCGAAGGCCGCGTCCAGCTACCAGCAGATCCGACGGAGTGACCGATGTCCAAGACCATCATGCTGATCCATGGCGCCTGGCTGAATGCGCAGAGCTGGGAAGGCTTCAAGGCCCGCTATGAAGCGCAGGGCTATGCCGTCATCGCCCCATCCTGGCCGCTCGACGACCGTCCTCCGGCCGAGCTGCGGGCGTCCCCGGACCCCGCGCTCGCCGAGGTCGGCATCAACGAGGTCATTGATCACTACGATCGCCTCATCCGCGCGCTGCCCGAGCCGCCGATTCTGATCGGGCACTCATTCGGCGGCACCGTCACGCAGCACCTGCTCGACCGTGGCCTCGGCGCGGCCGGCGTCGTCATCGACCCCGCTCCGACCTCCGGCGTGCTGGTTGGCTGGCAGACCGTCCGGTCGACCTTCCCGGTGTTCCTGTCCTGGGGAAGCTGGCGCCGCGTCATGACCATGTCGCGCAGCTTCTTCGGCACGCGCTTCGCGCAGACCGTGCCGCCGCAGCAGGTCGACGCCATGTACGACCGCTACATCGTCCCGACGCCCGGAAAAATCTACTGGGACGGCCTGGTGTCGGCCGCAGGCAAGATCCGCTGGGACAACCCCCATCGCGCGCCTCTGCTGCTCATCGGCGGCGGCATCGACCTCATCGCCCAGGCCAAGATGACGCAAGCCCTGTTCGAGAAGCAGAAGCAGGCGCCGTCGCAGACCGAGATCAAGATCTATCCCGGCCGCTCGCACTGGACCTGTATTCAGGCGGGCTGGGAGGAGGTCGCGGACTTCGCCCTCGACTGGGCTGCGCAGAACGCCCGGGCTTCCAATGTTCCGGGGTCGAGCCGGCGTTCCCGTCGGCAAGCGGCGTTGTCTGGCCCAGCATAGCGTCACAACCCGAACGGCGAGCGCCCCCGTTGGGGCGGCTGGATCCGGCCGATCACATCGCCATCGTGAGGGTACGAAAGGCCGAGGTGGTTGACCCTCTGGCCAGATGGTTCGGCGGACCTATGTCCGTGGCAGCGGCATCTGCCTGTTCCGGCAGGTGCTCCCAATCTCCGGATGCAGGCGCCCTAAACCTTCGCATCGCGTCACAGATGCTTCCGTTCGATAGTCTGGCCCGCAGCTCCGTCGCATTATCCGCAGCGAAGGCCGTGAGACGAACCGGCCGACCATCCGGCTTCTCAAAAGTCGCCTCCCGCATTGCGAACACGGAGCTTTCGTCATGAAGATCGTCGTCATCGGCGGCACTGGCCTCATCGGCTCGAAGACGGTCGCGAGGTTGCGCAACAAGGGGCATGACGTGCTCGCAGCGTCCCCCAATAACGGCGTCGACACCATCACGGGCAAAGGACTGAGCGAGGCCCTCGCCGGCGCTCAGGTGGTCATCGATCTCGCGAACTCGCCGTCATTCGAAGACAAGGCCGTTCTGGAGTTCTTCGAGACCTCCGGCCGCAACCTTCTCTCTGCAGCCAAGGCGGCCGGCGTGAAGCACCATATCGCGCTCTCGGTCGTGGGGACCGGTCGCCTGCCGAGGAGCGGGTATCTGCGTGCCAAGATGGCCCAGGAAGACCTGATCCGTGGATCCGGCATCCCCTACACCATCGTCCACTCGACACAGTTCTTCGAGTTCCTCGGCGCCATCGCCCAATCGACGACGGTCGGGGATACGACAACCGTTCCCTCCGCCTATTTTCAGCCGATCGCATCGGACGACGTCGCCGGCTTCATGACCG
The DNA here is from genome assembly GCF_004123845.1 of Allobosea sp. Tri-44. Taxonomy (GTDB): domain Bacteria; phylum Pseudomonadota; class Alphaproteobacteria; order Rhizobiales; family Beijerinckiaceae; genus Allobosea. Next base: position 260,897 of record NZ_NBDP01000007.1, on the reverse strand, counting down.
ATGTGGCGCTCTCCGCTCCGGCCAACGGCGTGATCGAGATCGCCGGGCCCGAGCCAATCCGCATGAACGATCTCGTCGCGCGCTTCCTGAGGGCGAGCAATGATCCGCGCAAGGTGATCGGGAGCGCTCACGCGCAGTATTTCGGCACCGAGATCGACGACCGGTCGCTCGTCCCCGGCGACAACCCGCGCATCGGCGCGATCGGCTTCGATGACTGGTTCCGCCACGCTTCGCCCCAGCGGCACTGACCTATGGTCGCCGGACTCTCCCGTCGCCAAACCGGGCCGGCCTCCTACGCAAAACTGAAGGACCGCAGCAATGCACAATGACTTCTCGCACGTCCCCGGATCACGCCGCGAAGTCCTGGTGGGCGCCCTCGCCACGACGCTCGCCGTTGGTCTGGCGCAAGGCGCGGCCGCGCAGACGAACCGGGGACAGCGCCCACCTTCTTCCGACCTGAGCAAAGGAACAATGACGATGAGTACGATCACGACCAAGGACGGCGTGGCGATCTTCTACAAGGACTGGGGGCCCAGGGACGCTCAGCCGATCGTCTTCCACCATGGCTGGCCGCTGAGCAGCGACGACTGGGACGCCCAGATGCTCTTCTTCCTCGGCAAGGGCTATCGCGTCATCGCCCACGATCGGCGCGGCCATGGCCGTTCGGCGCAGATCAGCGACGGTCACGACATGGACCACTACGCTGCCGATGCAGCCGCGGTGGTCGACCATCTCGACCTGAAGAACGCCGTCCATGTCGGGCATTCGACCGGCGGCGGGGAAGCCGCCCGCTACGTCGCTCGCCATAGCCGGGGACGCGCCGCCAAGCTCGTCCTGATCGGAGCGGTGCCGCCGCTCATGGTGAAGACGCCGAACACTCCCGGAGGGGTTCCGATGGAGGTTCTCGACGGTTTGCGCGCTACCCTGGCCGGCAATCGCGCCCAGTTCTACGTCGATTTCCCCTCGGGTCCCTTCTACGGCTTCAACCGGCCGGACGCGAAACCCATACCGGGCACGATCCAGAACTGGTGGCGGCAGGGGATGATGGGCAGCGCCAAGGCCCATTACGAAGGCATCAAGGCGTTCTCGGAGACGGATTTCACCGAAGACCTCAAGCTGGTCGGCGTCCCGACCCTCGTCATGCACAGCACGGATGACCAGATCGTGCCGTTCGCCAATTCCGGGCCGCTGTCGGCGAAGCTCCTGAAGAACGCGAAGCTCAAGGTCTACGACAACCTGCCGCATGGCATGTGCACGACGCACGCCGAATTGGTGAATGCCGACCTGCTCGCATTCATCAAGTCATAGGCTTGAGCTGCACCTCAGCGAGAGCCTGATCGCCGGCCGGCCCGCCCCTTGCCGGTCGGCGATCACCTTTTCAGCCTCAGCGCGAACAGAAGCCATGACCCCAATGCCAGTGGGCTGGCGAACTCATGCTCCCGCCTGACCAAGCCGCATCTCATGGCAACCCATGAGAAGGAGCGAACCGAAGCGAGAGCGCTCGGCGCAGCCCGGTCGGGCGGATTGCTCGCAGCTGCCCGTGGTTCACGTGAAGCCAGCAAAACCTAGCGGCCGGCTATGACGGCCTAGACCGCGGTATGGCCGCTGCTTGCCCTTGAACTCAATCGATTCCGGCCCGTCGCCGACCTAGCCTTGAGCTCACGGGCGCACGATCGCGACGGCGCGCCAGACCATCGATGTCGGACACATCGCGCGCGATCGCATCGCGTTCCCTGGCTCCAGTTCAATCATGGGAGGTACCGATCATGGGCTTCAATCGAGAAAATCGAACTGCCGCGGCGGCCGTCATCACGATGGCGATCTTCAACGGCGCATTCCTCTCCCTCAACGGCCTTTTCATGCTCATCGCCCCTCTGGCCTGGTATGAGCTGGTGCCTGGCGTGACCGATACCGGCTTTTTCAACCAGCACTTCGTCCGCGATATCGGGATGATCCAGCTCTTCCTCGGCGCCGCTTTCGCGATCGGCCTTGCCGTGCCGGAGCGCCGCATCGGCCTCTGGGCCGCTGCGACGGTCTGGCTCAGCGCGCATGCGCTCTTCCACTTCTGGGAAGTTGCTGTCGGCATCTGCTCCCCTTCCGTCATTCCGCGCGACTTTCCGGCCGTGACGATGCCGGCTCTCTTCGGGGTCGTGCTGACCCTCTGGGCGATCCGTCAATCGCGCACGGAAAAGCTCGCTGCCGTATCAGACCGGCCGCGATTGCAGCAACCGGAGGCAGGAGCATGAAGATCGTCGTCGTCGGCGGCTCCGCCTCGATCGGTTGGAAACTGGCCAGCATCCTGCGCCGGAAAGGGCATGTCGTCCTGGCTGCCTCGCCTGCTTCCGGCGTCAACACCATCACGGGCGAAGGCCTGACCGAAGCTCTGGCAGGCGCCCAGATTGTCGTCGACGTGGCAAGTTCGCCTTCGTTCGAAGACCATGCGGCGCTCAAGTTCTTCGAAACCTCCAGCCGCAATCTTCTCGCTGCCGAGGTCGCGGCTGGGGTCGAGCATCACGTGGCCCTGTCGGTGGTCGGCACGGATCGCTTGCTCGAAAGCGGCTATTTCCGCAGCAGGATGGCACAGGAAAACCTGATCAGGGCGTCCAAGGTCCCGTATTCGATTCTGAGGTCGACCCAGTTCGCCGATTTCCTGTGCGGGATCGCGTATGCGGCGACCAAAGGCCGAACTGTTCGCCTGCCCTCGGTCGCGATCCAGCCGATCGTCTCCGACGATGTCGCCGAGGCTCTGGCAGCGGTCGCTCTCGGCGCTCCGATCGATGGCATGGTCGAGGTCGCCGGCCCGGAGCGCTTCCGGCTTGATGAGCTCGTCCGCCGCTTCCTCGTAGCTATCGGCGATGCGCGCCAAGTCGTAACCGATCCGAATGCCCGCTATTTCGGCGCCCGGCTGAACGATCGCTCGCTCCTGCCGGCCGAAGGCGCCCGCATCGGCGCGGCCCGATTCGAGGATTGGGCCACAAGCGCCGCCCGCAAGAGGGCGGCCTGACGCGGCGGGGGCTTCAACGCGCGCTGCGAGGATCGGCCGGACCACGAACATCCGCACCCGCGCCGACACTTACCATCTCGACCGCGGGCGGGCCGGCCAGCACTCGACCGTCCCGGCGCGCGCGACGACCTCGCCCAGCCCGGCGTATCTCATGGATTTCCATAAGATGCGATTCTACCATAGCGAGATTAACGTGGGCGACACTCGGTTGGAGCAACCGCTGATGTACGCTTGGTCGCACAGCCCTCGTTTTCAGCATCTGGCGCTGTTTTATCTGGCGTATGTGCTGGGGTGCGGCTTCGCTCAGGCGCTCGCGATCGTCCCCGGGATCACTGTTTCGATCTGGCCTCCGGGCGGGGTTTTCATCGCGACGCTGATCCTCACCTCGCCCTATAGTTGGCCGTGGTGGATCCTGATTGGCTGTCTGGCGGAGATGACCGCGCAGCTCGTATGGTTCCATAGTCCGCTGCTCGCGGGCCTGCTGATCTATCTCGGCAACGCCCTCTGCGCCGTCGTCGGCGCAACGCTCTTGAATCGGGCAATCGGGCGGCCGGTTCGGCTGGAGACCTTGCGAGAGGTTCTCGCATTTGTGGTCTTGGGCGCTGGTGTCGCGCCCCTCGCCAGTGCCACGGTGGGCAGCGCGGCGCTCGCCTGGTTCGGCGTGAAGTCCCAAACCTTCACGAGCGTCTGGCCGCTATTCTGGATCGGCGACGCCACTGGAATCCTGCTCGTGGCGCCGCCGGCGCTCGTCGCGATCCAGCACTGGCGCAACCGGACGCAGATCTCTGCGATGCAGTGGACGGAGGCAGGCGTCCTGGGGCTGATCTTCCTGGGTGTCGCCGCGCTTGCCTTGAAGTACGACTTCCTGCTCTCCGCCTACATCATCATGCCACCGATCCTATGGGCGGCGGTACGTTTCGAGTTCAAAGGCGTCGCCGTCGCCTTGTGCCTTCTCGCCCTCACGACGATGGCACTCACCCTGTCCGGCAGCAGTCAGTTCATCGGCGATCCCGAGACCCAGAGGCAGAAGCAGGTCATGCTGCAGCTCTTTCTGGCCATCTCGGCATTTTCGGCGCTCATCGTGGCCGCGATATCCCGGCAACACCAGCAGGCGCTGCTCTCATTGCAACAAAGCGAGCGCTCGCTGCGAGACCTCGTTGAAACGCTGCCGGTGATGATCGATTGCGCCGCGCCGGATGGCGAGCCGGTTTATCGTAGCCGGCAGCTTCGCGAGTTCCTCGGCTATGAACTTGAAGAACTGGACGGCGTGGGCAAATCCCGCTTGGCCGGCACGATCGACACGAGTGTCCATCCGGACGATGTGGCTGGCGTCAAGGAGAATTTGGCCCGTTCCTTGGCCACTGGCGAGCCATTCGCGCGAATGCTCCGTCTGCAGCGCTTCGATGGCGAGTATCGCTGGGTCGATACCCGCGCCGTCCCGATGCGCAACGCCGAAGGCGCAATCGTGCAGTGGAACATCACCTGCCTCGACATCGACGGAGAGGTTCGCGCTCAGCAGAAGCTGCGGCTCGCGCAAGAGAGACTTGGCCGCGCGAGCCAACTCGCTAGCCTCGCGGAGCTCTCGGCCTCGATCGCTCACGAGGTCAACCAGCCTCTGGCGGCGATCGTTGCCAACTCGCTCGCCTGCAACCGTTGGCTGTCGACGGATCCTCCAAACCTTGGGCGTGCGAAGCTCACGGCCGAGCGCATCATCCGCGACGCGAACTCGGCCGCCGATGTCGTGAGCCGCATCCGCGCCCTGTTCAAGCAATCCACGGAGGCCAAGAGCTCGACGGCGCTGGGCAGTGCCATAGCCGAAGCGCTGGCTCTTGTGGCCGAGGAGATGGAGCAGCGTCGCATTCGCATCGACACGGATGTCGAAGGCGACCTGCCTCCCGTGTCTCTCGATCGTGTCCAGGTTCAACAGGTGCTGATCAACCTCATTCGCAACGGAATGGAAGCGATGGACACCACGACCGAAGACAGGGTTCTTGGCATAAGAGCGCGTCGGCTCGGAGACGTCGTGCAGACCGAGATCAGCGATCACGGCCCCGGGGTCGCTGTCTCCGGCAGGATATTCGAGCCGTTCTTCACCACAAAAGGAAATGGAATGGGCATGGGGCTGACGATCTGCAGGTCGATTGTCGAATCTCGCGGCGGACGACTTTGGGCAGAAAAGAACAAAAAGCACGGAGCCCTGTTCATCTTCACATTGCCGGTTGAACTGAAAGCGGCGCCATGACGACGACGGGCGATCCTATGGTATTCATCGTCGACGACGATGACCGCATGCGGGAGGCACTCGGTGAGCTGCTGACGTCACACGGCATGCGCTCCGAAGCGTTCGGATCGGCCGGCGACTACATCAACGCAGAAAAGCCGGAAGTCCCAGCCTGCCTCCTCCTCGATGTCGAGCTCCCGGACATCAACGGCCTAGACCTGCAGCAGCAGATCGCGATCGGCGATCATCCGCCGATCATTTTCATCACCGGGCATGGCGACATCCCGTCTTCCGTTCAGGCCATCAAGCACGGCGCCGTGGACTTCCTTACGAAGCCGTTCAGTGATGTCGACCTTCTGGCAGCGATCGACGCCGCAATCGCGCAGGATCGGGAAAGGCGATTGGAGCGTGCCGAGTTCGGTGTGCTTAAGCAGCGCTATCTTGTGCTGACGCCGCGCGAACGTGAGGTGCTGCCGCTGGTCGTGAGTGGCCTTCTCAACAAGCAGGCCGCCGCCCAGCTGGGCATCAGCGAGGTCACGCTGCAGATTCATCGAAGAAACGTGATGCAGAAGATGGCTGCCGCCTCGCTGGCCGATCTCGTTCGGATCGCAGAGAGGCTGGAGATTCCGATCGCGCACTCGCGCCGAGCGGGAAGGAGCTGACCGTGACGAAACGGAGACCTGTCGTGGCGGTTGTCGATGACGATCCAAGGTTACTTGAAGCGCTCGAGGAACTGCTGGAATCTGCGGGCTACGCGGTCCGGACCTTCTCGTCGGGCCGATCGCTCTTGGCCGATGGGCCATCCGGCTTCGATGCCCTGATCACCGATATCGGGATGCCGGACATGGACGGATTTGAGCTTCGCGACGCCGTGACGAAGGCGTGTCCGGGATTGCCGGTGTTTCTGATCACGGGCCGCCACGAGATTGCCGATCAAAGCCGGGCGCTGGGCATCAGCGGCTTCTTCCGCAAGCCCTTCGATGGGCAGGTCCTGCTGGCGGCTATTGGCGATGCCTTGCCTGAACAAAAAAGGAGGGTGAACAATGAAAGCTAGTCATCAGAACCTGCGAGGATCGGAGGCGTTGCGGATGCAACGGGCCCAGGAACCAGAACCCTTGGTCATCATTGTCGACGACGACGCTGCGGTTCGGGAGGGGCTGTCCGAGTTGATCCTGTCGGCCGGTTTCAGCCCGGTCAGCTTCCCGTCGATCGGCGAAGTGCTAGGTTCCGGCGCATTGGAGAGCCCCGGTTGCCTGATCCTCGATGTGCGCATGCCGGGGGCGAGCGGTCTCCAACTGCAACACCAGCTCGTTCAAAGCGGCAATCGCAAGCCAATCATCTTCCTGACCGGGCATGGGGACATCCCGATGACGGTCCAGGCGATGAAGGCTGGTGCCTTGGATTTTCTGACCAAGCCGGTCAGGGACCAGACCCTGCTCGACGCCGTGACCGTCGCGATTGCGGCGGATGCCGTGCAGCGGGCCGAGGCCGCAGTCACCAAACGCAGCATGGAATACCTGGAGACGTTGACGCCGCGCGAACGCTCGGTTCTGCATGAAGTCGCGCACGGACGCCTCAACAAGCAGATCGCTTTTGATCTCGGCATCAGCGAGGTCACCGTCAAGCTCCACCGCAGCAACGCGATGCGGAAAATGCACGCGACCTCGCTTGGCGAGCTCATCCGCGCCTGGGAAGCACTGCCTGCCGATGTCCGCGAAACGCGTACGGCCTAGGCAGCCGATGCCGGGACGAGCATGCTGCTGGCTGCCAGCTTGTCTGGGTTGATCTGACGTGTCTGCAAACGGCTAACCACGGGTGCCGGGATACTTGGCGGATCCGGCCCTAAACCAACGGATAGGGTTTCAATACCCCCGGACGATAGCCGCTACCGGCGCTGCCTGGATAGATAACTCAAGGAAATCAAGCAGTTTTCCTGAATTGCACTAATCGCGGAGGATCTCCATGGAAAAGCCGACGCCCCTTAAGTCGCTCGAGATTTCGGATCGCGGAATGATTGCGCGTCGCAGATTCCTGAATTTTCTGGCTGCCAGCCCGCTCGTCGCGACCCCGATGGTCGCCTCCACGATTGCTTCGATTCTGGCGTCCATGCCGGACCGGTCGTTGGCCCAAAGCTATGATGTGCTGCGCAGCTCCGCCCGAACGCTTGGTCCGGACGGGATCATCACCGCGGCGGGGGACGCGCTGAACGTGTTCGAGTTCGAACCTGCGGCGAAGAAAGCCGTGCTGGCTCAGGAGGCACCGGCGCATTGGGGTTATCTGGAAAGCGGCGTGGACGGCGACGTGACGCGCGATGCCAATAATGCCGCCTATGCCCGCTACAACATTCGCGCAAAACGGCTGATCGACGCGCGCAAGGTCGACACCAGCGTGAAGATCTTCGGCGAAACCTGGCGCAGCCCGATCTTTCTCTGCCCGGTCAGCAGCCTTGGCGCCTTCGATGCGGAGGCGGGAGTCACGGCGGCGCGCGCGGCCGGCAAGCGCGGGCACCAGATGATCCTCTCCACGGTCGACAATGCGAGCATCGCCGATGTGAGCAAGGCCCATGGCTCGCCGGCCTGGTTCCAGCTTTATCCGACCGACAACTGGGCCGTGACGCAGGCACTGGTAAGCCGTGCCGAGGCCGCGGGTTGTCCGGCGATCGTCCTGACGGTCGACCGGCAGGGCGGCCGCAACACCGAGACCTTGTTCCGCATGCGGCGTCAGGATCAGCGCGATTGTTCGGGCTGTCACACGCCGGGCTTTGCCAATGAGGTCAGCCGCAAGGCGAATTTCGCCGGCATCGATGTGTCGAAGGTCACGAACCTCTACGGCACCGGCATGACCTGGAGCTTCGTCGATCGCCTGCGCGGGATCGTCAAAGGCAAGCTCTTGCTGAAAGGCATTGTGACCGGCGCAGACGCCAAGGAGGCGCTGCGTCACGGCGTCGACGGCCTTCTGGTCTCCAATCATGGCGGGCGCGCCGAAGAGAGCGGGCAGGCGACGATTGGTGTTCTGGCTGAGATCGTGGACGCGGTAGGTGGCCGCATCCCGGTTCTCATCGACGGCGGCGTGCGCCGCGGCACCGATGTCCTGAAAGCACTTGCCGTCGGCGCCGCGGCCGTGGGGATTGGCCGACCCTACGTCTGGGGGCTCGCCTCCTTCGGCGAACCCGGCGTCGACCGTGTCCTCCAGATTCTGGACGATGAGTTCATCACGATCATGCGCCAGACGGGCGCGCTCAACGTCGGTCAGATCACGCGGGATACGGTCACGCGGGTCTAGAGGCTGTTGGTGGCTTTGGACACGGTTTGACTGAGGTCAAGCCGTCCGAATGGCTCATCTGCCTCGATCGGCAGCCCACGCTCGCGGAAGGCGTGCAGACCATCAACGGCCTTGCCTTCGTCGAAGGACCGGACCGCCTCCCGCCCAAGTCCGCGCTGACCCGGAATGGTATCGACCGCACTGCCTCGACAGCAACCAAACAGCATGTCGTCCTATCCGAAGGTCTAGAGCAACGCCGCCAATGCACGGCTTCTCGCTATTCTTGCGGCCGATTGAGAGTTCCTCCGTCCAGATCGCAGAATGCCAGCAAGCACCCGGCGGCAGGCTCGCTGCCGGGGCGCTCGATCGCAGCCATTGGCGTTCAACGGAAATGGGACCATGGACCCGCTTGATGAGAAGAGCCTCGTCGTCAGCGAGGAGGGCGCTGGGAGCGCCGCCGCCGCCGCGCGGCCCGGCAGGAAGAAGATCGTCGGGCTGCTGCTGTGCCTTGGCGCCGCGGCGGCCGCGGCGGCGGGCTGGGCCAATGCCCGTTCGGGCGGCGAGGCGACCGACAACGCCTATGTCCGCGGCGATCTGACCTCACTGGCGCCGAAGATCGCGGGCTATGTCACGGCCGTCGAGATCGAGGATAATCAGGCCGTCAGAGCGGGAGACATCCTGTTCCGGATCGACGATGCGGACTATCGCGCACGGCTCGCGCAAGCCGTGGCCAATGTCGAGGCCGCGCAGGCGCGCGTCACCAATGTCGATGCCGAGACCAAGCTCCAGCACGCTCTGGTCCGGCAGGCGGAAGCCCAGAAGCAGGCCGCCAGCGCCGAGGTGACCCTGGCGACACGGTCGCAGAGCCGGCGCCGCGAACTCATTCGCAGCAATGCGGTGAGCCAGGCCCTGCTCGATGAGAGCGACGCGGCGCGCTCGCGGGCCGAGGCAAACCTGTCGGCGGCCTCGGCGGCGATCGAAGCGCAGCAGCAGCGCATCGCCGTCCTGACCACGCAGCACCAAGCGGCCGTTGCCGCCGTGGCGCAGACGCAGGCCGCGCGCGATCTCGCCCAGATCGATCTCGACAGTACCGTCGTGCGCGCTCCGGTCGGCGGCATCGTCGGCAACCGCCAGGTCCGGATTGGCCGCCTGGTCGCGCCGGGCGTCGCCCTGCTCGACATCGTCCCGGTCGACGATGTCTGGGTCGTGGCGAACTTCAAGGAGACCCAGCTCGAGCAGATCCGGCCCGGTCAGCATGTCCGCATCACCGTCGACGGCTATCCGAACGAGGCGCTCCAGGGCGTGGTCGACAGCTTCGCGCCCGGCAGCGGCTCCGCCTTCAGCCTGCTCCCGGCCGACAATGCGACGGGGAACTTCGTCCGCGTCGTCCAGCGCGTTCCGGTCAAGATCCGCTTTGTCGGCAATCCCTTGCCCGGCCGCCTGGTGCCCGGCCTGTCGGCGCGCGTCGAGATCGCCCCGGGAGGCAGCTCATGATCATGGTCGCTAGCATCGCGCCGGGCCGCAGCAGCGCTGCCGCCGGCACCCTTCTTCTCACCGGCATCGTGCTCGCCGCCTTGACCGAGGCGCTTGCCGGCACCGTCCTCTCGCTCGGGCGCGGCGACATCATCGGCGACACCTCGGCGACGCCCGACGAGTTCGCCTGGCTCGACATCGGCTACATCGCGCTGAAGCTGATCGGCTTCATGACCGCGCCCTGGCTGATGAGCCGGATCGATCCGCGCAGCGTGCTCGTCACTGCGACCCTGGCGATGGGGCTGGCCTCCGGGATCGCCGCCATGACCGCCCGGCTCGACCTGCTGATCGGGCTGCGCGTCGTCCAGGGCTTGTCCGGCGGCACCCTGCTCGTCGCAGGCCAGGCGCTGATCTTCCTGCGCTTCCCGCGCGCGCAGCAGCCGCTGCATCAGGCGCTCTTCGCGATGGGCGCCGTCGTCGCGCCCGGAACGCTCGCCCCGGCGCTTCAGGGCTGGCTGCTCGATGCGCAGGCCTGGACCTGGATCTTCTTCAGCATCGTGCCGCTCGCCCTCACCGCCGCCGGGCTCCTGCTGCTGGCGGATGGGCCGATGCCCGAAAGGAACGTACGCCGTCCGTTCGACTGGCTCGGCGTCGCGCTGATCTCGGTCACGTTCTTCTGCCTCACCTATGTTCTGACGCAAGGCAGCCGCTGGGACTGGTTCGAGGAGCCGCGCATCCTCTGGCTGACGCTGACCGGCGCCGCCGCTTTGCTGGCCTTCCTCGCTCAGCAGGCGCTGGCCGGAGGCCGGGGCCTCATCGACGTCTCCCTGTTCGGGCCGAACGACTTTACCTTCGCCTTCATCGTCAGCTTCGTCGCCGGCGCCGCCCTGTCCGGCAGCGCCTTCGTGATCCCGGCCTTCGCGACGTCCGTCCTCGCCTTCACCCCGAGCGAGGCCGGCGCGCTCCTGCTGCCGAGCGGCGCGCCCTTCATCGGCACGCTTCTCCTCGTCGCCCTGCTCGTGCAGTTCCGCCGCCTGCCGCCCTTCGCTACGGTGCCCTTCGGCATCCTGATCCTGATGAGCGGGATGTGGCTGCTCTCCGGCTCAACCAGCGAGAGCGGGGCTGACGACATGATGGCGGGGGTACTGCTGCGCGGCCTCGGCCTTGGCTTCCTGTTCCTGTCGATCACGCTGATCGCCTTCAGCCATCTCGACGCGCGCCAACTCGCCGGCGGCATCGGCCTGTTCAACACCGGCCGCCAGCTCGGCGGCCTGATGGGGATTGCGGCGCTGCAGACGCTGATCGAGCACCACACCATCGCCAATCTCGCGGTCCTCGGCGCCAACGTCGCTGCCGGAAAGCCTGCCGTGATCGAGCGCTTGACGGCCACGGCGGCGATGTTGACGGCGAAGGGGATGGACGCCGCCGTTGCCGGCCGGGCCGCGGCGAGCCTGCTCGGCCGAGCCGTGACGGGCCAGTCCGCTGTGATCGCCTTCGACACAGCCTTCAACGCGGTCGCCCTGCTCTTCGTCGTCGCAGCCCCCATCCTCGTCGCCATCAAGATCGCCTTCGCCAAGCTCGAAAAGCACGCTGAGGCAGCATCAGGGACAATCGTGCCGAAGCCCTCGCCTCCGATCCAGAAAGAGACGGAGAGGGAGACCGCGCCGGCAGGTTCGCTCGGCCGCACAGCGTCTGCCGACAACGATAGTCGAGCGGGTGTACGTGCCGATGGCGCCGTCGCCAAGGTGAGAGACTCTGAAGAAGCGCCAAAACTGGAACCTGCCGCATGACCCAGGACGAAGCAGCCTGACCTTCGCTTGCGTCATGTCGGATGAATAATGGGCTGTTCCAGCAGCGTACACGCTCGCTTGAGCGGCGCGTGCGCTCACCTTGCGCCGTCATAACGAGTGATACGGAACGCCTACGCTCGTCCGGCGACGAGGCGGAGCGCCGCGCGAGCGGAAACCGGGCGCGCCCGGCCGATCAACCGCAGCCCGCAAGAAAGCAGCTCACGCTCACCCGCGGGACAGGTCACCCTGAACCTTTGCATAGGGTCCCTCATTCTCGACAGCTCCCTGGCCTTTTCCTCATAAAGGACGCGCCGAGGAGATTGGCCGGCCGAGCTGACGAGAGAGGCAATGAGGCCAATGCTGCCTCGGCAACCTGAACGGATGGATGCCTGACCAAGATCTGCGGGCGACATCCAGCATCAGGCGCCATGCCGCCTTCCGACTGACTTTGCTGGTTCACGTCGCATGCCCGCCTGCAGGCCAGGGATGTTCGCGGCGGTGGTGAGGCAAGCTGTTCTTTGCCGTTGCTTTCAACAAGGACGAGGAGATCTTTCATGCCCAAAAACATCGTGGTCATCGGGGCGGGCTTCGCGGGATTGATGGCAGCGCTGGGCGCTTCTCGCCAGCGTCATGAACTGGGTGTTTCACCGAGTGACGTGGCGATCACCGTGGTGTCACCTGCGCCGGAACTGGTCATCCGCCCGCGCCTGTACGAACGGCAGCCCGAACAGATGGTCGCGCCTCTGACCGAGCTGTTTGCCGCGACCGACATCAATTATCGCCAAGGCAGCGTCGAGATAATCGACAGCGCCACATCGACGATCACGGTCGTAGCGGCCGATGGCACCTCGGCGACCTTGCCCTATGACCGGCTGATCCTTGCGGCGGGCAGCAACGGCTTTACTCCGCCGATCCCGGGCCTGGCCGAGTTCGGCTTCGCCGCGACGCAACTGGCCGAGGCGATCGAACTCGATCGCCACCTGCATGCGCTGGCGAAAATGCCGGCATCGCCGGCGCGCAATACGGTTGTGGTCGGCGGCGCCGGTTTCACCGGGCTGGAATTCGCTACCGAGATGCCGGGGCGTCTGCGCGAGATCCTGGGCGAGGATGCCGATATCCGCGTCGTCATCGTCGACCGGTCGGAGCATGTCGCGCCGGCGATGGGCGTTGAACCCAGGCCCCTGATCGAGGAGCGGCTGCGCGCTCTCGGGATTGAGACTCGGCTGAATGTCGGCATTGCGGGACTCGATGAGAACAGTGTCACGCTGAGCAATGGCGAGCGGATCGAGACCTCCACGGTGATCTGGTCCGCTGGCATGCGTGCCTCGCCGCTGACCGCGCAATTGCCGGCGGAGCGCGACAATCTGGGTCGGCTCGTAGTCGAGCCCGATCTGCGCGTGCCGGGGGCTCCCGGCGTTTTCGCGACCGGCGATACGGCGAAGGCAAAGAGCGACACGGCCGGGAACTACGCCGTCATGTCCTGTCAGCACGCCCGCCGCTTGGGTGCCTTCGCCGGGCACAACGCCGCTGCGGATCTGCTGGGAGAATCGACCCTTCCCTATGATCAGCCCGCCTACGTGACCTGCCTCGACCTCGGCCCCGACACGGCCATCTTCACGCGCGGGTGGAATTCCAAGGTCGAGATCACCGGCGCCGCGGCCAAGAAGGTCAAGCAGGAGATCAACGAGGTCTGGATCTACCCGCCGGCCGCGGACCGCACGGCAGCCTATGAGAACGTGCTCTACGCGCGCACCGTCGATTTCTGACGCGCCGGCCTGCGATGAAACAGGGTGACAGCGGGTAGATCACCCCGCTGTCATATCAGCGCGCAGTGGGCATCGCGCCTGACCATCGCGGCTCGTGCTTGCAGATCGTATTGGCGGCTATTGCGAGGTACTCCTGCCGAAAGCGGAGGAGTTTCCGAAAAAGGCTGAATCACCGCGTCGGAGGCGCGGGAGCGAACAGCGGGGCGTCCGAGATGACCTCGACGACCTTGCGGCTGCTCGCCTCCACCAGGACGATGAAACGCCCGTCGATGATCAGCATCCCATAGCGCCGTGGCGCACTCTCGCCATCGACTCCAATCACACGCACGGACGTGGGAACGATGTCGCCCAGTCGAGGCACCGGAGATATCGCCTGCCGGCCCTCGGCCGCGTGCCCCGGCGACAGCAGGACTGCCGGCAAGCTGAAAAGCCAGATGAGGGAACGCATGGCGGCAACTCCAACCTGAGCGAAGCCCATCGTGATCGATGGCGGAAGGAGCCCGCTGATCCAACCGTCTTGGGCTCTTGGCGGCATTCTGCGACCCAAGCAGAAGACATCTCAATCAGCCACAAGTAGCGAGAATCTATACTTTGGCGGTGTCACCCTAGACCTTTGGGTAGGCAGCCCTTTGGTCGCACGCGATGACCGCCGGCTGTCGCTCGCACGCAAGGTCGTGCATCAAGCACGCGAGGTGATCCTGGCCTGCTGCCGGTTTCGTGGACGGCCAGTTAAGCTAATCCGACCTTCTTTTCGAACTCGACCGGGCTGAGATAGCCGATGGTCGAGTGCCTGCGGATCGTGTTGTAGAACCGCTCGATGTAATCGAACACGTCGGCCCTGGCGGCGTCGCGCGTCCGATAGATTTTGCCTCTGATGCGCTCGGTTTTCAGGGAGGAGAAGAAGCTCTCCATCGCGGCATTGTCCCAGACGTTGCCGGACTGGCTCATCGAGCAGGTGACACCGTTTTCGGCCAACAGCTCCTGGAAGTGCTGGCTGGTGTATTGGCTGCCTTGATCCGAGTGATGCAGCAGTGCGTCGGGTTTTCCGCGGCGCCAGATCGCCATGACGAGCGCGTCGATGACGAGCGCCGCCGTCATTTCGGCCTTCATCGACCAGCCGACGACACGGCGCGAGATCAGGTCGATCACTGCGGCCACATAGAGCCAACCTTCCGCCGTCCAGACATGCAGGGCGCCAAAAGCAGCCTCTGGCTCGGCTCCCGAAAGCAGACTTTGGCACGTGCTGGCCTGACTTGGGTTCCATGCACGTTGCCCGACGAAGTCTGGAAGGCCGATCAACACGTGCCCACAGCGTCTCTTCGCCCATTGATAAATCTTCGATATCATTATGCGTAAAGCAATATATTGGACCTGAGGGGCGGTTTTTATCAAGCCTTCTTGCCACCCGAATGACCGTCCAATGCCTCGCATCATGAGCGTCGTCCTGCCGCTCGAAACGGTCGCATTGTCGGATCGGTCGAAGCAGGCAGTGAAGACTCATGACCAAAGCTCCGAGGGCGCCAGGAAGAACTCATATCCTGCGCCAACCGCTGCTCCTTACCGCCGTCCTTCCCCTCTGCATGAGTGTGACGGGATGCGCAGGCCCGCCCAAAGGCGTCCTGACGCCGGTCGAGGTATCGGTTCCACGGACATCGCGGGTCAACCTTCTCGTTGCGACCACGCGGGCGCCCAGTCCGGATCGGGCGGTCCTGTTTTCAGGAGAGCGCGGTGAGGCTTTGCAGTCGACCGAACTCACGATTTCGATCCCTCCGCCGGACAACCGGCAGGTCGGGCAAGTGCAGTGGCCGAAGCAATTGCCCCCAAACCCGGCGACGGACTTCGCGACGACAAGCGTCCGGGACTTGTCCAGCCTCGGCGAGATTCGCGGGTGGGTGAAGCAGCACTTGCCGCGTAGTCGTCGCGTGCTGATCTTCGTGCACGGTTTCAACAATCGCTACGAAGATGCGGTGTACCGTTTCGCCCAGATTGTGCACGATTCCCGTGCTGACGTCGCGCCGATCCTGTTCACCTGGCCCTCTCGGGGCAATGTTCTCGACTACGCCTATGACCGGGAAAGCACGAACTATTCCCGGACGCAGCTCGAGGAGGTCTTGCGACGAGCCGCCCAGGATCCCTTGGTCGGCGACATCACGATCATGGCGCATTCGATGGGAAGCTGGCTTGTTGTCGAGGCCTTGCGGCAAATGGCGATCCGCGACGGCCGTGTGGCGCCGACGATCAGGAACGTCATTCTGGCATCGCCCGACATCGATGTTCAGGTCTTCCGTAAGCAATGGCTGGAACAGGGGCCGCATCGTCCGCAGCTCACGCTGTTCGTGTCGCAGGATGATAAGGCCCTCGATATGTCGCGCCTCATCGGCGGTGATGTCGATCGGCTCGGCCAGATCAACCCGGCTGCCGAGCCGTATAGGTCCGAGCTGGAGAAAGCGGGGGTGACAGTCCTGGACCTGACGGCACTCAAGGGCGGCGATCCGCTCAATCATGGCAAGTTCGCGGAGCGCCCCGAGGTCGTCCGGTTGCTCGGCGAGCGCCTTATGGCCGGTCAGGCGATCGCAAGTAGCAAGACCGGCATTGGCAACCAGCTCGGGACTGTCGCGACAGAGGCGGCACTAAAGGTAGAAGGGGCCGCGAGCCTCATCAGGTTCCGATGACGGCTTCCCCTCCCTCGGAGCTGTGCGAGTAAGCTCAAGCTCAGCCCTTGCGCCTCGCCACCGTGCCCATCCCCGCCGTTTCCGAGTGAAGGTAATTTGACGCCTTCAGGACGATGATCACGGCGACATCTGCGCTCCCCGCAATATGCGGCAGCCGAAGAGCTCCAACCGGGGCGCAGCTAGTTATTTACCGCGTTTGACCCGCAACCATTCGCACTTGAAGATCGCTTGCGAGACCCGGGTGATGTCGCGGCTGATGATCTCGATATGATCCTCGATGCCCGACTCCGGCGGCGGTGAGCGAAGCTGGTCGACCGCCTCCCTCATCAGGACGTTGAGCCGCTGGTGGTCCTGTTCCAGCGGGTTGAGCATGAGTTCGATCTTGGAGACCGTCCGCAGGAGGTTCTCCACGCGCCTGAACAGCTCGGGATCCCGGGCGATGGCGATGCTTGTCGGCTCCTCGACGGTCTGGCGAATTGCCGCCACGGTCAGGAACTGCGAGGTGAGGCTCGCCACGAGGTCGCGCATCGTCTCGATCCATTTCTGGCGGTTGACCGACAGCACGTCCGCGTTGAACTGGAACTTGGCGATCCGCGTATTGACGAACGGGCCGGCAATCGACGCGATCAACGCCGTGGAGGCGGTGACCAAGGTGATCCACTCTGGTTTGATTTCCATGATCTTCGTCCGGGATGAGTGCTTACGCCGGTTTTTCCGGCTGGCTAAAGTCGTTGGGCTAACGAGGGAAACGGGTGATGAACCGTGCTGCATGTGATCGACAGCGCTAGGTTGAGCGAAAGCAATCCCGACCTCATGCCAGACCGTCGTCCGGAGGCGTGAGGCCTGCGCTCCCGCCCTGGCGGGCACCAACCCGGATGGCGTGGTTGCGGAGAATATCCTCGACCACCGCCGTGCATTCCACTTCCGTCAGGAACGACAGGCCGGGCACCAGAACACGCTCGGTCACGTGCGCCAGGCACCGCCGCGCGAACTCCTCTGCCGCGGCACGGCTATCGTCGATCCGAACGTTACAGACTTTGGCGTGGACGTCGAGATAGGCTGCGATCTCCTTCACGGTTGGGCCCAGGCTGTGCCGCCAGAACTCCTCTCCGAGCTGCGGAAAGCGGCTAAGCGCCCCGATGATCAGACGCAGGGTAATGATGGTCGTCGGATTATTGAGAGTTTCGAGGATCGCAATCCCGAAATGGCGCAAGGCCGACACTGGATCAGGGTCCTCCGGATCGATGGAGGGCAGCGTGCCCGCGATCCTCTCCGCTTCCCCGGTGATCAGCGCGCCGAACAGGGCATCCTTGCTTTCGAAATAGCGATAGATCGTAGCCTTTGAGACGCCGGTTTGGGTGGTGATCTGCTCGATACTGGTGCCCACGAAGCCGTTCCTGAGAAAGACCTGGCGCGCTCCGTCCAGAATTTGGCGCCTCGTGAGCGTGCTTCTGAGATCCTGCTGGGGCTCATTGCCGCCCGGCGGGGTGTTGGTGAGCATAGGGTTTTCGTCCTTTTTAGGCTGGTGGGTGTAGCCCCGGCCGCGGCGGGGGCGCGCTGCGGCCGGGGCGATGCTCGGCGTTCGTGAGGATCGGATGCGGGGCGAAGCTCCGGTCCGGAACGCCGAGCAAGCGGTGCGGCGCGGTCTAGGCTGGCTCGTGCGCCGGCTGCGCGGGCAGCGGTTCTGCCTCAGACTCCGAGGACGGCTTGATGCGGAACCAGGCCACGTAGAGCGCCGGCAGGAACAGGAGGGTCAGCAGCGTGCCGACGATAATGCCGCCCATCATGGCGTAGGCCATGGGTCCCCAAAACACTTCACGCGAGATCGGGATCAGCGCCAGGCTCGCAGCCGCTGCCGTCAGCAGGATCGGCCGCGTCCGGTGCATGGTGGCCTCGACCACGGCCTGCCACGGGGCCCAGCCCTCCCGCCGCAAATCCTCGATCTGCACGACCAGGATCACCGAGTTGCGGATCAGGATGCCGATCAGCGCCAGTACGCCCAGGATGGCCACGAAGCCCATGGGAGCGCCGCTCGGCAGCATAGCCGCCACCACGCCGATCAGCCCGAGCGGGGCCGCCGCCACCACCAGGAACAGTCGCGAGAAGCTCTGCATCTGAACCATCAGGATCGTCGCCATGATGAACAGCATGAGCGGGACGACGGCCGCGATCGGCCCCTGGGACTTGGCGCTTTCCTCCACCGGGCCCGCCACCGCCGCCGCGTAACCGGCCGGCAGCGCCCGGATGAACTCCTGGACCTTGGGTTCGAGCTGCTGAGCGATCGTCGCCGGCTGCGTCTCGCCGACGATGCTGCCCCGGATCGTGACGGTCGGCAGTCGGCTGCGACGCCAGATCACCGGCTGCTCGAGCTCGTAACGGAAGGTCGCGATCGCCGCCAACGGCACGGACTGGCCGTTCTTGCCCGGCAGCTGCAGGTTCTGCAGTGTCTCGATGGCGCCCCGCTCGGCGGCACTGGCCCGGCTCACGACGTCGACCAGATAGATCGCGTCGCGCACCTGGGTGATGCTCGTGCCGCCCACCACGCCGTTGAGCACGCCGGCGATGTCCTGCGAGGTCACGCCGAGTTGGCGGGCCTTGTCCTGCAGCACGTCAATCTTGACCACCCGAGCGGGCTCGTTCCAGTTGAACCCGATATCGCTGACCCGGGGATGCTCGCCGACGATTGCGGCGAGCTTCTGCGCCAGCTCCCTCACCTTCTGGTTGTCGGGTCCGCTGAGCCGGTACTGCACCGGCCGGCCGGCCGGCGGACCCACCGCCAGCAGGTCGACATATACATCGAGGCCAGCAAACTCTTCCCGAGACCAGGTCTTGATCTTGGCCCTGAGGCGCTCACGGGCCGTGATGCTCTTGGTCACAATGACCATCTGGCCGTAGTTGGGGTTCGCCGGTTGCGGGTCGAAGGAGAGGATGAAGCGTACTGCGCCCTGGCCGACATAGGACGACCAGTGATCGATGTCGGCATCACCGGCGAGCTTGGCCTCGAAGCGGTCCATCTGCGCCTTCGTGTCGGTGATCGAGGCGTTCTGCGCCAAAGTAAAGTCGACAAGGAGCTCGTTGCGGTCCGAGGACGGGAAGAACTGCTGCTCGACGAACCGCATCCCGTAGAGCGAGACGGCGAACATCGCGACCGTCACGCCGATGGTCAGCCAACGCCAGCGCATGGCACCGACCAGGACGCGCGAGAACATTGCCGCGCCCCTGCTCGGCTTGTCGTGATGCTTCTTCATCGTCTTCGGGAGCAGCGCCACGCCGAGCAGGGGCGCAAACAGCACCGCGACGATCCAGGACAACAGCAGCGAGACTGCGATGACGACGAACAGCGTGAAGGTGTACTCGCCCGCGTTGCTGCTGTTGAGGCCGACCGGGATGAAGCTTGCGACGGTTACGAGCGTGCCGGTGAGCATCGGGAAGGCGGTGGAGGTGTAGACGGCGGTCGCGGCCTTGCGCAGCGTGTCGCCGGCCTCGAGCCGCGCCACCATCATCTCAACCGCGATCATCGCGTCGTCGACCAGCAGGCCAAGCGCGATGATGAGAGCGCCGAGCGAGATCCGCTGCAGAGAGATGCCGGTATACTGCATGACCACGAAGGTCATGGCGAGCACGAGCGGGATGGTGATTGCCACCACCAGGCCGGCCCGCATGCCGAGGCTGATGAAGCTGACCACCAGCACGATCGCCACAGCCTCGAACAGCGCCTTGGTAAAGCCGCCAACCGCCTCCTCGACCACGACCGGCTGGTCGGCGACGAGGTGAACGCCGACGCCGATGGGCAGTTCGCCGGTGATCTTGTGCATCTGCTCCTTCAGCGCCTCGCCGAACGCAAGCAGGTTGGCGCCGGTCTTCATGCCGATGGCGAGACCGATCGCCGGCTGACCTTTGAACCGGAACAAGGCCTGCGGCGGGTCGACATGGCCGCGGCTGATGGTGGCGATGTCGCTCAGGCGGAAGAAGCGGTCGTTGACGCGCAGGTTGAGGCCGCGCAGGCTCTCTTCCGACGTAAACTGCCCGGATACCCGGACGCTGATGCGCTCGCGGCCAGCCTCGATGACGCCCGACGGCGCAATCGCGTTCTGTGCCTGGAGCGTCTGGATGACTTCCTGCTGGCTGACGCCGAGGGCGGCCATCTCGCGCGTCGAGAATTCGAGGAAGATCACCTCGTCCTGGGCGCCGATCAGGTTGACCTTGCCGACATTCGGTACCGTGAGAACCTTGGCCCGCACATCCTCGACATAGTCGCGCAGCTGTCGCTGCGTCAGCCCGTCGGCGGTGAAGGCGTAGACATTGCCGAAGACGTCACCGAAATCGTCGTTGAAGACGGGGCCGACGACACCCTGCGGTAGCTCCCGCTTGATGTCGTTGATCATGTTGCGGACCTTGACCCAGACGCCCGGCACGTCGCGGCTTTTGACCGTGTCCTTCAGGTTGACATAGATCACGGCCTGGCCCGGCGTGGTCTGGCTGCGGGTGTAGTCGAGCGAGTCGAGCTCTTCGAGCTTCTTCTCGATGCGGTCGCTGACCTGGCGCGCGGTGTCCTCGACCGTGGCGCCGGGCCACTGGGCGGCGATCACCATCGTCTTGATGGTGAACGACGGATCCTCCTCGCGCCCCAGACTGACGTAGGCGAGGATGCCCGCGATGGCCGAGACGATCATGAAGTACCAGACGAGGGAGCGATGCTCGAGCGCCCAGTCGGATAGGTTGAAGCGGTTTGTCATTGGAATGCCCCGTCTGGGATTTTGACTGTTTGGCCAGGGGTCAGGCTATTCACGCCGGCGGTGACAACGCGCGAGCCGGCGGTGAGCCCGTCGAGGATCCGAACGAACGATCGCTCTCGCGCGGCGATCGTCACGTCCTCGGTCGACACCGTCCTGGTTGCCGGATTGACGACCCAGACCATGGTCTTGCCGTCCCGCTCCAGCACGGCCGTGATCGGCAGTTCGATGCCCGGGGAAGCCTGCGTCGTGACCGTTGCGGTAATCGTCGTTCCGAGGCGAAAGCTCTTCGCCGCCGGGCTGTCGAGTGTGATCCTGACCCGCCGCGTGCGTGTGGCGGGATCTGCTTGTGGGGCGATCTCTCGGACCGATCCGGCAGTTCGAACCGACGGATCGACTTGCAGGGCGATGTCGAAGCGCGCTTGCGCCTTGAGATCGCGCCCGATGCTCTCGGGCAGGTCGACCACCGCCTCGCGGATCTCGGGGCGGGCCACGGAGACGACCGTCTGGCCCGGCTGGACCACCTGCCCGAGTTCCGCCGCAACCGTGGTGACGACGCCGTCGAAGTCAGCCCGCAGCTCGGTGTAGCTGAGCTGCTCCTCGGCCTTTTCGAGTTCCGCCTTGGCGCGGGTGATGCCGGCCAACGCGGACTCCTGCACCTGCGTGGCGGCGTCGAACTGCGCCTGGTTGGAAATGTCCTGCGAGAGCAGCTTGCGCTGCCGAGCCTCTGTCGCGGCGGCGTTTTCGAGCCGGGCGGTGGCGCTGGCCAAGTCAGCCTGAGCCGACCGCACCGCAAGCTCATAAGCGACGGGATCGAGCCTGGCCAGACGATCCCCCTGCTTGACGACGTCGCCGACATTGACGTCGCGGCTCACGATGCGCCCAAGCACCTGGAAGCCGATGTCGGACTTGTAGCGAGGTTCGACGGTTCCCGCGAAGCCTAGGGTACGCGCCGCCTGCGGGGTCGCAACGACGGAGAGAACGGGCCGGGGCGGCTGCACCTTCCCGTGCTGCTCGTCCTTGCAGCCCGCGAGCAGAGCGACTGAGCCGAGGACGGTCAGGGATGTCAGGATGCGATTCATTGAGCTGCTCCTTTGGCAACCGCGACCACCTGGTTGGGTCGCAGGAACTGCGCCCCGCCGGTCGCGACCATCTCGCCGGGCTGGAGCCCCTCCCGCACGAAAACCTTCCCGGTCCCGTAGCCTTCGATGGTGATCGGCTTCAGCAACACTGCTTTCGTCTGGGGGGCGACGGTCCACACGGCCGGCTGGCCGTTGCCGCTAGACAAGGCACTCCACGGCACCACCACGAGCTTGCGAGGCTGCATCCGGCCCTCGCCGATGACGGAGGCGCCGAGCGTCATCGCTGCCGGCGACTGCGCGAGGCCGACCTTGACTCTGACGGTCCCCGTGAGCCGGTCCACGGTCGGCGAGACCTCACGCACGGCGCCCGTTGCCGTCACGGCCGGGTCGGACACCAGCGTCAGCGCGATGGCGGGATCGGTGAGCTCGTGGGTGAAGATCGACTCGTTGACATTGAACACCGCATCGCGCGGCCCGTCTTGGGCGATCGAGAATACGGTCTGCGCCGCCTGTATGACCTGCCCGGTCTCGGCATTGCGCGCCGTGATGACGCCGGCAACCCCCGCCCGCAGCACAGTATCAGACAGCCGGTCGCGGGCGGTGCCGAGCTGAGCTCTGGCGTCAACGAGCGCGGCTTCGGCCGTGCGGTAGGCTTCCTGGGCCTGATCGTGTTCGCGCTGGGTCGTGAAGCCTCGGGCGAGCAAGGCTTTCTGGCGCTCGTAGCTGGAGGTCGCCTGGCGCAGCACAGCCTCGGCGGAAACGACCGCGGCCTCGGTGGCGGTGACCGTCGCCCGCTGCTGCTGCGGATCGAGCCTGGCCAGCACCTGCTCGGCCGTTACATGGTCGCCGACATTGACCAAGCGTTCGGTGATGCGACCTGCCACCCTGAACGACAGCTCGCTTTCGACCCGTGGGCGAATCTCGCCCGTCAGTCGAATGGCCGGCGCATAGTCGGCCAGGGCAGCCGCCTCGACCTGCACAGCGGTCGGCGGGTTCTCCGGGCCGCTGGCCTGTTCCTGGCAGGCGGCCAAGCCCGTCACGGCAAGCATTGCCGTGCAACGGGCCGATCTCCGCCACCAACGACTGTATCCCATCACATGCCCCTTTCGCTGGCCGGAAGCCAAAGTCAGGGGAGGGAATAGTCACGGCACGCTATATGGTCCAATATATTGTTATTCAAAGTTTGATTGGTAAAAGATATCAATTGTCGCTTGGCTTGCCACTCTTCGGTGAAGAGGGCCCTGGAGCCTGCATGTGACATTCCGCGTCCCTGCACGCAGCCCTCGAACGCCACGTCGATGTCCACACGTGGCCGCAGCACGATGAGAGGGTGTTGCAGCGGTTGCTCTGCTCAAATATATTATTATTCAAATACCGATATGAGAAAAATATCGATGGATCTGCGTCACCTCCGATACTTCGTCGCCACGGCCGAAGAGCTGCATTTTGGCCGAGCCGCCAACCGCCTCCACATCGCGCAGCCGGCCCTCAGCATTCAGATCAAGGCCCTGGAGGAGACGTTGGGAGTGCAGCTCCTCAACCGGACGAACCGGGTGGTGACTCTGACGGAGGCTGGCCGGCTGTTCCTCAGGGAGGCCCGCCGCACCCTTGAACAGGCGCAGCATGCTGCGATCGTGGCCCGCCGGGCCGGGCGCGGCGAGATCGGCCGCATTGAAATTGGCTACTCCGCCGACGTTTCCTATTCTGGGGTGCTGTCAAAAACCCTGCGGGAGTACCGGCGGCAAATGCCCGATGTCGAGCTCGGCCTGCAGGAACTGCATCCGAGCACCCAGATCGCCCAGTTGCTGGAAGGCCGAATCCAGATCGGCTTCCTCGCCAGCTTTATCGGAAGCCCTGCCTGGAAGCTGCCGCAGGATCTCGATGCGATCCGCCTGATGGAATGGCCGCTGCGGATCGCGCTTCCGGTTGACCATCCCCTGGCGCGACGCAGCCGGATTCCACGTGAGGCGCTCGCCGATGAACCCTTCATCCTCTATGTCGGGTCGGATATTGAGCAGGACCGCTCGTTGGTCCAGCTGACGCTTGGGTTTGCGCCGCGCGTGGCGTATGAGGCGCGCAGCGGATTTTCTCTCATCAGCCTCGTTGGTGCCGGACTGGGCGTGGCCATCGTGCCGTCCTCGGTCAGTTCCATCAGTATCGGCGAGCATGTCGTCTACCGGCCCATCTCGGGCAATACGATCCAGATTGGCACCGAGGTCGTCTTCCGCCGCGATGCTGACGACCCTGCCGTGGTCAATTTCCTACAGATGGTCCGCCTCGATTAGCTATGATCCCCGGTCGAGTGATCGCCCGGCTCGCGAGAAAACACCCGCCGTCACAGACCCGGAGTGCTTACCCGGCTCTCAGAGGTCGGGACTCAAACAGGCCGTCGGCTCGAACTTGCCTCTGTATAACTATCCGTCGGGCGAATGTGCCCCACCAATGCGGACGAACTCAAAGTCAAAAATCGGGCCACTCTCGCCCGTTGGCTGGCGCGCGCACCAGAACGCCCGGGAGCAGACGTTGTCGGAGTCCGGAAAGGGCCAAATCTCGACACAAATTTAGCTACTGCGGTTGGCGCAGAGAACCGCAGCAGCATGGGACGGAGCCAAGAATAGCCCTTTTGGGGCGCCCAAATTTTCTAGCCCGGAGCGAAAGTGAGAAGTGTTCGACGCGTCCAAGGCCCGGATATACCGGCCATTTTGCGCGGTTCTGCGGTGCGAGGGGAAGCTCGAAAACTAGCTGGCGGACAGGGCGGGATTCGAACCCGCGATACGGTTTCCCGTATACACACTTTCCAGGCGTGCGCCTTCAACCACTCGGCCACCTGTCCGGCGCGCTGCTTATGGCGTCCGCGCGCGCTTCTTTCAAGGCCTAATGCCGCAGCCCGGCGAGGTTGCGCGCAATTGTCCTTTGCCGTTGCAATGCACCGGGTGAGGGGACACATGCCTGTTGGCCGAGCCAGTGCCGGTCAGTCCGGGAATCGGGGGACGAATTGCGCTTTCTCGTCAGGATGTTGGGTTACCTTCTCATCGCCGGAGGCTTCGTCGCCTTGCTCACCGATGGGGCGCGCTCGATCGCCAATTCGCTCCTGCGCTTCACGCCGCTTGGCGAGACCCTGCTGACGCTCGTCGGCGAGCGCTTCCGCTTGCTGCAGCCCGCGGTCGAACGGAATCTTCATCCCATGCTCTGGGATCCGGTGCTCGTACATGCGCTGCAGATGCCGACCGCCGCGGCCGGTTTGCTGCTCGGCTTCCTGCTGCTTTGGCTGGGCGCCACGCCCAAGCCCGAGATCGGTATCGTCACGCGGCGGTGAAGCGGCCTTGACGATTGTCGAGCTGTGCTTGATCCCGATCCGATCGCGCGGTTTCAGTGCCAGCTATCGCCGCCGTTCGCGACTGTCTTGGGGAGAGGGCGGGTACCGGCTGCAGCCGCTATCGACCGCGGCGACCGCGGGCCTGACGGATGCTCTAGCCTCGCGGACTGACATTAAAGTTCCCTATCTGTTCTTGCAACTATAGCGCGCTTCCGCTAGCGTGGTTGCGCGGGACGGGGTGGCGAATAGATGGTGACGCGGGTCGCGACGGTGGCGTTCGAGGGCATCGAGGCACGCGCCGTCGATGTCCAGGTCCAGGTCACGCCGGGCGGCGTCGCCTTCATCCTGGTCGGCCTGCCCGACAAGGCGGTCGGCGAGAGCAAGGAGCGGGTGCGTGCCGCGCTGATCGCCTCGGGGCTGGCGCTGCCGGCCAAGCGCATCACCGTCAATCTCGCTCCTGCCGACCTGCCCAAGGAAGGCAGCCATTACGACCTGCCGATCGCGCTCGGCGTCATGGCAGCGATCGGCGCGATCCCGGCCGATGCGCTCGCGGGTTATACCGTGCTCGGCGAGCTTGCCCTCGATGGCTCGATCACCCCGGTCGCCGGCGTGCTGCCCGCGGCGATAGCGGCCTATGCCCGGGGCCAGGGGCTGATCTGCCCGGCGGCGAGCGGGCCGGAAGCGGCCTGGGCAGCGCGCGACCTCGATATCCTCGCGCCGCGCTCGCTGATCCAACTCGCCAATCATTTCAAGGGCACGCAGGTGATGGCCCGGCCGCAGCCCGCCGTCGCCCGTCAGAGCGGGCTGCTGCCTGACTTGCGCGAGATCAAGGGCCAGGAGAGTGCCAAACGCGTGCTCGAGATCGCCGCGGCCGGGGGCCACAACCTGCTGATGAATGGCCCGCCCGGTGCCGGCAAGTCGATGCTGGCGAGCCGTCTGCCGTCGATCCTGCCGCCGCTCGATCCGCGCGAATTGCTCGAGGTTTCGATGGTGCTTTCGGTCGCCGGCCACCTCGCCGACGGCGAATTGACCGACCGGCGTCCCTTCCGCGCGCCGCATCATTCGGCCTCGATGGCGGCGCTCGTCGGCGGCGGCCTGCAGGCAAAGCCGGGCGAGATCTCGCTTGCCCATCACGGCGTGCTCTTCCTCGACGAATTGCCGGAGTTCCAGGCTCAGGCGCTCGATGCATTGCGCCAGCCGATGGAGACCGGCGAGGTATTGATCTCGCGCGCCAACCATCGCGCCGTCTATCCTGCGAAATTCCAGCTCGTCGCAGCGATGAACCCTTGCCGGTGCGGCAAGGCGACCGAGCCGGGCTATGCCTGCCGCACCAGGCCTAACGAGCGCTGCATGGCGGGCTACCAGGCCAAGATCTCCGGTCCGATGCTCGACCGGATCGACATCACCATCGAGGTGCCGGCGCTGACGGCGGCCGATCTCATCCTGCCCGCAGCGCCCGAAGGTTCGGCCGAGGTTGCAGGCCGCGTCGCGGCGGCCCGGGCTCGCCAGTCGGAGCGCTATGCCGCGCTTGGGCTTCCGGGTGGTACGACCAATGCCCGCTGCCCCGCTGCCTTGCTCGACGATGTCGCGCGGCCGGACGCATCCGGGCTCGCGCTCCTGCGCAACGCCGCCGATGCGATGCGGCTGACGGCGCGCGGCTATCATCGCGTGCTCAAGGTCGCGCGCACGCTCGCCGATCTGGATGGTGAAGAGCAGATCGGGCGCATCCATCTCGCCGAGGCGCTGTCCTATCGCTCGCGCATCGACCAGGCAGCGCAGGCGGCGTGATCGCCCCAATCCATGCTGAAAGGTTAACGAAACCATTCAAACCGTTCCGCATCCTCGCGGATGGGACGAACGCTTTCTCAAGAGGGTGGATGCTAGATGGGATGGCATGATCGAGCCGCTGTCCCCACTCGCCCTGCTGACAGGTGCTGCCGTTGCCGTGGCCATGGCTTGCGCTTTCGTCGCGCTTCGGCTGCTGCGCGAGCGCCAGCAGGTCACGCGGCAGGCCAAGGCGCTGACGCGTGATGTCGAGAAGCTGAGCGACCGGCTCTGGGAGCTCGCCGACAGCGAGGAGCGCTATCGCAGCCTGATCGAGGCGCAGGGCGATCTGATCGTGCGCCGCAGCGAGGGCCGGATCATCTACGCCAATGCCGCCTATGCGGCGCTCATCGGCAAGAACGAGGCTGAGGCTGTCGGCAGCAGCGAGCAGCCGCGCGTGCGCAGCGCCCGGCCCGTGCAGGCGCTGCCGGGCGGGGCTCGTGTTTTCGACGAATGCATCGAGACGGACGCCGGCGAGCGTTGGTTGTCCTGGGTCGAGACGGTTGTCCCTGTCGCTGCGGGACAAACAGTGCTGCAGCGCGTCGGTCGCGATATCAGCGGGCGCATCGCTGCCGAAACTGCCCTTGAGGAGGCGCGCAGCAAGGCAGAGGAGGCGAGCGCCGCCAAGTCGCGCTTCCTGGCGACCGTCAGCCACGAATTCCGCACCCCGCTCAATGGCATTCTCGGCATGGCCGATCTGCTCGACGATACCAGGCTCGACCCGGAGCAGAGCACCTATGTCAAGGCGCTGCGGACATCCGGCGAGGCGCTGCTCGGCCTCGTCGACGACATCCTCGATTTCGCCAAGGTCGAGGCCGGCAAGCTCGAGCTTGTTGATGCCCCGTTCGATCCTGCCTCGTTGATCGAGGACATCACCGAGCTGATGGCGCCGCGCGCCCAGGCCAAGGGCGTCGAGATCTCCGCCCTGCTCGGATCGGACGTGCCGCAACGGCTCGTCGGCGATGCGGAGCGGCTGCGCCAGATTATGCTCAACCTCGTCGGCAATGCCGTGAAGTTCACCCATGAGGGTGGCGTGGGCATCGAAGCGGATACCATCGAGGGCGAGTTCGTCGTCACTATTGCCGATACCGGCCCGGGTATCCCGATGGAACGGCTGGCGACGATCTTCGAGGAGTTCGAGCAGGGCGGCCTGACCGGGCATCGCGAGCAGGCCGGCACCGGCCTTGGCCTCGCCATCGCGCGCCGGCTTGCTCGCGCCATGGGCGGGGATGTCGAGGCAAGCAACCGAGCAAGCGGTGGCGCGCTGTTCCGGCTGATCCTGCCGCTGCGGGCAGGCGAGGCCGCAACCGCACCTGGCGCTACATCGGACTGGCAGGGCAGGCGCATCCTTGTCGCCTCGTCGGCGCCGTTCAGCGCTGCGCATATCGCTGCCAGTCTCGAGCGGCACGGGGCAGAGGTCCAGCGAGCCGCTGACCACGCACAGGCGCTTGCCGAGCTCGCCGGCGATTCGGTCCTGTCCGCGGTGCTGATCGATAGCAATCTCCCGGGCGGCGAGGCCCAGGCGGTGGCGGCTGCGGCTCGGCGGGCCGGCGTCGCCGACATCGTGATCATGCTGGCACCTGCAGAACGCCGCAGCTTCGGCTCGCCCTATGCCGCCGGCTTCACTGGCTTTCTCGTCAAGCCGATCCGGGCGCGCTCGCTGCAGGTGCGGCTCGATCCGGCGGAACGCTCAAAGACCCTCGCGGCGCTGCCGCCTGCAACTGATCCTTCGATACAGCCGCCTGGTGCCGGCCTGCGGGTTCTCGTCGCCGAGGACAACGAGATCAATGCGCTGCTGCTGACGCGCACCCTGGAGCGGCTCGGCTGCACGGCGGTGTGGGCGCGCGATGGCGGTGAGGCTATGCGCTTCGTCGAGGCCACGCTCGGCGGAGGAGGCCAGGGCTTTGATCTCGTCCTGCTCGACATCCGCATGCCGGTTCAGGACGGGCTGGCCGTTGCGCGCCGGATACGCACGATCGAAGCGGAGCTCGGCGCCGGCCGGTTGCCGATTCTTGCCGTCACCGCCAATACGGCGGAGGAGGATCGCCAGCAGGCGCTTGCCGCCGGCATGGACGATTGCCTGGCTAAACCGCTTTCGCGCGAGCAGTTGCGCAGCTGGATCGATCGGCTTTCGCCGCTGCGAACGGTCGAGGCTTTGTCGGCCTGAGCCGCACTTCGATTCACAGGCGGTTGGCTTCGTCATCGCACTGACGTAGTTTTGTCGCGATCTCGTAAGACGGTCGGCGCAGAGCTGTCATGCGCCGATCCGAGATCGCAGAGGCCAGACTGTCTATGACGCGCGATGTTTTCCAGGGTTTACGTCAGCCGGCAAAGCAGAAGCCGGCCGGCCAGGCCTTGCTGCAGCGCTTCTCGCCATCGAACCTGTTTGCAGCTGGCAAGCAACTCGGTGGCTTTGGTTTTCCTGGTCCCGACGCGCTGTCCGGCACGCTCGGCCGCTCCGGCTCGCTCGAAGTCAGGCTGGCCCGCGGCCCGCGCGAGATCTGGCGGGCGCAGCGCCTGCGCTACCGCGTTTTCTACCAGGAGATGTCGGCCAAGCCCGACGTGGTCTCGCGCATGTTCCGGCGCGACGCTGACAGATTCGACGCCGTCTGCGACCATCTGCTCGTCATCGACCATGCCGCGCGCGGGCGTTTCGGCGGGATCAAGCCCAAGGTGGTCGGCACTTACAGGCTGATGCGCGAGCAGGCCGTTGCCAAGCTCGGCGGCTTCTACACGCAATCCGAATTCGATATCGCACCGCTCCTGGCGCGCCATCCTGATCTGCGCTTCCTCGAGCTCGGCCGCTCCTGCGTGCTGAAGCCCTACCGCACCAAGAAGACGGTCGAGCTGCTCTGGCACGGTATCTGGGCCTATTGCCAGCATCACCGCATCGACGCGATGTTCGGCTGCGCCAGCTTCGACGGCGTCGATCCCGACATGTTGGCGCTGCCATTGAGCTTCATCCACCATCACGCCACGGCCCAAGGCGACTGGCGGGTTGTGGCGCAGCCTGAGCGCCAGGTCGCGATGGATCGCCTGCCAGCCGGCATGATCGACGCCAAGCTCGCGCTGAAATGCCTGCCGCCGCTGGTGAAGGGCTATCTGCGCGTTGGTGCCCGCTTCGGCTCCGGCGCGGTGATCGACAAGCAGTTCGGAACCACAGACGTGCTGGTCATCCTGCCGGTCACCGCGATCGACCGGCGCTATATCGAGTATCTCGACGGCGAGGCCGGGCGTTACGCCGCCTGATTCGAGACTACGGTCCTGCTGCCGCCAGGTCGCGCAGCGCCTGCCGATAATCCGGGTAACGGAAAGCATAGCCGAGTTCGCGCTTCACCAGCGCGTTCGAGACCCGCTTGTTTTCGCTGTAGAAGCTCGCCGCCATCGGCGAGAGCTTTGCGGGATCGAATGGCGTTTCCGGCGGCGGCTCCAGCCCGGCCATCTCGGCCGCGAAGCTGATGACATCCTGCGGTGGCGCCGGCTCGTCATCGGTGACGTTATAGATCGCGCCGGGGCGCGGCTTCTCGAGCGAAGCCATCAGCACGCCGGCGATATCGTCGACATGGATGCGGTTGAAGACCTGGCCGGGCTTGATCAGCCGGTTGGCGCTGCCGGCCTGCAATTTGGTGATCGCATTGCGGCCGGGGCCATAGATGCCAGACAGGCGGAAGATCTGCACCGCCTTGCCGCTATTCGCGCCGAAGGCGAGCCAGTCCTGCTCGACCTCCAGCCGCTGCCGCGAGCGCCGGCTGGTCGGCCGGCATTCGGCTGTTTCGTCGATCCAGGCGCCGCCATGGTCGCCATAGACGCCGATGGTCGAGAGATAGCCGATCCAGCGCAGCTTCTCGGCCTCAGCAAGCTTCTCGGTGAGCGCGCCGAGCACCGGGTCACCGGCCTCGTCCGGCTGAGCCGAGACCAGCACCGCATCCGCATCGGCGAGCACTTTGGCCAGCGGCGTCGAGATGGCAAAGCCGCCGAAGACCAATGTGTGCAGGCCCTGCCGGCTGAGCTCGCCGGCCTTCTCGGCCGAGCGCACCGTGCCGGTGACGTCCCAGCCCTTCGCCAGAGCGGCGCGTGCGAAGAACCCGGCCGAATAGCCGAGGCCGAAAATGACGAGCTTCATGCTGGTTCCAGTTCGTTGGGGAGAAGGCGAGCCCATTCGCCCCTGACGTCGGGATCCGCTTCTCTCGCGAGGCGTTCCGGGGCGAGTTCGGCAGCGCGGGCCGGGACAAGCCGCCCGAGCGCCCAGGTCGCCATTGCCCTGACCAGCGGCGAAGCGTCGTCGAGCAGGGCTTCGGCGCTTGCGGCCAGCGCCGGGTCGCCGCTGTTGCCGATCGCGATCAGCACATTGCGGATGAAGCGATCGCGACCGGTCCGCTTCACCGGCGTGCCGGCAAAGAGCAGACGGAAAGCAGCGTCATCGAGCGCAGCGAGCTCCGTCAGCGGCAGCGCGTCGAGCTCGTCCTTCAGCGCCAGGCGCGTCTCGTGCGAGGCTTCCGCGAACTTGTTCCAGGGGCAGACGGCGAGGCAGTCGTCGCAGCCAAAGATGCGATTGCCGATATCCGCGCGGAATTCGGGTTCGATATGGCCCTGATGCTCGATCGTGAGGTAGGCGATGCAGCGCCGCGAATCGAGCTGGTAGGGCGCCGGGAAGGCCTTGGTCGGACAGATGTCGAGGCAGCGCGTGCAGGAGCCGCAATGGTCCCGCTCCGGCTCGTCCGCCGGCAGTTCGGCTGAGGTGTAGATCGCGCCGAGGAAAAGCCAGGCGCCATGCTGGCGCGAGACCAGCACGGTCTGCTTGCCCTGCCAGCCGAGCCCGGCGGCCTGAGCGAGGGGCTTTTCCATCACCGGGGCGGTGTCGACGAAGACCTTGACCTCGGCGTTGCCGCGCGCCGCGAGCACGCCGGCGACGCTCTTCAGCTTGCCC
Organism: Allobosea sp. Tri-44; assembly: GCF_004123845.1. GTDB lineage: Bacteria > Pseudomonadota > Alphaproteobacteria > Rhizobiales > Beijerinckiaceae > Allobosea. Next base: position 228,828 of record NZ_NBDP01000007.1, on the reverse strand, counting down.
TTGATCACGTCATGATAATCGCGCCGGCGGGCATAGAGCGAGATCGCGCCGCGGTCGCGCTGCGCCAGGACGGCGAGCGGGTCGCCTTCGCCGGCATAGCTCATGCCGAGCATGACGACCGAGCGTGCTGCCGGCCATAGAGTCGCCGGGTCGGCGCGCTCCGCCGTGCGCTCGGTCAACCAGGTCATTTCGCCATGATGGCCGGCTTCGAGCCAGCCGGCGAGGCGCTGCGGCGCCTCGGGAATCGCGTCGACGGGTGCGACGCGCATGACCACGAAGCCCTCGGCCTTGGCGCGCGCGGCGATCGCGGCCTTGAGCTTCTCGCCGCTCAGAAGTCCAGGTCGTCGTAATGGGCTGAGGGCGCCATTCCGGGAATCCGGTCGCTCAGCAGCGGCCGGAAGCTCGGTCTGGACTTGATCCTCGCATACCATGCGCGGGCAGCCTCATCCTCGTCCCAGGGCACGTCGCCGAGATAGTCGACGCAAGACAGATGCGCCGCCGCGGCGAGATCGGCATAGCTCAGATTATCGCCGGCGAGCCAGTTCCGTTTCGCCGTCAGCCAGGCGACGTAGCGCAGATGATAGCGCACATTGCCGCGCGCCGCGCGGATCGCACTCATTTCCGGTGGGCCGCCGCCCTCGTCCCGGTTCATGAAGCGCTTCATCACCTTCTCGAGCACGAGCGGGGCGGTGATCTCCTCATTGAACTTGATGTTGAACCAGTCGAGCAGCCGACGCACTTCGATCCGGCCGCCCGGCCCCTCGGGGAGCAGGCGCCGCTCGCCCAGCGCCAGCCCGCGCGTCTCGTCGAGATATTCGGCGATCGGTCCGGGGCCCGGAATGACAAGCCCGCTGTCTTCGCGCAGGACGGGGGTCGTGCCTGCCGGATTGAGCTCGAGGAATTCCCGCCGCCGTTCCCAGACGCGTTCCTCCACCAGCGCGGCATCGAGGCCGAACTCGCCGAGCGCGAGCCGGATGAAACGCGAATGCGGGCAAAGTGAGTAATGGTGAAGCGTGGCCATCGAACTGCTGGAAAAATGGGAGGTTCGGCGGGGGAAGCAGGCGCCTAGTGCAGCGCAATAGAGCGCCCCCGTATAGGCCTGCCGGCTAAGCCTCACAACCCAGGACCGGGAAAAGGGGCGATTTGCGCCGAAATCCTTGCCGGTCTGGTAACCAATTTGCAAAGACCGTGCGCCATAGCTTTAACGCGTTCGGCGCGCTTTTGTTGCGCCGCACCAGCAAGGCTCGGAAGGACCCTCCCATGCATGACCTTCTTGTCGCCGCCGTGCTCGGCGTGGTCGAGGGGCTGACCGAATTCCTGCCGGTGTCCTCGACGGGGCATCTGCTGCTGCTCGGGCATTTCCTCGGCTTCGAATCCAAGGGCAAGGCCTTCGAGATCCTGGTTCAGCTCGGCGCGATCCTGGCGATCTTGCTGGTCTATTTCCGTCGCCTGCTCGATATCGCCCTGCGCCTGCGCACCGATCCGTCCGCCCGCCGCTTCGTCCTCGGCGTGCTCGTCGCCTTCCTGCCGGCGGCGGTGATCGGCGCGCTCGCGCACGGCTTCATCAAGGGCGTGCTGTTCAACCCCTTCCTGGTCTGCTGCACGCTGATCGCCGGCGGTCTCGTTCTCCTCGTCGTCGACGAGTTGGAACTCGAGGTGAAGCACCACGACGCCACGAAGTTCCCACTGCTGATGTATCTCAAAATTGGCTTCATCCAGTGCCTTGCCATGGTGCCGGGCGTCTCGCGCTCCGGCTCGACCATCGTGGGCGCCATGCTGCTCGGCGCCGACAAGCGGGCCGCGGCCGAGTTCTCCTTCTTCCTGGCTATGCCGACCATGGCCGGCGCCTTCGCCTATGATCTGCTCAAGAACTACAAGGAGCTGACGACGAACGACGTCGCCCTCATCGGCGTCGGCTTCGTCACCGCCTTCATCTCGGCGCTGATCGTGGTCCGCAGCTTCCTTGATTTCGTCTCGAAGCGGGGCTTTGCCCCCTTCGCCTGGTGGCGGATCATCGTCGGCTCGGCCGGTCTCGCCGGGCTCTGGGTCTTCGGCTGAACTTCACTCTGAAGCGAGTAGGGGCCCGCGCCAGGTTCCGAGCAGCATCTCCAGGAAGCGTTCCGCCGCCGGCGCCAGCTTGACGCCGCGGCGCCTGACCACGCCGATGGTGCGGGAGACCTCGGGATCGCGGATCGGCCGGGTCACGATGATCGGGTGGTTCTCGCCCGGCGTCGCCAGCTTCGGCAGCACCGAGATGCCGAGGCCCGCCTCGACCAGGCCGAGCGAGGTCGAAAGGTGCGTCACCTCGAACGACCAGTCGAGCCTGACCCCAACCTTGACTAGCGCTGCGTCGAGGATGGCGCGGTTGCCGCTGCTGCGGCTGACGGTGACCAGTGGGTGATCTTGAAGATCGCCCCAGCCCAGGGTCGATTTTGAAGCGAGCGCATGGTCGTGCCGGCAGGCCAGCACGAACGGGTCGTCGATCAGCGGCTCGAAGCTGAGCTCGGCATCGGAGCCGCCGATCAGGTTGATGCCGAATTCGACCTCGCCGCGCGCCACCGCTTCCAGCCCGTCATTGGCCGAAAGGTCGAGGATGCGGAAGCGGATGTTCGGATACTGTGCCTGAAAGCGCGCGATCACCGAGGGCAGGAAGTAGAAGGCGGCCGTGGGCACGCAGGCGAGGGCGATCTGCCCGGCGCGGCGGCTGCCGAGATCGCGCATCGCGAAGATCGAGCTGTCGAACTCGTCGAGCATGCGCCGGACCAAAGGCAGCATCTCGCGCCCGACCATGGTCAGCGCGACCCGGCGCGTCGTGCGCTCCAGCAATGCCGCTCCGACCGCGCTTTCCAGGCGCTGGATGCGGCGGCTCAGCGCCGGCTGGGACATGTTGAGTGCCTCGGCGGCGCGGTGGAAGCCGCCGAGCTCGACGACCGAGATGAAGGCACGCAGGTCGAGGGCTTCGAAATTGATGCTCATGACGTATCAATAGCGTCGATCTCTGCATTTCACAGCGATTATTCGATTTGAGAAGAGAGGGCATCGCAATCGCCGGGTGACGCCCTTGTCCGCTCCCTTCCAGCTTCCGCATGCTCAGGCCCTGCGCATCCCCTGCGTGCTGATGCGCGGCGGCACCTCGCGCGGCCCGTTCTTCCTGGAAAGCGACCTGCCGAGCGATCCGGCGGCGCGTGATCGCGTGCTGCTCGCCGCGATGGGCTCGCCGCATCTGCTGCAGCTCGACGGGCTGGGCGGCGGCAATTCGCTGACCAGCAAGGTCGCGATCGTCAGCCGTTCCAGCCGGCCCGATGCCGATGTCGACTATCTCTTCGCCCAGGTCGCGGTCGAGCGCGCCCATGTCGATCTCAGTCCGAATTGCGGCAACATGCTCTCCGCCGTCGGTCCCTTTGCGATCGAGGCCGGCCTGGTGCCGGCGGCCGATGGCGAGACGATCGTGCGCATCCACAACCGCAACACCGGCGCGCTGATCGAGGCTGCCGTGATGACGCCGGGCGGCGTCGTCGCCTATGACGGCGCAACCGCGATCGACGGCGTTGCCGGCACGGCCGCCCCGATCAGGCTGGGCTTCCTGCAAGCCGTCGGCTCCAAGACCGGCGCATTGCTGCCGACCGGCACCGCCCGCGAGGAGATCGACGGCGTCCCGGTGACGCTGATCGACTACGCCACGCCGATGCTGCTGCTACGCGCCGCTGATCTTGGCCTCGCTGGCGACGAGACGCCGGCCGAGCTCGATGCAAATACCACTATGCTCTCGCGACTGGAGCAACTGCGCCGCGAGGCCGGACGCCGCATGGGGCTCGGCGATGTCGCCGGCCGCGTCATTCCCAAGGTCGGGGTGCTCTCGCCCGCGCGTCGCGGCGGCAGCCTGACCTCGCGCTATTTCACCCCGGATCGCTGCCATCGCAGCCACGCCGTCACCGGTGCGCTCTGCGTCGCTGCGGCGAGCCGCATCGCCGGCAGCGTCGCCGCGGAGATGCTGAGCCTAGAGACCGGCTCGCTGGTCACGATCGAGCACCCGAGCGGCGCCATTCAGGTCGATCTTTCGCTCGACGCTGCCGGTCAGGTGACCCGCGCGAGCCTGGTGCGTACCGCGCGCCGTATTTTCGAAGGAAACGTCATCGTCCCCGCAAGCACGATCCTCGCGCTTGCAGAGAGGGCGGAAACGGGAGGAGAACTGACCCATGACGATCACGCGCCGCCATCTCTGCAGCCTGATCGCGGCCGCCACGGCCAGCACCTGTCTGCCTGAGTTCGCGCACGCCCAGGCCGCCTTCCCGGACCGGCCGATGAAGCTGCTGGTGCCCTATGCCGCCGGCGGCGGCACGGATGCGATCGCGCGCCTCGTCGCGCAGGGTGTCGGCGAGCGACTCGGCCAGTCGCTGGTGGTCGAGAACAACGGCTCGGCCGGTGGCAATCTCGCCACCGCCCAGGCGGCTGCAGCCTCGCCAGACGGCTACACCGTGCTGATGGCCAATCAGGGCCCGATGGTGGTCAACCCGCATCTGTTCAAGAATGTCCGGGTCGATCCACTCACCGCCTTCGACCCGCTGACACTGATCTCGGCCGCGCCGCTCGTCGTGGTGGTCTCGCCAAACTCGCCGCACAAGACGCTGGCCGAACTCGTCGGCCACGCCCAGAAGAATGCCGGCAAGCTGACCTATGGCTCTGCCGGCAACGGTTCCGCCAGCCATCTCGCGACGGTGCTGCTGGCGCAGACCACGCAGTTCGAGGCCGTGCACGTGCCCTATCGCGGCGCCGGGCCGGCGCTGACCGACCTGCTCGCCGGCAACAGCGACTTCATGATCACCACCGTGCCGTCGGTGCTCGGCCTGATCCATGGCGGCAAGGTCCGGGCGCTGGCGGTGACCGGCAAGGCTCGCGCCAAGCTCTTCCCGGAGGTACCGTCGGTCGCCGAAAGCGGCTGGGCGGACTATGAGGCGACGGCCTGGTACGGCTTCGTCGTGCCCAAGGGCACGCCGAAGGATGTCACCGCCAAGCTGCGCCAGGCCACGGTTGATACCATCAACAGCGCATTGATCCGCGAGCGCCTGGAGAATGAGGGCGCTGAGCCGATCGGCAACAGGCCCGAGGAATTCGCCGCGATGATGGAGGCCGAGTCACGCCGCTGGGCCGGGATTATCAAGCAGGCCCGACTCGCCATTAATTGACGGCGTTCTAGGCGATCCGCTTGTCCGCGGAATCGCAGAGATCGGCGACGACGCAGGTCTCGCAGGCCGGACGCAGCGCCTTGCAGGTGTAGCGTCCGTGCAGGATCAGCCAGTGATGCGCGTGCCGGCCGAACTCGGCCGGCACAGCCTTTTCCAGGCCGAGCTCGACCTGCAGCACGTTCTTGCCGGGCGCGATGCGCAGGCGGTTGGCGACGCGGAAGACATGGGTGTCGACCGCATGGGTGATCTCGCCGAAGGCGATGTTGAGCACGACATTCGCGGTCTTCCGGCCGACGCCGGGCAGGCTCTCCAGCGCCTCGCGCGCGGTCGGCACCTCGCTGCCGAATTCCGCGATCAGCTTCTCGCTGAGTGCGATGACGTTCTTCGCCTTGTTGCGGTAGAGCCCGATCGTCTTGATCAGTTCGCGCACCCGGTCCTCGCCGAGAGCGAGCATCTTTTGCGGCGTATCGGCGAGCTCGAACAGCTGCTTCGTCGCCTTGTTGACGCCGGCATCGGTCGCCTGTGCCGAGAGCACGACGGCGACCAGCAAGGTGAAGGCGTTGGTATAGTCGAGCTCGCCCTTCGGCTCGGGCCTCGCCTGCCGGAAGCGGCTGAAGATCTCGTAGATCTCGGCGGCGCTGCGCGGTTTCGGATCTGTGATCCGTTTGGGCGGCGGGCTGCGGCGTTTCGGACTGTTCGGCAGGGGCATAGCGGCGTTATAATTCGCGGATGACCTTGGGCAAGCCCGATTGCGACACGGCAGCCGAAGCGGCCGAGCGGCCGGTCTTCGACGCGACGATCACGCCGTATCGCTCGCTCGGTCAGGACGGTTTCCGCATCGTGATGACGCTGATCTGCCTGGTCAGCTTTGCTGCTTCGATCCCCTTCATAGTACTGGGCGCCTGGCCGGTCGCCGGCTTCTTCGGTCTCGACATCATCGCGATCTTCATCGCCTTCAAGGCCAATTTCAACGCAGCCCGCGCCTTCGAGCGCATCGTCGTGACGCCGCTCGAGGTGCTGCTGCGCAAGGTCTCACATCACGGCCGCGAGAACATCTGGCGCTCGAATCCCGCCTGGACGAAGATCGAGCGCGAGGATGACGAGGATTACGGCCTGCTCGCGCTTTCGCTGGTCTCGCGCGGCCAGCGGACCGTGGTCGCTTCCGCGCTCTCGCCGCAGGAACGCGAGGGCTTCGCGCAGGCGCTCGGCACGGCGCTGGCCAAGGCCAAGCGCGGCCCGGATTTCGAACCAGCCTGAACATGGCCGCGACGATCATCCCGCTGATCGCGTTGGCAGTGATCGTGGTCGTGCTCGGCGCCGCCTTGCGGGCGACGCTGCGCAAGCCCGGCGCAGGTTCAGTGGCGCAAATCAGTGATGGTGAAGCGAGGGTACGCGCCTATGGCCTCGTGCTACGCGACAAGCTCGATCGCGCCTTGTTCGGCCCGGTGCTGGCCGGGCAGGTCTGGGATCATCTGATGACCTGCCCGGTCGGCGAGGGCCTGATCCACGAATTCCACCGCGACTTCTGTGGCCATGGGCTCATCCGCACCGAGGCCGGCGTCAAGCTGTGCGACATCCTGGACGGCCATCATCCGGGCGAGGCGATCGCGGAATGGCGCTCGCGTGAGGCGTTCGTCGCCTTCTTTGCCGAGCAGTCGGATTATAGCTGCAGCGGCTGGGACGAGAGCTCGCCGGTCTTCTTCACCAGCGACGAGTGGCATCGCAACAACCAGCGCCTGACGCGGGAGAAGCTGTTGCGGTTCCTGGCGGGGCGGCTACCCGCCTGAGCCGCATTCAGTGCAACCGGGCGAGCCAGATGGTGTGGCCGCCGCAACTCGCATCCTCCGCGACATGATCGACGACGGCGAAACCGTTCTCGCCCAGCAGGGCGCGATATTCGGCCGGGTCGAGACTGGCATGATAGAGCGGCTCGCCTTCGAACATGCCGATCGCCTCGCCATGGCTCGGCCCGCTGGTGAAGAGCAATGCCGCGTCATCGCTGGCATGCTCGCGGAAAATCGGGAACATCCGCCGCTGATCATCATGGCCTAGGTGGAAGAAGCTGTCCCAGGCGATCAGCCCGCCGAAGCGCTGGCCGAGCGCGAGCGAGCGCATGTCGGCGACCTGCCAGGCCTGCTTGGGGAAGCGCTCACGGCAGAGCGCGATCAATGGCTCCGACGAATCGATACCGGTGACGGTGCAATCCCGCGCGATGAGATACGCTGCGATCGGCTCGCCCATGCCGCAACCGATATCGAGCACCGAAGGGCTTGCCGGCAGCAGCGACAAAAATCGGTCGAGCCAACGCGCTTCCATCAGCGACCGGCCGCGTTGCTGGTCGTAGGCGGTGGCATGGCGCTCATAGAGCGAGACGATGGCATCGGCGGAACGGGTCATCTGCAAACTTCTACGCACCATCGCTGGCGAAGACGAGCTTGTCAGCTTTCGGGTGGGAGACGCATGCTGACATGACTAGCTTCGTGAGCATGAGATTCAGATCGCGAGGATAGACAGATGAACGCTCACTCCAGCTTCCGAACTGCGATGAAACCGATCACCGTCTCCAATGCCGTGCTCGCCCGCGCCGCCGAAGCCATGCCTTCGGAGGCCGATTTTCCGGCGGCCGCGCCCGGCTCGGACTACGATACAGTGCGTCGCATTCTCTCCTACATCACCAACAACTGGCGCCAGCAGCCGACGATCGAGGCGATCGCCGACGCGGCCGGCGCGACCCCGACCGACGTGCATCACCTGTTCCGCCGCTGGTGCGGGCTGACGCCCAAGGCCTTCCTGCAGGCGATCACGCTCGACAACGCCAAGGGCCTGCTGGCCTCGTCCGCCAGCATCCTCGACACCAGCTTCGAAGTCGGGCTCTCCGGGCCGAGCCGTCTGCACGACCTCTTCGTCACCCATGAGGCGATGTCGCCGGGTGAATGGAAGACCGGCGGCGAGGGCTTGCGACTGTCTTATGGCTTCCACACCTCGCCCTTCGGCGAAGCGCTGGTGGTGGTGACCGAGCGTGGTCTTGCCGGCCTCGGCTGGGTCTCGAACAGCCTCGACGGTGGCAAGGTCATCGGCGGCCGGGCCGAGGCGCTCGCCGACATGATGCGGCGCTGGCCGCATGCGGATTACCGTTTCGATCCGCAGGCAACGAAACCCTATGCGGCCCGCGTCTTCGAGCCCGGCAGCTGGTCGCCCCAGACGCCGCTGCGCGTCGTGCTGATCGGCACCGATTTCGAGGTCCGCGTCTGGGAGACGTTGCTGCGCATTCCGGTCGGCTGCGCCACCACCTATGGCGACGTCGCCGGTCATATCGGCAAGCCCTCGGCGGCGCGCGCAGTCGGCGCGGCGGTCGGCAAGAACCCGATCTCCTTCGTCGTTCCCTGCCACCGCGTCATCGGCAAGTCCGGCGCGCTCACCGGCTACCATTGGGGATTGACGCGCAAGCGCGCCATCCTCGGCTGGGAGGCGGGCCAGGTCGCGAGCGGCCAGGCAGCCTGAGGCGATAGGTTTACTGGATGGCTGGAGCGGGCGCCGCCGCGGGCGGGGGCGCCCGTCTCGCCGTGGCCGGGCGCGGCTTGGCCGTCTCGGGCTTCGGATCGGGCAGGCCGAGCCGGGAGCGGATCGAGGCAGCGCGCGCTTCGGTCACGCGGGCACCGCAGAAACCATGCGAGCCCTCGCGCTGGAAGTCGCGGCAGATCTGCTCGCGCTCCGAGGAGAAGCCGGCCTGCTCGCGGGCGATGGACCTCTGCTCAGGCAAGTCGGCCTTGGCCGAGAGCGCGCGAAAGCCGTCGCGGACCGCCGTCTCGGCCTTGGTGCGTTCGCCGTCGATCTCCTTGGCGCGGGCGGGAAGCGTGCGCACATCCGGCCCCCAGACCCCGCGGGGATCAATGCGGCACGCCGCAGCCTCGATCACGCAGGGCTGCTCGGGCTCGATCACCAGGAAAGCGCCCTCGAGCACGTCGAAGACGATCGGGCAGGCAGGCGCTTCGAGCTTGTAGCGCGCCAGTCCCGCTGGCTTGCCGAGCGAGGTCACCGGCACGGGCGCGTCGCCGAATGAGATCGCGCAGGGTTCGGTGAGATTGCTGGACTGGAAGCCCTCGGCGCGCAGTTTCAGGCCATAGCCATTGCCGGTCTTCTCCAGCGTTGCTTCACCGAAGCCGCCATTGCGGCGCAGCGTCTTGCCGAGGATCGAATCTTCGCCGGGAATCTTGATCGCCGGCATGGTGCGCGGGCGTGGCGTCGCCGGGGCGCCGACCGAAGCCGGCGCCGACTGCTGGGCGCCGGGCGCGTTGAAGGGCTGTGCACCGGGCAGTTGCAACGGCTGCGCCAGAGCCCCACTCGCAAGGCCGAGCCAGGCCAGCGCTGCGCCGGCGGCGAGACGATGGGCGGTCGGGCGGCGAGTCGTGGTCACGGCTGGTTCCCGTTGCGCAAGGTTCTTTTGAATGAATTGGCCGAGCTTGCTGCGCAAGAGCACGAAGGCAACACTTATCCAGAATGGTCAGCCCTGCGAATTCTGTGCAGGACACCGCTCAAAGCCGATTCTTAATCCGGCTCCGTGCCTTGCAAGCAGGGCGTCACCCTCCCTATATACGCCGCCAAGCGGTGGTTTTGTCGACCATCGGGGCCGGATTGTGCCAAGCGCCAACATTCACATGCGAGCGCTGAAACGCAGGACCGGTCGATCTTTATTCTAACCGGCGGCCGAAACCGGGCCGGGGCCAGTGCCTCGTTCCGTCATTTCGCTGCCAGACGTGGATATCCCGGGTTCGTTCGCCGCGGAAGGTGGGGGCGACTTGGGGCCATGGGCCGGAGGACGGCGCCTCGTGCGCGGGCTTTTCGGCGATCTGCTAAATCGAAAGGGATCCCATCCATGGGTAAAGTCATCGGTATCGACCTCGGAACGACCAATTCCTGCGTTGCAGTGATGGAAGGGTCGACGCCCAAGGTCATTGAGAATTCGGAAGGCGCCCGCACCACGCCGTCCATCGTCGCCATCACGGATGACGGCGAGCGTCTGGTCGGCCAGCCGGCGAAGCGCCAGGCGGTCACCAATCCGGAGCGCACTTTCTTCGCCATCAAGCGCCTGATCGGGCGTACCTTCGACGATCCGATGACCAAGAAGGACATCGATCTCGTCCCCTACAAGATCAAGAAGGCCCCGTCTGGCGACGCCTGGGTCGAGGCCGACGGTAAGGACTACTCGCCCTCGCAGATCTCCGCCTTCACGCTGACGAAGATGAAGGAGACCGCGGAGGCCTATCTCGGCCAGCCGGTCACGCAGGCCGTCATTACCGTCCCGGCCTATTTCAACGACGCCCAGCGCCAGGCCACCAAGGATGCCGGCCGCATCGCCGGCCTCGAGGTGCTGCGCATCATCAACGAGCCGACCGCGGCGGCGCTCGCCTATGGCCTCGACAAGAAGCAGGCCGGCACCATCGCGGTCTATGACCTCGGCGGCGGCACCTTCGACGTCTCGGTCCTCGAGATCGGCGACGGCGTCTTCGAGGTGAAGTCGACCAATGGCGACACCTTCCTCGGCGGCGAGGATTTCGACATGCGCCTGGTCGAGTACCTGGCGGACGAGTTCAAGCGCGAGCAGGGCATTGATCTTAAGAAGGACAAGCTCGCTCTGCAGCGCCTGAAGGAAGCTGCCGAGAAGGCCAAGATCGAGCTCTCGACCACGGCGCAGACCGAGATCAACCTGCCCTACATCACGGCGGATGCCTCTGGTCCGAAGCACCTCGCCATCAAGCTTTCGCGCGCCAAGTTCGAGAGCCTGGTCGACGACCTGATCCAGCGCACCATCGAGCCCTGCCGCAAGGCGCTCAAGGATGCCGGACTGTCGGCGGGGCAGATCGACGAGGTCGTCCTCGTCGGCGGCATGACCCGCATGCCGAAGGTCCAGGAGGTGGTGAAGCAGTTCTTCGGCAAGGAGCCGCACAAGGGCGTCAACCCTGACGAGGTCGTCGCCATCGGCGCCGCGATCCAGGCCGGCGTGCTGCAGGGCGACGTCAAGGACGTGCTGCTGCTCGACGTGACCCCGCTGTCGCTCGGCATCGAGACGCTGGGCGGTGTCTTCACCCGCCTGATCGACCGCAACACCACGATCCCGACCAAGAAGAGCCAGGTCTTCTCCACCGCCGAGGACAACCAGGGCGCGGTGACGATCCGGGTCTTCCAGGGCGAGCGTGAGATGGCGGCCGACAACAAGATGCTCGGGCAGTTCGACCTGATGGGCATTCCGCCGGCTCCGCGCGGCATGCCGCAGATCGAGGTGACCTTCGACATCGACGCCAACGGCATCGTCTCGGTGACGGCGAAGGACAAGGCCACCAACAAGGAGCAGCAGATCCGCATTCAGGCGTCCGGCGGCCTCTCCGAGGCCGAGATCCAGAAAATGGTCAAGGATGCCGAGGCGAACGCCGCCGACGACAAGAAGCGTCGCGAGGTGGTCGAGGCCAAGAATCAGGGCGAGAGCCTCGTGCACTCGACCGAGAAGTCGCTGAAGGATTATGGCGACAAGGTTTCGGAGGCCGACAAGGGCGCGATCGAGACCGCGCTCGAGGCCCTCAGGACTGCGCTGACCGGTGAGGACGTCGAGGCGATCTCCTCGCGTACCAACGAGCTGATGCAGGTGTCGATGAAGCTCGGCGAGGCGATGTACGCCGCCAGCCAGGCCGAAGCGAACGCACCCGAGGGCGCCGCTGCCGAGGAGCCGAAGAAGGACGACGTCATCGACGCCGACTTCAAGGACGTCAGCGACGACAAGGGCGACAAGAAGAAGAGCGCCTGAGGCGGCGCGCTGGTCATCGACCGTTACGGGATGGCCGGGCTTGACCCGGCCATTCCATTAAGGCGATGGCGTCGGCAGGACATGACTCGCTGGTCTGCGTAGGAAGCGCAGGGCGGCGTAGGGGCAGCTGGTTGAATGTCGAAGCGCGACTATTACGAAATCCTCGGGGTCTCCCGGACGGTGACGGAAATCGAGCTCAAGGGCTCTTTCCGCAAGCTCGCCATGCAGCATCACCCGGACAAGAATCCGGGCGACAAGCAGGCCGAGATCAAGTTCAAGGAGCTTAACGAGGCTTATCAGATCCTCTCCGACGGCCAGAAGCGCGCCGCCTATGACCGCTATGGTCACCAGGCCTTCGAGAATGGTGGCGGCGGCGCAGGCGGTCCGGCCGACATGTCGGACTTCATGTCCGACATCTTCGAATCCTTCTTCGGCGAGGGCCGTGGCCGCGGCCCGCGCGGCGCTAATGCCCGCGAGCGCGGCGCCGATCTGCGCTATAATCTCGAGATCGGCCTCGAAGACGCCTATGCCGGCAAGAACGAGACTATCCGGGTCCCGACTTCGATGGCCTGCGAGGTCTGCTCGGGCACCGGCGCCAAGGCAGGCTCGAAGTCGCGCCAGTGCCCGACCTGTGGTGGCCATGGCCGCGTTCGCGCCAGCCAGGGTTTCTTCTCGGTCGAGCGCACCTGCCCGACCTGCGGTGGCCGCGGCGAGATCATCGACGATCCCTGCACCGGTTGCCAGGGCGCCGGCCGCGTCACGCGTGAGCGCACGCTCTCGGTCAACATCCCGGCCGGTGTCGAGGACGGCACCCGCATCCGTCTTGCCGGCGAAGGCGAGGCGGGCCTGCGCGGCGGGCCGGCGGGCGATCTCTACATCTTCCTCTCGATCAAGCCGCACGCGATCTTCCAGCGCGACGGCGCCGACCTGTTCTGCCGTGTGCCGATCGGGCTGACCTCGGCCGCGCTCGGCGGCGAGATCGAGGTGCCGACGCTGAACGGTGAAAAGGCCCGGGTGAAAATCCCGGAGGGTACCCAGACCGGCAAGCAGTTCCGCCTCAAGGCCAAGGGCATGAGCGTGTTGCGTTCGCGCGAGATGGGCGATCTCTACATCCAGGTGCTGGTCGAGACGCCGCAGAAGCTCACCGCCCGCCAGCGCGAATTGCTGATGGAGTTCGAGCGCGAGAGCTCCGGCGCCACCCACCCCGAGACCGCCGGCTTCTTCGGCCGCGTCAAGGATTTCCTTGGCGGCCTCGGCGGCGCGGCCTGAGAACAAAAAAAACGGGCGCCTCACGGCGCCCGCCTTTTTTTGATCGGGCCGACCTTGCGGTCAGGCCTTGTCGATCACTTTCTTGACCGCATCCTTGGTCTTGCCGACCGCCTGCTGGGCTTCGCCCTTGCGCTCCTGCGCGATGCCCTCGGCCTGAAGCCCGGGCTTGTCGAGCGCCTTGCCGGCGGCCTGCTTGACGTTGCCGGCGGCTTCGTTGGCCATGCCCTTGATCTTGTCGGTCGTGCTGCCCATCGACATTTTCCTTTCAGAATGATCCGTGATCGGCGCAATAGCGCCGGTTCGGATGGGAGAACGTCACGGCCGGGCTTTGGTTCCGTTCTCAGGCGGGCGAATTGGACGCTGCGATCGCCCGCAGAGCATGGCCGGTTGCTTCGTCTGCCGGGAAGAACGTCTCCAAAGCGAGTTCGGACAGTGTGACATCGACCGGCGTGCCGAACACGGTCGTGGTCGAGATCAGCGACAGGATGGTCTCACCCAGCCGCAGCTTCAGAGGCACGACGATCGGCGGCTCCGCCTCTTCGTGTGATCGGCCCTTCGTGCTCGGGGCGGCCGGAACGGGATAGCTCAGCAATTCGGTCAATAGCTCAGCCAGCAGCGGATCGGCCGTGGCGCGGATCTGCTGACGCAGCCGGGCGATGAGATGACCGCGCCATTCGGTGAGGTTGATGATCGCCGGTGCGAGCCCGCGCGGATGCAGGCTGAGCCTGAGCACGTTTACCGGCGGGCGCAGCAGATCGGCGTCCTCGACCAGTGTCAGCAGCGGCGCGATCATCGCGTTCGCTGCGAGCAGGGTCCAATGCCTGTCGACCGCCACCGCCGGGTAGGGCTCGTGCCCCTTGAGCAGCATGTCGATCGCGCTGCGCGCTGCCTGCAGGCTCGGATCCTCCAGCGAGCGTTCGAGATAGACCGGGGCATAGCCGGCCGAGAGCAAGAGCGCATTGCGCTCGCGCAAGGGCACGCCGAGATGCTCGGCGAGGAGCAGGACCATGTCCCGACTTGGCGCCGAGCGGCCGCTTTCGATGAAGCTGAGATGTTTCTGCGAGATCTCGGCCTCGAGGGCGAGATCGAGCTGGCTGAGACGGCGCAGCTGGCGCCAGTCGCGGATGAGATGCCCGATCACGGGCTGCTGGTGCTTGTTCATGGAGAGCAAGCTAGCCGCAGCCGGGGCGCCTTCCAATTACCTCTCGCTTAATCGACGGGCCGCTTGGGCTTCGTCAGCATGGCTCCCATCAGCAACGGCCCTGACGAGAACGGGCCCAATTGGAGAACAGCCATGGCCTTCATCCAGTCCTCACGTTTCCTGCGTAATGCTCTCGCTCTCGATGCGGCTGCCTGCGCTGGCACCGGCCTGCTGCTCAGCCTCGGGGCCGGTGCGCTCTCCGGCCTGCTCGGCTTTCCGGTCGAGTTCCTGCGCGGTGCAGGTCTGGTGCTGCTGCCCTGCGCCGCTGCGCTGGCATTCTTCGCCAGCCGGGCGCGCCTGCCGCGGCTCGCCGTCTATGCCGTGATCGGCGTCAACATCCTCTGGGTCGCCGATAGTGTGCTGATCCTGGTTGCCGGCTGGTTTGCGCCGACCACGCTCGGCATCGCCTTCGTCCTGGCCCAGGCCGCGGCGGTGGCCGTTGTCACCGAACTCGAAGTGATCGGCCTGAAGAAGTCGGTCACGGAAGCCGCTGGAGCCGAAGCTGCGCTGCACTGATTGCTCGTGCCCCATATTGCGCCGCTGCGGAATGGTCCGCGGCGGCGTTTGCTTTGCGACGGCTTGTCACGAAACTGTCGCCTGTGCTCACTAGCCGGAAGGCCTGCCTCCTCCCCCTGCGGAACAGGACCGTCCCATGCGCAAACCCCTCGTCCTTGCGGCTCTCGCGACGCTCCTCGCCAGCGGAACGGCGCTTGCCGAGCCGAATTTCAACCGCATCGCCACCTTCCAGGTGCCGCTGAACCTCCCGGCCGACCGCGACGCGAAAAAGAAGACGGTCGCGGAGATCATCACCGCCAGCGAAGCGGGAACGCTGCTCGCCTATACCGATGCCGAGCAGAAGGCGATCGGCCTGATCGACATCAGCACGGCCAATGCCCCCAAGCCCGCGGGCTTCATCCCGGTCGGTGGCGAGCCGACGTCGGTCGTCATCCTCGGCGAGCGCGCCTTCGCCGTGGTCGTCGCCTCCGGCGACAACTTCAAGGAGCCGGCCGGCCATCTCGCCACGATCGACCTCAAGACCAGGCAGGTCGCGGCGACATGCGAGCTCGGCGGCCAGCCCGACTCGATCACGCTGACCAAGGACAAGGGCAAGCTCGCCATCGTCATCGAGAACGAGCGCGACGAGAAGCTGAACAAGGGCGACCTGCCGCAGCTTCCCGCCGGCAATCTCACCCTCATCGGCCTCAAGGGCGGCGAGGCCGATTGCGCTTCCAGGCAGGTCGTCGATCTCACCGGTATCGCCGCGGTCGAGCCGACCGATCCGGAGCCGGAATTCGTCGACGTCAACCAGGACGGCCTCGCCGTGGTGACGCTGCAGGAGAACAATCATCTTGCCGTGGTCGATACGAAGACCGGCAAGCTCGTCGCGCATTTCCCGGCTGGCACCGTCGATCTCAAGAACATCGACAAGACCCGCGACGGCCAGATCAAGCCGGTCGAGGAACTGAAGAGCGTGGCGCGCGAGCCCGATGCGGTGCGCTGGCTCGACAATGACCGCTTCGTCACCGCCAATGAGGGCGACTGGAAGGGCGGCTCGCGCGGCTTCACCATCTTCCGCAAGGACGGCACGGTCGAGTTCGATGCCGGCAACATGGTCGACCATATCGCCATCCGTCTCGGCCATTATCCGGAGCGCCGCTCCGCCGCCAAGGGCAGCGAGCCGGAGGGCATCGAGGTCGGCACTTACGGTGGCGATCGTCTGATCTTCGTCGGGCTCGAGCGCGCTTCGCTCGTGCTCGTCTTCAAGGACGAAGGACCGGGCCGTACCCCGCGCTATCTGCAGGCGCTGCCCGCCGGCATCGCGCCGGAGGGGTTGCTCGCCATCCCCCAGCGCAATCTCTTCGTTTCCGCCTCCGAGGCCGATCTCGGCGACAAGGGCGGGCCGCGCTCGGCGGTGACGATCTACGAGCGTAGCGAGGCCCCGATCGCCTATCCGACCATCGTCTCGGCTGATGTCGATGGCGCCCCGCTCGGCTGGGGTGCGCTGTCTGGTCTTGCCGCTCATCCCGAGCTGCCGGGCCGGCTCTTCAGCGTCACCGACAGCGCCTATACGCCCTCGCGTATCCTCGAAATCGACGCGACGAAGAAGCCTGCGATGATCACCGGCGCGCTCACCGTGACCAAGGACGGTAAGCCCACCTCCTATGATCTCGAAGCGATCGCGACCCGCCCGGGCGGCGGCTTCTGGCTGGCTTCGGAAGGCGCGCCGGAGCGCAAGGAGAAGCCGACGCAGAACCTGCTGCTGCGTACTTCTGCCAAGGGCGAGGTCGAGGAGGAGATCGCGCTCCCCGAGGAGTTCGCCGCCAAGGCGATCAACCAGGGCTATGAGGGCGTCGCCGTCACTGGCTCCGGCCAGGACGAGACGGTCTGGATCGCGGTCCAGCGCGAGTGGAAGGACGACCCCAAGGGCAAGGTCAAGCTCCTGACCTACAAGCCTTCGACCAAGAGCTGGGGCATCCTCTATTACCCGCTGACGGCTCCCGCCGCCGGCGCCTGGATGGGCCTCTCCGAACTGACCTATCTCGGCGACGACAGCTTCGCGGTGATCGAGCGTGACAATCAGTTCGGCGCCAAGGCGGTGAAGACGCTGGCTACCTTCTCGGTGAAGGGCCTGAAGCCGGCGCCGTTCGGCTCCTCGGAGATTCCGACGGTCGAGAAGAAGCTGCTGCGCGACCTGACGCCGGACCTGATGAAGCTCGGTGGCTACGGGCTCGACAAGGTCGAGGGCATGGCGGTCGACAGGGCCGGCGAGCTCTTCGTCGTCACCGACAATGACGGCGTCGACGACTCCTCCGGCGAGACCCAGTTCTTCGCCTTTGGCAAGCTCGCGAAATAGGGCGCAAAACAAAAAAGCCGGCGAGTGACGCTCGCCGGCATGTTGGCGCCCTTGGATGTTGCTGCCGCCGAGTACAGCAATCCCGCCGGGTCATGTCTTGCTGCCAGCGCTGCGACATGCGCTACTTCCACCAAAGGGGAGGCGGCGCATGGCCCGTGAGGTTCTGTCACAGGACGGCACGCCGTCTCATCCCGATCACGGCGGCTCCATCCCTGCCCTGACTTTCGGGGCTCTGGGTGTCGTCTACGGCGATATCGGGACCAGCCCGCTCTATGCGCTCAAGGAAGCGGCCCGGGCCGCGAGTGCCGGAGGCGCCCTGCAGCCGGAAGCTGTCATTGGCTGCGTCTCGATGATCCTCTGGGCGCTGATCCTGATCATCTCGATCAAGTACTCGATCTTGATCCTGCGCGCCGGCAATCGCGGCGAAGGCGGCATCATGGCGATGCTGGCCCTGCTCAAGGCGCGCCATGCCAAGCCAGGCACAGGGCGAGCCTATGCTCTCGTCATCGGACTCGTCGGCGCCGCTCTGCTCTATGGCGACGGTGCGATCACGCCGGCCATTTCCGTGCTCAGTGCGATCGAGGGTCTCAAGGTCGACGCACCGATGCTGGCTCCGGCCGTCGTGCCGTTGACGGCCGCGATCCTGATGGGCGTCTTCCTGGTCCAGAGCAAGGGCACCGGCTTCATCGGCCGGCTGTTCGGGCCGATCATGCTGTTCTGGTTCCTGGTGCTCGCGCTGCTCGGCATCCGGGGCATCCTGATGGCGCCGGAGATTCTCGCGGCGATTAACCCGTTCGCTGCGCTCTACTTCATCACCCACACCGCCCCGCTCGTCGGCTTCGCCGTGCTGGGGGCCACCTTCCTGGCCGTGACCGGGGGTGAGGCGATGTATGCGGATATGGGCCATTTCGGCCCCAAACCCATCCGTCTCGCCTGGTTCACCATCGTGCTGCCGGCGCTGATGCTCAATTATTTCGGCCAGGGCGGGCTGCTGCTCATCCAACCTGCAGCCCTCAACAACCCGTTCTACCAGCTCGCCCCGGACTGGGCGCACTATCCCCTGATCTTCCTCGCCACCGCTGCGGCCGTCATTGCCTCGCAGGCCGTGATTACCGGCGCCTATTCGCTGACCCAACAGGCCGTGCAACTCGGCCTCTTCCCCGCCGTCCACATCAAGCACACGGCCCATGACCAGAAGGGGCAGATCTACATCCCGATCGTCAACTGGATGATCTGCCTGGCGACGCTGACCTCGGTCTTCATGTTCCGCTCGTCCGACGCGCTGGCCGGAGCCTATGGCATCGCTGTCTCGCTGCTGATGGCCATCACCACCGGGCTAGCAGCGCTGATCGCCCTCAAATGGGGCTACAACCCGATCCTTGTCGTGGCGGTCAACGGTTTCTTCCTGCTGATCGACCTTGCCTTCTTCTCAGCCAACCTGCCCAAGCTCCATGAAGGTGGCTGGTATCCGCTGGTCCTGGCGCTCGTGCTGGTGGTGATCATGCTCACCTGGCGGCGCGGCCTTGCTTTGGTGGAGGTAGCCCGCAGCCGCCAGCGGGAGCCGGAGAAGGAATTTCTCGACATGCTGGCGACGAACCCGCCAGTGCGCCTTCCGGGGACTGCCGCCTTCCTCGCCTCGGCTGCGCGTGGGCTTCCGCTCTCGCTCACGCATTTCGTCCGCCACAACCACGCCCTGCACGAGCGCATTCTTCTTGTCACCGGCAAGCTGGAGGAAATCCCGCGCGTGTCCGACGAAAACCGCATGGAGGTGATCGAGCTCGCCCCCGGCGTCACGCGCGTGATCCTGCATTTCGGCTTCATGGAGACACCGCGCTTTCCTGACGGCTTGCGCTGCGGTGTCGAGCGCGGCCTTCTGCCGGGCGTCGATCTCGACCAGATGTCGTATTACATCGGCCGCGAGACGGTCATTCCGCGCGAGGAGATTGCGGGGATGGCGATGTGGCGGGAGGCGCTCTTCTCCTTCATGCAGCGCAACGCCGAGCGTTCGGCCGCCCATTTCCATATCCCGGCCAAGCAGGTCGTGGAGGTCGGGGTGGAGATCGAGATCTGATCGCCGGAGCGATCAGCCAAACGCATCACTCCGGACAAGCTACGAAGTAGCGCAAATCCGGAATCCATCGAAGGGCGCTGAGCTCTACGATGGATTCCGGCGCTCCACTTCGCTGAGCCCGGAATGACGGCGTGTGCCGAAAAGCCGGTCTTTTCAGAGCCCCAGCTTCTTCTTGCGCTGCCCGAGCGTGCGCAGGCGCAGCGCGTTGAGCTTGATGAAGCCGGCGGCGTCGCGATGGTCGTAGGCGACCGCACCTTCCTCGAAGGTGACGAGGTCCTGGTCGTAGAGCGAGTATGGGCTGGAGCGGCCGATGACGTGGACGCCTCCTTTGTACAGTTTCAACCGCACTGTACCCGCCACGAACTCCTGGCTCTTGTCGATCAGCGCCTGCAGCATCTCGCGCTCGGGCGAGAACCAGAAGCCGTTATAGATCAGCTCGGCATATTGCGGCATGAGCTGGTCCTTGAGATGGGCGGCACCGCGGTCGAGCGTGATCGACTCGATGGCGCGATGCGCCACGGCGAGGATCGTGCCGCCGGGCGTCTCGTACATGCCGCGCGACTTCATCCCGACGAAGCGGTTCTCGACCAGGTCGAGCCGGCCGATGCCGTTGTCGCGGCCGAGATCGTTGAGCTTCGCCAGCAGCGTCGCCGGCGAGAGCTTGACGCCGTCGATCGCGGTCGCATCGCCCTTCTCGAAGTCGATCGAGATCACTGTCGGCTTGTCGGGGGCGTCCTCCGGCGAGATCGTGCGCGAATAGACGTAGTCAGGCACTTCCTGGGCCGGGTCTTCCAGCACCTTGCCCTCGGAGGAGGCATGCAGCAGGTTGGCGTCGACCGAGAACGGCGCCTCGCCGCGCTTGTCCTTGGCAATCGGGATCTGGTGCTGCTCGGCGAAGGCCAGCAATTGCTCGCGCGAGCGCAGGTCCCATTCGCGCCAGGGCGCGATCACCACGACGTCGGGCTTCAGCGCATAGGCGGTCAATTCGAAGCGGACCTGGTCGTTGCCCTTGCCGGTCGCGCCATGCGAGACGGCGTCGCCGCCGACCTTCTCGGCGATCTCGATCAGCTTCTTGGCGATCAGCGGGCGGGCGATCGAGGTTCCCAGCAGATAGACGCCCTCATAGGCGGCATTGGCCCGGAACATCGGGAAGACGTAGTCGCGCACGAACTCCTCGCGCAGGTCCTCGATATAGATGTTCTCCGGCTTGATGCCGAGCAGCAGCGCCTTGTCGCGCGCCGGGCCGAGCTCCTCGCCCTGGCCGAGATCGGCGGTGAAGGTCACGACCTCGCAATTGTAGGTGGTCTGCAGCCACTTCAGGATGATCGAGGTATCGAGCCCGCCGGAATAGGCGAGCACGACCTTGTTGACGCGCTTGTCGACCATGGGCTTCAGTTCCTGCAGTGGCGGCACGACGGATCGTGCACAGTGTGAGAATGCGGCTTAGCCGGCCGCATTTCGGACGTAACCGGGCACTATCGCAGGGTTTGGGGCGACGCAATCGGAACCTTCTGATCGATTACGCGTCGTCGTTTGATGGATCGCTGTCGGTAACGCGTTTGCGGCTTCTGGCTTGCGGGTCGATTCGCGGGGGCGGAGAATCGATCCAGTTTTTTTAAGCCGCTCCCGCGCGGAGGTTTGATGCCGAATCGTCCTGTTCTGGATTTCTGGTACGAGTTCGCATCGACCTATTCCTGCCTGAGCGCCCTGCGGATCGAGGAGCTGGCCGATGCAGCCGACGTCAGCGTGCGCTGGCGGCCTTTCCTGCTCGGCCCGATCTTCGCTGCCCAGGGCTGGACCAGTTCGCCATTCAATCTCTACCCCAACAAGGGCCGCTATATGTGGCGCGACGTGGCGCGACGGGCCGGCCGAGCTGGCCTCACAATCGTCAAGCCCGAGACCTTCCCGCAGAACTCGCTGATTGCGGCGCGGCTCGCGCTCGCGGGACGCGAGGCCGGCTGGCTGCCTGCCTTCTCCAGGGCGCTGTTCCGCTCCGAGTTCTGCGAAGGCCGCAACATCGCCGAAGAAGCCGTGCTGAGTGGTGCCCTTCGTGAGGCGGGCGCCGACCCCTCAGCAGCCTTTGCCGCCTCGCGCAGCGAGGAGGTCAAGGGACGGCTCAAGGCCGAGACCGAGCTCGCCAAGTCGCTCGGCATCTTCGGCGCGCCGACCTTCGTCACCGGCGACGGCGAGCTGTTCTGGGGCGACGACAGGTTGGAGGAAGCACTCGCCTGGGCGAAGGACGGGCGCTGACGCGCTCGCGACCTCTTCAGGTGCGGTTGTTTGTCTTCCAGCAGGCCGTCGAGGCGCTCGCTTTCCAGACGCCGTTCGCCTTGCAGCCGGCGAGCGCGGGGTTGCAAATGCGCGCCACGCAGGCGCTGGGATTGTTGCGGTTCTGGCAGTTTTCGTCGCAACGCTGATAGATCTTCATGCAGGACCTCTGCGTCGTTTGGCAGCCTTCCTGCGCGAGCGCGGGTCGCGGAAGCGCAATCGCGAGCGCCAATGCGGTCAGTCCGAGAAAGCTCCGCATTGTCGTCTCCGTTCCCTAACGACAAGCTATTGCCGGGGCCGTCGCGAGTCCACAGCGCGAGAAGTCGGCTCAGGCCGGTGGCGCTGGCCGCGACCACGGCCCATGTGCGGCCGAGGTCTCGGCGATCTCGGGCAGCGTCTGGCGCTCGCTGATCTTCGGCGGACCGGGTGATGCCTGTGGCGGCAGGCGCCCGCCGGCGGTCTGCACCAGCGCCTGCACGCGCTTGGTCACGGAAGGATGGGTCGAGAACAGATCGGCGAAATCGTCGGGGTCGTTCTCGAAGCACATGTCCATCACGCCCGACGGCACATTGTCGATGTCGGCGCGGCCGGAGATCTTCAGCAGGGCCGAGATCATCGCGTCGGGGTTCTTGGTCAGTTCGACCGCCCCGGCATCGGCGAGGTATTCGCGAGCCCTCGACAACGACAGCCGGATCAGCACGGCGAGCAGCCAGGCGACGGCAATCACCGCAAAGCCGAGGACGATCGCAAAGCCGCTGCCCTTCTTGTCGCCGTCCGAGGAGATGCGAACCCGCCCGAGATTGCGGAACAGGATTTCGCCGACGAAGGAGATGATGCCGGCGATCACCACGGCGATCACCATCAGCCTGACGTCGCCATTGCGGATATGGGTCAGCTCATGGGCGATCACCGCTTCGATCTCGGCGTCGTTGAGCTGCTCGATCAGCCCGGTGGTCAGCGTCACCGTGAACTGCTTGTCGTTGACGCCGCTGGCGAAGGCGTTGAGCGCGTCGCTCTGGATGATGGCGAGCTTCGGCGTCACCATGCCGCGCGAGATGCAGAGATTCTCCAACATCCGGTAGAGCTTGGGCTGCGCCTCCCGCGTCACGCCCTCGGCGCCCGAGACAGCCTCGATCAGCGCGACATTGACTCGAAAGCCGATCAGGACCCAGGCGGCCGTGCCGAGCGTGATGAACGGCAGCCAGGCCCAGAAGCGCTGGCCGACGAAGTTCAGCACCGTGCGTCCGCGCGGCACGCCGACATAGCCGTAGCCGACCAGCATCACGCCCCAGACGGTCAGATAGACCATCAGGAAGAGCCCGATGATCAGGGCGATCGACCGGGTCCGGTTGTTGCGCTGATGGGTGTAGAGCCCGAAGGCTTCCCCCGGCATCGCCGCAGCTCCGCTGTGACGCTTCTCTAGGCGCTCAGAACTTCACGGTCGGCGCGACTTCGATTTGCGCCCGCGTCTCTTCGCCGACATCGAAGAATTCGCGCGGGGAGAAGCCCATTTGCGGTGCGAAGAACACGGCCGGGAAGGCCTGGATCGCCGCATTGAACTCGCTGACCGCGTTGTTGAAGAAGCGCCGAGCCGCTGCCAGCTTGTCCTCGACATTGCCGAGGTCCTGCTGCAGCTGCTGGAAGTTCGCGCTCGCCTTCAGGTCGGGATAGGCCTCGCCCAGTGCGAGCAGGCGACCGACCGCGCCGGTCAATTGCTGCTCGGCAGCCGCCTGGTCGTGCGGGCCGGATGCGGCCTGCGCCTGGTTGCGCGCCTTGATCACCGCGTCGAAGGTTTCCTTCTCGTGGCTGGCATAGCCCTTCACGGTTTCGACCAGGTTCGGGATCAGGTCGTGACGCTGCTTCAATTGCACGTCGATGTCGGCGAAGGCCTGGTTGACGCGCTGGCGCATCGCGACGAGGCCGTTATAGGTCATGATCAGCCAGACCACGACGACGACGATCAGTCCAAGGACGACCCAACCCATGGTGTTCTCCTCCGGCACAGGCGATCTTGCGGCACAGGCGATCTCGCCGGCAACCTTGCATGAAGGGCGACGGTAGGGAAGCTTCTCGGATTATGTACTGGAGCGCAGGCTCGAGCGCGCCTGGCTCAAGCTGATGTCGGCCGAAGACGACGCCCTCTCGATCAGCAGCGTCGCCTTCGAGGTCGGCTTCGGCGACCTCTCCTATTTCAATCGCAGCTTCCGCAAGCGCTTCGGCCGCTCGCCCTCGCAGGTCAGGGCCGGCTGACGCCCGCTACTTGGGCGAGACCGGCGCATTCTCGGCGAAGGCGGGAATGGCACGGCAATGGCCGGCAATCTCGGCAATGTTCGGCCATTGCGCGGTATCGAGCCCGATGCGGGCAGCGCCGACCGTCTGCGGGAACAGCACGATATCGGCGATGGACGGTCGGTCGCCGACGACGAAGCGGCCGGTGCGCCGCCGTGCGATCAGCGCTTCGACTGCGCTCAAGCCCTCGCTGACCCAGTGCCGGTTCCAGCTCGCGACCTCCTCGGGCCCGACGCCGGGAAGGCTTCTCAGGCGGGCGCCGATGCGCGGCGGCAGCAGCGCGTGGATCTCGGCTGCGATTGCGAGAGCGACCGAGCGTGCGAAGGCCCGCTGCTCCGGCTCGGCAGGCAGCAGCGGCGGCTCCGGAGCGATCTGGTCGAGATAGTCGATGATCGCCAATGACTGCGTGATCAGCCAGCCACTATCGGTGAGCAGTGCCGGCACCAGCCCTTGCGGATTGAGTGCGCGATACTCCGGTCTCCGGCTGGCGGCGTCGTCGCCGAAGATGGTGACGAGCTCTTCCTCCACTTTGAGACCCTTCAGGGCGAGCGCGATGCGCACCCGTGCGGTCGCGGACGAGACTTTGTTGAGATAGAGCTTCATGGTTTCCTCCCGTGGTCTTTTCCGGCGAATGGCGGTGGTCAGCCGAAGGTGAAGGCGTAGGCGCGAGCGCCGGGGTCGAGGAACTCGATGCTGAAATCGCGGGCCTTCACCGGCCCGTCCTGGCGAACCAGCTGGTAGAGCCGCTCGTCCCCGATCGTGCCGTAGCCGTCGGCGTCGATGTCGGCGCCATGGGCGCTGCCAGGCGCGGCGCCGTCGATGGTGACGCGGAAGCGGACCGGCGGGCCGCCGGGCGCACGGCCCATCACCAGATGCAGGTCGCGGGCATGGAAGCGGTGGTTGATCCGCCCGCCCGCCTGCTGCGACGTGGCGAATTCACCGGCGACCGTCCAGGTGCCCGACAGGCTCCACTGGTTGAGGCGCGGGGAGGTGGCGGTCTCGTAGGTGGCCGGCGCATCAGCCCGGATGCCGCCCGGCGAGGCGAAGCCATTGCTGCGGGCATGGCCGAGATAGGTCTCGGGCGAGCGCAGATTGGCGAAATCCGGCGCCCCTTGCGCGCCTTCGCCCGAAACCTTGGCGATGCCGGGCTCGACCTTGCCGCCGGCCTCGGCGAGCAGCGACTGGATCAGCCGCTCGGAGGCTGCATAGTCGCCCTCGCCGAACTCGTGATGCCGGGTGCGACCCTGCGCGTCGATGAAGTAGCGGGCAGGCCAGGCCTGGTTGCCGAAGGCGCGCCAGACCGCATAATCGTTGTCGATCGCGACCGGATAGCTCACGCCGAGCGCGGCGACGGCCTTGCGCACATTGTTCGGGTCCTTCTCGAAGGCGAATTCCGGCGTGTGCACGCCGACCACGACGAGGCCGCGGTCTTTGTACTTCTCGGCCCAGGCGCGGACATAAGGCAGCGTACGCAGGCAGTTGATGCAGGAATAGGTCCAGAAGTTCACCAGCACGACCTTGCCGCGAACGCTCTCGGCGGTGAGCGGCTCCCGGTCGAGCCATTGCTTGGCGCCGAACAGCGGCTTGGCTGCCGGCTGTGCCTGCGCGGTTGTGACGAGGCTCGGGGCAACTGGCATCGCGATATCGAGGAGGCGCTGCTCGATCGCAGCCGTGGTCGGCGCCGACAGGCGGGTGAGGACGCTGGTGTCGAAGCCGAAGGCGATCGCGATCGTGCTCGCGACCACCGCGACACCGAGGCCGCGGCGCAGCGGCTCGAACAGGGCAGCAGGCCGCCGGGCCCGCGCCAGCAGCCGGTTGCCTAGCAGCAGGACGGCTGCCAGCGCGGTGGCCGCGCCAGCCGCATAGGCAAAGAGCAGGAGCGCGGTGGTCAGGCTCGGCCCGCCGAGAGCGGCGCCGGCGAGGATCAGGCCGAGCACCGGCCCGGCGCAGGGCGTCCAGAGCAGGCCGGTGGCGACGCCGAGCAGGGCGGAGGACGCAGGCCGCAGATCGGTGCGGCCGTCAGCGCCCGCAATGCGTGTCAACTTCTCGCCGAGCGCGGTCAACGGCGCGGCGAGGCGTGTCGCCAAAGCCGGGAACAACAGGGCCAGCCCGAACAGGGCGACGAGGCCGAGCGCGACCGAGCGGCCGTGGCTGTTGAGCGCGATCGCCCAGCTGCCTGCGACCGCGGCGAGACTGGCCACAGCGGCGAAAGCCAAGGTCATGCCGAGCAGCATCGGCAAGGTGCTGCTGCGGAAAGGCTGGCCGGCGCGCGTCAGGACGAAGGGCAGGACCGGCAGGATGCAGGGGCTGGCGATGGTCAGGATGCCGGCGAGATAGGCCAGAACGAAGGTCATGGAAGTCTCCTCGGAGGCGTCAGGAGCGGGCTGCGCCGCGCCGTGGCGACGGGTTCGATGACACGACCGGGGCGGAGCCGTAGCTGCGCGGGCCGGTGAAGGCGCTGCAGGCCATCGCGAAGCTCGTCGCCGCCGCCAGCATCACAGCAGCGAGCAGACGGCGTGGAGCCGGAGCGGTTTGCTGCTGGCCCGGGGCGGACGCCGTGGCGGTCAAGGGAACGATGCGGGTCATCGCCGTACTCCGATTTTACTTGTCGAGCGATTGGATCGCTCGACAAGTAAACGAAAGCGAAGCGCCGCTCAATCGCTTGAAAATAAATCGTGCGTCAAATATCTGTGAGCGATCCTTTGCCGGGAGACGTGCGTGATGGGCGATTCAGGGCAGGCGGCTCAGCACGCCGGCGCCGACAGGCTGCCGGGGCTCGACGAATTCCTCTGTTTCGCGGTCTATTCGACCAATCTCGCCTTCAACCGCGTCTACAAGCCGCTGCTCGACGAGCTCGGGCTGACCTATCCGCAGTATATCGCGCTGGTCGCGCTCTATGAGGAGGGCGACCAGACCGTCGGCAAGCTCGGCGAAAAACTCTTCCTCGATTCGAGCACGCTGACGCCGCTGCTGAAGCGCTTGGAGACGATGGGCGCGGTGACGCGCCAGCGCGACCCCCAGGACGAACGCCAGGTCCGGATCAATCTGACGGCGCAGGGGCGGGCTTTGCGCGAGCGGGGCAGGGCGGTCAGGGTCAGCATGCAGCGCGCCACCGGGCTTGTCCCCGAGGAGCAGCGCCATCTGCGTGAGGAGATGGTGCGTTTGCGCGGCAATCTCATCGCAGCCGAGCACGCTGACTAAGTGCTGCGCGCAGCCGCATCCTAGCCGGATGAGTTTCCTGTGCGGCAGGCGGCACGGGACCTGCTAAAGCAGCCAGCATCGTGATCTCGCGCATCGATTCTCTTGCGTATCTGAAGGCAGCTGGTCTGGTCGCCGTGGCGACGCTGCCTGCCGTCATCATGGTCGTGCTGACGCCGCTGGAAAGCGTCTCGGCGATCTACATGCTGCCGGGGTTGGTTGCGGCGGTCTGGTACGGTACCGGCCCCGCCGTCGCGGCCGCCCTCCTCGGCGCGGTAATGACCTCGCTGTTCTACCCACCGCTCTTCAGCGTCATGGTGGTGCGACCCTCGCAGATCGTCGACCTCATCATCTCGCTGATCGTCGCCCTGACGATCGGGCGACTTGCCGGGCAACTGCGTGCCCAGATGCTGCGGGTGCGCGAGGAGGAGCGGCGCGTCCGCCAGCTCTATGATCTCAGCAGCGAGATCGCCGGGGCTGGCGACGTCGCTGCGATCTACGACGTCGTCGCCGCCCATATGGCCGAGGCGTTGGAGCGCGAGGTCGTGCTGTTTGCTGCTGGCGATGGGCAGCCCTGGCATGCGATCGGTCGTCCGACATTGGCGGTGCCGGCTGCAACGCTAGCCGAGGCGGCGCTTAGCTTCGCCGAACGCCGTGGCCAGCCCGGCAGTCCCGATGTCGCGGTCGCCGATCTGCCGGCCGGCGGACGCTGGCTCCTCTGCGGGCTCGGCCGACCCGGCCCGCTCCAGGCGGTCCTGGCGGTCGCGATGGGCGGTGACAGTCACGACCCGAGCGGCGAGATCGTCGCCCGTGCCCGCTCCATCCTGGAGGAGGGCGCACGCTCGCTGGAAAGGCTGGGGCTGACGCGCGCGCTCGAGGAGCGGCAGCTGCGGCAGCGTACCGACGCTCTGCGCGACATCCTGATGGAATCGGTTTCGCACGAATTGCGCACGCCGCTGGCGAGCATTCTCGGTTCCGCCAGTGTGCTGTCGACAGCGCCGGCGGTCTCGGCCGAGCCGCGCCTGTCCGACCTCTCGAAAGCCATCGCCTCCGAAGCAGGACGCCTCGACCGGCGCATCCAGAACCTGCTCGACGTCACCCGCATCCGCGCCGGCGCCCTGCAGCCACGCTTCGACGAGATCGACCCGGCCGATATCGTCAACGGCGCGCTGGATAGCACCGCCGAGCGGTTGAGCGGCCGCAAGGTTACGCTGGCGCTGGCGCGCGATCTCCCCTTTGTCCGGGTCGATCCGGTGCTCATCGAGCAGGCGCTGATCAATATCCTGGAGAATGCCGCGAAGTTCGCGCCGGGCGACGCGCCAATCGCCATCAGCGCCGGCGTGCACGACGGAAGGCTGGCCATTGCGGTCCATGACGAGGGGCCCGGGCTCGACAGGCACGAGGCGGAACAGATTTTCGAGCGCTTCCATCGCGGCGAGCGTCATGCCGATATTGCCGGGGGAAGCGGCCTGGGGCTCGCCATCGCCAAGACCTTCGTCGAGGCGAATGGCGGCAGCATCGAGCCGCTGAGTGAGGGACCGGGCAAAGGCACGACGATGCGGCTGTGGCTGCCGCTCGCTGTGCAACGAGTTGGGGAATCCGACGATGACTGAACCGAGGCAGCAAGCTGGTCCGCTCGTGCTCGTGATCGATGACGAGCCGCAGATCCGGCGCTTCCTGAGGACGGGCTTCGAGATGCAGGGCTTCCGTATCGCCGAGGCCGAGACGGCAAAGCAGGCGCTCGAACTGGCGGTTATGCGCCGGCCCGATCTTGTCGTGCTCGATCTCGGCCTGCCGGACGCGGACGGAGCCTCGGTGCTCGAAGCCCTGCGCGGCTGGTTCCCCGGCCCGGTCATCGTGCTGTCGGTCCGCAGCTCGGAGGAGGAGAAGGTCTCGCTGCTCGAGAAGGGCGCCGATGATTATGTCGTCAAACCCTTCGGCATGGCCGAATTGCTCGCCCGGGCGCGCGTGGTCCTCAGGCGCGTCGCCCAGCCCGGCGCCGCCGAGCCGGTGCTGCGCGTCGGCAAGCTCACGCTCGATTTCGCCCAACGCATGGTCAGCCTCGACGGCGCCCCGGTCGTCCTGTCGCCAAAGCAGTTCGCCCTGCTGCGGGTGCTCGGCATTCACCACGGCAAGGTCCTCACCCATCGCCAGCTGATGAAGGAACTCTGGCCGCAGGATCCGGACGAGGACGTGCAGTATCTGCGCATCCTGATGAAGAAGCTGCGCGACAAGATCGAGCCCGACCCGGCGCGGCCGGCCTATCTGGTGACCGAACTTTCCGTAGGCTACCGGCTTCGCACGCAGGAGCAGCTCGACGCTGCTGGCTATGCCGAGGCTATGCGATAGCTCGGTTCCAGACATGGAACGGCTAAGCGCGTAACTGCTAGCGACGAGGTCCGAGAAGCGCGCGGGGACGCGCCCGGAACCGGGAGCAGAAGCAATGGTGGGCCTGAGGGGCGTCCGGCCGCGCTGCCGCGCGGCGCAGCGCGACGCCGGGGAATCCTGAATGTTCAAGCTTTGGTTGGCGCTCGCCGCGGTCGGCGGGATGGCAGCGGCGGTCTGGATCGCCTGGACCTTCTGTCGTCCGCTCATGCCCCTGGCGCGCGCGATTGATAAACTTGGCAGCTCCCTTGGCGTGATCGCAAGCTGGCTCGTCCTGCTCGCCTGCCTGATCAGCGCCGGCAACGCCACGATCCGCTATATCTTCTCCTACAGCTCCAATGCCTGGCTGGAGCTGCAATGGTATATGTTCGCGGGCATGGTGCTCCTGGGCTCGGCCTATACGCTGCGGGTCAACGAGCACGTCCGCGTCGACCTGTTCTACGGCGCTGTCTCCGACCGCGTCCGGCACTGGATCGATCTCGTCGGTGGCGCCGTGTTCCTGATGCCGATGTGCCTGGTGATGATCTGGTTCACCTGGCCCTGGTTCGTGCAGTCCTGGGTGCTGAATGAATCTTCCAGCAATGCCGGCGGCCTGATCCGCTGGCCGGTGATCCTGCTCCTGCCGGTCGGCTTCAGCCTGATCCTGCTGCAGGGCATCTCCGAGATGATCAAGCGCGCCGCAGCGCTGCGCGGCTTCCACCAGCACGAATACGCTTACGAGAAGCCGCTGCAATGATCGACGCCATCCGCGCCAATCTCGGCCCCATGATGTTCGGGGGCCTGATCGTCTTCCTGCTGATCGGCTATCCCGCCGCCTTCTCGCTGGCGGCTGTCGGGCTGTTCTTCAGCTTCATCGCGATCGAGATGGGGGTGATCGCGCCCCAGTACATGGGCAACCTCACCTTCCAGCTCTACGCGATCATCTCGAACGACCTTTTGCTCTCGATCCCGTTCTTCACCTTCATGGGGGCGGTGCTGGAGCGCTGCGGCCTCGCCGAGGACCTGCTCGATTCGATCGGCCAGCTCTTCGGCAGCGTCCGTGGCGGGCTCTCCTATGCGGTGATCTTCGTCGGCGCGATCCTGGGTGCGATCACGGGCACGGTCGCTGCCTCGGTGATCGCCATGGGCGTGATCTCGCTCCCGGTGATGATGCGCTACGGCTACAACATGCAGCACGCCACCGGCGTCATCGCGGCCTCCGGCACCATCACCCAGCTGATCCCGCCCTCGTTGGTGCTGGTCGTCCTCGCCGACGTGATGGGCAAGTCGGTCGGCGACATGTATGCCGGCGCGATCGGCCCCAGTATCGTTCAGGTCGCGCTGTTCTGCATCTGGGTCGCGATCCTCAGCATCCTCAAGCCGGCGCATATCCCGGCGCTGCCGCCCGAGGCGCGCACGCTCAAGGGCTGGGCGCTCGCGATCAAATGCGTCCGCGGCATCGTGCCCTCGGCGGCACTGATCTTCCTCGTGCTCGGCACGATCTTCATGGGCCTGGCGACCCCGACGGAAGCGGGCGCGATGGGCGCGGTCGGCGCGCTCGTGCTGGCGGCTATGTATCGCACGCTGACCTGGAAGCTGACCTATCAGGCGATGTCCTCGACCATGCGCATCACCGCGATGGTGACGATGATCCTGATCGGCGCGCGCGTCTTCAGCCTGGTCTTCCAGGGTGTCGGCGGCGGGCTCTGGATCGAGCACATGCTGACGGGCCTGCCCGGCGGTCAGATCGGCTTCCTGGCCTTCACCATGGTGTTCGTCTTCTTCATCGCCTTCTTCCTCGACTTCTTCGAGATCGCCTTCATCATCATCCCGCTGCTGACGCCGGCGGCGGCGAAGCTCGACATCAACCTGATCTGGTTCGGGCTCCTGATTTGCGCCAACATCCAGACCTCGTTCATGCATCCGCCCTTCGGCTTTGCGCTGTTCTACCTGCGCGGCATCGCGCCGCCGACGGTGAAAAGCCGCGACATCTATCTCGGCTCGATCCCCTGGATCGTGCTGCAGCTCATCCTGGTCGCGCTGATGATCGCCTTCCCGGAGATGGTGACCTACTGGCTCGACAAGCCGAAGGTGATCGATCCGACTGCGATCGAGCGCCAGTTCCAGAACCTGCCCGGGCTCGACGGCCTAAACCTGCCTGCACCGGGGCTGAACTGACGCATTAGATCGCCGTGTGTCGTATAGGACACATGGCGATCTATCTCCTTGTCAAAGCGGCTCAGGCCGCGACGACTGCACGTCCGAGCGCGGGCTGGATCTCGGCCAGGATCTCGTAGGAGCGCTTGCGCGCGGCGTGGTCGAAGATG
Organism: Allobosea sp. Tri-44; assembly: GCF_004123845.1. GTDB lineage: Bacteria > Pseudomonadota > Alphaproteobacteria > Rhizobiales > Beijerinckiaceae > Allobosea. The sequence continues at coordinate 197,008 of NZ_NBDP01000007.1, read as the reverse complement.
GCCGAGGCGACGATCAGCTCGTCGGCCTTCGTCTTCTCGATGAAGGCCTGCAATTGCGCCCGCACGCTCTCGCGCGAGCCGACGAAGGAGCAGGAGAGCATGCGCTGCGCCTGCGCCTTCTCCGGGCCGGACCAATAGTCCTCGATGTCGTCGATCGGCCTCGGCAACAGGCCGCGCCGCCCGCGCAGCATGTCGGCGAAGCGCTGCTGCACCGAGGTGAAGAGGTGCTGTGCGTCGGCATCGGTCTCGGCGGCGATGACGTTGCAGCCGACCATGGCATAGGGCCTGTCGAGCTGGGCCGAGGGCTGGAAGCGCTCGCGATAGACGGCGAGCGCGTCCATTAGCGCGTCCGGCGAGAAATGCGAGGCGAAGGCGTAAGGCAGCCCGAGCACTGCGGCGAGCTGCGAGCCGAACAGGCTGGAGCCGAGGATCCAGAGCGGGACATTGGTATTGGTGCCCGGCACGGACTGGATCACCTGGTCCGGCTGCAGCGGACCGAGCAGCGCCTGCAATTCGAGCACGTCCTGGGGGAAGCGCTCGGAGGCGTCGGCCTCGCGCCGCAGCGCCCGCCAGGTGCGCTGGTCGGTGCCGGGCGCGCGGCCGAGCCCGAGATCGATCCGGCCGGGATAAAGCGTCTCCAGCGTGCCGAACTGCTCGGCGATCACCAAAGGCGAATGATTGGGCAGCATGATCCCGCCGGCGCCGACGCGGATCGTCCTGGTGCCTTCGGCGACATAGCCGATCGCGACCGAGGTCGCGGCGCTGGCGATGCCGGTCATGTTGTGATGCTCGGCCAGCCAGAAGCGCGTGTAGCCGAGCCTTTCGGCATGCTGGGCGAGATCACGGCTGTTATGGAGGGCATTTGCTGCGGTCGAGCCTTCGGCGATGAAGGCGAGGTCGAGAATGGAGAGCGGGAACATATGGGACTTCCCTTGCATCGCGCCGGCTCGCGACCGGGCTTCGCGGGGAAAGATCGGCAGCCTTCCGGCAGGTCGCAAGGTCGCTACGCGCATGCGCGACCGGCATTTGACGAGGCGTTGTTCGGTACGCTCGCCTTTGTTGCCCGAGGCGATGGCAGGATTCTGGTTGCGCAACTTGCAACTGGCGGCAGAAATCGCTAGGTCAGCCTCGTCCGAAGGGCCGTGATCGATCACAGCCGGGGGCGGCCGATCGGCTTGCTCCCGTTTCGTGTTTGGAAAAACGGCCTGTCGGATGCGGATCGGCCCCTGCGGCCAGGCGCCGCCGTCCTGAGGGACGGCAAGCTCCGTGAGCGGAGCACCGCGCGGATCGATCCGGTGTGCAACACCAACCCAATCGGCGCCATGCCGGACATCCGCGGGATACGCGGCCGGCGTTCAGGAGCATTTATGTCAGCTGTCGAAAGCTATCACGCGGGTCGCGAGGATTTCGCCGCCCTGCTCGAGGAATCGTTCACCCGTAACGAGGCCCTCGAAGGTACCGTCATCAAGGGCAAGGTCGTTGCCATTGAGAAGGACATGGCGATCATCGACGTCGGTCTGAAGACCGAAGGTCGCGTCGCGCTCAAGGAATTCACCGGCCCGGGCCGGGATGAGGAGCTCAAGGTCGGCGACGAAGTCGAGGTCTATCTCGACCGGATCGAGAACGCGCTCGGCGAAGCCGTCATCTCGCGCGACAAGGCCCGCCGCGAAGAGAGCTGGGTCAAGCTCGAGAAGGCGTTCGAGGCCCGCGAGAAGGTCATGGGCAACATCTTCAACACGGTAAAGGGTGGCTACACCGTCGATCTCGACGGCGCCGTCGCGTTCCTGCCGCGTTCGCAGGTCGACATCCGCCCGATCCGCGACGTCGGCCCGCTGATGGGCCAGCCGCAGCCCTTCGAGATCCTCAAGATGGATCGTCGCCGCGGCAACATCGTCGTCTCGCGTCGTACCGTGCTCGAAGAGACCCGCGCCGAGGCGCGCTCCGAGCTGGTCGCCTCGCTCGAAGAGGGCCAGGTCATCGACGGCGTCGTCAAGAACATCACCGAATACGGTGCGTTCGTTGATCTCGGCGGCATTGACGGCCTGCTGCACGTGACCGACATGGCCTGGCGCCGCGTCAACCATCCGTCCGAGGTCGTGACCATCGGCCAGACGGTCAAGGTCAAGATCATCAAGATCAACCAGGAGACGCACCGCATCTCGCTGGGCATCAAGCAGCTGCTGGCCGATCCGTGGGATGGCATTGCCGCCCGCTACCCGGTCGGTACCCGCCTGAAGGGTCGCGTCACCAACATCACGGACTACGGCGCGTTCGTCGAAGTGGAGCCGGGCATCGAAGGCCTCATCCACGTCTCCGAGATGTCCTGGACCAAGAAGAACGTCCACCCCGGCAAGATCGTCTCGACCTCGCAGGAAGTCGACGTCGCGATCCTCGAGGTCGATCAGGTCAAGCGCCGCATCTCGCTCGGCCTGAAGCAGACCCTCCGCAATCCGTGGGAGGTCTTCGCCGAGCAGCATCCGTCGGGTGCCGTGGTCGAGGGCGAGGTCAAGAACAAGACCGAGTTCGGTCTGTTCCTCGGGCTCGAGGGCGACATCGACGGCATGATCCATCTGTCGGACCTGGACTGGAACCGTCCGGGCGAGCAGGTGATCGAGGAGTACAAGAAGGGCGACATGCTGCAGGCGGTCGTCCTCGATGTTGACGTCGAGAAGGAGCGCATCTCGCTCGGCCTGAAGCAGCTCGGCGGCGATCCCTTCGTGGATGCCGGCGAGTTCAAGAAGGGCCAGGTCGTGACCTGCGAGATCGTCGACGTCAAGGACGGTGGTCTCGACGTCAAGATCGCCGGCACGGACATGACGACCTTCATCAAGCGCGCCGAAATCGCGCGTGATCGTGCCGAGCAGCGCCCCGAGCGCTTCGCGGCCGGCGAGAAGGTCGACGCCCGCGTCATTCTCTTCGACAAGAAGGCCCGCAAGATCCAGGTCTCGATCAAGGCTCTGGAAATGGCCGAGGAGAAGGAGGCGATGGCCCAGTACGGCTCCGCCGACTCCGGCGCCTCGCTCGGCGACATCCTCGGCGCGGCCCTCAAGAAGGCGACGACCGAGAAGAAGTGATCATCGGGCCGCGTCTCGCGGCCTGACCAATCCATCGGCCCGCGCGGAGAAATCCGCGCGGGCTTTTGTTTCGGCAAATGGAGCACGGCAATGGACGACGCGGCGATCGGGATCGATTTCGGCACCACCAACAGCGTGGTCGCGCTCGCACGTCCTGATGGTTCGGTGACGACCCGCAGCTTCGCGACGAAGCAGGGTGCCGTCGACGCCTATCGCTCGGCCCTGATGTTCTGGCGCGAAGGCAGGCCGCCCAATTCCCACGTTACCCATGTCAGCGGCCCGGACGCGCTCGACATGGCGCTCGGGATGACGACCGAGCATCGCTTCCTGCAATCGCTGAAGACCTATCTGTCGAGCCGCGCCTTCCAGGAGACCCGCCTGTTCGGCAAGCTCTTCCGGCTGGAGGATCTGATCGCGGTTTTCCTGAAGGACCTCTCCGCCGGCCTCGACGATCTCGGCGAACGCGCCGTCCTCTCCGGCCGCCCGGTTGTCTTCGCTGGCGATCGGCCTGACGAGGCGCTGGCGCTCTCGCGTCTCTCGGCCGCCTATGGCAGGGCCGGCATGCCGACGGTGGACTTCGCCTATGAGCCGCTCGGCGCCGCCTACTGGTACGCCCGCGAGCTCAAGACCCCGCAGACCATGCTGGTCGCCGATTTCGGTGGCGGCACCAGCGATTTCTCGGTGATGCGTTTCGAGCCTGGCGGCGCGGGCCGGCTCCAGGCGGTTCCGCTCTCCCATGCCGGTGTCGGCATCGCCGGCGACAGCTTCGACTACCGCATCATCGAGCATGCGGTCTCGCCGCTGCTCGGCAAGGGCTCGGACTATCTCTCCTTCGGCAAGCGCCTGCCGATCCCGGCGCATTACCACGCCGCCTTCGCGCAATGGCACCGGCTTTCGCTGATGAAGAGCCGCGAGACCATGACCGAGCTCAGGGCGCTGATCCGCGACGCGGTTGAGCCTGGCAGGCTCGAGGACCTGATGACGGTGATCGAATATGATCTCGGCTACGAGCTCTATCGCGCCGTCTCGGCGACCAAGATCGCGCTTTCCGCGCAGGAGGAGGCGCAGCTCACCTTCGACCAGATGGGCGTCCGGATCGACCGCACGGTGACGCGGACCCTGTTCGAGCGCTGGATTGCCGAGGATGTCGCGGCGATCGAGGGCGCGCTCGATGAGGCGCTGTCCGCCGCCGGGGTCGAGGCCGATCGGATCGAAGCGGTGTTCATGACTGGCGGCACCTCCTATGTCCCGGCGGTGCGCGCCCTGTTCGACCGTCGCTTCAGCCCGGAGCGCATTCATATCGGCGACGCCTTCCGTTCTGTCGCGAGCGGGCTCGCCCTACTGGCGCTCGACCGGCAGCAGGCGCTGGCTGCGGCCTGAGACCGCTCAGATCCAGCGATCGTTCTGCGCCGTTCGCGCGCCGCCCTCATGGCCGGTGTTAAGTGTGCCGCGCGGCTCGATCAGCAGCATGCGGACCTCCTTTTCGGCGAAGGGCTTGTGCTCCTTGCCCTTGGGCACGACGAACATTTCACCAGGACCGACCGTGACCGAACCGTCGCGGAAGTCGATCCGCAACGAGCCCTCGAGCACGATGAAGGCTTCATCGGTCTCGGGGTGGTCATGCCAGATGAAGTCGCCTTCGATCCTGACGATCTTGATCTGGTAGTCGTTGAGTTCCGCCAGAACGCGCGGCTGCCATCGCTCGTGAATCTGGCCGAGCTTCTCGGCGAAATTGATGGCGCGATAGGTGTTTTCAGGCATCTCGGCAGGGCTCCGATCAAGGTGCCGGTATGCTCGGCATTCGTCGTCGCCCTGTCTTGAACGATCGTGCAGCGCCGCCACGGCTGTCGGCGCGACAACTGCCGCCTTGCCGCCCCGGCACCGCGGAGCTACACCACAGGCCTCTAGAGCCCGCTCCGATCAGCTTGCATCGCAAGGTGATCGGAAAAAGCGGTCTCTATCTGAAGATGAGAGAGGGATTGATCGATCGGGTCGTTGCGCCCGGGTCGAATCCGACTCTAACCGGAGCCGCCGTGATGTCGTCCGATGCCGATCTGCTCGCCGATCGCCGCAGCCTGCGGCGTAAGCTCTCGCTCTGGCGGTTGCTTGCGCTTGCCGGCGTCGTCGTTCTGGCCGTCGCCGGCGCGCTCGTCTGGAGCGGGCGCCTGCCGGGCAGCACCGCGCAGGCGCACATCGCCCGCGTCACGATTTCCGGCTTCATCTCCGGCGACCGTCGCACGCTCGATCTGATCAAGTCGCTGGAGGACAGCCGCGCCAGCGCGGTGCTGCTCAGCATCGACAGCCCGGGCGGCACCGTGACCGGCTCGGAAGCGCTGTACGAGGCGATCCGCCGGCTTGCCGCAAAGAAGCCGGTCGTCGCGGTGGTCGACGGGATGGCTGCGTCCGGCGGCTATATCGTCGCTCTCGGCAGCGAGCGCATCGTCGCGCGCCAGACCTCTCCCGTCGGCTCGATCGGCGTGATCGCCCAGATTCCCAATGTCGCCAGGCTGCTCGACACGATCGGCGTCAAGTTCGAGATCACCCGCTCGAGCCCTCTGAAGGCTGCTCCAAGCGGCCTCGAGCCGACTTCGCCTGAAGCCGCCGCCGAGATCGCGCGCGTCATCGCGGATAATTACGACTGGTTCAAGCGGCTGGTCGGCGAGCGCCGCAAGCTCGGCGAGGCCGAAGTCGCCAAGGTTGCCGACGGGCGCGTCCATTCGGGCCGCCAGGCGGTTACGCTCAAGCTCGTCGACGAGATCGGTGGCGAGTTGGAGGCGATTGCCTGGCTCGAACGCGAGAAGGGCGTCGGCAAGTCGCTGCCGGTGCGTGACTGGCGCCGCCGCAGCGAATCCTCCTCCTACGGCCTGTGGAGCGCCGGCGAGGCGCTGGCGCGTGCGGCGGGCCTGGAGGCGGCTGCCGCGCTGTTTGCGCGCGCGGCCGAAATCCCGGTCGGACTGCGGCTTGACGCGCCCTTGGCGCTCTGGCAGCCTGCCGTCGAAAAGTGACGATGTTACAAGCGGTTATATTGGACCCATGATAAAATCAGAACTCGTCCAGCGCATCGCCGAGCGCAACGCTCACCTCTATCAGCGCGACATCGAGAACATTGTCGGCTCGATCCTCGACGAGATCGTCAAGGCGCTGGCGCGCGGCGATCGTGTCGAACTGCGCGGCTTCGGCGCCTTTTCGACCAAGGAGCGTGCCGCCCGTGTCGGTCGCAATCCGCGCACCGGCGACTCCGTCAAGGTCGATCAGAAGTTCGTGCCGGTCTTCAAGACTGGCAAGGAGCTGCGCATGCGGCTGAACGGCAAGGCCGGCTGAGCCGGCTGGAGGAGCGGAATGAAGGCTTTCTTCAAGGCGCTGGTGCTCGTCCCGGTCGCACTTCTCGTGGTGCTGTTCTCGGTGGCGAACCGCGCGCCCGTCCGGGTTTCGCTCGATCCGATCAGCCGCGATGCGCCGGCACTCGCCTTCGATCTGCCGCTGTTTGCCGTGGTCCTCGCTGCCATCGCCATCGGCATCCTGATCGGCGGCTTCGCCTCCTGGCTGGCGCAGGGCAAGCATCGCAAGGCTGCCAGGGTCAACCGCCGCGAGGCCGAGAAGCTGCGCGGTGAGGCGCAGTCGCTGCGCGCCGCGGTGCCGGATTCGGCGCTGCCGGCGCTGACCAGCCGCATCTGAAGCAGCTGCCATGCGGTTCTTCTCTGCGGCCGAGATCGACGGCCTGCTCAACTTCCCCGCTTTGATCGATGCGCTCGCCGAGGCCTTCCGTGGCGATATCGTCACGCCGGTGCGCCACCATCACGAGATCGAGCGGCCGGATGCGGCGGCGACGCTTCTGCTGATGCCGGCCTGGACGGCGCCGGAGGCGAACCCGGCCTTTCTTGGCACCAAGGTCGTCACGGTCTTCCCAGGCAATGCCGCGCTGAGCCAGCCGAGCGTGATGGGCACCTATATGCTGATGGATGGCGCGACCGGTGCGCCGCTTGCCGCATTGGATGGCGCCCGGCTGACGCTGTGGCGGACCGCGGCAGCATCCGCGCTCGCCTCGCGCATGCTGGAACGGCCCGATACCAGACGCATGCTGATGGTGGGCGCCGGTGCCCTCTCGGCGTTCCTGGTCAAGGCGCATCGCAGCGTACGCACCTTCGAGGACATCGCGATCTGGGCGCGTCGCCCGGAAGCAGCCGCCGAAGTGGTGGCTGAACTGGCGCGCGACGGCATCGAGGCGCGCGTCGCCGAGAACCTGGAAGCCGAGGCGCGGCAGGCCGATCTCATCTCCTGCGCGACGCTGTCACGCGAACCGTTGATCCACGGCCGCTGGCTGAAGCGCACCGCCCATCTCGACCTGGTCGGCGCTTTCAACCTGTCGATGCGCGAGGCCGATGACGAGGCGCTGCAGCGCGCCCATGTCTTCGTCGATACGCAGGCTGCGTTGCATGAAGGCGGGGATGTCGCCGTCGCGATCAAGGCCGGCGCCTACACGGCGGAACAGGTCTCCGGAACACTGGCCGGTCTCTGCCGCGGCGAGTACGATGCCGCCGCCGAGCGCGACGACGTCACCCTGTTCAAATCGGTCGGCACCGCGCTCGAGGATCTCGCCGCCGCCATGCTGGTCTGGAAACTGGCGTCCTGAGCGCAGGGCCCAGGTGTTGCCGTCATTGCGAGGAGCGTAGCGACGAAGCAATCCAGGGGCGGCAGAGTTCTATGTCCCTCTGGATTGCTTCGCTGACGCTCGCAATGACGGTAAGCGCTCAGACCCGGACGACCGGGCCGCCGAGCGCTCCGAGCAGCCAGAGCACGATCACGATCGTCAGCACGAGGCCGATCACGCCGCCGAGTCCGGCGCCGCCATAGCTGCGATGTCCGTAATATCCGCCGCCGCCAAGCAGGACGATAAGCAGGATGATGATGAGGAGTGTGGACATGGCTCGCGCCCCTTCTTCCGTCCGCCGCCTCGTCGCTATCGACGGGCGAGCGTCCAAAGAACGTCGGGCGCGAACGGTAAGTTCCCGGTCACTCCGCCTTGATGCCAACCTCGCGGATCAGCCCCACCCATTTCGTCTGCTCGACGCGGACGAAGGCGGCAAGCTCCGTCGGCGTGTTGCCGACCGGCTGGGCCGCGAGTTGGTCCATCTTGCCGCGCACGACCGGGTCGGCGATCGCGGCCTTGGTCTCGGCCTGCAGCCGGTCGATGATCGCCTGCGGCGTCTTCGCCGGCGCGAACAGGGCGAACCATGAGGAGACGTCGAAGCCCGGCACGAGATCGTTGATCGGCGCGAATTCGGAGGCGGTCGGCGCGCGCTGCGCCGTGGTGACGCCGAAGCCGCGCACCGTGCCGGCACGAACCTGGGGCAGTGCGGCGGTGATGTTGTCGAACATCAGGTCGACGCGCCCGCCGATCAGGTCCTGCATCGCCTGGGCCGAGCCGCGATAGGGCACATGCACCATCTTGATCCCGGTCAGCTTCTGGAAGAGTTCGCCGGCGAGGTGGATCGAGGTGCCGACGCCGGATGAGGCATAGGTCAGCTTGCCCGGATTGGCCTTGCCATAGGTGATCAGCTCGGCCGTGTCCTTGACCTTCAGGGCGGGGCTGATCACGAGCAGATTGGGCACCAGCGCCACCATGGTGATCGGCACAAAATCGGTCAGTGGATCGTAATTGACCTTGGCGTAGAGCGCTGGATTGGCGACGAGGCCGACCGAGACGATCAATAGCGTGTCGCCGTTCGGCTCGGCCCGCGCCACCGCCTCGACGCCGATATTGCCGCCGGCACCGGGACGGTTCTCGACCACGAAAGTCGCGCCGAGCGCCTGTCCGACCTTGTCGGCGACCAGCCGGCCGAGGATATCGGTCGCCCCGCCGGGCGTGAACGGCACGACCAGCTTCGGCGTGCGTCCCTGTGGCCAGGCGCCCTGCGCGTGACCGGCTGCGGGCAGGGCAAGCGTGGCGCCTAGCCCGCCGAGCAGCGCGCGGCGATCGAGTGTGAAACGGCTCATGGTCAAATGTCTCCTCCGCTTGCCAGCGCCGGGCTTGCTGTCTGCTTTCTGGCGCGGCGGAGGTTGCCGGCTGAATTTCTGCCTGTCCAGTTCGTTGATCAGGCTGTGCTTGACCTGACCGCGAGTGGCCTGCGAGTCTGCGCCATGCAGCTCTTATCCCGCTTCGCCTGCCTGATTCTTCTGCCGATGCTGATCTCGGCCGGACCGGCTCACGCGCAATCCACCGCCGAGGCGGAAGCCAAGACCCGTGCCGCCAATATCGCGGCCTACCCTGACGCAGCCCGCGCCCTGTTCGGCCAGAAGACCACGCCGGCCGCGCTGCGGGCGCGCGCCATCGGTTCCTATGCCCGCGGCTGTCTGGCGGGGGCGACGGCGCTGCCGGTCGACGGCGAGAACTGGCAGGTGATGCGGCTCGCCCGCAATCGCAACTGGGGCCATCCCGAGCTGATTTCCTTCCTCGAGCGCTTCGCCCGCGAGGTGCCTAAGATCACCGGCTGGTCCGGCTTGCTCGTCGGCGACATCTCGCAGGTGCGCGGCGGGCCGATGCTGACCGGCCATGCCTCGCACCAGATTGGGCTCGACGCCGATGTCTGGCTGACGCCGATGCCACGGAAGCGGCTCGACAGCGATGATCGCGAGAACATGGCCGCGACCAACATGGCCCGCTCCGACTGGCGCGACGTCGATCCGAAAAACTGGACGCCGGCCCATACCCGCCTGATCAAGGCTGCCGCCAGCGAGCCCAGGGTCGAGCGCATCTTCGTCAATCCGGCGCTCAAGGTCGCACTCTGCCGCGAGGCCGGCTCGGACCGGACGTGGCTGAACAAGGTTCGGCCGATCTGGGGCCACAACTATCATTTCCACATCAGGCTGAGCTGTCCGCCCGGCGTCGAGGGCTGCGACGGCCAGGAGCCGCCCAATTTCGGTGACGGCTGCGGCGAGGAACTCTCCGGCTGGATCGAGCGCCAGCATCAGGCGATCTTCAACCCGCCCAAGCCGAAACCCGGCCCCAAGCCGAAGCCCAAGCCGCCGATGTCGCTCGACGCTTTGCCGGCCGAGTGCCGGCAGGTGCTGGTGTCGCGCTAGCAGGATAGTCCGGCCCACCTTTCCTCTGTCATAGTGGCGCTCCAGCTTGGCTGGGCGCGGGGCGTTCTGCCCGCGCGGCTATGCTGCCGATCAGAGGAGGGCATGATGAGTGCCAAGCCGACCATCGTTCTGGTTCACGGTTTCTGGGGCGGTGCCGCTCATTGGAGCAAGGTCATCGTCGAGCTGGCGCGCAAGGGCCATGCCGAGCTGCGGGCGGTCGAGATGCCGCTGACCTCGCTCGCCGACGATGCCGAGCGCACGCGCAAGATGGTGAAGCAGCAGGCGGGCCCGGTCCTGCTGGTCGGCCACTCCTATGGCGGCGCCGTCATCACCGAAGCCGGTGACCTGCCGAACGTCGTCGGCCTCGTCTATATCGCCGCCTTCGCGCCGGATGCCGGCGAGAGCCCCGGCGGCATCAGCCAGGCGACCCCGCCGGCGGCGATCGCCAATCTCGCTCCCGACAGCGATGGCTATCTCTGGATCAACTACGACAAGTTCCATGAGAGCTTCTGCCAGGATCTGAGCGCCGATGAAGCCCTCGCAATGGCGGTCGCGCAGAAGGCGCCGCTGGCGAGCACCTTCGGCGATACGATCACAGCCCCGGCCTGGAAGAAGAAACCAAGCTGGTACCAGCTCTCCACCGATGACCGGATGATCCATCCCGACAACCAGCATCGCATGGCCGAACGGATGAAGCCGCGGCGCATCCTCGCGCTTGATGCCAGCCACGCTTCCCTGGCCTCGCGGGCGGGGGAGGTGGCAGGGCTGATCGATGAAGCTGCTCAGGAGGTAACGAAGGCCTGAAGGCTGTTCGCCTGAGCGATGATGGCGGCGTTCCGCTTGGGATCGCGCCGCCTTTACCGCCGGAGCGATCCCGTCTGTTGGCCTTGCGGCCGATAGGCGAAGGGATCGTTGCGTGGGTTGATCGGCGGCTCGTTCTCGCCCGCCTCATCGATGATGCCATTGCCTTCGTCGTCGCCGACGATCAGCTCCTCGGTCGGCGGCACCGAGCCCGGCAGCTGCAACGGGCCGCGCATCTCGCTCGGCGCCTGTTGCGGCTGGTAGCGCGGGCTCGCCTGCTGCGGACCTTCCTCGATGTAGCGCCGCTGGCCGTCGAGCCCGCCCTGGCCGGATCGATGGGCGACGGAGTAGCCGCCATCGACGGCGCCTGGCGGGCGCAGGCCGCCGCTCGGCTGGCGCAGCAGCCCGCCCGAGCCACCAGCCACCATCGGCGGGGGCAGCGTCTGACGTGTATCCTGCTGCTGCTGTTGCAGCGCCATGCGGTCCGGCCGCGCCGGGTCCGGCGGCGGCAGGTTGTAGTTGGGCTCGTACTTGATCACCGGCTTGCAGATGTGCCGGCCCTTGGAATGGCGCGCCAGGTCGATGTGGAAATGGTCGTAGTGGAAGGCGTCGGCACCGGGGCCGAGCACCGTCGAGAAATGTTCGCAGGCGCCGACGAAGATCTCGCGCAGGAAGGCCTGCTCCTCTGGGGAGCCACGCCAGCCATCCTTGACGGTGACGACGCGATTGTCATTCAGCCGGAAGGAGAAGACGTCGACGGCGTTGCCAAAGGCGTGCTCTGAGGTCCGGCTGGTGCCGGTGCCGTTGTTCATGGCACGGCAGGAATAGGAGCCGGCACGGATCTCGATCACCTGCGCACCCAGCACGTTCATCGCCGCTGGCTGCACCACCTCGGTGAACCATTTGTCGGTGGTCGCGACCACGGGGCAGGCGAGCGTCGCATTGCTGGTCAGCGCCACGCTGCCATTGGCGAAGGCGGCGACGCGCAGCGGCTTCTCCATGCCGCAGGTGCCCGGCCCGTCGATCGGCTTCTCGCGCAGGCTGACATAGGCCGAGAGCTGCACCTGGCGCGAGGCCAGGCACTGGGCTTCGGCCTGGTCTCGCCAGGCGGCGCGCTGCGGCTTCTGAAACTTGCCGCAGCCGGCAAGGCCGACGCCGATGACGCCGAGCGCGATGAGGGTGAGATGAACGCGACGCATGACAGATCAAATGCGAGGCGTTGGGTGAACGGTTTGTTGACCGGCTGCGTCCTGGAAGCCACGGGCGGATTAACTTTGCCGATGGCGTTAAGCGGCCGTTACTGCGCTGTCGAGCGCGTTAACGTATCGCGGCGGTGGCTTCGCCGAAGGCGAGCTTGTTCATCAGGCGGCCCGGCACGAGCGTGAAGGCACCGGCCACGACGAGGCCGGCGAAGAGCCAGAGCATGGCGGAGCGATGGGCGACTATGTTGCCGCGCCGGCGCATGATGATGGCATAGGGCAGGTTCACGATCGTCAGCACGCTGAGCAGGTGGATCGCGCTGTAGTGCCCGTCGCTGGTGATGAAGGCCGAGCTCGCAGCCGTTACCGCCATTGCCGCGACGAAGACCCAGCCGATAAGGCGATGGCGCGCCGTGCCTTTGCGCAGGACGAGAACCGTCAGGCCGGCCGCCAGCGAGGTCAGGGCCGCCAGGGCGTGCAGCTGGATGACGGCCGGCGCGGCTAGCAGCGGGGCAAGCGTCATCGCGAAGTCCTTGCAGCTGCGAAAGGCGATAAGGGTGCCGAGCATAGCATCGACATGTGATTCCTGCCCGAGCCGGTCGGCATTTCCGCAAGCTCCGCGCGGTTGCGCCGCCTCCATCGCCGCCCCAAGTTACGCCGCAACGTCATGGCTCCCGCGCCACTGGCGTCCCGCCTATCGGGCGAGCCGGCAACGCTGGCCCCAAGCCCGCCATCCGAGGAATTTCCCCGATGTCCGATCTCTCCGGTTTTCCGATCACGTTGCGCTGGCCGGCGCAGCATCCCGACCGGCTGCAGCTCTATTCGCTGCCGACGCCAAATGGCGTGAAGGTTTCGATCATGCTGGAGGAAACCGGCATCGCCTACGAGCCGCATATGATCGACATCGGCAAGAACGAGAGCTGGACGCCGGAATTCCTCTCGCTCAACCCGAACGGCAAGATCCCGTCAATCCTCGATCCCGATGGCCCGGGCGGCAAGCCCTTCGCTCTGTTCGAGTCAGGCGCGATTCTGGTCTACCTCGCCGACAAGGCCGGCAAGTTCCTGCCCACCGATCCGGCCCGCCGCTACGAGACCCTGCAATGGGTCTTCTTCCAGATGGCGGCCATCGGCCCGATGTTCGGCCAGCTCGGCTTCTTCCATAAGTTCGCCGGCCGCGAATACGAGGACAAACGCCCGCGCGACCGCTACGTCAATGAGAGCAAGCGCCTGCTCGGCGTGCTCGAAACCAGGCTTTCCGGCCGCGACTGGCTGATGGGTGACGAATACACCATCGCCGACATCGCGACGCTCGGTTGGGTCCGCAATCTCATCGGGAACTACGCCGCCGGCGAGTTGGTCGACTACGACAAGCTCAAGCTGGTGCCGAAATGGCTGGAGCGCGGGCTGGCGCGTCCGGCCGTGCAGCGTGGGTTGGAAATCCCGAAGCGGCCGTAACACCTCGTCATGCTCGGGCTTGTCCCGAGCATCTCAGGCCGGAGGAGGCTCCGGTTGGCGCCTTCTCGTCACGAGATTCTCGGGTCTGCGCTGCGCTTCGCCCGAGAATAACGCGTTTAGTACTTGATCACGCCAAACCGCCTGAACGCGTCGTGGATGCGGTCGGCATAGGCGTTGAAGCTCGGATAGTCGCCGAGATGGGCGGGGCGGGGCCGGGGTAACTCGATCTTGATCTCGTCGACGACCCGGCCCGGCGTCGGCGACATCACCAGCACCCGGTCGGAGAGGCCGATCGCCTCCTCGATCGAATGGGTGATGAAGACGACGGTCTTGGCCGTCTCCAGCCAGAGCACTTCGAGGTCGTGCCGGATCTGCGTGCGGGTGATCGCATCGAGCGCCCCGAAGGGCTCGTCCATCATCAGCACCGACGGGTTGTGGATCAGCGCGCGGGCGATCGAGACGCGCTGGCGCATGCCGCCGGAGAGCTGTTTCGGATAGCGGTCGGCGGCATGGCTGATGCCGAGCTTGGCGAAGAGTTCGAGCGCCCGCTCCTTCGCCGGCGCCAGCGGCAGGCCACGGATCTCGGCCTGCAGCATGACGTTCTCCAGCGCCGTCCGGAATTCGAGCAGCAGATGGTCCTGGAAGACGATGCCGATATCGGTGAGCGGCTCGCTCAGAGGCTTGCCGTTGACCAGCAATTCCCCGCCGCTGGTCGGGATCAGCCCGGCCGCCATCAGCATGAACGTGCTCTTGCCGCAGCCGGACGGGCCGATCAGGCTGACGAACTCGCCGCTCCTGATGTCGAGCGTCAGCCCGTCGACGGCCGTGAAGCCGCCGAAGCTCTTGACGATTCCGCGCCCCTGGATCGAGGCGGCGGGAGAGACGGCTGCTGCAGTCATGCCTTGCCCTCGTCGATTACGGACAGGCCGGCGCCGAGGCCGGCAGCAGCTCGGTCGTGTAGTAGTCGGTGATCGACTTGTCCTTGGGCAGGCCGAGATACTGCGTCAGCAGGTCGAAGCTCACGCTCCAGTTCTTCTCCGGCACCTTGCCGAGCGAGGGGGCGCCGGGCGCGCAGAGCAGCTTGTTGACCACGTCGAACTGCGCCAGCACCTGCGCCTTCTTCACCGAGGGAAATTGCGCCACGACGGCGTCGGCGGCGGCGTCAGGGTTCTTGCGGGCGGCGTCCCAGCCCTGCAGGCTCGCCTCGACGAACTTCTTGTAGAGCTCGGCATCGGCCTTGATCCGGTCGTCGCGGGCGATGATCGACAGGCCGACCGTCGGCACGCCGACATCGCGGTAGAAGAGGTCGCGGACCTTGAAGCCGCGCTCGCGGATCTGCACCGAATGGAAGTCGGCGCCGCCGAGGATGGCGTCGACCTTCTTCTCCAGCAGCGCGCCGACGAAGGCGCCGGGATCGATGTTGATGATATCGACCTTGCTCTTGTCGATCTGGTTGGAGGCGAGGATGGCGTCGAGCAGAATGGTCTGCGCCGTGCCGGGCTGGACCGCGAGCTTCTTGCCGACGAGGTCCTTGGGCGAGGCGATGCCGCTCTCTTCCAGCGAGATGATGGCAAAGCCATTGGTCTGCAGCACTGGCGCTATGATCTTCACCGGCGCGCCCTTGGTGCGTAGCTGCATCGCGGCCGGTGCGTCGGCGAAGCCGACATCGGCCTGGCCGGTCGCGACCATCTGCGCGGTCGTACCCGAGCCCTTGCCCTCTTCGATCGTCAGGTTGATGCCGGCCTTCTCGTAAAGGCCCATCTGCTTGGCCATCATGAAGCCGGCATTGGGGGCGGCCGCGAGGAAGTTCAGCGTGATCTTCATCGGCTTGCCGCCGGCCTGGGCGAGCGCGCCGCTCGTGCCGAGCGCCAGCATGGCGGCGGCGGTGAGCAATGTCCTTCTCAGCATGGTCGTTCTCCCTGTGGTTCCGGTTTGCCCGGATTGATGGTCGATTTCGTAAGTTTCAGCCCTTGCGCTGCCAGGGCATCAGAAGCACCTCGAGCCCATCGACGAGATAGCTGAACAGGATGCCGACGACGGAGAGCGCCACCAGGCAGGCGAAGATCAACGGCATGTCGAGGAAGCTCGTGCCGCGCAAAAGCAGGTAGCCGAGGCCGGCATTGGCGCCGACGAACTCGCCGACGATGGCGCCGGTCGCCGCAAACACGGCCGAGACCTTCAGCCCCGAGAAGATATAAGTGAGGGCCGCCGGCACCCGGACATAGCGGAAGGTCTGCCAGGCCGAAGCGCCCATCGAGCGCGTCAGGTAAAGCACGCGCTCATCCAGCGCCCGAAAGCCCGTCATGCTCGCGACCAGCGTCGGGAAGAAGCAGAGCAGGAAGGTCAGCAGCACCTTCGGGAACAGGCCGAAGCCGAACCAGACGACGAAGAGCGGCGCGATCGCGATCTTCGGCACGAGCTGGAAGAAGACGATGACCGGGTAGATCGCCTTCTCCAGCAGCCTGACCGAGACGATGACGTAGCCGAGCGGGATCGAGATCACCGCCGCCATCAGGAAGCCGAGCACGATCTCGTTCGCCGTCACCAGTGTGTGCTGGAAGATCAGCGCCCGGTCGATCCAGAGCCGCTCGAAGAAGGCGCTCGGCACGGGCAGGATGTATTCGGGGATGCCGGCCATCGGTACCAGGAGCTGCCAGGCGACGAGCAGCACGGCGAAGCTCGCCAGGGGCCAGGCGATGGCCGAGACCCAGGCGGCGGCGTTGCCGGAGGCCTGCGGCGTCGTCCCTGTGGTCGCACTGGTTGCGCTGTCGCTGCTCATGTTGATGTCTCTGTCGGCATCGTTTGTCCGGATGCCCCTGTCGAAACGGCCGGCAGTGGTCCGATCTGTCGCCGCCTCAGCGGCCAGATCTCAGCCATGTTCCGGGCTGCGGTGGCGAGCGCCGCCGCGACCTCGCTGCGACGCGCCTCCTGCATGCGCGGCAATGGGCCGGCGACACTGAGCGTGCCTGCAATCGGCGCTCCCGTATCGGGCCCGGCGCGGAAAGTCGTCGCCATCGCGACGGTGCCGATCTCGCCCTCCTCGACGGCGAGGGCGAAACCGCGGCTGCGGGTCTCGGCGAGATGCTTGCGCAAGGCGTCGACGTCCCCGAGCGCGTTCGGACCGGCGCGGCCCTCCGCGTCGAAACCGCGCGCGCAGACGATGCGCAGTGCCTCCGCCTCCGGCAGCGAGGCGAGCCAGGCCTTGCCGGTCGCGGTGGCGTGCAGGACGATGCCCATCCCCATGGGCGGCTCGTAACGCAGACCGGCGGTAGCGCCCTGGGCGCGCGCGATCCAGGTCAGGTTTTCGCCTTCCACCACGGCGAGGCGGCAATATTCGCGGGTCGTGCGGGCGAGCTCGTCGAGGACGATCTGGCCGGCATCGGGCAGGCCGCGCAGGTCGAGATTGCGGAAGGCGAGCTGGGACAGTTTCAGCGTCAATCCATAGGCGCCCGACTGCGCATCCTGGGTGACGAAACCGCGCTCAGCGAGTGTCGCGAGCAGCCGGTGGGTCGCGCTGACCGGCAGGTCGAGTCGCTCGGCAAGCACGGTCAGGTCGGCGCCATCGGCTTCGCCCGCGAGCGCCTCCAGCAGTTTGAATGCGCGCTCGACCGCTGCGATCGTCACTCGTCCCCGCCCTCGTTTTGATTAAGATTGGAAATCATTTCCAATTTGGATTTCATTTTCGTATAGAGACGGGGTGAGGCCAAGTCAACGCGCCTCGCAGGGTGAGCCCATGGAGGAACGATGAGCCTGGCAGGTGAGGGAGCGATCGCGATCTGGCATGACATCGCGCCGGAGGGCAGGGCGGAGTTCTATGCCTGGCATGGCGAGGAGCACATGCCGGAACGGGTCGGCATTCCCGGCTTCCTGCGCGGGCGCCGCTATGTCGCGATCGACGCCGACCTCGAATTCTTCAACCTCTATGAGGCGCAGAGCCTCGAAGTGCTGAAGGGGCAGGACTATACGGCCAGGGTCAACGCGCCGACGCCCTGGACGATGTCGGCGGTGAAGCACTTCCGCTCGGTGGCGCGTGCGATCTGCCGTGTCTCCCACACCACCGGGCCGGCCCAGGGCGGGCTGATCGCGACCTTGCGCTACGATGTGCCTGATAACATCGCCTCAGCCCATAAGGCGGCGCTGCTGCGCGGGCTGGTGCCGGACCTGCTCGCCACCCGCGGCGTCGCCGGCGTTCACGTGCTGGCGGCGGATGCCGAGGCGAGCGGCGTCGCCACGGCCGAGCAGAAGGTGCGCGGCATCGCCAACGCCGTGCCGCGCTGGGTGCTGTTGGTCGAGGGCTGGGGCGACGAGGCCGAATTCGTCGCGCTGGCGCGCGATCAGCTTGCCGCCGAGGAATTCGAAGTCCTCGGCGGCCAGGGCCCGTTCTCTCTTGGCCTCTACCGTCACCAGGTCACCCGGACCAAGACCTCCTGGACAGCCGGCTGATGAGTGCGCGTCATGATCTCTCCGGCCGGCATGCGATTGTCACCGGCGGTGCTGGCGGGCTCGGCCGCGGCATCACCAATGCGCTGATCGAAGCCGGCGCAAGTGTCGAGCTCTGGGATCAGGATGCCGTCGCGCTGGCGCAAGTCGCGCCCGAACTGGGGCGCCGAGCCAGCCAGCGCCAGCTCGATATTCGCGATGTCAACGCGGTCGAGGCGGCGGCCGATGCTGCGGTTGCCGCCCATGGCCGCATCGACATCCTGATCAACAACGCCGGCGTGCTCGGCGAAGTGAAGCCGATCTGGGAGACGACACCGGAGAACTTCCAGCGCGTGCTGCAGGTCAACCTGTTCGGGGCCTATCTGGTCACCCGCGCCGTCGTCGGCCGGATGCTGCGCCAGGAACCGCGACGCTCGCCGGACGGACATCCCTTGCGCGGCCATGTCGTCAACATCGCCTCGATCCAGGGCAAGGAAGGCATGGCGCAGGCTGCGGCCTATTCCGCCTCGAAGGCAGGGCTGATCGCACTGACCAAGAGCGTCGCCAAGGAGACCGCGAAGGAGGGCATCATCGTCACCGCGGTGACGCCGGCCGCTGCCGAGACCGCCATGGCCAGGGAGATTTCGGCGGAGCGGCGCGCCGACATCATGTCGCGCATCCCGATGGGGCGTTTCGTCGAGGTGCCGGAGGTGGCGCGCATGGTGCTCTGGCTGTCCTCTGACGACTGCTCCTTCTCGACCGGCGGGATTTTCGATCTTTCGGGTGGTCGCGCGACCTATTGAGCGCCGCGCCGCGCGGGGTGCATGCCCCGTCTGCAAGGGCGCTCTCACGGCTTCCTTCGAGCGCCGGGCTTGTGCCAGCATGGTCGCATCGGCCGTTCGGCTGCGGATTCCAGGGACAGGTTCATGCTTTCGGTTCGCGATATCGCTCGCCGCGTCGCCAATGGCGAGATGTCGGCTCAGGCTGCCCTTGCCGATAGCGAGCGGCGAATCGAGGAGCGGGATGGCGATCTCAGAGCTTTTGCGGCTCGGCCCGAGACGCTTTCGCCAGGCGAGGGGCCGCTGGCCGGCATCGCAGTCGGGGTCAAGGACATCATCGACACCGCCGATCTGCCGACCGGCATGGGCTCGTCGATCTATGACGGCCATCAGCCCAAGGCCGATGCCCCGATCGTGATGGCGCTGAAGGCGACCGGCGCGACCGTCGCCGGCAAGACCCAGACTACCGCCTTCGCCTTTCTCGACCCGGCCCCGACGCGAAACCCGCATGACCGCTCTGCCAGCCCGGGCGGATCCTCGGCCGGTTCGGCGGCCGCTGTCGCCGCCAGCCTCGTCCCGCTCGCCATCGGCACGCAGACCGGCGGCTCAGTGATCCGCCCCGCCGCCTATTGCGGCGTCGCCGCGATCAAACCGTCCTACGGACTTCTGCCTACTGTCGGGGTGAAGCCCTTTTCCTGGTCGCTCGATACGCTCGGCCTGATGGCAGCCAGCGCCGGCGATCTCGGCTTCGCTTTGGCGGCGCTGACCGGCCGCGCCGATCTTGACGCTCCCGAGGCGGCGCTGGATGGATTGAAGCTCGGCCTTTGCCGGCAGGAGTTCGCCGACAAGCCGGAGCCGGCTTGCGAGGGCGCGCTGCAGCGCATCTCCGAACTTGCCCGGCAAGGCGGCGCGCAGGTCCTCGAGCTGGCGACGCCGGCCGAACTCGCCGAGACCTTCCACGCCCATGGTCCGTTGCAGAATTGGGAAGCGACGCAGGCGCTCGCCTGGGAATACGCCAATCATCGTGACGAACTGCCGCCGAAGCTGCGCGCCTATCTCGACGAGGTTCGCACCACCACACCGCAGGACTACGACGCGGCGCGCGCCGCGTCCCGGCGCGGGCGCCAGGCAGCCGAGCGCTGGTTCGGCGAAGCTGATCTCGTCCTGACCTATGCCGCGCCGGGCGAAGCGCCGGAGACCCTCGCTTCGACCGGCGATTCCAAGTTCAACCGGCTCTGGACGCTGCTCGGCACACCCTGCCTGACCGTGCCGCTGATGCGTGGCCCGCGTGGTCTGCCGGTCTCGTTCCAGCTCGTCGGACGCTTCGGTGACGATGCGCGGGTCATTGCCGTGGCGCGTGCGCTCGAGCGCCAGATCCTGATGCCGGGATGACGAAATCTCGGCGAAAGCTGGGCGCTGGTCCCGCCTGGGACAATATTGCGCTGCAACAACTCAGGCTCGATTGTGACGGTAGGGATCTATACTGCTCTTTGGAATACTAAAAACCTCTGCTGAGAAGGTCTTATGCGGAACTATCCACAAAGCAGTTCAATGCTTTAACCGCTGATTAAGAACGTTTCTCTGCTGCGACGCTCGCTGCGGCGTCGCAGGCACTTGCAGCGGCCGCCGTTTCTGCTAGCTTCCATGTCAGGTCAATGACAAAGGAGGGTTCACATGAACCTCGCGCTAAGTCTCGACCGGTTGGCCATGGGTGCGGCATTTGCGCTGGTTCTGGCGATCGTGATCGGAGCGTTCTGACGGGGAAGTCAGTCTCAAGTCCAAAGACCACAAGCCAATTGGGAAGCGTCGCGGGAGAGGCCCTGCGGCGCTTTTCCTTTGAATCCAGCAAGGTGCCCGCTCAACTCTCCGGGCAGGGATTCTGGGTCACTTCCCAGGACATCATATTGATCACGCGGCCGCAGGTGGCGAGGCGTCGGCCCATGGTGGTACGGATGCAGGCCATGCTGCCTTCCGCGATCTTCTTGCCGTCACTCCAGCAGAAGCAATAGGGCTCAGGAGCCTGCGCCAGGCGCGGTCTGTCGAGGGCTGCCGCGCGCTGCTCTTGCGCAAGGGCAGGGGTTTGGAACAGTAGCGCGATTGTCGCAAAGAGCGCCCAGAAGGACAGCGCGACTGCGCCTGAGCAGGGTAGCCTCCGAGGGGATCGGATCATGGCTCGCTCCCGTCGTTTGCCTAAAGGCTAACGTGACGGAAACCATAGCATGGCAGCATCGAACCCCCAATGGTGGGATAGTCGGCTCAGCAGCGCCGATCGCGCAGGCTCACCTTGCGAAAGTCGTACGACCCGACCATATTCTGGGTCCAGTGAGCCATCCAGGCTCCGGGAGGAACCATGTCTCTGATTTCGCTCGCCCGTCGTGGCCGTGCCGTCGCTCTCATCGCCGGCGCACTTCTGCTGGTGCCGATCATCGCCGAGGCCGCCCCGGGCGGCCGCAGCGTCGGCGGCCGCGGTTCGCGCACCCAGTCGCAGGTCGCGCCAACGCCGACCGCGCCCGGCTCCTCGTTCCAGCGTAGCCCGACGCAGGCGCCCGGCCCGACGGCCGCCGCTCCGGCTGCTGGTGCGGCAGGCGCTGCCGCGCAGGCCGCCCGCCCGTCCATGGCGCGCAGCCTGATGATGGGCGTCGCCGGTGGTCTGCTCGGGGCCGGCCTGTTCGGCCTGCTCTCGGGCGCCGGCTTCGGCGGCCTTGCCGGCCTGCTTGGCCTGCTCTTCCAGGCCGCGCTGATCGGCGGTCTGATCTGGCTGGCCCTGCGCCTGTTCCGTCGTCGCAGCGAGCCGCAGCTCGCCGGCGCCGGCGCGCCGCTCGACCGTCAGGCCTACCAGCCGCAGGCTGCTCCGGCCATGGCCGGCGGTCTCGGTGGCGGCGCTGCCGCGGCAGCAGCGGCCAAGCCGGTCGAGTTCGAGCTGGTCGGTGCCGATTACGGCAACTTCGAGCGCCTGCTCACCGAGGTGCAGACGTCCATCTCCGATGAGAATGTCGCCCGCCTGCGTCAGATCGCGACGCCGGAGATTTCCGGTGCGCTGGAGGAGGAGTTCGCCGAGAACGCTCGCAAGGGCCTGATCGAGCGCGCCGCCGAGGTCAAGCTGCTGCAGGGCGACCTCGCCGAATCCTGGCGCGAGGATGGCTACGACTACGCCACCGTCGCGATGCGCTTCAGCCTGCTCACCGCGATGGTCGAGCGCAATGGCGGCAAGGTCGTCGAGGGCCATGCCACCATCCCGCGCGAGGTGATCGAGCACTGGACCTTCGTGCGCTCGCGCGGCGGCGAGTGGAAAGTCACGGGGATCCAGCCGGTCGAATAGGCCGGCGACCACACCCGAAATCTGTACGGCCGGGCTTTGCCCGGCCGTTTTTCGTTTCGGCCCGCAGAGAAGCAGCTTATAGGCATGCGCTGCCCGGCCTGCGCCGGTCTGGATACTGGCTGGAGCGTTTCATCATGAGCGACATGCGTCTCGTCGTCGTCGGCGCCGCCGGCCGGATGGGCCGCACGCTGGTCAAAGCGATCCATGACACGCAAGGTTGCGTGCTTTCCGCCGCGATCGAGCGGCCGGGCTCGCCGGCACTTGGCCAGGACGCCGCGGTGCTCGCCGGCCTGCCCGCCAGTGGCGTCACGGTCAGCGACGACGCGCTCGCCGCCTTCGTCGAGGCCGAGGGCGTGCTCGATTTCACCACCCCCGACGCGACGGTGGCCTTTGCCGGCCTCGCCGCCCAGGCCCGCATCGTCCATGTCGCCGGCACCACCGGCATGGAGCCGCAGCATCTGGCCAAGCTCGAGGCGGCGGCGCGCCATGCCGCGATCATCCGCTCCGGCAATATGAGTCTCGGCGTCAACTTGCTGGCGGCGCTGGTGCGCAAGGTCGCGGCGACGCTCGGCACCGATTGGGACATCGAGATCGTCGAGATGCACCACCGCATGAAGGTCGATGCGCCCTCGGGCACCGCCGTGCTGCTCGGTGAGGCGGCCGCCGAAGGTCGTAGCGTTGATCTCGCCGAGACTCGCGTCGCGGTGCGCGATGGCCAGGTCGGCGCCCGCCAGCCCGGCACGATCGGCTTTGCCGCTTTGCGCGGCGGTACCGTCGTCGGCGATCATAAGGTGATCTTCGCCGGCGCCGGCGAGCGGCTCGAACTCGCCCATGTCGCCGAGGATCGCAGCCTGTTCGCGCAAGGCGCGGTCAAGGCGGCGCTCTGGGGCCGCGGCCGCAAGCCCGGCCTCTATTCGATGGCCGACGTGCTCGGCCTCGACAAGCTCTGAGCGCCGCAATGGCTGCGCTCGCCGTCGCGCCGGGCGTGACGCATTGGCCGGGCTATCTCGATCCGGCCGAGCAGGCGGCCCTCGTCGCGGAACTGCGCGAGGCGGCGCGGCAGGCGCCGTTTTATGTGCCGCGCATGCCGAAGACCGGAAAACCGTTCTCGGTCAAAATGACCAATTGCGGGCCGCTCGGCTGGGTCTCGGACGAGCGCGGCTACCGCTACCAGCCGCTTCATCCTGAAACTGCGCAACCCTGGCCGCCGATCCCGGCCCGGCTGCTGCGCGCCTGGCAGGAACTCGCAGGCTATCCGCACCCGCCCGAGGCCTGCCTCGTCAATTTCTACGAGCCGACCGCGAAGATGGGCCTGCATCAGGACCGCGACGAGCAGGATTTCGACGCGCCGGTGCTGTCGCTCTCGCTCGGCGACACCGCTGTCTTCCGCATTGGCGGCACCAGCCGCGGCGGCAAGACGGTCTCGCTGAAGCTGGCTTCGGGCGATGCGCTCGCCTTCGGCGGCGAGGCGCGGCTCGCTTTTCACGGCATCGACCGCATCCTTGCGGGATCGTCGAGCCTGCTGCCGCAGGCGGGACGGATCAACCTGACGCTGCGGCGAGTGACCATAGCATCGGACCGAAAAGTGGAATCCACTTTTCGGAAGAATCCGATGCGATGACAATATGATAGATCATAGTAACCGCGTCCGTTCGGACGCGCGATGATCTAGGCCGTCAGCTTGACTGCTTTGGGGTATCGTCGCCCGGCAGCTTTGGAAACGACCAGCCGAACAGGAGCGAGCCGGCGCGCAGGCCAAAGCCTGCGGCGAGCCCGCCCAGCATGACGAGCCTTGCGTCCAGCCCCATTTGTGCGAGGCCGACTGTCGCGCCGGCGCCGGCTGCCGCGGCGGTGACGTAAAAATCGCGGCTCCACAGCACCATCGGCCGGTCGCCGGCGAGGATATCGCGAATGATGCCGCCGAAGGTCGCGGTCATGGCGCCGAAGGCGATAGCCGAGGCGATCGGAACGCCTGATGCGAGCCCCTTCTGCGCGCCGACCACGGCAAAGAGCGCGAGCCCGGCCGCGTCGGCCCAGATCAACAGGCGCTTGGCGCCCCAGCCGTCGAGCATGCCGGGCTTGGCATAGGCGATCGCCCAGGCCGCAAGGGCGACGGCCGTGCACAGCATCACGTCGGATGGCGCCTCGATCCAGAAGACGCGCCGGTCGAGCAGGAGGTCGCGCAAGGTGCCGCCGCCAACGCCGGTGACGGTGGCGAGCAGGATGAAGCCGAACGGGTCCATCCGCTTGCGGGCGGCGACGAGCGCCCCGGTCAGGGCGAAGACGACGACGCCCGCAGCTTCGAGCACCTGTCAGTTCACAGGCTTGTCGCCGGCATCGGCGGCCGGGCTGTCCGAACCGTTGGCGGCGGGCTTGGGCGCGCCGGCCGAGACGCCGACCAGCGCCGGACGCAGCACCCGCTCGCCGATCTTGTAGCCGGTCTGCACCACCTTCGAGACGAGGCCCTTGGCGATGCCGGCATCGGGCGCCTCGAACATGGCCTGGTGCAGGTTCGGATCGAACTTCTCGCCCTGCGGATCGATCTTGCGCACGCCGTGGCGCTCGAGCGTCTTCAGGAGCTCGCGCTCGGTCAGTTCGACGCCTTCGACCAAGGCGTTCAGCGCAGTATCGGCGGTGGCGCGGGCCGCCTCCGGCAAGCTTTCGAGCGCGCGGCGCAGATTATCGGCCGAGCCGAGCAGGTCGCGGGCGAAGCTGGTCACCGCATAGGCTTTGGCGTCGGCGATCTCGCGCTCGGTGCGCCGGCGCAGGTTCTCCATCTCGGCGAGGGTGCGCAGCAGCTTGTCCTTGAAGTCGTCGCGCTCGGCCTCGGCCGTGGCGAGCGGATCGGGCGTCTGCGTCTCGACCGCCTCGGCCTGTGCCGTTTCCTGGCTCTCGGTTTCCGGCTTCGGATCGTCCTTCGCAGGGTTCTGCGTCATTCCATCATCCCAATCGTTGATCGTCATGGATCATTGCGGCGTAACCTCGAGGCACACCGGCTTCGTCGCCGATATCGGGCTTCGGCGGGGCGAAATCAAGCGCGGGCCATGGCCTTGGCCTTGCCTGCGGCTGGTTTGTCGAGCTCCTGGCTGAACACGGCGAGCAGCGCCTGGCGGATCAGCAACTGCCGGCCGGTCGAGGTGATCTTCGCCCCGGTCAGGTCGGTGACGTAGAAGACGTCGACCGCTTTCTCGCCGAAGGTCGCGATATGGGCCGAGGCGATGTTGAGGTTGAGCTTCCCGATCGCGGTGGTGAGATCGTAGAGCAGGCCGGGCCGGTCGAGGCCCGAGACCTCCAGTACTGTGTAGCGCGACGACAGGACATTATCGATGATCACCTCGGGCGCGACCTGGAAGGTCCCGCCACGCGGTGGCGGCGCGCGGCGCTGGGCGACGAGGTCGGCGATCTTGATCTCGCCCTTGAGCGCGCGCTCGATCGCCGCCGCAATCCGCTCGGCGCGGCGCAATTCGTCGTCGTCGCGCTCGAAGGCGCGCGAGACGAAGATCGTGTCGAGCACCAAGCCGTCCGTGGTGGTGAAGATCTGCGCATCGACGATGTTGCCGCCGGCCGCCGCGCAGGCGCCGGTGACGATGGCGAGCAGGCGCGGATGGTCCGGCGCCAGCACGGTGAGCTCGGTCACGCCGCGGAACTGGTCGGTCTCGACCTTTGTCGAGGTGGTGCGGCCGGCGATTTCCGCCTCGCGCAGGAAGCGGGCGTGCTGCTCCTGCCGCTCGGGTTCGACCTTGAGCCAATAGGCCGGGTAATGCCGGGCGAGATAGGCGGCCCGCTCCTCCGCCGTCCAGTCGGACAGGCGCGCTTCCAACGCCTCCTGCTTGCGCTCGACCCTGGCCTTGCGCTCGATGCCGGAATGGCCCCCGGCGAGCACGATCTCGGTCTCGTAGTAGAGCGTGCGCAGCAATTGCCCCTTCCAGCCGTTCCAGACGCCAGGGCCGACCGCCTTGATATCGGCGACGGTCAAAACCAGCAGCAGCTTCAGCCGCTCCAGCGTCTGTACGATTCCCGCGAAGCTCTCGATCGTCTTGGGGTCGCCGAGATCGCGGCTCTGGGCGATCGTCGACATCACCAGGTGGTTCTCGATCAGCCAGACAACCGTCTCGGTCTGCGCCTCGGTGAGGCCGAGCCGCGGGCAGAGCTTGCGGGCAATGCGGGCACCCTCGACTGAATGGTCCTCCGGCCGGCCCTTGGCGATATCGTGCAGGAAGAGCGCGACATAGAGCGCGCGCCGGTTGGTGATCGTCGCGAAGATCGAGTTCGCAAGGGGATGCTCGGCTTCGAGTGCACCAGCGTCGACCTCGGCGAGGATGCCGATCGAGCGGAGCAGGTGCTCGTCGACCGTGTAGTGATGATACATGTTGAACTGCATCATCGCGACGACGCGGCCGAAATCCGGGACGAAGCGGCCGAGCAGGCCGGATTCGTTCATCCGCCGCAGCACCGCTTCCGGCGAGCGGCGCGCGGTCAGGACCTCCAGGAAGATGCGGTTGGCCTCGCGGTCCTGTCGCAACTGCGGCGTGACCAGCCGGAGCGACTGCGTCACCAGCCGGCTGGTGTCGGGATGGATGGCGAGGTCGTCGCGGCTGGCGATCTCGTAGAGCCGCAGCAGGTTGACCGGATCGCGCTTGAAGGCGTCGTCGTCGATCACGGCGAGGCGTTGGCCCTGCAGGGTGAAATCGGGATGGCCGAGCGCGCGCACGCGCCGGCGCTTGGTGAAGGTGCCGATCAGGCTGGTCAGGCTGGCGCGCGGCTTCTGCTGGCGCGCTTCCAGCGCGGCGCAGACGATGGCGGTGAGGTCGCCGACATCCTTTGCGACGAGGAAGTAGGCCTTCATGAAGCGTTCGACCGGAGCCTGGCCGCTGCGGCCGGCATAGCCGATCGCGGCCGCAACCTGGCGCTGCAGGTCGAAGGAGAGCCGCTCCTCGGCCCGGCCGGTGATGAAATGCATCCAGCAGCGTACCCGCCAGAGGAACTCCTCCGAGCGCTGGAACATCGCGAACTCGCGGGCGTCGAACAGCCCGGCCTCGACCAGCTCGGCGGAATCGTCGACCCGGTAGGAGTATTTGGCGATCCAGAACAGCGTGTTGAGGTCGCGCAGGCCGCCCTTGCCGTCCTTGACATTGGGCTCGACCAGATAACGCGACGAGCCGGCGCGGGCGACGCGGGTCTCGCGTTCGGCGAGCTTGGCCTCGGTGAAGGCGGGGGCGGTGCCCTCGGCGATCTCGGCGCCGTAGCGCCGGACGAGGTCGGCGAACAGCGCCGCATCGCCGCAGATCAGCCGCGCCTCCAGCAGCGCGGTGCGGATCGTCATGTCGGCCCGACCCTCGCGGATGCAATCGTCGACCGAGCGCACGGAATGGCCGACCTTCAGCTTCAGGTCCCAGAGCGGGTAGAGCATGGCCTCGACCACGCTCTCGCCCCAGGCGGTCTGCTTGTCGGGGAAGAGGAAGAGCAGGTCGACATCCGAACCCGGTGCCAGCGTGCCGCGGCCATAGCCGCCGACCGCCACCACGGCGATGCGCTCGCCGGCAGAGGGGTTGTCGACCGGATAGAAATGCCGCGTCGCCGCCGCGTGCAGGCTCTCGACGACGCTGTCCATCGCGCCGGAGAGCCGCTTGGCGCAGGTGAGGCCGTTGCGGGTGCGGGCCAGGATCTCCCGTGCCGACTGGCGCCCTTCTTCGAGGTTGTCGCGCAGGGCGCTGACCAGGGCGCTTCGCAGGCCGTCGCGATCCCCCTTGTCGAAGGGCCGCGCCAACCTGCCGACCGCGGCCACGGGATTGTCGATGAACTCGGCGAGGCGGGGCGCTGGCTTGTCGTGAGAGGGCGGCACTGAACGAGGCTCTTCGGGGCTTTCGGCGGAAGCGGCGGCCAGCGACTCCTAGCACGATTGCGGCGAGGCGCGGAGCGCTAATTCAACATGGTATGGATGTGAAAATACCGATCTCACATTGGCTGGCGTTTTGTTTGACAAAGAGAACGATCGAACCTATCAATCGGACACGCGCCGATTTGAGCCAGCAGCTTGCGGGCGCGAAACAAGTGCAGCTAAAGCGGGGGCGCTGGGGGCTGGTTGCCTTCGAATCCCTTCGCGTGAAGTCTTCGAAGGGAACGCCATGCCGATCATCTCGTCTTCGACCCGCCGCGCCGTGCTCGCCGGTCTCGCCGCAGCCTCGCTCGCTTTCGGCAGCGCCATGGCGCAGGCGCCCAAGGAAATCCGCGTCGATTACGCGACCTACAATCCCGTCAGCCTGGTGCTGAAGGACCGCGGTATCCTCGAAAAGGCGCTCGAGGCCGATGGCATCAAGGTGCGCTGGGTGCTCTCCGCAGGTTCGAACAAGGCGCTCGAATTCCTCAATGCCGGCTCGCTCGATTTCGGCTCGACCGCCGGCGCCGCCGCGCTGATCGCCAGGATCAACGGCAACCCGATCAAGTCGATCTATGTCTATTCCAGGCCCGAGTGGACCGCATTGGTCACCGGTGCCAAGACCGAGATCACCAAGGTTGCCGATCTCAAGGGCAAGCGCGTCGCCGTCACCCGCGGCACCGATCCGCACATCTTCCTGGTCCGCTCGCTGGCCGAGGCCGGCCTGACCGAGAAGGACGTCAAGCTCGTGCTGCTGCAGCACGCCGACGGCCGGCTCGCGCTCGAGCGCGGCGATGTCGAGGCCTGGGCCGGGCTCGACCCGATGATGGCCGCCGCCGAGGTCGAGGCCGGTGCCAAGCTCTTCCACCGCAAGGCCGCCGACAACACCTGGGGCGTCCTCAATGTCCGCGAGGAGTTTGCCGAGAAGAACCCGGACCTCGTCCGCAAGGTGCTGAAAGCCTATGAGGAGGCGCGCGCCATCGCGCTCGCCAATCCGGCCGAGGTCAGGAAGGCGCTGGTCGAGGCGACCAAGCTCTCCGACGCGGTGATCGAGCGCCAGCTGACCCGGACCGAGCTGACCCACAGCACGATCGGTCCGGATCAGGCGCGGACGATCCTCGCCGCAGGCCTGGCCTTGCAGCAGGCTGGCGTCCTGCCGGCAAACGCCGACGTCAAGGCGACGGTCGACGCGCTGATCGACAAGCGCTTTGCCGCGACCAACTGAGCGGGCATGATCCCGTCGCGATGAGTTCGATCGAGATCGCAGACGCCATCGACGGGAAGCCGGCCGTGCCGCCTACGCGGCCGGCTTCCCGCATCGGCTTGCGGCTCGCCGGCTTCCTGCTGCCGGTCGTTCTCGCGATCATCTGGGAAATCCTCGTCCGGGCCGGCCTCGCCAATGGCCGGCTGATGCCGCCGCCCAGCGTGGTCGGCAAAACGCTCTGGCAGCTCGCCGTCAGCGGCGAGCTCTGGACTCATGCACTGGCGACGCTCTGGCGCGTCGCCGCTGGCTTCGGCATCGGCGCCGCCGTCGGCACCGCGCTCGGCGCCCTGACCGGCGCGCTGCCGCTGGCGCGCGGCCTGCTCGACCCGACCTTGCAGGCCCTGCGCGCCATCCCCTCGATCGCCTGGGTGCCGCTCTTCATCCTCTGGTTCGGCATCTTCGAGGCCTCGAAGGTGGCGCTGATCGCGGTCGGCGTCTTCTTCCCTGTCTATCTCGGCGTCGCCGCCGCGATCCTCTCGATCGATCGCAAGATCGTCGAGGTCGGCCGGGTCTTTCGCCTGGGCCGCCTCGCCATGGTCCGGCGCGTCCTGCTGCCGGCGATCCTGCCCGACTGGTTCACAGCGCTGCGCGGCGGGCTCGGGCTCGGCTTCATGTTCGTCGTCGCCGCCGAGATCATGGGCGCCAGCGAGGGGCTCGGCTATCTCCTGGTCGACGGCCAGCAGCTCGGCCGGCCCGACACCATCATCGCCGCGATCATCGCCTTCGCCGTGCTCGGCAAGCTCGCTGACGGATTGCTGCTCGCCATCACCCGTCCCTTCCTTGCCTGGCAGGACACCGCCAGGGACAGGCTCTGAGGGCGTCATGCTCATCTTCGACCACCTTTCCAAGACCTATGCCGACGGCACCCGCGCGCTCGCCGGCATCGACATCTCCGTTGCCGGCGGCGAGATCCTGGCGCTGGTGGGCGGTTCCGGCTGTGGCAAGACCACGCTCTTGCGCCTCGTCGCCGGGCTCGACCGGCCGAGCGAGGGGGCCATCCTGCTGGGCGGCGCCGCCATCACCGAGCCGCGCGCCGATGTCGGCGTCATCTTCCAGGAGCCGCGCCTGCTGCCCTGGCTCTCGGTCGCCGACAACGCCGGCTTCGGCCTCAGCTTTCTGCCTGCGGCGGAGCGTTCTCGCCTCGTCACCGGTGCGCTCGCCCGCGTCGGCCTCGCCGGCTATGAGGCGCGCTGGCCGCGCGAGCTCTCCGGCGGCCAGCAGCAGCGCGTCGCCATCGCCCGCGCTTTGGTCACCCGGCCGAAGCTGCTGCTGATGGACGAGCCCTTCTCGGCGCTCGACGCGACGACGCGGGCAAGCCTGCACGGCCATCTCCTCGCGCTCTGGGAGGAGAGCCGGCCGACCGTGGTGATGGTCACCCATGATGTCGAGGAGGCGGTGACGCTGGCCGACCGTATCGTGGTGATGCAGCCGCGGCCCGGCCGCATCTTCGACGAACTCGACAATCCGCTGACGCGCCCGCGCGACCGGCTCTCGCCGGCCTTCGAGGCGATCAAGCGCGAGGCATTGCGCACGCTCGACCGCTCGCTCACCGACAGCGAGCCGCGTCAGCACAAGACGGCCGAGAGCGCCGGGATGTGGTGGTAGGCCGTTTGACAAAACGGACGTCTGGACCGTATGAGAGGACACGCGCCGATTTGAGCCTCAGCTTGCGGGCGCGAAACAAATGCAGCTAAAGCGCGGGACGACGGGACGGCCTGATGCCGTCGGCGCTCCCTCCGCCTTGTTTTGGAAGGAGCTATTGATGTCGGCCGCTCTTCACAGCCTCTCCCGTTCTCCCGACAACGTTCTGCCGCCCGGCAGCTGGCGAGGTTGTCGCGTTGCTCGGCGCCTCCGCCGAGGTTCGCTCGGCGGCGCTGCGTGGGTTTGCAGATCTGGTATCCGATGATGGGTCGGTTCCGACGGCCGAGATCGGCCTGCTTTGCGCCAAGCCGCGCTTCTTCCCCTGGCTAAACCTCACAGAGAACCTCGCCTTCGCTTTGCCGAAGGCGACGCCGTTCGAGCGCGAGGGCCTGATCGCCAATGTGCTGGTCCGCGTCGGCCTCGCCGTGCAGGCGGCGCAGCGGCCAGGAGTGCTCTCGCCCGAGGAACTGCTGCGGCTTGCGATCGCCCGCCTCCTGCTGGTCAGGCCGCGGCTGCTGCTAATCGACGAGCCCTTCGCGGCACTCGACGCCGAGGCGCGCGAGCGGCTGGCGGCCTTCCTGCCGGAGCTCTGTACGCAGGGGCGCCCCGCTGTCGTCATAGCGGCCGGCTCCGTCGAGGAGGCCGTGCGGCTGGCCGACCGCATCCTCGTCCTGCCGCACGAGGCCGGGCCGATAGCCTTCAGTCTCGATAATCTGCTGAGCCGCCCGCGCGATGAGCGCTCCGTCGGCTTCGTCGCTTTGCGCCGCGAGTTGCGCCGGGCGCTCGAAAAGGAAAGCCGGCATGTCGTGCCGGATGTAGAGGCTGCGGCCTGAAGCGGCTAGACAGGCCGCCACCAGCTTCTCTTCTACCCGAGGATCACGATCATGGACGTCACCGCGCTGCGCGCTTTGCAGGCTCCGCTCAAGGACAAGTACCGCGAGGCGCCCGATGCGGCGGTGATCACGCTGAAGGCCAGGGGCGAGCTCGACGACCAGCACATCGCCTGCAAGGTCGAGGCCGGCCGGGCGATCGCGCTCGCCGGCCTGCACCCGGCGACGGGAGGCTCCGGCGCCGAGCTCTGCTCCGGCGACATGCTGCTGGAAGCCCTCGTCGCCTGCGCCGGCGTCACCTTGAAGGCCGTCGCGACCGCGCTCGAGATCGAGCTGAAGAAGGGCACCGTCCGTGCCGAGGGCGATCTCGATTTCCGCGGCACGCTCGGCGTCGCCAAGGATGCCGCCGTCGGCTTCAAGGCGATCCGCCTCTCCTTCGACGTCGAGACCGATGCGCCGCAGGAGAAGCTCGACACGCTGCTCAAGCTGACCGAGCGCTATTGCGTCGTCTTCCAGACGCTCAACGTGAAGCCGGAGTTGTCGGCGGCGCTGACCAGCGTTTAAGCGCCGCGGGTGGCCAGTCGGAAACTATCGGGGATCGGTGGCTAGCGGACCATCGGTCCCGCCATGAAAACTTCCACCATGCCGTCTTTTGTGCGGGCCTGAAGTGAGCAGTCTCCGCCTGAAATTTTAATCTCCTCCCCTAATTCGAATGCCCGAACCAAGCGCGGCCTGATGTCCTTGTTCGGGGAACGATCGACCAGATGGCTGATGAAAATCCCGGCAAGAACGTCCTTGTCTGTTTTTTCGCTGGCAGACGCGCTGAGCACGGCCAAATATCCAGGCACATATCCGGGCATCGCAAACGAATGGGTTGCCAGAGACCGCTCTTTGACGAGGCATTGGAGGCCTTCGTTTTCGTAGAGGCACCTCTCCTTGTAAGGTTCGAATACTAAGCCGATCGCTGAAATCGCGGCCTTGGCATCTCTGATTGCAATTTCGCAAGCCGCTAGATGATTAGGGAGCAAACTCAAAGCCAGTGCAGCAGCGAACCTGATCGAGCGCACCGGTATGTCTCCTAAAGATAATACTACTCACGGTAGGCGGCCTCTATCGAGTCCGCAATGGTCGGAATCGGCCACTCAACAGACGCGCGGGGATCAGTCGCGACTTTATCCCCGCCCTCTCGACCTTCCATATAATCCGCCACATCCCATCCCCGAGGGGCGGCCGACCGGAGGCATGTCGTTTGGCGGGGTGGGTGCGGCGCCTGCGGGCGAGGGTTGCGCCTCGCTCCCGGGAGGCTTCGGGAACCGACCTGGGGGTACTACGGCCCCTGCGCGAGGAGCTCGCTAGACCGCGCCGGTTCACACCGGCGCGACAGAAGCGCGGCCCGGGGCTTTAAAATCGCCGAAGGCGGAGCGCCACGGGGCGTGCGGGTGGTGGCTCAATCCATCCGCGCCGCTTCCTGGCTCAACGGAAGCGGATACCAAATCGCGCCTCGCGGCGCTCCGCTGCCCCTCATATGCACAACGCCCGCGGGATGAGCCTGCGGGCGGGGACGACGCTTGGGCGTGGGAAGTGCGGGGAACCCCTCTCCTGGAAGGAGAGGGGCAGGGGTGAGGTGTTCGGGAGAGAAATCGTGAGCCTCAACCCAACCGCGCGGTCAGCGCTCGCGTCACTGGTCCAACGGCCTACACCTCACCCTGCCCTCTCCTTCCAGGAGAGGGTTTGCGTCGCGGTTCCGCCGCCTTTCGCCTATTCCGCCGCCTTCAGCTTCACCTCTTTGGCGAAGGGCAGGGCCGGCTCGTTGGGGCGAGCATCGTCGAATTCGAGCGCGCCGATCCTTTCGGCCCGGCCGGTGACCTTGCCGGCCGAGGTCTTGATCTGGCTGACGTCGTCCTGCGCCTGGCGGAAATGGTTGTCGAGCTTGTCGACGCGGTCGCCGAGCCGGCGGACGTCGTCGAGCAATTTGCCGACCTCCGACTGGATCACCTGCGCCTCCTCGCGCATGCGCGCATCGCGCACCAGCGACTGCATCAGCTGGATCGCCAGCGCCAGCAGCGAGGGTGAGACGATCATCACCCGCGCCCGGTGCGCCTTCTGGATCACGTCGTCGAAATACTCGTGCAGGTCGGCATAGATCGATTCCGAGGGCACGAAGAGCAGCGCCATGTCCTGCGTCTCGCCCGGCAGGAAATAGCGCTCGGCGATGTCCTTGACGTGCTGGCCGACATCGCCGCGCACCCGCGCCGAGGCCTGCTTCTTCGCCTCGTCGCCGCGCGCCTCGCGCAGCATGGTGAAGCTCTCCAGCGGGAATTTGGCGTCGATGACGAGGCCGCGCCCGTCGCCGGGCAGGGTGACGAGGCAGTCCGGCCGCTTGCCGCTCGAAAGCGTCGGCTGGAACGCGAAGAATGCCGCTGGGAGACCGTCGCGGATGATCGCCTCCATCCGGCCCTGGCCATAGGCGCCGCGCGCCTGCTTGTTGGAAAGCACGTCCTTCAGCGTCACCACCTCGCCGGTGAGCTCGGTCAGGTTCTTCTGGGCGCTGTCGATGACGGCGAGCCGCTCCTGCAATTTGCCGAGGCTCTCGCTGGTCTGGCGGACATTTTGCTCAAGGCCGGCACCGACCTGCTGGCGCAACCCGTCCATCCGGTCGGCCATGACGCGGGCAAGGTCGCCCTGCCGGGTCGAGAGGATCTCGGCCATGGTCTGCATGCGGCCGGTGAGCTCGGCTTGCAGCCGGTTCATCTCGGCGACCTTGTCGTCCATCTCGCGGGCGCGCTCGGCCGCCATCGCCGCTTCCATCTCGCGCCGGCGCGAGCCGCGCCAGGACGAGAGCAGCGCCAGCAGGAGCAGGGCAAGGGTCAGCCCGGCAAAGCCGAAGGCGGCCTCGGCCCAGCTCACCGGGCGCTCGAGCAGGACGAAGGCGATCTGGTTCATCCCTGAAGCCTACACGATTCGTCTGGCAATTCTAGAACATAAGCGGAACAGTTTGACCGCTTCCCCACAAGAGCTTATGTCGCCGCAACTTCCGACAATCGTTCCAGAGCGCCCTATGGCTATCCGCCCCCTCGTCATTCTGCCCGATTCGATGCTGCGCAAGGTCTCGGCGCCGATCGGCGACATCACGCCCGAGATCCGCAAGCTGGCGGAAGACATGCTGGAGACGATGTACGACGCGCCTGGCATTGGCCTCGCCGCGATCCAGATCGGCGAGCCGGTCCGCCTCGTCACCCTCGACGTCTCGAAGAAGGCGGAGGAGGGTGAGGAGCAGCAGCGCGAGCCGATGGTCCTCGTCAATCCGGAGGTGACCTGGAACTCGGACGAGTTCAGCGCCTATGAAGAAGGCTGCCTCTCGATCCCCGAATATTACGAGGAGGTCGAGCGGCCGGCGCGGGTCAAGGTCAGCTATCGCGATCTCGACGGCAAGGCGCAGGAGATCGAGGCCGACGGCCTGCTCGCCACCTGCCTGCAGCACGAGATCGACCATCTCAACGGCGTGCTCTTCATCGATTATCTGTCGCGGCTGAAGCGGGAGCGCGTCACCAAGCGCTTCGCCAAGGCGGCGAAACGGGACAGCGCGGCTTAGGATAGGCCGGCGAAACACGCCGTCATTCCGGACAAGCCGCGTCAGCGGCGCCGCTCCGGAATCCATCGTAGAACGCCGGGGCCCTTCGATGGATTCCGGGTCTTCGCTTCGCTACGCCCGGAATGACGGGCAGGTTTGGGATAAAGTTGGCCTATGAGTTTGCGCGTCATCTTCATGGGCACGCCGGATTTCTCCGTGCCCACCCTGACCGAGATCATCGGCCAGGGCCATGAGGTCGTCTCGGTCTACACCCGCGCCCCGGCGCCGGCTGGGCGCGGCATGGAGCTGCGGCCCTCGCCAGTCCAGGTCACGGCCGAGCGCTTCGGCATTCCGGTGTTCTCGCCGAAGACGCTGAAGACCGCCGAGGCCGCCGAGATCATGGCCTCGCACCAGGCCGATGTCGCTGTCGTCGTCGCCTACGGCCTGATCCTGCCCAAGGCGATCCTGGAGGTACCGGAGCTCGGCTGCCTCAATCTCCACGCCTCGCTGCTGCCTCGCTGGCGCGGCGCCGCGCCGATCCAGCGCGCGATCATGGCCGGCGATGCCGAGACCGGCGTCTGCGTGATGAAGATGGAGGAGGGGCTCGATACCGGCCCTGTCGCCATGGTCGAGACACTGGCGATCGATGGCAACGCCACGGCTGGCGACATGCACGACCGTCTCGCCGGCCTCGGCGCAGACCTGATGGTCCGGGCGCTGCCGGCCCTCGGTCGTGGCGGCCTGCGCTTCACGCCGCAGCCCGAAGAGGGCGTCACCTATGCCAGCAAGATCGGCAATGACGAGGCCAAGCTGAGCTGGAACCGACCGGCCCAGCAGGTCCACGATGTCGTGCGCGGCCTCTCGCCCTTCCCGGGCGCCTTCGTCGAGGTCGATCTCGGCAAGGGGCCAGAGCGGTTGAAGCTGCTGCGCACCGCACGCGCCGGCGGCGCGGCCGAGCCCGGCACGCTGCTCGACGACGAGGGCACGATCGCCTGCGCCGTCGGGGCGGTGAAGCTGATCCAGGTCCAGCGCGCCGGCAAGGGGCCGATGAGCGCCCAGGAGTTCCTGCGCGGTGCGCGGCTGTCTGCGGGCGCGAAGCTTTAGCCAATGCCGCGTTACAAGCTCGTCATCGAATATGACGGCACGCCCTTCTCAGGCTGGCAGCGCCAGCTCAACGGGCCATCGGTCCAGCAGAGTGTCGAGGAGGCGATCGAGGCCTTCTGCGGTCATGCCGTGCGCCTGCACTGCGCCGGGCGCACCGATGCCGGCGTCCATGCCACTCATCAGGTCGCCCATGTCGATCTCGACAAGGACTGGCGCACCGATGTCGTGCGCGACGCCAGCAATGCCAGGCTGAAGCGCCTGCCGGTAGCGGTGCTGAGCGCCGAGGCCGTGCCGGATACCTTCGACGCCCGCATCTCGGCGACGCGCCGCTATTATATTTACCGCATCCTCGACCGGCGGGCGCAGCCGGCGCTCGACGCCAACCGCGTCTGGCATGTCCCGGTCAGGCTTGACCACGAGGCGATGGACCGTGCCGCCAAGGCGCTGATCGGCCATCACGACTTCACCACCTTCCGTGCCGCCGAATGCCAGGCGAACAGCCCGATGCGGACGCTCGACCGCTTCGACTGCCGGCGCGAGGGGGCCGAGATCGTCGCCTATGTCCATGCCCGTTCTTTCCTGCACCATCAGGTCCGCTCCATGGTCGGCTGCCTGAAGATGGTCGGCATGGGGCGCTGGCCGGAGAACAAGGTCGGCAAGGTGCTGGCGGCGCGCGACCGCTCGCAATGCGCAGCGCTGGCGCCGTCCAGCGGGCTCTATCTCGCTGGCGTGGATTACTGAAAACCACGCGGTCATTCCGGGGCGCCGCGTAGCGGCGAGCCCGGAACCCATGACCACGCTGTTCGAGGCAAGGATGCTTCTGTCGCCGCAACGGTTCGGCGCCGTCGTGTTCATGGATTCCGGGCTCATCGCTTCGCCATGCCCCGGAATGACGGTTGCGAATCAGAATCCGGCCAGCCCGAAGGTCTTCAGGACCGCATAGTCGGCGACCAGGCTGGCGCAGGCGATCGCGCCTGCAACGCCGCTCTCAGGCCCGAAAGCAGCCCTCGCGACGCAATAGCGCAGTCGCAGCACGATCGCTGCGAAGGCGAGGCTCTGGAAGCCGGCGATGCCGGGGTTCGACCAGCCGAGCGCGAAGACCGTTGCGGGCACTGCCATCAGCGCCGCCGAGAGGATGCCGGCCCAGTTCCAGGCGATGATGAAGCCGGTGAAGCGCGGATTGTGGGTGAGGTTCGGCACGAGTCCGACCAGCAGCGCCGGCACGGCGAGGATCGCCAGGATCTCGGCGGTGACGATCGCCGCGATCAGGCCGGGAGCGTCGAACAGCCCGCCGCTGTTCGAGAGGCCGGCGAGCGTGCGCTCGGCGGCCAGTGCCGGGATCATCGAGGGCACGACGAGCACCAGCGCGAGATAGGAGCGCCAGAAGCCGTCGCGGCTGAGGTCAAGATCAGGCAGGGCTTTCGCGTCGGCCCGCAGCAGGCGCCAGGAGGCGGCGAGCGATCGCGTCACATCGTCGGCAGCAAGCCTCATGGCCCAACCCTCCGGACGTCACGATATTAGACTTTCGTCTAAACTGTGGGGATCAGGGTCGGTTCCGTCAAGCGTGCTGCGCTGCGGCAAAATAATCCGTCAGTAAACGATGCGTGATCCGCTCCAGCGTCACGAGATCGGCGATGGCGACCCGCTCGTCGATCTGGTGCATGGTCTGGCCGACAACGCCGTATTCGACCACCGGGCAATAGTTCTTGATGAAGCGGGCGTCGGAGGTGCCGCCGGTCGTCGACAGGGCAGGGCGCTTGCCGGTTTCAGCTTCGACTGCATCCGCGACCATGGCGACGAAGGGTCCGGGCTGGGTCAGGAAGGCGACGGCATTGGTTGGCTCAAAGGTGACCTCGTAGCGTACGGTGTTGCCGGCCGCCTCGCGCAGCCGCCGCTCGATCTCGGCAGCGAGCGTCTCCGGCGTCCAGAGGTCGTTGAAGCGGATGTTGAAAACGGCCCGGGCCTGCGCCGGGATGACGTTCGTCGCCGGATTGCCGACATCGAGCGTCGTCACCTCGAGATTGCTCGGGTCGAAATGCTCGGTGCCGGCGTCGAGCGGTGTCGCGTCCAGTGCCGCCAGCAGCCTGACCATGCCGCGGATCGGATTCTGGGCCAGATGCGGATAGCCGACATGGCCCTGCACGCCCTG
The DNA here is from genome assembly GCF_004123845.1 of Allobosea sp. Tri-44. Taxonomy (GTDB): domain Bacteria; phylum Pseudomonadota; class Alphaproteobacteria; order Rhizobiales; family Beijerinckiaceae; genus Allobosea. The sequence goes on along the minus strand of NZ_NBDP01000007.1, from coordinate 158,448 downwards.
GACGGTGAGCTTGCCGGTCAGCGAGCCGCGCCGGCCGATCTTGATCATGTCGCTCATCGCAGCGGGATTGGTCGGCTCGCCGAGGAGGCAATGGTCGAAGCGCTCGCCGCGCGCATCGGCCCAGGCCAGCAGTTTGATCGTGCCGTTGACGGCCGGGCCCTCCTCGTCGCCGGTGACGAGGAAGGCGATCGAGCCTGGCGCATCCGGGTTCTCGCGGCGATAGCGGATCGCGGCAGCAACCATCGCCGCGAGCCCGCCCTTCATGTCGCAGGCGCCGCGGCCGTAGAGCACACCATCGACGATCTCGGCAGCGAACGGATCGCGCGTCCAGGCAGCAAGGTCGCCCGGCGGCACGACATCGGTATGGCCGGCGATGACGAGGACCGGCCCCTCGCTACCGATGCGGGCATAGAGGTTCTCGATATCCGGCATGCCGGGCTCGGAGAAAACGGGCCGCTCCACCCTGAAACCCTCGGCGCTCAGCACGGCAGCGAGCAGAGAAAGCGCGCCGCCCTCGGTTGGTGTCACCGAGGGGCAGCGGACCAAAGCCTGGGTGAGGGCGATCGGGTCGGCGGGATCGAAGTCGAGGAGGGCGGGCGGGTTCGGGCTCATCGAGCCCGTTTAGCAGCCCCTTCTTGCTCCGCAAGCGCCGCATCGGGATCGACGCCCGGCATCAGGCCGAGATCGACCAGCGCGACCAGCCAGGCCATCGTCGAGATCGCGACCAGCGAAGGCGCCCAGGCATAGCCAAGCAGGGGCTGGAACTCCCGCGGCAGGACGATGGCGCAAACCAGCAATATGCCGAAGAGCGACGAGCCGCCTCGGTCTGTGGCGCGTTTTGCGGCCAGTGCTGACCAGGGAAACAGGGCGAAGGTGTTGGCGAAGGCGATGATCATCGCCGCGCTGTGCCTGTCGGTCAGGCGCGGTGCGCCCCACTGGATTGCGAGGAGGCAGAACGCGAGCGCGATGCTGCCGAGCCAGAACTGGCGCAGGCCGATACGGCCGTCGAGATCGGTGAAGAGGCGGATTGCGGACATGCGTCAGGCTCCGATTGCGCATCCTTGCATGCCCGCACGTTCGAATGAAGCATATGGTGAATAAAAGGTTAATGCCGGCGAACCGGTTGTATTGCCAGAGAAAATGCTTGAATGCGGCCGGGTGGGCCGCTAGCTGCGGAGCGTCCGCCGAGTTTTTGAGGAAGCTGTTCGGCTTGAGTGGTGGACGGCAAGCTGACTGAGCGGCGCGCCGCGCTGCCGAGTGAGGTTTCTGGCATGACCATTCGTCTGCATCGCGACGATCTGCCTGATGGGTTCCAGCCGGGGCCGATCCTGGCGATCGACACCGAGACCCTGGGGCTCAATCCGCAGCGCGACCGGCTCTGCGTGGTGCAGCTTTCGTGCGGCGATGGCACAGCCGATGTCGTGCAGATTCCCAAGGACGGGCCGACGCCGGTCAATCTCTGCCGCGTCCTCGCCGACCCCGGCGTGCTGAAGCTTTTCCACTTCGCCCGTTTCGACATCGCCGCGCTGGAGAAGGCGTTCGGGGTCGTCACGTCACCTGTCTACTGCACCAAGATCGCCTCCAAGCTGGTACGCACCTACACCGACCGGCACGGTCTGAAGGACCTGGTGCGGGAGCTGCTCGGCGTCGACTTGTCGAAGCAGCAGCAATCATCGGATTGGGGCGCCGATACGTTGACTGAAGCGCAGCTCGGCTACGCAGCCGCCGACGTCCTGCATCTGCATGCGCTGAAGACGAAGCTCGACGTGATGCTGGAGCGCGAGGGGCGCGCGCATCTCGCCAAGGCCTGCTTCGATTTCCTGCCGACCCGCGCCGAGCTCGATCTCGCCGGCTGGCCAGAGGTCGACGTCTTCGCACATACGTAAAGTTGAGCTATTTGAGCTAGGCTATTCGCCGAGCGGCTGCCGAACCGGTTGCGCGCCCTGTTGGGACGCGCCGGTTCGACATGAAAAAGCCGCTGGCGGCTGGCAATTGGCGGGCATGACCTTGGCGATCACGACCCCTGAGACGCGGAGCCCGGCGGCGATCCGGGCGCAGATCCGGCAGAGTGCCTTCCGGGCGGCGCGCCGGCATTCTGCGCTCGTGCGCGTGCTGCGGCGGCTGATCCCGGTCGGCGCCGTCGTCGCGGTGGTCGGCCTTATCATCGTCCCCTTCCTCAACCCGCTGCGTCAAATCGGCAATGTCTCCCTAGGCGGGATCAGCCTGTCGGGCGGCAAGGTCGTGATGGAGGCGCCGAAGCTCGCCGGCTATCGCAAGGACAACAGCCCCTATGAGGTCACGGCCGATTCGGCCCTCCAGGACGTCCGCAATCCGACGCAGATCGAGTTGGTCAAGATGACGGCCCGCGTGCTGATGAAGGACGAGGGCTGGATCAACATCAATGCCCAGAGCGGCCTTTTCGACCAGCAGAAGGAGAAGCTGAAACTGGTCGACGATGTGAAGATCCGCACCGAGTCGGGCTATGACGTCCGCATGCGCACGGCCGATGTCGACTTCAAGGGCGGAACCGTTAATTCGCGCGAGCCGGTCAAGGTCAATCTCGGCACGACCACGATCGATGCCGACACGCTCGACGTGAAGGACAATGGTGCGCTGATTACCTTCGAGGGGCGTGTGCATGTCCTGATCGAGAACGCGCCGGCGCGCAGCCTGGCTGGTCCCGAACGCGAGGGCAGCACGCCCAACCTCGAAGCCCTTCGTTCCGCTGCGAAGCCGTGAGATCATCGTACCGAGCCATGCAGGTCAACCACAGGTCACCGATGAAACCCTTCGTTCTTGCTCTCGCTGTCCTGATCGCGCCGGCCCTGTCCGCCGGCGCGCTGGCCCAGCAACAGCCCGCGCGCTCCGGTTCGGCGCCTGTTGCCGCGCCCGCCGCGGCGAGCGCCACGCCTGCCAAGCCGGCCAAGCCGCGCGGCGGCGCGCCGGGCTCGCCCTTCGGCGGCATGGGCGGCGACAGCAAGGAGCCGATCAAGATCGATGCGAACAAGCTCGATGTGCTCGACAAGGACAACAAGGCGGTCTTCTCCGGCAATGTCGTCGCCGTGCAGGGCGAGACCACCGTGCGCTGCTCGGTGATGACGGTGTTCTATGAAGGGCGTGGCCAGGGCGGCACGCCGAAGCCCGCCCAGCCTGCCGCACAGGGCCAGGGCAATGACGGTGCGATCAAGCGCATCGAATGCACCGGACCGGTGACCGTCGTCTCGAAGACGCAGGCCGCGACCTCGGACAACGCCGTCTTCGACCGCGCCAACAACAAGGTGATCATGACCGGCAATGTCGCGTTGAACGACGGCCCGAACATCACGCGCGGCGACCAGCTCGTCTACGACACCCAGACCGGCGTCGCCAACGTCACCTCGAAGGGGCGCGTCCAGGGCTTCTTCGTGCCGAACTCGGGAGAGGCCGGCAAGGACAACAAGGCGGGGGCCAAGCCAGCCGCCACGCCGACCAACTGATTTTCCCTGGCGGCTGGGGCGGCCGCAGGAAGGCGTTGCCAGTTGGGCGCGCCTCGCATACCAGAGCGGACCCATGTCGAACGCGAGAGCCGGATGATTTCAGTTGGAATCGCAAGGCGATGCCAACTGAAATCTGAATCCGTCTCTCATCGAAGAGTTAGAGCAGGATCGATGCGAAAAACCGGTTCCCACTTTTTCGCATCCTGCTCTAGCAGCTCGCGCTTTTTCCTGTGACGGTGTCTCTTTCTCCCCCTCCCGCGGCTGGCCAGCAGGCGCAGCCCGGCCTGACGCGGCCGGCCAAGGCGCCGGCGGCGCGCTCTGGCCTGTTCGCCAGGCTCGGCGGGCTCTTCGGCAAGGGCAAGGACAAGCAGGCACCCGAAGAGGACGTGCAGCCTGGTCCCATCGCGAGCGCTGTCGGCGGCAGCGGCATCCTGGCCGTCAGCGGCCTGCGCAAGACCTATGGCGCCCGAAATGTCGTGAGCGAGGCCTCGCTCTATGTCCGCAATGGCGAGGCGGTCGGCCTGCTCGGGCCGAACGGCGCCGGCAAGACCACGATCTTCTACATGATCACCGGCCTGGTCAGCGCCGATATGGGCGTGATCTCGCTCGAAGGGAACGACATCACCACCCTGCCGATGTATCAGCGCGCCCGGCTCGGCATCGGCTACCTGCCGCAGGAGGCCTCGATCTTTCGCGGCCTCTCGGTCGAGGACAACATCCGGGCGGTGCTGGAGGTCGTCGAGCCGAACCGCAAGAAGCGCGAGCGCGAGCTCGACAAGCTGCTCGACGAGTTCAACATCGCCCGCCTGCGCAAGGCGCCGTCGATCGCGCTCTCGGGCGGCGAACGGCGGCGCTGCGAGATCGCCCGCGCGCTTGCCGGCCGGCCCTCCTTCATCCTGCTCGACGAACCCTTCGCCGGCATCGACCCGATCGCGGTCGGCGACATCCAGGAGCTGGTGCGGCAATTGACCGATCGCGGCATCGGCGTGCTGATCACCGACCACAATGTCCGCGAGACACTCGGCCTGGTCGACCGCGCCTACATCATCCATTCCGGCCGAGTGCTGACCGAAGGCTCGCCGGCCGAAATCATCGCCAATGCCGATGTCCGCCGCGTCTATCTCGGCGAGGACTTCCGGCTCTGAGCCGAATCGGCGGGCGCTTCGCCTGCTTATGTTGCAGCGCATTAACTTCCCGAGGCAAAAGCCCCCGAAGGGCTTTGACGCCGCCGCGGCCTCCGGCTAGTCTGACTGACAGGCAAGAACCGTGCCGAATTGCCGCAGGCTGAGGAGTCGGGATCGCGATGGCGATGATGCCACGCATGGAGCTGCGACAGGGCCAGTCCCTAGTGATGACGCCGCAATTGCTGCAGGCGATCAAGCTGCTCCAGCTCTCCCATCTCGAATTGCAGAGCTTCGTCGAGGGCGAGCTCGAGCGCAATCCGCTGCTCGAGCGCACTGACGAGGCTCCGGAGCCGGGTTCACTGAATGGTGCGGGGGAAAGCCCGCACACAGCCGACGCAGAGACCTACGCCCGCGCCGAAAGCCTCAATACCCAGGAGGGCATGGAGGGCAGGCTCGGCACCGGACTCGACAACGTCTTCCAGAATGAGCAGCCGCAAGCGGCACGGCTCGAAACGCAAGGGGCCGACAGCCTGCCGATCATTGGCGGGGCCTACGGCGGCTCCGGCGGTTCATTCGAAGAGGGGCCGGACGGCTTCGAAAACGGCCTGACCAGTGAGCTCTCGCTGCACGATCATCTCCGCGCCCAGCTCGACCTCGCCATCACCGCGCCGGCGGAGCGGCTGATCGGCAGCCACATCATCGATGGCGTCGACGATTCCGGTTATCTGACGGAGCCGTTGCCCGATATCGCCGAGCGCCTCGGCGTCGATCTCGCCAGGGTCGAGGCGGTGCTCGCCGTCGTCCAGGGCTTCGACCCCAGCGGTGTCGCCGCCCGCGACGTCAGCGAGTGCCTGGCGATCCAGCTGCGCGATCGCAACCGCTACGATCCGGCGATGCAGGCCCTGCTCGCCAACCTGCCGCTCCTCGCCAGGCGCGACTACGCTGCCCTCAAGCGGGTTTGCGGCGTCGACGACGAGGATATCGCCGACATGGTCGCCGAGATCAGGCGGCTGGATCCCAAGCCCGGGCGCGCGTTCGGCGGCTCGGCGGCGGAGACGGTGGTGCCGGACGTCTTCATCCGCGCTGCGCCGGACGGCTCCTGGTTGGTCGATCTCAATCCCGACACGCTGCCGCGCGTACTGGTCAACCAGACCTATCACGCCCGTGTCTCGAAGGTGGCACGCAGCGATGCGGACAAAGCCTTCATCGCCGAATGCCTGCAGACGGCGAACTGGCTGACCCGCTCGCTCGAGCAGCGCGCCCGCACCATCCTCAAGGTCGCCAGCGAAATCGTGCGCCAGCAGGACGGCTTCTTCGCTCATGGCGTCGAGCATTTGCGTCCGCTCAACCTGAAGACGGTCGCCGATGCGATCGGCATGCATGAATCGACCGTCTCGCGCGTCACCTCGAACAAATATCTCGCCTGCTCGCGCGGCGTCTTCGAGATGAAGTACTTCTTTTCCGCCGCGATCGCTGCAACCGGCTATGGCGAGGCACATTCGGCCGAGGCCGTGCGCCACCGCATCAAGCAGATGATCGACGAAGAGGCGCCGGGTGATGTGCTCTCCGATGACGCCATCGTCGTCAAGCTGAAGGGAAGCGGCATCGAAATCGCCCGTCGCACCGTGGCGAAGTATCGGGAATCGCTGCGCATTCCCTCTTCGATGGAGCGCCGCCGCGAAAAGGCGGCAATGGCGCTCGCCGGACGCTGAGCACCCCGACGTTTGCCGCTGCCCGGTCCGGGCGGCGCTGCACCGCGCTGACTGCCGCAAGGAGCCCATCCTCCGTCATGTCGCCTATGCAGCTCACCCCGCCGATGCATTGACAACCTCGGGGGCCCGTTCTTACCTCCTCAGGATGGTCGGCTACTGACCATGGCGACAAGAAGGGGAAGCACTCCATGAGCTTGCGAATCTCCGGCAAGAATCTCGATGTCGGCGAGGCCCTGCGTGGCCAGGCCGAGGCTAGGGTCGCCGCGGCGTTGGGCAAGTACTACGAGGGCGGCTACCAGGGCCACGTCACCGTCGGCAAGGACGGCACCGCCTTCAAGACCGATGGCGTCCTGCATCTCTCCTCCGGTATCACGCTCGAGGCGTCGGCCACCGCGCACGACCCTTATGCCAGCCTCGACAAGATGGCCGAGCGCATCGAGAAGCGGCTGCGTCGCTATAAGCGAAGACTGAAAGATCGCGCTGCGGCTGCCAACGGGCGCGAGCCAGCTCTGGAAATCCCCAGCTATGTGATCGCCGCCCCCGATGAGGATATCGAGGAGCACGAGGCTGATCACGCCGGCGAGAACCCGGTGATCGTGGCGGAATCGACCAAATCCCTGCATCAGATGACGGTTAGCGACGCGGTCGCCGAGCTCGATCTGACCGGTGCGCCTGTGGTTATCTTCCGCCATGCTGGCAATGGCCGCATGAACGTCGTATACCGCCGCCGCGACGGCAATATCGGCTGGATCGATCCGCCGGCTTCTCTTTCTTGAAGTCCCGCCGCTGATGGAATTCGGGTGCCGGCCGGGATGCCGGTGGCGCCCGCGTTCCGGCACGGGACATGCATGGATTGGCCTATGACGCTGACCGATCTTCTCAGGCCCGATGCGGTGATCTCGCCGTTGCGCGCCAACAGCAAGAAACAGGCTCTGCAGGAACTGGCGCAGCACGCTGCCCTGCTGACCGGCCTACCCGAACGCGAGCTGTTCGAGGCCCTGCTCCAGCGCGAGCGCCTCGGCTCGACCGGCATCGGCGACGGCATCGCGATTCCGCACGGCCGCATGGCCGGCATCGATCGGCTCGTCGGCCTGTTCGCCCGCGCCGAGAAGGCGATCGATTTCGAGGCGCTCGACGGTCAGCCGGTCGATATCGTCTTCGTGCTGATCGCCCCGGAAGGGGCGGGGGCCGACCATCTCAAGGCGCTGGCCCGCGTCGCGCGCGTGCTGCGCAACCAGGCGGTGCTGGAACAGGTGCGCCACGCGCATGACCCGGCCGCGATCTACGCCATTCTGGCGGAGACCGCCGCCAAGGCGGCCTGAAGACGGGCTGCCCGAAGCGGCCCTTCCTTTGAATGATGACAGTCTAGGCTTGGAGGCCTCGCCCCGAGCGGCTATGACGCGGCCGAAGTTTTGAGGCGCCGCACACGGCGCCAGCAAACCGCCGGAGCGCCGCCGATGGCCTATACCCATGTCGATCTCTTCCCCCTCGGCGAGGACAAGACGCCGTACCGCTCGCTCGGCAGCGACGGCGTCACGGTCGAGACGGTTGGCGGGCGCGAGGTCCTGAGCGTCTCTCGCGAGGCGATCAAGCGGCTCTCCGAGCAGGCTTTCATCGACATCAACCACCTGCTGCGCCCGGGACATCTCGCCCAGCTCGCAAAAATTCTCGATGACCCCGAGGCGACCTCGAACGACCGTTTCGTCGCCTACGACCTGCTCAAGAACGCAGGCATCGCCGCCGGCGGCGTGCTGCCGATGTGCCAGGATACCGGTACCGCGATCATCATGGGCAAGAAGGGCCGCAAGGTCTGGACGGACGGGGAGGACGAGGCGGCGCTCGGCGAAGGCGTCTATGACGCCTATCTCAAGCGCAATCTGCGCTATTCGCAGGTCGCAGCCCTCTCCATGTTCGAGGAGAAGAACACCGCGACCAACCTGCCGGCCCAGATCGACATCTATGCCGAGGGTGAGGATGCCTACAAATTTCTCTTCGTCGCCAAGGGCGGCGGCTCGGCCAACAAGACCTTCCTCTTCCAGGCGACGCCTTCGCTGCTGACGAAGGACCGGATGATGGCGTTCCTGAAGGAGAAGATCCTGACGCTCGGCACCGCCGCCTGCCCGCCCTACCACCTCGCCATCGTCATCGGCGGCACCTCGGCCGAACAGAACCTGAAGACGGTCAAGCTCGCCTCGACCAAATATCTCGACGCGCTGCCGACTCAAGGCTCAGCCAGTGGTCACGCCTTCCGCGATCTCGAGATGGAGGAGGAGGTCCACAAGCTGACGCAGGCGCTCGGCGTCGGCGCCCAGTTCGGCGGCAAGTATTTCTGCCATGACGTGCGTGTCATCCGCCTGCCGCGCCATGGCGCCTCGCTGCCGATCGGGCTCGGCGTCTCCTGCTCGGCCGACCGGCAAGCCAAGGGCAAGATCACCAAGGACGGCATCTTCCTCGAGGCACTCGAGACCGATCCGTCGAAGTATCTGCCCGAGATCGACGAGGCCAAGCTCGGCGGCGACGTCGTCAAGGTCGATCTGAACCGGCCGATGAGCGAAATTCTCGCCACATTGACGCAATACCCGGTGAAGACCCGGCTCTCGCTGACCGGGACGATCATCGTCGCGCGCGACTCGGCCCATGCCAAGATCCGCGAGCGGCTGGAGAACGGCCAGGGCATGCCGGACTATCTGAAGAACCACCCGGTCTACTATGCCGGCCCGGCCAAGACGCCGGAGGGTTTCGCCTCGGGCTCCTTCGGACCGACCACGGCCGGCCGGATGGATTCCTTCGTCGACCAGTTCCAGTCCTTCGGCGGCTCGATGGTGATGCTCGCCAAGGGCAACCGCTCGGCCCAGGTCCGCGAAGCCTGCAAGACCCATGGCGGCTTCTATCTCGGCTCGATCGGCGGCCCGGCGGCGCGCCTCGCCCAGGACTGCATCCGCAAGGTCGAGGTGCTCGAATATCCCGAGCTCGGCATGGAAGCGGTCTGGCGCATCGAGGTCGAGGATTTCCCCGCCTTCATCGTCATCGACGACAAGGGCAACGACTTCTTCAAGGAGCTGAATCTCGGATGATCGCTCGCGCTGCCGTCGCCGTCCTGCTGACTCTGGTTCCGACTCTCGCACTGGCACAGCCGCGTCCCGTTCCGGCGACCTGCACGCGCGACCTGTTCCAGAACGAGGCGGCGATGCGCCAGCGGCAATATCGCATGCAGCAGGTCGCCACTGCCGATCAGGCGACGCAATGCGCCGCCTGGCGCGACCATGTCGGCTTCCTGCAGAAGGCGCGCTCCGTCTTCGCCACCTGCCAGACCGGCCGCGAGCGCGAGGAGAATGTCGGCCAGATGGATCAGTCGCTCGCCGACTACCGCGTGCTGCTCGCCAATCGCTGCGGGCGCCGCTGACTATCTGATCTCTGGCGGCTGGCCCAGCTGCGCCTTGAAGAAGGCGAGCACGCTGGCGTTGAAGTCGGCATGGAAGGCGGCCCGGTCGAAACCGGACTGATCGCTGCAGAGCTCGGCGGCTGATTGAGCCAGCTCGGCCGGGCAGGGCGGCAGGAAGGAGAAGTGCTGCGAGCCGGGCACGACGTGAAAATCGGGCTTCGTCGGCAGCTGGCCGGCTATGCCAGCGACGCTGGCCGGGGTCACGCCGTCGCCACCGCGCTCGGAACCCCAGAGCTGAACCGGCACCCTCACATTCTTGAAGCTTTCCTCCGTAAAGAAGACGCTGAGCGGATCGACGATGACCGCAGCCTTGATGCGCGGATCATGGCTGAGCTCCGGAAGCTTTCCCAGGCGGACCTGCTCGCAGAGCGGGTCGCTCTTGTCTTCACAGAGCCTGAGGCGCTTGCCGAACTGTGGATTGGCGCCGACGGCGACGAGCCCTGTATAGCCGCCCCGCGAGAAGCCGAAGAACCCGACGCGCCCGGCATCGATCTTGGCCGCATCGGGCCATGAGCCGAGCATGTAATCGATCGCACGCTTGATGTCGGCCGGCCGCTCGACGAAGACCGAGAACTCGCGCGTCCGGCTCTGGTCCAGGCTGGTGTCGCCGGGATGATTGATCGCGACGACGATGAAGCCGGCATCGGCCAGAACCGCGGCCGTGTCCCGGTGTCCGAGGAAGCTCCCGGTCCTGCCGTGCGAGACCACGATGAGCGGGCGCTTCTCGCTAGCGAGCGGGCAGTTCATGCTGACGGACATGGCAAAAGGCCCGAGCCGTATGTCGCTTTTTGGCTGGGTGCATGGATACCAGACCGCTCCCTTGAGCGGCTGGAGTGCTCCTTCAGCGGGAATTTCGACGGACTTGAACCCGGCCGCCTGCGCCAGCGAGGCCGCAAGGCTAATGGCGATGCAGGAGAACAGACGACGGAGGTTCATGACGGGCTCGCGCTGCGGATGGGGATGAGCAGGTCGGTGCGCAGGGCGGCGGGCGCTATGCCGCGCGACGACGTATCGAGATAGTGCTCCAGCGTCGGCCTATCATCCGGCTCGTAGCCGCTGCCCGGCATCCATCTTGTGTAGAGAGCCTGCGCGGCGGCGTTGATACGGGTGTACGGACCCAACAGCCGCTGCACGGCATAGCGGCCGCCGGGGATCTCGAGCGTTTCGACTTCGGAACCCTCTGGCCAAGGATCGGGCGAGGCGACGGCGGCATAGTATCTGAAGCGGTCGGCGTATTGGGGATTGCCGAAGGAGGCGCCCCATTTCTCCGAGATGGCGCGCGTGCCGGCGCGCAGACGCAGCTGCCGATGCGTATGAGGAATGGTCGCGAACGATCCCGTATGCCGCAGCGCATGTAACCGCTGCGCCGGTCGTTCGACGATCTCGACAGTCGGCGTGGCTGCATCGTCGCCGTCGTTGTCAACTGCCCCGTCGGCAGTGAGGATCGCGCGCCTCATCTGCTGCCGGAATGCGCGCGGCGACTGCCCGGTGAACTGGTGAAAGGCGCGGGTGAAGGCTTGCGGGCTGTCATAACCGACAGTCAGTGCGACTTGCGTGATGCTTTCATCGGAACCGGTCAGAAGGCGTGTCGCGAGAGCCAACCGGACGCGACGGAGCGTGGCGGCCACGGTCTCGCCCACCACGCCGGCGTAGACGCGGTGAAAATGGAAGGGTGAGAAATGTGCGAGGCGTGCCAGATCATCGAGATGCAGATCGGCCATCGGATCGGCAATGATGGCCGCGACCGCGCGAGCCACGCGGGCGCGGTAATCCCGTTCTGTTCGATCGCTTGCCATAAGAATAGCTTGCCCTATCGACGCGCCGGAAACTTAGCTGCTTTTGCTAAATTGCCCGGATGAGGGACCGATCCGTTCCCTCATCATGCATCCCCTTTCACCTCATGGATGTGAATGCTGCAATCCCCTCATCCTCGAACGCAGCGTGGCGAATGGGTTTGGGCAAGGCGGCATTTGAGGTATGGCAGTCACATCGCCGCTCTGCGATATGGCACCGCCGGGTTTCTGATGTGAGCAGCCACGGGATGATGGATGACTAGCGATACGACCTCTCCGCTCGGCATTGCCGTCGTGCCGGTGACGCCTTTCCAGCAGAACAGCTCGATCGTCTGGTGCACGCGCACCAAGGAAGCGGCGGTCGTCGATCCCGGCGGCGATGTCGAGCGCATCCGCAGCGCGCTGAAGGAGCTCGGCGTCACGCCGGTCGCGATCTGGCTGACCCACGGCCATATCGACCATGCCGGCGGCGCGACCGAGCTCGCGGGCGTGCTGAACCTGCCGATCATCGGCCCGCATGAGGCCGACAAGTTCCTGCTCGACGCGCTGCCGCAGCAGGGGCTGATGTTCGAGATGCGCGGTGTGCAGGCGGTGACGCCGACGCGCTGGCTCGCCGAGGGCGATAGCGTCTCGGTCGGCGACGTCAGTTTCTCCGTCCAGCACGTGCCGGGGCATACGCCCGGCCATGTCACGCTCTTCCAGAACGATCTGCGCTTTCTGCTCGCCGGCGACACGATCTTCGCCGGCTCGGTCGGGCGCACCGATTTCCCCTATGGCAACCACAAGGACCTGATCGGCGGCATCAAGGGCAAGCTGCTGCCGCTCGGCGACGACGTCCAGTTCCTGCCCGGCCATGGTCCCGCGAGCACGCTCGGCGAGGAGCGCCAGACCAATCCGTTCCTGCAGGGATAAAAGGGTCGTCCGTCATTCTCGGGCGGAGCGAAGCGCAGACTCGAGAATCTCGTGACGGGAAGACGCTAAACGGAGCCGCATCCGGCCTGAGATGCTCGGGTCAGGCCCGAGCATGACGCGCTTGAGAAGCCTAGAAACGCCAACGGCCATGTCCGGAAGGGCGCGCGTACATCCGGCGTCGCTGGCTTCGGGTTCATGGCCGTCTTCAACGGAACGGAGGGCGGTGGAACGCCCTCGACATCGCCGTGAACCCGATATGGGAAGATGATCCTGTCATTGCAAGGGCCGGCTCCATGAAAACCGGGCCGCGTCCTTAGGCGCCTGGCCGCGTTGCCGGTTTCGCGGCCCATGCGATAGTCGCGGTCATGTGGGAGATTCTCTCCGCCTATTGGCCGCATATCCTCGGCTTCGTCTCGCTGGTGCTGACGGTCATCGCGGCCAGCCACGCAGCGATGACCAAGGACGAGGTGCGCGCTGCCATCGGCTGGGTCGGCGTCATCGTTCTCTCGCCGATCATCGGACCTCTGATCTATGCGGTGGGCGGCATCAACCGCATCCGCCGCGCCTCGATCGTCTCGCAGCGCAAGCCGAAGCTTGGCAGCGCTCCGCTCGCACAGACATTCGAGGTCTCGGATGCCGAGATCGCCGGCGATATCGGCCGACGCTTCGCCGCGCTGAAGACCCTGGGCGACAAGGCGACGCGTCGCCATCTCAAGACCGGTAATGCCATCGCGGTACTGCGGACCGGCGATGAGGCCTATGCCGCGATGATCGCGGCGATTGCGGCAGCTGAGCGCTCGATCATCCTGGAGAGCTATATCTTCGATCGCGATCCGCTCGGCCTGCGCATCGCCGATACGCTGATCGCGGCCGTCCGCCGCGGCGTCGACGTGCGTGTGCTGATCGATGCCGTCGGCGCGCGCTATTCGGTGCCGAGCATCGTCGGCCATCTGCAGAAGAGCGGCGTGCCGACCGAGGTCTTCAACGGCAACATCATCGTCGGCCTCAGGCTGCCCTATGCGAACCTGCGCACGCACCGCAAGCTGCTGGTCGTCGACGGGCGGATCGCCTTCGCCGGCGGCATGAACATCCGCCAGGGTTTCACCTCCGAGTTCGCCGGCGAGGCCGCCGCGCACGATACGCATTTCCGCGTCGAGGGGCCGGTCGTCGAGGATCTGTTCGGCGTCGCGGCCGAGGATTGGCGTTTCGCGTCGGGGGAGGAGCTCACCGGCGATATCTGGGCGGTCACGCCGGAGGCGGCTCGGCAAGGTCCGACGGTGCTGATGCGTGCTGTCGCATCCGGCCCCGACGCCAGCCTGGAGACCAACCACAAGCTGCTGATCGGCGCCTTCTCGGTGGCGCGGACCTCGATCCGGATCATGTCGCCCTATTTCCTGCCGGACCGGGAATTGATCAGCGCGCTGGTCACCGCGGCACGGCGCGGGGTCGCCATCGACATCGTCGTGCCCGACGTCAACAACCTCGTCCTGGTCGACCGCGCCATGCGGGCGCAGTTCGACCAGGTACTGAAGGATGGCTGCAAGGTCTGGCGCGCCACCGGCTCCTTCGATCACTCCAAGCTGCTCGCGATCGACGGCGCCTGGGCCTATGTCGGCTCGTCCAACCTCGACGCACGCTCGCTGCGGCTGAACTTCGAGATCGACCTTGAAGTGCTCGACGAAGGCTTCGCTATTGGTATCGAGCAACGCATCGATGCCGCGATCGCCAGGGCACGGCCGGTCACGCTGAAGGGGCTGCGCTCACGGCCCTTCCCCCTGCGGCTGCTCGACCGGATGCTCTGGCTCTGGTCACCCTATCTGTGAGGCTGGCGGCTTTCCGGGACAACCCCCTTACCGTCATGGTCGGGCTTGTCCCGACCATCCACGCCTTCCTTCCTGCAATGAGGTGTTCAAGACGTGGATGCTCGCCACGAGGGCGAGCATGACGAATTGGAGACGCGTCGTGGTTCTGGATTCCGGGCTCGCTGCTGCGCAGCGCCCCGGAATGACGACGCCAACTCAGGCGTCGAACACGCCCTTGAGAAAATCCTGCTTGCCGACCTGAAAGCCGTTCTCGCGCAGGATGTCGTAGGCGGTCGTGGCGTGGAAATAGAAGTTCGGCACGGCGAAGCGGGTGAGGTAGTCGGCGCCCTTCATCGTCACGGTGGCAGAAGGGCCGCGCGGGAAGGTCACGTCCTTGTCGAGCCCTGCGTCGAGCGCCGCCTTGTCGACCGAGGCGATGAAGTCGAGGGTTTTCGCGATCCGCGCCTTCAGCTCCTCGAAGCTCTTCTCCTCGTCAGGGAAGCGCGGGTTTTCCGCTCCGCTGACCCGCGCCGCGGCGTTCTTGGCGAAATCCGACATCAGCTGGATCTGCCGAGTGAAGGACAGCATGTCCGGGGCAAGCCGGCTCGACAGCAGCACCTCCGGCTGGATCTTGCGCTCGGACGCCTCAGAGCCCGCCTTGTCGAGGATCGCGTCGAGCGCCTTCAGGGTCTGGATGAAACCCGGGAAGACGGCGGCATAGGCGGAAAGCGGCATCGGAAATCCTCACCAACGAAAACGGGCCCGGAAAGGGCCCGCTGCGTCTGCCGATATAAGCCTTTCCCCGCCGATGTCAGCGGGCGCCGGCGTCAGTCCTTGGCGCGCTCGACATAGGAGCCATCGGCAGTCATCACCACGATCCGGGTGCCGGGGCCGATATGCGGCGGCACGGCGGTGCGCACGCCATTGGTCAGGATCGCCGGCTTGTAGGAGGAGGAGGCCGTCTGGCCCTTGGTCACCGGCTCGGTCTCGGCGACCTCGCAGGTGATGCGCTGCGGCAGCTCGATCGCGACGGCCCGGTCCTCGAACACCGAGAGCGAGACCTTCATGCCTTCCTGGAGGTAGGGCGCCATGTCGCCGACCACGCCGCCGTCGACAGGGATCTGGTCGTAGGTCTCGGGGTTCATGAAGACGTATTGCTCGCCGTCCTGGTAGAGATAGGTGAAGTCGCGATCCTCGACATAGGCGCGCTCGACCTGCTCGGTCGTCTTGTAGCGCTGGGTCATCTTCACGCCGTCGGAGATGCGACGCATGTCGATCTGCGTCGTCGGCGTGCCCTTGCCCGGGAAGAAGCTCTCGGCCGAGATGACGGTGCAGAGATGCCCGTCGAGATCGAGAACGTTGCCCTTGCGGACGGAGGAGGCGATGACCTTGACCACGTGCGATTTCCTTGGCTGGCGCGGGCCCTGTCCGCGCGCTATGCGAATTCCTGTGCCGCGCCACTACCGCATTCGGGGCGCAAACGGAAGCGCGCAGGCCGTTTGTGCAGGCTTTCAGCGCAGCGAGGCTCGATGAGCGAGACGCTCCCGCCCTTCTGGCGACCGGACATCCATGCTGACCGGCGTCCGGCACTGCTGGCGCGTGGGCGGATCAAGGCGGCGCTGCGGCGCTGGTTCGAGGCGCGTGACTTCATCGAGGTCGAGGCGGCGATCCTGCAACTCTCACCAGGTAACGAGACGCATCTGCACGGCTTTGCCACCACGCTGGTCGACGATACCGGCGCCGGCCATCCCTATTATCTGCACACCTCGCCGGAATTCGCCGCCAAGAAGCTGTTGGCGGCCGGCGAGCCGCGCATCTTCGATTTCGCCCGCGTCTTCCGCAATCGCGAGCGCACAGCGCTGCACCATCCCGAGTTCACCATGCTGGAATGGTATCGGGCGGGAGAAGGCTACGAGGCGCTGATGCGGGACTGCGTCGCGCTGCTGGCCGAGGCTGCGCGTGCTGCTGGCACCGCGGTCCTGCGCTGGCGCGACAACGAAGTCGACCCCTTCGCCGAGCCCGAGCGGCTGACGCTGCACGAAGCCTTCGCTCGCCATGCTGGCATCGACCTGATGGCGACGCTCGCCGGAGATGGCGCGACCGATCGTGGGGCGCTGGCCGCGCAGGCCCTGGCCACCGGCATCCGCCTCGCCGGGGACGACAGCTGGTCCGACATCTTCAGCCGCATCCTGTCCGAGAAAATCGATCCGCAGCTCGGCCGCGGCCGCGCCACCATCCTGTGCGAATACCCGATCTCCGAGGCGGCGCTGGCACGCCCCAAACCGGGCGATCCGCGTGTCGCCGAGCGTTTCGAGCTCTATGCCTGCGGCGTCGAGCTCGCCAATGCCTTCGGCGAGCTGACCGATCCGGACGAGCAGCGCCGCCGTTTCGAGGCTGACATGGACGAGAAGCAGCGCATCTATGGCGAGCGCTATCCGATCGACGAGGACTTCCTCGCAGCGCTCGTGCTGATGCCGCAGGCCTCGGGCATTGCGCTCGGCTTCGACCGGCTGGTCATGCTCTGCACGGGCGCGCGCCGGATCGAGGATGTACTCTGGACGCCGGTCGCGGAACCGGGCAGGGGAGGGCGATGACGATCCACCAGCTGCCCGGCCAGCCGCTCAGGACGGTCGACGCTCTCGTCGAGCGCGGTCTCGTCTTGCCCGAACGGCGTGAGGCTTTGGCCGAGGTCGCCAGGCGCTATGCCGTCTCGGTGACGCCGGCGATCGCGGCACTGATCGATCCGTCCGACGAAACCGACCCGATCGCGCGCCAGTTCATTCCTGCACCGGCCGAGCTTGAAACGCTGCCGGAGGAGCTGGCCGACCCGATCGGCGACGAGGCGCACTCGCCGGTCGAGGGCGTCGTCCACCGCTATCCGGACCGGGCCCTGCTCAAGCTGGTCCATGCCTGCCCGGTCTATTGCCGCTTCTGCTTTCGCCGCGAGATGGTCGGCCCCGGCGGCGATGCGCTGACTGGCGACAAGCTCGATGCCGCGCTCGCCTATCTCGCCTCCCGGCCGGAAATCTGGGAGGTGATCATGACCGGCGGCGACCCGCTGATCCTCTCGGCCCGGCGTGTGCGCGAGATCGCAAAGCGTCTCGCCGCGATCCCCCACATCAAGGTGGCGCGCTGGCATACGCGCGTGCCGATGGTGCAGCCCGAGCGCATCACCGTGGACTATGCCCGCGCGCTGCGCATTCCCGGCAAGGCGAGCTATATCGCCGTCCACGCCAACCATCCGCGCGAGTTCACCGGGGACGCGAAGGCTGCGCTGGAACGTCTGGTCGACGCCGGCCATGTCCTTGTCAGCCAGAGTGTGCTGCTCAAAGGGGTCAATGCCGATGTCGAGACGCTGTCGGCGCTGATGCGCGCCTTCGTCGAGAACCGGGTCAAGCCGTATTACCTGCACCATCCCGATCTCGCGCCGGGCACCAGCCATTTCCGGCTCTCGCTGGCGGAGGGGCAGGCGCTCGTCAAAAGCCTGCGCGGCAACCTTTCCGGACTGTGCCAGCCGACCTATATCCTCGACATCCCCGGTGGGGCCGGCAAGATTCCGGTCGGACCCGCCTTCCTTTCGGGCTGCGAGACGCCCGGCGCGCAAGGCGTCGCGGAGGATCGCCATGGCGACCGCCATGCCTATCCGCCGACATAAGTCGCGATTTCATTTCAAGGGCGAAAGCAGTAGACTAAGTCCGATGGACTAAGTTCGGGAGCCGATATGAAGACGGTGAACATTCACGAGGCCAAGACCAATCTCTCGCGCCTGGTCGAGCAGGTGTCGAAGGGGGAGAGCGTCGTCATCGCCAAGGCTGGCAAGCCGATGGTCAAGCTCGTGCCGCTCGATGAAGCCGAGCGCCGGGTCGCGAAGCGGATCGGCTTCATGGATGGGGAAATCCAGGTCCCTGACGATTTCGATACGATGGGCGCCGACGTCATCATCGACATGTTCGAAGGTCGTTCGTGAAGCTCTTGCTGGATACGCATCTCCTGCTCTGGACGGCCGGCAAGTCGCACATGCTATCCAAAGAAGCGATGGAGCTTATCGCCGCTCCCAATAACGAGATCGCTTACAGTGTCGTCGGGCTGTGGGAAATCGCGATCAAGAATGCGCTTGGACGAAGCGATTTCTCGGTCGATCTGAGTTCGCTGCGCCGTGGCCTTCTGGGCAGCGGCTATCGCGAGGTATCGGTTACCGGTGAGCATGCGATCGCGCTCGAAGCGCTGCCGGCGCACCATAAGGACCCATTCGATCGTCTGTTGATTGCCCAGGCAATGGTCGAGGGCATGATATTGCTAACCGCCGATGCGACGCTGGCCGGCTATGGCCGTGCAGTCCGCAAGGTCTAAGGAGACCACCATGCAAGATAAGCTGCCGCTCGCGATCGTCTCCGACATCGCCTGCCCCTGGTGCTTCATCGGCAAGACCCGGCTCGAGACGGCGCTCGCCAACCACAACCTCACCGAGCGCGTCGCCATCACCTGGCTGCCCTATGAGCTCAACCCGGAGATGCCGGCGGAAGGCATGGACCGCACGGCCTATCTCGACGCCAAGTTCGGCCCCGGCAAGCGCCGCGAGATCGAACTGCGCCTGTCCGAGGCGGCGCTGGAGAGCGGCGTCACCTTCAATTGGGCGAAGGTGACGAAGAGCGTCAACACCCGCATGGCGCATATGCTCGTCGCCGCCGCCGCGACCGTGCAGCGCGGCAGCGAGATGACCGCGGCGCTGTTCAAGGCCTATTGGCAGGACGGGCGCGATATCGGCGATATCGAGACGCTGGTCGCGATCGCCGGCGAGCAAGGCTTCGACGAGCAGGCGGCGCGCGACGAGTTGTCTAATGACGAGCTGCGCGAGACCGTGATCGGGCTCGAGGCGCACGCCCAGAAGGTCGGCGTCACCGGCGTGCCCTTCTTCATCGTTGACGGCAAGCTCGCGGTCTCCGGCGCCCAGCCGCCGGACGTCTGGACCCAGGTCTTCGCGCAGGCGCTGACGGGCGGCCGCGAGTAAGCTCGCAGGCGTCGCAAAGCCTGCTCCTGCAACGGAAATCCTTGCATCACCTCTCGAATCGTGCGCCATCCCCGCCGGGCAGCGAGGAGGGCAGGACGATGACGCAGAAGATCAACGATCTCCGGGACCGCATGATCGTCGCGCTCGATGTGCCGACTGTCTGGGACGCCTACCGCATCGTGTCCACGCTGGGTGACGGGGCGAGCTTCTACAAGATCGGCTACCGGCTCGCTTTCGCCGGCGGGCTCGACCTCGCCCGTCAGTTGGTGATCGAAGGCAAGAAGGTCTTTCTCGACCTCAAGCTGCACGACATCGGCAACACCGTCACCGAGGGTGTGGAATCGCTGACCAAACTCGGCGTCACCTTCCTCACCGTGCACGCCTATCCGCAGACCATGCGCGGCGCGGTCGAGGGGCGCGGCGAAGCGGCGCTGAAGCTGCTCGCCGTCACTGCCCTGACTTCCTATGACGATGGCGACTTGAAGGATGCCGGCTATGGGCTCGCGGTGCGCGATCTCGTGCGCATGCGGGCCCAGCAGGCGCGCACCGCCGGCGTTGACGGCATCGTCTGCTCCGCCGCCGAGACCGAGATCGTGCGCGGCGTCATTGGCCCCGACATGGTGATCGTCACGCCGGGCATTCGCCCGGCCGGCAGCGCCGTCGGCGACCAGAAGCGCACCTTGACCCCGGCCGAGGCGATCCGCGCCGGCGCCGATCATCTCGTCGTCGGGCGTCCCATCATTCGCGCGGCTGACCCGCGTGCAGCGGCGGCTGCGGTCATGGACGAGATTGCGGGCGCCGCTTAGTCTGCCGCTCCTTTCACCGGATACGGATACGGCAATGCCCAAGGGATATGTGATCGGTCGCGCCAAGGTGACCAATGCGACGCAATGGGCGGCCTATGCCGCGAAGGCTTCCGAGGCGATCAGGCAATATGGCGGCACGCCTTTGGTGCGCGGCGGCCAGATGACGGTCGGCGAGGGCGAAGGCCGGGCCCGCAACGTCATCCTCGAATTCCCCGACTTTGCTACGGCGAAGGCCTATCTGCTCTCGGCCGAATATGCCGAGGCGCGCAAGCTGCGCGAGGGCGCCGGCGAGATCGATCTCGTTGCGGTCGAGGGCGTGTGACCATGGCGAAAGGCTACTGGATCGCCCGCCTTGATGTGCAGAACGAGTCGGAATACGCGACCTACCGCTCGCTCAACGCCATCGCCTTCGCCAAATACGGCGGCAAGTTCCTTGTCCGCGGCGGCGAGTACAAGCTCGCCCGCGGCGAGGGCCGCAAGCACAACGTCGTCATCGAGTTCAAGGACGAGGCGACGGCGCGGGCCTGCTACGAATCGCCGGAATACCAGGCGGCGGTGCAGCACCTCGCCAAGGTCGGCGCGGTCGATCTCGTCATCATCGGCGGCTATGACGGGGCGCAGCCGGGCGATTGAGATCGCCTAGCTCTCAGCTTTCAAACAGGTTGCGATAGCGGCTCGGCTGCGAGCGCAGATACTGCTTCGGTGCCTTGACGCTGGCACCGAGATGGGCGGCGGCATGCCAGGGCCAGCGCGGCTCGTAGAGGATGCCGCGCGCCAGCGCGACCATGTCGGCATCGCCGCCGGCGACGACCGCCTCGGCATGCTCGTAGTCGATGATCAGGCCGACGGCGATGGTCGGCAGGCCGGTCGCCGCCTTCACTGCCCGGGCCAGCGGCACCTGGTAGCCGGGTGAAAGCGCGATCTGCTGCGCGGCCGAGACCCCGCCGCTGGAGACATGGACGAAGCTGACGCCGCGCGCCTTCAGCGCCTCACAGAAGGAGATGGTCTGCGCGATGTCCCAGCCGCCCTCGACCCAGTCGGTCCCGGAGACGCGCACGCCGACCGGGATCGTCGCCGGAACCGCTTCACGCACGGCGTCGAAAACCTCGAGCGGGAAGCGCATCCGGTTCTCCAGCGAGCCACCATAGGCATCGTCGCGCTGGTTCGCCAGCGGCGACAGGAACTGGTGCAGCAGGTAGCCATGGGCGCAATGGAGCTCGATCGCCTGCAGGCCGAGCCTAACCGCCCGGCGCGCCGTCGCGACGAAGGCCTCGCGGATTCGCTTCAAACCGGCCGCGTCGAGTGGCAGCGGCGGCCGGTCCTTGGCCTGCATCGGCAGGGCCGAGGGGGCGAGCGTTTGCCAGCCACGATCGTCGAGCGGGCGCTGCCCGCCGCCGGTCCAGGGGGAATGGACCGAGGCCTTGCGGCCGGCATGGCCGAGCTGGATGCCGATCGGCATGTCGGAATGGCGCCGGACCGCCTCAATCACGCGTGCCAGCGCTGCCTCGTTCGCGTCGCTCCACAGGCCAAGATCGTCAGGGCTGATCCGTCCCTCCGGCTCGACCGCCGTCGCCTCGATGATCAGGAGCCCGGCGCCCGACAGAGCGAGGTTTCCGAGATGGATCAGGTGCCAGTCGGTGGCCGAACCTTCTTCAGCCGAATACTGGCACATCGGCGCGATCACGATCCGGTTTGCCAGATGAAGGCCGCCCAGATCGAAGGGCTGGAAGAGCTGGCTCGGCATGAAAGTTTCCTGACGGGCAGTTTCGGGCGTGTCGACGGCGGGTCAGGGCGAGATCAGCCAGATCGCTAGCGGGAAGGTGAGGGCTGCGGCGGCGGTAGAAATCACGATCGCAGCCGCGATCGGGCGGCTGCCGGTGTTGAAGCGTTCGGAGATGACGAAGACATTGGCTGCGATTGGCAGTGCCGCATAGAGCACGCCGGCCTGGACCCAGAACGGATCGAGCTTCAGGACCAGCGCCAGCACCACCCAGGTCAGCAAGGGATGCAGGACGAGCTTTCCGACGACCAGTGGCAGCACGCCGCGCAAAGGCAGCTTGCCCTCGCGGCTCCACTGGAAGGCGGCGATGCCGAGCGCGAAGACGCCGACCGGGGCCGCCGACGCGCCGAGGAAGAGCAGGAAACGGTCGACCGGCTCCGGCAGGGCAAGCCCGCTCAGCGACAGGGCGATCCCGGCCAGGATCGAGAGCATGAACGGGTTGACGATCGTGCCGCGGACGAGCCTGAGCGCGATTGAAAGCGGCGAGCCCTGGCCGCGCCCGGCCTCGATCAGGCCGATCGAGAGCGGCACGATCAGGGCCGTATCGCAGATCAGGCCGATCGCGATCGGCGCCGCCGCACTGTCGCCGAGGAAGGCGAGCATCAGCGGGATGCCTAGAAAGGCGAAATTGCCGCCGACCAGCGCTTGGCCCCGCGACACGGCGTTGGGGAAGGGCAGGCCGAGCAGGCGGCGCTGCAGCACGATGGCGAGGGCGAGCACCGCGACCCCGATCAGCGCCAGCGCGGCGAAGAAGACGCCGTTCCACAATTCCGCGATCGGCTGGCGCGACATCACCCGCAGCACCATCGCCGGCGTCGCCACCATGAAGGCGAAGGTGTTGAACACCCTGACCGCATCGGCGCTGAACAGCCCGCGCCAGGCGGTGAAGGCGCCGAGCGCGATCACCGCGAAGAAGGGCGTGCTGGTGGCGAGGAATTGCAGCATGAGGGCACCGCGGCCCGCGAGCCGGGCCGGTTGCCGGCTCTAGCAGATTTCAGGCCGCTATGTGTTCCGTTGCTGCCTAGTGGGTCTGCTTTTCCGGCAGGGCTGCCGGCTTCCCGCCGCTGCCGCGCCGGGCCTTCAGTATGGGCTCGACGATGAAGTGCATGCCGACAAGGCAAAGCCCGCCGACGATGAGCCCGAACACTGCGGAGGCGGCTGCGGTCGTCAGCCATTCGAGCACGCCCGTAAGCGCCGGCCAGGCGCGTCCGACCGCGACGGCGGTATCGTGGATGACATGTTCGATCCCGGCGAGCCCGTAGCCGGCGAGGCCGTGGATGATGATGCCGCCGCCGACCCAGAGCATCGCCGCCGTGCCGACCGCGCTCAGCACCTTGAGGAAGGGCGGCATGCCGGTGACGAGGCCGCGGCCGATGAGCCGGATCGGCAGAAGGCCGCTGCGTGCCAGCGCGACGCCGGCATCGTCGGCCTTCACGATCAGGGCGACGACACCGTAGACCAGCACGGTCATGCCGAGCCCGACCACGGCCAGCACCAAAGCCTGCATCCAGAAGGAGGAGGCGGTGACGCCGGCGAGCGTGATCGCCATGATTTCGGCCGAGAGGATGAAGTCGGTCTTGATCGCGCCGGCGATCTTCTGCTCCTCGAGCTGCTTGGCGTCGAGGATGTCGGTGCCGCCCTCGCCGGTGATCTCGTCATGATGCGCATGCGGCACGACGAGTTCGTAGACCTTCTCGAAGCCCTCGAAGCAGAGATAGGCGCCGCCCGCCATCAGCAGCGGCGTGATCGCCCAGGGTGCGACGAGGCTGAGCACCAGCGCCGCCGGCAAGAGGAAGAGCAGCTTGTTCTTCAGCGAGCCGAGCGCGATCTTGCCGATGATCGGCAATTCGCGCTCAGCCGCGAAGCCGACGGCATAGCGCGGCGTCACCGCGGCATCGTCGATGACGATGCCGGCCGCCTTGGCGCCGGCTTTGGTTGCTTGCGCAGCGGCATCGTCGAGCGCGGCCGCGGCGACCTTGGCCAGGGCTGCGACGTCGTCGAGAAGGGCGAACAGTCCCGAACTCATGGCGGTCTCCAGGCGAGGCCGCGGGGTGGGCGGCGCGCAGCTGATAAGCGATCCGGTTTGCCCTGATATGACAGCAGCGAGGCGCTCGCAGGCAAGCGGGAGCAGATGCGGGCTTGACTCCGGAGCGGTTTGGAGTCGCTTTATGTTTGGAACAAAAAGTGAACATACATTCCGATGGCCGATGCATCCACCCGTTCTCTGGCTGCCCTGCGGCAGAGCCTCGCTCTGGCGGGGCTGGCGCGCGAGCTTTCGCCGGTAGAGCGAGTTGCCTTCGGAACATCCTCGCTGGACGAGCCGCTGGGTGGCGGTATCGCGCGCGCTGCCTTGCATGAGGTTTACGCCTCGGCTGGAGCCGACCTTCCCGCCGCCACGGGGTTCGCCGCGGCCCTGGCCCTGCGCGCCGCCGGATCGCGGCCCGTGCTCTGGGTCCGGCAGGATTTCCTCGACGCCGAGGCCGGGCGCCTGCACCCGCCGGGCCTGGCCGAGCTCGGGCTCGATCCCTCGCAGATCCTGCTGGTCAGGGTCAGGGACGGCGAGGGGGCGCTGCGGGCAGGCGCAGAGGCGGCGCGCTGCGCCGCGCTGGGCGCGACGCTGATCGAGCCCTGGGGTGCGCCGCGCCAGTTCGACCTGACCGCCAGCCGCCGCCTGGCGCTGGCGGCGGAGGCCTCCGGCGTCCTGACCCTGCTGCTGCGGGTGGCGGCTGAGCCGGAGCCCAGCGCCGCCAGCACGCGCTGGCAGGTACGGGCCCTGCCATCGCGGGCGCGGGAGGCGCAGGCGCCGGGCGATCCCGCCTTCGGATTACGGCTGCTGCGCCATCGCGGCGGCCTTGGTGAGCGTGAGTGGCGTGTGGAGTGGAACCGTGACGAACGATGTTTCCGGGACAGGATCGGGAGCGAGGGAGGCAGAAGGGATGCAGCGCCGCTATCTCGCCCTCTGGTTTCCCTATCTGGCGAGCGAGCGCCTGCGCCGGCGGGGCTCCGCCGGGCCGGATGAGCGCCCGCTCGTCCTGGTCGAGAAGGATCGCGGCGCGCTGCGCCTCGCCGATTGCGACATTCGTGCCGTTCGGCTCGGCCTGACCCGCGGCTTGACCTTGGCCGATGCCCGCGCCCGCATCCCGGAGCTGGCGGTGGTCGAGGCCGATCCGGCCACCGACCAGCGCCTGATCGAATGGCTTGCGGCACTCTGCGACCGCTTCACCCCGCTCGTCGCGCTCGATCCGCCGCACGGGCTCGTGCTCGACATCACCGGCTGCGCCCATCTCTTCGGCGGCGAGGCGGCCCTGCGCCAGCGGGTCGGCCAGAGCATGGACTGGCTGGGCCTCACCGTCTTCGCCAGTATCGCCGGCACGCCGGAGGCGGCTCGCGCCCTCTCTCGCTTCGGCCGCTGCGCCATTTCGCTCCCCGGCGAGGATGAGCAACGAACGCTGCCGCTGCCGGTCTCGGCATTGGAGGCTTCGCCGGAGACGGTGATCGCCCTGTCGCGCGCCGGGCTGAAGACACTGGGCGATCTCGCCGGCCGGCCCTCGCACACGCTCGCCGCCCGCTTCGGCGAGGCGCTCGTCACGCGTTTGCGCCGCATCCTCGGCCATGAGGATGCCCGGATCACGCCCTTGCGGCCGCCGCCCGATTGCGTGGTCGAGCGGCATTTCCCCGATCCGCTGCAGGATACCGACGGGCTTGAGCAGATCGTCGCCCGCCTGCTCGGCGAGGCCGGGCGCCTGCTCGAAGCGCGCGGCGAGGGCGGGCGGGCCTTCGAGATCAGCTTCTTTCGCAGCGATGGTGCCGTGCGCCGGCTGGCGCTGGAGACCGGCCGGCCCTCGCGCGACGTGGCCGCGATCCTGCGGCTCTATCGCGAGCGCATCGACAGTCTGGCCGATCCGCTCGATCCCGGCTTCGGCTTCGACGCGATCAGACTCGGGGTGCTGGTCTGCGAGCCGCTCGGGACGCCGCAGGCGAGCCTCGACGGGCGCGCCGTCGAGGAGGAGGCGGTCGCCGATCTGATCGACCGGCTGGTCGCCCGCTTCGGCCGCGAGCGCGTGCTGCGTTTCGTTGCGCAGGACAGCCATCAGCCCGAGCGCGAAGCTGCGCTGGTTCCGGCCGCGTCCGGCAAGGCGGACGCGGCACCCTGGCCCATTTCGCAGCCGGACGAGCCGCCGGCCCGCCCGCTCCAGCTCTTCGAACCGCCCCAGCCGGTCGAGACCCTGGCCGAGGTGCCGGATGGCCCGCCCTTGCGCTTTCGCTGGCGGCGCGTTCTGCACGAGATCGCCCGGGCCGAGGGGCCGGAGCGGATCGCGCCGGACTGGTGGCGCGACGGGCCCGGCGAACACACGCGCGACTATTACCGCGTCGAGGATGCGCAGGGGCGCCGTTTCTGGCTCTTCCGCGCGGGCCTCTATGGCCGCGAGACGACCGCGCCGCGCTGGTATCTGCACGGGCTGTTCGCATGACCGTCTATGCTCTCCTTAGGACTGGGCACTACCTGGCTCCCTCCCCCCTTGTGGGGGAGGGTTGGGGAGGGGGGTATGCCACCCGCGACGCTTCCCTTGCTGGCGCTCGGGTTCTGCAATTCTCACAGCTGCACCGCTGTCTACCCCCCTCTCTAGCTCTCCCCCACAAGGGGGGAGAGGACAGGTGGCGGTTCCCGCATACTGGCGATGCGCAGCCATGACCGCATATGCCGAGCCCGTCGCCGCGAGTAATTTCTCCTTCCTGCGCGGAGCCTCGCCCGGGCCGAACCTGGTGATGACCGCGCTGCTGCTCGGCCAGAGCGGCCTCGGCATCGCCGACCGCAACACGGTCGCCGGCGTGGTGCGGGCCTGGATCGCGCTGCGCGATCTGCGCGAGGATGGGGTGCTCGCCCCCGAGAAAATCCGCGAGGGCGGCAGCCCCGGCGAATACATCTGGGTCGAGAACCCGGCCTTCGCCGATTTGCCCTTCACCTTGCCGCAGCTCCAGGCGATGGCAAAAGCCTTCAAGCTCGTCACCGGCAGCCGCCTCGTCTTCGCCGACGGTACGCCTGACATCGTCGTCTATCCTGCCAACCGCGCCGGCTGGGGCCGGCTCTGCCGCCTGCTGACGACCGGCAATCTGCGCGGCGGCAAGGGCGAGTGCATCCTCAATTTCGACGACCTCCTGCACGATGCCCGCGACCTCCTGTTGATCGTCATGCCGGAGCGTCGGCTCGACGGCCTGCCTGCGCTGCTGTCCCGCCTCGACGAGGCCGCGCCCGGCGCGGTCTGGCTCGCCGCCAGCATGTCACGCCGCGGCGACGATCGCCGCCGCCACGCCCGGCTTAAAAGTATCGCCGCGCCGACCCGCACCCCGCTGATCGCCACCAACGATGTGCTCTATGACGCGCCCGAGCAGCGCGACCTGCAGGACCTGCTGACCTGCATCCGCGAGGGCACGACGATCGACAAGGCCGGCCGCCTGCTCGAGGCCAATGCCGAGCGCCATTTGAAGGCGCCGCAGGAGATGGCCCGGCTCTTCAAGGAGGCGCCCGAGGCGATCGCAGAGACGCAGCATCTGCTCGGCCGTATCGCATTCGATCTGGGCGAGTTGAAATACGAATACCCGGACGAGCCGGTGCCGCCCGGCTGGGAGCCTCAAGCCTGGCTGGAGGAACTCGTCCGGAAATGTGGCGAAGTCCGCTACCCGGACGGTGTGCCGGCGAAGGTGCGCGATCTGCTGGCCAAGGAGCTCGCCCTGATCGGTAAGCTCGAATACGCCCGCTATTTCCTGACCATCCGCCAGATCGTCGATTTCGCCGAAAGCCGGGGCATCCTCTGTCAGGGCCGGGGCTCTGCCGCCAATTCCGCCGTCTGCTACGTGCTCGGCATCACCGCCGTGAATCCGGCCGAAAGCGACGTGCTGTTCGAGCGCTTCATCTCGACCGAGCGGCGTGAACCGCCCGATATCGACGTCGATTTCGAGCATGAGCGGCGCGAGGAGGTGATCCAGTGGATCTATGAACGATATGGTCGCACTCGCGCTGGCATCGCCGCGACCGTGATCCATTACCGGCCGCGCAGCGCCATGCGCGAGGCCGGCAAGGCGCTGGGGCTGACCGAGGACGTCACCGCTCGCCTCGCCTCAACGCAATGGGGCAGCTGGGGCTCCGACATCACCCGCAGCCAGATCCGCCAGGCCGGGCTCGATCCCGATAATCCGGTGATCGCGCAGGCGGTGCGGTTCGCCGTGCGCCTGCTCGGCTTCCCGCGCCATCTCTCGCAGCATGTCGGCGGCTTCGTGCTGATGCGCGAGCGCCTGGACGAGACCGTGCCGATCGGCAATGCCGCGATGGACGACCGCACCTTCATCGAATGGGACCGCGACGACATCGACGCTGTCGGCCTGATGAAGGTCGATGTGCTCGCATTGGGCATGCTGACCTGCATCCGCAAGGCCTTCGATCTGCTGCGCGATAAAGAGGGTATCGATCTGGGGCTCGCGGATGTCCCGCAGGACGACGAGGCGACCTACGACATGCTTTGCGAGGGCAAGTCGCTCGGCGTCTTCCAGGTCGAAAGCCGGGCGCAGATCAACATGTTGCCGCGCCTGAAGCCACGAAAGCTCTATGACCTCGTCATCCAGGTCGCGATCGTCCGCCCCGGCCCGATCCAGGGCAATATGGTGCACCCCTATCTGAAGCGGCGGGCCGGGATCGAGGACGTGACCTATCCGTCACCCGCGCCGGAGCATGGCCGGCCCGACGAGCTCTTCGAGGTCCTCAACAAGACGGAGGGCGTCCCGCTCTTCCAGGAGCAGGCGATGCGGCTGGCCATGGTCGCGGCGAAGTTCAGCGACATCGAGGCCAACGGCCTGCGCAAGGCGATGGCGACCTTCCGCAATGCCGGCACCATCGGCAATTACGAGGCGATGATGGTCGAGCGCATGGTCGGGCGTGGCTATGAGCGCGACTTCGCCCAGCGCTGCTTCGAGCAGATCAAGGGCTTCGGCAGCTATGGCTTTCCCGAAAGCCACGCCGCCTCCTTCGCCAAGCTGGTCTATGTCTCCTCCTGGCTGAAATGCCACCACCCGGCGATCTTCGCCGCGGCGCTGCTGAACTCGCAGCCCATGGGCTTTTACGCCCCGGCCCAGATCGTTCGGGAGGCGCAGGAGAATGGCGGCGTCGAGCCGCGTCCGATCGACGTCAACTCCAGCGCCTGGGACAATCTGCTGGAGCGGGGAGGGCCGGGCTGGAAAAGCCCCTGGGCGCTGCGCCTCGGCCTGCGCCAGCTCGACGGCTTCAAGCAGGACTGGGCCGAGCGCCTCGTCGCGGCGCGCGGCGAGCCCTATCGCGATGTCGAGGAACTCGCCCGCCGCGCCCATTTGCCGGCCCGTGCCATGCGCCTGCTCGCCGATGCCGACGCCTTCCGCTCGCTCGGGCTCGACCGACGCGAAGCGCTCTGGGCGGTGCGCCGCCTGCCGGATGACGCAGCGCTGCCATTGTTCGAGGCCGCGCAGGCACGCGAGCTCGGCTCTGAGCAGGCCGCTGCACTGCCTGCTATGCCCCTCGCCGAGCATGTCGTCGCCGATTACCAGACGGCTCGGCTCTCGCTGAAAGGCCATCCGATGGGCCTGCTGCGCCCTCGCTTCGCCCGCGAGCGCATCGCGAGCTGCGAGCAGATGTCAGCTATGCGCGACGGGACCTGGGCCAGCGTCGCCGGCGTCGTGCTGGTGCGGCAGCGCCCCGGCAAGGGCAATGCCATCTTCATCACGCTGGAGGATGAGACCGGCATCACCAATGTCGTGCTCTGGGCTCGCGATTTCGAGCGTTTTCGCCGCGAGGTCATGGCGGCGCGGCTGCTCCTCGTCGAGGGCAGGGTACAGAAAAGCCCGGAGAACGTGATCCACCTGATGGCGAAGCGCGTCGTCGATCGCTCGGCCGAGCTGCTCAGCCTATCCGACACCCATCGCGCCGAGATCGTGCTGACCCGTGCCGACGAGTTCCAGCATCCGCAGATTCCGCGGGCGCGCCACCCGCGCAATGTCCGCATCCTGCCGAAGTCGCGCGATTTCCATTGAGACTGAAATGACTTGGATCGCAGAGCCGTCATTGCGAGGAGGCGCAGCCGACAAAGCAATCCAGGAATCGTAGAGCGCTGCCGCCCTGGGTTGCTTCGCTGCGCTCGCAATGACGGTGCAGCCCTGAGCGAAAGCATCCTAGAGTGCCGGCATCGAATTCGCTCGCGAACGCAGGCCTAAGGAGACACCATGAACATCATCCGCGCCGGGACAAGGGCTTCGGCGAAAGGCCCGAGCGACTGGTTCAGCGGCACTGTCCGCATCGATCCGCTGTTCAATCCGCATGCGCCCGAGCGCGTGCAGGGCGCCAGCGTCACCTTCGAACCGGGAGCTCGCACCGCCTGGCACACGCATCCGCTTGGCCAGACGCTGGTCGTCACGGCGGGCTTTGGCAGGGTGCAGCGCTGGGGTGGCCCGGTCGAGGAGATCAGGCCTGGCGACGTGGTCTGGTTCCCGCCGGGCGAGAAGCACTGGCACGGCGCCGGGCCGGAGACGGCGATGACCCATATCGCCGTGCAGGAGGCTCTGGACGGCAAGGTTGTCGACTGGCTCGATAAGGTCTCGGACGCCGAATACGACGGCCGCGGGCCGGCTGTGATGTAGGTCGCCGCTGGCCCTGGAATGGGAAAGGCGGCCCTCAGGCCGCCTTCTTGCCCGCGTCGAACGGGATCTCGATGTCGACGGCGAGCGTCGAGACCTGGGGCCCGCGCTCCATCCGGACGGTGACCTTGTCGTCGTCGACCTGCACATGCTTGGCGATTACGCGCAGGATCTCGTCGCGCAGCTTGGTCACGAGGTCGGAGCCATCGGCCGAGAGGCGCTCATGAGCCAGCAGGACCTGCAGGCGCTCGCGCGCGGCGGGAGCCGACTGGGGCCGGAAGAAGAGACGACGCAGATTCATGCCGCTTTCCTTCCGAAGATCTTGCCGAAGAAGCCGCGCTTCTCGCCGGGGATGGTCATCGGCAGGTTCTCACCCTTGAGGCGGCGCACAGCGTCGAAATAAGCGAGCGCTGGTGCGCTGCGCTCATCAGCCAGGGTGACGGGCGAGCCGATATTGGAGGCGCGCAGCACGTCCATGCTTTCGGGGATGATGCCGAGCAGCGGGATCGACAGGATCTCGAGGACGTCGTCCACCTTTAGCATATCGCCGCGCTCGGCGCGGGCGGGGTCGTAGCGGGTGAGGAGCAGGTGCTTCTCCATGCGCTCGCCGTTCTCGGCCTTCAGCGTCTTCGAATCGAGCAGGCCGATGATGCGGTCGGAATCGCGCACCGAAGAGACTTCCGGATTGGTGACGACGATCGCGATATCGGCATGGCGCATGGCGAGGGTGGCTCCGCGCTCGATGCCGGCCGGGCTGTCGCAGATCACCCAGTCGAAATGGCTCTTCAGCGCGCCGATGACCTTCTCGACGCCCTCGGATGTGAGATTGTCCTTGTCGCGCGTCTGCGAGGCCGGCAGCAGATAGAGCGTCTCGACCCGTTTGTCGCGGATCAGCGCCTGCGTCAGCTTGGCCTCGCCCTGGATCACGTTGACGAGGTCGTAGACCACCCGCCGCTCGGCACCCATGATCAGGTCGAGATTGCGCAGGCCGACATCGAAGTCGACGACCACGACTTTGTCGCCGCTCTGCGCCAAAGCTGCGCCCAGGGCGGCGGAGGACGTCGTCTTGCCGACGCCGCCCTTGCCCGATGTGACCACGATGACCTTGCCCATTGACCTCTCCTAGTTCCGGTGGACGCGTTGTCGTTTCAGGCGAGTGACCCGCCTGTGAAGGTCTCGCCTTCGAGCCAGAACTGGACGGGCTTGCCGCGCAGGCCGGGCTCCAGGTCCTCGGCCGTCTTGTAGTAGCCGTCGATGCCGACCAGCTCGGCCTCGAGCTTGCGGCAGAAGATGCGAGCTTCTGCATTGCCCAGCGTGCCGGCCATCGCCCGCCCCCGCAGGGTGCCGTAGATATGAATCGAACCACCGGCGATGACCTCGGCGCCGGAGGCGACCGATCCGACGATGGTCACGTCGCCCTCGGCGAAGATCGACTGCCCCGAGCGCACCGGCTGGGTGACGACGAGCGAGGCCGGCGCGGTCCTAGCGGGAGGCGGCGCGGCGGGAGCCTCTGCCACGGTCTCGGCGACAGGGGCTTCCTGGGTCGGCTCGGTCGCTGGCTCCTCGATGTCTCCAGTTGTCTTTCCGCCCGACATGGCCGGCGGCAGATCGTTCCCGAGCATGGAGGGGCGTGCGCCCTCGATTCCCATGATCCGGACATTGCGCGCGCCGAGCTTGCCGACGAGGTCGCGCAGCTGCGCGCGGTCGATCTCGAGGCCCTCGACGTCCAGCACGACCGGCCGCCGCAGGAAGAAACCGGCGGAGCGGCCGGCGAGATCGTCGAGCCGCACCAGCCAATCCTCGAAGGGCAGCTCGGGTGTCAGCGTCAGCGCAAGGTATGATCGCCCCTTGAGGCGGATCGGCCGGGGTTGAGTTAACACGGCGGTCATCTTGGTAAATTTTCGGTTGCTCAGATGTAGGAATCGAATGGTTAACGAGCGGTAAATCGTTGGGACGAATATCGGGGAGAACGGTTTGTCGAGATGCCGAAGTTCGATATAAATCTGTTATTTATCAAGGGTTTATAATTTTTAACGCGCCGACGCATTGCCGAAAAGCAATCAGGGAGTTGCCTTGCGGGATTGCGCCGCCGAGCTGGGGCTGTCCGCGGTCAGTGCTGAAGCCGGCCGGGTCCGCAAGCCGCCGATACCGGCTGGCCGCCCGCACGTCGGCGAGCTCCCGCCCGATCGCCCTTGACAGAAATCGCAGGCACACTAGCACTCGTGTCAGCGGGAGAGATCGGTTCGACGTCAAAATCGGGCCGGCGCCGACGGAGCAACCGCCCCGGAAACTCTCAGGCAAAACGTACCGCTGCCGATGATTCGACTCTGAAAAGCAGAACCGCAGTTCTGCGCCGATGGTGCAAGTCGACAGCCCAGCTGATTGGGCCCGACGAAGCTCTCAGGCCAATGACAGAGGGGGTGCTGACGACCCGCATTGAGCGGGCAGGAGCACCTATGAGCACATCCGACATCTCGCGCGTCGCCGTCATCGGCGCGGGCATCACTGGCATCACCACGGCCTATAACCTGGCCCGGCGCGGCTGCGAGGTCACGGTCTTCGACCGCCAGCCCTATGCCGCGATGGAAACCTCCTTTGCCAATGGCGGCCAGCTCTCGGCCTCGAATGCCGAGGTCTGGAACAGCTGGGCCACGGTTCTCAAGGGCATCAAGTGGATGTTCACGCCGGGAGCGCCGCTTCTCGTCAATCCCAAGCCGTCCTGGCACAAGCTGTCCTGGATGGCGCAGTTTGTCGCCTCGATTCCGCGATATGAGGAGAACACGCTCACGACCGCCCGGCTTGCGATCGAGGCCCGCGCTCATCTCATGCAGATGGCACGGGACGAAGGCATCGCATTCGATTGCGAGGAACGCGGCATCCTGCACTTCTACCATAGCAAGGCTGAGTTCGACGCGGCGGCCCGCGTCTCGGCGCTGCTCGCCAGGGGAGGGCTGGAGCGCCGTGCCGTCACGCCCGAGGACATCCGGGCGATCGAGCCGTCCCTGAAGGGCGAGTTCTACGGCGGCTTCTACACCCCGTCGGACTTCACCGGCGACATCCACAAATTCACCAACGGGCTCGCCCGTGCCTGCGAGCGCCGGGGTGTGAGGATGCGCCTGTCGAGCGAGGTTCTGTCTATCGAGCACGGTGCCGGCGACGCCGTCGAGGTGAGCTGGAGGCCGACGGAGGAAGCGGCGGAGGCCGGCACGCAGATCGATCGCTTCGACCGTATCGTGGTCTGTGGCGGCGTCGCATCCCGCCGGCTCGCCGCCGATCTCGGCGATCGCGTCAACGTCTATCCGGTGAAGGGCTATTCGATCACGGTCGATCTCCCGGAAGCCTCGGACCAGCGGGCGGCCCCCTGGACGAGCCTCTTGGATGACCGCGCGAAGATCGTCACCAGCCGGCTGGGCGCGACCCGTTTTCGCGTCGCGGGCACGGCCGAATTCAACGGTTACAACAAGGACATCCGGGCCAGCCGGATCGAGCCGCTCGTCCAATGGTGCCGCACGCACTTTCCCGGGATGAGCACGCGCCAGGTCACGCCCTGGGCTGGCTTGCGGCCGATGATGCCCGATATGCTGCCGAGGGTCATGCGTGGGCGCAATCCGCGGGTGTTCTACAATACCGGGCATGGCCATCTCGGCTGGACCTTGTCGGCCGCGACGGCTGATGCCGTCGGGGCGCTGGTGACTGCGCGGCCGAACGTCGGCTGAACGATAAGCCTCTCGGGCGGGGCGGGCGCTGCTGCGTTCAGAGCCCCGCCCGATCGCCATGGCAGCTTCAGGCTTCGATAGCTGGAGAAGAGCGAGTTCAGGACGGCGAGTGCCACTTCAGTACGCGGCTCACATTCGATGATATTACCTGCGTCGGGAGGGGCGACTTCGCACCCCCTGTTCCGATCCCGCACCTGCTTTCGTTGAACAGCCTCCATGAACTCTGCCGCACGACACGACAACGGGATCGCTGTCGCTCCTGGCGACGCCGCCGGGCCGATCATCGTCCTGAGCGAGCCCCTGAGCTTCTGGGGTGGCGTCGATCCCGCCACGGGGGTGGTCATCGACGTCCACCACCCCTCGCACGGCGTCTCGCTCGCCGGTGCGGTCGTGATGATGCCGAGCAGCCGAGGTTCCTGCTCCGGTTCGGGCGTGCTGCTGGAACTCGCGCTCTCGGGCAGGAGCCCCGCGGCGCTGATCTTCGCCGGTCCTGAGGACACGCTGACGCTTGGGGCGATCGTCGCCTCGGAGATGTTCGGGCGCCGCATTCCCGTCATTCGTCTTCCGGACGAAGCCTTTGTCACCCTGTCATCCGCGACAGACGCGACGATCGCACCGGACGGCATAACTGCGGATGGCGGGCGTTTGCGGATTTCTCTCGGCGCGACAGCCCATGACGATTTGCAGCTTTCTCCTGCCGACCATCGCATGCTCGCCGGAGCCGAGGGCATCGCTGCCCGGCAGGCGATGCGCATCATCTGCGCCATGGCGAGCCAGCAGGGAGCGAGCGACCTCATCGACGTGACGCGGGTCCATGTCGACGGTTGCATCTATGCCGGCCCGGCCAATCTGATCTTCGCCGAGAAGATGGAAGAGCTGGGCGCGCGCGCTCGCGTCCCGACGACGATGAACGCCATCTCGGTCGATCATGCGAACTGGCGCCGCCAGGGTGTGGCACGGAATTTCGGTGAGCCCGCGACGCGCCTCGCCGACGCCTATGTTCGCATGGGATGCCAGGCGAGCTTCACCTGCGCGCCCTATTCCCTGCCGGATCCGCCGGGTTTCGGAGAGGCGATCGGCTGGTCGGAATCGAACGCGGTGATCTTCGCCAACTCCGTGCTCGGAGCCCGCACGGCGAAGCACCCGGACTTTCTGGATTTCTGCATCGCCGTCACCGGCCGAGCACCACGCGCCGGAGCCTTTCTCGACGAGGGCCGGCGGGCGCGCCGTGCGATCCGGATCGACTTGCCGGACGGCGCGGACTCCTCGGCCTGGCCCTTGATCGGCTATCTCGCCGGCCTCGCCTCGCCCGACCGCATCCCGCTGATCAGGGGCCTCTCGAAAACGCAGCCAATGCCGGACGATCTCAAAGCGCTCTGCGCCGCCTTCGGGACAACTTCCGCCGCGGCCATGCTGCATGTCGAGGGCATCACGCCGGAAGCGGACAGCCTCGGCGGCGCTGCCGAGGACGAGATTTTGGTGACGCGCGAAGACCTTGCTGCCGGCTGGCGCAAGCTGAGCAGCGGCCCCTCGGAGGTCGATCTCGTCGCCATCGGCAGCCCTCACGCCTCCCTCGACGAATGCCGGGCTGTCGCGGAGCGGCTCGGTGGCCGCCCTCTCGCAAAGACCGTCTCCGTCATCATCACGGCGGGAAGAGAGATCATAGCCGCGGCGGAGGCCGATGGAACGATGACGAGATTGCGGGAAAGCGGCGTCGACATCATTCCAGACCTCTGCTGGTGCTCGATCACACGTCCGGTTTTCCCGGAGCAGGCCAAGGTCGTCCTGACGACTTCCGGCAAATACGCCCATTACGGGCCGGGCCTCTCTGGCTGCACGGTGAGGCTCGGGACTCTCGACGACTGCATCGAGGCTGCTCTCACCGGTATCGCGCCCGCCCGTTTGCCGGCCTGGCTTGCCGAGCCAGGGTGAATTTGTCTGGCGCTATTCTACGATCACGCTTTGCGCGGCGCCGACGTGACGAGCCAGATGCCGAGAACGATGACGGCGAAGCCTGCCAGGTGGAACCAGGCGATCTGCTCGCCGAGCACGATGAAACCCAACACAGCGCTGGTTGGCGGCAGGAGATGCATGAACATGCCGGTCCTGCCGGGGCCGAGCACCGCGACCGAGCGGTTCCAGAAGACATAGGCCAGGATCGACGGGAAGACTGAGAAATACAACAGCGCGCCGGCGGTCGCCATGCTGAGCCGGAAGCCGCCCTGCACGGCATATTCCCAGGCGACGGCCGGCAAATGGAACAGGACGCCGAAGAACACGGTCACACCAAGAAATGCCATCGCAGGCAGCCCTGCCGGCCGCCAGCGGATCAGCACGGTGTACAACGCCCAGCAGCTCATGCCGGCGAAGACCAGAATGTCGCCCCGGTTGAGCGAGACATTCAGAAGCATCCTTGGATCCCCGCGGCAGATCACCAGAACCGCCCCGCAGAGCGAGACTGCGATCCCGGCAAGCTGCTGCCGCGTCAGGCTCTGCTTCAGGATCAGATAGGCCAGCAGGAAGGTCACGACGGGGAGCAGGGAATTGACCAGCGCCGCGTTGGCGACCGGTGTGTAGTGCAGTGCCGCATAGACGAAGCAATTGAATGCGGTGACGCCGATCGCGCCGAGCAGTGCGAGGAATGGCAGGTTGCCGCGGATGCGCGGCCAGGAGTTGGCGATCGGCCGCCAGCAGAACGGGGCAAGGATGAGAAGGGCCAGGCTCCAGCGCCAGAACGACATCTGCACGGGCGGTATCGTCTCGCGCATCAGCCGCGCGATCAGGAAATTGCCCGACCAGAACAGAGGCGGGAGCGTCGCCAGCCAATAGGCGCTGCGCGGGATGCCTGCCGGCGGCTTCGTGGCCGGGATAGCCCCGCCGACAGGTTCAGTGCGCATCCGAGGGGCGCCTGGTGCCGGGCAGCTTCGTGTAGCGCCCGAGCACGACGTTCACGCCGACGGCCAGCAGGAAGACGACGATCAGCAGCGCGTACATGCGCGGCATGTCGAAGGTTGCATAGGTCTGGATGACGGCATAGCCGAGCCCCTGATTGGCGAGTTTGGTCTCGGCCAGCAGCGTGCCGATGATGGCGACACCGAGCCCGATGCGCAGGCCGTTGATGACCGGTGCGCGCATCGCCGGCAGGTAGATCTTCGAGATCATCTGGCCGACATTGAGCCGGAAGCTGAGGCCGACCCGGATGAGCACGGTGTCGATCTCGCGCATCGCCGCGGCGACGCTGATCGCGACCGGAAAGAACGAGGACAGCGCGCCCATCGCGACCTTGGAACCCGGCCCGACGCCGAACCACATGATCAGCAGCGGAAAGAAGATGATCTTCGGAGTCGGTCCCAGATAATGCAGCAACGGCTCATAGGCGCGCTGCAGGAAGCGGTTGCTCCCGAGCAGGATGCCGACGGCGACCCCGCCGCCGCCGCCGATGAGGATAGCGAGCGCGACCTCGCCGGCAGTGACGCCGAGATTGGCGTAGAAGGTCGGCTCTATCAGGAGATGGGCGAGCGCGCGCGTGATGAGGAGCAGCGACGGCACGACGTCGCGGTAGAGCAATCCCGAGCGCGCTGCGATCTCCCAGATCGCCAAAAGTACCGCGACGATGCCGATCCGCGTGATCAGCACGGCCCGTGCCTCGTCCATCTTCGCCGGGCGGCTTTCCGTCCGGCCGAGGGTCGTTGTCGTCATCGCGCCGTCACTCCGGGTAGACGAGGCCGTCGACGCGCTGGCTCATTTGCGCGGCGGGATCTGGATCAGCTCGGCGAGCTGTTCCTTGGTCAGTGGCTGGGCCGTGTATTTGAGCGCCACCGCGTCGGGAACGATGGTGTCGAGCCCGACGATCTTGTCGGGGTCGAGCGCCTCCTTCGGGAAGAAATCATCCCGCGTGCGCCTGGCGATGGCCTCGGGAATCCCGACGAAATCGGCATAGGCCTTGATCGCCGCATCGCTGGAATACATCGCGTCGACGGTCTCGCGATAGGCGGCCATATAGCGATCGATCACGGCCTTCTTGTTCTGGAGCGCGCTGGTGTTGGTGATCAGCAGGCGGACTGTCTGGCTCTTGAAGGCCTGGGTGTCGTTGCCGGTCGCGACGACGCGGATTTCGCCCTTGTCGAGCTGGGGCAGGCCGAAGGGCGGCGCAGCCCAGCCGACATCGATCTGGCCGGACATAACCTGGGTCAGCGTCGGCGCCGGGCCCCCGGTCGCGGTCGGCCGGATCTTGAGGCTGTTCTCCTTGATGAAGGCGTTGACGACGCCATGGGTCGACGAGCCATTGGTCGAAAACGAGACCGTGTGGTTCTGCAGATCCTTGAGCGCCTTCACCGGAGAGTCGCTTTTGACATACCAGTAAAGGTCCTTTGCCCCGGTGGTCTCGGCGCCAATGATGCGGATTGGCGCGCCTTTCGAATAGGCAGAGAGCGCGCCCATGATGCCGCCGGCGACGCCGATGTCGACGCTATTGGAGAGCACGGCCTGCTGGGTCTCGCCGCCGCCCTGGGTGTAGAGCATCTCGAGCTCGAGATTGTGCTTTTTGAAGATGCCGAGCCTCGTGCCGACTTCCGAGACCGAGGTATCCCAGTTGCCGCGCTGGCCGATCGCCAGCTTGAGCTTGTCCTGGGCGGCGGCGTCCTGCACGAGTGACAGCGCGAAGCCGAGTGCCGCAAGCGTCGACATGACCGTCTTGAATGTCGTCATCCTGTCCTCCCCTGTCGCCAGCTCGGTGCGGCTGGCCTTCGTCGTGTTACCTTCGCTTCTGTGGCGAAGTGGAAACTCCGGAGATTGTTCGGCTCCGTCAGATCTTGAAGGCCTCCAGCGTGCTGGAATGGAAGAGCTCCTCGACCGCAAGCTGCCGCGAGGACAGCCCCTGGCTGTGGTGGGCCTGGAGGAACGCCTCCAGCGCATGGCGGTTGGGGCCGACACCATAGGACCAGAAATCCTGTCCCATCAGGCTACGCGCCGCCTGCAGCTGCTCCTCTACGAAAGGCAGCGTGATCTTGGTGGCGGATGTGTCCGCGAGTTTGGCGAGCGCGACGGCCTTGGACTGCTCGAAGGCTTTCAGCAGCGCGGCTGGCAGCCAGGGCTGGGTCTCGACAATGCTGCGGCGTACGCACAGGACATGCATGATCGGGAAGATGCGGGTGCGCCGGTAATAGTCCGACGCGGCGGCGGTCGGATCCGGGAACAGGCGGGCGATCTTGGGGTGGCCGGCCTCGAAGGCCGGTGGCGAACGCGGCCCGATATAGGCGTCGATCTCGCCGTCTATCAGCATCTCGTTGAGCGAGCGGTCGGCCGGTGCCGGCACGACCGTGATCTCCGGTGGCAGCTCGATGCTGATCTTCTCGGCGCGGCCCGGCTGCTCCAGGCCGCCACGAACCCAGGTCACCTCCGAGGGTTTCACGCCATAGTCGTTTTCGAGGATGGCACGGATCCAGACACAGGCGGTGAGCTGATATTCCGGGCAGCCAATACGCTTGCCCCTGAGATCCTCGGGACGAGCGATGCCGCGATCGGTCCTGATGAAGATGCCGGTGTGGCGGAAGGCGCGCGAGAGGAAGACGGGAACGCCGACATAGGGGCTGTCGCCACGCGCCGTCTTGAGGGTGAAACTCGACAGCGAGGCTTCGCAAACGTCGAACTCGGCATGACGGAAGGCGCGGAAGAAGATTTCCTCCGGCACCAGCTTCATGAAGACGGGGTCGACACCGTCGATCTGGACCGCGCCATCGAGCAGGGGGCGATTGCGATCATAGTCGCCGATGGCGATGGACAGGCGCAGATCGGACACGCAATTCCTCCCGGCTAGAGCCGGACCCGTTCAGGTTGAATCAACCTGAACGGTGAATCCGTCTCCAAATTATAGAAAGAGAACGCGTTGTCCGATCAGATTGCGTAGCAACCTGATCGGCGCGTGCTCTAGCGCGTCGGGCGCGCCATCATTTTGCGGCAGAGTGCGCCGCGCCGGCGGAGGGCACAAAGACTTCCGCGAAATGAGAACAAGACGTAGGCCGTATGGGAGGCGGTTCAGGAGCCGACGCGACGGGCGAGCGAGCCCAGGGATACGAGCAGGTGTTCGGTGACCGAGGCGAAGAAGCGGTCGACCGCCTCCTGCTGGCGGAAAGCCGGCGCGTTGCCGGGCCTGATCAGGTAGAGTGTCCGCTTCGGCGGCTGGTCCGAGATGCGCTGCATGGCAAGCTTGCCGGCGCGCAGCTCCTCGATCGCCGTGCCATAGGGTATGACGCTCGCCGCCACACCACGCACGACGAGCGCGCGCATCGCCGGAATGGACTGCGCTTCGTAGACGATATGCAGCGGCAGCGAGAATTTCTCGGCGGCGGCCTTGAGCAGCTGCTGGACCATGTCACGCTCACCGGCCTGGACGAGGTCGTGGCTCAGGGCCTCGGCCAGGGTCACCGTCTCAGGCAGCGGCCCGTCTGCGACCGGCCTGATGAGCACCAGCTCCTCTTCGAACAGGGCCGTCCGCTCGATGCCCGGGCGCGGATGGTCGATGCCATAGGCGAAGGCCGCATTCAGCTCGCCGCGCTCCATCGCGGCGATGAGACCGTGGCTCAGTTCCTCGACCAGGCTGAGCGAGACCGAGGGCATCTTGTTCTTGGCGTCGATCAGCAAATCGGGGCCGAGCTGGAGCATGATGCTCGGCGTCAGCCCCATGGTCAGCATTTCCTGATCGTTCCCGGACAGTGCCCGAACATCGCGCCTGGCGTCCTCGACCTCCTTCAGGATGCGTCTTGCGCGCTCCAGCAGCAGTTCCCCTGCCTGCGTCAGCACGACGCCGCGCGAATGGCGCAGCAGAAGCTCGGTCTGGAGGTTCTGCTCGAGCTGCCGGATCTGCAGGCCCAGCGCAGGTTGCGCGACGTTGAGCTGCTCCGCTGCCTTGGTGATGTTCCCGACTTCGGCGATCCCAACGAAATATCGAAGCTGGCGGAGATTGATCGCGGCCTCCCGGGCATGTCGTCTTGGCGGCCATCATGCGGCGCTTCAGCAGTCGCGACAAGGCGCGGCCCGGCGGCTAGCGGCCCGGCCGGAGCCAGCGTTCCATGCGCTCGAGTGCCGCGAAAATCACGACGCTGACGAGAATGACGAAGACGATCGTCGCGAAGACGCCGGCGAGGTCGTAGCGCTCCGCGAGATCGTTGATCAGCTGGCCGAGCCCACCGAAATTGATCAGGAACTCGACGCCGATCAGGTTGATCAGCGCGAAGACGAGGCCGAGGCGAACGCCGACGAAGATCGTCGGGATGGCAGCGGGGAATTCGATCTTCCAGAATTGCTGCGAAGGCGTGAGATTATAGCTCAGCCCGACATTGATCAGGCTCTTCCTGACGCCCTTCAGCCCTTCCAGTGTCTTCAGGATGACCGGAGCGAGGCCGGCCACGAAGCCCATCGCGATGATCGTGGCGGCGCTGCGTCCGAAGATCACGAGGAAGAGCGGATAGGCCAGCACTACCGGCGCGGCGGCGACCGCCGCCACCCAGGGCTCGGTCGCCAGCGCGAGGATCCGGACCTTGTAGAGCAGCACCCCGAGCGAGATGCCGACGATGGCGACGAGGACGCTCGCGGCCAGCGCCTCGCTGCCGGTCATCATCAACCGCTCCAGCAGCTGTTCCTCCGCGAACAACCGGCCGAAGCTGCCGAGAACGGCCGAAGGTAGCGGGATCACGAACTGGTTCAGGAGGCCAAGCAGCAGGAGAACTTCGACCACTCCCAGGACGAGGCCAACCGTGGCGAAGCCGATCGCGAGCGGCGGGATTCCAGCGAGCCGCATGGTTCAGCCCTTCCGGCGGCGGGCGCCCGCCTCGGATTCGGCCATGCCGCGCGAGGCTTCTTCCCGCAGATCGTTCCAGATCTCGGCAACATGGCGGCCGAAAGCCTCGCTGCCGACGACGTCGCCCGTGCGCGGCCGTGGCAGGCGGATGTCGACGATGCGCTTCACCTTGCCGGGGCGGAAGGTCATGATGATGACCCGGTCGGAGAGCTGCACGGCCTCGGTGATATTGTGCGTGATCAGCAGGGTGGTCTGCTTCAGCGTTTCCTGAATCTTCAGGACCTTGTCGCCGAGCAGCAGGCGGGTCTGCTCGTCCAGCGCGGCGAAGGGTTCGTCCATCAGCAGGATCTTGGGCTCGAACACCAGCGTGCGGGCGATGGCGACGCGCTGGCGCATGCCGCCCGATAGTTCGGCCGGGTAACGCTGCTCGAAGCCGTTCAGGCCGACCATGTCGATGAAGTGCCGTGCCGCCTCATGGCGCTCGGCCTTGCGCACGCCCTTGACCTCGAGCGGGAAGGCGACGTTGTCGAGCACTGTCCGCCAGGGAAAGGTCGATTCCTCCTGGAAGACCATGCCGATCGAGGGATGCGGGCCCGAGATCACGTCGCCGCCGACACTGACCTTGCCCTCGTAGCCGCGCACCAGCCCGCCCAGAATGTTGAACACGGTCGACTTGCCGCATCCCGACGGGCCGATGATCGAGACGAACTCGCCGCGCTCGACCGAGAACGACATATCGTCGACGGCGGTGATGGCGCCTTCGCGCGTCTCGAAGCGCATCGTCACGCCGTCGATGACCAGGTCGGCCTCTTTCACGGTCTCGGCTAGACGCAGTTTGGCGGCCGAAGCGGGCATTGAGCGCTCATCCCTTGGCTGGCCGTCGCTCATCGCTCCAACCCTCGTCCAGCTGCGTCAGCAGCTGGAGGGTGCGCGGCGTTGGCGCGCCCGGAGCGGTCGAGGCCCGACTGAGTCGGCGGCATGTCATCCTTCCCTCGCGCGGCCGTCTTCGCTTCGGTTCGCGGCCTACGCAGTCGCCACGTTAGTGAGGCGGCGCGGGCAAGGTCCAAGATTATCTTGCTTGGCCAGTCAAACTTTTCAGGATGGGCGGGTGCACGCGCTATCGAGGGCGCGGTTGCGGCCTATACTGGCCGGCCCTGACCTTGGAGATGTGAACGATCGTGGCGACGACGGGGGACGAGAATGGCGGGCTGCCTGGAGCCCCGCACGATCTGCCGTTCGAGAGCAGTGTCGGCTACCAGCTGCGGATGGCGAACCGCGCGACACAGCGCTATCTGCAGAGCAAGATCGAGCCGCACGGCGTCACCACGGGCATGTGGTATTTCCTGCGGGCACTCTGGCAGGAGGACGGGCTGACCCAGCGCGAGCTGTCCCGCCGGATCGGCACGATGGAACCGACGACGCTGGCCGCACTCACCGCCATGGAGAAGGCTGGCCTGATCAGCCGCGAACGCGACCTGCATGACAGGCGAAAGCTGCACGTGCTGCTGACGCCGAAGGGCCAGGCGCTCAGGGCCGAGCTCCTGCCGATGGCGCAGGAGGTGGTCGAGCAGGCGACTGCCGGTTTCACGCCAGAGGATAAGGCCCGTTTTCTCGGCTATCTCGCCGCGGTCCAGCGCAATCTCGCCGATGTGCCGGACGTCGCTGACCCTGCCGGAGCCGCCTGAACAGCCCTCGGCGCTCAGTCCTTCGGCGTTTGCCCGGCATGGCGCGTCATGCCGGCCGCCATCGCCGGGTTGTAGCCTGGCATGACCCGCGCATCGATCAGGACCGACGCGCCGGCCTTGGCGGCCTTCGCCGCCTCGGTCA
Source organism: Allobosea sp. Tri-44 (assembly GCF_004123845.1). GTDB lineage: Bacteria > Pseudomonadota > Alphaproteobacteria > Rhizobiales > Beijerinckiaceae > Allobosea. The sequence goes on along the minus strand of NZ_NBDP01000007.1, from coordinate 114,603 downwards.
CCGCGTCGCGGAGGGCATCGACCGTTCGGATCGGGCCGATGCCCATCAACCCCTGGGCCCTGGCGATGGCGGCGATGTCGATATCGGGCTCGTCGATGCGCTGGCCGATCCACTTGTTCTCGACCGGGCGCTGACGCTGCCTGGCGACGCGCTCCTGATGGATCTCGTCATTGTAGAAGGAGCGGTTGTTCGAGACGATCGCGACGAAGGGCAGCTTGTAATGCGCTGCCGTCCACAAGGCGGAGGCCGCCATCATGGTGTCGCCGTCACCCAGAACCGCCACGGGGAGCCGGCCCGAGCCCTTGAGCGCCAGGGCCGCGCCGATCAGCATGCCCGGCCCCGAGCCGATGCCGGCGCCGCCGTCGATCCCGAGATAGTCGAGCGGATGCCGAAAATGCCAGGCCTCGGTGGCCCAGCCGAGCGGCAGGCGAACCAGGCTGATCACCTCGTCCTGTAGCGCTTCGCCCATGGCTGCGGCGAGCGAAACGACGTCCAGCGGGCGCTCGCCATCGAAGGCCAGCGCCGGCAAGGTCGGGCGGACGGCCGGGGCCGTGCCGGGGCCGGCCCCCAATGCGTCGGCGATCAGGTGCATGGCCGCATCGGGATCGGCGGCGAGATGCAGATCGGCCGGCGCGAGCGCCTGATGGTCCATGCTCCAGCCATTGTGCAGATGGTGATCCAGCGAGACGCTGATCACGCGGGCCAATGAGGCCCCATCGGCCTGGCGCAGGGTGCCGCCAAGATCGACCCAGTCGAAGGCGAGGATGACGTCGGCGGCGCGGATGGCGTCGACCGCCTGCGCATCGAGGAAGAAGGACGGCTTGGCTGCGTGCAGGGGATGATCCGTCGGGAAGACGGCCGCGGTCTTGATGTCGGTGAGGACGGCAGCGCCGAGATGCTCGGCCAGCGCGACACGGCGGCCCCAGTCGCGCTCTGCGCGCGACATCCGCCCGAACAGGATGAGCGGAGCCTTTGCGTCCCGCAGCAGATCCGCAGCCCGGCTGATCTCGGCGGCTGCCGGAACGCTCGGCGAAGCGACAGCGAAGCGTTTCGGGTCAGGAAGAGGCGGCATCTCCTCGAGCCGCTTCTCCTGCATCGAGACATCGAGGCAGACATAGGTCGGAGCCTGCGGCGCGCTGCGCGTGAGATTGGTCGCGCGGATCAGCGCATCGACCGTGGCCGCCACCGAGACGGGCTGGTCGTCCCATTTCACATAAGGCCGGATCAGGGCGCCCTGATCCTTGGCGGTGTGCAGCCAGTCGATCCAGGGCCGGCGCTCGGCCGCGTCGACCGGGCCGGTCGCGCCGAGGATCAGCATCGGCACGCGATCGCACCAGGCGTTGTAGATCGCCATCACGCCGTGCATCAGGCCGACATTGCTGTGCAGGATCACGCCCATCGGCTTGCCTGTGACCTTGGCATAGCCATGGGCGACAGCGACGGCATGCTCTTCATGCAGGCACAGCAGCATCTGCGGCTGCTGGTTGCCGAGATGGTTGACGAGGCTGTCGTGCAGGCCGCGGAAGCTGGAGCCGGGATTCAGCGCGAGATAAGGGATGTCGAGCGCGCGCAGCATCTGCGCGACGACGTCGCTCCCCCAGATGCCGTTGTCGCTCGACGCAACGGGCACATCGATACCGGACAGCGTCAGGTCGTTCATGGCGTTTCCCCAGATTGTTCTTGCGAACGACGCTGCGACCGACTGCCTGCGGCAGCGATCCCGGCCGTCCTGAAGCGTCAGCCCGGCAATTTCAGGCTGACATGGATGTTCTTTTCCTGGGTGAAGGCGATGAGCTCGCCGAGGCATTCCTCGCGGCCAATGCCCGATTGCTTCCAGCCCCCGAAGGGCGTGCCCAGGAAATGTTTCGCGACCTCGTTGACCCAGACGAAACCGGCCTCCGCCGCCAGGGCGGTGCGGTGCGCTTTGACAAGGTCATTGGTCCAGATCGAGCAGGTCAGCCCGTATTCGACGCTGTTGACCGTCTCCAGCATCTGGGCCTCGTCGCTCCAGGGCATGACCGAGAGAACCGGGCCGAAGATCTCCTCGCGCGCGATCCGCATCTGCGGCGTCACATCGGCGAAGATCGTCGGCTCGATGTAGAACCCCCCGGCGAGCCTGGGATCGTCCGGCACGCGGCCTCCGCAGACCAACCTCGCGCCCTCGGCCGTTGCCGAGGCGATGAAATCGAGGATGCGGGCATGCTGGGCTGCGCTGACGATCGCGCCCATGGTCGTGGCCTCGTCGGTCGGAATGCCGGGCACGAAGCCGGACAGCTTCTGCGGCAGCCGAGAGAGAACCGCTTCATAGATGTCGCGGTGGATGAACGCCCGGCTGGTCGAGCCGCAGGACTGGCCGCACCAGGTGAAGTTCATGCCAGCGACGACCGCGGCGGCGACCCGCTCGGGATCGGCATCGGCGAAGGCGATCAGCGCGTTCTTGCCGCCGAGCTCCAGCAGCACGGGCTTGATTGTGTCGCTCGCGGCTTTCATCACGGCGCGGCCGGCCTGGACGCTGCCGATCAGCGCGACCTTGTCGATGCCGGGATGGCTGGCGAGCGCCGCTCCCGCCTCGCGCCCGCCGGGCACGATGCTGAGGACGCCCTCCGGCAGCAGGCCGCCGATGAGCTCGGCGAGCCTGAGCGAGGACAGCGGCGCCTGCTCCGGTGGCTTGATGATGACGGCGTTGCCGGCCGCCAGCGGCGCCGCCATCTTGCCGGCGCAGAACATGAAGGGGTGATTGAAGGCGAGGATGCGGGCGACGACGCCGAGTGGCTGGCGCACCGTGAGATTGATCGCATCGGGGCCCATCGGAATGGTGTCGCCCTTCATCTCGGTGACGAGGCCACCGAAGAAGTCGAGCTGTGCCGCCGCGATGGCGGCGTCGCCGACCATCTCGCGCATTGGATTGCCGCAATTGGCGGCGTCGAGCGCAGCGAGTTCGCGGGCATTCTCGCGGACGACCATTGCGATCGCCTTCAGGATGCGCCCGCGCTCAAGCGGCGGCACCTGGCGCCACGTCCGGAAACCCGTCCGCGCCGCCGCGACCGCGACATCGATATCGGCCGCGGATGCCTCGGCGACATCGCAGATGACCTCGTTCGTGCCGGGGTTGAGGGTCGGGGCGTAGCGCCCAGACAGCGGATGGCGCCAGCTTCCGCCGATATAGAGGCTGCGGCCGGTCGGCGCGGGCTTGTCGAGCATGGCTGGTCTCACGGCAGGTGTGCGCGTTGGCGCGAACACTCGCGCACGCACAGGCTGCGTTCAAAGACTTTCCCGCTTTGGCCGCGATGCCGAAAAACTACTTCGCAGTTGCGAGAGGCGCAGTGCCCCGGCGGATCAGCCCCGTGCAGCCGCCATCTCGGCTTCGGTCTCGTCCTGCTCCATCCCGTCGAGCACCGCGACCTCCTCGCTCGACGCGCCGAGCTTGCGCCAGTCCTCGCTCTTGGGGACGATGCCCTGATAGGAGCGCAGCTTGGCCTGCGGGATATGCGGCTGGATCAGGCCGATGGCCTCGCTGCCGGCGGCGTGCTTGCGCGCCGCATCGATCATCACGCGGCGGAACTGGACGATGGCGATGTCGCTGGCGCCGAGGCGCTCGCTGGTACGGTCGGCGATCGGCCCCATCGATTCCCACATCATGATGTCCTGGTTCGGGATCCCGGGCACGCCGGTGAAATCGCCCAGCTTCATCGCCTTGCGGTCCTGCAGGTAGTCGTTCGCCTTGTTGCGCAGCATCGGCTTGTAGGTCTTGTCGAGATCGATGCCGACCTGCGCGACGCAGAACTTGCGCCAGCTCTCCTGGTCGATGCAGTCGTCATTGCCCCAGGCGATGAAGTGGAAATAGCTGGAGACATCGTCCTTGGGCACGATCACCGTGGCGACGTTGTAGGAGGCGTTCGGCGGGATCAGGGCCGCGAAGGGTGCGACGAAGACCGTCAACCGGATGTAGTCATGCGTCTGCGCATTGACGATCGGCCGCCGGATCGCGGCATAGCGGAAGCCGTAATTCGTCAGCTGAACCTGGATACGCGGATTCTTGTCTGTCGACGGCCGCGTCCAGTGCGTCGCGGTCGTGCCCGCGGTGGTCACGCGGGCGGGCTTCATGTCGGATGAGTGCAGGCTGGAGGAATGGGCGGAATCGATCTGCCCTTCCATGATCTGCGCCCAGTTGCACGGCAGGTCGATCTTGACGATCGAGACCTTGGCCTCCGGCGTCGGGGCCCAGGCCGGCGGCTCGAAGTCCGGCATCAGTTCCTTCGGCCCCATATAGACCCAGATGAAACCGCCGGCTTCCTGTGTCGGATAGGCCTTGTGCTGGAGCTTCTCGGCGAAGCCGCTTTCAGCCGGCTCGGAGACCATCTCCAGCACCTTGCCGTCCACGTCGAACTTCCAGCCATGGTAGAGGCAGCGCAAACCGCATTCCTCGTTGCGCCCGAAGAACAGCGAGGCCTTGCGATGCGGGCAGAACTCGCCGAGCACGCCGATGCGCCCGTCGGTGTCGCGGAAAGCGACGAGATCCTCGCCGAAGAGCCGGACGCGAACCGGCGCTCCGTCGCTCTCGACGAGCTGCTCGGAGAGCAGCGCCGGCACCCAGTGCCGCCGCATCAGCCGGCCCATCGGAGTGTCGCCTTCGACGCGACAGAGCAGTTCGTTCTCTTCGCGGGTGAGCATGTGGACCCCTCCCAAATCGCGGCTCGGACTAGCCAGCGGCAAATTACTTAGATATCTAAGTGTAAGATTAGTCCGGTTCGAAACGCTTGTCGAGAGTGGCTCGCGGAGGGGAACATGAGCGAGGAAGCAGCGACCATCCGGGTCACGATCGCCGACAAGCAGATGGTCGCCAAGGACATCTGCCTGTTCGAGCTGCGCCCGGCGGATGGGGAGGCGCTGGCGCCGTTCACGCCCGGCGCCCATCTCGGCGTCAGGGTCCCCACTGGCGAGATGCGGAAATACTCGCTCTGCAATGATCCGGACGACGCCGGTCACTATCTCATCGCCGTCAAGAAGGAGCTCGGCGGGCGTGGCGGTTCGATCAGCCTGATCGACAGGACGCATGTCGGCGACGAGATCGCGATCACGGCGCCGCGCAACGACTTCGCGCTGAAGCCGGGTCCATCCAGCTACATCTTCATCGCCGGCGGCATCGGCATCACGCCGATCCGCGCCATGATCAGGCATCTGCTGGCGACACGGGCGAAGCCGTTCAGGCTCTACTATTTCACGCGCAGCCCGGAGATGATGGCCTTCCGGGACGAGTTCCTGACGCCGGAGTTCCGCGGCAAGGTGGTGATCCACCATGACGGCGGCGACCCGGACAAGGCCTATGACCTCTGGCCGATCCTGGAGGAGCCGAAAGGCGCCCATCTCTATTGCTGCGGGCCGCGTGGATTGATGGAGGCGGTACGCGACATGACCGGGCACTGGTCGTCGGCCGCCGTGCATTTCGAGGATTTCGGCACGGCCCGGGTCCGGTCGGAAGACAATACGCCGTTCACGGTCGTGCTGGCGAAAAGCGGAGAGCGCCTCATAGTGCCGGCCGACAGGTCGATCCTGGAGCGGCTGCGGGAGGCCGGCAAAGTACTGCCCTCCTCCTGCGAAAGCGGTACCTGCGGCACCTGCAGGACACGGCTCGTCTCGGGAGAGCCCGATCATCGCGATCTGGCGCTGGCCGAGCATGAGCGCGCCCGCAGCATCATGATCTGTGTGTCGCGGGCAAAATCCGCCGAACTCGTGCTCGACCTCTAGGGATCTGCGATGACTGAGCCGCTCCGTCTGGGCGTCGTCGGATTGGGACGCGCCTTCATGCTGATGCTGCCGACCCTGGCGCATCATCCGCTCATCCGGCTCGTTGCCGCGGCCGACCCGCGCGAAGAGGCGCGCCGGCAGTTCGAGAGCGATTTCTCCCGGCCGGGTTCGCCGGCGCGCAGCTATGACAGTGTCGAGAGGCTCTGCGCCGACGACGCGGTAGAGGCGCTCTACATCGCCTCGCCGCACCAGTTCCATGTCGCCCATGTCCGTCTCGCGGCGGCCCGTGGCAAGCATGTCCTCGTCGAGAAGCCGATGGCGCTGACCATCGCCGACTGCCAGGCGATGATCGAAGCGGCCGATGCCGCCGGAGTGCATCTCCTCGTCGGGCACAGCCATTCCTACGATGCACCGTATCTCAAGGCGGCAGAGTTGATCCGCTCGGGCTGCTTCGGCCGGGCGCGGATGATCACGGCCTCGAACCACACCGATTTCCTCTACCGGCCGCGCCGACCGGAAGAGCTCGACACGGCACAGGGCGGCGGCGTCGTCTTCAGCCAGGGCGCCCATCAGGTCGATGTCGTCCGGCTGCTGGGTGGCGGGCTGGTCTCGACCGTGCGGGCTACGACCGGCCGGTTCGATCCGGCCCGCCCGACGGAGGGCGCCTATCAGGCATTTCTCATTTTCGCGGACGGAGCCAGCGCGACGCTGACCTATAGCGGCTATGGCCGCTATGACAGCGACGAGCAGCTCGGCTGGATCGGCGAGATGGGCCAGCGGCGCGATCCCGAGAGCTATGGCACCGCGCGCCGCGGGCTGGCGCAGGTCTCGACGCCGGAGGAAGAGGCGGCGCTCAAGAATACTCGCACCTATGGCGTGGCGAACAGCTCCGTCGCGGCGCTGCCGGCCGCCCTCGGGCACAATCATTTCGGCCCGGTCACGGTCTGCTGCGAGCAGGCCGACCTTCGCCCATTGGCCGAGGGTGTGATGATTTACGCCGACGACCGCCGCTGGCTGGAGGGGCTGCCGGCGCCGACCGTGCCGCGTGCCGAGGTCGTCGACGAGCTTTATGCCGCCGTCCGGTCCGGCATCGCACCCTTGCATTGCGGCGCATGGGGTATGGCGACCCTGGAAGTCTGCCTCGCGATCCTGGAATCGGCTCATACCGGCCGCGAGATCGCGCTCAAACACCAGGTCGCGCCGGGCTGAGCCGGTGAGCCAAGCCCGCTACCGCCGGTTGGCCGGCTCCTCCGGAGCAGGATTATTGGCGTTCGAGGCGAGGATCGCGATCGTATCCTGCTCGGCCGCCGCGGCGCTCTTGTAGCGCGGGGCGGTGGTGACGAGCGGGCGCTCCGTGTCTGCCGGATAATAGATCTCGATCGCGAAGCGGCCGGTCGCGTGATCCTCGACGGGCTCGATGCGAATGAGCGGCATGATGAACCCTCCGATGATGCTGGCTGGCACGCCTGATCGCAGGACTAGACCGTGCGCGGCACCTCCGGTCCAAGACAAAAAGACTTCTCCTGCCAAGCATTTTCATGCCGACACCATGCGAGCGCTGGGGCTCCAGGCGATTCCTCACGACATTTGCAATGCCGGAAGGAGCAGGGGCCTCGTGGCGTCAAGGGCTTCAACGATTTCAAAGGGAAAGGCTGGTGCTGCGAGAGAGGATTGAACTGGCATACAGTTCAATAAAAACAATAGGTTACGAGATATTTTGTAACGGTGTGACGGCCGGTGAAATGACCCTTGCTCGGATTGTGGAAGGTCAGAAAAAAGCAAGAATCTCGTAGCCTGAACCGCCCGCGGAGGAAAGGCTGAGTCGGCGAATCCCGCTGTTATACCCGTTCGTACAAGGCGGCTGCGCGACCAGGGAGCCGACAGGAACAGCGCGGCCACGTCCTGGCGCGGCAGTAGGGCGAGAGTGCAGAATTCTGCACATCTTCGGCTGAGTTAGCTAATGTGAAGAATAATGCACATACGCTTGACACCGCGCCATTGTGCAGTATCTTTCACATTCTGGTTTGTGCCATCCCTGCGGACAGAGTGCCATGATCCGAACCGCCGAAGAATTCGGTCGCCTCGTCCGCCGGCACCGGCAGGCCACGGGGATCACCCAGGACGAGCTCGCCGCCCGCTGCGGCGTGACCCGCCGCACGATCATCGATCTCGAGGCCGGAAAATCCGGCACGCATCTTGGGCATGCCCTGACAGCCGCCTTCGAAGTCGGCCTTCGCCTCGCTTCGCTTCCGTCCGAGCAAGAGTCGCCAGCTCGGCTTGACGATCCCAATGATCCCCTCGCCACTCTGCCGCGCTTCTAGATGGCCTGATGACCGACATCTTCTTCGAGCAGCTGCGCGTCGCGAGTATCCTGGAAAACGAGCACGGCGTCTCGCTTGCCTACGATCCTGACTGGATTGATCGTAAATTCGCTTTCCCGATCTCGGTGACGATGCCGCTGCGCCCGGAGCCTTATGAGGCGAGAATCGTCCTGCCATGGCTGGCGAACCTGTTGCCGGAAACGCATCTGCAGGAGATCGGTCAGATCCTCCAGGTCGCGCCCCAGAACATCATTGGCCTCCTCGCTCGGATCGGACGCGATACGGCCGGCGCCCTTGCTTTTGGCCAGCCGCGCGAGGCGGGTGACCGCTTCCACGTCGTCGAGACCGACGAAGAGCTCGAGCGGATCATTTCGGATTTGCCGATGAAGCCGCTGCTCGCCGGCGAGGCCGGGGTCTCGATGTCGCTGGCCGGTGCCCAGGAAAAGATCGGCGTCCTCATCATCGATGGCAGAATCGCGATTCCGCTCGATGGCACGCCCTCGACGCATATCCTGAAGCCCGATGTCGAACGGCTGAAGGCAAGTGTCCAGAACGAGGCCTTCTGCCTGACGCTGGCCGGGTTGATTGGCCTGCGTGCCGCCACGGTCACGACGGGACGCGCTCTTAGACGAAGCTACCTGCTGGTCGAGCGATATGACCGGATCGAGACGCCCGCCGGCATCCAGCGCGTTCACCAGGAGGATCTGGCCCAGGCCCTGGGCATCTACCCCAAGGACAAATACGAATATGCGCCTGCCGGGCGCGGCGGCGAGATCCGTAGCGGACCAGGCCTGATTGAACTGTTCAAGGCCGTCGAGCGGCATGTCTCCCCCGGAGCGCGTCTCGATCTGCTCGATGGCATGATCTTCAACGTGATCTGCTGCAACACCGACGCGCACGCCAAGAACTACGCCCTCCAGATCGGCGCCGGCGGCTCCTCTCGCCTCGCTCCGCTCTACGACGTGCTCTGCGCGAAGATATACCCGCAGATTACGATGAATCTGGCTCAGAGCCTTGGCGAGCGCCGCGTTGCCGCTGAAGTCCAGGGGTCTGACTGGCAGATCCTGGCGCGCAGTGTCGGCTTGAACCCCGCGCACACGCTCCAGCGTGTCGCCGAACTCTGCAAGCTCGTGATGGAGCACGCCCAGGAAGCGCGCGATCGCGTGGTCGCCATGCCCGCTGGCGGGCATGAGCTTCTCGATCGAGTGCAGGCCGAGGTGGCGAGATCGGCTCAGATCATCGAACGGCAACTCGCCAATAGGCGTGAAGGACGAAGACGCGATCCGCGAGCAAAGCGGATCCAAAACCAAGGCGAGTAAGGCAGTCCCGCATCAGAATGGCGGCGCTCGTCGTCAACGCCGTCATCCATTCTCAAGATCGCTTGTGCCGTCGCCTTTACATGAAGGCGAAAGCGTCTCGGACGCGACTTGTCAGCCGTGAGGGCAAAGCTGGCCACGTCATGGTTCAGATCCCGCGAGGGGAACGGCTGCGTTGGCGGATCCCGCGCGACAGCCCAGACCGCTATTTCTTGGATAAGGTGGCGTCGCCGTTCCCCTCGATAGACCTCGCACCTGAATCCTTCGTCCGGGTCGCACCCAGGAGTGCGTCGACAGGATCGCTGCCGCGGAAGCCGGCTTGCACCAGGATCTCGTCGACGATCGGCTTTTGTGCGCCGAAGCTGAGCAGCTGGCTGCTGAGATCGGAGATCGGGCTCAGGCCGCCTTGCCCCGGCGAGCCGCCATTGCCCATCGCGCCAGCCAGGTTGCCGGCGCTGAAGATCCTGATGTCGGAGATCTTCTCGATCGGCTTCATGGCCTGCTCGAGCGCCGCCGGAACGATCGCGATGCGTTGCTTGGTGAGCTCGAAATCCACCATCTGCGGCGACAGCGCGTTGCGGGCCTCGTTGAGGGCGCGTTCGCGCTTGGCCTCGGCCTCGCCAAGCTCGATGACGCCGCTCGCCTTGATCTTGTTGGCGTCGGCTTCGGCGGTGGCCTGCGTGCGCAGGGCCTGGGCGAGGTTGTCGGCGGCCTCGCGCTCGGCCTGGGCGTTCACGGTGACGCGCGTGGCGTCGCGCTCGGCCTCGCGGCGGGCGTCGATGACCGCAATCTGCTTGGCCCAAATCCCTCGTTACCGAAGCAGCCGTGATCGGTTATCCAGCAGGAGGCGAACGCCACGAGAGTGCCCACTCAAGAGCGCCGTAACGCCAGCTCGCCTCCGCGATCTCCTTTGAATCATCGGAGGTCGATTGTCGTCTCCACAACATGCTGAAGCGAGGGCGCATCGTCTGAAGTCAGCGTCATGCGAAAACGCACCGAGCGTCCTTCCAGCGCGCCCTCCCGCACAATGCGCTCAATCTCTCGTTGTGAGGTCACTCCTACCTCCTTCAAGAACTTCCGGACAGCCATGTTGAAACGATCTTCATCCATGATTGATCTCCCAGGTCGCTGCTGACGGCTTCGTGCGCAGGCAAGCTCATCGGCCGCGTCCTCACTTATAGAGCTAGCCGCCGGCTCGCGAAGCAGCCAAGCTGGTCAGTGACTCTCCCTGCGTTTCCTATCGAGTCTTGATTTCGATGCTTTGTGGCCCGGCGGCGCGGACGTAGATCCTGCCCTGGCTGACGCCTACCGGTTGTCCCTTCGGCCCCGTCGGGGGACCACCACGACGGGATACCCAACGCCGTCCTGCTCAGCACTCTCGACCTGAATCTGGAACGGCGGGCTTAGGTAGCGCTTCAGGATACCTGCTACCGCTTCCTGATCGATCTTGGCGAGGCCGGCCGGCGGCGCGCCCGTGGGCACGCGCGTGGCGTCGTCGACCCCGATGACGATGAACCCGCCGCCATGGTTTGCCAAGGCTGCAAGATGCTTGGCCAGCTTGGCCCGGGTCTCGGGCAAAAGCTCGGCCAGATCCGATGCCGCCATGTTTCGTCTCGCATGCTGTCACGTAGCCGGGAGCCGCTGGCGATATGGAACTCCGCGGCAGCCAAGGAAGGACCCGGCCAAGGCAGGAACGACGGCAGCCGCTAGAATGGCAGCAGGAAGGTTCTTACGGCCTTGATCAGGCCCAGCGAGGACCAGCGCGAATTCTCCGGGCCATTGTCGTAGATCAGCAAGGAACGTGCTTGCTTGCGAATATTGTAAGGAGCGAGATAGACCCCGCGCCAATCGAGGTTCGACTGGATCTGGAACCCGGCCTGCAACTCCCACGCCTTCAGCGATGTCGCCCGCCGTGACTCGGCCGCGTCTTTTTCGTGGCCCGCCACAGCCTCTCCTTGCGTCTGCATGATCACGTCACCCGGACCGATCGCCTTATGGAAGAGAAACCGTCCGAAAAGCGTGGCCTGGAGCGAGAAGTTGATCTCGATGGCGAGTCGGACGGTGCTTGAAAAGGCGACAAGGTCGTCATAGCGCAAGATGATCTCCTCGCCTGGCGCCAACGACCAGGTTACCAACTCCGAGGGCGCATTCACGACGATGGAGGCCCCTTCTTTGGGCAGGCTGGATGTGCGTAGCAGGCCGAGGACATAACGCCCGCTTAGCATCCTGCCGAAAATGCCGGTGCCGGGTTGCGGCAGCGAGACGTTGGCGACCGCGTTCCTGATCTCGTAGCGCAGCGCGATATAGGTATCGGGCGAGCCGGGCGGGCGGTACGGAATAACGGCCTCGTTACCCACGACCGTGGGCAGGTGGGACACGGGGTTCTTCGTATTTGGCTTCAACGACGCGAAGAGCGGGTTATCGGGAGTGTCGCGATAGAGAAGGCGCGACATGATCACCATCACCGTCTTGACCGCCACGATGAAGCCGTAGATCGACAGGATCAACCCGATCCAACTTGCCGTCTCGAACGCTTTGCTGACTGCCGTGTCGGCCCAGCGTGTGGTTTGCCTAGAGAAGGAATCCACCGCCTCGGTCGCAATCCTGCGCTTTGTGTCGAGCTGGTCCTTCCCATAGGCGTCTGCACGGCGCAGCTCGGCCTCCAGCGAGTTGAGGGCTGCGTCGCGGGCTTTCCGGTAAACCGAGTTCACGACTGACTTGATGCCGTTCATGACATGGCAGAAGACGTCGTACCAGCGACAGCCCCTGAGCTCCATGAGATAAGCCGGGAACGAGGCCCGCACGTTAGGCATCACGGACCCGACGAGTTGCGTCGTGCCGTCCTTGGCCTTGGCGGTCGCGTCCCCGAGAGAGGCCTTGCTGCGCTCCGCGACCTTCTGCTGCTCGCGGGCGCTCGCCTGTCGCAGCGCGTCCTCAAGGCTCTTGGCGGCGGTCGGTCCTGGCGTGGCCAGCACGGTGATTGCGTATGCCTCGGCCTCGCGCCCAACGCCGTTCCAGAACCAGCCCAGGACGCCGATCAGGACGAAGAACGGCACGGAGAGCCAGGCCGTCCGGACCGCGGTCGTCCGAAGGTCGGCATTCTCTCTCAGGCCTACCCAGCCGGGCTGGTTGTGCCTCCACACCAGGACGAGGAAGCGGCCAAGGACAATGAGCGACGCGACGATCAAAAGGTCGAGCACGGAGAGGTGGTAGGCGTGGAATAGCCTTCCGAACGTCAGGAAGACCGCCGGCGTGGGCGCGCCGGGTTGAGGCGCTACTGGAGGAATTGCCGAAGCGCCCTCCTCTAGGGAGGGGGCGAGCGGGAAAATACCCGACAGCGCCTCGATGCCTGCCAGCAGGAGGAAGGCGGCGACAGCCGGGCTTCGTATGCGACCGTGGAGCACGAAACACAGCCCCGACAGGGCGACGAGACCGAGTCCGATCGGCAGGAGCCATGGCGCGAGCTCGCTCCAGTTCCCGAGGTTCGCCGGGCCGATGCCCAACAGGACCGCCATGAGCGCGGGGAGCACGCAGAGGACCGGGATGAAGCGGAACCGCACCAGTCCCGTCGCGAGGATGCCAACAGCGACGAGGACGAATGAAACGGTGTCGGGCCTCACGCTGAACGCGTCCGGTGCGGTGCCGAGCCTTAGCCGGACGAGGATATCCTGGAGCCCCGCGATCATGGGCAGCCAGGAGACCAGGACGAGGAACCAGAAAATATTGACCGCAATGAAGGGCCACGACAGGAGTAGCGTCTGACGGTTCGGAATGCGATCGCGCAGGAATTGCGTCACGGTTGGGCGGACCTTGGCGATGTCGAGGAACGTCATGGCCCTACCACATAGTTTGAAATGCAATGAGCGTATTCGTAGCACGCTTAGATATTCCGGCAAGGCGCTGACGCAGCTTTCGGTCGTTGTTCCCCAGCGTCCGTTTCTGGTTTACTTTAGGATAACGGCCGCCGGCCCTGAAGGCTCCCGAAAAGGTGGTGGCCCGCCTACACTTGGTCCCTCTGCGGGGCTCGGCGCCTCCAGGACGCGCCCTCGCAAGTGCTGCGGCATCCGCGGCACGCCGAGCCGTCTTGTGCGGAAAAATCCCCGGAAGCGGCAAAACTAGAGCGTTTTCCGATCGGGTTGCATCGTATCCTGCGGCGCTGAAGTAGTTGCGGCATTCATCGGGCTCGAAGAGGTCGATGAAGCGGCCGATAGCGCTCCAGAGGCCGTCGACGGTTCGTTTCGCAGCCTTGCGCAACAGGGCCTTGAGCTTGGCGAAGGCCATCTCGATCGGGTTGAAGTCGGAACTGTAGGGCGGCAGATAGCGCAGCTCCGCGCCGGCGGCTTCGATCATCTCGCGCACTTTCGGCCCCTTGTGGCTGGAGAGGTTGTCCATCACCACCACGTCGCCGGGCTTGAGTTCGGGCACGAGCACCTTGGCGACATAGGTCTCGAAGGCATCACGGTTGACCGGACCGTCCAGAACCCAAGGCGCGATGAAGCCGCGTAGCGTGGCGCCTGCCCCGCATGTCATGGTGACCGCACGATGGAACGGAGGTTCTCATTGATAGCCAGCCCTACAAATCAAGAGTTCAGGTTGGTACTCCATCAAAAAACTCTGCGCCGTCGTCGGCCATCGTCCGTACGAGTAAACTGCGGTCCAAAAATAGGTTTCGGCGCTCGCAACTGGTTTCGGAGATCAGGAGGCAGCTGTGGCACGCTGCTCCATGTGTCGCACGGTCACCACTGCGATCGTCCGGCTCGTGATCAGCGCAAACAGGGTCGCTTGAGCAAACCGTCAATCTAGCCAATGCGTTCTTTAGGAGCGCAGCAAACCGCGGCGCCGTGGCCACCAGACCGCCCAATGTTCCCTGGGCGCCAGGCGTTGCGGTGTAAATTAGAATTCCACAGCGGTCGTAGGCACCAGGGTTTTGCCGGCTCGGCAAGGCATAGACTCGTTCTTTGAGAGAACTCGCGGGGTATCGTAAGCGAGGGTGAGGGCACCAAGCAGTGCTGGCTGGTGATCGAAGACTTGGTCTGTCGATACAAGATCGTCGGTTCAGGCGAGCGGCAGATTCTGTCGCTGCACATTCCCGGTGATATCCCGGACCTGCATTCGCTTGACATCGAAGAAATGGATCACAGCCTGAGAACTCTGACTGCGGCGACAGTGGGCTTCACCCCGCAGCCCGCCGTATCACGGTACTTGACTGGGATAAGCTGTGCGAGCTCGGCGAATTCGACGCCCGCTATCTGCATCTGCGAAAGCAATCTCGATCGACCGGAACTTAAGTAGCCTGCCTCGCATTCAGCCAGGATGACGCGCTACTTTTTTCATACCCGCGACGGCGACAAGACCGACCTGGACGATGAGGGCGTCGAGTTACCTGATGATGAAAGTGCAAAGAACGCAGCCAAAGAGCTTTTGACCGACATGAACCGCGAGAAGCTGCCAAACGGCGATTTTCTAGCGCTGACCGTGACGGTCCAGAACGCAGATGGCGCGCAAGTGTACGTCGCAGAGCTGAAGCTTGAAGGCCACTAGGCGCCCCGCTAACAGGCAATCGGCTCAGCGCCACATGCCGCGCATCCTAGCGCGTACATCAACCTTTGGGCCGCCGGACGGCGCCCGTGCGCCGGCGGGCGCGGCCAGCGGCCAAGCGCGCCGCTCGAAATACTTCAGCAGGTTGTTCGGGATGAAGCGCGTGCGGGCGGCATAGACGTGCCTGTCACCGGTTGATGACTGGCCGTGCGTGAAGAAGCGCTGCGGCACCATCAAGTGCAGATCATCCTTGGCTCTGGTCATGGCGACATAGAGCAACCGGCGCTCTTCCTCGATCTCGTCCCTGGCGCCGGCGCCAAGGTCGATCGGAATGCACCCATCCACCACGTTCATGGCGAAGACCGATTTCCACTCCTGCCCCTTGGCCGAATGGATGGTCGAAAGGATCAGGTAGTCCTCGTCCAGATGCGGCACGCCGGCCTGGTCGCTGGTGGCGTCCGGCGGGTCGAGCGTCAGCTCGGTCAGGAATCGCGCGCGCGAGGGATAGCCGCCGGCGATCTGCTCGAGCTGCAGGAGGTCGGCCTGGCGCGTCGTCGCGTCCTCGTGGATGCGCTCCAGATGCGGCTCGTACCAAAGGCGGGCCCGCTCGATCTCGGCTGGCCAGCCTGATCTACCGGAGCGCAGCTCCTCTATCGCCTCGACGAATGATGCCCAGTCGGCTCCCGCGCGGGCGGGGGCAGGGGCGTCGCGCAGGGCGTCTGCTCCTTCCGGTGACTGCGCCAGATGCTCGATAATGCGTTGCGCCGAGGTTGGGCCGACGCCAGGCAGGAGCTGCATCACGCGAAAGGCCGAGACACGATCGCGCGGATTCTCGACGAAGCGCAGCAGCGCGAGCAGGTCCTTGACGTGCGCGGCGTCGAGGAACTTCAGCCCGCCGAACTTCACGAACGGGATGTTCCGACGGGTCAATTCGATTTCGAGCGAGCCACTATGGTGTGAGGCGCGAAAGAGCACGGCCTGCTGCTTCAGCGTTGCGCCGGCCTCGCGGTTTGCCAGCACTGTCTCCGCGATAAAGCGGGCCTGATCGGCTTCGTCGCGGACGTTGACCAGTTCTGGCGCCGCGCCGGCGGCACGATCGGTCCAGAGGTTCTTGGTGAAGCGCTCGGCGGCAAGGTCGATCACCGCATTGGCAGCGGCGAGGATGGCTTGCGTCGAGCGGTAGTTCTGATCGAGCGTGATGATCTCCGCGGGTGGCGAGAACGCCAACGGGAAATCGAGAATGTTGCGCACTGTTGCGGCGCGGAAGGAATAAATCGACTGCGCGTCGTCGCCGACGACGGTTAGCCCCCGGCCATCCGGCTTGAGGGCGAGCAGGATCGAGGATTGCAGCCGGTTGGTGTCCTGGTACTCGTCGACCATGATGTGGTCGAAGCTCGTGCCGACATCGGCAGCGAGATCGGCGTCGCACATCGCCTGCGCCCAGTAGAGCAACAGGTCGTCGTAATCGAGCACGTTCTGCTGCTGCTTCGCCTCCACATAAGCCGCGAAGAGCTGCTTCAACTCCTGCGCCCAGGCGATGCACCAGGGATAGGACAGCCGCAGAACATCCTCGATCGGCTGCTCGGCGTTCACGCAGCGCGAATAGATCGACAGGCACGTTCCCTTGGTCGGAAAGCGCGCCTCGGTCTTCGAGAAGCCGAGTTCGTGCCGGACCAGGTTCATCAAATCCGCGGCATCCTCGCGATCATGGATCGTGAAGGCGGGGTCGAGCCCGATCTGCTCGGCAAGGTCGCGCAGGAGCCGCGCACCGACGCCGTGGAAGGTGCCGGCCCAGTTCAGCGCATCGACAGCGACGCCGGCGCCGTCGCCCATCACCTTGTGGGCGATGCGCTCGACGCGGCGGATCATCTCGGAGGCGGCGCGGCGCGAGAAGGTCATCAGCAGGATGCGCCGCGGATCAGCACCGCAGACGAGCAGATGGGCGACGCGGTGTGCCAGCGTGTTAGTCTTGCCCGAGCCGGCTCCTGCAATGATCAGCACAGGCGGAGCCGGCGCCGCTCCGTCGCCATACGACACGGCCCGCTGCTGCGCCGAATTCAGGCTGTCGAGATAGACGTGCGCGTTCATGCGTAATTCGACCTATTGGAGTTGAACCGGAGCACTGGACAGCTGGATGCGGCAATGTCGAATGACGGCGATGATTTGCTCCGCCGGCAAGTTTGTTCCGATTATGTTCTATGAGTGACAGCGGAAGCAAGGTCGCCAGTCGTGTCGCGACGAGCGGTGAGTGTTCGATCAAGGCACTAAGCGCATGCAGCTACGGAACCGGCTGACGCTTGAGATCGTTCTCCCGACGGCCCGCCAAGCGCGCCCGGGAGAAAAGCAATGGACAGCATCATCTATCTGGTCGGCCTCGTGGTCGTAGTCATGGCCATCCTCTCCTTCATTGGCCTGCGATAGGAGTCTGCTATGGCAACTGAAACCACTGACGTCGTCGTCGTCGCGCCGGCCGACGCGGCCACGCATTCGGGCTCCTATCTTGAATGGAGCGCAATCCTTGGCGGGGCAGTCCTGTCTGCAGCCATCACGACACTCCTCGCCACCTTCGGCTCGGCGATCGGGCTGTCCCTCGTCTCGGTCGAGCCCTCGAGGTCGACAGGTCTGACCGCGCTGGCGATCGCCGGTGCGCTCTGGATTCTGTGGGTGACCGTGATGGCGTCCGGGGCCGGCGGCTATCTCGCGGGTCGGATGCGCCGTCCGGCCGCCGATGCCAGCCTGCATGAACGTCACGTGCGCGACGGCGCCCACGGATTAGTCGTCTGGGCGGTCGGGGCTCTGCTCGTCGCCGGCTTGGCGGCGTCCTCCGCTGTCGGACTTGCAAAGACCGCTGCAATGGGAGCCGCTGCCGCCACGAGTGCCGCTGGAACGGTACTGGGCCAGCAACCGGATCCGCTGGCGTCGGCGCTCGATACGTTGACGAGAACTGCTGGGACCGAGCCGGTATCACAGGGCGAGCGCGAGGAAGCATCTCGCATCCTGTCACGCAGCCTTGCGAGCGGCCAGCTCGAGCAGGCGGATCGCTCCTATATCGCGGGCCGGATGTCGACCCGGATGAACATCGCCCAGCCCGAAGCCGAGAAGCGGATCGACGACGCTTTCGCTCGCCTCAATCAGGCCAAGGAAACTGCCAAGCAAGCTGCCGAGCGCACCCGAAAGATGGGCGTTCTCTCGGCGTTCCTGACCGCAGCGGCGTTGCTGGTCGGCGCTGCCGCAGCCTGGATAGCAGCTCAGCTCGGCGGCAAGCACCGTGACGAAGAACTCGACCTGACGGCCCTCTGGGGAACGCGTTGAACGACAATCAAAGGAGCTCATGCGTGATGGACACGGCAATTCACTGAGCCCTGAGCAGGAAGCGGACGTAAAATCTCGCCAGCCGGCGAAGCAGAACGCGGAGAGGCAATTTGCACCTTCGCAGGCCAAGCCGAACCTTGGAGGGTTGGTAAGCGCCAACCCGGTCGTGCTGTCGGGGGATGGCGACCCGACGCCCGGCAACGGCCATGGTCGCGATCGCGATCCGAGCGGGCCGCGCTCTGGTTGATCGGAGAGCGAGCGATGGCAGCGCTGATGACGATCCTGGTCCTGCCCTTCGAGGAGCGCGGACCTATCCCTAACAATCCGCGCTTCCCCGCGCTCGTGTATCAGAAGGCCTTTCCTCGTGCTCCGGCCGACCTCGCCAGCGCTATGGAGCGGCGCTTCGAAGAGAACGGCTGGCTGCCGGCTTGGCGAAACGGCATCTACGACTTTCATCACTACCATTCGAAGGGCCATGAGGTGCTCGGCATTGCCAAGGGCTCGGCCGAGCTGGTTCTGGGCGGAGAAGGTGGTCGCGAGCTTGGTGTCTCGGCCGGTGACGTGCTGCTGCTTCCAGCCGGTACGGGCCATCGCCGGCTCAGCGCCAGCAGTGACTTTCTCGTCGTCGGAGCTTACCCACCCGGGCAGAGCGGAGACATTCTGCGCGAGGCCCCGACCGGGGAGCTAAAGACGGCGATCAACCGCCTGGCCAGGCCGGTAGCCGATCCGGTGTCCGGCCGGGACGGGCCGATGCTCGAGCACTGGAGCGACGGGCTCTGAGGATCGCAGTTCAGGATCCAGGCTGAATCAAACCGCCTATCTCGGCGTGATCGACATGCTTCGCTCATGACGGAGTGCTATCTGGTTTTTCCGATCGACCTCAATCGCGGCCCGCAGTAATCCGCCAGGTACGATCATGTCCTGCTGTAGCAGCCAGGCAATGGAACTCGTGCTGCGCCCCGACAGGCGGGCGAGTCCTGCCAGCATCGCAGCTTCATCCATCTGCAGCAGAAGCCGCTCCCTCAAGGCCTTGCCGGTCGGGGGAGCGCGGTGGCTGATCGGAAGGACGAAGCTGATCAGTTCCGAAGAATGATGGCTCATCGCACCCTCCTAGCTGCGCATGGACAACGCAGCAGGAGCCGGTGGGTTCTCCGTTCAGCCGTTGCTTTCACCGTTCGGCGAAAAAATTCCGAAGTGCACGCGCAACAGCCTCCGGCGCCTCTTCCGCCATGTGGTGACCGCTGGCGATCGCGTGCCCTCGGCGATCCGGCGCCCAAGGCCGCCAGACATCCAGCACATCCCCATAAAGTTCAGGCAGATCATCTCTTTCGGACCACAGGCACAGCAGCGGGCACTGCAGGGTCCTTCCCTGCTCGCGATCGGATTCGTCATGGAACCGGTCCGCCGCTAGCCCGGCGCGATAGTCCTCCAGCATCCCACGGACAGTGTCGGGATCCTGGATAGCTGCCAGGAAATCGGCGTAGTTCTCAGACCCCATCGCCTCGGGATCAGCGCCATACCATGCAAGCGGATCGGCCAGGATCGCTCGCTCGGGCTTGTCCGGCTGGCAGAAGAAGAACCAGTGCCACCAGAGCCGCGCGAACTTTTCAGTGCAGCGCTCCAGGGCCTCGAGGATCGGTACACCATCCATGACGGCAAGCCGTTGTACGGCCTCGGGATGATCCATCGCCAGACGAAAAGCTGTGTATGATCCGCGATCGTGTCCGGCGACATGAAAGCGGTCGAAGCCGAGCCGCGCCATCAGTTCCCGGCAATCCAGGGCCTTCGCACGCTTCGATGACCCAAGATGATCGGGCAATTCGGGAGGCCGCGAGGATTGCCCGAAGCCCCGCAGATCTGGGCAGACGACGTGGAACTCCGTCGCCAACAACGGCGCGACCCGGTGCCAGGTCGCATGGGTGCGCGGATGGCCGTGCAACAGTAGCACGGGCTGCCCCGAGCCGCCGTGGCGCACGCGCAAAGTCACTTCACCCAGCTGGATGAAATCGAGGGTAAAGCCGTCGAACATCTGCGGCTCCGGTCTCAGATGGCGACCGTTAACTCTTGGATGCCTTGCTCGTTCCGGTTGCTGTAAGGTTTCTCCGATCTGCTCCGGGCAGGTGACGTTGGCGCGCTGATGCGGTGACAGCTTCGCGCCACAAACTGACGTTTGCCTGCTGCCGGACAGCGGGCACTGGCGGCGCGCCACTAAAGGCCGAGCTCAACCGCGGTGCTCACTGTTTCATCGAGGTCTGATCCGTCCACCTCCCATCCATGCAGCAGCCCTGCGTGCCCCGAATAGACAGGCCTTGCCACATGGCGGCAGCGCGAGCTGTCGAAAGATCCACTCTGTTAAGCTTTGTTAACGCGCTGGTGCGAGTTTCCGGTCTGAAGGGAGCCGGCCATGACCGTGGTTCGCATCAACAATGGTGCCGGTGGTCTGCCGCGTCTTCCGTTCTGGGCGGCGGCCTTTGTGACGTTGGCCTGCGTCGCCATTCTCTCCCTGAGCGGATGGCGAGAATGGCAGGCGAGGAGTGCCGATCTGAAGAGCGCCGAGGTCGATATGATCAATCTCGCGCGGTCACTCACGCAACATGCGGAAGACACCGTCGAGCTTGCCGATGCGATACTGATGGGCCTCGCCAGCAGACTCGAAACAATCGGGACGGATTCGGAAGCGATCTCGAGAGTTCAGGCTTTTCTGGACCGTCGCAAGCTGACGCTGGGACGTATCCGGGGTCTTTTTATCTACGATGAAACGGGCCGCTGGCTAGCGACCACGGAGGGGGTGAATCTCGCTGGCCTCAACAATAGTGACCGAGCCTATTTTCAGCGTCACCGCGAGTGGGACGAACCACGCGCTTATCTGGGGCAACCGATAAAGAGCCGATCGGGTGGCCAATGGATCATCACGGTGTCCCGCCGCTTCAACCATCCCGACGGGAGGTTCGCCGGCGTCGTTCTTGCAACCATCGACGCGGCATATTTCTCCCAGTTCTATCGGCAGTTCGACCTTGGGCCGAACGGCGCCATCACGCTGTTGAGCGCCGGTGGTATTCTGCTCGCGCGCAGTTCCGATGATGGCACCTATGTCGG
This sequence comes from Allobosea sp. Tri-44, assembly GCF_004123845.1. Lineage (GTDB taxonomy): Bacteria > Pseudomonadota > Alphaproteobacteria > Rhizobiales > Beijerinckiaceae > Allobosea. The sequence goes on along the minus strand of NZ_NBDP01000007.1, from coordinate 93,275 downwards.
ACGAGATATGTCGGCGACGCCTCTCCTGAAAGAGCGCACATCGCGCCCCTCCGCCAGCGCCTATTATTTCAAGTCGCCACTGGATGGCGTGCAGCGCTTGAGCGCCTACCGATTCAGCGAGCGATATCCTCTGCTGTTGCTGGCGACTCAAGCCCAGGAGGATGTGCTGGCGCCCTGGCGGCAGGGTGCCATCATACGGACGGCCGTCGTTCTGGTGCTGACGGCGGTCATCGGCATCATCGGCTTTTATCTCGTGCGCCAACTCGTCGGGCGCCAACGCATGGCGATGGCGCTGGCCGCCAAGGAGGCGGGCTTCCGTTTGCTTGCGGAAGAATCCAGCGACATGGTCACGCGGATCGCCTTCGATGAGCGCATTCTCTACGCCTCGCCATCCTCCACACGTGTCTTGGGCTGGGATCCCGCGCAACTCGTGGGGACGCCAGCCCTGGCGGGCGTCAACCCGGAGGATCTGCCCCGCGTCGAACAGGCGGTCGCCTCACTAAAGTGCGGTGACGTCGAAGAAGCCAGGATCATCTATCGCACACGGCACCGGGAAAAGACCGAGATCTGGATCGAGACGGCCCTGCGCGTGACGCGAACGCCGGCCACCGGTATGGTCGATGGCGTCGTGGCGATCTCGCGTGACATGACGGAACACAAGGATCTGGAGGACAAGCTCGCGGCTCTTGCGGCCTCCGACGGGCTGACCGGGCTTGCCAATCGCCGTTGCTTCGACGAGCGGCTGCAGCAGGAGTGGGCGCGGGCCGCACGAGACGGCACGTCTCTTTCCCTGCTGATGATCGATATCGACCATTTCAAGAAATTCAACGATCACTACGGGCATCAGGCCGGAGATAGCTGCCTGCGTACCGTCGCAGGTGTCTTGGCGGCACATGCGTGGCGGCCGGCAGATCTGGCCGCGAGATACGGCGGAGAAGAGTTCGCCCTGCTGTTGCCAAACACGGATACCGAAGGCTGTGAGCAGGTCGGCGCACGACTTCGCGAGGCACTTCGCGAAGCTCAGATTCCGCACGCCTTGAATCCTCCCTCCAAGCTTGTCACCGCCAGCCTAGGCGGTGCTATCGCTCGGCCCAGCACTGCGACAGCGGCGAATTGCGCCTCGTTGGTCGCGACTGCCGATCGGGCGCTTTATGCGGCCAAGACTAATGGTCGCGACCGCCTGGTTATGTCGGGACAGGTGATGGCCTGGCCTCACGCGAGGCAAGCGTAGACAACGCTGCTTTCGCCGACGTTTTGGTCCGCGCAGCAAGGACGCAGAGTTAGGAGGGAAGTCGGTGAGGCGCCTCGCGCCGAAGCTGGAACTGCCCCCAATATTGTGAGCGGCGAGCTCTCTCACGGTCGTCTGCCGGGTCCAACTGGCCGGTGAATCTTCCTGAAGGTTCAGGCGGCACGGCTCCAGCGGCCACGTCCAGTCTTCTTGACCTCATAAAGCGCGTTATCCGCCCTGCGCCTGAGTGTGGCGACTGAATCTGCGTAGTGCGGGTGGATTGCCAGCCCGATCGACAAACTGACCTCGAACCTGCGGGCGTTGACCAACGCCGGCGTCGCGCCAACTGCGGACATTGGCTTACTGCCCGAAACCGGACGTTCCCCGCTGGGACGTTCGGGGCCCGCTCGCGACTCGTTGCGAAAATCAACTTCGCTCTGCCCGTTGGACACGCGCTTTGATCTTCAGCAGCATGAATGCGGGAGTGCCGACCCGGTTGCGGTCGACCAACTCGGGACGTTTTAGACCGATCCCGTTGAATTTCGGGTAAATTTCGGATGTTTTTCGTTCGGGCTTCAGGACCGGTGCCGCCACGTTCCGCCTAGTTCCGCGCAGGGGTCATGTCGCCCTGCCGGAGACCTCGTCATGAAGACCACCGCGGCACGCCTGAAATTGTTGATGTTACTCGCGGCGGCGGCGGTCGCAGCCGCCGAGCCCAGTCAGTCGAAACAGCCACTGACACGGATCCAAACCGCGTGCCTGAGCTGGGATCTCAATCTTCAGCGCATGTTAATCTGGAGCGAGGCGTACGCGATCCACCCCCAGGAGATGCGACTGGTCGTGCATCAGGAGGCGGCCAAATTGCGCGAAAGATGCACCCTCGACGTTACGCCTACAACGATCAATCGTTATGTCCTGCTCAGCAAGATGCTGCACGATGATGAAGCCAACGACGTGGTGAGTTCCGACTGATCGCCGGAAATATGCGCAGTGTCGAGCCACCGTCTCCGAGCAGGAGGTCGGCTCCGGACGACCCATTGGAACTTCGGCGCTGCCAGTCTACCCCCGTAATCGTAGCAACGGACCGCGGCGGACTGCTTCGATCGTGGTCATTGGTCGTGCTCCCTATTTCAATAGCGGTGGGGCACTCCGGCCTTGATTGCCAGATCTCCTGCTACGTTAGACATATTCAGCAGCAGCTAGACATATTCGGCGACAAGACCGGGGTCCTTCTGGATTTGTCTTCGTCTCCATTGCTCGACCTGCAAACTGCAGCCGCGACAACGATCCTGTGATCCCATTCAGAAGATGAAGGCCTTCGCCGAGCATGCTCTACCGCAATACGACGATCTCTTCGCGTCTCGCGCTGCTGCTCGGGGTCAGTGTCACGGCTTTTGCCGCCGGATCTCCAGCTCTGGCCCAGACTGCCGACTGGCTGGGCGCCACGGGGGACTTCAACCTCGGTTCCAACTGGACTGGCGGAGCGGTGCCGACGGGCACGGCGACGTTCACCAACAGCCCCACGGCAATGCGAAATGTCACTGTCACAACCGACAATTTGATCAACACTATCCAATTCAACAGCAACGCGCTCGCCTACACACTGTTGATGACCCCGAACCATTCTTTGGTCATAGACTCCGTCATCAATAATTCGAGCGTCGAGCAGACGCTGATCACTGCAGCAGGTGGGGCGATTGCGATCCGCACCTCGGTTACCGGCGCGACGACGCTCATTGCGACAGTAGGTAGCTTCGTCGTTTTTACCGGTCCCACCAGCTCGGCTGTGGGATCGCGATTCATCGGCCAGGGCGGGGACTTATCCGCGAACACGCTGTCGATCGGTTCGATCGAAGGCACTGGCACCATAGGCTTCGGTGCGCTGTCGGTTGGCAGCCTGAACTCGGACACCACCTATGCCGGCAGGATCGATACTCCTGTGAGCCTCACCAAGGTCGGTACCGGCGCGTTGACCCTGTCAGGCGCCAATGTCCATACCGGCGGGACGACGATCACTGCTGGCTCGATCATCGCGGCCAATAACGCGGCCTTTGGCACTGGTCTGGTCACGCTGAATGGCGGCATATTGGCGACCACGGGGGCGCGCACCCTCGGCAACAACGTCTCGCTGACCAGCTCCAGCGCGATCCGTGTGCTGAATGCAACCGCAACCTTCAGCGGCGGGATTGCTACGGGCGGCCATGCACTCAGCCTCGACGGCGCCGGAAATGGAATCATCAGCGGCGTCATCTCGGGCTCGGGCCCTGTCACCAAGAGCGGCACCGGCACATTCACGCTCTCGGGTGCCAACACTTATACAGGTGCGACCTTGGTCGATGCCGGCACCTTGCTGGCTGGGGCTGCGGGCAGCCTTGCACCGAACTCGACCCTGACCGTCGCGACCGGCGCCACGCTCGCTCTCAATGGCTTCAACCAGGCGATCGGTTCGCTTGCGGGCGCGGGCGCGGTGACGCTGGGCGCGGCGACGCTGAGCACCGGCTCGGACAATGGCGGCACGACGTTCGCGGGCGTGCTCTCGGGCACAGGTTCGCTGACCAAGGTCGGTACAGGTGCCTTCACGCTCGCGGGCGCCAACACCTATACCGGCGCGACGACGGTCATGGGCGGCAAGCTGGTGGTGAACGGCTCGATCGCCTCGTCTTCCGGCGTGACGGTGGCGGCCGGCGCGACGTTGGGCGGCTCGGGGCAAGTGCCGTCGCTGACGGTCAACGGCACGCTGGCGCCGGGTAATTCGCCGGGCACGCTGACGGTCAACGGCAACCTGGTGCTGGGGGCGGGCTCGCTTTACCTCGCCGAGGTGCAGGGCGCCGTCTCCGACCGGATCAACGTCGGCGGCACGGCCGCGCTGGGCGGCACGCTGCGGATCGCGCCGCTGGGGGGCGCCTATCTGTTCTCGATGCCTTACACGCTGCTCGCGGCAGCGGGCGGGCGCAGTGGCACCTTCGGCACGGTCGACACGACTGGCTCCTTCGGCGACGGCGTCACCAGCGCGGTGAGCTACACCGGCAACGACGTGCAGTTGACGCTGACGCCGAAGCCGCTGGCCCCCATCGTCGACCCCGAGCCGCCGGTCGCGCCGCCGACCGAACCGCCGGTCACGCCTCCGGCTCCGGCCCCCAGCCCGCGTCTCGGCGTCGGCCGCCCGGCCAATGCGTTTGCGGTCGCTTCCGGCATCGATGCGGCGGTGGCCAACGGCGCGAACCCCTCGGCCCTGTTCGGGATCTACAATCTGCCGGCGGCAGCGATCCCGGCGGCCGTGAACAGCCTGTCGGGCGAGGTCCACACGGCCGCACCGGCCATGGCGAACAGCGCGGCTGGCCGCTTCCTCGGCACCATGCTCGATGGCTCAGGCAGCGGCCGGCTCTCGGGTGCGCCGAACGGCCCCGGCGGCGCGGCCGGCTTCACCGCCGACCTGCCCTTGAAACAGGACGCGCCGGGGCGCCCGACCCTCGATCCGGCGCGCTTCTCGCTCTGGGGCGCGACCTTCGGCTCGACCGGACGCAATGACGGCGACCGAAGCATGGGCTCCGCCCACCGCAACCTCTCCGACGCCCATCTCGCTGTGGGTGTCGACATCCGGCTGGGCAGTAACACCGTCGCGGGCGTCGCGGTCGCGGGCGGTCAGGCCCGCGCCTCGCTCTCGGGCGGGCTCGGCAAGGCCGAAGCCGATGTGTTCCAGGCCGGGCTCCATGGCCGCACCACGATCGGGGCCGCCAACCTCGCCGCGGCGCTCGGCTATGCCAGGCTCGACACCGACACCAGCCGCGCCATTCCCGCGCTCGGTCGCACGGGAGTGACCGCCTCCTACGCGACGCAGGCCTGGAGCGGCCGGATCGAAGCGAGCCTGCCGGTGGCAAGCTGGGGCGGCCTCACGCTTTCGCCACTCGCCGCCTTCCAGGCCGTGCGCGCGAACAGCCCGGCCGCAATCGAGCGCGACGGGATGGGCGCGACCGCGGGCATGCTGACGCTGGCGCGGCGCACCGACATCACCAGCCGCAGCGAACTCGGCGTGCAACTCGATGCCAACCTGATGGCGGGTGCCACTCCCGTCACCGGTTTCGTCCGCGCCGCCTGGGCGCATTACTACCAGCGCGACGCCGACCTCGCCGCCGCGCTCAACGGCCTGTCCGGTGCCAGGTTCGCGGTCACCGGCGCCCGGCCGGACCGCAACGCCGCCCTGCTCGCAGCGGGAGCCGACATTAGGCTGAGCCAGAGCGTCAGCCTCGGCATGCGCGTCGATTCGGAACTCTCCGGGAATACCCACCGCATCGGCGGAAACGCGCAGTTGAGGGTCAGCTTCTGAGACGGGCCATTGGCAGACGCTCAGAGGTATTTCAGCGACGGTGACAAGAGGCCAGCCGCATTGGCCGAGTGGGCTTTGGACCTAAACGTGACTTTGCAGCACTCAACTGGAGGAGCGCGATGAGCGTCGCGCGGCCTCAGATGGGGTCTCGCCGAAACGGCGGCGAAAGGCGGTGGCGAAGCGGGACGAATTGGTGAAACCGTAGCGGCGCGCGACCGTAGCCACTGAGCTTCCCGATGCGCCAAGAGTCAGATCGTCACGCGCTAACTCAAGTCGGATGGAGTGCAACACGCCAAGGGGCGTATTGCCGCGGAAATGCTTGAACACATGGCCCAACGTTCGCACACTGCATCCAGCGGCGGCGGCGACCTGCGGCATGCGGATCGGCTCCGCGCCATTTGCGCGCATGAAGTCCTCCGCGCGGCGAATATAGGCCGGGACTACACTGGAAGCTCCCTCGTCCAACTGATCGACGTAGTTGTGTGGCACGCCGCGAAGCACCAGCGAGATCAGCAGGTCCGTCAAAGACGCCAGTGCGACGGGGTTGCTGGCCACACCGTCCTGTCGCTGAAACTCGTGCATCACGAAATCAAGCTGGCGCTTCAGGCTGCCCGCAAGCCCGCTGCCCCAATCAAGATTGGGCTCGAATTCGAGTGGCTGTCGGAGGCGCTTATCGAGCATGTGCTCCAGCGCATCCTCGACATCGGCGACCTTGAAGAAGACATTCGTGCGCGCGTTGTCATCGCTGATCAGGAGCCGGCCGCCGGGGCCGGGCCTCCAGACAAGGCCACGACCGTCCATGGCCGTCGTTGAATTCCCCTTTTGGACCAATGTGATGTGGCCGAATAGCATGGTCGTGAAGCAAAAAAGATCGCCTTCGTCGCCTTCGACGGAGACATCCGTTGCGAAGCTGCTGTCGGCGTAACTTGCCAGGATCGAGCCAGCGGCACGGGTCGCGAGCGTAAAAATCGGCTTGTCAAACTTCGCGCTCCAAAGCGCGCGGTTCTGGAGTTGATAGGTGTAGATGCGGTCCGATTTGGCGACGCGTTCGTTGACGCGCAACCGGCCGTCCAAATCCTCCGGATGCCTTGCCCGGACAATATCGAACATCGCCGGCAGCGCAGGCTCGATCGCAGGCACGACCATCGATATGTCTCCATCTCGGCCGCGTCAGCCGTTCGCATCCGCAGCATAGACAGATTTCGTGATGCGTGGACAGATTTGGCGACCAAGACGCAAGAACGGTCAGAATTGGCATCCGACACCTCCATAACGTGGCAGGCTGATCCGATCGCAAGCGGGTGTTGTCAGGTTCGCACATGGTGACCGCAAGACCCCTGCCCGGCCGCATTCGTCAGGCGGCCGCGGTGGCCACCGCCCACCTCCGATGGGCTTCGGCTCGGAACGGACGGAGGTGGGGCGGCGGATCAGATGGGCTTGGGTCTTGAAGGCGTTGTAAAACGCGGCGCGCGTGGACAGGAACCTCTAGAGCAATTTTCGATCCAACTGGATCGTTCAATTGCCCTAGCCCTTGTTTTGACTCGCTTTCTTCACGCGAATCGGTATCCACTTCGCTCGAAAACGGGCAGGCCTCGATTGCTTTGGTGGGCATGACTGACCTACTGGAATCGCCGCGCACCCTCCTCGCCTTCGATGGCTTCGTCCTCGACCTCACGCGTGGGGTTCTGACCGCTGAGGCGCGGGAGGTGGTGCTGCGCCCCAAGACCACGGCGGTACTCGCGCATCTGCTGGCCCATGCTGGCCAGATCGTGTCGCGTGACACCTTGCTCACCGTTGTCTGGGGCGATGTTGCCGTCTCGGACGACAGCCTGACACAATGCGTTTCGGAAATCCGACGCGCGCTGGGAACAGGCCAGGCGGCCATGCTGCAGACCTATGCACGGCGGGGCTATGTGTTGGCGACGAGGTTGCGCCCCGTTGCGCCAGGCGCCGAACGGGCAGCGCTGCTCCCCCCCGGTGCCGGCCCCAATGCCGCAACGCCGGCCGGCTCGGAAGCACCGATGCCCTCTGGCGGTCGACCGCGCAGCCGCGTGGCCTGGGCCGCCCTTGTCGTGGGTGGCTTCGGTCTCGTGTTTTCGGCCGCCGCCTGGATCAGCGCAAACCGCCTGCCTGCTCCGGCAGCGCCGTCCGTTGTTGCATCCGCGGAGCGCTCCTCCTGGGACGAGGCGCAGCGACTGCTGGCGGAAGGGCGCATCGCCCAGCAGGGCGGCGGGGCGTATGGGGATCGCCTGCGTGTGAGCCTGCCGCTCTTCCTCCGCGCGCTCGCGCTCGAACCGCGCCTGGCGGAAGCGGCGGCCGAGGCGGCCTTCGTCCATACGAATCTGCGCACCAACGGTGCCAGTCTGGACCCGGAACGGGACTTGCGCGAGGCGGAGCGCTTTGCCGCCTTGGCGATGGCGGCAAAGCCTGAGGCGCCCATTTCGCTAGGGGCCCAGGCGGCCGTCCTGCGGCAGCACCGCCGCTTCGCCGAAGCGATGGCCTTCTACGAGCGCGCCGGCGCAGATCCCGGCCGAGTCGCAGACCGTGCCAATGTCGGTATCATGCATCTGATGCTGGGCAACGCCGAATCCGCCCAGCCGCCCCTGCGGGCCGCATTGCTGGAAAGCCCCCTTCACCAGTTCTCAGAAAGCTGGAGGGGCTTTCTAGGCTTGGCGAAGCTGATGACGGGGCAGCCGGACCAGGCAGCCGATGATTTTCTGACGTCTACCGCGCTCAATTTCCCGACTGAGGAACGGCTTTTTTATCGCCTGGTTGCGCTGCATGCCGCCGGTCGCCTGGCCGAGGCGCAGGCGCTTGATACCAATTTGCGGCAGCGGGACCCGGCGCTTTTGGCGCGTCCGCTGCGGGCGCTTGGCATGTCGGACGAGGCTGCCTATCGCGCCCGTTTCGAGACGGCGGTGCTGGCCCCGTTGCACCGGATGGGCTGGGTCGAGGTCGGCCGTTAGGGCAGCCTTTGTCAGGGCGGCCGTCTGCAGCTTGCGTCCGGGCGTCGGCCTGATTCCAGCCCTGCATCATCGAGACCTCTCGGCCTTCGAGTGTCGCCATCACTGTGCGGCGATCCACCTGTTATGGGCGGCTGCAGAAGCGGGCATCGAGCCACCGGACGGCGGCGACAGCGACTAGACACTATCCAGGACAAGCCTGGTCCCGTTGAATTTCGGGTTAATTTCGGATGTTTTTCGTTCGGGCTTCAGGACGGGTGCCGCCACGCTCTGCGTAGTTCCGCGCAAGGGTCGTGTCGCCCTGCCGGAGACCTCGTCATGAAGAGCACCGCGGCACTCCTGAAACTGTACGAATGCCTCTATGGTTTCATCATCGCCATCGTGCTTGTCGTGGCGACCTTGGCGTTTGCGCGGATGCTGTCTTCCCCCGAAGCATGGCTCCTCGCGGCGCTGGCCCCGGTCGGCCTCTTGGCGCTGGGTGTGGCGTTCCGATGCCTCGAGTTTCGACGATATGCCCACATTCCCGGCCCGAAGCCGTCGTTCTTCGTCGGGAGCCTTAAGTTTCTCCTCCTCCACGATCATGGCGCTCGTGATCGGGCGCTGGTGGAGCTGCATCGGGCGTACGGCCCGGTCGTGAAGGTCCACATGGCGTGGGGCAACACGCCGTTTGTCTCGCTTTCGGTCGCGCCGAAGGACCTTGGCCATAAGGGCATGGATTCAAACCGGGTCGCCGATAGCACCGTGCTGCCTCGAAGCTTGATGGGCTTGAAGAGGGGCGAGAGGCATACCGCCCATCGGCAACAGATGAACCCGCAGTTTACACCAAAAGCCGTGCAGCAAGGTGCTGGCCGTATGGAGGAAGTCTCGGCGCTTTATCTCCGAACCTGGCGATCCGGGCAGACCCGGCATGGCAGCCTGAAGGCCGACCTCCATCACTGGAGCGCGAATAGCCTGGGTTCATTCCTCTGCGGAGACGAGTGGGAGCAGCGGTCGGACCTCGGCGTATATCTGGCTGCGATCGGCGCGCTTGAGGAAGCGATCAGCTTCCGGGCGTTTCATCCCTTCTTCGTGCGATGGCTGTTCCCGATCAGAGCAAGGCGGGCAAGAGCCGCATATCGCTACCTCTTCGCACATCTCGCGGCGGTTCTGGAGCGACGGCTGCAAAGTCGTTTGAGCGGTGGAGGGGACGAGCCGCCGGATGTGCTGGAAAGACTTGTCAGGCTGAAGCTTGATCCAGGCAGCACGGCGACCTGGAGCCACCACGAATGCGTCGAGGAGTTGATCTCGCTCGTTGCCGGAGGAACCGACGCCATGAGCTACACCATGGCCCAGGCGCTCTACCTGCTTTCCCGAAACCCGCACGTACAGGACGAGGTCCGAGCCCGCGTGCTCGAGGCACGAGACGCAGGCAAGAGCGCTGGGGATCACTTCGTGCTGAACATCGTCCACGAAACGATGCGCCTGTTTCCGCCGGTTCCGTTCAGCTCGAAGGTATCCGAGACTCGTTCGATGGAGGTGGAGGGGATCACCATCCCGGCCAAGACGAATGTGATGTGGATGAAGACCGCCGTAGGCCTGAACGAGGCATTCTTCGCGGACGCGCGGCTATTCAATCCCTGCCGTTTCGCTGCGGGACCAGGCGGTGAGCGACCCGCCGCGTCAATCGCAAGCGCCATGCCGTTCGGCGCGGGAGCGCGACACTGCATTGGGCGCCACCAGGCCGAATACCTGTTAACGCGCTTCCTGAGTACCGTGATCCAGGAGTTTGAACTGGTGCCAGTGCACGACGTCGCCGTGACCTTCTCTGCGACGGTTTCGGTGACGCCATCATCCGTGCCGGTACGATTGGTCCCGCTCTCAACGCCCCCTGATATCCCACCCAAAGCGGTCACTACTGGCCGATCAAAAGTCCTAGCGAAACGAGGCGATCCCGTAACGGAAAGTTGTAATGTCGCGACGGCATTTAAATTCTAAATAAGGATGGTTTAATGTCGTTTTCAAACAAGAGAATCTATCAAGGCGTTGCAGGACGATCGGAAATTTTTGACGTCCCTAATTTAGCAACGGATATCTTTGCCTTTGATGGCGATGACTATATTTTTGCAAGTGCGAAAATCGACTATATCGAAGGCGGGTCACAAGAGGATTATATTATTGCTTTCGGCGGCAATGATGTTGTCTACGGCGATAATTCTGCAAGTGGACGTGACGGTGATATCGTTGGAAGCTTGACCGTTGAGGCAGACGTCATTCTAGGCGGGATTGGAGACGATCTGATATTTGGTCAATCGGGCTTCGACTACGTGAATGGCGAAGGTGGCGATGATACCATTTTCGGGGGGCTGGGAGACGATTTTCTACAAGGCGGGACCGGGGCGGACACTATTTTCGGCGGCGCCGGCAACGACACGATCTACGGCGGCGGAACGTTTTCAGTGCCGGCTGGCTACGCCAAGACGGTCAACTACACCAACAACGGCATCTCGGACCTGCCGGAAGTGAGCAGCAAGGCCAGCACTTTCGGGGAAATCGGCGATGCCGACACCGGCGCGGATGTGCTTGATGGCGGCGATGGCGACGACACCATCGTCGGCAATGCCGGCAACGACTATCTCGATGGCGGGCGCGGCAGCGACATGCTCGATGGCGGTGCGGATAATGACACGCTCCTGGGCGGCGCCGGCACCGACACGCTGCTCGGCGGAGCAGGCACGGATTATCTCGATGGCGCGGCCGATAGCGACCAGCTCGACGGCGGCGCCGGCGCCGACTGGCTCGACGGCGGGTCCGGCTTCGACTTCGCGCGCTATGACGGCTCAATCAATGGCGTCGTGGTGCGGCTCGATGTCGGCATGGGCGTCGGCGGCGATGCCCAGGGCGATACGCTGCTAGGCGTCGAGGCCGTGACGGGATCGGCCCAGCAGGACTACCTGATCGGCGACAGCAACATCAATTACCTGTACGGCCAGCTCGGTAATGACTGGCTCTATGGCCAGGGCGGTGCCGACCAGCTCTTCGGCGGCGAGGGCTCTGACCAGCTCATTGGCGGGGCCGGCAAGGATTATTCCGCTGGTGGCGCCGGCAATGACCAGTATTGGACGCTTGCCGCGGATTTCGAGGCCGGGATCTTCGACGTCGTCGACGGCTTCGGCGAGAGCGCCAACAATTTCGACTATTTGCGTTTCGAGGGCATCGGAGCCGGGCAGCTCACCTTCACCAATAGCGGCAGCAGCGTCGTCATCAGCACAACCGCGCTTGGCGGCTCTGGCGGCATCATCGTCACCAACTTCACCGCGGCCCAGCTCGGTGATCAGCTGATCTTCGCCTGAGCGGCAAACTGGATATGGGCCGCCGTCAGCCTTTGAGGTCGCGGCGGCCTTTTTTCCTTTCTAGCCGCCGCGCCGGAGCGACCGGCGTGGTCTGTGTATATCGACCGACCTCAAGCGTTCCACCTCGATTTGAGGAGGCTCATGCGGCGCTGGTCCGGATATCTCTTCTACCCCGCCGCCCCTTCATGATTCCTATGCCGGACAGGATTTACATGCCAAACTTCACTGGTCGGCGCTGCCACCCGCTCGTCAAAGTGCGCTTGGATGATCTGCGTCTTCCATTAGTCACCGCGGGCTTTGCCACGTCTCTTGATGCAGAGTCGGCATATATTCGCCGCTGCATGCATCGCACTTGGCGGCTCGCAGCGACCGCTTCAGCCGGATCGGTATGCGAACTGCCGCGTCGCATCGACTTGATTCAGAGCGCCGCTGAAAGCCTTGAAAGCCAGCGCCGAAACTGGTGGGGCATGTTGGCCCTGATAGCGACCACGGCAGTCGCCAGCAACTTGGTGGGTTTAATAGGGCCTGCGTTCGCCGAGGGTGGCGCCGGATTCGGCGGAATACAGGGAGGCATCGACAGTGCCACTGGCCCCGGATCGGCTGGCGGCGACGGCTCGGCTACTCGTGACTCTGGGGGAGGCGGCGGAGCTGGCGCCATTGGCGGGCGCGGAGGATTTCATCCGGGTGGCTTCGGAGAAGGCGCAGGCGGCGCGTTCCCTGGCGCGGCTGGCGGAACCGGCGATTCGAACTCTCTTTCGGGCGGTGGCGGTGGCGGCGGCGCGCATGGCGGTGTGCGCCAAGTCCTTGCAGGCGCCAACATTACCGGTGGCGCAGGCGGGCTCGGCGGCCCTCCCTGGAGGGCACTGTTTAATGGCGGAGGTGGCGGAGCGGCCGGTTGGGGGTTAGTCGTTACGGGCGACGGCAATTTAGGTGCCCTCGGCGCTTCTGCCACAGGCGGCAATGGTGGCAACGGCGGCTCTCTAGTATCGAATAATATCTCGGGAGGTGGCGGCGGATCCGGTGGAATTGGCCTCGCTTTCACCGGTAACTCGATCACAGGCACAATTTCGGCACCGGTGCGAGGAGGGGATGCCGGCGCCGGCGGTAAAGGTTGGTTCCTTTGGGATCTCCAGGGGACTTACGGTAAGGGTGGAAACGGTGGCACCGGCGGCGCTGGCATCTCGTTCTTGGGGTCAGGAGCATCTTCGATCACGGTCGGCGCAAGTGTGTCCGGTGGGAAAGGAGGAGACGGCGGCGCAACTGGGGCTATGACAGCGGTTTCCTATCGGACCGATGGTGGGGCAGGCGGCGCGGGTGGCGCAGGATTGCTCGCGAGCAACGTGGTCATCAACATATCCGCAGGCACCGCACTCACCGGAGGCAACGGAGGGGCTGGAGGCGCTGCTCCCAATACCTCCGACGGCTCTGGCGTGGATGGACCAGCGGGAAATGGTGGAGCAGGCATAGTAGGATCGAACCTCACGATCATCAGCGCAGGCGACATCTCCGGCGGCCTTGATGGCGGTGCCAGCGCGCGCGCGAACGCCATCACGTTGATGGATGGCATCATTACAGTAACGCTCCTGCCCGGCTGGAGCATGAGGGGCGATGTTCATCTCACCACCGCCGGTACGGGCGTTCAATTCGATCAATCCACCGCAGCTACTTTAGGTAACGTCGTCACCGGCGCAGGCTCACTTACCAAACTCGGTGCGGACGGCCTGACTTTGTCCGGTGCGAACACCTACACGGGTGTGACAACGGTTTCGGCGGGCACGCTCACCGTCTCTAACGGCAGTGGCCTCGGCGGGGGGGCAGGCGGAACGACGGTCGCATCGGGTGCGACGCTCGCCTTGACCGGCGGCATAACCGTCGGCGCCGAGGCGCTTACGCTTTCGGGGACTGGTGCGTTGGGAGCCGGCGCTCTCACCAGCTTGAATTCCGGCGTCAACACCTTCCAGGGGGCAATCACCCTTGCGGCAGCCAGCAGCATCACTGTCCAGACCACGAGCTCGCTAAATCTTTCGGGCGGCATTTCTGGATTCAACACTGATCTGACGCTTGGCGGCTCTAGCAACAATAGCGGCACGATCAGTGGCGTGATCGCCATCGGTTCCGGCTCAATCACGAAGGTTGGAAGCCTATGGACGCTCGCAGGCGCCAACACCTATTCCGGCCTCACGACTGTGGTTTCGGGCAGCCTGTTCGTGACGAACAGTCTCGGTCTCGGCGCGACGGCGAGCGGAACGGTGGTGGCATCGGGCGCGTCCCTGAGCCTCGGCAGCGGCGTCAACATCGGCGGGGAGGCGCTCACGCTCTCAGGCACTGGCATGGGTGGCTTCGGCGCGCTTCTCGCGAACGGCGGCACGAGCAGCTATGGCGGAGACATCACGCTCGCCGCGGACAGCCAGATCAATGCCGGCTTCTTGAACCTTCCGGGTGTATTGGCGATCTCCGGCGGCATTACCGGCTCGGGACAAAACCTGACCCTCGCCGGCCCGGGAACCGGTACGGTTTCCGGTGTGATCGCCACGGGGACGGGCGGGCTGACGAAGATCAATGCAGGCACCTGGTCGCTCAGTGGCGCTAACACTTACACCGGCGCGACGCAGGTCAATGGCGGCGAGCTGCGCGTGAACGGCTCGCTCGCCTCCTCGGCGGTCGGCGTTGCCAGCGGCGCGACGCTGTCGGGCTCGGGCGTGATCGTCGGGGCGGTGACGGTCGCCTCCGGCGGCACGCTGTCGGCCGGCAACTCGCCGGGCACGCTGACGGTCGGGTCACTGACGCTGAGCAGCGGCTCGAATACCGTGTTCGAGCTGAATAGCTACGGCGTGGTCGGCGGCCCAGACAACGACCGTATCATCGTCAACGGCAGCGGCGCGGCCGGCAACCTGACGCTCGGCGGGACACTGACAGCCAACGTCGCTTCGGCGGGCTATTATCGTCTGTTCGAAGTCACCGGCGGCGGCACGATAAGCGGCAGCTTCGATACGTTGGCATTGGCGGCCCCCTCGGTCGCCGGGGCTGTCGGCACGATCTACAACGCTCCGTCCGGTGTGCCGAACCAGGTCAATCTCGCTGTGGTAGGCGCGGGCCAGACCATGCAGTTCTGGGACGGCACAGACCTCACCGGCAACGGCACCGTCGATGGCGGCTCCGGGATTTGGAATGGCGGCAACGCCAACTGGACCGGCGCGCCCGGCCACGCCGGGATCAATGCGCCCTGGCTCGGTTCGGTGGGGGTCTTCCAGGGCACCGCTGGCGCGGTCACCGTCCCTGGCACACAAAGCTTCGACACGCTGCAGTTCAACAGCGACGGGTACGTGCTGACCGGAGGTTCGCTCGGACTCGGTGTCACCGGCGGCGGAACGATCAACACGGCATCCGGCGTCACCGTTTCGATCGGCTCGGCCATCGTCGATGGCGTCGGCACCAGCCTGACCAAGGTTGGTGCCGGCACTTTGATCCTCACAGGCACCAACACCTATTCCGGAGGCACCACGATCGGCGGCGGCACGCTGCGGGCCGGCAGCGCATCCGCGATCGGCGTCGGCCCGCTGACGCTAGCCGGCGGCACGTTCCAGGCGGGAACGGGTTTCATCAACACATTCGCCACTGCCATTGCGGTCGACACGAGCGGTGGTGCCATCGACGCGAACGGTCAGGTCGTCACGTTGACCGGCAACATCACGGACGGCAACGGGGCCGGCGGAGTGCTCTCGCTGCTCAACTCCAGCACCGACATCGGCCGGGTCGATCTCGGCGGCAGCAACAGCTACAGCGGCCCGACCGCGATTGGTGGCGGCGTGACGCTGGCAGCAGCGGCCAACGGCGCATTCTCCCCGAACTCCGACGTCACGCTGGCGCCGAACGCAGCCCTCATGGCGCATGGCCACGCTGTGACCGTTCGCTCGCTCGCCGGGAGCGGGCTGGTCGTCAACGGCCATGATACCCAGGCCGGATCCTTGACCCTCGCGGTCTCATCAGGCACGGCAAGTTTTGTCGGGAGCATTGCCGACGACGCCCCCGGCGAGACCGGAGCGACCCTGGCGCTGGCCAAGACCGGCGCGGGCACGCAGATCCTTGCCGGAGCCAACAGCTATACCGGCGGCACGACGATCCTGGGCGGGACGCTGCAGATCGGCGCCGGCGGGACAAGCGGCTCGATCACTGGTGACGTCGCCAATGGCGGGACGCTGGTCTTCAACCGGTCAGACGCTGTGAGCTTCGGGGGCGCTGTCTCGGGTTCCGGCGCATTGCGCCAAGCCGGCACGGGCACGACGACTCTGACCGGCATCAGCAGCTATACGGGCGCCACGTTCGTCGATGCCGGCGCGCTCGTGGTCAACGGCTCGATCGCAGCCTCCTCGGGTATGACGGTCGCGGCCGGTGGCGCGGTCGGCGGAACCGGCGCCCTGCCTTCGCTCACCGTGAACGGCACGCTCTCGCCGGGCAACTCACCCGGCACGCTGACGGTCAACGGCAACCTCGTGATGGGCACCGGCTCGACCTATGTCGCGGAGGTCCAGGGCGCGGTCTCCGATCGGACAGCTGTCACCGGCACGGCCGCGCTGGCCGGCACGCTGCGGATCGTGCCTCTAGGCGGTGCCTACAGCTTCTCCGCGCCCTACACGCTGCTCTCGACAGCGGGCGGGCTCGGCGGCACGCGCTTCGGCCTGGTCGACACCACCGGCTCGTTCGGCGACGGGGTCACCACTGCGGTGAGCTACAACGGCAACGACGTCCAGCTGACGCTGACGCCGAAACCGTTGGCGCCGATCGTCGACCCGGTCGTCCCGCCGATCGTCCCGTCCGCTCCATCGCCACGACTTGGCGTCGGCCGCCCGGCTAACGCTCTTGCGGTCGCCTCGGCCATCGATGCCGCGGTTGCCAATGGCGCAGACCCCTCAGGGCTTTTTGGGATCTACAACCTGCCGGCGGCGGCGATCCCCGTCGCCGTGAACCAGCTCTCGGGCGAGGTCCATACCGCCGTGCCCGCCATGGCCAACAGCGCGGCTGGCCAGTTCCTCGGCACCATGCTCGACGGCTCGGGGGCAGGCCGCCTCGCCGGTTCTCAGAACGGCCCCGGCGGCGCTGCCGGCTTCACGGCCGATCTGCCCTCGAAGCAGGGACGGGCCGGGTCGCCCGACCTTGGATCCGGCGCGTTTCTCGCTTTGGGGCGCGACCTTCAGCTCGACTGGACGCAATGACGGCGACCGGGCCGTGGGCTCGGCGAACCGCAACCTCTCCGATGCTCATCTCGCGGTCGGCGTCGACGTCCGGCTCGGCTCCAACACGGTCGCGGGCATCGCGGTCGCGGGCGGCCAATCGCGCGCCTCGCTCTCGGGCGGTCTCGGCAAGGCCGAGGCCGATGTCTTCCAGGCTGGCCTCTATGGCCGCACCACGCTGGGCACCGTCAACCTTGCCGCCGCACTCGGCTATGCCAGGCTCGACACCAACACCAGCCGCGTGATTCCCGCGCTCGCCCGTACCGGCGTGACCGCCTCCTATGCGACCGAGGTGTGGTCCGGCCGGATTGAGGCAAGCCTGCCGGTGGTAAGCTGGGGCGGCCTGACACTCTCGCCGCTCGCCGCTTTTCAGGCGGTGCGCGCGAGCAGCCCCGTCGCAATCGAGCG
The DNA here is from genome assembly GCF_004123845.1 of Allobosea sp. Tri-44. Lineage (GTDB taxonomy): Bacteria > Pseudomonadota > Alphaproteobacteria > Rhizobiales > Beijerinckiaceae > Allobosea. Next base: position 75,795 of record NZ_NBDP01000007.1, on the reverse strand, counting down.
CGACGGGACCGGTGCCGCCGCCGGCACGCTGACGCTGGCGGGGCGTTCCGACATCACCAGCCGCAGCGAGCTCGGGCTGCAGCTCGACGCCAACCTGCTGGCGGGCGCTACTCCCGTCACCGGCTTCGTGCGCGCCGCCTGGGCGCATTATTACCAGCGCGACGCCGACCTCACCGCTTCGCTCAACGGCCTGCCCGGCGCGAGCTTCGGGGTAATCGGCGCCAGACCGGACCGCAACGCCGCCCTGCTCGCAGCGGGAGCCGACATCGGGCTGAGCCAGAGCGTCAGCCTCGGCATGCGCGTCGACTCGGAACTCTCCGGGAACACCCGCCGCATCGGCGGAACCGCGCAGCTCAGGGTCAGCTTCTGAGACAAATGACAGCGTTTGGACCGCTGCTGGTTGGCGTCGTCCCGGTGCAGAGCGAATAGCCCGTCTTTGCGGGCTTCGCCTCGCAGGGCTCTTCACTTGTTGACCTACGCATAAGCGGACATTCTGGGTTTCGGGAATGGGCCATGGGCGGCCATAGCCGAGTTGCGAACCCGTCTCTTTCCAAAGCTAACCCGTCTCTGGCCCACGGGCGCTGGAATACTCGGAAAATCCGAAATTGCGCGTCAGAGACAGGCGCCAGGCTTGCTGACTTTTTGGCGCGTGACCGCTGGCTGGTCATCGCGTTCTATCGGTCGCGAGACTCGTAAGTGACGGCGAAAGCGCGGGTTTTCCGCGCTTTTGGAAAATCGCCGGTTATCCGGAGAATGGCTGGTGCTGCGAGAGAGGATTGAACTCTCGACCTCTCCATTACCAATGGAGTGCTCTACCACTGAGCTACCGCAGCAGGACCGTGCTTATGCTGGCGTTTCGGGTCGATCGAGGACCCGTAAAAGCGCTGCGCCGTTCCGAAGCGGCGTCCTGATGCCACAAGCCCTGCGCTGACGCAACCTGTTACGCACATATCCTTGCACCGGAAAATGAAAGACGGTCGACCACTCCATTACCAATGGAGTGCTCTAAGTCGAAGCAATCGCCCGCTTCAGTCCGGCAGCAGCAGGCGTTGGTCGATGCGGAAGAGGCGGCCGTCGCCGAGGAGATGGGCAGAAAAGCCCAGGCCGAAGAGCGGCCGGAAGGCGATGTCGCGGACATTGAGGCCACCGGCATAGGCGCCCATCGCCGGCATGACGCAGCGCGTCGGCGAGAGCGCAAAGCAGCGCCGGCGCAGCGCCCGGCCGCGCATCCGGACCTTCGCGGTCGGGTGCAGATGGCCGGCGATTTCCGGCAGCGCACCGGCGGGGCTCGGCTCGTGTCGCAGCCTGACGCCGCGGAGGTCGATCTCGTCGACCACCGCGCCGCCCATTGCGGCCGAGATCGCCGGGTCGTGGTTGCCGCTGATCCAGAGCCAGTCACGGCCTGCCTGGAAGGCGCGTAAGCTCGCAAGGCAGTTCTCGTCGATCCGCGCTTCGGCGCCGCGATCATGGAAGGAATCGCCGAGCGCGATCACGCGCGCCGGCTGGTAGCGCAGGATCGCGGCGCCGAGCAGCCGGAGCGTCGCGGCGGAATCATAGGGCGGCAGCAGGACGCCGCGGGCCGCATAGGCCGAGCCCTTCTCCAGATGCAGGTCGGCGACGACGAGCGTGCGCTCGTCCGGCAGATAGAGCGCGCCAGAGAGGTCGGGCACAAGCGCGAGCCGGCCGAGCATGAACGCCTCGGCCGCCGTTCCGGTCGCTTGCTTCGCCGCCAGGTTCACGCCATCGCCTCTTCAAGCATCTGCGCTTCCGCCTCGGCCAGGATCTCGTCGGCCGCTTCGCCATGGACCGCCTCGCGCCCGATCTCGAGCATGACCGAGACCGAGAGCGGCGAGACGTGATCGAGCGGCTGATGCACGATTCGCCCGCTGATCCGTGTCAGCATCTGACCCAGGCGGCCGATGTCGAGCAAGCCGGTCGCCGCATCGGCGCGTGCGGCGCGCAGCAGCACATGGTCGGGCTGGTGCCGGCGCAGCACGTCGTAGACGAGGTCGGTCGAGATCGTCACCTGTCGCCCGCTCTTCTCCTGGCCGGGAAAGCGCCGTTCGATCAGGCCGCCGATCACGGCGCAGGAGCGGAAGGTGCGCTTCATCAGCGCCGATTCCGCCAGCCACTCCTCGAGATCGTCGCCGAGCATGTCCTGCGCGAAGAGCTCGTCGAGCGAGAGCGCCCCGCGCGCGATCGCCGCCGCCATGTCGCCGAGCGTCCAGACGCCAAGACCATAATCATTGCAGACGAAGCCGAGCGGTTTCAATCGTGCCCGCTCGAGCCGGCGCGTCAGCAGCATGCCGAGGGTCTGGTGGGCGAGGCGGCCCTCGAACGGGTAGGCGACGAGAAAGAAGCGCCCCGCCCGTGGAAAAGTCTCTACCAGGAGCTCGCCCGGCTTGGGCAGCCGCGATTTCAGGCGCTGCGCATGCAGCCAGGACGAGACCTCGTCCGGCAGCTTCGCCCATTCCTTCGGCGAGGCGAGGATGGCGCGCACCCTGGCGGCAAGGAAGGTCGAGAGCGGGAACTTGCCGCCATTATAGGACGGGATCTTCGGGTCGGTGCCGGCGGCGGTGCGCGAGCAGACCACCTCGTTCTCGACGATGCCCTCGAAGCGCAGCACCTCGCCGGCGAAGATGAAAGTGTCGCCCGGCGTCATCGTCTCGGCGAAATACTCCTCCAGCTCGCCGAGCAGGCGCCCGCCGCGGCTGAGCATCTTCTGGCCGCCGGGACGGGCCGGCCGCGAGCGGCCGAGCCGAACCTTCAGCATGGTCGATTCGACGATGGTGCCGACATTCATCCGGTACTGCTGGATCACGCGGGCATTGCTGGCGCGATAGAGCCCGTCCTTGCTCTGCCGAAGCTTGGCGAAGCGCTCATAGCTCTTCAGCGCATAGCCGCCGGTGGCGACGAAATCGACGACAGCGTCGAAATCGGCGCGGGTAAGGTCGACATACGGCGAGGCGGTCAGGACCTCCTGATAGAGCGCATCGGGCTCGAAACCGTCCGAGCAGGCGACCCCCAGCACATGCTGGGCGAGCACGTCGAGCGCCCCGATCCGTGGCGGCGGGGTATCCTGCGCCGCCTCCGCCACCGCATCGAGCGCGGCGCGGCATTCGAGCAGCTCGAAGCGGTTCGACGGTACCAATAGCGCCTGCGAGGGCTCGTCCATGCGGTGGTTCGAGCGGCCGATGCGCTGCATCAATCGGCTCGCGCCCTTGGGCGCGCCGACATTGACGACGAGGTCGACATCTCCCCAGTCAATGCCGAGATCGAGCGTCGCCGTGCAGACCACGGCTTTCAGTTTGCCCGCCGCCATCGCCGCCTCGACCTTGCGGCGCTGGCCGACATCGAGCGAGCCGTGATGCAAGGCGATCGGCAGGGTCTCGTCATTCACGCTCCACAGCGCCTGGAACATGAACTCGGCCTGCATGCGGGTGTTGACGAAGACCAGCGTTAGCTTGTGCGCCTGGATCGCGGCATAGATGTCGCCGACGGCATGGGCGGTGATGTGGCCCGCGAGCGGCAGCCGCCGTTTGGTCGCCATGATGCCGATCTCGGCTTTCGCGCCACCCTTGACGGTGACGAGGCCGGACGGCGTCTCGGCGCCGCCGAGATAGGCCTGCAGGTCGGCCGGCTCGCGCACCGTCGCCGACAGGCCGACTGCGCTCATCTGCGGCGCCAGCCCGCGCAGCCGTGCAAGGTCGAGCGAGAGCAGGTCGCCGCGCTTGGAGGTGACGAGCGCGTGCAATTCGTCGAGCACGACGCGGCGCAGGTTCGCGAAGAACGGTTTCGCATCGCGATGCGAGACCAGCAGCGCGAGCTGTTCGGGCGTGGTCAGGAGGATGTCCGGCGGGCGCTCGATCTGGCGCGCGCGCTTGGCGGGCGAGGTGTCGCCGGTGCGGGTCTCGACCTTGACGGAGAGCCCCATCTCGCGGATCGGCGTCTCGAGATTGCGGGCGATATCGACCGCGAGCGCCTTCAATGGCGAGACATAGAGCGTGTGCAAGCCGTCGCGCGCGCCGCCGCGCTGGGTCAGTTCGACCAGCGAAGGCAGGAAGCCGGCGAGCGTCTTGCCGGCGCCGGTCGGCGCGACCAGCAGCGTCGAGCGCCCGGCCCGGGCCTCCTCCAGCAGAGCGAGCTGATGTGCCCGGACGCTCCAGCCGCGGCTGGCGAACCAGGCGGAGAAGGCGAGGGGAAGAGGCGAGGGCGCATCCATCGAGGGACAGAGATAGGCTCTGTCGAACGAAAAGGGAACGGCGGGCTTGCGTCTTTCACACGGCCGTGCCGGCGTTCGATCCCAGCACCACGACCCTGCTGCCGACAGGAACGCGTCGATAGAGGTCCAGGATGTCCTGGTTGAGCAGCCGGATGCAGCCGGACGAGACCATCGTCCCGATCGTCCAGGGTTCGACGGTGCCGTGCAGCCGGTAGAGCGTGTCGCGCCCGTCGCGATAAAGGTAGAGCACCGAGCGGGTTGCCGGCGCCGCCGGCGAGGCCGCCGGCATAGCGGCCATAGCGCTGCGGCTCGCGGCGGATCATGTCCGGCGTCGGCGTCCAGCGCGGCCATTGCGCCTTGCGCGCGATCGTCGCGGCGCCGCGGAAATTGAAGCCTTCCTCCTTGCCGACGCCGATGCCATAGCGGATCGCACGCCCACCTTCGCCGACGAGATAGGCGTGACGTTCCCCGGGATCGACGATGACGGTCCCCGGCCGCTCGGCTGTGCGATAGCCGACCTCCCGCCGCAGGAATTCGGGCTCGATCTCGGCGAGGTCGACAGCCGGGACCGGAAAGGGCTCGCCGTCGATGGCGGCGTAGATCGAGGCGTAGTCGGCATCGAACATGTCGAGCCGATTGGTGGGTGACCGGCTGGAAAGCTCTGGCGCAGGTCTCGCGACGCAGCCGGACAAAAGGAACGGGCTGCCGAGCAGCAGGCGGCGTCTGTCGATGGGCATTCAGGCTATCGGCTCGCGTGATGGGATTGGTGCGGCGATAGAGCAATTTGCGGTGATCGCGTCGATCCGTTATGAGGTGATGACTGTCATAACTTTTGGCTATGTATGGATATCGCCGCTGCCCTCAGAGCGTTCGTTCGCACCGTCGAGCGCGGTTCGGTCACCGCCGCGGCGCGTGATCTTTCCGTGTCGCAGCCCGCTGTCACCAAGCATCTGCGCAATCTCGAGCGGCATGTCGGCGCGCGGCTGCTGGAGCGTTCGACCCGCATGGTCCGGCCGACCGTTCAGGGCAAGGCGCTCTACGAAGCCGGCCGGAGCGCGCTCGCCACCATTGATGCGGCGCTGGAGGGCGTTCGCCACGAGATGGGCGCGATCGAAGGGCTGCTGCGCGTGCACGCGCCGTCCTGTATCGGCGTGCGACACCTTCATCCGATCGCCCTGGCCTTCCAGGAGCGCTATCCCGGCGTCACCATCGATCTGGTGCTGGAGAACCGGGCGGTCGACCTGGTCTATGAGGGATTCGATCTCGCGCTGTGCTATGGCCGCCCGGACGGCCAGGAGCTGATCGTCAGGCGGCTCGGCCAGGTTCGCCGCATCCTCGTCGCTTCCCCGCAGTTCCTCGCCCGGTCAGGGCCGATCGACACGCTGACGCAGCTGTCCGAGGTCGATGTCGTGACCACCGCGACGGAGCTGTTGCCGCGCGATGTGCTCACGCTGCGGCGCGGCAGCGAGACGGTCGACGTGTCGGTGCGACCGATCATGCGGACGAACCACGCCGACGCGATCACCGCGACCTTGTTGTCCGGTCGGGCTGCCGGCCCCGTCCAACTCCTCCTCGTCTCGGATGAGCTCGCGACGGGGCGGCTCGTCCGCATCCTGCCGGACTACGAGGTCAAGCCGACCGAGGCCTTCTGGACCTTTCCCTCGGTGCGCTTCATGCGCCCGGTCGTGCGCGCCTTCACCGATTTTGCCATCCCGGCCCTGCGCGCCGTTGAGGGCGTCGATGCTGGAGATCTGCGTTTGGAAGCGGCCTAGCTGGCCTCGTGCCCTCAGCGGCGCTCCGCGATCAAAAGCAAGCCCGGCACGGGCTGACCGCGATCGATGCGCGTACTCGGGTGTTCGACCAGCACCGACTCCAGCCTCACCTCGCCGAGCTTCTCCCTGATCCACGTCTCGGCATGGGCGAAACGCCGGTCCTGGCCGACGGCGACGCCTTCGCCGTCATGGCTCTGCACGGTGAAGGCGAGGAGCCCGCCCGCTTTGAGCACGCGCGCGCTCTGATGAAAGCTCGGCGCGAGGTCGCCGAGATAGACGAAGACGTCGGCGGCGATGACGAGATCGGCCGAGGCGTCTGGCCGGCTCGCCAGGAAGGCGGTCAAGCCGGCTGTGGCGAGCTTGTCGTAAAGCGGCTGACCATCGCCGCGCAGCTTGTCGCGCGCCTTGGCGATCATGCGCGGCGAGAGATCGCAGCCGGCGAGGAACTCCGTCTCGGCACGGATCGCTTCGCCCATCAGCCCGGTGCCGCAGCCGAGATCGTAGGCCGTTTCGAAATGGAACGGCTTTCCGGCCTGCGTGCAGCAGCGTGCGAGCGCCTCCTTCAGCAGCGCTGGCGCCTGGTATTGCAACGTGCCGACGAGATGACTGTCGAAACGGTCGGCATAGCCGTCGAACAGCACTCCGGAGAAGTTCTCCGAGGTCGCCCGCTCGGCCGCCAGGGCGCCGATGCGGGCGAGGTCGAGCTTGGCTCCGACATGGTCGTTCGGGTCGAGGTCTAGGCATTGCCGCCAGGCGGTCGCGGCCTCCTCATTGTGTCCGAGCGTCTCCTGAGCCAGCCCGTAAAGATGCCAGGCGGCGGTGAAACCGTAGTTCTCGGCGAGCGTTTGATCGAGGATGTCGATCGCCGCTTGCGCGTCGCCCTCCTTCAACGCCGCCTCGGCCCAGGCGTAGCGACGGTCGAGACGCTCGTCGCCGGAACTGGCGGAGTACACGCTGCTGCCCTTTTCGATCATGCAGGCGGGTTTATCTGAGGTGAATGACACTGGCCAGACGATGAAGCCTTCCGATCTGCTGACGCCGACTCCGGCCGGGCTCTATTGCCCGCCGGCCGATGTCTATATCGATCCGGTCCGCCCGGTGGCGCGGGCGCTGATCACCCATGGCCATTCCGATCATGCGAGAGCCGGCCATGGCGCCGTGCTGGCGACGCGCGAGACGCTGGCGATCATGGCGCTGCGCTATGGCGAGGCCTTCACCGGCTCGCAGCAGGTGGCGGCGCCAGGCGAAACCGTCCGCATCGGCGCGGTCGATTTCCGCTTCGTCCCGGCCGGCCATGTCCTCGGCTCGGCCCAGATCGTGGTCGAGCACAAGGGTCTGCGCATCGTCGTCTCCGGCGACTACAAGCGCGAGCGCGATCCGACCTGCGCGCCGTTCGAGCCTGTTTCCTGCGACGTCTTCATCACTGAGGCAACCTTTGGCCTGCCGGTGTTCCGCCACCCGCCGGCCCATGCCGAGACGGCCAAGCTGCTCGATTCCGTCCGGCTCTTTCCTGAGCGTACGCATATCGTCGGCGCCTATTCGCTCGGTAAGGCCCAGCGTGTCATGGCGCTGATCCGCGAGGCCGGCTACGAGCGCCCGATCTTCATTCACGGCGCGGTTGAGAAGATCACCGAGTTCTACCGGGCCGAGGGCGTTCCGCTCGGCGAAGTCCGCAAGGTCGAGCCAAGCGAGCGCAAGGCCGAGGAACGCAAGGCATTTGCCGGCGAGATCGTCATCTGCCCGCCAAGCGCGATCCAGGACCTCTGGTCGCGGCGCTTTCCCGATCCGGTCACCGCTTTTGCCTCAGGCTGGATGCGCGTACGGGCCCGGGCACGCCAGAAGGGCGTCGAGCTGCCGCTGATCATTTCCGACCATGCCGACTGGGACGATCTCCAGGCGACGATCCGCGAGGTCGGGGCCAGCGAGATCTGGATCACCCATGGCGAGGCCGAGGCGCTGGCGCATTGGTGCGGCACGGTCGGCCTCAAGGGCACGCCGCTCCACCTCGTCGGTTATGGCGACGAGGGCGAGGCTGAGCCGGACGCCAAGCCGGCGGAGGCAGTCCCATGAACCGCTTCGCCTGGCTGCTCGACCGCCTCGCCTACGAGCCGCGCCGCAACGGCAAGCTCGCGCTGATCGCCGACTATTTGCGGTCAACGCCCGATCCCGACCGCGGCTACGCGCTCGCGGCGATGACCGGCGGATTGGTCTTCCAGAACGCCAAGCCCGGCCTGATCCGCGCCTTGATCGCCGAGCGCACCGATCCGGTGCTGTTCGCGCTCTCCTATGACTATGTCGGCGATCTCTCCGAGACAGTCGCGTTGATGTGGCCGACCGCCAGCGTGAACCCCTCCCCCTCGTGGGGAGGGGCAGGGGTGGGGGGCGAGCGACCGGGTGAGCGCTCGCCAGGCGGGGCGCCCCCCACCTCTCTCTCCTCCCCGCCAGGGGGAGGAGAAGCGCCTTTGCCTCTGAGCGTCGCGTCCGGCCACAACCGCGCCCCGCTCAGCCTTCCCGACGTCGTCGCCGGCCTGCGCAATTCCGGCAAGATCGAGATGCCGCGCCTGATTGCCTCCTGGCTCGACGCGCTCGACGAAACCGGCCGCTGGGCCCTGCTCAAGCTGATCACCGGTGCCTTGCGCATCGGCGTCTCCGCCCGCCTTGCCAAGACCGCGGCCGCGAGTCTCGGGGGCATTCCGGCCGACGAGGTCGAGCAGGTCTGGCATGGGCTGGAGCCGCCCTACACCGCGCTCTTCGCCTGGCTGGAGGGCAGGGCGCCGCGGCCCGAGGCAACCGATCCGGCGCCGTTCCGCCCAGTCATGCTCTCGCATGCGATCGAGGATGGCGATTTCGACAAGCTCGCGGCGAATGAATTCGCCGCCGAGTGGAAATGGGACGGCATCCGCGTCCAGGCCGTCGCCGGCACGCGCGCCGATGGCAGCCGGACCGTCAGGCTCTATTCCCGGACCGGCGAGGAGATCGGCGGCGCCTTTCCCGACCTGACCGAGGCGCTGACTGAGGACGGCGCGATCGATGGCGAATTGCTGGTGATGCGCGATGGTGTCGTCCAGAGCTTCAACACGCTCCAGCAACGGCTCAACCGCAAGCAGGTGACGCCCAAGATGCTGGCCGAGTTCCCGGCGCATATCCGCGCCTACGACATCCTGGCCGAAGGAGACGATGACCTGCGCGCCCATCCCTATACCGAGCGGCGCACCAGGCTCGAAGCCTTCCTCGGCAGGCTCGACAGCACCCGCTTCGATCTCTCGCCGCGCATCACCTTCGCCAGTTGGGAAGAGCTGACGGAGACTCGTGCCGATCCGGCCGCCGCCGGGGCCGGGGCGGACGCCGAGGCGGTCGAGGGCTGCATGCTGAAGCGGCTCGACTCGCCCTATCTGCCCGGCCGGCCCAAGGGCTATTGGTACAAGTGGAAGCGCGATGCGCGGCTGGTCGATTGCGTGCTGATGTATGCCCAGCGCGGCCACGGCAAGCGCTCCTCCTTCTACTCCGACTACACTTTCGGCGTCTGGCGGGTCGGAGAGGCGGGCGCGGACGAGCTAGTGCCGGTCGGCAAGGCCTATTTTGGCTTCACCGATGAGGAGCTGCTCGAGATCGATCGCTATGTCCGCAAGAACACGCTGAATCGCTTCGGCCCGGTGCGCGAGGTGACGCATACGTCCTCCAGCGGCCTGGTCTTTGAAGTGGCTTTCGAGGGCTTGCAGCGCTCGACACGGCACAAATCCGGTGTTGCCATGCGCTTTCCCCGCATCAGCCGCATCCGCTGGGACAAGCCGCCGGGCGAGGCCGACCGGATCGAGGCACTCGAGGCGCTGCTGCCGGCGGCGGGCTGATGGGGAAGGTTCAGCGGATCAAGAAGGCCGCAGCGAGCAGGATCGTGGCAGCCATCGCGTGATAGGCGGCGAAACGCAGGAAGGTGTCACGGCGCACCCGCGCGAACACCCCCTGCGCATAGGCCTCCGGCGGGCGCTCCGCCTGGTCGAGCATCAGCCAGATCTCGGTACGCTTATAGGGCCGCAGCGGCGCCTGCTGCGCCAGCATGAGCAGCACGACGACGACGAGAAGTGCGCAATAGCCGCCCGCCTTGAGCGCGGCCGGCGGGCTGCCGGAGAGGCCGACCATCAGGCAGAAGGTGGCAAGGCCGGCAAAGCCGCAGGCGCGTGCCGTCGAGATTTCCGCGAGCGTCCGCAAGCGGCGCATTGGGTCGGCCTTGTCCGGATCGCCAGCGCTCGACATGCGGCTTCCAATGCGGAGGGCGGTCGGAGGTTCCGTCCTAGAATCCCGTCACCGCCGGCAGCGCCAGAATAAGCACTCCGACCAGCCAGATGCCAAGCGAGGCCGCATCACTATTCCGTCGGCCGGTGAGGCGCTCGAAGATCGCGGCTGGCGCGCCGGCGAGGATCAGGCAGGCGACCGAGACGAAGAGCGAGGTGAAATAGTAAAGCAGGATCGGCGAGGAGACGAAGAAGGACGGCGCCAGCAGGAACTTCACCAGGATGAAGGCCGGGTCGAAATAGGGCGAGAAGTGCATGCCGGAGAGCAGCGAGAAGCCGGCGATGCCGACGAGTAGCCCGTCCTGCCGCACCAGCCTGTCGCGATCATCGCCATTATCTGTGGTCTGGTTCATGGCGTCACCCCGTGGCGGCGGGCAGGAGCCCGAGCATGCGGACGATGTAGAACAGCAGGAAGCGCAGCAGGAACAGCCAGACGATCGCGAACAGGTTGAGCAGCGGCATCGGCACCAGCGCCGGCGTCACCAGCCGCACCAGGTTCAGGATCGGGTCCGTGATCTGGCAGAAGACGCGCCAGATCACCTTGTCGCTCTCGGGTGGGAAGAACAGGGAGAGGATATAGCGCCCGAGCAGCGTGTAGATCAGCGCCGCCAGCATGAGGTTGGGCAGGTGGAAGACCCAGAACCCGACGGAATCGGTCAAGCAGCTTTCTCCTGTGGCCGGCCGGGCGCGCGGCGAAATCTCGGTTTGCGGCAGTGTGAACGGGAAGGGGCGGGAAGCAAGTCCCGCCCCTTCGTTGGTGTTCAGGGCCGGAAGGCGATCAACTCGTCTTCTCTTCCATGATCGTGCCACCGCGCGGACGGCGGCAGGCGTCGACGAAGTCCATCATCGCCTTCGACGGCGCGGCGGTCAGCATCGACACGACATACATCGCCAGGAAGCCGGCCGGCAGGCCGAACAGCGCCGAGGAGATGTTGTTGATGTTGAACCAGCCGACCTTGGAGGCGAGCGGGTTGGTGACCAGCGCCGGGCCGCTGGCGATCGCCGGGTCGGCCAGGAACTTCGCCATGTTCTCGGGCGAGATCAGCGGCGCGCCCGAGACCGGGTTGAGCAATGAGCTCATCCCGAAATACTGCACGCCGAGATGCGGGTAGTAACGGCTGATCACCAGGTAGAACAGCGTCAGGCCGAAGCCCACGGTGATGCCTGCGATGGCGCCCGCCGAATTGGCGCGCTTCCACCAGATTCCCAGCACAAGCGCCGGGAACAGCCCGCCCGCCGCCAGCGAGAAGGCCCAGGACACCATGGCAAGGATATCCGAAGGCCTGGTCGAGGCGGTGTAGGCGGCCAGTACCGCCACGATGACCAGCAATACGCGCGAGACGATCAGGCGGCGTGCCGTCGGCGCGTTCTTGTCGATCATCTTGTAGTAGACGTCGTGCGAGAGCGCGTTGGCGATGGCGAGCAGGAGCCCGTCCGCGGTCGAGAGCGCGGCGGCAAGGCCGCCGGCCGCGACGAGGCCGGTGATGACATAGGGCAGGCCGGCGATTTCAGGCGTCGAGATCACCACCACGTCGGTGTTGATGCCGAAATCCTGCAGGCGCAGCACGCCGGTATGGCCACTGATCGCACCGCAGGCCGCCGTGATCGCCTGGACGCTTTCCGCCGCCTTGCCGCAGATCGTCACCAGCCCGAGCTTGCCCCAGCTGAAGACCCATTGCGGCATGTCGGCGAGGTTCTTGCCGATCAGGGTCGAGTAGACCTCCAGCTTCGAGAACGCCGCATAGGCCGGCGCCGTGAAGTAAAGCAGGAAGATGAACAGTAGCGACCAGGCCACCGAGATGCGGGCGTCACGCACGGACGGCGTGGTGAAGTAGCGCATCAGCACGTGCGGCAGCGAGGCGGTGCCGACCATCAGGCACAGGATCAGGGCGAAATAGTTCGCCGGGCTGTAGTTCAGGAACGGCGTCGTGTGCGGCTTGAGCGTGGCTGCGGTGGCAAGATTGTTCTGCAGGAAGCTCTGCTCGAGCGCGGCGATCTCCTGCAGCGCCTGGCCATAGGTGAGCTGCGGGATCGGCAGCCCGTATTTCTGCGCCGACAGGATGATGACCGGCACCAGATAGGCGACGATCAGCACGATGTACTGCGCGACCTGCGTCCAGGTCACCGCCCGCATGCCGCCGAGCATCGAGCAGACCAGGATGCCGGCGAGGCCGACATAGACGGCGACGACGAAGTCCATGTCGAGGAAGCGCTGCGCGATCAGGCCTGTGCCGAAGATCTGCGCCACCACATAGGTGAAGGAGCAGGCCAGCAGCACGATCACGCCGAGGAAGCGCGCGACGTTGCCGCCATAGCGCGCCGACAGGAAGTCGGGCACGGTATAGGCGCCGAACTTGCGCAGGAACGGCGCGATCAGCACCGCGACGAGCACATAGCCGCCGGTCCAGCCGAGCACGAAGGCGAGGCCGTCATAGCCGAGCAGGAAGAGCGAGCCCGCCATGCCGATGAAGGACGCCGCCGACATCCAGTCGGCGCCGGTCGCCATGCCGTTGTAGAAGGCCGGTACGGAGCGCCCGGCGACATAATATTCCGAGACCTGCACCGTCCTGGAGATGACGCCGATGATGGCATAGACCAGGATGGTGAAGCCGACGAACATGTAGCCGAGGATCTTGTTCGGGACGCCGGCCTTTTCCAGGATGGCGACCAGGATGATGAAGGCGACGAAGCCGCCCGTATAAATCCCGTAGATGCGGCCGAGGCTTGAGGTGAAGCCACCAGAGCCGGCCTGTGCTTCGCTCGACATGATCGTAGCCCTCCCCGGCTCAATCGTCTTCGGCCACGCCTGCGTCGCGATCGATCTTGTCCTGCGCCTTGGCGAACCAGAACAGCATCACGACGAAAGCGATGAGCGATCCCTGGGAAGCCATATAGAAACCCAGAGGGAATCCGAAGATCTTGATGCCGTTGAGCGGCGTCACGAACATATGGATGATATAACTAAAGAACAGCCACAGGGCCATCATCACGAGCATCAACTTGCTCGTTCGTTGCCAGTGATGATCGTTTTCTTGCGAATCCATGGAACGTTTCTCCCGAGAGCTTATTGCGAATTTTCGCAACTTCGGCCGTTGTCGGATTCTTGTGATTCGCGTTCGTCCGGTCCCCAACCGCCTGACGATAGGTTAATGGAAGTGTGTCGACGAAAGAATGTGAACTAAAGACGTAAGTCTTCACCCAAAGACCAAGTCGCGATCGCGTTGCAGCCGCAGTCGATCTGCGCGACATCGCGATGATCGGGCATCATTCCCGCCGAAACCGGCGGTGGCGCTTGAGATCGCGACCGCGCAGGGCCAGACTGTGCGGCAATCGATGGGAGGGAATGCCAGCAATGAGTCGTCAGCCGTCGACCCGGATCGTGATCGCCGACGATCATCCGCTCTTTCGCGGCGCGCTGCGCCAGGCGGTCTCGCATGCGCTGGCCGGCTCGGAGGTCAGTGAGGTCGGTTCGCTCGAGGCGCTCGGCCAGGCGCTGGCCGAGGCTGCCGATACCGACCTCATCCTGCTCGATCTCAGCATGCCGGGCGTGCAGGGCTTTTCCGGGCTGCTCTTCCTGCGTGCCGCCCATCCCGAGATTCCGGTGATCGTCGTCTCGGCCAATGACGACCCCGCGGTCATCCGCCGCTGCATCGAGTTCGGCGCGCTCGGCTTCCTGCCCAAGACCGCCGAGGTCGCTCAGATGGGCGAGGCGATCCAGGCCGTGCTCGACGGCGGCGTCTGGACCCCGCCCGGCGTCGATCTTTCCGCCCCGGTCGATCACGAGACCGCCGACATGGTCCGCCGCCTCGCCACGCTGACCCCGCAGCAGGTGCGCGTCCTGATGATGCTGTCGGAGGGGTTGCTCAACAAGCAGATCGCCTATGAGCTCGGCGTCTCCGAGGCGACGGTCAAGGCGCATGTCTCGGCGATCCTGACCAAGCTCAACGTTGACAGCCGCACCCAGGCCGTGATCGCCGCCGCCAAGATCGCCGGCGCCGGCTGGGCCGTGCAGGGCGCTTCTGCGACGAGCTGAGACGCGTAGCGGTTGACGGCGGCGTTCAGCGCAGGTTCAACCGCGAGCGGGTTTTGTCCCGCTGTCAATCCGTAGGGGGATTTCCATGGCCAATGGCGGTGGCACCGAGCGCTTCCTGGGCGGTTCCGTCCTCAGCGTCCTCGTGCGCCTGTTCTTCATCTCGCTGCTGGTCGGCGCGGCCATGGCCTTTCTCGGCCTGTCGCCGCGCGGCCTCTTCGACTCGGCGCTGCGCTTCGTCCGCTCGATCACCGATCTCGGCTTCGACGCGGTCCGCGAGGTCGGCGGCTGGGCGATCGCAGGCGCCCTGGTCGTCGTGCCGCTCTGGCTGCTCAGCCGCCTGTTCGCCTCGAAGCGGTAGCGAGGGCACTCATCGGCCTTCGACCGGACTTCGCGTTCAAAGATTTCGATGGCCAGAATGGCGAGCAAGCCAGACACGCAGATCTATCTAGAGGTGCCCGGCGGTCCGGAGCTTCTTCGTTGGTTCGGGCAGGTTCCGAACTTTCATGACGCGGAGATTCTTGGCTTGAATCTGCGCCGCTCGGGTCAGAGCACTCTAATTCTCCACGGCTGGGTCATGACCAATGAGGTCGGCCGTGACGGCTTTATCGTGCTCGACAAGCACGCCGTCGTGACCTTCACGATGGAAGACATCATGGATTTGCAGCTCGATGGTTTCAGCCATCAGAACGTCATCGGAAGTCTGAAGCTGCAACGGGCAACCGATCGGGGTCGGGGCGACTACTATCCGCTTCCGGAGTCGCCCGAAGACATCGAGATTGAGCTTGAGCCTTGCTTCGGTTTGGACGGTGTGGTTCGGGCGAAACGGGTATCGATCTCGTTTAAGCCCGGCCTCCCGGATGAACCTTCAATCTATCGGGACGTCAGCTAAGCCTCTTCGTAGACGGTCGCTCATATCATTTCTCCGCGCGCGACCGCCTGGGCATCGCGCCCGACCAGAGCGTCGAGCCGCGGCAGTCCGGCCTTGCGCATCTGCATATCGAGCCCGCGCTTGACCTCGCCGACCAGTCCCGGACCCTTGAACACCATCGCCGAATAGAACTGCAGCAAGCTCGCCCCGGCCCGGATCTTGGCGAAGGCGGTCTCCGCCGAATCGATGCCGCCCACGCCGATCAGCGGGAACTGGCGTTCGACGCGCAGGAAGGTCTCGGCAAGGATCCGCGTCGAGGCCGAGAAGAGCGGCTTGCCTGAGAGCCCGCCGGTCTCCGCCTTGTTCGCGCTGCGCAGGCTGTCGGGGCGCGCGATCGTCGTGTTCGAGACGATCATGCCGTCGACCTTGCGGCGGCGGGCGACCGCGACCATGCCGTCGAGCTCGGGCATGGCGAGGTCGGGCGCGATCTTGATCAGCACCGGCGTCGGTCTACCGCCGGCAGCTGCCTCGTCGCGGGCGGCAAGCGTGCGCGCGATCAAATCGTCGAGCGCGTCCTCGGCCTGCAGATCGCGCAGGCCGGGCGTGTTCGGCGAGGAGACATTGACGGTGAGGAAATCGGCGAGCGGCGCGAGCCTGCGCGCCAGCACCGCATAGTCGGCGCTGCGGTCGGCCGAATCCTTGTTGGCGCCGAGGTTGACGCCGACGATGCCGCCCTTCTTCCGGCGCGCCGCAAGCCTTGCCGCGACCGCCTCCATGCCCTCGCTGTTGAGGCCGTAGCGGTTGATCACCGCCTCGTCCTCCGGCAGGCGGAAGACGCGCGGGCGCGGATTGCCCGGCTGCGGCAGCGGCGTCACTCCGCCGATCTCGACAAAGCCGAAGCCGAGCCCGAGCGCGCCATCGATCGCCTCGGCGTTCTTGTCGAAGCCGGCGGCGAGACCGACCGGGTTGGCAAAGCGCAGTCCAAACGCCTCGACCGCGAGCGACGGTGGATCGGCCGCCGGCCGCAAGGCCGGAGCGGCCGCCAGTGCCGCGACCGTCAGCCGGTGGGCCTGTTCGGCGTCGAGCTTGTGGATCAGCGGCCGGGCCAGGCCGAACAACGCTCCGATCACGCGACATCCTCCGGAAAGACATGGCCGCCTTCACCGTGCGGCAGCGGCGCGATCCAGCGCGTCTGCTTCGGATCGAGCGGGGCATAAAGGTGCGGGAACAGCGCGCCGCCGCGCGACGGCTCGTAACGCAGGGCCTCGCCAAGTGGGGTGTCATCGATGGCGATCAGCAGCAAGCCATCCTGGCCGGCGAAATGCCTGGCCGCAGTCTCGCGGACCTGTGCGCCGGTGGAGAAGTGGATGAAGCCGTCGGCGAGGTCGATTGGGGCTCCCTGGAAGAGGCCTGCGGCCTCAGCCTCGCGCCAGAGCGCCTCGGTACAGATCTTGTAGATGAGCGGCATGGCGCTGGGCATATCGCTTGCGGGGCGTCGACAAAAGCGGAAACCGTGCCGCATCGAGGTGCTTCGGGGATTTCTTCGCCTGGATGTCGGCTCGCCTATACCGGAGCGCCACTTGCGGTCAAAAAAACCGCCATCGGTGGCCGCTAGCACAGTGAATCAGATTGAATTCTTATCGGATAGGGGATATTTCCTATATTGATCCCCGCTTAGCGCCGCGTCGGCACCATCAGGAAAGAGGCCTCTCCGCGATGCTGTCCCATGACCAGATCTGGAGCGCGATCGATACGCTCGCCCAGCGCTACGGCCTCTCCCCGTCCGGTCTGGCCCGCAAGGCCGGGCTCGACGCCACCACTTTCAACCGCTCGAAGCGTGTCGGCGTCGACGGGCGCGAGCGCTGGCCCTCGACCGAATCGATCGCCAAGATCCTTGCCGCCACCGGCGCCTCCTTCGACGAGTTCATGAACGTGATCCGGCGCGGTGCGCCGCCGGCGCGCACGATTCCGCTGATCGGCTTCGCCCAGGCCGGTTCCGGCGGCTTCTTCGACGATGGCGGCTTTCCGCTGGGCTCGGGCTGGGACGAGGTCGCCTTTCCCGGCCTGCAGGATGAGAAAGCCTATGCGCTCGAGATCGCCGGCGATTCGATGCTGCCGCTCTATCGTGACGGTGACACCATCATCGTCTCGCCCGGCGCCGCGATCCGCCGGGGCGACCGGGTCGTGGTCAAGACCGTCGAGGGCGAGGTGCTGGCCAAGCAGCTCAGGCGTCAAACGGCGAAGACGGTCGAGCTCGCCTCGCTCAATCCAGAGCATTCCGACCGCGTTCTGGCGCTCACCGAGATCGCCTTCATGGCGCGGGTGATCTGGGCGAGCCAGTAGGCAACGCCGAAGCCGCTCTTTGACCACGTGGCGTCTCGAAGGATGCTTCAGGGGGCTCCGGAACCATCTGGAGCATCCTTCGAGACGCGGGCTGAAGCCCGCTCCTCAGGATGAGGGCTGAAAAAATTCAGGCCAATACGCGCTGTGCCGGCAGCGACACCGTGAACACTGCGCCGGTCTCGGATGGCTCGAGCGCGATCATGCCACCATGCAGCCGCACCAGCTCGGCGGCGATGGCGAGGCCGAGGCCGGTGCCACCGGGATTGACCGAGCCACGGAAGGCCTGGAACAGGTTGTCGCGGGCTCGCGCCGGTACGCCCGGCCCGTTGTCGGCGATGCGGAGGATGATCTCCTCATGGCGCCGGCCGGCGCTGATTCTGAGTGCCGGCGTCCGCTCGCCGGCCTCCGCGATACTGTCGAGCGCCTGGATCGCATTGCGCATCAGATTGGACAGGACCCGCGCCATCTGGTCGGGATCGCAGGGCGCGATCACCTCGGCCGGCACCTCGTTGGCGAAGACGATCGTGCCGTTCTCGCCGAGGCCGAGCAGTTCGGCCTGTTCGGCGACGAGCTGGCGCAGCGCCACGTCGCGCAGCGCCGGGTTCGCCTCGGTCGCCCGGCCATAGGCGAGCGTCGCCTGGCAGAAGTCGATGGCGCGCCCGAGCGTCGCGATCAGCCTCGGCGCGAAACGCCTTATCTTCGGATCGCGCGTCTCGGTCAGCCGGTCGGACATCAGTTGCGCCGCGGCCAGCATGTTGCGCAGGTCGTGGTTGATCTTGCTGACGGCGAGCCCGAGCTCGGCGAGATGCTTCTTGGCGCGCAGATCGTCGGCGAGCGTCGCCTGCATGCGCGCCAGCGCCCGCTGCGCTTCGCCGATCTCGTCGGCACGCAGCGTCGGCTCGATGATCCGGCGTGGATTCTCCGGGTCGTGCTCGAACTCCATCACATTGGCGGCGAGATGCCGGATCGGCTGCACGATCAGCCAGTTGAGCGAGAGATAGACCAGCCCTGCCGTCAGGATCGAGATGACCAGCGTAACCAGCGTCAGATTGACCGAGAACTTCAGCATGGCGCGGCGCAGCGGCCGTTCGTCGATGACCATCTCGACGAAGTCGGCGGCGCCGACCGCCTGTCCGACCACCCGGATCGGCATCTCATGCGACGAGCTGACCAGCGTCGCCACCGATTCCACGATCGATTGCATCCAGCTCTGGTCGCGCAGGTCGACGGTCTTGGCGACCTCGTGCGGCATCGAGTCGAGACTGAGCAGGCGCCGTGCGCCACCGACTCGCGCAGCGATGGCAGAGGCACCGACACCGGCCAGGAGCCGCTCCTCACTGCCCTCGGGCATGCCTTCGGCCGGAGCGCCTTCGAGCACGAGCACGGCGATCTGTGCCGCCGCCAGCCGGTCGTTCAGCCAGTTGCGCCTGAAGTTCGCGACCGAGGGCAGATAGATCAGCACCTCGGCCAGCATGACGAACAGGATGGTCAGGACGAGCAGCTTGGCCGACAGGCCGAGCTGCGTCGGCCCGCGCGGCACGCTGATCGACAGGGCATTGGGATCGAACCGTCTTGGCGACATCAAGAGCCAGTCTATCCGAAACGCCGCAGAAAGCCGATCAATCGGCGAATA
This sequence comes from Allobosea sp. Tri-44, assembly GCF_004123845.1. Taxonomy (GTDB): domain Bacteria; phylum Pseudomonadota; class Alphaproteobacteria; order Rhizobiales; family Beijerinckiaceae; genus Allobosea. The sequence continues at coordinate 56,635 of NZ_NBDP01000007.1, read as the reverse complement.
CCCGGTTTCGCTGCGAGCGGTGCCTGGAAGGAGAGCGCCGCCCGCTGCGACATCTCCGACAGGCTCTGGGACGGAACGATGAGCCCGGCCATGTCCCGGACATTCATCCGCTTCTGTACCGCCAGGACCCAGGGCGCGATCAGCTCGGCGGCCTGCGCCCCGGCAATGACGACGCCGAGGATCGTGCCCTTGCGGTCGGTCACCAGCTTGATCAGCCCCTCCGTCTGCCGCTCTGCCTGGGCGAGCCCGCTCTCGGCATAGGGCCAGCGCAGTACCCGGATGGCGCCCTGCGCGCGTGCCTGCGCCTCGCTCAGGCCGACGCTCGCCAATCCCGGCCGGCCGTGAACGGTGCGCGGTACCTGTTCCGGCCTGAAGCGCACTGGCTGACGGAACAGGGCGTTTCGAAGCACGAGTCCGGCCTGATGCTGAGCGGCATGACTGGAGGCCGCCTTGGCGGCCGCGCCGCCGGCGCAAGCGCCGATGGCGTAGATGCGGCGGTTGGCGGTGCGCAGCGAGGCGTCGACGATGACGCCTGTGTCGTCGGTGCGAACGCCCGCAAGGTCGAGTTCGAGCGCCGCAATGTTCGGCTTGCGCCCGCTCGCGACCAGAAGATGTGTGCCATCGATGGCGATGTCGCCGTCGAGCACGAGGCGTGGCCGTTGCCGGTGGCTCTCGGCCCGCAGGATCGGACGGCTTTCATGCAAGGTGACACCGTCCCCGAGCAGAGCGCGCCTGAGCACGCCGACCGCTTCCGGATCCTCTTCCGGCAACAGGCCGCCCGGTGCGATCAGGGTGACGTCGCTGCCGAGCGCACGCATCGCCTGAGCAAGCTCGATGGCCGCTGCCGTTCCGCCGAGCACGATCAGCCGGTCCGGCCGCTTCGCCAGCTCGAAGATGCTGTCCTCGGTCAGATAGGGCAAGTCGGCGAGCCCCGGGATCGAGGGGGGCGTCGGTAGCGCGCCGGTGGCGATGACGAAGCGCCGTGCCTTGACCACCGTCTCGCCGACGCTGATTTGATGGCGATTCTGGAAGCGCGCCTCGCCCTTGAGCACCATGACGCCCAGGGCGGTGAGACGCTCATCCGAATCGTTCATGGCCGACCTGGCTGCAACGTGGTCGAGATGAGTTAGAACGCCGGTATAGTCGATTTGGTCCGCATCCACCGCAATCCCGAAGGACGCGGCGCCTGAGAAGGCCCGCACTTGCCCGGCCGCGGCGCGCAAAGCCTGGCCGCGTGCGCCCTCGTTCGGCGGAAGCTCGCTCCCGTCATGCCGGACCAGGACGGTCCGGGCGCCGAACAGCGCGGCGGCCGTCGCGACCGCAAGCCCGCCCAGGCCATGGCCGATGACGCAGATATCCGGCGTCAGCGGCTCCTTGCTGGCTGCTGGGCTGGCGGTTTCGCTCACGCCGCGTCTCCGGCTCTCATCAAAGGGTTAGAGCAGGATCGATGCGAAAAACCGGTTCCCACTTTTTCGCATCCTGCTCTAGCCTGCTCGTGCAGATGCGTTGCCGTTGCGGCGGAATCAAGCTCGCTGCTGCGATAACCGGGTGGAAGCAGTCAATTCGGGCGGGACGATGGTCGAGCCAGCCCTCAGGCGATCTTGCGCGGTTCGTCGCCCTTGCCGAACTCCGATACCGGCTGCGGCCGGCCGAACAGATAGCCTTGCGCCCGCTGGGCACCGAGCAATTGCACCGCCATGCGCTGCGCTTCCGTCTCGATGCCTTCGACGACCACGTTCATCGACAGGCGCCGGGCGAGCTGGCACACCGCCTCGATCACCGCCTTCGAGGCCTCGTCGCTGTTGACGTCGCGGCTGAAGCTCTGGTCGATCTTCACCTGCGAGAACGGGTAGGTTGAGAGATAGGCGAGGGAGGAATAGCCCGTCCCGAAATCGTCGAGCGCGAACTTCACCCCGATCCCACGCAATTCGTTGATGACCTCGAGCGTCGTCTTGTTGTCCTCGATCAGCAGCGATTCCGTCACCTCGAGCGTCAGACGACCAGGCGCCAGATGGGCAAGCAGCAGCGCATTCTTGACGGTTTCGACGATGCGACGAGGCTCACGGAACTGAAGCGGCGAGATATTGACGGAAACACCGACACCGTCGGGCCATTTTGCCGCATCGCGGCAGGCCTGCCGGATCGCCCAGTCGCCCATGCCGGCGATCAGGCCGGACTGTTCGGCGATCGGGATGAACACGCCGGGCGGCACCATGCCGCGCGTCGGGTGCCGCCAGCGCATCAGCGCCTCGCGCGTCACGATCTCCTGCGTGCGCAGGTCGATGATCGGCTGGTAGTACAGCTCGAGCGCGCCCTCGGCGCTGGCCAGGCGTAGATCGACCTCGATCTCGTGGCGCTCGAGCATTTCTTCCGCCATGGCCGGGTCGAAGAAGGTCGCGGTGTTGCGGCCGGCTGCCTTCGCCTTGTAGAGCGCCGTGTCGGCATGGCGGAGCAGGTCAGCGGGCGTTGCGCCGTCGGTGGGCGCGAGCGCGATGCCGATGCTGGCGGTGACGTAGACGGTCTTGGTGTCGAGCTCGAAGGCCCGATCCATCGTCTCGATCATGCGCTGCGCGATCATCCGGACCGTCGCGATATCGGTCGCCGGCAGGATCAGCACGAATTCGTCGCCGCCGAAGCGCGCCAGCAGGTCGTTGTGGCGGATCGTGCTCTTCAGGCGCGCGGCGGTCTGGATCAGGACCCGGTCGCCGATGTCATGGCCGAGATTGTCGTTGACCTGCTTGAAGCCGTCGAGATCGATATAGAGCAGCGCGAAGGTCTCGCCGGTTCGCTCCTGCCGACGGAAAGCGTCGGCCAAGTGTGTGTTGAACTCGAAGCGGTTGGCGAGCCCGGTCAATTCGTCGAAGCGCGCCATCTGCTCGATCCGCGCCTCGGTCGCCTTCCGCTCCGTCGCATCCTCGGTCAGCATCAAAACGCCGCCTTCGGCCGCGGGCGCGATGGTGACGACGAGCATCCGGCCGTTGCGCGACTGCAGCTCGTAGATGGCCGCCTGCTGCGTCGTCCGGACGCCGTCGAGGGCCGCCTTGATGTCGCGCACCTGCTCCGGCGTCATCACCTGCCGCTCGACCAGGAAACGGGCGATCGCGGTGATCGGCGTGCCCGGCAGCGCCAGTGTCTCGGGAACCCCGTAGAGAGCGGCATGCGGCGCGTTCGAGACCGCAAGATCGAGCTTGCGGTCGAACATCGCCAGGCCGTGGATCATGGTGTTGAGCGCGGCGTCGAGCGTCAGGTTCTGCGAGCGCAGTGCGGTCGCCAGCGCCTTGGATTGCTTGGTCGCGTCGCTCAATGCCAGCAGGTTGCGGTGCAGCGAGTTGGTGATCGCGATATTGGCGCCGACATAGAGGAAAGCGAAGTAGCCGATATACTGATAGTACGGATTTTGCGCCTGAATCAGCCCGATCGCCATCGGGACGCAAAAGGTCAGGAGCTGGACGGCGACAAATTTCGGCCGTCCGGCATTGCGCGCGACATAGCCGGAGGCGAGCGCGATCGTCGAGGATACCGAGGTGATATGGGCGGCGGGATCGTCGGTCCAGGCCAGCGCTACATAGCAGCTGAATCCCAGGACCGCGCTGAACACGGTCGCGCCCAAGAAATACTCCCGATCCCAGCGCCGGGTCTGCGCGAGCGTGTCCTCGGAATGGTCGAGCCGGCGATAGCGGACCACCGTGATAATTCGCATGACGACGACCAGCGCGACGCCAAGCGTCAGCGTCATGAACAACTCGGCCCCGGTGGAGATCCAGCACAGGAATGGCGTGAGGATGCCGGCGATGCCGCCGGGGATGATCGAACCCGGCGAGGAGAACAGCGAAGAGACGAGCAGGCGATAGTCGGCAAGGTCGACCGCGCTCCGGCCGTCGTGCCCGGCCGGCTGTTCCGCGATCGCCCTATCTGCGCTGGCGCTGCGCAACCGGTTCGGCACTCCCGCCATCCGCTCCTGCCTTTTGACGGTCTCCGGAGAGGCGGCTGAATGACCTATCCTACGCCGCGTCACCTAACGGCTTTAAGAGGGAAAGGTAAAAGTTTCATGAGAGTTACACGGTAGAGTCGCATAATCGCCGCGACAGCCGGCAGCGCCGGCTTTTGCGGGCGGCTCAGACTGCGCCGGCGCCCGCGAACCGTTCTTCCGGGGCTCGCTGATAGACGCGCGAGAGCATGCGGTCCTGCGTCTGGGCGATGCGCTGCAGCTTCGAGATCGCGCTCGGGTGCAGGCGCAGCATGCAGTCGGTCCAGAGCTGGCCGAGATATTCGAGCTCCTCGCGCAGATTTCCGGCGCGGCGGTTGAAGGCCGAGAACAACGCCGTCCTGGCGGCGTGGATCGGCAGCGAGTCGGCGGCGTACTTGCGCAGCCAATCCTCGCCCGTGCCGGCCGGTACCACCGCTTCCAGCCCGCCCGCGGCCATGAACTCTGCGGCGCTCATCTCTTCGCCTGACTGCAGCATATGCTCGGCTGCACGCTGCCCCATCCGGCGCGACAGGAGCCCGACCGCCGTGATCGGGAAATGGTTGAACTTGATCTCCGGGTAGACGAACGACGCCTGTTCCTCGGCGATCATGACATTGCATGAGCGCGGCGCATCGATGCCGCCGCCGATCGCCTTGGCGTGGATGGTCGACAGAGTGACGACCATGCCGTTGAGACCGCTGGCATTGCGCAGCGCGTCCTCGACCGAGAGCCGGGCGTATTCCGCCAGCGCGGGGCGGTCGTTCTTGGCGAGGCAGTCGAGATAGAAGTCGAGATCGCCGCCGAGGGTGAAGAATGGCCCCGTGCCGCGGAAGGCAAGGAAGCGCACCGGGGCGTTGTGATACTGCTCCGAAGCCCCCCAGAGATCGATGATTGCCTGCTGAATTTTGCCGAGGCTCTCGAGCAGCTGCAGCGTGAAGACCGGCTTCAGCTCCGGCTTGATGGTGACCCAGAGCAGGCGCAGCTGCGGCTCATAAGCGAGCTGAACCTCCGGCAGGAAGCCGGCGTGGTGGCGGATCGCCTCGATCACATCGCCGTTGGTGAGCTCGGCAGCGGCCTGGCCGCCAGCCGTGGGTGCATAGCTCTGAAACATCGTCCTGTCTCCGCCTCGCATCGCACCCCTCGACGCCGCCGAGGGTAGACAAAGTTAATGATCTGTAAACGCAAACTGCCGGAAATGGTTAATTTGCTTAAGTTTTATTGGTTACGCCTCAAGTCGGCTCACCAGCGAGAAGCGTCCCCTTCGGTTGTTTCGTCGGCGCCGCCATCGTGCTGGCGATGCACGCAATGGGCGTGCCACCCTACCACCGTTCGGTCAGGGTTGCCGAGATAAGGAAAATTTTACCAAATGGGACAGAGCCTTGCGCCGCTTCCCAGCACGTTGGGCGCCGGCATCTGGAGCAGCGCGCGCACAGCCGCGGCCGGTCGGCCGATAGCGGCGCGGAACAGGGCTGTCCCATCCGGAGACCCACGGCGCCGCAGTTGTGCCGCAATCGACCGTGCTAAGAAGAGACGTCCCGGCGGGCCGATCTTGTCCGGACCCGGCCGAGCCGCTAACCATGAAGCAACGTCCGTCGCCGCATGGCTGCGGGCATTCTAACGAGCTGACGCCTTGAGCCGCCAGACCGAAGCCGATGATGAAAGAAGGGCGCGCCTTGCCGCTGCCCTCCGCGAGAATCTGAAGCGCCGCAAGGCGCAGGCCCGGGCTCGGCGCACCTCGGACACGCCGGCTCAGGACCAGCTACCGCCCGCCCAGGCCGAACCTCCCCGGTCCTGACCCCTCCTTTTGGCCGGCGCCCGTTGCCGGCCGTCCTGCAGGACGAGCCCAATGGACCGTATCCGCATCACCGGCGGCCAGCGCCTCAATGGCGTGATCCCGATCTCCGGTGCGAAGAACGCGGCGCTGCCGCTGATGATCGCGAGCCTCCTCACTGACGAGACGCTGACGCTGACCAATGTGCCGCGGCTCTCCGACGTCAGCGCGCTCTCGCGTATCCTGTCCAATCACGGCGTCGATCGCTCTGTCGCCGGCAAGCGCATCGGCCAGAGCGCCGAGACCGGTCAGACCGTCGCGCTGACCGCGCGCCAGATCGTCGACACCTGCGCGCCCTATGACCTCGTCTCGACGATGCGGGCGAGCTTCTGGGTGATCGCGCCGATCCTGGCCCGCATGGGCGAGGCCAAGGTGTCGCTGCCGGGCGGCTGCGCCATCGGCACCCGCCCGGTCGATCTGCTGCTGATGGCGCTGGAGCGCCTCGGCGCGACGATCACCATCGAGGGCGGCTATGCGCTGGCCCGCGCGCCGAAGGGCCTCAAGGGCGCCGAGATCGTCTTCCCGAAAGTCACTGTCGGCGGCACCCATACCGCGCTGATGGCTGCGGTGCTGGCCGACGGCACCACCGTCATCGAGAACGCGGCGCGCGAGCCCGAAGTGGTCGATCTCGCCCTCTGCCTCGACAAGATGGGCGCCAAGATCGAGGGAGCGGGGACCTCGCGGATCACCGTCCAGGGCGTCTCGCGTCTCGGTGGGGCGCACCATGCCGTCCTGCCGGACCGGATCGAGACCGGAACCTATGCGATGGCGGTAGCGATGACGGGTGGCGATGTCCTGCTCGAAGGGGCGCGCGCCGATCTGCTGCAGGCGGGGCTCGATGTTCTCAGCGAGGCCGGCGTCGATATCTCCGAGACCAATGAAGGCATTCGCGTCCGCCGTAACGGCGCGGCGCTCGAGCCGGTCGATGTCACCACCGATCCGTTCCCGGGCTTCCCGACGGATCTCCAGGCCCAACTGATGGCCCTGATGACCATGGCCAAGGGCACCTCGCGCATCCGCGAGACGATCTTCGAGAACCGTTTCATGCATGTGCAGGAGCTCGCCCGGCTCGGCGCGAAGATCCGGCTCGACGGCGATGCCGCCTATGTCGACGGTGTCGAGAAGCTCACCGGCGCACCGGTGATGGCGACCGATCTGCGCGCCTCGGTCTCACTCGTCATTGGTGGTCTCGTCGCCGAAGGCGAGACGATGATCAACCGTGTCTATCATCTCGACCGCGGTTTCGAGGCGCTGGAGACCAAGCTCGGCCGCTGCGGCGCCCAGATCGAGCGCATCAGCGGTTGACGCAGGACCACACCCCCGCCAGATAAGGCGCATGTCCGATCCCGTCGCCGAGCCGCTGAGACTGATCGCCCTGGATGCCGACGATCTGTCGGTGATCTCGGCGCATTTGCAGGACGCGGTACTGAAGCGCGGAGATATCGCCTATCTGCCGGCCGAGAAGCGCTTCGCCCTGGCGTTGCGCCGCTTCGACTGGGAAGGCGCGACCCAGGGTCAGAAGCGCCGCCGGCTCTCTGCCCTGCATTTCGAGCGCGTGACGGCCGCACGCAGCACGAAGATCGCGGCGGGCGAGGGCGCCGTGCTCAGCCTGCTCGCCGTCACCTTCACCGAGAGCGACGGCCCGGCCGGGCAAGTCACCCTGCATTTCTCCGACGGCGCCGCCATCCGCCTCGATGTCGAGTGCATCGAGGCGCAGATGAAGGATCTCGGCCCGATCTGGGAAGCCGTCGCGACGCCTGCCCATCCGGACGCCGGCTGAACCCCTTCCGGTCAGGATATCCCGATGCCGATCAGGCTTGACGCACGCGATGCCGGTTTCGAGCGGGAGTTCATTGCTCTGCTCGCGATGAAGCGCGAGGTTTCCGAGGATGTCGATCAGGTCGCCGCCGCGATCATCGCCGATGTTCGCACCCGCGGCGATGCGGCGCTGATCGAGTACACCGACCGTTTCGACAAACTCTCGCTGACGCCGCAGACATTGCGCGTCACCGAGAGCGAGGTCGAGGCGGCGGTTGCGGCCTGCACGCGTGAGCAACTCGATGCGCTGGAAACGGCCCGCTCCCGGATCGAGACCTATCACCTGCGCCAGAAGCCGGCCGATTCCTGGTCGCGCGATGCGCTCGGCGTCGAGAGCGGCTGGCGCTGGAGCGCCATCGAGGCCGTTGGCCTCTACGTCCCGGGCGGCACTGCGAGCTATCCGTCGTCCGTTCTGATGAACGCGATTCCGGCCAAGGTCGCCGGGGTCGAGCGCCTCGTCATGGTCGCGCCGACGCCGCGCGGCCAGGGCAATCCGCTGGTGCTCGCCGCGGCGAAACTCGCCGGCATCGACGAGATCTATCGGATTGGCGGGGCCCAGGCGGTCGCCGCGCTCGCCTACGGGACCGCGACGATCGCGCCCGTCGCCAAGATCGTCGGCCCCGGCAACGCCTATGTCGCCGCCGCCAAGCGCCGGGTCTTCGGCACGGTCGGCATCGACATGATCGCCGGCCCGTCCGAGGTGCTGGTCCTGGCCGATGCCAGCGCCAATCCCGACTGGATCGCGGCCGATCTCCTCGCCCAGGCCGAGCATGATACCGCCGCCCAATCGATCCTGATCACCGACGATGCCGCACTTGCCAATGCGGTCGAGCGCGCTGTCGAAGGCCAGCTCAGGACCTTGCCGCGCGCCGAGATCGCCGGTGCGAGCTGGCGTGATTTCGGCGCAGTCATCGTGGTCGGGGCGCTCGACACGGCGATCCCGCTGGTCAACCGGCTGGCGCCGGAGCATCTGGAGATCATCGCCGCCGAACCGGAGCGCCTGGCGGGACGCATCCGCAATGCCGGCGCGATCTTCCTCGGCGGGCATACGCCCGAGGCGATCGGCGACTATGTCGGCGGCTCGAACCATGTCCTGCCGACGGCGCGCTCGGCGCGCTTCTCCTCGGGGCTTGGCGTGCCCGATTTCATGAAGCGGACCTCGCTGCTGAAATGCGATCCTGCGGCATTGCGGGCGCTCGCCGGTGCTGCGACCGAGCTTGCCGCAGCCGAGGGCTTGCAGGCCCACGCGCGTTCCGTGACGATCCGACTCAACGGCTGACGTCGGGCGCGGCGATTCTGCGCTCGCGACCGGCTGCGCGGAGGATACATGTCGGAACGCAACCATCTGGTCGCCGTTACGCTCGACGAGGCTTCACTCGGCCGGGGTGGCGCCGACCAGGAGCATGAGCGCGCCGTCGCGATCTACGACCTGATCGAGCGCAACCACTTCGCTGTGCCGGACTTCGACGGCGGACCCTATGCCGTCCATCTTGCCTTGGTCGAGCGACGCCTTGCCTTCGAGATCAGGAGCGCCGATGGCGCCCCGGTCGTCACGCACCTTCTCTCGCTGACGCCGTTCAGGCGCATCATCAAGGACTACGAGCTGGTCTGCGACAGCTATTATGCCGCCATCCGCACGGCGACGCCGTCGCAGATCGAGGCGATCGACATGGGACGTCGCGGCCTGCACGACGAGGCAGCTCACCTGCTGGTCGAACGGTTGGCGAACAAGGTCGAGATCGACAACGAGACCGCCCGCCGCCTCTTCACCCTGATCTACGCACTGCACTGGAAGGGCTGAGCGCTTGGAGCCGTCCGCCCCGCGCAAGCTGCAGAGCGTACTGTTCATGTGCGCCTACAACGCGGTGCGCTCGCCCATGGCGGAGGCGATGGCCAAGCACTTCTTCGGCAAGTCGGTCTACGTCCAGTCGGCCGGGGCCCGCAAAGGCGAGGTCGATCCCTTCGCGCTGGAGGTTCTCGACGAGATCGGCATCGATGCCCGCAAGCACAAGCCGAAATCGCTCGAGGAGCTGGAGGAATGGGAGGGGCTCAACTTCGATCTGATCGTCACGCTCTCGCCCGAGGCGCATCACAAGGCGCTCGACCTGACCCGCACCGTCGCGTCCGACGTCGAATACTGGCCAACGCCGGATCCTACCATCGTGCAAGGCTCGCGCGAGCAGGTCCTCGAAGCCTATCGCGCGGTCCGCGACGGGCTGATGCAGCGGATCAAGAACCGGCTGCGTGCGTAAAGCTCTACAGGATCAGTACCGCTCCGCCGCAACGCACGCCGCTGACCCAGCTGTCGGCCTGACCGAGCCCGATCCCAAGCGTGTTGAGCAGGCTCGTCAGCACCTGGTCGAGCGGCGCCGCCGCACCGGCAATGACGCCGGAGACGGCGCCGTCGAGCCCAGGTATGGGCAGGCCGAGTCCCAGTAGTTCGACGCGCAGCTCGAGGTCGCCGACCAGGCGCGACAGCAAGCTCGCGACGAAGTTCTGCGTCGATGTTGTCTTCTTTTCGACTCGCTGGATCTCGGCATAGCTGAAGCTGACCGGGGTCTCGCTGGTGTTGCTGATCGTGACATGCGCTCGGCCCGTCACTTTTGCGAGGCCGAGCAGGTTGAGCAACGTTGCAGCCGGAGGGTTTGGCCGGGTGCTGAAATTGCTGAACTCGGCATTGGAGACCTCTCCGATCCAGGCATCGACCACGGCTGGCGTCACGCCGAGCGTCACCCGCGCGCTTGTGATGTCGCCGGCGCCGCAGGAGATCGCGGTCAGACGAGCCGTCGCAGAGGCGAGTTCCAGATAAAGCGGCAGCTTGACCAAGGAGGCGTGGCCGCTGCCGACGAGGGTGAGGGTGAGCAGCAGACGCGTCTGGGCAGTGTGGACCGTAGCGCCGGTGCGGCCTACGCGCACCATGCTGGTGCCGACCGGCCGCTCGCCGATGCCGAGCTTCAGCGAGACCGAGGCCAGGCCGGGCACGTTGACCGCCAGGCCGAGATCGAGCTGGCGCGCGCCATTGGCGATCTGCGCCGCGGCCGAGACCAGGTCGAGTGCCGATAGCGATGCTTTCAGCGGCACCTCCTCGCTCAGCTGACGGCCGCCATAGATGCCGAACGAGACGAGGCTCTGCAGGTTGAGGCGCTGGCTTGAACCGGCAAGTGTCGTCGCCAGATGCCCTAGCGCTGCGACTGCATCACTGCCCGCGCCTTGGTCCCGCGCTGCATCCTGCGCAGCCAGGATGACATCCCCGATGCGGACCTGGGCGCGGACGACCTCGTCGAAGGTCAATGCGGAGATCGAGGCGCGCGTCGCCAGTCGCCGGGCGAAGCCGAACAGGTCGATCCGGGCCCGCGCCAACCCCTCATAGTCCATCACCGACAGCGACAGGCTCGTCCCGAGTAGGCCGCCGAGCAGGCCGTTGAGGGCGCCGCCTTCGACCCGGACTAGCCGCGAGCCGATGGCGAAGGAGGCCTGCATATCCTGTGCGGCAGTCGCTCGCGTCAGGATCGTGACGTCGCCGGCTTCATTTCCGAGCCCGCCCGCTGCAAGCACACGACCGAGGATCATCGGGGTGGTCGCGCGCATCTCGATCCGGGCAGCGTTCGCGACAGCCGCTGAACTCGGCTGGAAGCGCATCTCAGGCGCGAGCGTCGCGTCCGCCGTATAGGTGCCCAGCTGCACCCTTTCGACTGCGGCAGCGGTGTAACCGTTGCGTCCGGCGCTTGCCCGTGCGGCCGCGTCTGCCCTTGCCAGGTCCGCCGCGGCGGCGAGCGCGGCGAGATCCGTTGCGGTCTGTTGCCGGCGCTGCTGGTAGTAGAAGCTGCCGACGTCGACAGCCATCGTGCCGAAGCCGAAGAGAACCATGGAGCTACCGGCGAACACGATGGATGAGAGGCCGCGGCGATCCGCAAACAGCCTCCGCAAGAGATTGATCATGACGGCCTCCCTTACCGTTTCCGTCGATGGACGGGTTTAGTAGCCACCGCGCTGCACGACGGCTCGGCGCTCGACCACCGGCGTCGGCAGCGCAACTATGGAATTGAGGCGGTTGAAGATGCTGTCCGAGTAGTCGTAGACGACCGCCACCTCGAAGCTCGGCGAGGGCGCGCCGGTCGCGGTCGTCCGCACCGTCAGCTTGCTAGGGTCGAGAAAGGCGTAGGAGCCGATACTGCGGGTGACGAAAGCGCGCACCAGCCGCTCGCGCTCCGCATCGTCGAGCCCGGCAACTGAGGCGCGGGCCGCCTCCGCCGCCAGTTGCTGCACGCCGTGATACACGCCAAAGGCGTGGCCGTACCCGATGATGCCGAAGAGGAGTAGCAGCAGGATCGGCGCGATGAAGGCGAATTCTACGGCAGTAGCGGCGGAGCGATCAATTCGTAGGCGATGAATGAGCGAACGCATGGCGTGTAAACTCCACAGGTTCAACAACCATAGAGTGTATAGCCAGCGGCTTTATAAACCGTAAAACGTACATTCAGAAGCGGGCGGCACCCTTTGAAACCAAGTTGGCTGATTAATCGAAATTTAAGCGGAGCGGCCCAGGAGCTTCAGTGAGGGCAACGTCACGTTAGCCAAATCGAGAGCCGATCTGACGATGAGCGCCGTCGCAATACCGATCGATGCACCGTCTCGACGGCTCCGGCAGTGGCGCGATATCGGCTTGATTATAGGCTTGGCTGTCTGCTCCGGCCTCGCCGCCCTCGCGAGCTTGCCTGGTTCTGTCGCCGGCCCGGCCGCACCGCTGGCGGTCATCTTCCCACCCTGGGTGTCGGGTGAGGAAGCCGTGGCGCGCAGTCTCGCGACCGGCTCCAGGCTCCTGCGGCAGGGTGCGGTGCCCTTCGTCGTCGTCCTTGCGCCAGAGGCTGGGATGGTGCCGGCAGCGAGGCCTGCCGGCGCCGTGCTGATGCTGCGCCTCGACGGCCTTGCCGGATGCATCATCTCATCAGAGGCCGAAGCGAACCGCCTATGACTTTGACTTTGCCTGGCCTTCGCGACCTCGTCGCGCGCTGCCTCGTCGGCCTCGCCTTCCTCCACGTCCCGCTGCTCGCGATGGCATCCCTGCTGCAGTCCGGCGACGCGTTGGTACCGGGGCTGAGCGCCCTGTTGCTCGCGCTCGCGGCTCTGCTGGCCTATCGCGGCGTGGGCGCGAGGTTGCTGGCGCAATGCGCAATCGCTGTCGCCTTGATCGGCCAGGTCTCGATTCTGGTCGCGGTCTTCTCCGGGCATCCCTGGCAGCCCGACATGCATATGTACTATTTTGCGGTGCTGGCGCTGCTCGCCGGCTTCTGCGACTGGCGGCCGATCATCCTTGGCGCTGCGCTCACCGCGGTCCACCATCTGGTGCTGCAGTTCGTCCTGCCAGCCGCCGTCTTCTATCAGGGCGGCAATCTGGCGCGGGTGCTGCTGCATGCCGTCATCGTGGTTGTCGAAACCGCCTTCCTCGCAGCGATCGCAGTGATGACTGCGCGCATCTTCGCGCAGACCGAGGCCAATCTGCGCCGAGCCGAAGAGATTGCCGAGCGCGAACGCCTGGCGAGCGAGCGCGAGCGGGCGCTCGCCGACGAGGCCGAGGCACGCGCTGAGCGCTTGCGTGCCATGGTCGAACATTTCCGCGACGAGATGGATGGCGCGATGGCCGTCCTCGACAAGGCGTCCGAGGCGATGCAGGTCGATGCCCGTGGCCTCACCGGCGCCTCCGACCGGGCGCGCCAGCAGATCTCGCTCGTCTCGCGCAGCTCTACCGAGGTGACGACAAGCATCGAGCAGACCGCGGCAGCCAGTCAGGAGCTTGCCTCTTCGATCGCCGAGATTGGTCGCAACGTCACGCAATCGGCTGGCAGCTCGCAATCGGCAGCCAGGCTCGCACGGGCTGCCAGCACCGAGATCGAGGCCTTGGCACGTACCGGCGAGAGCGTCGGCGCCGTGGCTGAGATCATCCGCGGCATCGCGGCACAGACCAGCATGCTGGCGCTGAACGCGACCATCGAGGCGGCGCGTGCCGGCGCGATGGGCAAGGGCTTCGCCGTCGTCGCCAGCGAGGTCAAGACGCTCTCGGCGCAGACGGCGACAGCGACCGAGGAGGTGGCGCGCTCGATCGAAGCGATCCAGACTGCCTCGCAACGCTCGCTCAAGTCGATCCGCGAGATGGTCACGGCGATCGGCGAGGTCGAGACCGTCTCGGTGGCGATCGCCTATGCGGTCGGCGAGCAGGATCGCGCTACCGCCGAGATCGCGCGCGAGGTCCAGGTTTCCTCCGATGGTGCCAACCGCAGCGCCCAGACCCTGCAGAGCTTCGAGGCGGTGACCGAGCGCACCTACGCCGCTGCCGGCAGCCTGCAGAGCTCTTCGTCGGACCTTGCGACGCAGGCGCAGCGCATCCGCCGCGAGGTGGCGGAGTTCTGCGAGCGCGTCGCTGCCGCCTAGAGCATTTCCGCGTTTCTCCGAATCGCTGAAATGCTCTATCTCTTTGTTTTATCGCATTTTCTTCACGCGAACCGGTACCCACTTCGCTCGAAAATGCTCTAGAACCGGATTCGAACAGGTTGAATCAAGCTGGCCGGTAAACCGGCCCCAGCTACCAGGCGCGACCGGGGCCCACGACTCCGATATCGAGCCATTCGCCGAGCGTCGCCGCGATGTCGGCGAAGCTCCCGCGGCGCCCGATCAGCTGCGCCGGTACGGTCGGTCCGAAGGCCAGGATCGGCACATGCTCGCGCGTATGGTCGGAGCCGGGCCAGCTCGGATCATTGCCGTGGTCGGCGGTGATGACGGCGAGGTCACCGGGGCGAAGCAACGCCTCGAGCTTCGGCAAATCGCGGTCGAAGGCTTCGAGCGCTGCCGCATAGCCCGGAATGTCGCGGCGATGGCCGTACTCGGTGTCGAAATCGACGAGGTTGACGAAGCAGAAGCCGCCATCGGGCAGCCGCGCGAACGCCTCCAGCGCCGCGGTCCACATGGCGGCGTTGCCGAACGGCTTGATCTCCTCGCCCGTGTTCCGATGAGCGAAGATGTCGCCGATCTTGCCGACGGTGACGACCGGTCGCTCCCTGGCCGCGAGCCGGTCGAGGATGGTCTCGTCCGGCGGCGGGATGGAGAAGTCCTTGCGGTTCCCGGTGCGGGTGAAACCGGTCTGGGTCGTTCCCACGAAAGGCCGGGCGATGACGCGGCCGATCCTGAGTGGATCGACTAGGACGCGGGCCTTCCTGCAGAGCGCATAGAGCCGCTCCAGGCCAAAATGCTCCTCATGCGCCGCGATCTGCAGCACCGAGTCGACCGAGGTGTAGCAGATCGGCTTTCCCGTCCGGATGTGCTCCTCGGCGAGTTCGTCGATCACCGCCGTGCCGGAAGCGTGCTTGTTGCCGAGGATGCCGGGCAGGGCACCGTCGCGGATGATGGCGGCGACCAAGTCCGGCGGGAACGTGTTCTCCAGCGCGGTGAAGTAGCCCCATTTGAACGGCACCGGGCAGCCGGCGATCTCCCAATGGCCGGAGGGAGTGTCCTTGCCCTGGCTGATCTCGACGCCATAGCCGTATTGCCCCTGCGGCGCGTCCGGCCGTGTCACGCCGGCGAGCGGCTTGCCGGTCGAGGCCTCGCAGGCATGGCTGAGGCCCAGTCGGGCGAGGTTCGGGATATGGAGCGGCCCGCTGCGCAGGCCCTGGCGATCGCCGCGCCCCTCGGCGCAGGCCTGAGCGATATGGCCGAGCGTGTCGGCGCCGGTATCGCCATAGGCGGCGGCATCCTCGGCGCCGCCGCAGCCGACGGAATCGAGCACGATCAGGATGGCGCGTGTCATCAGTCCCGCACCGCGGCGCTGTTCGCCGGCTCAAGGTTGAGCGCGGCCGCCAGCAGCGCCTGCGTATAGGCTTCGCGGGGACGCTGGAAGATCTCCTCCGCGGGGCCTTCCTCGACCACCTTGCCGTTCTGCATCACCACCACCCGGTGCGACAGCGCCCTGACCACCTTGAGGTCGTGGCTGATGAAGAGATAGCCGAGCTTGCGCCGGGCCTGCAGCCCGCGCAGCAATTCGACGATCTGCGCCTGGACCGACATGTCGAGCGCCGAGGTCGGCTCGTCGAGCACGACGAATTTCGGATCGAGCGCCATGGCGCGGGCGATCGCGATGCGCTGGCGCTGGCCGCCAGAGAATTCGTGCGGATAGCGGTCCATCGTCGAAGGATCGAGCCCGACATCGGCGAGCGCCTGCGCCACGATCTCGCGCTGGCACTGATAGCTCAGCCCCTTCTGCTGGACGGTGAGCCCTTCCGCGACGATGTCGGCGACCGACATGCGCGGCGACAGCGAGCCGTAAGGGTCCTGGAAGACGACCTGGAGGTCCTTGCGCTTCGGCCGGACGGCAGCGCTCTTCAGCCCGTCGATGCGGTCGCCGAGGAAGACGATCGGTCCCTCCGAAGAGATCAGCCGCAATATGGCGAGGCCGAGCGTGGTCTTGCCCGAGCCGGATTCGCCGACGATGCCGAGCGTCTCGCCCTCGCGCACCTTGACCGAGATGCCGTCGACGGCCTTCACATGGCTGGTCGTGCGGCGCAGCAGCCCGGTCTTGATCGGGAACCAGACCTTGACCGGACCGGCTTCCAGCAGGATCGGGGCGCCTTCCGGCACAGGCTCCGGCCGACCCTTCGGCTCGGCGGCGAGCAGGCGCTGCGTATAGGCGTGCTGGGGATTGCCGAAAATCTCGGCGACGGGGCCCTGTTCGACGATTCTGCCCTTCAGCATCACGCAAACCCGGTCGGCGATGCGCCGGACGATGCCGAGATCATGGGTGATGAAGAGGATCGCCATGCCGAGCCGGCCCTGCAGCTCCTTCAGCAGCGTCAGGATCTGCGCCTGCACGGTGACGTCGAGCGCCGTGGTCGGCTCGTCGGCGATCAGGAGGTCCGGCTCGTTGGCGAGCGCCATCGCGATCATCACGCGTTGGCGCTGGCCGCCGGAAAGCTGGTGCGGATAGGCGTCGAGCCGGCTTTCCGCATCGCGGATGCCGACCAGCGATAGCAGTTCGAGCGTCCGCTTGCGCGCTTTCTCGCCGCGCAGGCCCTTGTGCAGTTCGAGGATCTCGCCGATTTGCCGCGCGATCGTGTGCAGCGGGTTCAGCGAGGTCATCGGCTCCTGGAACACCATGGTGATGTCGTTGCCGCGGACCTTGCGCATCGCGTCCTCATCGGCGGCGATCAGGTCCTGGTCGTTGAACAGCACCTTGCCGGAGGGATGATACGCCGCCGGATAGTTCAAGAGCTTCAGGATCGACAGCGCCGAGACCGATTTACCCGAGCCGGATTCGCCGACGATCGCCAGCGTCTCGCCCTTGGCGATCTCGAACGAGACCTTGTCGACCGCGAGCGTTTCCCGCCCGCCCTGGCGGAAGGCGACGGAGAGGTCCTGGACGGAGAGGAGGGGGGCGCTCATGCGAAGGTCTTCCGCGGGTCGAAGGCATCCCGCACCCCTTCGCCGATGAAGATCAGCAGCGACAGCATCAGCGCGATCACGAAGAAACCGGAGAGACCGAGCCAGGGCGCCTGCAGATTGGCCTTGCCCTGTGCCAGCAGCTCACCAAGCGAGGGCGAGCCTGGTGGCAGGCCGAAACCGAGGAAGTCGAGCGAGGTCAGCGTCGTGATCGAGCCGTTGAGGATGAAGGGCAGGAAGGTCAGCGTCGCCACCATGGCGTTGGGCAGCAGGTGCTTGACCATGATCGCCCGGTTGGAGAGGCCGAGCGCCCGCGCCGCCCGAACATACTCGAAATTCCGCGCCCGCAGGAATTCGGCGCGGACCACGCCGACGAGCGCGACCCAGGAGAACAGCAGGAGGATGCCGAGCAGGACGAAGAAGCTCGGCGTGATGATCGCCGCGACGATGATCAGGAGATAGAGCGCCGGGATCGAGGTCCAGATTTCGATGACGCGCTGGAAGATCAGGTCGGTCCAGCCGCCGAAATAGCCCTGGATCGCGCCGGCGGCGATGCCGATCACCGAGGAGATCGAGGCCAGGATCAGCCCGAACAGGATCGAGATGCGGAAACCGTAGATCAGCCGGGCTACGACGTCGCGGCCCTGGTCGTCGGTGCCGAGCCAGTTCCATTCGAGCTCGCGGCAGGTCATGCCGCCGGTTCGCTCGGCGATTCCGCGACACTGCTCGTCCTTGAGCAGCCAGGTCGGCGGGGCAGGGGCCGGCACCGGCAGGTCGAGATTGTGCGTGCGGTAGGAATAGCGGATCGGCGGCCACAGCGCCCAGCCATTCGCCGCGATCTCCCTGGCGATGGTCGGGTCGCGATAGTCAGTGGTGGCGAGGAAGCCGCCGAACTTCTCCTCGGGATAGTTGACCGCCACCGGAAACAGCGTCTCGCCCTTGTAGCGGACGATCAGCGGCCGGTCGTTGGCGATGAACTCGGCGAAGAGCGAGAGCACGAACAGCGTCAGGAAGATCCAGAACGACCACCAGCCGCGCTTGTTGGCCTTGAAGCTGTCGAGACGGCGCCGGTTGATCGGCGAGAGCTTGAGCCAGCCTTGCTTGGCCGTGGCCGGAGCACGAGCAGGCTCGGCAGAACGCAGGACCGGCGGCGGGGCATCGAGAAGCGTGTCGCTCACCGTCAGGCCTCCCGCGATTCGAAATCGATGCGCGGGTCGACCCAGGCATAGGTCAGGTCGGTGATCAGGTGCACGACGAGGCCGATCAGCGAGAAGATGAAGAGGTTGGCGAAGACGACCGGATAGTCGCGATTGACGATCGCCTCGAAGGAGAGGAGCCCGAGCCCGTCGAGCGAGAAGATCGTCTCGATCAGCAGCGAGCCGGCGAAGAGCGCATGCACGAAGGCACCAGGGAACCCGGCAATGACGATCAGCATGGCGTTGCGGAAGACATGGCCATAGAGCACGCGGCGCTCCGACAGCCCCTTCATCCGGGCGGTCAGGACGTATTGCTTCCTGATCTCGTCGAGGAAGGAGTTCTTGGTCAGCAGCGTCGAGGTCGCGAAGGCGCCGAGCGCCATCGCCAGCACCGGCAGGGCGATGTGCCAGAAATAATCGCCGACCTTGCCGATGAGACTGAGCTGCGCCCAGTTCTCCGAGGTCAGGCCGCGCAGCGGGAAGATCTGCCAGAACGAGCCGCCGGCGAAGAGCACGATCAGCAGGATCGCGAACAGGAAGCCCGGGATGGCGTAGCCGACGATGACGACCGCGCTGGTCCAGGTGTCGAAGCGCGAGCCGTCCTTCACCGCCTTGCGGATGCCGAGCGGGATCGAGATCGCGTAGGAGAGCAGGGTCATCCAGAGACCGAGCGTGATCGAGACCGGCAGCTTCTCCTTGATCAATTGCAGCACCGGCGCATCGCGGAAATAGCTGCGGCCGAAATCGAAGGTCGCATAGTCCTTCAGCATCTTGAAGAAGCGCTCATGCGCCGGCTTGTCGAAGCCGAACTGCTTCTCCAGTTCCTTGATGAAGGCCGGGTCGAGCCCCTGCGCGCCGCGATAGGCCGAGCCGGAATCCAGCGCCTGCGTACCGGCATCGCCGCCGGAGCCGCCGCCGACGCGCTCGGCCGCGCCGCTATTGGGATTATTGAGCTGTGAGATGATCCGCTCGACCGGGCCGCCGGGCGCGAACTGCACGATGACGAAGGAGATCAGCAGGATGCCGAACAGGGTCGGCACCATCAGCGCCAGACGCCGGGCGATGTAGTTCAGCATGCCCGCTTATGCCTTCCCGATCCGCTTGGCTTTTTCGGGATCGTACCACCATGTACCCGGCGCGCCGGAACTGAATTTCGGCTTGGTCTGAGGACGCTCATACATATCCCAATAGGCCAGCCATTCGCTGGCGTTCCACCACATCGGGATCCAGTAGCGCCCGGCCCGTAGCAATCGGTCGAGGCATTTGGCCGCCACCACCACCTCGGCATAGCTGTCGGCTTGTCCGATCTTGTCGATCATCGCGTCGATCGCTGGATGGGCAATGCCGCCGACATTGCGCGAACCACGCGTCTTGGCCGCTTCCGAGCCGTAGACGACGCGCATCGTGTCGCTCGGGATCGAGCTGCCGCTCATCGCGCGGCTGATGACGTCGAAGTCGAACTCGTCGAGCCGGCGCTGGTATTGCGCTCCGTCGACGATGCGCGAGGTCGCATTGATGCCGAGCCGCTTGAGATTGGCCTGGAAGGGCTGGGTGTGCGGCTGCAGCGAGGGCGTCGAATCCAGGAACTCGATCTCGAAGGGCTGGCCGTTCGGCAGCTTCATCACATTGCCATCGCGCTTGCAGCCAGCGGCACGCAGCATCTCGTCGGCGCGGCGCAGCAAGGCACGGTCGCTGCCGGAGCCGTCGCTGACCGGCGGCAAATAGGGCTCGCCGAAGACCTCGTCGGGCACCTTGCCGCGGAACGGCTCCAGTAGTGCGAGTTCCTCCGGCGAGGGTTTGCCCACCGCCTTCGAATCCGAGTTCTCGAAATAGGAGGTCGCGCGCGAGAAGGACGAGAACATGATGTTCTTGTTGGTCCACTCGAAGTCGAAAGCGAGGCCGAGCGCCTCGCGAATGCGCGGATCGGCGAACTTTTCGCGCCGCAGATTGTAGATCCAGCCCTGCGAGCCGATCGGCTCGGTCTTCGGCAGGGCCTCCTTCTTGACCTTGCCTTCGTGGATGGCGGGGAAGTCGTAGCCCGTCGCCCAGATGCGCGAGGTGAACTCCTCCTGGAAGGTGATCACGCCGCTCTTGAAGGCCTCGAAGGCGACCTGTCGGTCACGGAAATATTCCCAGCGGACCCGGTCGAAATTGTTCTGGCCGACATTCACCGGCAGGTCCTTGGCCCAGTAGTCCGGCACCCGGTCGAACTCGATGAAGCGGCCCTGCTCGAAGCGGCCGACCTTGTAGGCGCCCGAGCCGAGCGGTGGCTCCAGTGTCGAGGCCTCGAAATTGCGGGTCGACCAGTATTTCTCGGAGAACACCGGCAGCCCGGCGACGACGAGATGCAGGTCGCGGCTGCGCTTTTGCGAGAGCTTGACGACGATGAGGTCGTCGCTCTCGGCGACGGCTGATTCCATTTCGGCGAGGATCAGCCGGTAGGTCGGATGGCCCTTGCTCTTGAGCAGGTTGAAGGAGAAGGCGGCATCGCCGGCGGTGACGCGCGAGCCGTCATGGAACTTCGCCTCCGGCCGCATGCGGAAGCGATAGGTCAGCTTGTCGGCGGACACAGCGACACTCTTCGCGAGCAGGCCGTAGAGCGAGCCTGGCTCGTCGCCCGAGCCAGCCATCAGGCTGTCGAAGCAGGCATCCATGCCGGCGGCGCCGTCGCCCTGCAGCACAAAAGTGTTGAGCGTGTTGAAGGTGTCGAAGCTCTGGTTGCCGCCGGCGCGCTTGATCTGGATGGTGATCGAGCCGCCCTTCGGCGCCTTCGGGTTGACATAGGCAAAATGCGGAAAGTCCGGCGGCAGCGCCAGCTCGCCGAAGGTCGAGAGGCCGTGGACCTCGTTCTCCTGCGCCAGTGCCGTCGTCAGCGAGCCTGGCAGCGTGGCCGCGCCTGCGAGCGCACCGCCGGCTTCGAGCAGCCTGCGGCGGGTGATCCGGATCGCCATGCAAAAACCCCTTGCGATTCGTCGTCCGATTATGTCGTCACGCCCGGCCAAAGCCAGTGTTGTGCGCATTCCCCGTCATGGTGACGGCAATTGCATGGCGCAAACAAGCAAAAGCCGGGCGCTTGGCCCGGCTCGTGCGGTCACGTTGCTGCGAAAGGCGCCGGCTCAGGGTTTCGGCAGGGGCTTGGGCGCGTCGGCCAGCGTGTTCAGATAGGCGACGACGTCGGCGCGGGCCTCGGGGCGGCTGATGCCGGCGAAGGCCATGATGGTACCCGGAACATAAGCCTTCGGATTCTTCAGGAAATGATCGAGGGCATCGGCGTCCCAGCTCTTGTCGCCGCGGCCCTTCATCGCGGCCGAATAGCCGAACCCTGCGACCGAGCCCTCGTTGCGGCCATAGACGTCGTAGAGATGCGGGCCGACCTTGTTGGCGCCGCCCTTCTCGAAGGTGTGGCAGGCCTTGCAGGCGGCGACAGCCTTCTCGCCCTTGGCCGGGTCGGCCTTGGCGAGACGTACCGCGATCGGCTCTTCGGCGGCTGCTGCAGGAGCACCGGCGCCGCCAGCGGCGGCCGGCTCGAGGCTCGGCAGGTCGTAGCCGGGAACGGCCGGCTTCTTCGGGGCGAAGACGATGCCGGCGCCCATGTTCAGGGCCATCACGACGAGCAGGGTCGAAAGCCCCGCGCCAGCGATCTTGTTCAGTTCGATATTCATCGTCTCTCACAACCCCCGGCCCGCCCGTCGGCGAAGCAAGACAGCGCTGCGGCCGGGCCCTTGCGGAGCCGGCACGTCAGCGCTGCTTAACCGCTTTGCGCGCTGCATTGCAACTCGTATAAGCACGCTCCGCTTTGAGACCTTTTGCCGCCCCGCGAGCTTTCCCCAGCCAATGCCCAATCCGCTGATCCTGATCCCCGCCCGCATGCAGGCGACGCGCCTGCCAGGCAAGCCGCTGGCCGACATTCTGGGCGAGCCGATGATCGTTCGCGTCTGGCGCCGTGCCATCGAAGCGCGCGTCGGCGAGGTCGTGGTCGCAACCGATGACGAGCGCATCCTGGCGGCGATCGAGCAGGCCGGCGGGCGGGCGGTGATGACCAGCCCCGCGCACCAGACCGGCTCCGACCGGATCAAGGAGGCCGCCGACATCGTCGATCCGAAGGGTGAGCACGACATCATCGTCAACGTCCAGGGCGACTTCCCGACGCTGGCACCGACCGCGATCGCCGCGGCGGTGGAGCCGCTGGCCGATCCGGCCGTCGACATCGCGACGCTTGCCGGCGAGATCACTGACGACGAGGAGAGGACCGCGCCGAGCGTGGTCAAGCTGATCGGCAGCGAGATCTCCCCCCGCCGGATGCGGGCGCTCTACTTTACCAGGGCGACGGCGCCTTACGGCGATGGCCCGCTCTATCATCATGTCGGCCTCTACGCCTATCGCCGCCGCGCGCTCGATCGCTTCGTCTCGCTGCCGCAGTCGCCGCTCGAACTGCGCGAGAAGCTCGAGCAGCTGCGCGCGCTCGAGGACGGCATGCGCATCGACGCCATGATCATCGATCACGTCCCACGAGGCGTCGACACGCCCCCCGATCTGGACCGCGCCCGCGCGTTCCTGACATCCAGCGCCGGAGCCTGAAGACCTAAAATGTCAGTCGTCGTTTCCTATCAGGGTGAGCCCGGAGCCTTCTCTTCGCAGGCCGCCCTCCAGGTCTTCCCGGATTGCGAGCTGCTGCCTTGCCGGACCTTCGAGGACGCGCTCGCGGCGGTCTCGGACGGCGCTGCCCGCTACGGCATGATCCCGATCGACAACTCGATCGCCGGCCGCGTCGCCGACATCCATCACCTCCTGCCGCGCTCTGGCCTGCACATCATCGGCGAGCATTTCCTGCCGATCCGCTTCCATCTGATGGCGGTCGAGGGCGCGACGCTGGCGACGCTGCAGACAGTGCAGAGCCACATCCATGCGCTCGGCCAGTGCCGCAAGATCATCCGCAAGCTCGGCCTCAAGGCCGAGGTCGCGGCCGACACCGCCGGCTCCGCCCGTCAGGTCGCCGAGGCCGGCGACCCGACGCGTGCCGCGATCGC
This sequence comes from Allobosea sp. Tri-44, assembly GCF_004123845.1. GTDB lineage: Bacteria > Pseudomonadota > Alphaproteobacteria > Rhizobiales > Beijerinckiaceae > Allobosea. The sequence continues at coordinate 33,376 of NZ_NBDP01000007.1, read as the reverse complement.
GCCGCACATCGCCGCAGAGGTCTACGGCCTCAAGATCCTGATGGAGGACATCGAAGACGAGAAGCACAACACCACGCGCTTCGTCGTGCTTTCGAAATATCCCGAATTCGCCCGCCAGGGCGCCGGCAAGACGGTGACGACCCTGATCTTCCAGGTCCGCAACCTGCCGGCGGCGCTCTACAAGGCGCTCGGCGGCTTCGCCACCAACGGCGTCAACATGACCAAGCTCGAAAGCTACATGGTCGACGGCCATTTCTCGGCGACGATGTTCTACAGCGACGTCGAGGGGCATCCCGACGACCCGGCGCTGCGCCGCGCGCTCGACGAGCTCGCCTTCTTCTCGAAGGAGATGAAAATCCTCGGCGTCTACCCGGCGCACGCATTCCGCGACAGCTTCCCCGAGCCGGGGGAGTAAAGCCTTCCCTTCTCCTCTCGGGGGAGAAGGTCCCGGCAGGGGGATGAGGGCGGCGCGGCTGGGTGAGACGAGGACAGGTAGCGCCTACCCTTCCCTCATCCGTCGGCTTCGCCGAGCCACCTTCTCCCCCGAGGGGAGAAGGGTAGGCCGCCGCCCCTTCACCAGGGGCGCGGCCCCTCCATCGTTGAGACATGGGCCGAGACCACTTTCCAGCCCAGGTCCGGGAAGCGCACCCAGCTCTGACTCTGGCGGCCGATGATCTCGCGCCCGCGCACCTTGAATTCGAGATTGACGGTGGCGAAGTCGCGGCCGAGCGTCAGGATTTCCAGGCGGATACGCTTCTCCTTGATGCCGGGACCCGGCGGGCGGGCGACGCGGTGGACGTGGATCTCGTCGAAGCCGTAGCCGTTCTCGCCCAGCGCGTAGCGGATGGTGTGGGGGCTGTTCCAGAAGGAGGCGTCGAGCACATCGACCTGCTTGTCGATCAGCGCCTGCTCGTAGCGCTCGAACAGGGCGCTGATCTCGGCGACGACATCGGGCAGGTTCGGGGTCAGGTCGCTCACGAGAGGGCCTCCATGGCTTGGGCGACGGCGATCAGGCTGGCGTCGGTGCCGCGGCCGCCGATGATCGACAGACCGACCGGCGCCCCGTTTACCGTGGCGCCCGGCAGATTGAGCTGGGGCGAGCCGGTGAGGCCGCCCTGGGCGCAGAAGCAGGTGATGCGGTCGCGCAAGGGCTGCAGCTCAGGCGCCGGCAGCCCGCGCAGCGGCGCCGGGAAAGGCGTGGTCGGCAGGCAGAGGATCGTGCCTGCTGGCAAGAGGTAACGCAGCCGCGCCCGCGCTTCCTCGCGCATCAGCGCCGCCCAGTTGCGCTCGCTCGCGGAAATCTGCGAGCCGGCGATCAGCCCGGCGGCGACGCTGAAGGCCATGCGTGGGTTATGCCGCTCGATCCAGGGCTGGAAGGTCTGCCAGGCTTCGACCGGCTGCAGGCTGCGCTGCGCCCGTGCCCAGACCGAAAGCCCCTGCGGCGCCATGATCTCCTCGCGCGCCGTGCCGACGATCCGCTCCAGCTTCCGCACCATCGGCCGCAGGGCTTCCGCGACCTCGGGGTCGGCGAAGCCGAAGGCGTCGACGGCGATCAGCAGCTTCGTCGGCAGCGGGCCGGGCGCCTCGCCGAGCAGCACGGCACCGACCTTCGCGAAGGTCCCGGCATCGCGCGCGAACCAGCCCGCCGTGTCCGAGCTTGGCGCCTGCGGCAGCAGCCCGGTCAGGTCGAGCCGGCCATGGGTCGGCCGGATGCCGTAGAGCCCGCAGAAGCTCGCCGGCACGCGGACGGAGCCGCCGGTATCCGTACCCAGCGCGATGTCGCAGAGGCCGGCGGCGACGGCCGCCGCCGAACCCGAGGAGGAGCCGCCGGGCACGCGCCCGGGCGCGGCGCTGTTGATCGGCGTGCCGTCGAAGGCGTTCTCGCCGAGGATGCCGAGCGAAACCTCGTCGGTGATGGTCTTGCCGACGCAATCCGCACCCGCATCCAGCAAGGTCTGCACCGTCCAGGCATGGCGCGTCGGGATCGGGTTCGCCTTGGCCCAGTCGTGATTGCCGCCACCGGTCGGCAGGCCGGCGACATCGAACAGATCCTTGACCGCGAAGGTCAGCCCCGAGAGCGGTCCGCCCGGATGGCCGGCGATATGGGCACGTGGCCCGGGAACGAAGGCGTTGACCGGGTCCGTCATCCAGGGCTCCGCAAAGGCTGTTCGTTCGTCAGGATGACGCGGGGCGCGTCAGGGCTCCTCGCCGTCCACCGCCCACGCCTTCAGGATCGTGTTCGCGATCGCCATATGCGGCGGGCAGAACAGCTCGTCGGGGTGCCTGCCCTCCAGCATCTGCAGCGCCTCGGCGCGGCTGAACCAGCGGCCGGCTTCCAGCTCGGTGCCGTCGAGCACGATATCGTCGTTCAGCGCCTCGGCGATGCAGCCGATCATCAGCGATCCCGGGAAGGGCCAGGGCTGCGAGGCGATGTAGCGAACCGTGCCGGTGCGCAGGCCGGCTTCCTCCCAGGTCTCGCGGCGGACGGCGTCCTCGAAGGTCTCGCCCGGCTCGACGAAGCCGGCGATGCAGGAATACATGCCGGGCGCGAAGCGCGACTGGCGCGCCAACAGGCAGTTGTCGCCGCGCACCGCCAGCATGATCACGACCGGGTCGGTGCGCGGGAAATGCTGCGCGCCGCAGGCCTCGCACTGCCGCTTCCAGCCGGCCGAGCCGAGCTTGGTCGGCGCGCCACACTGGGCGCAGCAGCGATGGCGTGCATGCCAGTCGAGCAGGGCCTTGGCCTCGCCGAGCGGACCGAGCTCCTCCTTCGGCACCAGTCGCTTCAGCGCGATGCTGCGCAGGTCGGTGACGACGAGCACGGCCTGCTCGCGCAGACCGTCGAGCAACTCGCGGTCGATCAGCCGGCCGAAGCGCGGCGCGCCTTCCGGATCGAGCCCGAGAAAGACCTCGTCCAGCGCCGGGCCCAAGCCGTCGGCACCGCTCTCGTCGAACCAGACGGTCTGGGTCTCGGCGCCGTTGCGCAGCAGGATCGGCGTTTCGCCGGCGACGACGGTGAAGCGCGCATCGCTGCGCGCCCGCAATTCGGCGATCTCCTCCGCCCGGTCACGCAGATCGGCACGTCGGTCGAGCGGGCTGGTGGCGAAACCGGTCTGGGCTGAGCGTTCGGTGCGGCGGGAGGCGTCGTTCATGCCTCCCGTCCTACTCCGCTTTCGTTCCAACCGGAACGGGGTCGAAAGCAGAATTATACGTATGCGAACGTTCGCCGGCGGCGGTGCATCCGTTCAGCTGTTTCCGCGCCCGCGCAGCAGATGGATGATGCCGGAGAAATCCGTGCCGCCTTCGCCCCAGGCATTGTGCAGGCCATAGACCTGCGCCGCAGCAGCGCCGAGCGGGGTCGAGGCGCCGGCGGCCTGCGCCGCCTCCTGGGCGAGCTTGAGGTCCTTCAGCATCAGCGCCGAGGCGAAGCCGGGCTTGTAGTCATTGTTGGCCGGCGAGGTCGGCACCGGGCCCGGCACCGGGCAATAGGTCGTCAACGACCAGCACTGGCCCGAGGAGGTCGAGGCGACGTCGAACAGCGCCTGATGCGACAGGCCGAGCTTCTCGGCCAGCACGAAGGCTTCGGAGACGCCGATCATCGAGATGCCGAGGATCATGTTGTTGCAGATCTTCGCCGCCTGGCCGTTGCCGGCGTCGCCGCAATGCACGACCTTCTTGCCCATCGCCGACAGGATCGGCTCGCCGCGCTTGAAGGCGTCTGCGCTGCCGCCGACCATGAAGGTCAGCGTCGCGCCCTGGGCGCCGCCGACGCCGCCCGAAACCGGCGCGTCGAGCGAGAGGCAGCCACGCTCGGTCGCGAGTGCATGGGTCTTGCGGGCGCTCTCGACGTCGATCGTCGAGGAATCGATCAGCAGCGTGCCCGGCTTCACCGCGGGCAGGATATCGGCCCAGACCCCCAGCACATGTTTGCCGGCGGGCAGCATGGTTACGACGATCTCGGCCTCGGCGACAGCTTCCTTGGCCGAGGCGGCGATGCCGACGCCGAGCGCGGCAGCCGCGTCCTTCGAGGCCTGCGAGAGATCGAAGGCGAAGACCTTGTGCCCGGCCTTGACCAGGTTGCCGGCCATCGGCCCGCCCATATTGCCGAGCCCGATGAAGGCGATGGTGCTCATGGTCGTTTCCTCCGCGGAATTCATGGTTGGTCTCGCTCTTTGCGCTGATCAGAGAGCGGAAACTGAAGAGCTCGCATCGATGGCGCCATAGGCCGTGGTTGCAGGGATTTCGGCTTAGTTCACCAAAAGAGAAGGAGCAGCCAAGCGAAGCCTAGGACGAGAGCGGAGCCGAGCGAAAGCAGCACCCACGCTGGAGGCAGGCCGAACGCGCCTATTACCGCTGCGATGACCGTGCTTGCGAACGAACCGCGAGCTGTACGTTTCCGCCACCGTTCGGTCGTAGTCCGCGCCAAGCGTCAATTCCCCTTCGCCCGCCCGACCAGCGAGCGCGCCACGATCATCCGCATCACCTCGTTGGTGCCCTCGAGGATCTGGTGGACCCTGAGATCGCGGACGATCTTCTCGATGCCGTAATCGGCGAGATAGCCATAGCCGCCATGGATCTGCAGGGCCTGGTTGGCGACCTCGAAACCGGTGTCGGTCGCGACCCGCTTGGCCATGGCGCAGAGCTTCGTCGCATCCGGCGTCTTCTCGTCGAGTGCCGCCGCGGCACGCCAGAGGAAGGTGCGGGCCGCCTCCAGCTCGGTCGCCATGTCGGCGAGCTTGAACTGCAGCGCCTGGAAATCAGCGATGCGGGAGCCGAAGGCCTTGCGCTCCTGGGCATAGCTGAGCGCCTTGTCGAGCGCACCTTGCGCCCCGCCGATCGAGCAGGCGCCGATATTGAGCCGCCCGCCATCGAGGCCGGCCATCGCGATCTTGAAACCGATGCCTTCCGGGCCGATCCGGTTGGCGACCGGCACGCGGCAGTTCTCGAAGATCACCGCCCGCGTCGGCTGGGCGTTCCAGCCCATCTTCTTCTCGTTGGCGCCGAAGGAGAGGCCGGGCGTGCCCTTTTCGACGACAATGGTCGAGATGCCCGACGGGCCGGCCTCACCGGTGCGCACCATCACGACGTAGACATCCGAGACGCCGGCGCCCGAAATGAACTGCTTCTGGCCGTCGAGGATGTAATGGTCGCCGTCGAGCACGGCCTTGGTCTTCAGCGCGGCGGCATCGGAGCCGGCGCCCGGCTCGGTCAGGCAATAGCTCGCCAGATGCTCCATGCTGCAGAGCTTCGGCAGGAATTTCTGCCGCTGCTCGTCCGCTCCGTAGCGGTCGATCATCCAGGCGCACATGTTGTGGATCGAGATATAGGCCGCGACCGTCGGGCAGGCGGTCGAGAGCGCCTCGAAGATCACTGCCGCGTCGAGGCGCGTCAGGCCGGAGCCGCCGACATCGTCGCGGATGTAGATGCCGCCCATGCCGAGCGCCGCCGCCTGGCGCATCTCCTCGACCGGGAAGTGCTTCTCCTCGTCCCAGCGCACGGCATGCGGCGCCAAGGTCTCGGTTGCGAAACCCTGGGCCATGTCGCGGATGGCGATCTGGTCTTCGGTGAGGGAGAACATGCCCTGATCTCCTTCGCCGTCGGCCTCAGCCCATCGTCGGGATGACGAAGCTCGCGCCGTCCTTGATGCCAGACGGCCAGCGCGCCGTCACCGTCTTGGTCTTGGTGTAGAAGCGGATCGAATCCGGGCCGTGCTGGTTGAGGTCGCCGAAGACCGAGCGCTTCCAGCCGCCGAAGGTGTAGTAGGCGAGCGGCACCGGGATCGGCACGTTGATGCCGACCATGCCGACCTGGACCTTCGAGGCGAAGTCGCGCGCGGCATCGCCGTCGCGGGTGTAGATCGCGGTGCCGTTGCCATATTCGTGGTCGTTGGTCAGCTTCAGCGCTTCGTCATAGCTCTCGGTGCGCAGCACGGAGAGGACCGGTCCGAAGATCTCCTCCTTGTAGATGCGCATGTCCTTGGTGACGTTGTCGAACAGGCAGCCGCCGACATAGAAGCCGTTCTCGTAGCCCTGCATCTTGAAGTCGCGGCCGTCGACGACGAGCTTGGCGCCTTCGCCGATGCCGATGTCGACATAGGACTTGATCTTCTCCATCGCCGCCTTGGTGACGACCGGGCCGTAATCGGCCGAGGTGTCGGTCGAGGGGCCGATCTTCAGGCTCTCGACGCGCGGGATCAGGCGCTTGACCAGCTCGTCGGCGGTCGCCTTGCCTACGGGCACTGCGACCGAGATCGCCATGCAGCGCTCGCCGGCCGAGCCGTAGCCGGCGCCGATCAGCGCATCGACCGCCTGGTCCATGTCGGCGTCGGGCATGATGATCATGTGGTTCTTGGCGCCGCCGAAGCACTGCACGCGCTTACCATTGGCGCAGCCACGGGCGTAGATGTACTCGGCGATCGGGGTCGAGCCGACGAAGCCGACCGCCTTGATGTCATGGTCGTCGAGGATGGCGTCGACTGCCTCCTTGTCGCCGTTGACGACGTTGAGGATGCCCGGAGGGCCACCGGCCTCGATGAACAGCTCGGCGAGGCGCATCGGCACGCCGGGGTCGCGCTCGGACGGCTTCAGGATGAAGGCGTTGCCACAGGCGATGGCGGGGCCGAGCTTCCAGAGCGGGATCATCGCCGGGAAGTTGAACGGGGTGATGCCGGCGACGACGCCGAGCGGCTGGCGCAGCGAATAGATGTCGATGCCCGGGCCGGCGCCGTCGGTGAACTCGCCCTTCATCAGGTTGGGCACGCCGAGCGAGAACTCGACGACCTCGACGCCGCGCTGGATGTCGCCCTTGGCGTCGGGGATGGTCTTGCCGTGCTCGCGGGCGAGCAGCTCGGCGAGCTCGTCATTGTTCTGCGCGATCAGGTCGAGGAACTTCATCAGCACGCGGGCGCGGCGCTGGGGATTGACCGCCGCCCATTTCGGCTGGGCTTCGAGCGCGTTCTCGACCGCGGCGCGCAATTCCTGCTGCGAGGCGAGGGCGACCTTGCCTATCACCGAGCCGTCCATCGGCTGGTAGACATCGGCCGTGCGGCCCGAGGTGCCAGCGACGTGCTTGCCGCCGATGAAGTGACCGATCTGACGCATGGCATCCTCCCCTAAAGTCGTGTGGCGCTGATTGGAGCTACCCCTATCATTATCGTTTGCGCACGGCTATAGGCAGATATCGGCTTACGTCGTGCAAAAACACAAATACGGAGGAGCGGCATGGAACGGTTCGACTGGGACGACCTGCGTTTCTTCCTCGCCGTCGCCCGCTCCGGCCGGCTCACCGCCGCCGCGCGCCGTCTCGGCGCGGATCATGCCACCGTCTCGCGCCGCATCACCTCGCTCGAGGAATCGCTCAAGGCCAAGCTGTTTGAGCGGCGGCCGCAGGGTTACGCCCTGACCGGCCATGGCGAGCAGTTGCTGGCCAAGGCCGAGAGCATGGAAACCGAGGCGCTGGCGATCCAGAGCGAGATCGGCGGCGCCGACATGGCGCTCTCCGGCACGGTCCGGATCGGCGCGCCCGACGGTTTCGGCTCGACCTTCCTGGCACCGCGCTTCGCCGGCCTCGGCAAGGCCTATCCGGGGCTCGAGCTCCAACTCATCGCCATGCCGCGCCTGCTCTCGCTGTCGAAGCGCGAGGCGGATGTCGCGATCACGCTCGCTCCGCCCAAGGAAGGCAAGGTCGTCGCCCGCAAGCTCTGCGATTACCGCCTCGGCCTCTACGCCTCGCAGGACTATCTCGATGCGATGCCGAAGGTCACGGCGGCAGAGGACCTCTTCGGCCACCGTATCGTCGGCTATATCGACGACCTGATCTTCACGCCCGAGCTCGACTATCTCGACGAGGTCGCCAAGGGCCTGCGCGCCCAGATCCAGAGCTCGAGCGTGCTCGCGCAGATGAACGCGGTCGCGGCCGGCGCCGGCATCGGCGTGATCCATCACTTCATGGCGGTCGACGAGCCCCGGCTCGTCCCCGTCTTGCCGGAGAGCGTCTCGATCACGCGCTCCTTTTGGCTGCTGGTCCACGCCGATCTCAAGGACGTCGCCCGGGTTCGGGCGGTCGTCGATTTCATCGTGCGCGAGTCGAAGGCCAATCGCGCGCTGCTGATGGGCGAGCTGGCGGCTGCAGGAGTTCCGCGCCTGGCAGCCGCGGGCTGAGATCGGCGCGGGCCTACGCGGCGACGCGGACGCAGTTGCGCCCCTCGTGCTTGGCCGCATAGAGCGCTCGGTCGGCCGCTATGAGGTATTGGTCCAGGCTGCCCTGCCCATTTATCTCGGCGACGCCGATCGAGACCGTCAGCGTGATCTGCTGATCGTCGACCAGCAATGTCTCGTGCGAGAGGTCGAGCCGGATGTGATCGCTGAGGCGCAGCGCCGCCCTGGTGTTCAGGCCGGGGAACAGGATGGCGAACTCCTCGCCGCCGATCCGGGCGAGCAGATGGCCGGCGCCCTCGACCGATTGGGCGAGATATCGCGCCACCTTGGCCAGCGCCTGGTCGCCGAAATCATGGCCGTGGCTGTCGTTCAGATGCTTGAAGTCGTCGATGTCGAGGATGGCGATGGCGCTCGGCAGATTCTTCGCTCGCGCTTCCGCAATGAGCTTCTCGGCGCTCTCGAAAAAAAAGCGGCGATTGAACAGGCCGGTCAGGGCATCGCGCGAGGCGAGATTATGCAGCTGTTCGATCTGCTCCATCGTCTCGACATTGCTCGCGATCCGGCATTGCAGCTCTTCGGGAATGAAGGGCATCGAGATGAAGTCATTGGCGCCCGCCTTGAGGAAACCAACGGACACCATGCGGTCGCTGGAGGACGAGACGCCGATTAGCCGCAGCCGGTCAGAGGCGAACTGGCGGCGGATGCGGCGCGTCAGTTCGTAGCCGTCCATCTCCGGCATGTAGTAGTCGCTCACGACCAGCCGGATGTCGGGATTGTCCTGGATCAGCGACAGCGCTTCATCTCCGGACTCCGCCTCGATCACCTGGTATTGCTGTACCTTCAGCATATGGGTGAGAAGTTTACGGGTCGCCGCGGTGTCGTCGACCACAAGGATACGGGTTTGCCGGTTGCAGAGCGCGCGCCTGGCGGTCGCGACCACGGTCTCGAGCGTGAAAGCGCTGTCCTTCGGGACATAGTCGATGACGTCGCGCTCCATGATCCGATTGCGCGTCTCGATGTCGAAGCTGGCAGTGTGGACGATCGTCGGGATGCGGCGCTGGACGGTGAAGTCGATGGCCTCGCCGCGCGGGGCGTCGGGCAGGTTGAGATCGACCACGGCCAGGGTGAACGCCGCGCGGTCCTCGGTGACGACCTCGTGCAGCTCGTTGAGCGACTGGCAGACGACGATGGGCAGCTGAAGCTCGGCCTCGAGGCGGCGCGACAGCGCCAGCGCATAGGTCCGCGAATCCTCGACGAGAAGGACCTTGAGCTCTTCGGCGATGGGTTCGCTCTGACGGCGTCCGGTAGCGCGATAGGCCATTGAGCTCACGAGTCCCTAGTCGGTGCCGGCAGGGTATGCGGCAGGTTTCGAGCTCTGCTTCGCGATGGAAAGGCGAACTCCATGCGGCAGACCATCCTGCCGCAACGTTAATTTGGGTTTAACTAAGCCCCTGCCGTTCACGGACGATAAGGAGGGCTTATCGGCACGGTGCGAGGGGTGCCGCTCAGATCCGCCAGGGCAGGATGTTGGCCGGCAGCTTGCGGCCCAGCGCGTCGAGCCCGAGCATCACGGCAAGGATCACCACGCAGGCGCTGATCGCGACCGCTGCAGCCTCGCCCGCGAGGCCGGCTTCCTTCAGGCTGAACAGCACGACGCCGAGCGTCTCGGTGCCCGAGGACCAGAGCAGGGCCGAGACCGTGAGCTCGTTGAAGGCGACGAGGAAGACCATCAGGCCGCTCACCGCCGCCGCCGGCGCCAGGATCGGCGCGACGATGAAGCGCAGCATCTGCCAGAGCGTGACGCCGTCGAGCTTGGCGGCTTCCTCGTGATGCGCCTCGATCTGGGCCATCGCCGCGACCGGCGCCTTCAGGGCCAGCGGCAGGAAGCGGGCGATATAGGCGAACAGGATGATGAAGGGCGTCGCGTAGATGCTGACCCCGATGAGCGGCAATGGCTTCAGGAACATCAGGATGCAGGCGATGGCGAGGACGACGCCGGGCAGGGCATAGGGCAGCTCGATCACCACCTCGACCACGCGCCGGAGCTTGCCCATGCGCCGCTCCAGCCCATAGGCGAAGGCGATCGAAAGCAGCGCCAGGATCACCGCGGCCGAGCCGGCGAAGAGGAGTGAGTTGCGGAAGGCGCGCACCGTCACGTCCTGCCGCAGCAGCACCTCGGCGAATTTGTCGAATGTCAGATTCTGCCAGGTCAATGCGACGCCGAGCGCCGGCGTCAGCGCCTCGCCGATCAGCGCCAGCAGCGGCAGGCCGAGCTTGAGCGCGATCAGGAGCCAGAGCCCGGCGAAGACGACAGGCCGGGCGCCGCCAAGATGCCAGAAGGGCTGCAGCGGCCGCTCGATCTCGACCTTGCCCCCGCCGCGCCGCGTCGCGAGCAGGCCGGCGGTGATGCCGAGGCCAGCGACGAGCGCGACCAGCAGCGAGAGCGCGGCGGCATCTGGCAGGCCGGCAGGGCCGAAGCTCGAGAGCCGGCGATAAATCAGCGTCGGCAGGGTGAGGTAATTCACCGGCAAGCCGAGCAGGGCCGGGATGCCGAAATTGCCGATGCCGGCGACGAAGGCGAGCAGGGCCGCGGCGATGATCTGCGGCCGCAGCACCGGTAAAAGGATGCGGCCGACGATGGTCGCAGGCGCGGCGCCTTCCATCTGCGCTGCCTCGACCAGCGCATGCGGCACGCTGCGCAGGCCGGTCCACAGCGTGATCGCGACAAGCGGTGCGTGATGCAGCGCCATCACCAGGATGATGCCGCCGCGCCCGAGCAATGGGTTGGGCGTGCCCGGCGCCGGCGAAAGCCCGAGAAGGCCGAGCAGGAAGGAATTCGGTGCGAACAGGCTCAGGAAGGCGAGCGCCGCGACCTGCGGCGCGATCATCATCGAGAAGACCAGCGCGAAGGCGAGGGGCCGCTTGCCGCGGACATCGGTGACCGCGAGCAGGATCGCCGCAGCTCCGCCGATCAGGAGCGCGCCGAGCGCCGAGAGCCCGGCCGTCTCGAAGGTGTGCAGGGTCGCGTTGACTGCGGCGCGGCTGGTGATCTCGGCCAGCGCGCCCTCGGGCGCGAACTGCCAGCCGGGCGCGAAGGCGGCGGCGAGCAGCCGCAGGAAGGGCAGGGCGCCGAACAGCGCCGCGCAGAGCAGCACCAGCGCCGGCAGGCCAAGGCCTGACGGCAAGGCGAGGCCGGGCAGGGCCGGCCGGATGCCGGTCTGCCGGAACTCTGCGGGCGCTGCGAGCGTCATCGTCTCGGAGCCTGAATCGGGCTGAGCGGGCTCAGCCTTCGAAAATGGCGCTGAAGCGCTTGCGGGCGGCCGGCTCGTCGGCCAGCGCCTTGGCGGCGTCGAACGGCATCAGCTTGATCGCGCCGCGCGCCGGATAGCCGGCCGGCAGGGCGACGTCGGGATGGGCCGAGACATAGCCCTGCTTCAGCGCGAGCTCCTGGCCTTCCTTCGAGATCAGGAAGTCGACCAGAGCCTTGGCGGCCTCCGGGTTCTTGCTGCTCTTCAGGATCGCGACCGGCTCGCTCACCGCCGAGACGCCCTCCTTCGGGAAGACGAACTCGACCGGCGCGCCCTTGGCCTTCTCGCGGATCGGCATGAAGTCGACGATCATGCCGTAGAGCTTCTCGCCGGTCGCAACCTGGCGCAGGATGTCGCCATTGGCGCCGGCGGCGAGCGTGCCGTTCTTCTTGAGTTCTTCGTAGAAGCTCCAGCCGCCCGGCAGGTTGCCGGTCAGTGTGATCGTGTGGATCATCGCGGCGCCCGAATTCAGCGGGCTCGGCATGGCGAGCTGGTTCTTGACCTCGGGCTTGGCGAGATCGAGCCAGCTCTGCGGCTTCAGCGCCGCCTTGGTGTTGTAGACGATGCCGGTGGTGATCAGCTTGGTGGCGAACCACATCTTCGCCGGGTCGTGCACACCGGCCGGGAAGGCCGAGACATCGGCCTTGTCGTGTGCGAGCAGGCGGTCTTCCTTCTTCAGGCCTTCCATGGTCACGGCGTCGGCGATCAGCAGCACATCGGCTTGCGGCGCGCCGGCTTCGATCTCGGCCCGGAGCTTGGCCATCACGCGCGGCGTGCCGTCGCGGACGAAGCTGACCTCGACCTTGGGGTACTTTGCCTTGAAGGCGTCGATCGTCTGCTGGGCGTCGGTGTTGGGCTGGCTGGTGTAGAGCACGAGCTTGCCTTCGACCGCGCCGGCGGGATCGATCGCCGGCAGGGCCAGTCCGAGCGCGAGAACGGCGGTGGTTGCGAGGGCGCGCATGGGAAACTCCGGTCAGTTTGCCGCGACGCCGATGAGGCCGCGCGAAGGTCTGGATGGGGATCGTGCGGCGGGGTTAGGCCGTATCGATGACACATCCGTGACATTGTCCTCTTTGCCGCGGCCCGGCTGCGCCGTCAAAGTCGTTTCATACGATCCCTGCGAGGACGGATGGAGGGAAGCTTCCGCCGAGGGGGGCATGAAATTCGTGCAGACCAGCCGCTTGTTTCTTGCAGGGCTCTTCGACTAGTGTTTAGGAGGAGATGGGCAAAAAAGCTCAATCTAAACGTTTTAAATGGGAGGTTACCATGAAAATCCTGCGCTCTCTGGCTGCCGGCGCAGCCTTGGCCGCAATCACCGCCGGCTGGTCGGGAGCGGCGCTCGCCCAGGAGACGGTGACGGTTTGGTTCACCAAGGGCTTCTACAAGGGCGAGGACGATGCGCTGCTTGCCGTCGTCGACAAGTTCCAGAAGGCCGCCGGCGTCAAGGTCGATCTCTCCCTGTACTCCACCGAGGACTGCGTCACCAAATCGGTCGGCGCCGTGCAGGCCGGCACGCCGCCGGATGTCGGCTTCTGCACCACCTATGACTTCCGCACCACGGGACAATGGGCCTTCGAGGGCAAGCTCGAGGACGTGACCGACGTGCTGGAGCCGCTCAAGGGCGACATCCTGCCCGACTCGCTCGTCACCACCTTCCTGATGAACGACAAGACCAAGAAGAAGTCCTACTACGCCTTCCCGCTCCAGCAGCAGATGATGCACATCACCTACTGGAAGGACATGCTCGAGGAGGCGGGCTTCAAGGAAGGCGACATCCCGAAGAGCTGGAACGGCTACTGGGACTTCTGGTGCGACAAGGTCCAGGGCGGGCTGCGCGCCAAGGGCAAGCGCATCTACGCCGTCGGCCATCCGATGGGCGTCGCCGCCTCCGACACCTTCTACAGCTTCTTGACCTTCGCTAACGCGCATGACGCCAAGGTCGTCGACGAGAACGGCAAGATCGTCCTCGACGATCCGAAGAACAAGCCGGCGATGGTCGCCGCGGTGAAGGACTACGCCAACATCTCCTCGCGCGGCTGCACGCCGCCCTCCTCGGTCAACTGGCTCGATCCGGACAACAACGTCGCCTTCCATAACAAGACGATCGCGATGACGCACAACGCGACCATCTCGATCGCCTCCAAGCATCTCGACGACAGCAATAACCCGGCCTTGACCCAGGAGCAGCGCGACCAGGCCAAGAAGAACTATTTCGACAACATCCGCACCACCCAGTTCCCCGACAAGCCCGACGGCAAGCCGCTTCCGAATCTGGCGGCGGTGAAGACGGCGGTCGTCTTCGCCGACGGCAAGAACAAGAAGCGCGGCAAGGAATTCATGGCCTTCATGATGAAGGACGAGAATCTGCGCCCCTTCGTCGAAGGCTCGCTCGGGCGCTGGCTGCCGACCACCAAGTCCGGGCTCGCCAGCCCGTTCTGGACCGACGGCAAGGATCCGCACCGCGCGCTGGTCTACAAGCAGTTCAGCTCGGGCACGATCCCCTTCCAGTTCGTCTACAACTACAAGTTCACCGCGGTGAACGCTGAGAACGTCTGGGCCAAGGCGATCAACCGCGTGCTAGTCGACAAGGTGGCGCCGGAGCAGGCGGTCGACGAGATGATCGCCCGCATCAAGCAGATCGCCGGCTGACACCGGCCATCGCTGTCCGAATGACAAGGCATCCCGCGGCGGCAAGCGTCGCGGGATGCCGACCCGTCTCGATCGGCGGACGTGCAAAGGAGACAAGAACATGACCGCCGCAACGATGGCGCCCCCCACCACGACGAGCCGGAGCAGCGCAACCTCCGGACAGGCGCGCGACCGTGCCCTCTGGGGGGTGATCATGCTCGCGCCCTATATCCTCGTCTTCGCCGTGATGGTGGTCTATCCGGTCGCCTATGGTTTCTGGCTCGGCCTCAATTGGCAGTCCTACAAGGCACTCTTCGCCGATCCGATCTTCATCCGCACGGTGGTCAACACCGTCGTCTTCCTGTTCATCGCGGTGAACCTGAAGTTCCTGATCGCGCTGTTCCTCTCGGGCTTCTTCGTCCAGCAGCGCGCCTGGGTGCGCTTCATGCTGGTGCTGTTCATCCTGCCCTGGGCGGTGCCCTCGATCCCGACCATCCTGTCCTTCCGGGTCATGCTCAATCCCGAGAACGGCATGATCAACCAGCAGCTCTTTCATTGGTTCGGCATCGTCGAGGGGCCCGGCTGGCTGACCGATCCGACGCTCGCCTTCGCCTCCTCGATCCTCGTCCATATCTGGAAATCGCTGCCATTCTGGACACTGATCCTCGTCACCGGCCGGCTCGCCATCGCGCAGGACCTCTATGAAGCCGCGAGCGTCGACGGCGCCAACAGATGGCAGCAGTTCCGCTTCATCACCTGGCCGTCGCTGGCGACGCTCTATGTCACTTCGACCCTGCTTTCGATGATCTGGACGCTCGGCGACTTCAACAGCGTCTACCTGCTCACCGGCGGCGGTCCGGGCGACCTCAATCACGTGCTGGCGACGCTCGGCATCCGCTATATGCGCAACAACAATCTCGACCTCGGCATCGCCTCGATCATCTGCGCGATGCCGCTGATCCTGCCCATGGTCTGGTTCATGGTGAAGCGTCTCTCGAAGGGAGCCGAATGATGAAGAAGGTTCTCGACGAGGGTAAGCTGATCCTGATCGCCATCCCGGTTCTGATCTGGACGCTGCTGCCGATCTACCATCTCTTCGTGCTGTCGATCTCGACGCAGGAATCGATGCTCGCCGGCAGGCTCTGGCCGGAGAAGCCGACGCTGCAGAACTTCCAGATCGTCTTCAACCAGCAGCATTATTATCTGACGAACTTCTGGCTGCAGCTGTTCAACAGCTTCCTGATCGCGATCACGACCGGGCTGCTCACCCTGTTCATCGCGACCTGCGCCGCCTTCGCCATCTCGCGGCTGAAGGCGCCGGGCGGCCGCTCGATCATGAATTTCGCGCTGGCGACCTATCTGATCCCGGCCGCCTTCCTCGCCATCCCCATGTACAAGGCGATGGGTACCTTCGGGCTGCTCAACACCCGTGTCGCGCTGATCCTCGCCATGGTCGCGCTCGCTTCGCCCTATGCGATCTGGGTGCTGAAGCAGGCCTCCGACAAGCTGCCCAAGGAGCTTGACGAAGCCGCGATCATGGATGGCGCCAACTCGCTGCAGCTCTTCCGGCTGGTCTACCTGCCGCTGATGAAGCCTTCCATGGTGGTGATCGGCATCTATGCGCTGCTGCTCGCCTGGAACGAGTATCTCTACGCCTTCCTGCTGCTCTCCAGCGAGAAGGCGGTGCCGCTCGCGGTTGGCCTCGGCCTCTTCCTCTCGGCCGACGACGCGCCCTGGAACCTCCTGATGACGGCGGGCCTGATCTACGCCATCCCGCCGGCGGTGATCTATTACGGCTTCCGCAAGAACATGGTTTCGGGCCTGACTGCGGGCGCGGTGAAGAGCTGACCGAAAGCACCGACGAAGCGATCCGGCCGGAGCTGATGCAGAGCCGGGTTGCTTTGCTTTCGCTCGCAATGGCCGGCGGCACGCCGCATATTGGCGTTGGACGCCGCAACAACCCTTACGGATGACGTGATGACCGCCTCAAAGCTCGACCAGCTCCGCGCCATGACCACCGTCGTTGCCGATACCGGTGACATCGAGGCCGTGCGCCGGCTGAAGCCCGTCGACTGCACCACCAATCCGACATTGCTGCTCAAGGCGGTGGAGACGCCGGCCTATGCCGCGCTCGTCGAGGAGGCGGTCGCCTGGGGCAAGCGCCAGGGCGGCTCCGGCGCGGTCGAGGCGGTCTGCGATCGGCTCGCCGTCACCTTTGGCGCCGAGCTGACCAAGATCGTCCCCGGAAGGGTCTCGACCGAGGTCGATGCCGACCTGTCGTTCGACACCCAGGCCAGCATCGACAAGGCTCGCGCCATCATCGCCGCCTACAAGGAGCGCGGCGTCGAGCGCGAGCGCATCCTGATCAAGCTCGCCTCGACCTGGGAGGGGTTGCAGGCCGCCCGCGTGCTGCAGGGCGAAGGTATCGACTGCAATCTGACCCTGCTCTTCGCCATGCCGCAGGCGATCGCGGCGGCGGATGCCGGGGCCTTCCTGATCTCGCCCTTCGTCGGCCGTATCCTCGACTGGCACGTCAAGGCTGGCGGCGGCCCCTATACGGCGGAAGCTGACCCGGGGGTCGTCTCGGTGAAGAGCATCTACGCCTATTACAAGGCGCTCGGTATCAAGACCGTGGTCATGGGAGCCTCCTTCCGCAACACCGGCGAGATCGAGGCGCTGGCGGGCTGCGATCGTTTGACGATCGGCCCCGGCCTGCTCGACGAAATGGCGGCAGCCACAGGCGATTTGCCGCGCAGGCTCTCGCCGGCGTCCTCGCCGCAGGTCGCGTCCCCCGATGGCGCAAGGAAGATCACGCTCGACGAGAAGGCCTTTCGCTTCGCCATGAACGAGGACGCGATGGCGACCGAGAAGCTCGCCGAGGGCATTCGCGGCTTCGTCAAAGACCTGCGCAGCCTGCGCAAGCTCGTCGCCGCCAAGCTCGACGAGGCCAAGGCCGCGTGAACCCGGCGAGTTCGGTGAAGGTCGCTGTCGTCACTGGCGGCGCCGTCTTCGATTCCACGCTTGGTCGCGCGACCTACTGAGCTTGCGCGGATGCGCTGACCTCTGCCTTCACCTGCAGTACAGGAACGACCGGTGCCGTGGTGGATGGCGTAAAATTGGCCCGTCCCCGCGCAGCCGCCGCTTCCAGTGTCTGCTGCTGGGCCTTCGGCAGGCGCTTGGTATCCTCAAGAGCCGTGAACGCGCTGCTCGCGTGTTCGGATGATTTCTGCCCGTCGAAAACCACGATACCACTACGGGTGACGACGATATCGCCCTTCCGCAAGGTCGGGTCGCGCAGATACCAATAGGCATCGCTGGCGGGGTCGAGCTTGGCCGCGGGCTCGGCCGGTTTGGTGCTCACCGGGCGCGGCTTGCTGGGCTTCGGCCTGATCGCCGGCCCATCAAGGCCGCCGATCGCAGCCGGCGGCCTCGGATTGCCGAAGATCGCCCGCGTCAGGTCGTCGAGGAAGCCCGCAGCCTGCGCCTGCGGCGCTAAGGCAAGGCCGATGCCGCCGGCCACGCCCATCGCCAGGATCATTCGTCGCGTCATACCCGAACCTCCCGTTCCTGCGTTGCCCGGTTGCGTCGCGCTTGTTCGTGTCAGCGCCGCAATCGACAAGATCAGGCGCCCGCTCCTCACAAACGAGGCACGGGCGGGAAAGTTCAGTAGGAGTTCAGCCTTGCGCGGCGATTGCCTCGGCACGGATCGTCGAGAGCGACTTGGCCGGGGTGATCGCCTCGGGGTCGAGCAGGCAGTGGATGATCGCCGGCTTGCCGCTGCTCAGCGCCCGCTCGAAGGCCGGAGCGAATTCCTCGGTCGTCTCGACCCGCTCGCCATGGCCGCCGAAGGCTTTGGCGTAGGCGGCGAAGTCGGGATTCTTCAACGTCGTCGCCGAAACGCGGCCGGGATAATGCTTCTCCTGGTGCATGCGGATGGTACCATACATGCCGTTGTCGACGACGATGACGATCACCGGCAGCTCGTACTGCACCGCCGTCGCGAAATCCTGGCCGTTCATCAGGAAGCAGCCATCGCCCGCAAAGGCGATCACCGTTCTCTCAGGGAACAAGCGCTTGGCGCCGATCGCCGCCGGCACGCCATAGCCCATCGAGCCCGAAGTCGGTGCGAGCTGCGTCGCGAATTTAGTGAAGCGATGGAAGCGGTGCACCCAGGTGGCGTAATTGCCGGCGCCATTGCACATGATGGCATCGGCCGGGATGTTACGGCGCAGCCAGGTCACCATCTCGCCAGGGTGGAACTTGCCCGGCACCGGCGCCGGCTGCTCGCTCCAGGCAAGATAAGCCTCGTGCGCCTCGGCGGCCGCACCGGCCCACGGGATCACCTGCGGCGGATGCACCGTCTCGAGCGCGGCGCAGAAGGCGGTCGGCGAGGCGTTGATCGCCAGCTCCGGCCGGTAGACGCGGCCGAGCTCTTCCGCATCGGGATGGACATGCACCAGCGGCCGGCCGGGATTGGGAATGCCGAACAGCGTATAGGACTGGCTCGGCATCTCCGAGAGCCGCCCGCCGACGAGCAGCACGAGGTCGCTGTCCTGGATGCGCTTCAAGAGCTTTGGGTTGGGGCCGATGCCGAGATCGCCGGCGAAGTTCGGATGATCGGCAGGGAATACCATCTGCCGGCGGAACGAGACCGCGACGGGCAAGTCGAAGCGCTCGGCGAAGCGCTGGAAGCGCGCGATCGTCTGCGGGTCCCAGCGCGAACCGCCGAGGATCGCGATCGGCGCCTTCGCTGCCCAGAGCCGCTTCTGCAGGTCGATGGTCTGCAGCAGGGACGGGTGCGTCTCGGTGACCTGATAGGGCAATGCGTCCGCCACGTCGGCGAGGTCGGTCAGCACGTCCTCGGGCAGGGCGATCACCACCGGGCCGGGCCGGCCGGCGGTCGCGACATGGAAGGCGCGGCTGATGATCTCGGGAATGCGCGCGGCATCGTCGATCTCGGTCGCCCATTTGGTCATCGTGCCGAAGACGGCGCGGTAGTCGAGCTCCTGGAAGGCCTCGCGCTCGCGCATGCCGCGCTCGATCTGGCCGACGAACAGGATCATCGGCGTCGAATCCTGGTCGGCGATATGGATGCCGGGCGAGGCGTTGGTCGCGCCGGGACCGCGCGTCACGAAGCAGATACCGGGCTTGCCGGTCAGCTTGCCGGCGGCCTCCGCCATCATCGCCGCACCGCCCTCGGCCCGGCAGATGGTGACCTTCATGTCGGCGTCGTGCAGCGCGTCGAGCACGGCAAGATAGCTCTCGCCCGGCACGCAGAAGGCGTCGGTCGCGCCGTGGATCAGGAGTTGGTCGACGAGGATCTGCCCGCCGGTGCGAGGTCCGGTCATTGAAACATCCGTCCTAATTAGCTAAGTTGGTCAGGTTGAACGAGGAGACGGCGATGACGCGCGTCACCATCCATGAAGCCAAGACAAATCTCTCGCGCCTGATCGAGCAAGTCGAGAAGGGCGGCGAGGTCGTGATCTCGCGCCGGGACAAGCCGGTGGCGCGGCTGGTGCCGATCGAGGCGGCGCGGCCCGAGCGCAAGCCGGGGCGGTTCAAGGGCCAGTTCGAGGTTGGAGATGAAATCTTCGATCCGCTGCCCGAGGACGAACTGCGTCTATGGGAAGGGCGGGACGATTGGGACTTCTCCTCGACTCCGCGACGCTGATCTGGTGGGTACTGGACAACAAGCGCCTGAGCCTTACCGCGAGCCTCGCGATCCGTTCCGCAGAGCGCATTGTCGTCAGTTCGGTCACTGCGATGGAACTGGCCACCAAACTGCGCATCGGCAAACTGCCGCAGGTTCGCCCGCTCGTCGAAGGCTTCTCCGCTCACTGCACGGCGGAGGGGTTCGACCTGCTGCCGCTCAGCCATGAGCATGCGCTGGTCGGAGGCATGATTCCTGGCGAGCATCGCGATCCGTTCGATCGCATGCTTGCTGGGCAAGCCATCGTCGAGGATTTGACGATCGTCTCTCCCGACACCGCCTTCGACGCACTCGGCGCCCGTCGCCTCTGGTAAGCCGACCATTCAGCCGCCTCCGCCCCAGGCCGGGTCGTTCAGGATCTCGTCGGCGTGCTCGCCGAGGCGCGGGCTCGGCCGGCTCGCGACCTGCCTGATGCCGTCGAGCACGATCGGCGAGGCGATGGTCGGGATCGTGCCAGCCTTCGCAGCCGGATTCGGCAGATCGACGCGCACGCCGCGCGCCTTGACCTGTGGGTCGGCGAAGACCTCCTCGATCGTGTTGATCGGGCCGGCCGGAACGCCGACCGTCTCCAGCTTCGCCAAGAGATCGAGCTTGGCAAAGCGGCTGGTCAGCGCGTTGAGGCGCGCCGTCAGGGCGACGCGGTTGGCGACGCGCGAGCGATTGTCGAGATAATCGGGCTCCCCGGCGAAGCCGGCATCGCCGACCACCTCGCAGAGCTTGCGCCACTGTCCGTCATTGCCGGTGGCGATGATGATATGCCCGTCCGCCACCGGGAAGACGTCATAGGGCACGATGTTGGGATGGGCGTTGCCGAGGCGCTGCGGCGCCTTGCCGGAAGTCAGGTAATTCATCGCCTGGTTGCCGAGCACGGCGACCTGCGCATCGAGCAGCGCCATGTCGAGGACGGCGCCTTCGCCGGTCGTGTCACGCTGGCGCAACGCGGCGAGGATGCCGGTCGTGGCGTAGAGGCCGGTATAGATGTCGGCGACGGCATAGCCGGCCTTCATCGGCGCGCCGCCGGGCTCGCCGGTGACCGACATCGGCCCGCCCATGCCCTGGACCAGGAAGTCGTAGCCGGCGCGCGGCGCATAGGGGCCGTCCTGGCCGAAACCGGTGACCGAGCAGTAGATCAGCCGCGGATAGGCCTTGCGCATCGAGGCCGCGTCGAGCCCGTATTTGACGAGCCCGCCGACCTTGAAGTTCTCGATCACCACATCGGCATGGGCCGCGAGACGGTGCACCAGTGCCTGGCCTTCCTCCGTGCGGAAGTCGGCCGTGATCGAGCGCTTGCCACGATTGGCCGAATGGAAATAGGCGGCCGAGAGATGCTCGTCGCCCGCGCCCTCGACGAAGGGCGGGCCCCATTTGCGGGTGTCGTCGCCTTCGGGCGCCTCGACCTTGACGACATCGGCGCCGAGATCGGCGAGCAGCTGGCCGATCCACGGGCCTGCAAGGATGCGCGCCAGTTCGAGGACGCGCAGGCCGGCGAGGGGAGGAGTATTGGACATCGACTGATCCACGTCGTCATGGTCGGCCTTGAGCCGACCATCTCTTCGGGAGTCTGGTTCGGGGAGAGATGGCCGGGTCAAGCCCGGCCATGACGGGCAGGGATCAGAAGAACGCCTGCAGTCCGGTCACCGCCCGGCCCAAGATCAGCGCGTGGACGTCGTGCGTGCCCTCATAGGTGTTGACCGTCTCGAGGTTCGCGGCGTGGCGCATGACATGGTACTCGATCGAGATGCCGTTGCCGCCGTGCATGTCGCGGGCTTGGCGGGCGATGTCGAGCGCCTTGCCGCAATTGTTGCGCTTGACGAGGCTGATCATCTCCGGCGCCATTTGACCAGCGTCGAGCAGGCGGCCGACGCGCAGTGAGCCCTGCAGGCCGAGTGTGATCTCGGTCACCATGTCGGCGAGCTTCTTCTGGAAGAGTTGCGTCTGGGCGAGCGGCTTGTTGAACTGCTTGCGGTCTAGCCCGTATTGGCGGGCGCGGTGGAAGCAGTCTTCGGCGGCGCCCATCGCGCCCCAAGAGATGCCGTAGCGGGCGCGGTTGAGGCAGCCGAACGGGCCCTTCAGGCCCGAGACGTTCGGGAGCAGGTTCTCTTCCGGCACGATCACGCCGTCCATCACCACCTCGCCGGTGATCGAGGCACGCAGCGAGAGCTTGCCGCCGATCTTCGGGGCGGAGAGGCCCTTCATGCCCTTTTCGAGGATGAAGCCGCGGATCTGGTTGTCATGCGCGGCCGATTTGGCCCAGATGACGAAGACGTCGGCGATGGGCGAGTTCGAGATCCACATTTTGGAGCCGGTCAGCTTGTAGCCGTCGGCGACCTTCTCGGCCCGGGTCTTCATGCCGCCGGGATCGGAGCCGGCATCCGGCTCGGTCAGGCCGAAGCAGCCGACCCATTCGCCCGAGGCGAGCTTGGGCAGGTATTTCTTGCGCTGGTTCTCGTCGCCATAGGCGTAGATCGGATACATCACCAGCGAGGACTGCACCGACATCATCGAACGATAGCCGGAATCGATGCGCTCGACCTCGCGGGCGACCAGCCCATAGGAGACATAGTTCGCGCCGGCGCAACCATACTCTTCGGGGACGGTGACGCCGAGCAGGCCGAGCTCGCCCATCTCGTTGAAGATGCCGCGCTCGGTCTTCTCCTCGAGATAGGCGTCGGCCACGCGCGGCAGCAGCTTCTCCTGCGCATAGTCGCGCGCGGTGTCGCGGATCAGCCGCTCATCCTCGTTGAGCTGGTCGTCGAGCAGGAAGGGGTCCTGCCAGTTGAACTCGGCCAGCTTGTGGCTCTGGGCGGTCTTGCGGGCGGCTTCGGCCATGATCTCAACTCCCCGTTTGGTCTGATCGTCATGGTCGGGCTTGACCCGACCATCTCGGAAACCAGCTGGCTGGTCCTGAGATTCTCGGGTCTGCGCTTCGCTTCGCCCGAGAATGACGGCTTATCGATCACGCATCGACGTCGAAGCTGACGCCCTGCGCCAGCGGCAGCGTGGTGCCGTAGTTCAGCGTATTGGTGGCGCGGCGCATATAGGCCTTCCAGGCGTCCGAGCCGGCCTCGCGGCCGCCGCCGGTCTCCTTCTCGCCACCGAAGGCGCCGCCGATCTCGGCGCCGGAGGGGCCGATATTGACGTTGGCGATGCCGCAATCCGAGCCCTCATCGGAGACGAACAGCTCGGCCTCGCGCATGTCGAGGGTGAAGATCGAGGAGGACAGGCCGGCGCCGACAGCGTTCTGCAGCGAGATCGCTTCCTCGACCGACTTGTACTTCATCACATAGAGGATCGGGGCGAAGGTCTCGCGCTCGACCGGGCCGCACTGTTTGGGCATCTCGACCAGGGCCGGGCGGACATAGAAACCGCCCGCGCCGACATCGACCTTTTCGCCGCCATGGACTTTGCCGCCTTCGGCCTTGGCCTCGGACAGAGCCTTCTGCATGCCGTGATAAGCGGCCTCGTCGACCAGCGGGCCGACCAGGACGCCGGCATCGCGCGGGTCGCCGATCTTGACCGAGCCGTAGACCTTGGCGAGCTTCGGCACGAGCTGGTCATAGACGCTCTCATGCACGATCAGGCGGCGCAAAGTGGTGCAGCGCTGGCCGGCCGTGCCCATCGCCGCAAACGCGATGCCGCGCAGCGCGAGGTCGAGATCGGCGGAGGGCGCGACGATCGCGGCATTGTTGCCGCCGAGCTCGAGGATGGCGCGGGCGAAACGCCCGGCGAGCTTTTGGCCGACCTCCTTGCCCATCCGGGTCGATCCGGTGGCGGAGACGATCGGGACGCGATGGTCCTGCACCAGGATGTCGCCGATCTCGCGGCCGCCGATCAGGATCTCCGACAGGCCGGCGGGAGCCTCGGGGCCGAAGCGCTTCATCGTCTTCAGGGTGATGGCCTGCACGGCGAGCGCGGTCAGCGGGGTTTTTTCCGACGGCTTCCAGACGACGCTGTCGCCGCAGACGAAGGCGAGCGCCGCATTCCACGACCAGACCGCGACCGGGAAGTTGAAGGCCGAGATCACGCCGCAGACGCCGAGCGGATGCCAGGTCTCCATCATGCGATGGTTCGGCCGCTCGGTGGCGATGGTGAGGCCGTAGAGCTGGCGCGACAGGCCGACGGCGAAGTCGCAGATGTCGATCATCTCCTGGACCTCGCCGAGGCCCTCCGAGGTGACCTTGCCAGCTTCCAGCGTCACCAGCAGGCCGAGATCGGCCTTGTGCGTACGCAATTCCTCGCCGAGCAGGCGGACGAACTCGCCGCGCCGCGGCGCCGGCACCTTGCGCCAGGCGAGAAAGGCGGACTGCGCCCGGCCGATCGCGGCCTCGGCTTCCGCCGGAGAGGTCTCGCGCAGCGTCGCGACGGTCTCGCCGGTGATCGGCGAGCGGGCGGAAAGACCGGCGCTCGCATAGGCGCTGTCGGTCACGCCGAGGCGCTTCAGCAAGGCGAGGGCGTCGTTCGGAAGGGAGGTCGTCATGGTGCTTGATCCTGATCGCCAGCGAACCACAGCCCTCATCCTGAGGAGCGCTTCCAACGGAAATGCGTCTCGAAGGATGCTCCAGGCCGCCGGAGCGGTGCAATCTGGAACATCCTTCGAGACGCCGCTGCGCGGCTCCTCAGGATGAGGGCTCGTATTGGACTGCGAGCTGCAGCCCGGCATTCGGCTGCACAATGCCCTCTTCCGGTTGCTCTCCGCAATCGATATGTTCTCACGACTTGATGAGATGAGATCATGAACTCGGAGATCGTTCCCGGCCGCCTGTCGGTGCCCTCGCTCTCGGCGCTCGCCGCCTTCGAGGCGGCGGCGCGCCATGGCAGTTTCACCCGCGCCGCCGAGGAGCTTAACCTGACGCAAGGCGCCGTCAGCCGCCAGATCGCGCTGCTTGAGCAGAATCTCGGCCTCAAGCTGTTCGAGCGGGTCAAGAAGCGCGTCAGCCTGACGCCGGCCGGCGGCGCCTATGCCGCAGAGGTCCGCGACGGGCTCTCGCGATTGGCCGCAGCGACACTCTCCGCCATGGCTTTTCGCGGCGGCGCCGGCCTGCTCCATCTCGCCATCCTGCCGACCTTCGGCACGCGCTGGCTGATCCCGCGACTGCCGCGCTTCACCGAGGCGCATCCCGGCGTCACCATTAATTTCTCGACCAAGCTCGTGCCCTTCGATTTCGCTCATGACGAGGCCGACGCGGCCATCCATTTCGGCCATCCGGTCTGGCCGGGCGCACGGCTGCATCGTTTGATGGGCGAGGAGGTCGTGCCAGTCGCGGCGCCGGCGCTGATAACGCGAGCCGGTATCAAGGAGGCGGCTGATCTCCTGCGTCAGCCCTTGCTGCAGCAATCGACCCGGCCGCGCGCCTGGGCCAACTGGCTGGAGCAGCAGGGCCTGCCGCCGGAGCGGGCGCTGATGGGGCCGCGCTTCGAGCAGTTCGCCATGGTGGCGCAGGCGGCGGTCGCGGGCCTCGGCGTCGCCATCGTGCCGCGCTTCCTGATCGAAGAGGAATTGCGTTCGGGCGCGCTGGTCATTCCGGTCGATCGGCCAGTGCGTGGCCCGGAGGGTTACTACCTCGTCTATCCCGAGGCCAAGGCGAGCCTGCCGTCGGTGGTAGCCTTCCGCGACTGGCTCGTCGGCGAATGCGAGGCGATGAACTAGGCCCTCGACAAGCGCCGGTCGAGGCGTCATTCATGCGCTGAGATCACGAACCACCGCTTGCGCAGGTCACTCATGTCTTCCGCTCCAGGCTCGGCCGACATCGTCATCGTGGGGGGCGCGGCGATCGGCTCCTCCGTCGCTTACCATCTCGCCAGCGATCCCGGCTTCAAGGGCAAGGTCATCGTCGTCGAGAAGGATCCGACCTATCGGCTCTCGGCCTCGGCGCTCTCGGCCGCCTCGATCCGCCAGCAGTTCTCCAGCGCGGTGAACATCCGCGTCTCGCTCTTCGGCATCGATTTTTTGCGCAACATCGGCCAGCACCTCGCGGTCGATGGCGAGATGCCGTCGATCGATCTGCACGAGGGCGGCTATCTCTATGTCGCCAGCGGCGAGGGTCGCAAGGTTCTCGAGCAGAATCAAAAGCTTCAGCAGCAGGAAGGCGCCGATGTCGCGCTTTATGCTGCAGAAATGCTGCGCAGCAAATTCAGCTGGCTAAATACTTCGGATCTCCTCTGCGGCACCTATGGCGTCAGCGGCGAGGGCTGGTTCGACGGCTGGGCTTTGCTGCAGGCCTTCCGCAAGAAGGCACGTTCGCTCGGCGTCGAGTATCGCCAGGGCGAGGTCGCTGCTTACGTCGTCGAGGGCGGCCGCGTCACCGGCGTCGAACTGGCCGATGGCAGCCGTATCGCCTGCGCCGCCGCCGTCAACGCGTCGGGCACGCATGGTGCAAGGCTCGCCGCCACTGCCGGCGTCGACATCCCGGTCAAGTCGATGAAGCGCTATGTCTACAGCTTCACCTGCAAGGGCGAGGTCGATAACTGCCCGCTGCTGATCGACACCTCCGGCGCCTATGTCCGCCCCGAAGGCAAGCGCGGCAGCGAGGGGCAGCTGTTCATCTGCGGCTCCTCGCCGCCGGCTGAGCTCGACCGCGAATGGATCGAGACCGACGCCGATGTCGAGGATGTCGACTGGTCGTTCTTCGAGGAATATGTCTGGGCGCCGCTCGCCCATCGCGTCCCGGCTTTCGAGGCGATCAAGCCCGGCCGGGCCTGGGCCGGCCCGTATGACATGAACAGCCTCGACGGCAATGCCATCCTCGGACCGGCCGTCGGCGTATCGAACCTCTATCTCGCCAACGGCTTTTCCGGTCATGGCCTGCAGCAATCGCCGGCGGTCGGCCGCGGTCTTGCCGAGCACATCGTCAACGGTCGTTACCTGACGCTCGACCTCGCCGATCTCGGCCATGAGCGCATCGTCGCCGGCCAGCCGCTGCGCGAGGCGAACATCATCTGAGGAGCACGTCCCGATGATCGATCCAGCCTATGTCTCCGCCATGGCGCGCTACAACGCCTGGCAGAACGAGAATCTCTATGGCGCGGCCGCGAGCTTGAGCGATGAGGCACGCAGGCAGGACCGCGGCGCCTTCTTCGGCTCGATCCACGGCACGTTCTGCCATCTGCTCTGGGCTGACAGGATGTGGCTCTCGCGTTTCACCGGCACGCCGAAGCCATCCGTCCCCGGCAGCGAATCCTCCCGGATGATCGAAGCGTGGGAGGAGCTTGCCGCCGAGCGGCAGGTTACCGACGTGCTCATCGGCGACTGGGCGGCGGGTCTCTCACCGGAATGGCTCGCCGAAGATCTGACCTGGGTCTCCGGCATCTCCCGCCGCGAGCTGACCAAACCCAAGGCCCAGCTGGTCATGCACTTCTTCAACCACCAGACCCATCATCGCGGGCAGGCTCACGCCATGCTGACGGCCGCCGGCGTCAAGCCCGGTGACACCGACCTTATGCTGGTGGATTTGCGGGGATAGCGCAGGGAACCCCTCTCCTGGAAGGAGAGGGGCAGGGGTGAGGTGTTCGGAGCGGAAACGTTGGCCTGAACCTAACCGCGCGGTCAGGCTTCGCGGCACTGGTCACAGGGCCTACCCCTCACCCTGCCCTCTCCCTCCGGGAGAGGGTTCCCCGCGTGTCACTGGTTGATTGGATTGCCCTTTTTGGCCCCGGTGGTCTTCGTCACCCGCCGAGCTGCCAGCGGCTTCTCTTCCTCACTCTCTTTGTCGTCGACATTATCGGGGATCGCCGCCGTCGCATGCTGGCTCAGCTTCTGGAACAGGCCGAGACCCACGAGTGCCGCCACCGCGACCAGCATCAGCAGCGCCGGGAACAGGATGTCGGCCGGCTTGTCGCGCGCCGCCTTGGTGATCAGCACCAGCGATTCCAGGCTGAGCGCGACGATGATGATGGTCATGAACTTGGTCAGCGAGCCGCGCGCCTCGGCCGGGTGGCGCAATTCGCGGTCGGCGATGACTTCCTCCTCGAACAGGAACTTGCCGACATCGGCGACGGCAACCGCGATGATCACGAGACCGATGCCATCGAGCATGGTGTCGAGCGCGCCGTCCCCGGTCCGAAAGCCGGTGAAGGTGCGCGCGACCGCGACCGCCATCAGCAGGACCGCGGCGAGCAGCAAGACGCCAGCGATGGCGGAATAGAGCAGGCGACTGAACAGGTTCATGGTGCAACTCCCCCCGGAGACCGTCGCCATGAAACCCGGCAGGAAGCTACTCGTTCCCGCCATCTCCTGTCAGGAGCCCCCGGCTTCGGGATGGCGGCGATGCGGCGGCGGCATGAGCTGCGTCTTGCGGTCGTTTCGCCGGCAATGCCATGGTCCTGCACCTAGAGCCGGAAATCTGAATCCGTCTCTCATCAAAAAGTTAGAGCAGGATTCTTGCGAAAAACCGGTTCCCACTTTTTCGCATCCTGCTCTAGCCGCCGGAGCGCGCCATGATCGACACGACCAATCTGATCGCCTTCATTCTGCTCGCGTTCGGCATGGTGCTGACGCCCGGGCCGAACATGATCTACCTGATCTCGCGTTCGATCTCGCAGGGGCCAGCCTCTGGCTTGATCTCGCTCGGCGGCATCGCGCTCGGCTTCGTCTTCTATGTTGTCTGCGCCGCCTTCGGCATCACTGCGCTGCTCTTTGCAGTGCCTTACGCCTATGACGCGCTGCGACTCGCCGGCGCCGCCTATCTGCTCTGGCTCGCCTGGCAGGCGGTCCGGCCGGGCGCGAGCTCGCCCTTCCATGTCCGCGAGCTCAAGCATGACGGGCCGCGCAAGCTGTTCGCGATGGGCTTCCTCACCAGCCTGCTCAACCCGAAGATCGCGATGTTTTACCTCGCGTTGCTGCCGCAGTTCATCGACCCTGCCGCCGGCAGCGTGCTGGCGCAGTCGATCATCCTCGGCTTCATCCAGATCATCGTGTCCGTCAGCGTCAACACGCTGATCACCTTCGCCGCGGGTGGCATCGCCATCTTCCTGCGCACGCGTCCGTTCTGGGCGCTGGTGCAGCGCTGGCTGATGGCCACGATGCTTGCGGGCTTTGCCGTGCGCATGGCGGCAGAAGCGCGTCGTTGACAAGGCCGCCCGCAACGATTTCTGCACCGTTAGCAGGGTTTGTGCATAGCGCTATCGGGCCGCTGGTGGCTCGTCGCGCTCGCCGCAGCGCATAAGGCAGGAGCTTTCCATGAGTGTCGCCAATGGCCGGGCCCTGCTCGCGATGCCGGGTCCGACCAATGTTCCCGATCGTGTGCTGCAGGCGATGATCCGGCCTGCCGAGGAGCTTTCCTCGACGACGATCGTCGACTTGACCGAAACCCTGCTGGGCGATCTCAAGGCGATCTTCCGGACGACCGGCGAGACCTTCCTCTATGCCGCCAACGGCCATGGCGGCTGGGAGGCGGCGCTCACCAATGTCCTTTCGCGCGGCGACAAGATTCTGGTGCTCGCCAGCGGCCGGTTTGCCGTTGGCTGGGGCGAGACTGCAAGGTTCATGGGGGCAGAGGTCGAGGTGCTCGCCGGTTCCTGGCGCGCGGCGGTCGATCCGGCAGCCGTCGAGGAGCGCCTGCGCCGGGACACCGGCCATGAGATCAAGGCGGTCCTGACCGTCCAGGTCGACACCGCCTCGGGCGTGGTCAACGATATCCCGGCGATCCGCCGCGCGATCGATGCGGCCGGCCATCCGGCGCTCTACATGGTCGATGGTGTCGCTTCGATCGGCTGCATGCCGTTCGAGATGGACGCCTGGGGCGTCGATGTCGCGATGTCGGCCTCGCAGAAGGGCCTGATGACCCCGCCCGGCCTCGCCTTCGTCGCCGCGAACGGCAAGGCCCTGCACGCGCATCAGCGCGCGACGATGCGCACGCCCTATTGGGACTGGACCGCGCGCCTGAACCCGCTGCTCTACATGAAGCATTGCGGCACGCCACCCGAGCATCTGATGTTCGGCCTGCGCGCCGCCCTCGACATGATCCTCACTGAGAGCCTGGACGCCGTCTGGGAGCGTCACGCCCTGCTGGCCTCGGCGACCCATGCCGCCATGTCGAAATGGGCCGAAGGGCAGGTGCTGAGCTACAATGTCGTCGAGCCGTCGCAGCGCGCGCCCTCGGTCACCACGATCCTCGTCGACGGCGACCCGGCTGCGATCACAGACTATGCACGGCAGGTCTGTGGCGTGACGCTCGGCATCGCCATCGGTGATCTCTCCGGCAAGGCCTTTCGCATCGCCCATATGGGCCATGTCAATGCGCCGATGGTGCTGGGCAGCCTGAGCGCGGTCGAGATGGCTCTGCAGGCGAAGGGTATCCCGCATGGCAGCGGCGGTGTCGCGGCTGCCATCGCCTATCTCGGCACCCATGCGCGCGAGGTGGCTGCCTAGGTATAGCGCCTAGGCAGATCGCCGGGGTACCGCCTCAGGCAGCCGAGACGCGCTGCAGGAACTGGTGCACCGCCGTCTCGAGTTCCTCGGCCTTGCCTTCCAGCGCCGTGGTCGAGGCGAGCACTGCGGTCGCGACCTCATGGGTCTGGTTGGCCGAGCCGCGGATATTGTTGGTGGTCTGCGCCAGGTATTCGGTGCCGGTCGCGACCTCGGCGATGCTGCGGCTGATGACATGGGTCATCTGCCCCTGCTCTTCCAGCGCGCCTGCGATCGAAAGCGTCCGCTCATCCATATCGGCCATGCCGGCGGTCAGCTTGGCGATGGTCTCGACCACGCCGGCCGTCGCCTGCTTGATCTCGCCGATCTGCCCGGCAATGTCCTGCGTCGCGATCGCGGTCTGGTGTGACAGGCTCTTCACTTCGGCGGCGACGACGGCGAAGCCCTTGCCGGCATCCCCGGCGCGGGCCGCCTCGATCGTCGCGTTGAGCGCCAGGAGATTGGTCTGCCCGGCGATGCCGCGGATCAGGGTGACGATGCCGTCGATGCGCTGGACCGACTGGTCGAGCAGGCCGACCGAACCGGCGGTCGTCCGAGCGCTGCCGTTCATGTCGGCGACGAGCGCCTGGGTGGTGGCGAGCTGGCGGTCGATCGCCGTGATCGCGGTCGAGAGCTGCTCCGTCGCGGTGGCGACGTCGGAGACGTTGCGCGAGGATTCCTCCGAGGTCGAGGCCACGGCGGTGACCTCGCCATTGGCGATGTTGGCGATCTCGTTCAGGGAGGCGGCGCGCTCCTTCAGGTCGCGGATGTTCTCCAGCACCGTGTCGAGCGTGGCGAGGAACTGCGTGTTGAAGCCGGCGACGATGTCTTGCGTCGCCTTGCGGCGGGCCGCCTCGCGCTCCATGTCGCGCAATTGCGCCTGATGCAGTTCCTCGGCCTGGGCAGTGGCGTCGTCGCGCGCCTGTGCCGCCATGTCGCCTGCCGCGGCGAGCGTCCTGGCCTGTTGCCGCGTGATCCAGAGCAGCAAGCCCAATTGGACGACGATGCAGGCGAGGAACAGTGCCTCGTCGCGCAGGGAGAGGTTGGCGCCGGACAGGAGCATCCGGAGCAGGGGGGCATGGCCGAGCGCCAGGATCGTGGTGGCGACGAGCGGCTGCCAGGCGCACCAGCCGGCAGAGAGCGTCAGCATGATCAGCAGCACCGCATCGCTGGCCTCGTGCCAACCCGGGCCTTTGAGCGCAAAGGTGAAGGCGAGGGCGCTGCCGGCGGCGCCCAGTGACAGGATGATCTGCGTCGACACGCCGGTCGGGTCGCGCCGCCATGCCAGGGTTGCGAGCGCTGCCAGCCCGATCGTGAGCAGCAAGGGCGGCAGCGGCTCGACGCCGCCGGTTGCGAACGAGGCCAGCATCGTCGCCGGTGCGAAAAGCCAGAGCAGCAGAATCAAGGCTCCGCCGACGCGCAGCCGCAGCTGCGTCAGATAGATTTCGGCGGAGTCCGTGTGCATGCGGGCGGTAGCCTGTGAGCGCGCGATCCGGGGATGGCCGCTGGCAGGCCTATCCCCCTTGGATAGTTTGTCTTCTCACGCTGAATTTTCGCTTAACCGGCCTCGCACGCATGGCCGCGCCGGAGGTCTGCCGGGCTTGCGCGCTTGTCCTATCGGCGCCGGAAGGGCTTGGCTAAGCTTGCGGCAGTCCTACCAGCCGGAAGCCCGATCATGACCGATACGACACAGGAAGAAGCCCGCATCCTCGCCTGGCTCGGCGAGCGCAAGCAGGCGATGATCGATCTGCTGCGCGAGATGGTCGACACCGATTCAGGCTCCTACGACAAGGCGGGCGTCGATCGGGCCGGGCAGGTGTTGGCCCGATTCCACGAAGCGAACGGGCTTTCCGTCGAGATCGTGCCCGATGCCCGCTTTGGCGACGCGATCAAGGCGCGCCTGCCCAACCCGACGGCGAATGACCAGCGGCCGGTCCTGCTGCTCGGCCATCGCGACACCGTCTTCCCGGAGGGCGAGCCGACGCGCAGGCCGTTCACCATCCGCGACGGGCGCGCCTATGGGCCTGGGGTCGCCGACATGAAGGCCGGGCTCGTCATCGAAGCCTTCGTCGCCGCCGCCTTCGCCGCCAATGGCGGCCTGAAGGCGCCCCTGATGATGCTGACGACCAGCGACGAGGAGATTGCCTCGCCATCCTCGCGTCCGGTGATCGAGGCCGCGGCGCGTGAGTCCCGCTGCGTCTTCAACGCCGAGCCGAGCCGCCTGCCGACGGGTACGGACTATGGTAGGGATCACAAGCAGTCGATCACGTCAGGCCGCAAGGGCGGCGTCTTCATGCGGGCCGAGTTCCTCGGCAAGGCCGCCCATTCCGGCGCGAATTACGAGAAGGGCGTCTCGGCCATCGTCGATCTCGGCCACAAGATCCCGCGTTTGCAGGGGCTGACCGACCTCGCAGCCGGCGTCACCGTCAATGTCGGGCTGATCGGCGGCGGCCAGACCGTCAACACGGTGGCGCCGTCGGCCTGGTGCGAGATCGACCTGCGCTACAAGACGCCGACGCAACGCCAGGAGCTGGTCGAGGCGATCCGCGAGATCGTCGAGACGCCGGTGGTCGAGGGCGCGTCGGCCAAGCTGATCATCAAGGGCGAGTTCTATCCGCTGGAGCAGACGCCGGATTCGCTCCTGCTCTACGATACTTATCGCGAAGCAGCGGCCGGCTTGGGCATCGCGGTGACGGCCGAATACACCGGCGGCTGCGCCGATTCCGGCTTCACGGCGGCGCAGGGCTGCCCGACCCTGTGCAGCGTTGGCCCGGTCGGCGGCATGGCGCATACGCCGGACGAGTTCCTGGAGGTCGAGAGCATCGTCCCGGCGGCGCAGACGCTGGCGCTGGCGGTGATGCGCACGGCGGCACGGATGGATTGAGAGTGGCAAACTCGAACCGCTAACGCTTGTCGAGTGCGTGGAAGCCCAAGCAGCAGGCGCGGGGAACCCTTCTCCCGTGTGGGAGAAGGGCAGGGATGAGGGCCTGCCCTATTCGCAGAAGGCGCAGCGGTGCCGTTGCGTTCCAATGATCAGCGGCGGTCCCTTGTAACTCTGATTTTGCCTCATCTGCTACACTGGCGGGTGCGGTGGCAGGCGGAAGACCGACGACCCTCAGGGACAGCAAGCCCGTGGGTGAGCCAGGGTCTTCGCCTGCCGATCCATCGACCC
>NZ_NBDP01000055.1 GCF_004123845.1 Allobosea sp. Tri-44 | reverse complement strand
CCTTATGAGGTTTTCGCCTCGGCACGGGGTGCAGAGGTGCACCTGATCTGGAAGGATACGGCGCCGCTCAAGGCCGCGACCGGGCTCGTGCTGACGCCGACCACGACCTTCGCCGACTGCCCGCCGCCCCACGTGCCCTGCCGGCCGGGCGGGGGGCGGGGGCGCGGGGGGCCGGGCGGGGCGTCGGGGGGGTGAATACGCCGGGAGCGGGGGGGGCGGCACGGTCGGCGGTCGGGGCTGGCGGGCAGGCGGGGGCGAAGGCCGGACCGGTAACTGGACGTCAGGTGGTGGAGGTCCCTGCCGACTGGCGCGGATCGCTCGACGAGAAGCGGTCGAAGGAGCTTTTCGCGCGCTTCGGCTTGCGCTGCGTGCGCGAGGTCGAGGTTGGGAATGCCGCCGAAGCCAGCGCCGCCGCCGGCAGCTTCGGCGGCTCGGTCGTGCTCAAGATCCTGTCCTCGACGATTACGCACAAGAGCGACGTCGGCGGTGTTGCGGTGTCGCTCGATGCCGAGACGGTCGGTCCTCGCCTGGAGCGGATGAGGGAGGAGGTGGAGCGACGCGCCGATGTTGCGCCCGAGGGCTACATCGTCCAGGAGATGGTGCCTCCCGGCGGGCTCGAACTGATCCTCGGCTGCCATCGCGATGCGCTCGGCAGCGTCCTGCTCCTCGGCCTCGGCGGTGTGACGGCGGAGCTGATGAAGGACACGACGATCCGGTTGCTCGCGCCCGGCACCATGCTGAGCCGTGAAGAGGCGCTCAGCATGGCGCAGGAGCTCAAGGGCTGGCCCCTGCTCGACGGCTATCGCGGACGGCTGAAGCTGGACGTCGACGCCCTGATCTCGGCCATCGTCGACTTCTCCACCATGGTCGCCCAGCTCGGTGACCGGTTGTCGGAAGCCGAGATCAACCCGCTCTTTGTCCTGCCGGAAGGCCAGGGCACGGTCGCCGCTGACGGCGTCGCGGTTCTCGCCGGCTGAAACTCCGCATGACAGGGAAAGGCGAGGACCTGGCGGCGGCGGGTTGGTCGCGGATCGAGGATGACGGCTTTATCGGCCTGATCGGCCCGTTCTGGCAGCGAGGGCAGGGCGGAGCCCTCGAACTCGCACTCGCCACTGCCGAGAAGCATCGCAATCGGTCCGGCATCGTGCAGGGTGGTGTGATCTGCGCGCTGGCCGACCGTGCGCTCGGAACGGCGTCGCGTGATCTCACCGGCAATCGGCCACAGGTCACGATCAAGCTCGACATGACCTTCCTCGACCGCATCGAGGTCGGCGAGCTGATCGTGGCTCGGCCCAGAATTCTCAGGCAGTCGCGCAGCCTGAACTTCGGCGAAGTGGAGTTGTTTGTCGCCGACAGGTTCTGTGCCAGCGCTACGGGCATTTTCAGGCTGCTTTAAAAGACCGCGCTGCATCGACCCTCCGAAACGAGCTATTGGCGAAACATTGTGAGGATGGCCGCTAGGGGAGGGATGATGGCGGCGTAGACGCAATGGCCTGCCGTCAGAGCGATAGTGGCCTCGCCATCACCACAGCATGCGGCCGTGCATCGGCATCGATAGCCGCCATCGGCGCGGTGTCTAGCCATCGAACCGCCGGGGGTAAGGCACAAGGCTCGACTGCTCGGCTTCGAACATCTCCCGGATCGTGCGGTCTCGTTGCTCCGGATGGCGGAGCGACACTTGTTCTTGCTGTTCCGGCAAGCTCCATCGCATCGGCGAGGATGTAGCCGAGCGCAACGACATCGTACCCGGCCCAATTCCGTGTGCTCGTCTGCACCGCCCGAAATATGCCTGCCGGTCCTGCGAGGACGTCGTGTCCGGCCCCGGCGCGGTTGATCGAGGGCGGGATCCCGACCGAGGCGACGTCGCCCAGGTGCTGGTCTCAAAATACGCCGATCATCTGCCGCAGTATCGTCAGGCTCAGATCTATGCGCGCCAGGACGTCGTGCTCAATCGCTCGACGCTGGCTGACTGGGTTGCCCACGTCAGAGCAGATCGAAGACTGGCGCGGTCGGGCTGAAACCATCCGGCAGGCCCTGGTTACGCGCCGCTCTGAAATCGAGGGCCTGACCAATGCCGCCGTCGAGCTCGCCGCGAAAATCGACTCGATCAAGACCGCGACCGGACTTGTCGATGATGCGGCCGCCCATGCCTCCCGGGCCAGTCGTGATGACGCCTGGCGCAGCCATCGCCAAGCCATGGATCAGATCACGGCCGAAGCCTTCGAAAGCTCGCTGCGGCACGACGACGGGATCATCGATGCCCAGCTCAGCCAGACAAGCCAGGCTGCCGACCTCCGCCAAGCTGTCCAGGCGAGTGCGACCACCTCCGCAAACCTGAAGCGGGCCGACGAGCTCCACAGCGAGGCGCTCGATTTGAAGAGCGTGCTGCAGGGCGAGATCGGAGGTGCTCTGACCGTCATCGGATTGCCGCCAGACATGCACCTAGCCGAACTCGACCGTTGGCTGCTACGCCGCGTCTCGGCGCTCGAACTCGCCGCCGGCCTCAAGGGGGCCTCAAATGAACTCCAATCCGTCCAGGACGACGCTAAAGCCCAGATCGAGCGGCTCGCATCGGCCCTGAAGACAGCTGGGATCATGGCGGTCGACACAGCCTTCGACACCCTTCTCCTCAGCCTGCAGACGGTTGTCGATCAGCAAAAGAAGCGCCTGACAGAGTTCGCCAATGCAGGCAAATCCGTGGACAGCCTTACGGCCGAGTTCGTCGCGCGCAAGCGCGACTTCGCCGACGCGCAGTCCATCGATGACGAATGGCAGCGGGATTGGGATGCTGCCGTTGGATCCTGCTGGCTGGGTGAGGTCTCCTCCCGACCCGTACCCGCCGAGATCAGCCAAGTCCTTTCCCTCATTGCAGAGATCTCCCCGTTGGAGGTCGAGCGCGAAAGCCTCAGCCACCGCATCGAGGCAATGAGGCGGGATCAGGAACAGTTCGTCCATGCGGTACAATCCATCGCCAGCACGCTCGGCCTCGCGACAGATGAAGATCCTCTCAAACTCGCCGCAAGCCTGCGCCGGCATCTCGAGCTCGCGCGCTTGAACGACGAAAAGCGTCGCGGCAAGCGGGCCGACCTCGAACAGGCCGAGACAGCGCATCGGCAAGCCATGGAGGCGATCGCGCTTCATGAGGCTGAAGCGTCCACCTTCACCTCATTCTTTGGAGCCGATTCGCTGGTCGAAGTCAGTGGCAAGATCGAGCAGGCTAATCGCCGCTCGGACCTCGAGCGCCAGCTAAGGCAACTGGACCAGCGTGTTACTGCTGCATGCCGATCCGAGACGATGGAAGACGCTGAAGCGATCCTCACCGAGCTCGATCAATCGCAGCTTGAAGCCGAGGCGGCCACGCTCGCAGCGCGGATTGAAGGCCAGGATCGCGAAGCTCACGATCTTCATGCTCGGCGGACCCAGGCAGATCGCGCGCTCGCGGCGATCGGTGGCGATGATGCGGTCGCACGCCTCGACGAGGAGCGCCGCACAGTGCTGGTCGAGCTCGAAGAGAAGGCCATCCGCTTCGCTCGCCTGAAATTGGGCATCACGGCCGCTCACCAGGCGCTTCAGATCTATCGGGACACGCACCGCACATCCATGCTGCAGCGCGCCTCGGAAGCCTTTCGGACGATCACCAGGGGCTCGTATTTGCGCCTCGCCACCCAGCCCAGTGACGACAAGGAACTCCTGGTGGGCGTCCCGGTTGCAGGCCGATCGAAACTCGCCACGGATATGTCGACCGGCACCCGGGCCCAGCTCTATCTCGCCCTGCGCATCGCGGGCTATCACGAGTTCGCCAAGACCCGTCCCTCGCTGCCGTTCATCGCCGATGACATCCTCGAGACCTTCGACGATTTCCGCTCAGAGGAGGCGTGCCGTCTGCTCGCTGAGATGGCTAAGACTGGGCAGGTGATCGTGGCTACTCATCACCGCCACCTGATCGACATTGCTCGCGGGATGTGCCCCGCCATTACCGTGCACGACTTGCCCATGTGAGACGGAGCGAACAGGAGGCGCTTCCGCAAATGGCCCCTAGCTGACATCTGGAGGGTCCGCTTCTAGGCGGGTCGATTCAACGACAGCAGCCGAGCTTATGCGTATCTCCGACATTGAACACGTCGGGTTCCAGGTTTGGAAGCGTGTCGATGTCGCGCGCGGAATGTGCCGTCTCGGCTGGAACGCAAGAAGCTGACGGCAGCCCAAGGCGAGACTGGAGCGGCCGAAGATGCAGGCATCGGGCAGGACTGACCTTCCAGCGATTTGATCGCGCACACTGACAAGCTCCAGCGTCTGCGCTCTGGACTCTCCGCAGTGGCGGAAGCGCTCATCCCATGAGCCTTGACAGACAGGCGATTTCGCATCTAGCCTCTATCTAAATCGTATTAGATAATAATATAAGGAAGGATCGGCCTTGGCGAAGCGCGCGCTTCCACTCAAGCGAACCAATAGCCGCGCCACCAGCGCGGAGGTTGCCAAGCTCGCCGGCGTCTCGCGGACCACCGTCTCCCTCGTTCTCAATGATCGCGGCGGCGAGCTCGGCATCTCGGCCGAGACGCGGGCGCGCGTCGCCGACGCGGCGGCCCGGTTGAGCTATCAGCCGAGCCACGCCGCGCGCTCCCTGCGGCGCTGGCGCACCAACGTCATCGCGCTGCTGCTCTATACGCTGGACAGCTTCTACAATGCCGAGATCATCGGCGCCGCCCATGCCGCCGCCCTTGAGCGCGGCTACTCGCTGAACATCATGTCGGCGAAGTTCGACGAGGTGCAGCGGCGGGCCTATGCGCTGCTCTCTGGCGGCGTCGCCGACGGCGTGATCGTCGCGGCTCCCCCGGCGGATCTCGCCGCCGACCTGAAGAAGCTCGCCGACAACGGCATGCCGATCGTGGTCATGCAGCATCACAGCCCCGATCCGGCGATCCAGGCGGTACGCGTCGACCTGGAGAGGGGCGGCTACGTCGCGACGCGTCACCTGATCGATCTCGGCCATCGCCGCATCGCCCATATCGGCAGCGCCTCGCAGCGCCTGTTGAAGCGCCGCGAGCGCTCGGATGGTTATGCGCGGGCGCTGCAGGAAGCCGGTATTGCCGCCGACCCGCATCTGGTCGCGATGGCGGAGCCAAGCCTCGCCGGCGGCTTCTCGGCAATGGAAGAGCTGCTGGCGCAGGATGAGCGCCCGAGCGCCGTCTTCGTCTACAGCGACCAGATGGCGATCGGTGCGCTGCATGCGCTGCGCAAGCACGGCGTGCGCGTGCCGGAGGCAATGGCGGTCATCGGCTTCGACGGCATCGCGCTCGGTGGCTTCGTCACGCCGGAACTGACCACGGTCGACTATTCCCGCGCTGATATCGGCCGGCTCGCCGTCGAGGCGGTGATCGGCCGGCTGGAAGGCGAGGCCGAGCCACCGCCCCGCGAGCAGGTGCTGCCGGTGCGTCTGCTGGTACGCGAATCCTGCGGCGGCGCTCGCGCCGCTATCGACCGGGAAGGAGCCTGAGAAAGCCTACCGCGTTCCAACGATAAAAAAGACCAAAGGGAGATCGAAACCATGACGACCATCACCAAGCGCAGTTTCCTCAAAACCGGGCTGTGCGCCGGTATCGGCGCCGGGGCCGGCATGTACTGGGGCGCAGCAAGCGCCCAGAAGGCCGCGTCGCTGAGCATGACCTCCTGGGGTTCGCCCGCCGAGATCGCCGCCTTCAACGCCCTGATCGAGCAATACAAGGCCCGCAATCCCAGCGTCGCCATCAAGCTAGAGGTCGTTCCGAGCGGCCAGTATTACCAGCAGCTCGACACCCGCTTCGCCGGCAAGCAGGCCCCGGACATCTTCCGCGCCCAGTACCAGCGGATCGGGCGCTACGGGCAGAGCGGCGCGGCGATCGACCTGTCGCAATATCTCGACGCGGGGTTCGGCCAGGACTTCCTGCCCTCGGTCTGGCGCGCCTCGACCTTCAGGGGCAAGCCCCACGCCCTCCCGCATCACACCGACACCTTCGCGCTGTTTTTCAACGCCGAGATCTTCGAGAAGCTCGGCATCGAGGCACCCAGGAGCCTCGACAAGAGCTGGAGCTGGCAGGAGTTCATCAGCGCCGCCAAGCTGGTGAAGGAGAAGGCCGGCCTGAACTATGCCTTCGCGATGAACTGGCAGAACTCCAACGCCTATCGCTGGCTGATGTACCTCTACCAGCATGGCGGCCAGCTCCTCGACAGCGAGCTCAAGGGTCCGCAGATCAATACGAAGGAGGGGGCGGAGACCGTCGCCTGGACCCAGAGCTGGTTCAAGGATGGGCTCGTTCCGCCCAACACCTCGCTGAAGAGCTCCGAGCCGGTGCAGAACCTGTTCGCCACCGGCAAGATCGCCATGCTGCTGCATGGTGACTGGCAAATCCCCTTCATCCAGGACCAGGCCAAGTTCAAATGGGGAGTCACCTATCTGCCGCGCGACGTGGCGATGGCGGCCGATCTCGGCGGCAACGCCCTGGCGGTCTCGCGTGACAGCAAGAGCCCCGACGTGGCGGCCGACTTCGTCAAGTTCATGGTCGAAGAGGAGTCGATGCGCAGCTTCGTCACCAAGGCGCAGTTCCTGCCGGTGCGCAAATCGCTGAAGGACAAGGGCCTCGTCTACGACATCCGCAACGAGGAGATGAAAGTCTTCCTCGAGCAGTCGGCGACCGTCCCGGAGCATCTCGTCAGCACCATCGTCATGCCGACATGGGACCGCTTCAACGCCAAGCTGGCCGACGAGCTCGAGCTCGCCTTCACCTCCGGCCAATCGCCCACAGCGACCGTCGCGAACATAGAAAAGCACGTGCGTTCCACGCTGCTGGTTTGACGGCATGGCGATGATGGCGATCGCAGAAAACCTGAGAGGGCCCGCCGCTGGCCGGCCCTCGGCGGCCGATGCCCGGCGCTATTGGCTGCAAGCCAAGCGCAACCAGCTGACGCCCTACATGTTCATCGCTCCGAACATGGCGCTGTTCTCGGTCTTCGTCTTCTTCCCGCTGCTCTATGCGTTCTACATCAGCCTGCGGGAATGGAGCCTGATCGACACGCCGCGCTATATCGGGCTGGAGAACTACGCCCGGCTCGCCACTGACGCGCTGTTCTGGCAGTCGCTGAGCAATACGGCGGTCTACTCAATCGCAACGGTTCCGATGAGCCTCGCCATCGGCCTGCTGCTGGCGGTCGCCCTCAACCGCGACCTTCTCGGTCGCACCATTCTGCGCAGCGTCTTCTTCCTGCCGGTCGTGATCTCCAACGTGGCGACGGCGGTGATCGCGGCCTGGCTCTTCAACGACAATTACGGCGTCATCAATACGCTGCTGCAACAGATCGGCATCGGGCCCGTCGCCTGGCTGTCCTCGCCGCGCTGGGCGCTGTTCTCGCTGATCGTCACCTCGCTCTGGGTCCGCATCGGCTTCTGCATGGTGGTGTATCTCGCGGCGCTGCAGTCGATCTCGCCGACCTATTACGATGCCGCGCAGATGGACGGCGCCAGCCGCTGGCAACAGTTCCGCTTCGTCACCTGGCCGCTGCTGCGGCCGGCGACCTTCCTCCTGCTGATCCTGGGCGTGATCCACTCCTTCCAGGTCTTCGACCTGATCTACGTGATGACCGGCGGCGGCCCTGGCTTCTCGACGACGATGATCGTCCAGTACATCTACCAAGCCGCGTTCGTCGGCGCAGAGATGGGCTATGCCAGCGCCATGGGCATCGTGGGGCCGCTCAAGCCGGATGGCGCGCTGTTCGACCTGCAATCCTATTGCTTCCGGCACGAGCCCTCGAAGGACCCGGCCCGGATGCAGCTCTTCCGGATGCGCGAATATGTCCGCTTCGGCACGCCCG
>NZ_NBDP01000031.1 GCF_004123845.1 Allobosea sp. Tri-44 | reverse complement strand
ACAAACAGTCGGTTGCGAGGGACCGGCCAAAAAAGAAAAAAACCGTCCTCTCGTCCCCCGCCTTAGCCGACCCAAATGACAAACAACAACCCGGAAAAAGGACCGGCTTTGAGACGTGAGTAGTCGATCGACGTGCACCCGCTCAAGCCGATCAAGCAAAACAGCGCGATCGTTCGAAATCTCGCGGATAGGCTCGACCTACACATGTCACCGCCCCCCAGACCCGGACGTCCTGCAGAAGGCCGAAGAGATCGAGCATCTGATCGGGCAAATCAGGCGCGAAGCCCCGCCAGCCCTATTTGTTGCAGGGAAAAGTCGCGCTCGGCATGCCACCGGCGGCGGCCCTGCGCATCGGCCCGCCATTGGCCGCTCGCATCCGCCAGTCTTATCCCGAAGTGATGCTCAGCCTGCGGGACGGCGTGAGCTCCCTCATCCAGGAATGGCTGATCGCAGGCCGCATCGATCTTGGCGTCACCTATAATGCGACCCCGGTCGACGGACTGGAAATCGTGCCGCCCCTGCGCGAGCGGGCGGTGCTGGTCGGTCCGCCCGCAGACTCCTTGGCCGGAGAGCACGAACCGATCCGGCTGCGCGAGATCGCCGGCCCTCCGCTGATCATGCCGAGCCTGCCTCACAACAATCGACGCGTTCTGGAAGAGGCCGCGGCCCGCCACGAGGTCCGGCTCGTCATCCGGGCCGAGGTGGATAGCGTTGCGCTGACCAAAGTCCTGGTGCGGGACGGGCAAGGCTATACCATTCTGTCGCACGCCTCGGTCGAGGACGAGGCCAGCCGCGGCGAGCTGAGCCGGCGCGTCATCGACAGCCCGCCCGTCTTCGCTGATCTGTCGCTGGTCGCGACGAAAGCGGCCCTCGGCGAGCCGCTGAAACGGCACGTCGCCCTCGAGCTGCGCCGGCTGTTGACTGAACTCTGCGAGAGCGGTGCCTGGCCCGGAGCGACGTTGACGAAACCAGAAAGGGTAACGGTCGCTCAGGTCAATCATTCCACATGATGGAATATGCACGCTGCCGCAGCATCGTTCGGACGCTTTACCCTGTTGCCAATGTCGAGTCGCGCTGCCGCAAAGACGCGACCAAGAAGCATCAGGAGGAAACGTCATGATCAATCGCCGCCATCTCTTGGCGTCACTGGCCTTCACCGCACTGCCGACATCCTCTTATGGGCAGAACTATCCAAGCCGCCCTGTACGGATGATCGTGCCCTTTGCGCCGGGCGGCTCTGTCGACACGTTTGGCAGGCTGCTATCGGATCGGCTTTCCCGCAGCATGGGCCAGCAATTCTACGTCGAGAACATCGCCGGTGCGACCGGCAATATCGGGACGGGGCGTGCGGCGAAGGCCGATCCTGACGGCCAGACCATCCTTCTCGCCTTCAGTTCCCATGTCATCAATCCGGCCCTCTTCGCCTCGCTGCCCTATGACCCGATCAAGGATTTCGAGCCGGTCACGCTGGCCGTCTCCGCGACGCACGCGATCATCGTCCACCCGACCGTGCCGGCGACCTCGCTCGCAGACCTGATCGCCCTGGTGAAGGCCAATCCCGGCAAGTACAGCTTCGCTCATGGTGGCGTCGGCACACCCGGCCACCTGCTGGGCGAGCAACTGCGACTGACGACCGGCATCGATCTGGCGCCGGTGCCGTTCAATGGCGCTGGCCCCGCCGTGACATCCGTGCTGACCGGTCACACTCCGATCGGCGTGACCGCACTTTCGCCTGCCGCGCCGCAGATCGCCGACGGCAAGATTCGGGCGCTCGCCGTAACCAGCGCCAGCCGAGCCCGCTTGATGCCGCAGGTGCAGACCACGGCGGAGGCCGGACAGCCGGCGATCGTCGGCGACCTCTGGGTCGGGGTGCTTCTGCCGGCGCGAACGCCCAAAGCCATCGCCGACCTCCTGCAGAAGGAGATCGCGACGCATCTGGCGGCGGCTGACCTGCAGGAGAAGTTGGCGGCGGTCGGCTTCGAGCCGGTCGGCAGCACGTCCGAAGCGTTCGCCAACCGCATGGCCACGGAAGCCGCGCATTGGCGCAGCGTGATCGAGGCGGCGAAGATCAAGCCGCTTTGAGGTCGAAGATGGCTTCAGCCGAATTAAGACAAGTCGCCGACAATGCCTTCGCCTGGATCGGCGCGGGCGGGGATTCCAATGCCGGCGCGATCGTTACGCCGCACGGGTTGCTCGTGATCGACTCGCAACAATTGCCGGGTCTCGCGCGCCAGTTTCGTGCGGGCCTGACCGAGCGGACAGGCCTTCCGGTGATGCGGCTGGTCAATACCCATGGCCATCTCGATCATATCGCCGGCAATGGTGTGTTCGCGGATGCGCCGATCCTTGCCCATGCGAAGGCGCTCGCGGCGTTGCACGAGGATCTCGGCCCGCTTGTCGACGGCGCGTGGCGGCTCTCCGGTTTCGAAGCGACGGCCAAGCTGCTCTGGGGCCGTAACCTGCTGGATCTCGTTCCACCGGGAGACCCGAATCTCAACTGGTTCAGGCAGCGCATCGGAACGCCCGACTATGAGAACCTCGCCATTGCGCCGCCGACCGAAACCTTCGCCGACCAGTTCGAGATCTTGCTGCCGGACGATATCGTGAGGCTCCACTATTGGGGGCCGGCACATAGCGAGGGCGACATCGTCGTGCACCTCGTCCGGCGGAAGGTGATTTTTCTCAGCGATCTGATGTTCTACGGACGCTTCCCTTGGCTGGGTGACTGCGATCTTGATGGCTGGATCGAACGGCTCTCGACCGTGCTTGCGCTCGACCTCGAGACGGTGATCCCCGGTCACGGCCCTCCGACCGATTTGGCGGAAGTCTCGCGGTTCCGCGATATGCTTTCCTTGCTACGCGAGCGGGTCGACCAAGCTGTGCGGCAAGGGTTCTCGGAAGAAGCCGCTATGCATCACGTTGTCCTGCCCGAATATGCGCAGCTTCCGCGCCACCGTGAATGGCTGACCACCAATGTGAAGGCGACGTACCGCTATCTCAAAGGACGGTGAGGCAGTTATTGCGACCCTGAATTCCACATAATGGAATAAAGATGCTTATTGGACAGCGCAGCTCGCCTAGGATTCCGGCATTGATCCGAGCCTGATCCACGCGCAAACGCTGCGGCGTCGGCCGGCTCAAGCAACAAGAACGATGTCCGGGAGGACCGATGATCCAGGTGTTTCAGGGCGTGCGCGTCATCGACGCGACACATGTGCTAGCGGGGCCTTTCGCAAGCTATCAGCTCGCCGTGCTGGGCGCCGATGTCATCAAGGTCGAGTCGCCGCATTCGCCCGACCAGGCCAGGATGCAGGGCTCCGATCGCAAGCTCAACGATGCCCAGATGGGCACGGCCTTCATGGCGCAGGCCTCCAACAAGCGCGCGCTGTCCCTCGATCTCAAGACGGAAGGCGGCCGTGAAGCGTTCAAGCGGCTGGCGAAGACGGCCGACGTGCTGGTCCAGAACTACCGGCCGGGCGCGCTCGATGCGCTGGGCCTCGGTTACGATGCGCTGTCTGTGCTCAATCCGCGGCTGATCTATTGCGGCATCTCCGCCTTCGGGGCGCACGGTCCCAAGCGCGAGGAGACCGGCTACGACAATGTCCTGCAAGCCTATTCCGGCATCATGGCGATGACCGGTCATGGCGACGGGCGCCCGCTGAAGAGCGGCGCGCAGGTCGTCGACTATGCCACCGGCCTCGCCGCGGCCTTCGCGCTCTCGACGGCGCTCTATCAGCGCGAAAAGACAGGGCGAGGACAAT
Organism: Allobosea sp. Tri-44; assembly: GCF_004123845.1. Lineage (GTDB taxonomy): Bacteria > Pseudomonadota > Alphaproteobacteria > Rhizobiales > Beijerinckiaceae > Allobosea. The sequence goes on along the minus strand of NZ_NBDP01000031.1, from coordinate 4,214 downwards.
TCATCGATCTGTCGATGCTGGACGTCTCGCTGATGCTGTTGACCTCGCATGTCGCGGGGCACAGCTGGAACGGCGCACATCCGGAGGCGAAGGGAAATCATTTCCCGTTCGCGACGATCGGTTGCTACGCGGCAGCCGATACCGACCTGATGATATCGGCGTCCAACCTGGCGCAGCAGCGCCGCCTTTGGACCGCGCTCGGCCGCGAGGACCTGGTCAAATCCGACAACAATCAGCGTCTTGACGATCATGCGCGCGAAAGCGCCGCGCTGACGCAGATCATTGCGACGCGTTCGGCCGCCGAATGGGAGGCGTTTTTCCGCCGGCACCGCATCCCGGCCGCACGCATCCGGCGGATGGAGGAGGCCTTGGCCGATCCGCAGATCGCCGCGCGCGATGTCATCCAGCGGCCCGCCGCCGCGGGGGCCTTCGAAGCGCTCGGCGTGGCGGTTGCCCCGTTCAGGATGTCGGACAGCCCGGCGCGCGTTACGGCGCCGCCCCCGGCAGTCGGCGAGCATAACGAGATGCTGCTGGCCGAGCTCGGCTATGACGCCGCAGAGGTGGCAAGGCTGAGGCTCGAGGGCGCGATCGGCTGATTGCGCACACAATCGCCCCGCTGAGGGAGGCAACTCTGGAACGCCACCAACTGGAAATGACGGTGCTGATGACGCCGGACATGGCGAATTTCAGCGGCAAGGTGCATGGCGGCGCCTTGCTGAACCTGCTCGACCGGGTCGCCTTCTCCTGTGCATCGCGCTATTCGGGCGCCTATGCCGTCACGCTTTCGGTCGATCAGGTCGTCTTCAAGGAGCCGATCAATGTCGGCGAGCTGGTGACATTCCGCGCTGCGGTCAATTTGACCGGACGCAGCTCGATGGATATCGGCATTCGGGTCGAGGCTGAGAACATCCGGCTCGGTACGCGCCGGCACACCAATTCCTGCTATTTCACCATGGTCGCAGTTGATGACGAGGGGCGCCCCGTCCAGGTGCCTCCACGCCAGCCGGCTACGGCCTTGGAGCGTCGGCGGTTCAGTGCGGCGCAGATCAGGCGTGAGTTGCGCCGCGAGATCAGCCAGCGTCAGGAGCAGGCGACGCAGGCCGGCGCTGATGGCGAGCCGGGAGAGGCCGGATGAGCAATCCACTGATCGAACTCGCCCAAGCAGCGGCGCGTTGGCAGCACGAGACGTTACCTGAGCCGGTCGAGTGGGCGGCGCGCCGGGTCGTGCTCGACTGGTTCGCGACCATGCTACCTGGCTGCCCGCTGCCGCCGGCGACATTGCTCGCCCGTGCTCTCGCCGAGGAGCGTCCGGCCGGCGGCGCGATCTGCTATGTCGACGGTAGCGCCTCCTCGCCGCGCCATGCAGCGCTTCTGAACGCGGTCGCCAGCCATATCGTCGAGTTCGACGACATTTTCCGCGATGGCGGCTATCATCCGGGTAGCGCGACCGTGGCAGCGGCGCTCGCTTTGGCGCAGCATCGCAAGCTGTCCGCGCAGGCGCTGCACCGCGCTATTGTGGCCGGGTATGAGGTCGGCTGCCGCATCTCGCTCGCGATCCAGCCGAGCCATTACGCCTTCTGGCATACGACCGCGACTGTCGGGACGATCGGGGCGGCGGTCGCCGGCGCGGCCCTGCTCGGTTGCAGCGCTGCCGGCATCGGCCATGCCATCGCGCTGGCTTCGAGCTTCGCAGGCGGCCATCAGCAGAACCTGCAAGGGGAGGGAATGGCGAAGGCGCTGCATCCGGGCCATGCCGCCGATGCCGGGCTGCTCGCCGCCTATGCTGCCGCCGCCGGCGTCACGGGTTCGTCGGAGAGCCTTCACGCCGCCAAGGGGTTCGCCGCGGCGACGAGCGCTTCGCCGGGCGAGTGGAGCGCCGCCCTCGGCGGCCTGGGCGAGTGGACGCCGATCACCCGGATGACGGTGAAGGCGCATGGTTGCTGCGGCCATATCTTTCCGGCGCTCGACGGCCTCAAGGCCATGCGCGAGGCAACGCCGTTCGGACTCGAGCAGATCGTCTCGATCCATGTCGACGGCTATGGCGCGACGCGCTCGATGTGCGACCGGCCGCAAGCCCTATCGGCACAGGACGCTCGCTTCAGCATCCAGTACTGCCTGGCCGCGCAGCTCGTCTTCGGCGGGGTCAGGCTGGACGCCTTCCGGCCGGAGGCGCTGGTCGACCCGCGCATCCGGGCGCTGATGCCGAAGATCAGCGTGGCCGAGGATGCGGAGCTCGCGGCCGCCTATCCGCGCCGGCGGCAGGCGCGGCTGACGGTCACGCTCGCGGACGGGTCCCGGTTCCAACACCACCAGGCCGTCCGCAAGGGCGATCCCGAGGCGCCTTTGAGCGACGCCGAGCTGATCGCGAAATTCGAGGAACTCGCCGGCTCGGTCGCAGGCCCGACGGACGTCGCCGCGCTTCGGAAGACGATCCTGGAAAGCGACCGGCTGCCCGGCCGGCTTCCGCTGCTCCCATCGCACTAGGAGGATACCATGAGTCCGGTCAGGCTTTTGCGCGCCGGCGATGTCGGCGTGATCGAGATCGACAATCCTCCCGTGAACGCAACCTCCCGGGCTGTGCGCCAGGGCCTGTTCGATACAATCCGCCAGGCGCGCGCCGAGCCCGGAATCAAGGCCGTCGTCATCGCCGGCGTTGGCCGGACTTTCACCGCGGGCGGGGACATCACCGAATTCGGGCAGCCGCCACGCGAGCCCCATCTGCCTGACGTACTCGCCGAGATCGAAGCGAGCGACAAGCCTGTGGTGGCGGCCTGGCACGGCACAGCGCTGGGGGGCGGTTGCGAGATCGGTCTCGCCGCCCATGCCCGCATCATTGCCCAAGGCTGCTCGGTCGGTCTGCCCGAGGTCAAGCTCGGGCTCGTTCCCGGCGCGGGCGGCACACAGCGTCTGCCGCGTCTCGTCGGCGCCGTCGCGGCGCTCGACATGATCACGACCGGCCGGATGGTCGGCGCCGACGAGGCGCTGCGCCTGGGCCTTGTCGAACGCATCGCCGCCGGCGATCTGCGGGATGAAGCGATCGCCTTCGCCCGCGAACATATCGGCGGCACGGTCCCGCGCGTCTCACTCCGGCAGGTGCAGTTGCCGCCGGCCTCCGAATGGCAAACCGCCACGGACAAGGTTCGGCGCGAAGCCAAGGGCCGTATAGCCCCGCTCAAGGCGATCGAGCTGGTCGAGGCGAGCATGGCGCTGCCATTCGAAGAAGGACAGCCGATCGAGCGCCGGGCCTTCTTGGAGTTGATGGCCTCGGACCAGTCGCAGGCGCTGCGCCATCTCTTCCTGGCCGAGCGCGAAGCATCGAAATTGCCGGAGCTTGCCGGCGTCTCTCCGCGCGAGATCGGCCGGGTCGGCGTTATCGGCGGTGGAACGATGGGATCGGGCATCGTCGTTGCCTTCCTCGATGCCGGCTACCAGGTGATGCTTCTTGAGGCGAGCGAGGCCGCTCTGACTGCTGGATGCGAGCGGATCGGCGGACTTTATCAGCGCTCCCTGCGCTCGGGCCGCATCTCCGAGGCTGTCCGCGACGAGCGCCTGTCGCGGCTCGAGACCGCTCTCGACCTTGCGGCGCTATCGTCCTGCGATCTGGTTGTCGAGGCGGTGTTCGAGGAAATGCAGGTCAAGCTCGACCTGCTGACGCGCCTGGGAGCTGTGCTTCCGGCCGAGACACTGATCGCGACCAACACATCCTATCTCGACATCGAGGCGATGGCCGATATCCTGCCTGCACCGGAGCGCTTCCTCGGCCTGCACTTCTTCTCGCCTGCCCACGTCATGAAGCTGCTCGAGATCGTGCGCGGCTGGCGCACCTCGCCCCAGGCGCTGGCGAGCGCCTTCGCAGTCGGCCGCAAGCTGCGCAAGATCGCGGTCGTATCCGGCGTCTGCGACGGCTTCATCGGCAACCGCATCCTGGCGAAGTTCCGCGCGCAATGCGAGTTCATGCTGGAGGAGGGGGCGCTGCCGCAGGAAGTCGATGCGGCAATGGAAGCCTTTGGCATGGCGATGGGCCCTTTCGCGGTGCAGGACCTCGCCGGGCTCGATATCGCCTGGGCACGGCGCAAGCGCCTCGCCGCTAACCGCTCCGCTGCTCAGCGCGACGTGCCGCTCATCGAACGGCCCTGCGCAAAAGACCGTTTCGGGCAAAAAGCCGGCAGGGGGGGGTAGCGCTCCGAGCGAGGCCAACGCCGACCCGAACGGGG
>NZ_NBDP01000012.1 GCF_004123845.1 Allobosea sp. Tri-44 | reverse complement strand
TATGGCGTGGAATGCTCAGAATTATCGGCCGCAGTTTCTTGCTCATGGATGAACGCCGCCACGAGAAGCCGGCGTAGCCCGGCGTTTAAAGCCTTAGCGATGACGGCGTCTTCGTTCGACATCGGCCTGTCCAGTCTGCGCGTTAGGGTCTGGAACTGGAACCATCAGCATCGCCACCAAGTTCCTCCGTATCGTGGAATCACCAACGCACTTTGGGGAACATCGATGGCACCGCGCGCTGTTTGGAAAGGCATCCTCAAGATCGCCGAGGTGACCTGCCCGGTATCGCTGTACACGGCGGCGTCGACAGCGGAACGCATTTCGTTTCACACGCTCAACCGCAAGACGGGCAACCGCGTCCACCGCCAGTTCATCGATGAGGTCTCAGGCAAGCCGGTCGAGGCGGAAGATCAGGTCAAGGGCTATGACAAGGGGGATGGTGACTATGTCATCCTCGAGCCTGAAGAGATCGCCGCCGCGATCCCTTAAAGCGATAAAACCCTAACCGTCGAGACATTCCTGCCTTGCGGTGAGATCGACGATATCTTTTTCGACAAGCCTTACTATGTGGCACCGAGTACGCCTGTTGCGTCCGAAGCGTTCGCGCTAATCCGCGAGGGTATGAAGGGCCAAAAGTCAGCCGCCCTCGCTCGGACTGTGATCTTCCGGCGAATGCGCTCTATCCTAATTCGCCCGCACGGCAATGGGTTGATCGCGACGACGCTGAACTTCGATTACGAGGTGCGTTCGGCCGAGAACGCATTTAGCGACGTGCCCGCCATCAAGATCGATGACGAAATGCTCGAACTCGCCGAGCACATTATTAAGACAAAGGCCGGCGCGTTCGATCCCAAATCCTACGACGACCGGTACGAATCGGCATTAGCCGAGCTTGTCCAGGCGAAGATCGAAGGCCGAAAGATCAAGCCTCAGAAGCGGCCAGAGCCAACCAAGGTTGTGAATCTCATGGAAGCGCTGCGCCAAAGTGCAAATGCGAGCGGTGGCAAGTCCGCGACAAAGTCGAAGCCGGCCGCCAACAGTGAGGCGCCCCGCAAGAAGGCGAGCTGATCACTTCCGCTTCGGCTCAAGGCTCTTCTTGAGCGCGTCCATGATGCTGATGACGTTGCCCTCAGAGGCTTGACGCGGCGCCGCCTTTGCAGGTTTGCGCCCCTTCTGCTTGGCTTTAATGATCCCGAGCAATTCATCCTGCACGGGGTCCGTCGCCAGATCGGGAGACCAGTCTTTGGTGCGGGTCTTGATCAGCTTATCCATTAGGGGGCGCAGATCGGCCTCAGGCTCCGCCTTACCGATTCCGCCAAAATAATCCTTTTCGGGCCGGACCTCATCCCCATAGCGCAGCGTCCAAAGAACGATGCCGTTATCGCGAGCGTCGAGCAATACTGCGCGCTCACGGCGGTAGAGGACGACGCGCGAAATCCCCACAGTCTTGGTTCGCTTCATCGCTTCGCGGATGACCGAGAAGGCCTCCTCGCCAACCTTGGCATCGGGGACGAGATAATGCGGCGTATCGTACCAAATCCAGCCGACCGACGATCTTGCCGCGAAGATCTCGATATCGATCGTGCGCGTGCTCTCCAAAGCGACAGAGTCGAGCTCATCATCTTCGAGCATAACGTATTCGTCGTCGCCCTTGGGATAGCCTTTGACCTCGTCATCATCGGCGACTGGCTTACCGGTGACCGCATCGACGAACCGGCTCTGGATGCGGTTACCCGTCTTGCGGTTGATCGTGTGGAAGCGAACCTTGTCGCTTTCTGACCGAGCCGGCATCATCGCCACGGGGCATGTCACCAGCGACAGCTTCAGGTAGCCCTTCCAGAATGTCCGTGGCGCCATGGTCAGATGTCTCCCGATTCTCCCGGTGAACGCAGCGCCATAGCCGATCGTTCCGCGAGGTTTCCAAAGCGATCAGGCCGCCTCGGCGCGTTTCCCGAGTTTCTTGATAGCGTCCGCGATCGATCCCGCTGCGTCGTCATAACCGTCCCAAGCCTTGGTTTTCTTGAGCAGGCCAGGCAGGGTCCGCACCGTGTAACGGCTTGGGTCGAGACCGGATTTGACTTGCGACCATGTCAGCGGCATCGAGGCGTGGGCGCCGGGCCTGGCCCGAGGCGAGAGCGGGGCGACCGCCGTCGCCATGCGATCATTGCGAAGATAGTCGAGGAAAATCCGGCCGTTTCGCAGGCGCTTGGCCATGTTGACGACGTAGCGCGACGGCTCCTCGCTCGCCAATTCGGCACAGACCCCTCGGGCGAAATCCTTTGCGGCCGGCCAGCCGACCTTGCTGCGTTTTGCGGGCGCGAGCGGCGCAACCACGTGCAGGCCCTTTCCGCCAGTGGTCTTGCAGAAGCTTTCGAGACCGGGCGCAGCGAGCCTCTCGCGCATCTGCTTCGCGGCATCGATGACGTCGCCGAAGCTGACGCCTGGTCCCGGATCTAGATCGAAGACGAGGCGCCCTGGAACCTCAGGATCGCCGGGCACGCAGTTCCAGGGGTGCAGCTCGATGCCTCCGATCTGAGCTGCCGCGGCCAATGCTTCGATTCGATCGATTTGAAGATAGGGCTTCTTGTCGCCGAAAACGCGGACGAGCTCGAACAGGTTCGACGTGCCCATGCCGGCATGGCGCTGGAAGAACATCTCACCGTCGATGCCATCCGGTGCACGCACCAGCGAGCAGGGGCGCCCCTTGATATGCGGCAGCATCCAGTCGCCTACAGCTGCAAAATACTCGGCCAGATCCTGTTTGGTGACGGGACGACCATCCTCGGCATGTGGCCACAACGGCTTGTCCGGATGGCTGATGCTGACGCCGATTACATCGACCCTACCTCCGCGTCCGCGAGTGCGAGCTGGGCGCGGTTCTGGAGTTTCGATCTCGTCGGGATCGGCTGGTAGTTCAGTCTCGACCTCGTCGGCGGGCTTGTCTTCACGCAGGCCCTTGAAGGCCGCCTGCCGAACCATGCCATCGCCGGTCCAGCCGGCGAACTCGATCTCAGCGACGAGCTCGGGCTTTAGCCAAGTGACACCAGGCTCGCGCTTGGGAGCGCCAGCTCCGGTGAAAGGCGAGGTGTTCGCGGCCACTGCCTTCAGCCGCGGCAATAACGCATTGACCTTGGCGGCGCTGTAGCCTGTGCCGACCCGGCCGATGTAGACGAAGTGCGAGCCTCGATTGACGCCGACCAGGAGCGATCTGAACTTGCCTGCCGTCGTGGACCAGCCGCCGATGACGACCTCATGCCCGGCACGACATTTAGCCTTCGTCCATGTGTCACTGCGTCCGGAAACATAAGGCGCTTTGACGGCCTTCGAGACGATGCCCTCTAAGGACAATTTGCAGGCCGACTTTAGCACGGCGTCGCCGCCGGTTTCAAAATGCTCGACATAGCGAACAACAACACCGTCGGCATGCTCATCGAGATAAGTCTTTAGCTGCTCCTTCCGCTCGAGAAGCGGCTCTGCGCGCATATCCTTGTTCCTGTCGAAGAGCATGTCGAATGCAAAATAGACGAGATCCTGCGTCTTACCTTCGGAGATGGCGGCCTGGAGTGCCGCAAAATCAGGCGAGCCGTGGCCGTCGAGTGCGACGATCTCGCCGTCGATGATGGCATCGGGCAAGCCAGCTGCGGCCTTCGCAATCCCGCGAAATTTCGAGGTCCAGTCGAGCCCCTTGCGCGTCTTCAGGGTGACTTTGCTGCCTTCGATCCGCATCTGAACGCGGTATCCGTCGAACTTGATTTCGTGAACCCACCCATTGCCATTGGACGGCCGCTCGACGCTGCGGCATAGCTGGGGTGCGATGAAGGGCGGCATCTTGGCGGTCCGCGCTTGGTCTTTTGAAGCGGGTCTCTTCGCACTAGTTCTCTGCTTCGCCGCAAGACCCCTTCGGCTGTCCCACTCCGCATCCGGAGCCAGGACGTTCTCGGCAAGCAGGAATGGTTCCGGAGAGCGCCCTTTGCCCGCCGCTATCGCAGGCATCTTCCGGCCCGATGCCACCGAGGTCTCAGCTTTCAAAACCGCTTCGCCGTCACCATCGACCGCATGCTCATCGCGATGCTTGATGAGCAGCCAGTTGGTCCGCTTGCCACCGTCCCTATCGCTGCGCATGCGGACGAGGACGAAGCTGCCGTGAAGCCGTTTGCCCTTCAGGGTAAACTTCAGATCGCCTTTTTGCAGTTGGCGCTCGGCGCTGAGCTTGCCTTCTGGCTCCCAAAACCCGCGATCCCAGAGCTGGACCGTGCCGCCTCCATATTCCCCCTTAGGGATCGTCCCTTCGAAGTCGCCGTAAGCCAACGGATGATCTTCCACCTCGACGGCCAGGCGCTTGTCATGGGGATCAAGCGATGGCCCCTTCGTCACCGCCCAGGATTTGAAGACCCCATCGAGTTCGAGACGCAGGTCGTAGTGGAGCCTCGTGGCGTCGTGCTTTTGAATGACGAACCGCAAACGATCCGAGGACGCCACGGGCGCGTTGTCACTCGGTTCCTTGGTTTTCTGAAAATCGCGTTTGGCGCGATATGCTTGGAGTTTTCCGGCCACCGAGATGTCCTCTGTGACGACGTCAACGCATGCCGATTTTCAGGGTTCCATTCGTGCTAGGCGACGGCCGTAGCCAAGATCGTTCACGGAGCTCGGATCCGGCGCTCGGCGCTGGCGACTACTAACTGGTCGAGCGCGATAACGCCACATAGTTTGCCGATTGATAGATCGGAGGGCCAAATGTGCGGCAGGTTCAGCCAAGCTTACGCTTGGCCCCAGATCTACGCGTTCGGCCAACGTCTGGCGACCCCAGCCGAGCCAGCGTGCAATCAGCAGGCGCGCTACAATATCGGCCCAACGATGCTAATCGCGTGCATCCCGATGGGGAACTGACGCAACCCAATAACGGAAAGGCTGCTGTTGAATGTCCACGCCATGGGAGGGCAACAAGGCCGATATGCCAGCGCGATCTTTACCAATACTTCAGCGCGATGTTCGCTGCGGTTATCTTGGGGGTGGAATCGTATCCAGCTGGATCATTGCTTTGGCAGACGTTTCGCCTGCTCTTGACTGGCGCGGGCGAGCAGCGCCTCAAGCTCTGCGATTACAGTCGGCGGCAATCGAAGAGCGATATCCGCCTCCGCCTCAGTCGCAAACGTGATCAGAGAATCCTGCGTCGGGTCAGAGCTGACCTCGATCGCCACAACTTTTACGATAGGAATCTCGATAATTTGCTTATCGGCCATGCGGAGCGACCAGTGTAGCGGCCTCGCGCGTCCGGCGAGGCCGACCGGGTACCAGATGCTATTCGGCTTTCAAGTTCTCTGCAGATGACTTGCCGGAGCGCTTATCGGCGACGACCTCGTACGAGATCTTCTGTCCATCGCGCAACTCCCGGAGACCGGCACGTTCCACGGCGCTAATATGGACAAATACATCCTGACCGCCGCCGTCTGGCTGGATGAAGCCGAAGCCCTTTGTCGAGTTGAACCACTTCACGGTTCCGGTAGCCATGCTTCTCTCCCGTTGTTGAGTACCCGAGAATGCCGAGCGTCCGTTTGGGACGCAAGTCCGACCATCTGTGACCAACTCGCGGTTTCCTAGCAGGTGGCACATCCGAGCTGCATGTGTCGAAATCTCGACGCGCTGACGCATGATATTGAGCGTCCGCGTCGGATCACGAGCTAGTGACCTCATCTCCCTTTTTAGAATCGCAATGAACTGGGAGGCGCTTTCGCGGTTGCCGGTCTCCCGGTTCAGGGTGTGGAAGCGCACCTTCTCGCTTTCGGAAGTGGCCGGGCTCATGGCGACCGGACAGGTGACTAGCGAGATCTTGAGGTAGCCCTTCCAATAGGTGCGGGCGGGCATAACGACGCAACTCCGGCAACGAAACTGCCGATTCACTGCCCCGGCGTTGATTCAGTTCCCGAGCGTCGGAACCTGCCGGCCTGCACCGCATTGAATCGCTGGTGAGTTGCGTTGGGAGTGGCGTGCCATGGTCGCGGCGCGGGCGAACTGGAAGGGCTATCTGAAGTTCGGCGAGATCAGCTGCCCGGTGGCGCTCGACACAGTCGCCAGAGCCTCAGAGCGCATCTCATTCCATACGAGAAATTGCGATACCGGCCACCGCGTCAGACGCGAGTTCATCGACCCGGTTACGGAAGAGCCGGTCGAGCGCGAGGATCAGATCAAAGGCTTCGAAATCGGTGAGAACCGCTATGTCGAAGTCGAGGCGGACGAGATCGCCAATGCCGTGCCCGAGAGCAAGAAGCTGCTGGCAGTCTCCGCCTTCGTCCCGTGCAGCGAGATCGACACTGTCTTCTTCGACAAGCCCTACTACCTCGCGCCATCCGGCAAGATTGCCGACGACGCTTTTGCGGTGATCCGCGACGCCTTGCGCGCCAGCAAGGTCGGCGCCCTGGCGCATGCCGTGCTGTTTCGGCGCTATCGTGCGCTGATGGTCCGCGCCCATGGCCTTGGGCTCGTCGCCCCTACCCTGAACTTCGATTATGAGGTCCGCTCCGTGACAGAGGCGTTCGATGGCATTCCCAAGCTGAAGACCTGAAAGGAGATGCTCGAGCTCGCCAAGCACATCATCGAGACCAAGAAGGGGGAGTTCGACCCGTCGAAATTCAATGACCGCTACGAGGCGGCCGTCGCCGAATTGGTCAAGGCCAAGCTCGCCGGCAAGCCGGTCAAGGTCGCGAAGACGGCCAAGGCGCCGAAGGTGGTCGATTTGATGGAGGCGCTGCGGGCCAGCGTTGGGCAGGGTGCGCTAAAGGCTGACAAGCGCAAGCCGGCGAAGAAGGCGGCATATGTGGCAAGGCCAAAGCGGCTGCGGGTCGCGACGTTCAATGTCAATAATATCAACAAGCGGCTGCCAAATCTGCTCGCCTGGCTTGAGGCCACTCAGCCCGACATCGTCGCACTGCAAGAACTGAAGGCGAAGGACGCCGATTTTCCTGTCGGAGCCCTGCAGGCCGCCGGCTATGGCGCCGTCTGGCAGGGGCAAAAGACCTGGAACGGCGTCGCGCTGTTGGCGCGCGGCGCTGAGCCGGTGGTTACGCGCCGTCGCCTTCCCGGCGGCGAAGACGATGATCAGGCCCGATACATCGAGGCGGCCATCGCGGGCATCGTCGTCGCTTCGATCTACGCACCCAATGGCAATCCCCAGCCGGGGCCGAAGTTCGACTACAAGCTCGCCTGGATGAAGCGCCTCATCGCCCACGCCGCGGAGCTGAAGGCGGCCGGCGTGCCGGTCATTCTGGCCGGCGACTACAACGTTGCTCCGACCGCGATCGATATCTACCCGACCCGGTCCTGGGATGACGATGCACTGATCCAGCCGGCACCTCGCCGAAGTTTCCGCCGATTGTTGGATCAGGGTTGGACCGATGCAATCCGGCATCTGTTTCCGGATCAGCGCATCTATTCGTTCTGGACCTATTGGCGTGGCCGTTTCGATCGAGACCACGGGTTGCGGCTCGATCACATCCTCTTATCCGCTGATCTTGCCGGATGCCTGGTTGAAGCCGGAGTTCATCGTGATGAGCGCGGCCGGGACGGGGCGAGTGACCACGCTCCGGTGTGGGCTTTGCTAGAGCGCTGATACACGATCCTTTGGAACGAGCGGGACGCAGGACGACAAGCTGCGTCACTCCTCGTTCAAGGGGCTACGGTCGAAGGCGGGCGAGGCTAAGGGTCTTGCGGCTGGGCTGAGCGTCTGCTTCCGCACATTCCGGACGTCACATAGGTTCTCCCCGCCACCAGACGATCTGTTGCACGATTGCTGCAGGTCGCCTTTCTGAATTGGTGTGAACGGCTGTTCATTGCCTTGCCGGTGCCCTGGCGTAAGCCCTCCGCAGCGGCCGGGAACAAGACGTGGCTATGCCGATTTTCGACGGCGGATGGGCGGCTTGGCCCTGCGGCTGGCGCTGCTCGCCGGCATGGCGCTCGTCGCGCCCGCTTACGCGCAGGACGCGACCTGGCACACGGCGCCGGTCTCGACCAATTTCAATGCCGGCCTGAACTGGGACACCGGAGTGCGGCCGACCGACACCGCCTTCTTCGGCACGTCGACGATTACGAGCCTTCGTTCGCGAACAATGTGACCATCGGCGGGTGGACGTTCAACGCCAATGCCGCGAACTACAGCTTCAGCAACAACCGGACGCTCGAATTCACCGGAGCGGGTATCGTCGTCAACGGCGGCAGCGCGAGCCGGTCGCGGCCGCCTTCAGCGCCGACCTGCCGGGCCGCAGGGGCGCGGTCACGATGGCCGCTCCTCTGCCGCAGCCGCGCTATGTCTTCTGGGGCGAGGCCTTTGGCAGCGCCGGCAACAGCGATGCCGACGGCAATGCCGCGAGCATGAGCCGCCGCAGCGGCGGCGCCCTGCTCGGCGCCGACCTGATGCTCTATGACGCGCCGGGCTCGTCGCTGAAGGTCGGCGTCGCCGGCGGCTACAGCCAGTCGCGCTTCGACCTTGTGAGTTCTCGCTGAAGCGCGACTTGCGAGTGGGGTGATCCTATCCGACGGCCCGCATCTGGGCGAGGAGCTTCTGCCGGAAGACTTCGGCCGGCGTTCTGTAGCCAAGGCATTTTCGCGGCGTGGTATTCAGGTGCTCGCAAATCTCCTTCAGCTCCTGGTCGGTGATGGAGAGGGGATCGACGTCGCGCGAGAGCCATTTCCTGGCCCGAGCGTTCATGTTCTCGACGGTGCCCTTCTGCCAGGGCGACTGCGGATCGCAGAACCAGGTCTGCGATCCGATCCCGGCCTGGAGATAGGGCCAGTCGGTGAACTCCGTGCCGCGGTCGAAGGTGATCGAGCGGCGCGCGCGATGGGGCAGGGCCTGCAGTACGCCGACGAGCCGCTCCATGATCGGCCGCGATTGCCGATCATTGTTGCGTAGCAGAACGGCGAAGCGGCTGACCCGACCGACCAGCGCTGTCACATTCGCCATGCCGAACTTTTCACGGAACGGGATGAAGTCGCACTCCAAGTGCCCGAACTGCGTTCGGTCAGCGCAGACAAACGGGCGGCGCAGGGTGTTCCGCTCCCGGCGCAAGCGCTGGCACTA
>NZ_NBDP01000027.1 GCF_004123845.1 Allobosea sp. Tri-44 | reverse complement strand
ATCCAAATAGCCATTCGTTTGTTTCACACCGACACTCGATAGCGTCTGTCCATCACTATCGATAATTACCTCTTATCGATAATGATCGACAGGCATCCGAATATCAGCGATTCTGGCGCTCCAAAACACCGACGACGACGTCAGCCGGGCCTCCGGACGACGAGAATGGCGAATAGGAAGCGCAGGGATCAGCGGTGAAGCGATGCGATCGGTTCGTCGGCGAAAGGCCGTTAACCCGAGCGCCGGATGGCTCAGGCCGTCTGTCGCCGGAGCAGATCCGCGATCGCGGCGCGCAGCGGCGGGAGATCGTCGGCGACGATCCGCCAGACGATTTTGGGATCGACACGCCAATATTCGTGGCGGATCAGGTTGCCGAGCGCACGCACGTCCGGCCAGCGGATATCTGGCTGCGTCGCCAGAAGCTCTTCGGGCAGATGCCGAACCGCCTCCGAGATGATCTCAAGAGCCCGCTCCACCCCGAGCTGGAGAAACACGTCAGCCTGGAAACTCGCCTGCGTTCGCCCGTCGACAGCCCCGTCGACAATGTCGATCGCGGCGAGGATGTCCTCGAGAACGACGTCGATGCGGCGCGCCATCAGAACACGCGCACGGCGTCCCGCTCGATCTCGCCGCGCAGCTTAGGATGCAGGCTTTCTCGCGTGGTCACATCGACCTTGCGCCCGATCGACTCGTTCAACAGGCGGTGCACGCCGGCCAGATCAAGTAGCGAGAATTTTGCGTCTGGCGCGATGTCAACGAAGACGTCGAGGTCGCTGTCGGGCCGTGCTTCACCGCGGGCGGTCGAGCCAAACAGATATGCGGCCTCGACTCCGCGAGCGCGCAAGGCGGCGGCGCTGACAGCGATCTCGGCGATAGCTTGCTCGCGGGTCATGGAGGAGTTGTACACCAAAGCGGCCGACAGCGGAATGATGCTGGTCCTCAGTCGAAGGTTCTCAAAAGCGGACCCTCGGCCAGCGCAGGGCATGCCATGAATGACATCACAGCGATCGGCGGCGCCGAAACCCGCCGCGCCCTGCAGCTCGACGCGCTCGCCGGCATTTTGCCGACGGAGCGGCGCGACCAGCTCGCCAAAATCCTGACCGACGACGACGTCGCGACCCTGCGCCACCTCGCCAAGGAGGGCATGGGCGAAAACTCGTTGCGCGCCTTGGCCTCGGACCTGGCCTATCTCGAGGCCTGGGCGATCGCCGCGACCGGGTCGCCCCTGCCTTGGCCGGCTCCGGAAGCGCTGGCGCTGAAATTTTTGGCTCAGCATCTCTGGGACCCAGCCCAACGCGAGGCGAATCCCGGCCACGGCATGCCCGACGCTATCGCAAGCGCCTTGCGCCTCGGCGGTCATTTGCGCGTTGACGGTCCGCATGCGCCCGCGACGGTGAAACGCCGTCTCGCGCATTGGGCGACGTTGCACCGCTGGAAGGGGCTCTTGGGCCCATTCGCCGCGCCATCGTTACGAACGGCAGTGCGACTGGCGGTGCGGGCCAGCGCCCGACCGCGCCGGCGCAAGAGCAAACGGGCCGTCACCCGCACGATCCTCGACCACTTGCTCGCCACTTGCGGCAGTGACCGACTATGCGACAGCCGCGACCAGGCGCTGTTGCTGGTCGCGTTCGGCTCGGGCGGCCGCCGCCGCAGCGAGATCGCCCGTTTGCGGGTCGAGCAGCTCAGCGAGGAAGCGCCGGTGCCGCGCGATCCCGACGATCCGGATTCGCCGCGCCTGCCCTGCCTGGCGATTACGCTCGGCAAGACCAAGACCGCGGCTGCCGACGAGGATGCCCGCGTCCTGATTGTCGGCCGGCCGGTCGAAGCCCTGCGCGACTGGCTCGAACGTGCCAACATCAGCAAAGGCGCAGTGTTCCGGGCGATCGATCGCTGGGATGGGCTCTCCGATCGCGCCCTCACTCCACAAGCCGTCAATCTGATCCTGAAACGCCGCTGCGCCCAGGCCGGGCTCGATCCACTCGCGTTTTCCGCCCACGGCCTGCGCTCCGGCTATCTGACCGAAGCTGCCCATAACGGCGTGCCCTTGCCCGCCGCGATGGCACAGTCGCAGCACCGCTCGGTTCAGCAGGCGGCGAGCTACTACAACGAGGCCGACCGGCAGCGCAGCAAAGCTGCCCGATTGGCGCTCTAGCCATCACCGCGCGTCCGGCTCTACCCAAGGCGAGCCGATCTCAATCCAACAGCGGCGCGACCATTGCTGCAGCGATTGCCACGACAATCGCGCTGCGAATGAGGATCCCATTGATCCGGGCCACTCCGGCTTCCGCAGTTTCAGGCATCGGCATGACATCGCGTCCTTGTGCACGGCGGCTTCCCCAGCAGGTGCATCGACACAACGGAAATCTGCCAACCATCGGCGAGGCTAGTTGCCACCTAGCAACTCGTCGCGCTTGTCGCGTTCCTCGGCTCCAGCCGAATTGTCGGCGACGCGATAGCCGCGCCTGGTCTTTTTCCGCAACCAGTCCTCGAGCGCCTCGGCGGCCGCCTCGACATCCGCAAACAGGTCCAACCGCCGCCGGCCAGGCCGGCCCCAGCGTCCCCATTCGCGCACGAGCGCCGCATCGCCGAACAGCGTCGGTTCGAGGGAGAGCACGTAGAAGCGCGCCATGTTCTGGTGCGGATCGGTCCGGTCCAGCACCAGCATCTGCAACCGCGGTCCATTCGAGGTCAGCGCTCTGTCCATGCGGACATGTCGCTCGCTGTCGACCGCCCGGTCCAACGCAAAGGTTGAATCGATCCGGCGCCACCGATTCACGCGGCTGATGACAGAGCGGATCGTGGGTGCGGCTAGGCACGTTGCTTCTCCCGCTTTCGGCTGCCGATCAGAGCCATCAGCATCGGTCCGAGCGAGAATTCCCCGGCTGCGGCCTTGCGGGTCAGACCGCGCAGATAGCCGCCAGCACTGCTGATCGCCTCTGCCTTTTGCAGGATCGCCGCCACGACGACGGCCGCTTCACTTTCGCCCATGACGTTTTGCGCATCGAACCAGGCGCTCGGGCTGATCCCCAGCATCGGCCGGACCACAGCGACCGCGGCCTGGAAGTCGCGCCAGTTGCCGATGCCACCGCGACTGTAGTCGGCAATGTCGGGACAGGCGTCCAAGACCATCCCCAAGGGGTACGTCCTGTCCGGCATCCGCCCCGGTTCAGGATCGAGCGCGACAATCGCCCCCCAGCTCTTTGGAGAGCATGGTTCAAGTTCAATAAGAGAGTTTGGATTTGAATTCTGTTTGTGACGCTCAGAATGAGACTCATTGCCGCTCGGATTCTGAGTTTTAATGTGCATCTCCAGAAGGTTGAGGATTCCGTCGGCAAGCAGCGACAGCTCGGTCGCAATCTCTTCGAGCAGCGCCCGCGTGGCAGTCCGCGGAAGCCGGCCGACAATGCCCCTATAGAGCTCATGCAGTTCGGCCCAGTCGGCCGGGCCCCGGCCATCCCTTCGCGTCGGAACGCCCTCTTCGATGCCCGTCGCGATCATCTTGCAGATGTCCCGCCGGCAGATTGTGATCCGTTCCCGGGCGAGCTTCAGAGCCCGGTCTTCAGCCAGGACCTCTTCCGCCAGCGCTTCGAATTCCTCGGCGCGGACAACCAATGGCGCCAGGTCGAAGCCGAAAGCGAGCTCGATCTCCCCTCCCCTGCCCTTGCGGGCATAGCGCTTCCCGTTCGGGCTATCGCGCCGGATGATCAAGCCGCAGTCGACCAGGACCGTGAGATGACGTCGCAACGTCGCCGGCGGCATGCCATGCGCCCGCAGGCAGAGCTGCTGGTTGGAGGGAAAGACCACCAGCCCCTCCCCTGTCAGGACTGTCTCCGGGTGAAACGTCAGCAGCGCGTCCAGAACCGCCAGGGCGCGCTCGGTCACGCCCAGACGGTTCTTCGCCATGCAGATCGCCCGGAAGATGTTCCATTTGTGGACCGCTTTCTCCGGCGGTCTACCCTTCGCGTCCGCCTGGCTTGCCACATGCGCAAGCGTCAGCGTCCGCCGCCCAAAGGGCGTCGTTGAGATGTGCGAAACCATGTTCCTTTACCTGTGGTTAGGCAAAAGAATTGGGCTCGCCAAAACGACACTGCGTTCGACGTGACTCTTGACAGCGATTCGCGGAAGTGTGATTCTCTAGCTGCTACACAGGAGAAGGGCTTCCGGAACTCGTTCTGGGGGCCTTTTTCTTTTGCGGCCTCTTACGTTGTAACCTGCTTCGTCAGGCCACTCCTTTCGACTGAAATTGGCGATAAAGTTCCGGGAGTTGCGCCGCGACGAACTCCCCGAATGCCGATGACGCCGAGGTATCGACCACGACGGACAATGTTTTTTTTGTCCGCTCAATGGTGGCGATTCGCTCACCCGCCTCAGCTTTCAGAATGACTTTTTTCTCCTTCGTCGGCCGCCTTGGAGCCAATGCGCCGAATGCCAGGAGAAAGCGCTGATCGCTGTCGGCGACCTTGAACTCTGAACTGGAAAGCAGTCCGTCGAGCCGCGACCTATCGTCGAGCGCCTCAAGCCGCTCCACAAACGCCGTCCATCTCGGCCTCCCGGCTTTCGGCGCGGGGCCTATCGCGACGATGAGGTCTTTGGATATGGACTTCGTGAGCCCCAGCAGCCTCGAAAGCTGGGTCTTCTCCATGCTCAGCGCTGACATAATAACCGCGCGCTCAAAACCCCTCTCCTCGAGAGTCAGAGCAAAGAGGCCGCGCTCGATATAGCTCAGGTCCTTCCGGGCCGAATTCTCCTGACCTTGGATGACGACCAACTCTTCGTCAGACAGGTTCTGGACGACCGCACGGACTGGCCGGTCCAGCAGGCGAAGAATCCTTGCCCGCCGGTGACCATAGGCGATCTGAAAGTGCTCAGCCTTGCTGGGATCCGGCCGGACAAGGATCGGACTTTTCTGACCAGATTCCTTGATCGCCGTATAGAGCGTCGTCTGCTCGATACCCTCGTCGTCGAGGCGATCCTGAGCAAACGAACTTGTAAGCTTATCCGGCGTGATTTCGATGACGGATGCGCCTGATGCGATCAACGCTTTTGCGCGCTCGGCAGCAGACGCGATGTGCTCAAGCGAGCGCCCCATCGCGCCCACAGCGCCAGCTCGAACATGCTGCGGAGGCGTTGCTGGAGGCGTCGCGACTGACGGGTTGCCACCTGGCAACTCGTCAGTACGGCGGGTGAGCATCGCGCGAAGAGTGTCCTTTCGACTCATAGTCGCACACTCCCTCCGCTGACCGCTGTTGCAACGGCTCCAGCCTTCGAGTTGCCACCTGGCAACTCGAAGGGCAGACAAGATGAGAGTGCTTCCGGTTGCGACGCGCCGCTGGCGATGCCCATAAAGAGACGCCACCTCGCGCCGTCCCAACCTTGGGCCGGAGAAAGCGGACTCGGGATTTTGCGGCCGGCACGGCGGGTCTCGAACGCCAGGCAAGACAAGCGGGCGAGTTGCCAGGTGGCAACTCGCTCCGGAAGATACCGACGATGGTCTCGCGCGCTCATGCAGCACGCCCCCACGCTTGAGCGATCAGGCGCTCAATCTCGCCGTTCACGGCGTCAAGGGACTCGACCGCGCGATCGTAGGTTTGTTTGGAGAAATTCTCCCTGCCGACCTCATACAGCGTCTGCTTGGACAACCCAGCGTCCGAGACAGCCGTCGATTTCACCATCGTGCTGTTGAGCACTCGGTCTCTGAACAGGGACCTCATGAAAGCGACCATCTGCGTTTGCGGAGCGTCAGCTGGCTCGAACCGCGTCACGATGTAACGAATGAAATCGTAATCGAGCGTACCGCCAGAGGTCTGGACGACCTTGAGCATGTCCGAGGCCATTAACAGGAACTGACACATCGACATGACGTCCAACATCTGCGGATGAACCGTGATGAGGAGACCTGTTGCGGCGCAAAGCGCGCCAAGTGTCAGGTAGCCGAGTTGGGGAGGGCAGTCGACAACCATTACGTCGTAGTCATCGGCAACCGAACCCAAGGCCGTGGCGACTCGTCCGAAGAATGGTTCTGTCGACCGCTCGGCGAGCGCGCGCGGCGTGTCGTGCTCGAACTCCATGAGCTCCAGATTGCCCGGGACGAGATCGAGCCCCGCGAAGTAGGTCTTGCGGATGATATCCCGCAGCGGCCGCCGCTCATCGTCGTAGCGAACGGCCGCGTACATCGTCTCGTTGGCCTGAATGTCGTACTCAGGTTGATAGCCATGAAGGGCGGTAAGCGAGGCCTGCGGATCGAGGTCGATCGCCAGAACGCGATAGCCGTGCAGTGCGAGATATTGCGCGAGGTGCGAAGCGGTTGTCGTCTTACCGGAGCCCCCCTTGAAGTTAACAACTGCCAAGACTTGGCAGTGCTCGTTGCCTCGGCGGTGAGGAACATAGCGTTTGTTCTTGGAGCCTTCCTCCAGAACCGCGCGAAGCTCGTTGATCTGGTCGAGAGTATACGATCGACGACCGCCGGCAGAGATTGCCGGCTGCGGTCCTTTGCCTTGGAGAGACACTTGCCGAAGATAAGCGTCCGCAATTCCAATGAGCTTTGCGGCCTCAACAGAGGAAAATGATCGCAACGTCTTTTTCGAGACGGGCGGGAAGAGCGCTTCACGCATCGCGTGCAGCTCGGTCGACAGCGCTGATCCATCGCCAGCGATGATATCTGCGACCGCGAGGCGGGCCGGCTCTTCGGAGGAGGGGGTGTTACGCGCTTTCAGCATAACTACGCGATAGGCTCCAACTACGGGTGAATTTCGTAGCCATAGGATTGCAGCGAGTCGGAGCCTGTGACAAGGATTTTAAGATTAATCGACCGTTAACGTCACCAAGTTCCGTGAATCCAGCCAGAAAAGCCCACATGCTGCCCCGTCGCTGCCGGACCGCACCACACTGCCACTTGATGGATCTCCTCCTGAACCTTTGAGAATCAGCCAGGCGAGGGGAGGGCGCTTCTGCAGATGGCGCCCTCCGCACCGAGCTGTCGTCGCAGCAACCTTCAACGTGAGTCCATGAGGCTTGCAATTCGACATTTAGATCCGCGACTAGAGGAGCTCCCGGGACTGTCTATTTCGATCGACCGATGCAAGGGTAGAATGTTGACGACCGCCAGCCTTGAAGCTTCGCCACGACACAGCACGTCTACGCTGCTGGAGAACCTTATCTTGTGGACAGCGTGCTAGACTTCTGTAGTCTCAAGCCTAGAATTCTCGTGCTGTCGACCTAATCGATTGCTCCAATCAGGCTTCATTGCTTTCGTTTCATAGGCACCACAGCAACATTGTGGGAGATTGCAGTGGCAGACAACACCAACGGCCTTGCCGGCCTCGTCGCCGATATCGTTTCGGCGTACGTCTCGAACAATACTGTCCCAACCGCCGACCTTCCCAACCTCATCGCGACCACCCACGCGGCCATCATTGGATTGGGAGCTGAATCGGCGGCACCGGTGGTCGAGGAAAAGCCCACGCCAGCGGTGACAATAAAAAAGTCGATCACAGCGGGCTACATCGTGTGCCTCGAGAACGGGAAGAAATTCAAGTCGCTCAAGCGGCATCTGCGCTCCGCCCATGGCATGTCGCCAGAGGAATACCGAGCGCGGTGGGGTCTGCCAGTCGACTACCCGATGATCGCCCCGTCATACGCCGAGACACGATCAAGCCTTGCAACGAAGATGGGCCTTGGCCGGCAGCGCAGGACATCCGGCGGCAAGGCAGTCAAATGATTTCGCAGCACTGAGCAGGAGTAGGCACTCTCCGCGCTGCAGGTGGATGCTCCAGCTCCGGTCGTGCGGGCTGCAGCACCGATCCAGAAACCTTTCAAGCCCGGTAGACCAGCCTCCGGTGCTTAATGTCATAGCGAGGTAGTACGGCTGCCTTGGGGCGTCGAAACCCCTGCGAGCGAATTGGTGCCGGCCGATGCGGCGCCGACTCCTTGACCTTATGGTCGGGGAGCCTGTCGCGTCTGCAACAGGTTCACCCGAACTCAAGACCGTGAAGCCGTTTCATGAGGTTTCGAACTTCCCGATCACCGAGCGTCAGAGAGGAAATGTCGGCGGCGGCGTCCCACAGGCGAGGTCGAAGCGGGATCGTGGGTTCAGACCGCCGGGAGGTCGACGCCCATCAAGCCAAGCTCGATGCTCTCGAGATCTGGGACCAAGCGCCAACCAGCAAGCTACCATCACGCGTGGCCCTGCGAGCTCGATCGCGAAGCTCGCGGCTGCGAGCCTGACCGCACAGGTGAAAGAAGGAACGCAAGGACATCACGTTCCGCGATCTTTAGTGCCAACTCGGCTACTGCTTGATCGAACAAGCCCACCCGATGGCGCCGGAAGGGGAGGGTTCCTCAAGCCGGCTGTTCTTAAGGTTGGATGGCAAGTGCAAGGTCCGCGCGGCTACAATGTCCGACTGCAATTAGCTGCCGATTTTCGTTGTCAAAGGTCATTTACGGCCATAACCGTGACGCTGCCCGTATGACCAGTTCGACGCCCCTTTATCAATCGAGGAGGCGCGAGATGCTTTTGGCCATACCAGGCACAGATATCCACCCGCACGCCGCTCCGATGGAGCGTGCCTGTCAGTTTCGCCACAAGATCTTCGTCGATGACAGGGACTGGTCGGATTCGAACCAGGCCGGCTGCAATCACACCGTTCATCGCATCTGCCTGCGCGACGAAGACATCGTCGGATACCAGCGGCTGCTGCCGACAACCCAGCCCCATCTCCTAACTGATAACCTTGCGGATATGTGCTGGAAGCGGTCATCGACTGACCAGCGGACATTCGAGCGGACACGGTTCTGCGTAGCGCCCGGTTGGCGCGACACGCGGTCAAAGGGAGACGGGCCCTTGCTTGAGCTGGCACAGGGGGTCGTCGAATGGGCGCTGGCACACAGGGTCGGCACCCTCGCAGTCGCGATCGACTGGCGCCTCGTGGTCATCGCGATGCAGTTGCGCTTCTTCGTACGGCCGTTGGGCTTCCCGAAGAGAATTGGGCGAGACGAGGCCGTGGCCCTGCGTATGTCGTTCGATCGTGAGGCGCTGCACACGATCCAGGAGGCGAGGGGCCCCAAGGCATCTGTGCTGCGCGAAGCCGCACTCGCCACCGCGGCGTGAGCGCACGGCATCTACGCGATGGTGTCACTATGATTCGGATTCCCGATGCGAAGGTGGTCGCTCAGGAACTTCACGCTCGCTATGAGCATATCCGGG
Source organism: Allobosea sp. Tri-44 (assembly GCF_004123845.1). GTDB lineage: Bacteria > Pseudomonadota > Alphaproteobacteria > Rhizobiales > Beijerinckiaceae > Allobosea. The sequence goes on along the minus strand of NZ_NBDP01000027.1, from coordinate 1,781 downwards.
CGATCACGCTGATCGGACGCGTCTCGCAGAAGGCGCTATTTGGAGGGCGACCGGACGAGGTCATGTTCTGGGCGCTTGTCTTCGCACATTACTGTGGCGGCGATCTGTCTCCAGCTGTTGAAAGCGAGCTCGACGCCTTTGAGCCATTTATCCTGCGCGGTCCGTCTCAATAAAGCTGACGGAAGCAGCATTTTCCACGCCGATGTGGTTCGCGATACTTTTCATGCGGGCTGCCAGCCACTATCGCCGGGCAGCAATCAACCGCGAGGATATCGTGTATCAAGTGAAAGCCGTCGCGCGAGGCTCAAAGATGTCCAATCGTGCCACCTGCGCCAGCGATGCATTGCGCCTGTTACGACAGATGCAGGCCGGCTCTGGCGTGACGTCCTGCGCGGTGTTCCAGAAAGGCGTCCTCGTCAGCCAATCCGAGCTCGAGCTGGCAGCTCGCCGCGAGCAGAACCTGAACGTGAAACTCGGCTGAACCGATTCAGCCCCGCGATCGTGAAAAGCGCAGGCGCGCGCCCGATTTGACATGCGATGGGTGCATAGCGGTAGCGGGTCCTGTTGCCTTGCAAAATCACCAGCCCAGGTCGATATCGGACGCACGGTTGTTTTGAACGGGCTCCGCCATTTCATCCCGGCGTCGACCCCGTTCCAGCCGTTCCCCTCTGAGATATCCGGCGTGTCGCCGGGTTCTCAAACTTTCAAGCCGGCTCCCCAAAGGGACGCCGGCCTCATTTGTTCAAACTTCGCTTGGATCAGTTTCAGACATCCGTCGGCCCAACGATGACCGAAGCGTCGCCGGGGGAGGGCGGGTTCGCCGCGATCCCCGTCGAGGTCGGATAGTCGCCGGGGCTGGTCGGGGTCTGGACACAGGCGGTCGACTGCTGGCCGGTGAAGCACGAGGCATCGTAGCCTGCGCCTTTGATCATATAGGAGCAGACGCTGACCAGGTTGCCGTCCTTGACGTTGCGAGCGTTGCAGTCGCCATTCGCAGCATAGTTGGCGAGCTTCCCGCCTTTGCCACAGCCGAACTGGCAGGCGAATAGAATTGCGGACTGGTCGATCATGGCACAGCGGCCACCATGACAGACTTGCTGGCCAACAAGCGAGGTCAGGCCGTTTCGTTCCGCCTGCGACCAGGAATCGCGCTCATATTTCGACCAGGCGGCGACCTGCGCCTGCGGGTCGTTGAGGAAACTCTGCGCGTCCCCCTTATAGTAGCGCTCGAAGGTCCCCGGACAGAACTGAAACGCCCCGAGACAACGTGCTTGGTTGTCTGCTCGGCCTCGGCGCCAGCGAGGCGTTGGCCCAGGCCGGCACATTGCAGCCGGTCCAGTCGACCCTGCAACAATTGGTCTCGACCATGACGGGGCCGATCGCGACCTCGCTCGCGACGCTCGCGGTCATCGCCTGCGGCTTCTTCGCCTGGACGGCACGGCTGACCTGGGGCATCGCCGGCAGCGTCATCTTCGGCATCGTGCTGGTCTTCGGCTCGGCCCAAATCGTCCAGTTCTTCCAGTCGGCTGTCGGCCAATGACCGAAGCCGAGCTGGAGGATCCGTTGATCACGCCCCTGGTCAAGGGACTCACGCGAGCGCCGACATTGATGGGCGTGCCCTACATGTACTTCATGCTGAACGGTGTGGTGACGAGCGTCTGCTTCCTCGTCTCGCACAATCTGCTGATGCTGCTGGTGGCGATTCCGTTGCATCTGCTCGGCTTCGTCATGACGGTGCGGGATGATCGGATCTTCGAGATCCTCTTCGTCAGATCCGCCAG
>NZ_NBDP01000013.1 GCF_004123845.1 Allobosea sp. Tri-44 | reverse complement strand
TGGAATCGATCGTCGCGAAGCGAAGCGCCTCGCGGAGGTCGCGCTCCTCACGGCCATAGGCGCGGGTCTGGACGATGCCCGAATGTAGATAAAGGTTATGCGGCATGACGGTTGCGCCGATGATACCGAGCGCCAGATAAAGCATATCGGGGTCGGTCAAGATCAGGCGGCTCGGGGCAAAGCCACCCAGCACTCCGCGCCAGTCCGGATTCGCCATCGCCAGTTGGATGGCGAAGGAAATGGCAATCACGCCGAGCATCGTGATGATGAAAGCCTCGATCCAGCGAATGCCCTTGTTCTGTAGCCAAAGCACGACGAAAACGTCGAGCGCGGTCAGTACCACGCCGATTTCGATCGGTAGGCCGAAGAGCAGATTGAGTGCGATCGCGGTTCCAAGCACCTCGGCGAGGTCGGTCGCGCAAATCGCGAGCTCCGCCAGCACCCAAAGAGGTACGCTGACCCAAGGCGGATAGGCGTCCCGGCAGGCCTGTGCAAGATCGCGGCCGGTCGCAATCGCGAGCCTGGCGCAGAGCGCTTGCAGGACGATCGCCATCACATTCGAAAGCAAAGCGACGAAGAGGAGCGCATAGCCGAAGCGGGATCCTCCAGCGACGGCTGTTGCCCAGTTCCCAGGGTCCATATAGCCCACGGCAACAAGGTATCCGGGTCCCAGAAAGGCGAGAAATCTACGCCACGATGTCGCTCCGGCGGCCAACGGCACCGAGGCAAAGGCTTCGACAAGCGAAGGTTCGCGCGGGGCGCGCTGCCAACCGATTTTTCTCGGCCGATGGTCAATATTCGCCGTCATGAATCCGCTGGTCTCGGCGTTGCGGAACGGAAAGATAGCGCAACAACAAGAGCCTATGCCAGCCCTCAGGATTCACAAGTTGAATTATCATTACTCTGAGGTAGGGAATGGCAATAAAGAGGTACTTCGTGGTGCAATCGCCGCCGAATTGGATAATTGATCAGTCATTTACCACGGTGTTTACAGTTGCTCACAAATGCGGCATCATAAATGAAATTTAAAAAACGAGGGGAAGATGGGGGAAATATCGATCGCGGTTGTCGACGACCACCCACTCTTAATGGAAGGTCTTGTGGCTCTTATGCAGCGCAAGGTCGGTTTTTCGTTGAGCGCAGCCGGCTCAGATGCGGACGATATCTATTCGATTACAGAAAAACACCGACCGGACGCAATGGTAGTCGACCTGAATATGCCGGGAGACGCATTTCGGGCGATTAAGGACGCTACAAAAACAGCACCGGACATGAAAATTGTCGTATTCACGGCCTCGACGAACACGGACCATGCCATTCAAGCTCTCGAGGCGGGCGCCAAGGGTTATGTCTTGAAAGGCAGCAGCGCCGATGAACTGATCAAGGCTATCGAGGCGACGTGTCGAGGCGAGATTTACATTACTCCCTGCTTCGCCGCCAAAGTGATCAGCGCCTTGCAGGGTAAGGCGCTGGACGGGCAGGCAGCGCAGAGCGCAAAGCTCAGCGTTCGGGAGGATCAGATCATCAGGCTGCTTCTATGCGGCAAGCAGAACCGAGAAATTGCCCGCGCATTGTCCCTCAGCGAGAAGACCGTGAAGGGCTATATGACGCTTCTCATGCAGAAGCTGAAGGCGCGCAACAGGTTGGAAGTGGTGATCGCAGCACAGAGGCTCAATCCCGCAGCTTTCGAGGGCATGCGCGTTTCGCCGCGGCCGCAGAAGTCGATATAAGCCGGTATCAGGAACGCACCGGCAGAGTTGCTCGAACTTCGGTCCCGCCGTCGACCAGCCGCGCGATCGTCAGGCTGCCGCGGAGTGCCCTGACGCGGCTGTCCATGCCTTGCAGCCCGAGCTTCGCGCTACGCGCCGGATAGTGGCGCTGCGACGTCGGAGCCATGCCAGTATCGGTCACCACGATCTCCAGCATCTTGCCATTGAGACGCGCCGACACCCGCTGGCCCTGGCCTCCTGCATGTTTGTAGGAATTGTTGAGGGCCTCCTGAACAACGCGATAAGCGCAGACCCGGATGGCGCGCGAGACGCGCTCGGGCAAATCCTCGAGATCGCGCAGGACCATGGTTCCGGTCTGGTGTTCGTGCCGGGTGATCGCCAGATCGATCGTCTCCGTCGGGGACAGGTTCTCGACCTCGGGAAGCACCAGCCCAGCTGAGAGATTGCGCAGATCTGCAAGCGTTTGCTGGATCAGGGGCTCCAGATCCTTCCGCACCATGCCCAGTTCGTCAGGTTGAGTCGCGTTCGCCTTGGCATCCGGCAGTTTGAGCATCATCAGGCTGAGCACCTGGATGGGCCCGTCATGGATATCCGCGCCAACGCTGGCGAGATAGGTCTCGTTCAAGACCGTCGCATTGAGCCGGGCTCGGTCTGCTGCGCGCCGCAAGGCGTTGTTCCGCTTTGCCAATTCGGCTGCGCGGGCAAAATTGGATTCCAGCATTTCCTGTTGATCACCGATAGTTTTGCCAGTTTTATTTACAATAATATGTAGTAATACGATAATTATTATTGAAACGTTAAATATAAGAAACCACGTTCCGTACTTTACGCTTTTAATCTCATTTATCAGAAATTTATCGTACTCGTAAAATTCGCCGATAGCTATTATTGTGTTGAAATTCCTTTTGTATATTGGTTCATAAATTTCAATCAACCTCGGAGAAACATTGCTTGATTTGATTTCCGAAGCGTGATCATCAGTGTCCTCAACAACAACGACTTGCCCTTTTTTGATACGCTCAATGTAACCACTGTGAAGTTTTTCATGTGAATCTGAGTTATTCGTACTATATATAAGATTTCCGTCGAGGTCCCAGAGTTTTATAATTGCGACTCGATTGCCGAGGCGGGTATCGGACAGCAAGTTTTTGATTTCGATTTGGCTCGCGGCGGGCAGCACCCGCGAATTTTCGAGCGTCTGGACATGATGCGCCAGAAAGCCTTCGAGATAGAGAGCGCCCGTCTCCGCCATGCCCTGAATCCAGCCCACGCGGATTCGCTTTTCGATCCAGTAACCCAACGTCATCATCGATAATACGATGGCGAGTGTGGCAGTGAGCAGGAATTTTCGCTCCAAGCTGAGGGCGCGCCAGGGCCTCACAAGTGGACCCAGCATCGCCAGCCAGCGCGCAAGCTTTTGGACACTTGAAGCCACCAGCCCGCGTCCTTCTACGGTCACCGGTTTTTTTTCGAGATTTCCATCAGTAGGCTTGCCCATCCCTGATCCATTTTGTGGCCGCAGACCTAACAAACACCCACTCAGCGAATCTGGGACGAAATCTACAACAAGTCGGAATGAAATGGCGACATGCGGGCGACAGCATCGATGCCGTTTGCTCGGCAGCGTGCTGACATGGCGTCGTGACCATGTTTCGTGACGCGATTTATTGCGATTGCGGTTTCGCAGCGCAACATGACGTGTTGTCGAACGTACCGGTTTTCGTATCGAGCCGAAAAAGGTCGCCAGGGCATACGGACCAAAGTCTCGCTCTTTGGCTGGACCTTCCGATCTATGAACAAACGCGCCCCCGGACAATGATCCTCGCTGAGATCATGAGCGTCGCATTGCGATCTATTCGTCCTGTTCCGAGTCGATCGGAGCTCAGTTCGAGCAAATGCAGCGTTGATGCTCCGTTAAAACTGAGTTCGCGCGAAGTTGCGCTTGGTGTTCATAACATTGGGGGTAAGTACGATGGTAACCTACATCAGGAGCGATCTGGACTTCATCCTCGCGCAGATCAAGATCGCAGAAGCGCATGCCGCCGGTCAGCCGCTCTACGGCCCGGGCGGCCTGATCCCGAGCTACAACGTCGCCTGGGGTCTGCGTACGGTCGATGGCAGTTTCAATCACCTGCTGCCGGGGCAGGAACGATGGGGCGCGTCCGATCGCGAGTTCGTCGAACTGATGGACCCGAGCTATCGGCCGGCCGACGGAACGCCCTTCGATCCGGACGGTCCGGGCCCGGCGCCGGCGATGCCGACATCGCCGAACTATAACCCTTCCAACAACCCCAACTCATTGGTGTTCGACTCTAGCCTGCGCACGATCTCCAACCTGCTCGTCGACCAATCGCTGGGCAATCCGGCCGCTATCCTGACAGGGCTGCAGAACGCCGGGGTCGAGGACCCGGGACTGGTGATCACCGGCCAAATCTCCGCCGCCTATGCGCCGCTCAAGCCGCTGTTCAAGGCACTGGCTGAAGCCGAGCGCGCGGAAGCATCAGCGGCCGCGGCAGCCGCGGCGAACCCCGGCAACGCTGCCCTGCAGCAAGCTGCTGCCGACGCTGCGGCCGACCTCGCCGCAGCGCAGTCGGCCGTGGACGCCGGCGCCGGCCCCGTCGCGAGCGGTGGTACGGGTCTTTATGACCTGCTCGCCCTTCACGGCATCGAGATGGACGGTGCCAATGTTCACATCCCCAACACCGCACCCGACGAGGGTCTGTCGGCGCCGTTCAACTCGTGGTTCACGCTGTTCGGCCAGTTTTTCGACCATGGTCTGGACCTGGTCAACAAGGGTGGCAGCGGCACGGTGTTTGTTCCGTTGCAGCCTGATGATCCGCTCTGGGATCCGACACCTGGCGCTCCCAATTTCATGGTGCTGACGCGCGCCACCGTAACGGCCGGGGCGGATAATGTGATGGGCACGGCCGACGATGTCCGGCCGATGAACACCACCACAGCCTTTGTCGACCAGAACCAAACCTATAGTTCCCACGCGTCTCACCAGGTTTTCTTGCGTCAGTATGTGGCGACCGCCAATGGCCCGGTCGCAACCGGTCACCTGATCGAAGGCGCGAATGGCGGGATGGCGACCTGGGGCGAGGTCAAGGCTCAGGCAGCCACGCTCCTGGGCATCCAGTTGACGGACCTGGATGTCGGCAGGGTGCCGCTGCTTCGCACCGACGCGTACGGCAATTTCATCGCCGGCTCCAACGGCTATCCGCTTGTCATTACCGGTGTCGGTAGCGATGGAATCCCGAACACCGCCGACGACGTGGTAATCCAGGGAGATCCGACCGCCAATGGCGGACTCGGCATCTCGATCGTGAGCGCCATCCGTACCAACGCGGCATTCCTCGCGGACATCGCCCACACCGCTGTTCCGGAAGGGCTCGCCGACGGTGACACGGAGATTGGCGGCAATATCCCCGAAGACGGCACCTATGACGACGAGCTTCTGAACGCTCACTTCATTGCCGGCGATGGCCGGGCCAACGAGAACATCGGCCTGACCGCGGTTCACCATGTGTTCCATTCCGAGCACAACCGTCTGGTCGAGCACACCAAGGCGACGGTGCTCGCGACCGGGGATGCGGCCTTCATAGCGGAATGGCAGAACCCGGATGGAAGCTGGAACGGCGAACGCCTGTTCCAGGCGGCCAAATTCGGCACCGAGATGCAGTACCAGCACCTCGTATTCGAGGAGTTTGCACGAAAGGTCCAGCCGACGATCAACACCTTCCTGGTGCCCGATGGCTTCGACACCATGATGGACCCGTCGATCTTCGCCGAGTTCGCCCACGTCGTGTACCGGTTCGGCCACTCCATGTTGACGGAGTCGATCGACCAGTTCGGTCCGACTTTCCAACCCAATCATATCAGCCTGATCCAGGGCTTCCTGAACCCCACCGCGTTCACCAGCGCGAACGGGATCGCTGACGGCATCGCCGCCGGCGCCATCGTCCGCGGCATGACGCGCCAGGTCGGCAACGAGATCGACGAATTCGTCACCGGCGCGCTCCGCAACAACTTGCTTGGCCTGCCGCTCGACCTCGCGACCATCAACCTGGCGCGCGGCCGCGACACTGGCGTGCCGGCGCTGAACGAGGCGCGACGCACCTTCTACGAGGCGACCAACCAGGATGCCCGGCTCAAGCCCTATGAGAGCTGGATCGACTATGCGGGGCACCTCAAGCACGAGGCCTCGATCATCAACTTCATCGCTGCCTACGGCACGCATCAACTGATCACCGACCAGACGACGATCGAGGGAAAGCGCGACGCGGCGTTGACCATCATCACGGGCGTTTCCGTGGGCGGCTTCCTCGTGCCGGCGGATGCTGAGGCCTTCCTCAACGGCACCGGTGCTTATGCCGCAGATCTCGGTGGCCTGGAGAATGTCGATCTGTGGATCGGCGGCTTGGCCGAGGAGGTCATGCCGTTCGGCGGCATGCTCGGCGCAACCTTCAACTTCGTGTTCGAGCAGCAGATGGAACTGCTGCAGAGCGGCGATCGCTTCTACTACCTGCAGCGCCTCGACGGTCTGCACCTATTCGGCGAGATGGAGAACAACTCCTTCGCCGCCATGATCATGCGCAATACCGACGCGACGCATCTACCGTCCGACGTGTTCTCGACCCCCGGACTGATCCTCGAGGTCGACCAGACCAAGCAGTTCAACGACTCGAACGGCGACGGCATCCTCGACAGCCTGGATCCGGTGGGGCCTGGCCTCCTCACGCAACTGGTTGTCCGCAACAGCCCGAACAACCTGCGCTACAATGGCGACGAGCATGTCGTTCTCGGCGGGACCGAGGCCGCCAACGTCCTGATCGCCGGCATCGGCGACGACACGCTCTTCGGCGATGGCGGCAACGACCGGCTGGAAGGCGGCTTCGGCAACGACATCCTCAACGGCGGCGCCGGCGACTACATCATCGTCGACTCCGGCGGAGACGACAATATCAAGGCAGGTGACGGCAACGACGTCGTCCATGCAGGGCCCGGCCTCGATCTGGTGATGGGTGGTGCCGGACAGGACTTCGTCTTCCTCGGCACCGACGAAGGCTCCGAAGTGTTCGCGGGCGAAGGCAACGACTTCATCTACGGCAACCGCAACGCCGAACGCATCCTCGGCAATGAAGGCAACGACTGGATCGAGACCGGCACCTTCGACGGCGCCCCCGGCGACAATTTCGACGAGATCTTCGCCCATGACGGCATCGACGGACACGACGTGTTCCTCGGCGATGGCGGCTTCGACGAGTTCATCGGCGAAGGCGGCGACGATATCATGGTCGGCAGCACCGGCCGCGGCAAGATGGCGGGCATGTCCGGTTTCGACTGGGCGACCTACAAGGACAGCGCAGTCGGCACCACCGGCGTGACCGCCGATCTGTCGATCCCGATCATCTTCGACGAGGCGCCGGTTATCCCGGCGAACGCAGCTCTCGACGAGTACCAGTCGATGGAAGGTCTGTCCGGGTCTGCCGGCAACGACATCCTGAAAGGCTCCAACATCCTCGCCGACGAGCGGCTTCCGTTTCATCCGGTCACCAACCCGACCCCACTGGAAGGTTATCGCGGCAGCCAGCTGACCAAGGAAAGCCTGCAGCTGATCGCAGGCCTGGCTGAGGTGCTCGGGCTCACGCCGGCTCAGGTCAACGCAATGGCGGCCGGCGCGGTGGCGTTCAACGCCGGAGATATCATTCTCGGCGGCGACGGCAGCGATGTGATCCAGGGCAATGCCGGCGACGACATCATCGACGGCGACAAGTGGCTGAACGTGCGCATCAGCGTGCGGGAGAACATCGACGGAACCGGCCCCGAAATCGAGACGCACAACAGCATGACCACGCTGGCGGCCAAGATGTTCTCGGGCCAGATCAATCCCGGCCAGCTCGTCATCGTCCGCGAGATCATCACGACCGGCGCGGATGCGATACCCGACATCGATACCGCTAAGTTCCGGGGCGGCCGGGGCGAGTATGCGTTCTCGGCCACCGCAGACGGGCAGGTCATCGTCTCGCACGTGGTCGAGGATTCGCTCGACGGAACCGACCGCCTGCGCAACATCGAGCGCGTCGAATTCCTGGCGGGCGGTCCGCTCAATATCATCGTCGGCACGCCCGGCAACGATGTTCCGCTCAACGGCACGGCGCAGGACGATTTGATCCTCGGGCTTGCCGGCGCCGACACGCTCAATGGCCTTGCGGGCGACGACATTCTGGTCGGCGGCGCGGGCGCCACCACGACGACATCGGCGACGTATGCCGACAACTTCAACAACAACAGCTTCGGCAATTCCACCGGCTCAGCCGCCTGGGACCCGGATTGGTTTGAAACCGGCGACACCGGCGTCACAACGGGTCAGATCCGTATCGACGACGGCAACAATACCCTCCGTATCGTGGGCGGCGCTGCTTCCGACGGGGCGACCATTACCCGTCCCATCAACCTGACCGCGGCGGCTACTGCAACCATCACGTTCTCGGCGAATCCGGACAATCTGGATGCCGGTGAGTCCGTCATCGCTGAGTTCACTGCAGACGGAAGCACTTGGGTCACCATCGCCACGATCACTGGCAACGGCGGGAACCAGCCCTACACGCACAGCGCTACGGGTCCGTTCCCCAATGCATCGATCCGCTTCGTCGCGAGTGCGATCAATGAGGCCGTGGAGGTCGTCAACATAGACGATCTCGTCATCAGCTTCACAACGGTCACCACCAACACCGGCGTCGACACGCTCAACGGTGGTCTCGGCAACGACACCTACTCGTTCACGCTGGGCGACGGCAACGACGGCATCAACGAAGCCGTGAACGCGACAAGCGGCGGCACGGCGGATCGAACCTCGATCCTGGCGCCGAGCACGGGAAACGACGTCGACGGTCTGCCCATATTGACGCTCAATTCCCTGAGCGCGAGTGACAACAACACCGCCGACAACACCGGCAGCCTAGTGATCAACTATGGCCTGCCGAACGGCGCTGCCACGGTCAACCAGACGATCACCGTAGCCGGTCACTACACGGGCACCAACGCGGAGACCGGCGTCGAGCGCATCAACTTCAACGGCGCCAACTATGCGGGCTACGTGCTCGGTACGGATGATTATTTCATCAGCCGTGGCGATGTCGCTCGCGACTCCGGCGGCGTCAACATGTCGACCAACGCCGTCACCAACGCCCAGCAGAATTTCGTGGCCGGCGAAGACGGCGTCAACGACATCATCACCGGCGGCGCGCTGAACGATCTGATCTTCGGCGGCACTGGCAACAATCGTCTTCTCGGCAACGACGGCGACGACCTGCTGGTCGGTGGCGCCGGCGTCGACGTCTTCGACGTCCCAGCCGATGATACCGTCGATCCAGGCCCCTTCCAGCTTGGCGCCGACACGATGGTCGGCCTCGCCGGCAACGACATCTATGGCGTCGACGACCTGCTGGATGTCGTAGTCGAAGCGGCAGGCCAGGGGACCGATACCGTCGAAACGCGCATGGCCGCGCTCTCGATCGAGGCCATGGCCAACGTCGAGAACCTGACCTACACCGGCCTCGACGCCGACCAGTTCGTCGGCACCGGCAATAGCCTCGCCAACGTCATCACTGGCGGCGACCTCGCCGACACGCTGAGCGGCCTCGGCGGCAACGACACGCTGCAAGGCGGGCTCGGTGCAGACACGATGATCGGCGGTGACGGCACCGACACTTACTTCGTCGACGACGCCGGCGACGTGGTCTCTGAAACTAACGCCGATCTCGTGCTCGGCGGCAACGACCTTGTCGAGTCCGACGTCGACTTCACGCTCGGCGCCAATGTCGAAAGGCTCGACCTTAACAGCGACGCGATCCGGGGCACCGGCAACGCCCTCGCCAACGTCATCAACGGCAATGATGAGGCCAACCAGCTGTTCGGCGCCGGTGGAAACGACACGCTCGCCGGCAATGACGGCAATGACCTGCTCGACGGCGGCGACGGCGACGACACCCTCAACGGCGGCGACGACAACGATACGATCATTGGCGGCGCCGGCACCGACATTATCGATGTCGGCGGCGGGTTCAATACCATCGTCTACAATGCTCCCGGCTTCGGCAACGACACGATCAACAGCTTCGACAACGCCGGTGGTGCGGCTACCAACCAGGATAAGATCGACCTCAGCGGGCTCGGGGTAACGGCGGCGAACTTCGCCACCCGCGTCTTCGAATCCGCCTCCGGCGGCAACACCGTCATCACCATCCGGGAGGGTGGAGCGGCCTCGCCCATCCAGGGTACGATCCTGATCACTGGCAGCGGCACAGCGGCCATCGACATCACTGACTTCACGCTGGCCGCAGCAGCCCCGACCAGCACGATCACCGGGACCAACGCCGCCAACACCCGCAACGGGGTGGGGACCACCGTCTTGTCGTTCAAGCAGCAGACCGCATACGATATCGTCAACGCGAACGGCGGCAACGACGTGGTCAACGGCGGTGAGGGTGCGGATACCCTCAACGGCGGGGACGGCAACGACACGCTCTCCGGAGGTTTCGGAGCCACCACCGGCAGTATGGTCGATAATTTCGGTGCTGTGTCCTACGCGAACAACAACGGCAATTTCGCCTTCGCCGGCAACTGGGACGAAACCGGGGACAACGATTCGGCGACCAATGGTGATATCCTCATTACCGGCGGTCGGCTGACATTCGCAGCAGGCACAGACAACAACGACACTATCGAGCGCGCGATCAACCTGACAGGGGCCACCGCGCCGACGCTCTCCTTCGACTATCAGGCTGTTGCGCTTGATGCGGGCGAGACTGTCGTCGTCCAGGCGCTGAATGGGGCCACGTGGGAAACGCTCGGTACGTTGGGCGGAACCACGACCACAACCTTCTCCTCGCCATTGAACCCTGCACACTCGGCGATCCGCTTTGTAGCAACGGGTGGGTTCGAGGCCGGAGAAACCTTCCATATTGACAACCTGGTTGTGGCTCTCGGCCCGAACAGCGGCGTGGACACCGTCAACGGCGGCACCGGCGACGACACGATCATCTGGAACGCCAATGCGGCGGCTCCGACCGATGGTCGCGACATCGTCGATGGCGGCACCGAAGGAGCTGCCGGCGACACCTTCGTGATCAACGGCAATGCCTCGGTCGAAGCCTTCACGATCTACACCAGGGCGGCGTGGCTGGCGGTTGCCGGCAATGTCGCGGCGAACCTGGCGGCAGCCACCGAGATCGTCGTCACCCGCAACGGCAGCAACAATGCCGCTGTAATCGCGGAACTCGCGGAGATCGAGGAAGTCCGCATCAACGGCGTCGATCCTTCGGGAACCGGCGGTGGAGCGGGCGGCGACACCTTCACCATCGTGGGTGACTTCTCGACCACAAGTCTGCGCCTCAACACCATCACCATCGATGGCGATGCGGGCGACGACACGATCGACATCTCGGCCTTGTCTTCGGCCCATCGCATCGTGTTCCGCTCAAACGGCGGCAACGACACCATCATCGGCGCGCTGCGTCCGGAGGATGTGATCGAGCTGCCAAACGGCGCGACGCTGGCAGACTACGAGAGCACGACCGATGCGAACGGCGTCACCACGCTGACCAACGGCGAGAGCAGCATCACTTACACGGCCGTCGGCGACGGTCCGCAGGTCGGTGAGGACGACGAGGATGACGACGACGAGGACGACGACGACGATGATGATGATGATTGCGACGATGACGACGATGAGGCGGGCACTCCGGCGCCGACGGGTGGCGGCAATGTCCGGGTCGGGACGGCCTCGGGCGATGTCCTGCTCGGCACGAGCGGCGGCGACAGCATCATCGGCCTGGCCGGTGACGATGTCCTCGTCGGCGAAGCCGGGGACGATGCGATCTCCGGTGGCGATGGCGCCGATTTCGTCGAGGGTGGCGCGGGTCGCGACACGGTCCAGGGCGGCGCGGGCGACGACCATGTCTTCGCCGGAGCGGGGGGCGACCTGGTTCATGGCGAGGCTGGAGCCGACAGGCTCTTCGGCCAGGGCGGCAACGACGTCATCAATGCCGGAGCGGGCGATGACGCGGCGTTCGGCGGGGCCGGCAACGACCTATTCGTCGGCGAGGTGGGCGACGGCAACGACACCTATTACGGCGACGAGATCGACGGCGGCAACGGTGTCGACACGCTCGACCTGTCGGCGATCAGCGCCAACCTGACGGTGGATCTCGGCAACGGCATGCTGGGGCGCGGCAGCGCCGTCAGCAGCCAGAGCGGCAGCGACACGCTGTGGCACATCGAGAACGTCGCGACCGGCTCCGGGAACGACACGATCACCGCAGGTCACGCGGTGAACGTGATGGAGGGCGGCGCCGGCGATGACGTCTTCCGCTTCACCGATGTCGAGAGCGCGGATGGCGACACCATCCTCGACTTCCAACTCGGAGACCTCGTCGATCTATCCGGCATCGATGCCAATGGTGCAGTGGCGGGCAACCAGAACTTCACGCTCCTCAATGGGTCTGCCTTCACTGCGGCGGCACAATTGATGGTGTCCTATGAGGAGCGGGACGGCGTCGCCTACACGATCGTGAGCGGCAATGTCAGCGGCGACGCGGCGGAGGAGTTCCGCATCGAGCTGAAGGGCAGCCACAACCTGACCGCAAGCAACTTCGTCTTGTGAATGTGAACGAAGGCCGGCGGGCGGGCCACGTGGCACGCACGGCGTTCACACTATTCTTACCCGTTAAAATCAAGGGCCACCCCCCAAGGCCTCC
>NZ_NBDP01000072.1 GCF_004123845.1 Allobosea sp. Tri-44 | reverse complement strand
TGTTGCCGTGAATTCAAGTCAATACGACCTCTCGCGCGTTCAGCGCCAAGCGCTGGTTTCGGACTGCGCCAGAACCTCCGAGGCCGCGGCGATCGCGCTCGCTCGCTGCGACGAGCGTCTGCTCCGCGCCGAGCCTGTCCTGGCCGAAGGCGCGCGCCAGCGCGGCCACGCTTTTGAGGCCCAGGCCCTGATCGGGCTCAGTGGGGGCCTGTGCCCGCTCGAGGACCTTTGCCTGCACGATGCCGGCATGGATGTGCGCAGCCCGACGCGCGAGATCGCCCGGGCCGCCGCCATGCTCGACGAGCGCCGGCGCCTGGCGCGGCGTGAGCCGGCCGAGATCTTGAGCCCGAGCGCCCTGCGGCAGCGGCTCGGGATCGAAGGATCACCGGAACCCGGTCGGCCGGACAGGTTGACGACCTCGGTGGCCGCGAAACAGTTCGTGGCACCCTGGGACCGGATCGGACGGGACGACGACGATCAGGACCACGCCGGTGAGAATGAACAGGACCTGGAGGAGGAGGAGGACGATCACGCCGATCCGGCCTTCGCTGAGATCGACGCTCTGTTGGTGCGGACCCGCAAAAAGCTAGACGCTTGGAACGATTTGTCCTCCGACGCGGGCCGCAAAAACCTGACCCTGCGCGATCCCGGCTATGATGCCGCCGGGCGGTTCGCGCGCTGGCAACACATTCTGAAGGAGGGCAGGGGGCTGCCAGCCGCGCTTGCGGCCGCGCTCGCGCTCGACGCCTGGCTTTGGCTCGAGCCGTCGGAACGTGCCGGCGAACTCGGCTTCGCGCTCGCCGCGACCGTGTTGCGGGAGCGGGGATTGGGCTCAGCGCATCTGCCGGTGATCGGCTTGGGGCTGAGGCGGGGAAAGTTTCGGTGGAGCCCGCACCAGGCGCTCGGCGTCCGGATCGCGGGGCTGCTCGACGCCTTTGCCGAGGCCGCCGTGTTCGGGCAGGCGGATCTTGACCGGTTGACCTTGGCTCGAGCCGTGATGTTGCGGAGGTGTGAGGGCAGGAGGGGGAATTCGAAACTGGCGGAGCTGGTCGACCTGTTCGTGGCGTCACCGCTCGTCACCGTGCAGCTGGCGGCGGCGCGCCTGCAGGTGACGCCGCAGGCGGTCGAGGCCATGCTGAAGCAGCTTGGCAGCCTGCCGCGCGAGTTGACGGGCCGGAAGCGGTATCGGGCCTGGGGGATTATGTGATTCCGACGATGCGCCGCCAGAAGTTTGTTCGGCCGCCTGCCGAATTTGAGCTCGATACTGTATACAGCTATGATTCAAAGCTAGTATATTTTGTAGTAATTTCTTTTTTGCTGGAACTCGAATTCCTGTGATTCGGTTCGACGGCGGAAATAAGGCTAAATGGCCACGTTTTTTAATGACTATTTCGGGATCGAAGTGGACGTTGTTGATAACTATGGCGCCTTCAACGTTTCTTTAATCAACGATCTGCCGCTGTTTATCGACCCATTACTGCTCTTTAACAGCAACAGGCCGGATTACCGCCAGCTCCACGACGATATTCTAAATTATATGATCTTCCTCAGGGACGCCGTCGCCGATGGGCGCGTGACGGCAGATCTCGAAAAGGCTTGGTTCATGTTCCCGGAGGTGAAGCAGAACTGGTTCGGCTTCTCCTCGGTAGGCAATGGTGGCAGCGGCCTGGGAAAAGACTTTGCGTCGGCTTTGCGGGTCAATCTGGGGTCACTCTTTGCCAACTTCGGCGAGGAAACCATCACGAATGGCAGCCATCTCGAGAGGGTGTGCCTGGTGCGGAGCGGCGTCGGCCGCGACATGATCAGCGATTTCACAACCAACCTGCTGAAAGACTTCCTCTGCCGCTATACCGAGGAGTTCGCGGCGGCCCACATCGATCCGGGGCACCGCAGGAAGGTCTGGGTCGACAAGGCCCGGTTCAATTACGCGACCGAGCATTGGGAGCGGGTTCAGTACGATCTGCCATGGCGCGATGGCGATTTCGTCCTGCTGACGCCGAAGGACATGCTCACCCGCGACGAAAACTGGATCAACCGGACGGACATGATCCGGGACTTCGAGAGCATCCCGATCGCCATCCCTGATGCCGAGCTGCGCGGCCAGGTCTTCAACTATTTCGAACGCGTCCTGGCGCGTCCTCGGGACCGCCAGCCAAGCCAACGTCATCGAGAACAAGGGCGGCCATCGCATCTTCTACCACGGCGGAAAAGCTATCCAGCGGGAGTCCGACCTGCAGATCCTCTGCAGGTTTGTCTGGTTTGGTTCGCCATCTGACGTGGGAACAGAGGCAAACGATGGTCGCGGCCCGGTCGACTACAAGATCTCGCGCGGCGCCAAAGACAAGACCCTGATCGAGATGAAACTGGCAAAAACACCGGCCTCGAGCGTAATCTCGAAAAGCAGCTGCCGATCTACCAGGCCGCGAGCGACGCCAAGAGTGGCATCAAGGGCCATCATCTTCTTCTCCCTCGAGGAGCAGTGGAGGGTCGAGGCAATCCTGAGAAAGCTCAAGATATTCAATCACAAGGACGTCGTGCTGATCGACGCGCGCAACGACAACAAGCCGTCGGGGTCGAAGGCCTAGGGCCTCGGGCACCGGCGAAATGCCGGACGACCTGTAAGGTTCATGACAGGAAGCGGATAGGATGCAATCCTACTGTGTGCTATATGAGGGCAACGAAAGGCCCCGACCATGAGAACCACCCAACAGATGAGCATCACCCTCCCGCTGGAGCTGGCGCGGATGGTGAAATCCAAGGTCGAGGCAGGCGGCTATGCCTCCGAGAGCGAGGTCATCCGCGAAGGTCTACGGGCGCTCCAGGAGCGCGACGCCGTGGTGGAGCGGTGGCTGCAGAACGATGTCGGGCCGACGATTGACCGCTACCGCGCCGGTCCGACCCGCGGTGCATCGCTCGACGAGGCGTTCGGGCGTCTCACCGCCAAGATGACCGCCGACGCCGACAAAGCGCGTTGATCGTGGTCTACCGCATCAGGCTGCTGCCGGAGGCCGAGGCCGATCTGGCCGCCATCTATGACTACATTCGGGACCATGCCTCTCAAAGCATCGCTCAGGGCTATGTCCAGCGGATCATGACCTATCTGACAGGGTTCGACACCTTCCCCGAGCGCGGGACTCGCCGCGACGACATCCGGCCGGGGCTGCGCATCGTCGGGTTCGAGCGCTGGGTGACGATCGCCTTCCTAGTAGAGGGCGATGAGGTGATCGTGTCTAATGTCCTCTACGGCGGGCGGGAGTTGCCGGAAGAGACAGGCGGCTAGCCCATGGTAGGGATATGCGGCGATGCCTCCATTCAGTTCCACACATGGGCGGCCGGCTTCCGGCCTGGTAGCCAGCTCCGTAAGGTGCTGAATCAGTCGGCCGGGGAGCGGGGACGGTAATGGCGATAACCGCAGTCGATGAGGATGCCTTAATCCGCCTGGCTGCTTTCGACCACGTCCGCGAGCTCGCAGAAACCCATGTGGCTTGGCAGTTAAATGTAAGAATGCGCCAGTTTCGTCCGCCTTGCGCATTTAATTTGAGAATCGTGTCCGCCGGATTCTCAAATTAACTGCAACTGCGAGAGCGCTCGCGGCCGACTGGTTTGGGCTATTATTGTGCTGGCGAGATTGACAAAGTGCGCTGGGATGGATTGCTCATGGGAGGCTCGCGGGGAGAGAACACCGGGAGCCGGATTCTCACATTAAGTAACAAAATTTCAGTCGGATTATCAAATTAACTGCTCATTCTCAAATTAAGTGCCAGCCCAACCAACTGAAATCATTGGCGCCCCAATATCGCATTAACTGCCAAGTGACACCTAGTGCCGGCGCGGCCGTGTCGGGCGATCGCTCGCTGGAGGTTGAGTAGCTCCTGCTCACCCGCAGTGCCAATCTCCCCGCTCGGGACAAGCCTTCAGAATCGTCGACAGCGAGAACAGGACGGTCGCGCCGCGGCCACCTCGGCTGGGCGAATTGTAGCTCAGCGGCGCGGCGACGGTGATGCCGGCCTCGACCGAATCGTTGAGTTGCAGGCGTACGCCGCCGCCCGCCGCGGAGAGCGACTGGACGATGTCCTTCGGCGCCGCATAGCTGCGGACGGCTCCGCCTTCGACGAAGCCGAAGAGCTGCACGTTCTTCAGGAAAGATAGCCCGGGCCGATAGTCGTAACGTAGCTCGGCCGAACCGGCGATGCCGTTGTCACCGGCGAGCCAACCGCTTTGGAAGGCGCGCCCGAAGGCGCCGCCACCGGGATAGAACTGCTGTGAGATCAGCAACGCCGCGGAGCTGGCCTGACCGGAGCCGGCGAGTTTCATCGACCAGCTTTCGCCAAGACCCTGATAGCGCGTCAGCGCACCTTGCAGGAGATAGAAGTCGCCCGAGCCGTCGAAACGCGAGAGCAACGGATCGTAACGGCGCGAGGCATCGTCGATGCCAAACCCCTTGCGCAGGCCGAGCATCGCGTAAGTCGTGCCTAGCCAGTCGTCGCGGAGGCGATAATCGGCCGTCAGGCTCGCGATCCGCAGGCGATCACGATAATTGATGCCGAAAGCGCTCTCCTCGACGATGTTGCTGATGCCCAGCCCGGCGGTCAGCGAGAGCGATTGCCGCTGTGTCTGCAGTGCGACGACCGTTGCCCTGGCTTCGAGATTCTCGGCATCGGACCGGACACGGCCGAGCCGACGCAGATCGCCGGGCCAGACGACGCTGCGCGAGGCCGCGACGCCGACCCGCAGCCAGTCATTGCCGAGCGGCGCATCATAGGAGAGGCGGCCATAGCGCAGCTCCCGTGTCGAGCCCGGGACCGACGAGAGGTTCACAGCGAGCGTGTCGCCGGGGACGATCAACGAATTCAGCGCGGCGCCGAAATAGGCCTGCCACGGACCGACGGCATTCGAAGCGGCATTGTCGAAGCCCGCGGAGACGAACACGCTCCAGCTGTGGAGGATCACGGTCAGACGGAACTGCCCGGAGCCGGTGCCGATTTCCTCGAGCGTCGTGTCCTTGACGCGTACCCCCGGGAGATCGTTGCCGACCAGGAGCGGGCGCTCGAGCGTCGCCAGCCTGGCCGGCGTCTCCTCGGCGATCGGCGCCAGCATCCGGCGCGTGCCGAAGCGGTTCGCCTCGTCGCCCTGCACCACCAGTTCTGCGACGGTGCCTGGGATGATCCTGATGGTGACGACGCCGCGCTTGATATCCTGCGGCGGTATGAGCGCACGCGTGAGGTGATAGCCGGCGTCGCGATGGAGCTTGCTGATCTCGCCAGCGAGGGCGACGAGACCCGCCTGAGAGATCGGCTTGCCGAGCTTGTCGCGATAGGGGGCATCGATCTCGCCGGAGGCGAGCGGACTGTCGCCCTCGATCCTCACGGCGGCGAGCGTGAACAGCGCCCGTTCTTCACCGGTCGATTGGTCGGGCGCGGATCCCGCCATCCGAACCGAAATCCCATCCCGGGTCTCCTGCAGCCGCTCGGCGCGTCGCTGCTCGAGCCCCTGATCGGCCGGCTGGGTCGGCGGAGACTGGCGGCCGCTCTGGGCATAGGCGGGCCCAATCAAGGCCGGCGAGCACATGAGGAGCGATAGGATCACCGCTCGCAGACTACCACTGGATAGTCCGCCCACTCGCCGCCATGCCATGTCGAACATGCACCCATCTGTTGGGCTTTTGCCCAGCCTTCCCCGCTCAAAAACCGTAAATAGACATGGTTAATCAGGACTTAATGCTTCCTCCTGTTTCAGAACATTGCGCTAAGCCAGCGTTCAGAACTGCCTGCTAGAAGGCAGGATAGCCGGCTTTGCACGACCTCCAGAACGGAGACTGCCCACCCATGCTACGAGCGACCCGCATCCTCTTCTCTGCGGGCCTTCTGGCCCTTTTGCGTGCGTTGGGCCCGAACGAGGCTTTCGCCCAAGACAATATCTGGCAGGTCAGCAAGGTCTCGGGCGAAGCCTGGGTCGCAGGTTCCGGCGTTCAACAGGTGTCGCTCGGCCAGGCCTCGACGCTCAAGCCCGGCGATATGATCCGTACCGGGCGCAACGGCCGTGTCCTTTTGGTGCGCGGGGCGGAGAGCATGCTGATCTCCGCCAATTCGCAGGTCGCCGTGCCGACGGCGACCGGCTCGGGCCGCTCGACGATCCTCCAGCAGGCCGGGTCGATCCTGCTCGACGTGGAGAAGCGGAACGTCCAACATTTCGAAGTCGAGACCCCCTTTCTTGCCGCTGTGGTCAAGGGCACGCAGTTCCGTGTCACGGTGACCTCGGGCAGCGCCAAGGTCGACGTCCAGCGCGGCCAGGTCCAGGTCAGCGATTTCCGCTCGGGTCAGTTCGTGCTGGTCCAGCCCGGGCAGGCCGCCAGCGTCGCTGGAAACGGTGCGGCCGGCCTCAGGCTCTCCGGTACGGGACAATTCAACCCGACCCAGCAGGGAGCGCAGCGCTCACCCTCCATTCGTCCGATTTCGGTTCCACGCGAGGGCCTGCCGCCGCCAGCCGGTGCCGCCCGCGAGGACCGCCGGGCCAGTGGCGGCGAAGGTTCTGGCAAAGCCGTTTCCGTCAGTGGCGGAACGGTGCGCATCGGCGCGACATTGGGCGAGGCCAAAGTCAACGTGCATGCGGTGACCAAGGGGCTGGCGCGCAATGTGGGCGACGGAGCCGTCTCCTCCGGGCGCGCGCAGGCCACGTTCTGGTCGAATGGAGAGGTTTCGCCAGCCGTCAACGCCTCGAATAATGGTCAGCGAACAGGTAATCCGGAAACCGCGAGATTGGATGGCGCGACGGCTTCGGCGAACGTCAACAGCCAGGCGAACGGTCGTAGCAGTGGCGCAGGCGTCTCAGCCAAAAGCAGCAGCAACGGCTCAACGAAAGTCGCCGGCAATGCCGGCGGGAACGGCAATGGCAATGCCGGCGGGAATGGCAATGGCAATGCCGGCGGGAACGGCAACGGCAATGCCGGCGGGAACGGCAATGGCAATGCCGGCGGGAACGGCAATGGCAATGCCGGCGGGAACGGCAATGGCAATGCCGGCGGGAATGGCAACGGCAATGCCGGCGGGAACGGCAATGGCAATGCCGGCGGGAATGGCAACGGGAATGCCGGCGGGAATGGCAACGGCAATGCCGGCGGGAATGGCAACGGCAATGCCGGCGGGAACGGCAACGGCAATGCCGGCGGGAACGGCAACGGCAATGCCGGCGGGAATGGCAATGGCGGCTTGAATCTGGGCCTGAACCTGGGCGTCGTGAACGTCGGGGTGAGCCTCGGCGGGAGCGGCGGCGGGAATTCCCGACGCTGATTCTCTTGACGGAATGTCAGCTTTCCTGGGCTAGGGTCGGGCTGGTTGACCTCAATGCCCGGCAGGGTGGCGGACGGACGTGACGCTGTATCGGCCACACCTCATTGCCTTTGGGCTGCTTACGCTGGCCTGGCTGGTCGGCCTGCCGGGGGCGCTCGCGGATCTCATCGGCGACAAGCGCTTTCTCTGGCCGAAACGTCCTGCCAGCGAAACCATCGCGCTGGTCGAGATCGATGCTCCCTCCCTGGCGCGTATCGGTGTCTGGCCATGGCCGCGCCGCCATCACGCCAAGCTGATCGAGCAGCTCGAGGCGGCAGGCGCCACTGAGATCCTCTTCGACGTCGACTTCAGTGCCCGCTCCAATCCGACTGATGATGCAACCTTTGCGGAGGCGCTCGCGAAGGCCGGCGGCTCCGTCGTGCTGGCGACTTTCCAGCAGAGGGCCGGCGACCTCAATCGCGGGCTGACACTGCACGTCAACCGGCCCTTGCCTGAGTTCGCTGCTCACAGCTGGCCGGCCGTGGTCAATGTCCTGCCCGAGACGGACGGGCTGGTTCGCCGCTACGGCCTGGGCGCGCGCATCGGCGAGTTCCTGCCGTCATTCGGTGCGTTGCTGGTCGGCCGCCATGACGAGCACGGCCCACCGTTCCGTATCGATTTCAGCATCAGGACCGATACGGTTCCAACCGTGTCCTACACCGCGGTGCTCGATGGCGAGCCACAGGCACTGGCACGGCTCAAGGGACGCAAGATCATCGTCGCTGGAACGGCGGTCGAATTGGGCGATCGCTTCAACGTCCCCAATGGCCGCGTCATTCCAGGCTCCATGCTGCAGCTTCTGGCCGCTGAGTCGCTCCTGCAGGGCCGTGACCTGCAGAGCACCAGCCTGCCATTATCGATCGCCGGAACGCTCGCCATTCTCGCGGGGATGGTTCTGCTCTGGCGCCGAACCAGCGCAAGGACGCGTGTCGCCGTCGTGCTGTGGACGGCGGCTGCGCTGGAGATCGGCGCGCTTCTGATCCAGGCGAACTGGCCGGTCATCGTCGACACGAGCAGCTGGCACCTTCTACTCGGCGCCTATCTGATCGCCATAGCGCTTCATGAAATCGACCTGCGCGGGCTGCTGCGCGGCATCGCCGAGCGGCGTTTCCAGCGCATCGCGATGTCGCTGGGCGATGGGCTCGTCTGCCTCGACGACCACGGGCGCATCGTGTTCTGGAACCCGGGGGCGGCCAGGATTTTCGGCTATTTTGAAGAGGATGCGCTCGGCAAGCCTTTCACTGCCTGCCTCGCCGACTCCGGCGACGTCACGTCGGCGCAGCTCACTCGCCTCCATGACGCTGCGGCGACACAGGCCGCGGACGACCACGTCCTCGATCTCGTTGGCGTCAGGCGCAATGGCGAGCGCTTTGCCCTAGAGGCCAGCATCTCCAGCTGGCAAGGGACCGATGGGCGTCAGTTCGGCCTTGTTCTGCGCGACATCACCGTGAAGCAGCGTGAACGTGAGCGGATTCGCTATCTGGCCGAGCATGACGACCTGACGGGGCTGTGCAATCGACATGCGCTCGGGGAGCGCCTCTCGGCGCAGTTGGAGAAGGACGGCATACTCGTATCGGCAGTGCTGCTGATCGGCATCGACCGGTTTCACCAGCTCAGCGATATCCATGGCCGTGAATTCGGCGATCGCGTGCTCGTCGCGTTCGCCGATCGGCTGCGCTTGCTGGTGCCTCCCGATGCTGAGGCGGCTCGCTTTGCCGATGACGAATTTGCCTTGATCCTTCCGCAGGAACGCGTTGCGGCAGTGGCGGATGATATCGCGCGTGATTTTGGATCTGCGGCGCTCGTCTTTGGCGAGTGGCGCCAGCGGGTGACGGTGCGCATCGGTTATGCTGTTGCCGAGCCGGGCTGGAGCGCCGATCACCTGATCGGAAACGCCCATCTGGCGCTCGAGGCAGCCATCTCGACCCGCGAGGAGGAACCGATCGGCTTCGCGGCTACCATGCGCGACAGGATCGCGTCGCAGCTAGCACTTGAAGCCGAGCTCCGCGTCGCCCTGGAAAAAAATCAGTTCGAACTGTTCTACCAGCCGCAAGTGCTCCTGTCGGACCGGAGCGTGATCGGAGCGGAAGCCCTGATCCGCTGGCGTCACCCGTTGCGCGGTCTGGTGCCGCCGGGTCAGTTCATCCCGGTGCTGAACAATTCCCCGTTGTCTGACGCAGTCGCGAACTGGGTTCTGGCCACGGCTTGCCGGCAGTCCCGGCGCTGGCAGATGGCAGGCACGCCGATCCGTGTAGGCGTCAACCTCTCGCCTTCGCAGTTGCAGGGCAGCGATCTACAGGACACCGTCGCCGCGCTGCTCGACCAAACCGGCCTCGCCCCCGACCTGCTCGAACTGGAAGTCACCGAAGATATCCTGATCGAGGACGCCGAGAAGGCGCAGAAGACGTTCCGCGAGATCCGCGCGCGCGGCGTCAAGATCGCCTTTGACGATTTCGGGACCGGATATGGCAGCCTGAGTTATCTCAAGGCGTTCCCGCTCGACACGCTGAAGATCGACCAGACCTTTGTGCGCCAGCTGCTGAATGACAGCGGCGATGCCGCCATCGTCCGCGCCACCATCGACCTTGGCCGCTCACTCGGCCTGTCGATCATTGCGGAAGGGATCGAGGACGTCGAAACCGCAAATTGTCTCAAGAGTATGGGATGCGAGGAAGGACAGGGTTATCATTTCGGACGGCCGCTTCCTGCGGCTGAATTCGAGCAGCAATTCCTGGCAGGCCGGCAAGTCGCCTAGCGGGGCGCGCCCTGTGCCGGATGCTGGCTTAAAGTCGCGGGGCATTAGCACCTACCCGCCACGGATGCGGTTATCTCTCACGCACAAATCCGGAACTTTTTATAAGGGTTCTAAGTTAGGACGTCGATCTGGGGGATCACCAGGAGATCGACCCATGAAGAAACTCATCGTTGCAGCCGCCATCGCGCTAGCTCCGTTTGTGGCACTCGCCCAGAATCCTCAAGGCGCGCAGGGCGGTGCGGCCGGCGGCGCTGCCGCAGGCGCAGTCGGTGGTGCAGTTGTCGGTGGACCCGTCGGCGCAGTAGTCGGTGGCGTAGGCGGTGCGGTTGTCGGCGGGATCATTGGAGACAACACCCCGCGCTTCAAGACATATGTCACCGAACAGCGGGTCCCTTCCTACACTTATGCTGAAGAGGTTCGCGTCGGTGCAGTGCTTCCTGACCGGGGCGTGACCTATCGCGAGGTGCCGGCCGAGTATGGCGTCAAGGGATACCGTTACACCGTAGTGAATAACCGCACGGTGCTGGTTGAGCCGGGAACCCGCAGGGTCGTCCAAGTGATCGAATAGGCCGATTGTCGGATCCCGCATCGTATGCGGGGTCCACCATTTTTCTTAGGTCGACCGGCATCCTTCGAATCGCCTCCGTCCTCAAAAAGGGGGGAGGGCAGGCAGCATTTACTTGCTCTTTAGGGTGCCGGCGTCCGATGCTCGGAAGCATGTCCCATGAAACAATTTGCAGGCATCGCCACTATCGCGATCATCGCTCACGCCGGTATCGCTTGGGCACAACCAGTCATTGTCGGCCCGGGAGAAGGCCCCGTCCGAGTAGAACGCGCGCCGCGCGAAGCGCCGGGGCGTGCGCTTGAGCCAGAAAGAGCCCCGGCGCAACGCATGTATGCTCCAGGCTCCGAACGCGGTGAAAATCAATCAGGCCAAGACCCACAACGCGGCTCTGGCCAGCGACGCGAACGCGACCAGGCCCAACGGGAACGACCAGACCCAGCGCCGAGCTCGCGCGCTCAGCAAGAGCAGCCAAGAGATCCGCAGCAAAGAGAGGCGCAACAGCAGCGCGAGCAGGCGCAGCGCGAGCGGCAAGACGACCGCAATGGCCGCAGGCCGACCGAGCAGGCTCAGCCCGACAACCGCGCCCCACGATCGCCTGACACAGCGCAGCCGCAGCGGCCGGACAATCGGCCAGCTGCTCCGAGCACGGCGCAGCCTGCCCCGCGGCAGGACGATCAGCAGCGGCCCGGAATCAATGCGCAGCGCCCGGATGCGACGGAGCCCGCAATGACCAGCCCGCAGCCGGCCGAGAACCGTGCCGCGCCGAGCGGCCAGTCCACCGACAATGCACAGGCCGGTACCGACAACCAGCGCATTGCCGACACGGTTCGCCAGCGCGTCGAGCGTAACGAGGTCCGTCCGGTTCAGAATCTCGGGGTTTCCGTCTCGGTCGGTGCCGAATTGCCCTCGCGCGTGCAGCTCCAGCCCTTGCCGAGCGAGATCGCCGCGGTCAGGCCGCAATACCGGGACTATCGCTACACGGTCTCCGAGCGTGAGATCGTCATCGTCGATCCCCGCAACCGTCGTATCGTCGAGGTGATTGATCGCCGCGGCGGCAGAGGCGGGACCGTCGACGTCTACGCGACCTTCGAGCGTCAACGCGACGTCAGGCGCTGGCACCGGCCGGATTCGGTCGTCTTCCGTCAAGGCGTTGTCCTGCCTGCCGGCGTGCCCTATCATGACGTCCCTGACGAGCTGATCGAGCGCCATCCCGACTGGCGCGGCTATCAATACGTCATGACCGAGAGCGAGGAAGTCGCGATCGTCGAGCCGCGCACGCGCCGCATCGTCGAGGTCGTCGACAAGCGCGCATCGCAATCGGCCGCCGCGGCGCCTGCTGGCGCAAGTCCGCCTCCGTCGAACGGTACGGCGGACCGGCACGAACTCGCCCGCAGGATCCTAGCGGATGCCAGGCCCGGTGAGATCCAGGGCGTCGACGGCCTGAAGGGCGCGATCCTGCCGCCGCAGGTCGCGTTGCGGCCGCTGCCGGCCGAGGTCGAGCAGCAGGATCAACAGTTGCGCGGCTATCAATACGCGCTGATCGGCGACGATGTGCTGATCGTGGATCCCAGAAGCCGCGAGATCGTTGAGGTCATCGAATAGTGTCCTGACGATCTAAACACGCATGGTACGCCCGGTCTCGCATTTGCGAGGCCGGGTCTCTTATCGTTGAGCAAGAGCTGTGGCCCTGTTGGCCACAGGAGCAACATTCACCAGCTCGGCTTGCATCAAAGTGAACATTCCCGATATCGGGTTCAGGCTAGACTCGGCGCTGACCGCCCGCGACTAACGTCTGCTTCCGGGCACCCAGCTAACGTCGGCTTCTGGCGGATGTCGTTGAAAAAGTCGGCCTGGAGAGCGACGCGAGAGCGTTTCGGATTTGGCCGATCGAACCTCGGCCTCTCATGCCGGCCTGAGCTGCGGTCCCTTCGGCAGGAGCTTGGCGAGTTTCCTGAG
>NZ_NBDP01000039.1 GCF_004123845.1 Allobosea sp. Tri-44 | reverse complement strand
CGCAGTCGTTTTGTCGTGGCTTCGGCCGTGGTGCGAGGTCGGTGTTGCGGGCTTGAGTACGCCGGTAAGGGTCTGGTGTAGAATTTTGACGGCGTTGGCGCGGCCGAGCTGCTTTGCCCAGGCGGTGAGCGTGCCGTAGCGCGTGATCTCGTAGTGCTCGACGGCCTGCGCCGACGCTAGAAGGCCGGCGTCGAGAGCAGGGCTGCCTTCGAACTCCTCTATGATCGATTTGCCCTCTTCGATGATGCCGAGGATCGCATCGCAGGTCTTGCCGCGAGGCGCCTTGCCGATTTCCTCGAACACTTCGCCGAGGCGTTCGACATGGGTTTCGGTCTCGTCGCGATGTTTCTCGAACGCCTGCTTGAGTTCGGGGGATTTCGCCGCCTTGGCCATTTTCGGCAGCGTCTTCAGGATCTGCTTCTCGGCGTAATAGATGTCCTTGAGCGTATCGAGAAAGAGATCGTCGAGGGTTTTGGGTTCGCTTGCCATGGGATCCTCCGCTTGTTGGCGTGCATCCCTAACGAAGGCCTCGCATATCAGTTCCGCTTTGCCAGGAACCATTTGGAGGAGGCCAACTGGCAGCGATTTCCAAATGACGGCGTGGGAGAGTGAACCATTGCTGCACCCGGCCGTTGGCAGTCCGAACCCGGGGAGCGGACAATGAGATTCTTGCGCGATAACGGCCTGACCATCACGCTGGTGACCGTCACCGCGCTGTGCATTGTCGGCATGGTGGCGTCCGGGCTTAAGGTTGAAAACGACCTGCTGGCAAAGCACGGCCAAGCCCCCTTGGACCTGCTGGCGTATATCTCGTCCGGCTCATTTCTGTCGGCGCTCTTCGAAAACTGGGAGAGCGAGTTTTTGCAGATGTCGGCCTATGTCATGCTCACGGCGGTATTGTTTCAACGGGGGTCGGCGGAATCCCGAGACCCGGATGAGCCGGAGGGGGAAGGCGACGCCTTGCCGGACAAATGGCGCCGGAAAAGTCTGGTGTTGGGCTGGCTATACGCGCACTCACTCGGCCTTGTCCTGGCCGTCCTTTTCGTAGCGTCTTTCGTGCTTCACTGGCTGGCCAGCGCGGCTGCCGCAAACCGGGAAGCTTTGCTTCACAACGCGGAAATCAAAACGCCCCTGGCGTATCTGAGCGATGCGCAATTCTGGTTCGAGTCTTTTCAAAATTGGCAGTCTGAATTCCTATCGACTGCCGTCCTGGTTGTGTTGTCCATCTTCCTGCGCTTCAAAAACTCGCCTGAATCCAAACCTGTCAGCGCCCCGCACAGCGAAACGGGCGCATGAGAGCGCGATTGCCATCGCGCATCCTAAGAAATTATCGGATCAATCGTCCTTCGACGGCCGTCCGGGATCGAGTGCGCTGGAGGATTCAGAAGGCTTTCGCTCGCCTTTCGAGCTTTGCGGCGGTGCGCCATCCCGGCGAGGCGGCTGACGATCTGTCGGTGTGCCGGAGTCGGGACGTGGGCGACTATCGGAGGCTCGGCGCGGTTGGCCGACAGTGTCATCGCGCCCTGGCTTTCGCGTAGTCATCGCATCCTCCATGGCTATTGGTAGGTGGGCTTGCCGGCTCAATGCCGGGCAGCGCCGAAGGTTCCTAATCCTCTTGGATGGGATGCGTTTGGATAGAACCCGGGCTCGCGGGAAATGTTGCGCTCAGACATCGCCCAACTCGCCGAAGACGCACAGGACCACGAGCTTTGGCCCTATCAACCCTTCGTGCCCCTGTGCAGCGAGGAATGCTGAGCGAGCTCGGCGCGCCGCTCGCGCCAAGTTGCCGAGGTCTGAGGCTTGATGAACACCGTCGCAATGTCGCTGCGGCCCTCGCTGAGCTTTGCCTCGATCCGCTCGACGCAGGCCTCGATGTCGGCGGTCGAGCGGTCGTCCTTGAACTCAAGACTTAGCGCCACGACGATCTGATCCGGCCCGAGATGGACCGTGGTTATGCCGTTGACGCGCTCGACGTCCGAATCACCGCGAACCGCCGCGAGGATCTCCTCCTGGACATGCGGCAGAGCGGCCTCACCCATCAACAGAGCCGTGCTCTCGCGAGCGAGGAGGACCGCTGTCATGGCCAAGATGATGCCGATCAGGATCGAGGCGAGGCCGTCGAGTTCAGGTCTTTCGAAATAGGCTGCAGCCGTAATGCCGAGGAAAGCGATGAGCAGACCCAGCAAGGCCGCTGTGTCCTCGAACAGGACGGTGAAGACGCTGGGGTCCTTGCTTTGCCGAACCGCCGCATAATAGCCGAGCGAGCCCTTGGCGGCACGAAACTCCTTCAGCGCAACGCGCCAAGTGTAGCCCTCGAAAAGAAACGAGACGCCTAGGACGACATAGTTCGTCGTCAGGTTCGTTGCGTGACGAGGCTCGAGGACGTGGCGCACGCCTTCATAGAACGAAACGCCGGCGCCGACGGCGAAGACCAGGAGCGCTACAACGAAGCTCCAGAAATAGAGCTCGCGGCCATGCCCGAAGGGATGGGTCAGGTCGGGCGGTCTGGCTGCGCGCTTGAGTCCATAGAGCAGGAGCAAGCCATTGCCGGTATCGACCAGAGAATGAACGCCTTCCGACAGCATGGCCGAGCTGCCGGTCCAGGCGGCGGCGATGAACTTGGTCACGGCGATCAAGAGATTGCCGACAATCGCCGCATAGATGACGGTCTTGGATCCGGAATGTGCTGCCATGAGTACCCCCTCGTGCAGCTGGCACACGATCCTCGGGGAGAGCGTGTCCGTTGACGGCTTCTGAGGGCGCGCGCAACAATCTCAGGAAGTTTGCTGGCGTTGTTGTTCCTTAAACGTGACGCTTGACCAAAGCTTAGGACGGGCCCTCACGCCTTTCGATCGGCGACATCGGCTCCGCGCAGCCCGATCGGCGCCGGGGGACCGCGGGTTGTATCCTCGTACGTTTGCCGTTCAGCCTCCGCGTTGAGTTCGGCGCCCACAAGAATGATCGTCGCCGAGATCCACATCCACATCATCAGACCGATTACGGCTCCGACCGCGCCGTACGTCTTGTCGTACTCCTCGAAATTGGCGACATACCAGGAGAAGCCGATCGACGCGACGATCCAGACAATGACCGCCATTAGCGCACCCGGGCTGACCCATCGCCATTGGGGCTGATCCCGGCTCGGGCCGAAGCGATAGAGGACCGCCAGACCAGCAGTGAGGACGAGCACAAGCGCTGGCCAGCGTCCAACGCTGATAAGCGGCTCGGCAATATCGCCAAGGTAGAGCCGATCGAGCAACACGGGGACGGCGACCACTGCGAGGACGCTAAACAGCGCGAATAGCAGAACGCCTGCCGTGGAGGCGAGAGACACCAGATTGAGCGCTATGAAGCCCCGCTTTTCGTCCTCGCCATAGGCGACATTCAAGGCGTCGAAGACCGCCTTCATCCCGGCATTGGCACTCCACACCGACAGAAGCAGGCTGATCGCCAGCGAGAATCCGAGCTTGCGGTCGGCTTCGCTGGTCAGTTTCAGTGCTTGGCCACGTACGAGGTCATAGGCCTCAGTGGGGAGAATGCCACCCAGCACCGTCAGCTGCTCGACCACCGTCTCGGGCGCTGCGATTAACCCATATAGGCTGACGAATGCAGCGAGCGCCGGAAACAGGGCGAGCAAACCATAGAAGGTGACCCCGGCCGCGACCGCCAAGACGCGATCATGGCTCACTTCGTGCAAAGTTCTCTTCGCGATCTCATACCATCCGAGCAGTGGAATTTCTGTCGGCGAGGCGGCGTCAGCGCCGCTGCGCGACGCCGATCGACGAGCCGCCTGGTCGTTCGCTTCTCGATTCGAGGTCTTGCTGTGAAGGGAGCGAGGGTTGAGCAGGATGGCCAGCGAAACGCCCAATCCGATAAATCCGAGATCCCGCGCAATGGCGCGAATCTCTGGAGCAGTCTTCCAGCTCCGTTCGCGATGCTTCTTTGTGGCTACGCGTTCCAAAATGCTGGACTGCCTTGGCGTGACGTTTCTGAACCCATGCAGCCAACGTCTTCCAGCGATCTTGAGTTCCGGCCAATCGCCGGCTGATCGCTGAAATCGGGCCTGCTATCTCACTGGGCGGCCCTGGATAATTGGACTGTGGTTGGGCGGCGCGGCAGGAGGTGTCGGCCGGCGCTCCACGCCCGTCAGCGAGTATAGGCGCCAGCGATGCAACGCCCGGTCGGCTTGACTCAAGAAGCATATTTGTTCTCTTTATGTTCTTATATGGAGAACGAAACTCATGTCAGCCGCCCGTTGGCCGGACTCGTCGCCTATGGCGGAGTTGGAGAGCGAGATCGACGACACGATCGCTGAGCACGGCGGCGAGCGCGCTGCCATCAGGGCGCTGCTGCTAGACCTCGCAGAACTCGCTCGCGACGGTGATCGATCGACCTCGAAAGGCTTTCTGCGGGGGCTGTTCTCGGCCGGGGCCCGCCCCATTCAGGGCGAGGACGAGCCATGAGGCGCAAGGGCGAGCTCTCACCAAACGCGATCGATCAGGGCTGGCCCTACCAAGTCGCGATCCGGACCGATGACGGCCAGCATCTCGGCCACATGCCATCAAGCGGCCCGATGTCGTCGGTGTGCGAGCGAGGGCACGAGGTCACGGATGGTCGGCATCGCTACCGGGTCTGCTGCTTCTCCGATCGTTCCCAGGCGGATCGCTTTCGCGACCTGCTCAGTGGCGAGGATTTCGACCCGCGGGATCGTCACGCGGGACGTGGCTTTGTGGTCGTGGAACGACTCGGGAAGCGAGAAGGCGAGGTTGAACAAAAATGCGCAACGCCGCCGCGGGGGATCAACTCTGAATCAAATTCGCCAACCAATCCAACGCGCATTTCGACTTCAGCGGACCAGTCGTCACGCTCGTCGGCGGGGAAAAGGATCGATCTCATTCCTCCAAAATACGGTGTTTGCTCAACGGTGGCGAGGTCGATGCAGACGGTGCTTTGCACGGTCAGTCTGGGATTTCAGGTTCGTGGAGCATTTCATGGATTAGCTCGGCCGCCTTCTCAGTCGAGATCGTCCTGACGCCCGAACTCGCGAGCCGATCGAACATTTTTCCCACCGCCGCGATAGCGTCGTGCTCAGCCGCCGAGAAGGCCAACGTGGCCTGAGCCAGAGCCTTGTCCCGATTGGTAAGAACAATCGGAGTCAACGACGAATGCAACGTCGTCGTTAACCCATCGATGAGTTCTCTAGCTCGTTCTTCGGGCGTGTATCCCGATGGGGAACTACTTTGTGTCACTCTGACGCAACCCAATGACTCGACCAGGATGCTGTTCAAGGTCCGTGCCATTGGAGGGCAACAAGGCCAATATGGCAGCGTGAGCTTCGCCGAGACTTTAGTGCGACGTTCGCTGCGGTCACCACGCGCCTTCTCGTTGTTGCGACGTATTTGAACCGCTGGATGGGCGAAGCGTTGCCCTTGCATGCATGGGGCGTTCAGCGGAACTGCCAATCCATGAGCCGGATTCTCGTCATAGGCGCGACGGGGCTGATCGGCTCTCATATCGCCGCGCGGCTGGCTGCGCGCGGGCATGCGGTGATGGGCATCGCCCGCGACGTTGTTCCTGCTTCAGATCGCCTGCCGACGGTGGAATGGGATCGCGTCGACGTCGCCACAGCGCGTGCGGAGGATTGGGCCCGCCATCTTGCTGGGGTAGATGCTATCGTGAACTGCGCCGGCGCGCTGCAGAGCGGCCCGGTGGACCGGCTCTCTGGAACGCATGACCAGGGACCGCAAATGCTCTTTGCAGCATGCCGCGCCGCCGGCGTGCGCCGTGTCGTCCACTTCTCCGCGATCGGCGTGGATCGGGCCACGCCGACGGAGTTCTCGCGGACCAAGCTCGCAGGCGATGCAGCGCTGATGGCGAGCGATCTGGACTGGGTCGTCCTGCGCCCATCGGTCGTGCTAGGAGCGCCGGCGTATGGCGCCAGCGCGCTGATCCGCGGCCTCGCGGCCCTGCCGGTTCTGCCCGTCATGCCCGATACCGCGCCGCTCCAGCCTGTGAGTCTGAACGACGTTGTGGCGACTGCCGTCCATTTCGTCGATCCGGCGACGCCAGGCCACGTTGTCGTCGAGATCGCCGGCCCCGAGGCGATGAGCTTTGTCGAGCTGGTCCAGAGATATCGCCGCTGGCTCGGGTTCTCGCCGGCGCTCGAGGTCGGCCTGCCGGCGTGGCTGGCGCGAACTGTCTATAGGCTGGGCGATCTCGCAGCGAGGCTCGGCTGGCGTCCACCCGTGCGCTCCACGGCGCAGCGTGAAATTGCGCGCGGCGCCGTCGGCGATCTCTCTGACTGGAGCCGGCTGACCGGCATCACGCCGCAGTCGATCACCGATATGCTGGCAATGCATCCCGCCTCGGTGCAGGAGGGCTGGTTCGCGCGTCTATATCTCCTGAAGCCCGTGGTCCTCGTCAGCCTCGTTTTGTTTTGGATCGGCTCCGGCCTCGCTTCGCTGGGGCCGGGCTATGCGGCGGGGTTGGGCCTGATCGCGCCTGAGCTGGGCGGCCCGGCCGCTGCGTTCGTCGTCCTCGGCGGCGGGATCGTCGATCTGCTCATCGGGTTCGGCATCGCCTTCCGCCGCACCACCCGACCGGCCCTCCTCGCCGGTATCGTGGTCTCGCTGCTCTATGCGGTGGCAGGGACGATCCTGACGCCATGGCTCTGGCTCGACCCGCTCGCGCCGCTGCTCAAGATTGCTCCCGTCATTGCGCTCCTCCTCGTCGCGCTTGCCACGCTGGAGGACCGCTGATGACCTATTTCGTCCTCAAGTTCGTCCACGTGCTCGGCGCCATCGTACTGATCGGCACCGGTGCCGGTATCGCGTTCTTTATGGTCATGGCCCACCGCACGGGCAATGCGACGAAGATCGCCGGTGTCGCGCGCACCGTGGTCACGGCCGACTTCCTCTTCACCGCGACCGCCGTCGTCGCGCAGCCGATCTCGGGGCTATTGCTGGCGCGCGAGGTCGGCTACCCGCTGACCCAGGGCTGGATCGTCCTGTCGACCATCCTTTATCTGGTGATCGGCGGATTCTGGCTGCCGGTGGTCTTTTTGCAGATGCGGATGCGCGATCTGGCGGAAACGGCAGATGCCGCAGGCACACCGCTGCCTGCGGCGTACTATCGGCTGTTCTGGATCTGGTTCGCGTTCGGCTTTGCGGCGTTCGGCGCCATCCTCGCCATCCTCTGGCTGATGATCGCCAAACCGAGCCTGTCGCTGTCCGGCTAGAGGAGCGCCATCGGGATATCGTCGTCCTTACGGTCCTCCAGCGCAGGATGTGGGCTCCGCGACAGCGAAAAGCTGTTGGCTTCCGCCTTCTCCAGCTCCGCGAGGCCGGCAGCCAGGCAAGCGCCCCAGACGAGATGGACGGTCAGCATCAAGGCGTTGCGGCGGGAAGGATGGCTCGTGGCGAGGCGAAGAATGCCGCTCGCCGGTATCCAGCCGAGATAGCTCGCGATCCAGACCGAAACCCCATACGCCGATCCCGCCGCGACGCCGGGACGTCGGAACAGGCCGGCAAACAGGGCGCCAGCCGCGCCGCCGTACAGGAAATGATAGAGCAGCGTCGCGCTCGAGGCGGGCAGGTTCGCGTTGGGCAGGCCCTCCGTGATCTCGCGTGGCGGCAGAGGGTAGCGTTCTTGCACCGGCAGCGACCGGTGCAGGCGCCTCATCGCGACGGTCATGGGCAGCGTGGCAGCAAATCCCGCGATTGCGCCCAGCAGGATCCGGCCGGCCGGTGTGCTCATTGCGCCCGGTCTCCGTTGCCCCGCCAGGCAGGCGATGCGGCGAGCGCGAGCGCCATGACGATATAGGTGATGCCGATGGCGCGCGGACTGACCACCTTCTCCCAGCCGGGCGTTAGGCGCCTGGGGACGACGACATAGTCGACGAAAGCCGCCAGAGCCGAGATGGCGGCGGCATCGCCCAGCGCGGCGCGGCGCGGATGATAGCGACGCAGCAACTCGTAGAAGCTGGCCCAGAACAGCGAAGCGCCGTGATGTGTGACGAAGCCGACGACCGTGTGCGGCATGTCCATTCGGCGTGAGCGGGCCGCCCGATCACCCCAATACCAGTGGCTCGTGGAATTGACCGGCTGCACCGCAGACCCACCTTCCGCCCTCGCGAGCAGCGATAGGGCGATGCTCGTCGCCAGGCTGACGGAGCTGCCAGAAAGCAGGATGTTCAGAATCGAACGGAACACGTGCGCCTCCCAGGTCCGATCATTCATGGGCCTTTCTCCGTCGTGGTGGCACTACACATGCTCGCGCATTTGGGTCGGCCAGGCCGTCATCGGTCCCCGGAGGCCTCGTCTACTTGGCCGAATAGGTTACGGCTTCGATCTTGTTGCCGTCCGGGTCGAGCACGAAGGCGCCATAGAAGTTGGCGTCGTACCGTGGGCGCAGGCCTGGAGCGCCGGCGTCGCGGCCGCCATGGACCAGCGCCGTCTGGTAGAACTGATCGACCATCGCCCGGCGGCCCGCCGCGAAGGCGAGGTGGACGCGGTTCCCGGCCGTGGCAGCTTTGCCGTCGACCGGCGTTTCCACGCTGAACAGAAACGCGCCCACGCCGTAATCCGCCGATTCCGCCGAACCGTTGAGGAGGCGAAGGCCGAGGACCGCCAACACCGCGTCGTAAAAGGCCCGAGAGCGGGGCAGGTCGTTCGTGCCGACCGATACGTGGTGGATCATTGGATCGCCTCCGCTGTTGCGTCCTTTCCGGGACTGGGGAGCCTCACGAACCGCTCGGCTCGACGCGCGCCAGGGGCGCGATAGCCGGTCCGTTGAGGACGCTGCCGTCCGGCGCGAAATGCGAGCCGTGACAGGGACAGTCCCAGCACCTCTCCAGGGAGTTCCACTGCAGATGGCAGCCCAGATGCGTGCAGACGGCCGAGCACTGATGCAGCGTGCCGTCCTCCGCACGATAGGCGGCGATCTTGTCGAGACCGTCCCGGATGATCGCGCCTTGGCCGGGCTGGAGTTCGTCGACGGAGCTAAGCTCGCCGGGCGCAAGATACTCCGCCAGATTGGTGACGACGGTGGCGTTCTCGCTCAAGAACGTCGCCGCCGCTTTCAGCGGCTTCCGGGCCGGCTCGTAGACGGCTGCGTATGGGCATTCTTTTCGTTCGATCAGGTCAGGGATGATCAGGCTGGCGACGACGCCATGAGTGATGCCCTGGCCCGAGTCACCCGTGGTGACGAAGGTGCGCTCGCGTTGCGCCTCCCGGCCGATGAAGGCGCCGTAATCGAGCGTGTCCATGACCTGCCCGGACCAGCGATGGAGTTCGCGACCGAGGTCGGGGATCAGCGTCCTGATCCAGGACTCCAATGCGGCGAAGCGCGCCGGCGCATCGTCTGCCTCGCCGGTCTTGTGATCCTCGCCCCCGACGATGAGGATATCTTTGCCGTCGCTTCGCGAGGTCAGCCGGACATAGTGGTAGGGGTCTTCGGTGTCCCAGTAGAGCGCGTCCGCCAAGGCGCCACGCTCGATCTCGAAAGCCATGGCATAGGTGCGATAGGGCGCCTGCTTGGTGTGCAGGGCGAAGAGGTCGTGGATCGGAGAATTGGTCGAGACCACAACATGCGCGGCCTCGACCGTGTTGCCCGAAGCAAGCCTGATGCGAACGCCGCTCCCATCCTCCGATATCTCCTCCACCGCGGAGTAGGGATGGAGCTTGCCGCCTTGGTCCGTCAGGGATTTGGCAAGCCCCTGCAAATATTTGAGTGGGTGGAAGGTCGCCTGCTCGGAATAGCGCAGGTACGGCCGGTCCTCCAAGGTTTGCAGCGGCAGTCCGTTGCCGCGTTCGACAGTGACGCCGATTTCGGCGGCGGCCTCGACTTCGTCGTCCAGGACTGACGCCTCGCTCTTCGGGTCCAGGAAGAGGATGCCGTCCAGGCGGCGGAACTCGCAGTCGATCCCCAGCTCGCGCTGGATCGCCTCGATCCGGTCGACGGCGGCGCTCTGGCTGGCCTGAAAGCCACGCGCCAGCTCCGCGCCGCGCATCGACAAGAGCTCCGAGAGGGAATCGTCGCAGATCGGGGCGAGATGCGCCGTCGTCCGCGAGGTCATGCCGCCGGCGATCGGCCCGCGGTCCAGCACCAGCACGGAATGGCCGCGACGCATGAGCTCATAGGCGATGGAAAGGCCGGCAATGCCGGCGCCGACGATCGCGACGTCGGTCTTGGCATCGTCGGATAGCGGCTGGGCATCGGCCGCCACCTCGACATCCATCCAGACCGAACGGCTGTGTTCGCGTATCGCGTTCATCGGAAAGCTCCCGTGCTGTGAGCCTTCAACTCCGCTGCGCCCCGTCAGTTCGATTGGTTCGAAAGATGACGCCTGTGCCTCAGTCTAGACCTTCGCGCACCAGACAGGTTTTCAAGGCGTCGAGTCCGAGCGACAGCACCGTCCGCAGTGCCGAATCGAGCAGGACCGCGGGCGGGAACGCGCCGAACTCGCAATGGCAGTCGATGCCGTCACCCGATCTCGTGACTACGGCGATGTAGACCCGGCCTCGCGGATTGCCGCGGTCGTCCGGGACCGGGCCGGTCACCCCTGTGATTGCCAGCGCGAGATCGGCGGTGGTCTTCGCAAGGGCGCCTTCCGCCATGGCGCGTGCAACCGGGCGTGACACCGCCGAATGGGTTTCGATCAACTTTGCCGGGACGCCGAGCATTCGGGTCTTGGCCTCCGGCAGATAGGTCACGAAGCCGCCGAAGAGGACGTCGCCGGCGCCTTCGGCCTTCGCCAGACTGTTGGCCAGAGCTCCGGCACTGCAGGATTCGGCGACGGCGACCCTGAGCCCGGCATGGGCAAGCTCCACCACGAGCCGCTGCGAGAGCTCCTGGAGCTCTGGCAAGCCCGAACCCGGCAGGGCCTCGACCGCGCGAGAGCGCCAGGACCGTTTACCCATGGCTCTCTTCCTCACCAGGAGGGCTGTCGGAGCATTTGCGCCGCGCGCGACGGCTGAACTTCGCCTGCAGCCGCTCCAGCTCTTCCTCGTCGAGATCCTCGAGGTCGAAGAGTTCGTCCCTTGCGCCGTGGACTGCACTGATCAACTCGTCGAGCTTGATCTGAATCGCCGTCATCGCCCGGTTTTGGCTGGTCTGGACGATCAGGAAGGTGATGATGGTAAAGCCAGTGCTGGCGACGAGCTGCCAGGAGGCGCTGTACGCCAGCCAAGGGCCGGCCAGCAGCCATACGGCGAGGATGCCGAGGGCGGCGAAGAGGACCGGCGAGGGGCTGGACCATCGCGCCGCGGCCTGTGACAGACGCGTGAATTGGGAAGACGAACGAGCATCGCCTGGATGAGGTTGATCCGCTGACCGAGCCGCGCTCACGTTAGTCCTGGTACGCTGCAGCCTGGCTGGCCGCGCGCGATAGCAGCCCGCTTTTCATACATCGCGAATAGTCGCGAGCTTCTCCTCGTCGAGCTCCTCGAGGTCCATCAGTTCTTCCCGCGCGCCCTCGACTTTTGAAAGGAGCTCGTCGAGCTTGATCTGCATCGCCGCTGTATCACGGTTCTGGCTATTCTGGATCACGAAGACCATCAGAAAGGTGATGATCGTCGTCGAGGTATTGATCACCAGCTGCCAGGTGTCGTTGAAGCCGAAGATCGGGCCAGACAGCCCCCAGATGATCACGACCGACAGGGCGATGAAAGCTGTGGCGGGTTTGCCGGCATAGCGGGCTACTGTCTGCGAAAACCGTGTGAAGAACGAAGATTGGCCGATATTGGAAATCGGATCGGTTTTGTCCGGCATGGCGACCTCCAGTGTAGTGCGGCTCCGGCGAACCGGAGCCGCCAGAGGTCAAGCAGCCTTGGGCTGGGCTTGCTTGTTGACCTTGCTCTCGCCAAGCTGAGACAGCGCCTGGTCGGTCCTCAGTTCCTCGGTCAACGTCTGGTCGAGGAGCTTAGCGGCATTGCCGAGCCCGAGCTGCTGGGCCCAGGCCTTCAGCGTGCCGTAGCGCGAGATTTCGTAGTGCTCGACGGCCTGGGCGGCTGCGAGGAGGCCCGCATCCAGAGCCGGGCTGCCCTCGAACTCCGCCATGATCGACTTGCCCTCATCGATGATGCCGATGATGGCGTCACAGGTTTTGCCGCGCGGCGCCTTGCCGATCATCTCGAACACGTCGGCGAGGCGATCGACATGGGTCTCGGTCTCGTCGCGA
Organism: Allobosea sp. Tri-44; assembly: GCF_004123845.1. Taxonomy (GTDB): domain Bacteria; phylum Pseudomonadota; class Alphaproteobacteria; order Rhizobiales; family Beijerinckiaceae; genus Allobosea. The sequence continues at coordinate 954 of NZ_NBDP01000039.1, read as the reverse complement.
TGCTTCTCGAAGGCCTGCTTGAGCTCCGGCGAACTCGCGGCCTTCGCCATCTTCGGCAGAGCCTTCAGGATCTACTTCTCGGCATAGTAGATGTCTTTGAGGGTATCCAGAAAAAGGTCGTTGAGGGTCTTCGGTTCGCTGGCCATGATTGCGCTCCGGGCGAGGTGAGGAAGACTCCCAAACCGCGTGCAAGGGCGGAAGTTCCGGCCCCCGCCCGGCGCCGGCCACATGAGCGGTGAGGGGCATGAGCAGCTTGTGCACCTCAACCGAGGGGAAACTAAGCTGATATCTGCGCCGCTCAGCCCCACAAAGGCAGCTTCTCTTGAGCCAGATCATTCCGGATTGCCGTCGCCGCGACTGCTGCTTGCCCGATCGCAGAACTAATTTGATTTAGGCCCGGAACAACATCTCCCGCAGCATAGACGTTTTTGACACTCGTACGTTGGTGACGGTCGGTCTCGATGCACCCCTCAGCCGACAGACATGCGCCAACGTCGCGCGCCAGTCCCGAGCAGGAGTCGGAGCCCAGCGCTGCATAAATCGTTTCGAAACACAGTCGCCCCGCTCCGCAAGCTAGGCTGATTCCGCTGGGTTCGATCTCAAACGCGACGGCTGGTCCTGGGGCAACCAGGACGCCGATTGCGGCCATTTCTTTGTGCTGGGACGGGGTCAGGCCCCCAGCCCGGTCTAAAACCAAGCACAGCCGGTTAGTATAGCTACGCAGGAATTTGCACTCATCGATGGCGTGGTCATTTGAGCCGACGACGCCCACGTTACGGCCGGAAATTTCGAAACCATCGCAGATTGGACAGTATCGGACGAGGCCGTGGCGCAAAGCTTCTGCATGCAGCTCCACGCTCATCGGGAGACGGCGGTCTTGGACGCCAGTCGCCACCAGCACGGTCCGTGCAAGGAGGGCGGGGGGCGTACCACGGCGCCAGACGGGAAGGGGAC
>NZ_NBDP01000067.1 GCF_004123845.1 Allobosea sp. Tri-44 | reverse complement strand
CCCGCCTCCCCAGCCGCCGCCTGACCAGTCGGTTATTTGTGGCCCGTCTCTCGTTCCTACGTGAGAACCACTCCCCCTCGTTCGCGCTCACCAAGATTCGGCACTATCGCGACAAGCCGTATCGCCGGCTCTATGAGGCCGCGAAGGGGTCTCCACCCGCACTGCCGCGCCTCGATGGCTGGCGGGATAAGCCGCTTGGCGGGACGATCAGCCCATCGGCGGATGCGCGGCAAAGCGAAACGGAGCAGCTCCCCAGAGCCGCTGCAAAGGCCGAGCGGGCGGCCTCTGAGAGAGCACCGGCAAACTGGGAACCTCCGGATATGTCGCCAGTCACCATGACCAGCCCCACGCAGCGGCCAGGGCGCGTCAAAGCCTCTGCGCCTCGGGTGAGTACGAAGCCTCCCGGGGAATTGAGCCTCGGGACACCGCCGGCGCCGGTCGGCGAAAATTGCGATCTGCGCGGGATCATCGCGGCTGCCGGGGACGAACAGGAGGCGACCTTCGCCATAATGATGCAGGCTCTTGGCGAACAGTCTTCTACAAGCAGTTCCGTCGCTCAAGCTGCGGAAAACCTCAAGAGCCTGCAGCGCGGGTTTGGCGATGCCGACAGATCGGCCACTTGAGCTCAGACCGTACGATGAGCTCTTGCGGCCCGCACGCGCTCAGACTAAATTCGGTCTGAATTTAGATCGAGGCAGCCATGCGATACTCGACCCAGGTCAAACCGATCAGCTATTTGAAGGCCAATGCAGCCGATATCCTTTTAAGCCTCGCCGAGAAGCGGGAGCCCATGGTGATCACGCAGAATGGCGAAGCCAGAGCCGTGATCCAGGACGTCGCCTCTTTCGAGCAGACGCAAGAGACGCTCGCACTGCTAAAGCTGCTAGCCATCGGCAATCAGGATATCGATGCCGGCAAGACCTCGCCCGTTCGCGGCGTTGTCGAAAGGTTGCGCGCAAAAGCGGCCGATCGTCGATGAAGGAAGGCCGCTTCGAGGTCGAACTGACGCGAGGCGCCGAGGATGACCTCGAATCCATTCACCGATACCTGCTGGAACACCGTTCAAGGGAGGCGGCCGAGTCGTTGCTCGACGCATTCCTCGAGAAAATCCATACACTGGAACACCACCCGGAGCGAGGTAGCTTTCCCAGGGAACTCGAGGTGCTGGGGGTTCGGGAATTCCGGCAGATTCTGCTCGATCCTTACCGCCTGATCTATCGCGTCAGCGGCAATAAGGTCTTTATCCTCGTTGTCGCCGATGGTCGCCGCGACCTACAAGCGTTGCTTGAGCGCCGCTTACTTGGTCAGTGAGATCGGGCTATGCTCCGCAGTTCTTCGAGCCCTTTTGCCGGATGCATATTGTTTGCGATTCCATGCGGTGGATGGCTAAATCGAGCCCGCTCACGCACCGGAACGCGATAGGCGTGAAACCGCGCGGTCGTTCCATAAGATACCTTATGCGAATCGAGCTTGTAGAACGGGTGGGTTCAAGTTTGAAGTGGGACTTGCGAATGATCCCAATGGGTTATCAGTCGCAGGAACGCAGCGATGCAACGCACCTACTCCCAGATCGACCTGACCGAACGCCGTAAGCTCGCCGGATGGCGCGGCATGGGATTGAGCGTCGATGTCATCGCTGAGAAGCTCGGTCGGCATCGCTCGACGATTTTCCGGGAGTTGCGACGCAACGCCTTCATCGACAAGGAATGGCCAGAGCTCGACGGCTACCATTGCGTGACGGCACATGACATGGCCCGCGAGCGGCGCACCAGGCTCAGGAAGCTCGCGCGCTTCTCTCATGTGCGCCAATCGGTGATCGAACGGATTCAGCACGGCTGGTCGCCACAGCAGATCGCCGGCCGGATGCGGCTCGAGCGTCATCCGATCTCGGTCAGCCACGAGACGATCTACAAGTTTGCCTATTCGGCGGACGGTCAGGCCATCAAGCTCTGGCGGCATCTACCGGAACACAGCGCGCGACGCAGCCCGCGGCATGCCAGGCGCCGGAATGGGCCGAGCTTCAACCCGGTGCTGAACCTCCCGCGCCGCCCGGACGCCCTCCCCCACCCAAAGCCGGTCGGGCACCGGGAGGGCGAACCACTCCATCTCCTTCCACC
>NZ_NBDP01000061.1 GCF_004123845.1 Allobosea sp. Tri-44 | reverse complement strand
CAAAACCCGGTAAAGTCATCGGGGCTCTTCCTGCTCCGGATTGCCAGTGCGCTTGATGCGCTCAGCCTCCTTGGCATCGGCTGGGCGGCGGTTGCGGCGGCTCTGCTCAACGCTTGTCGTTGAAGAGGGGCCTTCCTCACCGCGACGTTATTCGCACGGCCTTCAGGTTGTCCCGTTCGCTCGATGAATTCGAGTATGAAGGCAAGAGCGGAGTCGGCGTGCGTTTCGAGCAGGAAATGACTTCCGTCCAGGATGTGCGCCTCCATTCTCGGCAGGTCTTCCATCCAAGATACCGTCTCGGCTAGCGCGAAATATGGTTCGTGACGGCCCCACAGCATCAACGCCGGGGGCTGACATCTCCTAAGGTAGTCTGCGATGGCATCGAAACGGGCGACTACGTTGGCATAGTCGGCGATCAGGGCGCGCTGCATGTCGATGCGGCCGGGCAGGTTCATCACCCGCCAGTCCTCGATCCAGGGCTCTCCCTTGATCCTGCCGGCGACCTCCTCCGGCAGCCCGCCCGTGTACTGCTCGCGCGTGAATTCGAAGGTGAGGTGCGAGGTCGCCTTTGCTTCGTTTTCTGCCGTGGGGTTTGCCCAGAACTCGAACGTCGTCTGCCATAACGGCCCGAAGCCGCTGCGATGCGCGTTCGCATTCTGGATGATCAGGCCGGAAACCTGTTCGGGGGACCGCATGGCGATATCGAGGCCCACAGGTGCTCCCCAATCATGCAGATAGATTGAGCGATGGCTGATCGCGAGATGGTCCAGAAGCTCCTGGATCGCAGTGCCGAATGCATCGAAGGATGGCACAGGCAAGGGAGCCGACTGGCCATAGCCTGGCAAATCGCGCGCGATCACGTAAGCAACGCGTGCCAATCCGGGAATGACGCCGCCGAACGTGCGTGACGAGCTTGGAAAGCCATGCAGGAGCAGCAGCGCGGGCTTAGACACGTCGCCTGCGGTGATAAAGGACAGGTCGGTTCCGCCGGAAAGCCGCAGCCGCTGTTGCTTCGGTGACGTCATGCCAGCACTCCTCGCGCTGGCTTGGAAACGCGCAAATGGAGGTTGGCTTGCGAACGGCCCGAGAGCACCGCGAAGGAGGGGCAACGAGCACCGCCAGCGATCCTGCGGGTTCCTCAACGAATACTGCGGACGACGAGCCAAACCGACATGCTGATGGTGATGATCGCTATTCGTGTGCCGACCGCCAATGCGGATAGGTGACATAGGCGGTCACGGCGCCTTCCTCGTGAGAGCGGATCGTCACGGCTTCACCTTTCGGCATATAGACGATTTCGCCAGGCCCCGCGGTAATCGTTCCGGCCTCTGTCTCAACCGAAAGCCTGCCCTCCAGAATGACCATGACGTCGTCGACGACCATCGTCTCGGAGAGACTTTGGCCTGGCTCATAACGTCCAAAGCCGATGGTAATCGGCCCCCCGTGTCGCTCATCGATCAGATTGCCAACGAACACACCTGCCTGTTGACCAGGGGATCGCTCCATCGACGCATCGGCCCTTGTGAACTTTCGAACGTTCATTCGTCTTTCTCCGTGCGAAATGTTTTCGCTGCCCCAAAACCAAGCATGGGAGCTCAAGTTACAAACGCTCGGCGAGAAAGTTCCCGCGCGCAGGGACGCGTCGCGATCGAAGCCAAGCGGTCAGCCGACCGATGGCCGCTGACATTTCATCTGATGTCAGCTATAGAACATAATCGGAACAAATCGCTGACGAAGGCAATTTGGCGCCGTCATTCGACATTGCTCCCTCCAACTGCCCCGTGCTGCGCTTCAACTCCGACAGGCCGAATCAATCATGAACGCGCACGTCTATCTCGACAGCCTCAATCCGGAGCAGCGGCGGGCCGTCTCGCATGGCGGTGGCGCGGATCCCGCTCCGCCTGTGCTGATCATTGCCGGCGCCGGCTCGGGCAAGACCAATACGCTGGCGCATCGCGTTGCCCATCTCCTCGTTTGCGGCGCTGACCCGCGGCGCATGCTGCTGATGACCTTCTCTCGCCGGGCCGCCTCCGAGATGATCCGCCGCGTCGAGCGCATCGCCCGCAAGGTGATGGGCGATGGCGCGGGCATCGCTGTGGATGCGCTGAATTGGGCCGGCACCTTCCACGGCGTCGGTGCGCGGCTCCTGCGCGACCTCGCCGAGCAGATCGGGCTCGACCCCGCCTTCACGATTCATGATCGCGAGGACGCCGCCGACCTGATGAATCTGGTCCGGCACGAGCTCGGGTTCTCGAAGACCGAGGCGCGCTTTCCGACCAAGGGAACGTGCCTGTCGATCTATTCGCGCTGCGTGAACGCCGAGCAGCCGATCGAGGAGGTGCTGAGGCTGTCCTATCCCTGGTGCATCGCCTGGGCGGAGGAGCTGAAGCAGCTCTTTGCGGCTTACGTGGAGGCCAAACAGCAGCAGAATGTGCTCGATTACGACGACCTGCTGCTCTACTGGGCGCAAGCGATGAGCGATGGCGATCTCGCCGCCGATGTCGGGGCGCGCTTCGACCATGTCATGGTCGACGAATACCAGGACACCAACCGGCTGCAATCTTCGATCCTGCTCGCTCTCAAGCCGGATGGTCAGGGGCTAACCGTCGTCGGCGACGACGCCCAGTCGATCTATTCGTTCCGGGCGGCGACCGTTCGCAACATCCTCGACTTCCCGCTGGCGTTCTCGCCGCCGGCTGAGGTGATCACGCTTGACCAGAATTACCGCTCGACGCAAGCGATCCTTGGCGCCGCCAATGCGGTGATCGACCTTGCCGCCGAGCGCTTCACCAAGAACCTCTGGACCGATCGTGCCGCCGGCGCGGCGCCAGAACTGGTCAACGTCCGCGACGAAGCCGATCAGGCCCGCTTCATCGCGGAGACGGTGTTGGCAAACCGCGAGGCCGGCGCAACGCTGAAGCAGCAGGCCGTGCTCTTCCGCGCGTCTCATCACAGCGGTCCGCTCGAGATCGAACTGACACGCCGGAACATCCCGTTCGTGAAGTTCGGCGGGCTGAAATTTCTCGACGCCGCCCACGTCAAGGACCTGCTCGCGCTGCTGCGCTTCGTCGAGAATCCGCGCGACCGGGTTTCGGCGTTCCGCGTCATGCAGCTGCTGCCCGGCGTCGGTCCGACCTCGGCCCAGCGCGTCATCGAGCATCTGGCGCAGGCGCCGGATCGGGCAGAGGCTTTGCGCGAAGCGCCCGCACCGGCACGCGCAGGAGAAGATTGGACCGCGTTCGTCGAGGCGTGCGAGGCGCTACGCTCCGGCAGCTCAGGCTGGCCGGCCGAGATCGAGCGGGCCCGGCTTTGGTACGAGCCGCATCTGGAGCGGATCCATGAGGACGCAACGACGCGCCAGGCCGACCTCCTGCAGCTCGAGCAGATCGCCGGCGGCTATCCCTCGCGCGAGCGCTTCCTGACCGAGCTGACGCTCGACCCTCCAGACGCCACCAGCGACCAGGCCGGCGTGCCGCATCTCGACGAGGACTATCTGATCCTCTCGACCATCCACTCGGCCAAGGGGCAGGAGTGGAAGTCGGTCTTCGTCATGAATGTGGTCGACGGCTGCATCCCGATCGATCTCGGCGCCGGCGCCAAGGACGAGATCGAGGAAGAGCGCCGGTTGCTCTATGTCGCCATGACCAGAGCCAAGGATGATCTGCACTTGATGGTGCCGCAGCGCTTCTTCACGCACGGCCAGTCATCAACCGGTGACAGGCACGTCTATGCCGCCCGCACCCGCTTCATCCCGAACAACCTGCTGAAGTATTTCGAATGCCGCGCTTGGCCGCTGGCCGCACCCGTCGGCGCACGGGCGTCATCTGGCGGCCCAAAGGTTGATGTACGCGCCAAGATGCGCGGCATGTGGCGCTGAGCCGATTGCCAGTTAACAGCTTGGACTAATGACCCTCGAGCTTCAGTTCTGCGATGTACACTTGCGCGCCATCTGCGTTCTGGACCGTCACGGTCAGCGCCAGAAAATCGCCGTTTGGCAACTTCTCGCGGCTCATGTCGGCCAAAAGCTCTTTGGCTGCGTTCTTGGCACTCTCGTCGTCGGGCAACTCGACGCCCTCATCATCCAGGTCAGTCTTGTCGCCGTCGCGGGTGTGGAAGAAGTAGCGCGTCATCCCGGCTGAATGCGAGGCGAACGGCTTAAGTTCCAGTCGATCGAGATTTACTTTCGCAGGTGCAGATAGCGCGCATCGAATTCGCCGAGCTCGCAGAGCCTGTCCCAATCGAGCACCGTGATGCGGTTGGCACGGATTCTTACTAGCTTTGCCTGGCGCAGCTCCCGCAGCTTCTTGTTGATGTGGACGGTCGACAAGCCGAGCGCGTCGGCGATCTCGGGCTGCGTCATCGGCAGATTGCAGGTATGACCGTCGGAAAGCCCGATCGCCTTCATCTTTGTAATGAACTCGCACAGAAAATGCGCGATGCGGCTCGGGGCCGATCTCCTGCCGATACCCACCATCCATTCGCGAAAAATTGAGGCGTCGATCAATGCCTCGCGCCAGAATGCTTCCGATACCCTGTAAGAGGCGCGCGTGATACGGCGAACGGCATCATGCGGGATGAAACCCACTGTCGCTGCAGTCAGGGTGCCGAGGCTGTGATCCATTTCTTCGATGTCAAGCGAATGCAGGTCCGGGATATCACCGGGAATGTGCAGCGACAGAATCTGCCGCTCACCCGAACCGACGATTTTGTATCGACATACAAGGCCTTCGATCACCAGGCAGCACTGCTTGGTGCGCTCGCCCTCGCTGACGATATCTTGGTAAGCATCGAACGGCCGCACGCTGACCGGCAGCGCAAGAAGCAGCCCCCGTTCCTCCTCGGAGAGCGATGTGATCGTTTCAAGCTTGCGGACGAGCTTTTCAAGATGCTCGCGTTTATCCATCCCGTCCGCTTCCTAGCTGAATGCTGTCAGGCTGCGGTGTCGACTGGCCGCAGCACTTGCTCGATCACGCCTGGATATTGAGTGCTGGAATGGACGGCAAGGACGATGACGGTGCCGTCTATCTGTTCGAAGCGCTGAAGAAGAGCCTTTCCCTGGCGGGCCTCGCTGCTACGCCACCTCCACCGGGGGCGCCAGCACACGACCCGTGACCGCCAGATGCTTGTCGCTGTGGTTCATGACCACGACCACCACGCATGTGCCATCGTCACAATCGAGAGTCAGTCGATGGCAAAACGAGCTGTCGTCGAATGCTGCCGTGTCGAAGAGCAGATAGCCCGCCCGGTGGTCGTCGTAATCGGCTGCAAATTGATACGCGACCTCTGTCCTGCTCCCGTCGCGCAGGTTCAGATAGCCATTTCCGGTAAGCATAGCCTGTCTCCGCCTAGCGGCGTCAACACGCGCCGCATGCGGTCATTTCCACAAGCGGTATGGAGACAACGGCCCCCTCATCAGGCGCTCTTCTCAGCCCGTTAGCAAGGTGAATCGATGGCGCCAGCGATAAAACCGACATCCAACCCAGCATAGGCCTCGTCGACCTGACACCGCGCCAATCCAACACATTCGGCGACTCGACACCCGGCAAATCTAACATTTCACGGTAGCCGCGTTTCAACCTCAGATTCTTGCTTCGCGCGTCCAAAGTGCGGAAAATGCTGGTCGAAACGGATGTCGCGAGCACCTGTCCAACAAGAAATGAACCAAGGGCGTCCGAAGGCGGCGACGCTGTGATCAAATATGATCGCGCGCCTCACGCTTCATTCAATATTCTCGTTGTGGAAGATGAGTTTCTGATCGCCATGGAACTCACGGACCTTCTGGAGGGTGGCTGCTATACAGTCCTGGGACCCGTGGCAACGGTCGCCGCCGCCTTGGCGATGCTGGGTCGCACGCCACCTCATGCCTGTCTGCTTGACGTCAACCTACGAGGCGAGCTCAGTACTCCAGTCGCACACGCCCTAAAGGAGCAGAACGTGCCGTTCCTGCTGTCCAGCGCGTACGATCACGCGACGCTCAATCAGAATCCCGCTTTCGATGGTGTGGCCAACATCGGCAAGCCCGCACCTCGGGAAAGGCTCCTCTCGACGCTGGCGTCGTTGCTAGCGACGTAGCCTTTTTCAGCCTCGTTAATTCTTCAGGATCGGGCAGACGCTGCCAAGGGCGCGCGGATCCTCCGTTCCGCCCGACACATCGATTTCGAGGGCTGACCGCTCGTGCTCTGAAGTCAGACGACATGCACGCGATGCGAGACTGAGAGATAACTCGGACCGATCCGAAATTGTGGCTGGCCGATATTGCCAGCAAGGCATGTTAACCCGATGCCCGTCGCCCCGGTCGAAGAAATCCAGGTTCGCGGTCAGGATGACGGGACGGGAGCCATCGTTTCGTTCCCCTATGACGCGAGCTTGGTCGAACGCTTCCGCGCAAGGTTTCCGCGCGCGAGATGGCATGACGACAGCCGAACGTGGTTCGTTCCCGGCACGACGGCTGAACGCCGCGTCGGGCTCTGGCTTCAGCACGAGCTGTCAGAGCCAATGGCCTTTGCCGATGAGCGTGGGCGAGATGCGTTTGCGTTCGATCCTATCGAGAGCCAATACCTCGAAGCGAACGACGACCTGATCGTTAGAACTCCCTATTCGCGAATTGTCATCGAGGAGCTTCGCGCCATTCCATGGGCCGCGTGGGATGCGGACGAGCGCGCCTGGCGTGTGCCGTATCGTTCCCTCGAGGCGCTCAGAGAGCGCTGGCTCGCAATCGAGATCGCTGCCCTAAGGGCCGAGCCCGGCGAGCGTAAGCGGCGGCGCGAGGAGCTGAAACGCTCGCCGGAGTTTGGCGCGATCAAGGAGCTGGCAACTGAGCGTCGCCGCAAGCGTCTTCCACTACCAAGTTTGGCGCTACCGCCACTCGGGCGACCGGTGGTGATGACAGCCATGGGCATCGTGCTCGTGACGGGCAGTGACGGAGAAATAGCGGATCTCGCAACGATTGCGACGTATCCTGTCTCGGGCACAATTGGTGATTACGTCTGGGTCTTCTGGCGCTCGCCGACGCTCGGCGAGCTGGTGCGAACCTGGCCCGCGCGGCGACCGCCCAATGAAGAAGAACAGGCAAGGGGATGGTGGCTTCCCACGCTGGATGAGCTGCGTGCGGCTCGCCGGAAAGCAAGGTCAATCGAGCGAGCAGCGGCAACCAGAGCCGCCCGCACCGTATAGCCTGCAACTGCCCCGCCTTCCGTCCTGCCCCATCTGAAGGGCCGCGAAGGGATATCAAGCGCGATCGGGAACAAGGAGGCATAAAGGGAGGCGGGCGTCCTACGCCTCTTCAAGTGACGGAACTGCAAGTTTGCGGATTGTCACGCCCGGAACACCCGGTCTTCGTTCTGTGCGGCAATAGATTGGCCCGGCCTCCATGAGAAGGCCGGGCCCTGGATTGCCGAGAGCGACCGCGTTTTTCTAATTGGCCGTTCCCTGGACCTCCGGCCGGCGCCGTCGAGCGACCGATACATCCGCGGCTTGCTCGATTCCGGTTCCTTTGGCTTGTCTCAAGCCTAGGCGAGCGAGCGACCAATGCCAGTGGCGATTATGGAGGTGCCTAGCACCTTTCCGGGCGCCAGGCAGGGAATGCGGATAGGACGAGGGTGGTCAGATCAAAGGTCCGCGATAGCGCTCCGCCTTGTCATCGAACCTGCTCCAGCCTTCGTCGCGATATTCGGTAAGCCGGGTGTCTCGATCGATCGGCGTCGCGCTATCCATGATGGCCTCAGCCGAAAGGGCCTGATCCTCCGACGCTTTGACCGACACCACAGTGCCACCACGTCGAACAGTCTCGGCGTGATAGTTGGCGCTTTCCTCATCCTCGCCAGCGTTCGTGAACGCCCCGATGATGCCGCCGGTGGCGCCACCCGCCGCGGCGCCAGCGGCGGTGGACGCAAGCCAGCCGGCCGCGACGACGGGGCCAATCCCGGGAATCGCGAGCAGGCCGAGCCCGGCGAGGAGGCCAGCCGCCCCACCGACCGCAGCCCCAACGCCTGCCCCTTCGCCGGCATTGCTGTCATCAGCGTCCTCGTGGCGGCCAACCAGGCTGATGTTCGAGTCAGGGAACCCGGCTGCCTCGAGTTCCTCGACCACCCGCCGTGCGGAATCATAGTTGTCATAGGATCGTGTGATGGTGCGCATGAGAACTTTCCTCCTGTTGTCGTCGAAGCCGAATGTCAGTTGCGGGTTATGTTGCCCCGGTAATCGACCGAGACGGTCACCTGAGCGCCCGATTGGGTCGCGGTCCCCTTCCAGACGCCGTTGTCGTCCTTCTTCAGGCCGGCGACATTAGTGTAGCCATTGGCCTCAAGCCGGCTTTTGGCCTGTCCCTCGGTGAAGCTGTTGGCTCCCGGTAAGGGCGCATTGGCGTCAGCGGGTGCATTCGGCGACGGCGTTGGCGCGGTTGTCGATGTCTGCGCGACGCCGGTAGTTGAAATCAGGGCGCAGAAGATCGACGTGATAATCACGTTGCGCATGAGAAACTCCTTCAATGTCAGCGCGTTATGCCAGCGATAGGAGAAACTTCCGGATCGATGAGTGGTTCCGCCCGATAAGTGCAGGTCGCGGAGAAATTGCTGATCGCGCGCCTCCAAGAGCGGGGTCGCTATGGAACAGATGGCTTAGGAGAGAAGAACCCAAGCCGGCGCATGGTCGCTCCCCTTCTCCCAGCCGCGTATATGCCGATCGACATCGGCAGCCACAAGTCGCTTCGCGAGATCGGGGCTCAACAGCAGGTGATCGAGCCGCAAGCCGGCGTTCCGACCCCAGGCGTTCCGGAAATAATCCCAGAAGGTGTAGATGCGCTCGCCGGGGTGCATCTTGCGCAATGCATCCGTCCAGCCCTGTTCGAGCAGCTCACGGTAGGCTTGCCGCACTTCCGGGCGAAAGAGCGCATCGTCAACCCAGCGCTCCGGCTTGTAGACGTCGAGCTCCGTCGGCATCACGTTGAAGTCGCCGATCAAGGCAACGGGAATGTCGTGGCCAAGCAGTTCGGCGGCGTGGCTCGCCATGCGCTTGAACCAGTTTAGCTTATAGTCGAATTTCGGCCCCGGCGCCGGATTGCCGTTTGGCAAATAGAGACAGCCGATGAGCACGCCCTTCACAGCGGCCTCGATATAGCGGCTCTGAGTATCCTCATCGTCGCCTGGAAGACCGCGGCGCGTCTCGATCGGATCGACGCCGCGCGCCAGGATGGCGACACCATTCCAACTCTTCTGGCCGTGCCAGATCGCGCCATAGCCGGCATCGCGGATCGCGGTTTCCGGGAATTTGCTCTGTAGTGCCTTCAGTTCCTGGAGGCAGACGACATCCGGCTCGGCCTCCGCCAGCCAGCGGAGCAGCACCGGCAGGCGCCCATTGATCCCGTTGACATTGAAAGTGATCAATCAACGTCCGGCCTGGAACACCGGGCGCATCATCGGCTCAAAGGCACCCCTAAAGCCGCCGACCGGCAGGCCAAGGTCTTCCAGGAGATCCGCGCAGTGAAGACAGTCGAGGGCCGGCCGGCTCGCTCTGCTCTAAGGCCCGGCCAAATGGACCGGCGCAGACGCCAGCGCGCTGATCACGGTCGCGATCGGCCGGCGCTGCGCTTCAGTAGGCGACGACCGTCCATTCGATAGCGCCCTTCACGAAGTATGGACTGATATTGTAGGTCAGGACGCCCTTTCCGCTACCGGCGCCCTGACTGCCGCCGCCTCTGAACTTGCCCTCCGCATTCCGCCGAATACCGGTCAGCGTGATCAGGATCTGGAAATACTCCTCTTCGCCGGCCTTGTGCGAGGCGCGGGGCATTTTCGACCCGATCAGCATCGTGGCAGGCGATTCGGACTTCCACTCCCAGTACAGGTGTTCCTTGCTATCGCTGGTGAACCTGATCTTGCCTTCGTCCGTGCTGTCCTTCTCGTCGTGACGACAAGTCCCAAAAGCCGGGTTTCCATTCTTTTCGCCCCTTTCCTGTAGCTCCACGATCGCCAGGGCGCTGGCTTGTTCAATCATGATCGTATGTGCCCTCGCCATGACGGACTCTCCTGAGTGAGTTCGGGAAGGCGACGACAAACATTGGCATGCGAGCGTCACTCGCCCTGGCACAACCACAAACATCGTCGGATCGCTCCAGGATTGCTGCGAGGAATGAGAAAGCCCGGGGGCGGCGTCCATCCGCGCCGTTTCAGGTCGCTTCGAGTACCATGTTGAGCGGCGTCTCCGCGGCGCGGCGCACCCGCCTGAACCCGCCGGAGCGGATCACCTCGGCGATCCGCTTCTCGCCCGCCTGAGCGCCCAGCGCGAGGCCGGTCTCCTGCGCCAGCGAGGTCGGAACGCAGATCATCGTCGACGCGGAGTAATAGATCCGTCCGATCGGATTGATGTTGTCGTCGAGCGCATCGCCCGCCATCGGCTCGACCACCATCCAGGTGCCGCCGGCTTTCAGCGCCTTGCGGATATGCGACGCGGCGGCTTGCGGATCGCCCATGTCGTGAAGGCAGTCGAAGCAGGTGATCAGGTCGAAGTCGCGGCCGCCGAAGTCCTGGGCTCGACCGACTTCGAATGTCAGATTCGTCAGCCCGTGCGATCGCGCATGCGCGATGGCGGCCGCGATCGACGCGGGGTGGAAGTCGTATCCGGTGAAGTGTGATTTCGGGAACGCCTGCGCCATCAGGATGGTCGAGAGCCCATGGCCGCAGCCGACATCGGCGACTGTCGCACCGGCCTTCAGCCTGTCGACGACGCCGTCGAGCGCCGGCAGCCAATCCTGCACGAGGGCGTTGACGTAACCCGGACGGAACAGCCGCGCCACCGCGCAGAACATGCAGCCCGCCTGCTCGCCCCAGGCGACGCCGCGTCCGGTCTTGAACGCCGCCTGCACCTTCGGCTGGTTCTCGACCATCGCCGCCGCCGTGTCGAACGCACCGATCAGGTGGACCGGGCTGTCGGGCTCCGCGAAGATGAAGGACTGCTCCGGCGTCAGCGAGAATGTCCCGCCTTCGTGGCGCACATAGCCGGAGGCCGCCTGCGCCGACAGCCACTCGCGCATATAGCGGCTGGCGCATCCGGCTGCGCTGGCAAGCTCGTCGGCGGTCGCCGGGCCGATCTCCTTCAGCGTCCTGTAGAGACCGAGCGCGTCACCGATCCGGACCAGGGGCACGCTGACCGCTCCGCCGATGTCACCGAGCACGCGGCCGACGAGTTCGTTGAGAGTCGCTTCGTTGAGCTGGGTCATGGCGGGTCCTCCTACCCTTTGGACGGGTCTGGCAGGCTTGGAGGATGAGACCCATCTTGGTCGCTGTGCATGAGGCGACAGTCCCGTACGGGCGGGGAAATGCGACCAATCGGAAGGACAGATGTCCCAAGCTCGGCGTCAATCGGCCGGGGGCTGCTCGCCGCCGAGTGCCATGACGATCGCCTGGGACCGGCTGTGCACGCCGAGCTTGCTGAAAATCACCGACAACTGGTTGCGCACCGTCTTGGCACTCTTGCCGAGCCTCTGCGCGATCGCCCGGTTGTCGAGCCCCTCTGCGATGAGCTTCAGGATAGCCGTTTCGGCGGCCGTCAGGCCGGCCTGAGCGATGGCGCGCGGCTGTGCGGGCTTGTCCCAGCCGAGGAAGGCGGCAAGCTCGGCATGAAACACCGCCCAGGCCGGCTCTTCCGGCAACAGCACATGGTTCTTGCTCTCGAGTGGCACGAAGCGCGCGCCAGGGATCGCGGCCGCGAGCTTGCAGCCCTCGCTGAACGGCACGCGCATGTCGCCGCGGCTGTGGAGTATCAAGGTCGGGACGCTGATTTTCCTGGAAAGTTCGGCCACATCGATCCCCTGCATATTGCTAAGCAGTTGAGCGGCGACGTCCGCGCTCGCGGTAACGCGCTCGAGATCGCCCCACCAGCGATGCTGTTCGGGCGTTCCGTCAGGGATGAAGAGATTGGTGAAGAACTGGCAGAATGCCGGATTGTCGCGCCCCCACCCGATGCGGATGAAATTCACCAGCGTCTCGGCCTCCAGTCGTTCGGCCTCCGTCTGCGCGCGAACTCTCCCGCCTTGGCCATACGCGTTGAGCAGAACCAGGTGCGATACGCGTTCGGGATGACGAAGTGCATAGGCGACCGCGAGCGCACCGCCTTGCGAGAGACCGAGAAGCACGAAGCGCGGTTCCTCGATCGACTCGGCTACGGCATCGAGGTCTGCGTTCCACGCCTCGATCGAAAGATCGGCGACATAACGCTCGGACAGGCCGCTGCCGCGCGGATCGTATCTCACGAAACGGTTTTGCGCTGAAAGCGTCTGAAGCCAGGGGCGCCAGACCGGGCTTTCGAGATCGTAGTCGACGTGGCTCAGCCAATGCGCCGCGCGCAAGATCACCGGTCCTTCCCCGCACGATGCGACTGCGATGCGAGTGCCGTCGGCAGATGTGCAGAACCGTATGCTCTGGCTAAGCTTCATAGTCGGAGGATACCGCAGTCGGCTGGGAGCCGACAGGATGGTCCGGTGGCTGTTCAGTCGGCTTACGCTGCAATACGGAAGCCGGATCGTGGCTTTTCGGCCCGCGAACAAGGTCCGCTTCCTGGCATCTTCTCAACGTCCGCAAATGGCGCAGTCGGCAGAAGACCTCGGGTGCGGACTAAATACCAATCTTCCCATCTCGCGGTCGGCTTCAATCTGAACGCGGCGATAAAGGCGGATCGCCCCAGGATGGACCGCATCTTACCAGAATGCGATTGTGGCTCGCCGGATTCGGTGGCCATATGACGCTCCAGCCATAGACGGGGGTACGATGGAGCGTCGTGCGGAAGTGGCCACGGGCGCTGCGAAGCACGGGTTGTCGCGCCGAGCGCGCGAGCAGACCACACTGTTCCAGTTCACAGATCGGCTCTTTCGCGCCCGCACTCTCCTGGACATCTACGAGGCTGCGCTCGATGCAATATGCGATGCCCTTGTAACTCGACGTGCATCGATCCTCCGCTTTGATGGCGGAGGCGTTATGCGCTTCGTAGCTTGGCGCGAGCTTTCGGACGGATACCGCTCCGCGGTCGATGGCCATTCGCCCTGGAGCCGCCGAGACCGCGATGCCGAAACGATTTTCGTTGAGAATGTCGCACTTCTCGATGAACCACCTCAGCTCATCGGGACCATCCTCGCGGAAGGGATCCAAGCGCTGGCGTTTATTCCCCTCGCCGGTGCCGCCGAGCTCATCGGCAAGTTCATGATCTATTACGATACACCGCGGGTCTTCAGCGATCACGAGCGCGATCTTGCACTGACAATCGCGCGTCAACTCGGTTTCGCAATCGAGCGTTTCACCAGCGATGCTGCCGCTCAGAGATTAACTGCGCTGGTCGAGTCCTCGTCGGACGCGATCATCGCCAAAGATCTCGAGGGAATTCTCACAGACTGGAACCCGGGTGCGGAGCGCCTTTTTGGTTACACGAAGGAGGAGGCAATTGGGCAATCGGTCATGTTGCTCATTCCCGACGATCGGCGGGACGAGGAGCCCAAGATCCTCGAGCGGCTTCGCAACGGCGAGCTCATCGAACACTATGAGACCGTCCGGCGTCACAAGGACGGGCGCCTCATCGATATTTCATTGACGATCTCGCCGATTCGAGCCGCGACAGGCCAAATTGTCGGCGCCTCGAAAATCGCGCGCGACATCTCGGATCAGCGCCGGGCACAAGAGCAACAGCACATGCTCCTGGGCGAGATGAATCATCGTGTGAAGAACGTGTTCGCATTGGCCAGCGGCCTCGTGAACCTCAGTTCTCATTCGGCCGTCAGCCCGGCGGAACTCGCTTCGATCGTTTCGGAGCGACTGGCAACGCTTTCACGTGCGCACGCCTTGACGATGTCGCCGGCGATCGCTGGTTACGAGCCTGCCGCAATCAAGCTGCACGAGCTCTTGCAGGCGATCCTCGCTCCCTATCACGGTGAGCAGCGGCCGCGCTTCCGGATTCACGGTGCCGACGCAACCGTACCTCCTTCGATTGTAACGTCGCTATCCTTGCTGCTGCACGAGTTCGCCACCAACTCCGTTAAGCATGGCAGCCTCTCCACAATCCAAGGGGTTGTCGACATCACCTGCAAGGAGGAGCCGTCGGAGTTCGTGATCGTTTGGCGCGAGACGGGTGGGCCCCCTTCCGATCACCCCGCCAACGAGGGTTTTGGAAGCCGATTGGTGAAGACGACAGTGAAACAGCTCGGCCGACTGAAGCGGGATTGGACCCGCGCCGGGGTCATCATAGAGCTGGCGATCAAGCGAAACCGACTGGCCGACTAGTCTGCCCGCGAAGCCTGCGAGCCGAGCCGCCTGGTCGCCCGCCGGTCAGCGGATCAACTGCGCCAATGCGGTGGTGCCTCGATGGTTGAGCTGCCTGAATACTGTCGAACTCAGCAATGGCTTCGCGAGCGTCATGAACAGGATGAAGCCTGTCAGGATGGCGCGCAGGCCGTTGGTCAGGATCAAAGGGCATTGTCCAAGCGCGATGCCGTAGGCGAACCACAGGCAAAAGCCCATGGTGGTCAGGCATACATCGGCGCCGATAGAGACGACGTATTCTTGGTCCGCATGATGCGCACGGCCCGCGGCAGAAAGCTGATCGTCGAACAGCGCGCCGCAGCAAAGCTAATCAGGGTGATCCACGAGATGGTCATTCGGCGGCCTGTGCGTGATGGCCGCCGCCGATCTCGGCCAAAGGCGCTATCGCTGGCCCGTTCAGCACGCTGCCGTCGGGGGCAAAATGCGAGCCATGGCAGGGGCAATCCCAGCACGTCTCGAGGCTGTTCCATTGCAGATGGCAGCCAAGATGGGTGCGTACGGCTGAACGCTGATAGTGCGTGCCGTCTTCTGCGCGGTAGGCCGCAATCTTGGTGAGCCCATCGCGCACGATGGCACCTTGGCCTGGCTCCAACTCATCGACAGAGGCAAGCTCGCCTGGCGCGAGATACTGGGCCAGGTTGGTGAGGGTGGTGCTGTTCTCGCTGACAAACGTCGCGGCGGCTTTTACCGGCTTGCGCGAGGGCTCATAGACAGCTGAGAAGGCATTGTCCTTGACCCTCAATGAGATCAGGAATGATCAGGCTGGCGACCACGCCGTGCGAGAGGCCCTGTCCCGAATCGCCAGTGACAACAAAGGTCCGCCCGTTCGCCGTTTCGCGGCCGATGAAGGCGCCGTAGTCGAGCGTATCCATGACCTGGCCGAACCAACGGTAAAGCTCCGGGCCGATGTCGGGGAGGAGAGTCTTGATCCACGATGTAAGCGCCGCAAAACGAGACGGCGCGTCGTCGGTCACGCCGGTCTTGTGATCTTCTCCGACGACGATGAGCACAGCCTTGCCACTCCACCCACTGGCAGCCGGCGGTAATGATAGGGATCTTC
>NZ_NBDP01000026.1 GCF_004123845.1 Allobosea sp. Tri-44 | reverse complement strand
GGGTCGATGGATCGGCAGGCGAAGACCCTGGCTCACCCACGGGCTTGCTGTCCCTGAGGGTCGTCGGTCTTCCGCCTGCCACCGCACCCGCCAGTGTAGCAGATGAGGCAAAATCAGAGTTACAAGGGACCGCCGCTGCAATAGAAGGCGAGGCGGCGCCGCTGCGACCTCAATCGGGGAGGGCAGGCCCTCATCCCTGCCCCTCTCCCACACGGGAGAAGGGTTCCTCACGCCCTTCATTGTGACGCCTCGACCAACGCTTCCGCACGCTGCGCAAAACTCTCAGCCATCGCCCCGACTGCCACCGCGTTCTCCGCCGCAGCGTTGCCGGTCTTCGCCCGCGCCGCGATGCCGTCGAGGATGACGGCGAAGCGGAACAGCGAGAAGGCGAGGTGGAAGCGCCCCGGCCCCTCAACCCGCCCGGCGGCGGCGCAATAGCGGGCGATGTATTCGTCCTGCGTGGGGATACCGAGCGCCTCGCGATCGAGCCCGACGATGCCGGCATACATGTCCGGCGTCGAATGCCAGAGCAGGCAGGAGAAGGCGACGTCGGAGAGCGGATGGCCGAGCGTCGAGAGCTCCCAGTCGAGCACGGCGACGATCGTCGGCGCGTCCGGCGTGAACATCAGGTTCCCCAGCCGGAAATCGCCATGGACGATGGTCGTGTCCGGCGTCTCGTCGAGATTGTTGCCGAGCCAGTCGATCAATCGGTCGATGGCGGGGATGTCGCGCGTCTTCGTCTCGCGCCATTGCCGGCCCCAGCGCGCGAGCTGGCGGGCATAGTAATTGCCGGGCTTGCCGAAATCGCTGAGCCCGGCGCCCTGCCAGTCGAAGCCGTGCAGCGCCGCCAGCGTCTCGGCCATGGCGAAATACATGGCGCGCCGGTCATCAGGCGTGACGCCGGGCAGGGCGGTGTCGTGAAAAACGCGGCCCTCCAGCCGTTCCATCAGATAGAACGGCGTGCCGACGACATCGTCGGCCTCGTGCAGCAGCAAGACAGGCGGCACCGGCACGGCCGAGCCGGCGAGTGCCTTGAGGATACGATACTCGCGCTCGACCGCATGGGCCGAGGGCAATAGCGGCCCCGGCGGCTTCTTGCGCAGGACGAGCCGCGTGCCGGCATCGGGATAGCTGACGAAGAAGGTTGGGTTCGACTGCCCGCCGCCGATCCGCTCGAGCTCCATGCGGCCGGCAGCGCGATCCGGCAAGGCGGAGCGCAGGAAGGCATCCAGCCGGGCGGAATCGAATTCGGGCGGGGCGGAAGCGGCAGCCAGCATGGTCGGCATATTCGGAGGCGGGGGCGGGGAGGTCAACGCGACATCGCTACGCCTCCGCGCCACCCTTCACCCGGACCACCGAGACCGAACAGTGCGCCTCGGCGACGATCTTGGTCGAGACGCTGCCGAGATGGCGGCGCAGCGGTGAGGAGGAGCGGGCGCCGAGCACGATATGGTCGATGTCGTTGTGCTCGGCGTAGCGCAGGATCGCATCGGCGGCGCTGACCGCCTCGATGACATGGTAGCTGACCCGGTCCTCCGGCAGATGCAGCGGCCGGGCCCAGTCCTTCAGCGCCACCAGCCGGCCGATATAGAGCGAGCGCCCTTCCGCATCGACAGTCCTGGTCTCGCCGATGATCTCGGTCCGCAGCACTGTCAGGCAGGCAAGGGAGGAATCGGGGCGGGCGGCCAGCAGCCGGCTGGTCTCGGCCATGATCGCCGCCGCGAGCCCGTCCGGCCCCTCGGAGAGATCGACGGCGGTCAGCACGATCGAGGGGCCGGCCTTGCGCCGCGCCACTGTCGGCGCGCCGGTGACCTCGGCCTCGTCGCGTTTCTGGAACAGGTTGACCAGCCGCTTGCCGAGGCCGCGCTCCTCCGCCGCGCGGCGCTTGCGCGAGACGGTGACCTGCTCGGGATGGCGCAGGTCGAAGGCGAGCTTGCCCGCATCGGCATAGCGTCGGCCGCGATCGACCTCGAGGCAGCGGGAGACGATCTCCTCGAGCCAAGCCGGCGCGTCTCCGTTGATGGCGCGCAAGGGCTTGGGCGCGTGATAGAGCCGCCGCTTCATGCCGGGCACGGTCCTGGGCCGCCCGAACGGCTCCTCGCCCGACGCCATCTGGTAGAGCAGGCAGCCGAGCGAAAAGAGGTCGCTCGCCGGGTCGGAACGCTCGCCCAGCACCTGCTCCGGCGCGATATAGGCTGATGTCCCCATCGGCTCGCGGCTTTCCTCGCCGAGCAGGTCAGGCAGTTCGGCATGGCGGGCGAGGCCGAAGTCGAGCAGCACGGCGCCCTTGTCGGTCAGGATCACGTTCTCGGGCTTGAGGTCGAGATGGACCACGTTCTGCCGGTGCAGATCGGCGAGCGCCGTCGCGATCGCGATGCCGATGCGCTGGACCTCCGGGAAGGGCAGCGGCGCCTGCTTGATCCGCTCGGCCAGGCTAGTCCCGGCGACGAAGCCCATGGCGATGAACGGGATGCGGGCGAGATCGCCGGACGCGACAAAGCGCGGCACATGCGGGCCCGACAGGCGCTTGTGGATCAGCACCTCGGTCTCGTAGCCGACGATGGCCGAGACGTCGGCGCCGGGGTCGAGCACCGGGATCTTCACGACCAGCGGGCCGGGATGGTCAGGGTGGTTGGCGCGCCAGAGCGTCGCCATGCCACCGGCCTTTAGCCGCTCGCCGAGCGTGAAGCCGTCGATGACCGAGCCCGTCTGCGGCCGTTCCATCCCCATCCCCTTATCTGCCGATCTGCAGGCGCAGGCCGAGCCAGTCGGGCAGGCCCGCCGCCTTGATCTTCCGCGCGGTTTCCTGGGTGTCATAGGGCGCGCGGACCATGGTGACCTCGGGGGCCTGCGTATCGAGCAGGGCAAAGCACGCGGCCGGATCGCCATCGCGCGGCTGGCCGACGGCGCCGACCACGACGACATGCCGGTGCACGGCCGAGAGCGGCGCCGGCACGTTGCGCAAGGGTATGAACGCCACCGGCTCGCGCCCGGGCCTTGCATAGAAGATCGTCGGCAGATGGGTGTGGCCGCAGATGACCATCCGCGCGTCGGTCGCCGCCAGGCAGGCCTCGGCACCGCGAACGTCGCGGACATAATGCCAGGCGGTGGGATCGCGGGCGCTGGCGTGGACGAAGAGCGTGCCGTCGAGCTCCGCCGTCAGCGGCAGGTCACCCAGGAAAGCGCTCTGCTCGGTGCTGAGCTGCGCCCTGGTCCATAGCGCTGCCTCATGGGCGTTCGGCGTCATGCCGGTGGGGCCGTGCACGGCGGCTTCGTCATGATTGCCGCGGATGCAGAGGGCGCCGGCGGCAACGAGTTCGCGCGCCGCATCGACGCAGAAGCCGGGCTCGGGGCCGTAGCCGACGATGTCGCCGAGCAGCACAAGCCGGTCGGGCTCCAGCCGGCGCACGGCCGCCAGCACCGCCTCGAAGGCCTCGCGGTTGGCATGGATGTCGGAGAGGATGGCGATCCGCATTCAGTATCCGGGCCCGAATCCGGGAAGCCGCATCGTGGCAGCGCATCAGTCGGCTTGGCCAGCGCGCCTTTCGGCTCAGGCGGGAGTATTTCCATCTCCTCGCTTGCCTCGAAGGGCAGGGCGCAGCCGATGCTTTTCCTGTTCTCGCTGCCGCGCGAGCCGCTCAGCCTGGAGCGGCCAGACGGCGCCTATTCGCCAGTGGAGATCGCGATCTGGCCAACCCTGTAACGTAGCAAGCCCACGTCGCCGGGATGGACTAATCCTGGCGACGTGGTGACAAGCTGATGCCGGCGAGGCTACTGTCACCGCTCCGTCACGCACCGCCCAGTGGAGAGAAGCCTTGGACGCCGTGCCGAATCATGAAGCCGCACAGCCCGATCAGGCGGCGTCTCCCGCGCCGCAGAAGCAGCCGCCGCGCGAGATCGAGCTGAAGCTGGCCGCGTCGCCTGAGGCGCTCGAGACATTGCGCGGCGCGGACCTGATCGCGCGCCATGCCCGCAATCAGGGCGTCACCCGGCGGCTCGATGCGATCTACTACGACACACCCGACCGCCTGCTCGATCGCAATGGCCTATCTCTGCGCGTGCGCCGCAGCGGCAAGCGCCATGTCCAGACGCTGAAGCGCTCTGGTTCAGGCGATCCGCTGGTGCGCGACGAATGGGAGGTCGCGCTGCCGGATGGTACCCTTGACCTCGCCTTGCTGCCGCTCGCCGAGATCGGCGAACCGCTCGCAAGCCTGTCCACAGGGCAACTCGCCCCGGTCTTCGTCACGCGCATCAGGCGACGCGTCCGCCGGCTCGACTATGCCGGGGCGCTGATCGAGATCGCCTTCGACGACGGCACGATCGAGGCCGGCGAGAAGAGCCTGCAGGTCGCCGAGGTCGAGCTGGAATTGAAGGAGGGCGAGGCGGCGGTGCTCTATGAGCTGGGGCTGGCCCTGCTCGACATCGCAGCCCTGCAGCTCGAGACGCAGAGCAAGTCGGCGCGCGGCTACGGGCTCGCCTTCTCGCGGCTGCCTCGGGCGGTCAAGGCCAAGCCGATCGAGATCGGCGCGCATGACAATGCCGATGCGGCGATCGCCGCAATCCTCGGCAACACCTACAGGCAGCTTCTCGGCAATCTCGCGCCCGTCGCTGCCGACTCCGGGCCTGATGGCGTCCACCAGATGCGCGTGTCGCTACGCCGCCTGCGCTCGGCGCTGTCGGTGCTGAAGCGCGAGGTCGCTTCGCCCGCATTCGCGCCGATCGGGCGGGAGGCGCAGCGTCTCGGCCACGTCCTGGGGCCAGCCCGTAACTGGGATGTCTTCATCACCCAGACCGTGCCGGACATCGAGGCCGATGGGCTCGGGGACTCGGGGTTGTCGGTGCTTCGGACGGCGGCGGAGCCGCATCAGGCCGAAAGTTATGCCGCCGTGCTGAAGCGCCTGGCGAATCCGCAGACCAGCCGCTTCCTTCTGTCTTTCGGCGCCCTGATCGAACGGCGCGGCTGGCGCAACGGTCTCGCCAGCGAAACCATGGCGGTGCTGGCCGAGCCAGCGGCCGATTTCGGGAGTCGGGTGCTGGCACGAACCCATCGCAAGGCGCTGAAACGCGGCCGCGGTTTTGGCAGTCTCCATCCCGAGGCACGCCATGAGCTGAGGCTGGCGCTCAAGAAGCTGCGCTATACTGCCGAGTTCTTCCTGCCGCTCCATGACGGCGCGCCGGCGCGCAAATATCTCGGCCGGCTGTCACGGCTGCAGGAGGCGCTCGGCCTCGCCAACGACGCCGCGACGACCCATGAGCTGCTCGCCGATTTGCGCGGCGGCAAGGCAGGGCCGGAGCTGCATTTCGCCGCCGGCGCGGTGCATGGCTGGCAGTCTCGTCAGACCATCGAGGCCGGCCGTAAACTCAAGCGGCGCTGGCGCAGATTCGAGGCGGCGAGCCCGTTCTGGAGCTAGGCGGAATTCCTGCTCTCAGAGCATTGACCTGTCACATTGCAGCGTCATTCCGGACAAGCGCCGAAGGCGCGCAGCTCCGGAATCCATCGAAGGGCGTTGAGCTCTACGATGGATTCCGGCGCTCCGCTTCGCTACGACCGGAATGACGGTTGACCGATCGAAAACTGCTCTGACTTGCGAGTTGCGTTGCCTGCAACCCCGGTCAGCCGGCCTTCCTGGTGACGATCGTCAGCTCGCCCTCGTTGCTCACCTGGGCGAGCACGACGTCGCGCGACGAGAAGCCCTTCGCCTCGACGGCGGACTTCACGGCGGGCGCCTTCTCGATCGCCTGGCGCAGCTTCTCGAGCTCGTCCGCGGTGCGCGTCGCCACCAACTGGTTGACCTGTGCCTTGGTCATCTCGGGGAGCTCATCGAGCGCGACGACCTTGACCGATGTGATTGTCGGCGCTGAGGCTGGAGCCTCCTGCGAGGTCGCGGGCGGCTGGGCCGCAGGGCGTTCTGTCGACGGTGCCTGGGCATTGGCGGCGCCTGCCAGAATAGTGGCAGCGCTTGCTGCGGCGATCGTGATCATACGCATGGGAGCTTCCTTCCATCGGTTGCGGATGAGGAAGCTATCTGACCCCAAGAATGGGATCAGAGGCTGAAAGCGATCAGGTCATTTCGTGACCATATGGCGGCGCTGACGCGGCGATGATCGTGCGCGCCACCACAAAACTCAGGCCGCGTCGAGCCCGTAGAGCGAGTGCAGGGTGCGGACCGCGAGCTCGGTATAGGCGGCGTCGATCAGCACCGAGAACTTGATCTCGGACGTCGTGATGGCGCGGATGTTGATGCCCTTCTCGGCCAGCGCCCGGAAGGCGCGCGCCGCGACGCCGGCATGGCTGCGCATGCCGACGCCGATCGCCGAGATCTTCACCACGTCCGTCGCGCCCTGCAGGCTCTGATAGGCGATGCTGTCGTGCTTCGATTCGAGCAGGCCCTTGGCGCGCTCGTAATCGGCGGTCGGCACGGTGAAGGTGATGTCGGTGGTCGCCTGGTCGTCGGAGACGACCTGGATGATCATGTCGACATTGATGTTGGCGTCGGCGAGGGGGCCGAAGATCGCCGCGGCGACGCCGGGCTTGTCGGCGACGCGCCGGAGCGTGATCTGGGCTTCGTCGCGCGAGAACGCGATGCCGGTGACGATCTGCTGTTCCACGATGTCGTCCTCGTCGCAGATGAGGGTGCCTGGATTGGGGTTGTCGGGGTCGTCGAAGGAGGATCGCACATAGGTCGGCACGCGCTGGACCATGGCGATCTCGACCGAGCGCACCTGCAGCACCTTCGAGCCGAGAGAGGCCATCTCCAGCATCTCTTCGAACGAGACCTTGTCCATGCGGCGCGCCTTCGGCACGACGCGCGGGTCGGTCGTGTAGACGCCGTCGACATCGGTGTAGATGTCGCAGCGGTCGGCCTTGAGGCCGGCGGCGAGCGCGACAGCGCTGGTGTCCGAGCCGCCGCGGCCGAGCGTGACGATGCGATGGCTGCGCGGGTTGATGCCCTGGAAGCCGGAGCAGACCGCGATCTCGCGATTACGGTCGAAGCCGGCGAGGATGCCGGCGCCGTCGACGCCCTCGATGCGGGCCGAACCATGCGCGTCCGAGCCATAGAGCGGAACCTGCCAGCCCTGCCAGGAGCGGGCGGGGAGGCCCATCTCCTGCAGCACGATGGCCATCAGCCCCGAGGTAACCTGCTCGCCCGAGGCGACGACGACATCGTACTCCGCCGGATCGTGCAACGCCGAAGCTTCCTTGGCCCAGGCGACGAGCTCGTTGGTCTTGCCCGACATCGCCGAGACCACGACCGCGACCTGATTGCCGGCGTCGAATTCGCGTTTGACGTGGCGGGCCGCGTTCTTGATGCGCTCGACAGTGGCGACCGAAGTGCCGCCGAATTTCATCACCAGACGGGCCATGACGTCCAAGAGCTCTCAGCAACGGACCCGGCGCGGGGCCGGGACAAATAGCGCCCTCGATCAGCGAGGGCGCGTGTCCATGCCGGGCGCAGGCGATGCTGTCAATGCGGCGGGTCTTTATGCGGCGTTCTTCTCGAGCCATTCGCGCAGCGCGTCGTTGACCCGCGATTGCCAGCCGGGGCCGGTGGCTCGAAGCTGCTCGACGAGATCCATGTCGAGCCGGATCGAGATCGCTTCCTTGGTCCGTGTTGGGCCGCGTTTGCGAATCTCTTCCCGGATGCTGGCGGCCAGATCGGGAAAGACCTCGGAAAAAGGGCGAGCTCTGCGGAAATCCTCCTCGGTCCATTCCGGATTGTCGGAGACCGCGTCCCAATCCTCTTTGCTGTAGCCTTGGCCCGGGACAAATTCCTTTT
Source organism: Allobosea sp. Tri-44 (assembly GCF_004123845.1). GTDB lineage: Bacteria > Pseudomonadota > Alphaproteobacteria > Rhizobiales > Beijerinckiaceae > Allobosea. The sequence goes on along the minus strand of NZ_NBDP01000026.1, from coordinate 7,919 downwards.
GGAGCTTAGGCATTCAGGTGCCTCCTTTCCTTGGGATTGGCGGGGGCGCATACTGATCACCGAGATGGCTTCCGAGCCGAGAGGTACGAAGATCACAGCTGTCACGAGCACGCCGTCATAAACGCCAATGGCTCGCATCCGCCCGGAATGCCCCGGCAAAACCACCGCCCGCAAGAAATAGTCGAGGTCGAGCGCGGCAAAATCGAGCCGGTGCTTGGCGATGTTCGCCAGTCGCTTCGGCTCGTCCCAGACGATCTTCATGAAACTCGTATATACGAGATAGATAGAGTTGCGGCAAGGGCGAGGCCATGCGTCTCGCTCGCGCGTTTCGTGTCGCAGGTGTAGAGGTCCTCAGATCGTCGGCGCAGAGCCGACCCGCAGGAAGGATCAGGCATGGCTGCCGCCGCGAGCGCCTCCACCATTGACCCGGCCGAGGTCGCGCGTTTCGACGCGCTGGCGAAAAGCTGGTGGGACCCGAAGGGGCCGATGGCGGTGCTGCACAAGTTCAATCCGGTGCGGCTCGCCTTCATCCGCGACCTCGTTTGCGAGCGCTTCAACCGCGATCCGAAATCGCTTCAGGCGCTGAGGGATTTGAGCATCGTCGATATCGGCTGCGGCGGCGGCGTGCTCTCCGAGCCGCTGGCCCGCCTGGGAGCGACGGTGACGGGGCTCGATCCGGCTACGACCAATATCGCCGTGGCACGGGCGCATGCTGAAAAGGCGGGCGTTACGGTCGACTACCGCGAGGAGACGATCGAGGCCGTGGTCGCCTCGGGCGCGCGCTTCGACATCGTGCTCGCCATGGAGGTGGTCGAGCATGTCACCGATGTCGACGCCTTCGTCGCCTCCTGCTGCGCGGCGGTGAAGCCGGGCGGCCTGCTCGTCATGGCGACGCTCAACCGCACGCTGAAATCCTATGCGCTCGCCATCGTCGGCGCCGAATACATCCTGCGCTGGTTGCCGCGCGGCACGCACGACTGGGAGAAGTTCGTGACGCCGGACGAGTTTGAGGCCGCGATCGAGACCGGCGGGCTCTCGGTCTTCGCCCGCGAGGGCGTCGCCTACAATCCGCTCGCCGATCGCTGGTCGCGTTCGCGTGATCTCGACGTCAACTACATGCTGGCGGCGAGCCGGCCGGCCTGATCGCCCTCAGGCGGCGAGCCGGGCTTCGAGGGCCGAAAGGTCGTCGACGAACCAGAGCGCCTGCCCCTGATTGCTCTCGTAGACGAAGTCGCGCAGCGCCTTGCTCTGTGCGCACTGGGCCGAGATATCGCCGACGACAGCCAGGCGGACGCGGTAATTGACGAATTTCTGCGCGACCTCGCCGGCAAGCCGCGTCGCGAGCTGGAAGAAGGCGGGATCGAGCCGCGCCACCGGGATTGCGACCATCGTCGCCTCGGCTGCCCAGGCGGCGCCGAGGACATCGTTGGCGTCGCGCTCTGCTGCCAGCGGCGGGCCGTCCTCGGCGCAGATCAGCACATTTGTGCCGTGAAGCTCACGAATCATGTCCATCGCGGCTGTATCGGCGCTAACCTTGCGGTCAGGCAAGGGCGACGCTGAGGCGCAGCCTTTTCCTCTTGTTTTTTGCGCTGCGGCATAATTCGATAGGAGTATGGCGCAGCGCAGCAATGGTCTGCATGATGCCGGCAACGCCACCGGATCATAGGCGTGGCGACAGAGCGGATGCGAAAAAGTGGGGACCGGTTTTTCGCGTGAATCCGCTCTGAACGAGAGAATTGAGCATCATGGTTTGGGATCGAAGAGATCCCAAACCATGATGCTCTTAGGGAGAAAGAGTCGATGGCACAGCCGCAACCCGTCGCGAAGCCCGCGTTGAAGGATCTCTACGAGCTCGGCGAGCTGCCGCCGCTCGGCCATGTCCCGGCCAACATGTACGCTTGGACGATCCGCCGCGAGCGCCACGGTCCGCCGCAGGACAGCTTCCAGGTCGAGGTCGTGCCGACCTGGGCGATCGGCGAGGAGGAGGTGCTGCTCCTCGTGATGGCCGGCGGCGTCAACTACAACGGCATCTGGGCCGGTCTCGGCCAGCCGATCTCGCCCTTCGATGTCCACAAGGGCTCGCTGCACATCGCCGGCTCCGATGCCTCCGGCATCGTCTGGGCCGTCGGCTCCAAGGTGAAGCGCTGGAAGGTCGGCGACGAGGTCATCGTCCACTGCAACCAAGACGATGGCGACGACGAGGAGTGCAATGGCGGCGACCCGATGTTCTCGTCCTCGCAGCGCATCTGGGGCTACGAGACGCCGGACGGCTCCTTCGCCCAGTTCTGCCGGGTGCAGTCGCGCCAATTGATGCTGAAGCCGAAGCACCTCTCCTGGGAGGAATCGGCCTGCTACACGCTGACGCTGGCGACCGCTTATCGCATGCTCTTCGGCCACGCCCCGCATACGATCAAGCCGGGCGACAATGTGCTGATCTGGGGCGCCTCGGGTGGTCTCGGCGTCTTCGGCGTCCAGCTTTGCGCCGCCTCGGGCGCCAATGCGATCGGCGTCATCTCGGACGAGAGCAAGCGCGACTATGTCCTCGGCCTCGGCGCCAAGGGCGTGATCAACCGCAAGGATTTCAACTGCTGGGGCCAGATGCCCACAGTCAACTCGCCCGAGTACAACGACTGGACCAAGGAAGCCCGTAAGTTCGGCAAGGCGATCTGGGATATCACCGGCAAGAAGGATGTCGACATCGTCTTCGAGCATCCGGGCGAGGCGACCTTCCCGGTTTCCTGCCTCGTCGCCAAGCGCGGCGGCATGATCGTCTTCTGCGCCGGCACCTCCGGCTTCAACATCACCTTCGACGCCCGCTATGTCTGGATGCGCCAGAAGCGCGTGCAGGGCTCGCATTTCGCCCATCTCAAGCAGGCTTCCGCCGCCAACCAGTTCGTCATCGACCGCCGCGTCGACCCTTGCATGTCCGAAGTCTTCCCCTGGGACAAGATCCCGCTCGCCCACCACAAGATGTGGAAAAACGAGCACGCGCCGGGCAACATGGCCGTGCTGGTCTACGCCCCGCGCACCGGCCTGCGCACCTATGAGGACGTGGCCGAGGCGCTGGAAGGCTGAGGCCGGGAAACGGACAGGCGCTTGCGCCTGTCCGCCGCGATTCCGAATAGCGGCCGGAGCCAGCCGATGCGCCGGGCGATCTCGTAGCTCGCGGCGCAGGCGAGCGCCGTGATCGCGATGACCAGCGACGCTTCCTGCCCCGCCGGCAAGGCGAGCGGCTTCAGCCAGTGCGCGGCCAGGATGATCGCGGTCTGGTGGACGATGTACCAGCAGAACACCGCCTCGACGAGGTAGCGCCGGACTGGCCCGTCACTCCGCGACAGGTGCCGGCGGGCAAAGCCGAGGATCGCGACGATCCAGCACCACTGGTCAAGTCCGTAGATGAAGGGGCCGGCGAGACGGCGCAGATCGCCGGGAGGCTGGGCCCGCAGCCAGAGCATGGCGAGGAAGGCCGCGGCAGCCAGAACCAGTGCGAACCAGCGCAGCCGCTCGGTTCGCTCAGCCAATATCTGCGAGCGCGCAGCGAGGAAGCCGAACAGGAAGCAAAAGCCGTAGAGGACGTGCTGGTACCAGTCGCCGACGACGATGTAGGTGGGCGGCGCAGCAGGAAAGATCAGGAAGCGATTGAGCCCGAGCAGCAGCGCCGGCCCGATCAGCAGGAGCAGGCCGGGCAGGGCGCGTTCCAAAAACCGCTCGCAACGGGCGGCCAGACCGGGCGCCAGTGCGATCAGCCCGGCGAGCGCCATGGTGTAGAGAAAGAGATAGACGACGAACCAGAGATGGTTCCAGGTCGGCAGGATGATACAGTTCTGCCTTCCGTTCTCGACTCGGCAGAAGCCCTGGTCGAAGGCGAGATAGTGCCCGAACCAGAAGTCGAGATAGCTGCCGGAAAAGCCGAGCTTCTCGACCACCTCCGCCCAGGATTGCAGCGGCACCACCACCAGCATGCCGAAGGCGAGGGGGATCAGCAGCCGGGCCGAGCGCCGCCGCGCGAAGGTGCCGATCTCGTATTTGCCCAGCATGAACCGGGTCGCGGCGCCCGAGACCAGGAAGAGCAGCGCCATCCGCCAGGGGTTGAGCAGCAGCATCAGCGGCTCGAGCTCGCGCAGCCGGTGGGCGCTCTTCACATGGAAGCCCCAGGACACGTAGAGCATGCCGACATGATAGAGGATCAGCAGGCCGAAGGCGCCGATCCTGATCCAGTCGAGATCGAGCCGGTGTTCGGCGATTTGCGGCGGCGGGTGGTTGGTTTGCGCAGTCATGGCGACTATCCCTTGCTCGCCCTGAGCAGGCCAGCACGGGTGGGCCAAGGTCGAGACGGTGTGGGACGAGCAGCCGATGCTGCGTGACGAAAGCCAGCGGGCCGGGACGAGCGGAGGCGAAGGCGTGACGAATGGCGAGGCGCCGGCGCTCCAACGCGCCGCCCGCGGGCTTCCGGCGTGGACGCTGTATCTCCTGATCGCTGCCGGAACGGCTGCGACCTGCGCCGTCAACGCCTTCTCGACCCTGCACGACTTCGCGCGCTACGGCCGCGCCGTGCCGTTCTGGCAGCCCGTCCTCTGGGAGGCGTCGAGCGGCATCGTCATCCTCGCGCTCGCCCCGCTGGTCCGCCGCCTGGTGCTGGTTTCGTTGGCGAAGCCGCCCGGTCCGGCGGCGTTGATCGCGCTCCATGCTGCCGCTGTGCTGGCCTTCTCGGCTCTGCACGTCACCGGCATGATCCTGCTGCGCAAGCTCGGCTACTGGGCCGCAGGCGCCGGCGACTACAGCTTCGGTCTCTCGCCCGGGAACCTGCTCTACGAGCTGCGCAAGGACGTTCTCGTCTATCTGCTGCTCGCCGGATTGTTCTGGCTTGCCGAGCTGTGGGCGCGGCGTCCGATGCCGCACAGGATCGCGGCTGACGCGACGCCTGTCGCCTCCGGCTTCTGGCTGCGCGATGGCACGATCAATCTGCGGCTCGACCCGGCTGAGATCGTCGCGGTGATCTCGGCCGGGAACTATGTCGAATACTGCCTGGACAGCGGCAAGCGTCACCTGATCCGCGCCACGCTGCAGGCCGAGGAGGAGCGCCTGCGCACGCTCGGCTTTGCCCGCATCCACCGCACCCGGCTGGTCAATGCCGCCCGTATCCGGCGCATCGCCAGTCGACCTTCGGGCGATTTCGATGTCGAGATGGATACCGGCGAGAGCCTCGTTGGCAGCCGCCGCTATCGCGACGGCCTTTCCGTGTTCACGCCTTGACGGCGGGCGCCGGCCGCCGCGTCAGCGAGACGATGATGAGACCTGTCAGCACCACGAGGCCGCCGGTGATCTCGCGCAGGCCGACGTTTTCGCCGAGCAGGCCGACGCCCATCAGGATCGTCCAGAACGGCACGAGATAGCCGTTCATCGAGCCGAGCACCGGCCCGGCACGGTGCACGATGTGCATGTAGAGCAGGATCGGCAGTGCGGTCGCGAAGATGCCGAGCGCGAGCAGCGGCAGAGCGAGGCTGAGCGCCGATGCGAACGCAGTAGGGCCGGAGAGAGCGAGCACGAGCGCGAAAGTCGGCAGCCCCGAGAAGATCTGCTGGCCGAGTGCGAGCCGCGTCGGCCGAACCTGTGGGATACCGCGGATATAGAGGTTGCCGAGCGCGTAGCTCAATGCCGTCACGGCCATGGCCAGAGTGCCCATCGCACTTGGCGTGCCAGACGCGAAGGCGGCCGGACCGAGCAGGATCGCCATGCCGGAGAAGCCGATCAGCACGCCGATGGCGCGCTTGGCCGAGAGGCGCTCGTCGGCGAACAGCATATGCGCCAGCACGGCGACGATCAGCGGCGTGCAGGCTTGGATCAGCGAGGTCAGCGATGCCGTGATCTGGGTCAGCGCATAGGCGGTCAGCGTGTTCGGGATAGCGCCCTGCAGCAGGCCGAGCACCGCCCAGTCGCGCCACTCGCGGCCTTGTGGCAGCACATTCTCGCCGCGCGAGGCGAGCCAGAGGCCGAGCAGGGCCGCGCCCATCAGGCCGCGCAGCGCGGTCAGCGCCAGCGGCGAGATCTCGGCACCGATCAATTTCATCAGCAGGAAGGACGAGCCCCACAGGCAGGAGCAGAGCAGCATCTGCCCGAGCAGCAGCGTGGTGCCACCGGGCAGGGACGGGGAGGGGTGGCCGGGCAGCGCCTGGGACATCGGGACACTCATTGCTGCCTCGGCAGGAGGCCGATCGTGCAACAAGCGCCGCGGTCATTGAAAGTCCAATTTCGCAAACGACGATGACATGCGTTCGGGCGCGTCGCCGAAAAGAAAGCGGCCGGCCCCTTGGGGGCCGGCCGCTGCGGAACTGGCTACGCCGCTCAGCTCCAGCCGGCTTCCTGCTCGCAGGCCTTGCGGGCGTTCGGGTTGGCCTTCTCCCACTGCGTGATCGAGCGCGTCTCGTTGTCGCTCATCTTGCCGTTCATGCAGGTGCAGTAGGTGTTGACGACGCTGGCTGCGACCTTCGCGTCCTTGTTGTCGCTCAGGCACTGGTTGACCCATTTCTTATCGTCGGCGCTCTGCGCAAAAGCGGCAGCGCTGACCAGCATGCTGCCCGCCAGGAGCAGCGCCGAAAGCTTGAATGTCATGGTGAAACCCCATCGGTGACCGCCTCGTCCGGCGGCGCCGCGATAGGTTGCGCGCGGGCTGGAGCAGTCAACCGGCCGGCTTGAACGGTAGTTCACAACAAGGCGGCTGGCGCCGCTTTTCGCCCCTCGGCAGCCGCAGTGGTGGACGATGGTTCACAACTCGCCCAGCACCTCGCCGGGCTCCCTGGCCGGCGCGCGGCGCAGCGCGATCGCGGCATTGAGTTCGGCGCCATAGAGGAAGATCGCCGCCAGCCAGTAGAGGAAGACGAGCGCGATCATCGCGGTGGCGAGGCCGGCATAGGTCGTGATGTAAGCGCCGGCGAAGGAATCGAGATACCAGCCGAAAACGGTGCCGCCGATCAGCCAGACCACCAGCGTCATCAGGATGCCCGGCCACATCGCGCCGATATGCGGCGCCCGGGCCGGGAGCAGCTTGTGCGCGACGGCGAGCGCCAGCACGATCAGCACGGTCGCACCTGCGATCCGCAGAAAGGCGAGCAGGAAGCCGAGCGGGGCGATGGCCGGGGCGAAGCCGACGGCGCCGCGCCAGAGCAGCGGGCCGAGCACGACCAGCAGCGAGAAGGCTAGCATGAAGATCGCGCCGCCGATCACATAGGCGATCGATTCCAGCCGCGTGCGCCACCAGCTGCGCCATTCATAGGCCTCGTAGGCGCGGTTGAGCCCGATCCGCACCGCCTCGACCCCGGAGGAAGAAAAGTAGAGAGCGAGGATCGCACCGAGCGTCAGCGCGTCCTTGCGCACCGCGGTCAGCACCGAGCGGACCTCGCGCGCGATCGGCTCGGCGACCTCGCGCGGCCAGGCTTCCAGCAGCAATTGCGCCGCTTCGTCGGCCGCGGCCTGCGAGCCGAAGAAGCCACCGAGCGCGGTGACCAGGATCAGGAACGGGAACAGCGACATCAGCACCGAGAGCGCGATGTGGCTGGCGATCGCCCAGCCGTCATGGGCGATGAAGCGCTCGAAGGCGAGGGCGGGAACGGAACGTAGCGACATGCGGGTCTCGGGCGGGGCGGTGGCGATTGTCACCGCTTCGGGGCGGCTGGCAAGACGGGCGCGGGAAACCCTCTCCTGGAAGGAGAGGGCAGGGTGAGGTGTAGGCCCTGTGACCAGTTCCGCGAGCGCCGACTGCGCGGTTGGGTTTAGGCCAACGTTTCCAGTCCGAACACCTTGTAACTCTGATTTTGCCTCATCTGCTACACTGGCGGGTGCGGTGGCAGGCGGAAGACCGACGACCCTCAGGGACAGCAAGCCCGTGGGTGAGCCAGGGTCTTCGCCTGCCGATCCATCGACCC
>NZ_NBDP01000003.1 GCF_004123845.1 Allobosea sp. Tri-44 | reverse complement strand
AAAGCCAAAGCTCGTCGCCATCATCGCGACGGCCCGAAAACTCGTCACGATCCTCAATGCCGTCATCCGGGACCAACAACCATGGCGCGAACAAGACGCTTGACCACCAAGACAGTCGCTCACCCCTGCCCCTCTCCCATCCGGGAGAGGGGATCCCGCGCTTGGATTGAGGCGTGTTGCGGGCTGGCCGCGCCCGCCGTATAGCCCGTGACCACACATCATGTTCGCCAGTGCCGCGAAGTTTCAGGAGCCCGCCCATGTCGGTCGACGCCGCCACCGTCAAACGCGTCGCGCATCTCTCGCGCATCGCCGTCGATGATGCGGATGTGCCGAAGCTGCAAGGCGAGCTCAACGCCATCCTCGGCTTCGTCGAGCTGCTCAACGAGGTCGATGTCACAGGCGTCGAGCCAATGACCTCGGTCACGCCGATGGTGATGAAGAAGCGCCAGGACATCGTGACCGACGGCGAGATCGCCGACGAGATCGTCGCCAATGCGCCGGCCTCCGAGGACGACTACTTCATGGTGCCGAAGGTGATCGAGTGAGCGCCTGAGGCGCTCCGCTCACCATCATCGCCCGACCGCATACGTTTTACGGATATTCGCCGTGACCGATCTTACCCGCCTGACCCTGACCGACGCCCGCGACGGGCTGAAGGCCAAGCAGTTCTCTGCCACCGAGCTCGCCAAGGCGCATATCGCCGCCGTCGAGCAGGCGCGGGCGCTCAATGCCTATGTGCTGGAGACGCCCGAGCACGCGCTGAAGCAGGCCGCCGCCTCCGACGAGAAGCTCGCCAAGGGCGAAGCTGGTCCGCTCGAGGGCCTGCCGCTCGGTATCAAGGATCTGTTCGCGACCAGGGGCGTGCGCACTACCGCCTGTTCGAAGATCCTCGGTAATTTCGTGCCGGCCTATGAATCGACAGTGTCGAGCCAGCTCTGGCGCGATGGAGCCGTCATGCTCGGCAAGCTCAACAACGACGAGTTCGCCATGGGCTCGTCGAACGAGAGCTCGGCCTTCGGGCCGGTGGTCAATCCCTGGCGGCGCAAAGGCTCCAACGTAGGGCTGGGCTCGAATGTCGGGGCCGGCGCTGCCGGCGCGATAGAGGGCAATCATCTGGTGCCCGGCGGCTCCTCCGGCGGCTCGGCTGCGGCGGTTGCCGCGCATCTCTGCCTCGCTGCGACTGCGACCGATACGGGCGGCTCGATCCGCCAGCCTGCCGCCTTCACCGGCACGGTCGGCATCAAGCCGACCTATGGCCGCTGCTCGCGCTGGGGCATCGTCGCCTTCGCCTCCTCGCTCGACCAGGCCGGGCCGATCGGCAAGACCGTGCGTGACTGCGCCGTGATGCTGCGCTCCATGGCCGGGCACGATCCGAAGGATACGACCTCGGTCGATCGGCCGGTGCCAGACTACGAGGCTTCGGTCGGCCGCTCGGTCAAGGGCATGCGCATCGGTATCCCGAAGGAGTACCGGCTCGAAGGTCTGAACTCCGAGATCGACGCGCTCTGGCAGCAGGGCATCGACTGGCTGAGGGCCGCCGGGGCCGAGATCGTCGAGATCTCGCTGCCGCATGCCAAATACGCGCTGCCGGCCTATTACATCGTCGCGCCGGCCGAGGCCTCCTCCAACCTCGCTCGCTATGACGGCGTCCGCTACGGCCTGCGCGAGCAGGGCCGCGACATCGTCGAGATGTACGAAAAGACCCGCGCCGCCGGCTTCGGCGCCGAGGTCAGGCGCCGCATCATGATCGGCACCTATGTGCTCTCCTCAGGCTATTACGACGCCTACTATCTGCGCGCCCAGAAGGTCCGCACGCTGATCAAGCGCGATTTCGAGCAGGTCTACGACCAGGGCATCGACGCGGTTCTGACGCCTGCTACGCCGTCCGCGGCTTTCGGCATCGGCGAGAAGGGCTCAGCCGACCCGGTCGAGATGTATCTCAACGACGTCTTCACGGTGACGGTCAACATGGCCGGCCTGCCGGGCATCGCGGTGCCGGCCGGGCTCGACAGCCAAGGCCTGCCGCTTGGCCTGCAGCTGATCGGCCGGCCTTTCGACGAGGAGACGCTGTTCTCGCTCGGCCAGGTGATCGAAGAGGCCGCCGGCCACTTCCCGGTCAGCGAGCGTTGGTGGGCCTGAGCCCGCTGCCGCTTGATCGGTCGCATTCCGAATCCTGACTTCTCTCGCGCGATTACGGGTGGCAGTCTTCGGGCCTGATCAGGCTGCCGGAGACTGCCATGCCGTCCTATCCGTTCGAGACCGTCGACGTCTTCACCGACCGCCGCTTCGGCGGCAACCAGCTCGCCGTCTTTACCGATGCGCGCGGCCTCTCGGACGCCGAGATGCAGGCGCTGGCGGCGGAGATGAACTATAGCGAGACCACCTTCGTGCTGCCGCCGAGCGATCCGGCCAACACGGCGCGCGTCCGCATCTTCCACCGCACCGCCGAGATGCCCTTCGCTGGCCATCCGAATGTCGGCACCGCCTGCGTGCTCGCCGCCCATGGCCGCGACCGCGACGGCATCCTGCTGTTCGAGGAGCTCGCTGGGCTCGTCGAGGTCCGGGTCGCGCGCGGTGGCGCCGGGCTGGTGACGGGTGCGACCATCGCCGCGCCGCAGGCACTCTCGCTCGGCGTCCAACTGCCGGCCGATGCTATCGCTGCCTGTGCCGGGCTCAGCCCCCAGGACGTTCTCACCGGCCGCCATCCGCCGCAGCAGGCGTCGGTCGGCGTCAAGTTCGTCCTGGCCGAGGTCACGCCGGAGGCGCTGACACGGGCGATGCCGGACATCGCCGCCTATCGCCGGCTTGAACAGGCCAACCCGGCCCTCGAAGGCCGCCTGTCGATCTTCTTCTACGCCTGGGATGGCGACAGGGTCCGCGCCCGCATGTTCGCGCCGCTCGCCGGCACCTGGGAAGATCCCGCGACCGGCAGCGCCAGCGCGACTTTGGCAGCCCTGACCCTGTCACTCTCCGACAAGGACAGCCTCGCCTTCGAGATCGCGCAGGGCGTCGAGATGGGCCGGCCGAGCCTGCTGAACGTCACTGCGCGGCGCGTCGATGGCGAGATCCGCGCCACCGTCGGCGGCGGCTGCGTGCCGGTGCTGCGCGGCGAGGCGACGGTGTAAGATTCCGTCACTCAGACGGATAGCCCCAACTCCGCGCGCAGCTTGCGCGTCAGCCCCGCCGCGACAAGCCGGTGGCTCTCGCGCAGATAGTCGCGGAAGGCGTCGTCCGGCAGGCCTTCGTCTGAGAAGCGCTGGATCCACTTCATCCCGCGCGAGGCGAGATAGGGCGCCGGCCTGCAGCCGGGCGCGTCGCGCAGCATCTCATAGGCCAGCGGCGAGCATTTGAACGAGACGAAGAGCGCCCCCTCGGCGTCGTCGCGGCCGAGCGCGAACACCTTCCCGCCGACCTTCCAGACATCGGCGCCGCCCCATTGCACGACATGGCTGGTCGCGGGCAGGGCGGCGCAGAAGGCGTTGTATTCGGCGAGGGTCATGGTGTCCTGCTGTCGCGGATCGCTACGTCGGAGCATCCCATATCCCAAATGACGACCGGTTGGTGTCCGGAGCCGACGGTCTGATGCAGCTTTCGCCTTAGCGTTGCCAGAAGCGCTTGGCGATCTCCGTCTCAACCTGCTGTCTCGTCAGGCCGATATCGTTGAGCAGATGCGGATTCTCCTGCGCCATTCGCGTGAGCTTCCAGCGAGCGCGGATACGCTCGTGCCAGGTCGCTAGGATGCTTCGCAGGGGCGAGGCGGGAGTATCGTTCATGGCAACCTCCCGATGACTCGAAGGGCGAGACCCTCGATCTGAAGGAGGTTGAGTTCTGCGGCACGCAAGCAGCACCGTCCTTAAGCTCACCCAAAGAGTTCCAAAAACCTCCAAACCGGCTATGGAATCGGCCCATGCGGGGATCGCGCTTTGCCTTTGGTCCGTTCGTGCTGGACCCAGCCCTGGGAACGCTCCTGCGGAACGATGTCCCCGTCGCCATCGGCTATCGCGGGCTGAGGCTGCTTGCGGCGCTCGCCGGAGGGTCTGGCGAGATTCTTGGCAAGGCCGCGCTGATGGACGCGGCGTGGCCAGGCACCGCCGTCGAGGAGGGCAACCTCACCGTTCAGATCGCGCAATTGCGGAAGCTGCTCGGTCCGACCGCTGAGGGCGGCGAATGGATCGTCACGGTTCCGCGCGTCGGCTACCGTTTCATCGGGGTCGTCGAACAATTGGGCGATGCCAAGCGAAAACCTTTGCCGCTGCCGAGCAAGCCATCGATCGTCGTGCTGCCCTTCGTCAGCCTCGGCAGCGATCCCGAACAGGACACCTTCGCGGACGGATTGACCGAAGACCTGATCACCGACCTGTCCAGGACCCCGGAGCTGTTCGTCATCGCCCGCAACTCGGCCTTCGCCTACAAGGGCAAGGCGAGGGATGTGCGCGAGATCGCCGAGGAGCTCGGTGTGCGCTACCTGCTGGAGGGCAGCGCACGGCGCGTCGCGGGACGCGTACGCATCAACGCCCAGCTGGTCGACGCGATGAGTGGCGAACACCTCTGGGCGGAACGCTTCGATCGCGGGCTGGACGATATCTTTGCGGTTCAGGACGAGGTCACGGCCAGGATCGTCGAGGCCTTGCTCGGCCGGCTGCGCACCCCGCCGCCGCGCCATCGGCCAAAAAGCCTCGAAGCTTACGATCTGTGCGTGCGAGCACGCCGGCTGATGGATGACACGCCCCAGGCAGCGCAGGAAGCGCATCTATTGCTGACCCGCGCTGTCTCGCTCGATCCGGATTATGCCGAGGCCTATCGCTGGCTCGCGCTGAATCACTGGATGGGATGGGTGCATTCCGGCGGGCCGACAGAGGCGTCCCGCAGCATTGCCTTGGAACTGGCACGCAAGGCCGTCGCGATCGACCCTAGCGATGCCGGTGGCCGCTGGACCCTGGCCTATCTGCTTGCCTATGAGCGCAACTTCGCCGAGGCGGATGCGGAGTTCGCCAGAGCGATCGAACTCGACCCGAACGAGGCCGATGCATGGGCGGCCCTGTCCGACATCACGGTGCTGGCCGGGCGGGTCGACGAAGGCCTCGACCATATTCGCAAGGCGTTCCGGCTGAACCCGTTTCCGGCAAGCTGGTACTATCTGCCGCTCGGCCAGGCGCTCTATGCCGCCGGCGAGTACGAGGCCGCGGTCGAGGCGCTGCGCCGGGACGAGACACATCGGACGAGTTCACGCCGTTTTCTGGCCGCTAGCCTTGCTCAGCTGGGCCGGGTCGACGAGGCGCGCGCAGAGGCAGAGCTTTTCCTGGTCGGCAATCCGGATTTCAGCATCCGCCACTGGGCCACGATGGAGCCGTTCCGCGGTGCTGCGATGCGCGAGCGCTTCGTCGAAGGCTTCCGCAAGGCCGGCCTTCCGGAGTGAGGGAGCCGGCTCTGGCCATCTAGGCTGAGGGCTGATGGAAATGGCTCTGTGGAACCGACCCGAACCACGCACCGTTGGTCTGCCGCTCAGAGCGCTAACTCCGAACGAGAGACGCCGATGAAACTCTCCGGTGGCTGCAATTGCGGACAGGTCCGCTACGAACTCGATGGCGAGCCGATCCGCGTCGGCATCTGTCATTGCGAAAATTGCCGGAAAGGCTCCGGTTCAGCCTTCTCCTATTTCGGCATCTGGCCCAGAACCAGCGCGACCCTGTCGGGCGAGCTCGGCTGCTGGCAGAGCCGCGCAGGAGGCGAGCGCTTCTGCCCGACCTGCGGCTCACCGCTGTTCTGTTGGGCGGACGATTCCGACGAGATCGAGATCAAGCTCGGCACATTGGACAGCCCGCCGAGCGCGCTCATGCCGACCTATGAGCTCTGGACCATCCGCCGGGAGCCATGGCTGGCGCACCAGAAGGGCGCCGAGCAGCATACGCGCGATCGCGAACGACCAGAACCTAACGGCGGTTAGAAGCTCTCGGCGTCGACGCCATGGACCTTGGCAGCCGCAACGATCTGCGACCAGGTCTCGGCGTCGAGCGGGATGCCGTCGCGCTCGCGCTCGATCCTCGTCGCGCGCTCCTTGTCGCCGGGCGCCAGCACGGGCTGGGATGGATCCAGCGGCGCGGCGGCGCGGACGAAGGTAAGATAGTTCTCGATCCGCTGCTGGCGCAGGCCGGCATCCGGCTCGAGCCGCGCCGGGTCGATCAGCACGCCGAACAGCGAGTTGATGATCCAGCTCTTGTGCGGCTTCTCGTCGATACGCGCGGCGCCCATCAGCCCGGCAGACAGTAATTCGGCGATCAGCGAGAGGCCCGCGCCCTTATGGTCGCCGAAGGGCAGGAGCGCGCCAAGCGGCAGATTTGGCTGCAGAAAGACATGCCTCGGCTCGACCGTCGGGCGGCCTTCGCCATCGATGATGTAGCCTTCCGGCACGTCGACGCCTTTGTTGAGCGCAACCCGTGCCTTGCCATGCGCCATGCGGCTGGTGGCGAAGTCGAGGATCAGCGGCTCGCCGCCCGGCACCGGAAGGCCGATCGAGATCGGGTTGGTCCCGAAGCGCGCCTCCCTGGCGGCGAAGGGCGCGACGATCGGCGGCCGACCGGCGACATTGACCCAGAAGACCGAGATCAGCCCGGCAGCCGCCGCGACCTCGGAATAGTGGCCGATGCGGCCGATATGGTGGGAGTCGAGCAGGTTGAGCACGGCGACGCCACCGGCCTGCGCGATCGTGATGGCACGGTCGACGGCGTTGCGGGCGGTCGGCTGCCCGAGTGCGACATTGCCGTCGGCGATCAGGAAGGGGCCCGCCTCGCTACGGATGCTGAGCCTGGCCTGCGGCTTCAGGTTGCCGTCGGCGAGCGCGTTGAAATAGAGCGGCAGCATGCCGATGCCATGGCTGTCATGGCCGCTGAGATTGGCCAGCACCAGATGCTCGGCCGTCTCGTTCGCGTCGTCCTCGCTCCAGCCGGCGGCGGTGATCATGGCGCGGGTGATGGCGCGGAGAGCGGCAGGCCGGTGCAGACGATACGAGGTCATGGCTCTCTGTCAGAGGCTGGAACGGTCCGGGCAGAGTGCACGGGCCCGCGCTGCATGCAATGCGCAGCAGCAAATGGCGCCATCCCGGCCTGTGCATCTCGACGTTGCGCTCACCAATCCTTATGTTGCTGTCTGCAATCCTGTTTTCACCGGACCTTGAATCCGGTCGAGGAGGGACGAGGATGTTTTCGATACCTGGCCTCAAGGTGGTCTCGCTGACCGATGCCGCCGCAACCCGCATTCGCGCGATCATGGCGCAGTCGGGGCGTGACGATCCGCAAGTGCCTGCGCTTGGCCTGCGCGTCGGCGTCAAGAAGGGCGGCTGCGCCGGCATGGAATATACCTTCGAGGTCGCACGCGCGGTCGAGAAGGGCGACGAGGTCGTGACCGAGAAGGACGCGACGGTGATCGTCGACGCCAAGGCGGTGCTGTTCCTGCTCGGCACCGAGCTCGACTTCAAGAGCGACCGCTTCTCCTCGACCTTCGTCTTCAACAACCCGAACCAGGTCTCGGCCTGCGGCTGCGGCGAATCGGTCGAGATCAAGCCGCGCGCGGAAAACGCATTAGCCGCTCAATGAAATGAAACGAAGGTTGCTCAGGCGACCTTCGCCGCGTCCTGGATCGCATCCTCGGTGACAGTGCGGTTGCGGCCGTCGCGCTTGGCTTGCAGCAAGGCATTGTCGGCGCGCTCGACGATCGAGCTCGCCGTGTCGCCGCGTCGATAGACCGCGACGCCGAGCGAGATGGTAATGCGCCCGAGGCTCTCATTGGTCGAGCGCTTCACCAGCTCGCGGGTCAGCAACGCCTGGCGGACGGTCTCGGCGCCGAACTTGCCAGCGACGACATCGGCTTCCGGCAGGATGATGGCGAACTCCTCGCCGCCGAAGCGGGTGATGATCGCCTTGTCCTTGAACTTGTCCTTCATCGTCTTGGCGACCAGACGCAGCACCTGGTCGCCGGTCAAATGGCCGTGCATGTCGTTGAAATTCTTGAAGAAGTCGATGTCGGCCATGACCAGAGCGAAGGGCTCGCGCCGCAGCGTCGCCTGATCGATCGCCTTCTGCAGCATTTCCTCGAAATGACGACGGTTGGCGAGGCCAGTGAGGGGGTCGGTCAACGCTTCGGCTCGCGTCGATTCCAATGCCTCGCGCAGATTGTGGATCTCGTGCGCGCTTTCGCGCAGCTGGGTTTCGAGCTGAGTCTTGCGCGCAACCTCCTCGCGCGTCGACAGCACGAGCGCCTCGACCCATTCGCGCAGCTTGTGCCGGTCGGCCGAGGGCGGAACCTCCTCCGACATGGCGCAGAGCCGGCCGTGATACTCCTCGCTGGAGCTGAGCGCCCGGTCGACCAGGGCCATCATGCTGTCGATCTCGGCGAGAACCTGCAGGCTGGTGCGCTCGGCTTGGCGCGAGATGCGGTCGGTGCTGATGAATTTCTCATAGAGCGTGTCGATGTCGGCGGCGCCGACCTCGCCATTGCTGGCGGCGATGACGGCGTTCATCGCCATGCTCAGCGCCGGCATCTCGCCGCTGAGATGCGCGTACCAGACCTCGAAGGCGCGGGGATAGCCCGGGGAATAGTGCTGACGCATCGCCGCGACGACCTGTTCGGCGAGGTCGTGAGCTTGCGGCAAGCCCGATCGGCTGGTTGTCATGACGTCCTGTCCCCGCCGGCCGCGAAATTCTTCCGCAGCCGCTACGCGGGTGATCCTAGGACGATCGAGGTTAAAGCAAGGTTGCTCTGCGAAGCGCGGTTCAGCCCGCTCGGACAGGGCGCAGCAGGAAAGCGGGAACGTGGTCGCCGAGACCCTTGACCTGCGGTCCGTCGTCCAGATCGTCGCGGCGCGGCGAGCGGGGCCGCTCGTTGCCACGATGTGGTGCGGCATTGTCGGATACAGGCTCGCGACGGGGCGGGCGCTCGCGGGGCGGCGCGGCCTCACGGGCCGGAGCAATCTCACGGGCGGGCGCCGGCTCGGCCTTCGCCTCACCACGCGGCGGCCTGCCATCGCGTCCGCCGCGTTGCGGGCGGCCGCCCTTGCGGTCGTCGCCACGGCGGCCACGGCGCTCCTCGCGAGGCTCGCCCGGCGGTAGCGCGTCGAGGCCGGGACCTTCCCACTCGATGCTCTTGCCGGTCAGCTTCTCGATCGCCGCAACGAGCTTGTCGTCATGGCGCGTGACGATCGTAAAGGAGGCGCCTTCGCGACCAGCGCGGCCGGTACGGCCGATGCGGTGGACATAGTCCTCCGCATGGGTCGGCACGTCGAAGTTGAAGACGTGGCTGACGGCGGGGATATCGAGGCCGCGGGCGGCGACGTCGCTCGCCACCAGGATCGGGAACTCGCCGGTACGGAAGGATTCGAGCGCCGCCATGCGGGCGTACTGATCCATGTCACCATGCAGCGCGACAGCCGGGAAGCCATGGCTTTGCAAGGACTTGTGCAGCGTTGCTACATCGCGCTTGCGATTGCAGAAGACGATGGCGTTCTGCAAGTCCCGGGCTTCGCGGATGAGCTTGCGCAGCGTGTCGCGCTTCTCGAAATCCTGGCTGTTCGAGGCGATCAGGCGCTGGGTGATGGTCGCGGCCGCCGTCGCCGGGCGGGAAGCCTCGATACGGATCGGGTTGTGCAGGAACTGCTCGCTGATCCGGGTGATCTCGGGCGGCATGGTCGCGGTGAAGAACAACGTCTGCCGGGTGAAGGGCACGAGCTTGCAGACGCGCTCGATGTCGGGGATGAAGCCCATGTCGAGCATGCGGTCGGCCTCGTCGATGACGAGCAGCTCGACGCCGGTGAGCAGGAGCTTGCCGCGCTCGACATGGTCGAGCAGGCGGCCGGGCGTGGCGATCAGCACGTCGACGCCGCGGGTGATCTTGGCATCCTGGTCGCCGAAGGAGACGCCGCCGATCAGCAGCGCCACCGAAAGCTTCTGGTTGACGCCGTAGCGGGTGAAGTTCTCCTCGACCTGGGCGGCGAGCTCGCGGGTCGGTTCGAGGATCAGCGTGCGCGGCATCCGGGCGCGGGCGCGGCCGTTTTCCAGGATGGTCAGCATCGGCAAGGTGAAGGCGGCGGTCTTGCCGGTGCCGGTCTGCGCGATCCCGAGAACGTCCCTGCGAGCGAGCACGTGGGGGATGGCCTGGGCCTGGATGGGGGTGGGCGTCGTATAGCCGGCGGTGGTGACCGCGGTTAGAACCTTATCGCTCAGGCCGAGTTCGGCAAAAGACATCGATGGTAGCGCTTCTCAAGGGTCGGTGACACGTGGCGGGATGACCGATCGACCGCAACGGTGGCGCGACTTTTCTGGGCTGCGCGCCTTCGGACGCCCGTGCATTGCAGAAAAAACAGGGCAAAGTCAACATTCTAGAGCCGGTTCCGATCAGCTTGCGCTGCAAGGCTTATCGGTAAGAATGGTTTCCATCTTAACCTGAGACCGGGATTACTGATCAGATTGAGTCGATCCGATCGGATCTGGCTCACTAAGGTCGGTGAAGAATGAGCGCTGTGACGATGAAGACGCCGGAAGCTCTGGTCCTGATCCCGGGCCTGAATTGCACGCCAGCGCTCTATGCTCCGCAATGGCCGGCGCTCGCGCCAGGCCGCCAGATTCTCGTCGCCGAGACCACTGCGGACGACACCATCGCCGCCATCGTCGAGCGCTTGCTGGCGGCCGCGCCTGAGCGCTTCGCACTGTGCGGGCTCTCTATGGGCGGCTACATCGCCCTCGACGTGATGCGGCGAGCGCCGGAGCGCGTGACGCGGCTTGCCTTGCTCGACACCACGGCCAAGCCGCCGACGCCCGAAACCAACGCGCCGCGCGAACAGATGATCGCGCTGGCTGAGAAGGGCGCCTTCGACAATGTCGTGACACTGCTCTGGCAGAAGCTGGTCGCGCCTGACCGCCTCGCCGACGAAGCGCTGCGATTGGAGGTCCGGGCGATGGCCGAGGCAGTGGGAGCATCGTGTTTCATCCGCCAGCAGCGCGCCATCATGGGCCGCCCTGATGCGCGGCCGGTTCTCGCGACGATCTCCGTCCCGACCCTGGTCGTCGTCGGCGCGGAGGACGCGATCACGCCACCGGACGAGGCACGCGAGATCGCCGCCGGTATCGGAGCGAAGGTGCGCTACCTGGAAGTGCCGGGCTGCGGCCATTTGTCGACGCTGGAGGCGCCGCAGATCGTCACGCCGGTCCTGCTCGACTGGCTCGGCTGAACCTCAGCGCTGGACCACGCAAGGGTCGAGCTTCGTCTCGCCGGCGCGTTTGACGATCGATCCCGTGGTGAGCGGGTCGAAGGACTGGCCTTTGGCAGCGGCGTGGGCGGCCTGACGCATCGCATCTCGATCGAGTTGCGCCGTCTGGCTCGAGATGAAATTGGCGGCAATGACGGAAAGGAAGGCGATCGCTGCGCCGGCCTTGGCGATATCGCCGACCATGGTACCGCGCTGGTTGCGCAGGAAGGCGATGACGAGGCGCATCGCTGCTCTCCGAGCTTACAAGACAAGGCGCTAGGCGCCGATCAGGAAATCTTGCGGCGGCGGCTGTAAAAACTTGGTTAGCGAGGTCCGACTGCCGCGGATGGAAATTGATCCATCACGGGCGCCCCTCGAGCCTGCCACGATGCTCGCGGAACAGTTTGCGTAGCGTTTCCAGCACCGCGAGCACGGCCGGGCGCTGACGACCGGTCTCATGCGAGACCAGGAAGATTTCGTCGGCAGTCGCCTCGGGCGGCTCTTCCAGGCGGATCAGCGCCGCATCGGCGTCTGCCAGGAAACAGGGCGCCATCGACACTGCGCCAGACGAACGGATGCTCTCGTAGCGCGCGGCCGAATCGCCGACCCGGGCGGCGATCGGCCGGCCGGCGGCCCAGGCGAGGATATGCTGCTCGATCCGCGACGAGACGTCCCGGCTGACCGAGATGATCGGTGCCGTCGTCGGGTCGACCTCGCGGCGGACATAGAAGGCCTGCGCCAGCCTGCCGACCTTCTGGCCAAAATAGCCGGCGCCCTCCGGCGGCCTGCGCATGCGGATCGCGATCTCGGCCTCGCCCTGGGCCAGATCGAGGCGCTCGCGGGTGCTGAGGATGACGATCTCGACGCCTCCTGCCCCGGCTGAAAGCCGGGTCGCATGTTGCGTCAGGAACAGGCTGATCGAGGTCGTCGCGGTCACGCGGACCGGCGCATCGTCCCGAGCCCGCGCAGATGTCGCCCGCGCCTCGAAATGTGCAACGGCTTCGGCTGCGGCAGCTGCGTCCGCAGCGAGCGAAAGACCGATCCCGGTCGGGATCAGGCGGTTGGCGCCGCGGCGGAACAGCGGCAGGCCGAGCCGGGCCTCGAACGCCTTCAGCCGCCGCGCAACGGTCGTCTCGCTCAGCCCAAGCGCAGCCGCCGCCAGAGCCAGCCCACCGCTCGAGGCAATGGCGTGGAAAATCTCGATGTCGCCCCAGAGCGAGGCCGGGCTCTGGGCATCGCGTCGAGATGGAGTGGCAGCAGGCTCGCCCATACGCTCAGCGGCCAGAGATCGGACGCGGGATGGTGTCGCGGGGCAATGTCATGGTCGGCATTGTGCGGATCGGTCGGCATGCGCGCAGGATGGGCGCGCAGGTGTCGCGACACAGCCCGGCAAGCTTGCGGGGGTGTCCAGCATGCGAGCCTCCGCCGGCATGCCTCACAGGTCGATCAGCTCGCGGGCAAAGGCGGCCCGCTCCTGGATGAAGAGGAAGCGTGCCTCCGGCTTGTTGCCCATCAGCCGCTCGACCGTGTCGGAGGTCTCTTCCTTGTTCTCATGGTCGACCATGACCTTGAGCAAGGAGCGCTTGCTCGGGTCCATCGTGGTTTCCTTGAGCTCGGCCGGCATCATCTCGCCCAGGCCTTTGAAGCGGCCGATCTCGGGCTTCTTGCCCTTGAAGACGGTCTCGATCAGCTCGTCCTTGTGGGCATCGTCGCGAGCATAGACCGACTTGGTGCCATGACGCAGCCGGTAGAGCGGCGGCACCGACAAATACAGATGCCCCTTCTCGATCAGGCGCGGCATCTGACGCCAGAAGAAGGTGACGAGGAGCGAAGCGATATGAGCGCCGTCGACGTCCGCGTCGGTCATCACGATGACCTTCTCGTAGCGCAGGTCGTCCTCGCGGAACTGAGTGCCGATGCCGCAGCCCAGCGCCAGGATCAGGTCGGCAAGTTGCTGATTGGCGTTGAGTTTTTCGCGCGTCGCATTGGCGACGTTGAGGATCTTGCCGCGCAAAGGCAGGATCGCCTGGTTGGCGCGATTGCGTGCCTGCTTGGCCGAGCCGCCGGCCGAGTCGCCCTCGACGATGAAGAGCTCCGAACCGGCGGCGCCGGCATTGCTGCAATCGGCGAGCTTGCCCGGCAGCCGGAGCTTGCGCGTCGCGGTCTTGCGGGAGACCTCCTTCTCGAGCCGGCGGCGCAAACGCTCCTCGGCGCGGTCGACCGACCAGTCGAGCAGTTTCAGCGCCTGCTGCGGCGAGGCGGCGAGCCAATGGTCGAATGCATCGCGCAGCGCGTTCTCGACGATGCGGGCGGCTTCCAGCGTCGCCAGCTTGTCCTTGGTCTGCCCCTGGAACTCCGGCTCGCGGATGAAGACCGAGAGCATGGCGGCGCAGGTCGCCATCACGTCGTCGGCGGTGACCTGCGCCATACGCTTGCTCTGGCCGATGCGCTCGGCGTGGTCGCGCAGGCCGCGCAGCAGCGCGATGCGCAGGCCGGATTCATGCGTGCCGCCTTCCGGCGTCGGAATGGTGTTGCAGTAGGAGGACGAGAACCCGTCCTCGCCGGTCGCGAGCCAGGCGATCGCCCATTCGAGCGAGCCGTGGCCACCTTCCTTCGTGATCTTGCCCGAGAAGATCGGCTCGGCGACGAGGTCCTTGCCTTCGATCTCGCGGGCGAGATAGTCGCGCAAGCCCCCGGGGAACTTGAAGACCGCCTCGGGCGCGATATCGCCCTCGGGCTTCAGCAGCGAGGGCGCACAGCGCCAGCGGATTTCGACGCCGCCGAACAGATAGGCTTTCGAGCGGGCCATGCGAAACAACCGCGCCGGGACGAAATGCGCGCCTTCGCCGAAGATCTGCGCATCGGGATGGAAGCGCACGCGGGTGCCGCGCCGGTTCGGCGCCCGGCCGACCGTCTCCAGCGGCCCCTGCGGATGGCCGCGCGAGAAGGTCTGGCGATAAAGCATCTGGCCGCGCGCGACCTCGACCTCGAGCACGTCGGACAGCGCGTTGACCACCGAGACGCCGACGCCATGCAAGCCTCCCGAGGTCTCGTAGACCTTGGAATCGAACTTTCCGCCGGCATGCAGGATCGTCATGATCACTTCGAGCGCCGACTTGCCCGGGAATTTCGGATGTGGGTCGATCGGGATGCCGCGACCATTATCCGTGACCGCGAGCGAACCGTCGACGAAGAGCTCGACATCGATGAAGCTGGCATGGCCCGCCACCGCCTCGTCCATGGCGTTGTCGATCACTTCGGCGAAGAGGTGATGCAGAGCCCGCTCGTCGGTGCCGCCGATGTACATGCCGGGCCGGCGCCGGACCGGCTCCAGCCCTTCGAGCACTTCGATGGTGGAGGCGTCGTAGCCGGCCTCGGACGGCGTGCCGCCGCGCGGTGCCGGGGCAGGGCGCACAGGTTTCGGCGCAGGGGCGGGCGCGCGCGATTCCTCGCGCATGTCCTTGCCGCCGTCCTCGCCGAAGAGATCGTCCGCCATCGCCACTGCGCTCGCTGATTCGCTTTGTCTGCAGGATATCGTATCGGCCCGACGGCCGCTTGCCGCAGCCGTATAACCCGTCGTTCATCCGCAATAAACCGATCGAGATGCCGCCGAAAGTCAGGAATGGCGAGGCCGTCGCCGAACCGTCATCGAACGATGGCACAGCCGGCCCGTGGAACCCCGTATGCTGCTCGACGGTTCAGCTGCCGTTAACGGCAGCGGTCTCATCATCGGCGTTGCGAATCGGGACTGGTCCCGGCCGCGCATTCGGCTAATCTGGCATGGGGGGAGAATGTCACGTGGCGTCGCGTTCCGCAGTCCCGAAAATCCGCATCGCCGGCCTCGAACGGGCCGCGCGCTTCGCCGGTGAGTCCTTCGCCTATGAGGAGCTCTCCGGCTTCGAGCGGCGGCACGACACCGAAACCGTGCAATTGCGCCGTCTCTGGTGGGCCGCCGCCATCGTCGCACTGGCCGGCCTGGCGATCATCGCGCTGCGCTGATGCCTCGGCCTGCCTCTCGTGCGTGCGCTTTCAGGCCATCGTAGAAGGTAAGATGGGCGAGGGCAGCTTCGTCCCATAGTCTGGTGAGGTCGATGCCGATCGCCTCGGCCTTGCGGGCATGGGCCGCGAGCACGGCTTCCGCGAAGCGCTCAGGCGCGGCGTCGACCGGGCAGAGCACGGTTGCCGGATTGTCGATCTTCGCCTTCAGCGCCGGCGCGAGTGCGAATTCGTCCTGGCGCTCCGGTTCGGTCGAGACCAGCGGGATCGGGAGCTGGCTGACCGCCTGGAAGCTGCCGCGCCGCGTGCTGATCCCGTCGGTGAAAGGCAGGAGGAAGACGTCGGCGGCCGAGAGTGTCGCCATCAACTCGCCCTCGTCGTCGATCCGGCCGCGGAAATCAAGCCAGTCGGCGACGCCGAGCTCGCTTGCCAGCGCGAGGAAGGCGTCGCGATCCCTGGGCTTGTCCCAGAGGAAGTCGCCGCAGATCAGCAGGCGCGCCTTGACGCCGCGCTGATGCAGCGCCTGGATCGTGCGCAGCAGGACATCCGGCCGCTTGCTGGCATAGAGCACGCCGAAATAGCCGATGACGATCTCGGCCTCACCGACGCCGCTGCCGCGGACCTTCACCCGCTCCATCGCGACCCGCTCCGGATCGATGCGCGCCGGCATGATGTTGGGACCGATCGGGATGACCGGGGCGGCCCGCTTCTTCGCTTCGCCGACCAGCGGTGTCTTCTGGAAGCCCTCGCGCTGCTGCGGCGAAACGAAGACGAAGCCGTCGCAGGCCAGGATGTCCGGTACCATAGAGAGGTAGCGCAGGCGGTTGAGCGAGGCCCATTCATGCAGGGTGATGGCGATCCGGCCCTTGCGGGTCATAAGCCGCGCCGCCATCAGCACCGAGCCCGGCACGACGCTGTTGCCCCAGCCCTCGATCGGCAGCTGGAGATGCACGATGCGATCCTGACGAAGCGCCTCGGCGATGGCACCGACGAAGGCGGTCGGCCGCTCCGGTTCGATCGTCCGGATCGCGACGAAGCCTGGGCGCAGCGCGTTGACGGCGCCGGCGAGTCGATAGGCGTAGTCCATCACCGCGCAGGTGACGGGCCTCGCCGAGCCGAAGATGACGATGGAGGGAAGCAAGGACTGCATGCGCCTGCGGCCGTACGGAGGATGACGGAGCCTGCCTATCGCACAGCTTTCCTAAGCTTGCGTTGAGTCAGGCGATCGGCTCCAGCGGACCGAAGCTCGCGACCAGGTTGCAGCGACGCTCGGGAATGCCGCCGATTCCTTCCAGCCAGCAAGAATAGCCGAGAACCAGCCGCTTCATCTCCTGCAGCGGGCGGCTACCATCGTCGCCGGTCTCGCGCAGGCACGAGAGCGTGTCGTAGCCGGCGGCACGCAACTCCGCCCAGGCCTTCTCGCCGTCCGGCTTGCGGTTGCTTTCGAAGGTGAGAATCGGGCGATGGCGTGCGAACGTCTCGCGCAACCCGGCGAAGACGTCGGCCTCGAAGCCCTCGACGTCGCATTTCACAAAACCGATCCGCTTCGTGCCGCTCGCGATCTCGGGCTCGTGCTGCGCCAGGTAGCGGTCGCCATGGCGCACCGGCAGCACGATATCGCCCTTGCCCGAGGCGAAGCTGCCGCTACCGTCATTGCCTGCCTCGAGCAACGAGAAGCGGAGCTCGGTATCCTCCCGCCCCAGCCCAACTTCGTGCAGGCGGACATTGCCGGTCCCGGACAGAAGGAGATTGGTCTTGAACAGCGATGCGATCGGCGGATTGGGCTCGAAGGCGACCACTTCCGCGAACGATCCGGCCAAGGACACGGAATGATTTCCTATATTGCCGCCAATGTCGAGGAAGACTGTGTCCTGCAGGCTGCGGGCTTGGAAAAGGGCCTTGAGCAGCTCGATCTCGCGACGCTCGTAGACGCCGGCTCCAATGATTGAGATGCCGAGATAGTCTGTCGGAATGACGGCCAACCGGGGAGCCGGGGGCAGGTGCTTTCTGCTGCCCGGTACGATCGCCTTGGTCATAAGGTCGTAGGCGCGGCGGATCGCGTAGGTCGCGCGCGTCTCGTTGATCCTCAGCATGGCCGGCTCGTTCGTTGTGATCACAGCGCGCAGCCTTAGCAGCGATCTTCTACGGAACATTTAACCTGCGGGTGCGGTCGCTCGCAGATCGGAAAGCGGCCCATGAGGAGTGGCCAGGCACTTGGAACTTGACAGGTAAGGAATTTTATCCCATGTATGTTCTTGTTATGTTCTCCATGATTCATTGAGGAAAAGCGCATGCCTTCATATGCTCTGTTCGACGATACCGTCGTGGCGCGCACCGCTGCCGCCAGCACGGGCTGGACGGCGTTCACCAATCTGCAAACCGTCTTCGACTATGCACGTAGCCAGAATCGGCCGCTGTTTTTCCAGCCCGGCGTCTATGATTCTCCTACAACCACGGTTCTCTCTAGCAATGGCGGCGGCAAGCCGCTGTTCGCGCGGGCGATGCCCGGATCAGTGGTGTTGCGCTTCAACGGCACCAATACGTTCCTGCGGATCGAAGGTCAGAATCAAGTCCATTTCGACGGCATCACCTTCGACGGGCAGAACCGGGCATTGTCCGACTATGTGTCCGGTCGTCCGGCCTTCATCGCTATCGCCGGCAACGCTCAGGACGTCTCGTTCGAGAACTGCCAGGTGCTGAATTCACCGGGCATCGGTGCCTATGTCGCGAGCTCGTCCGGCGCGGTTTTCCGCGCCTGTTACTTCGGCAACCACTCCGTCGGGATCTGGAGCGAGAACGCGCAGATCAAGGCGCTCAGCAACACGCTCGCAGGCATGCAGAACAACGGCATCGCCATCTGGCGCGACACGATCACCGGCGACAGTTCCACGGTCACGGGCAATTTCATCAATGGCGTTGACACAGTCGCCGGCGGAACCGGTCAGAACGGCAACGGCGTCAGCATCTTCCGTGCGATCGGCGTGACCGTTACCGACAACAAGATCTTCAGCACGAAGTTCTCGGCGATCCGCTGCAATGGCGGCGGGCTGCACAACATCAGCAACAACAACATCTACAACACGCGGGAGGTGGCGATCTTCATCGAGGCGCCCGGCGCCGGGATCGATCTGACCGGGTGCATCGTCTCGAACAACAGCCTCGACACGGTCGGCAGCGGCATCCTCGTCGCCAATTCCGGCCAGTTCAGTGATGGCGTCTCGCGCAGCGTGGTGGTTGAAGGCAACCGCATCTCGAATGTCATCGACAACCCGATCCCGGACGCAGGTTACTATCCGCCCTCGACCATCGGTAACGCGATCGTCGTGGAGCAGGATTGCGTCGTGTCGGGCAATCTCGTCGATGGTGCGGCACGTGTCGGCATCATGGCTGGTATCAACACTGCAGCGCGGGACCTGGTCGTCACCGGCAATCTGGTCCGCAATGTCGCCATCGGCATCGGCGTGTCGAACGAGGCGGTCACCAATTCGGGCCGATCGGTCGTGGTCTCCGGCAACATCGTACGCAGTGCCAGTATCGGCGGCATCGTACCTGCAGTCTTCACCGGCACGACGATGAACCGGGTCGGCACCGCAGAATACGGCAACGACCTCGCAACCGCCGTTGGCAGCGTCACCTTCGGCCACAACCGCTATCTCTGAGCCCGATCTGATCCGCCGGCGGGGCTGGACGATAAAAAAAAACCGGGGCGTTGCCGCCCCGGTTCATAAGGTGGACCACGGCCAGGCCGCAGTCGGGAGGAACTCTCCTGAGCCTGACGCTCAGTAGGAATAGTACATCGCGAACTCGACCGGGTGCGGCGTCATCTCGAAGCGCGCCACGTCCTGCATCTTGAGCTCGATATAGCTCTCGATGAAGTCGTCGTTGAAGACGCCGCCGGCCTTGAGGTAGGCGTTGTCCTTCTTCAGCGAATCCAGCGCCTCGCGCAGCGAGCCGCAGACGGTCGGGATCTTCTTCAGCTCGCGCGGCGGCAGGTCGTAGAGATCCTTGTCCATCGCCGGGCCGGGATCGATCTTGTTCACGATGCCGTCGATGCCGGCCATCAGCATGGCGGCGAAGGCGAGATAGGGATTCGCCATCGGGTCGGGGAAGCGGACCTCGACGCGCTTGGCCTTGGGCGAGGTCGTCCACGGAATACGGCAGGAGGCCGAGCGGTTGCGCGCCGAATAGGCGAGCAGCACCGGGGCCTCATAGCCCGGGACAAGGCGCTTGTAGGAGTTGGTCGAGGGGTTGGTGAAGGCGTTCAGCGACTTGGCGTGCTTGATGATGCCGCCGATGTACCAGAGGCATTCCTGCGACAGGTCGGCATACTTGTTGCCGGCCATGATCGGCTTGCCGTTCTTCCAGATCGACTGGTGGACGTGCATGCCGGAGCCGTTGTCGCCATAGACGGGCTTGGGCATGAAAGTCGCGGTCTTGCCGTAGCTCTGGGCGACATTGTGGATGCAGTATTTGTAGACCTGCATCTGGTCGGCCATGTGCGTCAGGGTGTCGAACTTCAGGCCGAGCTCATGCTGGGCCGAGGCGACCTCGTGATGGTGCTTCTCGACCTTGGCGCCCATGGCTGCCATGGCTGCCAGCATCTCGCCGCGCATGTCCTGCGCCGAATCCTGCGGCGGAACCGGGAAATAACCGCCCTTGGTGGCGATGCGGTGGCCGAGGTTGCCGCCCTCGTACTCGGTCATGCCGTTGATCGGCAGCTCGACATTGTCGAGCTTGAAGCCGGTGTTGTACGGGTCAGCGGCGATCTTGACGTCGTCGAAGACGAAGAATTCGGCCTCGGGACCGACATAGACGGTATCGCCGATGCCGGTCGACTTGAGGTAGGCCTCGGCCTTCTTGGCCATGCCGCGCGGATCACGGCCATAGGGCTCGCCGGTCGCCGGCTCGAGCACGTCGCAGTTGATGACCATGGTCGAGGCCGAGAAGAACGGGTCGATGCAGGCCGTCGTCGGGTCCGGCATCAGCAGCATGTCGGACTCGTTGATCGCCTTCCAGCCAGCGATCGAGGAGCCGTCGAACATCGTGCCTTCGGCGAAGATCTCTTCGTCGATCATGGTGATGTCGAAGGTGACGTGCTGCCACTTGCCGCGCGGGTCGGTGAAGCGGAAGTCGACGTATTTGACGTCATTGTCCTTGATCGCCTTCAGGACTTCTTTGGCGTTCTTCATCTCACGACTTCCTTTGTCGACTGCTAGGGTCTCACGACTGACGTTGCCCGCGCGTTTCGCTGGCGCACGCATTCCTTGGGTGTTGGGGAAATATCCTCAGATCGCGTCCGCGCCGGACTCGCCGGTGCGGATACGGATCGCCCCCTCCACGCTCGATACAAAAATCTTGCCATCGCCGATCCGGCCGGTCTGCGCGGCCTTCTTGATCGCCTCGATCGCGCGCTCGACCATGTCGTCGGCCAGGACGATCTCGATCTTCACCTTCGGCAGGAAGTCGACCACGTATTCGGCGCCGCGATAGAGCTCGGTATGACCCTTCTGGCGGCCGAAACCCTTCGCCTCGAGCACCGTGATGCCCTGGAGACCGACCTCCTGCAGCGCCTCCTTCACCTCGTCGAGCTTGAAGGGCTTGATGATCGCTTCGATCTTCTTCATGCGCCGACCGACCTCCTTGGCGTGAGCTTGCACCACTGTACGCAGCCTGCCTCCGTTCTGACCATCTCGGCCCGTCCGGATCAACCTCGGCGCGTCCAGCAAAACCTCGCCTGTTCTGCTCATAGCATCGGCGCAGGCGAGCCGCCATGATGGTGTCCCAGCCAAACCGCCTCTTGAAGCGGCGAAAAACAGTCTAAAAATTATGCAAATGCTTATTATGAGTGCAAACGTGGATATTGCCGCATGTGCTTGCCCGAGTTGCCGGGCTGGCGGACAATGATGTGCCGATGACGACCGTCACTCCTTCCGCCCTGGCCCTGCTCAGCGTCGCCGAGATGGCGGCAGTGGATGCGGTTACGATCGCCGCCGGCACGCCCGGCATCGTCCTGATGGAAAAGGCGGGCAGGGTGGTCGCCGATGCGGTGACGCGGCGGGTCCGGCCTGGCCAGCGCGTCCTCGTGCTCTGTGGTCCCGGCAATAATGGCGGCGACGGCTTCGTCGCCGCGCGTCTCCTGGCAGAGCGCGGCTGCCGCGTGACGCTCGCGCTTGCAGGGGAGCGAGCGGCTCTGACGGGAGACGCCGCACTGGCGGCAGAAAACTGGGCCGGCCCGATCGAGACGATCGGCGCAATAGACCCCGCGCAGCATGATCTCGTCGTCGACGCCTTGTTCGGCGCCGGACTTGGCCGGGCGATCTCGGGCGAGCTTGCGGCTCTGGTCGAGCGCGTCAACGCGGCGGGCCGGCCAATCGTCGCAGTCGACGTGCCGAGCGGCGTCCACGGCGATACTGGGTTGGTCCAAGGTACGGCCATCCGTGCAGCTGAGACCGTAACCTTCTTCCGGCTGAAGCCCGGCCATCTGCTTCATCCCGGCCGAGCGCTCTGCGGTGTCGTCACGCTGGCGGATATTGGCATCCAGCCCGAAATCGCCTTCGCGTCGGGCAGGATCGCGCCATTGGTCTTCCGCAATGCTCCGGCCCTCTGGCGCACACATCTGCCGGACCATGCCGTCGGAGTTCACAAATACGGCCGTGGCGCCGTCGCTGTTGCCGCGGGCGGGCTTTCGGGCACCGGGGCGCCTAGGCTGGGCGCGCGGGCGGCGCTGCGCATCGGCGCCGGTCTCGCGACGATCATCTGCCGGCCGGAGGCGCTGGCAGCGCATGCGGCGCGGGGGCCAGACGCACTAATGCAAGCCTCGGCCAAGGATACCCCAGCCTTCGAGGCAATGCTTTCGGAGCGAAAGGTCCATGCGCTGCTGATCGGGCCGGCGCTCGGGCTCGATGCCGAAGCGCGGTCATGGGTGGCGGCCGCCTTGCGCGGAGCCTTGCCCTGCGTCTTCGACGCCGATGCGCTCACGCATATCGGCGCGCATCGGCCTGCTTTCGTTGCCCAGCTTCGCCGCCGCGCCGGCACTGCGGTGCTGACGCCGCATGAGGGCGAATTCAAACGGATGTTCGGTGAGGTCGCGGGCTTCGAGCCGGAGCGCGGCAAGCTCGAGCGGGCACGGCAAGCCGCCCGGCTGACAGGAGCCGTCGTCGTTCTCAAGGGCCCGGACACGGTCATCGCGGCGCCGGACGGCCGTGCTGCGATCAACGATACCGGCTCGCCCGCCTTGGCAACCGCCGGCGCTGGCGATGTTCTTGGCGGAATCATCGCTGGCCTGCTGGCGCAGAAGGTCCCGGTCTTCGAGGCCGCCTGCGCCGCCGTCTGGCTGCATGGGCGCGCCGGTGAAGAGCTCGGCCTAGGTCTCATCGCTGACGACCTGCCGGAAGCGCTGCCCGCTATGCGGGCCCAACTCGACGATTGAGCCGTTGGGCAAAGAAAAGGCCCGCCCCGGGAGGGGCGAGCCTGTGATGATTAGGTCGAGCCGTCCTCAGCGGGCGGCGTAAGTCACGGCCGGAGCGGACGTCAGCTGATCCTTGGTCATCGTGATCTTGCCGTGGTCCGGATACATCTCCGGTCCCTTCTTGGCGGCCGGCGGTGCGTTCATCGCGGTGCTGCCGCCCGCACCGGTGCCGCCCGACGGGGCAGGGCCCGGTGTAACCATCGGCTCCTCGCTCCACTGAACCTGCTCGAACGGGATTGCGACATCCTTCGAGCCCATGCCGAGGAAGCCACCGACGCCGACGGTGACCAGCTCGATCTTGCCGGTCTTGTCGAACACCACCTCGGTGACGTCGCCGACCTTCTTGTTGTCGGGACCGTAGATGTCGACACCCATCAGCTTCGAGGCCCGCCACTTGCCCTGGCCAGCGAGATTGTTCTCCGGGGCCTTGGCGGTTTCCGCGGCTGGTGCCGGTGTCGCCGGGGCGCTGGTTGCAGGCGCGGTCGGCTGCGGGCTCGGCGGCTGGTTCGAGGGCGCGGTTGTCTGCGCAACGGCAGCGGCGGCAAGCATGACGCCGCCGATAGCCGTCAATGCAACGTGACGCTTGTACATGAGGTATCCTCCTGTCGTTTCCGCATCTGCGGAATGACCAAACAACGCACAACCGGAGGTTTGGTTCGCAGATGGGCAGCCATGCGCTTGCTGTTTGGCGAACGCGGAAGCACGCGGCGGAGGCGCTTAGCGCTTCGGTAAGCTCTGCGAGCTTTGCTAGCGGTCGGTCAGGACGACCCTGGGAGGGCAGGATGAGCAGGAACCTCATGATCCTCGGGCTTGCCGCACTCGGTGTAGCTGCGACCACAGCGCCCGCCGCGGCCTTCTGGCCACGCTCGCAATGGCTGGCCTGCTCGGAGGCGGCGACGGCAGCCGACTACCAGCGCTGGCGCTGCTGGGAACTCGATGGCTATGCGGGGGCGATCGCGCCAGGATATGGCGGCGTCGGTACCGAGGGGCAGATGCCGCCGCAGCGTCGGATGCGTCCCCGGGGAACGGTCAGCCGTCTCGGCTGAGGCCGAGCGTGCCGAACGGAATCTGGCGCTAGTACTGGATCGGAATGGTGAGCGGGGAGGGGATCGAACCCTCGACCACATGATTAAAAGTCACGTGCTCTACCACTGAGCTACCCGCCCTCACTGGGCCGCTGACATAGGCAGGTGGGACGCGTCGGTCAACATTGTTCCGGCGGGCACATCGTGGCAGAAGCCGCGTCGATGGCGAAGGAACTCAGGACAGCAGCGGATTCGACCCGTGTGCAGCAAGGCTGGCGCGGCTGGAGCAAGGCGTTCGCGCTCGCCGCGCTGACGTTGACGGCTTTGCTCTTCGGCTTCATCGCCACGCTCGATCCCTATGGCGCGCGTGTACAGGCCGGCCAGCCGGCCCGGCCGCTGATGGATCTCAACCAGCGCTTCATGTACCCGCAGATCGTGAGGTCCGGCGCCTTCGATTCGGCGGTCTTCGGCACCTCGACGCTGCGCCTGCTCGATCCGGCGCTTCTGTCGACGGGGCTCTCCGCCCGCTTCGCCAATCTCGGCATGAACGCGGCGACGCCCTGGGAGCAGACGCAGATTGCCGGTCTCTTCGCGCGCCAGGTCGCTAAGCCGAAATTCGTCATCTGGGGCATCGACCAGAACTGGTGCGAGGCCGATGCGGCCAGCGAGGCCCGCCGGCTGACGCCGCGGCCGTTCCCGCCCTGGCTCTATGACGACAGCGCCTGGAACGACTGGCCAAAGCAGCTCAACTTCACCACGCTCGAGATCGCGCTGCGCCTCGCCGCCCATCGGCTCGGCCTGCAGCCCGCGCGCCTGCGCGGCGACGGCTACGAGGTCTTCACCCCGCCCGAGGGCACTTATGATCTCGCTCGTGCACGCTTTCATCTCTACCGCGGTTACGGTGGCCATGCGCCCGACCTCACGCCGCAATCGCCGCCCGTGGTGGTCGCCGCCGCCGAGCGCGCGCGCTGGCAGTTTCCGGCGCTCGCCTGGCTCGAGCAACGGCTGGCCGCCTTTCCGACCACGACGCGGCGCCTGATTGTGCTACCGCCGGTGCACGCCGGCGCCCTGCCGCGCGAGGGCAGTGCCGCCTGGCAGCGCTTCGAGGCCTGCAAGGCCGAGATCGCCGCGATCGCAGCGCGCCAGCAGGCGGTGATGGCCGATTATGGGCATCCCTCGGTGCTCACCCGCGAGGATGCGAACTATTGGGATCCGGCGCATTATCGGTTGCCGATCGCTCGCCGGATCGAAGCCGACCTGATCGCGCTGGGGCGGGGTGAGTCAGCCCCGGTAGACCCCGCGCTCACCGTTCTTGGCGCATTTCGTTAACGGCGCATCAACCAAGCGACTCTACCGTGGCCGCATGGTCATCCGCCGCGGCCTCCGCTCCATCCTCGTCACCCTCGCGCTCTACCTCGTGTCGAGCGCCGTGGTCGGTTATTTCCTGTTCCATGCGCAGCATGGCGCTCGCGGGCTCGAGACCCTGGGCGGCCTGCGCGAGAAATTCGGCGAGATGGAGACCGAGATCGCCGCATTGACCAGCGAGCGGCAGGACTGGGAGAAGCGCCTGACCCTGATGCGCGACGAAGCCGTCGATCGCGATGTGCTCGAGGAAAGGGCCCGCGCCATCCTCGGTCGCGTCCATCGCAACGACGTCGTGGTGATGGGGCGCTGAGCCGGCTCCAATCGACGTTCAACCCGATTTGGCTGGGTCGGCAGCGCGATCAGCTCCGCCGAGGACGCTTTTTTTACCGCCGATGGTCGCAAAAAGGTCGATTAACCGATAATTGGTTAAATCATATTATCACAGTAACAACAATAGCTTAATTCATGTTGCAGTGCGAGATACCCGTCTCGCCAAGGCTTGGACCTTCCTCTACAACCAAAGCAGTAGAGCTTGGAGGACCCGTTCATGGCCATTGCCGCCCGGAAGACGAACGCAGGGGCGCCTGCGAAGGCAGCCGGAAAAACGGCGGCGAAGAGCGCTGCAAAGGGGCTCGCCAAGGCGATTCCGAACGTCCCGACCTTCACCAGGGACGAGGAGCTTCACGCCTATCGCGAGATGCTGCTGATCCGGCGCTTCGAGGAGAAGGCCGGCCAGATGTACGGCATGGGCCTGATCGGCGGCTTCTGCCATCTTTATATCGGCCAGGAAGCCGTGGTCATCGGCATGCAGATGGCCTCGAAGGATGGCGACCAGGTCATCACCGGCTATCGCGACCATGGCCACATGCTCGCCTGCGGCATGGAATCGCGCGGCGTGATGGCCGAGCTGACCGGCCGGCGCGGCGGCTATTCGCGCGGCAAGGGCGGCTCGATGCACATGTTCAGCCGCGAAAAGAACTTCTATGGCGGCCACGGCATCGTCGGCGCGCAGGTCTCACTCGGTGCCGGTCTCGGCTTCGCCAACTGGTATCGCCAGGACGGGCGCGTATCGATGGCCTATTTCGGCGACGGCGCCGCCAATCAGGGCCAGGTCTATGAGAGCTTCAACATGGCCCAGCTCTGGAAGCTGCCGGTCGTGTTCGTGATCGAGAACAACCGTTACGCCATGGGCACGTCGGTGAACCGGGCCTCGGCCCAGACCGATTTCTCGAAGCGCGGTGTTTCCTTCGGCATCCCGGGCGAGCAGGTCGATGGCATGGACGTCCGCGCCGTACGCGAGGCCGCGAGCCGCGCCATCGAACACGCTCGTACCGGCAAGGGCCCGTACATCCTGGAAATGCAGACCTACCGCTATCGCGGCCATTCGATGTCGGACCCGGCGAAGTACCGCTCCAAGGACGAGGTCCAGAGGATGCGCGAGGAGCACGACCCGATCGAGCAGGTGCGCGGCCGCCTGACGCGCGAGCACAAGCTCGGCGAGGACGAGTTCAAGGCGATCGACGCCAAGGTCCGCGAGATCGTCAACGACGCAGCCGAATTCGCGACGCATGATCCCGAGCCGGACGTCTCCGAGCTCTGGACCGACATCCTGCGGGAGCCGGCGCAGGCCTAAAGGGTCGCGCCTAGCCTCCTTCCCCCGACATCGAGGCCCTCGCGGCCGCTCCAGAACTCCGGGTGCGTTCATGCCGATCGACATTCTGATGCCCGCCCTGTCACCAACCATGGAACAGGGCAAACTCGCCAAATGGCTCAAAGCCGAGGGCGACAAGATCAAGGCCGGCGACATCATCGCCGAGATCGAGACCGACAAGGCAACCATGGAGGTCGAGGCCGTCGACGAGGGCGTGCTCGCCAAGATCCTGGTCGCTGACGGAACCGACAACGTCGCGGTCAACACCCCGATCGGCGTGATCGCCGCCGATGGCGAGGATGCCTCCGCTGCCGCCAGCGGCGCCAAGGCGGAAGCACCGGCCCCCAAGGCAGCGCCCGAGCCCGAGAAGGCCGTCGCCGAGGCACCGGCGAGCCCGGTGCCCGCGGCAGGGGCGCCAAGCGTCCCGGCCCAGGTGAAATCCTACGACGCCTCCTCCGAATTCCCGGCTGGGGCGGAGGTCGTCTCGATGACGGTGCGCGAGGCGCTGCGCGATGCGATGGCGGAAGAGATGCGGCGCGACGCCGACGTCTTCGTCATGGGTGAGGAGGTCGCCGAATACCAGGGCGCCTACAAGGTCACGCAAGGGCTGCTGCAGGAGTTCGGCGCACGCCGCGTGATCGACACGCCGATCACCGAGCATGGCTTTGCCGGCATCGGCGTCGGCGCGGCGCTGACCGGGCTGAAGCCGATCGTCGAGTTCATGACCTTCAACTTCGCCATGCAGGCGATCGACCACATCATCAACTCGGCCGCCAAGACGCTCTACATGTCCGGCGGCCAGATGGGCTGCCCGATCGTCTTCCGCGGTCCCAACGGCGCCGCCGCCCGCGTCGGCGCGCAGCACAGCCACGACTACGCCGCCTGGTATTCGAACGTGCCGGGCCTCAAAGTGGTGATGCCCTACAGCGCGTCCGACGCGAAGGGCCTGCTCAAGAGCGCGATCCGCGATCCGAACCCGATCATCTTCCTCGAGAACGAGATCCTCTACGGGCGCTCCTTCGACGTGCCCAAGGGCGATGATTTCACGATTCCCATCGGCAAGGCCAAGGTCGTGCGCCCCGGCACGGATGTCACGATCGTCTCCTTCGGCATCGGCATGACCTATGCGCTCGGCGCCGCCGAGGCGCTGGCCAAGGAGGGAATCGAGGCCGAGGTCATCGACCTGCGCACCATCCGGCCGATGGATATCGAGACGGTGATCGCCTCGGTGCAGAAGACCAATCGCTGCGTCGCGGTCGAGGAGGGCTTCCCGCAATCGGGCATCACCGCCGAGATCGGCATGAAGATCATGGAAGCGGCGTTCGACTATCTCGACGCCCCCGTCGCGCGCGTCACCGGCAAGGACGTGCCGATGCCTTACGCCGCCAATCTCGAGAAGCTGGCATTGCCAAACATCGGCGATGTCGTCGCGGCGGCCAAGGCCGTCTGCTACCGCTGAAAGAGGGCTGACCGATGGCGCCGTCCCGCGAACCGAACGGAAACCGTGCCTTGCTGGCCGCGTGTCTGTTCGGGTTCGGCGCGCTGCCGGCGGCGGAGGCTATGGCAGCGCCTACGAGGGCGATGGTCAAGCCGGCGCCCTTCATCAACGCCGAGTTCGAGCGTCTTGTGCCGGCGAGCCGCGCGCAGGCGGTCAATCAGCTCGCGCGGCGTATATGGGGGCGATCGTGCGTCAACTCTCGCCAATCCCTGGCAGCACTCGGGCCAAAGGCTGCGTCGTGGCACGTGTCCTGTGATCGCGGCGGACAGCTCGACTACATGATGCTCCTCCCGGTCCGGTCTCGGGATGAAGGAGTAGCGCTGATCTATTGTGGACCATCGACCGCAGGCGGCCGTGCCTGTGCAGCGAACTAACACCTCTGTGATCCGATACGCGTTTTTCAGCGATCAAAAAGTGAGCTGATGCCATGCCCGTGAACATCCTGATGCCCGCGCTTTCTCCCACAATGGAGAAGGGCAATCTCGCCAAGTGGCTGAAGAAGGAAGGCGACACGATCAAGTCCGGCGACATCATCGCCGAGATCGAGACCGACAAGGCGACCATGGAGGTCGAGGCGGTCGATGAGGGCATCCTCGCCAGGATCGTCGTGCCGGAAGGTACTGCCGATGTGGCGGTCAACGAGGTGATCGGCGTGATCGCCGGCGAGGGCGAGGACGCCAAGAGCGTCTCCGCACCGGCCAAGGCCGATGCCCCGAAGGCCGAGGTGCCCAAGGCCGAAGCCGCCAAGTCGGAAGCGCCTGCGCCGAAGGCAGACGCCAAGCCTGAATCGACGCCGCAGGTCACAGCCGAATCCGGCTTCAACACCGGTGGCAAATCGGTCTCCGGCGATCGCCCCTTCGCCTCGCCATTGGCACGCCGCCTCGCCAAGGACGCCGGCATCGATCTCGGCAAGGTCCAGGGCTCCGGCCCGCATGGCCGCATCGTCGAGAAGGACATCGAGGCCGCCAAGCAGGGCGGGGCTGCCAAGGCCGCGCCGGCTCCCGCAGCTGGAGCCCCCGCAGCGCCCAAACCCGCCGCCGCGCCGCTCGCGGCCGGTCCTTCGGACGAGCAGACCAAGAAGCTGTTCGCGCCGGGCTCCTATGAGGAGATCCCGCATGACGGCATGCGCAAGACCATCGCGCGCCGCCTGACCGAAGCCAAGCAGACGATTCCGCACTTCTACGTCACGCTCGATTGCGAACTCGACGCGCTCTTGAAGCTGCGCGCCGAACTCAACGCCGCGGCTCCCGAAAAGGACGGCAAGCCGGCCTACAAGCTCTCGGTCAACGACATGGTGATCAAGGCGCTGGCCTTGGCGCTGCGTGCCGTGCCGGACGCCAATGTCTCCTGGACCGACGGCGCCATGCTGAAGCACAAGCACGCCGATGTCGGCGTTGCAGTCTCGATCCCGGGCGGCTTGATCACGCCGATCATTCGCGACGCCTGCCACAAGACGCTGTCGCAAATCTCCAACGAGATGAAGGACATGGCGGCAAGGGCCAAGACTCGCAAGCTGAAGCCGGAAGAGTATCAGGGCGGCACCTCGGCGGTCAGCAATCTCGGCATGTTCGGCGTCAAGGACTTCGCCGCGGTGATCAACCCGCCGCATGCGACGATCCTGGCGGTCGGCGCCGGCGAGCCGCGTGCCGTGGTCAAGAACGGCCAGCTCGCAGTCGCGACCGTGATGTCGGTGACGCTCTCGACCGACCACCGCGCCGTCGACGGCGCGCTCGGTGCCGAGCTGCTGCAAGCCTTCAAGGGCTATATCGAGAAGCCGATGGCGATGCTGGTGTGAGGCGGCGATGACCCGCCAGGCCCGCATCCTCGCCTTCGGCGATTCACTGACCTGGGGCCGGATCGCCAACCGCCCGGAACGGCACGGCGACGATGTGCGCTGGCCGCGGGTGCTGGAGAAGGCGCTCGGCGGCTATGCCACGGTGATCGAGGAGGGGCTCAACGGCCGGCGGATCGCGCTCGAGGACCCGTTGCGGCCCTACCGCTCCGGCATCTCGCTGTTGCCGCTCTTCATCGAGTGCCATGCGCCGCTCGATCTCGTGATCCTGATGCTCGGCACCAATGACTGCCAGCGCCAGCACTCGCTTGCGCCTTACGATGTTGCCCGCTCGATGCGGATGCTGGCGCAGGTGGCGCAGCGCCCGCCGGTCGAGCCCGGCATGCCGGTGCCGGAGGTGCTGATCGTCGCGCCGCCGCTGGTGCGCAGGCCGGATGATCCCGAGCACGAGGCCAATTTCTTCATGGAGGGCGCGCCCGAGAAAATGGCGCTGCTGGCGACCTATTACCGCCGCATCGCCGACGAGATCGGCGCCAGCTTCTTCGATGCCGCAGCGGTCGCCACCGTGACGGGCG
Organism: Allobosea sp. Tri-44; assembly: GCF_004123845.1. Lineage (GTDB taxonomy): Bacteria > Pseudomonadota > Alphaproteobacteria > Rhizobiales > Beijerinckiaceae > Allobosea. The sequence continues at coordinate 920,480 of NZ_NBDP01000003.1, read as the reverse complement.
CGGACGGCATCCATCTCGACGCCGAGAATACCCGCGCCATCGGGCTGGCGCTGGCGCCCGTCGTCGACGGCCTGCTCGGCCTGCCGCTGCCGGCACGTGGTCCCGCGCTGCGGATCGCCGGCCCGTAAACGAATTTGAACCGGGGCCTTGCCCCGCAACGTCAACGCCTCCCACAACGGGGGGGACAAAGCCGAGGCACCTCCCATGGCTGATTACGACATCATCATCATCGGCTCCGGCCCCGGCGGCTATGTCGCGGCGATCCGGGCGGCGCAGCTCGGCTTCAAGACCGCGATCGTCGAGCGCGAGCACCTCGCCGGCATCTGCTCGAACTGGGGCTGCATCCCGACCAAGGCGCTGCTGCGCTCCGCCGAGATCCTGCACTATGGCCAGCACGCCAAGGATTACGGGCTGACGCTGGAGGGCACGTTCAAGGCCGATCTCGACGCGGTGGTGAAGCGCTCGCGCGGCATCGCGGTCAGGATGAACAACGGCGTCCAGTTCCTGATGAAGAAGAACAAGGTCGACGTGATCTGGGGCGAGGCCAAGCTCACCAAGGCCAACACGATCGTGGTCGCCCCGACCAAGAAGCCGGCGATGCAGCCGCAGGGGCCGGTGCCGAAGGGCGCCAAGGGTGAGGGCACCTATACCGCCGACCACATCATCGTCGCGACCGGCGCCCGTCCGCGCGCGCTGCCGGGCCTCGAGCCGGACGGCAAGCTGATCTGGACCTATTTCGAGGCGCTGGTACCGCCGACCATGCCGAAGTCGCTGGTCGTGATGGGCTCGGGCGCGATCGGCATCGAGTTCGCCTCCTTCTATCGCACGCTCGGCGCCGAGGTGACTGTGGTCGAGGTCCTGCCGCAGGTGGTGCCGGTCGAGGACGCAGAGATCGGCGCCTTCGCGCGAAAGGCCTTCGAGAAGCAAGGCATGAAGATCCTGACCTCGACCAAGGTCACCAAGGTCGAGAAGTCGGCCAACTCCATCACCGCCCATGTCGAGGACGACAAGGGCAACAAGCAGACGATCACCGCCGAGCGGATGATCTCCGCCGTCGGCGTCGTCGCCAATGTCGAGAATCTCGGCCTCGAGGCGCTCGGCGTGAAGCTCGACCGCGGCGTGATCGCGATCGACGGCCTCTGCCGCACCAATGTCAAGGGCGTCTACGCGATCGGCGACGTCGCCGGCCCGCCGATGCTGGCGCACAAGGCCGAACATGAAGCGGTGATCTGCGTCGAGGCGATCAAGGGCCTGCACCCGCACCCGATGGACAAGGCGATGATCCCGGGCTGCACCTATTGCCACCCGCAGATCGCCAGCGTCGGCCTGACCGAGGCCAAGGCCAAGGAAGCCGGCCACCAGCTCAAGGTCGGCCGCTTCAACTTCGTCGCCAACGGCAAGGCGGTGGCGCTCGGCGAGGACAGCGGCATGGTCAAGACGGTATTCGACGCCAAGACCGGCAAGCTGCTCGGCGCCCACATGGTCGGCGCGGAAGTCACCGAGCTGATCCAGGGCTTCGTCGTCGCGATGAACCTCGAGACCACCGAGGAAGAGCTGATGCACACCATCTTCCCGCATCCGACGCTGTCGGAGACGATGAAGGAGGCCGTGCTCGACGCCTATGGCAAGGTGTTGAACGCCTGACACAAGCCGCCGCTAGAGCAGGCTATCGGGCAAGGGGGAAATCATGGGCCGGTCGCACATTTGGTGGATGCTTCTCGCCCTGTCGCTGTTCGCCGCGCCGGCGGAGGCCTGCGACGGCGAAACCTGTGCGAACGGGCTCGCCTATGAAGTTTTCGGCCCCCCTGCGGGTCGTGGCCAGCCGGTGCTCGCCGTCTTCGTTCATGGCGACGTCTCGGCTGGTGGGCCGGCGGACTACATGTACTCCTATGCAAAGCAGTTCGCTGCCTCGCGCAAGAACGTGGTCGCGATCGCGCTGTTGCGACCCGGCTATTACGACCGCGCCGGAAAGAGAAGTAGCGGTTCCGATAATGGCCGGCGCGACACGTTCCACTCGGGCAATAACCGCGCCGTTGCCGGAGCGATCCGCGAGCTCAAGCAGAAATACAATGCACGTTCCGTCGCGGCGCTCGGGCATTCCGGTGGGGCTGGCACGATCGCCGTGATCGCCGGAGATTACCCCGGCTTGATCAACGGCATCGTGCTGGCATCCTGCCCGTGCGATGTGCCCGCCTGGAACTCCAGCCGCGGCCGCCGCGGCGGCTTTTCTTCGCAATCGCCGGTCGATTACCTGTCCGGGATTGGTTCCGGCACTGCCATCGTCGCTGTTACGGGGCAAGCAGATGACAATACCCGTCCCGATCTTGCTGGTGACTATGTCGCCAGGGCGCAGGCACGAGGCCTGTCTGCGCGACTGCAGCTGGTCGGAGGGGGGCATAATTTCAGTGGTGCCGTAGCCGGCTCCGCCGTCGCGGCACTCGGGGCCATAGCCCGATAGCGCTGGGCGGTTGCAGCGGGGCCCGGAGCATTCGCCACCCGTGTGCTCGCTACCGGTTCGTGCAACATTCAGGCCTGTTTGGATAGGGCGCTTGCCTAGGGAGGATCGCCATGGACCTTCGTGCCATTCTCGTCGCCATCGCCATCGGCGCCGTCGCCGGCTGGCTCGCCAGCATCGTCATGGGTGGCGGCGGGCTGATCCGCTACATCATCACCGGTCTGATCGGCGCCTTCGTCGGTAGCTTCCTGCTGTCGGCTCTGGGCATCAACCTCGGCATCGGCAACCCGCTGATCTCACAGATCATCACGGCGACGATCGGGGCGATCGTGGTGGTCTTCCTGGCTAGACTGATCGCCTGATCAGTCGGTGCTGGCATTCGCGCGCGGCTGAGACCATATCCGGCCGATGACGCGCGCCCGCAAATCCCCCAAGCCCGATCGGGTCGTCCCCGACGACAAGGTCGAGATCCTGCCGCCAGGCAGGAAGTTCGCGCTCGACTGGCCCAGGCTTCTGCCTCCGGTCGCATTCGGTACCGCCGCGGGCTTCATCGCCAGCCTCGTTGTCGGTGGTGGTGGCTTCCTGCGCCATGCTGTGGTCGGACTGCTCGGCATGCTGGTCGGGCAGGGCATCGTGCGTGTCACCGGCTGGCGGGCGAGCATCGGCCATCGCTTCCTCGACTTGATGGCGATGGCGGTGATCGGCGCGATCCTGGTCGTGCTGCTCGCCCGTTTCATCGCTTGAATCTGGAACCAGGCGACGCTCGCTGCGTTGTCGTTCGCGGCCGGACGGCCGGTCTTTGAGGGCAGGGGGACTACCATGAACGACCAGATCTATGCCGCACTCGGCACGCCGGGCTATGGCTTCTTCATGACGCTGCTGATCGGCGTCATCGCCGGCTGGATCGCCGAGCGCGTCACCTCGTCCGATCACGGACTCTTCACCAACATCATCGTCGGCGTCGCCGGTTCCTTCGTCGGCAGCCGCATCGCCGAGCTCATGGATATCTCGATCTTCGGCTTCTGGCGTACTCTGATCGCGGCGATCGCCGGTGCCTGCCTGCTGATCGTGGTCTGGCGCGCAGTGCGCAACTGAGTCCCGCGGCGCGCTTTCCGTTCGACCGAGACGGTCGAACGATCAGAAATCGCGCAACTCAAAATTCTGGAGCATGTTCTCGTCGCAAAAGTGGGGTCCACTTTTGCGGAACATGCTCCGCGGGTTGCTCGCGCCGCACTTCGGCATTAGCTAGACGGGAGTGGCCGCGCCCTGATGCGCGGCGCCAGTAACGGACCCGTCCATGGCCGTCGTGCTCGATCTTCTCAACCGCGATCCGCGCCCCAATGCCGGCAACCCGAAATCCGAGGTGAAGCCGCCGGTGGAATTGCGGCATCCGGAAAAGCAGAAGCGGCCCGAGAATCCGATCCTGCGCAAGCCGGACTGGATTCGGGTCAAGGCGCCGGGCTCGCCGAAATGGGCTGAGACCCAGAAGATCGTGAAGGCGGAGAAGCTCGTCACCGTCTGCGAGGAGGCGGGCTGTCCCAATATCGGCGAGTGCTGGGAGAAGAAGCACGCCACCTTCATGATCATGGGCGACACCTGCACGCGCGCCTGTGCCTTCTGCAACGTCAAGACCGGCGTGCCCGAGGCGCTCGACGCTCATGAGCCGCGCAAGGTCGCCGATGCCGTCGCCAAGCTCGGCCTCGAGCATGTCGTGATCACCTCGGTCGACCGTGACGATCTCAAGGACGGCGGAGCCGAGCATTTCGCGCAGGTCATCCGCGCTATCCGCAAGGCTTCGCCCGGCACGACGATCGAGATCCTGACGCCCGACTTTCTGCGCAAGCCGGGTGCGCTCGAAGTGGTGGTCGCGGCCAAGCCCGACGTCTTCAACCACAATCTCGAAACGGTGCCCGGCAAGTATCTGACCGTGCGCCCCGGCGCCCGCTATTTCCATTCGCTCAGGCTGCTGCAGCAGGTGAAGGAGCTCGACCCGACCATCTTCACCAAGTCCGGCATCATGGTCGGCCTCGGCGAAGAGCGGAACGAGGTGTTGCAACTGATGGACGATTTGCGCTCGGCCGATGTCGATTTCATCACCATCGGCCAGTATCTGGCGCCCTCGCGCAAGCATCATCCGGTCGTGCGTTTCGTCACGCCCGACGAGTTCAAGAGCTTCGAGACCATCGCTTATGTGAAGCGCTTCCTGATGGTGTCCTCGACGCCGCTGACGCGCTCCTCGCACCATGCCGGCGAGGATTTCGCAAAGCTGCGGACGGCGCGCGCAGCCAAGCTCGGCGACTGACCGGCACCCCATCATGCCGATGTTCAACAGCACCCGCCGGGTGAAGCACTCGCCCGAAGAGATGTATGCGCTCGTGGCGGACGTCGAAAATTATCCGCAGTTCCTGCCGCTCTGCGAGGGGCTGACGGTTCGCCGGCGCACGCCGCGCGAGGGCGGCGGCGAGGTGGTACTCGCCGACATGACCGTCGGCTACAAGGCGATTCGCGAGACCTTCACCAGCCGCGTCACGCTCGATCCGACGAATTTGAAGATCCTGGTCGAATATGTCGACGGGCCGTTCCGTTATCTGGAGAATCGCTGGAGCTTCAAGCCGCACGACAAGGGCTGCGAGGTCGGCTTCTTCATCTCCTATGAGTTCGCCAGCCGCATGCTCGGCCTGTTGATGGGCGCGATGTTCGACAAGGCCTTCCACAAGTTCGCGGAGGCTTTCGAGAAGCGCGCGGATCTGATCTACGGGCGTGGCCGCCCGGCCGCGCTCACCTAGTCTTAAGCTGTCCGCGCCATTGTTCTCCCGTTTCGGCAGGGGGAAGCCATGGAAGCTCCGGTGGTTGAGGCGCGTGCCGGTGTCGGGGCGCGGCGAATGAGCGTGGTGTTGCCGGTCTATACCTGTACCATCTTCCTCTCCGCCTTCCTGCTCTTCGGCATCCAGCCGATGTTCGCCAAGATGGTGCTGCCCAAGCTCGGCGGCTCGCCGGCCGTCTGGTCGACGGCGATGGTCTTCTTCCAGGCGATGTTGCTGGCAGGCTACGCCTACGCCCATTGGCTCGTCAGCCGGTTCAGTGTTCGCCGCGCCGCGCTGATCCATATTGCGCTGATGGCGGCGGTAATTCTGACATCGTTGCCGATCAGGATCGCCGCCGGCTTCGATCGCCCGCCGGCAGAGGCAGAAATCACCTGGCTGCTGACGCTGTTCGCAGCCTCGGTCGGCTTGCCGTTCTTCGCCGTGGCTGCGAATGGCCCCTTGTTGCAGGCCTGGTTCGCGCGAACCGGCCATGAACATGCCCGCGACCCTTATTTCCTCTACGCCGCTTCCAACATCGGTAGCTTCCTCGCGCTGCTGGCCTACCCATTCCTGGTCGAACCATTCCTGCGGCTGGCCACACAGACGGCTGCCTGGGCCTGGGGTTTCGCGCTTTTGCTGGCGGGTATCGCCGGCTGCGCCGGGCTGGTCCTCGGGCGTTCGGAAGGCGGCAAGGCGCCCAGCCCGCTCGCGGCCGAACCGATCGCTTTCAGCCGAAAGCTGCGTTGGCTTTTTCTAGCATTCGTTCCGTCCGGGTTGCTCGTCGCGGTTACCGCTCATGTGTCGACCGACGTCGCTGCCGCGCCGCTGCTGTGGGTCGTGCCGCTTTCACTGTTCCTGCTGACGTTCGTCATCGTTTTTCAGCGCAAACCGATCTTGCGCCATGGCTGGATGCTCGGCCTGCAGCTGCCGCTCGTGGTACTCTATGTCGGCACGGCCGTGTTCGCTCTCCGCTTCAGCTGGGAGATCGAACTGCTGTTTCATTTCGCCATTCTGTTCGTCACGGCGATGGTCGCCCATGGCGAGCTCGCGCGCCTGCGTCCCTCGACGAATGGGCTGACCGCCTTTTATCTTTGGATGTCGCTCGGCGGCGTTTTGGGCGGGGTCTTCTCCGCATTGCTCGCGCCCGCGCTTTTCAACTCCGTGATGGAGTACCCGCTTCTGGTCATCGCTGGCCTGCTTTGCCAACCCCGTTTAGCGTCAATCCCGATGACGCGGTTGCGAGGCGGGGCGCTCGCTGCCGTTGCCGCTGTCGCGTTCGCCGGATTGATCGCCAAGGAGGCGTACCGGACGGACATGGTCCGTTCCTTCTTTGGTGTTCACCGCATCGTCGAAACCTCGGATGGTCGCTTCCGCCTGCTGATGCACGGCAGCACGCTTCATGGTGCGCAGAAACTGCGCGAGGAGGACGGCACACCGGCTTCCGGAAAGCCTGAGCCGCTGACCTACTACTATGCCGGCGGTGGCATCGCCGAGGGCATTCAATCGCTCCGGCAGGCCCGCGGCGGCAAGCTGGGCACCGTGGCTGCCATCGGCGTGGGGACCGGCTCGCTGGCCTGCCAGATTCAAGGCGGTGAGGATTGGACCTTCTACGAAATAGACCCGACGGTCATCCGGATCGCGACTGACCCCGCGCGATTCCGGTTTTTCAGCACCTGCGCTCCGGCTACGCGCTTCGTCATCGGCGACGCACGTCTGACCCTGGCGGAGGTGGCGGACGGCTCGCTCGATTTGATCGTGGTGGACGCCTTCTCGTCGGATGCCATCCCCACTCATCTCCTGACCGAAGAGGCGTTTGTACTCTACGCTCGGAAGCTCAAGTCGAATGGCGCGGCCCTGCTGCACATCTCGAACCGCAACATGGAATTCGGGTCCGTCGTTCGCGCCACGGCTGCGACAGTCGGCCTCTCCGCCTGGATCAACGCCTCGGTCCGGTCACCCGATGACATCAAATCGGCGAAAGTCGCTCCCGATGTCGCGATCATCCTGCGCCCCGGAGTCGATCCCGGGCCGATCGTCCGGCAGGGCTGGCGTGAACAGGTCGGCCCCGGCGCTGCTCGGCCGTGGAGCGACGATTACGCCGACATTGTCGGCGCGGTCTGGCGCAAGCTCTCGACGAGATAGATTGTGATTTTCGGCGGCTAATCGTCTGCCAGAGCCGCCTCGCGCAGCAGATCGAGCGCCTCCAGCACACTGAGGCGCCTGATCTCGTCGCGCCCCTGAGCGCCGAAGCGCTTTTCGCGATGCAGCGTCCTTGCACCGTCGGCGCAGGCGAAATGCACCAGCCCGACCGGCTTCAGCGCGTTGCCGCCGTCCGGGCCGGCGATGCCGGTGATCGCGACGGCGAGCCTCGACGACAGCCGTTCCCGGCCGCCTTCCGCCATGGCGCGCGCGACCGGCTCGCTCACCGCGCCATGCTCGCGAATAAGCTCGGCGGGGACGCCGGCCAGCTCCGTCTTCGCCTCGTTGGAATAGGTCACGAGGCCGCCTAGCACCATGCTGGACGAGCCGGAAATCGCCGTCAGCGCACCGATGACGAGCCCGCCTGTGCAGGACTCGACCGTCGCGACAGTGATGCTGCGTTCGCGCGAGATGTCGAGCAGTTCGGCGGCGAGTGAACGGATGTCGAGGTCGAACATGGCGTCACTCTGGCTCCGGAAGGCGGATGGTCGCCGTAGCGAGTGCGGCGAGTCCCTCGCCACGGCCAGTGAAGCCGAGACGTTCCGAGGTCGTCGCCTTGACGCCGACCTGGTCTATGCGCAAGCCGGCGATCTCTGCGATGCGCACCCGGATCGCATCGCGATGCGGGCCGACTTTTGGCCCCTCGCAAACGATCGTCAGGTCGAGATGGTCGATGCGGCCGCCACGGTGGCGGACACGTTCGGCGGCAAAGGCGAGGAAGCGGTCGGAGGAAGCGCCACGCCATTGCGGATCGCTGGGCGGGAAATGGCTCCCGATATCGCCATCGGCCAAGGCCCCCAATACTGCATCGGTGAGTGCATGCAGGGCGACGTCGCCATCGGAATGAGCCGTGACGCCGCGGCTGTGCGGAATCCGGATACCGCCGAGCCAGACATGATCGCCGTCGGCGAAGGCATGAACGTCGTAGCCGGTGCCGGTGCGCGTCACGAGTGACCTGGCGATGCGCTGTTCGGCCAGTGCAAAGTCGTCCGAATGGGTCAGTTTCAGGTTCATCGGATCTCCCGCGAAGGTCGCGACGCGGTGGCCGGCCCATTCCATGATGGCGGAATCGTCGGTGAAGCCGCTGGATCCGGCGGCATGGGCAGCCCGGTGTGCGGCAAGCAGAGGCTGGAAGGCGAAGGCCTGCGGCGTCTGCACCGAGACGAGTTGCTCGCGCGGCAGGGTCTCCTCGATCAGGCCGGTGGTATCGACGCGCTTGACGGTGTCGGTGACGGCGAGCACCGGGATCGCGGCAATATCCTGGGTACAGGCTCCCATCGCCCGCTCGATCAGCGACGTTGAAACGAAGGGGCGGGCCGCATCATGCACGAGCACAATGCCCGAGAAGCCGCTGGCGGCAAGCGCCTCCAAACCTGCACGGACCGACTCTTGACGGGTCTCGCCACCATCGGCGGGGGCGGAGAGGCGAGCGCGTGCGTTCTCCGGAAGTTGGCCGATCGCTTCGGCATACCGCGCCCCGTCGCCGGCACCGATCACCACGAGCACGATGTCGATCCGGCCCTCGGCCAGGAAGGGGGCAAGCGTGCGGCACAGAACCGGTATGCCGCCAAGCCGCCGATACTGCTTCGGCGCATCAGCGCCAGCGCGCAGGCCGCGTCCGGCGGCGACGATCAGGGCTGCGACGGCAGGCGTCATCGATCCTCGTGACTCCATGAGTTGGAGGCTCGCTGATAGGACGGCGCAGCTCTCGCGCCAAGCCGCTAACGCCGCCGCAACGGCGCTGCCCGAGCCACCGCACGCGCATCATGACGATATTGCGATGCAACATGCTGCGAAATTCTCTTGCGCGACGCAGCATTTGTCTAATAAATCGGCAAAATGAAAACTGCCTCAAATTCGGGCGAGCATGAGGTGCCGATCGGCGGATTGTTCCCGGCCTCGCGTGCCTTCCTGGCGCCGATGTCGGGCGTGACCGATCTGGCCATGCGCCGCATCGCCGCGCGCTTCGGGGCCGGACTCGTGGTCTCCGAGATGGTGGCCTCCGATGAGCTCGTCCGCGGCAGCGAGGAGGCGCGGCTGCGGGCGGAGGGCGCGGGGGTGACTCCGCATGTCGTCCAGCTGGCCGGTTGTGAGGCGCGCTGGCTGGCGGAGGCTGCGCAGGTCGCCGAGGCTTCGGGCGCCAACATTGTCGACATCAACATGGGCTGCCCGGCGAAGAAGGTGGTCGGGGGCTGGGCAGGCTCGGCGCTGATGCGTGATCTCGATCACGCAATCGGTCTGGTCGAAGCGGTCGTAGCGGCGGTGAAGGTGCCGGTTACGGTCAAAATGCGGCTTGGCTGGGACGATGCCAGCCGCAACGCGCCGGAACTGGCGCGCCGCGCCGCAATGGCCGGAGCGGCTGCGATCACGGTCCATGGCCGTACACGCCAGCAGTTCTACAAGGGCCAGGCTAATTGGGCCGCGATCCGTCCAGTGCGGGCGGAGGGCAAATTCCCGCTGATCGCCAATGGCGATATCGCGACGTCCACGCAGGCGCAGCTCTGCCTGGAGCAATCGGGAGCGGACTACGTCATGGTCGGGCGCGCCGCGCTTGGCCGGCCCTGGCTGCCCGGCGCGATCGGCGCCGCACTGGCCGGCCGCGAGCCGGCGGACATCCCGCTCACCGTCAAGCACGACGTCGCCCGCGAACATTACGAGAGCCTGCTCTCGCTGATGGGACGTGAGACCGGCGTCCGCCATGCCCGCAAGCATTTGGCCGCCTATGCCGACGAGGCGCTCGCTTGCGGGCTGGAGCCGGACGAAACCTCGCGCCGCGAGCTACTGACGACCAGCGAGCCTGTGCGCGCCATCGCGGCGCTCGGACAACTGTTCTCGACCGCCCCTCTGGGCGCTGCCGCCTGACCCAGGAAAGTCCTGCCTATGACGATGGCGATATTCAACGACGGCGCGGAGGGGCAGCACGATCCCTTGTACGACCTTCTCGAAGTCCAGGCGCTCAACGTCCTGCCCATGCCCGTCTTGGTCATCGGGGACGGGCACGGCATCCTTTACGCCAACACCGCTGCCGAGGACTTCTTCCAGGCCAGCACCCTCGTGCTGAAGCGCCAGCGCCTCGACGATCTCGTCGCTTTCGGCTCGCCGGTGCTGGGGCTGGTCGAGGAGGTTCAGCGACGCGGTGCCAGCGTCAGCGAGTACCGGCTCGAACTCGCCTCGCCCCGGCTCGGCATCGACCGGGTGGTCGACGTCTTTGCTTCACTACTGCCCAGCCAGCCAGACGCGGTGGTACTTTTGCTGCAAGAACGGACAATTGCTGAAAAAATGGACAGGCAATTGACACATCGGGGAGCAGCTCGCTCGATCACTGCGCTCGGAGCAATGCTGGCGCATGAGATCAAGAATCCGCTCTCCGGCATCCGCGGGGCGGCGCAACTGCTCGAGGCCTCGGTCCAGGACGAGGATCGCCTGCTGACTCAGTTGATCTGCGACGAAGCCGACCGGATCGTGAAACTGGTCGAGCGCGTGGAGCTGTTCGGCGACGAGCGTCCGAGCGAACGCGGACCCGTCAATGTCCATGATGTGCTCGACCATGTGAAGCGGCTGGCTCAGTCCGGCTTCGCCCGGCACATCCGCTTCAGCGAGATCTACGACCCGTCGCTGCCGCCGGTCGCAGGCAACCGCGACCAACTGGTCCAGGTTCTGCTCAACCTGGTCAAGAACGCGGCCGAGGCCATCGGCAATGACGCGATCGACGGCGAGATCACGCTCACGACCGCCTATCGTCCTGGCATCCGCATGCAGGCGCCCGGTTCCAGCGCCCGGCTCGCCTTGCCGCTCGAGATCGGCGTCCGCGACAACGGGCCCGGCGTGCCGCCTGACCTGCACCAGCACCTGTTCGATCCCTTCGTCACCACCAAGGCGCAGGGAAGTGGCCTTGGACTTGCACTTGTCGCCAAGGTGATCGGCGATCACGGCGGAATCGTCGAATGCGAGTCCGCGCAGCGACGCACGACGTTTCGAATTCGATTGCCCCTGCACGAGGCTAAGCCGCCTCGGGCTGGGTAAGAGGCGAGCAGGACATAGGAACCGCATGCCGACGGGTAACATTCTCATCGCCGACGACGACGCCGCGATTCGCACCGTCCTCAACCAGGCACTCGCCCGCGCCGGCTACGAGGTGCGCACCACGGGTCAGGCGGCGACTCTCTGGACCTGGGCAGCGCAGGGTCTTGGCGATCTCATTATCACCGATGTCGTGATGCCGGACGGCAACGCCTTCGATCTCCTGCCGCGCATCAAGCGGGTCCGGCCCGAGCTGCCGATCATCGTGATGAGCGCGCAGAACACCTTCATGACCGCGATCAAGGCCTCGGAGCGCGGCGCGTATGAGTACTTGCCGAAACCCTTTGACCTGAAGGAGCTCGTCGCCATCGTCGGCCGCGCGCTGTCGCGTCCGCGCGGCGACGTACCGCGCAGCCAGGCCGCCGAGCCCGAGGACATCCCGCTGGTCGGCCGATCGCCGGCGATGCAGGACGTCTATCGTGCCCTGGCGCGGCTGATGCCGATCGACCTGACGGTGATGATCAACGGCGAGTCGGGCACCGGCAAGGAACTGGTCGCCCGCGCCCTGCACGACTATGGCAAGCGCCGCAACGGACCTTTCGTCGCGATCAACATGGCGGCGATCCCGAAGGACCTGATCGAATCGGAGCTGTTCGGTCACGAGAAGGGGGCCTTCACCGGCGCGCTGACCCGCTCCTCGGGCCGCTTCGAGCAGGCTGAGGGCGGCACATTGTTCCTCGACGAGATCGGTGACATGCCGATGGAGGCGCAGACGAGACTGCTGCGCGTGCTGCAGCAGGGCGAGTACACCACGGTCGGCGGACGCACTCCGATCAAGACCAATGTCCGCATTGTCGCCGCGACCAACAAGGACCTGCGCATCTCGATCGCGCATGGCCTCTTCCGCGAGGATCTGTTCTTCCGTCTCAACGTCGTGCCGATCCGACTGCCGCCGCTGCGCGAGCGCGTCGAAGATATCCCGGATCTCGTCCGCCATTTCTTCGCGCTGGTCGAAAAGGAGGGGCTGGCGCGCAAGCAGATCGACTCGGAAGCGATGGATGTGCTGCGGCGTTACCGCTGGCCGGGCAATGTCCGCGAGCTCGAGAATCTGGTGCGGCGTCTGGCCGCGCTCTATCCGCAAGATACCATCACCGCGCCCATCGTCGAGGCGGAGTTGCAGCCCGGGACCGGGGGCCCGGTGCAGATTGGGAGCAGCAGTGCGCCGGAGCGGGCGGAAACCCTGTCCGGTTCGGTCGAACGCCATCTCAACCAGTATTTCGGCGGCTTCGGCGACCAGATCCCGCCGCCGGGGCTCTATCACCGCATCCTGCGGGAGGTCGAGCCGCCCTTGATCGCGGCCGCCCTGGCGGCAACGCGCGGCAACCAGATTCGCGCTGCCGAGCTGCTGGGACTTAATCGCAACACCTTGCGCAAGAAGATCCGCGAGCTCGACATGCAGGTGGTGCGCTCGCCACGTTGACAAGAGCCGGATCCGATCAGGTTGCTTCAACCTGATCGGTGAATCCGTCTCTCACTTTGAGTTGGAAACCGTTTTTCCGATCAGCTTGCAGCGCCAGCTGATCGGAACGGGTTCCAGGCACTGTGGCTGCCTTGCATCTGTCATATTTTGACAACACCGTTGCGGCGGCGCATCAGTGCGCTGTGCGTCGGCTTCCATGACGGGAGCCGCAGGCAACGGAGCTTCGATATCGTCTTGACGACCTCGACCGGCGACATGCGCATGACGCCCCGATCCGAAGACCCGCCCCGGCGGGTTTCGGGCTGGCTGGGCGCGCTCGTCGTCGGCTTCGCCCTGGTCTCGGCGCTCACCACCTTCCTCGTGCTTTCGGGCGCGACGCCGGTCGCGCCGGTCCATGAGGTCGTGGTCGGCGTCTTCATCATCAATGGCCTGCTGATCCTGCTGTTGCTGACCATCGTCGCGTTCGAGGCGGCGGTGCTGATCCGCGCGAGGCGCAAGGGCGTGGCGGCAGCCGGGCTGCACGTGCGGATCGTCAGCCTGTTCAGCATCGTCGCGGCGCTGCCGGCTGTGCTCGTCGCCGTGATCGCGACCGCGACGCTGGAACGCGGCCTCGAGCCCTGGTTCTCAGACCGCATGCGCGATGTGATCTTCAAGTCCGTAGAGGTCGCCGACGCCTACACCACCGGCCAGTGCCGTTCGCTCGGCCGCGAGATTCGGTTGCTCTCGGACGATCTTGGACGGGCGAAGACCGCTTACGACGCCGATCGGCGCTGGTTCGAGAGCTTCCTGACGGCGCGCGCCACGGCGCTCGGCCTGCCGGTGGTCTGGATCATGAAGCCGCCGGACACCGTTCTCGTCAGGGCCAACATCGACGTTTTGCGGGACGCCAGCAAGCCCAATGCCGACGCCTTCGAGGATGCGCAGAGCTCGCCGGAGCCGATCTGCGTGCTCCCGTCCTCCGGGCGTGTCTTCGGCGCTCTGATGAAGCTGCCGAGCTATGACGGCGCCTTCCTCTATGTCGCCCGCGAGGTCGATCCGCTCGCGGTCGAGTTCCCGGCGGTGGCCCGCGGCGCTGCGGTCGAGTATCTCGGCATCGATGCGAGGCGCAAAGGCGTGCAGATCGCCTTCGCTTCGATGTACGCGCTGATTTCCGTGATCCTGCTGCTCTCGGCGATCTGGCTCGGTCTCAACTTCGCCAACGGCCTCGTCGCGCCGATCCGGCGAATGATCCATGCCACCGATCAGGTCTCCAGCGGTAACTTCTATGTCCAGGTGCCGATAAGACGAGCGGAAGGCGATCTCGCCCATCTTGGCGAGACCTTCAACAAGATGACGGCCGAGCTTCGCCGCCAGCGCGACGGACTCGTCACCGCAAGCGAAGTGATCGACCGGCGACGCCGATTCACCGAGACAGTCCTCTCGGGCGTCTCCTCCGGCGTACTCGGCATAGACGAAGACGGGCACGTCACCATCAGCAACCGCTCATCCGAAACCTTGCTCGGAGCCGGCGGCCGCCTGCTCGGCGAGCCGGTGGCGCGAGTCGTTCCGGAGATCGCCGCGTTCGTGTCCGAAGCGCTGACCGGCCGGCAGCGCCTGAGCTCCACCCAGGTCGCGATCACCCGCGGTGGCCGTGAGCGCTTGGTCAACATTCGGGCAACGCGCGAAGGCGAAGGGGCGGGCGCCGGCCTCGTGGTGACGCTCGACGACATCACCGATCTCGTTTCGGCGCAGCGGACTGCCGCCTGGGCCGACGTGGCGCGCCGCATCGCCCACGAGATCAAGAATCCGCTGACGCCGATCCAGCTCTCGGCCGAACGCATCCGTCGCAAGTTCGGCCGCGTCATCGTCGACGACAAGGACATCTTCGACCAGTGCACCGCCACCATCGTGCGCCAGGTCGAGGACATTCGCCGCATGGTCGACGAGTTCTCCTCCTTCGCGCGGATGCCCAAGCCTTCGCCGGCGCGAGACGACATCGTCGAGACGGCTCGGCAGGTCATCTTCCTGATGCGGGTCGGCAATCCCGAGATCGACATGTCCGACAACCTGCCCGACGCACCGGTCCTGGCGCATTTCGACCGGCGCCTGATCTCGCAGGCTCTCACCAACGTCATCAAGAATGCGACCGAGGCGGTCGAGGCCGTGCCGGCCGAGCAACGCGGCAAAGGCCGTATCGAGATCGGCTTCGAACGGCTCCAGGACGGCCGGATCGTCATCGACATCCTCGACAACGGCAAGGGCCTGCCGGCCGATCAGCGCCAGAAGCTGCTCGAACCCTATATGACCACACGCGACGGCGGCACCGGCCTCGGCCTCGCCATCGTCGGCAAGATCCTCGAGGACCATGGCGGCGGTATCGAGTTGCTCGACCGCCCGGATGGCGCCCGTGGCGCCAGGATCAGGCTCTGGTTTGTCGAGACCGGACCGCCACCGGCCGGCGAAGACAGACCAGAGACGGGCAATAGGACGGCGGATAACGCCACACGACAAGTGAACGGGACGAAGGCATGAGTGCTGACATTCTCGTCGTCGACGACGAGGTCGATATTCGCGAACTGGTTGCCGGCCTCCTGGAGGACGAGGGCTACCGAACGCGCAAGGCAGGCTCCGCCGACGAGGCGCTCGCTGCGATCGCGGCGCGTCGGCCCAACCTCGTCTTCCTGGATATCTGGCTGCAGGGCAGCCGGCTCGACGGGTTGCAGGTGCTCCAGCTAGTCAAGGAGAGCCACCCCGATCTGGCGGTGGTGATGATCTCCGGCCACGGCAACATCGAGACCGCCGTCTCGGCGATCAAGAGCGGCGCCTACGACTTCATCGAGAAGCCGTTCAAGGCCGACCGGCTGGTGCTGGTCGCAGAGCGGGCCCTGGAGGCTTCGCGGTTGCGACGCGAGGTGCGCGAGCTGAAGACCCGTTCGGTCCAGGCGAGCCGGATCGTCGGCCGCTCGACCGCGGTCAACCAGCTGCGCCAGACGCTTGAGCGCGTCGCACCGACCAATGCGCGCGTGCTGATCACCGGCGAGCCGGGCTGCGGCAAGGAATTGACCGCCCGCACGCTGCACGAGGCCTCGACCCGCTCGTCCGGGCCCTTCGTCGTGATCAACGCAGCGACGATCACACCCGAGACGATGGAGGAGGAGCTCTTCGGCGTCGAGGGCGGCGACGGGCGCTCGCGCAGGGTCGGCGCGCTCGAGGAGGCCCATGGCGGCACGCTCTACATCGATGAGATCGGCGACATGCCGCGCGAGACGCAGAACCGCATCCTGCGCGTCCTGGTCGACCAGAATTTCCAGCGCGTCGGCGGCGCGACCCGGGTCCATGTCGACGTCCGCATCATCTCGTCGAGCAGCCGCGACCTTCTCAAGCTGATCGCCGACGGCCAGCTGCGGGAGGATCTCTATCACCGGCTCGGCGTGGTGCCGATCCGCGTACCCGCCTTGTCGGAGCGGCGCGAGGACGTGCCCGAGCTGATCGAGTTCTTCATGGATCAGATCTCGGTCGGGGCAGGCCTGCCCAAGCGCCGGATCGGCAGCGACGCGATGGCGATCCTGCAGTCGCACGAATGGCCGGGCAATATTCGCGAGCTGCGCAACAACGTCGAACGGTTGATGATTCTGACCAAGGGCGATCCCACGGCGGAGATCACGATTGACATGCTGCCGGCCGAGGTCGGTGCCATGGTGCCGACGACGCCGTCCGGCTCCGGTGGCGAGAAGCTGATGAGCCTGCCGCTGCGCGATGCTCGCGAGATTTTCGAGCGCGAGTATCTGATGGCGCAGATCGCCCGCTTCTCCGGCAACATCTCGCGTACCGCGGAATTCATCGGCATGGAGCGTTCAGCCCTTCATCGTAAGCTCAAATCGCTGGGGGTGGGCTAAAGTCCGACTGTCGTGTTGCACTGCACGCAGGGCGGCAGGCCGATTTTCGCGCCTCGCAACCCTTGCGCGTTCTCGCCGGGTGACGATCTAATGAAGCGTCGGTGTCCCGAATGCCCGGCGATTGGCGCCGAAGCCTAACGGGACGATCTGGATCGCATGCGCAAGCCGATTGCGATCCCAACAACAGGGGCTACCCATGGCCGCAGAGCGGGCCCAAAACCTCCAGGACACGTTTCTCAATCATGTCCGCAAGCAGAAGATCCCTCTCACCATCTTTCTCGTGAACGGCGTCAAATTGCAGGGCGTCGTCACCTGGTTCGATAATTTTTGCGTTTTGCTGCGCCGGGATGGACATTCCCAGCTCGTCTACAAGCACGCGATCTCGACCATCATGCCGGGCCACCCGGTGCAGCTGTTCGAGCCCGAGGAAACGGACAAGGCCTGAGCCGTGGGCGGCAAGGCCGGGGCGGGCGACGGAAGCTCGATCGGACTCACGATCGATGCGGCCGAGCACGCCCTGGCGGCCGATACCCGCGCCTTTGTGGTCGGCCCCTATCGGACGCGCCACAATGCCGGTCGGGGTTCAGCGGCTGACGAGAACCAGCGCAGCCATGCAGCCCGGCTGGACGAGGCGTTTGGGCTGGCCAGCGCCATCGATCTCCAGATCGTCGAGGCAATCCCGGTCGTGCTGGGCGCGCTGCGGCCCGCGACCTATCTCGGCAAGGGCAAGGTCGAGGAACTGGCGGAACGCGTCAAGATCGAGGAGATCGGCCTTGTCGTGATGGATTGCGCCTTGTCGCCGGTCCAGCAGCGAAATCTCGAAAAAGCCTTTGGCTGCAAGGTCATCGACCGCACCGGCCTGATTCTCGAGATCTTCGGCCGGCGCGCCCGCACGCGCGAGGGCGCGATGCAGGTCGAGCTCGCGCATCTCAATTACCAGAAGAGCCGGCTGGTCAGGTCCTGGACCCATCTCGAGCGCCAGCGCGGCGGCTTCGGCTTCCTCGGCGGCCCGGGCGAGACCCAGATCGAGGCCGACCGACGCATCATCCAGGAGCGGATGAGCAAGATCGAACGCGAGCTCGAGAGCGTGAAGCGCACGCGCTCGCTGCATCGCGCCAGCCGCAAGCGCGTGCCTTATCCGGTGGTTGCGCTGGTCGGCTACACCAACGCCGGCAAGTCGACCTTGTTCAACCGGCTGACCTCGGCAGAAGTGCTAGCGCAGGACATGCTCTTCGCCACGCTCGACCCGACGGCGCGGGCACTCAAGCTGCCGCATGGCGCCAGGATCATGCTGTCGGATACGGTCGGCTTCATCTCCGACCTGCCGACGCAACTCGTCGCTGCCTTCCGTGCCACGCTCGAGGATGCGATCGAGGCCGATGTTCTGTTGCATGTCCGAGATGTCTCGCACGAGGATACGCAGGCCCAGGCCGCCGATGTCCAGGGCATTCTGCGCGATCTCGGTATCGATCCAGAGGATGGCAACCGCGTCATCGAAGTCTGGAACAAGGCCGACCTGCTTTCGGGCGACGAGCGTGAGCGCCAGGGAGCACTCGCCACGCTCAAGCCGGGTGCCTCGCGTCCAGTGCTGGTTTCGGCGCTGACAGGCGAGGGGATGGGCCCGCTGACCGATGCGATCGAGCAGCGCATCGCGCGAACCCGGCCGATCTACCGGCTCACCCTGCCACCGGGCGATGGCAAGTCGCTGGCCTGGCTGCACGCCAATGGCGAAATCCTCGAACGCGAGGATGCGGAGGACGGTGCGCTGGCACTGCTGGTCAGACTGCCGCCCGAGCGGGAAGGGGCCTTTACCGCACGTTTCCCGCAGGCTGAGCGCAGCGCGTAGCACCGGTCTCAGACGGGTAGGATTGCGGTGGTCTCTGATCGATTGCTTCGGTTACGCTTGCCGTGACCGCAGCCCGAAGCGCCGAGGCTGCAGATCGGTGAGCACGGAGCGGGCTGCGTTATGGCCCGGCGCGCCGGTGACGCCCCCGCCCGGATGGGCACCGGAGCCGCAGAGATAAAGGCCCGGCACCGGCATGCGATAATCGGCGTGGCCGAGCACCGGGCGGGCGCTGAAGAGCTGATCGAGCGTCAGGCGACCGTGGAAGATGTCGCCGCCGATCAGCCCGAAACGCTCCTCCAGATCGCTCGGCGCCAGAGCCAGCCGGCCGAGGACCGAGGCGCGGAAACCCGGAGCGTAGCGGTCCACGGTCTCGATCATCAGATCGGCCACCGTGTCGCGATGCGCGTTCCAACTCTCACCGTCTGGCAGCTGTGGCGCGACATGTTGGCAGAACAGGCTCGCGACATGCCGACCGGGCGGGGCGAGGCTGTCATCAAGCGTCGACGGGATCAGCATCTCGACGATCGGCTCGCTCGACCAACCTGACAGCCGCGCCTGCGCATGAGCGCGGTCCATATAGCCGAGCGACGGCGCGAT
The DNA here is from genome assembly GCF_004123845.1 of Allobosea sp. Tri-44. Classification (GTDB taxonomy): domain Bacteria; phylum Pseudomonadota; class Alphaproteobacteria; order Rhizobiales; family Beijerinckiaceae; genus Allobosea. Next base: position 901,204 of record NZ_NBDP01000003.1, on the reverse strand, counting down.
GATGATACCGGCGGTGAGATGGTCGCCCGGTTCCGGCAGGCAGGCAAAGCGCGGCAGCTCCGACAGCGCCAGATTCATCCGGAAGGTACCAGACCCTGAGGCATAGCGGCGGATGCGCTCGCCGAAATCGGTCGGGACGATCGCCGGGTCGACGAGCCGCTCGAACAGCAGGCGCGGATGCAGGTTCGACACCACGGCGCGCGCCCGCACCACCTCACCCCGCTCGGTCACCGCGCCGACAGCGCGGCCCTTCTCGGTCAAGACCTGCGCGACCGGCGTCTCCAGCCGGATCTCGACGCCCTGTTCCGCGCAGGCCCGGGCCATCGCCTGCGTGATCGCGCCCATGCCGCCGAGCGCATGGCCCCACGCACCGCGCTTGCCGTTGACCTCCCCGAACACATGATGCAGCAGCACATAGGCGGAGCCCGGCGTGTAAGGGCTGGCGTAGTTGCCGACGACGCTGTCGAAGCCGAACAGGGCCTTGATCGGGTCGCTTTCGAACCAGCCGTCGAGCCAATCGCCCGCCGACTTGGCGAAGAGGTCGAGCAGGTCGCGCCGGCCAGCCTGGTCGAGCCCGGCGACGCGTCGTCCAAGCGCAGCCGCTTCCAGTAATCTGCGGCAAGGCGGCAAGCCAGCCGCCGTCACCGAGATTGGGCGGCGCCTGCAGCACGAGGTCGCGCAGCATGGCGGCTATCCGTTCCAGCCGCTCGCCATAGGCCTGGAGCCGTTCGGCATCGCGAACCGAGAACTTTGCTACCTCCGCTTCCGTGCGCCCCTCGCCGGCGGCGAGATAGCGCCGGTCCGGCAGCAGCATGAAGTTCGCCATCCGCCGCTCGACGATCCTGAGCCCATGCCGCGCCAGCTCCATCTGCTCGATAATGCGCGGGTTGAGCAGGCTGATCGTGTAGCTCGCGGTGGAATTGCGGAAGCCGGGGTGGAACTCCTCGGTGACAGCTGCGCCGCCAACCACGGCGCGCCGCTCCAGCACGGTGACCTTCAGCCCGGCCTTGGCGAGGTAGAAGGCGCAGACGAGCCCGTTATGGCCGCCGCCGAGAATGACGATGTCGGCATGGCCGATGCTCACGAATCCGCCCCTTCGTCAGCACAAAGCCCAGTCACCAGAAGGTTGAAGCTCAGTTCAGCTCCGACCTGTCGATCCGATACTTGCCTTTGCGGTCGCGCCGAAAATACTCGCGCGCCTGCGGATGCCGGACCGGCTGGCCGGACTCGTCGATCACGAGATTCTGCTCCGAGACATAGGCGACGTACTCGGTCTCCTCGTTCTCGGCGAAGAGATGGTAGAACGGCTGGTCCTTGGACGGTCGCAGATGCTCCGGGATTGCCAGCCACCACTCTTCCGAATTCGAGAACACCGGGTCGACGTCGAAGATCACGCCCCGGAACGGGTAGACGCGATGGCGCACCACGTCGCCGATCCGAAATTTCGCCGTGCGTGATTCCATGTCCCTCGTTCAGTCCCAGATCGGCCTGTCACTGCCGATGTCGTCGCCGCGCCCGCTTGACCTAGGATTACGTCGCAAATGCGTCAATATCCCCGGATGTCGCGGACTGGTGATCTTCAGAGGTCGTAACGTATTGCCAGGGCCGGATCGCGCGCCGCTACCTGCCGCGCCAGGTCGACGATGACCTTGGCCTGCTTCCAGGTCGCATCGTCCTGCATCTTGCCGTCGATCATCACCGCCCCCGAGCCGTCGGGCATGGCTTCGAGGATGCGTTTGGCAAAGGCGACCTCGTCGGGATCGGGGCTGAAGACGCGCTTGGCGATCTCGATCTGTGAGGGATGGAGCGTCCAGGCGCCGGCGCAGCCGAGCAGGAAGGCGTTGCGGAACTGCGCCTCGCAGGCGGTTCCGTCGGAGAAGTCGCCGAAGGGCCCGTAGAAGGGCTTTAAGCCCGCCGAGGCGCAGGCGTCGACCATCTTCGCGAGGGTGTAATGCCAAAGATCCTGCTGCGCGACGGCGCGGGAGCCGCCATCCGGAGCCGGATCGGCGATGACCTTGTATTCCGGGTGGCCGCCGCCAACGCGCGTCGTCTTCATCGCGCGCGAGGCGGCAAGATCCGCCGGCCCCAGGCTCATGCCGTGCATGCGCGGAGAGGCGGTCGCGATCGCGTCGACATTCTTCACGCCTTCGGCCGTCTCCAGGATGGCGTGGATCAGCACCGGCTTGGGCAAAGCATGCCGTGCCTCGTACTGCGCCAGCAGCTGGTCGACATAATGGATGTCCCAGGGCCCCTCGACCTTGGGCACCATGACGACGTCGAGCTTGCCGCCGATCTCGCCCATGATCGCGGCGATGTCGTCGAGGAACCAGGGCGAGTTCAGCGCATTGACCCGCGTCCATAGGCCGGTCGCGCCGAAATCGGTCGCCTTGGCCAGTTCGATGAAGCCGTCGCGTGCCGCCTGCTTGGCTTCGAGAGGAATCGCATCCTCGAGATTGCCGAGCACGATATCGACCTGGCCGGCGAGCTCGGGAACCTTGGCGCGCACCTTTTCCAGATGCGGCGGCACGAAATGGATCATCCGCTCCAGCCGCAGCGGCAGCTCGCGGTAGGGTTCAGGCGCGCCGATCGCCAGCGGGCGGTAGAACTGGCGTGGCGTCTTGGTCGTCATGCTCGGCTCCATGCTGCAACGCAGCGAATGTGCCGGAAGGCCATCCCGTCGTCCATCGATCTTTCGGCGGGCCTTGGGTGAATTGTCCTAGGATCAAAAGCCCAGGACAATCATCCCATTATGTAGCTCAGTTCCGCGCGAACGGCGTCTGCAGGACCACGCGCGGCGGATTGGCGATACCATCGCGCGGATTGAGCATGCCGCGCAGGCCGAGCGCGTCGCTGGCAAAGTTGTCGTCGTGCAGGCTGGCCTCGCGCACCCGCATTTGCCGGCGCAAGGTGCGAACCTGCGCCTCTGCGTGCGAGATGCCGACCTTCTCGTCGATCTTGCGGCGGTCGCTGGCGGTCAGCTCGGGCGAGCCGCGGAAGTCGCGGAAATCCGCCCCGGTATAGGGCCACTTGCCGGAGCCGGTGAAGGTGCGAACCCGCCCGTCGAGCACGATGCTGTCGCCCGGCCGCAAGGTGAAGTCGCGCAGCAGCGAGACACGGCGATCATTTGCGGTCGCGATCGCCGGCCGGCAAGCCGCATCGGCGCCGCGCTCATAGGCATAGGCCATCGGCAGCGCGCGATAGGTCTTGCCATCGCTCGCCACGGCCTCGTCGATGGTCGCAGCACCGGCCGCGACCTTGAAGACCTTGACCGGCACGCCGGGATTGGCGGCCTGGCAGAGCGCCTCATGCGCCTTGTAGTCAGCCTGGCTGCGCAGATGGCCGATCGGCGCATGGAAGCCGTCGCAGAGGCGTACGCAGAGGGTCCGCGTGACGTCGGCCGCACCGGACACCGTGTCGTAGCGGATCGCGGGAAGCTTCTGCTTCTGTTGTGCCTGCTTCGGTGCAGCCTGAATCGGCTTGAACGGATTGAGCGCGACGGGCGGCGGGCTTAGGCGCCCTTCCGGGCGCGCCTGGAAGAATGGCGCCGACCAGGTCTGGCGGGCCGGAGCATAGGCCGATACCGGAACGGAAGCGTAGGTCGCCCGTTGCGGTGCACGCTCCGTCCGGCGGGCGGCTTCCTCGCGATGGAAAGCACGGATGCCGGCATCGTCCTCGGCCTGAACCAACGAGACCGTCAGGATCGTGCCACCTGCGCCGAGTGCAAGCCCCAAGCCAGCCATGGCCACGAGGCGCAGGCCGCTGCTGCGGCCACGCGAAACGGGATTCACTTCCGTCGAGGAGCTGGAACCGGTCGGCGGGACAGGATCGGAACGCAGGCAATCGACATTACGGACACGAAGCACCGCGATTACTCCATCGCTCGCTAGTTCATTGTCCGCCGCTTTATGGGCTTAGTTTACTTTTCGTTAAGACTCAACGGCCGACCGCTGACCGCCCCCGGAAAGCGGGCTTCATCGTTAATGCACCGATCGCCGTGAAATGGGCTGCCGGTTCCAATGGAGCGGCAGCCTGGATGCGCAGGTTCAATCCTGCTGGCGATGGACCGCCTGCGGGATCGCGACCGGCATCGCGCCCGGAATGGCTGCCGCTTCCTCCCGCTCGCCGCGACCGCGGCCGGAAAGCCAGCTGTCGACCTTGTCGAGATAGAAGTAGACGACGGGCGTGATGTAGAGCGTCAGCAATTGCGACACTATGAGGCCACCGACCACGGCGATGCCGAGCGGCTGGCGCAGCTCCGCACCGGCGCCGGCGCCGAGCGCGATCGGCAGCACGCCGAAGATCGCGGCGAAGCTCGTCATCATGATCGGCCGGAAGCGGACGAGCGCTGCATCGCGGATCGCGGTCAGCGCGTCGTCGCCCATCTTGCGGCGCTCGATCGCGAAGTCGACCATCATGATCGCGTTCTTCTTGACGATGCCGACCAGCATCAGGATGCCGATGATCGCGATCACGGACAGGTCCATGTGGAAGTACTGCAGCGCGAGCAGGGCGCCGAGGCCGGCCGAGGGCAGGCCGGACAGGATCGTGATCGGGTGGATGAAGCTCTCGTAGAGAATCCCGAGGATGATGTAGATCACCAGGATCGCGGCGAAGATCAGCAGGCCCTGGCCTTTCAGCGCATCCTGGAAGAGCTGGGCCGAGCCGGCGAAGCTGGTGACGATCGAGGCCGGAAGGTTGATCTCGCGTTCGGCCGCGCGGATCGCGTTGACGGCGTCGCCGAGCGAGACGCCCGGCGCCGTGTTGAACGAGATCGTCACCGCCGGCTGCTGCGAGATGCGGTTGACGGCGAGCGGCCCGACACTCGGCTTGATCGTCGCCACCGTCTCCAGCGGCACGTTCTGGCCGTTGGCGGCCTTGAGCAGCAGGCGCGACAGCACCGCCGGGTCCTGCTGGTAGGCGCGATCGGCCTCCATGATGACCTGGTAGTCGGTCGCCGGCGTGAAGATCGTCGCGATCTGGCGCGAGCCGAAGGCGTTGCCGAGCGCCTGGCGGATCTGGTCGCTGGAGATGCCGAGGCTGGCGGCGCGCTCGCGGTCGATATCGATCGAGAGCTGGGGATTGCGCAGCTGCAGGTCGATATTCGCGTCGCGCAGCTGCGGCAGCTGCGCCAGCCGCTGCTGCATCAGCGGTGCGTAGTTGAAGAGGGCGCCAAGGTCGGGCCCCTGCAGCGAATAGAGGTACTGCGCCCGCGAGGAGCGGCCGGCGTTCAGGTTGATGTTCTGGACCTGCTGGAAGACAGCTGTGATACCGGGCACTTCGGAGACAGCGCGGCGCAGGCGCGCGATCACCACATCGGCCTTGTCGCGCTGATCCTTCGGCTTCAGCGCGATGAACATGAAGCCGTTATTGGTGGCGTTGAACCCACCGATGTTCGAGGTCAGGTAGTCGATCGCCGGATCGGCCTTGACGATCTCGGCGACGCGCATCTGGCGCGCCGCCATCGCCTCGAAGGACGTGTCCGGCGGCCCCTCGGTCGCGCCGCGCAGGAGGCCGGTGTCCTCGGTCGGGAAGAAGCCCTTGGGCACGTCGATATAGAGCTGGACCGAGACGTAGACCGTGCCCAGCGTGACCAGCAGCATCAGGAAGCGCGCCCTCAGCACGAGGTCGAGCGTCCAGCGATATGCGCCGAGCATGCCCTGGAAGCCGGCTTCGAACACGCGTTCGACGATGTTCGGCTTCTTGCGATGGTCATGCGCCTTGAGGAAGCGGGCGCAGAGCATCGGCGTCAGCGTCAGCGAGACGAAGCCGGAGACGATGATCGCCGCCGCGATCGTGCCGGCGAATTCGGCGAAGACCTTGCCGACCACGCCGCCCATGAAGAAGACGGGGATGAAGACCGCGACCAGCGAGATGGTGATCGACAGGATGGTGAAGCCGATCTCGCGCGAGCCGTCGAGCGCAGCCTGGAACGGTTTCTTGCCCATCTCGATATGCCGGATGATGTTCTCCAGCATGACGATGGCATCGTCGACGACGAAGCCGACGGCAAGCGTCAGCGCCAGCAGCGAGATGTTGTCGAGCGAATAGCCCAGCGCATGCATGATCGCGAAGGTGCCGACCAGCGAGATCGGCAGCGCCAGCGTCGGGATCACCGTCGCGGCGAAGCTCTTCAGGAAGAGGAAGATCACCATGACGACGAGGGCGATCGCGATCATCAGCGAGACCTCGACGTCCTCGACCGCCTCGCGGATCGGAATCGAACGGTCGTTGAGCACGACCAGGTCGATCGCCGCCGGCAATTGCGCGCGATAGGCGTCGAGCCTGCTCTTGATGCTGTCGACGACCTGGACCGTATTGGCGTCCGACTGGCGATAAACCGCCAGCATGATCGAGCGCTGACCATTGTACCAGCTGCCGGTCTGATCGTTCTCGACCGAGTCGAAAATCTGCGCCACGTCGCTGAGGCGGATCGGCACGCCGTTCTTCTGCGAGATGATCAGGTTGCCGTATTCGCCGGCGCGTTCCATCTGGCCTGTCGCGCCCAGCACCATGCGCTGGTTGGTGCCGTTCAGCGTTCCGACCGGGGAATTCGAGTTCGCGGCGGCAATGGCGCTGCGGACATCGCTGAGGGCAAGGCCGCGGGCGGAGACAGCATCGGGGTTCACCCGCACCCTGACCGCATATTTCTGCGCACCGAAGATGTTGACCTGGGCGACGCCGGGCAATTGCGAAATCTGCTGCTGCAGGATGTTCTCGCCGAACTCATGGACCTCGTAGAGCGGCTTGGTCGCCGAGGTCAGCACCATGAACAGCACCGGCTGGTCGGCCGGATTGACCTTCCTGAAGCTTGGTGGGGTCGGGAGTTCGGGCGGCAGGCGCCGCGCCGTGGCGCTGAGTGCGGCCTGCACATCGAGTGCTGCGCCGTCGATATTTCGGTTGAGGTCGAACTGCAGCGTGATCGAGGTCGAACCCTGCTGCGAGACCGACGACATCGAGGTGATGCCTGAGATCGAGGCGAATTCCCGCTCGAGCGGCGCGGCGATCGAGGAGGCCATCGTCTCAGGGCTCGCGCCCGGCAGGCGGGCGCTGACGTTGATGGTCGGGAAATCGACGCGGGGCAGGGCCGCGACCGGCAACTGCTTGAAGGCGAACAGCCCGAAGATCAGGAACGTCGCCATCAGGAGGGTCGTCATGACCGGGCGACGGATGCAGGCCTCGGGCAGGTTCATCAGCCGGCGCTCCCCCGCTGGGAGGTCAGGTTGGGCGCCGGCGGGCTCTGGCCGCCGCGGCCGCGCTCGATCGTGCGCGCACCATCGGTCAAAAGCAGCTGCCCGTCGATCACCACGGTCTCGTCGCCGTTGAGGCCCGACGCAATGACGACGCGATCCTCGATATTGCGGGAGACCACGATCGGCCGGGCCCGAGCGGCGCCGTTGTCGATCACGAAGACATAGGAGCCGTTCTGCCCGGTCTGGACCGCCTCGCGTGGAACGGTGACAGCGTCGGGCTCCGTCCGCAGCGTCAGCCGGACCTGGCAGAGTGCGCCGGGCCAGAGCGTCTCTGCGGGATTGTCGAAGCTGGCCCGAAGCTGGATCGTGCCTGTCGTTGCGTCGACGGAATTGTCGACCACCGCGATCGTGCCTTCGACGCTCTTGCCGGCACCTTGCTGGGTCGCCTGGACGGTGGCCGTCTTCGCCTGCATCGCCTCGCGGATTTCCGGCAGATAGCGCTGCGCCACGGCAAAGCTGACATAGATCGGATCGATCTGGTTGATCGTCGCCAGCATTGCCGAGCTGTCGCCGCTCTTGGCGATATTGCCCTCCTTCAGCGCGGCGACGCCGACCCGTCCCGAGACCGGAGCGCTGATCGTGTAATAGCTGAGCTGGACGCGCAGGCTATCGACAGCCGCTTCACCGCCCCGGATCGCGGCGCGCAGCGTGCTCACTGCGGTGCGGGCGGTGTCGAGGCGCTGGTCGGTCGCGATCTCACGCCGCGAAAGCTCCTCGGCCCGCCGCAGATCGGACTCGGCCGCGATGAGCGAGGCCTTGTCGCGTGCGACATTGGCCTCGGCCTGGCGCAGCTGCGCCTCGAGCTGGCGCGAGTCCAGCCGGAACAATACGTCGCCCTTGTTCACCATGGCGCCGTCGCGGAACTCGACCGCCATGATCTGGCTGTCGACGCGCGAGCGGATATTGACGGTGGAGATCGCCTGCACCGTGCCGATCGCATCGATCCGGACCGGCATCGGGCGGCGCTCCACCTTGGCGGTGACGATAGTCACCGGCGGCCGGTTGGCCTGGCCCGGACGATTACCGCCAGCCGCTGGTGCAGAAGCGGTTACCCCAGGGTTTGCCGGCGCCGGGATCACCTTGCCGTAAGGAATCTGGTCGAGCGGCCATGGCACAGGGCGCCCGGTCACATGAAGAAACGCGCCCGCGGCGAGAACGCCCGCGGCCGAGAACAGAGCCACACGCCCGAAAGTCAGCACCGCCATAGAAAGCCTTGCGCCACGGGGAGCACCACGCCGACCCTGCCGGACGGCCGCTCCCCAAACCATCCTCACCGCAAGTATTTAGCATGAAGAGGGCGCAGTTTGGACGCAAGTGTCGATTACGGTTTATCGGTCGCTGTAGCGAGGATGTGACAGAGCGGACAAATCGGCGGCGAGAACTCGCAGCTGCACGTCTTGCGTGCGCAAAGAAAAGGCGTTCAGACGACGGCAATCACGATGCCGAGCCACATGAAGAACAAGCATGCGGCGCCGACCGCAAAGACGATCGCCCGCTGTTGCAGCTGATTAGTTCCAGTGTGGATCAATGTATGGACGACACGCGTCGCGACATAAGCCCAGGCCAGCGCCGCCATGACATAGCCGGTCGCGCCGACATGCATCGCGATCAGGATGAGAGCGAAGAACAGGAGCGGGGTCTCGAACTGATTACTGAAATTGGCCGCTGCGAGCCGTGCCGGCTCCGGATAGCGTTCGGTCGAGACCGCAATATCCGCCAGCCTGACTTCTCGGTTGGCGAAGGCCTTCTGGCGGCGCAGGAACATGATGACGAGGACGACGAAGGTCCAGAGGATCTGGGCCAGCGCCGGATAGATCAGCTTGAGCGTCATGTCGGCCTCGTCCTGAAGCATCGGACCGAAAAGCGGTCCCGGTTTTCGGGCTGATCCGATGCTCGATGAAAAGCTGGATCGCCTTATGGCGATCCAGCGTTAGGAGCGCGTCGGATAGTTCGGGCTTTCGCGCACGATCGTCACGTCGTGGACGTGGCTCTCGCGCAGGCCGGCGCTGGTGATGCGGATAAAGCGCGCCTTGCTGCGGTAGTCCTCGAGATCGCGGCCGCCGACATAGCCCATCGCGGCGCGCAAGCCTCCGGCGAGCTGATGCAGAACACCGGACACGGGGCCCTTATAGGCAACCTGGCCCTCGATGCCTTCCGGCACCAGCTTCAGAGCGTCCTTGATGTCCTGCTGGAAGTAGCGATCCGCCGAGCCGCGCGCCATCGCGCCGACCGAACCCATGCCGCGATAGGATTTGTAGGAGCGGCCCTGGTACAAGAAGGTCTCGCCCGGGGTCTCGTCGGTCCCCGCGAGCAGCGAGCCGACCATGGCGCAGGAGGCGCCGGCGGCGAGCGCCTTGGCGAGGTCGCCCGAATACTTGATGCCGCCATCGGCGATCACCGGGATACCCGCCTTCTGCGCGGCAGAGGCAGCATCCATGATCGCGGTGAGCTGCGGCACGCCGACGCCGGCGACGATACGCGTCGTGCAGATCGAGCCCGGCCCGATACCGACCTTGATCGCATCGGCGCCGGCATCGATCAGCGCCTGCGCACCGCCTGCCGTCGCGACATTGCCGGCGATGATCTGGACGGTATTGGAGAGCTTCTTCACCCGTGTGACCGCCTCCAGCACCTTGGCGGAATGGCCGTGGGCGGTGTCGACGACGATGAGGTCGACGCCGGCATCGATCAGCAGCTCCGAACGCTCGAAACCCTGATCGCCGGTCGTGGTCGCGGCCGCGACCAGCAACCGCCCCTGCGCATCCTTGGCGGCGTGCGGGTGGGTGACCTGCTTCTCCATGTCCTTGACGGTGATCAGGCCGATGCAGCGATAATGGTCGTCGACCACCAGGAGCTTCTCGATCCGGAACTGGTGCAGCAGGCGGCGCGCCTCATCCTGGCCGACGCCCTCGCGCACCGTGATCAGCCGGTCCTTGGTCATCAGCTCCGAGACGGGTTGCTCGGGATTGGCAGCGAAGCGGACGTCGCGATTGGTCAGGATGCCGACCAGCTTGCCGTTATGGCCCTGCGGGCCGCGCTCGACGACCGGGATGCCGGAAATGCCGTTGTTCCGCATCAGTGCGAACGCATCGGCCAGAGTCTCGTCCGGATGGATAGTGATCGGGTTGGCGATCATCCCGGATTCGAACTTCTTGACGAGGCGGACCTGCGCCGCCTGCTGGTCGGGGTCGAGGTTGCGATGTACGACGCCGAGGCCGCCGGCCTGCGCCATGGCGATCGCCATCTTCGCTTCGGTGACAGTATCCATCGCCGAGGCGATGATCGGCAGGTTGAGCGAGATCGTCTTGGTCAGCTTGGTCGAGATGTCGACATCGCTCGGCATCACCTCCGACGGGCCGGGCTCGAGCAGCACATCGTCGAAGGTCAAACCGTCGCGAATGAGACCGTCAGTGATCGTCGCCATCGTCAACTCCGGGGCCGGTGCGGCCGGCACTGAAAAGGGGCAGGGCGGATATGCCCTAAGCCGAGTTGACGAGGCCCGATATCACGCGTGTGGCGCGCCCGCTAGGGGCAGTGCAACAAAAACTGCCGAGGCGGCCGCGGCACGGGACCGCGACCGCCGGATGCACGGACGATTCTGGCTTACTGGTGCTGCGAACGCCGGGTCTTGCCGGCCTGCTGCGCGACTGGAGCCAAGCCCTTCGGTTCGACGCCGAAGCAGCCCATGCCCATCATCATGCTGCCCTGGGCATTGGCCATCTGCTGGCAGTCCTTCTGACGGGTGCAGTTATAGTTCCGCAGAATGTCGCCCGGCCCCGGCGTGACGTTCCGCACCGCACAGCCTTCCTCCCAGCTGGTCGACTGGGCTGCGGCGGGGCTGCTGCCGAATCCGAGCGTGACGACACCGACGGCGATTGCCGCAGCGGCAAAAGGTACTCGCAGGGTGGTGTGGCGAGCAATTTTACTTCCATAGATCATGAAGAACCTCTCGCGGCATCCACCGCGGTTAGCTGAAAATTTGCCCCGTCAACCGCGCACATAGTCATCGTTTTCGGCAAGCGATATGCGATCAACGCATGAGTGATCATGCCTCACTTCTTCGTGTTGGATCTCATCGCAGGAATCTTTGCCGGCTCTAAACCTTATCCGGTGCTGGATTCTGTCGCAGGGATTGCGGAGAGGTAAGCTATCCTACCAGTTGGGCTGACCACGCAAAGTGATGGAGCACACGCAAGACTCGCCCTGGTCTTGCGCAGCGTCCTCAACGCTTGGCGTAACCTGACCGCGGCTGTTGACGCTGCTCGGCCGCCACTGATGGCGCCACCATGAAGCAGCCATTGCCGGTGTAGGGACTACCCTGCGCATCGGCCATCTTTTGACAATAGTTCTGATCGAGGCAGACACGCTCGCGCATCATCTCGATATATCCCTGCGGTGCCATCGGAAACGTACACGCGCTTTTCCAGCTCGTGTCGAGTGCGGCTGCCGGCGTTGCAAGCAAGGCTGCAACCACCCAGCCTGCACCGAGCGTCGACGCGCTCAATGTCGCCCAACGAAGATGACGCGCTTCCCGTAAAGTCTGTGCTTGACCGATCATGGGACACCTCCTGCCGGCGGCGAACCGCAACGGCACGTACAGATCACCGCCCCTTCAACCATCAGATAGGAATGGTTTGGCCAAAATGACCCACAGCAGACGCATGGCTGGGTCGCTAGCGCGTCTAATGATAAGGCAGTGCGGGTTTGGGCGGCGCGACGGCGTCCTTCGCCATGCATCAGGCGCAACCCTCTTCACTACGCGCCGATCCGCTCTCGCCAGCCGGATACACCCGCAGTAAAGGGCAGCAAGCGGCCTAATCCGAAAGTCCGAATCCTTGCAGCGCGCCAAGCTCCTGCCTCTCATCGTCGCCTGCGCGCTGTTCATGGAGAACACCGACTCGACGGTGATTGCGACGTCGCTGCCGGTGATCGCCCAATCGCTCGGCGAGGATCCGATCGCACTCAAGCTGGCGCTGACCTCCTATCTCGTCAGCCTCGCCGTCTTCATCCCGATCTCGGGCTGGATGGCCGACAAGTTCGGCGCCCGCACCATCTTCCGTACCGCGCTCTGCATCTTCATGCTCGGCTCGGTGCTCTGCGCGTTCTCGAATTCGCTCGGCGCCTTCGTCGGCGCGCGCTTCATCCAGGGCATGGGCGGGGCGATGATGGTACCGGTCGGGCGGCTCGTCATCCTGCGCAGCGTCGAGAAATCGCAGATCGTCAGCGCGCTCGCCTATCTGACGGTGCCGGCGCTGGTCGGGCCGGTCGTCGGGCCGGTGGTCGGCGGCTTCATTACCACCTATTTCGACTGGCGCTGGATCTTCTTCATCAACCTCCCGATCGGCCTGCTCGGCATCGCGTTGGCGACGATGTTCTTCGAGGACATCCGCGAGGAAGACGTCGCGCCGCTCGACATCACCGGCTTCCTGCTCTCGTCGACCGGCTTTGCCGCGCTAATGCTCGGCCTCGCCACCGGCGGTCGCCATCTTGTGCCCATCGCGGTTTCCTACGCTTGCGTCGCCTTCGGCATCGTGGCGCTGATCCTCTACTGGTTTCACGCGCGCCGGCTGGCATATCCGGTGCTCAACCTCGCGCTGCTGCGGATTCCCACCTACAGGATCGGCGTCATCGGCGGCTCGGTCTTTCGTGTCGGCATCGGCGCCATACCCTTCCTCCTGCCGCTGATGCTGCAGCTCGGTTTCGGCCTCGATGCGCTGCAATCCGGATTAATCACCTTCGCATCGGCCGCCGGCGCCTTGATCATGAAGACGCTGGCCAAGACCATTCTCGCCCGCTTCGGCTTCAGGGGCGTGCTGACCTTCAATGCGTTGATCGGCTCGGCTTTTCTCGCAGCCTCGGGCCTGTTCACACCGACGACGCCGCATTGGCTGATGCTCGGCGTCCTGCTCGTCGGCGGCTGCTTCCGCTCGCTGCAATTCACCGGCATCAATGCGCTGAGCTATGCCGACGTCTCGAATCGCGACATGTCGAGCGCGACCAGCCTCTCCAGCGTCTCACAGCAATTGTCGCTCAGCCTCGGCGTCACCATCGGCGCCTTCGCGCTCGAGGCCGCGAACCTCTTCAATGGCGGCAAGGCGCTCGGTGCCGGCGATTTCTGGCCGGCTTTCGTTCTGGTCGGTCTGATTTCCGCCTCGTCGGTCTTCTGGATGATGCAGTTGAAGCCCGATGCCGGCGCCGAGGTCTCCGGTCATGCGCCAGTGAGCGCCCGCAAGGTCACCGCGCAGGCGATCGAGGATCAAAAGCCGCTCGAGTGATGCGACGCCGATTGACGAAGCCGCGCCACTGCGCCAGCGGTGACGCATGATCTCCGGCCAGAATCGCCTGTTCCTCGGCGTCGGGCACTCCGCCCTCGGACGCCCCTGGCGCGACAGGCTCGATACTGCCGGCCTCGCGCGGGCCGAGGCGCTGGCGCAGGTCGAGGGCGTACCCGACACGCTGGCACGCATCATGGCCGGTCGAGGTGTCACCGCCAGCGACGCGCAGCTTTATCTCGAGCCGAAGCTGCGCGACCTCCTGCCGGACCCGTCCGTATTGCGTGACATGGACCGTGCCGCGCAGCGGCTCGCGCAGGCCGCGACCTCGGGCGAGAAGGTCGCGATCTTCGGCGATTACGATGTCGACGGCGCCTGCTCGGCGGCGCTGCTCGCCGGCTTCCTCGCCGAGGCCGGCGCGAAACCGCGTATCCATATCCCCGACCGCCTGATCGAGGGTTATGGCCCCAATGCCGAGGCGATTGCCATGCTCGCCGGCGAGGGGGCTACGCTGCTCGTCACCGTCGATTGCGGTACGACCAGCCACGAGCCGCTGCAGCAGGCGACGCGGCTCGGGCTCGACATCGTCGTGCTCGACCACCACCAGGCACCGGAGCTGATCCCGAGCGTCGAGGCGCTGGTCAATCCGAACCGGCAGGACGATCTCGCGGGCCTGGGTCATCTCTGCGCCGCCGGCGTGGTCTTCCTCACGCTGGTGGCGACGAATCGCGAGTTGCGCCGGCGCGGCGCCTGGCAGGCGAGGGGTGGGGAGCCAGACCTGCTCGCAGCGCTCGACCTCGTTGCCTTGGCGACGGTTGCCGATGTCGTGCCGCTCATCGGCCTCAACCGTGCCTTCGTGCGCCAGGGCATCGCCATGATGCGGACGCGCCAGCGGCCCGGCCTCGCGGCGCTGCTCGATATCGCCGGGCTCGACGGCCCCGTGCAGCCCTGGCATCTCGGCTTCCTGCTCGGGCCGCGCATCAATGCGGGCGGGCGCATCGGCGATGCGGCTCTCGGCGCCCAGCTGCTCCTGACCCCCGACGAGGTCGAGGCGCGCACCATCGCCGCCGAGCTCAACCGGCTCAATCAGGAGCGCCAGGAGATCGAACGCGCCGCGGTCGAGGAGGCCGTCGCCGAGGTCGAGCACCGCTTCGAGGACGCCGGCTCGTACCCTGTTCTGGTCGTCGGCTCGGCCGAGTGGCATCCCGGCATTGTCGGGCTGATCGCAGGCCGGTTGAAGGAGCGCTTCCGCCGGCCGGCCTTCGCACTGGCGCGTAACGGCGATGGCGGCGCGACCGGTTCGGGCCGCTCGATCGCCGGCGTCGATATCGGCGGAGCCGTGCGCCAGGCCGTCGAGGCCGGCCTTGCGGTCAAGGGCGGTGGCCATACCATGGCGGCTGGCATCACGCTGGCGCCGGGACAGGAGGGCGCTTTTGCTGCCTTCATCAGTGAGCGGCTGGCTGGCGGCGTCGCCAACTCGCGCGAAGCCGAGGCGTTGCTGATCGACGCTGCAATCAGTGCGGGCGGGGCGAATCCGCGCCTGCTCGCCGAGATCGATCAGGCCGGACCTTTCGGCGCCGGCTGCCCCGAACCTGTCTTCGTGCTGCCGGCGCATCGCCTGACCGAGGTGATCGAAGTCGGCGCAGGCGGGCATCTGCGCATCAAGCTGCGCTCGGGCGACGGCGTCACCATCGGCGGCATCGCTTTCCGCGCTGCGCGCGAGCCGCTCGGCCAGGCGCTGCTGGCAGCGCGGGGCGAAAGCGTGCATCTTGCCGGCACATTGACGCTGAATCGCTGGGGCGGCAGCGAGCGCGCCGAGCTGCGCGTGGTCGATCTCGCCCGGCCTGCCTGAGCAGTTGCGAAAAACCCTGACAGCGGGCTTGCCCAAGCTTCGCCGGGACACTATAGCTCGCCCCGCCTCGTTAGAGCGCCTCGCGCTCCGGCCTGCGGTCTTCGTCTATCGGTTAGGACACCAGCCTTTCACGCTGGGGAGACGGGTTCGACTCCCGTAGACCGCGCCACTTCTTCTGAGTGGCTTAAGAATCGGAAATTGAACGGTATTCTGACAAGAAAGATCGCCTCCCGATGAGGGAGCTGCCCCGCGTTAGCTAAAATCAGCTTTGGGGCGGAAGCTCACCTTGCGATAAGGGCGTCGGTTAGGCCTGCGCGTCGCGGCGGTGTCTTCACTACGGAGTCCCTGGGAATGGACTGGCGGGTCTGGCACGACAGGTATGATACCCCTGGCTCAAGAATGGCGCAGCGGCTGCAGGTCGTTCAAAGGCAGATACGGACTGCCTTGGACAGCAGCCCGTCCGGTGCCCTTCAAATCATAAGCCTGTGTGCAGGCCAGGGGCGCGATTTGCTTGAGGTGCTGGCGAACCACCCGCGACGCAACGACGTCCGGGCACGGCTGGTCGAACTGGACGAGCGAAACACAGCGTTCGCTGAACAATCGGCCCGTGCCAGCGGTCTGCATCAGGTGGAGGTCGTGACTGCCGACGCCTCGCTTACTGATCAGTACCGGGACATGGTGCCGGCGCACCTGGTGCTGATTTGTGGAGTATTCGGCAACATCACTGATGAAGACATCGAACGCACGATCGACGTCTGCCCCCAGCTGTGCGCGACTGGCGGTAGCGTCATCTGGACTCGTCATCGCCGAGCACCGGACCGAGTGCCACTGATCTGTGAGCGGTTCGAGGCGCGCGGTTTCGATCTGCAATGGCTGTCTGACCATGGCACAGAGTTAGGCGTTGGTGTGCACCGATTTTTCGGAGAGCACCAGCCACTCGCTACGGGCCGGCACATGTTCAAGTTCGTCGGATACGACAAGCTCGGACTTTGAGCGCAGCGCGCCCCCCAAAAGGTGGGATTAGCCGAGGTTGACCAAATCGTATCAACCCGAATTCTTCTAGCCGGCGCCCTAAGCCGACGCTCGATCCGGCGACCTCCAGAAGGGCTCTACTTGCGCAGATACATGTCCCAGCAGGGCGAGAGAGCCACGAGCTGGCGGCCGTCGAGGGCCTGCGCGTATTGCTTCCAGATCGCTGCCCGTTTCACCTCGACGGGGCATTTCGGCCGCATGATCGCGTCGATGTCACGCAGAGCCTCCAGCATTTCGGCGGTGACCCGGGGATTGGTGCGCTCGGTGTCGATGCCGAGCGCGACATGAAGCGGCGCGGCGCGACCGAGCAGATGGTTGAACGGGCTGACGAAATCGAGCGCGAAGAAGCCGTTGAGCTGACGACCGTTGGTCGCTTCCCACTGCTTGATCGCATCGATTCCCTGCTGGACCTCGAGCAGCCAGGTCGCCTGATGGTCGATTTCCGAGAACAGCGTAGCGGATGGCAGCAGACCGCGGCGGACGAGGTCTTCATAGGCGTCATTGTATTTTGGGTAGTGGTCGACCTGCGCGATTGCGCGTTCGGCCAGCTCCGGCTTCAGGCTCACTCTGCCGAGTGGCCCCACATCCGGCACGTTCAGCGCCTGATAGCGCGGGGCGGCGATCACGGCGCGAGCGCCTCGTTCGAGAAAGATCACGGCGCTCGGCAGCGCCGCGGCCATGACGAGCACCAGAACATAAGGACGCAGCCCATCGCCTGAGCGAGGGTAATATTCCCTGAGGATCAGGATCAGCACCGGCCAGAGGCCGATGAACTCGAGCGATCCGCTGTTCTGAGTCTCACCCAGGACCAGGGCGATGAGGCTTGCACTCAGCCAGCCGAGCGGTGAAGCCAGCAAGCCCGCCAGCGAGGGCTTTTCACGCCGGGCAGCGACGGTAAGCACGCCGAGCAGCATCAGGCAGGGAGCGATCACGTTGAACTTGATCGAGGCCAAGGTCAGGAAGCGCCCCAGGAGCGAGGCGGAATTCAGCAGCGCGAGGATGAAGACATCTTCGACATAAGCGTAGACGACGCCGGTCGTGAGCTCGATCGCGGTCAGGACGCCGATGACGGCTGCAGCGGCGATCACCGCGTCGCGTAAGCGCAAACGCCCGCCCAGAACCGCATAGCCGACGAGAACGGCGCCCGAGACCGGCCCGGTGACCTTGACCAGGAACAGCGCTGTCATCAGCACCGCGACGAGCGTCGTCAGCAGAATCCGGCTCTCGACGAAGAGCAGCGCCGCCAGCAGGAGATAGAGCAGCAGCGCGACGTGGCGATTGTAGTAGCCGAAGCCGTCGAAGCCGGGCGACGGGTAGAGGCTGTGAAGATTGATCGGCAGCGAGGTCAGGAAAAGGAGCGGTATCAGGATCGCCAGGGCCAGGCGACGCGACCGCGAGGCGACATCTCGGGTGATCAACGCCGCAATCGGCAGCAGGACCGGCACGATCGCCCAATTGGCGAGAAGGGCTGGCTGGGCCTGCGGGAAAAGCGCCTTGATGCCGGCGGTGAGATAGAAGCCGAGCGGGCCGATCGAGGTGAAGAAGTCGATATTGGGAACCTGTCCCTGCCAGATGCGCTGGGCGGCATCGAGATAGATATCGGTGTCCCAGTAGTTCGGGCCGAGTGGCAGTCGCACGGGAAAGGCGAGCCCGAGGACGACCAGCGCCAGGAAAGACAGGATCCAGAACGTCGGAGACGTCATGACAGAGCGCCAGAACGCCCCAGATGTTGGATTGCCTGTCGCCGCCTGAGTGCTGGTCGTCATCGCCTGTTCCACGAGCCTTTCACGGATCATGGCAGAAATACGTTACCGATCGCTTCCATTGGATCGGAATTTTGCAATTTCCGGTTGTGCCGGCGTTCGAGAGAACTGGCTTCTCGGCGTCGAGCTCTGCAGCCGGTGCGGGGGCAGCCCGCCGCCGGGTTCTCATGCACTGACAGCCGTCCTATAAGGCGGCACCATCGCTATTGGCAGCTGCTCGCGAACGCGTCAGGTGGCTCATCTTCCGCCCCAGGGACCCGCCGCATGGCCGACATCGCCAGCCTGTTCAACCTCGTCGCGCCTTTCTTCGGGCTGATCCTGCTCGGCTTTCTCGTCGGCCGCTACAAGCGGCTGCCTGGGGAAGGGCTGGCGTGGATGCAGTTCTTCCTGATCTATGTGTCGCTGCCCTGCCTGTTCTATCGATTGATCGCCGACAAGCCGCTGAGCGAATTGACCAATTGGGGCTTCGTCGCCGTGACGACGCTGGCGACCTTCGGCGCTTTCGTGCTCTCCTTCGCGCTCGGCTGGCGCCATAACCAGGGCGACATGCCGCAAGCAGTGATGCAGGGCGTCGCCGGCTCTTATTCGAACATCGGCTATATGGGCCCGCCCTTAATCCTGGCGGCGCTCGGGCCGGCTGCCAGCGCGCCGGTGGTGTTGATCTTCGTCTTCGACAATCTCCTGCTGTTCTCGCTGATTCCGTTCCTGATGGCGCTGGCCGGCGTCGAGAAGCGCAGTCTCGCCGCGACGGCCGGCGAGGTGGTCTGGCGGGTCGTCACCCATCCTTTCAACGTCGCGACCGTCGCCGGCGTCCTCGCCGCCTTCCTCAAGCTCGAATTGCCGACCGCGCTCGACAAGATGACGCTCTGGCTCTCGCAGGCAGCGGCTCCCTGCGCGCTCTTCCTGCTCGGTGTCACGGTGGCCTTGCAGCCTATGCGGCGGATGCCGGGCGAACTGCCGGCGCTCGTCGCGATCAAGCTGCTGCTGCACCCGCTGCTGGTCTGGCTGCTGCTGTCAGCGCTCGGCAACTTCTCGGCGCCCTGGATCTATGCCGCGGTGATCATGGCGGCGCTGCCGCCGGCGCTGAACATCTTCGTCATCTCGACGCAGTACCGCGTCGGCATCGAGCGTGCCTCGGCCTGCATCCTCGTCGGCACCATCGTCTCGACGGTGACGCTGACGGGCTTCCTGTGGCTGGTGAAGACGGGCAGGATGCCGGCTGACCTCTTTCCCTGACGGCCCGCACGGGCCTGCCTTTCCGGGCCTATCGATGCAGCCGCTCTCCGATCTCCTCGTTCTCGATTTCTCGACCCTGTTGCCCGGCCCGCTGGCGAGCCTCTTCCTCGCCGAGGCGGGCGCGCGCGTGATCCGGATCGAGCGGCCGGAGGGTGAGGACATGCGCCGTTTCCCGCCGCGCTTCGGCGAGACCTCCGCCCCCTTCGCCGCGCTCAACCGAGGCAAGCAGAGCCTCGCTATCGACCTCAAGGCGCCAGATGCGCTGACGGGGCTGACGCGATTGATCGAGCAGGCCGACATCGTCATCGAGCAGTTCAGGCCCGGCGTGATGGCCCGTCTTGGCTTCGGCTATGAGGCGCTGAAGGCGCTCAATCCCCGGCTGGTCTACTGCTCGATCAGCGGCTACGGCCAGGAGGGCCCGCGCGCCTTCGAGGCCGGCCACGACATCAACTACCAGGCGATCGGCGGCCTCCTCGGCCAGTCGCTCGCGCATGGCAGGGCAGCGCCCCTGCCGCCAACCCTGGTCGCCGACATTGCCGGCGGCGCGATGCCGGCGGTCATCAACATCCTGCTCGCCTTGCGTGAGCGCGACCGCTCCGGCCAGGGCTGCCATCTCGACATCGCAATGACCGACGCGATGCTCGCCTTCTCCTGGTATGCGCTGGCGCAGGGCCAGGCGTCGGGCCGCTATCCAGCAGGCGGGGAGGGGCTGCTCACCGGCGCCAGCCCGCGCTATGGCCTCTATGCGACCGCCGATGGCTGGTTCCTCGCCGTCGGCGCGCTCGAGGACAAGTTCTGGGCGAGCTTCTGCGAGGGCATTGGCCTCGCCGACCATCTGCGAGACGACCGGCGCGATCCGGCGGCGACGCATGCGGCTGTCACCGAGATCATCGCATCGCGACCGGCAGAACACTGGCGGGCGACAATCGAGCCTCTCGACTGCTGTTGCACTGTGATCCGGACACTCGACGAAGCACTGGCCGATCCGCAGCTGACGGCGCGCGGTCTGCTCGACCGGCAGGTCGAGGAACCGGGCGGGCGACGTATGGTCTCGACGCCGCTGCCGCTCGCGCCTGTCTTCCGCAATGCCGCGCCGGCACTGCGGGCAAGCCCGCCGATCGGCGACTACGAAATCTGAGCCTCAGCCCGCCGCGGTGCCGCCGGCAAGGCCATGCCGCATGACGAGGCGACGCAGCGGCGCGATTCGCGATAGCGCGAGCAAGCCGGCGCCGCGCATCAGGTCGGCTGGCAACAGATCGGTCAGCAAGGTCCGGTTGAGCGCATCGACGGCGCCAGTGCGCAAGCGGACATCGGCCTGACGCGAGCGGTCGTAAGCGGCGAGCGTCGTCTCCTCGCCGGGATCCTCAATGCCGCCAACCGCATCGCGCAATGCCACGACGTCGCGCAGGCCGAGATTGAGCCCCTGCGCCCCGATCGGCGGGAAGACATGCGCGGCCTCGCCAATCAGCGCCATGCGCGCGGCGGCGAAACGATCGACCGACAAGCCACCCATCGGCACGCGGCCGCGGGGGCCTGCGAGCGTCAGCGCGCCAAGGATCGAATGGGTCTGGCGTTCGACCGCACGGGCGAAGGCGATATCGTCGAGTCCCGCAATGCGCTCGGCCTCGCCGGGCTCGAGCAGCCAGACCAGCGAAGAGCGCCGGCCGGACATCGGCACCAGCGTGCACGGGCCGGAGCGGGTGTGGAACTCGGTCGAGGCGTCCTGGTGCTCGCGGCGATGACTCAGGATCGCAGTCAGCGCCACCTGCGGATAGCTCCAGTCGCGCGCTGCAATGCCGGCGGCCTCCCTGACGCGCGACTTGCGGCCATCGGCGCCGACGACCAGCCGCGCCTCGACCGGTGTGAACCCGTCGCCGGCCAATCGGACGACGTCGCCGCCCGCCACGATCTCCGTCACGGCCTGCGGGATCATGCGGATGCGCGGTTCCGTTGCTGCCTTCGCCGCCATCGCCTCGACCAGCACCGCGTTCTCGACATTCCAGCCGAAGGCCGGCAGGCCGAGCTCGGCGGCCTTGAACTCGACCGGCGGCTGGCGGAACAGGCTGCCGGTGTCGTCGACCAGCCGCATCACCGCGAGCGGAGCAGCGACCGCGTCGAGCGCCCCTGTCAGCCCGAGCGCTTCGAGCAGCCGCCAGGAGCCGTCGAGCAGGGCGACGGTGCGGCCATCGCGCGGCGCGCCCGCTGGCCCAAACAGCACGACGTCGCGTCCGGCAGAGGCCAGCGCGAGCGCTGCCGCGAGCCCGACCGCTCCAGCTCCGACGATGGCGATGTCGCAATGCTGCTGGTTCGTCATGCACTTTCGGTAGCCGATGCCGGCGTCACTGGCGAGCGCGCGCTTGCCGCAGGATGGTGGCGCCTATGCAAATTCGCCAGCACGGTTGGCGCTGAATGCCGGTCCCGGATGCAGCGCGGCCGTTGCGCCGAAGGATGGCAAGTCCCTATCGTCGGCCACAGCAACATCAGGAGATCGTCATGGCGAAAGCTATCCGCGTACACAAGACCGGTGGGCCCGAGGTTCTGCAGCTGGAAGAGATCAGCCTCCCGGTGCCGGGGCCGGGCGAGATCCTGATCCGCAACCGCGCCATCGGGCTGAACTTCATCGACACCTATTTCCGCACCGGGCTCTATCCGGCGCCGCTGCCGTTCACGCTCGGCAATGAATCGGCCGGAGACGTGCTTGCCGTCGGCCCAGATGTCACCGAGTTCAAACCGGGCGATCGCATCGCCGTCGTCGCATCCCATGGCGCCTATGCCGAGGAGCGCATCGTTCCGGCCTCGGCCGTGGTCGCCTTGCCCGAGAATGTCTCCTACGAGGCCGCCGCCAGCATGCTGCTGAAGGGGCTGACGGCCGAATACCTGCTTCACCGCACCTATCCGGTGAAGCCGGGTGACACGATCCTCGTCCATGCCGCGGCCGGCGGCACCGGCTCGATCCTCTGCCAATGGGGCAAGGCGCTGGGCGCGACCGTGATCGGAACCGTCGGCAGCAAGGAAAAGGCCGAGCTCGCCAAGGCGAACAAGGCCGACCACGTCATCCTCTATCGCGACGAGGACGTTCCGGCGCGCGTCAAGGAGATCACCGGCGGCCAGCGCTGCGACGTCGTCTATGACGGCGTCGGCAAGGACACCTTCATGGCCTCGCTCGATTCGCTGAAGCCTTTCGGCCTGCTGGCGAGCTTCGGAAACGCCTCGGGCGCGGTAGAGGCCTTCAATCTCGGCATCCTCTCGGCGAAGGGCTCGCTCTATGTCACCCGCCCGACGATGAACACGCACACGGCCAAGCGCGAGACTCTGGTCGCGATGGCGAAGAACCTGTTCGAGGCCGTCGGCTCCGGCAAGGTCAGCGTCGCGATCAACGCCCGCTTCGCGCTGAAGGACGCTGCCGAGGCGCACCGGGCGCTGGAAGGGCGCGGCACCACGGGCTCGACCGTGATCGTGCCTTAGACGGCGGCGCAATTTCCGCCTGAATCCAGCGGTAAGCGGAAGATCGGTCCGGCCATCTGGCCGGGCCGTTATCGTTTCGGGGATTCGATTGCACATCGCCAGGCTCGCTGTCGCGCCGGTCCTGATCGTCGCTCTGGTGTCGGCGGGGATAACGGTCGTCCCGCCGGCGCTTCACCACTGGCGACTGCATCGCGCCGCGGACGATCCGGCAGAATTGTCGCGGCTGCGCCTTGACGGTGTCGCCACGGCGGATCGCCTCACCCACGAGATCGATCGGGCGGTTGCAGCCGGCGATCTCGATCTCGCCGAAAACTTCGTCGCGCTCGCAGCCGAACGCGGGATCGCCATCGCGCCCGAGCCGCTCGCGCGGATCGCAGTTTTGCGCGAGACTGCGCTGACGCGGGCCGTTTCCGATTTCGGGCACGGCTTCATCGCAGGTGATCGCGAGAGCGATGCCGCCTTCGCCGGCGCAATGGTCGGCGACATCAGCGGCTTCGGTGATCTGCGCGACCTTGCCCGCGAGGGGCGCAAGCTTGCTGGCGGCGAACAGGTGGATGAGACGGTGATGGCGCTCGCCGCGGTCGGTCTTGCGATCAGCGCCGCAACCTGGATCAGCCTCGGCGGTGGCCTTCCTGCCCGCGGCGGCCTCAGCGCCGTCAAGGCGGCGAGCAAGGCGAAACTGCTCTCGCCGGCACTCACCGCGAACCTTGGCCGCATGGCAACGGGCGCGGTCGACCGGCCGGCCCTGACGGCGAGCCTCGGCGCGGCAGCACGCCTGGACCTTGCGGCAGCGAAAGCGGCCGCAGGCGGCATCGTCCGGCCGGCTGCGCTGGCCCGCTTCACCGCACTCGGCCAGGATGCGGGCGCGCTCTATGCCCGTACCGGTCAGCGCGGTCTGCGTCAGGTGCTCGCCATCGCCGAGGATGCCGGGGACGTCGGCAGGGCGGCGAAGCTCGCGGCGGCCAAGCCGTCGACAGCACGCGCGGTCCTCAAGCTGCTTGGGCGCTCGGCGCTGGTGCTCGGCGCGCTCAGCTTGCAGGCAGCCGGCTGGATACTGGCTCTGCTCGGCTACGCATTGGCCATCGCCATGGCAGCGCAACGCTTCGGCTGGTGGCTCGGGCGACTGGGCCGGGCCCGCCACGCCACCGTCTGACGGGCTGCGCTTTCTGCAGAAAAGCGAAAATTCCGAAATCGAAACGCGAAATCCGTTCTGGAACGGTCAAGGAGGAGGCAACACCCCTTCCGGATCCCGCGTCATGAAACGTCATCTGCGCCACGCCGGTCTTTGCCTCTCCTGCCTGACCGTCCTCAGTGTCGGCGCGGCGCAGTTTGCTGCCAAGGCGGAGTGGGAGATGTCGCAGTCGGGATCAGCGATCACCGCTCCCGTCGTCCGGATGGAGCGTCCCCGCCTGACACGCCCTGTCGAACCCAAGCGCAATGTCTGCCCGCGCTCAATCCGCCTCGTCGAAGCCGATCCGTCGCATGCCGGCACCGCCTGAACCGAAATTGGCTCAGACCGCGATGCCGTGCAGGTCGTAGGCGTCGGCACGCTCGATCTTCACCGTGACGATATCGCCCGGCCGGAGCGGTCGGCGGCTCGACACATAGACATTGCCGTCGATCTCCGGCGCGTCCCATTTCGAGCGGCCCTTGGCGACGGTCGGCCCGGCCTCGTCGATGATCACCGGGATGCGCTTGCCGACGCGGCCCTTGACGATCCGCGCCGAGACCTCGGCCTGCGTCTTCATGAAGCGATGCCAGCGTGCCTCCTTCTCGTCCTCCGCGACCGGCGGCAGGCCGAGATCATTGGCCGTCGCGCCCTTGACCGGCTCGTATTTGAAGCAGCCGACGCGCTCCAGCTTCGCTTCCTTAAGCCAGCCGAGCAGGAAGTCGACATCGTCCTCGGTCTCGCCGGGGAAGCCGACGATGAAGGTCGAGCGGATGGCGAGGTCGGGGCAGATCTCGCGCCACTTCCTGATCCGCTCCAGCGTCTTCTCGTGGTGGGCCGGCCGACGCATCGCCTTCAATACGGCCGGCGAGGCGTGCTGGAACGGAATGTCGAGATAGGGCAGCACATTGCCCTCCGCCATCAGCGGGATGACCTCGTCGACATGCGGATACGGGTAGACATAGTGCATCCGGACCCAGACGCCCATCTGGCCGAGCTCGCGCGCCAGTTCGAAGAAGCGGGTACGGACCTCGCGATCCTTCCACATCGACGGCGCGTATTTGATGTCGAGCCCATAGGCGCTGGTGTCCTGCGAAATCACCAGCAATTCCTTGACGCCGGCCTTGACCAGCTTCTCGGCCTCGCGGAGCACCTCGCCGATAGGCCGCGAGACCAGGTCGCCGCGCAATTTCGGGATGATGCAGAAGCTGCAGCGATTATTGCAGCCTTCTGAGATCTTTAGATATGCGTAGTGCCGCGGCGTCAGCTTGATGCCCTGGTCCGGGACGAGGTCGAGGAAAGGGTCGTGCTTGGGCGGCACGGCCTGGTGCACCGCCGAGACGACGCTCTCATAAGCCTGCGGGCCGGTGATCGCGAGCAGGTTCGGGAAGGCGTCGCGGATCTGCTCGGGCTCGGCGCCCATGCAGCCGGTGACGATGACCTTGCCGTTCTCGGCCATGGCCGAGCCGATCGCCTCCAGCGATTCCTGCTTGGCGCTGTCGAGGAAGCCGCAGGTGTTGACGATGACGACGTCGGCGCCCGCATGGCTCTTGCTGAGCTCATAGCCCTCCGAGCGCAGCGAGGTGATGATGCGTTCGGAATCGACGAGTGCCTTGGGGCACCCGAGCGAGACGAACGAGATTTTCGGCGCGACGGCATTCATCGGCAGCGGAACTCAAAAACGGAGAGAGGAATAGCGCGGCAGGGCCGGCGCGTTGGCGCTTCCTTTGATCCTTTTTGGACGAATTTGCAAATGCGCAGCCCTTCAGGGCGGCCCTGCCGAGGCCGCGGCTCAATATCCGCTACCGCACGGCAATTCGAAATTCCCGGCTATCGCGCGAAAAGCGCTGAAATCGCGACAAATCCAAATCATCCTCCCGGCGATATCTGCCTGAGTGGCCGCGCCGGAAGAAGCCTAACGCCCAAGCGCAGTGGCAAGAGCCGCCGCGCAACCCCGATCAGGAGGCCGGCTATGGCTACGATTTCGTTCACCTCGCGCTCGACATTGCTGGCGCTCTGCCTGTGCGCGACTCCTCTGGCATCCGCTTCCGCCAGCGAAGGCGGCGGTGGTGGCGGTGGAGGGGGAGGCGGCGGCGATGATCGCTGGGCAGTCTTCCACAATCAGCCGCGGCTCGGCCAACAGCCTGCCGCCAGCTATGCCCATCCGGGCCGAGTCGGCAATGCGCGCCCTGGCGGCGGAGGCGGCGCCAGGCCGCATCAGGTCGGCGTAGCCTCGGCCGAAACTGTTCTGCCAGACGGCACGCGCGTCCGCTCCGTTGGACTCGCCAGCGGCGACCGTTTCGTCACCACGGTGACGCCGGATGGCGTCGTCCGCACCGGCTTCCGGCCGGCCGGACAGCGCGCGGACCAACCGGGCGCCCGCAGCCGCACGACCTATAATTCGCAGACCGGCATCACCTCGACCTGGACCACCCAGGCCGACGGCACCCGCGTCGGCGTCCATGTCGACCGCCAGGGTAACCGCGCGGTCTCGACCAGCCGATAGTGCGCGCTGTCCTAGAACCGGGGGCGCTCAGGCGCCCCCGCTCGCGACCGGCCGCTCCGGATCCTGCGTCCAGTCGGTCATTGAGCCGTCATAGAGCGAGACCTCGTCACGGCCGAGCAGCTCCGACATGACGAACCAGTTCAGCGAGGCGGTGTGGCCGGTGTTGCAATAGGACACGGCAGGTCCCGTCGGCACCGAGCCGAACAAGGCAGTAAGATCGCCAAATGGCTTGAAGCGCCCGGTCGCCGGGTCGAAGGCTGCGGCGTAGTCGCGCGAGACGGCACCGGGGATGTGCCCGGGGCGTGCCGCCTCCGCCGCTTTTTCCTTGCCTTCATAATAGCTGGCAGAGCGGGCATCGACGAGCGTCGCCAGCTTGCTGCGCGACGCCACCAGGGTCGCATCGGCAGTGCTGCGCAGCTCCTGCTGCACCACGACAGGATAGGGCGATGCTTGCGTGGGCTTGGCCGGCCCGGTCTCAATCGGAAGCCCCGGCTGAGTTTGCCAGCCCTTGAAGCCACCGTCGAGGATGGCCTGCTGTCCATGGCCGATCAGTTTCAGCGTCCAGTAGACACGGGTAGCGGCGGCGAGGTCGCTGGCGGTGAGCCCGGCCGGCACGATCACGACCTTGCTCGGCGGTGTGATGCCGAGCCGTCCCGTAAGCTCGGCGAGATGGTCGAGCGGCGGCAGCATGCCGGGCGCATTGCCGACCTTGGCGCGCCAACCATCGGCGGCGTAATCGCTGTGCACTGCGCCGGGGATGTGGCCGGCCTCGAAGGCCTGGCGCCCGCCCTCGGCGGCGGCGCGAATGTCGATGATGACGAGACCTGGCGAGCCCAGCGCTTCGGCCAGGGCTTTGGGAGATACCAGCCCCGAAGTCGGGATATCCGTCATTCCGCGGCCTCCTGTTGCAGTTCGTCGATGACAACGAGCGAAGTGGTCATCTCGGCGGTCGCCCCCAGCATGATCGAAGCGGAACAGTATTTTTCCTTCGACAATGTGACGGCGCGTTCGGCCTTGGCCTGCGACAGGCCGCGGCCGCTGACACGATAGGCAATGTGAATCCTGGTAAAGACCTTGGGATCTTCGCTCGCCCGCTCGGCCTCGACCTCGACTTCGCAGCCCGTGACGGATTCGCGGCCCTTCTTCAGGATCTGCACCACGTCGAAACCGGTGCAGCCGGCGAGCCCGATCAGCAGCATCTCCATCGGCCGGGTGCCGATATTGCGGCCGCCATATTCAGGCGCACCGTCCATCATCACGGCATGGCCGCTGCCGGCCTCGCCCATGAAGGCCATGCCCTCGACCCATTTCGCCCGCGCCTTCATGGCTGTCTCCTGTCGTCAGAACGTGTCGGGCGACAGGCATAACCCGCGCGAGACCCGAAAGGCGAGGGTGACCTCGTCGCATGTTCCGCAAAAGTGGGAACCACTTTTGCGATAAGAACATGCGCCAACATATTGAGCTGGCGCGAATTCTCATCGCTCGGCCGGGACGGCCGAGCGGAATGCGCGCTAGGCCGCAGCAAACAGGTTGCCATGCGTGATGCGCAGCCGGATGCGCTCGCCGATCGCCGGCGCGACCTGGCTGGCGAGGTCGACATCGAGCCGCTTCGGCAGCCCTTCGACGGCGACCTCGGCACGGCGCAAGGGCCCGTTGCGGCGCAAATGCTCGACCACGCCGGGGAGGGCGAGCGGCGCATCGTCGACGATGCGCAAATGCTGCGGCCGGACATAGAGCGAGGCCGGCCCGCCCAGATTCTGGCGCAGGCCGCCGAGCACCGGCCGGTCCTGGAAGAAGGCCTGGCTGCCGACGACCTTGACCGGCAGATGATTGGCGTCGCCGAGGAACTGGCAGATGAAGGGCGTCGCCGGATGGTCGTAGACGTCGTCGGGCGAGCCGACCTGCTCGAGCCGGCCATCGTGCAGGATCGCGACCCGGTCGGCCAGCTCCAGCGCCTCCTCCTGGTCGTGGGTGACGAAGACGGTGGTGTGGCCGGTGCGCTGATGCAATTGGCGTAGCCAGGCGCGCAGGTCCTTGCGGACCTTGGCATCGAGCGCGCCGAAGGGCTCGTCGAGCAGCAGCACGCGCGGCTCGATCGCCAGCGCCCGGGCGAGCGCGATACGCTGGCGCTGGCCGCCGGAAAGCTGGCTCGGATAGCGCTTCTCAAGCCCCGGCAGCTGGATGAGCTCCAGGAGATCGGAGACGCGCTTCTTGATTTCCGCGGGGCTCGGCCGTTCGGCGCGCGGCCGCGATTTCAGGCCGAAGGCGATGTTCTCGGCGACGCTCATCGTCTTGAACAGCGCATAATGCTGGAAGACGAAGCCGATCCGGCGCTCACGGAGCGAGAGATCGCGTGTATCGGTCTCGCCGAAGAGCACGCGGCCGCGCTCGGCCTGCTCCAAGCCGGCGATGACGCGCAGCAAGGTCGTCTTGCCCGATCCGGAGGGGCCGAGCAGGGCGACGAGCTCGCCCGGCTGAATGTCGAGCGAGACGCCGCGCAAGGCGGGGAAGTTCTGGAAGCGTTTCTCGACGCTTTCGATGGTGACGGCGACCGACATGGGCTCTTCCACTCAATGGCGGCGGCTGGCGGCGATTGAATCCGCAAAGCGCCATTCCAGCACGGTTTTCAGGACGAGCGTGACGAGGGCGAGGCCTGCCAGCAGCGAGGCAACGGCAAAGGCGGCGGCGCCCATATACTCGTTGTAGAGAATCTCGACATGCAGCGGCATGGTGTTGGTCAGGCCGCGGATCTTGCCCGAGACAACGGCAACCGCGCCGAACTCGCCCATGGCGCGGGCGTTGCAGAGCAGGACGCCGTAGAACAGGCTCCATTTCACGTTCGGCAGGGTCACGGTCAGGAAGGTGCGCCAGCCCGAGGCGCCGAGCGTCAGCGCCGCCTCCTCGTCGGCCGACCCGAGCGACTGCATGTGCGGGATCAGCTCGCGCGCGACGAAGGGGAAGGTGACGAAGATCGTCGCCAGCAGGATACCCGGCACGGCGAAGATGATCCTGAGGTCATGCGCCGCGAGCCAGGGGCCGAAATAACCCTGCGCGCCGAAGAGCAGCACGAAGACCAAGCCCGAGATCACCGGCGAGACCGAGAAGGGCAGGTCGATGAAGCTGATCAGGAGGCTCTTGCCCCGGAACTCGAACTTGGCGATCGCCCAGGCTGCCGCCAGTCCGAAGATGACGTTGAACGGTACCGCGATCGCCGCGATGAACAGAGTCAACCGGATCGCCGCCAGCGCGTCGGGCTCGAGGATGGCTTCGCGATAGGCATGCCAGCCACGTGCTCCGGCCTCGACGAAAACCGAAATCAGCGGCAGGAACAGGAACAGGCAGAGGAAGCCGAGCGAGACGGCGACCAGCACGAACTGGACGATGCGGGATTCGCCCGAGACACGGCGCGCCGCGCGGGCAGGAGCGAGGTCCTCGATCTGATAGGGCAGGCTGGCGTCAGACATCGCCGAA
Source organism: Allobosea sp. Tri-44 (assembly GCF_004123845.1). GTDB lineage: Bacteria > Pseudomonadota > Alphaproteobacteria > Rhizobiales > Beijerinckiaceae > Allobosea. The sequence goes on along the minus strand of NZ_NBDP01000003.1, from coordinate 871,189 downwards.
CCTCCGGCGGGCACGGGCCTGGATCAGATTGACCAGGAGGATCAGCGCAAACGAAAGCAGCAGCATGATCGTCGCGACCACGGCCGCGCCGGCATAGTCGAACTGCTCCAGGCGGATCACAATCAGTAGCGGGGCGATTTCCGAGACCATCGGCACGTTGCCGGCGATGAAGATCACCGAGCCGTACTCGCCGACCGCCCTTGCGAAGGCCAGCACGAAACCGGTCAGCAGCGCCGGCAACACCGGCGGCAGCAGCACGCTGAAGACAGTGCGCCAGCGGCTGGCTCCGAGCAGGGCGGCAGCCTCCTCGATATCGGCCGGCAGCTCTTCCAGCACCGGTTGGATGGTGCGCACGACGAAGGGCAGGCCGATGAAGATCAGCGCCACCATCACCCCGAGCGGCGTATAGGCGACCTTGATGTCATAGGGGGCGAGCAGGGCACCAACCCAGCCATTGGGCGCATAGATCGCCGCCAGCGAGATGCCGGCAACCGCAGTGGGCAAGGCGAAAGGCAGGTCGACCGCGGCATCGATCAGGCGCTTGCCCGGAAACTCGTAGCGCACGAGGACCCACGCGAGGATCAGCCCGAAGACCGCGTTGACTGCCGCCGCGAAGAACGCGCCCCCAAAGGAGAGTTTCAACGCCGCCAGGGTGCGCGGCGAAGTTGCCACCGCCCAGATGTCGGCCGGACCGGCGCTCGCCGCCTTGAGGAACAAGGCGGCGAGGGGAATGAGCACGATCAGCGACAGCGCCGTCACCGTGAGGCCCAGCGCCAGGCCGAAGCCCGGCAGGATGCTGGGCTCGCGCCAGCGGAAGACCGTCGCCGTCATCGCTCAGCGTGCCGGCTTGTAGAGCTGGTCGAAGGTGCCGCCATCACCGAAATGGGCGGGCTGCGCCTTGGCCCAGCCGCCAAAGCTCTCATCGATGGTGACGAGTTCGACCTTCGGGAAGCGGGCGATGTCCTTCGGATCGGCGGCTTCCGGATTACGCGGCCGGTAATAGTGCTTGGCGATGATCGCCTGGCCCTTCGGGGTGTAGAGGAACTCCAAATAGGCCTGCGCCTCGGCGCGGGTGCCCTTGGCGTCGACATTGCCATCGACCACCGTGACCGGCGGCTCGGCCAGGATCGAGAGCGAGGGCACGACGATGTCGAATTTGTCCTCGCCGAACTCCTTCAGCGCGAGGAAGGCTTCGTTCTCCCAGGACAGGAAGACGTCGCCGATACCGCGCTGGGTAAAGGTCGTGGTGGCGCCGCGCGCGCCGGTGTCGAGCACCGGAACATTGGAAAGCAGCTTGCCGATATAGTCGCGGACCTTCGCCTCGTCCTTGTTGAAGGCCTTCTGCGCATAGGCCCAGGCGGCGAGGTAGTTCCAGCGCGCGCCGCCCGAGGTCTTCGGATTCGGCGTGATGATCTGGACACCGGGCTTCACCAGGTCGCCCCAGTCCTTGATCGCCTTTGGATTACCCTTGCGGACCAGGAAGACGATGGTCGAGGTGTAGGGCGAGGAGTTCTGCGGCAGGCGCTTCTGCCAGTCGAGCGGCAGCTTCCTCGAGCGCTCGGCGACCGCATCGATGTCACCGGCGAGCGCCAGCGTCAGCACATCGGCGTTGAGCCCGTCGATAACGGTGCGGGCCTGCGCGCCCGAGCCGCCATGCGACTGCCGAATCGTGCTGATCTTCTTGGCGTTCTTGCCGTTCCAGTCGGCGATGAAGGCCGCATTGATCTCGCGATAGAGCTCGCGGGTCGGATCATAGGAGACGTTGAGCAGTTCGGTCTGGGCGCGGGCACCAGTGATAACGCCGAAGCATAGTGCGAAGGCTCCGAGCGTCAGGCCAGCCTGCAGCAGGCGGTGAAGTCTCTGTCGCGTCATCTCAGTGCTCCGTGCTGAACAGGTCCGGAAACCGTTGAAACGGTTCAAAACTGTTCTGAAAAACAAACAGAACGTACTGAATTGGCGGTCATCGCTCAACTGGTGGCGGCAGTAGAGCTCTTCCAAACTTTTCACGCCAGAGAGAAAACGCATCTCCGGTGTTTTGGTTCGGCTCAGCCTTGCGCCAATTTTCCGCTGGCGGCAGCCGGCAAGGCGGCACCCATCGCATGGCCGATCAGGACCAGGACCGGCCCCTTGCTCGGAAGCTCTCCAAGCCGCTCCGGCAGTTCCGCGATCGAGGTGGCGATCCGCGTCTCCGCCGGCGTTGTCGCGCCGAGAACGGCGATCGCCGGCGTCGCCGGATCGAGCCCGGCGGCGAGCGCCTTCTCGCGGAACAGCGGCAGGGTAGCGCGCGCCATGTAGAGCGCCGTGGTCGCGGCCGGATCGGCGAGGGCTTTCCAGTCGAGATCCTGTGGCAGCTTGCCGTCACGGGCATGGCCGGTGACGAATTGCAGCCGGCGGGCATGATCGCGATGGGTCAGCGACAGGCCGAGCGAGGCCGCCGCGCCCTGCGCCGCCGAAATGCCAGGCACGATCGCGACCGGGATGCCGGCGCGATGACAAGCCTCGATCTCCTCGCCGGCGCGTCCGAAGATACCGGGATCGCCACCCTTGAGCCGCACGACATGCTTGCCCTGGCCGGCGAGCGAAACGAGCATCGCGTTGATGTCGTCCTGCTTGACCGCCAGACCATAGCCCTGCTTGCCGACCAGCATGCGCTTGGCCTCTCGCCGCGCGAGCTCAAGCACACCGGCCGAGACCAGGTCGTCGTAGAGGATGATGTCAGCGCTCTGCAGCACCCGGACCGCCTTCAGCGTCAGCAGCTCCGGATCGCCCGGCCCGGCGCCGACCAGCGTGACACGGCCATGCGAAGCGCCGGTCCGCTCGATCTCTTCGAGCGCGGCGGAAAGGCTGTCCCGGTCACTCTCGTCGGGCCGGCGCTGCGGCTCGGCGAGGGCGCGGCTGGTGAAGCGCTCCCAGAAATCGCGGCGCAGCGGGAAGGAAAGTTCGCGCGCCTTGACCAGCGGGCGCCAGTCATGCGCCGCCTGCGCCCAGGCCTTGAGGCCCGCCGGCAACAGCGCCTCGATCTTGGCCCGGATCGCCTGGCCGAAGACGGGGGCGGCACCATCGGTCGAGATTGCAACCACGAGCGGCGAGCGGTTAACCAGCGAACCGAAGGCGAAATCGCAGAATTCGGGCTTGTCGACGACATTGACCGGCACGCCGGACTGCCGGGCGGCGGCGGCGAAGGCCTTGGCTTCGTCGAGGGAATCGATGTCGGCGATGGCGAGCGCGGCTCCATCGAGATCATCAGCCTGCCAGGCACGCGGCAACACCGTCACCGAACCGGCCGGCGGATCGGCCGCAAGGCCAGCGAAAATCTCAGGGTTGTGGTCCGCAAGGATCAGCAGATTGCTGCCTGCCGCCGCGAGCAATTCGGCCTTCCAGAGCGCGCCCTCGCTCGCGCCCGCGAGCACGACCTTGCGCCCCTCCAGCTTGTGGAAGAGCGGCAGGGTCGCGAGCCGTTCAATCCGGCGCGGGGCGATTGTCTCCGGGCGTCTTGCGCTCATCTTTGCGTCGCTGCGGCCTTCACATCGGGTTGCGTCCGGGTGTCGCCCGCAGGTGGCATGAACAACCACAGACCGGCAAGCACCAGGATGATAAGCCGGAAGCAAAGATCGAACCAGCGCTCGCGCGGGCCGGGAGCGGAATGGTTCAGGGCGTCGTTCAGCATGGCCTCCTCCCATTCATCGTCGCTATGGCGGTCGGCCGGCCGCCGCAGGCTGGGTTGGGCCGAACCGTGCATCGTCTCAGCTCGCCGCAGCATGTTTCAGCCGGGCCGAGCGGCGCCGGTCGAGGATGTTGCCGCTGTCGCCATAGCCGCGCTGATAGCCATGGCTGATCTGGCCGAGCGCCCGGGTCCATTGCTCGACTGGTTGGCGCGCGGCGCTCGCCTCGGGCAATTCGACCTCGTCGAAGCCGCAGGCCAGCGTATAGGCGAACTGATCGACGATCAGCGGGCCGCTGGCGCGCAGCGTGCCGGTGAAGCCGTGGTTGCGGATCAGCCGCGCCAGGCTGAAACCGCGCCCGTCGCCGAAGGAGGGGAAGCTGATCGCGATCAGCGAGAGCTGCCGCATCATCAGCTTCAGCTCGGGAATGCGGACGGTGTTGGGGATGACGACGCCGATGCGCTGGTCGCGCGTCTTCTGCGCCAGCGCCTCCGGAAGCACCTCCCAGGTGACGAGCGCATGCGAGAGATTGTCGATCGCAGCGCCTTCGCTGCGCGTCCAGGTCTCGGTCTTGGCGCCGTGACGATCAAGCAACGGCATGGCTGACCTCCTGGAAAGCCGCCTTGAAGGGCGCAAGCCCGATCCGGCGGACATTGTCGATGAAGCTCTCGCCCTGCTGGCGCTGGGCCAGGTAGACCGAAACGATACGCTCGATCGCATCCGGCACGTCCTCGGCCGCCAGACCGGGGCCGAGAATCTCGCCGATCGCCGCGTTCTCGGTCGCGTCGCCGCCAAGCGTGATCTGGTAGGATTCGATGCCGCGCTTCTCGAGTCCGAGAATGCCGATATGGCCGACATGGTGATGGCCGCAGGCATTGATGCAGCCGGAGATCTTGATGTTGAGCTCGCCGATCTCCTTCTGCCGGACGGGGTCGGCGAAGCGCTGCGCCAGCGCCTGCGCAATCGGGATCGAGCGGGCCGTCGCCAGCGCGCAATAGTCGAGGCCGGGGCAGGCGATGATGTCGGTGATCAGCCCGGCATTCGCCGTCGCGAGCTCGGCCTCGCCGAGGCGCTGCCAGACGGCGAACAGGTCCGACAGCTTCACCTGCGGCAGGACGAGGTTCTGGGCGTGGGTGACGCGGATCTCAGACAGCGAGAATTCATCCGCCAGATCGGCGACGACGCGCATCTGCTCGCTGGTGGCGTCGCCGGGAGGCGCGCCGATCGGCTTCAGCGAGATCGTCAGCGCGGCATAGCCCGGCTGGCGGTGCGGCGTGACATTGGTCTCGACCCAGCGCGCGAAATCGGGATTACCGGCCTTCGCCGCCTCGAAGGCGCCGCTGGTCGCCGGCAGCGCCTCATAGGCCGGCGGCGCGAAATAGGCGGCGATACGCGCGACCTCGGCCGGGTCGGCATTGACGGAAGGGCCGTCGAGCCGGGCGAACTCCTCCTCGACGCGGCGAGAGAACTCCTCGGTGCCGATCTCGTGGACGAGGATCTTGACCCTGGCCTTGTACTTGTTGTCGCGTCGGCCTTCGAGATTGTAGACCCGCATGATCGCCTCGAGATAGGCGAGCAGGTCGGCCTTGGGCAGGAACTCGCGGACGACCTTGCCGATCATCGGGGTACGGCCGAGACCGCCGCCGACGATGACCTCGTAGCCGATCTGGTGCGTGTCGGGATGGCGCAGGATGCGCAGGCCGATATCGTGCGCCTTGATCACGGCGCGGTCATGCGCGGCACCGGTCACCGCGATCTTGAACTTGCGCGGCAGGTAGTCGAACTCGGGATGCAGGCTCGACCATTGCCGGATCAATTCGGCGGTCGGGCGCGGATCCTCGACCTCGTCCTGTGCGACACCAGCGAAATGGTCGGCGGTGACGTTGCGGATGCAATTGCCCGAGGTCTGGATCGCATGCATCTCGACATCGGCGAGCAGATCGAGAATGTCCGGGATGTCGCGCAGCTTCGGCCAGTTGAACTGGAGATTGGTGCGCGTGGTGAAATGGCCGTAGCCGCGATCGTAACGCTCGCCGATCAGCGCGAGCTGGCGCATCTGCTTCGACGACAGCGTGCCGTAGGGGACCGCGATCCGCAGCATATAGGCATGCAGCTGCAGATAGACGCCGTTCTTCAGGCGCAGCGGCTTGAACTCGTCCTCGGTCAGCGACCCGTTCAGCCGACGGCCGACCTGGTCGCGGAACTGCGCGACTCGCTCTCGGACGAAACGCTCGTCGAATTCATCGTAGCGATACATGCGTCAGGCTCTCAGGAATGCTTGGGCAAGTGGCAGCTCGGCCTGCTTGCCGAGGTCACGCCGGATGCTGGGCCCGGTCGTCTTCATCCGTTCGCGGTAATGGCGCGGCACCGGCACGCCGTCCTCGATTGCGACGTCGACCAGATAGGCATCGACGACATGCTGGTTGCCGAGTTCGGCGGCGGCGAACGCATCGAGCCGATCGGCGGTCGCATCGTCGTCGCCGACCAGCGCCGCACCGGGATCGCGCGACCAATGCAGGCCATTGGCATCGCCGGCCGCGAAAACGACATCGCCGTCGAGCAGGTCGTTGGCCAGCAGGATCACCGGCAGGGCAGGGCGCTTGGCGGCAGCCATGAATGATGCTCGCTACGTTCGCTATTCCGAACGCTTTACATAAGGCAGAGGCCTCAAAGCATCAATTCACGTCAGGTAGTGTGATTTTTCTTATTCCCGTTCGAAAAGAGGAAATCTCTCTTCGCGGCTGTTCGGCTGCTCAAATCCGGGGAAGCATTTTCTCCGGCGGAACCGTCAGCGCGCCCCACAGAATTGGCTCAGCCTGCGCAGCGCCGGGCCGATGCCGGCGAGCGGGATCGCGTCATAGCCCTTCTTGATGCCTTCCTGCCGGATGCGAAGCGAACGGCCGGTGGGGAAGGCTGCGAACATGTCGGCTTCTGCGCCGGCGACGCGATAGGCATCGCCGAAAGGTCCTCCTGTCGACTGCAGCGCAAGCCGGAAATCGCAGCCGTCGATCGCAAGCGTGATCGGTCCTTCCGAAAGCACGCCGGGGATATCGAGATAGAGCCCGAGCCGCTTGTCCGCCTCGCAGCGGATGAAGGCGCAAGACCAGGCATCGTCGGTCATGGTCGCAGAGCAGCCCTGGATCGCCCGCTTGCTTTCGCCGTCGAAGATGCTCGGCTTCCATTCGGCCGCAGCCGGGCTGGCCGCGCCGAGAAAAACCACCAGTCCAACCGCCAGTTGCCCATCGCCATCCTCGCTCACCGACGACTGCGCGGACCGTAGGGGCTTCGCAGGATCGCGGCAAGGAGCGCCCTGCTTGACGGGTCTCAGACCAATCCACCCAACCGATAGCCGACGCCGGGCTCGGTCTCGATCAGTTTCGGCTCGGCCGGATCGTCCTCGAGCTTCTGCCGGAGCTGGCCGACGAAGACGCGAAGGTACTGCACGTCGTGCTCATGCGCCGGGCCCCAGACGGCGGTGAGGATCTGTCTGTGGGTCAGAACCCGGCCATTCCCGCCGGCAAGGCAGGCGAGCAGGTCGTATTCCTTGGGCGAAAGCTTCACGGCCGTGCCGCCCTTGCTGATCCGGCGGTTGACCAGGTCGATCTCGACATCGCCAACCAGGAGGGCAGGTTCGGAACCCTGGCGCTCGAGACGATGGCGCAGCGCGACGCGCAGGCGCGCCAGCAATTCGCCGACGCCGAAGGGCTTTTCGACATAGTCGTCGGCACCGGCGTCGAGCGCGTCGATCTTCTCGGTCTCGCGGTCGCGGGCCGAGAGGATGATCACCGGGCCGTCATAGAAGGCGCGCGCCTTGGCGAGGGCCTCCTTGCCGTCCATGTCCGGCAGGCCGAGATCCAGGACGACGGCGTCCGGCGGCTTGCGGGCGATCTCGCGCAGGCCGCTGGTGGCGTCGTCGGCGCGGATCGGCTCGTAGCCGGCGGCATCGAGCGCCGGGCCGAGGAAACGGTGGATCTGCGGCTCGTCGTCGATGACGAGGATGCGGGGGCGAAAGGCGGTCATAGCTTGCTCTCTCCGCCTGCGGCGTCCTTGCGCAGGCTGATCAGGATGCGGGTGCCGCCCTTGCTGCCGTCCGGGCGGTCTTGGATCGGGCTGGCAGCGGCGATGCGCCCGCCCATGGCCTCGACAAAGCCCTTGGCGATGGCGAGGCCGAGGCCCGCGCCCTTGCCACGCTCGCCGCCGCGATCGATCGATTCCTCCAGCCGCCGGAACTTCTCGAAGACGCGCTCCAGTTCGGCTGTCGGGATGCCGCGGCCCTCGTCCTCGATCGAGATCACGACATTGCCGCGATCCTCATAGGCCGCCGCTTCGATCAGGGCGCCATCCTCGCTATAGGCGATGGCGTTTTCGAGGATGTTGACCAGCACCTGTTCGAGCAGACCCGGATCGGCCCGGACCAGGGAGAGTTCCGCCGGAAAGTCGCGCTGGACCCGGCGCTGACCGAGTCGACGTGACACACGGGAGAGCGCCGCCGCGATCACGTCGCGGACATCGATCCAGTCGCGCCGCGCCACCAGCGCCCCGCCTTCGAGCCGGGTCATGTCGAGCAGGTCGCCGACATAGCGGTTGAGCCGCTCGGCCTCCTCGCGGATCGAGAGCAGGAGGTCGTCGCGCACGGTTGGTCTCATGCCGTCGCCATAGTCGATCAGCGTCGTCGCCGAGCCGAGCACGGTGGCGAGCGGCGTGCGCAGATCGTGGCTGACCGAGTTGAGCAGGGCCGAGCGTAGGCGGTCACTTCGGCGCAGGGCCTCGGCGTCGACGGCAGCGGCGGCCAGCTCCGCCCGCTCGATCGCGATCGCGCCCTGGTCGAGCAAAGCGAGTGCGAAACGCTCGTTCTCTGCCGTCGCCAGTGCCTTGGGCTCGAAGCCGACGACGCCAGACCGGGCCCGCACGCCCTGCAGCGGCCGGAAGGTCCAGGCCGCGTTCGGCAAGGTACCGGTGCCGGCGCCGGCCGGCTCGCCGCGGTTCCAAGTCCAGCGGGCCGCGGTCATGTCGGCGGTCGAGAGCGCTTCGAGCTCGGGCGCACCGGCGCTCGGGGCGATCTCGCCATCGATCGGCAACAGCACGACGATCTTGCCGGAGGTCGCGGCCGAGACCTGCTCGGCCAGGATCGCCGCGACATCCTCGCGGCGCGCCGCTGCCGAGAGCCGGCGGCTGGCAGCGAGCAGGGCGGTGATTGCCGAAGCCCGCCGCGCCGTCGCCCGGGCCTGGTCGCGGATGCGTCCGGTCAGGCCGCCCGTCGTCAGCGCCACCGCGAAGAAGACGAGAAAGGTCAGCACATCGGCCGGGTGGCCGATCCAGAAGGAGAGGCGCGGCTCGAGAAAGAAGAAGTTGTAGGCGAAGGCGGCGAGCGCAGCCGCCGTCACCGCCGGCCAGAGCCCGAAGATGAGACCGGCGCCGAGCACGCTGACCATGAACAGCATGGCCAGGTTGACGTTCTCGACCCGCTTGTCGATCAGCGCCGCCAGGCCGATCGCGACCGCGACCATGCCGACGGCGCCGAGATGGGCGAACCAGCTGAAACGGGCACGCGGCGCGCTCGCGACGACCTGCTGAACCGGCCCGCTCGTAACCTCGGTGATGATGTGCAGGGCGGCGCCGTTCTGCGCCTTCAGCAGCTCGGGGGCGAGAGAGGGGCGGAACCAGGCGCGCCAGCCCTTGCGATGCGACTTGCCGACGACGATCTGGGTGACATTGTTCCGACGGGCATAGTCGAGGACGGCGCCGACGAGATCGTCGCCATTCAGCACGACACTGGCGCCGCCCAGTTGCTCGGCCAGCTTCAACGCTTCCGCCAGATGCGCGCCTCGGGCGGAATCGGCGTCCGCCCGGTTCGGCCGCTCGACATGGGCGACCGTCCAGGGCGCATCCATCATCATGTCGGAGAGACGCCGCCCGGCCCGGATCAGGGAGCCGGCCATCGCATCGGGACCGATCAGGACCAGGATGCGCTCACCCGCCGCCCAGGGCCCCTCGACGCCGGCGCGCTTCATCGCCTGGCTGAGCTGGTCGTCGACCGTCTGGGCGGCGCGGCGCAGGGCAAGCTCGCGCAGCGCCGTCAGGTTCTCCGGCTTGAAGAAATTGCCGGCGGCGAGCCGGGCGGTCTCGGGAACGTAGACCTTGCCTTCCTCCATGCGCTGACGCAGCTCGGTCGGCGTGATGTCGATCAGTTCGATCTCGTCGGCGCGGCTGAGCGCACTGTCCGGCACGGTCTCGCGCTGGCGCACGCCGGTGATCTTCCAGACGACGTCGACCAGGCTTTCCAGGTGCTGGACGTTCAGCGTCGTCCAGATGTCGATGCCGGAATGGAGCAATTCCGCGACATCCTGCCAGCGCTTCGGATGGCGGCTGCCCGGCGCGTTGGAATGGGCGTACTCGTCGACCAGCAACAGCTTCGGCTTCAACGCGAGCGCCGCGTCGAGGTCGAACTCCATCATCAGCCGGCCGCGATGCTCGAGCGGCCGGCGCGCCATCACCTCGAGCCCGTCGAGCAGAGCTTCCGTCTCTTGGCGGCCATGTGTCTCGACGACGCCGACGAGCACCTCACCGTGCTCCTCCTGGGCGCGCTGCGCCTGGGTCAGCATCTCGTAGGTCTTGCCGACGCCCGGTGCCATGCCGAGAAATATCTTCAGCCGGCCGCGCTTGCCGGGGCCGGCTGAAGCAAGCAGGGCGTCGGGGTCGGGCCGCCCTGCCTCGCGGAACTGGGATTCGTCGCTCGCCATCGATCCTAACGTTGAGCGCGCGGCCAGCGCGCGTCGAGTGCCAAATTGACGGCGAGCACATTGACGCGCGGCTCACCGAGCAGTCCGAAGGTCGAGCCCTCGGTGTTGGCCGCGATCACAGCCAGAACTTCCGTCGCCGCGACCTTGCGGGCCGCGGCGATGCGAGCCACCTGCCGCGCCGCATTGGCCGGCGAGACATGCGGATCGAGCCCCGAGCCGGAGGTGGTGACGGCGTCGACCGGAATCGGCGCCGGGCTCTCGGCGCGCAGCGCCTCGGCATCGGTCTTGATGCGGGCAGCGAGATCCTCGTTCAGCGGCCCGAGATTGGAGCCGGAGGAGCCGGCGGCATCATAGCCGTCCTTGCCGGCAGCCGAGGGGCGGGGGCGCAGATAGGCTTCGTCCTTGAAGTTCTGCCCAATCCAGCGCGAGCCGACGATCTCGCCGGAGGCATTGCGGATCAGCGAGCCGCCAGCCTGGGCCGGGAACAAGGCCTGCGCCAGCCCGGTGACGCCGAGCGGATAGGCGAGGCCGAGCAGGAGGCTGAAGAGGGCCATCGAGACGATGGCGGGGCGAAGATTGGCGATCATGACATGTGTCCTGTTCAAGCCTTCAGGCGAGCCCGAGGGCCGAGACGATGAGATCGATCAGCTTGATGCCGACGAAGGGCGCGATCAGCCCGCCGATGCCGTAGAGGGTCAGGTTGCGCGAGAGCAGCTTGGCCGCGCCGATCGCCCGGTAGCGCACGCCGCGCAGCGCCAGCGGGATCAGCGCGACGATGACCAACGCATTGAAGATCACCGCCGAGAGGATCGCGCTCTGCGGGCTCGACAGGCCCATGATGTTGAGCGCACCGAGCGCCGGCAGCGAGACGACGAAGAGCGCCGGGATGATGGCGAAGTACTTCGCGACGTCGTTGGCGATCGAGAAGGTGGTGAGAGCGCCACGGGTGATCAGCAATTGCTTGCCGACCTCGACGATCTCCAGGACCTTGGTCGGGTCGCTGTCGAGGTCGACCATGTTGCCGGCCTCGCGCGCAGCCTGCGCGCCGGTCTGCATGGCGACGCCGACATCGGCCTGGGCAAGAGCAGGGGCGTCGTTGGCGCCGTCGCCGCACATGGCGACGAGGCGGCCCTTGGCCTGCTCGGTGCGGATGATCCGCAGCTTGTCCTCCGGCGTCGCCTCGGCGAGGAAATCGTCAACGCCGGCCTCCGAGGCGATCGCCGCCGCGGTGACGGGGTTGTCGCCCGTGATCATAACGGTGCGCACGCCCATGCGGCGAAGGTCGGCGAAGCGCTCCTTCACGCCCGGCTTGACCACGTCCTTGAGATGAATCACGCCGACCAGAGCCCCGTTCTCGCTGACGGCGAGCGGCGTGCCGCCTGAGCGTGCGATGCCGTCGACTGCCTGGCGCAGTTCCGCGGGCACCTGGCTGTCGGCAAGGTCGAGCGTCCTGATCACGGCATCGACCGCGCCCTTGCGCCAGGATTTGCCGTCGAGGTCGAGGCCCGACTGACGGGTGGTGGCGCTGAACGGGATCGCGGTCGCCCCGGCCGGAATCTCGGCGGTGATACCCTGGTTGCGGGCGAGCTCGACGATCGAGCGGCCTTCCGGGGTCTCGTCGGCGAGCGAGGCCATCAGCGCCGCACGCAGCGCCGCATCCGGACGCACACCGGGAACCGGGATCACCTCGACCGCCATGCGGTTGCCGAAGGTGATCGTGCCGGTCTTGTCGAGCAGCAGCGTGTCGACGTCGCCGGCAGCCTCGACGGCCCTGCCTGAGGTCGCCAGTACATTCACTTTCAGAAGCCGGTCCATGCCGGCGATGCCGACGGCGCTGAGCAGGCCGCCGATCGTGGTCGGGATCAGCGTGATGAAGAGCGCGCCCAGCACCATCGGGTCGAGCGACACGCCCGAGAAGGCGCCGAGCCCGGTCAGGGTGACGACCGCGATCAGGAAGACCAGGGTCAGGCCGGCGAGCAGCACGGCGAGCGCCAGCTCGTTCGGCGTCTTGCGCCGGTCGGCGCCCTCGACCATCGCGATCATCCGATCGAGGAAGGACGAGCCCGGCCGCGAGGTAACCCTGATCTTGAGCCAGTCGGAGACGACCGTGGTGCCGCCGGTGACGGCGGAACGATCGCCACCGCTCTCGCGGATCACCGGGGCGGATTCGCCGGTGATCGCGGCCTCGTTGACCGAGGCGACGCCCTCGATGATCTCGCCATCGGCAGGGATGACGTCACCGGCCTCGACCAGGACGATGTCGTCAGGCGCGAGTTCGTGAGCCGGCGTCGGGATCATCGCATTGCGCGAGGCATCGATGATCAGCTTGGCCTTGGTGGTGACGCGGGTGGCGCGCAGCGAATCCGCTGCCGCCTTGCCGCGCCCTTCGGCGATCGCCTCGGCGAAGTTGGCGAAGACCACGGTGAGCCAGAGCCAGACCGCGATCTGGATCGGGAAGGCCGCGGGCTGGCTATTGGCGATCGCGACAACGGCAGAGACGGTGGCGAGCGCAGCCACCACCTCGGTCGCGAGGATCACCGGGTTCCCGGTCAGTTTGCGCGGGTCGAGTTTACCGAAGGCACTTTTCAACGCCGCCAGGACGATGGCCTGGTTGAAGGCGCTGGATTTGGCGAGTGAGACACTCATTTGGGAAGTTCCTTTGTCGGCTCAGCGAGCAGCCGCAAGCACCTGGAAGTGCTCGACGATTGGCCCGAGCGCGAGCGCGGGGAAGAATTGCAGGCCACCCAGGATCAGGATGATGCCGATGAGCAGGCCGACGAAGAGTGGTGAGTCGCTCGGCAGCGTGCCGGCAGTCGGCTTCAGCTTCGGCTTGGCGGCGATGGCTCCCGCCAGGGCGATCACCGGGATCATGTAGGCGAAGCGGCCGAGCAGCATGGCGATGCCGAGCGTCGTGTTCCACCAGGGCGCGTTGGCGGTCAGGCCGGCGAAGGCCGAGCCGTTGTTCCCCGCCGCCGAAGAATAGGCGTAGAGGATCTCGGTGAGCCCGCGCGCGCCGTTGTTCAGCAAGCCCTCGAGCGCGACCGGCAGCACCGCAGCGATCGCCGAGAAACCGAGGATGGCGAGCGGCAGGATCAGCACCGCCAGCATGGCGAACTTGATCTCGCGGCTCTCGACCTTCTTGCCGAGATATTCCGGCGTGCGACCGACCATCAGCCCGGCGACGAAGACCGCGAGCAACGCCATCACCACCATGCCGTAAAGGCCGGAGCCGACGCCGCCGGGCAGGATTTCGCCGAGCTGCATCAGGAACATCGCGACGCCGCCGCCGAGCGGCATGAACGAGCCGTGCATGGCGTTGACCGAGCCGTTCGAGGCGCCGGTGGTCTGTGCCGCCCAGATCGACGAGGCGGCAGCGCCGAAGCGCACCTCCTTGCCTTCCATGTTGGCGGGCGCGTCGGTGATGCCGGCCGCGACCATGGCGGGCTGCGGCGTCAACGTCTCGGAGGAGTAGATCGCGGCGGCGCCGAGGCCGACCAGAATCACCATCGCCGCCAGCAAAGCGCGCGCCTCCTTGCGGGCGCCGGCGACACGCCCGAAGGCGATGACGGTGCCGAAGGCGAGCGCGTTCAGCGAGACGACCTCGATCAGATTGGTCAGCGGCGTCGGATTCTCAAGCGGGTGCGCCGAGTTGACGTTGAACAGGCCACCGCCATTCGTGCCCCACTGCTTGATCGCCTCCTGGCTGGCGACCGGGAAGAGGGCGATGATCTGGTCGGCACCTTCCAGCGTCTTGGCCGTGACGTTGGCGAGCAGGCTCTGCGGCACGCCGGCAGCGACGAGCGCAAGCGCGGTAACGATCGACAGCGGCAGCAGCACGTAAAGGGTGCTGCGGGTCAGATCGACCCAGAAATTGCCGAGCGTTTCGCCGCGATCAGCGGCGAAGGCACGCGCCACGGCGGCAGCCACGGCGAGGCCCGCGCCGGCCGAGACGAAGTTCTGCACCGTCAGGCCCAGCATCTGGCTGAGATTGCTCATCGTCGTCTCGCCGCCATAGGACTGCCAGTTCGTGTTGGTGACGAAGCTGACGGCGGTGTTGAAGGCGAGATGCGGCGACAGGCCGTCGAAGCCCTGCGGGTTCAGCGGCAGCTGGCCCTGCAAGCGCAGGAGGGCATAGAGCAGCACGAAACCGGCCGCGCTAAAGGCGAGCACGGCCCCGGCATAGCCGAGCCAGTTCTGCCCCTTGTTCCGGTCGATGCCGAGCGCAGCGTAGAAGCCGGCCTCGACCGGCTTCAGCACCAGGTCGAGCGGTGTGCGCTCACCCGCCCAGACACGCGCCATGTAGATGCCGAGCGGCCAGCCTACGGCCACCGTCACTGCGATCGTGAAGACGATCTCTGCCCAGCCCCGCCAGTCCATGCGAGGTCTCCTTTTTGTTGTTGTGTCAGAAGCGGTCGGGGCGCAGCAGCGCGGCGACCATGTAGATTGCGAGCCCGAGGGCCGCGGCGGCATAGAGCAAGGTCAGGCCCATGACGGTCAGACCTTGCGCAGCAGCGCTGCGTACCAGCCGAAGAGCGCCAAGGCCCCGGCTCCGAGCGCGAGAAAGACGATATCGGCCATGATGGATCTCCAGCCTGGTTCAGACCGGAGATGTGGTGCCGCACCTGCTAAGCGGTCGAGCGGGAAGGGCAGGCGGGGGCATAAGGGCCGCATAAAGATGCCGGCCGCCGACAGAAGTCGGCACTTGGCGCGCGCAGAATGCGCGCCAGACGATCGGCCTAGCGGATCAAGGCATCGAGGAGATTTTGAAGGGCGCCTCAGCTCGACGCTTCGAGGCCAGCCGTCGTGATGAAGGCGGCGAGGGCGAGGCCCGCCCAGAAGAAATCATTGAGAACACCCTGCAGGGGCACGGCCCCCATGGTCACGGTTGAAAGGCCTCCGGCCAGGAACAGCGCCGAAGCCGCAACAAGGGTGTTCATGATGTCCTCCCGCATTTTGGGCTCGAACGCGGCGGGGGTGATTCCGTTCCCCCGATTCGATGCGGCATCAAATGACTTGTGTTGATAGGATCATCGCATCGTCACAATGTCTGTGATGTGACAGCGTTCGAACGGGAGGACCGGCATGGTGCATCGATTGAACGGCGGCTGTCATTGCGGCGCGATCGGGCTCGAATTGTCGCTGCCGCGCCCGCCAGAGGAAGAGATCATCGGCGCCTGCCAGTGCTCGTTCTGCCGCAAGCACAATGCCCGGACGGTCTCGGACCCGAAGGCTACGGCCCGCCTTGCCGTCTATGAGCCGGCTCATCTCCAGCGTTACCGGTTTGGCCTTACCGCCTCCGAAGTCGTGCTCTGCAGCCGCTGCGGTGTCTATGTCGCCATGTTGATGGTCGAGGATGACGGGGCCTGGACGACGATCAATATCGATGCGCTCGACGAGCGCGCCCGTTTCACCAAACCGGCCGAGCCACGGGATTTCAGCGGCGAAGCGCTGGAGGGACGGCGCGAGCGCCGGAAAGCGCGCTGGACACCGACCGAGCTGGTCGGCTGGCCGGAGGAGGGCAGCTAGCTCACCCGGCCGCACAGACGCGCTTGAGCGCCTGCCATTCTGAATCGGTGAGGATAGGTGGCCCCGCCGTTGCCGGCGCCGCCCGCTTCATCCGCTCCAGCCTTTCGCTGCTGACCGGATGGCTGTCGATGATGGTGGTCTTGCCGCCGTTGCCGGTGATGCGGACCAGGAACTCGCCGAGCGGCGCCGGCGATCGGCCGAGGTTCGTCATCGCCCTGATCGCAAAATCGTCGGCGGCCGTCTCGGCCTCGCGTGAATACGAGGCATCGAGCAGCGTGCGCGACGCAAAGATCACCGCACCGCTGCCGGTGATGTCACCGAAGAGCAGCCCGAACAGGAAGGAGGTGCCGCCGGTCCGGATGACGCTGCGCAATCCGTCGCGATGCTCGGCATGGCCGATCTCATGGGCGATCACCCCGGCGACCTCATCCGGATCGCGGGCCCGGCTGAGCAAACCCTCGAACAGATAGATCCGCCCACCCGGCAAGGCGACGGCGTTCGGAATGGGCGAGGACAGCACCTGCGCTTCGAGCGGGATGGCGCTGCCGCCGGCTGTCTTCAGCGCCTCGACCATCTTGGTGAAGGCGCGCTGGCCCTCGGCGCCCGTGCAGCTTTTGCCGCCCATCAGCGCCCGCACCTGCTTGTCGACCGCATCACCGAGGCGCTGCTCGACCGAAACCGGAACGACCGTCGCGAGCCGATCGGCGACCAGCGGGATGCCGTAGAGCGTCATCAACACGATGGATGCGGCAGCGGCGAGTGACCAGGCGACGATCCGCAGCGCCTGGCCACCACCACGATCCTGATCGAGCGCAGTACAGCGTGCCGTCAGCAGGCGCTGCACGGCCTCGTCCTCGATCTCCAGCCGGGCCTGCGCCGCCGCCGCTGCCGATGTCAGCCGCAGACCACGGGCGCCATCGACACGTCTGATGTCGTCATAGCGCCAGGTCGCCAGCACGATACCGTGCTCGGCGATGTCGAGCTGCGCGCCGAGGCGCAGCTCAACCTGCCGCCGGCGGCTCGAAATCCCGTCATAGTAGACAGCCGGGTGGGCAGCGTCGCCGATCGAACTCATCGCAGGGCAGGGCTCCGCGCTCAGAAGCCGGCGACATCCAGGCCGTCGGCAAGGCCTTCGCCAACAGCGCCGACCGCCTCGCCCTGACCAGCGACGTCGGCGGCGGCTGCGAGGTTATGGACCACGGTGCTTTGCGCAACGAGCCTCCAGACATCGCGGTTGAGGTAGATTCGGACGACCGCGCTGAACGCAACGGCGGCAAGCAGGTAGCCGATGACAAAAATCACCAGCATCGCAGGATGCTGAGATGCGGTGAGGATGCGTTGCTGGTTGGTTTCCCCTGTCGCGATCAGCGGAGAGACGAGTAAAAACGCCCCGATACACCAGAGTACAAACAGAATCAGGAACAAGAACGACCAGCCGATCACTTTCCAATAGCAGCCATTCAGCTCGTCCGCTGCGAGGCGCGATTCGAAACGCACGTCACCGAAACGAAGTCCTAAAACCCACCAACGCCATTCGATCGCTTTGAAGGCGGCGTACACGAAGGGCGACAGAAGGGTGAAAAGCACGATCAGGATGAGCGGCAGCATGATGTCCGATCGGCTGGCCGGCGGAGCAATGATCGGGATCGCAAAGACGGTCACCACAGCGAGCAGAGCCGCGAGCCAAAGTCCCCAGGCCCGCTTGAACAAGTCGCCGCCGGTGCCGTCGAAACGCCCTTGCAGGCTGCCATAGGCGGTGTGGCGCATCTTGAAGCGTTCGAGCGCAGCCTGCCGCCAGGGTAGAGCGAGCCCGAGCGAGACGATGACCAGCAGCCCCCAGAGGCCAGAGCGCCAGCTATAGCTCCAGCCGGAGCCACCCATGGAGAAGCGCAGGCCGCGCCAGAGCGTGCGGGTCAGGCGGTACCGGCGCGCCCGATAGCGCGCGAACTCGGTGAACAGATAGAAGAACGCGACGAGAGGGATGCTGGCGAAGGCCTGCATCATCTCGGCTTCGAGGCCGATCAGGAAGTAGACCAGATAGACCGGCACCAGGATCGCCATGGCGATCAGGAAGCCGATCAGCAACTCTTTTGCCCGTCCGGTATATTCGGCCGGATCGCCGCCGACCGAGGTATGCGACCAGAGATGGCGGCGGATATCGGTCGCCAGCCAGAAGCGGTAGAAGCCGAAAGTGACGAGCTCCAGCAGGGCGCCGCGCGTCACCAGTTTGCGGAAAACCGGGCGGTCGCCCGAAAACGAGACCTGGTCAGCCGGCGGCACCGGGTTGGCGACAGCTTGATGCATGGCCCGCGACGGCTCCGACGACAGAATCGGGCCACTTGGCGAGCCCCCACCGACTACTTTCATCGACGACGTCGGGGCATGCAACCATAAGTTAGGTCAGGCGGCGTCCTGAACCCCAAAGGCTCGCGGGGCTGCAGTCTCTATCCAGCATTCGGGGGCATCAAAGCGAGCAGCCGTTCTCGCACCGCGTCGGAGAACGGCCGCGACTTGCGCGTCGCCTCGTCCACCTGGACTATGACCGTGATCGCACTCGCAGCACAGCGCCCGGCCTGAAAGATCGCCTGCTCGAGCCGGACGGAGCTGCGGCCGACCGAAGCGACGCGCATCCCGCTCTCGACCTCGCCGGGCCAGAGCAGTTCTGCCCGGAAATCCACCTCCAGCCGGGCGATGACGAAAGCCGTTCCGGGCTCCGCCAAAGGATGGTCCGGATCGTAGATCAGCTCGACCCTGCCGGTTTCCAGCAGGGTCGAGAACACGGCGTTGTTGATGTGTCCCTGGCGATCGGTGTCGCCGTAGCGGAGCTTGTCCTGTGCCCGCAGCGGGAAGTCGGTGATGACGAGATCGTCCGGCATAGTGCGCCCCGTTGCGTGACGGAGCCTTTCAAACGCGATCATCGGGCGCGAGGCAAGCTCGTCCGATCAGCGGGGGAAAGGCATCAGGCCAGCACATCGCCGTAGTCGGGGTGGCGCCGCGCCCAGTCCGCGACGAAGGAGCAGCGTGGTACGACACGCCGCCCGCTGGCGCGTGCGATCCGGAAGATGCCCTCCGCCAGCTGCGAGCCAAGCCCACGTCCATTGAAGGCCGGCGGCACCTCGGTATGCGTCACGATAATCCTGTCGCCATCGCTGCGATAGATGGCGAAGGCCTGTCCGCCCGGAAAGTCGAGCTCGAACCGCCCGGTCTCCGGCCGTTCGAGCACTTGAAGCTGATCGGTTTCGATAGGCTGCGTCATGACCGTTCCCCGCGGGCGCCGGCCACAAGGCATGCCGTCGCCTCAACCACAATGTGGGAAGCGCGCAGCGGCTTGTCTCCAGTTGCGATCATGCCGGCAGGGAATGGCAGGGCTGCGGCGAGCCACAGCCCTGCAAGACGTATGTCAGGACAGCAATTCCTGCTCGCGCCGGCGGGCACGCTCGACCTTGAGCTCGTCTTCAGCGCCCGTATCGACGACCTCCGTCGTGCGGTTGCGGAAGTTCCAGATCTCTTTAGCCGCTTCCCAATGCTGGTGATCGCGGCCTTCCGGCTGCCCTTGCTCCATCCAGAGCGCGTAGGCGATCTTGCGAATCTCGCGCTCGGCCTTGCCGAGATGGCTCATCTCGTCCTCCTGGTTCCGTTGCAGTCGGCGAGGAAACGACGGAACGCCAGGCAGCGCTCCGCGCCTCCGGCTCAATCTGTCACGGCAATGTGGCTGTTGCGTGAGCCCATCGGAGGCAACGCCCGGCTCCTTCGGGGAATCGATGCCCTCTATGCGCATCGACCGAGATCAAGGAGGAGCGAGTCGATCCTCCGCGCTTCCATCCAGCAGAAGCCGGATCGTCTGCAGCGCCCGCATGAGATCCTCCAGCGAGGGAGCGCCGATGCACAGCCGCACGCCGGCCGCGCGATCATTCTCGTCGACCATGACGGCCGCCGGCGGAGTGACCATCACGCCTCGCGCCGCAGCGCCCTGGGCGAGGCTCGCCGCGTCGGCTAGCGACATCGGCAGCCAGAGATGGAACCCGGCGCCGGACGCAGGCTGGACTCTGCTCCCTAGAACCGCCTGCGCCATGGCCGCGCGCTCCGTCGCCTCGCGACGGATTGCTTCGCCGACGGCACGCGCGGTGCCGTCCCTGATCCAGCGCTCCATGATGGCGCACATCAGCGGCGAAGCCATCGACGACGTCGCCTGCAGAAAGCCCTGTGCCGTCTGCATTGCGGCGGGCGGGACGGCGAGGGCGCCGATCCGCAGCCCCGGGCTCAGGATCTTGGAGAAGCCGGCAATGTAGAAGGTCCGCTCTGGTGCGAGTTCGGCGAGAGCAGGCAGCCCAGAGGGTGTGAACAGGGAATAGACGTCGTCCTCGATGATGACGGCATCGTGGGTGCGGCAGACGGCGACGATGTCCTGTCGTCGCGCCAGCCCCATGGTGGCGCCGGTCGGATTATGCAGGGTCGGAGTGAGGTAAACCACGCGGCGTTCGCCCGAATGCGCCGAGAAGGCCGCGGCGAGGGCGTCCGGCCGTAGCCCTTCGTCGTCGAGAGCCACGGCCTTGAGCGCCTGCAGGTTCTGGCGTGCGGCGAGGATGGCGCCTGGATAGGTGAGTGCCTCGGTGAACACCGTTCCGCCGACTCCTGCAGCCGCGGCGAGGGCAATGGCCAGGGCATGCTGCGCTCCATTGGTGAGGAGGAGGCGATCGGCTGCGATCGTCAGACGGTGCTCCGCCAGCCAGTGCGCTATCGCCTCGCGGTACTCGATACTCCCCGCTGGCGGCCGGTATCGCCCGAAGCTGTCGGCATCCATCTGCCTGGCGAGTGCGGCAAGCGTCGCCGATAGAATGCCGTCACCGAGCATCTGCGGCGGCGTATTGACCGAGAGATCGATGATCTCGCCTGGGTTCGGCTCCTTGCCGGCGACGAACATCCCGCGCCCGCGCACGCTGCGCACGAGCCCGCGCTTTTCGAGCAGCGAATAAGCCTTGGTGACCGTACCGAGCCCGATGCCCAGCCGATAGGCGAGATCACGATGGGCCGGCATCCGCGCACCGACCGGAAGACGGCCAGCGGCGAGATCCTCCTCCAAGGCGGTAACGAGGCGCTCATGCGTGAGGCCAGGCTCGTCGGAGAGGCGCGGAGACCAGGGGGAGGCGAGGCGCATGCATGAAGCCTAAAAGCGTCACATGACACTATTATAGTTTCTTACAAAGTGTCACGTCGATAGGGTCGCGGCAATCGCAATCACCCCGTGCTGCCATGACCCTCGACCTGATGCTGGCCTTCCTGACCTACGCCTTCGTGACCTCGGTCACGCCGGGACCGAACAACACGATGGTGCTGGCGTCGGGCGTAAATCATGGTTTCAGCCGGACCATCCCGCATGTCCTTGGGATCAGCTCCGGCTTTGCGGTGATGGTGCTCGCCGTCGGCTTCGGCATCGGCCGCCTGTTCATCGCCGCGCCATGGCTCTACGAGGCGCTGCGCTGGATCGGTGCGGCCTATCTGTTGTGGCTCGCCTGGAAGATCGCGACCGCCAGCGCCATGGACGAGAATACCACTGCCAGCAGGCCGATGAGCTTCTGGCAGGCGGCTGCCTTTCAATGGGTCAATCCGAAAGCCTGGATCATGGCGATCGGCGCGATCGCGACCTACACGCCGGCGAATGGCGGGCTGGGGACGGTCGTGGTCGTCGCGACCCTCTTTGCCGTGGTCAATGCGCCGACCGTCGCGCTCTGGGCCGCCTTCGGGACGACACTGCGCCGCTGGCTGACCGATGCGCGCTATGTGCGCATCTTCAACATCACCATGGCGGCGCTGCTGGTGCTGTCGCTGCAGCCGCTGCTCTGGGGCGGCATGCACTGAGAAGCGCTGGCGAGGGCAGGGCCGTGAATCGGCGCTGCCCTCGCTGTTCTCAAGCGGCCTTGGCGAGCGCCGGAGCGATCGCGAAGGACGCGGCGGTCTTCGCCTTGACCTCGTCGAGCGTGACGCCGGGGGCGAGCTCGAGCAGGGTCAGGCCGCCCTTCACCTTGTCGCAGGCCAGCACGCAGAGATCGGTGATGATCAGGTCGACCACGCCCGCCCCGGTCAGCGGCAGAGTGCAGCGCTCCAGCACCTTGGATTCACCGGCCTTGTTGGCGTGATCCATCACCACGATGATCTTCTTGACGCCGGCGACGAGGTCCATCGCGCCGCCCATGCCCTTCACCATCTTGCCGGGGATGGTCCAGTTGGCGATGTCGCCATTCTCGGCCACTTCCATGGCGCCGAGGATGGTCAGGTCGATATGGCCACCGCGGATCATCGCGAAACTGTCGGCCGAGGAGAAGTAGCTGGAGCTCGGCAGCGAGGTGATCGTCTGCTTGCCGGCATTGATCAGGTCAGGATCGGCCTCGCCCTCATAGGGGAAGGGGCCGATGCCGAGCAGGCCGTTCTCCGACTGCAGAGTCACGTCGACGCCATCGGGAATGTAGTTCGCCACCAGCGTCGGAATGCCGATGCCGAGATTGACGTAGAATCCGTCCTGCAGCTCCTTGGCGGCGCGGGCGGCCACCTCTTCACGGGTCCAGGCCATCACGCTGCCTCCCTCTTGCGCTCGGTGAGCTTCTCGATCTTCTTCTCGTTGATCGTGCTCTTGATGATGCGGTCGACATAGATGCCGGGGGTGTGGATCGCTTCGGGATCGAGCGAGCCGACGGGCACGATCTCCTCGACCTCGGCGACAGTCACCTTGCCGGCGGTCGCCATGTTCGGGTTGAAATTGCGAGCGGTGCGCCGATAGACGAGGTTGCCGGCGGTGTCGGCCTTCCAGGCCTTGACGATGGCGACATCGGCCCTGAGCCAGGTCTCGCGGACATAGAGCTGCCCCTCGAATTCCTCGACCGGCTTGCCCTCGGCGACCACCGTGCCGACGCCGGTCTTGGTGTAGAAGGCCGCGATGCCAGCGCCGCCGGCGCGGATGCGCTCGGCCAGCGTGCCCTGCGGATTGAGCTCGAGCTCGAGCTCGCCGGAAAGGTATTGCTGCTCGAACAGCTTGTTCTCGCCCACGTAGGAGGCGATCATCTTCTTGACCTGGCGCGTCTCCAGCAGCATCCACAGGCCAAAGCCATCGGCGCCGGCATTGTTGGAGATCACCGTCAGGTTCTTCACGCCCGAAGCGCGGACCTCCGGAATCAGGCTCTCGGGATTGCCCGACAGGCCAAAGCCGCCCGACATGATCGTCATCCCGTCGAACAGCAACCCGTCCAGGGCCGCCGCCGGGCTGTCATAAACCTTCTGCGTCATCCGTCCCTCGTCGCTCGAGCCAGCTTGGGCGGGCTCATCCGTCACTTGTTCTGCCCGAACGGAGACGATCGGTCGACTCCGCTCAACGCCGCTGTGGTGGAGCATCAATACCGGGCGTCTCGCGCTGCGTCGATGCCATCGCTGCGGCATCTGTCATGCCGGGCAGAGCTCGTTATCTCAGCGCATCGCCGGCCGGCCGAAAGCGGGCGATAACCCGTTCGGCTATCGCGCTCAGGCGGGCGAGGTCGACCCCGGTCTCGATCCCCTTGGCTGCGAAATGTGCGACGAGCCGTTCGGTCGCGAGATTGCCGGCGGCACCGGGGGCATAGGGGCAGCCGCCAAGACCTCCGACCGAACCGTCAAAGACGCGCAGTCCCAGCTCCCACGCCGCCGCGACATTGGCGATGGCGCGGCCGGAAGTGTCGTGGAAGTGCCCGGCCAGCATCGCGGCCGGCGCCCGCCGCAACGCCGCCTCGACCATGGCGGCCGTCCGTTCCGGCGTGCCGCGGCCGAGTGTATCGGAGAGTGCGATCTCGCTGCAGCCGAGTTCGAGCAGCTCGGCCGAGACTGCGGCCACCGCCTCGGGCGCGATCTCTCCTTCATAGGGGCAGTCGAGCGCGCAGGAGACATAGCCCCGCACCGGCACGCCGGCACGTACCGCCAGCGCCATCACCGGCCGGAAGCGCCCGATGCTCTCGGCGATCGAGCAATTGGTGTTCTTCCGGCAGAAGCTCTCGGAAGCGGCCGTGAACACGGCCAGCGCCTGCGCACCGGCGGCCAGCGCAGCCTCCGCGCCCTTCTCATTGGGGACCAGCGCCGAAAAGGTCACGCTCGGTCGATGAGGAACGCCGCGCATCACCGCCTCGTGGTCAGCCATCTGAGGCACCCAGCGCGGCGAGACGAAGGCGGTCGCCTCGATCCGTGCCAGGCCGGCATCGGCGAGCTCGGCGATCAAAGCGAGCTTGTCCTGCGTCGCGACCTCGCCCTTCTCGTTCTGCAGCCCGTCGCGCGGGCCAACCTCGACGATGGTTACGCGCTCTGCGGCCATCGTCAGGCGCCGAGATAGGCCGAGCGTACGCGCTCGTCGCGCAGCAGCTCAGCGCCGGTGCCCTCGAGCGTGATCGTGCCGGTCTCGATGACATAGGCGCGGTCGGCAACGGCGAGCGCCTGATTGGCCATCTGCTCGACCAGCAGGATCGTCATGCCCTCCTCGCGCAGCCGGCGGATCACGGCGAAGACCTCGCGCACGATCAGCGGCGCCAGGCCGAGCGAAGGCTCGTCGAGCAGCAGGAGCTTGGGCCGCGCCATCAAGGCGCGAGCGATCGCCAGCATCTGCTGCTCGCCGCCCGAGAGCGTCCCGGCGAGCTGGTCCTGACGTTCGGCGAGGCGCGGGAAGACGCTGAAATAGCGCTCGATATCGGCGGCGATGCCATCCTCGTCGCGGCGGGCATAAGCGCCGAGCACGAGATTGTCGCGCACGCTCTGGTCGCCGAAGACCATGCGCCCTTCCGGCGAGTGGCCGATGCCAAGCCGGACGCACTCATGGCCCTTGATGCCGGTGGTGTCGCGGCCTTCGAAGCGGATCGAGCCGCCGGCGACTTTCGCCAGCCCCCCGATCGCCCGCATCAGTGTCGACTTGCCGGCGCCATTGCCACCAATCAGCGTGACGACCTCACCTTGGCCGACCCGCAGCGAGATGCCCTTCAGCGCCTCGACCGCGCCATAGCGGACCTTCAGCCCCTCAATCGCGAGCATGGTCATGCGGCCTCGTCCTCATCGGCGCCGAGATAGGCAGCAACCACCTTGGGATCGCGGCGGATCGCCTCCGGCCGCCCCTCGGCGATCAGCGCGCCATAGTCGAGCACCAGCACATGCTGGGAGATGCCCATGACCAGGTCCATGTGATGCTCGATCAACAACACGGTGACGCCGGCCAACTGGATGCGCTGGATGAGCTCGCCGAGTTCGTGCGTCTCCTGCGGGTTGAGGCCGGCCGCCGGCTCGTCGAGCAGCAGGAGCTTTGGCTGCGAGGCGAGGGCGCGGGCGATCTCGAGCCGCCGTTGCAAGCCGTAGGGCAGGCTCTTTGCCGGCTCATGGGCGCGCTCGCCGAGGCCGAGATCGCGCAGCAGCGCCAGCGCATCGGCTCGGGCCGTGGCTTCGGCGCACCTGCTCGACGGCAGGCCGAGCAGCGAGGCGGCAAAGCCGGTCTCAACATGCCGGTGCGCGCCGAGCAGAACATTGTCGAGCGCCGAGAGTTCGCCGAACAGCTTCAGGTTCTGGAAGGTCCGGGCGATGCCGAGCCCGGCGACGCGATGGGCGGGCAGGCCGACGGTCTCCCGTCCTTCGAAGCGGATCGAACCGCCATCGGGCGCGACATGGCCGGAGAGCAGGTTGAGCAGCGTGGTCTTGCCGGCGCCATTCGGGCCGATCAGCGCATGGACCTTGCCGGCGCCGATCGCGAAGGAGACGTTGCGGACCGGCACGATGCCGCCATAGGCCTTGTAGAGGTCCTTCACGAGCAGGATTTCGCCGCCCGCCGGCGCGGCCGAGGCAGCTGACAGGACACTGTGGCCGACGACATCCGGCAGGGCAGGGGCGCTCCGCCGCCACCGCGTTGCGAGGCTGGACACCGCACCGGCGATACCATTCGGCATCAGGTAGAGCGAGAACAGCAGCAGCGCGCCATAGCTGAAGTGCTGCAGAGCCGGCCAGCGCGCCAGCCAGGCATCGAGCAGGGTCAGGATCACCGCGCCGAAGAGCGGCCCGTAGAGCGAACCCGAGCCGCCGAAGATCACCACGACCAGCAGGAAGATCGACAGGTTGAAGGTGATGAAGTCGGAGTTGAAGTACTGGTTCTGCTGCGCGACGACGGCGCCGGCGAGCGCGCAGGTCACCGCCGAGATGACGAAGGCCAGCGTCTTGGCCCGCACCACGGAGATGCCGACCGATTGCGCCGCCGGCTCGGCCATCTGCACCGCGAGGAAAGCCCGGCCGTAGCGGCCGGCGAGCAGCGAGCGCAGTGTCAGATGCGTCGCGATACAGAGCGCGCCGACGAACCAGACCCAGTGCAGGTTGGTGAAGCTCGTGCCGGCGATCGAGGGCGCGCTGATGCCGTAGAAGCCGGCCTGACCCTTGAAGATATCGGTCCATTCCGTGGCGATCTTCTCAACGACGATGCCAAAGCCGATCGTCACCATGGCGAGACTCGGCCCCGAGACGCGCACCGAGGGTATCGCGATGACCAGGCCGAAGATCGCGCCGAAACCGCAGGCCAGCAGCAGCGAGATCCAGGGGCTCAGTCCCCATTCGATGTTGGCGATCGCCGCCATATAGGCGCCGACGGCGAAGAGCCCGGCATGCCCCAGCGATTTCTGACCGGCATAGCCGACGAGCACGTTCAAGCCGGCGGCGGCGAGATAGTTCACCCCGATCGTGAACAGGATCTGCAGGTAGAAATCGTTGAAGCCGAGATAGGGCACGAGCGCGAGCGCGGCGACCAGCACCGCCACTCCGATGGCGTGGGCGAGCGCCGGCATCAGATCTTCTCCACGCTGCGCGCGCCCATCAGCCCGCTCGGCCGAACGACCAGCACGATGATGATCAGCAGGAAGATGGTGATCTCGCGCATCTCGGCGCGCCACAAGCCGACAAGCGCCTCGACCACGCCGAGCAGGAAGCCGCCGAGCATGCAGCCACGCGGGCTGGTCAAGCCGCCGACGATCGCGGCCGAGAAGGCCTTCAGCGCGACGCCGAGCCCGATGAAGACCGAGGCCGTGGTGATCGGCGCGATCAGGATGCCGGCGAGCCCCGCCAGAGCAGAGGAGATGACGAAAGCGGCGATCACGATCGACTCGACATTGATGCCGACGATCGCCGCCGCCTGCGGGTTGAAGGCGACGGCCCGCAGCGCCTTGCCGAAGCGCGTCTTGCGCAGGACGATGTCGAGCAGGGCCATGACCGCGACCGCGACGACCGCAATCAGCACCTCCTGCGGGCGGATACCGGCGCCGGCGATGCGCCAGACCTCGCTGCCGAGTGGCGAGGGCACCGCGATCGAGGCCGGGCCCCAGATCGCCAGCGCGGTGTTCTGCATGATGATGCCGAAGCCGATCGTGCTCAGCACCCAGTTCAGCCCGCCCGCGCCGACGAAAGGCTTGATCGCGCAGTAGTAGAGCACGATGCCGATGGCGCCGACCACGACGACGCTGGCGACCGTCGCCAGCACATAAGCCGTCATGGTCATCTCGGCCTGGCTGAGGTTGCCGAAATGCGGCTTGCCGGCGGCCAACAGCAGCAGCGAGACGCCGACCAGGCTGCCCGGCACGAGGAACGCGCCCTGGCCGAAATTGAAGGTCTTGGTCGTGGCGTAGGTGATGTTGAAGCCGAGCGCGATCAGCCCGTAGATCGCGCCCAGCGCCAGACCGCTGGCCAGAGCCTGAAGGAATGCCGTCATCGTCTCTCCGCTCTGTCGGGCGGGTTGGGTTACCTGCCGAACCGCGCCGTCATCCCGGCCGTAGCGAAGCGGAGCGCCGGGATCCATCGTAGAGCGCGGTGCCCTCCGATGGATCCCGGATCAGCGCCGCTTCGCGACTTGTCCGGGATGACGCAGTGTTTCCTGCGCCAAACCGATCAGCAATCAATCAGCGCTTCAGATCAGCCGCCGTCAGGCCCTTGACCACCGGATCGTCGAGCTTGACCACGCGGCCGTCCTTCCACTGCGCGAGGTGAAAGTCGGCGACGCCGAGCGCCTCGTGCTGCTCCTTGCTGAAGGGCTTCTCGTACGTCTTGATGATGCCCTGCACCGCGCCGAGGTTCTCGAGCGCAGCCTGCAGCTTCGGGCCGTCCGTACCGTCGGCCTGCTTGATCGCGGCGGCGATCAGCATCACCGCGTCATAGCCCTGAGCGGCCGAGACGAAGGCCGGCATGTTCGGGTGCTTGGCGACGAGGCGCTTGTGCAGCGCCGCGGCCCGGTCGCTGGCATCCTCGGTGGTCGACGCCGCGAAGATCGTCTTCTCCGCGAGCTTGGGGCCGGCGATGTTGACCAGCGGCGTGTTGATCGAGCCCCAGGTCGAGAGCAGGCCGGGGTAATAGTCCATCTTCTCCATGCTCTTCAGCACCTGCGCCGTCGCGTCCGCCAGCGAGCCGGTGATGATCATATCGGCGCTGGCCGCCTTCAGCTTGGCGAGCTGCGAGGTCATGTCGGTGTCCTTCGGCCCGAACTTCTCGATGCCGACCGGCTTGATGCCGTGCAGGGCCAGGATCTCCTGCAGGTCCTTGGTCGCGGCCTGGCCGTAGCCCGTGGTGTCGGCGATGATCGCGACATTCTTGGTCTTCGAGGCCTTGACCGCATAGGCGGCGAGCAGAGCGAGTTGCTCGCGATCAACCATCGAGACGCGGAAGATGTAGTTTTGCGGTTCCTTGGCGTAGCGGGCGGTGATGTCGGTCGCGGTCGCGACATGCGAGATCACCGGCACCTTCTTCTGCTGCGGGATATGCAGCCAGGCGAGCGCATTGCCTGAGTTGGTCGGGCCGACTACGGCCGCGACCTTTTCGTTGTCGATCAGCTCGTTCATGTTCTGAATCGACTTCGGCGGGGCGCCGGCATCGTCGCGGACGACGCCGACGAGCTTGCGACCGAGAACGCCGCCCTGCGCATTCAGATCCTCGATCGCCGCCTGGAAGCCGTAGAGGCCGGACAGGCCGAGCTCGGCCGCGCCGGAGGCCGACTGGTCGGCATTGTAGCCGATCTTGATCTCGTTCTGCGCGAAGGCCGGCAGCGACAGCGCCATACCGGTCGAGACCAGCAGGGCACTGAGCGTGCGGCGGGTGATGCGATTGTCCATGAACGTTCCTCCGGTTGTCGTCCGCTTGCTGCGGTTCTGTGGTGAGAGTTGAAAAAGGGTGCAGGGTCAGCCTTTGCGCCGCTCCGCCAGCAGTTCGCGCGCCCGGTCGACGCGGACATCGTGAGTGCGGGCGAGCTCGGCGGCGATCGCCTCGACCTCGGCGCCCTCGGCACCGGCGACGATGGCGATGTTGCGGGCGTGCAGCGCCATGTGGCCGCGCTGGATGCCCTCGGTCGCCAGCGCCCGGAGCGCCGCCATGTTCTGGGCGAGCCCGACCGCGACGGTGACCTCGGCCAGCTCCTGCGCGCTGGTAACGCCGAGCAGGCGCAGCGCCCATTGCGCCAGCGGATGCGTCTTGGTGGCGCCGCCGACCAAGCCGAGCGCCATCGGCAGCTCGATCGAGCCGACGAGATTGCCGTCGCGATCCTCTTCCCAGGTCGTCAGCGAGGTGTAGCGACCACTGCGCGCGGCATAGGCATGGGCGCCGGCCTCGATGGCGCGCCAGTCATTGCCGGTCGCGACCACGACCGGATCGATGCCGTTCATGATGCCCTTGTTGTGGGTGGTGGCGCGATAGGGGTCGATCGCGGCGAAGGTATAGGCGTCGAGCATGCCGTCGATCATGCGCCGGCCGGAGAATTCCTTGGTCGCCAGTGCGGCCTCGGGGATGGTGACGCTTGCCCGCGCCAACCGGAGATCGGCGAGGTTGGAGAGGATGCGCAGGCGCACCGTGCCGCCGGTGATGCGCTCGACGATCGGCGCCACCGTCTCGGCCATGGTGTTGACGGTATTGGCGCCCATCGCGTCGCGCACGTCGACGAGCAGGTGCATCACCACGATCGGCCCGCGCGGCGTCTGCGGGAAGACATGGACCTCGATGCCCTGGCAGCCGCCACCGAGCGAGATCAGCACCTTGTCCTTGGCGTTGGCGGCTGCGACGATTTCGGCCTGCGCCGCCAGCAGCTTGTGGCGTGCCCCTTCGGGATCGCCGACGCCGAGCAACTGGACCTGCGCCCGCATGATCGGCCGGTCGCTCGACGTGCGGAAGCCGCCGGAGCCGCGCGCGATCCGGGCCATATAGGAGGCCGCGGCGACGACGGACGGCTCCTCGACCGCCATCGGGATCAGGTAGTCCTTGCCGTTGACCGTGAAGTTGGTGGCGATGCCGAGCGGCAATTCGAACGTGCCGACGACATTCTCGATCATGCCGTTGGCGAGGGCGAGCGGCAGCGCGCCCGGCTGCGCCACCAAGGCGCGGTCGGCATCGGAAAGCCCGGCCGCCGCGACGGCTTGGGACAGCCGCTCGGCACAGCTCAGATTCCGGTAGTTCTCGATGCGCGAGTTTATCTCGCGCCCGGCGGCGCTCTGCGCCTCGGCCGTCGTCATGTCGTTTCCTCCCCAGTCGGGGTTTTTGATGCGCTGCGCGATGGGCACCGGCGCTTCTTCGGTTGACAAGCTCGGACAATCGCTGGAGAGCGGCAAGGCACAATTTCTGCGATGCCCCATTCTCTGTACCAGTTCGTTGACTGGTACAATGCGAGGCCCGATGGACGAGCAGGTCGACAGCAACCGGACCGGTGCGATCGTCGCCCGGATCAGCCGGATGATCGACGAGGGGCTGCTCCAGCCCGGCCGGCGCATGGCTTCGCTGCGGCTGGCGGCCGGCGAATACGGCGTCTCCAAGAACACCATGGTCGAGATCTATGACCGGCTGGTCGCCGGCGGCCTTCTCGAAGCCCGCCGCGGCGCCGGCTTCTATGTCCGCGCGCCCGGACAGCGACCGAGCGAGGCGCCGCCGCCGCATATGAGCGAGGCGATCGACATCGTCTCGCTGCTGCGCGAGCAGCTCTGCCAGGTCCATCCCGTGCGCGTCGGCGATGGTCGCCCGCCGCGCTCCTGGATGGAGGATTCCGAGCTCGGGCGGCATTTGCGCCTGCGCACCGGCAAGGGCGACCTGCCGGTCGAGCACGGCTATGGCGATCCGGTCGGTTATGCGCCCTTGCGCGCCCAGATCGGGCTGATGCTGGCCGAGCGCTCGATCCAGGTCTCGCCGGCGCAGATCCTGCTGACCTTCGGCGCCAACCACGCCCTCGACCTGATCATCCGCCAGCTGCTGCAGCCCGGCGACACGGTCCTGGTCGACAGCCCCGGCTATTACCCGCTCTTCGGCAAGCTGAAGCTCGCCCGTATTGAGATCGCCGGCGTCAAGCGCCTGCCGGACGGACCAGATCTCGACGATCTCGCAGCTCAGATTGCGCGCCACCGGCCGAAAGTCTTCTTCACCCAGTCGCTGGCGCATAACCCGACCGGCGGCTCGATCGCGCTGCCGATCGCCCATCGCCTGTTGCAGATCGCCGCCCAGCACGATCTCACCATCGTCGAGGACGATCCTTTCGCCGACGTGATGCCGGCGAGCGCACCGCGTCTTGCGGCACTCGATCAGCTCGAGCGGGTGATCTATCTCGGCACCTTCTCGAAGACGCTCTCGGCGAGCCTGCGCATCGGCTACATCGCCGCGAGCCCGGCACTCGCCCGCTCGCTCGGCGACATGAAGATGCTGACCGTGGTCAATTCCTCCGGCTATCTGGAGCGGCTGGTCAGCGACCTGATCGCCAGCGGCCAGTACCGCCACCACCTCAAGCGCCTGAAGGAACGGATCGGCAAGGCGACCCGTATCGCCTTCGGCGGTCTGGAGCGCCTCGGCCTGCCGATCTTCGCGCGCCAGGGCGGCGGCTACTATCTCTGGGTCGGATTGCCGCCTGGCCTCGACGACCTCGCGCTGGCGCGCCGCGCTTCCGAGCAAGGCATCTTCATCGCGCCCGGCACGGTTTTCCTGCCCGAAAGGCACCAGCCCGAAGGCGACGAAAAAGCCGCCGGCATGCGGGTCAACGTCGCCTATGCGGACGACCCCGCCTTCTTGACCTTCCTTCAGGCCGAACTGGCGAACGTGACCTAGCGTATTGGCGCCGACCGAATATGAGCGTCAACGGCGAGCTCGGCGGGGCGCCACTGCGGGTCGGACTCCCTGTCGTCGACATGGTGACGGGGCTCAACGCCGTGATCGGCATTCTCATGGCGCTGCACGAACGAGCATTGAGTGGGAGAGGACAGTTCGTCGAGGCGACGCTCTATGATTGCGGGGTCTCGCCGCTGGATCCCCATCTGCGCTCAGGCATCTCGTCTCCGCCCCCGGTGTAGCAGTTAAGGGATTTTTTCCCTGAGACGCCATGTACTTAGAATGATCTCAACGACTTAGCAGTGTGATGGCGGAAGGGGTGGGATTCGAACCCACGGTGGGCTTGCACCCACGGCGGTTTTCAAGACCGCTGCCTTAAACCACTCGGCCACCCTTCCGGTGGCCTGTCATTGCCGCCACCCACGGATTTTTGCAAGCGGCCCGCTGATTGATTGCGACAAATCTCCTCCAGATCTTATAAAAACAAACACACTTTCAACAGCTTGAGAAAATTCAGCGCCCTTGATCGCAGGCCATGTCGAGGCGCGGACCCAAGCGTGGCGCAGCTGTCACGCTCCCCTGAAAAATGGCGCCGGGAAGGTGGCGGATTGACAGTTGCCGCATTTCCGACACCTTTATGCCCGCCCAAAGGCCGGGCTGGGCTTCCGTTGACGGTGGCGCGTACGCGCTTCCGCCGCTTAACGATCCCTTAATGGAACTGGTCGAAAACTGCGACCTTGCCACGCTGGTGGCTGGGGCGGCGTAGCGTTTTCGGCGCGACGAACGGGAATGCGGCATGATGCGAGGCGCGAGCACTTCGGCACCGGCGGTGATTCCCCCTGCGGCCAATTGCGACGACGCCCCGCGCGCCTCTTCATCCTTCTCCACGGCGACCCGCCTCGGCTGTGTCGTGCTGGCAGGCTTGTTCCTGGCGAACTGTGCCAACGATCAGGTCGCCCGCCGCGGCAAGTCGAAAGAGATCGGCGCCTTCCCGTCCTCGAAATACGGTCCCGCCAGTGCGCGTGTGGTCGAAGAAGGGCAGCCGGTGCCGAAAGGTGGCGGCCGCGAGCTGATCGGCCGCAGCTACACCGTCGCCGGCAAGCGCTACACGCCCTATGAGAAGCCGGTCGGCTTCACCGCAGTCGGGACGGCTTCCTGGTATGGCGAGGCTTTCCACGGCCGCCGCACCGCCAATGGCGAAGTCTATGACCGCATGAGCATCAGCGCGGCGCACCCGACCATGCCGCTGCCGGCCTATGCCCGCGTCACCAACGTCACCAACAGCCGTTCGATCATCGTGCGCGTCAACGATCGCGGCCCGTTCCATGGCGGGCGCGTCATGGACGTCTCGCAGAAGACGGCCGATGCGCTCGCCTTCCGCCATCTTGGCACGGCACGCGTCAAGATCGAGTATCTCGGCCAGGCCTCGCTCGCCGGATCCGACGACCAGATGCTGCTCGCTTCGCTGCGCACCGACGGCTCGCCGGCCTCGATCCCGGGCCAGAGCAGCCGCACCATGATCGCGAGCGCTGCGCAGCAGGTCGATCTCGGCCGTTCCTCTGGGCCGGATCTCGACGACGAACCCGCAAGGCCGGCTCCCGCGCCTGCCCGGGCCGAGCCGGCTCCGGTCATGGCCCAACCGGTCGTACAAGCCTATGCCCCCGAGCAGCCGCGCACGATCGCGGCGCAGAGCCCGATCGTTGCCAGCGTCGCAACATCATCAGCAGTGGGCGTTCCTGTCAGCGGCGTTCGCTTGCCGCCCTCTCGCCCGTTCGATCTCGACACGATCGCAAATGCCGGCAAGCCGGTCCCGGTGCTGCGTCCGGCCGCGGTCAACGCGCCGCTGCCGGTGCCGCGCGCCAGCTTCAGCAGCATGAAGGCGCAGACGCTGCAGCCGCTGGCGCGGAATTGAGTCAAGCCCGGGCTTGACCGCCCGGAACCGCACATCATCTGATCACGCTATGACGCAAGGTCGATCAGTGATGGTGCGCGCTCATGTTCCGCGGGTTCTGCGCGGAATTCTCGCTCTGCTCGCCATGTTACTCGCGCTTGCGCCGGGCCTTGTTCGCGCACAGGCGTTCCAGTCGGCTGCGCCCTATGCACTCCTGCTCGATTCCGCGAGCGGCGCCGTGCTCTACGAGAAGGCTGCCGACGAGCTGATGGTGCCGGCGAGCATGGTGAAGCTCGCGACCGCGCTGGTCGCCTTCCAGGAGATCGCTGCCGGCAAGATGACGCTGGAGACCGAGATTTCGATCTCGGAGAACGCCTGGCGCAAGGGTGGCGGCATCTCCGGCGGCTCGACCATGTTCGCCATCGTCAACAGCCGGGTGAAGCTCGGCGATATCCTGCAGGGCCTGATTGTGCAGTCCGGCAACGACGCCGCGATCGCGCTCGCTGAGGCTGTCGCCGGCGACGAGGCCAGCTTCGCCAGGGTGATGACCGAACGCGTCCATGCGCTCGGCCTGACGAAGTCGCAGTTCCGCAACGCCAGTGGCATGGCCGATCCGCAGCAGAAGGTGACGGCGCGCGAGCTTGCCTTCCTCTCCGATCACATCATCAAGACCTATCCGGAGCTCTACAGGCTCTTTGGCCAGCGCGACTTCACCTGGAACAAGATCAAGCAGAGCAACCGTAACCCGCTGCTCGCCATGGATATCGGCGCCGACGGCCTGAAAACCGGCAATATCGACGAAACCGGCTATGGCCTCGTCGGTTCGGCGGTGCAGAAGGGCCAGCGGCTGATCGTCGTCGTCAACGGGCTGAAGAATGCGCGTGATCGCGCCAGCGAGGCCCGCAAGCTGCTCGAATGGGGCTTCCGGTCCTTCGAGCAGAAACAGGTCTTCGCCGAGGGCGAGACGGTCGGCGAGGCCAGCGTCTTCGGCGGCGAGAAGGGCCGCGTCGCACTCAAGGCCAAGGGGCCGGTCAATTTGCTTGTGCCGCGCGGCAGCAGCGAGCGTCTCGCCGCCCGCATCGTCTATCGCGGGCCCTTGCAAGCGCCCGTGGCGGAAGGGGCGGAGGTTGCGCGTCTGCTGGTCACACGCGGCGAGATCAAGACGCTCGAGCTTCCGCTTTACGCCGCCGAGACGGTTGCGGTCGGCAGTCTGCAGCGGCGTGCCCTCGACGCGCTGATGGAGGCCGCGACCGGCTGGGTCCGCAAGGCCTTCAAGCGGAGCTGAGCGTGGCGAAAGCGAAAGCGCGGCCCGCTGGGCATTTCATCACGCTCGAGGGCGGGGAAGGGGCCGGCAAGTCGACCCTCGCCAAGGCGCTCGCGGCGCGGCTCGAGGCACTGGGGCGCACCGTCGAGTTGACGCGCGAGCCCGGTGGCTCGTCCAAGGCGGAGCGCATTCGCGAGGCTCTGCTCGCCGGCAAGATCAAGCCCTATGGCGCTTTTGCCGAGGCGCTGATGTTCCAGGCCGCCCGCATCGACCATGTCGACAGCCGGATCAAGCCGGCGCTGGCGCGCGGCGCCTGGGTGATCTGCGACCGCTTCATCGATTCGACGCGCGTCTACCAGGGCACGCTTGGCGAGATCGCCGCAGACAAGCTCGCGGCTCTGGAGGCGGTCGCGATCGCCGGGCTGATGCCGGAGCTGACCTTCATCCTCGACCTCGCGCCCGAGACCGGGCTGGCGCGCGCTGCCCGCCGCCGCAAGCCGGGCGAGGCCACGGACCGTTTCGAGAGCGAAACGATCGCGTTTCACCGCCGCCTACGCCAGGGCTTTCTCGACATCGCCGCGGCGGAACCGCAGCGCTGCGTCGTACTCGATGCCAGCCTCACACCGGAGATCCTGGCGGAGAAGGCCTGGGAGGCGCTTTCCAGCCGGCTGCCCTTGCCGCAGATTGCGCCGGCATGATCGAATCAAGCAACGACCCCGACCGCCTGCCGAACGCGCCGCATCCGCGCGAGACGCTGGCGCTCATCGGCCATCAGCGCCAGGAAAAGGCTTTCCTGACGGCGCTGCGCTCCGGCCGCATGCACCATGGCTGGCTGCTCGGCGGCCCGGAAGGCATTGGCAAGGCGAGCTTCGCCTACCGCGCCGCCCGCTTCATGCTCGAAGGTGACCCGCTGCGTCGCGCGGAGGCTGCCCGTGACCTTGCCATGCCGGAGGAGAACGGTGCCACCCGCAAGGTCGCGGCGCAGTCGCATCCGGATCTGCACCTCCTGCGCCGTATCGCCAAGCCGGACGGCAAGAGCTTCACCAGCAACATCCCGGTCGATCTGGTGCGCCGGGTCATCGACCGCTTCGGCTCCAGCGCGGGCGAGGGCGGCTGGCGCGTCGCCATCGTCGATTCCGCCGAGGACCTCGACCGCCCGGGCGCCAATGCACTGCTGAAGCTGCTGGAAGAACCGCCGCCGCGTTGCCTTTTCCTGATCGTCGCCCATGCGCCCGGCCGCGTCTTGCCGACAATCCGCTCGCGCTGCCGGCTGCTCGCCTTCGAACCGCTGGGCGAGGATGACGTCGCCAAAGCCGGCGGGATTGCACTGGAGCGCATGCGCCTGCCCTACGACGCTTCGGCGCTCGAACGGGCCGCATCCTTGTCCGAAGGCTCGGTCAAACGGGCGCTGACCTATGTCGATCCCGAGACGCTGGCGCTGGTCGAGGCGGTGAGGGCGCGGCTCGACGCATTGCCCGCGATCGATCTTACGGCGCTGCTGGCGCTTGGCGAGGATGTCGCGGGCAGGGCGGGCGAGGCCGATTTCGCCGTCATGATCGAGACCGTGCAGGGCTGGCTCGGCGCCCATCTTTATGCGCATGCCGCCGCCGGCCCGGCCCGGCTTGCGCCCCTTGCGGAGGTGTGGGAGAGACTTGCACGCGCCGCGAACGAGGTCGAAACCTATAATCTCGATCGCCGCCCCCTCGTCATGTCGCTGTTTCACGATCTGTCGGAGGCGGTTTCCCGCTCGCGCGCGGCCTGACAACGATACGAAACCGGACAGCTATGGCCTCGGCCCCCACCTTCTACATCTCGACGGCGATCTCCTATCCGAACGGCGCGCCGCATATCGGTCACGCCTATGAAGTCGTGGCGGCCGACGCGATCGCCCGCTTCAAGCGGCTCGACGGCTTCGACGTCTATTTCCAGACCGGCACCGACGATCACGGCCTGAAGATCTTCCAGGCCGCGGCCAAGGAAGGCCTGACGCCGAAGGAGCTGGTCGATCGGACAGCGCCGCGCTTCAAGGCGATGGCCGACGCGCTGAACTGCGCCTATGACCGCTTCATCCGCACGGTCGATGCCGACCATCTCCCGTCGACCCAGGAGCTCTGGCGGCGGATGGAGGCCAATGGCGACATCTACCTCGACCGTTATGCCGGCTGGTACTCGGTGCGCGACGAGGCCTATTACGGCGAGGAAGAGACCCATCTCAACGCCGATGGCATCCGCATCGGCGGGCAGGGCACGCCGGTCGAATGGACCGAGGAGGAAAGCTATTTCTTCCGGCTCTCGGCCTACCAGGACAAGTTGCTGGCGCACTACGAGGCCAATCCGGAGTTCATCGGTCCTGACACACGCAGGAACGAGGTTGTCAGTTTCGCCAAGAGCGGCCTGCAGGACTTCTCGATCAGCCGCACCACCTTCGACTGGGGACTGCCGGTCCCCGGTAACCCGAAGCATGTGATGTATGTCTGGGTCGACGCACTCAACAACTACGTCACCGGCTGCGGCTTCCCCGATGGAAACGACCCGCGCTGGCGCTTCTGGCCGGCAGATGTCCATATCATCGGCAAGGACATCGTGCGCTTCCACGCGATCTATTGGCCGGCGATGCTGATGTCGGCCGGCCTGCCGCTGCCGAAGCGCGTTTACGGTCACGGCTTCCTGCTCTCCAAAGGCGAGAAGATGTCGAAATCGGTCGGCAACGTCGTCGACCCGTTCGATCTCGCCGATGCCTATGGCGTCGACCAGCTGCGCTATTTCTTCCTGCGCGAGGTCTCGTTCGGCCAGGACGGCAACTACAGCCATGAGGCGATCGTCGGGCGCATCAATGCCGACCTCGCCAATGATCTCGGCAATCTGGCACAGCGCTCGCTGTCGATGATCGCCAAGAACTGCGAGGGCAGGGTGCCGCCGGCCGGCGCGCTGGCGGAAGGCGACCTTGCCATGCTGGCGCAGGCCGACGGGCTCCTGGCGAAGACGCGCGCCGCCATGCAGGATTTCGCCCTGCATGTCGTGCTCGCCGATATCTGGGCCGTGGTCGCCGAGGCCAACCGCTATTTCGCCAACAACGAGCCGTGGAAGCTCTCCAAGAGCGACCCGGCCCGGCGCGATACGGTGCTCTACGTCACGATCGAGACGATCCGGCAGATCGCGATCCTGGTCCAGCCGGTGATGCCGCAGGCCATGGCGAAGCTGCTCGACCTGCTGGCTGTTCCCGGCGGAGCGCGCGATTTCGCGGCGCTCGGCGAGGCTGGCCGCCTTGTCGCTGGCACGGCCCTGCCGGCGCCTAGCGCGGTCTTCCCGCGCTATGTCGAGCCGGAAGGCGGCGAGGCGGCCTGATGCTGATCGATACGCATTGCCATCTCGATTTCCCGGATTTCGCCGAGGATATCGGAGCCTATGTCCGCCGCGCCGAAGCGGCCGGCGTCGGCCGGATGGTGACGATCTCGACCCGTGTCGCGCGCTTTGCGACCTATACGGCGCTGGCCGAGCGTTTCCCTGCCGTCTGGTGCACGGTCGGCACGCATCCGCACGGGGCCCATGAGGAGCTCGACGTCACCGCCGGGCAACTGGTGGAGTTGTCGCGCCATCCGCGCTGCGTCGCCATCGGCGAGGCCGGGCTCGACTATCACTACGACAAGAGCCCGCGCGAGGCGCAGGAACAGGGCTTGCGCACGCACATCGAGGCCGCGCGCCAGACCCAGCTACCGCTGGTGATCCATTCGCGCGAAGCCGACGAGGACATGGCGGCGATCCTGCGCGAGGAAATGGGGAAGGGCGCCTTCCCTGCCATCCTGCACTGCTTCACCGCAGGCGAAATGCTGGCCCGCACCGGCGTCGAGCTCGGCTGCTACATCTCCTTCTCGGGCATCCTGACCTTCAAGACGTCCGAAGCGCTACGCGCGATCGCCCGCGACATCCCGCTGGAGCACCTGCTGGTCGAGACCGATGCGCCCTATCTCGCCCCGACCCCTTATCGCGGCAAGCGTAACGAACCATCCTATGTTGTTGAAACTGCGAAGGTTCTCGCTGACGTCAAGGGCGTGTCTTTCGACGAGATCGCACGGATCACCACGGAGAACGCCAGGCGCTGCTACTGGAAGATGGACCACGCCGCGCCTGTGGCGAAGGTCGCCTGAGGCCGGCCGCACCGCATGAGCCTGACCGTCACCATCCTCGGCTGCGGCTCATCCGGCGGCGTCCCGCGGCCGGGCTCCGGCTGGGGCGCCTGTGACCCGGACAATTCGAAGAACCGACGCCGCCGCTGCTCGCTACTGGTAGAGCGCCGCGGGCCAAGCGGCACGACGAGCGTTCTGATCGACACCACGCCGGACCTTCGCGAGCAGCTTCTGTCCGCAAACGTCGCGCGGCTCGATGCGACGCTGTTCAGCCACGACCATGCCGACCACACCCACGGCATCGACGATCTGCGCGCGCTCGTTCTGCACATGCGCAAGCGCATACCGGTCCATGCCGACGCGGTGACCGGAGCAACGCTGCGGGAGCGCTTCGCCTATCTGTTCGAGACGCCGCCCGGCAGCCTGTACCCGCCGATCCTCGATCTCGCACCGCTGGCCGCCGGCGCGACGCTGGCGATCGATGGCCCCGGCGGTATGATCGAGACGCTGCCGTTCCGGCTTGAGCATGGCCCGAACTATAATGCGCTCGGCTTCCGCTTCGGCGGGCTCGGCTATGCACCGGATGTCAGCGCGATCCCACCGGAATCAGTGGCGGCGATGAGCGGGCTCGACGTGCTGATCCTCGATGCGCTCCGCGAAGCGCCGCATCCGAGCCACTTCAATTTGGAGCAGTCGCTGGAGGCGATCGCGCAGCTGAAGCCGCGCCGCGCGATCCTGACGAACCTGCACGTCGATCTCGATTACTCCAGCCTGTCCAAGCGCTTGCCGGATAACATTGAACCGGCATTCGATGGCATGACGATCAGCATCTGAGTTCGGTTGAGGCTCCAAGCCCATATCTGTGCATCAATTTAAGTTCCATAATATGTCTTATGCGAATCAAGCTTGCCTCGACATTGCGAGCATCGAGCCTCTCCTCGGAACCGGTTGACTGACCAACCTCTCCAGTTGCGGCGAAGCCTCCCTGCTTCCTCGCAGCGATCTCAGCATCGTCCGATTGGGCCCTGAGCTCCCTGGTTCAGCGCTATCCATGGTCGCAGTCGCAGTGAGCCACCGGCGACACTGCCGACCTGGCAGACCCTGCTTTCGTCGGGTTGCCATTTCGGTATGGCGATGCGCTAATCTCCGAAACGCTCGGCAATCGCACGAAGCGCCATCGCAAGGGCCTTGAAGAGCCCGGGAAAATCTCAAGGGAGGTCTGTTCGATGTTGAAGTCCGGCTGGCTCGGCGCGCTTGCGCTCGCCACCTTTGCTCAGCTTGTCCCGGCGACTCCGGCGACGGCCCAATCCTGGCCGCAGAAGCCGGTCAGCTTTATCGTGCCGTTCCCGGCCGGCGGCGGCACCGACGCCTTCGCCCGCCCCCTCGCCGCCCAGCTCGAACAGCAGCTCGGCCAGCGCATCCTGATCGACAACCGCGGCGGCGCCGGCGGTACTGTCGGTGCCTCTGCCGCTTCCAAGGCGACGCCCGACGGCTACACCTTCTTCATCGGCGCCGCGCACCACGCCATCGCGCCGGCGCTCTATCCCAGGCTCGACTACAACATCCAAACCGACTTCATCCCGATCGGGGTGATCGCCCAGCCGCCGCAGGTCGTGGTCGTCCACCCGGGCAAGGTCCAGGCCAAGACGCTGGCCGAGCTGATCGACTACGCCAAGAAGAACCCTGACAAGCTGAACTACGGTTCGGCCGGCAACGGCACCACGCACCACCTCGCCGGCGAGCTCTTCAAGCTCACCACGAAGGTGAATCTGACCCACGTGCCCTATCGCGGCGCTGGTCCGCTGATGCAGGACCTCGTCGCCGGCCAGGTCGATCTCGCCTTCGACGGTCTCGGCTCCTCTGCTGCACAGATATCCAGCGGCACGCTGCGCGCGCTCGCTGTCGCCGCGCCCAAGCGCGCCAGCGCCTTCCCCGACGTGCCGACCACCGCCGAAGCCGGCGTGCCGGGCTACGAGGTCTCGACCTGGTATGCGATGTGGGCGCCGAAGAACACGCCGCCGGAGATCGTCGCCAGGATGACCGCCGAGCTGCAGAAGGCGCTGGCCGTGCCGATGGTAAGCGAGGCCTGGAAGAGGAACGGCTCGGAGATCCCGAACCTTTACGGGCCGGCCTTCGGCGACTTCGTCAAGTTGGAGGTGGCGCGCTGGGGCAAGGTTGTGGCCGAGGCCAACGTCAAGCCCGACTGAGCGAACGGGTGGTCACACGCCCTCGCCCGCGCCGTCGATCACGGTGCGGGCGATCGTCAGGCTGAAGCCGGCGCGCGCTAGCGTCGCGATGTCTTTCTGGCGTTGCGCAGCCCTGTCGCCGCGGCTCCATGGTCCCAGGCGCTTGCGCCGGGCGGCGATGCGCGCCGCCGTCAGGTCGGCGTCCTCATCGGGGACAACCATCTCGGCGACGAGCTCTCGCCCGACGCCCTTGGCAGCAAGCCCTGCCGCAACGGCGCGCGCCGAACGCCCCTTGCGACGCAGGCTCTGCGCCCTCGCCTCGGCGAAGCGGCGATCGTCGACCAGGCCGGAAGCAACGCAGGACGCGACGATCTCGTCCACCGCTGCGGAAAACTCCAGCGGATCGAGATCATGATGCCGGCAGCTTCGGTCGATCTTGCGCTGCAGGACGCGGCGCAATTGCGCCTCAGGCACCGAATAGCGTTCGAGATAGTAGAGGGCGGCGCGCCTGAGATAAGCCGTATCGACCCGCCTCGGCGCCGGTCGCTCTCTAGGCGCCGCCTCTCCGTCCCGCCTCCACGTCACGCTAGAGCAGGATGCGAAAAAGAGGGAACCGGTTTTTCGCATTGATCCTGCTCTAACTCTTTGATGAGAGACGGATTCAGATTTCAGATGGAAGCGCCTTGCGATTCCATCTGAAATCATCCGGCTCTAGTCGAAGCTCGGCTTGCCTCGGCCCGACTTGACCGAGGAGCGCCGCTCCTTCGAGGCGAGGCGCCGCTCCTTCGAGGCCTTGGTCGGCTTGGTCACCCTGCGCACCTTCGGCCGCACCTCGGCCTTCCGGATCAGCTCGATCAGCCGCGCCAGCGCCTCCTCGCGGTTGCGGCTCTGGCTGCGATGCTCCTGTGCCGAGATGACGATGACACCGTCCTGCGTCAGTCGGCTGCCGGCGAGCTTCATCAGGCGGATCGCCACATCGTTGGGAAGCGATTGCGAGCGGCGAACATCGAATCTGAGCTCGACCGCGCTCGAGACCTTGTTGACGTTCTGCCCGCCCGGGCCGGAGGCGCGCACGAAGCTCTCCTCGATCTCGCTCTCGTCGATCGCAATGGACGGGGTGACTTGAATCATGGGAGGAGGCTAGCCCAACCCGAAGAGAATTGCAGCGATGAAGCCTTCGCGTGACATTGCCGGCCTGATCGAGATCATGGCAGCCCTGCGGACACCGGGCACGGGCTGTCCTTGGGATCTTGAGCAGGATTTCGCCTCGATCGCGCCCTATACCGTCGAAGAAGCCTATGAAGTTGCCGACGCGATCGCCCGCGGCGACCTCGTCGACCTCAAGGACGAGCTCGGCGACCTCCTGCTGCAGGTCGTGTTCCACGCCCGCATGGCGCAGGAGCAAGGCTCCTTCGCTTTCCCCGATGTGGTCGAGGCGATCACCACCAAGCTGATTCGCCGGCACCCGCACGTCTTCGGCGAGGCCCGCGACCTGTCACCGGCCGAGGTGAAAGCGCTCTGGGGGCAAATCAAGGCACAGGAAAAGGCGGACAAGGCGCGTGCGCGCGCTGAGGCCGGGCTTCCTGAGCCCGCTGACGCCAAAGGTGTGCTCGCCGGCGTGCCGACCACCCTGCCCTCGCTCACCCGCGCCTGGAAGCTCCAGGCCAAGGCGTCGACCGTCGGCTTCGACTGGAACGATGCCCGGCTGGTGCTGGACAAGATCCGCGAGGAGACCGCCGAGATCGACGAAGCGCTCGCCGGTGGCGACAAGGCTGCGATCAAGGAGGAGATCGGCGACCTGCTTTTCGTGATCGCCAACCTCGCCCGCCATGTCGACGCCGATCCGGAGGCTTGCCTCACCGCGGCCAACGCCAAGTTCGAGCGGCGCTTCGGCGGCATCGAGGCCGCTTTGGAACGCCAGGGGCGCGAGCCAGGGCAGGCCTCGCTCGAGGAATTGGAGGCGCTCTGGCAGCAGGTCAAGCGCGCCGAGCGCACGACCTCCTGACCAAACGAAAACGCCGGGCGCGAGGCCCGGCGTCGATAATCATTTGGTCTGATCGGCAGATCAGGGCCTCGGAGCCGGAGCGGGCGTCGCGCCCGGAGCCGGAGCCAGACCGGGGACCGCCGGCGTACCCGGAGCCGGTGCTGCGCCGGGGGTGGCATCGGCCGCGCCGCCGCCGAGACGCTTGCGCAACTCCTCCTGGCGCTTGGCGAGCTCGTCCTGCAGAGCCTTCTGCTGCTCTTCCAGCACCTTCGGGTCGATCGGCGCGCCGTCGAAGCCCTTGGCGAAGTCCGAGAGCGGGATCGAGAAGGAAACCTCGCGGGCCGCCTGGTTCTGGACGCTGATGTTGAGGTTGGTGCCCTTCTTCATCGCGTTGATGAAGTCGTCCTTGACCTGCGCCTCGGCGAAGCAGCCATTCGGGAAGCAGACCGCATAGCGACCCGGCGTTGGCTGCGCGGTGTCGACGCCGAAGCGGATGCCGGGCTGCAGCAGCAGGCCGAGCGGCATCAGGAAGCGCACGATCTTGTTGGGATCGCCCTTCACGTCATAGACCGCGACGGCGAGCACCGGCTGGCCCTGATCCGAGACGAAGTCGCGCGTGGTGTAGCAGATTTCCTTGTTGGCGGCCTGGTCCTTGCCGCAGACCTTGGTCCAGGTCGTCTGCGAGGGCTCGGGCTTGACCTGAACGACGGTCGGGCCGGTCTGCGCCGCCTGGCCCTGGGCCGGCTGCTGCGCGGGAGCGGGCTGTTGCGCCGGCTGGGCTGGGCGGCTCGCCGGGCGCTGCGGCTGGGCCTGCTGCGCGAAGGAAGCAAAGGGAGCGAGAGCAACGGCGGCGCCCAGCACGAGCGCGAGGCTGCGGACCGTGCTCTTCGCGGTGGCGCCCTGGCTCTGGGACAGGCGGGTCGAAGCTGACATCTGCGGTTCCTTGACCATGGAAACTTGTTCGGCTGCCGCATCTGGCGGCGTGCATCACCCAAGCGCTCAACCGGCAAGGTGCCGGAGCCGATGGTGGCGTGAGCACATCAAGCGC
The DNA here is from genome assembly GCF_004123845.1 of Allobosea sp. Tri-44. Classification (GTDB taxonomy): domain Bacteria; phylum Pseudomonadota; class Alphaproteobacteria; order Rhizobiales; family Beijerinckiaceae; genus Allobosea. The sequence goes on along the minus strand of NZ_NBDP01000003.1, from coordinate 826,690 downwards.
GATTGAGGCGTTTGAATGACGCCCGGCCCTGCGTTTAGCGACTTCTTTCGCCGGTTTCCAGCCCGAAGAGCGCGGCGCGACAAGTTTGATCGCATGTTATCCTACGGCAGGGAATCAGGTTTGAGCATGTATCGACGCATCAGCGCCTCGGCGCGCCCGGCTTGGCTTTTCGGGCTCGTGCTTGCGAGCCTCGCGGCGTTCGGCCTCGTGGGCGGAGCGCGCGCGACTGCTGCCGAGAACGACAACGCGATCGCCATGCACGGCGAACCTGCCCTGCCCAAGGGCTTCGAGCACCTGCCTTATGCCGATCCAAAGGCGCCCAAGGGCGGGCGAATCATCTTCGGCCAGCAGGGCACCTTCGACAGCCTCAACCCGTTGGTCGTGCTCGGCGTCGCCCCGGACGCGGTGCCGCGCTATGTCCAGCAAAGCCTGCTCTTCCGCTCCGCCGACGAACCGTTCACGGCCTATGGCCTGCTGGCAAGCAAAGTCGAGCTCAATCCGGAGCGAACCCTGCTCGCCTTCCAGATCGATCCGCGCGCCCGCTTCTCCGACGGCAAGCCGGTCACCGCGCAGGATGTGATCTTCACCTTCGAGATGCTGAAGACCAAGGGCAAGCCGTTCCACCGCTCAAGTCTGGCGCGGGTGACCAAGGCCGAAGCATCCTCGCCCGATCGCGTCGTCTTCGAGCTCGGCGACGGCTCCAATCGTGAGCTTCCGCTGGTCATCGGCGCCATGCCGATCTTCGCCAGGCACGCCACCGACGCTGAAAAATTCGGCGACACCAGTTTCAAGCCGGCGCTCGGCTCCGGCCCCTACCTGGTCGACGAGATCAAGCCCGGCGAGATGCTGCGGTTGAAGCGCCGCAAGGATTTCTGGGCCGAGGATCATCCTCTCACCCGCGGGCTCTTCAACGCCGAGGAGATCCGATACGATTTCTACCGCGATTCCAACGCCTTGTTTGAAGCTTTCAAGGCAGGTCTTTATGATGTCCGTCTCGAAAGTGACCCGACGCGCTGGATGACTGGCTACGACGTCCCGGCGGTGCGCGACGGCCGGATTATACGCGATACGCTGCGCTTCCAGACGCCGAAGGGCATGACCGGCCTGGTCTTCAACACACGCCGCCCGCAATTCGCCGATATCCGCGTCCGCGAGGCGCTGGCCATGCTGTTCGATTTCGAATGGGCCAACCGCAACCTGTTCCACGGCGTCTATCGCCGCGCTGGCAGCTTCTTCGCCGACAGCGAACTCTCGGCGCTGGGTGTCCCGGCCGATGAGCGCGAGAAGGCGCTGCTCGCAGCTTTCCCCGGCACCGTGCGTGACGACATACTCGCAGGGACATGGGCTCCTGCCGCAAGCGACGGCTCCGGCCGTGACCGCGACCTGGCTCGCCGCGCGCTCGATCTGCTTGAGGCCGCGGGCTACCGACTGAGCGACGGGCAATTGCGCAAGGGCGGCCAGAAGAACGGCCAAGACGATGCCTTTAGCTTCGAGATCACCGTGACCAATCGGCCGCAGGAGCGGCTGGCGCTGAACTATGCGACCTCGCTCGCCCGGCTCGGCATCGCGGTCACGGTCCGGCTGATCGACGACGTCCAATACTGGCGCAGGCTTTCGACCTTCGATTTCGACATGATCCAGTGGACCTGGCCGGCCTCGGCCTCGCCGGGCAACGAACAGGTCGGCCGCTGGGGTTCGGCCAATGCCGAACGCAAGGGCGCGCTGAACTATGCCGGCGTGCGCTCGCCGGCGATCGACGCGACGCTGCAGGCGCTGCTGGCGGCGCGCTCGCGCGAGGGCTTTGTTGCCGCTGTGCGCACGCTCGACCGGCTGCTGCTCTCGGGCTTCTACGCCGTGCCACTCTACTACCTGCCCGAAACGTGGCTGGCACGATCGCGCGAGATCACCCTGCCCCAGCGGCGACCGACCTATTTCTTCTCCACCGAGACGCTGGCGCGGCTGCCTGCCCCGTCGGCGCCCGCCAACTAGGCCGGCCGATGCGGATGGGCTCTGACGAAATCTCCATCGGCGCGCTGGTCGAGGGGCTCGATTTCGACAGCCTGCTCAAGGCGCTCGCCGCCCGCCGCGGCTATGAGCCGGCCTTTCGCGACCCGCCCGGCCGGCGCGACTGGAGCGATTTTGCGCCTGGCGCCTTCGGTTTCGCCGAGCTCGATAGCCGCGTCGACCGGCTCGCCAACCTGCTCCTGCTGGCCAAACCCCAGCCCGGCGCCTGCGTCGCGATCCTGGCCCCGCTCGGTCCAGAGGCATTGATCTCGATTCTCGCCAGTCTCCGGGCGGGCTTGTCTCCGATGGTCCTGCCGGCACATGCCAAGGAGGCGGAACTGCTTCCCATCATCGAGCGCTCCGGTGCCGTGATGGCGCTCGGCGTGCCGCGGATCGGCGACCTGCAGCCCCTGCACCTGCTTCGCGACGTCGCGGCGCGCTCCTTCGGCATGCGCTTCATCGGCGGTTTCGGGACGCGTGTGCCGGACGGCGTCGCGGCCCTCGAACCGCTGCTCGGCCATGGCGCCACGCCGACAGCTCTGCCGCCAGCCGCAATCCGGGCGCCAATCCGGGTCGTCGACGGCCATAGCCTGGCCGGCCCGTTCCAGGTTAGCGAGAAGGAGGTGCTGGCCAAGGCGCTCGAGATCTCACGCGTGCTGAAGCCGCTGGCCTCGGCGCGTCTGATCACCACCCTGGTCGGCGGTGACCTCGCAGCGCTCGCGACCGGCCCCGGCATCGCGCTCCTCACCGGCGTCGAACTGCTGCCGCTCGGCCTGTTCATGCTCGACGACCTGCGCGCCTGCCTGGAAGGCGGCCGCATGGTCCATCTCGTCATTCCCGCTGCGATGGAGCCCGCACTCGCCCGCTCGAAGCTCGGCAGCCATAAGACACTGACCAGCCTCGTCGTCACCCGCCGCGCCGGTGAGGACGACGGCCTGCCGCAGCTCGACCGGCCCGATCTCGCCATCGTCGATGTCATCACGCACGCGCCGGAACGGGTCGAGGTCAGGCGACGCAATCCGGGCTGAGCCTCACCGTCGTTGCGAGGAGCGAAGCGACGAAGCAATCCAGGAGCGGCAGAGCGTTGCGCCAAGCCTTCCTGGATTGCTTCGCTTCGCTCGCAATGACGAGAGGTGCCTACGCCGCCTTCTTCCGCTCGGCAATGCGCGCCAGATCGGTCAGCAACCGGCGCGTACCCGTCAGCCGCTGCTCGGCGCTCTCCAGATCGTCGATGAAGACGACACGCATGTCGGGACGGACTTTTGCCAGCGTGCCGATCTTCGCGACATAGGAGACGAGCCCCTCCGGATTGGCGAGCTCGTTGTCGCGGAAGGCGACGATGATGCCCTTCGGCCCGGCTTCGACCTTCTCGACATTGGCGCGCTTGCACAAAGCCTTGATCGCGACGATCTCCAGAAGCTGCTTGACCTCCTCCGGCAGCGGGCCGAAGCGGTCGACCAGCTCGGCCCCGAAGGATTGCAGCTCGCCATCGTCATCCATGGTCGAGAGGCGCTTGTAGAGCGTCAGCCGCAGCGTCAGATCGCCGATATAATGCTCGGGGATCATCACCGGTGCACCGATCTGGATGGTCGGCGACCATTGCGCGTCGCTCTCGATCTCGATGCCGGCCTTGAGCGCCGCCACCGCCTCCTCCAGCATCTGCTGGTAGAGCTCGTAGCCGACCTCCTTGATGTGGCCGGACTGCTCGTCACCGAGCAGGTTACCGGCGCCTCTGATGTCGAGGTCGTGGCTGGCGAGCTGAAAGCCGGCGCCCAGCGTATCGAGTGATTGCAGCACCTTCAGGCGCTTGTCAGCCTGGTCGGTCAGCTTGCGGTTGGCCGGCACGGTGAAGAGCGCATAGGCGCGCACCTTCGAGCGGCCGACGCGGCCGCGCAGCTGATAGAGCTGCGCCAGGCCGAACATGTCGGCGCGGTGGACGATCAGCGTGTTCGCCGTCGGGATGTCGAGCCCGGATTCGACGATCGTGGTCGAGAGCAGGATGTCGTACTGGCCCTCGTAGAAGGCCGTCATCACGTCTTCCAGCGTGCCTGCCGCCATTTGGCCATGGGCGATGCCGACCTTGGCCTCCGGCACCTGCTTGTCGAGGAAGTCCTTGACCTCGGCGATGTCCTCGATGCGCGGCACGACATAGAACGAGCGCCCTCCCCGATAGCGTTCGCGCAGCAGCGCCTCGCGCACGATCAGCGGATCGAACGGGGTGACGAAGGTGCGCACCGCAAGGCGGTCGACCGGCGGCGTCGCGATGATCGAGAGCTCGCGCACCCCGGTCATGGCGAGCTGGAGCGTGCGCGGGATCGGCGTCGCCGTCAGCGTCAGCATGTGGACCTCGGCGCGCATCTCCTTCAGCCGCTCCTTGTGGGCGACGCCGAAATGCTGCTCCTCGTCGACGATGACGAGGCCGAGATCCTTGAAGTCGATGCCCTTGCCGAGCAAAGCGTGAGTGCCGACGGTGATGTCCATGGTGCCGTCGGAAATGCCCTGCTTCACCGCCTTGAGATCGGGCGCCGATACGAAGCGCGAGGCCTGGCCGACCTTGACCGGCAGGCCGGCGAAGCGCTCGGCGAAGTTGCGGTAGTGCTGGCGCGCCAAGAGCGTCGTCGGCACCACGACCGCGACCTGCTTGCCGGCGAGCGCCGCGGTAAAGGCGGCGCGGAGCGCAACTTCCGTCTTGCCGAAGCCGACATCGCCGCAGACCAGGCGGTCCATCGGGCGGCCGGCCGCCATGTCGTCGAGCACGGCATCGATGGTGTTCTGCTGGTCCTCGGTCTCCTCATAGGGGAAGCGGGCGCAGAACTCGTCATAGAGCCCATCCTGCGGCACGAGGCGCGGCGCCTCCTTGAGCGCACGGGCAGCAGCGATCTGGATCAGCTTGCCCGCCATCTCGCGGATGCGTTGCTTCAGCTTGGCCTTGCGCGCCTGCCAGCCGCCACCGCCGAGCCGGTCGAGCACGCCCTCGGTGTCCTCCGAGCCGTAGCGCGATAGAAGCTCGATATTCTCCGCCGGCAGGAACAGCTTGGCGTCGCCGGCATAATGGATTTCGAGGCAGTCATGCGGCGCCCCGGCGGCCGTGATCGTCTGCAGGCCGACGAAGCGGCCGATGCCATGGTCGACATGGACGACGATGTCGCCGGGCGTCAGCGATGACAGCTCGTTGATGAAGTCCTGCGGCCGGCGCGTCTTGCGGCGCGGTCGCACCAGCCGGTCGCCCAGAATGTCCTGCTCGCCGATGACGGCGAGCTTCCCCGCCTCGAAACCGGTCTCGAAGCCCCAGACAGCCAATGCGGTGGTGCCGGGCTTGAGGTCGAACGCAGCTCGCAGTGAGCCGGTCATTTGCACGCTTTTGAGACCGTGATCGGCCAGCACATGGGCAAGGCGCTCGCGCGAGCCTTCGGACCAGGCGGCGAGGATGACGCGCCGCCCGTCCGCCTCCAGTGCTTTCACATGGGCGACAGCCGCATCGAAGACGCTGCCGGCATTGTCGGCACGCTCGGCTGCGAAGCTGCGGCCCTGCTTGCCGACGAGATCGACGACGAGCTTGCCTTCGCTCTCTGGCAGCTGGAACGGCGTCAGCGAGGCGACACCGGCCTCCCCGACGATGCCGCGCCAATCAGCCGGCGAGAGATAGAGCGCCTCCGGTGGCAGCGGCTTGTAGGGGATCGAGCCCGGCGAGGGCTGGCCGAGCGCGCTCCTGCGGGCGTCGTAATAGTCCTTGATCAGGCTGATGCGTTCGCCGACCGCATCCTCGGCCTGATGGTCGAGCACGATCGGGACATCCGGCAGATAGGTGAAGAGCGTGTCGAGCTTCTCGGCCAGCAGCGGCAGCCAGTGCTCAAGGCCCGCCGGGCGCCGGCCCTCGCTCACAGCCTCGTAGAGCGTGTCGTCACGGCCTGGCGTGCCGAAGGTCGCGATATAGGACTGGCGGAAGCGGCGAATGCTGTCGCTCGTCATCTGCGCTTCGGACATTGGCACGAGGTCGAGCCCGCGCAATTGCCCGGTGGTGCGCTGCGTCTCCGGATCGAAGGTGCGGATCGATTCGAGCGTATCGCCGAAGAAGTCGAGCCTGATCGGCGCCGGCATGCCCGGCGGGAAGAGGTCGACGATGCCGCCGCGCACGGCGAACTCGCCGGTCTCGCGCACGGTCGAAGTTCGCATATAGCCGTTGACGTCGAGCCAGCGTGCCAGCTCCTCGGTATCGACCATGTTGCCCGGTGCGGCCGAGAAGCTCTCGGAGGCGACCTTGCCGAAAGCCGGCACGCGCTGCAGCGCGGCATTGACCGTCGTCAGCAACAGGCGCGGCTTGTCGCCCGACTTGGTCCTGGCGAGCCGTGACAGCGTCGTCATGCGATGCGCGACGATGGAGGGCGCCGGCGAGACCCGGTCATAGGGCTGGCAGTCCCAGGCCGGGAAGCTCATCACCTCGAGATCGGGCGCGACAAAGGCGAGCGCGTTCTCCAGCACCTGCAGGCGCTGGCCGTCGCGCGCGACGAAGACGATCAGCGCCGGCCCTTCCGACTTCTTCGCCCGGGCGCGGGTGAGGTCGGCGAGGATGACCGCGTCGAAGCCATCGGGCACGCCGGCGAGCGTCGGCTTGTCGCCACGATTCAACGCATCGAGGACGCGCTCGAGCTGCGGCTTGGCGATCTGGGCGGGCGGGGGAATGCTCATCGGGCGATTTTCTCAGGCGTCATTCTCGGGCTTGTCCCGAGAATCTCAGGACGAGAGCGCACTGGTTTCCGAGATGGTCGGGGCAAGCCCGACCATGACGGCAGTTCAGACATGGATTGGCTTATCGTGCTGATGAAAGGCCTTCAGCCGCCGGAACACGTCGCTGTCATAGTTTTCCGGCACCTGCGCTTCGCCGGTGATCCAGCTCAGCAGGTCGCGGTCGAGCACCTCGATCAGGCGCTCGAACTCGTCGAGCTCGGCCTCGCTGAGCGCGCCGATCTGCGAATCGGCGAAGCGGCCCATGATCAGATCGGTCTCGCGCATGCCGCGATGCCAGGCGCGGAACAGGATCTTGCGCCGGCGCGGGTCGAGACCTTCGCTGCTACGGGTCGAGCCACTCATCATCGGCCTCGCAAAAAATAGGAATGGGGCCGGCCCCATCGCGGAGCCTGCCGTCGCGGGCTATATAGCGAGCCGACAACGCGAAGTCAGCGGCTGATACGCCGCTGATCCCGCACTCCTGACATGCCGTGAAGCCATTGCGTCCATCCGCTCTCGATCCGCTCTTCGCCCCCGCCACAGCGCTGTCCGGCGTCGGCCCCAAGCTCGCCAAGGCGCTCGACAAGCTGCTGGGTGACGAGACGCACGCAGCTCGCGTCATCGACCTGCTCTTCCATCTGCCGACCGGCGCGATCGATCGACGGCCGAGCGAGAGCATCGCCGAGGCCCCGATCGGCGAGATCGCGACCTTCTCGGCGCGGGTCACCGAGCACCGCCCTGCCCCGCCGACCAAGGCCAAGGCGCCCTATCGCATCATCGTCGAGGACGAGACCGGCGATGTGACGCTGGTCTTCTTCCACGCCGATGTCCGCCATCTCCTGCAGACCCTGCCGATCGGCGCCTATCGCCTGATCTCGGGCAAGCTCGAACTCTGGGACGGCATGCGCCAGATGGTGCATCCCGACCGTGTCCTCGATCCCAAGCTCGCCGCGACCATGCCCTCGGTCGAGCCGGTCTACGGCCTGACGGAGGGCGTCGGCGGGCGCATCATGGCGCGCATCGCCGCCGGCGCGGCCGAGCGCTGCCCGGAATTGCCGGAATGGCAGGACGGCGCTTTCCTGGCGCGCAACGACTTCGCGCCCTTCCGCGATGCCATTCATGCTCTCCACCACCCAGTCGACCTCAAGGCCGCGCAGGGCGACACGGTCGCGCGCCGGCGCATCGCCTATGACGAACTGCTGGCGAGCCAGATCGCGCTCGCGCTAGTGCGCCGGCAGCAGAAGAAGGCAGCTGGCCGCGCGACGGCCGGCGACGGCGCCTTACGCCGCGCCATCGAGACCGCCCTGCCCTTCACGCTGACCGATGGCCAGCGCAAGGCGATCGCCGACATCCATGACGACATGGAAAAGCCCGAGCGCATGCTGCGCCTGCTCCAGGGCGATGTCGGTTCGGGCAAGACCGTCGTCGCGCTGATGGCGATGGCTGCCGCCGCCGAAGCCAACAGGCAATCGGTGCTGATGGCGCCGACCGAGATCCTCGCCCGCCAGCATGCCGAGCGACTGGCTCCCTTGGCGGACAAGGTCGGCCTCAAGCTCGCCTTGCTGACCGGCCGTGAGAAGGGCGCCGGACGCCGGCAGGTGCTGGAAGGGCTGGCGAATGGCGAGATCGACATCGCGGTCGGCACCCACGCCCTGTTCCAGGAGGGTGTCGCCTTCCGTGACCTGGCGCTTGCCGTGGTCGACGAGCAGCATCGTTTCGGCGTGCACCAGCGCCTGCTGCTCGGTGCCAAGGGCGAAGCGGTCGACATCCTGGTGATGACGGCGACGCCGATTCCGCGCACGCTCTCGCTGACCTGGTTCGGCGACATGGACATCTCGATCCTCGCCGAGAAGCCAGCCGGCCGCAAGCCGATCGCGACCAAAGCAATTTCCTCCGAGCGCTATGACGAAGTCGTCGGCGCGGTCGGCCGGGCGATCGATGCCGGTGCGCAGGTCTACTGGGTCTGCCCGCTGGTGCAGGAATCCGACACGCTCGACGTTGCGGCGGCGCAGGAGCGCTTCGAGGCGCTGCAGGAAGAGTTCAGCGACAAGGTCGGCCTGTTGCACGGCCAGATGCCCGGGCGCGACAAGGACGCGGCTATGGCCGCTTTCTCCGGCGGACAGACGCGTGTGCTGGTCTCGACCACGGTGATCGAGGTCGGCGTCGACGTGCCCAATGCCTCGGTGATGGTGATCGAGCATGCCGAGCGCTTCGGCCTCGCCCAGCTTCACCAATTGCGCGGGCGGATCGGTCGAGGCAGTGCCGCCTCGACCTGCCTGCTACTCTACAAGGGCCCGCTCGGGCCGGTTGCGGAGGCGCGTCTCACCATCCTGCGCGAGACCGAGGACGGTTTCCGCATCGCCGAGGAGGATCTGCGCCTGCGCGGCGAAGGCGAGGTGCTCGGCACCAAGCAGTCCGGCTCTCCGGACTGGCGTATCGCCAGGCCGGAGATCGACGGCGACCTGCTCGCGGCAGCGCGCGACGATGCCCGCCTGCTGATCGAGCGTGACCCGCATCTGGAAACGCCCCGCGGGCAGGCGATCCGGACGCTGCTCTATCTGTTCGAGCGCGACGTCGCGATCCGCCTGCTGCGGGCGGGCTGAGGCGACACTCAGCCTTGCGAACCTGCGCCGCTGCCGGCCGCTGCCGGAATGCGGGCGACCACCTTGAGCTCGAAGTCGAACCCGGCGAGCCAGGTCACGCCGACCGCGGTCCACGTCGGATAGGGCGGATCACCGATTTCCTCGGCTCGGACGGCCAGTACCGTGTCGAACTGCGACTGCGGGTCGGTGTGGAAGGAGATGACGTCGATCACGTCGTCGAAGCTCGCGCCTGCCGCCGCCAGCACGGCACGCAGATTGGCAAAGGCCCGCCGGACCTGATCCTCGAACACCGGTTCGGGCGTTCCGTCCTCGCGGCTGCCGACTTGCCCTGAGATGAAGAGCAGATCGCCATGCCGGATGGCGGCGGAATACTGATGAAGATCATAGAGGGCATGTCGATCGGCGGGGAAAATCGCGTCGCGCTTGGCCATGTCGATTCCTTTCATGGGCTGCGAACGCAGGCGGCCTTTCCGCGCGGTTCGCTCTTGCCGACAGGAGATAGCGGGCAACCATTGTTTGCATTAGCCGTTGAAATCGACACGGGCAGATGCAGATTGACCAGCAATGGCCCGTCATTCGCTCCACGACCTCACCGCTTTCGTCACCGTCGCGACCCGCCGCAGCTTCCGGCGCGCCGCGGATGAGCTCGGCACGGCGCCATCCACCCTGAGCCATGCGATGCGTGCCCTCGAGGAGCGCATGGGCGTGCGTCTGCTCAACCGCACGACGCGCAGTGTTTCGCCGACGGAAGCCGGCTTCGAGCTGCTATCCCGTCTTCAGCCGGCGCTCGCAACATTGGACGAAGCACTCGACAGCATCGCCACCTTTCGCGGAAGCGTGGCCGGAACCGTACGGATCAATGCACCGCGACTGGGGGCTTCGCTTCTGGTCCGCGACGTCCTGCCTGTGATGGCGGAGCGCTTTCCCGATGTCGTGGTCGACCTCGTCGTCGAAGGGAAGCTGATCGACATCGTTTCGGCCGGGTTCGATGCCGGCGTGCGGCTGGTCGACTCGATTCCAAAGGATATGATCGCCGTACCGTTCGCCGGCGAGGTCAGCTTCATCTGCGTCGCGTCACCGGCCTATCTCGAACGTTTTGGTGAGCCGGCCACACCCGACGAACTGACGCGCCATCGCTGCATCGGCCACCGCGTGCCGGGCGGCAAACTCTATCGCTGGGAGTTCGAGCGGGCCGGACAGGCGCTGACGATCGAGGCAGCCGGCCCGATCATTCTCGACGACGAGGAACTGATGGTGGATGCCGCGATCAAAGGATTGGGAATCGCCTATGTCGCCAGTCCGGCTGCCGAGGTAGCGTTGGCTCACGGGCACCTGCGCCAGGTTCTGGCAGCTTGGACGCCCGCTCCCGAACGGATCGCGATCTACTATCCCGGACATCGCGCCGTGCCGCCGGCGCTGCGTGCCTTCCTCGATGCCGTCAAGGCCTCGCGATCGTAGGCAGCAGCAATCCCGATCAAGCGCGGCCGTCTTGCCTCCGCCATGGTGCCGGCGTTTCGTGAGTGAGCCATGGACCCGATCAAGAAAGCCCTCTGGTGCATCGAAAGCCGCTTCGCCTCCGAGCTCTCGCTCGACGAGATCGCGGAGGTGAGCGGCGTCTCGCGCTTCCATCTCAGCCGCGCCTTCGGCGTGGCGACCGGCCGCTCGGTGATGCGCTATGTCCGCGAGCGCCGGCTCTCGGAAGCGGCGCGCCAGCTGGCGAACGGCGCGCCCGACATCCTCCAGGTCGCGCTCGACTGGGGCTATGGCTCTCACGAGGCCTTCACCCGCGCCTTCCGCGAGCAGTTCGGCATCACGCCGGAAGAACTGCGCGCCAGGCGTGACCTTTCATCCCTTGCTCTCGTGGAGCCACTGTCCATGCACGCCGCAACTCGAATCCCCCTCGCCGAACCACGCCTTGTCACCGGCAAGCCGATCCTGATCGCCGGCTTCAACGGCCATTTCTCGGTCGACAACACGCAAGGCATCCCGCTGCTCTGGCAGAAGATCGTTCCGCATTTCGGCCATATCCCCGACCAGAAGGGTTATGTCGCCTATGGCGCGAGCTATAATTGCGACGATGTCGGCGCCTTCGACTATATCGCCGGTGCCGAGGTCTCGTCCTTCAGCGATCTGCCGGACGAGTTCGCGCGGCTGAGCGTGCCCGAACAGCTCTGCGCCGTCTTCGAACACAGCGGCCACATCACCGGAATCAAGCAGACCTATGAGGCGATCTGGCGCGACTGGCTACCGAAATCGGGCCGCGAGCCGGCCATGGGCGTGACGCTCGAGCGCATGGACCAGCGCTTCGACGGCGCGACCGGCAACGGCATCGTCGAGATCTGGGTGCCGCTGAAGAGCTGAGCTATTTCGCCCCGTCTGACATCGGCTGGCCGGGCTGGATCAGCCCGGCGGACATGATCAACTTGGCGCCGTCCTCGACCGAGATGGTAAGTTCCACCACCTCCCGCCGCGGCAGGTAGAAGAAGAAGCCAGTGGTCGGATTTGGAGTACAGGGCAGGAAAACGCCGATCTGCTCCTCGCCATCGGGCAGCTTTCCGGCGATGTCCGGCGCCGCCTCCTGCGCGATGAAGACGATCGACCACATCCCCGGCTGCGGGAACTGCACCATTCCGACCTTGCGGAATGAGGTGCCCGACTGGGAGAAGATCGTCTCGAAGACCTGCTTCACGCCCTTGTACAGGCCCCGCACCACCGGCATGCGATCGAGGATCGACTCCCCGGCACTAATCAGCGTGCGCCCGACCAAGTTCGCGGCGAAGAAGCCGATCACCGTCAGGCCGATCAGGGCGATGATCAGCCCGAAGCCAGGCAGTGGGAACGGCAAATAGTTTTCGGGCCAAAACTGGGCCGGCACCAGTGGCTTCACCAGGCCGTCGACCAGGTTGATGAACCACCAGGTCACCGAGGCGGTGATGGCGAGCGGCGCAGCGAGCACGAGCCCGGTCAGGAAATAGCGCCTGAGCCGGGTGCCGAAGGTCGGCCGCAGCAGATCGGGCTGGGCGACGAGGCGCGGATCGGGGATACGGGCATTCATCGAGGATGCGAGACTCCGTCCGCTCTTGCGGCCTGACCATATTGCGCCGCACTATCAGACGATAGCCGAGCGAGGGCCGCTGGCCACCCCCCGATTCGCCGGGATCGACGAGTTTCGTGTCCGAACCTTCCAGACCGCAACGCCGCTGGCACCGGCCGCTCTATCTTGCCGCCGGCTGGCTCTGCACGGTCCTCGGCATCATCGGGCTGATCCTGCCGTTGATGCCTGGTACGGTCTTCCTGATCGCGGCCGCCTGGTGCTTCTCGCGCTCGTCGCCACGCTTCGAGAACTGGCTGGTCAACCATCCCCGGCTCGGCTCGCAGGTCGTGCGCTGGCAGCAGACGGGTGCGATCGCTCGCAAGACGAAGTACGTCGCCTGCGGCTCGATGCTGCTGAGCTTCATCATACTGGCGGCGACCGACGCGCCACCGATCGCGCTCTGGCTGAGCGGCGCCGGCCTGATCGCGGCCGGCACCTATGTCGCGAGCCGGCCGGAGCCGCGCTAGCATCGGGCCGAAAAGTGGATTCCACTTTCCGGAGCAACCCGATGCGACATCAAAGATCAGCTCACTCGACGGTGACAGATTTCGCCAGATTGCGCGGCTGGTCGACGTCCTTGCCCATGAAGACGGCCGTCTGGTAGGCGATCATCTGGATCGGCACCGCATAGACGATCGGCGCGAACAGCGGGTCCATCTCCGGCATGATGATCGTCGCTTCCGGCACGATCCCGGCCTCGGCGGCGCCCTTGGCGTCGGTGATCAGGATGATCCGCCCGCCGCGTGCCGCGACCTCCTGCATGTTCGAGGCGGTCTTCTCGAAGAGCGCGTCGTGCGGGGCGATGACGATGACCGGCATGTCCTCGTCGATCAGCGCGATCGGGCCGTGCTTGAGCTCGCCCGCCGGATAACCTTCGGCATGGATATAGCTGATTTCCTTGAGCTTCAGCGCGCCTTCAAGCGCCAGCGGGAACGCGGTGCCACGGCCGAGATAGAGCACGTCGCGCGCCTTGGAGAGCTTGCGGGCGAGCTTCTCGATCTCCGGCTCCAGGGTCAGCGCCTGAGCCATCAGGCCTGGCAGCGCGATCAGCTCCTGAACATAGCGCGCTTCCTGCTCGGCCGAGAGCGTGCCGCGGGCGCGGGCGGCGGCGATGGCGAGGCCGGCGAGCGCGGTGAGCTGGCAGGTGAAGGCCTTGGTCGAGGCGACGCCGATCTCCGGGCCGGCCAGAGTCGGGGCGACGACATCGCTCTCGCGGGCGATCGTCGAGGTCGGCACGTTGACGACCGACATGACGTGCTGGCCTTCCTGGCGGGCATAGCGCAGGCAGGCGAGCGTGTCGGCCGTCTCGCCCGATTGCGAGACAAAGAGCGCGAGTCCATTCGCCGGCAAAGGCGCCTCGCGATAGCGGAACTCGGAGGCGACATCGATCTCGACCGGCAGGCGCGCCAGCTTCTCGAACCAGTATTTGGCGGTGAGGCCGGCATAATAGGCAGTGCCGCAGGCCGAAACGGAGAGGCGCGACAGGTTCTTCCAGTCGAACGGCGTCTCGAAGGGCAAGCGCGCCACGCCATTCGCCATGTCGACATAATGCGTCAGCGTGTGGCCGACCACTTCCGGCTGCTCGTGGATCTCCTTGGCCATGAAATGGTGGTAATTGCCCTTCTCGACCAGGAAGGTGCCGGCCGCGACGCGCTGGGCGCGGCGATCGACCTGCTGGCCGTCGGCATCATAGAAAGTGGCGCCCTTGCGGTTCAGCACCACCCAGTCGCCCTCGTCGAGATAGGCGATGAGATTGGTGAAAGGCGCCAATGCCAGCGCGTCCGATCCAAGATACATCTCGCCATCACCGATGCCGACTGCGAGCGGCGAGCCCTTGCGGGCGCCGATCAGCAGATCTTCCTGTCCTTCGAACAGGAAGGCGAGCGCGAAGGCGCCGCGCAGATGCGGCAGCGCAGCCCCGACCGCCGCGACCGGGTCCTTGCCGCGGTCGAGCTCGCGGGTGACGAGATGGGCGATGACCTCGGTGTCGGTCTCGCTCGAGAAGACATGACCGTCCGCCTCGAGCTCGGCCTTGAGCTCACGGAAGTTCTCGATGATGCCGTTATGGACGACTGCCAGCTTCTCGGTGGCGTGCGGATGGGCGTTGGTCTCGGTCGGCTTGCCATGCGTCGCCCAACGCGTGTGGCCGATGCCGATGAGGCCATCGAGCGGCTCGCTGGAGAGGCGCACTTCGAGATTCTTGAGCTTGCCCTCGGCCCGGCGGCGGCTGAGCCGGCCGCCTTCGAGCGTCGCGACGCCGGCCGAATCATAGCCGCGGTATTCGAGCCGCCGCAGCGCCTCGACCACCTGACCCGCCACGGCCTGCTTGCCGAGAATGCCCACGATCCCGCACATGAATGTGCCTCATCCGTTGATGTCGATGTGCATCGCAATAGTCCGAGGCGGCGCGAATGCGAAATCACGTTGAATGTCGAACTGTGAACGAAATGCCCTGCAAATCGCCTATTGCCTGGCTTTTCTGGCCTGGGCCGCCGTCCGGAATGCCGCCGCCCAGCCCTCGCGCTCCATCTGCCGGCCGCGCGCGACAGCCAGCGCATCCGGCTTGACGTCGCGGGTGATGACCGAGCCCGAGCCGACATAGGCGCCGGCGCCGATCGTCACCGGCGCGACCAGCGCGGAGTTCGAACCGATGAAGGCGCCCTCCCCGATGATCGTCTTCGCCTTGGAGAAGCCGTCGTAATTGCAGGTGATCGTGCCGGCGCCGATATTGGCGTTCGCCCCGATCTCGGCGTCACCGATATAGGTCAGGTGGTTGACCTTGGCGCCCTCGCCGATCACCGCCGCCTTGATCTCGACGAAGTTGCCGACCCTGGCGCCCTTTGCCAGCTCCGCGCCCGGCCGCAAACGGGCATAGGGGCCGATCGAAGCGCTTGACCCGACGCTCGCCCCCTCCAGATGCGAGAATGCGTGGATGACGGCGTTGTCCGCGATCCTGACGCCCTTGCCGAAGACGACATTGGGTTCGATCAGGACGTCGCGCCCGATCTGGGTGTCGTGGCTGAAGAAGACGGTCTCGGGCGCGATCAGCGTGGCACCGGCGAGCATCACCTCGAGCCGCTTGTGGCGCTGGAAATCGGCTTCGACCGCTGCCAGCTGGGCGCGATCGTTGACGCCCTGCACCTCGGCCTCCGGCGCGACCCGGGCAACGGCCTTCAAGCCCTGCGCACGCGCCACCGCGACGGCATCGGTCAGATAGTATTCGTTCTGCGCATTGGCGCTGCCGATCGCGTCGAGGATTGAGAGCGCCTGCCTGCCGTCGAGCGCCATCAGACCGGCATTGCAGAGCGTAATGGCGCGTGTCGCCTCGTTGGCGTCCTTGTGCTCGACGATTGCCCGCAGCTCGCCATCCTGCGTGACGAAGCGGCCATAGCCGGTCGGATCGCGCGCCTCGAAGCCGAGGGCGGCAACGGCGGCGCCGGTACGCAGGGACTCGCGCAGATCGGCGAAGGTTTCGGGGCGCACCAGCGGCGTGTCGGCGAAGGCGACCAGCACATCGTCATGCGCGCCCGTCAGGCTTTCCCGCGCCGCCAGCACCGCATGCGCCGTGCCCTTGCGCTCGCTCTGGACGAAGACCGCGGCGTGCGGAGCGTGCTTCTTCACCTCTGCCTCGACATCGGGCCGGTCGGGTCCGATCACGACGGCGAGCTCGTCGGCGCCGGCGGCCGTCACGGCGGCCAAGGCATGGCCGAGCAGCGAGCGGCCGGCCACCTCGTGCAGCACCTTGGGCCGTGCCGATTTCATCCGGGTCCCCTCGCCCGCCGCCAGCACGATGGCGAGACAGGTCCGGGCGGGCTGCATTTCCGTCATGATCGTCCTGTCACATACTCTTGAGAGGAAACGCGGCCGCGACCGGCTGTCGTCCCGGGTGCGGCGGATCCCGCACCGGCGGTGGATAGCCGATAGCGAGCGGATTTGGCAAAGCCCATCGGACGATGCGCGATCGCACCGGCTCTGGGCGGACTATCTGGCGCGGCTTCGTTTTCGGCATGGCATTCCTGCATGCGAGGCGTCCCTTTTTTCGCCTTTGGCCTTGCACTGCGCTTTTCAGCTCCGCTCGAAATGCTCTAGAAGCGCAAGGCGGCAGAGCTTTGCCGGCCCAAGTTGGATGTGATGTCGAAATCCTTGAATCGCCGTCGATTTTTGAGCCTCGCAGCAACCGGCGCGATTGCGCAGCGGTTTGCCGTCGGCACAGCGACGGCACAGGCCCCGACGAGCTGGGCCGGGCTGGTGCAATCGGTCATCGCCGAGGGACAACGCTTCGATCCCGCGCTCGTCATCGAGGCCGCCCGTGTCCTCTCGCGCCGGCCGATGGTGCCGCTCCTCGCGACCGATTTGCCGGAAGGCTACGCGACCCTGCCCTTCGATCAGTACATCGGCATCCGGGCGCAGCCCTCCGGCATGATCTGGGCCGGCGAGAATCGTGGCTTTACCGTCGAGCCGCTGCATCGCGGCAATGTTTTCTCGTCGCCGGTCAGCCTGTTCACCGTCGAGGACGAGGTCGTCAGACGCGTCGCGTTCGATGCCGGCAAGTTCAACTATGGCCGCGTGACGCCGCCGCCTGCCGGGCTCGATCTGCAGTTCTCTGGCTTCCGGGTCTCGGCCGGGTTGGAGCGTCCCTATGAACTGGCGCTCTTCCAGGGCGCGACCTTCTTCCGTTCGCTGGCGCGCGGGCAGAATTTCGGCGCGATGGCCCGTGCCCTGATCCTGCGGCCGGGCGAACAGCGCGGCGAGGAGATTCCTTTCTTCCGTGCCTACTGGATCGAGCGGCCGAGCCCGGCCGCCGGCGTGCTCGTCATCCATGCGCTGCTCGACTCCGAGAGCGTCACAGGCGCTGTGCGGATGACCTTGCGGCCCGGCGACATCACCCTGGTCGATGTCGAGATGACCTTGTTCGCCCGCACCAATCTCGACCATGTCGGCTTCGGCTGCGTAATGGGCACCTATCTCTCCGGCCCGCAAAGCCGGCGCGGCTTCGATGATCTGCGGCCAGCGGTCCACGAGGTTTCGGGCGTCCAAATGTTCACCGGCAACGGCGAATGGATCTACCGCCCTGTCAGCAACCCCGCCAACCTTCAAGTTTCCTCTTTTCAGGACTCCAATCCGCGCGGCTTCGGGCTGATCCAGCGCGAGCGCGATCCGAACGCTTTCGTCGACGATGATCAGCGCTTCGAGCTCAGGCCAAGCGTCTGGATGGAGCCGCTCGGCGAGTGGGGACCGGGCTCGGTGCAGCTCATCGAGATTCCAAGCGAGTCCGAGCTGAACGACAACATCATCAGCTATTGGCGGCCGCGCCAGCCGATCGCGGCCGGCAGCGAAACGACTGTCGCCTATCGGCAGGCCTGGTGCTGGCAGCCGCCTGAGCGGCCGCCGCTCGCCATCGCGACCCGTATCAGGCAAGGCCGCGGCTCGCAGGCGCGCCGGCGCCGTTTTCTCGTTGATTTCAGTGGCGACCGGCTCGGCGACCCGGCACTCGTCGCGGCGATCCGCGCCAATGTCACGGCGACTCCAGGCACTATCCAGAACCTGCGTCTCTGGCCCTATCCGGAGCGCCGGACGATGCGCGTCGCCTTCGAAGTCGATCCGGGCAGCGAGACGCTCTCCGAGCTACGTCTTGTGCTCGATGCCGGCGGCCAGCCGGCTTCGGAAACCCTGTTGAACCGGTGGACCTGGTGACCGTGGACGCGCTTGCCCGTCGGGGCGATACCGAGCCCACGACCAGCTGCCCGGCGCCGGTCGAAGCGACGCCGCCCGAGAACCGGCTGGAGATGCCGGTGCAGTCCTTCCGCAGCTGGAAGGCCTCCGAAGCCCGCAAGCCGGCCGCTCCGCAAGCCTGGCGCACGCCCTGGCTGGCCCGGATCTTCGTCTTCGGCGGCGCCTGGTTGGTGACTGCCTATGGCGCCTGGGAAATGTACAATGTCGTGTCGGTCAGCCGCACGACCTTCCTGCAGTACGTGCTGCTCGTCCTCTTCACGGTGAACTTCTCCTGGATCGCGCTCGCCTTCACCAGCGCCGTCCTCGGCTTCTCCGCCCTGCTCCTGCGCCTTATGAAGAGCCCCCGCGCCGAGACGCTGACGCAGAAGACCGTCGTGGTCATGCCGATCTACAACGAATCGACTGCGCGCACCTTCGCCGCAGTGGCGGCGATCCGCGAATCGATCGAAGGGACGGGGCTCGGCGCCCATTTCGACTATTTCATCGTCTCCGACACGACCAATCCCGACATCTGGGTCGCGGAGGAGCGCGCCTTCCTGGCCTTGCGCCAGCGGCTCGGGCCGGATGCCCGCATCTACTACCGGCACCGGCCGAAGAACCATCATCGCAAGGCCGGCAACATCGCCGACTTCGTCACGCGCTGGGGCGGCCACTACCCCCAGATGGTCGTGCTCGACGCCGACAGCCTGATGACCGGCACCTGCATCGTGCGTCTCGCCGCCGCGATGGAAGCCGATTCCGACGCCGGCATCATCCAGTCGCTGCCGTTGATCATCAACCGCAACACCTTCTTCGCCCGCCTGCAGCAATTCGCGGCGCGGGTCTACGGCCCGGTGATCGCGACCGGGCTCGCGATCTGGTCCGGCCGCGACGGCAATTACTGGGGCCACAACGCGATCATCCGGACGAAGGCCTTCGCCGACCATTGTGGCTTGCCCGATCTCAAGGGCAAGCCGCCCTTCGGCGGCCATGTGCTCAGCCACGACTTCGTCGAGGCCGCGCTGATGCGCAGGGCCGGCTGGTCGGTCTACATGCTGCCCGATCTCATGGGTTCCTACGAGGAGAGCCCGCCCTCGCTGATCGACATCGCCACCCGCGACCGGCGCTGGTGCCAGGGCAATCTGCAGCATTCGCGCATCATCGACGCCAAGGGCCTGGTGACGGCGACCCGCCAGCACTTTGCCACCGGCATGATGGCCTATCTCGCCTCGCCCTTCTGGCTGATGCAGCTCGTGGTCGGCATCCTGATCGTGCTGCAGGTCAACTACGCCAGGCCAGAGTATTTCACCGAGGAGTTCAGGCTCTTTCCGATCTGGCCGCGCTTCGACCCCGAGCGCGCGCTCAATCTGTTCGGGCTGACCATGGCGATCCTGCTGGCGCCGAAACTGTTCGGCCTTTTGCTGACGCTGTTCGACGGCAAGCTCCGGCGCGCCTGCGGCGGCGGCATCCGCCTCGTCCTCTCAGCCGTGCTTGAGATCCTGTTCTCGGCCTTCTTCGCGCCGATCATGATGGTGATCCAGTCGGGCTCCGTCTTCCAGATCCTGGTCGGGCGCGACACCGGCTGGAATCCGCAGCGACGCGACGACGGCTCGATCCCGTTCAAGGACATCGTCCGCCGGCACCGCATGCATACGTTGCTCGGCCTGGTCGCCGGCCTCTCGGCCTTCATGATCGCGACCTCGCTGTTCGCCTGGATGTCGCCCACCATCGTCGGCCTGCTCCTGGCGATTCCGCTCTCATGGGCGTCCGGAAACCTCGCGCTCGGGCTCTGGCTGAAGCGGCGGGGCCTCCTGATCACGCCGGAGGAAGGCGACCCGCCGGCGATCGCGACGCGGGCCAATGCGCTCCAGGCCGAATTCGCGCAAGCTGGCCACGATGACGCCGACGGGCTTGCCGCCCTCCATGCCGACCCGATGCTGCGCGCGACCCACGAGGCGATGCTGCCCCAGGTGCAGCCGAGGCGCCGCGGCGAGATCGAGCCCGACCGTGCCGTGGCGCAGGCCAAGCTGATCGACGCCGAGACCATTGGCGACGCGGTGATCTGGTTGAAATCAAAAGAGCGCATGGTCGTGCTGCACGACCGCGCCTTGCTCGGTCTGCTGGCGAACCTCCCCGAAGGCCCGGCCCATGCCGGTGCCGAGCCCCGGACGAGCTGATCGGCAGCGCTCCGGCGCTCAGCCCATTTCGAAGACGACGGCGCAGCCGAATGCCGCGCTCGCCGGCACGACGATACGCGCGCCGTCATGGCGAGATGCGATATCGCGCTCGGCGAGCCGCGCCCTGACAGGTCCGAGATCCGGCACCGTGACCGCGAAGCCGGCGAAACAAGCCTGCTCCTGTCCGCGATCGTCATCGAGCATGGCCGCGGCCGCCTCTGGCATCAGCACCTCAAGGCGCCCGCGCGGCAGCGGCAGGCGCAAGCCCGCCTCTGGCGTCGCGAAGCTTTCCGCGCCCGAAAAAGCGCCGAGGAAACCCAACTGTGCAGCCGGCTCCTCGGCCACCATGAACACGGCGGACAGCCCGCTCGCACCATTCTCGTGCCGCTGGAAGGCGGGGTTCCAGAAATTCTGCGGCTCATGCTGCTGACATACGAAGAAGCCGCAGTCTGGGGCGGCCGCGTTCTCGGCGAACGCGAGCGAGAACGCTACGCGGACTTCGCTGCCATCAGGCCGGCGCGCCTGCCGCTCGAAGAAGAAGGGCTCGAAATCGCCGATACCCGCTGCGCGGAAGCCTTTGGCATCGCCGGCCGCATCGCGGCTTTCCAGCACCAGCATCGACATCCCGTCGCCGCGCGCCAGAGCATCGCGCACGAAGGCGCCGAAGGAAAACCGCTGCGGTGCGTGCGGCGGAATCAAAGTTCCGTCGCCGATCGTGATCAGTTCAAGGAAGGCGCCGGGAAACTGGACGACCCGATTCTCGGTACCCCAGGGATGGCGATTGCGCGCGCCGACGCGGAAGCCGAGCGTCTCATAGAAGGCGCCCGCTGCATCGAGATCGGCGACGCAGATGACGAGATGATCGAGGCCGCGGGCGTTGGTTTCAGGCATGGGCAATCCGTAGGCCGTACGCGCTACGGCTCGATGAAATGCGGCACGAAGCGCGAGGTGTTCTTGGTGATCGGAGTCGTATCCTCGCGGATACCGAGACCGCAAGGCTGTGAGGCGACGAGCCAGGAGCCGAGCACCGGATAATTGCCGTCGAGATTCGGCAGCATCGCGCTCGCCTGCAAAATGAAGCCTTCGGCACCATAGGGGCCGTCATCGCTGTCCCGGACCGCCCCGCCCTCGACCAGCGTCACATTGGCGCCTTCGCGTGAATAGAGCGGCTTGCGGACATGGTTCGCACCGAGCTCCGAACAGCGCGGATCGCCCTCGAAATAGCTCGGCAGCAGATTGGGATGGCCGGGCGCCATCTCCCAGAGATAGGGCAAGAGCCCCTTGCTCGATATCAGCGCCTTCCAGGGCGGCTCGACGAACTGGCAGCGTGAGCCGGCAAGCGCCGAAGCATATTGCTCCCGGAACAGCCATTCCCAGGGATAGAGCTTGAACAGCAGCTCGATCGGCAGGCTGGCGCCGTCGCAGAAGCGCCCGTCGGCGAGCAGGCCCATCTCCTCGATGAAGGTGAAGCGGGCGTCGATCCCGGCCTGGCTCGCACAATCGATCAGATAGTCGACCGTGCCCTTGTCCTCGAAGCTGCCTTGCACGCAGGTGAAGTGCATGCGCTCGGGCTTGGGATTGCGCAATTGGCCGAAGGCGGCGATCAGGCGCTCGTGCAGCGAGTTGAACTGGTCGCAGCCGCGCGAGATCAGGCCCTGCGCCATCGCCTGCTCGAGCCAGTCCCATTGCACGACCGCTGCCTCGAACAGCGAGGTCGGCGTATCGGCGTTGTATTCGAGCAGCTTGGCCGGCCCCTTGCCGTCATAGGCGAGATCGAGCCGGCCGTAGAGATTGCGGTCGCCACGCTGCCAGCTGTCGCGGATCAGCGTCCACTGTGCCTCGGGAATCGCGAGTCGGAGCAAAATCTCCTCGTCCTTGAGGGCGCGCTCGACAAAGGCGAAACAGAGCCCCTCGATCTCGCTGGTCGGAGCCTCGATGTCATTCTCGATCTCTTTCAACGAGAAGGCATAGGCGACGCTCTCGTCCCAATACGTCTGCCCGTCGAGCGTGTGATAGGCAAAGCCGAGGCGCTCGGCCTCCGCCTGCCAGTCCTTGCGGGGCGTTACGCGAAGCCGCTGCATGATCAGGATGAGGAGGATGAGGAGAAGGAGCGCGAGGTCGAGCCGAAGCCACCGCGCGAGGCGACGCTCGGCGTGCTCGCCATGCCCGTCGAGGAAATGTTGCGGGCGACCATCGCCTGACCCGAGGTCGTCGTATAGGCGCGCGAGCGGCTGCTGCTGCCGCCATAGTAGCCGCCGCTGGACGATGAGGACGACGAGGTCCGGGTCGGCTGCTCGCATTCCGGCCGGCCGGAGCCGGGCTGGCGCGTGCCGGGCGGACAGGCCGAGCTGGTCGGTGGCAGCAGCGGCTGGGCCGCGCCGCCGCCGGACATGAACTGCCGCGCCAGCATGATGCCGGCGAGCGCCGGAATGAAGACCTGGGCATTGTTCCAGGTCGCGCTCTGGCAGCCGCTGGCGCCGAACTCCTGTTCGCAGGAGGCGCTGCTGGTGAACTTCTTGGCATCGCGCAGATGGTTCGCCGAGGCCTCGTTGAAGCGCTGCTCGCATTGGCTGGCGCTGAGCTGGTTGGCCGCCCGGCACTCGGCGAGGTTGTTGTAGACCAGCGAATCGTCGGTCTCGCCGCCGGAGAGCGACCAGTAGGTCGCGACCAGCACCACGCCAGCGGCGGCAAGCCCAATCTGGGTCGAGCGCTTCATGGACGCCTCCTCACTCGGTCATGCTGGCGGCGGCGAGCGTGCCGCTGAGGACGGCGATCACCACCAGCATCGCGGCCGAGGGGATCCGATCCTCCTCGATCTTGCGCGAGAGATCGGGAATGGCGAGGCGGGCAAAGCCATAGGCGCCGAACTGGATGACCATGGCGATCACCGCCCAGATCACCAGGTCGGGAACGCTGGCCGCCTGCTCGATCGCCTTTTCGAGCGGCACCGAGAAACCGATCAGGTTGCCGCCGAAGGCGATCGCCGCCGAGAGGTTGCCACCGCGGATCAGCGCGATCTCGTCATGAGCGGTCAGCCGCATATAGACCGCGGCGAAGCCGGCGATCAGCGCGAAGCCGACGCAGAAATAGAGGAGGAACGCCGGCAACCCGGCCATCGAGATCGTCATGCTGCCGCCCCTTGCATGCCATGATGGTCAAGGCGCTCACTATACGTCAGCGGCGCCGCTGCGCCAGACTGTCGCGGCGGGCATCGCGCGTAAGGAAACAAGCGCGTCACGGAGAGGCTCCATGAAAGAAAGACATGCCAAATGCTCTTGCGGGTCTCTGAGCCTGATCTGCCGCGGCGAGCCGGCACTCGTCTCGCTCTGCCATTGCCGCGAATGCCAGCGCCGCACGGGCAGTACCTATGGCATCGCCGCATTCTTCCCGCGTCCGGGTGTCGAGATCAGCGGGCAGGCAACGGCGTATCGCCGGGAGGCCGACAGCGGCTTCGAGGTCACGCAGCACTTCTGCCCGCGCTGCGGCAGCACGGTCTATTGGGAACCCTTGCGCAAGCCGGACATGATTGCGGTCGCCGTCGGGGCCTTCGCCGACCCGGATTTTCCGGCGCCGGGAAAGCAGGTCTACACCCAGCACCGCCACCGTTGGGTCGCGGTGCCGGTCGACTAGATCGCAGGATCAGACCAAGCGGCTCTGCACCACCGCCGCCTCGATGAAGCTGGCGAAGAGCGGGTGCGGCTCGAACGGCCGCGACTTCAGCTCCGGATGGTACTGCACGCCGATGAACCATGGGTGGTCGGGATATTCGACCGTCTCCGGCAGCAGTCCGTCAGGTGAGACGCCGCTGAAGCGCAGGCCCTTGCCCTCGAGCTGCTCGCGGTAGCCCATATTGACCTCGTAGCGGTGGCGGTGCCGCTCCGAGATCTCGGTCGAGCCGTAGATCTTCGCGATCTTGGTATCGGCCGACAGATTCGACTGGTAGGCGCCAAGCCGCATCGTGCCGCCGAGATCGCCACCGGAAAAACGCTGTTCCAGCTCGTTGCCGCGCATCCATTCCGTCATCAGGCCGACGACCGGCTGCTCAGTCGGGCCGAATTCCGTCGAGTTGGCGTCCTTGATGCCGGCGAGCGAGCGCGCCGCCTCGATCACCGCCATCTGCATGCCGAAGCAGATGCCGAAATAGGGCACCTTGCGCTGCCTGGCGAAGCTTGCCGCCTTGATCTTGCCCTCGGCGCCGCGATGGCCGAAGCCGCCGGGCACCAGGATGCCGTGGACATGCTCGAGGAACGGCGCCGGGTCCTCCTTCTCGAATACCTCGGACTCGATCCAGTCGAGATTGACCTTGACCCGGTTGGCGATGCCGCCATGGGTCAGCGCCTCGATCAGCGACTTGTAGGCGTCCTTCATCCCGGTGTATTTGCCGACGATGGCGATCGTGACCTCGCCCTCCGGGTTCTTGATCCGCTCGGAGATGCGGCGCCAATTGCTGATGTCGGGCGCCGCCTTATCGTCCATGCCGAACGCCGCCAGCACCTCGGTGTCGAGCCCCTCGGCGTGGTAGGACAGCGGCACGTCATAGATCGAGGCGACGTCCCGGGCCTCGATCACCGCCGTCTCGCGCACATTGCAGAACAAGGCGAGCTTACGCCGCTCCTCGACCGGGATCTCGCGATCGGTGCGGCAGAGCAGGATGTCGGGCTGGATGCCGATCGAGCGCAGTTCGGCAACCGAATGCTGCGTCGGCTTGGTCTTCAGCTCGCCGGCGGTCGGGATATAGGGCAGCAGCGTCAAGTGCACGAAGATGCACTGGCCGCGCGGCAATTGCTGGCCGGTCTGGCGAATGGCCTCCAGGAAGGGCAGGCTCTCGATGTCGCCGACCGTGCCGCCGATCTCGACCAGCACGAAATCGTAGCCGTCATTGCCCGAGAGGACGAATTCCTTGATCGCGTTGGTGACGTGCGGGATTACCTGGATAGTGGCGCCGAGATAGTCGCCCCGGCGCTCGCGCGTCAGGATGTCCATGTAGATGCGGCCGGTGGTGATGTTGTCGCCCTTGTTGCAGGGCCGGCCGGTGAAGCGCTCGTAATGGCCGAGGTCGAGATCCGTCTCGGCGCCATCATCTGTGACGAAGACCTCGCCGTGCTGATACGGGCTCATCGTGCCCGGATCGACATTGAGATAGGGGTCAAGCTTGCGCAGGCGGACCGTATGGCCGCGCGCCTGCAGGAGAGCAGCAAGAGCCGCCGCCGCCAAGCCTTTGCCCAGCGAGGACACCACGCCGCCGGTGATGAAAACATACCGCGTCATGGGAGGTCACCTTTAACGCTAAGAATTCGATTCGCTAAGCGAGCCTTTGCGGGTCCGCTCCGCGCCGCACGCTTGTCCACAAAAGAGAAGGGCCGGTTTCCCGGCCCCTGCCCTCGTCTCGTTCCGGTCACCGCGTCGGCGCGCCCGGCTGCGGCGGTTGTGATCCGCCTTGATTCTGCATCTGCCGGAGTTGGTCGAGCACCCCGCCGGCATTAGGGGCCGAAGGCCCGCTCGGAGCCGCCGGCGCGGTGGTGCCGGCCGGAGCCGGGGCGCCGTCGATGATCGAGCGCTGCGTGCGGCCCTGCGTCGCCATGACCGCCAGCACGATCGAGGTGATGAAGAACAGGCCGGCGAGGATCGCCGTGGCGCGGGTCAGCGCATTGGCCTGGCCGCGGCCGGTCATGAAGCCACCGACACCGCCGCCACCGCCGGAGCCCATGCCGAGGCCGCCGCCTTCGGAACGCTGGAGCAGCACGACGCCGACGAGCGCGATCACGATCAGCAAGTGGATGACGATGAGGACGTTCTGCATGGCTCTCGAAATGGGTATGGCGCGGGCGCCTGCCAAGATGGCGGCATCCCGCGGAACGGCGCTGGCCATAGCATGGGCTTTCCGCCCATGCCACCCGCGATTTTAATCTCCCCCGGGATCAGGCGCAGGCGCGCGCGATCGAAAGGAAGTCCTCGGCCTTGAGGCTGGCACCACCGACGAGCGCGCCATCGACATTGGCGACGTTCATGAGTTCGACTGCATTGCTCGGCTTGACCGAGCCGCCATAAAGCAACCTGACGCCGGCGGCCGTCGCCTTGCCGAGGATACGTCCGAGCTCGGAGCGGATCGCTTCATGCATCTCGGCGACGTCCGCTGCCGTCGGAGTCAGGCCAGTGCCGATCGCCCAGACCGGCTCATAGGCGATGATGAGGTTGGCCGCAGTCGCGCCATCCGGCACGGAGCCGCGCAGCTGTTTCTTGACGATCGCCAGCGCCTTGCCGGCCTCGCGCTCGTCCTTGGTCTCGCCGACGCAGACGATTGGCGTCAGCCCTGCAGCGAACGCCGCCTCGGCCTTGGCCTTCACCTGCACATTGCTCTCGCCATGCAGGGTGCGGCGCTCGGAATGACCGACGATAGCATAGCTCGCGCCGGCATCGACCAGCATCGGCGCCGAAACCTCGCCGGTATAGGCGCCGCTC
Source organism: Allobosea sp. Tri-44 (assembly GCF_004123845.1). Taxonomy (GTDB): domain Bacteria; phylum Pseudomonadota; class Alphaproteobacteria; order Rhizobiales; family Beijerinckiaceae; genus Allobosea. The sequence goes on along the minus strand of NZ_NBDP01000003.1, from coordinate 799,916 downwards.
GCATGGGCGCTGCAATCCTGCCCGCCGGTCGCGATGCGCGAACCGATCAGCGAAGCCGTCAGTGTGAACAGCAGCGTCGCAGGCGGGCAGATGGCGAGGTCGACGGCGCTCCGTAGCGCTGCGTCATGGCCCTTGGCGACCTCGGCGGCGATGGCGAGATCCGCCTTCACCCCGTTCATCTTCCAGTTGCCCGCCACCAGCGGCTTGATCGTTCGCGTCACGGCTGCTCTCCAATTCTTGTCCATCGGCTCTAGCAATGCTGCCTCCTGATCGCAATCGAGGCGATCCAGAGCGATTGCCGGGAGGCGTTGCTCTTCCTATAAGCGGCGCGCAGCGGCACGGCCGCGACAGGATTGGGAAGACAAGACCATGATGATGCAGGGCATCCGCAAGGCGGGGCAGAGCCTGATCGGCAAGCTCATCATCGCCGTGATGTTCGGCTTCCTGATCATCTCCTTCGCGATCTGGGGCATCGGTGACATCTTCCGCGGCTATGGTCGCAACGCCGTCGCCGTCGTCGGCAAGACCGAGATCAGCATCGAGCAGTTGCGCACGGCCTATCAGAACGACCTCCAGCGGTTGATGCGCCAGCAGCGTCGCCAGATCAGCCCGGAGCTGGCGCGGGCGCTCGGCCTCGACCAGCAGGCGCTCTCGCGCCTTGTCACCGACGCGACTCTGGACCAGACCGCCACGAAAATGGGCCTCGCCGTTTCCGATGAGACTGTGCGCAATACCCTCTTCAACGACCCGAACCTGAAGAATGCTGCCGGCCAGTTCGATCCCAACCGCTTCAACGAATTGCTGCGTGCGACTGGGATGAACGAGCAGGGCTTCGTGCGCGAGCAGCGCGCCGCAACGATGCGGCAGGAGCTTGCCGAGATGGTGGTCGGCGCCGTCACGGCCCCGGGCGCGCTGCAGGAGCTCGGCCATCGCCTGCGCCATGAGAAGCGCGAGATCGCCTACGTCACCTTGCCCGACAGCGCCGCTGGCGAGATCCCCGCTCCGACGGAGGACGCGCTGCGCAAATATTTCGACGAGCGCAAGGCCGCCTTCCGCGCCCCCGAATACCGGACCGCCAATGTGCTCGTCCTGACGGCCGCCAACCTCGCCGACCCGAGCAAGGTCAGCGAGGCCGACGCCCGCGCCCGCTACGAGCAGATCAAGGCGCAGCGCTTCGGCTCGGCCGAGCGCCGCATTGTCCAGCAGATCGGCTTCCCGTCCATCGAAGAGGCCAGGGCCGCCAAGGCGAAGATCGATGCCGGCGAGACCTTCGAGGCGGTCGGCGCCAGCCGCAACATCGCCGAGGCCGACCTGACCCTCGGCACCTTCACCCGCGAGGGCCTGTTCGACCCGGCCGTGCGTGACGCCGCCTTCGCGCTGGCGCAGGGCGCGGTCAGCGAGCCTGTTCAGGGCGGTTTCGGCATCGTGCTGCTGCGCGTCCCGACGATCGAACCGGCACGGCTGAAGAGCTTCGAGGAGGTCGCCGACGAGGTCCGCCGTGACGTCGCGACCTCGCGCGCTGCCGAGCAGATGACCGAGCTGCACGACAAGATCGAGGACCAGCGCGCTTCGGCAAAGCCGCTGGCCGAGATCGCCAAGGAGTTTGGCCTGGCGCTGCGCTCCTTCGGCCCGGCCAATTCCAGCCTCGGCAAGGCCGACGGCACGCAGGAGACCGCCCTCCCCGGCGGCGACGCGACGCAGCAGGCGATCTTCCGCTCCGATATCGGCGTCGACAACGAGGCGACCCGCTTGCCGAACAATGGCGGCTATGTCTGGTTCGATCTCAGCAAGATCGACCCACCGCGCGAGCGCAGCTTCGACGAGGTCAAGGCCGAGGTCGAAAAGCAATGGCGCGCCGATGAGGTCGCCACCCGGCTCTCGGCCAGGGCGCGCGAGATCGTGCAGAAGCTGGACGCCGGCGAAAAGCTGGACGCGATCGCCTTCGCGCAGGGGTTCGCATTCGAGGAAACGACGCTCGGCCGTCAGGACCAGAACGACGCGCTGCCGCGCAACGTCGTCTCGCTGGTCTTCGGCACGCCTGCCGGCAAGGCGGGCTCGGCGGCGGTCGACAATGCCGGCCGCGTCGTCTTCGAGGTCAAGGCGGCGACGGTCAGCCCCTATGTCCGCACCGCCGAGGAAGCCGAGAACTTCGTCCGCCTGCTGACCTCAAGCATCAGCGAGGACATCCTCGCGCAATATGTCGGCAAGCTGCAGAACGATCTCGGCGTCCAGGTCAACCAGGCGGCGCTGCGCAACGCCACCGGCGGTCAGAACTGAAGCCAGCCACATGGATCCGGCCGCCGATTTCGCCCGCTTCGCCACCGCTTATGCGGCTGGCGCGGCGCAATTGCTGACCCTGTCGCTGGTCGGCGATTGCGAAACGCCGGTCGCCGCCTTCCTCAAGCTGCGCCAGGCGCACCAAGGTCCCGCCTTCCTGCTCGAATCGGTCGAGGGCGGCGCCGTGCGCGGCCGCTACTCGATGATCGGGCTCGACCCCGACCTGATCTGGCGCTGCCATCGCGGTGAGGCTTCGCTTTGCCACCCTGCGCAAAGCGCGGATTTCGTTTCCGATCCGCGTCCCGCCTTCGACTCCCTGCGTGCTCTGCTCGCCGAGAGTGCGATTCCAGATCGCGACGGCCTGCCGCCGATGGCTGCGGGCGTGTTCGGTTATCTCGGCTACGACATGGTCCGCCTGATGGAGCGCCTGCCACAGCCGAAGGAGACCGGGCCGGATGTGCCCGATGCCATCCTGACGCGGCCGACGCTGATGGTCGTGTTCGATTCGATCCGAGACGAGATCACGGTGGTGACGCCGGTTCGGCCTCAGGCCGGCGTGTCGGCTCGCATCGCCCATGAGCGGGCGCAGGAGCGGCTCGATGCGGTGGTGCGGGCTCTCGAAGGCCCCCTGCCCGCCGAGGCCGGCATCGACATCGCTGCGATTCCCCACCCCGAATCCGTCTCGAACACCAGCGAATCCGAGTTCCACGCGATGGTGGCGACCGCGCAGGAATATGTCCGCGCCGGCGACATCTTCCAGGTCGTGCTCTCGCAGCGTTTCGAGGCGCCGTTCGAACTGCCGCCCTTCGCGCTCTATCGCGCGCTGCGGCGGGTCAACCCGGCGCCCTTCCTCTGCTATCTCGATTTCGAGCGCTTCCAGATCGTCTGCTCCAGCCCCGAGATCCTGGTCCGCTTGCGCGACGGCAAGGTCACGATCCGGCCGATCGCCGGCACGCGGCCACGCGGTGCGACGCCCGCGGCCGACGAAGCCCTCGCCGACGAATTGCTGGCCGATCCCAAGGAGCGGGCCGAGCACCTGATGCTGCTCGACCTTGGCCGCAACGATGTCGGCCGGGTCGCCGAGATCGGCAGCGTCAACGTCACCGATTCCTTTTTCATCGAACGCTACAGCCAGGTGATGCACATCGTCTCGAACGTCGAGGGACGCATCTCGAGCGAGCACGACGCGCTCTCGGCCCTCGCCGCCGGTTTCCCGGCCGGGACCGTCTCCGGCGCGCCGAAGGTGCGCGCCATGGAGATCATCGACGAGCTCGAAAAGGACGGGCGCGGCGCCTATGGCGGCTGCATCGGCTATTTCGGCGCCAATGGCGAGATGGACACCTGCATCGTCCTGCGCACCGCGGTCGTCCAGGATGGCCGCATGCAGGTCCAGGCCGGCGCCGGCATCGTCTACGATTCGAACCCGGCCTCCGAACAGCTCGAATGCATCAACAAGGCAAAAGCCTTGTTCAAGGCTGCCGAGGAAGCTGTGCGCTTCGCCGCGCGCAGCCGGCGGGGTCAGTGATCCGGCCCCTCTCGTTCGCATGCGCGCTTCCCGCAGACGCATGTCAGCTCACTTGCATGGCGTGTTTTTGCCCGCGCATATTGCCGGTAATCGAGGGTGCCGCTCCCTAGCCTCAAGGTTGCGAGAACGGCCCGCTCACTAATCTCAAGGGCCCTGCCAACCGCTGCAGATTGCGCGGGGTGGACCGGCCCGACAACAAACGGAGAGGAAACCATGCGTTTGCGCGCAACCATGATCAGCAGCGGTATCGCTCTGGCGCTTCTGGCCGGCACGGCCGCCATCGCCCAGCAGGCCCAGAAGGTGACGGTGGCCGTCACCGCGATCGTCGAGCATCCGGCGCTCGATGCAGCCCGCGACGGCGTCAAGAAGGCGCTGGAGGAGGCCGGCTACAAGGACGGCGCCAACCTGATCTTCCGCTACGAATCGGCGCAAGGCTCGCCCGCGACGGCGGCGCAGATCGCCCAGAAGTTCGCGGGCGAGAACCCGAACGTGATCGTCGCGATCGCGACCCCTTCCGCCCAGGCGATGGTCACGGCGACGCAGACGATTCCGGTGGTGTTCACCGCAGTGACGGATCCGGTCGCAGCCCAGATCGTCAAGGACAGGCAGGCGCCGGGCGGCAACGTCACCGGCATTTCCGACTTCTCGCCACTGGAAGCCCAGTTCGACCTGATCAAGGAGCTGGTCCCGGCGGCCAAGAAGATCGGCGTCGTCTACAATCCGGGCGAGGCCAACAGCGTCGCGCTTCTCAACGCGATCAAGGCCCTGGCGCCGGCCCGCAGCCTGCAGATCGTCGAGGCCTCGGCTGGCCGCACCGCCGATGTCTCCGGCGCAGCGCAGAACCTGGTCGGCAAGGTCGATGCGATCTACCTGCCCACCGACAACACCATCATCTCCGCGCTTGGCACGGTTCTGAACGTCGGCGCCGACAACAAGCTGCCGGTCTTCACCGGCGACACCGAGTCCGTCCAGAAGGGCTCGGTCGCCTCGATCGGCTTCGACTATTTCCAGGTCGGTCTGGAGACGGGCGCGGTGGTCGGGCGCGTCCTCAAGGGCGAGAAGCCCGGTAGCATCCCGGTCAAGAACGCCAGCGGCAGCAATCTCGTCATCAATGCCAAAGCGGCTGCCGCCATGGGCGTGACCATCCCGCCGGCCGTGCAGGCGCGCGCCAAGCAGGTGATCAACTGATCTGAGGCGGCGGCATTCTGCGCCTCCGCGACCGGCCGCTCACTCATTCCAGAACAGAACAAGCAGGGCGACCGATGAGTCTCATCGCCACCCTGGGCGCCATCGAGATCGGACTGGTGTTCGCTCTCGTGGCGCTCGGCGTCTACATCACCTTCCGTGTCCTCGACTTTCCCGATCTGACGGTCGACGGGACCTTGCCGCTCGGCGCCGCCGTCGCCGCGGCGATGATCGCGGGCGGCATCAATCCGGTCTTCGCCACGTTGGCGGCGATCGTCGCCGGCTGCCTCGCAGGCACGGTCACCGCCTGGCTCAACATCCGCTTCGCGATCCTGCATCTGCTCGCCGGCATCCTGACGATGACGGCGCTGTTCTCGATCAACCTGCGGGTGATGGGCGTGCCCAACATCCCGCTGATGAATCGGCCGACGGTGATCGACTTCTTCACCTGGCTGAACCCGTTCATCGCGGCGATGGGATTGCCCGCCCGTCCGACCTTGCGGGTGCTCGCCCTGTTGATCATCGTCACCGTGATCGCCGCCCTGCTCTCCCGCTTCCTGAAGACCGAGTTTGGCCTTGCAATGCGCGCCACCGGCGCCAATCCGCGCATGGCGCGGGCGCAGGGCATCCGCACCGACATGTACATCTATGTCGGCGTCGCCCTCTCCAATGGCCTCGTTGCCTTGGCCGGCGCGCTGTTCGCGCAGACGGCGGGCTTCGCCGATGTCAGCATCGGCACCGGCACCATCATCGCCGGCCTCGCCGCCGTGATCCTGGGTGAGACCATCTTCCGCACGAGGTCGATCGTCGTCGCCATCTTCTCCTGCCTGATCGGCGCCATCGCCTACCGCCTCGCCATCGCGCTCGCCCTGAATGCCGGCTGGCTCGGCCTGCGCGCCTCCGATCTCAACCTCGTCACGGCGGTGCTGGTCGGCATCGCCCTGATGCTGCCTGGTGTCGCCAATCCGCTGCGCGACCTGTTCAAGCGGAGCGCGCCATGATCAGCGTCCGGGACGTCCATGTCACCTTCGGGCGCGGCACGCCGCTGGAGAACCGGGCGCTGCGCGGGCTCGACCTGACGGTGTCGGATGGTGAGTTCATCACCGTCATCGGCTCGAACGGCGCCGGCAAGTCGACGCTGCTCAACGTCCTCAGCGGCGATGCCCGGGCCGAGCGCGGCACGGTTGAGGTCGACGGCATCGACGTGACGCGCTGGCCGACCGCAAAACGGGCCGGCCTGATCGCCCGCGTCTTCCAGGACCCGATGGCCGGCACCTGCGAGCGGCTGACGATCGAGGAGAACATGGCGCTGGCCCAGGCACGCGGCCGCGTTCGTGGCCTCGGCCCGGCACTCGACAAGCCACGCCGGGCTCTGTTCCGCGACAAGCTGGCGATGCTCGGTCTTGGCTTGGAGAACCGACTCGGCGATTCGATGGGGCTCCTGTCGGGCGGACAGCGCCAGGCGGTCAGCCTGCTGATGTCGACGCTGGCGGGAACCAAGACATTGCTGCTCGACGAGCATACCGCCGCGCTCGATCCGCGCACCGCAGCCTTCGTGCTCGACCTGACGCAGCGCATCGTCGAGGACCAGAAGCTGACCGCGCTGATGGTCACCCATTCGATGCGCGACGCGCTCGACCATGGCAACCGCACCGTGATGCTCCACGAAGGCAAGGTCGCCTTCGACATCGCCGGCGAGCGCCGCAAGACGATGGACGTGCCGGACCTCCTGCAGCTGTTCAAGCAGGTGCGCGGCGAGGAGCTCGCCGACGACAGTTTGCTGCTGAGCTAATTCTAACGGTTGTTAGGCTCGTATTCGGACATTCCTCGCCAGGAAGTCGATGAACGCCCGCATCCGCGCCGGCACGAAGCCGCCCTGGCCAAGATAGACGGCGTGGATCACCTCGATGTCGCCGGCGTTGAAATCCTCCAGCACCGTGACGAGCCGCCCTGCGGCGACCTCGGCCTCGGTGTGAAAGCGCCCGAGCCGGGCGAGCCCAGTGCCGGCGACGGCGAGCTGGCGCGCGATCTCGCCATCGCCGACCAGCAGATTGCCGACCGCCGCGATCGAGATCAGCTCGCCATTGACGCGAAACGGCCAGCCCTCGACCGAACGGGCGAAGTTGAAGCCGATCAGATTGTGCTTCTCGAGTTCGGCCGGCGTCTTCGGCTCGCCATGGCGGGCAAGGTAATCGGGTGAGGCGACGACGGCGACGCCGCTCTCGCCGATCTTGCGCGCCATCAACTGGTTGCCGCGCAAGGGACCGGGCGCGACGCGGATCGCGATATCCGCCCGCTCCTCGATCAGGTCGACGACCTGGTCGGTCAGGACGAGATCGAGCGAGAGCTCGGGATGCTCGGCGAGGAAAGCTGGCACCAGCGGCAGCAGTACCTGATTGCCGAAGGCGACATTGGCGTTGACCCGCACCCGGCCGCGCGGCGCCCGCCCCGCTGCCGCCTCGCATTCCGCCTCGGCGATATCGGAGAGGATGGTGACGCAGCGCTGGTGGAAGGCCTGCCCTTCCGCCGTCAATTGCAGCTTGCGCGTCGAGCGATTGACCAACCGGGCGCCGAGCCGGGCCTCCAGCCGGGTCACCAGCTTGCTGACCGCCGACGGCGTCATGCCGAATATCTTGGCGGCAGCGGAGAAACCGCCGCGCTCGACCACGGCGGAGAACACCTCCATCTCGCCAGAGCGGTTGCTGAGCAGAGCTGCCATGATGAACTCAAGTCACAAGTGATGTTACGGACGGCATCCTAGTTCCATTAGCTGCGCCGCGCCATCTGCTCGGGGACCGTTCCCATGCGCCATGCGCGGAGCCTGCCATGCCCATTGCCGTCTATGCCCTCACCGCCGGTGCCTTTGGCATCGGCACCACCGAATTCGTCATCATGGGCCTGTTGTTGCAGGTCGCGACCGATCTCGGCGTGTCCGTCTCGATGGCCGGCCTCCTGATCTCCGGCTATGCGCTCGGCGTCTTCGTCGGCGCGCCCATCCTGACGCTGGCGACACGCAAGCTGCCGCGCAAGCAGGTGCTGATCCTGCTGATGGCGATCTTCACCCTCGGCAACATCGCCTGTGCGATCGCGCCGAGCTACGGGCTGCTGATGGTCGCGCGCATCGTCACCTCGCTCGCGCATGGCACCTTCTTCGGCGTCGGCTCGGTCGTCGCGACCAGCCTCGTCCCCGAGGACAAGAAGGCCTCGGCCATCGCCGTGATGTTCACCGGCCTCACCATCGCGACCCTGCTCGGCGTCCCCGCCGGCGCCTGGCTCGGCCTGCATTTCGGCTGGCGCGCCACCTTCTGGACCATCGCCGCGATCGGCGTTATCGCCATGCTGGTGCTCGCCCGCCTGGTTCCGGCGGATAAGGGCAAGGTCGAGGTCGCCCCGCTGCGCCAGGAACTCGCAACGCTCGCCGACCCCCAGGTGCTGCTCGGCCTCGCCATGACCGTGCTCGGCTTCGGCGGTGTCTTCGCGGTGTTCACTTACATCCAGCCGATCCTGGTCGAGATCACCGGCTTCTCGCAGGAGGCCGTCTCGCCGATCCTGCTGCTCTTCGGCCTCGGCCTGATCGTCGGCAACATGCTCGGCGGCAAGCTCGCCGATCGCAACCTGCCCGTCGCCCTGCTCGCGACCACGGCCACGCTCGCCATCGTGCTCTTCGCGATGACGGCAGCACTGCATAACCCGATTGCGGTCACGATCTTCGTCGGGCTGATCGGCGCCGCCGCCTTCGCCACCGTCGCCCCCTTGCAGATGCGCGTGCTCGACAAGGCGGGGCCGGCTGGGCGTAATCTCGCCTCCAGCCTCAACATCGCCGCCTTCAACCTCGGCAATGCCTTCGGCGCCTGGCTCGGCGGCATTACCATCGACCATGGGCCGGGGCTTGCCGCCGTGACCTGGGTCGCCGCCCTGGTGCCGCTGGCGAGCCTGGCGCTGGCCATGATCAGCCTGCGCCTCGACAAGTGCGGGCGGGTGGCGCTGCAGACCGCCCCCGCCTCCTGCCAGTGACCAGTATTTTCAAAAGTTTCGCAGAAGGAACTCAACCATGGACTACAGATATCTCGGCCGCTCCGGCCTCAAGGTCCCGGCGCTCAGCTTCGGCGCCGGCACCTTCGGCGGCCAGGGTCCGCTCTTCAGCGCCTGGGGCACCAGCGACGCCAAGGATGCGACCCGCCTCGTCGACATCTGCCTCGAAGCCGGGCTCAACCTGTTCGACACCGCCGACGTCTATTCGAACGGTGCCTCCGAGGAGATCCTCGGCGCTGCGATCAAGGGTCGGCGCGACAAGGTCCTGATCTCGACCAAGATGACCCTGCCGATGGGCGATGGCCCCAACGACGCCGGCTCCTCGCGCAGCCGATTGATCGATGGCACGGAAAGCGCGTTGCGCCGGCTCGGCACCGACCATATCGACCTGCTCCAGCTCCATGCCTTCGACGCCTTCACACCGATCGAAGAGGTGCTGTCGACGCTCGACGCGCTGGTTCGCGCCGGCAAGATCCGCCAGGTCGGCGTCTCCAACTTCGCCGGCTGGCAGCTCATGAAGTCGCTCGCTCTCGCCGAGAAGCACGGTTTCCCGCGCTACGTCGCGCATCAGGTTTATTATTCGCTGGTCGGCCGCGACTACGAGTTCGACCTGATGCCACTCGGCCTCGATCAGGGCGTCGGGGCGCTGGTCTGGAGCCCACTCGGCTGGGGCCGCCTCACCGGCAAGATCCGGCGTGGCCAGAAACTGCCTGAAGGCAGCCGCCTGCACCAGACCGCCGATTTCGGGCCGCCGGTCGACGACGAAAAGCTCTACGACATCGTCGATGTGCTCGACGCGCTCGCCAAGGAGATCGGCAAGAGCGTCCCACAGATCGCGATCAACTGGCTGCTGCAGCGTCCGACCGTCGCCTCGGTGATCATCGGCGCCCGCAACGAGACGCAATTGCGCGACAATCTCGGCGCCGTCGGCTGGGCCCTGACGCCCGAGCAGATCGCCAAGCTCGACACCGCGAGCGCGACGGTGCCGCCCTACCCGGCCTTCCCCTATCATCGCCAGGAAGGCTTCGCCCGGCTCAACCCGCCTGCCGTTTAGCCCCTTCTCGCCTCCCGCGCCGTCATCCCGGACGCAGCGAAGCGAAGATCCGGGATCCATGCCTGAGCCTTTCCGAAAGAGGTTCCGGAATGGGTCCCGGGTCTCCCTACGGTCGCCCGGGATGACATCGTCTGGAGGAAGATCGACGCAGCTTGATTTTTTCTGCCCGGCCCTGTCGGCTGCCGGCTCGGCCAAACGTCCTTGGCCTGAATCGGAGCGCTGCGCATGCACTACGCCATCCTTTGCTATCATTCCGAAGAGGTCGTCATGGCCTGGTCGAAGGAGCAGAACGACGAGGTCATGGGCCGCCTCGAAAAGATCCGCCAGCGCATCGCCAAGGAAGGAAAGCTCGGCCCGGTCGCAAGGCTGCTGCCGACCACCGCCGCGACGACGCTGCGCAAGGACCGCGATCCGCCGCTGATCCTCGACGGCCCCTTCGCCGAGACCAAGGAACAGTTCCTCGGCTTCTACATCGTCGACGTCGCCGACCTCGACGAGGCGCTCGGCATTGCGCGGGAGCTCGGCGAGGCCAATCCAGGCGGCGCCTTCGAGGTCCGCCCGCTCGCCGTCTACTATCCGGCCGGAGTCTGATCATGGCCGAGATCGCCTGGATCCACGCGGCGCTGACCTCGGCGCGGCCTCAGGCGATCAGCGCCCTGCTGCGCTATTTCCGCGATCTCGATGTCGCCGAGGAGGCCTATCAAGAGGCGTGCTTGAGGGCGCTCCGGACCTGGCCGCAGAACGGCCCGCCGCGCGATCCCGCCGCCTGGCTGATCTTCGTCGGCCGCAATGTCGCGCTCGACCAGGTCAGGCGGCAAAAGAAGCAAACGGCCCTGCCGGAAGACGACCAGCTTTCCGACCTCGACGATGCCGAGAGCGAGGTTGCCGAGCGGCTCGACGGCGGCCATTACCGCGACGACATCCTGCGGCTGCTGTTCATCTGCTGCCATCCCGACCTGCCATCGACACAGCAGGTCGCGCTGGCCCTGCGCATCGTCTCGGGGCTGACGGTGAAGCAGATCGCTCGCGCCTTCCTCGTCGGCGAGAGCGCGATGGAGCAGCGCATCACCCGCGCCAAGGCGCGGGTCGCCGCTGCCGACGTTCCCTTTGAGACTCCCGGCCCGGTCGAGCGCGCCGAGCGCCTCGCGGCGGTGGCCGCGATGCTCTACCTCGTCTTCAACGAGGGCTATTCTGCGAGTGGCGCCGAGGGCGACCGCCGCCGCCCCTTCAGCGAGGAAGCGATCCGGCTGATGCGGCTGCTGCTGCGGCTATTCCCGACAGAGCCGGAGATCATGGGCCTATTGGCGCTGATGCTGCTCCAGCACGCCCGCGCGCCGGCCAGACTTGATGCCGGCGGCCAGATCATCCTGCTCGAGGACCAGGATCGTTCGCTCTGGGATCGCGAAATGATCGCCGAAGGGCTCGCTCTCGTCGACAAGGCGATGCGCCACCGCAGGCCCGGCCCCTACCAGATCCAGGCCGGGATCGCTGGTGTCCATGCTCGCGCCGCGCGGCCGGACGAGACCGACTGGGCCCAGATCGATGTCCTCTACGCCACGCTTGAACATATCCAGCCTTCGCCGGTCATCACACTCAACCGCGCCGTCGCCATCGCCAAGCTGCGTGGGCCGGAGGCAGCGCTCGCCATGGTCGAGCCGCTGGAACAGCAGCTCTCGGGCTATTTCTACTTCTTCGGCTTCAAGGGCTGGCTGCTGATGCAGCTTGGCCGCAGCCGCGAGGCGCGCGCCGCCTTCGACCGTGCCATCGGGCTCGCCGGCTCGGCTAGCGAAGCCGCCCATATCCGCCAGCACATCGACCGGCTGATGCGCGAAAGCGGACAGGCCGCAGCCGGCTGAGGCCGGCGAGATACCGCTGCTAAAAATTTCTCCGGGCGCCGTGTCGGCATCGTGCCCGCTCGCTCGTCCTTGCTTCAAAGGGGCGACGATCAGACGGCGCTGGCGGGATACGATCAAAGCCGAAAACTTATCGATGACAACCGCTTGCCAGTGATTCCTGATGCCAGGAACCTGAAGGGATTGTGCAGCGAGCCGAGGCGGCGGGGAAGCGGGAAAAGTTTTTTCGACCGCCCTGTCGGATCGCCCAAGGCGCCTACGTCCTTGGTGCGGACCGGCCGGAATTCACCGGTCGCGAATATCAAGCAAAGCGCCCGTCAAAACAGGAGAACGTCATGCTCACCTATCTCGCCATCGCCGTGCTCGCTTTCGTCGCCGGCGTCCTCATTGTCGCCGCACGCAAGCCCGATATTTTCGAGGTCAGCCGTTCCGCGACGATCCGGGCGACGCCCGAGCGCATCTTCGCCCTGCTCGCAGACTTCCAGGAATGGGGTGCCTGGTCGCCCTATGAGAAGAAGGATCCGGCGATGAAGCGCAGCTTCAAGGGCGCGACCTCCGGTGTCGGCGCCGTCTACGCCTTCGACGGCAACAAGCAGGCCGGCACCGGCGAGCTCGCCATCGTCGAGGTCCAGGCGCCGGTGAAGCTCGCCGTCACGCTCGACATGACCAAGCCCATGGCCTGCCACAACCTGATCACCTTCAGCCTCACCCCGGCAGAGGGCGGTACGCTGGTGACCTGGCACATGCAGGGCGGCTGCCCGTTCATCGGCAAGCTGATGGGCACGATCTTCAACATGGATCGCATGGTCGGCGGCGATTTCGAGAAGGGCCTCGCCGCCCTCAAGCAGGCCACCGAGCGACCGCAACTGGTTGCTGCCGCGGCCTGACCACGGCGCATTCGACTGTCCACGCCACAGAAGCAAAGCCAAGGAGGAAGAACCATGAGCAACGCAGCAGAACTCGACAAACCGCAGGCCGGCGACCTGTCCGGCTGCACGCCGGCCAAGCCCCAGGCGGAACATGACTGGCTCCTCCAGCTCGTCGGCGAATGGACCTACGAGACCGAATGCATGATGGGCCCGGACCAGCCGCCGATGAAGTTTTCTGGTACACAGTCCTACTCGTCCATTGGCAGGCTCTGGCTCGTCGGCGACGGCACAGGCCAGATGCCGGACGGCAGCCCGGCGAAGACCCGGATCACGCTCGGCTATGATCCACTGAAGGAGCGCTATGTCGGCTCTTTCATCGGCTCGATGATGGGCAACCAATGGGTCTACACCGGCACGCGCAGCGCCGACGGAACGGTGCTGACCCTCGACACCGAAGGCCCGGACTTCGCCAATCCCGGCAAGACGGCGGCCTATCAGGACATCGTCGAGATCAAGAGCCCGGACCACCACATCCTGTCCTCGCGCGGCAAGGGCGAGGATGGCGAGTGGGTCCAGTTCATGACGGCGCACTACCGCCGGGTGAAGTAGGTCGGCCCACCACACCGTCATTCCGGACAAGCTGCGGAGCAGCGCAGCTCCGGAATCCATCGCAGGGCGCACAGCTCGACGATGGATTCCGGCGTTCCGCTTCGCTCCAGCCGGAATGACGGAGCATACTGAGGAAACTCTCCCAGCGAGGGCGCGGAGCGACCAGCTCCGCGCCCTCGCGCTTGACCGGCACGCGCGTTCGGGGGCATGTGCAAAACCCGAGAAACTGGGTGGGGACGGCCCCGACGCAATGCGCATCCTGCTGATCGACAACTACGACAGCTTCACCTGGAACCTGGTCCACCTGATCGGCGGGCTCGGCGCCACGGTCGACGTGCGCCGTAACGACATGCTCTCCGTCGGCGAAGCCCTCTCCGGCGACCATGACGCGATCGTGCTCTCGCCCGGCCCCTGTACGCCGAACGAAGCCGGCATCTGCCTCGATCTCGTCCGCGAAGGCGCTAGCCAAAAGCCGATCTTCGGCGTCTGCCTCGGCCTGCAGGCGATCGGCCAGGTCTTCGGCGGCGAGGTGGTGCGCGCCCCCCTGCCGATGCACGGCAAGGTCTCGACCATCACCCATCGCGCCCGCGGCCTGTTCCACGGCATCAACGGCCCGCTCGAGGCGACGCGCTATCACTCGCTGGTCGTCCGCAGGGAAAGCTGCCCGGCAGAGCTCTCGATCGAGGCCGAATCCGGCGACGGCATGATCATGGCGCTGTCGCATCGCGACCTGCCGGTGCATGGCGTGCAGTTCCACCCCGAGAGCATCGCCTCGGAGCACGGCGCGACGATCCTGCGCAATTTCCTCGATCTCGCCGAGCGATGGTCGCGCCAGAATCAAAAAGCCGCCCTTTCCGCGACAGCCTGATCGATCGAGTTCCCATGGACGACTTCAAACCCTTCATCGCCAAGGTCGCGACCGGCGCCTCGCTGTCGCGCGAGGAAGCCCGCGACGCCTTCGAGGCCATGCTCTCCGGCGAGGTCACGAATGCGCAGGCCGCCGCCTTCCTGATGGCGCTGCGGGTGCGCGGCGAGACTACCGAGGAGATCGCCGGCGCCGTCACCGCGATGCGCTCGCGCATGCTCACGGTCGATGCCCCTGCCGACGCCATCGATATCGTCGGCACCGGTGGCGATGCCTCCGGCTCCTACAACGTCTCGACGCTGGCTTCGATCATCGTCGCCGCCTGCGGCGTGCCGGTCGCCAAGCACGGCAACCGCGCCGCCTCCTCGCGCTCCGGCGCCGCCGACGTGCTGACTGCACTCGGCGTCAAAGTCGGGCTGGAACCTGCCGGCACCGAGCGCTGCATCGCAGAGGCCGGCGTCGGCTTCATGTTCGCGCCGACCCACCACGCCTCGATGCGCCATGTCGGACCGGTGCGCACCGAGCTCGGCACCCGCACCATCTTCAACCTGGTCGGACCGCTCTCGAACCCGGCTGGCGTCAAGAAGCAGTTGATCGGCGCCTTCTCCGAAACCTGGCTCGAGCCGATGGTCAAGGTGCTGCAATCGCTCGGCTCGAAGACGGTCTGGGCCGTGCACGGCTCCGACGGCCTCGACGAGATCACCACCACCGGCCCGACCCGCGTGATCGCGCTGAAGGACGGCAAGATCGAGAGCTTCTCGATCGCGCCCGAGGATGTCGGCATCGCCCGTGCGAAGCCTGAGGATCTGCGCGGCGGCGAGCCAGCACAGAATGCGCAGGCGCTGCAGGACGTGCTCGGCGGCGCCAGGAGCGCGTTCCGCGACATCGCCGCCTTCAACGCCGCCGCCGCGCTCGTCGTCGCCGGCAAGGCGGCCACGCTTGGCGAGGGGCTGGCGCAGGCCTATGCGGTGTTGGACAATGGCAAGGCCAAGGCTGCGCTCGCGACCCTGGTCGCTAGCTCCAATGCGTGAGGCTGCCCCATGTCCGACATCCTGAAGCGGATCGAGGCCTATAAGCGCGAGGAGATCGCGGCAGCGCGTGCCGCGGTGCCGCAAGCCGAGATCGAAAAGCGCGCTGCGGCGATGCCGGCGCCACGCGACTTCATCGGCGCGCTGGAGGCCAA
The DNA here is from genome assembly GCF_004123845.1 of Allobosea sp. Tri-44. Lineage (GTDB taxonomy): Bacteria > Pseudomonadota > Alphaproteobacteria > Rhizobiales > Beijerinckiaceae > Allobosea. The sequence goes on along the minus strand of NZ_NBDP01000003.1, from coordinate 784,464 downwards.
GCATCGCGCCGGCGGCCCGGCCCTGATTGCCGAGATCAAGAAGGCCTCTCCGTCAAAGGGGCTGATCCGCGCCGATTTCGACCCGCCGGCGCTGGCCAGGGCCTATGCCGAAGGCGGCGCCGCCTGCCTCTCGGTCCTGACCGACACGCCCTCCTTCCAGGGCCGGCCGGAATACCTTGACGAGGCGCGCGCCGCCTCCGGCCTGCCCGGCCTGCGCAAGGACTTCATGTTCGAGCCCTACCAGGTCTTCGAGGCGCGGAGCTGGGGCGCCGACTGCATCCTGATCATCATGGCCTCGCTCGACGATGCCGCGGCGCGCGAGCTCACTGCCACGGCGAAGGCGCTCGGCATGGCCGCGCTCGCCGAGGTCCATGACGAGGCCGAACTGGAGCGGGCTCTGACGCTCGACACCAGGCTGGTCGGCATCAACAATCGCGACCTGCGCAGCTTCGAACTCAACCTCGCCGTCACCGAGCGATTGGCGCCGCGCGTGCCGAAGGACCGCCTGCTCGTCGGCGAGAGCGGCATTTTCACGCATGCCGACATCGCCCGCCTGCAGGCCTGCGGCGTCAACACCTTCCTGGTCGGCGAGAGCCTGATGCGCCAGGCAGACGTGGCAGCTGCAACGCGCGAGCTTCTGACTGGCAAGACCACCGAGGCGGCGGCGTGAGCCGCCTCACCCATCTCGACCAGAAGGGCGCGGCCCATATGGTCGATGTCGGCGACAAGGCCGAGACCGTCCGCGTCGCGGTCGCCGAAGGCCACGTCGTGATGCAGCCCGAGACGCTGGCGATCGTCCGTGATGGCGAGGCCAAGAAGGGCGACGTCCTCGGCACCGCCCGCCTCGCCGGCATCATGGCGGCCAAGCGCGCTCATGAACTGATCCCGCTCTGCCACCCGCTGCTGCTGACCAAGATCGCAGTGGACCTTACGATCGACGAGACCCTGCCTGGCGTGCGGGTTCGTGCCGAGGTCAAGCTCACCGGCAAGACCGGCGTCGAGATGGAAGCGCTGACCGCCGTCAGCGTCGCCTGCCTCACCGTCTACGACATGGTGAAGGCGGTTGATCGCGCCATGCATATCGAAGGCATCCAGCTCGTGCATAAATCCGGCGGCAAATCCGGAACCTACGAGCTCGCAGGACCATAGGCATGAGCCTCACCCCCGTACCCGTCGCACTCAGGGCGCTGCTCAACAGCGTGCCCGGCCCGACGCCGGTCGAGACGCTGCCGCTCGCTAATTGCGCCGGCCGCGTGCTAGCCGAGGACGTCGCGGCGCTGCGGACCCAGCCGCCTTTCGCCAACTCAGCCATGGACGGCTATGCCGTACGTGCCGAGGATTTGGCGCGCGGCGCCGAGCTCCGCGTTGTCGGCGAGTCCGCCGCCGGTCGCGGCTTCTCCGGCAAGATTTCTCTTGGCGAGACGGTACGAATATTTACCGGAGCGCCATTGCCCGAAGGCGCGGACACGATCCTCATTCAGGAACATGCCGAAGGCGTCGGCGGCCCGGTGATCCGTGTCACCAAACCCACCGACCAGGGCCAGTTCGTCCGCCTAGCGGGGCTCGACTTCAGGACCGGCGAAATCCTGCTGAAAGCCGGCCGCCGGCTCGATAGCGCCGCGCTCGGCCTCGCTGCGGCAGCGGGACACCCGGCGCTCGCGGTCCGCCGCAAGCCGCTGGTCGCGATCCTCGCCACCGGCGACGAGCTCGTCCTGCCCGGCGAGCCGGTCGGCCCCGACCAGATCGTCGCCTCCAACAGCTTTGCGCTCGCCGCACTGGTCGAGCAGGCCGGCGGCATCGCGCTCGACCTCGGCATCGCCCGCGACAACCACCCCGACCTCGCCGCCAAGATCGAGGCGGCGCGCACGGCCGGCGCCGACGTGCTGATCACGCTCGGCGGCGCCTCGGTCGGCGAGCACGACCTCGTCCAGGCGGCGCTGAAGGCGCAGGGTATGGAGCTCGGCTTCTGGAAGATCGCGATGCGCCCGGGCAAGCCGATGATGATGGGCCGGCTCGGACCCATGGTCGCGCTCGGCCTCCCCGGCAACCCGGTCTCCTCGATCGTCTGCGGGCATCTCTTCGCCATGCCGCTGGTCGAGGCGCTACTCGGCATCGACGATCCCGAGCGCGACCGCAGCGAGCCCGCCATCCTCGCCATCGATCTGCCGGCCAATGACGAGCGCCAGGACTATTTGCGCGCCACCATCGAGACGGTCGATGGCGAGCGCCGCGTCAGGCCCTTTGCCAAGCAGGATTCGTCGATGCTGGCGAATTTGTCGCGGGCCGAGGCCCTGGTGATCCGCCCGGTCTTTGCCGAGGCCGCCAAGGCAGGCGATCCTTGCCGCATTATCCCGCTGCGCTGAATCCGTTCACCTTGCGGCAGGACGCGCCTTGCGGAACACAAGGCGAACGAGTATGGTGTTCGTGCTTTGTTTCGATTCCAGCCCGAGAGGCGAGCGGCGCGACCATGCTGACACGCAAACAGTTTGAACTGCTTCGCTTCATCCATGAGCGCCTGCGCGAATCCGGGGTGCCGCCCTCCTTCGACGAGATGAAGGACGCGCTCGACCTGCGCTCCAAATCCGGCATCCACCGCCTGATCATGGCGCTGGAGGAGCGCGGATTCATTCGCCGGCTTCCGAACCGGGCCCGCGCCCTCGAAGTCATCAAGATGCCGGACGGCATCGGCGGACCGCAGGCGCAGCGCGCCCGCTTCAGCCCCTCCATCGTCCAGGGCGGGCTCGGCCAGACCCCGCCCGCTCCTGCCGCGACCCTGGCGAAGCCGCGCCCCACGGGCGCCGAGGAAAGCGGGCGCGCCACCGTCTCGATCCCGGTCATGGGCCGGATCGCGGCCGGCACGCCGATCTCGGCGATCCAGGATCGCAGCCACAGCGTGTCCATGCCCGCCGACATGCTTGGCGGCGGCGAGCATTACGCGCTGGAAGTCCGCGGCGATTCGATGATCGAAGCCGGCATCCTCGACGGCGATACCGTCGTGATCCGCAAGCAGGACAGCGCCAATACCGGCGACATCATCGTCGCCCTGATCGACGACGAGGAGGCGACACTGAAGCGGCTGCGCAAGCGTGGCTCCTCGATCGCTCTCGAGGCCGCCAACCCGGCCTATGAGACGCGCGTGCTCGGGCCGGACCGGGTCAAGATCCAGGGCCGCCTCGTCAACCTGATGCGGCGCTACTGAAGCGCTTCGATATCCTGTGACGGCTCCGCAACCACGGGGGTCGGCGTAGGAGCGGATTCGGGAGCAGGCCGTGTCTCCGGCCGTGCGCGCGTCCAGGGGCGCAGGCGCGCAGCCTCGTCGGCCGTATAGGCGCGCCAGCCGCCGCGAGCCGCGTGATAGGCGGTCGCGCCGTCACGGATCAGCGCGCTGCGGTCGATCAATCGGGCTGCGCAAGGCGCGCTCCAATAGAGCGACGTCACCACGAGATCGGCGCGCTGGCAATCCTCGACCAGCGCGATGCGGTCGCGCGTATAGGCGACGCTGCGGCCGTCCGGCAGGCGGATGACGCAGCCGCGCGCATCGCAGGCAGCGCCTTCCCGCAAGGCCGCATCATCCGGCAAGCGCGCATCGCCATCGGCATGCAGCCATTGTGTCAGCACGAAGCGGCTCGGCTTGCCCGCGAGCACCATCTTCCCCTCCGGTCCACGTACCAACACGCCGGAACCGTCGCGCTCGATCAGGATGTCAGGCCGCGACGGGGCCGAGGCCAGCGCCAGCCCGCCGACCAACGGTACGGCAGCGAGGAACCGCAACGCCGTCGTCCATAAAGTCAGCCAGAGCAGCGACAGCGAGAACAGGATCAGGGCGAGCGAGCCGAAGGCCGGCAGCACGATGGTCGAACGATCGATGCCGGCGACCCAATGGGCGAGCTGGAGCACGAGGCCAGAGGCCCAGCCCATCAGCGCCCAGGCCGGCCAGTCGAGCCCGAACGGATAGGCGAGCACGCCGAAGACGGCGGCCGGCATCACGATCAGCGAGACGAAGGGCAGCGCCAGCGCATTGCCGAGCAGGCCGAACGGGTTGAAGGTCTGGAAATGGAAGACGCCATAGGGCGCCGTTGCCGCGGTCGCGACCATGGTCGTAGTCACGATACCCACGGCCGAGAGCCAGAGCGGGCGCAGCGGCCAGGGCCAGGATGCGGCAGCGGCGTCGGGCGGGCGCTCCTGCCAGCGCTCGGCGAAGGCGATCAAAGCCGCGACCGCCCCGAACGACATCTGGAAACTCGGGCCGAGCACGGCCTCGGGCTCGCGCAGCAGCACGATGATCGCAGCGAGCGCAAGATTGCGCATGGAGAGCGCCGGCCGGTCGACCAGGATCGCCCCCAGCATCACCAGCGTCATGATCAGCGAGCGCACGGTCGCCACCTCGGCGCCGGAGAAGACGCAATAGGCGGTCGCACCGGCCATGGCTGCGAGTGCCGCGAGCTTCTTCACCGGCCAGTAGAGCGCCGCCGTCTGCGAGAGTGCGAGCAGCGCCCGCGCCAGCCAGAAGATCGTCCCAGCGGCGAGCACCATGTGCAGGCCGGAGATCGAGACGATGTGGTAGATGCCCGCGGCGCGCAGGTCGTTGTTGGTTGCTTCGCTGATCAGCCCACGCTTGCCGGTGACCAGCGCCGCCGCCATCGCCCCCGCCTGCCCGCCGCCACTCGTCGCGATGCGTTCGGTCAGCGCGTTGCGGGCCTGGTCGATCGCGACCGCCAAGGCGAGCCGGCGCGGCATCTGGATCGGCGCCGGCGCGAGCGTGATCTTGCCGGCAATGCTGCCGACGGCCCCGACGCCCTGGAAAAAGGCGTCGCGGGCAAAATCATAGCCGCCGGGGCGCGCCGGGCCGGGCGGCGGCAACAGGCGCGCCGTCGCGCTGATATGGTCGCCGGGCTTCAGCGTCGTCACCGGCGTGGTGACGCGCACCCGCCGCGGTCTCTGCGCGGCCTCGATGCCCGGCAGGTCCGTGACCTGGACGACGATCCGCACGCCCTTGTCGCGTTGCTCCAGCGCCTCGACGAAGCCGGTGAGCTTGCCGACATGGTTCCGCGTCAGCGCAGGCGCGGCGATGCCGGCAGTTCGCCAGGCAGCCGCTGCGAAACCGGCGAAGATGGCCGCAGCTGCGATGCAGACCGCCATGACGGCACGGCGGCGGCGCGTCAGCCACCCGGCGAGCGCGCACAGCGTCAGCCCGGCCAGCGGCGCGGCCAGCCCCGGTTCACGATCGGCCAGGAAATAGAGCAGCACGCCGGCGCCCATGCAGACCGGCAGCCAGTTGAACAGACGTCGCCGCTCGACCTCGGTTTCGAGGGCCCGGCGAAACCGACCGCCCCATTCGTGCAACGGCAAGGCTGCTGGCCAGGCGAAGCCGCCGACGCGCCGCAGCCGCGCCGGCAAGGCCAGCACGCCGGCACGTCCCCTGCTACGGCGCTCTTCTGGCCCGTAGGAGAGCATCCGACCCCCCGTCGCCACCGCGCGAATGGTGAGCCCGTCCCCACAGGAGGCTCTTAACGGCGGCTGGCAAGGCATGTTACAGCGGCCGCGCCGGATGTCAGCCCCGGCCGAGGCCCGCATTGCAGCCCGCCCTCGCCTTTTTGCCTGCCCGTTCCCCCGGAGCCTGTTTTCATGAGCGATACGGTCGTCACGCGCTTCGCGCCGTCGCCAACCGGATTCCTGCACATTGGCGGTGCCCGCACCGCGCTGTTCAACTGGCTCTATGCCCGCCGCCATGGCGGCAAGATGCTGCTGCGCATCGAGGACACCGATCGCGAACGTTCGACCGAGGGTGCAATCGCCGCGATCCTCGACGGCCTCGCCTGGCTCGGCCTCGATTGGGACGGGCAGACCGTCTACCAATTCCAGCGCGCGGCGCGCCATCGCGAGGTCGCCGAGCAGATGCTCGCAGCCGGCAAAGCCTACTACTGCTATGCGACGCCGCAGGAGCTCGAGGCGGAGCGCGAAGCGGCGCGCGCCGAGGGCAAGCAGTGGCGTTATGACGGACGCTGGCGCGACCGCGACCCGTCAACGGCGCCCGAAGGCGTCAAGCCGGTGATCCGCCTCAAGGCCGAGCAGACCGGAGAGACCGTGGTCGAGGACGAGGTCCAAGGCCGCGTCACCTGGCAGAACGAGAACCTCGACGATCTCGTGCTGCTGCGCTCGGACGGCAATCCGACCTATATGCTCGCCGTGGTCGTCGACGATCACGACATGGGTATCACCCATATCATCCGCGGCTCGGACCACCTGACCAATGCCGCGCGGCAGACCCAGATCTACCAGGCGCTCAGCTGGACCGTGCCGAGCATGTCGCACATTCCGCTGATCCACGGGGCCGATGGCGCCAAGCTGTCGAAGCGGCACGGCGCGCTCGGCATCGAAGCCTATCGCTCGATGGGCTATCTGCCGGTCGCGCTGCGCAACTATCTGCTGCGCCTCGGCTGGAGCCATGGCGACCAGGAGATATTCTCGCCCGAGGAGATGATCTCGCTGTTCAATCTCTCTTCGATCGGCCGCTCGCCGGCGCGCTTCGACTACGCCAAGCTCGAGAACCTCAATGGCCTCTATATGCGCGAGGCTAAGGATCACGAATTGATGACGGCGCTGAAGGCGATCTGGTCGGAGATCGGCCCGCCCCGCGGCATCGGTACAGAGCCGACCGCGGAACTGGAAGCCAAGCTGATGGCCGCGATGCCCGGCCTGAAGGAGCGCGCCAAGACGCTGATCGAACTGATCGACAGCGCATCCTATCTCTATGCCCAGCGGCCTCTGGCGCTCGAGCCGAAAGCCGCCGCTTTGCTTGACGATGCAGCCCGGCAGCGTATGCCCAAGCTGGCGGAAAAGCTCTCGGCGGTTGCCGACTGGGCTCCGCCGCCACTGGAGAGCGCGATCCGCGACTTCGCTGAGGAGAGCGGCGTCAAGCTTGGCCAGGTGGCGCAGCCCTTGCGTGCGGCGCTGACCGGCAAGACGACCTCGCCGGGCCTGTTCGACGTGATGGCGGTCCTCGGCCGGGACGAGGTGCTGGCGCGCCTCGCCGACGCCGCTTGAAGGCTCGCAGAAAGGCTAATGACCGCTCGGTTGAACGCCTTGCGGAATTGGTCTAGCAACGCCCCTGCGGACCGGCTGCTCCCGCTGCCGGTCCGGCATAAAAAATGCTTCAAAATCAGTCCGATGAACCCTTCCCGCTTGCCCGCCCCGACATTCCCGTCATGGAGCCGTCATCGTGGGACGTTCGGATGACGCCGGAATGCGACAGGCAGCCGGCGCGTCCGTCCGACCGGAAATATGACTGAAGAACGAGCCTGAAAGGATCGGATCCATGAGCGGAACTACCAGCCAGTTGACTGTCGAGGGCAAGGCCGTCGACATGCCGGTCAAAACGGGTTCGATCGGGCCTTCAGTCATCGACATCGGCAAGCTCTACGGCCAGACCGGGATGTTCACCTACGATCCCGGCTTCACCTCGACCGCAAGCTGCGAGTCGCAGATCACCTATATCGACGGCGACGAGGGCGTCCTGCTCTATCGCGGCTTCCCGATCGAGCAACTCGCCGAGCACGGTGACTTCCTGGAAACCTGCTATCTGCTGCTTTACGGCGAGTTGCCGACCGCTGCGCAGAAGGCGGATTTCGACTATCGCGTCACGCGCCACACCATGGTGCACGAGCAGATGGCCCGCTTCTTCCAGGGCTTCCGCCGCGATGCGCACCCGATGGCTGTGATGGTGGCCTCGGTCGGCGCCATGTCGGCCTTCTATCACGACTCGACCGACATTTCCGATCCGCAGCAGCGCATGATCGCCTCGATGCGGATGATCGCGAAGATGCCGACACTGGCGGCGATGGCCTACAAGTACACGATCGGCCAGCCCTTCGTGTATCCGCTCAACTCGCTCGACTACACCTCGAACTTCCTGCGCATGTGCTTTGCCGTGCCGGCCGAGGAGTACAAGGTCAATCCGGTGCTTTCGCGCGCGATGGACCGCATATTCATCCTGCACGCTGATCATGAGCAGAATGCTTCGACCTCGACGGTCAGGCTCGCCGGCTCGTCCGGCGCCAACCCCTTCGCCTGCATCGCGGCGGGTGTCGCCTGCCTGTGGGGCCCTGCGCATGGCGGCGCCAACGAAGCAGCGCTGAAGATGCTCGAGGAGATCGGCAGCGTCGACAACATCCCGAAATACGTCGCCAAGGCCAAGGACAAGAACGATCCGTTCCGCCTGATGGGCTTCGGCCACCGGGTCTACAAGAACTACGATCCGCGCGCCAAGATCATGCAGAAGACCACGCATGAGGTCCTGGCCGAACTCGGCGTCAAGGACGATCCGCTTCTCGACGTCGCCATGGAGCTGGAGCGCATCGCGCTGCACGACGAGTACTTCATCGAGAAGAAGCTCTATCCGAACATCGACTTCTATTCGGGCATCACCTTGAAGGCGATGGGCTTCCCGACCTCGATGTTCACGGTGCTGTTCGCGCTCGCGCGCACCGTCGGCTGGATCGCGCAGTGGAAGGAGATGATCGAGGATCCGTCCCAGCGTATCGGCCGTCCGCGCCAGCTCTACACCGGCGCACCGAAGCGCGACTACACGCCGATCGGTCGCCGCTGAAAAATGTAGATTCGAGACAAGCGAGGCCGCGACGGAACTCCGTCGCGGCCTTTATTGTTTCAGCTTATTGATGCATCTGACGCAGATGACGGTTGCGTTTGGTACGCTACAGTCGCCGACCCACAAAAGAGGTTCACCGCTCATGTCGACAACCGAAGGTCTCAGCCGCCGCGGATTCCTCGCCGGCGCCTCCGCCCTGCCCTTCGTGGGCGCGGCCGGTTCCGTGTCCGCCCAGGCGCCGTTTCCGACGCGGCCGATCTCGCTGATCGTGCCCTTCGCCGCCGGCGGCTCGACCGACATCGTCGCGCGCCTGGTCGGCCAGAAGATGGGCGAATTGCTCGGCCAGTCCTTCGTGATCGACAACCGTGCCGGCGCCGGCGGCAATATCGGCTCGACGGCCGTCGCCCGGGCCACGCCCGATGGCTATACGATTCTGATGGGCACGATCGCGACCCATGCGCTCAATCCGGCGATCCTGAAGACCGTGACCTTCGACGCCGTCAAGGACTTCACGCCGATCTCGCTGCTGGCGGTCGTGCCGAACGTCATGGTGGTGCATCCGAGCTTCCCGGCCAAGACCGTGCCGGAGGTGATCAAGCTGCTGAAGGACAACCCGGGCAAGTATTCCTACGCCTCCTCCGGCGTCGGCACGCCGCTGCATCTCTCCGGCGAGCTGTTCAAGTCGCTCGGCGGCGTCAGCATGAACCATGTGCCCTATCGCGGCGCCGGCCCGGCGCTGAACGACGTCGTTTCCGGCGCCGTGCCGATCATGTTCGACAACCTGCCTTCCTCGGCCCAGTTCATCCGCAGCGGCCAATTGCGCGCCATCGGCGTCACCACCAAGGAACGCGTCTCCTCCTTCCCGGACCTGCCGACCATCGCCGAGGGCGGGCTTGCCGGCTACGAGACCTATACATGGAACGCGCTGTTCGGCCCGGCCAATTTGCCGCGCCCGATCGTCGACAAGCTCAACGCGACCGCCAACGCGGCCGTGAAGGACCCGCATGTGAAGCAGCGCCTGGAGGATATCAGCGCCGTGATCGTCGGCTCGACACCAGAGGCACTGGGCGAGCACGTCAAGGCCGAGCTGGCGAAATGGGGACCGATCGCCAAGGCGTCCGGCGCCGTCGTCGAGTGACGACTAAGCGCTGACAGGGTCTCGAACAAGGGCGACCGCCGCATTGACGGCGTTCGCCGCCGGGCTCGGCCCGGCACTGCGCATGCTCTGCTCGACCGTCGCGAAGCCGTCGAGCTGGCGTTGGCGCGCGGGCCCTTCGGCCACTGCCGCGAGCAGCGCCTCGGCGAGCGCCTGAGGCGAAGCGTCGTCCTGGATGAATTCCGGCACCACGCTCTCGCCGATGATCAGGTTCGGCAGGATCACGGTCGGCAGTTTGATCAGGCGCCGCGCCAGCACGGCCTCCCAGCCGGCGCCTCGATAGGCTGCGACCGTCGGCACCTGTGCCAAAGCGAGTTCGAGCGTAACGGTCCCCGAGGCGGCCAGCGCCGCTCGAGCCTGCCGGAATGCCGCCAGCTTCGCCGGCTCGCCGGTGACGATCTCCGGCTTGATGCGCCAGTCGGCGCTGAGCGCCGCGATCTCCTCAGCCAGACGCGGCACGGCGGGAAGTATGAAACGAGCCTGCGGCAGCCGCTCGGCGACCAATGCGATCGCCTCGCCAAAGGGCGGCATCAGGTGCCGGATCTCCGAGCGTCGGCTGCCGGGCAAGACCAGGATCGTCGGCGCCGCCGCATCATCACGCTGCGCAGCTTCGCTCGGACCGGGCCGGTAAGCCTCCAGCCGCTCGATCAGCGGATGGCCGACATAGACGGTCTCGGGTCCACCGAGGCGCGCCAACGCGGCCGGCTCGAAGGGCAGCAGCGCCAGGATCCGGTCGACATGCGGGCGCATGCGCTTTGCCCGCCCCTGGCGCCAGGCCCAAACGCTGGGGCAGACCCAGTGCGCAATCGGCACGGCAGGCGCAAGCCGCCTCACCTTCTTGGCGACGCGCACGCTGAAATCGGGCGCATCGATGGTGAGCATCAGGTCGGGCTTGAAGGCTGCGGCGGCGTGCGCTGCATCCGACATCCGGCGTAGCAGCAATGGCAGGCGCGCCACCACCGGACCGAAGCCCATCACGGCGATGTCCTCCTGCGGGAAGACGCTCTGCAGCCCCTCGACGATCAGTGCCTCGCCGCCGACACCCGACAACTCGAGCGGCCGCTTGCCCAGTACCTCGCGTAGCCGAGCCACGAAGCGCGCGCCGAGTGCATCGCCCGATGCTTCGCCAGCAATGATGAAGAGTCTGAATGGGCGGGTCACGCCACGCCCTCGATGAACAGGCCTGCCGCGTCCGCGAGCGTCGCAAGCCGATCTCGGTCCCCGATCAGAACGCTGCCGGCCCTGATCGCGATACCGGCGAGACCTGCGGCCGCCACGCGCGCCACCGTGTCCGGACCGATCGCCGGCATATCGACCCGTAGGTCCTGCCCGAGCTTCGGCGTCTTGATGAGGACGCCATCGCCCTTGCCCGGCTTGAGGCGCCCGGCCTGGACGAGCCCGGCAACACGCTCGATCATCGCATCGGTGCCTTCGGCCGCCTCGACGGCGACGACACGATGGTCGGCGACGATCGCGGCTTGGCCGATGTCGAACGGCGAGAGCGCAGCGAGCAGATTGAAGCCGGTCGCGATCGCTTCACGCGCGATCGGCGACGGCTTGTGGCGTCCCAGCGTGCCAACAGGCGCAACGAGATCGGGCGCAACATCGGCCGGTCCGAGCACGCGCAGCCCCTGCCCCTCGAAAAAGGTGACGACGCCGCGCAGCAGGTGATCATCGCCGCCCTGGAAGGCTCGTGCGAAATGCGGCAGGTATTTCAGCGTCGACAGTTCCGGCGCCAGCGCACCGAAGCTCGGCCGCGGCAAGGCGCCGACCATGACGATCTCGTCGATCTTGCGGCGCTTGATCTCGTCGAGGAAACGCCCGAGCTGACCCAGACGGTATTCCTTGGCGTCGTAGGCAGCATAATCGTCCGGCTCACCCGCGCCTGAGAGCACGGCGACATAGACGCTCGCCCCCTGCGCAGCGGCGGCGCTCGCAACCCGCAACGGATATTCGCCACGGCCGGCCAGGACGGCGATACGCCGACCCTGCGGCCGGCCAGTTGCGTCGGCCGGCCCTGTACTCACCGCTCGGGCGCGTTCACGTCGCGTGGCACCGAAATCCCCCGGTCGCCGCCGGCACGGATGAAGTCGAGGATCTCATGGATCAGCGGATGCTCGGCGAACTCGGCAGCGACATCTTCGACCCGCTCGGACAGCGTGCCCTCGTCGGCAAAGAGGAGGCGGTAGGCGCGGCGCAATTCGTGAATCTGCTCGCGCGAGAAGCCGCGGCGCCTGAGGCCGACGAGGTTGAGGCCGGCAAGATGAGCCGGATTGTCGCGCACCATCCCGAACGGGATGACGTCGAGCAGGACACCGGAGCCGCCGCCTATGAAGGCGTGATCGCCGATCCGAACGAACTGCTGCAGGCCGGTACCACCGCTGACGATGACGAAATCGCCGACGGTCACATGCCCGGCGCACATCACATTGTTGGAGAAGATGACATTGTTGCCGATGATGCTGTCATGGCCGACATGGGAGTTGGCCAGGAACAGCCCGCGATCACCGACGACGGTCTTCATGCCGCCGCCTTCGGTGCCCGGATTCATCGTCACGCCTTCGCGGATCACGCAATCGGCGCCAATTGTCAGCGTCGACGGCTCACCCTTGTATTTCAGGTCCTGCGGCGGATGGCCGATCGAGGCGAAAGGATAGATCTTGGTGCGCGGACCGATCGTCGTGAGGCCTGCGACTACGACATGGCTGATCAGCTCGACGCCGTCACCAAGGGTGACATCCGGGCCAATTGTACAGAACGGGCCGATCTTGACGCCCGCGCCCAGCTTGGCAGACGGGTCGACGATCGCCATCGGGTGGATCGAGGTGCTCATGGCGGAATCCTGCGTCTGGCCGGGAACGGGAGCGTGCATCGCGATCTCCCCGCTACACGACCATCGCCGACAGTTCGGCCTCGGCGACGAGCACGCCGTCGACCCTGGCCTCGCCGCGATAGAACCAGATATTGCGCTTATGCGCCCGCTTGGTGAGGTGGAAGCGCAGCGTGTCGCCCGGAACGACAGGCTTGCGGAACTTCGCCTTGTCGATCGTGGTGAACAGCACGGTGGTGACCGCGAGATCGTCGCTGCCACGCGCGCTGACGACGAGCACACCCGCTGTCTGCGCCATGGCCTCGATCATCAGCACGCCGGGAAAGACCGGCCGGCCCGGGAAGTGCCCGGTGAACTGCGGCTCGTTGAAAGTGACGTTCTTGATGCCGACGCCGGATGCATCCCCGTCGATCTCGACGACCTTGTCGACCAGCAGGAACGGGTAGCGATGCGGGATGCAGGCCATGATCTTCTGAATATCGGCCACGCCGAGCGCTTTCGTCGCATCCGTCATCGTGTCGTTTCTCCTCGGACGCCCGCGGCCGACGCGGGGCGTTCGCCACCACCCGTCATGAAAAGCTGGTTTTGCCGGAAGCCGGCGTGAGATCAAGCGTTTTCGCCGCCAGCCGGGCCTTTGCCGCGTTTGGCGACCAATTGCTTGAGCAATGCGGCTTCGCGCGCCCAGCTCAGTGCCGGCTGCGCAGGATAGCCCCCATAGCGCGCGCCACGCGGGACGTCGCCGGCGACACCGCTCTGCGCCGCGATCTGCGCGCCCATCCCGATCGTCAGATGCCCCGCCAATCCGACCTGCCCGCCCAGCACGACAAAGTCCTCGAGCGTGCTGGAACCGGCGATGCCGACCTGCGAGACGATGACGCAATGCCGGCCTATTACGCAGTTGTGCCCGATCTGAACGAGATTATCGATCTTCGTGCCTTCGCCGATCACCGTGTCACGGCTGGCGCCGCGATCGATCGTCGTGTTGGCGCCGATCTCGACATCGTCCTGGATGATGACGCGGCCGACCTGCGGCACCTTCATGTGCCCCTTCGGCCCCATGGCGAAGCCGAAGCCATCCTGGCCGATCCGTGCGCCGGGATGGATGATGACGCGGTTGCCGATCAGCGCCGCCTGTAGCGTCGAGCCGGCTCCGACAGCACATTGCCGCCCGATCCGGACCTGCGGACCGATCACGGCATGTGGGCCGATCACGGTGCCGGCGCCGATCTCGGCGCCGGGGCCGATCACCGCGCCGGGATCGACGGTGACATCGGCCTCGAGCTTTGCCGTCGCATGCACGAAGGCGCCTGGTGCAACGCCGGCCGAGCCGAACATCGAGCCTGGCCGCAATGCCTGCGGATGGAAGACCGAGAGCAGCTTGGCGAAGGCATGGTAGGGCGCCGGCGTGACCAGGGCGACCGTCCCGGCCGGCACGCGTGCGGCAAAACGTGGTGACACGAAGCAGAGCGCGGCCGAGGTCGCGGCCAGCGCTTCGACGTATTTTGGATTGTCCATATAGGCGGCATCGCTGCCGCCGGCCGTCTCTAGCGGCGCCACGCCCTCGATCCGGCGCTCCGGATCGACGCCCTCCGGCAAGGCGGTGCCCGACAAGGAAGCGACCTCGCTGAAGGACAGCGAGGTCGCGATCGGAAAGAAACTGGGATCTGCCATAAGATGGTCCGTTGCGGGGCGCGTGCGCCCCGCCGGTCAGAAGCGGGCGCCGCCCGAGAAGCGGAAGGCCTGCGTCCGGTCGCCGCCGAACTTGCCGGTGATGGTCTGGCCGTTCGGAAGGACCGCCGTGCCGAACTGGCCATCGTCCTTCGACAGGGCGTAGGCGTAGTCGAAACGGATCGGGCCGAGCGGCGACTGCCAGAGTAAGCTCACGCCGACCGACGAGCGGATGATGTTCTTGTCGCGCACGCAGGCCACGTTGCTCTGGAAGCCCGAGACGATCGCAACGTTGAACTGGCGTGCTTCCGAACCTGCAGGGCAGGCGCCGAAGTTGGGGTTGGTGACCGACTTCGAGCCGCCGTCATAGTTGAACAGCGTGCCCGCGTCGGCGAAGACCGCACCCTTCAGGCCGAGATCGCGCGGCAGACCGAAGATCGGGAACTGCACTTCGAGCGAGCCACCGAAATAGGTGGTGCCGCCGAGCGCGTTGCCGGTCGGGTCGTTGAGCACGTCGCGCGGGCCGATGCCGGAGGGCGCGAAACCGCGCACCAGTGTCGGGCCGAGGAAGTAGTGGTCGATCATGCGCAGGTCGTCGCCGGTCGCCTGAACGTGACCGGCCTGAACGCGCGCAATGCCGACGAAGTCCTCGAGGAACTCGCGATAGTAGCGCGCATCGGCACTGACGCGCAGGAACTTCGAATCGCCGCCGACGCCGGCGAACTCCGGCTTGATCTCAGCGATGAAGCCGTTGCGCGGGCTCTGGTAGTTGTCGAGCGAGTTGTAGTTGAAGTTCAGGCCGACCAGCGAGGTCAGCGTCGTGCCCTGCGCTTCCTTGACCGCGACTGTCGCTTCGCCGTTCGTCAAGCAGTTGAACGCGGTCGACGCGGGGGTCCCGGTCAACGTGCCGGGCGTGATACCCTCGAGCGGGACGCTACAGTCGTTGTACGGCTTGGAGTAGGAGTTCGGGATCTTGATCTCGGTCGTGTAGATCGAATAGCGCGGCGTGATCGAGAACTCTTCGGTGATCGGGAAGGAGAAACGGACCTGACCACCGGTCACACGGCTCTCGAAATAGCCGACATTGGTGTTGTCGTTGAACTTCGAGAACAGATCGAAGCCGGCCGCGATGCGGTGACCGAGGAAGTAGGGCTCGGTGAACGAGAAGTCGATGCCCTGGGTACGTTGGCCCATCGTGCCGGCAATACGGACATACTGGCCGCGGCCGAGGAAGTTCGACTCCGACAGCGAGACCTCGCCGATGATGCCGTCCGAGGTCGAGTAACCGCCGGCGACCGAGAACGAACCCGTCGCCTTGTCCTCGACGTCGATGTTGACGACCACGCGGTCGGGCGCGCTGCCTGGCTCGTTGGTGATGCGAACCTTGTTGAAGAAGCCGAGATTGTTGAGGCGGCGCTCGGCCCGGTCAACGAAGACCTTGTTGTAGGCATCGCCTTCGCCAAGATCGAGCTCGCGGCGGACGACATAGTCGCGGGTGCGGGTATTGCCGCGCACATTGATGCGCTCGACATAGACCCGCGGCCCTTCCTCGACCACATAGGTGATGCCGATCTGCTGACCGGCTGCATCGCGCTCGCCGCGCGGGCGGACCTGCGCGAAGGCATAGCCGCGCTTCGCCACCTCGGTGGTCAGGGTGACCAGCGAACGCTCGACCGCCTCGGCATTGTAGGTATCGCCGGCGGAGGTGTTGACCAGCGACTGCAGAGCAGCCGGATCGACGTCGCGCAGACGAGAATCGACCGAGACGTTGCCGACCCTGTACTGCGGACCTTCATCGACCGCGACGTCGACGACCCAGCCGCCGGCCGCATCGTCGAAGCGCGCATCGCTCGAAACGATCCGGAAGTCGGCATAGCCGTTCTTCAGGTAATAGCGGCGAACCAGCTCGAGATCGGAATTGATCCGGTCCGGATCGTAGACATCGGAGGTCTTGATCCAGCTCAGGAAGTTCGACTCGGTCGAGGTCATCAGGCCGCGCAGGCGCGACGAGGAATAGGCGCCGTTGCCGGCGAAGTTGATCGACTTGATGCCGGTCTTGCCGCTCTCCACGACCGTGAAGACCACGTCCGAACGGCCGTTCGGCAGCGGCTGGATACGACCGCTGATCGTGGCCAGGCCGTAGCCGGCGCGGCGATAGACTTCCTTGAGGCGCTCGACGTCGGCATCGATGAGCTGCTGGCTCAGCGGGCCGCGGGCCTTGGACTGGACCTGGCCGAGCAGGACATCGCCCTTCAGGCGACGGTTACCCTCGAAGGCAACGCGATTGATCGTATCGTTCTCCTGGACAGAGACGACGGTCTGCGCGCCGCGGCGGCTGACCTGAACGTTGGAGAACAAGCCGGTCGCCATGAGATTCTGGCGAATCTCCTGCGGGTTGCTCGAGCCCTGCCCTGTCACATAGGAGCGGATCGTCTCCGCATCGACACGACGGTTGCCTTGGACAAGTACGGACTGCGCGAACACCACGCTACCGCTGACGGCCACCATGATGGCCGCAAGTCCGACTGATCGAGAGAGCCGCATGCGCAAGGACCGGCTCTGAAGCGTCGACGTCATCGGGTCGCCTATTCCATTCTTTGGGTCGCCACCCCGAATAAGGGGGACCCCGCTACGGGCGAGGCTCGGCGACATTGAAGACCAAACGCTTCTACAAAGTTTCCCGCGGGGTGCAAACCGCCATTGTCGTTAACAAAAGATTTTTGCGGAGGTCGTTGCCGGGAGGCCACGCGCACAGCCGAGAAAACCGGGTCACGTGACGAAAACGGGCCATAAAAAGCCATAATCCATAGCGCGCAGCGGCCTTGGCGATGACCGCCGTCAGCCCGGTGCAAGCTAGTTTGCACCAACAGCGACAGCCGCGTTGTCAGAGCAGCGAACGGACATGGACGAGGTCGTTCCAGGTCACGAACAGCATCAGCATCAGGACGAGTCCCAGGCCGAATCGGAAGCCGATCTCCTGAGCCCTTTCGCTCAGTGGTTTTCCGCGCAGCGCCTCGATGGCATAGAACAGTAGATGGCCACCATCGAGCATCGGTACCGGAAACAGATTCATCAGCCCGATCGAAACCGACAGCAGCGCCGCCAGATTGATCAGCGCCAGGAGACCGCCGCTGGAGGCGACCATGCCCGAGACCTGGGCGATGCGGATCGGCCCCGACAACTGGTCGGTCGATTCCTTACCCTTGATCAGCTTGGCGATGTAGTCATAGGTCCGCTCGACCACGAACCAGGTCTCGCTCATGCCGAGCAGGACGGATTCGCCCAGGCTGAAATGCTGGGTCGACCAGTCCTCCGGCTTCGCCGACGCCTGCACGCCGATGATCCCCAGCCTCTGCTTGCCGAGTGGCGACGAGGTTTCGACGAGATCGGGCGTCACCGAGAGGGCGATCGTGGCGCCTCGACGCTCGACAGTCACGGGCAGGGTTTCACCAGGCCGGATCGAGATCGCACGCTGGAGATCACTGAAGCTCTTGATCTCGCGCCCATCGACCAGGCGGACCAGATCCCCGGATTGCAAACCGGCGCGCGCCGCCGCCCCGCCGACAGTGACGCTGTCGACGCGCGGAGCCAAAGTCGGCTTGCCCATGAAATACGCCGTCGCGCCGAAGATCAGGATGGCGAGCAGGAAGTTCGCGATCGGCCCTGCGGCGACGATCGCCGCTCGCTCTCCGATCGACTGGGCCGGGAATGACCGCTCGCGCTCCTCCCGGCTCATTCCGACGAGCGCATCGCCGTCGGGCGAGCTGGCCGCATCGGCATCGCCCGAGAACTTGACGTAGCCACCGAGCGGAATCAGCGCGAAGCGCCAGCGCGTGCCGTGCCGGTCGTTGAAGCCGAACAGCTCGCGGCCGAAACCGATCGAGAACGTCTTCACATCGACGCCGCACCAGCGACCGACCAGGAAATGGCCGAGCTCGTGCACGAATACGACGAGCGTGAGGACGAACAGGAACGGCAGCAGATAGCCAAGCAGGAAGCTGCCCGCGTGCCAAACCGATCCGAATATATCCATAAAACTCTCCCGGCTTCCGTCACTAAGTGACAGTGAAGCGGCCTCCGGACAAGAGCGCGCGCGTCCGGTTTCTCGCATCGTGGTCAACAGCGAGGGCCTCTGCGACGTCCGCTGGCGGCGGCATTGGCGCGCCTGCCGCCTGCGCGCAGACGGCTTCGACCAGCGCCGGAATCGCCGGAAAGCCAATCCGCCCGGCGAGGAAAGCCTCGACGGCGATCTCGTTGGCGGCGTTCAGCACGGCCGGCATGGCGCCCCCTTCCGCAAGGGCCGCGATGGCGAGACGCAATGCCGGGAAGCGGACGAGATCGGGACGCTCGAAAGCGAGCGGGCCGGCCGCGACCAGATCGAGGAAGCGGCTCGGCGGCGCATCGAGCCGGCCGTCGATCCCGAGGCAATGGGCTGCCGCCACGCGCATGTCCGGCACCGCCATGCCGGCGCTGACCGAGCCGTCGCGAAAGGTGACGAGGCCGTGCACGATCTGCTGCGGATGGACCAGCACCTCCAGTTGCTCGGCGCCGAGCCCAAACAGGAACGAGGCTTCGATCAGCTCAAGCCCCTTGTTCATCATGCTGGCCGAGTCGACCGTGATCTTGGCACCCATCGCATAGTTCGGATGGGCCAGCGCCTGCTCGGGCGTTGCACTCGCGATCCGCTCGGCCGACCAGGTCCGGAACGGGCCGCCGGAGGCGGTCAGCGTCATCGCGCGGACTGCCGAAATCGGCTCGGCTCCCAGCACCTGGAACAGGGCGTTGTGCTCGGAATCCAGCGGCAGCATGCGGGTGCCGACCGCCCTCGCCCGTGCCATCACCGCAGCTCCGGCGCAGACCAGGCTCTCCTTGTTGGCCAATGCGACGACACGGCCCGGTGTCAATGCGGCGAAGGTCGCCTCCAGCCCGGCTGCTCCGGAGATGGCGCTGACCACGATGTCGCTGTCGCGCCCCACCGCTTCGAGAACAGCCTCCCGGCCCGCGCCGTGGCCGATACCGCTGCCGGACAGCGCCGCGGCGAGTTCTGCGCCCTGCCCCTCGTCCGCGATCGCGGCGAAGCTTGCGCCTGTCTCGCGGGCGATCCGCGCCAGACCCGCCGCATCCCGGCCAGCGACGACTGCAGCAACCTGCAGCCGTTCCGGGTTCTCGGCGACGACGGCGCGTGTCGAGCGGCCGATGGAGCCGGTAGCTCCGAGAATGGTGACGGTGCGGCGCATCGAGTGATCAGTGTCCCAGCCGCGCCAGATAAAGCAGCAGGCCGGCGAAGACCAGCACGGCCCAATAACCGTCGAGCCGGTCAAGGAAGCCGCCATGGCCTGGAATCAGATGGCTCGAATCCTTGGCGCCGTAGCGCCGCTTGATCGCCGATTCGAACAGATCGCCTGCCTGGCTCGCAATCGAAGCGAAAAACGAGACTGCGAGCACCGGCCAGACACCCGATGGCAAACCGGGGAAGAAGAATGCCCAGACGGCGGTGCCGCACAGGGTTCCCGCCGCCGCACCACCGAACGCGCCCGACCAGGTCTTCTTCGGGCTGACGCGCGGCAGAAGCTTTGGTCCGCCCAGCGCCCGGCCGGTGAAATAGGCGGCGATGTCGGTGAGCCAGACCACCGCGAAGGTCCAGATGATCAAAGCGAGCCCGATTTCGGGCGTATCGCGCAGCGTCGGGGTCACCAGTGCGAAGCAGAGCGCGTATGCGACGCCGCAAGCTTCGAGGAGGCGCTGGTTGGCTGATTGCGTCGTCACGATCGCGCCGATCAAGCCGGCGAGCGCCGCGACGCCCGCGAGCGCTGCGCCACTCACCGGCAGGAAGCCGAGCGCGAGCCCGGCGAGGCCGACGCCGATCCCGCCGGCGACCGCGTTCCTGCGGCTGACGATAGCGAGCCATTCATAGGCGACGACGCCGGCGACGACCGTCCAGATCAGGCGGAAGGGCCAGCCTCCGAGCAAGGTGACGCCCAGCACGACAACGGCGAGCACCAGCGCCGAGACGACCCGCAGGCGAAGCTCGGATGCGCCCGCTCTGGCGCCCGTCTCATTCACGCGACCCCGACCTTGGCTTCGGCCGGCTGGCCGACGCCGCCATAGCGGCGCTCGCGGCGATGGAACTCGGCCAGCGCATCCTCGAGCGCCTTGCGGTCGAAATCGGGCCAAAGCACCGGTGTGAAGACGAATTCGGCATAAGCCGCCTGCCAAAGCAGGAAGTTCGAAATGCGGGTCTCGCCCGAGGTGCGGATCACCAGGTCCGGATCCGGCAGCGCGCCAGTGTCGAGATGCGAGGACAGCATGGCCTCGTCGATCGCCTCGGGAGCAAGCCGGCCGGCTGCCGCCTCTGTCGCAAGGCGCCGCGCTACGCGCGCGATCTCGTCGCGCGAGCCGTAGTTGAAGGCGACGACCAGGGTCAATCCGGCATTGCCTTGCGTCATGGTCTCGGCGCGTTCGACGAGGGCGCGTAGGTCGGGCGCGAGGTCCTCGCGGCTGCCGATGATGCGCACGCGCACGCCGGCCTCGTTCAGTTCGGCGAGATCGTTCTCGACGAATCGACGCAGCAGTCCCAGCAGGAAGGAGACCTCGGCCATTGGCCGGCTCCAGTTCTCGGTCGAAAACGAGTAAAGCGTCAGGACCTTGATACCGAGATCGGCAGCGTTGCGGACCGTGCGCCGCAAGGCTTCGAGGCCGCGCCGGTGCCCCTCCTGGCGCGGCAGGCCGCGCATCTGCGCCCAGCGGCCATTGCCATCCATGATGATCGCGACATGGGCCGGTGCTGGATCAGGCGCTGCCGGGCGCGGGCCATCTGACATACGAATGCCTCTTCAGGGCGACAGCCCATGCGTCGATGATACAGGACGGCGCCGCGCCACGCACTTTAGACGTGCAGGATTTCCTTTTCCTTGGCGGCGAGCGCCTGATCGATCTCGCCGATATGCTTGTCCGTCGCCTTCTGGACCAGATCGGTCTGCTTGGTGACGTCGTCCTTGGGCATATGCCCGTCCTTCTCGAGCTTCTTGATCAGGTCCATGCCGTCGCGGCGGACATGCCGGACGGCCACCTTGGCGTCTTCGGCATATTTGTGCGCGACCTTGACCATCTCCTTGCGGCGCTGCTCGTTGAGCTCCGGAATGCGGATGCGCAACACCTGCCCCTCGGTCTGGGGGTTGAGGCCGAGATCGGATTCGCGGATCGCCTTCTCGACTGCCTGGACCATGCTGCGGTCCCAGACCTGAACGGAGAGCAGGCGCGGCTCGGGCACGCTGACCGTGGCGAGCTGGCTCAGCGGCGTGCGCGCGCCATAGGCCTCGACCGTGATCGGATCGAGCACATTGGACGAGGCGCGGCCGGTGCGAAGCGAAGCCAGGTCGCTCTTGAACTTCTGCACGCCGCCGTCCATGCGGCGGTTCAAATCGGCGAGATCGAAAGTGGTCTGGGCCATCGTCTTCAAAACCTTGTCGAAACCGGCTGGATCGAGCCGGAAATGCGCGCGACCATGGCGAGCACCCGCCCGAGGGTCAAGGATTTATGCTTCAACAGCATTTTCCCCAGCAGGTCTGCAAGGGGAATCGAAGCTCAATCGCTGATGCATATCGGATAAGCCCGCTCGCGGGCTGGCTAATGCCGAGAGAACTTCCTAGCTCAGCATTGCGGCCGCGCGCGCGGTCGGCGCAGCCTCGAGGAAATGTCTGATGCCCCGGCTGAACCGCATCGTCGAAACCGCGCTCTATGTCGACGATCTCGACCGCGCCGCAGAATTCTACGAGGTGAAGCTCGGCCTCAACTCCATGCTCAGGACCAGGACGCTCTTTGCCTATGATATCGGCGGCCAGAACGTCCTGCTGCTGTTCCGGCGCGGCGCCTCGGTGGAGACGCAAGTCTCGGAGCGCGGCAGCATTCCGCCGCATGATGGCCAGGGCCCGCTTCACATCTGTTTTGCCGTCGATGCCGACGAGCTGGCATCCTGGGAGGCGCAGTTGGAGCAGCAGGGCGTGTCGATCGAGGGACGAATGGCTTGGAATCGCGGCGGCACCAGCATCTATTTTCGTGATCCCGACGGCCATCTGCTCGAGATCATGACGCCTGGCAACTGGCCGAACTACTAGAGCAATTCCAGCAAAAGTGCGTAGCGGTCTTGCGTCAAGAATTGCGTGAAAACAATGAGATAGAGCATTGGAGGCGAACTCGTGTTCGCCGGAAATGCTCTATCCATCAGGGCGTGACGTAGGTCGCCCTGCCCTCGCCGCGCAGCACGGCCGCGAGCGCGCCCTTCTCCGCGATCGAGAAGACCACGATGGTCAGGCTCGCATCGCGCGCCAGCGCGAAGGCGGCGGTGTCCATCACCTTGAGATCGCGCCTGATCGCGTCCTCATGGGTCAGCGTGTCGAAACGGGTCGCGCTCGGATCCTTCTTCGGATCGGCTGAGTAGACGCCGTCGACCTGCGTCGCCTTGAGCAGATGGCTGCAGTCGAGCTCCGCCGCGCGCAGCGCCGCACCGGTATCGGTGGTGAAATAGGGATTGCCAGTGCCGCCGCCGAGAATGACGACCTTGCCGTGGCTGAGATGGTCGAGCGCCCGCTTGCGGGCATAGCTCTCGCAGAGCGAGGGCATCGGCACCGCCGACATGGCGCGCGCCGGGGCGCCGGCCGCCTCAATAGCGTGCTCGAGCGCGAGCGCATTCATCACCGTGCCGAGCATGCCGATCGAATCGGCCGTCGTTCGATCGAGGCCCTTGTTGAGGCCCTGCACGCCGCGGAAGAAGTTGCCGCCGCCGACGACGATGCCGATCTCGACACCCTCGTGCGAGGCATGGGCGATGTCGGCAGCGAGCGCTGTCAGCGTCGCGCCGTCGAGGCCGTTTCCTGCAGTCCCTGCAAGGGCTTCGCCGGAGAGCTTCACGAGAACGCGTTTAGGTCTCATCGGGGCTCTCCTTCGTTCGGAACTGAGGCAGGCCGAATCGACCACTGCCCCTTCTTACAAAAAAGGCCGCGCGAGGCGCGGCCTTTCTGTGTCCTATCAACGGGCTTGTCAGCCCGTGGTGCCGCCAGCGGCCGCGACCTCGGCGGCGAAGTCGGTCTCTTCCTTCTCGATGCCCTCGCCGAGCGCGAAGCGGGCAAAACCGGTGAGCTTGATCGGACCGCCGACCTTGCCTTCGGCTTCCTTCAGCACCTGGGCGACCGACTTCGAGCCATCATGGATATAGCCCTGGTCGAGCAGGCAATATTCCTTGGCGTAGCTCTTCATGCCGCTCTCGACGATCTTGGCGAGGACGTGCTCGGGCTTGCCGGCGTTCTTCTCGGCCAGGATCGCCTTCTCGCGCTCAAGCACCGCGGGATCCACCGAAGCGAGGTCGAGCGCCACCGGGTTGGTCGCGGCGATGTGCATGGCGAGCTGACGGCCAAGCGCCGTGAGCTCATCGCCCTTGCCGCTGGTCTCCAGGCCGACGATGACGCCGATCTTGCCGAGCCCGTCGGCGACCGCGCCGTGGACATAGGAGCCGATCACGCCGGCCGAGACGGAAACCGAGCCGACACGGCGCAGCGTCATGTTCTCGCCGATCGTGGCGATGGCGTTGGCGATCGCGTCGGCGACGGTGCCGCCGCCCGGATAGTGATGGGCGGCCAGTGCCTCGACATCGCCGCCACGCTCGAGCGCGACATCGGCGATGGTGCGGGCCAGCGCCTGGAATTCGAGATTGCGGGCGACGAAGTCGGTCTCGGAGTTGACCTCAACCACAACGCCGCTATGGCCGCGCACGGCAACCGCGACGAGGCCTTCGGCGGCGACGCGGCCGGCCTTCTTGGCGGCCTTGGACAGGCCCTTGGCGCGCAGCCAGTCGATGGCGGCTTCCATGTTGCCGTCGGTGGCCGAGAGCGCGGTCTTGCAGTCCATCATGCCCGCGCCGGTCTTGTCGCGGAGTTCCTTCACCATGCCGGCGGTGATCGCAGCCATTTGCGTCGTCCTTGCTGTCTTGCGGCCTTCGCCCGGTGGCGTACCGCATTGTCGAAAAATCGAAGCCTGGATTGGCAAACGCCGACGCTCCGTTTCCGGTCGTCGGCGCTGCTTCGGCTTTAGTCAGGTATCGAAGTGCGACGCGCCGATGACGCATCGCAATCCGGGAGATCAGGCGTCGGCGAGGTCGCGCGCCTGGGCAACCCAGCCGTCACGCTCGATGCGGCCGGCGAGCTTCAGGTCATGATCGATCTTGGTGACCTCTGCCGGCGTCATGGCAGCGAGCTGCCAGAAGTGGAAGATGCCGCCATCGTTGAGCTTCTGCACGATCTCCGGACCCATGCCCGAGAGCTTCATGAAGTCGTCCGGCGCACCACGCGGTCCGGTCAGCAGCTCGAAAGCCTGGGCCTGGCCCTCGACAGCCGCCGGCTCGGCAATCGCCGTCTCGACGATCGGGGTCTCGGCAGCACCGAGGTCGACGCCATGGTCGCCCGAGGCGCGCGAGATGCCGTCGATGGCCGAGCGCGCGACGAGATCGCAATAGAGCTGGATGGCGCGGCCGGCGTCGTCATTGGCCGGAACCGGGAAGGTGATGCCATCCGGATCGCTGTTGGAGTCGATGATGGCCGCGACCGGGATGCCGAGGCGCTGGGCCTCCTTGATCGCGAGCGCTTCCTTGTTGGTGTCGATCACGAAGATCATGTCGGGCGTGCCGCCCATGTCCTTGATGCCACCGAGCGCCTTCTCAAGCTTGTCGCGCTCGCGCGCCAGCATCAGGCGCTCCTTCTTGGTCAGGCCGGTGCTGGCGCCGCTCAGCAGTTCGTCGACCTTGCGCAGGCGCTGGATCGAAGCCGAGATGGTCTTCCAGTTGGTCAGCATGCCGCCAAGCCAGCGGGAGTTGACATAGTACTGTGCCGAGCGCTTGGCCGCGTCGGCGATGGCGTCCTGCGCCTGGCGCTTGGTGCCGACGAAAAGGACGCGGCCGCCGCGGGCGACGGTGTCGCTGACCGCCTGCAGGGCGCGCGACAGCATCGGCACCGACTGCGACAGGTCGAGGATGTGGATGTTGTTGCGCGTCCCGTAGATGAACGGCGACATCTTCGGGTTCCAGCGATGCGACTGGTGGCCGAAATGGGCGCCGGCCTCGAGCAGCTGACGCATGGAGAAATCTGGCAGAGCCATGGTATTCTTGTCCTTCCGGTTGAGCCTCTGGGGAGCGAATGAGCCGGCCATAAGCTGACCAGTCACCGGAACGCCTCGGTGTCGAGGTGATGCTCCCCATGTGGGATAGGGCGCGCCTTACACGCCGTCGCGCCGGAATGCAAGACTTCAGGTCAGTTCGTCAGAGCGAGCCAACCTCATAAGCCACGTCATAGGCGCCGGGCACAGCGCGTTCCAGCAGCGGGCGCACGCGTGCCAGATGGCTGGTGAAACGCTCGTCGCGGCTGAAGCGCAGGGCCGCGTCCTCGGATTCGAACATCGTCACTAGCACCACGTCGCGATCCTCGCGGGAACGGAACAATCGCCCGCCGACCAACCCATCGACCTTGCCGCGCAAGGCATGGTGCTGGGCGAGCTGCAAGTTCATGAACTCGGCGAAGCATTCAGGCTTCGGCGTGATGACGCTGATGTTGACGATCGGATGGTCGGGCATGCCCGGCTCCTTCAATGCAAATGCAGGAGCCGGGTCGATACGACCTCGATCGTGGTTGAGGTCAAGCCGTGCTCTGCCGAAAGCTGGCAGGAGCGGCCGTTGCTAAGCTCACTTGGGCAGCGACGCGGCAGCCTTCAGCACGACGTCGCCGATCTGCTTGCAGTAGGCCGCAGCCGTGCCGCCCTGCGCCTTGGCGATCGTCTCGAGATCCTGGGTCACGCCCATCATCGCGATCGTGCCCTTCTTGCCGGCGGCTTCCGCGGTGTCGCCGGCGCTCTTGTCGGCCGGCGGCGGAATCAGGGCCAGCACCTTGCGCTGGATTTCGACGACATCCGCGCCGACATAACTCTTCTCGGCGCAATAGCTCAGGATTCCAAGCTGGTTGCGGCCGGCCTGGTAGGCCATCGCGAGCTGATCGACCTGGCTCTGCGCGAAAGCCTGGCTGCAGGACAGAGCCGCAAAGGCGGCGACTGCGCTGAAACGCTTGAAGGAAAGGAGCATGACAATCTCTCTCAAGTTGAATGCATCCGCAGATACACGCCCCGCTTCCCCGAGGCTGCAATAGCTTTCCCCGCTGTTTGCGGCAAGCTCGCACCAGCCCAGTAGTAGAACGCAAGCGCGCCCGCACACCGTCCGCAATGCGCGGCAGAATCTGCCTCCAAACGCCTGAGACCGTTCAGCTGGAAGCAATACCTCGTCGCCCGCTCGGGGCAATGATCAATCCAGCCTCGGAATGGGTCCAGGTGCAGATTCGCGCTCTGGCGAAGTAAGCGTACCTCAATTCGTCAGATCAGATCGGCCAGCCGCGCCCGTTTCACGCCGAGCGCCGCCATGTCGGCCCAGGCCTTGTCGAGCGAACCGTTGAGGTCGATCGCCCGGCACGCCTCCTCGACGACGAGGGTCTCCAGCCCGTTGCGCGCCGCATCCTGCGCTGTCCAGCCGACGCAGAAATCGGTGGCGAGGCCGACGACGACGGCGCGGGCGACGCCGCGTTCCCTGAGATAGCCGCCGAGGCCCGTCGGCGTTTTGCGGTCGGCCTCGACGAAGCCGGAATAGCTGTCGACCTCGCGGCGATAACCCTTGCGCACGATGGTCTGCGCCATGGTGAGGTCGAGATCGGCGCGGAACTCGGCGCCCTTGCTGCCCTGGATGCAGTGGTCGGGCCAGAGCACCTGCGGGCCATAGGGCATCTGCATCATCTCGAACGGCTTCTTGCCGGGATGGCTGCTGGCGAAGGAGGAATGGCCGGCCGGGTGCCAGTCCTGCGTCATGACGACATTGGCGAAGCGCTTGCCCAAGGCGTTGATGACCGCGACGACTTCGTCGCCCTTGCCCACCGCCAAGCTGCCGCCCGGGCAGAAATCGTTCTGCACGTCGACGACGATGAGGGCGGTCCTTGCGTCGATCACCGGTTTCTCCTGTGCCTTCAGCGGTGACGCCGCGGCGGATGCGACGAGCACCGTCGCGCCAGCGACCAAGCTGCGCCGGTCGATCCTGAAGCCATCCTGCATCCTCGCCTCCCGAGCTGCTATCGGCGTCTCGGCGGCCGGGGGTATGGAGCCGGAACCGGAGCGCACCATGTTACCGCCAACCAGCGCGCGACGATACGCCTTCGCGCGCGGACAGTGACGACAGCCTGGCGCAGGCCGCCGATCACGCTCTCGCCGCCCGCGTCATCCGCGTCACGCCTTTTCGGGCAGCGAACATGCGGCCATAGACGTCGCCGGCGAGATCGGGCCGGTAGCAGCGCTGTTCGAGCAACGGGTCCCAGATGTGCTCGACGGTGTCGATGAGCTCGAAATCGGCCTTGAGCCGTGCCTCCAACTGCAGGCGGTTCTTGCGATTCTGGTATTCCAGCAGCACCAGCGAGGTCTTCGACAGGTCGAGATGGTCGAGCACATCGCCCTCCCCGCCTTCGATATCGATCTTGACGATATCCGCCGAGGGCAGGCTCGCCGGATCGACCACCGCGACCTCGTAGCGCTCGACCATCGCGCCGGCCACAAAGGTGTCGCCAGCATAGGAAGCGAGCCCCGATTCGCCATCGCCGGCAAAGCGGCTGAGGAAGGTCGCCGTTTTCTGACCACCCGGAAATAGCGCGGCGTTGACCGTGACGATGTCGCGGCGCAGCCGGGTATTCTGCTGCAGCAGCGCGAAGGTCCCCGGATGCGGCTCGTAGGAGGTCACCGTGCTGCCGGGCCAGCGCGCACTCGCCCAGAGCGCGAACGAGCCGACATTGGCGCCGATGTCGAGAATGTCGAGGCCGACGCCGTCGAAGCCGGCTTCATACTCGCCTTCCAGCACGTCCTTGATCGCCCAGTGCATAGCCTCGGGCACGGCAAGGCTCATCGGAATACGCGCGACATACTGCTTCATTCAGTCCCCCCGGACATGATCCGTGTCTGCGCCCACTCTGATGCCTTGGCCGCCGGCAGCGCAAGGCTGGCCTCGGCAAGCCTTGTACCCGCCCGTCAGCGTAGCTCGACGTTCACCACACCGGGCGCGGCACGCACCGCATTGGCGACCTGCTGGTTGACCGGATAGCGCCCGGGCAATTCGATCTCGACCTCCTGGGCGCCGTCGTCGAGGATCATCACCAGCGAGATCTTGCCCGCGGCGCGGACACCGTCGCGCGGCTTCACCCGCTCGGCGATCGAGGACAGCGCCTTGTCGTCGCGCAGGAAGATGCAGAGGTCCTGCTTTTGCCGGTTTGCGAGTTCGTCGAGCCGCTCGCAATCCTCGATGCGCGGGCGCACCTCCTCGCCGTCGAGCACGGCCGAGAGCCGCAGCACCAGCGCGGCGCCGGGCTCGAGCAACTCGCGATAGCGCTGCAGCCCCTCCGAGAACAGGATCGCCTCGAACTGGCCGCTGGGGTCGGAGAGCTGCACGATGCCCATCTTGTTGCCGGACTTGGTCCGGCGCTCCGACCTATCGATGACGGAGGCGGCGACCTTGGCGATCGAGGTGCCGCTGGCGCGGACATTGCGGGCGAAATCAGCATAGCTCTGCACCCGCAGGCGCTTGAGGACATGCTCGTAATCGTCGAGCGGATGGCCGGAGAGGAAGAAGCCGACAGCATCGTGCTCGCGCTGCAGTCGCTCGGCCGGCGCCCAGGGTTCGAAGGGCGGGATGCGGAAGGCCTCGGCTACGCCGCCGCCACCGAACAGCTCGGACTGGCCGCCCTCGGCTGCGTCGCGGGTGCGGTTCGAGAGCGCGAGCATGCCGTCGACAGCCGCCATCGCCTTGGCCCGCTCCGGCTCGATCTCATCGAGCGTTCCGGCCGAGATCAGCGCCTCGATCGTGCGCCGGTTGACCAGGCGCGTATCGATCCTGCGGGCGAAATCGGCGAGGTCGCGGAATGGCCCCCCCTTGGCGCGCGCCGCGACGATCGACTCCACCGCGACGCGACCGACCCCCTTGATCGCACCGAGCGCATAGCGGATCGCGCCGTCGGCGACGTCGAAATCGACGCCGGAACGGTTGATCGAGGGACGCTCGACCTTGATGCCGAGCCGCTCGGCATCGCGGCGGAATTCCGAGAGCTTGTCGGTATTGCCGATGTCGAGCGTCATCGACGCGGCGAGGAATTCTACGGGAAAGTTCGCCTTCAGATAGGCGGTCTGGAAGGCGACGACGGCATAGGCGGCCGCATGGCTCTTGTTGAAGCCGTAATCGGCAAATTTCGCCAGGAGCTCGAATATCTCCGAGGCGATGTCCTTCTTCAGCCCGCCCTCGATGGCGCCCTTCACAAAACGGTCGCGCTGGGCGTCCATCTCGGCCTTGATCTTCTTGCCCATGGCGCGGCGCAACAGGTCGGCTTCACCGAGCGAATAGCCCGACAGCGCCTGCGCCACCTGCATCACCTGTTCCTGGTAGACGATGATGCCATGCGTCTCGGCCAGGAACGGCTCCATGCCGGGATGCAGATAGGTCGGCTCCTCCAGGCCGAGCTTGCGGCGGCAATAGGTCGGGATGTTGTCCATCGGGCCGGGGCGGTAGAGCGCCACCAGCGCGATCAGGTCCTCGATCCGGTCGGCCTTCATCTCGACCAGCGCCTTGCGCATGCCGACCGATTCCACCTGGAACACGCCGACCGTCTCGCCGCGCGACAGCATCTCGTAGGTCTTCGGATCGTCGAAGGGCAGTTGCGCCAGATCGACCTCGATGCCGCGCTGGGCGATCAGCTTGACCGCGATGGTCAGCGTGGTCAGCGTCTTCAGGCCGAGGAAGTCGAACTTCACCAGCCCGGCCTGCTCGACCCATTTCATGTTGAACTGGGTGACGCGCATGCCGGTGCGCGGATCGACCGAAAGCGCGACCAGCTCCTCCAGCGGCCGGTCGCCGATGACGACGCCGGCGGCGTGCGTCGAGGCGTGGCGGTGCAGCCCTTCCAGCTTCTGGGCGATCTCGAGCAGGCGCGCGACAACCGGCTCCTCCGCCGCCGCCTCCTGCAGCTTGGGTTCGCCGGCGATCGCCTCCGGCAAGGTGATCGGCTTGGCCGGATTCTGCGGCACCAGCTTGGTCAGCTTGTCGACCTGGCCGTAGGGCATCTCCAGCACACGGCCGACGTCGCGCAGCACGCCGCGCGCCTGCAAGGTACCGAAGGTGATGATCTGGGCGACGCGCTGCTCGCCATAGCGATGCTTGACGTACTCGATCACCTCTTCACGCCGGTACTGGCAGAAGTCGATGTCGAAGTCCGGCATCGAGACGCGGTCGGGGTTGAGGAAGCGCTCGAACAGCAGGCCGAAGCGCAGCGGATCGACGTCGGTGATGGTCAGGGCATAGGCGACGAGCGAGCCTGCACCCGAACCACGTCCCGGCCCGACCGGAATGTCATGATCCTTGGCCCATTTGATGAAGTCGGCAACAATGAGAAAATAGCCCGGGAATTTCATCCGGGTGATAATTGAAAGCTCGAAAGCGAGGCGTTTTTCGTAGTCCTCGACCGTGAAGCTCGCGGCCGGCCCATGCTTGGCCAACCGTGCTTCGAGCCCCGCCTTCGCCTGGCTCTCCAGTTCCTCGGCTTCGTCGCGCCCCTCCTCGCCGAAGCGCGGCAGGATCGGTTTGCGCAGGCCGACGCGCCAGGAGCAGCGCCGGGCGATCTCGACCGTCGAGGCCAGAGCTTCCGGCAGGTCGGCGAAGCGGCGCTTCATCTCGGCGCGGCTGGCGAAATAATGCTCCGGCGTGACGCGCCGGCGCTCATTGTCGGAAACCAGCCGGCCGGCCGCGACGGCGAGCAGCGCGTCATGCGCCTCGAAATCGGCAGGCTTGCCGAAATACGGCTCGTTGGTCGCGACGATTGGCAGGTCATTGTCATAGGCGAGCCGCAGCAGCCCGGCCTCGATCGCCGCTCCGTCCTCGCGATCATGGCGCTGGAGCTCGACATAGAGTCGATCGCCGAAGATCTCGCGGAGGCGCGCAAGCCGTGCCGCAGCCTGGGCCGGCTGGCCGGCACGCAAAGCTGCGTCGAGCGGCCCACCGAAGCCGCCGGTCAGCGCAATCAGATCATGGGCGCATGCGGCGACATGGTCGATCGCCGCGACCGGCGCGCCGGCTCCCGCCACCAGGCAGGCCTGCGTCACCAGCCTCATCAGATTGCTGTAGCCGGCCTCGCTCGTCGCCAGCAGGACGAGATGTGGCGTCACACTCTGGACCGGCTTGCGTCCGCCCGTGTCCTCATCGGCGAAATCGACGGAGAGCTGCACGCCGGCGATCGGCTGGATGCCGGAGCTCGCCAATTTCTCGGAGAATTCGAGCGCACCGAACAGGTTGTTGGTATCGGTCAGCGCCATGGCCGGCTGGCCATCGCCTGCAGCGAGCTTGGCGAGCGTGCCGACCTGGATCGCGCCCTCGAGCAGCGAATAGCTCGAATGGACATGGAGGTGGACGAAGCCGACCTCGTCCTGAACCAGTGCGTCGTCTTTTCGGTCGGTCATCGCGCCCTCCGGCGCGCCATCCGTTCAGCCAGTTTGCCGAGCGGGAGAGCCTGCGCCGATTCTTGATCCCGGAGCATGCTCCGAACCGGTTATGGCGCGCCACCCCATCTCGGTCGAGCGGGCCGGGATGCGAGGCTGTGGACATGCGAACGAAGCCTCCCCGGCTCCCGTCCGCCGTGCCCCTCAGACGTGCGGCCCCGAGGCGAGCGCCGCCCAGACCCAGATCATTCCGACGAAGAGCGCGAGCGCCAGGAACTCCACGGCTCCGGCCATCAGTTTGCGAGCAACCAGCATGTCCGATCTCCAATGTTCTCTATATGTTCATATTAGTTTTCTGTTTGTTCGCGTCAATATCGCAAGGGCAATGCTGGCTGGCCAATACCGCAAGCGGTTAACGAGCATTTACCGGGACTTCAAAGGCGTTAACGACAGCACCTGCCCGTCAGGCGGAATCATGTAAGGCTCGGCCGCATGACCTCCTCCTCAGATCAGCCCCGCCCTCGGCTCCGCAACGAGGCGCTCGGCGTCGTGCTGATGGCGGTGGCAATGCTGATCATCCCGACCTCCGACGCCATCGCCAAATACCTCAGCGGCGCGCACTCTCCAGCCTTCCTGAGCTGGATACGCTATGTCGCGGCGCTCGGTTTCATCCTCCCGGTCGCCCTGGTCCAGCGCGGGCGTGCACCGGTATCTCCCTCGGCATCGTCAGGCAGATACTGGCTGGCGCAGATCCTGCGCACCGCCTTCCTCGTCACGGCGATGACGCTCTATTTCGTGGCGATCACACGCATTCCGCTGGCCGATGCGCTCGGCGCCTATTTCATCGCCCCGATCGCGGCGACCCTGCTTGCCTCGATCGTGCTGCGCGAGCGGCTCGACCGGCGAAAGCTGATCGCCGTCGCCCTCGGCTTCGTCGGTGCCATCCTCGTCGTGCGTCCGGGCACCGAGACCAGCACCGACACGCTGATCGCGCTCGCTTCCGGCTTCTGCATGGCCTGCTATCTGGTGCTGACCCGCGCCACCGCGCAGGACAGGCCGCCGGTGGCGACGCTGACGATCCAGCTCGTGCTCGGCATCCTGATGCTGATGCCTTTCGCCCTGCTGCAATGGACGACGCCGACCCGCGAAGGCTTGCTGCTGATCCTGCTGATGGGCCTCGTCTCGACGCTCAGCAACCTGATGACGATCAGCGCCTTCCGCCTGGCGCAGGTGCAGACGCTCTCGCCCTTCGTCTATCTCGAACTGATCGGCGCAACTGTGCTTGGCTACGCCCTGTTCGGTGACCTGCCCTCGCCGATGACCTGGGCCGGAATCGCCGTGATCGTCGTCGCCGGGCTGATCGTCGCGACCGCTTCACCCGCGCGCCGCGAGAGCTGAGGCAACGCGCCTCAGCCGGCCGCCTCCGTCGCCTGCTCGGCCTGCTCCTCGATCAGGCTCAGCAGCACGCGCGCCTCACCGTCATCGCTCGCGATCGGCACATGCCTGATGCCGATCAGGCGGCGGCCGTTCCCGGGTGTCTCGATCGCGCGGACCGTCATTGTGGCACCGGCATCCGCCCGCTGGAGCTGGCGATCCTCGCGCTCGATCCACTCAGCGGTCTCGGCACCGAAGACATCGCGTGCCGTCCGCCCGATCATCTCGGTGCGACCGACGCCGAACAGGACCTCTGCCGCGCGATTGACGAATATGTAGCGGAGCGTGGCCGCATCCTTGACGACGATGGCTACGCGGATGTTCTCCATGATCGCGGCGAGCAGATGCTCGGTGCGCTCGAGCGAGTGCTGCAGATGCCGCTGCTCGGTGAAATCCTCATGCGTCGACACCCAGCCGACGCCGCCAGTCATCGGCCGTTCGACGATACGGATGACCCGTCCATCCTTGAGGTCGACATGTTTGACGGCGGGCCTGCCCTGCTCGATCCGCGCAAGGATGGCCTCGACATAGCTCTCGACGTCGCCGGCGAAGGTGCCGATCTCGATCCGGCGCCGAAGGATATCGCGGATTGTCAGGCCCGATTGCGGCATGTCCTGGGGAAGCCGATAGATCTTCCGGTAGGACGCGTTCATCAGGATGACCTTGCCCTCAGGGTCCAGCATCATCAGGCCCGGCATCATGCTGTTGATCGCAGCCAGCAGATGGCGCTTGTTCTCCTGGAGCTGAATTTCGAGATTGTCGCGCTGCCGCGAACTCGTCCGTTCGAGCGTCCGCAATTCCTTGTTGCGGATCAGCGTGTCCTGAAGCTGCTGCACGGCCTGGCCGAGCTTGCCGACTTCGTCGAGACGCTCGCTGTGTGGCACAGTGACGACGACCTTGCCCGCCGCGATGTGGTCGGCGGTTTCAGTGATCTCGTGCAACGGGGCGATCAGCGAGCGGCGGATCACCGCGCCAACATAAGCGGCGAGAGCGAGCGCCACGAGACCGAGCAGAACGATGAGCCAGGTGGTGAACCAGGCGCGTTGATTCAGGATGACGACCTCGTCGGCTCGCCGCGCATAGATCTGCCCGAGCGCTTCCAGGTCGGCATTGAGGGCAGTTCTGGCGGTGCGGTTTGCTTCGTTGTCGCCCCAAGCCCGCCCGGCCGCCTGGCTGATGACATTGGCGCGGCGCACCAGCTCGGCCCGGAACCGGATGAACTCGACAATGCGCGTCTTGAACGTCGCAAAGAGCCCGGCATCGTCGTTTCGGACGATCTTCTCCCAGGCATCGACCACCTCGGCAAGGTCGCGATTGCGCTTCAGCAGGTTTTCGCCGTAGCGCGCCACCGTCGCGGAATCGCTCGACATGTAGATACCGCGCGATTCCATCACGACGGCGTAGATCAAGCCGTTCGCCCGCTCGACATAGGCGGCTGAACGCGACGACAGGCTGAGCTTGTCCTGGTATTCCGCCTGCTGCCGGAAGGATAGGAGCGCAACCGCCACCAGCGCGCAGATCACGACGAAGAAGGCGCAGCTCGCAGCATAGATCTGGTGGCGCAGGCTGACGGCCCGCAGACGATCGAGGATATGGCGCTGCACCATGTCAGCGACCTCCAGTTGAAGGAGGCCAGTGCTGCACGCGAATTCCTTAAGGTCAGGTTTCGCAGCCGCGGTGCCGGCAGTTCGTGGAGAAGCTACCGGACCAGGCCCGAGAGCACTGCGATGATCGCACGCGGCTCGATCTCGGACGGCGTCTCGTCGAAGGCGGCTCGGTAATAGTCGAGCATGCTGAGTTGCTCGAAATTGTTCCAGATCTCCTCGTCGTTCATCGCCTGGCTGCGTTCCTCGAGATTGAGGATCATGCCGTAGTCTTCCACGCCCTCACCGTAGACCAGTGGCGGCGGCAGCGGCTCGGAGCGCAACTCGTGCTCGGCCGCCGCGATCGCCGACAAAGCCCCCGTGACCCAGACGCGATGATACGCGTTCGAGACGTCCCGCTCGGGCTCGCCCGCGCTGGTCAGCACGGCGCGGCAGGCGGCAGCGAACGTATCGACCATGCCGTTGCGCTCGGCCAGCCGGTCGGCCGCGTTGTAGTTGGCATGGATCGGGTCGACATAGGCGAATTCATTCTGCAGGAGCCGCGCCGGCTCGCCCTGGAGGAAGAGCCAGGGATAGGCGTTGTCGATCAGGATCTGGCCGGGCAGCAGATGCGCGGCCTCATTCTCGCCGGAGGCGCTGAAGAACTGCTGCTCGGCGCCCTTGCAGGTCACATTCGGGTTGGGCGTCAGCGGCAGCCCTCCCTGGCCCGGCATCCGGATCGCCGCCATGTAGACCAGCACCTTGGCGACGCGCGCGTTGCGCGAACGGCCGTGCCAGATCGCCTTTTCGGTATCGGAGGAAAAGCGCTCGACCCGCAGCAGGCGGAAGCGCTCCTGGCCGGAGACCGCGCGATCGGGAGAACGACGGCGCCCCATTTCAGCCACCGATCAGCACGGTGGGCTCGCCCATGGCGATCTTGTTGGGCGGCCCGACCGCCTCGATGATCGTGTCGCCCATGCGGCAAAGCGGCAAGCCGTTGACCAGCACGGTCTGCGAGCCGTCGATGACGACGCCTGGCCCGTGCGGCGGCAGTGGCAGGGGCGTCGCGCAGAGGTGGATGTCGGCACCGCCGGCGGCACCCGAGATCATCGAGCCCATGCTGGCGGCTGCGGTTGCCTTCGCGGTTTCCTCCGCAGCCTTGGCCACCGGCGCCCCCGGTGTGCCCGCCGCCGCGAGCGTCGCCGCCTCGGCAACCTGGATCGCCGCATCGGAGACCGCCTTGGCGGACTGGATCGCCGCCGCTGCGCCGGCCGGAACGCCGCGCCAGGCGAGCTTGCCCCCGATGATCACGTTGAAGCTCCCCGGCCCTGGCTGCAGTACTCCTGGCAGCGGGTGGATCACCGGGTCGAGAATGCGGGCGGCCGGACGGCCTCCTCCGCCGCCTCCACCTCCACCACCACCGGCTCCAGCGCCACCGGCTGCGGCCGCGGTCACCGCCGCGCTGTTCATGAAGGCCTTGGCGTTCCTGTCTGCCGAGGCCGTCAAGACCGCGAAGGCGGCATCCCGGTTCGCCGGCAGCGACGCCACCGGAACACCGTTGATGGTCGCGTTCGATGCGAGCTTGCCGGCAGCAGCTGCGGCCAGCACCGCCGGCAACTCGACGGCCCAGAACACCTTCTGGACCGGCTGGCCCATCATCAGCATGACGTGGACAGGTCCCTCGAGGCTCTCGATGAATTCACGCGACGCATCGCCCCAGAACGAATCCTGCAGCGACTTGGCATCACCCTCGACCCCGTAGAGCAGCTCATTCGCCGCGGTCGCGGCTGCCCTTTGCGGGTCGGTCGCCGGCAGCCAGGAGCCCGTCTGAAGTTTTTCGATCACCTCGTCGTCGTCGACACCCGTCAGACCGAACGCCTCAGCGAGCGCGAGCTGAAATCGGCGGCTCATGAGGAAGGCGGCACGGGGCGTATCGTCGATCAGGGCGTATCCGGTCGCTTCCTGCGCCTCGGCGACCACGTCCTCGGCCTTCGCCGCCTTCGAGCCGAGGCGGGAATAGAGGATCGCTCCCGGGCCAGTTGCAGTCGCCGGGACCTCGCGGGCCAGCGCGATGAGCTCCGCAACGCTCGGTTTCCCCCCTAGGCGCGCGATCGCATCGGCAGCCGTCGTCATCGCGTCACCTCAGAAGATCTCGACCCGCCGGTCTTCGGCGACGAAGTCGACACCGAGGATCGGCTTTCCGAACAATTGGCCGGCATGGAGCATGGCATAGGCGCGCAGATGGTCTTCAACGCGTCTGAGCATCGCGGCGGTGAGGATCACACGACCGTATTCGGATGCCGCCAGCCTGCCTCCCAGATGCGACATCACCACCCGCCTGCGCCCCTGGGCATCGCGCTCGCCGGCATAACGGTAGCCGCCGTGGAACACCGGAAATCCGGGCGCGAGGACGCGGAACGCCCAGGGCCCGCCGGGATAGAGGTCGCGATCGAGATTGATGACTTGCCAGCCATCCTCGTCGATCGGGAACCGCCCGCTGCGATCATAGTCTGGCGCCTGGTTCTGGGTCATCCTGCTGCCCCGATATGCGACGGTCGGTCGGCTGCCTCTCACGCTACATCCATCTGCGCCCACTTGCGACCGTTTCGCCAGGGCTGCACCGCGAAATACGCTCAAAAGCCAGCAATGGTTTAAGCATCGGCGACCGTGCCATGGTGACGCTCGGGAACGAGCTGTATATGGTTCTTGGAAGGCCTTGAGATAGCGAGAACCGGATGTCGTGGTATAGTAAGGTCGTCTGGTCCGAAGGCTTGTTCCTGCGGCCGCATCATCTGCAGCAGAACGATCGTTATCTCGAGAATCTGTTGGAGAATCGCGTCCGGCAGGTCACGCCTTATCCGTGGGGGTTCTCGGTGCTCGAGATCGACCGCGACCTGGCGCAGCAGAGCCGCATCGGGCTCAGGCGCGCCGTCGGCGTGATGCCGGACGGCACGCCCTTCGCCATGCCTGACAATTCACCGCTGCCACCGGCGATCGAAGTGCCGGAGAACGCCGCCGGCCAGGTCGCCTGGCTCTCGCTGCCGCTCGCCTCCTCCAATACCCGCGAAGTCGAGGACAGCCTGAACGGCTCGGCCAGCCGCTTCTATCCGGCAACCGAGATGCTGATCGATTCGACCGCCTCGCTGCGGGTCGACGAGGAGATCGACATCGCCCATCCGCGCTTCGGCCTGGAGCTGCGCAAGACCGGCAAGCCCGGCTATGTCGGCCTCGCGCTCGGGCGCGTGCTGGAAGTGCGCGATCGCGCCATCCTGTTCGACGAGAAATTCGCCCCGCCGGTGCTGCTCTGCTCGGCCCATCCGGTCGTCGACGGCTGGATGGACCGTGTCATCGGCTGGATCGACAACAAGCTCGAGGAGCTCGCCCGCTACGCCGCCGACCCGACCGCGGGCGGTGGCCTGCAGAGCGCCGACTACTTCATCCTGCAATTGCTCAACCGGCACATCCCGGTGCTGAAGCACATGCGCGGCTCGCGCTTCGTCCATCCCGAGCGCCTGTTCATCGCCTTGCTCACCATCGCCGGGGAGCTTGCCACCTTCACCACCGCCGAACGCCGCGCCCGCGACTACCCGGCCTATGACCATGACGACCTGGAAGGCTGCTTCACCCCGGTGGTGCGCGACATCCAGGACTTCCTCTCGGCCCAGCTCGGCCGCCGCGCCATC
Organism: Allobosea sp. Tri-44; assembly: GCF_004123845.1. Classification (GTDB taxonomy): domain Bacteria; phylum Pseudomonadota; class Alphaproteobacteria; order Rhizobiales; family Beijerinckiaceae; genus Allobosea. Next base: position 745,973 of record NZ_NBDP01000003.1, on the reverse strand, counting down.
CGGCTCGAGATCGTCGAGCGCGCGCAGAACGCCTTCATGTCGACGATCCGCGACCGCGCGCTGATGCGCAATGCGACGCTGATCCTCGAAGTCGCGGCGCGCCGGCCCCTCACCGAAATCCAGTCGCAGTTTCCGCATCTGTTCAAGATCGGTCCCAACACCAAGATGAACGAGATCGTCCATGCCCACCTGCCGGGCATCAATCTCGTTCATTTGCCGACGCCGCCGCCCCAGATCCGGGCGCTGACCGATCACGTCTATTTCTATCTCGACCGCACCTCGCCACTCTGGCCGGAGTTCAGCACGGCGAGTTCGATCGGCATGCATTTCTCCGGTGACTGGCCCGATCTCGAAATGGAGCTCTGGGCCGTGCTCGAGGGCAGGCGATGAGCAACGACGGCTCCGATCCGTTCGGCCGCTCGGACCGGACCTTCATCCGGCCGAACCCGGCGGGACGGCGCGTGCCGCCAACCTCACGCCCGGCACCGGACGCAGCTCCGGGATATCCGCCGCAGGGCCAGCCTTATCCGCCGCCAAACGCGCCCTATCCGCCGCAGCAGCCTGCAGGCTACCCGCCGCAGGCCTCGCCCTATGGGCCCTCGGGCGGCCCGCAATACCCGCAGGCAGCCCCCTCACCCGGCGTGCCAGGCGGCGAGGAGTGGATGTCGCAGCCGCAACCGCGGCAAAGCGCGCCACCGCCCCCGCAGGGCTATGTGCCGCAAGCCCTGCCGAAGCGCGAGCAGATGCTCACGCCCAACGTCAATCCGCTGCTCAAGGCCGCCGGCCCGCTGCTGCTCCTGCTCGGGCGCCTGCGCGCCAATCTCTCAAGCGCGCCGGCAACGCAGATGATCGGCCAGGTCGGCGAGACCATCGAGGCCTTCGACCATGAGGTGCGGGCCGCGGGCTTCACCGCCGAGCAGACGCGCACGGCAAAATACATCATCTGCGCCTTCGCCGACGACATCGTCCAGAACATCCCCGGCGACGAGCGCCATGTCTGGACGCAGTACAGCATGCTCTCGCGCTTCTTCGGCGAGCGGACTGGCGGCGTGCGCTTCTTCGAAGAGCTCGAGCGCGCCAAGCGGGACCCATCAGTCAATTACGACCTGCTCGAACTGATGCATGCCTGCCTGGCACTCGGCTTCGAGGGCGTGCACCGCACCTCGGCCGGCGGCGCCGCCAATCTGCAGATGATCCAGCGCAGCCTGTTCGAGACGCTGAGGCGTGTGAAGCAGCCCGATCCCGAATTGTCGCCACGCTGGCAAGGCCAGGCTCTGGTCGGGCGGCTGGCGCGCTTCAAGATACCGGTCTGGTCAGTCGCCGCCGTGGCGGCGGTTGCCGTGCTCGGCCTCTACTTCATCTTCCGCGCCTTGCTCGGCGGCAATGCCGAGGCCTCGGCCGCCGCCTTGCTCTCTGTCCACCCCAAGAGCGACATCGAGATCATCCGCAAGGTCACCGCAAGGCCGCCGCCGCCATTGCCGCCTCCGGCACAGCAACCCAAGGTCTGCGGCACGGTGCAGCCGCCGATCACCTGCCAGGTCACGCCGAACCTGATCATCGTGCGCCTGATGGACATCACGCTGTTCGACCCGGGCCAGGCCGTGGTGCGGGGCGAGTTCCGCCCGCTGATCGAGCGGATCTCCGCCGTGCTCAACGAGGAAGGCGGCGCGATCAAGGTCGTCGGTCACTCCGACTCCGACCCCATCCGCACCGCACGCTTCCCCTCCAATCTCGAGCTGTCGAAGGCACGCGCGGTGGCGGTCGGCGACCTCCTGAAAAGCAAGCTGAAGCAGCCGGACCGGATCAGCACCGATGGCAAGGGCCAGGATGCGCCGATCGACACCAACGCAACCGCAGCCGGAAAAGCGAAGAACCGGCGCGTCGAGATCCTGATCCAGCGAAACGGCTAGGACGGGCGAAGATGCAGGAGACGGGCAGACGATGAATCTCGCGACGTGGCTCAGGATCGCAGCCATCTTTGTCGGCGCACTCGCGCTGACGCTGCTGATCTGGTTCGGCGGCCCCTTCGTCGCCTTCGGCGAGGTGCGTCCGTTCGAATCATTCTGGGTCCGGCTGCCGATCGCACTCGTCCTGATGCTCGGCGCGCTCGGCTGGATCGCCTGGATCGTGATCCGCCGGCGCAGGGCTGTCGCCGCACTCTCCGAGGCGATGGCCAAGGAAGAGTCGCAAGCAGGCGACGGTGCCGCGCTCGGCGCCGGCATGCGCGATGCGCTGGCGACGCTCAGGCGCACCCGCGGCAAGGATGGCGGCGACTATCTCTACGACCTGCCCTGGTACGTGATCATCGGCCCGCCAGGCGCCGGCAAGACCACCGCTCTGGTCAACTCCGGCCTGAAGTTCCCGCTCGCCCGCGGCGGCCAGGCACCGGCGGCGGTCGCCGGTAATGGCGGCACCCGCTATTGCGACTGGTGGTTCGCCGAAGAGGCGGTGCTGATCGACACTGCCGGCCGCTACACCACCCAGGACACCGACAGCAAGGCCGAGCGGACGAGTTGGCTCGCCTTCCTCGATCTGCTCAAGTCCAACCGGCCGCGCCAGCCGATCAACGGCGTCATGGTCGCGATCAGCGTCGAGGACCTGCTGACCTCCTCGCAGGAGGAGATCACCGCCCATGCCGAGGCGATCCGCGCCCGCCTGCTCGAGCTCAACGAGCGGCTGAAGGTCGACTTCCCGGTCTATGCGGTCTTCACCAAGACCGACCTGATCGCCGGCTTCAACGAATTCTTCGCCGCGCTCTCCGAGCCGCAGCGGCGCATGGTCTGGGGCCACACCTTCCAGACCGTCGACAAGACCCGCAACATGATCGGCGACGTGCTGCCCGAGTTCGACGCGCTGATCGAGCGCCTGAACGAGCGCCTCTCCGACCGCTTGCAGGACGAGCACAACCCGACCTCGCGCGCGAAGCTCTTCGGCCTGCCGAGCCAGATGGCGGCGCTGAAGCCGATCGTGAACGACTTCCTCGGCCGGGTCTTCGAACCGACGCGCTATCAGTCGAGCGCGACGCTGCGTGGCTTCTACTTCACCTCCGGCACCCAGGAAGGCACGCCGATCGACCAGCTGATCGGTGCGCTATCGCGTAATTTCGGCAGCGAGCACGCCGATTCCGGCAGCTATTCCGGCCGTGGCAAGAGCTTCTTCCTCACTGACCTGATCCAGAAGGTGATCATCGGCGAATCCGGCTGGGTCTCGACCGACCTGCGCGCCGCGCGCCGTTCCACCCTGCTGCGCATCGCCGGCTTCGCCGCGGTCGCCCTGGTCTCGGTGGCGCTCGGCGGCATGTGGTGGACGAGCTATGCCCGCAACAGCGACCTGATCAACCAGAGCAATTACGGCCTCGCCGACTACCGTTCCAGCGCCGCGCCGGTGCTGCAGGAGACGACGCTGTCGGACCGCAATTTCAGCCGGGTCCTGCCGTTGCTGCACAAGCTGCGCCATATGCCGGCGGGTTACGCCGACAAGGACGAGCCGACGCCGGTTGCCGCCACCTTCGGCCTGAGTCAGCGCGAGCGGCTGCAATCGGCGGCTCAGGAGAGCTATCATCAGGCGCTGGAACGGCTGCTGCGCTCGCGCATCATCTTCCGGCTCGAGGAGCAGCTCGAGGCCAACGTCAACAACCCCGGCTTCATCTACGAAGCGCTCAAGGTCTATCTGATGGTCGGCGGCCGGGCCCCGCTCGACCGCGACCTCGTGCTCGCCTGGATGCGGCTCGACTGGACCGAGAACCTCTTCCCCGGCGCCGCCAACGCCAAGGGCCGCGAGGCGCTGGAGGAGCATCTCATCGCGCTGCTCGATCTCGACGACGGCAGCGAGCCGGTGGTCAAGCTCAACCAGCCGCTGATCGAGAGCAGCCAGCGCACGTTGCGCCGGCTCAGCATCGCCGAGCGCGCCTACGAGTTGCTGCGCACGCAAGGGCGCAACGCCAGCCGCGACTGGGTCGCGGCGATCCGCGGCGGCTCGGATGCGCGGCTGGTCTTCGAGGGCGTCTCCGGCGAGGATCTGGATTCGGTCCGGGTGCCCTATTTCTACACCTATGACGGCTTCCAGAGCGCCTTCGTCGACCGGCTCGGCGATATCGGCGAGCGCATCGAGAAGGAGCGCTGGGTGCTCGGCGACAATGCCGACCAGGCTGCGATCACCTCGCAATACGCCAGCCTGTTCCAGGACCTGCTCAAGCTCTATGCGCGTGACTTCACCGCCTCCTGGCAACGGACGCTGCGCCGGCTGAAGCTGCGCCCCCTCAATGCCGACAAGCCGAAATACATCGCGCTCTCGGCGATCGCCGCACCGACCTCGCCCTTCAAGCAGCTGCTCGAGTCCATCCGCGACGAGACGCAGCTGACCAAGGAGCGCGCGGCGCCGAAACGCCCCCCCGGGACGCAGGCAGCCGAGAAGATGGCCGGCCAGGTCGCGGACCATGCCGCCAAGACCCTGGAGCAGCGCGCCAATTATTCGCTCAGCCGCCTCGGCACCAGCCTGCCGCTCAGCGCGCCCGGCGTCGACCGCGTCCTCGGCGGCGGCGGTGGCGGCGAGGCGCTCGGCGCCAATATCGAGTCGCAGTTCAAGGCCTTCCATGTCCTCGTCGAAGGCGATGGCGGCAAGCGGCCGGTCGATCAGGCGCTGCAGATCTTCGCCGAGATCAACCAGAACCTCGCAATGGCCGCGACCACGCCGGCGCAGGCTGCCGCAGCAAATGCGGCGCTGGTGCCGCTGATCGCCTCGCTGCGTGGCAATTCCTCGCGTTATCCGGCACCGTTCGACGCGATGATCGTCGCCGCCGTGAACGATTTCGAGGGCGATGCCACCGGCGCGACCGTCTCGCTGCTGCGCCAGGCGCTCGCCAGCGACGTCGCGCGCCAGTGCGCCGACATCCTGACCAACCGCTATCCCTTCGTGAAGGGCTCGACCCGCGACGTGCCGCTCACCGCCTTCGCCAGTATGTTCGCTCCCGGCGGCACCATGGACAAGTTCATGAAGGAGCGGCTCGACCCCTATATCGACAAGTCCGGCCAGAACTGGAGCTGGCGCCAGGACAGCCGGGTCGCCCGCGCCCTCTCGCCAACGACCTTGCGCGAATTCCAGCGCGCCAGCGACATCCGCGAAGCCTTCTTCCCGACCGGCGGCAACCTGCCCAACTTCCAGATGGTCGTCGTCCCGACCACCATCTCCTCCGATGCGCAGAGCGCCAAGCTCGAGATCAACGGCTTCACGGTCGCCAGCCAGCAGGGCGTCAACACGCCGACGCCGGTGATGTGGCCGGGCGCGGGGTTGAAGAAGACCTCGATCATCCTCGCGATCGGTGGCGCTGCTGCCAACAACAATGCCGGCGGCATCTTCGGCGGTGGCTTCTTCTCCAACAGCCCGACGCCAGCCGCCCCGAGCGAGGTCAAGATGTTCGAGCGCGACGGCGACTGGTCGTTCTTCCGCCTGCTCGATGCCGGCTCGGTGCTGCGCCAGGGCGACAACGTCGTCTTCACGCTCGCCGCAAGCGGCCGCCAGGTCGGCTACCAGTTCGGCGTCGGCTCGCTGAAGAACCCGCTGGTGCTGCCGGCGCTGCGCGAAATCCGTTGTCCGGCGGGGATTTGAGAATGGGCTGCGGACTGTTCGGGAAGCTTCCGGGCAAACGGGACTTCATCGCGCTGGGCGCGCCAACGGCCTTTCTCTCGGCCTATGAGCCCTGGCTCCAGGGCGGGCTCACCGCCAGCCGGGTCGAGCTCGGCACTGGCTGGCAGAATGCCTTCCTGAACGCCCCGATCTGGCGCTTCTGGTTCGGCAGCGCCTTCTGCGGCACGACGGTCGCCGGCGCCTTCATGCCGTCGGTCGACGGCATCGGCCGCTATTTCCCGCTGACGGTCTTCGCGCTCGCCGGGCCTGGGGCTGCGATCCCGCCGCCAGAGCTTGATCCGCAGGACGCCTGGTTCGCACAGGCCGAGGATTTCCTGCTGCGCGCGCTCGAACCCGACGCGAGCTTCGAAGCGGTCTCGCAGGCGCTCGGCGGGCTCGCCATGCCGAGCGACGAGCTCATGGCTGCCCCACCCGCCGATATGGTCAGGCTCTCGGACGGCACGATCGTCAGCGCGCTCGATTCCGCCACTTTCCCGGCGCGGCTCACCGCTTTGCGAGTCGAGGACCATACCCGCTCCTTTGCCCATGCCAGTTATCTCTGGACGGTCGGCGGCGACGATTTCGAGCCGCTCGCTCTGGTCGGCCAGGGCTTGCCGAGCCCCTATCTCTTCACCGGCCTTCTGACCGGACGCTTCGACGCCTTCCTCGGTGCAGGATCGACAGCATGAACGAGCACAGCCCCGGCGCTGCCTTCGAGACGGGTGCAGTCAGCCATGCCGGGCGCGTGCGCAGCCATAACGAGGACAATCTGGTTGTCCGGCCCGAGCATGGTCTCTGGGCCGTCGCAGACGGCATGGGCGGCCATCAGAACGGCGCCATGGCGAGCGCGACCGTGGCCGCGAGCCTGTCCGCCATCGGCCCCGCCGGCTCCGCTGCCGAATTGCTCGACCGGCTCGAGCGCGGCGTGATCGAGGCCAATGCGGAACTGCGCCGCAAGATCCGCGAGCATGACGGCGCCACCATGGGCGCGACCCTCGCCGTGCTGCTTGCCCATGGCCGCCACTTCGCCTGCGTCTGGTGTGGCGACAGCCGCATCTACCTCGTCCGCGGCAATCGCATCACCCAGGTCTCGCGCGATCACACCGAGGCGCAAGACATGATCGAACGCGGCCTGCTGACCGTCGAAGAGGCGCGGACCTGGCCGCGGCGGCACGTCATCACCCGCGCCATCGGCGTCCATGATCGGCCAGAGCTCGAGATCGACCATGGCGAACTCGAAGGCGGCGACGTCTTCGTGCTCTGCTCGGACGGCCTCACCGACCATGTCCGCGACGAGGAGATTCTGCGGGCAGCCGTCTCAGGCGGTGCGCAGGCCGCCAGTGATGCGCTGCTGGCGCTGACCCTGGAGCGCGGCGCCACCGACAATGTCACCGTGATCGTGGTGCGCTATCATCACGACGGCGGAACCGAGAAGACGCGCTGGGTGCCGAACATGCGCCAGCGCCGGAGCGATGCGCCATGAGCGACCCCGACCGCACCGTCTTCCTGCCGCGCACGGGCCTGGCGCCCGGCGTGCGGCTGAACGGCATCTACGAGATCGAGCGCCTGATCGCGACCGGCGGCATGGGCGAGGTCTATCAGGGCCGCGCCATCCAGACCGGCGACGCCGTCGCGATCAAGATCGTGCGCCCCGACATGGCGCAGGACGCCAATGTCCTCGCCTTGTTCCGTAACGAGGCGTCGGCGCTGCACAACCTCTATAACGAGGCGATCGTCCGCTACTACGTCTTCACCGTCGACCCCGCGACGCAGGCGACCTATCTCGCCATGGAGTTCGTCGACGGCCAGGCCTTGTCGGACCGGTTGAAGGACGGCCCGTTACCCTTTGAGCAGGTCGACCTGCTGCGCCGGCGCATCGCGTCCGGCCTGCATGCCGCCCATATGCTCGGCATCACCCATCGCGACGTTTCGCCCGACAACATCATCCTGCCCGGCGGCCAGGTCACGCGCGCCAAGATCATCGATTTCGGCATCGCCAAATCGAAACTGGCCGAGAAGACGGTGATCGGCTCCGGCTTTGCCGGCAAATACAACTACGTCTCGCCCGAGCAACTCGGCCTCTACGGCGCCGAGGTCACCGGCAAGTCCGATATCTACAGCCTCGGCCTCGTTCTCGCCGAGGCGCTCGGCGGCCGCCCGCTCGACATGGGCGGAACGCAGATGCAGATCCTCGAGAAGCGCCGCCGCATTCCGGATCTGTCGGCCATCGACAAGCGCATCCGCCCGCTGCTGGCGCGCATGCTCGCGCCCGATCCGAAGGATCGCCAGGCCGACATGGCCGAGGTCGCCGCCTGGCAGGCCAAGGGTAGCGCGGGGCCCAGCGGCAAGCGTGCCTTCCCCTGGCCGCTGGTCGCGGGGGTCGCGGCGCTCGCTCTCCTCGCGGGCGGCGGCTTCGTCGCCTGGCAAATATTGGGCGGCGGCAGCCCGACACAGCAGGCGATGAACACCTCGCCGCCTCCGCTGAGCGACAATCGTCAGCCGCCTGCACTGGGTCCGGCACCGGGCACGCCTGCCCCCGAACTCACCCCCGTGAACCCGGCTCCGCCGGCACCGTCGCCGCAGCCGGCAAGCCAGAACGAACCACCCACCTTGCAGCCGCCGACCTCTCCGGGACCGACTGCGCCGCCTCAGCCGCCCGCAGCCGCCCCGCCGGAGCTGAACCCGACGCCGACGCCGACGCCGACGTCACCGCCGCCCAGCCCAACGTCGACGACCGGCCCGAAGCCGACACCGACCGTTCCGTTGCCGACAGCGTCCACCCCGGAGCCCGAGCCGCGCACGGCCGCCGAACGGACGGCGCGCTATGTCGCGGATTATGACGGTGGCGCCTGCTTCTTCCTCTGGCCAACGGCGATCGCCGACAAGCGCACCGCGATCGAAGGCTTCGGCAGCTCGGCCGAGCCCTTCGTCAGCTTCGACGGAGCTTTCAAGAAGGCGCAGGGCTACGAGGCGCAGATCAGCCTGCGTACGATCACCACAGCGCAATGCCCGATGGTCGACTTCCTGCGCCAGCTCGGTCGCGGCATCGACCGCAGCCCGGTGATGCAGATCGGCGCCTTCACCATCAAGAGCGGCGACGCGCTCTCGGGCACGGTCGAGAGCGACCCGAACCGGCATCTCGACATCCTGCTCGTCGGCGATGACGGGCTGGTCTACAATCTCGCGAATTACACCCGTCGCGAGGGCGGAAAGGCGAGCTTCAGCCTGAAACTGGAATCGACCGCCGCCTCCGGTGCCCCGGTCAGGCCACAGACGGTCCTTGCCCTCGTGAGCCAGGCGCCGCTGCCAACACTGTCGGGCCCCAACCCGGCTCCGGCCGGCGACATCTTCCCCGGCCTGCACCAGGACATCGCCCGGGCCGGTGGCAAGGTCGGCATCGGTATCAAGTATTTTAGGATCGAGTGAAGCTGACGGCTTCTCTTCAAGGAGTAGCCGTCATTCCGGACAAGCGCCGAAGGCGCGCAGCTCCGGAATCCATCGTAGAGTAAAGCGCCCTACGATGGATTCCGGCGCTCCGCTTCGCTACGGCCGGAATGACGGTGAGAGGTTGCGCTCCTCACTCCTCCCGGAACAGCTCGCCCCATTCCGCCTGCCACAGGCCTTCATTGTCCTCGACGACGATCGGCGCCTTGATCTCGTTGGCGAGGCGGACGGCCGAGCGGAACCCTTCGATCGGGTCGAGCTCGTCACTGACGAAATCATTGGCGAGATGGCCGGCAGCCAGCTCAGCCGGACAGGCAATGCGGATGAAGCTCTTGCCGTCGCGCTGGCCAAGGCTCAGCGTGATGGCATCGGGCTGCGGCTCATCGACCTGCTCGAACCGGTTCTTCGCCATCGTCGTCTCCTCGCCTGTGCGCTCGCTTGATCATGGGCCATGGCAGCTTTCGCGGCAAATTCGCTGCGCCCGCGATCGCTTTGGCCCAACCTGGCGGGTATTCGCCTCGGGCGCCTATTTCTGTGGCGTCCGCGCCGGCGCGGCAGCAGGCCCACGCACGACCTTGTAGCGGTCGAGCCTGACCTTGATCATCTCGTCGAATTTCTTGTGAACCTCGGACACCGAGAGCGTCTTGGTCTCACCGCCGGACTGGGCATAGAAGATCGGGCGGTTGGCCTCGGCCGGGCGCGGCAGCAGCGCCGCCGCACTGGCGCCGGGCGTCTCCTCCATCGTCTCGATGAAGGTCTGTGCCGCATCCGGCCCGAGGAAATGGATCAGGTAGATCTCGCCGCCGGTGAGATGGCGCCCCATCGCCTTCTCCAGCCTGAGCGTGTCGCGCTTGAGCATTTCACCCGCCAGCAGGGCCGAGAGATAGGGTTCGCGCCGAAGATCAAGGATGCGCTGGCGCTCGTTCGCGTCGGCGATGACGAACTGCCGGCCGTTGCGGCCGATGAGAGCGGCCTCGGCATGAAGTCCGTGCTTGCGGCCGAATTCGAAGATCACGCCGAGCCAGGTCTGCTCGATGAACTGATAGAGCCCGGTCGCCGAGGAGGTCTTCGCCTGCACCGCGGTCGAGAAGGAGGATTCCTTGTCGGCGACTGCCATCAGCAGGGTCGGGTCGGCGCCGACGACGCGCCCTGCCCTGACGATCATCTCGACCAGATGCCGGCGGATCTTGATCGGTCCGAAGGTCAGGACCTGGTTGGGATCGCCGGCGTAGTTCACCGGCGCCTGCGGCAACTGGCTTCGCGGAGCCGCGATCGGGGCACCCGGCTTACCTGAAGAGGTGGGCGGCACCAGAATGATGTTCGACGGCGGCATCACCGGGATCGGCAGCGCCGGCTGGTTGGGCGTCTCCGTCGCGATCTGCTCCTTGATCTTAGCGAGCGATGGATCGGCGTTCAGTGCGTACTGCGTCGCCTGACGCGCCGCTTCGAGGTCGCCTTCGACCGAGGACAGGATAAGTGAAGGCCGGGTCGGCGCCCTGAGCGATGGCGCCTCGACGCTTTCGATCGGCTCGAACCCGCCGCTCAGCTCGGTCGATCCCGGTCGCAGGGTCGCGACCGCGACACCGCCGGCGATGGCCAGAACCAGCGCACCTCCGCCGATAAAAGAGACGAGCCGGAGCCGGGAGCTGCCATCCGTCGCAGCGAAGGGCACGCCGGCAGCAAGGTTCGTGGCATTGGCGCCACCGATCACCGACTTTTGCGCTGCGACGAGCCAGCTTGGGGGACTGCCATCCTTACCGGCCGCCTCCTGCAATTCGGCGATCATCCGGCGCGCCTGCTGGGCCGGAATATTTCCCTCGCGTTCCACGGTCGTCGCCGCGCCGCGCGGCCCTTGCTCGGTCAACGCCTTGAGCGCGAAGAACCAGAGCTGGAGAGACGTGCGCCGGCTCTCCAGCGGCGTCCCCTTGCAGGGCGAGACCAGGAAACCGCAATGCGGACAGGCATAGGCGCGCAGCTTCACCCGCGGCGCGAAAGCCGACGTCTTCCCGCAGGCCGAGCAGGCCAGGGTGATGCCGCCCTGCCGCGCCTGCATGATGGTTTCGAGGCAGGCATCCTCCTGGAATGCGGCCTGAAACTGCTTGAAGCGCTGACTCATCCCTCGCTACCGCTACTGCCGCGCTCCGCAATACGCAGGCGGTCCGACCACGGCAAGCTCAGCCTGCCAGCAAGGCCAGCCGCGCGACATCCTTCAAATGCAGGTCGACCTCCTCGGCCGTGGCCTTTTTCGGCAACGTCGAGGCATCGCGACCAGAGGCATGCGCTTCCGTCAGGAAGGCATTGATCTCGTCGAGCAGCATCGCCGGCGTCCGCGTCCCGTCCAGCAGGCTGACGAACTTGCGCACCACGATTCCGTCGAGCGCGACCGCGCGATGGCGCAGATCGGTGACCTCCTGGCTGGTCAGTGCCTGGCGACGCGCCAGCAGGCTCGCAAGCGGCCGCTCGCTGATGCGCGTCGTCAGCTGATGCGGCTCCAGATTGATCTCGAGCAGGCCGGCGCGGTAGATCGCGGTCAGCGCCTCGTTGAGACGGCCCTTCTCGCGGACGAGATCGGGGCCCAGGCTGTCTTTCGCCTCGAGCAAGGCCAGCGCCACGAGCTCGCCATGGTCAATGCTGCCGGGCCAAGCCTTGCCCAGTGCCCGCAGGGCCGCGATGGCCGACGGCAGATCCAAAGCGAGGCGCACTCCTTCCGAGAACAGGAAACTCACCGCCTCCGGCCGCTTCTCGTCCTTCTCCTCGACCTCGCTCACGCTCGCCGCAAGATGGTAGGGCTCGAGGCTGAAGTGCGAGAAGCCGCGCTGCAGCGCGACGTCGGCGCGGCAGAGCAGAGTCTGGCGGAAGCAGCGACCGATGAGCAGGTCGAGCGATTGCTCCTGTCGCAGCGGCTCCGTGATCGGAATCTCGTTCAGCACCTGCTGCGCCGCCCCACGGGCTCCACCGAAATTGTTCGGGAAGGAGGCCTCGGCCAGGAATTGCAGCCCATGGGGCTCCGCCGCGGCCAGCACCTCGTGCAGGGCGAAGGCGCGCGCGCCCGGATTGAGATCGTCGTGATAGAGGACGTTGTCCGGAATATCCTCGATCTGCTTCATCCGCTCGCGCAGGGCCGCGCCATAGAAGGTCTCGGCATCGGTCGCCTCGGCGAAACGCTTGATCGCCGCGCGCGCGGCCCGGACCTTCTCGATGGGGTCGTCGATGTCGCGCGTCTCGAACAGCATCACGTCGCGGGCGAGATCGCGCAGCCGGCAGCCCGGCAGGGCGTTGTAGCTGACATAGGCGATCCCCTGCGGCGTCAGCAATTCGCCGAAAAGCGCCAGGATCCGCTCGCGCACCGGCTGCGGCACCCAGGAATAGACCCCGTGCACGAGGATGTAGTCGAAGCGGCCGAGCGCGGCCGAGGCGGCCATGATGTCAAGATGGTGGAAGCTGACATTGGTGGCGCCGAGTTCGGCGGCATCCGTCCTGGCGTGCGCGATCGCCCGCCCGCTCAGGTCGATGCCGACCAGTTCCGCACCCAGGCATTGCAGCGCCATCGGGATCAGGTTGCCGCCGCGGCCGCAACCGAGTTCAAGGACGCGCATCGCCGTCGTCGGGGCCGGGGTCATGCCGTGCACATGCGCGATCGTCGCCAGATGCGCAGGATGGGTCTGAGCGAAGGCATGCCCTGGATAGGCGACCGCGTCGTAGGGATTCGTCGCCATGTCGTTCATCGGGAAAATCCGCCTATCGCATGCGTTGGACTGCAATTTCGGTCATTCTTGAGACGGCCTGAGCAAGCACACGATCGTCAGCTCGCGCTCGCCAACCCCTGCCTCGCCGCTGTTGGTGCAAAGCAGCGATATCGCCCTCAGCGGCAGTTGCTTGCGCTGCCGCCTATCTGGGCCCGCAGGGCGTCGGCGCAATCGTCTGCGGCGGCGGGCTTGCTCGGCCGGCGACCGCGAGCATTGCGCGGCTCCGGCTCCGGCTCGACGCCACCGGTCAGGATGCCGGTCGACTTGCGATCGACCACAACGCGTTGCTGCGGCTTGAGCTCACGCGGCTCCTGACGTTGCGGGCGCGCGCTCGTGCTGGGCAGCAGCGGCTTCTGCGGCGCCGGCAGTTCGGTTGCGCCACTCGCGTCATTGCGCGTCGCCACCGCCTTTTCGCGGTCCTGGCGCTCCTGAATCAGCTTCGCCTTCTCGGCTTCGAGCGCAGCCAGTTCCTGCTCGCGCTTGGCGAGTTCCTTGGCCAGACGGTCGCGTTCGCTCGCATCGGAAGACTTCGCCGCGGGGGCCTCGCCCGGCTTCGGCACGGACCGCTCGCCATCGCCCTTGCCGGCGTCGCGGCCAGCAAGATCGACCGCAGCCTGCTGCCGATCCTTCTCGGCCTTCTGGAGGCGGTCGAGCAGCTCCTTCTCGCGCGCCGCGAACTCCTGCTCCCGCTTCTCGCGATCAGGCGAGGCGCTGCGCCGCTCGATCAGGTCGAGCCGCGTCTTGGCATCGACCACGAAGAAGCTCGTCGGGAAACGCTGGATAAAGGCCTTGATTTCGGCGGCGTTGTCGCTGCTGCGCAACTGCTTCCAGATGTCGGCGTCGGTCTCTTCGCGATTGAGGTAGAAATCGCCGAGCAGGGAGAGCGAAAGCTCCGGCGTCTGCTTGCCGCCGGTGGAATCGTAGACCGCCTTCTGGACGCGGCGGAACATGGTCGCGATCTCGAGGCCGGGCTGCTTGATCTCCTGCACCAGCGCCGCGGTGAACGGACTGTTGCGGCCGGCGCCGTCGGCGGCGACATCGTTCGCCTGGGTGGCATAGGCGGTGACCATGCCCTGCGCCTTGACGATCGGCGCGAGGCCGGCGCCGACCGACATGCTGCGGGTCGTCGTCTTCTTCGAGAGCTGGGCGAGGAAGGGATTGTTGCGGCAGGCGTCGAGCACCATGATCTTGACGCCCTTGGCGAAGCTGAGCGCAGTCGTCACCTCGCTGAGCTTGACCGTCTCGTACTGGACCGAGACCTCGTCATCGATCTTGGCCTCGACCGGCACGAGGAAGTTCTCGCCGTTGAACTGGAAGCCGTGGCCGGCATAGTAGAACATCACCGCATCGGCATCCTGGGCGAGGCGCGCGAAGCGTGACACGGCGGCGTCCATGCCGCGCTTGTCGAGATCGATGCCGTCGACCACCTCGAAACCGACCTTGCGCAGCGCCTCGGCGGTGTCGCGCGCATCATTCGGCGTATTGGGCAGGGCGGGCGCGTTCTTGTAGGCGGAGTTGCCGATCACCAGTGCGACGCGGCGCTCCTGGGTCTGGGCAAGCGCCGGCAGTGCGACAAAATGCGCAAGAAGAGCGATCAGTGCGCAAAATCTGACGACTGCGGTCATGGCACCATTCCCTGCGTCACCCTAAGGAAAGTGACCCCGAAAATCCAGTTTTATCCGCCGATAGCGACAGGCGGACTGCTCGCCTCCTTCGATCCGCTACCAGCCTTGCGGTCACGGAGCACCTCCGGAGGGCGTCGACCGGATCTTGTGACGGTTACAGCCGTTCTCGCCATGATCCCTGGCAAACGCCTCTCGCAATGGCGACTCAGCGGCTCGGTCATGCATGCAAATAGTCAGATCGGTTGGTAGAGCTTAGCGAACCGCAACAGTGTTCGCCGCGCGTCAGTTTCGCAGCCTAATCTTGTTCGCAAGGCGGCGCAGCCATCGCTAATCTGATGCAGCGAAGGGTTCGAATCGGCTGCGGCTCCGGTCCCGATCGGGGTCGCCGAGGAGGCGCCATGCGGACAGGCCTGCGGCTACCCATCTGTGTTTTCTTAGCACTCAGCGCCATCATCGGCGCTATAGCTCTCACAGTGTCGCCTGCAGCGGCGCAACAGAGACGCTTCGCCTTCGTCATGGGCAACGGCGCCTACCAGAACATTGCGAAGCTGCCGAACGCCTTGAACGACGCCAATGCGACGCGTGCCATGCTCCAGGAGGCCGGCTTCGACGTCACCGCCGCGACCGATCTCTCGCTCGCCGGCCTGCGCAGCGCCCTCGACGTCTTCGTCGAGAAGGTGAAGCAGGGCGGCACCGGTTCGACCGCGCTGGTCTACTATGCCGGCCACGCCGTCCAGCTCGATGGCGCGAACTACATCCTGCCGACGGATGTGCGGCCGGAAACCTCGGCGAACATTCCGAACCAGTCGCTCTCGCTGACGGAGATCCTGCGCAAGCTCGACGCAGCCGGCGCCAGATCGAAGATCGCGATCCTCGACGCCTGCCGCAACAACCCGTTCGCCGCACGCGAACTCTCCCGCGGCTTGGCCTTGCAGATGGTCGACGGTGCAAACGAGGGGGTCCGCAGCGAAGCCGGTCTCGCTCGCATCGATTCCAATAGTGGCACCTTCGTCGCCTTCGCGACCTCCCCCGGCTCGACCGCTGCCGACGGCACCGGCCCCAACAGCCCCTTCACCACCGCCTTCCTGCGCGAGGCGCGCGAGCCCGGCTTGCCGATCGAGCAAGTCTTTCGGCGCATCCGCCTCGCCGTCTACGACACCACCAACGGCATCCAGATCCCCTGGGATACCTCCTCGCTGATCACCGATGTCAGCTTCTTCCCGCGCCCGGCCGGCACGCCTCCGGCGCAGCCTGCGATCGCCGGCGCCGTCCCGCTCGCAACCCGCCCAACCGCAACGGCGCTGCGCGCCATGTCGCCCGCCGACGCCTCTCGCACCGCCATCGCGTGGGACCGACGCGACATCTATCGCACCGCGCTCGACATCAATCCCGATGACCAGAACGCATTGAGATTGCACCGCATCCTGTCCCAACGCACCGAGGAGACCGCCTGGGCCGAGACCGTGCTCGCCGGCGACGCCGAGTCCCTGAAGCTCTTCGCCCGCCTCTATCCCGGTTCGCAGCATGAGAACGAGGCGCTGCGGCTGGCCGCCACCGCACCCAGTCGCAACCGCGTCCAGGTCGCCCAGACCTGCCCGGTTTGCCCGGCGCTGCAGCAGCAGCGGGTCCGCCGCGCCGACTACACGCCGCGTACGCCCTCGCCCGGCCGCCCCGGCGTGCCGCGCCAACCGCAGACTGCGCCGCCTCCTCCGCCGCCGATCTATGCCCCGGCCCTGCCGGTCATCCTGCCCAATCGGCCGCGCTGGAGCGGCTTCTATGTCGGCGGCTCGCTCGGCAGCGGGCAGCAAAGCGGTCGCACGACGATCGGAGGCCCCTATGGCAGTCCGACGGTGTCTCCGACGACCACGACGACCAACGCCTCGACCACCACGACGACCAATGTCGCGAACACCACGACCACGTCGACGAGCACGTTCACGACCACCAACGATTCCATCCCGGTCACGACGACCGTGACCGCAACGACCAACACGACCACCACGACCACCAGCACGTCGACCAACTCGTCGAGCGTGACCATCCCCGGCACGCCGACGCTCGCCCCCTGGGCGATCAATACGTCGGCAGTCCCGCGCAGCCTGACGCCGGATGGAACAGGCGCGGTCGGCGGCGCCCAGTTCGGCTTCAACTACCAGATCGGCGCGGTCGTGATCGGCGCCGAAACCGATCTCTCGGCCACACGCCTCGGCGGTGCCAAGAGCGTCTCCGCCAATCCCGGCACGCAGTTCACCACCCGCTCCAGCAACGAGCTCTCGATGCTGGGCACGGTTCGGGTGCGCGCCGGCGTCGTGCTCGGCGACTTCCTGATTTATGGCACCGGCGGCTACGCCTATGGGCTGGTCGAGCAGAAGGGCTCGATCCTGCCCGACAATCTGCAGACCACCTCGGCAGCCAGCGGCTCGCGCTCGGGCATCTTCCACGGCTGGGCGCTGGGCGGCGGCGTCGAATATGCGATGGCGCCGGGCATGACGGTCCGGCTCGACTACACGCATTACGAGCTCGGCCAGAAGCGGATGCTGCTGCAGGACTTCACCGGGCTGGCGCCCGGCCAATACGCAACCATGCGGACCCGCACCGCAGGCGACATCGTCAAGGCCGGCTTCAACTTCGGCTTCTGACCGGCATCACGACAACGAAAAAGGCCGCTGCGTCGCAGCGGCCTTTCCTGTTTGCGAGGATGGTGAAGCTTCCACGCTCACCACATGTCGAGCGCGACCCTGGCCTCGTCCGACATGCGCGACTGGTCCCAGGGCGGATCGAAGGTCATGTTGACGGTCACGCCCGAGACGCCCGGCACGGCGCCGACCGCGTTCTCGACCCAGCCCGGCATCTCGCCCGCGACCGGGCAGCCCGGCGCGGTCAGCGTCATGTCGATCGCGACCTGCCGGTCGTCGGCGATGTCGACGCGATAGATCAGGCCGAGCTCGTAGATGTCGGACGGGATCTCCGGGTCGTAGACGGTCTTGAGCGCCGCGATGATGTCATCGGTCAGCCGGTCGATCTCCTCCGGCGGCAGGCCGGAACCGGCGCCCATGGTCGGCGCATTCGGCTTGAAGTCTTCAACAGCGGTCTCGGTCATCGCTAAACTTCCGGTCGGCACGAGGCGGAGCGTCATGAGAACAGCTCTTCCGCCTTGCGCAGGGCTTCCACCAATATATCGACTTCCTCCAGCGTGTTGTAGAGGCCGAAGGACGCACGGCAGGTCGAGGTCACGCCATAGCGGGCAAGCAGCGGCATGGCGCAGTGAGTTCCGGCCCGGACGGCAACGCCGGCGCGGTCGATCACGGTCGCAACGTCATGGGCATGGGCGCCGGCGAGTTCGAAGGCGATGATAGCGCCCTTCTCCTTCGCCTTGCCGAAGATGCGGATCGAGTTCATCTCGCCGAGGCGCTGCATGGCGTAGGCATTGAGCCTCGCTTCGTGCGCCGCGATGTTCTCGCGTCCCAGCGCCATCATGTAGTCGAGCGCGGCGCCCAGGCCCACGGCCTCGACGATCGCCGGCGTGCCCGCCTCGAACCGGTGCGGCGGGTCGTTATAGGTGATCGCATCCTCGCTGACGGTCGCGATCATCTCGCCGCCGCCTTCGTAAGGCGGCAGCTTCTCGAGCCATTCGCGCTTGCCCCAGAGGATGCCGGAACCGGTCGGCCCATAGGTCTTGTGACCGGTGAAGGCGTAGAAGTCGCAGCCGAGCGCCTGCACATCGACCGGCAGATGCACCGCGCTCTGCGAGCCATCGACGACCAGCGGGATGCGATAGGCCTGACAGATCTTCGCGACCTCGGCGATCGGGACGATGGTGCCGATCGCGTTCGACATATGGGTTAGCGACACCACCTTGGTGCGCGGCGTGATCAGCTTCTCGAATTCCTCGATGAGGAAATTGCCGTCCTCGTCGACCGGTGCCCATTTGATCACGGCGCCGTGGCGCTCGCGCCAATAGTGCCAGGGCACGATGTTGGAGTGGTGCTCCAGGATCGAGAGGATGATCTCGTCGCCATCCTGGATCTTGAGATATTGCCCGAGCGAGGAGGCGACCGTGTTCAGCGCCCCGGTCGAAGAGCGGGTGAACAGCACCTCCTCGATATGGGCGGCGTTGAGGAAGCGCCGGGCGCTCTCGCGAGCCGCCTCATAGGCCTCGGTCGAGGCGTTGGCGAGGTAGTGCAGGCCGCGATGGACATTGGCGTAATCCTCGCGCATCAGCCGCGTCATCGCCTCGATCACCGCTTCGGGCTTCTGCGCCGAGGCGGCGTTATCGAGATAGACCAGCGGCTTGCCGTAGACCTCGCGCGAGAGGATCGCGAAGTCCTTGCGGATCGCCGCGACGTCGTAGGGCTTCGCGATCGCGTTCATCTCAGGCCTTTCCGGCAGGCGTGGCGGGCCGGTCGGCGACAAGCGTGCCGGCATGCCCCCAATCCTCGCGCTCGATCTCCTGGATCACGATATGGGTGCTCTGCGGGTTCTTGCCGAGCACGCGGACGAGCGTCTGCGTGAACTCCTTGACGATCTCGGCCTTCTGCTCGCGTGTCGCGCCCTTGGTGATCTGCAGGTTGACGTAAGGCATCAGGCGGCTCCGAGCTTGGGTGCGCCATCGCGCTGGCCGAGCCAGCAGTCGATCTCGCGGCCGACGATCTCGCGAACGCCCTCATCGCCAACCATGTCCGAGACCTCGCCGACGAAAGCGGCGAGCACCAGCGCCTCGGCCTGCGGCCGCGGCAGGCCGCGCGCCATCAGGTAGAAGAGCTGATCGCTGTCCATCTGCGCCACGGTCGCGCCGTGGCCACAGACCACGTCGTCGGCGAAGATTTCGAGCTCCGGCTTGTTGAACATGGTCGCGCCATCGTTCAGCAGCAACGCGTGGCTCTTCATGCTGCCGTCGACCTTTTGCGAATGCTGACGGACGATGACCTTGCCCTGGAAAACGCCGGTGCCCTCGCCCTCGATGATGGTCTTGAACAGCTCACGGCTCTCGCCATGGGCGGCTGCGTGGTCCATCACCAGCGTGACGTCGGAATGCTCCTGCTTGCGCAAGAGGTTGATGCCGCGCAGCGCCGCACGGCTGTGCTCGCCGCCATAGCGCAGGAAGCTCTGCTGGCGCAGCACGCCGCAATTCACGGCGACTGCGATCGAGTCGAACGAGACATGCGCGCCGAGCTCGGCGAGCAGCGACTGCACCTGCACGGTCTCGGCGCGCTGGCGAGTGACCATGCGGACATGCTCAACCTCGGCGCCGTCGCCGATGACGAAGGCGGTGGCGTGATTGACCTGCACTGGCGCCGGACCGACGCTCTCCTGCAGCTCGACGATCGTGACCTTGGCGCCGGCGCCGACCTTGACCAGCGAGCGCGAGACGATTGCCGCCTCGCTTTCGCCGGAGCCTAGCGCGAGCAGCACGAGTGGCTGGTCGAGTTCCGTCCCGGGCGCGATCTCGATCACGACACCGTCCTGGGCGAAGGCGGCATTGAGCATCAGCGCGCCGTCGTCGCGCGCCACCTCCGGCACGGCGAAGGCGGCCGCGATCTCATCCGGTGCCTCGGTCAGCGCCTCGGCGAGACTGCGTGCCGTGATGCCGGCAGGCAGGCCCTGTAGATCGGAATCAGCCGCGCTGAAGATACCGTCGATGGTGACGAAGCGCCGGCCGGCGATGGTCTGCAGCGCCAGCCGGTCGGTGATCGCCTGCGGGCGTGCCGGACGACGCGCCAGCGGCATCGCCTCGCGCACCAGGTTGCGCAGGTCGGTATAGCGCCAGGATTCGAGCCGACGATGCGGCAGGCCCTTGGTTTCGAAGCCGGCGAAGGCATCCTCGCGCAGCTTGCGCATCGCGCCGGCGCCCGGCAGCTCGGCCTTGATGTTGGCGAACTGCTCGGCGAGCTGCTGCTCGGCCGCGGTCTTGAGCGGGGTGATGAGCGCCATCACGCAGCCTCGCCATAGGAGGCATAGCCGCTCTTTTCGAGCTCGAGCGCCAGCTCCTTGCCGCCGGTCCTGACGATCTTGCCCTTCGACATCACATGCACGGTGTCGGGCACGATATGATCGAGCAGGCGCTGATAATGGGTGATCACCAGGAAGCCGCGGTTCTGGGCACGCAGAGCGTTGACGCCGTCGGCGACGATGCGCAGCGCGTCGATGTCGAGGCCGGAATCGGTCTCGTCGAGAATGCACATCGACGGCGACAGCAGCGCCATCTGCAGGATTTCCATGCGCTTCTTCTCGCCGCCGGAAAAACCGACATTGAGCGGCCGGCGCAGCATCTCGCGGTCGATGCCGAGCTTGTCGGCGGCGCCGTTGACTTGGCGGATGAAGTCCGGGGTCAGCAGCTCGGCCTCGCCGCGTGCTTTGCGCTGCGCGTTCATCGCCGCCTTGAGGAAGGTCATGGTGGCGACGCCGGGGATCTCCAGCGGATACTGGAAGGCGAGGAAGATGCCGGCGGCGGCGCGGGCATCGGCCTCCATCTCCAGCAGGTTTTCGCCATTGAGCAGGATCTCGCCGTCGAGGACCTCATAGTCCTCCTTGCCGGCGATGACATAGCTCAGCGTCGACTTGCCGGAGCCGTTCGGCCCCATGATCGCAGCGACCTCGCCGGCGTTCACGGTGAGGTTGAGGCCGTTGAGGATTTGCTTGTCCTCGTCGGCGATCTTGACGACCAGATTACGAATTTCGAGCATTGTTCGGTTCCAAGTTCCTGCCGCGTCATGCTCGGCCCTGTGCCGAGCATCCACGACTTGAGCGTTTGAAAGAAAGACGTGGATGGTCGGGACAAGCCCGACCATGACGGGGCGTCACCCCACGCTCCCCTCGAGCGAGATCGTGATCAGCTTCTGCGCCTCGACGGCGAACTCCATCGGGAGCTGCTGCAGCACCTCCTTGACGAAGCCGTTGACGATCAGCGCCACCGCCTCTTCCTCGGAGAGGCCGCGTTGCTGGCAGTAGAACATCTGGTCCTCGCCGATCTTCGACGTGGTCGCCTCGTGCTCGAACACGGCCGTCGCGGTCTTGGCCTCGATATAGGGGATGGTGTGGGCGCCGCACTGGTCGCCGATCAGCAGCGAGTCGCAATTGGTGAAGTTGCGCGCGTTCGTCGCCTTGCGGTGGGCCGAGACCATGCCGCGATAGGTCGAGTCCGACTTTCCGGCTGCGATGCCCTTGGCGATGATCTTCGACGTCGTGTTCTCGCCGAGATGCAGCATCTTGGTGCCGCTATCGACCTGCTGCGCCCCGTTCGACACCGCGATCGAGTAGAACTCGCCGCGCGAGCCGTCGCCGCGCAGGATGCAGGACGGGTATTTCCAGGTGATCGCCGAGCCGGTCTCGACCTGCGTCCACGAGATCTTCGAGTTCTTGCCACGGCAATCGCCGCGCTTTGTCACGAAGTTGTAGATGCCGCCCTTGCCCTCGGCATCGCCCGGATACCAGTTCTGCACGGTCGAGTACTTGATCTCGGCATCATCGAGCGCGATCAGCTCGACCACCGCCGCATGCAGCTGGTTCTCGTCGCGCTTGGGCGCGGTGCAGCCTTCGAGATAGCTGACATAGGAGCCCTCGTCGGCGATGATCAGCGTGCGCTCGAACTGGCCGGTATTCTGCTCGTTGATGCGGAAATAGGTCGACAGCTCCATCGGGCAGCGCACGCCCTTGGGGATGTAGACGAAGGAGCCGTCAGTGAAGACGGCGCAGTTCAGCGTGGCGAAGTAGTTGTCGGTCACCGGCACGACGGTGGCGAGGTACTTCTTCACCAGCTCGGGATGCTCCTGGATCGCGTCCGAGATCGAGCAGAAGATCACGCCGGCCTGGGCCAGCTCCTTCTTGAAGGTGGTGACGACCGAGACCGAGTCGAACACCGCATCGACCGCGACGCGGTTCTCCGGCGCGACGCCGGCCAGAATCTCCTGCTCGCGCAAGGGGATGCCGAGCTTCTTGTAGGTCTCCAGGATCGCCGGATCGACCTCGTCGAGCGATTGCGGCGAGGCACCGCTCTTGGGCGCCGCGTAATAATAGATGTCCTGGTAGTTGATCGGCGGGTAGTTGACACGCGACCAGGTCGGCTCGGTCATGGTCTTCCAGCGCCGGAAGGCGTCGAGCCGCCATTCCAGCATCCATTCCGGCTCGTTCTTGCGCGCCGAGATGTAGCGCACCGTATCTTCGGTCAGGCCCTTGGCGGGCTTGTCCATCTCGATCTCGGTGACGAAACCGTATTTGTACTCGGTCACGTCGATCGACTTGACCTGATCGATGGTCTCCTGGACCGCTGCCATCTCTACACTCCTGTCGCGGGTTCAAGGCCCGCCGGTTCGGTCTTGCTCTTGCGGAGAACGCTCAGGCCGCCGCCTGCGTCCGCCGGTTCGGGTTCGCGGCCAAGGCCTTCGCATAGGCCGCGATGAATTGGTCGATGTCCGCCTCGCAGGTGGTCCATCCGAGCGAGGCGCGCAAGGCCCCTTCGCTCATGACAGGGTCGACGCCCATGGCTGTTAGCACATGCGAGCGCCTGACCTTGCCGGACGAGCAGGCCGAGCCTGATGACAGGGCCACTCCGGCTAGATCGAGCATGATCAGCGCCGTCTCGGCCTTGATGCCCGGCGTCGCGAAGGCGGAGGTATTGGGTAGGCGCGAAGCCTTGCCACCGAACACCACCGTATCGGGCGCCAGCGCCACGAGCTGGGTTTCAAGCCGGTCACGCAGAGCAGCCAGACGGGTCGTCTCACCTGCGAGCGCCTTGCCCGCTTCTTCTGCGGCGACGCCGAAGCCGACGATGCCCGGCAGGTTCTCGGTGCCGGCGCGCCAGCCGCGCTCCTGGCCGCCACCGCGCAGAGGCTTGTCGGCAAGTTCGAGCGCCCCGGTCCGGAAGATGATCGCGCCGACACCCTTCGGCCCGCCGATCTTGTGGGCGGACAATGTCAGAGCATCGACGCCCAAGGCATTGATATCAATCGCGATCTTGCCGGCGGCCTGGACGGCGTCCGAATGCACGAGCGCGCCATGGCGCCTGGCGATGCCGGCGATCTCCGCAATTGGCTGGACCACGCCCGTCTCGTTATTGGCGAGATGGACCGAGACCAGCGCGCGCTCATCCGGCTGCTCCGCCGCGAGGCGCGCGAGCCGTTGATCGAGCCAGCCGAGATCGACCAGCCCCTCACTATCGACCGGGATCGCCTCAGCCTGATCCGCGGGGAAGCGATGGCCGTCGCGCACGCAAGGGTGCTCGCTGGCGCTGTGCAGCAAGAGCGTCACCGGCGCCCGCACGCAGTCACGCGCGCCGCTGCAATCGCTGAGGCCGGGCGACAGGATCGTCGCATTGGCCTCGGTGCCGCCGCTGGTGAAGACGACATTGCTCGCCTTCGCGCCGATGAGCGCCGCGACCTGCTCGCGGGCCTGCTCGATCGCGCCACGGGCCGCGCGGCCCTCATTATGGACGGAGGATGGATTGCCCGGCATCTGCAAAGCCCGCAGCATCGCCTCCGCCACGGCCGGCCGCACCGGCGTCGTGGCGTTGTGGTCGAGATAGCTGCGGGTCGTCGCAAACACCTGCGCTTTTGCTCCGCTCCGGAGGGCTTGCCCGAAGACGCGGCACGAAATGCTTGAAATCGCACCCCCGCGCCGTGCTATAGCCGCCCGTCCGAGCCGCGATGGACCGGAACCGCAAGCAGCCTTCGCTCGCGCGTTCCAGTTCTGTTCACGGCTGTTAGAACCATTCTAAGCGCTCCATGTAGGGCGCGAGCGGCGGGGCCGTCAAGGGTGAGCAGGCTTTTCAGCGGCAGCAACGCCGCTTTTCAGCCGGTCGCCCGCGTGCCTCGCCCGACAAAAGGCGAGATGCGATGCCAGAGGTGATTTTCAACGGTCCGGCCGGCCGGATCGAGGGCCGGTACCAGCCCGCCAAGAAGCGCGGCGCGCCGCTGGCGATCATCCTGCACCCGCACCCGCAATTCGGCGGGACGATGAACAACCAGATCGTCTACAACCTGTTCTACACCTATGTTAACCGCGGCTTCTCGGCGCTGCGCTTCAATTTCCGCGGCGTCGGCCGCAGCCAGGGCCAGTTCGACCACGGCGCCGGTGAGCTCTCCGATGCCGCCGCCGCGCTCGACTGGATGCAGGCGCTGAACCCCGAGGCCAAGAGCTGCTGGATCTCCGGCGTTTCCTTCGGCGCCTGGATCGGCATGCAGCTGCTGATGCGGCGCCCGGAAATCGAGGGCTTCCTCTCGATCGCGGCGATGGCCAATCGCTACGACTTCTCCTTCCTCGCGCCCTGCCCGTCCTCCGGCCTGTTCGTGCATGGCTCGGAGGACCGCGTCGCTCCGGTCAAGGAAGTGATGGCGGTGATCGAGAAGGTGAAGACCCAAAAGGGCATCCAGATCGAGCACGCCGTGGTCGAGGGCGCCAACCACTTCTTCGACGGCCGCGTCGACCAGCTGATGGAGCAGGTCAGCGCCTATCTCGACCGCAAGGTCGGCCCCGAGATCATCAAGAGCGAGCAGGAAAAGGCCTGAGCCCCGGCTCACGCCGATGAGTGGATCAAGCCCAAGCTCGAGGCCATGAAGGGCAGCGTCATCTCCGCTGCCCGCGCCTCCGCCAATATCCAGTCCCGGAACAGCCTGATCTTGCGATCGCGCTGGCGTTCCACCGGATAGACGACCCAGTAGGCCCATTGGTCGCGTATGGCGTGCTCCACTGCGAAGACGAGCCGCCCGGCCGCGATATCATAGGCGAAAAGCTCGGGCACGGCCATCGCGACGCCGTGCCCGCGCATCGCGGCCTGAACATTCATCGCCTGCATCTCCAGCGACATCGCCCGGGCGCCTTGCTGCGGCTGGTCGAGGCCGAGATCGGCGAACCAGACCTTCCAGGACGTCTCGTCGGGACTGAGCAACGGAGCGCGCAACAGATCGGCCGCCTCGCGCAATTGCAGCCGTTCGCGCAGTTCGGGCGAACAGAGCGGCGCATAATGGCAAGCGAAGAGCTTCTCCGCCGCGACGCCTGGCCATGAGCCCGGCCCATAGCGCACGGCAAGATCAACAGCCTCGGTGGCGAAGTCGACGAGATGCTGCGAAGTCCGGACGCGCACGGCGAATTGCGGGTTCTCGATCTGGAACTGGGCCAATCGCGGCGACAGCCAGGTGATCGCCATCGTCTGTAGCGACGAGATCGTCAAAACCGTCTGGTTTGCCTCGCAGATATCGCGGAACACTGTCCCGATATCGGTGAGCGCCTTGCCCACCGGCCCGGCGAGCCGCTGGCCGATCGCCGTCAGCGCGACCTGGCGTGGCTGGCGCACGAACAGCGCTGCTCCGACGCGATCCTCCAGCAGCCGGATCTGATAGCTCACGGCAGCCTGCGTCATGCCGAGTTCCTCGGCCGCGCGGGTGAAATTCTGGTGGCGCGCGGCAGCCTCGAAGACTCGGACCGCGGCGAGGGGCGGAAGCTTCGGCGGCGGCGGTTGCGCAGGCATACAGAAGCATAAGCTCTCTTTATGGCAGGTGACAATCTTCCGCTTTGTCGCCCTGCCCCGTCTGGCCCAGATTCACCTCACATCAGCGGGCATGACCGCCTGCTCTCCCGAGGATCCGATCATGACCTGCCTTTCGCATACGGCGCCGCTCGCCCCGCGCGGCGGCGCTTCCCTCCTGCACGGCCTGCTGGCGCTCTGGCAGCGCCGCGCGAGCGCCGCTCGCACACGGTACCCTCTCGCGACGCTGGACGATCGAGCGCTCCGTGACCTGGGGCTCACACGGGACGCCCTGGAGCCGCCGCACCGCAGCGACCCCGCCAGGCTATGGCTCGATCGCATTCCCGGATAACGCCCCGGGGCGCTTTCGCCGCAAAAGCGGTTTCCACTTTGGCGGAACATGCTCTAGACGACGGCGGAACGACAAAGATCAGATCGCAAACCGCCATGACCGCCTTCAAATCCGATTTCCTGCGTGCGCTCGACGAGCGCGGCCTCATCCACCAGGTCTCGAACCCGGAGGAGCTCGACGCCCTCTGCCGCCAGGGGCCGCAGACCGCCTATGTCGGCTATGATGCGACCGCGACCAGCCTGCATATCGGCAACCTGATCTCGGTCACCATGCTCTACTGGTTCCAGGAGACCGGGCATCGGCCGATCACGCTGATGGGCGGCGGCACCTCGATGGTCGGCGACCCGTCCTTCCGCGACGACCAGCGCAAGCTGCTGTCGATCGAGGAGATCAACGCCAATATCGAGAGCATCAAGAAGGTCTATTCGCGCATCCTGCGCTATGGCGACGGCCCGACCGATGCGCTGATGGTGAACAACGCCGACTGGCTGCTCAAGCTCAACTATGTCGAGTTCCTGCGCGAGGTCGGCCGGCACTTCTCGGTCAACCGCATGCTGTCCTTCGACTCGGTGAAGCTGCGGCTCGATCGCGAGCAATCGCTGTCCTTCCTCGAGTTCAACTACATGATCATGCAGGGCTACGACTTCGTCGAGCTCAACCGCCGCTATGGTTGCCGCCTGCAGATGGGCGGCTCCGATCAGTGGGGCAACATCATCAACGGCGTCGATCTCGCGCACCGCATGGACGGCAAGCAGCTCTTCGCGCTGACGACGCCGCTGCTGACCACCTCCTCCGGTGCCAAGATGGGCAAGACCGCCAGCGGCGCCGTCTGGCTCAATGGCGACCTCTTCAGCCCCTATGAGTTCTGGCAGTATTTCCGAAACACCGAGGATGCCGATGTCGGCCGCTTCCTCAAGGTGTTCACCCGCCTGCCGCTGGCCGAGATCGCCAGGCTCGCGGCGCTCGGCGGCTCGGAGGTCAACGAGGCCAAGAAGGTGCTGGCGACCGAGGCGACGGCGCTGCTGCACGGCCGCGAGGCGGCCGAGGCCGCGGCCGAGACCGCCCGCAAGACCTTCGAGGAAGGCGGGGCCGCCCACGACCTGCCCAGTATCGAAGTGCCGTCAGCCGAGCTCAAGGCCGGGGTCGGCGTGCTCAACGCCTTCGTCACCGCCGGCCTCGTGCCTTCGACCGGCGAGGCACGCCGCCAGATCAAGGCGGGCGGCTTGCGCATCAACGACGTTCAGGTCAGCGACGAGCGCGCGACACTGTCGCCGGGCGATCTCGTCGACGGCGCGATCAAGCTCTCCTTCGGCAAGAAGAAGCACATCCTGCTGCGGCCGGTCTGACGGACGCCATCGCCAAGCAGAGATGGTTTGAGCGCCCAGCTTGCGCACCGCGAGCTGAGCGCTCCTGTATCTAGCGCTCCGCGGCACCCGGCGCGGGCAATCTGGCGCCGGGGCGCGTCTGCTCAAGCGGCCCGCCGCCAAGCGGATCGACGAAGCGGCGCAGGATGCCGGGTGCGATCGCCGAGAGCGGGTTCACCGTCATCGTCGGCTGGCTGGCTGAACCAGAAACGCGGAAATTCACCGCGAACAGCCCGCCATATTGTCCACCACCGAGGATCATGCCGACCACCGGCACCTGCGCAAAGGCGTTGTTGAAGGCATAGCCCGGTACGAAGGTGCCGCCGATGTCGACGCGGTCGCGGCCATAGTCGACGCTGCCCTGGATGGTGAAGCCGACCTGCTGGCCCCACAGCACCGCGTCGCTGACATCGATCCGGCTGGCGCTGCGCACGAATTCGGCCCTTAGCTTGGTGAAGGCGACATCGCTCGCATCAATGCGCGGGACCGGCGCGCCGGTGCTGTCGAGCGCGTTCGGCGACTGGGAGCCCGGCGGGCCGACGACGCGGCGCAAGGCCGGCTCGTCCCGCACCGTGAAATTGCGCAGGAGCAACTCGCCCGGTTGGCGCCCCTCGCCGGCCCCGAGCTGCAGGATCAGGTCGCCGCCATAGGCGCGGCGATAGAGGTCGAGGAATCGCAAGGTGGCGCCGCCATTCTCCGACTGCATGACCAGTTGGCCGGCGCCCTCGCCCTGCCTGGCCTGCTTGATCGAAAGGTCGGCCTTGCCGATGCGGCCCTGATAAGCGACCGAGCGCAGGGCCCCGTTCCGACGCGAGAGCTTGAGCTGCGAATTGCCGAGCGCCTCATTGTTGAAGCCGGTCAGGATCGGCACGTCGAGGTCGAGATCGAAATCCGGGCCTGATGCAGCGCTCTGGCCACCCCGCGCGCCGCGCGTCGGAGCTGCTGGCGCATCGAACAGATCGCGGATGAAGGGCCGCGCATCGAGCACCGGCCCGCGCACCGAGAGCTTGGTCACGCCGCCGTCGCGCCCGATCTCGACCTTGGTCAGATTGTCGCCGGGCGACAGGCGCAATTGCGAGAAGCTGGCGCTCTCGAAGGCGTTCTGCTTCGTCAGCGAGATGCGGCCTTTGGCCAGCAGCGGCGCGCTCTCGATCGTCAGGTCTTCAAGGTCCGGGCCGTCGTCATCGACGACATAGGTGAAGGCCGCCTTGCCGGCCCGGCCGGCGGGCTTGCTCACCCCCGGTACGCCTGAATCGATCGCGGCCTTGGTCAGGTCGACCTCGACCCGCGGTGGCGCCTCCGGCGTCTTGCCCAACGGCTTGACCACCTTGATCTGCACCGGCCCGCTGATGCCGGTCTCCGGGCCGAAGCCACGCCGCTTGAGCGCGGCATTGTCGAGGGCGAGCGAGACACTCGCCTCGCCCTGGCCCTTGGCGTTCTGCTTGAGCTCGATCGGCGCCTTGTCGCCGCCGACCTTGCCCTCCCCCTTGATTGAAAGCTGGCCGCGATCATAGGTCAGGGCCAGATTGGCACCTTCGAGCTTCTCACCGCCTAGCAGGTTGTCGGAAGCGACATTCGACAGGGCGCCGCTGCTGCGGATCACGACATCGGCGAACTGCAGGTCGTTGACGAGCGGCAAGGAGAGCTGGCTGGTCAAATCGACCGCGCCGCGCAGTGCGCCTGGCTCGATCTTGAGCGGCGAGAATTCACGCAGGGACGGGAAGTTGAGGAGAGCGACGAGAGCATCGGCGGAACCTGTCGACTTGAAGCTCATCCGCGCCTGCGGCCGATCCGCCCAGGTGTCGGACATGGCGAAGGTACCTTCGCTCAGTGTCAGTTTTCGCCCGTCGCCGAGCTCGGCCGTGGCTTGCGGAATCACGAGATCGACAGTGCGGCCAGTCGTCGAACCTACGACGCGCGCATCGGTGAGGAGCGGCAGGCCGGGATTGGGCAGGAAGCTGACCTGCGAGGCCTTCAACGCCACGGCAACGGCGTCGTCGTCCATGCCCTTGCCATTCGCCAGCCTCGCATTCGCCTCCGGCGACATCGTCACCTTGACGTCGATCTCCTCGACCCGCCCGCTCTTGACCATCTCCGTCAGAGCTCCATGCAGCCCGGGCGAGGTCACGGCCGGCCAGACCGCAAGCGCTGCCCGCATATCGGTATCGACCGCCCTGATCTGGAACTGGTGCGAATTCTGGTCGTCGCGCCGACGCGCCATGCCTGAGCCTTCGGCGTTGATCAGCGGCCCCTTGAACGAGAGCTGGCCCATTCGCACCTCACCAGCGCCGGGATCGACATCGATCTGCGTTCTCAGGGCCGAGATCACGACGGCCGCATCTTTGCCGATGCCCGCGACCTGGCCGCCACCATCGAGTACCAGCCGCCAGATGCCGCCTTCGTTCCGCGCCTGCCCGCTGCCGGCGAGTTTGGTTTCCCCGGCCTGGAGTTCGATCGCCGCGACTTTGATCGTCTTGAACCCGTCCTCGCTGCTGAAATCGAGCTTCGCCCCTTGCACCTCGATCGGGTCGAGCCCGGAATTGTGGACACGGACGACGCCCGGCGCGACGGTCAGCCGCGCCGCGAGCTTGCGCTCGCCACTACCTGCCTGGGTCAGCGAAATCTTGCCGCTGAGCGCCATGCCATCCAGCGCGACCATGGCGTTGCCGAAGGCGAGAGCAACAGCCTCGGCCGGCTCGAAGCGCTGGATGTCGACTGTGGCGGTACGCGTACCGTCGGGAGCATTCGACAGATCGATGGCCAGTTCCTTCCAGCGCGGGCCGATCCGTCCCTTCATCGACAGGCGGGCCTGCCCACCGCCGAACCGCTCCAATCTGACATCGACATCTTCAAGGCCGGATCGTTGCCGCCCGGCCGGATCGATCAACGTGACACGAGCCCCGCCAATGCCGGCGACCTCGAGCGAACCGAGCAGGCCCTCGTTCGAGACCAATGCGCCGATCGCATTCATGGCACCGGCGAAAGCGTCCCAATCGACCGGATCACCGGCCACGGGCGTCTTCGATACCTGCTCCGGCTGGACATCCTGCTCCAGCAGCAGCGACCCGTCCTGCCTGACGCCGAGCCGGATATTGACGCCGCGCAGGTCGAGCGAGACCAGGCGGATATTCCCGCGCAACAACGACATCGCGTCGTAGCCGAGGACAGCCTCCGGCGCCCGGAACGACGCCCCGCTGGCGTGCCGAAACGAGACCTCGCGAACCCGCAGGCGCGAACGGCCGTCGACACGATCGAGCTCGGCCTGCTCGGCCGTGACCTTCCAGTTCGGCCCGAGCCGCTCCTCGATGGCCGTGGAGATCCGACCCTCGAGCCCTGACAGGGGAATGAAGCCGCTGACCAGCAAGGCGGCTCCGACAAAACCGAGGGTCACCACCGCAACACAAACGGCCACTGTAATGGTGACGATACCGCGCCAGGCGCGCTTCGCTACGGCGGCGACCTCCTGGCATTCCGCCGCGGAAGTCGCGCCAGATGCGGAGGTAACGCTGATCTTGCTGTTCTCGGTCAAACGGAAACGCTTCTTGTCTTGCTGCTCGAATCGTGCGGATCGATGTAACGGCTCCGGCGGCGGGCCGCCTTGCTGTCCGCATGATGCGCCTGATCCCGGGAGCGGTACAGCAACACGCAAGCTAGCTGATTCGTTCCGGGCGGTTCTGGTCTGTGGTCTGAGCCGGCTTGTCGCAGGCGGCTCGCCCGGCCCTTGCACGTGATCGAGACCAAAGGAAGGCAAAGATGGCGTTGAACGAAGGCATTGCGGCCCCGGACTTCACCTTGCCGACGGATGGCGGCGGCTCGCTCACGCTCTCCAGCCTGCGCGGCGGCAAGGTCGTGCTCTACGCCTATCCGCAGGACGACACGCAAAGCTGTACCAACGAGGCGCTCTCCTTCGACGCACTGCGCGAGGACTTCGCCGCGGCCGGCGCAATAGTGATCGGCATCTCGCCCGATTCGGTGAAGCGCCACGACAAGTTCAAGCAGAAGTACGGCTTGCGGCTCACTCTGGTTTCGGACGAGGAGCGCAAGGCGATCGATGCCTATGGCCTCTGGGTCGAGAAGCAGATGTACGGACGCCACTACATGGGCGTCGAACGCAGCACCTTCCTGATCGATGCGGCGGGCAAGATCGTTCGCGTCTGGGCCAAGGTCAGGGTCAAGGGCCATGCCGAGGACGTGCTCGCAGCAACCCGGGAACTCTGACGCCTGCGAGGCTGAAAGCGGGCGAAACCGACCTTGGTTTGCGATTGATTAACCCTAACAGGGTCTAATCGAACCATCGCAGCGTCAACTCGGTTTTGCGTATGATTCCCTCGGATTCTCGTGCCCACGCTGCCGGCCCCGCACTCCCCGTGACCGGCATCCTGTCTCGCCGTAGCTTTACGATCAGCCGCTCGACCGCGCTGCTCGGGCTGAGCCTGCTGGCGCTGACCACCGCCTGGAGTGGCGCGACGAGCTGGTACATCCTGCGCAAGGACGATCTCGCCGCGCGGCTGATCAGCCGCGAGACCTCGCGCCAATACGCCTATGAGGATCGCATCGCGGCGCTGCGCGCCGATGTCGACCGGCTCGCCAGTCGTGCGTTGCTCGATCAGGACGGGGTCGAGGCCCGCGTCGGCGAGATCGCCACGCGTCAGGCCGAGCTTGAATCGCGGCAGTCCCTGGTCAACGCCGTCACCGAGAGCCTGCAATCGGCCGGTATCGGTGTATCGCAAGCGGCGAAGAACCCGCTCCGCCAGCGCATGATCAAGCCCGAGGAGCCGATCCGTGCCTCCGGCGTCACCAGCTTCGCGCCTTTCACGTCCGGCAAGCCGACACCCGCTCCCGAGACCTTGCCGCTGCGCGGCGCCGACGACCGTCCGGCCCCCTGGCAATCGGGCGAGGCCGAGGAGCCGATACCGCCGGCCAAGCGTGTCGCCGGAGCGCTGATCCAGCTCGATCAATCGATCGAGCGCAGCTCGGCAGCCCAGCTCGCCGCCCTGCGCGACATCGACCGAACCCTCGGCGAGACACAGAAGACGCTGCGTGGCGCGCTCGCAGAGACCCGACTCGACACCGACAAGCTCGCAGCTGCGAGTACTGTTGCAAAGGGCGTCGGCGGACCGCTCGTCCCGCTCAACATCGACCCTGCGGCCGGCCCCTTCGAGGCGACGCTGAGCTCGTTGCAGCCGCGCATAGCGACGGTATTCAGCCTGCGCGGCCTCGCCGAGCGGTTGCCGCTGAACAGGCCGCTCGATGGGGAGCTCGAGCTGAGCTCCAATTATGGCTACCGCGCTGATCCCTTTACCCGCGGAGCCGCCTTGCACACAGGCATGGACCTGCGCGCCGAGCACGGAGCGCCGGTGCGCGCCACTGGCCCGGGAAAGGTCGTGACCGCCGAGTATTCGGGTGGCTACGGCAACATGGTCGAGATCGAGCACGCGAACGGACTCACCACGCGCTACGCTCACATGTCGGCGATCCTGGTCAGCGTAGGCCAGAGCGTGACCAGCGGGAGTCTTGTCGGCCGCGTCGGCTCGACCGGCCGCT
Source organism: Allobosea sp. Tri-44 (assembly GCF_004123845.1). Taxonomy (GTDB): domain Bacteria; phylum Pseudomonadota; class Alphaproteobacteria; order Rhizobiales; family Beijerinckiaceae; genus Allobosea. Next base: position 712,821 of record NZ_NBDP01000003.1, on the reverse strand, counting down.
CGACCGGCCCGCATCTGCACTACGAAACCCGCCTCGACGGCGATCCGGTCGATCCAAACCGCTTCCTGCGCGCCGGCAACAAGCTCGCCGGGCGGGTCTGAATCATCGCTTCAGGGCGCTCCGGCCGGATCCCAATGACTTCACAGATCGCTGCAGCATTCACATGCAGCGATCTGTTTTTATTCGCGAATCAAGTCAGTGCAAGGCTTCGGCGATAGCGGCGGCCGCGACCTGATGGCCGTACTCGTTCCAATGCGCGTCGGCCTGGAATTCGAAGCGCTTGCCGGCTCTGGCCCATTCGGCGGCGAAGACCGGATGCAGGTCGAGGAAAGCGATACCGTGCTTGCCGGCCATCTCGGCGGCGATCCGGTTGAGCTTCAGCGCTGGGCTGTCGGCCCTGCCGGCATAGATCGCTGCGCGATCGCCATCCATGACGAGCTGGAGCTTCGCCCCGATCGCATCGGCACGCGCCTTCAGCCGGCCGAACAGGTAATCGGTCGCGACGCGAATATCGGCCTCCTGCGCCAACACGCTCGCCACATCGATATTAGCGGCATAACCGCCCTCGCCCGCGGCTTTGGCAGGGCCGAGGATCGCATCGAGCAGCGCCTGCGGCCTGACCTGCCAGCGATAGAGCAGGAAGCGGGCCGTCGCGCTCTGACGGACGAGTTCAAGCCTGCCTGCCCGCCACGGCTCGGGCGCGACCTCGCCGACGACCTTACCGCCTTCGATCTTCAGCTTGAGGAAGCTCGACGTGTAGCGCCCTGGCTTGAAGGCGAAGCTCTCGTCGAAATCGTTATGGACCAGATTCACGACGATCCGGTCGGGACGACGCTGCACGACCTCCCGATCGATCATCTGCAGATATTGGCTGAGCGGCGCGCCTGCGACGCCGAAGCGCTGGACCTCGACCGGCCCCTTGGCAGCCAGCTTGGCGCCAATCGCTTCGGCAAAGCCCCTGTCGAACGGCACCTGCAACGCCTCGACGAAACTGTCGCCGACAAAGGCGATGCGACTGGTCCCCGGCTTGCGTTCGACCGGATAGTCCGCCAGCGGCGAGTTCCAGCCCTGCGCATTGATCTTGAACGGCGCGGCGATCTCGTCACGCACGCGCCAGACGCCGCTCTGCCCCAGTTGGTAGCGCACCACCTCGTTGACGAAGGCATTGCGCGGCACGTCGCTCGCCGGCAGCACGAAACGGAACAGCACCAGCTCGCAGAACAGCAGGAAGACGATGACGCTGCCGGCCGAAACCGCGAGATTGATCAGGATCTCGCGGCCGCGGGAGCGCTTTTTCGGGCTCAATCGATGTCCTCGACTTCGACCTCGGTGCCATAGACGCGCTGCGCCAGCGAGGCCTCCATGAACGGGTCGAGATCACCGTCGAGTACATCGGACGGCGCTGTCGAGCTGACGCCCGTGCGCAGATCCTTCACCAGCTGGTAGGGCTGCAGCACATAGGAGCGGATCTGGTGGCCCCAGCCGATATCGGTCTTGGAGGCCTGCTCGGCATTCGCCTTGTCCTCACGCTTCTTCAGCTCGACCTCGTAGAGGCGAGCACGCAGCATATCCCAGGCCTTGGCTCGGTTCTTGTGCTGCGAGCGTTCCTGCTGGCAGGTCACGGCGATCCCGGTCGGGATATGGGTGATGCGCACCGCCGAATCGGTGGTGTTGATGTGCTGGCCGCCCGCTCCCTGCGCGCGATAGGTGTCGATGCGGCAGTCCGATTCGTTGACCTCGATGACGATCCGGTCGTCGACCACCGGATAGACCCAGACCGATGCAAAGGAGGTCTGCCTGCGCGCATTGGAGTCGAACGGCGAGATGCGCACCAGCCGGTGCACACCCGATTCCGTCTTCAGCCAGCCATAGGCGTTGTGACCCTTGAACTGCAGCGTGGCCGATTTGATGCCGGCCTGGTCGCCGTCCTGGTAGTCGAGCATGTCGACCTTGAACTTCCGCCGCTCGCCCCAGCGCCGATACATGCGCAGCAGCATCTCGGCCCAGTCCTGGCTCTCGGTGCCGCCGGCGCCGGGATGGATCTCGACATAGGTGTCGAGCATGTCGGCTTCGCCCGAAAGCAGCGTTTCGACCTGGCGGCGCGCCGCCTCGACCTCGACGGCCTTGATCGCCGCCTCGCCCTCGGAGACGGTGGCTGCGTCCTCTTCCATCTCGCCGAGCTCGATCAGCGTCAGCGCATCGTCGAGCTCGCGCTCCAGCTTGATGATGCCGTTGATCTGGTCTTCGAGCGAAGTCCGCTCGCGCATCAGCTTCTGCGCGGTCTCGGCGTCGTTCCAGAAATCCGGGCCTTCGGAGAGCGCGTTCAGCTCCGCCAGGCGTCGTTGAGCGACATCCCAGTCAAAGATGCCTCCTCAGCAGTCCGATCGACTGCTTGGCGTTGTCGAGTTGCGTTTGAATCTCTGGGCGCATGATCCTGGATCGAAGTCCTGTGCAGAGGGCTGTTCGGGCGTTGGCATAGAAAGGATGTGCCGCGCTGTAAATGCCTGGCCTTGTCTGGCTGGCGCTCAGAAGCCGCAGGCGAGGCAATGGCGCCCGCCGTCATGGCGGTATTCGGCTTTCCAGCAATGCGGGTCGTCGATATCCGCGTAGTCGAGCCCCGCCGTCAGCGTATAGCGCTTGCGAAAGGGCCGTTCGAGGATCACCAGCAGCTCGCAATGCGGAGGCCAGTCGGCGATCTCCGCGATCCGGTTGCCGCGTGCCAGTTCCGCCCGCAGGATATCCCGCAAAGGCGCGGCGAGCGCCGTTGCCTTGGCGGGAATGGGAGGGCTCAGTAGAGCCCGCCCGTGCCGGAGCCGACCGAGCGACCGCCCGCCGGAGCGACGCTCATCGCCCCGCCCGTGCCGTCGGACGCGCCGATCACCGAATAGCTGTCCGGCGGCGCCGTACCCGGCTTGAACGCTTCCAGGATACCGCCCTCGCCACCGGCGCGCATGCCGGTGCGCGGATCGACCCGGATCAGCTTGATGCCGGGCGGCACGCGGAATGGCGTCGCCGGCTTGTCCTTCAGCGCGACGGTCATGAAATCGCGGAAGATCGGCGCGGCATACTGGCCGGCGGTCGCCGAGTTGCCGAGCGATTTCGGCTTGTCGAAGCCCATATAAACGCCGACGGCGAGGTCCGGCGAGAAGCCGACGAACCAGACGTCCTTGGCGTCGTTGGTGGTGCCGGTCTTGCCGGCGAGCGGCTTGCCGACCGACTTCACCACCGTCGCGGTGCCGGCGTTGACGACGCCTTCCAGCATCGAAACCATCTGGTAGGCGGTCAGCGGGTCGAGCACCTGCTCGCGATTGTCGACCAGGCGCGGCTCACGCTGGTTGGCCCATTTATCGGCCTCGCAGCCCTCGCAGGTACGCTGGTCATGCTTGTAGATCGTCGCGCCCCAACGATCCTGGATGCGGTCGATCAGGGTCGGCCGGATGCGCTTGCCGCCATTGGCCAGCATCGAATAGGCCGCGGTCATCCGCATCACCGTGGTCTCGCCGGCGCCGAGCGACATCGAGAGAACCGGCAGCATGTCGTCATAAATGCCGAAGCGGCGGGCATATTCCGCGATCAGCGGCATGCCGACATCCTTGGCGAGGCGCACCGTCATCAGGTTCTTCGAGAATTGGATGCCGTAACGCAGCGTCCGCGGTCCGGTGAACTTGCCGTCATAGTTGCTCGGCGTCCACATGCCGAGGCCACCGCCCTGGTCGACCTCGATCGGCGCGTCGAGCACGATGCTGGACGGGGTGTAGCCATTGTCGAGCGCCGTCGCATAGACGAAGGGCTTGAACGACGAGCCCGGCTGGCGCAGCGCCTGCGTCGACCGGTTGAACTCCGACTGGTCATGCGAGAAACCGCCGACCATGGCGAGCACGCGGCCCGAGAACGGGTCCATCACGGTGATCGCGCCATTGACCTCGGGCATCTGGCGCAGACGGACCTGGCCGGGCTTGCCGTCGAGTGGCTCGACATAGACGACATCGCCCGCCGAGACGGCCTGCGAGACGCGGGTGCGCCGCGTCCAGCGGATGCCGTCCGGGCCGAGCGTCACCGTCTCGCGCTCCGGCCGGAGCTGGCCCGACGTCTCACGCACTGGCTGCAGGCCGAGGCGGGCGCTGTCACCAGCGACGTCGAGCACGACGGCGAGGCGCCAGGGCTTGACGTCGCCGAGCACCGGCAATTCGGCGATGGCGAGACCCCATTCGCGGCTCGACGCATCGATCTTCTGGATCGCGCCACGCCAGCCGCGCGCCTCGTCGAAGCGTACGAGACCGTCGACCAGCGCCTTGCGCGCCATCAGCTGCATCTTGGGATCGACGGTGGCTCGCACCGAGAGCCCGCCTTCGAGCAGCTTCTTCTCGCCATAGCGATCCTGCAGCTCGCGCCGGATCTCCTCGGCGAAATAGCCGGCGGCGATCTGGTTCGGCGAGACCGTGCGCGGGTTGACGCCCAGCGGCTGCTTCTTGGCAGCCTCGGCATCGGGCCGCTTGAGGAAGCCGTTCTCGGCCATGCGGTCGAGCACATAGTTGCGCCGCTCGATCGCGCGCTCGCGATTGCGGAACGGGTGCAGGTCGGTCGGCGCCTTCGGCAGCGCCGCAAGATAAGCCGCCTCCTGCGCGTTCAACTCGTGCACCGACTTGCCGAAATAGTTCAGCGCGGCTGCGGCGACGCCGTAGCTGCCCTGCCCCGGCGCCGGCGCTCCAAGATAGATCTCATTGAGATAAAGCTCGAGGATCTTGTCCTTGGAATAGGTCGACTCGATGCGCAGCGCGATCAGCGCTTCGCGAATCTTGCGCTCGATGCTCTGTTCCGAACCGACCAGGAAGTTCTTTGCCACCTGCTGGGTGATGGTCGAAGCGCCTTGCGGGCGGCGGCCAGAAGCACGATTGCGGAAGTTCGAGATCGCGGCGCGGGCGAGGCCCTCGGGGTCGACGCCGAAATGCTTGTAGAAGTTCTTGTCCTCGGCCGAGAGGAAGGCGTCGATGATCAGCTTCGGCACTGCCTGGATCGGCAGATAAAGCCGGCGTTCACGCGCGAACTCGGCGATCAGGCTGCCGTCGCCGGCATGGACACGGCTCATCACCGGCGGCTCGTAATTCCGCAGCTGCGCCGAATCGGGCAGGTCCTTGGAGTAGTGCCAGATCACGCCGGCAGCGCCTGCGACGCCGATGACGAACAGGATCGTACCGGCGGCGAACGCCCATCCGAAAAGGCGCAATATGAACCGCATCGAGAATTTTGACCTCGGCTAGCGGCAGTATCGTCGCCCTCCCCCTTACGGCGTCGCGACCTGCCCGGCTGATCTTGAACTCGTCTCTATATCATGGCGGACATGGCGGAACCGTGGCTTTACGACCACAAATCGCCATCTTCGACCACTCCGCCGTCAAGGCTTGCTTTGTGCAGCCTTGCCCGGTGCTTGCAGGCGTTCGAAATACTGGTCGATCGCCTGTTGAACGGCCGAGGCCGCCTGGTTGCGCCAGCCCTCGGAATTCAACAGCTCGGCGTCCTTGGGGCTCGACATGTAGCCGAGTTCGATCAGAACCGACGGCACATCGGGAGCCGTCAATACGCGAAAACCTGCGGAACGCAACGGAACCTTGTGCATTTTGACCGAGCCGCCGAGCCGCTCGACCAGATTTCGCGCGAAGATCGTCGAGAAGCTGCGGGTCTCGCGCCTGGCGAGATCCATCAGGATGCCGGCGACATCATGCACGTCCTCGCTCGAATCGAGGCCAGCGACGGCATCGGCCTGATTTTCCTTCGCTGCCAGTCGTGCCGCCTCGGCGTCGCTCGCACGCTCCGAGCCGGTATAGATGGTGGCGCCACGCACATCCTGCGCCTGTGCCAGCGAATCGGCATGTATCGAGATGAACAGGCTGGCCTCGACTCCGCGCGCGATACGGACACGGTCGCCCAGCGAGATGAAGGTGTCGTCGGAGCGGGTCATGATCACCCGGTAGCGCCCCTGCGCCTCGAGCTGCTCCTTCAGCTTCAGCCCGAAGGCAAGCACGACCGCCTTCTCGGCAATCGCGGCGACCTGGGTGCCAGGGTCGATGCCGCCATGCCCAGGATCGATCACCACGATGCGCCGCGAATCGCCCTCCGCCTTGCGTTCGACCGGAATGCTCGGCAGCTGCGTCTTGGCGGCTTCTTCCCGGGCGAGAGCGGCAAATTCCTCGCGGCTCGTCCGCTTCAATTCGACCGTGAGCTCGCCGAAGCCGCCACGCTGCGGCTTGACCGAGACGCTCGCCACCACGGCCGGCTGCCCCAGGTCGAGGATGATGCGGGCCCGGTCGGCCATGAACAGGCCGTAACGGAAACCGGAGACGAAACCGGCCGACTTGCGACCCTGCTTCGGCTCGATCTGGAAGTTGATAGACGGGAGGTCGACGATGACGCGATCCGGCCCCGCCATCACGGTCGCAGTCGCGGTCACCGGTCGCGACAATGTCAACGTCAACCGGACCGTATCGCCCTGGGCTTCGAGCCGCGCATCGGTGGCGACGGGAGAGTCGCCGGCGCCTCGGCCGGTGTTCGCTGCCGCAGCGGTCGCGAGCAGGCAGCCCAGCGCAACAGCCACGACGAAACGCCGCGCCAGCAGGGCGATTCGGCCGATGCACGCCACAGAAAGGCGAAGCCCGTGCAGCAGGAGAAAGCTCCTCGATTCGCTGGCTCGACGCTTAACGAAGGTTAACCATAGCGCCGCCATTCGTTGACAACCCGTTACCATGCGGCCGTAGCGCCGGGAACCGCCCGCCAAAACTTGGCCACTGTTAACGCGCTTGCAAAAATGCATCGCCTGTCTGTAATGGAGATGGTTGCAACGCGAAGGCTACCGCAGCGCACAAGCTGGGCCATCCAAGCCCGCCAGCGCCCTGCGAACCAGCCGAACGACCGGGTCGGTCAAACCGATCCGCGCCGGCGCGGAGGCAGCCAACAACGGAATCGTCCGCGGACGGGTCTGCGCCAGGCAGCAATCGGCGCCGGTCTTCTGTCTGCGAGCGTGTCAACGCGGTGTGCCTCGTTCCAGAGACATACTGTAGGTCAAAGGTCAGATGTCGGGGCAAACGACGCCGCTTTCCCTTTCGGTGTTTCGTCGAGACCTTTCAGGTGGCGACGGGCTTTTTGCCCGCCCTGCCGCTCGCTCCCGTCGTCGTCTCTTGATCGAATTCCTTCCCCTGCAACATGCCGGCCTGAGCCGGCTGACGCGCGGTGCCCCTGCCCGCGGCCGCGGATTCGCATCCGCAGCCCGGCGGATTGCCAAGGCCGCCGCGCCAATGGATTTGTCCCATGGCCAACAAGATGCTTATCGATGCCACCCACCCGGAAGAGACCCGGGTCGTGGTGTCCCGCGGCTCGCGTATCGAAGAGTTTGATTTCGAATCTGCCAGTCGCAAGCCGCTCCGCGGCAATATCTATCTGGCGAAGGTGACGCGGGTGGAGCCGTCGCTCCAGGCGGCATTCGTCGAATATGGCGGCAATCGCCACGGCTTCCTCGCCTTCTCCGAAATCCACCCTGACTACTATCAGATCCCGATCGCCGACCGGCAGGCCCTCCTCGCCGAGGATGCCCGCGCCGAGCGCGAGGAAGAGCGCGACGAGGAAAAGCGCGAGCGCCGTGGCCGTCGTGGCCGCCGCGATCGTGACGGCCGCGACAACCGCGCCAAGCGCACCGCCGAGAGCGGCGAGACCGTCAGCGCCGAGGTCGAGGCCGGCAATGGTCATGTCGAGACCGACGGCAAGGAAGCCGCGATGGTCAACGAGGGTGCGCCGGCTTTCGGCGATTCGTTCGCCCCGGCCGTCGCCGAATCTAACAGCGAGGACGTCGTCGAGAACGCCGCTCCGCTGACCTTCGAGACCGTTGAGGTCGCCGCTTCGGAAGATGCTGGCGAGGAGACGCAGGCGCGCCGGCCGTCTCAGGACGACGAGAACGGCGATGACGAGAATGGCGGCGAAGAGGCGCAGGAAGAGCCCGAGCAGCTCGGTGGCGGCGACGCCCTCGACGATATCGCCGAGCGACCGCATCGCCATTCGCGCCGTCAGTACAAGATCCAGGAGGTGATCAAGCGCCGCCAGATCATCCTGGTCCAGGTCGTCAAGGAAGAGCGCGGCAACAAGGGCGCGGCCCTCACCACCTATCTCTCGCTCGCCGGCCGCTATTCCGTGCTGATGCCGAACACCGGCAAGGGCGGCGGCATCTCGCGCAAGATCACCAATGCCGAGGACCGCAAGCGCCTGAAGGAGATCGCCCAGGAGCTGGAGGTGCCGGAGGGGATGGGCATCATCCTGCGCACCGCCGGCGCCTCCCGCACCAAGCCGGAGATCAGGCGCGACTACGAATATCTGATGCGGATGTGGGAGAGCGTGCGCGAGCTGACGCTCGGCTCGGTCGCCCCGGCGCTGGTCTATGAGGAGGGCAACCTCGTCAAGCGCTCGATCCGCGACCTCTACAACAAGGACATCGACGAGGTTCACGTCGCCGGCGAGAACGCCTATCGCGAGGCGAAGGACTTCATGCGCATGCTCATGCCGAGCCATGCCAAGAGCGTGAAGCCCTATCGCGAACAGACCCCGCTCTTTGCCGCCTTCGGTGTCGAGAGCCAGCTCGACGCGATGTTCTCGAACACCGTCACGCTGAAGTCGGGCGGCTACATCGTCATCAACCAGACCGAGGCGCTGGTCGCGATCGACATCAACTCCGGGCGTTCGACCCGCGAGCACAATATCGAGGACACCGCCCTCAAGACCAATCTCGAAGCGGCAGAGGAGATCTCCCGCCAGCTGCGCCTGCGCGACCTCGCCGGTCTCATCGTGATCGACTTCATCGACATGGAGGAGAACCGCAACAACCGCGCGGTCGAGAAGAAGCTGAAGGAGTGCCTGAAGAACGATCGGGCCCGCATCCAGGTCGGTCGCATCTCGGCCTTCGGCCTGCTCGAGATGTCGCGCCAGCGCATCCGCACCGGCGTGCTCGAGAGCTCCTCGGTGCCCTGCCCGCACTGCGCCGGCGCCGGCCTCGTCCGCTCGACGCCGTCGATCGCGCTGCAGATCCTGCGCGCGCTCGAGGAAGCGCTGATCAAGAGCGCTTCGCATAACCTCGAGGTCCGCACCCGGCCGGAGGTCGCGCTCTATGTGCTCAACCAGAAGCGCGCTCATCTGCGCGACCTGGAAGAACGCTTCAACATCGCCATCATCGTCTCGGCCGATGCCGCCCTGCTCGGCACCCGCTATTTCGAGGTCGAGCGCGGCGAGTTCGTCGGCAACGAGAACCGCGTCGTGCCGGTGTCGAGCATGCGCGCCGAGGCGATCATCGACGAGCCGGAGGACGACGATGTCGTCGAGGAAGAAGCCGAGGTCGAGGTCGAGGTCGAGATTGCGAGCGAGGCCGACGGCGAGACCGCGGCTGAGCCGCGCGCCGCTGCCGACGGCGAAAGCCAGGAGAGCCGCGACGGTCGGCGTCGGCGTCGGCGTCGGCGTCGCCGGCGGGGTGGCGAGCGTGACGGGCAGGACCAGCAGGGCGCTGCCGAGGGCGACGACCAGGCCGAAGGCGATGAAGACGACTCCGGCGAGGACGAGAACGCTGCTCCGGCTCCCGTCGCCGTTGCCGCCGAGGACGCTTCGGCCGTGACCGAAGCGCCTGCTCCGGAACCTGAGGCCGACGCCAAGCCGAAGCGCGCACGCCGCGGCCGCGCCAAGAAGGCCGAAGCGGAGGCTGAAACCGTCGAAGCCCCCAAGGAAGCTGCAAAGGAAGCTGTAAAGGAAGCTGTAAAGGAAGCTGCCAAGGCAGTGGAGAGCGCGGACGAGAGCGTCGCCGAACCGGCCGAGAAGCCGAAGCGCAGCCGCTCGCGCAAGAAGGTCGTGCCGATCACCGAGGATGGTGTCGCCGCTGCCCCTGCCGAGGTGGCGCCTGCGCCCGAACCGGCTGCGCCCGTGGTCGCGGTTGCACCGGAGCCAGTCGTCGAGGCGCCGCCCGCCCCTCGCGTGATCGAGGAGCCGGTCGCGGTCGTGCTGACCCCGCCCGATCCGGATCGACCCAAGCGCGGCGGCTGGTGGAACAAGCTGGCCGGTCGCAAGTAGAAATCAGGGCCGTCGCGAGCACTCGCGGCGGCCTTTTTCATTGCGGGAGGAAGGAATGCGGCCGCCGCGAAGCCGTGAGGGCCTGGTGGTGAGGGCGGTCGCCTGCGCCGGTCTGCTCGGTCTTGCCTGGCTCGCCCAGCAGATTATCGGCTGGCTCGGTGTCGGCCTGCTCGGCCTGTTCACCCTCTTCGTCGCGGTCCGTTACGAGCTGGAGGGCAACCTGCCGGTCGGTCCGCAGATGACGCCTGACCTCTATGCCAGCCAGTTCCACAAGCACGGCCGCGAGCACGAGGCCGAGCGGGCCGGCCAGCGCCATGAATGGGTGGGCCAGCTCTCCGCCGCCCGTCTCGCCGCCGGCATCGGTGCCTTGCTGGCGCTGATCGGCTTCGGCTTCTTCCTCATGCTGGAGTTCGGGCAGTCATCCGGTTGAGGCCAACTGCGCTCCCGGGTCATTCAGCTGCCGGCACCAGCGGCGTCGGCGGTGGCACTGCCGCAATCGCCGCGGCGGCGCTCTTGCCGCCCCCCTCCTTCACCGTGACCGCATTGGAGGCGAACGGCACCTCGGCCTCGTTCAACCCACGATAGACCCGCTTCAGCGCCTCGCGCTGCAGCATCGAGGCCTGGTTCGGCTTGCCGGTGAACTTCAGCCTGATCACGATGGCCGCATCGGTGATGTCGGCGACGCCCTGCATCTTGAGCTGGGCGATGAAATGCGGCCCGTATTCCGGGTCCTCCAGCAAGGCCAGCCCGACCTTCTTGATCGTCTTGCGCGCCTTCTCGATATCAGCGGAGTGGTCGAGCCTGACGTTGAACTTCACCGTCGCCCAGTCGCGGCTGGCGTTGGTCAGCGACTGCACCTGGCCGAACGGGACGGTGTGAATCTGTCCGCTCTGGTGGCGCAACTGCATCGAACGCAGCGAGATCTTCTCGACCGTGCCCTTGAGCCGGCCGGTATCGACATATTCGCCGACGCGGAAGGCATCTTCCAGCATGAAGAAGAAGCCGGAGACGATGTCGCGCACCAGCGCCTGCGAGCCGAAGGAAATGGCGAGGCCGAGAATGCCGAAGCCGGCGAGCAGCGGCCCGATATCGACGCCGAGCCGCGACAGGAGCACCAATGCGGTCAGCCCGATCACGGCGGCGAGCACGACGCCGCGCAGGACAGGCAGCACCGTCGCCAGCCGCGACGGCACATGGTCGTGCGATACGGCGTCTTCGTCGCCCGGCAGGCTGGCGGTCGGCTTGGGCGTATAGGCGTCGAAGAAGCTGCGCAGAAAGACGATCGTCACCCAGCCGCCGAAGGCGAGGACGGCGACGCCACCGGCCTGGCGCATCAGTACGGCGAACTGGTCGGAGCTGACGCCGAACAGGAAACCCGCCCAGAGCCTTGCCAGCAGATAGAAGCCGCCGGCCCAGATCGCGCCACCGGCCGCAGCGCGCAGGGCGTGGCCGGTCGCGAGCGAAAGCGGCGCCGTCTCGCCCATCGCCGCCGCATGCGCCTGCCGGCAGGCCATCAGGCTGGTGATGCCGACGGCCAGGATCGGCGCCAGCACGATGATGAACTGCGTCAGTGCGGCGGCTTCCGCCCAGCGCGCCCCACCCTCCATCATCGAGGATGCATTACCGACCATCCAGATCAGCACGGCGAGTGCGGCATAGAGCCAACCCGTCGTCAGGGCGATCACGCGGCGCGCCGGCCCGGGCTCATGCGCTGAACCGAGGATGAGCGCCGCAAGATCGTGCCGCGCATCGATGAACCACCAGACTTTGAACAAGGTCGAGACAATGCCGACCAGAGCGAACAGCCCGACGACGGCTCCGGGGCCGGTGGCATGCTGGATCGACACCGTCGCCGTCAGCAGGATGGGCGTGAGAATGCCGAAGAAGATCAGGAATTTGAAAGCCCGCTCGGCCCGCGGCAGCGGCATGACCCGACGTTCCGGGGCACCGGGAGCGAGCAGGAAGCGTCCGAGGATCAGATATCCGGCACCGATGGTGAGGCCGTTGGCGATCGTGCGCAGCACCATGTGGGCGAGGTCGGGCTCCGGCAGCCAGAATCTACGCACCGCATGCAGCACTACGAGCCAGAGCCCGAGCGTCACCAGATCCTGCAGCAGGCCCCAGGAGGAAGCGATCAGGCGCGGCGTGAACTCCGGCCCTTGCGGCTGCAGCCGGCGTGTGAACCAACTTTTGGTCGCGAGTCGGAACAGCCCGGCCACGGTGAACGCGAGTACGAGACCTACTGCAAGCCACCAGCCGGCCGAACCATTGCGGTTCTGCGCCCAGGCGCTACGCCAGGCATCCGGTATCTGGGCAAGGCGCGGTATGGCGGCGAGGCCTTGCGACACGCCATCGACGAAATGATCCCAGAACGCCTCGGCTGGGGTTTCATCCTCTGCCGGAGCGTTGCTCGACGATGCCGGCATCGCCGCACCTGCCGATGCCGGTGCCGGTGCCGCAGGAGCGGCAGCTGCTTCGCCCTTGCCGGCGATCCTGATCTCGACCTTGCGCCCACCGACTGACAGGGCATCGACAAGCTTGCGCACCGTCTCGGGTGTCTCATCGCCGCGCAGGGTCAGCACGGTCGACGAGTCCGTCTTGGCGTGCTGCGCCACGGCCGGCAGCGGGACTGCGACAGCGCCAGCCAGCAGCGCCGCCCCGCACAACGCCATGGTCTTCAGCCAATTCCGCATCGCGACCATGTCCTGCCCCCAAGCCGGATCAGATTGAGTCCGCCGCGTCACCTTGGCAAGCACCCGCTTTAGCGCGTCTTCAGCCAGCGCCCCATGCGGGCGACCGCCTCTTCACATTCGGCCAACGACCCGGCGAAGGAAAGCCTCACGGTCCGCGCGCCGCGCCCCTCGTCGAAATCGAGCCCGGGCGTGATCGCGACGCCGGCGTTTTCGAGAGCATCCCGGCAGAAGCTCATGGAATCGTTCGAATATCGCCCGATGTCGAGATAGATGTAGAAGGCCCCGTCTACGGGGAGGAAATCGCCGAGCCCGATCTCCGGCAGCGCCTTCAGAAGATAGGCACGGTTCTCGGCGTAGCCGGTCTTGATCGCCTCGCATTCCATGGTCGCGTCGAAGGCGGCCTCGCCGGCGACCTGACTGAGCATCGGCACCGAGATCGAGAAATTCTGCTGCAGCCGCTCGATCGTGCGCACCAGCCGCTCCGGCACCACCAGCCAGCCGACCCGCCAGCCCGTCATGCAGTAGTACTTCGAGAAGGAGTTGACGATGATCGCGTCCGGATCGGCGGCGAGCGCCGTCGTCGCTGGCCGCTCATAGGTCAGGCCGTGATAGATCTCGTCGGAGATGTACCAGAGCCCGAGCCGCCGGCACTCGGCCGCGACCGCGGCGATCGCTTCGGGCGCCATCACCACGCCTGTCGGATTGGCCGGGCTCATCGTCAGCACGCCGGCGAGCGGCTTCTCGGCATGGGCCCGGGCGATCAGCTCAGGCGTCAACGCGTAGCGCGTCTCCGGCCCGACCGGGATCGCGACCGGCTCGAGCCCAAGCGCGATCAGGATGTTGCGATAGGCCGGATAGCCCGGCGCCGTGATGGCGATGCGCGCGCCCGGCTCGAAACAGGCGAGAAAGCTCAGGATGAAGCCGCCGGATGAGCCGGTCGTGACGACGACGCGCTCGGCCGGGACCTCGACGCCGTAAGTGTCGCGATAGTGCCGAGCGATCCGGGCCCTGAGCGAGCCGATGCCGAGCGCCTGGGTATAGCCAATGCGGCCATCGTACAAAGCGCGGGCCGCGGCCGCCCGGATACTGGCCGGCGTCGCCGCCGAAGGCTGCCCGACCTCCATATGCACGACAGAGCCGCCGCGCCGCTCGATCGCCTCGGCCGCATTCATCACGTCCATGACGATGAAAGGCGAGACGCCTTGTGCCCGGGCGGCGGGCTTCGGTGTCGGCGGCAGGCCCGGAACGGCGATGGTCATGGCAGCCTCGATGATCGTCACGTTGCCCGAGCCATGCCCCGCGAGCGCGCCGACCGCAAGCGGCTAGAGATCGAGGCTGGCCTGTCGCAAAGGCAGGGCCCGCGCACTCTCGCCGGAGCGCAACTCGCTATGACGCACGATCGCCGCGCTCATGCTGACCCGATAACGTTCGCTCAGCGCGGTCGCATCGAGCTGGCGCACGGCCGGCGTATCCGGAATCAGGAACGCGGCCGCATAGCGCCGCGCCTGGTATTCCATCGACCGCAGCTTCGCCGAGACCCGCTCGGCCCGCCCACCGGCCGGCGCGCGGTTGAGATTGCCGTCATGGCCGAGCAGCGCGTGGCCGACCTCGTGCGCCACCGTCATCAGCGCCCTGCCCTCGCCGCGATTTGCCGCCTGGAACACGCTTTCCGGAATCAACAAGCGCTTGGCTTGCGAATCCCACTGCGCCTCGGCCTCGCCGAGCGAACCATCGGGCACCTGCTCATAGGAAAACTCCGGGTAGCGCGCCTTGAGCCTGGCCAGCAGCGTCATGGCATCGACGGCCTGATCGTCGGCAAAGCCGAGTCCGCGCCGATGCGCCAAGGCGCGGGCGTCGATCTGGGTGTCGGTGAGGAAGGCATGGCGCATCGGCAGGCCTCCTGAGCCCGCCGATCATAGCCCTCCTGGCATGTCGCCTCAATGAAGGCAGCGCGCCTTGCGTTCAGACGGATTGGTTGAACGACAAGGAGCCGCGCCACTCAGGAGATGTCAGCTCGTCAGGACCCCCTCGACGATCTCCTGCACGTTGAGCGCCTCTTCCAGCGTCGCCAGCTGATGCACCTCTCCACGCGCCAGCTTCGCCACGCCTTCAAGCTGCCGCTTCAACGCGACCGGCCGTGCCTCGAGCTGCGTCAACGCACCCGGAGCGCGCTGCCAGGACCCGTCCGGCTGGCGCTGCTCAGCCAGCGACCAGTCGCAGAGCCTGACGGCACCACCCTCGCCTTCCAGCGTCCAGATGTTGTGATCGTCCTTCTGGGTCGTGCCGACACTGCCGATGAGGGCCACGGGGATGTCGCCGGCCATCAATCGCGCCTCGATCCGGCGCTCCGACTTGCCTGCTTCCGGGAAGGACGCGCTCGCCTTAAGCCCATGCAGCGCCCCGCCGAGCCGGCGGCTCAGGAAGAGGAAATGCGAGACGACCTCGCGGGTGAAGCCGCCCTGCTCGCGCCGGTCGAGCCAGCCGGCCGCATCGGCCTGCCAGGAGCGTGGCCAGGTCGCGAAGGCGACCTCGATCGAGATCCGCCTGTTGCCGCCGACAGCTCCGGCCTCGATCCAGTCCTGCAGTTGCGCAATCGCAGGCGACGAAGCGAAGGGGAAGTTGACCGCGCCCCGCGCTCCCGCTTCGGCGATGAAAGCGCGGGAATCGGCGACGTCGATTGCGAGCGGCTTTTCACAGAATACGGTTCTGCCGGCCGCGAGCGCGGCGCGCGCATGGCCGAGATGGGAGGCCGGCGGCGAGGCGATGTAGACGCAATCGCTCGCCGCTATCGCCGATGCCGCATCGGCCAGGCGCGCGACCTGCGGCAGCTCCTGTGCGATCCGGGCCATCGCCTCGGCCGACGGGTCCCAGATCCCGGCGGCACGCACGAGCTCGGGCGCCTGCGCCAGGATCGCGCGCAGCATGCGTTCGCCCATGATGCCGGCGCCGATCAGGCCGATGGAAACGGGTTCGGACATGGGAATTCTCTCATCGCGGCAGGAGGAACGCCGCATAGCAGCTCGGCGATGGGCGCGGCTAGAGCCGGATCCGATCAGGCTGAACCAGCCTGATCGGTGAATCCGTCTCTCACTTTTTGGATAGAGACCGTTTTTCCGATCAGCTTGCTGTGCAAGCTGATCGGAACGGGCTCTAGCCCGCCAGGCGCTCGCCGCTCTCTCCCAACTCGACCCGGTTCCGGCCCGAGGCCTTCCCGGCATAGAGCGCCGCGTCGGCACGCCGATAGAGATCGACGGCCGTCTCCTTCCCGTCGAAGCCGACGGCCCCCATGCTGACGGTGATGTATTGCGCAGTCGGCGAGGCCGCGTGCTCGATCCTGAGGTCGGCGATCGCCTGCGCCACCTGCTCCAGCCGCTCCTGCGCCTTCTCCGGCGTGGTGTCGTAGAGGAATAGGCCGAATTCCTCGCCGCCCAGCCGGCCGACCATATCCATCGGTCGGCGCAGCGTGCCATCGACGGCGCGGGCGATCAGCGCCAGCGCGATGTCGCCGGCCTGATGGCCGTAACGGTCGTTGTAGCGCTTGAAATGGTCGACATCGAGCACAGCGAAGACGACCGGTACGCGGTCGCGCCGCGCCTGCAGGAGCACCATGGCGACATGCTCCTCGAAGCCGCGACGGTTGGCGATTCCGGTCAGAGCATCCGACATCGCCCGGCTGTGCAGCATGCGGCGCAGCAGGAACTGGTCGCGCTCGGCCCGTTCTCGCAGCCAGGCGCCGACCGCGCTGACGAAGACGGCGAAGAACAGCAGGATCGACAGCCGGCCATGTTCGGCCAACTGCGCCGGCTCGAGCATGACGAAGCCGAGCGCGGTGGTGAATACGGCGATCAGCAAGGCGACGCCAAGGCTTTGGAAGAAGGTCAGCCCGACTGGAAGGAACACGGCGGCGATGATCACGAGCTGGGCGATGTCCGCCTGCGGCAGGCCACGCAATTTGTACATGTTGGCGATGAAGGCGCAGGTCACACCGATCAACGTCAGCGCCAGCATGGTGAGGTGGTGATAGGAGCGTGCGTGCCGGTTGCGGCGCACGATCCAGACCAGCCGCAGGATCACGGCGAGCGTCCCCAGCCGAAGCGCGATGGCAAGCTCGACCAAACCATCGCCGGTTGCGATCATGGTGATGTTGTCGAGCCGCGTCAGGTCGAGCCCGATGAAGGTCAACCAGATGCCAAGCGCCGTGATCAGGCAGACGAGCGTGCTGCTGCGCTGTCCGGTGCGCATGTGCTGCCGATACTCGCGTTCCAGCGTAGGTTCGAAACCAAGGCCATCGAAACCACGCGCCGGCGCCGCGCCGCTCGACGCTTCGCTCGCCGGTTCGGCGTGCCTGGAGATCGGATCGTGGCGTGGGGCGTGCACGCGCAGGAAGATGGCCGCGACACACTAATTTCGCTTTGACGCATCACCGGCGACGCACAGCTTTCACCGCACAGGGTTTCGCGTCCCTTTTCGCTATTCGGCTCATTTGAGCGAATCCGCCGGCTGAGGCGCTTGACCCTCCACCAGACGGAAACGCTACGACGCTGCCATGACCGGCCAGCGCTACAATGGTGGTGGATCAACGACGCGATGACGGCGCTCGTGGTCTGAAAGCCGTCACAGAAACCCGATCCAGCGCCCGGCGACCAGCACGCAAAGCCAGAGCGCGGCCGACAGGGCGGCGAGCAGGCGCACCTTCAGGCCGATCCCGCCGCCCGCCAGCGCCGGCTTCAAACCGCGATGCTGGAGCGCGATATTGCCTAGCGCCAGGGCGAGCAGGCCGAGCTTGATGAGAAAGGCAGTGTTCCCCAGATACTCGCCCGGCTTCACCGTGAACAGCCAGAGGCCGGTCGTGAGCGCGAGCACGAACCCGCAGGCGGCCGTCCTGATCAGGACCGGCCCGATTAGCGGCAGCGCAGAGGCACGCA
Organism: Allobosea sp. Tri-44; assembly: GCF_004123845.1. Lineage (GTDB taxonomy): Bacteria > Pseudomonadota > Alphaproteobacteria > Rhizobiales > Beijerinckiaceae > Allobosea. The sequence goes on along the minus strand of NZ_NBDP01000003.1, from coordinate 695,117 downwards.
GCACCCCGGCCAGCCTGAGGTCGAGCGGCAGGATCGCCCCGAGCAGCAGGCCGATGCCGAGAATGTGCGCGGCGTTGACGAAGAGATAGGCCGTGCCGGAGCGCTGCAGCAGCACCGCGCCCGGCCAGTTGCCGAGCCAGTCGAGAAGCGCAGACACGGCGCTCAGTTCGTTTTGATCCGCTCCGGATACATATCGTAGTTCTTGCCGCCGATGGTGATGCGCACAGCCTTCATCTGCTTCTTGCTGGCATCCTGATGGCGGTTACCAAGCACGGTGATGGCGTCGCCCGGCTTGGCCGTCTCGGCGGTGAAATTGGCCCGCGCCGTCTGGTTCGGATTACCGAGATCGATCTGCCAGACGACACCGTCCGCCGCGGCGACCTGCAGCGTCGGATGCGGCGGCGCCATTGAGATCGAGCGGATCGTGCCCTTGAGCTCGCTCTGCTCGTCGACCGCCCAGCCCCAGCCATGATGCGCCAACGCAGGCGCAGCGAACCCGGAAGCCAACACACTGCAGATGAAGCTGCGTCGGCCGATCACGGAATTGACCATCGCCAAACCCTCCTGGCTGTCTGAACAAGGGCAAGGTTAACCCGATGCCGGCCGCCTGTCGCCGTCATGACGGATCAAACCTGCGTCAGTTGTCGCGCGCGGCCCGCCGCCGGTTGCGCTATGACTGCCGCGCGAATCCCGTCCCCAAGGAAACCCAGGTCGTGGACATCTTCGACAGATTGAAAACCGCTGCCACGGCCGACTGGACATCCTATGTCGAGCACGACTTCGTCCGGCAGATGGGCGACGGCTCGCTGCCGGAGGCCGCGTTCCAGACCTACCTCGTCCAGGACTATCTCTTCCTGATCCAGTTCGCCCGCGCCTATGCGCTGGCGACCTATAAGAGCCGCAACCTCGCCGACATGCGTGCCGCCAAGGCCGGGCTCTCGGCGATCCTCGACCTCGAAATGGATTTGCATGTCCGGCTCTGCGAGCGCTGGGGCCTGTCACCCGCTGATCTGGAAGCCGCGCCCGAGCACCAGGCGACGGTCGCCTATACCCGCTTCGTGCTCGATTGCGGGCAGGCCGGCGACCTGCTCGATCTTCACGTGGCGCTCGCGCCTTGCGTCATCGGCTATGCCGAGATCGGTGCCCGCCTCGCCGCCGGGCTGGGGCCAGCGCTCGCGCCCCACCCCTATCGCGACTGGATCGGCGAATATGCCGGCGAGCCTTATCAGCAGGTCGCCCGCGACGCCCGCCACCATCTCGACGCCCTCGCCGCCCGCGCCATGACCGAAGCGCGCTTCAGCGAGCTCGCGGCCCTGTTCGGCCAGGCCTCAAGGCTGGAAGCCGATTTCTGGCAGATGGGACTGGAGGCGACGGCGCGGGCCGCAAAGTAGCGGCGAAGGGGTCGGGGCTTACGGCGCAGCCCGCCGCTCGAAGTCGGTCCAAACAGGATCGTACGGCAGCGGTATCAGCCGCCGCATGCATCTGGTGCAGGCCCGTCCGCCCATCACCGGCCTCGACTGGTCTCCTGCATTGCCGGAAGACCAATCCAACGCCGCAACCCTCCGGCGCGCCTGTTCGGATGCCGGAGGAGATAAGCCCGCATCGATGAGGCCGGGGGACCTGGTTTGAAGCTGCCATTGTGGGGGAGCGCCCTGAGCGCGACTCTCCTCGTGCAAGTCGTGAGCTCGTTCGCCGCGGCCGCGATCCCGCTGCTTGGGCCGATCCTGACGCTGCGCTGGGGTCTGGCGCCTGAAAACATCGGCTATGTCTCGGCCGTCGTCTCGGTCGGTATCTGCTGGTTTCTGGCATGCGGCGGCCCGATGCTCGATCATCACGGCCCCATTCGCACTTTGCAGCTTGGTCTGATCTTTGTCGCCGCAGGCCTGGCGCTCCTGTCGCAGCCGGCCATTTCGCTCGGGCTCGCCGGAGCGCTGCTCGTGGGTCTGGGGCTGGCGCCCAATACGCCCGCCGGCAGTCAGGTCCTGATGCGCACCGCGCCGACCGGACATCGTACGCTGATCTTCTCGATCAAGCAGGCGGGCGTGCCGCTCGGCGGGGCGATTGCCGGCACTACAGTCGCGCCCTTGGTCCTGGCATTCGGCTTCACCGGCGCGGTTTCGGCCGTCATCGCCATCGTGCTTGCCTGCACCGTGCTGGTCCAAGCCCTTCAGCCGCGGCTCGATGCGGAACGGGGCCCGCGGAACAAGGGCTGGCCCCGCCTGTTCCTGTCGCCTTCATCGCTGACGAGAGCGGCCCGCATCATCAACGCCCATCCGGGCCTGCCGATGCTCACCGCTATCGGCGTTTCGTTCTCGATCACACAGGCCTGCATTACGGCCTTCACCGCGACCTACATGGTCATCCAACATGGCGCGAGCCTGGCCCAGGCCGGGCTCTACATGTCGGTGCTGCTTGCGACGAGCACGGTCGCGCGCATCGTCTTCGGATGGCTGGCAGACCGGTTGGGATCGGGCCTTCTGCTTCTGTCCGTTCTGGCGCTGGCCGCTGGCGGCGCAATCCTGCTGCTGGTGTGGTCCGCCACAGCAAGCCCCTGGCTGGTCTATGGCTGCATGGCGCTTGTCGGGGCGACATCGATGGGATGGAACGGGGTCCATATGGCCGAGCTCGCCAGGGTTTCACCGCTCGCGAGCATTGGTGATGTGACGTCGAGCGCCAGCATGTTCGGCTTCATCGGCTCGATCTGCGGACCGTTGGTGTTCGCCATGCTCGCCAGCAAGACCGGAAGCTTCACCTGGCCCTTCGTTCTCGTCGCCGGTCAGTTGATCGCCTTCGGGGCGTTCGCCCTTGCCATCGAACGGTTCGTCTACCAATCGCGTAGATGAGAGGCGCAGTGCGCCCCAGTAGCCCCAGGGCCGGCCGCTCGATACCGATAGCTGACGTTCGACACCTCCCACCCGGGACCTTTCGGCAGCGAAAAGCAGACCCTCGGCAATATCTACGACCTTGGCAGTAGACCGGCCTGTGCTAGCCTAGATTTAGAGCGGGATAAAAAGTCCGCCATCGGCTCCGCCGTTGGACACCTTCGGCGCGGCCGGCCACGCAGGGAGGTAAATGCAATGCGGAAGGCATTAATGGCCGCCGTTGCGGTCTGCGCTTTGATAGCGGCCGGGGGCACCGGCCAGGCTCAAGAAAAACTCAAGATCGGCGTGATGGCGACGCTTTCGGGCGCGCTGACCTCGGGCGGCGAAGACGGCGTCCGCGGCGCGCAGATCGCGCTGAAGCAACGTGGCGGCAAGATCGCCGGCCGCGAGGTCGAGTTCATCATCGCGGCGACCGACGCCAGCCCGGACTCGGCACTGCGGGCAGCGCGCAAGCTCGTCGAGCAGGACAAGGTTCAGCTCATCCTCGGCCCGCTCTCGGGCTCCGAGGGCATTGCGATGCGCGACTACTCGAAGACGGTGCCCAACGTCACTGTGGTCGATGCGTCGTCCGGCGCGCTCGAGACCACCTACGTCAACCCGTCGCCGAACTATTTCCGCTTCAACAGCAACGGCGCGATGTGGATGGCCGGTCTCGGCGACTACGTCTTCAAGGACAAGGGCTACAAGAAGCTCGCCGTGATCGGCGAAGACTACTCCTTCCCCTACACACAGGTCTTCGGCTTCGCGCTCGGCTACTGCAAGGCCGGCGGCCAGATCGTGCAGCGCCAATGGGTGCCGCTCGGAACCAAGGATTTCGGCTCGGTCATCGCCAACATCCCCGATGACGTCGACGCCGTCTTCCTGGCGCTCGGTGGCGGCGACTCCGTGAACTTCCTCAACCAGTATGGCCAGACTGGCGGCAAGGCGAAGTTCGTCGGCGGCTCGATCATGGTCGACCAGACCGTGCTGTCCTCGCGCGGCAATGCCAAGCGCCTGCTCGTCGGCACGCCCTCCTCGGGCGGCGTCGCGGATGCCTGGGACGATCCGAAGTGGAAGGCGTGGGTCAAGGCCTACCAGGACGCCTTCCCGGCGGACAAGCGCTTCGCGAGCCCGTCGCTGTTCGCAACCAATTACTACAATGCCTTCACCGGGATGGCGACGGGTCTGGAAAAGGTCAATGCCGACCTCTCCGACGGCGGCGCCAAGCTTCGGGCCGAGCTCGCCAAGGTCGAGCTCGATGCCCCGAACGGCCCGATCAAGCTCGACGACGACCGGCAGGCGATCGCGACAACCTTCATCACCGAGGTCGTCGAGACACCGAACGGCGAGCTCACCAATAAATTCGTCCGCACCGTCCCGAATGTCTCGAAGACGATGGGACTGTCTGCCGAAGCCTTCAAGGCGGTGGGGCTACCATCACGGACCAATCCGGAATGCAAGCCGTAGTCGCCAGCGCCTGACTCCCGGGAAAGGACGCGACAGGAATCGCGCCCTTTCCCGCCTGCCGTCCCGTTCCGGTCGACGATGTCGCGCGCGATCCGCGTGCGCCATCGGGTGAAGGCTCACCTGATGAGGCGGCCTCACCCCACCGGGCATTGCTACGCGAGGAGCCATGAGTCGCGCAGTCGCGGTCTGTCACGGTCCATTCGGACGGGTGTCGATCTACGATCTCGACCGCCCACTGGTGGTGCATGCCCACCGGGAAGCTCATCTGATCTTCTTCCTCGACGGCTCGCGGGGGCTCGTGACCGTCAACGACTGCACGGTTCGGGTCGATCCGTTCATGGGCGTCGCGATCAATCCCTGGGAACCGCACAACTTCCAGCCGGAGCAACCGGGGGCCTTCGGGCTCTTCCTCGTCGTCTATCTCAAGCCGGAATGGCTGGCGGCGCAGGCGATGCCGTCCGCCGGCTCGCTGGTCTTCCCCTCCTCCGAGCTCGTGGTGACCCGCGAGCTCGCCGCCTGGCGCGATCAGGCCGTCGAAATGCTGCTGTCGCAGCATCGCGAGCTCAACCTTGCCCCGGTGCTCATGGCGCTGGCGCAGGCTTCCAGCGAACCGATCGGGCCCGAACTCGCCTCCTCGCTGCTGCATCTCTCCGCGGAAGGCGCGGTCGACCGGCGCGTGCTGCGCGCCTGCCGATTGTTGGAACAGCGCCCGTCCTGCGAAGGCGCGCTCGCCCGTGTCGCGCGCGAAGCCGGGCTGTCGCGCGCCCATTTCTTCAAGCTCTTCCGCGAACAGGTCGGCGTCACGCCGACGGTCTTCGCCAATACGGTCCGGCTCGACGCGGCGCTCGACCGGATCGTTCTGTCGAGCGATCCGGTGACCAGCATCAGTCACAGCCTCGGCTTCTCCGGCCAGAGCGTATTCACCCGCTTCTTCACGGCCCATATGGGCATGGCGCCCCGCGACTACCGGCGGGTGCTGCGCACAGTCGGCCTGCCGCAATCGCAGGCGAGCCATGTCTGATTTCATCGGCCGCCGCCCGATCTGGTCGCTGTTGATCCTGATCGCGATCGCCCTCCTTGCCTTTCTGATCTTCGCGGTCTGGACGCCGTGGATGGAGCTGACCTTCGGCCGGAAGCGCGTCTTCCTGAGCGCACTGTTCAACGGCATCACGCTCGGCGGGCTCTATTTCCTGGTCGCCAGCGGCTTCACGCTGATCTTCGGCCTGATGCGCAACGTCAACCTGGCGCATGGCTCGCTCTACCTGTTCGGCGGCTATGTCGGCTACAGCATCGGCAATCTGACCGGCTCCTGGTTCGCCGCGCTGATCGCCGCCTTCGTCATCGTCGCCCTGGCCGGCATGCTAATGCAGGTGCTGCTCTTCCGCTGGATGGAGGGCCAGGACCTGCGCCAGACGCTGGTCACGATCGGCCTCTCGATCATCGTCGCCGACCTCCTGCTCTGGAGCTATGGCGGCGATACCTTCCAGGTGACCACCCCAGACTGGCTCTCCGGCCCGATCGAGCTGCCTTTCGTCGTCGCGCTGCGCAGCAATGGCGAGGCGGTGATGATGATGTACCCGCTGGTCCGCATCGCCATCCTGATCGGCGCGATCATCCTGGGCATCGCGATGTGGCTCGTGCTCAACCGCACCCGCATCGGCATGCTGGTGCGCGCCGGCGTCGACGACCGCGACATGCTCTCGGCGACGGGCGTGCGCGTGCAGCTCGTCTTCATCATGGTCTTTGCCTTCGGTGCCGGGCTCGCCGGGCTCGCTGGCGTCGTCGGCGGCACCTTCCAGTCGCTCCAGCCGGGCGAGGACACCAAGATCCTGTTGTCCTCGCTCGTCGTCGTCATCGTCGGCGGCATGGGCTCGATCCCCGGCGCGGCGATGGGGGCGCTCATCGTCGGCCTCGCCGAGCAGTTCGGCTCGGTCTACATGCCGACCTACGCGGTGATGCTGACCTTCGTCATCATGGTCGTGGTGCTGGCGATCCGGCCGCAGGGCCTGGCGGCGGTGAGGCGCTGAGATGGCGCTTGCAGAACCCCGCCTCGCGATCGCGACTCCGCGGCCCCGCGAAGGGCTCAGCGAGGTGATTGCCCGGCAGGGCACGGCGTTCTGGATCGTCGCCGCGCTGCTGCTGGTGATGCCGCTGCTCGCCAACCCGTTCTGGCTCGTCCAGATCCTCGCCTACGCGATGATCCTCGGCATGATCGCGCTCAGCCTGATGTTCCTCGCCGGCTATGGCGGTATCGTCAGCCTGATCCAGATGACGGTTGCGGCCTTCGCCGCCTATCTCGTCGCCATCTTCGGCGACAGCGCCATCACGCAGATCAGCCTGAAATGGCCGTGGTGGACGGCGGTACCGGTCGCGATCCTGCTGGCCACCGTCTTCGGTACGCTGGGCGGCGCGCTCTCGGTCCGGACCGAGGGCATCTACACGATCATGATCACGCTCGCGATCGGCTCGGCCTTCTATTACCTGACGCTGCAGAACTACACGATCTTCAACGGCTTCAGCGGCTTCAACGGGGTTCTTCCTCCGGCCTTCCTCGGGATCGACTGGGGCAGCACCGTGCCGTTCTATTACCTCACGCTCGGCTGCGCCGCCCTCGCCTATGCGGTCGTCGTCTATGTCTCGCGCGCGCCCTTCGGCCTTGCCTTGCAGGGCACGCGCGACAATCCCAGGCGCATGGCGGCGCTCGGCTTCGATGTCGTCGCCCATCGCATCGCAGCCTATGCCTTCGCTGCGGTGATCGCCGCCTTCGCCGGGGTGCTACTGGTCTGGTACCAGCGCCAGGTCTCGCCTGGGACAGGCGGCGTCGGACCGGTGGTCGACATGCTGATCATCGCCGTGGTCGGCGGATTAAGCCGCCCGATCGGCCCGTTCATCGGTGCGCTCGTCTACGTGCTGCTGCGGACCTTCTCGCTCGATTTGCTCGATTGGGTCGGGTTCGAGGGCAAGCGCTATCAGCTGCTCATTGGCCTCGGCTTCCTCGTCATCGTGCTGTTCTCGCCGGATGGGCTGATCGGCATCTGGCAGCGCCTGCGCGACCGCTATCGCAAGAGCCGCGAGACGCAGGCAGCGCAGATGCGGGTCGGTGGAGGCTCGCCATGAGCGCCGTGCCGAGCCTGGAACGTCTGAATACTGCCAGCTCGGGCAATGCGCTCGAACTGCGCGGTGTCTCGCGCCTGTTCGGGGCGCTCGCGGCGCTGTCCGATGTCACGCTGTCGGTTCGCCCCGGCGAGCGGCGAGCCGTGCTCGGCTCGAACGGCGCCGGCAAGACCACGCTGTTCAACTGCGTCACCGGCGATTTTTCGCCGAGCTCCGGCGTCATCCGCTTCTTCGGCGAGGACGTGACGACCTTCCCGCCGCATGAGCGCATCCGCCGCGGCCTCAGGCGCACCTATCAGATCTCGTCGCTCTTCGCCGGGCTGACGGTGGTCGACAATGTCTACCTCGCCTGTCGCGGTGTCTCGCGGAACCGCTTCTCGCTGAGGCGGCCGCGCCGCGACGACACGCTGCAGCATGCAGCCGAAAGCCTAGTCGATGCCGTCCATCTCACCGCCGTCAAGGACCGGCTGGTCGGCGAGCTCGCCTATGGCCAGCAGCGCCAGCTCGAGATTGCGCTCGCGCTCTCGGGCGCGCCGCGCTTCATCCTGTTCGACGAGCCGGCGGCTGGGCTGTCGCCAACCGAGCGACAGGATCTCGTCCAGATCCTGACCTCGTTGCCGGCCCATATCGGCTACATCATCATCGAGCACGACATGGACGTGGCGCTGCGCGTCGTCGAGAGCGTGACGATGATGCACAACGGTCGCATCTTCAAAGAGGGACGGCCGGGCGAGATCGAATCCGATCCCGAGGTGCAGGAACTCTATCTCGGGGGCGGTCATGGCTGAGCGCCTGAAAGCCCCGCCCGCCGCCGGCGTTCCGGTCCTGCAGATCGCGGGCCTCAACGTCTTCTATGGCCGCTCGCATGCCGTCCAGGGCGTCGATCTCACGCTGCAGCACGGCGTCCTCTCAGTCGTCGGTCGCAACGGCATGGGCAAGACGACCATGTGCAAGGCGATCATGGGGCTGGTGCCGATCGCGTCCGGCTCGATCCGCTTCTTCGGCGAGGAGATCGCCGGGCGCTCGCCGGCCGAGGTGGCGCGGCTCGGCATCGGCTATGTGCCGCAAGGCCGCCGGCTCTGGCGCTCGCTGACGGTCGACGAGCATTTGCGGCTGATGCAGCGCGGCAAGCGCGGGTCCTGGACGCCGGAGCGCATCTACGAAGTCTTTCCGCGCCTCGCCGAGCGCCGCAACAATGGCGGCGCCCAGCTCTCCGGTGGCGAGCAGCAGATGCTGGCGATCAGCCGGGCGCTGCTGCTCAATCCGCGCCTGCTGGTCATGGACGAGCCGACCGAGGGGCTCGCCCCGGTCATCGTCGCCCATGTCGAGGAGATGCTGGTCCGGCTCGCCGATCAGGGCGATGTCGCAATCCTGGTGATCGAGCAGAACATCGGCGTTGCCACGCAGATGTCCGATCCCGTCGCAATCATGGTCAACGGCCGGATCAACCGCATCATCGCCTCGGCCACGCTGGCCGGTGACCGCGAATTGCAGCAGCGCCTGCTCGGCGTCGGCCGCCATGGCCATGACGAGACCGATGCGGTGCCGGAGATAGCAGGTCCCGGCGCGGCCGGACAGGCCGCCTCCCCCGCCCCGACCGGGCCGATCCGCGTCTATGTCTCGAACCCGGTCATCCCGAACCGCTGGTCGCAAGCCGTGCCGGCCGCCCGGATCGAGGCTCAGGCCCGCACCATCTCGCGCCCGACGCTGGCGACGCGCGATGGCCAACCGATCGGTGGGGTCCGGCCGCTCGCGGCTGCGGCGAGCAGCGAGCCTTACGTCGTCATCGCCGGCACGCTCGACACCAAGGGCGAGGAACTGCGCTTCATCCGCGACGTGATCCGGTCCGAGGGCCTGCGCACCCGCCTCGTCGACCTGTCGACATCCGGCCGCAGCGCCGGCGGCGATGTCACCCCGCAGGAGATAGCCCTCGCCTCGCCGAAGGGCTCGGCCGGCATCTCCTCGGGCGATCGCGGCACGGCGGTGGCTGCGATGACCGAGGCATTCAAGGCCTGGTTGCCGCGCCAGCGGGGCCTGCTCGGCATCATCTCGGCAGGCGGCTCGGGTGCGACCGCGATGGTAACGCCGGCGATGCAGGCACTGCCGGTCGGCCTGCCCAAGCTGATGATCTCGACCATGGCCTCCGGCGACGTCCGCGCCTATGTCGGCGCGACCGATATCGCGATGCTGCACGCCGTCACCGATGTGCAGGGCGTCAACCGCGTCTCGCGCCTCGTGCTCGGCAATGGCGCGCATGCCATCGCCGCCATGGCGAAGGCCCGCCTCGCCGAACTGAAGCCCGAGGCGCCGCGCCGCCGCGAGCCCGAGAAGCCACTGGTCGGTCTCACCATGTTCGGCGTCACCACGCCCTGCGTGCAGCAGGTCGCGAAACTGCTCGCCGACGAATGGGAGCCGCTCGTCTTCCACGCCACCGGCACCGGCGGCCGTTCCATGGAAAAACTGGTCGATTCCGAGCTCGTCGGCGCGGTGATCGACGTCTCGACCACCGAGGTCTGCGATATGCTGATGGGCGGCATTTTGCCGGCGACGGAGGATCGCTTCGGCGCCATCATCCGCACCCGCATTCCCTATGTCGGCTCGGTCGGCGCGCTCGACATGGTGAACTTCGCCGCGCCCGAGAGCGTGCCCGAGCGCTATCGCGGCCGCCTGCTCTACCCGCACAACCCGCAGATCACCCTGATGCGGACCACTGCGGAGGAGAATGCCCGCTTGGGCCGCTGGATCGGCGAGCGATTGAACCAGATGGAAGGGCCGGTCCGCTTCCTGCTCCCCGAGCTCGGCGTCTCCGCTTTGGATGCGCCCGGACAGGCCTTCCACGACCCGGCAGCCGATGCGGCGCTGTTCCAGGCGCTGGAGCAGACGGTGCGCACCGGCCCCGGCCGGCAGCTGATCCGCCTGCCGCTCCACATCAACGATCCCGCCTTCGCCGCCGCTTTGGTGCAGCAGTTCCGCGCGCTGCACGCCGGCCGGCGGCGCGAGCGGGCCGGCGGAGGCAGGTCATGACAGTTCCCTTCGGAACCTCAGCCGTCATTCCGGGGCAGGCCGCAGGCCTGAGCCCGGAACCCATATCCGCAGGTTTCGCAGGAAAGGGCCGGACGATGCCGCGAGCCCAACTTGGAATGATCGGTGTTGATGGGTTCCGGGCTCATCGCTGCGCGATGCCCCGGAAAGACGGTGCGGTTCCGTCGCCAGTTCGTACGGGGCGGTCATGACGAGCTTCGACAAGAAGGCCCTGCTCAAGCGCTTCCGGGCGATGATCGCCAGGGGAGAGCCGATCGTCGGCGGCGGCGCCGGCACGGGCCTGTCCGCCAAGTGCGAAGAGCTGGGCGGCATCGATCTGATCGTGATCTACAATTCCGGCCGCTACCGCATGGCCGGCCGCGGCTCGCTCTCCGGGCTGATGCCCTATGGCGACGCCAACGCCATCGTGATGGAAATGGCGGCCGAGGTGCTGCCGGTCGTGAAGACGACGCCGGTGATCGCCGGCGTCTGCGGCACCGATCCGTTCCGGCGCATGGACACCTTCCTCGACGAGGTCCAGCGCATCGGCTTTGCCGGCGTGCAGAACTTCCCGACCGTCGGGCTGATCGACGGCACCTTCCGCGCCAATCTCGAAGAGACCGGCATGGGCTATGGGCTGGAGGTCGAAATGATCGCCCTCGCCAATGCCAAGGGCCTGCTGACCACACCTTACGTCTTCTGCGAGGACGATGCCCGGGCGATGGCGAAGGCCGGCGCCGACATCATCGTCTGCCATCTCGGCCTCACCACCGGCGGCTCGATCGGCGCCGAAACGGCGCTCAAGCTCAAGGATTGCCCGGCGCTGGTCGAGCGCTGGGCGAAGGCTGCGCTCGCCGTCAAGAAGGATGCGATCATCCTCGTCCATGGCGGGCCGGTCGCGGAGCCGGCCGATGCCGACTTCATCATGAAGAACACGGTCAACTGCCATGGCTTCTACGGCGCGTCCTCGATGGAGCGCCTGCCGGTCGAGGTCGCGATCCGCGACCAGACCCGCGCCTTCAAGCAGATCGGCCGCGCAGCCAAAACCAGCAAGCCGGCACGCAAGCCCGGCAAGACGAAATGACCCGGATTCGGGCGGGAGGATGATGACATGACGGGGCAGCTGATCGGATCGCTGATCCTCTGGCTGATCGTGGCGGTGATCATCATCGCCATCGTCGTCTATCTGGTGAACTGGCTCTACCGCCGGTCCTCGAAGGAGGTCTCCTTCGTCCGCACCGGCCTGTTCGGCGAAAAGGTCGTCATCAATGGCGGCGCCTTCGTGCTGCCGATCATCCACGACGTCACGCCGGTCAACATGAACGTGCTGCAGCTCGCGGTGACGCGGGCGAGCAACGATGCGCTGATCACCCGCGACCGGATGCGCGTCGACATCGACGCCGAGTTCTATGTCCGGGTGAAGCCGGAGCGGGAATCGGTCTCCGTCGCCGCCGCGACGCTCGGCCGACGCACCCTGCAGCCGGACCAGCTCCATGCGCTGCTCTCCGGCAAGTTCATCTCGGCGCTGCGCACCGTCGCCTCCGAGATGACGATGGAGGAGATGCACGAGCAGCGCGGCACTTACGTCCAGCGCGTCAAGGATGCCGCCGCCGAGGCGCTCGACCAGAACGGGCTCGTGCTGGAATCGGTCGCGCTCACCGACCTCGACCAGACCGACCTGCAGTATTTCAACCCGTCCAACCGCTTCGACGCAGCCGGTCTGACGCGGATCATCGAGGAGATCGAGGACAAGCGGAAGCTGCGCAACGATATCGAGCAGGACTCGATGATCCGCATCCGCACCCGCAATCTCGAAGCCGAGCGCCAGGCACTCGACATTGAGCGCGAGAGCGAGACGGCGCGTCTCGATCAGCAGCGCGAGATCGAGATCAAGCGCGCCATGCAGCGCACCGAGGTCGCCCGCGAGCGCGCCATCCGCGATACCGAGGCCGAACAGGCCCAGATCACCTCGCGCGAAGAGATCGAGAAATCACGCATCGCCAATGAGCGCGGGATCAGCGAAGCGCGCATCGCTTCGGAAAGGGATATCCGCCAGCAGGAGATCGCCCGGACGCAAGCCGTCGAGGAGGCCGAGATCGCCGCGCGCGAGCATGTCGAGAAGGCGCGCATCGCCAACGAGCAGACGATCAACGCCGCCCGCATCGCCTCCGAACGCGAGATCAGGCAGCAGGAGATCGAGCGCACCAGGGTGCTGGAAGCAGCCGAGATCGAAGCGCGCGAGTCGACCGAGAAGGCGCGCATCCTGCAGGAAACCGCGGTGAGTGCCGAGCGCATCATCCGCGAGCAGGAGATCCGCAACCGCGAGATCGAGCGCACCCGCACGCTCGACCAGGAAGACATCGCGGCGCGCGAGGCTGTCGAAACCTCCCGCATCGGCCAGGAGGAACGCGTGCGCGCCCTCCAGATCGCCCGCAACCGAGCGCTGGACGAGGCTGAGATCAGCGCGCGGGAAGCGGTCGAGAAGGCAAGAATTGCCCAGGAGGACGCGATCACGGCCGACCGGATCGCCCTCGACCAGCGCAAGAGCCTGCTCGAGATCGGGCGCACCGAAGCGATCGATACCGCCGAAATCTCTGCCCGCGAAGCGACCGAAGCCGCCCGCATCGGCCAGGAGAAGGCCGTCGCGGCCGGGCGCATCGCCGCCGAGCTCGCGACCAAGGGGCTCGAGATCAAGCGCAATGCCGAGCTCGACACCGCCGAGCTGAAGCGCCGCGACGCGGTCGAACGCCAGCGGATCGCAACCGAGCTCGGTCTCGACGAAGAGCGGATCAATTCGAGCAAGACCCGCGAGATGCTGCAGATCGCCCAGAAGAAGGCGGTCGAGGTCGCCGAGGAAGAGCGCGCGATCGTGCTCGCCAACAAGAAGGTCGAGCGCGCCGACGCCGACAAGACGCTGCGCCAGGCCGAGATCACCGCGCGCCAGCAGGTCGAGACCGTCGACATCGCCCGCGAGCAGGCGCTGGAAGCTGTGCGGATCGAGCGCCGCCGCGCGCTGGAGCAGCTGGAGATCGCGCGCAACCAGGCGCTGCAGGAGGCTCAGATCGTCTCGAACGAGGAGGTCGAGCGCGCGCGCATCTCCTCCGATCGCGGTCTCGACGAGGCCCGTATCGGCCGCCAGCGCGAGCTGCGCAAGCTCGAGATCGGGCGCGAACGCGAGGTCGAGGCGGCCGCCATGGACAAGGCGATCGCGCTCTACGCCAAGTCGCTGGAGGAATCGGCGGCGCAGGTCAGTGCCGAGATCGCCCGCGCCAAGGCGGTCGAAGCCGAGGAGAAGGTCAAGACCGTCCGCGAAAGCGAGAGCGCGCAGCGGCGCAAGACCGTCGAGATCCTGCTCGCCGAGAAGGCCGCCGAAGAATCCCGCATCGCGTCCGAGGCCGAGAAGGTGCGCCGCGCGGTCGATGCCGAGGCGCAGAAGCTGCTCTACGAGGCCGAGAACGTGCTCAGCGATGGCGCCCGCTACGGGCTGTTCCGGCGCCGCCTGCTCGACAAGATCGAGGGCATCGTGCGCGAGAGCGTCAAGCCGTTGGAGAAGATCGAGGGTATCCGCATCCTCCATGTCGACGGGCTCGCCGGCGCGGCCAGCGGCAGCGGCGCCGGCGGAACGGCGCGCTCGCCCACCGACGAGGTCATCGAGTCGGCGCTGCGCTACCGCGTCCAGGCGCCGATGATCGACCAGGTGCTGAAGGAGATCGGCATCGAGGGCGGCAATCTCGCCAAGATGGGCGGGCTGATGCGCGAGGCCTCGGACATGCAGCGCGTCGCCAAGGAAGCGCAGCCGGCCAAGCCGAAGGACGGTGGCGGTGAACCTGCCCCCGAAGGCGGCGGCCGCCCCGGCTCCGGCAAGAAGTCGTGAGGCGCTGACCGATGGCCCGCGTCTACGTTTCCAGCGTCATCGCCGCTCCCGCCGTCAAGGTCTGGGCCCGGGTGCGCGACTTCAACGGCCTGCCGAACTGGCACCCCCGTATCGCCGAGAGCCGGATCGAGAACGGCGAGCCGGCCGACAAGGTCGGCTGCATTCGCGCCTTCTCGCTGCGCAGCGGCGACCGGCTGCGCGAGCAGCTCCTCGGCCTCTCCGACTACGACATGTTCTGCACCTATTCGATCCTCGACTCGCCGATGCCGCTGACCAACTACGTCGCGACACTCCGGCTGACACCGGTCACCGACCAGGAGCGGACCTTCATCGAGTGGTCGGCCGATTTCGACTGCGCGCCGGAGAAGGAAGCCGAGCTCGTCGCCGGCATCGGCACCAACGTCTTCCAGGGCGGGTTCGACGCCCTCAAGCGCGCATTCGGGGGATAGCCATGCCCCATGTCGTCCGCAGCACGATCATCGATACGCCGGCCGACCGGCTCTGGTCGGTCCTGCGCGACTTCAACGGGCACGACAAGTGGCATCCCATCGTAGCGCGGAGCGAGATCGAGCGCGCCTACCCGTCCGACCGCGTCGGCTGCATCAGACGCTTCGTTCTGCGCGACGGCAGCGAGCTGCGCGAGCAGCTGCTGACGCTCTCCGATCTCGAAATGACCTTCAGCTACTGCCTGCTCGATACGCCGATCCCGCTGTTCAACTATGTCGCCCATGTCCGTCTGCTGCCGGTGACCGACGGCAATCGCAGTTTCTGGCACTGGGAAAGCCGCTTCACCACGCCGCCCGGGCGGGAGGCGGAACTCGCCAGACTCGTCGGCGACGAGGTCTACACCAACGGCATCGAGGCGGTTCGCCGCCTGCCGGTGATCGTCGGCGAGGAGGTTTGACATGCTCGATCTGAGAACCTGCGCGAGCCTGTCGGAAGCCGCCGGCATCCTCTCCGGCGATCGCCAGGCGCTGCTGATCGGCGGCGGCACGCTGGTGATGCGCGAGGTCAATGAGGGCCGGCTGACCGAGGGCACGCTGGTGCGCGTCACCGATCCGGTCTTGCGGCAGATGAGCGCCGGCGGCGCCCGCGTCGAGCTCGGCGCCGGCGTGACCATGGCGATGGTGCTGGCCAACCGCGACCTTGCCTATCTCCATGCGCCTGCACGCGGCATCGGCGGGCCGGCGGTCCGGACGATGGCGACGATCGGCGGCAACCTCTTCGCCGGCACGCCTTATGGCGACTTCACCGTGGCGCTGCTGGCGCTCGATGCGCAGGTCGTGCTGCAATCCGGCTATGGCTCGGGCCGGGCGGTATCGCTGGAGGATTTCCTGAGCGCTCGCGAGCGCGGCGGCCAGGGCCTGGTCACCGCGGTTCAGTTCGCAAGACCGCAGAACCCGGCCGAATTCCATTTCCGCAAGATCAGCCGGGTCAAGCCGAAGGGCATCTCGGTGCTCTCGATCGCGGCATACCTGCCGCTCTCGGGCGGCCGCGTCGCGCAGGCGCGGGTGGCCTATGGCGCGATGGCGCCGACACCGATCCGCGCCCGCGGCGTCGAGCGGGCGCTCGACGGCAAGCCGCTCGACCAGGCGGCGACCCAGGCGGCAAAGCAGGCAGCACTCGAAGGCTGCCGCCCTGCCACCGACGCGATCGCCAGCGAGTGGTACCGGCGCGAGATCCTCCCCGTCCATCTCGGCCGGCTTCTGGCCGGCGAGCCGCGCTGAGGAGGCGCGCCATGGCCAAGCTCCCGGTCCAGTTCCGCCTCAATGGCAGTGATCGTGCCACCTTCGTCGATCCGGCGAGCAACCTGCTCGACACGCTCCGGCGCGGGCTCGGCGATTTCGGCCCGAAATATGGCTGCGGCCAGGGCACCTGCGGCGTCTGCACCGTGCTGGTCGACGGAGAGCCGCAGCTCGCCTGCCTGACGCTCGCGGTCTCCTGCGAGGGCCGCCAGATCGAGACCACCTCGGGGATGGCGAACGGGCCGGAGCTCCACCCGCTGCAGGACGCCTTCATGGATCATTTCGCCGCCCAATGCGGCTTCTGCACGCCGGGCATGCTGACCGCGGCGCGGGCGCTGCTGGCGAAGAACCCGCAGCCGAGCCGCGAAGAGGTCGTCGAGGCGATCAGCGGCAATATCTGCCGCTGCACCGGTTACGAGCCGATCATCGCCGCCATTCTCGCCGCAGCGGACGCGCCCGGCGCGCGCCGGGCCTGAAGAAGGAACCCGCCATGCTCGAGATGCGCAAGGACCTGTTCGCCGACGAGCGCGACGACAATCTGAACGTCGTCGGCAAGGGCATACAGCGCCAGGACATGCCGGGCCATGTCACGGCGCGCACCCGCTTCTTCGACGACCACGCCTTCGACGGCATGCTGCATCTGAAAGTGGTGCGCAGCCCGCATCACCATGCCCGCATCCGCGCGATCGATACCTCGGCCGCCGAGCGCGCGCCCGGCGTCAAGCGCGTGCTGCGCGGCGCCGATGTCCCGGTGAACAAGAACACGCTGCTCAGCCTGATCAATTTCGGCAAGGACGACGAGCCGTCGCTGGCGGTGAGCAAGGTCTGCTACAAGGGCGAGCCCGTCGTGGCGATCCTCGCCGACAGCGAGGCGCAGGCGCAGGCCGCCTGCAAGCTGGTCCGGATCGACTATGATCCGCTGCCGGCGGTGTTCGACGTCGAGGAGACGCTGAAAGCCGGCGCGCCGGTGGTCAACGAGACCTATCCTGGCAACTACTTCGAATATCACGAGCGCTTCGACCATCAGAAGCTGCGCTTCGGCGATGTCGAGCGCGGTTTTTCCGGCGCCGACATCGTGATGGAGCATCGCTACCAGATGTCTCCGATCGAGCATGCGCCGACGGAGACCAATGGCTCGATCGCAGCACCCGAGCAGAACGGCCGCTTCGTCGTGCACTCCTGCGCCCAGGGCCTGTTCTTCGCGCTGGGCACCACCGCCAAGATCGTCAATGTCGAGTCGAACCAGCTGCATTTCATCGGCGGCACCGTTGGTGGCGGCTTCGGCGGCAAGGTCGACTCGCTGACCGAGCCGCTCGCCGTGCTCGGCGCCATGCTGACCGGCCGGCCGGTGCGCTTCGTGCTCGATCGCGAGGAGGAGATGCTCTACGGCTCGCCGCGCGGGGCCGAGCGCATCTACATCAAGGATGGGCTGATGCGCGACGGGCGGATCGTCGCCCGCCATATCCGCAGCTATTTCGACGCTGGCGCCTATACGCGGCTGTCGAGCTATGCGGCGATCAAATGCACGGCGCATGTGCCGGGGCCGTACTGGATCCCCAACGTCGCCTCCGACATCTACGTCGCCTACACCAATCGCTGCCCGTCCACCGCCATGCGCGGCTTCGGCGTCACTGCCGTCGACTTCGCGCTCGAGGTCCAGATGGACCGCCTCGCCGAAGCCGCGAACATGGACCCGATGGAGCTGCGCATCCTCAACGCCTATCGCGACGGCGACATGAAACCGCATCGACGCGCCGCCAAGAACACGGCGCTGGTCGAATGCGTGCAGGTCGCGGCCGAGAAGGCGAACTGGCCGCTATCCGAGCAGGCGAAGCGGGCGTCTTCGCTGGTCGGCGGCGGCGCCGGCGAGCGCTCGCAGATCCCGGCGACGCAGCTCGATGCCCGCGGCCAGATCGGCCGGCCCGATACGCGCAGCGGGCCGGCGACCCAGGTACTGCCCGCCGGCACGACCCGGATCGCGCCAAGCAAGCAGCCGGTGATGGAGGGCGCGCGCGACGGACGCGCAGCGCCGACGCAGGTGCCGCGCTACGAGCCGCCGCGGCCGGCGACCGCGATACCACCTCACGCCTATCAGCCAGCGCCGCCGCCATCCTATCAGCCGGCTGGTTCGCATCCGGCCCCGCCCGCCTACCAGCCGCCGCCCGCTCCCCCTGCCCCGCCGCCGGCTGCACCGGCGCAGACACAGCATGGCGCGGTACGGTTCTCTTCGGTCTTCGGCACGAGGAGGCGCTGAGATGGCCCGTTACGAAGGCCGCGGCATGGCCTCGGTCAACTATCCGATCGGCATGAATCTCGGCGGCGATCCGAGCCAGGCGCTGATCCATTCCAACCCGGACGGCAAGTTCACCGTCGCGCTCTCGGCGATCGATCTCGGCCAGGGCATGAAACAGGTCTCGCGCCAGATTGCGGCCGAAACGCTCGGCGTTCCCGTCGAGGACGTCTATGTCGACACCGCCGACAGCGACACCGGCCCGCATGACATGGGCTCCTTCGCCTCGCGCGGCACGCACCGCATGGGCAACGCCATCATCGTCGCCGCCCGCGAGGCGCGCGGCGTATTGCTCGAGGCCGCGGCCGAGGAGCTCGAGGTCAACGCCGCCGACCTCGTCACCGATGGGCGCGGCAACATCCATGTCCGCGGCGCGCCCTCGCGCAGCATCACGGTCAAGGCGACGGCTCAGGCGGCGCAGTTCAAGCAGGGCAAGACCATCGCCGGCCGCGGCATCTTCCTGATCCCGCTCTCGGCCGTCGATACCGAGACCGGCGAGATGAATCCGAACACGGCTTTCGCCCATGCCTGCCTCGTCGCCGATGTCAGCGTCGACGACGAGACCGGCGAGGTCGAGGTGCTCAGGATGACCAGCGCCTATGAGCTCGGCCGCGTCATCAATCCGCGCATGGTCGAGCAGCAACTCGTCGGCGGGGCCTGGATGGGGATCAGCCACGCCCTCTACGAAACGCCGGAACCATACTACCCCAGCCCAGAGCACGGCCCGCGCGACTTCAACGAGTACCTGATGCCGGGACCGGGCGACATCGCGCCCTATCACGTCACCGTGCTGGAGCGGCCGGCGCCGGACGGGCCGTTCGGCGGCAAGGGCCCGGGCGAGATGTGCGCCAACCCGGTGCTGCCGGCGGTGGCCAACGCCGTCTACAACGCCATCGGCGTGCGGGTCGATGAACTCCCGATCACGCCGGAGAAGATCCTGCGCGGCATCAAGGCCAATGGCGGCGTCAAACCGGGCCCACGGCGTGGCGGCCCGGTGAACTGGCGGTGATGGCATGGCCCTGAGGACGACCGTCGCCGGCATCTCCAGCCCCGAGGACCTCGCCGAGGCCCTCCAGGCGGCGATGTATCTCGCCGATGACGGCATCGCGACGGCCGGCTACCTCTCGCTTGCGCTCGGCAAGCCGCTGCTGCTCGAAGGCGCGCCCGGCGTCGGCAAGACCGAGGCCGCCAAGGCCCTCGCGGGCATTCTCGGCCGCCAGCTCATCCGCCTGCAATGCTTCGAAGGCATCGACGCCGCCGCCGCACTCTACGAGTGGAACTATCCGCGCCAGATGCTCGCCATCCGTCAGGCGAGGGAAGGCGAGCAGCTCGACATCTATCGCGACGATTTCCTGATCGAACGGCCGATGCTGGCGACGCTGCGGCGGCCGGAGTCGACCGTGCTGCTGATCGACGAGATCGACCGCTCCGACCATGAATTCGAAGCCTTCCTGCTCGAATTCCTCTCGGATTTTTCGATCTCGATCCCCGAGCGTGGCACGCTGCGCGCCGCCGAACGACCGGTCGTGATCCTGACCTCGAACCGCACCCGCGAGCTGCACGAAGCGCTCAGGCGCCGCTGCGTCTACCACTACATCGCCTATCCGGAAGCCGAGCGGGAGGCGCAGATCATCATGCTGCGCTCCTCCGCCGTTGCCGAGAGCACGGCACGCGCGGTCGTCCAGGCTGTGGGACTGCTGCGGCAGGAGCCGCTCGCCAAGCCGCCGGGCGTCGCCGAGGCGGTCGACTGGGCCGAGGCCGCGACGGCGCTGGCGCAGACCGGCGCGCCCTGGCCGGAGGCCTTCCGCCGTTCGCTCGGCGCCGCTATCAAGGACGAGGAAGACCTCGCCCATTTGCGGCCGCGCCTGCCGCTATTCATTCCGGGGCTGGCGGCATGATTGCGCCCCTGCCCGCCGCTGCCCGGCTCTTCGTCGCCTTCCCTGCGCTGCTGCGCGAGCACGGTATCGCTGCCGCGCCCGAGCAGACCACCAGCTTCCTGATGGCGATCGAACTGCTCGGCCCGCGCAGCATCGCTGATATCCATAAGGCTGCCACCGCCACGCTCGCACCCCATCCCGAGCAGCGCGAACGCTTCGATGCGCTGTTCGACATGCATTTCCTCGGCGGCGCCCTCGCCGAGCCCGGCGATGACGACTTCGCGCCGGACGAGGACATTTCGGTCCAGGAGGATTCCGGCTCGCGCGAAATCCTGATCGCCGACGAGGCCAACGAGACGGGCCAGGTTGCGACCGGCGCCGAGGCCTTGTCGGTGCGCCGACTAGCGACCCTCGACGAGAGCGAGACCTTGCGCCGTTTCAGCCGGGCATTGCCGGCCGCGCTGCCCCGCCGCCGTGGCTATCGTCATCGGACCGCGCGACGCGGCCCCGTCGTCGATCTCGCCCGCAGCCTCAAGGATGCGATCCGCCACGACGGCGAGGTGATGAGTCTCAAGCGGCTCCGGCGCGTGACGCGGCCCCGGCCGATCCTGCTCATGATCGACGTCTCCGGCTCGATGAAGCAGCGCAGCGACGCCAATCTCGCGCTCGCGCACACCATCGTGCAGGCGACGCAGCGGGTCGAGGTCTTCACCTTCGGCACAAGGCTGACCCGCGTCACGCGGGCGCTGCGGCGCAAGCGGCGCGAGCAGGCGCTGGCCGAAGCCTCCGGGCTCGTCGCCGACTGGGACGGCGGCACGCGCATCGGCGACGCGCTGCAGGCCTTCCTCTCTGTACCCCGCTTCGCCTCCTACGCCCGCGGCGCCATCGTCATCGTGCTTTCGGACGGTCTCGAACGCGGCGATCCATCGGCCCTGGTCAGTGCCGTCGCCCGGCTCGCCCAGCGCGCCCATCGGATCGACTGGCTGACACCATTGGCGGCCGATCCCGGCTACCGGCCCGAGACCGAGGCGCTCAGGCTGATCGCGCCGCGCCTCGCCAGCCTTTCGGATGGCGGCAGCACGGCGCGGATCTGCCGGCACATCCTTTCGCTCGGAGGCACGCAAGCGGCATGACCGGCATCGTCGACTCCCATTTCCACATCTGGCGGCAGGCCGACCTGCCCTGGCTGCTCGGGCCGATGCAGCCGCGCATCTTCGGGCCCTATGAGCCGATCCGGCGCGATTATCCGGTTACGGAATATCTCGGCGATTGCCGCCCGGCGGGCGTGACTGAAGCCGTCTATGTCCAGGCCAACTGGGCCACGGACCGTTATCTCGATGAGGTCGCCTACGTCTCGCAGGCCTCGGAGGAATCAGGTTTCCCGATCGCCATCGTCGCCTATGCCGACATGCTCGCCGGCGATGTCCGCCCGCAGCTTGACCAGTTTGCGCGCAACGCCCGGGTGCGCGGCGTGCGCATGCAATTGCACTGGCACGAGAACGCGCTCTACCGCTTTGCCAGCGGGCCGGATCTCGCACGCGATCCGCGATTGATCGCCAATGTCGGCCGGCTCGCCGATTACCGCTTTAGCTTCGATCTCCAGGTCTTCGCCGGCCAAATGGCGGGCGCAGCCGAGCTCGCCGCCGCCTGCCCGGGCGTGACTTTCGTGCTCCAGCACGCCGGCATGCTGGAGGATGTTTCGCCGGAGGGTATCGCCGCCTGGCGCGCGGGCATGACGCTTTTGGCAGCCCAGCCCAACATCGTCAGCAAGCTCTCAGGCCTCGGCACCTTCCTGCGCCAGAACGATCCCGAGACGATCGCCTTCATCATCGGCGAGACGCTTGGCCTGTTCGGTCCTGAGCGCTGCCTGTTCGGCTCGAACTTTCCGATCGAGAAGCTCTGGACGAGCTATGCCGAGCTGATCGCAGCGCATCGAGCTGCCGTGCCCGAGGCTGCACAGGCGGCGGTGTTCAACGAGACCGCGAGGCGGATCTACCGCCTCGGCCAATAATCAAGGGGAGGCATGTCCATGGCGCTCGAAATCAAGATCCTCGACTATGGCGATATCGAGCTGGAATCGAGCTTCCTCGTGCTCGGCCGCGATTGCGGCCGCACCCGCCGCGTGCCGACCTATGGCTTCCTGATCCTCGGCGGTCCCTGGCCGGTGGTGGTCGATACCGGCTACCGCCACAACCAGATCATGGAGAGCCTCGGCATGCGCGGCCTCCAGTTCCACGAGAACATGATCGAGAACCAGCTCGCCCGGCACGGCGTGCGGATGGGCGATGTGCGCTATGTCATGCACACCCATCTCCATATCGACCATGCCGGGAAGGACGAGCTCTTCCCGATGAACACCACGGTGCTCGTCAATCGGCGCGAGCTCGAATACTCCGTCTCCGGGCTGATGCACCCGCAATATCCGGCGCCCGACATCAAGCACCTGATCGACCGGCTGCACACGCGCGATGCGCTGCGCTTCGAGGATCTCGAACTGTCGGGAATGATCGAGCTCTTCCCCGGCTGCTATCTCGAAGCCGCTGGCGCCCATACCGAAGGCTCGATGAACGTCCATGTCGATACGAACGAAGGCCGCGCCATCATCTGCGGCGACGTGATCTACGACTTCAACGACCAGATCGTCGCGCCCTTCCACGAGTTGCACGCCAACGAGCCGCGCACCACCGGCAATCACGGCGTCTCCAAGCGCGAGGAGAAGGCGGCGATCAAGAAGCTGCTCTCGGCCGGTGCGTTCCTGCTGCCGGTGCACGACAAGCCGGCCAAGATCGCCCATGGCCAGGTCGTCGGCCGGATGGACATGGCGGTGCCGGGGCCGGTGGTGCAGTCGCTGCCGGCGCGCAACTGGTTCGCGGCCTGAAGGGGGCCAGCACTATGACCACGCATCTCGCCGTCCAGCCCGGTTTCGCCGATCTGATCGACCTCTGGGCGCCGGTGCGCCAGCTCGGCACCGGCTTCGAGTTCTGCGAGGGCCCGATCTGGCACCCTAGCGAGCAGCATCTGCTGTTCTCGGACATGCCGGGCGATGTGCGCCGCCGCTGGGACAGGAACGGCGTGCGCGAGGTCAGGCGACCGGCGAACAAATGCAACGGCATGACCTATGATGCCGCGCTCAATCTGATCGTCTGCGAGCACGCGACCTCGTCGCTGGTGCGCGAGCGGCCGGATGGACAGCGCGAGGTCATCGCCTCGCATTTCGAGGGCATGGAACTCAACAGTCCGAACGACGTGGTCGTGAAGTCGGATGGGGCGATCTATTTCTCCGACCCCTGGTATGGCCGCATGCCGGTCTTCGGCGTCGAGCGGCCGCGCCAGCTCGGTTTTCAAGGGGTCTACCGCATTCCCCCGGACGGAGGAGCGCCACAGCTCCTGGTCGACCGCTATCTCTTCGACCAGCCGAACGGGCTCTGCTTCTGCCCGAGCGAGGACCGGCTCTTCGTCAACGACACCGTCCAGCACAATATCCGCGTCTTCGAGATCAAGCCGGATGGCCGGCTCGGCCCCGGCCGCATATTCGCCTCGGGCATCGTTGGGCCCGAGCCCGGCGTCCCCGACGGGATGAAATGCGATGCTCAGGGCAATATCTGGGTCGCTGGCCCCGGCGGCGTCTTCGTCTATTCGATCAAGGGCGAACTGATCGGCAAGCTGCGTGTGCCGGAACTCGTCGGCAATCTCACCTGGGGCGGGCCGGACTGGCGCACGCTTTTCCTCACCGCGAGCCATTCGCTCTACGCGGTCGAGACCAAGATCGGGCCGCGCCTCGAGCCCTATATGAAGGCGGCCGCCCAGCAACCGGGCCGCAGCGCCACGGCGGAGCGGCCGCTCGGCGACGCCAGCCCCGCTGCCTCCGTCTCGGCAAACGGCACGAAGAAGGCCGCTTCCGGCTACCGGCTCGATCCGTCGCGCTGCGCCCTGATCATCCAGGACATGCAGAACGACGTCGTCATGGATGGCGGCGCCTTCGCCGAATCGGGATCGCCCGGCCATTGCAAGCAGCAGAACGCGATCGCCAATGGCACCCGCCTGGCGCAGGCGGCGCGAGCGCGCGGCATTCCAGTGATCCATGTCTGGTTCATCGTCGAGGCCGGCACGCCCGGCGTCACCATGAACGCGCCGCTGTTTGAAGGTCTCGCCGACGCCAAGGCACTGGTGCGCGGCAGCTGGGGCGCAGCGCCCGTGCCGGGCCTCGAGGCGCAGGGCGGCGACCACATCGTCGAGAAGCAGCGTATGAGCGCCTGGGAGGGCACGCGGCTGGAGACCGTGCTCAAGGCGCTCGGCCGCGACATCGTCATCGTCACCGGCGCCTGGACCAACATGTCGATCGAGCACACCGCCCGCACCGGCGCCGACAAGGGCTATTTCATGGTGGTGCCGGAGGATGCCTGCTCGACGATGAACGCCGAATGGCACACGGCCTCGGTCAACTACGCCATGCAGAATGTCTGCGTGGTGACGGATGTGGAGGCCGTGATCGCCGCGACCGCCTGAGCGCCTCCCCCCGACATGACGGGGTGGCGACTCTCGCCTGTCTTCCCAAGGTTTGCAGCCTCAGCGACGTCAGGTTGGACGTGAACCGCGAGGATGGCGCTCAGATTTCGCTCTGAGCCGGAGGGCGGCTTCGCTGCAATTGCCCGATGAGCGGCCAAGCTATGGCGAGGAGCGCCAGAACACAGAGGATGATGCTGGTCAGGGTCGAGAACAGGATCTCGTACCCGCCATCCGAAAGCGACAGGGCGCGGCGAAAATTGTCCTCGAGCAGGCGGGCGAGCACGAAGGCCAGGAGCACCGGGATCAGCGGAATGCCGACCTTGCGCAGGCCATAGGCCAGTATGCCGATTGCGGTGGTACTGATGAGCTCGAAGGCCGAATTGGAGACGGCATAGACGCCGGCATAGGACAGAGCGAGGATGCCGGGATAGAGGATCCAGGCCGGGATCAGCAGCAGGCGGGGCTTTGGCGCTAATCCGCATGCTGGAAACGACCGCGAGCGAATAGTCGCCGACGGCGCTCGGCGTAACGCCGGCGAACCAGGCCCGCAGCCTGGCGGTGGTGTTTGGCCCGTTTGCCTGCACCCTGCCCGGTCTTCGTCGACCGGGTAGTCTTGAGCCGCCGAGAGACTGGCGCGAGCTAGGCGGGCCGGGCACTTCTCAGAGCAATGGCCTCAGTGAAGATCGGCTCCCAGGCCATGATATGGCCGGTCATCAACGCTTCGGCCTCGTCTTCGAGACCCTGTTTGATGACGTCGATGATGCGATAATGCTCCGGCACTGACGATTTCTGCCGGGCGAGGCCGTGCGGCGAGCGGATTCCGTAAAGCCGCATCCTGTCGCGCAGGCGCAGGACGATATCAGTCAGCACCTCGTTGCCGGCGAGCGCCAATAATTCTGCGTGGAACGCCCGGTCGGCGGCGAGATATCGCGGCACGTCCCCGGTATCGACCGACTGGGCAATGGCATCGGCCAGTACCTGGAGCTCCGAGAGGTCGTCGGCTCCCGCCCTGACCAGCTTGCGGAAGGCCGAGGCCTCGAGCTGGGTGCGCACCTCGAAGATTCCGCGCAATTCATCAAGCGAGGGATCGACGACCCGGAAGCCGCGATTGCGCATCGGCTGGAGCAGCCCGTCCGAGGTGAGCTGGAGCAAAGCCTCGCGGATCGGCGTCGTCGAGATGCCGAGCGTGCGCGCCAGGGACGGCACCGAGCAGACCGTGCCGGGCGGCATCTCGCCCGAGACGATCTCGATCCGCAGCTGATGGACGACCTTTTCGCGAAGGTTGGCGTCTGCCGAGACCAGCTGCATCCGTTCCCCACCCTGCGTCTGCATGTCCCGCGCTCTCTCCCAGATTCCACCGGATATAGCGACTCGCATCTCAGGCTTGTAGTAGCGCGTCACGCGCTATACGTTACTGCATGATCGATACGCATTCAGTCGAGATCAAGGAAGGGTATTGCACCCTGTGCCGCTCCCGTTGCGGCTCGCTGAATCACGTGCGGGACGGGCGTTTGGTGGCGGTTTCGCCCAATCCGGCCCATCCCACCGGAGCAGCGCTCTGTGCCAAGGGGCGGGCGGCGCCCGAGCTGGTCGAAAGCCCGCTGCGGCTGACCAAACCGCTGAAGCGCACCACTTTGCGCGCCGCCGATTCGCCGGAATGGGTCGAGATCGAATGGTCGGAGGCGCTCGACATGATCGCCGATCGGCTCGGCGCGATCCGGCGCGAAACCGGGGCCGAGACGGTCGCCTTCGCCGTGACGACGCCGAGCGGCACGCCGATGGTCGACAGCTTCGAATGGGTCGAGCGCTTCATCCGCTGCTTCGGCAGTCCCAACCTGATCTATGCGGTCGAGATCTGCGGCTGGCACAAGGATTTCGCCCAGGCCCTGACCTATGGCCGCGGCATCGGCGCCGCCGACTACGACAACGCAGACGCCATTGTGCTCTGGGGCCACAATCCGACGCGGACCTGGCTGGCGCAGGCGACCCGCATCGCCGAGGCCCGCAAGCGCGGCGCAACCGTCGCGGTGATCGATCCCAAGCGCGGCGGCGCCGGCGAGAGCGCCGATCTCTGGCTCGGCATCCGCCCCGGTGCGGACGGGGCGCTCGCCATGGGCGCCATCCGCCATCTCCTGGAAAACCGCAGCTATGACGACGCCTTCGTCCGGCAATGGACGAATGCACCGATGCTGGTCGATCTGGCGACCGGGCGCCTGCTCCGGGCGCGAGACCTCTGGCTGGACGGCGCGACTGAGGTCTTCGTGCTGCTGCGGCCGGATGGTTCGGCGCAGGCCTATGACACGCGCGAAGCGCTGGAACGACCGCAGGACATCGTCCTCGACGGCGAGGCTGAGCTGCACGGCGCGGATGGCCGGACGATCGCCTGCGCCACGGTGATGCGTCTGCTGGCACGCGAGGCCGCCGCCTTTACGCCAGACCATGTCGCGGGGATCACGGGGTTGGCGACAGCCGATCTCGCGCGCTTCTACGCGCTGTTCGAGGGCTCGCCCCGGCTCGCCTATCATTCCTGGACCGGCGTCGGCCAGCATTCCAACGCGACGATGATAGAGCGTGCCATCGGCACGCTCTATGCGCTGACCGGTGCAAGCGATCGCGTCGGCGGCAACATCTGGACGAGCGCACCCCCTGCCCGCGCCGTGAACGATTATGCCCTGCTGCCGGAAGCGCAGCGCCGCAAGGCGCTCGGCCTCACCGACCTGCCGTTGGGTCCGCCGTCCAAGGGCTGGATCACCGCCCGGGACTTCTGCCGGTCGGTTCTCGAAGGCGAGCCTTATCGCGTTCGCGCGCTGATAAGTTTCGGCACCAATTTCGTGGTGTCGCAGGGCGATTCAGCACGCAACCAGGCGGCGCTGCAGGCCCTCGACTTCCATGTCCATGTCGACATGTTCATGAACCCGACCGCCGAGCAGGCCGACATCGTCCTGCCGGCCAGCATGCCCTGGGAGCGCGAGGCGCTGAGACTCGGCTTCGAGATCACGCAGGAAGCGGTCGAGCATATCCAACTGCGCCAGGCCATGGTGGCGCCGCGCGGCGACGTCCGCGCCGATTACGACATCGCCTTCGATCTCGCTTGCCGGCTCGGCCATGCCGATGCCTTCTTCGGCGGCTCGATCGAGGCCGGCTGGAAACATCAGCTCGAACCGCTCGGGCTCAGCGTCGCGCAATTGCGGGCCGCGCCGGGCGGCATCCGCCTGCCGCAGCCGAACCCCGAGCGCAAATTCGCCGTCCCCCGGGCGGAGGGCGGCGTCGCCGGCTTCCCGACGGCGAGCCGCCGGATCGAGATCTATTCCGAGCAGTTGCTCTCGCTCGGGCACCCTGCCCTGCCCCGCCATGTCGAGCCGGCGAGCGCCGCGGGCCGTCCGGCGGCACTGCCGCTGCTGCTCTCGACCGCAAAATCCGGCTGGTTCGTCCACTCGTCGCACCGCCATGTCGCCTCGCTCCGGCGCAAGGCGCCAGACCCCTCCGTCGAGCTCAGCCTGGCTGATGCGGAAGCGCGCGGCATCGTCGCCGGCGACTGGGTGATCGTGCGCACGCGCGACGGCGAGGCGAGATTGCGGGCCCGGCTGGAGCCGACGCTACCGAAAGGCACCGTGATCGCCGAATTCGGCTGGTGGCAGGCCTGCACGCCGCTCGGACGCCCCGCCGCCGCCGTAGCGGGCCCGAGGACGAACAACATCAATGCGGCCCTCTCCGATCGCGACCGCGACCCGATCAGCGGCTCGGTGCCGCTGCGGGCGGTAGCCTGTGAGGTCGTCCGCGACGAGGCCGCCTCGCGCGGCTGGTGGACGGGGGAGCGTACCTTCCAGGTGAGCGCGCGCCGGCACGAAGCGAGCGATGTCCTCGCCTTCGGCCTTGCTCCGGTGGATGGCGGGCCCCTGCCCGGCTTTCTGCCTGGCCAGCATGTCCAGGTGACGGAGCCGGAGACGAAGCTCTCGCGTAGCTACTCGCTGACCGGCGCCAACGACAATCCGACCGAATTCGAGATCGCGGTGCGCCGGATCGGCCCCGGTGGTGAGGGCGCGCCGCCGGGCCGGATGTCGACGCGGCTGCATGACCTCGCGCCGGGAAGCATCGTCACGCTGCAGCCTCCGGCAGGCGTGTTCACGCCGCCGCTGACCGGCAACCGTCCAGTGATCCTGATCGCCGCGGGTGTCGGCATCACGCCGTTCGTCGGCTATCTCGACGCCTTGGCGCGGACCCTGCCGGAGCAGCGCCCGCCCTTGGTCGAGCTAGTCTACATCTGCCGCAACGGGGCCGAGCAGCCCTTCGGCGACTGGCTGGGCAGGATCGCCGGCAAAATCCCGGAGCTGAGGGTCGTTCGGGCCTTCACCCAGCCGCAGGCCGCAGATCGGACGGGCCGCGACTACGACCATGCCGGCCGGCCCGATGTCACGGCGCTCGGCCTCGCCTCCGGCATCCACCGGCCCCTTGCCTATCTCTGCGGCCCCGACAGCTTCGTCGCCGAGACCAAAGCTGCCCTGGTCGGCACCGGCCTGCCCGGCTTCGATGTCTTCAGCGAGGTCTTCGTCTCGCAGCTTGAGATTCCGGCCAATCTGGCGCCGCGCCGCATCGTCCTGGAGCGCAGCGGCCGCTCCTTCGACTGGTCGGTGCAAGCGGGCAGCCTGCTCGACGCGGCGGAGGCGGCCGGACTGTCGCTGCCCAGCGGCTGCCGCAGCGGCCAATGCGAGAGCTGCTGCCTGCGCGTCGTCTCTGGCTCGGCCAGCCATCTCTCGCCCTATGACGGCGCCCCCGACAGCTGCCTGACCTGTTGCGCGGTGCCGCTCAGCGACCTCGTTCTCGATGCCTGATGCAAGCCAACGGCGGAAAACCGCCACTGTGAGGGGATAATGACAGATACGACCTTGAATGACCGGGCGGCGGAGCCGTCGCGCGAAGGCGTGCTCGTGCGCCTGTCGCAGACCATGGTGGCTTTTTCCGAGCGCTGGTTTCCGGACGCCTATATCTTCGTGCTGCTGGCGACGGTCGCGGTGGCGCTCGCCGCGATCGTGCATGGCAGCTCGCCCGTTGCCGTCAGCGCCGCCTTCGGCGAAGGCTTCTGGAGCATCATCCCCTTCACCATGCAGATGGCCCTCGTCGCCATCGGCGGCTACATCGTCGCGCTCTCGCCGCCAGTCGCGGCGCTGATGCGGCGGGCTGCCGCGCTGCCGACCAGCGGCCGCGGCGCCGTCGTCTTCGTCGGCGTGGTCAGCATCCTGCTCTCGCTGGTGAACTGGGGCGTCAGCCTGATCTTCTCGGGCCTGCTCGTGCGCGAGATCGCGCGGCGCAAGGACATCCGCCTCGACTATCGTGCGGCGGGCGCGGCCGGTTACCTCGGGCTCGGCTTCGGCTTCACCCTCGGCATCAGCTCCTCGGCGGCACAACTGCAGGCGAACCCGGCAAGCATCCCGCCCTCGCTGATGCCGATCACCGGCGTGATCAGCTTCTACGAGACGATCCTGACCTGGCAGAACCTCCTGGTGATCGTGGTCGGCACGCTGCTTTCGGCGGCGATCTGCTACTACACGACCCCGTCCGATGCCGCGGCCAAGACCGCAGCAGACCTCGGTGTCGATCTCGTCGACGCCAAGGTCGAGCAGAAGCCGACCCGGCCGGGCGACTATCTCGAATTCAGCCCACTCCTGACGATCCTGATCGTCGTGCTGGCAGCCGGCTGGTTCTACGAGACTTTCAAGTCGGGCAACCCGCTGATCACCATGTCGGGCCTCAACACCTATAATTTCGTCTTCCTGCTCGTCGGCGCGCTGCTGCACTGGCGGCCGCGCAGCTTCCTGGTCAGCTTCTCGCAGGCGATGCCGAGCGTTGCCGGCGTGCTGCTGCAGTTTCCGTTCTATGGCGGCATCGCCTATATGCTGACGCGGGTGAAGACCGAGGGCGCCTCGCTCTCCGACACGATCGCGCACTGGTTCGTCAGCCTCGCCAGCGACACCAGCGTGTTCTCCTTCATCGTCGGGATTTATTCGGCGGTACTCGGCTTCTTCATCCCGTCAGCCGGCGGCAAATGGATCATCGAGGCGCCCTACATCATGAAGGCCGCCAACGAGATCGGTGCACATCTCGGCTGGACCGTGATGGTCTACAACATCGCCGAGACCCTGCCGAACTTCATCAACCCGTTCTGGATGCTGCCGCTGCTCGGCGTGCTCAAGCTGAAGTCGAAGGACCTGATCGGCTACACCTCGATGCAGTTCTTCATCCACTTCCCGGTGGTGATGCTGCTCGCGGTGGCCCTGATGCACACCTTCACCTATCGCGCTCCGGTCATCCCCTGAGCAACGGGAACTCGTCAGTGCCCTGCCGGCGCCCGTGTGCGGCGGCAGGGCAATTTCGCTGAGGACGCTCCTGCCTGAAATGCCTCAATCGCGGAGATCCCCCACATCATGATCTGCGCATGTCGGCATCAAAAGCCTCGCGCGTGCGGTGAACCACATCGATAAAGGCCTTGATGATCCGGCCGTTCTCGCGCTGCTTCATCACCACGACATGCGCGTAGGTATAGACCTCGGCCCCGTCGATCGGGATCAGCGTCAGGTTCTCGTCCGGGACGAATTCGGCCTCTGAAACATAGCTGATCCCGAGCCCGCGGATCACGGCCTCGCGGACGGCTTCGCGGCTGCCGATCTCCATGACCAACCTGGGCCTGGTACCCGTCTGGGCCAGCGCTCCCTCCAAGGCGCGCCGCGTCGTCGAGCCCTGTTCGCGCACGATCATCGCTTCGCCTTCCAGCTCCGCGAGCCGGATGCTGCGGCGCCCGGCAAAGCGATGATCGCGTCGCACGAAGATCGCCACGGGATGGCGGCGATAGGGAATGGTCAGGAGCCTGTCGTCCTTATCGATATAGGCGAGGACTGCAACGTCGCATCTGTAGGCGACGAGATCGCCAAGCACCTCGGCGGAGTTGCCGATTTTCACCGCCAGCTCGATCCCCGGATAGGCCTGGTTGAAGGCGGCGAGCATCTCGGTGACATGGAACGGCCCGACGGCACCGATCGAGAGCCGGCCGGTCCTGAGCTCGCGTGACTCCGTCAGGAAGGCGAGCGCTTCGGCCTCCTCGGCGAACAAGCGGGTGGTGATCGCGAGAAGCTGGCGCCCGGTGTCGCTCAGTTCGCGCCGCCGGCCACGCTTGACGAAGAGCTCGACACCGAACTCCTCCTCCAGCGCGCCGACCTGCGCCGTCAAGGTCGGCTGGCTGATGTTGAAGGCGTCGGCCGCGGCGTTGAATCCACCAGCGTTCGCGACGTTATGGAAGGATCTGAGTTGAGTGTAGCGCATAGATAATTTCTATCTATTTGGATTAAAAAATCAATTTGTTATAGGAAACGAGCTCTGTGAACATCCTCGCAACAAAGCCGGCAAGGCGCATTTTGAGGATGGAACGCATGAACTGGGCGTACTGGAACCCCGTGAAGATCCGTTTCGGGTCTGGCCTGCTCGACGAGGTCTCCGGCCTGATCGGCAACCGCCGCTGGGCCCTCGTCACCTATGACCAGCCGCTCTTCCGCGAGCTCTCCGTCCGGCTGACGGCAGTCGCCGGCGCACCGGTCGTGTCGATCACCAACATCGAGACCAATCCGGACTGCGCCGACCTCGCCGAGTCCTGCCGTCAGTTCGGCGCGGCCGAGCCGGCCGAGGTCATCGTCGCACTCGGTGGCGGCTCGATGATCGATGCGGCGAAGGTGCTGGCGGCCAGCGGCGGCGACTTCGAGACCGTGCGTCGGCATCTGGTCGAGAAGACGCCGCTCGACGCGACCACGATCATCCCGATCATCGCCGTGCCGACCACGGCCGGCACCGGCAGCGAGGTCACCTCCTGGGCGACGGTCTGGGACTCGGCCAATGGCAGCAAATACTCACTCGCCCATCCCCGGCTCTATCCGGAGACGGCGGTGCTCGACCCCGCCCTGACGGTTGGTGCGCCGCGCGGTCTCACCCTGGCGACCGGGCTCGACGCCCTGTCCCATGCGCTCGAAAGCATCTGGAACGTCAACGGCAATCCCGTGTCCGCGAACTATGCGGTCGAGGCGGCCCGCGAGATCATCGACACGCTGCCGCGCCTGCTGGAACGCCTCGACGATGTCGAGCTGCGGACCCGGCAGATGCGCGCCAGCCTGCTGGCGGGCCTCGCCTTCTCCAACACCAAGACGGCGCTCGCGCACAACATCTCCTACGACATCACGCTGAAGAGCGGCACGATCCACGGCATCGCCTGCTCCTTCTCGCTGCCGATGGTGATGCGCTGGGCGATGGGCGCGCAGCCGCAATGCGACGCGGCGCTGCGCCGGGTTTTCGGACCCGACCTCGACGCCGGGGCCGAGCGGCTCGGCGCCTTCCTCAGGGATCTCGGCGTCGCGACCGATCCTTCCGCCTATGGCGTCACCGCAGGTGAATGGAATCGCCTCGTCGGCAAGGCGCTCGAAGGCGAGCGCGGGCGCAACTTCATCGGACGGCAGGCGGCCATGGCCGCCTGAGCTCAACACCGGGCAACGACACCCGCAACGGTTCACCGGCAGTTCGAAAAGATCGCCGGATCATCTTGGGAGGATGACATGACCATTTCACGCCGGACGATTCTGAAGAGTTCACTGGCCACGGGAGCGATGCTGGCGGCGCCGGCCCTGGTCCAGGCCCAGACCAAGCTGATCCGGGTCGGGTTGATCCCGTCCGAGGATTCGCGGGCGATGCTGGAATCGAGCGCGCAGCTTCTCGCCGCGCTCGAGCGGAACCTCGGCATCAAGGTCCAGGGCTTCGTCGCCTCGGATTATAACGGCGTGATCGAGGCGATGCGCTCGAACCATGTCGACGTCGCCTATCTCGGCCCGTTCTCCTATGTGCTCGGCACCACGGTCGCGGCCATCGAGGCCTTCGCTACGGCGGAGACGGCCAAGTCGAGCCGCAGCTATTATCGCAGCCAGATCATCGCGCGGAAGGATAGCGGCATCAGCGACTGGAAGGGCCTGAAAGGGCGCACCTTCGCCTTCGTCGATCCGTCCTCGACCTCGGGCCATCTTTTTCCCAAGGCCGGACTGATGAAGCTCGGCTTCGATCCCGAGAAGGATTTCGGCCGTGTGCTTTTCACCGGCTCGCATGACGCGAATGCGCTCGCCGTCGCCAACAAGCGCGTCGACGCCGCGACGATCGCCGACCGTATCCTCGATGCTGCCGTGCAGAAGAAGCTCGTCGACCGCGCCGACATCCACGTCGTCTGGGAGTCGGACCCGATCCCGGAATCGCCGACCTGCTGGCGCAAGAACCTGCCCGAGGATCTGAAGGCGCAGATCAAGACCGCCTTCCTGAACATCCGGGACATCACCTGGGCCGACCAGGGCAAGCTCAACCGCTTCGTCGAGACCAACGACCAAGCCTACGACATCATTCGGGAGACGGCGAAAGTGCTGAAGCTCGACCTGACCAGGATGAAGTAGTCGCGAACGCGACCGGCGGAGGAAGCGACATGATCAAGATCGAAGGGCTGAAGAAGTCCTATGCGGGCCGACCGGTCCTGCAGGGCATCGACCTCAGCGTCAAAGCCGGCGAGTTCCTCGTCGTGCTCGGCCCGAGCGGCGCCGGCAAGTCGACGCTGCTGCGTTGCATCAACGGGCTGGCAGAGCCGGATGCAGGGCGGACCATCATCGACGGCAAGGTGCTCGACCTGAAGCGTGGCGCCGCCGGCAAGCGGCCGGTGGCGATGATCTTCCAGCACCACAATTTGGTGAAGCGCCTGTCGGTGCTGAAGAACGTCCTCGTCGGCCGCATGGCCGGGCTGTCGTCCTTCCTCAGCATGCTGCAGCTCTTCCCGAGGCAGGATGTCGCGATCGCGCTGGACTGCCTGGCGCGGGTCGAGCTCGCCCAGAAGGCGAACTCGCGCGGCGACCAGCTCTCCGGCGGCGAGCAGCAGCGGGTCGGCATCGCCCGGGCGCTGGCCCAGCAGCCGGCGGTGATCCTCTGCGACGAGCCGGTGGCGAGCCTCGATCCCAAGACCTCGCGCATCGTGCTCGGTTACCTCAAGGCGATCTGCAAGGAGGAAGGGATCGCAGTGATCTGCAACCTCCACCAGGTCGACTATGCCGTCGAGTTCGGCGAGCGCATCGTCGGCCTCAGCGGCGGCCGGGTGATCTTCGACGACACGCCGGACAACCTCACCTCCGAGATCGTCCACCAGATCTATCCCGGCCTCGAAGACCCCGGCATCAGCCGCGTCCTCAAGCCGCGTCCGGCCAGCCTGCCCGTGCTGGCGCCGATGATCGCCACCGCAACCGCCTGACGAGGGGAGAAACCAATGTCGCTCGGAACTCTGCAACTCGTCATCCGTCCGCCACAGGGTCGCTTCGGCTGGTGGGGCGTCGGTTTCATCGCGCTCGCCACCCTCGTCTTCCTGTGGTGGGCCGCGGTCGGTTCCCAGATCAACGCCAGCAATCTCTGGAACGGTATCCCCTATATGGTGGACTTCCTTGTCCGGATGATGCCGCCCAACCCGGAGTTCCTCGAACGGCTCTGGCAGCCGGCGCTGGAAAGCCTGCAGGTCGCGGTCTGGGGCACGCTGCTCGGCGTCGTCATCGCCCTGCCCGTCTGCTTCTTCGCGGCGCGCAATCTCAGCCCGAGCCCGGTCATCTATCACGCCACGCGCCAGGCGCTGAACTGCATGCGCGGCATCAACGAGATCATCCTGGCGCTGATCTTCGTCGCCGCCATCGGGCTTGGCCCCTTCGCCGGCGTGCTCGCCCTCGCCATCCATGGCGCCGGCATGCTCGGAAAATTCTTCGCCGAGGCGATGGAGGACATCGACGAGGGGCCGCTGGAAGCCTTCCGCTCGGCCGGGGTCGGCCCGTTCAAGACCTTCTTCTTCGGCGTGCTGCCGCAGGTGCTGCCGACCTGGCTCGGGACGATCTTCTACCGACTGGAGACCAATGTCCGCCAGTCGACCGTGCTCGGCATGGTCGGCGCCGGCGGCATCGGCTTCGAGCTCGTCTCCTCGATGAAGCTCTTCAAGTACCAGGACACCGCGACCTGCATCCTCGTGATCCTCGCCATGGTGCTCGTGGCAGACCTGATTTCGTCCCGCGTCAGAGCGCTGATCCGCTGATCGGCGCCGACCCAAGGAGTTCGTGATGAACATGTATTCGAAGCTTGGCGCGGACGTCGTCGCCAATGGCCGTAGCTATGCTCGCCCGGTTCGCCCGACGGTGGTGATCTGCATGGACGGTTCGGAGCCGTCCTATGTCGAGGCGGCGAGCGCCAAGGGGCTGACGCCGAACCTCGACCGGATCATGCGGAGCGGCGCCAGCACCCACGCCTATTCGGTGATCCCGAGCTTCACCAACCCGAACAACCTCTCGATTATCACCGGCCGCCCGCCTTCGGTGCACGGCATCGCCGGCAACTTCTTCTACGACCGCGAGGCCAAGGAGGAGGTGATGATGAACGATGCCCGCTTCCTGCGCGCCCCGACCATCCTCGCCGAGTTCCAGAAGGCCGGCCTCAAGGTCGCGATGGTCACCGCCAAGGACAAGCTCAGGACCCTGCTCGGCAAGGGCCTCGACTTTAGCACAGGCACCGCGATCGCCTTCTCCTCGGAGAAGGCCGACAAGGCCAACTTGCCTGAGAACGGCATCGACGACGTGCTCGGCTTCATCGGCATGCCGGTCCCGTCAGTTTACTCGGCCGATCTCTCGGAGTTCGTCTTCGCCGCCGGCGTCAAGCTGCTCAAGAGCTTCAAGCCGGACCTGATGTACCTCTCGACCACCGATTATGTGCAGCACAAGGCGGCACCGGGCTCGGAGATGGCCGACAGCTTCTACGCCATGTTCGATGGGTATGTCGGCAAGCTCGACCGCCTCGGCTGCACGCTGGTGATCACCGCCGACCACGGCATGAACGACAAGCACCTGCCCCATGGCGAGCCCGACGTCGTCTACCTGCAGAGCCTGATGGACGACTGGTACGGCAAGGGGACGATGCGAGTGATCCTGCCGATCACCGACCCTTACGTCGTCCATCACGGCGCGCTCGGCTCCTTCGCCACGGTCTATTTGCCCGACGGCGCCAGCCAGGAAGAGGTCGCCGCCCGCATCTCCGGCCTCGAGGGCATCGCGCTGGCGGTCACCGCGGCCGAGGCCTGCGAGCGCTTCGAGCTGCCGGCCGACCGGATCGGCGACGTCGTGGTGATCTCGACCCGGCAGAAAGTGCTCGGCACCTCGCCCGACAGGCACGACCTTTCCGGCCTGACCGAGCCGCTGCGCTCGCATGGCGGCATCACCGAGCAGCGCGTGCCGATGATCGCCAACCGGCCGATCACCGTCCCGGACGGGCGGATCCTGCGCAACTTCGACGTCTTCGACGTCGCCCTCAACCTGGTGCAGTGACGATGAACGCGACCGTGAAGCCGCCGGTGCGGCGCGAGGCGATGCGCATCGCCGGCAAGCTGATCTCGACCGACGACATGGTCGAAGTCAGGAACCCCTATGACGACAGCCTCGTCGGCCTCATCCCGGCCGCTCGCCCCGAGCATGTCCGCGAGGCCTTTGCCAGGGCCAGGGCCTTCAAGCCGGTGCTGACCCGCTATGAGCGCCAGAAGATCCTGCAGAAGACCGCCGAGCTCCTGTTCGCGCGCAGGGAGGAGTTCGCTCGCCTCATCACCGCCGAGGCCGGTTTGTGCTGGAAGGATTCGCTCTACGAGGCCAGCCGCGCCTACGACGTCTGGTCCTTCGCGGCCCAGCTCACCATCAAGGACGATGGCGAGATGTTCTCCTGCGACATCTCGCCGAACGGCAAGGCCCGCAAGATCTTCACCACGCGCCAGCCGCTGCTCGGGGTGATCTCGGCGATCACCCCGTTCAATCACCCGCTCAACATGGTCAGCCACAAGCTGGCGCCGGCGATCGCGACCAATAACCGCCTCGTCCTCAAGCCGACCGAGCTGACGCCGCTGACCGCCCTCGCCTTGGCCGACGTGCTCTACGAGGCCGGCCTGCCGCCGGAGATGCTCTCGGTCGTCACCGGCAATCCCTCGACCATGGGCGATGCGATGATCACCGATCCCGACGCGGATCTGGTGACCTTCACCGGCTCGGTCCGGGTCGGCAAGCACATCGCCGCGACCGCCGGCTACAAGCGCATCGTGCTCGAGCTCGGCGGCAACGACCCGCTGATCGTCATGGAGGATGCCGATCTCGACAAGGCGGCCGAGCTCGCGGTCACCGGCGCGACCAAGAACTCCGGCCAGCGCTGCACCGCGGTCAAGCGCATCCTGGTGGTCGAGAGCGTCGCCGACGCCTTTGCCAAGCTGATCGTCGAGAAGGCGAAGAAACTGAAATGCGGCGATCCGATGGACCCGACGACCGATGTCGGCACGGTCATCAACGCCCGCTCGGCCGCGCTCTTCCAGGCCCGCGTCGACGACGCCGTAGCCAAGGGCGCGCACGTCCTCCACGGCAGGCGGGCGGAAGGGGCGCTGTTCCATCCGACCGTGGTCGACCACATCCCCTATACCTGCGAGCTCGTGCACGAGGAGACCTTCGGCCCGGTCATCCCGATCATCCGCGTGCCCGACGACATCGCCGAGGTGATCCGCATCTCGAACTCGACCGCCTACGGCCTCTCCTCCGGCATCTGCACCAACCGCTTCGACTACATCCAGCGCTTTGTCGCCGAGCTCGAGGTCGGCACCGTCAACCTCTGGGAGGTCCCGGGATACCGCATCGAGATGTCCCCCTTCGGCGGTATCAAGGACTCAGGCCTCGGCTACAAGGAGGGCGTCGTCGAAGCCATGAAGAGCTTCACCAACGTCAAGACCTGGTCGCTGCCCTGGGCGGCTTGAGTTGCACGGTCAAACTGACCCGGAAACCAATAACGACGACGTCCGCGGTCTTGGCGCGAGCCCCGAGACGGGCCATCAAGGGCTGGCTGGCACTGAGCCGGCTCTGGATTTAGGATTTGCGACATGCGGCTAGGCGTCATCGCCGATGTGCACGGTAATTTGCCGGCTCTCGAAGCCGTGCTCTCCAGGCTCGCCGGGCTGGCCATCGACGCTGTCGTCAATCTCGGCGACTGCGCCTCGGGCCCGCTCTGGCCGGCGGAGACCGTGCGGCTCTTACGCGCCAGCACGATGAGCCATGTCCGTGGCAATCATGACCGGGCGCTCGGAGCGCTATCTCCGGATGGGCTCGGCGCGTCCGACGCTTTCGCCTGGCGGGACCTCGACGCGGAGGCGCGCAACTGGCTGGCGGCTCTTCCGTTCGAGATCGAGATCGGCAAGGCGCGCTGCTTTCATGCCAGCCCGCAGGACGACGAAACCTATCTCCTCGACGAGATCGAAAGCGGGCGCCTGGTCGCGGCCCATCCGGAGGCGGTCGAGGCTCTCATCGGTGCGGCCGGTTCTGCCGTGGTCCTGTGCGGGCACAGCCATCAGCCGCGCCTGCTGCGGCTCGGCAACGGCACCGTTGTCGTCAATCCCGGCAGCGTCGGCAATCCGGCCTACCAGGCCACGCATCCGAGCCTTCATGTCTCGGAAAGCGGCGCACCGCATGCCCGTTTCGCGGTGGTGACGATGGCTGATGCGGCAGCGGTGGAGCATCACGCCATCGCTTATGACTGGGAGCATGCAGCACGCCGCGCCGAAGCCAACGGCCGGGCCGACTGGGCCCACGCTTTGCGCGGCGGGTTGGTCCTAGCATCAACATAGCCCTCCCCACTTGCGGCAGCGCCAATATGTCGATAAGTCTCGACATATGGAAAATGAGCAGGTCATCCTCTCCCTCGCCGCAATGGCGCAGACCACCCGGCTCGACGTCTTCCGCTTGCTGGTCGCCGCGGAGCCCGACGGCTTGCCGGCCGGAGAGATCGCCCGGCACCTCGAAGTCCCACACAACACGATGTCGTCGCATCTCGGCATCCTGAGCCGCGCAGGCCTCGTGCGGTCGGAGCGCTTCAGCCGCTCGATCGTCTATCGCGCCGACCTGGAAGCGCTGCGGGCCGTCATCGCTTTCTTGCTCAAGGATTGCTGCGGTGGTCGTGCGGAGATCTGCGCGCCGCTGCTGGCCGAACTCAGCCCCTGCTGTCCTCCGAAGGTCACGACCGATGCCTGATCGCATCCACAACGTGCTGTTCCTCTGCACGCATAACTCCGCCCGCTCCATCATGGCCGAGGCAATGCTCAACCACCTCGGCGAGGGACGCTTTCACGCTTTCTCCGCCGGCAGCGAAGGCGGCCCCGGCCCAAAGCCCATGGCGCTCAAGGTACTCGAGGCCGAGGGCATTCCGACCGCGGGGTTGTCGTCTAAGACCTGGGACGTGTTTGCGGCACCCGGCGCGCCCGTCATGGATATGGTCATCACCGTCTGTGATCAGGCGGCCGGCGAAGCCTGCCCATTCTGGCCCGGCCAGCCGATCACGGCGCATTGGGGAATCGAAGACCCCTCGAATGTCGAAGGCACCGAGATCGAGCGCGAGCGGGCCTTCGTGACGGCGCTGCGCTACCTCAGGAATCGCATCAACGTCCTGCTTTCGCTCCCTGTCGCCAGCCTGGACGAGATGGCGCTGGCGCAGCGCGTCCGGCAGATCGGTGGCCTCGAAGGAACGACTGGCTCCCGTCCGGAGGTGGGGTGATGGAAGTCGTCATCTACCACAACTCGGCCTGCGGGACGTCGCGGAACACGCTTGGCCTGATCCGCAATGCCGGCGTCGAACCGCATGTGATCGAGTACCTTAAGACGCCGCCGACCAGGGCGTTGCTGCAGCAGCTCCTGGCCCGCGCAGGGCTGACAGTCCGCGAGATTCTTCGGGAGAAGGGTACGCCCTTCGCCGAGCTCGGGCTCGATGATCCGAACCTCTCCGACGATGCCTTGCTCGACGCGATCGAGGCCAATCCGGTCCTGATCAACCGGCCGCTCGTCGTGTCGCCGAAGGGGGTGCGGCTGTGTCGCCCGTCCGAGGCAGTCTTGTCTCTGCTGCCACCGCAATTGGGCGAATTCCGCAAGGAAGACGGCGAGCTCGTCGTCGACGCCGCCGGCCGCCCCGTCGCTCTCGCCTGAGGTCCCCATGTCCACTTTCGAACGCTATCTCACGCTGTGGGTTGCACTGTGCATCGTCGTCGGCATCGCGCTCGGCCATGTCATGCCCGGCGTGTTCCAAGCCATCGGCGCGGCCGAGATCGCCAGGGTCAACCTGCCGGTTGCCGTGCTGATCTGGCTGATGGTCATACCCATGCTGCTGAAGATCGACTTTGCCGCGCTCGGCCAGGTCGGCAGGCATTGGCGCGGAATCGGCGTCACGCTGTTCATCAACTGGGCGGTGAAACCGTTCTCGATGGCGGCGCTGGGTTGGTTCTTCATCGCCTGGCTGTTCCGGCCCTGGCTGCCGGCCGATCAGATCAACAGCTATATCGCCGGGCTCATCATCCTGGCAGCAGCTCCCTGCACCGCCATGGTCTTCGTCTGGTCGAACCTGACGAAGGGCGAGCCGCATTTCACGCTGAGCCAGGTCGCTTTGAACGACGTGATCATGGTTGTCGCCTTCGCACCGATCGTGGGCCTGCTGCTCGGCCTGTCGGCGATCACGGTGCCTTGGGGAACGCTTGTCCTGTCAGTCGTGCTCTACATCGTCCTCCCGGTGATCGTCGCTCAGCTCGTCCGCAACCGTGTCCTCGCGAACGGCGGGCAGGCGGCGCTGGATCGCCTGCTCGGCCGGCTTGGCCCGGCCTCGCTCCTGGCGTTGCTTGCGACGCTCGTCCTGCTCTTCGGCTTCCAGGGCGAACAGATCCTGGCGCAACCGATGGTGATCGCGCTGCTTGCGGTGCCGATCCTGATCCAGGTCTACTTCAATGCCGGTCTCGCCTACCTGCTGAACCGGATTGCCGGCGAACAGCACTGCGTGGCCGGTCCGTCTGCACTGATCGGCGCCTCGAACTTCTTCGAGCTGGCCGTCGCTGCCGCCATCAGCCTGTTCGGCTTCAACTCCGGAGCGGCGCTCGCCACCGTCGTCGGCGTGTTGATCGAGGTTCCCGTCATGCTCACCGTGGTCTGGATCGTGAACGGGTCGAAGGGCTGGTACGAGCGCGGCGGCAGCGTCCGCAAAGTGCAGGCCGCCGAATAATTCGACAATCGTCGAAATATTGATTGACGGCTTTTCGCGGACAGCATAACATATTTCCATGAAAATCGAAGAAGCTGCAAAGCAGCTTGAGGCGCTCGGCAATCCGACCCGTCTTGAGCTCTACCGGGTCCTGGTCCGCGCCGGCCACGGCGGGCTGCCGGTCAACCAGGTGCAGGAGCGTCTGGGCATCCCGGCCTCGACCCTCTCGCACCACCTTCAGCGCCTAGTGCAGAACGGGCTGGTCTCGCAGGAGCGGCAGGCCACGACCCTGATCTGTAGAGCCCAATATCCTGCGATGGCCGCCTTGCTCGGCTTCCTCGCGGATGAATGCTGCGCTGACGAAACCTGCGCAGCGAAGTCCGATCAGGCTGCTTGAGTAGCTTTTTATTTGCCGGTTAATTCGATCCTTCTAGGATAACAGGAGAGCTTATGATGATGGAACTTCCTGTGGCCGTCATCGGCGCCGGTCCTGTCGGACTTGCCGCCGCGGCTAACCTCGTTGCGCGCGGCCTTGCCGTGAAGGTCTACGAAGCCGGCATTGCGGCCGGCGCGAACATCAGCGACTGGGGCCATGTTCGGCTGTTCTCGCCATGGGCCTACAATGTCGATCAAGCGGCCCGCTCGCTGCTGGAAAAGGCCGGCTGGCGGGCGCCAGACGAGGCGGTTTATCCGACCGGCGCCGACTTTGTCCGGGAGTATCTTGCGCCCCTTGCGCAATCCCCTGCCCTGGCGCCGGTCATCGAGTACGGAGCGCGCGTCAGGACGATCGGGCGGCGCGGCATCGACAAGGTCGTCAGTCGCGCCCGCGAGCTGCACCCCTTCCAATTGACCATTGTCGACAGCGACGGGCGCGTCCGCCGCGAGCTCGCGCGGGCGGTGATCGATGCCTCAGGAACCTGGGCGTCACCGAATCCGCTCGGCGCAGGCGGCGTAGCTGCCGAAGGCGAGGAAAAGTTCGCCGATCGGATCGCCTACAGCATTCCGGATGTGCTCGGCGGCGACCGTGCCAGCTATGCCGGGCGCACGACGGTGGTTGTCGGTGCCGGCCACTCCGCCGCGAACGCGCTGCTCGACCTGGCCGAGCTCGCGACCCAGGAACCCGCTACCAAGGCGATCTGGCTGACGCGCGGCAGCAACCTGTCCCGTGTCTATGGCGGCGGTGCCGACGATCAGCTCGCAGCACGCGGGGATTTGGGACAGAGGCTGCGGCAGCTCGTCGAAGCCGGCCGCATCGAGCTCGTCGCCGGCTTCGCGGTGACCACGGTGCGCGAGGCGAGCGGCCAACTCGCCCTCGATGGCGAGACACCCGATGGCCCTCGCGCGATCGGGTCCATCGACCGGATCGTGGTCTGCACGGGCCAGCGTCCTGACCTCACCTTGACCCGGGAATTGCGTATCGAGCTCGACCCCTGGCTGGAGAGCGCCAAGGCGCTCGGCCCGATGATCGATCCCAACCTGCACTCCTGCGGATCGGTGCCACCACACGGGCATCGCGAACTCTCCCACCCGGAACCGGGTTTTTACACCGCGGGGATCAAGAGCTATGGCCGCGCGCCGACATTCCTGATGCTCACCGGGTATGAGCAGGCCCGTTCGGTGGTCGCGGCAATTGCTGGCGATATGGTGGCAGCCGACGATGTCCAGCTTGTCCTGCCTGAAACCGGAGTATGCACGACCGCGCCCGAAAGCGCAGGCGGTTGCTGCGGCGGCCCGGCTCCGACCGAACTGGACGCCTGCTGCGCCGCCGACGCCTCCGCCAAGACGCAGGGCAAGGCTGGGTGCGGCTGCAGCAGCTCCGCAAAGGCGAGCGAGGCCGTGCAAGCGCAATGACGACGCTTGCCACCTCCGACACGAGCCCGGCTCCGGCTGCCGGAATCGGGCTCATTCTCGCTCTGGGCGTCACTCAGGTCGCCGGCTACGGCGCGCTCTATTACGCGTTCGCGGTGCT
The DNA here is from genome assembly GCF_004123845.1 of Allobosea sp. Tri-44. Classification (GTDB taxonomy): domain Bacteria; phylum Pseudomonadota; class Alphaproteobacteria; order Rhizobiales; family Beijerinckiaceae; genus Allobosea. The sequence goes on along the minus strand of NZ_NBDP01000003.1, from coordinate 651,290 downwards.
CGCGCCTGGCATGACCAAGAGCCTGGGCTGGGCGCCCGAATGGACCTATGGCGGCTTTGCTCTCGGACTGCTCGCTGGAGGCCTGGCTGCGCCCTTCGCCGGGCGCCTGATCGACCGATACGGCACGCGTCGGATGATGAGCATCGGCAGCGTGCTCGCAAGCCTGTCTCTCTTTGCCCTGTCCAGGGCTGAAGGATTGGTGAGCTACTACGCGGCGATGATCGCCCTCGAGGTCGTATCGACGCTGGTCCTTTATGATGCCGCGTTCACGGCCCTCACCCAGGCGCATGGCGCGGGAGCCCGGCGCGCGATCAGCAAGCTGACGCTGATCGGTGGCTTCGCCTCGACCTTATTCTGGCCGCTCACCACTGCGCTGCTGGTGCAGGCGGATTGGCGCACGATCTACCAGATTTATGCGCTGGGCTACCTGGTCCTGGCGCTGCCGTTGCATGCGTTCCTCCTGCCCCGAAGTGGGGCAGCATCCCTTGCAAAGCCAGCTCGGCCGTCCGAGACGTCAAAGCCTGATGGCTACCTTGCCGGTCCGGCCCGCCAACGCGCCTTCGTCCTGCTGGCGATCGCGTTTTCTCTCCAGGGCTTCGTCATTTCAACCATGTCGGTTCACATGCTGACACTGCTGCAGGGCCTCGGGTTCAGCGCAGCGCTGGCGGTCACCTTCGGCGCCATGGTCGGCCCGTCACAGGTGACCGGGCGGCTGATCGAGATGCTTTTCGGCACCAATGTTCCTCCGGTGACGACGGCGTGGGTCTCGGGAGCGCTCATGCCGCTCGGGTTCATTCTGCTCGCTTTCGCCAGCGGTACGGCCGCACTCGCTGGGCTGTTTGCGATCGCCTATGGCATCAGCATGGGCCTGAGTTCGATCGTGCGCGGTACGGTTCCGCTCCAGCTCTTCGGTCCCGCCGGCTACGGTGCGATGCTCGGCAAATTGTCCGCGCCGGGCCTCGCCATCCGCGCCGCAGCGCCGCTTGCCTTTGCCGTGATGCTCGAACGAGCCGGGCTCGCGGCGAGTACGGTGGTCCTGGTCGCGTTATCGGCCGCAGCGGCGCTGGCATTGCTCATGCTGGCGCGTGACGTTGGCCGGGCAAGAAGCTGAGAAATCGACCGTTCGAGCGACGCCAGGCGATCCGGCGCAATGCGCGGGTGCTGCCCTAGAACGTGCACCCGGCTTGGACGAGAGGATCAACTCAGGAAGCCGGAGGCGCCGTCCCAGAGCAGCTTCAGCGCGGTCACGACCAGCAGCCCGTAGCAGGCGCGATAAACCTGGCGCTGGTCCAGCGCGCCATGCAGCCGCCAGCCGAGCCAGATGCCGGCCGGGATGGCGGGCAGACAAATCGCCATCAGCGCCCAGATCTGGCCGCTCGGCTGCACCAGCAGCAGCCACGGCGCCGCCTTGAGCAGGTTGCCGACGGTGAAGAACATGGCGACACCGACCATGGAGCAGCTCGACATCGGCCTCAGCACGCTGGCGGCACTCCTGAGCGCCGGAGAAGACGACTTCGACTCGACGGAATGAACGAAGTGCGGCCAGCGTGACCAGGGGCGACAACGTCCAAGCAAAGTGTCGCCGTCATTTGCCCGAGGCGAGCGGGCACTCGCTTTCGTTCAACGGGCGATACGCGTCCTTGGCGGCGATCTTCTCCACGATCTTGTAGTACGCCCACGGCTTGTCCAGTTCCTTGGGCTCCTTGGCCTGGACGAGGTAGAAGTCGTGATAGAGCTTGTTGTCGGCTCGCAGCATGGCCCCGCGGGCATAAAAATCATCGACAGCGGTGGCGCGCATCTTTTCAAGAACGCGATCGGTGTCATCCGACCCCGCTGCGGCAACGGCCTTCAGATAATGCAGAACCGATGAATAGACCGCGGCCTGAGGAGCGGTCGGCATGGCGCGATGCGCCGTAAAGAAGCGTTTTGCGAATGCCCTGGTTTCATCATCCAGGTCCCAATACCAGGCCGTAATGGTGGTCAGTCCTTTGGCGATCTCGAGGCCCATGCTGTGGACATCGGTCAGGAACATTAGCAGCGCCACCGCCTTCTGCGATCCCTGGCCCATGCCGAACTCGTTCCACTGCTTCATCGCGGAAACCAGCTGTTCGCCAGCATTCGCAAACGCCACGACCTTCGCGCCGGAGGTCTGCGCCTGCATGAGAAACGAGGCGTAGTCCGCATTCCCCAGAGGATGGAAGACCGAGCCTTGGCTCTTCCCGCCAATGGAAGCGAGCATGCCTTGCGATTCTGCCACCATGTTCCGACCAAAGGCATAGTCGGCGGCGATGAAGAACCAGGTGTCGAGCCCCTGTGACTTCAGCTTGCGAATGGGGCCGGCGACCAGATTGTAGTTGTCGTGCAGCCAGGCCAGGCCGGTGGGCGCGCATTGCTTGCCTGTGATCTCGGCCGTGCCGACCGCCGAATAGATCACCAGCTTGTTCCGTTCGCGAGCAAGCGCTTGCACCGCAAGGGCGACCGCCGAGTTGCCGACATCCACCACCATGTCCACGCCGTCCACGCCGTACCAGCGGCGCACGATCTGTGCCCCGATATCCGGTTTGTTCTGATGGTCTGCCGTGACGATCTCGACCTTGATCGACGGGGCCAGCTTCTGGAAATCTTCAACGGCCAGCTTCGCGGCGATGATCGAGCCTGGCCCGGCCAGATCGGCAAGCGGTCCAGACTGATCGTTGATCACGCCGATCTTGACGACGCCATCGGAGATCTGGGCGGTGGAAGAGCCCGTCATCAGCGCCAATGCGGCCCATACGCCGACGATGGCCTTGAGCAAAGCACGAACGAGGCCGCCCCGGAGCGGCATGCTGCGATCCGATCTCATTGTTGTTCCCCTGATGAGCCGACTCTCGCGGCTTTTCCTTCGGTTGGGCCGGAAAGCGAAGGCGCTTCGCGGGGCCATGCCGATCTGTCGCCGAGGCTAGCGCCCGGCAGGAAAGGACTACAACGGCCTATTTCCCTCGATTTCAGCCATTGAAAGCCCCTCTCGAAGATCTCCGGCGACAAGCATCGACCTGACGTCATGCCGCCGAGAACGCAGTCGCCTCCGCCGGACTCAGCGCAGTCTCGCGGCGGCCTCGCCGACAAGCGCCAATCGATGCTGACGCGGTACTTTCATCCTGTTCAACAGCAGGTCCACGACCTCCGGCGGCGCCGTCTCCGGAGATCCCGCATTAAATGGCGGCGCCGGGTTGTATTCCAGCCGCAGCTGGATCGCTTCGGCGGCGCGGCGATCCACCAGTTCGGAGACGACCGTCAGGCCGAGATCAATGCCTGCGGTGACGCCTCCCCCCGTGATCCGATTCCGGTCGATGCAGACTCGTTCGCGCGAAATCGTCGCGCCGAGCATGGGGAGCGCATCGACCGCACTCCAATGCGTCGCCGCCCTGTAATCCTTGAGCAGCCCCGCCGCGGCCAGGACGATCGAACCCGTGCAGACCGATGTGACGAAGCGCGCTTTCTCTGCCTGGCGGCGCAGGAACCCAAGGATCTCATCGTCGCTGAGCAGGTCGTCGGTCCCGTATCCGCCGGGGACGCAAATGACATCGAGCTGCGGACAGTCGACCACGGTGGTCGTCGGCATGATGGCCAGGACAGTGTCGCTCGGTACGGGCTCGATACGCTTCCAGATCAAATGGACTTCTGCCCCTGGCAAGCTGGAGAAAACCTGGAGAGGTCCAGTCATGTCGAGCTGCGTGATGCGCGGAAAGACCAGCAGTCCGAACTTGAATGACTGGGACATGACTTGAACCTCGAAGCTAACTTGACGATGGCAGCCTGCCATGATGGCATTTATGTCGAAATGACGCAGTTCCCTCGTTTACGGACACGCCGATGATCGGGATACTGATCTTCCCTGACTTCCAGTTGCTCGACGCCTCAGGGCCTGCCTCGGTGTTCGAGATTGCCAGGCGCTTCGTCCCGAACGCCCCAGAGATCCAGATGGTCGCCGCCCAGGCCGGGCCCGTGCGCAGTTCAAGCGGGGTCGAGGTGGTGGCCGCCAGCCTGCGCTCGGCAAAGACGATCAGCACGCTGGTCATCGCGGGAGGTCTCGGCGTCGAGGCGGCCACCGATTGCCGGGATACCCTCGCCTTCGTGAAGCGGCTTGCGAAGGACGGAACACGCGTCGCGAGCGTGTGCTCCGGGGCCTATGTTCTGGCGGCGGCGGGCTTGCTGGACGGCCGCAAGGCGACGACGCATTGGTGCCGCACCCAGGATTTCGTCTCGCGATATCCTCGGGTGAAGCTCGATCCCGATCGGATCTTTCTCCGCGACGGCAATGTCTGGACCTCAGCCGGCATCACGGCAGGCATCGACCTCGCGCTCGCGATCGCCGCGGAAGATCACGGCGAGGCGGTCGCCAAGGACATTGCCTGCCAGCTCGTCCTTTATCATCGCCGCAGCGGCGGCCAGTCCCAGTTCTCGTCGCTGCTGGAATTCAAGACGCCGAACGGGCGCTTCGCTCCGTTGCTCGCATGGGTCCGCGAGCATCTCGATCAGCCTCTCAATGTCGAGATCCTGGCCGATCGCGCCGGGCTCAGTCCTCGCCATTTCGCCCGCATCTTCACCGTGGAAACCGGTTCCACGCCATCCAAGGCGATCGAGAGGCTTCGGCTGGAGGTGGCGCGCGAACATGTGAAGTCGTCGGGCGAGCCGATCGAGCGAGTTGCCGAGACGACGGGCTTCCGCGATCCGGAGAGAATGCGGCGTGCCTTCGTCCGAGCCTTCGGTCAGCCACCGCAATCGATTCGCCGCGCGTCCCGGGACAACTGATGAAGCCTCGTCAGTTGCACCCTTATGGCAGCACCGCCTCGTTCAAAAGCGCGGTGATATCGCCAAGGTCGGCGACCTCCTTTCGGCCGATCAGCACAATCGCCGCCGCCAGACCGTCGCCGAGCGGGATGGGCGAAGGTATCAGCGTGGCGCGCGAGCCGACGAGCTGAAAGAGCAGCGGTTGGGATTGCTGCTCTGCAAAACGCACGACGCCCTTGGCGCGCAGAAGCTTCTGCGACATCAGATTGAGAGCGGTCTGGAATTTGGCCAGTGACAGCGGTCGGGGCGCAGTCCAGCTCACGGTTTCGAAGGTCGCAGGCGATGTCGGGCGGAGCGGTGCCAGCGCTCGCTGGTCGCCCGGGCCATGGCCGAACATCAGCTCCATCGGCAGCTCGTCCTGAAGCGCAAACACCGGCTTTGGGAAGAAACGGCGCTCGAGCTGAGAGACCAGTTGCTCGGCCGCCTGGCTGCCGGCCAGATCCGCTTTCGTGACGAGCAGCACATCGGCCGACCTCACCTGGGAGAGCCAGAGCGGATCGTCCCATAGCTCGGCGTCTTCGGAGACTCGCAAGCCGTCCACCAGTGTCAGCACCGTTTCCAGCGCCGCAGCCTTGAAGATCACGGGATCGAGAAGGCTGCGGATGATCTCCGCCGGGTCCGAGATGCCGCTGGTCTCGATCACGATGGCGTCCGGGGCGGGGTCGCGTTTCACCACCGAAGCGAGCGTCCGCAAAAGGTCCCCCTGCAGCGAACAGCATATGCAGCCGTTCTTCAGGCTGACGAGCCCTTCGCTGGATGATTCCAGCAGTGCGGCATCAATATCGATGGCCCCGAAATCGTTGACGATCGCAGCGATGCGCTTTCCGTGCGCCTCCTGAAGCAACCGGTTGATGAGCGTCGTCTTCCCGGCACCCAGATAGCCCCCGATCAGCAGGATCGGCGTCGCCATCACAGCGTCGGGCGCCGGATGGGGCGGCCTGGGCGAGCATCCCTGACGAGATCTCCGTCCGCGATCACCGCCTCTCCGCCGACCAGCAGATGCCGCACGCCCTCGGAGGGCGCGTTCATGCGGGTGAAGTCCGCTCGATCCGTCAGTGCCTCGTAGTCGAATGCGACGATATCGGCATCGCAGCCGATCTGGACGCGGCCCTTCTTGTGCATGCCCGGCGTGCAGCCCTCGAGCAGCTGCGCCGGGATGAGCGAGCATTTGCTGAGGCCATCGAGCAGGCTGATGGCCTGTCGCTCCCGGACCCATTCTTTCAGGAACTTCGTGAACGTCCCCGAAGACCGGGGATGCGATACCGCGTCATCGGGGAGCGGCCAGGCATCGCCGGTGTAGGTCGAGCCATTCGGCAACGTCCAGGGCATCGCGTCGGACGCGATTATGCCGCCTGGAAACATGACCGAGACGTCCAGCAGCTTTCTGTGCCGGTCGTTGGCGGCCACGTCGAGGAAATGGATGAGGACCAGCGCCCCCGCATTCTCCTGCTGGGCGCGCAGGAGCTCGTCGCGGTCGCGAAACCGATGCCGCGACGCAACGACCTGGATGGCGCTGTAGTCCGTGCCAAAGCGTGTCGGAAACGCCGGGTCGCTGAAGAAATCAGCGCTGACCACCGTCGAGCCGGTGCCGTAGGGATACGCCTCCACCGTGACCTTGAGGCCTTGAGCCTGGGCGTTGCGCACGAGTTCCGCCGCCCTCTCCACGTCAAGCAGGCTCGTGCTGTTGAAGTGGCAGATATGCATGTGAGCGCCGGTGGAGCCCGCCAGCCCGATCAGGCGCGTATATCCCTCGATCGAGCTCAGCGGATCGACGTTCGACATGAAGGCTATGTGGGTGAATGTCGGCGTGGCGAAGCTGGCGGCCAGGCTGCAGAGCTCGGAAATCTCCTTGATGCCGGTTCCGGGCGCGTAGGCATTGGGAAAGCCGATCCCGAGCCCGCCTTGCTCGAGGCCGGTCCGGACGCGCTCGACAATGTCCGCCGTCTCGGCCGGATCGGCAGCATCGGTGACCCAGCGCTTGTCGCGCATGGCGAGGCCCATGCCTTCGATCGTCGATTGCGTCTGCTGCGAGGTCAGCGTGGCGATCCGGCCAAAGATCCAGCCCGCAGAGGCGCCATAATTCAGGACCCGGCCGGCATGGGCCTGCTCGTCGTACCATCGTGCCACCGGCAGGACGCCGATCTCCAGCTCCAGCGAGGTCGTGACACCGTCGAAAGCTTGCATCCGGTCGGCCGGGATCGACTGGCCATGTCCATGCAGGTCGACGAACCCGGCCGTGACGATCAGGCCGTCGGCGTCGAGCGTTCGCCCGGCCGGTTGGGAAAGGCTTCCGATCGCGACGATCGCCCCGTCCTTGACGGCGACATCAGCCATCTCGTCGAACGCGGTCTGCGGATCGATAACGCGCCCACCTCGGATAATGAGATCGAACATTCGGAATCCTTCTGTTTCGCGCCGACAGTTACAACAAGCGCGACCAGTTCAAAGCCCTTCTGGCGATCGTTCGATCAAGCAGGTCCGCAATCCGCCGGCGAAACACAGAGCATCGAGCGCCTTCCCCGCGCCCTTGTCGCCACGCTGGTCATATCGAGAGCGACGAGAAAGAGCCGTCACATCTGCGCATCGACCGCCGCGATCACCCGCACCTCGACGCGTGCGCCCTCGCGCCGGAGGCCGGCGACTTCGACTGCGGTCCAGGCGGCAAAAGGCTTGCTCATGTGCTCCAGCCGAATCCGGTCGAACAGGGCAAAATGCTGACGCAGGCCGACATGATAGCTCGTCATCTCGACGACCGCGCCGGAATCGAGGCCGGCCTCGGCGAGCACGAGCCCGATCTTGCGGAAGACATTGCGAACTTGAGCCTCCGCCTCCTCCGGCATCCGCCCCTCGGCATCGCCGCCGGTGACGCCGGTCGGGAAGGCAAACCCACCCGACAGGATCGCCGGCGACATTCTGAGCTGCTCGGCAGCGGCGCGGAATTCTGGAGGTGTGATGGCGCATTTGGGCATGGGCGAATCTAGCGACCCTGCACGTCTTTGCAGGCAAGTCGATTGAGCCGCTCAGGCGGAACTCGACAAAGGGTTGAGCGGAGGAAGTACATTGGAGCGGTTCGACGCATTGTCTCGACGCGCGCTCCATGTTCGAACGGCCTCGGCGAAGACGGCGCCGCGTCCTCGGTTCCAATCTTCTCCGGTACCGAAAAGGCTATTTTCCAGAGTCCCAATCATCGGGCCGATCCGGGCATCGTCCCGGAGCTGCTCGGCCTCCTTCGTCGGCTGATGCAGCAGCCAGGTCGAGAACGCCCGGTAAGTCGGCGCGGCCTGCCCTGTCTTCGCGGCTTTTCGCAACTGCTTGCGCGCAAAGGCCTCGGATGATTGGTGCTGCGTCTTCCAGGCGCGCCAAGCTTCTCCCAACATTCTCCTCATCGATATGCAAGCAATCAGCCCTGCGCTGACGGCAAGCGTTGCGATCAGCCAGATCGACGCCCAGGCCGGTCGCGTGCCGGGCTGGGCGGTGCCGATGGCGACCGTGACGGTCACGCCCGGCAGGGTCTGCGTCCTCGCCTGCCTGTCGGCGAGGCTCCACCAGGGCTGCGAGAGCGCCGGCAGCGTATAGGTTCCCGCCGTCTCGAAGACATAAGTGACCTGATCGGTGCGGAGCCCCTCCACCTCGCCGCGATTGGTGCGATCATCGACCGTGGGCGTATCGGGATAGACGCGCACCCCCTCCGGCGCCGCGAAACGGAACTCGGCCATGCCGAGCGCCGGCACGCCGCTGGCCTTGCGGTGGATCGTGCGCACGAGGGCGCCGCCCGCCCTGATCGTCGCCGCAGCAGGGTCCGGCGACCAGTCTTGCGTAATTTCGACCACGTCCGTGACCAGGACCGGGCCCGCGGCGTCGATCCCGGGCGGCACGGTGACGCTGATCCGCGTCGCCTCACCTTTGGCCGACCCGGCCGGATCGCCGGCGCGGTCGAGCACGGTGATGTTTGCCGGCGGAATGGCGATCTCTCCGCCGCGGCGCGGGAAGAGCACGAATTCGAAGCTCTGCCCGACATAATCCCGATCGGCGATCCGGTCCCGGATCGTGACCGCCTGTGTCTCGAAGCGCAGGATCTGCGCGCCCGCCGCTTCCGGAACCCTGACGAGCGGCGGATGGGGCATCTCGCCAGGGAACAACACTTCGACATGCAGCTTCACCGGCTGGCCGACGACGACGCCGCTGGCAGGATCGAGCGTCGTGCGCACGAACGGGGCATCGATGGGAATCTGGGCACGCGCCGGACTCCCTCCGAGGACGGACATGATCAGGAACGCCAGAATGGCCAGAGCGCTCATGGACCCGCTCCTGCCTGCTGCGCATTCAGCTGATAGGCAAACTTGGCCCTGAGAAAATCGGCCGGCTTCGTCTGAACGCGCTTCAGCCAGAGCGCCCGCACGGCTTCGTCGGACATCGGTGCCGATGTTTCGACCGTCGTGTCTTCGCCGCCCCGCTTCGTCTTGTCGAAGACGACCTCGTCTGGGCGCGAATCCGTCTGCCCCGTCTCGCCGCCCTCGGCTTTCGTTCTCTCGCCGCGGATGCGCGCGATCTCGCGGTTCGTCAGCGCTTCGCGCCAGTTCGAACGCAGCGCCAGGGCGCGGTCGTAGCTCTTCAGAGCCTCGTCGTACTGGCCGAGCATGACCAGGGCATTGCCGCGATCGAAGGCTGCCTCGGCCGTATCCCGTGCCGCGAAGGCCTGCTGAGCCCCTTTGAAATCCCCGGCGCGAAAGAGCGCGATGCCCCGCCAGAGCGGATCGCGAAAGGCCTGTGCGGCCTCGGCGGGACGGTTCTCGGCCATCAACAAGCGGCCGCGCTGATCGGGCTTCAGCCAGAGGTCGCGCCAGCCGAGACGGGAGCCTGCGACCAGCAGCACCAGCGCCGCAGCGAGCGCGATAGCCGCATAGGGCGAGGACGCGATCCGGCGGACCCATTTCACGACAGCACCCATCCGCGCCGGAACCAGAGCAGCGCCAGCAGGGCCAAGACCGGCGTGAGCCAATAGCCGGCCTCGCGCCAGCGCTCGCCCTCGCCTGTCGCATGGGCCGCCCTGCCCCCGGCATCGAGGCGACGGACGGCAGCCGCGACATCGTTTTGGTCTGCCGTCGTCGGAACCACGGCAGCCGCGATGGCCCGCGCGCCATCGTCGAGACCGCCCGTGTCCGTGCCGGGCGGGACAAGGGCGAGCAGTGTCACGGGCGCGCTTTTCACGCCCGCCAATCCGGCGACAGCCTCGGGCGAGATCGTATCCGCCATAAGGAGGATCGAGCCGCCATCGGCGCTGCTCGCCAGTGCCCGGTTGGCCAGAGCGAGCGCACCGGCGAGATCGTCGCCCTCCTTCGGCATGATCCGCGGTGACAGCGCCTTCGCCAGGTCGAGGACCACCGAGCTGTCGGGCGTCGGCGGCAGGACGAGATGGGCCGAGCCCGAATAGGCGACCAGTGCCGTCGCGGCTCCCTCCCGCGCGGCCAGGATATCGGCCAGCTTCTGCCGGGCGCGGTCGAGCCGCGTCGGGGCCAGATCCTCCGTCAGCATCGAGGGCGAGAGCTTCAGGACGACGGCGACTGCCGGCTTGGCGGCCGCGAAGGGGGACGGTTCGCGCTGCCAGGCCGGCCCGGCGACCGCGATGGTCGCGAGCAGCCATGCCAATAGCAGCCCGTCGACAGGCCCGATGCGCGCCTGCCGCCCCGTCCCGACAAGCAGATGGGGGAGCAGCTGCGCGTCGATGACGCGCTGCCATTGCAGCACAGGGTCGGCATGGCGCCGCTCGGCCAGCCAGAGGGCGACAGCCGGCAACAGCGCCAGCAGCCAGAGCGGCCGCTCGAAATGGAAGGCGGAGAGTGTCTCGATCATCGCTCCGCTCCGGTCGCCGGAGCAGAGACGAGCCGCAGCGGCCGACGCTGCCGTCTGGCGAGCGTCGCTGCCTGCACAAGCAGAGTGAGCACCAGCGCAGCCGCCAACGGCATCCAATAGACATCCCGCCGCGGCCGGACGCTGACGGTGTCGATGCGGCGCGTCTCGATCTCGTCGAGGCGGCGATAGATATCGGCGAGCTCTGCACGGTCGAGCGCGCGGAAAAAGCCGCCCCCGGTCGTGTCCGCCACCTCCTTCAGCGCGGCCTCGTCGAGCTTGTCCTCGCCTGCCGCCTGCGGATCCCCGACGGCGACGGTGTGGATGACGATGCCCTTGTCCTTCGCCACGCGCGCCGCCTCGGCCGGCGCGACCTTGCTCAGCGTGTCGTTGCCGTCGGTCAGCGCGATGATCGTCTTGGCCTTGACCGTGCTGCGCGCGAACAGCCCTATCCCCAGGCCGATCGCATCGCCGAAGGCGGTGCGCGGTCCGGCCATGCCGACAGCGGTATCGCGCAGCATGACACGGCAGAGATCGAGATCGGTGGTGAAGGGCACGAGCGCGAAGGGGGCGTCGCCGAAGACGACGATCCCGACGCGATCCCCCTTCCGGCGTGACAGGAAATCGTCGAGGACCTGCTTCACCGCCGTCAGGCGGTCGACGGTCCGGCCGGAAGCGTCAACGAAATCCTTGGTGTCCATCGAGCCGGAGAGATCGACGAGCACGAGCAGGTCGCGGGTCGGGACCTCGCGGTGCAGCGGCGGCTCAATCCATTGCGGGCGTGCGAGCGCGGCCAGGCTCAGCACCCAGACGAGCATGAGGAGCAGCAGGCGCCCGGCATGGCGATGTACCACGACGCCGCCCGAAAAGGCGGCTCGCCCGCTGAGACGGGTCAGTTTGTCGAAGAACGGCACCCGCAAGCCGATGCGGTGCTCGACATGGGGCGGCAGGCCGAACCAGACCAGCAAGGGCATCGGAGCGAGCAGGCTAACCCAGGGATAGGCTAGGGAAAGCACGGTCAGCCACTCCTGGCGACGGCACGGCCGCGCTGGCCGCGAAGCCAAGCCTTGGCCTCGGCGACGAGGTCCGTCTGCCCGCCCGTCTGTGCCCTGTCCTGTCCGGAGAAGACATGCCCCAACTCCACGGGAAACGCATCCGTCGGCGTGCCGGCAGGCGCCGTCCGGACGAGGAACGCGGCCCAGGCCCCGCCCGTCAGCGACGCCACCTGCTCGCGGCCATAGGCGACCAGCGCCGCGCGCTTCAGGATCGCCGAGACCGCCGCCGCAGTGTCCGGCTTTCCCGAGGCCGCCAATGCGTCGAGCTCCGCCGCCGCACTCCGCAGATAGGCATCGGCCCAGAAGCGCCGCAGCGCCCGCCAGCCGGCCACGGCCAGCATTGCTCCGGCCATCCCGGCGACGATCCAGACGCCGGCTGCCGGCGGCCAGAACGGTACGGGCGCAGGCAGCGCCAGATCAGCCAGGTTTGACAGGTCGGCGGGATCGGCGCTCATCGCGCGCCTCCGCCTATGCCGGCTTGCCGACGCGCGCTGCGCCGGCCGATCAGCTCGCGCAGTTGTTCGGCGACATCGCACTCGGTCGAGATCGGCAGGACGGGAATGGAGCGGCTGCGCGACAGGCCCGCCAGCCGGCTCCGCCATGCCGTGCGCTCCTCGCTGAAACGCGTGCGCAAGGAGGCGAGCGAGGAATCCACCTCGATCTGCGCGTCTCCCGAGCCGAAGGTCGCGAGCCCGACATCCGGCAGATCCTGCTCGATCGGATCGTGGACGAAGACGGCGAGCACATCGTTATGGGCGCAGAGCCCGGTGACCAGACGCTGGGTCTCCTCGTTCTCGCCCGCGGCATCGCTGATCAGGCAGACCAGCCCGTCATGCGTCGTCATGCGCGCCGCCGCCGCCAAGGCCTCGTTGAGCCGGGCACCTCCCGGTGCGGCTGCGGACGGCCGCGCCAGTGCCGCATTCCGGCGGGCGACCTCCGTGAGCACGCGGACGGCGCCTTGATCCCGTGCTCGCGGCTCGATCGTGGCGATCCCGTCATCGCCGAAGACCACGGCGCCGACGCGATCGCCCAGGGAGGTGACGCGCCAGGCAGCAAGGGCGGCGACTTCGGCCGCCGCAACCGATTTCATCGCCCGTCGGCTGCCGAAGAACATCGTGCTGCGCTGGTCGACCAGCAGCAGGACCGGCCGATCGCGCTCCTCGGAATAGACCCGAACATGCGGCGCGCCGAGCCGGGCCGTCGCCAGCCAATCGATCGTGCGCGTGTCGTCGCCTTCGACATAATGGCGCAGTTCCTCGAAGTTCAGCCCGCGGCCGCGCAGGCGGGAGGCGTGGCGCCCGGCGAGCAGGCTGTGCACGGGCTGGCGCGGCTGGAAGCTGAAGCCGCGCGCCCGGTGCTTGAGGCGCAGGAGTTCGTCGAGCGTGACGAAAGCATGCGCTCCAACGCTCGCCGCGTCGCCGCCGCCGGTTCGAAGCCTTTCCCGCATCATCGCCATGGCCGGTCTCCGCTATGCCGCGACGGCAACCTGCTTCACGACCTCGTCCAGCACCGCATCGGCGCCCATGCCGTCGGCGCCGGCCTCGTAGCTGAGCGAGAGCCGGTGCCTGAGGCAGTCATGCGCGATCGCCTGGACATCCGCCGGGGTGACGTAGTCGCGCCCCTGCAGCCAAGCATAGGTCCGCGCGCATTTGTCGAGCGCCAACGAGCCGCGCGGGCTGGCCCCGACCGCGATCCAGTTCTTGAGCCGGTCGCCGAATTCGGCCGGCCGGCGCGTGGCGGCGACGAGCGCGACCATGTAGGTTTCGACGACGTCCTTCGTCGTGACGCGGTCGATCTCGGCCCTTGCATCGAGGATGACCTTTTGGGGAATCTTAGCCGGCGCAGCCGCGGCGGACGTCGCGGCGCTTTCCGCGCGCACCAGCCGCATCACCTTCACCTCGTCGGCATCGGACGGATAGTCGATGCGGACATGCATGAGGAAACGGTCCATCTGCGCTTCCGGCAGCGGATAGGTTCCCTCCTGCTCGATCGGATTCTGGGTCGCGAGCACCATGAAGAGCGGCGGCAGGTCGTAGCGCTTGCCGGCCACGGTGACATGGCGCTCCTCCATCGCCTCGAGCAATGCCGACTGCACCTTGGGCGGGGCCCGGTTGATCTCGTCGGCGAGGACGAGGTTGCCGAACACCGGCCCCTTGCGGAACTCGAACTGCCCGTCCTGCCGCAGGATCTCGCCGCCGGTCACATCGGAGGGTAGCAGATCGGGCGTGAACTGGATCCGGCTGAAATCGGATTCGAGATTCTTCGACAGGCTCTTGATCGCCCGCGTCTTGGCAAGGCCGGGAAGTCCCTCGAGCAGGATATTGCCGTTGGCGAGAAGCGCCACGACGATGCGCTCGACGACCCGCTGCTGGCCGATGATGTCCTGGTTGATCCGGCTCTGGAGCTCCCGGACAGCATCGCGTGCACTCGATCCGGCTCGATCCATCGCTCGGCTCCGACAGGGCGCCGATCGGCGCGGTGACCAGACGATTTGCGCGAGAGGCTCGCGCGAAGTCAGCCTTGTTACAGTTACAGCCGCGCGAGTGCGGCCCCAGTCACGCGCGTACGACGCAGCGAAAGCCGACATGGCTGGTCGAGGTATCGACCGGCTCCGTATGGCGGGCCGCCGGCCGATAACGTCGGCAATAGCTCGGCGCGCAAAGATGCGAGCCGCCCTTCAGGACCTTGCGGGGAATGCGGATCGCCGGCTGGCGCTGATCGTAGCTCTCGGCCTCGGGGCCGCCGCGGGGATTCTGCGGCACGCAGCACGCCTTGGGCGCATCCGCTTGATGCCTGACCGACCAGAAATCGGTCGTCCATTCCCAGACATTGCCGATCATGTCGTAGAGCCCGTAGCCGTTCGGCGGAAAGGCCCTGACCGGCGAGGTGCGGGCCCAACCGTCCTCCCTGGTGTTCTCGTTCGGAAAATTGCCCTGCCAGATGTTCGCCATGTGGCGGCCTTCCGGCATGAGCTCGTCGCCCCAGGCAAATTCGGCGCCTTCGCGCCCGCCCCAGGCGGCGAACTCCCATTCCGCCTCCGTCGGCAGCGACTTGCCGACCCAGGCGGCATAGGCCTGCGCATCGCGATAGGCGACATGGATGACCGGATGGTCATCGAGCCCCTTGAGCGACGAGCCGGAGCCGTAGGGCTTGCGCCAGGTCGCACCGAACTTGAAGGACCACCATTGCGACCAGTCGCGCAGGTCGACGGGATGCGTCGGCGGGTTGAACATCAGCGAGCCGGCCCGCAGCATATGCGGCAAGGCCCCGGGATAATCCGCCGGATCTGGCGCGATCTCGGCGAAGGTGACATAGCCCGTCGCCTCCACGAAAGCGCGGAACTGCCGGTTCGTCACCGGCGCCGTATCGATCCAGAAGGCGTCGACGCTGACACGATGGCTCGGAGCCTCCTCGGCATAATGCTTGTCCGAGCCCATCCGGAATGTGCCGCTCGGGACGTGGACCATGCCTTCGGTGTTCGAGCGCACCGCTTGCACTGCGGCATCCGTCATGGTCTGGCGTCTCTCAAGCTGGAATCCCTCGCGTTTGCATCGTCACGGCCCGTTCGGAAAGACCTTCTTCCAGTCGGCCTTCATGTCGACGACCGTCCAGCCCTTGGCCGCGGCCTCGTCGAGCGCCTTGTCCAGCTTGCCAATCGCCGATGTCCGGTCGTAGGCCCATTCGCGCTCGGCGTCGGTGTGGCGGACGATCAGGGTGAGCCGCGGGCCGGGCCCTGCCGCAGTGTACTGGAGCATCTGCAGGTCGCCGTCGGAGTTGCCGAAGGCCAGGATCGGGCGGCGGCCGATGAAGCGGTTGATGCCGACGGGCTTGCCCGGCCCGTCATCGACGAACTCGACCTTGGGCTCCTTGAACAGCTCGGGCTTGCCGGCCGGATCGAGGCGGAACTTCACCAAGCCCGAGGAGCCGACCACCTGCTCCGGCGGGATGCCGTAGGCCTTCTCGGCGAAGACCCGCATGAACTCGACGCCACCGCCCGAGACGATGAAGGTCTTGAAGCCATTGGCGCGCAGATAGGCCAGCAGCTCAAGCTGCGGCTGGTAGACCATCTCGTCATAGCGTCGCTGCTTTGTCGGATGGCTTGCCGTATCGAGCCAGTTGCGCACCAGCGTCGCGAACTGATCGGTGGTCATGCCGGTATGGCTGGCCGCGAGCGCCTGCTGCAGCCCCTTACCGCCATTCGCCATCAGCCCCTTGAGGTTGCCGGCGACGACCGAGCGATACGGCTCCGTGGCGGCGAGCTCCGGCTTGTCCCTGGCCTGGCGCTTGATCTCGTCCAGCGCGAACTGGAGCTGGAAATAGACCGGCTGCTCGGCCCAGAGCGTGCCGTCATTGTCGAATGTGGCGATGCGCTCGGCCGGCCTGACGAAGTCCGGGCCGCCCTCGCGCGTCACCTTGGCGACGAAGTCGAGGATCGCTTGCTTGGCCTTGCTGTCGTTCCAGGACGGCAGCGGGTCGGTCTGCGCCTGGGCGCCGAAGCTCCAGCCCATCAGCCCCGCCGACAGCAGCGCGACGCCTAAAGCACGGCGGTTCAGCATGCGAACCTCCTCTGTCTCTCTTGTCTTTCGCCCGGTGTTACGAGACCGGCTGCGGTTGCGGGAACTTCCATTTGCCGTTCAGGATCTCGGCGCGTGGGCGATAGAGCCGCACGGTGTAGTTCCAGCCCGGCATGGTCGGCAGGCAGTTGGGGATCTTGCCGTCGCAGCCGCCGAACTGGATCGCGATCGAGCCATCGGGGCTCTTTTTCGCGGTCAGGTTGTTGAGGCTGTACGCGTCGTAGGGGTTCTTCTGGTAGTAGCCCTCGGCATTGTAGAGGCTGACCGACCAGAAGCCGTTGACCGGCACATCCTTGACGGCGAGCTTGTAAACGGTCTTGCCGTCGTTCCCGCTCGGCGTGATGTTGAGATAGGTCGCGTCCTTGTCGGGATTGCCACCCCAGGCCGAAGCGGAGCCGATCAGGTGTCGGACCGGATCGACCTGTTGCCTGGTTCCGAACGCCTTCTTGAAGTCCGGAATGGTCGAGCCGAGCACGATCAGCGCGTCGCGGACCTTCTTCTGGCTGGCCTGGTCCCAATTCGCCACCTCGAACTTGCCGGGGCTCTTCTGGCTGACCTTGATCGCGTCCTGCAGGGCATGGACCTGCTGGATGTCCTTGGGGTCGGAGGGGTCGACGAGCGTGCGGACGGCGGTCGCGACATAGCGCGTGCCGACCTTCTTCCTGTCGATGGTGTAGCTGCCGGCGCCATAGGCCACCATCGGCACATAGTGATCCTCGCTGATCACCTGCAGCGACATGAAGCGCTTGCCCGCATCCGGCAGCGTGATCGTCACTGGCCCGGCGTCGAGATCGAACACCGCCGCCGAATAGAGCGTGTCGCGGTTGAGCCGGATGACCGTCTGGTTGTCGATCGAGGCCGGTTCGCGGCGATGCAGGAACTTACCGAAGCTGCCATCCCTGGCCATGTTGCTCATGTACAGGTCGGTTTCGGCGCGGACGAAGTTGTCGACGCCGACCGGGGTCGCAGACACTCCGGACGACTGGGCGCGGGCGGCGCTGGCCGCGACGATCGTCATCGCAAGGATATGGATAGCGTGCTTGGCGAGCATGATGCGTCTCCTTTTCGTCAGACCGCGCGCGCCAGCGGCGGCGCTTTCCATTTTCCGTTCGATGCGGACGGTTTGGGCCAATACAGACGCATCACCGCAAAGAACGCGCCCTTCGGCGCAGGCAGCCAGTTGGCCTCCCGATCTGTCCCCGGCGACTCGTTCTGGACATGGATCGTGATGCCGCCATCGGCATCGCGCTTCAGCTTCGGCAGCATCGGCGAGTTGATCAGGTATCGGTTGAGGGGGTTGGCGTAGAGCAGGCTCGCCGGCAATTCGTACATGGTCAGCGACCAGAAGGCGTTGACTGGCGGCAATTGCCCCGGGGCGAAGCGCAGGACGTAGCGATTGCCGCCTTCCAGCTTCTGCCCAGCGGAATCGACGAAATAAACTGGATAGATCGCCTCGTCCTTCGAGTTCCCGTAGATTCCGAGTACGGCGGCTGACATGCGCGCCATGTAATCGTTCTTGAGAAAGGCGCGTGTGCCGAAGCCTTCTGCGCTGGTTCGCTTGCCGGTGTCGAGCTGGGTCTCCTTGTATTGCGCAAAGGCCTTCCAGCCATCGGCCATGCCGTCTTGCAGGGCCTGGCGGATCTCCGGGGAAAGTGAAGCAGCGTCGAAGCTCTTGCCGGCTCCGATGCCGATCCTGGCGAAGCGCGCCAGCAGCGCCCGTTCGGAAGGATGGGGCGGACAGAACTGGAGCAGGAAGTTCAGCAGCCCGAAGAATTCGAGCGAATTGCGCTCCTGTTCCGACGTCAGCGGCTTTGCGAACGCGACGGTCGGGGCTGGCGCGGGCGCGGGGGCGCCCAGGAATTGCGACAGCGGCTGGACCTTGTAGCCGGCCTGGACCGCCTTGACCTTCTCGATGTCGGCCGGATCGAAAAGCTGCGTCCGATAGAGCACGAAGGCGAAATCGGTCTCGCAGCGGATCACCGACTTGATGCCCTTGGGCTTGCTGCCTTTCCAGTTTGGCCCGGCGAGGAGGTGGCTGCCGGCGCCGTTGCCGGTGGCGCGGCTGCCGACATAGGCGAAATCGAAGGTGTAGAGGTCGATGAACTGCAGCGAGTAATAGCGCTCCTTCTCGACCGCCGGCACGGTGAAGACCAGCGGTTCGGCCCGCAGATCGGCGCCGACATAGGAATAGGGCGTGTCGGAGTTCGGCGTCTGGATCGCCTTGTCGTCGGGCGTATAGACCCGGGCATTGTTGACCAGCGTGTTCCAGGGCGCCTTGTATTCCGGGCTACCGCGGTCGACGAAGTACGAATGCTGGATGCGGTAGCTGTCGACCATGGGGAAGCCGTAGATCGTGGCTTCCCTGGCGATGGCGCGGGCCTCGCTTGCCGAGAGCGCCTGCGCGCTGGCGGGAAGCGCAATGGTACTGCCCGCTAGTAAGCTTGCCGCACCGAGCACGATCTCCCGCCGGCTCAAACCTGCATCTGCGATCGGCGACGATGCGCCCTCCATGCCCATACCCATTTTCCCCGTAAGTGACTCGGTCGTCACGTTAGGAGCGAACCGGCCATTGGCCGGTTCGCTCAGCTGCGGGCGCTTACTTTGCAGCCTTGCTCGCGGCCTGATCCAGGTTCTTCATCAACGCCTCGACCATCTGGTCGACGCTGAAGCTCGCCGGACGCTGGCTCGGTGGGAAGTCCTTGAATGTCTGCAGGAAGGGCGCGACCTTCCAGACGCCGTACTGGATCAGATAGGCGTTCTTGGCGAGCCAGTCATAATACTGGTCCGAAACGATATCGGCCCGCTCCATCGGGTCCATGCGCAGGTTGAAGACCTTCGGCGCGCGCAGGCAGGTGAACGGATTGGACCAGACAGTGAACCCGCCTGGTGCGCGCTGCTCGCAGAACACGATCTTCCAGTCGTTGAAGCGGTAGGAAACCAACTCGCCGTCATCGTTGAAGTAGAAGAACTCGTTGCGGGCCGATTTCGGTTGCTGGCCGGTGAGATAGGGCAGCTGGTTGTAGCCGTCGAGATGGACCTTGGCCTGCTTGCTACCGAGCGACGTCCCCTTGGCAAGCTTGTCCTTGACCTCGCCATCGCCTGCCGCCGCGACCAGCGTCGGGAACCAGTCGAGGCCCGAGATCATCTCGTTCGAGACCTCGCCAGCCTTGATCCGGCCAGGCCAACGGATCATCGCCGGCACGCGGAAGGCGCCTTCCCAGTTGGTGTCCTTCTCGGAACGGAACTGCGTCGTCGCGGCGTCGGGCCAGGACCATTGGTTCGGGCCGTTGTCGGTGGTGTAGACGACGATGGTGTTGTTGGCGATGCCGAGATCATCGATCGCCTTGAGCAGCTTTCCGACATCGCCGTCATGTTCGATCATGCCGTCGGCATAGTCGTTGCCGGGCATGCCGCTCTTTCCCTTCATCGACTCGCGTACATGGGTGAAGGCATGCATGCGCGTGGTGTTCATCCAGGTGAAGAACGGCTTGTTGGCCCTCACCTGGCGCTGCATGAAGTCGATCGCGCCGGCCGTGGTCTCGTCATCGATCGTTTCCATGCGCTTGCGGGTCAGCGGCCCGGTGTCCTCGATCTTGCCGTCGGCTGATGATTTGAGCACGCCGCGCGGTGAATTGGCCTTCACATAGGCTGTGTCGTTCTTCGGGAAATAAGGCCTCTCGGGCTCCTCTTCGGCATTGAGGTGGTAGAGATTGCCAAAGAACTCGTCGAAGCCGTGCCGCGTCGGCAGGTATTCGTCGCGATCACCGAGATGGTTCTTGCCGAACTGGCCCGTGGCATAGCCCAGCGGCTTGAGCGCCTCCGCGATCGTCACGTCACGATCCTGAAGCCCGACTGTCGCGCCGGGAATGCCCACCTTGCACAGACCGGTGCGCAGGCAGACCTGGCCGGTGATGAAGGTCGAGCGCCCGGCCGTGCAGCTGTTCTCCGCGTAATAATCGGTGAACATCATGCCTTCCTTGGCGATCCGGTCGATGTTCGGCGTCTTGTAGCCGACGAGCCCGTGCGAATAGGCGCTGATGTTCGACTGGCCGACGTCGTCGCCGAAGATGACGAGGATGTTCGGCCGGCTCGGCGCCGGTGCCGGCTGCTGGGCCTTGGCGGCGCTGCTCCCGAAGCCTATCAGGGCAGCCATCGCCGCCGCAGCCAGGAATTTTTGGCGTTTCATGAAACACTCCCGATGCCGTAACGTCATCCAAGCGATCGGATCGAGCAAGGAAGCCCCGACCGCAGTGCGCAACCAGCAGGCTCGCACAAGAGCCCGCTCAGCTTAAGGCTGTAACTGTTACAGAGCCGGGATGGCTTCAGTGTTCGCGCTGCCGCCAGGCAACACGCTCGCGTTCGAGCAGCACCATGCACGGGTGCTGCTCCTGCACATTTATGGCAATTCTCAAACCACCTTTGTAACAGCCGGCGGCGTCCATTCGCATTTCTTGACCGACTCCTTCGGAGCATGGGTCAGAAATGTCGGCGAGACCGGCTTGCCTTCAGCAGAAGGGCGCCCATTGGCTTCGGGAACATACGAGTCGAAAACGGGCAGATCTCAGAACGGATTGACGTAGTTCGTGATCGCGATCTGCCGCAGCAGGACCCGGCGGATCATGTGCGCCGCCTTGACGCGATCGGTGAAGATCGCGGCGTCACCGGCGGCACCGGCAGGCAGGGAGGCGGCGATGGCCTGATCGTCGAGCCGGACGCGGACGACGAAGGGCGACGACTGGATCGAGACTGGCGTGACCGCCGCACCGGAGACCTGCGTCTGCCCCGTCGCGATCGCCTGCAGGATGCTCTCGACCTTGCCGGTGAAGACCTGGCCGGGGGCGTATTTGAAGGTCGCCTCGACCGCCTGGCCCGGAGCGATGTAGCGGGCGTCGATCTGATTGATCTCGGCGCCGATGATCGTGTCGGAGGTGTCGATAAAGGCCATCACCGGCGAGGTCGCGACCCGGGCCCCCTTACGCAAAGCGAGGTTGGTCACATAGCCGTCGGCGGGTGCACGAACGATCGTCTTCTCCAGGTTCCATTTCGCGCTGACGAGCTGCGCCTTGAGCTGGTCGACCGAGGCCTGCCGCTCCTCGACGTCGAAGGTCCGGCCGGTGCCGCGCGCCTGCAGTTGCGACATCTCGGCGAGGCGGGTCTCCTGGAACGCGAGCTGCGCCGCGATCGTATCCACTTGCGCCTGGAACGGAACCGGGTCGATCTTGAACAGGACATCCCCCGCCTTGAGCGGCTGATTGGCCTTGGCCGGGACGTCGGTCACCTCGCCGGCGACGTCGGGGATCACGGCCACCGAATTGCGCACCACGAGCACGGGGCCTTGCGGCGCGCCCCAGTTCATCGGGATGAACAGGCCGACCATCAGGAGCACGAAGACGATGGCCGGCGAGACCTTCCAGAACAGGTTGAACGGAATGACCCGGAGCTTCACCAGGATGAAGAGCAGAGCGAGATAGGTGTTGAGGAGGACGACGATCATCGCGTCGTCTCCGCGCCGTTCGCGCGCCGCGCCGCGGGCGCCGGCGCATCGACATAGGCCCAGATCAGCACGACCGGCCAGAGCACGAAGCCGAGAAAGAGCGTGACCCAGCCGCCGACAGCGACCGCTTCGGCCCAGGGATGATTGCGACGCCTTGCAACCATGCCGGGAAGTATCGCCATGGCGACGAGGACGACCACCGTGCTCGCGACCAGGACGATCAGCACGATCCAGGCGAAGATGTCTAAACCGCTCATCGGGCCGCCTCCCTGAGGGAGGTCGCGAGCGATGCTGCGACCGGAATACCAAGGCGGTGCGTCTTCATGCGCTCTCACTCCTCACGACGGACCGGTACCATATCGAGCGCGACCCAAGGGTGCCTGACGAGCCCTGGCGAAAGAGCACGATCAGGCCGCTAGGTGCATCGCCGCTTTCCCCAGCCGGGAATGCCTAGGGGCACACATCCCAGAAGCCCTGGCGCTTGCTTTGATCCGTATAGTACCAGCAATAGCCCGGTGCCGGCGGCGGACCTGCCCAGGCTCGTGCCGCGGCAGCGGAGACGGCGCCGATCGCGACACCGGCCGCGACAGCCATCCCAGGGTGCCAGTAATAACCGGGCGGCCGGACCCAGGCTGGTCGGACCGGCACGACCGGGCGAACCGGTCGGACGTAAGGCGATCGCGCCACGGCAGCGCGGCCAGCCACGACGCCGCCTCGCGGCCCCCGCGCGACGAAGCCGCGCTGGACGAAGACGACCGGCTCGATCAAGTCGCTCTGTTCTTTCAAGGCCGAAGCACGATTGCCGAAAGGCACCGCCAGCGCGGGCTGCTGGATGAGGGCGGCCGTCAGAATGACCGTCACGATACGAATGCTGTTTCGCATGAATGCTCTCACTCCGTTCTGGTGGGCAACTGCCGGAGATGACGGATGCTCCAAGTTCGCGAGGCAACACTCTGGTAGGCAATTTTGTTAGCCTGATAGGTGAATAGCTGAGTATTAACCGGGTATCGCTGCCTTTAATTCCATAATGGATAGTTTAATTTTCGGCTCCGGGCGGGATCAGGCCAAACTCTTGATTATATCTTGCTCAAGGGCCGCTATGATGCTGCGATACTCGGCCACCCTCTGCTGAGCTAGCGCGGAATTTGACCTCGACCAATATTCGGATGCAGCGCACGCCGTTTCGTAGGCCTCGCAGAGCTCGGCCAGATGCGGATCGCGTTCCAAGGAACTCCGCAACGCCGCGCGGCGCTCGGGCCAGCGCAGAAGCAGACGCGATAGCCCTCGCTTCTCTGCTTGTTCCATCACAACCTGGGACGGCTCACGAAAGCAGGCAGCTTCTCTTGAACCGATCAGCTTGGAAAAGGCTGTAACAGTTACGCTCGTCGATATCAGGGTGCTATGCTTGACGGTCCTTCCGAAGCGTTCCAGCGTGGGCGGCGATTCTTCTAGGAAGCAGGACATGAAGCGTTTGCGAGCCGCTTTGCTGGCAACACTAGCCTGTGCCGGAGCGGGCGCCATGATCGGCCCGGTTCAAGCGACGGAAAGCGGCGCGAGCCTCTATTTGCCCGGCCTGCACGGCCCTGGAGCCGGCATCGTTCCTCCGCCGGGGTTCTATTTCGAGAACGATTTCTACAGCTATTCGGGCCGGCTTTCGGCTGCGACCCGGACCCAGATCGGCGGTGCTGTCCTCGCCAATGTCAAGGTCCAGGCGCGCGCCGATTTCCTCACGCCGACCTGGGTCACGCCCTTGGAGATATTCGGCGGCAATCTCGGCTTCGCCGTGACCCTGCCGGTGGGCAATCCGCGCGTCAGTGCCGGCGCGCTCATCGCTGCACCGCGCCTCGGCCGCACCTTCGGGGTCAAGATGCGGGATTCCGGCTTCTTTCTGGGCGACCCGGTCTTATCCAGCTTCGTCGGCTGGCATGCTGGCAACTTCCACTGGCAGGTCGGCGGCTCGGTCAACATCCCATCGGGCACCTACGACCCCGACCGGCTGTCTAACCTGTCATTCAATCGCTTCATCGGCGACGTCTATCTCGCCGCGACCTGGCTCGACCCCAGGATCGGCCTCGACATCTCCGGTGCCGTCGGCTTCGAGATCAACGGCAAGAACAACGATACCGACTACAAGAGCGGCAACGCCGTCCACGCCGACCTGTCCATCAGCCAATATCTCAGCAAGGAATTCTCGATCGGCGCCCTGTTTTCGCATTACCAGCAGATCAGTAGCGATAGCGGGTCAGGCGCCTCGCTCGGCGCCTACAAGGGCCGGGTGACTGCGGTTGGCGGCACGATCAGCTATTCCTTCACTGTCGGCAGCACGCCGGTCAGCGCACGCCTGAAGGTCCTGCGTGAGGTGAGCGTCGAAAACCGGCCGCAAGGAACGATCGCCCTCGTCAGCCTCGCTTTCCCGATCGGCCATGTCCCATCCGCTCCAGCGACCGCGGAACCGACACAGCGCGTGATCAAGCACTGATGCAAAACCGGCCTTCAGCGGGCCAAGGCGGTTAACCGATCAACAGAGGTTCGGTGCCTGGTCCCACATCTCGACCGAAAGCACCGACTGGGCCGCCGGGATCGGCTATTCGGCAGATCCGCTTAAATACTTGAGCAGAATGGGCTCAACCGGCCTCATCGCTGCTCCGCTCGATCTCTCGCGCCAGCTCGAGCACCTCGCGCAGAATTTCGATCTCCACGGCCTTTTCTCCGATAAGCTGTTCGAGCCGGCCGATACGCTCTCTCAGTTCGCAGAATTTGCGGGAATGAAGAGCTGCTGGGCTCAGGACGATGTCCGGCTCGATCTCCCGGGCGGGAGTCCTTGCATGTCGAGCCTGATGAAGTTCGGGATATAGCGCCCCTTCGGCAGGTCGATCTGGATACGACCGGCGCCATGGAGGTCGTAGTAGCTAATCAAAGCGGCGCGCAGTCTTGTCGCTTCTATGCGAACGATCGGATCGATGGCGGGATCGAAGCTCGAAGGCCGACCAAAGACATCAACGGCGATCGTATATGCCTTGACCGACGCTTCGCGCCCGTGGAACAGCTCTTCCGATACGTATTGCAGAAAGCGCTTGTTGCGATCCGAACATTGAAAGTCCGGATCGGATAGCAATCGGGCCAATTCCGCCTGGCAGCCGGCCCTGGTAGATTCGCAAAAGGCCGCGTCGGCGGCAAATCTATTCCCAAAACCTCTCATAATAGACACCCGTTATTTCGCTGATGCCGGGTATTCGTAAGATTTAACTGAAAATGTTCTTATGAGTTTGGCTGGCTCAAAAATACCTTATGCTACAATCCATTCTGAGACCAGTATGCGTAGGAGCCAAGATGGACCTTGGTCCATTCAGTACAAACAACCTTCGGGCAGGACATTCATCCGCGGCCGAAAGAGACGCTCCCCCGCTGCACCCGCGCAAAGCTTGGCTGGCGTCGCCTCAGGTAGCGGCTCCGTCACGCGTCGCAGCAATCCGTGCGAAGCGCGACAGGAGCGCCCGAGAGCGACCTGTCGACCACGGCTGCAGCGCCACAACGATGGGACAGCTCTTGGCCTGCCGGGCGGCGCGACGTTCCTCGGCCGGGCGGCCGCGGATTCCCCCTCGACAGCCTCTACAACGCGCCCGCCATCGTTTGAACGCTGCTCACTCGTCATGGTCTCAGGTCAGCAGCGCTCGCGTCGAGAAGCCGCTGTCTGTCGCGGCCAGCTCCGCCACGACCTCCCGAAGCGCTGCGCAGAACTCTCGCGATGACGCGGTCTGCGCCGTTCCGACGGGAAGCGCGAGCCGTCCGACAATCGTCTCCGTGGGGAAAAACGGGACGAAAGTCAGCCTGTCCGAGCCGGATCGCCCAAGGACGCCAAGCTTGTCGATCAGCGCGATGCCTGCGCCGGCCTCAACGAGCACGCATGCGATGTTCGATTGCGATACCTCGACGGCGGGCCGCAGTTGGAGGTCAGCTCGCTCGAAGATTCGATGCGCAAGCGCCCCGAGCGGCAACATCCGGTCGAGGCAGATGATGGGCTGACGAGACAGATCGTCGATCGTGAGGTGCGGATTCTGCGCCAGGGCGTGGTCGCTCGGCAGGACGCAGCCAAAGTGCGACGTGCACAGATCCTCCAGGAGGATCCCCGAGACCGCAGCCGCGTCGATCAGCAGTCCGAGCTCGCTCTTGAAGCTCGCCACACGTTGGGCGACATCACGCGCCGTCAGGATTTCAACGACGAACTCGACGCCGGGTTTCCTGCTTCGGAGCCGCGAAATGGCATAAGGCAGGATGGAGTTCGCGAACGCAGCAATCGTCGCAATCCGAAGTGCGCCTGTTCGGCCTTCCCTGAGATCGCGGGCGCGCCGCGCAACGGCCTCGATGGAAGCGACCGCCTGCACGACATCTGGATATAGCAGCTCCGTTTCCCGCGTCGGATGCAGTCGTTGCTTTTCGCGCCGGAACAGGACGATGCCGACACGCTCCTCGATCTGTTGAAGCGTCCGACTCACAGCCGGCTGCGACACATTCAGCGCCGCAGCCGCCGCCGTCACGCTGCCTTGCTCGATCACGGCACGAAGCACCGAGAGTTCGCGAGAATCGAATTTCATAATCCACGGACATTAAGTCAGGCGATCTTTGTATTGGCCTGCATGAGTCCTTCCGCGTCAAGATCGCTGCCGATCCTTCGCCTCCGAGTGGGAAGCTTATGAGAGTCACCGAGATTCGCGGCCACCATGTCGGGTTCGTTCCAACGCCGGCGATCGGCAACGCCCGGACCATGATACCCCGCCGCGATTTCCTGATGCTGGAAGTTGTCACGGATACTGGCAAAAGAGGTTGGGGTGAGGTTTTTTCCTCTCCGGACGCGGCCGCCGCTATCATTCGCTCGCGCTATGCGCAGGTCGTCATCGGAGAAACACCGGCGCGCTACCGGGCGCTTTGGGAACGCATGGTCGCCAATCTCGGCTATGATCGCCGAGGGCCTGCCATGATGGCGATCTCTGCGCTCGATATGGCGCTGTGCGACCTCGCTGCGCAAGAACGCGGCGTCAGCGTCGCCCTCATGTTGGGCGGCGCGCTTCGCAGCGACGTCTTCGCCTACGGCAGCGGTCCGTTCATCACGGAAGGGAACGACCCCTACGGGCACTACGCGGACGTGATCGAACGCGCTCTAAAGGAAGGCTATCGCGCGTTGAAGCCGCGCGCGGGTGTGTCCCCGCGAGCCGACGGTGCGATGCTGGCGCAAGTGCGCAAGCTGGTTGGCCCGGAGATCGGGCTAATGGTCGACATCAACCAGGCCTACACGGCACGTGCTGCCATCGCGTCAGCTCGCCGGATGGAAGCTTCTGATTTGCTCTGGATCGAGGAGCCGGTGGAGCCGGAAGACATCACCGGATACGCCGCGGTCGCCGGGGCGGTCTCGACGGCCGTGGCCGGGGGCGAAGCACTCGCCAGCGCCGGGGCATTCCGCGATTTCCTGGTGGCGGGCGCGATGTCCATTCTCCAGCCCGATCTCACGGTCTGTGGCGGCTATACCGGCTTCCTGCGGATCGCCGCATTGGCGGCGGCCTTCGATCTACCGGTCATGCCCCATGTCTTCGGCACGATCGTCAATCACCAGGCGGCACTGCAGGTCGCCAGCCTGCTTCCGGCTCGGCGCGGTGGAGGTCCCGCGCCGTATCCCTATGTCGAAGTCGATATCTCCAGCAATCCGCTTCTCGCACTCCAGGGCGCGGTCAGGCTCACGGCAACCGGCACGCTCGAAATTCCCGATCTCCCGGGAACAGGGCTCGACCTCGATGCGGCACGACTGGAGCCCTGGCGACGCGAAACATGGGTCTGCCGCTGACGACTGCGGCGGCCGCTGCATCAAGAAGAAGAGCAATGGGAGGAGAGAATGCTTATGAGGAGGCGGACCTTCGTGCTTTCCCTTGTCGCCGTCGCCGCGACAGGAGGGGCAAGCGCCGCGGAGTGGCCTGAACGCGCATCGACTTTCGTCGTGCCGTTCCCGGCGGGCGGCAGCACCGACGTTGTGGCGCGACTATTCGCTGAACGCTTTGCCGAGCGCCTGCGCCAGAGCTTCGTGGTCGAGAACCGGCCTGGCGCGAACGGCAACATCGCCGCCGCGGCGGTCGCGAAGGCAGAGCCCGATGGCTACACCATCCTTGTGTCCGGCAACGGCCAGAACGCCATGAACCACTCGCTCTATGCCCGGATGCCCTACGACTCGACCAAGGATTTCGAACATATCTGCCTGCTGGCCCTGACACCAAACGTCATCATCGTCCCGGCAAATTCGCCGATACGGACGCTGGAGGAACTCATCGCCGGAGCTCGCCGATCTGGTGGCGATCTCTCCTTCGCAAGCCCGGGGGCCGGGTCATCAGGGCACCTCTCTTTGGCGATGCTTGAGGGCGCAGCGAAAATTAAAGCGCGGCATGTCCCCTATCGCGGTGCAGCTCCGCTCGTCACCGACGTACTGGGCGGGCACGTTTCGGTAGGCATCGTCAACGCTGATATCCCGCTTCCACATATCCAGGGCGGAAAAATCCGTGCGCTTGCCGTGACGAGTTCCAGCCGCAGCCCCCTCTACCCCGATGTCCCGACCGTTGCCGAGAGTGGTTTCCCGGGGTTTGAAGCGCAAGGCTGGTTCGGCTTGTCGGCGCCCGCCAAGACACCACGCTCGATCGTCGAAGCGTTGAACAAGCTCGCCAACGAGGTCCTCAAGGAGGACAAAATCAAGCAGCGCTTTGCGGCAGGCGGCTATGTGGCCGGCGGCGGGAGCCCGGAGGATTACGCGCAGTTCATTGGGCGGGAGATCACCAAATGGGCCGCGGTGGTGAAAGAGAACGGGATATCGATCGAGTGAGCCAACAGCACGGGTCGTGAGGTACGCGATCCGGCTGAAATGGAGTGACGTGAGCGCCTGATACCATCGGTCGGATTGGCATCCGGCCACACACCGCTAGCACGGAAGAGGTATGCCATGTTGCGATATCATAGACTGATGCCTCACGCTGCCGTCTTCGTGGCGTCGATAGCCGGATCGCCTTCGATCGCTCAGGTCGCGCCGACGCTTGCAGCCGACACGAAGCCGATAGCCTGTGACGAATTCGCCGGGCTTTCCATCCCGGCGAGTGTCACGCCGCTGGCAACGAGCGGTGCCAAGGTCACGTCTGTGGCGGCGCAGCCGGCTTCCGGCACAGGCGCCAAGGCGGTCGGCGCATTCTGCCGCGTACTGGTCGACATTGTCGCCGTCGATCCGACGGCGCCGCCGATCAAAGTCGAGGTCAATCTTCCGGAGCGTTGGAACGGCAAGGCGCTGATGTATGGCGGGGGTGGCTACAACGGCGTGATTCTCAGCACCGGCGGAACCCTGCGCTTGCAGCCGCCCGACGTCCCAATCCCGCTCGCGCGTGGCTTTGTCACCTTCGGCGGGGACTCCGGCCACCAGGGCGCGAGCCGCGGCGATTTTGCCCTCAACGAGGAGTCCCTTAAAAATTACGCTTTCGACGCCCTCAAGAAGACGCGAGATGTTGCCGCGCACGTGATCAAGCTCCGTTACGGGCGAACGCACGAGAAGCTCTACTTCCACGGCAGCTCAACCGGAGGCAAGGAGGCGCTGGGTCTCATCCAGCGGTATCCTGACGACCTCGACGGCGCCATGGTGTTCTGGCCCGCGACGCATGCTGGCACGGCCCATCTCCAGTTTGCCCGCATCGCGCGCGCCTTCGCTGCACCCGGCGCCTATCTGTCGATGTCCCAGCGCAAGGTCGTCCTGGACGCTGCGTTGGAGGCTTGCGACGGACTTGATGGCATCCGCGATGGTGTGATCTCGAATGCCCGCGCATGCCAGCAGACCTTCGACCCCGACAAGGCCACCGTCAACGGCCGACCGTTGCGCTGTCTGGACGGTGCCGTCGACCGCGACAGTTGCCTGTCGGATGTCCAGATCAGTGCCCTCAAAGTCATGGGTTCCCCCCTCAAACTCGATGCGCCGCTTGCGAGCGGGGAAAAGGGCTATCCGGGGTTCTACGTCTGGGGCGTGGACCTGGGGTCGCGCGAGACGGACGACCTTTCCAAGGGCGTGCTGACGCAGGGGCTCGGCAAGGTTGCCTCAGCCTACCCCGCTGCTCCCGGCATGCCCTTCCTTCATGTTTTTGCCGACCAATACGCGCGTTTTTTCGTGACGAGAAATCCGCAGGGAAGCTGGCAGAATATCGACCCCGAGAAGCCAGGCGAGTGGCAGGACCGCTTAAGCATGCTCGCCGGATTGCTCGACATGAGCGGCACAAATCTCTCCAGCTTCCAAAAACGCGGTGGCAAGATCCTGCTGATGCATGGTCTCGCCGACCAGATCATTCCGCCTCAAGCGTCGGTCGATTATTACGACCGCCTCGTCGCCACCATGGGCCGTGAGGCGGTCTCCCGGTTTCTGAGGTTCTACGAGCTCCCCGGCACTGCCCACAGCGGCTTCGGAGTCTCCTTCAATCCGAGCTGGGACGTTCTCGGTGCACTGGATGCGTGGGTCGCCGGCGGCGCCGCGCCGACGGCTCCAGTCATTACTGATACGCACTTCAAGCCAGGCCGTGCCCGCCCGCTCTGCGAATACCCGAGCTACCCCAGATATCAAGGTGGCGACCCCGACCAAGCTACAAGCTTCACTTGCGCGAGGTGACGAGTGACCGCGGACTGTCCGCGGTGCCGACTCCGCGCCTATCCGCGAACGGCATCATAGCTGCCCTGGTCACCGCGGCTCCGCAGTTCCTCGAAGATGCGGATCAGCGTCAGGCGTTCTCCGCCCGGCTTGCTCTCGTTGCCCATCAGCAGCCGGTCAAGGCGATACCGCCCCTGCTCAGCGCGGATGGCGCGACGCCATCACCTCGCCAGCGCCGCCGCCGGCCATCAGTTAACTGAGGCCGATTCCAGCGGTGTAATTCTTCCCGGGAGCGATCCACCCAACAAACAGGCATCAAATCGACGCTCTGCCCAAGTCGGACGAGAGATGGACCGGCTGATCGGCCAGGTCCAGATTTTGGGCAATCTCGTAATCACTCACAATGGCACCTACCGAACCTCGTTTATGTAAACGTGATTGCGCGTGCAGGCACGGTGAACGCCGAGAATCGTGGGCAAACCTGCCTGATCATAAGCGACCTCATCGATGGTGAGGACGGCTTCGCGCTGATCGAGGCCGAGCAGGGCCATGTCCTCGTCGCTCGCCAGATCGGCCGTGATCTGCTCGCGGACGGCGGAGACGCGAATCCCGTACCGCTCCAGAAGATGCAGATAGAGAAGGGAGGGTAGCGCCTCGATCTCTCGCGGAAGACCGGGAACGCGCTCCTCGGCGAATAGCAGCTTGTCGTGCATGACAGGGCGACCATCAGCATGCCTGATGCGGTGGATGGCGATGACGCCGCCGGACGAAATCTGAAGACGCTCTGCCTCTTCGCCCGTAGCGGCTCGCCCCTCGATGCTTAAAAATCGGCTGGTCGACTTCACCAGGCTGCCATCTGCGCGGTGAAGGCGGAAATATTGGAAGAAGAAGCGCAGCGAATGATGCGGCGCGCGGCCGGTGACGACGGTACCCGTCTTGCGCCGGCGTGACAGTAAACCCTCGGCGACCAGATCGCTCATCGCCCGGCGTACGGTGCCGACGGCGATCCCAAACCCCTGCGCCAACGCCGTTTCGCTGGGCAACACCATGCCAGGCTGCCATTCGCCAACAAGGATCGCTTCCGACATGTGCCGCTTCACCCGTTCGTAGAGCGGCGCGGAATCGAGTGAGACGAGGTTCGGCAACGTCGAAGCTACATCGCCGCCATTGATCAATCCCGCGGCAGGCGCGGTCGTTTTTTTGACGTTGACAGGCGGCATACGAATGAGTCCTATTTCTATATAGTTTATATGAAAGCACTCAGCCGGCCAATGGACAAGCAAGCCGCCACCTTCGCCATCTCCATGGCAGATCGCGTCCCGACAGCCCAGCCGGGCGAGGCGATGCGATGACGATGGCTGCCGGCAGGGCTGATCGAGAGACCCCGGCCCTGGCGCGCGGACATAGCTGGGTCGCCGGCGCGGTCGAGGATGCGGTGGTTGATCTCGGCCGGATGATCGCGATCGATACCTCATTCCCGCCGGGCCGAGGCTATGGCGACTTCGCGATGCTGATGGAGACGATGACGCGCCCGCTCGGCTTCGAATCCGAGCACATCGACGTGCCGGAGGAACTCTGGCGGATGCCAAGCGGACCGGCCATCGGCGCCAGGACAAACCTCGTTGCAACCCGCGGGAGCGGCAAGCCGGTCTGCGGGTTGTACTTTCATGTCGACACCGTTCCTGCCGCGCCGGGTTGGAGAACCGATCCGCAGGCCATGGCCCGCGACGGCGAGCGCCTCATCGGGCTTGGCGCAGCCGACATGAAAGGCTGCATCGCCGCCGTACTGCTGGCGCTGCAGGCCGCCGAAGCCTGCAGCATCGAACTCGCCTACGATCCGATGCTGCTGTTCTGCACCGATGAGGAGGGCGGCCTCTATCCTGGCATCCGCTATCTAGCCGAGCAGGGTCGGCTCCGCGGCCATATCGTCAATTTCAACGGCAGCGCCGAGGCGCGGATCTGGGCCGGCTGCTTCGGCTTGTTCAACCTGCTCGTGCGCGTGCACGGACAGGCAGTCCATGCCGGCGAGGGCAACCGACAGGGAAGCGGCCTCAACGCAATCGAAGGGGCATTGCCATTGCTCAATGCACTTGCAGCGCTGAAAGCGCGCATTGCAAGCCGGATATCTGCGCTGCCGCCACCGCCCGGCAAGCCTGCGCTTGCCGCGCAGCTCAACATTGCGACGATCGACGGCGGTACCGCTGGCGGACAGGTGCCGGCCCTGCTCGAGCTCACGTTGAACCGTCGGTACATGCCAGAGGAGGCTTTCGACGGAGCGCTCGCGGAGATCGAGGATACGATCCGCCGCGCTGTCGCCTCCGTACCCGGCCTGACCGTCGAGACGGTGCTGACCGGTCATCTTGCTCCGACCAGTGATCCGGCCGGCCCGCACTGGCCGCGCTGGCAGGCTGCCGTCGGCGCGGGCTTCGGCTATGCGCCGGAAGAGTTCCGCCGCTGGGGAGCCGCGAGTTGCTCCGATTTCGGATGGGTCCAGCGCGCCACCGGCGTCCGGGAGGTGCTGCTCGGCGGACTGGGCAGGCCCGACCGCAACATCCACGCGCCGGGCGAATACACCACCGTCTCCGACATCGTCTCGCTGGCGCGGGCGGTACTTTCCTATCTCGCTGCCGATTTCCGGCCCGATCTCAACCCCGACATCACGATATCCCAGAGCTGAAGGAGCGTCCCATGCCGAGCATCCATCGTCGCGATTTCCTCGCCGCTTCCGCCGCTCTGAGCGGCCTCGCCATGTCCGGCCTGCCGGCCTTCGCGCAGACGCCGCGGCGGGGCGGCACGCTGCGGGTCAGCGTTGACCAGGCCGTCGCCAAGCTGAACCCGCTCGTCACCCGCGTGAACCCGGAATATCTGGTCGCCGAACTGCTCTATTCCGGCCTGACGCGCCTCAAGCCCGATATGAGCGCCGAGCCCGACCTCGCCGAATCCTGGACCAACTCCGTCGACCTGACCGAATGGACTTTCAGCCTGCGCAAGGGCCTGAGCTTCCATGACGGTTCGCCCTGCACCGCCGCCGACGTGGTCGCGACCTTCGAGGCGATCCTCGATGCCAAGACCGCCTCGCCCGCGCGTCAGAATGTCGGCCCCGTCTCCAAGGTCGCGGCGAAGGACGACACCACCGTCGTCTTCACGCTTTCGGCGCCCTTCGCCGACCTGCCCGTCACGCTCGCCTACACCAACGCCAAGATCGTCCCCGCCGCCGTCACCAAGGGCGGTCTGGAGAAGCTCGACCGCCAGGCGATCGGGACCGGCCCGTTCAAGCTCGTCTCCTTCGAGCCGGAGCGCTTGATCGTCGTCGCCCGCAACGATGCATTCTACGACAAGGCGCGCCCCTATCTCGATCGCATCGAGGTCGTGGTCTATCCCGACGTCAGTGCGGAGGCCTCCGCCCTGATCTCCGGCGACACCGATCTCATCACCACTACCCCGCCGACCGAGTTCGCCCGGCTCCAGAAGGCCTCGGGCGTCAAGGCACTGCGCGTGCCCTCGGGCCAGTTCTGCAACGTCAATTTCGGCTGCGACCAGAAGCCCTTCAACGATATCCGCGTGCGCCAGGCGCTAGCGCTGACGGTCGACCGCAAGACGATGGTCGATTTCGTCACCGAGGGCTTCGGCTCGGTCGGCAACGACGCGCCCCTCAACCCGGCCTATCGCTTCTATGCCGAGCAGCCGCTGAAGCAGGCCGACATCGCCAAGGCCAAGTCCCTGCTGGCGGAAGCCGGCTATCCCAAGGGCCTGGAAGCGACGCTGATCGCCTCCGACCGGCCGGGTCTGCGCACGCAACTCGCCGTTGCCCTGCGCGAGATGGCCAAGCCCGCGGGCTTCGACATCAAGGTCGAGACGATGCCGCACGCGACCTATCTCGATCAGGTCTGGAAGAAGGGCTCGTTCTATGTCGGCTTCTACAACATGCAGGCGACCGCCGACGCCATCTTCTCGCTGCTCTACACCTCGAACGCCGCATGGAACGAGACGCGCTGGAACAACACGGCCTTCGACAAGCTCATCTTCGAGGCCCGCGCCACCGTCGAGGAGGCCAAGCGCCGCGCGCTCTATGCCGATGCGCAGAAGCTGATGAATGCCGAGGTGCCCTCGATCATCCCGGCCTTCTTCGACCTGCTCGGCGCGCAGCGCGAATGGGTGCAGGGCTACGAGCTGCATCCGCGCGGCGCCGTCTTCCGGCTCGACCAGGTCTCGCTCGGCGCCAACGCGCCGAAGCGCGGCTGAGCGGACTAGCGAGGGCAGAAGCGCAGTGTCGCCGGCCTACATCCTCAAACGCATCCTGCTGATCGGCTACACGCTCCTCGTCGTGTCACTGATCGTCTTCGCGATCACCCAGATCCTGCCGGCGGACGCCGCCGTCATGGTGCTGGGCGAGAACGCGACGCCTGATGCGCTGGCGGCACTGCGCGTCAAGATGGGGCTGAACGACCCGATCTGGATGCAGTATCTGCACTGGCTCGGCGGCGTCGTGCGGGGCGATTTTGGCGTCTCGATGCGCACCGGCCAGCCGGTCGCGCCGGCGATGATCGAAGCGCTCGGCCGCTCGCTGCTGCTCGCCTTGTTCTCGATCGTCCTGATGCTGGTGCTGGCGATCCCGCTCGGCATCCTGGCGGCGGTGCGGCGGGGACGCGCAGCCGATCTCGGCGTCAGCGTCGTTTCCTATGTTGGCGTCTCGCTGCCGGAATTCGTCACTGCCACGCTCGTCGTCCTCGTGTTCGCCGACTGGCTGCAATGGCTGCCGGCGACCGGATATGTGCCGCTCACGGAAGATCCGCTGCGCGGCATCAGGCATCTCGTCCTGCCTGTGCTGACCGTGTCGCTGATCCTGATCGCGCATGTCTCCCGCATGGTGCGCTCCGAGCTGATCGACGTCATGCATTCTGACTATATCCGTGCCGCGCGGCTCAAGGGCCTGTCAAAGTGGCAGGTGCTGTTCAAGCATGGCTTACGCAACGCGCTGCTGCCGACGATCACCATCGTCGCGCTCGATGTCGGATACCTGCTCGGTGGCGTTATCGTCGTCGAGGAAATCTTCGCCCTGCCCGGCATCGGCCGCCAGCTCATCGTCGCGATCCAGGCCCGTGACCTCCCGTCGATCCAGGCGGGCGCGCTGATCATGGCGACGACCTATGCCGTCGTGAACTTCCTTGCTGACGTCTGTTACGCCTGGCTCGACCGGAGGATCCAGTATGATTGAGATCCTCAAGCGCATGCTGCGCTCGCCACAGGGGCTGCTCGGCCTGCTGATCGTCGGGCTGATCCTGCTGGTCGTCGTCGTTGGGCCCTGGTTCGCGCCCTACAATCCCGAGACGATGGCGCCGCTGCAGCGCTACAAGCCGCCGAGCGCGCAGTTCTGGCTCGGTACCGATCAGTACGGACGTGACATCCTCAGCCGCCTCCTGCATGGCGCCCGCGCGACCGTGGTCATGGCCCTGCTCGCCACGGCGCTCGGCACGCTGGTCGGCGCGGTGGTCGGCACCGTCTCCGCCTTCCTCGGTGGGCGCAGCGACGAGGCGATCATGCGCACCGTAGATGCCATCATGTCGATCCCCAGCCTGCTGCTGGCGCTGCTGATCGTGAACCTGCTTGGCAAGAGCAGCGTCAACGCGCTGCTCGCGATCGGCCTCGCCTTCACACCCGGCATGGCGCGGATCACGCGCTCGGTCGCGCTCGCCGTCCGCAAGCAGGACTATGTCAACGCCGCCGTCGCACGCGGCGAGAGCGCCGCCTTCATCGTCGGGCGGGAGATGCTGCCCAACGTGATCGCGCCCATCGTCGTCGAGATGACGATCCGCGTCGCCTTCGCGGTGATGCTGTTCGCCACTCTCTCCTTCCTGGGCCTCGGCGCGCAGCCGCCGGCATCCGAATGGGGGCTCATGGTCTCGGAGGCACGCCGCTTCATGCATCTGAGTCCCTGGATGATCTTGTGGCCGAGCCTCGCCATCGCGCTGGTAGCGATTGGCTTCAACCTGCTCGGCGACGGGCTGCGCGATGCGCTGAACCCGAGGACCTGAGGGAGATGAGCGCACCGATCCTCGAGATCGCCGGCTACGGCCTCGACTACGCTACGCCCGGCGGCTTTATGCGCGCCCTGGACGACGTCACGCTGTCTGTCGCGAAAGGCGAGGTGCTTGGCCTTGTCGGCGAATCCGGCTCCGGCAAGACCTCGCTCGCCTGGGCGATCATGCGCTATCTGCCGGAGACGGCGCGCGAGACCGGGCGCATCGGCTTTGCCGGGCAGGACCTGCTGAAGGCGACGGAGGCCGAGATCGGCGCCATCCGCGGCCGACGCATCGGCATGGTCTTCCAGGATCCCAGCACCTCGCTCAACCCGACGCTGCCGCTTGGCGAGCAGCTCGCAGAGGTACTGGTGCGCCATCGCAGTCTGACGCCCAAACAGGCCTGGGCGGAAGGCGAGCAACGTCTCGCCCATGTCGGCCTCAAGCTGCCCAAGGAGATGATGCGGCGCTATCCGCACGAGGCGTCCGGCGGCGAGAAACAACGCGTCGTCATCGCGACCGCCTTCGCCTGCCAGCCGGAATGCATCATCTTCGACGAGCCGACCACGGCACTCGATGTGATCACCGCCCGACAGATCCTCGACCTGTTCAAATCGCTGCAGGAAGATACCGGCGTCGCCTCGCTCTACATTTCGCACGATCTCGCGCTGGTCTCGCAGATCGCCACGAAAGTCGCGGTGATCCATCGCGGGAAGATCGTCGAGCAGGGCCCGGTCCGCGACGTCTTCGCCCACCCGCGCGACGCCTATACGCAGAAGCTTCTCGCGGCCGTGCCGCGGCCGGATAACCGGCTGGTCGAACCCCGCACGGAGCCCGAGTCCGGAGCGAAGCCGCTGGTCGAGGTCGAGAAAGTCAGTGTCCACTACGGTCGCAAGCCCTTCCTCGCCGGACTGCTTGGACGCACCAACACGCAGTTCACGGGTAATCGCGAAGTCAGCCTCTCGATCATGCCCGGGGAGATCCTCGGCATCGTCGGCGAATCCGGCTCGGGCAAATCGACGCTCGCCAAGGCGATGACCGGCCTGAACCCGTTCGAGGGCGAAATCCGCTTCGACGGCCGCCGGATCGGAGGCCTTTCCGACATGAACCGCGCCTATCGTCGCGATGTCCAGATCATCTTCCAGCACCCGGATTCTTCGCTTAATCCGCGCCATCGCATCCGTGAGATCTTGTCGCGACCGCTCGCGCTCTATGGCGAGCCGGGCGTGCGCCGGGACGCCAGGCTGATCGGCGAACTGCTGGAGCAGGTGCGACTGCCTGCATCCTATGCCGAGCGCTATCCGCACCAGTTGTCCGGCGGCGAGAAGCAGCGCGTCGCCATTGCCCGCGCCTTCGCCTCCAAGCCAAAGCTCGTGATCTGCGACGAGATCACCTCGGCGCTTGACGTCTCGGTGCAGGCTTCCGTGGTCGAGCTCCTTGTCGACCTGCAGAAGCGCTTTGGCACGGCCTACCTCTTCATCACGCACGACCTCAACCTCGTGCGTCAGATCGCCCACCGTATCGCCGTGATGCATCGCGGCGACCTCGTCGATCTGGTCGATGTCGCCGCCCTCTCGGGCGGCACCTTGCATCCCTATACCCGCTCCCTGCTCGAAGCCGTGCCCGCGCCGGCCTCAGCTGCCGCTTGAAGCTTCAGGACAGCCGACCATGACCTATCGTGACCTGATCCATTCGCTCGACGAGAACGCCTGCCTCGCGCTGCTCTCCGATTGGGTGAAGCACAAGAGCTACTCGGAAACCGAGGGCGAGAAGGCGCTCGTCCATCATGTCGTCGGTCAGATGCAGGCGATGGGCATCGAGGCGCACATGCAAAGCTTCGACGAGGGCCGCCGCGCCAACGCCATCGGCCTGTGGAAGGGTACGGGCGGCGGCAAGAGCCTTCTCTTCAACGGCCATCTCGACACCAATCCCGCCACCGAAGGCTGGACGGTCGATCCTTGGGGCGGCGTCGTGGACGAGGAGTTCATCTACGGCATCGGCGTCTCGAACATGAAGGCGGGCGATGCAGCCTCCTATTGCGCCGTGAAGACGCTGCTCGGCGCCGATGTGAAGCTGAAGGGCGACGTGATCCTGACCTATGTCGTCGGCGAGTTGCAGGGCGGTGTCGGCACGGTCGCGGCGATCGAGAGCGGCATCCGCGCCGACTACTTCGTCAACAGCGAGCCGACCGACGTGCAGGCCGTGACCATGCACGCCTGCGCCTTTTCCTTCGTCATCGAGCTCGTCGGCAATACGCGCCATCTCTCCAAGCGCGAGCATGCCGTCGACGCCATCATGGCAGCCTGCGATCTCGTCCCGCGCCTCAACGCCATGACCTTTTCCGGCGCCCCCTCCCCCGAGCACGAATCGATCAACCGCGTCCATGTCGGTGTGATGCATGGCGCGCTCGGCAAGGAGCTGCACGAATGGCGGGCGCCACAGGTCGCCGACTACTGCAAGCTGAAGGGCTCGGGTCGTTTCGCGCCGGGACAGACGCAGGACGGCGCGCTTGCAGATATGCAGCGCGAGCTGACAGCGCTCGAGCAGCGCTTTCCCGGCCTGAAAACCTCGATCCGGATTGAGAAGAAGGAAGGGCACCGTTCCATGCCGGCCTTCGAGGTCGCCAAGGACGCCCGCATCGTCAAGGCGATCAACGCCGCCTATGAGGTCGTGCGCGGCGAGAAACAGCCGACAGGCGCGATCAGGCCGCCGGGCTTTTTCGGCACCGATGCCGGCCATCTCTACGCCCAGCCCGGCATGGAGGGCGTCGTCTGCGGTCCGGGGGGGCGCTACAACACCATGCCCGACGAGCGCGTCGAGATCCGCGACTTCCTCGACATGGTCCGCATTTACATGCTGACGATCCTGGACATCTGCGAGGTGGCGTGAGCGCTCCTTTTCCGCGCGAGGAGTTCGCGGCGCGGGTCGCAAGAACCCGCTCGGCGATGGCCGAGGCCGGCGCCGACCTTTTGCTGGTCGACCACGCGGAGTTCCTCGCCTGGCTGACCGGCTACACGGTCTCGGAGACGATGTACCGCGCCGCCTTCCTGCCGCGCGAGGGCGAGCCCTGGTTCGTGTTGCGCGAACTCGACGCCGCGCCGTGCCGCGACGCCTGCTGGTTTACCGACATCGTAGGCTTCGCCGATACCGATGAGCCGCATGTGGTGATGGCGGAGGAACTTCGGCGCCGCGGCTTCGCCAGCTGCACGATCGGCTCCGATCACGCCTCTTACGGCTTCACCGCCGCAACGCGCGACCGGCTCGCAGCGTTGCTGCCGGGCACGCGCTTCGTCGACCTGCCGCAAGCGAGCGACCTGCTGCGTGCGGTAAAGTCGCCGGCCGAGGTGGATCTGATCGCCCGCGCCGCCGGCATCGCCGACAAGGCGATGATGGCCATCGCCGCGC
This sequence comes from Allobosea sp. Tri-44, assembly GCF_004123845.1. Classification (GTDB taxonomy): domain Bacteria; phylum Pseudomonadota; class Alphaproteobacteria; order Rhizobiales; family Beijerinckiaceae; genus Allobosea. The sequence continues at coordinate 611,427 of NZ_NBDP01000003.1, read as the reverse complement.
TGGCGCGGCCCGGGATTTCGCCGCGCGCCGCTGCCGCGATCGCCGCCGCCTGCTTCCTGGAGAACGGCGCTGATACAGGTGAAACCGGGCCGATCGTGCCGGGTATCGGCGGCCATGAATTCCTGCATGGCGTCATGACCGATCAGCCTCTGGCTGAAGGCGGTGTGCTGCATGTCGAACTGATCCCGAAAGTGCGCAATTACGGCGCACGACTGATGCGTCCGGTCTTGATTGGCGGGGACCAGCGGGAGCTTTTGCCACTCGCCGAGCGTCTCGTCGCGCTCCAGGATCGCCAGTTCGCAGCGATGCGGCCTGGCGCCTTAGCATGCGACGTCGATGCTGTGCTGCGCGAAGCCGTACTTCGCGAGGGCTTGCGCCCAGTATATGACAACGTCACCGGATACACGCTCGGCCTCTATGGCCGCACGCCGCGCCCGAGCGACTTCTCTCGCGTGTTCCTGCCGAACGCCCGCTGGAGACTTGAAGAGAGCATGGTATTTCACATGTATACGACAGCAGGTGGCTTGGGGTTCAGCGAAACGATCGTGCTCGAAACCGAAGGCTGCAGGCGCTTGAGCTCGCTGCCTCGGAAACTGCTCTCAACCACTGTCCATTGAAGCTTACGCTCCCGCACAGCCCACGGCCCTCCTTCTTTATGTATCCCGTCCAGCTTACGGCCGGGACTTTCTGTCCGTTGGTTGAGCGTCAATTTGCGCATTGATCCCGATGATCTCGCGTTCGATCTTTTGCAGCCGCGCTTCGATCGCGTCTCCGGTGTCGTTCTCGAAGAAAGCAATATTTCGAACGATGCTCTTGGAGATCGACCCCACCTTCGCGGCGATGCGCGCGTAAAGCTTGTCCAGCATTGCATGGTCCCCGTTGATCGCTGAGCCGTGGTGGGGCTCATCCCGCCCTCAGAGCCGAACAGCGTCTTGACCGCGGCGATCTCGCCCATGACGAAGCCGTCGCGGGCCGTGTCGAACGGGCGCGAGGCCATGTCGGCGGGAAGAGGTGCAGCCCCGAACTTCGTCATTGGCGCGGTCCCGACCGTGCCTCGCCCGCAGGCAACTGTGCCAGCACGCTCTCGGCGGCCGCCTGCAGGAGCCGTTTCGACATATGCTCGTCGTTGACGGCGCGTGAAAGGAGCACTGCGCCAACCATCGTCGAGAGGACGGCCATAGCCCGGCCATCAGCCGCGGCGTCTTCGGCGTTGCCGACCCAGCCACCCAGCATCTCGAGATGGTCTTCGATCCCGGCCTGGAACGCCGCCTTCACGTCCGGACCTTGCCTGGCGGCATCCGAACCCAGCGCAACGATGGGGCAGCCATCCGATTTCTCGGCGCAGTGACCCATGCTGAGATAGAAATCGACCACGGCCGACAGCGGGTCTTCGGGATTGGACCGGGCCGCAGCCGACCACCGGCCCGAGGCGCTCTCCAGGGCGCGCCTTGAGGCCTGCGCGGCCAGGTCATCCTTGGATTCGAACTGCTTGTAGAAGGCGCCCTGCGTCAACCCGGCACCGGCCATCAGATCCTTCAGGCCAATGCCGTCGAAGCCGTGCTGCCGGAACAGACGGCTGGCCACGTCAATGACCGTTTGCCGATTTTCCTCGGCCTGCTGCCGCGTCACACGCATGGGGATCTCCAAATTAGATTGCGTTTGTAATCTATATAACTTATAGATGTCATACGCAATCTAATTGGTTCGAGGCGATGGGCAAGAAAATGAGATCGGTAATCGTCGCAGGGAGCGTTGTGTTCGCAGCGTCCGCGGTCGCGGCGTTCGTCATGCTCTCGGCGCGCTCGCAGAAGGCTTCTGCCGTGAGCGACCCGAGGCAGAATGCTCCGATCGTCAGGTTGGCGACTCCCGCGCCGGTCGTCGACGCCGAACGCCGCTTCACGGGTGTCATCGCAGCCCGTGTCCAAAGCAATCTGGGCTTCCGCGTTGCCGGCAAGATCGTCGAACGGCGTGTGAATGTCGGGCAGGCCGTTTCAGCCGGTCAGGCGCTCATGCGGATCGACGAGACTGATCTCCAGCTCGCGCTCACCGCAAAGCGCAACGCTACAGCGGCGGCTCGCGCCGTTCTGGTTCAGGCGCGAGCTGACGAGAAGCGCTATGCCGTTCTGGTCAAGGACGGTTTTGCTGCGAGCCCGCAGCGCTACGAGCAGGCAAAGGCTGCGCTGGATACCGCCGTGGCCCAGCTCGCCGCCGCAGAAGCGGACGAGAAGGTCGCTGAAAACGGGTCAGGCTATTCCCTTCTGGTCGCCGACGCCGATGGCATTGTCGTCGAAACGCTGGGCGAGCCGGGACAGGTTGTCTCCGCCGGCCAGACGGTTATTCGGCTAGCCCAGGCCGGCCCCCGTGAAGCGGTCGTTTCGCTCCCCGAGACAATCAGGCCGACGATCGGCTCGAACGCCGAAGCGAGCCTCTACGGCACAGACCTGCGCCGCTATGGAGCCACCCTCCGGCAGCTCTCCGATTCTGCGGATTCCCAGACCCGCACCTATGAAGCGCGCTACGTTCTCGCAGGAGAGGCCGCGACAGCCCCGCTCGGAGCGACCGTCACCATCAGGTTGGCGAACCAGGCAAGCCAGCCGGAAATGGAGGTGCCGCTCGGTGCAGTGCTGGACGATGGTCAAAAAACGGGTGTCTGGCTCCTGAATGGAGCGACCTCGACGGTTCAATTTCGCCCTATCAAGCTTGTGCGGGTCACGAGCGAGACGGCCGTGATCTCCGGACTGAGCGTCGGCCAGCCGGTTGTCGCGCTCGGAGCGCATCTTCTGCAAGACGGCGTTCGCGTCCGGATTGATCCCCAAAGCAGGGGTAGCAAATGAGCCTCAATCTCTCGGCCATCGCCGTTCGCGAACGGGCCGTCACCCTGTTCTCGATCATCCTGCTCGTCGCCGCCGGCGCCTATGCCTTCTTCATGCTGGGACGTGCGGAGGACCCGAGCTTCACCATCAAGACGCTGACGGTCACGACCGTATGGCCGGGCGCGACCGCGCGCGAGATGCAGGATCTCGTCGCCGAACCTCTGGAGAAGCGGATCCAGGAACTGACCTGGTACGACCGCGTCGAGACGACGACCCGACCGGGCTACGCCTATCTGACGGTGACGCTCAAGGACAGCACGCCGCCCGCTGCCGTGCAGGAAGAGTTCTACCAGGCCCGCAAGAAGCTCGGGGATGAGGCCCGCAACCTGCCGCCCGGCGTTCTCGGCCCCTTCGTCAACGACGAATATTCGGATGTGAGTTTTGCCCTCTATGCGCTGAAGGCCAAGGGCATGCCGATGCGTGAACTGGCCAGGCAGGCCGAGGTCATCCGTCAGGATCTCCTGCACGTCCCCGGCGTCAAGAAGATCAACATCCTCGGCGAGCGGCCCGAGCAGATCTTCGTCGAGTTCTCCTATGCCAGGCTCGCGACCTTGGGCGTATCGCCACAGGACATCATCACGGCCCTTCAGCGCCAAAACACCGTCACCCCGGCCGGCTCGATCGACACGAGCGGGCCGCAGATGTTCATCCGAATCGACGGCGCCTATGCGGGCTCGAAGACGATCGCCGACACGCCGATCGTTGCCGCGGGGCGCACGCTCAAGCTCTCCGACATCGCCGATGTCCGCCGCGGCTATCAGGATCCTCCGACATACCTGATCCGGCGTCAGGGAGAGGCCACGATTCTGGTTGCGGCCGTCATGCAGGAGGGCTGGGATGGCCTCGCGCTCGGCAAGGCGCTGGAGCAGAGGACGGCGGGCATCGCGCAGACGCTGCCGCTCGGCATGACGCTCGACAAGGTGACCGACCAGGCCGTCAACATCGCTTCGGCTGTCGACGAATTCATGATGAAGTTCGCAATGGCGCTCGGCGTCGTGCTGCTGGTGAGCCTGCTCAGCCTGGGCTGGCGCGTCGGCATCGTGGTGGCGGCGGCTGTCCCCCTGACGCTCGCCGTCGTCTTCCTCATCATGTTGGAAACCGGTCGGTTCTTCGACCGCATCACGCTCGGCGCCCTCATCCTGGCGCTCGGCCTTCTGGTGGACGACGCCATCATCGCCATCGAGGTGATGGTGGTGAAGATGGAAGAGGGCATGGACCGCATCAAGGCGGCCGCGTATGCGTGGAGCCACACCGCGGCGCCGATGTTGTCGGGCACGCTCGTGACGATCGCCGGGTTCCTGCCTGTCGGCTTTGCTCGTTCTACAGCCGGCGAATATGCCGGGAACATCTTCTGGGTCGTCGGCTTCGCGCTGATCGTCTCCTGGATCGTCGCGGTCGTCTTCACACCCTATCTCGGCGTCAAGATGCTGCCCGACATCAAGCCGATCCCCGGCGGTACGCACGCAATCTACGACACGCCGAATTATCGGCGCCTGCGCGGGATCATCACCTTCGCCGTGCGCCACAAATTCATGACATGCGGCATCGTCGTCATCGCGTTCGCGCTGTCGGGCATCGGCATGGCCGGCGTTAAACAGCAGTTCTTTCCGACATCGGACCGGCCCGAAGTGCTGGTCGAGGTGCGCCTGCCGGAGGGCACCAGCATCGAAACGACGACCGCCGCGGTCGATAAGCTCGAACGCTGGCTGGACGGCCAGCCCGAGGCCAAGATCGTCACGAGCTATGTCGGCCAGGGCGCGCCCCGCTTCTTCTTCGCTATGGCGCCGGAACTGCCCGATCCCGCCTTCGCCAAGATCGTCGTGCTGACGCCCGACGCGGAGAAGCGCGAAGTTCTGAAGCATCGGCTTCGAGACGCCATTGCAGAGGGCCTTGCGCCCGAAGCGTTCGTGCGCGTCACGCAGCTCGTGTTCGGGCCGTACACACCGTTTCCCGTCGAGTTTCGGGTGATGGGTCCAGATCCGGCGCAATTATATGCGATCTCCGGACAAGCTCTGGAGGTGATGCGGGGCGTCGCAGACGTCCGGCAGGCCAATCGGGACTGGGGCAATCGCACGCCTGTGCTCCGCTTCGTCCCAGACCAGGACCGATTGAACCTCATCGGGCTGTCGCCGGCTGCAGTTGGTCAGCAGCTTCAATTCCTGCTGACCGGCGTCGCCGTCACGCAGGTTCGCGAGGATATCCGTAATGTGCCCGTGGTGGCGCGCAGCGCCGGCGGCGAAAGGCTGGATCCGGCCCGTCTTGCGGATTTCTCGCTGATGAGCCGCGACGGCCGCCAGATTCCACTCGACCAGATCGGCCATTCCGAGATCCGCCTGGAGGAGCCGATCCTGAAGCGCCGCGACCGCACGCCCGTCATCACGATCCGCGCAGATATCAACGAGGCCACCCAGCCCCCGGAGGTATCCAAGCAGATCATGACGGCACTGCAGCCGCTGATCGCATCCCTTCCGGCCGGCTATCGCATCGAGATGGGGGGATCGATCGAGGAAGCTACGAAGGCCAACGCCGCCTTGGGCAAGGTCTTCCCGGTGATGATTGCTGCCACACTCATCGTCATCATGCTCCAGGTGCGGTCGTTCTCGATGATGGCGATGGTGCTGCTCACCGCGCCGCTGGGCGTGATCGGCGTCGTCCCGACATTGCTCATCTTCAACCAGCCGTTTGGCTTCAACGCCATTCTCGGCCTGATCGGGCTCGCCGGCATCCTGATGCGCAACACTTTGATCCTCACCGAGCAGATCGAGGAAAACCGCGCTGCTGGCCTCGACGACTATCACGCCGTCATCGAAGCGACGGTGCAGCGCACGAGGCCCGTGATGCTGACGGCATTCGCCGCGGTGCTCGCCTTCATTCCCCTGACGCACTCTGTTTTCTGGGGATCGATGGCGTACACGCTGATCGGAGGCACGGCAGTCGGAACCGTATTGATCCTGCTGTTCCTTCCCGCGCTCTATACGGCATGGTTCCGGATCAAGCCGACTGCTGATCAAATTCCTGAGATTCCGACGGCGTCAGATCTGCGACCAGCAAGGGCTGCCGAGTAGCGGCTGCCTCAGGATCTCCCAGGCTGTCGAGTAGCTGCGACCTCCTTCCCACGATGGGTCTGCTTTGCCCGACCGTTCGCTTTGAATTGTCGCTCGGTGCGCTGGGGAAAGCGTTCCGAGCGCAAAAGGTGAAGGCCTCGACATACTCCTCGAGCGGCACGCCGTATTGCTGGCCGAGGCAGACCGCGATGGCGAAGTTGTTCATCATCGCCCGGAAGGCCGCGCCCTGGTCGGGCATGCCTCCTCCGGGATCTGTCCCTGCGCATCGCCGCCGGTGACGCCGGTCAGGAAGGCGAACCCGCCGGACAGGATCGCCGGCGACATCCTGAGTTGCTCAGCGGCAGCGCGGAACTCGGACGGGGTGACGGCGCGTTTGGGCATGGGCGTCTCTAGAAAGCTGACGACAAGCAGAAGGCCGCGAGTCTCGTTGCGCAAGACCGCCCCGCGTGACAGCACCCTTCTAATGTGCATAAATCATGCGCATGAATCGTACTGCCAAGAGACCGATCAACCTCTCGCTCGACGCCAGCCTGGTCGAGGCCGCTCGCGCTCACGGCCTCAATCTCTCGGCGATCACCGAAGATGCTCTGCGAGTGCGGATCGCGCAGGAGAATGCCCGGCGCTGGCTCGAGGAGAACGCCACCGCCATCGCCGCCCAGAATGCTTGGACGGCCGAGCACGGCCTGTTCTCGGACGAGTTCCGAGGCTGGTGAAAGCGTGGCGCAATACGACGTCTATGAACACCCCGGCGAGCGCCTTCGCGCCGAATACCCGTTCGTCATCGACCTTCAGGCTGACCTGCTCTCCTCGCTCGACACCCGCGTGATCGCGCCGCTGCGCCGGGCGGAGCTGGTACCGACGATCAGGCGACTGAACCCCGGCTTCACCATCAATGGCATCGGCGTCGTGTTGGTGCCGACGGAGATCGTTGCGATCCGCCGCAGCCTGCTGGGGCCGCCGATCGCATCATTGGCGAAGGAGCACTTCGCCATCACCGCGGCGCTCGATCTGATGCTGGCCGGGATTTGATCCGGCGAACGAGCCGATCATCCAAACAAGAACGGCCGGAGCAAGCTCCGGCCGTCACTGTATCTTTCAGCTTAAACTGAGTTCAAGAACACCCAGTCGTCGAGCCACACGTGTTGCACTTCAAACACGTGCCGTTCCGCACCAGCGTGAAGTTGCCGCATTCGCCGCAGCTGTCGCCGACATAGCCCTTCATGATCGCCTCGGCCCGGCGCTCGGAGGCGCTCGGCTGGGCGGCCGGCGCGGCGAAGCCGAGCTTGCTCATCTCGGCTTCGCCATAAGCCTCCGGCTCTTCCTTCAGCGCGGTCGCGCCGACGGTCGAGAGGCCGGTGAGGTGGGCGCCACCACGGGCGACCGCGTCGTTGGCAGCACCACCCTGGCCGCCCTGGATGGCGAGCAGGTTGATCGGCTTGCCGCGGCGGAAGCCCGAGGAAGCCAGCGGGGTCGAGGTGATCGGCCCGGCCGCATCCGGCGCCTTGCCCTGCTCCACACCGCTGCCCATCACGTCATGGCCGATCTCGCTGGGATCGACATGGGCGAGGTCGTGCCGGCCGAGATAGGAGATCGCCAGCTCGCGGAAGACGTAGTCGAGGATCGAGGTCGCGTTCTTGATCGACTGGTTGCCCTGCACGAAGCCCGAGGGCTCGAAGCGGGTGAAGGTGAAGGCCTCGACATACTCCTCCAGCGGCACGCCGTATTGCAGGCCGAGCGAGACCGCGATGGCGAAGTTGTTCATCATCGCCCGGAAGGCCGCGCCCTCCTTGTGCATGTCGATGAAGATCTCGCCGAGGCGCCCGTCGGAATACTCGCCGGTGTGGACATAGACCTTGTGGCCGCCGACCACGGCCTTCTGGATGTAGCCGGTGCGGCGCGACGGCATCTTCTCGCGGTCGCGCACCCGCTCGACCCGCTCGACGATGCGCTCGACGATCTTCTCGGCGATCTGCGTGGCGCGCGCCGCCAGCGGCTGCTGGTAGAGCGCCTCGGTCGCATCGTCGGCGTCGTCGTCCTCGTCGGCGATCAGGGCCGAGTTCAGCGGCTGCGACAGCTTGGAGCCGTCGCGGTAGAGCGCGTTGGCCTTCAGCGCCAGCTTCCAGGAGAGCAGATAAGCGCTCTTGCAGTCCTCGACGGTGGCGTCGTTCGGCATGTTGATGGTCTTGGAGATCGCGCCCGAGATGAAGGGCTGCGCCGCCGCCATCATGCGGATATGGCTCTCGACCGAGAGATAGCGCTTGCCGATGCGCCCGCAGGGATTGGCGCAATCGAAGACGTTGTAGTGTTCCTTCTTCAGGTGCGGCGCGCCTTCCAGCGTCATCGCCCCGCAGACATGGACGTTGGCGGCCTCGATCTCGGCCTTGCTGAAGCCGAGGAAGGGCAGGAGCTCGAACGACATGTCGTTGAGCTTCTCGGCCGGGACGCCCAGCGTACCGGTGAGGAAGTCCTCGCCCAGCGTCCACTTGTTGAAGACGAACTTGATGTCGAAGGCGCTCTTCAGCCCCTTCTCGACCGCCTCGATCTTCTCGTCGCTGAAGCCCTTGGCCCGCAGCGAGCCGGGATTGACGGCAGGCGCCTGCTTCATCGAGCCATGGCCGACGGCATAGGCCTCGATCTCGGCGATATCGGCCTCGCGATAGCCGAGCGCCCGCAGCGCGTCCGGAACCGCGCCGTTGATGATCTTGAAATAGCCGCCGCCGGCGAGCTTCTTGAACTTCACCAGCGCGAAATCGGGCTCGATGCCGGTGGTGTCGCAGTCCATGACCAGGCCGATCGTGCCGGTCGGCGCGATCACGGTCGACTGGGCGTTGCGGTAGCCGTGCTTCTCGCCGAGCGCCAGCGCCTCGTCCCAGCTCGCCTTGGCCCGCTCCGACAGCGTCACCGAGGAGCCGCCGAGGCGCTCCAGCGTGGCATGGTCGAGCGGCACCGGCGTGACCTGTAAGGACTCATAGCCGGCATCCTGGCCATGGGCCGCGACGCGGTGGTTGCGGATGACGCGCAGCATGTGCCGGGCGTTCTTCTTGTAGCCCGGGAACGGGCCGAGCTCGCCCGCCATCTCGGCCGAGGTCGCATAGGCGACGCCGGTCATGATCGCGGTCAGGCCGCCGGCAAGCGCCCTGCCCTCGTCCGAGTCGTAGCCGAGGCCCATGGTCATCAGCAGGCCGCCGATATTGGCGTAGCCGAGGCCGAGCGTGCGGTACTCATAGGAGAGTTCAGCGATTTCCTTCGAGGGGAACTGCGCCATCGTCACCGAAATCTCGAGCACGATGGTCCAGAGCCGGCAGAGATGCTCGTAACCGGCGACGTCGAAGGCCTTGATCTCGCGATCATAGAACTGCAGCAGGTTGGCCGAGGCCAGGTTGCAGGCGGTGTCGTCGAGGAACATGTACTCCGAGCACGGGTTCGAGGCGCGGATGCGTCCCGAGGCCGGGCTGGTGTGCCAGTCGTTCATCGTGGTGTTGAAGTGCAGGCCGGGATCGGCCGAGGCCCAGGCGGCGTAGCCGATCTTCTCCCAGAGGTCGCGCGCCTTCAGGGTCTTGGTGACCTTGCCGGTGGTGCGGCCGATCAGGTTCCAGTCGCCGTCGGTTTCCACGGCGCGCAGGAAGTCGTCGGTCAGCGAGACCGAGTTGTTCGAGTTCTGGCCGGAAACGGTGAGATAGGCTTCCGAATCCCAGTCGGTGTCGTAGGTGTCGAACTGGATCTCGGTATAGCCCTGCTTGGCGAACTGGATGACCCGCTTGATGTAGTTGTCCGGGACCAGTGCCTTGCGGGCGAGCTTGATCTCGCGCTTCAGCGCCGGGTTCTTCTCGGGATCGAAGCAGGCATCGTCGGCAGCCTCGCAGTTCACGCAGGCCTTCATCACCGCCTTCATCGCCTTCTGGACGATCTTGGAGCCGGCGACCAAAGCCGCGACCTTCTGCTCCTCCTTCACCTTCCAGTCGATATAGGTCTCGATGTCGGGATGATCGACGTCGACCACGACCATCTTGGCGGCGCGGCGGGTGGTGCCGCCCGACTTGATCGCGCCGGCAGCGCGGTCGCCGATCTTGAGGAAGGACATCAGGCCGGAGGAGCGGCCGCCGCCGGCGAGCTTTTCGCCCTCGCCGCGCAGCATCGAGAAGTTCGAGCCGGTGCCCGAGCCGTACTTGAACAGGCGCGCCTCGCGCACCCACAGATCCATGATGCCGCCCTCGTTGACGAGGTCGTCCTGCACGCCCTGGATGAAGCAGGCATGCGGCTGCGGATGCTCGTAGCTCGACTTCGACTTCACCAGCTTGCCGGTCTTGAAGTCGACGTAGAAATGGCCCTGGCTCGGCCCATCGATGCCATAGGCCCAGTGCAGGCCGGTGTTGAACCATTGCGGCGAGTTCGGCGCGACCATCTGGGACGCCAGCATGAAGCGCAATTCGTCATGGAAGGCGTGAGCATCCTCCTCCGAGGAGAAATAGCCGCCCTTCCAGCCCCAATAGGTCCAGCAGCCGGCGAGCCGGTCGAAGACCTGCTTGGACGAGATCTCGGAGCCGTAGCGCTCAGCCTCAGGCAGCTTGGCGAGTGCAGCCTCGTCGGGAACCGAACGCCAGAGGAAGGAGGGAACGTCGTTCTCTTCCACCTTCTTCATGGCGGCGGGAACGCCGGCCTTGCGGAAATACTTCTGGGCGAGCACGTCGCTCGCGACCTGCGACCAGGCCTCCGGCACCTCGATGCCCTCGAGCCGGAAGACGATCGAACCATCGGGATTGCGGATTTCGCTCACAGCCGAGCGGAAGGGGATCGCCGAGTAAGGCGACTGGCCGGCGGTGGTATGGCGGCGCTCGATGCGCATAAGCTTCGTCCCCAATGCTTGCCGCGGACGCATCCTGGCGCCCCGCGCGGCCGGTTGCTCACCGGCTCCTGATGTCAATCCAACTCGGTTTGATGCCCCTGGATCCCGCGGCGGTGTGATCCCGCCGTCGAGCGTCCGGTTGCGACCAGGCGGAGCATACGTCGCCGTTCGCCGTCGCCATTGCTGGCGCGCCGCGGTGATCGCCCGACCCATCTGGGAACTCGTTTCGCGGGTCGAAAAAGGCGTCTCCGCCAACCGTCACGCGACCGTCAAAATTTAGTCCCGAATGGGCCGCGACGTCAAGGATTAGTGCGCATCGATAGGTGTGGATACGACATCTTGTAGGAAGATGTGGATCATGGGGATAAGTTTCAAGGCACCGGCTAAGCCCAAGGAATCGCATGGGGAATCGCAGCGGCGTTGCCAGCTTGCAACGATCCTTGCCCTTGTGAAACCACTAAAATCCGCTGGACCATGGTTAACCGGGCGTCAACAGGACTGTCGCGACCTACCAGCGAAAGCGCTCTCTGCGCCAGTAGCCACAAGTGCTTGAATCCGCGCGATGCTTGGCAGGCTGACGCGATCTCGGGACGGGTCGCGGCGCATCTCGAATCATGACCGAATCGTGGCGAGGCTCCACATGACGCTGCTGACGGGTTTGGGCGCTCCCGCCCCCTAGCTGCAAAGCCAGTTGGAGAGCCGCCATGACCGACACCGTCTTCGAACTGCGCCGCTACACCTTGAAGCCTGGTACGCGCGAAGCCCTGATCCGCGTCTTCGACACCCATCTCGTCGAGACGCAGGAGGCGGTGGGCATGAACGTGGTCTGCCAGTTCCGCGATCCTGCAGCGCCCGACCAGTTCGTCTGGTTCCGCGGCTTCGCCGACCAGGAGGCGCGGACCCGCGCCCTCCCCGCCTTCTATGGCGGCCCGGTCTGGGCAGAGCATGGTCCGGCCGCGAACGAGACCATGCTCGCCTGGCACGACGTGCTGATGCTGAAGCCGGCGGCGCCCAACTCGGGCTTCGATACGCAGGGTCTCGAGCGACTGCCGCCGGGAACGAGCGATCTCGAAGACGGGCGCAATCATATCGTCGCCATCCATCATCTCTCGCCGGAGGCGGCCGACGAGGAGGCCGCGCTTGCGGCCAAGGCGATCATCGATGCGGTACGCTCGACTGGCGGCGCTGTGATCGCCAGCCTGATCAGCGATCGCAGCGAGAACGGCTTCGTGCGCCTGCCCGTGCGCGAGGGCGAGCGCGTCGCCGTCACGCTCGTCCGGCCTGCGGTAGCGCAGGCGATACCGGCGCTCGAGGCGGTCTTGCGCGCAGTACAGATCGGAGCCGACCGCGCTCCCGATATCGCCCGCCTCGTCCCGACCGCACGCTCGCTGCTGCGCTGAGCCACACTGGACATCGCCGGCCCGCATCTTCATAAGTCGCGCGACGGCCTGAGGCCTGCGCGGACGCGAAGCGATGAACCAGACCCTGCTCCAGATCTTCACCTGGTGGAACGGCCAGACCATGGGCACGCGCTTCCACACCTGGCGCTTCGGCGAGAAGGTCGGCGAGGACGAGTTCGGCAACGTCTACTACCGCACCAAGGGCGGCAAGAAGGACAAGGCGCTCGGCATCCAGCGCCGCTGGGTCGTCTATAACGGCCCCGCCGAAGCCTCGATGATCCCGCCCGGCTGGAACGGCTGGCTGCATCACACCGTCGACATCGCCCCGTCCGAGGAAAAATACGTCGCCCGCGAATGGCAGAAGCCGCACCAGCCGAACCATACCGGCACGGCGCTGGCCTACCGCCCGAAGGGCTCGACGCTTGGCGACAATGAGACTCCGGCCGCAACCGGCGATTACCAGGCCTGGACGCCGGGGCGCTGAACCAATCCGATCGGCCAAGTTGAGCTATGACGAAAACGCGGCCGAAAGGGCCGCGTTTTTTTTGATCTCGGAGCCGGCTCGAAAAATCAGCTCGCTCCGCCGACAAAGTCGACCAGCAGCTTGACGTTGAGCGCCGCGATCACCACCGCGATCAGACAGGCGAAGGCGACGAGCCAGCGCGGCGCGACGAGTTCGCCCATCTTCGTCTTGTCGGCAGTGAACATCACCAGCGGGAAGACGGCGAAGGAGAGCTGCAGCGAGAGCACGACCTGGGTCAGGATCAGCAGTTTCGCCGTGCCGGCATCGCCATACCAGATCGTCACCGCCGCCGCCGGGATGATGGCGATGCCGCGGGTGATCAGCCGGCGCAGCCAGGGCGGCAGTTTGATCTTGAGGAAGCCCTCCATCACGATCTGGCCGGCCAGCGTCGCCGTCACCGTCGAATTGATGCCGCAGCAGAGCAGCGCGATGCCGAACAGCGTCGGCGCGATCGCAAGCCCGAGCAGCGGGCCGAGCAGCTTGTGTGCCTCGCCGAGCTCCGCGATTCCCGTCTGGCCGGTCTTGTGGAAGGTCGCGGCCGCCAGGATCAGGATCGAAGCGTTGATCAGCAGCGCGAACATCAGCGCCACCGTCGAATCGATCGTGGCGTAGGTCAGCGCCTGGCGCTTCTCCGGCAGGGTCTCGCCATAGGCGCGCGTCTGCACGATGCCGGAGTGCAGATAGAGGTTATGCGGCATCACTGTCGCGCCGAGGATGCCGAGCGCGAGATAGAGCATCTCGGGATTGGTGATGATCTGCGTCGTCGGCGCAAAGCCGCGGATGACCTGCCCCCAGTCCGGATCGGCGAGCGCGATCTGGATGGCAAAGCAGATCGCGATCACGCCGAGCAGGGTGATGATCAGCGCCTCGACCCAGCGGAAGCCGAGCCGCTGCAAATAGAGGATCAGGAACACGTCGAGAGCGGTGATGACGACGCCGAGTTCGAGCGGGATGCCGAAGATCAGGTTGAGGCCGATCGCGGTGCCGATCACCTCGGCAATATCGGTGGCGATGATCGCGATCTCGGCCAGCAGCCAGAGACCATAGGCAACCGGCAGTGGAAAGGCGTCGCGACAGGCCTGGGCAAGGTCGCGCCCCGAGGCGATGGCAAGGCGCGCGCACAGCGACTGCAGCACGATCGCCATGATGTTGGAGACGAGCGCGACGACGAGCAGCGTGTAGCCGAATTTCGAGCCGCCGGCGATCGAGGTCGCCCAGTTGCCGGGATCCATGTAGCCGACGGCAACGAGATAGCCCGGGCCGGCGAAGGCGGCGGCGCGGCGCCAGCCGGGCCCGGAATTGCGCACCGCGATCGAGCGATGGACATCGGCCAGCGAAGCCTCGCCGCGATCATTCCGCCAGCCGGATGGCGTCCCGTCGACGCGCGCTTCCATGCGAACCCTCGATTTTGCACTTGCAAGGCATTGGCAGGGTATGGATTTGCAAATGGATTGCAACTGCATGATCCACTGGCGCGGGCATGCCTGGTATGCACACAGGCGGGGCGCAGCTGGCACTTCGGTCACAGCCTGCGCGCGTCGAACCTCACCACCCGCCCTTTTTCCGCTGCGATTGCCGTGCTACTGCGCCCCGTCGCGCCTCGGCTCCGCTCGAAGAGAATCACAAGCCAGCATGCCTTCGCTCCGCAGGATCCTCGCCCTCGCCGCCGTCTCCGGCGCAGTGCTCGCGCTGGCCGCCCCCGCCCAGGCCGATCGCATCCGCAATCCCACCGCGGTCTTTGCCGGCCTCGACAAGATCACCGGCCGGATCATCTCCTTCGAGGTGGCGATCGACGAGACGGTGCAGTTCGGCGCGCTGCAGATCACGCCGCGCATCTGCTGGACGCGCCCGCCGACCGAGGCGCCGCAGACGACCTCCTTCACCGAGGTCGACGAGGTCACCTTCAACAACGAGTACCGCCGCATCTTCACCGGCTGGATGTATGCTTCCAGCCCCGGCCTGCACGGCGTCGAGCACGCGATCTACGATGTCTGGCTGACCGACTGCAAAGGCGGTACCGAGCTGGTGGTCGATCCGAAGGAGCCGGAGGCGCCGCCTCCGAATGCAGGCCAGCGCCCCGAACGTCCTGCCCGGCCGGCACAGCAGACGCCGCCGCCGCTCCCCGGCGGCCAGCGCGTCGACGTCGCCCCACCGCAGGGTGTTCCGGTGCAGCCACGTGCGCCCACACAGCGCTTCTTCCCGACCAACCCCGCCCCGGGCCGCGATCCCACCGGCGGCAACTGAGCATGGCGCGGGTCACCGGCATCGGCGGATTGTCTTCCGCGGCCGCGATCCGCAAGCCCTGGCCGCCTGGTATGAGCGCCATCTCGGCATCGGCGGCGTCGCCAAGGTCGTCTGGGCCAGGACGCCGAGCCGACGATTTTTTTTGGCCCCTTCGCCGCGACGACCGACTATTTCGGCCGTCCTGAGCAGCAGTGGATGGTCAATTTCCGCGTCGATCACCTCGACGCGAGGATGGCGGCGCTCAAGGCCGCTGGCATCGCCGTCGAGACCCGACCCGAATGGGATTAGGGAGTCGGCCACTTCCGCCGCATCCACGATCCGGAAGGTAACCCGATCGAGCTCCGGCAGCCCTCACCGCAGGCTTTTCCTGCAGCCTGAGTGGCGACGGAAAAGCGCTCAGGCATAGGCGACCCAGCCGCGAAAAGTGAAGTCGGTATAGAACCGGCTGACATCCGAGAACCCGGCATCACGCAGGACAGCTTCGTCCTCCTCCGGGCTGAGCAGGCTGAGATGGGTCTGAACCGCCACGCGGCCGGCCTCGGCCTTGGCGGGATCGGCTCCCGATGCCACCGCGAAGGCCGAGTAGCGCCACAGCCGGAGCGGACGCTCCGCCTCGCCCTGCGGAAAGCTGGAATGGGCGACCACGAAGGGCGCGCCGGGTTTGAGCCGGCGCTGGATCGCAGCCACGGTGCGCGCCCGCTCGTCGGGCGCCAGAAAGTGCAGGGTCAACAGGCATGCGGCCCCGTCGAACGGCCCGTCCGGCGCATCGTCGATATAGCCTTCATGCAGCCGCACGCGCGCGACGTGCCGTCCGAGCGTACGCTCCGCGAGCTTCAGCATTTCGGGCGCAGGGTCGACGCCGTCGAAGATCCAGCCCGGATTTGCTTCGGCGAAGGCCTTCAGTTCCAGCCCTCCGCCGGCGCCGAGAACAAGCAGCCGGGCCTTGGCCGGCGCATGCTCCCCATGCAGGATTGCGGCCATGCGGTGCAGATCGGCGAAGCCGGGCACGAAGCGCGGCGGGCCACGGCAGCGGGATCGGAGAAGGGCACCAAGAGCGCGCTCACGGCGCTGGGCCCGGTCTGCTCAGCTCCGCCGCGAGACTGAATGGTCCTCTTGTGAGGCATGCGCCGACTCCAGGTCGTAAAGGCCGCCGCGGATGGCGAGGCGCTGGTTGAAATCGGCGCTCAGCATGGCGAGTGTCACCTTGCCGAAACGCTCCAGCAACAGCGTCTCGGCATCCCGGAACGCCTGGTTGAGCGCGGCATTCACCGCCTGCTCCACGAGGCATCCGGGCGCTTCCGTGCGGTTGCCGATGGCGAGAAGCGCAGGGCTGCCGAGCGCGTCGTAGATGTCGCGCAGCGTCACCCGGGACAGGTCGCAGGCCAGGGTCCAGCCGCCGCCATGCCCCTTCTCCGAGCGGAGATAGCCCTGCTTCCGCAGGCCGGCCATCGTCCGCCGGATCACCACCGGATTGGTCGCCATAGCTCTGGCGAGAACCTCGGAGGTGACCGGACGATCCTGCTCCGCCATGTGCAGCAGGACGTGCAGCACGCCGGACAATCGGCTATCTCTATTCATGAAACTTCATATGTTACATGAAGGTCGCGGGTCAAGCGGAATGCGATGGAAGGCTAGCCCGTCAGCTCTGCCAGTGCCTCCCGGCCGCCGACAGACCGCTCCCGGGGCCAGCTCCACCAGTCTCCCTCGGCCGCCACCGCCGCGTCGAGCAGGTTGCGATAGGCCTCGCGCGGGATTTCGCGCGTGCCGAACTGGGCGAGATGCGCCGTCTGGAACTGGGTGTCGAGCAGGCGATAGCGGCCGCGCCGCAGCCGGGCGACGAGATGCACCAGCGCCACCTTCGAGGCGTCGGTCTCGCGGTGGAACATGCTCTCGCCGAAGAAGGCGCCGCCGAGCGACAAGCCGTAGAGCCCTCCGGCGAGCCTGCCGTCACGCCAGCATTCGACGGTGTGAACATAGCCGAGATGGAAGAGTTCGCCGTAGAGCCCCCGGATGCGGCCGTTGATCCAGGTCTCGGCCCGATCCGGCCGGCTTTCGGCGCAGGCTGCGATAACCCCCGCAAAATCATGATCGACCCGGATTTCGAACCGATCGGAGCAGACGGTGCGCGCCAGCCGGCCCGGTAGATGAAAGCCGTCGAGCGGAATGATGCCGCGAATTTCAGGCTCGACCCAGAACAGGGCGGGATCGTCGGCGCTCTCCGCCATCGGGAAGACGCCGGCCGCATAGGCGCGCAGCAGGATTTCCGGCGTGATCGCCGGCGCGCGCGCAGGTGTGGAGCGGGCCTTCATGAGATTATGGGAGCGCGGGTCGGCGGGCGTGTCAAACAGCTTCCGTCATTCTCGGGCGAAGCAAAGCGCAGACCCGAGAATCTCGTTACGAGAAGATGTCGATCAGAGCCTCATCCTGCCGGAGATGCTCGGGTCAAGCCCGAGCATGACGGCGTGCGACCCTCACCCCTCGCCCGGCTCTTCCATGCCGCCATTGGCGAGGAATTTCTCCAGCCAATGGATGTTGTAGTCGCCGTTCAGGATGTCCTGGTTGCGTACCAGCGTGCGGAACAGCGGCAGCGTGGTGTCGACGCCGTCGACGACGAATTCGTCGAGCGAACGACGCAGACGCATCAGGCATTCGTCCCGGTTGCGGCCATGGACGATCAGCTTGCCGACCAGCGAGTCGTAGTGCGGCGGGATGACATAGCCCTGATAGGCGGCCGAATCGACGCGCACCCCGAGCCCGCCCGGCGTATGGAACGAGGCGATCTTGCCAGGCGAGGGCCGGAAGGTCGCGTGATGCTCGGCATTGACGCGGCATTCGATGGCATGGCCCTCGATGACGACGTCCTTCTGGCTGATCGAGAGCGGCGCGCCGGCAGCGATCCTGATCTGCTCGTTGACCAGGTCGATCCCGGTGATCATCTCGGTGACCGGATGCTCGACCTGGATGCGGGTGTTCATCTCGATGAAATAGAACTCGCCATCCTCGTAGAGGAACTCGATCGTGCCAGCGCCGAGATAGCCCATATCGGCCATCGCCTTGGCGCAGACATTGCCGATCCGGTCGCGCTCGCCGGCATTGAGAGCCGGGGATGGCCCCTCCTCCCAAACCTTCTGGTGGCGGCGCTGCAGCGAGCAGTCGCGCTCGCCGAGATGAATCGCCCGGCCCTTGCCGTCGCCGAGCACCTGGATCTCGATATGGCGCGGCTTCTCCAGGTACTTCTCGATGTAGACGGCGTCGTCGCCGAAATTGGCCTTGGCCTCGGTGCGGGCCGTGGAGAGCGCGACGGAGACCTCGTCCTCGCTGCGGACCACCTTCATGCCCTTGCCGCCGCCGCCGGAGGCCGCCTTGATGATGACGGGCAGGCCGATCTCGCGAATGATACGCAGCGCCTCCTCGTCATCGGCAACGCCGCCTTCGGAGCCCGGCACGCACGGGATGCCAAGGCGCTTGGCGGTGCGCTTGGCCTCGATCTTGTCGCCCATGCTGCGGATATGCTCGGCCTTGGGGCCGATGAAGGCGATGTTGTGCCGCTCGAGGATCTCGGCGAAGCGGGCATTCTCGGAGAGGAAGCCGTAGCCGGGATGGACCGCATCGGCCCCGGTAATCTCGCAGGCCGCGATCAGGGCCGGGATGTTGAGATAGCTCTCGCGCGCCGGCGGCGGGCCGATGCAGACGCTCTCGTCGGCGAGGCGCACATGCATGGCGTTGGCGTCGGCGGTGGAGTGGACCGCGACGGTCGCGATACCGAGCTCCTTGGCGGCGCGCAAAACCCGCAAGGCGATCTCGCCGCGATTGGCGATCAGGATCTTGTCGAACATCTTCAGCCCGCTCCCGCCCGGATGGATCCTCACTCGATCACCAGCAGGGGCTCGCCGTATTCGACCGGCTGGCCGTCCTCGACGAAGATCGCGACGACCTTGCCGGCGCGTGGCGCGACGATGTCGTTGAAGGTTTTCATCGCCTCGACGAGAAGCACGCGCTCGCCCGCCTTCACCTCCTGGCCGATCTCGATGAAGGGCTTGGCCTCGGGCGACGGCCGGCGATAGGCGGTACCGACCATCGGCGAGTTGACCGTGCCGGGATGGGCGGCAGCGGCCTTGGCTTCGAGCGGGGCGGCGACCGGAGCCGCCACCGGCGCCGCGGCGAAGGCCGGTGCGGCCGCGACCGGCGCCATCACCGTCGCGGTGATGGTACGGGCCACGCGGATGCGCAGATCGCCCTTCTGCACCTCGATCTCGGTCAGATCGGTCTCGTTGATCAGTTGCGCCATCTCGCGCACGAGTTCGGGATCGATGGGGCTCTTGGTCGCCATGGCGGATTTCACCGTCTTCGTGAGCTCGATGGGCGGGACGGCAGGGTCCCAAAGGAAATGCGCATATGCGAAGGAACGGCGCCGGATCAAGCCGACGGCCTCGCGATGTCGCGCGTCTTTACCCGGATTGGTGGGTCAGGAAAAGGGCGAAGGCGCCGGGCGGGCGCCTTGCCTATGCAAATCGCCGCCATTCCAGAAGCTGATCCACAGGAACGACGTGGCGAAGCATGTCTCCAGAGGCTCTAGCGGCCGCAGCGCCATCGTCGAGATGGACCCGCTCCGATCCACTCAGCCACTGCAGTTCGTCTTGCCGCATTTGCGGACGGCGTCGATCTTCTGCTTCAGCGCCGGGGCGCCGACAGCGCCGAACACCACCTCGTCGCCGATGATGAAGGCCGGGGTGCCGGTCAGGCCGAGCCGGTCGCCGAGAGCGACCGTCTGCTCGATCACGGCGCGCGTCGCCGGAGCGTCCATCTCCTTCTTGACGCGCTCGATGTCGGCACCGGCGTCCTTGGCGATCTCCAGCGCCTTGGCGCCGTTGATCCGGCCCTTCGTCGCCATCAGCTTGAGATGGAAGTCCCAGTACTTCTGGCCCTGGAGCTGGTTCTTGACCGCGATAGCGACCCGGCTCGCCTCGACCGAGTCCGGTCCGAGGATCGGGAAGTCCTTGACCACGACCTTGAGCTTGGGATCGTCCTTGGCGAGCACGCGGACGTCTTCCATCGCCCTTTTGCAGAAGCCGCAATTGTAATCCATGAACTCGACGAGGGTGACGTCGCCCTGCGGATTGCCGGCGATCACCGAGGTGGCGGGATCGGTCAGGCTGGCCTTCTCGGCCGCGAGCGCATTGCGCTGCGCCTCGACCTGCGCGACCTGATTGCGCTTCTCGAGCTCGACCATCGCTTCCTGGATCAGCTCGGGATTCTTCAGCAGGGTCTCGCGGATCAGCTCGACCACCGCCTTGCGCTGGTCGGGCGACAGCGCCTGGGCCTGCGCCGGCACGGCGGCGGCACCGAGCGCACAGGCGGCGATGCCGGCGAGAGCCAGGCGGCGCAGCGAAGAGAAGATCATGGCGACAGTCCTTTCAGGGCGCGATTCGAGCGCACTATCGTTGTTGTTTGTCGGATGGAACATACGCGACGATGCCGCGAGCGCGCAGTGCCCCAGGTAACCCCTGCGGCAATTTGGCAAAGGCTCGGCTCGCTTGCGTATGGCGATGATCCAGTAGTCCTTGGCAAAGCGTAGGTGTTGAAGACGAAAGGGCTTGCATGACCTAGCGCTTCTCCTCCGCGGGCGCAGCAGCGTCAATTCACAGCTTTGCCAGCAATGACCCGGCGTTCCTGCAACAGGATCGTGATCCTGCCATGGCAAAGCGCGAAAAGGCTTGTCGCGCCCGCAAGGCAGGGCAACAGATAACGCGCAACTGCAAGAGGCTGCCATGTCGAAGCTGCTGATCCCTGTCCTCGCCCTCGGGCTAGCCCTGCCGCTCTTTGCGACCGCGACCCCCGCGGCGGCCCAGAGCTGCGAGGACCTCTGGTATCAGCGCAACGAGATCTACAAGGCGCAGGGTTACTGCTTCCGCACCCAGCGCGGCATCAGCGCCTTCGGCAATGCCGGCTGCCAGTACGACAATGTCGAGGACGTCCCGCTCTCGGCGACCCAGCGCCGCGTCGTCGCCGACATCCAGCGCGCGGAACGCACGAGCCGCTGCCCGCGCTGATCGTCATCCCCCCTCGTCATTCCGGCCGTAGCGAAGCGGAGTGCCGGAATCCATCGTAGAGCTCAGAGCCTTACGATGGATTCCGGATCTGCGCCGCTGTCGCGGCTTGTCCGGAATGACGGAGTGTTTCGAGGCCGCTACCCCGCCGCCTGAAACCGCACCTCGCCCTCGTTCAGGAAGCAGGTCTTGCTGAACAGCGACAGATCCAGCGGATTCGGCAGGCGGATGTCGCGGAGGTCCGGGCAGGGCTTGATCGCCGGATCATAGGACCGGTCGATCTGCGAGATGAAGGCCAGGATCACGCCCCTCTCCTGCGCGAACACCTTCAGATCACGGATCTGGACCATCAGCTCGGGATTGCCGCGCTTCTGGTCGAGCAGTTGCAGGTAGTCGACGATCGCCAGCGTGCCCCGCGGTGCCTCGGCCAGCGAACGCATGATGTGATCGGCGCTGATCGCATCCGAATCGTCGAAGCCGAACAACGCCTCGAACTGCGCCGGGTCGGCACCGAGAGCCCGGAAGCGATCCAGCACGTCCCTGGTCGTGTACTCCAATGTGAAGAACACCGCCCGGCGGCCGGACTTCATCGCTTCCATGGCGAGCTGGAGACTGAGCAGCGTCTTGCCGTGCCCCGGCCGCGCGCCGATGAGCAGCAGGTCTCCGGGCACCAGACGAGCGAACAGCTCTTCGGCCGAAAGAAAATCGGCCGATCTGGCCGCGAGCAGGCTCCAGGCTCCAAAACCTTCGCCGATGGCGACGCGGTCGAGCGCGAGATGGAGCGGGATGCTTTCCTTGCGCGCCAGAACCCTGGCCTGGCGCTTCAGTCGATAGACAGGTGCGGTGAGCTTCATCGATGACCTCCTGATGCGAGCCGTTTCCGCAACCCCTCCTTATGCGCAGCGCTCGAACAGTCGGTTCGACGATCGGATAGGCCCTGCACGGCAGCGTGCTTCCCGGTTGGAGGGAGGAGGCGCGGGCAGCGCCTAGAATCAGATCATAACCGATGCTGCCCGCGCCGTCGCCTCGTGCCGATCCCAATTGAATCTGCGCAGATGGTCGACCAGGGCGCGCAGCTTCGGCGCGGCGGCGCGCCGGCTCGGATAATAGAGGTAGAAGCCCGCGAAATACGGGCAGAACTCCTGCAGCAACGGCACGAGCTCGCCGCGCGCGATCGCCGGGCGGAAGCTCTCTTCCATGCCGAAGGTGATCCCGGCACCCGCGACCGCGAGCCTGATCATCAACGCCATGTCGCTGGTGGTGATCTCTGGCGCGACGGCGACGCTGAACTCCTTGCCATCCTCGGCGAACTCCCAGCGATAGGGCGGCAGCTTCGGCCCCGGCCGCCAGCCGACGCAGCGATGCGCCGCCAGCTCGCGCGGATGGGCGGGCACACCGAAGCGCCGGCGATAGCTGGGGGAGCAGACGGCTAGCTGGCGCTCCTCGCCGCCGATCACGACGGCGATCATGTCCTGCTCGATGACCTCGCCGAGCCTGACCCCGGCATCGTAACCCGCGGCGACGATGTCGAACTCCTCGTCGGTCACGGTGATGTCGAGCTCGACCTCCGGATTGGCCGCAGCGAAGCCTGCGAGGAATGGTCCTGATAGAAAGCGCTCCGCGATCGACGATACCGCGAGGCGCAAGCGCCCGCGCGCACCGATGCGCAGGTCCCGCGTCGCCTCGACGGCAGCGCGTACGTCGGACAGCGCCGGACCAAGATCGGCAAGAAGACGCTCGCCCGCCTCGGTCAGGCTGACGCTACGCGTCGTGCGCTGCACGAGCGCGATGCCGAGCCGCTCCTCCAGCTTTCTGATCGTCTGGCTCACGGCCGAGCGCGTGACGCCGGCACGATCGGCCGCGCCGCGAAAGCTCCGCTCCTCGGCCACGAGCGCGAACACGGCGAGCGCGTTGAGGTCCATCTCCATTGGTTAGCAGAACTCTCCAGACTGGAAAGGAATGGGCGGCTTATCGCGACAATGGCCTGCTCCTAGCTTTCGGGCAACCGCAACGACGCGGTTCCACGGAACATCCAGACGGAGATCGACATGCCCCTCGACAAGGTCGTCCTCATCACCGGCGCCTCCAGCGGGATCGGCGCCGGCATCGCCCGCGAGCTCGCGGCCGCCGGAGCCAAGCTGATGCTCGGCGCACGGCGCACCGATCGGCTGGATGCGCTCGCCAAAGAGATCGCGGCGACAGGCGGCGAGGTCCGCATCCGCCGGCTCGACGTCACCGATCGCGCCGATGTCGCGGGCTTCGCCGACGCAGCGCGCGACGCCTTCGGCCGCGTCGATGTCATCGTCAACAATGCCGGCGTCATGCCGCTCTCGCCGATGGCCTCCCTCAAGGTCGACGAATGGGACCGGATGATCGACGTCAACATCAAGGGCGTGCTCTACGGCATCGCCGCCGTGCTGCCGCAGATGCTGGCGCGCGGCTCCGGCCATGTCATCAACATCGCCTCTATCGGCGCGCTCAGCGTTTCGCCGACAGCGGCCGTCTACTGCGCAACTAAGTATGCCGTGCGCGCGATCTCTGATGGGTTGCGGCAGGAGCACAGCGACCTGCGCGTCACCTGCATCCATCCCGGCGTGGTCGAGAGCGAGCTCGCCGGCACCATCACCGATCCGGCTGCGGCCGAGCTGATGCGCAGCTATCGCGCCATCGCGCTCAAGCCCGATGCGATCGGCCGCGCGGTGCGTTTCGCGATCGAGCAGCCGGGTGATGTCGACGTCAACGAGATCGTCATCCGCCCCACCGCCACCCGCTGAGGAGAAAGCCATGACCATGTCGATGCAATCCCCGCTGCGCGCCGCCGCCGCAGCCTTCGCCATCGCGGTGATGCCCGCGCCTGCCATCGCCGAGTCGAGCGAGGAGCGCCGCAAGCGCGGCGAGGCCGTCGTCCGGAGCCTGAACAACGGCGCGCCGCAGCAGGCGCTGGAACGCATGCGGCAGGAGTTCCCCTTCCTCGCCGAGGCGACCGAGGCCTACGCGCTCGGCGATGTCTGGTCGCGGCCCGGCCTCGACAGCCGGACGCGCCAGCTCGCTGCGGTGGCGGCCTTCGCGGCCACCGGCCAGACCGCCTTCATGAAACTCCATGCCGGCTACGCCCTCAATATCGGCGTGTCCGAGGGAGAGCTGAAGGAGATCGTCTACCTGATCACCGTACCGGCCGGGATCTCGCGGGCGATCGCGGCCTCGCAGGCGCTGTCGGAACTCTTCGCCGAGCGGCGCAGGCAGTGAAGGTAACGATCATGACCCCCTTGCTCGTGAACGCCCTGCTGGTGCTGGCCGCCGGCGTCGGCCTTGCCACCACGACCATCCCGAACGAACCTGAAGGACCGACCCGCATGATGATTGCCAAGGCAGCCGCTGCCGAGAGCCACCCCTATGTCGGCATGTGGGTCACAGCCGACAACCATGTCCGGCACAACCTCCTGCCGAACGACCGCTATGATGAGGCACGCGGCAATCGCGAGAGCGCCTATCGCGGCCGCTACGAGGTCACCGGCAATTATATCGAGTACTGGGACGACACCGGCTTCACTGCCGATGGCACCTTCGTCGATGCCGATACGCTGCATCATGGCGGCATGATCCTGCGCCGCCGCCCCTGACGCGAGGTGTCAGAGCCATCGCGCATTTGCTGTGGATGCGGCAACCGGCAGCACCTGCGCTCTCGCGCCCGCATGCTAGACCACCCCGCTCGCTCGCCCTGCTCCGGGTCGAGCGAGCGCGGACGAAGGCGACACGCTGGCAGGCATGAAGACTGGCATCGATATGGGGTCGACGCGTGGCGGCGAGCCCGCCGAGCTCGACCTCGCCGAACTGCTGGCGACGCGGCTGCTGGTGCAGGGCAATTCCGGCTCGGGCAAGTCGCATCTGCTGCGCCGCCTGCTGGAGCAGAGCGCGCCGCTGGTCCAGCAGGCCATCATCGACCCCGAAGGCGACTTCGTCTCGCTCGCAGACCAGTTCGGCCATGTCGTGGTCGACGGTACCGCGAGCCCGGTCGAATTGCAGAAGATCGCCCTGCGCGTGCGCCAGCACCGCGTCTCGGTGGTGCTCAACCTCGAGGAGCTCGACGCCGACGAGCAATTGCGCGCCACTGCCGCCTTCCTCGGCGGGCTCTTCGATATCGACCGCGCCCACTGGTACCCGATGCTGGTCGTGGTCGACGAAGCCCAGCTCTTCGCGCCGGTGATGGCGGGCGAGGCCTCGGACGAAGCGCGGCGCCAATCGCTCGGGGCGATGACCAATCTGATGTGCCGTGGCCGCAAGCGCGGGCTCGCTGGCGTGATCGCGACGCAGCGCCTCGCCAAGCTCGCCAAGAACGTCGCGGCCGAAGCCTCGAACTTCCTGATGGGCCGCACCTTCCTCGACATCGACATGCAGCGCGCCGCCGATCTGCTCGGCATGGACCGGCGTCAGGCCGAGATGTTCCGCGATCTCGAACGGGGCCAGTTCGTCGCGCTCGGCCCTGCCCTGTCGAAGAAGCCGCTGCCGGTGCGCATCGGCCCGGTCGCCTCGGTCGATCGCGGCGGCGCGCCGAGCCTGCTGCCACTGCCCGACCAGGCGCCGGAAGATGCCAGCAAGCTGATCTTCACCGCCGGCGAAGACGAGGTCGCGCCCGCGCCCTGGCCGCGTCAGCCGCGCCCGCGTCCGGCGGTGGCGCCCGAGATCATCCGCCGTATCGAGACGCACCAGCCGGTGCTGCCGCCCGAGCCCGAGATCGAGATGGACCCGGCCGAGCGCGCGGCGGCGCTGGTCGAGATCCTGAACGAACTGCTCGACGATCCCGAGGCGCGCGACCGGCCGGTCGCCGTGCTCTACCAGGACTTCACCGTGCGCTGCCGGATGCGCCGCGTCAGCGGTCCGGAGACCGGGCTGGACGCTTTCCGCAAGCGCCTCGCCGTCGCCCGCGCCGGAGCGAGCGAAGCGGTGTTGTCGTCTGAGGCCTGGGAAAAGGCGCTGACGGCGGCCGAGACCTTGCCGGAAGACCTGCACGGGCTCTTCCTGTTCATCGCCCGCAGCGCGATCGAGGGGGCGCCCTGCCCGTCCGACGCCGAGCTGGCCGAGGCCTATGGCAGCCATTCGCCGAGCCGGGCGCGCCGCCTGATCGGCTATATCGAGGAGCGCGGCCTCCTCGTCTGCCATGTCGATTTCCGCGGCCAGCGCACGCTGGCTTTGCCCACACTCGGCGTCGAGACCGCTCCCGGCCTTGCCTCGCCATTGGTCAAGGGCCTGCCGCCTCGGCGCGCGCGGGGGTGAAACTCAGCCGTCTTTCCGGGGCGGCCTGAAAGGCCGAGCCCGGAACCCATATCCGCAGGTCGCGACAGAGGGGTACAGTCCAGAGCGTCTTCTTGAGGCTCAGTGTTCATGGGTTCCGGGCTCGCCGCTTACGCGGCGCCCCGGAATGACGGCAAGACTCAATGCCCCTTGCTGGTGCCGCTGAGGGTCATCTTGTCGACCCAGGCGATGCCGAGCGCCGAGACGATGAAGATGGTGTGGATCAGCGTCTGCAGCAGCACGCCCGTGGTTGTGTAGTTCGTCGCCGTCGGCCCGCCGATATTGCCGGCCTCGATGAAGGTCCGCAGCAGGTGAATCGACGAGATGCCGATGATCGCCATGGCGAGCTTGATCTTGAGCACCGAGGCGTTGACGTGGCTGAGCCATTCCGGCTGGTCGGGATGGTTCTGCAGCCGAAGGCGCGAGACGAAGGTCTCGTAGCCGCCGACGATCACCATGATCAGCAGGTTCGAGATCATCACCACGTCGATCAGGCCGAGCACGACCAGCATGATCTGCTGCTCGCTGAAATTGAAGGCGTGGGTGACGAGGTGCCAGAGCTCCTTGAGGAACAGGAAGACGTAGACGCACTGCGCCACGATCAGGCCGAGATAGAGCGGCACCTGCAGCCAGCGCGAGGCGAAGATCACCATCGGCAGCGGTCGCAGCGGCGCGTTGGCGGGAAGGTCGGATGGATCAGCGGCGGCCATAGGGCTCCCAGTCGGGTTGGTACGTGCGTCGAGGGTTAGCCAGATGGGACCGAAACCGGCGCCATGCAACTAGGTTCGCGCCTCCTGCCCGAGGAATTTGTTGAAATTTCGCCGTGTTTTGCGTCTACTTCCGACGCTGAGGTCACAGCTTCGGGCGTTATTGGTGAGCGCGCCCGGCAAATCCTCCCATCCGGGAGGGAAAAGGAGTTCGAGATGATCAGGACGACGATGATCGCCGCCGCGCTTGCGGGTGGTTTCGCCCTCGCCACGCCGGCGGCCGCCGCGCCGCTTGCGCCCGCTGCGGCCGCAGTTGCCACCGCCGGCACGACCAATCTCGTCGAGCAGGTGCAGTACCGCCGCTACGGCTATCGTGGCGGCTACGGTTACCGCGGCGGCTATGCCTATCGCGGCGGCTACGGCTACCGCGGCGGCTATCGCTATAACCGCGGCGCGGCCGTCGGCGCCGGCATCGCGGCCGGTGCGCTCGGCGCTCTCGCCGCCGGCGCCCTGCTGGCGCCCGGCCCGGTCTATGCCGCGCCGCCGCCCGTCTACGCAGCGCCGGCCCCGGTCTATGCCGCACCGGATGGAGACGCCATCGCCTATTGCTCGCGCCGCTTCCGCACCTACGACCCCGAGACCGGCACCTATATCGGCTCGGGCGGCGTGGTCCGCGCCTGCCCGTAATCCCGGGCACTGTCGCAGGCTGAATTCTTCGAACCTCCCGGCCCTGGCCGGGAGGTTTTTTTGTGGCCGCTGCTGACTTGCATTGACGGCCCCGCCGTCTCTTAGTCTCCGCTCGTCTGAATCGGAGCCGGCCCGTGCGCATCGCCACCTGGAACGTCAATTCGATCCGCCAGCGGCTGACCCATGTCCTCGCTTTTCTCAAGGAAGCCGAGCCCGACGCGCTCTGCCTGCAGGAGCTAAAATGCGTCGATGCCGATTTCCCGCGTGCGGAAATCGAGGAAGCCGGCTGGCAGGTCGCAATCCACGGCCAGAAGGGCTTCAACGGCGTCGCCATCATCTCGCGCAGCAAGCTCGAGGATGTCCGCCGCGGCCTCCCCGGTGACGACGGCGACGAGCAGGCGCGCTATCTCGAAGGCGTGCTGCCGCATGGCGGCGGCGTGGTGCGGCTGGCCTCGATCTATCTGCCGAACGGCAATCCGCCGAACACCGAGAAATACCCTTACAAGCTCGCCTGGATGGAGCGGCTCGCGGTGCACGCCAAGGGCCTGCTGGCGCATGAGGAGCCGCTGGTGCTCGCTGGCGACTACAACGTCATTCCCGAGCCGCGCGACGCCCGCGATCCTGCAGCCTGGGCCGGCGATGCGCTGTTCCTGCCGCCGACCCGCACCGCCTTCCGCAAGCTGCAGAGCCTCGGTTTCACCGAGGCGCTGCGCGCCACCACCGACGCGCCCGGGCTTTACACCTTCTGGGACTATCAGGCCGGCGCCTGGCAGCGGAACAACGGCATCCGCATCGACCATCTCCTGCTCTCGCCGCAGGCCGCCGACAAGCTCGGCGCCGTCTCGATCGCCAAGCATGTCCGCGGCTGGGACAAGGCGTCGGACCATGTACCGGTGCTGATCGAGCTGAACTGAGCATGCTGAAGGTCATCGCCCAGGACTTCATCGAGCTCGAGAGCGTCGAGCTGGTGAAGCCACTCTACCGGGAACTGGTCGAGAAGACGCGGGCTGAGCCGCTCTGCCTCGCCTATGATCTCTTCATCGACCAGAAGGATCCCGGCCACTTCGTCTTCGTCGAGCAATGGCCGGACCAGGCGGCACTGGATGCCCATTGCAGGAGCGAGCACTTCAGGCGGCTGGTACCGCTGATCAACCAGCACCAGAGGCAGGACTGCATCGTCACGCTGATGGATGTATTCAAGGGCTAGGCAAAGGCTGGCTTCGGGCGCCGCGCTATTACGGCGAGCCGCGCTTGATTCCGTCCTTGATGAACACGCGGAATGGCGTCGTGCCGCTGGCACTGCCATCGGCCGAGCGCCACTGGCCATTGCTGCAGAGCACGCCGCCCTGAGTCTGCGTCGCCTCGAATGCGATCAGGTTGTGATAGGTCGTGCCGTTCGGCTCGACGGCGCGGAACTTCGTCGTGCATTTGCCGTCGGCGACCACCGGGTCGTAGTCGTGGATCATGATGCCGCCGCCACCTGTGCTCGGGAACGGATTCGTCAGCGGGGGCCAGTCGTCAAAGCGCTCCTGCGCGGCCGCGCCATGGATGGCGAGCGCAGCGCAGGCTGCGATGAAGCTGAAGAATGCGGCGTCGCGCATGGCAAAGCTCCGAGGTCCGATACCTCGGCTACGTCGCCCTGCAGAACTTGGATGCAGTCGCGCACGCATCGGACCGAAAAGTGGAATCCACTTTTCGGAAGAATCCGATGCTAAAACGATGTGATAGATCATCGTGATCGCGCCCATTCGGGCGCGCGATGATCTAGCGCCGCTCGGCGCGGCCTTGCTGGCGCTCGACCAGTGCCAGTGCAGCCGTCCTGTCGTTTGCGCTCGCGCTGGCGAAGGCGGCATCGTAGCGCTCGACGATCCAGGTCTCACGCGTGGCGTCGGCGCCCTCGCGAGCGAGCGCCAGCCACATCAGCCCGATGATCGGGTGCCGCGGCACCCCGTCTCCCCCGCGCAGCAACATGTCGCCGAAGACGGCACGCGCCGGAGCATGGCCCTTCTCGGCCGCGAGCTTCATCCAGCGCGCCGCCTGGCGCGGATCGCGCGAGACGCCGGTGCCGTTGAGATAGAGCCGGGCGAGATTGTACTGGCCGTCGGGGTCGCCGAAATAGGAGGCGGCGTAGTGGAACATGTCGAAGGCGCGATCGGGATTGGGCTTCACATAGGTGCCCTTGATCCCGTCGAGGAAATAGCCGCCGAGCGCGACGAAGGCGGCCGCGACGATGCGCCCGTCAGAGGTGCCGGGCACCTCGTCGGCATTCTCGTCCGCGATCTTCGAGAAATACTCGAAAGCCTTGAGATCATTGGTGGGTACGCCATCGCCGCTGGCATAGACCCGGCCGAGCTTGAACTGCGCCGCCAGATGGCCCTGGGCGGCAGCATATTCGAGCGCCTTGACCGCGCCGGCCTGATCGCCGGCCGTCGAATCGCGCATCCAGGCCTTCAGCGCGTCGCGGGCGCTGCTGAACGGGGCGATCGGCAGTGCAGTATGTGCAGCAGGACCGCTCGGAGCGGGTGCGATCGCGCCACGACCGGGAGCGAGCGGTATCGGCGCAGCGAGATCCTGCGACTCCGGCTCCGGCAGGGCGATACCCGGAATCGGGCGCGGCGGCACCGGCATGCGCCCAGCGGATGCGTCCTGCGCCCAGACTGCCTGCTGGCAGCCCAGAGCGAGCAACGCTCCTGCAATGATGGCGTCAGATATCCGCATAGCACTGTATCTCGGCTGCGCCTCCCGGATGGGTGACGGCGCCGCCCTTGGCGGAACCGACCGTCTGCGCGTATTTCCAGAGTGCGCCCGACGTGTAATCCGTCTTGCGCGGCGTCCAGGCCTTAAGACGCTCCTGAAGTTCGGCATCAGAAAGGCGGACTGCGAGCTTTCCTGTGATCGCGTCGAGCTCGATGATGTCGCCGTCGCGGATCAGGCCGATCGGCCCTCCAACGGCGGCCTCGGGACCGACATGGCCGACGCAGAAGCCGCGCGTCGCGCCCGAGAAGCGGCCATCGGTGATGAGCGCCACCTTGTCGCCCATGCCCTGGCCATAGAGCGCCGCCGTGGTCGACAGCATCTCGCGCATGCCGGGGCCGCCCTTCGGTCCCTCATAGCGGATGACCAGGACGTCGCCGACCTCGTATTCGCGTTTGCTGACGCAGGCGAAGGCGTCTTCCTCGCAATCGAAGCAGCGCGCCGGCCCGGTGAAGACCAGTTGCTCGGGCGTCATCCCGGCGATCTTCACAATCGCGCCCTCGGGCGCCAGATTGCCGACGAGGCCGACGACGCCGCCATTGTCGGAGAGCGGCTTGTTCGCCGGACGGATCACGTCCTGCTCGTCGTTCCATTTCACCGAGGCGAGGTTCTCGGCGATGGTGCGGCCGGTGACCGTCATGCAGTCGCCGTGCAGGAAGCCGTGGTCGAGCAGGGTCTTCATCAGCAGCGGAATGCCGCCGACCTCGAACATGTCCTTGGCGACGTATTTCCCGCCTGGCTTCAGATCGGCGATATAGGGCGTCTTCTTGAAGATCTCGGCGACGGCGAAGAGGTCGAAGTCGATGCCGCATTCATGCGCGATCGCCGGCAGGTGCAGCGCGCCATTGGTCGAGCCGCCGGAAGCGGCGACGACCATGGCGGCATTCTCCAGCGCCTTGCGGGTGACGATGTCGCGCGGCCGGATGTTCCGGGCGATCAGCTCCATCACCATCTCGCCGGCGGTGTAGCAGAAGGCGTCGCGGACATCGTAGGGCGCCGGCGCGCCGCAGCTATAGGGCAAGGCCAGGCCGATCGCCTCGGCGACCGTCGCCATGGTGTTGGCGGTGAACTGGGCGCCGCAGGAGCCCGCGGACGGGCAGGCCGCCTCCTCGAGCTCCTTCAGGTCCTCGTCCGACATCGCGCCGACCGAATGCTTGCCGACCGCCTCGAACACGTCCTGGACCGTGACCGGCTTGCCCTTGAAGGTGCCGGGCAGGATCGAGCCGCCATAGATGAAGATCGACGGCACGTTGAGGCGCACCATCGCCATCATCATGCCGGGCAGCGACTTATCGCAGCCGGCGAGGCCGACCAGCGCATCATAGCAATGGCCGCGCATGGTGAGCTCGACCGAGTCGGCGATGACCTCGCGCGAAGCCAGCGACGACTTCATGCCCTGGTGGCCCATGGCGATGCCGTCGGTGACAGTGATCGTGCAGAACTCGCGCGGCGTGCCGGCGGCCGAGGCGACGCCCTTTTTCACGGCCTGGGCCTGGCGCATCAACGAGATGTTGCAGGGGGCGGCTTCGTTCCAGCAGGAAGCGACGCCGACAAAGGGCTGCGCGATCTGCTTCGCGGTCATGCCCATCGCATAATAGTAGGACCGATGCGGCGCGCGAGCCGGCCCGACGCTGACATGCCGGCTGGGCAACTTCGACTTATCGAAAACGCGCGCGTCCATTCAAACTCTGTCCCGCCACCCCACCTGGCGGGCGCCAGATGTGCACGCCGTTGCCCGCCGGTGCAATCATCTGCCCCGAGGCGGTATGCGAAGCATTTTTCTGCTCCGCACCCTGCCCGACGGGGCTTAATTCTTCCGTATCTCAGATAGTTACTGAAGTTTGCAGCTGGGGCCGCTTTGTGGCGGCTTCGCGGCAATCGTGGCGGCTCGCCGGGCCAGCACTGCAATAGCTGCCGATGTTGTAGAAATGTCACGAATTTTAGGGATCGCAGCGCGAGATGTGCCACCGCTTGCCGCAACCCCGGCGCGCATTGGGCAGGGCGCCTTTGGTTCACGATCCCGGCACCATAGAGATACCCGACGGAGCATTCGGAATGGACAGGTTTGTCTCGCCCAGGCTGAGCGCTCGTCTCAGCTCACCGCGGGCAGCGCACGGTCTCTTCCAACTCTTTGGAGTCTTACGACTTTTGAAGCGCCCGGCTGGTGGCTCCCAGCAGTCGCGCGACGCGCTCGGTATTCATTAGTTTAGAATTTGTATAATCAAGATATAGTTTAGAATTCCTATAACTCATTGAAACAAAAGGGAAAATTTCTTGACCGTCCTTACATGCCGCTCTACCGCTCCGTCCGACATGGCCGATTTCATAGCCCCCGCACGAAGGAGCGAAACATGACCATCAAGACCGCGCTTGCCGCGACAGCCCTGGCCTCCTGTCTGCTGGCCGCCCCTGCCCTTGCGCAGAGCGTCAACCTCTACACGACGCGCGAGCCGGCTTTGCTCAATCCGGTCATCGAAGCCTTCACCAAGGACACCGGCATCAAGGTCAATGCGGTCTTCCTGAAGGACGGCCTGCAGCAGCGCGTCCAGGCCGAGGGCGCCAACAGCCCGGCGGACGTGATGCTGGTGGTCGACGTCGGCGAGATCCAGGCTGTCGCCGACGCGGGGATTACGCAGCCCGTGCAGTCGGCGCTCGTCGACAAGACGGTTCCCGCCGCTTTGCGTGGCGCCGGCAACAACTGGGTTTCGCTGACCCAGCGCGCCCGGATCGTTGTCGTCTCCAAGGACCGGGTGAAGCAGGACGCGATCAGCTATGACGAGCTCGCCGACCCGAAGTGGAAGGGCAAGTTCTGCATCCGCGCCGGCCAGCACCCCTACAACAATGCCTTCTTCGCCGCCTATCTCGCCCGCAACGGCGCTGAGAAGACCGAGACCTTCCTGAAGGCGATCAAGGCCAACACTGCCCGCAAGCCCGGCGGCGGCGACCGCGACGTCGCCCGCGACATCCTCTCGGGCCAATGCGACATCGCCATCATCAACACCTACTATATCGGGCTGATGAGCAAGGCGACCAACGAGCAGAAGGGCTGGTACGACGCGATCAAGCCGCTGAAGACCACCTTCACCGGCGGCGGCACCCATGTGAACATCTCGGCCGCGGCGATCGCCAAGAACGCGCCGAACAAGGACAACGCCGTCAAGCTGATCGAGTACATGCTCGGTGAGA
Source organism: Allobosea sp. Tri-44 (assembly GCF_004123845.1). Classification (GTDB taxonomy): domain Bacteria; phylum Pseudomonadota; class Alphaproteobacteria; order Rhizobiales; family Beijerinckiaceae; genus Allobosea. Next base: position 577,809 of record NZ_NBDP01000003.1, on the reverse strand, counting down.
AGGCGCAGCACCTCTACGCCGACGGCAATTTCGAGTACCCGGTCAATGCCGACGTCAAGGAAGCCGAGGCGGTCAAGCTACTCGGCGCGCTGACGCCCGACACGACCCCGCTCGGCGACGTCGCCAAGAACCGCAAGGCCGCTTCCGAGCTCGTCGACAAGGTCGGCTTCGACAATTGAGCCTGAACGCATCCGCGACACCTGCAGAACGGCCGCCGGCAACCCGCTGGCGGCCGTCGACGCGTCTGCTCTACGTCGCGGTGGCAGCCGCGGGCCTGGTCGCGCTGCCGGTGCTGGCGCTGGCCTTCACCGCTTTGTCGCGCGAGGCGCTGACGGTCTGGCCGCATCTGACCGCCAACGTCTTGCCGATCGCGCTCTGGAACACGGCCCTGCTGCTCGCCGGCATCGCCCTGTTCTGCGGCGCCGTCGGAACCGGCGCTGCCTGGCTGGTGACGCAGTACGAATTCCCCGGCCGCCGCAGCCTGGAATGGCTGCTCGTGCTGCCGCTGGCGCTGCCGACCTACATCACGGCTTACGTCTACGTCGAAATCCTCGGCTTCCAGGGGCCGTTCCAGAGCGCGCTCAGGGCACTCACCGGCTGGCGCTCGCTACGCGACTACTGGTTCCCCGATCCGCGCAACCTGCCGGGCGCGATCCTGATCCTCGGGCTCGTGCTCTACCCTTACGTCTATCTCAGCGTGCGCGCGCTCTTTGCGATGCAGAGCGCCGCGCTGATCGAATCCGCCCGCACGCTCGGAACCAGGCGCTGGCCGCTGTTCTGGCGCATCGGCCTGCCGATGGCCCGCCCCGCCCTCGCCGCCGGGCTGACGCTGGCCTTGCTCGAGACGCTGAACGACATCGGCGCCAGCGAGTATCTCGGCGTCCGCTCGCTGACCATCTCGGTCTACACAACCTGGATCAACCGCGGCTCGCTGGCGGGCGCAACCCAGATCGCCTGCGTGATGCTGCTCGTCGTGGTCGGGCTGATGGTCACCGAGGCGCGCACGCGCGGGGCGCGGCGCTTCACTTTGCCGGTGAAGCGGCCGCGGCCGGTCGGGCGCATCCGGCTTTCGGGCGCCCCTGCCTGGGCGGCGGCAGTCGCCTGCTTCCTGCCCGCACTGTTCGGCGCGGTGCTGCCGCTCACCTATCTGCTCGGCGAATTGTGGCGCCGCGACCTCTTCGCCCAGGCCGATGCGGCGCTCTGGCGCGCGCTCGCCAACACCGTCTCGATCTCGGCGCTCTCGGCCGTGCTGATCGTCGCCATCGGGCTCGGCATCGCCGCAGCGCTGCGGCTCGGGCGCGAGCGCGCCCTGCCGGCCCTCGCCCGCATCGCCTCGCTCGGCTACGCATTGCCGGGGACAGTGCTGGCCCTCGGACTGCTGGTGCCGCTCGCAGCCTTCGACAACCTCGTCGCCGATGCGAGCCGCGCACTTTTTGGCGCGAGCCCTGGCCTGCTGCTGCTCGGTTCCGGCGCGGCGCTGGTCATCGCCTATCTGGTGCGCTTCCTGACCATCGCGGTGAACGGCGTCGAAAGCGGCTATGCCCGCATCTCGCCGCGCATCGACGACGCGGCGCGCTCGCTCGGCGCGAACAGGCACGAGCTCCTGCACCGGCTGCATTGGCCACTCATGCGCCCCGCCATCGCAGCTGCCGCCCTGCTCGTCTTCGTCGACTGCATGAAGGAGCTGCCGGCGACACTGCTGCTGCGGCCGCTCAACTTCGATACGCTCGCCACGCTGGTTTACGGACATGCCGCTCGCGGCGTGTTCGAGGATGGTGCACTGGCAGCCCTGCTGATCGTCGCGATCGGCATCTATCCGGCGCTCAGGCTCGCCCGCGCCGGCGAACAGCTGCCAGTCTCGCGGGAAAATTGAACTGTTTCCCCGGCTTTGCGACCTTCTCCCGGGGCGCTGAACTCGACATTCGTAAACCGGGGGGCTAAACCCTTGCCGCGCGACATATATCGGCCGCCTCAAGCCGATTCGGCCGCGATATCAGGTTGCCTGACGACGACACCTCCGCCGTCGGGCCGATGAAGGCCAAACGCCAGGCCATGTCACGACGCACACTCTTCCTCGGCCTCGCCGCCGCTGCGCTGCTGCTCGTCCTCGGGCTGCGGCCGTGGAATCTGGCGTTGTCGCATGTCGAGCGTTCCGTCGTCGCCGGCATCGAGGCCCGGACCGGCCTCAAGGTGACGGCGCTGCGCCGCGCCGAGATCGCCTTCCTGCCCCTGCCCCGGATCAGCCTGTCGGATGTGAGTTTCGTCGATCCGCAGGGCGTGCTGTCCGGCAAGGCGGCGCGCCTGCGAGCCCGCGCCCGGCTGCTCTCGCTGATCGGCGGCCAGCTCGATTTCGACCGCATCGACCTCGTCGCCCCCGAGCTCGATCTTGCTGTCGCGGACACCGGCGGCAGCTATGCCGAGTGGCAGAACCGAGCCCTTGGATATCTTACCCGTCTCGAGAGCCAGACCCGGCTCGTCCTGACCTCCGGTAGCGTCATGGTCCGTGCTGGTGAGACGGTCCTGACCACGCTGCGCGACGTCAATGTGATGATCGACGAGCGGACTGCCCAGGCGCCGGTCACCCTCGCCGGCTCGTTCACCTGGCGCGGCGAAGCCACCAAGGTCGATCTGCTCTGGCCGGTGGCGGGGGAGCGGGCGCGCACAGCCTTCTCCCTCGGCTCGCGGCTGATGAGCCTGCGGTTCAACGGCACGCGTTCGGCAGCGCAGGGCGTCACCAACGGCCAGATCGAGTTCAGCACGAAATCGCTCTCGGACGCCCTGGCCTGGGTCGGCCCGCGCCCGCGCATCGCCTCTCTGGTTCGGCAGGTCGAGCTGACCGCGCAGGCCCAGCTCAATCAGGACAGCGCCTCGCTCGACTCCGTCGTCGCCATGGTCGATGGCGACCAGCTCGAAGGCGCGCTCAAGCTCGACGGCTCGATGCCGAACTGGGCGCTCTCCGGGACGCTCGCCGGAGCCGAGTTCGATCTCGGCCGGCTGCTCCAGCAGGCCGGGCTGCCGGCACCTCCCGGAGGTAATGATGCCGGTAGCGTACCGCTCGAATTCGACGGCTGGACCACCAATGATATCGACCTGCGCCTGTCGCTCGATTCCGCCCGGATCGGCAGCGCCCATGTCCGCGACCTCGCGGCGCAGCTGCTGATCCGCAGAGGCCGGTTCGAAGCCTCGCTCCTGCGCGCCGCGGCCTATGGCGGCTCGGCCCGCGCCCGCATCCTCGCCACACCGGTTGCAGCCGGCTCGGACGTCAAGCTGCAGCTCGGGCTGGACAAGGTGAACCTGGCGCTGGTGGCCGACGACCTGCCGGAACTCGCCCGCCTCAGCGGCACGGCCACCGGCCAGCTCGCCTTCGACGGCGTCGGAAGCAGCCTGGACCAGGTGGTGAGTTCGCTGACCGGCCGGGCCAATCTGACGATCCGGCAGGGCGAGTTCCGCGGCATCGCCTTCCCCGATTTGCTGCGCAAGGCCGAGAAGCCTCCGGCCTCCGCGCGCGACTGGCGCCAGGGCAAGAGCGCCTTCGAAACCCTGCAGCTTTCCGCGCTCGCCAATCTCGGCGTGGTCTACCTCACCGACACCCAGCTATCCGGCTCGGGCTATGGCGTCGTCCTCAACGGCACTGCCGATCTCAGTCGGCGCTGGCTCGATCTCAATGGTGCCCTGAGCTCGACCACGACCTCGACGCGCGTGCCGTTCGAGGTCCGCGGCCCCTTCTTCGGCGCCGCCTTCACCCCCGAGATCGATGCGGCCTTACGGACGCTGGGACCGGCGATCCCGCTGCTGCGCTGACAACTCCGTCATGCTCGGGCTTGACCCGAGCATCTCAGGCCGGATGAGGTTCCGGTCGGCGTCTTCTCATCCTGAAATTCTCGGGTCTACGCTTCGCTCCGCCCGAGAATGACGCCAATCCGGTTGTCCCCGGGAAGGAGGCTCACGCCTCCCCGGCCGGCTCCTCGCCCCCACCGTTCTCGCCGCCGCCGTTCTCGGCCTCGCCGGTCTCACCCTCTTCGTCGGCTTCCTCGCCGATCCGCTCGACCGAGACGACCTTCTCGCCCTCGGCCGTGTCGAAGATGGTGACGCCTTGCGTCGAACGTCCGGCGATGCGGATCGGCTTGGGGCCCTCCACCGGGATACGGATGACCTGGCCGCCATCGGTGACCAGCATGATCTGGTCGGTATCGGTCACCGGGAACGAGGCGATCAGCTTGCCGTTGCGCTCGTTGACGACCATGGCGGTGATGCCCTTGCCACCCCGCCCGGTGACCCGGTACTCGAACGACGAGGTGCGCTTGCCATAGCCCTTTTCCGACACCGTCAGGATGAACTGCTCGGACGCGCCCATCTCGGCGTATTTGTCCTGGCCGAGTTCGATGTCACCAGCGGCCTCTTCCGCGTCGGCGACCGGCGCGGCCGCCTCGTCGCCGTCGCCGGTCACGGCGCGCCGCGCCGCCGAGGCGAGCTTCAGGTAAGCAGCGCGCTCGTCCGGCGTCGCATCGAGATGGTGCAGGATCGCGAGCGAGATCACCTCGTCGCCCTTGGCGAGGTTGATGCCGCGCACGCCGGTCGAGTCGCGGCCCTTGAAGACGCGCACCTCCGGCACGGCAAAGCGAATGCTCTGGCCCTCGGCAGTCGTCAACAGCACGTCGTCATGCTCGGAGCAGATCTGCACGTCGACGATGGCATCGCCCTCGTCGAGCTTCATCGCGATCTTGCCGTTGCGGTTGACCTGGACGAAGTCGGACAGCTTGTTGCGCCGGACATTGCCCGTCCTCGTCGCGAACATCACGTCGAGCCGCTCCCAGCTCTCCTCATCCTCCGGCAGCGGCATCACCGTGGTGATGCGCTCGTCCTTGTCCAGCGGCAGCATGTTGTTGAGGAATTTGCCGCGCGCATTGGGCGCCGAAAGCGGCAGCCGCCAGACCTTCTCCTTGTAGGCCTGGCCCAGCGAGGAGAAGAAGATGATCGGCGTGTGCGTGTCGGCGACGAAGAGGCGGGTGACGAAATCCTCCTCGCGCGTCGACATGCCGGAGCGACCCTTGCCGCCGCGCTTCTGCGCCCGATAGGTCGAGAGCGGCACGCGCTTGATGTAGCCGGCATGGGAGACGGTGACGACCATGTCCTCGCGGGCGATCAGGTCTTCGTCGTCGAGATCGGAACCCCAATCCTGGATCACGGTGCGGCGCGGCGTGGCGAAGGCGGCCTTCACCTCGGCAAGCTCGGTCTTGATGATCTCCTGGATGCGCACCCGCGAACGCAGGATATCGAGATAATTGGCGATCTCCTTGGCGAGCTTCTCCAGCTCGTCGCCGATCTCGTCGCGGCCGAGAGCGGTCAGGCGTGCCAGGCGCAATTCGAGGATCGCCTTGGCCTGCGCGTCCGAGAGCCGGTAAGTGCCGTCGGCATTCATCGGGTGGCGCGGATCGTCGACCAGCGCGATCAGCGGCGCGATATCCTCGGCCGGCCAATCTCGCGCCATCAAGGATTCATGCGCTGCGGCCGGTGTCGGCGCCGTGCGGATCAGGCGGATGACCTCGTCGATATTCGCGACGGCGGTGGCCAGGCCACACAGCACATGGGCCCGCTCGCGCGCCTTGTTGAGCAGATAGCGGGTGCGCCGCGAAACGACTTCCTCACGGAACTCGACGAAGGCGGAGATGAAGTCCTTGAGATTCAGGATCTCGGGCCGGCCGCCGGTCAGCGCCACCATGTTGGCGCCGAAGGAGGTCTGCAGCGGCGTGAAGCGGTAGAGCTGGTTCAGCACCACATCGGCGACGGCGTCGCGCTTGATCTCGATGACGACGCGCACGCCCTCGCGGTTCGATTCATCGCGCAGGTCGGAGATGCCCTCGATCCGCTTCTCGCGGACGAGGTCGGCGATCTTCTCGACCATCGTCGCCTTGTTCACCTGGTAGGGCACCTCGGTGACGATGATCGCCTCGCGTTCCTTGCGCAGTTCCTCGATATGCGTCTTCGAGCGCATCACGATCGAGCCGCGCCCGGTGTGATAGGCCGAATGGATGCCGCTGCGGCCCATGATCTGGGCGCCGGTCGGGAAGTCGGGGCCGGGAACGATCTCGATCAGCTCGTCGATCGTGATCTCCGGATTCTCGATCAGCGCGATGCAGGCGTCGATGACCTCGCCGAGATTATGCGGCGGGATATTGGTCGCCATGCCGACCGCGATGCCGCCGGCGCCGTTGACGAGCAGGTTCGGGTAGCGCGCCGGCAGGACCTTCGGCTCGTGCTCCTTGCCGTCATAGTTGGGCTGGAACTCGACCGTGTCGAGGTCGAGGTCTTCCAGCAGCGGCATCGCCGCCTTGTCGAGGCGAGCCTCGGTGTAGCGATCGGCCGCCGGGCTGTCGCCGTCCATCGAGCCGAAATTGCCCTGGCCGTCGATCAAAGGCAGGCGCAGCGAGAAGTCCTGCGCCATGCGCACCAGCGCGTCATAGACCGCGAGATTACCGTGCGGATGGTACTTACCCATCGTGTCGCCGACGATGCGGGCGCACTTGGTATAGGGCCGGTCGGGCAGGTTCTTGTTCTCGTGCATCGAGAACAGGATGCGCCGGTGCACGGGCTTCAGGCCGTCGCGGACGTCGGGAAGAGCGCGGCTCACGATCACGCTCATGGCGTAATCGAGATAGCTCTTCTTCATCTCGTCGGTGATCGCGATCGGCTTGATGTCGCCGCCGAACTGCGGGCCGTCGTCGCGCTTGTCGTCGTTGTCTTCGCTCAAGGGAAAAAGTCCCGTTTACCGCTGTTTTTTCAATGCTCTGGCTAGCCGATTCCGGCGCACGAAGCCAGCAAAACGCGAATCTATTCAGAGAAAATAAAACCGTTTGATCGCAGCAAGTTGCGGGTGATTCTTGATTCGCTTTCGCGTGCCTTCCGCAATCTCGCCATGTTTGGCCATGGTCGCATATGGAAATTGCGAGATCCGCCATCCGCGAAGGTGCGAGCTAGACCTTCCGAACCTGCGGGGCGAAGCGCCGAAAGGCGTCTTCGATCGCCTCGTAGCTGCAGGCAACCCCCTGGAGCGGGAGGTTGCAGCCGTACCAGGTGACAAGCCACGTCTTCAGAGGATTGGAGACCTTAGGCTCGAACCGCGCAGGCTCGACCAGATGAATCAGGACAGCCGGGGCATCCCCAGCAGTATCGAAGGAATAACTTTGCACTGCGTCCCACGGCACCTTTTTCGCGAAGGCGTAGGGTGCCGTCAGCCCTTCCTCGTCGAAAGCCAAATGGACCGAGTGATCGAGATCGCCGAATGCCTTTCCAAAGGCGAGAAGCAGGAACAGGGAGCCGAAAATCGTTCCACCTATGATGGCGGTCCATCCCCCTTTTGACACGAGAAGGGCCACCAGAAATCCGCCGAAGCCAAGATAGAAAAGCGCTTCCCAGCGGCTCTCATTGCCGTGAAACTCGATGCGGTTCGGCGCATTGGTCTCGGCCTGCACGTCGAAGACGCTCACGTCGTCTGGTTCGCTGCGGCAAGCTAGCATATCGTCGCGGAATGTTCGCCGAATATCTCTCCTCCGCGCTCGTCACCCTGCTGGTCACGCTCGATCCGCCCGGGCTGGCGCCGATCTTCCTGTCGCTGACGCGTGGCATGTCGGAAAGCGAGCGGCGGCAGGTCGCGGTCCGCGCCTGCATCATCGCCTTCTGCATCATGGCCTTCTTCGGCCTGGCCGGCGACGTCGTGCTTAAGGCGCTCGGCGTCTCGCTGCCGGCCTTCCGCATCGCCGGCGGCTTCCTGCTGTTCTGGATTTCGTTCGAGATGGTGTTCGAGCGTCGCAACGAGCGCAAGCAGCAGACGGCCGAGACCGCGATCACCCAGGACCATATTCGCAACGTCGCAGCCTTCCCGCTGGCGATCCCGCTGATGGCGGGCCCCGGCGCCCTGACCGCGATGATGCTGCTCGCCGGCCGCGCCAATGGCGACATCGCCATGCTGTCCTCACTCGCCGTGATCTGCGGGCTGGTGATCCTGTCCTGCCTCGTCGTCTTCTTCCTGGCGGTGCCCATCGCGCGCCTGCTCGGCGTCACCGGGAATGTCGTGCTGACCCGCCTGCTCGGCGTGATCCTCGCCGCGCTGGCGGTGCAGTTCGTTATCGACGGCGTGCGCGCCGTGATCCGGAGCGGCTGAGCCGCCCCGGATCGAGCGCCGGCTCAGGCGGCTCTGGCAAGCTGCCAGCGGGCGATGTCGACCAGCACGACCAGCGCGAGGCTGACGCCGACCAGCGGCAGCGCCCAGCCCAATCCCGCGGCGACGAGAACCGCCAGCGCCCTACCCGGCCGGCCGAGCCGCAGCCAGGCCTGCACCAGCGTGCGCGGCAGCGAGCCTGGCGCCGGCCGCTGGCGCCACCAGATCCGGTAGCCGAGCAGCGTCGTCAGCATCAGCGCGATGCCGAGCCCCGCCATCAAGAGCTGGTTCGGCAAGCCGAACAGGATGCCCATATGGGCGTCGATCCCCCAGCGGATCAGCTTGGCGATCAGCGGGAAGGTCTCGAAGTCGGCCCGGCTGACCACCGAGAGATCGCGCGGATCGAGCGCCATCGTGTCGACCTGCGTCGGCCAGCTCCGGTCATACTCCCGCACCAGCCAGGCCTGGCCCTCGCCGCGCGGCGGCCGCATCTCGACATGCGGGGAATCGATGCCGGCCGCCTTCGCCGCGGTGAATACGGCGTCGAGCTGCGCGATGCTGCCGGGTGCGGCTCCACCAACAGCCGGGCCATGGTCGCCATGATGGGCATGCGCGTCGACAGTGGGCGTGGCGCCGAGCTTGAGCGAGACCGAGGGTGTCACCCAGCCGAGATTGGCCCGCAGCGCGTCGATCCGGTCGCCGGCGTATTTCGACCAGGTCAGTCCGGTCACCGACAGGAAGACGAGGCCGAGCGAGAGCGTCAGCCCGATCAGCCCATGCCAGCGCCGGTCGCGCAGCGCCGGATTCGCCCTCGCGCGCTCCGCCGCCTTGGGATGGCGCCGCCAGAACCACATCGCGACGCCGCCCAGCACCACGGCCCAGAGCCAGGACGCCGCCAGCTCGCTGTAATGACGCCCGAACTCGCCGAGCAGCAGATTGCGATGGAGATAGTCGAGCTGGGTCCGGAACGGCAGGATGCCGCTGGTGCCGTAGACGGTGAGATCACCCTTGATCGCCAGCGAGACCGGATCGACGAAGATCGCCCGGCTTTCGGAATCGCCGAGGCCGGGGTGCGCGAACATCACGCGCGTCGTCTCCCCCGGTCTGGGCGCGGGGCGGATGGCGAAGAAGCGCGGCCCCTCGCCGATATGCTTGCGCGCGGCCTCGGTCTGCGCGGCGAGCGAAGCGGGCTCGCCCGCCGTCGTCGCGGTCAGCTGCTCGCGATAGAGAAAATTCTCGACCTGCGGCGTCAGCACATAGAGCGTGCCGGTCAGCGCCGCGATCAGGATGAACGGGCCGACGAACAGCCCGGCATAGAAATGGAGCCTCGCGATAAAGGCCTTGAATTCGGACGATATTGCGAAGCCGCGGCCGGCATCGGCGCGCGTCTGGGCATCCGCGTGAGCGGTCATGGTTGGGTTCCTCGATAGACCTGCCGGGATGCCGCCGCCGCTCGGGGCCGGCGGGCATTCGGTCGCTGCAATGGAAAGCGGCCCGAAGGCCGCTGCGGCGTCAGGTCTGGAAAGGTGGTCCTCTGGGACGGGCTGCCAGCCGCTCTCGTCCCGGCAATGGCAGCGTCGTCAGATCGTCGAAGCGGACGAGCGTGGTGCGAAGCGCCGATTCCTCGAAGGAAGCCGTCCGGTCTGGCGGCGCATAGGCCGCGCCGAGCCAGGCGCAACCGAGCAGGCAACACGCCGGCAGATGCGGCGCCGGCTCCTCGCCCGGCAACGGAACGCTTTCGGCGCCCGGTGCGCACAAGGTGAGGTGGATGGTTCGGTCGAGCAGCGCCCGCGCGAGGCTCTGCCCTGAAACCGCGGCGCCGAACAGCCCCTGCAGCACGAGCACATAGGCCGCGATGATCGCGACCCAGTGTCTCGCCCGGCTGTTCCTGCTTGCGATCAAGACCGCGGCCCCTTTGAGCATGCCCTGCAGAAACAGGTATCATTTTCGCAGCGCGAGAACATGCTCAAGTTACTGATCCCGCGTGAAGAATTTTTCCGTTCAGCCGGCTTGGCGGAGCAAACCGATGTGCAGCGCCTGCGAGAGCGGCGCTGCTGGGATCGGTCCGGCACAGCTACGCCTTGATGTAGACGAACGCCTCCTTGCCCGAGGTCAGCCGGACGCTGACGCGCTTGTAGTCGGCGACCTCGTAGCGATCGGCCGCCGCGAGTTCCTCCGCGCTGATGCTGAAGACCTTGCCCAGCACGCTGTCGGTCGGGTCGGCGCTCGGTGCGACCACCGGATGGAAGCGCTTGCCACTGGTGCGGATCACCTCGGGATCGGTGATCTCCAGCATGGTCTGGGCAAAGCCCGGCATGGCGTCGTCATGGCCGTCGAGCCGGCGGCCGAAGGAGGCAAGCTGGACATTCTCCTGCTGCAGCGTGCCATAGGAGAACAGAAGGATGCTGCGCTCGTCGGCCATGCTGCGGCTCCTGCCTCATACGGCTAGAGCGCCGCCAGCAGCTTTTCGCGCGCCGCGCGCGAGCCGGCAAGGCGCTGCCTTGCCGCAGCCAGGATCGCGGCCGGCGCCTCCTGCGGCGTACCCGCTCGGAAGGGCGGCTGCGGCGCATATTCGAGCGAGAGCTGGATCAATTGCGCTTCCTCCTCGCCGAGCAGTTCGGCGATCACCGTCAGCCCGAAATCGATGCCGGAGGTGACGCCGCCGGCGGTGATCAGATTGCCGTCGCGCACCACGCGCCCCTCTGTGGGGGTCGCGCCGAACCGCGCCAGCAGGTCATGGGCGTTCCAGTGGCTGGTCGCGCGCTTGCCCTTCAGCAAACCGGCCATCCCCAGCACCAGCGATCCCGTGCAGACCGAGGTGAGATAGCGCACCTGCCCGGCCCGCTCGCGCAGGAAGGCGAGAACGGTCTCGTCCTGCAGCAAGGCATTGACCCCGCTCCCGCCCGGCACGCAGAGCACGTCGAGCGGCGGGCAGTCGGCGAAGGTCGTGGTCGGCGTCAGCACGAGCCCGGTCGCGGCCTTGAGCGGCGCCGTATCCTTCCAGATCAGGTGCACCTCTGCACCCCGTGCCGAGGCGAAAACCTCATAAGGGCCGGTCAGGTCGAGCTGCTGGACTTGCGGGAAGGCGAGGATGCCGAAGCTGAGAGGCATGGTGCGAGCTCCTGGTTGACTGACGCAGTCTAGCGGGCGAAGCTCTGGCCGAACTGCCAAGCATCCCTCGCTTCATGCCAAACCAGTGCCGCATCGAAATCCTGACTTTCCCCGGCGGGCAATTGCTCGACGTCGCCGGACCTCTGCAGGTCTTCGCCACCGCCAACGATCTGGCACACCTCGCCGGCCGGCCCCTGCCCTATGAAACCGCGGTCGTCGCGGCTGAGGGCCGCGTCGTCACCAGCTCGAAACTCGAACTCGGCGCAGCCCCGCTGCCTGAGCCAACTGCACCGCTGCACACGCTGGTCGTCGCCGGCGGCTATGGCGTCAACGCCGCCTGCCGCGATGCATCTCTGGTCGCCTGGGTCCGGCAGCGTGCCGCGGCGGCGCAGCGCGTCGCCTCGGTCTGCAGCGGCGCCTTCCTGCTGGCCGCAGCCGGATTGCTCGACGGCCGCCGCGCCGTGACGCATTGGGGCCGCTGCGCCGAATTTGCGGCGATGTTCCCGTCAGTTCGGCTCGATCCCGACCCGATCTATATCCGCGACGGTGATGTCTGGACCTCGGCCGGCGTCACCGCCGGGATCGACCTAGCTCTGGCGCTGGTCGAGGTCGATCTCGGCCGCGAGCCGGCGCTCGCCATCGCCCGCCAGCTCGTCGTGTTCCTGAAGCGTCCCGGCGGGCAGGCCCAGTTCAGCGCCGCACTGACGCTGCAGGAAAAGGACGAGCGCTTCGACCGCCTGCATGGCTGGATCGTCGAGAACCTGCGCGGCAATCTCTCGCTGGAAACCCTCGCCGGGCAGGCCAATATGAGTCTGCGCAGCTTTGCCCGGCATTATCGCCAGGCGACGGGCCGCACGCCCGCCCGCGCCGTAGAGGAAATCCGGATCGAGACGGCGCGGCGCCTGCTCGAACAGGGTCTCTCGGTCGCCCAGGCCGGCCGCCGCTGCGGCTTCGGTTCCGAGGAGACACTGCGCCGCGCCTTCCTGCGTCGGCTCGGAGCCAACCCGCAAGCCTATCGAGAACGCTTTGCGGGGTAGCGGCGGTCCACCTTCTACAGCGCCAGTTCCATCAGCCTTTCGCCATTGGCGCGGGTCTCGCCCGTATCGCGGAAACCCTGCGCCAGATAGAAGCCGTGCGGCCCGCCATCACCGGGCAGATAACTTAGCCGCGCGAGCTCGTACCCTTGCGACGGAAGGCTTTTCAACCAGAGCGCGATTGTCTCTCGCCCATAGCCTTTGCCCTGGTGATGCTTGTCGATCATGAAGCGCCAGAGGAAGCAGCTCGCGCCGTCGTCCCCGGGCCGCCACATGATGAAGCCGACCGGCGCCTCGTCGGCATAAACCGCCCGAAACACAGCTGCCGAGTTGAAATGAGCCTGCGCGATCGAGACCGCATTGGGCGCGACGAAGCCGTCTTGCGCCCGATGCGGCTCGAGCTCGCAAATCGCGCGCACGGTCTCGGCTGTGATCTCCCGCAGCGAGACGACCGGCACGCTCAAGCGATGCTCCTCACTTCTCCACGAACGCCTTCACCGCCCCTTCGGCCTGCTTCATCGAGATCACCCCGTCGAGATGGCCGCGCGTGCCCTGGATCGTGACATGGGTCACATCGCGGCCCGCCTTCTTCGCCTCGGCGACGGTGCGCTGGATCATCTCGTCCGGGAAGACCAGGTCCTTGGGCTGATTGACGATCAACAGCGGCGCCTTGATCCGGCTCATCGCATCGGCGAGCGACTTGCCGCCGGCGGCGTAGAGCTGGTTCGCCTTGACCAGATAGAGGAAGTGATTGGCATCCGAGACCTTGGCGCGCGCCTCGCCGGCATTGTCCAAAATGCTCTGGACCTGGAACTTGTTGCCGAGCGCCTTGGCCGGCTCCTCACCCTCCTTGGCCGGGCGGCGACCGAAGGTGCCGTTGGTCCAGTCGCCATGGTTGGCCTGCAGCGTCACCACCGTCAGCGCCTTGGCGAGACCGGCATTGGGCGGCGTCTTGCCGTAATAATCGCCCTTGTTCCAGTTCGGATCGACCAGGATCGGCGCTGCCCAGACGTCGAGCCAGGCGATGAGCTGCGCGTCCGCTTCCGCCGCGCCGATCACCGCCATCGCCTTGCCGACCATCTCGGGATGGCTCGCTGCCCATTCATAGGTCTGCAGCGCCCCCATCGAGGGGCCGGCGACCATGACCAGCTTCTTGATTCCAAGACTCTCGACCAAGGCCTTCTGGACATTGACGAAATCGCCGATTGTTACGACCGGGAAATCGAGGGCATACGGCTTGCTGGTATCGGGATCGATTGAGGCCGGGCCGGTCGTGGTGGTCTTCGGGTCGCCGGTGTTGAGATTGACCAGCGTGTCGGAGGCGATGACGAAATACTTGTTGGTGTCGATCGCCTTGCCGGGGCCGATGATCGCATCCCAATAGCCCGGCGCGGCATCGGCAACCGCGTATTTGCCGGCGGCGTGCGAATTGCCCGAGAAGAAATGACAGATCAGGATCGCATTGGATTTGTCGGCATTGAGCGTGCCGTAGCTCTCCCAGCCGACCTTGACGTTCTTCAGCGTCCGCCCGCTTTGCGTGGTGTAACTCGGCAGGTCGAAGACCTTCTTCTCGACGATCAGATCCTGCGCCTGCGCCATTCCCGTCACCATCACGCCAACGACACCGAGCACTCCCGCGATCCAAGCCTTCATGCCGCACTCCTCCGCTCCGGCCGTCGCACGGCCTTGGGAACGGATCAGAGCGGATTTGTCCGGCTAACGGAAGAGGCAGCTTGCCGTCATTCTCGGGCGGAGCGGAGCGCAGACCCGAGAACCTCATGACGAGGAAGCACCGGTTGGAGCCTCACCCGGCCTGAGATGCGTGGGTCAAGCCCGAGCATGACGCCAAGTTTTTCTCACAGCGTCTCCAACAACCCCTTGATCAGCGCCCGGCGCGGCGCGATCGAGGAGATCAGCGCATATTCCTGCAAGGTGTGGGCGCCGTCGCCGTCGATGCCGAGCCCGTCCAGCGTCGGAATGCCGAGCGCCGCGGTGAAGTTGCCGTCCGAGCCGCCGCCGGTCATCGGACAGTCCTGCAGATCGAAGCCGAGCCCGGCCGCCACAGCCCGCGCCTGCTCATAGAGTGCCGCGACCTCCGGCGATTTCTCGTAGGGCGGCCGGTTCATCCCGCCGGTGATGCTGAGCTTCACATCCGGATCATGGGCCTTCAGACCGAGGATGCGCTCTTGCATGGCGACGCCGTCGGCCACCGAGGTGACGCGGCAGTCGACGCTGAACCAGGCGTGCTGCGGGATGACATTGGCGGCCGTGCCGCCGCCGACCAGCGCGACCGTGGTGGTGATGCCGCGCGAATAGTCGGTCATGCCCTCGATGGCGAGGATCTGGTGCGCCGCCTCGCGGATGGCGTTGCGCCCATCGGCATGGCGCGAGCCGGAATGTGCCGGCCGCCCCTCGAGCTTGACCTCGAAGCGGCCGACGCCCTTGCGCGCGGTGACGATCTTGCCACCCTCGCGCGCCGGCTCGGTCACCAGCACCGCCATCGCTTCGCGGCCGATATCCTCGATCAGGGCGCGCGAGGTCGGCGAGCCGATCTCCTCGTCCGGCGTGAACAGGAAGACCAGCGGCCGCTGCACTGTGCCGGACTTGGCGGCATCCTTGAAGGCCTGCAGTGCCAGCCAGGCACCGCCCTTCATGTCGTAGACGCCGGGACCATAGAGCCGGTCGCCCTCGACCCGCACCGGCAAATCCCTGGCGCTGGTGCCGACCGGGTGGACCGTGTCGAGATGCGACATCAGTGCCAGTGCCTTCTCGCCGTTCCGGACGCCGGCGCGCAGGATCAGATTGTCGCCGAGCCCATCGCGGCCGGGAACGCGCTCGACAGCAATCGGCAGGCCTTCGACCTCCCGGGCGACGAGGTCCATCATGCCGTTGACGCCGGGCACGTGATGGGTGGGGCTCTCCAGCGCAACCCAGACGGAGAGCGCGGGGACGGCAGGATCGTGAATGGTCATGATGGGGAGGGTTTTCGCAGGAAAGCGTGGCGATAACAGGACATTGGTCAATTCGCCGGCTTTGTCCATGTCGAAAGGCGCCTAGCTGCCCTGCAGGCCCGGCGCCTTAAAAAAGTTTCAGCCTGCTGTCGGCAGCGCCGATCCTCGTCCGTCCTCGAAGCGAACCCGCCGAGGACCAGACGATGCGCCCGCCCGCCGCCCCCGCCATTGCCATACTGCCGGCCCTGTATTGGCTGCGCAGCCTCGTGGCGGCGTTCGCCGGCTTCGCCGCGGTCCTCGTGCTCGCGCTCCTCGCCGACCAGCTCCTGCGTTCGCTCGGCCTGCCGCCTCCGGCGGCCCAGCCCATGCCGGAACTCGGCCGCCAGGCCCTGGCGGCCTGGCTGCGGGCGGGCTGCCTGCTGCTCGGCGCCCTCCTCGCGAGGGCCGCCGTCGCTAGACGCGTTTGACGTTCCAGAAGGTCGGGAAGCTCGGCAGCACGCCCGTGAGCTTGCGGCTGAAGGCCGTCGGCTGGAAATACTGGCCGAGCGGGGCGTAAGGCACGTCCTCGAAGGCCTGCTTCTGCAGCTCGGCGGCAATCTTTTGCTTGGCCGGAAGGTCGGCAGCCTCCATCCAGGCCTCGCGCAGCGCCTCGATCTTAGGCGCCACCGGCCAGCCCGGCCAGGCCGCGGCGCCATTGCCACGCAGCGAGATGTGGCCGACCGGATCAAGGATGTCGATGCCGTTCCAGCCGGTGAAGAAGCAATTCCAGCCGCCATTGCCCGGCGGCTCCTTGTTGGCCCGACGCGTCACCACCGCGCCCCAGTCCATCACCTGGTAGTCGACGTTCATGCCGATGCGCTTCAGCATCTCGGCGCCGACTTCGCATTCGGCCTTGAGATTGGCGAGATCGGTGACGCCGAGCAGCACGACCTTCTCGCCCTTGTAGCCGGCCGCCGCCAGCGCCTGCTTGACCTTGCCGATGTCGCGCGGGCCGTTCAGCACCTCCATGCCGGCATCGTTCGCCATCGGAGTGCCGGGCGGGAACAGGCCGACGCCGGTGCGCCAGAGCTCCTTGTCGGGGCCACCGACCGCCTCCATGAACTCGGCCTGGTCGATCGCCATCAGCACGGCGCGGCGGATCGCCGGATTGTCGAAGGGCGGATGCAGATGGTTCATCCGCATGATCGCGATCGAACCGGTCGTCTCCTTGATCGCGACCTCCAGCCTGGGATCCTTCGCCAGCAGCGGCAGGATGTCGGGCAAGGGCTGTTCGACCCAATCGATCTCGCCGCTCTGCAGCGCCGCCGCCGCTGTCGCCGGGTCCGGCAGCGTGTGCCACTCGATCCGCTCGACATGGACGATCTTCGGCCCGGCGGTGCGGCCGGGTCTGCCGTCGCTCCGCGGCACGTAACCGGCGAATTTCTCGTAGACCGCCCGGCTGCCCGACTGCCGCTCGCTCGCGATGAAGCGGAACGGCCCGCTGCCGATCACCTCGGTGACCTGCGTCGTCGCCTCGGTCCTGGCCAGGCGCTCCGGCATGATCACCGGCACCGAGGCTGTCATCTTGGCGAGCGCATCCGGCAGCAGCGGGAACGACTTCTTCAGCCGGAAGCGCAGGGTCTTGTCGTCGACAGCGACGAGCTCGTCGGTCTGCGCCATCAGCGTCTGGCCGAAGGAATCGCGCTTGCCCCAGCGGCTCAGGCTGGCGACGCAATCCTTCGCCAGAACCGGCGTGCCGTCATGAAATGTCAGGCCCTCGCGCAGCTTGATCGTCCACGTCTTGCCGTCGGCCTCGGCAAGCGCACCCTCCGCCATTTGCGGCTGGGCCTTGTAGCTCTCGTCCTGGCCGAACAGCGTGTCATAGGCGAGGAAGGCGTGGTTGCGGGTGACGGTCGCCGTCGTCCAGATCGGGTCAACCACGGCAAGATCGCCCTGCGGCACGAACTTGATCACGTTCTTGTCGGCGCCACGGCCGATATTGGGTTTGCTGACCGCAAAGGCGGCAGCCGTGCCTGCGATGAAAGCGCGACGTGTCGGCATTTCAGGCTCCCTGGAGCCCGTTCCGATCAGCTTGCACCGCAAGCCGATCGGCAAAACGGTCTCCAAACCAAAAGGAAGAGACGGATTCACCGATCAGGTTGGAACAACCTGATCGGATCCGGCTCTGGCAACAGGGCGTCGATCCGGGATGGTGAAGCCCTGGCGATACGGCAGCGCTCAGGCAATCAGCATGCCAGCGGCCGGTCAAGCCGGCCGCGCACGAACCTGCGGCTCGTTCAGGCCGCGTCGCGCAAGTCGTCCAGGTCGAGTTCGACCAGAAAGTCCGGATCAGCCTCGATCAGCAGCGCCAGCGCCGCGTCGTCGGCGAGCGAATCGGCCAGCATCCGCGCTTCGTCGCGCGCGGCTTCCGCATCGAGCCGGCGCAGCAGCGCCATCAGCGCATTGGCCTGCGGGCCTTCCAGGCCCTCGCAGGCGATCAGGACGTGCACCAGCAGATCGCGATCGATACCGCCCGCGCCCCGCTGGCCTGGACCAGCCTGCTTGAGTGCATCCACGGTGGCGGCAAAGGCCGGCAGCAGGGCCTCCGGCATTGCCGCCTTGCGATAGAGCGCCTTGAGGCCGGCCCCGCGCCGGTCCCAGAGCAGCGCGCGGACGCGGTTGAGCGGCAGGCCGGAGAGCGCGGCGAAGGCAGCTTCTGCCAAAGCCGGTTCATTGCTCAGAAGCGAGCGCAGGATCACGCCGGCAGTCAGCCGGCCATTCTCGCGCAGGCAATCGACGATAGCCGGGGCGTCGCTCGCCTCGCCGCCGGCAGCGAGTGCGACGGCAACACGCTCGGTCGATTCGCGGGCGAGGCGCGCGCTGCGTTCCTCGGTGAGCCAACCGCAGCCGGAGACGAAGGCGGCAAGTGCATCGGAGACCTTGGCCGCGATCGCCTGACGTAGGCCTGCCGGAAGATCGTCGCGCGCCAGCATGGCCTCGCGCACGGCGCCAACCTCGCCTGCGCGCTCGAAGATGCGTTCCAGCGAGAAATCCGGGATCTCGGCCGTCGGATTGGCGAGCAGCGCGACCAGCGCTTCCTCGACCCCAACCTCGCCGAGCGCAGCACAGATGCCGGCCGACAACCACGGCCGCTGCGCGATCGCGCGCTGCGCCAGCCCGTTGCCGATCGCGGCGGCATCGACCAGGTCGGCCTCGGTCAGCACCGGCGACTGCGCCAGCAGCAGAGCGGCGATATCGCTCTGCTCGGCGATCAGGCCGAGCACCACATTGCGCGGCGCCTGCGGCGCGGCCGCGAGTTCCTCGGCGAGTGCGCGTCGCACCAGCGGCGAAGGATCGTCGACAAGCGAAATCAGCGCCGTCTCGGCCTCGCGCCTGTCCTCGGCCGACATTGCCGAGCGCAGATAGGCACCGGCCAGAGCGGCAGCGCCTTTCGCTCGCGCCTCGGCCGGAGCGGTGCGGGCCCAGAGCAGGAAGCGGCGGACGATCATCCGCGCCTCCCATGGAGCATGAACTGGCTGAGATCGAGCGGGCCGCGCCGTGGTTTGCGGGGCGTGAGCGCTTCGCTAGAAGCGGTCTGCGTATCCGCCACGGCAAGATCACGCGGTCGCGATGGTGGCAACGGAGACATGGCGCTGGCCGGAGCGGTCGAACTGACTGTGCTCTCCACTTTGGCGACCTTACCGGCGGATGAGGGACTGCCCTCGCTCGCCGCCGAGCTAACGCGCGGGAAATAGCGGGTCGCCGGATCGTCATCGGTGGTGCGGGACGTGTTGCCGCTACGTGGCGTGGTCCAGAGATTGGCGACAGCCTTCGAGACAGGCGTGCGCGGCCCCTCGGTCGAGAACAGGCCGATCAGCCCTTTTGCCCGGCCCGGCGCGAGAGCGGCGGCGATCGGCGCGACCGGGGGCTCCGCAGCATAGGCTGTTGCCGTCGTGGCCGCGCCGGTCGGCCGGGCCTGCGCCAGCATCGCGCCGGTGGTGGCCGCGACCTGGGTATTGGCGTGGCTCGCGGCGAGCAGGCCGTAGACTTCTTGTGCGCTACGCGCCCTGCCGCCCTTGTCGAAGAAGATCGAGCGATTCGCCGCCGCTGCGTCCGGGAAGTCGCGGGACGCGGCGCGCGTCGGATCGCTCCCGACGGTTCGGATCAGGTCGGCGGCGCCGCGCGCACCCAGCACATGGGCCATGTAGAGCTCGCCCGCCTGCGGCTGGCGCCCGAGCGCCTGGCCGAGCTGCTCGGCATTCTTCTGCGTCAGCGCGCCGGCCATCACGGTCGCGACATGCGGATCGGTACGCAATTGCAGGATCTTCTCGCGCAAAGCCGGGTCGGCGACCGTCAGGCGGCCGCTGCCATCCTCGCTGATCGCACCGGCATAGTTGGCCATTCCCTGCTTCGGACCTTCCTGGCGCATCATCGACAGCCAGGTCTGCTCGATGAACTGGAACAGGCCGGTCGCGCTCGAGGTGCGCGCCTTCGCATCCGGGGCGAGCGCCGATTCCCGTTGCGCCGTCTTGAGGAGATAGTCGAAGCCGACGCCGGTCTTGTCGGCGCCTTCCTTGATCGCATTGACGACCGGATTGGCAGGCGTTGTCTCGCGGGCGGTCGGCGTGCTGAAAAGGAACATGAGGTCACTCGGGCCGCTGCCGTTCCAAGCGGACCGGAGCACCTGAAGAGACTGGACCGGTTATGGTAAGCGAACCGTTAAAACGGGTGCTCGCCGGACCCGGCTCGGAACCGAAAAAGTGCCACAGGAGCAAGACGATGGCGGAAGCGATGCGGCATAAGCGAGGCGGGCTCTATTTCGAGGATTTCGAGATCGGCGCCTCGATCGAGCATCGGCTGACCCGCACGGTCACGCAGATGGACAACATGCTGTTCTCCAACATGACGCTGAATCCGCAGCCACTGCACATCGACGCGCATTTCTGCGCGACCGAGACCGAATGGGGCAAGCCGCTGATGAACTCGCTGTTCACGCTCGGCCTGATGATCGGCATCTCGGTCAACGACACCACCGTCGGCACCACCATCGGCAATCTCGGCATGACCGACGTCACCTTCCCGGCCCCGCTTTTCGAGGGCGACACGGTGAACTGCGTCACCGAGATCGTCGCCAAGCGCGAATCGAAGTCCCGGCCGGATGCCGGCATCGTCGACTTCCACCACCGCGCCTATAAGCAGGACGGCACGCTGGTGGCCCAGTGCCGCCGCCAGGCCTTCATGAAAAAGCGCCCGACCGGAGGACAGGCCTGATGCGCTCGCTTCTCTTCGTCCCCGCCGACAACCAGAAGAAGTTGCAAAAGGGTCTCGAAAGCGGCGCCGACGCGCTGATCCTCGATCTAGAGGATTCCGTCTCGCTCGACGCCAAGCCGGCAGCGCGCGAACTCGCCCGTGATTTCCTGAAGGAGGTCGCGGCCTTGCCGCGGCGCCCACGCCTGATCGTCCGCGTCAACGCGCTGATCACGGGCATGACCGCGGCTGACCTCGACGTCGTCATGCAAAGCGGGCCCGACGCGATCATGCTGCCCAAATCCGAGGGCGGCTCCGATCTCAGCCATCTCGCCGCGCATATCGCCGTGCGCGAGGCCGAGTACGATCTGCCCGACGGTGCGACCAAGATCATCGCGATTGCGACCGAGACCGGAAAGGGCATCTTCGGCCTCGGCAGCTATGCCGGCGCCAGCCACCGACTCTCCGGCCTGACCTGGGGTGCGGAAGATCTATCGGCCGATCTCGCCGCCGAAACCAATCGGCTCGAGGACGGTTCCTATGCCGATCCCTATCGTATGGCCCGCTCACTCCTGCTCTTTGCTGCCGCGGCAGCGCAGGTCGACGCGATCGACACCGTCTTCACCGCCTTTCGCGACGAAGCGGCCCTGCGTGCCGAATGTATCGCAGGACGGCGCGATGGCTTCACAGGCAAGATGGCGATCCACCCGGCACAGGTGCCGGTGATCAACGAGGTCTTCTCGCCTTCGCCCGAAGCGCTGGCCCGGGCCGAGGCGATCATCAAGCTGTTCGACGCCAATCCCAATCTCGGCGTCATCGGGCTCGACGGCGAGATGCTCGACCGGCCGCATCTGATGCGCGCCCGCCGGCTGAAAGCGAGGGCTGACAGATTGCGTCAATGATTGGACGCAAGCGATTCGGCTGATTCGGGTTTTTTGACACCGCCCCGACCGCGACGTTCTTCCAGCTCGTCATGCTCGCCCTTGTGGCGAGCATCCACGTCTCGACCACCGCAGACGATCGGCGAAGCGAAGACGTGAATGGTCGGGACAAGCCCGACCATGACGGGGAAGCGGCCCCAGCTATTTGAGCTGCCGGCATTGATGCCGCGCCGCGGTGGCGAGGCACTCCTGCGCTTTCTTGGCGGCGTTGAGTTCGCGCAGGAGCCAGAAGCCGGCGCCGATCATCACCAGCACGGCGATGACGGCCAGCAGGTTCACGGTCATCCGCCATTGTTCGTCCGGCTCGTCGTCCGGCGGCGTTGCCATGCCAGGTTAGCCGCCCCCCGGCGGCCGAATGATCGAGAACAGCTCGCTGACCTCGGCATAGTCGCTGTAACCACATCGAGCGATCGGGTTGGCGCCGGCCGTATCGAAGCGCCCGTCGCGGATGAAGGCCCTGTCGATATAACCCGCGACGACCTGGCCGAACACGATCCAGTGCGGCACGTCATTGCCTTCTATGTCCCTGACCTGCTGGATCGACAGGAGCTTGCATTCGAGCGCGGCCGGGCTCGCCGCGACCCGTGGCGGCCTGACGACGCGCGATGGTGCCATCTCGAGACCGGCATGGCCGTATTCGCTTTCCCCGCGCGGCAACGGCGCCGAGGTCAGGTTCATCTGCTGGTCAAGCGCCCTGGTGACCAGGCTGCAGGTGAACTCGCCGGTCTCCTCGATGAAGGCGACCGCATCCTTCTTGTTCTCGGAGGAGAACATCACGATGTTCGGCCGCGCTGAGACCGCGTTGAAGAAGCTGTAGGGCGAGAGATTGACCTCGCCCTTCGCGTTGACCGCGCTGATCCAGCCGATCGGCCGCGGCGCCACGATCGCCTTGAACGGGTCGTGCTTGAAGTCGAGGTCGCGACCGCCATCGGTATAATACATGGCGTTCACGCTCCGAACCGGCTGACGATCGCGGCAAGGTCAGGCCGCTCGCGATCGGCCGGGCGGCCGTCGGCCTTGCCGAGATGAACGAAGCCGGCGATGCGCTCGTCCGCTTCGAGCCCGAAGGCATCCAGCACCTTGCGGTCGAAGGCGAACCAGTTGGTCAGCCAGGAGCCGTTGAAGCCGAGCGCCTCGCCGGCGATCAGCATGTTCATGCAGACCGCGCCGGCCGAGAGCTCCTGCTCCCATTCCGGGATCTTTTCGTGCTTGCGGGCCCGCGAGACGACGGCGATGACGACCGGGGCATGGAGCAGGCGCTTGCGCTCGAACGCCACCTTGTCCTCGTCGGCCTGCGGATTGCGCTCCTTGAAGACGCTGGCGACGACCTCCGCCGCTTTCTCCTTGGCGGCGCCGGCGAAGACGATGAAGCGCCAGGGCGCGAGCTTGCCATGATCCGGCACGCGCGCCGCCACCGTCAGGATCTCGCTCAGCTGAGCGTCATCCGGCCCGGGGCTGGTGAGAAATTGCGGCGGCACCGAGCGGCGGAGCTTGAGCAGGGAGAGCGTGTCGGTCATGAACATTCCGAAGAGCTGGCGCAGCGGCGGCGGGTGATGGTCTCCCAGTTAAGGTTTCGCCATGATGAGGACAAGCGAACCTGCTCCTTCCCTGGCGCAGGGACGATGACGGCACAGCGCATGTTTCAACACGACAAGTTTCAAATTCAGATGATGACCATGGCCAAGGTCAGCATCACGCTGCTCGCCGCCGTGCTCGCCGCGTCGCCCGCCCTTGCCCAGACGCCGGGCGCCGCGACATCCGCCACCACGCCAGGCTCGCCGCCGCCCCCCGCCCTCGGCCCACGCGCCGGCCAGGCGATGCTTGCCCTCAGCGCCCAGTTCGCCGGAAACCGCAAGCCGATCCGCTCGGGCCTGGTCTGGCGCGTGCTGTCGGAGTCCTTCGACGGCTCGCCGCCGCGGATCGTCGCCCGTTCGAACGAGGCCGAGCCCAGCTTCGCGCTCGATCCCGGCATCTATCTGCTGCACGCCGCCTATGGTTTTGCCAGCGCCACAAAGCGCATCACGCTCGGCGCGCAGGGGCTGAGCGACAAGCTCAGCATCAGCGCCGGAGCGCTCTCGCTCGCCGGCTCGATCGGTGAGACCCCAATCGCGCCGGCCCAGCTCAATTTCTCGGTGTTCGTGCCGCTGCAGGGCAACTCCGAGGGCCGCCTCGTCGCTTCCAACGTCAAGTCCGGCGAGCTGATCCGCCTGCCGGAGGGCACCTATCACATCGTCTCGACCTATGGTGACTCGAACGCCATCCAGCGCTCCGATGTCCGGGTCGAATCCGGCCAGGTCACCCAGGCGACGCTGCACCACCGCGCGGCGCAGGTGACGCTCAAGCTGGTCGCCGGCCCCGGTGGCGAGGCCTTCGCCGGCACCGCCTTCAGCGTGCTCACGCCCGGCGGCGACGTCATCCGCGAGGCGATCGGCGCTTTCCCGCAGGTGATCCTGTCCGAGGGCGACTATGTGCTGATCGCCCGGCAGGAAGGCCAGGTCTTCTCGCGCGACTTCAAGGTCGAGGCCGGACGCGATCGCGATATCGAGGTGATCGCACGCTGAGCAATACCGTCTCTCCGGGGCGCTGCGCAGCAGCGAGCCCAGAATCCATGATCACGACGCGCCCCGTCGTTTCCGGAAGAGTTCATTTATTCGGCGACGGCGTTTCGTCCGGCATCGTCGTGTTCATGGGTTCCGGGCTCAGGCCTTCGGCTTGCCCCGGAATGACAGGGTTTACCTCACCACAGCTCAATTTATCGGCTTGCCGGGCTCGCGCCCGCCGGTGAGCTCACTGACGATGCCGTCGGCCAGACGAATTCCGAAGCAGCGATAACCGGCCTCGACCACCTGGAGCCCGTCCATGCCGACGATCTCCTCCTCGCTGAACTGCTTCGAGCCCGACCAGCTCTTCATCATGGCATAGCGCGGAAAGACCGAAACGCCGCTCTCGCTCGCCGTCTTCGCCAGCACGGCCCGGTAGTCGTCATATTTGGGATAGCGGCCCTCGCGCAGGAGCCAGGGCATGTCCATCAGCACGAGGTCGATCCCGGCCTCCTGCAGCCTGTGGGCGCCCTTGCGCAGGATCTTCGCCAGCTTCTCCTCGCCGATATCGCGAATGGCGTCGTTCACCGCCGTCTGCCAGATCACCAGCGCCGGCTTCTCGGGAATGACCTCGCCTTCGAGTCGCAGGTACATCTCATAGGCCGACTGGCCGCCGACGCCGAGGTTCACGACCTTGATCTCGCGCCCCGGCAGGCGCCGGCGCAACTCGGCCTCCAGCACGGCAGGGTAGCTGCGATCGGCATCGCTCGCACCCGTCCCGGCGGTGCTGGACGAGCCGAGCGCGACGATGGTGAGCCTATTGGTTTCGGTAAGGGCGCGCTTCGCCGCCGATAGCGACGGCTTGAAAGGATGCTGGGCTGCGCCGGCCCGACAGCGCCCATCCACTGCTTGGGCAAGCGGCTTGGGCCCGGCAAATGCCGGCAGGGCCGACGCCAGGATCAGAAGAAAGGCGCTCAGGCCGTAGCGGCCTGCTCGCGAGGGGCGCTGGCGGCGCGTGCCGTAAGCGACTTGTACCACGAGAGAAATGTTCCTAGCCCGATCAGGATGGTAATCCCGCTCAGGTTCACGATCAATTGCATCAAAAGAGCGAAAGACGTCTCCGCAAGGATGATCTGGCCGATGATCGCCAGAACGATTCCGGCGCAGAAGACCTCGAGCGAATGCCGCCCGAGCGAGGCCAGTCTCCTGCCAACCATCCCCTTGAGCAGGCTCGCATCGGGCTTTAGGAAGCGCAGCACGAGCCAGGCCAGCGCAGCCAGATGCGCGACGCGGGGCCAGGCGAGATTGGTCTTGTCGGTGCCGATCTGCAGGCTCTCGATCCAGTCGTTCAAGAGCGCGATGCCGAACGGGTTGCCGGAGGACAGCTTCACCACCACCGCGAAAAGGATGACGGCCGCAGCCGCAAGATCGACGAGGACCAGCTTCGGCAGGGCGGCGCCGACGATGCCGAGGCGGCCGATCACCACACCGAGCGTGAAGAGCATCTGCCAGGCGAACGGGTTGAAGAACCAGCCGCCCTCGCCCGGATGGTTCGGCAGGTTAAGCCCGGCATGGGTAGCGCCTTGCCAGATTGCGAAGGAGACGAGCAGCGTCGCGAGCGGGCTGGTGCGGGCTGCGATGTAGATCAGCGGAAACAGCGCCAGCAGCACGATATAAAGCGGCAGGATGTCGAGATAGTAGGGCTGGTAGACGAGGCCGAGCGCGTTGACGATTGCCGCCTGCGTGTCGCTGAAGAAGGGTTGGATGTTGATCGCCTCGACATAGAGCGCGTTCTGGGTGCGCACCACCGCCGTCGCGACGATGCCGCAGACCAGCACGAACAGCGCCAGATGCGCGATGTAGAGCGTCCAGATCCGCGCCCCCACCTTGAGCGAGCCGACGAGGAGCCCGCGCTGGTCGATCAGCCTGCCATAGGCGAAAGCGGCAGAGACGCCGGCGAGCAGCACGAAGACGTCGGCCGCGTCGGAGAAGCCGTAATTATGCGGCATCGCCGAGGAGACGATGTTGCCCGGCATGTGATTGACGAAGATGACGAGCAGGATCAGGCCGCGGATCACGTCGATGCGCAGGTCGCGGCCGGGCGAGGCCGCGTCGCGGGGCCCTTTTCCGAACAGCACCAGGCGCCAGAATCCGCTCACTCGAACCGCTCCTCATGCGCAGCCCGGAAGAGGTAGCTGCACATTTGTTCATCTGCGGTTCATCTTAACATTGTGTTGCCAGCAAGGCTCCGCAGATGCGGATCACAAGCCTGTGCACTGCCGTATGGAGAGGCTGCGGTTCGCCGACGCCGTTGCGTGCGCGACCCGGCGATCCGTCATTGGCTTCAACGGCCTGTGACGGATTGCATCGCTATTGAACGAGTGATGGCATGAGCTGAGCGAGCGGCGGAGCTGCGCTAGGCGCCTGCATCTTCGCCGCTTTCATCCGGAATGACGGGCAGGAGGATGCGGCTCAATCCAGATGGATCGTGTCGTGGAGGTCGCGCCACGTTGGATTGGCGGCCTCGATCAAGGCGATCTTCCGTTCGCGAGCCCATTTCTTCATGCGCTTTTCCTGCGCGATCACCTCGTCCGCGCGTTCAAAACGCTCGGCATAGACCAGATGCGTCACCCCATACTTTCGCGCGAATCCGGAACCTCGCCCCTCGCGGTGTTCGGCGACACGACGAGACAGGCTGTTCGTCACGCCGACATAGAGCGTCCCATTCCAACCGCTGGCCATGATGTAGATCCACACCAAGCCTCTCCACCGTCATTCCGGACAAGCTGCGGAGCAGCGCAGCTCCTGAATCCATCATAGAGCAGCTAGGCCCTACGATGGATTCCGGCGCTCCGCTTCGCTTCGGCCGGAATGACGGCGCAGATTTAGCTGACAGCGCCCAAAGCTCAGGCCTCTTCGGCCGCCTTCGCCGCATCGCGCTTCTTCTCGACATGGCGCACCGAGAACACCGAGAGCTCGTAGAGCAGCAGCATCGGGATCGCGAGCATCAGCTGCGAGATCACGTCAGGCGGGGTCAGCACCGCGGCGATGACGAAGACGAAGACGATGGCGTAGCGGCGCTTGTCCTTCAGGAACTGCGCGTCGATGATTCCCGCCTGGCCGAGCAGGGTCAGCACGACCGGCAGCTGGAAGGAGATGCCGAAGGCGAAGATCAGCGTCATGATCAGCGAGAGGTACTCGCTGACCTTGGGCAGCAGCGCGATGCCGGCCTGCCCGTCGGTCGCCGCCTGTTGCATGCCGATCGAGAACTTCATCAGCACCGGCATGGCGAAGAAGAACACCATCGCCGCGCCGAGCAGGAAGAAGATCGGCGTCGCCGCCAGATAGGGCGCGAAGGCTTGACGCTCGTTCTTGTAGAGCCCAGGCGCCACGAATTTGTAGATCTGCGTCGCGATCACCGGGAAGGCGAAGAAGCCGGCGCCGAAAGCCGCGATCTTGATCTGGGTGAAAAGATATTCGAGCGGCGCGGTGTAGATCAGCTGCACGTTCGCGCCCGGCCCCGCCGCCCAGATATAGGGCTGGACGAGGATGTTATAGATCTGCGTCGCGAAGGCGAAGCAGATGAAGAACATGATCAGGAAGGCGATCAGCGATTTGATCAGCCGCGAGCGCAACTCGATCAGATGGTCGATCAGCGGCGCGCGCGACGCCTCGATCTCATCCTCGCCCGCACGCTTCGGATCGGTATTGGCCTCGACGACGCTCATGCCGTCTCTCCGCCCTCGACCTCGGCCGCCTTGGCCTTGCGTTTGCGGACGGGCTTGACCGGGGCTTCCTCGACCACAGCCACCTCAGCCGGCTCTTCGGTCGTGGCAGCCTTGCGTCGGCGCTTCGGCTTTTCCTCCGGTTCGGGCTCGGCAACGGGCGCCGGCTCGATGCTGACAGGGCCCGGCAGATCGGGCGCAGGCAGCGCGGCCAGCATCGCCTCGGCGTCCTTCACGGCCTTGTCGTCGGCCGCCGCCGGCTTCGAGGCGTCGGCGGCGCCGAAGTCCTTCATCGGCTCGATCGGATCGAAATTGGTCGAAGCCTGCACCGAATTGCCGATATCCTCGACCTGCTTCTTCAGGTCTGTCAGCTCGGCCTCGCGCATCGCGTCGTTGAACTGCCCCTGGAATTCGGCGGCCATGCGCCGAATCTTGCCGATCGCCTGCCCGGCGGCGCGCAGCGCCCCAGGCAGATCCTTGGGGCCGATAACGACGAGCGCAACGCCCCCGATCAGCAGCATTTCGCTCCAGGCGATGTCGAACATCGACGGCCGGTCCTTCAGGAAACCTCATGCGCCGCCAGAGCGGCGCGGACTCAGGCCTTGGTCTCGGCCTTGGCCGGCTGCGGGCTCGCAGTCTGGGCCGTCTGGTCGATCACCTTGGGATCGGCCGGCTGCTGCGCGGCCGCCGGCGGGGTCTCGTCCTCGGCCATGCCCTTCTTGAACGACTTGATGCCCTTGGCGACGTCGCCCATCAGTTCGGACACCTTGCCACGGCCGAACAGCAGCATGACGATGACGCCGACGACGATCCAGTGCCAGATACTGACGCCACCCATGGCGGTACTCCTCCGAATTGAACGCGCGGCCCGACTTGTCCCGAAGGGCCAGATGCTTGTGCCGGAAACTAGGTGTCCCCTACAGGGAACACAAGGACTTCGTCCATCGTAATATCGATACCGATGTCCTCGCCCTCGACGACCGCGCCGCGCAAGGCCAGACGTGCCATCAAGGGCTTGTCCAAGCCTTCGACCGCCAGTTCGAGATGGTCGATCTCGCCGAGGAAGCGCCGCGTCACCACCCGCGCAGGCAGGCAGAACCCCTTCGGCACCAGCCTGATCGCCTGCGGCCGGATCGCGAGCACCGCAGCCGCCCCGTCGGCGAGCCCTGGCGCGGGAAAGCGCCCCAGCGGCGTGTCGACGGCGCCGTTGCGGACGATCGCCTCGATTTCGGTAAGATCGCAGAAAAATCGGGCGGCAAAGAGGCTGGCGGGGCGGCGGTAGAGCTCCTCGCCCGTGCCGGACTGGACGATGCGGCCCTGCTGCATCAGCACGATCCGGTCGGCGACACGCATCGCATCCTCGGGATCGTGCGTCACGATGATCGAGGTCGCGCCGATCTCCTGGAGCAGCGCCATCGTCTCGTCCCGCACCGCATCGCGCAGGCGTCGGTCGAGATTGGAAAAGGGCTCGTCCATCAGGAGCACGCCGGGGCGCGGCGCCACCGCCCTTGCCAGGGCGACGCGCTGCTGCTCGCCGCCGGAGAGCATGTGCGGATAGGCTTCGGCGAGGTCGGCGAGGCCGACGCGGGCGATGGCACGCAGGGCCGTCGCGTCGGCCTCGGCATTGCCATAGCCACGCAGGCCGAAGCGGACGTTCTCGCGCACCGAAAGATGCGGGAAGAGCGCGTAGTCCTGGAAGACCAAGCCGACCCCCCTCGCCTCCGGCTCGACGAAGCTGCCAGGCGAGGACACGTCTCGCCCTTCGAGCAAGACACGGCCCGAACTCGGCCGCTCGACCCCGGCGGCGAGCCGCAGCAGCGTCGTCTTGCCGCAGCCGGAATGGCCGAGCAGCGCGACGATTTCGCCGGGCGCGACACTGAGCGAGACCTCGTCCAGCGCCGTCACCGCGCCGAATCGCTGCGTGACGCCGTCGAAGCCGAGCGCCATCGGGATGGCGGCGCCGGCCGTGCCGCGCCGTCCCCATCCCAGCCAACGCATCTTGCTTTCGGTTCGAGCCAAGTCGTTCTCCTGCCGGCCCGACGGGCTCGATCGCCTGCGCTGTGCTAGCTGGCGTCGCCATCGTCAAGCGGCGTGAACAGGTCGCCGAGCGGGTCCTCGTCGTCATGCAGGCTGGGATCGTCGTCCGGCACCGGCACGGTGAGGTCCTTGGCCAGGCGCCCTTCGATGAAGCCGGCGCCCTTCAATTCCTCCAGCCCCGGTAGGTCGTCGATCCGGTCGAGTCCGAAATGGTCGAGGAAGGCCGGCGTCGTGCCGAAGGTCACCGGTCGCCCCGGCGAGCGCCTGCGGCCGCGCAGGCGCACCCAGCCTGCTTCGAGCAGGATGTCGAGCGTGCCCTTGGCGGTGGCGACGCCGCGGATCTCCTCGATCTCGGCCCGCGTCACCGGTTGGTGGTAGGCGATGATGGCGAGCGTCTCCAATGCGGCGCGCGAGAGCTTGCGCGGCGGCTCGGCTTCGGGTGCCAGCAGATAGGCGAGATCGGGCGCAGTGCGGAAGGCATAGCCGCCGGCGACGCGATGCAGCGTGACGCCGCGCATGGCGTAGCTCTGCTCCAGCTCGGCGATCACCCGCTCGATCGGCACGTTCGCCGGCAGCGATTTCGCCAGATCTTCGGCCGAGAGTGGCTGCACCGAGGCGAACAACAGCGCCTCGACGATGCGGCAGGCGCGCGCCAGCGCCTCGTCAGCATCCCATGCTTCCTCGTCCTCGCGCTCGGCTTCGGCCACGGCCATCAGCGCCTCACAGGTCGAGCGTCGGCGGCCGCGCCGAGCGGCGGCGGACGTAGAGCGGCGCGAAAGCGCCATCCTGACGCAAATCGAGCACGCCCTCGCGCACCATTTCCAGCATGGCCGAGAGCGATGACGCCCTCACCGTCGCCGCCATCGTCTCTGTCGGTAGCCCGTGGCTGCTCATATAGCGGGTGAGATAGCCGTCGATCGCGGTCCATTCGCCGGCTTCGCCGACCAGCCGCGCCAGTGCCTCGCGCGCCTCGGCCAACGAAAGAACCTGGCGCTGGCCGACGCTCATCGGCTGGCGGATGCGCTTCTGGCGCTGCTGCGCATAAGCAGCCAGCAGGTCGTAGAGCTCGGCCTCCCAGACCGGCCGCCCCTCGAAGGCGATCACCTCCGGCGCGCCGCGGGCGAAAACATCGCGGCCGAGCCGCTCGCGGGTGGCGAGCCGCTGCGCCGCGGCGCGGATCGTCTCCAGCCGCTTCAGGCGCAGCGCCAGCGCGGTGGCGAGATCGGCCGCGCTCGGCTCCTCGCCCTTGGGCGGTTCGGGCAGCAGCAGGCGCGACTTCAGATAGGCGAGCCAGGCCGCCATGACGAGATAGTCGGCGGCGAGTTCGAGCCGCAGCTCCCGCGCCTTCTCGACGAAGACGAGATATTGCTCCGCCAGCGCCAGGATCGAGATGCGGGCGAGATCGACCTTCTGACGGCGGGCGAGATCGAGGAGCAGGTCGAGCGGCCCTTCATAGCCGTCGACATCGATCACGAACGCCGGTTCCCCGCTCGCGCGCTCCGACGTGCCGTCCTCCTGGAATGGCAGCTCAGCGGCCATCGATGGCCTTATCCCCATGTCCTGCCCCGCCCTTTTGGCGAGGCCGCAACCCCGAGGATAGAATCAGCTTATCTGCCGCCCATGGCAAGAGCGCTCGCGAGTTGTGCCCGCGTAGCCTCGATGTCGAGCGGCTCGGGCTCGTGCCTTATGCGCGCCAGCGCCATCGCGGCGCGGCGCGCCCGCTGGCCGTTCATCTCCGGGACGGCGCCAGCGACCGCGACCATCTCCTCCATGATGCCATGGCAGTGCAGTACCACATCGACGCCGGCCCGGATCGCCGCCCTCGCCTTGTCCTCGAACGAGCCGGAGAGCGCCTTCATCGAGATGTCGTCGGTCATGATCAACCCGTCATAGCCGAGCTCGCCACGCATGATCTCGCGCACGATCTTGCGCGAGACCGTCGCCGGACGACGCTTATCGAGCGCGGTGAAGACGACGTGGGCCGTCATCGCCAGCGGCATGTCGGCGAGATGGCGGAACGGCCGGAAATCATGGGCGCGCAACTCGTCGATACCAGCCTCGACCACCGGCAAGTCGTGATGACTGTCCGCCTTGGCCCGGCCATGGCCAGGCATGTGCTTGATCACCGGCAGCACGCCGCCGGCCAGAAGCCCCTCCGCGGCGGCCCGGCCAAGCGTCGCCACCATGGCCGGATCCCGTGCATAGGCGCGGTTGCCGATCACGTCGTGGCTGCCGGCGATCGGCACGTCGAGCACCGGCAGGCAGTCGACATCGATGCCGACGCTCTTCAGGTCATGCGCCATCAAGCGCGCCGAGAGCCTGACGATCTCGCGCTGCTGGATGGGGTCGTTGATCGCGAGGAAGGCCAGCGCCGGCGGATAGGGCGGCCAATGCGGCGGCCCCATGCGCTGGACCCGGCCGCCTTCCTGGTCGATCAGGATCGGCGCCTGCCAGCCGACGCAGTCATGCATCTGAGCTGTCAGCGCAGCCACTTGCGCCGGGTCCTGCGTATTGCGCTTGAACAGGATGAAGCCCCAGGGCCGGGCGTCGCGGAAGAACGCCCGCTCGTCGGCAGTAAGGCTCGTGCCGAGGCAGCCGGCGATGAAGGCGCGCGAGATCATGGAGCGGTTATCGCCGATTCGGCGATGATGAGCATTGTTTCCCGTCACTGCGAGGAGGCGAAGCCGACGAAGCAATCCAGGGGCCGCAGAGCTCTACGATCTGGATTGCTTCGCTTCGCTCGCAATGACGGGAAAGCCTATCGCAGCGACTGCGACGCCTGCGCGTTGAAGGCGTCGAAGGGCAATTCGGCGACGCGGAACCAGAGCTGTTCCTTCTTCCAGTATGGCAGGAAGGAATCCCACAGCGTCTTGAAGGCCGGGTTCTTCGCCGCCTGGTCGGCGTAGAGAGCGAAGGCTTCCTTGAATGCCGCCTGCATCACGTCCTGCGGGAAGGCGCGCAGCTCCGCGCCACCGGCGATCAGGCGCAGCAGCGCATCGGGATTGCCATGGTCGTATTTCGCCATGCAAAGCGCGTTCGCCTCGGCGCAGGCCGCCTCGACAATGGCGCGGTAATGCGCCGGCAGGCCGGCCCACTTCTCGCTGTTGGCGATGAAGCTGACATTGGCGCAGCCTTCCCAGAAGCCGGGGTAGTAATAGTACTTCGCCACCTTCACGAAGCCGAGCTTCTCGTCATCATAGGGGCCGGAGAACTCGGCCGCGTCGATCGTGCCACGCTCCAGCGCCGGGTAAATGTCGCCGCCGCCGAGCGTCTGCGGCACCACGCCGAGCTTGGCCATGATCTGGCCGCCGAGGCCCGCGATGCGGAATTTCAGGCCCTGGAGGTCGGCGACGCTCTTGATTTCCTTCCGGAACCAGCCGCCCATCTGGGCGCCAGTGTTGCCCGAGGGAATCGTGTGCACGCCGAACTTCTTCATCAGGTCGCGGCAGAGCTCGAGGCCGCCCCCCTGATAGAGCCAGGCGTTCTGCTGGCGCGTGTTGAGGCCGAAGGGCAGCGAGGTCTCGAAGGCAAAGGCGGTGTCCTTGCCGATATAGAAGCTCGACAGCGTGTGGCTGCATTCGACCGTGCCGTTCTGCACCGCATCGAGCGCCTGCAGCGCCGGCACGATCTCGCCGGCGGCGAAGGTCTGGATCTGGAACTGGCCGTCGGTCGCCTCGGCCACGCGCTTGGCGACCTGGGTCGAGATGCCGAACAGCGTGTCCAGGCTCTTCGGATAGCTCGAGGTCAGGCGCCAATTGATCTTCGGATTGGTCTGCGCGATCGCCGGCGCGGCGATGGTCGCGGCAGCGGCTCCGACGGCCGAGGTCTTGAGAAGCTTGCGGCGGTCCATGGTGTTTCCTCTCATGTGCAGGCCTTCGGCTTTTTTTGACGGGACTAGGCCGCTGACTCGGGGGCGAAGCTAAACCACGCGCTGACCGGGCTCCAGTCACGGCCCCGCAACGCGTGCATGTCCGGATAGCGGGAGCAATCCGGGATTCCTGCACAGCGGCAGGAGGATGCGGTTCAGCCGCCTGCGCCGCCAGCAAGCAGGCCGGCCCCGAGCATGGCCAGTCGGCAGACCGTCCGCGCACCGAGGCCGCCGAGGTCCTCCTCGGGGACGAACTCGACGATGTTGAAGCCGATGATCGGCGCGCGCGCCGCGACGCCGTTCAGGAGGTCGACGAGATCACCATAGCCGAGGCCGCCGGGCGCCCGGCCGAGCACGCCCGGCACCACCGACGGATCGAGGCCGTCGACATCCAGGCAGACCACGACCGGCCGGCCCGCCGGCAAGCATTGGACCGCATAGCCGGTCCCCTTCTCCCTGAGCGTGCGCATATCGATGAGTTGCGCCCCGGCGGCGCGCGCCTCGCTCACATCGCTTTCGCGCGCGCTGCCGATACCGCGGGCGCCGACCTGCACCATCGCCTTGACGCCGGCGAATTCGGAGGCGCGCCGCATTGTGCTGGACAGCCCGAAGCGCTCGCCCTCGACCTCCTCGCGCCAGTCGATATGCGCATCGATCTGCAGGATGCTGATCTCGCTGTGTGCAGCGAAGGCTCTCAGGGCCGGAATCTGCACGCTGTCATCGCCGCCGAGCAGCAAGGGCGCAGCACCGCGCGCCAGTAACGCCGCATAAATGGCCTCGATCCGCGCGCGATTACCGGCGAAGTCGCCCGGATCGAAAGCGATATCGCCGCAATCCACCAGGTTCTGGTCCGACCAGACCGACGCCCGGCCGAGATCGAAATCATAGTGCCCGCGCCGCGTGGCCTGTTTCGCACTCATACGGCGAATGGCGGCCGGTGCGGAGGCGCTATGCAGACTGCCTGACGGATAGCGTGTCGCGCCGGGAATGCCGATCACGGCGACCGCGCCGCGCGGCACTGCGTCGAAGGCGACGGCGTCGCAGCCGAGGAAGGTCTCGCTGGCGCGGGACATCGGGTCGAGAGGCATATCGAGTGAACGCGGCTGATGAATGAGTTCTCCAGCCTGCCTACCACCGAGCGCCTCGATAAGCCCGAGATATCGCCTAGCGACAGGCGTGCTTACGCCAAACGAAAACACCGGCCGCGACGATCGCGGCCGGTGTCAGGTGTCTATGAGAAAGTCGGCTGTGCGTCAGTTCTTCGCGATGAAGCACTGGCCGCCGGCGGCCTGCAGCGCCGAGCACATCGAGCTCGCATCCTCGCGGGAATACGGGCCGACGCGCAGGCGATAGACCGTCTTGCCGCCGGCGAGCTCGGTCTTGCGCACGATCGGGTTCTGGCCGCCGAGCTGATCGGAATATTTGCGCTGCAGCGCCGCGAAAGTGGCGCGCGCCTCGGCCTCGCTGCCCGGCGCGCCGAGCTGCACGACGAAGCCGCCTGCCGGGTCGGTGCGCGGCGCCGTCGCTGCGGGCGCAGCAGGCTGCACCGGCTGCGGCGCCAGCGCCGCGGTCCGGGTCGTGTTGGCGGGCGGCGTCTGCGAGGCCGGCGGGGTCGCCGGAGCAGCCGCGCGTTCCTGCGATTTGGGCGCTTGTGCAGCCGGGGTGGGCGTCGCCGAAGGCGTCGCAGCCGGGCGGTTCGACGGCGCCGAGCCGGTCACAATGCCCTGCCCTGCTCCGTTCGTGGCGGCTGCATTGCTGGTCGCCGGGGTACCGTCCGGACGGATCGCGACGGTGCGCACCTTGCGCGGCTCACCAAGGCCGGGCACGGCCGGGATCGGGATCAGGCCGGGTTCGGTCGGAGCCAGAGCGGCAGCCGCCGTATCGGTCGGCGTGATGCTGCCATTCGACGTCTGCGTCGGGCGCTGCGCCGCCATCGAGCGCGCCGCCTGCTGGACATCGACCGGCTGTTCCTCGCGACTGACGACCTTGGTCTTGTCGGTCGAGGCGTCGCCGCTACGCTCGTAGATCTGCTTGTTCTGGTTCGGGATCTCGGCGCCGCCCGGATTGACCGGCGCGACCTTGGACGGGCCGGTATCGGCCGTGATCACCGGCGGTTGGCCGTTGACGCCCGCTGGGCGCGTGTCGCGAAAGACCATGGCGGCACCGACACCGCCGATCGCGACGACGGCCAAGGCGGCGGCCGTCAGCAGCCCCTTGCGCGAGCGTGGCCGCTGGAAGTCGCGAGACTCGTCCTCGGCGATCTGCGACTGGGCGTCATAGTTTGGGGCGGCATGATAGTCGTGATCGTAAGCTTGGGCTTGCGCCTGCGGCTGGCCGGCAGCGTCATCGAGATCGCGCGGCTGCTCGGGGACATAGGCGTGATGCGCGTCATGCTGCATCGCATAGGGCTGTGCCTGTGACGGTACCGGCAGCGGGTCCGGCTGGTCGTAGTCGTATGCCGGTGCGACGGGCGCCTTCGCGACCGGCTGAGCCGGCGCGGCCCGCACGGGCTCGGTCCGGCGCAGCAGCGCCTCGAATTCGTCGAGCGTGCCGCGCACATCCGGCGGCGGCGAAGCCGACGGCGCCTGCGGCGGCGTGACCAATGTCGGCTGGAAGCTCGGCTCGGTCCGAGCCCAGGAGGCGGGCTGCGGCGCAGCTGGGCGCACCGGCTCGGGGCGACCGGCGAAGAGTTCCTTCAACGGATCGTCCTGGCCGACGAGGCGCGTCAGCTCCATCAGCGGGTCGCTCGCGGCGCCCGGCTTCTGAGGCTGGGCCGCTCCGCGCAGCTGGCGCTCGAGATCGTCGAGATCGAGGGCGAAACGGTTTCTAGCTGGCTCGCTCATGACTTGATCCATTCCAGCGCGTGCCGTCACCCATCAAAGGACGTCGCCACAGCGCGGTCAATCTGACGAAAGCCTTAGCCGATCGCCTTTCGGCAGATCGGCCAACACCACTTCCGTGTCGGACCCGGCGGACGCCGACCGGATCATCCTGATCCGCAAAGCGTCCGATGCGCCGGGATGGATCCCGTCAGCGCATCTCCTCCGGCGCCGTCACCCCAACGACCGCCAGACCGGAAGCAAGGACGCTGCGCACGGCATGCACGAACGCCAATCTTGCCGATGTCGACTTTCGATCAGTTTGATTAACGAACCGTAATTGCGGCGAGTCTTTGCCCTTGTTCCACAGCGAGTGGAAGGCACTCGCCAATTCGTGCACGAAGAAGGCGACACGATGGGGCTCGTGTGACGCAGACGCGGCGTCGATCATCCTCGGATAAGCGGCAATCATCTTGACGATGCCGATCTCCGACTCGTCGGTCAGCAGGCCGAGGTCGGCCTGCGCCAGCGACTGCGGTGACAGGTCGAGATCCGGGAAGACCTCGGCTGCCTGGCGGAAGATCGAGGCGCAGCGCGCATGCGCGTACTGGACGTAGAAGACGGGATTGTCCTTCGACTGCTCGACCACCTTGGCAAGATCGAAGTCGAGCGTCGCATCGTTCTTGCGGAAGATCATCATGAAGCGGACGGCATCACGGCCGACCTCGTCGATGACCTCGCGCAGGGTGACGAAATCGCCCGAGCGCTTCGACATCCGGACCTGCTCGCCATTGCGCAGCAGTCGCACCAGCTGGCAGAGCTTGACGTCGAGCGCGCCCTGCCCGTTCGTCACCGCCTTCACGGCGGCCTGCATGCGCTTGACGTAGCCGCCATGGTCGGCGCCCCAGACGTCGATCATCTCGGCGAAGCCGCGCGTGAACTTCGAGCGGTGATAGGCGATGTCGTTGGCGAAATAGGTGTAGCTGCCATCCGATTTCAGCAGCGGCCGGTCGACGTCGTCGCCGAACTGCGTGGCGCGGAACAGCGTCTGCTCGCGATCCTCCCAGTCCTCGTCCTTCTGGCCCTTGGGCGGCGGCAGGCGGCCCTCATAGATCAGATCACGCGCGCGCAGATCCTCGATCGTCTGGTGCACCGCATTGGAATTCCCGTCCCTGCCCTGCAACGAGCGCTCCGAGAAGAAGACCTGGTGGACCACGCCGAGCGCGGCGAGATCGTCGCGGATCATCGCCATCATCCCCTCGATCGCGACCTGGCGCACCAGAGGCAGCCAGTCCCATTCGGCCTTGTCGCGCAGCGCCGGCCCATGCTCGCGCGCCAGCGTCTCGCCGACCGAAACGAGATAATCGCCGGGATAGAGCCCTTCCGGGATTGCGCCGATCTCCTCGCCCAGCGCCTCGCGATAGCGCAAGAAGGCGGAACGGGCGAGCACGTCGACCTGAGCGCCGGCATCGTTGATGTAGTATTCGCGGGTGACATCGTGCCCGGCGAAGGCGAGCAGGCTTGCCAGCGCGTCGCCAAAGACCGCGCCACGACCATGGCCGACATGCATCGGCCCGGTCGGATTGGCCGAGACGTATTCGACATTGACCTTCGGCGCAGGCTTGGGCGCGCCGCGGCCATGCTCCGTGCCGGCCAGCACAGCCGTTTTCAGAATCTGAGTGAATACAGCAGGTTGCAGTGTCAGGTTGATGAAACCGGGGCCGGCGATCTCGGCCTTGAGGACATCGCTGTCCTTGGCCAGTTCGGCGACGATCAGCTCGGCGAGCGCGCGCGGCGCCATGCCGGCCTCCTTGGCCAGCACCATCGCGGCGTTGATCGCAAGATCGCCATGCGCCGGGTCCTTCGTCGGCTCGACCACGACGCGCACCAGCGACAGGCCGGCCGGCATACGGCCGGCCTCGGCCAGCCCGGACAGGACGGCGGCGAGGCGTGCGGAGAAAGTCTCGAAAATGTTCATGGCGACCAAAGATGCATCGGGAAGCGGGCCAGCGCCTATCGTAGCGACGGGGTGGCGTCAAACAGGCGCCGGTGCTCGTCGAGTGCGTAGGAATCGGTCATGCCGGCGATGTAGTCGGCGATTCGGCGCGAAAGGCGCGCTTCGTCGAGCTTCTCGCACCCTGCCGCCCACTCCGAGGACATGGCCTGCGGCTGCGCCTTGAAGCGCACGAACAGGTCGCGGACGATGTCGGCCGCCTCCTTGCGGATCACGCCGATGCGCGGGTGGCGGTACATGTTCGGATAGAGAAAGCCCTTGATCGCCTTGTCGGCTTCGACGATCGCCGGCGAGAACGCGACGACCGGGGCGCCGGCCCGTCTGATCGCGTCGGCATCAGTAGGCGCCAGCGCCGCGATCCGCGCCTCGGATTCAGCGATCACGTCCTCGACGAAGCGGGTGATCACCCGGCGCACCAGCTCGTTGGTGGCACGCGACCGCTCCAGGCCGGGGTGCAGGCGATCGATCTCGTCCAGAAGCCCGGCGAGGAACGGCACGACGCGCAGCTCCGGAAGATCGAACAGCCCGGCGCGCAGGCCGTCATCAATGTCATGGGCGTTATAGGCGATGTCGTCGGCGAGCGCGGCGACCTGCGCCTCGGCCGAGGCATGGCTGTCCAGCCAGAGGTCCTGCTTCTCCTGATATTCGAGGATCGCGACCGGAATGCCGGTCTTGGCGTAGCGCTCGGTCGGCTTCCCGTCCGCGGTCAGCAGCGGCCCGTTGTGCTTGACGAGCCCCTCCAGTGTCTCCCAGGTCAGGTTGAGCCCGTCGAAATCGGCATAGCGCCGCTCCAGCCGGGTGACGATCCGAAGCGTCTGTGCATTGTGGTCGAAGCCGCCGAAGCCCACCATGCATTCGTCGAGCGCGTCCTCGCCGGTATGGCCGAAGGGCGTGTGACCGAGGTCATGCGCCAGCGCCAGTGCCTCGGCCAGATCCTCGTCGAGCCCGAGCGCACGTGCCAGGGCACGCGCGATCTGCGCCACCTCGATCGTATGGGTCAGGCGTGTGCGGAAATGGTCGCCCTCATGCGAGACGAAGACCTGGGTCTTGTGCTTCAGCCGGCGGAAGGCGGTGGAATGGATGATGCGGTCGCGGTCGCGCTGGAACGGATTGCGCGTCGCCGAGCCCGGCTCCTCGACCAGCCGGCCGCGGCTCGTTGCCGTGCGGCAGGCGTAGACCGCACGCCAGCGATCGCCGGGCTCGCGCGTCTGGGCGGTGGCGTTCTCGTGTGCGTGCGGCATGGCAGCCCCGTCAGGAGGCGCGGCTTGAAGCGATGCGCCTGCGCCATTACCTTTGCAATCGAGGCAGGAGCAAGGATGTTCTGCGCATGACCATGGCGATCGAGGCCAATCCGCACGCGATCTCGCTGACCGACAAGGCGGCGAGCCGCATCGTCGCGGTGATGGCAAGCGAAGCTCCCGGCGCGATGCTGCGTGTCAGCGTCGCCGGTGGCGGCTGCTCGGGATTCCAGTATGTCTTCGACATCGACCGCGAGAAGGCCGAGGGGGACCTCGTGCTGGAGCGCGATGGTGCGACCGTGCTGATCGACGAGACCTCGGTCGAGCTTCTCGGAGGTTCGACCATCGACTTCGTCGACGACCTTGTCGGTCAGTCCTTCAAGATCATCAACCCGAACGCGACGAGTTCCTGCGGCTGCGGCACCTCCTTCGCGCTCTAAAAACCGCGTCAGCCCGGCAGCACCATCGGCCTGAAGGCGCGGAGCAGGTCGGCGTCGAGCTTGGCGCCCATCCCGACCAGCACGGAATAAGCTTCTTCGGGCGCCATTGGCTCCTTGTAGGAACGCCGCTCGATCAGGGCGGCGTAGATGTCGCAGATCGTGATCATCCGGACCACGTCGGAGATCTCGTTGGCCTTCAGCCCCTGCGGATAGCCCGAACCATCGAGATATTCATGATGGCTGCGCGTCGCCTCGACGACCTCGCGGGCGAAGGCGCCCTGCCGCATCAGCATCTCGTAGCCGATCTGCGGATGCTCGCGCACAATCGCGAACTCCTCCACCGTCAGCTTGCCGGGCTTATGCAGGATCGCGAGAGGAACGCGCGCCTTGCCGATGTCGTGCAGCACGGCGGCGCTGGTCACCAGCTTGCGCGCCGCCTCGGGAAAGCCGAGTTCGCGGGCAAACGCGGCGGCGAGCCCGGCGACCAGCAGGCAGTGCTGATAGGTCGCGTCGTCGTGGTTCCAGACCATGTCGAGCCAGGCGCCGATATCACGGTCGTCGGCGGCGCGGTTGATCGCCTCGACGCCGCCCTCGATGGCGGCAACCGGCAGCGCCGCGCCGTCGGTGGCAGCCGCGAGGATATCGGCCATGGCGGCGGACGCGGCGAGGAAGTGCCGCTGAATCGGCGCCTGCCCATCCGGATTGAGGATGCGGCCGATCTCGTCGAGCAGGGTCTTCGCGGGCATGTCGGCCGGCAGGATCGCGCTGGCGCCGATCGCGTTGGCCTGGGTGGTCAGGCGCGGCGACCGCTCGCGCAGCAGGCAGAGATAGGGTATTCCGTTCCGCCTGCGCTCCGCGAGCTGGTTGCGCACAGCTTCGACCGCCGCGCGCTTCGACAGATCGACATCGCTGACGAGCAGGCGCTTCGGCGCCATCCCGCCCTGCGTCGGGCGATGCACGTCGATGACGTCGCAAGGTCCCCAAAGCGACAGGAGCCGCTCGAGCTTGACGCTCTGTTCCGGGCGGTCGGTGATCAGCAGCACGGCGATCGGCATGTCCTCATAACGAGGATACCCTAGCCGCGGGTCCATTGAGGTCCCGTGAAACTGAATCGTTCAAATTCGCCGTTTCCGTTCAGAAACGACGAAAACCTCGCCGATATCGGGGCGCTGACCATCGCGGGGAGCGCACACCAAAAAAAGCGCCCGGAGGCGCCCTTTTGGAGAAAGCTTTTCTCAGTGCGAGCTTAGAGCCCCGCCCTGCTCCATCCGGATCTCGGCCGCCATCAGCCCCTTCGGCCCAGGCCCGTAGCGCACCAGCACGGTCTGCCCGGGGATCAGCTCGACGATGCCGTAGCGGCGCAACGTCTCCATATGGACAAAGATGTCGGGCGCGCCTTCGCCGGCGGAGACGAAGCCGAAGCCACGCAGCCGGTTGAACCACTTCACCACCATGCGCTCCAGCCCGCTGGTCGGCGTGATCGTCGCATTGGTCCGCGGCATCGGCATCTCGGCCGGGTGGCGCGCGGCAGAAGTGTCGATCGAGAGCACGCGGACAGCCTGGCGGCCACGGGCCTTGGCGACCGCCTCAAGGACGATGCGCGCGCCTTCGGCGATGGCGTGGAAGCCGTCGCGTTTCAGAGTGGTGACATGGACCAGGACGTCGCTGCCGCCATCCTGTGGCACGACGAAGCCATAGCCCTTGCTGACGTCGAACCATTTGACATGACCGGTGATCTCGACCGTCTGCTCGCCAACGTCGTCAGGCCCGTCCAGCCGCACGATCCGGTTGAGCGATTGCAGCGGGCCGACCGGTGGCCTGCCTCCGTCGCCGTATTCGTCGGACATGTCCCGCTCATCTCCGCCGCGAACGTGATTCGTGACGTGACGATAGCACCCCGGCGGAGTCGCGAAACAGTCGCTTCCGGCTCATCCACATCATCAGCATGCGTAAAGCGCCTGAGAGGTCGCAAAAGCTGCGCCTTGTCGCTTTCATGCATCGCGCCGATGATGTTCGGAGAGCGCTTCGGAGACCAGTCATGCGCATCGTCCGCATCGAGCCCTTCATCCTGCACATCCCGGTGACCGGCGGCTCGATCGCCGATTCGACCCACAAGATCAGCCATTGGGGCGTGGTCGGCACGACGATCACCACCGAGGACGGCCTCGTCGGCTACGGCTTCACCGGCACCCATGCCGACCTTGCGTCCGACCGGCTGATCACCTCCTGCATCCGCGACTGCTATGCCCCGCTGCTCGCCGGCGAGGACGCCTCCGAGCATTCGCGGCTCTGGCTGAAGCTCGCCCGTCATCCGGCGCTGCAATGGGTCGGCCGCGCCGGCATCACCCAGCTCGCGCTCGCCGCCGTCGACGTCGCGCTCTGGGATCTCAAGGCGAAGAAGGCCGGTATGCCGCTCTGGCATCTGCTCGGCGGCGCCAGCAAGACCAAGCTCGAAGCCTACAACACCGATATCGGCTGGCTCTCAATCCCCAAGGACGAACTCGTCGAGGGCGCACGCATGGCGGTCGAGCGCGACGGCTTCCATCGCATCAAGATCAAGGTCGGCCATGCCGATCCGATGACCGATATCGGCCGGCTCGAAGCGGTACGCCGCGCCATCGGCGACCATGTCACCATGGCGATCGACGGCAACGGCAAATGGGACCTGCCGACTTGCAAGCGCTTCTGCGCCCGCGCCGAGGCGCTCGACATCTTCTGGTTCGAGGAGCCGCTCTGGTACGACGATATCGGGTCGCATGCCGAGCTGGCACACTCGACCGCGATCCCGGTCGCACTTGGCGAGCAGCTCTACACGCTTGATGCCTTCCGTGCCTTCGTGCAGGCCGGCGCGATCCACTATGTCCAGCCCGACGTCACCCGCCTCGGCGGCATCACCGAATACATCCAGGTGGCGGAGCTGGCG
The DNA here is from genome assembly GCF_004123845.1 of Allobosea sp. Tri-44. Lineage (GTDB taxonomy): Bacteria > Pseudomonadota > Alphaproteobacteria > Rhizobiales > Beijerinckiaceae > Allobosea. The sequence goes on along the minus strand of NZ_NBDP01000003.1, from coordinate 534,787 downwards.
CTGGCTCATCGCCTGCCGGTCGCGCCCCATGCCGGCGAGATGAGCCAGGTCCATGTCCACCTCGCCTACTGGCATCCGGCGACACCAGTCCTCGAATACATCCCCTGGATCAAGGATGCCTTCGTGGAACCGGCCAATGTCGCCGATGGCTGCTTCCTGCGCCCGCAGCAGCCGGGCGCCGGCACCACGCCGACGAAGGATGCTTTCGTGCGCTTCGCCAAGCCTTTGTCCTGATCAGGGGAACCCGCATGCTCGATTTCACCACGCTCGCCGTGTTCACCGCCGCTTGCGCCGTGCTGACCGCGACGCCCGGTCCCGACATGCTGCTGATCGCCTCGCGCAGCATGAGCCAGGGCCGCGCCGCCGGCTTCACGACCTATGCCGGCATCGCCACCGGCAGCTACCTCCAGGCACTCGCAGCCGCCTACGGCTTGTCGCAGCTCTTCCTGCTGGTGCCGGCGGCTTATGACGCGCTGCGCTGGGCCGGCGCGGCCTATCTGGCCTGGCTCGCCTGGAAGACCTTCAGATCGCCCGCGACGCTGTTCGCGCCGACGGCGGATGCGGCGCGTTTCCCGCTGCGCCAGATCTTCCTGCAGGGCCTGCTGACCAACCTGCTCAACCCGAAGATGGCGCTGTTCATGCTGGCGCTGCTGCCGCAGTTCCTGAAGCCCGAGGCCGGCTCGCTCCTGCTCCAGGTCGTGGTGCTGGCCTCGATCCTCAACCTGATGGGTCTGATCGCCAACGGCATCGTCGTCATGACCGCGAGCCGGCTCGGCCGCGCCATTGCGAGCCGCCCGCACCTCGCGCTCTGGCCCCAGCGCATCCTCGGCGTCGTCTTCGGCGGGCTGGCGCTGCGCCTCGCCTTCGCCTCGCGCGACTGATCAGTTCGCCAATCGCGACAGCACCGGGCCGATCTCGCTGCGCACGACAAGATCGGCGATCGGGTCGAGATCGGTCGGCTCGCGATTGAGAATGACGAGCTTCGCCCCGTTGCGTTTGGCGATCACCGGAAAGGTCGCGGCCGGGAAGACGACAAGCGAGGAGCCGGCGACGAGATAGAGGTCGGCCGACATCGTCAGCTCATGCGCCCGCAGCATCGGCTGCTGCGGCATTTGCTGGCCGAAGGAGATCGTCGCCGTCTTCACCACGCCGGCGCACATCGTGCAGGCGGCCGGCTCGCCACTCGCCTCGAACGCGGCCCGGATCGCCGAAAGCTCATGGCGCCAGCCGCAGGTCAGGCAGGTCGCGTAGGTACCGTTGCCGTGCAGCTCGATCACGCCATCCTCGGCGATGCCCGAGGCCTGATGCAGACCGTCGATATTCTGGGTGATCACGCCGGGCGAGCGCCCTTCCGCCACCAATGTCGCCAGCGCCCGATGGCCGCGATTGGGCCTGGCGTCGCGATAATGGTCGTCCATCGCGAATTTGCGCCGCCAGGCTTCGATCCGCGCCTCGCGGCTGGCGAGGAAGGCGTCGAAGGGGATCGGCTTGTTCTGCATCCAGGGCGAGCCGGGCGAACGGAAATCCGGCACGCCCGATTCGGTCGAGATCCCCGCCCCGGTGAACGGCACGATCACCCGGGCACGATCGAGCATGGCGTGCAATTCCTCGATCGCGTCCTGCGTCGCCTCGTCCATTCCGTCAGCCTCGCATTGCTCCGGTTCGAATATGGGACTTGCTGGCGCCGCGCTCCAGCCCTACCGGCGAAGCCGTTGACGCCGAAAGAAACGCGCCGCAAAGCTCAGCCATGCCTGCGCCCTCTCCCGCCCCACTCAATCCCGACCTCATCGACACCGCGACCCCGCCGATCCCCGAGGCCAAGGCCTGGGCGCGCGGCTATGCCGGTGGCAGTGGCCCGCTGATCGACCTGTCGCAGGCTGTGCCGGGCGCCCCGCCGCCGGCCGCCCTGCTCGAACGCCTCGCCGAGGCTGCGGCGCTGCCCGAGAGCACGCGCTACGGACCGATCGCCGGCGACGACATTCTGCGCGAGGCCTATGCTGCGGAGAGCAGCGCCTTCTATGGCGCGGCGATCCGGCCGCAGGAGGTCGCGATCACCGCCGGCTGCAACCAGGCCTATGTCACGGTGATGATGGCGCTGGCCCGCGCCGGCGACAATGTGCTGCTGCCGACGCCCTGGTACTTCAACCACGAGATGACGCTGAACATGCTCGGCGTCGAGCCGCGCCCGCTCCCTTGCAATCCGGCACAAGCCTTCGTCCCTGATGCGGCGATGGCCGAGACGCTGATCGACGACCGCACCCGCGCCATCGTGCTGGTGACGCCGAACAACCCGACCGGCGCGGTCTATCCGCCCGCCACCATCGCCGCCTTCGCCGAGCTCTGCCGTCGGCGCAGGATCTGGCTGGTACTCGACGAAACTTATCGCGACTTCCTGCCCGAGGGCGCCGACCGCCCGCATGAGCTCTTCGCCGCAAGCGATTGGCAGGATTCGCTGATCGGCCTCTACAGCTTCTCCAAGGCCTATGCCGTTCCCGGCTGGCGCTTGGGCGCCATCACCGCCGGTGAGGCAGCGCTCGCCCAGATCGGCAAGGTGCTCGACTGCGTCCAGATCAGCCCGGTCCGTGCCGGCCAGAGCGCCGTCGCCTGGGGCATCGACGGCATCCGCGCCTGGCGGCAAGCCAACCGCGCCGAGATGAACGCCCGCGCCGCGCTCTTCCGCCAGGCGATAGCGCCGCTGAACGGCTGGCAGGTGCTCGCGGCGGGCGCCTACTTCGCCTATGTCGCCCATCCCTTCGAGGGCGTCCCGGCCGCCGAAGTGGTTCGCCGGCTGGTGCAGGAGCGCGGCGTGCTCGCTCTGCCCGGCCCCTATTTCGGCCCCGGCCAGGAGCAGCATCTGCGCATCGCCATCGCCAATGTCGCGGCCGAACGCATCGCCGCGCTCGGCGAGCGACTGCAGGGTTTTGCGCTCTAAGCACGGAAGCTAGGCTTCGACACCACCACGCTGTCATCCCGGACAAGCCGCGTAGCGGCGCCGATCCGGGATCCATTCCTGAGCCAATCCGATGAAGGTTCCGGAATGGGTCCCGGGTCTTCGCTTCGCTACGCCCGGGACGACACGCGCGTGTTGAAGCGGGCGCGGCTCAACCCTTCGCCGCCGGGCACTTGCTCTCCGACAGCGGCCAGACCGTTTCCTCGGGCGCGATCTTGCGCACGATCTCGAAATAATCCCACGGCCCCTTCGAATCCGCCGGTTTCTTGACCCGCGCGAGATACATCTCGCGCAGCACCCTGCCATCGGCCCGGATTTTGGCATCCTTGGTGAAGGCGTCGTTGATCGGCATGGCGCGCATCGCCGCGGCGACCTTGTCGGGATCGTCGGTGCCGGCCTGCTTCACCGCCTTGAGATAATGCAGCACCGAGCCATAGACGCCGGCATGCAGCATGGAGGGCATCATCCCGGCCTTCTCCAGGAATTGCTTCGACCAGGCGCGCGAGGGCTCGTCGAGATCCCAATAGGACGCGGTGGTCAGGTAAGTGCCTTGCGTCGCCTTGAGGCCGAGGCTGTGCACGTCCTGCAGGAAGAAGATCAGCGCCGCCAGGTTCTGCCCCTGCTCGGCCAGCCCGAACTCGCCGGCCTGCTTGATCGCGTTGACCGTGTCGTTGCCGGCATTGGCGATGCCGATCACCTTGGCGCCGGACGACTGTGCCCTGAGCAGGAAGGAGGAGAAGTCGGCATTGTTCAGCGGATGGCGCACCGCGCCGACGACCTTGCCGCCATTGGCCTCGACCACATCGGTCGCGTCCTTCTGCAACTGATGGCCGAAGGCGTAGTCGGAGGCCAGCATGAACCAGGAAGTGCCGCCGGCCTTGACCACCGCCGAAGCGGTGCCGCGGGCGACGCCATAGGTGTCGTAGGTCCAGTGGAAGCCATAGGGCGAGCACTGCTCGTTGGTTAGCGCCGTGGTGCCGGCGCCGGAATACATCACGATGCGCTTCTTCTCGCGGGCGAGCGACTGCAGCGCCAGCGCCACCGCGGAATTCGGCACGTCGACCACGGCGTCGACCTTGTCGATGTCGAACCATTGCCGGGCCACAGAGGTGCCGACATCGGCCTTGTGCTGGTGATCGGCGGCGACGATCTGGATCGGCTTGCCGAGCACGCTCGCGCCAAATTCCTTCACCGCCAGCTCGGCCGCGATCACCGAGCCCTTGCCGCCGATATCGGCGGTGACGCCGCTCATATCGGTCAGAACGCCGATCTTGACGACATCGTCGCTGACCTGGGCCAGCGCCGGCAGGCTGGCGAGCGCCATCAGGGCGCCGCCTGCTAGAAGCGACCGCATCAGATTCCCTCCCGAGCTATCGTCCGGCAGTGCCGCCGGTTCGATCTCAAAGGCCCTTGGCTTCCAGCCAGGCGACGATCAGGGCCGCGATCTCGTCGCTGTTGTCCTCGCACATCGGCATATGGCCGTTGCCGCTGATGCCGCGCTCCGGCAGCCAGACGAAGTCGGCGCCGAGATAGCGCGCCGTCGCCTCATCGACCGCGCGCGGATGGCGCGGGTCGCTGTCGCCGGTGACGATCAGGATCGGCAGCGCGGCAAGGTTCGCCGGGTCGGCGATGCGCAGACCCTTGCCGCCGATGTTGAAGCGCTCGTTCATCAGGCGCGCGCTCTCGGGCACGATCGAGCGCCGATAAGCCTCGAAGGCCTGCTGCGGGAAGCGCCCGGAATTGGCCCAATAGGCCCGCATGAACTCGGGTGAGATGAAGAGCGGTCTGTCTTCCTCGACCCGGACCGGGCAGCCCAGGCTCTCATCGTCCTTGAGCTTCGCCACCGCCTCGGCATCGTCGGGCAGCACCGGCAGCAGGTTCGCCGGCCCGCCCGGCGCGATGCCGACGATGGCGGCGACGGCCTGCGGGCTCTGCTCGGCGATCCACCAGGCCATCGGCCCGCTCGCGGAGTGCACCAAGAGTACCGCCGGCCCTATCTCCTCCAGCAAACGCTGCAGACTGGTCGCGATCTCGATGCTCGACAGGGTCGCGAAATCCGGCCGCATCGGCGAGCGGCCATGGCCCGGCCAGTCGGGCACGAAGACCTCGCGGCCAGACGCCGCGAAGGCTGCAGCCCAGCCCGGCCGGCCGTCGGGAGTCGTCAGATAGCAGGCGCCGGTATGGCCGCCGCCATGGACGAGGACGATCGGCAACCGCCCCGGCAGGGACGCTCCGAGCCGGTCGACATAGATCGGATGGGCGTCGGCGCCCGAATAGAAGCACTCCGGCGCGCGCGAAAGCGCCTGCCACCTTGTGGCACCAGCCTGATCCATCGCCTCCTCCCGGCACGGCAAAACCGTGCCATTCCTTGTCCGGGATGCTAGGACCGGCTCATGGCGCGCGCAACAAAAAAGTCTAATGTGAGACTAATTCCGCAGGACGGGGCCGGCGAGCTCGATGCCGGGCAGCGGCGCGCCATCCTCGACGGCACCGCGATCCCGACCGCCTACAAGATCGGCTACATCCTGAACTTCTATCGCGAGCCCTCCTTCCGGGCGATCGAGATGGAATTCGGGCTGACCCGGCCGGAGATCGTCATCCTGATCTTCCTGACCGTGCGCGACGGCGCCAGCGCCAGCGAGTTCTGCGAATTCTCCGGCCACCTCAAGGCCAGCGTCAGCCGCGCCGTGATCCTGCTCGAAAAGAAGAAGCTGATCCGCCGCGAGCCCGACAAGGCCGACAGCCGCCGCCAGCTCCTCTTCCTGACGATGGAGGGCCGCGCGCTCTACGAACGCTACATCCCGGCACTCAAAGCCAGGGAGGCGGCGATGCTCGATTGCCTTTCCGGCGAGGAGCGGACCCAGCTCGGGCGGCTGCTCGACAAGCTCGCCGCCCATGTCCCGCAATGGGGCTTCGCCTCCGAGCTTTGAGGCCCCGAAGCGTCAGCGCGGCGGCCTTGGCCTCGGCCGCCTTGCGGTTGTCAAGTCGAGCTTGACAAGGCGCGATGAGCGCGAAAATCTTCTGTCAAGCTCACCTTGACAGAAGATGGCCATGACGACTTCGGATCAGGCTCCAGGCGAGGCTGCTCCCGCAGATGGGGAAAGCGTCTAAGCAAGGCCTTGAAAACGCTCCTGCACTGTTCGTTCTGCGGCAAGAGCCAGCACGACGTCGAGAACCTCGTCGCCGGGCCGGCGGTCTTCATCTGCAATGAGTGCGTCGCCAAATGTAACGCATTCATGGCGCTGCCGATCGATGCGCCGTAGCCGGACACGGAGATAAGGAGCATCCAGCAGCTCGAGACGTTCCCGACCGAGCGCCTCCTGCACTGGCTCAAGGTCGCGGCTGCCCTTTACGAGCACACCGCCGTCGGGCTGGGCAGGAAGGTCGACGTCCTGCGCAAACGCAAGATTTCCTGGGCCGCGATCGGCGAAGCGCTCGGGATTTCCCGCCAGGCGGCCTGGGATCGTTTCTCGTAGCGCATCGCCTGAGCGGGCCCGCGCGCTTGTGACATGTCCCATTCAGCCGATGAGAAACTGGTCCGAAAGCTGGCCAACGGTGAAGTTGCTGATGCGGATGCCCCCGGCAAAACCGAGTTCCGAGGTCGAGACCAGCACGTCCGCGCCGTCTTGTGCCGTGATGACGTTGCTGAAACCTTCCAGGAACAACGTATCGAAATCGCCCAGAACCTCATTGAAGTCGGCGATGACCGCATAAGTGCCGGAAGACAGATCCTGCAACCGAAAGACGAATGTGTCGTTGCCCTGGCCTCCGACTAGTCCATCCGCACCGCCAAAGCCGGACAGGACGTCATCGCCGCCATTGCCGAAGAGCGTGTTGTTGAACGCATCGCCAATCAGGATATCGGCGAAACGCGAGCCGGCCAGACCCTCGATCGAGAAATAGCTATCGCCCGCGGCCTCGCCTGCATTGGCGGCGGCATTGGACAGCCGTGCCGTTACGCCACTGGCGGCATCGTCGTACCGCGCCGCGTCGAAGTCGTCACCGCCGTCGAGTCGATCCGCTCCAGCGCCGCCATAGAGGTCGTCGTTGCCCGCGAACCCATAAATCTCATCATTCCCGGCCAAACCGACCAGAGCGTCATCGCCGGCAAGGCCGAGCAAGGCGTTCGCATTGGCGTCGCCAGTCAGCGTATCGCCAAATGCCGAACCTATGAGAGCCTCGATGGCGAAGTAACTGTCCCCCGCCGCATCGCCCGCATTGAGCGTGGTATTGGCGAGGTTTGCACTCACGGCTGCCGCGGCATCGTCGTAGCGCACGAAATCGTAGCCTTCGCCGCCATCCAGCCGGTCGCCCGCCGCACCTCCGCTCAACATATCGCTGCCATCGAAGCCGTAAAGTTCGTCGTTGCCGGCAAAACCATAGAGCGTGTCGTTTCCACCAAGTCCGAGCAGCGCATTGCCGCCGGCATCGCCAATCAGAAGATCACTGAAGGCCGAGCCTATGAGCGCCTCGATCCCGACGAGTTGATCGCCCTGCGCATCTCCGCCCACTCCCGTCCCGACGAGATCGAGCCGCACCGTCACTCCTGCGGCGCTCTCATCGTAGCGGGCGAAGTCGAAATCCAGGCCGCCGACCAGCAGATCTCCGCCAGCGCCGCCGGTGAGCATGTCGACGCCAGCGCCTGCGTCGATCATGTCATTTCCGCCAAAACCATACAGCGTGTCGTTGCCGTTCAGCCCGAAAAGCTGATTGAAGGCGCCGTCGCCCAAGAGCATGTCGGCGAAGCCCGAGCCGCGAACGCCCTCGATAGACGTGAAAGTGTCGCCGGCGGCTTCCCCGCTGTTGCCGGCAGGCGTCAGCAGGCTGACGGTTACGCCGGCCGTAGCGTTGCTGTATTCGGCAAGATCGAACCCGCCGCCGCCGTCGAGCACGTCCGCGCCCTGGCCGCCACGCAGGAAATTGTCACCGGCGTCGCCCGTCAAAATGTCATTGAAGTCGCCACCGCGCAGGCCTTCAATCGAAACATAAGTGTCGCCCGCGGCCTCGCCGGTATTCGCGCCCGGGTTGACGAGACTAACGGTTACGCCTGCGGAGGCGTTGCGATAGTCGGCATAGTCGATGCCGTCGCCACCATTCAGCGCATCCGCACCGAGACCGCCGCGTAAGACGTTGGCGCCTGCGTCGCCAATCAACGTGTCGTTGAAGTCTCCGCCGCGCAGGCCTTCTATCGAGACATAAGTGTCGCCGGCAGCATCGCCGGTATTGATGCCGGGATTGGCGAGGCTCGCTACGACAGCAGTCGCCGAATTCACGTAGTCGGCGTAGTCAAAGCCGCCAGCGCCATCCAACACGTCAGCGCCAATTCGGCCCCGAAGAAAATTGTCGTTGGCATCGCCGATCAGAATGTCGTTGAAGTCGGTGCCGCGCAGGCCTTCGATTGAGATATAGGTATCGCCGGCAGCATCGCCGGTGTTGGAAGCTGGATTGGTCAGGCTGGCCAATACGCCTGTCGCCGCGTTGCGATAATCGGCGTAGTCGAAGCCGTCCGCACCGTTCAGTAAATCCGCGCCCAGACGACCGCGCAGATAATTGTCGCCCGCATCGCCGATCAGCGTGTCGTTGAAGTCGGAGCCGCGCAGGCCTTCGATTGAGATATAGGTGTCGCCCGCAGCCTCACCGGTATTGAGCGCAGGATTGGTCAGGCTCGCTACGACACCGGCCGTCGCGCCCGAATAGTCGGCGTAGTCAAAGCCGCCGGCGCCATTCAGCACGTCGGCGCCATTTCGGCCACGGAGAAAATTGTCGCCGGCATCGCCGATCAGAATGTCGTTGAACTGGCTGCCGCGCAGGCCTTCGATCGAAACATAGGTATCGCCGGCGGCCTCGCCGGTATTGATCGCAGGATTGGTCAGGCTGACCGTTACGCCCGCTGCGGCGTTGCGATAGTCGGCGAAATCGAAGCCGTCGCCGCCGTTCAGCGCATCCGATCCGAGACCGCCCCTGAGAGCGTTGTCACCGGCGTCGCCCGTCAGCGTGTCATTGAAATCGCTCCCGCGCAGATTTTCAATCGAACTGTAGGTATCGCCAGCGGCCTCGCCGGTATTGGCATTGGGGTTGGCAAGGCTGACCGTTATGCCTGTCGCGGCATTGGAGTAGTCGGCAGAGTCGTCGCCGTCGCCACCAGCCAGCGAATCCGCTCCGAGACCGCCGCGCAGGACGTTGTCGCCGGCATCGCCAATCAGCGTGTCATTGAAAACGCTGCCGTCCAGGTTTTCGATCGAGACATAGGTATCGCCCGCGGCCTCGCCGGTATTGGCATTGGGGTTGGCAAGGCTGGCCGTTATGCCTGTGGTGGCATTGAAATAGTCGGCATAATCGGAGCCGCCACCGCCGTTCAGTGCGTCCGCCCCGAGACCGCCGCGCAGGAAGTTGTCATTGCCGTCACCTATCAGAGTGTCGCCGAAATCGCTGCCGCGCAGACCTTCGATCGAGATGAAGATGTCGCCGGCAGCTTCGCCGGTATTGATCGCGGCATTGGCCAGGCTGGCCGTTATGCCTGTGCTGGCGTAGCGATAGTCGGCGTAGTCGAAGCCGCCAGCGCCGTTGAGCGTATCCGCCCCGAGGCCACCACGCAGAAAATTCAAGTTCGCATCGCCGATCAGCGTGTCATTGAAATCGCTCCCGCGCACGCCTTCGATCGAAAAATAGGTGTCGCCCGCAGCTTCACCGGTATTGATTGCGGGATTGGTCAGACTAACGGTGACACCGGCCGTCGCGCCCGAATAGTCGGCAAAATCAAAGCCGTCGCCACCGTTCAAGGCATCGGCGCCAAGTCCGCCACGGAGAAAGTTGTCGCCTGCGTCGCCAATCAGAAGGTCATTGAAGTCGCCACCGCGCAGACCTTCAATCGAGGCGTAAAAATCCCCGGCAGCTTCGCCGGTGTTGGAAGCCGGATTGGTCAGACTGGCCGTTATGCCCGTCGTGGAATTGCGATAATCGGCAAAATCGAAACCGCCGCCGCCATTCAGCAAGTCGGCCCCGAGGCCGCCGCGCAGCACGTTGTCGCCGGCATTGCCCGTCAACGTGTCGCTGAAGGCGCTGCCCCGTACGTTCTCAATCGAGATATAGGTGTCGCCCGCGGCTTCGCCGGTGTTGTTGCCCGGGGTGGTCAGATCCACGACAACCCCGGCTACGGCATTCTGATAGCTCGCGGTATCGAAACCAGATCCGCCGTCAAGTATATCCGCGCCGCCCCCGCCAATCAGAAGATCGTTGCCCGCCAGCCCATTTAGGGTGTCGTCGCTGCCGCTGCCGGTTAGCGTATCGTCTCCTGCAGTGCCATTGAAGACAGGCATCGAATGTCCCTTTCACGCATGAAATGAATCGCGGCATCAGACAGTTAGACATGCAGCGGAAAGATGACCGCAGTCATCGCCCCCTGTTCATTCCTTTAGGGAAATTTAACCAATATCATAAGGAGAGCATCACGCTCTGGGCGTCAAGCGATATTGCTTATACAGGATCTGCAAGCGGAATTTCGAATTGGCCAAGCCGGCTACTATGAAAAGCAAGCTACCTGGCCTGGCTTCGCTTGGTCACCACCGCCCATTCCCCCCGCTTTGAATTCAGCCAGCCGACGCGAACTAAAAACTGAAGTATTCGCGAGAAATGTAGGCGATTATACCTATATTCTGCCCGCATGCATCCAGGGTCATTTGAATGGACTACACTTGAGCTCGCTGCTGGCGGATGGCTCTATAGGCCAGAGCATGGTTCCGAACCGAAGTTTCGTGCTAGCGGATAGTAGGAACCGGCTTTCTGGCAAGATCATGCTCGGATGGAAACGCTCTGCGTCTCAATCCGAAATCTGAACCCGGCTCTAAATGCTCATCAAACACCTTAAATCCGACGGGGTAACCCCGGCACATCCGGTCTATGACGACCATCGCGCTCTCACATCGTCGCGCCGATCTGCCAGGGCACGAATTCGGCGTCGCCATAGCCCATTTCCTCGGACTTCGACTTCTCGCCCGAGGCGATCTTCAGCAGATAGTCGAAGATCTCCTTGCCCTTCTCCTCCAGCGTCACGCCGTCGAGGACATCGCCGCAATTGAGGTCCATGTCGTCGGTCTGCTTCAGATACATCGGCGTGTTGGTCGCGAGCTTGACCGAGGGCGTCGGCTTGCAGCCATAGGCCGAGCCGCGTCCCGTCGTGAAGGCGAGGATGTTGGCGCCGCCGGCGACCTGCCCCGTCGCCGAAACCGGGTCGTAGCCGGGCGTGTCCATGTAGACGAAGCCCTTGCTTCGGACCGGCTCGGCATAGTGGTAGACCGCGGCCAGCGTCTTGGTGCCGCCCTTGGCGGCGGCGCCGAGCGACTTCTCCAGGATGGTCGTCAGCCCGCCGGCCTTGTTGCCGGGCGACGGGTTGTTGTTCATGTCCATCCGGGCGCGCGCCGTATAGTCCTCCCACCATTTGATGATGCCGACGAGCTTCTCGCCGACCTCGCGGGTGGCGGCGCGACGGGTGAGCAGGTGTTCGGCGCCGTAGATCTCCGGCGTCTCGGAGAGGATCGCGGTGCCGCCATGCTCGACCAGCAGGTCGACTGCCTTGCCCAGCGCCGGATTGGCGGTGATGCCGGAATAGCCGTCCGAGCCGCCGCACTGCAAAGCGAGCATCAGCTCGGACGCCGGCACGGTCTCGCGCTTGGCCTGGTTGGCGATCGGCAGCATCACCTTCAGCGCCTCGATCCCGGCCGCGACGGCCTTCCTGGTGCCGCCGGTTTCCTGGATCGTCAGCGTGCGGAAGACGTCGCTTTCCTCGACGCCATAGGCTTCCTTCATCCGCTTGATCTGGAAGCCCTCGCAGCCGAGACCGACGACCAGCACCGCCGCCATGTTCGGGTTGCAGGCATAGCCCCAGGTCGTGCGCTTCAGCACCTCGAAGCTCTCGCCATTGTAGTCGATGCCGCAGCCGGTGCCGTGCGTCAGCGCGATCACGCCGTCGACATTGGGGTAGTCGGCGAGCAGCCCGGAGCGCTTGACCTCCTCGGCCATGAAGCGCGCGGCCGAGGCCGAGCAGTTCACCGAGGTGAGGATGCCGACATAGTTGCGCGTGCCGGCATTGCCGCTCTTGCGGCGAAAGCCCTCGAAGGTCGCCTGCTGCTCGACCGGCAGCACGAACTCCGTCTTGGCCTCGGCGGCATAGGCATAGTCGCGCTCGAAGGCGTGGAAGCCGGTATTGTGCTCGTGCACCCATTCGCCCGGCGGGATGTCGAGCGTAGCGAAACCGATGATCTGTCCGAATTTGCGGATCGGCTCGTCCTTGGCGATCCGGGTCAGCGCGATCTTGTGGCCGCGCGGAATCCGCTTCAGCGCGGTGACCCCGGCAGCGCTGACACCGACATCGATCGGATCGACCGCGACCGCGACATTGTCGGCGGCATTGAGCTTCAGCGTGCGCGGTGGGGCGGCTTTGTCGAGCATGATGATACCTTGGAACGGCGGCTCCCCCGCCTCCCCTAAGCAATGCTCCGATTGCGGCCTTTTTTCAATCGGTTGAAACTAGGAGCGGGCTTGCAGCCGGCGCCGGGCGGCTAGCCGAGCCGCAGTTCCTTGACCACCTGCTCGACGATCGCCTCCTTGCTCGCCTCGACCTGGACGACGAGCGGGTTCTCGTCCGCGCCCGGCTCCTCCAGCGTTGCGAACTGGCTGTCGAGCAGCGCCGGCGGCATGAAATGGTGCTGGCGCGCCGCCATGCGCTGGCCGATCAGTTCGCGCGAGCCCTTGAGATAGACGAGTGCGACATCGGGCCGGGTCCCGACGATCACATCGCGATACGCCTTCTTCAGCGCCGAGCAGGTGACGATGCCATTGCCACCGGTGGTGCGCAGCTCGTCGACCCAGGCCGCGATCGCCGCCAGCCAGGGCTTGCGGTCCTCGTCGGTCAGCGGAATGCCGCCAGACATCTTCGCGACGTTCGCAGGCGGATGGAACGAGTCGGCATCACGGAACGGCCAGCCGAGCCGCTCCGCCAGCCGCTCGCCGAGCGAGGTCTTGCCCGAGCTTGCCACGCCCATGACGACGATCACCGCCGGTTTCCCGGCGTCCTTGGCGAAAACCATCCGCGTCAGCCCTGCTTCTTCGGCTCGACATGGCCGCCGAAGCCGGCGCGCATGGCGGAGAGGATCTTTTCGGCGAAGGTGTGGTCCTTGCGCGAGCGGAAGCGGGTGTAGAGCGAGGAGGTCAGAACCTCGGCCGGCGTCGCGGTCTCGATCGCGGCCTGCACCGTCCAGCGCCCTTCGCCCGAATCCGAGACATGGCCGGAATAGGCGCCGAGCTCCTCGTCGGCGGCCAGCGCCTCGGCGGTGAGGTCGAGCAGCCAGGAGGTCACGACCGAGCCACGCCGCCAGACCTCGGCGATCTCGGCGACGTCGAAGTCGAAACCGTATTCCTCCGGCAGACCGTCCTTGGCTGAGGCGTTGCGCAAGAGGTCGAAACCTTCGGCGAAGGCCTGCATCATCCCGTATTCGATGCCGTTATGGATCATCTTGACGAAATGGCCGGCGCCGGCCGGGCCGCAATGCAGATAGCCCTGCTCGGCCGTCGGATTGCGGCCGTCGCGATGCTTGGTCGGCTCGATCCCGCCCTTGCCCGGCGCCAGCGCCCGGAAGATCGGCTCCAGGCGATCGAACACGCCCTTGTCGCCGCCGATCATCAGGCAATAACCACGCTCCAGCCCGTGCACGCCGCCGGAGGTGCCGATGTCGAGATAATGCAGGCCCTTGGCCTCAAGCTCGCGCCCGCGCCGGACATCGTCCTTCCAGAAGGCGTTGCCGCCATCGATCAGCGTGTCGCCAGGGCTCATCATCGCCGCGAGATCGGCGAGCGTTGTCTCGGTGATCTCGCCGGCCGGCAGCATGATCCAGATCGCGCGCGGCGCCTGAAGCTTCGCCACCATCTCCTTGAGATCGCCGACATTGACGGCGCCGTCCTTGGCCAATGCCTCGCCCGGCTTCGGGTCGCGGTCATAGACCACGCATTGGTGCCCGGCGCGGTGCAGCCGGCGGACGATATTGGCTCCCATGCGGCCGAGGCCGACCACTCCAAGCTGCATCGCAACGCTCCTGCCGGCCGGCGGGAAGCCGGCTTTGGCGACGCTACATGCCCCGCTGGAGCCCAAGGGGCAAGCCGCGCCGATGTCGGCGCGGCCATGCCCTATCACGGGAACATCAGCGGCAGCGGTTCGGCCTGCCAGGTGGCGTCGAGCGCGAGCAGCCTGACGGCGGCCGGTGCAAGCCCGTCGCCGACGGCATCGGCGGCGAAGCGCTCGGCTCCGGACCAGGTCGGAAAGCCGGCAGCCAGGAGCGTGTTGCCGGGCGCATTCCGGTCGCGGGCGACGAAGCTCAGCTTCGCTCGCCCGCCAAAGCCGAGCCGGCCGATGCGCGCGAGCAGGGCCTCGCGCAGATCGTCGCGGCCCGCCGCGATCTCACAAAGGACGAGCGCCTCCATGGCGCTCAACCGTTGCGGAAGGTGTAGCTGTAGCCGTTGATCGCCGGCACGCCGCCAAGATGGGCGTAGAGCACCTTCGACCCGGCCGGGAAGAAGCCCTTCTTCACCAGGTCGATCATGCCTTGCATCGATTTCCCCTCATAGACGGGGTCGGTCATCATGCCCTCGAGCCGGGCCGACAGGCGGATCGCCTCGATCGTCTCCTTGGAAGGCACGCCATAGACCGGATAGGCGTAGTCCTCGTTCAGCACGATATCATCGGCCGTGATCTGCTTGCCGCCGACGAGCTCGGAGGTCTTTTGGGCGATGTCCAGCACCTGCGCCCTGGTCTGCGCCGGGGTGAACGAGGCGTCGATGCCGATGACGTTGCGCTGGCGGCCGTCCTTGGCGAAGCCGACGACCATGCCGGCATGGGTCGAGCCGGTGACGGTGCAGACGACGATGTAGTCGAACGTGAAGCCGAGCTCTTCCTCCTGCGCCCTCACCTCCTCGGCGAAGCCGACATAGCCGAGCCCGCCGAATTTGTGCACGGAGGCGCCGGCCGGGATCGCATAGGGCTTGCCGCCCTTGGCCTTGACGTCCGCCAGCGCGTTTTCCCAGCTCGCCCGGATGCCGATGTCGAACCCCTCGTCGACCAGTTCGACATGGGCGCCCATCACCCGCGACATCAGGATATTGCCGACCCGGTCATAGACCGCGTCCTCATGCGGCACCCAGCTTTCCTGCACGAGGCGGCACTTCATGCCGATCTTGGCGGCGGTCGCCGCGACCATGCGGGTGTGGTTCGACTGCACGCCGCCGATCGAGACCAGCGTGTCGGCGCCCGACGCGATCGCGTCCGGGACGATGTATTCGAGCTTGCGCAGCTTGTTGCCGCCGAAGGCGAGGCCGGAATTGCAGTCCTCGCGCTTGGCATAGAGCTCAACAGCGCCGCCGAGATGCGCCGAGAGGCGCGGCAGCTTCTCGATCGGCGACGGCCCGAAGGTCAGCGGATAGCGTTCGAACTTGGCGAGCATGGCGGATTTTCCTCACGAAATGACCCGCAAACGCTAGCAAAATGCCGTTGAAAGGTGCTCCCGAATTTCGACTTGGTTTTTTCTTCCGCTTCCACATAACTCGCGATCTGCTAGCTTTGAGCGACATCAGATGCACAAAAAACGGAAGAATCCTTCATGGAGGCCGAGCTTGACAAAACCGACCTCAGAATCCTGCGTTTGCTGCAGGCCGATGGGCGCATGGGCAATGCCGAGATCGCCAAGCGGGTGAACACCAGTGCCGCCACCTGCCATCGCCGCATCCAGCGCCTGTTCGCCGAGGGCTATGTCACCGGCGTGCGGGCGCAGATCGATCCGCACAAGGTCGAGAAGGGTACGCTCGCCATTGTCGGCGTGGTGCTCGACCGCTCGACGCCGGAGAGCTTCGGCACCTTCGAGGAGGCGGTGAAGCAGTTGCCCGTGGTGCTCGACTGCCACATCGTCGCCGGCGATTTCGACTATTTCCTCAAGATCCGCGTGCGCGACCTCGCCGACTTCAACAAGCTGCACGCCAAGACGCTGCTGGCGCTGCCCGGCGTGCGCCAGACCCGCACCTTCTTCGTGATGAAGGAGGTCATCGACAACGCGCCGCTGGAGTTTTGAGGGGGAGTTGGCGAGCAGCTGACTCTTAATCAACGGGGCCAGCACCGTCATTCTCGGGCGAAGCGAAGCGCAGACCCGAGAATCTCAGGACCAGAAGGCGCCATCAGGCGTCCCCTCTGGCCTGAGATGCTCGGGTCAAGCCCGAGCATGACGGCGCAGCTGCTCTCACACCTGAATCAACCTCTGAACCTGCGCCCCGTCGAGCTCCGCCATCGGCCCGGCCAGTACCACCTCGCCGCGGTCCATCACGAACATCGTGTCGGCGAGATCGCGGGCGAAGTCGAAATACTGCTCGACCAGCACGATCGCCATGTCGCCGCGCTGGCGCAGATAGTCGATGGCGCGGCCGATATCCTTGATGATCGAGGGCTGGATGCCCTCGGTCGGCTCGTCGAGAACCAGCAATTTGGGTCGGGTGACCAGCGCTCGCGCTATGGCGAGTTGCTGTTGCTGACCGCCCGAGAGGTCTCCGCCGCGCCGGCCCAGCATGGACTTCAGCACGGGGAATAGGTTGAAGAGCTCGTCCTGGATGTAGCGCTCCTTGCGCGGCAAAGGCGCGAAGCCGGTCTCCAGGTTCTCCTTGACGCTGAGCAGCGGGAAGACCTCGCGGCCCTGCGGCACGAAGCCGATGCCGGCGCGCGCCCTGTCCTCGGTGCGCAAGGTAGAGATGTCCTGCCCGCCAAAACTGATTCTGCCGCCGCTGATCGGCTGCTGGCCGACGATGGCGCGCATCAGCGAGGTCTTGCCGACGCCGTTGCGGCCCATGACACAGGTGACCTTGCCGATCTCGGCGCTGACCGAGACACGGCGCAGTGCCTGCGCCGCGCCGTAATGCAGATCGATGGCGTCCACAGTCAGCATGAGCAGTTGTCCCGCCGCATGATCTGATCGGAAAACCGGCTTTTACGTTTCCGCATCATGCTTAGCGCCCCAGATAGACTTCGACGACTCGCTCATTGGCACTAACCTGATCGAGGGGCCCCTCGGCCAATACCGAGCCCTCGTGGAGTACCGTCACCTTCACGCCGAGTTCGCGGATGAAGCCCATGTCGTGCTCGACAACGATCACGGAATGATCCCTTGCGATCTCCTTGAGCAGCACCGCCGTCTGCGCCGTCTCGCCGTCGGTCATGCCGGCCGCCGGCTCGTCGACGAGGAGAAGCTTGGGATCCTGCGCCAGCAGCATGCCGATCTCGAGCCATTGCTTCTGGCCATGCGAGAGCGAGCCGGCGAGCCGCTCGCGCTTGTCGGCGAGCTTGATGATGCCGAGGATCTCGTCGATGCGCTTCTGCTGCTGGCTTTCGGTCTGCCAGAACAGCGTCTTCAGCACGCTCCGCTTCGATTTCAGCGCCAGCAGGATGTTGTCCTCGATCGTGTGGAAGTCGAACACGGTCGGCTTCTGGAACTTGCGGCCGATGCCGAGATTGGCGATCGCCGCCTCGTCGAGCCGCGTCAGGTCGACCGAGCCGCCGAACATCACCGTGCCCTCATCCGGCCGGGTTTTGCCGGTGATGATGTCCATCATCGTCGTCTTGCCGGCGCCGTTGGGGCCGATGATGGCGCGCATCTCGCCGGGCTCGATGGTCAGCGACAGGCCGCGGATCGCCTTGAAGCCGTCGAAGGAAACACTGACGCCGTCGAGATAGAGGAGAGAGGAGGTCAGCGCGCCGGGTGTAGGAGCATTCATATCAGTTACTCCGCCGGAGCCGGTTCGGGCGCCGGCACGGGCGCGGGCCGCTTGCGGCTCTCCCACCAGCCCTGCGCAGTGCCCAAAATGCCCTTGGGCATGAACAGGGTGACGAAGACGAAGAGCGCACCGAGCGCGAACAGCCAGTACGGCGCCATGAAGCCGGAGGTGAACACCGTCTTGGCCCAGTTGACCACGACGGCGCCGAGCGCCGCGCCGACCAGCGAGCCGCGCCCGCCAACCGCGACCCAGATCACGGTCTCGATCGAGTTCGCCGGGGCAAATTCGCTGGGATTGATGATGCCGACCTGCGGCACATAGAGCGCGCCGGCAACGCCCGCCATGCAGGCCGAGACGGTGAAGACGAAGAGCTTGAAGCGGTCGACCCGGTAGCCGAGGAAGCGCGTGCGCGATTCAGCGTCACGGATGGCGATCACCACCTTGCCGAGCTTCGACGAGACGATGCCGCGGGCGATCAGGAAGCCGGAGATCAGCATCACGCAGGTCATGGCGAACAGCGCGGCGCGCGTGCCCTGCGCCTGCACATTGAAGCCGAGAATGTCCTTGAAGTCGGTCAGGCCGTTATTGCCGCCGAAACCCATATCGTTGCGGAAGAAGGCGAGCAGCAGCGCATAGGTCAGCGCCTGGGTGATGATCGAGAGATAGACGCCGGTGACGCGCGAGCGGAAGGCGAACCAGCCGAAGACGAAGGCGAGCAGGCCAGGGACCACCAGCACCATCAGCATCGCGAACGGAAACGACGAGAAGCCGTACCAGTACCAGGGCAATTCCCCCCAGTTCAGGAAGACCATGAAATCGGGCAGCACCGGATTGCCGTAGACGCCGCGCGAGCCGATCTGGCGCATCAGGTACATGCCCATCGCATAGCCGCCGAGCGCAAAGAAGGCGCCGTGGCCGAGCGAGAGGATGCCGCAATAGCCCCAGACCAGGTCGAGCGAGATCGCGAGCAGCGCGTAGCAAAGATACTTGCCCCAGAGCGACATGGTCGCGGTCGAGACGTGGAAGGGCGAGCCGGCCGGCAGCAAGAGGTTCGCCAGCGGCACCAAAAGGCCGATCGCGGCGATGAGCGCGAGGAAGACGAAGCCGCGCCGGTCCATGTTCGAGAGCAGGAAGCGGGTGATCATGCTTCCACCGCCCGGCCCTTCAGCGCGAACAGTCCGCGCGGGCGCTTCTGGATGAACAGGATGATGAAGACCAGCAGCGCGATCTTGCCGAGCACGGCGCCGGCATAGGGTTCGAGCAGCTTGTTAGCGACGCCGAGGCTCATCGCGCTGATCAGCGTGCCCCAGAGATTGCCGACGCCGCCGAAGACCACGACCATGAAGCTATCGATGATGTAGCTCTGGCCGAGATTGGGGCTGACATTGTCGATCTGCGAGAGCGCGACACCGGCAAGCCCCGCGACGCCCGAGCCGAGCCCGAAGGTCAGCGCGTCGATCCGGCCGGTGCGGATGCCCATCGCCGAAGCCATGCGCCGGTTCTGGGTGACGGCCCGCATCTGCAGGCCCATCGGCGTCAGCTTGAGGATCGCCAGCAGCGCCGCGAAGACGAGGGCCGCGAAGACGATGATCCAGAGCCGGTTCCAGGTGATGGCGAGACCGCCGAGCTCGAAGGCGCCGGACATGAAGGCTGGCGCGCCGACCTCGCGATTGGTGGGGCCAAACGCGGTGCGCACCGCCTGTTGCAGGATCAGGCTGATGCCCCAGGTGGCCAGCAGCGTCTCCAGCGGCCGGCCATAGAGGAAGCGGATGACGCCGCGCTCGATCGCGATGCCGACCGCGCCGGCGACGATGAAGGCGGCCGGAATCGCGATCGCCAGCGACCAGTCGAACAGCCCGGGGAAGCGCGACCGGATCACCTCCTGGACGATGAAGGTGGTGTAGGCGCCGAGCATGACCATCTCGCCATGGGCCATGTTGATCACGCCCATCACGCCGAAGGTGATGGCGAGACCGATCGCGGCCAGCAGCAGCACCGAGCCGAGCGAGAGCCCGTACCAGAGGTTTTGGCCGGCCCGCCACAGAGCGAGCTTGCCCTCGATCTCGGAAATGGCGCGCGCCTGGGCCTCTCTCAAACCCGGCGAGGCGTCGCCCGGCAAGGCGCGCAGCGTCGCCAGCGCATCCTGGTCGCCGCGCTCGCGCAGTACGTCGACGGCGGCGATCCGGTCGAAGGGCGGGGCATCAGTCTTGGCGATCAGGATGGCGGCCTGCGCCTCGCGCAGGGCGCGCCGCGCCCGGTCATTGGTTTCCTTGGCGATGGCGGCCTCCAGGACCGGCAGCACCGAGACGTCGCGCGCCCGGAACACCGCCTCGGCGGCCGCGACGCGCTTGCCGGGATCGGGATTGATCAGTCCGAGCCCGCCGAGCGCACCCTGGATCACGCGCCGCACATTGTTGTTGAGTCTGACCGGGCTCGCGCCCGCCGGCTGGGCGGCAAGCGCCTGCCCGGTCCGCGCGTCAAGGAAGCCGCCTTCCTTCGTCTTCACCGCGACCGCGCCGCCGCCGGCGAGCAGCCGGCCATCGGCGAGCGCCTCGATGATCACCGCAGCGTTCGGATGCGCGCTCTGGACGAGGATGTCGATGGCGCGTGCCGTGTCCGAGAAGCTGTCGGCGCTGAGGCGCGCGAAGGCGTCTTCGGCGGCTTGCTGCGCAAAAGCGAGAGCCGGCATGAGCGCAAGCGTCATCGCGAGCGCAAGCGTGCGCAAGAGGCTGGAGAGGATCCGCATGGCTCGCTTCGATTGGCTGGTCGGCAATCCTGCATGCCGCCGGCTGATCCGGCGGCATGCTCAGGCAATTCGAAGGGCGGCCGGGCTTTCCGACCGTGCCGCCCTTCCCCCTCTTAACTCAGGCGCCGCCGCACTTGCCGGTCTTGACGTTGAAGTTGCCGCACTTCTTCTCGACCCAGTCGCCGACCAGGTCCTTGGAGCCGTCGAGCTCCTTCGACCAGGCGTCGCCGGCGACGAGGCCGGTCTTCGACACGACGTCGAACTGGCCATCGGCCTTGATCTCGCCGATCAGCACCGGCTTGGTGATATGGTGGTTCGGCAGCATCTTCGAGACCCCGCCGGTCAGGTTCGGCGCCTCGATGCCGGGCAGCGCGTCGATGACCTTGTCGGGATCGAAGCTCTTGGCCTTCTCGACCGCCTTCACCCACATGGCGAAGCCGATGACATGGGCTTCCATCGGGTCATTGGTGACGGCCTTTTCGTTCTTCTTGTAGGCCTTCCACTGCTTGATGAAGGCCTCGTTCTCCGGCGTCTTGACCGACTGGAAGTAGTTCCAGGCAGCGAGGTGGCCGAGCAGCGGCTTGGTGTCGATGCCTGCGAGCTCTTCTTCGCCGACCGAGAAGGCGACGACCGGGATGTCGGTCGCCTTGATGCCCTGGTTGCCGAGCTCCTTGTAGAACGGCACGTTGGCGTCGCCGTTGATGGTCGAGACCACGGCGGTCTTCTTGCCGGCCGTGCCGAACTTCTTGATGTCGGAAACGATGGTCTGCCAGTCGGAATGGCCGAACGGCGTGTAGTTGATCAGGATGTCCTCCTTCTTCACGCCCTTGGCGAGAAGATAGGCCTCCAGGATCTTGTTGGTCGTGCGCGGATAGACGTAGTCGGTGCCGGCCAGGACCCAGCGCTCGACCTTCTCCTCCTTGGCGAGGTAGTCGACAGCGGGAATCGCCTGCTGGTTCGGCGCGGCGCCGGTATAGAACACGTTGCGCTCGCTCTCCTCGCCCTCGTACTGGACGGGGTAGAACAGGATCGAGTTCAGCTCCTTGAACACCGGGAGCACCGACTTGCGCGAGACCGAGGTCCAGCAGCCGAACACGGCCGAGACCTTGTCCTTGACGATCAGCTCGCGCGCCTTCTCGGCGAAGAGCGGCCAGTTCGAAGCCGGATCGACCACGACCGCCTCGAGCTTCTTGCCGAGCACGCCGCCCTTCTTGTTCTGCTCCTCGATGAGCATGAGCATGACGTCTTTCAACGTCGTCTCCGAGATCGCCATCGTGCCGGAGAGCGAGTGCAGGATGCCGACCTTGATGGTCTCTTGCGCCGCCGCCGGCAGCAGCGAGGAGAGAACCGTGGCGCCTGCGAAGGCGGCGCCGATGACCGTGCGACGAGTGAGTTTCACTGCGATATCCCCTGAGGTCCCTGTTGACCGCGCCGTTGCCGGCGCCAGCTGCCGTTCCAGCTGGCAGGGAAGTTCGCAAGCGACGTGCCAACCCTGGCTCAAAGCCATCGGGGCACCGCAACAAGGCGTGTTCAGGGCAGTTTCGCGAGCGATTTCCTGCCGGGAGGGGCCGATCTCACGCAAGGATCATGCGTCGCGGCAATTAGTGACCAGCCAATGGGCAGATCGGTCGCCTACAAAATAGGCAACCGCATCCGAAGCCAGCCTAGCGCCTGATTTTGTTGCAGTGACGCGGCCTGTGAGCAGCTGAATCTTTGCCGTTTACGCAATGCTTGGAATCACCTTAGCCTCCTCCTTGTCGGTAACAACTGAAAGGAGGTGATCCAGTGTCTCATTGTCATCAACCGCTGTCGCGGGGGGCGCGTGGCCTGGACTCGTCCCATGAGGGGTTCGGTTGCGCGTGAGTTTCCGTGACGCCTAGCCCTGTTACCGGGGCTGCGGTTCGGCAATGGAAGGGCTGCCCGAAAGGGCGGCCCTTCTCCGTTTCGGACGGAAGTTCTGCACAGGCCGTTCTGGCGCGCCCGGTCGCGGCATGGCAGAACTCGTGGATGTCCTTCGCGCCCAGCCGCTGCTGACGAGGCCTGAGCCTTTGCCCCGTCCTGACTCCGACCTCTCCCGCGACGCCATCCTCGCCTTCATCGAGGAGGAACGCTCCGCCGGCCGCGAGCCCGGCCGACGCGACATCGCCAAGGCCTTCCAGCTCGATGGTGGCGGCAAGATCTGGCTGAAGCGCCTGCTGCGCGATCTCGAGCTGGAGGAGAACGGCGGAGCCGGCCCGGTCAAACCGCATGCGGCCCTGCCCGCCGTGCTGCTCTGCGAGATCAAGACGCGCGACCGCGAGGGCGATCTCATCGCCGTTCCGCTCGAATGGAACGAGGCCGACCAGGGCGAGGCACCGAAGATCCTGCTCGAACGCCAGCGCGACACCCGCCGCCAGCCGAAGACTGCGACCGCGGCTGCCCCGGGCGTGGGCGATCATGTCCTGCTCAAGCTGACGAAGCTGCGCGGTGTCGAGGGCTATCAATGGTCCGGCCGCACCCTCAAGGTGATGGGCAAGGCCAAGGCGCAGGTGCTCGGCATCTTCCGCGCCCTCCCCGATGGCTCCGGCCGGCTCATCCCCGTCGACAAGAAGGCGCAGGGGCGCGAGGCGATTATTCCGAAGGGCCAGACCGGCAACGCCGAGGACGGCGATCTCGTCTCGGTCTCCTTCGCTCGGGAGAGCCGTTTCGGCCCGCCGCAGGCCAGGGTGCGCGAGCGGCTCGGCTCGCTGAAATCCGAGCGCGCGGTCTCGCTGATCTCGATCCACGCCCACGGCATCCCGAACGAATTCCAGCCGGCGACGATCGCCGAGGCGGAAGCCGCCAAGCCAGCTACCCTCGCCGGCCGCGAGGACTGGCGCGCCTTGCCGCTGATCACCATCGATCCGGCTGACGCCAAGGACCATGACGACGCGGTCCATGCCGCGCCGGACGACGATCCCGACAATCCCCGCGGCCACATCGTCACCGTCGCCATCGCCGACGTCGCCTCTTACGTGCGCCCCGGCTCGGCACTCGATCGCGAGGCGCTGGAGCGTGGCAACTCGGTCTATTTCCCCGATCGCGTCGTGCCGATGCTGCCCGAACGCATCTCGAACGATCTCTGCTCATTGCGCGGCGGCGAAGACCGCCCTGCCCTTGCCGTCCGCCTGATCCTCAAGGCCGACGGTTCTAAGAAGAGCCACAGCTTCCACCGCATCATGATGCGCTCGGCGGCCAAGCTTTCCTACCAGCAGGCGCAAGCCGCGATCGACGGCAAGCCGGACGACGCCGCCGCCCCGATCCGCGACAGCATCCTGATGCCGCTCTGGGCCGCCTATGGCTCGGCCGCCCGCGCCCGCGACGCCCGCCAGCCGCTCGATCTCGATCTGCCCGAGCGCAAGCTCGTCCTCGACGCCAATGGCAAGGTCACCCGCGTGATCGTGCCCGAGCGGCTGGCCGCGCATCGGCTGATCGAGGAGTTCATGATCCTCGCCAACGTCGCCGCCGCCGAGACGCTGGAGAAAGCGGGCAGCCATCTGATCTATCGCTGCCATGACGAGCCCTCGCTCGAGAAGATGCGGGCGCTCGGCGAGGTCCTGGCCTCGATCGGCATCAAGCTGCCGAAGGACGCGGCGCTGCGGCCAGTGCTGTTCAACCGCATCCTCGCCATGATCAAGGGCTCGGAGAACGAGCTGCTGCTCAACGAGGTCGTGCTGCGCACCCAGGCACAGGCCGAATACGTCGCCGAGAATTACGGGCATTTCGGCCTGAACCTGCGCCGCTATGCCCATTTCACCTCGCCGATCCGCCGCTACGCCGATCTGATCGTGCATCGCGCCTTGGTCGCAGCCCTCAAGCTCGGCAATGACGGCCTGCCGAAAGCAACGACGCTTAGCGAGCTGCGCGAGGTCGCGACCCGGATCTCGGCAGCGGAGCGGCGCGCCATGGCGGCCGAGCGCGAGACCACCGATCGCTTGATCGCGCATTTCCTCGCCGATCAGATCGGCTCGAGCTTCGACGGCCGCATCGCCGGCCTCAACCGCGCCGGCCTCTTCGTCAAGCTCGATGGCACCGGCGCCGACGGCTTCATCCCGGCCTCCACGCTCGGCGCCGACTATTACCGCCATGACGAGCGCGCCCATGCGCTGGTCGGCGATCGCACCGGCGAAAGCTGGCGTCTCGGCGACCGCGTCCATGTCAAACTGGTCGAGGCGGCGCCGGTCGCAGGGGCGCTTCGATTCGAGTTGCTCACAGAGGGCAGACCCGCGACATCCGACCGCTCTGGCAAAAAGTCCCGGCCTCCTTTACCTATGGGGCGAAAGCAGGGCCGCCCCCCGCCCAAACGATCGGGCCGCAAGCGCTGACGCCCTGCATTAACGAAGACATCCCATGTCCATACATTGTCACCAACCCAAGCCGGTCCAGGCTCGCGACTGGCGTCAGGCTATGCGTCGCGGCCTCTTCGGTCGCTGCCCGCACTGCGGCGAGGGCCGGCTCTTCCGCGCCTTCCTGAAGCCGGTCGATTCCTGCGAGGCCTGCGGCGAGACCCTGCACCACCAGCGTGCTGACGATTTGCCGCCCTATATCGTCATCACCATCGTCGGCCATGTCGTCGTCGGCGGCATCCTGCTCGCTGAAAAGTACAGCAACTGGTCGATCGCGCTGCATCTCTGGGTCTGGCTGCCGCTGACCGTGCTGCTCAGCCTGGCGCTGATGCAGCCGGCGAAAGGCGCGGTCATCGGCCTGCAATGGGCGATGCGCATGCACGGCTTCGGCGGCGCCATGCCCAAGCCCGAGCGCCAGCCGGCGATGAAGGCCGTGGGCGGCCGATGAGCGACCACACCATCACCCTGACCCAGGCCGAGCGGGCCCGCACCGCAGTCAACCTGCGCCCGCGCGATGCCGCGACCATGCTGATCCTCGACCATTCGGGGAAAAAGCCCAGGGTGCTGATGGGCAAGCGCCATGCCGGCCACAAGTTCATGCCGGGCAAATACGTCTTCCCGGGCGGGCGCATCGAGGCGGGCGACCGCCGCATGGCCGCAAGCGGCGCCCTCGCCGGCCCCTGCGAGCAGCGTCTGCTCGCCCGCTGCGTGCGCCCGAGCGTCCAACGCGGCCGCGCGCTGGCTCTGGCTGCGATCCGCGAGACCTTCGAGGAGACCGGCCTGCTCTTCGGCAGCGCCGATTACGGCGCACCCGAGAACCCACCCGACGGCGTCTGGGCCGACTTCGCCGCCAGGGGCGTCTTCCCCGATCTCGGCGCCATCACCTTCGTCGCCCGCGCCATCACCCCGCCGCGCCGGCCCAAGCGCTTCGACACCCGCTTCTTCGCCGTCGATGCCCGCGCCGTCGCCGGCAAGGTCGAGGGCGTGATCGGCCCCGATTCGGAGCTGGTCGACCTCGTCTCCGTCACCTTCGACGAAGCCCGCGAACTCGACCTGCCGACCATCACCAAGGTGATCATCGCCGAGGTCGAGGAGCGGCTGAAGGCTGGTTTCGGCCAGCATCTGCCGGTTCCGTTCTATTGGGAGAAGCGTGGCAGCTTCGTACGCGAGTTGCTCTGACACCACCGGGCGGCGGAAAAACTGGTCCCCCGCCCGATATTCCTTGACTTGCCACCGCCGATACGGCATTCCCCGCCCATCGGATTGCCGGGCTCGCCCGGCCATTTTGTTTTTTGCGCGGGCCGACGGCGGCCCCATCTGTATCGAGGGCTCCGCCATGGCCAAGGCCGTGACCATCAAGATCAAGCTCATCTCGACCGCGGACACCGGGTACTTCTACGTGACCAAGAAGAACTCGCGCACCATGACCGAGAAGATGTCGAAGAAGAAGTACGACCCGGTCGCGCGCAAGCACGTCGAGTTCAAGGAAACCAAGATCAAGTAAGGGCTCCGCCCCTCACTTTCGATCTTTGTTGACGAAAGGCCGCCCTCTGGGCGGCCTTTTCGTTTGGGCCACACCGGGAATAAAGGCTGTCTGGCGACGATCGCCAAAACATAGCCCCCTTGCGAGGCACCTGGGATGAGCGGTAACAAGCGCCACCATTGCGTCCCCGAATTCCTCCGACAGGGCGGCGCACGCTGACGGGCGCCCACTTGGCTTCCGCCAAGATAGAGACGATTCGCTTGTCCCCCTTTCACGCCCTCCC
This sequence comes from Allobosea sp. Tri-44, assembly GCF_004123845.1. Lineage (GTDB taxonomy): Bacteria > Pseudomonadota > Alphaproteobacteria > Rhizobiales > Beijerinckiaceae > Allobosea. The sequence continues at coordinate 508,168 of NZ_NBDP01000003.1, read as the reverse complement.
GAAAGAGACGGCTACCCGAGCGATTTTCGTAGCCGTAAGCGCCGGGCGATACTTGAGCATTTGAAGGAGCAGCCGGTCAGCAGGCTCGCGCGCCAATGTAACGGATCAGGCGTTACGCAGGCTCGGCGTTGACCCGCTACGCAGCTCCTGGCGTTCAGCCGAAGTTGCGTATGATCAAGAACTGAGTTCAGTTCGAATGTGTGGTCAGCATCGCTGCCCACATGCGCGCGCGTCCGGTGGCGGCAGCTCCGACGCATGTCGACCAGTTTCCTGCGGCCTCGGCGCCCTCCGCTGCAGTGAGGGTTGCATCGATCTCAGGCTTAAGCTTGCCTAATCCAGCATCGATGCTTTGGAACTCCCGCAGGAGTGCAAGGCCAGCTTTGCAGCTCGCAGGGTTGCCAAGCAATACGGCTGGGTCGGTCAGCCGCGGCTCACGTTCCGCCACGGCAAGGACGCGTGCAGCACAAGCGAGTTCGAACTCGCCATAGCGTTCCGGTATGAGATCAAGCGCCGCAGCCACCAGCGCCTGATTTGTAACGAAACGCTGATCCGTCTCGACCACTGTGTTGATCCAGGCGGTATCAGCCCGGCACGGATAGGATAACGCCAACGACATCCCGGAAGCGGAAAAGACACGAGGGAGATTGGCCCTCTTCAATGCTTCGTCTAAATCCGCCCGAGCCATTTCGGGAGGTGACAGATTACCCGTCGGTAATTGCGTGGTCAGCATCGCTGCCCACATGCGCGCGCGTCCGGTGGCGGCAGCCGCAACGCAGGTTGCCCAATTCCCTGCGGCCTCTGCTCCCTCCGCTGCAGTGAGGGTTGCGTCGATCTCGGGCTTAAGACTGCCCAGTCCAGCATCGATGCGTTGGAACTCCCGCAGGAGCGCAAGACCAGCTTTGCAGCTCGCAGGGTTGCCACGTAATGCGGTGAGGTCAGCAAGGCGCGGCTCGCGTTCCACCACGGCATGGACGCGCGCAGCACAAGCGAGTTCGAACTCGCCATAGCGTTCCGGTATGAGATCAAGCGCCGCAGCCACCAGCGCCCGATTTCTAACGAAGCGCCGATCCGTCTCGACCACCGTATTGATCCAGGCGGTATCAGCCCGGCACGGATAGGATAACGCCAACGGCATCCCGGAGGCGGAAAAGACACGCGGTAGATTGGCCCTCTTCAATGCCTCGTCCAAACCCGCTTGAGCGAATTCGAGAGACAGCAGGTTACCTTCCGGCAGTTCTAACACGCTTCGGCACAACAATTTCTTGTCAGCAGCTACAGGCCTATAATTGGCAAGGTCATCTTTACTGGGCCACGAATCGAGCGTGAACGACACAATCGCGAACTCGGCGTTGAATCCGGCTACGTCAGCAAATACAGTTTCTTTGTATATGGCGCCCAATTTGGCAATATACGAAGCATCACAACCGATATTTGTTCTCGACATCGCCCTCAAATACGCGACCGACTGATAGTATTCTCTGTCAGTCCAGGCGTGTATCGAGGTTATATCGTCTGGAACATCGATAGTTCGATTGTCAGAATCTGTGAATTGAAACGACATGCTTGTACGAAACAGGCGTAAATCACCCTCGTTGAAGACGTTAATCTTCCCGACACCAAACCCCAACGGGGCCGAACCGATCGCCATTCGGGCGAGCCGCGACAAAGAGCTCGGATTGTCGTCGGCCCCGGTCAACGGAAGCCGCACAAGAAAAGCAAGCGACAGCACTGCCAATGCCAGCAGCATGCTCGACACCATAATGGGCCATGTTCGGGCTTGATCAGCTGTCGAAAGTGACTGGCGAGCAACGGTGAAGCGGTCAGGGATTGTCGATGTGGTGCAAACGCCAAACATGGCAATGCGGCGATCAGCAACAAGGCGATAGAGCCACGGACCGATCCACAGCCGCCGACCAAGCTCAAATGGGATCAGGGCCGGCCACAACAGCGGCAGGCGCCAAACCAGCGTGAGATAAAGTTCGTACCCGTCGTAGCGGCGGCCGTTGTGAAGATCGATGCCGACAAGGTCGGTCAAACCCTCGGCGAGAGTCACGCCGTGTTCAGCCGCAAAGGACGTATTGCGCCTGATGGGACGAAACTCGCATTGCCCAAAAATATCGATCCACGCAAGGAAGCGCACCGTGCGGTCGCAGAGATTACACCGGTCGTCGAACAGAATAGCCAGCGAAAGCGGTTTGCGTCCGACAAGCCATCGAGCAGGGAAGAAGAGCACAAACCAGAAAACGAGCTCATACCAGCCCAAGAATCTGAGCGGCAGCACGAATGTGCTGATCAGAAAAAAGGCGAGCCCCCACCCGATCACGAATGCGCGGAACAGCCTGCCCATCAACAAACCCGGCAGGACCAAGATGTACCACGCAAACATGCCATAGATCGAAATTCGGCTCAGGCTGACGACAAGCCACGGGCTGAATTGATACAGGCTCCATACTTGCTCGTAGAGATCCGGGTTTGAAAAGGGGGAGAGCATAACCCAGGCAATGACCATGCCTGAGAGCCAGGCTTCGTCGTGCAGGTGCCATGTGACCGAATAGATGCACACACAGTAATACGCAAAAAGAGAAGCAAATTTTGTAATGAGGAGACGCTCATTGCTTGGATCACCCGTAATCCGCCATTGCAATGAGATAGTCTTGGCAAGCAATCCGTACCTCGTTACGAGTAAGCTATCCGCGGATATACGCCGTCCAGCCGGTGCAAGCAGGAGTAGGAGCAAGACAATCGACATGACCATCGTGCCGAGCGTGGATGCACCGAGCAGGTTATCGACGAGAATGTTTGACGTCGACATGAGCAGGAAGACTGCAAGCGGCGTCATGAACCCGAACAGCACCCATAGCGCCATCAGCACCATCATGCCGGCCAGCGCCAAGGTTGAAGCGCTCCCAACCATCCAGCCGCTGATGAAGATTTCGCCATACCGTATCGTAGCCAAGAGCCCGACCGCGATTCGAGCGAGATCCACCATCGCAAAATCTGAAGTAAAATCATGCTCTGGGAACGCCCGCTTTCTTCGCAGAAAGCTGGCAAGAGCCATCAGCGGGCGCACGTCAGGCGCACCACTTCGGCGCAGAAGTTTGATAAAGCAGATACCCAGCATAACCACCGCTAGGAATACGATCAGCTCTTGAACCGGGTTACCATCTGAGAATGCGTAGCTCAAAACACAGCCATCCTGTCGGCCAGCACCAGCTTAACGATATCTAGCTATACCAAGTTGACTGGTCCATAAATCATGCTGATTGCCGACCAGTCTACAGCCCTCAAATTTCGCCAGCGCGTTTGGAGGCGCGCCAGGCAGCAGTGCAGGATCGGCCAACTGAGCCCCGTGGAGCGCTGTTTTCGGCAGAACCGGCGCTCGCCGATTCAAGCGTCCCAGGGTAGTCTGCCGATCTGGTACGGGCTTCAGCTCTAGAACGCCGGCTTCGGCACGAACAGGCAGAACGGCCGCTGCGACGGCGCGATCACCGTGCCCGTCAGCATTCCGCCGCTTCTGCAGACGTGGAAGCGCCCGTCCTTCGAGACGCGCGTTGCCTGCTCCGGCACGAAATGTCCGTCATGGGTGAGATACCCGCCCGGAACGATGCGTGGATCGGGTTCTTTCGCATCGGCATCGAGGCCCATCGGCCAGCAATCCCGGTCGCTGCAGCAATCATACGGGTACCAACTATGCGCGTAGACAGGCCCTCCGCCCCACGGCAACAGCGCGAGGCAGAGCGCCGATGCGATGATACGCATGGGTCGCTCCTTGGCGAGGATGTCAGGCCAGCATCTTCGCAGCCGAATAGCGGGGCATGCGAATCGTAGTCAGATTAGCATGAGACGACGACGGTTAATGAGGCCTTACGTCACTCGACTGCCTAATCTTCGGCCAGTATTTGCCGAGATCGACAGCTGATGACTTCAACGCGATCAGCGGTCCACTGTTCCGCTGCGACGTCGCTGGCGTCGGATGCTTCGATCTTTTACCCTGTCATCCGGACGCGGCACCGCTCGCCGTGTCGGCAGGAGCACCGTCTTGAACAGCCGTCCTGATCCAGCAGAACCGCATTCGCGCCCGGGGCTGTTGCGCGGCTTCCTGCGCCTGATCGTCGAGGTCGACGAGTCGCGCCGGTGGACGCATCGTCTGCGCGCCGCCCTGCTGCTGTTGCTGCTGCTCGCTGGCTTTGGCCTGCTCGGCTACTGGCTGCCCGAGTTGATCGAGCGCTATCGGCGCTGATCAGGCTGCGAGCCATACCACCGGAGAACGAGGTGGCCGGCCGACGACGGGGCTGAGGAGGCCAGGATCCCGCCATCGACCGGCCGAGCCCAGCGGTAACCCAGGAGATGCGGCGGAACCTGGGCTTCCGAAGGGCATTCCGGACGGCTGCGCGTGCAGCCGTTCTCTTGGAAATCACCCTACGTGGAAGCCTCTCCGAATCAATCGAATCCGATTGATTCACTATTATTCATCGAAACTTAACCCTACTTGGAAACCTTACCGGCCCGGCGGCTCGCAGGTCAGGCGGCGCTTGCCACGATCACGCGATTGCGGCCGGCGGCTTTCGCCCGATACACCGCCTCGTCGGCCCGCTTCATCATCTCGACCGGCCCGGCATCGCCTGCGCGCCGGCTGGCGACACCGATCGACACCGTCACCGTGATCGAGCGTTGGCCGCGCTGGATCTGGAAGGGCTCGCCCTCGACCCGCTGCCGAATCCGTTCCGCCACCGCCCGTGCCGCGTCGAGCGCGGTGTCCGGCAGGACGACGACGACCTCTTCGCCGCCCATGCGAGCCACCAGGTCGATGCCGCGCGTGCAGGCGCGGATCCGGTCGGCGAACTCGCGCAGCACCTCGTCGCCGGCGTCGTGGCCCCAGCTGTCGTTGACCACCTTGAAGCGGTCGACGTCGAGCACCAGCAGCGAGAGCGCCCTGGCCCGGAGCGCCGATTCGTCGAACAGCACCGACAGCCTGCTGTCGAGATAGCGGCGATTATGGAGACCGGTGAGCTGGTCCATCACCGCCATTTCCATCGAGGACTGCACGCTGTCGCGCAGCCGCTCGGCGAAGCGCTTGCGGCGAACCAGCGTCCGGGCGCGCGCCAGCAATTCGTTCCGGTCGATCGGCCGGACCAGGAAGTCATGCGCGCCGATCTCGAGGCCGCGCAGCACGCGGGAGCGGTCTTCAGCCTCACCGAGCAAAAGCACGGAAAGATTGCGGGTCCGCTCAAGCGAGCGCAGCTGGCTGCACAGCCTCAGGCCGTCATAATTTTTCAGGTCGAGGCTCACCAGCACGATTTCGAAATCGCCTTCGGCGGCGCGGGTAAGCGCCGCCTGCGCATCGGGCTCGGTCTCGATCGAATGGAAGGCGGAAAGCGCCTGGACCAGACGCTGGGCGATCAGGGGTCTGTCCTCGATCAGGAGGACGCGGCCATTGAGCCCGGTTTCGGCCGCGGCGGCCGCGAGCGGATCGGCGATGCCGAGCTGGCGCGAGGCGAGCGCACGCTGGCGCAATTCGTCCGTGACCGATTTGAGTCGCACCAGGCTGCGCACGCGGGCAAACAGCGCCGTGTCGTCGATCGGCTTGGTCAGGAAGTCGTCGGCGCCGGCATCGAGCCCCTTCAGGCGATCGCTCGGCTGGTCGAGCGCCGTGACCATGACGACCGGGATATGGGCCGTGGTCGCGCTGTTCTTCAGCCGGCGGCAGACCTCGAAACCGTTCATGCCCGGCATCATCACGTCGAGCAGGACGAGATCGGCCTCGCCGCGCTCGCAGATCGCCAGCGCCTCGATCCCGTTCGTCGCGGTAGCGACGTCGAAATACTCGGCGCTGAGCTTGGCTTCGAGCAGCTTCACATTCGCGGCGATGTCGTCGACGACCAGGACCCGGGCTGACATGGTTCAGCGCTTCCCTTCAGGCCGTGCCGACATAGGCGCGAACAGTCTCGAGGAACTTGCCGACCGAGATCGGTTTCGAGATATAGGCCTCGCAGCCGCCCTCCCGGATGCGCTCCTCGTCGCCCTTCATCGCGAAAGCGGTGACCGCGATGACCGGGATCGACTTCAGCGCATCGTCCTCCTTGATCCATTTGGTCACCTCCAGCCCCGAAACCTCCGGCAGCTGGATGTCCATCAGGATCAGGTCGGGCCGATGCGTGCGCGCCAGCTCGATCGCCTCGATACCGTCGGCCGTCTTGAGCGTCGCATAGCCATGGGCCTCCAACAGGTCGTTGAAGAGCTTCATGTTGAGCTCGTTGTCCTCGACGATCAGAACCGTCTTTGTCATCTGTCCCCCAGGGCCGCCCCGCCGGGCATCCAATAGACGGATTTCCCGGGCCGGCGGCCGCGTTCAGTGCTAGCCTTAGCATGCGAGCCGTTGACGAAACGCAAACCTGAAACCAGACTCTCCGATCATAGATGGTCATGCCGCACCCGATCACCAGCGAAGAAGCCGAGACGCTGGCACTCAAGGCCCTCGCCTTCCTCGCCTCCGAGCCTGAACGGCTGGAGCCATTTCTGGCCGTCACCGGCCTTGGCCCGGCCACCTTGCGGAGCGCCGCGCAGGAGCCCGGCTTCCTCCTCGGCGTGCTCGATCATCTCTGCGCCAGCGATTCGCTGCTGCTGGAGTTTGCCGGAAATCTCGGCTTGAATCCGGAGATCGTCGCGCAAGCGCGCGAAATCCTCGCCGGCCCGCCCGAAGCCTTCGAGCCATGATCCTGTCGGCGAGCGCCGCCAGCTCCGGCCGGGTGCTCTGCCGCGATTGCCTGCAGGACCGTGACGAGGCGCGTTCGGCGCCGGGCCTGCGCCGCTGCCCGGCCTGCGGCTCGCCGCGCCTCCTGCGCCATGCCGAGCGCGACAGCCTCCATCTTGCCCATATCGATTGCGACGCCTTCTATGCCGCGATCGAGAAGCGCGACGATCCCAGCCTGCTCGACAAGCCGGTGATCGTCGGCGGCGGCAAGCGCGGCGTGGTCTCGACCTGCTGCTACATCGCCCGCATGTCCGGCGTGCGCTCGGCCATGCCGATGTTCAAGGCGCTGAAGGCCTGCCCCGAGGCGATCGTGGTCAAGCCGAACATGGCGAAATACGTCGCTGTGGGACGCCAGGTCCGCAAGCTGATGCAGGAACTGACGCCGCTGGTCGAGCCGATCTCGATCGACGAGGCCTTCCTCGACCTCGGCGGTACCGAGCGGCTCCATCATGCCAGCCCGGCGCTGACCCTCGCCCGCTTCCAGCGCCGGATCGAGGACGAGATCGGCATCACCATCTCGGTCGGGCTGTCCTACGCCAAGTTCCTGGCCAAGGTTGCCTCCGATCTCGACAAGCCGCGCGGCTTCTCGATCATCGGCCAGGCCGAGGCTGTCGCCTTCCTCGCCCAAAAGCCGGTCGGGATGATCCCGGGCATCGGGCAGGCCGGCGCGGCGAAGCTCGGCCTCGCCGGTTTCCGCACCATCGGCGACCTCGCCAAGGCCGAGATCGCCACGCTTTATCGCCTGGTCGGCAAAGACGGGCCGCGTCTGAAGAATCTCGCGCTCGGCATCGACCCGCGCAAGGTCACGGTCGAGCACGAGGCCAAGACCGTCTCATCCGAGACGACGCTCGACGTCGACCTCGCCCGTTTCGAGGAGCTGGAGCCGATCCTCTGGCGCCTCTGCGAGAAGACCTCGCGAAGGCTGAAAGCACAGGAACTCGCCGGGCGCACCGTCACCCTCAAGCTCAAGACCCATGATTTCCACCTTATCACCCGCGCCACGCGCTTGCCCGAGCCGAGCCAGCTCGCGGCGCGGCTCTTTTCCGCCGGGCGCGACCTGCTCAGACGCGAATGCACCGGGCCACGCTACCGGCTGATCGGCATCGGCATGAGCGATTTCTCCGATCCGGCCGAAGCCGATCGCGGCGATCTCGCCGACCTGCAGACGCCGAAGCTGAAGGCGATGGAAAACGCCCTCGACACGGTCCGCGCCAAGTTCGGCGATGCCGCGATCGAGAAGGGCCTGTCGCTGCGCGATACGCGCAGGGCTACTTCGCGCACTCGCTCGCCGGAAGCAGATCCAGACGGGTGAGCGTGCCGCGCAGCGCGAACGAGCCGTAATCGAGCCGGATCGCGCCGGTGACGCCGTTCTCGTAGAGCTCGAAGGAGACGGTATAGGCCGGCGTGCTCTCGCCCGAGCCGACCTTGAAATAGGAGATCGTCACCGGCCAGCGCGCGAGCTTCTCGAATTCCGGCTTGCGCAGCGGCGCCTCGGCCGCCGGCGTCGCGATCTTGCGGCCGATCACCGAGAGCGTGTCGTAGACGTCCTTGCCGGAATTGGCGCCGTCATAGAGGCGGACATTGAAGGTGTTCTGCCCGGCCCGCGCCGCCTTGATCACCGCCTTCATCTGCTCGTTCGGGAACATCGCCGCGCTCGCCTCGCGATGCATCTCGGCCTTGGGCGCGCGCAGGCTGACCTCATAGCCGGCGTCGCCCTTCTTGGCCGTGCCGTCGACGATGTCAGCCGGCGCACCGGCGGCAGAGCTTTCGGTCTTGAAGCGATAGCTCTTGGCGTCGCCTTCCTCATAGCTCGTGGTGCGCGCATCGATCACGCGCGGCCCGCCTTCACTGGTGAGTTCCGTGACCTGGCGGAAGGAGAGCGCGTAGCCGTCGCAGGCGTCGCCGGAGAAGTCGAAGGCGATGCGGCCGCGCGCCGTGGTGATGTCGCGCGACGGCTTGCCGTCGTCGAGCGCGAGATCATAGACCGCCCGGTGCGGCACCAGCACGACGCGATCGGCAGGATTTTGCGCCCAGGCCCCAGTGGCCGCCATCACCGCCAGGCCTGCGATCCCGCCGCGATACGTCTTCATGCCGATCCTCGATTCGCGCTCTGCTTAAGTCGAACTGCAGCCCGATCGAATCTAGGTGCATTGCGGCAATGGCGCAAACAAGGCGGGGCGGAGGCCGCTCGTTCCGCCGGTCACTGTTGCGTGGGTTCCAGCGCGGCCCTGGCTGCAGCGAGGATCTCGTCCGACAATGCCTCGTCGTCGACCATGCGGGAGAGGACGAGCGCGCCGACCAGCGTAGCGTAGCTCGCAATGGCACTGGCCCTTCGCTCCTCCTCGGTTTCGCCCGGCGCGATGGCGGACATGCCCCCAATCGCCGTGCGCACGCCCTCCGTCGCAGCCAGACGCGATGCCCCGCCCTGTCGCACGACATCGCAACCGAGCGCCGCGACCGGACAGCCATGGCCAGGATCGTCGCGATGCGATGGCGACAGATAGCGGCTGGCGATCGCCTGCAGCGGCGCTTGCGGGTCTGCCGCCTTCGCCTCGCTGGTCCACCGATTGGCGTTCGCGAAGGCGCGGCCGAGCGCCTGCGCAGCGAGATCATCCTTCGACGTGAAATGCCCATAGAAGCCGCCATGGGTCAGGCCGACCGCCTTCATCACATCGGCAACGCCGACTCCGTCGAAACCGCGCTCGCGAAACAGTGTCGCCGCCGTTTCGAGAATGCGCTCGCGGTTCTCTGCCATCTGTTCGCGGCTGACGCGCATCGGTCCGCTCCTTTGAAATCCAAAATCCAGCTCTTGACTCTTTATATGATCAGTATCATGTAAATTCAATCATGATGATCATCATGAAAAACATGATGTCGAACCCGAACAGGAGATGGACATGGCTACGCAGCAGCTCGGCACCGCCCTCATCACCGGCGCATCGACCGGGATCGGCGCCGTCTACGCCGACAGATTGGCCCGCCGCGGCTATGACCTCATCCTCGTCGCCCGCGATGAGGCGCGCCTTTCCGCGCTCGCCGAGCGCCTCGGCCGCGAGACCGGCCGCAAGGTCGAATGGCTGAAGGCCGATCTGACGGCCAAGGCAGATCTCGCTCAGGTCGAGCAGCGCCTGCGCGAGGATCAGAGCCTGACCGTGCTGGTCAACAATGCCGGCATGTCCGTCGCTGGCACGCTGGTCGAAGGCGATATCGACCGCTTCCAGACCATGATCGAGCTCAATGTCATCGCACCGACCCGCCTCGCCGCCGCGGCCGCCCGCAATTTCGCCGCCCGCAAGCAAGGCGCCATCATCAACATCGCTTCGGTGCTGGCGCTCGCGCCGGAACTGTTCAACGGCAGCTACAGCGGCACCAAGGCCTATGTGCTGAACCTCAGCCTCTCATTGCAGAAGGAGCTCGAGGCCGCCGGCGTCCGCGTCCACGCCGTGTTGCCGGGCGCCACCCGCACCGAGATCTGGGCCCGGGCCGGTGTCAATGTCGACGGCTTCCCGCCCGAAATGGTGATGGAGGTCGACGATATGGTCGATGCGGCCCTGGTCGGCTTCGACCAGGGCGAGCTCGTCACCATCCCCTCGCTGCCGGATCCGGCCGACTTCGAGCGCTACAGCGCAGCGCGGCTGGCGCTTGGCCCCAATCTCTCGCGCAACCGGCCGGCCGAGCGCTACCGCACGGTGCGTGCCGACGCCGCCTGATTCCGCCCTGCTCGGCAGGCACATCGGCCAAGCCGCGTCGCGCTTGCGACCCGGCTTGGCATCGGCGATGAAAGGCTCCTGTTCAGATCCGGTCAGGAGCCTCTCCGATGAACGCCGTCGACACCAAGCTCGCCGCCCTCGGCATCACCCTGCCCGCCCCGGCCGCCCCGGTCGCGAACTATGTGCCCTATGTCATCACCGGCAATCTGCTGATCATCTCCGGCCAGATCTGCTTCGGCCTCGATGGCAAGCTCTCCGACGCGCATAAGGGCAAGCTCGGCGCCGAGATCTTCAACGAGGCCGGGCTCGAGGCGGCCAGGCTCTGCGCCATCAACGTGCTGGCCCAGGCCAAGGCGGCGCTCGGCGGCGATCTCGGTCGGATCGTGCGTTGCGTGCGCCTCGGCGGCTTCATCAACGCCGCCCCGCATTTCGCCGCATTGCCGGCGATCATGAACGGCGCCTCCGACTTCATGGTCGAGGTGCTCGGCGATGCCGGCCGCCATGCCCGCTCGACCGTCGGCGTCGCCAACCTGCCGGCCGATGCCGCCGTCGAGGTCGAAGCCATGTTCGAGATCGCCTGATGGCAGCTGAAGCCTGGCTCACCACCCGCCCGATCGCGCATCGTGGTCTGCACGATGCCGCCGGCGGCGTGATCGAGAACTCGCTCTCGGCGGCCGCCGGCGCGATCGCCGGCAATTTCGCCATCGAATGTGACATCCAGCTCAGCGCCGACGAGGATGCGATCGTCTTCCACGACTTCGTTCTCGACCGTCTCACGGCCGAGACCGGCCGCGTCGACGCCCGCAAGGCGGCCGAGCTCGCGCAGATCGGGCTGAAGGGCGCGAGCGACCGCATCCCGACCCTGCCCGCCTTCCTCGACGCCATCGGCGGCCACACCCCCCTGGTGATCGAGGTGAAGAGCCGCTTCGACGGCGATCTGCGGCTGGCGAAGCGCACCGCGGAGATCCTCGCCGGCCACAAGGGCCAGCCGATCGTGCTGAAATCCTTCGATCCTGTGATCGTGGCGGCCTTGCGCGAGCTCGCGCCCGGCTTCGCCCGCGGCATCGTCGCGATGAACGAGTACGGCTATGCCGACTACGACCATCTCTCGGCCGGGCAGAAGCACGCGCTCGCCAACCTCCTGCATTTCGAGGAGAGCCGGCCGGACTTCGTCTCCTGGAAGGTCGCCGACCTGCCGAGCGCCGCGCCCTTCCTCTGCCGCAAGGCGCTGGGCCTGCCGCTGATGAGCTGGACGGTGCGCACGCCGGAAGATCGCGCCCGCGCCGCCGAGCATGCCGACCAGATGGTCTTCGAGGGCTTTCTGCCTTGAGCGAAACCGGTCTGCGCGAGGGCCTCAGAGTCCGCGTCGCGACCTCGCTGAAAAGCGTCCCGGCCGCAGACTGGGACGCCTGCGCCAATCCGTGCGCCGGCCGGCCGCTTGAATCGGCATCCGAACAAGCGGATTCAATCTCTCAAGCAGACCCGGACAACCCCTTCGTTTCGCACGCTTTTCTGCGCGCGCTGGAAGAGAGCGGCTGCGTCGGCGGCCGCACTGGCTGGTCGCCGGCCTATCTCCTGGTCGAAGATGCCGAAGACCGCCTGATCGCCGCCGCGCCGTCCTTCGTGAAAGGTCACAGCCAGGGCGAATACGTCTTCGACCACAGCTGGGCCGAAGCCTATATGCGCGCCGGTGGCCGCTACTATCCTAAGATCCAGGTCGCCGCCCCGTTCACGCCCGCGACCGGCCCGCGCCTGCTCGTCGCCGACGGGCCGCAGGCAGCCGAGGCGCGCGAGGCCCTGATCGCCGGGCTGGACGCACTTCGCGAGCAGGTTCGCGGCTCGTCGATCCATGTCACCTTCGCGCAGGAGCCGGACATGACGGCGCTGCTGGAAGCTGGCTTCCTCGAGCGCCACGACATCCAGTTCCATTGGCAGAACCAGGGCTTCGACAGCTATGACGACTTCCTCGCGACACTGACCTCGCGCAAGCGCAAGGCGCTGAAGCGCGAGCGGCGCGAAGCGCTCTCCGCCGGGATCGAGGTCGCGGTGCTCTCCGGCTCGGACCTCACCGAAAGCGTCTGGGACGATTTCCACGCCTTCTACGAGGACACCGGCTCGCGCAAATGGGGCCGGCCCTATCTCAACCGCCGCTTCTTCTCCGAGATCGGGCAGCGCATGGGCGAGCGCGTGGTGCTGGTGCTCGCCCGCCGTGCCGGCCGCAATATCGCCGGCGCCATCAATTTCCGCGGCGGCAACACGCTTTATGGCCGCAACTGGGGCTGCATCGAGGACCACCCTTTCCTGCATTTCGAGCTCTGCTACCACCAGGCGATCGACTATGCGATCGCGCTCAAGCTCGCCCGCGTCGAGGCCGGCGCCCAGGGCGAGCACAAGCTTGCACGCGGCTATCGCCCGGTGATCACCCGCTCGGCCCATCTCCTCGCCGATCCAGGCCTCGCCCGCGCCGTCGCCGCCTATCTGCCCGGCGAACGGCGTGAGATCAGCTCTGCAGTGGCCGCGCTTGCGCAGGAGAGCCCCTTCCGCAAGGCTGGCGACAGCTGACCTCCCCAGCCCACCAACGACCGGAACCTGCGCGATGACCGCCTATGATCCCAGCAACATCTTCGCCAAGATCCTGCGCGGCGAATTGCCGGCCCACCGCGTCTACGAGGACGATCGGGCGCTCGCTTTCCTCGACATCATGCCGCGCGCCACCGGCCACACGCTGGTGATCCCGAAGAACCCGGCCCGCAACCTCCTCGACATCGATCAGGGCGACCTCGGCTATGTCGCAGGAATCGCGCAGCGCATCGCCCGGGCGCAGATGGCCGCCTTCGCCGCCGACGGCATCACCGTGCAGCAGTTCAACGAGAGCGCCGGCGGCCAGGTCGTCTTCCATTTGCACGTCCACGTCATCCCGCGCCATGAGGGTGTCGCAATGAAACCGCCCGCCAGCGAGATGGCGAAACCCGAGGACCTCGCGGCCGCCGCGGAAAAAATTCGGGCGGCGCTGAAAAATCTTTGAGGGGCATGTCACGCGGGCGCTGGCTGCCTCGTCCTGTCTTCATCACCACCTGATGGAGACGACGATGACCCAGCGCCTCAACGGCTTCCAGACCGCCCCCGACGCCTACAAGGCCATGCTCGGCCTGCAGGACTACGTGAACCAGTCGAAGCTGGAGCACAGCCTGCTCGAGCTGGTGAAGATCCGGGCGTCGCAGATCAACCGCTGCGCTTACTGCCTGCACATGCACATCGCCGATGCGCGCAAGGCCGGCGAGAGCGAAGCCCGGATCAACCTGCTCAGTGCCTGGGAAGAGTCGGAGCTCTACACCCCGCGCGAACGCGCCGTCCTGCGCTGGACCGAAGAGCTGACACGGCTCGTCGACCGCAGCCCGAGCGACGAGGCCTTCGCCGAACTGCGCGAGCATTTCGACGAGAAGGATTGCGTCGACCTCTCGGTCGCCATCGGCATGATCAATCTCTGGAACCGGATCAATTGCGGCTTCCGCACCCTGCATCCGAACGATCGTCGCCGCGAGAAGGTCGCCGCCTGAAGCCACGCCGACATAAGCCTGCTGGCTCGGTGATCGCCGAGCCAGACCTGCCACAGTCCGAAAGCCCCGTCATGAGCAAGCGCCTCAACCCCTACGTCACTGCCCCCGACACCATGAAGCCGATGATCGCGCTCGAAGCCTCGATCAAGGAGAGTGGCCTCGAACACAGCCTGATCCATCTGGTGAAGATGCGGGCATCGCAGATCAATGGCTGCGCCTATTGCCTGCACATGCATTCGTCCGACGCGATCAAGGAGGGCGAGAGCCCGGCCCGCCTCTTCCTGCTCGACGCCTGGCACGAGTCGGCGCTCTATACCCCTCGCGAGCGCGCCGCCCTCGCCTGGACCGATGCGCTGACGCTGATCTCGCAGAGCCATGCGCCGGACGAGGCCTATGAGGACGTGCTCAGCGAGTTCAGCCCGGAGGAAACCGTGAAGCTCACTCTGCTTATCGGCACGATCAACACCTGGAACCGGATCGCGATCGGCTTCCGCACGAGCCATCCCAACGACCGACCGGCCAAATCCGAAATGACGGCCGCCTGAGGCAACCACCATGACCGCCCCGGACGATATCTTCGAGACGCATCGCCGCTTCCTGACCCGCCTCGCCTATCGCATGCTCGGCTCGGTCAGCGATGCCGAGGATATCGTCCAGGAAGCCTGGCTGCGCTGGCGCGATGTACCGCAGGACGCGGTCGAGACACCACGCGCCTATCTTGCCCGCACCGTCACGCGCCTCTGCCTCGACCAGATGAAATCCGCTCGCAGCAAGCGCGAATTCTATGTCGGCGCCTGGTTGCCGGAGCCTCTGGTCGAGGAGATCGGCGCCGGCGAATCCGATGTCGACACCCAGCTCGACGCACCGATCGCGCTGATGCTGGCGCTCGAACGGCTCACGCCGCTTGAGCGCGCCGCCTTCCTGCTGCACGACGTCTTCGATCTGGATTTCGCCGAGATCGCCCGCACCATCGACCGCAGCGAGAGCGCCTGCCGCCAGCTCGCCAAGCGCGCCCGCGAGCATGTCCGCATCGACATGCCGCCACGCAACAAGGTCGACCCCGCCGATGCGAAGCGTTTCGTCGAGGCCTTCTTCAAGGCCGCCCACAAGGCCGACACCAGCGATCTGCAGACCTTGCTCGCCCAGGATGTCGCCTTCCATAGCGACGGCGGCGGCAAGGTGCTGGCGGTGCTCAACCCACTCTATGGCATCGACCGCGTCCTGCGCTTCTTCGCCGGCATCGCCAACAAGGTCGCCCATCTGCACAAGACGACCACGCTGTACAAGCCGGTGCTGATCAACGGCATGCCGGGCTATCTCAGCCTCGAACGCGGCGAGACCCTGCAGGCGACCGCTCTCGACATCCGCGACGGGCGCGTCCACGCGATCTACGTCGTGCGCAATCCCGACAAGCTCCGTCACATCTCGCTGGCGGCGGGTTGAGAGCGCGCCCGTGTCGACGCAGCTCGGCTTTCAGCCCAGCCACACGGCGCCGCCGATCAGCACCGCTTCACCGATGACCACCGCCAGCATCACCTTGCGCCGGTCGATGAGTACGACCGTCACGGCGACGGCGAGCGCCGCCAGCCTGACCGCAAGCGGCACGCCGGCGAGCGCGCCTGGCGCCGCCAGCACCAGCTTGGCCACCACGCCGGCGAGCAGCGCCGTCGCGACCAATCTCACCCATTCGAGCCAAGGCGAATTCTCGTCCAGCCGGCGCGCGAAGACGACGGCGAGCCAGCGCCAGATCTCGGTCGGCAGCACCGCGAACAGGAGCAGTGCGAGATAGGGCCACCACGGCCCGTCGAGAAAGGCGATCGGCAGCGTCATCCGCCTGCCTTTGGCGCCTTGCGCCAGCGCTGCACGAAGAAGGCGACGCTGCCGCCGACGACGCCGCTGGCGATCAGGTCGAAGCCGCCGCCAATCGCCCAGCTCGCCGCCGGCCCAAGCGCGAGGCCGAGCCCGATCGCGACCTTGTCGCCGAGGCCGCGGATGCCGGCTGTCATCGAGCTCAGGAAGAAGATCGGCGTCAGGCAGAGCAGCCCGGCCGCGACCGGTGCCGGCACCACCCCGGCGAGCTGGAAGCCAATGAAAGTGGTGAACGAGCTGACGACGATCAGGGCATTGGCGAAGCCGAGGAAATAGGGCACGCGCTGCTCGGGCGGCATCGCCGGCAGGCGCCTGAGACTTTCGACCCAGGAGGTCACCGCGACATAATGGGCGAGCAGCAGCTGCGTTCCGATCCCCTGTCCCGGGCGGCGCAGCAGCGGCAGCAGCGCCACGGTCATCGGCAGGAAGCGCAGCGAGGCGAAGCCGATCGCCAGCGCGATCGCGCTCCAGGCGGCGCCGGCCGCGATCGAGGCGAAGAACAGCACCTGCGACGGGCCGGCCCAGACCAGGATCGTCGAGAGCACGGCTGCCTCGACCGGATAGCCGACATCTCGCGCCAGCGAGCCGACGCCCATCAGCGAAAGCCCGACCACCCAGGCCGGGAGCATCACGGCATCGCGAAAGCCGGAGAAGGCCGGCCGCATCCAGGCGCTGCGGGCGGGTTTGCTCATGCCGCAAGAGACGCAGGCGAGCGCCCGTCTATTCTCGAAGGCAGGGATGCTCTGGAAGGCTGGATCATCGGACCCGCTGAAACGAAACACGGCCCGCAGCAATTGCGGGCCGTTTCGCTTAGAGCGCATCGCGCCTGCAGCACGACAGCCCCAAGACCGCGAGTCTGCCCTGCATCCGGCGCAAATCGGATCAGAAGCTCTTCATCGCCAGGCCCATCAGCTCGTTCCCGAAGTCGACGATCTCCTTGGGCACGCCGCCGACGGCGCGATAGCCAAGCCAGAGCAGATAGAAGAAGGCCGGAACCAGGATCCAGCCCAGCACCTCCTCGAAGACGATGCGACGCCGGCGGCGGCGCGCCCGCTTCTCGAACCAGCCGAGCTTCTCTTTTGGAGCGGGTGCCGCCGCTTGCGCGGCGACCTCCTCGTTCTGTGCCCAGGCGCTGGCGGGCTTGCGTTTGAAGAACACCGGATCAGGCCTTGGTCAGCGGAACTTTCGGCACGGTGCGCACGCTCCGCGCCGCCTTGGGCGGCTCGACCGGAGCATCCGGCTTCGGACCGCGCTTCGCGCCACCCGGCCCGGCCACCTTGGCCTTGCCCGGTGTCTTGCTTGGCCCTTTGGCCCGCGGCTTGCGCGTGCGCTTCTCGGCCGCGGCGGCCACGTCCTTCTCCGGCTTCGGCTTGACCGGCCCGTCGGGGAATTCGAGGCCGAGCACCTTGATGCCGGTCTCGGACTGGATCACCACGACCTTGACCGCGCCACCGTTCTTCAGCCGGCCGAACAGCACCTCGTCGGCGAGCGGCGTCTTGATCGTCTGCTGGATCAGGCGGGCCATCGGCCTCGCGCCCATTGCTTCGTCATAGCCGTTCTCGACCAGCCATTCGCGCGCCTCGTCCGAGAGCTCGATGGTGACGTTGCGGTCGGCGAGCTGCGCCTCGAGTTGCAGCACGAACTTGTCGACGACGCGCGCCACGACCGTCTTCGGCAGGTGGCCGAAGGAGATCGTCGCGTCGAGCCGGTTGCGGAACTCCGGCGCGAACAGCTTGTTGATCGCGTCGGTGTCGTCGCCCTCGCGCTTGCTGCGGGTAAAGCCATAGGCGTTGCGCGCCATGTCGGCTGCTCCGGCATTGGTGGTCATGATCAGGATGACGTTCCTGAAATCGACCTGCTTGCCGTTGTTGTCGGTCAGCTTGCCGTGGTCCATCACCTGCAGGAGGATGTTGAACAGGTCCGGATGGGCCTTCTCGATCTCGTCGAGCAGCAGCACGCAATGCGGATGCTGGTCGATCTGATCGGTCAAGAGGCCGCCCTGGTCGAAGCCGACATAGCCGGGAGGCGCGCCGATCAGCCGCGAGACGGTGTGGCGCTCCATGTATTCCGACATGTCGAAGCGCACGAGCTCGACGCCGAGCGAGGAGGCGAGCTGGCGCGCGACCTCGGTCTTGCCGACGCCGGTCGGGCCGGCGAAGAGGTAGCAGCCGATCGGCTTCTCGCCGTCGCGCAAACCGGCCCGGGCGAGCTTGATCGAGGAGGACAGCGCCTCGATCGCCTTCTCCTGGCCGTAGACGGTGCGCTTCAGCGTGGTCTCGAGGTTGCGCAGCACCTCGGCATCGTCCTTGGAGACGGTCTTGGCCGGGATGCGCGCCATGGTCGCGACCGCCGCCTCGATCTCCTTGACGCCGATCGTCTTCTTGCGCTTGGCCTCGGTCACCAGCATCTGCGAGGCGCCGGTCTCGTCGATCACGTCGATCGCCTTGTCCGGCAGCTTGCGGTCATGGATGTAGCGCGCCGACAATTCCACCGCCGCCTTGATGGCGTCGTTGGTGTAGCGCAGCTTGTGGAACTCCTCGAAATAGGGCTTCAGCCCCTTCAGGATCTCGATCGTATCCGGGACCGAAGGCTCGTTGACGTCGATCTTCTGGAAGCGGCGCACCAGCGCCCGGTCCTTCTCGAAATACTGGCGGTATTCCTTGTAGGTGGTCGAGCCGATGCAGCGCAGCCCGCCCGAGGCGAGCGCCGGCTTGAGCAGGTTCGAGGCATCCATCGCACCGCCCGAGGTCGCACCGGCGCCGATCACCGTGTGGATCTCGTCGATGAACATGATTGCCTTGGGATGCGCCTCGATCTCCTTCATCACCTGCTTGAGGCGTTCCTCGAAATCGCCGCGATAGCGCGTGCCGGCGAGCAGCGTGCCCATGTCGAGCGAGAAGACGGTCGCGTCCTCCAGCACCTCGGGCACTTCGCCGCGCACGATCTTGAGGGCGAGGCCCTCCGCGATCGCCGTCTTGCCGACGCCGGGATCGCCGACCAGCAATGGATTGTTCTTCTGCCGGCGGCAGAGAATCTGGATCGTGCGCTGCACCTCGGCCTCGCGGCCGATCAGCGGATCGATGCGCCCGTCCCTCGCCTTGCGGTTGAGGTTGACGCAATAAGCGTCGAGCGCGCTTTCCTTTTTCTTCTTGTCCTTGTCGGCGTCATTGCCGGAGTCGGAGCGCTGCTCGCGCTGCTGCTCGGGCTCTTCCTCAGCGCCGCGCACCGGCCGGCTCTCGCCGGCGCCGGGGCGCTTGGCAATGCCGTGGCTGATGTAGTTGACCGCGTCGTAGCGGGTCATGTCCTGCTCCTGCAGGAAGTAGGCGGCGTGGCTCTCGCGCTCGGCGAACATCGCCACGAGCACGTTGGCCCCTGTCACCTCCTCGCGGCCGGACGACTGGACATGGATCACCGCGCGCTGGATCACGCGCTGGAAGCCGGCGGTCGGCTTGGAATCGTCGCGTCCGTCGGTGACGAGATTGGTCAGCTCCGCGTCGATATAGTCGACGAGGTTGCGACGCAGCGTGTCGAGATCGACGCTGCAGGCGCGCATCACCGCGGCGGCGTCCTGGTCGTCGACCAGCGCCAGCAGCAGATGCTCCAGTGTCGCATATTCATGATGGCGTTCATTGGCGAGCGCGAGGGCCCGATGAAGCGCCTGTTCGAGGCTGCGCGAGAAGCTCGGCAAGGTCAGCGCTCCCAATCCAGTTTCGAGAGGATGATGTTCAAAGCTACTTTTTCTCCATCACGCATTGCAGCGGATGCATATGCTTACGGGCAAGGTCCATCACCAGGGTGACCTTGGTCTCAGCGACCTCGTAGGTGAAGACGCCACATTCGCCGACGCCGTTCTGATGGACATGCATCATGATGCGCGTCGCCTCGGCCCGGTCCTTGTTGAAGAACCGCTCCAGCACGTGCACCACGAACTCCATCGGGGTGTAATCATCATTGAGGATCAGCACGCGATAGAGGTTCGGCTTGCGCGTGCGGGTGCGGGTGAGCACGGCGGTGCCGGCACGGTCGCCATCGGTGGGGGCCGACGGCGGACGCGGCTTCGAGGCCAGCTGCGGCGCGTAGGCGGACGCGATCCCGCGCGGCGCGAGGCCGGCTGGCAGGTCCTGATCGATCGGCGTGGTGGCTGCGTGGCTCAAGGTGTCCGTCCCGAAGGCTGACCTCAAGATAGTGCTTCGCTCACGAATTTACAGACGTCGCAGCGGCTTCGCCAGCCCGTTGCAACCGCAGACCACAAAGAAGTGCCGCTGCGGGCTCGGTGAAGCCGGGCAGCGGCGGAGAATCGGAAGGTAAGCTGTGGCACAGCGTCAGGTACGCCAGCGCAGTCGCTCCGGTGCGAGCGTGTTGCTGAACGCCTTTCCTTCATGGCGAGCGGCAGCATAATCCCGCTTCAGGCGGAAATACCATTGCCCCAGCCGGTCGGCCTGTCCGAGTAGCAGCATGGTCGGCTTGCGCTCCAGCCCCTGCTGGGCCAGTTCGAGAATCCGCTGATCCTGCCGCAGGAAAGCGCGCCCGGCCCATCCGATCAGCGGCGCGAGCGGCATGAGCTGGGGCAGGTCCGAGAGCAGCACATTGGTGAGCAGCGTCCGGCGCGCATCGATCGGCGTGGCGAAGGTCGCGTTGATGATCGAGCGTTCGCCCATGCGGATGCGCTCGATCCGCTGCCCCGGCAGCAGGAAGTCGACCTCGGTCTGCGGCCGGCCGAGCAGGCGGTAGCCGCGCGAATTCGCCGCCGCCTTGTGCGCCTTCATCCGGAAGCCGAAGGGAAGCGGCTCGAAATCCTTGATCTTCTCCCGCGCCGTCGCTGTCGGCCGCCACCACCAGGAATTGTGGACATAGCCAACATGGCCCGGGTCGATCAGGCTGAGCACGCACAAATCATAGGACGCCTCGACCAGGACCGACACGGCAACCCGGCAGCGAGTCGCACCCGCCAGGGTGAGCGCCGGTACCGGCGGCGCCTCGGCCAACCCCGCGCCCATATAGAGCCAGATGATGCCGTCGCTCTCGCGGACCGGAAATTCGCCGACCTTGACCTGGCCGGGATCGGTGACGTCGCCATCGACCAATGTCGGCATCGCCTGGCAACGGCCATCGGCGCCGAAGCGCCAGCCATGGAAGGGACAGGTGATCGCGGTGCCGTCGAACTGACCTCCCGACAATGGCGCGCCGCGATGCGGACAACGGTCGCGCAAGGCAAAGAGCCGGCCGGCCTTCGTGCGGCCGATGACGATCTGGTCGCCGAGGACCGTCACGCTCGCCATCGCGCCCGGCGCCAGGCTGCCGGCGCTCCGGGCGCAGTACCAGGCTTCCCGGGGCGGTTCCCGGAACTCGCTCGCCGGAGGCGCCTCCGCAGAGGTCCGCGCATCTCCGGTCGTCGTCGAACTGCTCATTGCGGCCTCTGGCTCCTGCCGCGGCCTCAAGCGGATCACGGTGGCCGCAAGCAACCGCCCGCCAGTTGCAAGGGCATTGCCGGGAGGGACGCTCGGCCTGGAACATGGCCACAAATGCAAAGAAGCCCGGCCGGGGCCGGGCTTCTCGAAATCGTCTGGCAATCAGCTGCGGCCGACAAAAATCAGCCGCTTGCCGAAATCACTTGGCCGCGGTCGGGACGGCCTTGGCGACGATGCCCTCGAACGGCTTGTAGGCGTCCTTGGCGATCGCGGCATAGAGCTCGCCGATCTTGGTGACCTGGGCGACATAGCCCTCGAAAGCGGTCTTGACGTAGTCCGACTGGATCTCGATCGCCTTGTCGAGCGTCTTGACGCCGGCAAGCTTCTCGATCGTGGCCGTGCCGGCCTCGAACGACTTCTTGGCATAGTCGGTCGCCTCGACGGCGAGCGCCTGCACGCCCTTCGAGGTGGCGCCGAACGCCTTCAGGGCCGCATCGACGTTCTCTTTGGAAGCCTTCTGGATGGTCTCGAACTGCTGGATCATCGTTTCCTCCGACGCTCGCGGGCGCCGCCTCTGCTGACGAGCCGAAATGGCCCGGGTTCCGTGCCCCCAAGGTCAGATGAAGAGATCCATCACCGGGGCGCTTCTGATATTGTGCACCGCAACATAAAAGTCAACATCGCACTGCAATGCACCAAACGCAGAGCCCCCCAGCGTGCATTGGCGACGGTTTGCAACCAGACAGCTTCGAACATCGCTTTTGGCGCTTAACTCCTCCGTAACCGCATCCACCTAACCTCCTCTCCTGTGTCCTTCGCGCCACGCTGCAAAGCCTGCGACGGACGGGTGGGTGAGTTGAGGCGAGTTGCATGGCTTTTGGTTGCGTTGGTTCCCGGCGCGGGCGCTGGCTCGCGTTCATCGGGCTGGTGAGCGTTGCTGCCGTTGCGCTGACTGCGACGGTCTCGCCCGCAGAGGCGGCCCGCAAGAAGCGGCGCCATGTCTCGGGCGGCTACGCCCCGCCCTATGCGGCGATGGTCGTCGACGCCAAGACCGGCCGCACCCTCCACGCCGTCAACGAGGATGCGCCGCGCATCCCGGCCTCGCTCACCAAGGTGATGACGCTCTACATGCTGTTCGAGCAGATGGAGCGCGGCCGCTTCACCATGAATTCCGAGCTCAAGGTCTCGGCCTATGCCGCCTCGCAGCCGCCGACCAAGCTCGGCCTGCGCGCCGGCTCGACCATCGAGGTCGAGGACGCGATCAAGAGCATGATCACCCTGTCGGCCAACGATTCCTCCGTCGTGGTCGCCGAGGCGATCGCCGGCTCGGAAGACGCCTTCGCCGAGCAGATGACGCGCAAGGCGCGCTCGCTGGGCATGGACTCGACCCGCTTCTACAATCCGCACGGCCTGCCGAACTCGCCGCCGAACATCACCACGGCACGCGACCTGACCATCCTGGCGCGGGCTATCCAGGAGCGCTTCCCGCGGTACTTCCCGCTCTTCCAGATGCGGTCTTTCCAGTACGGCTCCCGCACCGTCCGCGGGCACAACCGCCTGCTCGGCCGCATCGAGGGCGTCGACGGCATCAAGACCGGCTACACCCGCGCTTCCGGCTTCAACCTGATGACGTCGGCTAAGACCGAGGGTCGCCAGATCGTCTCGATCGTGCTCGGCGGCCGCTCCGGCGCCTCGCGCGACAAGATCATGGCCGACCTCGTCCTCGCCAGCCTGCCACGCGCCAGCACCGGCGGCCGCAGCGCCCCGATGATCGCCGAGGCTCCCGAACCGCAGCAGGAGCGCTTCCGGGCGCCGGCTCCGGCCCCCGTTCCCGAGCCGCCGGCTCGCCCGGCTGTCATCGCCCAGGCGCCTGAGCCTGCCCCGGCCCCCGCGCCGATCCCGGTGCCGCGTCCGCGCGCCGAGCCGGAAGTGCCGGCCGCCGCCCGCGCCTATGCCGCAACGACGACGACCGCGCAGATCGCTCCGCCGCGCGCTCTCAGCGGCAGCGCCCAGGCGCTCGCGCTCTCCAATATGCGCCCGGTCGCGGCGACCACGACGCCATCGGCGATGCGCTGGTCGATCGGCGCCCCGCCGGCCGAGGGCAAGGTCCTGCGTCCGCCGGCGAATGTCGACGTCACCTCTTCGATCGCCAAGCTGGCCGAGCCCGCGGACAAGGACGAGGTCCAGGCCATGCCGAAGAAGCATGAAGCCCGCCTGCCCGAGCCGGCACCGGCACCGATGAAGGTCGCGCAGGTCGCCGCCAAGGCGCCTGAAGCCAAGGCCCCCGAGAGCAAGCCGGCTGAGAAGGCCGTCATCGCCTCGAAATGGCTGATCCAGCTCGGCGCCACCGACGACGAGGCCAAGGCCAAGGACATCCTGGCCCGGGCCCGCGCCAAGGCCTCGGGCTCGCTCGCCGACGCGTCCGGCTTCACCGAGAAGGTCGAGAAGGGTGGTGCCACCCTGTTCCGCGCCCGCTTCGCCGGCTTCGAGGAGTCCAAGGATGCCGAGAAGGCCTGCGCCCAGCTCAAGCGCGGCGGCTTCGCCTGCTTCGCGACCCGCAGCTGACCGGTCGGGAAAGGAGATCAGCCATGCTTTTTCAGCAAGGTATCCTTGGCCTGGTTGACCCGAACGGCAAGCCCGCTGGTGCCGCCGGCATCCGGATGGATGCGCTTCATCAGCCCCCGATGGGCATCGCGGATCGCCTCCTGGCTCGCCCCCGGCTGAAGCCCCAGGATCTCGTAGGCCTCCTCGTCCGTCATCGCGCCCGTGCGCGCCGGGCCGCGCTGCCCCGCGTCGCGGTGACCATCAGCGTCTTCACGCCAGCCGGGCGCCCGGCGGTCGAGATATGCCTCTAGCAGGCGCGCGCCGTCCGGATCTCCGGCGAGGCATTCGCGCAGCAGCACGCTGAGCTCGGCGGGCTTGAGATCGTCGAGGTCGCGGCCGGCGAAGGTACCGGCCAGAACCTTGCCCCTGATACCGCCGCTGTCATGGTCGAGCTCCATTTCGAGCAGCGCCGATGCGACCTTGGAACGGCCAGCCGAGCCACCGGCCCCGCCCCAATCCCTCGCCCATTCCGGCATCTTGAGCCCGCCCGGGCCGTAGGCGCTCCAGCCGAGCAGCCAGGCTCCGAGCCCGCCGAGGAAGATCGCCATGTCGGCCCGGCCGCGCAGCATCAGCAGCGCCGCGACGCCGAGCGAGAGCGTACCACCGACGACCTTGCCGAACCTGACCAGCTTCTTCGGATCGGCTCCGGCGAAGAACTTGGCCACCCACCAGATCAGGATCAGCGTGGCGACACCATAAAGCAGCATCACGGCTTGCGGCCCTCCATTGCCGTGAGCAGTCTCTGCGCCGCCGTGCTTTGGCCGGCGAGCCTCAAAAGCGCCTCGCGCCCACCGCTGGCATAGGCTGCCGCGCTGCGTAGCAGCTCGAGCAGCGAATTCGGCGCATTGACGTCGAAGCCAGCATGAGCGCCGCCGGTCAGACGCGCGATCTCGGAGAAGGCGGCGCTGGCGTCAGGATCGGAGCCCTCCTGGAAGACGAAGCCCTTGATGCCCCGCAGGCCGAGTTCGCCGGCGAGCGCGCAGAGCCGGTCGACATTCTCCTCCATCGCATCGCCGACATAGACGAAGGCGCGGATCGGCACCTTGCGTTGCTCATCCCGGATGTGCGCGAGAACGCGAGAAATCTGCGTCTGCCCGCCGCGGCAGTCGATCCGGTTCATCAGCCCGGTCAGGCGCTGCGGCTCGCCGAGCCAGCCCGAGGCGCGGCATTCATCGAAGCCGCGGAAATAGACGAGTTGCACCGCGAGCCCGCCCGTCCTGGCGGCGACCTCGAACATCTGGCCCTGCAGCGAGCAGGCGAGATCCCAGCTCGGCTGCCGGCTCATCGTCGCATCGAGCGCGAAGACGAGCCGCCCGGCCTGCCCGGTTGCGAGCGGCGCGAGCTGCTTCGCCGCAGCGACGAAACGGTCGATCTCACCGGGCTTCGAGCGCGCAGCGCTCTCCGCCGGACGCGTTTCGCCCGCCTTGCCCACCGCCTTGCCGTCTTCGCGCGTCATGCCGTCCGCCGGGATTCGCTCATGCCAGAGATATTGGCCGCGCCGCCGGCATTTGCTACCCGTCGAGCGGGTTGGAGGAGCGCTATGTCACAGGTCGCGGTTTTCGAGACGGTCAAGGCGATGCGCGAGGCCGTCGCCGCCTGGCGCGCCGCCGGCGAGAAGGTCGCGCTGGTGCCGACCATGGGCGCGCTGCACGAGGGCCATATCGCACTGGTGACCGAAGCGCAGAAGCACGCCCGCCGCGTCATCGTCTCGATCTTCGTCAACCCGACGCAGTTTGCCCCGCATGAGGACTTCAAGAAATATCCGCGCACCTTCGACAGCGACCGCGCCCAGCTCGAAGCAGTCAGCGCCGATGCGATCTTCTTTCCCTCCGTCGAGGAGATGTATCCACCCGGCTTCGCCAGCCGCGTGCTGCTGCTCGGCCCGGCCGCCGTCGGCCTGGACGATCGCTTCCGCCCGACGCATTTCGAAGGCGTCGCAACAGTTTGCTGCAAGCTCTTCACGCAGAGCCAAGCCGATTTCGCCGTCTTCGGCGAGAAAGACTACCAGCAGCTCAAGGTGGTGACGCGGATGGCGCGCGACCTCGATCTCGGCGTCAAGATCGTGCCGCTCGCGACCTTCCGCGAGGCAGACGGCCTCGCAATGTCCTCGCGCAACCGCTACCTCTCAACCGAGGAGCGCGCGCTCGCTCCAACCCTGCATAAAGTCATGCAGAGCCTCGCCGCCCGCATCCGCAACGACGATCCGCTGTTCCAGGCAGTCGCGGAGGCGCAGACCGAGATCATCACTGCGGGCTTCGAGCTCGATTATCTCGAAGCCCGCCATGCCGACACGCTGGCGCCCGTGACCTCCCGCGCCGATGGCCCGATCAGGCTGCTGATCGCGGCTCGGATCGGCGGGACGCGGCTGATCGACAATATCGGGGTGTAGGCCGCGCAAATGGCTCGGATGCGATCCACGCCAGCCCTGCTCAGGTTCTTGCAGAGCACGATTCTGGCTGCAGTGCTCGGCTTCGGGTCAGCGAGCTCCACCTATGCACTGGCAGCGCTGATTCGTATCGACAAGCCTCTGCCAAACGACCTGAAAGATCGCGTCACCGAGCTTCTGAAAAGAGTTCGCCCAGCCGATTGGGAACAGGCGGTAGCGGGGAGCAAGGTCGCCTGGCACGCCTCCTGGAGCAACACCGTGCTTCTTCGGGTCGAAGCGGGATGTTTCGAGCGGCAATGCATGACACTCGTCGGGCGCCTGACGGATCAGGCGATCAATCTCGAGCTGACGATATTGGCTGACGACACCGTCTCGATGCATGACGTGTTCAATCATTTCTGGGGCATCGAGTCGTCACCGCCCTGGATTTTCAAGACCGGCGGGAACACAGGGCTGGTCGCAATCCAACGCGACCAAGGGTGGCTTCTAACAGCTTGCAGTGAATGCACCGATTGGGGCGACTGGCGAACCACGATAATCGAGCCGCCGCTATCAAAATCGCCTGCACCGCCAGAGCTGACCTTTGGAGAGTTCTCACAGAAGCTGAAAGAAATGACGCGGTGACAGGCGCCGAGCCGACCTGCAGCGGGTACTCGCCGCAGTCTGAACGGAAAGCGGATATTCGCTCTCCGTGCTACCGCAGCCCTATTTCAGCGATGCTTGGCTCGCATACGGGCGAGAAAAGCTGTGTTATCGAACCGCTGAGGCTCACCGGATTTCTCGCCGGCGATCAGTGCCTCCCGCAATATCTCGATCCTGACTTCGCGCACCATCGACGACCGCAGTCTCAAGCGACCGGCGTCATTGGTTCGGCGACGGCAGTCTTTCCTCACAACAGCCCCAGTTCCGCCAGCTCGCGCCGCATCTGCTCGGGCATGACGCCAAGATCGCCGCCGCGCTCGGAGATGTCGCGCGGCGCGTCCTTGTCCTGCAGATAGCGCCAGCCCTGGAACGGGCGGAACGGGCGAGGCTCGACCGGCACCACCACCGGCTCCATCACCAGATGGCAGCGGCCGATGCCCTCGGCGTCGGTGAAGGGGCGGATGTCAATCAGGCGCTGCCGCGCCGAAACCTGGCCCTTGATCACCCAGTAGAGCGAGCCGCCGGTGACGATCTCCTCAACCCGCTTCGGCACCATCCGGGTGGTGTGCAATTGCTCCGCCGGCTCGCCGCGGGCACGGCGCAGCGCCTGCCGCTCGGCGATCCACTCTTCGAGGTCGCTGATCGATTCGGCGCCGACGCAGAGCTTGAGGATATGGAGCGGCATGGCGGGCAACCTAATCCTCAGACGCGCCCCTCGCCAGAGCCTGCGGCCTTTCTCCACAACCGCGCTGCGCCGGGGTGGCCAGCATAAGCGCGATCATGACGGCGCCGCTCCTACAGGCTAGTAAGGCCACCGATCCGAACGGAGGCACGATATGCGCGGACTGCAAGGCAAGGCCATTCTCGTCACCGGCTCCTCGACCGGCATCGGCTACGCCATGGCCGAACGCCTGATCGCCGAGGGCGCCAAGGTGCTGATCCACGGCCGCGAGCAGAACGAGATCGACACTGCCTGCCGCAAGCTCGGTCCCGCGACCGCCGGCGCGACCGGCGACCTCGCCGAGCCGGCGACGGCCCAGGCGCTGGTCGATGCGACGCGAAAAGCCTTCGGCCGCATCGACGGCCTCGTCAACAATGCCGGCATCTATCCGCGCGGCGTGCTGGCTGAGACCACCGCCGCCTTCTTCGACCACGTGATCGCGATCAACACCCGCGCGCCGTTGCTCTGCGCCGAGGCGGCGATCCGCGCCTTCCGCTTGCAGAAATCCGGCGGCTCGATCCTGACCGTCGGCTCGATCAACGCTTGGTGCGGCAATTCCAACCTCACCGTCTATTCGATGTCGAAGGGCGCGCTGATGACGATGACGCGCAACCTCGCCAACACGCTCGGGCGCGAGCATATCCGGGTCAACCAGCTCAATGTCGGCTGGACCTTCACCGCCAATGAGGACTTAACGCAGCAGCGCGAGGGCAAGAAGCCGGGCTGGGAAAAGGAGGTACCACTCGAATTCGCGCCCTTCGGCCAGATCATGCAGCCGGCCGAGATCGCCGCCCACACCGCCTTCTGGCTCTCGGAGGAAAGCGGCCATGTCTCAGGCCAGATCTACGAGGTCGAGCAGTTTCCGCTGATGGGCCGCGGCCGCGCCGCCGATTGACCTCTGATCGTCATTGCGAGGAGCGCAGCGACGAAGCAATCCAGAACAGCCCGCGCAATCCCCCTGGATTGCTTCGCGGAGCCTGTACTCGGGCTTGCTGAAGGCAAGACCCGGGTACTCGCAATGACGGAATTGACGACCGACGATGCCGACCGCTGCCTTTTCGCCCTGGCTGATCCGCTGGAATCTTGAAGCCGCCGGCGAGCCGATCAGGACGCATGCCAGCCAGCTTTTGCCGGTCCTGCATGACGGCCAGCCGGCCATGCTGAAGCTGCCCGAGGTCGAGGACGAGCGGCGCGGCTACCTGCCGCTCGAGTACTGGGCCGGTAACGGCGCCGCCCGCCTGCTCGCCCGCAGCGAGCATGGCGAGGCGATGCTGATCGAGCGCGCCACTGGCGCGCGTTCGCTCGCGGCCATGGCCCGCAGCGGCTCAGCAGGCGACGATGAGGCGACTGCTATCCTCTGCGACGCCATCGCCGCCTTGCAGAAGCCGCGTGGCCCCGCTCCGTCCGGGCTGATCCCGTTGGAGACCTGGTTCAAGGACCTCTTCCCAATGGCGCAGGAGCGTGGCGGCATCCTCGCTCGCTCGGCCGCGGCGGCAACCGAGTTGCTGGCGGCGCAGCGCGAGATCGTGCCGCTGCATGCCGACCTGCACCATGACAATGTCCTGGATTTCGAGGCCAAAGGCTGGCTCGCCATCGACCCGAAATCGGTGATCGGCGACCGCGCCTTCGAATACACGATCCTGTTCTGCGATCCCGATCTCGCCGACCCCGAGCCGCCGGTCGCGACAGTGCCCGGCTGTTTCGAGCGCCGGCTGGGGATCGTGTTGGCAAAGTCCGGGTTGGAGCGCGAGCGGCTGCTGAAATGGATCCTGGCCTGGTGCGGGCTCTCCGCCGCCTGGGTCTTCGGGGACGATGACGATCCGGCGATCGAGCTCGTCATCGCCGAGCGCGCGAGGGTCGCTCTCGACGCACTCTGACCGTCACGGCGACCGAGGTGCTTGCATCCAGGCGCTGAAGCGATCCGGCAAGACATTCGCCCCGCAGATCACCGTGGCCACGCGCTTGCCGCGATAACGCTCGGGATCTTCCAGCATCGCGGCGATGCCAAGCGCCGCCGAAGGCTCGGTGACGAGGGCGGCATGCCGATAGAGCAGCCGCATGCCCTCGACGATGCCGGCCTCCTCGACCAGCGGAACATGGTCGGCGACGGCGAGCAGGTCGGCGAGGACCTCCGGAATGGGAAACCGCCCGGCGACACCATCGGCGATGGTGTCGGTGCGCTCGGTGGTCACGACCGATCGGGCGCGCCAGGATAGTGCCAGGGCCGGTGCGCCCTTGGGCTGGATGCAGACGATCTCCGTCGCTGGCGCCAGGGTCTTGAAGACATGCCCGACGCCAGTGGCCAGCGCGCCGCCGCCGAGCGCGAGCAGGACCGTATCGACGCGATCGAAGCCCTCGACGAGTTCGAGGCCGATTGTGCCCGCGCCCTCGCAGGTGTCGAGATTCTCGCTGTCCTCGATCAGGAACCCCTCGCCGCGAGCCGCGATCTCGCGGGCGCGTTCACGGGCATCTTCGATATCGCCTTCGACCAGCTCGACCGCCCCGCCGAGCCGGCGAATGCGCTCGATCTTCGCGGCATTGGCGCCTTTGCCTGCGATCACCATGATGTCGATGCCGCGTGCCCGGCCGCTATAGGCGAGCGCCTGCCCGAGATTGCCGGCGCTGGCGCAGACCGCGACTTTAGGACCGGAGCTTCTGGCGAGGCGCGCCATCGCGACCTCGGTCCCGCGCCCTTTGAAACACCCGACCGGGTTGGCGGTTTCGAGCTTGATGACGAGCTCGCAGCCCAGCAACGCGCCGAGAGTAGGCGCGAGGAACTGCGGCGTGTCGCGAAACACTGGTGAAATCTCTCGTCGCGCCTCTCGGATGCGATCAAGGTCGAGCCTGGTGTTTGGCTGCATGGGACAAGCCTTCGGCGGGATGGTAGGAACACGGCGTGCGTTTTAGCGCACAGGCAGCCTGTGCGCAATAACGCACAAGATGGAGAGTGCCTGCCATGAAGCCAGTCGGCCCCGTCGATACGCCGAAGCTGCTCAAGTCGATCCGGAGCGAGCGCGGCTGGAGCCTCGATCAGACCGCGGCGCGCACCGGCGTCAGCAAGGCGATGCTCGGCCAGATCGAGCGCGGCGAATCCACGCCGACTATCGCGACACTGTGGAAGATCGCCACCGGCCTGGGCGTGCCCATGACGGCATTGCTGGAGGCCGATCGCGGCGACGGCGATGTCCTGCTTTTGCGCGACGCCGCCGAGCTCCGCGTGCGCCCGTCGCAGGAGGGCATGCAGCGGGCTCTCGTCTTTCCGTACGAAGCGCGGTTCGGCTTCGAGCTCTACGAGCTCACCTTCGCACCCGGCTTCGAGAGCATTTCGGAGCCGCACGATACCGGCGTCGTCGAGCACATCACCGTCCAGCACGGCGAGGTCGAATTGCTGATCGAGGAGGAGTGGCGGCCGCTCAGGCAGGGGCAATCGCTGCGGTTTCCCGCCGACCGCCGGCACGGCTACCGCAACCGCACGCGCGAGGAGGCCGTGGTCATGGACCTGATCCACTACCGCTTCGCGCCGAGCCCGAAGGCCTGAAGCATTCGAGAAGAGCTGCCTCCAGGGCCGCCCGGCTCACTCCCCCAGCACCACCACCTTCGCGCCCTCGGCCACCTGCGCGCCCGGTTCGGCGCCGAGTTCGGTGACGGTGCCGTCGCGCGGGGCGGTCAGCACATGCTCCATTTTCATCGCTTCGACGATGGCGAGGCGCTGGCCCTTTACCACCGCCTCACCGGCCGTGACGAAGAGCGCGATCAGCTTGCCGTGCATCGGCGCCTTGATCACGCCGCCAGCGCCGGCGACTGCATTGAGATCGACACTGAATGGATCGAACAGCGCGACGGAGGTCTGCCGGCCGCGATGCAGCGCGAGATAGGTTCCGGCCTCGGCCTTGGCCAAAGTCACCTCATGCTCGCCTTCGGGCAGCGGATGGCCCGGCAGCGAGACGCGCGCATCATCGCCATTCCACTCGATCTTCGCCTCGATCCGCTCACCATCGACCAGCAGCGGCAGGCCGAGCGCCGGGCGCGGCATCAGCGAGAAGGCATCGGCGTCGAGCCAGGGCGACTTGGCTTCATCGCCGGTCCGCTCGATAGCGAGGTCGAGCGCCGCCACCTGGCGCTCCTCTTCCAACTGCAGCGCGGCCGCCGCGACCGCCGCCGCATCGAGCGGCTGCGGCTCGGCCCCGAGCGCTTCGATATTGCGCTCGATGAAGCCGGTGTCGAACGGCCCCTTCCGGAAGCCCTCTGCTTCGGCGAGCTTCTTCAGGAAAGCGAGGTTGGTGCGGGGCCCGGCGACGATGGTCTCGCCGAGCGCGAAAGCGAGATGGTCGAGCGCCTCGTCGCGGGTGCGACCATGCGCGATCACCTTGGCGATCATCGGATCGTAATAGGGCGTTACCGTATCGCCGGCCTCGACGCCGGTGTCGATGCGGATGTCCTCGCTCTGCGGGAATTGCAGCGCCCAGAGCTTGCCGGTCGAGGGCAGGAAGCCCTTCTCCGGGTCCTCGGCATAGAGCCGCGCCTCGACGGCATGCCCCTCCGCCCGCACATCTTCCTGCGCGAAGCCGAGCGGCTCGCCGGCGGCGACCTTGAGCTGGAGCTCGACCAGATCGAGCCCGGTGATCGCCTCGGTGACGGGATGCTCGACCTGGAGACGGGTGTTCATCTCCATGAAATAGAACCGGTCGGCCCTGAGGCCGTCGCGCCCGTCGGCGATGAACTCGACCGTGCCGGCGCCGACATAGCCGACCGCCTTGGCGGCTTCCGTCGCCGCCTTGCCCATGGCGGCGCGCACCTCCGGCGTCATGCCTGGCGCCGGTGCCTCCTCGATCACCTTCTGGTGGCGGCGCTGCAGCGAGCAGTCGCGCTCATAGAGGTGGACGACATTGCCATGGCTGTCGCCGAATACCTGGATCTCGACATGGCGCGGCGAGAGCACGTATTTCTCGACCAGCACCCGCGCATCGCCGAAGGCGTTCTTGCCCTCGCGCTGGGCGCTGGCGAGCGCATCGGCGAAATCCTCGGGCCGGTCGACCTTCTTCATGCCCTTGCCGCCGCCGCCGGCGACCGCCTTGATCAGCACGGGATAGCCGATGCGCCCGGCCTCCTTGGCCAGGAAACCGACATCCTGCTCGGCGCCGTGATAGCCCGGCACCACCGGGACATTGGCCTTCTCGACCAATGCCTTGGCGGCGTCCTTCAGGCCCATGGCCCGGATCGCCGAAGCCGGCGGCCCGACGAAGACGATGCCGGCCGCCGCGCAGGCATCGGCGAAATCGGCATTCTCCGAGAGGAAGCCGTAGCCCGGATGGATGCAGGCCGCGCCAGCCTGCTTCGCCACGGCGAGGATCTTGTCCGCATCGAGATAGCTTTCGCGCGCCGGCGCCGGGCCGATCCGATAGGCCTCGTCCGCCATCTCGACGAACAGCGCCTCGGCATCGGCGTCCGAATAGACGGCAATGGTGCGCAGGCCGAGACGCTTGGCGGTGCGGATCACCCGGCAGGCGATCTCGCCGCGATTGGCGATCAGGATGGAGGGCAGTTTGGCGGCAATCGACATACAAGCTTCCTCGGGGACATCCTCGAACCGATGCCCCGTTATAGCCCAGCCGAAGCCCTTGTCTGCGCCTTGTTGCGCAGGGTGCGGATGGGCGCTTGCACCTTCCTCGTCATTCCGGGACTTCGCACAGCGAAGGGCCCGGAACCCAGAACCGATGCCCTGTCCCAGAAGGGCAGCCTACCTTCGCTCCAATGACAACCGACATCGGTTCTGGGTTCCGGGCTCAGCCCTGCGGGCTGCCCCGGAATGACGGCGTGGTTCCGCGCCTCAATCCAGCAGTCGCAACCGCCGCCCGAACTTCAACGTCACCGTCGTACCGGCGATCAGCCCGAGCCCGAAGACCCAGCCGGAAACCGCGCCGGCCGAGATGCCCGAGAGCAGCGTCCCAACCGTGCAGCCGAGCCCGAACACCGTGCCCCAGCCGAGCAATGTCCCGCCGATCAATCCGCGCAGGACATGCCCGCCGCTTGGCCGCCGCGGCTTGAACTCTCCCGCAGCCAGCGCAGCGGCAAAGGCGGCCGCGACGAGCCCAGCGACGAAGAGCCCGTTCGGCGTCAGCAGCGTCTCGCGGATCAGGGTGGCGCAGCCGCGGAAGCTGTCGAGCCCTTCAAGCCGCGCCGGCAGCCAGTCGAGCCCGGTCGCGAGCTGGCGTGAGCGCGAGCCGAGCTCGGCGGTGACACCAAGCGGTGAGAGGCGGAGGTAGGCGGCAACGCCGATCAGCCCGACGAAGAGCCCCCCTAACCAGGTCGGCCAACGGCGCAGGAAGATCGCGGCGACCGGATCGACCGGCATGTTATCCGCAGGCTCGTGCTCGCCCGGCCGACCCGTCCGCAGCAGCCACCAGGCCGCAGCGCCGAGAACGACGAGTCCCGCCAGCAGCGCACCGCCATAGCCGAGCTGGCGCGGCAGGAAGAGTACGGGCGAATCCGAAATCGTCAGGAGATAGAGCTCGTTCCAACTCAGGAAGCCAAGGATGAAGCCGAGGCCGGCGCCGATCAGCGCGACGGGTGAGGTCGGCGAGCCCTCGCCCAGCCGGTAGAGATGCGCGCTGATGCAGGAGCCGGAGATCGCCATGCCGGCGCCGAAGGCGAGACCCGCCAGCAGCAGCGCCGGACCGACCGGGCCGATATGCGCCGTCGGCGGCAAGCGCGTGCCGGAGGGATCGGGCAGCCAGGCGCCATAGATCAGCGTGTAGCCGGCGAGCCCGACCGCAAGCGCCGTGAGGATGCCGAGCAGGCCGCGCGGATCGCGCCGGTCGAGCCAGTCCTTCCAGATGCAGAAGAAGCAGAAGCGCGCGCGCTGCAGCACGAAGCCGAAAGCCGCGCCCAGGATCAGCGAGAGCTGGAGCTGCGGCGCCGGATCGCCATGGCGCCCGACGAGGTAGATCGAGACTGCGATCGCGCTGGCGACGACTGCCGCCGCGATGAAGCGCAAGGGCGGCAGCCTGATCGGCTCCGCCCCCGCCTGCCGGCGCGCCAGCTCATAGTCCAGCGCGCCGCTATCGTCGGAAATGCTCATTCAGGTTGACTTGCAGTCTTACTTGCCGCCCCAGACCGTGCCGGCCGGGTTCGCGATCGGCAGGCCGACAACATTGCCGTACTCGGTCCAGGAGCCGTCATAATTGGCGGCCTGGTAGCCGAGCACGCGCGAGAGGATGAACCAGGTGTGGCTCGAGCGCTCGCCGATACGGCAGGAGGTGATCACCGGCTTGCTGCCGTCGATCCCGACCTCGGCATAGAGCTTCTTCAGCTCCTCCGGCGACTTCAGCGTGCCGTCGGCCTGGTTGACCGCGCGCGCCCACGGCACGTTGACCGAGCCCGGGATATGACCGGCACGCAGCGCCAGCTCCTGGAAGCCGGCCGGCGCGATGATCTTGCCGGAGAACTCGTCCGGCGAACGGATGTCGAGGACGCGCGCCTCGGACTTCTTCTCGACGGTGGCGACGACGTCGGTGAGGCGGGCGCGCAGCGCCTTGTTGGGCTCGCCGACGCTGAAGCTGGACGCCTTGACCGGCACCGGATTGGTCGCGACCGGGCGCTTCTCCAGCTCCCATTTCTTGCGGCCGCCATCCAGCAATTTCACGTTGTCGCGCAGCCCGTAGATGTCGAACACCCAGGCACCCCAGGCGGCGAACCAGTTGTTGTTGTCGCCGTAGAGGACGACGGTCACATCCTTGTCGACGCCGAGCTTGCGGGCCAGCGCCTGGAACTTCTCCGGGCCGGCGATATCGCGCGAGACGGTTTCAACGAGATCGGTATGCCAGGCGATGTTCTGCGCGCCGGGGATGTGGCCGCGCTCATAGATGCCGGGCTCGACACTGACCTCGACGATCCTGACCTTGGGATCGCTGAGGTTCTTCTCCAGCCACTCGGTCGAGACCAGCGGGCCGGACTGGGCCAGCGCCGCGCCGCCGAGCGCAAGGCTCGCGGCCAGCACGGCCGCACCGCGACGGATGAGGGAGAGGACGGACATTCTGGCGCTCCTTGGCGCCGAAGGGCCGGGATATCGGCACCGTTCGGCATGAATTGCAGGGGTTGCCATGATTTCGCCACAGCCTCTGCAGGAGAAGCCGGACAGGATTTTTTTGTTCGCGCGTAGCGCAGAACAAGCCAGTCGTACGACCTTGGTCTACGAAGAATATTCTTCTTTTGCTTCGACTTTCGTCTGGTTTTGCGACTGTCTGGTCGCGCGCCAGATCGCCCAGGTCGCCTGGAAGCAGAGGAAGGCGACGAAGACATCGAACAGGTATTCCGGCCAGCGCACCGGCAAGAGCCGCGCGCCGAGGCCGAGCAGCGCGAAGCCGGTCGTCGAGATCGCATCGTTGCGCGAGGACAGCCAGGTCGCCTTGATCACCGGATTGGACTCGCCCCGAAAACGCCAGAGCACGCCGATGATCAGATAGGCGATCAGGATCGCGCTCGCCGCCGAGAAGCCGAGCGTGAAGAGCTCGATCGGCCGCGGCCGCAGGATCTTGTCCCAGAGGTCGTAGAGCGTGTGGAAGCCCGCGACTGCCATCACCGCCCCGATGCCGAGCGCAGCCAGCTTCTCAGCCCGCTCGTCGCGCCCGAAGACCACAGCGGCGATGCCGTAGAGCGCAACGTCGTAAACCCAATCGACGCCGTCCTTGAACAGCTGGTTGTTGCCGACCGCGAGCGCCCAGAGCACGACATTGCCGGCAAAGATCAGGATGCCGAGTGCGATGCCCCAGATCGTCAGCCGATAGGCGCGCCCAACCCTGGGATCGACCGGCGCGGCATGGCCGGGCTCGCTCTCGATGCGAGCGCCCTCCCCGTCATGGTCGGGCTTGTCCCGACCATCCACGTCTTGATCCCGTTCCGACGCATCGAAGGCTGACAAGCGAGGCACTCCCGGGCCGCCCCGGGCAGTGTCGCGCAAAAAACGCTCATCGCAAGCCGTCGCTGGCCGGGACTGGCCCGACCATGACGACAGCGGGTCGCCGCTCACGGCGGTGGCGCTTGCGGAACCGCCCGCTCACCCGCGCCCGACGAGCGGGGCCTTCGTCGCCATCACCGTGACGAACAGGATGTTGGCGTCGAGCGGCAGGCCGGCCATGTGCAGCACGGTGGTCGCGACATGGTCGACATCCATCACCGGCTCGACCTTGATCGAGCCGTCCGGCTGCGGCACGCCGGTGGTCATCTTCTTGGCCATCTCGGTCAGCGCGTTGCCGATATCGACCTGGCCGACGGCGATGTCGTATTTGCGCCCGTCGAGCGAGGCGGTCTTGGTCAGTCCGGAGATGGCGTGCTTGGTCGCGGTGTAGGCCGCCGAATTCGGCCGCGGCACCTGCGCCGAGATCGAGCCGTTGTTGATGATGCGCCCGCCGCGCGGCTCCTGCGACTTCATCACCTTGAAGGCCTCCTGCGTGCACAGGAACGGGCCGGTCAGATTGGTGTCGACCACCCTCTGCCAGTCTTCCAGCGAGAGGTCCTCGAGCAGCACGCCGCCTGGCGCATTGACGCCGGCATTGTTGAACAGCACGTCGACCCGGCCGAACTTGTCCTTGGTCTTGGCGAACAGCGCCTCGACGGACTTCTTGTCGGTCACGTCGGTCGAGACCGCGAGCGCCTGCTCGGCCGGGGCGCCCGAGAGCGTGATCGTCTCTTCCAGCGCATCGGCGCGGCGCCCGGCCAGCACAGTGCGATAGCCGTCCTTCAGGAAGGCGATGGCGACAGCCCGACCGACGCCCGAGCCGGCACCGGTGATGATCGCGACCTTGTTATGCCCAGACATGCGCTTCCTCGCCTTACCGCTATTTCAACCGTTTCAGGTGCCGCACCATAGCAGCGCATGCAGTATACGGAACCGCTTTTCCGGCAAACCGGCTCCGCGCCTGCGCTTGCCTGACGCAGCGTCTGTCCTACAGTTCTAGCGAGGGAGGATGCATCATGACCAGCCTGAGCCGCCGCAGTTTCATCGCCGCCGGGGCCGCGGGGCTCGCCGCCCCCGCCCCCTCTCTCGCCCAGCAGCCCGGCCATGAGCAGCATGGCGGCCATTACGAGCGGCTGAACCAGCCCGGCCGCATCGGCAAGCCCGAGCTCGCCGCCTCGCAGAACGTCTTCGATTCACCGGCGGCCAAGGCCGCCAATCCCGGCCGCTGGCAGCCCAAGGCCCTGCTGCCGCTGCCGCGCTCGGAAATGGCCTGGGCGGCAGCCTTTGACGATCGCATGCATATCGTCGGCGGCTATGGCGAGCAGCGCACCGACCGGCCCTATCATCACGTCTACGAGCCCAAGGCCGACAAATGGGCTGACGGCGCGCCCCTGCCCCAAGGCGCCAACCATGTCGGCGTCGCCTTCCTCGATGGAAAACTCTACGCCATCGGCGGCTTCCTCGAGCAGAACCGCAAGCCGCATCCGCGCTGCTTCGTCTATGATCCCAAGACGGACAAATGGGCGGAGATCGCGCCCCTGGCCCGCCCGATCGGCTCGGCCGCGATCGTCGGGCTGAATGGCCTGCTATATTCGATCGGCGGCGCCATCGGCGACACCACCGACACCAAGACCTCGGTCAACTGGCACCGCGTCTACGATCCCAAGGCCGATGCCTGGAGCGAGCGCACGCCGATGCCGACGGCGCGCGACCACACCGGCACGCTCGCCATCGGCAACCTGATCCACGTCATCGGCGGGCGCGTCGACAGCTTTCACACCAATTCGAACCTGCACCACGCCTATGATCCGGCGGCCGACAAATGGGCGCCGCGCAACCCGCTGCCGACAGCGCGCTCCGGCCATGGCGCCGTGCTCTATCGCGGCAAGGTCTTCATCATGGGCGGCGAAGGCACCAACCGCGTCTTCGGCCAGATGGAGGCCTATGACCCCGCCAGCGACGGCTGGGAGCAGTTCGCCCCGATGCTGACGCCGCGCCACGGGTTGGGCGCCGCGCTGGTCGGCGACGCCATCCACGTCGCCGGCGGCGGCCCGATCATGGGCGGCGGCGTGCAGAGCGCCATCCACGAGGCGTTCAGTCTGGGATAGGGATCGGCGGCGGCCTACCTCACCCGAAGGGCGACGATACTCGTTCGACAATGGAACGGCAGTCTTAGCGGCCGGCGAACCTGCGTTTCCCGCAGGCGCCCGTGGGTTTTCGCGGCGCGCGCGATCGCGAGCCGGCATACTTGTCAAATGACATCCCGCAGGCAAATGGCCCCGACTACCAAGGGCGAATGACTGCGCCGAGAATCGCTCTGCTCACTGCCGGCATGGAACGGCCCGCGGCCGTACCCGTCACTGGGTTGCGTATCGGATTCCGCTGATGCGGTCGCAGATCCTGGACGTCCTGACCAGAAAGCTGGAAGCGCGGTCCGCTCTCTCCCTTTCCGACAAAAGCACCCTTCTCGGGCTCCCGATCACCATAAGGCGCTATGAAGCCCGCAAGGATATCATCCTGGAGGGTCGGCATAACAATCAATGCTGCATCGTCATCGATGGATTGCTCTGCCGATACAAGGTCATCAAGGATGGCGGCCGGCAGATATTATCCCTACACATGCCGGGCGACATCCCGGATCTGCAGTCGATCCATATCGACGTCATGGACCACACCGTCGGAACGATTTCAGCTGCAACGGTCGGCTTCATTCCCCATTCGGCGATCAAACAGGCGCTGCAGCAATCTTATGAGCTTTCGAGAGCGTTCTGGCTGGAAGTCCTGATCGAAACCGCGATCCTGCGGGGCTGGACCGCCAGTATCGGTAAACGCAGCGCGCCGGCGCGTATCGCCCACTTCCTCTGCGAATACATCACCCGAATGAGGTCGATAGGCCTTTCTGACGGGGTGACCTGCGTTATGCCGCTGACGCAGACCGAAATCGGCGATGCTCTCGGTTTGTCGACCGTTCACATCAACAAGAAGCTGCGGGAGCTGCGGCGGGCAAAGCTGGTCGAAATTCGCGCCGGCCAGCTTCGCGTGCTAAATTGGAAAGAGTTGAGTGATCGGGCCGACTTCGATCCGAACTATCTCCACCTGCCTCTTTTGAAGAAGTAGAGGTTTTTCCCGCCAGGCGGGGAACACAGGGCGGGCAACGGCATTCTGCGAACATGGCACGCTTCTATTTCGACACCGATGATGGCACGGCTGCCGACGCAGACGACGAAGGCGTCGACTTTCCTGACCGCGAGAGCGCAAAAAATGCCGCACACGCGATCCTGGCCGTAATGATCGGCGAGAAGCTACCTATCTCTGACAATATCGGCCTGCGCGTCGTGGTTCGCGACGAGTATGGCAGGCCGTTTTATCGCGCCGGCTTGAATTTGGAAGGCGCTGAGATTCCGCAAGCCTAGACGCCGAAAGCTCGTCGGAAGCGTCCAAACGGCTGAGCAGGAGGTGACCAGCTTACCTGACGCAACTAGGACCGGCTCGCGGAGTTACCCTGCGCCATCGGCGCACCCGAAAACCGCTCAAGGACAAAGGCGACGGCCGCCGTCGCGACGATCGCAAAGAGCAGCCGCCCGAACAGCACGCTGGTCAGGTCGGCGCCCAATGCGACTACGACCAATGTGTCCTCGATCAGGCTGTGGGCGAAGCCCATGAAGACGCTGGCGAGGAAGACCTGGCGCGGTTCGATCGGCTGCCGGCGTACCTCCGCCAGCATCAATCCGCTGCCATAGGAAATGCCGAGCAGCAGGCCGACAGTGGTGAAGGGCAACGCCTCCTGGCGCAGGCCGACCAGCCGGAACAGCGGGGCGAGCGCCTTGTAGAGCACGTCGAGAATGCCGGCGGCCCTGAGCAGTTCCATCGCCCAGGACAGGGCGAGCAGGACCCCGAGCATCACGACCAGCGTCTTGGCGGTGCCATAGGCGAAGCCGATCCAGCCGCCCTCGCCCGCCATGGGCTTCCAGACCGGGGCGATCGGTTGCGACAGCCAGCCCGTCGCCGAAAAGAGCTGGTGCAGCAGCGCGGCGAAGGCCATCGCCCCGGCGATGCGTAAGATCGAGGTCGTCCAGAAACTCGGCCCGGCCCTGGCGACGATGCGCTGCTCGACCGGAATGGCATGCGCCATCAGGAGCAGGCTGGAGAACACGGTCATGTCGGCGGTGCTGAGCGCCGTCATCGGCACGAGCGTGAACAGGACGACCACGGCGCCCCACATCCCGACCAGCAACCCCGTCAGCCAGGCCAGCGCCAGCTCCGGCGGCAAGCCGAACAGCCCCATCGCCGGCGCGAGCCAGGGCGCGACTGCCTTGATCACACCGAGCTCGGTCAAAGCCTGCGTCCCCACGGCGATCGGAACCATGATCACCACCAGCTCGCGGTAGACGGCCAGCGTCTCCAGTGTCTTGCGGTAAAACTGGGTTTGCAGCGGCATCGGCGGTGGTCCTCGATTGACGCTGGGAAACTAGCGCCGATGCATGCGCGGCGGTGGTCAAAATCGTCGACTTCGTGCAATTTTATTGCACGACAGGCGAAGGAATGGCCGCGATGGATCGCATCGACAGAAAGCTCCTGAACCTGCTCCAGGCCGACGCCTCGCGCACCAACGCGCAGCTGGCCGAGGAAGTGGGCCTTGCGCCGTCGAGCTGCCTGCGGCGGATCCGCCGGCTGGAAGCGGCCGGGCTGATCCTGCGCACCGTCGCGATCCTCGATCCCGCTAGGACCGGCAAGGGCCTCAAGGTGATCATCACCGTCGAGCTCGCCCGGCATGACGAGCCGAGCCGGCGGCAGTTCCTGGAGCTGGCGGCGCGACAGCCCGCTGTCGTCCAGGCCTATGGCGTCACCGGCCAGACCGACGTGATCCTGATGCTGCGCGTCGCCGACATGGACGAGGTGACGGCGCTCTGCGAGCTCCTGTTCGGCGAAGGCAGCAACGTGACGCGCTACTACACCATGGTCGTCAACAAGACCGCGAAAGAGACGACGACGGTTCCGCTCTGATCGGACGACCGTCGGCCAGGTACTTCACCCGCCGAGCGGCTTCTGCATCGCCATCGCCGCAAGACGACCACCGCCATGCAGATCCGCGCCGCGATATCCTGCATACAAAATTCCGCATACACTCTTGCCGCTCGCCCGAGAGCGCTCTACTCCTTGCATGCAAGAACAAGCGACAAGCATGGGAGGATTATGATGAAGGGGTTCCGCAAGCTCGCGCTGGCTCTGGCTGCGCTCACGGCCGGCGCAATGCCGGCCTTCGCCTTTCCGGATCGGCCGGTGCAATTGATCGTGCCCTGGGCGGCCGGCGGCGGCATGGATTCGGTGATGCGCATCTTCGCCAATGGGCTGGAGGCCGAGCTGAAGCAGCCGGTCAACGTCGTCAACCGCACCGGCGGCGGCGGGATCACCGGCCATACTGCGATCTCGACCGCCACGGCGGACGGCTACACCATCGGCGGCGTCAGCCCGGAGATCTCCTTCTTCAAGTCGCTCGGCCTCGGCGATCTCACGCCTGACTCGATCGACATGTTCTCGCGGGTATCGCTGATCCCGGCTGGGATCACCGTCAAGGCCGACAGCCCGTGGAAGACCGCGGCCGATTATCTCAGGGCGGTCAAGGAGAGTCCGAAGGGGTCGATCATGGCGTCCGGCACCGGCGTCGGCGGCTCCTGGCATATCGCCTCGGGCGGCATTCTGAAGGCAGCCGGCATCGCGCCCGACGCCGTGCGCTGGGTGCCGAGCAATGGCGGCGCCCCTGCTTTGCAGGATCTCGTCGCCGGCGGCCTCCAGGTCTTCACCGGCTCGCCGATCGAAGCCAAGGCCATGCTGGAAGCGGGCCGCGTGCGCACCATCCTGCTGATGACCGAGGAGCGCCACCCGAACTTCCCGGACGTGCCGAGCGCCAAGGAGGCCGGGCTCGACTGGACCTATCAGAACTGGTTCGCGCTCGCCGCGCCCAAGGGCGTGCCGGCCGACCGCCGCAAGATCCTGTTCGACGCCGCCCAGCGCACCATGCAGCGCGAGGATGTCCGCAAGGGCATGGCCGATCGCGGCATCACCCCGGTCTGGGAC
Organism: Allobosea sp. Tri-44; assembly: GCF_004123845.1. Classification (GTDB taxonomy): domain Bacteria; phylum Pseudomonadota; class Alphaproteobacteria; order Rhizobiales; family Beijerinckiaceae; genus Allobosea. Next base: position 465,492 of record NZ_NBDP01000003.1, on the reverse strand, counting down.
AAGCCGGAGGAATTCGCCGCCTATGTGAAGGCCTTCACCGAGCGCGGCAACGGCGTGCTGAAGGAGCTCGGGCTGACCAAGAATTGACGAAGAGCGCGGCGGCCGCCCGCCGCGCTCTCACATCCTGAACACGCCGAACCGCGTCTCCGGCACCTCGGCGTTGAGGCAGGCGGAGAAGGCGAGCGCCAGCACGCGGCGGGTCTCCGAGGGCAGGATGATGCCGTCGTCCCAGAGCCGGGCGGTGGCGTAATAGGGCGAGCCCTCGGCCTCGATCTTGTCGCGGATCGGCGCCTTGAAGGCTTCGGCGTCCTCGGCCGTCCAGGGCTTGCCCTCGGCTTCGAGATTGTCGCCGCGCACGGTCGCGAGCACACTCGCCGCCTGCTCGGCGCCCATCACCGAGACCTTCGAGTTCGGCCAGGCGAACAGGAAGCGCGGCGAGTAGGCGCGCCCGCACATACCGTAATTGCCGGCGCCGAACGAGCCGCCGACCAGCACGGTGATCTTCGGCACCCGCGCCGAGGCGACCGCCGTCACCAGCTTGGCGCCGTCCTTGGCGATGCCGCGCGTCTCGGCCTCGCGCCCGACCATGAAGCCGGTGATGTTCTGCAGGAACAGCAGCGGGATGCGGCGCTGGCAGCAGAGCTCGATGAAATGCGCGCCCTTGAGCGCGCTCTCCGAGAACAGGATGCCGTTATTGGCCAGGATGCCGACCGGGATGCCGTGGATACGGGCGAAGCCGGTGACCAGGGTCGAGCCGTAGAGCGGCTTGAACTCGTCGAGCTCCGAGCCGTCCACCAGCCGGGCGATGACCTCGCGGGCATCGTACTGCTTCTTCAGGTCGGTCGGCACCACCGACTCGAGCTCGTCGGCGCCATAGAGCGGCTCGACCGCCTCGGCGATGTCGATGTCCGGCCGCTTGACGCTGTTGAAATTGCTGGCGATCCGCCGCGCGATCGCGAGCGCATGGGTGTCGTCGCCGGCATAATGATCGGCGACGCCCGAGAGCCTGGCATGGACGTCGGCACCGCCAAGGTCTTCGGCCGAGACGACCTCGCCGGTCGCGGCCTTCACCAGCGGCGGGCCGCCCAGAAAAATAGTGCCCTGGTTGCGGACGATCACCGTCTCGTCCGACATCGCCGGCACATAGGCGCCGCCGGCGGTGCAGGAGCCCATCACCACCGCGACCTGCGGAATGCCGAGGCCCGACAGTGTCGCCTGATTGTAGAAGATCCGGCCGAAATGCTCGCGGTCGGGGAAGACCTCGGTCTGGTGCGGCAGGTTCGCACCGCCCGAATCGACCAGGTAGATGCAGGGCAGATTGTTCTCGCGCGCGATCTCCTGGGCGCGAAGGTGCTTCTTCACCGTCATCGGGTAATAGGTGCCGCCCTTGATGGTGGCGTCGTTGCAGACGACCATCACCTCGCGCCCGGCGACGCGGCCGATGCCGGCGATCATGCCGGCGCCGTGCACGTCCTTGTCGTACATGTCGAAGGCGGCGAGCGAGCCGATCTCGAGGAAGGCCGAGCCGGGATCGAGCAGGCGCAGCACGCGTTCACGCGGCAGCAGCTTGCCGCGCGCCGTGTGGCGCTCGCGCGAGCGGGCGTTGCCGCCAAGCGCGGCGGTGGCGCGCCGCTCCGTCAATTGCTCGCGCAGCACGCTCCAGGCTTGCGTGTTGGCGCGCGCCTCGGCCGAATTCAGATCGACCTTGCTCTCGATGACCGCCACGGCGCGCTCCCTTGCGATAATTCTCGCCCGGTTATGGCGCGCCGCGCCCAAAAGGCAAACAGGCGACGGCGCGCAGATGCGCCGTGCGCGAAACGACGCAGCGCTATTCGCGCATCCGCTTGACCGACCCCGTTACGGTCGGAGCGGCGAATGCGCCGACCGCCCCGCCCGCGACGGCGCCGATCGGCCCGCCGATGATCGCGCCCGTGCCGGCACCAGCCGCAGCGCCAGCAATGCGTTCCTCGGTGGTCGAACAGGCTGAAAGCAGGGCCGCCAGGCAGCCCGCGAAGATGATCCTCGTCATCATCGTCCCCGTGGTTGATGTCACGGGGCAAGCATCCCGGCGGATGGTCAACGAAAGGTAAACCTCAGGAAACCGCGACCGTCGGACCGAAAATCTGCTCGAACTGCGCCCTTAGCGCGCTGTCGACCTCCGGCATGGCCACCGGCAAACCGAGATCGACCAGCGAGGTCACGCCCTGGTCGGAGACGCCGCAGGGCACGATGCCGTCGAAATGCGCCAGCTCCGGCTCGACATTGAGCGAGATGCCGTGGAACGAGACCCAGCGCCGGACGCGAATGCCCAGCGCGGCGATCTTGTCCTCGGCATCCGTCCCTTTCTCGGGGCGACGCACCCAGACACCGACGCGCTCCTCGCGCCGCTCGCCACGGATGTTGAAGGCGGCGAGCGTGCCGATCAGCCAGGCCTCCAGCGCGGAGACGAAACGGCGCAGATCCGGCTCCCGCCGTTTCAGGTCGAGCATCACGTAAGCCACGCGCTGGCCGGGGCCATGATAGGTGAACTGCCCGCCCCGCCCGGTCCGGTGCACCGGAAAACGCTCCGGCGTCAGCAGGTCCCCGTCCTTGGCCGAGGTGCCGGCGGTATAGAGCGCCGGGTGTTCGACCAGCCAAACCCGCTCGCGCGCAACGCCGTCCGCGATCAGTGCGGCGCGCGCTTCCATCTCGGCGACGGCCGCTTCATAGCCGACCGGCGCGTCGGCGATCACCCATTCGACCGGCTCTGAACCCGCCTCCGGCAGGAACGAGACCGACAGCGCCTCGCGCGTCTTCACTATGGCTTAACCTAGTTTGTTCAACTCTTGGCAACCGGTGCGGCGTCCGATCGCTTCGCCGCTGCTCATGCGCCGGTTTCCGCGTCGCTGGCAAGTTCGTGGAATCATTTTGAAGTAGGTCTGCGGAGGCGGGTTTTGAAGGCTGATCTCGATCACGTCGCGGTAGAGCTGACGGTGGTGCTCGGCTCGGCGCAGATGCCGATCTACAAATTGCTGCGCATGGGCCGTGGCGCGATCATCGAGCTCAACGCGACCGAGAACGACGAGGTCCAGATCCTCGCCAACAACCATCCCTTCGCCAAGGGCCATGTCGTCGTCGCCGGAACGAGAATCTCGGTCGAGATCACCGAGATGCTGAAGCGGCCGACCGTCTACTCGCTCGAAACCGTCGCCGACGCGGCTTGAGCCTCCCTTCCCACAGCCGTTACGTTTTTCCTGATCGCAGCTCTTGTAGCCGGGAACCTGATTTGCTAGACCCGCGCCGCTCCGGAGTTCACGGCCATCGCGCAGTGACCTTAAGAGCCGCTGCGGTCATGGCGGAATTGGTAGACGCACTACCTTGAGGTGGTAGCGGGGAGACCCGTGGAGGTTCGAGTCCTCTTGACCGCACCAGTTTAGGGCGAAAGCCCAGGAAACGGCGATCCGCAAGGGTCGCCGTTTTTCGTTGCGATTGCATCGAATTCGCTCTCCGCGCGTTGCCTTGTAACGACAGCGCTGACACAAGGGCGCTGACGCGCTCCGGCGCGACTCTCCTGCCCCCAATCCCCTCTCCTCGAATCGCGGAGCGACTCATGGTGGAAGCCGAGCACGCTCCGGACGAGACGCTGGAGCGGCAGATCCGTGACGAGGACGGCGCAATCGACGCCGGATTCGTCGAACAGGTCTCGCAAGCCGTCCTGCTCTCCGACGTCACCACCTTGCGCAAGCTCGTTGCCGAACTGCACGAGGCCGATCTCGGCGATCTGATCGAGGCGCTCGACGCCGAGGAGCGGCCGAAGCTGATCTCCCTGCTCGGCGGCGATTTCGACTTCACCGCGCTGACCGAGGTCGACGATGCCGTCCGCGAGGAGATTCTCGAGGAGCTCTCGCCTGAGACCGTCGCCGAGGGCGTGCGCGATCTCGATACCGACGACGCGGTCTATATCCTCGAAGACCTCGACGAGGCCGACAAGCGCGAGATCCTGGACAAGCTGACACCGGCCGAGCGGACGGTGCTGCAGCAGGGCCTCGATTATCCCGAAGGCTCGGCCGGCCGACGCATGCAGCCCGAGGTGATCGCGGTGCCGCCGTTCTGGACCGTCGGCCACACCATCGACTTCCTGCGCGAGACGCAAGATCTGCCCGAGCGCTTCTTTGAGATCTTTGTCGCCGACCCAAGCCACCACTTCGTCGGCACCGTCAGGCTAGACCAGCTGCTGCGCAGCAAGCGTCCGGTCAGCGTCGCCGATCTCGTCGAGGACGATCGCCGCGTCGTGCAGGCGACCGACGACGTCGAGGATGTGGCGCGCATGTTCCAGCGCTACAATCTCGTCGCGGCCCCCGTGATCGATGCGGCCGGCCGCCTGGTCGGCGTCATGACCATCGACGACATCGTCGACGTGATCGAGGAGGCCGGTGACGACGACGTCAAGCAGCTCGCCGGCGTCGACGCGGAGGAAGAGATTTCCGACTCGGTGCGCCAGGTCGCGCTCGGCCGCTTCCGCTGGCGCTTCATCAGTTTGATCGCCGCCTTCGTCAGCGCCTCCGTGATGGCGATGTTCGAGGAACAGCTCGGCAAGCTCGTTGCGCTCGCCGTGCTCGCGCCGATCGTCGCCAGCCAGGGCGGCAATGCCGCGACCCAGACGATGACGGTGGCGGTCCGTGCGCTCGGCACCGGCGAACTCGGCGGCTGGAACATGGGGCGCTTCTTTAGGCGCGAGATGATCGTCGGCGTGCTCAACGGCGTCGCCTTCGCGCTCATCACCGCCGTGGTCGCCGGTTTCTGGTTCGGCAATCCCATGCTCGGCGTCGTCATCGGCCTCGCCATGGTCGCGACCCTGATCATCGCGGCGCTCGCCGGCGTCGCCGTGCCGCTGGCACTCGACAAGGCCGGTATCGACCCGGCGATCGCGTCCGGTACCTTCGTCACCACCATCACCGACGTGGTCGGCTTCTTCTCCTTCCTCGGCATCGCGACATTGCTGCTGCGTCTGACCTGACATCCGCGGAAAAACCGGTAACGTAAACCGGGCGTCAAGCTTTCTCCTTAATTGTCCGGGAAATGACCGCCCGCCGCATGAAAACCCTTTCCCTCGCCCCTTTCGCGCTGCTTGCCGCCCTGACGGCTTTGGGCGGCTGCGTCGGCTTGGACAACTACCCGTCCAAGGGCGATGCGCGCCCGCATCCCGGCGTCGAGGCTGCCAAGCAATACCCGATCCAGGGCATCGACATTTCGCGCTGGCAGGGTGAGATCGACTGGGCCTCGGTCAAGGCCGCCGGCACCCGCTTCGTCTACATCAAGGCGACCGAGGGCGGCGACCATGTCGACCCGGCCTTCCAAAGGAACTGGGAAGGCGCCCGCCGCGCCGGCGTGCCGCGCGGCGCCTATCATTTCGTCTATTGGTGCCGCCCGGCCCACGAGCAGGCGATCTGGTTCAAGCAGCAGATCCCGAACGATCCCGACGCGCTGCCGCCGGTGCTCGATCTCGAATGGAACGGTCACTCCAAGACCTGCCCTAAGAAGGTCGAGCGCTCGCTGGCGCTGGAGAAGATCCGGCTGATGCTGACCGAGCTCGAGCAGCTCACCGGCAAGAAGCCGGTGATCTACACCGACATCACCTTCCACAAGGACATTCTGGAGGGCGAGTTCAACGACTACGCCTACTGGATCCGCTCGACCGCGGCGAAGCCCGAGACGCGCTACGAGAACCGGCCCTGGGCCTTCTGGCAGTTCACCACCACCGGCCGTATCCCCGGCATCAGGGGCGATGTCGACCGCAACGCCTTCTATGGCAATGAGGGCGAGTTCACCGGCTGGCGCGAGGGCCGCTTCGACATCGGCACCCGCACCTGGACGCGCGAGCGCCGCGTGCCGCCGCAACCGAGCCCCGGCCCGGAGCATACGCCGGTGGCGACAATGCCGGGCGCGAGCAGGCCCGTCGCTGCCGCCGCCTTCCAGCCGGCGCCAATCGGCCAGGTCGTCGACGACGAGACCGCACCGGAATCCGAGTAGCGCCTATCCGCGCTGCGCTCTGGCGCGCGCCAGGCCGAGCCCGACAAAATAGCAGGCCGCCAGCGCCAGCCCGGCCTTGCTCCAGGCGTCCGGCGCCATCCCCTGCCAGAGCGCCGCCGCCGCGGCGGCTGCCCATAGCGCCAGCATCGCCATGGTGAGGCGGCGCCAGCGCCGCACGCGCACCGGGTGCACGAACACGACCGGCAGGAACATCAGCGCCGTCGCGATCAGGATGACAGCGAGCGCCAGCCAGGCCGGCGGCACGAAGGCGACAATATAGAACACGACGATGTTCCAGACCGCCGGGAAGCCCCGGAACCACCAGTCGTCGGTCTTCATGCCGGTATCGGCGAAATAGAGCGCACTCGTCAGCGTCACGATGAGGCCGGCGATCACCCCATAGGGCTGCGCCATCACCTCCGGCCGCAGCAGCATCGCCGCCGGCACGAAAACATAGGTGACGAAGTCGACGACGAGATCGAGCTGAGCGCCGTCATAGCGCTTCGCGTAGCTCTTGACCGCAAAGCGCCGCGCCAGCGGCCCGTCGACCGCATCCACAACCAGCGCCACGCCCAGCCAGGCGAAGGCCTGCGCCAGATCGCCGGCGAAAACCGCCTGCAGCGCGAGCAATCCGAGCGCGGCGCCGAGCGCCGTCAGCACATGGACGCCATAGGCCAGGACCCGGCTGCCCCTGTCTTTTCCCTCGCCACCGGAATCGTCCATCGCCAGCCTCCCGCCGGTTAACCAAGCCTGAAGCCGGCCACTCGAATGCTAACCACCTCTTAACCCGGCCGCCGCCTATCCTGCCTCGCGAACGGGAGACAAGCATGGCGCGGCGCGCTGAGACCAGTCCAGAAGCGCGGCCGGCCACAGCTTTGCCGTTGCAGGCGTTTGCCGCGGCCGTTCTCGGCCTGCTCTGCGCCGGGCCCGCGCTGGCGCTCTACCCGAAGAAGGGCGACGCCTCCCCCCATGCCGGGGTACGCGATGCGCGCCAGCGCTCGATCCAGGGCATCGACATCTCGCGCTGGCAGGGCGAGATCGACTGGGCCAGGGTCAAGGACGCCGGCACCCGCTTCGCCTTCATCAAGGCGACCGAGGGCGGCGACCATCTCGACCCGAGCTTCCGGCGCAACTGGGCTGAAGCGAAGGCGGCCGGCGTGCCGCGCAGCGCCTATCATTTCGTCTACTGGTGCCGCCCGGCCAAGGACCAGGTGCGCTGGTTCAAGCGCCACATCCCGCGCGATCCGGACGCCCTGCCCCCGGTCCTCGACGTCGAATGGAACGGCGAGTCCGAGAAGTGCGGCAAAAAGATTCCGCGCGAGAAGGCGCTCGCCAAGATCCGTGAGATGCTCAGGGGCTTGCAGGAACACACCGGCAAGAAGCCGATCATCTACACCGACATCACCTTCCACGAGGACGTGCTCGAAGGCGAGTTCAACGACCACCCCTACTGGCTGCGCTCGACCGCCGCCCCGCTCAAGCACCGCTATGAGCGCAAGCAGTGGGAGTTCTGGCAGTTCACCACGACGGGTCGCGTGCCCGGCATCACCGGCGACGTCGACCGCAACGCCTTCTTCGGCACGGAACGCGAATTCGCCGCCTGGCGCGAGGGCCGCTTCGACATCGGCGCCCGCAAATGGCGCGGCGACGAGCCCAAGGTCGCAACCACACCCAAGCCACCCGCCACCCCGGCAGGGCTGAGGACGCCGAAGGCCGCCGGCAACACGCCGCTGAAATTCGCACCGCCCGGCAAGATTCCGCGCTCAGCGCGAGCTGACGTCGCAACGACGGGCTCGCTGGCCCGGGATTAGGCGCTCGTCGCAAAACCGTCATCTGACGGGTGCTGATGCGGGCAACTGCCACATCAAACGGATACGAAGCGTCGATGCTGCGGGATCTCCAATCGCAGACGGGCATCGTCTGGGCCTATCGCTTCGATGCGAACGGCGCGCCCGCGCTCATGCCGCGCGACGAACTGCCGACGCTTGCGCCGGAAGCAGGTTTCGTCTGGCTGCATCTCGACCTCGTCCACACCAGGGCCCAGGCTTGGATCGACGAGCGCAAGGAGCTGCCGCCGGCGGCGCGCGAGCTCCTGCTCTCCCGCGAGACGCATCAGCGGCTCGACCATTCCGCCAGCCTGGTCTGGGGCATCGCCCATGACCTGACCCGCGACATCGTCGACCGCACCGACAATGTCGGGACGCTCGCCTGGGCGGTCGGCGAGCGCTTCCTGCTGACCGGCCGGCGCGAAGCGCTGCAATCGATCCGCAAGGCGGTCGAGGCGCTGAATGCCGGCGAGCAGATCGCCTCCCCGGCCGAGCTCTTCGAGCACATCATCGAATACCTGATCGACGACGTCACCGACGCGGTCGTCAGGCTTTCAGACGAGATCGACAGCATCGAGGACCAGATCCTGCTCGACAGGCTGGAGGATGGCCCGCAGCGCGTCGGCGCCGTCCGCCGCTCCGCCGTGCAACTGCATCGCCAGCTCGCCGGCCTGCACCTGCTGTTCCGGCGCTTCGCCGAGACGCCCTCGGGACGCTCGGCCCCGGAAACGGTGCGGGCGAGCGCGCTCCGGCTGCTGCTGCGGGTCGACACGCTGCGCCAGGACATCCAGTCGGTGCAGGACCGCGCCCGCCTGCTCCAGGACGAGATCGCGGTGCGCTCGGCCAACCAGACCAACCGGCAGCTCTATACGCTCTCGATCCTGACGGCGCTGTTCCTGCCGGCGACCTTCATCACCGGCCTGTTCGGCATCAATGTGAAAGGGCTGCCCTGGGTGGAATGGGATTTCGGCGCCGGGCTGGTCGCCGTCGCCTGCCTTGCCGCCTCGATGCTGACCCTGTTCCTGCTGCGCCGGCGCGGGGTGATCGGGCGGTAGGGGCAACCCCGCCCGCCAGCCGCCCTCTTCAGAACCGCATTTCGACCCTGCCCTTGAGGGCGTGGTCGCGTGAGCGTTCGCCCACTGCTGCCGAGTAGGTCAGGCCGAGCGCGGTGGCGGATGAGATGCGCCAGTCGAGGCCGGCTTCGGCGACGAGCGCCTCGCGGTCGATCTGGGCCGCGAACACGCGGGCCGGGGTGGTGCCGACCGCGAAGGCGGTGCTCGCCTGCGGCGTGAGCTCGCCAAAGCCGTGACGCCAGCCGAGCATGGCACGCGCGAACAGCGGCATTGCTCCGACCTGCGCCTCGGCGCGCAGGCCGAGCGTGCTGAAGCCAAGCGTCTGGTCGCTGGAGAGGACGCGCAGTGCCGCAGCGCCGCCCTGCTCGGTGCCGGCCTCTGTCGAGACCCGGATCAGGGCGAGCTGGGCGAAGGGTTCGAGCGCAAAGCCATTGAAGGCGAAGCCATAGCCGAGCTCGGCGAAGGCTTGCGCCACCGCGCCCGGACGCTGCAGGCGCAAGGCATCGCCGAAACCGCGGATCGCAACCTGGCGGCGGATGTCGGTCTCGGACCAGCTGTAAGCCGCACCGGCATCCAGCCGCAGGTTGCCGAAGCGGGCTCCGGCATAGAGCGCGGCATGGCCGCTCTCGAGCTTGCCGGTGGAGCGCCGTGCGTCGAGATCGAAGCGCGACTGGCTGTAGCCGCCGGCGACGCCGACCCGCAGCGACGAGCCGGGGTTGTCATAGAGCATCAGGTCGGCCCCGAGCAGCGCGCCACCGCTGCGGCGCGACAGGCTCGCGGCATTGCCATCGGCATCGCTGTTGCCGGCGCTGCCAAAGGCCTCGCCCCAGAGGGCATAGCGTGGCTGCGGGACTGGCGCGGTCATCAGCACCGCGCTTTTGCGGCCGGGCAGATCGGCGGAAAAGCTCGCCGCGACCTGCTGGCCCGGCGCCGTCAGCAGCGGCCCGCGCAGGCGCGACAGGATGGTCTCGCGCACCAGCCGGCTCTCGTCGATCATGACGCTGACGGCCTGGGCATGCGCCTCGCCCGAGAGCAGGTCGAAACCGGCGCGGGCCTCCGCCGCCGTGCCCGAGAGCAGCGTGTCGTAGACCGGATTGCCGACACCCAGACGCTCGGCCGCGTTGGCGATGAAGCCCTGGTTGCGCGTGGCGGCGACATAGGGGCGCTGCGACCCGCCCGAGGTTCCGCCACCGCCCGAGCTCCCACCACCGGAGGTGCCGCCACCGCCCGAGGTTCCGCCGCCGGACGTGCCGCCGCCGCCGCCCGAGCTCCCGCCACCGGACGTATCGCCGCCATCGCCCGGGCCGAAGCCGGTATCGTTGCGCGTCATGGTCAGCGTGACGTTCTGGTTGTCATAGCCGAGCGAAGGCGTCAGGAAGGCAAGGTTCGAGGTGACCGCGGCGAAGCGGCCGCCGACCCCGCCCGCGGCGGTCAAGATGGTGTAGTTCGTCGCCGCGGCGTAGTTGCCGGCCTCCGCCAGCACCGCGACTGTGCCGCCCGACAGCGTCGCAATCCCGGAGGCGACGATCCTGTCGCTCTGGCCGGCTGCGTTGATCTCGACCTGATAGATCGAGCCACTCGCGAACGAGACATTGCCGGAGACGTTGAGCGTCCCGATCGAGTTGCCGGGTGCAATGGTGGCGCCGGCACCGGCCGTCACTCCGCCGATGGTACCCGAGCCGCCCAGCGAACCGCCGTCGAGCGTGATGCTGCTCGCCAGCGAGCCGTTCACGACCAGCTTGCCGCCCGTGACCTTGGTCGAACCAGTGTAGGTGTTGGTCCCGGTCAGGGTGAGCGTGCCGGTGCCGGTCTTGGTGAGGCCGCCCGTGCCGGTGATCTTGCCGGAGAAGCTCGTCGAGCTGTTGTTCGCGCCCGCCGTCAGCGTGCCCGCGCCGAGCGTGATCGTGCCGGCGCCGGCGAGCGAGCCGATGTTCTGGCTGAAGCCGGCAAGATCGAGCGTCGCGCCGCTCGCCACGGTGAAGGCCGACGCCGCCGAGAACGAGCCCGCCCGCCCGGCCCGCAAGGTCCCGCCCGAGACAGTGGTCGCGCCCGAATAGCTCTGCGTATTGGTCAGCGTCAGCGTGCCGGCGCCCTGCTTGGTCAGGCCGCCCGAGCCGTCGAAGCTGGTCGTGACGCCGACGGCGAAGCCGTTGCTGTCGAAAAAGACGCCGTTGGCGCCGAGGGTCAGCGCAGCGAAGCCGGAGAGGTAGTCGGATTGAGTGGCAGTGGCGCGCAGGATGCCGCCATTGAGATTGAGCGTCGCCGTGCCGGCGCCCTTGATCACCTGCGCGGTCTCGAGCACGCCGCGCCCGCTCGTGGCGTCACCGAGCAGGTTCAGCGTGCCGCTGGAGCCGACCAAGCGCGCCAGGGTCGTCGTCGTCGCGCTGGTCTTGCCGCCTGCCGCGACGGTCAGCGTGCCGGTGCCGGCGTCGCCGACGCGGAGCACACCGCTGTTGCTCCAGCTCGAGCCGGCGCCCGTGACCGTCACCGTGCCAATGCCGCCGGAGTTTTCGCCGACAAAACCAGTGGTGTTCGAAACCGCGCCGCCGTTCTCGATCCTCAGCGTGCCGGTGCCGGAATTGCCGACGGTCAGCTGGCCGCCATTGCTCCAGCTCGAGCCGGCGCCCGTCACCGTCACCGCGCCGGTGCTGCCGGAGTTTTCGCCGACAAAACCAGTGGTGTTCGAAACCGCGCCGCCGTTCTCGATCCTCAGCGTGCCGGTGCCGGAATTGCCGACGGTCAGCTGGCCGCCATTGCTCCAGCTCGAGCCGGCGCCCGTCACCGTCACCGCGCCGGTGCTGCCGGAGTTTTCGCCGACAAAACCAGTGGTGTTCGAAACCGCGCCGCCGTTCTCGATCCTCAGCGTGCCGGTGCCGGAATTGCCGACGGTCAGCTGGCCGCCATTGCTCCAGCTCGAGCCGGCGCCCGTCACCGTCACCGCGCCGGTGCCGCCGGAGAGGAGGCCGACATGGCCCGCGGTGTTCGAGACCGTGCCGCCTGCCGCGACGGTCAGCGTGCCGGTGCCGCTATGACCGACAGAGAGCGCGCCGACATTGCTCCAGCTCGAGCCGGCGCCCGTCACCGTCGCCGTGCCAATGCTGCCGCCAAAAAAACCGACAATACCAATGAACGTGTTGCTGACGCTGCCGCCATTTTCGATGGTCAGCGTGCCGGTGCCGATGAAGCCGACATAGAGGTCGCCGCTGTTGCTCCAGCTCGAGCCGGCGCCGGTCACCGTCACCGTGCCGGTGCCGCCGAAGTTTCTGCCGACAGAGCCCGTGGCGTTCGAGACCGTGCCGCCATCCGCGATGGTCAGCGTGCCGGTACCGGTATTGCCGACCAAGAGATTCGACCCGCCAAGATTCCAGGCCGTGAGCGGCGGCGGCGGCACAGCCGGGATGACCTGACCCGTTCCCGTCACCGACTGGGCGAGAGCGACGGGCGCGCCGGCCAGCAATGCGAGCCCGGCCGCCAGCATGAGCGCGCGCGAGGAGACGACGGGCGACGTCACCCCCGGCAAAGGCCGGACCTGCCTGCTCGCCGCAAGCTTCGGATCGATCGTCTCCGACACCAACATTCATCCCCTACCGTGGCAGCACGCTTACGCCGTCGCACGCGCGAGACAATGAACGGCCGTTCACATTCCGCCAAATCGATGGGGTGTGGCGAATTTGCCGCGCGCCTTCTGGAGAGGCCTGGGCATCGGCGCAGAGCCATCTGTCGCCGCATGCCCGCTGACTTGAGGGCCAACCGCGCTATAACCGGGCAAAGGCCTCATCCGAGCCGGGAGGACATCATGCTCGCCAACGCGCCCCGCCCCTTCAATTTCGACCTCGGCGAGACCGCCGACGCGATCCGCGACACCGTCCACGCCTTCGCGCAGGAAAAGATCGCCCCGCGCGCCGAGGAGATCGACAAGACCAACCAGTTCCCGCGCGATCTCTGGCCGGAAATGGGCGCGCTCGGCCTGCACGGCATCACCGTCCCTGAGGAATATGGCGGCGCCGGTCTCGGCTATCTCGAGCACTGCGTCGCGATCGAGGAAGTCAGCCGCGCCTCGGCCTCGGTCGGCCTCAGCTACGGCGCCCATTCCAATCTCTGCGTCAACCAGATCGCCCGCAACGGCAACGAGGCGCAGAAGCAGAAGTACCTGCCCAAGCTGATCTCCGGCGAGCATGTCGGCGCGCTCGCCATGTCCGAGCCGGGCTCGGGCTCCGACGTCGTCTCGATGAAGACCAAGGCGGTCAGGAAGGGCGACCGCTATGTCCTGACCGGCAACAAGATGTGGATCACCAACGGCCCGATCGCCGAGACATTGGTGGTCTACGCCAAGACCGATCCCGAGGCCGGCACGCGCGGCATCAGCGCCTTCCTGATCGAGAAGGGGATGAAGGGCTTCTCGACCCATCAGAAGCTCGACAAGCTCGGCATGCGCGGCTCCGACACCTGCGAGCTCGTCTTCGAGGATTGCGAGGTGCCCGAGGAGAACGTGCTCGGTTCGGTCGGCCGCGGGGTCAACGTGCTGATGAGCGGGCTCGACTATGAGCGCGTCGTGCTCTCGGCCGGCCCGCTCGGCATCATGCAGGCGGCGATGGACATCGTCCTGCCCTATATCCACGAGCGCAAGCAGTTCGGCCAGTCGATCGGCGAGTTCCAGCTCGTCCAGGGCAAGGTCGCCGACATGTATGTCGCGATGAACTCGTGCAAGGCCTATGTCTACGCCGTCGCCAAGGCCTGCGACCGCGCCGAGACCACCCGCGAGGACGCCGCCGGCGCCATCCTGATCGCGGCCGAGAAGGCAACGCAATTGGCGCTAGACGCGATCCAGCTGCTCGGCGGCAACGGCTACATCAACGACTACCCGACCGGGCGGCTCCTCAGGGACGCCAAGCTCTACGAGATCGGCGCTGGCACCAGCGAGATCAGGCGGATGCTGATCGGGCGGGAATTGTTCAACAAGACGAGGTGAAGGGCGGACTCGACTCCTTCTCCCCTTGGGGGAGAAGGTGGCCCGGCGGAGCCGGGTCGGATGAGGGAAGGACGCATCAGCCGATGATCGCCTCACCTAGTCGCACCACCCTCATCCGTCTGCTTCGCAGACACCTTCTCCCCCGAGGGGAGAAGGAAGCCCCACTCCGGTAGATCGACGCGCACCAATGCCCCTCTACTTCGCCTACGGCCTGAACATGGACGTCGCCGGCATGGCGCAGCGCTGCCCGCGCTCGAAGGCGCTCGGGCTCGCCCGTTTGCCGCGCCACCGCTTCATCGTCACCACCGACGGCTATGCCTCGGTGGTCCGCGACCCGCGCGAGAGCGTCCATGGCGTGCTCTGGGACTGCGCGCTCGGCGATATCCGCACGCTCGACAAGTTCGAGGAGCTCGCCAGCGGCCTTTATGTCAAGATCAGCCAGCCGGTCATCGTCGAGGGCGGCGCCAGGCGGGCGCTGATCTATGTCGGGCGCAGCGGCGAGGGCGGCCGGCCGCGCCCCGGCTATCTTGAGAGCATCATCACCAGCGCCAGAAGCTGGGGCCTGCCGGAGACTTACCTCGCCGGGATGAATCGCTTTCTGAGCAAGCCGATGCAAGAGGGCAAGCCGTCGCCTCAGGAGCCGGGCGAGCCCCTGCCCGCCGGCCCCATCGCCGGCGTGCGTCCACGGGCAGCCGCGCCGGCGGCGCCCATCTCCCGCGACAGGAGCGAGCGATGAAACCGCGTGACATCCTTTTCCGGGCCTGCGGCCTCGCCGCGATGATGCTCCACGCCGCCATGCCGCCGGCACAGGCACAGGCGCCGAAGCTGACCACGGAGGATGTGGTTCGCCTGCTTCGGATCGCGGTCATGACGAACTGGGTCACAGCGGAATGCGAGACGCGCTATGCCGGCGAACTGGCGCCCATGTTGCTCACGACGACGGAGAGCCTGCTGCGCACGGCCGATGCCGACGACGTTGCCCGCTTCCGTGACGAGACGCAGAAGAATGTGCAGAGCTTTCCGACAAAGGACGAGGCCTGCCGCAGTGCCACCGACTATCTGAAATCGGTGCAGTAGCGCGCGGGCTATACTTCTCGCTGCGGCCAGGTCGCGCCGATCCGGCATACGAAGCTCCAGCCGCGACAACCCCTCCGGGTCGGCTCAGACCGGATTGTAGGGAGGGGCAAGGGTGGGGCGAAAAGTCGGAGCGCATTCGCCGGGAAGAGGACCGGTCGACTTCGACGAACAGCCTTGCGCCCGGTCGTTCGCCCCCATCCCCTACCCTTCCCCACGCGGGGGAAGGGAGGAGCTTGGGCGGCAGGCCTTTCGCAGCGGAATCCGTCCAGGGACGGAGGGCTGGCGGCTTACACCGCCAGCCCCTTGGCGAGCTCGCTGACCTGCTTCTCGAACAGCGCCCGGTAGATGCCGCCGTCATGGGTCAGCAGCGTCTCATGCCGGCCCTCTTCCACGACCTCGCCGCGGTCGAAGACCAGGATGCGGTCCATGGCGCGCACCGTCGAAAGCCGGTGCGCGATGACGATGGTGGTGCGGCCTTCCATCAACCGCTCCATCGCCTCCTGGATCAGCGCCTCCGATTCCGAATCGAGGCTCGAGGTCGCCTCGTCCAGGATCAGGATCGGCGCGTCGGCCAGGAAGGCGCGGGCCAGCGCCACCCTCTGCCGCTCGCCGCCCGAGAGCTTGACGCCGCGCTCGCCGACGAGCGTGCCGTAAGCCTTCGGCAGGCGCATGATGAACTCATGCGCATTGGCGAGTTGCGCCGCCTGCTCGATCTGCGCCTGTGAAGCGCCGGGTCGGCCATAGGCGATGTTCTCCGCCAACGAGCGGTGGAACAGCACCGGCTCCTGCTGCACGATCGCGATCTGCGCCCGCAGCGACGTCTGCGTCGCCGAGGCGATGTCGCGCCCGTCGATGGCGATGCGTCCGTCGGTGACGTCGTAGAGCCGCTGCACCAGCTTGACGAAGGTCGTCTTGCCGGAGCCGGAGCGCCCGACCAGGCCGACCTTCTCGCCGGCTTTGATCGTCAGCGAGAAGTCGCGATAGAGCGGCTCGATGTGGCCTCCATAGTGGAAGGTCACCCGCTCGAAGGCGATCTCGCCGGCGGTCACGTCCATCGCCGTCGAACCCGGACGATCCGGCACGCCGAAGGGCAGCGCGTGCATCGCCACCATCTCCTCCATGTCGTTCACCGAACGCTGGAGGTTGTGGACGTGCTGGCCGACATCGCGCAGATAGCCATGCACGACGGCATAGCTGGTCAGCACGAAGGCGACGTCGCCGGGCGTGGCCTGGCCATTGGCCCAGAGCCAGATCACCAGACCGATCACCGAGGCGCGTAAGCCAAGCAGCACGATCTGCTGCGCCGTACCCGACCAGGTTCCGCGCACCCAGGTCCGCCGCGTCCGCCCCGCCCATTTCGCCAGTACGCCCGAGAGACGGCTATCCTCGCGCGCCTCGGCGCCGAAGGCCTTGACCACCGGGTTGCACGAGATCGAGTCGGCCAGCGCGCCGCCCAGCCTGGTGTCCCAGCTGTTGGCGAGCGTCGCCGCCGGCGCGACGAAGCGCAGCGACAGCACCATCGTCACGGCGCAGTAAATCACTGCGCCGGCAAAGACGACCGCGCCCATCGCCGGCCAATGCCAGGCCAGCAGCACCGTCGTGCCGAGCAGCACGATCAGCGACGGCAGCAGCGCGATCACGATCGTGTCGGTGAGCAGGTCGAGCGCCCACATGCCGCGCGTGATCTTGCGCACTGTAGAGCCGGCAAAGTTGTTGGCGTGCCAGTCGGTCGAGAAGCGCTGCAGGCGCGCGAACGCCTCACGCGCCACGTCGCCCATGGTGCGCAGCGTCATCGCGGTGATGCCGATGAAGGACAGGTGGCGGAAGAACACCGTGCCCGCGCCGAGCGCAATCATCATGACGAGCGCCGCAAGCGCAGCGTCGAGCCCGCTCGCCCGCTCGCCGGCGACCGCATCGACCAACCGCCCGGCATAGAGCGGCATGAACAGGTCGGCAGCGGTCGCCGCCATCACGGTGAGGACTACACCGGCGACACGCCAGCGTTGGCGGCCCCAATGTGAAAAAGTGAAGCCGAGAACGGCCCGGAACGGCTCTTGCCGTTCCTTCCTGGGAGAAAGAGACATGAAAGCATCCGGTCAGGGTGAGACCGGCTCCAAATTCAGGCGAAGCGCGACAAGGGGCGTCGCTTCAGAAAACGCGATGGGAAATGCTGGCTCGGGCCGCCGAAGAGGCGGGCCTCGTGCGGAACCGACCTAGTGGTGGCGGGTCCGCATGGTGGGAGCGGCGATGACGATAAAACTCATTCAGCCCTCCCTTTCCTGAGTTGGAGCCAAGATCGGCAACATGCCGCATGCCCGCTTATTGTGCAAGCCGCGTCTTATGCATGGGGTGGTTGCAACCGAAACCGATCAGCTTCGCATTGCCGTCACGGTGTGAGGTAACGCGCGTGGAGGATTCTCGCGCTCTTCCTTCTCTCCTCCGGGGGAGAAGGTGGCCCGGCGAAGCCGGGTCGGATGAGGGCCCGCCATGCTGGGTGAGCGGCGTATGTCTCACCCGGTCGAACCGCCCTCATCCCCTGCCGGACCTTCTCCCCCGAGGGGAGAAGGAAGCAGCCTCACCAGAACATCGCCAGCAGCCTCATCCCGATAACCAGCAGGAACGCCGCGATGATAGTGGCCAGGACGCGCTGGCGCTTCGCCCGGTCGGGAAAGCGCTTCGCCAACAGGCGGCCGAGCGGCTTGCGGAAGACGAAGCAGACGACGATGAGAACGATGATGATGTGGGACAAGCTGTGGGCTCAGCCTTGCTTCGGCTCGGGTGCGTCGAACGGAGCGCCGGCCTTCTTCCAGGCGCCGAAGCCGCCGGCGACATGCGCGACCGGCTTCAGGCCCATCTCCTGCGCCGTCTTGGCAGCGAGCGCCGAGCGCCAGCCGCCGGCGCAGAAGAAGACGAATTGCTTGTCCTCCTGGAAGACCGGCTTGGCATAGGGGCTTTCCGGATCGATCCAGAACTCCAGCATGCCGCGCGGGCAATGGAAGGCGCCGGGCATGCGCCCTTCCCGCTCGAGCTCGCGCGGATCGCGCAGGTCGACGAAGACGGTATCGCCCTGCCCGATCAGCGCCTGCGCCTCCTCGACCGACAGCGTCTTGACCGCAGCTTCCGCCTCCGCCAGCAGCGCCTTGTAGCCCTTGGTGATCGTCTGCGGCATGGCTGGTCCTCCTGCGCGAGGCCGGCAAAGTGGCGGCTGCCGCGACAACCGTCAATCGCGGGCTTGCCGGCGCGCGCTGGCCTCGCCAATCTGCCGCCAGGAGGGGCTCATGGCTGGATTCGGGACGCTCGACCTCATCGCCATCGCGTTCTTCGCGGCCGCCTGGGTCGGCTATCTGCTGGCCGTCGAAACCGGCCCGCATTCCAGGCGCAGCCTGAACACACTGATGAACCAACGCCGCGAGCGCTGGATCATGGAATCGGTCAAGCGCGAGAACCGCATCATCGACACGCAGGTGATGAACGGCCTGCAGAACGGCACTGCCTTCTTCGCCTCGACCTCCTTGATCGCCATCGGCGGCTCGCTGACGCTGTTGCAATCGGCCGACCGTGTCGTCCAGGTCTTCGCCGACCTGCCCTTCGCCACCACGACGACCCGCGCCGCCTGGGAGATCAAGGTGATCGGGCTCGCGGTGATCTTCGCCTATGCTTTCTTCAAGTTCAGCTGGAGCTACCGGCTGTTCAACTACTGCGCCATCCTGATCGGCGCGATCCCGTCCTGGACCGAAGCCGACAAGCCGGAGACGATCGCCGCGGCGCGCGAGGCGGTGGCGATGAACATCGTCGCCGGGCTGCACTTCAACCGCGGCCAGCGCGCCTTCTTCTTTGCGCTGGGCTATCTCGGCTGGTTCATTTCGCCCTGGCTCTTCCTGGTCGCCACGGCAGCGGTGCTAACGGTGATGTGGCGCCGGCAATTCGCCTCGGATTCGGCCGCCGCCGTCGGCGCAGGACGCCGCAGCGCTTGACGAAACCCGCCGCTGCGCTCAGCAAGCGGCATGACCACACCGACAGATGACGAGCTTGCCGAGACGATCCTGCGTCTCACCACCGAGCGGAGCGATCGGACGACCTCGCCGATGGATATCGCCCGCGCCATCGGCGGCGACCATCCCGACGGCTGGGGACCGCTGATGCAGCCGATCCGCCGCGTCGCCGTGCAGCTGATGAAGGACGGCAAACTGGTGATCACCCGAAAAGGGCGCCCCGTCGACCCGGACGATTTCCGCGGCGTCTACCGCCTGCGCCTGCCGGAGTGACGGACGCGTCATTCTCGGGCGAAGCGAAGCGCAGACCCGAGAATCTCCGGACGAGACGGCGCCAAATGGAGCCTCCTCCGGCCTGAGATGCTCGGGTCAAGCCCGAGCATGACGCGCATTAACGCCGGCCGGCGGCCTGCGCCGGCCCGGGGAACAACGCGTCTGTATAGCCGGCGAGGTAATAGGCGACCAGTCCGGCCCACTCCTTGAAGGCGTCGTCGGCGATGTCGAGTCCGCGCGCCGCCTTGCGATAGGGGCGGACATAGTCGGCCGGCGCGCCAGCCGAGAGGAAGTCAACGGGGAAGGCCTCGACCTGGAAACCCGCCTTGCGGAACACGCCCATGGCGCGGGGCATGTGCCAGGCCGAGGTCACCAAGAGCCAGCGCTCGCCCGGCTTGGGATCGACGAGGCGGCGGGTGAAGACAGCGTTCTCGACCGTGTTGCGCGACTTGTCCTCGAGGACGAGGCGGTTCTCCGGCAGGCCGAGCCCGAGGAAGAGCAATCGCGCCCCATCGGCCTCGGTTTTCACCACCGGCGAAAGCAGGTTGGCGCCGCCGCCGGTGAAGACCAGCTTCGCCTCGGGATGGGCGCGGGCAAGCTCGACCGCCTTGGTCATCCGCGCCGCGGCATTGTTGAGCACGATGTCCTCGCGCGCCACGCCGATCGCGCCGCCGAGCACGATGATGCCGTCGACCTTGCCGGAATTCACCGCCTGCTGCGGGAAGCGATCCTCCAGCGGCCTGACGATAATCCGCGGCAGCGGGCTGAAGGCGAGCATGCCGAGCGCAAACACACAGATCAGCCCGAGCCAGCGACCCGGCCCGGAAAAGCGCGTGAAAGCGAGCAGGCTCGCCAGCACGAGCCCGCCAATGGCGAGGTTCACCGGCGAGGCCAGGAACCAGAGGATCTTTGAGAGGACGAAGAACATGATTTTCTTGAACAGACCGGCCTCCCCTTACGCGCAGAAAGCTGACAGGCCGTTAGGAAACGGCCCAGCGCGGTCGGGGTTCAGTGCAGACTTTGGTTCACGTTGCGGTGAGGACCGGACGGCCGGCGCCGTCATTCTCGGGCAGAGCGAAGCGCAGACCCGAGAATCTCATGACCAGAAGGAGCTGTTCGAGCCCCATTCGGCCTGACATGCTCGGGACGAGCCCGAGCATGACGCGCAGAGCGATTACCGGATGATCTGCGGCGGCGCTGCGGGCGGACGGCGGGTCTGCCGCGCCGCGAAGCGCTCGATCTCCAGCGCGCGCTCGGCGACCTCGCGCAATTCGCAGCCGGCCTGTAGCCCGGCCGAGCGCGCCGGTGGCTGGGATGCGCCGTAGAAGGCGCATTTCTGCACGGCGTAGCTTTGCCAGGCGAGCTGCAGCGCCGCGAACTGGCTGCGCGCCCCGGCTTCGAGGGTCCGCTCCAGCGTCGCGCCCGCCAGCGTCAACCGTTCGCGCCAGACCGCTTCCTCGCGCCGCGCGCATGTGATCTCGGCCTGAGCCCGATCGTTTGCCGAGGCGGCACTGACGCAGGGCACGGCGACAAGGCCGATGCAGCCCGGGCTGGCACTCATTCCCTGCCGGACGCAATTCGCCACCTGCATGCGATCGGCTGATTGCACGGGGTTGGTCGGCACCTGCGCAAGCGCTGCCGTGCAGCCGAGCTGCGCCAGTGTGACGGAAACAACGAGAAAACCGCGCATGGCGGCGATCATGACGGCCAAATCGGTCGGGTCAAGCGCCGCTTGCCGGCCTCACGTGATTGGCAACGGCAGCGCCGGACCGGCAGCCGGCCGCGCCGAGACATGCTGGTACCAGCGGCGGATATTGGGCCAGCCCTTCTGCGGCACCGGCATATGCAACCAGCGATGCGCACCGGGCGCCACCGTGATGTCGGCCATGCCGAAGCGCTCATTGGCGAGATAGGCTCGTCCGGCCAGATGCGCCTCGAGGATGTCAAGCTTGGCTTCTGCATTGGCGACGGAAGCGTCGATCGTCGCCTGGTCGGCATAACCCGATGTCTTGCGGATCAATCCCCAGAAGGCGGGCGTCATCGCCGGCTGCAGCGAGGTGTTCATCCAGTCCATCCAGCGATCCGCCTCGGCGCGCCGCGCCGGCTCCTCCTCCCAGATCCAGCCGGCGCCATAGCGGGCAGCGAGATAGCGCACGATGCTGTTCGACTCCCAGATGACGATCTCGCCGTCCTCCAGCGTCGGAATCTGCCCGTTCGGATTCTTCGCGAGATAGGCCGGCTCGCGATTGCCGCCGAACTTGCCGCCGATGTCGATGCGTTCGAAAGGCTGGCCGACCTCGCCGGCGGCCCAGACCGCCTTCTGGACATTGATGGAGCTGATCCGCCCCCAGATCGTCAGCATGTAGTCGCTCCGCATGATCGGCCGGCGACAATCAGCCTGCGAGCGAGCGAAGGCAAGCGGCAGCGCCCTGTCAAATACGCTCGTCATTCCGGCCGCAGCGAAGCGGAGCGCCGGAATCCATTGTAAGGCGCAACGCCCTACGATGGATTCCGGAGCTGCGCGGCTTCGCCGCTTGTCCGGAATGACGGAAGGGTGTGACGGCCGCGGAAGCGCCTGCCTCAGGCGAATTCCATGATCACCGCGTCGACCGCGAGCGAATCGCCCTCCTTCGCCAGGATCTTGGCGATGGTGACGTCCTTCTCGGCGCGCAGCACGTTCTCCATCTTCATCGCCTCGACCATGCACAAAGCCTCGCCCGCCTTGACCTCCTGGCCGACGACGACAGAGATCGCCTTGACCAGCCCGGGCATCGGGCAGAGCAGGAATTTTCCGGTATCCGCGGCAACCTTCTCCGGCATCAGCGCGGCGAGCTCGGCCTCGCGCGGGGTGTAGACATGGGCGTTGGCATAGGCGCCGGCATGGCCGAGCGCGACGCCGTTCAGGATCGAGCGGACCTGCGCCGCGATGGCGACGCCGTCGAGCGTGCCGCGCCAGACCGGCTCGCCCGGCCGCCAGTCGCTCGCGACCGTGAGACTCCGGTCGGCAAAGGCGATGGTCACCGCCCCACCCTGCTCGGTGACGTCACCTTCGAAACGCTCGCCACCGAGCGAGACGATGCGGGTGCGCTCGAACTCGACCTTGCGCCAGCCCTCCATCTGCGCCGAGACGTTTCGCTTGCGGGCATTGAGCCGATGGTCGCAGGCGATCGCGATCGCCGCCATGCGCAAGGCGATCTCGCCTTCCGGCTGCGGCAGCGAGAAGCCCTCCGGGAATTCCTCGGCGATGAAGCCGGTCGAGAGATTGCCCGAGATCCAGCGCGGATGCTGCATCACCGCCGCGACGAAAGGGATGTTGTGGCGGATGCCGTCGATGGCGAAGGCGTCGAGCGCGCGCGCCTGCGCCTTGATCGCGGCCTCGCGTGTCGGCGCATGCGTCACCAGCTTGGCGATCATCGGGTCGTAATAGATCGAGATCTCGCCGCCCTCGAACACGCCGGTATCGTTGCGCACGGTGGCGTCGCCATCCGGCCCCTCGCTCGGCGGACGATAGGTCACGAGCCGGCCGGTCGAGGGCAGGAAGTTGCGGGTCGGGTCCTCGGCATAGACGCGGGATTCCACCGCCCAGCCATTGAGCTTCACATCGCCCTGGCCGATCGCAAGTTTCTCGCCATAGGCGACGCGAATCATCTGCTCGACCAGGTCGATGCCGGTGATCATCTCGGTTACCGGATGCTCGACCTGCAGCCGGGTATTCATCTCGAGGAAATAGAACGACTTGTCCTGGCCGGCAACGAACTCGACCGTGCCGGCGCTGTCGTAATTCACCGCTTTGGCGAGCGCGACCGCCTGCTCGCCCATCTTGCGGCGCGTCGCCTCGTCAAGCAGCGGCGACGGCGCCTCTTCCAGCACCTTCTGGTTGCGGCGCTGGATCGAGCATTCCCGCTCGCCGAGATAGATGACGTTGCCGTGCTTGTCGCCCAGCACCTGGATTTCGATATGGCGCGGATCGACGATGAATTTCTCGACGAAGACGCGGTCGTCGCCAAAGGAGGACGCCGCTTCCGATTTGGCCCGGGCGAAGCCCTCGGCGACCTCACCGGCCGAATGGGCGATGCGCATGCCCTTGCCGCCGCCGCCGGCCGAGGCCTTGATCATCACGGGATAGCCGATCTCGTCGGCGATGGTCACGGCGTGCTCTGGGTCCTCGATCACGCCGAGATAGCCGGGCACGGTCGAGACATTGGCCGCGGCCGCCGCCTTCTTCGATTCGATCTTGTCGCCCATCGCGGCGATCGCGCCCGGATTGGGGCCGATGAAGACGATGCCGTTCTCCTTCAGCGCCTTGGCGAAGGCCTCGCGCTCGGAGAGAAAGCCGTAGCCGGGATGGACGGCTTCCGCCCCGGTCTGCTTGCAGGCGGCGATGATCTTGTCGATGACGAGATAGGATTCGGCGGCGGGCGCGGCGCCGATATGCACGGCCTCGTCGGCCATCTCGACATGCAGCGCGTCGCGATCGGCATCGGAATAGACGGCCACCGTCTTGATGCCCATGCGCTGGGCCGTCTTGATGACGCGGCAGGCGATCTCGCCACGGTTCGCGATCAGAATCTTCGAGAACATGCGTGGCTTCCCCCAGACCCGGTGCCGTCACTGTGCAGTGCGGGATTTACGGGAGGCAAGCGCATCCGTCCACTGATGCGAAAGTTTTGTAACGTGCGCAAACGCCCGGCGGCAGCCGGGCGCGAGCGCTCCGTTCTCTCAGGCGACCTCAGCTCGCAAGCAGCACACGCTGCGCGGTGAAGCCGAGCGGCAGCCGGGCCTCGGCCTTGCGCAGGGCGAAGCTGACCAGTGCCTCGTCGCAGATCTCGGCCTCGCGCACCACCTCGAAGGCGATCTTCTGCGCCAGCGGCGTCGGGCCCTGCCCCGCCGACAGCGTCGTCACCAGCCAGTGCGCCTTGTCGCGGTCGATCTTGCCGGTCGGGCGGCTTTCCCAGACGGAAAAGTCGACGCAGAACGCCAGCAGCACATCGGCGAAGAGCGGCGACTTGTCGGCGACGGCACGGTCGAGCGCCACCAGCACGTCGATGATGTCGCGAGTCAGCACGACCTCGTGCAAGATTTCGCGCTGAAGAACTCGGACGTCTTCATCGTCGATCACGTGCCTGTCCATCACGCGATCGACGAATTCACGAAGTTCATGGCCGATCATTGTTCAACCCCTGTCCGACGTTGTTTTGTGTCGGTTTGTCCCTGTCGTGTGAAGACGATGCGGCCGGGCCCGTGATCAGGTGGTTAACACGCAAATCTGAACGCGCGTTCAGGTTAAACGGCCCTGATCGGACGTGGTTGCGAGGATGTTACTGGCGCAGCTTTCCCCTCCGCGCCCTCAGGTGCGTCGCCGGGCTGCGTCTGGCGCATTGGATGAACCGCGCGCGGCGTCGTAACCAATCTGCCGTGATCTCGGATCCTCATCGCAGGCAGGTAGCGCGACCATGGCTTCTCCCGACACGCTTGCTGCGGTCTTCGAGCATATCGAGGCCAACCGAGGCGCCTTTCTCGATCGCCTGATCGCCTATCTGCGCCACCCGAGCATCAGTGCCGAAAACATCGGCATCGCCGAGGTCGGCGCGCTGCTGGTCGAGATGCTGACTGAGATCGGGCTGGAGACCAGCCTTGTGCCGACTGAGGGGCATCCCATGGTCGTCGCGCGCTGGGAGAAGGCGCCGGGCAAGCCGACCGTGCTGCTCTACGGCCATTACGATGTGCAGCCGCCCGACCCGCTCGACAAATGGGTCTCGCCGCCTTTCGAACCGACGATCCGTGACGGCCGGATCTATGCGCGCGGCGTCGGCGACAATAAGGGCCAGCACTTCGCCCAGATCCTTGCGATCGAATCCCATTTCAAGGTGCATGGCACGCTGCCTTGCAACGTCATCCTGCTGCTCGAAGGCGAGGAGGAGATCGGCAGCCCGAACATCGCCGGCTTCGTGCGCGCCAACAAGGCGATGCTCAAGGCCGATCTCGCCGTCACCGCCGACGGGCCGCGCCACGTCAGCGGGGCGGCTGCGATCAAGTTCGGCTCGCGCGGCGTGGTCTCCTTCGAGCTGCGCTGCCGCCATGCCGTCCGCGACGTGCATTCCGGCAATTTCGGCGGCGTCGTGCCGAACCCGATCTGGACCCTGGTGCATCTGCTCGGAACCATGAAGAACGCCGCGGGCGAGATCACGATTGCCGGCCTTCACGATGATATCGAAGCGCCGACCCAAGAGGAGCTCGCCGCGATCGAGCGCCTGCCGCTCGACATCGAAGCGGTGAAGCACAGCCTCGGCCTGGCCAGACTCGATGCGCCGGCCGCTCGGCCCTTCTATGAGCGCCTCTGCTTCCGTCCGACGCTGACCATCAACGGCTTCCACGGCGGCTATGGCGGCCCCGGCACCAAGACGGTCCTGCCCAATGAAGCCTTGGTGAAATGCGATATCCGCCTTGTCGAGGCGCAGGATCCGCAGGACATCCTGCGCAAGGTCGCCGCGCATGTGGCGCTGCACGCGCCGGAGGTCGAGTTCGTCACGGCCGATATGGGCATGCAGCCCTCGAAGACGCCGATCGCCTCGCCCTACACCGCCCCCCTGCGCCGGGCCTTCGTCGCGGCGCAGGGCGAGGAGCCGCTGCTGATCCCGGCGGGCTTCGGCAGCCTGCCCGGCTATGTCTTCACCAGGATCCTCGGCATTCCGGCCTTCGTCACGCCTTACGCCAATCCCGACGAGGCGAACCACGCGCCAAACGAGAACCTGACGCTCGACTGCTTTTACAGCGGACTTCGCACCGGCGCTGCGCTGCTGCACGAGCTCGGCCAGCTTGAGGCGTCCTGAGCGGCTTCGCCGATCAGCTTGCAATGCAAACTGATCGGAGCCGGCTCTCGGAAGGCGGTCCGTCCGCCCTTAGGCCGGTTGTGCCACCGCCAACCCGTCGACGATGCTGGTCAGCTCGGCGCAATTCTCGATCACATGCCGCGCTCCGGCCGCCCGCAGCGCCGCGACCGGCTGGAAGCCCCAGGAGACCGCGACCGGGGTCACGCCGGCCGCGCCCGCCATCTCCATGTCGAAGGTGCTGTCACCGACCATCAGCGTCCGCTCCGGCGCGATGCCCGTCTCGGCCATCGCCCGCAGGATCATCCCGGGATGCGGTTTCGAGATCGCATCGTCGGCGGTCTGCGTCGTCGCGAACAGGCTGGCCCAGCCATGGTGTTCAATGGCGTAGTCCGCCCCGCGCCGCGACTTGCCGGTGGCGATGCCGAGCAGCGTCTGCGGCCGCTGCGACAACCCCGCCAGCATCTCGGCGACGCCCGGGAAAAGCGGCTCGGCCAAGGACGGATCGGTCTCCGCCCGCCGCCGCATGTCGTTGAAGACATCCCGGTAGGTCTGCGTCAGCACGTCGTCCGGCTCGGCAAGTCCCGCGACCCGCATCAGTGCGATGTCGAGGGTGAGCCCGATGACGCCGAGACCCGCTTCGCGACCGGGATGGACACGGCCACAGCGCGCGAAGGTCTCGTATTGCGCGCCGAGGATGATCGCCTCGGAATCGATCAGCGTGCCGTCAAGGTCGAAGATAATGAGGTCCATGCCGGCGCTCTACAGGAGATGGCGGCAGCTCGCCATCTCCGCCGGCGCAAGGCCCTCATGCCGCCACGGCCTCACCCTTGCGGGTTGCGACCACATTCGGCGATCGCCGCCTTCAAGGCGTCGCCATCGAGCCCCTTGCCGCGCGCTTCCTTGCGGCATTCGGCGCGCTGGGCGAGATCCGGCCGCTTGCCGTTGAAGCAGGCGACCAGCGACGCCGTCCGCTCGGCTCCTTTGAGCCCGCTTGCATCGGCCTCCTGCTTGCAGGCCGCCCGTGCCGTCACGGCCGTCGGCTTGCCGTCGCGGGTCAGCCCGTCGCTGGCATAGAGCTTCACGCCTGGGAAGCGCTCCTGCAGGCAGTCGCGCATGGCACGGCGAAGATCATCGCCCGAGAGCGCGATGTTCTCGGCATAGCAGTCGCGCCGCGCCTCGGCGCGGGCAGCGCGCGGCACCGGCTCATCGGCCGCTGCTGCGACCGGTTTCGGGGCAGCAGGGGCCGGCTGCGCCTGGGCAAAGTCCGTGGAGGAGAAGGAGAGAACGAGGCCGGCGGCAAGCAAGGCGGTGCGCAACATGGAAAGCCTCCCGTGATGGATATTCACAGGAACAAACTTAGAACAGAACACGCTTTGTTCCGCAAGTGTTCTTACGTCAGGTCACGCAACTTTCTCGTGCGGCCGTTCCTATTCGTCCGGTGCGTCGACGATCGGGTCGTAAGGTGCATCCTCGAAGCCGAGCAGGTTCCAGCTCTGGCGCATATGCGGCGGCAGCGGCGCGCTGACATCGATCGTGCCCTTGCCGCGCGGATGCGGCAGCACGATGCGCCGCGCCAGCAGATGCAGCTTGTTCTGGATGCCGCCGGGCAGTTCCCAGTTCTGGATGTTGAAGTATTTCGGGTCGCCTACAATCGGATGGCCGATATGGGCGGCGTGCGCGCGCAATTGGTGGGTGCGGCCGGTCACCGGCTTGAGCGAGAGCCAGCCGAGCTTCTGCGCCGCGGTCTCGACCACGGCATAATAGGTCACCGCATGCATGGCGCCCTCCCCGCCATGCTCGGCGATCGCCATGCGCTGGTCGCCGTCATAGGCCTCTTCGCGCGCGAGATAGGTCGAGATCCGGCCCTGGCGCACGCGCGGCACGCCGGCGACCAGCGCCCAGTAGACTTTTCGCGCCGAGCGCGAGCGGAAGGTCTTGGCGAGCGTCGCCGCGGCAAAGCGCGACTTGGCGATGACGAGGCAGCCGGCCGTGTCCTTGTCGAGCCGGTGCACGAGGCGCGGCTTCTGCCCGTCCTTGCCGGTGAGGGCATCGAGCATGCCATCGACATGCCGTGTCGTGCCGGAGCCGCCCTGCACAGCCAGGCCCGCCGGCTTGTTGAGGACGATGACGTCATCGTCCTCATAGAGCGTGATCGAGCGCAGGAAGCCGATCGTGTCGTTATCAGCCTTGGCCGAGCGCGGCCGCTCCGCCGCTTGCTCCAACTTGAGCGGCGGGATGCGCACGGTCTGGCCGGCCTCAAGCCGGTCCTTGCTGTCGGCGCGCTTGCCGTTGACCCGCAATTCGCCCTTCCGGACGATGCGCTGGATATGGCTGAAGGAGAGCTGGGGGAAACGCGCCTCGAGGAAGCGGTCGATCCGCATCTCGTTTTCGTCTGGCGTCACCACGAGCTGCTGCACGCCGGTCGCGAGCACTTCGGCGGTGACAGCCTTGACCTCGGCGCGCGTCGGCGCATCCGTGATCGGCGGCTTGCGTGTCGCAGGCTTGCGCGGACCCGCCGCTCGCGGCGCGGGATGATGTGGTTTCGGGTCGCGCGTCGGCTCGGTGCGCACGACCTCGTCTTCCGCCG
The DNA here is from genome assembly GCF_004123845.1 of Allobosea sp. Tri-44. Lineage (GTDB taxonomy): Bacteria > Pseudomonadota > Alphaproteobacteria > Rhizobiales > Beijerinckiaceae > Allobosea. Next base: position 436,856 of record NZ_NBDP01000003.1, on the reverse strand, counting down.
GGCGTGGCCTGGCGCGGGCTGAGCGGCGTGCATCATGGCTCGGGCGCTTGCCCTTCGGCGCGCCTGAGGCGGGCGGCCTGCCGCCGCGCTTGGGGCCGTTGCCTCGCGGAGGAGCCCCAGCTCCCTTACCGCCAGTTCCCTTGCCGCCGGTTCTCATGTCAGCCCCCGCACGATGGACAATCCCGCGATCAGCGCCGCCAGCGACAACACGACCGAGCCGAGCACATAGAACGCCGCGAGCATCGCCTCGCCGCGCTCCCAGAGCAGCATGGCATCGAGCGAGAAGGCCGAGAAAGTGGTGAAGCCGCCCAAAATGCCGGTGGCGAGGAACAGCCGCGCATTCTGCGTCCAGTCCTCGCCGGCCTTGAAGGCGAGGAAGCCGGCGACCAGCCCCATCACGCCGGAGCCGAGGATGTTGATCGCCATCGTCCCGTAGGGGAACGAAGGGCCGAGCCATTTCAGCGAGGCGACGTTGACGCCGTGCCGGAGCACGCCGCCGATGCCGGCGCCGAGGAAGACGAGAGCGGTGGAAAGCATCGCTGAGGCATAGAGCGCCGCGCCAGCGCGCACAAACGAAATCCGCTGCAGATATGTCCGTTTTCGACCCGATCCGCCCCCTTACCTGGCCGCCTCCGTGCCGTAGCCCCGCAGGAACGCGTCGACCGCGGCCTCCGCATAGCGGGCGAGCTCGGCCGGATCGCTGTCGCAATTGCCGCTGAACATCGCGCGGTTGAGGGGTATCCAGAGCACCAGCCCGGCGAAATGGTCGGCCGCCAGCAGGGGATCGTCCATCCGCAGCCGGCCGTTGGCGGCATAGCGCTGAAACGCTCCCGACAGCGTCTGGAGCACCCTGCCAAAGCCGCGGCTGAACCAGCCCTGCCCGACCTCGGGAAACCGCTCGGCATTGGCGATCACCAGCCGCCGCAGGCGCAGCAGGTCCGGCTGCATCAGCGCCGTCAGGAACTTGTTGGCGAGCCGCTGTAACCCCTCCCTCGGATCATCGGAGGCGGCAAGCTCCTCGGCCACCAGCTTTAGCAATCCGTCGATATTGTCCGTGGTTGCCGCGACGATCTCGGCATAGAGCCGCTCCTTGTCGGCGAAATAGCGGTAGAGCGTCGGCTTCGACACGCCCGCCAGCGCCGCAACCTCGTCCATCGTCGTGCCGTCATAGCCCTTGCTCAGGAACAGGCTCGTCGCCGCTTCGAGGACGGTGCCGCGCTTGCGCTCGGATCGGTCGAGAGTGGCTTGCGACATGGCGCGGCTCCTCCAGGGCTTGACAGCATGAATGAAACTACACAGTTTAGTTGTACTAAACCGTTCAGTTTCACTCTACCCCTTTCGCTCATGGAGAGCCAGATGCAAACCGCTTCGTCCCAACATCTCGATCGCGCCCTCCTCGCCTGCGGCGTGGCGAGCACACCTGTCTTCTACGGCCTCGCCGCCCTGCAGCTGGCGCTCAGGCCGAGCTATGACATCCGCACCCAGCCCATCAGCTTCCTGGCGGTCGGTGAGCTCGGCTGGATCCAGGTCGCGAACTTCCTGGTGACCGGCGCCCTGGCGCTCGCTGGCGCAATTGGCTTGCGCAGGGCCCTGCGCGGCCAGCGCGGCGGCAGCGCGGGTCCTATCCTCGCCGGCCTCTACGGTCTCGGCATGATCGGCGCCGGCCTGTTCGGGCCCGATCCGCTCCCCGCCCCCGGCCAGGCGCCACAGATGAGCGTCACCGGCGCCTTGCACATGGTGGCCTTCCTCGTTTCGTTCCTGTCGCTGATCGCCGCCTGCTTCGTCCTGGCGCGCCGGTTCAGCGCCGCCGGCAAACGCGGCTGGGCGATTTACAGCATCGTCACGGCCCTGCTGGCTCCGGCGCTCGTCGCGGCCGGCATGGCCAACCCATCCTGGGCCGGGGTGATCGTCGGCGGCGCCGGCCTCGTGCTCTTCGGCTGGTTCTCGCTGGTTGCCTACGAGATTCGCGGCGAGCACTCGGCCTCCCCCGCATTCCCGCCTCGATCAGCTTCGGCAGCCTGATTCACAGCGACGATCCAGCGGCCTGCGCCTGTCCGCAGGCCGCACCAACAAGAAAAGCACCGCCCTGCCGGCTCCCACCTGCGCAATTGACTTGCCTCGCCTGCGAACGGCAGAAACGCTGGATAGCGTGGGGGATCGTCGCGCCGATGGCATGCGGTTCTGAGCTCGGAGGCGGATGGACCGGCACGGCGCTTCTGGCTGGGCTCGGCCTCGTGCTGCTGTCGCAGATCGCCTTCGCGGCGCCGGCGCGCTTGCCGGCGCGTCCGGCGCAGGCTCCCAGCTTCGCGCGCGCCTGCACCATCTTGCTGCCCGAGACGCCGCCGCTCTTTGCCAGCGAGCCGGCAAAGCCGGCGACGGCTGGAGAAGACGAAGCGGACGACGATAGCGACGACGAAGAGGACGATGACGACGATCCGCCGCAGCGCGGCCTCGTCCTGCCCGGCTCAGCCACTTGCCTCTCGATCACCGGCACTGTCAGCGCCGGCATGCAGCGCGATTCCTTCCGCGCCTCGCGCCTCGCCCCGCCGCCGCCTTCCGACGCGACCTCCTCTTCGGTCAGCGCCGCCTTCCGGATCGCGACCTCGCATGAGCTTTCGTCGGGGCTGCGGATCGGCACCGCCTTCGGCTTCACCGTGTACAGCCCGGTCGACGGCGTCAGCGAGAACTCGATCGACGAGGCGACGATCCTGATCGGCCCCTGGACCTTCGGGCTCGATGCCTCGCGCTTCTCGTTCTGGACCGGCGACGAGTTCATCTTCTCGACGCGGGTCCCCTCGCGCACCGTCGGGGTGATCGCCCTCGAGCTGCCACTGACCGAGAGCTGGACCGCGACGCTCGCCCTCGAGGATCCGGCACTCGGCAACGCCTCCTCGACCGCGCCGGTCGGGACCGGCCGGCGAATACCGGATGCCGTCGGCCGGCTGGTCTATGCGCAAGGTGGCTGGACCGTTCATGGCGCGCTGGCCCTGCGCGAAATCCCCGGCACGCCCTCGCGCTTCGGCCGCGCCGGCATCATCGGCGCGACCTACGAAAGCGAGGCGTTCGGGCATGGCTGGAACCTGACCGCCCAGCTCGCCGGCGCGATCGACGGCGCGCCCTATATCGGCTCGCAGCTCGATGCCCGCACCGTCAGCCGCGTACTGCTGGCGAGCGACGCCACCCGCGGCTTCTCAACGGTGGTCTCCGGTCGTTTCGAATGGACCGACGAGCTCGCCAGCAATGCCTATCTCAGCCGCTACTGGCTCGAAGTGCCGCTCGCCAACCAGATCCGCGGCGAAGTCCGGATCGACCGCTTCGCCGCCAATCTGGTCTGGACCCCCGTCGAGGGCTTCAAGGCCGGGATCGAAAGCTCCATCGCCTGGGCGAAAATCGCGCTCAGCGGCCGCGAGATCCCCATCGGCCTCGCCGGGCGGCAGATCTCGACGCAGGTTTTCGTGGAGCGGAGCTTTTGAGGCCATCGTCTCGTCAGGCTGTGCCTGTCATTTCGGCTGCCTGCTGCGTTTCCAGAGCTCGTATCCGATCCACGAAGCGCTGATCGTCAGGCCGGAACTGGCGGCCAGGACCGGATTGCTCCAGACCATCGCCACCAGCGCGGCCCCTACGGCAGGTATCGTCTTCGGCGCATGGCGGATCGCCGAGCAGACCGCATCAATCACCGCATCACCGATCTTGTCCGGCCCCTTCTTACCGATGCGGTCGAGCAGGCGCGTCGTGAAGTGCGACCAGGCCTGTGCGTCAGCTGATTCGGCGCCCTGCGCTGCAGCCTTGCGATCGCGCGGGGACGGCCGGCCTCCCGGTGGCGCGCTTGCGCCCGCCTCATCCTGCGCCGGCCCGGCATCCTTCGAAGAGCCCTGCTCGACCGAAGCCGACTCGTTGCGCGCGACTTCGAGCGCGAGCGTCCTGGTCAGGCTCTCGGCGACGAGCAGCCGCGAGGCCTGGATCGTCGTGGCGGCGAGAGGGTCGAGCGCCGTGTCGCCGGCGACGGCGGCCGATGCGAACACGGCCTGTGTCTCGGCGCTGAACAGGGCCGGTTCCGCGACGATGGCGTCGCTGAGTTCATCGACCGCGTGCTTGATCGCCGCCGCCTGATCCGGCTTGAGATCGAGCGCGCGGATTTCGGCCTCGTTGGCTGCGATCGCGCCGCGCACGAAGCTCTGCAGATCGACCAGGGCGCCGTCGAGTTCGAAAAGCTCGGAGACCGCGTCGGGGTTCAGCTCCCACTCGGCCTGCGGATGGCCGTAGCTGCGGGCTTTCGAGGCGATGCTGCGTGCCGACATCCGCAGCAAATCGGGCTCGACCCGTTCGACTCCACCGCCGAGGACCGCGAGCAAAGCCGCGACAGCCCCCGCGACGTCGGGCACCGCATTGGAGCCCTGCAGGCGCACGTGCAATCCCTCCGCCAATTGCACGGCGCGATTGAAATAGGGGTCGGCACGCAGCGCGTTCTCTCCCCAGGCCTGTGTCGGCAGCACCTCGACCTTGCCGGCGACGACACCGAAGCGCACAGCGCTGTTCTGCCCCGGCAAAGGCTCGGCCGGCGGCAGCATCTCGGCGTCCGGCGCGGCGACGGCCGAGTCGTCTGGAGGTGCCTCGCCGCGGCTTTCCCGCGCCGCCTCGATTAACTCCGCGATCCGCCGGTTGATGTGGGCGGCCCCTTTCGACCATTCCTCCTTCGGCCAGAGCATCGCCTCGATCAGAAGAGCTTCGCCAGTTTGGCGCCGCAGCCCCCAAGGCGCGCGGCCATCCCGCAGCGCTTCATACCAGTCGAGCCAGACCACCCGCCAGTCGGCGCCATGTTCTGCCGTCTCGAGCGTCGCGGCGAAGCGACGCCAATGGCTGGCGATCGAATCCGGAACCTGCCCGTCGGGCCAGAGCGGCCAGCTTCGCAGGTCTCCCGCGCCGCCGCCGCCGGCAGCGACTTGCAAAGCATCGTAAGAGACAGCCGCAAGCGCAGCCCCCTGTTCGGGAATCGCAGCGTCGACCGCCTCAGCGATCTCGCGACTGTAGCGATTGCCAAAGCTATGATGATAAGTCGACGAGATTATCAGCATCGCCGCCTGGACGGCGACCTTGGCGACGTCTGCGGCGTGATCCTGAGCGCGAGCGTGAGCGTCGGAATAAATGGAGCGGGCTCTGTCGCGAAGCTCTCCATCACGGCTCGAAGCAAGCGCCGTCAGCCAAGGCAATAGCAGCGCGCGCAAGAGCGGCAATGTGCGATCGCCCGAGGAAATATCGGAATCTGGCCTAATTCGCAGGATAAGCGCCAGCACCGGCAGCGCCCGTAGCCCGGAACGAGCAACCACCATCTCGGCCCATTCGCGCGGCTTGTCGTTCAGGAAGCGCCCGACATCGTTGGGCGAGCGCAGCTTGATGCTACCTGTCTTGTCCGCCACGGCCGCTTGCTCCCCGCCGGTCCGGCAGTGTCAGCGAGGCTACCGGCGATTGCAAGGTATCGACTTTGCCCGCACAAGCCTTTGCCAGTCGAGCCACGCCGTAAGCGAGGGGATTTTGCGCCCTACCCCTCCCGCTCCTGCCGCAGCTTCTCCCAGTACTCCAGCCGCTTCCTGATCTCACGCTCGAAGCCGCGTTCCGGTGGGTCGTAGAAGCGCTGGCGGCCGAGCGCGTCGGGCCAATAGTTCTGGCCCGAGAAGGCGTCGGGCGCGTCGTGGTCATAGGCGTAATCGGCGCCGTAGCCTTCGCTCTTCATCAGCTTGGTCGGCGCGTTGAGGATCGTTTTCGGCGGCGTCAGCGATCCCGCCTGCTTGGCGACGCTCATCGCTGCCTTGTAGGCGGTGTAGGCGGCGTTCGATTTCGGCGCGGTGGCGAGATAGATCACCGTGTTGGCCAGCGCGAGCTCGCCTTCGGGCGAGCCGAGCTGCTCATAGGTCTCGGCGGCGGCGCGGGCATGGACCAGCGCCTGCGGGTCGGCGAGCCCGATGTCCTCGACCGCCATGCGCACCAGCCGCCGCGCCAGGAAGCGCGGGTCCTCGCCGGCGTCGAGCATGCGGGCGAAATAGTAGAGTGCTGCGTCCGGATCGGAGCCGCGGATCGTCTTGTGCAAGGCCGAGATCAGGTTGTAGTGGCCGTCCTGCGCCTTGTCGTAGATCGGCGCGCGGCGCTGGATCACCTCGGACAGGCCCGCCTCGTCGAAGATCTCGCCAGGCTTGGCGGCGCGCCAGGTCTCTTCGGCGAGCGTCAGCACCGCCCGCCCGTCGCCATCGGCAAAGCGCGCCAGCGCAAGGCGCGCTTCCGGCGTCAATGGCAATTCGCGATGCTCCAGCGCCTCGGCCCGGCCGAGCAGGAAGAGCAGCGCGCCCTCGTCGAGGGCCTTGAAGGTCAGGACGCGGGCGCGCGACAGCAGCGCGGCATTGAGTGCGAAGGACGGGTTCTCGGTGGTGGCGCCGACCAGCGTGATCGTGCCGTCTTCCATCACCGGCAGGAAGGCGTCCTGCTGGGCCCGGTTGAAGCGGTGGATCTCGTCGACGAAGAGCAAGGTGCCCTTGCCGCCGAGCCGGCGGCCGCGTGCGGCCTCGAAGACCTTCTTCAGGTCGGCGACGCCGGAGAAGATCGCGCTGATCTGCTCGAAGCCGAGATCGGTCACCCCCGCGAGCAGGCGCGCCACCGTCGTCTTGCCGGTTCCGGGTGGCCCCCAGAAGATCAGGCTGCCGAGCGAGCCGGAAGCGATCAACCGGCTCAGCACGCCGTCAGGGCCGGTCAGGTGATCCTGGCCGGCGACCTCGCCGAGCGTCGTCGGCCGCACCCGGTCCGCGAGCGGGCGCGGGCCGGACTTGTCGAGGCCTGAGGCGGAGAAGAGGTCGCTCACCTCACCCGCCGAACGTCGAGGTCACGCTCTGGCCGCCCCGCGAGATCGTCACCTCCCAGGAGCGCTTGCGCTCGCGTGTCGCCAGCTCGATGTCGCGCGAGGCGTTGATGCGCTCACCATTGATCGCGACGATCAGATCGCCCTTGCGGAAGCCGACACGGGCGGCCGCGCTCCCTTCCTCGATCTCGCTGACGACGACGCCCTCGGTCGACAGGTCGATCGAGAGTTCCTCGGCGACGGCCGGCGACAGGTTCAGCACGGTCAGGCCGGTGAAGGGCGTGCGGCCGGCGACCTTGACCGGCTCGCGCGGGCGCGTCTCCGGCGCCGGCGTCAGCTTGACCGGGACGGTGATGCGCTTGCCGGCGCGCAGCACGGTGAGTTGCGTCGTGCCGCCAATCGGCCGGGTCGCAAAGCGGTAGCCGAAGCTCTCGGGATCGTCGACGCCGACGCCATCGACGGCGAGGATCACATCCGAGCGCTTGAGGCCGCCTTCGGCCGCCGGCCCCGACTCGACCACGCTGGCGACGACCGAGCCGGCCGGCCGGTCCAGCCCGAGCCCATCCGCGACGTCCTGGGTCAGCGCCTGCAACCGGGCCCCGAACCACGCCCGGCGTACGCTCGACGCCCCCGACTTCGCGCTTTCGATGACGACGCGGACCATGGCCGAGGGAATGGCGAAGCCGATGCCGACGCTGCCCCCCGACTTCGAGAAGATCGCGGTGTTGATGCCGGTGAGCCGGCCCTGCATGTCGACCAGTGCGCCGCCGGAATTGCCGGGGTTGATCGCCGCATCGGTCTGGATGAAGGACTGGGCGTCGCCGACACCGACCTGGGTGCGGGCCAGGGCCGAGATGATGCCCTGCGTCACCGTCTGGCCGACGCCGAACGGATTGCCGATCGCGAGCACGAGGTCGCCGATCTGCAGCGTATCGGAATCGCCGAGTTCGATCGCGGCGAGATCCTTGGCGCCCTTGAGCTTGAGCACGGCAAGATCCGTGCGCGGGTCGCGCAGCAGGATCGTCGCTTCGAACTCGCGCTTGTCGGCAAGCGCCACCTTGACCTCGGTCATGCCCTCGATGACGTGGTTGTTGGTGACCACCAGCCCGCCGGCATCGACGATCACGCCGGAGCCGAGCGAGCGCTGCACCTGCTCGCGCGGCAGGCCGAAGCCACCATCGCCGAAGAAGCGGCGGAAGAACGGGTCGTCCATGAACGGGTTCTGCGGCCGCCGCTCAACGCGCGCGCCATAGACGTTGACGACCGAGGGGGCCGTCTTCTGCACGACCGGCGCGAAGGACAGCGTGATCTGCTGGCGCGCCTCGGGCACCTGCCGGACCTGGGCGTGCGCCGGCATGAACACCCCGACGGACAATCCCAGACCGAGGGTCAAGGCGATAAACTGATCTCGATTCGGCATGATGGAACGGCGCATGCCGACCTCCTTCTTGAAACAAAATTGCTGCGTGGGACGTTAAGTTCTCGAACCGCCCCTCCGCGGCAGCATCCCGGATAGTCTCGAAAACACGCGCTGCGCGTTTCCGTTCCGGGCCGCAAAACACCCCGCCTTGCCCTCGAAAGGAGCAACGACGTGAGCCTCGTGCGCCTTGTTTATGCCAGCCGCAGCCGACTCGTCGAGGCAGATCGACGCGCCGAGCTCGCGCGCATTCTCGAGACGGCGCGGCGGCACAATGCCGAAAGGCATCTCACGGGTTTCCTGATGGCGACGCCGGGTGGATTTGCCCAGATCATCGAAGGCGAGACCGGCAATGTCGCGGAAACCTATGGCCGGATCATGGTCGATCCGCGCCATGGCGATCTGCGCCTGCTGGCGCAGGATACCGTCGCTCAACCGCAATTCGCCGGCTGGGCGATGGCCTTCGCCGAACACAACGAGACGACCCAGTTCATCTTCGGGCTCTATGGCGTCTCGCCGGAGGCCGAGATCTTCGAGCAGCCGCTCGACGTGCTGCTCGATCTTGCCGGCGAGCTCGCCAGCGCTCGCGCCTGAGCTTACTTCGCGTCGCTGAGCAGCACCTTGTATTTCTCGATCTCGACCGGAAGCATCTTGGCGACGAACTCCGGCGACATCTCGTCCTTCTCGGGGAGCACGGACGAAAGCTCCTTGAAACGCCCATGCAGCCTCTCGCTGGCGAGCGCAGTCCGCAGCGCCTCGTTCAGCCTGTCGATCACCGGCTGCGGCGTGCCCTTCGGTGCAAAGATCGCGTTCCAGCCCTGCGCCTGGAAGGCCGGCAGTCCGGCCTCAGCCGCGGTCGGCACGTCCGGCAAGCTCGGCAGGCGCTGCGGCGTCGCCACCACCAGGGCCTTGACCTTGTTGCCCTGGACGGCGCCAGAGAGCGAGGTCGCGGCATCGCAGACACCGTCGATCTGCCCGCCCATCAGATCGTTCAGCGCCGGCCCCGCACCGCGATAGCTCACCAGCGCCACGTCGAGCCCGGAGGCCTTGAGAAAATTGCGGCAGATCAGATAATTCGACGAGCCGACGCCGGCATGGCCGAGACTGATCTTGCCGGGATTCGCCTTGGCGTAGGCGAGGAACTCCTTGAGGTCCTTGGCCGGGAAGTCGAGCTTCAGCGCGATCATCGGCGAGGTCTTGGCGACGAGGCCGATCGGCACGAAGTCAGCCGGCGTGTACTTCAGGTCGTTGTAGATCGTGTAGGAAGCCGCATTGGTGCCGCTGTTGCCGATCACGATGGTGTAGCCGTCGGGCTCGGCCCGGGCCGCGCGCGTCAGCGCGGTCGCACCGCCCGCCCCACCCATGTTCTCCATCACGATGCGCTGGCCGAGAATCCGGCTCATCTCGTCGCCGACAAGGCGCGCGATCACGTCGGAGGAGCCGCCGGCGGCGAACGGCACCAGCATGTTGATCGGCTTCGATGGATACTTGTCCTGGGCCTGGGCCGGCAGGACCGCGATGGCAGCGAAAATGGCCAGAGCAGCGCGCTTCATGCGGATATCTCCCTCGTCCCGGGCCTGTTTCCCGATGGCGTTGTACCGCCCGGCCCGGTTCGGGATGACGCTAGCATCGACCCGGCGCAGCGAAAAGCGCGAGCGGGCGCAACAATGTCTCGTAGCAATCGCCCTGATTTGCGCGGGCAAAGAAAAAGGGCGGTCCGAAGACCGCCCTTTTAAAATGCTTGATGCCGGTGAGGCTCAGGCTGCCTGCTCGTCATCCGCCGTGAAGACCGGGCCGGAATCCTTGCCCTTGGCGTCGACGTCGCGATCGACGAACTCGATCACGGCGAGCGGAGCGTTGTCGCCGAAGCGGAAGCCCGCCTTCATGATGCGCAGATAGCCGCCATTGCGCTCCTTGTAGCGCGGGCCGAGCACCGCGAAGAGCTTGCCGACCAGAGCGACGTCCTTGATCTGCGCGATCGCCTGGCGGCGGGCATGCAGGTCACCGCGCTTGCCAAGCGTGATCAGCTTCTCGACGACCGGACGCAGGTCCTTGGCCTTCGGCAGCGTGGTGGTGATCTGCTCGTGCTTGATCAGGGCCTGGGCCATGTTGGCGAACATCGCCTGGCGATGCTCGACCGAGCGGTTGAAACGGCGACCGCGAAATCCGTGACGCATGTTTGGCTCCTTCGTTGCTTACGGCCGCCGTGCCACGGAACGGCCGTCCTTTATGCTCCGGCGTGATTTCACGCCGTGCGGGGATGGCGCGGGAAGCGGTCCCGCGCCGGGGTCTCAGTAGTGCTCTTCGAAGCGCTTCGCCAGCTCTTCGATGTTCTCCGGCGGCCAGCCTTGCACATCCATGCCGAGATGGAGGCCCATGGTGGCGAGCACTTCCTTGATCTCGTTCAGCGACTTGCGGCCGAAGTTCGGGGTGCGCAGCATCTCGCCCTCCGACTTCTGGATCAGGTCGCCGATATAGACGATGTTGTCGTTCTTCAGGCAGTTCGCCGAGCGGACGGACAGCTCGAGCTCGTCGACCTTCTTGAGCAGAGCCGGGTTGAATGGCAGCTGCGGCGCGGTCGAGACGGCCTCTTCCTTGCGCGGCTCTTCGAAGGTGATGAAGACGGCAAGCTGGTCCTGCAGGATGCGGGCGGCGAGCGCCAGCGCGTCCTCAGGGGTGACCGAGCCGTTGGTCTCGATCTGCATGGTCAGCATGTCGCGGTCGAGGTTCTGGCCCTCGCGGGTGTTCTCGACGCGGTAGGAGACCTTCTTGACCGGCGAGTAGAGGCTGTCGACCGGGATCAGGCCGATCGGCGCGTCCTCGGGACGGTTCTGCTCGGAGGGGACGTAGCCCTTGCCGGTGTTGACCGTGAACTCCATGCGGATCTCGGAGCCCTCGTCGAGCGTGCAGAGCACGAGCTCGGGGTTGAGGATCGAGACGTCGCCGATGGTGTTGATGTCGCCGGCGGTGACGGTGCCCGGGCCGGTCTTGCGCAGGGTCATGCGCTTGGGACCCTCGCCCTGCATCTTGATGGCGATCGCCTTGATGTTCAGGACGATGTCGGTGACGTCCTCGCGGACGCCAGGGATCGAGGAGAACTCATGCAGCACGCCGTCGATCTGGACGGCAGTGACGGCCGCGCCCTGGAGCGAGGAGAGCAGCACGCGGCGCAGCGCGTTGCCGAGCGTCATGCCGAAGCCACGCTCGAGCGGACGCGCAATCACGGTGGCCTGACGCTTCGGGTCGTCGCCGACCTTGACTTCGAGCTTGTTAGGCTTGGACAGATCCTGCCAATTCTTGCTGATCACGACCGCACTCCTGGTGATTCAATAATGGCGGCGGCGGGCCGCCCCGTACCGGCGTCCGCCCCTGCGGACGCCGCTTCGATCCAGCTTATGGCTCAGACGCGGCGACGCTTGCGCGGCCGGCAGCCATTGTGCGGGATCGGCGTCACGTCGCGGATCGAGGTGACGGTGAAACCGGCGGCCTGCAGCGCACGCAGCGCCGACTCACGACCCGAACCCGGGCCGGTGACCTCGACTTCGAGGGTGCGCATGCCATGCTCGGCAGCCTTGCGGGCGGCGTCTTCGGCGGCGACCTGAGCGGCATAGGGAGTCGACTTGCGCGAACCCTTGAAACCCATCGTGCCGGCGGACGACCACGAGATCGTGTTGCCCTGCGCGTCGGTGATGGTGATCATGGTGTTGTTGAACGAGGCGTTCACATGCGCGACGCCGGAAACGATGTTCTTGCGTTCGCGACGACGGACGCGTTGGGCTTCCTTGGCCATAGTCTGTTTCTTCCATCCTTCAGGCGCGCCCGTGATGCCAGGCGCTGGGGATATCGCCTGCCCGCAAGCGGGTCAGGCGACGTAAAATACGGCGGGCCGGTTGTCCGGCCCGCCGAAACTCACTTCTTCTTGCCGGCGATCGGCTTCGCCTTGCCCTTGCGGGTGCGGGCGTTGGTGTGGGTACGCTGACCACGCACCGGCAGCGAGCGGCGATGGCGCAGGCCGCGATAGCAGCCGAGGTCCATCAGGCGCTTGATGTTCATCGAGACTTCGCGGCGCAGATCGCCTTCGACGAGATAGTCGCGGTCGATCGTCTCGCGAATCTGGAGAACCTCGGCGTCGGTCAGCTGGTTGACCCGGCGCTCGGCGGCGATGCCGACCTTGGTGCAGATTTCCTGCGCCTTCTGGGCGCCGATGCCGTGAATGTACTGCAGACCGATGACGACGCGCTTGCCGGTCGGAATGTTGACGCCCGCGATACGAGCCATGTTCTTCACCTCTCCATTGCGGCCGCGACGCGAGGCGCCACGACAATGACAAGAACTCCGCGTCCGGTGGAGGCCGGCCCTTGCGGAGCGTTTGAACCCAGTCCACGCGAGAACGCGACGTCGACCCTTCTTGCGAAGGCATCGGCATCGCTCATCTGAAACCGGATTGCGCGCTGGTAGTCGGTTGGGCGCGCCCTGTCAACCCAGGCGCGCCCATCCATGCTTGCGTCACTTCTTCACCAGCGGACACTTGCTCTGCGACAGCGGCGCGATGATCTCGGCCGCCGGGATCTTGCGAACGACCTTGAAGTAGTCCCAGGGCGCCTTCGACTCCGACGGCGCCTTGGCCTCGACCAGCAGCATGTCGTTCAGCAGCCGGCCGTCCTCGCGGACCTTGGCACCGGGCGCATAGAAGTCATCGACAGGCAGCTCCTTCATCTTGGCCGCGACCGCCGGCCCTCCCGCCGTGCCCGCCGCCTTCACCGCCTTGAGATAATGCAGCACTGACGAATAGACGCTGGCCTGGATCATGCCCGGCATCTTCTTGGTTTTGGCCATATAGCGGTCGGCCCAGGCGCGGCTCGGCTTGTCGGCATCGTGGTAATAAGCCGTAGTGGTGATCAGCCCCTTGGCCTTGTCGAGCCCGAGCCCGTGCACGTCGCTCAGCACCACGACCATGGCCGCAAGCTTCTGGCCGCTGTCGACGAGGCCAAACTCGCCGGCCTGCTTGATCGAATTGATCGTGTCGGCGCCGGCATTGGCGAAGGCGACGATCTTGGCCTTGGAGGCCTGCGCCTGCAGCAGGAAGGACGAGAAGTCCGGCGTCGACAGCGGCGCACGCACGGTGCCGAGCGTCTTGCCGCCATTGGCCGCGACGATCGATTCGATGTCGGCGGTGAGCTGGTGGCCGAAGGCGTAGTCGGCCGCGATGATGTACCAGCTGTCGCCGCCCTCGCGCAGCACCGACAGCGCCGTGCCCTTGGCCGAGGTCGCCGTGTCGAAGGTCCACATGAAGCCGGTGGCCATGCAGTCCTCGTTGAAAAGGCGCGTCGTCGCCGGCCCGTTATAGAGCGCGACCTTCTGCTTCTCCTTCGCGATCCCCGCGACCGCGAGCGCGACCGCCGAATTGGTCAGGTCGGCGATCGCCGTGATGCCGTCGACATCGTACCAGCGCCGCGCCAGGCCGGCGGCGACGTCGGGCTTGTTCTGATGGTCGGCGGCGACGATCTCGATCGGCTTGCCCAGTACCGAGCCGCCGAAATCCTCGATCGCCAGCTTCGCCGCCTCGACCGAGCCGAGCCCGCCGAATTCGGCATAGTTGCCCGACTGGTCGTTGAGGATGCCTATCTTGACCGCATCCTGCGCCCGCGCTGTCGATGCGGCCGCGAGCAGCGCAGCCGCCATAAGGCAAGCAATCCGGTTCATGCCATCCTCCCGATCTCCGGCCGGTCGGGTTAGCCGGCGATGGCCTATGCCACCGACCCAGGGCTGCCGCCGCTGCCGTGTCTTTGGCCGTTATGGGCCTGCACGAAGTTCAGTTTCTGGGGGGAGATGTGTCAATTGCGGCAGCGGAGCGCTTAATCGCGCCTGCGCCGGCGCAAATGCGCACCGGTCTCCTCCTCGCCACCAGCAATCCGTCAATAGCGTGTGAAGGCGCGCCGCATGGCCTCGTCGATCTCCTCGCGCTGCTTGCGCAGTCTCTCGTCGAGTTCCCGCCGCTCCCGCTCGTAGCGGGCGTTCCATTCCTGCCATTCCCGCTTTCGCGCCAAGGCCTGGATCTGCGCGTCGGTCGACCAGATCCCCAGGAGATTGCTGCCTGCGACGACGATGCCGATCAGCGGCAGCACGATCTTGACCGTGTCCCAGGCCGAGAATGGTCGCGGCCCCTCTCCTGCCGCGACGACCTTCCGACCGGGCACGGCCGCCGCGTTATCTTCATCCGGCCAGCGCGCGGCATAGACGACCGGCACGCTCGGTCTTGGCCTGTCGGGCTCTCCGCCGAACGCGCGCCAGCGCGCCTCGACCGCTGCGCGCAGCTGCTGCGGTTCGACACTGACGAGCTCTCCATGCAGGGCGCACTGGATCATGTCGCCCCTCGGGATGAAGTTCGTCTGCGACCAGTAAGGCCCGCGCTGGAACAGCGATTTGATATGGAGGTTCGCCTGGTAGAACTGTTTGGAGACCAGGACCACGGTGACGTCGTGATAGTCGAGGTTCTGCGGATAGCGCGTCAGCCAGTGCCGGACCGTGATGTCGATCGTATCGACGCCCTTGATCTCGTGCCAGGGAATGAAGCTCTCCTTGCGCGATGACGACCAGCGTATGTGTGCCCCTTCGGGCGACAGCACATAGACCGGCTTGCCGCGGCGGGCACGGCGCAGAAGCGCGAAGGCTGTAAGTCCGATTCCGACAAGGATCGCGGCAAAGGCGCCGAAGGTCTCGTCCGGGGGCGGCCAGCCGGGAGATTTCAAGGCGAAGATGAAAAGGCCGCAGAAGCAGGTCAGCAAGCCGATCGGCAGCCAGCTCGCGAACTCCGCGTCTAGCCGGTATTCGAGCGTCTGATGGACATCCGAAGGATCGACCTGCACGGCCAGCCCGCCCGTTCTTCCAAGCCGCAGCATGCCACAACTCGGCGGCTTTGAAACGTCGGGCTTCGGGCGTCGCGATAGGGCGCGAGCTGCGACGGAAATCAGCGCTTCCGCACGAACTCCGTGCGCAGGACCAGGCCCTTGATGCCCTCGAAGCGGCAATCGATCTCTTCGGGGTTGTCCGTCAGCCGGATCGACCTGATCACCGTGCCCTGCTTCAGGGTCTGGTTGGCGCCCTTGACCTTGAGGTCCTTGATCAGCGCCACCGAGTCGCCATCGGTGAGGATATTGCCGGCGGCATCGCGAACCTCGGGCTTGAGCGCGGCGGCCGCAGCCGCCATCTCCGCTGCCGGGCGCCATTCACCGGTGGCCTCGTCATAGACGTAGTCGTCGTTACCGTCGGCCAAGAGCCTGCTCCACCGCAAGAAAAAGCCGCGCGGCGAGAACCGCGCGGCGTCCGAACTCAAATCAACATAGGGGCCTCAGCCCGCGAGCGCCTGCTCGATCGCTCCGGTGACCCGGTCGATCGGCTGCATGCCGTCGATCGGCGTGAGCTGGCCGCGCTTGTCGTAATAGGGCGCGACGATCGCGGTGTCGCGATTATAGGCATCGAGCCTGGTCTTGAAGACCTCCGGATCGTCGTCCTTGCGCACCGGCTGGCCGGCAGCCTTGGCCTCCTCGGCCCGGCGCACGATCCGGTCGACGAGCTTGCTCTGGTCGACCTTGAGCTCGAGCACCTTGTCGAGCTTCAGCCCCTTCTCAGCGAGCATGGCGTCAAGCGCCTCGGCCTGCGCCAGGGTGCGCGGGAAGCCGTCGAGGATGAAGCCGTTCTTCGCATCGGCTTCTTCAATGCGGTCGGCGACGATGCCGATGACGATCTCGTCCGAGACCAGTCCGCCGGCATCCATCACCGCCTTCGCCTTGAGGCCGACCGGGGTGCCGGCGGCTACCGCCGCGCGCAGCATATCGCCGGTCGAGAGTTGCGGAATACCGTGTTTCGCGACGATCCGTGTCGCCTGAGTGCCCTTCCCCGCCCCCGGCGGCCCCAGGAAAATCAGCCTCATCAGCGCCTTGCCCCCCTCAACTTCGCCTTCTTGACCAGGCCCTCATACTGATGGGCCAGGAGATGGCCGTGGACTTGAGCCACTGTGTCCATCGTCGTCGTCACCACGATCAGCAGCGAGGTGCCGCCGAGCAGGATGATCGGAATCTGGGCATAGGTGATCATGAACTCGGGGATCAAGCAGACGATAGTCAAATAGGCGGCGCCGAGCACGGTGATACGGGTCAGCACCCGGTCGATATGTTCGGCGGTGCGCTCGCCCGGACGGATGCCCGGCATGAAGCCGCCATGCTTCTTGAGGTTGTCCGCCGTCTCGACCGGATTGAACACGATCGCGGTGTAGAAGAAGCAGAAGAAGATGATCAGCGCCGCGTAGAGGAACATGAACAGCGGCCGGCCATGCGCGAGATAGGTCGCCATCGTCGACAGGATGCCGGTGCCGCCCGAGGCCTGGCTGAAGCTCGCGATCGTCGTCGGCAGCAGCAGCAGCGAGGAGGCGAAGATCGGCGGGATCACGCCAGCGGTGTTGAGCTTCAGCGGCAGGAACGAGGTCTGGCCCTCATACATCCGGTTGCCGACCTGGCGCTTGGGATAGTTGATCAGCAGGCGTCGCTGGGCGCGCTCGACGAAGACCACGAAGGCGATGACGCAGACCGCCATGACCAGCACCAGCAGCAAGAGGCCGGTCGAGACCGCGCCCTGGCGGCCGAGCTCGAGTGTCTGCGCCAGCTGCGCCGGGAACTCGGCGATGATGCCGGCAAAGATGATCATCGAGGTGCCGTTGCCGATGCCGCGGCTGGTGATCTGCTCACCGAGCCAGAGCAGGAACATCGTGCCGCCGACCAGGGTGATCGTGGTCGAGACCAGGAAGAACGGCCCCGGTTCCAGCACGAGATTGCCCGAGCCCTGCAAGCCCACACCGATGCCCCAGGCCTGGAACAGCGCCAGCACCAGCGTGAGATAGCGCGTGTACTGGTTGAGGATCTTGCGACCCGCCTCGCCTTCCTTCTTCAGCGCCTCGAAGGTCGGCACGACGCTGGAGAGCAGCTGGACGATGATCGAGGCCGAAATATACGGCATGATCGCCAGCGCGAAGATCGCGAGCCGACCGACCGCGCCGCCCGAGAACATGTTGAACAGGCCGAGCACGCCCGTCTGGCTCTGCTTGAACAGGTCGGCGACCGCCTCCGGGTTCATGCCGGGCAGCGGAATATAGGTGCCGAGCCGGTAGACGATCAGCGCCCCCAGCGTGAACCAGATCCGCTTCTTCAGCTCGTCGGCCTTGGCCAGCGCGCCGAAGTTCAGGTTTGCCGCAAGCTGTTCAGCCGCCGATGCCATGCGTCCGGTCCTTGGGTGAATTCTGGTCTCGAGCATGTTCCGCAAAAGTGGGGACCACTTTTGCGATGAGAACATGCTCAGCGATTCTCAGTCGGCGCGAATTCTGATCGCTCGACCGTTTCCGGTCGAGCGGAAAGCGCGCCAGACAGTCGAACGGCGGCCAAGGCTTCGGGCCCGGCCGCCGCTCGCGTTAGTCATGTAAGCGTGGAAGTCACGCCTGTGAAGCGGCAGCCGCCAGGATCTTGACCGTGCCGCCAGCCTTCTCGATCGCCTCGACCGCCGACTTCGACGCACCGGCAACCTCGAAAGCCAGCTTCGCCTTGAGCTCGCCGACGCCGAGGATCTTGACGCCGTCCTTGGCCTGCCGAGTGATGACGCCGGCGGCGACCAGCGCCTCGATCGTCACCGCGCCCTTGGCGTCCAGCTTGCCGGCCTCGACCGCCTGCTGGATGCGCCCGAGATTGACCTCGTTCAGATCCTTGGAGAACAGGTTGTGGAAGCCGCGCTTCGGGAGGCGCCGATAGAGCGGCATCTGGCCGCCCTCGAAGCCCTTGACCGCCACGCCGGCGCGAGCCTTCTGGCCCTTGACGCCGCGTCCGGCGGTCTTGCCCTTGCCGGAGCCGATGCCACGGCCGACACGCATGCGCGACTTGTGCGCGCCTTCGTTGTCACGGATCTCTGTGAGTTTCATCAGACGATCCCCTCACTTGCCGTCGACGACGCGCACGAGATGCCTGACCTTGTCGATCATGCCCCGTACGGCCGGCGTATCGACCAGGGTCGACTGCCGGCGGAGTTTGTTGAGGCCGAGACCGATCAGGGTCTGGCGCTGCGAAGCCTCGCGGCGGATCGGGCTACCGATCTGCTCGACGACGACGGTGGTGGTTGTAGCCTTTGCCATGATCCCACCCTCACGCTTCGGCCGCGGCATCGGTGCCGGCATCGCGACGACGCGTCTGCAGGGCCGAGACCTTGAGCGAGCGACGCGCGGCGACGCTGCGCGGGCTATCCTCGTTCTTCAACGCGTCGAAGGTGGCGCGCACGAGGTTGTAGGGGTTCGAGGAGCCGAGCGACTTCGACACCACGTCCTGCATGCCGACCGCCTCGAAGACGGCGCGCATCGGGCCGCCGGCGATGATGCCGGTACCGGCAGGCGCAGCGCGCAGGATGACCTTGCCGGCGCCGTGACGGCCCTGGACGTCATGATGCAGCGTGCGGCCGTCGCGCAGCGGGACGCGAACGAGGCCGCGCTTGGCGGCTTCCGTCGCCTTGCGGATCGCCTCAGGCACTTCGCGGGCCTTGCCGTGGCCGAAGCCGACGCGGCCCTTCTGGTCACCAACGACGACGAGGGCAGCAAAGCCGAAACGACGGCCGCCCTTCACCACCTTGGCAACGCGGTTGATGTGGACCAGGCGGTCCACGAATTCAGAATCGCGCTCTTCGCGAACCTGACGGTCACGAGATTCTCTCGCCATGTCTTCCTCTTACTTGCGCGGACGGTGCCGATCATGGCCCGCCGCTCGCTCGAGCGCCCCGGAATGGAGCGACTTTCCAAATGCGATATGCGGGAAGCCGGTAAGGCCTCCCGCATCCCGCGGTCTTCAACCAGTTAGAAGCTCAGCCCGCCTTCGCGAGCAGCTTCGGCCAGCGCCTTGACGCGGCCATGGTACATGTAGGCGCCACGGTCGAACACGACCTCCTTGACGCCGGCCTTGATCGCGCGCTCGGCAATGATCTTGCCGATCGCGGCCGCGGCCTCGACATTCGCGCCCGACTTGAAGTCGGCGCGGATATCCTTGTCGAGCGACGAGGCCGAAGCGAGCGTCAGCCCCTTCGCATCGTCGATGACCTGCGCATAGATCTGCTTGCCGGTGCGATGCACTGACAGGCGGGCGCGGCCATTGGCCACTGCCTTGATTGCGCGGCGGACGCGGGCCTTGCGGCGCGCAGTCGCAACTGTCTGCTTGCTCATGGCTGGCGTCCTTACTTCTTCTTGCCTTCCTTGCGGAAGATGAATTCGCCGGCGTACTTGACGCCCTTGCCCTTATAGGGCTCGGGACCGCGATAGTCGCGGATCTCGGCGGCGGTCTGGCCGACGACCTGCTTGTCGATGCCGACGACGACGATTTCCGTCGGCTTCGGCGTCGTGATCGTCACCCCGGCCGGGATTTCATAGTCGATGTCGTGGCTGTAGCCGAGCGACAGCTTCAGCACCTTGCCGTTGACGGCGGCCTTGTAGCCGACGCCGTTGATCTCGAGCTTCTTTTCGAAGCCCGCGGTGGTGCCGACGACCAGGTTGTTGATGCGAGCCCGCGAAGTGCCCCAGAGGGCGCGGGCGCGCTTGGTCTGCGAGCGCGGCTGGACGGCAATGGCGCCGTTCTCCAGTGCAACCGAAACCTCGACGGGAACTTCGAAGGACAGTTCGCCCTTCGAGCCCTTGATCTTGACCAGCTGGCCCGAGACATTGGCGGTGACGCCAGCCGGGACCGAAACAGGCTTCTTACCGATACGAGACATTGGATCTCTCCTGAGCAGCGGCCTGAAGGTCAGAAGACCTTGCAGAGCACTTCGCCACCCACGTTCTGCTCGCGGGCAAGATGATCGGACATCACGCCCTTGGGCGTGGAGACGATGGTGACGCCGAGGCCGTCGGCCACGCGCGGCATGGTCTCGACCGAGGAGTAGACGCGACGGCCGGGCTTCGACACGCGCGAGATCGACCGGATGACCGGCTGTCCCTCGTGGTACTTCAGCTCGATGTCGAACTCGGTGCGGCCGTTGCCGAACTCGGTGGTCGAATAGCCACGGATGTAGCCTTCCGACGCCAGCACGTCCAGAACGCGGGCGCGCAGCTTCGAGCCCGGGGTGGAAACGCGCGACTTGCGCCGCATCTGCGCATTGCGGATGCGGGTCAGCATATCGCCAAGCGGATCGATGATCGCCATGATGCTACCTCCTCACCAGCTCGACTTGACGAGGCCGGGAACCAGCCCCTTGTTGCCGAGCTCGCGCAGAGCAACGCGCGACATCTTCAACTTGCGATAAAAAGCGCGCGGGCGGCCGGTGACTTCGCAACGGTTGCGCACGCGGATGCCGGCAGAATTGCGCGGCAGTTCGGCCAGCTTCAGGCGAGCAAGGAAGCGCTCGTCCATCGACTGGTTCTCGTCATTAGCGATCGCGAGAAGACGCGCACGACGGCCCGCGAATTTCTTCACGAGCGCCTTGCGGCGGTTGTTGTTCTCGACGGAGCTTTTCTTAGCCATCGATATCTCCTGGTTTCCGCGTATGAGCCCGAGGGCTCACTGCCGGAACGGGAAGTTGAAGTGCTTGAGCAGGGCACGCGCCTCGTCATCCGACTTGGCAGTCGTGCAGACGATCACGTCCATACCCCAGACCTGGTCGACCTTGTCGTAGTTGATCTCGGGGAACACGATGTGCTCCTTGATCCCGAGCGCGAAATTGCCGCGCCCGTCGAACGACTTCGGGTTGAGACCGCGGAAGTCGCGCACACGCGGCAAGGCAATGGTGACGAGCCGATCGACGAACTCGAACATCTTGGTCTTGCGCAGCGTGACCTTGCAGCCGACCGCCATGTTCTCGCGCAGCTTGAAGCCGGCGATGGCGAGGCGGGACTTGGTGATGACCGGCTTCTGACCGGCGATCATGGCGAGGTCGCCGGCGGCGTTGTCGACCTTCTTGCGGTCGGCAGTCGCTTCACCAACGCCCATGTTGATGACGACCTTCTCAAGGGTCGGCACTTCCATGACGTTCTTGTAGCCGAACTCGGCGATCATCGCGGGACGGACGACGTCCTCGTAATGCTTCTTCATGCGCGGCGAGAGAGCCGCCTGCTGATTCTCAGCCATCGATCAGATCCCCCGAACGCTTGGCGAAACGGACCTTGCGGCCGTCATCGAGCACCTTGAAGCCGACGCGGGTCGGCTTGCCGTCCTTCGGATCGGCGACGGCCAGGTTCGACAGATCGATCGTGGCCTCCTTGCTGATGATGCCGCCCTCGGACTGGGCAGTAGCCTTGGTGTGCTTCTTGACCAGGTTCACGCCGCGCACGACGGCGCGGGCGTCCTTCGGCAGGACCTGAAGCACTTCGCCGTTCTTGCCCTTGTCGCGGCCGGCGAGCACGACGACCTTGTCGCCCTTTTTGATTTTCGCAGCCATCACAACACCTCGGGAGCGAGCGAAATGATCTTCATGTGGTTCTTGGCGCGCAGCTCGCGCGGAACCGGTCCGAAGATACGGGTGCCCACAGGCTCCTTCTGGTTGTTGATCAGCACGGCCGCATTGCGGTCGAAGCGGATCACCGAACCGTCGGGGCGCTTGATGTCCTTGGCGGTGCGCACGACGATCGCCTTCATGACGTCGCCCTTCTTCACGCGGCCGCGCGGGATGGCTTCCTTGATGGAAACCACAATGATGTCGCCGATGCGGGCATAGCGCCGCTTCGAGCCGCCGAGAACCTTGATGCACATCACGCGGCGGGCGCCGGAATTGTCGGCGACCTCGAGATTGGTCTGCACCTGGATCATGGCCTTGATCCTTCCATCTGTGTATCAGCGCGGTTTCCGGGCAAAGGCGGAGTGCCTGAGCCCGGACTACGACTGACGGGGGTCGCTTTGCCCCCTGGCCTCAATGATTTGACTTACGCCTTGGGAGCGTTGTCGAGCACAACCCAGCTTTTCAGCTTGGAAATGGGCTTCGACTCCTCGATCCAAACCGAGTCACCGACCTTGAACGACCCCGCCTCGTCATGGGCGTGATAGTTCTTCGAACGGCGCACCGTCTTCTTGAGGAGCGGGTGCGTATAACGCCGCTCGACCTTAACCACAACAGTTTTGTTCTGCTTGTCGCTGACGACGACGCCCTGCAGCACGCGCTTCGGCATTGTCCTACTCCTCAGGCGCTCACTGCCGCGGTCTTGGACCGCTGCAGTGTCTTGATGCGGGCGATATCCTTGCGCACTTCGGTGACCCGAGCGGTATTCTCGAGCTGGCCGGTCGCGCGCTGGAAACGCAGGTTGAACTGCTCCTTCTTGAGCTTGAGAAGCTCGTCCTGGAGCTGGTCCGCGCTCATCACCTTGATGTCGGACAGGCGTTGCGTAGCTTTCATGTCGCCCTCCTTACTCGGCGATGCGTTGGATGAAACGGGTCTTGATCGGCAGCTTGGCGGCACCGAGACGGAGCGCCTCGCGGGCGATATCCTCCGGCACGCCGTCGAGCTCGAACATGATCCGGCCCGGCTTGACCTTGGCCGCCCAGAATTCGGGCGCTCCCTTGCCCTTACCCATGCGGACTTCGGTCGGCTTCTTGGAAACCGGCACGTCCGGGAAGATGCGGATCCAGACCCGGCCCGCGCGCTTCATGGCGCGGGTGATGGCACGACGGGCCGCCTCGATCTGGCGGGCCGTGACGCGCTCCGGCTCCTGGGCCTTCAGGCCGAACTGGCCGAAATTGAGATCCGTACCGCCCTTGGCGACGCCGGAAATGCGTCCCTTGAACTGCTTACGGAACTTAGTGCGCTTTGGTTGCAGCATGGCTCTTCTCGATCAGCCTTACGCAGCCTGCTCGCGACGTTCGCGACGCTCACCACCCGAGCGGCCGCCCTCGTCCGAGAGGCGCTTGTCCTGGGCCATCGGGTCGTGTTCGAGGATCTCGCCCTTGAAGATCCAGACCTTGATCCCGCACGTACCATAGGTCGTGAAGGCAGTGGCGACGCCGTAGTCGACGTCGGCGCGCAGCGTATGCAGCGGCACGCGGCCCTCGCGATACCATTCGAGGCGGGCGATTTCAGCGCCACCCAGACGGCCCGAGCAGTTGATGCGGATGCCCTCGGCGCCCAGACGCATCGCCGACTGAACGGCGCGCTTCATGGCGCGACGGAAAGCGACGCGGCGCTCGAGCTGCTGAGCGATCGAATCGGCGACCAGGGTCGCGTCGATCTCCGGCTTGCGCACCTCGACGATGTTGATGGTGACGTCGGCAGACGTCAGCTTCGACACGGTCTTGCGCAGCTTCTCGATGTCGGCGCCCTTCTTGCCGATCACCACGCCCGGACGAGCCGAGTGGATGGTGACGCGGCACTTCTTGTGCGGACGCTCGATGATGATCTTCGAGACAGCAGCCTGCTTCAGCAGCTTCATCAGGGCGGCGCGGATCGCCATGTCCTCATGGAGCAGCTTGCCGTACTCGCCCTTCTGAGCGAACCAGCGCGAATCCCAGGTCCGGTTGATGCCGAGACGAAGGCCGATCGGATTGATTTTCTGACCCATCGTTCTCTCCTCAGGCCTTCGCAGCCTGAACTTCGCGCACCACGATCGTGATGTTGGCGAAGGGCTTCATGATGCGGGCGCCACGGCCGCGAGCGCGGGCATGGAAGCGCTTCATGACGAGCGCCTTGCCGACGAAAGCCTGGGACACGACGAGGTCGTCGACGTCGAGATCATGATTGTTCTCGGCGTTGGCGATCGCGCTCTGCAGGCACTTGCGCACATCGGTCGAGATCCGCTTGCGCGAGAACTCGAGATCGGAGAGCGCGGTCGAGACCTTCTTGCCGCGAATGAGCTGGGCGAGAAGGTTCAGCTTCTGCGGGGAAACGCGCAGGTTGCGCGCGACCGCCTTGGCCTCGTTCTCGGGCAGCGCACGGGGGGCGGAGGGCTTACCCATGGCTTACTTCCTCTTCGCCTTCTTGTCGGCCGCGTGGCCGGGGAAGGTGCGCGTCGGCGAGAACTCGCCGAACTTGTGGCCCACCATTTCCTCGGAGACGTTCACCGGCACATGCTTGTGGCCGTTGTAGACGCCGAACGTCAGACCGACGAACTGCGGCAGGATCGTGGAGCGACGGCTCCAGATCTTGATGACTTCAGACCGGCTCGCCGAACGGGCGACCTCGGCCTTCTTCAGGAGGTATCCGTCGACAAACGGACCTTTCCAAAGCGAACGCGCCATGACGGACCTCAGTTCTTCTTCTTGCGGGCGTGACGGCTCGACACGATGAACGTATCGGTCCGCTTGTTCGAGCGGGTCTTCTTGCCCTTGGTCGGCAGACCCCAGGGCGTGACCGGATGACGGCCGCCCGAGGTGCGGCCTTCGCCGCCGCCGTGCGGATGGTCGACCGGGTTCATCGAGACACCACGGTTGTGCGGACGACGTCCGAGCCAGCGCGAGCGCCCGGCCTTGCCGTCATTCCGGTTCATGTGGTCGGGGTTCGAGACCGCGCCCACCGTGGCATAGCACAGGCCGCTGATCAGGCGCTGCTCGCCCGAGTTCAGGCGGACGATGACATAGCCCTGGTCGCGGCCGACGATCTGGGCGTAGTTGCCCGCCGAACGTGCCAGCGCCCCACCCTTGCCGATCTTGAGCTCGACATTGTGGACGATCGTGCCGATCGGCAGCGTGCCCATCGGGGCAGCGTTGCCGGGCTTCACGTCGACGCTGTCGCCGGCGACGACGCTGTCGCCGACGGCCAGGCGCTGCGGCGCCAGGATGTAGGACAGCTCGCCATCCTGATACTTGATCAGCGCGATGAAGGCCGAGCGGTTCGGATCATACTCGATCCGCTCGACGGTCGCCGGCACGCCGGCCTTGCCGCGGCGCTTGAAATCGATCAGGCGCAAGGTGCGCTTGTGGCCACCGCCGCGGAAGCGGACGGTGATGCGGCCGAGATTGTTGCGGCCGCCCGAGGACGACTTGCCCTCGGTCAGCGCCTTGACCGGCTTGCCCTTGTAGAGCTCGCTGCGGTCGACGATCACGAGCTGGCGAAGGCTCGGCGTGATCGGCTTGAAACTCTTCAAAGCCATGATGACGATCCTTCCCTCAGAGCCCAGTGGTCACGTCGATGGAGTGACCTTCTTCGAGGGTCACGACCGCCTTCTTGACGTCCGAACGCTGGCCGAGCCGGCCCCGGAAGACCTTCATCTTGCCTTCGGTGACCATCGTGTTGACGCTCTTGACCTTGACGTCAAAGAGCTTCTCGATCGCCGCCTTGATCTGCGGCTTGGTCGCGGTCTTCGCTACCTTGAAGACGACCTTGTTGTGCTCCGAGAGCATGGTCGCCTTTTCGGTGATCACCGGGCCACGAATGACGTCGTAGTGGCGCGGATCCAGATTCTTGGACTGGCTCATTTGAAGCGCGCCTCCAGCGCATCGACAGCCGAGCGCGTCAGCACGAGCTTGTCGCGACGCAGGATGTCATAGACGTTGATGCCCTGGATCGGCAGCACGTCGACGTTCGGGATCGAACGCGCCGCCAGGCCGAAGTTCACATCGATCTCGGCGCCGCCGATCACCAGCGCGCTCGACAGGTCGAGCTTGCCGAAATGGCCCAGAAGCACCTTGGTCTTCGGCTCGGCGAGCTTGACGTCGTCGATGATGATCAGACCCGCGTCCTTGGCCTTGGCCGAGAGCGCGTGGCGCAGCGCCAGCGCCTTGACCTTCTTGGGCAGGTCATGGGCGTGGTCGCGCACGACCGGACCGAAGGCCTTGCCGCCGCCGCGGAACTGCGGAGCCGAAGCTGCACCGTGACGAGCGCCGCCGGTACCCTTCTGCTTGTAGATCTTCTTGCGGGTGCGGTCGACTTCCGAACGGCCCTTGGTCTTGTGCGTGCCGGCGCGGCGCTTGGCGAGCTGGTAGCGCACCATGCGGGCGAGCAGGTCGGCGCGCGGCTCGAGGCCGAAGATCGCATCCGAAAGCTCGACCGAGCCGGCCTTGCCGCCGTCAAGAGTGACGATATCGAGTTTCATCACACGTTCTCCTCAGCCTGCGCCGCAGGAGCCTCGACAATGTCGGCCTTGCCCTCGCCGGAGACCTTGAACTTGCCCGGCAGCGGGGCGTCCTTCGGCAGCGAGCGCTTGACTGCGTCGCGGACATGGATCCAGCCGCCGGCGACGCCGGGGACGGCGCCTTCGACCAGGATCAGGCCGCGCTCGGCGTCCGTCTGGACGACGCGCAGGTTCTGCGTGGTGACGCGCTCGACACCGAGATGGCCCGGCATCTTCTTGTTCTTGAAGGTCTTGCCCGGGTCCTGACGGCCACCGGTCGAACCGATCGAACGATGCGAGACCGAGACGCCGTGCGTGGCGCGCAGGCCGCCGAAGTTCCAGCGCTTCATACCGCCGGCGAAGCCCTTGCCGGTGGTCGTGCCGGAAACGTCGACGAACTGGCCGACGACGAAGTGGTCGGCGGTGAGCTCGGCGCCGACCGGGATCAGCGCGTCATCGCTGACGCGGAACTCGACGATCTTCTGCTTCGGCTCGACCTTGGCCACGGCGAAGTGGCCGCGCTGCGCCTTCGAGACGTTCTTGACCTTGGCCAAGCCCGACCCGAGCTGCACGGCGACATAGCCGTTCTTCTCGATCGTGCGATGCGCGACGACCTGGCAGTTGTCGAGCTTCAGCACGGTGACCGGGATGTGCTCGCCGGCATCGGTGAAGATGCGGGTCATCCCGACTTTCTGTGCAATCACACCGGAACGCATCGGTGCATACCTTCCCTTGGGGTCATGTCCATCCGGGAAACCCGGAAACAGAGGACCCGATGATGGATCAGAGCTTGATTTCGACGTCGACGCCGGCGGCGAGATCAAGCTTCATGAGGGCGTCGACCGTCTGGGGGGTCGGATCGACGATATCGAGAACCCGCTTGTGGGTCCGCATCTCGAACTGCTCGCGCGACTTCTTGTCGATGTGCGGCGAGCGGTTGACGGTGAACTTCTCGATCAGCGTCGGCAGCGGAATCGGGCCGCGGACCTGAGCGCCGGTGCGCTTCGCCGTCGAGACGATCTCGCGCGTCGACGCATCGAGGATGCGATGGTCGAACGCCTTGAGGCGGATCCGGATATTCTGACCGTTCATGGTCGTGTTATCTCCGTGACGTGAAAAGGCGAAAGCCCAGAAGGGCTCTCGCCCCCAGATCAGCCGTTACGCGATGATCGTTGCGACGACGCCGGCACCGACGGTGCGGCCGCCCTCGCGGATGGCGAAGCGCAGCTTCTCTTCCATCGCGATCGGCACGATCAGGTGCACTTCCATGGCGATGTTGTCGCCAGGCATCACCATCTCGGTGCCCTCGGGCAGGTGCACCACGCCGGTCACGTCCGTCGTGCGGAAGTAGAACTGCGGGCGGTAGTTGGTGAAGAACGGGGTGTGGCGGCCGCCCTCCTCCTTGGTCAGGATGTAGGCCTCGGCCTTGAACTTGGTGTGCGGCTTGACCGAACCCGGCTTGCACAGCACCTGGCCGCGCTCGACGTCCTCGCGCTTGGTGCCGCGCAGCAGCGCGCCGATGTTGTCGCCCGCCTGGCCCTGGTCGAGCAGCTTGCGGAACATCTCGACGCCGGTCACCGTCGTCTTCACCGTGTCCTTCAGGCCGACGATCTCGATTTCCTCGCCGACCTTGACGATGCCGCGCTCGACGCGGCCGGTCACCACCGTGCCACGACCCGAGATCGAGAACACGTCCTCGACCGGCATCAGGAAGGGCTGGTCGATCGGGCGCTCGGGCTGCGGGATGTAGGCGTCGACCGTCTTCATCAGCTCGAGCACCGCGTCATGGCCGATCGCCGGCGTCACGCCGTCGAGCGCAGCCTTGGCCGAGCCCTTGGTGATCGGGATGTCGTCGCCCGGGAAGTCGTACTTCGACAGAAGCTCGCGGATCTCCATCTCGACGAGCTCGAGCAACTCGGCGTCGTCGACGAGATCGACCTTGTTCATGAACACCACCAGCGCGGGAACGCCGACCTGGCGTGCCAGCAGGATGTGCTCGCGGGTCTGCGGCATCGGGCCGTCGGCGGCCGACACCACCAGGATCGCGCCGTCCATCTGCGCGGCGCCGGTGATCATGTTCTTCACATAGTCGGCGTGCCCGGGGCAGTCGACGTGCGCATAGTGGCGGGCCGAGGTCTCGTACTCGACGTGAGCCGTCGAGATCGTGATGCCGCGCGCCTTCTCCTCGGGCGCCTTGTCGATCTGGTCATACGCCGTGAACGACGCGCCACCCGACTCCGCCAGAACCTTCGTGATCGCAGCCGTCAACGACGTCTTGCCATGGTCGACGTGACCAATCGTGCCAATGTTGCAGTGCGGCTTCGTCCGAGCAAACTTCTCTTTGGCCATGTCAGCCTCCGTCAGATCTTCTCAAGTGTTCCGTGTAATGCGTTGTTCAATCAGGCGTATTTGGCCTGGACCTCAGCAGCGACCGCGGACGGCACCTGCTCGTAGTGATCGAACTGCATCGTGTAGTTGGCGCGGCCCTGGCTGAACGAACGCAGCTGGTTCACGTAGCCGAACATGTTCGCCAGCGGCACCATCGCGTTGACCACGACGGCGTTGCCGCGCATGTCCTGGCCCTGGATCTGGCCGCGCCGCGAGTTCAGGTCGCCGATGACCGAGCCGGTGTAGTCTTCAGGCGTCACCACCTCGACCTTCATGATCGGCTCGAGCAGCACCGAGCCGCCCTTCTGCAGACCCTCGCGCAGAGCAGCGCGGGAGGCGATCTCGAAGGCGAGAGCCGACGAGTCGACCTCGTGGAAGGCGCCGTCGATCAGCGTGACCTTGACGTCGACCACCGGGAAGCCGGCGAGCACGCCGGAACCGATGACCGAGTTGAGGCCCTTCTCGACGCCGGGGATATACTCCTTCGGCACCGAGCCGCCGACGACCTTCGACTCGAACTCGAAGCCCTTGCCGGTCTCGTTCGGCTCGATGACGAGCTTGACGCGGGCGAACTGGCCCGTACCGCCGGTCTGCTTCTTGTGAGTGTAGTCGATCTCGGCCTTCTTGGTCAGCGTCTCGCGATAGGCAACCTGCGGCGCGCCGATATTGGCGTCGACCTTGTAGGTCCGGCGCAGGATGTCGACCTTGATGTCGAGGTGCAGCTCGCCCATGCCCTTGAGGATGGTCTGGCCGCTCTCCTGGTCGGTCGAGACGCGGAAGGACGGATCCTCGTTCGCGAGCTTCGACAGCGCCAGGCCCAGCTTCTCCTGGTCGGCCTTGGACTTCGGCTCGATCGCGATCGTGATGACCGGCTCGGGGAATTCCATGCGCTCGAGGATCACGGCGTGGACCGGGTCGCACAGCGTGTCGCCGGTGCGGACGTCCTTGAGGCCGGCCAGGGCGACGATGTCGCCGGCATAGGCCTCCTTGATGTCCTCGCGGTTGTTCGCGTGCATCAGCAGCATGCGGCCGACGCGCTCTTTCTTGTCGCGCGTCGAGTTGATCACACCCTGGCTGGTCTCGACCTTGCCCGAATAGACGCGGCAGAAGGTGATGGTGCCGACGAAGGGGTCGTCCATGATCTTGAAGGCGAGCATGGAGAAGGGATCCTCGTCCGTCGGGTGACGAACGGTCTCTTCCTCGGTCTTGAAGTCGATACCCTTGATGTCGCCACGATCGACCGGCGACGGCAGGAAGTCGACGACGGCGTCGAGCAGAGGCTGCACGCCCTTGTTCTTGAAGGCCGAGCCGCAGAGCACCGGGTGGAAGGCACGGCGCTGCACGGCGGTACGAACCAGCCGGCGCAGGGTCTCGGCATCCGGCTCGGTGCCGTCGAGATAGGCTTCCATGGCCGCATCGTCCATCTCGACGGCGGCTTCGAGCAGCTTATGACGGTATTCGACAGCCTTGTCGGCGAGATCGGCCGGGATCTCCTTCTCTTCGAAGGAGGCACCGAGCGCCTCGCCGTTCCAGACGATCGCCTTCATCTTGATAAGGTCGATGACGCCGGCGAAGTTCGACTCCGAACCGATCGGGATCTGCAGGCAGACGGGCTTGCCGGCGACGCGGTCGATGATGTCCTGGACGCAGCGATAGAAATCGGCGCCGATCTTGTCCATCTTGTTGACGAACACGACGCGCGGAACGTCATACTTGTCGGCCTGGCGCCAGACAGTCTCGGTCTGGGGCTCAACGCCCTGGTTGCCGTCGAGCACGCAGACGGCGCCATCGAGCACGCGCAGCGAACGCTCCACCTCAATGGTGAAGTCGACGTGGCCGGGGGTGTCGATGATGTTCAGGCGATGATCGCGCCACAGGCAGGTCGTCGCGGCAGAGGTGATCGTGATGCCACGCTCCTGCTCCTGCGCCATCCAGTCCATGGTGGCGGCGCCGTCATGGACTTCGCCGATCTTATGGCTCTTGCCGGTGTAGAACAGGATACGCTCGGTCGTCGTCGTCTTGCCCGCATCAATGTGGGCCATGATGCCGAAGTTACGATAGCGATCGATGGGATGAGAACGGGGCATAGGAATGCTCTGTCTTTCCGGGTCGGAACGGACGAATTACCAGCGGTAGTGCGAGAAGGCGCGGTTGGCTTCCGCCATCCGGTGCGTGTCTTCGCGCTTCTTGACGGCGTTGCCACGATTGTTCGCGGCATCCATCAGCTCGGACGAGAGACGCTCGACCATGGTGCGGTCGTTGCGGCCACGAGCAGCGGCGATCAGCCAGCGGATCGCGAGAGCCTGGCGGCGCTCGGTGCGAACCTCGACCGGGACCTGATAGGTCGCACCGCCGACACGGCGGGAGCGAACCTCGATCGCCGGGGCGACGTTCTCGAGCGCAGTCTTGAAGACGGCGAGCGGGTCGCTCTTCAGCTTACCCTCGATGATGTCGAAGGCGCCGTAGACGATGCCTTCGGCAGTCGACTTCTTGCCTTCGTACATGACGGAATTCATGAACTTGGTCACGATCACGTCGCCGAACTTGGCGTCCGGGATGATCTCGCGCTTTTCGGCACTGTGGCGGCGGGACATCGTCTAGTCTCCGGTCAAATCTCAAAAGCTGCGAACCGGCTGGGGCATCTTGCCCCGCCGGTCGGGCAGGAAAATTACTTCGGACGCTTGGCGCCGTACTTCGAACGGCGCTGCTTGCGGTTCTTGACGCCCTGCGTGTCGAGCACGCCGCGCAGGATGTGGTAGCGCACGCCGGGAAGGTCCTTGACGCGGCCACCGCGGATCATGACGACCGAGTGCTCCTGAAGGTTGTGGCCTTCACCCGGGATGTAGCCGATCACCTCGAAGCCGTTGGTCAGGCGCACCTTGGCGACCTTGCGGAGCGCCGAGTTCGGCTTCTTCGGGGTCGTCGTATAGACACGCGTGCAGACGCCGCGCTTCTGCGGGCAATTCTCGAGCGCCGGAGCGGTGTTACGCGCCTTGACCGGCGAACGGGGCTTGCGGATCAGCTGGCTGATTGTCGGCATTTAAGGCCTCTCGCTCCCTTGAGCGCTAGATGAATTTCGTGTCCATTCCGGCGCCTTGCGAGGCCATGACCAAACGAAGCCGCGCCATCGGCGCCCATTTCCGGGGCCTCAGGCGCGTTCGCCATGCAGAGGAACACGGAACCCGCGTTCATGCGTCCTGCCATGTCGTCGTTAGACGCTGGAATTTCCGACGGAGTTTCGGTCGCGAACCTCGCTCGCAACAAAGGCAAGCGACAAACGTGTCCGACAACCGTCGACAGTGGCGCGCTTATGACTCAGTCGGAGATTCGCGTCAACCCCGGATTTGGCGGGAGTTAACGCAATCTCGCGGCGAGCATTCAGATGCCGCTCAATCGGTCGTGCCCGCCGCGACCCCTGCCCCGCGCAACAGGCCGATCAGGTCGGCCTGGCGATGCAGTCCGGTCTTGGCCATCACCCGCTTCAAGGTCGAGCGCGCGGTTTCCTCCATGATCCCGAGTGCGGCAGCCGCCTCGCGCGGGCGGTGTCCGGCGGCGATCAGCGCAGCAAGCCTGGCCTCCGCCGGCGTCAGGTCGAACAGGCCCTGGACGACATCGGCGGTCGGCACGTCCTTCACCACCACCGGCGTCACCACCAGGATGCTCGCCGCCCTCGAGAAGATGTCGTGGGCGGCACCGCGAATCGGCGTCAGGTGCAGGATCAACGGCGGTTGATTCTCGCGACGCGCCACCGGGATCGAGCGCACCGTGGTGCCGGCTGCCCGGCCCGTGGCTTGCAAGGCCGAGGCGAGCAGGCCATCTGCCGCCATATCGACGAGCCCAAGCCGCGATGGGCGGTCAATCGCCACCGCCGGCACCAATGCCTCGAAGCGAGGATTGAGCGCGAGCGCGCGGCCATTGCGATCGAGCACCGCCGCCGGCAGGCCGATGGCATCCAGTGCCTGGGCGGCCCCCCGCACCCGCTCGAATTCGAGCCGGGCCGAAAGCAGCATGGCACGGGCGAGATGGGGCCGCATCCTGTCAAAGCGAGCGATCATGTCATCCTCGACATGGCCCTCTTCGCGCTCGCGCTCGGCATGCAGGATGAAGGCTTCGCCGGTCGGCGAGGCGACCAGGGTGGCGACGCCGATGCCGAACCCTTGCGGCAGCAGGAAATCACGATAGACCGGCTCGTCCGCCATCTCGGCCTCGGAGAGGATGTCGATATCGCGCAGGAAACCGGCATGGCGGCGCTCGATCAGGCGGCGCGTTCGCTCATTGCCCGGGAAACGGTTGAAGTGCGTCGCGACGAGTTGGTCGAACTCGGGCGAGGACGAGATCCAACGGTTGGAGGTCGGCGTCACGGCGACCAGCACTGCGCCGGCGCCGCGCGCGATCTCCTGGAACCGCCGCAGGACCTGCGGCCACAGCTCCGGCACCACCGCCGCTTCGTAAAGACTGTCGAAAAATTGCTCGTCCATCATCCCGGCCGCACCCGGACCCGGTCCGCAGGACGAGAATATCCTCCGCGACCACGCCCGCATGGTGTGTCAGCACGCCGCTCGTCGCTCAGTCGCTTCCGACCGCCACGAGAGACGCGCTGGCGCATCGCTGCCCCCCGGCAGATTTCGCAAAGTCAGTTTAGGCCGCTTACCTTAGAAAAGGTCAAGGGAGCCGAGACGAAAACGGCCGCCCGAAGGCGGCCGTTCCACAAAGCAAGTAGAACTTGCCGGTCTTAGAGCCGGATCCGATCAGACTGAATCAGTCTGATCGGTGAATCCGTCTCTCACTTTGAGTTTAGAGACCGTTTTTCCGATCAGCTTGCGTTGCAAGCTGATCGGAACGGGCTCTATTCGGCGGCGGGCAGAGCCGCCGCGACAGCAGCCGAGGCAGCGGCCGCGGCCTTGGCCGCCGCATCCGCCTTCTGGCCGACGATCAGATCGTCGCGGCGCGTCGCCACCTGCTTGATGCGGGCGACCTGCGCGCCAGTGCCAGCCGGGATCAGCGAGCCGACGATGACGTTCTCCTTGAGGCCTTCCAGCATGTCCATCTTGCCGTTGACCGCAGCCTCGGTGAGGACGCGGGTCGTCTCCTGGAAGGAGGCGGCCGAGATGAAGGAGCGAGTCTGCAGCGAGGCCTTGGTGATGCCGAGCAGGACCGGCACGCCGGAAGCCGGCTTCTTGCCCTCCTCGCGCAGCTTGGAGTTGACCTCCTCGAGCTCGATCCGGTCGATCTGGTCGCCAGTGAGAATGTCGCTATCGCCGGATTCGGTGATCTCGACCTTCTGCAGCATCTGCCGGACGATGACCTCGATGTGCTTGTCGTTGATGGTCACGCCCTGGAGGCGGTAGACCTCCTGGATCTCGTTGACCAGGTAAGCGGCAAGCTCCTCGACGCCCTTGATCGCCAGGATGTCGTGCGGGGCCGGGTTGCCGTCGAGGATGTAGTCCCCGATCTCGACGACGTCGCCATCCTGCAGGTGGATGTGCTTGCCCTTCGGGATCAGATACTCGACGGCGTCCGTGCCGTCATGCGGGGTCAGCGTGACGCGACGCTTGTTCTTGTAGTCGCGCCCGAAGCCGATGACGCCGGCCTTCTCGGCGATGATCGCGGCATCCTTGGGACGACGCGCCTCGAAGAGCTCGGCAACGCGCGGCAGACCGCCGGTGATGTCGCGGGTCTTGGCCGAGTCGGTCGAGACACGCGCCAGCACGTCGCCGGCCTTCACCGACGAGCCCGGCTCCACCGAGATGATGCCCTCGACCGGCAGGATGTAGCGCGCCTCGCCGCCACGGGCGAGCTTGGCGATCTTGCCGTCCGAGCCGTGCAGGGTCATCGCCGGACGCAGGTCCGACGTACGGGCCGAACCGCGCCAGTCAATCACCAGGCGCTTGTTGATGCCGGTCGCCTCGTCGGTCGTCTCCGTCATCGACATGCCGTCGACCAGGTCCTCGTAGCCGACCTTGCCGTCGACCTCCGCCAGGATCGGGCGGGAATAGGGATCCCACTCGATCAGGCGCTGGCCGCGCTTGACCTTGTCGCCGTCGTCGACGCGCAGCTTCGAGCCGAACTGGACGCGGTGAACCGCGCGCTCGGCGCCGTCCGGGCCGGTGATGACGATGGCGAGGTTACGCGCCATCGCGATCAGGTCGCCGTCCGAGTTGCGCGCCGCATTGCGGTTGCGGATCTTGACAGTGCCCTCGAAGTTCGACTCGACGAAGGACTGGTCGGCGATCGTCGCCGCGCCACCGATGTGGAAGGTACGCATGGTGAGCTGCGTGCCCGGCTCGCCGATCGACTGCGCCGCGATGACGCCGACGGCCTCGCCCATGTTGACGGGCGTGCCGCGGGCGAGATCGCGCCCATAGCAGGTCGCGCAGACGCCGTTCTTGGTCTCGCAGGTCAAGACCGAGCGGATCTTCACCTCCTGGACGCCGGCGGCGTTGATCTTGGCGATGTGGCTCTCCTCGATCACCGCGCCCTTGGCGACCAGGATGTTGCCTTCGAGGTCGACCACCTCCACGGCCGCAGAACGGCCAAGGATGCGCATCCCGAGCGAGGCCACGACCTGGCCGGCATCGACGATGGCGCGCATCTTGATGCCGTTGTCCGAGCCGCAATCGACCTCGGAGATGATCGCGTCCTGCGCCACGTCGACGAGACGGCGGGTGAGATAACCCGAGTTCGCCGTCTTGAGCGCGGTGTCGGCCAGACCCTTGCGGGCGCCGTGGGTCGAGTTGAAGTACTCGAGAACGTCGAGGCCTTCCTTGAAGTTCGAGATGATCGGGCTCTCGATGATCTCGCCCGACGGCTTGGCCATCAGGCCGCGCATCGCCGCGAGCTGCTTCATCTGCGCCGGCGAACCACGGGCGCCCGAGTGGCTCATCATGTAGATCGAGTTGATCGGCTTATCCCGGCCGTTCTCGTCCTTCTTCACGGTCGAGATGCGGGCCATCATCTCCTGGGCGAGCTTGTCGGAGCACTTCGCCCAGGCGTCGACGACCTTGTTGTACTTCTCGCCCTGGGTGATCAGGCCGTCCTGGTACTGCTGCTCGTAGTCCTTGGCGAGCGTGCGGGTCGCGTCGACGATCTCCCACTTGTTCTCCGGCACGACCATGTCGTCCTTGCCGAAGGAGATGCCGGCCTTGAAGGCGTGCTTGAAGCCCAGCCCCATGACTCGGTCGCAGAAGATCACCGACTCCTTCTGACCGCAGCCGCGATAGACGGCGTCGATCATGTTGGAGATCTCCTTCTTGGTCATCAGCTTGTTGACGACGTCGAAGGTCATGGCGGGGTGCTCGGGCAGCGCAGTCGAGAGAATGACGCGGCCCGGCGTGGTGTCGTAGATCTTGGTGTAGGACTTGCCGTCGGCGCCGACACCGGTCCAGCGATACTTGATCTTCGAATGCAGCGTCACGACCTTCTCGTGCAGCGCGTATTCGAGTTCGCCGAAGTCGCCGAAGATCTTGCCCTGGCCCGGCTCGCCATCCGAGATGATCGAGAGGTAATACAGGCCGAGCACGATGTCCTGCGACGGCACGATGATCGGCATGCCGTTCGCCGGGTGCAGGATGTTGTTGGTCGACATCATCAGCACGCGCGCTTCCAGCTGCGCCTCGAGCGACAGCGGAACGTGCACGGCCATCTGGTCGCCGTCGAAGTCGGCGTTGAAGGCGGCGCAGACCAGCGGGTGCAGCTGGATCGCCTTGCCCTCGATCAGAACCGGCTCGAAGGCCTGGATGCCGAGGCGGTGCAGCGTCGGCGCGCGGTTGAGCAGCACCGGATGCTCGCGGATGACCTCGTCCAGGATATCCCAGACCTCGGGCTTCTCCTTCTCGACCAGCTTCTTGGCCTGCTTGACCGTGGTCGAGTAGCCCTTGGCGTCGAGGCGGGCGTAGATGAACGGCTTGAACAGCTCGAGCGCCATCTTCTTCGGCAGCCCGCACTGGTGCAGTTTCATCTCCGGGCCGACCACGATGACCGAGCGGCCGGAATAGTCGACGCGCTTGCCGAGCAGGTTCTGCCGGAAGCGGCCCTGCTTGCCCTTCAGCATGTCGGCGAGCGACTTCAGCGGACGCTTGTTGGCGCCGGTGATGACGCGGCCGCGGCGGCCGTTGTCGAACAGGGCGTCGACCGATTCCTGCAGCATCCGCTTCTCGTTGCGGATGATGATGTCCGGCGCGCGCAGCTCGATCAGCCGCTTCAGGCGGTTGTTGCGGTTGATGACGCGGCGATAGAGGTCGTTCAGGTCCGAGGTCGCGAAGCGGCCGCCATCGAGCGGAACGAGCGGACGCAAGTCGGGCGGGATCACCGGGATGATGGTCATCACCATCCATTCCGGCTTGTTGCCCGACTCCTGGAAGGCCTCGATGATCTTGAGGCGCTTCATCAGCTTCTTCGGCTTGAGCTCCGACGTCGTGGTCGCGATCTCATGCTTCAGGTCGGCGTTGATCTGGTCGAGATCGAGCGCGCGCAGCATCTCGCGGATCGCTTCCGCGCCGATCATCGCCGTGAAGGTGTCGGCGCCGTACTCTTCCTGGCAGCGGACATACTCTTCTTCGGTCAGCAGCTGGCGATCCTTGAGCGGGGTCAGGCCCGGCTCGAGCACCACATACGATTCGAAGTAGAGGATGCGCTCGAGGTCCTTGAGCGGCATGTCCATCAGGAGGCCGATGCGCGAGGGCAGCGACTTCAGGAACCAGATATGCGCGACGGGAGCGGCGAGCTCGATATGGCCCATGCGCTCGCGCCGGACGCGGGCGAGCGTCACTTCGACGCCGCACTTCTCGCAGATCACGCCCTTGAACTTCATGCGCTTGTACTTGCCGCACAAGCACTCGTAGTCCTTGATCGGCCCGAAGATGCGGGCGCAGAACAGGCCGTCGCGCTCGGGCTTGAACGTACGATAGTTGATCGTCTCGGGCTTCTTGATCTCGCCGAACGACCAGGATGCAATCTTCTCCGGGCTGGCGATCGAGATCTTGATCGCGTCAAACGCCTGCTGCACCGGCTGCTGGCCGAAAAGGTTCATGACCTCTTGCTTCATAGCCTGTCTCCTGTAGCCGGTGGGGTTTTAGGGAAAACCGCCCTGCCCGGCCCTTGATCCATCGGCCGGCGGCGAAAGTGCCGCCGGCATGAGTAACGAACGACGTTCCGCCCCTGCGGGCGTCGCGCCTTACTCGGCTGCCTCGGCCGGCACGTCGCCCGGCTTCGGCTTGTTGTTGATGAGCTCGACGTTGAGACCGAGCGAGCGCATTTCCTTGACGAGCACGTTGAAGCTCTCCGGGATGCCCGCTTCGAAGTTGTCCTCGCCGCGCACGATCGACTCGTAGACCTTGGTGCGGCCCGCGACGTCGTCCGACTTCACCGTCAGCATCTCCTGCAGCGTGTAGGCGGCGCCGTACGCTTCGAGCGCCCAGACCTCCATCTCGCCGAAGCGCTGGCCGCCGAATTGCGCCTTGCCGCCGAGCGGCTGCTGGGTGACCAGCGAGTAGGGGCCGATCGAGCGGGCGTGGATCTTGTCGTCCACGAGGTGGTGCAGCTTCAGCATGTAGATGTAGCCCATCGTCACCTTGCGGTCGAAGGGCTCGCCGGTGCGGCCGTCATAGAGGGTGGACTGACCCGACGAGTGCAGCCCGGCCTGCTCCAGGAGCCGCTCGATGTCCGACTCCTTGGCGCCGTTGAAGACCGGGGTCGCGATCGGCACGCCGCGGCGCAGATTCTGGCCCATCTCGACCAGTTCGGCGTCGTCCATCGAGGCGATGATCTCGTTGTCCTCGTAGACGGCGTCGAAGGAGGCCCGCAGCGCCTTGGAATCATGCGCCTTGCGATAGGCGTCGAGAGCCTTGCCGATCTGCTTGCCGAGGCCGGCGGCAGCCCAGCCCAGATGGGTCTCCAGGATCTGCCCGACGTTCATGCGCGAGGGCACGCCCAGCGGGTTCAGCACGATGTCGGCATGGGTGCCGTCCTCGAGGAACGGCATGTCCTCCGCCGGCACGATGCGCGAGACCACGCCCTTGTTGCCGTGGCGGCCGGCCATCTTGTCGCCGGGCTGGATCTTGCGCTTCACCGCGACGAAGACCTTGACCATCTTCATCACGCCGGGCGGCAGCTCGTCGCCGCGCTGCAGCTTCTCGACCTTGTCGAGGAAGCGCTGCTCGAGGCGCTTCTTCGACTCGTCGTACTGCTTCCGCATCGCCTCGATTTCGGTCATCAGGGCGTCGTCCGCCGTGGCGAACAGCCACCACTGCGAGCGCGGGAACTCGCTCATCACCTCGCGGGTGATGACCGTGTCCTTCTTGAAGCCCTTCGGACCGGCAAGGCCGGTCTTGCCGGTCAGGATCTCGGCCAGACGCGCGAAGGTGTTGCGGTCGAGGATCGCCTGCTCGTCGTCGCGGTCCTTGGCGAGACGCTCGATTTCCTCGCGCTCGATCGCCTGGGCGCGCTCGTCCTTGTCGACGCCGTGGCGGTTGAACACCCGGACCTCGACGATCGTGCCCTGGACGCCCGGGGGCACGCGCAGCGAGGTGTCGCGAACGTCCGAAGCCTTCTCGCCGAAGATGGCGCGCAGCAGCTTCTCTTCCGGCGTCATCGGGCTCTCGCCCTTCGGCGTGATCTTGCCGACGAGGATGTCGCCCGCCGCCACTTCCGCGCCGATATAGACGATGCCGGCTTCGTCGAGGTTCTTCAGCGCCTCTTCCGAGACGTTCGGAATGTCGCGCGTGATTTCCTCAGGACCCAGCTTGGTGTCGCGGGCCATGACCTCGAATTCCTCGATATGGATCGAGGTGAAGATGTCGTCCGAGACGATCTTCTCCGAGAGCAGGATCGAGTCCTCGAAGTTGTAGCCGTTCCACGGCATGAACGCGACCAGCACGTTGCGGCCGAGCGCGAGCTCGCCGAACTCGGTCGACGGGCCGTCGGCGACGATGTCACCCTTCTTGATGACGTCGCCGACACGTACCAGCGGACGCTGCGTGATGCAGGTCGACTGGTTCGAGCGCTGGAACTTCTGCAGACGGTAGATGTCGACGCCCGGCTTGGTCGGGTCCATCTCGTCGGAAGCGCGGATGACGATACGGGTCGCGTCGACCTGGTCGACGATGCCGGCGCGGCGGGCCGCGATGGCAGCGCCGGAGTCACGGGCGACCGCAGCCTCCATGCCGGTACCGACGAACGGCGCGTCGGCGCGAACCAGCGGCACCGCCTGGCGCTGCATGTTCGAGCCCATCAGCGCGCGGTTGGCGTCGTCGTTCTCGAGGAACGGGATCAGCGCCGCGGCGACCGAGACGACCTGCTTGGGCGAGACGTCCATGAAGTCGACCTTGTCGACCGGCACGACGATGACCTCGCCGGCGCGGCGGCAGACGATCAGGTCGTCGGTCAGACGGCCTTCCTTGTCGACGACGGCGTTGGCCTGGGCGACGTTGTACTTCGCCTCCTCCATCGCCGAGAGATAGATGATCTCGTCGGTCTGCTTGCCGTCGCGGATGCGCCGGTACGGGCTCTCGATGAAGCCGTACTTGTTGACGCGCGCGAAGGTGGCGAGCGAGTTGATCAGGCCGATATTCGGGCCTTCCGGCGTCTCGATCGGGCAGATGCGGCCGTAATGCGTGGTGTGGACGTCGCGCACCTCGAAGCCGGCGCGCTCGCGGGTCAGGCCGCCCGGGCCAAGCGCCGAAAGACGGCGCTTGTGGGTGACCTCCGAGAGCGGGTTGGTCTGGTCCATGAACTGCGAGAGCTGCGACGAGCCGAAGAACTCGCGCACCGCGGCAGCCGCCGGCTTCGCGTTGATCAGGTCCTGCGGCATCACCGTGTCGATATCGACCGAGGACATGCGCTCCTTGATGGCGCGCTCCATGCGCAGGAGGCCCAGGCGATACTGGTTCTCCATCAGTTCGCCGACCGAGCGCACGCGCCGGTTGCCGAGATGGTCGATGTCGTCGATCTCGCCCTTGCCGTCGCGCAGGTCGACCAGCGCCTTGACGACCGCAAAGATGTCCTCCTTGCGCAGGATGCGCACGGTGTCCTCGGCGTCGAGGTCGAGACGCATGTTCATCTTGACGCGGCCGACGGCCGAGAGGTCGTAGCGCTCCGAGTCGAAGAACAGCGACTGGAACATGTTCTCGGCGGTCTCGAGCGTCGGCGGCTCGCCCGGGCGCATCACGCGGTAGATGTCGAACAGCGCCTCTTCGCGACGCGAGTTCTTGTCGACGCCGAGCGTGTTGCGGATATAGGGACCGACGGTGATGTGGTCGATGTCCAGCACCGGAATCTCGGTGTAGCCCTTGTTGATCAGGTCGATCAGGTTGCCCTTGATCTCGCCGGTCTTCGGGTCCGCCGCCATATGCAGTTCTTCGCCGGCCTCGGCATGAACTTCGCCGGTGCTGGGGTCGACGAGATCCTCGGCAACGTACTGGCCGACGAGATCCTCGTCCGTGGCGCGCAGGAACTTCAGGCCCTTGTCGGCGAGTTGGCGGGCGGTGCGCGCGACCAGCTTCTTGCCGGCCTCGATCACGACTTCGCCGGTGTCGGCGTCGATCATGTCGACGGTCGCCTTGAAGCCCTTCATGCGCTCGGCGTCGTACGGGACGCGCCAGCCCTTGTCGTCGCGGACATAGTCGACGCGGTTGTAGAAGCGCTTGAGAATCTCCTCGCCGTCCATGCCGAGGGCGAACAGCAGCGAGGTGACCGGGATCTTACGCTTGCGGTCGATACGGGCGTAGACGATGTCCTTGGCGTCGAACTCGATGTCGAGCCAGGAGCCGCGATAGGGGATGATGCGGGCAGCGAAGAGCAGCTTGCCCGAGGAATGGGTCTTGCCCTTGTCGTGGTCGAAGAACACGCCCGGCGAGCGGTGCATCTGCGAGACGATGACGCGCTCGGTGCCGTTGACGATGAAGGTGCCGTTGTCCGTCATGAGCGGCATCTCGCCCATGTAGACGTCCTGCTCCTTGATGTCCTTGACCGACTTGGCCTGGGTGTCGGGATCGATATCGAACACGATCAGGCGCAGCGTCACCTTGAGCGGCGCCGAGAAGGTCATGCCGCGCTGGCGGCACTCGTCGACATCGTATTTCGGCGGCTCGAAGGTGTACTTGACGAACTCCAGCAGCGACGCGCCCGAGAAGTCGCCGATCGGGAACACCGACTTGAAGACGGACTGCAGGCCTTCATCGCCGCGGCCGCCCTTGGGTTCCTCGACCATCAGGAACTGGTCGTAGGACGCCTTCTGAACCTCGATGAGGTTCGGCATCTCCGCCACTTCCTTGAGCTTGCCGAAGAACTTGCGGACGCGCCTGCGGCCCTGGAGGGAAGTTACCATCATGTTCCTCGCAATCTCGGACGGCTCACCCGGTGGTCCGGGGTATAGGCGGTCGGGCCGCCGGGTGAGCCGCTCGGCGCATCATGTCGCGCCGACATTCAAACTGGATCGACCTGCACCGCATGCGCGGGCGGTCTTTGTGTACGCGCCGTCCCTTCCGGAAACGACGCAACAGCCCCGGAGGCGGCGAGCCGCCCCGGGACTGTGCTTGTCGACTACAGACGGACCGGCATCAGCCGGCCCGGGCTCACTTGAGCTCGACCTTGGCGCCGACGGCCTCGAGCTGCTTCTTGAGCTTCTCGGCCTCGTCCTTGCCAACGGCTTCCTTGACCGGCTTCGGAGCGGCCTCGACCAGATCCTTGGCTTCCTTGAGGCCGAGGCCGGTGATGGCGCGGACTTCCTTGATCACCTCGATCTTCTTGTCGCCGACGGCGGCAAGAACGACGGTGAACTCGGTCTGCTCTTCGACAGCGGCAGCGGCAGCGCCACCAGCAGCCGGGCCGGCGGAGACGGCGACGGCGGCGGCAGCCGAGACGCCCCACTTCTCTTCGAGCAACTTGGCGAGGTCAGCAGCCTCGAGAACGGTGAGCG
Source organism: Allobosea sp. Tri-44 (assembly GCF_004123845.1). Taxonomy (GTDB): domain Bacteria; phylum Pseudomonadota; class Alphaproteobacteria; order Rhizobiales; family Beijerinckiaceae; genus Allobosea. Next base: position 394,261 of record NZ_NBDP01000003.1, on the reverse strand, counting down.
ACGAGAGTTCGTCGACGAGCTTGGCGAGATCGGCCATGGTTTAAGTTCCTGATGTAAGAGGTTCGAACGATTAAGGGTTGTCGGCTGCTCAGGCAGCGTCCTTGTCGGCATATGCCTGGAACACGCGCGCGAGCTTTGCGGCAGGCGCGGTCGAGAGCTGGGCGATCTTGGTCGCAGGGGCCTGCAGGAGGCCGAGCAACTTGGCGCGCAGTTCGTCGAGCGAGGGCATCGTGGCCAAAGCCTTGACGCCGTCGGGGTTCAGGGCGGTCGTGCCCATCGCGCCGCCGAGGATGACGAGCTTGTCGTTCTCCTTGGCGAAGGCGGTGGCGACCTTCGGCGCCGCGACCGGATCGCTGGAATAGGCGATCAGGGTGGGACCCGTCAGCAGGTTGCTGATGGACGCGACGTCGGTGCCTTCAAGAGCGATCTTGGCCAGCCGGTTCTTTGCGACCTTCACGGTGGCGCCATTGGCCTTCATCTCGCGACGAAGCTTCTGGAACTGGGCCACCGTCAAACCCGCATAGTGGGCCACGACAACGACCGACGTCTTCGAGAAGACATCGTTCAGTGTCGCGACGGCATCAGATTTTGCCGTTCTATCCACTGGGCTCTCTCCGGTAGGCGACAGGTTTTAAGGCCCGCCGCCAGTTGCACGTGCCGCTCTCGGAAGTGACCGGTTGACACCGACCCCTCGCCGGAGCGACGCTCAGTGCCCTGTCCCCTGCCATGGCTAGAAGCCGTGATCGGGCGAGATGGTTCGAACCTCTCATCGGCGCCGTTCGGCACCGGAAGAGTTCTTGCACCGTCTATGCAGGCCTCTTGGCGAAATTATGCCCTCCGGCCGGAGCCAAAGGCGCACCTGCAGTCTCAGACAGGACTCGGATGCCCGGTCTTCGGAGATCACTCCCCTTCGACCAAACACCCTTTTTCGGCGGCCAAAAACGGATCCGATCAGGTTGAAAACCTGGTCGGTGAATCCGTCTCTCACGTTAAGTTGGAGACCGCTTTTACTGATGAGCTTGCGATGCAAGCTCATCAGAACGGGCTCCAGCCGCCAAAAAACGCGAAATGGACCTCCTCGTGCCAAGCACGCGGAAGCCCCGTCACTTATGGAAACACGGAGGAGGCTATAGACCCTCCCCCGACTTCTGCCAAGTGGTAATCCTTGCGCTGAAGCGCAAGGCGGGGCTGCGACCGCCGAGGCGGCGGTCGCAAAGCGCGATCAGCCGCCGAGAACGGTGTTCGGCTCGATCTTGACGCCCGGACCCATGGTCGAGGAGATCGCGACGCGCTGGATATAGGTGCCCTTGGCGCCGGCCGGCTTCGCCTTCGAGACCGAATCGACGAACGCCTTGATGTTCTCGCCGAGCTTGGCGGCATCGAACGAGGCCTTGCCGACGGCGGCGTGGACGATGCCAGCCTTCTCGACGCGGAACTCGACCGAGCCGCCCTTCGAGGCGGCGACGGCGGCGGTCAGGTCCATGGTGACCGTGCCGACGCGCGGGTTCGGCATCAGGCCGCGCGGGCCCAGCACCTTACCGAGGCGGCCGACCAGGCCCATCATGTCCGGCGTCGCGATGCAGCGGTCGAAGTTGATCTCGCCCTTCTGCACGGTCTCGACCAGATCCTCGGCGCCGACGATGTCGGCTCCGGCCTTCTTGGCCTCCTCGGCCTTGGCGCCGCGGGCGAAGACGGCAACACGCAGCGTGCGGCCCGAGCCGTTCGGCAGGTTGCAGACGCCGCGGACCATCTGGTCGGCGTGACGCGGATCGACGCCGAGATTCATCGCGATCTCGACGGTCTCGTCGAACTTGGCGTTCGCGCGGGCCTTGACCATCGCGACGGCCTCGGCGAGCGGGTAGAGCTTGATGCGGTCAACGCCTTCACGGCCTTTGACGACGCGCTTTCCGACATGTGCCATTGTCAGTTCCCCCTCAGCCCACGACTTCCAGGCCCATGGAACGGGCCGAGCCACGGATCATCGCCACCGCCGAATCGACGCTGTCGCAGTTGAGATCGGCCATCTTCTTCTCGGCGATCTCTATGAGCTGAGCCGACGTGACCTTGCCGACGTTGCCGCCCTTGCCCGGGGTCTTCGAACCCGAGGTCAGACCAGCAGCCTTCTTCAGCCAGTACGAGACCGGCGGCTGCTTCATCTCGAAAGTGAAGGAGCGATCCTGATACGCGGTGATGATCACCGGGATCGGCATGCCCTTTTCCATCTGCGCGGTCTTCGCATTGAAGGCCTTGCAGAATTCCATGATGTTGAGGCCGCGCTGACCCAGCGCCGGACCGATCGGCGGCGACGGATTGGCCGCGCCCGCCGGAACCTGAAGCTTCACGTAACCCGTGATCTTCTTAGCCATGATGGCTGCTCCTGTCGCTCGCCCCGGTGCCGACCGGAACGACGACGCCCCGCCCGTGAGCTGCTATCGCTCCGGATCGGGGTGTTGCAGGGCGTGGTGCGGCGTGAACCTCCGGTTGGCTGACCGGCACGCCTCCCACGCATGTGAGGGCCGCCCTATGGCACAGGGCGCATCGAAAGGGAAGCCCCGGGAGGGTCTGGGCGCTGCGGACGGCGTGTCGCAGGCGAAAGCCGCTGCGCCTCGCGCGCCAGGATGCTGTCGGCGTCGAGTTCGCGGATCGGCCGGTCGAGCTCGCGCGGCACCTCGCCCGCGAGCTGCAGCATCAGGTAGCGGCCGCAGCAGACGCGCAGGAAGGAGGCGAAGTTCTCGCCGTCGCCATGCGTCTCGATCAGCTCGCCATGGAGCTTGGCCAGGAGCTGACCGAGGCTCATCCCGTCGCGCGCCGCGATTTCCTCGAGCACGCGCCAGTACAGGTTCTCGAGCCTGACGCTGGTCGAGAAGCCATTGAGCCGTACCGATTTCAGGCGTGTCCGCCAGAGATCGGCATCGGCATTGATGAAGAGCTTGCACATGGCGCCCTCCCCGCGCGATTGCCACGCATCATACAGCGACGGCCGAGTGAAGCGAGGCCCGACCCGGTTCAGGCGGCCTGCCGCAGCGCGCCATGACTGATCTGCGTTCCGAGCACCGCCAGGAACTGGGAGATCCAGGCCGGATGCGCCGGCCAGGCGGGCGCAGTCACCAGATTGCCGTCGGTCGTCGCCGCGTCGATGGCGATGTCGGCATAGCGCCCACCGGCGAGTTCCACCTCGGGGCTGCAGGCCGGATAGGCCGAGCAGCTGCGCCCCTTTAGAACATCGGCAGCGGCGAGGATCTGCGCGCCATGGCAGATCGCGGCGACCGGTTTGTTGGCCTCGAAGAAGTGCCTGACGATCGCGATTACCTGCTTGTTCAGGCGCAGATATTCCGGCGCGCGGCCGCCCGGCAGCACCAGCGCGTCATAGGCCGCGGCGTCGACATCGGCGAAGCTGGCGTTGAGCGCGAAGTTATGGCCGCGCTTTTCCGAATAGGTCTGCTGGCCCTCGAAATCATGGATCGAGGTCGCAACACTGTCGCCCTCCTTCTTGTCGGGGCAGACGGCATCGACCTTGTGGCCGACTGCGAGCAGGGCCTGGAACGGCACCATGATCTCGTAGTCCTCGCCGAAATCGCCGACGATCATCAAAATGCGCTTGCCGGTCATCTTGTCCTCCCTGGCATCCTATTTCGGATGGCCAGGAAGCATAGGCGCCGCCGGAGTGGCGCGGGTGTTAACCGGTTAACGCAGGCTCAGCCGGCCTTGGCGTCGCGCGTCAGGTAATCGCCGAGCGCCACCCCGATATGGATGACGACGAGCGCGATCAGCCCGAAGGCGAGCCAGGCATGGCTCGTCAGCAAGAGGTCGGCATGGCCCGTCTCCTCCGGCCATATCGCCGGGAGCGAGAGGCCGAACAGCAGCTGCCGTGCGCCGAAGGCTGAAACGCCAGCCCAGCCCAGAAGCGGCACCACCAGCAGCGCAAGATACAGCAGCGCATGCACCGGCCGGCTCGCCACTCCCTTGTGCCAGCGCGCCGTGAGCTGCGCGAACAGGCGATAGGCGATGCGGATCAGCACGAGGCCGAGCAGCAAGGCGCCCGTGGTCTTGTGGCAGAGATAGAGCATGTCGGCAGCCGGCCCCTCGCCGATCTGTTTCATCATCACGCCGCTTGCGAACAGCGCAAGCACCAGTGCCGCAGTCAACCAGTGCAAGATCTGCGCGATGGCCGGCAGTGGTGGCCGCGCCGCTGCGCCCGCTTCCGCCTCGGAGATCGCCATGCTCATGCGGCCAGGTCCTTGCGCGTGATGAAGCCCTCGACAGCCTGCCGCAGCTCCGCCGCCTGCCGGTCGAGATCGGCCGAGGCCGCCGTGACCGAGCCGGCGGTCTGACGCCAACTCGCCAGCGTACCGGCGAGTTGCTCGACCTGCTCGGCCACGAGCCTGACATCGCCGGCAGTTCGCGACGTCGTCTCGCTGATCGAGCGCGAGCCTACATCCTGGCGAGCGGTCACTTCGGCGATCGAGAGCGCTGCCTTGTCGACTTTTTCGACCGAGGTCACCAGGGCGCCGATGCGCAAGGTGATGCGCTGCGCCGCGACGGTGATCTGGTTCAGCCCTGTGCGGACATCGTCGGTCGCCTCGGCGGTGCGGTGTGCGAGCTGCTTGACCTCGCCGGCGACCACAGCGAAGCCCCTGCCCGCCTCGCCGGCTCGCGCCGCCTCGATGGTCGCATTGAGCGCGAGCAGATTGGTCTGGCTGGCGACGGTTCCGATGATGTCGATGACCTGCACGATCTTGCCGACCGCATCGCTCAGCTCGACCGTATCGGCGGTCGCCTGATCGACCAGCGCCTTTGCGGCATCGGCGACCTCGGAGGTTCGCCAGGCCTCGCCTGCCGCCGTGGCCAGCAGCGTGGACACTTCCGCAATCGCGCCGGCAACATGATCGACATGCTCGGAGACACGCTGCGTCGACTGCGTGGCCGCGCCGGCCCGCTCGTCGACGACACCCGAAAGCTGTGCGAATTCTCCGGCTGCCTGCGACAGCCGGGCTGCATGCTGCTCGAGCGCCTGCGCGATCGCGGCGATCCGTTCCTGGAAGACTGCATTGCGGGCCTGAGCGGCTTCCTGGCGCGCGACTTCGCCCGAAAGCGCGTCCAGTCGCGTCTGGGCGGCGTCCTGCTCGGCCTGCAGCCCGCGCCGATGCGCCAGCAGGGCGCGGCCGAGCATGCCGATCTCGTCGCGCCGCATGGCGAGCTTGTCGAGCCCCTGCCCCTCTTGCCGATTCTCGGCCAGGGCTCGCGCCATGCCGGAGATTGGGCGGACCAGCCAGCGATGCTCGAGCACCACGATGAAGACGAGGCTGAATAGGCCGAGCAGCGAGAGCAGGACCTTGTTCTGATGGGCGCTCTCGACATGCCGCGACAGGCTCGCGCTCAGCCGGCCGATCTCCTCGCCGAGTGTGCGTCGCAGAGCCGAGCGCTTGTCAGCGATCACCCTGAGCTCGGCCCGGGCCGTAGCCGTGTCGGCGGCTCCGCGCATCGCGAGGGCACGCCCCGCAATCGTCAGCGCATCGACCTCCAGCCTGCCCTCGAGCCGGGTGGCGATGTCCTCGGCTGCGATCGCGAGCACCTCGAGATCGGACGGTTCCGCCCGGTTGCCCGAGAAGATCGCGATGCTGATGCGCTCGAAAAGCATGGTCGTCGCTTCGAGGCGTCGGGCGAGATCGCTCTGCGCCTCCAGGGCCTGCGTAAAGCCGTGGAGCTTGCGCGAGCCGACCAGCTCGGTCGCGACATAAAGGCATGACAGCGCGCCGAGGAGCACGCCCCACAGCGCCAGGCGCTGCCCGACCGTCGCCTTGAATGTCCTGGGAAACATGCCCGCCTGCACCAAAAGCCGGCGGGACATTGTCACACACGCCTGAAGGAGGCGTTAACTACGAAATAGCGCAAAAAGGGTGCCGTCTCCGGCACCCTTCTGCAAAAGACCGAGGCGTCGAGGCGTCAGAGCTTCTCGACCTGGCTGTATTCGAGCTCGACCGGCGTGGCGCGGCCGAAGATCGAGACCGCGACCTTGAGGCGGGCGCGGGCGTGATCGACATCCTCGACGACGCCGTTGAACGAGGCGAACGGGCCGTCGGCGACCTTCACCTGCTCGCCGACCTCGAACACGATCGTCGGCTTCGGCCGCTCGATGCCCTCGGCGACCTGGCCCTTGATCCGCAGCGCCTCGTTCTCGGGAATCGGCATCGGCTTGGCCTTGTCGGCGCCGAGGAAGCCGGTGACCTTGGGCGTGTTCTTGATGAGGTGGTAGACCTCGTCGGTCATCTCGCACTTCACCAGGACATAGCCGGGGAAGAACTTGCGCTCGGTGTCGACCTTGCGGCCACGGCGGACCTCGACGACCTTCTCGGTCGGAACCAGCACTTCCTCGAACTTGTCGGCGAGATTACGCTGTGCCGCCTGATCCTTGATCGACTGCGCGACCTTGTTCTCGAAGTTGGAATAGGCGTGGACGATGTACCAGCGGGTGCTCACGTTCTTATTGCCTTCGTTCAGCGTGCGCCGAGGATGAGGCCGAGACCCCAGCGGATCACCGTGTCGGTGAAGAGGAAGAACAGGCTGGACATCAGCACCATCAGCAGCACGAGGCCGGTGGTGATCAGGGTCTCGCGGCGCGAGGGCCAGGTCACCTTGGCGGCTTCGCTGCGCACCTCCTGCAGGAACTGGAAGGGATTCGTCTTCGCCATCGGGCTCGTCACCTCGGTTCCGGATCATCGCGTCGGAGCGGCGATTCGGCGGTCCTGAAAGATTCGCGGCGCGGGGCTCAGGGAGCCGCGCGCCGTCGTTAAGGGGCTTCTTACAACGCTATCGCGCGCTCGCCAAGCGCCTTGTTGCGCGCCGCGGCCACCCCCGGGCGGGCGCCGGCCCTCAGTTGGTCGCCGGCTCCATGCCCTTCTCCGCCAGGACGCGCCTGGCTATTTCGCCGCGCAGGAAGGCCAGCAGGGCCTTGGCGCCGTCAGGCTGCAGGCTCGCGGTCCCGACGCCGCCGGCATAGGTCGTGTAGCTCTGGATCTCGGCCGGCAGCGGCCCGACCAAGGTCGCGCCGGAGACGGCGAGTATCTCGCTGATCTGGTGGATGGCGAGATCGGCTTCGCCGGTGACGAGCCGCTGGGCCACCAGACCGCCCGGCACCAGCACGGCCTTGGCCTTGACCTCGTCCGCGATGCCCATCGTCTCGAGCAGTTTCGCAAAGTAGATGCCGCTGGAGCCACCCGCCGCCGGGTCGATATAGGCGACTTTGCGCGCGGCGAGCAGCGCCGCCTTGAAGGCCGCCACGCTTGCGATGCCGGGACGGGGCGCGCCGTCCTTGACCGCGACGCCGATGGAGGTGCGCGCCAGGTTGGAGACGTTGTCCGCCGCGATTTTTCCTTTGTCGATCAGATCCTTGACTACCGCCGGCGTCACGATGGCGACATCGAAGGCCTCGCCCGCCGCGATCCGGCGCTGCAAGGCACCCGCCGTGTCGTTGTCGATGGTGAGCTTGTGGCCGCTCAGCTTCTCGAAATCGGCGGTGACGGCCGACACGATCGGCTTGAAGGCGCCAGCGGTCAACACCCTGATCTCGGCGGCCTCCGCGAACCCGCCGGCGACGAGGCCGGCAAGAGCGAGCGTCGCGACGCAGGCGCGTCTTGAAAACAGCTTCATCGATGATCTCCGGCGGCATCCGCACCAGCGCGAACGCTGCGTGAAAGCCTAAAGCCTGCGGCTCACAGGCAAAGCCGGCATCGGCGCGGCGGGAATCACGTTTCTGCGAGACAGGGCCATGCCGCGCCGGCCGGTCGCAAGGCGATGGTGAACGACGTCGCCGATGGAACTGACTGATCGCCGCGCTGCGGACGGCATCGCCGCGCGATCGCGCGGCTGGCAGGGGCGGTAGGGCTCGAACCTACGACACCCGGTTTTGGAGACCGGTACTCTACCAACTGAGCTACACCCCTGTAGCGTCGGTTGCTTAGCCCGAACTCCGCGGGCTTTTCAAGTCGAAATCGCGAGCGCCCCGCGCGAAGTTGACTCATATCCTCAGCCGTACACGGCAAGGCCGTGCAGATTCAGCATAATTCACCGAAGGCAGCTCGCGAACAAGTTGGCTCTGGAAGCGGCCACTCAACGATAAAGGGCGGCGCTAACGCCGCCCTCCCGAACCACGCCCCGGGCCGATCGCTTATTTCGGCAGGCGCGCAATGATCTTCTGCCGGCCGTCGACGACCTCGGCGAGGAAGCTCTCGCGCTGGACATCGCCCTTCGCGTCGAAGGTGGTCTCCATCAGGATGCCCGGCTCCTCCTCCGGCTTGATCGTGGCACCGTGCAGCGTCGCCGCGATCCTGGTCGGTTCGAACTTGCCGAGCTTTTCCGTCGCCCATTTCACGGCATGGACGGCCATGTAGCCCTTGATGCCGTTATGGTCGGGCACGAATTTGAAGCGGGCCTCGAAGCGCTTGCCGAACTCCTGCAGAGCGGGAATCGGCGCATCGACGGTCTGGCCGACATGTCCGCGCACGCCGTCGGCGGCCTTGCCGGCGAGCTCGATCACCTTCTGGCTCAGGATCGTGGTCTCGCCGATCACCGGCTTGCCGACGTTCTGGTCGCGCATCGCCACCAGCAGCCGGGCGCTCTCCTCCTCGTTCAGATAGACGAAGACGGCATCGGCATTGGCGTTCTTGATCTTGATCGCGTCGGCGGCGAAGTCGGCCTGGCCCTGCTCGGTCGAAAGATCGACCGAGACTGCGATGCCGCGGCTCTTCAGCTCCTTGAGGATGGCTTCGTGCCCGCCCTTGCCGAAGTCGTTGTTGACCCAGACGACCGCGACCGACTTCGCCTTGACCTCGTCCTTGAGATAGGCGGCGATCTTCGGCATCGCGGCCGACTGGCTGAGCGAGGTCCGGAAGATGAAGGGGTTGCCCTGGGCAGTGTAGGACGTGCCGTCGCCGGCCGCGAGCTGGGCGATCTCGGCCCGTTGCGCGATCTGCATCGAGGCCATGATCGACCCGGTATAGACCGGGCCCAGCACGGCATGAGTGCCCTCGTCGATCGCGCGCTGCACGGCGGCGCGGGCATTGGCCGGGTTGGTCTGCGTGTCATAGGCGACGAGATCGATCTTGCGGCCGAGAATGCCGCCCTTGGCGTTGAGCTCCTCGATCGCGAGCTCGATGCCGCTCTTCCAGTTGGTGCCGGCGGTCGCTCCCGGCCCGGAAAGCTCGGCGATGGTGACGAGCTTCACCTTGTCCTGTGCCGCCACCGGCGTCGCAGCCAGCGCGAGCGCCAGGGCCACAGCTTTAAGAGCATTATTCATGACGCCTCCTCCCGAGGTTCGATGGGCCGTTTGCGGCTCTCGTCCGGAGCATAGTCTCTAGGACACTGTATGCAAGATCATTTGGCGCTGGAAGCGCTCCGTCGCAGCGTCCCGTCAGGCCGGAACGCCGCCACGGCGTAGCACGTCGGCATAGGCGTCCCACGCCCGCATGATGTGTCGATGCAGGACGGTATCGAGATCGGCCAGGCGGCCGGCAGCGAAGGTTTCGACCATCAGGCGATGCTCGGCCATGGAGCGCTCCTGCTCGCCCTCCAGCGGCACCGAGAGATGCGTGCGCAGCGCCGCGACCCGGCCGGAGACGCCGCGATAGGCGTTGCCGAGATAGCGGTTGCCGCAATGCTGGAAGAAGACCTCGTGGAACACGGTATCGGCCCGGGCATAGTCGTGGCGCGTGCCGCCCGCCTGCGTCGCCTCCATCGCGGTGAGCGCCTCGTTCATCGCGGCGAGCGCGGCCGCGCGCGCCTTGGCCATGCATTCGCGCAGGGCCTGCGTCTCCAGCATGAAGCGGAAGACGCAGAGCTCGGCGACGTCCTCCTCGGTCGGCGCGAAGACGAAGGTGCCCTTCTTCGGCACGATCGTCACCAGCCCCTGCAGCTGCAATCGCGCCAGCGCCTCGCGCACCGGCGTGCGGCTAACGCCCAGCGCCTCGCTCAGCGCTTCCTCGGACAGTGTCTCGCCGAGGCGCATCTCGGCGTTGACGATCGCGTTACGCAGCCGCTCCTCGACGATCGCGACCAGCGATTTCGGCTGCTCCACCCTGAGATCAGGCATAGTGCTCGCGCCCCAGGAAGGCCTCGTAGCTCCGCAGATCGAGCATTGCAGGCTCCAGCGCCCGCGTCGTGCCGGAGCGCTTCAGCTCACGCGCGAAGGCCGCCATCATATGGGCGTAGGCCAGGGTCGACGACACCGGATAGCTCAGCACCTTGAAGCCGAGGCGCCCGAAATCCTCGGCCGTCAGCGAGGGCACCCTGCCCTCGACATAGTTGAACATCAGCGGCGCCTCGATCTCGCGCAGCGCCCGCTTCATCTCCTCCTCGGATTGCAGCATCTCGAGCAGCACGAGATCGGCGCCGGCCTGCGCATAAGCCTTGCCGCGCGCGATCGCCTCGTCGAGGCCGAGCGGCAGCCGCGCATCCGAGCGGCCGATGATCAGAAAATCGGGATCGCGCCGCGTCGCCACGGCGATGCGGATCTTCTCGGCCTGCTCCTCGCGCGTCACCAAAGCGAGCCCCGCCATGGCGCCGCAGCGCTTGGGCGTGACCTGGTCCTCGAGATGGATCGCGGCGACGCCGGCCGCCTCATATTCGGCGACGGTGCGGGCGACGTTGTTGAGATTGCCATAGCCGGTATCGGCATCGGCGATCAGCGGCACCTTGATCGCGGCGGCCAGCGCCCGGCCACGCGCCACCATCTCGGTCATGGTCAGGAGGCCGATATCGGGCGCGCCGATCAGGCTGGCGGAAAGACCGTTGCCGGTCATGTAGACCGCCTCGAACCCCGCCTGCTCGAGCGCCCGCGCACCGATGGCGTCATGGCAGCCGGGCGCGACCACGAGATCGGGCTGGCGCAGCCTGTCGGCGAGCGAATGGCGGGGACTCATCGCGATCTCCAGTCCGTATGCAAGATACAAGAGCCTTGCATGCCGGATCGGGAGACGCCAGTGCCTGTTCCATCGTCATTCCGGCCGCAGCGAAGCGGAGCGCCGGAATCCATCGTAGGACTCCGGCGCTCTACGATGGATTCCGGAGCTGCGCCGCTATCGCGGCTTGTCCGGAATGACGGCCCTGTAGTCCGGAAAACGAAAAAGGGCGGCGTTACCGCCGCCCTTTCCCAGATCGCTATGTGCGTCGATCAGGCGATGATCGTTGCGACGACGCCGGCACCGACGGTGCGGCCGCCCTCGCGGATGGCGAAGCGCAGCTTCTCTTCCATCGCGATCGGCACGATCAGGTGCACTTCCATGGCGATGTTGTCGCCAGGCATCACCATCTCGGTGCCCTCGGGCAGGTGCACCACGCCGGTCACGTCCGTCGTGCGGAAGTAGAACTGCGGGCGGTAGTTGGTGAAGAACGGGGTGTGGCGGCCGCCCTCCTCCTTGGTCAGGATGTAGGCCTCGGCCTTGAACTTGGTGTGCGGCTTGACCGAACCCGGCTTGCACAGCACCTGGCCGCGCTCGACGTCCTCGCGCTTGGTGCCGCGCAGCAGCGCGCCGATGTTGTCGCCCGCCTGGCCCTGGTCGAGCAGCTTGCGGAACATCTCGACGCCGGTCACCGTCGTCTTCACCGTGTCCTTCAGGCCGACGATCTCGATTTCCTCGCCGACCTTGACGATGCCGCGCTCGACGCGGCCGGTCACCACCGTGCCACGACCCGAGATCGAGAACACGTCCTCGACCGGCATCAGGAAGGGCTGGTCGATCGGGCGCTCGGGCTGCGGGATGTAGGCGTCGACCGTCTTCATCAGCTCGAGCACCGCGTCATGGCCGATCGCCGGCGTCACGCCGTCGAGCGCAGCCTTGGCCGAGCCCTTGGTGATCGGGATGTCGTCGCCCGGGAAGTCGTACTTCGACAGAAGCTCGCGGATCTCCATCTCGACGAGCTCGAGCAACTCGGCGTCGTCGACGAGATCGACCTTGTTCATGAACACCACCAGCGCGGGAACGCCGACCTGGCGTGCCAGCAGGATGTGCTCGCGGGTCTGCGGCATCGGGCCGTCGGCGGCCGACACCACCAGGATCGCGCCGTCCATCTGCGCGGCGCCGGTGATCATGTTCTTCACATAGTCGGCGTGCCCGGGGCAGTCGACGTGCGCATAGTGGCGGGCCGAGGTCTCGTACTCGACGTGAGCCGTCGAGATCGTGATGCCGCGCGCCTTCTCCTCGGGCGCCTTGTCGATCTGGTCATACGCCGTGAACGACGCGCCACCCGACTCCGCCAGAACCTTCGTGATCGCAGCCGTCAACGACGTCTTGCCATGGTCGACGTGACCAATCGTGCCAATGTTGCAGTGCGGCTTCGTCCGAGCAAACTTCTCTTTGGCCATGACACCTTAGTTCCTGACGACGCCCGCGCAGGGCCGGAAAAACGCGGTCGCATTAGGGGGTTTTGGAGCGAAGCGCAAGCCGAGGACAAAGTTTCGTGCCAGAGCACGCTGCGCGCAGGCCGCTTGCCGTCGCAACGCCATGACGGCAGAAGCGTTTTCGAATCCGCCAGCCGTCGGCTGGCACCATTTCCGGAGCACGACCATGACCGAACCCAAGCCCGGCCCGCGCATCGCCATCACCTATTGCAGCATGTGCAACTGGCTGCTCCGCTCCGCCTGGATGGCGCAGGAGCTGCTGCAGACCTTCGGCCAGGATCTCGGCGAGGTCGTGCTGATCCCGCGCACCGGCGGCATCTTCCAGATCCACTATGACGGCGATCTGATCTGGGATCGCACCGTCGACGGCGGCTTCCCGGACGTGAAGCAGCTCAAGCAGCGCGTGCGCGACCGGCTCGATCCCGAGCGCGATCTCGGCCATCTCGACGACCACAAGAAGAAGCTCGTGCAGGGCTGACCGGCCCTGCACCTGTCACCCCGGAGACGATCCGGAGGCCGTCTCGAAAGTCGCTCCAGCGAGTCGGCTGGCGGTGTTTTCGAGAACCGGAGCGCAGCGGACATTTGTCCGTGAGCACCGGAAACGCAGAAAACGCCGTCAGACGGCCGTTGGAGTAGAGTTTCGAGACGGCCTCAGATGCCGCCGCCGCAATCGCCGGCGAGGATCTGGTCCATCGAGCGCGACGGCTCGGCGCAGCCGGCCTCGCCGACCACCTTGGCCGGCACGCCGGCGACCGTGGTGTTGCGCGGCACCGCCGCGAGCACGACCGAGCCGGCCGCGACGCGGGCGCATTGCCCGACTTCGATGTTCCCCAGAATCTTGGCGCCGGCGCCGATCAGCACGCCCTTGCGGATCTTGGGATGGCGGTCGCCGCCCTGCTTGCCGGTGCCGCCCAAGGTCACGTCCTGCAGCATCGAGACATTATCCTCGATCACCGTGGTCTCGCCGACAACGAGACCGGTAGCGTGGTCGAGGAAGATGCCCTTGCCGATCTTGGCGGCCGGATTGATGTCGGTCTGGAACACCTCCGACGAGCGGCTCTGCAGATAGAGCGCGAAGTCGCGCCGGTCCTGCCGCCACAGCCAATTGGCCAGGCGGTGCGTCTGCAGCGCGTGGAAGCCCTTGAAATAGAGCACCGGCTCGATCAGACGGTAGCAGGCGGGATCGCGGTCGAGCACGGCGGCGACATCGGCGCGGATGCCCTGCCCGATCTCGGGGTCGGCCTCGATCGCCTCGTCGAAAGCCTGGGCGATCAGCTCGGCCGGTACGGCACCATGGCCGAGGCGCGCGGCGATGCGATGGCCCACCGCCGCCTCGAAGCTCGGCTGGTTCGCGATCGTCGCCAGGATGAAACTCGCCATCGCCGGCTCGCTCGCGATCGCCAGCTCCGCCTCGTTGCGCAGCCGCGACCAAACCGGGTCTACGCGGTCGAGACCGGTCGCGGGATCGCGGATATCGATGTTCGGGCGCCCGGATGGCATGGCGTTCTCCGCTGCGGTTCGCTCGTAGTTGAAACTAGCACGAGAAGGTCGCGCCAGAGCACATGGCTCCGCCTTCTAGCTGAATCAAGCGGCGAAGAACAAGAATCGATTTGCGAGGCAATAGTCACAAGTGATTGTCGTAGAATAATATTCTACCTGAGGAGAATTTTATTCTACGGGCGGCGCGCCAGGAACTCGACGACTGCCTGCTTGTGCGTGCGATCGCCGACCGCGAGATTGTGATCGCGGCCTTCGATGGCGAAGCTTTGCGCGCTCGGGATCAGGGCCGCCAGCTCCGGGCCGGAGCCGGAGACATCATCCTTGGTGCCGACACTGACCAGGGTCGGCACGGCGATGCGGCCGACCTCCGCCTTGCTCAGCGTCTGGCGCGTACCGCGAATGCACGCCGCGAGGGCCCGTAGGTCGCTGCCGGTGTTCTCGGCGAAGGCGCGGAACATGCGCTGCATCGGATCGGTCAGGTCGGCGAGCGAAGGCGCCTCCATCGCATCGGCGATGCCGAGCGGCAGGCCGACGCCCTCCACCAGGTGGATGCCGAGCCCGCCCAGCAGCAGCGAGCGCACGCGCTCAGGATGGGCGAGCGTCAGATGCGACGAGATACGGGCGCCCATCGAATAGCCCATGATGTCGGCGCGCTCGATCGACAGATGGTCCATCAGCCTGCGCGCATCCTCGGCCATGATGTTGGAGTGATAGGCTTCGGGGTCGTAGAGCTTCTGGCTGCGGCCATGGCCGCGATTGTCGTAGAGCACGACGCGCCGGCCGGCATGGGTCAGCGTCTTGGTCCACTGCGTGTTGACCCAGTTCACCGCATGGCTCGAGCCAAAGCCGTGGATCAGCACGATCGGATCGCCGCTGCCCTCGCCGGTCGGGGCGAGGTCGAGATAGGCGATGGTCACGCCGTCGGAATCGAATGTCTGCATCGGCCCTGCCGCGAGCTGCTTGATCTGAGGGCTGGTCTGCCATGCCCGCTCGGCTTTGGGTAGCGCAGCCGGCGCAGAGACATGGCTTGAATTTATCGAGCCCTCATCCTGAGGAGCCACGTAGTGGCGTCTCGAAGGATGCTTCAGGAAGCTCGGGAACCAACTGGAGCATCCTTCGAGACGCGGACCTATGGTCCGCCCCTCAGGATGAGGGCTGAAGAGAGGCCCACCACCCCTTTTCCAGACGCCGCGCCCCGCTTATGACGAAGCCATGAGCGAGCAAGCGCAACCTTCGGCCGGCGGCCGTATCGAACTGGTCGATCTGGCCCGCGGCATCGCTCTCCTGGCGATGTTCGTCTACCACTTCGCCTACGACCTCTCCTATTTCCGGCTGATCGGCGTCGACGTCGTCAGCGATCCCGGCTGGCGCGTCTTCGCCCGGCTGATCGCCGGCTCCTTCCTGGCGATCGTCGGCTTCAGCCTCGTGCTGGCGACGCGCAACGGCTTCGACCGCGGCAATTATCTGCGCCGCCTCGCTTTGGTCGCCTGCGCCGCGATCCTGGTCACCTCCGCCACCTGGTTCGCCCTGCCGCAGATCTTCATCTTCTTCGGCATCCTGCACCATATCGCACTGGCGAGCCTGCTGGCCCTGCCCTTCCTGTTCCTGCCGACACTGGTGATCGCGCTCGCGGCGGCCGTCGTCTTCGCCCTGCCCTTCATCCTGGGGCACGATCTCTTCACGCAGGACTGGCTCTCCTTTCTCGGCTTCGGCCCCTGGCCGCTCACCGCCGATTTCGTGCCGATCTTCCCCTGGTTCGGCTGCGTGCTCGCCGGCATGGTGCTGGCGCGGATCGCTCTCCCGAAAGCACAGGAAAGCGGCTGGGGGCGCTGGCGGGCGACCTCCGCACCGGCCAAGGTCATCGTCCTTGGCGGCCGCAATAGCCTCTTTGTCTATCTCGTCCACCAACCGCTCTTCATCGGCGCGCTGTTCCTGTTCATGCAGGTCACCGGCCCGAAGCTGCCCGACGCGGAGGCGGCTCCGTTCCTGACCTCCTGCCAGCGCTCCTGCACCGGAACGGGCACGCCTAAGGAGATCTGCGAGCGCGTCTGCGGCTGCTCGATGGACGGGCTGAAACAGGCCAACCTCTGGGTCAAGGCGACGGCTGACGCACTGAGCCCGGCCGAAATCGAGCGGGCTCGCGAGATCGGCCAGAGCTGCGCCCGCCAGCCCTGATCGCTTCGCCGCGCGCAGCGGCGACAGGACACGGCAGCAGCAGCATCGGTCTGCTTTGCGCGCGCTGGCGCGAGCTGCGGCGAACGATTATGGTGCCACCCAAATCGCAAGGACGAGAGCTATGGCCGATCACGGCACCCCGCATTTCCACAACGATCCCGGCGTCGCCGTGATCCATGTCGGCGCGCGCGAGTTCATGTGCATCGGCGCCAAGCCGCCCTTCGACCATCCGCATGTCTTCCTCGACATGGGCTCGGACGACGAGATCGTCTGCCCCTATTGCTCGACGCTGTTCAAATACGAGCCGTCGGTCGGCCATGGCCATTGCAAGCCGGCCGAGTGCGAGTACCACGACACCGCCGCCAAAGCGGCGTGAGAGGCATCCCGCTGAGCATGTTCCGCAAAAGTGGAAACCACTTTTGCGATGAGAACATGCTCAACCTATTGATTCTGCGCGAATTCTTTCGTTCAGCCGACATCGGCTGAACGGAATGCGCGCGGGGCGCGGCGGGAATAACCAGATGGCCAATCTCCCGATCCTCATCGCGGGCGCTGGAATCGGCGGCTTGACAGCCGCGATCGCGCTTGCCCGCCGCGGCGTTCCCGTCGCCATCGCCGAGAAGCGCACGCGCTTCGACGAAGCCGGTGCCGGTATCCAGGTCTCGCCCAATGCCGGGCGCGTGCTCGAATCGCTCGATCTCGGCCTCGCTCTGCGCCGCGCCGCGATTCGCCCCGAAGCACTGGCGATCGGCCATTGGGGCGGCGGCAAGCCCTTGCTCGCCATGCCCTTCGCCCCGCCGGTCGAGGGCGCGACGCCGTCGCGCTCGCTGAAGCGCGCCGACCTGCATCAGCTCCTGCTCGATTCGGCCCGGACCTTGCCGAACATCCGCTGGATCATCGGTCGCGGCCTGGTCGATGCGCATGAGACCGAAACCGGCGTCACCGTCACGCTCGGCAGCGAGAGCGGCGGAATCGAGACGGTCGAGGCCATGGCTCTGATCGGCGCCGACGGCCTCTGGTCGCGCGCCCGCGCCCTCGTCGGCGATGCGGGCGAGCCCGGCTTCACCGGCTGGGAAGCCTGGCGCTCGCTGATTCCGGCGGAAGGATTGCCGGAGGCGCTGCGCCGCCCGGCCGTGGCGCTGCATCTCGGCCGCGCCCGACATGCAGTGCATTACCCCGTCTCAGGCGGCAAGGAGATCAACCTCGTCCTGATCCGCGCCGCGCGCGAGGCGAGGCCCGGCTGGTCGCGCGAGGGCGAGGCCTCGCAGTTGACGGAGATCGCCGGCAACGCCGGCCCTGGCCTGCGCGAACTGATCGAGCGTGCGCCGAACTGGCGGATTTGGTCGCTCTACGACCGCGCCCCTGCCAGGATGGCGAAAGGCCGCATCGCCCTGCTTGGCGACGCCGCCCACCCGATCCTGCCCTTCCTGGCCCAGGGCGCGGCACTCGCGATCGAGGACGCCGCCGTGTTGGCGCATGAACTCGCCACGCGGCTGACGAGCGAAGGGACGGCGTCCGTGCCGGCGGCGCTGGCAGCCTATGCCAAGGCGCGTACCGAACGTGCCGCCCGCGTCCAGCAGGCCAGCCGCAAGAACGGCGAGGCCTATCATCTCGGCCGGCCGTGGAGCTATGCCCGCGACTTCGCCATGCGCCGCATGGGCCCCGCCGGCATGCGCCAACGCCATGCCTGGATCTATGACTGGCGCGCGCCGTCCTGACGAAATCGTCATCGCCTCGCTTCGGCTGATCTCGTCAACGCCGCATTCGCTTCCTAGATTGTCCGCGGGTGACACGAAACGAAACGAGCCATGATCCGCATCGACCTCAACAATGCCGCCAGTGCCCGTCTGGGCCGCTTGCCCCGCTGGGCGAGCTGGCTGGTCATGGCCGGTGCCTTCGTCGTCGGGGTGCTGATTTTCCTGGTCGCGGCGAGCCTGGCACTGATCCTCGTGCCGCTGGTGATCGCCGGCGCCGCCTTCGCCACCTGGCAGCTGCGCCGCCGCATGCGCGCCGCCGGCATCGACCCGCAGAACCCGTTCGAGCGCAGGCAGCCCGAGGCCGCCCGCGGTGAGATCGTCGACGCCGAATACAGGGTGATCGAGCCCAGCGAAAAGCGTTAAGTACTGGCGCTCTCCACCCTTTCCGTCATTCCGGACAAGCGCCGAAGGCGCGCAGCTCCGGAATCCATCGAAGACCGCCGCGCTCTACGATGGATTCCGGCACTCCGCTTCGCTACGGCCGGAATGACGGGGAGGAATGAAACGGTCTGCCTCAAGCACGTACCGCCAGCTCGGCCCGCAGCCGGGCATTCTCCACTTCGAGTTCTTCAAGACGCTGGCGCACCGGCGCGAGTGCCGGCGCCAGCTCGGCCTCGCTGAAGCGCGGCGTGATGTGCTGCGGGCAGTTCCAGTCGAAAGCCTCGACCTTGATGGTCATGCCGCGCTCCGGCACGGCGCGATAGCCCGGCACGATCAGGCGCTGGGCCAGCTCCGGCTCGGCGGCGAGATCGTGGAAGCGCGCCCGGCCGAAGATCTTCAGCCGTGCCTTGTGACCGTAATCCATCAGGAACAGGCAGAGCCGGTCGTCTGCCGTGAGGTTGCCGAGGCTGAGATATTGCCGGTTGCCGCGCAGGTCGGCGAAGCCGAGCGTCGTCTCGTCGAGCACGCGCAGGAAGCCGGCCGGGCCGCCACGATGCTGCAGATAAGGCCAGCCGGTTTCCGACACGCTCGCCAGATAGAAGGAATCGCGCGCCGCGATGAAACCGGCCTCGGCCTCGCCGAGCCGGTCATTATGCGGCTCGCCCTCCTCCTGCCGGGCATAGGCGCGCCGGCTGCCTTGCGCCTCCTGCGCTGCCTTCACGGCCGGTGTCGTGGCGATCTCAAGGAAACGGTGGGTCATCTCATGGGCCTCCGCCCATCGAGATGACCATTTCACCGCCGGATCGCAATCACTGCAGTCAGCAGTTCAGAATTCCACACTGCGCAACAACCTGCGTCACACCGGAAGCCTCACGAGCACGACGCCCGCCGCAGCGCAGGCGGCCAGCACCGGGATCATCCCGAGCTTGAAGCGCAGCAGCGCGATCATCGCCGCCGCAGCGAGCACGGCGGCCCGCCAGTCGAGCGAAGCCAGAACCGGCAGGTCAGGCACCAAAGGCCCAAATACCATCGGCTGCACCACCCTGAACAGCACATGCAGGCCGAACCAGAGCGCCAGATTGGCGATGACGCCGACGACCGCGGCAGTGATCGCGGTCAGCGCCGCCGAGAGCGCCTTGTTGCCGCGCAGTGCTTCGATGTAGGGCGCGCCGAGGAAGATCCAGAGGAAGCAGGGCGCGAAGGTGACCCAGACGGTCAGGAGTCCGCCGAGGCTGCCGGCGACGAGCGGATCGAGCCCGCCAGGCGCCCGCCAGGCGGCGAGGAAGCCGACGAACTGCAGCACCAGGATCAGCGGGCCGGGCGTCGTCTCGGCAAGGCCTAGCCCGTCGACCATCTCGCCGGCGACGAGCCAGCCATAGGTCTCGACCGCGGCCTGCGCGACATAAGCCAGCACGGCATAGGCGCCGCCG
Organism: Allobosea sp. Tri-44; assembly: GCF_004123845.1. Lineage (GTDB taxonomy): Bacteria > Pseudomonadota > Alphaproteobacteria > Rhizobiales > Beijerinckiaceae > Allobosea. The sequence continues at coordinate 374,627 of NZ_NBDP01000003.1, read as the reverse complement.
AAGGTAACGACCGCCATGGCGCTGAAGAAGCCGCCGATCTGGGTGAAGACATTGCCGCCGCCGAGTAGAGCCCAGAGCAGCACCACCGGCCCGAGCCAGAGTGGCAGCCAGACCGCCAGCACCTTGAGCGCCCTCCCCGCCGAGGGCTCGGCATGGGTGAGTTCGCCGCGCTCGAACATCAGGTCGACGACGCCCTTGAACTCCGGCGCTCCGTCCTTGCCGGCATGGCCGCCGCCGCCGAACAGCGCCGGCGCCCAGCGATGGCCGAGCCAGCCGATCAGCCCGGCGCAGAGGATGACGAGCGGGAACGGCGCCTTGAGCAGGAAGAGCGCCAGGAAGGCCGCGATCGCGATCGCGACCATCGCCCGGTTCTTCAGCGCCCGCTTGCTGATCCTGAGGCCCGCCTCGATCACGACCGCGAGCACCGCCGCCTTGACGCCGAAGAAGATCGCATCGACCAGCGGAACCTGACGATAGAGTACATAGAGCAGGCTCAAGCCCCACATCACCAGCGCGCCGGGCAGGATGAAGAGCAGGCCGGCGATCAGCCCGCCGATCGTCCGGTGCATCAGCCAGCCGATATAGATGGCGAGCTGCTGCGCCTCCGGGCCCGGCAGCAGCATGCAGTAGTTGAGCGCATGCAGGAACCGGCGCTCGCCGATCCAACGGCGCTCGTCGACCAGCTCCTTGTGCATCAGCGCGATCTGCCCGGCCGGCCCGCCAAAGGAGAGCAGGCCGATCTTCAGCCACACCCGCGTCGCCTCGGCGAGTGACGGAGTGGCCGGGGCGGCCATGGCCGCCCCTTCATTCGTCGCGATCGTCATCGCCCGTCCTCAGCTCTTCACCGGCACGGACGGCCAGTTATGGGTTTCCTCGGTCGCATCCCGGCACCAGCGATAGAAGGCGTCATAGAGCAGCATGCCGGCTTCGAGCTGTGCCAGGTCGTCGCGATACATCCGTGACAGGCCGAGCGAGGCGGCAAGGAAGCCGGCCGCCTGCGGCACGAGGTCGAGCCGCGCGGTATCGGCCGCCCTGACGATCGTGGCGAGCTGGTCGAGCGCGGGCGAGGACAGCCCGAATTCCTCGATCATGATGTCGAAGCTGCAGCGCTCGCCGCGATGGCTCCAGAACACGCCGTCGATGTCGAACGGCGTCGCCGCGAAGCGGTCGGCGACCGCCGGCACCTCCGAGGCCGAGACGAAGAGGAAGACGGCATTTGGATCGACGAAGCGGCGGATCAGCCAGGGGCAGGCGATGCGATCGACCTTGGGCCGCGCCCGCGTCACCCAGAGCGTGCGCCCGGCGGCATCGCGCTTCGGCAGCTTGCCCGTCTCGACCAGAAGCCCGCCGCCCTCGCGCCAGGCCTCGAAGCCGCCGGTGAGATTCTCGGCCTCGACGCCCTCATGCCTCAGCCAGGCAGCAGTACCTTCGCTGAGCTTATGCCCCCTCTGGCAGATGACAACGACCTTGCGGCCGGCATAGGCGCCGGCCCAGGCGGCGACGTCGCGATGGCTGCGGCGTTCCGAGGCCGGCAGCAGGCGCGGATCGGCAGCGACGTCCTCGTCGATGCGGACGTCGATCAGAACGGGCGCATCGGGTAGGCCGACGAGCCGGGACAATTGCGCAGGTGTAATCTGGATGTTGGAAGACATGAGCGTCCATCCTTGAGCTAAGGAATGTGGACGCGATCCTTGGGCTGACGCCTCACGGGGCGGTCGCGATAAGCCCCTGCGAGAAGCTTAGATCACCGGGCATGGCTAGCGTCAACGGCTGTGCGACCGTTCGGCCAGAGCCAGCCTGTGCAGGACCTGTACGGGCGGCCAGGAGACGCAATCCACGCTGTCGAATGTCAGCTCGAACGCATCGACCGATCGCGAAACCAACTTCAGCGCATCCGATCGCCTCGAAACCGGAATCGCCATTGCGACGGTCAGATGAGGCTTCCACCGCTCTGGGGCATAGTTGGGATCACGGGTTGGACCCTCCGGCTCCAGAGCCGCATGCAGCCTGCCATGCAGGTCGAGCAACCGCTGATCGTACCGAGGTGCCAACCAGAGCACGATCGGGTCGGTATCGAAGAAATCGACCCGATCGAAGGAGAGCGAGATTGCGGCTTCACCGTCGAACACCTCCATACCCTTTCGGAGCACGGAGGGTTCGATCGTCGAATCGCGCGTCAGCGTGAGATGGGGCCGATAGCCGAGCCTTCGGATCGACGGGACGTCCTCTAAGGCCGAAGCCGCATCGACGTGGTCCCAGAAGGGTTTGGTAGCGGAGCTCGCGCACAAGGTAATGCCCAGCATGACGCGCTCTTCGTATCAACCTTCCAGTCGAACTGCAGCCCGCCGAACGCTCAATCCACCCGGCTGACCAGCAGCTTGTCGATGCGCCTGCCGTCGAGATCGACCACCTCGAAGCGCCAATGGCCCTTCTGAAAGCTCTCGCCGACATTGGGCAGCCGGTTCATCTCGGCCAGCACGAAGCCGGCGACGGTCTGGTAGTCGGCATCGCGCGGCACATGGATGCCGAGCTCGTGCGAGAACTCGTCGACCTGCATCCAGCCGGCGACCAGGAAGGAGCCGTCCGCACGCGTGACGATCGGTGGCTCGTCGGCCTCGTCCTCCTGGAAGGCGCCGGTGATCGCCTCGAGCACGTCGCTCGAGGTGATGATGCCCTCGAAATGGCCGTACTCGTCGAAGACCAGCGCGAGATGGACGTTGGAAGCGCGGATGGCGCGCAGCACGTCGAGCGCCCCGCTGGTGTCGAGCACCACCGGGGCCTCGTGCACGAGGCTGCGCAGGTCGCGGCCGTCGCCGTCCGAGAGCGCGTCGAACATGTCCTTGACGGTGACCACGCCGATGATCGCGTCGGCCTCGCCGTCCTGCACCGGCAAGCGCGAGCGCTTGGTGGCGCGGACCTGCGCCTTGATCTCGTCGGTCGTATCGGAGAGGTCGATCACCTCGACCTCGCGCCGCGGCGTCATCAGCGCCCTTGCGGAGCGGTCGGCGAAGCGCATCACGCCCGAGATCATCTCGCGCTCGTCGCGCTCCAGCACGCCGGCATTCTCGGCCTCGGCGATGATGGTGCGGACCTCCTCCTCGGTGACCGTCTCCTCAGGCTCGCCCTTCTGGCCGAGCAGCGCCAGCACGAGCTTGCCCGAGGCGTCGAGCAGCCAGACCAATGGCGAGGCGACCTTGGCCAGCACCACCATGGCCGGCGCGACGCGCGCGGCGACGCGCTCGGCATCGCGCAGTGCGATCTGCTTGGGCACCAGTTCGCCGAGGATCAGCGAAAGATAGGTGATGAGAACGACGACGGTACCGACGCCAAGCGCGTCGGCGGCGGCATTCGACAGCCCGTGCGTACCGAGCCATTCCGACAGGCGCGCGCCGAGCGTCGCGCCGGAGAAGGCGCCGGAGAGCACGCCCACCAGCGTGATTCCGATCTGTACGCTGGACAGGAAGCGGCCCGGATTCTCGGCGAGCTTGATCGCCTTCGCGGCGCCTTTGCTGCCTTGATCGCTGAGGACTTTGAGCCGCGCCGGCCGGGACGAGACGACCGCGAGTTCCGACATGGCGAGGACACCGTTAATGACGGTGAGGACGACGACGATCAATATCTCGGTTAACAAAACCGGCTCGGAAACTGCAGGGCCGCACTCTGTATCGGTCTGCTTCTGAGCCGCTTATAACGCATTGACGGCCGAACGCGATGGGAGAAGACGATGCCCCAGGACGATCCCCATCGAGGCGATCACCATCAAGGCGATCCCCGCCAGCTCGCCCCGGCGACGCAGCGCAACCGCGAACCGATCCTCGCCGTACTGCGTGAGGTTCTGCCAGCACAGGGGCGCGTTCTCGAGATCGCCAGCGGCTCCGGCGAGCACGCCGTCCATTTTGCCGCGGCGTTCCCGAACCTGATCTTCCAGCCGAGCGATCCTGATCCGGCCGCACTCGCCAGCATCGACGCCTGGGCAAGCGAGAGTGCCCTGCCCAATCTGCTCCCGGCCGTCCGCCTCGACGCGACCGCGCCACGCTGGCTCGTCACCGAGGCCAACGCGATTCTGTGCATCAACATGATCCACATCTCGCCCTGGGCGGCAACGGAGGGGTTGATCCGGCACGCGGCGGAGCTGCTGCCAGCGGGCGGGCCGCTCTATGTCTACGGGCCCTATCGCCAGAGCGACGTGCCACTCGCGCCGAGCAATGCCGTCTTCGACGACAGCCTGCGCCGGCGCAATCCGAAATGGGGCCTGCGCGAACTCGAGGCAGTCGCCGATCTCGCCCGGTCCGCCGGTTTCGGCGAGCCGGAGGTGACGGCGATGCCGGCCAACAATCTCAGCGTGGTGTTCCGGAAGCGATAGGCATTTCAAACCTGAACGATGTGTCTTTCCTTTGCGGTTCCTTGCAAGGGGAGATCGCTTGGGCTCCTCCCTTCCCCCTTGTGGAGAAGGGTATGGGGATGGGGGTGGTGCCGCCTGGCGATCGCCGGCAGGAAACGGGAGTGGCAGCAGCTGCGTGCTGCGAAGTTCTACCGATCGCTCCGGCTTTGCGACCCCCACCCCTGCCCCTCCCCACAAGGGGGAGGGGTTCCCCGCGCCCTACCCACCGTCGCAGCTGGTTTCCTGCGTCGCGCAAATGCGGTCGACCCAGGCGCGGACGCGGCCGGCCTCGGCCCCCGCCTTGGCGGCAGGCTTGATCTCGACGCCGGACAGGGCCTCGCTGCCCTCCGGGAACGGGCCGTATTCGACCAGCACCCATTTGCCATTGCAGCCGATGAGGCGCCCGTTCTGGACGAAGGCATCGCCGTCGAAGCCGGCCCCCTCCTGACCGGTCAGCACCGCCGGCGCCTTCGCATCGGGTCGCTGACGACCGGCATTGGCTTGCGATTTCACAGTGAGCTTGCGCCCACTCACCCAGCCTGAGCCCTTGAACATCGGCCGTGGCGCAGCATCCGTCAGCGCCTCGTTGTCGCGGGCCTTGGCGATCCGGAACCAGCCATTGGCGCCGGCGCTGACCTCGACCTCGACCATCGCACGCACCGGCGGATCGTCGCTGCTGAGCTTCACCGGCGGCAGCGTGCCGACCACCTTGTTGCCGGTACCCGGCCCGGCACGGACGTTCAGCCCCTCCGGATCGGTCTCGCTGACGAAGGCGCCGAAGGAGCAGGCGACCTGCCCGGCCGGCGCCGAGGCGACGGCTTCAGACTGCGCGCGCGCCGCCGGAGCAGCGAACAGCAGGGCCGCCATCAAGCCGGCTGCAAGGACTTCAGGACGCGGCATTGACCAGCACATAGTAGAAGGCGTTGGGTTTCCCGACCGCCTTGAGGAAGATCGGGTAGCGGTTCTTCGGAACCGTCTGGCAGCCGGCCGACCAGGTATTGGGCTCGAGCACATTGTCCGCCCCGCCGCGGTGGATGTACATGCTGGTCCCCGCCCCTTTCGGGTCGATCCGGCTCTTGTCGTCCTGGGTGAAGCGGCCGTCGCCGTCGGTGTCGCGCTCGGCGATTTGCGTGTTCTTCACCTGGAAGGCCCGGTCCCCGAGGAAGCCGCCCTTCTTCTCGAAATACTGGTAGGTGCCCTCGGTCATGCGACCGGCATCCTTGATGCCGTCCTTGTTGATATCGACGCCGTCGGCCTTCTTGAACCCGACGCCCTTGTAGCGCTTGTCGCCGCTGCCGGCGCGTTGTGAATATTGCGCGCCCGGCTCGGTGCAGATCGGGAAGCTCGTCAGCTCGCGGAAGCGCCCGGTCCGGCGCATCACCACCAGGAGGTCGTCATAGGAGCCCTTGCCGTGGTTCGCGATCGTGCTGCTTTCCTTGCGCAGCGCCAGCAGGACGAGTCGGCCGAATCTCAAATCGAAGCGCGCATCGGTCGAACCGAAACGCCAGAAGATCGCCGAATAGGAATCGAAGGCCTGCTTCGTCGTGCGAAACTGCGGCCGGTCGGCTGAGGGGCGGCGGAAGCGGGCGTCGAGGATTTCGCCGTAGAAGGCGCTCCATTCCCGCAAGGCGCGCAGCCGCGTCTCACCGGCCGGGCTGAGATTCACTTCGACGACGCGCCAGAAGAAATCCTGCAGGCCGGGCGGTACCGCCGCGACGATGTCGCGCCATTGCGAGAAGGCGATGACGCGATCCTGACGCAGGCAGCGGTCGAACTGCCGGGCGAAATTGCCGAAGTCGAGCTGGGCGAGATCGGGGCGGCGGCCGCTCATGTGCCACCATTCGATCGTTGGAGTGAGCGCATCGAACTCTCCGCGGCTGCATCCTCGGGCGACCATAAGGCAACGCCGCCCGAAGGTCAGGCGGCGTGCAACCGGTCCGTCAGCAGCTTGCGGGCGTCTGAGGGTTTTTCGCTAAAGCATTTTCGAGCGAAGTGGACACCGGTTCGCGTGAAGAAAATGCAATAAACAGAGACTCAGAGCACCATCGGCAGCACGAAGAAGCCGCCAATGACGACCACCGCCAGCGCCAGCGCCGTCATCGGCAGGTGCTTCTCGATGAAGATGCGGATGTCATCGCCATAGTAGCGCAGCGCGACCGCGATCATCGCGAAGAAGGTGACGCGCGAGATCACCATGCCGACCGTGAACTTCCAGATGTCGAAATGCAGGAAGCCGGACATGATCGTGACGATCTTGAACGGGATCGGGGTCAGGCCCTTGGTCAGCAACACCCAGAACCAATAGTCCTGCGAGGTGTGGATCAGGTGCGCCGCCTTCTCCTGCAGGCCGTAGATTCCGATCAGCCAGGCGCCGACCGATTCATAGAGCAGCGCCCCGATCGCATAGCCGAGATAGCCGCCGGTGACGGCGCCGAGCGAGCAGACGCCGGCATAGAACCAGGCCCGGTCAGGCCTGGCGATGCACATCGGGATCAGCAGCGGGATCGGCGGCAGCGGGCTGACGGAGCTTTCGACGAAGGTGATGGCGAAGAGCAGCCAGGGGGCTCCGGGATGCGACGCATAGGAAACGCACCAGTCGTAAGCACGCTTGAGCATGAAGGGGAAACCGTTCCTGGGTTCTCGCGCCGGTTGCAGGTCTGCCCTGCGTCCCATGCATTAATCTATCTGGCGCGGTCAGGCCAGTTATCTCTTGGGCTAGAGTCAATTGCGCAGATGGGCGTCAACAGCGCGACGCTTTCGTGACGAGATTGCGGGAGCAGCTCATGCGAGCCGCTCCAGCGCCTCCCTGATCTTCAGCTTGCGGGCTTCGGCAGCCGCCTTGCGCTCGCGGTTCTCCTCGACGATCTCTTCCGGCGCGCGCGCCATGAAGTCGGGATTGCCGAGCTTGCGCTCGACCGCGACAATGTCCTGGTCGAGCTTGGCGAGTTCCTTGGCGAGGCGTGCCCGCTCGGCGTCGAGATCGATGATGCCGGCAAGTGGCAGCGCCGCCACCTCGCCGCGCACGATCATCTGCGCCGACTGGCCCGGCGCCTCCCCGGCGAACTCGATGGCCGAAAGCCGCGCCAGCCGCTCGATCATCGGCGCCCAGGCCTCGACGGCGGCCCGCGTCGCCGCGCTCGCCTTGACCAGCACCAGCGGCACCTGCGTTCCGCCCGGCACGTTGGTCTCCGAGCGGATCGAGCGGATGTCGGAGATGAGGTCGACGACGAAGCCGATCTCGGCCTCGGCCGTCTCGTCGACCAGCGCGGAAAGCTCGGGCCAGCGCGTCAGGCAGACAAGGCCCGCCTCCCCGGCCGGCACCACGCGGGGCGCGCCGGCATTGGCCTTCTGCGCCCAGAGCTCCTCGGTCAGGAACGGCATGAACGGATGCAGCAGCTGGCAGATCAGGTCGATGACATGGGCGACGGTCGCCTGCGTCTCCACCCGCGCTGCGGTCCCGGCTGCATCCAGTTCCTCGGCCTGCAGCACCGGCTTCGACAATTCGAGATACCAGTCGCAGAACTGGCCCCAGACGAAGCGATAGGCGCCGTCCGCCGCCTCGTTGAACCTGAAGCTCTCGATGCCGGCGGCGACCGTCTCGGCCGTGCGCGCCGCCTCGGAGAGGATCCAGCGGTTGAGCGGCAGCTTGACGGCAGCCGGATCGAAGCCTTCGGCCCGCAGGCAGCCATTGATCTCGGCGAAGCGCGCCGCGTTCCAGATCTTGGTCGCGAAGTTGCGGTAGCCCTCGACGCGCGAGGTCGCGAGCTTGATGTCGCGCCCCTGCGCCGCCATGGCCGCGAAGGTGAAGCGCAGCGCATCGGCGCCATAGGTGTCGATGAGCACGAGCGGGTCGATGACGTTGCCCTTCGACTTCGACATCTTCGCGCCCTTCTCGTCGCGAACCATCGCGTGGAGATAGACGTCGCGGAACGGCACCTCGTCCATGAAGTTGAGGCCCATCATCATCATCCGGGCGACCCAGAAGAAGATGATGTCGAAGCCGGTGACCAAGGTCGCGGTCGGATAGTAGCGCTTGAGCTCGGCCGTCTCCTCGGGCCAACCGAGCGTCGAGAACGGCCACAGGGCGGACGAGAACCAGGTGTCGAGCACGTCCTCGTCGCGCCTGAGTTCGACCGGCCCGCCATAATGGCCGAGCGCCAACGCCTGAGCGCCCGCTTCCGTTTCGGCGACGAAGCATTCCCCGTCAGGCCCGTACCAGGCCGGGATCTGATGTCCCCACCAGAGCTGGCGCGAGACGCACCAGGGCTCGATGTTCTCGAGCCAGTCATTGTAGGTCTTGGTCCAGCTTTCCGGCGTGATCCTGGTCTTGCCGTCCTTGACCGCTGCGAGCGCGCGCTGCGCCAGCGGCTGGACGTCGACATACCACTGGTCGGTCAGCCAGGGCTCGATCACCACGTCCGAGCGGTCGCCATGCGGAACGGTGTGGGTGTTCGGCTCGACCTTGCGCAGCAGCCCGCGCTCCACCATCAGCCCGACCACGGCCCTGCGCGCCGCGAACCGGTCGAGGCCGTGCAGCGCCAGCGTCTCGCGCTCGGGCGCAGCGCCTTCCAGGAAGTCGGCATTGTCCTGAATCAGGATGCGAGCTTCACCGTCCAGGATGTTGACGACCCTCAGCGAATGGCGCTTGCCGACGTCGAAGTCGTTGAAGTCGTGCGCCGGGGTGATCTTGACCGCGCCGGTGCCCTTCTCCGGGTCGGCATAGTCGTCGCCAAAGATCGGGATGACGCGCTTGACCAGCGGCAGCACCGCGTTCTTGCCGATCAGGCCCTTGAGAGTCTCGTTCTCGGGATGCACCGCGACGCCGGTATCGCCCAGCATCGTCTCCGGCCGGGTCGTCGCGACGGAAATGTAGGTCGAGGCATCCTCCGGATCGTAGGCGGCGCCTTCGATCGGATAGTCGAAATAATAGAGGTGGCCGCTCGGGTCCTTGGCGAGCGCCTTCTCGAGCTTGGCGGCGTCGAACGCCTCCTCGCCGCCGCGCTGCCATTTGAACGAGCCGGTCTTCTCGAGCTGCAGCACCTCGATGTCCGAGATCGCGGTCTGGAACTTCGGATCCCAGTTCACCAGCCGCTTGGCGCGGTAGATCAGCCCCTGCCTGTGCAGGCCGACGAAGACCTTGAGCACGGCGGCCGAGAGACCTTCGTCCATGGTGAAGCGCTCGCGCGACCAGTCGCAGGAGGCACCGAGACGCTTGAGCTGGTTGACGATCGTCCCGCCAGATTCCTCTTTCCACTTCCAGACCTCGGCCAGGAAGGCCTCGCGGCCCATGGTCCGGCGATCGGTCTTGTTCTCGGCCGCGAGCTTGCGCTCGACCACCATCTGCGTCGCGATGCCGGCATGGTCGGTGCCGGGCTGCCAGAGCACGTCCTTGCCGCGCAGGCGCTCGAAACGGCAGAGCAGGTCCTGCAGCGTGTTGTTGAGCGCATGGCCCATATGCAGCGAGCCGGTGACGTTCGGCGGCGGGATCACGATGCAATAGGGCTCGGCGCCGGGCGCCGCCCCGCGGCCCGCCTTGAAGGCATCCGCCTCCTCCCAGGCCTTGTTGATGCGCGCCTCGACGGAGGCCGGCTCGAATGTCTTGTCCATCATCGCTCTGCTCGAACGCCAAACGGCCGGGGAGCCTGCCCCGGCCGCGAAAAACGAAAGCCAAAAGGTCTGCGGCCTTAAGAGCGCATGGGACGGGCCCGCGTCAACGGCTTCGACGCAAGGGCCGCCCCGCCTTACTGAGAGTGCTTGAGAATTCGCTGGCGCGTGACGGATGGCGCGGTCGTCGAGAACCGGAGCGGAGCGGACCTATGTCCGTGAGCACCGGAAGCGCAGACGGCCGTGTCAGCCGGCCGCACCAGTAGAATTCGCAAGCGCTCTCAGGCCGCGCTCGACACCAGGAACCAGAGCGCCTTGTCCAGCGCCCGCGAATAGGCGGTGAAGATGTCGGCCGTGTCGGCATCGCCGGCTTCGTCGGCGGCGTCGATCGCCGCCCGGACCGACTTCGCGGCCTCGGCATAGCGCTCGATCAACTCGGCGAGATGGTCCTTCACCGCGACGATATCGGTCGGATAGGTCTTGAGCTTGGTCGCGCCGGCGACGACCTGCACCGTCCCGAGTGCGATTCCGCCGAGCTGCGCCACCCGCTCCGCCACCGTGTCGACATGGGTGTCGAGCTCGCCGCGGAAGCCGTCGAGCATCTCGTGGATGGCGATGAAGCCGGGCCCCTTCAGGTTCCAGTGCGCCTGCTTGGTGACGAGCGCGAGATCGATGCCATCGGCGAGCCTGGCGTTGAGCAATTCGATCATCGCCGTCTTGGTGTTGGATTTCAGGTCGTTGCGGGACTTGAGCTTGGCCATCGGGAACCTCGCGCCTCGTGGAAGAAGACCATACCAGCAAAGCCGGCAATTCCGCGACCGGCGGAAACGGAACCTCGGCCCCGCTTCGACGGTTGGTGGAGATCACAAAGGAGCCGCCCAATGACCCACAAGACCGACCAGGACAGGACCTGGGAGCTGATCGAGGAGATCGGCCTGTGCATGCTCGTCAGCCATGACGGCAATGACGACCAGCTTCGCGCCCGCCCGATGAGCGCCCATCCTCGCCGCGACGAGGATGCGATCTACTTCCTGACCGATGTGCGCAATCACAAGGACGACGAGATCGAGATCAACGAGAACGTCTGCCTCTGCTTCGGCGACAACGGCTCTTACAAATATGTCTCGGTCACCGGTACGGCCAATCTGCTCGACGACCGCAACCGGATTGCCGAGCTCTGGTCGACGGCGGCCCGCGCCTTCTGGGAAAGCCAGGACGATCCGAATATCCGCATCCTGAAGGTTCGCCCGGCCTTGGCGGAGTTCTGGGACAGCCCCGGCAAGATCGTGACCTCGGTCAAGATGATGGCTGCCGCCGTCACCGGCTCGCGGCCAGAGCTCGGCAGCAATCGCAAGGTCCTGCTCTGAAAACCGGGAGTAAAACGATGAGACTTCTCGTCCACCTCGTCGGCGCCTGGGTCGCCTCGGAGGCAGCCTCGGGCCGCTATCCCCGCCCGCTGTCGCTCGGCATGCAGCTTCTCGTCTCGCGCCTCGGGCCGCAGACCGCGCTGATGGCGCTCGCCGGTTATGCGATCCAGAGCCTGAACGAAGGCGGCGCGTTCGGGCAACCTCGGACGCAAGCTCGGCGACGGCGCCGCTAGAGCCCGTTCCGATCAGCTTGATTCAACCTGATCGGATCCGGCTCCTGACCTCAGCGTCGCCCGCCGCGGGCGACGCGCTCGATCTCGGCCCGCACCAGCCGCTCGACCATGGTCGGCAGGTTGTCGTCGAGCCAGGTCTTGAGCATCGGCTTCAGCATGTCCTTGACCAGGTCTTCGAGCGTGCGCGCATTGTTGCTGAGCACGGTGTTGGCGAGCGCGCCGAAAGCGCTGTGCACCGCGGCGCCGGCCTGGTCGGAAATCAGCGCCGCCATGTCCATCGGCGCAGGTTGCGGCTGAACCGGGGGCGGCACGAAGGCGACAGGCTGCGGCGGCTCGGGCTCGGGCTCCGGTTGCACCGAAGCTTGCGGCTCGACGAAGTCGATGTCATCAGCCGATGCCGCGACGGGCGCAGCCGGCTCCTCCTCGATGCGTTCTGCCTCGGCGCCGAGATCGAGCACATCGTCTTCGATGGGTTCCGGCTCGGGTTCCGGTTCAGGCTGCTGAGCGAGCGCGACCGGTTCCGGCGTGGGCTCCGGCTGCGGCTCGGCAGGCTTCTCGTCATCGGCGATGATCCGCCGGATGGAGGCGAGAATCTCCTCCATCGAGGGTTCGCTGGCCTTGGGCTGCGCGCTCATGCTGATTCCGGTCACTCGACTCAAGGAGCGCCCATGGAATCAGCGCGCCCCACTCATGAGTATTTCACCGGGAAACCAGCAGGCAAGGCGACCTAGCGGCCACCCACAGGAGAAATCCGGAGTGTTGCGCCGGCGCGTCTACGCGCCGGCCAGCGTGCCTGTTCAGCGCCCGTCCGGCGTCTGCGTGCCCCAGAGCAGGCCCTTGACCTGATCATAGTGCTTGCGGGCGTCGTAGCGCTCGGTCTTGAGCTTCAGCGTGTCGGACGAAAGCCGCCCCGTCGCCGACAGCACGGCATAGGACGCGACGACGCGGTCGCGCTGCGCCGTCACCAGCGTCGAACGGGCGATCACCAGTTCCTGCTGGGCGTTGAGCACGTCGAGGGTCGTGCGCTGGCCGACCTTGGCCTCCTCGCGGACGCCGGCGAGCGCCGTCTCGGCGGCCTGGACCTGGGCCTGCGCCGCCGTGATCTGAGCCTTGGCGGCCTCGTGCCCGCCCCAGGCCGACACCACTGCCGCACGCACGGTATCGCGCGAGGTGTCGACCTCGATCCGGCGCTGCCCCGCCGTCTCCTTGGCCTGGCGCGTGCGCGAGTAGACCTGGCCGCCCTCGTAGAGCGGGATCGTCAGGGTCGCGACCGCGCTGGCCGAGGTGCGGTTGTCGCCGAAGAACTGGTTGTCGTAGCGCTGCTGGACGGTGCCGCGCACACCGAGCACCGGATATAGATCCGCCTCGGTGACCTTGACCTGCAGCTCCGCCGCATCGACGCCGTGCAGCGCCGCAATGATGGCCGGATGCGCCGTCAGTGCGGCGTTGAGCGCAGCCGGCAGGGATTTCGGCAGCAGGTTCTCGACCGGCCGGCCGGGCGCGAGCTGCTTCGGCTCGATGCCGATGTTCTGGCGGAAGCGCGCGATCGAGGTCTTCAGGTTGGATTCGGCCAGGATCGCCTGCGATTGGGCCTGCGAGAGGCGTGCCTCGGCCTGCGCGACGTCGGTGCGGGTCACCTCGCCGACCTGAAATCGATCTCGCGTCTGGCGCAGCTGCTCCTCCAGCACCTCGACGTTGTTGCGATTCAGATTGAGGATCGCCGTGTCGCGCAAGACGTTCATATAGGAGGTGGCGGCGTCGAGCAGGACGTTCTGCTCGGTGTTTTGCAAGGTCGCGCGGGCGCCGAGCACCTGCGATTCGGCCTGGCTGACGGAGCTGCGGGTCTTGCCGCCGTCGAAGATGTTTTGATCGACCTGGACGCCGGCGCCGCGCGGATTGAGGCGCGTGGTGCTGCGGCTGTGCGGGCTGCCCGTGCCTTGCGCATTGAACGGGGTGTCGCCGTCGGTGATGCTGGCGCCGATATCGGCGGAGGCCGTGACGCGCGGGCGATAGCCGGACAGCGCCTGCGGTACGTTCTCATTGGTGGCGCGCACCGTGGCGCGCTGCGCATTCAGCGTCGGATTGGCTGAATAGGCGCGCGCCAGCGCCGCGTCCATCGTCTGCGCCAGCGCCGGCGAGCCTGCCAAGGCTCCCAGCATGCCGGCGATCGCCAGACGGCTCGCGGTCTTCTTCAAAGTCGGTCGCGTTATAATCACTGGACGCCTCTTGTGCGGACTCTAGTCACGCCCAGGCATCGCCCCAGCCTCGGCACTCGGTCTAAAAGCATAAGCTTTGCAGCGCGCCTCGCCAATGTCGCGAGAGGAACTGGCTGCCTTTCATTTCTGCACTGCCGCAAAAATGCGACACTCCCGCCGGTGATTAGTACCGACGGACTACCCATTCTGGGGAAAACCGCCTTGAAGGGCGATCCGACTCACAGGGCAAACACCTCCGCCTTGCGGAATTCGCGCAGTACGGGAGCCGCCGCGTCGAAGACTGGCCGCCCCGAAAACGATTCGCCCGCCTTGCGATAGAGCATGACGCGTGCCGAACGGCCCAGCCCCTCGACCACGATCAGGCGTCCGCCCTGGCGGACATGACGGAACAGCGGCTCGGGTTGAACCTCGCAGGCGCCGCTGACCAGCACGGCATCGAACTGCCGGTGCTCCGGCAGGCTCGCAACCAGCTCGGCGGCCGGAACGCCCGGCTGGGCGAAGGCGGCACGCGCCAGCGCCAGCGCAGCCTCGTCCGGCTCGAGCAGCGTCGTCCTGGCGTCCATCGCCGCCATCAGCGCAGCGCCATAGCCCGAGCCGCCGCCATATTCGAGAACCTCTTCGCCCGGCTGCAGATCCAGGATCTGGATCATGCGCGCGCTCACCATCGGCGCCGGAAGGGCCCGGCTCGTGCCCGGCAGCGGCTCCTGACGGTCGAGATAGGCCAGATGCGTGAGCTCGCCCGGCAGGAACGCCTCGCGCGGCACCGCGTCGGCTGCGGCGAGCACGGCGCGATCGGTCACGTCATAGGTGCGCAACTGGCAATCGACCATCATGCGCCGCAGTTCGGCGAAGCTGCTCATGCTCAAATCTCCGAAGGAAGTCGCCCGGACGGGCGCCTCGACCCCTGCCCGCGGGTTTTGGGCGAGGCGGCGCCAAAAGGCAAGCTGTCGCGGGCGCGCTGGTGCCGGTGGCGCATGATCTATCTCATTCGGCGTATGCCGGTCTTGGAGAAAATCCAATGCGGCACACATGAAGAACGAGCGCCGCCGCCCCAACGAGAACGATCGGGCAAGCTGCGCGTTTCGCTGGAACAGCAACGACCGAGGCGAGATGCGTTTTTCATCAGGAAGACAGGAACTCAGAGCCGCCTTCAAGCGGATCGAAGCCGAACTCCATCCCCGGCTCGCTCGGGCGATGCGCTGGCTCCGGCATCGCGATTCGCGTTTGATCAGAATCCCGGCGGGGCTCGCCCTCATCATCGGCGGCGTGTTCTCGTTCCTGCCGATCCTCGGTGTCTGGATGCTTCCGCTGGGACTGATGCTGCTGGCGGCCGACATACCGCCGTTGCGGCGGCCGATGGCGCGCTTCGCGACCTGGTGCCTCGGCGTGCTGGAACGCTTCAGGCGCCGTCGTCCGGACTGATTGATCGACATTGCCAACGCAGTCGAAACCGCCTCTGCGGCCCGCAAGCTCCTCCAGGATTGCCGATATCAGGGATTTGCGACGGAAGCCGAAAAACGGGGGTCGAGATGTGGTATCCGGCTGGCGAAGATCCGTACAAGACACATGAAATCAACCGGCAGGATCGCTTCTTTCACGACCTGAACCAGGTGCAGGAGCAGATCATCCGCGATCAGGCGCGCATCTCCGAAAGCTGGACCAGAGACATCCAGGCGATCCCCGACCGGGCGCCCGCATACCAGCCCGCCGGCGGCTCCCCTGCCCCAACCGGCCCTTCGAGGCGCCAGGTACGGACCGCGGTGCGCAGGCAGCCGAGCCGGGCAGAGCGCTGGCAGGCCGCGCTGAAACTGCTGGCGCTCTGCATCGTGGTGGACTGGTTGCTGATCGCCGGCGGCGCCGCGCCCGCCTGGAAGGTCATCGCCTTCACCGTGCTCGCTGTCGGATCACTCCTTGCCGCAGCGCTGGCCCTGGCAGCGCTCGCCCGCGCGGTCGGGACCTTCCTGCGCAGCCGTATGGGCAAGCTCAGCCTGCTCTCGGGCGGAGCGCTGGCGATACTCTATCTTGTCTACGGGGTCTGAGAAGCAACGCGGCGCATCTATCGTCGCCGCGATGGAGTTTGGAGGCCTCGCCCGGAATCGAACCGGGGTGCAAGGATTTGCAGTCCTCTGCGTAACCACTCCGCCACGAGGCCATCCCGGAGCGCCGCCCGAAGCGCGCTCCTCGGCGGGCGTATAACCACATGCCGCAGCGCGCCGCAACCGAAACTCTCTCGGCAATGTGAATTGACGCTGGGGCAGAGCGGGCGCCCACGATTTTCTCCACCTTGATGCCAGCAAAAGGCTTGCACCCGGCCGGCGGCGTCGCTATACGCCGCCCACCGATCCCGGATAGCTCAGCGGTAGAGCAATCGACTGTTAATCGATTGGTCGCAGGTTCGAATCCTGCTCCGGGAGCCAGCATTTTCGAGGGCTTGAGCGGCGGCCGCTTGGGCCCTTTTTGCTTTCCGGAGACGGATTGGCGCAGCAGGAGGCGCGGCAGACGGCGATGCGGCTCTTCGGGCTCGAGCTTTCCCTGCGCCGCTGGGCCGCCCTGATCGGCTGGGTTGCGGTCGCCGTCGTCATCGTCGCGACCCTGTCCCCGATCGGCGCCCGCCCGCATATCTCGCATCTGGGACCGCAGATTGAGCGTTTCGTCGCCTATCTGGTCGCCGCCGCGGCTCTCGCGACCGCCTATCCGGCGCGCAAGGGCGTGATTCTCCTGTGCATCGTCGCCGGTGCCGCGGGGCTCGAACTCGCCCAGCATTTCGAGGCGAGCCGGCATGCTCGCGCGCTGGATGCGTTCGTCAAGATCCTGGGCGGCCTGACCGGCCTCGGCGTCGTGGCGCTGTGCGAGCGCCTCTGGCCGAAGCGCACCGTCGCCCTTGCCACGGCCCGCCGCCCGGACTGACCGGCCTGCCCGCGGAGTAGCCGTTACCCCCGCTATGCCGCCGGCTGCACGCTGGCGAAGGCTTCGGCGATCCGCTGCGGCGCCGATGGTCGCGCATACATGCGTTCGAGATAGCGCTGAAGGCGCGGCGAGCCGTCGAGCAGACCCTGCTCGTTCGCCCAGTCCATCAGATAGGCGGTGACGCAGTCGGCCGCGCCGATCCGGTCGCCGACGATGAACTCGCGCCCGTCCATATGGGCCTCCAGCACCGCCGCCATGCGCCGAAACTCCTCGCTGGCGAGCACGATGTCCTGCGGCAGCCGCTTTTCCTCAGGATAGAGGAAGCTGTGCTTGGTGATGCGCCAGAGCGGCTGCTCCAGCTCGGTCATCGCGAACAGGATCCAGCGATAGGCCTGCGCCCGCTCGTCGAGATCATCCGGCAGCAGGCGCTTCTCCGGAAATTTCTCGGCGAGATAGAGGATGATCGCCGCCGATTCCGGCAGGACATTGTCGCCGTCGACCAGCACCGGCAGCTTCCCGGCCGGGTTGAGCTTCAGGAACTCGGGCGTCTGCGCCTCGCCGCCAAGCAGGTCGACATGAATGTAGTCGAACGGCACGCCGAGCTCCTTCAGCCCCCAAAGGGCTCGCAGGGTCCGCGTCGGCCCGAAACCATAGAGCTTCATCATCGCTTCCTCCCATACATACTAATTGGTCTGTATTAACGGCGCTCCGGCTGACAGCCTCTGTCAGCATTCTTCCCGGGAGCCTCATGCGGCGCCATCATGCTCTTGCCGATCGCTCCGGCTTTGCGACCACCACCCCTCCCAACAAGAGGGGAGAGGTTTCTACGTCCCGGCCTGTTTTTGCGGGGCGATCCTGATAGGGAAAGCCCGATCAGCGAAAGGCACTGACCTCATGACCGCCCGTTTCACCGAGACCCTCCGCCTTGCCAGTCAGCCGGCCTGGTCGCAGGCTGTCGGCCACCGTTTCGTCGCCGAATTGCTCGACGGCACGGTGTCCGACGCGGTCATGGCGCGTTATCTGATCCAGGACCACCGCTTCCTCGACAGCTTCCTGACCCTGCTGGGCGCTGCGCTCGCCAGCGCCGACAGCTTCGAGGCCCGCATCCGCTTCGGGCGCTTCATCGGCATGGTCAGCGGCGAGGAGAACACTTATTTCCTGCGCTCCTTCGAAGCGCTCGGCGTCAGCGAGCGCGAGCGCACGGAGCGTCCTGACGCCGAGCCCACCGCTGGCTTCAAGGCGATCATGCGCGAAGCGGCCGCGACCCGCTCCTATGCCGCTGCCCTCTCCGTGCTGGTCGTGGCCGAATGGCTCTATCTCGACTGGGCGCAGCAAGCGTCGCAGCCGCTGCCGGCGAACTTCGTCCATGCCGAATGGATCACCCTGCACGACAACCCCGACTTCCGCGACTTCGTCGGCTTCCTGCGGGCCGAGCTCGACCGCGTCGGCCCGGAAGAGGCGCAGACGAGCCGTGATTTCTTCCTGCGCACCGTCGCACTGGAGAAGGCCTTCTTCGACTCGGCCTACGACGCAGCCTGAGCGACGCCGCACCGGCTTAAGTCAGGCGTGACAGGCGCAAGCCTTTCTGCCACAAGGGTTTACGAGAGACGGGGGCGTTCGCCGCAAGGCGGGCTGAGAAGCACCCTTCGAACCTGAACCAGATCATGCTGGCGGAGGGAGTCGCTCGGGGCAGCCTGGTCAGTGCTTATCCCCGTGCCCGCCTTCCACCGGAAAGGCGAGCCTTGACGACGCAGGACGCGATAGAGCGAAGCTCGGCTTCCACGAGGCCTATGATGGCCGCGCTCGCGCCGGCCCTGCGCACCATTCTCGTCCTGCTACTCGCCTGGCAAAGCGCGATCTGGCTGTTCCAGCCACCGCGCTACATCCTGCCCTCGCCGCTCGACGTCGCCGCAGCCTTCCAGCGCCAGCCCGGTTTCCTCTTCAGCCATAGCCTGACCACCATCGCCGAGATCGCGCTCGGCTTCGTGCTCGGCTCAGCTTTCGGGGCGCTGACGGCGCTCGCCATCGTGGCGCTGCCACGGCTCGGGCGCCTGCTCTGGCCGGTCCTGCTCGTGCTGCAATCCTTCCCGGTCTTCGTCATCGCGCCGCTGCTCGTCGTCTGGTTCGGCTTCGGCATGGGCTCGAAGGTGATCATGGCGACGATCATCATCTTCTTTCCCGTGGCCTCTGCCTTCACCGATGGCCTGCGCCGGACCGACCCGGAACTGATCGACGCCACCGCGCTGACCTCGGCGACGCATTGGCAGACGCTGCGCCATGTCCGCCTGCCGCTGGCCATGCCCGCCCTCCTCACCGGCCTGCGGGTCGCAGCCCCTCTCGCGCCGCTCGGCGCGGTGATCGGCGAATGGGTCGGCTCCTCCGCCGGGCTCGGCTTCGTCATGGTCCAGGCCAATGCCCGCATGCAGACCGACACGGTCTTTGCCGCGATGACGGTGCTCGCCGTGCTCAGCCTCGTCCTGCGCCATCTCGTCGACACGCTCGGCCCGCGCCTCATTCCCTGGGCGAGCGAGCAATGAGTCCGCCCCGCTTCAAGCCGATCACGCAGAAGGATTTCGCCCGATGACCCTCCGCGCCCTGACCAGACGCGCCCTCCTCGCTACCGGCCTCATCCTGGCGGCCAGCCTCGCCAGCCCGGCCAGCGCCGCCGACAAGCTCACGGTGATGCTCGAATGGTTCGTCAATCCCGACCATGCGCCGCTGGTCGTCGCGCAGCAGCTCGGCCTGTTCAAGGAGGCCGGGCTCGAGGTCACCATGGTGCCGCCTTCCGACCCGTCGGCCGTGCCGCGCCTCGTCGCCGCCGGCCAGGCCGATATCGGCATCCACTACCAGCCCAATCTCTATCTCGACCACGCCGCCGGCATCCCGATCGTCCGCGTCGGCACGCTGGTCGAGACGCCGCTCAACAGCGTCATCGTCAAGGCCGACGGGCCGATCAAGAGCCTCGCCGATCTCAAGGGCAAGACGGTCGGCTATGCCGTCTCCGGCACCGAGACCACCTTGCTCGGCCAGATGCTGGCCAAGGCCGGCCTCAAGCTCGACGACGTCAAGCTCGTCAACGTCAACTTCGCGCTCTCGGCCGCCCTGATCAGCGGCCGGGTCGACGCCACCATCGGCGGCTACCGCAATTTCGAGCTGACGCAGCTGAAGCTCGAAGGCCATCCCGGCACGGCCTTCTACCCAGAGGAGCATGGCGTGCCGGCCTATGACGAACTGATCCTGATCACCCGCCGCGATGCCGTGGGCGATACCCGCCTGCCGCGCTTCCTCGACGCCATCGAGAAGGCGGCGCTCTATTTGACCAACCACCCGCAGGAAGCCTGGAAGCTCTTCATCGCCACCCATCCCGATCTCGATGACGCCCTCAACCGTCAGGCCTGGACGGACACCCTGCCGCGCTTCGCCAAGCGCCCGCGCGCCCTCGACCGGCGCCGCTATGAGCGCTTCGGCGCCTTCCTGGTCGAGCGCGGGCTGATCACCAAGGCCCCGGCGATCGCCGAGATCGCGGGCGAAGTGAAGTAGCACCAGAGAGCGTCGGCAGACCCAGCTGCCGGCGCCTCCCATCCCGCGCCCACGTCAGGGCGGCCCTGTGCGCGCCGCTCTGGGTCTGGCGCCGGCCGCGATGCTATGAGCCGGCTTCGCGGCCATCCGGCGGACCCTCGCCCGCAATAGAGCTGCGCCCGGCGAAATCATCCGCATGAACGTCAGCAAGCCGATCGCCTCCACCCGCCGCGCCGACCTGCCGGTGCTGTTCGCGCTCAGCGCGACGCATCTGCTCAACGACATGATCCAGTCGCTGATCCCGGCGATCTACCCGATCATCAAGACGGCCTATGCGCTGGATTTCGGCCAGATCGGCCTGATCACGCTGACCTTCCAGATCACCGCCTCGCTGCTGCAGCCGGTCGTCGGCCACTACACCGACAAGAACCCGATGCCCTATTCGATGGTCGTCGGCATGGGCTGCACGCTGACCGGGCTGATCGGCCTCGCCTATGCCGGCAGCTACCCGCTGCTGCTGCTGGCCGCGGCCTGCGTCGGCCTGGGATCCTCGATCTTCCATCCCGAAGCGACCCGCATGGCCCGCAACGCCTCGGGCGGCCAGCAGGGCCTGGCGCAAGGCATCTTCCAGGTCGGCGGCCAGAGCGGCGGCGCGCTCGGCCCGCTGCTTGCCGCCTTCATCATCGTGCCGCGCGGCCAGACCAGCGTCGCCTGGTTCTCGGCCGCGGCCCTGCTCGCCATGATCCTGATGGTCTGGACGGCTCGCCGCTATGCCGAGCTGAGCAAGGCAGCCGCGACCGCCCCGAAGCCGGTGAAGGCCGCGACTGCCGCACCCGCCGCCGCCACGCATACGAAGGGCCGGATCGCCTTGGCGATCACCATCCTGGTCATCCTGCTGTTCTCGAAGAACGCCTACTCGTCGAGCTTCAGCTCCTATTACACCTTCTACCTGATCGGGAAATTCGGCATCTCGGTGCAAGGCTCGCAGCTGATGCTGTTCCTCTTCCTCGCGGCCGCCGCGGTCGGGGCGCTCGCCGGCGGCATCATTGGCGACAAGGTCGGCCGCAACCGCATCCTCTGGTTCTCGATCCTCGGCGCCCTGCCCTTCTCGCTGATCCTGCCCTTCGCCGACCTGTTCTGGACCGGCGTGCTGACGGTGGTGATCAACCTGATCATGGCGAGCTCCTTCGCCGCGATCCTGATCTACGCGATGGAGCTGATGCCGGGCCGGATCGGCCTGATCGGCGGCCTGTTCTACGGCCTGTCCTTCGGCCTCGGCGGACTCGCGGCGGCGATCCTCGGCGAAGTCGCCGACTGGATCGGCATCGAGGCGGTCTACCGGATCTGCGCCTTCCTGCCGGCGATCGGCCTGCTGGCCTGGTTCCTGCCGAAGGTGGAGCATCGGCGGGGTTAAACCCGCCGAAACCCGAAAACGGTCTCCAATCATCCGATGACGGACAATGGCGCAGCGCGGCTTCCCATCGCCCGCCGGCATGCTCTAACTGTGACATGCCGCATGAGCCCGCCACGCAGACCACGGCCGAGACCGCCGAAGCCGACCTCGCCGCCGAGGGCCTGAAGCCTGATGACAGGCGCTATTCAGCTTTTGCGCCGTTGCGCCAGCCGATCTTCCGTGCGGTCTGGATCGCAAGCCTTGTCTCGAACTTCGGCGGCCTCGTCCAGATGGTCGGCGCTGCCTGGCTGATGACCTCGCTCTCCAATTCACCGGACATGGTCGCGCTCGTCCAGGCCTCGACCGCGCTGCCGGTGATGCTGTTCTCGCTTGCCGCCGGCGCAATCGCGGACAATTACGACCGCCGCCGCATCTTGCTGACGGCACAGGGTTTCATGCTCGCTGTTTCGATCATGCTGGCGGTCTTCGCCTGGTATGGGCTGCTCTCGCCCTGGCTGCTGCTCGCCTTCACCTTCCTGCTCGGTTGCGGCAACGCGCTCAACAACCCGGCCTGGCAATCCTCGGTCGGCGACATGGTGCCGCGACCCGAGGTGCCGGCGGCGGTGACGCTGAACAGTGTCGCCTTCAACATCGCTCGCAGCGTCGGCCCGGCGATCGGTGGCGCCATCGTCGCCGCCTTCGGCGCGGTCGCAGCCTTCATCGTCAATGCCTTCAGCTCTGTCGGCCTGCTCGTCGTGCTGGCCCGCTGGCAGCCGCCGCGCGTCGAGCGCCTGCTGCCGCGCGAGACGTTCTTGATCGCGATGAGCGCCGGTCTCCGCTATGTCGCGATGTCGCCCAATATCCGCGCCGTCATCCTGCGCGCCTTCCTCTTCGGCTTCGGCGGCGTCGTCGGTCTCGCTTTGATGCCGCTGGTCGCGCGCGATCTCGTGCGCGGCGGCCCGCTGACATACGGCATCCTGCTGGGTGCCTTCGGCGCCGGCGCGGTCGCCGGAGCCTTCGTCAGCGCCCGGCTGCGCCGCCGTTTCAGCACCGAGACGCTCATACGCCTGACCTTCCTGGCCTACGCGGCCGCGGCCCTGATTGTAGCACTGAGCCCGACCCTATGGCTCACCATGCCGGCGCTTGCCGTCGGCGGCGCCTGCTGGGTGCTGGCGCTCTCGACCTTCAATTCGACGGTGCAGCTGTCGGCGCCGCGCTGGGTGGTGGGGCGCGCGCTTGCGCTCTACCAGATGGCGGCCTTCGGCGGCATGGCCGCGGGCAGCTGGGCCTGGGGCTGGGTCACCCTCCATTCCGGCCCGGCCGGCGGCCTCACCGCGGCGGCGGTCGCACTCGTCCTCGGCGCAGCAGTCGGGCTGCGCTATCGGCTGCCGCCGCTCGAGGCGCTCAATCTCGATCCGCTCAGCCGCTGGCGAAAGCCCGACATCGCGGTCGATATCGAGCCGCGCAGCGGCCCGGTCTTCGTCACCATCGAATGGCGGATCAGGCAGGAGGACGTGGTCGAGTTCCTCAAGGCGATGGAGGAGCGCCGGCGCATCCGCCGCCGCGACGGTGCCCGCCACTGGTCGCTGCTGCGCGACCTGACCGATGCCGAGCTCTGGATCGAGCGCTATGACAGCCCGACCTGGGTCGAATATGTCCGCCAGGCCCAGCGCGCCACCCAGGCCGACGCCGAAATCGGCGACCGGGTCAGGGGCCTTCATATCGGGCCCGAGCCGCCGGTCGTGCACCGCATGGTCGAGCGTCAGACCGGCGCGCTGCCGCGCGAGCTGCTGCGCGCCACCCAGCGGGCGCAGGCGTCGCCCTGAACGCCGGCACCGAATCTGCTCAGCGCCGCAAGCGCGAGCGAAACCCTTCATGTGGTTGGTGCACGCTCGGCTTAGGCAAATGCGGGACAATTTGAGCCTTGATGTCGCGCGTCAAACCTCCCGAACACATGTCGGTCAACTCGAGCCTGTTATGGGTGTCGCGTCGAGTTCGACGAAGCTCTGCGCATCGTGCCCACCCTGTCTGCTTCCGGGCGATTATCCATCGTCTGTACTGGGCGGATGATCGTCGCGTCCGTCACTGCACCCGACGCGGTTCGAAGGCGAAGGCGCTGAGCCCCAGCCATTGTTGCATGGAGCAAGCCAGCGCCTGATCGCCGTCGATCTCGAAGTGACCGGTGTCGGACTCCTTCTTGATCGTCGTCAGTCCCATCCAGATCGCTGTCATCGTGCGCAGGGAACTCGTGACCAGCAGATCGAGCTGATGGCCGGGATCGAAATTGCAAAGGTCGACTGCACCGTCGGCCACCACCAGCCACCACCTCTTCTGTGACCCCGGAAGTTCGGGGTACAGAAACTGTATCGTGCAGCGATGCTCCGGCAGCAGCTTGACGTTGAGACTCCGGCGCATGTCCCACATCAGCAATGAAGGGTCGAGGTTCTTGAGCGAAAGCCGCGATTCCATCCAGTGCTGCGCCCAGTTGCCGAGGCCCATGATCAACGATCTCAGTTCCTCGCCCGCCTCGGAAAGGTGATATTCAACCGAGCTCTTCGTCTTGCGCGATACGGTGATGACCCCGGCCTGCTGCAATTCCTTGAGCCGTTTCGAGAGCAAGGCAGGCGACATCTTCGGTAGGCCGCGCCGCAGATCATTGAATCGGGTGCTGCCGCAGAGCAGTTCTCGCACCACCAGCGTCGTCCATCGACTGCACAATATCTCCGAGGCCATCGACACCGGGCAGAACTGGCCGTAGCCACCGCGATTGTTCATGGCGAACCCCGTTTTTCTTTTGGCGAATGGTACCAGATCGGGGGTCACACGGAAAATGCCGGCAGTTCAGTTGCTGAACTGGAATCTCGGAACCTCAGCGGTGATCCTTCTGCCTCGCAGGAATGGAGGACACCATGTCGACGATCTCTGCTTCGAAAGCCTCACCCCCGTCATTCGTCGGAGGCACCGCCTCTCCCGCCAATGTCGTGGAAACGGCGCGCCATCTTGCGCCGAAACTCGCCGCGCGTGCCGCCGAGATCGACCAGAATGACCGCTTCGTCAGCGAGAGCTATTCCTTGCTGAAGGAGGCGGGCCTCATCGAGGCAGGCGTCCCGCGGGAACTCGGCGGCGGCGGCGCCGAGATATCCGAGCTCGCCGAGATGCTGCGCGTGCTCGCGAGGGCGTGCGGTTCCACGGCGCTGGCCTTTTCCATGCACACCCATCAGGTCGCCATCCCCGCTTGGCGTTGGCGGCACCAGAAGGTCGCCGCTGTGGAACCCCTGCTGAAACGGGTCGCCGCGGAGAGAATCATCTTGTTGTCGTCCGGTGGCTCGGACTGGATTGGCGGATCGGGAAAGGCCGAGAGGGACGGCGACGGCTATCGTATCACGGCGCGGAAGGTGTTCACCTCCGGCGCCGAAGCCGGAGATATCCTGATGACGGGAGCGATCCACGAAGGAGAAGACGGGAACCGGTCGGTCATTCACTTCGGTGCGCCGATGAAGTCCTCGGCGGTGCGCATCGAGGACACCTGGCGCACGCTGGGCATGCGCGGCACCGCGTCGAACGACGTCGTGATCGAGAATCTCTTCATCCCCGCCGCGAATGTCGCGTTTTCGCGCAAGGCCGGCGAGTGGCACCCTGTTTTCGAGACGATTGCGACCATCGCTTTCCCGCTGATCTATGCTGTCTACCTCGGAGTTGCAGAGAGCGCCCGCGACATCGCTGTCGAGATCGCGAAGAAGAAACAGGCATCCGACCCATCGCTGGCCGGACGCATGGACACCGAATTGCGGGCCGCGCAGCTCGCACACCGCTGGATGCTGGATACCGTGGCGCGTAACGCGCCCTGCGCCGAGACGGTCAACGAGGTGATGATCGGGCGCACTCTGGTTGCCCGCCACGCGATTACTGCCGTCGATCTGGCGATGGAGCTGGCCGGCGGCGCGTCGTTCTATCGGGCAACGGGATTGGAGCGGCGCTTTCGTGACATCCAAGGTGCACGTTTTCACCCACTCCAGGCCAGTCCCCAGGCACACTATGCCGGCGCAATGGCGCTAGGCCTGCCGACGAGTTCGATCTTCTGACAAGCCGATAGAGGCCGGAGAAAGACGCAACATCTCAAGCTTGCTTCGGCCCTATGCCTAGTTCGAACGCGCTGAGCGCGGCGTTTCCTCGCCTTCTGAAACCGCTCGCCACGCATCGGCGGGATCACGAGCTGCAACTTCCAATCAACCGGGACCGATGGATATCCGATTGGAGCCGGAAGCACCTCGGCCAACGTCGGCTTGCGGGCAATGGCCCAAATTCCGCTCGTGGCACGCAGCGACGATTGCCCGAACGTCTCCTCTGTCAGGCCATGGCGCGGACGGCGGGTATCGAACCCGCATGCCGTTTCCGGCGGCGAGGTCGAGCGCGGCCTGGGGCCCCGCTCCGCGGTCACGGCCGCGGATCGGCGTGCCGGACGGCGAACTCGATCTCCGAACGGCTGATGCCGATATCCCCCAGCGTCCTGTCGTCGAGACTCGGCAACGCGTTGGCCGCGCGGCGCGTCTGCACCCTGTCGCGGATGCTGCGCAGCCGTCCCGACAGCGCTTCGATCAGCCTGGTCGTCAGGGGACGCCGGGCAGGCTTTCGATGAGGCGGGACGAATGGACCATGGACCTCATAGAGAAACTGCTCACCGAGGATTTGCCCAACTGCCCTGCGTCCGACCAGCCGGTCGAGCACCGATTTGGTGCGAGGCCGCAGCATGTCGGTGAGGTCATCGATGTCGTGGAGAAAATCGCTTTTCAGCGCATACATGGTGCCGCTCCCATTGCCTTGCCCGCCGCCTCGTCGGGCGGTGTTGCAGCGTTATTGCGGCTCGGAGGACACCTCGTCTGTGAGGTGCCGCACACGTCAGCCCCTTTCCAAGAAGGCGAAGAGACGACATGATGCCGGCAGTAACCCGTGCCGGTTACGCTGACAGCCTTGCCTCTGGCCTGATTTAGCCCTTCTGCCATCAGACGTAGGCGGACTGCGCATGTTGTCGACGGCGCAAACGTTGGATCGTAGTGTCCTCGCAGTCCTCTGCGCTGACGTCGCCGACTATAGCCGAATGATGGATACGGCGGAGGAAGAGACCCACAAGCAGCTGATGTGGCTCTGGGCGTCCGTGGTAACTCCTGTTGTCGAAAAGTACAAAGGTAGAATTGTTAAATTCACTGGCGATGGCTTTCTCGCTTGCTTCAGCGACGCTGTCGCAGCGGTAGATTGCGCCCTAAATATACAGAAATCTACGCACCAATCCCAAAGGCAGCGTGATCCTGATCGTCGAATCAAATTTAGAATTGGCGCAACAATCGACAGCGTAATTATCGAAGATAGCGATATTTTTGGAATCGCTGTAAATACAGCATCGCGACTTCAGCAGATAGCCACTCCCGGCGCCGTATTGATTTCGAGTGATCTATTCGATCAAATTGATGGTAAGATCAATATATCCTCCAATGATTGCGGCCGGATTAGGTTGAAGAATTTTCATAGTCCGACGCACGCATTTCTGATCAATACGCCGCGCACAGATTCATTCCCCTCTATGGTCAAGCCGTATCGCAAGAGAACGCGCCTGCCAACCATCGCTGTTTTTCCGTTTTCGGCTTTTGACGGCAGTGGCGGCGAAGATTATTTTTCACAAGGCCTGATGGATGGCATAATTGGCGCGCTAAGTAGCCTGCGCGATATTATGACGATTAATCGAGGCTCGACTATCGATTATTGCACGAAAGAGCCCCCTGCCCTTCTAGGAAAACGATTGGGGGCACACTACGTTCTTACAGGAGTTATTGGACGATCTAGCGATGAAATTCGCGTAACCTGCTCCCTGACCGATGTGAGGAGCGGCAGCGTTCTTTGGTCCGACCA
Organism: Allobosea sp. Tri-44; assembly: GCF_004123845.1. Lineage (GTDB taxonomy): Bacteria > Pseudomonadota > Alphaproteobacteria > Rhizobiales > Beijerinckiaceae > Allobosea. The sequence goes on along the minus strand of NZ_NBDP01000003.1, from coordinate 347,106 downwards.
TATGGACGGCATCTTGTCATCGATATTTGATATGCAGGATAGTATCGCAACCAAGGTTGTTGGGACTATTGCTCCCCATGTCCGCGAAGCCGAACTTGCGCGGGCTGTGATGAAGCGCCCCGAGAGTATGGACGCGTATGACCTGCTTCTTCAGGGTATCGACTTGCTCTATAGAATGGACAGCGAACAGTTCGTTCGTGCACGAAAATTTCTCGGCAGCGCCATCGAGACTGACAGCCGATATCCCCCAGCTTACGCTTACGCCTCCCTCTGGCACATTTTCAACATTGGCCAAGGCTGGTCAGCCGACCCGACATTGGATGCTTACCAAGCCTGGAAGTTGGCCTCCGCCGCTGTTGATCGGGATGCCTCCAATTCGCTGGCGCTCGCAATCTGCGGACACGTCAAGTCATTCCTGTTCCACGAATACGCAGCGGCGACATCTTATTTTGAGCGCGCGATCAATTGTTCGCCAAGCCACGCCTGGGCTTGGGCCCTCAGCAGCGGCACATACGCCTATATGGGAGATGCCAAAGAGGCGGTCGAGCGCGCGGAGCGCGGGATCGCGCTGTCACCAGCAGACCGGCATGCATTCTACTATCTGTCTTTCCTAGGCCTTGCCCACTACGCCGGTGAATCTTACGAGGCGGCCGTGGATTGCGACCGCAAGGCCGTGGGGCAGAACCCGCATTTTCGAGCGGGGCTGCGGGTCCTGACAGCCAGTCTTGTTGCGCTCGACAGACTGGAAGAGGCGAAGGAAGTCGCTCGCGCCCTACTGTCTGAGCAGCCATCCTTCCGGGTCTCTGTGTATGCGCCTCAGTGCCCCTGGTGGGATAAGGAGGTCCGAGAAACATTCTTGAGGCGCTTACTGGACGCCGGCCTTCCCGAATGAGCGAGACGAATCGGAGGCCGTGGGCAGCATCCGATAATGTGAACAAGGGGGAAGATTATGGGAAACTGCTTTTTTGATCCGCTAGACTTGCCGGAATTTCCGACCCACCCGGAGCAACCGGGCTTAAGAGAGGGTCCGCTCGATGTACTCACAGATGTTACAGAGTTCCCAAGGCGCTATTGGGATCCGGATTACGTCGGCCTAGCAATCTTGCCTGAATTCGCGACGTCCAGCTGGGAAAGCGAAATATCTGTTTCGCCACCGCCATCGACCAAATCCGAGATTACGCGTAACGAAATCGAGTATTTACTGGAATTGATGAACGAACGGAATAAATCCAGAAACGAAATTGTGGCGCAGAGTACTGATTTTCCGAAATATTGGCTAGGCTTATTGATGATGAATCGCGCATCGCATCCCGCCACATACGAAATGATCAAAACCGCAGCCCGCGTGGGTGAAATGGTGATGTTTTTCTACAAGTTCAAATTCAATCGGCCGCGCCCGCATCAGTTATGTCCGGCGCTGATGCCGATGATTGCTGTGCCCGGGCATGCTTCGTATCCGAGTGGCCACTCACTGATGTCTCATATGCTGTCCCTTACAGCAGCATCGGTGCGGAAAGATGCCGAGGGCTCTCTGACGGTGTTAGCCAACAGGGTAGGTAAAAATCGGGAGATTGCCGGTTTGCATTATCCCAGTGATACAAGCGCTGGAGAAAATATCGCTAAAGGCGCATTCGAAATTCTTTCCCGCTGCCCTAGCTTCGAGAAATTGCGGAGCGAAGCAAAGAAAGAGTGGCGCGAATAACGTTGACCTGAGACCCTGAACTTCCTCCAAAATTGGGTAGAGTCGGTCGATCAAGGAGACAGAAGCGGTGTCCCTGCACGCTAATGTCCGCATCTCGGCGGTAAGCCCAGCTCAGCTTTTGGCGCGCAGTTCACTATCGGCCTAACAACTCATCTTTCAAGTCATGGTGCGGACGGCGGGGATCGAACCCGCATACCGTTTCCGGCGGGGCATTTTAGTGCCTTGCGCCTGCCAGCTTCACCATCTCCACGCAGCAGAAAACGGCTCAGCCTCGCTTTGGCAGCTCGAACACCAGGGACGGCTTGTCCTTGTCTCGAAAGGTGAAGGTGACGTTGTCGCGGATTTTCGGATGAGCGGCTTTCAGATCGGCGATCAGTTGCTGCAGTGTCACCACTGGCTTTCCGTTCAGTTCGGGCGGTTTCCCGTCCTCGAGTTCGTAACTCAGGTCGCCATTGGTGAAGGCCATGGTGAACTTGCGGCCGGACTTTGCCAACTTGGCGTAGAATTCGACCACCGGCGGATCCGGATTCTGGTCCTTGCCGATGGCGCTGAAGACGTAGGTGTCGGCGGTGACCGCACTCATGAAGTCGCGCTGGTTGTTGCCGATCGCACCGTGGTGCGGCACTTTCAGGATGTCGACGTGGAAGGTCTTGTCGGCATCCGACATGAGGCCGCTTTGCTTGAGGCTCCGCAGGACGTCTCTGCCGAGCTGATCGCCGGTCAGCAGGATTTTCCGGCCTTCGTGCTCGACCAGCATGGTGATGGACGAGAGGTTGGCGATTGACTTGTCCGTCTTGTCCGCTTTCAGCCAGTTGGTGGACTGGACCGAAGCCGGCACGCCCTGAGCCGGCGCGACCTTGGATTTTTTCTTCCACTCCTTGCGCAGCTTCTCCAGCGACGTCTTGTCCGGGTTGAGGATCGTGATCTTCGCCGGACCGAAAGCCTTGTCGAAGACCTGCCCCATGGCAATGAGCTTGCCCGGCTCCCGCGAATTGATGTTGTCGCCGTGAATCGTTCGCGCAGAGCTCGTCAGATCGTCGCCGTCGGCGACGCTCACGGCGACCGCCTCGGCCGTTCTGTCGAGCTCCTTGGCCAGGATCTTCACCTGGTCGCCGAGCAGCGCCGAAAAGGAATTGAACCAGAGCATGCCGATCTCTAGCTGGGGCATGCCCGGCACGCAGTTCAGGCTCTCGGCAAGGCAATGATAGATCTGCTCGACGCCGTCGATATGGTCGGCATCGATATGGGTGCAGACCACGAGGCCGAGCTTCAGCGTCGCTTTCCCGGCATGGTCCTCGACCGTTGACGGGCGCCCGTCCCGCTCCTGCTTGATCGCAGCCAGCCGCGGCGCCAGCCTGTGCTCGAGCGGCCGGAAGCTCTTTGCGCCCGGCGTCATGTGTTTCGCCGTCGTCGGCCCCGCGTCGATCAGCAGGATGCGCTCATGCGGCGGATCGATGCCGCCATCGCCGCTGTGATAGCGCAGCAGGATGCAGTCGCCATGGCCGGCATCGACAGCTTCGAACGTGATCATGGACCCCTCCCGCTCATACCGACTGCAGGGCGCGCAGGGCGTCGACCAGCCCCGCCCCCTGGAAATAGCGTTCGCGCCCCAGATCGGTCGCGGTTCTGATCAGGATCTGCTTGATCCGCTCCGGGCGGCCGATGAGTTCGCGATGCCGCGCCATCAGCAGGGCACAGACCCCCGAGACATGCGGTGCCGCCATGGACGTGCCGTCTTTCGAGGCGAAGCGGTCCCCATTGCCGGGGATAGCCGAAACGATCTTCTCGCCGGGCGCGACCAGATCCGGTTTGAGCCTGCCGTCGCCGGTCGGGCCGCGGCTGGAAAAGTAGCTGACGCCGAAGCTGTGCGGGTCGGCGCGGTGTGTCGCGCCCACGCAGATTGCCCCATCGGCATTGCCGGGATCGGTGATGCTCATGCCGCGGTAGCCGAAACCGAGATTGACCTTGTTCGCGGCCGGGTCGAAGCCGGCATTGCCGGCGGCGGTCACCACCGGCGTGCCCAGTGCGACGAGCCGGTTCACCGCCTCGCAGATCGGGGTTCGCCCGCAGGCATGGGCGTCGACCAGATGCCTGATCGAGACCGACATGTTGACGCCGTGCACCTGCGGCAATTCCGGGTTGCGGTTGAGCCAGGTCAGATAGTCGAGCGCGGCCAGGATGGTGAACTCATCGCCGCCGCTTTCCTCGCCCTCACCGGTCCGCCGTCCGAAGACGCGCAGATCGAGCAGGCGGATATCAGGGCAGACGCCGTAGAAGGGACCTTGCGCCGCCTCCCCCGGCACTGGAAAGCAGCCGCCGAGGATGGCGGCGACATGGGTGCCGTGCTCGTCATCGGGCACTGCGTCGTCGCCATCGGGATCGACTTCGAGCAACGGCGCGATGATCGACCAATCCGCCTCCGCGACCCCGCGTGCCAGAGCGTCGAGCGACGAGAACTGCTGCTGGATCTGGCGCTTGATCGTCGGATCGTTCCGCTTCTGCAAAGGCAGTTGCGCGATCATCGTCTCGAGCGAAACCTGCCCGGACATCAGCCTTCGCAACCGGGTGAAATCGAGCGAACGCGTCACGCGGGACACATGATCGGTTTTGCGCCAATCGCGGAAGACCGCACGCTTCGGATCGATTCCGGTATCGATGACCGCCCAGGTGAAGTCGCGGGTCGAGAGGTCGAACAGCCGGATGGCGGCGTCGGCCTTGACCGTGTCGCGCGACAGCGCCGCGCATGGAGGCGGCAACCGGGCCGGCGGCAGGTCGAAGCTTTCCAGCTCCATGCGCAATGCCAGGCGGTTGCGCGCGATCGACCAGATCGAGACCGTGCCCCCACTGGCACCGGCCGGCAGCTCGCTCGCCTGGCCGATCTCCTGCATCAGCTGCTGGAATGGCTGCCAGAGCGGGTTGAGCTCGCCGATGCGTGCGCGATCCACCCCTGGCGGGTCGTCGCCCTCGTCGAGCGATCGCCTGCCGCTCCGTTGCATCGGATCATCGTCGAGGTCGTCATCCTCGCGCGACCGCCCCGGGCCGACGACGAGCTTTCCCATGAGGTCGATGGCGAGCTCCCGACTCTCGGGCTTCTCCGCCATGTCGATAATCGTGATGAGCGCTCCGAAGCGGAGAACGTCGATGTCGACGTCGATATCCCTCAGGACCGCGCGGACGGTCATGTCGCCGTCCGGTTTGAAGAGAGCGTCCTCGAGCTTTCGCAGCTCCATGCGAGGGGCATTGTCGCGCCACCACTGCGTCAGGGGCAGCACCGCATGCACGAGTTCCGTGAATGTCAGGTCGACGATGACGTAACGAGATGTGACCGCGATCCGGTGAACGCGCGTGACTTTGTGGCGGCTGGCCTTGGTCGACGCTCCCCCGAGACGGCGCACGATCTCGTCGGCAAGATCGGCGGTCGACGCCGGTCGCTGTCCTTCGGGACCGGCGGTCAGCTTGGGCGACAGGATCAGCGATGTTCGCTCGTCTGCGCGATCGGCGAGCGCCCGCATCAGATAGCGCAACCAGACATCCGACCGGACCGGGCCATCCTGAAGAAAGCGTCGCACGCCGAAGGTTTCGAAGACGAATGCCTCGATCAGAGCATCGTTCGGCCGGCTGGGATTCCGGCGCGGTCGGCGCCCACCGCTGTTGCCCTGTGTTGCCATCGACCCCCTCCCCCGAAAGACGCCGGCAGGCAGCGCCTACGTCGGCAATGGCTGCTGTGCCCAGGCGTCGAGCTGCGCAGTCGGGTCCATCAGGTCGGCTCTGCGAAAGAACGGGGATTTGGTGGTGGTGAGTTCACCGTTCACCGTCCCGGAAAACATCTCGAAATGAATCATGCTGATGTTCAGGCCGGACAGTTTGCCGACCGATCCGATCACCTGTCCGGCGGCGACCTCGTCACCGACCTTGAGCCCGCCTGCCAGCGCCTTCTGGACCTCTCCGTAGCGGACGACGAAATCACCGTGATCGATGACGGTCGCGAATGTGCCCAGGTAGAACGGCCGGTGTATCGTGATCTTGCCATCGGCCACGGCGTGGACCGGCGTGCCGACGGGCGCATAGAGGTCGCAGCCGGCATGCTTCCGTTTGCCCTTGCTACGAGGCGCACCGAAGCTCCGCGGCACATGATGCCAGCCTTGAGCCGGGATGAAGGTCAGCGGAAATGGCAAGGGCTCCCTCCGACAATCTGAGCCTCAACGACGGTCCGACGCGGCCTTGATAGCCGAGCGGTCGGTCGTCCCGGCAACGCAAAGCATAAAATCGACCAAAACGTTGCATAGCTCATCTGTCGGCGCAACTTTTAAGTGCAGTACATCCTTATATAACTTTGCGTCATGAGAACCTGCCATACGTCGAAGCAGGTTGCCCTCTTTCTCACCAAAAATCGCTATCGGAGCGAAAACAGGCCCCCCTTTTCCCAATGCACAAGGGGAGACGAATCTCATCGCGATTGGTGCGGACGGCGGGGGTCGAACCCGCATGCCGTTTCCGGCGAGGCATTTTAAGTGCCTTGCGTCTACCAGTTTCGCCACGTCCGCGCCGCGAAACTGGTTAGCGACGGAAAGCCTTTCCGACAAGCGCCGGTTGCGCGCGCCGGCTCAGCGCCGGTGCGCCGGCTTGTACCATTCGACCCCGTCCGGATCGACATAGAGCCCCGGTGCGACGTCGGAGCCGATCTTCTTCTCCTGCATCGGCACGCGTACCGTGTCGTCGCGGTCGCCGCGGCGGATATAGGGGCCACTCGCTTGCTGGCTGTGCTGGCCACCGCCACTACCGCCGCCCATCACCGCCCGACGGCCGGCGACCTTGTCGTCGAGCGCCGCGACCTGGCGGGCCGAGAAGGCGATCTTCGCCGTGCCCTCGACGATCGGAAAGGCCTTGCTTGATGCGCCTTCGCCGGTGACGCGAATGCCGACGAAGCGCGGCACGTAAGACTGCCCGCCACCGCCGCGCGCCAGCGCGTCCCAGCCGCCGGTGGTCGAGACCTGCGCGCCACAGCGCTTGTGCGCCCGCTCGCAGGCGACCCGCGAGCCGTAACGCGGCGCCTTCTGCTCGAATTCGGCGCGGGCGTTGCGATAGGCGTGCTCGCATTGCTCGGCCGAGAGCTTGCCGGCCTCGATGCATTCGTCGCGACGGACATAGGTCTGGCCGGCCGCCTGGGCGGCTAGGTCCGCGGGCGTCAAGGCGATCCCGGCGACGGCGAAAGCCGCAGCGCGGACGAAGACGAGAGGAAGAAGCGTGATCATGCGGCTTCCCTGATCATGCGATTGTGGCGTCACAGCAGCGGCCTCATCGTGATGGCGAGCTCGCGCGTGCCACCATAATCGATTTTGCCATTGCCGAGGACGGGAATCGAACCGGTCACCAGGATCGCCTTCGGCAGCCATAATTCCGGGAAACCCTGCGCCTTGGCCTCGTCCTGCAGCGCCTTCTTCTCGGCATTGGGCTTTTCGGTGACGAGGACGAGCTGCTCGCCCTTGCGCAGATCGGGCAGCGCCACGACCACGTGATTGTGACCGGGCCAGAGGCCGGCGATCATCGATTCGACCGCCGCGAGCGAGACCATCTCGCCGCCAAGCTTGGCGAAGCGCCGCGCCCTGCCCTTGATGGTGATGAAGCCGTCATCGATCGCGACGATGTCGCCGGTGTCGTGCCAGCCGCCCTCCGGCGGCACGATCGCGCCCGGCCGGTCGGCGTTGAGATAGCCGAGCATGACGTTCGGCCCCTTCACGCAGAGCCGCCCGCCCTCGGTGATGCCTTCGACCGGCTCGAGCTTGGCCGTGATGCCGGGCAGAAGCCGCCCGACGCTGCCATCCCTGGTCGCCACCGGCGTGTTGCAGGCCAGCACCGGCGAGCATTCGGTGCAGCCATAGCCTTCGAGGATGGTGGTGCCATAGGGCTCCCACATCCGGCGCGTCTCCGGCTTCACCCGCTCGGCTCCGGCGACGACATAGCGCACGCTCTTGAGGTCGCCCTCATCCGCAGCGCGCGCGTACCCCTGCAGAAACGTGTCGGTGGCGAACAGGAAGGTCGCAGCCGTTTCGCCGATCAGCTTCGGCACCTGCTTGTAATGCAGCGGGCTCGGATAAAGCACGACCTTCATGCCATGGATCAGCGGCATCAGCAGCGCGGCAGTCAGCCCGAAGGAGTGGAAGGCCGGCAGTGGGTTCATGACCACGTCGCGCTCGGAGAGGAAGCCGGCGGCGAGCTCGAAGATCTGGCGGGCGTTGGAGACGAGATTGGCATGGCTCAGCACCACGCCCTTCGGCTTGCCCTCGGTGCCCGAGGTGAAGAGCACGACGGCCGGGTCGTCGGGCTTGGCCGCATGGCGGCGATGCACCATGCCCGGCGCCAGCGAGGCCAGCGCGCCGATGGCCTTGTCGAGGCTGGCCAGTTCCTTGCGGACATCCTCGAGATAGATCACACGCCGCCCTGGCTCGAGCGCCTCGACGATATCGTCGAGCTTGGCCTGGTCGATGAAGCGCCGCGAGGTGACGATGGTCGAGACCGGCCCGATCTCGCAGGCGGCGGTGAGGTTCTTCAGGCCTGCGGTGAAGTTCAACAAGGCCGGCACGCGGCCAAAGGCCGAGAGCCCGAACAGCGTCACCGCCATGCCCTGGACATTGGGGAGCATCAGCCCGACCGTCTCGCCGGGCCTGGTCAATGCCGAAAGCTTGCGGCCGAGCACCAGCGCGCCCAGCACCAGCCGGCCATAGGTGATCGGCTGCCGTTCCGGGTCCTCCAGCGCGACGCGGCCCTTGCCATGCTTGCCGGCGGCAGCCAGCAGCGCCTGGAACAGCGTCATCCGGGCGCCCTCGACATCAAAGGGCTGCGCCGGCAGTTCGATTACGGCCATTTCGGCTCGTGCTCCCTTGTCGTTTCTCCCGCCTGCAACCTAAGGCGAATGGGCCGGGATACAATGCGCAGACGAGACCTTCCCTTGCGTCATCACACACGCTACGGTTGCCGCGTGAAGCGGGGGGGGACGGCATGTTTCGGCTGCGCTTGTTTCTATTGCTCCTGACTGTCGGGCTCGCTGCCGGCGAAGCTTTCGCGCAGCCGCGGATCGAGTGGGAGATCGCCAACCGCTTTCGCCTGTTCAAGCAGGAAAAGCAGTTCCGCAAGCTCGCCGAGGTCTTCGCCGCGCTGCCAGCTGAAGACCGCAAGGAGCGGCCGGCCTTCGCTTTTGAAGACGCCATGCAACGTGCCGCTGCGAAAGGCACGCTCGGTAGGGCCTTCGGTGACCGGGTCAGCATCGCGCGCTATGGCTGGACCTCCGCGGTCACGCGCGAAACCTGCTTCGAGAACGGCAATCACGGCCATTGGAAATGTAAGCTCGACACCGGCGACCAGTTCATGGAGCCGCGCGTCGCCGACGTGCTCGCAAGGATCGCCGACCTGCCGCCGGCGCTCGCCGGGCAATCCTGCCGATGGGTAGCTGCCGAACTCACCGTCGTCGCACCCTGCGCCACGGAAGTGCGGCTGGCGCGGCGCGCCTTCGACAAGCCCTTCGACATCACGGTGACAGCAGCGAATGCACCTGTGGCCGAGACCAGGAGCGTGCGGCTGCGCCATGTCGCGATCGTCGGCTTCGGCGATTCGTTCTCCTCGGGCGAAGGCAATCCCGACAAGCCGGTCGAGCTCGTCGATGACAGCCCATCAAGCTACCAAGCATCCTCGTCGACCAATGGACGTCCTCGGAATTATCCGCGACGGCTTGGTGGCGATCACCAAAGACTGGGACATCCCTACGCAAGAGCCATCTGGCTCAACAGCCAATGCCATCGCTCGCTCTATTCTCAGCATGTCCGCGCGACGCTCATCCTTGCCTTGGCGCATCGCGACCTGGCCGTAACGCTGACGCCCTATAGTTGCACCGGCGCCGAGGTCCAGGCCGGCATCCTCGGCTATTATGCGGCGCGAGACGACGAGGAAAGCTTCTACGACGCTTCACCGCAACTCATGCGCTATTGGCGCGACTACTGCAGCAGCAGGGTCGGCTACAGCCGCTTCAACAATCGTGGCAGGGGCTTCGACTGGCAAAGCGAGTTGCGCGATTGCAAGGAGCGGGCCCGGCTCAAGCCGGACGCAGTGCTGCTCAGCGTCGGTGGAAACGATATCGGCTTCTCCAGCGTGATCGCCGAAGAGGTGGTCGCCAAGGGCGATTACGGGCCGTTCACAGAAATGCTCTACGAGCTTTGGCTCAGCCAGGTCGCGACCAAGACCTTCGACGAGGCGCGCCAGGCCGTCAGGGACCTGATCCCGAACCGCATCGGGGAATTGTCCGACGCCTTCCGCAGGCACCTCGACCTGCCCTCCTCCGCCATCATCCAGACCGGCTATCCGCAGATCACGCGCAGCGGCGGCGGAAGCAGCGTCTGTCAGCCGAGCGACGCGGGCATGGACGTCCACCGCATTCTCGCGATCAGCAAGGACGATACAGGTCGGGAAGCGGCCACGTTCGTGCCGTTCCTGAACCAGAACATTGCAGCTGCCGTCGCCGCCCTTCCTGAAGGTCGGCGCTGGCGGTTCGTCGATAGCCATGTCGAGCGCTTCGCTGGCCACGCCCTTTGCACGGCGGGCGCACCCGCCGATGCGCCGGATCGCCAGATTTCAGGTGCGATGCAATTTCCCACCTATGTCGGGTTCAAAAAGCCCCACCACTTCCTGTGGGAGCCGTTCGCGCCGAGCGAATGGCGCGCCTATCGGCCACGCAACCGCTGGTTCGTCACGCCGAATGATGCCTTCCTCACCGGCCACTACATGCGCGTCGCCCCGATCGGTAGAGGAAGGACGCCCTATCCTCCCCAGGACAAGGTGCAGCCTCTTCTCGCCGCGACGCTTGGCGGCTCCTTCCATCCCAATGCCAGCGGCCATTCCGCGATCGCCGACGCGACCATTCCGGTGCTGCGCGAGGTGCTCAAGCTTCCACAGCCTTGATCCCTTTGCCGGCGCATGGCCGCATGAGCCCAGCGCGGTGCCAGCGCTGCAACGCAGCAAAATTCATCGCGGAATCGATCACAGCTCAACAATCTCGCAATGGGTTCGACGCAATCGCCGAAATGTGACGAAGAAGCGATTCATCACGTCGCTCTGTCGTCATTGAGATCGGGCAGACTTATCACTATCTCCGGTTGCGGAGCTGGGGATTCAGCCGTGCCGTCAATTTCGAAACAAGTCATAGCGGTTGCCGCGCTGGCAGCGACCTCGATTGCTGTCGCCTCGCCCGCGAACGCAGCGGGCTTCTGGGAAACGTTGTTCGGCGTCCCGCAGCGCCGGGCCGTCGCGCCCATGCCGGAGAGCGTGCCGCTGCACATGACCGTTCGGCCCTCGCGCAAGAAGGCGAAGCTCGAAGGCGCCACCAAGGACGTCAAGGACGGGCCGAAGACGCCGCTCGTCAAGCCGATGGAATATGCCAACGACCCGTTCTGGTACCTCAAGGACGAGACGCTGAAGAAGGGCGACATCATCGTCCTGAAGGATCGCGTCGTGGTGTTCGATGGCGGCGCGCGCGCCTATGCCAACTTCGCCAGCTTCCAGACCAGCAAGCTGCTCTCGGCCAAGGCCAAGGGCCAGCTCAAATACCTGATCTCGACTCCGAGGGACAACTACACGGTCTGGGAGCCTGTGCAGGCGATCGGCGATCGCAACGCCGCCGCCTCGGCCGAGCTCTCGGAGCGCACGCGCTGAGGCACAGTCTCGCCCGCGCCGTCCCATTTCAATCGCATTGATACCTTCGAACGGTCAGACCAGCGACAGAGGCTGACCAGATTTCGCATCCAGGGTCGCTCCGCATCGGGCGCTTGCCCCTCCTCCAGCGATGGAAAGGAGCCAGAGATGCGTAACCTTGCCAGCGCCGTCTGCCTGTCCTTCGTGCTGTTTACCGGCGCGGCCGCAGCGCAGGGCCAATCGCCTTCCCTCCCCGTCCCTGAGGTTCCCGGCCTCCAGGATCCGACTGCGATCCGCACTGCGACCGTGATCGAACGCCGCTCGTTGCCGCCGCAATTGCGCGTGCAGGTCGACAGCGCCATCGCGCAGACCAGTCCTGACGAGTTGCAGCAGCTCAGGCAGTCGATAGACGCCATTCCCGTCGCCGCCAAGGCGCTTCAGGCCAAGGGCATGAACTCCGCCGCGGTCATCGCGGTCGCCTTCGACGAGGACGGCGACCTGACCCTGATCGCCGAGGAGAGCATCTGAGAAGCCAGGCCATTTGAGGAGTGCCGGCCGCCAGACCGGAGCACTTCCATGGGCAGTGCGGCGCTCCTGCCCGTTCCCGCGCAGCGCCGCGAGAGCCGGATGCGATCGGATTGGCACAGTCCGATCGGTGAATCCGTCTCTCACTCGCAATGAAAGGATCGATCATGAAACTGAACGAAGCAGGCATCGACAGCGCCCTCCACCAGATCGAGGCCCAGGCGATACCGGAGAACCATCCGGCAACGGTCCAGCTCGGCGAGCTGTTCGGCGAACATACCTTCTTCCTCGACACCGGCGGGCTCGCCATCATCGAGCCGGTGAAGACCGATGGAGCCGCCGAGAGCATGGGGCGTGTGGTCAAGCTCGCGCGCTGGAGTGATGAGAGCCGAAAGAATCTCTCTCCGCACGAGCCTGAGTACACCGACATCGTGGTCGCGCTCGACCGGGCGGCCTGAGGCCGTCCATCACCCCTTCCGTCATGGTCGGGCTTGTCCCGACCATCCACGTCTTCATCCTTCGAGAGCGGTGTTCAAGACGTGGATGCTCGCCACAAGGGCGAGCATGACGGTTGGCGGCTGATCCCTCAGCCGAACGCGCCGATCTCGTGCTGGATCGCGCCTGAGATCTCGCGCAGCAACGCAAAGCACGCCCGCATCGGCTCGATCACGTCGCGGTGCAAGGCAGCATAGGCTCCGCCTTCGCGCGGACCGGCAGGCTCGCCGAAATCGAGGCCCAGCGCCGGATCGGGGTTGACCGGGAAGATCTCGCCGAGAAGCGCGAGCGCCCCGGCCATGTCGAGCCGCAGGATGCGTTCGAGCAGCAATTCGCGCGTCACCCCGGCATGCGGGCGGAAATCGGGGATATGCGTCGCCGACAGCCAGATCCGGTGCAGCAGCGAGAGGCGCAGCGTATGCAGCGCCACCAGCCTGACCGGCATCGCCGGCAGCTCGCCCGCCGCCTCCTTCAGCTTCAGCCGGTCCGAGGCGAAGCGCCAGAACAGCCGCCGGAGCGTGGGCGCCAGGTCGAGCTGTGCCAATGCGTCCGCGACGGCGAGCAGTTCGTCGCGCCGCCCCTCCTTCTCGGTCCGCCGTGCCCGGTCGAACCAGCTGCCGGCGTCGAGCGTGTCGAGATAGGCGCGCAGCACGTCGAGATCGCTGTTCGCCATGGCATGGGCCGCAAGGCGGTAGGCCCGGCCGAAGCGCTCCGAGCTCTCGCGCATCGCAAGGAACAGCTCGGGCGCTCGCGCCGCCGCCTGGCCGATGCCGTGGACGCTGTTCGCCAGCCAGCCAAGCTGCTGCAGGATGGCGTTGTTGGGGATGGCGCGCAGCTCGCGCGGATGGCGGATCACCGTCGGCCCGCCGGCATCGCTCTGCCGCGCCGCCGGGCGCGAGCCGGTCTTGTCGAGCAAGGACGGGCCGAAGGTGCCGATCAGCGCCGCATAGCCGGGATCGTCGACGAGATGGGTCATCTCCTCGCGCACGGTCTGGAAGAACTCGGTCGAGAAATCCGGTTCGGCATAGATCGGATCATCCGCGCCGGCCGACGGGTCGGCGAAGACACTTTCCGCGATACGCGCCACCGTCGCGCCCGCCAGCCCGCTCGTGCCAAACAGCAGATAGCCGTCGCTGCCCTGAAAGCTGGTCTCGCGCGTGACCTTGACGCCGGCCTTGGCAAAGGCGCGCCGCGGCCATTCCGGATCGAGATAGGCGAGCCGGTCGGCAAGACTGTCGGGGTGTGCGCCGCGCCCGGCCGACTCGCCATGGGTGTCGAAGATCACGAGCTCGATCTCGGTAAGCCCATAGCGCTGCAGCAATTCGAGGATGCGACTGCGCAGCCGCTCGACCCAGAAGGTCGCCGCGACCTGGCCGATATAGCGGCCGGAATCGGAGTAGCCGAACTGGACGCAGAGCCTTCCATGGCGCTTGAGATAGTCGCGCCAATGCGGGCTGCGCAGCGCCTCGTCGATGATGCGCGGCCCTTGCTCCAGCGCGTCGGAGGTCTCGAACAGCGGCGAGATCTCGACGAGGTCGGCGATGCCGAAGCGCTTGGCGAGATAGAGCGCCGACAGCAGCGTATAACCGGTCTCGGTCTCGGCGATCAGGAAGCGCACCGGTCGCGAGCCGTCGACATGCTTCACGATCTGCGCGACCATCATCATCATCCGCGCCGCCGAGGCGCGCTCGACCGCGAGCGCCCCGAAATCCACCGGCGTCGGCTTCGCCCTGGCGAGCGCCTGGTTCGCGGCGGAAAGGAAGGCGCGCCGCTGCGCCGGCTGGGCCGGCTCCTCGTCGAGCGGGATCACCCCGCGCATCGCGTTGTGCAATTGCGAGGCGTTGAGCCTGAAGTGCGGCAGCGCGATCGAGACGCCATGTGCGATCACGCCGGCCCGCGCCAGGATGAGCGCGCTCGCCGTCGCCTCGTCTTCAGCCAGCACGATCGCCTTGTCGAGCGCGGCCAGCAGCTTTGAGGAATCCGGCAGGGCCGCCTCACGCTCGCCGACCAGTGCGAGCGAGAACGCCTGCAGCGCCCCGATCTCCGGCTTGCTGTTCAAAGGCGGGCAAAGCGCCAGCTGCCGCTCGACCGCCGCGTGCGCGCCCTCGACCAGCGCCCTCACCTCGGCGGTCGTCGGCGCCTCCGGCAGCTTCTCCAGCAGGCGGAAGAACTGGCCACGCTTCGATTCCAGCCGGTAGCGCAGCGTGTCCCACCAGCCGATATCGGTTCGCCCATCGGTGTCACAGCCGACCCAGGAGGCAAGCAGCAAGGCGCGCGGCCTGAGTTCGCGCCAGCGCTGCGGCCAGCGCGCCCGTGCCTCGGCCAGGAAGGCGGCGTTCAGCCGGTCGATCGCGTCGCGGGCGTTGCGTACCGAGAAGCGCGCCTGCTCGAACTCGTCCTGCAAGGTGATCGCTTCATCCGGCCGGAAGGAGAGATCGGCCGCCCTCAGCGCCGCCGCCTCGCCCTCATTCGAGGCGAGTTCGGCCAGCGCATGCGCCACCACCCGGCTCATGCCGAAGGTCGGATGCGCGGTGAAGACCGCGGCGAAGCGCACCCGCGCCAGCGCCGCGCCATAGGCCTCGAAGGGCTGCGCCGCGCCGCTCGCCTCATCGGCGACGCGCCGCGCCAGCACCGCATAAGCCTCAAGCTCATCCTGCTCCAGCCCGACATAAGACGCGACGCGCGCCGCCCTGTCGGCGAGCGCGGCGCGGCCGAGCTGGCGGATCAGCGCGGCGGCATCCTCGAGCGTGACCTCGCCACGATCCATCTTGCGGGTCAGCCAGAGCGTGACGCGCAGCACCGGATTGCCGAACGGGTCCTCGCGCGCATCCGAGCGCGCCTGCACGATCGCCGCCGACAATTCGCCCGCCAGCGCCGATGGCGACAACTCCTCCGTACCCGCCACGCCGCTCTCCGCTTTTCAATCGTTTGATGAGGCGGGCAGCAGGTGAGCAAGAATCCGACTTTGCTGCAACTGCGAAAAGCAATGCGGCTCCGCAACAGCGATCCGGGCGCCGATGAAATGACGCTCCAACCGGGGAACATCGGCCTCGATCAGCGCCTTGCCCTTACAAATCACCGCTTCCATGGCCATATCGGAGTAGATCCGGAGGAAGCCATGGACACGACCGTGCGGCGCAACCTCTCCGGCGACTGGGGCGTCTGCGACCTGCTCGAGCGTCCGATCTGCTCGATCATTTGCGATCCGCACGGCACCTGCTGGATCACTCTTTCGCAGGAACAGGTCGAGCGGCTGAGCGACATCCGGAAGGGGCCGTTCCTGTCGGTGGACGCGGCGATGACCGCCATCGAGAAAAACCTCAAGGGACCATGTCGTCATCGTCCGGCAACTGTTGCGACGACCTATTTCCCATAAGGTCTCGACAGTCACAAAGCAGCAGAACGCGGCCGAACAACTTCATTTGGCCACATTGCCCGGATAGAAATAGTAGGCAGGCGAAGACTGATCGGCTGGTTCCTCTGCTTGGAACCGGCGACGAGCCTCCACCCTACCCATCGAAAACGGATCGCTGCCAATCGCAGCATCATCGCCGCACGTAGTGTGCCCGGCGATGTCACCACAAGACCGCGCGGCCTTAAGCCGGGCGGCAAACGGACATAAATGCAAGAATCAATACGACTGAAGTCACCGCAGACCGGGCGTGTCGCCGATGCGATCGCCAATACGCTTCCGCCGAAATCCGCGCCCGCAAGCTCTCCTGACTGGAAGCCGCAACCCTGCGGGCTCAGCCGGCAGGAGCTGCGTCGCATCGTCAAGAAGATGCTGGGATAAGGAGGCTGGACATGAACACACACCCATCCAGAACGACAGCGTTCGACAATCGCTTCACCCGCCCGGGGCCACGCGCCGACGCTGCGCAGGCAAAGCCGGGCGCAAGCCCGCAGGCGAGCTATGAGCGCTATGTCGCTCTGGCCAAGGCCAAGGCCCTCACCGGCGACAGGGTCGAGGCCGAGCGCTATTACCAATATGCCGAGCATTATCAGCGCCTGATCAACGGCACGGCCGCCTGAGGCCCCGTCACGGTCGGGCTTGCTGTCCCGGCCTCCCCCGGCATGGCAGCGCGCGTCTCTTGCTGATAGGACAGGCCCTCATCCCTGCCCTGCTCCCGCGCAATGTGCCATCAACGGGAACAACCCCCAGTCAATTCCCACTCCGAAAATCCGAGCGCCTCACCACAGTGGAGCGCCGACCCGCCGTCATGCAGCTTTGCCTCTTCCTTTCGAAATTAACTTTCTGGTAAGAGGCTTCGGATTCCTTTCCGGTGATGACGGCCTGCCACCCGAGGCAGGCCCGACCCGTAATCAGGAGATGACCGCATGAAGCGGACAATGATCGCTGCGAACGCCGTCCGTTTCACCGGCATGGGCCCCCGCAAGACGATCCCGCTTCTGGTTGCCCTGGCTGCGCCTGCCCTCGGCGCCTGCAGCGTCTCGCCGGTCCAGACCGCTGCGAACACCGCCGCCCCCGCCGCCAAGCAGCCGCACGAGGCCCGCAAGCGCGCCATCGAGCTCGCCAAGGCCGACCCGCGCGAGAAGGAATGCCTTGTCCGCGCGATGTATTTCGAATCGAACCGCTCGAGCGATGCAGGCCTGCTCGGCGTCGGCACGGTGGTGATGAACCGGGTCGGAGCGCCGCGCTATCCTGAGACGATCTGCGGCGTCGTCGGCGCGCCGCGCCAGTTCGCGCCGGGCGTGCTGACCCGCCAGATGGTCGCCCGCGACCTGCCGAAGGCCGAGGCCGCCGCCGAAGCCATCCTCGCCGGCAAGCGCAACGAGGCTGTCGGCAACGCCAAGCATTTCCACATGGCGGGCCTGCGCTTCTCATACGCCAACATGCATTACGTGACGGTGGCCGGCGGCAACGCCTTCTACGTCAAGGGCGAGCGCCCCGAGCGCCGCCGCATCGAAGAGCCGAGCTACCAGCTCGCCGCGGTCACCGCGCCGGCGCCGCTCGCCACCACGGCCTCGACCGGGTCGACCTCCTTCGCGACCGCGCCGCTCGCCTTCGCGCCCGAGGCGCCCGCCGCCGCCCCCGCCAGCGCAGCCTCGCAGCTCGTCACCAACATGACGCTGCCGCCGAGCCGGCCTTACGATCTCGGCATGTCCGGGAAGACCGCGCAGGCCTTCATCGCGCCGCCGAGGAGCGACGCCCGCCTCGCCGCGCTGATGCCGCCCTCCCGCCCCTTGCGCGGCAGCCTGCAGCAGAACTGAGCAGTCCAAAGCCCCAAAAAGCCGCTGGTTTCGTCATGGTCGGGCTTGTCCCGACCATCCACGTCTTCGTTGCCGAGCGCGCAAGGAACCACGCCACGGAACCCCTCTCCCGGATGGGAGAGGGGCAGGGGTGAGGGACCGCCGCTGATCATCTGAACGCAACGGTGCCGGTGCGCCTTCTACGATTAGGGCAGGCCCTCATCCCTGCCCTTCTCCACTGATCTCGGGCCTGCCCGAGATCAGCACTCAAAGTGTCGAAGTCGGATGAAGCCGACTTCGATGCGGGAGAAGGGTTCCCCGCGCCTCCTCGTCATGGTCGGGCTTGTCCCGACCATCCCCGTCTTCGCTTGTCACATTCGGGGTTCAAGACGTGGATGCTCGCCACAAGGGCGAGCATGACGGCCGAGCCAACGGGGACAACTCCCCAATCAATCCCCGCCCCCAAAACCTGGCTTATGCTTCTCCCCGTCCCGCCCGAACCGAGGGGGCTTCGCGAGGCGTCGAGAGGCCGGGCGGGAGAGCGGTGTCCGTGGCGAAAGAGCTTCGCAAGCCCGAATGAGTTCGGCCGCGCAGAGTGCGATCCACTTTGCGACCGGTTGGCTCGTTCCACCACGGAGGGGTTTTCGTCGATGGGAGAGGCACTCCCAGTCCTGCCGGACGTAACCAGACGGCGAGAGCACCTTAAGAGAACCGCGCGCGGGGTTCGGGCAGTGGCCAGTGGCGCTGCCTCGACAATTCGACATCGACATTCGGCACGCAGCCGTCGACTGCGACGCCGCCCGTCCCCGCGCCTCCCTCGGATGGCGTTCCCTTCACACCCTCGCGGCGGAAGCCGGCGGGACATTCACGCTTGGACGATCGCAAGCCGGGTCTAAATGGTCTTCGTCATTTAAGCGCGAGTCGTCCCGGGCGACCGAAGGGAGACCCGGGATCCATTCCGGAACCTCTTTCGGAAAGGCTCGGGAATGGATCCCGGATCGGCGCCGCTTCGCGGCTTGTCCGGGATGACTCGCGCTTTGATTGAAACGCAGCACGCTATAGCCTGCCCCACCCCGACCTTGAGTGCCCATGAGACGAAGCAGCCCGACCCGCCTGCCCGCGCCCTATCTCAGGCGCATCTGGCTCGACCGCGATGCGGTGCCCGACGCCGAAGCCTATCCCTGGTGCCTGCCCTTCCTGCGCGACGAGTTCGAGCTGTCCTTCGACCGGTCGATCACCATCATCGTCGGCGAGAACGGCACGGGAAAATCGACGCTGCTCGAAGGCATCGCCGCGCTCGCCGGCTTTGACGAGGCCGGCGGCGGCAAGGGCTACCGCCCGGTCGACCATGCGCAGGCCGTCGAGGCCATGGGTGGCCGGCTCGCGAGCGCGCTCAAGGCGAGCTGGCTGCCCAAGGTCACCGATGGCTGGTTTTTCCGGGCCGAAAGCTTCTTTTCGGTGGCACGCTATCTCGACAGCGCCGCCCGCGATTCTGGCTATGCGCCACCCGATTTTCTCTCCCATTCGCATGGCGAGGGTTTTTTGCGCTTCTTCGAGGAGCGCTGCCAGCGCCGCGGCATCTTCATCTTCGACGAACCGGAATCGGCGCTGTCGCCGGCCCGCCAGATCGAGTTCCTCAAGCTGCTGCGCCGCATGGACCGGCTCGGCCAGTGCCAGGTGATCATGGCGACCCATGCCCCGATCCTGATGGCCTATCCCGGCGCCCGCCTGCTCGGCTTGAGCAAATACGGGCTCGATCCGATCACGATCGAGCAGACCCGGCATTTCCGCCTCATCCGCGAATTCTGCCTCGACCCGGCGACGTTTGTGGAGACGATGATGGAAGAGTGAGGGTGCGGCGCTGAGGGCTTAACTTCAATCCTTGCAGTGAGAGCCAGCAGTGCTTGGTGTTAACTCAGCCTCAGTACCCTAGGGCAGTGGCCTACCTCCATCATCGTCACTCTGCATCTAGACTTTCATAGTTTTCAGAATATGCTCGACGCCTCATGGAGCTTGCGCGATGAAGACACCCGCTCTTGGCATGCTTTTTTTTGCTCTGAGTGCGATGGGGGCATCTGCGCAACCAGCCGTGCTGCCGTATCCCGGGCCTCACGGGATGCAGGCGCCACCAGATCCTCGACAAGCGCTTTCCATTCTGCTGGGCGCGTTCCAAAACTGTGGCCCGCCGCAAGCATTTCAGATTCTTGGCGTTCAGTTGTTTCAGATGATTTCGATGCAGACGGGAGGGAGTGGGTGCTATCCGCAACTTCAGCAGCTCGGCTCTCCCACGAATTTTCAAGTTACAGGACAGCAACAACTACCGGCCGGGCCGGTTTACGCAGTAAGAGTTCAGCACCAAACCAATCAAGCTACAGATTGGTATATCGGAATTTCACAACATACGGGTAAAGTTGAATACTTGAATTTTCAAATTACCCCCTCTTCTGCCCCTCCGCCAAGAGTTGGCACTGGGCCGGCACCTAACCCGCCAAGCGCGAGCGGCGGAAGCCCTCCCTCAACGCAACCCCCAACTGCGGCTTCCTCTGATGGCTGCAGACTTTACCCAGCGATGTGCCAATGATCTCGCGGCGGGAAACGATCTTAGGCGGCGCACTGACGTTGTTGACATGCACATGCGATTGCCACGCAAACGTAAGTTCGGTAAGAGCTTTAGGCTGCCACGTTCCAAAACTCGAAGCGCCACGGTATTTTTCTAGAACACAGACAGCCACCTTACTCCAAACTGGCAGCGAGGTGATTGAGGCAAGATCTGGAAATCCGGAACTTGATCGAGCACTGGCTCAAACACTGGGGCGATTGTCACAGCTATTCGATGTACTACCTGCTTTTGCCTATTACCAAGACGGATCTCAACCAAACGCTCTCGCAACGCCCGAGCCGAGACTACAGAGAGCAGATGGCACGGTATTGTTTGGGCTCAACATGCTTCAACAGCTTCTTACACGCCCAGAGCATCCGGATGCGTCAGTAGTAGCTGTTTGCGCTCACGAATTTGGGCATATTGTGAGCTATAAAACTGGCCTTATTGATCGACTTATGCAAGATAACAATCCGTTTAGAGCGGAACAATTTGCCGACTACATGGCTGGATACTATGCAGGATTCAAAAAACTTGAACGAAATGATTTTCCAGCGGTCGCCTTTGCGACAACCCAAAGATCATTTGGAGGCGTAACCCGAGGAACTCATGGTACGTCAGAGGAAAGAGGCTCAGCTGTTATCGAAGGCTTTAAATCTATTTACGAACGAAAGCTATCAGCCCCAGACGCAATCGATGCTGCGTTCCAGTTTTCTATGAGTCGGCAATGATGGATAGGCGGCTATTCATCACCTTATTGATGCAGGGGCCAATCACATTGAAGGCCTTCTCACAAAGCCCTTCTGAAGATTTTACTCGCTTGCTATCTGAGCTAGAGTCCGACGCGGAGGCTGTATTAAAAGCAAAGAGATTCAATGAGCTGATAAATCTGAGTTTTGTTCCACCTCCTGAGACACTTGCTCAGCGCCCAGATTTACCTCGAACCTTTAGGCGCCCGTCGCGAAGAATAATCTCCCCTCAAACCCGCCAACTTTTGATCTCAGCTGAAGTATCAAGTCGTTCACTTTACGAGAGGCGCTTTAGGACTCCTATCTGGCCAAAAGGCCAATCGGGCGTAACAATCGCTATTGGATACGACATAGGTTACGTTACCAAAAGTCAGTTCCGTACCGACTGGACCGGCTACATCGATAATGATCGTATTAACGCGCTCGAATCCGCTTGCGAAATTAAAGCCAATAACGCACAGTCAGCGGCTGATAATCTTCAGCATGTTGAGATTAAATGGGAAGAAGCTGTCAGGCAGTTCGATTATTTTGTCAAATTATACATGAATTTGGTAGAAGCTACATTCCCTAATTGCAATCAGATTTCCGATAACAGTTTTGGAGCTTTAACGTCGATAGTCTACAATCGTGGAAACGGAATGAATTCGCGTCAGAATGACCCTCTCGATCGTCGACGAGAGATGCGTGAAATTCGTACGTTAATGAGCCAGGAACGGTTTAGAGAAGTCCCCGATCGGATTAGATCTATGAAGCGCATCTGGCAGGGCGATCCCGATGCTCGCGGACTTCTCATTCGACGCGAGGCCGAAGCAAAACTGTTCGAAATAGGCTTGAACGGCAGTTGAGCATGCTACTAGCGATGTAGGTGTCCCCCTTTAAATCCTCGTTGCGGTCCGCCTATCACGCAGGTCAAGATGTTGGCTGCCTAGCAATCAAGCAGCGCTCCCCGAGTCCCCTCCTTGCCCAGCTCCCTCTCCCCCGCCCGCCTCCAGACCGCCGTCGATTTCGCGCAGGCGCATGACTCCCCCTGGCCGCGCAGCATGTTCTATCCGGACGGCGCCTATGTCGGGAATCGCGAATGGGACGAGAAGGGTCCGTGGACCGAGATCGTCGGGCCGGTCGAGCCGCGCGGCGGGCCGGCGGGCGTCGTGCTGCAGGGCGGCGAGGTCGTCGCCGAATGGGGCGATGTCGAGCGCGCCGACATGACCTTCTCGATCGCCAAGAGCTACCTCTCGGTGCTGGCCGGCCTCGCCGTCACTGAGGGCCTGATCGCCGATCTCGACGAGCCGGTCGGCAAGAGCGTCGACGGCCCGCATTTCTCCAGCGCGCACAATGCGAAGATCACCTGGCGCCATCTGCTCAACATGAACAGCGAATGGCAGGGCGAGATCTTCGGCAAGTCCGACCAGGTCGACCATAACAGGCAGATCGGCATCGGCGCCGACAACAGCCGCAAGGGCCAGCGCCGCGAATTGCACGAGCCCGGCAGCCTCTACGAATACAACGACGTCCGGGTGAATGCGCTCGGCTACGCGCTGCTGCGGCGCTTCCGCCGGCCGCTGCCCGAGGTTCTGCGCGAGCGTATCATGGACCCGATCGGCGCATCAACGGGCTGGCGCTGGGAGGGCTACGAGACCTCATGGCTCGAGATCGATGGTGAGCGCATGCAGTCGGTCCCCGGCGGCGGCCATTGGGGCGGCGGCCTCTTCATCAGCGCCCGCGACCATGCCCGCTTCGGCCAGCTGATCGCGCAGAAGGGCCTCTGGGAGGGGCGCGAGCTGGTCCCCTCGGCCTGGATCGAGCAATCGCTCAAGCCCTCGCCGACCCTGCCGAATTACGGCTTCCTCTGGTGGCTGAACCGCGGCCCCGCCGCCAATCCCAAGCTGCCGGCGAGCGCCTTCAGCGCGCAAGGAGCGGGCAACAACCTGATCTGGATCGACCCCGAGCACGATCTCGTCGCGGTGCTGCGCTGGATCGACAAGGCCGCGATCGACGGGTTCCTGGAGCGGCTGGTCGCGGCGGTGGAGTGAAGGGCGCGGGAGCCTCGACGGAGAACCCCTCTCCTGTAAGGAGAGGGGCAGGGGTGAGGTGTTCGGGAGAGAGATCGTTAGCCTGAACCCAACCGCGCGGTGAGCGCTCGCGGCACTGGTCAAGCGGCCTACACCTCACCCTGCCCTCTCCTTACAGGAGAGGGTTCCCCGCGTGTCCTCGCCCATGCGTCCAGCGTGAACCCTCGTGACGCGGCCCACCCTTGCCGCCGCTTCCCCCTCAGCCCATAAGCCGCCCTGCTCCCGCAAGGCCTTCGCCCAGTGTCCCCGACCGCTCCCGCTTCCCCCCGCCTCGCCATCGGCTTTGCCTGCGGCATCCTGTCGGCCGTGATCTGGGGCGTGCAGTCGGTGATCTCGCGGCAATCGGTGGCCGACGGGCTCTCGGCCGGCGATGTCACCATCTTGCGCTTCCTTGCCGCCTCGCTGGTGCTGCTGCCCTTCGCGCTGAAGCGCCTGAAGCCGTTCCCGGTCGGCAAGCTCGGCTGGAAGCGGGCGCTGATCCTGACCGCCATCGTCGGGCCGAGCTACAGCCTGATCCTGGTCGGCGGTGCCCATTTCGCCCCGGCTTTGCACTCCTCGGTGATCTCGCCGGGGCTGATCCCAGTCGCGACCGCGCTGCTCGCCGTCCTCGTGCTCGGCGAGCGCATCAGCCCGCTCAGGGTGATCGGGCTTTCGATCATCGTCGCCGGTGTCGTTGTCTTCTCCTTCGAGGCGATGGCGAACACGCCGACCCGTGAGGGCGCCTGGATCGGCGACCTGCTCTTCGTCCTGATCGCCGTGCTCTGGTCGATTTTCGGCCTGCTGGCGCGGCGCTGGGGGGCGGATGCGGTCGAGGTCACCATGGCGACCTGCCTGCTCTCGGTGCCGCTGCTGCCGCTGCTGGCGCTGGTCCAGCCGGTCAACCTGCTGCAGGTGCCGCTCTCAGCCATTGCGCTGCAGGCGCTCTATCAGGGCGTCATCGTCGGCGCGGTCGCGCTCTTCCTCTACACGCAGGCCGTCGCGATTTTAGGCGCCGGCCGCGCCGCGCTCTTCCTGCCGCTGGTGCCGGTGGTGACGGCGCTCTCGGGCGCCGCCTTCCTCGGCGAGCGCGCCTCGGCGCTGGAGATCGCCGGCATGGCGCTGGCCATCCTCGGCATGGTGGTGGCGCTCAAGGCGCCGAGCCACGCCTGAACTCGGGTGTCATTCCGGGGCAGGCCAAGGGCCTGAGCCCGGAACCCATGACCACGACGCAATTCCAGCCCGCCATGCTCGCCCTTGTGGCGAGCATCCACGTCTTGGACACCACGCTGCCTGAAGGAAGACGTGGATGGTCGGGACAAGCCCGACCATGACGAAAAGAGGAGTGTTCATGGGTTCCGGGCTCTTCGCTTCGCGAAGCCCCGGAAAGACGCGCCGCGCTCAGCCCTTATGGTCCTTGGCGATCGGCTCGACATAGGACAGGCCCATGTCCCAGGGGAAATAGATCCAGGTGTCCTGGCTGACCTCGGTGACGAAGGTGTCGACCACCGGCACCCCGGCCGGCTTGGCATAGACCGTGGCGAAATGGGCGTTCGGCAGCATCTCGCGCACGACGCGGGCGGTCTTGCCGGTGTCGGTCAGGTCGTCGACGACGAGCACGCCCTTGCCCTTGCCGTCGCCGATGGCGCGGATCGAGGGGGCGATCTCCTTCATCACCTTGAGTTCGGTCTGGTTCTTGTAGTCGTGATAGCTCGCGACGCAGACCGTCTCGATCATGCGCAGACCGAGCTCGCGGCAGATGATCGCCGCCGGCACCAGCCCGCCGCGGGTGATGCAGACCATCGCCTCGAACGGTCCGGCATCGGCGAGGCGCCAGGCGAGCGCCCGGGCGTCGCGGTGGAACTGGTCCCAGGAAACGGGGAAGGCCTTGTTGGCGCTCGGTTCGGCCATGGCTGGTCCTGCGGCAGACTTAAGAAAGAGCCTTTCCGCAAAGCGCATTCGGCGAAAGCTGGCAAGAGCCGCGCGGCCACAATCCCCGCCGCGCGACTCTTTTGTTGGCCCTAGAACTCGGCCCAGCCATCGTCGCTCCGGCCACCCGCCACCCTGGCGCGCGGGAGCGGCACGGGTTTCGCCGGCGCGGCCACAGCCTTCATCGCCGGCAGCACCGAGCGCAGATTCGCGGCAAGCGCAGCCGGCTGTTCGCTGCCGCCGAGCCGGAAGGCGCCGACCAGCGCGGCCAGCGCCTGCGTCTCGGCCTGCAGATCGCGCGACAGTTTCGAGCTGGAATCCGCCATCAGCGAGTTCTGCTGCGTCATCTCGTCCATATGGGCGACGGTCTTGGCCATTTCCTCGACGCCATTGGCCTGCTCCGTCGCCGCGCTCGAGATCTCGGCGATGGTTCCGGCAACACGGTTCGCCGCATCGACGATCTCCTCGAGCGTCCGGCCGGTATCCTTGACCAGCTGGACGCCGGAGCGGACCTGCTGGCTCGAATTGGCGATCAGCGCCTTGATGCCGTTGGCGGATTCACTGGAGCGGCCGGCCAGCGCCCTCACCTCCGAGGCGACGACGGCGAAGCCCCGACCGGCATCGCCGGCACGCGCCGCCTCGACCGCCGCGTTGAGCGCGAGCAGGTTGGTCTGGAAGGAGATCTCGTCGATCATCGAGATGATGTCGGCGATGGAGGTCGAGGCCTGCTCGATCCGGCCCATCGCCGCGACGGCATCGGCGACGATCGCCCCGCCGCGCGAGGCCACGGCCTTGGCTTCGTCGCCGAGCGCCGCAGCCTGACGCGAATTGCCAGCGCTGGTCTTGATCGAGGCGGCCAGCTCCTCGGTCGTCGCCGCCGTCTCCTGCAGGCTCGAGGCCTGGGCCTCGGCGCGTTCGGCGAGTTCGAGGCTCTCGCCCGCCATCCGGTCGGCCGCGACGCCGACCTTGCCGGAGATCGCGCCGACGGCGCCGATCACCTCCGCCATGGTCTCGATCAGCTCGTTGATACCGCCGCAGAGGACCGCGACCTCGCCCTCCTTGCCGGCCATATCGATGCGGCTCGTCAGGTCCTTGTCCTTGGCCCGACCAATGACTGCCTGCGCTTCGCCCACCGCCTTGGCGAGCTGGCGCGCCGCCTTCTGCTCGGTGATGTCGGTAGCGTATTTCACCACCTTCAGCGGCCGGCCCTTGGCATCCATGATCGGGTTGTAGCTCGCCTGGATCCAGACCTCGCGGCCACCCTTGCCGAAGCGCTGGTACTGGCCGGAATCGTACTCGCCGCGGCCGAGCTTCTCCCAGAAGGAGCGATACTCCGCCGAGCTGCGATGGGCGGCGTCGCAGAACATGGCGTGGTGTTTGCCTTTGATCTCGTCGAGCCCATAACCGGTGACGGCGAGGAAATTCTCGTTGGCGTCGAGAATGTGGCCGTCGAGCGTGAACTCGATCACCGCCATGGCCTTGCGGATCGCGGCGACCTGCCCGGCCAGATCGGCCTCGCGGTTCTTCTGGTCCGTAATCACGGTCGCAAACTTGATCACCTTGACCGGCTTGCCGCGGGAATCGAAGACCGGATTGTAGCTCGCCTCGATCCAGAACTCGCTGCCATCGGCGGCGACGCGGAGAAACTGTCGCGCGTCGTATTCACCCTGCCGCAGCCGCTCCCAGAACGCCTTGTATTCGGCGCTCGCGGCCTCCTCCTTCAGGACGAACATGCTGTGATGGTGCCCCCGCACCTGCTCCAGCGTGTACCCCACCGCCTTCAGGAAGTTCTCGTTGGCATCGAGAATCGTGCCGTCGAGCTTGAAACTGATCACCGCCATGGCGCGATTGAGCGCCGCCATCTCGCCTTCGATCTCACGGCGCGAAGCGCCGCCCGCAAATGGATTTAGCCGCATGCCCGTCCCCCCGCATTCAGCCCCACACGGACTCATGATCCGCAAGATCAGAATGGCTGAGAATGGTTTATGACTCGCTAAGCGAAGGCGGCCTTCAAGTTAAAAATCAAGATGACGTTAGGGCAATTCAAAAAACTGCCATAAATCAATCTTGCCCCATAAATTGAATACATTCAATAAATTTAAATGTATCCGCCATCATTAGCAGACTAAGTTTATGAAAACTCGTCACATCAAATAGAAATCCCTTGAATCATGCCCTAGAGATACTTACGAATTATTCTAAATTATCGCCCAATTAAACTTTGAACGGCGTTAGAAAGCTGAAAATTACAATCTAAGATTGCAAATATTATAATATGCATCCTATGCGCTAAGGCGCTTCCGCTCAGTTTCGACCATCGCCTGCACGGCCGACGTCGCCAGCATCAGCTTCTCCGGGTCGCGCGAGCGGATGACGATGTTGGTGTCCGGCCCGGTCTCGGACCAGAACGGATAGGAGCCGATCGAGCAGTCGGGATGGGCCTTGGCGATCTCGGCGAGCGGCGTGCCGATATCGCCTTCCTTCAGGCCGGCCCTCACCGTCTCCGACAGGATCTTGGCGCCGGTCTTCAACGTCGGCGCGACGACGTCGAGCATGGCCTGCATGATCGCCGGGACGCCGGCCATGACATGGACGTTGCCGATCCTGAAACCGGGCGCCTTCGACACCGAATTGGCGATCAGGTCCGCCCCGGCCGGAATCCGCGCCATCCGCATCCTGGCCTCGTTGAGTTGGTCCGCCGGGAACCGCTCCAGCAGCATGTCGACCGCACGCTGGTCATGGTCGATCGGCACGCCGAAGGCTGTGGCGACCGCGTCGGCCGTGATGTCGTCATGGGTCGGTCCGATGCCGCCGGTGGTGAAGACATAGGTGTAGCGCGAGCGCAGCGCGTTCAGCGCCGAGACGATCTCGTCGGTCAGGTCGGGCACGACCCGGACCTCGCGCAGCTCGACGCCGATATTGGTCAGGTATTCGGCGATATAGCCGATGTTCTTGTCCTTGGTCCGCCCGGACAGGATCTCATCGCCGATCACCAGGATTGCTGCGGTGATGACGGGCGGAAAGGCGGGAGAAGTCGATGCCGTCATGGGCTTATCCTGTGCTGTTCAGAACGCAGGGGCCGCCTCCCCGATCCGCGAGCGAGCTAAGCCGCTTGCGCGCGATTGCTCAAGCGGCGCGCCGGTCGGGGCCGCTATGCGCGCCTGGCGCGGCGTATCACGAGCGCGTGCGCTCGTAGACGAGGTTCAGCCGGGTCTGGGCGATGAGCTTGTAGCCCTTGCTCTCCAGTAGAGCCGGCAGGTCGCTCTGCCAGCGCCCGCGCGAATCCTCGACGATGATGAAGCCCGGCCAGAGCGCCTCCGGAGCATCGCGCAGGAAGGGTTCGAGGATCAGGTCCTCGGCGCCCTCGACATCGAGCTTGACCGCATCGAGCCGCTCATAGCCCTCGCCCTGCATCAGCGCGAACAACGTCGTCGCCGGCACGCGTACCGAGTTCGCATTGCTGGAACGCAGGATGCGCACGCTCGATTCGCCCTTGTTCGCAGGATCGAGGAACAGCGTCAGCTCGCCCGGCTTGTCGGCGAGCGCACAGGCGACAGCCTTGACCGTGCCGAACGGGTTCTGGGCGATGTTGTAGGTCAGCCGCGCGAAGATGTCGGGCTGCGGCTCAACCGCCAGGATGCGCGCGCCCCGGCCGGCGCGGGCCGCGACGAAAAGCGAATAGGCGCCGATATTCGCCCCGATATCGATGAAGCAGAAGCCGTCGCGTATGCGTGAGGCCAGGAGCTCACGCTCCCGCGCGTCGAAGTACTGCGGTGTGAACAGCACCCGCTTCTCGCAGACATTGCCCTCCGGATAGAGCCGCATCTGCGCGCCGAGCGCCTCGATGTCGACGGGCTGGCCTTTGAGCCGGTTGAGCCCGAGACGACGCAGCGCGAAGGCGAACTTGCGGCCGAGGAAGGAGCCGGAGGCGCAGCGCGTCCAGGCGATGATGCGGGCGATGCTGCCCCGCGGCGCGAAGGTGCCGAAGGGCTGGTCCTCGGCCGGTCTGATCTCGTTGAATGCCATCGGCGGGCTGATACACCCCTGGCGCAGCCTGCGCCAGCGGCTTGATCGACGCCGGCGCGGCAAGAGGCCTATGTCAGGCCGCATCGGTCGCCGCCGGAGCGCAGCCCGCATGCAACGGGCAAAGGCTGCCGCAATCTTCGACCCCGGCCAGCAGATAGCGCAGGCAGCAGAGCTTGCGACGCCTGACCGGCGCCCCCTGCTCGACGGGATAACGCACCGCCTCGAACATGGGATTGCGGCGCCCGACCGGCTCCAGCGGCCGCTCCAGTCGCAGGCGCGCCGCCGCCAGCGTCTGCGTATCGGCGAGCTCGGCTGGAAGCTGCTGCAGCGACCAC
This sequence comes from Allobosea sp. Tri-44, assembly GCF_004123845.1. Lineage (GTDB taxonomy): Bacteria > Pseudomonadota > Alphaproteobacteria > Rhizobiales > Beijerinckiaceae > Allobosea. The sequence continues at coordinate 317,815 of NZ_NBDP01000003.1, read as the reverse complement.
TCGAAGATCGCTGCCGCATTGGCCCAGAGCAGCCGTGGTGACACCCGGAACTGCCCCGCCAAATGGCTGATCAGCGGCGCGACATGGCCGTCGAACAGGCGCGCGAAGGGGTCGCTGCCATCAACTCGCGACCCGCCTTCGTCGGAAATGACGATGGCGCTGGTCAGCCCGGCTTCCTGCGGCACGACCGCGATCCGGTCGAGCTCCAGCGGCAGATCGCGGTCGCATAGCAGGATCGCCACCGTCGCTGGAATGATCAGAGCGCCGAAATGCCATTGCGTCCACATCGAGACCAGCGCGCGCCGGTCGCTGTTCGGATAGAGCACGGCGAAACGCGCCATCAACCGATCAGCGGCGCCCGTAAGCAGGTCAGGTCCCGAGACGACCTCACGGCCCTCACCGGACAGTACGAGCTTGTCCGTGTACCAGGCCAGCGCCTCCGGAAAGCGGGCGGCGAAGGACGGCAGTGGCGCTGCCTGGCTCATCCGAGCGCCGCCTGCTCCTGGGCCGCTGGTGGCGCCGAGACCGCCGGCTCATTCAGAAACGCGACCAATGGCGCCGCAACCAGAGCGGCTCCGGCGGCGAGCGCGAAGCAGACGCCATAGCCGAAATGCTGGGCAATCCAGCCGGCGCCGATCCCGCCGGCCATGCTGACCAACCCGTCCATGCACTGCAGCAAGGTGAAGTCGACGCCGGCCTGGCGCGGATCGGACAGCGCCATGAAGCGCGCATAGAGCGCGACGAAGCCGAGCGCCATGATGCCGGAGGAGCTCGCCAGCGCCAGAGCAAGCACGACCGGCTGCGGCAGCCCGCGCCAGGCGGCGAAGGCGAGGCCCGCGAGCGAAGCTGCTTGCAGCACGAGCGCCAAAGCGAGCACGCTGCGTGCACCGAGCAGCCGCACCAGCGCCCCGCCGAGCAGCGCGCAAGCGAAACCGACCGCGAGGCCGCCGACGCCGTTGACGAGGCCGAGCGAGGCCAGATCGAGCCCGCTGTCGACCAGATAGGGCCCGAGCATCGCCACGCCCCATTTCTGCGCGAGAACGTAAATGGCGGCGAGGAGGAGACCGGAGCGCATCTCCGGCCGCCTCAGCGCCTCCTTCAGCGAGGGCTGGTGCGTGCGCCGTGTCGGAGCGACAGGAGCCGGCGAGAGCAGGAAGGGCAGCGCCAGCAACAGGAGCAGCCCGGCCATGGCGAAGGTGGCGAATTGCCAGTCGAGCCGTGCCACCAGCACGAGGAACAGACCGGAGCCGAGCGCCGAGCCGAGATAGGCGCCGCCGACCTGGGCAGCGTTGCCCCAGCCATGATGCGCCTGCGACAGTGTCTCGACCGCATGCCCGTCGCAGGCGATGTCGCCGGTAGAGGCGGAGAAGGCGATCAGCACGAAGACGGCGATCAGCGGAATGAAAGCGACCGGGCCGATCAGGCCGACGGCGATCAATCCCGCAGCGGAGATCAGCGTCGTCGCCAGCACGATCGTCCGCGAGCGCGCCGGGCCGGTATCGGGCAAACGGTAGCGCTCGATCGCCGGCGCCCACAAAAACTTCAGCGCCCAGGGCAGCACGGCGAGATAGGTCAGGCCGATCTGGTCGAGCGGCAGGCCGCGCTCGCGCAGCACGCTCGGCAGGGCAATGAAAGTCAGCCCGCCGATGATGCTCTGGCCGACATAAAGGCCCCCGATGGCAATGACGATCGCCGCCGGCGACAGCATGAGCGCCCTCACCAGCGATAGCGCAGGCTGGCGATGACCTTGCGTCCCTCGTCGAAATAGCAATAGCCGGCGGTGCAGGTCTGCTGGACCTCATTCAGAAGGTTGGTGGCGTTGACCTGCACGCGCATGCCCTTGAGCTGCGGGCTGAGATTTTCGAGGTCATAGCGGATCGAGCCGTCGACGAAGGTGCGCGCCTTGTTGTCGATCACCGGCCGGCCGAGATTGTCGCCGAGGCTGGAGCCGACATAACGCACGCCGCCGCCGATCCCGAGCCCACGCACCGGCCCATTCTGGACGGTATAGTCGAGCCAGAGCGAGGCCATGTGATAGGGAATGCTGGACAGCGGGTTGCCGACGGTCTCCGCGGTCAGCTTCTTGATGCGGGCGTCATTGTAGGAATAGGAGGCCTGAAGGCTGAGGCCGTTGGCCAGCGACGCGACGCCCTCGATTTCAAAGCCGCTCGAGCGCAGGTCGAGCTGGACCTGGCGGTTGAGGCCGTCGACGACCTCGTAGACCACGCCATTGTCCTGGCGGATGTTGAATAAGGCGGCGCGCAGCGAAGCGTTGTAGCCCGGCAGGTCGTATTTCACGCCGAGCTCGGCCTGCTTGCCGCTCGTCGGCTGGGCGACGCCACCGTTCAGCACGGTGCCGGGATTGGGCACGAAGGAGGTGCCGTAGCTGACATAGGGGGCGAGGCCGAACTCGGTGACGTAAGACAGCGCGGCCCGGCCTGTGAACTTGCCGTCGGCGCGCTTGCTCTCGGTCGGGACCGCGCCGGCGGCGCCCGCCTCGAACTTGCTGTCGACCCAATCATTGCGAACGCCGGCCGAGAGGCGCCAGCCGCCCCATTTCACCTGGTCCTGCAGATAGACGCCGGTCGTGGTCAGCGTCTGCTCGGTCCGCCACAGGAAGGCCGGGTTGTAGCCGAGCGGCACGCCGCCAAAGGCTTCCTTGCTCTTGTAGTGCAGCCGGCTGACATCGACGCCGGCAAGCAGGGTGTGCTCCACCGCCCCGGTCCGGACCTTCGCCTCCAGCGAGGTGTCGACCGAGAAACCTGCGGTGTTCTCGCGGGTCAGGCCGGGGTCGAAATAGACATATTGCTGGTTGTTGCCGAGCTGCTGGTAGCGCGCCCGCTGGCGCAGCGTGAAGACCTCGTCGAACTTGTGCTCGAACTCGTAGCCGATGCGGGCCTGCTGCTGGCGGAAATCATTGTAGCGCTTGTCGCCGACATAGACCTTGGTCGCGCCCAAAGTCTTGGACAGCACATTGCCCTGGCGATCGACATAAGGGCCGTACTGGTTGAGATAGGCCGCCGTGCCGCCCGTGGTCGAATCCATGTATTCGCCGAGCACGGTGAGCTTGGTCGCCTCGTTCGGCTTCCAGGTCAGCGCCGGCGCGATGAAGATGCGGTCGTCCTTGATCGCGCTGATGTCGCTCTTGGCGTCGCGGATGACGCCGGTCAGCCGGTAGAGCAGCGTCCCCTCCGCGTTTGCCGGGCCGGAGACATCGAAATTGAACTGCTTGCGGCCGAAGGAGCCGCCCTGGATCTCGATCTCGCGGAACGGCGTCTCAGTCGGCCGCTTCGAGATCAGGTCGACGATGCCGGCGCTGGTGCTGGCGCCATAGATCGCCGAGGCCGGGCCACGCAGCACGCTGATCGCTTCCAGCCCATAGGGCTCGAGCCGCATCAGCCCGTTCGGGCTGCCTATCTGGCGCAGGCCATCGCGGAAGACGGCGTTGTGGGTGACGTCGATGCCGCGGATGGTGAAGGCGTCGTAGCGCGGATCGAAACCATAGGTACCGATGCGCGCGCCCGGCGTATAGGCCAGCGCTTCCAAGAGGTTCTGCGGCTTGCGCTGCTCGAGCTGCGTCTGCGTCACCGTCGAGATCGACATCGGCGTCTCGAGCAGCGGCGTATCGGTCTTGCTGGCGCTGCGGCCGGAGGTGGCGACATAGCCGTTGGCGGTGAAGACACCCTTCTCACCGCTGCCCTGCCCTTCGACGACGATCGTATCGAGCTGGATCTGCCGACCATCGGCTCCCTGCGCCAGGGCGGCGACGGGAGCAAACAGAAGCGCGGACGAGCCCAGCAGGGCAAAGCGAATATTCACGGCACACGACTTTCGGTAAAAACGACGATCGCGGCCTAGCAACCAGGATTATTCAGGTCAATACATTACACTTTTGAATTATTACAGATAAACACATCGAGTTTATACTTCACATATCGAGAAATACGTTTTGACACAGCATTGTTGTTGCCCGCCGCTCCTGCCTTGGACAAATTGCGACGATCTCCCGCGCGACCGCCCAGATCCCACGCAGGCGACGCTGCCCACCCTGCCCGCGCATCTGCCTTGCACCGCTACCCAAACCCAATAGATAAGAAGATCAAGGAGCGGCCTCCGGAATGACCCTGAACGAATCGATCTCGCGCGCGCGGCGCGACCCCGCCATCAAGCTGCATGGGCCCGAGGCCTTCGCGGCGATGCGCAAGGCCGGCCAGCTCACCGCGCGCGGCCTCGACATGCTCGCCGGCGAGGTCAGGCCCGGCGTGACCACCCAGCGCCTCGACGACCTCGCCTTCCAGTTCGCCATGGACAACAGCGCCTATCCGGCGACGTTGTTCTATCGCGGCTACACCAAGTCGATCTGCACCTCGATCAACCATGTCGTCTGCCATGGCATCCCCGACGACAAGCCGATGCGCGAGGGCGACATCGTCAACATCGACTACACGCTGATCGTCGATGGCTGGCATGGCGATTCCAGCCGGATGTTCGGTGTCGGCGACATACCCCGCAAGGCCGAGCGTCTGGTCGAGATCACCTATGAGAGCCTGCTGCGCGGCATCCGCGCGGTGCGCCCCGGCGCGACGACCGGCGATATCGGCTTTGCCATCCAGCGCTATGCCGAGGGCGAGCGCTGCTCGGTCGTGCGCGATTTCTGCGGCCATGGCCTCGGCCAAGTCTTCCACGACGCACCCAACATCCTGCACTATGGCAGCCCCGGCGAAGGCGTCGAGCTCAAGCCCGGCATGCTCTTCACCATCGAGCCGATGATCAATCTCGGCAAGGCGAGCGTGAAGGTGCTCTCCGATGGCTGGACCGCGGTGACGCGCGACCGCTCGCTCTCGGCCCAGTTCGAGCATACGGTCGGCGTGACCGATACGGGCTGCGAGATCTTCACGCTCTCGCCAGCCGGCCTCGACAATCCGCTCGCCCGCACATGAAGACCAGCGGCAACGGCAAGTCAGCCCCGATTGCCGCTGCCCCTGACGACGCCCCGCCGCATCATCTTGGTCACCGCGACCGTTTGCGCCAGCGCTTCCTCGACGGCGGCGATGCCGCCCTGCCCGATTACGAACTGCTCGAGCTCCTGCTCTTCCGCTCGATCCCGCAGCGCGACGTGAAGCCGCTCGCCAAGCAATTGATCCAGCATTTCGGCTCCTTCGCCGAGGTGATCGGCGCGCCGCTCTCGCGCCTGACCGAGGTCAAGGGCATCGGCGAGAGCGTCGCGCTCGATCTGAAGATCGTCGAGGCGGCGCTGAAGCGCACGATGAAGGGCCAGGTCGCCAAGAAGCCGGTGCTCTCCTCCTGGTCGTCTGTGATCGACTATTGCCGCCTCGCCATGGCCTTCGCCGAACGCGAGCAGTTCCGCATCCTCTTCCTCGACAAGAAGAACGCGCTGATCGCCGACGAGGTGCAGCAGACCGGCACGGTCGATCACACCCCGGTCTATCCGCGCGAGGTGATGCGCCGGGCGCTGGAGCTCTCCGCGACCGCGCTGATCCTGGTCCACAACCATCCCTCGGGCGACCCGACGCCGTCAGGCGCCGACATGAGGATGACGCGCGAACTGGTTGATATCGCCAAGCCTTTGGGCATCACCATCCACGACCACATCATCGTCGGCCGCGACGGCCATGCCAGCTTCAAGGGGCTGGGCCTGATCTGACCGTCCGGCGTCTCCTCATTGCGACCACCGCTTCGCTGCGGATGAAGCTGAGCCTTACCGCCATCTCGGATCAAGAGAGAACCGCCGAGCGTAGGATCCCAGCGTAGAAAAACAGGGAATAGCGCAGCCGCGTGGCAGCTTGTTTGCGCTCGTCACAATTCAATACAGAGTATTGTATTGTGCTTCAGCACCGAAGCGAACAAGGCGGCTCACCGGCTGCCTCGCGGCTACATCTTCGTCTCGGTAAACAACCGCCTTTTGCCGGATGCCGATCCGATCGAATAGGCGGATGACGTCGCTGAGGTCCGACCAGCGCACCCGAATCTCACAAGCCATAACGGCGCACTGCCGAGACCTCTGGTTGGGTGTCTGGGCGACACCAGAAATCGTGTCCGCCGCGCCAGCTATCGCTGGCGGGAGATACGCCATGGATTCCTTCGCTTCACTCAAAATGAACTGCTTTCCGTAAGCGGACTCTGTGATTAGCGAGTCGATGACGGTTCGGGTGCGTTCTTCGATCGCCGGGTGGCAGCCCTGGGGGCTCGGGCGCGTGCGCCGTCAGATGCCCAGATTCCGTTCCAGAATGGCAGGATCGGCCAGAAGGTCGCCAGGGCTACCGTCGAAGGCGATTTCGCCCTTCGCCATGATCACCATGCGGTCGGCGACCTTGGCGAGGGCGCGGAAGTCCTTGTCGACCACGATCGTCGCGATGCCTTCCGAGCGGATCACGCCGAGCGTCCGCCAGATTTCCTGCGCGATCAGCGGGGCCAGCCCTTCTGTCGCCTCGTCGAGCAGGATGAGGTCGGGATTGGTCATCAGGGCGCGCCCGATCGAGAGCATCTGCTGCTCGCCGCCCGAGAGCTGGTGCCCGCCATTGCCACGCCGTTGATGCAGGCGCGGGAAGGCCTCGAAGACGCGCTCGATCGTCCAGCGCCGGGAGCCGGAGACGCCGGCGCGCGCCGCCATCAGCAGATTCTCGACCACCGAGAGCGAGCCGAAGACGCCGCGCCCTTCCGGCACATAGGCCATGCCCTTGCCGGCGATGTCTTCCGGCCTCGCGCCGCAGGTGTCGGATCCCGCGAAGCTGATCTGCCCGCGCCGATCGGCCAGGAGCCCGACGATCGACTTCAGCAGGGTCGTCTTGCCCATGCCGTTGCGCCCGATCAGGGCGATCTGCTCGCCGGGCCTGACCACGAGGTCGACCCCGTGCAGGACCTGGCTGGCACCGTAGAAGCTCCTCAGGTCCGAAACGGACAACAGCGCGTTCATGCCGCCGCTCCATGATCGTGGCCGAGATAGGCGGAACGGACGGCCGGATGGTTGCGGACATGCCCGGGCGAACCGGCCGCGATCACCGCGCCGTCCGCCATGACCGTCAGCCGGTCCGCCAGCGCGAAGACGGCGTCCATGTCGTGCTCCACCAGCAGGATGGCGCGCCCGAACTTCAGGCGGCCGATCAGCGCGATCATGCTGGAGGCCTCGGCTTGGCCCATCCCCGCGAGCGGCTCGTCGAGAAGGATGAGCTTCGGCTCCGTCGCGAGCACCATGGCGATTTCGAGCTGCCGCTGCTCGCCATGGCTCATCAGCTTCGCGATAGTGCTGGCGCGGCGCGCGAGGCCGACCTCGGCGATCGCGCTATCGGCGCGAGCGTTGACGTTGCTGTCTCTGACGACGCTGCCGAATAGCCGCAGCGCCTGGCCGCCATGCGCCTGGGCAGCGAGGCGCACATTCTCGAACACGGTGGAATTCTGGAAGATCGTCGTCTTCTGGTAGGAGCGGCCGAGGCCAGCGCGGGCGCGCCGATCCGGCGCGAGATTGGTGATGTCGCGCTCGCCGAGCATCACGGCACCGGCGCTGACGGAGACGTCCCCGGAGAGCAGGTTGATGAGCGTCGACTTGCCCGCGCCATTGGGGCCGATGACGGCGTGGACCTCGTCGCGATGGACGTCGATCGAGACGCCCGACACAGCCTTCAGACCGCCATAGCGCTTTTCCAGCGCCGTCGCCTTGAGCAGGATCTCAGACATGGCTGCGCGCCTCTCCGGCCGGCGCGGGGACGGGTTCGGCGACGTCGGCGCCAAGGTCGGGCACCTGCGAGGATCCTGTCTGGAGCATGGCAGCAAGCTGCTGCAGCCCGCCCGGCAGCGCGAAGACCAGCCCGATGATGATGAGGCCCTTGATCAGCTTCCAATGCTCGAAGGAGGATTTCAGCACCTCCTCCAGACCGATCAGGGCGAGCGCGCCGACGAGCGGACCCAGGATCGAGCTCATGCCGCCGAGCACGACCATGACCAGCATCGTCGCGCTGAGATGCCAGCCGAGCAGCTGCGGCGCGACGAAGCCGAACTGCGCCGCCGAGAAATAGCCGGCGAGACCCGCGATCATCGCCGAGATCACGAAGGCGGCGAGGCGAAGGCGGAAGACGGGAAAGCCCAGCGAGAGCGCCCGGCGCTCGTTATCCCGCGCGGCGACCAGCGCATGGCCGAACGGCGAGCGGACGAGCCCCCGGATCAGCAGCGCCGTGCCGACGAGGCAGGCCAGCGCGACGTAAAAGAAGGTATTCGACTTCTCCAGATCGAGCAGGGCCGAGCCGGCGATCGCGATCTCTGGCTTGAAATAGATATACATGCCATCCGAACCGCCGCCGATCCTGGTGTCGTGGAAGAGGTAGAAGAGCATCTCGCCGAAGGCGAGCGTGACCATGATGAAGTAGATGCCGCGCGTGCGTAGCGACAGCGCGCCGATGATCGCGGCGACCGCCGCGACGGTCAGAAGCGCGACCGGCAGGGACAGCCAGAGCGAGGCGCCGCCGCTGTCCGGCGTCAGGAAGCCCAGCATGTAGCCGGCAAGCCCGAAGAAGGCGCCATGGCACAGGCTGACCAGCCCGCCGAAGCCGACGATCAGGTTCAGCGAGAGCGCCAGCATCCCCATCAGCATCGCCTTCGAGGCAAACTGGACGTAGTAGCCCGGCGCGATCACCGGCAGCGCCAGCGCCAAGGCCAAAGCGGCGGCGATGGCGATCATGGTCACGGGTGTTGCGGATCGGATCATTGCAGCCTCCTCACGCCTTGCCGAGCAAGCCGTTCGGCCGCCAGAGCAACACGCCGGCCATCAGCACATAGATCAGGATCGATGAGACCTGCGGGAAGAAGACCTTGCCGAAGGTGTCGGTGAGGCCGATCAGCAGCGCGCCGATCGCCGCGCCGGTGACGGAGCCGATGCCGCCCAGAACGACCACTACGAAGGAGAGGATCAGCATGCCGTCGCCCATGCCGGGGAAGACGGTGGAGATCGGCGCGACGAGAATCCCACCAAGGCCGGCGAGCGCGATCCCGCCGGCGAAGACATAGCGATTGACCAGATCGAACGGGATACCGAGGCAACGTGTCATGTCGCGATTCTCGGCGCCGGCTCGGATGATCATGCCGAGCCGCGTGCGCTGGATGACGTAGAAAATCGCCACCGCCAGCACGAGGCACACCAGGCAGAGCGCGATCCGGTAGACCGGATAGGACAACACCTCGGTGAGCTGGATCGAGCCCTGCAGCCAGGAGGGCGGCGCGACCGAGTGAACGTCCTTGCCGAACAGGATCTGGCGGAGCTCGTCGATCACGAGGATCAGCCCGAAGCTCAGCAGCACCTGGGCGAGATGGTCGCGCCCGATCATGCGTTTGACGAAGACCTCTTCGAGCGCGACGCCGAGCGCGAACGAGATCGCCAGCGCTCCGACCAGCGCCAGCGCGAAGCTGCCGGTATAGGACGCGATTGCCCAGGCGAGATAGGCGCCGAGCATGTAGAACGCGCCGTGGGCGAGGTTGATGACGCCGAGGATGCCGAAGACCAGCGTCAGGCCGCTCGCCACGAGAAACAGCACAAGGCCGTACTGGACGCCATTCAGAAGCTGAACGGCGAAGGTTATCGCATCCATGGCGATGCTCCTTGGGGAAAAAAAGTCGGAGGGCGCGCGTGCGGGAGGTTCAGCGCGCGCCCTCCCCCGGTTGGCGGCGGCACTCAGCTCTGAGCGCGGCAGCCGCGCGCCGGATCGCTCACAGCCTGACCGGCGACCGAGACGAGCTCGTTGCGGCCGTTGCGGACCTCGCGCAGATAGACGTTCTGGACGGGATTGTTCGCCTTGCTGAAGCTCAGAGGGCCGCGCGGGCTGTCAAATTTAGCCGCCTGCATGGCCGCGGCGACCTGCGCTCGTGCGCCCCAATCTCCCTTCGTGGCGGAAAGTCCCGCCGCCATCAGCGCAGCCGCATCGAAACCCTGCACCGCATAGATATCGCCGTCCTGCCCGGTCTTCGCCTTGAAGGCGGTCAGGAAGGATTTGTTTGCGGCGTTGTCGAGATTGTCGGCGTAATGCAGCGTCGTCTTGATGCCGTTGGCAGCCTCGCCCTGTGCCGGGATCGTGCCATCGGTCAGGAAGCCCGCGCCATAGAGCGGAACGGACTTGTTGAGGCCGGCCGCGGCATAGTCCTTGACGAACTTCACGGCGCCGCCGCCCGCGAAGAAGGCGAAGACGGCGTCGGGCTTCAGCGTCGCGATGCGGGTGATCAGGGCCTGGAACTCGACCTCCGGGAAGGGCAGCGCCAGCTCCTCGACGACCTTGCCGCCGGCCTTGGTGAAGCCCTCGGCGAAGGCGCCGACCATCTGTTGGCCGGCAGCGTAGCGCCAGGTGATCGTCACCACGTTGCGCCGGCCCTCGTCGAACATCACCTTGCCCATCGGCTCGCAGACCTGCCAGTTCGAGAACGAGGTCCGGAAGATATTGGGCGCGCAGAGGGGGCCGGTGGCCTCGTTCACGCCGGCATTGGGGATGATCAGCATGGTGTTGGTGTCGCGGGCAACCTTGACCATCGCCATGGCGACGCCGGAATGCACGGTTCCGACCACGACATCGACCTTCTCGCGGCCGACGAGGCGATTCATGTTGTCGGTCGCGCTCTCGGGCTTGGATTCGTCGTCGACCTGGACGAACTGGATCGGACGGCCGCCGAGCGAGCCGCCCTGCTGCTCGACATAGAGGCGGAAGCCGTCATCGATGAATTTGCCAAGCTTCGCGAAGGTGCCCGAATAGGGCAGCATGAAGCCGACCTTGAGCGGCGCGGGCTGCGCGATCGCCGGCGTCGGAAACCGGAACGCGGCGCCGGCAGCCAGGGCACCGGCCGACCCCATCAGGAAGCGACGGCGATCAAGCGGGCGCGACGAAACGATCGATTGCGACATGAAACTCTCCTCCAGCGACTGTTGCGCGTTTTTCGCCACCGGGAGGGGCGTCCGGCATGACCGGCGCTCCTCGTGCGGCAAGCGTTTCTTCCCGACCGTCACGCTAGGGAGGCCCACTCGGTAAGGACAGGATCGATTGAGTGTATTTTGATACCTTGCGGGTATAGCCGCTTCGCCAACTCCGCAAAGGCCCTGCGCCTGCCGGATGTTGGAGCAGGCGTCAGGTTGTATTTATGGCGCATAAGTATCGTCAGGCAGCTTGCTTGAAGGCTGATGTCCGGGGTCGTCCCGGGCGACCACAGAGAGACTCGGGATCCATGCCTGACCCCATGTCGGGAAGGTTCCGGCATGGATCCCGGATCGGCGCGGCTTCGCCGCTTGTCCGGGATGGCCCGTCCCTCGATTCAATCTGAATGCACTATGCTCTGTGCGTGAAAGATCGACGCCGCCTCTGCGGGCGCGCCGGACGCCGTATAGGCTTGGCAGCCGGGCTCCCCGGCACCGGAGTCCGTGATCGCGATAGCCTCATGACGGCGCTCTTCAGCCCTGGTCGCCGCCGCCGACCGGCAGCACCGTGCCGGTGATGTAGGAAGCGGCGTCCGAGGCGAGGAACAGGATGGCCGCCGACATCTCGCGCAGCAGCCCGTAGCGTTTCATGTGGCTGGATTCGACGGTCTGGTCGACGACCTCCTGAACCCAGGCCTTGTCCTGCGCGCCCTGCGTCTCGGTGTTGCGCGGCACCTGGCGCGGCGGCGCGGTCGTGCCGCCCGGCGCGACCGCATTGACCCGGATATTTTTGGTTCCGAGTTCGAAGGCCAGCGCCGCGGTCAGCCCGTTGACCCCGCCCTTTGCGGCCGAATAGGGCACGCGGTTGACGCCCTTGGTCGCGATTGATGAGACGTTGACGATGGCGCCGCGCCCCTGTTCGAGCATATGGGGCAGCACGGCCCGGCAGCCCCAGAGCGTCGTGAAGAGCGAGCGCTGAATTTCCGCGACGATCTGCTTCTCGTCGAAATGCTGGAAGGGTTTCATCCAGATCGCGCCGCCGACATTGGTAACGAGGACGTCGATCGCGCGATAGGTCCGGCTGGCCGCCGCCATGACCTCGACATTGGCGTCCCAACTCTCGAGATCGGCGACGATGCCGATCGCCTCGCCGCCGCCGTCGCGGATCTCGCTCGCGACCTGCTCGACGAGAGGCGAGCGGTCGACGAGCGTCAGCCTGGCGCCCTCGGCCGCCGCCTCGATCGCGACCTGCCGGCCGATGCCCTGGGCGGCGCCGGTCACGACCATGCTCTTGCGGGAAAACCGCATGGCCGGGGCCATCATTTGCCCTCCGACGGCGAGAACTTCTCGAAATGGAAGCTCTTCGGCACGACGCCGCGCTCCGCAAGATGCGTGCGGACGGCATCGACCATCGGCGGCGGACCGCAGAGATAGAGGTCGACATCGCCGCCATGCAGCACGGCGTCCGGCATATGGTTCGTGACATAGCCCTTGCGGTCGTGGCCGCTCGCAGGATCGGCCACGATCGTCGAATAGGTGAAGCCGGCGATCTGCGCCGCGAAGGCCGTCAGCTTGTCGGTCTCGACGAGATCGGCGTCGCTGGTGACGCCGTAGATCATGTGGATCGGCTGGTCGCTGCCGATGTTCTTCAACTCGTCGAGCATGGCGAGGAACGGCGCGAGCCCGGTGCCGCCGGCCAGGAACAGCAGCGGCCGCTTGACCTCGCGCAGATAGAAGCTGCCGACCGGCCCGGTGATGGTGAGGCCGTCGCCCGGCGCAGCGCGCTTTGCGAGATAGCTCGACATCAGCCCACCGGGAATATTGCGGACGAGAAACTCGACCGCCCCGTCCCGCGACATCGAGGAGAAGGAATAGGATCGCGTCTGGGTCGTGCCCGGGACGGAGACGTTGACATATTGGCCGGGCAGGTAGGACAGCGGCTCGCCCGCGACCGCGAGAGAAAAACCGATCGTCGACAGGGAGAGCTGGCGGATCTCGGCGACTGTCGCCGGCAGCGACGACGGCTTGACCTTGCAGAGCGAAGACGAGGCCGGGATGTTGATGACGCAGTCCGATTGCGCCTTCATCTGACAGGTCAGGACATAGCCCTGCTCGGCCTCCTCATCGGTCATCGCGTCGTCGATAAAGCTGCCGAGCGTGTAGCGGCCGGATTCGCAATGGCATTTGCAGGTGCCGCAGGCGCCGTCGCGGCAATCCATCGGGATATTGAGGCCCAGGCGATAAGCGGCGTCGGCGACGAGCTCGTCCGGGCGCGCCTCGATGAAGCGGGTGACCCCATCCTCGAAATTCAAGGCGATGCGATGCGTCATGATCGTCCTCCAGCAGCGGCTCCGCCGGTCCATCGACCCGTGACGCGCTGCCTCCATAGACCCGCGCAAAGGCGTCCGCCCTGAAGGCGTAGCGCCCCGGCCGCCCGGGGATTGTGGTCAGATATGATAGATATCCACCACGTGGTGGATGTAGTCGTTCTTCAGAACGACCTTCTTGGCCGTGATCTTGAACCCGTCACCGGATGTGTCGAGCGTGTAGTAGGACGTGCCGAAATAGCTATCGGTCGTCTTGTAGCGGAAGCTCAGATTCAGCCAGTTGAACCGGATCTCCGCATGGCCTTCGCCCTGTTCGACGATCTCGACATTCGAGATGTTGTGCGAGGTGCGCGGCTCCGGCAGCGAGGTCGCGCTCGAGCGCTCGGTCCTGATGCGGAAGACGCGATCCTCGAGCCCTTGCTTCGAGCCGTAGTAGATCAGGGAGATCTCCTTCTGCGGATCCTCGGTCAGCGTGTCGTCATCGTCCCAGGCCGGCATGTGGAACGTCGCCTGCGGCGCGTAACAGGCGAGCCAGGTGTCCCAGTCGCGATCATCAAGCGCACGCGCCTCGGCATAGAGGAAGGCCTGGACCTCCTCGATCGTCACGACCCTGGTCTTGGCGACGGTCTTCAGCATGGCGGACATGGCGATCCTCCCTTGTCGTTTTTCTTGGATAAGCGGGCCGCGGCGTCAGGGCCTCACTCGGCCGCCTGCCGCAAACCGGCTTCGGCTTCCTTGCGCAGCGCGGCGACCAGCGCGTCCTTCCAGTAGCGATGCTGGACCACGAACAAGCCCTCATCCTCGGTCTTGGCGCCCGATAGCAGGGGTTCGAGACCGATGACCTGCGCATCGGCGTCTGCGCCTTCGATCCAATGGGTGGCGCCGCGCGAGAGGTCGTTCCAGACCGCGCTCCGGGCGCCGTAGCCGATCTGGCAGGAGCGGAATTCCTCGAGATCGTCCGGCGTCGCCATGCCGGAGGCGTTGAAGAAGTCCTCGTATTGCCGGATGCGATGGGCGCGCGCTTCGGCGCTCTCGCCCTTGGGCGCGATGCAGTAGATCGTCACCTCGGTCTTGTCGACCGAGATCGGCCGGTACATCCGGATCTGCGACGAGAACTGGTCCATCAGATAGACGTTCGGATAGAGGCAGAGATTGCGGCTCTTCTCGATCATCCAGTCGGCACGCGGCGCGCCGAACTGCTCGACCAGCGAGGCCCGGCGCTCATAGAGCGGGCGATCCTCCGGGTTCGACCAGTTGGTCCAGAGCAGGAGGTGGCCGTTCTCGAAGGAGTAGAAGCCGCCGCCCTTCTTGGCCCAGCCGCCGGCGTCCATGGCGCGGACATCGTCCTTGCCCGCGGCAGCGGCGACCGCCGCCTTGCGCTGATTGGTGGTGGCGGCGTAGTTCCAGTGCACGGAGGAGACGTGATAGCCGTCCGCGCCGTTCTCGGTCTGCAGCTTCCAGTTGCCGTCATAGATATAGGAGGAGGAGCCGCGCAGGACCTCGAGCCCGTCCGGCGACTGGTCGACGATCAGGTCGATGATCTTGGCGGCTTCGCCGAGATGCTCCGGCAGCGGCTTCACATCCGGGTTCAGGCTGCCGAACAGAAAGCCGCGATAGTTGTCGAAGCGGGCGAGCCTGGTGAGATCATGCGAGCCGTTCTTGTTGAAGGTCTCGGGATAGCCGGCTCCGTCGGGATCCTTCGCCTTCAGCAGCTTGCCGGTATTGTTGAAGGTCCAGCCATGGAACGGGCAGGTATAGGTCGACTTGTTGCCGCGCTTGTGCCGGCAGATCATGGCGCCGCGATGCGAGCAGGCGTTCAGGAAGGCGTGCAACTGGCCCTGGCGATCCCGGCTGATCACGATCGGCTGCCGGCCGATAAAGCTGGTCAGGTAGTCGTTGTTGTTCGCGATCTGGCTCTCATGAGCGAGATAGACCCAGTTGCCCTCCCAGATATGCTTCATCTCCAGCTCGAACAGCTCGGGATCGGTGAAGATGTCGCGCCGGCAGCGAAAGCTGCCCGTCTCACGATTATCCTCGACGGAGGATTCCAGTCGGGTGATCACGGCATCCAGCATGGTTCCAACTCCCCGTCTTGATCTTGTTGCAGCAAGGCCGCGTCGCTGGCGCGACCTTGCCGTTCTCGATTTCGCTCAGGCGGCGACGGCGTGCTCGCGGCGCACGATGGTGCTCGGTGCGCCGGCCTGCTCGCGGGTCATCTTGAAGTCGAATTCGATGCGGGCGAACGGCTTGTTGAGCCCGGCCTTGTGAATCTCGGCCGCATTGGTGACACGCTCGACCGGCGGGATGAGATCGTCGCGCGTGCCGAAGGCGAAATCGTCGTGGAGATACTTGTCGCCGTCGATGTTGATCTGCGTCGTCAACTGCCGGTAGCCATCGGCGGTGACGAAGAAATGGATGTGGGCCGGGCGCTGGCCATGGCGGCCCATCATCGCCAGGAGCTTCTCGGTGTTGGAGCCCGGCGGGCAGCCATAGCCGGAGGGCATGATCGAGCGGAAGCGGTAGCGGCCCTCGGCGTCGGTCTCGATCCGGCGGCGCAGATTGTAGGGCGACTGCGGCGGCCCGAAGAACGAATAGAAGCCGAAGGAATTGGCGTGCCAGACATCGACGATTGCGCCGGGAACCGGGCGGCCCTTGGTGTCGAACACCTGCCCTTCCATAAACAGGATCTCGCCGTCGTCGGTGCCGTCGTCGAGACGCGCCTCGTGCTTGCACAGCGGCGCGTCGGAGATATAGAGCGGCCCCTCGATCGTGCGGGCCGTGCCGCCGTCGAGACCGGCCAGGCGCTCGGCCTCGTCAAGGCGAAGATCAAGGAAATGCTCCAGCGCGATGCCTGGCACGACGAGGCCGAGCTCGTTCGCCTTGGCCGCCTCTCCCAGATAGCCGACGCCGGCCCAGAACTCGTCCATCGAGACGTCGAGTTCGTCAATGACCTGCATCAGTCGATAGAGCAGCCGGTTCACGACCTCCTTGACGCGCGGATCGCCGCCGGGTTGGTCGAGGCCGGCCGCCTTCGCGGCGAGCGCCTTCATGTCGGTCTTCGAGATCAGATTGGCAGGCATGGCGTTTCCCTCGTGTTGAAGCGGCCATCTTTGGCGGCCGGCTTGAATGGGTAGAACGGCTAGCGGTCATCCTCGCGGATCGAGGAGGGATGGCGGCAGAGCGGGGTCACGCTGATCGCCATGAAGGGGAAGAGCGGCAGCGTCGACAAGATCTGGTGAAGCTCCTCGGCGCCCGAGACGTCGAAAACGCTGACATTGGCGTAGCGGCCGGCGACGCGCCAGAGATGGCGCCAGGCGCCGGACGCCTGCAATTCGTGGGCGCGCTCGCGCTCGGTCTTCTTTAACGCGTCGGCCTTCTCCGCGGGCATGTCATGCGGCAGCCGAACCTCCATCTCGACATGGAACAGCATCCCGTCAGCTCCCCGTCTTCAGCACGAGATGGACCGAGCGTTCGGCACGGTCACGGCGGAAGCGCGCGATGCGCGCCTCGTCGAGCGCGATGCCGAGGCCCGGCCCGGTGGGAACGCCGAGACTGAATTCGCTGTAGTCCAGCGGCTCCTCGAGGATTTCCTCGGTCAGCAGCAGCGGCCCGAACAGCTCGGTGCCCCATTCCAGCTTTGCGATCGTCGAGAAGAGCTGGGCAGACGCGATCGTCCCGACCGCGCCCTCCAGCATCGTGCCGCCATAAAGGCCGATCCCGGCGGCTTCGGCGATCGCCGCCACCTTGGCGCCGGCGTAGAGTCCGCCCGACTGCTCGATCTTCAGGGCAAACACGTCCGCGGCGGCGAGCGAGGCGATCTGGAACGCCGTCTCGGGGCCGTTCAGCGCCTCGTCGGCCATGATCGCGACCGAGGTCTCGCGCGCCAAGCGCGCCATCCCCTTGAGGTTCTTCAGCGCGATCGGCTGCTCGATCAGATCGACGCCGGCGTCGGCCAGCATCGGCAGGCAAGCCGAGGCGGTCGTCTCGCTCCAGGCCTGATTGATGTCGACGCGGACACTGGCGCGGCCGCCCAAGGCCTGCTTGATCGCTGCCACATGGGCGATGTCCTCGCGCGGATCGCCACGGCCGATCTTGAGCTTGAAGATGTTGTGCCGGCGCCGCTCGAGCATCTGCTCCGCTTCGGCGATATCGCGGCTGGTGTCGCCGCTCGCCAGCGTCCAGGCGACGGGCAAACGGCCATGGAAGCGCCCGCCGAGAAGCTCCGAAACCGCCAGGCCGGTGCGCTTGCCCAAGGCATCGAGCAGGGCAGTCTCAACCGCGCTCTTGGCGAAATTGTTGCCCTGAATGGCCTTGGCAATCGCAGCCATCGTCAAGCCGATGCGATTGGGGTCGCTCTGCAGCAGGATCGGCGTGAAATAGGTGTCGATCGCGAGCTTCATGCCCTCCGGACTCTCGGGTCCGTAGGCGAGCCCGCCGATGGTCGTCCCCTCGCCGACGCCGACGATGCCGTCGGAGGTACCGATCCTGACGATCATCAGGGTCTGGCCCTGCATCGTCGTCATCGACAGCTGGTGCGGACGAATGGTCGGAAGATCGACCAGAAACGTCTCGACCTGCTCTATCCGGGTGGCTGCAATCGTCAAGGTCACGGCCCTTGCTGAGATGGACCGACGATAGAATTCGCCCCGCTTGCTGCACAGGATTGATTGTGTCTATTTTCATACCCAGGAGGTATCGACGGCCTCGCCGGGGAAACGAGCATGGAGCTGCGCCATCTGCGCTACTTCACCACCGTCGCGGCGGAAGGCTCGTTCAGCCGCGCCGCAGAAAAGCTCAATATCGCCCAGCCGCCGCTGAGCCGTCAGGTCCAGCAGCTCGAGGAGGAACTGGGCGTCAGATTACTGGACCGGGGCCGCCCGATCACCCTGACCGAACCGGGTCGATACCTTTTCGAGCAAAGTCGCCAGATCCTGCAGCGGATCGACGAGATGCGCGCGATGACGCAGCGGATCTCCAAAGGCATGGTTTTGCAGTTCAATATCGGCTTCGTCGCCTCGACGCTCTACGACGCGCTGCCCGAGTTGATCCGGCGCTTCCGCATCATCGCGCCGGGAGCGGAAGTGCAACTGGTCGAGCTGACCACAATGGAGCAGGTCGCTGCGCTCAAGGACGGCCGCATCGATGTCGGCTTCGGCCGCCTGCGTTTCGACGACGAGCGGATCACGCGCCGGGTCATTCGCGAGGAAACACTGTGCCTCGCCGTCCCGCTCGGCCACAAGCTGGCGGCCAGCGAGGGCAAGATTAGGCTCAGGCAGACCGCCGGCGAGCCGCTGATCCTCTACCCGAAAACGCCGCGGCCGAGCTATGCCGATCAGGTCCTGTCATTCTATCGCGATGCCGGTGTCGAGCCGACCATCGGCATGGAGGCGAAGGAGGTGCAGACGGCGCTCGGCCTGGTGGCCTCGGGTGGCGGAGTCTGCCTCGTTCCGGCCTCGGTAAGACGCCTCGGCCGCGACGATATCCGTTACATCGATCTCGATGAACCACGCATGATGACGCCGATCATCATGAGCCACCGCAAGAACGACAATTCCGCTCTGCTCGCGGCGCTGACCAAGCTGGTGCGCGAATTCGATGAGTGGAACCAGTCGGTCAAGAACAAGAACGACACGTAACACCTTGGCGCCGGCCAAGCAGTAAATCTCGCTGCCGGGCGCACGATGTTGATTTCTGGTTCAATGCCCGGACGAGCTGATTATGCGGTCTGGGTATCAATATAGATTCAAAAAATTGTGTTGCTCGACGCGAGTGTCTTCTAACGTAGCTGCCAGAAATGTGCTCTCGACGAGGTCCGAAATCCGGTGTCATGTCGGGCGTCCCGGCCAGGACAGAGGTGTCAGGCCCAACCAGACTTCCTCATCGAGCTTGCTGCATAGCAGAGGCGCCCTCACGGATCCTCGAACGCCATCTCGGCATCTCGCCACGGTGCAAGGCAAGCAGGCCCGCCAGAAAAATCGCCTTCAGGGCCCATAGTGGGATCGAGACGCCGGGCCCGCTCTTCACGGTAACGAGCAGTGTCAAAACGAGGCGCAGACAGCCATGAAGAACAGCCGGAACCTGCGGATTGCCATTGTCGGGGGAGGGATCGGTGGCTTGACGCTTGCGCTTGCATTGCGACAGCGCGGCATTGAGGCGACCGTTTACGAACAGGCGTCCGAACTCAGTGAAATCGGGGCAGCGGTGGCGCTCTCGGCCAACGCGACGCGGGAACTGCGTCGTCTTGGCGTGCTCGACCTCATCGCCGGCTGTTCAACCGAGCCTAGTGAACTGATCTATCGCGACTGGCGGAAGGGGCATCGCATCGCAGCTTTCCCCGTTCACGATGATCTCGCTTATCAGAAGCGTTTCGGAGCACCCTATTTCGGAATTCATCGCGCCGACCTCCAGCGGATTTTGTCCGGCGCGCTGGCGGGAGCGGGTCTTCAACTCGGCCACCGCTTGACCGAGCTCTCCGAGCACGATCAGATCATGAGCCTCAGTTTCGCCAATGGCCGCATCGCAGAGGCAGATTTGGTCATCGGCGCGGACGGGGTCCGTTCCTTGGTCCGCCGATATGTGATCGGCGGAGAAGAGACCATTTACTCGGGAACCAGTGCATTTCGCGGCATTGTGCCTGCCAAGCAATTGCCGTCGCTTCCCGACCCACAGGCCATCCAGTTCTGGATGGGCCCCGGCGCTCATCTGCTACATTATGCGATCGGCGAACGGGCTCAGGATGTGAACTTCTTCGCTGTCGTCGAAGGTCCCAAGACATGGTCGCATGAGGGCTGGCAGGCTCCTGTCGAGCCATCGACCGCTCTGGCGCCATTTAAGGGTTGGCACCCGGCCGTCACTGAAATGGTTGCCGCGGTCGAGCATCGCGTGCGATGGGCGCTATTCACGGTACGGCCACTGCGACAGTGGTGGCGAGGCCGTGCGGTTCTGCTCGGCGATGCCGCCCATGCAATGGGGCCGCACCATGGCCAAGGTGCCAACACGACCATCGAAGATGCGATCACGCTCGCCGAAATGCTGACGTCGACGCGGCGGGATGAGATCGAAGCCATGATGTCGCGCTATCAGCGGCTTCGGCGGTCGCGAACGAGGATCATTCAGCTCAGCTCGCGCGCGACGAACGACCTGCTGCACCTCCCCGACGAAAGCTCGGCCTTGGCGGATCGCGATCGGCGGGTGTCGAGGTTCCCGGACGATTTCGGCTGGATCCACGCATTCGATGCGCTGACGACGGTGCGAGACGCGAGCAGTTCCGAATTCGCCGCCTGACGAGAGCCACCCAGCGCTCCCGGGAAAGACCGATCTACGCAACCGTTGTCCGCTTTTCGACGTAAGGCCATACCAGCGTCGAGAAAAGCGAAGAGGTGGTGACGACCGGGCGCTGGCGGGCTGTTCATCTCTGGCCAATAAGATATGACGGGCTTCACGATGCGGAATCCGTGATCCAGCAGGATTGTCGAGTATTACGGCAGCTCAAACCTGATTATTGAGTATTTGTCACAAGCAGTAACGCTCGACATATACCAATTAGCGACCCTTGTTAAATTTACATTTTGAACAGATAGTTGAAAAACAACAAGATTTGGCCTTTTTATATACTGGTCCACAAAATCCCGCTCGGCCCCCCACGGGCATTGTGAATCACGATGAATCACCCTTCGATTTAAATCCCCTCTGAAACCAGGCGCTTACGAACGCATTCCGACCTGGCAACCTGCTGCCCGACGGATGGCAAAACGCGAATGTACAAGGCCAGCTTCACGGGCCCCATTCGGAGAGCAGAGAAGTCCCCTTCCCTCCCTCGCAGACGCGACGGCTCTCTGCCCTCCGCAGGTGTCGACAGCTCGCTTGGCCTCTTGCGGACGCGCGCCGCCTGCCCTTTGGGCGGATTGCGCCAGAGCAGCTCTCTTCCCTGACTGAAATGCCAAGAGCGGACTTTGGCTCATTGCCTGGAACCGGACGTTCGCATTCGTGGACGCCAGATCTGCCTCCGACCCGTTGCAGACTCTGTCATTTCACGCGGAATCCGCGTAGGCGCCGATATCGAGATTTGGACAGTTCCTCATGCAGTTGAGGTACGATCGACCGGCTTTCGAGGGTATTGCTGACCGCTCTCGCTGGCGCTTAAGAGACACCGCATTGGCGCACAGCCATTTCATGCGTCTGGCAGACGCCGCCGATTGCGCCAGGGACCATCGAAATGGGTCATTCGGAACTTCTTCCGTTCGCGGCGGGATTGCTCGTGACTGGAGCACTATCGGGCATCCTCGCCGGCCTGCTGGGTATTGGCGGCGGAGGCATCATCGTTCCAGCACTTGCCCTTGCTCTGGCCACGATGGGGTTCGGTGGCGACATAGGCCAGCACGTGGCCGTTGCAACCTCATTGGCCATCATCATACCGATCGGCATCACCAGCGCTCGGTCTCACTACGTGAAGGGAGCGCTGGACATGTCCACCTTCAAGCTCTGGGCGCCGGTCATCTTCATGGCCACGCTGGCCGGAGGACTGTCCGCAGGCATTTTTTCGGGGAAGGTGCTTCAGGCGGTATTGGGATTCATGGCCTTTTTCATCGCCGCCAACATTTTTCTGCCCTTCCAGCAGCGCCTGATGAGCAGTGTGAACGGCTCGTCGACAGCCCATCGGATATGCGCCGCGGTCATCGGGTAT
This sequence comes from Allobosea sp. Tri-44, assembly GCF_004123845.1. Classification (GTDB taxonomy): domain Bacteria; phylum Pseudomonadota; class Alphaproteobacteria; order Rhizobiales; family Beijerinckiaceae; genus Allobosea. The sequence continues at coordinate 295,908 of NZ_NBDP01000003.1, read as the reverse complement.
TTATGCGCGCTGATGGGAACAGGTGGCGGTGCTCTCAGCGTCCCGACGCTGGCAGCATTTGGTTTGCCGATGCATACCGCCGTCGGGACTGGCGCTGCCATTGGGGTCCCGATCGCGCTGGCCGGAACCTTGGGATTCCTGATCTCCGGCTGGAACACTACGGGCCTGCCCCCTTTGAGTATCGGCTATATCAACTTGCCCGCTTTGGTTCTGATCGGCGGCGTGGCGACCCTAACAGCCCCGCTGGGCGCGAAGCTGGCGCACAATCTCCAGGCCAGAACCTTGAAGAAAATCTTCGCGGTGTTCCTGGTGGTCGTGGGTGTCTCGATGCTCTGGGCCGCCTTCGGTCGCTAGGAGCGTGGCGGGCTTCGATATCCCTAAGTCCGCGCTCGACCCACTCCGGCCATTTGCCATGGCAGGGTCCTTCGAGGCAGCCTCGCGCCACGAGAAGACATTGGAATAACACCTCCAAGCGGACATTCCCGCGTCGCGAAGCCGAAGTCCGTCGGCGACCCCTTGAGGAATATTGAAAGTGTCCCATTAAGCTGCAGCCACCCGGGCGGACCGTGCCCAAGGCCTTCAAGGAATCGAGCACCTCGGCATCGCTGACCGAGATGCTACTGGGGGCAGCGTCACTACGCGCCCAGTCGCTCAAGGCCGTGGCCTGAAAGCAGCGTTACGATGATCGCAACCGGTTCGATGTTTCTTGGACCGCCATTGCCCTCATCAGTACGGAGAATGCGCTGCGACACGATCCATTACGCATCGGCGTGGAATAAGAACAGCGTTGGCGGGGCGATCGGCATCCAAGCGGGACCCCTCTGACGCGGGGGCATGCGGTGCCATTGAGATGAACCAGTGTTGGGAGGTAGATACAGGCTGTCCGCGCGTTGTTCCAAGAGGGAATGCTAGTGAATATTTATCGATATTCTACTTTTATATCTGCGAAATCCAGGCTAATAGTTTCAGTTTGCTTCATATCATTACTGGGATACGCCGAAAATTGGTACGACATAATAATAGCATCAGTGAGCTTGTACGTTAAATAGGGCAGGCCGGCGGCTTTCTTGTACAACTCGACCCAAACCCAGGGGAAGTGCGCACCTTTCGCGCTGGCGAGAAACAATTTCGGACTCAGCTCATCCTGTTGTTTCGAAAAATATAAGTCTCTCGCCTGGGCGAGTCGCTGAACCCCGCCCGCTGTTGGAGATGTTGAAGCCCCTAATGACGCAGAGATTGCTTCGCAATAACTGCCGACCGGCAAACTGAATGAAACATAAATTGGCATCGGGCCGCCCCCCGTCTGCTCGATCTCAGAACTCGCAACGCTACAGCGAAGTCGTCTGGCGAGAAAGCGTAAAATCGACGTGTTGCCGTGCGCGCACCCTATATGGTGCTCTAGCCGCACTGGCGGCCCGGCCGCGGAAGTTACACTCTCCTTCGGCCCGGCGTCCCAATTTAAAGCTTAATTCGATCTGGGACCGAATGACTATTGAAGCGCCGTCCATAGCCAGAGGCGGATCAGATATCTGATAAGTTGCTAGAGGGTATCATAATCAATCATGATTTCTTCGCCAGCCTTGATGTTGCGCAAGGCAGTGTACTTATATTCCCCGTCAGGCGCTGCGTTTGGGTCATGGGCATGATTTAGGAACCAGACCAGATCCATTTTACCAAAGTCCATCGGCCGGGAGACCCATCCTTGCTCAAGACAGGGGATACAGTATTTTATGAATTCGCCAGGCACTTCTTCGACTCTAACACGCTTTGCGACCGAAGCACCTTCCAGTTCGTTGTAGAGGCGTAGAATCGTCCCTTTCCGAATGGGATGGGCGGCAAAGACGCCGACCCCATATGGGCTCGCACGCAAAACGAATGAGAACTCGGTGGTGTGTGTATCCGTGCCGGCCGGGTTGCCGATTTCGCTGGGCCACTCTCTGTCTTCCTCGGAATTTTCGACTGCATGTGGCGATGACATTAACCGCTCCTATATTCGCCGCCTGCCGATTGGCGGTGAAGCCATCAGCGATTTCTCTTCTTTTTCGGGCTCCTTAGCGGCTCGCCCTTACGAGGGCGGAAGGCGGCGCAAAATCATCGATGTGCTCACCGGATGGGGATGTCGAGCCGCCGGCCTGCGTCCAAAATTATGCCTTGGACAAGCTCTGCATAAGGCACGCTGCCACGACACATGATGACGATGTCACCCTGCTCGGGATCGAGCCCTGGTAGAGGATTGCATTCGAGGAAATGCGGCACGCCGTGTTCATCGAGGCGGAAGTCGATTCTAGCCAGATCGCGACAACCCAGGAGCCGCGCTGCAGCAAACGCGCTTGCTTCTATTATCGACAGGGTCTGGGCGGGCAAGCGCGCCGGGACATGGTAGCGTACGCGGCGACGCCAGTCCCGCTTCGTGCCGACGTCATAAATGAAACGGTTTCCGTCCATCCCCGGGTCGGCTGGTGCGATTTCCATGACCCCCAGAATTCGCCGTTCCGATCCATTCCCGCACACGCCGACGGTGATCTCGACGCCAGGAAGGAACTCCTCGATGAGCGCCGGTGCGCCATAGTTCTCGCCAAGCCAACGACACCGCTCCAACGCCGCTTCGAGCGAACCGCAGATCGCGCCCGGCCCAATACCTTTGCTGGAGCCTTCGTCGTTCGGCTTGACGATGACCGGGTAGCGCAAGTGTCGAAAATCGCTCATGTCCGAACTACCCGGCTCGACCAGACGGCCCGGCGCGACAAGTACCTCCGGCGAAACAATGCGACGCGCAACCGCTTTGTCCTGTGCCACGGCCAAAGTCAGCGCATCGGAGCCGGTGAACGGAATCTCGAGCAGTTCGCACAGGGCGGCTGCCACTGCTTCGCGGCATCGTCGGCCGGCGCCCTCGGCGATGTTGAAGGCAAAGTCGAACTGCCCATCTTGCAGTTTGCAAGGCAATTGCCGATCAGCGACAAGAGGCACCGGCGTCAGGCCGAGATCAGCGAGTGCGGCGCAGATTGCTGAAATGGTATCGCTGGTGTCGTACTCCTCGTACATGTCGTCGGGAAATGCGCCGACAGACTGCTCGGGCCGCAGATTGTGCAGGATCGCTACTCTCACCAAAACGAACCTAGAAAAGCACCGGTCTCGCCAAGCTGCGCTGCGCACGCCTGCGACGGGAACATCGTGAGGCTCGGGCGCCGACCGGCGGTCGAAGTGATCTTCATGGCTTGGCCTTTGAGCTGACCAACGGTTCACGCTCGTAATGACACGATCATGTATCCACGGGTCGAGATCAAGCGGGGCGGACCGTGTCGAAGCGCACTGGGATCTTGGCCGCGCTGCGACTGGTTAAGCAGACCTTCACCCCTTGTGCCGAAGCCGACTATATGGCTGCTTCACGCGATGACGGTGCTTGTGCTCCACACTTTGCCGCCCGCCGGCCCACCGGAGCGCTCGCCCTATGAGTTCGACCTCAGCGAGACGGCGGCGGCCATTGCCGAGGCGATCCCGGAGGCGCGCGTTGTGGGCGTTCGGGGGGAGGTGAGCGAGATCGTCGAAGCGGTGGCGTCCCATCGTCCCGCCGTTGTATTCAACCTCTGTGAGGCGCCGCTCGGGCGTTCGGATTTGGAGGCTCATGCCGCCGCTGTCCTGGAATGGCTTGGCGTGCGCTTCACCGGTTGCGGCAGCGAGACCCTTGCCTTGTGCCGCCGCAAGGACAGGACCCGGGCCGTCCTAACGGAAACTGGTATCCCGGTGCCGCCCAACGGCGTTTTCCCTTGCATCGTCAAGCCGGCGGATGAGGATGCATCGGTCCACATCGACCTCGATTCAGTGTGTGAGACCGAAACGCAGATGGCCTGTGCACTCGCAAGGCTCCCCGGCCGGGCCGTCATCGAAGCGTTCATTCCCGGGCGCGAATTCATGGTCGCGCTATGGGGCCGAGACGAGCCCGACAACCTCTCCTATTGCGAGACACGGTTTCTAAACGGGCTGCGCCTGAGCACCTATGTTTCGAAGTGGGAGGAAGGCAGTCAGGAGTTTCTCGACTCGCCCTACTGCTATTCGACACTTGAATCAGAATTGCGCAACCGCATCTTCGCAGTGGCGGTTGCAGCCTGGCGGGCCGTCGGTGCGCGCGGCTACCTTACAGTCGACATCAGGCTCGATGCTTCCAATCGGCCGTTCGTCCTCGACATCAATCCAAATCCCAATCTCGGCGTTGGCGTCGGCATCGTCCGAGCGGCAGAGGAGGTCGGTTGGACATGGGAGGGCTTCCTGCGCCGACAGATCGAATGGGCGTGACGATAAGGCTGCTCCGGTCCACCGACCGGCCGTGCGTGGAAGAAATCCTCGCCGCGTGCAGTGTGTTCAGTGAAGAGGAGATTCGCGTCGCGCTGGCAATGGTCGATGCCGGCCTCGACGGAGAATACGCCTTGCTGGCCATAGAAACCGATGATCAACTGGATGGCTATGCCTGTTTCGGGCCCGCGCCTTTGACCACAACATCTTGGTATCTTTATTGGATCTGCATTCGGAGCCAAGCGCAGAGTGCAGGCGTCGGGCGAGCACTACAGACCGCCGTCGAGGCTGCGATCCGTACACAGGGGGGGACGTGTCTCGTCGTCGAAACTAGCGGACGGGCCGACTACGCGAAGACCAGACGCTTTTACGAGCTAGGCGGCTTCATTGAGGCCGGCCGTATTGCCGGCTTCTATGGGCCAGGAGACGATTGCGTCATCCTCAGTAAGGTACTGACGGGAGACACGCGCGAATGAACGAAATCCAGAGCGAGAAGACCGCTGACACGCTGATCTCCAACGCGGCTTCAGCGAGGTTCGAGTGCACCTACGGTCGCGGATGCGCCGGAATCTGCTGTAGAAACGGCCGGCCGCCGGTCACCAGGGCGGAGTCTGGTCGCATCAATGCCAATCTATCGAAGTTCCTGCCGGAAATGCGTCCCGAAGCCCGGAAGCTTGTCAAAAAGCACGGCTACCTCAGCCGCAGAGGTCTGCGCGACCAGCCTATGCTACGCGTCGTCTCCAGCTGGTGCGTGTTCTTCAATCAGGGTTGTGTGCTGCACCGGGTCGGCGCCGAAGAAGGCGACAAATATCGATACAAGCCGTTGCCTTGCTCACTCTTCCCGATCGCTAAAGATACCAAGGGCCGCTGGCAGGTCCGGCAGAAAGGACACAACCGCGAGCTTTGGGATCTGTTTTGCTTAGACCCCCTATCGACAACCGTAGCGGCCGTCGTGTCGCTTCGTGAAGAGATCGAGCTGATCAAAAAACTCGCGAATGACCATGAAGGTCCGTTCGAAAGCTGAAAAATTGGAATCTTGTCGGACGGCGATCGACAAATGGCCGACCGTCCTGGCGAAGCGCCGACTATTTCGGCAGCCAAAGAGGCCGGGCCGACGCTAGGCCACTTCGACATCGAGATACTGGACGGCCTGCGTCTCTGCGGCCTGCGCCTAACCAAAAACGAGCAGGGGCAGTACCGGACTCTGATCAACGGATACTGACGGTCAAGAAGGCGAACTATGGAAAGACCGGCGACGGCATCGCAATGCGCTGGGAGGACGGCGCCTTCGTCACGGACAACGGCGTTGCCTCAAACGCTCGTTCAAGGGCGGCCGTTGGGAGCGTCCGTTATGGTCTAGCCTGGCCGCGCTTCTCCATGCCGAGCTGGCCTACCTGCGAGCAGACGTTCCGGACGTCAGGAAGAGGCCACCACAACTGCCCTCTCCTTCCCGGTTGAAATGCGCCAGAACCGGAAGTTGGCACATGACCACGAAGCGGACATTTCTAAGCCGGCATCGGGAATCAGTTCTCGACCCACTTCGAAGCCGTTGAAGAGAGCTTAATACCTTGGCGATGGATATTACTGAAGGCGTTTGGGAAAGCTCCAGCGTTTGCACCTCACTTGCCGATGTAGGCAGCAAGCTCATGCGGCGAGCCGGTTGGGAAGGCCGCCCTGATGTGATCGAGGAACGCCGAGACGCGAGCGCTCAGCAGGCGGCGAGAGGGGTAGAGGGTCCATAGAGCGATTTCTGGGCTGTCGACGTCGCCCCAATGAACAAGGGTCCCTGCCGCCAGATCATGACTGACGAGCGATATGGGGAGGCGCGATGCGCCGGCACCCGCCCGAACCGCGTCGCGGACCATAATGATGGATGACAGGCTCAAGACGGGATCGATCCTGATGCTCGAACTCCCGGTTGAGGTCACGATCTTCCAGAAATCTGTACGGTCAAACGGCCCGCGCACCACTGCGGGGATTGGGGAGCCGTCATTCGGCCGAACGAGAACAGGGCTGGAGACCACCACCAGACGATCCCGCAAGAACGCACGGCCAACGAGGGTCTCGTCGGGATCTGGATTGACGCGGATCGCAAGGTCGTAGCCTTCCTCGATCATGTCGACCGGTCGGTCTTCGGTCGTGACCTCGAGCCGAACTTCCGGAAACCTTGCAGCGAACTCGGCTGCGAGCTTCCCCATTGCGATCTGCGAGAACAGTAAGGGCGCGCTGATCCGCAATCGCCCGCGTGGCGTGTGCCCTCCGGACGCAACTGCAGCCGCAGACTCGTCGAGTTCAGTGAGCAGCGCGGCGGTCCGCTCGTAGAGCGCTCGACCTTCCTGGGTGAGCTTCAACGCGCGCCCTCCGCGCTCGAACAGACGCAAGTCGAGGGCAGCTTCGAGTTCGGCGACCCGGCGGGACAATGTCGCCTTGGGGCGGCTGGCAGCGCGAGCAGCCCGCCCAAATCCTCCGTGGCGCGCGACGAGATTGAAATCGGCAAGGGCCAGAAGATCCATCCGTTCCATCTGTGAGACACTCTGTCCAAATTCGACGGCTATTGGATCGAATGTGGATCGATAAATCTCTGGGTGTCAATTCAGACACACGGAGATTTCCCATGACCATCCTCGTTATCGGCGCCACCGGCCGGGTTGGCCGCCATGTCGTCCAGCAACTCGTGGAGCGCGGTGCCGGCGTGCGCGTGCTCACCCGCGATCTCTCGAAGGTGAAATTCCCGGCCGGCGTGGAGGTCGTGCAGGGCGATCTGCTCGATCTCGACTCGCTGCGCACCGCGCTAAATGGCGTCAGCACGTTGTTCCTGCTCAATGCGGTCTCGGGCGACGAATTCACCCAGGCTCTCATCGCCCTGAACATTGCCCGCGGGTCAGGCGTCGAGCGGGTCGTCTATCTGTCAGTGATCCACGCCGATCGTTTTGTGAACGTGCCGCATTTTGCGGTGAAGTCCGGCGCAGAGCGGATGATCGAACAGATGGGCTTCAGCGCCACGATCCTCCGTCCGGCCTATTTCATCGACAACGACCTCATGATCAAGGATGTCATCGTCAACTATGGCGTCTATCCGATGCCGATCGGCAGCAAGGGCATTGCCATGGTCGACGCCCGCGACATTGCCGAGATCGCAGCGATCGAGCTGATCCGTCGCAAGGAGGCCCCGGGAAAGCTGCCGATCGAGACCATCAACCTTGTCGGCCCGGATACGCTGACCGGTTCGGACGTGGCCATGATCTGGTCAGATGTCCTGGGACGCCCGGTTTCTTATGGCGGCGATGATCCCACCGAGTTCGAGCAGAACCTCGCGAACATCATGCCGAAGTGGATGGCCTATGAGATGCGCCTGATGGCCGAGCGCTTCGTCAGCGACGGCATGATCCCGGAGATCGGCGACGTCGAGCGTCTGACCAGTATCCTCGGCCGCCCGCTGCACTCCTACCGCGATTTCGCAATTCAGATGGCAGCGACCGACACGAAGCCGGCCTGACCGCTTAGGCCCTCAAAAGGACGGCGACCATGATCTATCGACTGCCACTGTGCCGGTGAACCCGGAAGGCGAAACCAAGCTGACCCAGGCCCAAGCCTGGGCCGGCCTGGAGCTCAAGGCCCGCGACGCCCGCCTGTTTCTGCCGCCGGGCCTGTGCACCCGCTGCGTATTGGAAAGGCGAGCTTCACGAAGCAGAATCCGTGATCAAACGGGATTACGGAGTATCACGGAAGTTACACCATGATTGGCGATTATTAATCACGCGGAGTCACACGGCACATATACCACTTAGCGACGCTACTGATTTCTAAAATTGAACAATTACTTGAAAAATAATAAGAATTAATATTATTATACTGATTCACAACTATCCAGACGGTACCACATGGGTATTCTGAAACACGATGGATCACGCTTCAACTTGAATCTCCACTGAAATGAGAGGCTTGCGAATTTTCTCCGACCTGTCCGACCGCTGTCCGACGGGGGGTAAAACGCAAATGCACATCTTCAGCTTGCAGGGGCCATTCTGCGGGTAAAGAAGCCCCCTTCCCCGCCTCGCACACTCGATGGTGTTCGTCCCCCTCCAACGTTCGACAGACCCACCGAACGGCAAAGAGCGCAAACAACGGTCGCTGGTGTCGACTCGCGCAGATGGCTGGCCTTGGCCGCATACAGACGTAGTCGGTGCCAGCCCCATTGGTCAGGATCGCGCCACTAGCTGACGTTAGCGATCTGCCCCAAAGCAGACGTTCACGATTTGGCGGTCATCTTTGCTCAGCGATGAGCGCTTGCATGAAACTTTGCAATTTGGCGCGGGCACATCCGAGCCAGAGACGATCTGGGGGCGATCGATCGCCTACATCAACTGAATCTAGTTTGTGATGCACATCTGCCTTATATGCTTGTGTCCCTGCTAGGCTCTATGCCGGGCAGATAGGAGCGACGCATAGTGGCCACTCGACAAAGCGCGAAGGCACCCGACGCCGGCCGGGGGAGCCCCCAGACCAAGCCGCGCGGGCGCGCGGCCGACAGTGTCGAGCGCATTTATGGAATCGTGAAGGAGTTCGCGATCGACTTCCGTTTCCGGCCCGGCGAGAAGATCAACGAGGTGGAGCTGGCCGCGCAACTCGGCGTCAGCCGGACGCCCGTCCGCGCAGCCCTCAACCGGCTGGAAAGCGACGGCTTCGTCGTCTCGGTGCCGAACAAGGGCTTCTACGCGCGCAATCTGACGCCCGACGCTGTTCGAGACCTTTACGAACTGCGTGCCGCCATCGAATGCACCGCCTTCGTGCTCGCCTGTGAGCGCGCCTCGGACAATGAGATCGAGGCGACTGTCGCAGCCTGGGAACAACACAGCGATCTCGACGAGCAAGGCTCCTGGGCAAAGATCGCGCTCGCCGACGAGGCCTTTCACATGGCGCTGACGCGGTTGTCTAAGAACCCCCAGATGGCCTCCGCACTCGAGGCGCTTGCCTCCCGGATCCGGTTCTTCCGCCGCGTCAACCTTGAGGTTCTGGCGCAGCGGACCGGAAGCTACCAGGAGCACGCCGCGATCATCGATGCCCTGCGCCGGCGCGACGCCGCCAAAGGCGCAGCGATCCTGCAGAAGCACATCACGCTGAGCTCGGCCCATGCCATCGATGTCGCCACCCGCGGCCTCGCCCTGATCTTCTTTGGCAAGGCCGCCTGAGGACGGGCGGCGCGATCCCAGGGGCCTTCCGGCCCTCCGCTTCGCGCTACAAATCGTCAGTTTCGCGGGCAACCCGGGCTGCCATCCGCCGCTTGCCGCAAAAATCGCCGGAATCTCCACTTTCTGCCGCGAAACGACCCAGCCTGCCCGGTGCGCAGGCAGCGTCTGCACAACATTTCAGATTGTGCATCAATAAGAGAATTATAAAGTGTACTCACTTCAGGACGCAACGACGTCCACGTTGAAGAGGGGACACGAACATGCGTGCAGCACTGCTTCTGGCGACGAGCCTTCTGACCGCCGTTCCGGCGGCGGCACAGACCACGATCGGCGCGATCATCCCGCTCTCGGGCGCCAGTGCGACGCAGGGCGAGGACCAGCGCCGCGGCATCGAGATCGCAGTTGAAGAGGTCAACGCCGCCGGAGGTGTGCTCGGCAAGCCGCTCAAGGTCATCGTCGAGGATTCGGGCGGGCGACCGCCTTCCGCGCTGGACGCCGCCAAGAAGCTCGTCGCTGTCGACAAGGTGCCGGCAGTGATCGGCGAATACTCTTCCGGCATCACCCTGCCGATGGCGCAGTATCTGATGCAGGAAGGCAAGATCCACATCAATGCCGGCTCATCGAGCAACAAGGTCCGTCAGATCGGTCCGACCTCGTTCAGCGTGATCGGCCTCGAGGCGGTCTCCAGCAGGTTTTCAGCGGTCGATGCGCTCGCGATGGGCTGGAAGAAGGTCGTCGTGATCGGCCCCAACAACGCCTATGGCCATGGCATGTCCGAGGGCTTCAAGGAGGAGTTTGAGAAAATCGGCGGCAGCGTCGCCTCGACGCTGCTCTACACCGAAGGCCAGACCTCCTATCGTCGCGAACTGCAGCAGGCGGCCCAGTTCAAGCCCGACGCCTTCATCTACTCGGCCTATGGCAAGGACGCTGCACTGATCAACCGCGAGTCCTTCGAACTCAGCGTCAACAGGACGCCCTGGTACGCGATCTATTTCACCATGTGCACCGCTGACAGCAAGCCCGAGTTCGTCACCGGCCAGTACGGCATGGATCTCAACTTCATCGGCGCCAACGGCAAGGGCTATGAGGAGGCCTACAGGAAGAAATACGGCATGGGCTTCAAGACCTCCTTCAGCGGCTATGGCTATGACGCGGTGAAGGTCTTCGCCGCCGCCGCCAACAAGGCCGGCAGTGCGGAGCCCGAGGCGGTCAAGGCCGCGCTGATGGAGGTCGGCAAGAGCTATGAGGGCGCCACCGGCACCATCGCCTTCGATGCCGACCGCCAGCGTATGCTGCAGCCCTATCTGAAGCTCAGACGCGGCGCTGAGGGCATGGAGCAGCGCTGATCCTTGCACCGATCCCGGCCACACCGCCGCGCTCGGCGGTGTGGCCACATCGCAGCGAACGCTCCCGCAAGGCTAAGCAAAGCATGGTTCAGTTTCTGGTCGATCTCCTGCTGCGGGCAGGCGACATCGCGCTCGTCGCGGTCGCGCTCAGCGCAGGATACTCCCTGGTCAAGTTTCCCAATATCGCCATCGTCCAATATGCGACGATTGGCCCGTTCCTCGCTTATCTCATCGCCCGCAGCGGCATTCCCTTCGCGCTCGCTGTGGCGGCGGCCTGCCTTTTCGTTGGCGTCCTCGCCGTCGCGCTGAACCTGCTCGTCTTCGAGCGGCTGCTGAAGTCGGGCTCGGCCATCGCGATGATCGGCTCGCTCGCAGTCGGCATGCTGTTCACCGCGACCCTCCTAGTCACCGCCGGTCCCGACACCCGCCATTTCGATTTCGCGATCACGGCGCTCTTCGACGTCTTCGGCAGCAATGTCACGCTGACGCAGATGATCTCGCTCGCCATGAGCCTGACGGCCTTCATCCTGCTCGCGCTGCTGCTGTTCTGCACCGATATCGGCCGCTGCATGCGCGCCACCGCCGCCAATCCGAACCTCGCGCGGGCGACCGGCATCGATGCGCGCCTAGTCGTGCGGGTGATCATCTTCCTGAGCGGCATGCTCGCGGCGCTCGGCGGCACCGGCATCGCGATCAAGAGCGAGCTCAATATCCTACTCGGCCCCGACCTGATGCTGCCGGTCTTCGCCGCCGCCATCCTCGGCGGGCTCGGCAATCCGATAGGCGCGATCTTCGGCGCGCTCGTCATCTCCTTTGCCGAGACACTCGCCGCCGCGATCAATTTCGGCCCGCTGGTCGGCCAGTCCTTCCTGTTTATCCCGGTCAACTACATCGCCGCGGCCTCCTTCCTGATCCTGGTCGTGGCCCTGCTCTTCCGGCCCTATGGCCTGTTCGTGAACGAGGTGAAGCGTGTTTGAATTCTCGCTCCACGTCGCCACCATCGCAGCGCTCTACGGGCTGCTGGCGCTCAGCCTCAACTTGCAAACGGGCTTCGCGGGGCTCGTTAATTTCGGCCAGATCGCACTGTTCGGCTGCGGCACCTATGGCGCGGCGCTCGCCTTCAACAACCAGTTCGGCCCGGTCGTGGGTCTCCTGCTCGGCCTTGTGCTGGTTAGTCTCGTGGCGTTGTTCTTCGCGCGGCTCGGCCGCAGCCTCGGCTCCGACTACTGGGGCATCGCGACGCTGGCGATCGGCCAGATCCTGCTCACCATCGCGACCAATGAGACCTGGCTGACCGGCGGTGCGCAGGGCATCAGCGGCCTTCCGCAGCTCTTCACCGGCAGCACCCGGCTGCAGGGCCACCTCATCCTCTTCAGCGTCACGCTCGCCTTGCTGGCCGCGACCTGGTGGCTCTTCCACCGCCTGACACAGAGCAAGTTCGGATTATCGCTCAGGCTGATGCGCGAGGAGCCGCAATTCGCCGCCTCGCTCGGCTATGATCTCGACGGCTTGCGCCGGAGCGCCATGCTGGTGGCAGCGGTCCCGGCTGCGCTGTCGGGCTTCCTCTTTGCTCATTACATGACCTTCGTCGGCCCCGACCAACTCTTCTCGACCGAGACCTTCGTGGTCTGGACGATGGTGGTGATCGGCGGGCTCGGCAGCCATGCGGGCGTGGTCGTCGGCGCGATCCTGACCCAGATGCTCTTCGCGGCGGTGCCCTTCGCCAAAGACTTCTTCGCCCTGCCTTCCGAATACGTCGCCGCGATGCGCCTGACTCTCATCGGCGGCGGGCTGCTCGGCTTCCTGCTGCTGCGGCCGCAGGGGCTTATCCCCGAGAAGGTGGGCAGCATCCGTGGTTGAGATCGCATTGTCAGCGCAGAAACTGCGCAAGGCCTTCGGCGCCCATATCGTGCTCGACGATGTCGACATCGATATCGCGCGCGGGAGCATCGTCGGGCTGCTCGGTCCCAACGGCTCCGGCAAGTCGACGCTGCTGAACGTGCTCACCGGTTTCATCGCCATGGATGCCGGTCAGGTCGCGCTCGGTGACCAGGCCATCGGCGCTCTTCCAGCCTCCGAGATCGCCCGGCGCGGCCTGCTGCGCACTTTCCAATTGCCGCGCATGCCGACGCGCATGAGTGTCCGCGAAGTGCTGCTCGCGGCCGAGCGCTCCGATGCCGGCATCTTCGCGGCGCTAGTCGGCAGAAGCCTGCGCGCCAGCGCACGCACCGACGAGTTGCTGGAGCAGCTCCTGCTGTCACGCGTTGCCGATCAGCCGGCGAGTGCCATCTCCGGCGGCCAGAAGAAGTTGCTCTCCATTGCCGCCGCCCTCGCCAACGGGCCCGACATCCTCTGCCTCGACGAGCCGACGGCGGGCGTGCATCCGAACCTGCGCGGAGGCATCGTCACGTTGCTCAAGCAGGCCAATGCTCAGGGCGTGACGCTGCTGATCGTCGAGCACGACATGGCCTTCGTGCGCAATCTCTGCCAGCGCTGCGTGGTGCTCGACCGCGGCGAACTGATCGCCGACTGCCCGCCGGCCGAGCTTGCCGACCATCCGCGCGTGGTCGAGGCCTATCTCGGCCGCGCCGCTGCCCGGCGCGTGGCCACTTCGCCTGAGAAACCGCCGGTAAAGGTGCCGGCAGAGGTGCGGGTATGAGCAAGCTCGACGGCATGATCGTGGTCGAGGGCCTACGCGCCGGCTATGGCGATGGTCCCGATATCCTGCATGGGCTCGATCTGCGCGTGGCGGCTGGCGAGATCGTCACGATCCTCGGCCCCAATGGCTGCGGGAAATCGACGTTGCTCAAGGCGATCGGCGGTTTCGTGCCGCCGCGCGCTGGAAACGTCTACATCAACGCGCAGGATGCGACCGCCGTGCCGGTCCACCGACGCGTGCGCACTCACCATGTCGGCTTCGTGCCTCAGACCGACAACGTCTTCACCACGCTCAGCGTCGCCGACAACATCCTGCTCGGCGCCCGTTTCCTGGTCGCAACCGAGCGTCGGCAGCGCTTCGCCGCGCTGATGAAGAGCTATCCGTCGCTGGCCAACAAGCGGGACCGGCGCGCCTCGGCGCTGTCGGGGGGCGAACGCCAGCTCCTGTCGATCGCGCGCGCCCTGATCGCCGACCCGGCCGTACTGCTGCTCGACGAGCCCTCAGCCGGCCTCTCGCCGGTGATGATGGACGAAGTCTTCGACGAGATCGTGCGCATCCGCGACCGCACCGGCATGACGATCCTCATGGTCGAGCAGAATGCGGCACAGGCGCTGGCGGTCTCCGAGCGCGCCTATGTGCTGTCGCTGGGCCGTGTCGCCATCGAGCAGCGCGCATCGGAGTTGCTCGATAATCCCGAGCTCGCCGGCCTCTATCTCGGCGCGCATTGAGCCCGCCAGGCAACGAGAACCATCGGGGAGGAGAGAACATGGCAAAGCGTATCATCGTGCTGGGAGGCGGCGTCGTCGGGGTGACGACGGCCTATCAGCTCCAGAAGGACGGCCATGAGGTCGTGCTGATCGAACGCAATCCGCAGGTCGCGGCGGAGACGAGCTGGGGCAATGCCGGCATGATCGCGCCCGGCCACTCTTTCGTCTGGTCCTCGCCCAAGGCGCCGATGATCCTGCTCAAGTCGCTGTTCCTCAAGGATCAGGCACTGCGCTTCAGGCTTTCGACCGATCCGGACCTGTATAACTGGTCCTGGGCCTTCCTGATGGAGTGCACCCAGACCAAGGCGAAGCGCAACACGCTGCTCAAGCACAGGCTCGCGGCTTATTCCCAGGCGGTCCTCCAAGAGGTGATCGGGCAAGAGACGATCGCCTATGACCGCAACGATCGCGGTATCCTCTATTTTCACCGAAGCCAGGAAGCGCTCGACCGCGGGGTGCAGCAGATGAAACTGCTGGAATCCGACGGGCAGATCATCGAGGTTCTCGACCGCACCGGCGTGGTCGCACTCGACCCCGCGCTCGCCGGCATGGGCGACAAGATTGCCGGCGCGATCCATTGCCCGACCGACGAGACCGGCGACTCAGCCCTGTTCACCCGGGCGCTCGCCACGATCGTGACGGCGCGAGGCGGCGAGATCCGGACCGGTACGACGATCACCGAAATCGAAACGGCTGGCGCGAACATCACGCAGGTCGTCACCGACAAGGGCACGGTCAAGGGCGATGCCTATGTGCTGGCGCTCGGCTCGCAAAGCGCAGGCCTCGCGCGCCGCATCGGCGTTTCACTGCCGATCTACCCCATCAAGGGCTATTCCCTGACGATCCCCATCGGCAACCGGCCGCAGCCGCCTAGCCTGGCCTGCGTCGACGAACACAATCTGGTGGCGATCTCGCGCTTCGGAGACCGCATCCGCGTTACTGCCACAGCCGAGTTCGCCGGCTATGACAAGAGCCACGAGCCGGCCGACTTCGCTTTCATGAAGCGTGTCACGCAGGAACTCTACCCCGAGGGCGCCGATTACGATCGCGCCGAAATGTGGGCGGGCTTAAGGCCAATGACGCCGACCAACCTGCCCTTCTTCGGCCGCCGACGCTACGCCAACCTCTTCCTCAACACCGGCCACGGCCATATCGGCTGGACCATGTCGCATGGCTCGGCCCGCATCACGGCCGACCTGATCGCCGGCCGCGCCCCCGCCATCCCGATGGACGGCCTGCTGGCCGCCTGAACGCGAAAGGACCGCTCATGTCCGCAGTCGCTGCATCCTCTCCATCCGCCGAGCCTCTCGATCTCGGCGTGATGGCCTCCATGCTCGATGCGCCGCTCGGCTCGCGTGCCGCGATCGGTCTCGTGGTGCTCGCCACCGACCAGACGCTGGAGCACGAATACCGTTCCCTCATTCGCGCGCCGGGCATCGCCTTCTACGAGGCGCGGCTGTTCAACGATGCCGACATCACGCCTGAAACGCTGCGCGCCATCGGCCCGCGCATCACGCCCTGCACCGAGTTGATCCTGCCCGGTCTTCCGCTCGACGTCGTCGCCTTCGGCTGCACCTCGGCAACGATGACGCTCGGCGAGGACTATGTCTTCGACGAGATCCGCAAGGCTCGCCCCGGCGTCGCCTGCACCACGCCCGTGACCGGCGCGCTCGCCGCCTTCACGACGCTTGATGTCGGACGCATCGGCCTGCTCACGCCCTATTCCCCTGCGATCAACGCCGATCTCGCCCGCTACTTCCAATCGCGCGACATCGGCGTCCCGGCCTATGCCACCTTCGACCGGCCGGACGACCGCGAAGCGGCGCTGATCTCGGTCGCATCGATCGAGGCGGCGGCGGAAAGGCTCGCGGCGCAGCCCGGCATCGAGGCGATCTTCGTCTCCTGCACCAGCCTGCGCGTCGCCGAGGCAGTGCCCCGGCTGGAGGCCCGCATCGGCATCCCAGTGACCTCGAGCAACCATGCGATGGCCTGGCACAGTCTGCGCCTTGCCGGCATCGAGGATGCCATGCCGGAAGCCGGGCGCCTGTTCGAGCGCGGCATCGCCTGATCGAGCGGGCGGTCGCGACGGCTGCCCGCTCGCCAATTCCAAGACCAGCCCGCCAATGAAAGGCCCTTTTCCATGACCCTCCCTTTGCGAATCCAGCCCGGCCCTCGCATGAGCCAGGCGGTCATCCATGTCGGCAGCGTCCATCTGGCCGGACAGGTCGCGCTGGGGGCGCCCGGCACCTCCGTCGCCGAACAGACCCGCGACATTCTCGCCCGGATCGATGCCCTGCTGGCCGAGGCCGGAAGCGGTCGGGACAAGCTGGTCTCCGCGATGATCTGGCTGGCCGACATCGCCTCCTTCGCCGAGATGAACTCGGTATGGGACGGCTGGGTCGCGCCGGGCGCTGCGCCCGCGCGCGCCTGCGTGGAAGCGAAGCTGGCCGCCCCGCAATTCATCGTCGAAATCGCGGTCGTCGCTGCGCTTTGAGCCCGTAGATCACACCGGCTGACGAAATCGGCCGGTGTGTCGCCCACTGATAGGCATCGCCATCATGAATACCCGCGAGGCGGCCATCGCCACCTCATCTCCGTCTCCGTCGCTCGTGTCCTACGGCCATCTGCTCGTCATCTACCTCGTCTGGGGAGCGGCCTATTTCGCGGTCAAGATCTGCCTCAGCGGCCCCGCTGCGGTCACGGTTCTGCAGTTGCAGACGGCGCGCCTCTGGGCCGCGGCCATCTTGCTGGCGGCGATCAGCGCCGTCATCTCCGGCCCACCGCCGCGCCTGTGCCGACGCGATCTGGGATTATGCGCTCTGTCGGGCATCCTAATGTGGGTCGGCGGCAACGGGCTTGCCGCCATGGCTTCGCAATATGCGGCCTCGAGCTTCGTCGTCATGGCCCTGGGCGCCATACCGCTCTGGAGCGCGTTGCTGGACGTCGCAGCCCGCCGCTCGAAACCGCGACCAGACGTTCTGGTCGGGCTCGCGGTCGGCCTCGGTGGTCTTGGGCTCGTCATGGCTCCGGCATTGCTCGTACCTGATGCCGTCATCGTGGAGCCCGAGCATGCGCTCATGACCGTTGTTCTGCTGGGCGGGGCCGGACTGGCCTGGGCAACGGGCACCATGCTGCAACACCCGCTGATCGGGCGCAGCCCGCCCGCCTGGACGGCCACGTATCAGATAGGTGCCGCGGCGCTGGCCTTGACCCTGCCAGTGCTGGTTGAAGGAGCTCCGCTGCCCCACGCACCCAGCCACGGCCAACTCGGCGCCTTCGCATTCCTGATCCTGTTCGCTTCGGTCATCGCGCTGATCTCCTTCATTCACGTCGTGCGCAGTTTTAGCCCGGCCGTTGCCTCGACATTCGCCTATGTAAATCCGGTGATCGGAATTCTCCTCGGCTGGCTGATCCTGGGCGAGGTTCCAGCGCCCCTCTCGCTGGCTGGCATGGCCATCGTCTTGATCAGCATAGCGCTCATCCTGAAATAAAAGGCCGATCCAGGTACCGCGAACGGGGGTACGCGCAGCTAGAGCATTTCCGGTTTAATCGGGTTCATATCCAGCGGCTTTGAAGAAGTTGTCGCATTCGGTTGGCGTGAAGAGATCGACGATCGATCCGACGGCGTCCCAGAGGGCCGGGATCGTCCTCTGTCGGCTGGAGGCGCGCCCGAAGCCGGTCCGCCCGGAAGCAGACCCAGTGAGCGTCCGGAAAGGGCCACGACGAGACGTCTGCGGCCAGCCATCGAACTGCGCCGCCTGCCCTGCCCTCCTGCGCATCGTGCGGGAGGCTCCAGTGTGGGTTCGCTACGCACTCGGCGCTCTCCCAAAGGCTCATCCAATCGTGCAACAGGCTGCTGCATCATTGCTTGGCCTCAGGAGAGCTCGTGTCGACCCCTGCGTATCTTACGCTCGAGGAAGTTGTTGCACGCTACCGTGGCCAGGTCAGCGAAGGGACGTTGCGGAACTGGCGAGCGATGCGCATCGGTCCGTCCTTCATCAAGATCGGCAAGGCGGTCCTCTATCCCGTCAGCAAGCTCGATCGTTGGGACAAATCCAATCTGGTAGTTTGCAGACCCTCCCGGTCTTTGTCGTTGGAGGACCACGCTCCCGCAGGTTGAGGTGGATCACAATGGCTGGCTGTTCAAACCATCGGTGATGCGATATGACGAATTCACGATACGGAATCGGTAACAAAGCGGGATTGGGAAGAATCATACAAGCTTAAGCATGATCGATGATTATTTATCACGAGTAGTCGTACTCTACATATACCACTTAGCGCCCCCTATTGATTTCGAATTTGAAGCAGAAATTTGAAACATAACAGGAATTCAGCTTAGTGTAGACTGGTCCACAACCATCCCTCCGGCGACCCGACCCCGTCCGGCGCCGACATGAGGATGACGCGCGAACTGGTTGATATCGCCAAGCCTTTGGGCATCACCATCCACGACCACATCATCGTCGGCCGCGACGGCCAGGCCAGCTTCAAGGGGCTGGGCCTGATCTGACACGGTCAGAACACACCACTTGCGGGATGAAATAAAGCCGCTTCAGAGCGCGGGAGAATTCTAGCGTGGAATAGCGTGCACATAGGCGGGGTGGCTTCGCGCCCGCGATTGTCAGTTCACGTCGCCAGAACCGGACATTGGCATGGTGTCCGAATGCGGAGATCGGGATCGTCGACATCCGGTCGGATTTCTCGCGCTCAGTACGCCAGTTGGCAAGGTTCGACGCTTTGGCTAGCGCTCCCACGGCTCGCACCGGTCAGCGCGGATCGCTTTCCAACCACCGGCGCTTCGACTGCTCGAGATGCGCATGCATCATCGCCTGCGCTAGCAAGGCGTCGCGCGCTTCGAGAGCCCCCAGAATGGCTTCGTGCTCTGCGACCGCGAGACGCCAGGTTTCGCGGGTTTCGAAGCGGCTGCGGAATTGCGACGAGATCGGGCTGTGCCGTTCGTCAAACAGGTCGCCGACGATGCGCGCCAGCACATGGTTGCCGGACTGTTCGGCGATGGTCATGTGGAACTCGCGGTCATGATCGGTCGGCGTGCGCCCCTCCTCGATCTCGGCGCGCATGCCCTCCAGCGTCCGGCGCAGCGACGCGAGGACCTCCGGCGTGATCTGCGGTGCCGCCAGCAGCGTGACCGCTCCCTCCACAACAGCTCGAGCCTGCATTAGTTCGACCGGGCTCTCACCGATCGCGGTGAAGCGGGAGCGCGTCTTCGCCGCCGACACGACATAGATGCCCGAGCCCATCCGGATCTCGACCGCGCCCTCGATCTCCAGCGCGATCAGCGCCTCGCGCAGAGAAGGCCGCGAAACACCCAGTTGCAGCGCGAGCTCCCGCTCGGCCGGCAGGCGATCACCGCATGCGAAAGCGCCGCTCTGGATCAGGGTCCGGATCTGGTCCGCGACCTGCTGATAGAGCCGGCGCTCGGCCGGTCGAACGGACGTCATCTCACTCCTCCCCAATATTGGCCTTACCAGATTGCCCGAAGCAATGCCACAAATGCTTCAAAACTCGAAAATGTAACATGCTTTAGCGCGTCTTAAACCGCCTCCGAACCTCCTCTCGAGAATTGGCTTTACCAATTTATCGGCAGTGCTATCGTCGACCGCGATAACAAGACCACGGGAGGGCCGCCGTCGCGAGCGATGGCGGAGGAGAGCATGCAGGACGGCCAGATTGCCGATGCGCGCGCGCTCGGCTCGCATCGGCAGCACCGGCCGGCGAGCGAGCCGCTGCTGGTTCTGACCGGCATCTCCAAGGAATTTCCAGGCGTGAAAGCGCTCAGCGGCGTCAGCTTCGACCTGCGCCGCGGCGAGGTGCACGCAGTCTGCGGCGAGAACGGCGCGGGCAAGTCGACGCTGATGAAGATCATCAGCGGCATCTACGCTCCCAATGACGGCCGCATGACCTACAAGGGTGTCGAACGCCGCTTTTCCTCGCCGCTCGAAGCTGAAGCCGCCGGGATCGCGATCATCCATCAGGAACTGAACCTAGTCCCGCATCTGTCGGTGGCGGAAAACATCTATCTCGCGCGCGAGCCGCGTCGCGGTTTCCTCGTCGACCGCAAGAGGCTCAAGGCCGATGCGAAGCGTTGCCTCGACCGCCTCAGCGTCGCGATCGACCCCGACCGCCTGGTGCGCGGGCTCTCCGTCGCGCAGTGCCAGATGGTCGAGATCGCCAAGGCGCTGTCGCTCGAGGCCGAAGTGCTGATCATGGACGAGCCGACCTCCTCGCTCACCGAGCAGGAGACGCAGCTCCTGTTCGACGTAATCCGCGATCTGAAAGTCGCAGGCGTCGGCATCGTCTACATCTCGCATCGCCTCGACGAGATGGCCGAGATCGTCGACCGCGTGACCACTCTGCGTGACGGCCGCCATGTCGCGACCGGTGACTTCGCCGCCACCAGCATCGACGAGATCGTGGCACGCATGGTCGGGCGCCCGCTCGACGAGAAATTTCCCGAGCGGACGTCGCTGCCGACGGACGAGGTGATCCTCTCGGTCAGGGGGCTCGCCCGCAAAGGCGTGTTCTCGGATGTGAGCTTCGACTTGCGCCGAGGGGAAATCCTGGGTTTCGCCGGACTGATGGGAGCCGGCCGCACGGAGGTCGCGCGCGCCATCTTCGGGGCCGAGACGCCGGACGCCGGTCAGATCATCCTGGAGGGCCGCGAGCTTGCGATCGGTTCGCCGCGTGACGCCATCGCGGCCGGCATCGCCTACCTTTCCGAGGACCGCAAGGGGCAGGGCCTCGCGCTCAAGATGCCGGTCGACGCCAACCTGACGCTCGCCAATATGGAAGCAGTGTCGAACCGGTTCGGCCTCATCGATTTCGCGAGGCATGGCGAGGCCGCCCGGCGCTATATCGACCTACTGAAGGTCAAGACGCCGTCGATGAAGCAGCCGGTCCGGCTCCTGTCCGGCGGCAACCAGCAGAAGATCATCATCGGCAAATGGCTCTTCCGCCAGTCGCGGCTGCTGTTCTTCGACGAGCCGACGCGCGGCATCGATGTCGGCGCCAAGTTCGCGATCTACCGGATCATGGACGAACTCGCCGCCCAGGGCATCGGCGTGATCCTGATCAGTTCGGAGCTGCCCGAGATCCTCGGCATGACCGACCGCGTGGCCGTGTTCCACCAGGGCCGGATCACTGGCGTGCTCGAAACCGCCGGCACCGATCAGGAAGAAATCATGCGCTACGCGTCCGGCTTCGGACGGACAGACAGGTGAGGTGAGCATGAGCGTCACGACGATTCCTGGCGAAAAGAGCGGGCGCCTGACCGACCGGCAGAAGGACATCATTCAGAAATTCGCCGCGCTGGGCAGCCTCTTCGTCCTCGTCGCCATCTTCTCGCTGACGAGCAATGCGTTCTTCACCGTCGGCAACGGCATGACGGTCGCGCTGCAGGTCACCTCGATCGCGCTGCTGGGCATCGGGGCCACCTGCGTGATCATCACCGGCGGCATCGACCTCTCGGTCGGCTCGGTGCTGGCGCTGGCCGGCGTGGTGGCGGCGCTCTGCGTCAAGGAGCTCGGCCTGCCGATCTGGGGCGGCATGCTGATCGGCATCCTGACCGGATCGGCCTGCGGCTTCGCCAACGGCATTCTCGTCACCAGGATGCGGCTGCCGCCCTTCATCGCGACATTGGGCATGATGCTGATCGCGCGCGGTGTCGCGCTGCAGCTCACCGGTGCGCGCGCCGTTTCAGGGCTTGGCGAATCTTTCGGCGTCCTCGGCAACGGCGCGCTCTTCCGCATCGTAACGATCGGCGAAGACGGCTTTCCGACCGTCGTCTTCCCGGGCGTCCCCTATCCGGTCATCCTGATGGTCGCGATCGCGCTCGCCGTCTCCTTCATGCTGAACCGCTCGATCCTCGGCCGGCATATCTATGCGGTCGGCTCGAACGTCGATGCCGCCCGACTCTCGGGCGTCGACGTCGCCCGCACCGTCAACTTCACCTATGTCCTGTCCGGCACGCTCGCGGGGCTCACCGGTTGCGTGCTGATGTCGCGCCTGGTCACCGCCCAGCCCAATGAGGGCGTGATGTACGAACTCGACGCCATCGCCAGCGCGGTCATCGGCGGCACGTCGCTGATCGGCGGCGTCGGCAGCATCTCCGGCACTGCGATCGGCGCCTTCGTCATCGGCATTCTACGCAACGGCCTCAACATGAACGGCGTCTCCGCCTTCACCCAGCAGATCATCATCGGCCTGGTCATCCTGCTGACCGTCTGGATCGACCAGTTGCGCAATCGCCGATGAAGACGGGCGCGGACCCTCTCCGCGAGAGACAGGAAGCAGAGAGCTTCCTCGACAGGCGACCGGAAAGCCGGCGCCGCATCTGGAGGAAACGAGCGATGAACAAGCTTGCAGCTGCAGTACTGGCCTCGGCGATGGCGCTCTCCGCCCTGCCGGCCGAGGCCGGCGAGATCGCCGTGATCGTCAAGACCGTCAACTCCACCTTCTGGCAGAACGTCCAGAAGGGCGCCGATGCGGCCATGAAGGAGGTCGGCGCCGGCAACACCATGACCTTCCAGGGCCCGGCCGCCGAATCCGCCATCGCCGACCAGGTGAACATGGTCGAGAACGCGGTCAATCGCGGCGTCGCCGCCATCGTATTGGCTCCGTCCGACCCGGACGCGCTCGTCCCCGCGGTCAAGAAGGCCTGGGAGGCGCGCATTCCCGTCGTGATCGTCGACTCCCTGCTCGGCAAGGGGGCGGAGCAGTACTACCAGTCCTTCCTCGCCACCGATAACCGCAAGGCCGGCGAGCTCGCCGCCAAGGCGCTGATCGACAAGGTCGGCAGCGACGGCAAGATCGCGATCATGTCCTATGTCGCGGGCGCCGGCTCGGAGATCGGCCGCGTCGGCGGCTTCACCGACTACATCAAGGCCCACTCGAAGCTGCAGATCGTCGGCCCGTTCTATTCGCAATCGCAGATGGCGACGGCGCTCAACCAGACCACCGACGCCCTCGCCGCCAATGCCGATCTCAAGGGCATCTTCGGTGCCAACGAGCCGACGGCGATCGGCATGGGCCGCGCCATCAAGCAGGCCGGCAAATCGGGCAAGGTCGTCGCCGTCGGCTTCGACGGCAATCAGGACCTGCAGGAATTCGTCAAGGACGGCACGCTGACGGCGATCGCCGTGCAAGGCTCCTTCCAGATGGGCGAGCTGGGCGTGAAGACGGTCTCGAAGCTCCTGAAGAAGGAGAAGGTCGACAAGCTCGTCGATACCGGTGTCGTCCTGGTCACCAAGGACAATATCGACAAGCCCGAAGCCAGGAACGTGCTCTACTGAGCGCCCAGCCTGCGTTGTCCGGGCATGGGGAAGCCGCCCCATGCCCGGACGATGGAACACCGTAGCTTGCAGGTCACCGACACCTGCATTCCCTCTCCTGATCAGGCTCCCCCATGCTGACCATCATCTGCGACCAGCCCGGCACGCTCTCCGCCGTCCAACGCGACAAGCCGATCCGCGGCGCGGACGAGGTGCTGTTGCGGCTGCGCCGTATCGGCATCTGCGGCACCGATCTGCACATTTTCACGGGCAACCAGCCCTATCTGTCCTATCCGCGCGTGATGGGGCACGAGCTGGCCGCCACGGTCGAGGAGGCGCCGGCGGGAAGCCGCCTGAAGCCCGGCGATCTCGTCTCCGTCATCCCCTACATCTCCTGCGGGACATGCAACGCCTGCCGCAAGGGCAAGACCAATTGCTGCCGCAGGATCGGCGTGCTCGGCGTCCACCGGGACGGCGGCATGGCCGAATATCTGTGCCTTCCGGAGGCTTTCGTGCTGAAGGCCGAGGGATTGAGCGTCGACCAGGCGGCCATGGTCGAGTTCCTGGCGATCGGCGCCCATGCGGTCGCGCGCGCCGGCACCGGAGCGGGCGACCGGGTGCTGATCGCCGGCGCCGGCCCGATCGGGCTGGCGGTCGCGATCTTCGCTCAACTCGAAGGGGCAGAGGTGGTGCTGCTCGACGGCCGCACCGACCGGCTCGCCTTTGCCCGCGCGCATCTCGGCGTCGCATCCACCGTCGAGGTCGGCGAAGGTGACGTGGATGGGCTCTCGCGCCTCACCGACGGCGACTTCTTCGACACCGTCTTCGACGCCACCGGCAATCCCAAGGCCATCGAGCGCGGCTTCGGCTTTGTCGCCCATGGCGGCAACTATGTTCTGGTCTCGATCGTAGCGAGCGATATCAGCTTCTCCGATCCGGAATTCCACAAGCGCGAAACCACGCTGCTCGGCAGCCGCAACGCTACAATCGAGGATTTTGAACGCGTGATGGCAGCATTGCGCGCCGGCAAAGTGCCCGACGCTCTGATCACCCATCGCCTGCAGCTCGCCGAACTGCCTCAGGCATTCCGGGGCCTGACCGACCCCACTGCTGGCGTCGTCAAAGCGCTCGTCGAGGTCGGCTAGGTAGGGTACCCAACCAAACAATTGTCAAGATTGGGAGATTCGCTGCGGGCGTGGGTCACGGGGGCATGGAGAACGCCATGCTTGATCTCTACTGGCTATCGGACGATGCCTGGGCGCGTCTTGAACCGCATCTGCCTCGCAACCCGCCGGTCGACCGCGCGTCGACGACCGGCGTGTGATCAGCGGCATCCTCCGCATCCTCAAGACAGGAGCGCGCTGGCGCGACGTGCCACGCGACTACGGACCAGCGAAGACGATCTACAATCGTTACACGCGCTGGGCGAGACGCGGTGTCTGGCAGCGGATTTTTGCCAAGGTCGCAGCGGCGGGAGCGATCCCTCATGAATTGATGCTCGACAGCTCTCACGTGAAAGCTCATCGGTCACAATAAGTCAAACAATATGACTATTCAGCGCCGGGAGGCTATGGCATGGTCCAGCCGCAACAGGCGCTCCCAGAAGCGCGCAGCGACTTACGAAACGGAGAAACGCCCATGAATTTCAAGGCTTTGAATGCCGCGGTCGTGATCTGCGGTGCGCTCGTTTGCTCGGGTGCAGGCGCCAAGGAGTTGACGATCGGGTTTTCCCAGATCGGCTCCGAATCCGGTTGGCGCGCCGCCGAAACAACAGTGTCGAAGGCGGAGGCCAAGAAGCGCAACATCAACTTCAAGATCGCCGATGCCCAGCAGAAGCAGGAGAACCAGATCAGAGCGATCCGTTCCTTCATTGCCCAGGGCGTCGACGCCATCTTCCTCGCGCCGGTCGTCGCCACCGGATGGAACGCCGTGCTGAGGGAGGCCAAGGAGGCCAAGATTCCGGTCGTGCTGCTCGACCGCGACATCGATCCGTCCGGGAAAGACCTCTATCTGACCGCAGTCACCTCCGACAGCGTCCATGAAGGCAAGGTCGCCGGCGAGTGGCTGGTCAAGGCCGTGGGCTCCAAGTCCTGCAACGTCGTCGAACTGCAAGGCACGGTCGGCGCCAGCGTCGCAGCCAACCGCAAGAAGGGCTTCGAGCAGGGCATCGCAGGGCATGCCAACCTGAAGATCGTGCGCAGCCAGACCGGGGATTTCACCCGAGCCAAGGGCAAGGAAGTGATGGAGAGCTTCATCAAGGCCGATGGCGGCGGCAAGTCGATCTGCGCAGTCTATGCCCATAATGACGACATGATGGTTGGCGCCATCCAGGCGATGAAGGAAGCGGGCTTGAAGCCGGGCTCCGATGTCCTGACCGTCTCGATCGACGCGGTGCCCGACATCTTCAAGGCCATGGCGGCCGGTGAGGCTAACGCCACCGTCGAACTGACCCCGGACATGGCTGGTCCGGCCTTCGACGCCATCATCGCCTACAAGGCCAAGGGCACGACCCCGCCGAAATGGATCCAGACGGCGTCGAAGCTCTACACCGGCGCCGACAATCCGCAGGCGGTCTATGAGAGCAAGAAGGACCTCGGCTACTGACCGAGGCTCGCTGCGGGCGCTGCCGCGAGCGGCGCCCGCCCCCGCGCGACACACATCCAGAGGTCGCATGACCCCGCCTGAGACCGTTCCACTGCTGGCGCTGCGTGGCTTCTCCAAGTCGTTCGCTGGCGTCAACGCGCTGGATGGCGTCGACTTCACGCTGCAGAGCGGCGAAATCCATGCCTTGCTGGGCGAGAACGGCGCGGGAAAGTCTACGCTGATCAAGACGATGACCGGCGTCGTCGCGCGCGACGCCGGCACGATGCAACTCGACGGCGTGGAGATTGCTCCCCGTTCGACCGGCGAGGCGACGAAGGCGGGTATCGCCACAGTCTACCAGGAGGTCAATCTCGCGCCGAACCTGTCGGTGGCGCAGAATCTCTTCCTGGGTCGTCAGCCGACACGCTTCGGTCTGGTCCGCGAAAGCGAGATGCGCCGCCGGGCGCGGACACTGCTCGCCGAATTCGACCTCGACATCGACGTCGCCGTGCCGCTGGAGAGCTATTCGGTCGCGATCCAGCATATCGTCGCCATTGCGCGTGCGGTCGATCTCTCGGCGCGCGTCCTCATCCTCGACGAGCCGACGGCGAGCCTCGACGCGCATGAGGTCACGATCCTGTTCGCGGTGATGCGCCAGCTCGCCGCGCGCGGCATCGGCATCGTCTTCGTGACCCATTTCCTGGACCAGGTCTATGCGATCTGCGACCGGATCACCGTGCTGCGCAATGGCAGGCTCGCGGCCTCGGCCGCCACCGCGGAACTGCCGCGCATGGAGCTCGTCCGGATGATGCTCGGGCGCGAGTTGCGCGAGGCGACGGCAGCGCGTCCGGTATCGGCACCGCGCGAGAGCGAACCGGTCGCAGTCTTCCGCGGTTTCGGCAAGGCCGGCTATGTCGAGCCTTTCGATCTGGCCTTGCGGGCCGGCCATGTCGTCGGACTCGCCGGCCTGCTGGGCTCCGGTCGCACCGAGACCGCCCGTCTCGTCTTTGGCGCCGAGCGCGCCGACAGCGGCAGCGTGACCGCCCGAGGGCAGCAGGTCACGCTCCATTCGCCGCGCCAGGCGATGCGGCTCGGCTTCGGCTACTGTCCGGAGGAGCGCAAGACCGAAGGCATCGTCGCCGAGCTGACCGTGCGCGAGAACATCGTGCTCGCCCTGCAGGCCAGACGCGGCGTGCTGCGTCCGCTCTCGCGCCGCGAGCAGGACGAGATCGCCGGTCGCCTGATCCGGCTGCTCGACATCCGCCCCCCCGACCCGGAACGGCCGATCGGCCTGCTCTCCGGTGGCAACCAGCAGAAGGCCCTGCTGGCGCGCTGGCTTGCGACGAAGCCTGCCATCCTCATCCTCGACGAGCCGACGCGCGGCATCGACGTCGGCGCCCATGCCGAGATCATCCAGCTCATCCGCGCGCTCTGCGCCGAAGGCATGGCCCTGCTCGTCGCCTCGTCCGAGTTGGAGGAGATCGTCACCTACGCCGACGAGATCGTGGTGCTCCGCGACCGGGCCCATGTCGCGCGGCTGGAGGGCGAGGCGGTGAGTGTGCCGACCATCCTGGCGGTGATCGCCGCCGAAGCTGCGAAGGCCGTCTGATGCCGCGCAAGGCCGTGTCGTTTGTCTTGCCGCGGCTTGGGATGCCGCAGATCGTCGCGCTGATCATCATCTTTGCGATCAACAGCTTCCTCTCGCCGCATTTCCTCGAGCTGCGGGTACAGGACGGCCGACTTTTCGGCAGTCTCGTCGATGTGTTCAACCGGGGCGCGCCGGTCGCCCTGCTGGCGCTCGGCATGGCGCCGATCATCGCCATGCGGGGCATCGACCTTTCAGTCGGCGCTGTCATGGCGATCGCCGGCGCTATCGCGGCGAGCCTGGCGGACAGCCATGCCCTGGGATTCGTCCTCGTTTGCGCGCTGGGCGCCGGCCTCATGTGCGGGCTGTGGAACGGCGTGCTCGTCGCGCTGCTCGGCATGCAGCCGATCGTGGCGACGCTCATTCTGATGGTGGCCGGGCGAGGAGTCGCGCAGCTCATCACCGAGGGGCGCATCGTGACCTTCGCCAACACCGATCTGGCCTGGCTCGGCAGTGGCTCGCTGCTGGGCTTGCCGACTCCGATCGTGCTGACACTCGCCATGCTGGTGCTGACGCTGCTCGTCGTGCGCGGTTCCGCGCTCGGACTGCTGATCGAGGCGACCGGCGGCAATAGCCGGGCGAGCGCGCTGGCTGGCGTTGGCACCCGTGTCATCACCATCGCTGTCTATGCTTGGTGCGGGCTCTGCGCCGCGCTTGCGGGAATCGTCGCCGCCGCCGACATCATGGGAGCGGACGCCAACAATGCCGGGCTCTGGCTGGAGCTCGACGCCATCCTCGCGGTGGTGATCGGCGGCACCTCGCTTCTCGGCGGCCGCTTCAGCCTGGTCCTGGCGGTGCTGGGCGCCCTCATCATCCAGGCAATGAACACCGGCATTCTGTTGTCGGGCTTCCCACCGGAGATGAATCTCATCGTCAAGGCAATCGTGGTGCTGGCCGTGCTGCTCGCGCAGTCGCCGCGGCTCGCCGGCCTCGGCCTCCTGCTGCGGAGGCGGCGCCCGTGAACCGTTTCATGCCCGTGCTCGCGACGACGGTCGTATTCGGCGTCGGCTTCGCGATCTGCTCGCTGATCTATCCGAATTTCGCCTCGCCGCGGGTGGTGATGAACCTGCTCACCGACAACGCCTTCCTCGGCATCGTCGCGGTAGGCATGACCTTCGTCATCATTTCCGGCGGCATCGACCTCTCGGTCGGCTCGGTGATCGGGTTCACGACTGTCTTCCTCGCGCTCGCCATCGAGCGGGCCGGCATGCCGCCGCTGACCGCCTTCGTCGTCGTCCTGCTGCTCTGCGCGCTGTTCGGCGCACTGATGGGCGCGGCGATCCAGTATTTCGAACTGCCCGCCTTCATCGTGACGCTGGCAGGCATGTTTCTGGCCCGGGGCGCGAGCTTCCTGCTCTCGACCGAGTCGATCCCGATCACGGCGCCCTTCTACGGCGAGCTCGCCGAACATGCGCTCCTGCTGCCTGGCGGCTTCAGGTTGACCGTGCCCGCCATGATCATGCTGGCCGTGGTGGCGCTGTGCGCCGTGCTGCTGCACTTCACGCGCTTCGGCGCCAATGTCTATGCGCTCGGCGGCAGCCGCAGCGCGGCTGCGCTGATGGGCATCGAAGTCGGGCGCACGACTGTGCTGATCTATACCCTTTCCAGCGTGCTGGCCGGCATCTCCGGCATCGTTTTTTCGCTCTACACTTCGAGCGGCTACTCGCTCTCGGCCGTCGGGGTCGAGCTCGACGCCATCGGCGCGGCCGTCATCGGCGGCACGCTTCTGTCCGGCGGCCACGGCTTCATCTTCGGCACGTTCATCGGTGTGCTGATCCAGGGTCTGATCCAGACCTACATCAGCTTCGACGGCATGCTCTCGAGCTGGTGGGCCAAGATCGCGACAGGCCTCTTGCTCTTCTGCTTCATCGCCCTGCAACAGCTGATGCTGCTTGTGGCGCGCCGCCGACGCCCGCGCGCGTCCGGAGCCGGAGCGCGATGATCTCCCCCCTGATCATCATTAGGGCGCGCCGGTCCCATTCGAACCATGCGGAGATAGCGCGCAGCATCGGGATCGATATCATCGTCGGCCGTTATTCCGAGGGGACGAAGCTGCCTGGCGACGCCGAGCTGACCCTCACCTTCGGCGTCTCGCGTCCAGTGCTGCGCGAGGCGGTGAAGACCCTCGTCGCCAAAGGACTCCTGAGTACCAAGGCACGTGTCGGAACGGTGGTCCGACCGCGCGCTGCCTGGAATATGTTCGACCCCGACGTGCTGGCCTGGCACCTCGACGCTGGCATCGACAAAAGTTTCCTGACCGACCTCGCCGAGATTCGGCTCGCGATCGAACCGCGCACCGCTGCGCTCGCCGCCGAGCGCAGGACGGAGGCCGACCTCGCATTGATGCGCTCCGCGATCGAGCAGATGCGTGCCGAGGCCGCTCGACAAACGGCGGACTTTGCCGAGGCCGATCTCAGCTTGCACATCGCGATTGCCAACGCCGCCGGCAACCCCTTCATGCGCTCGATCGGCGCCGTGATTGCAGCGGCGCTGCGAGCGTCGTTCCAGCTTAGCGCACCCAGGGATTCCGACGATTATCGCGCCACCGTCGCAGCCCATGAGCAGATCGTGGACGCCATCGCCGAACGGGACCCGGTCGCGGCTGCGACAGCGATGACCAATGTCATTCTCAATGGCCTGCGCCGCCACGAGCCTGCCAGCTGAGCGCCAAGAGCAGCCACTGGACGTACGCCGAGAAGCGGACATTCATCCTCATGGCCAGCTTCTGCACATGGGATGCTCTCTTTCTACCGTTGCCTTCTTAGCGAGCAAAAATGCATCGTCGAAAGGTCCTTGGCCGGCATGTGGGCGATACCGTAGGCTGCATGCGGCCGGACGGACGGATGGTGGCGCTCAACAGTTCTCAGCACAATCGAAGGAGCGGGGCATGCCCTGGGTCGAATGCGTGAGAGGGCGCCGGAAAGGGAGGCGCTCGTTCGGTGCGCTTACGAGAAAACGGCGATCTGAGGCGCGGCGGTGAAGGCCATCGTTCTCGGCGCGGCGGCTGGTGGAGGTTTTCCGCAGTGGAACTGCCGATGCCGGGTCTGTGCGCTCGCCTGGAGCAGGGATCCGCGCGCGCCCTGGCGGACGCAGGCGAGCCTCGCAGTGAGCCTTGACGGCGAGAGCTGGACCGTGCTGAACGCGTCGCCCGATCTCGGCAGCCAGATCCGCGCGACGCCGGCCCTGTGGCCGCGTGGTGAGCGGCATTCGCCGATCGGCGCGGTCATCCTGAGCAGCGCCGAGATCGACCATGTCACTGGGCTGCTCAGCCTGCGCGAGCGGCATCCGTTCGATCTGGTGGCGCTGCCGCCGGTCCTCGACGCGATCGCCGCCAATCCGATCTTCGCCGCAGTGCCGGCACGTCGGGTGGCCGCGAGCGCCTCTGCGCCAATCGCGCTGGCCGGCGGACTGACGACAGAGCTCTTTCCAGTTCCCGGCAAGGCGCCGCTCTATCTCGAGGACAAGGATCCAAAGCTCGAATCCGATGCCGGGGAAACGGCGGGCGTCCGGATCAGCGGTGGCGGGCGATCGATCGTCTACATCCCGGGCTGCGCTGCCCTGTCCGACGATCTGCGCGCCAGGGTGGACGGCGCGGACCTGTTGTTCTTCGACGGCACCTTGTTCAGCGATGACGAGATGATCCGGGCCGGCGTCGGCCAAAAGACCGGCCGCCGCATGGGACACATGCCGATCGCCGGTGACGGCGGTTCGCTCGCCTGGCTCGCCGGGCTCCGAGTCGAGCGAAAAGTCTATATCCACCTCAACAACACCAATCCGGCGTTGATCGCAGCATCGCCAGAGCGTCTGATGATCGAAACGGCCGGTGTCGCGGTGGCCCATGACGGCATGGAGATGACGCTGTGAGCGCTTTGCTATCGCCCGAGGAGCTGGAACGGCGCCTGCGGAAGGTTGGCGAGGCGCGCTATCACGACAAGCATCCCTTTCATGCGCGGCTCCACTCCGGCCAGTGCAGCAAGGGCGAGGTCCAGGCCTGGGCCCTCAACCGCTTCACCTACCAGGCCCATATCCCGGTGAAGGATGCCTATCTGATCGCCCGAACCAACGATCCCGCGCTCCGGCGGGCCTGGCGCCAGCGCCTCGTCGACCATGACGGCGACCATGATGGTGAGGGCGGGATCGAGCGCTGGCTCCGGCTCTGCGAAAGCCTGGGGCTGGCGCGCGCGGATGTGCAGGCCCATCGCGGCGTGCTGCCGGCGACCCGCTTTGCGGTCGAGGCCTATGTCAATTTCGTGCGCGAGCGCCCACTGCTTGAAGCGGTCGCGTCCTCCCTGACCGAACTGTTCTCGCCGAAGGTCATACGCCATCGCGTCGAAGGCATGCTGGCGCATTACGACTTCGTCAGTCCGGAGAGCCTGAGCTATTTCACCGCCCGCCCGGAGCAGGCACGGCGCGACGTTGAAACCGCTCTCGCCTATGTCACGGCCCACGCCCGCACGCCGGCGGAGCAACGGGCAGTGATCGCGGCGCTGGAATTCAAATGCGACGTACTCTGGGCGATGCTGGATGCGCTGCATCACGCCTATGTCGCGCCCGGCCATATTCCGCCCAGCGCTTTCGTGCCGGCGCCTTAAGCGCGATTCAGAGGGAGGCAAGTTACTCCGGACCAGAAGCCGGCTTTCGTCAAACGCCCTGATAGCCCCGGTAGATGAAGTCGCTGCGCCCGGAGGCCGCCTCGGCTTCCGCCAGCGCAACCATTCCCTTATGCAGCGGCGACAAAGAGCAGGCGGGATCGGTCGCGGCCGCATCCCCAGCGAGGGCCATGGCCTGGCAGCGGCAGCCACCGAAATCCTGTTCCTTGCGGGCGCAACTGCGGCACGGCTCCTTCATCCAGTCCGTGCCACGGAAGGCGTTGAACGCTGCGCCGCGATACCAGATCTCCGACAGGCTGGCTTCGCGTATATTGTCGAAGCTCAGCCCCGCGATCGTTTCGGCGGCATGGCAGGGCAAGGCGCGGCCCGACGGCGTGACATTCATCAGCCGCGCGCCCCAGCCGCCCATACAGGCCTTCGGGTAGCGGGCGTAGTAATCGGGCAGCACGCTATCGATGACGAGGCGCCCGGCCGTGCGGCTCCGCGCCTCGTCGACTTGCACCATCGCGGTTTCGACCTGCTGGCGCGTCGGCATCAGCCTGGCGCGGTTGACCAGGCCCCAGCCATAATACTGCACATGGGCGATCTCGATCCGCGCTGCGCCCCACGCTTCTGCAAGCTCTACAAAGGCGGGGATCTCGTGCACGTTCTCGCGGTGGATGACGGCATTGACGGTGAGGCGCAGGCCGAGTCGGGCGATGGCGGCCGCAACCGCATGCTTGCGCTCCGCGGCGCCCTCATAGCCGGCGACGCGATCGCATGTCTTCGCGTCGATCGCCTGTACCGAGAGCTGGATATGGTCGAGTCCGGCCTCGGCAACCGCGTCCAGCACGGCCGGCTGAAAGCCGACGCCGGAGGTGATCATGTTGGTATAGAGACCGGCATGATGCGCATGCGCGACAAGCTCGGCGATATCGCGCCGCAGCATCGGCTCCCCGCCGGAAAAATAGATATGCAGGACACCGAGGGCGGCCGCTTCATCGATCAGCCGCTTCCATTCGACGGTCGAGAGTTCCTCCGAGCGTCGGTCGAGTTCGAGCGGGTTGGAGCAATAGGGGCAGCGCAGGGAGCAGCGATGCGTCAGCTCCGCCAGCAGGCCCATGGGCGGCGGCAATGTCGGCCGGACGGGCGTGGCTTGCGGGAGCGTCTCGACATCGCTCACAGATCGACCATCCTCTGATCGGCGAGGCCGCGCAGAAACGCCATGACGTCGCCAGCGATCTCGTTGCGATCCGCTTCGAATGCCGCCGCCAGCTCCTGCGCTATGGCCGCGACGCTGCGCGCGCCATCGACGCGCTGCAGAATCTCGAGTGCGATCTCGTCGGGCTCGAATACGCGTTCAGGGCCGAGAAGGAACCATTGCTGGCGGGTCTCGTCGAAACGCAGGCGAACCCCGCGAGGCAGAGCCGGGACAATCGCTGCGACATCGATATGCGTGGCGTGGGCTTTCATGGGGCGGCGGCTCGCGCGAACTCGTCAAGCACCAGAACAGGCGACGATGCGGAACGCATCGCACAAAAGCGCGAGGATCGGCCTCCCGCCTGCCTCGCGGACGGGAGGCCGATCCTCATGCCGCAAGACTCATTACTCGGCGCCAATCCGAGAAGGCGCCTCTGCGTCCCGCCTAGGACAATAGCTTTGGGCCCCGGAACCGAAACGTCAGAGCTTGGCGGGAGCGTAGGACGTCACTTCGCAGCCGACCGTCACTTCAATGATGGTGGGCTTTTTCCACTTGCGCATGATCGGTATCTCCAGATCGTCGCCAGCTTTCGCTCGGGAAAGCTGGAGAAGGTTACACCCGGCTCCAGCGTGTTGCAAACGAGGCCGACGGCCGGGCGGCGTCATCTCGCTGCGTCGACGAAGGACGAGCCGTCCTTCGACATCGGCCTGCGTCACCTCCTCACGGGACCGACACTCAGGTCTCGCTACTGGGCGAGAATCCACTTCACGAGGCTTTCGGCATCCTCCGGCGAAACGCTCGGTTGAGGCGGCATCGGCGTTTGTCCCCAATTGCCGCCGCCGCCCTTCACGACCCTTTCACTCAGGGTCTTGATCGCGGATTCATCCTTGCCATAGCGCTCGGCCATGGCCTTGAAGGCTGGCCCGATCATCTTGCGCTCGGCGTGATGGCAGGCCACGCAGTTCTTGCTTCTCGCCAACTCAGGGCTCGCGACGGCGCTCGACGAGGTCAGAAGCACGGCGAAAAAGGCCGTCGCGCAGTGGCGAAAGTCAGGCATCGGCAGAATTCCCTCATGCTCGATCCAGAGCGGGCGGGATCGCAGGGGCGGCGTCTCAGGAGAGGAAAGGCCAGCCGCACCGCCGCTTCTGCGGCGCGGCTGGCGGATGCGCTCAGTTGGGCTTGAGCTGGTAGACGTCGCCCTGGTCGGTGGCGACGTACATGCTGCCGTCCGGCGCCTGCACGACGGAGCGGAAGCGCCCGGCCGGCATCGGCAACGACACCGTGCTGCGCTTGGCGGACGAGCCATCGGGCGTGATGTCGAGCACGTCGAGGCGGTTGCCGACCGGCGTTCCGTGGATGCCGATCCCCATGAAGGTCACGACCATCCGGCCGTTCCAGTCCTTCCATTGCGGGCCGTTCAGGAACACGCATGACGACATGCCCTGCGAGAGCGTCTCGTTGTTCCAGGCCGGCTTCATCGCGTTGGGATAGGTCTTGGTGTCGGTCATCGGCATGAATGCCGAGCGATCCTTCGGATCCACCGCGCCCATCTGGTTCGGCGAATAGCCGCAATAGTTGTCGGGACAGTCGGCGCGTCCCGCCATATTGGGGCGCGGATCCCAGCCGGCATTGCCGCCGGCGGTTAGCGCCGTCACCTCGTCGCTATGCCAGGGGCCGTTCTCCGCCGTGTAGGGCTGGTTGGTGCCCGGGCGGAAGCAGATGCCTTGCGGGTTGCGGTGCCCGTAGGTGAAGACGCGCGCATCGAAGCCTTGTGGCGAGTTGTTGCCGGGCGCGGCCTTGCCGTCCCGGTCGATGCGGAGCACTTTTCCGCCGATGCGGGTCGGACTTTGCGGCACCTCGCCATTATGGGTGTCGCCTGTCGTCACATACAGGAATCCGTCCGTCGGACCGAAGCGGAGGCGCCCGCCATTATGCGCGCCCGGATCGCCGAAGGGATGGTTGCTGGGCGCCGGCTTGTAGGCGATGTCGGTGACGATATCCTGCCGGTTCGAGACCTTGGTCAGGTCGGGATTGACCGTCAGCCGCAGCACCCGATTGGTTCCCGGCGCGGTCATGTTCGACGCCGAGGACACGTAGATGAAGCGGTTGGTAGCGAAGTCGGGGTCGATCGCGACACCGTACATGCCAGCCTGACCACCGCAGAAGAGGTCTGATGCGGTGTCGGGGTAGTTCTTGGAATCCTTGATGCCGAGCAGGGAGTTGATCTTGCCGGATGGTAGCCGGACCGAGAGTCCGCTGCACTTCTCGGTGAAGAACATCGTGCCGTCGGGCAGGAATGCCATGTCCCAGGTAAGGTCACGACCTGACATCACGGCGGTGCTGGTGAGTCCGGGAGTTTGGGCCGCCGCCGCCCCGGACAGAACGAATGAGGTTAATAAGGCACAGGGCATCACGAAGCGAACACGTCGAGTCATCGATGTCTCCTCCGAGCTAGTAAGCCTCCCTATTGATAAGGCCCGCGATCAGCAGGCCTTGGCCGAAATCGCTGTTCAGCCGTACGATTGTTATGTTAGGGCCCTAATCTACGCAACATCGTTTCTCGGGGAGGCTAGGCACCAATGCGTGTAAAGCAACCTCCGGGCCTTCTCGGTTGCGCCAGGAGCGGCCTCTGGTGGGTTGCCCGGAAACCGACATTGCCAATGATCTCGCCGCGTCGCGATCGTCTATGCGGCGCGCGCTCGGTCGAGCTGCTTGCCAGCCGGTACTTCCGGACCGCGAGTCAACGATACCGTGCTGGCGCTCTCCCGAATCCTTGCCGATCGCGGCCTGCGGTTCGATATCTCGACACGCCCGGATATGGCGGGCGACTGCGATAGGTACGACGGAACCAATATGTTCTAAATGCGCATCATATCTGCCAGCATCCAGTTGCAGGAGACGACGCTCAGGATCTGAACACTGCTGGGCAGTTCGAGAAGATATTCGGGATCCTTTTCAAGGTGCCTGATCCTGGTCGGGTCGGCTCCAGCCCAACGGGTCATCGCTTCCATGCTGTCCCAGAACGAAGTCACCATGAAGAAGCTGGAATCCGCCTGGTCCTCGCGGAACATCTGGACACCGCGCGCCCCGAGCGACTCGAGCTTTTTCACCCCGTGGTCGTAGAGATACTGGGTGTACTCGTTCGCCAGGGCGCTGCTGGTCCGACCTCGCCAGATGCGGGCGACGCCGCCAGGTGCCGTGCTCGACCGATTCATCGCGATTTTCCTGTTTGTGCTTGGAGTCATCTGATCAGCGCCAGCGTGAACCATGGCCAGATGCTGAGAACGACCAGGACCACGCAGGTTGCCAGGCAAAAGGGGAGTGACATGGCGAAGACGTCGCTCGGCTTGGTGTTCGTCAACGATGCGCCGACGAACAGCGCAGCCCCGACCGGCGGCGACACCAGCCCCAGGGTCAGATTGATCGAGACAACCACCCCGAAATGGATCGGATCGATGCCATAGAGGCCGATCGCGATCGGATAGAGGATCGGCACGATCAGGATCAGCCCCGCGACGCCATCGATCACCGTGCCGATGACCAGCAGGATGAGGTTGAGCCAGAGCATGAAGCTGACCGGTCCGCTCGCCACCGAGGTCATCCAGTTGGCGACGACCTGCGGCACCTGGCCGTGAATCAGGACCCAGGTGAAGACGTTGGCGGCGGCGACGAGATAAAGAACGATCGCCGTGTTGAGCCCGGTCCGCAGGAACATCCGCGGCAGTTCGCGCAGATCGATCTCACGATAGCCCAGGCCGAGACCCAGCGCTGCGACGCAGGCCAGCGCGGCCGATTCCGTCGGGCTCGCCAATCCGGTCATGATGCTGACCAGAATGACAATCGGGATCAGCATGGTGGGCAGGCCGCGCATGAACCGGCCGATGCGCTCGCGGACAGAAGCATGGGGCTCGACGGGATAGGCGAGCCAAAAGCCCATCAGCCAGATCACCAGGCAGAAGGCCGCCATGATCAGCAGGCCGGGAATGATCCCCGCCACGAACATGTCGCCGATCGGCGCCTGTACCATCACGCCATAGATCACGAAGATCAGCGAGGGCGGGATAATGGGCCCGAGCAACCCCGCCGAGACGGTAGTCGCGACGGCAAAGTTCTTGTCGTAGCCCTTGCGCACCATTTCCGGCACGAGCGTCTGCGCCATGATCGCGATCTGGGTCGTCGAAGACCCAAGGATCGACGAGATCAGCCCGTTGGCGAAGACATTGACATAGGCGAGGCTGCCACGGATCCGGCCGGTGACGGCCATGGTCATCCCGAGCAGCCGCGTGGTGATCCCGCCTGCGTTCATGAACTCGCCGACCAGGATGAACAGCGGCAGGGCGAGCAGGCCGTAGGAATCGATGCCGCCGAAGAGCTGGATCAGGTAGGAATCGAAGAGCTGCCAGTTTCGTGTCGCCACGACATAGGACAACGTCGCAAGGCAGAGCACGAGCCCGATCGGCAGGCCGGCCAGCAGGAAGGCGGTGAAGGCTGCACCAGTGAGCATGTCAGCCTGCCTCCAGCGTCGCGGCGACGTCGGTGGCGATCCGTTCGCGTTCCGCCCAGCCCAGGTCCTCGACCAGATTGGCGAGGCCGTGAATGCTGACTCCGACCGCGTAAAGCGGCAGCACGAGCAGGACGACCCATTTCGGAATCCCCAGCGTCTGGGTCGGATCGGTGTAGAGGAAGTTCAGCGACGCCGCGGTGTAGGCCGCAATATCGAAGCCCGACCATGCCAGCTGCACCGGATCGAAGAGCCGCCAGCACAGCACGATCAGGAAAAGCCCGTAGGCAAGACCGACCACGGTCAGCGTCGCGTCGACGACCTTGCGCTTGGCTTGCCCGAGCGTGTCGATGACGAGCGTAACGGCGAAGTCGAGCCGCTGGCGCACCGTCAGCGAGGTGCCGACGAAGCAGGTCGCGACCATCAGATAGATCGCGAGCTCGTCGACCCAGATCAGCGGCCGGCCGGCAGCCCGGGTTGCGATGTTCAGCAGGATCAGCGCGAAGATCGCGGCGACGAAGGCGGTCACCAGCACCTTTTCACCAGCGGCGACGCCACGGCTGACGGCCTGCGTCACCTCGGCGACGGTCCTGCGACGGCAGCGCAGGACTACCGCGTTTCGCGCGATGAGATCCATTGGGGCTTTCTCCTGTTGGCGCGACCTGCCAGCGTCACCGGGTGAAGGCGCGCAGCGCCGGCAGATCGGGTGCCTTGGATGCCCAGCGCGCATCCCAGGCTTTGACAATCTCCGTGAAGGCCTCGCGCGCGATCGGCCGCATCTCGAAACCGCCTTCCGCCAGGCGCTTGCGGAAGGCTTCCTCATTGGCGACGAACTCGTTGCGGATGAGCTTCATCTGCTTGGCGACGAGGTCGCGGATCAACTTCTGATCGGCCTCGCTCAGCTCACGCCAGACCCGTGCCGAGAAGGCCGCCGCCATCGGCGCCATGACGTGGTTGGTCACCAGCATGGTTTTGGCGAGCTGGTTGTATTTGTTGTAGAACGTCGCCTCGAAATCCATGTCGATACCATCGACCTGACCATTGGCGAGCGCGTCATAGACACCGGCGAACGGCACAGGCGTCGGCGCCGCACCGAGCAGTTCGTAGAAGTCACGCGCCGGCGCCGACGGTATGACGCGGATCTTCTTGCCCTTGATGTCGGCGATCCCCGTCGATTTGTCGCGGGTCAGGATCTGGCGCAGGCCGGTCATGCCATATCCAAGGCCGATGGCGCCGATGCTGGCCGGGAAGCGCTCGAGAATCTTCTCCGCGAACGGGCTCTCCAGGACGGCCCGGGCCTGATCCATGTCCTTGACGAGGAACGGAGCGTGCAATGCCGCCAGTTCCGGCACGCGGTTCGACAGTTCGGCGGTGGTCAGCCAGCCCATGTCGAGCGCTCCGGTCTGGATCTGCTGGATCATCTGGGCTTCCGAGCCGAGCTGGCTCGACGGAAAAACCGCAACCGAAAGCCGCCCATTGGTCGCAGCCTTGAGTTCCTCGCCGAAACCCTGCGCGCTCAGGGTCCATTGCTGGTTCGGCGGTACGACAAGGCCGATGCGGATCGTGCGTGCGTCCTGGGCCACAGCCGCCGAAGCGGTGAAAAGGCCTGCGAGCAGCAACGCCTTCGACGTCAGTTTCGACAGCATGATCGGATTCCCCTCCGGGTTTTCCAGGCTCGCCCTCACGATGCCTGATAAAAACAATTGTTTTAATCATCTGTTTGTAAAAAACTGTTGTCAAGCGGCTTTCGCTCGCGATCTGGCGCCGCTAGCGATAGAGCGACAACCTGTCCGCGCAGGCGCCCGGGCTTATGGAAGGACGATTCGATGAAACGAGCAGCGCCGGCGGCGAGCGAACCTGACACGCGGGAGAGGATTCTGGCCGCTGCGCTCACCGTCTTTGCCGAGCGCGGCTTCGAAGCCGGCACCGTGCGCGACATTACCGAGGCGGCCCGCGTCAACACCGCCGCGATCAACTATTATTTCCGCTCCAAGGACGAGTTGATCCGCCAGGTTTTCGAGGCCGGGCTGAAGCCGATCATCCGGGCGAGGAGCGGTGCGCTCGAGGCCTGCATCCGGCAGGCGGCGCCGGCGCTGCCGAAGATAGCGGCCGTCGCCGAAGCGCTTGTGAGGCCCCTTGTGGAGCTCGGAGCCGGCGAATACCGGGACGTCATGACGATTCTGATGCAGGTCCGCACCGGACAGCTGCCGCTGACAAAACGCATCGTCGAAGAGCAGTTCGGCCCGGTCCACGAACGTTTCGTCGACCTGCTGCAGAAGCTGCTGCCCGACCTGTCCCGCACGGAGATCGCGCTACGCTACGACTGCGCGCGCGGCGCCGTCCTGCAGACGCTCGTGCATCTTGCGCCTGCCGCGGCGCTCGCGGTCGCCGAGACCGACCGCGAACGGGCCGATCACGAGAAGACCGTCCGCCGCCTCGTTCGCTTCGTCTCCGCCGGTCTCGAGGCGCCGCCCGGATAAGCCTTGCCGAGGGCTATTGCCAGTACCGTCGATTCAAATGTATGTTTCAAACATATGTTTTGAAAATGGCGGCGCTCGATGACCTATCCCCGTCCTTCGCTATGGATCGCCGGCGCGGCCTGCCGGGGCACAGGCCCGACCATCGCCGTGCTCGACCCGGCCACCGGTGGCGCTCTGGCCGAGTTTGCCGGAGCCTCTGCCGACGAGATCGCGCGGGCGGAAGCGGCGGCTGCGCACGGCTACCGGATATGGCGCGCGACGCCGGCACCCGAGCGCGAGCGCGTGCTGCGCCTGACGGCGCAGGCGATGCGGGCCGACCGCAGCCCGATGGCCGCGCTGATCGTGCAGGAAAATGGCAAGCCGATGCGGGAGGCGCTCGCCGAGATCGACGCCGCCGCCGACACCTTCGATTTCTATGCCGCTGAAGCCCGGCGCAGTTATGGGCGGACGATTCCGGCCCGCAGCCCCGGCACCCGCATGGCGACCTCACGCGAGCCCGTCGGTGTCGTCGCGGCGTTCTCGCCCTGGAATTTCCCGGCCATCAACCTGGTGCGCAAGCTGGCGCCGGCTCTTGCCGCCGGTTGCGCGGTCATCGCCAAGCCGGCGGAGGAGACGCCGGCGACCGCGCTCGCAATCGCCAATCATCTCGGGCAGGCGGGACTGCCGCCTGGCGCACTGAACCTGCTCTTCGGCGATCCGGCCCAGATTTCCTCTGTCCTGATCGCCTCGCCCGTCATCCGCAAGGTCACCTTCACGGGTTCGACCGCGGTCGGCCGCCAGCTCGCCCAACAGGCGGGGGCGGCGTTGAAGCGCTGCACGATGGAGCTCGGTGGGCATGCCCCGACGATCATCTGCGCCGACGCCGATCCCGAAGCTGCCGCCGACCTGGTCGCCGCCGCCAAGTTCCGGAATGCCGGACAGAGCTGCAATGTCGCCAGCCGCTTCTATGTCCATCGCTCAGGGTACGATCGCTTCTTGGCTCGGCTGGCCGAGCGGGCGCGCGCCATCGTCGTCGGGCCGGGCAGCGACGATGCCACCGGGATGGGACCGCTGTCGAACGCTCGTCGCCTCGATGCGATGTCGGTCCTGGTTTCGGATGCCGCCGGGGCGAATGCCAGGGTCGTTGCCGGCGGGCGCCCGCTCGAGCGCCCCGGCTTCTATTTTTCGCCGACGGTGCTGGCCGAGGTGCCTGCCTCGGCCGCGGTCATGCGCATCGAGCCATTCGGCCCGATCGCTCCCGTCGCGGCCTTTGACGATCTCGACGAAGCCCTCGCGCTCGCCAATGACAGCGCCTTTGCCCTGGCAGGCTATGTGGTGACCGATCATGCCCCGACGGCCCGGCGACTGGCGCAAGGCCTGAATGCCGGCGCGATCGGGGTCAATACCTTCACGGTCGCGTTGCCGGAGGTGCCGTTCGGAGGGTCCGGTGCCAGCGGCTGGGGCCATGAGGGCGGGCCGGAAGGGCTCGAGCCCTATCTCCTGACCCGCTTCGTGCACGAAGCCTGACGGTGGCGGCGATGCAGAAACTGGAAGCCGATTTCATCATCGTCGGCGGCGGTTCCGCCGGCTGCGTCCTGGCGAACCGCCTCTCCGCTTCGGGCCAGCATCGGGTCGTCCTGATCGAGGCCGGGCGCGATCAGCCCCCCGACCAGGAGGAGCCCGCGATCCTCGACAGCTATCCGCGTGTCGCCTACTTCAATCCGGCGAACATCTGGGCCGACCTCAAGGTCTTCCTCGAGCCGGTCTCGCACAATGATCCGTCGGCCCTGCCGAAGGCAAAGCGCTATGAGCAGGCGCGGATCATGGGCGGTGGCTCCAGCCTCAACGATATGCAGGCCAACCGCGGCCTGCCGAGCGACTATGACCACTGGGCCGCGAATGGCGCCGAAGGGTGGGACTGGCAGGGCGTCCTGCCGTTCTTTCGCAAGCTCGAGCGGGACATGGACTTCGCCGGCCCGCTCCACGGCAACACCGGGCCGATCCCGATCCGGCGCATCCAGCCCGAGGTGTGGCCCGGCTTCTCGCGCGCCGCGGCCGCCGCCATGGTCGAGGCGGGCTTCTCCCCGATGCAGGATCAGAACGCCGAGTTCGGCGACGGCTGCTTTCCGATCGCCATCTCGAATGTCTACGACCGGCGTGTCTCGACGGCGATCGCCTATCTCGACAATTCCGCCAGGCGCCGCCGCAACCTGACGATCATCGCCGATTGCCGGGTCGAGGCGCTGACGATCTTGGACGGACGCGTCACCGGCGTCTCGGCAAGAGGGCCGGACGGGCCTGTCGGCATCTCCGGCACCGAGACGATCATCTGCGCCGGCGCGCTCCATTCGCCTGCCATGCTGCTGCGCAATGGCATCGGTCCGGCCGCGGAGCTGAGAGCGCTCGGCATTCCCGTCCTCGCCGACCGGCGTGGCGTCGGGCGCAATCTGCAGGAGCATCCGGCGCTTTCGGTCTCGGCCTATGTCCGCCGCGAGGCCCGACTCCAGCCCGCGCTCCGCCGCCACACCCATCTCGGCTTGCGCTACTCCTCCGGCCAGGCCGGCGCGCCGCAGGGCGACATGTACATGGTCGCCCTGAGCAAGACCGGTTGGCACCCCGTGGGCTTGCAGCTCGGCTCGCTGGTCACCTGGGTGAACCGGCCGTTCTCGCGGGGCAAGGTCGTCCTGACCTCCGCCTCGACGGCCGAGGAGCCTCGCGTCGAGTTCGCCCTGTTGTCCGACCGGCGGGATCTCGACCGCCTGATGTCGGGGCTGCGGCTGGCCGCCGGCATCTTCGGCCAGCCGGCGCTCCGCGCCGTGACGCATGATCCATTCCCGACGAGCTACAGCGAGCGCGTCCGCGACCTCGGGATCGTCTCGACCAAGAACCTGATCCTGACCTCGATCCTTGCCTTCGGTCTCGACGGTCCGGCCTGGCTCAGGCGCAAGCTCCTGCGCCATGTCGTCACCGAAGGAGCTCCGCTGGAGAGGATGCTCGCCGACGACGAGGTTCTGGAGCATTTCGTCCGCAGCTCGGTCCATGGAGTCTGGCACGCCGCCGGCTCCTGCCGCATGGGTGCGCCGGGTGATCCCGATGCCGTGGTGATGGGCGATGGCCGCGTCATTGGCGTCGCCGGCTTGCGCATCGCCGATGCCTCGGTGATGCCGTCCGTGCCGAGCGCCAACACCAACATCCCGACGATCATGATCGCCGAAAAGATCAGCGCGACAATCCTGTCGGAGCAGCCAGGACCGGCGGCGGCGACGGTCGTTTCGGCGGATGCGAGCTAGGCCATGCCGGTGATCGCCGTTCACACCGCGCAGGACTGGTGCGCTGCGCCGGATGCCGCACTTGAAGGGCTGCG
Organism: Allobosea sp. Tri-44; assembly: GCF_004123845.1. Taxonomy (GTDB): domain Bacteria; phylum Pseudomonadota; class Alphaproteobacteria; order Rhizobiales; family Beijerinckiaceae; genus Allobosea. The sequence goes on along the minus strand of NZ_NBDP01000003.1, from coordinate 252,028 downwards.
GGGTGCTGCAATGGCGGCATGGTCGCTCGGGCCGGCGGCGCTGACACTGTTCTGGCGACCTTATGCCGCCGAGCAGATGGTCGCACCGGCAAACCGAGGCGCGCGCTATTGCCTGATCGAGATCGCCATGCTCGCAGGACGCTCTCCGGCGCTGAAGGAACGCCTCGCGCTGGCCTGCATCGCGGCCCTGGCGCGCTTTGGCGCGCCTGCGGCAGACATCGACATCTGCTTCTGCGAGAGCCGCCCGGCAGACTGGTTCGTCGCAGGGCGCCGGCTGCCATGACGCGCGCCAACAGGGAAGACGACAACGACCGCAGGATCATGGCGGTGCTCGCCGCGAATGCGCGCCAGCCGACCGTAGCGATCGCAAAAAAGCTCGGCTTGCCGCGAACGACCGTGCACGAGCGGATCGAGAGGCTGGAGCGCAACGGCACCATCACGGGCTATCGCGCCGTCTTCGCCAGCCCGGCGGTCGGACAGCAACTGGAAGCAACGCTTCTGCTCTCGATCAGGCAGCGTCGGCAGTCGGAGGTGGTGCGGCGGCTCGAAAGCCTGCCGGAAGTCCGCAGTTGCGCCTCGGTCAGCGGCGCGTTTGATCTGATGCTGGTCGTGGAAGCTCCTCTCAGCGAGGACCTGGATGCCGTCATAGACGAGATTACAAGCCTGGAAGCAGTCGAACGTTGCATGACGCTGATCGTCTTGGCGAAGAAATTCACGCGCGGAGACTGAGTTCCGGCATTTCGCCAGTCGCCGAGCAATGGCTCCGACACTATGCCGATGCTGTCGACGGTGCCGTGCCATAGGGTGGCGTTTCATCAGGAATCTTTGACATGCGCGGCGCCGACCTTCTCGTTCACATGCTGACAGCCTATGGGGTCGACGTCATCTTCGGCGTGCCCGGCGATACGAACGTCCCGCTCTATGACGCTCTGCGCGAGGCGCAGGGACAGTTGCGCCATGTCATGGCCCGCGACGAGCGTTCGGCCGGCTATATGGCGGACGCCTATGCACGCCTCACCAACAGACCGGGGGTGGTCGAGGTCCCGAGCGGCGCCGGGGCGACCTATGTCTTGCCCTGTGTCGCCGAGGCCAATGGCTCTTCGGTTCCGCTGATCGTGATCACCAGCGACACGCCGGTCGCCAGCGAGGGGCGCGGCGTCATCACCGAACTTGATTGCGCCCGTCTGTTTGAGCCGGTGGCGAAGGCGTCCTGGCTGGTCAAATCCGCCAAAAGGCTGCCGGACACGGTGCGCCGTGCCTTCCGCGTCGCGACGGGCGGCAAGCCGGGCGTCGTCCATCTCGCCGTCCCTGAGGACGTGCTTCACGAAGAGGTCGAGCCGGCCGCCGTCTCGCTGCATGTCGAGACGCATCATTGCAGTTTCCCGGCCTATCGGCCGTCAGCGACGTCGGCCGAACTCGACAGCCTGATTGCCCTGATCGGCCAGGCGCGGCGCCCGCTTTTCGTCTTCGGCGGCGGTGCGAAGCGGTCGCAAGCCGGCGCGGCGCTGCTCGCTCTGGCCGAACGCCTGGGCATGCCGATCGTCAACACCATCACCGGGCAGAGCTCGTTGCCCGACGGTCATCGGCTCGCCATCGGCGTGACCGGCGACAACGGCTTTCATCCGCATGCCAACCGCGCCGTCGCAGAAGCCGACCTCCTCATCTACTGGGGTTGCCGCCTCGGCTCGGTCGTGTCCGTCGGCTGGACATTCCCGCCACCCGATCACGAGCGGCGCATCGTCCAGATCGATATCGATCCCGAGATCATCGGCAACAACTCGGCCAATGCGCTCAGCATAAACGGCGATGTACGCGCGGTCGCGGAAGGCTTGGCTGCGGCCCTGCCAGATACGCTCGCAGTGGACCCACAATGGCTCGAAAGATTGAATGGCTGGAGGGCGCAGTTCTGGCGGGAAGTGCAGGACGAGCTTCTCGACGACAGCTTGCCGCTGAAACCCCAGCGCGTAGTCCAGGCGCTGAACGAGCGGTTGGACGGCGCCTTCAGCATCCTTTCGGATCCGGGCACGCCGACGCCGCACATGACGCGCCTGCTGCGGCTCGACGATCCCGATACCGATTTCATCATTCCACGCGCCTATGGCGGCCTCGGCTATGCGCTGCCGGCGGCAGTCGGTGCCTGGCTGGCACGCCCGGAGGCGCGACCGTTGGCGCTGTTCGGGGATGGCTCGTTTGGAATGAACTGCGGCGAGCTCGAGACGCTGGTCCGGCTCGGCGTGCCGGCTGTGCTCATCCATTTCAACAATGGCTGCTTCGGCTGGATCAAGGCGCTGCAGCGCCTTCACGGCCACAACGCGACCTACTCAGTCGATTTCCTCTCGCTGGACGCCGCGCGCATCGCCGAAGCGTTCGGCCTCAGGGCCTGGCGGGTGACGGACGCTGCCGAGCTGACCGCGGCCCTGGACGAAGCCCTGGCGTTCGACGGCCCGGTCTTCATCGATATCATCGTCGAATCGATTGCCGACGTGGCTCCGCCAGTCTTTTCCTGGTTGCGCCGGCTTGGCGAAGACCCCTTGGCGCAACCTCACGCCAGGAATGTGGAGTTGGCGAGGTCGTCGCCCAAATCCGCCCCTTAGAGCCGGATGATTTCAGTTGGAATCGCAAGGCGATGCCAACTGAAATCTGAATCCGTCTCTCATCAAAGGGTTAGAGCAGGATCGATGCGAAAAACCGGTTCCCACTTTTTCGCATCCTGCTCTAGGTGCAGTTTCCGTTTTCGAATGGAGGCCGACTGTCGATTGCGTGCCGGTGTTCTCGCAAAGGAAGAACCGAAACCTTGCGCCAATAGCGGTCCCTCAATCATTGCTCGGAACCGGATATTTGTAATCGACCGGGATCTGCCCCTTTCCAGCAATTGTGGATTGGGCCACTGCACGAGGCCGTTTAACAACGCGCCGAGAAGCGCTCCAGCACCGCAGTCAGGTTATGGCTTTCGCCCTGAGCTTCATCGAGCAGGAGCCGGTTCTCGAGATCATCAAGATGCTCGCTCATGAGCGCGATAGCATCCGCCTTGTCGCCTCGCGCAACAGCTCCGATGATTTGGCGGTGGTGGTCGGCGCCGCACTGATCGCCATTCTTCCGCCGATATAGCGCATCGACGAGCGAAATCCTGGCGAGAACCTTCTCCAGCAGTTCGAGCAGCACGGCGTTTCCGCTGAGCCTGGCCAATTCCACGTGAAAGCGGCCGGCGAGCCTGGACTTCGCAGCAGCGTCGGGAGCAGCGTGAATGCGCTCCTCCTCGATCGTGAGCTCCTCCAATGCGGCAATCCGTTCCGGGTCGGCGCGCTCGCAGACGCGTTCCAGCATCAGCAATTCGAGAGCGCGGCGAGCCTCCAGAAGAGCACGCGCCTCCTCGATACCGGGCTCCGCGACAAAGGCACCGCGATTGCGCTTGCGCTCGACGATGTGATCGCGCTGCAGCACCGCGATGGCCCCGCGAACGACGGTGCGGCTCACGCCAAAATGCGCCCCGATGACATCCTCGGGAAGCTTCATGCCGGGGCGAAGCGCCCCTTCGGCAATCGCTTCCGACAGCGTGTCGCAGATGCGCACGACAACGTCGTCGCCAGACATTTCGCTGCCGCGCTCGTTCATCTTGCTTCCCTGACTGCCGTCATACGTGCCGATCACAGATAGCGTTTAGAGGCATCAGGATACAGCCCATTTAACACTCAGTGCGTCGAAATTTGTGCAGCCAAAAATGGTTTCAAATATGAAACCAAGTTAGATTTTGATTATGATATCCATGCCAAAAGCAAATTTTTGACTTTATTTTCAGAGCATTAGCGCCGCCTGTCCGACATTCCGCCGGCGGTTGGCATGCGCCTTGCCAGACGCTTTTCAGGAATCGCCGAGAGAGGAGCGTTGGTGATCATCGCGGATGGTCAAGGCGCTCGATCCCAACGATCGGATGACGCACCATGTCGATGGCGGCCGAGACGAACCTGGAGCCTGCCGTGCCGCGACTCGGACAGCGTCTCGCCGTGGCGGGCGTCAGCCACGCCTATGCCGGGGCGGCAGCCATAGAGGATGTCGGCTTCGAGGTTCCCGCCGGTACGATCGCCGCGATCCTGGGTCCAAGCGGCTGCGGCAAGTCGACCATGCTTCGCGTCATCGCCGGGCTGTTGCGCCCGGCCGCGGGGGCCGTGCGGATCGGCGAGCGCGACGTTACGAATGTCCCGGCGCGCGAGCGCAGCGTCGGCATGGTCTTCCAGAACTATGCGCTCTTTCCGCATCTCACGGTCGCCGAGAACATCGCCTACGGAATCTCGCGCGTTCCGCGCGCCGAGCGCCGCGAGCGCGTCGATGAGATGCTCAGGCTGGTGCGGCTCGCTCCTTTTGCGGATCGCCTGCCACGGCAGCTCTCCGGCGGCCAGCAGCAGCGGGTCGCGGTCGCGCGCGCTTTGGCACCGAGCCCGGCGATCATGTTGCTCGACGAGCCTTTCGCGGCGCTCGACCGAGGCCTGCGCGCCGATCTCCAGTTCGAGTTCGTCCGCCTCCAGCGCAGCCTGGGCATCACGGCGATCATCGTGACGCATGATCAGGACGAGGCGCAGTCGGTCGCCGACCGGCTGATCGTCATGAACCGCGGCCGCGTCGAACAGGCGGGCCGGCCGGCCGAACTCTACGATCGTCCGGCAAGCCTGTTCGTCAACGGCTTCGTCGGCCACGCCTCGCTGCTCGATGCCATCGTCGAGACGGGCGCCGGTGGCGCCGCCCTGCTGCGGTTGAGCTCCGGCGCCATGCTGCCGATGCCCGCCCCCGTCGGGTTCGTGCCGGGTTCGCCTGTCGTCCTCGCGGTCAGGCCCGAGCACGTCATGCTTCAGGCCGGTCCATCCGCCGGCGCCCTGCCTGCGAAGCGGCTGCTCTCCGTCCCCCAGGGACCACTGATGATGCACGACCTTCTGGTCGCCGGCAGCCATCAGGTCCGCGCCGCCGAAAGCCGCATGCCGGGCTCTTCAACCGACAACCTGCCGGAAGACGTCTTCGTGACCTTCGCTCTCGATCGCTGCCGACTGTTCCCTGCTCCCTGACCGCCATCAGAAGGATCGCCGCCATGACCAGCCGTCCGTTCAGCCGTCGTCAATTCACCGCCGGCCTCGCCAGCCTCCCGGCACTTGGGCTGTTATCTCCGGGTTCCGTCCGCGCGGCAGGTTCTGTCGTCGCCGCCTCCTTCCCCAACGCATGGGAGGACGCCTATCGCAAGATCGTCGCGCCGCTCGTCCAGGCGCAAGGAACGGAGCTCGTCGTCGCACCGGCGCTCGCGCAGGACCAACTCGCGAAACTGCTCGCCAACCCCTCCAAGCCCCCCTTCGATGCGCTGTTGATGTCGCCCGGCCAGACGGCGGAAGCGGCATCCCGCGGGCTGATCGAGAAGATCGACCCGTCGAGGCTGAAGAACTGGGGCAAGCTCGCCGCCGCCGCCCGCACCGAATACGGGCCGAACGTCACCGTCGAGATCAACGGCATCGCCTATAATCCGAGCCTGGTGCCCAAACCCGCCGGCTACAAGGATCTCTTCGAAAACCGCGCTTATGACGGCAAGGTCGCCTGGATCGGCTTCGGCTCGAATACCGCGACCATGGCGTGGGTCGAGATCGCCAAGCTCTATGGCGGCAGCGAAGACGACATGGCGCCCGTCTTCAAGCTCCTCGCCTCGCATCTGCCGAAGATCGGCGCCATCGCCAACAATGGCAGCCAGCAGATGACGATGTTCCAGCAGGGCGAGATCGCCGTCTTCATGGCCAGCACCGGCAATGTCGCGCGCCTCAAATCGCTCGGCGTGCCCTGCGAGTTCGTCCATCCCGCCAGCGGCTCGCCGAGCGTTCCGGTGACGATCCACCTCGCCAAGGGCGCAGCCAATCCCCAGGGCGTCTACCAGTACATGGATGCGGCGATCTCGGCCGACGCCCAGGCCAAGCTCGCACTGCCGCCGACCGAGATGATCCCGACCAACGCGGACGTGCCGCTGCCTCCCGGCATCAAGGCCTTTGTCTCGGACGAGCAGATGAAGACGCTGGTCTACCCGGACTGGGCGAAGATCAACGCCAAGCGCGCGGCCTGGACGGCCGAGTTCGACCGCGTCGTCCGCAAGTGAGCCAGATGCTTTGACCGAGGGGGCGAGAGCAGGATGAACCGCACCGGACTGCCGTTTCTGCTGCCGATGCTGGTGCTGTCGCTGGCGGGGTTCCTCGTGCCACTCGCCTTGCTCGGGGTGTTCAGTCTCGTCGACACCTCCGGCGCTCCGACGCTGGACAATTATCGGCGCCTGTTCGCCGATCCGTTCATCCTCAGCGTCCTCGTCGACACGCTTGGGCTCGGCGCGAAGGTGGTCGCGCTGACGACGCTCATCGCCCTGCCGATCGTGCTGCTCTACTGGCACGCCGGCCCGAGAATGCGTCGCGTCATCGTCTTCCTGACGCTGCTGCCGATGCTGACCAGCAACGTCGTGCGCACCTTCGCCTGGATCGTCATCCTCGGCCGGCTGGGGCCGATCAGCCAGGCGATGGTCGAGCTCGGCTTCTTTCCGGCTCCGCGCAGCCTTCTGTTCAATGAAACTGCGCTCGTCGTCGTCCTCGCCCAGATCGAGCTGCCGCTGCTCGTCCTGCCAGTGATTGCGGTCATGACGCGCAGCGATGGCAGTCTGGCGGCTGCCGCGGCCACGCTCGGGGCCGGACCCTGGCGCGTCCTGTCCACGATCCTGCTGCCGATGATGGCGCCCGGCATCCTCGCCGGCTGGGTGCTGGTCTTCGCCGGTGCGACGACCTCTTACGTGACGCAGTCGGTGATCGGCGGCGCTCGGCTGATCTATCTGCCTCAGTTCGTCTATCGCGAGGTCGGCGTGCTGTTCCAGTGGCCATCGGCTGCGGCGGCGGCTTTCGTGCTGCTGGCTGCGACCAGCGTCGTCATGCTGGCGATGACGGCCGCTTCCCGCCATCCGAGGCTCGCCGGCCATGCTTGACGGTTCCCGCCCATCTGACTGGGCCTACCGGCTCTTCGTCTACGGCCTCGGCGGCCTCGCCATCGCCTTCATGATCGCCCCCGTCGCGGTCGGTCTGGCCATGTCGTTCACCGCCGGGCAGACGCTGAAATTCCCGCCGGACGGGCTTTCCTTGCGCTGGTACAGCGCCTTGCTCGACCCGGCGCAGTCGGCCCCGATCCATACGGCGATCCTGCATTCGGTCCAGATCGCGGCGCTCACCGTGCTCGGCTCGCTGCTGGTCGCCGCGCCGGCCGCCTATGGCGTCACCCGGCTCAAGCCAGCGGCCTCGGCAGCGGTCGAGCCGTTGATGCTGGCTCCGCTCGTGCTGCCGAGCCTCGTCTATGGTCTCGCAGCGCTGATCGCCTCGGGGCGCGCGGGCCTGAGCCCGTCCTTCGGGCTTGTCGTGTTCGGCCATATCGTCGTGTTCGGCCCGCTGATGTACCGCGCCTGCGCGGCGATCACCCAGCGCCTCGATCCCAGCCTTGAAGAGGCCTCGGCTCTGCTTGGTACGGGCCCGTTCCGCACCTTCCTGCGCGTGACGCTGCCGCTCATGCTGCCGGGCATCCTGGCGGGCATGTTCCTCGTCTTCATGCAGTCGCTCGACAATGTCTCCGTGACGCTTTTCCTCGCCGATGCGCGCACCACGGTGCTGCCGCTGCGGATGTTCCAGATGATCGAGGAATCGCTCGACGTCCGGGTCGCCGCGATTTCCGGCTTGCTGATCGGCGCGGTTTTCCTGTGCCTCATCGTCTCCTGGCGAGCGCTCGAGCCCAAGCGCCAAGGCTAGGCCTGCGTCAAATTCAGTCTCCTGGAAGGATCCAAGCCGTGACATTCATGCCGCTGACCGGCCACCGCCGCATCGAAGCCCTGCTGGCCGATTTCGAGCCCGATTTCCAGTTCAATGCACCGATTCCACTTCCGCTCGCGGAGTTCGAGGAGCGGCTGCGCAAGATTCGCCGCGAATGCGTCGTCGCCGGGCACGACGTCCTCATCGTCCACACCGACATGATCGGCTGGTTTCACACCTCCAACGCCTATCTGCGCTATCTCTGCGACTGGATGCGCGAGGGCGTGCTGATCGTCCCGATGGACGAGGACAAGCCGCTGACGCTGCTCTCCTTCTTCACGCAGGCCGTCATTCTGCCGCCGGGCGGCGAGCCGGTCCTGGTCGAGGACATCTGGCAGATCGGCGCGATCGGGCGCGAATATGCCGACCGGCCGGGCTCGTCCGTGGTCAAGACTGCGGAAGCCTGCGCCAAGCTCTTGGCTGGCCTCGTCCCTGCCCGTCCGCAGATTGGCTGGATGGGCGACGCCCGTTCCGGAGAATTCATCGGCCTGCTGAAAGAGTTGGTCCCGTGCGCCAGGTTCGTCGACGACAGCAGCATCATCGACCGCATGCAGCGCGTGCGCTCGCCGCGCGAAGTCGACATGTTCCGGGCCGCCTCGCAGCTGATCGATATCGGCATCCAGGCGGCCTATCATGTGGCGAAGCCCGGCGTGACCGATCACGAGATCTTCGCCGCCTTCACCTACGCGCAATTGGCGCGGGGTGGGGAGTCGGCTGATGGCTACCAGATCGGCGCCAACGCCTTCGGCACCCATTGCGGCAAGCCCTACGGCCACGTCATGCGGTCGGGCGATATCGCCAATCTCTACATCTCGAACGTGACGTTCCGGGGCTACAACGCCCAGACCTCCCGTATGATCGCCTTCGGCGACATCACCGATCGGCAGGAACTGGTGCTCTCCGCCTGCGAGGAAGGGGTCAAGCGCGCCGAGAAGCTGATCCAGCCCGGTGCCTTGATGCGCGACATCAACAACGCCGCCTTCGAACCCCTGATCGAGAAGGGCCTGCTGACCTCGCCGGAAACGCGCACCATGCCCTATAACTGGAGCACGGCCGAGGATGGCGGCCCGCGGCTGATCAAGCGGCAAATTGTCAGCGATCCCGATTGGGAGGCGCAGGGCCGCAAGCTGATGCATGTCTATCCGGCGACGCACGGCCCCCATAACCCGAATATTGGCCACGCCGTCGGCATGGCCGGGGCCGGCAACAGCTTCAACCTCGCCTCGCACAATTACGATCGCCTGGAGGAAGGCATGGTCTTCGTGTTGCACGCGCAATGGCTGGAGCCGCTCTCGGCCGGCGCCAATCTCGGCGACTTCTACGCCGTGACGCGGGACGGTTTCGAGAACCTGAGCTGCCATACGCCACTGGCAACGCATCGCGTTGCGGTTTGAAATGAGCCGCACAGTCGCTCCGTTTCCGAAGCGCGGAGCGCTAATCATCGCGAGCTGATCAGGACCTTGCGCACGACGCTGCGCATGCCACCGTCTCATGAATCGTCACCCCAAGGCCGTCGTCGCTCGCGCAATGATCGTTACGCGCGGCGAGCCGGACTTCCGCGAGGCCCCACACTCTTAAGCGAAGGATTGACCGTACCGTGACCACCACGCTCGCGACATCAACCAGTTCCCCGCTGGCGACATCGTCACCTTCGACTTCGCCGCGTTAACGCCACGCGAGCGCTTTCCGATGTCCCAGCTGCCATGAGCTGACGCGGCGATAGTGGAACATTTTTGCCGTGCAACTTGCCGGGTTGCGGTGCGTTGACCGGGGTATCCGCCGCAAGGGCGCAACATCATGACGGATCAGACCCTCAAGGCCGCGGGGCAAGTGCCAGCCGACACAGCGTTTGAGCACTATGTCAGCCTGTATGGCTGGCGGCGCGAGATAGCCGATCTCTATGCAGCCATTAGAGCCATGCCCGCTCGGCAAGGCTGGGCGCATTGGCGCGGCGTGCGCGACCGGCTGTTCCGCGAGCATTTGCAGTCACCTCTGGCAGTGGCGCGCAGGGCGCAATTTCGCAGCATCGACTGCTTCGTCTATGATCCGTCGCTGCGCTTCAAGGTCGAGCTCGGCCCGGCCATCGACCGCGGGACGATCCAGCTGGAGGCTGGCAAGGACGGAATGCTGACACTCGTGCCGTTCGCCATGACGATCGGTCTGGAGCCCGCGCTGGGTAAGGAGCTGACGCTCTACTGGATCGAGGGTTATGGTGGCGGGGTGTTCCTGCCCTTCGGCGACGCGACCAATGGGCGCGAGAGCTTTGCCGGAGGGCGCTATCTGCTCGATACGATCAAGAGCGCTGACCTCGGCCGCACGGCCGATGGCCGCCTGATCCTCGATTTCAATTTCGCCTATTATCCGTCCTGCGCCTATTCGAAAGCCTGGGTCTGCCCGCTCTCGCCGATCGAGAACCGCCTGCCGGTGGCGATCCGGGGCGGAGAACGGAATGCCCTGCCCGGAGTGTCGTGAGGTATATGGATCTTCCATCGGGCGATGCGAAACGCGCGTCACCATTCTTTGTTTCGCCCGTTCCTTGCATCGGCCGCCCCGCTTGTTAGCCTGCCCCCATCGCATCCCCAGGAACCCAAGCCATGCGCATTCTCAGAACGGTCTTTGCGGCTGCCGCAGTGCTGGCGACCGGCCTTTCAACCGCCTCGGCCCAGACCATCAAGATCGGCTCGAAGAATTTCACCGAGCAGTTCGTCGTGGCGGAACTCTATGGCGCGGCGCTGGAGGCCGCCGGCTTCAAGGTCGAGCGCAAGATCAATCTTGGCGGCACGCTCGTCGCGCATGAGGCACTGAAGAGCGGCGCCATCGACCTCTATCCGGAATATACCGGCACCGGCCTCAACGCCGTGATGAAGGCGCAGGGCGTCACCGAGACCGACCCCGAGAAAGTGCGCGGCATGGTCAAGGCCTTCTACGAGAAGGAGTTCAACCTGACCTGGCTGAAGCCGTCGGGCATCAACAACGGCTATGCAATCGTGGTGCGGCCCGAGACTGCCAAGGAACTCAACCTCAAGACGCTAAGCGATCTCGGCAAGGCCTCGTCGAAGCTCAGGCTCGGCGCCGGCACGGAGTTCGTCGATCGCCGCGACGGTATCAAAGGGTTGAAGGAGGTCTACGGGGCCGAATTCGCGGAGTTCAAGCAGTTCGCGGCACTGCGCTTGCGCTATGAGGCGCTGAACCAGAAGCAAATCGAGGTTGCCAATGGCTTCTCGACCGACTGGCAGATCGCGGCAGAGAAATTCGTGGCGCTCGACGACGACAAGTCGCTGTTCCCGCCCTATTTCCTCGCGCCGGTCGTCCGCCCTGAGATCGCCGCCAACGAGAAGATCGTCGCCGTGCTCGAAAAGGTCGGCGCCGCGCTCGACAACCCGACGATGCAGGAGCTGAACCGCCAGGTCGAGGTCGACAAGAAGGAGCCGCGCACCGTCGCAGCCGCTTTCCTGAAGGCCAAGGGGCTGGTGAACTGAGCGCCGGATCGACGCCGGCAGGCGACGCGGCTGCAAGACCCGCCGCGATCGTTCTCGGCGAGGTTGCGATCGGGATCGAGGCGATCGTCGCGGTCGCGCGCGACTTTGCTCCTGTCGCCCTGCATGAATCCGTCGGCCCGCGCCTGCGGGCGGCACGCGCCGTCGTGCTGCGCGCGCTCGAACGCGGCGACAGCGTCTACGGTCTGACGACCGGACTCGGCGCCGCCGTCGATACGAGGCTTTCGAGCGAGGCCATTCCCGCGTTCCAGGCACGGGCGATCCGGGCGCGAGCCGTTGGCGTCGGCGAGCCCTTGACGATCGAGGCGGTGCGCGCACTGCTGTTCGCGCGCCTTGTCAGCATCTGCCACGGCGCATCGGGGTTGTCCCCGGCGCTGGCAGAGACGGTCGCCGCCATGCTCAACGCCGGTGTCCACCCGATCGTGCGCGGGATCGGCTCGCTCGGCGAGGCCGATCTCAGCCCGCTGGCGCAGGTTTTCCTGCCGCTGATCGGGGCGGGCGAGGCCGAATTCGCCGGCACGGTTCGACCCGGCGGCGAAGCGATGGCGGCAGCCGGCATCGCTCTGCCGAAACTCGGCCCCAAGGACGGGCTCGCTCTGCTGAACGCCAATTCGCAAGGCATCGGGCTGGCGGCGCTGGCGGTCGACGCGCTGAGCACGGCCTTGCAGGCCAGTGTCGTCGCGGGAGCGCTCGCGATGGAGGGGTTTCGTGCCAATCTCTCACCGCTCGACGCCGATCTCGCCTCGATGCGGGGCATGCCGGGTCATAGCGCGGGCACTAATTGGCTACGCACGCTGCTTGCCGGCAGCGACCTGCTCGAGGCGGGCACGGCACGGCGGCTTCAGGACCCTCTCTCCTTCCGTTGTCTCACTCCAATCGCAGGCCATGCATCCCACGCCGTCGCAGCGGCTAGGACAATCGTCGAAGCGGAACTTGCCAGCATCTGCGACAGCCCGGCCGTGCTGGTATCGCGCGACGCCATGCTCTCCAGCGTCAATTTCGACACAACCGAGCTGGCGCTGACGCTGGAGGCGGCAGGCCTTGCGCTGGCGCATCTGGCGGCGACTTCGGCTGCACGCATCATGAAACTGATGTCGCCTTCGATGAGCGACCTACCGCGCTTCCTGACACGACATGGCGGCTCGCATTCGGGTTTCGCGACCTCGCAGAAGACCGTCTCGGCGCTGGAGGCCGAGATCCGCCGTCTCGCCTTGCCGCTCGGCGCCATGACCCTGCCCGTCGCCGATGGCGTCGAGGACTACGCGCCAATGACGCCCGCCATCGTGGAGAAAACGCATGCCATCGCGAAACGCCTGACGCGACTGGCCGCGATCGAACTCGTCGTCGCGGCGGAAGCCGTCGATCTGCGCGGCGAAATCACGCTCGGGCGCGGCACCGCGGCCGTGCACGCCTTCGTTCGCCGACACGTCGCCCGCCTCGACGACGACCGACCGATGGGGCGCGAATACGAGGCTTTGGCTCTGACCATCGAAGCCGGTGGACTGGTCCTGACGGACATGGCGACCGGCGAAGGCTCGGGGCCATGAGCTGGACGATCGAGAACTACGACCGGCTGCTGTTGGCGCTGTGGGAGCATATTCAGCTCGTCAGCGTCGGCCTTGCGATCGCGCTCGCCATCGGCCTGCCGCTCGGTGTGCTCTCGGCGCGACGGCCGGGTTTCGCCCTCGTCGTGCTGCTGGTCTCGGGCGCGCTCTATACCGTGCCGGCGCTGGCGATCTTCGCGCTGCTGATCCCCTATCTGGGGCTGGGCTTCTGGCCGGCGATCGTCGCGCTTGTCGCCTATGCGCTGCTGATCATCATCCGCAACGTCGCAACCGGCCTGCGGGAGATTTCGCCCGACATCCTCGATGCCGCCGACGGCATGGGCTATGGCAGGTGGCGTCGGCTCTTTTCCATCGAGCTGCCGCTGGCGCTCCCGGTGATCATCGCCGGTATCCGCATCACGGTGGTCACGCAGGTCTCGGTCGCGACGGTGGCCGCCTTCATCAATGCGGGCGGGCTCGGCGACGTCATCTTCCAGGGCATCACCCAGGATTTCGGCGAGAAGGTCGTTGCCGGCGCGGTGGTAACATCGGCCCTGGCAATCCTTTGCGACGAGAGTTTGCGCCGGGTCGAGCTGCGCCTGCGCGCCAACCAGGCGGAAACCGCCTGGTGACCGGATGGATCGCCGCCAACCCCTCGATTTTCATCGTCGCGCTGCAGAACCATCTTTGGCTCACCGGTGTCGCGCTGGCCGCTGTGCTTCTGATCGCGCTGCCGCTCGGGTTGGCCCTGACGCGCCATCGAGGCTTCGCCAATGCCGCGATCGCAACCGTCAATATCCTGCGGACCGTGCCGTCGCTGGCGCTGCTGGTGATCATGCTGCCGCTGCTGGGCACGGGCTTCCTGCCCTCTGTCGTGGCACTGACGCTCTACGGCCTCCCGGCCCTGCTGCTGAACACCTATACGGGGCTGACCGAGGTCGATGCCGACATCGTCGAGGCGGCGCGCGGACAGGGCTTGTCCGACAGGCAGGTGATGACGCAGATCGAGATCCCGCTGGCACTTCCGGTGATCTTCGCGGGCATCCGCACGGCAGCCGTCCAGATCGTCTCGGCGGCAACGCTGGCGGCCTTCATCGGCGGCGGCGGGCTCGGCGAGCTGATCACCGCCGGCATGGCCAATTTCAACTTCCCACAACTGATCGCCGGCGCCGTCGCGGTCGCCCTGCTGGCATTGACGGTCGAGATCGCCTTTGCGGGAATCGAACGGCTGATGACACGCCAGCTGCGGATGGGAACCTCATGACGATCCAGCTGGAGAAGGTCACCAAGCTGTTCCCAGGCGTCCCGCGCCCGGCGGTGGATGCGCTCGACCTGACGATCGAGAAGGGCCGGGTCTGCGTGCTGATCGGCCCCTCCGGCTGCGGCAAGACCACGACGATGCGCATGGTCAACCGGCTGATCGAGCCGACCTCGGGACGCATCATCGTCGGCGACAGGGATGTGACCAAGGCCGATCCTGTCGAGCTGCGGCGGCATATCGGCTACGTCATCCAGCAGATCGGCCTGTTCCCGCACATGACGATCGCGCAGAACGTTGCCACCGTGCCCAGGCTGCTCGGCTGGGACGCCGCGCGCATCAGAGCGCGCAGCGAGGAGATGCTGGAGCTCGTCGGCCTCGACCCCGCGCTGTATCTCTCGCGCTATCCGCGCCATCTCTCGGGCGGGCAGCGCCAGCGCGTCGGCGTGGCGCGCGCGCTCGCGGCCGATCCGCCGGTGATGCTCATGGACGAGCCTTTCGGGGCCGTCGACCCGATCGTGCGCGGCCGCTTGCAGGACGAGTTCCTCGCCATCCTGAAGCGGCTGCAGAAGACCGTCATCCTGGTGACGCACGACATCGACGAGGCGATCCGCATGGGCGACGTCGTCGCGATCATGAAGGATGGCAGGCTCGTGCAATACGACACGCCGGACCGGTTGCTGGCTGCGCCGGCAAACGACTTCGTCGCCGATTTCGTCGGCGCCGACCGGGCGTTGCGCCGGCTGTCGCTCGTGCGGGCGCACGATGCGGTCGAAGCGGGCGGCGCGGTCGGAGGGCTCGAGCTGCCGGGCTCGCTGACCGTCCGCGAGGTGCTGTCGGCGCTTTTGGCCGAGGGGCGCGAGGCCGCGACGATCTTAGGCGAAGACGGCACGGCGCTGGGGCAGATCACGCTGGCGGCGATCCGGGCACGCAGCGCCGGCGGCCCCATGTCCTGATCGTCACGGCGTGGCTGCGCTCGCAATGACGGGCCAGCCGGAGCCGGCCTCGGGCGTCCGGGCTCACGCGTAGCGCAGCCGCTGGCCGAGCCCCAGCGTCCTGGCCTTTTCCAGCATGAAATGGCCGAGCGCGATGTCCGAAAGCGAAAGGCCGCGATGCCAGAACAGAATGGTCTCGTCATCGCTCTCGCGGCCAGGCTTCAGGCCGGCAACGATCTCGCCCATCTCGGCATGGAGCGTCGCCTCCGAGAGCTTGCCTGCCTCGACATGGGCGCGCAGCGAGCCGAAAGGGCCGCCCTTGCACTGGCCCCAGTCGTCGACGACGAGCTTGTCCATGATATCGGTGAGCGACAATTCGACCGCGCTCATCGTGCCATAGGGCACGACGAAGGCGCCGGGCTTGATCCACTGCGTCTTCAGCATCGGCTCTGGGGCATTCAGCCGCGAGGCCTCGACGACGATGTCGGCGTCTTCGACGCAGGAGCGCCAGTCCTCCGTGACGACGATGCGCTTGCCGAGATCGGCCGAAAGGCGCGCGCCGAAAGCGTCCCTGCTTTCAGGGCGCCGGGAATGGACGCGGATTTCGTCGAAATCAAACAGGGAATCGAGCAGGCGCACGTTCCAGTAGGCCGTGCCGCGCGCGCCGACATGGCCGAGCACCTTCGAGCCCTTGCGGGCGAGATATTTCGCGCCGATCGCTGTGATGGCACCGGTGCGCATATCGGTGAGGTGGCTACCGTCGACGATCGCGGTCGGCACGCCTGTTAGCGGGTCCATCAGCAGGAGCAGCCCCATCTCCGAGGGCAGGCCCTGCTTGTAGTTATCGACGAAGTCGCCGATCACCTTGACTCCGGCGCGATTGATCGGCGCGCGGAAGGCCCCGCGCAGCACGTTGAAATGGCCGTTGGCGCCGGCCTTCGGCATCAGATGCACGCGCGGTTCGATCTCCGTCTGCCTCTGCCCCTGTGCGGCAAGACCCGCCTCCACGGCGGCAATGATCTCCGCGTCGGTCAGAGCCAACGCCTCAACATCGAGCGCATTCAGGAAGTCGATGTGGAGCGGGGGATGGGGCATGCCTTTACCTCAGCACAACCCACCGCAACCGTCCAATCTTGGCTGGGATCGTCCCTCATGCGGAGACGACAAAAGCGCGGAATCTGGTCGCTCGGCATGGCTGAAAATGGGATCACTTCGGAGCCACTTGCGTTGGTCATCTAATCAACGCTTCCGCATCAGATCGTCGGCAGCCACCTATCCAATCGGCGATTCACGTCCAGCTTCGGGAAGCGCCCCAATGTCAGCATATGACGCATTCCACCCAGGCGCGCGACGGCACGCTTGTGGCCCAAAGGGGACCTCCGGAAGGACTGCTTTCTGGCAAGGGGAAGAATGGTGCCGCGGAGGGCGTCCCTCAACCCAACTCGGACATTCGGGAGTGACGCCTGGCTTCGGTGCGTCGCCTGGAGCCTGCTTTTGAAGCAAGCCAACCCTCGGCCGGTATGGTAGATTCACGTTGGCTCAAGCACGGTCGCCAGGAGGGGGTCGATGCCAACGCATCCAGCCAAGGCTGCGTGCAGAGACCGCCACCAAAGCCGCTCAATCTAGCTCGTAACTGCTGCCGCCGCTGCAGGGCCGGCGGCTGACTAGGCAGCTGGCCGCTGATTAATGGCAAAGATCCTGTGACGTGAAAGGGCCTGAACGACCCGCCGCTCTCAAGGCACCCAAACCCAAGGAGTTCGACATGAGCGATACTCAGGTGCGCAGCGAGACTGCAGACAATACCCAGGGAATCCAGATGGCCGACCTTAAGCTTGAGGTCGTCAGCATCCCTGTTTCGGATGTCGATCGCGCCAAGCACTTTTACAGCGACTTGGGATGGAGACTCGACGCCGACATTGCAGGCGACAACTTTCGGGTCATTCAGTTCACGCCTCCAGGCTCGCCCGCGTCGGTCATCTTCGGCATGGGAAACACGGTGGCGCCCTATTTCATCGTGTCCGACATCGAGGCGACGCGCGCCGCGCTCGCCGCGCGCGGTGCCGAAGTGAGCGAGGTGTACCACTATGGCGAGGATGGAGGCCGTCGCAGCGGACCGGAGCCTACGCGACGCAGCTACGCCTCATGGGCCTCGTTCAAGGATCCGGACGGCAACAACTGGCTGATCCAGGAGATCACCCACCGTCTGCCCGGACGCGTGGACGCGGGCGATACGACGTTCGCCTCATCTAATGACCTCGCAGCCACGCTTCGGCGCGCCGCGGCCGCGCATGGCGAACACGAGAAGCGGAACGGCGGGCAACACGATGAGAACTGGCCGGATTGGTACGCCGAGTACATCGTCCGGGAGCAGGCCGGCAAGCAACTGCCGTCATAACGAGCGGCTGCGAGGTCGTCGTCATTGGCCGCGTCTCGATGAGTTGCGCCGCACAGGCCCAACGGTTCCACGTCGACGACGACGATATCGACTCGTGAGCGTTGATGCGTTCGCTCATCGATGCGCACTCAACGTTTATAAAGCGCGCTCACGCTCTGAATCTTGACGAAATCCAGTCGCGCCGTTGACGCGGGATACCCGGCGCTGCGCTCATCGTGGAGCCCTTTGCCATGACACAATTCTTCGACGCCATCGTCATCGGGGCCGGGCAGGCCGGCCCCCCTCTCGCCGGACGGCTGACTGCTGCCGGGATGAAGGTCGCGCTCGTCGAGCGCAAACTGTTTGGCGGAACCTGCGTCAATACCGGCTGCATGCCGACCAAGACGCTGATCGCCAGCGCCTATGCCGCCCACTTGGCCCGGCGGGGCGCCGAGTATGGGATCGCCATCGAGAGTCCGATCAAGATCGACATGCCGCGGATCAAGGCCCGAGCCGATACGGTCTCGACCAATGCCCGCACCGGTGTCGAGACATGGCTGCGGGGCATGGCCGGGCTGACAGTCATCGAAGGGCATGCCCGGTTCGAAGGTCCGGATGTCGTCCGGATTGGTGATAGCCTGCTGAAGGCGCCGCGCATCTTCATCAATGTCGGCGGCCGCGCCAGCGTGCCCGCCCTGCCAGGCGTTGACTCGGTCGCGTACCTGACCAACACCTCGATCCTCAAGCTCGACACCGTCCCGAGGCACCTTGTCGTCGTCGGCGGCAGCTATATCGGGCTCGAATTCGCCCAGATGTACCGGCGTTTCGGCGCGGAGGTCACGATCATCGAGAAGGGGCCGCGGCTAATCGCCCGCGAGGACGAGGACGTCTCCGAGGCCGTACGGGAGATTCTCGTCGACGAGGGGATCGTCGTGCGCACCGACGCCACCTGCATCGCGTTAAAGACTCATGTGGACGGCGTGGCGGTCGGTATCGACTGCATCTCCGGGGAGCCTGCGGCGGTGGGCTCGCACATCCTGCTGGCGGTGGGGCGCCACCCCAACACGGATGATCTCGGCCTCGACAAGGCAGGAGTCGCGGTGGATGCCCGAGGCTACATTGGGGTGGATGACAGCTTGGCCACCAATGTTCCCGGCGTCTGGGCGCTGGGGGACTGCAATGGCCGCGGAGCCTTTACCCACACCTCCTACAACGACTACGAGATCGTCGCCGCCAATCTTCTTGATCGTGGAAATCACCGGGTGAGCGACCGGATTGCCGCCTACGCGCTCTATGTCGATCCGCCGCTCGGGCGCGTCGGCCTGTCGGAGACGGAAGCGATGCGCATAGGCCGCAAGCTACTGGTATCCAAACGCTCGATGACGCGGGTTGGACGTGCGATCGAGAAGGGTGAGACCAAGGGCTTCATAAAGGTGGTCGCCGACGCAGAGACAAAGAAAATTCTGGGGGCAGCCATCCTGGGAGTGAGCGGCGACGAGGCGATCCACGGTATCCTGGACATGATGAATGCCGGTGCACCCTATCCCGTGCTGCAATGGGCGGTTCCGATCCATCCGACCGTCTCGGAACTGATCCCGACCGTTCTAGGAGACCTGAAGCCCACCACTTAAGCCGTTGACGGGCCAGAACCGCCCTCCCCGGTTCCGGTAAGCGCCAAAAGCAGGCATTGGGCCCCGCGCCGATAGCCGACATTCAAAAGTTGCGGATGCCTACCCCCATCGTAGCGCTGCCGTATGGACCGGTGCGTCCCAGAGCTCGGTCAGGCTGTCGTCCAACACCGTGACCGTCAACGAACAGCCCGCCATGTCGAGCGAGGTGACATAGGATCCCACCAACCCGCGCACAACGGCGAGGCCCCGCCCTGCCATCACGCGTTTTGCGGCATTGGCCATCAGGTAGAGCTCCATGGCGGGCGTGCCGCCGAAGCCGTTGACCAGCAGCAGGCAGGGCGTGCCGCTCAGCAACGACAGGTCGTCGAGGATCGCGCCCATCATCTCGTCTGCGATGGCGTCGGCGGATGCGAGTTTCACGCGTCTCCGACCCGGCTCGCCATGGATGCCGACGCCCATTTCCATCTCGTCCTCACTGAGGGTGAAGGTCGGCTTGCCGGCCGCAGGCACGGTGCAGGAGGTGAGCGCCACGCCCATCGAGCGGGTGCGACGGTTGACCTCGTCGCCCAGGGACTTCAGGGCGCCGAGCTCGCGGCCTTGCTCGGCGGCCGCGCCGACCATCTTCTCGACGATCAGCGTGCCTGCCACGCCGCGCCGACCGGTCGACCAGGTCGATTTGGGAACGGCGACGTCGTCATCGGTGATGACCGTCGCCACGGGCGTGTTGGCCATCTCGGCCGCCATCTCGAAATTCATCACGTCGCCCTCATAGTTTTTGACGATGAAGAGCGAGCCGGCAGCCGTGCCGACGGCGTTCACCGCCGCCAACATCTGGTCCGGCGTCGGCGAGGTGAAGACGTGGCCCGGACAGGCGGCATCGAGCATGCCGACGCCGACGAAGCCGGCATGCAGGGGCTCATGGCCGGAGCCGCCGCCCGAGATCAGCGCGACCTTGCCGGGTGTCAGCGCCTTGCGCCGAACGAATTTCTCGTCTTCGCCAAGGACGAGGATATCGCCATGGATGGCTGCGAGTCCCTGAAGGCTCTCCGACAGGATGCTGTCGACCGCGTTGACCAGCTTTTTCATGGGCCCCCTCCCCGCCTCTCAGAGTCTTCATCGTCATTGGTCGGAACCAGCGACACCAGGCCCCGCGCGACCCCCAGCACGATATGATCGGCGCGCGCGTTCAGGTCGGAACTGCCGAAATCCGGCAGTTCGACCACCAGCCGCCGCATCGGCCGCGCGGTATCGACCTGCTCCAGGCGTCCTGGATGCGCGGCGCGATAAGCGTTCAGGAAGGCTTGCCGTTCCGGCGGCGCGAAGTGGCAGACGTGGAAGATCGTCTCCAGATGCTGCACCGGCACGGGTGTGGCATAGGCGGGGCTGATGATTTGCGAAATGAAGCTGCGGTTTTTGCCCAGGGCTTCTGCCAGCCGCTGCCTCGTCCCGGAAGGACGATTCTCGATCACCGCGCGCAGGATCGCCTTATAGGCGGCCAGCGGCGATTGCTCGGTCGAGACGGTCTCGGGACTGCTCATGCGGCTTCGTCCGGCACGGAGAGATCGACGTCGCGGATGGCGTCCTTCGCGATTGCCAGCAGGCCGGGCGATACCGATACGACACGGATGCCTGCCCGCAGCAAGGCCTCGATCGCATGCGGATCGCCGCCGGCGTCGCCGCAGAGACTGACCTCGCGGCCGGTCTCGGCGCCATGGCGCGCGACATGGGAGATCATCGCGAGCACGCCTGGATGCAGGACGTCGCTATAGGCCGCGACCGCCAACCCGTCGCGCGCGGCAGCGGTGGCGTATTGCGTCAGATCATTTGAGCCAATCGAGAAGAAGGCGGCGTCGAAGCTCGCGATCGCCATCGCAGCTGCCGGGACCTCGACCATGATGCCGAGTGCCGGTACGGCATGCGGCATGTCTTCGGCTGCAAGATCCACAAGCACGGCGTCGAGCAGCGCTCGCGCCTGCTCCAGCTCCTGCGCCGTCGTGACCATGGGCAGCATGATCTTGAGCGGGCCGATGGCAGCCGCGCGCGCCAGAGCGCGCAACTGCACGCGGAAGATGTCGGGATGACGAAGTGACAGCCGGATGCCACGCAGCCCCAGGAAGGGATTGGTCTCGCCATCGAGCGTGTAGCCGGCAATAGGCTTGTCGCCGCCGGCATCGAGCGTGCGGATCGTCACCGGCCGGCCGGCCGCCCAGCGCAGCAGGCCGGCATAAGCCTCGAACTGGGCCATTTCGTCCCGGAGGGTCTGCTCGACGAGAAACTCCGTGCGGGTCAGGCCGATTCCATCGCAAGCCTCGGGCGGCAGACCAGCGACGTCGTCCAAGTCGGCGACATTGATCATCACAGCGATTGGGGTGCCGTCCCGGGTCACCGCAGGCTGCGACTTGCGCGCCTCCGCCTGTTCGCGCAGGCGACCGAGATCGTTCGCCTGTCGCCGTGCGCGCTCGATGCTCTCATGCGATGCGCCGGTCAGGACGAGACCCGCCACGCCATCGACGACGACGGTGCCGGATATGGCCTCCCATTCGGAGCCGATGCCGACCACCATCGGCACGCTTCGTCCGCGGGCCAGCATGGCGACATGGCTGGTCGGGCTGCCGGCTCCGAGCACGATGCCGCCGCCTCGGGACCAGTCGATACCGAGGAAGGCGGAGGGCGGCAGATCCTGCGCCAGGATGATGGCGCCGGGCGGCGCGCTCGTCAGTTCGGGCAAGTCGAAGAGCTGGCGCAGCACCCGGTCGCGAATATCGGCAATATCCGCGGCGCGGGCCCGGAAATAGGGATCGTCCGAGGCCTCGTAGCCCGCGATCTCGTCCACCATCGCCTGCCGCCAGGCCGTATCGGCCGCAGCGCCGCCTTCGATTGCGGCATAGGCGGCCTCCGTCAACGCATCATCATCGAGCAGCGCGACCTGGAAGCCGACGATATCGGCGGCCTCGCCATTGAGGCTTTCGGCCAGAGCTGCGACGGCCTCGAGAGACGCGGAGATCGCATCCGCCAGAGCCTGCCTCTCGCTCGCGACCGGGCCCTTCTCGCGCCGCATCTCGCCGACCGCGCGAAACATCACCGCCGGCCCGAATGCGAGCCCGGTCGATGCGGCGAGGCCGGACAGGCGCCGTTCCATCACGGCTCACTCCTCATCGAATTTGCGCGCGACGATATCGACCAGTGCGGTGATAGCGGCTGACGCATCCTCACCGCAGGCCTTGAAATGCAGCACCTCGCCCTGGGACGCCTTGACGCGCATGATCTTCACGGGGCTCTTGGCGTCGGTCCACGGACCGGCCGCGCTGGTCGCCACTTCGACACGGGACACGAAGCGCTTGGCAAGCTGAGTGAGCTTTACCGACGGCCGGGCATGGAGCCCGACCTTGTTGGTGAGCAGGGCACTGGCCGTCACCTCCTGCATTCCAACTATCCTCTCACTGCCTTCACTCGACATACCGTTCATGCCGAAATCAGTTCCTCTGCCGTCGCCTGCACCACCGCCAGGGGAGAGCCTCCCGAGGCTTCGGTCGCAGCCATCACGGCGCCTTCGACGATCGGTGCATTACAGATGACGAGGCGATCGCGCCGCTCCTCGGGCATCATTTCCACCGCCATCTCGCTGTTGGTCTCGGCCCCGCCGAGATCGACCAGGATGGCGACGCCCGCCTCCGACCACGCCCTGTCGATGGCCGCCATGATGGCGGCGACATCCGTGCCCAAGCCGCCCTCGGCATTGCCCCCGGTCGAGGCGAGCGGGACATTGTCGCCGACCATCTGGCGAACCATGTCGGCGGCGCCCTCGGCGACCTTGGCCGAATGCGACACGATCACGATGCCGACATTCCTGTGAGCTGGCATGGTTCAGGCTCCGATGGCGTTGCAGATTGCCGTGGCGAGCAGCGCGGACGAGCGCGCGCCGGGGTCCATGTGGCCGATTGACCGCTCGCCGAGAAACGACGCACGTCCGCGAATGGCCTTGAGCGGCACTGTCGCGGCGGCAGCCTCGTCGGCGACCGCGGGCAGGCGCGAAGGGAGATCGGCACCGCCGGCGGCAAGAGCGACCTGCAGGGGAGCCAGCACGTCGAGCATGGTCTTCTGCCCGAGATCGGACTTGCCCCGCGCCTTCACCGCCTCGATCGCCGCCGCCAGCGCCCGCGCCACATCCGCGATCGTCGGCTCCGGCGGAAGCTCCTTGCCGAGCGTCATGAACAAGGTGCCGTAGAGGGGGCCGGAGGCGCCGCCGACCTTCATGACCAGCGTCGTGCCGATCGTCTTCAGCGCGTCCGGCAAGGGCTTTGCGGTGATCGCGTCCGACTCCGCCAGCACGGCCTCGAAACCGCGCTTCATGTTCAGGCCGTGATCGCCGTCGCCAATGGCCTGGTCGAGCGTGGTGAGCTCCTCGGCATGCGCCACGACCGCCTCGGTCATGGCCGCGATCAGCTTCCGCTTGAGCGCCTCATCCATCGCTCACCTCACCCGCTGGCCGTCGGCGGCGAAGAACAGGGGCTTGCGCAGGGTCACGGCCACCTCGTCGCCGACGCCGAGCCCTTCGTCCGGATCGACCAGGCTGACGATCTGCTGCTGGTTCACGTCGATATGCAGGTGGTTCTGGTCGCCGAGCCGCTCGATCCAGTTCACCTTGCCCGTCACAGCGCCGTTGTTCGCCTTGGCGATGGCGAGGTGTTCTGTGCGCACGCCGATGGTGGCCGCGGCGGCCGGCGCCTCCAGAACGGGGAAGAGCGCGCGTGGCAGCAGGTTGATGCCAGGACTGCCGAGGCGGGTGGCGACATAGATGTTGGCCGGGTCCTCGTAGATGCTGCGCGGCGTGCCGATTTGCACGAGTCGGCCCTGATTGATCACGCCGATGCGCGAGGCCAGCGTCATCGCCTCGGTCTGGTCATGGGTGACGTAGAGCATCGTCGCGCCCAGGTCCTGCTGGATGTGCTTCAGCTCGATGCGCAGTTCCGATCGCAACTTGGCGTCGAGCGAGGAGAGCGGCTCGTCCATCAGGTAGACGGCCGGGCGGCGCACCAGCGCACGACCGATCGCGACGCGCTGCATCTGGCCGCCGGAGAGCTGCGTCGCGCGGTTGCCCAGCTTGTCCTCGATCCGCAGCAGCCGCGCCACCTCGCCCACGGCGCACTTGATCTCCTCCTCGGGCGTGCGCCGCGTCGGCGAGCGCAACGGGAAGGCGAGATTGTCGAAGACGCTCAGGTGCGGGTAGAGCGAATATTGCTGGAACACGAAGGTCACGTCGCGAGCAGCCGGCGGCAGGCCCGTGACATCCACCCCGCCGATGAAGACCCGGCCGTCATCGGGCGTCTCCAGGCCGGCGACGAGGCGCAAGGCAGTCGTCTTGCCCGCGCCCGTCGGCCCCAGCAGCACGATGAACTCGCCATCGGCGATGGTCAGCGAGAGATCGTCCACCGCCTTTACCGTGCCAAAGCGTTTCGAAACCTGCGTCAGTGCGATCTCAGCCATGGGCCCGCCTCACAGTGCTGGCCTCATGCAAGGCGGAGCGGATGACCTTGCCGGTCGCTGCATCGAACAACGAGAGCCGCTCCGGCTTGAAGGAGAGGCTGACCCGGTCTCCGGCGGCAGCTCGCAGATGGGCTGGCAGGCGCGCCTTGAGCGTGCCGCGTGGGGTGGTGACGGTCACGATCTGGGTCGTGCCAAGATACTCCGCGCCGAAGATTTCGCCGGTAAGAACCCCACCCTGCCGCCCGGGATCGCCGATGACGATCTGCTCCGGTCGAACCCCCAGCGCCAGCAGCCCGGGCGCGCGGGTCTCACGCAGTTCGGGCAGGGGAACGGCGGCAGCATCGATGGTGACCGAAGCCGTGCCCGCTACGGCTGTTCCCTCAAAATGAATGAAGTTCATCGCGGGCGAGCCGATGAAATCCCCGACAAACATCGAGTTCGGGTGGTCATAGATTTCCTGGGGCGAGCCGAGCTGTTCGATCACGCCGTCATTCATCACCGCGATCTTGTCGGCCATCGACATGGCTTCGAGCTGGTCATGGGTGACATAGACCGTCGTCGCCTTCAGCCGGTCGTGCAGCGCGCGCAGCTCGCCGCACATCAGATGGCGGAACTCGGCATCGAGGGCCCCCAATGGCTCGTCCATCATGAAGGCCTTCGGCTCGCGCACGATCGCCCGGCCCAGCGCGACCCGCTGCCGGTCACCGCCCGAGAGGCCAGAGACCGATTTGTCGAGGAGATGCTCTATCCGCAAGGTCTTCGCAGCGTCCTCGACCCGCCGCCTGGTTTCGGCCTTCGGCACTCCCATCGAGACCAGCGGGAAGCTGATGTTCCTGCGCACGTTCATGTGCGGGTAGAGCGCAAAGAGCTGGAACACCATGGCGATGTCGCGCTCGCGGGCGCGCTTGAAGGTGACGTCCTCGCCGCCGAGCCGGATCGAGCCCGAGCTCGGCAGCTCAAGGCCTGCGACCATGCGCAGGGTCGTGGTCTTGCCGCAGCCCGAGGGGCCGAGCAGGCAGAAGAAATCTCCGTCCTCGACCGTGAAGCTCGTATCCCGCACCGCCGTGAAGGATCCGAACCGTTTCACCAGATTATCGACCCGGATCTCGGCCATGGCTCACTCCGGGAATTTGGTGACGAAGGTGAACATGACGACGCCGATCAGCGTCGTGACGAAGGAATAGCCGTAGAGCGTCAGCGAGAAGGGCTGCAGCAGCATCAGCACGCCGGCCGCGATCAGCACCGTCGCCAGCGTCTCCATCGGCCCGCGTCGCAGCGCCCTGGGCCAGCGCGATCGAGGCGCGTCGTCCGGTTGCTGGGAATGGCTGGCATGCAGGCTCATTTGCGCACCGCCCCGAATGTGATGCCGCGCAGCAGGTGCTTGCGCAGGAGCACCGTGAAAACCAGGATCGGGATCAGGAACAACGTCGTACCGGCTGCCACCGCCGGCCAATCCTGGCCGCCCTCGCCGATGATGATCGGGATGAAGGGCGGGGCGGTCTGTGCGGTGCCGGAGGTGAGCAGCACGGCGAAGGCGTATTCATTCCAGGCGAAGATCAGGCAGAAGATCGCGGTCGCGACGATGCCGGTCGTGGCCTGTGGCAGAACGACCTTGCGGAAGGCCTGCAGCCGCGTATAGCCGTCGATCATCGCCGCTTCCTCGTACTCCCGGGGAATCTCGTCGATGAAGCCCTTGAGCAGCCAGACAGCGAGCGAAACATTGACCGAGGTGTAGAGCAGGATCATGCCGAGCCGCGTATCGGAGAGGCCGAGCTCGCGATACATCAGGAAGATCGGGATCGCGACGGCGATCGGCGGCATCATCCGCGTCGACAGGATGAAGAACAGCAGATCGTCCTTCAAGGGCACCTTGAAGCGCGAGAAGGCATAGGCCGCGCAAGTGCCCAAGCCCACCGAGAGCAAGGTCGAGCCGAAGGCGATGATCAGCGAATTGAGGAAGCGCGGCACATAGTTGGAGGGACCGACGACGACCATGCTGCGAGCGCGCGTGATCTCTTCGCAGGCCGAGTTTGCCGGCGGGAGCGAGGCGAGATAGTCGGCCGTCTGGCGCGAGCGCGTGTTGAAGAGATTGCAATAGCCTTCGATCGAGGGCTCGAAATGCACGAATGGCACGACCTTGGGCGGGTAGGAGATCGAGTCCGGTGGTGTCTTGATGCTGGTCAGGCCGATCCAGAGCAGCGGCACAAGCGCGACCAGCGCGTAGAGCGCCACAATCGCGCCGGCGAGCAGCTTGACCCGGCCGCTTGGGGCGACGACGGAATGGGCGGTAGAGAGGGCGCCGCTCATCGTGCCTTCACCTTGTTCAAGGCCTTCACATAGATGTTCGCCAGCCCGAACACGGCGACGAACAGGATGATCGCGAAGGCGGAGGAATAGCCGGTGCGCCAGGCCTCGAAGGCGGCGCGCTTGAGCGTGATCGAGGCAAGCTCGGTGGTTGAGCCCGGTCCGCCCGAGGTCAGCAGGTTGACCATGTCGAACATCTTGAAGTTCTCGATGCCGCGGAACAGCACCGCCAGCATGATGAAGGGCAGGCACATCGGCAGTGTGATCGAGATGAACTGGCGCCAGTTGCTGGCCCGATCGACCTCGGCCGCCTCGTAGATGTAGTCGGGGATCGAGCGCAGGCCGGCAAGGCAGATCAACATCACATAGGGCGTCCACATCCAGGTATCGACGATGATGATCGCCCAGGGGCTCAAGGTGACATCGCCCAGCATCTGGAATGACGATGGCGGAATCCCCGAGAAGAACGAGACCACATAGTTGAACAGGCCGATCTGCGGTTGGTACAGGAAGGTCCAGAAATTGCCGACCACGGCCGGCGACAGCATCATCGGGATCAGGATCAGCGTGGTCCAGAAGCCGTGGCCGCGGAACTTGCGATCGATCAGATAAGCCAGCGCGAAGCCGATGATGGTCTGCAGCAAGATCGTCCAGAACACGAAATGCGCCGTCGCCTGCATGCGCTGCCAGATTTCAGGATCCGACAGGATCGTCTGATAGTGATCGAGCCCGACATTGCGTAGCGGTGCATTGGGGCGATTGGCGCGGTAGTTGGTAAAGGAGAGCTGGATCGTCCAGATCAGCGGGAACAGGTTGATCGCGAGCAGGAGGATCATCGTCGGCGCGATGAAGAGCCAGGCGATGGCCTTATCGGAAAGACCCCGGACCTGATGGGCGATCGGGGGATGGGCTGCGCGCATCGCTGTCGCGCTCCTGATGCCGGTGATGTCGCTCGCATTCATGACTCAGCACCGTTCAAAGGCAAAGTCGGGGGCTGGCTGCGCCCCCCTTAGGAAAGGCGCAGCCTTTGGCTCAGCTCAGAGGGCGTCGCGGCGTCAGAACTTGCCGTCTTCCTTGAAGACCTTGGTCCAGTCCTGGATCAGCAGGTCGAGCGCCTGCTTGGCGGTGCCCTTGTCGGCCACGACATAGTCGTGGATGCGCGCCTGCTCCGCCTGCATCAGCTGCGCGTAGGAAGGTTCGGCCCAGAAATCGACGACCTGGCCCATGGCGACGAGGAAGTCAGCCGCGAAGGGCGCGGATTTGGCGAAACCGGGATCGTTCAGCACGCCCTTGTGGCAGGTGTAGCCGCCGAGTTCCCACCACTTCTTCTGCACGTCGAGCGAGGCGAACCATTTGATATAGGCGAGCGCCTCGGCCTGATTAGCCGAATAGGACACGACCGAAAGGCCCTGGCCGCCGAGCTGCGAGCCCTTCTCTTTTTCGGCCGGATTGACGAAGAAGCCGATCTTGTCGCCGCCGACATTCGGATCCTTATAGAGGCCGGGGAAGAAGGCGAACCAGTTCATCTGCAGGGCCGCCTGGCCGGATTTGAAGGCGTCGAGACCCTCCTGCATATAGGCGTTGGAGTAGCCCGGCGGGGTGCAGCATTTGTAGAGCGACTTGTAGAATTCGAGGCCCTTCACAGCGTCGTCGGAATTGACGAAGCCGGCCATGGCGTAGGGCTTCTTCGGGTCCTGATACTTGAAGCCGAAGGGATAGAGCGCGTTGGCGACGCCCATGGTGATGCCTTCCGAGCCGCGCTCGGTGAAGATCGCCGCGCCATAGACCTTCTTGCCGTCGACGTCGCGGCCCTGGAAAAACTCGGCGATCTGCTTCAGCTCGGTCTGCGTCTTGGGAGCGGCGAGATCGCGGTTGTACTTGGCCTTGAATTCGGCCTGCAGCGCGGGCTTGGCAAACCAGTCCTTGCGGTAGGTCCAGCCGAGCGCGTCGCCCATCGCCGGCAGCGCCCAGTAGTTCGGCGTGCCCTTGGGCCATTCGGCATAGCCGGCGACGGTCGCCGGCATGAAGTCGTCGATCTTGATGCCTTCCTTGGCGAAGAAGTCGTTCAGCTTCACATAATGCTTGTTCTCGGCCGAGCCGCCGATCCATTGCGAGTCGCCGATGATCAGGTCGCAGAGCTTGCCCTTCGAATTGAGCTCGTTGAGCATCCGGTCGGCGAAGTTCGGCCAGGGCACGAACTCGAACTTCATGGCGATACTGGTCTTGGCGGTGAAGTCCTTGGAGAGCTCGACCAGCGCATTGGCCGGATCCCAGGCCGCCCAGCACAAAGTCAGCGACTTGCCCTGCGCCTGAGCGGCGGAGGCAGCCAGCGCTGCGCTTCCGGCGATGGTCGCGGCAAGCATCCATGTCCTGATTGTGTTCATGTTTCCCTCCCTTGGCATGCCGTCACCAGCCGTCATTGGGGTGACGGGTGAACCTGAGCGACCGCGAAGGGCACAGCCGGACGAGGGGGCAAAGCCAGCGCGGGACGTTTCCTCACGCCGCCCCGGAACTAGCCGTCCGAGTTCAGCGATTTGTTTAGTGAACAGCTGATCACTAAACATGTCAAGCGACGAGGACGGCGGATAACATACCGCAATGCGGTGGCTTATGCCGCGGTGCAGAAGTTTAGCGAATCCTGAACATGGTCAGGTTGACGCCGCATCGCCCACAATGGGCT
Source organism: Allobosea sp. Tri-44 (assembly GCF_004123845.1). GTDB lineage: Bacteria > Pseudomonadota > Alphaproteobacteria > Rhizobiales > Beijerinckiaceae > Allobosea. Next base: position 222,474 of record NZ_NBDP01000003.1, on the reverse strand, counting down.
TCATGAAGCGGACGCAGGTTTATCCACAAATCCACGAAGCGGTCGATCGAGCGTGGAAAATGATCGGCCAGCACATGCCGTTCAAACGAACTCGTAGAAGAGCGCCTCGTGGCAGCCGAGCAAGGCCACGGCTCGCTCTTGCGAGGAAACCGCATCTGCCACCAGCATATGGACGTTCCAAACGGCTTTTGGTGGCCGAGCCCGGCCCACGCGGCGAAGCTGGTTGTCCGGAAGCGGACGTTGCCAGCGTCAGGAAAGGGCCAGGAGCGGCTGTTGCTCCGTGTGCGGTGAACCGGCCACGGCGCGCAGCGAGACCGGTGATGAGGCGTCGAACGGCGCGGCCTGCCCTCTTACGTACCTTCTGGACGGCATCCAGCGTGGGTTCGCTACGCTACTCGGCGCGCTCTCCCCAAGGCGCATCCAATCGTGCAGCAGGCCGCTGCACGATTGCTTGTCGTCAGGAGTTCTCGTGTCGTCCCCTGCCTACCTTGCGCTCGAAGAAGTCGTCATCCGCTACCGTGGCCAGGTCGGTGAAGGCACGCTCCGGAACTGGAGAGCGATGCGCATCGGCCCGTCCTTCATCAAAATCGGCAAGGCGGTCCTCTATCCCGTCAGCGAGCTCGATCGTTGGGACAAATCCAATCTGGTGACCTGCAGGCCCTCCCGATCCTTGTCATTGGCGGAGTAAGCCCGGCAGGGTGAACCGATCACTGCGGTTGGCCGCTCATGTCCTGAATAGTACGATATGACAAGAGTCACCATGCGAAATCCGTGTTCTTGCGGGACAACGAAGTATCATGAAAGCTATGACATGATCTCAGAGTATTCATCACAAACCATCAGGCGCTACCTGTACCAATTAACGATCCCTGTCGATTTCGATAATTGAGCAAGTTTTGAAAAACAATAAGATATAATCTTTGAGTATGCTGATCCACAACGACCCCTCGGGCGACTCGACGCCGTCAGGCGCCGACATGCGGATGACCCGCGAGCTGATCGATATCGCCAAGCCGCTCGGCACCGCCATCCACGACCACATCATCGTCGGCCGCGACGGCCATGCCAGCTTCAAGGGTCTGGGGCTGATCCGACCGATACGCCATTATCGCGAGGACAGCGCGCCGGCGCTCGCCGGCAACATCGCGCTTGCGCGTGCCTGCTCGCAAAGCCATGCGCAGAGATGTCGCGGCGCCTGGCGAGCGTCATCGGCGCGCACCAGTGCGAAATGCCATGCCGGGCCGCTCAGGACGCATGAGAACGGTGCGATCAGCCGGCCGTCGGTCAGAAGCGGTCGAAACAACGAGGGCGACAACAGCGCCACACCCGCGCCTGCCAATGCGGCATTGGCATCCAACTCATGCGTCGGGTAGTCGACTGCGACAAAGCGCAGACGCCCGGAAGCTCTGCATTGAGCTTCCTCAAACCAGCGCTGCCAGTCGGGGTGCGGCAGGAGTTCGAAATCGGCCAGTTCTCCGGGCTCCGACAGCATTCGCCCGCCGAGCAGCGAGGGCGCCAGCATCGGCGTTACTTCAACGGGAGCGAGCCGAAATTCCTCAAGCCCGCGCCAGCCGCCGCGGCCCGTCCTTATCGCAACGTCGAACGTGTGCGGATCGCGCATCTCCGACGAAACGTCGAGTTCGACCAGACCGGCGCCAGGTGCTGGGTAGCGCGCCAGCCGCGGCGCAAGCCAGCGCGATGCGAATGTCGGCGGCGCCGTAAGCCGGAGCGGAGGGATGGCGGACCGAAACTCGTCGACCGCCCCGGCGATCCCGGCCAACGCGTCGCGGATCCGCCCGGCCAGAACCGATGCGGCCGCCGTCGGGACCACCCGCCGACCGGCGCGCACGAAGAGTGCCTGATCGAGCTCGGCCTCCAGCGTGCGAATGCGCAGGCTGACCGCCGCGGGCGTCAGGAACAGGCGTTCGGCAGCGCGCGCGAAACTGCCGGCCGAGACGCATGCTTCCAAGACGCGCAGAGATTCCAGCGACGGTCTCATGATCAGTTTCTCTTGTGGTGACGACAAGCAAAGCGCGTTTTGAGGCGAAAGCACGCCTGTTTACGGTCGCCTGACACAGAGGAGACAGGCATTGTCCCTGCAATCGCGCCCATTGTTTACACTTTTGCTCTCGCTGCATCCAACGCTGGATCTGGGGCAGACGCCAGCCGGCGGTCGCCGCATTTTTGCTGTTTCAGGCGGCATCTTCGAAGGAGAGCGCCTGAAGGGATCAGTATCGCCGCTGATCGGCTCCGATCTCCTGCTCGCCCGCGCCGACGGGACATTTCAACAGGACGTCAGACTCCTTCTTGTCGCCGACGACGGGGGCCTGATTCTGATGACCTATCGTGGCATCAGGCGAGCCTCGCGTGCCGTCGACGAGCGTCTGGCCCGCGGCGAGGCGGTCGACGCCTCCGAATACTATCTTCGCACGACACCCTCTTTCGAAACCTCCGCACCAAGGCATGCCTGGCTCAACGGCATCGTCGCCGTCGCCAAGGGAGGCCGCTGTCCGGGCGGCGTCGAATACGAGGTTTTTGAGGTTCTCTGATGCGGCAACCACGCGCGTGGGCCTTGCGAGCGGGCCTGATCTGACGCCCTGGCGCAGACGCGCTACGGACGTCATGGTCGGCCTTGAGCCGACCATCTCAGGCCGATTGAGGCTCCGGATGGCGCCGTCTCGTCCTGAGATTCTCGGGTCGGCGCTTCGCTCCGCCCGAGAATGACGCAATTGATCACACCTCCCGCAGCACGATGCCGAAACCAGCGAGCCGCCGCATCAGATGGCCGGTCTCGACCAGCGTCTCCGGCAGATGCAACCCCGCTGTCGGCCGTTCCTTGCCGGCAAGCCCGAACAGGCCCTCGATCACCACGGCGATGCCCTTGGCGCTGAGCGCGGCATAGCCATCCGGATCGACCAGCTCCCAGCGGAAGCGGCCCTGGCGGCCGTCGCGGCGCTTGCCAGCGATCTCGATGATCACCTCATGCGAGGGCTTCTCGCCGCGCAAGGTGCTCGCCGTTTGCCCCTCGGCGAAGTCGACGCGGACGCTTCCCGCCTTGCTCGCCGACAGGCTGAAGACATCGACCAGACCAACGGTCGCGCCCTGATGCGTGCGGCCATCGACACCGGTAAAGCTGCGCTGCGTCTGCGGCGCCGAGATCCAGCGCCACAGTCCCTCGGACTTGACCAGCGGCGCCGGACCGATCGCGCCGATGCGGTCCATGTCCTGCTGCGAGGCTGCGCCCAGCGGATCGGCAGGATCGAAGACGAGGCCGACCTCGATCGCATCGATGCGCTCGAACTCACCCGCGGCATGCAGCGCCGCGAGCGCCGGCACCGCCCCCATGCTGTGCCCGAGCAGCACGACCGGCGCTGCTTCGGGCTGACGGATGAATCCGGCGATCGCCGGCCCGACCTCGAAGACGCCATCAGACAGCGCGATATAGGCCGCACCCTGCGCCGCCGCCCAGCTCTGCGTGCGCAGCGAGAGGTCACGCACCGCCATCAGCACGACCGCGGGCTTGAGGTCGGCCGGCAGGCCGAGATCGTCGCGATCGAGATCAAGCGGCTCGGTGCTGGCATGGCCGAGTTCCGCGGCCAGCGCCTGCGCCTTGGCCACGTCGCGGCCAGCAATCACCAGCGGCAGCTCGGGATGGAGCTGGCGCAAGGCGCGCGCCGTACGCGAGCCGACGCTGCCATAGCCGCCCAGAATGAGGACGGGCCCGAAAGCGGGATCAGCCATTGGCCTCGGCCTCCGTGAAGACCGCGCCGAATTCCTTCATCCGCCCGACGTAATAGGCCGGGTCGATGACCCCATCAGGGAAGTAGAGGCCAGGCTTCAGCGCCTCGCCACCGGCGAGCCCGAGCGCGCGTTCGGTTGCAAGTGCAACGCCGAGTGCCGTCAGCGGCGCCTGCCCCTGCGGATGCACGACCTCGTAGCTGCGCGTGGCGCGTTCGCCGGAGTGCAGCACGCCCTCGATCGAAATCACGCTCTCGGTCGAGAATGGTTCGCCGCGCCGGCGGCTGGCCGAGACATCGAAAGCAAGGTCGAAGCGGATATTCTTCGCATCGGTCACGGTGGCGAGGCTGAGGATATCGAGCGGGCCGTAGGCGGTTGCCGCAAGCTCGACGCCGTCGACACTGCGATAGCGCGCCTTGGCCTCATCGCCCGCGATCCAGGCAAAGCGGCCGCCCTTCAGCGTCAACGTCGCCGAGCCCGACTGCGTGATGCGCTCATAATCGGCCAGCGCCGCCTGCCCGCCCATGTCCTCCTCGTCGAGCAGCACGCCGACATGGATCGTCTCGACGGCCCGGAACGCCTTGGCGTAGTCCAGCGTCGGAAACAGTGCCGCGCCGGCGAGCCACTGGCTCGCGAGCACGACCGGTGCTGCTTGCGGCGCATGGATGAAGCCGGCGGCTTCGATACCGATCTCGAAGGCGCCGCTGGAGACGCTGAGATGCGGGATGCCTGACGCTGGGCGAAGCGCAGCGCATGGCTCCAGTCGTCCTTGACGAAGACGATGACGGCGCTGAAGCGCGCCTCTTGCGGCAGCCCGAGATCGGGTCTGGAGAGGTCGGCGGCAAGCGCCTCGACGCCGAGCTTGCCGGCGACTGCCTGCGCCTTGGCGAGGTCGCGACCGGCGATCGTCACCGGCAGGCTGGGATGCAGGCGGCGGATCGCTGCTGCTGCCTGTGCGCCGACGACGCCGGAGCCGCCGATGACGAGGACGGGATGTTCTATGCTGGGCATCTGATAGTCTCCTGGCCGAGGTCGGCCACTGAAGGGCTAGCATTCCTTCTAATAGTAAGTTACTTTAAGTAGGAATGCGTTTTCCCTTTTGTCAAGCGGCCTTCGCCGGGAAACTTGAATCGACATGCCACCCACTTTCGCCGCCGCATCAGCCCGCAAGCTGCCGAAGCAGGAGCGCCGTGAGCAATTGCTCGACTGCGCTCAGGTGATGGTGCGCGAGGAAGGCACCGAGGCCCTGACGCTGGCGCGCGTCGCCGAGCGCGCCGGCGTCACCAAGCCGGTCGCCTATGATCATTTCGGCACCCGCGAGGTGCTGATGATCGCGCTCTTCCGGCGCATCGACGACAAGCAGACGGCCCTGCTCGTCGATACGCTCAAGGCGACGGACGGACGGCTGGGCGCGATCGCCGCGACGATCGCCGCAGCCTATATGAGCTGCGCCCTCGAGGTCGGGACCGAGTGGTACGCGCTCTCGGCGGCGCTGAAGGGCAGCGAGGCGATGGAAGCCGTGCAGCGCGAGCTCGTCGCCCGCTATGTCGGGATCTGGCGCGGTGCCCTCACCCCGCACGCGGCCCAACTGCCGGCGGACGAGCTGAGCCTGCGCTGCACCGCCATCCTCGGCGCGGCCGAGGCGATCTCACTCGAATTATTGCGCGGCCATATCGACGAAGGGCGGGCCGCCGCGACGCTGGCGACGCTGATCACGGCAACGATCCGCGCGCCGATCTCGACGGCGGCGAGCTGACCCTGCCCAAGAAACAGGCAAGCCTAGCCAAAGTGCTTGGCAACAGACCTCTTTCCGAAGGCGAGCGAATGCGCATAGGCTACCTGAAATAGGGGAAGACGCCTGCATGGTCGCATTCGATGAGATGACGGGTGGAGAAGGCGGCCTGCGGGCGGCCTATGGCGAGCTGGACCGCTGGCTGAAGGAGGCGCCGCCCGAGATGCTGGCGCTGCGGCGCTCGCAGGCCGAGCTGTTCTTCCGCCGCATCGGCATCACCTTCGCCGTCTATGGCGACGAGGAATCGACCGAGCGCCTGATCCCCTTCGACATCATCCCGCGCGTGCTGACCAAGCCGGAATGGACCAAGCTGGAGAAGGGCCTGCGCCAGCGCGTCACCGCGCTCAACATGTTCCTGGCCGATGTCTACGGGCCGAAGGAATGCCTCAAGGCCGGGATCATCCCGCCGGACCTGGTCTATCGCAACGCCTGCTACCAGATGCAGATGGTCGATTTCCAGGTGCCGCACGGCATCTACTGCCATATCGCCGGCATCGACATCGTCCGCGTCGATGCCGACACTTTCTACGTGCTGGAAGATAATGCCCGCACGCCCTCCGGCGTCTCCTACATGATGGAGAACCGCGAGGTGATGCTGCGGCTCTTCCCCGAGCTTTTCGCCACCCATCGCGTCGCCCCGGTCGACAACTATCCCGACCAGCTGCTGGCGACATTGCGCTCCGTCGCGCCGCGCACCGCCTCTTCCGACCCGACGATCTGCCTGTTGACGCCCGGCCAGTACAATTCGGCCTTCTACGAGCACTCGTTCCTGGCCGACAAGCTCGGCGTCGAGCTGGTCGAGGGCTCGGACCTGCTGGTCAAGGACGACGTCGTCTACATGCGCACGACGCAAGGTCCCAAGCGCGTCGACGTGATCTACCGGCGCATCGACGACGACTTCATCGATCCGCTGGTCTTCCGCAGCGATTCCGTGCTCGGCGTGCCCGGCATCATCGGCGCCTACAAGGCCGGCAACGTCACGCTGGCCAACGCGGTCGGCACCGGCGTCTCCGACGACAAGGCGGTCTACAGCTACATGCCGGAGATTGTGAAGTTCTTCACCGGCGAGGAGCCGATCCTGAAGAACGTGCCGACCTATCGCTGCCGCGAGCGCGAGGCCAACGCCTATGTCCTCGACAATCTCGACAAGCTCGTCGTCAAGGAGGTCAACGGCTCCGGCGGCTATGGCATGCTGGTCGGCCCGCATGCCAGCAAGCAGCAGATCGACACCTTCCGCAAGAAGCTGAAGGCGCAGCCCGAGGGCTTCATCGCCCAGCCGACGCTGGCGCTCTCGACCTGTCCGACCTTCGTCGCCTCCGGCGTGGCGCCGCGCCATGTCGACCTGCGGCCCTACGTGCTCTCGGGAGCCAACGGCATCTCCTGCGTGCCGGGCGGGCTGACCCGCGTGGCGCTCAAGGAAGGCTCGCTCGTGGTCAATTCCAGCCAGGGTGGCGGCACCAAGGACACCTGGGTTCTCGATGCATGAGCGAGCGGGAGCGCCTTCGATCCAGCCCCGTGCGCAGTCCGAGCACCCGCGCGAACCGCATTTTGCCAGAAGACCGGACCTGATCATGCTTTCCCGTACCGCTGACAGCCTCTACTGGGTCTCGCGCTATGTGGAGCGGGCCGAGTATCTCGCCCGCATCCTCGATGCCACGACCCGCCTGACCAACCTGCCCTCAGCCTATGGCGGCGCCGGCACCGAATGGCAGAGCGCCGTCGCCACCGCCGGCTGCGAGGAGACCTTCGCCAAGGCCTATGGCGAGGCGAACGAGCGCAATGTCTGCGATTTCCTCAGCTTCAACCCGGATAACCCCACCTCGATCCGCAACTGCTTCGCGCTCGCCCGCTCCAACGCCCGCGCGGTGCGCACCGCGCTGACCTCTGAGATGTGGGACGCGCTCAACGGCGCCTGGCTCGAACTGCAGCGCTTCGAGCGCAAGCGCATGGATCGCGAGGAGTTCGCCCGCTTCCTGGACTGGGTGAAGAATGTCTCGCTGACCTTCGACGGCTCGGCCTACCGGACCATGCTGCGCGACGACGGCTACTGGTTCTCGCGGCTCGGCGTGAATGTCGAGCGGGCCGACAACACCGCCCGCATCCTCGACGTGAAGTACCATGTGCTGCTGCCCGACAACGAGCAGGTCGGCGGCTCGCTCGACTACTTCCAGTGGACCACGATGCTGCGCGAGGTCTCGGCGCTGACCGCCTATCACTGGGTCTATCGCCAGGCCGTGAAGCCGGTGCTGATCGCCGACCTCCTGATCCTCAACCGGCGCATGCCGCGCTCGCTGGCCAGCTGCTACGAGAACATCTCGCGCTTCCTCGACCAGATCGGCGACGCCTATAACCGGCACGGACCGGCACAGCGCCAGGCGCGCAAGACCTTGACCAATCTCGCCAATACGCCGATCGAGGCGGTGTTCCAGCGCGGGTTGCACGAGTTCATCGAAGACTTCATCACCGAGAACAACCGCCTCGGACACGTCATCGTCGAGCAGTATCTACAGTAAGAAGCCTTCCCTTCCGCTCCCGACCTTGGATTCCTCGCCGCATGCGGATCCGGATTTCCCACAGCATCGCCTATTCCTATGCCGAGCCGGTGCGGCAGCTGCGGCAGGTGCTGCGGCTGACGCCGCGCGACCATGACGGCCAGCACGTCATGTCGTGGCGCGTCGCGCCCAGCATCGACGGGCGGCTCCATGCCGGGCAGGATCCGTTCGGCAACATCGTCCATGACTTCACCGCCGATGGACCGATCGAGAGCTACACGATCGAGATCAACGGACTGGTCGAGACCATCGATCTCGCCGGCGTTGTCCGCGGCGTGACCGAGAAGGCGCCGCCCGACGTCTTCATGCGCGATACCCGCCTGACGCAAGGCAGCGAGCCGCTGCGCACGCTCGCCGACAAGGCCGCCGGCCGGGACGGCAGCGATCTGACAAAGCTGCACTCACTGCTGGAGACGATTCACACCGAGATCCGCTGCGTACCGACGGCCGACCATCTCGGTATCGGTGCTGCGGCCTGTGCAGAGGCCGGCGAAGGCATCCCGCAGGACATCGCCCATGTCTTCATGACGTGCGCCCGCCTTTTGGGGGTCCCCGCGCGCTACGTCTCGGGCTATGTTGCGGCATCGGACACTCTGCCCCACGCCGACGGCGCCCATGCCTGGGCCGAGGCCTATTTGCCCGATTATGGCTGGATCGGCTTCGACAGCGCCAATGGCCTCTGCCCGATCGACACGCATGTGCGCGTCGCAACCGGGCTCGACTATGCCGATGCTGCCCCGGTCCGCGGCGCCCGCACCGGCGGCCAGGGCGAGAGCCTCCTCGTCGAGGTCAGCGCCCAGGCGGCCAAGCCGCGTTTCCAGGGGCAATAGCAGCGGCACCACATTGCCGCTGTCATGGCGGCCTGATACCAGCCTCGCACGCCGTGTCGGCGTGCTGCGGAGATCGATCTTGACCTATTGCGCCGGCATCCTCGTCCAGGACGGGCTCGTGATGATCGCCGATACCCGGACCAATGCCGGGCTCGACGACATCTCGACCTTCCGCAAGCTGCACGTCTTCTCCTGGCCGGGCGAGCGGACGATGGCGCTCGCCACCGCAGGTAACCTCTCCGTTACCCAATCGGTCGTCAGCCTGCTGCACGAGGGCATTCCCAATCTCGATACGGGCGAGGCCGAGACGCTGCAGAATGCCCCCTCCATGTTCCGCGCCGCCCAGCTCGTCGGCCGCGCTGTCCGCACCGTCCGCGAGAGCGACGGCGAGGCGCTGCGCGATGCAGGCGTCAAATTCGACATGTCGTTTCTGTTCGGCGGCCAGATCCAGGGCCAGCCCATGCGGCTCTTCATGATCTACTCGGCCGGCAACTTCATCGAATGCGGCATGGATGCACCCTTCCTGCAGATCGGCGAGCACAAGTACGGCAAGCCGATCCTCGATCGCGCCGTCACCTTCAAGAGCCATCTCTACGATGCGCTCAAGGTTGGCCTGATCTCGATGGATTCGACCATGCGCTCCAATCTCGGCGTCGGCCTGCCGATCGATCTGATCGTGCTCCGGCGCGACGCCGCCGGCCCCGAGCTCAATCGTCGGATCGAGGCCGGCGAACCCTATTTCCACGATCTGCGCGAGCGCTGGTCAGCGGCGCTCCGTGCCGCCCACATGGCGATTCCCCGCCCGCCTTATGAGCCTGCCGACAAGTAGCACCGACGAGTTGGTGCAGGCCCAAAGAAATGCAACTTCGCTGATTTCTCGGCGTCGCCGGAAACCGGATAGCAAGATTCCCCTGTCAAGGTCCGCTGCTAGCGCGCCGCCACAGGTCAGGGCCTTTGCCGACTCTCGTTAAGATGACGAACACCGAATCGTCGGCGCGCATGCTGACCCGCACGCTGGCGACGCTGGCTTGCGCGTTCGCTCTCGTGCTGGCGGCCGTTCTCGGCGTGATGTTCGCGATGGTCAGCAACGCCAACCAGATCGAGACGGTCCGGCAACGCGAACGCCTCGACGCGGCGTTCGCAACCCAGGTGCATCTGCGGCGCCTGCGCTTCGAGAATCTGCAGGCCGCCGGCGTATTGCAACCGGTTTTGAACAGCCTCCTGCCGAACACCACCCTGCAATGGGCCTTCGCCCAACTAAGCAACCGTTTCCTCGATTTCGACGGCTCCTATCTGGTGACCGCCTCGGGTCGCCTCCTTGCCGGCGTCGAGCGGCGCGAGCCTGCAACACAAGCCGACTACGACGCCTTGCTCCAGCTCAGGCCCGATCTGCCGGGCGGCACCGCAACAGAGGCTTTGCCCGGCATCGCGAGCGGCCCGGTCAGGGCTGTGCTGGTGCATCGGGGAACTGAAACGTTCGGCATCATCACCGCCGATATGCGCCCCCCAGAACAGGCAGCCAATCAACAGGCTGGCTCCGAAGCGGCCGCCTTCATCGTCGGTTACCGCAAAGTCGTTCAGGAGCAGCTCAACGAGCTGGGTCGGCGTTATCGCGTGCCTCGGCTGGAGATCGTGACGGAACGGCCGGCTAACCCGCTGCAGCGGCACGATATTCCCTCGCCCGACGGCTCGGTGCGCGCCTGGCTGAGTTGGACGTCGGAACGCCCAGGCGATGCGATGATCAGCCAGTTCGCCTGGGCGCTGGGTGCGGTTGGGATCCTTTTCGTCGCGCTGTTCGCCTATGTCCTGCAGCGCCTGCGCAGCGCCGCCCAGCAGATCGCATCGCGCGAGAGCCAGATCCAGCGCCTCGCCGGCCAGGACGAGCTTTCCGGCCTGCCCAATCGCCGGACCTTCGATCTCCGCCTCGACCAGGAACTTGCCCAGCTCGGCCGGACCAAGAGCGCGCTCGCGGTGCTGATGCTCGACCTCGACCGCTTCAAGGCGGTGAACGACACCTATGGCCACAATGCCGGCGACGAACTGATCCGTCAGGTCGCCAACCGCCTGACCACGATCTTGCGCGTCGGCGACACCGTCGCCCGCCTCGGTGGCGACGAGTTCGGCATCATCCAGACCCATATGACCGCGCCGAACGCCAGCGCCACGCTGGGCCAGCGCATTCTCGATGCGCTGACCAGCCCCTTCGAGATCGGCGGCGTCGCCGTCACCATCGGCTGCTCGATCGGCATCGCCCACGCACCGCAGGACGGCGCCGATCGCAGCGTGCTGTTGCGCCTCGCCGACACTGCGCTTTATCAGGCGAAGAACGAAGGCCGGAACCGCTATTCTTTCTTCGAGCCGCAGATGAACCGGGCGCTGCAGCTCAAGCGGATGGTCGAGGAGGATCTCCGCAACGCGATCACTCGCGACGAGCTGCTGCTGCACTATCAGCCGCAGGTCTCGATCGACGGCACGAGCATCATCGGTGTCGAGGCGCTGGTGCGCTGGCCGCATCCCGAGCATGGATTGATACCGCCATCCGAATTCATCGGCATCGCCGAGGAACGCGGGCTGATCGTCCCGCTCAGCGAATGGGTGCTGCGCCGAGCCTGCGAGCAGGCCCGGCAATGGCCTGGCATCAAGCTCGCGGTCAACGTCTCGCCGATCCAGTTCCGCCACAAGGACTTCGTCGCCAGCGTGATCCGCATCCTCGAGGAGACCGGCTTCGACCCCGACCGGCTCGAGCTCGAACTGACCGAGGGCGTCGTGGTCGAGGATGCCGATGCGGCGGAAGCTGCGATGATGGATCTGCGCGCCCACGGCGTCAGCCTGGCGCTGGATGATTTCGGCACCGGCTATTCGAGCCTGATCTATCTGCGCCGCTTTGCCTTCGACAAGATCAAGATCGATCGGTCCTTCCTGGAGTATATGGAAGCGACGGGCGAATCTGCGATCCTCGTCCATTCCGTCGTCCATCTTGGCCGGGCGCTCGGCCTGCGCGTCTGCGCGGAAGGCGTCGAGACGGCAGAGCAGCACCGCTTCCTGCAGGCGATCGGCTGCCACGAACTGCAGGGCTTCCTGTTTTCCAAGGGTGTGCCGCCCGAGGAGATCGACCGGCTGCTGGCGCTCGACCGGCCGTTCGAGCAGGCCCTCGCCGCCTGAGCGGCAGCGCCTAGAAGAAGCTCGCCAGCCAGCTCACCAGCGCATAGGCGAAGCCCGCCGACAGGGCGAGGCCGATCGCGCCGATCGCGGCACCGACGATGATCAGCACACCGTCGCGCTCGACCAGGCCGAGCCCGACCAGGCAGACCGCGAGCCCGAGCGGAATCTGGCCGATGAACGGCGCCGCGACGATCAATCCGAGCGCCAGGAACAGCAGCACAGCACCGAGCACCGGCAGTGCAAACGGGCCACCGAGCATGGTCAGCCGCGGCTTCGAGAAGCGCTCGAGCCGGATCAGGGGCGGCAAGGCGCGCTGGACGGCGCGAGCGAGATCAGCCTGGGCGATGCTGCGATTGAGCAGCCGCTGCGGCAGCCAGGGCGTGGCCCGGGCCATCAGCATCTGTGCGGCGACGAAAGCGAGGACCAGGCCGCAGACCAGCGGGATCGGCGGCGGCATCGGCAGGCAGTTCGGCAAGCCGAGCAGCACCACCAGCAAGGCATAGGCCCGGTCCCGCAATGCCGCGACGATGTCGCGGACAGCGATACGCGGGCCCGGCAGGTGAGCCAGCGCGAGCAGCAGTCCGGAGGTGCGCAGAGGGGAGGACAAGAGGCTCGCCGGGCGATCAGCAGGGCCTGCGGCCTAGCATGTCCGGCGCCGGCCCAACAACCCCGCCGCAGCGCATGGCAGTCAGTGCAACGTCAGCACGCCGTTCACATTGATGATCTCGGCTGGGCGGATCAGCCCGGCATGCGCCACCGTGATCGAGTGCAGTGGTCCGTCGAGCTCGCGCCGCCAGAAATCGAGGAACTTGTGCAGCTCCGGGAAGCGCGGCGCCAAATCGTATTCCTGCCAGACATAGCTCTGTAGGAAGTCGGGGTGATCCGGCATCCGGTAGAGGATTCTGGCGGTCGTCAACCCGTAGCCTGCCAACTGGCGGATGAAATCCTGCGAGACCATCACCAATGCGCTCCTTGACCAGAGAACGATGAGCCGGCTGCCTTCAGGCTGAACCGCGATGGTTAACAAATCCTTGCAGGAATTTGGCCAGCTGCCACACTCATGACGTGTAGCGGCACCGTCCGATCGGAAGGACGGAAGGGGCGTTGGCGTGGCGTGGGGGGTCGCGAGGCGGTCAGGCGTGCTCGCGCGGGGAATCGCCCTCGCGAGTACGCTGCTGTCTTCACCAGCGCAGGCCGATCCCGCCTTGCACGAGCGGCCACCTTTGTCGGCTGTGATGTTCGGATCTCTGGATGCAGGCGCCGGCAAGATCTACGGCGCTTTCGGTATGAAATATGCCGTCGGCGGCGATGGCCTCGATGCCAGCGGCTTCAGGCTCAGCCTCGTCTCGGGTGCAAGTACCGAACCCGCGCGCCGCCGGCCGACGCAAGGGAGCCTGTACAAGAGCGATGTCGGCGCGCTACTCGGCTATGAGTGGCGGGTCCATGACAGCTTCGTCGCCGTTTCGGTGGGCCCCGACCTCGAGACGTCGTATCTGACATGGCGCGACTGGCGCGGCATCGGCCAGCGTATCGGTCCTCGAATCCAACTGGACATCTGGGCAGCGCCCGACAAAAACTCGCTGATTCAGGTCAATGCCTATGCAGTGGCGGCCGGCAGTGGGCGCTCGGGCGCGCGGATAGCAGCAGGTTGGACAATCGTGCGACAGCTCTATTTCGGCCCGGAAATCGAGCTTTATCGCGAGCGTGACTACTTCAAGGTCCGGCTCGGCATGCACCTCACGGGCATGGAAGCCTTCGGCATCACCTGGCGGCTATCAGCTGGCGCGCAGAAATCCAGAGATGACAAGAGTGAGGTTTACGCAACCCTGGGCTTCCACTGGAAGCGCTGAGACCTCAGCTGCGCGGCCCCTGCCCCGTCAGCGCCCGGAGCGCTTCGGGCGTGTCGATGTCGAGCGCGATGGCGGGATCGTCGAGCGCGATCTCCTCGACCGCATCGCCGGCGGCGTCGAGCAGCCGCCGCGCGCCCTGATCGCCGCCGAGCTTGGCGACCTTGGGGAAGATGGCCCGCGCCAGCAGCACCGGATTGCCACGCTGGCCGAGCAAAGTCGGCGCGACGGCGAGCGCATCTGGTCGATCGGCGAAGGCCTGCGCCAGCCGGTCGATGACGCCGGCGGTGACGTTCGGCATGTCGCCGAGCGAGACGACGACGCCGGGTACGTCGGCCGGCAGCGCCGCGAGCCCGGCCTTGAGCGAGCCCGACAGGCCCTCGGCGAAGGCCGGATTGTGCACGACGATGACATCGAGCCCGGCGAGCACGGAATGGACCTCATCCTTCTGGTGGCCAGTGACGACGATCACCGGTGCAGCGCGCGAGGCAAGCTGCGCTTCCACGGCATGGCGCACCAGGGGCTTGCCGCGCACCGCCTGCAGCAGCTTGTTGCCGGTGCCCATGCGGGTCGAGCGCCCGGCGGCCAGCACGATGCCGGCGACGGGCGCGGCCTCGCCGCGGCCGGGCGCACGCGGCTGCGGCCGCGAGACGATCTCCATCAGCAGCCCCCCGACGCCCATTTTCTGGATGTCGGCGCGGCTGACGGGCACGCCCGCAAGGCTGCGCTGCAGCACCCAGTCGAAGCCGTTCTCCTTGGGCGACCGGGCGCAACCCGGTGCACCGATCACCGGCTTGCCGTCGAGCGTACCCAGCATCAGCAGGTTGCCGGGGTCGACCGGCATGCCGAGATGCTCGACCCTCCCGCCGGCCAGGGTCAGGGCTTGCGGCACGACATCGCGCCTGTCGGTGATGGCCGAAGCCCCGAAGACCACGACGAGCTCGGCCGGACCGGCGACGGCCTCGCGGATCGCCTCAGCCAGCGGCGGGCTCTCATGCGGCACGCGCCGATCACGTTCGATCGCGGCGCCGGCCGGCTCGAGCCGCTCGGCCATGGTGCGCAAGGTCTTGTCGACCACGCTGGTCTTCAGGCCCGGCAGCAAGGTCGAGACGACCGCGACCGATTTCAGCCTGTACTCGGCGATCGCGATCGGCCTGTCGGCACCAAGCCGCTCCAGCGCCTCGGCGATCCGCTTTTCCGACACGGCATAGGGGATGATCTTGACCGTGCCGACCATCTCGCCGGCGACGACCGGCTTCAGCGCCGGCAGGGTCGCGACGGTGATCGCCTCGTCGACGGCATTCAGCGCGTCGATCACGCCCGCATCGATCCGCAGGATGCCCGCCGCTGCGGCAAACAGGTTGACCCGGCCGGTGAACGGCGCCTCGGTGATAACCGCCTTGCCCGCCAGCGCCCGCGCCAATTGCTCGGCGGCAGCATTCTCGTCAATGTCGCCGGCCTCGAACTGCACAGCGACGATCTCGGTCAACCCGGCCGCGGCGAACTTGCGCGCGTCCTCGTCGCCGATCGTCGCCCCCTTGCGCACGATCACGTCGCCGGCGCGCACGGTGTGGGCCGCGACGCAGCCGGCGGCTTCGGCGATCGGGACAGGGCCGAACTTCATGGGGCGCTATCTCTCAAGCGGGCTTGCGACGTGGGCCGCGCAGCGCCTGCACAATCTCGGCGAGGATGGCGAGTGCGATCTCGGCCGGGGAGACCGCGCCGATGTCGAGCCCGATCGGCGCGTGGATGCGCTTCATATCGACCTCTTCGAAACCGGCCGCTGCGAGCCGCTCCAGCCGCTTGCCATGCGTCTTCCGGCTGCCGAGCGCGCCGATATAAAAGCAGTTGGAACGCAGCGCCGCGATCAGCGCCGGATCGTCGATCTTGGGGTCGTGCGTCAGCGCGACGAAGGCAGTGTAGCCGTCGAACGGCAGGCGCTGCAGGGCCTCCTCCGGCCACTCCGCCAGCAGGGTCACCTCGGGGAAGCGCTCAGCCGTGGCGAAGGCGGTGCGCGGGTCGATGACCGCGATGTCGAGATCGAGGAGCTTGGCCATCGGCGCCAGCGCCTGTGAGATATGGACGGCGCCGGTGACGACGAGACGCAGCGGCGGCGCCTGTACGGTCAGGAAATAGGCCTTCCCGTCGACCTCGACGTTGCCGCTCTTGCCGCTGCGCAATTGCTTGTCGAGCGCCTCCGCCAACGGATCGCCGGTAAGGTCAGCCTCTTTCACCAGCCGCTGCTCACCGGAACCGAGCTCGGTCACCAGCACGGTTGCGCGCCGCGCGGCGCGCTCGGCATTGAGTACGGAGAGGAGCGAAAGATCCATCGGCTGACTCAGTTCCGATCGAGCGCGATGCGGGCGCCGAGCCCGATCAGGATGGTACCGCCGATCGCCCGGATCACGCGTTGCGCCACGCTGTTGGCGGCGACTTTCGCCTGCATGTAGGAGGCGGTCAGCACCGTCAGGATCGAGGAGGAGGTGAAGAGCAGGTTGACCACGACGCCGAGGATCAGGAACTGCGCCCAGAGCGGCAGGCTCGCCGACGGATCGACGAATTGCGGCAGGAAAGACACGAAGAAGATCGTCGTCTTCGGATTGAGCAATTCGACCGCAAGGCTGTCGACGAGCGCCCGCATCGGCGAGCGCGGCGCGACATCGGCGGCGGCCTCCACCGGCGCGACACGGCGGAAGAAGCTGATGCCGAGCCAGATCAGGTAGGCGGCACCGACGAGCTTCATCGCCAGATAGAGCTCGGGCACATGCCGGAAGATCGCCGACAGGCCGAACGCGGCGGCAAGCACGTGGACATAGTCGGCGAGATGGACGCCGAGCACGGCCATGAAGCCGGCCTTGCGGCCGCGCGACATGGTCTGGGCGGCGATGTAAAGCACTGCCGGGCCCGGGATATAGGCGAAGACGAGCGTCGCCAGGACGAGCGCGAAGAGGACTTCGATCGAGGCCATCGGGTCAGCCCTTGTCGGTTGCGAGCTTGAGGCCGAGCCCGATCATCAGCGAGCCGCCGAGCCAGCGCCCGAAGGCGAAGCCAGCGCGGCTCGCCTTCATCGTCTTCATCACCAGGCTGGCCGCCAGGACGGTGATCAGATCGGCCGAGGAGAAGGCGAAGTTGACGATGGTGCCGAGGATCAGGAACTGCGCCCAGACCGGCAACGCGGCCGCAGGATCGACGAACTGCGGCAGCAGCGCGATGAAGAACAGCGCGACCTTCGGATTCAACACCTCGACGATGAAGGAATCGACCAGGGCGCGCCTGACCGTCTTGGCCGGCGCGACGGCCTGCGTCTCACCGCCCAGCTTGGAGCGGATCATGCCGATGCCGAGCCAGACTAGATAGAGCGCGCCGACGATCTTCACCGCGACATAGAGCTCGGGCACGTGCTTGAACACGGCCGACAGGCCGAAGGCCGCGGCGATGACGTGAACATAGCAGCCAAGATGGATGCCGAGCATCGCCATCAACCCGGCCTTGCGGCCATGGGCGATGGTCTGCGCCGCCGTATAAAGCAGCGCCGGCCCGGGGAAATAGGCGATGAGCAGCGTCACCGTCGCGAAGGCGAGGAGCGTTTCCCAGGAGGCCATTAATCCGTTTCCCTAAGCCCGAACCGGCTCGACATAGACCTTGATCCGGCCGCCGCAGGAGAGGCCAACCTGCCAGGCGGTCTCATCGGCGACGCCGAATTCGAGCGTACGCGGCTTGCCGTCGGCGATGACGTCGCCCGCCTCGGCCACGACCGCGCCCTCGACGCAGCCGCCGGAGACCGAGCCGAGGAAATTGCCCTCGCCGTCGATGACGAGATGCGAGCCCACAGGACGCGGGGCCGAGCCCCAGGTCTCGACCACGGTGGCGAGCGCGACGCCGCGCCCGGCCCTGGCCCAGGCCTCGGCGGTGGCGAGGATATCGGTGTTGGTACTGATCATGATCGCCGGTTCCGGGTGCAGGCGGCGCGCATCATACGCAGGCTTCGTCCAAAAGCCCTGTCTACTTAAGCATGGCTGCCGCAAATTGTGAGCATCCAGAGCATGACGCAGCGTATGAATTCTCGACCCGCGCGGCCGGTTTCGCTATCGCTCGATGTCTTGTCGGCGGACGTCAACCTCCTGAGGCGGAACCTTCAATGCGGACCTTCAAGCTTAAGAATGGTGACGTCTCTCTCGAATGTTTGAACAACGAAGGCCATGATGGCTATCCGCTTGTGATTATCCCCGGCCTTTCGGAAAATATCGACGACTGGACTGAGCTTGCCCAATTTCTTTATCCTCGACCGGTGTATGCGATTTCCCTAAGAGGTCGAGGGAATAGCGACGCTCCACCTGATGCCTATTCCCTTGACGATCACGTCAGCGATGTCTGCACAATGATTGATCAAAACCTCGTCAGTAAGTTCGACCTGCTAGGTTACTCTCGCGGTGTCTCGTATGCCTTGGCAACGTTACCTACCTACCGCGAGCGAATTAGACGGCTGATTTTAGGTGACTATCCTGCGCGCCATACACGTCTGCCCGATGGGTATCAAGCAGCTGTCGCATCATCGATCTGGCGCGGTAGGGCCATGTCGGAGCGGATGCCTCGACATGCCATCGAGGGCTTGCAGCGCTCTTCTCGCCACATCGACCTCATCGACGCCGTGCACGATTTTCCGGGGGAGATGTTGCTGCTTTATGGGAACGTGGAGCTGGGTGCCCTACTGGGGACAGACGATATCAAGCGGTACACCTCAGCAAAGCCGAGCCTGAAGGTGCGTCTCTTCGAAAACTCAGGACACGACCTCTTCTCTCCCGATCCGCTTGTCGTTTGGAGAGTGATCAGCCGATTCTTGGAAGACGCTTCCATTTGAAATCATCGACCAACAATCGCAGGCGTTTGTGATCATCTTATGCGAAGGCCGCTTTGGCTCGATGGCTGCCCTCCGGCTACTGGCTCGCCATCTAACCCGCCTTCTTCAGCCACAGCCTCGGATCACTGGCTTGCCTCGTATCGGCGCGGAGCGCGGCACAGAGATCCGCCATGGCCGCGAGATTGTGGATCGGCCGGAACTGGTCGACATGGGGCAGCATCGTCCGGATGCCGCTAGCCCGCGCCTCGAACGCGTCATAGCGCAAGAGCGGATTGAGCCAGGTCAGCTGTCGGCAGGAGCGGTGCAGGCGGTCCATCTCGAAGGACAGATCGGGGCCGAGATGTCGCTCCAGCCCGTCGGTGAAGAGCAGCACCACCGCCCCGCCCGCCAGCACCCGGCGCGACCAGACCCGGTTGAAGGCGTGCAGCGCCGAGGCGATGCGCGTACCACCCTCCCAGTCCGGCGCCGCCTTGCCGGCCAGCGCCAGCGCCTCGTCCGGGTCGCGGGCGCGAAGCATGCGCGTGACATTGGTCAGGCGCGTCCCGAAGACGAAGGAATGCACGCGTCGGCGCTGCTCGGTGATGGCGTGCAGGAAATGCAGGAAGATGCGCGAATACTCCGCCATCGAGCCGGAGATGTCGACGAGCGCCACCAGCGGCGGATGCACCTCGGCTCGCTCGCGGAAGGCGAGATCGATCGAAGCGCCGCCGCCGCGCAGGGAGCGGCGGAAGGTCCGGCGCGAATCGATCCGCGCTCCCGCATGGGCCGCCTGAAAGCGCCGCGTCGGCACGGCATCATTGGGTAGCCTGAGCTCGGCGATCAGCTGACGCGCCTTGGCGATCTCGGCCGCGCTCATCTGGGCAAAATCGCGCGATTTCAGCGTCTCGCGCTCGGAGACGGTGAGCCGCGCGGTGAGTTCGGTCAATTCGACCGGCGGCTGCTCCTCCTCGCGCAGCGGTGGCGTGAAAGCCTCGGCGACGCGTAAGGCGCCCGCCTCAGGCTTCTGCGGCTCGCTGTCGACCCGCGGCGTCACCGGCGACATCTGCGCCATCAATTTCTCGATCAGCCCGCGCCGACGCCAGAACAGCTTGAAGGCCTGGTCGTAGACCACTGAATCCTCGTGCTTCTTCACGAAGATCGCATGCAACGCCCAGTAGACGTCCTCGCGGCCGCCGAGCGCGCCATCGGCCAGCGCCTCGACCGCCTCGACCACTGCGCCGGGCCCGACGCGCAGGCCGGCGCCCCGCAAGGCGCGGGCGAAATAGGCGACGTTCTCGGCGAGCTTGCCGCTCAAGCGGCCGTCTCGGTCATGAACACCTTCTGCGCCACGAGCCATTTGCCGTCGACCTTCAGGAAGGAGAGCAGGTCGGTGAAATAGCGCGGCGGCATCTGGCACTTGACCTTGACCAGCGCCATGGACGGCCCGACGAGGTCGATCGCCAGCACATGGTCGCCGCGCTCCAGCCCGGTCTCCTTCGGCGATTTGCGCCCCCGCACCGCCTCGAACCATTGTTCGCGCGGCACGACCTTGAGCTCGCCGTCGAGCGACTGCGTCAGCGCGCTGGTCGCATGGAAGACCGAGCCGAGCTTCTCGACATCGCCCTCATAGAGCCCGTCGAGATAGGTCCAGGTCGCGGCCTCGATCGCCTTGATGTCGTCGTTCATCGTCTCTCTCCCCAACCGCGCGTCATTCCGGCCGAAGCGCAGCGGAGCGCCGGAATCCATCGTAGAGCGCAGTTCCCTACGATGGATCCCGGAGCTGCGCCGCTGCGCGGCTTGTCCGGGATGACCGAACCGTTTCATCCCCGCGCCGCCTGTTTCGCCTGGTCGAGCAATTCGCTCACCTTCGAGCCCTGCATCGCCTGGATGTCGTCCTGGTACTTCAGCAGCGCGCCCAGCGTATCGGAGACGATGGCTGGATCGAGCGCCACCGCGTCGAGCTCGACCAAGGCGCTCGCCCAGTCGAGCGTCTCGGCGACACCAGGCGCCTTGAACAATTCCTCCTTGCGGATCGCCTGCACGAAAGAAACGACCTGCTTGGCGAGCTTGGCCGGCGCGCCCGGCGCCTTCGCCTTCAGGATGGCGAGCTCGCGGGCGGCGTCGGGATAGCCGACCCAGTGGTAGAGGCAGCGGCGCTTCAGCGCGTCATGGATCTCGCGGGTGCGGTTCGAGGTCAGGATCACGATCGGCGGCTCGGCGGCCTTGATCGTGCCGAGTTCGGGGATCGTCACCTGCGCATCGGCCAGCACCTCCAGCAGGAAGGCCTCGAAGGCCTCGTCGGTGCGGTCGAGCTCGTCGATCAGCAGGATCGGCGCGCCGCCCTCTTGCGGCTCCAGCGCCTGCAGCAGCGGGCGCTTGACCAGATAGCGCTCGGAGAACAGGTCGTTCTCCAGCCGCTCACGATCGCTGGCGACGCCGCCGGCCTCGGCGAGACGGATCGCCATCATCTGGCCGGCATAGTTCCACTCGTAGACGGCCGAGGCGAGGTCGAGCCCTTCATAGCATTGCAAACGGATCAGCCGGCGCCCAAGTCCACCCGCCAGCACCTTGGCGATCTCGGTCTTGCCGGTGCCGGCTTCGCCCTCGAGCAGCAGCGGCCGCTTCATCCTGAACGCCAGGAAGAGCACGGTCGCCAGCGCCCGGTCGGCGACATAGCCCTGCGCCTGCAGCAGGGCGAGCGTGGCGTCGATGGAATTGGGCAGGGCTGCAGCGTTAGCCATATACTTCAAGCAACTCTCTCAAAGCAGGTCACCCGCGATGAGATAGGCGCGGACGCGATCATGCAATCGATCCGAGATTTAACGCTTTGCAGCGGAGGCACAAGCGCGAGCCATCTTGATCCCTCCCCACTTATCAAAAGCAGCAGCTCCAGCCGCTTCAATCTCCGAGACTGCTGGGACAGCGCGTAACTTCGTGTGAGGGAGAAAGACATAGGCGAAAGGACCCGCCATGCGCTTTCCTTGCTCCCACGGGTTTCTCTCTCCCTTGGGGGTTCCTTTCATTTCCCAATGCAAGAAAGGCGAGACTTCGCCTGCTTCAGTTCCCGGACCGGAATCACCGATAATGGCGTAAACGACACGGTCGCTGGCCAAATCCACGACTGCGGCTACCCCGCCTTCCATCGCTACAGTTTTAAGATGGTTCGGAAGTTTGATTGGGCTGAAAGTCGAATTTCCCGGGCGAACGACCGCAGGAACGGAAAAGGGATCGACATATCGTCGATAGTTGCAGACGTTGACAATGCGCCCGTCCGAAAAGCTGGTCGCCGAGACGAAGTAACCCTTGTACGGTCCATCATTCTGAATGCAGGGCAACGCGCGCCCGTCTTCAGGACGATCCGGATTGTATGTTGCTATTGCACTCCAATTCACTGAAAAATCTTCAGGATTCCAATTTTTTAAACTTGCTCTTTTGACGTAACATAGTAACTCATTACATCTTTTGATAGCTTCTTGTTTACGCTGAGAAGGACTCAATCCAAGAGTCTTAGCCTCAGCCGTGGTCATATAGCCACGCAGAATTTGCTGACCCTCTCGCCGAATTGTTATTCCATTACATAGGGTGTTTGCCGAGCGTGGAATTTCTGACGGATTAGCGCCATCATTGCATGAATTAACTCGCTTCCATTCATCGGGATGGTATGTCAGTGGGCTACCGTCATTATTCCAATTCATATGAGAAACAAAAAACAACTCAGATCGAGAAGAATTGTGAAGAACGCTAATCTTTTTGTCTACAGAATTAACGTCTTGCTCCGATCGATTAAGAAGAGAACATGCTTCAGCATGAGCGTGCTCATAATATAAAAAAACGAAGAATAGAGCCAGGAATACTGATTTAACTGACATTGTGTTGCCTTTTAAAATCAGAGGATCTCCGACCCGGTTACTTCCCCGTCGCCTGCGCCACCGCCTGCTTTGCCATCACGCCGATCAGATGGGCGCGATACTCGGCATCGGCATGGATATCCCCATTGATGCCCTTGGCGGTGTGCTTGAGGCCATCCAGCGATTTGCTCGCGAAACGCGCCTTCAGCGCAGCTTCCGCTTCCGGCCAGCGGAAGACGCCGCCCTCGCCCGCTCCGGTCACCGCAACCGCGATCTCGCTGCCGCGCTTGGCGACGAAGACGCCGACCAGCGCATAGCGCGAGGCCGGGTTGCGGAACTTGGCATAGCCTGCCTTGGAGGTGGCCGGGAACGAGACCTTGACGATGATCTCGCCCTCCTCCAGCGCGGTCTCGTAGAGGCCGCTGAAGAACTCCTCCGCCGGCAACTTGCGCTTGTTGGTCACCACCGTCGCGCCGAGCGCCAGCAGCGCTGCCGGATAGTCGGCTGCCGGATCGTTGTTGGCGACCGAGCCGCCGATCGTACCGCGATGGCGCACATGCGGATCGCCGATATGGCTGGCGAGGTAGGCGAGCGCCGGGATCGCCTCCTGCACCTCCGGCGAGGCGGCGACTTCGGCATGGGTCGTCATCGCGCCGATCACGAGGTTGCGGCCCTTGCGGGCGATCCCCTTGAGGTCGGCGCAGGAGCTGAGGTCGACCAGCGCGCCGGGCGAGGCCAGGCGCTGCTTCATCGTCGGCAGCAGCGTGTGCCCGCCGGCGAGCAGCTTGGCGTCCTCCTTCTTGGCGAGGAGGCTGGCGGCCTGTCGCGCGGTCGCCGGGCGGTGATAGGTGAAGGCGTACATCGTCTCGTCCTTTCAGATCACTCGGCAGCCATGCGGCTGAGCGTTTTCTGCGCGGCGCGCCAGACGGCCTGAGGCGTCGCCGGCATGGCGATGTCCTCATGGCCGAGCGCGTCGGTGATGGCGTTGATGACTGCGGGCGGCGAGGCGATGGCGCCGGCCTCGCCGCAGCCCTTGATCCCGAGCGGGTTCGACGGGCACGGCGTCACCGTCATGCCGACTTCGAAGGACGGCAGATCGTCGGCGCGCGGCATGCAGTAGTCCATGAAGCTCGCGGTCACGAGCTGGCCGTCGGCATTGTAGCGGGCCCCTTCGAGCAGCGCCTGGCCGACGCCCTGGGCGATGCCGCCATGGACCTGGCCCTCGACGATCATCGGATTGATGACATTGCCGAAATCGTCGACCGCGGCCCAGCGCTCGATCTTGGTGATGCCGGTGTCGGGGTCGATCTCGAGCTCGCAGATATGGACGCCAGCCGGGAAGGTGAAGTTGGTCGGGTCGTAGAACGCCCCCTCCTTCAGCCCCGGCTCGAGATCCTGGCCGTTGAACTTGTGCGCGACATAGGCCTGCAGCGCGCAGGAACCGAAATCGAGCGTGCGGTCGGTGCCCTTGACGCTGAAATTGCCATCCTTGAAGTCGATATCGGCCTCGTCGGCCTCCAGCACATAGGCCGCGACCTTCTTGCCCTTGGCGATCACCTTGTCGATCGCCTTGAAGATCGCCGACATGCCGACCGCACCCGAGCGCGAGCCATAGGTGCCCATGCCCATCTGCACCTTGTCGGTGTCGCCATGGATGATCGAGACATTCTCCAAGGGCACGCCGAGCCGGTCGGAGACGAGCTGGGCGAAGGTGGTCTCATGGCCCTGGCCATGGCTGTGCGAACCGGTCAGGACCTCGACCGTGCCGATCGGATTGACCCGGACCTCAGCCGATTCCCATAGGCCGACGCCTGCGCCGAGCGAGCCGACCGCCGCTGATGGGGCAATGCCGCAGGCCTCGATATAGGCGGAGAAGCCGATGCCGCGCAGCTTGCCGCTGCGGGCGGAATCGCGCCGGCGCTTCGGAAAGCCTTTGTAATCAATGATCTCCATCGCCTTCTTCAGCGAGGCTCCGTAATTGCCGGTGTCGTACATCATGATCACCGGCGTCTGGTGCGGGAACTTCCTGATGAAGTTCTGCGTCCGGAACTTGGCCGGGTCCTTGCCGAGCTGGCGCGCCGCGACCTCGACCAGGCGCTCGACCACGAAGGTCGCCTCGGGCCGTCCCGCTCCGCGATAGGCATCGACCGGGGCGGTGTTGGTGTAGACCGCGTCGACCTCGCAATAGATCGCCGGGATGTCGTACTGGCCCGACAGCAGCGGCGCGTAGAGATAGGTCGGCACCGAGGAGGAGAAGGTCGAGAGATAGGCGCCGAGATTGGCGGTGGTCTTGACCCGCATCGCCAGCATCTTGCCGTCAGCGTCCATGGCGAGCTCGGCATGGGTGACGTGGTCGCGGCCATGCGCATCCGAAAGGAAGGCCTCGGTCCGGTCCGAGGTCCATTTCACCGGCCGGCCGACCTTCTTCGCCGCCCAGACGCAGACCGTCTCCTCGGCATAGATGAAGATCTTCGAGCCAAAGCCGCCGCCGACATCCGGCGCGATCACCCGAAGCTTGTTCTCGGGCGCGATGCCGATGAAGGCGGAGAGCACGAGCCGCGCCACATGCGGGTTCTGGCTCGTCGTATAGAGCGTGAAGGCGCCCTCGCCCTGGTCGTAGTCGCCGACCGCGGCGCGCGGCTCCATCGGGTTCGGCACCAAGCGGTTGTTGACGATGTCGAGCTTGGTGACGTGCTTGGCGGCCTTGAAGGCCGCTTCCGTTGCGCCCTGATCGCCAAGGTGCCAGTTGAACACGGTGTTGCCTGGCGCCTCGGCATGGACCTGCGTCTTTGCCTTGGCCGCGCTCGCGGTGTCGACCACCGCCGGCAGCACGCCGTAGTCGACGACGATCGCCTCGGCAGCGTCGCGCGCCTGCGCCAACGTCTCGGCGACGACGACCGCGACATGGTCGCCGACATAGCGGACCTTGCCCTGGGCGAGTGCCGGATGCGGCCCCGCCTTCATCGGCGAGCCGTCCTTGGAATGGATCATCCAGCCGCAAATCAACCCGCCGACCTTGTCGGCGGCAAGATCGTCGCCGGTGAAGATGCCGAGCACGCCCGGCATCGCCGCGGCGGCTTTCGTATCGATCTTCTTCAGCGTGGCGTGCGCATGCGGCGAGCGCAGGAAATAGGCATGGGCCTGGCCGGGTCGGTTGATGTCGTCGGTATAGCGGCCCTGGCCGGTGATGAAGCGATGGTCTTCCTTGCGGCGGACGGGAGCGCCGATTCCGGTGGCGGACATGGATTCCTCCTGGCGTGGCGCCTCTTGGCGGGCGTTGAAGCAACTTTGGCTGGGATCACATCGGCGAGGGCCGCATGCCGGCGCGGCCCGGGACAGCGCTTACTCGGCGGCCTGCCGCGGCGGCTCGCGGTCCTTCGTGGAGCCGCCCGCCATCGCCTCGGCGCCGGCAGCCACCGCCTTGACGATATTGTGGTAACCGGTGCAGCGGCAGATATTGCCGTCGAGGTCTTCGCGGATCGTCTTCTCGTCGAGGCTGTTGCCGCGCCGGTTCACGATATCGACCGCCGCCATGATCATGCCCGGCGTGCAGAAACCGCATTGCAAGCCGTGATGCTCGCGGAAGGCCTCCTGCATCGGGTGCAGCGTCCCGCCATTGGCCAGTCCCTCGATCGTCGTCACCGCAGTGCCTTCACAGGACACCGCCAGCAGGGTGCAGGCCTTCACCGCCTTGCCGTCGAGATGGACGACGCAGGCGCCGCACTGGCTGGTATCGCAGCCGACATGCGTGCCGGTCAGCCTCAAATTCTCGCGCAGGAACTGCACCAGAAGGGTGCGCGGATCGACAGTCGCGGTGACGGACTTGCCGTTCACCGTCATCGACAGATTGGCCATGGGGCACTCCTCCGAAAGCCTGTTTTTCCGGCGCGGCCGACGACATCTCGAAGGACCGCACGATTCGCTCGCCAGCCCGCCAGGACCAGCGAAGAATTTCCTTGGAACAACTTGAAAAAGCAGTGTGGACCCGGGATTTTCTGCGGTCAAGCGGGCAGCAGCCGTGAAGACCAGCCCGTTTGGGGACGTTTTTGCATGATTTTGACGATCCGCATGCAAAGGCAGGACTCGAAAGGTCGCAACCGACGAGCGAGCCCTTTGCGGAATCTTAACCGCGCACGCTCAGCATCATCCGTCGCAATGACGATCTCCGATCGTCGTGCTCACGGATGGCGCGTTTGGCCTCGATCCTCGAACACGTCCAGCGTCGCCTGCAGGCGATCGGCTATGACGAGCGGCAGCGTCAGCGCCTGCGCCGCTATCGGGCCCTCGTCGATCGCGTCATCGTCGACCTTGTCGAGCAGGATTTCGCGCGCGCCTTCGCCATCCACCCGATGCTGAAGCTGGCGGTCGAACCCGTCTCAGTCGAGCTTTTCGCGGCGGAAGCCGCCCATTTCCGCCTGCTGTTCGAGGGTGATTTCGATCAAGGCTACTGCGACTCGCTCGAACGGCTCACCCTTTTGGAGCGGCACGGTCAGGTCGGCGCCCGTGCCCGCGCCTCGATCGCCTTCACGCTGTTCCGGATGATCCTGGAGGACAGCCGGACGCGGCTTGTCTTCTCGCGGCGCGACATCCCGCGCGACCTCTTCACCATCGAGCGGGTGCTGACCTATGACGTCAACACCGCCATGTCGCTCGACCGGGAGTTCGAGGCGGCGGAAGCGCGGCGCCGCGGGGTCGCGCTCGACGAGGTCGCGGCGACGCTGACCTCGCGCATCGGCAAGCTCGATACCGCAATCAGCAACGCGGTCGAGTTGTTCGTCGACACGGCCGGCGAGACTTCGGCGGCAACCAGCTTCATCAAGGACCAGGTCGGCTCCGTCGCCCAAACCTCGCTGCTGGTGCGGGAGAAGGCCATGCAGACCGCGGCGGCGACCGAGGAGATGTCGGCAAACATCGCCGAGATCGGCCAGCGCGCCCGCCAGAGCCTCGAGATCGCCAATCGCGCCGTCGCCGACGCGCAGGCGATGGACGGCGCAATCGCTCGGTTGCGCGACGTCACCCGCAGCATCGAGACCGTGGTCGGCATGATCGCCGACATCGCCGCGCAGACCAATCTGCTCGCCCTCAACGCCACCATCGAGGCGGCCCGAGCCGGTGAATCCGGCCGCGGCTTTGCCGTGGTCGCGGCAGAGGTGAAGTCGCTCGCGACGCAGACGGCCTCGGCCACGCAGGAGATCGCAACGCAGATCGCCGAGCTCTCGGCGAGCGCTGAAGCCTGCAGCGTCCGCGCCACGTCGATCGGCACGACGATCGGCGAGATCAAGGCGGATTCCGAAGCGATCTCGGACGCTGTCGCTCAGCAGAGCAGCGTCACCGGCGGCATTGCCCGGCACGCCGCCGAGGTCGCGCACGGTTCGGACGAGGCGATCGACAGCGCGACCCGCGTCAATGACAGCCTCGGCAAGACCGAGAAGGCGCTGGAACGCGCCAATGCCGCGGCTGCCGACATCGCGCTTCAGGTCGGCGCAGCGGAAGCGACCGTCAGCGAGGCGCTCGCCGCGCTGCGCAAGGCCTCGTGAGCGTCAGCCTTCGCTGACCGCCTTGGCGAAATTGGCGAAGAACTCGTCGGCCAGCTTCTTCGAGACCGAATCGATCAGGCGCGAGCCGAGCTGCATCAGCTTGCCGCCGACCTGCGCCTCGACCTCGTAGCGCAGCACGGTCTGCCCGCCCTCCGCATCGTCCAGCATGACCTTGGCGCCGCCCTTGGCGAAGCCGGCGATGCCGCCCTCGCCTTCGCCGACGATGCGGTAGCCGTTCGGCGGATCAAGCTCCTGCAACTCGACCTTGCCCTTGAAGGTCGCCTTGACCGGGCCGAGCTTGACCTTCACCACCGCCGAAAAATGCGTATCGTCGTCCTTGGCGAGTTGCTCGCAGCCGGGGATGCAGGCCTTCAGCACCTCGGCATCGTTGAGCTTCTCCCAGACCACCTGCTTGGCCGCGGGCAGCGTCACCTCGCCGTTCATCGTCATCGCCATGGCGTCGCTCCTCACGGTTCTCTCCGGCCGCTGGCATGTTGCAGGCGGACCGGCCTCGGGTCTATCCAAGTTCGCCTGATCCATGGCCGGAAAGCACCGGCGCACACAAGAGGACGAAGCTGGGATGTGGGTTGCACTGACTGCTCCGCACGAAGGCCCGTCCGGACATGGCTGATCGCGGCCTCTATGGCGAACTCTTCATCGACCAGGAGATGGCAGCGCTGCTCGACGATCGTGCCACGCTGCAGGGCATGCTCGCTTTCGAAGCCGCGCTCGCCCGAGCCGAGTCCGAGGCCGGCATCGTTCCGGGCGCTGCGGTAGAGGCGATCGCCGCCCAATGCCGGGCCGAGCTCTACGACATCGCCGCGATCGGCAAGGCCGCGACGCTCGCCGGCAATCCGGCGATCCCACTGGTCAAGGCGCTGACGGCCCGCGTCGCAGCGGTCGATGCCGAAGCGGCGAAATGGGTGCATTACGGCGCGACCAGTCAGGACGTGATCGATTCAGGGCATGCCCAGCAATACTCCGCTGCCTGGGAATTGCTGCTGGCGCGCTCCGCACGCCTCGCCCATGCGCTCGCCGGGCTCGTCCGGGAGCATCGCCGCACGCCGATGATCGGCCGCACCTTCCTCCAGCATGCGGTTCCGATCTCCTTCGGGCTCAAGGCCGCCAACTGGCTCGCCCCCATCGTCTCCTTCCACGACGATTTCATGATCTGGGGGCAAGCCGCACATCAGCTCGGCGGCGCCGCCGGCAGCCTCGCCTCCCTCGGCGACAAGGCCGATGCCGTGTCGGAAGCATTCGCTCGCACCATGCCGTCGATCGGCGCGGTCCGCGTGCCCTGGCACACCGAGCGCAGGCGTCCGGCCCGGATCGCGACTGAGCTCGGCCTGCTTCTCGGCCATCTCGGCAAGATGGCTGGGGACATCGCCTTGATGGCGCAAACCGAGATCGGCGAGCTCGCCGAGCCGGAAGCGCCGGGCAAGGGCGGCTCCTCGGCGATGCCGCACAAGCGCAACCCCGTCCTGTGCACGTTGATCCTCACCGCGGCCAAGCGCGCGCCGGGGCTGGTCGCGACCATGCTCGCGGCCATGCCGCAGGAGCACGAGCGTGCCATGGGCGGCTGGCACGCCGAATGGCCGACATTGCGCGAGCTCTTCCTGATCGCCGGCGGAGCTTTGAACCAGGCGGTCACGCTGATCGAAGGGGTGCAGGTCTTCCCCGAGCAGATGCAGTACAATCTCGACCTGACCAACGGGCTCGTCATGGCCGAGCGCGTCTCGCTCGCGCTCGCGCAGACGATCGGCCGTGGCGAGGCGCATCATCTGCTCGAGGAGGCCAGTCGCGACTGTATCGCCGGCGGCCGCCATCTCAGGGATGTCCTCGCCGACCATCCGACGCTCGCCGGCAAGCTCTCGCCCGAAGAGCTCGACGATCTCTTCGACCCCACGACCTATCGCGGCGCGACCGACACCATCATCGACCGCATCCTCGTGCTCTATGAGGAGGAGCGGGAGTACATGAGCGGCAATGGCTGAGTTCCGCCCAGGGGCGCGCGATCGTTGCCGAAAGCGGCGAGATCACGATCGAAGCGTAGAGAGATAGGCTTCAGACGCCGCCGAAGCGGCGATGGCGATAGACCAGCCCCGGCCCGGAGCCGCTGCCGCCCAGCGCCACCACCTGGCCGATCACGACACGATGCGTCGCAACGCGGTGCACCGCCGCCACCCGGCAGTCGAAGCTGGCGAGCGCGCTCGCCAGCGCCGGCGCGCCGGTCGAGAGTTCTCCCCACTCACCGATGCTGAAGCGATCCTCCCCCGTCAGGCCGCGCTGGCCGGAGAAGACGTTGGCGAGTTCGTGATCGGCCGCCGCCAACGTGTTGATGCAGAAGACGCCGCTCTCCTCGATCACCGCCAGCGTTCGGCTGGCGGCCTCGATGCAGACGAGCACGGTCGGCGGCGCATCCGAGACGGAAGCGACGGCAGTCGCAGTCAGCCCCGCGCGACCGGCCGGACCGAGCGTGGTCACGATATGAGCGGCGCTCGCCACCTCAGCCATCGCCTCGCGGAAGGCCTGCGCTTCGGGGCGCGACGCGCGTAAGGCGGCATCGACCATGTTGTTCATCGCCCAACTCTGCGCGAGGATACTGCGCTTTATCTAAGCACGCAGGGGTAAAAGGCCAGTTTCAGCAATTGCCGACATAACGGCCCTTTCCGGCGCAAGGTTAAGATATATCACATGCCGCCGAAACGTCCGGGTCATTCGCGCTGCAGCGCCGCCAGCAACCCGCTGCGCAGATGGCGCATCAGCGCATCGCTCGCTTCCGCCGCAGCGGCAGGCTCGCCCGCGACAAGCGCCTGAGCCAGGGTCACGTGGTGGCTCGCCGCCGGCCCGAGATCGATCTGCCGATCGAAGAAGTACCAGGCGCGGCGGATCAGCGCCTGCAACGGCTCGACAGCCCGGCTGGCATAAGGACTGCGCGCCGCCGCCGCGACCAGCGCGTCGAGCTCCTTATCCAGGCGCATATAGGCGTTGACGTCATTGGCCTGTGCCGCCTCGCGCATCGCCCGCGCCTTGGCGAGGATGGCGCTGCGCTCGGCGGGCCCCGCCCGCCTCGCCGCCTCGGCCGCGATCAGGCGCTCCAACACCTCGCGGGCATCGAGCGCCGCCATCACGTCGATCGCGTCGATCGCGGTGACCACGACGCCCTTGCGCGGCAGGATCTCCACCAGCCCCTGCTGCGCCAGCCGGATCAGCGCCTCGCGCACCGGCGTGCGGCCGACGCCGACGAGCTCGATCATCTGCGCCTCGGTCAGCACCGCGCCCGGCCGCAGGGACAGGGTCACGATCGCCTCTTCGAGACGGCGATAGGCCAGATCGGACAGGCTGACGACGACGCGCCCGCCGATGGCATCCTCGCCGGAAACGCGGGCATCCTCGCCGGAAACGCGGGCATCCTCGCCGGAAACGCGGGCATCCTCGGTCATGGGCGGCACCAGCGATGCTTGACGCACCGGATACCATTGATATATCACAACTTTCAACAAGACCGCAAGGCGGGCGAGCCGGCCGATCAGCGGTTAAAGTCCCGCGCATGGAGCCGACATGGCGTTCGCCTGCACGACCCCCGCCGTCGCCACGCTCCAGCAGGACGACGACACGGTCCGGATCACGCGCTGGGATTTCGAGCCGGGCGCGGTGACCGGCTGGCACAGCCATGGCTGGCCCTATTTCGTGATCATGCTGGTCGCAGGCACCTTGCGCATCCATGACGGAGCCAAGGAGACCGACGTGCCACTGGCGCAGGGGCAGGCCTATATGCGCCAGGCCGGCATCCAGCACGACGTGATGAACGGCTCGCCCCATCCGATCGCCTTCGTCGAGATCGAGGTGAAGCAGCCGGCGGCGCTCAAGCTCCTGCCCGAGGCCCTGCCCACGACATGAAGATCGCGATCATCGGCGCCGGCATCGTCGGCACGGCAACCGCCCACGCTCTGCTCGACGAGGGTCACGAGGTCCTGATCCTCGACAAGGAAGGGCCGGCCTTCGGCCCCTCGCGCGGCAATGCCGGCATCATCGCCCATACCGACGTGCTGCCGATCGCCAGCCCGAACATGCTGCGCAAGGTGCCGGGCTTCCTGCTCGACCCGCTCGGCCCCTTGGCGATCCGCCTCGGCTATCTCCCGCAATTGCTGCCCTGGCTGGCGCGTTTCCTGCTCGCGGCACGCCCCGCCGCCTATGAGCGCTCGATCGCCGGCATCATCGCCA
Source organism: Allobosea sp. Tri-44 (assembly GCF_004123845.1). Classification (GTDB taxonomy): domain Bacteria; phylum Pseudomonadota; class Alphaproteobacteria; order Rhizobiales; family Beijerinckiaceae; genus Allobosea. Next base: position 190,107 of record NZ_NBDP01000003.1, on the reverse strand, counting down.
TCCAGCAACTGGCGCTGCCAGCCTGGCTGGCGCGCGCCGAGAAGGCCGGACTCAATGGGCATATCCACCGCCGCGGCGCGCTCTATACCTATCGTGATGCGGGTGACACCGCGGGTCTCGAAGAACTCGCCCGGCGCCAGCGCGCCGCCGGCGTCGCCGTCGACATGCTCCGGCCGCAGGAACTGCGCCAGATGGAGCCGGCGCTGAAGGACTGCTTCGCCGGCGCCGCCTTTCACCCCGACGCCGCCCATATCAGCGACCCGCTCGCCCTCACCATGGCGCTCTTCGAAGCGGCGCTGGCGCGCGGCGCCACGTTCGAGAAGGCCGAGGTCAGCAACATCTCGATGGGCGAACGCCCTGCCCTGGTCGGCCCGGACGGCTGGCAGCGCGTCGTCGATCGCGTCGTCGTCGCGGCCGGCGCCTGGTCGAAGCCCTTGGCGGCGGCGATGGGTGACAACATCCCGCTCGACACCGAGCGTGGCTACAATGTCAGCTTCCCGGGCGTCACCGGCCTGACCAGCCGCCCTGTCGGCTTCAAGGACCATGGCTTCGTCATGACCCCGCTCGAAAGCGGCCTGCGCATCGGCGGCGCCGTCGAGTTCGGCGGGCTCGAGGCGGCGCCCAACCATGCCCGCACCAAGGCGCTCTACGACAAAGCGGCGATGCTGGTGGACGGGCTGCCGGCCTTTGACAGCGGCCGCCTCTGGATGGGCTTCCGGCCGTCGCTGCCGGATTCGCTGCCGGTCATCGGCAAGGCGAGCCGCAACCCCAATGTCGTCTACGCCTTCGGCCACGGCCATTACGGCATGACCCAGTCGGCCGCGACGGCCGATCTCGTCGCTGCGCTGATCGCCGGCCGCCGGCCCGCGATCGACCTCGGCCATTTCAGCCCGCAGCGCTTCTGAGGCGGCGGCGTCGGGCCTATAAGCTCGTCTAATGGTTGAATCGGCCTCTCAGCCAGCAGGAACAACGCCATGATCCGACTCGGCTTTGCGCTTCTCCTGGCTGGTTCGCTCGCTGGCTGCGCCAGCCTTCCGCAGCAAGCCTGCGCCCCCGGCCAGCAGCCCACGCTGAGCGCCGAACTGCTCTTCGGTCGCAAGATCGGCGACCGCGTCGGCGTCAGCGAAGCCGCCTTCCGCAGCTTCGTCGATGCGGAGGTGACGCCGCGCTTCCCCGACGGGCTCACCATCCTCGACGGCAGCGGGCAATACCGCGACCGCGAGGGCGGCAGACTCATCCGCGAACCGAGCAAGCTCGTATTAATCGCAATGGCGGACGAGGCCGGGAATCGCGAGAAGCTCGCCGCCATCGCCGAGGCCTATAAGCGCAGCTTCAGCCAGCAATCGGTCGGGCTGATCCTCAAGCCGGCCTGCGCCTCGTTCTAACGTTAGGTCTGGGATTGTCGAAAGAATCGGAAAACCTTTCCCGACAAGAGTCTATCGTCTCAGTGGCGTAGCCGCTCTTCCTCAACTAGCCTGACGCGACGGCATAGAAAATGCTGATGAGGGGCAACGCGCATGCAGGCTTCGATCCTGACCGATCTGCTGCTGCCGCTCGCCATTGGCATCGTCATGCTCGGACTGGGCCTGAGCCTGACGATCGCGGATTTCCGCCGCGTCGCCCGTTATCCGCTCGCCGTCGGCTTCGGCCTCTTCCTCCAGGTCCTGCTCCTGCCACTTGCTGCCTTCGCGATCGCGATCTGGCTGAAGCTTTCGCCGGATCATGCCGTCGGCCTGATGCTGCTCGCGGCAGCGCCGGGCGGGGCGACAGCCAACATCTACAGCCACCTCGCCCGCGGTGATGTCGCGCTCAACATCACCCTAACGGCGGTCAACAGCCTGCTTTGCCTGCTGACGCTGCCGATCGTGCTCGACCTCTCGCTCGACTATTTCCTGGGCGCCGGCCAATACGTGCCGCCCCCGCATCGCAAGGTCATCGAGGTCGCCGCGATCATCCTGATTCCGGTCGCCATCGGCATGCTGCTGCGGGCAAAGGCCGAGCACTTCGCCCTCCGCGCCGAGAAGCCGATCAAGATCTTCTCGATCCTCGTCCTCGTCGCCTTGATCGCGATCGCGATCTACATGGAGCGGAAGGCGCTGCTACCGAGCCTGATCGCGGTCGGCGGCGCCTGCCTCGCCTTCAACCTGGTCAGCATGCTGGCCGGCTATCTCGCTCCGTTGGCGCTACGCCTGCCGCAGGGCCAGGCGGTGGCGATCGCCATGGAGATCGGCATCCACAATGCCGCGCTGGCGATCTTCATCGCACTCAACGTGCTGCGCAATCCAGCCGCGGCGGTGGTGCCCGGCATCTACAGCCTGGTCATGTACGTGACCGCCTCGGCCTTCGCCGTCTGGCTGCTGCGCCGCCGGAACGCGGCGGTACACGCCACCTGAAACTCAGCCGAAGCGCGCCGGCGCGAACGGCGTCGGGTCGACGAAGACCTTCTGGCCGCTCACCATCTCCGCGACCATGCGGCCGGTCACCGCCGCCAGCGTCAACCCGTGATGGGCGTGGCCGAAGGAGAACCAGAGGTTCTTGTGCTTCGGCGCCGGGCCGATGATCGGCATCATGTCCGGCGTGCACGGCCGGTTGCCGAGCCAGGGCTCGGCATCGAGCCGCTCGCCGAGCGGGAACAGGGTCTTGGCGATCGGCTCGGCGCGGGCGAGTTGCACCGGCGTTTTCGGCGCGCCGCGATTGGCGAACTCGGCGCCAGTGGTGAGGCGAACACCCTGGCGCATCGGCGCCAGGAAATAGCCGCGCTCGGTATCGAGCACCGGGTGGTTCAGCACGGCGTTGCCGAGCGGCTTGTAGTGCATGTGGTAGCCGCGCTTGACGGCGAGCGGCAGGTGGTAGCCGAGCTGGCGCGTCAGCACATCGGCCCAGGGCCCGAGGGCCACGACCACGTCCATGCCGAGCGCCTTGGTGCCGTCCGCCAGCGTCACGCTCCAGCGGTCGCCATCCTGCGTCAGCGTTCCGGCATCGCCTTGCGCAACGCGCCCGCCAAGCGTCTCGAACAATGCGAGATAGGCCTTTGACAGGCCGAGCGGATCGATCACCGTCACCGGGTCGGTCCAGTGCAGGCCGCCGATCAGGCTCTGGTCGAGATGCGGCTCCGCGGCCCGCAAGGTCGCGGCGTCGAGCGCACGATGGTTCAGGCCAAAATCGCGCTGCCAGCGCGCCGCTTCCGCCAGCCGGGTCTCCTGCTCGAAGGGCGTGCGGAACACCTTCATCCAGCCTTTGCGCCGCAACAGGTCGGTCGCGCCGGCTTCCTGCGCCAGCGCGTCATGCTCGGTCACGCAGTGCTCGATCAGGGTCGCGTATTTGTGGGCGATCGCCTCGTGCTGCGAGGCGCGCGAATGCATCCAGTACGACCACAGGAACGGCGCGAGCTTGGGGATCGCATTCCAATGGTAATGCGCGTCGATGGTGTTGTTCATCGCATAGCGGATGAGCGCACCGAAATCATGCGGGAAGCCGTAAGGGTAGACGCCCTCGCGCTGGATCAAACCGGCATTGCCATAGCTGGTCTCGCCACCCGGCTGGCCGCGATCGACCAGCAGCACCGAGCGGCCCGCCTTCTGCAGATGCAGCGCTACCGAAATCCCGACGATTCCCGCCCCAAGAACGATCGCGTCCGTGCGCATCCAACCTGCCTCCGCCAGCCTTCCCCTCGTGCAAGAATAGCGCCGGCGATGGCGCTGTCAGCTCTTGTGTGGAATATTGCGGCATATCCGGCAAAGTTTCGCAATTTCCGCCGCGTATGCTGCAACGCAACAGGGTTGGCGACAATCTATGCCAGGCTTGCGCAATTTTCTGCGCCCACTAGCAGCTACGATTGCAAGCAGTGCCGCCTTCGTGGGGGACTCGCTCGAGCAGGGGCGGCTCATCGCCGTTCACCCGCAATGACGCCGGAGCGCCCTGCGCCCATGCCAGATGACGGCGCCCTCCGGATCGGCCAGTGTGGCGCCCCGTTTCGCTCTCCCGGTTTCGATGCTCGCCGCCCTCGCCTCCGCCCTCGCCCTGCTCGGCCGCTATGGCACGCAGGGCTTCGCGCTTTCGATCTTCCTCGGGCTCGCTTTGCCGCAGTTCTCGGCGGCGGCGCGCCCGCTGCTGCCGATCACGATCTTCTGCTTCACCACCGTGGTGTTCATGCGCGCCGATCTCGGCGTGATCGCCGGGCTGGTGCGCCGGCCGGCGAAGCTCATCCTGACCTGCCTCTGGCTGCTGTTTGTCCCGGCGCTGCTGATCGCCGCCGCGCTCCTGCTGCTCGGCCGCGAAGCGCTCGATCCCGGCCTCCTGCTCGGCATTGCGATCATGGGCGCGGCGCCGCCGATCATGTCCTCGCCCGCGGTCGCCATCCTCTACGGCTTCGAGCCCTCGCTGATCATCGCCGGCGTCATCGTCACCACGATCGCGAGCCCCCTCATTGCGCCGTTCCTGGTCGACTGGCTGGCGGGAGCCGCCGTCCCGCTCGACCGGCTGGCGCTGGCCTTGCGGCTCGTGATGTTCATCGGCGGCGGCATGGTCGTGGCTTTCGCGATCCGGCGCTGGCTCGGGCCCGAGCGCATCCGGGCGCTGAAGCCCAATCTCGATGGCTTCGGCGTGCTGATGTATTTCATCTTCGCCATCGCGGCGATGGACGGTGTCACCCGCGCGGCGATGGAGCGGCCGGGCCAGGTCGCGCTCTTCCTTGCCGTCGCCTTCCTGGTCTCCGCGGTCGGCCTCGCCAGCGCCTGGCTGGCCTTGCGCCGTTTTCCCGCGTCCGAGCGCTTCATGATCGGCTATGGCACCGGCCAGCGGAACATGGGCCTGCTGGTCGCTGCCCTCGGCGCCGGCGTGCCGCCGACCACCTTCCTCTATTTCGCGCTGGCCCAGTTCCCGATCTATCTCCTGCCCTGGCTGCTGCGCGGCATCGCCGCGCGCCTCCGGCGCAGGGAGGCGCCTGCTGACGCAGGCTGACCAGGCCGGCCCCCAGGCTGCCCATAACCAGCCGCTTTGACGGCTGGGGCATGGGGACGAAACCAATGAAGCTCTATTCCGGACCACTCAGCCTGTTCGGCCGCAAGGTCGAGATCGCGCTTGCCGAGAAGGGGCTGGCCTTCGAGCGTGTCGTGGTGCCGTTCAACCAGATGGTCGGCTACAATCCGAAGCACCCCGACGTGCTCGCCGCCAACCCGAAGGCGCAGGTGCCGGTCCTGGTCGATGGCGAGCTGACCCTCTACGATTCCACCCTGATCCTCGAATATCTCGACGAGGCCTATCCGCAGCCACCGCTCTACCCCGCGACGCCGGTCGAGCGGGCGCGCTGCCGCCAGCACGAGCTCTTCGCCGATGAAGTGCTGTTCGGCGCGCTGCGCCAGCTCTTTCACCGCAACGGCGAACGCCTGCCGCAGGCGGAATTGGAGCAGGCGGAGGGTGAGGCCAGGACGGCCGAAGCCCAGCTGGCGCGCTACTTCGTCAACATCGACGCCGCGCTCGGCCAAAAACCTTATCTCTGCGGCACCTTCTCCGTCGCCGATATCGGAATGTTTCTGATGGTGCACTATGTCCGCCGGCTGGACGGGCCGTCATTCGCTGCCCTTCCGGCGCTCGCGGCCTGGTACGAACGGGTCGCCGTGCGTCCCGTCTTCGCGACACAACTGACCGAGATCGCCGATTGGGACCGCAAGCTCTCGCTGCCGCTCCAGCGCCTCTGACTTGGGGGGCAAAAAATCCTGCTGACGCGAGCTGACTTCAAGCTTTGTCAGAGTTCTGACAAGCAAAACTGGAGTTACTGCCATGATCACGCTCTATTCGGGGCCGCTCAGTCTGTTCTCGCGCAAGATCGAGATCGCATTGCGCGAAAAAGGCCTCGCCTTCGAGCGGATCATGGTGCCGTTCAACCAGACGACCGGCTACGATCCCAAGCATCCCGAAGTCGTCGCCATCAACCCCAAGCAGCAGGTCCCGGTCATGAACGATGACGGGCTGGTGCTCTACGATTCCACCGTGATCCTCGAATATCTCGAGGACGCGTATCCTGAGCCGTCGCTCCTCCCGCTCTGCCCCGGCGCCCGCGCCCGCTGCCGGCTTAACGAGCTCTATGCCGACGAGATCATGCTGCAGGCGCTGAAGCCGCTGATGCATCGCACCAGCCCGCCGAGCACCGACCAGACCAGGCGCTTCGCGCAGGAGGCCGACGCGCTGATCGCCGAGCGCGCGCTGGAGAACCACTACGCCGTGCTCGAAGACCGTCTCGCCGGCCGCGACTTCTTCGGCGACGCCGTCACGATCGCCGACATCGCCCTCTTCATGAGCGTGCTGTTCTCGTTGCGCCTCGGCGGCCCGTCGCTCGCGCCATTCGACGGCTTGTCGCGCTGGTTCGATCGGCTGAAGCTCCGGCCCGCCTTCACCCAGGCTGCCGTCGAGATCGCCGAGGCCGACCGGCGGCTGTCATTCCCGTTGAAGCGGGCCTGAAGACAGCCTTTCGCGATTGCGAGACCCATCCCGCAGCGCTAGACCACGCCGCATGAGCACGATCCGCATCGCCCCATCCATCCTCTCGGCCGATTTCGCCAAGCTCGGCGAAGAGGTCCGCGCCATCGACGAAGCCGGCGCCGACTGGATCCACTGCGACGTGATGGACGGGCATTTCGTGCCCAACATCACCTTCGGCCCCGACGTGTTGAAGGCGATCCGCCCGCACACCAAAAAGTTCTTCGACGTCCATTTGATGATCGCGCCGGTCGATCCCTACACCGAGGCCTTCGCCAAGGCCGGCGCCGACCTGATCTCGTTCCATGTCGAGGCCGGGCCGCATCCACACCGGACGATCCAGGCGATCAAGGCGCAGGGCAAGAAGGCCGGCATCGTGCTCAATCCCGGCACGCCGGCGAGCGCGGCCGAGCCGCTGATCGGCGATGTCGACCTGATCCTGCTGATGACGGTGAACCCCGGCTTCGGCGGCCAGAGCTTCATCCATTCGGTCGTCGACAAGATCGCGCAGGTTCGGGCGCTGATCGGCGAGCGGCCGATCGCGCTCGAGATCGACGGCGGCGCCACGCCAGAGACGGCGCCGCTCGCGGTCAAGGCCGGTGCCGACGTGCTGGTCGCCGGCTCGGCGGTGTTCAAGGGCGGGCCTTCGGCCTATGCCGGCAACATCGCCGCCATCCGCAAGGCGGCCGAGACGGCGCGGGGCGACTGGGTCTGAGAGCTTCCAAGCGTCATGCTCGGGCTTGACCCGAGCATCTCAGGCCGGAAGAGGCGCCAACCAGCGCCTTCTCGTCACGAGATTCTCGGGTCTGCGCTGTGCTCCGCCCGAGAATGACGGCGCAGTCCTACAGATCGATCGCAGCGAAGCCGCCATAGATCAGGCGGGTGCCGTCGAAGGGCATCGGATTGGCGCCGGGCTGCATCCGCGGATCTTCCATCAGCTTCTGCCAGCCGGCATCGCGCGCTTCCTTGCTCGGCCACTCGACCCAGGAGAAGACGACGACCTCATCGTCCTTGGCTGCAACGGCACGATAGAAATCGGTTTGCTTGCCGCGCGGGACATCGTCGCCCCAGGACTCGAAGACGCGGGTCGCGCCGTACTCCTTGAACAGTGGCGCGGCCTTGCGCGCATGCTCGGCATAGGCCTCGCGATTGGCGGCAGGCACGGCCGCGACGAAACCATCGACATAGGACATCGGTCTTTTCCTCCTTGGGTCTGTCGGCGCTCCAGAAGCGAGGAGCATCCCGCCCAGCCGGCGCGGACGCTAGGCACCGCGAGGGCCCGAAGCTGTCAGCAGACACCCTACGGCATTCCGTCGCGAGCCTCTCCGTGCTAGCGAGCCCGCGAGCCTTTTATCATCACGCCGCGAGCCCGCTATGATCCCCCGCTATTCCCGCCCCGAGATGGTCGCGATCTGGGAGCCGCAGACGCGCTTCCGCATCTGGTTCGAGATCGAGGCCCACGCCACCGACAAGCTCGCCGAGCTCGGCGTCGTGCCGAAGGAAGCGGCGGCGACGATCTGGTCCAAGGCCAAGGACGCGGTCTTCGACGTCGCCCGCATCGACGAGATCGAGCGCGTCACCAAGCACGACGTCATCGCCTTCCTGACCCATCTCGCCGAGATCGTCGGCCCCGAGGCGCGCTTCGTCCATCAGGGCATGACCTCCTCGGATGTGCTCGACACCACGCTCTCGGTGCAACTGGCGCGCGCCACCGACATCCTGATCGCCGATGTCGATGCCCTGCTCGCCGCCATCAGGCGCCGCGCCTTCGAGCACAAGCTGACCCCGACCATCGGCCGCTCGCATGGCATCCACGCTGAGCCGGTGACCTTCGGCCTCAAGCTCGCCCAGGCCTATGCCGAGTTCGACCGCTGCCGCGCCCGGCTCATTGCCGCCCGCGCCGAGATCGCGACCTGCGCCATCTCCGGCGCCGTCGGCACCTTCGCCAATATCGACCCGCAGGTGGAGGAGTATGTCGCCGCCAAGATGGGGCTGACGCCGGAGCCGGTCTCGACCCAGGTCATCCCGCGCGACCGCCACGCCATGTTCTTCGCCACGCTCGGCGTTGTCGCGTCTTCAGTCGAACGTCTGGCGACCGAGATCCGCCATCTCCAGCGCACCGAGGTCTATGAGGCCGAGGAGTATTTCTCGCCGGGCCAGAAGGGCTCTTCGGCAATGCCGCACAAGCGCAACCCCGTCCTGACCGAGAACCTGACCGGCCTCGCCCGTCTCGTGCGCGGCATGGTCACGCCGGCGCTGGAGAACGTCGCGCTCTGGCACGAGCGCGACATCTCGCACTCCTCGGTCGAGCGCATGATCGGCCCCGATGCGACGGTGACGCTCGACTTCGCGCTGGCCCGCCTCACCGGTGTCGTCGACAAGCTGCTGATCTATCCGCAGAACATGAGGAAGAACCTCGACAAGCTCGGCGGCCTGCACAATTCGCAGCGCGTCCTGCTCGCGCTGACCCAGGCCGGCGCCAGCCGCGAGGACAGCTATTCCATGGTCCAGCGCAATGCGATGCGCACCTGGGAGCACGGCGAGGACTTCCTCACCAATCTCAAGGCCGACAGGGACGTGACCGCGAAGCTCTCAGTGGCGCAACTGGAGGCGATGTTCGACGAGGGCTACCACTTCAAGCATGTCGACACGATCTTCCGCCGGGTGTTCGGAGAAGTGTGAGGCGCCTGCTGGATTTCGCGGAACCGAACGCTATCTAGCGGCCATGAAAACCTCCGACACCGATATCCTGATCGTCCCCGGCTGGTCGGGCTCCGGGCCTGACCATTGGCAGAGCCGCTGGGAGGCCAAGCTGCCCACGGCCCGCCGCGTCGAGCAGGAAGACTGGTACAAGCCGACCCGCGACGGCTGGGCGGACCGCATCGTCGCCGCCGTGCGCGCCGCGACCAGGCCGGTCGTCATCGTCGCCCACTCGGCCGGCGTCAGCGCCGTCGCGCATGCGGCCGAGCATCTGAAACCGCACGAGGTCACCGGCGCCTTCCTGGTCGCGCCGGCCTCCGAGCGCGCCAAGCGGGCGATTCCCGGCATGGCGGACGACTTCGCCGCGATCCCGCTGAGGCCCCTGCCCTTCCGCTCGGTGCTGATCGCCAGTGCGACCGATCCCTACTGCACGCAGGACGAGGCCAGGGCGCTGGCTGAGGCCTGGGGCTCGAAATTCGTCGATGCCGGCGACAGCGGCCATCTCAACACCGAATCCGGCCACGGCCCCTGGCCTGACGGTTTGCTGCGCTTCGCCGGTTTCATGAAGAGCCTGACGGCGGTGTGAAAGCGGAGCGGCGGACGCTACGGATCGTGTCGATCAAGGCGCGAAGCGGCGCCGCCATCTGCCGCTGGGCCGGGTAGCAGAGGTAGTAACCGGGGAAAGGGGCGGACCAGGTCTCGAGCAGCGCGACGAGGCGGCCCTCGGCGATGTGCGGCGCGATCAGCTGCTGGCTGGCGAATGCGACGCCGACCCCGTCGACCGCCGCCTGCACCCCGAAGTCCTTCATGTTGGAGATCAGGGGGCCGTCAATGGCGACCTCGAACCACTTGCCGTTTTCCATGAACTCCCATTTGTACGGCGTCTTCTGCCCCGGCCAGCGCCAGCCGATGCAGCGATGGGCAAGAAGATCGCGCGGATGGGCCGGCGTCCCGTGCCGGGCGAGATAGTCGGGCGAGGCGACCGCGGTCTGGCGCAGGTCCGGGCCGAGTTTCACCGCAATGAGATCCCTGTCGATCACCTCCCCGAGGCGGATGGCGACGTCATAGCCCTCGGCCACGATGTTCACGACGGCGTCGTCGAGGGTGACGTCGAGCACGACCTGCGGATAGGCGTCGCTGAAGGCACGGAGGATTGGCGTCAGATAGAGCTCGGCCGCCGCCCGGAAGCAGTGCACCCGCACGGTCCCGGCGGGATGGGCGCGGCGCTCGCGGGTCTCGCCCAGCGCTTCCGCCAGTTCCTCGACGGCGGGCAGTACCCGTTCGAACAGCCTGGCCCCCGCCTCGGTCAGGGAGACGCTGCGGGTGGTGCGGTTGAACAGGCTGACCCCGACCCGCTCCTCGAGCGCCCGGACCATCTGGCTCAGCGCCGAGGATGACACACCGAGGTTCTCGGCCGCCCGGCTGAAGTTCAGCGAGCCGGCGACGGCCACGAAGGCGCGAAGCTGGTTGAAGTCTCCAGCAGACAGAAAGGAAGTATCCATGATCGCCTTCGATTGCTTAGCTCAGCTTACAAGGCTGATTAGCGCGCGCGGATTAAACATTGCCGCCCCATCTTTATATTCTGCTGGACGTTGGATTTGAAGGGAAACACCATGACGCCGCAGGACCTGCCCTCGACAGGAAACATAGATGGATTGGTCGCCTTGGCGAAAACCTACTTCGACGCCGCCTACGCGATGGACGCTGACACGTTCGCGACCATCTTCGACCCCGCCGCCTTGGTCACCCGGCGCGGCGATGGCGACAGCGTGGTGGTTACCCCTGTCGCCGCCTGGCTCGATGTGGTCCGGAGCCTGACCTCGCCGCATGACGCTGGCGGCGTACGCGCCGACCAGATCCTCTCGATCGCCATGACCCGTGATATGGCGCTGCTCAAGCTCCGCCTCCGGATCCCGCCCCGTGAGGTGACCGACCTGCTATCGTGTTTTTACCTCAACGAGCGCTGGCAGATCGTCCAGAAAGTGTTCGCGGCCGAGACCCTGGCCTAAAAGCTCCGCCACCATCTTCACCCGAGCGAACCGAAACCAACTGCTTGGTCGGCCGCTCAGTTGCGGCGACTGAAGGCGAAAGACGGGAGTGTCGGCTCACGGACCGGAGTCGACGCGGGCAGTTGTCTTGACAGCTCCGATCGCTAGATTGGCTCGCCGCCGCACGAACCGGCACATCGAAAATGGCGAGGGTCAGCCATGCATGAACTTGCTGTTCTGGCCTCGATCCTCGGCGTTTTCCTGCTTGGCGCGATCAGCCCCGGCCCGAGTTTCGTCGTGGTCTCGCGCATCGCCATCTCCGGATCCCGCGCCGATGGCGTGATGGCGGCGATCGGCATGGGCATTGGCGGTTTTGTCTTCGCCTCTGTCGCGGTCGCGGGCCTGACGGCGATCCTGCTGCAGGTCGAATGGCTCAACCTGGCGCTCAGATTGGCCGGCGGCGCTTATCTTGTGTGGCTCGGCATCAATATCTGGCGTGCAGCGCCCGAGCAGCTGGACATTGCCGAGATGGCAACCGAGCGACCGAACACGCTATGGAAGTCGCTGTTGAAGGCTCTCTTCGTCCAGCTGTCCAATCCAAAGACGGCGATTTTTTATGCGTCCATGTTCGCGGCGCTGCTGCCGTCCCCGACGCCGTCATGGATGTATTTCGCCCTGCCACCCATGCTCTTCCTCATCGAATTCGCCTGGTACACGGTCGTGGCCGTCGGGTTCTCGGCTCGCGCGCCAAAGGCTGCCTATCTGCGCTCGAAGATCTGGATCGACCGGGCTGCCGGAGCGGTGGTCGGAGCTCTGGGCGCCAAGTTGATGGCGGACAGCGTGCGCTCGTCGGCTTGACCCTCGGAGGTGGCACGATCCCGGACATCCCAATCGCGAGATCTCAACTCCGATCGAATGCGGCCCAGACTGCTTCGGCGATTTGTCCCTGACGCGCCACAGGCCGAAATAATCGGATTTCAATCGGAATCGCCAGGTTAGAATCTCCTGCCTCGACCAGTCGGCCGAGCGAAATGTCCTCCTCGGCCAAAGTCCGAGGCAGCCATGCGACACCGTCTCCGGCGCGTGCCATCGAAAGCAGGGTGGCGGCGAGGTGCGATGTAAACACCGTCTCAAGCGTAAACGTTCGATCTGCGGTGTCCCGAAGCGCCGCAATGATCCGACCCAGGCCGGATTGCTCGCTGTAGCCCAGGTATTTCACCGTCGCACTGCGATTGAGCCGCCAACGCGGCGCCCCATCCTTGTCGGGGGCACTGAGCGGAACAAGAGTATCTTCCCCGACCACGATGCTCTTGAACTGGCCGGTTTCAACCCGGTTGCTCATGGCCGGATGATAGTGGCAAAGCAAGAACTGGGCATCCCCCCGCAGCATCAGCTGCTCGCATGCTTGCATGCTGTCCGAGATCAGTTTCAGGTTTCCGAGTGCTAGAATCTTCTCGTTTCCGCGGACCCATCTCGGAAAGAACGTGAAGGAGAGCGCATGCGTCGCCGCGATCGACAGCGGACCGGTGCCTTGGCCCGCAACTTCCAGGGTGTCGCGCCGCAACTGGCGCAGCGAACGAGCCAGAATCTCCGCCTGATTGTGAAAGTACTTTCCTGCGGGCGTGAGCGCGACATGATGCGTCGTGCGCATGAACAAGGGCGCACCGATCCAATCTTCGAGCGCGCGAATTCTTCGGCTGAACGCCGGTTGGGTGACGTTTCGGGCTGAGGCGGCCTTGGAAAAATTCAAGGATTCGGCCAACGCCAGATAATCTTCAAGCCAGATCAATTCCATCGGTAATGCCGGAACTGCATAAGCATTCTCGGCATTAGCATTGGCTCCGCGCGGGCGCCAGCCCTAACGATGACCCCGACATCAACCGTGATTTTGGAGGAGTTCAAGATGCGTATCGTCGACGTCGTCGAGATCACCAAGCCCATCGCGTCTCCGATCCGCAACGCCTATATCGACTTCTCGAAGATGACGGCGAGCCTGGTGGCCGTCGTGACGGATGTCGTGCGCGACGGCCGTCGGGTGGTCGGATACGGCTTCAACTCCAATGGGCGCTACGGCCAGGGCGGCCTGATCCGGGAGCGCTTCCGCAGTCGCATCCTTGAAGCCGAGCCTAAGAGCCTGCTCGACGATGCCGGCAGCAATCTCGATCCCCAGCGCATCTGGGCGGCGATGATGTCGAATGAGAAGCCGGGGGGGCATGGCGAGCGCTCCGTCGCTGTGGGCACTCTCGACATGGCCGTCTGGGACGCGGTCGCGAAGATCGCCGGCAAGCCCTTGTTCCGCCTTCTTGCCGAGGAAAGGGGCCGCGAAGCTGATCCGCGTGTCTTCGTCTATGCCGCAGGCGGCTATTATTATCCGGGGAAGAACAACTCGGCGCTCCAGGCGGAGATGCGCCGCTATCTCGACCGCGGCTACAATGTCGTCAAGATGAAGATCGGCGGGGCCTCGATCGACGAGGACCGCAAGCGCATCGAGGCCGTGCTGAAGGAAATCGGATCGCAGGCCCAGCTGGCAGTGGATGCGAATGGTCGTTTCGACCTGGAGACCGGTATCGCCTACGCCAAGATGCTGCGCAACTATCCCCTGTTCTGGTACGAGGAGGTCGGCGATCCGCTCGACTACGCCCTCCAGGCAGCCCTCTCGGAATTCTATCCCGGTCCGATGGCGACGGGCGAGAATCTCTTCTCTCACCAGGATGCGCGCAACCTGCTCCGCTACGGAGGCATGCGCCCCGATCGTGACTGGTTGCAGTTCGATTGCGCCCTGTCATACGGACTTGTCGAATATCTGAGGACGCTCGATGTCCTGTCCCAATATGGCTGGTCGCCGTCCCGCTGTATTCCCCATGGCGGGCATCAGATGTCACTGAACATTGCGGCTGGTCTCGGCCTGGGTGGTAACGAGAGTTATCCCGATCTCTTCCAGCCCTATGGCGGTTTTCCGGATTCAGTTCGCGTCGAGGACGGCCATATCGTCATGCCCGACCTGCCGGGAATCGGTTTCGAGGGGAAATCCGATCTGATCAAGGTCATGCGAGAATTGGCCGAGTAGCCAACTCTCGTGGCGTCTGTCGACCGCGCCACGAGGCGAGCCGGCGATCCGCCCCGGGCGCTGGCAGACGCCGACACGAAAAACCCGCCCCGGATCGCTCCGGAGCGGGTCTTGATGTCACGCCTTGCGGCGATCAGCCGATATCAATTCTCGACATAGCCGATCTTGCCGTCGGCACCCTTCTTCCAGGTGTAGACGGTGTAGTCCGGGCGAGTGATGTCGCCCTTCTTGTCGAAACCGATCTTGCCGATGACGGTATCGACCGGAGCGGCGCCGTGCAGCGCGGCGGCGACCTTCTTCGGGTCAAGCGAGTTCGCGCGCTTGGCGCCTTCGGCCATGATCTGGACCGCGGCATAGCTGTAGAGGGTGTAGGCTTCCGGCTTGAACTTGCGGGCCTCGAACTTCTTCAGGACCGCAGCGGCTTCCGGACGCTTCTGCGGATCCGGCGGGAAGGTCATCAGCGTGCCTTCGACGCCGGGGCCGCCGATCGTGGCGAACTCGTCGGTGGTGATGCCGTCGCCGGAAATCAGCACGGTCTTCAGGCCCTGGTCGCGCATCTGGCGCACGATCAGGCCGCCTTCGGTGTGCAGGCCACCCCAATAGAGATAGTCGGCACCCGTCGACTTCAGCTTCGAGATCAGCGCCGAGAAGTCCTTCTCGCCGGCGTTGACGCCTTCATAGAGCACGTCCTTGACGCCGGCCTTGGTCAGGCCCTTGCGGGTCTCGTCGGCGAGGCCCTGGCCATAGGTCGTCTTGTCGTGGACGATGGCGATCTTCTTGTCCTTGAGGTTCTTGGCGATGTAGTTCGCCGCGACCTCACCCTGCTGGTCATCGCGGCCGCAGGTGCGGAACACGTTCCAGAGGCCACGCTCGGTGATCTTCGGATTGGTCGCCGACGGGGTGATCATCAGGATGCCGTTCTCGGCATAGACTTCCGACGCCGGCATGGTCACGCCGGAGTTGAAGTGGCCGAGCACCAGCTTGACGCCGTCGCCGACGAACTTGTTGGCGACCGAGACGCCCTGCTTCGGATCGGAGACGTCGTCGCCGACCAGAACCTGGATCTTCTGGCCGAGGATGCCGCCGGCGGCGTTGATGTCTTCGGCAGCCTGCTCCGCCCCGTTCTTCAGCTGCGCCCCGAACGCCGCGTTCGGTCCCGTGATCGGGCCGGCGACGCCGAGCTTGATCTGTGCGTTCGCTACGCCCGAGAAGGCGAGGACCGCGCCAAGGGCAATTCCGCCCAAGAGCAGCTTCTTCATGCGTTGTGACTCCCCTGTGAGAATAGTACGGGCCGGTTTGGCCGTCCCGTCTCGGCGCGTGGTGCCACCGTGAGACGCAGTCTTGCGCTTTTTCGCGGTGCTGTCACGCGGCAAGCCCCGTGAATTGTGGTGGTGTTTTCAGCGATTTTAAGCGCTCTCGCGCGCCTTCCAGGTGAAAGGCCCGGTGCGCTCGTAAAGCCAGCGATATTGCGTCGTCATCTGGCGCGCCCGGTTGTAGCGCCAGCCGGCGAAGCTGAAGGCGAACAGCACGATCGTGTCGATGATGTAGTAGTGCGGCGACAACAGCGTCGCTTCGAACAGGGCGAAATGGATGAAGCGGATCGCCAGCCCGAGGATCAGCGTATAGATGACGAGCTGGACTGGGGGGCGCCAGGTGATCGCCACCGCCCGGCCCGTCATCCAGGCGGCCCAGCCGCCCATCACCACGGTCACCAGCAGGAAGAGCCAGATGGTCGGCTCCTCATAGAGAATGCCCTGCATCATCGTGCTCCGTTCAAGCCCGCGCCGCTCAATGCCGGCCGCCTTCGAGATAGGCCGCCCGCACCTGCGGATTGGCGAGCAGTTCCTGCCCGGTGCCGCTCATGGTGATGACGCCGTTGACCATGACATAGCCGCGATGGGCGAGCTTGAGCGCGTGGAAGGCGTTCTGCTCGACCAGGAAGACGGTCAGTCCCTGGCTGCGGTTGAGTTCGCGGATCGCCTCGAAGATCTGCTTGACGATCAGCGGCGCGAGGCCGAGCGAAGGCTCGTCGAGCATCAGCAGCTTCGGCCGCGCCATCAGCGCGCGCGCGATCGCCACCATCTGCTGCTCGCCACCCGAAAGCGTGCCGCCGCGCTGCTGCAGGCGCTCCTTCACGCGCGGGAAGAGCGCGCAGATCTTCTCGAGGTCCTCGTCGAAATGCTGCATGCCGGCAACGGCCGCCCCCATCTGCAGGTTCTCGAACACGGTCATCCGCGGGAAGATGCGCCGGCCCTCCGGCGACTGGGCGATACCGAGGCGCGCGATCTCATGGCTCGGCATCCTGGTGATGTTGCGCCCCTCATAGGTGATGGTGCCTTCGCGCGCCTGCGGGGTGCCGAAGATCGTCATCATCAGTGTCGACTTGCCGGCGCCGTTGGCGCCGATCATCGTGACGATCTCGCCCTGGCGGACATCGACGTCGACACCCTTCAGCGCGATGATCTTGCCGTAATAGGTCTTGACGCCGCGGACGGCCAAGAGCGGAGCGGTTTGAACGTCGGGGAGCGGTGCTGTTTCGCTCATAGGCCGACCTCCGCTTCCACCGTCTCGACCTCTTCGTCGTCGACGCCGAGATAGGCCGCGATCACCTTCGGATCGGCCTGCACCTCGGCCGGCGTGCCATCCGAGATCTTGGTGCCGTAGTCGAGCACCACGACATGGTCCGAGATTTCCATCACCACCGACATGTCGTGTTCGATCAGGAGCAGCGCCGTGCCGTGGTCCTTGCGGATCGAAAGCAGGAGATTGTTGAGGTCGAGGCTCTCGCGCGGGTTGAGGCCGGCCGCCGGCTCGTCGAGGCAGAGCAGCACCGGGTCGGTGCACATGGCGCGGGCGATCTCGAGCCGGCGCTGGTCACCATAGGGCAGATCGGCGGCGGGATCGTCGGCGCGATGGACCAGGTTGATCTTCTCGAGCCAGGCCTCGGCCTTCTCGATCGCCTCCTTCTCGCGCGCCTTGTAGCCGCCGATGCCGAGCACGCCGAGGAAGGTGAAGCCCGAGGCGATCATCAGCGGGTTGTGCTGCGCGACCAGCAGGTTTTCCAGCACCGTCATGCCGCCGAACAGGCGGATGTTCTGGAAGGTGCGGGCGACCTTGGCCTTCCAGGCGATGCGGAAGTCCGGCATCCGTTCGAGCAGGTAGCTGTCGCCCGAAGAACCGTCACGATTCTCCTGCGTCAGGGTCATCATGCCCTCGGTCGGCTTGTAGAAGCCGGTGATGCAGTTGAACACCGTGGTCTTGCCGGCACCGTTGGGGCCGATCAGCGCGGTGATGTCGCCCTTGCGGGCCTCGAAGGAGAGGTCGTTGACGGCGGTCAGGCCGCCGAAGCGCATCGTCAGATGCTCGACCTGGAGAAGCGGCTTGGTCGTCATCAGCCGTGCCCTTCCTGGACCATGTCGGCCGAGATCGCTTTCTTCTCCTTGAGGAAGGCGGTCGGCTCGCGGGTCGAGATCAGCCCGCGCGGCTTCCAGATCATGATCACCACCATGGCGAAGCCGAAGATCAGCATGCGGTATTTGGTCGGGTCGAAGTCCTGGCCGAAGATCTGCTTAAGCCAGTCGAGCTCGCGCAAGAGCTCGGTACCGCCGATCATCGCGATCGCCGCGATGGCGCAGCCCCAGAGCGAGCCCATGCCGCCGAGCACGACGATGGCGAGGATCACCGCCGATTCCATGAAGACGAAGGATTCAGGCGAGATGAAGCCCTGCCGCGCCGCGAAGAACGAGCCGGCGAAGCCACCGAACATCGCGCCGAGCGAGAAGGCGGTCAGCTTGGTGTTGGTGGTGTTGATGCCGAGCGAGCGGCAGGCGATCTCGTCCTCGCGCAGCGCCTCCCAGGCGCGCCCGACCGGCAGGCGGCGCAGGCGCAGGCTGACATAGGCGGTCAGCAGCGCCAGGCACAGGATGACGTAGTAGAGGAAGATCGTACGGTAGAGCGGCGAGAATTCGAGTCCGAACACCGCCGCGAAACCAGTATCGCTGGCATTGAACGGTATGCCGAAGAAGGTCGGCCGCGGGATGCCGGAGATGCCGGCATAGCCGTTCGAGAACTCGGTCCAGTTGATCAGGACGAGCCGGATGATCTCGCCGAAGGCGAGCGTCACGATCGCGAGATAGTCGCCGCGCAGCCGCAGCACCGGGAAGCCGAGCAGCATGCCCCAGAAGGCGGCGAGGATGCCCGACATCGGCAGCAGGATCCAGAAGGACAGGCCGAAGTTCTTGGCGAGCAGCGCGTAGGAATAGGCGCCGACCGCGTAGAAGGCGACATAGCCGAGATCGAGCAGGCCGGCGAGGCCGACGACGATGTTCAGCCCCCAGCCGAGCATGACGTAGATCAGGATCTGGACGCCGAAATTATCGATCCATTTCAGTGCCCCACCCCAGCCCGCGAGATTGATCGCGATGATCGGGAAGCTGATCAGGAAACCGAGGCCGAACAGCGAGAAAATCCGCGAATGGCGCTGGAAGAAGCCGATCGTGCCATGCGGCAGGAGCCGCACGACCGACTTGCTCTCACCGCGTGTCTGCTGGCGCAGCGCCATCAGGAAGCGTCCGACGAAGACGATCGCCACGGCCCAGGCGACCGCATCCCAGCGCGGATCGAGCACGAGCTGGTTGTCGAGATTCTGGCGCGTGCCCCAGGCGATGATCGGGATGCACAGGCCGAAGGTGATCAGCGCGGCGAAGGCGGCTTCCTTCAGTGCCTTCGTCATGTCGGCCTGGCGCTTGGCCGGCGTCGATGTGTCCATGGCCATGGGCTCAGACCTTCTCGACTTCGGGCCGGCCGAGGATGCCGGAGGGCATGAAGACGAGGACGACCGCGAGGATGCAGAAGGCGGCGACGTCCTTGTAGTCGATGGTGAAATAGGCCGACCACATCACCTCGATCAGGCCGATCAGCAGCCCGCCGAGTACAGCGCCGGGCAGCGAGCCGATGCCGCCGAGCACGGCCGCGGTGAAGGCCTTGACGCCCGGCGTGAAGCCGTCGGCGAAGTTCACCACGCCGTAGAGCACGAGGTACATGACGCCCGCCACCGCAGCGAGCGCGGCGCCCATCACGAAGGTGACCGAGATGGTGCGGTCGACGTCGACGCCGAGCAGCGAGGCCATCTTGCGGTCCTGCTCGCAGGCGCGCTGGGCCCGGCCGAGCGGCGTCTTCTGCACCAGATACCAGAAGGCGGCGAGCAGCACGACCGTGGTGATGATGATGACGAGCTGCTTATAGGAGATCGAGACCGGATAGGTCGCGCTGTCGATCAGCAGGATCGACTTGTTCAGCATCGGCGGAATCGGCTTGTTGCGCGGCCCCTGCACGACCTGGACGAAATTCACCAGGAAGATCGACATACCGATCGCCGAGATCAGCGGCGCGAGGCGGAACGAACCGCGCAGCGGCCTATAGGCAACGCGCTCGATCGTCCAGTTCCACAGCGAGGTGAAGAACATCGCCAGGATCAGGACGAAGATCAGCGCCAGCACGATCAGGCCGGCCCCAAACCAAGCCGAGATCAGCATGAAGAAGATCAGTGCGATGAAGGCCGACAGCATGAAAACGTCGCCATGGGCGAAGTTCACCATACCGATGATGCCGAAGACCATCGTGTAGCCGATGGCAATGAGGCCGTAGATTGACCCCAGGGTCAGCCCGTTGATGAGCTGCTGGACGAATACTTCCATTGAACGACGCCTAACCCCTCGAATCAGTTACCCGTTCTTTTTTGCGCGGCATGACGCCGACGCATGCGGGATGCGATTGCGGCGCAGAGCTACCAACGGTCTGCGCGCTCGACAATCACCCCACGCCACATTTCTGTCAAAAGCAATCTGCGCGACATTGCATATGCAATAGGCAGCCGATGCTGCTGCCCCGCGCGCATTCCGCGCAAGATGATTGCTCGGCATGCAGTGTACGATTCGCCGCGCAGACCCGGCTCGTCACCGATGTCGCACCAACCTCTACGCGAGATACCGGAATGGCGGCTCCGATCCCGCTCGGATCATGCTCTTTAGGCCTCGCGCACGGGCTCGCCCCCTGCCACGATCGGCCTTCCGCGATTCCCGTTTTCCAGGTGCGCCATGGTCCTCGCCGCTCCTCCCCTCGCCGACGCTGCTCATGATCAGGCGCTCGCGCTGCTCGACCGCGTCCCCCTGATCGACGGCCATAACGACCTGCCCTATGTCGTGCGACTCGACCGGACCGCGAAGGGTGACCTCGCAACCTACGACCTCGGCAAGGTCCATCCCGAGACCGACACCGACATCCCGCGCATGCGCGCCGGCAAGCTCGCGGCGCAGTTCTTCGCGGCCTATGTCCCGCCCAATCATCCCAAGCCCGCCGGCTTCGCGCTGGCGCAGATCGCGCTGATGCGCCGGATTTGGGAACACCACACCGACGTGTTCCGGCCGGGCCTCTCGGCCGATGACGTCGAAGCCGCCAAGAAGGAAGGCCGGATCGCCCTGTTCATGACGATCGAGAACGGCTCGGCGCTCGACAACGAGCTCGAGACGCTCGACGCCTATTGGGACCTCGGCGTCAGGCTGATGACGCTCTGCCACAACGACACCCATGACTGGTGCGATTCGGCGACCGACGCGCCGCGCCATGACGGGCTCAGCGCCTTCGGCAAGCAGGTGATCGGCCGGATGAACCGGCTCGGCATGATCGTCGACCTCGCCCATGTCGCGCCGAAGGTGATGCACGACGTGCTCGACATCAGCGAGGCGCCGGTGGTCTGGTCGCACTCAAACGCCTTCTCGCTCTGCAACCACCCGCGCAACGTCCCCGATGACGTGCTCGACCGGGTCGCTGCCAACAATGGGGTCGTGATGGCGACCTTCGTGCCCGACTTCATCAACCAGGCCTCGCGCGACTGGAACCGGCCGGCCAGGGATCAGTACGGCAAGGCGCGGGAAGGGCTCGACTTCAAGAAGGCGGAAGCCGAGATCACCCGCAGCTCCGGCCCGCGGCCAAGGGCGACGCTGGCGCAGTACTGCGACCATCTCGACTATCTGGCCAAGCGCATCGGTCACGACCATCTCGGCATCGGCTCGGATTTCTTCGGCGGCCTCACGCCGGACGGGCTCGAGGACGCCTCGACCTTCCCGGCCCTGATCGCCGAGATGATCCGTCGTGGCTGGTCGGAAGAGAACCTCGCCAAGCTCGCCAGCGGCAACATGCTGCGGGTGATGCGCTCGGTCGCGAGTGCCGCCGCGCGTTGAGCGCGGCCATCGCGGCAAGGCAAAATTGAGGCAAAATTTTAAGGGTCTGATGCGAGACCTTTCGGGCCCGACATTGCGAGCGGGGGCGGAGCGCTAGCGACTCCCTCCCCTGTCCCGCGCCAGAACAGCCCGGACAGGTCCCGTGAATCTCTTTCCCGCCTCCATCAGGAACTATCTCGTCGCCACCATGGCGTGTCTGTGCGTGCCGGGGCTCGGCGCGCTCGCCTTTCTCGCGGAACAGGCCGTCGAGGACGTCCTGACCAGCCGACGGCTCGTCGAACTGGTCGCCGCCGACGAAGCCCTGCTCGTAGCCGGCAACACCATCCGCTCCAACCGTGGCCAGGCCCAGACCGCGATCCAGGTCGCGGACGATCCGGCACCGACGCTGCGCAAGATCGAGCAGGCCAACCGCGACGAGCTCGGGCGCGCCATGGCGCGGCTGCGCAGCACCGACCTCGCCGAGCGCAACGCGCTGGCCGATGCGATCGACCAGAAGGAAAAGGCGACCGCGTCGAAGCTGCCGGAGATGTACGCCGAGGCTGGCAAGCCCAAGGCGCAGCGCAGCCTCGCGGCGACGATGCCCTGGTACAACGGCATCGGCGAGATCGAGACCGTGATGACAGCCGCCGCCGATGCGACCTCCACGGCGGTCCGGCTGTCCGATCCGGCGCTCGCCGATCTGCAGAACTTCAAGGCGGCCGGCTGGCGCGTGCGGTCGAGCTACGGCACCCAGTGCTCGGTGCTGCGCCCGGTCTTCGGCAGCAACAAGCCGATGGATGCGGCGCAGCTGCGCCGGCTCGGCGAGATGCGCGGCGCCTCCGATGCCGGCGTCGCGCAGTTGACGCAGCTGGCGGCGCGCCCGGGCGTCAGCCCCGAGCTGGTCCGCAAGGTCGGCGCGATGAACACCGAGGTCACGGCCGCCAACCGGCTGATGGACGAGCAGATCGGTCGCGTCGGCCAGGGCAGCAGCCCGGTCGTCGGCGCCGAGGAATGGACCAAGCAGTGCAACGGCCCGTTCAACGCGATCCTCGCGGCCGTCGGCCAGTCCTTCGACGAGATGGAGAACGTGACACAGGCGACGCTGGCGCGGGCCTGGACCCGGCTCGCCATCACCGGCGCCCTGTTCCTCGCTTTGCTCGCGATCTGCGTGCTGAGCTGGCGCGGCGTGCAGCGCCGCATCGCGCGACCATTGGTTTCGCTGCAGACGGCGCTGGCCGGCATGCAGGCCGGTGACTTCGCCCAGAAGATTCCGACCCCGCCCTGCCCCGACGAGATCGGTACGCTGAGTGGCGCGCTCGAGGAGTACCGCCAGAACGCGCTCGCGCTCGAAACCAACCGGCGTGACCGCGAGGTCGCCATGCTCGCCGACGCCGAGCAGGCCGCCAAGGTCCGCGCCCTCGTCGGCGAGGTTGCGGGAATCGTCGCGGCCGCCCGGGCCGGCGACTTCTCCGGCCGGGCCGAAGCCGGCGATGTCGAGGGACCACTGCGCGAGCTGGTCGAAGGCGTCAACGAAATCAACGCCGTCGTCGATGCCGCGACCACCGAGTTCGCAGGGGCGATGCAGTCGCTCGCCGGCGGCGACCTCACCCACCGCGTGACGACGGGCTATCGTGGCCGCTTCGCCGCGCTGCAGGAAGCGATCAACCAGACCGCCGAGCGGCTCTCGACGACGCTCCGCACCATCCAGGCCAACGCTTCCGATGTCGGACTTTCGGCCCGCGAGATCTCGACCGGCGCCGACGATCTCTCCAAACGCACCGAGGAACAGGCTTCCTCGCTCGAAGAGAGTGCCGCGACCACCGAGGAGCTCGCCGCCTCGGTCAAGGCCTCGGCCCAGGCCGCCCAGCAGGCGGTGCGCCAGGCCGGCCAGGCCATGCAGGTCGCCCAGGATGGCGGCGCCATCGCCAGCGAGGCCGTTTCGGCCATGGTCCGGATCGAGCAGGCCACGAAGAAGATCTCCGACATCATCCGGGTGATCGACGACATCGCCTTCCAGACCAATCTTTTGGCGCTCAACGCGGCGGTCGAGGCGGCCCGCGCCGGCGACGCCGGCAAGGGCTTCGCCGTCGTGGCCAGCGAGGTGCGTACCCTCGCCCAGCGCTCGAGTGAGGCAGCCAAGGACATCTCCTCCCTGATCTCCTCGTCGAACAACGAGGTCGAGACCGGCGTGAAGCTGGTCCGGCAGGCCGGGGATGCGCTGACCCGCATCGTCGAGGCTTCGAGCGGTGTGCAGACCACCATCTCCGAGGTCGCGACCGCCTCGACCGAGCAGGCCAACGGCATCGAGGAGATGAGCCAGACCGTCGCGCATATGGACGAGATGACCCAGGCCAATGCCGCGCTTGCCGAGCAGAGCGCCGCCAGCGCCAATGCGCTCGCCGGCAAGATCGCCGAGCTCAATGCGCTCGTCGCGACCTTCAGGACCGGCGACGAGCTCGCGCCGGTCGCGAGATCCCCGGTCGCTGCCACCGCGTATGCCCCGCCTCCCCTGCGCACCTCCGACCTGGCAGCGATCGCGAGCGGCCGAGGCGCCGAGCCGGAGCGCCTGCGCAAGCTCGCTGCGGCGCTCGTCGAGCAGCAGAAGACTCCGCCGCGGCAGGCTCCGGCCCGCAAGCGCGCCAACGATGCCGGCTGGGAAGAGTTCTGAGACGCATCCACGTCGCTGACAAAAGCGGGCGCGGCTTCGGCTGCGCCCGCTCTGCGTTTAGCGGAACATTAAGCATGACTTGCCATGCTTTCGCCCGATCCCGACAGGTGAGAGGGTTATGGCGTTGTCTACCGCAAGTTCACGCTCGGCCGCATCGCGTCTGACGATCCAGCTCAGGATCGCACTGGTCAGCGTCGTCTTCGTCCTCGGCCTCGTGCTGATCGGCGCTGCCTCCTGGACCGGCAGCGGCCAACTCACGGCCGCCTTCGAGGATTCCAAAGCTTACTCTGCGCTCGCCGCCCGTTCGCGCGAGGTCCGGGCCGCGAGTTTCGCGCTGAAGGCGTCGAGCCGTGATGTCCGCTTCCGCCAAGAGGCCACTGATCTCAAGGACTTCGGCACCGGTCTTGAATCGCTGAAGCAGGCGATCGCACGTCTTGGCAGCGCCGCCGGAGCCGACCGCGTGCGCGACAGCATCGCTGCGCTCGACGCCCCCATGAAGGCAATCGAGGCCGACTTCACCGCGATCGGCGCGATGCAGCTCGGCCTGCGCGCCGCCGCTCCTGAAGGCCTCGCCGCCAGGCTGGAAGACGCTGCCGAAGCCCTGGCGACCAAGGTGCGCTCCCACAGCATGGGGTCGGATTCGCCCGACCTCGCCCGGCTGCCAGGCATTCTCGCGGCCTTGCGCCGGATCGATGCTGCCTATCGCCTCACTCTCGACGAGAGCCTGCTCGGCCAGTGGGAGGTCGAGCAGGGCCGCTTCGAGCGTGCGCTCGGCCGCCAGGGCATCCCGGCCGAGGCCAAGGCCGAGATCGGCCCAGCCTTCACGGCTTACGCCGAGATCGTTCCGGCCTGGACCAAGGCTGAGAAGGATTTCATGCTCGCCGCCGAGAAGCTTTCCGGCGAATTCGACCTGATCGCCCCGCCGCTGCAGGAGCTCGAAACCCGGCTCGCCGCCGAGGAGGCTGAGGCCGGTGCCCGCCTCGCCGAGGCACAGGCCCGCACGCAGGCGATCATCCTCGGAACGATCGCAGCCGCGCTGGTGCTCGGCCTGATCGCCGCCTTCATCGTCGGCCGCACCACCGCCCTGCCCTTGCGCCGCCTGCGCGATGCCATGCTCAGGCTCGCCGACGGTGACTATGCGGTTGCCGTCGCCGGCCTGTCGCGCCGCGACGAGATCGGCCAGATGGCGCAGGCCGTACAGGTCTTCAAGGAGAACGGGCTCGCCGTGCAGCGGCTCGAGGCCGAAACCAGCGAGGGCCGGGCCGAGGCCGAGCGCCAGAACCTCGCCAGCGCACGTCACCGCGAAGAGGCTGCCACCGCGCAGGGCACCCTGCTCGCCGAGCAGCGCGAGGTCGTCGGCCTCTTGGCCGAGGCGCTCGCCCGCCTCTCGCAGGGCGATCTCACCGTGCGGATCGAGGACGCGGTCGCGCTCGACTACGAGACGCTGAAGCAGGACTTCAACACGGCGATCGAGCGCCTCGCCGCTACCGTCGACGCGATCAAGGCGACCTCCGTCGAGGTCGCGACCGCCGGCCGCGAGATCACCAGCGGCGCCGACGACCTCTCCAAGCGCACCGAGGAGCAGGCCTCCTCGCTGGAGGAAAGCGCCGCGACGACCGAGGAGCTCGCCGCCTCGGTCAAGGCCGCGGCCGACGCCTCCCGCCAGGCCGCGAAGCTCTCGCAGGAGGCGAGCGGCATCGCCCGCAAGGGCGGCGCCATCGTCGACGATGCGGTCCAGGCGATGAGCCGCATCGAGGAAGCCTCGCGCAAGATTTCCGACATCACCTCGGTCATCGACGAGATCGCCTTCCAGACCAATCTGCTGGCCTTGAATGCCGCCGTCGAAGCGGCACGCGCCGGCGACGCCGGCAGGGGCTTTGCCGTCGTCGCTTCGGAAGTGCGCACGCTCGCCCAGCGTTCCAGCGAAGCGGCCAAGAGCATCTCGGCGCTGATCAAGGCTTCGAACACGCAAGTTGGTGACGGCGTCGAGCTGGTGCGCTCAGCCGGCACCGTGCTCGGCCAGATCGTCGAGGCCTCGCAGCGCGTCGCGACCACGGTGACCGAGGTCTCCTCGGCGTCTTCCGAGCAGGCCAGCGGCATCGACGAGATGAGCCAGACCATCGCGCATATGGACGAGATGACCCAGGCTAACGCCGCGCTCGCCGAGGAGAGCGCCGCCTCGGCCACGGCGCTGGGACAGCAGATCGAGCGGCTGAATGCGCTGGTCGCGGCCTTCAGGACGCATGACGGTGGCCAAGCCGGTCACGTAGTCGATCTCCGGCACGAGCGCCGCCGCGCCTGATCGCCGCTGAGCGGTTGACGGAGACCGCGCAGCCGGCGCATGGCTGCGCGCTCCTTCAGGAAGCAGCCTTCTCATGACCGGTTCCGGCACCGACCGCACGCGCCCGCCCCTCACGGCACAAGCTCCCATCGTCATTCTCGTCGAACCGCAGCTCGCCGAGAATATTGGCATGTGCGCCCGCGCCATGGCGAATTTCGGCCTGTCCGAGCTGCGCCTGGTCGCGCCGCGCGATGGCTGGCCAAGCGGCGGCGGCCTCAAGAAGGGCGCGACGGCAGCCGCTTCCGGCGCCACCCATATCCTCGACAATGCCCGGCTCTTCCCCGATGCCGCCGCGGCGATCGCCGACCTCAACCATGTGCTGGCGACGACGGCGCG
Organism: Allobosea sp. Tri-44; assembly: GCF_004123845.1. GTDB lineage: Bacteria > Pseudomonadota > Alphaproteobacteria > Rhizobiales > Beijerinckiaceae > Allobosea. The sequence continues at coordinate 163,316 of NZ_NBDP01000003.1, read as the reverse complement.
CGAGCGCGGCCAGATGAAGCGCGTCTTCACGCCTGCCGAGGCGATGCCAAACCTCAGCGAGCGCATCGCCTCGGATGAACGCGTCGGCATCCTGTTCGGGCGCGAGCGCATCGGGCTGACGAATGAGGAGATCAGCTTCGCCGACGCGATCCTGACCTTCCCGGTCAACCCCGCCTTCGCCTCGCTCAACCTGGCACAGGCGGTGCTGCTCTGCGGCTATGAGTGGCTGAAGGCGAGCGGCGGCGAGCCACCCTTCCGCGAGAACAACCCGTCGCCACCGGCGAGCAGGGCAACCGTCCTTTCGATGTTCGACTATCTCGAAGGCGAGCTCGAGCGCTGCGGCTTCTTCCCGCCCGGCAAGAAGCCGGTGATGACCGCCAATCTGCGCGACATCCTGCACCGGCTGGGCATGACCGAACAGGAAGCGCGCACCCTGCGCGGCGTCTTCAAGTCGCTGGCTGAAGGGCCGAGAGCGAACCGGGGCGGCGAGCCGAAAGCCTGATGGAGCAGCGCGCCGTCAGAACCTCACCGCGAGATTTGCCTTGAAGGCGTGGTCCTGTGTGCTTTCGGCGAGTTGCCCGGTATAGGACACTCCCAGGGCGGCGTTGGCGCCGAGGGCGAGGTCAAGCCCGGCCTCGACGACCGCTGCGTTCTTCGCGATCGGCAGACCGGCGACCGAGAACGGATTGCTGCCGGCGAAGGCGAGCGTCGCTGTCGGCGTGACGTCGCCGAAAGCGTGGCGCCAGGCCAGCCCGCCGCGCAAGGTCAGGTCCATGCCCTGCAGCGCGAACGTGGTCGAGGCGCGCAAGCCCAGCGTGGAGTAGCCGAGGCTGGTGTCGTCGCTGCGGGCCGTCAGCGCCGCCGCCCCGCCGGTCTCACTGAGCCCGTCCGTGTGCAGGTTGACATAGGCCAAGCCGGCGAAAGGCTCGAGTGCGAGCCGGCCGAGGTCGACACGGTAGCCGAGCTCGCCGAAGACCTGGGCCGTGCCGGCGTCGTAATCGGCTTTCAAGCCGTCGCCGAAGCCGGCGAAGGCGACGGTGCGGCGGGTCTCGATGTCGTGCCAGGTGTAGCTCGCGCCGGCGCGCAGCCCGAGCGCGCCCCATTGCCCGCCGCCATAGAGGCCAAGATGATAGTTGTCGCTCTCGCCCGAAGAGAGCCTCGCGTTCACGTCGAACTCGCTCCGGCTGTAGCCGGCGACGATGCCTAAGCGCATGGTGTCGATCACCGCGACATCCGCGCCGATCAGGAAGCCGCCGGTCGAGCGGGTCAGCTTGGCGGCGTTGCGGTCGCTGTCGCCGCGGCCCCAGGAACCGTAACCCTGACCCCAGACCGCGAAGCGGTCGGTCCTGAGCCTGGGCATCGGCCCGGTCGCGCTCGGGGCAAGGTCGGCGCTGAAGCCATAGTTCAGCGTCGCCATCGGCGCCGCGCCAACCGCACCGAAGGCCGAGCGCAGCCGGTCGTTGACCGCCGCGCGCAAGAGCCAGCTCTCGTCGACCAGCGCGCTCTTGGCCGAGGCGTGGATTTCGCCCGAGAGCGCGTCGAAGGCCTGACGGGCGGAGGGCGCATCGAGCATCAACAGGCTGTTGTACAGCGCCAGCGTCCCGCCGGCCTGCGGCAGGGTGTCGAGGCCGGCTGCGGTCGCGAACTGATTGCGGGTCTGCGCCACGGTCCCGAAGATCGCCGGCGGGGCAGTCGGCGGCGTGACGGGAGGAGTGCCCGGACCCGGCGGGGTCACAGGCGGCGTGCCCGGGTCGGGAGGGGTCACAGGTGGCGTGCCCGGGTCGGGCGGCGTCACAGGCGGCGTGCCCTTCAACGCGATGACGAGGTCGACCTGGTTGGGCCGGTGGTCGACCGTAAGGTCGAGGAAGGCCGAGCGCGAGACCGCCCCGGCCACGGTGCCGCTGACCCCGCCGGCGGCGGTGATGATCGTGTAGCGCTGGCCGCCGATGTAGCTCGTCTGCGGGTCGAGCGCGGTGACGCCGATCTGGCTGCCGGTCACCGTCGCCGTTCCCAAGGCGCCCCCCGTTGCGATGACGGCGATCCGGTCCGACGTGCCATTGCCGCCGATCTCGACCTCATAGAGCGAACCCGGCGCCAGCACGAGGTTGCCGGCGACGTTCAAGGTGCCGATCGAGTTGCCCGGCGCGATGGTCGCGCCGGACTGGATCGTGGTGGAGCCGACCGCGCCGGAACCGGCCAGCGTCGCGCCGTTGCGCACGGTGAGGGGCGAAAGCAGAAGCGTGCCGTTGACCGAGAGCTTGCCGGCCTCGACCGTCGTCGGGCCGGAGAGGATGTTGGAGCCGGTGAGGGTCAGGTTGCCGGCGCCGCGCTTGGTGAGGGAACCGCTGCCGGTGATCCGGTTGGCGAAGGTCGCGTCGGTCGGCTGATCGATGATCAGAGCGCCAAGGTTGGAGATCCGGCCGCTGCCGAAGCTCGTGGCCTGGCCGATCACCGTGCCGGCGGCGATCTCGGTGCCGCCCGCATAGGTGTTGACGCCGGTGAACGTCGTCGAGCCCGTGCCGCTATGGGTGACAAAGCCTGTGCCCGAGATCGCGCCGCCGAAGCTGACGGCGTCCGAGCGGTTGAGCAACAGGTTGCCGTTGTTGACGACGTCGCCGACGATCGAGCCGTTCGTGCCACCGTCGCCGAGTATCAGAGTGCCGGCCGAGATCAGCGTGCCGCCGGTATAGGTGTTCGTCCCGGTGAGGCTGAGAATACCAAGATCGGACTTCACCAGCTGGGCGGCGCCAATGAGGTTGGAAGCGATCGTGGCCTGGGTGAAGGCGCCGCTCGCGGTGCCGTCGCCGACGCGGATGACCGCCTGCGTGCCGGTCAGCGTGATCTCGCCGCCCTGGACGGTGTAGCCGCCCGTTACGAACTGCATGCCCGAGGCGATGACGGGGCCGAGGCCGGTGACGACCGTGACCGTGCCGGGCGTGCCCTGGAAGACGGCGAAGGAGCCCGCCGCGAAGCCACCGTTGGGGACGCCGAGCTCGTTCGTCCAGTTGTTGTTGCCGGAGGCGGCCAGCCAGGTGCCGTTGCCGCCGCCGATGACGCTGTTGTTTCGCCCGTCCGTCCCGCCGTCCCAGAAGCGCAGCGTCAGCCCGGCGGTGTTGACCAGGTTGATCTGCCCGGCGACGCCGGTCTGCACGAAGAAGTCGGGCGTCGGCACCGAGCCGACCGTGAGACCGTTATCGATCAGCGTGCCGGTATAGTTGAAGATGCGGTAGATGCCGGGATCGAAGCTGCCGCCCGGTGCGGTCGTGACGTTCAGGAGGCCAGCGACGGTGAGGTTACCGTTGACGTTGGTGAGATCGTTGAGCGGGCCACCGGGAACGCCGGCCTGGCCGAGGTTATAGTTGAGCAGCGCGCCGCTGTTCAGGGTCAGGTCGCCGTTGATCGTCAGCGTGCCCGGCGTCGCCCCGGCTGCGCCCGGCGCCAGCGTGCCGTTGGTGTCGATCGTGACGTTGCCGCCGATCGTGCCGGTGCCGCCGAGCGTCGCGCCGGTGAGCACGCCCACGGGGCCGAGCGTCGAGCCAGCGACCAGCAGCGTGCCCTGCTCGACCGACAAGGGTATCGCGGTGGCGCCCGTGCCAGTCAGCGTCCAGGTGCTGGTGCCGGTCTTTATGAAGGCGTCGAAGTTCTGGTATTGCGCGGCCGGACCGATGGCCGAGACGTTGAAGCTGGCGTCGGCGCTCCCGCCGAGGCGCAGGGTGTCGAGGAGCCCGGTCGGGTTCGCGACGACATTGCCGATGATCTGAGAGCCGGCCTGCAGCTCCAGCGATATCCTGCCCGTAGTGACCCCCGCCACGAGCGTAATCGCATCGGCAGAGCCGGCGCCTGCTCGTATCGCGCCGCTGTTAACGAGGCTGAGGTTCGCGGTCGCTGAATTCGTGGTGATCGCGGCCGCTCCGCTCCCGCCTTGAATCGTGCCGCTGTTGTCGAGGGCAAACGTCGCACTGCCCCGGACGGCAACGGCCCCGGCTCCGCCTTCAATCGTCCCGGTATTGACGATGGCGGCGGTGACGCCCCCTGAAACGGCAAGCCCAATGCCGCCCACCGTGGCTCCGGCGCCGCCGCGAATCGTTCCATGATTGACCAGCCTGTTGTCTGCGCCAGTCCCGCCGAGACTGACGCCGAATCCGCCTGCGCCTCCTGTGCTGTTTCCGCCCAGGATGGTTCCAAAATTCGTCACTGACGAGTTGAGTCGAGCCGAGATGCCAATGCCAGCGGCTGCCGCTTGCGCGTCGCCGCCCTTGAAATTGCCCCGCAACGTGAAGCTGTCGCTAAGGCCGGCAACGCCAATGATATTGATCGTATTGCCGGCGGTCGCGCCGGTGCCGTTGATACCGGAAAGCGTAAAGCTCCCAGTGTCGATCGTGATGGGCTTGGTCGGAACTGGCAGGCTGGTCGTATTCGTGGGGAAGCTGGCTGTCAGCGTGATCGTCGAGGTGGGGTCGCCGTCGCCATTCGCCTGGGTGATGCGCCCGCGCAGCTCGGCGTCGGTGCCCGCCAGATAATCCGCGGCCATGGCCGGCGCCGGCAGCCAGCAGGCCAGGGCCAAGGCGGCGCCGCTGACGCCCGCGAGAAGCCTGCCCTTCTTGGTCGATCTTATGGTCTCGATGCCCCTATCCGCGTGCGCTTCCATAGGGGCTTCTCCTCCGGAGAATTAGGCCAGTCCGAGCTGCAACCATGCCGGGATTCGGCGGGCCGCCACAATGACGAATGGGCAACAGCAAGAACGGAAGGTTACGAAGTGCCCGGATAAATGACTTTGCGGCGACGTGAGCGGGAACGGTCTGTGCTGACGGAGGCCCGGCCCGTGCTGGTGTCGTTGTTCGTGAAGGTCGTCAGCCCTGCCAGATTGACGCCGACGCCAGCATTGGCAGTGCCCTCGAGCACAAAAAAGCCGGCCCCGAAGGGCCGGCTGAAGTCTAGTCTCGAAACACTTATGCTCAAAACTGGTACTTGAGTGTCGCCTTCACCGTGCGGCCGGGCTCGCTGTAGTAGTCGCGCGACTGCGGGCGCGCGAGCGGCACGTTGGCTGCATCGAAATACTTGCGGTCGAAGATGTTGTAGACGCCGACCTGCAGCTCGACATCTGCGATCTCCGGCGCCGGGCGCCACCAGGCCGAGGCGTTGAAGATCGCATAGCCCGGCGCCTTGAAGCCGGTGCCCGCCTGGACCGTCGAGACGTCGTCGCGCTTGCCGGCCATCTTGGCCGAGACTTCTGCGCCCCAGCGATCCGTGCCATAGGCGACGGCGACGATGCCCTGCACCGGCGGGATCGAGTTCAGGAAGATGTCGTCGGTCTTGTTGCGGCCGCGGGTATAGGCGAAGGAGCCGCGCACCAGCCAATTCGGCGCAAAGGCGTATTGCCCGTTGAGCTCGACGCCCTGGATCTCGGCGCGCGGGATGTTCCGGAAGCTGACGATGCCGCCCTGTGGGTACAGGCCACCCACGTTCGGGGCCTGAAGCTGGATCTGCTCGATGTAGTTGCGATAATTGGTATGGAAATAGGTGATCGAGCCGCCGAGCTGCCTGTCGCCGAAGCGGACGCCGACATCGACCCCATTGCCCTCTTCCGGCCGCAGCATGGGGTTGCCGGCGCGCAGATAGGTGCTGGGCCCACCAAAGCGGCCATAGAGCTCGTCCGCCGTAGGTGCCCGGAAGCTCTTGGCCCATTGCGCGAAGACGGTGACGTCCTTCACGAAAGGCGCATTCTTCAGGATGTCGTATTCGAGCCGGATGCGCGGCGACCAGCCGGAGTCGTTCGAGGACGGTGGCAGGCCGACCGGGCGCGAGCCGCCGGCCGAATAGGCCGGCGTCGCCTGCGGCTTCTCCTCATACCAGTCGAAGCGCACGCCCGGCGTGATGCGCAGGCGGTTGTCGAGCAGGCCGATCTCGTCCTGCACATAGAGGCCGACGAGCCGCCCGTCGACGTCAGGCTGGTCGGCCTGGTTGGTGAACAGGTTGTTGCAGGTGGCGAGTGCCCCCGTGAACGAACCGGAGGCCGGCCGCGGCGGGCAATTGTCGACGCCGGACGAATACTGCTTCAGCGACGACATGCGCAGCTCGGTACCGAACGTCACCCGATGCGAAGCCGGTCCCGTCTGGAAATTCTTCACCCCATAGGCATTGAAGCCGTAGGCGTTCTCTTCGCTTTCGTTGTCGCGACCATAAGGCCCGATGATGCTGGTGTAGCGCCAGGCGCTGACCAGGTCGTTGCGCTTCAGCTTCTGCCAGTAGAGATTGGCGTGCGCCTCGTCGACGAAGAGGCCGCCGGACTGCTTGTAGTCATAGGTCAACGAGACGCGGTTGCGCTCGACATCCTCGCCGGTCTGATATGAGCCAGGGCGGAAATTGCCGGTCAGCGAGACCGTGCTGGTCCGGGTCTGGACCCGGTCGGCGCGCTTGAAGAACTCGCCGGTGAGGCCGAAGCGATGGGCTTCGCCGACCTGCTGATAGATCTTGCCGAGGAAGCTGTACTGGTTGAAGTCGGCCGGGTTCGGCGCGGTGCGGGTCGCACCGATCGACTTGTCGTTGCCCTTGTTGTCGATCTCGTGGCCGTTGCGAAAGCCGCCTTGCAGCAGGACGGAGGTGTTGCCCATGCGCGCCGCCGCCGCCGCGCTGCCGAACCAGGCCTGGTCCGTGCTGTCATAGCCGGTCTTGGCGAGCGCTCCGTAGGAGCGGCCATTGCGGATGATGTCCTCGGGATCAAGCGTGCGGACCGCGAGCGCGCCGCCGAGCGCACCGCCGCCGAGCGTGGCGCCGCCGCTGCCGCCGCGCAGCAGGTCGAGCGAGGATAGTGAATCGAAGTCGAAGGCGTTGGCGCCGGCGCGGCCGATCCGGGTGTCGACGATGAAGGGCTGGCGGATGCCATCGATCGTCGTCAGCACGCGCGCGCCATCCAAACCGCGAATGTTGAGCGAGCCGTTCTGCCGGTTGAAGGTGATGCCGGCCTCGACCCGGTTGGACAGATCGGTCAGGCTCTGGACCTGCTGCCGGTCGAGCTCGGCGCGCGTCGTCGTCGTGGTCGTCGGCCCCTGCAGCAGCGGCGCTGCCTGCGCCTCACCCTGCACGTTGATCTGGTCGAGCTGAACCTGGTCGGTGGTCGCTGGCGGAGCGGGAGCACGTTGCTGCTGCGCGAGCGCCGGCGCCGTCATGGCCAGCATCAAGGCCCCAAGCGCCACGCCTTGGCGCAGCCCGCTGCAATTCGTCCCCATCGCCCGTATCCTGTCGCTGAGAAGCAATTCGCCTTGCCAGATTGACTTGCCAAGTCGAAACGCTCTTTATATTGCTTGAAAACTAGGCCTTATGCCTTACTTTCACCACCAGCGGTTATTAAAGCACAGTTTAACTGTCAATAGACTCGCGATCACGTGATACATTACTTACTTAGTAGAATTCAAAACTAAGATTATTATTCGTCCAAACTGAAAGACGATCATCTCCGGGACAAGCACGCCTGCGACCTCGCAAAGCTGTGATGGCCCTGCTCCTGCCGCACTCGTGCTCGTGTATTGCAGTGCGAAAAGCGGCTGCCATCATGCAACGGTCGCAGGAACGGATTACGCTTCATGCTCGACCGCCGGAGATGGCTGATGGGTTCAGGCGCGCTGGCAGCAAGTTTTGCCGGCGGGCCCCTCCCTGCCCGCGCCGCCGAACCCGATGTCGTCGTGATCGGCGCCGGAGCGGCGGGGATCGCCGCAGCAAAGCAACTTCAGGCTGCAGGCCGTCAGGCCATCGTGCTCGAGGCACGTGATCGCCTTGGCGGGCGTACCTTCACCGATTCGTCGCTGGGCCCGGCCTATGACGCCGGAGCGATGTTCATCCACTGGGCCGAGCGCAATCCCTGGACCGAGATCGCCCGCGACCTCGGCGTCGCGACCCCGAACGAAAGCTGGGGCGGCGGCTTCCAGCTCTTCCAGAGCGGCAAGCCGATGCCGGCGGGCGACCGCGCCCGGCGCCGCGGTGCCTTTGGCGAGATCGACCGGCGCCTGGAGACGGCCGATCTGCAAAGCCGCGATCTCTCGGTCGCCGATTTGCTGAGCGATCTCGGCCCCGACCTCGCGCCCGTCGCCTCCTCCGGCCTATTGCTCTCGATCGGCGAGGAATCGGCGCGCATCTCGGCACGCGATTATCAGCGGCTCTGGTCGGGAGAGGACTATGTCGTGCCGAGCGGCTACGGCAATCTCGTCGCGCGCTATGGCGCCGGCCTCGACATCCGCCTGAATCAGCCCGTCACGGCAATCGACTGGAGCGGCTCGCGCGTCGCCGTCACCACCGCCTCTGGCACGCTCCGGGCGCGAGCCTGCATCGTCACCGTGCCGGTCGGCGTGCTGAAGGCCGGTGGCATCCGCTTCACGCCGGAGCTGCCGACGCGCACCCGCGACGCGCTTGCCGGCATCGGCATGGGCGCGCTCACCAAGATCGCGCTCAAGGTCGAAGGCGACCGCTTCGGCATCGCCCCGGGCACGACCTATTTCGAGGCCGGCGCAGCCGGGCGGCTGATCAGCTTCGAGCTCTTCCCGGACGACCGCGACCTCGTCATCGGCTATTGCGGCGGCGATTTCGCCCGCGACCTCTCGACCGCCGGTCCGGGCGCCGCGCGCGAGCAGGTCGTCGATCTGCTGGCATCGATGATCGGCAGCGAATTCCGCAAGGCAGCCGGCCCCGTCTCCTTTCCGGCCTGGTGGACCGACCCGTTCTCGCACGGCTCCTATTCGGTCTGCTTGCCGGGCCATGCTAATGCACGCGATATCCTTGCCGAACCGATCGGCGGCAAGCTCTGGCTCGCCGGCGAGGCGACCGCCGGCGGCGGCGCGATGACCGCGGGCGGCGCAACCCTCGCCGGCCGCACGGCAGCGGCAGCCGTGGCGCGCTTAAAGGTCTAGCGCCGGATCCGTCAGACTGGATCGATCTGACGGGCGAACCCGCCTCTCACTTGAGATCAAGACCGTTTTACCGACCAGCTTGCGGTACGAGCTGATCGGGTGGACGCTAGAGCCGGATGATTTCAGATGGAATCGCAAGGCGCTTCCATCTGAAATCTGAATCCGTCTCTCATCAAAGAGTTAGAGCAGGATCAATGCGAAAAAACCGGTTCCCACTTTTTCGCATCCTGCTCTAGAGATCGCGCTCCCAGTTCTGCCCCACCAGATCCTTCCCAAAGGAATGGTGCTTCTCCTCCGCCACCAGCCTGAACCCCTCGGCGATATAGATGGCGCGGGCGGCGTGCAGGATGTCGTTGGTCCACAGCACCATCCGGCGATAGCCGGCGGCGCGGGCGAAATTGAGCGCCTCGCGCACCAGGCGCTTGCCCAGGCCGAGCCCCTGCGCCCGCGTCTCGACCAGCACCAGGCGAAGCTTCGCCACCTCGTCACTCTCGCGCACCACGAAAGCCGATCCAACCGAGGCGCCGTCGAGCTCGGCGATGAAGCAGCGCTCCTGTCCGGGCCGGAACTCGCGCAGGAACTTCGCCGCGATCTCGGCGACGAGCGCCTCGAAGCTGATGTCCCAGCCATAGACCTCCGCATAGAGCCGGGCATGGGCCGCGATCACCCAGCCAATGTCGCCGGGGCGGTGCTCGCGGATCGTCACCGAGGGTTGCGGGCTGGCAGCGCCCGAGAGCAGCGCCTGCGCGCGATCGAGCGCGGTAACGAGCACCGCCTGTTCGCCCGCTCCCAACCGCGACAGGATCGTGCTGGCCTGGCGGTGCGAAGCCTCGTCCAGCGGCGCGAAGGCGCTATGCCCAGCTTCGGTCAGCTTGAGCTCATAGGCCCGGCCGTCGCCATCTGCCTTCGCCCGCTCCAGCCAGCCCAAGTCGATGAAGCGCTTCAGCAGGCGCGAGAGATAGGCCGGGTCGAGTCCGAGCTCGCGCGCCAGCTCGCCCGCCCGCCAGCCATCGCGCTGCGCCAGCTCGTAGAGCACCCGCCCCTCGGTCAGCCCGAAGCCGGAGCCGTGCAGATCGCCGCCGAGCGCGCCGACGAAGCGCGTATGGAAGCGCCCGAAGCGACGGATCGTCGCGATGGCTGCTGTGTCGACGGCGGGCATGACTTGCCTCCTCATTCCGCGTGAGAAACGCCAACTAGTGGACAGAGTCAACTAAATTATCCTATCTGCCGAAGCGCCCGATTCACCGCTCCTTAACTGGCGGGGCGCCCAATCATGGGCTCGGCAGACGTGATGAGTTCCAGTGCGATGCAGGTCGATCTTCTGGCCGGAGCCGGCTATGCCGCACCGGTGCTGCCCTTGCGAATCCCGACCATCCTCGTTTTCGATTCCGGCCTCGGCGGATTGACCGTGCTGCGCGAGGTGATGCGCCAGCGCCCCGACGCCGACATCGTCTATGCCGCCGACGACGCCGCCTTCCCCTATGGCCGCCTCGACGAGCCGGCGCTGGTCGCGCGCGTGCTCGCCGTGATGGAGCGCTTGGTCGACCGCTTCCATCCCGATCTCGTCGTCATCGCCTGCAACACCGCCTCGACTTTGGTGCTGCCGGCCCTGCGCGCCCGCTTCGCCATTCCCTTCGTGGGCACGGTGCCGGCAGTGAAGCCGGCAGCGGAGCGCACCCGCAGCCACCTCATCTCGGTTCTGGCGACGCCCGGCACTGTCGCCCGCGACTACACCCGCGACCTGATCGGGCACTATGCCGCCGGTTGCGAGGTCGTCCTGGTCGGCGCCAGCCGCCTCGCCGGCCTGGCGGAAGCGGCGCTGAAGGGCGAGCCGGTCAGCGACACGGACATCGCCGCCGAGATCGCGCCCTGCTTCGTCAGCCGCGACGGAAGGCGAACCGACGTCGTCACCCTCGCCTGCACGCATTATCCCCTGCTGCTGGCGCGCCTGCAGCGACTCGCGTCCTGGCCGGTCGAGTGGATCGATCCCGCCCCGGCGATCGCGCGCCGGACATCGCAACTGCTCGGCCCGGCCCAGCTCCGCACCGAGCCCGTCGCCACCGTAGCCGTTTTCACCGACGGCTCGCGTCTCTCAGGCCCAGCCCATATCGCGCTGGCCGGCTTCGGCCTGGCGCGGATCGAGACCGAGCCGCTGCCGCTCGCAATCTGACCATATTTTGGAACTGTTCTGATCTGGAGGCGTTCTCGACGCCACCGGTCATAATGGGAGAGTGCCATGAAGAAGCTGATCCTGGCCGCAATTTTCGGGCTCGGCGCCATGCTGTTCGGGTTCGGCGGCATCGACGATGCACAGGCCAAGCCGAAGGGCTGGCACAAGCACAAGGGTCACCATTACGGCCACAGCTACGGCCCACGCCGTCACCATGGCTGGAATCGTGGCCGCCATCTCGGCTGGTACAAGCATCCGCATCATCGCCGCGCCTATTGGCGCTATTGATGCCGGCTCATTGACTTCCAGCGCGACATCCCTCATAGGCACCGGCGTCGCGCGGCTCCTCACGGGGCCGCGTGGCTTTTTCCGCACCCGTGATCCGCTTCTCTTCGGAGGCCGGATCTGTCGCCCCGGAAACGGGGACAGGAGGGCGCGGTCCTCAACTCGCGAACCACAGAGGACACGCGATATGTCGAAGCGCCATGAGGCAAAGTACAAGATTGACCGCCGCCTCGGTCAGAACATCTGGGGCCGTCCGAAGTCCCCGGTCAACCGCCGCGAATACGGCCCCGGCCAGCACGGCCAGCGCCGCAAGGGCAAGCCGTCCGACTTCGGCACCCAGCTGCGCGCCAAGCAGAAGTTGAAGGGCTATTACGGCTCGATCTCCGAGAAGCAGTTCCGCCGTTATTACGCCGAGGCGATCCGCCTCAAGGGCGATTCGGGCGAGAACCTGGTCGGCCTGCTCGAGCGTCGTCTCGACGCGGTGATCTACCGCGCCAAGTTCGTCGCGACCGTCTTCGCCGCCCGCCAGTTCGTCAACCACGGCCATGTCACGGTCAACGGCAAGCGCGTCAACATCGCGTCCTACCAGGTCAAGCCGGGCGACGTGATCGCGGTCAAGGAGAGCTCGCGCCAGCTCGCCATCGTGATCGAGGCCGCCACCCTCGCCGAGCGCGACGTGCCTGATTACATCGACGCCGACCACAACAAGTCGACCGCCACCTTCACCCGCACGCCGACCCTGACGGACGTGCCTTACGCGGTGCAGATGGAACCGAACCTGGTCATCGAGTTCTACTCGCGCTGATCTAAGATATCAGCCGGAGCGCGCAAGCCTCTGGCGGGATTCACGGAAAGGGCGGCCCGCAAGGGCCGCCCTTTCTTTGTTTGCGCGCACACGCTTGCAGGCTGGCTGTTGAGCCTTCGCTCCGGCCCGCCTACGTTCCTGGCGTGAGCTCAATCCCTCCCGCATGGACGCATCTTCAGCCCGGCTCTCTCAAGGCGCTCCTGGAGCCGCCCGGCAGGGTCCCGCAGGCGCTCCGCCTCACGCCCCATAACGTCCCCATCGAGGCCGCCCTTCAGGTCCCGATGGTCCACGCCGCGAGGCTCCTGCTGGCGCTTGCCGTGGAGAAAGGCGGGCTTGTCCTCACGCCTGCCGGTGCTTTGAAGCGTGCCGATGTCTGGCACGTCTTCGATCGCACGGAATGGCCGGGCTACGACAAGGCCACCACGCTGGCGATGAACAAGGTCATCAACGAAGATGACGCCTACGGGGTCCTTTTCACGAGGATCGTGCTGCAGGCTGCGGGGCTCTTGAGGAAGCGCCTGGGAGTCCTGAAGGCGACCAAGACGGGGAAGGCTCTGCTGGCCCCTGAAGCGGCCCCTGCCCTGCTGGCTGAACTGTTTGAAGCGGTGTTCTGGAAGGTCAACCTTCAGGACTTCGACAGGAACCCTATCGAGTTCTGGCCGCAGCACCACATGGGCGTGGTCCTCTGGAGCCTGTCGGTCACGGCGCATAACTGGTCGAGCGCGGGCGACCTGATGTCTGCCTGCACGATCATGGACACGCTCGACAAGGTGCCGAGGCCCGACCTCCCCGAGTTCGCCATGATGTCACGCGTCCTGCGCCCCCTGGCGTGGCTGGGGGTTTTCGAGAGCCGAAAGCAGACGAGGCACGCCCGCCGCGAGTTCGATGAGGATTTCCGGAAGGTGCCGCTGTTCGGGCAGTTGGTGGAGTTCGAGGTGGAGATGAAGGGGTCGGAGGGAGCGCGGCATTAGCAGCAGCAGATTAAGGTGATCGACAGTCATTCGAGATGCCCGTTGGGATCGCCCTCCCCCGGCAGACTAAAAGCGTCCATTCGATCCGCGACGGATGCCAGATAGCCAGCCGTCATTTCGAGCAGGTAGTGGCAGAAGTCCACTTGGAACTGCGACGCGCCTTCGAACGTCACCTGATGCTCATCCAACCGGATGAAACTAACCGGATGCGAGTGGACATATGCGGAGAGATACGACTGATTGAACTCAAACTCATCAACATCCCAGCCCGCTTCTCGCACCGCGCCTCGGACACCATCAACAAATATATGAAAGCCGCGCTGATAGTCCGCGATTTTCTCCTGACTGTAGAGTAGCTCTGCGCCGAGCTTGCCCAACTTCGACCTTATGCCGTCTCTCACTGCATCGGCATTCTCGAAAAACCCAAACTCTACCCCATCCTTACGGAGAGGCTTGAGAAAGCGACTTCGATTGTTAGTATCGTGCAAAAACAACAACTGCCGCCGAAAATCCCACCGCGTCAGATTTAGGCTAGGCTCGGAAATGTACATCGTCATTAGAGCTGCATCTAGAGATGACCGAGCTAGTGAAGCCAGAGAGAAATGATCCAGCAGCCCACGCTCTTCGTCGTCGAAGAACTTCTTCGTTAAAAGTATCATGGCCATATTGTGAACGATTAGCTTCGAGAAAACTGCCAAGGCACGGCGCTGCCGGCCCGTATGTGTCTTTCCGATGTTACGTTCCGATATAGCCACGGCCCGCTCGGAAGCGCTGTCTAACGCATCAAAACCAGCATGCACCGGGCCGGTGTCCACTTTCGACTTCTTCCGACGCGGTGCCACGGTGTTGCAGCCCTCGTTAAGAGTGGATTGCTGAGGGCTGGCACATGCTCTGCCCTGCTCAACTCGATCTGGATCGGCAACGCGACGGACTGGTGCTGCTCCGCCGGAATATCCAGCAAAAAAACTTTCAGCCCACCTCTCTCCGGCCGCTTCCCTGTTTCCCCCGTGGCCTCCTCGCGCTTCTTGTAGAGCAACGCCACGGAGGCTGCGGACGGCGCGATCAACAAGCGAGTCATCGCGTCAGGCTCGCGGTCCTAAGCCGGCGGGCGTTCGCCCTAAGTTTCCCCAAGGCACCAGCGCGTGAAGGCCGAGGTCGAAAGCCACATCCTCTGCAAAGGGAGCGCCCCTATTGACGTTATGCCAGAGCTGACGGCCCAGCGGGCGAAGCTCGATACTCGCTGTCGCTCGTATGGTGTGGAGCCATGTCATTGCTCCGCCAGCGAGGAGCTGCTTCCCTTCGCGTTGAAGCTGCTTGATGTCAGACACGATCTTCATCGGGAGGAGCGGGTGATGCACGACAATCACCGCAGGCTCGTAAGGGTCGGTATGTAGGCTTGCCTCAAGTGACCGGCCGTAGATGAGGCTGAAGGCGACAAAGCCCCCAAGTTCATCCGCATCAACAAGCTCTAACTTCTTCACAAAATCCGAAAGCTCTCGCTCTTGGGTTGCAAGAGCCCATTGACCGATTTTGTTTGATAGCCAGCCCAAGGCAGCCCTCCAGCCATCGCCCTCTCTGCCGTTGGATCAGTCGCGCGGCCACATAGCCATCGCACCAAGAGCAAATAAGGCCGCAGTGGAGAGGGTTGTAAGCGCCTTACTCGCGAGCTCGCCCTGACCGAAGATGCCCACCATAGTTATGCAAATCGAAAGCACAGCGATGATCGCCCAGCCGCCCTTCGCCAGCAAGTTCACCCGAAGGTTCCTAAACGGGTTCACGGCTGCGCCCCTCCCAACAACCACACGGTATCATAACGGCTCGACGCAACTGCAAGCTGAAAGAGGGGCGGCACGCTGGAATCTCACCTGAAAAACTGCAGCCCTCGCAACATCAGGGTACACCCCAGAGTGGCGCACTCGCGGTGCCAGCACGCCCCTCAATCACTCGTACTGCTCTCCCAGGTCGCATGGGTGACGCCGGCCAAGCGCTCGATGCGCTCGACCACGGCGTCGAGTTCCTTGCGCTCGACGGCTGTGCTGATCAGCGTCGCGACGATCTCGATCGCCTCTTCGCCGCGCTCCACCGTCTTGACGTCGCCGACCGGATAGTTCGCCTGCTCGAGCAGTTCGACCATCGCCTCGCGCACCGAGGGCAACGCCTCCGGATCGGTGGTGACCACGACCTCGTAGGTCGCCTCGGACGCCTTCTCGTTGATCGGGCTGCGGTTGATCGCGTTGACCAATGGCCGCAGCAGGGTGTTGCCGGCGATGACGAAGACGGTGACCAGCGCGCCCTCGGCCACCATGTCGGCGCCGGTGCAGGCGCCGACCGCAGCCGCGCACCAGAGCGTCGCGGCGGTGTTGAGGCCGCGGACGTTCATCCCCTCCTTCATGATCACGCCGGCGCCCAGAAAGCCGATGCCGGAAACGACATAGGAGACGACGCGCACCGCTTCATGCGCGCCGGCCATGCGCATGGCGAGATCGACGAAGGCGGCGGCACCGACTGCGACCAGCACCGTGGTGCGCAGCCCCGCCGTCCGCTGCCGGTACTGGCGCTCGGCCCCGATCAGCGCGCCGAGCACGAAGGCTGCCAGCAGGCTGACGACCGAGTCGAGGAAAGGGTAGAGGTCGAAGGTCTGGATGAAGCGCATGCGCCTGCTCCCGTGACGCGGCGCGCTTCCAACCGCCGCGATCCTGCGGCCTATAGCCGGCACGATGTGACGGTTCAATGAAGCGAAGGCTGGCGAAGCGGCGCCATGACGCTACGTTGCGACTCAGCTAGCGTTGAAGCGCCGCCACAGGGATCATCGCGCCATGAAGATGCTCATCTTCGCAGTTCTCGCTCTCGGCCTCTCGGCTCCGGCCTTCGCCCAGAGCCCGAGCTGCAACGTTCAGGCCACCGAGAAGAAGCTCGCCGGAGCGGCCAAGACCAGCTTCGTCACCAAATGCGAGAAGGACGCCGGCGCGGCCTGCGACAAGCAGGCGGCCGACAAGAAACTCGCTGGCGCCGCCAAGACGAGCTTCACGACGAAATGCGTCAAGGACGCGGTCGGTACCTGAGTTTACCAAGCAAAAGGGCGGCCCTGCCGGACCGCCCTCGCCTCGCCTGACAAATTGCGATCTCAGCCGCGATCATCGTCGTCATGGCCGCGGTCGCGCCAGCGGCGCGGGCCACGATCGTCGTCGCGATCACGGTCGCCGTCGCGGCCGTGCCAACTACGCCCGCGCATCTCGCGCATGTGCTCTCGACCTTCCGACATCGTCTGGCGCACGGCCCGGCGCGCCACGGTCTTCTGCTCGTCCGAGAGCGTCGACCAGAGCGGGCGGACCGCCTCGGCCATCTCCTTGCTGCGGGTGGCCCTTTCGGCCTGGCGGTTCGCCATCATGTCGAGCCGCTCCATGATGTCGGCGTCCCTGAAATTCTCGCGCTGATCGCGCATCCTGGCGAAGCTCTCGCGGCGCTGCTCGGCATTGCGCTTGATCAACGCCTCGACCTTCTCGAAGGCCGGCACCTGCTCAGGCTTAAGCTTGAGGTCGGTGCGCAACTGAGCGAGGCGCTCGTTCATCCGGGCGGTCGCACGTTCGGCCCGGCGCTGACGCCATTCCTCGCGCCGGTCGGAGCGGTCGCCGCGCTCGGCGCGGTCACCGCGCGGCTCGCTCTGCTGCTGTGCCGGCGGAGTGCTGCCCGGTGCGGGCGGGATCGGCTGCGGTTGGGCGATCGCCAGCGTCGCCGCGACGGCCGCGGCGCTGGAGGCGACGATGAGGGCGATGCGTTTCATGCGAAGTCTCCGGGATTGTGGTCCTACAAGAACGGTCGCTTTGCGGGTCTCGAAGCCGGGTCGCGATATCACCAAGGTGCCGGAGCCGGCCTGACCCGGCCATGGCGCGCGCATGACAAGATCGTAATGTCGGCATGACGCACCGGCGAGCACGAAGTTCCGATCTTGATCGCCGCCCGGCGCCGAATCGGCGCAGCATGCGGCCGAGCGGTTCGCTCATCTCCGGTCGGCAGCGAGTTTCATCGTGCGCAATCTCATCACCGACGTTCGTGGCATTGTCGTTGGCAATGCCGAGGATGCCGCCGCCGCGACCGGCGTCACCGTCGCCCTGTTCGAGCGGCCGAGCATCGCCTCCGTCGCTGTCCTCGGCGGCGCACCTGGCACGCGCGACACCGCGCTGCTCGAGCCGGGCATGACGGTCGAGCATGTCGACGGCATCGTTCTCTCCGGCGGCTCGATCTGGGGCCTCGCCGCCGCCGACGGCGCCCTGAACTGGCTGGCCCGGGAGGGACGGGGCTTCCCGATCGGCGGCTACCGCGTGCCGATCGTGCCGCAGGCGATCCTGTTCGATCTCGCCAATGGTGGCGACAAGCCCTTCGCCCGCGGCGACGGCGAGGCGCCCTATCGTACGCTCGCCACGAAAGCCTGTACCGCCGCGGCAGCCGAGTTCGCGCTCGGCAGCGTCGGCGCCGGCCATGGCGCGACCACGGTCAATCTCAAGGGCGGGCTCGGCTCGGCGAGCGCGGTCGCCGCGACCGGCCAAATCGTCGGCGCTCTGGTCGCGGTCAACGCCGTCGGCTCGGCGACGATCGGCGATAGCCCGCATTTCTGGGCAAGCCCGTACGAGCACGGCCTCGAATTCGGTGGCCGCGGCTGGCCGGCGGCGATCCCGCCCGAGGACCTCGCCTTGCGCTTCAAGGGTGGCCCCGGCGCCAACACCACCATTGCCCTCGTCGCAACCGATGCGGTGCTGACCAAGGCGCAAGCCAAGCGCATGGCGCTCTGCGCCCATGACGGGCTCGCCCGGGCGCTTCGGCCGGTGCATGCCCCGCTCGATGGCGACGTCGTCTTCGCCGCCGCGACCGGCCATAGCGGCGCACCGTCCGACGCCTATGCCTTGACCGAGCTCTGCGCGACCGCCGCCGACGTGCTGGCGCGGGCCGTGGCGCGAGCCGTCTACAACGCGACCACCCTGCCCTTCTCCCTCGCCAAGCCGGCCTGGCGCGACAGGTTCGGTGGCTGACCTGCGCCGGGCGCCGTGCTAGACCGCGCGCCATGTCGACCGATGATTTTCTCGCCCGCTTCGGCGCCGCCGGCCAGCGCCAGCCCGATCCCGTCGCCGCCGCCCAGCAAGCGATGCGCAATGCCTTGCCCAAGCGCTTCTATGAGAAGGCCGAGGCGCTGGAGCGCGACGGGCTGTTCCATGTCGCGCTTGACGGGCGCACCGCCCGCACCCCGGCCCGCAAGCCGCTCGCCGTCGCCTCGCGCGCCGTCGCCGACGCGCTCGCGGAGGAATGGCAAGCACAGGAAGGGCAGATCGATCCAGCCCGCATGCCGCTGACCCGGCTGGTCAACTCGGCGCTAGACGGCGTCGCCGACCAGGACGAGGCCGTCCGCGCCGAGATCGTCCGCTATGCCGGCAGCGATGCACTCTGCTACCGCGCCGGCGAGCCCGAAGCGCTGGTCGAGCGGCAGGACGAGGTCTGGACCCCACTGATCGCGGCGCTGGAAGAGCGCATCGGCGGCCGCTTCGTCATGGCGCAAGGCGTGGTCTTCGCCGAGCAGCCGCTGACCGTGCTCGACGCGGTGGCCAGGCGTGTCGCCGCGATCCATTCCCCGGTCGCGCTCGCCGGCGCCCACAATGTCATGACCCTGACCGGCTCGACCATCCTGATGCTCGCCCTCGCCGAGGGCCTGATCGACGCCGAGGCAGCCTGGGCCGCCGCCCATCTCGACGAGGACTACCAGATCGGCATCTGGGGGCAGGACGAGGAAGCGGCCGAGCGTCGCATCCTCCGCCGCAAGGAGTATGACGCCGCCGTGCTGCTGCTGATGCAGGGCTAGAAGCGATGTTTCCCGGCGCGCCCAAGGCCGACAACCCGGCCGACTATGTCGCCCAGCTCGACGGCTGGCGGCTGGCGACAGTCGAGGCGCTGCGCACGGCGGTGAAGGCCGCCGCCCCGCTCGAGGAGTGGATCAAGTGGACGCATCTGGTCTATTTTTCGAACGGGCCGGTGCTGCTGATCCGGGCCGAGGCTGAGCGCGTGCTCTTCGGCTTCTGGCGCGGCAAGCGGCTGCGCGGTATCGAGCCCCGCCTGAAGCCGGGCGGCAAGTTCGAGCTCGCCACCATGGTGCTGCGCGAGGGCGACGCGGTCGATCCCGCCGTCGCAACCGAGCTGGTGCGCGCCGCGGTCGCGCTCAACCGCGAGCTCGGCGATCCGAGCAAGCCGAGCCTGTAATCACGCTGCCGGCGGTGGCTCGGTCATGATCCGGTCGATCAGCCCCCATTCCAGCCCCTCCTCGGCGCTCATGAAGCGATCCCGGTCGAGCGCGCGCTCGACCTCCTCCTCGCTGCGCCCGCAATGCTCGGCATAGAGCCGGATCATCCGACGCTTCGTTTTCTGGATCTCCTCGGCATGGATCAGGATGTCCGAGGCTTGGCCCTGCGCGCCGCCGAGCGGCTGATGGACGTGCAGGCTGGCATTGGGCAATGCCACGCGCTCGCCCGGTTCGCCCGCCATCAGCAGGAATGAGCCCATCGACCGGGCCGTGCCCATGCAGAGCGTGTGCACGGGCGAGCTAATGTAGCGCATGGTGTCGTAGATCGCGAAGCCGCTGGTGACCACGCCGCCCGGCGAGTTGATGTAGAAATGGATCGGCCGCTTCGGGTTCTCAGCCTCGAGGAAGAGCAGCTGGGCGCAGATCAGCGACGCCGACCCGTCATTGACCTCCCCGCTGAGGAAGACGATCCGCTCGCGCAGCAGGCGCGAATAGATGTCGAAGGAGCGTTCCCCGCGGGTCGACTGTTCGACGACCATAGGGACGAGCTGCATCGTGCCGTGCATCGACGACCTCCTCGGGTTCGGATTGTTGATGGTTTGGCTTGCGAGCCGCGTCAGGCGGCGCGCAGCATCAGCGGCTGGTTGCTGTTCGCGGGCACCGGCGGCTGACTCAGTCTCGCATCGGTCAGGCTATGGATGATCCGTAGCTCGGTACCGCCTTCGTTCGGCGCGAGCTGGAAGGTCACGACGCTTTCCAGGAAAGGCGGCTCCTCGTCCCTCAGCCGGTAGCGCACCTCCTCCCCCGGGACGGAGGAGAGCGCTTCGACCTCGGCCGGCAGCCATCTCTCGCGGAATGCGGGAATGCTGAGCGCCCGCCAGACCTTCTCGGGAGGCGCATCGAGCTGGTAGGCGAAGACCAGCTGCTTCGTCCGATCCTTTGTCTTGCTCTCGCTCATTGGTCCATATCCCGCAGCAGATCCTTGAGGGCATCGATGCGCGCCGGCCAGTAGGCACGATACTTGGCCAGCCATTGCGCGATCAGGGCAAGCCCGTCCGGGTCGACCTCGTAATTGACGAAGCGCCCTTGCCGTTCCTCCCGCACCAGCTTTGCCGTGCGCAGCACGGCAAGATGCTGCGACATCGCCGGCTGGCTGATCGCCATGCCCTCGCGCAATGCGCTGGCGTTCATGCCACCAGCCGCGAGCTTCTCGAAGATCGCCCGGCGGGTCGGGTCGGCCAGCGCCTTGAAGATGTCCTGCTCCAACATGACGATACATAAGCACACACTTATCTGATTTACAAGGAGGCTTATCGCAGCCGTCGCTGCGATCCCCCCGGGCCGCGCACGTCATCCAACCCGGTCTTGCACCAAAGCCGCACCCGCGCGCGGTGGACAGCCCAGCCTTCCGCCCTTAAGCCGGATGACGATATAGCTCGGCTCGCGGGGGCTCCATGAAGGACATTCTCGAACAGCTCGAAGACCGGCGCGCAGGCGCCCGCCTCGGCGGCGGCGAGCGCCGCATCGAGGCGCAGCACAAGCGCGGCAAGCTGACGGCCCGCGAGCGCATCGAGCTCCTGCTCGACAGGGACTCTTTCGAGGAGTTCGACATGTTCGTGCAGCATCGCGCCGTCGATTTCGGCATGGACAAGGGCGAGAAGATCCCCGGCGACGGCGTCGTCACCGGCTGGGGCACGGTCAATGGCCGCACCGTCTTCGTCTTCTCCAAGGACTTCACCGTCTTCGGCGGCTCGCTCTCCGAGACCCACGCCCAGAAGATCATCAAGATCCAGGACATGGCGCTGAAGATGCGCGCGCCGATCGTCGGCCTGTTCGACGCCGGCGGCGCCCGCATCCAGGAGGGCGTCGCGGCGCTCGGCGGCTATGGCGAGGTCTTCAAGCGCAACGTCCAGGCTTCGGGGGTGATCCCCCAAATATCGGTGATCATGGGCCCCTGCGCCGGCGGCGACGTCTATTCGCCGGCAATGACCGACTTCATCTTCATGGTCCGCGACACCAGCTACATGTTCGTCACCGGCCCGGAGGTGGTGAAGACCGTCACCAACGAGACCGTGACCTCGGAAGAGCTCGGCGGGGCCAAGGTCCATACCAGCAAGTCCTCGGTCGCCGACGGCTCCTTCGAGAACGATGTCGAGGCACTGCTGCAGGTCCGCCGCCTGATCGACTTCCTGCCGGCCAACAACACCGTCGGCGTGCCGGAATGGCCGAGCTTCGACGTGCCGGACCGCGTCGACATGAGCCTCGACACGCTGGTCCCGGACAATCCGAACAAGCCCTACGACATCAAGGAGCTGATCCTGAAGGTCGTCGACGAGGGCGACTTCTTCGAGATCCAGCAGGCTTATGCCGGCAACATCGTCACCGGCTTCGCCCGGATCGAGGGCCGCACCGTCGGCATCGTCGCCAACCAGCCGATGGTGCTGGCCGGCGTGCTCGATTCCGACGCCAGCCGCAAGGGCGCCCGCTTCGTGCGCTATTGCGACGCCTTCGAGATCCCGATCGTCACTTTGGTCGACGTTCCCGGCTTCCTGCCGGGCACGGCGCAAGAATATGGCGGCCTGATCAAGCACGGCGCCAAGCTCCTGTTCGCCTACAGCGAATGCACCGTGCCGCTGGTCACGATCATCACGCGAAAGGCCTATGGCGGCGCCTATGACGTGATGGCGTCCAAGCACATCGGCGCCGACGTCAACTATGCCTGGCCGACGGCCCAGATCGCTGTGATGGGCGCCAAGGGCGCGGTCGAGATCATCTTCCGCGGCGGCGACGCCGAGACCATCGCGCGCCAGACCAAGGAGTATGAGGACCGCTTCATGTCTCCCTTCGTCGCGGCCGAGCGCGGCTATGTCGACGAGGTGATCATGCCGCATTCGACGCGACGTCGGATCGCGCGGGCCCTCGCCATGCTGCGCACCAAGAGCGTCGAGCGGCCCTGGCGCAAGCACGACAATATTCCGCTCTGAGCGGAGCTTCGGCGCCGGGGCGGCCTCACATCAGCCCCGGCAGCTCCGCCGCCAGCGCGTCGATTGCGACGCGGATCTTCGGCGGCAGATGCGGCGTTTGCAGCCAGAGTGCATGCACGTCGTAGGGCAATCGCCCCTCGCCGGGCAGCAATTCGACGAGTGCGCCGGCTTGCAGGCGCTCGCGCACCAGCCACGACGGCAGCCAGGCGAGGCCCATGCCGAGCACGGCCGCATCGGCGATCGCCTCAAGATCGTCGAGCCGCAAGCGATGCCGCGGCATGACCTCCGCCGGCTGGCCGCCCTCGCGCGGGAACAGCCAGGGCCGCACATGGCCGGAGCGGCGATAGATCAGCGCGTCATGATCGGCGAGATCGGCAAGACGTGCCGGACTGCCGTGAGCTTCGAGATAGGACGGCGCGGCACAGACGATCATGCGCTGGCGGGCGACGCGGCGCGTCACGAGATTGGCCGCGTCGTGCAATTCACCGGTGCGGATGGCGAGGTCGTGCCCGCCTTCGGCGAGATCGACGAAGCCGTCACCGAAGGCGAGGTCGAGTTCCAGCTTTGGATGGCGACGTGCAAGGCCGAGCAGGATCGGCATGATGCAGCGCCGACCGAACAGCACCGGTAGCGCCACCTTGAGCTTGCCTTGCGGCTCGCCCAATTGGTCGGCGGCGAGCGCATCGGCGGCCTCGGCCTCGGCGAGAACGGTCCGACAGCGCTCGTAATAGGCACGGCCGAACTCGGTCAGGCTCTGCCGGCGCGTCGTGCGGTTGAGCAAGCGCACGCCGAGGCGCCCCTCCAGGAAGCGGACATGCTTGCCGACCATCGGCGCAGAGAGATCGAGCGCCGCCGCCGCTGCCGCGAAGGAGCCGAGGTCGACCGCCCTGACGAAGGCGGCCATGCTGGCGAGGCGATCCATCATTCGAAATCAACGGTTCCGATTATCGATCACAGGCTATGATTTATCGCGAACTAAGCCGCTGTCATAGCTCATTCACTCACTCTGCTTTGGATTTAGAGCATGGCACGCGCAGTCCGCTTCCACCGCCACGGCGGCCCAGAGGTCCTGACGATCGAGGAGGTCGACGTCGCACCTCCCGGCCCCGGCGAAATCCAAATCCGGACCAAAGCGCTCGGCCTCAACCGGGCCGAAGCCCTGCTCCGCTCGGGGACTTACATCGAGCAGGCGCACTTTCCCTCGGGGCTCGGTCTCGAAGCCGCCGGCCTGATCGAGCGCATCGGCGAAGGCGTCGAAGGTCTCTCGCCCGGCGATACCGTCAGCCTGGTGCCGCCGCGCTCGATGGTGCGCTGGCCGGTCCATGGCGAACTCGTCACCGTCCCGGCCGAGCTCGCGATCAAGCACCCGTCGACGCTCGGCTGGGAGGCGGCCGCGGCGAGCTGGATGCAGTATCTGACCGCTTATGGCGCGCTGATCGACATCGCGCGGTTGAGCGAGGGCGAGCACGTCCTCATCACCGCCGCGTCAAGCAGTGTCGGACTCGCAGCGATCCAGATCGCCAACCGCATTGGCGCGATACCGATCGCGGTGACGCGGACCTCGCGAAAGGCGCAGGCGCTGCGCGAGGCCGGCGCCGCCCATGTCGCCGCATCGAGCGAGGACGACGTCGAAGCCCGCCTGAAGGGCATCGCCGGCGAGGATGGCATCAGGGTGGTATTCGATGCCGTCGGTGGCCCGGCCTTCCTGCCGTTGACCGCGGCGATGGGGCGCGGTGGGCTGCTGATCAACTATGGCGGCCAGAGTCCCGAGGCGACTCCCTTCCCGCTCTTCCACGTCCTCAGCAAGAGCCTGACGCTGCGCGGCTATCTCGTCCACGAGATCACCGGTGATCCCGGACGTCTCGCCGCCGCCAAGGCCTTCATCCTCGACGGACTGAGCGATGGCTCGCTGAAGCCGATCATCGCCCGGACCTTCCCGTTCGAGGAGATCGTCGAGGCACACCGCTACCTCGAATCGAACGAGCAGTTCGGCAAGGTCGTGGTGACGCTCTGAAGGCTCGGGCCGCGCCGCTCAGGCCCAGCGCTTGAAGATCACGCTCGCATTGACGCCACCGAAGCCGAAGCCGTTCGAAATGGCATGCTCCATCGCGAGCGGCCGCGCCGTCTTCGCCACCAGATCGAGCCCGGCCGCATCCTCGTCCGGGTTCTCGAGGTTGAGCGTCGGTGGCGCGATCTGGTCGCGCAAGGCGAGGATGGTGAAGACCGCCTCCAGCCCGCCGGCCGCGCCGAGCAGATGGCCGGTCGCCGCTTTCGTCGCGCTGATCGCGATGCCGCCGTCGTTGCCGAACAGGGCTTTCACCGCCGCCAGCTCGCCGCGGTCGCCGACCGGGGTCGAGGTCGAATGGGCGTTGAGATGGCGGACATCGCCGGGCTTCAGGCCCGCCTGCTTCAGCGCCGTCTCCATCGCCCGGCGTGCGCCTGAGCCATCCTCGGGGCCGGAGGTGATGTGATAGGCGTCGGCGCTGGTGCCGTAGCCGGTCAATTCGGCGAGGATCGTCGCGCCGCGCGCCTGCGCATGTTCCAGCGCCTCGATCACCAGGATTCCGGCGCCCTCGCCCATCACAAAGCCGTCGCGGTCACGGTCGAAGGGGCGCGAGGCCTTCTCCGGCTCGTCGTTGAAGCCGGTCGAAAGCGCTCGCGCTGCGGCAAAGCCGCCGAGCGCGACGAGATCGACGCAGGCCTCGCTGCCGCCGCAGAGCGCGATGTCGGCCTCGCCGGCCCGGATCATCCGCGCCGCATCGCCGATCGCCTGGACGCCGGCCGCACAGGCCGTGACCGGCGCGCCGATCGGCCCCTTGAAGCCATGCTGGATCGAGACCTGGCCGGCAGCGAGATTGACCAGGAAGGAGGGAATGGTGAAAGGCGAGAGCCGGCGCACGCCGCGCTGGTCGGTGGTCCTCACCGCCTCGGCGATTGCCGGGAAGCCGCCAATGCCCGAAGCGATCACCGTCGCGGTGCGCTCGCGCTCCGCCTCGTCCTGCGGCTGCCAGCCGGCCTGGGTCAGCGCCTCCCTGGCGGCGACCAGCGCGAACTGGATGAAGCGATCCATCTTGCGCTGGTCCTTCGGCGCGATCGCAACATCGGGATCGAAGCCGCCCTCGGCATCCTCAGCCTTGCTGGGCACGACGCCGGCGACTTTGGCCGGCAGGGTCTCGGCGATCGCTTCGGGCAGGCGGCGCAGGCCCGAGCGGCCGGCGAGCAGGCGCTGCCAGGCTAGCTCGGCTCCGCAGCCCAGGGGCGAGACGACGCCCAGTCCGGTGACGACGATGCGAGGCATGGAAAGCTCCTAGTTCGACTTGGGCTGTGCAGCTGCATTCTGCGCCGCCGCGCGAGCGAGACGCTCCCGCATGCCGGCGCTGGCGCGCGGTCCTGCGATGACGGTGATGCGTTCGACGGTGATCGACCGCAAGGTCGCAGCATCGACCGTGACCGGAATGACCGGCGCTCCGGTCTCCCGCTCAGCCAGCAGCAGCGACGCGCCCTCCGGCGCGAGATGCCGGTTGGCATAGCCGATCAACGCAGCGATGACCGGGAAGAAATCCCTGCCCTTGTCGGTCAGGACGTATTCGTAGCGCTTCGGCCGCTCGCTATAGAGGCGTCGCTCGAACAGCCCGCTCTGCGCCAGATGCTTCAGCCGGCGCGCCAGCATGTTCGGCGCGATGCCGAGGCTGCGCTCGAATTCGTCGAAGCGGGAGAGACCACGCAGCAGCGCATCGCGCAGGATCAATATGCTCCACCACTCGCCGACGGTTTCAACCGCGCGGGCGCAGGGACATTCGGCAAGCGGGGCGAGCTTGGGCTGCATGGCCCAGTCCCGCTACCGCAGTCACTATCATTTTGCAAGCTGCTATCGGCAGCGACCTGACTCACCGTGCGCCGCTGGCATTCCTCGCAGGCGCCCCCGCGCCGGTCAGAGCCCCCGACAACAGGGCCGCAGCGCCAGCGAGCCCGTCGCCGCCGCCGGTCACCACCGTGTTCGGCACGAGACGGCCGACCAGGGTCACCAGCTCCGGCTTCTTCTCCAGCGTCGCCAAGACCTTCTCCAGCGCCTGCAGATAGGCGACGCGATCCTGGCCGAGCACGTTGGCCTGGGCGTTCTGGCCCTTGGCCAGCTCTTCCAGATAGCCGCGCTCGGCCTGGCCGAGCAGCTGGCGCTCCTTCTGACGCTGCTCGGCGACCTGGACGCCGATCTGCGCGGCGACAAATTCGCGTTGCTGATCGGCGCGGGCGCGGGCCGCCTCGGTGTCGAGGCGCACTTTCTGTGCCTCGGTCTCGCGGGAGTAGGCACGCGAAAGCTGCTCGGCGAGCTGTTCACGCAAGCGCGAGACCAGCAGTTCCGGCGGGATCGACGGCTCGCCCATGCGCACTTCCTTGATCTCGATGCCGGCCTTGCGCCCCTCGATCCTGATCTGCTGCTCGATCGTGCTCTCGAGCGCGTCGCGATTGTCGATCAGGTCGAGCACGCGGGTCGGCCGGGTCTGGAACTGCCCGGGCGCAAGCTCACCAGAGGCATTGCGCACCGGCACCCGGATCGAGGAGCCCGCGACGTTGCGGACGATCGAGCGGATGGTCGGCGTAAGGATACGGTCCTCGATCTGCTCGAGACCACCGACGCCGCCGACCACGACCGGCGCGTTCTCCGGCGGCACCTGGACGACGACGCGGAGCTCGACCGGAATGTCCCAGCCCTCGATCTTGACGAAGATGGCCTGGTCGGCCGCTTCCTTCGGCGTCGGCTGCTCGACAAAACGCTCGACCTGGCGGATGCGGCCCTGATCGTCGACCGAGAGATCGATGATGCGCTTGCGGAAACCACCCTTGTACTCCCAGGTCTGCACGCGAGTGTCGACCTGCGTCATCTCATAGGCTTGATGATTGAGGTAGTAGGCGCCCGGCAGCAGCACACTGCGCCAGATGCCGACGCAACCTGAAGGCACCACCGGCACGACGATCGCGTCGGACGTATCGGCCGTCTGGACCTTCTCCTCGCGGCAGGCGACGCCCGGCGCGGCGACGTTTGACTTGATCACCCCGACGAAGCCGGCCGGCACGATGCTGGCCACGGTCCGGTTGTTGATCTCGACATCGAAGAGATAGCGATTGAGCCGGTAGACGCCGGGCTTCAGCACGGTCTCCTGCGCGCCGCGAAAGCCGCCGGTGGTCAGAAAGGTACGCCCGTCGAGCATGCCGGCGACCTTGTCGTCGGGGATGGCCGGCGCCATGAACACGCCTGACGGCAAAGCCAGGCCGTCCTTGGCGACCAGCCGGCCATAGCTGCCGTTCGGCACCGTGACCAAATCGAGCTGCTCGGCCTGATAGAGCACGTTGACGAAGGGGATGAAATGGAATCCGGGACCGAGCACATCCGCCTGCGGCCCCTTTTGGCCATCGATCGCGATGATCTTGCCGGTCGGCAGGTCGGAGCCGCCATAGATGCGCCTGAGATGGCCGGTCTCGTTCGGACCGACCACGACATAGGAGGTCGAGGCGAACAGGAAGACCGCGATCAGCACGGAGATGATTGCGGCCATGTTGAAGCCGGTCCCGCGCTTCAGCGTTTGGCCTTCCCGCTCGGCGATGACGGTGTTCGGGTCGCCGCGGCGGGCGAGCAGAGCGAAGACCACGGCAAGCAATACGGCCAGAAGCGTGAGGATCAGGATCAGCATGGACGCGATCGACTTCCTAGCGACGGGATCGGCAGGGGATCGCCGCCCTGACGCATAGTCAAGCGGATTCGCGTGCTTAGCCGGCGCCGCGCGAAATCTGCGCCGCGACGCGATTAATCCAGTGTGCTCCTGAACCGCATCAGCGCGATGCCGGCATAGAGCGGCACGAAGGCCGAGAGATAGACGACCTCCAGCCCGATATCGCCGAGATCGGCGCCCTTAAGCATGATCGCCCGGACCACGCGCAGGAAATGCGTCAGCGGAAAGATCTCGCCGAGCCACTGCGCCCAGAGCGGCATGCCGGCATAGGGAAACATGAAGCCCGACAGCAGCAGCGAGGGCAGGAAGAAGAAGAAGGTCAGCTGCATTGCCTGCAGCTGCGTGCGCGCCATGGTCGAGATCGTGTAGCCGAGCAGCACCAGCGCCAGCACGAAGATGGTGACGCAGGTCAGCAGCAGCGCGAGGCTGCCGAGGAAGGGCACGCCGAAGAGCAACTTCGCCGCCGAAAGCACGACGCCGACCTGAACGCTGCCGACGGCGAGATAGGGCAAGACCTTGCCGAGCATGATCTCGCCCGGCGTCGCCGGCATGGCGAGCAGGTTCTCCATGGTGCCGCGCTCGATCTCGCGGGTCAGCGCCATCGCCGTCATCATCACCATGGTCATCTGCAGGATGACGCCGAGCAGGCCGGGCACGATGTTGTACTGGGTGATCCCCTCCGGATTGTAGCGCCGGTGCACCACGAAGGAGAGCGCACTCTCGCTCTGCTCGCGCTTCAGCTCGTCGGTGCCGAGCGCCCGCGTCAAAGCCCGGCTGGCGATGGTCTGGAGCGCTCCGACCGCGTTGCTCGACGCCGCCGGATCGGTCGCATCGGCCTCGACCAGGATGCGCGGCTCGTCGCCGCGCTCGACGCGCATGCCGAAATCACTCGGGATGGTGACGAGGAAGGAGATCGCGCCGCGCGCCATCAGGCTCTCGGCCTCGGCCGCGCTCTCCGGGCGCTTGGCGAAGCGGTAATAGCCGGAGATCTCGAGCGCCGCGACGACCGAGCGGGTGTAGCGATCCTGCCCCAGCGCCAGAACCGCCGCCGGCAAGCCTTTGGGATCGTTGTTGATCGCGTAGCCGAACAGCAACAACTGGATGATCGGCACCACCAGCATCATCGCGAAGGTGATGCGGTCGCGCCGCATCTGCACGAACTCCTTGGCCAGCACCGCGCCGAGCCGGCCAGCCGATAGCAGGGCTACAGTGCTCATGCCGCTCTCCCTTCGGCCTGGGCCTTGGCCATGAACTGGATGAAGACGTCCTCCAGGCTGGTCGCGTCCGGCTCGATGCGGATGCCGGCGCGATCCTTCAGATGCGCCAGCGCCGCTTGCAGCTTCTCCTTGTCGGTGCCGACGACATGCAGCGTCGTCCCGAAGGGCGCGACCTGCTCGACGCCGTCGGTCTTCGCGAGGTCGGCGATCTCGGCCGGCTTCAGCGCGCCATGGACGACATAGGTCGAAAGCCCGGAGCCGCGGACCACCTCCTCGACGGTTCCCGTCGCCAGCATCCGGCCATAGGCGATGTAGCCGATGCGGTGGCAGCGCTCGGCTTCGTCCATGTAATGGGTCGAGACCAGCACGGTGAGGCCATCGCCAGCGAGCCGGTGGATCTCGTCCCAGAACTCGCGTCGCGCCTTGGGATCGACGCCGGCGGTCGGCTCGTCGAGCAAAAGCAGTTTCGGCTGGTGCATGATGCAGGCGGCGAGCGCCAGCCGCTGCTTCCAGCCGCCCGAGAGCGTGCCGGCGAGCTGGTCCTTGCGCGAGGTCAGACCGAGATTGTCGAGTGTGCGCGAGACCGCTTCCTCGACCGGCTTCAGCGCATAGAGCCGGGCGACGAAGGTCAGGTTTTCCTCGATCGTCAGGTCCTCGTAGAAGGAGAACTTCTGGGTCATGTAGCCGACCTGGAGCTTGATCTGCGCACTCTGGGTCCGGACGTCGAGCCCGAGCACGGTGCCCTCCCCGGCATCGGGGGTGAGCAGTCCGCAGATCAGCCGGATCGTCGTGGTCTTGCCGGAGCCGTTGGGCCCGAGGAAGCCGACGATCTCGCCCTGCCGGACGGTCAGGTCGACATTGTCGACCACGGTGCGCTTGCCGAAGCGCTTGGTCATCCCGCGGACGTCGATGACGTTGTCGTCGCTCACCGCCGCCCCCGCAGCATGACATCGACGATCTGACCAGGCTGGAGCCGAGCCGCCGGCCCGCCCTCAGGCCGCGCCTCGACGAGATAGACCAGCTTCTGGCGGGTCTCGGCCGAATAGATCACCGGCGGCGTGAATTCCGGCTCCTGCGAGACATAGGAGACGGTGGCGGCAAGCCCCTGAGGACAGCCCGAGCAGCGCACATCGAGCCGCGTGCCGACGGTGGTACCGAAGAGCAGCGCCTCCGGCACATAGAGCATCAGCTTGACCGCGCCATCGGGCAGGATCGTCAGCGCCGGCGCCGACGGCCCGGCGAGTTCCCCGGGATGACGCACCAGATCGGTGACGATCCCGGCGGCCGGCGCCATCAGCTTGCGCTGGCCGAGCCGCCATTTCGCCTGGTCGAGCGCGGCCTGCGCCTGCGCCACCTGGTTGCGCGCCGCATTGATCTCCTCCTCGCGCGCCGCCAGCCGGGCGACGTTGAGATTGGCGACGGTCTCGCGCACTCGCGCTGTCGCGACATCGCGCGCCGTCTGGGCCTGGTCGAGATCGGCCTGGGTCGAGACGCCGCGGCGGAAGAGATCCTGCCGGCGTTCAAGCGCCCGCTCCGACTCGCGTTCCTGCGCCTTCGCCGAGGCGGCGACCGCCTCGATCACGGCGATCTCCTCCGGCCGCTTGCCGCTGAGCAGGTTGGCGAGCTGTGCCTGCGCCTGGACCAGACGCGCCTCGCTCTCGGCGACGGCGTTTCGGGCATCGTCGGCCTGCAATTCGGCGAGCAGCGCGCCAGGTACGACACGCTCGCCGCGGCGGACCGCGACACTCTCGATCCGCGCCGTGTCGATCGGCCCGAGCCGGACATATTCGCCCTCGGCATAACCGACGACGCGGGTCGTCGGCGGCGCGCAGACGCCGAGCGAGGCGGCGATGGCGAAGGAGCAGATGAAGTCGAGGATCATGATATCTCTCCCCTGCAGGCGAGGATGCTGGCGCGGACCGAGCACCTGACGGTTTCGCCGATGGCGCGCGCTTCTTCCGGACCGATGCCGTTCCAGCCCATGCGGCGAGTGACCGCCGGCCGTGCGATGCGGAAATAGACGACCTGGCCGATCGCGGCGAAGACGGCGAGCCGCGTCGCTGGCGCCTCCGGCTCCATGCCGGTCGCTGCTGCCCAGACCCCGCAGACCCGCCGATGCACCGGCTCGAACAACCCGCCATAGATCGTCTCGAAGGCCGGGCCAGGCGTCAGCATCTCGCGCACGACGAAGCGCGCGATCAGCTCGCTCTCCGGCGCTGTCGTCAGGAAGGCGACCATGCGCTCGACCAGCGACAGCAGCTGCTCGGCTGCGGCGTCCCGATCGGCCGTACCGGCCATGATCGCGGCCACGGGCGCAGCGCCCGCCAGAACGGCCTGGATCCGGGCGATGATCGCCTCGGCGCAGGCCTGCCTCAGCCCGTCCTTGCCGCCGAAATGATAGGCGATGCCGGCGCTG
Organism: Allobosea sp. Tri-44; assembly: GCF_004123845.1. Taxonomy (GTDB): domain Bacteria; phylum Pseudomonadota; class Alphaproteobacteria; order Rhizobiales; family Beijerinckiaceae; genus Allobosea. Next base: position 131,565 of record NZ_NBDP01000003.1, on the reverse strand, counting down.
TTGACCTTCGCCGCCTGCGCGATCTCGCGCGTCGAGGTCGCGTCGAAGCCGTTGCGGCCGAACAGGTCGAGCCCTGTCCGGATCAGCGCCTGCCGCGTGCCTTCGGCGTCGTTGAGGATGGATGCGCGTGCCATGACGAGAGACATAGCACGGCTTTACAATTCAATCAATCGATTGATTGAATATGTGCCCAATCAAGCGCCAGGCAGATCAGGGCGGCCGGCACGAAATGCATCTCGTAGCGCACCATCAGCACGGCCGCGACCGCGCCGACCACGCCAGCGACCGAACCGACCGAAAGATCGATATGTCCCGTGACGATGACCATCAGCATGCCCAGCGCCATGATGACGATGAAGCTGTTCTGCAGGACGAGGCTGGTGAGGTTCAGCGGCCGCAGCAGCGTGCCCCCGTCACGACCTGGAAGAACAGCATGATCGCCACCAGCGACATCAGCATGCCGTAGTCGCGCAGGCCCGTCTTCAGATGGTTACTAGCCGGACGCACCGGCCCGCCGCTCAAGGTTTCGCCGCTCCGGATATCGCCGCTCATGTCTGGCCTCCCCATTGCGCATGATAGCGCGCATGATCTTTTCCTGGCTTGCATCGGCGGCCGCGAATTCGCCGACAAAGGCGCCTTCATTCATCACGCAGATTCCCAGCAGTTCCGGCATCTCCGAGGAGATCCCGATGACGCCGCGCCCCGAATCCGCCAGCTCGTTGATGATGCAGCAGATTTCGTATTTGGCCCCGATGTCGATGCCGCGCGTCGGCTCGTCCAGGATCAGGACCTTGGGCTCCGTGAAGAGCCATTTCGACAGCAACGACCTTCGCTGGTTGCCGCCCGAAAGCTGGCCGGCCTCCTGGTAGACGCTGGCGCTGCAGATTCCCGTTCGCGTGCGGTAGCCCTGCGCGACCTTGAGCTCGGCCATGTCGTCGACGACCCCGCCGGGCGCGACCGCCGCGAGGTTGGCCAGCGCCATGTTCTTGCGGATGTCCTCGGCCAGGATGAGCCCGAGCTCCTCGCGATCCTCAGTGACATAGGCGAGCCCTGCATCGATGGCGCGGCGCACCGTCGAGAGATCGACCTCGCGGCCCTCCAGCGTCGCCGTGCGGCTGATCTGGCGCCCATAGGAGCGGCCAAAGACGCTCATGACGAATTCGGTCCGGCCTGCGCCCATCAACCCGGCGATGCCGACGATCTCGCCGCGCCGGACCTGGAAATCCACGCCCTTGATCACGCGCCGGCCGGCATCCTGCGGATGGAACACTGTCCAGCCCTCGATCCGGAAGATCACCTCGCCGATTTTCGGCTCGCGCTTGGGATAGCGGTGTTCGAGATCGCGATCGACCATGCTGCGGATGATGCGGTCTTCCTCGACCGAAGGCGAAGTGACATAGCGGGACCAAGGCCGCCGCCGCGCTGTGGTAACGGATTAAGGGAGGTGCCGGCGGCCGGTCGCGCAAATCGCGCCCGGCTTGGCCAGCTCGATAATCTAAAGCTGAAGGCATCCTCCAGGAAACTGCTCCCTTCAAAGCGCTGGATCTTCGAGGATCACATCCGCGGTTTGTTGATAGTGGTGCTCCAGCAGCCCGACGGCGTGATCGACTTCCCCCTCCAAGACAGCGGTTATGATCGCTTGATGCTCGTCGGCGACCTTGCGGGTCGGGAATGCCCGGCGGATCGAGAGGCGCCGGTAGCGATAGAGCTGGTCGGCGAGATGTTCGCAAAAGCCGATCAGCGGAGTGGATCCGCACTGGCCGATCAGCGTGCGATGGAAAATGCGGTGCAGCCGCTCCCATTCCGGATTGTCCTCGAATTGGTCGGGATTTAGCGAGCGGCGCGTGCGGCTAAGACGGTGATGGGCGACGACCAGCGCCTCCTCCCAGGCCGGCGTCGCGGCCTCCATCGACTTACGCAGGGCCAGTGCTTCGAGCCAGCAGCGCGTCGTCGTCAGTTCCTGAAGCTCCGACCGGCTGACGGGCGGGACCAGGAAGCCGCGTTGCTCGCGGGCTTCCACCAGCCCCTCGGAGGTCAACCGGTTCAGCGCTTCGCGCAAGGGCGTCTGTCCAGCCTGATAGGTATCCATCAGGAAGCGCATCTGCAGCTTCTGTCCCGGCTTCAGCCGGCCGGACAAAAGATCGTCCCGCAGCTTGTCATAGAGATCCAACGTGCGGGTTGAGGGAATGGGTGCGTGCATGCGGAACGCTTGAACCTGAGCCTCGGCGGGATCGGCCGGCAGCATGTTCGACGCGGCCGCGATTCCCCTACTTGATTTGTACACGCTGTAGCTCCGGCAAATAATTTATAAATTAATGCTTCACATCTAAAAATTTCGCAATATAAGAAGGCAGACAAAAAATCTGCAATCGACGGGGCGGAAACGGTGCCGGCAGCAGCAGTCGAGGGAAGTCGGATGAAGGCGCGCTGCGCCTGCGGTGTCGATATTCACGCGCATGTCGTGCCGGCGACGTTTCCGGTCTTCCTCAAGGTGGCGCCGCCCACCGGCTGGCCATCGACCGCCCCCGCGCATGAGTGCCATCGGCACATCGTGATCGACGGCCGGACCTATCGCACGGTCTCGGATCGCTGCTGGGACGTTCCGAAGCGCCTCGCCGATCTCGACGGCATGGCCCTCTCCCTGCAGGCGATCTCGCCGATGCCGGAGCTGCTCTCCTACTGGATGGAAGCCGAGCCCGCCGCCGAATTGCTGCGTTATGTCAACGACCAGATCGCTGGCATGGTCGCGGAGGCTGGCGGCCGGCTCGTGGGGCTCGGCGCGGTGCCGCTGCAGGATATGGATCGCGCGCTCCGGGAACTCGCCCGGCTGATGCGGGATTCGAGCTTCGCGGGGGTCGAGGTCGGCAGCAACGTCAACGGCAAGCCGATCGGTTCCCCTGATTTCGATCCGTTCTTCGAGGCGGCGGAAGAGTTGGGCGCGGCCGTGTTCGTCCATGCCGTGCGTCCCTGCGGCCAGGATCGGCTGGTCGGGCCCGCGCAGTTGCAGCAGGTGCTGGCCTATCCCGGCGAGGTCGGTCTCGCGGCAGCCTCGGTGATCTGCTCGAACCTGATGCTGCGCCGGCCGAAGCTGCGGATCGCCTTCAGCCATGGCGGCGGCACGCTCGGCCTGCTGCTGCCGCGGCTGGAAGAAGGCCGGCGTGTCTTCCCGGCGCTGCAGGAGAGCATCGCGCTGTCGCCGACGGAGCAGGCGCGGCGCCTGTTCTACGACGCGCTGGTCTATGACGAGCCGACTCTGAGGCACCTGACCAGCCTCTTCGGCGAGACGCAGATCATGATCGGGACGGATTACCCGTTCAATTTCCACGAACGGAGGCCGGTCGAGCGCATCGAAACGGCTTTTATCGACGAGCGTCTGCGCAAACGGCTGCTCAGCGAGAACGCTGCGACCTTCCTCGGGCGCGAGGGCGAGGCCTGACATGACACATTTTCCCGTCACCGGCCTGCGTAGCGTCGCCATCGGAACGCCGGACCTCAAAGGTTCGGAGCGCTTCTACACGGAGGTCTGGGGCTTAGCCGTCGCCGCCCGGCAGGACGGGGCTGTCCATCTGCGCGCGAGCGGGGCCGATCACCATGTGCTCGCTTTGCACGGCAGCGACAGCCCGGCGATCCTGTCCGTGACCTTCAGGGTCGATGCCGCCGAGGATCTCGGCATGCTCGCCGCACGAGCCGTCGCCCATGGCGCCACGCTGCTTTCGCCGCCGGCGGCCAATCCCGAGCCCGATGGCGGGACAATGATGGCAATCCGCGAGCCGCAGGGCGGCATCTTCCGCTTCGTCCAGGGCGACCGGCTGCATGCCGATGCAAAGGAGGAGCGCGACCGGCCGCTGCGGCTGGCGCATGTGAACCTCAACAGCGCCGACGTGGCTGCGGAGACGGCGTTCTACGAAGAGGCGCTGGGCTTCGTCCTGACGGACCGCTCCAAGATCATGGCTTTCCTGCGCTGCAACAGCGACCACCACGCCGTGGTGCTGGCCGAGGCCAAGGCGAACGGGCTGAACCACATCGCCTTCCTCGTGCCCGACTGGGAATCGGTGATGCGTGCCTCAGGCCGCCTCGTCGATGCCGGCTATCCGATCGCCTGGGGCGTGGGCCGGCATGGGCCGGGCGACAATGTCTTCGCCTATTTCATCGATCCCGTCGGCTTCGTCGTCGAATTCACCGCCGAGGTGCTGCAGGTCGACGACAGCTACCGCATGCGCGGGCCGGAAGAATGGGTCTGGCCGCCGGGGCGAACCGACCATTGGGGCATCGCGCCGCCCAAGGGCGACCACGTCAAGGTCGCGCAAGCCGCCATCGTCTATCGCCCCGCGGCCATGCCGCCGGGCGCCCGCTGACCAGATCGGAACGGCAGGATTCTCCCTTGAACGAACCAGACCTCCCATCCCCAAACGACTACCAGGTCGTCGTCGTCGGCTTCGGCCCGAGCGGCGCGGTCGCCGCGAGCCTGCTCGGGCACCATGGCATCTGCAGCCTCGTCATCGACCGGCAGCGCGCGGTCTACGACAAGCCCCGCGCCATCGCGATCGATCACGAGATCATGCGGCTCCTCGACAATCTCGGCGTCGCCGAGCAGGTGCTGCCATATGTGGCGCCGTTTCCGGCCTCCGAGCATTTCGGCGCCGATGGCCAGCTCATCCGCCGCATCGACATGGTGCCGGAGCCCTATCCGCTCGGCTACACGCCGACCATGGTCTTCACCCAGCCGCCGGTGGAGGGCGCCTTGCGCGAGCATGCAGGGCGCTATGAAGGCGTGAAGGTCTCGCTCGGGACGGAGCTCGTCGGCCTCCAGCAGACGCAGACCGGCGTCACGCTGACCCTGGCGGGCGACGATGGTTCGCGCCGGACGGTCCGCGCGGACTATGTGATCGCCTGCGACGGCGCATCCAGCGGCGTGCGCGAGCGGCTCCGCATCGGGCTCGCGGACCTAGTCTTCGACGAACCCTGGCTGGTCGTCGACGTGCTGATTAACGAGGATGTCGCCGACAAGCTGCCGCAGACCGCGGCGCAGTATTGCGACCCGCGCCGCCCGACGACCTTCATCATCGGCCCCGGCCGTCACCGCCGCTGGGAGATCATGCTCCTGCCGGGCGAGGATCCGCAGGAAGCCCAGACGCCTGATCGTGTCTGGGCGCTGCTCGCGCGCTGGCTGACGCCGGCCGACGCCACTCTCTGGCGCGCGGCGAGCTATCGCTTCCATGCGCTGGTCGCCGAACGGTGGCGCGACGGCCGCGTCTTCATCGCCGGCGACGCGGCCCATCAGCAGCCGCCCTTCATCGGGCAGGGCATGTGCCAGGGCGTGCGTGACGTCGCCAATCTGATCTGGAAGCTCGCGCGCGTGCTGGAGGGCAGCTCCGATGAGAGCCTGCTCGACAGCTATGAGGAGGAACGCAGCCGCCATGTTCGCGAGCTGACGACGAGGATAAAGGCGATCGGTCAGGTGATATGCGAGCGTGACCCGGTAGCCGCCCGCGCGCGAGATGCCCGCATCCTCGCAGAAGGCGGCGGGCAGCCGCGCACCATCACGCGCCAAGAGATCGTTCCGCCGCTCGTCACCGGGTTGCTAACGACCCGCGACGATGCCGCGAAAGGCACGCTCTTCCCGCAGCCCTGGGTGAAGTCACCGGAGGGGTATGGTCGGCTCGACGCGGTCGCTGGCGCCGGCCTGCGGCTGATCGTCGAGCCAACTTTGGCCGCGAAGCTGCCGCCGGGGCTATCGCGACAGGTCTCCGCGCTCGGGCTGCGCCTGATCATGGTGTCATCCGATCCGATACGTGCTCCTGCCGCGCGTGCCGACAACGCGGTCACAGAGCGGGACGGCGTGCTCGCTCGCTGGTTCGCCGCGCATGGCTGCCGCGCCGCGATCGTGCGGCCGGACCACTATGTCTTCGGCACCGCCGCCGACGATGTCGCGCTCGGCGCCCTGCTCGACGAATTGCGAGCCCGCATCACTCCGGCTGCGACCGGGCTCCACCACGCTCAACCCATCCGCGCCGTCCCGTAAAGGATCCCAACCCATGCGCTTTGCGACTTTCCAGATAGGCGGTTCCCCGAGCTGGGGCCTGATCGAGGGCGAGCAGGCGGTCGACCTCGGCGCCGCCCTGCGCAGCCGCTTCCCCGATCTGAAATCGGCTATCGCGGCCGACGCTCTCGGCGAGGCCGCGGCGGCAGCCGCTGGCGCGCCTCGCCACCCGCTCTCGGCCATCACCTGGCTCCCCGTGCTGCCGAATCCGGACAAGATCCTCTGCGTCGGCCTGAACTACGAGATGCATCGCAAGGAGACCGGCCGCGCCGAAGTCGATCACCCGACCATCTTCGGCCGCTTCACCAACTCCCAGATCGGCCATGAGACGGACATCGTCCGGCCGCGCGTCTCGCATGAGCTCGACTTCGAAGGCGAACTCGCCATCGTCATCGGCAAGCCCGGGCGCTACATCGCGCGGGCCGACGCCTTCGGCCATATCGCAGGCTATGCCTGCTACAATGAAGGCAGCGTGCGCGATTTCCAGCGTCACACCCACCAGTTCACCCCCGGCAAGAACTTTCCCGGCACCGGCGCCTTCGGCCCCTGGATGATGACGCCCGACGAGCTCGGCGAACTCGGTGCGCTCAGATTGCAGACGCGGGTCAACGGTCAGGTCGTGCAGGACGCGACCTTCGACCAGATGATCTTCGATATCCCGCGCATCATCGAATACTGCTCCGCCTTCACGCGGCTGGAGCCCGGCGACGTCATCGCGACCGGCACGCCGGGCGGTGTCGGTGCCAAACGCATGCCCCCACTCTGGCTGAAACCCGGCGACACCGTGGAGGTCGAGATCGATCGCCTCGGCACGCTGCGCAACGGCGTCGCCGACGAAGCCTGACCGCGCGCACTCCCATCACAATCAAACCACCCCGGAGGAAACGATGCCCAAGCTCACATGGTTGTTGCTCTCGGCCGCGGTTGCGCTGGCGGCCGCGACGCCGGCCCAGGCCCAGTCCTGGCCGCAGCGCCCGGTCGCTCTCGTGGTGCCGCAGGCGGCCGGCAACAGCCCCGACATCCTGGCGCGCGTGCTCGCCGACAAGCTCTCGCGCAGCCTCGGCCAGCAGGTCTATGTCGAGAACCGCACCGGCGCCGCCAACATCGTCGGAACCCAATCCGTCGCACGCGCCACGCCGGACGGCTACACGTTTCTCTTCGCCACCTCGGCCTCGCTCTCGACCAACCCGCACACCTTCAAGAAGCTCTCTTACGATCCGGAGAAGGACTTCGCGCCGGTCGCGCTCGTCGCGCGCAGCCACCATGTCCTGCTGGTCGATCCGAAGCTGCCGATCCATTCGCTCGCCGACTTGATCGCGCAGGAGAAGGCGAAGCCGGGCTCACTTAGCCTTGCCGTGGACAGCGAGCGCAACATCTCCGGCCTGATCGGCCAGACCATCAACCGGCGTGCGGGCATCGGGATGGTGCTCGTTCCTTATGCTTCGGCGGCGAACTCGATCCAGGACGCGATCGCCGGACGCGTCCAGGCGACGATCCAGTCAGCCTCGGTCGCGGAGCCTTTCATCAAGGAAGGCTCGCTGCGCCCGATCGCCGTCGCCGGCACGAGGCGCCTGAAGTCGATCCCAAACGTGCCGGCGATCGCCGAATCCCTCCCTAGCGCGGACATCGGCGGCTGGTTCATGGTCATGGCGCCCACCGGCACGCCGCCCGAGATCGTCCAGACGCTGAGCCAGAAGATCGGCGAGGCGCTCCAGCAGCCGGACGTCCGCGAGCGCGCCCCGACGCTCGGCTTCGATGTCGATGTCGGCCCGCTCGCCACGCCGGCCGGTGCCTCGGCCTTCCTCAACAAGGAGATCGCGACCATGGGCGCGCTGATCAAGGAGTTCGGCATAGAGCCGCAGTGATCGCGCACCGGCCGGCGATGAGGTGAGCCTTTTCCCAGCCCGCCGTAGCGATCCCTTGTCTCGGCATTGCATCCTGCACGGCATCGATGTCCAGCGTGCGCGGCGTCAGGTGATTGATATGCGGTCCCTTGGTCAAGTCGCAGCAGAGATGTGAACACACGGAACAGGTTGCGCCGCAGCGCATCCGGATCAAGTGGCCGGAACGCGGTTGAATGGACAGGCACGCCGGCAGCCGAGAGATCGTAATAGCCGACCGGATGCATACCCATGACGGCGAAGAGCCGCCGCATCGTCGCCAGTTCCGCCGCCGTGCCGATACGGATGGCACCGTGCCGTTCGAGATCGAGCCGCTCGATCTCGGCGTTGGACACCAGCCTGCGGTCCAGTGTGGGATCGGCCCGGCGCGTAGCGAGATTGATCTCGCCGACCAGCTCCATCAGCGTTCCGTATTGCGGAACCTCTTCCCGGTACATGTCCGACATGGCGCACGAGAACATCGTCCTGATCGCGTCGGTCGGAACGAAGATGCCGTTTTCCGTCATGGAAGGCTCCTGTCGTGTTTGCGAGAGAGTGGGATCGGTTGCTGCGAGGCCGACTGTCTTTCGATGCCGGTCGTGCGCTCAAGAGCGCTCGGTCCCGGTCGGCGCGCTACGTCACCCTTTTAACGCTCGCCACGAGGTGCCCTGCAGTCATCCTGATCGAAACTGGCCTCGCGAACTTTCCATCTGGGAAGAGAAATCGGCCATCGGGCCAGCCTCGAGCTCTCCGAGCCGTTCTTCACACTCAGGTGTGGCCATACCTCGCGAAAGCTCCCGCAATCCGACGGGCTGCGTGAGGGCTCTCACAGTGAGCGTGCTTGAAGGCTGGTTGCGGAACTGTATGGCTGGCTCGCGCGCGCTGCCGCGGCGCCCTGGCCGCCTGACGAGGTCGAGGCGGCCGCTTTTGCTGCGTGGACGCAGTTTTCGAGAGCATTCATCCGCTCCGCGCAGGACGATGCGACACCGGGCTCACCAATGCGAGCTGGAACGCCGCAGAGGCGATCGGGACAAAGCGATAGAACACGGCGCGCCTCCGTCTCGAAATATCGTTGCAGTTCGCGAGACGCTTCCATAGGCGCGCTTCGCGCGCGTTCGATCCTTGGTTAAGGGCGTAGGCGGAAGCTGGTGACCCGACGGGCGGCCGGAATACCACTCCTGCATTCGCTCGAAGACTGCAGATCCGCCACGACCCATAGGCCGCGTCACTCGGGCAACCCGGCCAGCCGCAATCCCTCCGCGAACCGCGCCAAATCTTCCGAGCGATGGATCGGAAGCCAGTCCTTGAGCTTTGCGATCCGCATGGATGGATCGAGCGCATGCATACGCTCCATCGCTTGCCTCGCCTCATTGGCACGGCCAGAAAGCGCATGGCTCGCCGCCATCACGGCGGCGGCGACGAGGAGGCTGGGAAGGTTTCCGGCGGCCTTTTCGGCCCAGGCCACGGCGGAATCGAAGTGCCCCGCGAAGAAATGCGCCAGCGCCATCCCGACCTGCATCCTGAAGATTTCGGGATCCAGCGGGCTCAGGCGAACGGCATGCTCGAAATGCTCGAGAGCGGAAACAGGTTCGCCGTTGAGGGCGCGCAGGAAACCGCCGAGGAACCAGGCGGCGGCGAGGTTCGGATTGAGGAGCACCGCCCTGTCGATCAGCGCGATGCCGCCATCGAGATCGCCGGTGAAATGGCCGAGCGCATGTCCGGCCCGGGTCAGGGCGACCGCATCGTCCCGGCCGAATTCGACCGCCTGCCGCGCCAACCGCACGCCCTCGGCGATCTCGCGCGGGCGATCGACCATCCAGCCATTTACCTTGCGCCACAGATGGCACCAGGCCGCCATGCCATAGGCCGACGCGAATTCGGGATCGAGCTCGGTGGCCATATAGAACAGCGGCAGCGCCGCCTCGATGGCCTCCCTGGTGCCGGAGTGCAGCTTCGCCGTGCCGCGCAGGTAGTAGTCGTAGGCGTCCAGGCTCTCCGTCGGCTTCCGCTTGGCGCGTTCGATCTCCGCCCGTTCGAGCTGCGGTGCGATCGCGCCGACGACGCTTTCGGCGATCCGGTCCTGCAGGTCGAAAATGTCGTCGAGCATACCTTCGAAGCGCTCCGCCCAGAGATGCGTCCCGGTTGTCGCGTCGATGAGCTGCCCGGTGATGCGCACCTTGTTCCCGGATTTGCGGACGCTGCCTTCCAGCACGTAGCGCACGCCGAGCTCCCGGCCGATCTCCTTCACATCCACCGCCCGGCCCTTGAAGGCGAAGCTCGAATTGCGCGCGATGACGAACAGCCAGCGGATGCGCGACAGGGCCGCGATGATGTCCTCGACCACGCCGTCGGCAAAATACTCCTGTTCGGGATCGCCGCTCAGGTTCTGAAAGGGCAGGACAGTGATTGAGGGCTTGTCCGGCGGGAGCGGCGTGGAGCGCAGTTCCGGCACCTGGCTCGCGGCGCGTTCGAGGACGCCCGGCCCAACCGGCTGTCGCGCTTGCCCGGCCTGCTCGACTTCGCCGACGAAGCGGAACCCCTTGCGGGCGATCGTCCGGACCAGGCGCTGCTCGTTGCCATTATCACCGACGGCCTTCCTGACCGCGTTGATGTGACTGGTGATCGTCGACTCGGAGACGACCCGGCCGCTCCACACCGCCTGCAGCAGCTCGTCCTTGCTGACGACCCGGTCGCGATTCCCGATAAGATGCAGCAGGAGGTCGAAGACCTGCGGCCCGACGGTCACGACCTGCGCGCGCAGGGTCAGCTCCCGGCGCTCGGGGTCGAGCAGGTAATCTCCAAACGCGAATTGCACGTCGGTCATCCTCTGGCCGAATGCCGTCGTTGCGTTGACCGAGGCGGCTGATCGAGATCAATCCGAGACGGACAGCGCCCTGGCTCGCTCTTCTGCCGCAAGGTGCCGACTTGGACAAGAAACCAAGCTTCTCCCAAGAGCAATTCAAGCCCGCCGCAAGGACTCCCCGCAAGCGCGGCGGCACTCTCCGGCCATGTCGACGGCAATGGTTGCGGTCGGGAGAAACGGAGAAAGCCCATGAAGATCGTCGTCATCGGCGGCACCGGCCTCATCGGATCGAAGCTCGTGCAGAACCTCAAAGCGCGCGGCCATGAGGCGCTCGCAGCTGCGCCCAACACCGGCGTCAACACCATCACCCGCGAAGGTCTGGCCGAAGCGCTCGACGGTGCCGACGTCGTCGTCGACGTGGCGAACGCGCCCGTCTGGGAGGACAAGGCCGTCCTCGACTTCTTCGAGACCTCGGGCCGCAATCTGCTCGCCGCGGAAGCCGCCGCCGGCGTACGCCACCATGTCGCCCTCTCGATCGTCGGCAGCGAGCGGCTGCCCGAGAACGGTTATTTCCGGGCGAAGGTCGCTCAGGAAGACCTGATCAAGGCCTCCGGCATCTCCTACTCCATCCTGCGCGCCACTCAGTTCTTCGAGTTCGTCGGCGCCATCGCCCAGTCGGCCACCATTGGCGACGAGATTCGCCTGTCGCCGGCCCTGATCCAGCCGATGGCATCGAGCGATGTCGCGGCGGCGCTGGCCGATGTCGCGCTCGCTCCGCCGGTCAACGGCACGGTCGAGGTTGCCGGTCCCGAAGCGATGCCGCTCGACGAATTGGCCCGGCGCTTCCTGCGGGCGACGCAGGACCCGCGCAAGGTCGTGCCGGATATCCACGCGCGCTACTACGGCGCCGTTCTCTCCGACCGCTCGCTCACACCCGGCGAGAACGCGCGCATCGGCGCGATCCGCTTCGAGGACTGGCTCGGCCAGTCCAAGGCGCAGCAGGCCAGAAGCTGACCAGCAAGGAGGGTTTGCAATGCTTACGCGATTTTTCTCGGCCGTCGCCTTCACGGCGCTGGCGATCACCGCGGCTCCGGCCGCCGAGCCCACCGCGGCCAAGTTGACGATCGTGTTCGATCGCCCGATTCCGAATATCCCTGGCAAGAGCTTGAAGAGCGTGCTCGTCGAATACGGGCCGGGTGGCGCCTCGTCGGCCCACACTCATGCGAAATCCGCCTTCATCTATGCGACCGTTCTCGAGGGCGCGGTGCGCAGCAGCGTCAATGGTTCGCCGGAGAAGGTCTACAAGGCCGGCGAAAACTGGGTCGAGGAGCCCGGCGCCTTCCATGGCGTCAGCGCGAACGCCAGCGCGACCGAACCAGCACGCATCCTGGCCGTGTTCGTCGTCGACACGAACGAGACGGAGCTGACCAGGTTCGTCACGAAATGAGCTGGTCGCACCCCGGCGTTGGGTTTCCCCACCGCCGGGCGCTGCTTCGCAACCTTCGGCATTCAATGGGGACAGGACCTAGACCCAGATCCGACAGATCGTAGAGCGCCTTCAGCATCGCAAGCGGAGCGTAAGGCGGCCAGCCCGTCAGAGCTGCCGCAGGCCGATATGCTCGATCAAAGGAACGATCTCGTCGCGCGCGGCAACGCGGTGGGCCCGGGCGCAACGATGGGCCTCACCGGCGTCGCCGACCAGCACGGCTGCGATGATCAGGCGATGCGCCTGCGCCGAACCGATTGGCCGCGCCCGCAGCTTCAGCGTCAGCATGCGCGCCCGATGCGCCTGGTCGGTCACCGTCTGGGCAATGCGGCGCAAGCGCCCATTGCCGCAGCGCTCGGCCAGCAGGCGATGGAAGAGTTCGTCGGCCTCGGCCCAGCCAGGCAAGTCGTCGCGCGCCAGTGCCTCATCCATCGCGGCGGTCGCCGCTTCCAGCTCATCGGCCACGGTCGCGCGCGCCGCATCCGGCAAGGCCGCCAGCAATTCCGCCGCCATCGATTCCACCGCGATGACGACCTCGTAGATCTCCCGGATGTCCTGCGGCGCCAGCGGGCAGATCAGCACGCCGCGCTTGGACAGGACGCGGACCAGCCCGTCCTCCTGCAGCCGGATGATCGCCTCGTGCACAGGCGTGCGGCTCATGCCGAGCCGAACCGCGATCTCCTGCTCGGAGCCCTGATAGCCGGGTGGAAAATCAGTGTCGCGAATCGCCTGCTTCAGCGCGGCATAGGCCTCGTCGACCAAGGAGCCCCGTTTGGCTCCAGCGTCGACAATCCCGGCACGCGCAAGCTCGACCATAGGCCCCTCCAGCAGCCGATTGAGCACATGTGATTATTTCCATGCAAGCAAGAATGGAAGCTTGACAGCACGGCTTCTCGCGATGACGATCAACCATGCAAACTTCCATGGAAGATAAATGGAAGAGCAGATCGACGCGCCGCCTCAGGGCGCCGACTTAAGGGAGAGAACCGATGAAGCGAATCCTGTTCGCGCTGGCGCTCGGGCTGGCGGCGACATCTTCAGTGGCAGCGCAGACGCCGTACCCGACCCGCCCGATCACGCTGGTCGTGCCCTTCGCCGCCGGCGGCACCACCGACATCGTCGCCAGGCTGATGGCCGACCATATGGGCCGCACGCTCGGCCAGTCGGTCGTGGTCGAGAACGTCGCCGGCGCCGGCGGCACCACGGGGGCGACCCGCGTCGCCAAGGCGACGCCCGACGGCTACACGCTGCTGATGGGCAACCTCGGCACGCAGGCCGCGAGCGTCGGACTCTATCCCAAGCTCGCCTACGACCCGCGCACCGATTTCGAGCCGGTGATGAATTCGGCTTCGACGCCGATGCTGGTGGTCGCGAAAAAGGACCTCCCGGTCAAGGATTTCCGCGAGTTCGTCGCCTATCTCAAGGCCAATGCCGAAAAGCTGAACTACGGCTCCGGCGGGGTCGGCTCGACCTCGCATCTGACCTGCCTCTTCCTCGACTCGCTGCTCGGCACCAAGCCGCAGCACGTCCCCTTCCGCGGCTCGGGACCGGCGCTGAACGCGCTGCTCGGCGGCCAGGTCGATTATGTCTGCGACCAGACGGTGGCCATCGTCCCGACCGTGCAGGCCAAGGAAGGCAAGGGCCTCGTCGTCGCGGTCAAGGACCGGCTCCCGGTCATTCCCGATGTCCCGACCTCGGCCGAGCAGGGGTTGCCGCAGTTCCAGGCCACCGGCTGGAACGCGATGTTCGCGCCGAGGGGCACGCCCAAGGAGATCGTCGACCGGCTGAATGCCGCAGCCCGCGCCGCGCTCAAGGACGAGACGACGCGCAAGCGCTTCCTCGATCTCGGCGCCGAACTCCCCGATGAGGCCGGGCAGACGCCGGCCGCGCTCGGCGAGCTCGTCCGCAGCGAGATCGACAAATGGGTGCCGGTCATCCGCAATGCCGGCGTGACGGCACAGTAGCCACCAAGACTGCGCTCGGCCCTGCCGGCCGCCGCATCTCACAGCAGCTCAAAAGCACCGGACGAGAATATGCGCACGCACAGGATCGCCGCCATCGGCGGAGACGGTATCGGCCCCGAGGTCATCGCCGCCGGGCTCCAGGCCCTGGAGGTCTGCGCCGAACGCGATGGCGGCTTTAGCCTCGACGTCGAATCCTTCGACTGGGGCTCCGACTATTATCGCAAGCACGGCCTGATGATGCCGGCCGACGGGGCGGACCAGTTGCGGGCTTTCGACGCGATCTATTTCGGCGCCGTCGGCGCGCCCGACATCCCCGACCACCTGACGCTCTGGGGCCTCCGGCTCGCCATCTGCCAGCCGCTCGACCAGTACGCCAATGTCCGGCCGACCCGCATCCTGCCGGGGATCGTGAGCCCGCTGCGCCATGTCTCCGGCCCCGAGCTCGACTGGGTGATCGTGCGCGAGAACTCGGAGGGCGAGTATTCCGGCGTCGGTGGCCGCGTGCACAAGGGCCTGCCGGAGGAGGTCGCGACCGATGTCGCCATGTTCACGCGCGCGGGCGTGACCCGGATCATCCGCTACGCCTTCGAGATCGCCCGCTCGCGGCCGCGCAAGTTTCTGACCGTGGTCACCAAGTCGAACGCCCAGCGCCATGGCATGGTGATGTGGGACGAGATCGCCGCCGAGGTCGCGGCAGGTTTCCCGGATGTCAGCTGGGACAAGATGCTGGTCGACGCGATGACCATGCGCATGACGCTGAAGCCCGAGACGCTCGACACCATCGTCGCGACCAATCTCCACGCCGACATCCTCTCCGACCTCGCCGCGGCGCTCGCCGGCTCGCTCGGCATCGCGCCGACCGCGAATCTCAATCCCGAGCGCAAGAGCCCGTCCATGTTCGAGCCGATCCACGGCTCGGCCTTCGACATCACCGGAAAGGGCATCGCGAATCCCGTCGCGACCTTCTGGACGGGAGCGATGATGCTCGAGCATCTCGGCGAGAAGGCCGCGGCGGCCCGGCTGATGCGTGCCGTCGAGCGCATCACCGCCGACCCTGCCCTGCACACGCCAGACCTCGGCGGCAAGGCGACGACGAAAGAGGTGACGGAAGCCGTGTGCGAGGCGCTACGCGGCGACAACATCTGAGCGACGGGCAGCGGCGACGGCGGCGTGCGACGTCCCGACCATGACAGGGCGACGATAATCATCTAAGGCGGCCCTCTCCTGCCACCCTCATCCGCCCGATGCTGTTCAACTCCTTCGCCTTCCTGCTCGGCTTCCTGCCGCTGGCACTCGCCCTGCACTGGCTGGTCGAGCGCTTCGCGCCGACCTGGCGGCTGCCGCTGCTGGCCCTGTTCTCCTTCGCCTTCTATGGCTGGTGGGACTGGCGCTTCGTGCCCTTGCTCGCCTTCTCGATCCTGCTCAACTGGCTGATCGCTGAAGCCTTCCTGAAGACCAAGCGCGGGATGCTGATCACGCTCGCCATCGCGATCAACCTCGCGATCCTGGCGCTGTTCAAATACTTCAACTTCTTCGCCGATCTCGCTGCGATTATTCCGGGATTGCCGACGACGAAGCTCGATCTCGCGCTGCCGCTCGGCATCTCCTTCTTCACCTTCCACCATGTGATGTACCTGACCGATCTGCGCCGGGGCGAGGCGCCGCGCTACGATCTCGTCCGCTATGCGCTCTACATCGCCTTCTTCCCACAGGTGCTGGCCGGGCCGCTGGTGCGCTGGCGCGAGATCATGCACCAGTTCGACGAGCGACCTTACCTCCGACCCGACGCCGCCGAGCGCATCGCCCGCGGCATCATGCTGCTGACGATTGGCCTGGCGAAGAAGGTGCTGATCGGCGACCCGCTCTCCGAATACGCCAACCCTGTCTTCGCCGCCGCCGCTGCCGGCGAGGTGGTGAGCATGGCGCAGGCGTGGCAAGGCACCCTCGCCTTCACCTTCCAGATCTATTTCGACTTCTCCGGCTACACCGACATGGCGCTGGGCCTGGCCCTGCTCTTCGGCATCGTGCTGCCGCAGAATTTCGACGCGCCCTATCGTGCCACCAGCCTGCAGGATTTCTGGCGGCGCTGGCACATGACCCTGTCGCGCTTCCTGCGCGACTATCTCTACATTCCGCTCGGCGGCTCGCGGCATGGCCTGCCGCTGCAGCTCTGGGCGCTGTTCGCCACCATGGCGCTCGGCGGCCTCTGGCACGGCGCCGGCCTCAACTTCGTCGCCTGGGGCGTGGCGCATGGCGTCGTGCTCGCCATCGGCGTGCTCTGGCGCCGCGCCGGGCTGCCGATGCCGAAGCTGCTCGGCTGGGCGCTGACCTTCCTTTTTGTCGCCTTCTGCTGGGTGCTGTTCCGCGCCACCTCCTTCGACGCGGCGCTCGCAATCTACAAGGGCATGCTCGGCCTCGGCCCCGTCGGCACCGGCTTCAAATGGCGCGCCTTCCTGCCCGCGATCGCGGTCGCGATGATCGGCCCGACCGCCTGGGCGGCGGTGCACAAGGCGACCCCGGCGCGCTGGCTCGCCGTCCTCACCGCCATCCTCTTCGTGCTGGTCCTGTTCAAGATCGGCGACGACGCCAATTACGAGTTCATCTACTTCCAGTTCTGACCGGCGCTGGGGCGGTTTCGGCCGCACTTTCCCGGTCGAGGCGGCGCTGCATGAGTTGCTCTACATGATGGTTCCGGACGTGCCCGTCAGATTGGTGCGGCCGTCCAATTCGTCACTGCCCTGCCCATGCCCGGCAGCGCCGGCGCCCAGGCCGATGCCGCCTGCCGCGATGCCTATGCCAGGCTAGTCGAGAGCCGCCCGAAAACTGCTCTCATTGGCTGGCGCGTAGACCGGCCGGAGAATCGCGGGCCGGACAACTATTTCGACCATACCCACTACCGGCAGAGGATCGCCTGGCCGCTCGCCGCGGACATCGCCGAGGCGATCATCGGATTGCGTTGATTTTCCAGCACTTTGCCAGCTTGTTCATGGCGACGCGAAAGCGATTGTTCCTAATGTGACCAGTCGCTATAAGGGCGCCAAATCGGCGGCCTCGACACGGCAAAGCCGGCGGGGCCCTCGAGCGGACGTTCATGCAGAAGGCCTCTCATGTCGAAGCAGATCAGTCTCGAGCCTGACTACAAACCCTCCGACAAGGAGCCGTTCATGAATGAGCGGCAGCGCGAGTACTTTCGCGGCAAGCTGCTCGCCTGGAAGGAGGAGATCCTCAAGGAGGCCAAGGAGACCCTGGTCACCCTGCAGAGCGAGAGCGAGAACCATCCGGACATCGCCGACCGCGCCTCCTCGGAAACCGACCGCGCCATCGAACTGCGCGCCCGCGACCGCCAGCGCAAGCTGATCTCCAAGATCGACAGCGCGCTCGCCCGCATCGAGGACGGCTCCTACGGCTATTGCGAGGAGACCGGCGAACCGATCTCGCTGAAGCGCCTGGAAGCCCGCCCGATCGCGACGCTCTCGCTCGAAGCCCAAGAGCGCCACGAGCGCAACGAGCGCGTCTTCCGCGACGATTGAGGCGCGGTAGACAACATCGTCCTTTCCAAGAAAAAGGCCCCGCAGTTTCGCTGCGGGGCCTTTTTTCATCGAAGACCAGGATTACAGCCCGGCCACCACGAGGCGTGGCGGCCGGGCCAAGTCATCGGATCAGGCGAGGTCGAAGCGGTCGAGGTTCATCACCTTGGTCCAGGCCGCGACGAAGTCGTTCACGAACTTCGCCTGAGCATCCGAGCTGGCATAGACCTCGGCCAGAGCGCGCAGGATCGAGTTCGAGCCGAAAACGAGGTCAGTGCGGGTGCCGGTCCACTTCGACGCGCCGGTCTTGCGATCGGTGCCCGCGAACACGTCCTTGGCCTCGGAGGCCGCCTTCCACTGCGTGCCCATGTCGAGCAGGTTTACGAAGAAGTCGTTCGTCAGCGCGCCCGGCCGGTCGGTCAGGATGCCGTGCTTCGTCCCGTCGGCGTTGATGTCGATGGCGCGCAGGCCGCCGATCAGCACGGTCAACTCGGGCGCGGTCAGACTCAGGAGCTGCGCCTTGTCGATCAGCGCCACCTCGGCCGGCACCCTGGCCCCGGCCTTCTGGTAGTTGCGGAAGCCGTCGACGACCGGCTCCATCACATCGAAGGAGTGGGTGTCGGTCTGCTCCTGCCTGGCGTCGGTCCGGCCGGGGGTGAACGGCACGCTCACCTCGTGGCCAGCGGCCTTGGCCGCCTGCTCGACGCCGACATTGCCGGCCAGCACGATGAGGTCGGCCAGCGAGATCTTCTGGTCGCCGTCGGCCTCCTTGTTGAACTGGCGGCGGATGCCGTCGAGCACCTCGATCACCCTAGCGAGCTCGGCCGGTTTGTTGACCTCCCAATCCTTCTGCGGCGCCAGGCGGATGCGCGCGCCATTGGCACCGCCGCGCTTGTCGCCGCCGCGGAAGGTCGAGGCGGAGGCCCAGGCGGTGCCGACCAGCTCGGAGACACTGAGGCTGGAGCCCCTGATTTTCTCCTTGAGCGCGGCGATGTCCACCGCGTTGACCAGCGGATGGTCGACCGCCGGCACCACATCCTGCCAGATCAGCTCTTCCTTCGGCACTTCCGGGCCGAGATAGCGCGAGCGCGGGCCGAGATCGCGATGGGTCAGCTTGAACCAGGCGCGGGCGAAGGCCTCGGCGAAGGCCTGCGGGTTCTCGAGGAAGCGGCGCGAGATTTTCTCATAGGCCGGGTCGACACGCAGCGACAGATCGGTCGTCAGCATCGTCGGCTTGCGCTTCTTTGACCGATCATGTGCGTCAGGGATGATCGCGTCGGAATTCTTGGCGACCCACTGATGAGCGCCGGCCGGCGACTTCTCCAGTTCCCATTCGAAGCCGAAGAGGTTCTCAAAGAAGAAATTGCTCCACTGCGCCGGCGTCTGGGTCCAGGTGACCTCGAGGCCGCTGGTGATGGTATCCCCGCCCTTGCCGGAGCCGAAGCTGTTGTGCCAGCCGAGGCCCTGCGCTTCGAGGCCGTCGGCCTCGGGATCGGAACCGACATTGTCGGTCGGGCCGGCGCCGTGAGTCTTGCCGAAGGTGTGGCCGCCGGCGATGAGAGCGACGGTCTCCTCGTCGTTCATCGCCATGCGGGCGAAGGTGTCGCGGATGTCCCTTGCGGCCAGCAGCGGGTCGGGATTGCCGTCCGGACCTTCTGGATTGACGTAGATCAGGCCCATCTGCGCCGCGGCGAGCGGGTTTTCGAGGTTGCGCGAATGCACCTTGCCGTCGGCATCGTCGTCGGAGACGAGCACGGCTTCGCCGGCAGGCTTTTTTACGCCCTCAGAGCCATTGGCATAGCGCAGATCACCGCCGAGCCAGGCCGTCTCACGGCCCCAGTAGACGTCCTGGTCCGGTTCCCAGGTGTCGGCGCGTCCGGCGGCGAAGCCGAAGGTGCGGAAGCCCATCGTCTCGAGCGCGACGTTGCCGGCGAGGATCATCAGGTCCGCCCACGATATTTTCTGGCCGTGCTTCTGCTTGATTGGCCAGAGCAGGCGGCGCGCCTTGTCGAGGCTGACATTGTCCGGCCAGCTGTTGAGCGGAGCGAAGCGCTGCTGGCCACGGCCACCACCGCCCCGTCCATCGGCGAGGCGATAGGTACCGGCGCTGTGCCAGGCCATGCGGATGAACAGGGGACCATAATGGCCGAAATCGGCAGGCCACCACTCCTGCGAATCGGTCATCAGCTTGCGCAGATCGTTCTTCAGCGCCTCATAGTCGAGCGTCTTGAACGCCTCGCGATAGTCGAAAGCCTGGCCCAGAGGGTCAGACTTGGCCGAGTGCTGATTCAACAGCTCGACAGGCAGCCGGTTCGGCCACCAGTCGTGGTTCTGCCGGGCGCCGCCGCCATGGGCGACGGGGCATTTGCCCGTGCTGTCCTCAGTCTTCGCGTTCATGTCACTCTCCGAGCTCAGCTGGCTGCTGGGTGGGTCTTAGCAAAAGGATTTCATTATTTTAATTCCGATTTTCTGATCGCGACGATAAGCTCAGATTATGACAAACCTGACCTTCAAGCAGCTTCGCTATCTGGAGGCGCTGGCACGGCATGGCCATTTCGGACGCGCCGCCGAATCCTGCGCCATCTCGCAGCCGGCGCTGTCCATGCAGATCAAGACGCTCGAGGAAGAGCTCGGCGCCGAGCTGTTCGAGCGGGACAGGCGCCAGGTGCGCCTGACCAGCTTCGGCGAGGAGATCGCCCAGCGGGGCAAGGATATCCTGCGCGCCCTCGACGAGCTGGAGGGCTACGCGCGCGCCTCACGGAACGGGCTCGTTGCGAAACTGCGCATCGGCGTGATCCCGACGGTCGCGCCCTATCTGCTGCCGAGCCTCATCGGCGATCTCACTCGCCTGCATGGCGGCCTCGACCTGCACGTGCGCGAGACGCTGACGCCGAGGCTGGTCCAGGAGCTGAACGAGGGCCGGCTCGACATGGCGATCGTCGCCCTGCCGGTATCGGAACCGTCACTGACCGAGATCGCCCTCTTCACCGAAAGCTTCGTCCTCGTCCGCCCGCGCCAGGACGAGGGCAAGCCCGTGCCCGATCGCGAAGCGTTGCGCGAGATGCGGCTGCTGCTGCTGGAAGAGGGCCATTGCTTTCGCGACCAGGCCCTCTCCTTTTGCAACACCAAGCCGCGCACCGCGCAGCCGCGCGACCTCCTCGATGCAAGCTCGCTGTCGACGCTGGTCCAGATGGTCGATGCGGGCCTCGGGGTCACCCTGATCCCGGAAATGGCGGTGGCGGTCGAGACGCGCTCGGCATCGGTCTCGGTCGTGCGCTTCGGACAGCCCGAGCCTTCGCGGACCATCGGCATGGTCTGGCGCAAGACCAGCCCGCTGGCGAGGCAATTGCTCGAGATCTCCGACATGGTTCGCGGATCGGCCGGCGCGCTGCGGCAGGCCCACGACGCCTCCTCTTCCGGCTCTGTCCTCGAGGCTTGACGGCGGTTCACGCCTAAAGAGGAAAGCCCCGCGCGGGAGGGCGCGGGGCTTCTGGCCGCCAGCCGTGGATAGCTGGGGAGCGTGGCGGGCGGCCGGGAGGAAAGGCGGCTCGGGAGAGACCGCCGCCCGGCGCGAAGGCATGGAACGTGGGGAGCGTTGCCGTCGCGCCGGAAACTCGGGATGGGTATTATCTTTCAGGCATGTCCTGTCTCGGAAAACCGGTTTCCACTTTTCCGGGACATGCCTCAGAACGGCAGCAGGATGTCCATCACCTGCTGGCCATAGCGTGGCTGCTGCACGTCGGTGATCTGGCCACGGCCGCCATAGGCGATGCGGGCCTGGGCGATCTTGGCCGACTCGATCGTGTTGTCGGATTCGATGTCCTCCGGCCGGATCACGCCGGCGACGATCAGCTCGCGCACCTCGAAATTCACCCGGATCTCCTGCTTGCCCTCGATCACCAGATTGCCGTTCGGCAGGGTCTGGGTGACGGCGGCAGCGACATTGGTGGCGAGCTGCTCGGCCCGGCGCACCGAGCCGGTGCCCTCGCTCGACGAATCCGAATCCAGCTTCAGCAGCGAGCTGGGATCGGCCTTCTTGCTCCATTTGCTCTCGGCGCCGAAGAAATTCTCGGCACCGAGGTCTTCGCCGTTCTTGCGGCTGCGCTTGGTGGTGTTGTCGAGCTGGGCCCGGTCGGTGACCTTGACCTTGACCGTGACGAGATCGCCGACCTGGCGGGCGCGCTGGTCCTTGAAGAAGGCGCGCGAGCCGGTGCGCCAGAGCGAGTTCGGCGCGAAGGAGGCGTGCTCGATCGGCGGCATCGGCATCTGCACCGGCTTGTAGCCCTTGGCGGCGGTCGGGTCCTCGATCGGCGACAGGGCCGGCGCCTGGCCGACATTGGCGAGCCTGTCGGCGGCACCGCAAGCCCCCAGCATCAGGCTGAGGCCAAGGGCAGCGGGGATGGAAAGAGGGTTGGTCCGGGTCATGGGAATGGTCCGCAACTGGAGCAATGGGATCGCCTTCAGCGGGCAGCGGCGATCTGGCCGCCGCCCTGCGGGCTGACGTTGACGCGCCCGGGACCGGTGACGGTTCCCTGCAGCACGCGCTTGGATTGTGGATTGGTGATCGAGATGACGTCGCCGATCGCACCGGCCTCGTTGGCGCGGCCGCGCATGCTGATCGCGACGCCGCGCGCCTCGTAGAGGATCGTGACGATGTCGCCGCGCCCGACGATCTCCTCGCGCTGGACATCGCCGCTGCGCAGCACCGAGCCCGCCACCAGCATTCGCTTGGCGACCTTGCCGACCGCCGCTTTCGCCTCGCCGATCACATCGTTGAACTGCGCATCGCGCGGCCGGCGCTCGATGGTGACGTCGGATGCCTTGAGCGTCTCGCCACGGGCGATCGTGCGCAGCGACACCACGGCCTCCGTCGTCTCGACCAGCTGGCCCGAGACGCGCACCGGTTTCAGCCGGGTCGCGGCGCTGCCAGGCATGGTCAGGCGGCCGGTGATACGGCGGGTACGTGCGTCGTAATTCAGGTCGAGCGCGGCGAGGTCGCCGGTCAATTCCGGTTCGACCACGACGGAGGGTGCGCCGCCATCGAGCAGCAGCGCGAAGGCGCGCCCGTCGAAGCCGAAGCGTTCGAGCAATGCCGACTTCACGGCGGCCTCGACATCGAGCCCGGTGATCCGGCGCGACGCCCGGGTCACCACCACCTGGGCGACGCCCTGGCCATCGAGCTCCTGCGCATCGCGCAGGAGGCCGTGCTTCACCGCGGCCTCGACGATGCGGCTGACCTGGATCGTGCCGGTCTCGCCGAGCGCCGGCGCCCTGAAGGCGGGCAGCGCCGCATCCTGCGGCGACAGACCGGCGATCAGGTCGCCGAAGCCGATAATGTCGCGCGAGAGGGTGAGGTCGGTCTTCAGCTTGAGCTTGGAGGCTGCCGCCGGCGCGGCCGCGGGCGTACGCTCGCCGGCCGGAGCCACCGCTTCGGCCAGCGCCATGGCGGGAATCGCGGTCATGGTCGCGATCAGGAGAATGGAGCGGATCATCTGGCTCATCCCTCTCAGCGCATGATCTGCGTGGTCGACTGCATCATCTGGTCAGCGGCCGAGATCACCTTGGAGTTCATCTCGTAGGCGCGCTGCGCCGCGATCAGCGAGGAGAGCTCGGTCACCGCCTGGACGTTGCCTTCTTCCAGGTAGTTCTGCTGCAGCGTGCCGAAGCCCTCTTCGCCGCCGAGCCCGTCGATCGCCGGGCCGGAGCCAGCCGTTTCGATGAACAGGTTGTCGCCGATCGATTCGAGGCCAACCTTGTTGATAAAGCGGGTGAGCTGGATCTGGCCGAGCTGCTGCGGAG
The DNA here is from genome assembly GCF_004123845.1 of Allobosea sp. Tri-44. Classification (GTDB taxonomy): domain Bacteria; phylum Pseudomonadota; class Alphaproteobacteria; order Rhizobiales; family Beijerinckiaceae; genus Allobosea. Next base: position 108,066 of record NZ_NBDP01000003.1, on the reverse strand, counting down.
CGGTCTGGCCGGGAAGATTGACCTCGACCGTGCCCTGCGCGTTGATGTTGACGCTAGTCGCGTTGTTCGGGACGGTGATGCCCGGCTGGACCTGGTAGCCGTCGCGCGTCACCAGCCGACCTTGGCTGTCGAGATCGAAGGAGCCGTCACGCGAATAGGCGGTGCGGCCGTCCGGCATCTGGATGCGGAAGAAGCCCTCGCCGCGGATCGCGATGTCGTACTGCTTCTCCGTCGGCGTCAGGTTGCCCTGGCTCATCACCCGCCCGGTCGAGGCGGTCTTGACGCCCGAGCCGACGAAGGTGCCGGCTGGAACCTGCGTGTTCTGGTCCGAGGTCTGCGTGCCGGCGCGGCGAAAGTGCTCGTAGAGCAGGTCCTGGAAATGCACGCGTTGGCGCTTGTAGCCGGTGGTGCGGACGTTCGCGATGTTGTTCGAGATGACCTGGACGTTGAGTTCCTGGGCCATCATGCCGGTGGCGGCAGTGTAAAGCGCGCGCATGGATTGCTCCCTTTCCGCGTCAGGCTTGCTGATCGGCCAGGCGGGTGATCGCCTTGGCACGTAGTTCGTCGGTCTTGGCCATCATCGCCGAGAGCGTCTGATAGGCGCGCTGGACCTCGACCAGCCGCGTCATCTCGACCACGGCCTTGACGTTGGAGCGCTCGATCGCCCCGGTCTCGAGCCGCGCCTGTGGGCCTGCGGCCTGCGCAGCGGTGGTCGAGGAGAACAGGTTGCTGCCATCGCTGGCGAGCGCGGCGGGGTTGTCGAAGCGGACGATCCGGAGCTTGCCGCGCTGGCCCTGATCGGACGTGACCGTGCCATCCGTGGCGATCCGCGGGTTGCTCTCGGTCGAACCGAAGACAATCGGCCCGCCATCGCCCATGACCGGCTGGCCGGACTGGGTCACGAGCTGGCCGCGGCCATTGATATCGAGTGAGCCGGCGCGGGTGTAGCGCTCGCCCTGGGGGGTCTGGACGACGAGATAGTTGTCGCCCTGAACCGCGACGTCGAGTGGGTTGCCGGTGCGCTCGATCGCCCCCAGCGAGAGGTCGATCGGCGTGCCCTTGTCGATGACATAGGAGAGCCGGCGATCCTGCGTCTGGAAGGTGTCGGCGCGCGCCGTCGGCGAGACGTACTCGGCAAAGCGCGCCGAGCGCGCCTTGAAGCCGTTCGTGCCGACATTGGCGACGTTGTTGGCGATGACGTCGAGCTCGCGCGCCAGAGCCATCTGGCGCGACAGGCTGACGAGAAGCGCGTTTTCCACGGCTCCTGCTCCCGATCTGTCCCATGGCCGCCCCGACGCTCCCCAGCGCGGTGGCCACGCCAATCAGGTGGCAAGCGACATGCCAACATGGTTAATTCTGGCAAGCCATTGATATAGCTAAATATTGACCTGATGGGCGCCTCTTATTGCACCGGCACGAACTCGCCAGCGCGGCAGAAACGACCCGGCAAAAACTGCCCTGCTTAACGAGCCGTTAACCGTAATTGGTCAAGGTCGGAGCCAGAGAGACGGGCCGGCGGCGGTGCCCGTCCCGGGCGGGCAAGCCGAGATGGCGAAGAAGACGAGCAAGGACGACGAGACCGCCGAGGGCGGCGCCGACGCGGCGCCGAAATCCGGCAAGAAGAAGCTCGTCATGATCGGCGGCGCCGCGGCGCTCGTCGCGGTACTCGGCGGTGGCTGGTTCTTCCTTATGAAGAAGAAGCCCGTCGAGGAGGTGACGGCCGAGCAGACCGCCGCGGCTGCCAAGAAGCTGATCACCTTCGTCGAGATGAAGGACATGATGATCGGCATCTCTGCCGGGCCGCAGCAGGATCGCCAGCCGATCGTCAAGATCAAGGTCGCGCTCGAGATCGCCGATCCCAAGACCGCGGACCAGGTCAAGCCGCTGCTGCCGCGCGTCGAGGACGCCTTCCAGGTCTTCATGCGCGAGCTGCGTCCTTCCGACCTCGACGGCTCGGCCGGCATGTACCGGCTCAAGGAAGAGCTGCTGCGCCGGGTCAACGTCACCGTCTACCCGGCAAAGGTCGACGCCGTCCTCTTCAAGGAACTGCTGCTGCAATAGCGGCAGCCTCATTCGCCCGAGCAGACCCACATGGCCAGCAGCGACCTCGAAGCCCAGGACAAGGACAAACTGCCGCTGACGCCGGAAGGCATGGCGGCGGAGTGGGCTGCCATGCCCGACATCGTCGACGAGGACGGTGGCGAAGCGGAAGCCAATATCGATCGCCTGATGAATCAGGACGAGATCGATACGATGCTCGGCTTCTCCATCGGAGACGACGGCAAGGGCGGCCGCAACGGCATCCAGGCGATCGTCGATTCGGGCTCGGTCACCTATGAACGCCTGCCGATGCTCGAAATCATCTTCGAGCGTCTGGTCCGCCTCCTCTCCACCAGCCTGCGCAACCTATTCAGCGACAATGTCGAGGTGACGCTGGAAAGCATCCGCTCGGTGCGCTTCGGCGACTATATGAACTCGATCTCGCTGCCGGCGATGCTCGCCGTGTTCAAGGCCGAGGAATGGGACAATTTCGGCCTCGTCACCATCGAGTCCGCCCTCACCTATTCGGTGCTCGACACCATGCTCGGCGGCAAGCGTGGCCAGTCGGCGGCGCGGGTCGACGGGCGCCCCTTCACCTCGATTGAGATGAGCCTGCTACGCCGCGTCATCGGCGTCGTGCTCGGCGATGCCGAAGCCGCCTTCAAGCCGCTCTCGCCGGTGAACTTCAAGATCGACCGGATCGAATCCAATCCGCGCTTCGTCTCGATCTCCCGGCCGGCCAACGCCGCCATCCGCGTCGAGCTGCGCTTCGACATGGAGGGCCGCGGCGGCTCGCTCCATCTGCTCCTGCCCTACGCCACCATCGAGCCGATCCGGGAATTGCTGCTCGAGAGCTTCATGGGTGAGAAGCTCGGGCGCGATCCGATCTGGGAGAACCATCTCGCGACCGAGGTCTGGCAGGCGGATGTCGCGGTCAAATGCGTGCTGCACGAATGCACTATGCCGCTGAAGCGGGTGATGAAGCTCGAAATCGGTGACACGCTGATGTTCGATGCACGCCCCGACTCCGTCGCATCGCTGCGCTGCGGCGAGTTCATCGTCAGCGAAGGCCGGATCGGGCGCGTCGACGACAAGATCGCGGTCCAGGTCGTCAGCCCGTTGCGACGCTCGAAGACGACCATGGCCGCCTTCGACACCAGCCATCTCAATCCGGCGTCCTGACCAGGGAGTCCCTGCCCCATGACCATCACCCTGATCGCCGATGCGCTGGTGGGCTGCCTGTTGGTCGCCACCATCATCACCTGCTTCGTGCTCTCCAAGCGCATCGAACGGTTGAAGGCCGATGAGAGCGCCATGCGTCAGACCATCGGCGCGCTGATCTCCGCCACCGATACGGCCGAGCGCGCCATCGCCGGCCTGAAGCTGACGCTCGGCGACTGTGATCGCACGCTCGGCGAACGCCTGCGCACCGCCGAGCGCTACGCTGCCGACCTCGCCCAGCAGATCGAGGTCGGCCAGGGCGTGATGGAGCGCATCGGCCAGATCGTCAGTGCCGCCAGCATGGTCGCGGCCAAGCCCGCGCCCGAGCCCGAGAAGCCGGTGCTCTCGCGCATGGCGAGCGCCGCCGACGCCGCCGCCGCGATCCGCGCCCGCGCCGCCCGCAGGCTCGAAGGCCAGGCTGCGTGATCCAGTCGCCCCGCCTGATTCCAGCCGTCATCCTCGGCGCCATGGGTCTCCTGGCGCTGAAGCTGCTTGCCTGGTCGGCGGAGCCTCCTCCGAGCAAGGTGCCGACAGCGAGCGCCAAGGCCCTCCCCGCCAAGCCTGAAAAAGAGGTCTGGGGGCTGGCCAAGATCATCGCCAAAGCCCATCAGCCCGACGTCTTCATGGATCCCGAGACCACCGGCACGATCGACCCGCCGGCGCCCAAGCTCCCGCCCGAGGAGCAGGCCAAGCGCGACGCCGCCCCGAACAACAAGGCCGGCCTGATGAACGGCACGGCCCAGCCGGTCTCGCCGGCGGAGAAAGCCCTGCTCGAACGGCTCGGCCAGCGCCGCGAGGAGATCGAAGCCCGCATGCGCGAGCTCGACATGCGCGAGAAGCTGCTCGATTCGGCCGAGAAGAAGCTCGGCGGCCGCGTCGACGATCTCAAGGCACTGGAAGAGAAGGCCGAAGGCCCGCGCAAGCAGGAGACCGAGGCCAATCAAGCCGCCAAGAACCTGGTGATCATGTACGAAACGATGAAGCCGAAAGACGCCGCCCGCGTCTTCGACCGGCTGGCGCTCGACATCCTGGTTCCCGTCGTCCAGCAGATGAGCCCGCGCAAGATGTCGGACGTGCTCGCCGCGATGTCGCCGGAGGCGGCGGAGCGGCTCACCGTCGCGCTCTCGCTGCGCGGGCGTCCCGTGGTCGCCACCGAACGCGCTCCGGCCGCCATGCCGGCAGGCAATGAACTGCAGGCGATCGAGCCCGCGCCGCGACGCTGACCACCCTGCCGGTTTGACTTGGCTGACAGGTCGCGCAGCGATCAGGCCACGGAGTCGGTAGTCACTGCTGAACCGAGATGCCGCTCTCCTTGATGATCGTCGCATAGGTCGACACGTAGCGATCGATCACTGTCTCGAACTCAGCGCCCGGCCGGGCCAGCACCGTGAAGCTCAGGCCCTGGAGGCGCTCGCGCACATCCGGGCGCGTCAGGGCCGTAAGCCAGGCGCGCTCCAGCGCCTCGCGGGCCGGCGGCGGCGTGTCGCGGCGCACCATGACGCCGAACCAGCTGTCCGAGAGAAGGTCCGGCTGCCCGAGTTCGGCGAAGGTCGGGACATTGGGCAGCTCCCGCACGCGCTTGTCGGCGGTGACCGCAAGCGCGAGGAGCTTGCCCTCCTCGATCGCCTGGACGACGTCCGGAAGGTTGCTGAACGCAAAATCGATCCGGCCGGCGAACAGGTCGACGAAGAGCTGCGCGGTGCCGTTATAGGGCGCATGGACCGCCTTGCCGCCGATCAGGCGCAGGAAGTGCTCGGAGCCGAGATGCGGCGAGGTCCCGATCCCGGGGCTCCCGTAAGTCATCGAGTCGCCGCTCTCGCGCAGGCGCTTGATGAAGCCCGCCCAGTCCGTCTTCAGCGACGGCGCGACCACGAGAACATGGGGCACCACAGTCGCCTGCACCACCGGAGCGAAGGCGCGCTGCCAGTCCGCGGTCCGTGCCCGCAGCGTGATGTTCGCCGCAAAACTGTTGGCGATCATCAGCATGGTGTGCCCGTCGGCCGGGGACTTCAGCGTCTCGGCCCCGGCGATGACGGTGGCGGCGCCGGCGATGTTCTCGACGACAACGGTCTGGCCGAGCGTGTCCTTCAGGCTCTCCTGGGCCAGCCGCGCGACCGGATCCATCGACGTCCCGGCCGTGAACGGGAGGATCAGCCGCAGTGGCCTCGTCGCTCGCCACTCGGTTTGCGCTCTTGCCAGTTGCGCTCTTGCGAGAGCCGGGGCGGTCAATCCCGCCAGGAGCAACGCACGTCGATCAAGCAACATCGGGGCTCTCCAAGCATGAGATCGTCAAAGCTGTGGCCGGCTGCACTGCGTTCCCGTTCCGGCAACACCTGCAGCCAGGTCGTTTCTGGTCAGGGCTGCGCCTCGATCACGAACTCTCGCGGCAGGCCCCTGACATCCATCTCGTAGTCGAGGACAGCCACCGGAGGCCGCGAGAAGTGCCAGGTCAGGCCGCGGCCGAGGCTGGTGATGGGCAGGAGGACGTCCGCAAGGAGCGGATGGATGTCGCGAACCGTGTAGATGTTGGCGACCGTGGCGTCCGCCCAGCTAAAGCCGAGCCCCGCGAGACGGTGCTCCATCTCTCCCATCACCCATTCGGCCTTGGCACGCACGCCGGCGGCGGAAGCGTCGCCTGGCCGGATCGTTCCTTGAGCGTAGCTCGCACCGCCTTCCGGCGCCTCGCCACTGCCGGCCACCACGAAGCTCGCCCGCACCGAGGCATCAGGCACGGTATAGCTGAAGGCATGGAGCGATACGGTGTCCGGCTTGCCGAGCTCGGGGCAGATGTTGGTCCGGGCGACCGGGTTCACCTTTCCCTGCAGGACGCCCCATTGGTCGAGGCGGGAGGCATAGAGCCGGTTGAAGGCGTCGAACCCGCCTTCCGAAAAGGGCTCGGGCGAGCGCAGTTCGCAGGCGCAGAACGCGGTCAGCGGCCTGCCGACCCGTTTCAGATGCGCCTCGATGATCGCAAGGCCCTGGTCCAGCGCGACCGGGGACGCCAGTTGCGCGCGCTCGATCCTGAAGCCGGGCTGCGCCGCGACGCCACCGGAGTATTGGAAAACAGCGGGGATGAACCTGTAGCTGCCGTCCTGGCTCGGTTGGGTCGAATACATCAGATCGGCTCCCCGTATTGTTCTGATCATTCCTAAAGGGAGCGAAGATCGCCCAGCCAGAGCGGAATCGCGGAGAGATCGTTGCCGATCCGGCAACGGTTTCTTACTGTCGGGCCAACAGGTTCGCTTACGCCGGAAGGCTCTCAGCATGTCGCTCACCCGCTACCGGTATTTCGCGCTCGTCGCCGATCACGGCTCCGTCCGTGAAGCGGCGGATGCGTTGCGCGTCGCCCCGTCGGCGATCAGCCGCCAGGTCGCCGCTCTCGAGGAGGAGTACGGCACGGCGCTGTTCGAGCGCCGGGCGCGCGGCATGAGGTTGACCACGGCGGGATCGGCGGTTCTCGAGACGGCTCGCACCATCCTCGGCAGCGTCCAGACGGCGCGTTCCGCCATCGAGGAGCTTCAGGGAATGAAGCGCGGCCACGTGCGTGTTTGGGCGGTCGAAGGCGCGCTCGACGATTTTCTCTACCCTGCCCTCACGGAGTTCTCGACCGCGCACCCTTCGGTGAGCTTCGAGGTCATGGTCGCGAGTTCCGACCAGCTCGTGCAGCGCCTCCTCGACGACGAGGCCGACGTGGTGGTGGCGTTCAACCCGATCCTCCACCGCAGCGTCCTGTCGCTCGCCGAGATCGCCGATGCGCTGGTCGTCGCCGCCCATATGGACGATGCCGTCGCGCAACGGCACTCGGTGAGGATCGAAGATGTCGGTGAGATGAAGCTTGCGCTCCCGGACAGGACCTTCGGCCTGAGGCGCCTCGTCGACGATATCGCCGCAGCCACCGGTATCGAGCTCAAGCCGGCCCTGGTCACGAACTCGATCGAGTCGCTGCGCTCCTTCGCACGGGCCGGCATGGGGGTCAGCATGTTGACCCGCTGCGCCACGCGGCGGGACGTGTCCGAAGGACGTTTGGTCACTGTTCCGCTCCAGGGCCGCAATCTGCGCAAGGCCTGCCTCAAGATCTGCGTGAGAAAGGGTCGAAGCCTCTCACCAGCGGCGCGGGCGCTGTCGCGGCACCTCGCCCGCAGCGCGAGGAAATACGCGGCCGGGCACACGTAGAGAGACACTTCTGCGGGAGATCGCCCCTTAACCCACCGTTATCCTTGACGGGCTAGCCTCCGCGCAGGTTGGAGGGCCTGTCGCCGCTCTGCCATCGCGTCGAGTTGAGTAGCGGTCGTGCGTATCCTGCGGTCCCTGAGCTTCGGCATTGGCCTGGCGGCGCTGAGCCTCGCTGCCGGCGTCGTCGCGCCGGTGGCGGCCGCCACCGCGACCTTGCGCGGCGAGGCCATGCGCGCCGGCTTCGGCCGCCTTGCCTTCACCTTCGACGAACCGGTGACGACGCGCGTGCGGGTCTCGAACGGTGTCGTCGTAATCGGCTTCAGCCAGCCGGTGAAGCTCGAGCCCGGCCGGCTCGCCGCCGACCTGCCGAATTATGTTTCGGTCGTGCGGGTCGACCCCGACGGCCGCGGCCTGCGCCTTGCGCTCGCCCGCCCCTACCGCGCCAATCTGCTCGAAGCCGGCGACCGGGCCTTCGTCGACCTGCTGCCCGAGAATTGGACCGGCCAATTGCCGGGCCTGCCGCCCGAGATTCTCGCCGAACTCACCCAGCGCCTGCGCCTCGCAGAGGCACGCGCCCGCGAGATCGCCCGCGCTCCGGCTATTCCGCCAAAGCCGCTCGGCTTCCGCAGCGCCCGCCTGCCGACACTCGATCGCCTGATGTTCTCAACGCCGCCGGAGACCATGCTCACGCCCGTCTCGGGCGACGGCAAGCTGACCCTGAACTTCGATCAGGCGCTGACGGTGACGCCATCGCAGATTCGTAGTCTGCTGCCGGCCGACTTCACACTCGAGCAGGCGACGATCGAGGATGATCGGACGCAGCTCGTCTTCACCGTGCCGAAGGATCGCCAGCTTCGCAGCTTCCGCGACGAGGCGGGCTGGACCGTAGACCTGCCGCATTCCGGCGCCGCCATCCCGCTGTCGCTGGCCGATCTGCAGACCGCCCCGTCAAGCGGAGCCAAGCCGGCGGAGAGCAAGGCGCCAGAGCAAAAGCCAGCCGCGGCACCGCCGTCCCCTGCCCCGACAGCCGAGACGCCGCAAGCCCAGCCCAAGCCAGTGGCTACGGTCGCCGCTGACGCACCGCCCCGGGATGTCGAGATCGGCTCCGCCGCCGATGGTGATGGTGGCCGCATCGACTTCCGCTTCTCGCGGCCTACAGGCGCCGCCGCCTTCGCCGAGCCGGGACGGGTCACGTTGGTGTTCGACACGCGCGACACGCTCGACCCGGACAGGCTCAAGGGCGTGCTGCCCGCACTGGTTCAGGACGTCACCGTCACTCGCGAGACCAAGGTCACCATCGTCAGGCTGAAGACGCGCCGCCAGCAGATCGTGCGGCTCTCCGATGACGGCGCGCAATGGTCCCTGACCTTCGGCGACAAGGCCGGCAAGCCGGCCGGCGCGCTCAGCCCGCGCCGCGGCGCCGACGAGCGCGGCCAGACCATCGTCAACGTGCCGGTGCCGGGCCTGACCGGCGTGCACTGGCTTGAGAACAGTGAGGGCGGCCCGACGATCGCGGTCGCGACCGCAATGGGACCGACGCGGGCCGTGTCGAAGCCCTATCGTTTCGTCGAGTTCGGGCTGCCGCAAAGCGCCCATGGCGTGGTGGTCAGCGCCGTCGCCGATGATCTTGCCGTGCGCGCCGACACCAACGAGGTGCGGATCGGCCGTAGCAACGGCCTGATCGTCAGCCTCGACGCCGAAAAACCGAGCGAAGCAGACAAGAAGAGCGCTGCAGCGGCCACCCAGCCATTGCTCGACAGCGAGGCCTGGTCCGCCCTGCACACTGCCGATGTCCGCGATCGCGCGGCAGCCTTGCTGCGCGAGGTCGCCGGAGCCTCGCGTGGACGCAAATCCGAAACCCGTCTGGCACTGGCCCGCTTCCTTGCCGCCAACGGCATGATGGCGGAAGCAGCCGGACCGCTGAATGCCCTCCTGGCCGATGACGCCGCGATGCGCGGCAACCGCGACGCGGTCTTCCTGCGCGGCGTGATCGCCTCCCGCATGCACCGCAGCGCCGAGGCGCTGAAGGCCTTCGAGGCCGCTCCAGTCCGCGACGAAGCCGAGGCGGGGCTCTGGCGCGCCCTCTCGGAGCAGCGGCTCGGCCGCAACGGTCAGGCCCTCGCCGGCTTCCGCCGGGCGGAAGACATCCTCGACCGCTACCCCGTCGATCTCCAGGCCGAGTTCCGCCCGGCGATGGCGCGGGCCGCGCTCGCCTCCGGCGAGGCGACAGTGGCGGAGAAGCAGATCGGACGGCTCGCCGAGATGCCCGAGGAACTGATGAACCCCGAAGAGCTGGCGCTGCTGCGTGCCAAGCTCGACGATGTCAGCGGCCGGCCGGAGGCTGCGCTCAACGCCTACCGCCCGCTCTTCGAGGCGAAAACCCGGCCGGTCGCAGCCGAGGCGCAGTTGCGCGCCGTCAAGCTTGCCCGTGCCGAGAAGCGCACCGACCTGCCGGTCGACGAGGCCATCGCCCGACTGGAGACGGTCTCGGCGATCTGGCGCGGCGGCGAGGTCGAGATCGAGACGCTGGCCGAGCTCGGTCGCCTCTATGCCGAGCAGCAGCGCTGGCGCGACGCCTTCCAGACGGCGCGGCGCGCCAACGAGGTCTTCCCGGAGCACCCGGCGACGCGGCTCCTGCACGACGAGACCGCCCAGCGCTTTGAAGCGTTGTTCAGCGATCCCAATCTCGAAAAGCTGCCGCGGCTCGACGCATTGGCGCTGTTCTACGACTTCAAGGAGTTCCTGCCGATCGGCCGGCGCGGCGACGAGATCACCCGCCTGCTTGCCGACCGGCTGGTCGAGCTCGATTTGCTCGACCAGGCCAGCGATATCCTACAATACCAGATGGATCGGCGCCTGACCGGCGCGGCGCGCTCCACCGTGGCGACGCGGCTCGCCATGATCCGATTGATGAACGGCAAGCCGGCAGAAGCTTTGCAGGCGATCGTCTCGACCCGGCTCGCCGAGCTCCCGGCCGACGTCAAGCGCGCCCGCCTGCTGCTCGAGGCCAAGGCGCTCTCCGACCTGTCGCGCACCGATCAGGCGCTCGACCTGATGGAGGGCGAAAGCGGCCCCGAAGTCGATCGGCTCAACGCCGACATCCTCTGGAGCGGACGGCGCTGGCGCGAGGGCGGCGAGGCGCTCGAACGCATCCTCGGCGAGAGCTGGCGCGGACAGGCACCCCTCAGCGACGGCGAGCGCGGCGACGTGATGCGCGCCGCAATCGGCTATGTCATGTCGGACGAGGCGCTCTCGCTCGACCGCCTGCGCACCAAATTCGCTGGCAAGATGGCGCAAGGCGCCGATGCGCGGCTGTTCGGCTTCGTCACCGGAGCGAGCCGCGCCAACGCCGCTGATATCCGCGAGGCCGCGCGTTCGGCCTCCGGCTCCGACACCATGACCGACTTCCTCAAGGAATATCGCAAGCGCTACCCGGCCTATTCCAGCTCCGTGCGCGAGAGACGGAAAGCAGGCGAAGCCGACGCGGCCAATGCCGGACCCAAGCCCGGTCAGGGCTGAGCGGTTGCCTCAGCTGCCATAGCTCTTGACCAGCGAGCCTGCGACCAGCCCCCAGCCATCGACCAGCACGAAGAAGATCAGCTTGAACGGCAGCGCCACCGTGACCGGCGGCAGCATCATCATGCCGACCGACATCAGGATCGAGGCGACCACAAGGTCGATGATCAGGAAGGGTACGAACAGCAGGAAGCCGATCTCGAAGGCGCGCCTGAGCTCCGAGATCATGAAGGCCGGCACCAGCACCTGAATCTGAACCTGATCGGGACGCTCGGGCGGGGGCTCGCGCGACATCTCCATGAACAGCGCCAGATCCTTCTCGCGCACATGCTTCAACATGAACTCGCGGAACGGCACGATGCCGCGCTCGAACGCCTCCTGCGGCTGCATCTGTCCGGCGATCAAAGGCGCGCCGGCGACGCGATAGGCCTCCTTCAGGGTCGGCGCCATCACGAAGCCGGTCAGGAACAGCGAAAGCCCGATGATCACGGCATTGGGCGGCGCGGTCTGGGTGCCGATCGCCGAGCGCAGCAGGGACAGGACAACTGCGATGCGGGTGAACGAGGTCACCATGATCAGGATCGACGGCGCCAGCGACAGCACCGTGATCGCGGCGACCACCTGCAGCGCCCGCTCGGTGACGCCGCCCTGGCCGAGATCGAGCGAGAGCGTCTGGGCCTGGGCGACGCTTCCGAGCGCACCCAGCGCGACGGCGAACACCGCCAGCCAGCGCAATCTCCGTGCCGTGGGTGTCCGCCTGCCCATCATCCGTCCCTGCCCGAATCAAGGCGCGGGCTCGAAGGAACGCTAGAGCAAGGCTCTGGGGCGGGCGAAGGGGGTTTGCGTCGCTATCCCCTGCCGCCTTCGCGGCAGGGAGGCTCTTTGTCCCTTCGCGCCAGGGAGGCTGGGCCCCTTCGCGCCAGGAAGGCTGGCTCAGCCTTTCGGCTTGGGATCGCGCCCGAGCAAGCGGGCGAACTCCGCCTCGATCGCATCGACCGAGAACGGATCGTCCTCAGCGGGCTTGGCCGCCGGCTTCGATTCGGCCGGCTTGGTCTCCGCCTTCGCCTCAGCAGGCTTGGTTTCAGCAGGCTTGGCTTCCGCAGCGGGTTTGGAATCCGCGGGCTTCGCTTCGTTCGGCTTGTCCTCGCTGGGTTTGTCCTCGCTCTTGGCCGGCACCTCGGGCGCATCCGTTTTGGCGGAGTCCAGCTCGTCGTCGAGCATGTCGTCAAAGACCGGCGCAAACTTGACGGGCTTGGGCCGCTCGGCCGGAGCTGGCGGCGTCTGCTCCCTTGCCGGGGCGGGTTTCTTCTCCTCGGCCTTGACTGGCTCGGCGGCCGGAGGCTTGGGCGGGGCGAAGACCGGTGGGGCGACCAGCGGCGTCTCTGCTGCAGCAGGGCGGGCCGATGCCGGCTTCAACCCCAGCGCCATTTCGAGCTCGGCCTCCATATCCAGCGCCGGTCGGGCGGGCGCTGGCGTCGGAGCCGGCGGCTTGGCAGCGGCGACGGGCGGAGCCGGCGGCGCGGGAGGCGACGGCACGGGAGGCGCCGGCGGCGGCGCGACAGGTGTTGGTGTGGGCGCTCCCGGCTCCGTGCGCGGGCCGGCCGAGCCGGGACGCACGGCGGAGAACGGTCGCTTCAAGGCCTCTTCGAGCTGGCGTGCCATATCGCCGAGCTCGCTGGCGCTGGCGGCTGGAGCCGGATCACGAGTCAGGGCGGCGCTGATGCCGGCAGCCCCCGCGGTGACCGCGGCAGGAATCGGAGCTGGCGCAGGACGTGGCGGCTGAGGCTGGGCTATCGGGCGTGCGGGCGCCGCCGGAGCAACTGGCGGCTGCGGGCGCGGCGGCGGAACGGGGTCGACCGGAACGGCCGCGGCCGGCACCGGCGAAGGCGGCAGCGGGCGCGGCTCCTCGGCGATATGCGGACGCTGCTCGGGTTCGAAGGCCAGCGGCCGCTCGGCCAGGCCTTCAGTCGGCGTCGGCACCGCCACACGCCCACCGCTGCGTACGATATTGGTCTCGACCACCACGTCGGAAGCGCCGCCGATCATCACGAGGTGCTCGACATTGTCGCGCCGCACCAGGATCAGCTGGCGCTGCCGGTCGAGATCGTAGACATCGACCACGCCGAGGCGCGGCTGGCGGGCACGTCCCCCACCCTGGCCCTTGAACTTAAGCCGCCCGCCGCTCATCCGCCGCAGGAAGAAGCCGAGCAGCGCGACCAGAAGCAGCACTACTGCGAAGGCGATGATCCAACGCAGGCCGGAGGAAAGTTCGAAGCCAAACAAAGTCTGCAAGGTCTGCCTCATGAAGCGACGCGACAGCCGCCGACCGCTCTTTGTAAGGGCGATCAGACGGATAGACGGAGTTGGCTATACCATAAGCGCCGCCAGTTCGAGAAACATGGTTAGCAGATGGTTAACATGAACCTGCAGATCGGACGGAGTTAACCGCGCGTTAACCATGCACTCGGCAATAATTTCCCACTTCGGCAAGAGCCGACGGGAGATTGGCAGCATGGCGAACAATGGCCTTGGCCTGATGGGAGCTCTGAAGACGCGCATGCAGTGGCATCAGGCGCGCCAGAAGCTGCTCGCCGAGAACGTCTCCAATGCCGATACCCCCAAATTCAAGCCGCATGACCTGCGCGCGCCCTCCCCGGCCGGCGTCGGCACGACGCTGTTGCAGACCTCGCCGATGCATCTTGGCCTCTCCGGCCAGCGAGGCGGCTTCGATCCGCGTGACCCCAAGCGCTTCGAGACGACGCCGAGCGCCAACAGCGTCAATCTCGAGGACGAGATGATGAAGGTCGCGCAGAACCAGTCAGACTACCAGCTCGCGGCCTCGCTCTACAGCAAGAGCCTCGGGCTGATGAAGATCGCGATCGGCAAGGGTCGCTAAGGAGCCACGTCATGGATCTGCTCAAGAGCCTCGCCGTCGCCGCATCCGGCCTGAAGGGTCAGGCCGGCCGCATGCGCGTCATCGCCGAGAACCTCGCCAACGCCGATTCCTCGCCCGAGCGCACCGGCGTCGACCCCTATCGCCGCAAGATCGTGAGCTTCCAGGGCAGGCTCGACCGCGAGCTCGACGCCCAGGTCGTCGATCTCGGCCGGGTCAACCGCGACCGCAGCGACTTCAAGACGAAATACGACCCCGGCCATCCCGCTGCCGACGCCAGCGGCCAGGTCAAGATGCCCAACGTCAATTCGCTGATCGAGACGATGGATATGCGCGAGGCCCAGCGCAGCTACGAGGCCAACCTCAACGTCATCTCGTCCACGCGCCGGATGATCCAACGCACCATCGACATCCTGCGCGCCTGACGCGATCGGCTGAAGCGGAGCTACTCTCATGACCACATCGAGTTTTGCCGCCGGCGCCTACGCCTCGATGCAGGGTATGGGCACGAGCGCCCTGCTGAAGAAGCCCGCCTCGGTCGGCGGGCTCGACGGAGCCGGCGCCGGCCTGCCGGACTTCTCGTCCCTCGTCGGCAAGGCACTGGAATCGACGGCACAGAGCGCTCGTCAGGCCGATATCCAGGCCGGCAATGTCGCCGCCGGCCGCTCCAATGTCGTCGACGTGGTCACCGCGGTCGCCGAGAGCGAAGCGGCGATCGAGACGCTGGTGGCGGTGCGCGACCGCGTCATCGCCGCCTATGAGGAAATCATGCGGATGCCGGTCTGACGACCACTGTCCCGCCGAACGCCGACCGGATCAGAGCCCATGACCTCCGCAGCCATCCTCGACGTCGCCCGCGACGGCATCGTCGTCTTCCTCAAGGCCGGCGCGCCGCTGATGCTGATCGCGCTCGCCGTCGGCCTCGTCGTCTCGCTGATCCAGGCGTTGACGCAGATCCAGGAGCAGACCCTGGTCTACGTTCCCAAGATCATCGCAGTCTTCGCCGCCATGCTGCTGTTTTTGCCGTTCATGGGCGACGCCCTGGCGGGTTATATGGGCAGGGTCGCCGTCCGAATCGCCACGGGCGAATGAGCCTCGCGCCAGCCAGCGCCTCCTTCCCATGGAGTCCGGCCGGCACGTCTCACTGGCGCGGGAGCCGGGTCCGCCCGATGCAGATCGCCATCCTGCCCGAGATCAGCGCGCTGTTCGTGCTGATCTTTGCGCGCGTCGGCACCCTGGTGATGCTGATGCCGGGCATCGGCGAACGCTTCATCCTGTCGCGCGGCCGGCTCTCCCTCGCCTTCTTCGTCACCCTCGTCATCCTGCCGATGGCACGCGGCACGATCACCATGCCGCAGGACCCGGCAGGTCTCGGCGGGCTGCTGATCAGCGAAATCCTGGTCGGGCTCGTCATCGGCGCGACCGTTCGTCTTTTGATGGGCGCGCTGCAGACCGCCGGCTTCATCATCGCCCAGACGCTCGGCCTCGGCTTTGCCGTCACCGTCGACCCGACAGGCGGCCTGCAGAACCCCTCGCTCGCCAACTTCCTGTCGATGCTCGGCATCACGCTGATCCTGGCGGCCGATCTCCATCACCTGGCGCTCGCAGCCATCCATGAGAGCTACCGGCTGCTGCCGCCCGGTGGCTTTCCGGAGATCGGCGACGTGATGACGCTCGCGGTCAAGGCGATGGCGCAGGGCTTTGCCCTCGCAGTGCAGATTTCGGCGCCCTTCATCGTCTTCGGTTTGCTGTTCAATCTCGGCCTCGGCGTGCTCGCGCGCCTGATGCCGCAGATGCAGGTCTTCTTCCTCGCCGTACCGGCTTCCATCCTCGGCGGCATGCTGGTGTTCCTCGCCACGGTCGGCGTGATGATGGGCGTCTTCCTCGACGATCTCGGCACCTTCCTGCGCCAGTTCATCGGTCTGTGAGGAGGCGCAGGCATGGCCGGTGACGTCGAAAACGAAGACCGCACAGAAGAACCGACCCAGCGAAAGCTCGACGACGCCATCGAGAAGGGCGATGTCGCGAAATCGCAGGAGATCGGCACCTTCTTCGTGCTCTGCGGCTTCACGCTGGCGCTCCTGATCGCCGCAGGCTCGGCCGCCCGCGACGCTGCGCTCTCGCTGCGCTCTTTCCTGATGAACGCCCATCAGGTCTCGGACGACCCGGCCGCCCTCTTCCATGTCACCAGTAAGGGCGTGATGACGGGCTTCGCCGCGCTCGCCCTGCCGCTCGGCTTCATCCTCGTCGCTGCGCTTGCCGGCGCCCTGATCCAGCATAAGCCGCTCTGGACCACCGAGCCGATGATGCCGAAGTTCGATCGGATCTCGCCCATGGCGGGCTTCAAGCGCATCTTCGGCAAGGATGCCTGGGTCAATTTCGCCAAGGGCCTCGCCAAGATCGCGCTGGTCGGCGTCGGCGTCTGGATCGTGCTCTGGGGCGAGCGCGACCGCCTGCAGGGCTTCGCCCAGATGGACGTGCGCGCCTTGCTCCCGGCCGTCCTCGTTTTGACCATCAAGCTGATGGCCGGCGTGCTCGCCATCTTCGCGATCATCGCGATCGGCGATTTCGGCTACCAGCGCTTCAGCTGGCACCAGCGCCAGCGCATGACTAAGCAGGAGCTGAAGGACGAGTACAAGAACTCCGAGGGCAATCCCGAGGTGAAGGCCAAGCTGCGGCAATTGCGGGCCCAGCGCGCCCGCTCGCGCATGATGGCGCAGGTGCCGAAGGCGACGGTGATCATCACCAACCCGACCCACTATGCGATCGCCCTGCTTTACGATCAGGGCCAGGGCGCTCCGGTCTGCCTCGCCAAGGGCGTCGACGCGATCGCGCTGAAGATCCGCGAGGTCGCCGGCGAGCACAGCATCCCGATCGTCGAGAACCCACCTCTGGCCCGCGCGCTCTACGCCACCGTCGAGATCGATGACGAAATTCCTGTCGAACACTATCAGGCAGTGGCGGAAGTCATCGGATACGTCTTGCGCCTGAAGCGCCGGCGCGCCTAACTCGCTGGCCGGGCAGGCGACAATATCCTGGCGCCCTGCCCTAGCCTATCACCGACGGGCGACTGAAGGAAAACGGACCCGCTGCAATGAGCGCAAGCACGGCATCGACCGCGATCGACCGGTCCGACCGGCCCGGCCATGTCGGGATCATCCTGCTGATCGCGGGGCTCCTGGTCGGCGCCGCGATCGCGCTCGGCTTCATCGCCAATGAATGGGCGCAGCCGCTGATCCTCGGTTTGCTCGCCTTGCTCTCGGTCGTCGGCGTGTTCTGCCTGTTCGCCTTCGCGATCGGGCTGATCCAGTTCGCCGGCCGCTCGGCCCGCAACGACCTGACCAAGGCGATCGTCGACAGTGCCGACGACGGTGTCGTCGTCACCGAAGGCGATAATCGCATCGTTTACGCCAACGAGGCCTATCTCGCCTTTGCCGGCGCCCGCAACGCTAGCGAGATCGCCCCGGTCGAGCGTCTGTTCAAGGGCCGCGCCGAGGTTTCCGAGGCGATCTACCGCCTCGCCACCGCCGCGCGCGCCGGCCGCCGGCTCTCCGAGGAGATCCGGCTTGAGCCGGCCTTGAACGAACGCGGTGCCGTCGGCTGGTACCGGGTGCGCGTCTCGCCGATCACCCGCGCCGGCCGCCCGGCCTGCCTGTGGAGTGTCGCCGACGTAACCCCCGAGCGCGAGCGCCAGGAGAACGCGTTCCAGGAATTGCAGCACGCGATCGACTATCTCGACCATGCCCCGGCCGGCTTCCTCTCAATCGATGCCGACAGCGAGGTGCCCTATCTCAACGCCACGCTGGCAGGCTGGCTCGACTACGACCTCGCCCGCTTCGGTTCGGGCGGCCTGCAGCTCGACGACATCGCCTCGCCCAATGCCGCGGCGCTGATCCAGGCCATTCGCGGCCAGCCCGGCGATGTGCGCATCGAAGTGCTCGACGTCGACCTGCGCCGTCGCAACGGCCAGTCCCTGCCGGTGCGCCTGCACCATCAGGTCGCCTTCGGCCAGGACGGACGCGCCGGCGCCTCGCGCACGCTGGTCCTGAACCGCGCCGCCGGCGAAGCCGGGGCCGACCGCCATACCGATGCCGAGGCGCGCTTTGCCCGCTTCTTCCACGCGACGCCGATGGCGATCGCGACCGTCGACCGCCATGGCGCGATCCTGCGCTCGAACGCCTCCTTCGCTCGCCTGACGCAAGGCGGCGCCCAGCCGGCGACGATCCAGGAGCTGGTCAACGGCAATGGCGCCCTCGCCCAGGCCTTCGACGCTGCGCTCGCGGGCAAAGGCGAGATCGCCCCGCTCGACGTCGCGCTCACCGGCGAGGAAGGCCGCTCGGCCAGGCTCTATCTCTCGCCCGTTCCGGCCAGCGAGGACACCGATGGCGAGCGCGCCATCGTCTATGCGCTGGAAACCACTGCCGAGCGCAAGCTCAAGGACAATATGGACCAGGCCGGCAAGATGCAGGCGGTCGGCCAGCTCGCCGGCGGCATCGCGCACGATTTCAACAACGTGCTGCAGGTCATCATCAACGCCTCCGAATTCCTGCTCGCCAGCCACAAGCCGACCGATCCGTCCTTCCCGGACATCATGCAGATCAAGCAGAACGCCTACCGGGCGGCCTCGCTGGTCCGGCAGCTGCTCGCCTTCTCGCGCCGTCAGACCCTGCGCCCGCAGGTGCTGGCGCTCGGTGACGTGCTCTCCGACCTCTCGCTGATGTTGAAGCGCGTGGTTGCCGACAAGATCGCGCTCGATGTCCGCCAGGGCCGCGACCTCTGGCCGGTCAAGGCCGATCTCGGCCAGCTCGAGCAGGTCGTGGTCAACCTCGCCGTCAACGCCCGCGACGCCATGGCGAGCGGCGGCAAGCTGCAGGTGCGCACCCGCAACGTGCCGGCGGCCGAGGTTGGCGAGCTCGGCTACGAGGCCCTGCCCGCCACCGACTACGTCCTGCTCGAGGTCGAGGACAGCGGCACCGGCATCGCGCAGGAGCATCTCGAAAAAATCTTCGAGCCCTTCTTCACCACCAAGGAGGTCGGCAAGGGCACGGGCCTTGGCCTCTCAATGGTCTATGGCATCGTCAAGCAGACCGGCGGCTTCGTCTTCTGCGACTCCGTCGTCGGGCGCGGCACCAATTTCCGCATCTTCCTGCCGCGCTATATCCCGACCGAGGAGGACATCGCTGCCGAGGCGGCCGCCAGGGAGGCGCCGAAGAAGGTCGCCGCCGATCATACCGGTGCCGGCATGATCCTGCTGGTCGAAGACGAGGACGCGGTGCGGGCTCTCAACGCCCGCATGCTGGTCTCGCGCGGCTACACCGTCCACGAGGCCGCGTCCGGTGTCGAGGCGCTCGAGCTGTTCATACAGCACGAAGGCAAGATCGACCTCGTGATCTCCGACGTCGTCATGCCCGAGATGGACGGCCCGACGCTGCTCGGCGAGTTGCGCAAGCGCAGCCCTGCCACGAAGGTCGTCTTCGTCTCCGGCTATGCCGAGGAGGCCTTCCGCAAGAATCTGCCGGAGGGCGAGGAGTTTCAGTTCCTGCCCAAGCCCTTCACGATGAAGCAGCTCGTCGAGACCGTGAAGGCGGCGATGATCTGAGCGGCGCGAGTTATGATTCCGGGCGCCTAGGCCTTTTGCGCCCGGATCAGCATATGCGGGCGAAAGCGCGGGAACAGATATTCGAAGGTTCGGAACGGCAGCTTCTTCAGGCTCTCCGACGGGCTTTGCCAAAGCATCTCGACTTCCATGAGCCTCAGACCTGCATTGGCGAGGCAGGTTTCCAGCTCAGGCCGGGTATATTCGCGCCGGTGGACGTATTCGTGCTCGAAATCGACATCGGCGAAGAGGTCGGGAGGCAAGGCGACGATCGAGCGATTGAAGATCAGCTTCAGGATGTTCCTCAGCCGCGCGAAATTATCGGTGGTTATGAAAACCTGCCCGGTATCCGAGAGAGCTGAACGCAGCTTGCGCAGGATCCCTGTCGGGTCCGTACGCAGATGCTCGATATTGTCGAACCAGAAGACGGCATCGACGGCATCGAGCGGCGAGACCCACTCCGGAGCGGAGATGTCGCCGGCGAACATGCCTGCAAAATTGCCGTAGAGTTCGCCCTCTATCTTCAGGGTTTCGGCGAAATCGACGACGAAGACCGAAGCGTCGAGATGTTTCTGAACGACTTCCTCGACGAAAGCTCCGCCAGCTCCCAATGACAGGACGCGAGGGCTCCGTCCCAGGCTGTTCAGAGCCATGCTCGCTGCGCGATACTGTCGGTAGAAACTACTCTCGAAATAGGACTTCATATGGAATTTGCGCTTTTCGAGATCGATTGACGATCTGAATTCGTTCGGCGACAGCGCACTCATGCAGAGCGACCTTCTAAGCAATGACCGCCAAGCCTATAACGTCGACACCTTAAATAATTGCATCCGGCTTTGTAGAATTGGCGCCCATCCGATCAATGGTTTTGCCTCCTTATCAGGCAACTGACCCAACACCGGCCTCGGCGCCTTGCTGCTTCAAAATGACGGCACAGGGCAGCCCGCGATCGATCAAGCATTACCAAGAGTTCATGCTGCGGACAGGCGCTCCCGGGCGGCCGGCTGTAAGGTGGCTCGTCGTCGACAGCGCTGCGCCGGGACCTTCGATGAAACGTTACGCGATCATAGCCCTTCTGCTGGCTGTCGCCGCCTTCGCCGCCTATCGCGTGATCAGGCCGCAGGACGGCCCGGAACAAGCGCATGCCGAGCGCCGTGCGGATCCGCCGGCGAGTCCGGTCACGACCGTGCTCGCCAGCCGCGCCGATGTACCCGTGACGCGCCGCTCGATCGGTTTCGCCGAGCCGGTCGCGATCGTCGCGGTCAAATCCCGCCTCGATGGCGTCATCGCCGACCAGCACGTCAAGGAGGGCCAGGAGGTCAAGCAGGGTGACCTACTCTTCACCCTCGACGATCGCGAGCTCAAGGCGCAGGTGGCCCGCGACGAGGCCAATGTCGAGCGCGACAAGGCGACCGTGGCGCAAAAGCGCGCCGATCTCGCCCGCCAGAAGAGCCTGGTCGACAAGGGCGCCGGCACGCAGCAGGCGCTCGACCAGGCGACTGCCGACGAGGCCGTCGCCACGGCCGTCGTCAAGGCGGACGAGGCGACATTGGCGCTCGACCGCGTCCGGCTCGGCTACACCACGATCACCGCCCCGATCTCGGGCCGGCTCGGCGCAATCACGGCGACGCCGGGCAATGCGGTGCGCGTCAACGACGCCAACAGCAATCTCGTGACGGTGACGCAGCTCGCCCCGATCCGCGTCACCTTCACCCTGCCCGAGCGCGACCTGACCCTGGTGCAGGCCGCGGCGAAGGGGCAGACGCCGGCGAAAGTCACCGCCTTCGCCTCCGGCACGCGCGAGGAACTCGCCACCGGCGATCTCTCCTTCATCGATTCCGCGGTCGACATTCCCTCGGGCACGGTCAGCGTGAAGGCGCTGTTCACGAACGAGCCGCACCGGCTCTGGCCCGGGCAATATGTCGACGTCGTCATCCAGCTCGGCATGATGCCCGGCTCCGTCACCGTACCCTCGGTCGCCCTGCAGGAGGGGCAGAAGGGCCCGTTCGTCTACGTCGCCAAGGGCGACGACACGGTCGAGGCGAGGCCCGTCAAGGTCGCCTCCAATGAGAACGGTGTCGTGGCGATCGCCTCCGGCCTGTCGCAGGACGAGAAGGTCGTGACCGAGGGCCAGTCGCGGCTGGCGCCGGGCGCCAAGATCAGGCTGGCCGCCCCCCAAACCAGCAAGCCGTGAGGGCGCGCCATGTCGGTCTCCGCCTTCTGCATCCGCCATCCGGTCGCGACGATCCTGATGTCGTGCGCGCTCATCCTCGGGGGCCTGTTCGCCTGGCGCTCGCTGCCGGTCGCAGCGCTGCCCCGGGCTGAATTCCCGGTCGTCAACGTTTCCGCGCAATTGCCCGGCGCTTCGCCCGAGATCATGGCGACCTCGGTGGCGACGCCGCTGATCAAGCAATTCGCCACCATCGCCGGCATCGACTCGATCGCGACCACCAACGCGCTCGGCACGACCTCGATCGCGATCCAGTTCGCGCTCGACCGCGACATCGACGCCGCTGCGGCCGACGTCCAGGCCGCGATCGCCCGGACCCAGCGCCAGCTCCCGGTCGACATGACGACGCCGCCGAGCTACCGCAAATTCAACCCCGCCGACGCCCCGATCCTGCTGCTGGCGCTGAAGAGCGAGGTCACGCCCCTCTCCAAGATCGACGCCTTCGTCCAGCAGGTGCTTTCGCCGACGCTCTCCACCGTCGAGGGCGTGGCGCAGGTCCAGATCTTCGGCAGCCAGAAATATGCGGTGCGTATCCAGGTCGACCCGACCGCGCTGGCCGCCCGCGGCATCGGCATCAACGAATTGCAGCTGGCGATCACCGCCGCCAACGTCAACACCCCGGTCGGCACCATGCAGTCCGGCCCGCAGCAGTTGACGCTGGAGGCGCAGACCCAGCTCGCCGACGCCGGCCATTTCGCCGACATCATCATCGCCACCCGCGACGGCCGCCCGGTCCGGCTCGGCGACGTCGCCAAGGTGATCGACTCGGTCGAGAATCTCCAGCTCGCGAGCTGGTATGACGGTTCGCGCGCGCTCGTCGTCGCGGTTTTCCGCCAGCCCGACGCCAACACGGTCGAGGTCGTCGACCGCGTCAAGACCGCGATCGGCCAGATGCAGTCGCTGCTGCCGCCGGCGACCACGCTCGGCCTGCTCAATGACCGCTCCGCCTCGATCCGCCAGGCGGTCGAGGACGTGCAGTTCACCCTGGGACTGACCATGGTGCTCGTCGTCGCGGTGATCTTCCTGTTCCTGCGCCGCTTCACCGCGACGCTGATCCCGGCAGTGGCCGTGCCGATCTCGCTGATCGCGACGCTGGGCGCGATGTATCTGTTCGGCTTCTCGATCGACAACATCTCGCTGCTCGGCCTGACGCTCGCCGTCGGCCTCGTCGTCGACGATGCGATCGTCATGCTGGAAAACATCGTGCGCCATATGGAGGAGGACGGGCTTTCGGCCTTCGACGCGGCGCTGAAGGGGTCGAGCGAGATCGGTTTCACCATCGTCTCGATCTCGCTCTCGCTGGTCGCGGTATTCATCCCGGTGCTGCTGATGGGCGGCGTGATCGGGCGCGTCTTCAACGAGTTCGCGGTGGTCGTCACCGTCGCCATCCTCGCCTCGGCCTTCGTCTCGCTGACGCTGACGCCGATGATGTGCGCCAGGCTCGGCGCCAGTGCGGCCGGCCGCGGCGGCGGCAAGGACCGGCTCGCCTTCCTCGAACGCGGCTTCGACGCCCTGCTCGGCACCTATCGCGCCGGGCTCGACCTCAGCCTGAAATACCGTCGCACCGTGCTGATGATCTTCCTCGCCAGCGTCGCCGCCAGCGCCTGGCTGGTTGTGACCATCCCCAAGGGCTTCTTCCCGCAGGAGGATATCGGCCAGCTCCAGGTCGCGACCGAAGCGCGCCAGGACATCTCCTTCGACGCGATGTCGGCCCTGCAGCAGAAGGTCGAGGAGGTCTTCCGGCGCTCGCCCTATGTCGCCCATGTCGCCTCGACCATCGGTTCCGGCGGCCAGTCGAGCAGCCTCAATGCCGGGCGGCTCTTCGTCGAGCTGAAGCCGAAGGACCAGCGCCCGCCCTTGCAGCAGATGCTCGCGGATCTGCGCCGCCAGCTCGCCGCCATCCCCGGCATCGCGACCTACATGTCACCGGTGCAGAACCTCAACATCGGCGCGCGCGCCTCGAAGAGCCAGTACCAGTTCGTCATGCAGGCGATCGACCAGGCGGCGCTGTCAGACTGGTCGGGCAAGATGCTGGAGGCGCTGCAGCACGACCCGCTCTTCGTCGACGTCACCACCGACCTGCAGAACAAGGCCCTGCTTGCCAACCTCGTCGTCGACCGGGCCAAGGCGCAGTCGCTCGGCATCAGCGCCGACGTGCTGCGCTCCAGCCTCTATTCCGGCTTCGGCGTGCGCCAGATCTCGACGATCTACACCACCAGCGACAGCTATCAGGTCATCATCGAGTTCAATCCCGACATCCAATGGTCGAACGATCGGCTCGACCAGGTCCGCTTCCGCTCCTCTTCCGGCGCGCTCGTCCCGCTCGGCACCTTCGCCCGCATCGAGCGCAAGGCCGGCCCGCTGACCGTCAACCAGCTCGGGCAGCTCCCTGCCGTCACGCTGTCCTTCAACCTGCCCGCCGGCCGTGCGCTCGGCGAGGCCGTCCAGCGCATCGACGCGATCAAGGCCGGGCTCAATATGCCGCCGCAGATCGGCACCAGCTTCGCCGGCGTCGCCAAGACCTTCGAGCAGTCGCTCGGCAACCAGGGCCTGCTGATCGCTGGCGCGGTGCTGACGATCTACATCGTGCTCGGCATTCTCTATGAGAGCTTCATCCACCCGCTGACCATCCTGACCGGCCTGCCGGCGGCGGCGCTCGGCGCGCTGCTGACGCTCAAGCTCTTCGGCCTCGATCTCTCGGTCATCGCCGTGATCGGGCTCCTGATGCTGATCGGCATCGTCAAGAAGAACGCGATCATGATGATCGATGTCGCGCTCGAACTGCAGCGGGCCGGCGAGCCGCCGGAGACTGCGATCCGCGAAGCCTGCCTACGTCGTTTCCGGCCGATCATCATGACGACGCTGGCTGCGATCCTCGGCGCGCTGCCGATCGCGATCGGCGCCGGCGCCAGCGCGGAGCTCCGTCAGCCGCTCGGCCTTGCCGTGGTCGGCGGGCTGATCGTCTCGCAGGTGCTGACCCTGTTCATCACCCCGGTAATCTTTCTTGCCATGGAGGGGCTCTCGCGCCGGCTCGGCGGTTCGAAAACGGCCGCGCCCGCCCTGGCGGAACCACCGCGCGCAGCAGGTTGATTAGATGCGGCCCGCAGGCGGACGGGGGTCTCCACGCAGCCCGGCATGCGTGATTGCCCAATGGCGCTTTGCGACATTTGATGTCTCACTCGGCACGCACTTGGCAGACCTTGCGGCATCGAAGGAGAGCCGAGCATGACTGAGATGCCGAAGGGACGGGACGCGCCGCAGGACGAACCCGCACTCGCCTTCGATGGCGTCACGCTCTCGCCGCAGAAGGAGATCGTCAGGGTCTTCTACAAGGAGATGTGGGATCACGCCGACAAATCGCTGATCCCGCGGATCTTCCACGAGGACTTCACCTTTCGCGGCTCGCTCGGCCCGGTCCTGCGCGGCCATCGCGAATTCGCGGGTTATGTCGACTGGGTCACCGGCTCGCTCGGCGACTACACCTCCGACATCCTCGCGCTGGTCGAGGAAGGCAACCGCATCTTCGGACGCTTGCGCTTCCACGGTTTCCATCGTCGCGAAATGTTCGGGGTGCCACCAACAGGCCGCCATGTCTGGTGGCATGGTGCACCGGCCTTCACCTTCGAAGGCGGCCTCGTCCGCGACCTCTTCGTGCTCGGCGACATCCATGGCCTGATCGGGCGTCTGAAGCAGAACTGAGCGACCCTGCCCTATCCCGCGAAGGTCACGCCGGCTTCCCGCGATTCCAGCCGGATCAGCCGGCAGTCCCTGACCGCCGCCTGCCGGTGCACCATCGCCTCACGATAGATCGGATCGCGGAACATCGCGGCGAAGGCCTCGACACTGGGATATTCGGCGATAAAGCAGATGTCCCAGCGCTCGCCCCTCGGGCCGATCAGCATCTGCTCGAAGCCGCCGCGCCAGATGATGCGCCCGCCGAGCCGCGACAACACCGGCGCGCTGATCCGGCCATAGGCCGCGAAGGCCTCGCGACCGCCGCCATGCAGCCCGGCCGGATACTGCGCCTCGGCATTGAGCCGGATCAGGTTCAGCATTTGCACCGGGCCCGGCCGGTCATCGGCACGGAAGGCGGCGAAGGTCTCGCGGCTGAAGCTCGTATGATCGCTCATCCCCACCCCCTCAGCCGGCTTTGGCAACCAGCGACCAGTCGCCGGAATAGACCGGCTGGCGCCGCGCCATCCAGGCGTCGAGCCCTTCGCGCAGATCGGCCGTCGGCACGATGCGGGCGAACTGCTCGCTCTCGATCAGCAATCCTTCGGCGATGCTGGTGTTGATGCCGCGCGTCACCGCGATGAGAATGCTCGCTGCCGCCAGCGAAGAATGCCGCAGGATGCGCGCCGCCAGCGCATGCGCCGCCGGCAGCAGCTCCTCATGCGGCACCACCGCATTGACTAGCCCCAGCTCGAGCGCCCGCTGCGGCGTGAACGGGTCGCCGGTCAGGAGCAATTCCAGCGCGCGCTTGCGGCCGGCGAGCCGCGGCAGGCGCTGTGTCCCGCCAAAGGTCGGCGGCATGCCGAGATTGATCTCCGGCTTGGCGAACATCGCGCGCTCGCTGGCGATGGCGAGCGGCACCGCCTCGGTGATCTCGCAGCCGCCACCATAGGCGAGCCCGTTCACCGCCGCGATCACCGGCTTGCCGAAGGCTTCCAGCCGCGCTGTCAGCGCCTGGCCACGACGGACGAAATCGCGCACCGCCTGCTCCGGCCCGGCTGCGACGCTCTGCGAGAATTCGTGGATGTCGCCACCGGCCGAGAAGGCGCGCTCGCCGGCGCCGGTCAGGATCACCGCCCGGATGGAGGGATCGACCTCGATCGCGTCGAGCATTTCGAGCAGGCGGTCGATCAGCCCGTAGCTCAGCGCGTTGAGCTTGTCGGGGCGGTTCAGCGTCAGCGTCGCTATCGCCTCGCGCTGGTGAATCAGGACGGGATCATTGTCGGGCATCGCCTTGGCCTTCTTCCGGTTTCGACCGGTCGAAGCTGCGCTCCAGGCTTGACGATGTATACTACCTGTACGGTATACATTGGCCATGGCCGAACCTGACAAGCCGACGCGCACCCGCATCATCGAGGCCGCCAGCAAGCTCTTCTATGGCGAGGGCATCCGCGCCGTCAGCGTCGACGCTGTTGCCGAGAAGGCAGGTGTCACCAAGCGCACGCTCTATTATCATTTCGAGAGCAAGGACGAGCTCGTCGCCGCCTATCTGGAGGCGCGCGACCAGCCCAATCTCAAGCTGATGGCCGGCTGGTTCGACAAGGCCGAAGGCGAGCTGCCGCAGAAGATCGAGGCGATCTTCCAGAACCTCGCGCGCTCGGCCCGGCATCCACGCTGGAAGGGCTGCGGCTTCCTGCGCACCGCCGCCGAGCTCGCCAACCTGCCCGGCCATCCCGCGATCAAGATCGGCGCGCGCCACAAGGCCGGCTTCGAGCGCTGGCTCGCCAGCGAGTGCGCCAGCCACGGCGTCGCGGCACCAGACGAACTCGCCCGCCAGGTCGTGCTGCTGATGGACGGCGCCTTCTCGGTCATGCTCGTCCACCGCGACCCGGCCTATGTCGAGGCCGCCGGCCGCGCCGCCGCTGCTCTGGCCGCAGGCTCGTTTCGAGGCTAGCGCGTTGATCAGCACCGGGCTGCGATTTATCGTGCGCCCATGACGCAACGGCCCGTCCTCGCCTACACGCTGCTGCTGATCGTGCAGACTCTCTGCGCGCTGGTGATCCTCTTCCATATCCACACCGCCTTCCGCATCCTGGTCGAGCGGATCGGCCAGCAGCAGACACTGCCGAGCGAGATTCTGGCGCAGGTCTGTGTGGCGGCGCTGCTCGGCCAATTCTGTTACTGGACGCGGCTTTATCTACTGCCGGTGCCGCAAGGCTTCCGCAGCCTGCCTCTTGGACATGTCCTGGCGTTCGCCGCCCGTCTCGGCGCGATCGTTGGCGGCGCGCTGGCCTCGATCTATTTCCTGCGTCACCTGCCGGAGCTGACGAAATTCGGCGACAGCTTCACCCTGGTATGGCGCTCCGGCCTGCTCCTCGCGATCGTGTTCGCGCTGTATTGCTACACAATTGAGCTGGAGCGGCTTGCCGCCGCCTGGCAGGCAGAGCCGGAAGTTGAGGCTCTTCCGTCAGGCGCGCCGGCGCGCGAACCAGAGTCTCCAGCCACGCAAGCGCTCCCGCGCCGCCTGCCCTAGTAAGACCGCACGTCGCCAGGCAGCGCTCGCCTTGATCCGCCCGATCACAACCTGCCGGATCGCATCGATCCAGCCCATGATCCGGGCGAACCAGGGGATGGTGAGGAGCTGCGCCCGCCCGGCATGATAGACGCGCTCGACCAAGAGGAAGCCGGCGAGATGGCCGATCGCCGTCGTGACGATGCCGGCCATGAACGCTCCGCGCGCCAGGAACAGCAGGCCGAGCAGCTTCAGCGGCTCGACGATGGCGAAGGGAATCGCGAGAGCGACGAGCGCGCCATAGGGGGGCAGCCGCCCAATCGCCGTCTCCAGCCGCGCTACCAGCCGGAGTGAGGCGAACCAGGCGATCAATGGCCGGTAGAGCGGCCGCACCAGCTCGTCGAGCAGGATGACGAGCCCCACGACAAGGTCGAGCGGGATGAGAAGCAGGCGGATCAGGGATTTGCGCATCACGCTTCACGCTCCTCGGACCGATCGTATTCGCTCCTCGGATCCACAACCACCCCGTTAAAGCGAGCATCCTGGCATTGCGGCTGTCCCCGGCGCATATGCCAGGAAAAATTTCAAACGATTTAACTCATTTGAGTGGCCGCCGACGTTACCGATTGACAGTTACCTAACGTCATCACGCCTCATGGACGGAATGGCGAGGGCTGCCCGCCATCTGGATTCGCAATCCCTGTGATTTTTCGACGGAAAACCAGGCGGTTGCATGGCTATCGGAGCACCCGGTGATTCATAGATTGGTGGGCTCGACCGCGCTGCGCTACTTCTCCGAGGTGGCCGAGCGCGGCTCCTTTCGCGCCGCGGCGGAATCCCTGCACATCGCAGCGTCGGCGATCAACCGGCAGGTCAGCAACCTCGAGACCGATCTCGGCGTCAAGCTGTTCGAAAGGGCGCGTGGTCGAGCCGGACTGCAACTGACGGAGGCGGGACGCATCCTGCAGTTCCGCCTGCGTTCGGCGATCAATGAACTGCGCACCGCAAACGATGAAATCATCGCGCTGCAGGGTCTGGGGCGCGGGCATGTGACGCTCGGATTCAACGATGTCGTCGTAAATACCATCCTACCCGAAGCGGTCAAAAGATTTCAGAAGTTACATCCGAATATAACCTTCGGCGTCAAAGTCGACAGCACGCGTGGACTCGTTTCGCTCCTGAAGGATGGCGACATCGATTTTGCCGTTGCCTATAATTTCGCTCCGGACGCGGAGCTGTCATACATGGAGAGTCTCTCTCTCAAGATGTATATGATCGCCTCACCCGACCATCCGCTTGCGGCGCGAGCGTCCGTCGCGCTGTCGGATCTCGGCGGACACAATCTCATCCTGCCGGACGGACCGGGTTTCATACGACAGATATTCGATATCGCCTTCGGTGGGTCCGATGCGCGGATCCATCCGATCGTCCAGACGAACTCCTTCGAGCTGATCCATTCGCTTGTCGAATGCGGAGTCGGGGTCAGCGTCGTGACCGGGCGAGAGCAGGCAGGAGCTCGGGCGCGACTGACTCATGTCGAGATCGACGATGCTTTTCTGTCGCAGAATGTGCTCGCCTGCTGCAGATCGCCCGACCGCAACCTGTCACCGGCCGCGACGGCGTTCGCCGGCGTCGTCTGTGACGCTTTGAGAGCGTTCGGACAGCGCGAATCCCGCTCCGGCAAAGCTGGAGACGAGTAGAGCCTGATTCGTGAAGCGATTTCGGCGCACGTCAGAGCACCGCAGGCCCGAACGCGCTGCGCGCGCACGCACTCGTCCGACCGCCTAACAACGCGTCAATCATGAGCCTCAGACATGCCGCCCTAACAAGTAGCGCATGACACAGCACTTAGAGGCTAACGTTTGCCGTGTTTTTCAGCGAGATTCCAAGGATTGCCAGTTTTTTCAGCAAATCCATACCGCAAGCTCAATGCGCTAATTCCGTGTCTTCAAAGAGGCAGAATTGGTGCTTTACCTAGGCGCGCAACCATAGGTACTCATCAAACAGCTCTAATAGGCTTCTGACGCGGCGGTCGACTTAACGTATGAGCAAAACAATTACTGAATTTGAATTAATTTGCTCTAAGGCCGACGCGGCATGGACGGCTATACAGAGTCAATATGTTGACCGGCTAACCACGGCGGAAATCGATTTTCTATTCTCTCACCTCGTCCTCGGCCTGACCTCTCCATTCTATGCCGAGCGCGACCCGGCTCTTCATTTCACGGCCTGCAGCGCCGTCATCGGGCGGAAGCTGCCGCCCGAGCGCGTCCATGCAGCGTTGCATGCTGTTCCCGAACCCAGCCAGCCATGGGTCGAAAGAGCTTTCGGCCTGGCGGAGGAGCACGGGACCAAAATCGCAATGACGCTGGCGGAACAGCGCGACCGAACCAATCACCCAGAAACCACCGATCACACAGACGCCAAAGCCGATGCGGCACATCGAGAGCTTTCGAGCGGGGCCAAGGAGCAAGTGGGCTGATGACTGACTGCACTGACGGGCGCGCGCAGGGTAGGTTCCGTGGCGGCTTCACCGGCAATTGGGTTTCAGGCGGCGACAGCCGCTCGCTGCGCCGCCGGCTGATGGCGGTGCTGCGCATGGCCCACCGCGTGCTCGGCGTCAGTCGCAAGGGCATGGGTCTCGGGACCTTGGGCGCCGGCGGGGGCCTGCGTTCGGCCGGCGCGATCGGCGGCCTCGCCGCGCTCGCCGCGCTCGGCCTCTCCTCGCCAGCCCGGGCGCAATATCAGGCTGGCGGCGGCACGGCGGTTGGCGCCAGCTCCGTCGCCATCGGTGCCGGTACCCAAGCGAATGGCGCGACCAGCGTGGCGTTGGGCACCAATAACAGTGCGACGGGCAACGCTTCGATCGCCATCGGCAATGCGATGAGTGCCAATGGCCTCAATGCCATAGGCATAGGTGTCTTCGCAGGCGCAAACGGCGTCAACGCACTCGCCATAGGCGGGAACGCCCAAGCCACCGGCGACGCAGCAAGCGCCATTGGCGTCAACTCGGTTGCAGCCGCAGGCGCGGCCGCCTTTGGCCTGAACGCGCGAGCCGACGGACTGGAGTCGACGGCGATCGGCTTTGTTACCCGGGCGACCGGGCTGCGCGCCACCGCGATCGGGCATGGGGCAACAGCGTCCGGGCTGGATTCGATTGCCCAAGGTAACAGCGCCACGGCGAGCAACCAGAATGCCATCGCCATCGGCTTCCAGGCGACCGCGACCGCGATCAACTCCGTCAATCTTGGCAACCGGACCGCTGCGGGAATGGGCGCGCTTCAAGAGAGCGCCGTCGCCATCGGCACGGACGTATTGGCGTCCCAGGTCGACGCCGTTGCGATCGGGCGCCAGAGCCGGTCGACGGGCACGAGCGCCACGGCGATGGGCAGGAACGCCAGTGCCTGGGGCAATCAGTCCATCGCATTCGGCCTCGGCGCGGTCGCAGGCGTTCAGGCCAACACGGCCATACCCAACAGCATCGCGATCGGCACCAATGCGGTCTCGTCCGGCGGTTTCGCCGTCGCGCTCGGCCAGGCCACGCAGGCCACTGCCGATTTTGCCACAGCAATCGGCAATGGGGCTATTGCGAGCGGCCAGAACGCCTCCGCATTCGGATCCGGCGCGAATGCGACGGGAGCCAATACTCTCGCTGCCGGCGTCAACGCCAATGCCAGCGGAATCGCCAGCACCGCGCTCGGCATCGGCGCCGTAACCAGCGGCACGAATGCCGTCGCTGTCGGCGTTTCGGCGAGCGCATCCGGGTTGAACGCCATCTATCTCGGCTCGCGCACCTTTGGAGCAGGCGCCAGCGCACAAAGCGCCATCGGCATCGGCACGGACGTGTCGGCGTCCGCAGCCAACGCCATCGCGGTCGGTCTCCAGGCCACTGCGGGCTCCGTCGACGCCGTCGCCATCGGCACCAACGCAAACGCAAGCGGAGGCAAGGCTGTCGCCATCGGCGCCGGCAACGTCGCCTATGGCGACGGCGCGGTCGCGATCGGCGACCCGAGCTTCGCCAGCGGCACCGGCGCCTTCACCGGCGGCGCCAACAACATCGCCAATGCCGACGGCACGGCGAGCGCCACGGCGGCCAACCAGGCCAATGGCGCGGTCGCCATCGGCAACAACAACGTCGCGATCGGCCAGGGCTCGGTGGCGCTCGGCAACTTCAGCCGGGCGGGCGCCGCGGGCGCGGTCGCCTTCGGTGACGCTGCCGTCGCCAACAATGCCCGCGACGTCGCCCTGGGCTCAGGTTCGGCGACCGCGGTTGCGGTGGGCACCCCGAACGCCGTCATCAACGGCACGACCTACAATTTCGCCGGCACGGGCCCGACCTCCACGGTGAGCGTCGGCGCGGCGGGGGCCGAGCGCACGATCACCAATGTCGCGGCGGGCCGGATCAACAGCGGCTCGACCGACGCGATCAACGGCTCGCAGCTCTTCGCGACCAACCAGGCGGTCGACGCCATCGGCATCACCGTCAACAACATCACCACCGGCGCCGGCATCAAGTATTTCCACGCCAACTCGATCCTGCCGGATTCGCAGGCCCTGGGGACGGATTCCGTCGCCATCGGCCCGAATGCAGTGGCCAACAACACCGGCGACGTCGCGATCGGCCTCAATTCGGTGTCGGGCACGACGACGGCGGTGGCGGGCGCGACGATCGGCGGCACGGCCTACAGCTTCGCGGGCACGGCGCCGATCGGCGCCTTCTCGGTCGGCTCGGCCGGCGCCGAGCGCCAGATCCAGAACGTCGCGGCAGGCCAGCTCACGGCCTCATCGACCGACGCGGTGAACGGCTCGCAGCTCTTTGCGACCAACCAGCAGGTCACGGTGAACACGACCAACCTCGCCACGCTCGGCACGACGGTCAACAATATCGCCGGCAATGTCTCGACCGCCTACACCGACGCCAATGGCGACGGCATCCGCTATGTGCGCACCAACGACCGGACCCTTGCGATCACCGATTCCTTCGCCCAGGGGATCGCGGCCACGGCCGTCGGCTACCAGGCGACCGCCGCCGCCGACAATTCGCTGGCGCTCGGCCGCGACAGCCAGGCCACCGTCCTGGGCGGCATCGCGCTCGGCTCGGGCTCGATCGCCGATCGTGCTTTGGCGCCGGCGTCCGGCACGATTACGGTGGGAACCAATCTCATCCCCTACAATACCACCGACAAGACGTTGCTTGGCGCCGTTTCGGTGGGCAATGCCACATCCTTCCGCCAGATCACCAACGTGGCTGACGGAACGCTGGACCAGGACGCCGTCACGCTTCGGCAGTTGAAGGGCGCCATGAGCTCCTTCTCGGTGACGCCGATCCAGTACTTCCACGCCAACTCGACCGCTTCGGACTCGTTGGCGGTCGGTGTCGACTCGGTGGCGGTCGGCCCGCGCACAACGGTCAATGGCGACAACGGCATCGGCATGGGCAACGGCGCCATCGTGCAGATGACCGCGCCCGGCGGCATCGCCATCGGCCAGAACGCGACGGTCAATCTGGCGGACGGAGTCGCGCTCGGCACCAACTCGACCGCGAACGGCATCCAAGCGCTCGCCCTCGGCCCCGGCGCCACGGCTAACCACGCCGGCAGCGTCGCGCTCGGCGCCGGCTCCGCGACGGACGCAGCCGTCGGGACCGCCAGCACCACGATCCGCGGCACGGTCTACAACTTCGCGGGCGCCGCCCCAGTGGGCACCGTGAGCATCGGCAATGTCGGCTCGGAGAGGACGCTGACGAACGTCGCCGCCGGACGCATCTCGGCGGCCAGCACCGATGCGATCAACGGCTCGCAGCTCTATGCGACCAACGTGGCGCTGGAAAGCCTGGCAGGCGGGATCGGCGCGATCACCAACAGCGCCGTCTTCTATGACCTCAACGTGGATGGCAGCAAGAAGAACAGCCTGACCCTGCAGGGCGGCGACCCCAATGCGCCGGTCGTCATCTCCAACGTCGCCGAAGGCGTGAGAGGGACCGACGCCGTCAACGTCAACCAGCTCAACCGGGGCATTACCGAGGCCAAGGCCTACACGGACAGCCAGATCGCAAACATCGTCGATGCCGGCAGGGCCTATACCGACCAGAAGTTCGGACAGCTGAACCAGGAAATTCGCGCAGCTCGCCAGGAGGCGAGGCAAGCCGCTGCGGTCGGGCTTGCCGCCGCGTCGCTCCGCTTCGACGATCGTCCCGGCAAGCTCAGCGTGGCGGCCGGTGGCGGCGTCTGGCGAAACGAGGGCGCGTTCGCCTTCGGCGCCGGCTACACCAGCGAAAACGGCCGCGTCCGTGCCAACCTGACCGGCGCGACCAGCGGTGGCGAATGGGGTGTCGGCGCCGGTGTCAGCGTCACGCTGAACTGAGGCCGGCATGACTGACAAGCGAGCCGCATCAGCCGTGTCCATGGCCATGGCTTGCTTGCTCCTGTCCGGCCAGAACGCGGCCGGACAGGCGCCGGCCGGTTCCGATTACAGGATCAAGCCCTCCGACGTGGCATTGCCTCCCAACGCGAAGCTGGGCGGCTATCGGCGGATCACCCATCCCTTCGAAAACTGGACGCTGATCTGCGACGAAAACCTGCAGGCGCGGCAGAAGGTCTGCAACGTGACCCAGACCATCGAAGATTCGGCCGGCCGCCTGGCCTTCAGCTGGTCGCTCGCGGCCTCGAAGGACGGCAAGCCCTATATGATCCTGCGCACCGCGCCGGATGCGAAATACCCCGGACCGATATCGCTGAGGCTTCCGGGCCAGACCAATCCGGTCAAGGTCCAGCTCGACGGCTGCAACGCCACGGTCTGCGTCGGAATGCTTCCCGTCGGACCGGTCCTGCGCGAGCAGATTTCCAGGAGCGCGACCCCGGAGGTCTCCTATGAGACGACCGGCGGCAAGACCGTGACGCTGGCCGCCACCTTCAAAGGGCTCTCGAAAGCGGTCGAGGCGATCAGATGAACAGGCGAGGCCGATGAACCAGCAATCCATCCATGATCGGATCATGTCGCGGCAGCAGGGCCATTCGGCCCGGCCAGGCCATGTCGACGACGGCGCCGCGTCCAAACGCAGCTGGACCCGGATCGCGACCTATTCCGCCATCGGCATCGTTGTCCTGGGCGGACTCGCCTACGGCTCGATGAATTATGCCACGATCCGCAACCTCGTCTCGCAACCGGCGATCGCGGAAACGAACAAGGCCGACCGATCTCGCCCCGAAACGCCCTTCCTGCAACACGCCAGGCAGGCGGGCCTGAAGAACTGCTCCACCGTGTTCCCCGTCCTCGGTGAATTGCTGACGAATGGCGCGAAATACGACGTCCAGTCGTCGTGGAACAGCGAAGCTGCCGATCGTCATGCCGTGCAGGCCCTGGTCGGCATGAGCTACACAGCCCAGAACTATAGCGGACCTGCCGCCGGCGTCGTTTTCGCCGCGCCGACGCAATCGACCTGCGAAGGCACCATGGTCCGGGTAGCGCCCTTCTCCGCCCCATGCGGCGAGATTCCGGCCGTTCTCCCGCAAGGCAGCAAACTCGCCAATAACCTCGGACAGATCGCCGTCTACGCCCTCGCCAATAATGGCGGAAACGCCCTGCTTCTCCCGACGGCGAGTGGCTGCGTCGTCGTTTCCGTAGCCTCGGCCGCCCGACAATAAGGAGCCAAGATGACACTCCGCTCTGCCATTGCGGCGATCGCCGTGCTTTTCGCTTGCTCGATCCAGCTCGGCGCAGCCGATCTGCAGACCAGGCCGGTCAAGGGGCCGCCCGCGTCAAAGGAAAGCGGCATCTGGGCGGCGATCGCCTATTCGAGCACGAACCAGAAGCACGGCTTCTTCTGGGGCGCCGACAAGCGGCAAGAGGCGGCGGATCTGGCTCTCGCGCATTGCCGGCGGGCTGGGGGCGACGAATGCGTCGTCGTAAGCGTCTTCCGCAATCATCGCCATTGGGACGATGATGACCGCACCGGCTTCCCCTACCATCACTGCGGCGCGCTCGCCGTCGCCGAGGACAAGAGCGACCGCGTCACGCCCTGGAGTGCAAGGGCTGCGCCGACGCGCCAGCAGGCCGAGGATCAGGCCGTGCAGGCTTGCGAGCGGACAGGCACGCGGTGCGCAGTGCGCGAATGGGTGTGCACCTGACGCAACGGCTCGAAGGACAAGCCGGAACGCGGCCGTCGACCGGCCGACTCCTACAATTTCCACTACACCCCAATGAGAACAAAAAAAGAACTTGCGAGAGAGAACAAACCATGACCATAGTCGTTCCCATGGCGCGGATTGAGATGTGGTCGCGCCCCTGCCATAAGGAGCGCACGTCGTGAATCAGGCGAATCTCAGGCTCGTGGAAGGCTCTTCGATGGACAAGGCCAAGGCGCTCGACGCGGCGCTCTCGCAGATCGAACGGGCTTTCGGCAAGGGCTCGATCATGCGCCTGGGCAAGAACCAGCAGGCGATCGAGATCGAGACGGTCTCGACCGGTTCGCTCGGCCTCGATATCGCGCTCGGCGTCGGCGGCCTGCCCCGTGGTCGTGTCGTTGAGATCTATGGGCCTGAATCCTCCGGCAAGACCACGCTCGCGCTCCACACCATCGCGGAAGCGCAGAAGAAGGGCGGCGTCTGCGCCTTCGTCGACGCCGAGCATGCGCTCGACCCGGTCTATGCCCGTAAGCTCGGCGTCAATCTCGACGATCTGCTGATCTCCCAGCCCGACACCGGTGAGCAGGCGCTCGAAATTACCGACACGCTGGTCCGCTCCGGCGCCATCGACGTGCTGGTCATCGACTCCGTCGCGGCACTGACGCCGCGCGCCGAGATCGAAGGCGAAATGGGCGACAACCAGCCCGGCCTGCAGGCGCGCCTGATGAGCCAGGCGCTGCGCAAGCTCACTGCTTCGATCTCGCGCTCGAACTGCATGGTCATCTTCATCAACCAGATCCGCATGAAGATCGGTGTGATGTACGGCAGCCCTGAGACCACCACCGGCGGCAATGCGCTGAAATTCTACGCCTCGGTGCGCCTCGACATCCGCCGCGTCTCGACGCTGAAGGAGCGCGACGAGGCGACCGGCAACCAGGTCCGCGTCAAGGTCGTCAAGAACAAGGTCGCGCCGCCCTTCAAGCAGGTCGAGTTCGACATCATGTTCGGCGAGGGCATCTCGAAAGCGGGTGAACTGGTCGATCTCGGCGTCAAGGCCGGCATCGTCGAGAAATCCGGCGCCTGGTTCTCCTTCGACAGTCAGCGC
Organism: Allobosea sp. Tri-44; assembly: GCF_004123845.1. Classification (GTDB taxonomy): domain Bacteria; phylum Pseudomonadota; class Alphaproteobacteria; order Rhizobiales; family Beijerinckiaceae; genus Allobosea. The sequence goes on along the minus strand of NZ_NBDP01000003.1, from coordinate 70,985 downwards.
CTCGGCCAGGGCCGCGAGAACGCCAAGACCTTCCTCAAGGCCAATCCGGACGTCGCCGCCAAGATCGAAACGACCATCCGCCAGAATTCCGGTCTGGTCGCCGAGCGCATCCTGGAGAACGCCGATCCGACCGCCGAGGACCTCGACGAGGGCGAGGCCTGAGCCTTCAAACCAAGGCGCAGAGTCATTAAGTCGACGGGCGGCCTCAAGGCCGCCCGTTTCCGTTTTGTGGTCAGCTTCTTGCCGGGACTGTGTCCTTGCTGGCGCTTTCTGGACAGGCGCACATGCGCTGACTAGAACCACTGCGCCGGGCCAGCCGGCCCCAGCATGAGCAGAGCCAAGATTGCGATGAGCGGCGTCAACGAGATCAGGTCGACCTTCCTCGATTACTTCAAGGCGAACGGCCATGAGGTGGTGCCGTCGAGCCCGCTCGTGCCGCGCAACGACCCGACCTTGATGTTCGCCAATTCCGGCATGGTGCAGTTCAAGAACGTCTTCACCGGCCAGGAGAAGCGCCCTTACGCGCGCGCCACCACGGCGCAGAAATGCGTCCGCGCCGGCGGCAAGCACAACGATCTCGACAATGTCGGCTACACCGCCCGCCACCACACCTTCTTCGAGATGCTGGGGAACTTCTCCTTCGGCGACTATTTCAAGGAACAGGCGATCACCCATGCCTGGACCCTGGTCACGCGCGAATTCGGACTGCCCAAGGAAAAGCTGACCGTCACGGTCTACTCCGAAGACGACGAGGCGTACACGCTCTGGAAGAAGATCGCCGGCCTGCCGGATTCGCGCATCATCCGGATCGCGACCTCCGACAATTTCTGGCGCATGGGCGACATCGGCCCCTGCGGCCCGTGCTCCGAGATCTTCTACGACCATGGCGACCACATCCCCGGCGGCCCTCCGGGCTCGCCCGACGAGGATGGCGACCGCTTCATCGAGATCTGGAATCTCGTGTTCATGCAGTACGAGGAAGCGGCGGGTGGCATTCGCACCAACCTGCCCCGCCCCTCGATCGATACCGGCATGGGGTTGGAGCGCGTCGCCGCCGTGCTCCAGGGCACGCATGATAACTATTCGATCGACCTGTTCGCGACGCTGATCCGCACCATCGCCGATCTCACCAACGTCCCCTCGGACGGGCCGATGAGCGCGAGCCATCGCGTCATCGCCGACCATCTGCGCTGCTCCGCCTTCCTGATCGCCGACGGCGTGCTGCCCTCGAACGAGGGCCGCGGCTATGTGCTGCGCCGGATCATGCGCCGCGGCATGCGCCATGCGCAGCTGCTCGGCGCCAAGGACCCGCTGATGCACAGGCTGGTGCCGGCGCTGGTGCGCGAGATGGGCCAGGCCTATCCCGAGCTGATCCGGGCCGAGGCGCTGATCAGCGAAACGCTGAAGCTCGAGGAGAGCCGCTTCCGCACCACGCTGGCGCGCGGCCTGTCGATCCTCGACCAGGAAACGCAGGCGCTGGGTTCCGGCGACAAGCTGAAAGGCGACGTCGCCTTCACCCTCTACGACACCTATGGCTTCCCGCTCGACCTGACCCAGGATGCTTTGCGCGCCCGCGGTGTCGGCGTCGACATCGAGGGCTTCGACGCGGCGATGGCGCAGCAGAAGGCCAAGGCGCGCGCTGCCTGGGCCGGCACCGGCGAGGCCGCGACCGAGACGCTCTGGTTCCCGCTGCGCGAGCGCGTCGGCGCAACCGAGTTCCTCGGCTACGATACCGAGAGCGCCGAGGGCGTGGTCACCGCTCTGGTCAAGGGCAATGCCGAGGTCACGACGCTGAAGGAAGGCGAGAGCGGCATCGTCATCCTCAACCAGACGCCGTTCTATGCCGAATCCGGCGGTCAGGTCGGCGATACCGGCAGCCTTGTCGGCAACGGCTTCAAGGCCGAGGTGACCGATGTCCTGAAGAAGCTCGGCGATGTCTTCGCCCATCAGGTCAAGGTCGTCTCCGGCGAGATCGGGATCGGCAAGCCGGCCGAGCTGACGGTTGAGCATGGCCGGCGCGGCGGCATCCGCGCCAACCATTCAGCGACCCATCTGCTGCACGAGGCGCTGCGGCGCGTGCTCGGCGACCATGTCGCGCAGAAGGGCTCGCTGGTGCAGCCCGAACGCCTGCGCTTCGACTTCAGCCATCCCAAGCCGATCTCGCGCGAGGAATTGGCCAGGGTCGAGGAGATGGCGAACCGGCTGGTGCTGCAGAACGAGCCCATCGTCACCAAGCTGATGTCGGTCGACGACGCCATCGCTTCGGGCGCACGGGCGCTGTTCGGCGAGAAATATGGCGACGAGGTCCGCGTGGTGTCGATGGGCACCGACCGTGACTCCAACACGCCAAAAACCTTCTCGGTCGAGCTCTGCGGCGGCACCCATGCCAGCCGCACCGGCGATATCGGTCTGGTCACTGTCCTGTCCGAGGCCGGCGTCGCAGCCGGTGTGCGTCGGCTCGAGGCGCTCACCGGCGAGGCGGCGCGCCGTCACCTGCGCGAGGAGAGCGTCGCGCTCGACGAGATGGCCGGGCTGCTGAAGGCACCGATCGCCGAACTCCCGGCGCGCGTCGCGACACTGGTCGAGGAGCGCCGCAAGCTCGAACGCGAGCTCAGCGAAGCGCGCAAAAAGCTCGCCATGGGTGGCGGCGGCGAAGCGAGCGATCCGATCCGCGAGGTCGCCGGTGCCAGGCTGCTGGCGCGCGCCGTCACCGGCGTCGAGATGAAGGACCTGAAGAGCCTGGTCGATGAGGCCAAGACCCGCGTCGGCTCCGGCGTCGTCGCCATCGTCGGCGTCGCCGAGGACGGCAAGGCCGGCGTCGTCGTCGGCGTCACGCCCGATTTGACCGAGCGTTTCGATGCGGTCGCTTTGGTGCGCGCAGCGTCGGAGCGCCTCGGCGGCAAGGGCGGCGGCGGCCGTCGCGACATGGCCCAGGCCGGTGGCCCCGACGGCGCGCAGGCGCAGGCCGCGCTCGACGCCGTCGCCGACGCGATGGGCTGAGACGATCATGACGCCCGCCCCGCAGCCTGGCATGAGCTGGCGGCGGCGGGCGCATCTGATCATCGACCGCGGCGCCGGCGACGATCTTTCGGCCAGGCTCGTCCATGGCGGGCTGGTCACCCTGATCGTCGTCAACATCGCGGCGCTGGTGCTGGAATCGGTGCCGAGCCTCGCCGCTGCCCATGGCCGGGCGTTCTACTGGATCGAGCTCGTCTCGGCCGTGCTGTTCACGCTCGAATATGCGGTTCGGCTCTGGACCTCGCCCGAGCATGCGCGCTATCGCGACCAGAGCGACTGGGCGGCGCGGCGCGCTTATGCGCTGTCGCCACCGGCTTTGCTCGACTTTCTCGCGACGGTGCCGCTCTATACCGCCCTGCTCGGCTATGGCGATCTCAAGATCCTGCTGCTCTTCCGCCTGCTGCGCTTCTTCAAGCTCGGCCGCTATTCGCCCGGCATGGCCTCGCTCGGGGCCGCACTGCATGCCGAGCGAAAGGCGCTCGTCGCCTGCGTCGTCATCCTGATCGGCGCCATGCTGCTCTCGGCGACCGCGATGCATTTCGTCGAGCACGACGTCCAGCCTGAGAAGTTCGGCACCATTCCCGACGCGATGTGGTGGGCGATCGTGACGCTGACCACGGTCGGCTACGGCGATGCGTTTCCAATCAGCCCGCTCGGCAAGATCGTCGCTTCGCTGACCGCCGTGATGGGCCTCGTCATGCTGGCGCTGCCGGTCGGCATCATCGCCACCGCCTTCGCCCAGGAGATCCACCGGCGTGAATTCGTCGTCACCTGGAGCATGCTCGCACGCGTGCCCCTGTTCAGCGGCCTCAACGCCGCCGAGATCGCCGAGATCATGCATGCGCTGCGTGCCCGCACCGTGCGCGGCGGCGGCACCGTGCTCCGCCCGCATGAGCCGGCCCACTCGCTCTATTTCGTCGCCAGCGGCGAGGTCGAGCTCATCGCGGCCGATGGCAGCCGGCGGCTCGACGAGGGTTGCTTCTTCGGCGAGCTCGTTCTTGGTGAGATCGCGCCGGCAGAGGGCGGCATCGCAGCGCGCGCAACCGTCGCGACCAAGCTCCTCATCCTAGACCCCGCCGATTTCCGCCTGCTCATGCTGCGCCAGCCGGAGCTGGCCGCCCGCCTCCACCAGCTCGCCGTGGGATGATGATCCTCCGCCGCACAGTCTTGGCCTTGCTTCTCTGCGCAGGCAGCCCCGCCATGGCCCAGCAGCCGCGGCCGCAGCGCCCGCCGCAGGGTCCGAGCCTGTCGGCCCCCCGCACGCTGATGGCCGGCGCTATGGCCACCGCTTTCGTCAGCCGCGCCCCGGCCAATGCCCGCCTCGCCATCAGCAGGCCGACCGACCCCGCGGAAGCGGCCATCGTCGCCGCGCCGCTCGGCCAGGTCTCGGTGCTGTCGCTGCCGGCGCCGGGCGAGGTCGGCACCTTCGAACTGCGCCTGCTCGGCGAGAGCGAGGGCAAGCCGGTCATCCTTCTGCGCCAGCCGCTCCTGACGACAGCGCCGAGCGCGACGCTCGCCGCTCCCGTCCGCGTCGCGCGTGGCAATCCCCTGCCCGTGCGCGGCATCGGCCCGAATGGCGACCGCGACCGCGTCGTCCTGGTCAAGCCCGATGGACCGCCCGAGGCGCAAGGTCCGAACTTCTTTCCGGCCGAGAATGTCGAGAGCACGCTGGAGGCCCCGGCCGAGCCCGGCACCTACGAATTGCGCTATGTGATGGACGCGCCGCTCACCGGCCCGCGCGTGCTGGCCCGGCGCGAGGTCGTGGTCGAATAGCGCGATCCTGGTCGGGATGCCGGCGCGCCACGTCGAGGCGCTCATCTGACGGCGGAACCTTCCTTTCTCTATCCAGTTCTCCCTGATATAAAATAAATATCAACGGTCTGGGGCTTGCCTCTCAAATGGGACATGAGATGGCTAATACGGCTCCCATCCGAAAAAAGACGGTCTCGGGTAAAAGCCGGGCGCGTGGCACTCAGCGTCCTGCGGCCACCGATCCCCAGAGCGCGAACCCTGACGAGAGCGACGGCGCCGCCTTCCCGATCGTCGGCATCGGCATGTCGGCGGGTGGCCTCGAGGTCGCGACCGAGTTCCTGAAGGCGATGCCGCCCGATAGCGGCATGGGTTTCGTGATCGTCCAGCACCTCGAGCCCACGCGAAAAAGCCTGCTTGCCGAGCTGCTCGGCAGACATACGGACATGCCTGTCATCGAGGTCGAGGACGGGATGGCGGTCCAGGCCAACCATGTCTATGTGATCGTCCCCGCGCAGACGCTTTTGATCGAAGACGGAATACTGCGGCTCCGGGAGCCGGCCGAGCCGCGCGGCCGGCGCCATCCGATCGACCACTTCTTTACTGCACTTGCCAAGGACCGGAAGACCGGTTCGATCGCGGTGGTGATGAGCGGCGCCGGCAGCAACGGCTCCGCCGGCATCCAGGACATCAAGCTCTCGGGTGGCATGTGCATCGCGCAAACGCCCGAGACCGCGAAGTTCGACAGCATGCCGCGGCATGCGATCGCCTCGGGCGCGGTCGACTACGTGCTCACACCCGACGAGATGCCGGCGGCACTGATGCGCTACGCGCAGCACCCCTACATCGAGGGTGACGCCACCGAGGTGATCGCCGGTGCATCGGAATCGAGCTTCGGTGACGTGCTGACGCTCATCCGCGCGCGCAGCGGCCACGATTTTCGCCAGTACAAGCGCACGACGCTGACGCGGCGGACGCACCGGCGGATGGGACTGGCCGGGCTGGACTCGTTCGATGACTATTTGCTGAAGCTCCGCGACGATCCCGCCGAATTGCAGGCGCTCGTCCGCGACATGATGATCAATGTCACCGGCTTCTTCCGCGATCCCGAAGCGTGGGATGCACTCGACCGCGATGTCATCGGGCCGCTTGTCCAACGGGCAGCGCCCGACCAGGCCATTCGCGCCTGGGTTCCCGCCTGCTCGACGGGCGAGGAAGCCTATACGATCGCGATGCTGCTGGCCGAGCATGCCGAAACGGCTGAAAAGGGCCTGCAGCTCAAGATTTTCGCCACCGATCTTGCCGACAACAATCTCGCGGCCGCGCGCCGCGGCGTCTATCCCGGCAGCATGGTCGAGAGCCTCTCTTCGGACCGCCTCGATCGGTTCTTCGAGAAGACCGGCGAAAGCTATCGCATCAAGCGCGAGATTCGCGAAACCGTCGTCTTTGCGCCGCAAAATCTGCTCGTCGACCCGCCTTACTCGAAGATGGACCTCGTGAGCTGTCGCAACCTGCTCATCTATCTCGACGCTGACGGGCAAAATCGCGTCCTGTCGCTCGCGCATTTCGCGCTGCGCGAAGGCGGCTACTTGTTTCTTGGCAACGCTGAATCGGTCGGGCAGCGCGATCATCTGTTCTCGATCGTGTCGAAGCGTTGGCGCATCTACCAGAGGAGCGGCGGATCTAAAGCTGTCGATCTTCCGATCTGGCCGCCGGTTCAGGCGCAGGAACGCGAGCGCGCCAAACCAAAGCTCGCCGACGTCACGGTCCAGGCGCTTGCCGATCGTTTTGGCCCCGCCTCGGTGGTCATCGACCGCCACTACCGGATCCAGCATTTTCACGGAACGACCGTGGATTACCTGACGCAGCCGCCTGGCGCGCCGACACTCGATCTGATGGCGATGGCGCGCGATGGACTGGCATTGGCGATACGCCGCGCGGTGAAGCAGGTGCTCGAGGACAACGAAGCCGCGAAATCCGTGGCAACTCGCGCCAAAACCGGCCGGGTCGAGGTCACTGCCAGCCCGCTTGGCGGCCGCAACGGCGACGGGCTGATACTTGTCAGCTTTTCGCCAGCCCGGAAGGGCCCTGAAAGCCGCCCCGCCGCTTCGAGAACGAAGAAAGCGAAGCCCGAGCAGGAACGCGACTACGACGACGAGCTCAGGGAGGCGCGCGAGGAGCTTCAGGCAATCGTCGAGGAATATGAAACGGCGAATGAGGAGCTGAAGGCCGCAAATGAGGAGGCCACCAGCGTCAACGAGGAACTCCAGGCGACCAATGAGGAGCTTGAATCGTCCAAAGAGGAACTACAGTCGCTCAATGAGGAGCTCAACGCGGTCAACACCGAGCTTGAGCACAAGGTGGCCGAGCTCGACGAGACCGGCGATGATCTTCGCAATCTGCTGTCAGGCAACGACATCGCGACGATTTTCCTCGACACACATACGCGGATAAAATGGTACACGCCCGCGGTGAGCCGACTGTTCGACGTGATCGATGCCGATATCGGGCGGCCGATCGCCAATCTCGCGCAGAAGTTCGTCGATGGCGATCTCGTCGGCAAAGCGCGCGAGGCGATAGACAAGCTTGCCATGTCCGAAGAGACGATTCGTGCCGATAATGGCCGTTCCTATTCGCTTCGCGTGCAGCCTTATCGCACCGGCGACAACCGTATCGCTGGCGCGGTTGCGAGTTTCGTCGATGTAACCGAACTGGAACGATCGCAATCCCACATCGCCGAGGCGCGTGACTATGCCCAGGCGATCGTGCGGACGGTCCATGACCCGATGATTGTGCTGGATGGTGGTCTGCGCGTTCAATCGGCCAATCCGGCCTTCTACCAATATTTTCAGGTCGACGCGAAGGAGACCGAGGGACGTCGCGTGTACGAGCTGGGCGACGGCCAATGGGACATCCCGGCGCTTCGCAAGCTGCTCGGTGACTTGCTGCCGACGGCGGGCTGGATCGCCGATTTCGGGGTGGAACATGACTTTCCACAAATCGGCCGCCGCTGGATGGCGCTGAATGCCCAGCGGATCCTCGGCTACGGCGACCGACCCGATTTTATTTTGCTGGCATTCAACGATATGACAGAGCGAAAGCAGGCAGAGCTGCATCGCGAGATGCTTATCGCCGAGCTCAGCCACCGGGTGAAGAATTCGCTCATGGTGGTTCAGTCGTTGGCAGCTCAGACGCTCAGCAGCAGCGGAACGGTCGAGGAATTCGGCAAAGCCTTTACCGGCCGCCTCCAGGCGCTCGGCCGCGCGCACGACATCGCGTTGAAGGGCGGCTTTCGGCATGTCGCGCTGGGTCGCATCGTCGGCCAGGCGCTCGAGCCGTTCAGGATCAATGGCCGCATCGAGATTGCCGAAGGCCCGCTCGTCGACTTCGAGCCGGTCGTAAGCCAATCGCTGACGTTGATGCTGCACGAGCTGGCGACCAACGCGCTCAAATACGGCGCGTTGTCGACCGACGCCGGCTTGGTTTCGATTGGTTGGCGCATCGAGACGAACGGCGGTAACCCGCGCTTTGAACTTACCTGGACGGAAAGTGGCGGACCGGCTGTGTCTGCGCCTGGTCGGGTCGGCCAGGGAACCCGCTTCATCAAGGGAAGCGTGCGCCACGAGCTGCGGGGTGAGGCAATCCTCGATTTCCGGCCCGAGGGACTTCTTGCGACCATTGCTTTTCCCCTCAAGGATGCAGTGAACGCGACAAGCGCGATCGCACCCGGCGAGGAGTCGTAGGATGTCTGCTGATCCATCGCCCGGCGCAGAGCGCCGCATCCTCGTCGTCGAAGACGAATATCTGATCGCCGAATACATCACCGTGACGCTCGAAGATCTGGGCTATGTGGTCGTGGGCCCGGCGCCGACGGTTCCCGCGGCGATCGCGACGATCGCTAGTGAGCGCATGGATGCCGTCCTCCTCGACGCCAATCTCGCCGGAACGAGCAGCGCCCCCATCGCCGCGGAGCTCGCCGATCGTGGTATACCGTTCGTCGTAGTGACCGGGTACGGCACCCTTGATCTCGCCACTGACGCGCTGCAATCCGCTCCACGGATCAATAAACCCTTCACCCCTGCCGATATCGCCGCGATCCTGGCCAAGCTTCTAACGCCCTAGGAGACGGTTCAACCGCTGGACCTTGCAGGCCCAGGCTCTGGCGCTGTCCCAGCGCTATCCCGAGGCGAGATTGCGGTCATGGGCCGTCTGCCCAGCCACCGGCCATACACAAAAAAGCCCGGCCAGACCGGCCGGGCTTCGTGTCGCGGACAAGTCGCGGGCCGCTTACGCGGCCATCGCCTTGCGCAGGTTCTCGCTGACCTTGTCGAGGAAGCCGGTGGTCGAGAGGAACTTCTGGTCGGGGCCGACCAAGAGCGCCAGGTCCTTGGTCATGTCGCCGGCCTCGACGGTATCGACCGTGACCTTCTCGAGCAGGCTGGCGAACTTGGCGAGCTCGGCGTTGTCGTCGAGCTTGGCGCGGTGGCTGAGGCCACGCGACCAGGCGAAGATCGAGGCGATCGAGTTGGTCGAGGTCTCCTTGCCCTTCTGGTGCTCGCGATAATGGCGGGTCACCGTGCCGTGGGCGGCTTCGGCCTCGACGGTCTTGCCATCCGGCGTCATCAGCACCGAGGTCATCAGGCCGAGCGAGCCGAAGCCCTGCGCCACCGTGTCGGACTGCACGTCGCCATCGTAGTTCTTGCAGGCCCAGACATAGCCGCCCGACCACTTCATCGCCGACGCCACCATGTCGTCGATCAGACGGTGCTCATAGGTGATGCCGAGCTTGTCGAACTCGGCCTTGAACTCGTTCTGGTAGGTCTCCTCGAAGATGTCCTTGAAGCGTCCGTCATAGGTCTTGAGGATGGTGTTCTTCGTCGAGAGATAGACCGGGTACTTGCGCAGCAGGCCATAGTTAAGCGAGGCCCGGGCGAAGTCGCGGATCGAGTCGTCGAGGTTGTACATCGCCATGGCGACGCCGGCCTCGGGAGCCTTGAAGACCTCCTTCTCGATGACGTTGCCGTCCTCGCCGACGAACTTGATCGAGAGCGTGCCCTTGCCGGGGAACTTGAAGTCGGTCGCGCGATACTGGTCGCCATAGGCATGGCGGCCGATGACGATCGGCTGGGTCCAGCCCGGCACCAGGCGCGGGACGTTCTTGCAGATGATCGGCTCGCGGAAGATCACGCCGCCGAGGATGTTGCGGATCGTGCCGTTCGGCGACTTCCACATCGACTTGAGGTTGAATTCCTTCACGCGCCCTTCGTCGGGCGTGATCGTGGCGCACTTCACTGCGACGCCGTGCTTCTTGGTGGCGTTGGCGGCGTCGATCGTGACCTGATCGTCGGTCGCGTCGCGGTTCTCGACCGAGAGGTCGTAATAATCGAGTTCGAGATCGAGATAGGGGAAGATCAGCGTGTCCTTGATCTTCTGCCAGATGATGCGGGTCATCTCGTCGCCGTCCATGTCGACGACCGGGTTGGCGACCTTGATCTTGCTCATGTGATACGACCCCTGCTCTGGCCAGTCTGGAACGATTGCAGGCAACAGCATAACCGCTGCCGCCGGCCCGCGCGCTTCCTAGCGGGTTCCGCTCCAAGGGGGAAGCCGGCCTTTTGGGCAACACTCAGCGAGCAAGCAACCCTGCCGATCGCGCGGACGCAGGGCGCCCCGTCCTCCGGCGCAGTTGGCAACTCTGCGAACCGATTTAGATTGGAGGCATGACAGTCTCCTCCTCCCCCCTCGCCCTCGTCACCGGTGGCACCCGCGGTATCGGCGCCGGCACTGCGCTCGCGCTTGCTCAGGCCGGCTACCAGGTCCTCGCCACCGGCCTCACCGAGGACGAGGTCGCGGCCACGCCCGCCCATGCCGCGATCCGCCATGCCAGGCTCGATGTCACCAGTGATGCGCAGGTGGCAGCGATCGTCGCTGCTTGCGAGCGCATCGACGCGCTGGTCAACTGCGCCGGCATGATCCAGCGCGGCGGCAAGGAGTTCGAGATCGAGGCCTTCCGGCTGACGATCGAGGTCAATCTCACCGGCACGATGCGGATGTGCCTGGCGGCGAAGGAGAAGCTCGCGCTCGCCAAGGGCGCGATCGTCAACACCGCCTCGATGCTGACCTTCCACGGCTCGGCCTATGCGCCGGGCTATTCGGCCTCGAAGGGCGGCGTCGGCCAGTTGACCAAGTCGCTCGCTGCCGCCTGGGCGCAGGACGGCATCCGCGTCAACGCCGTCGCGCCGGGCTGGATCGCGACCGAACTGACCAAGCCCCTCGTCGAGGATGCGGCGCGCTCCGCGCCGATCCTGTCGCGTACGCCGATGAACCGCTGGGGCGATCCGAGCGATGTCGGCGGCGCGGTGCTGTTCCTGCTCTCTGACGCCGCCCGCTTCGTCACCGGCGCGGTCCTGCCGGTCGACGGCGGCTATCTCGCCGTCTGACAGCACGTAGAAAAGATCGAAACACCAGCGGCATGGCCGCGTTTCCTGAATCAGCCGCCCAGCCAGCTGAATCAGGAACTCAAGCGGAGGAAATAACGATGAACACGGTCAGCCCGGTCCCCGTCCAGGTCAGCTCCGAAGAGCGCTGGACCCCCTATCGGCACCCGCAGCCGAAGGATTCCCCGCCGGAGCTGATCGTGCCGAACGTCATCCCCGAGGACGAGCGTGTCTGGGTGCCGGTCGACGACAATGTCTGGTTCCGGCCCTTGTGCCTCTCGGTGACGCGCGGCTACTGGATGAACCTGTTGCGCGTGCGCCGCGCCGGCGTCCTCTCGCGCCATCGCCATCCCCAGCCGGTGCACGGCTATGTGCTGAAGGGCAAGTGGCGCTATCTCGAACATGACTGGGTCGCGACCGAAGGCTCCTATGTCTACGAGGCGCCGGGCGAGACCCATACCTTGGTGGTCGATCCCGATGTCGAGGAGATGATCACCATGTTCCAGGTCAACGGCGCGATGATCTATGTCGACCCGGACGGCAAGTGCCTCGGCTATGACGACGTTTTCACCCGGCTCGACAAATGCCGGGCGCATTACGCGACCAACGGGCTCGGGGCCGACTACGCCGATCAGTTCATTCGCTGATCAGCGCCCGAGCTTCGCCAGTTCGACGGCGGCGCGCAGCTCGATATGGGCGAGCACCTCGTCGAGGCGTGGATCGTCGGTCGCCTCGCGCCGCGCCGACAGCATCGCCTTCAGCCGCTCGAGCTCGGAGACCTGCACCCGTCCCGCCAGTAGCGCGGCCTTGAGCTGATCAAGTCCGTCAAGGAGATCGTGACCGCGGCGGGCCTGACGCCGCTTGCGCTCCTGACCGTCTTCCTCGGCCTGGACCGCGAGCAGCCCGTCGAGCGAGCCGGCATGGCTGACGGACGTGCCCTGCGCGGTCGCCGTGCTTTCGCGCGTCGGCAGGCGGAAACTCGAGTTGCTCGTCGACCCGCTACGGCTCGTCGGGCCGGTCGAAGAAATAGGGCTGCGCTGGTCGATGCGGATCATCACGCTCTCGCAAGGTCGGCCCGAAAAGGCGCTGAACGGACGCTGCCTGACCCATATCCTTGTGCCGGCAACGTGGTTAACGACCGGTAAATCACCCGGCAGGATTTGCCGGGCGGCAGCTTTGCGCCGGCGACCGCTCCCAATCTCATCAGGCCACCTATCTCTAAAAGCCTGATTAAAAAGCGTTTTCATTTTCTCCTGAACTGGCACGCTCCTCGCAACGGGCTGGCGACATCAGATTGACCCCGGTGCCAAATGCCTCGCCCCTTTCGCCTCCGCCATTTGCTGACGTCGCTTGCAGCGCTGCTGCTGGCCGGCGCCGCCATGGCGGCTGATCCCGCCCCGGCGGGACCTGCGGGCCCGGCCGGTCGCAGCGGCAATGGCACCAATAACGGCCCGGCGCGCAGCGGCGCGGCCGAGGCTGGCGCCACGCGAACCGCCTTTGCCGGTAGCGGCGGCATGGGAACCGCACTCTCGCGCATCAAGGATCTCGCCTCGGTCGAGGGCGTGCGCAGCAACCAGATCCTCGGCTACGGCATCGTCGTCGGCCTCAACGGTACCGGCGACACGCTCAACAACGCCCCTTTCACCAAGCAGTCGCTGACGGCGATGCTGGAGCGCCTCGGCGTCAACACCCGCGGCGCCAGCATGCGTACGGCGAACGTCGCAGCGGTGATGATCACCGCCAATCTGCCACCCTTCGCCGTCCAGGGCACGCGGCTCGACGTCACGGTCTCGGCACTGGGCGACGCCAAGTCGCTGCAGGGCGGCACCTTGCTTGCCACCCCGCTGCTCGGCGCCGATGGCGAGGTCTATGCCGTCTCGCAGGGGCCTGTCGCGATCTCCGGCTTCTCGGCCGAGGCCGAGGCCGCCAAGATCACGCGCGGCGTCCCGACCGTCGGACGGATCGCCAATGGTGGCCTGATCGAGCGCGAGATCGATTTTGCCCTCAACAAGCTGAAGACGCTGCGCCTGTCGCTGCGCAATCCCGACCTGACCACCGCGCGCCGCATCGCCGCCGCGATCAACGACTTCATCGGCGGCGACGCGGCCGAGCCGACCGACCCCTCGACAGTCGTGTTGCAGATCCCGGCGCGTTTCCAGGGCAACATGATCCGGATGCTCACCGATATCGAGCAGCTCCGGGTCGAGCCCGACCAAGGCGCCCGCGTCGTCATAGACGAGCGCTCCGGCATCATCGTGATGGGCAAGGACGTGCGCGTCTCGACCGTCGCCGTCGCCCAGGGCAACCTGACCGTTACGATCTCCGAGGAGCCGCAGGTCAGCCAGCCCAACGAGTTCGGCAATGGTCGGACGGTCGTGGTCCCGCGCAGCAACGTCAAAGTCGACACCGAGGGCACCAACAAGCTCGCTCTGGTCAAGGAGAGCGTGACCCTGCGCGAACTCGTCGACGGGCTCAACGCGCTCGGCCTCGGCCCGCGCGACCTTCTCTCCATCCTGCAAGCCATCAAGGCAGCCGGCGCGCTGCAAGCCGACATCGAGGTGATGTAATGACTGCCATCCTCGCCGCCCCTGCTGCCAAGCTCGCCATCGGCGCCGCCGTCAATCTCGCCGGCGGCATCGCCGACGCGCTGAGCTCGCAGAACAGTAAGGCGAAGAAGACCGCCGCCGATTTCGAGACCGTCTTCCTCGAGAACTTCACCCAGACCATGATGAGTTCGAGCGGGACCGAGGGTCCTCTCGGCGAGAATGGCGTCGGCGGCGATGTCTGGCGCTCCATGCTGACGCAGGAATATGCCAAGCAGATGCAGCGGGCCGGCGGCGTCGGCCTCTCCGACCAGATCATGCGCGACCTGATCCAGGTCCAGGCGGGCGCGTCGGCCACCGGACGGGCGGGAGCCGACAATGGTTGAGCGCCTGCGCGTCGTCGACGAGCGCCCGCGCGTCTCGAACGCCGTCGAGGCCGAGACGCTGATCGAAGCCGTTATGGAGACGCTCGGCGCCCTCTCCCATGTCGTCGGCGAGGAGACCGGCCTGGTCAAGGCGGGCCGCCTCAAGGACGCGATGGAGCGCGAGACACGCAAGGCCGAGCTCGCCGGCGTCTACATGAAGGGCGTCGAGCAGATCAAGCTGAACGCCGTTGCTCTCGCCCGCTTCGCGCCGGAGAAGGTCAAGCGCCTGAAGAACGCGCACCTTGCCTTCCAGGACCTGATCGACCTCAACCAGACTGTGCTGGCGACCGCACGCGCAATTTCGGAATCGATCATGCGCGACCTCGCGACCGACACCAACCGCCAGAACAGGGCGCCGGGCTACGGGCCGACTGCGACCGTCGGCGCCGGAGTCTTCGCCCGGCCCAATGCCGGCCCCCTGGTGGTTTCGAAGAGTCTGTAAGAATCGTACAACCAAGAAAAGCGTTGCGACAGCTGCGGCATAGCCAACTCACAGCATGTCGAGAGCGGGCCATTTCATAGTTAATCTGCGCGACGACTCGACGGAACGGGCATTAACCCTTTCTGGGCGCAAAAAATGCGCCGGATGCACTGCAATTTACCAATTTCCCTAACGGCAGATTCAACTCTCTGCTGCATGGTCTCACGCTTGGAAGAAGTCCGCCCTTGCGAGAGGAGTCCAGAATGGATTTCGGCGCGACACCCAAGACGTTCGCGACCGGTGCCGTCCAGGCGACGATTCGCACCGACATTTCCGTCCAGAACGGCGCGACGCCGGTCGATCTCCCTCCGGAGAAGACCGTCCGCTCGATCGCGGCTGGCGAACCGGTCCAGCTCGACATCCGTGCCCGCGCCGAGGAGCGTCGCTCCGACGCGCAGCGCCAGCAGAGCACGCAGGACGAGACGACGCAGCAGCGCCGCTTCGATGAACAGCGCCGCGAGCAGAATCTGCGCGACGTGATCGATCGCCGGATCGAGATCGATCCGAAGACGCGCAGCATCGTACTGCGCAAGACGGATCGCGATACCGGCGAGGTCATCGAGCAGCTTCCGGACGAGACGCTGCTGAAGCTGCGCGCCCTCTCGCGCGAGATCATCGAGCGCGGCCGGGACACTGCCAACCAGCAGCACGAGGTCGAGCGCATCGCCTGAGCGCCTGCACTTTCAGCCGCCTGTACTTTTCCAGCCGCCGTCGACGAGACCCGTCGCCGGCGGCTTTTCCTTGTCCGGGACATCGCTGAGCGAAGCCTGCAGACCGGCTCGCACCGGCACCTCGTGACATTTGGTTAACCACGCCGCGGCTTTGCCCAATTCGCGAGCAATTGGCCGAGCCGAATTTACCAGCTGTTACGAGATCGGGCCCGATGGTCCACGGGTCGCGGCCAGGACGGCCCCGACGCCAGAAGGCATCTGACCAGAAGGGTTTTCCAACATGGCCACCGTTTCTCTTTCTTCCGGCGTGCGTAGCGCCCTCTCCTCGCTCGGCTCCACCAAGACCGAAGCCCAGCAGGCCCAGTTCCGTCTCGCCACCGGCAAGAAGGTCAACTCGGCTGTCGACAACCCGGTCAACTTCTTCACCGCTTCGGGCCTGAACGACCGCGCCGGTCAGCTGACCGACCTGCTCGACGGCATTTCCAACGGCGTCCAGACCATTCAGGCCGCCTCGAAGGGTCTCGACTCGATCACCAGCCTGGTCAAGTCGCTGCAGTCGACCGTCAAGCAGGCCCAGAACGACGCCGCCTCGAACCGTCCCAAGGTCACGTCGAACGTCGCCGGCGGTCTCGCCACGACGGCGGAAGCCACCTTGCGCAATTCGTCCCAGCGCGAGGCTGCTCTCAACAAGCTGGTTATCGATGACAACGGCGTCACCGCCAACACCGCGACTGCTGGCTATCAAGGTAACCTCGGCGTCGCCACCGCCGGCGCAGGCACCAACGCCGTCCAGATCCAGGCCGGCAACACCACCTACTCGTTCAGCTTCGACGGCACGACGACGCTGCGCGATCTCGTCAACAACATCAACTCCTCCGGCATCGCCACGGCCTCGGTCGGCAATGACGGTCAGCTCACCGTCACTGGCTCCGGCTCCGACGCGCTGACCATCGAAGCCGGCACCCTGAACGCCGGCGTCTTCGCCGCTGTCGCCGGCGACAACACGGCGTTGTTCGGCACCGCCGACAACACCGCCGTCGTCGCCAGCGGCAACTCCGCCGTCCGCACCACCCTGGTCAAGCAGTTCAACGACCTGCGCGACCAGATCGACGGCCTCGCCAAGGACGCCGGCTTCAACGGCATCAACCTGCTCGGCGGCGACAAGCTCTCGATCACGTTCAACGAGAAGACCGGCGCCAACAAGAACAAGCTCGACGTCCAGGGCGAGACGGTTACTGCCACCAATCTCGGCATCGGCAGCGCTGTCGACGGTACCGCGACCGGCAACGACTATAACATTCAGAACGATACCGATCTGGCCAAGGCCGCTGACGCCCTGACCAACGTGCTGACCTCGCTGCGCGCCACTTCGTCCTCGCTCGGCTCGCAGCTCTCGGTCGTCGAGACCCGCCAGAACTTCACCAAGGATATGGTGAACACCCTGACCGCGGGCGCCGACAACCTGACGCTGGCCGACACCAACGAGGAAGGCGCCAAGCTGCTCGCCCTGCAGACCCGCCAGCAGCTGTCGCAGACGGCTCTGTCGCTGTCGAACCAGGCCGATCAGGCAGTCCTGCGCCTGTTCTGATCCTTCGTCCGCAGAAGCGGGCAAGCCTACAGGATGTGGGCCGAAGTCAAGGAAGCGGCGGAGCGAAAGCTCCGCCGCTTCCATTTTAACGGCTTGAGCCACCCTTTAACCAATTATTAGCCTTAACAAATGATGATCGGTCCAGATCAAACCGAACGGCGTCGAATCGCGCTTTCAGGGGACCGAAGATGGCGAACACGATCCTTACAGCCGGCGTCCGGCAGAACCTCCTGACCCTGCAGCAGACCACCGCCGAGCAGGGCGCGATCCAGAACCGCCTCGCAACCGGCCGGAAGGTCAATTCCGCGATCGACAACCCGGTCAACTATTTCACATCGCTCGGCCTGAACGACCGGGCCGGCCAGCTGACCGACCTGCTCGACGGCATCTCCAACGGCATCCAGACCATCCAGGCCGCCTCGAAGGGCATCGACTCGATCACAAACCTGGTCAAATCGCTGCAGTCGACGATCAAGCAGGCCCAAAACGATGCCGCCGCCAACCGTCCCAAGGTGACGTCCAACGTCGCCGGCGGTCTCGCCACGACGGCGGAAGCCACTTTGCGCAATTCGTCCCAGCGTGAGACTGCTCTCAACAAGCTGGTTATCGATGGCAACGGCGTCACCGCCAACACGGCGACTGCCGGCTACCAGGGCAACCTCGGCGTCGCTGCGGCCGGCGCCGGCAGCAACGCCGTCCAGATCCAGGCCGGTAACACCACCTACACGTTCAGCTTCGACGGCACGACGACGCTGCGCGATCTCGTCAACAACATCAACGCGTCCGGTATCGCCACGGCCTCGGTCGGCAATGACGGTCAGCTCACCGTCACCGGCACCGGCTCCGACGCGCTGACCATCGAAGCCGGCACCCTGAACGCCGGCGTCTTCGCCGCTGTCGCCGGCGACAACACGGCGTTGTTCGGCACCGCCGACAACACCGCCATCACCGCCAGCGGCAACTCCGCCGTCCGCACCACCCTGGTCAAGCAGTTCAACGACCTGCGCGACCAGATCGACGACCTCGCCCAGGACGCCGGCTTCAACGGCATCAACCTGCTCGGCGGCGACCAGCTGTCGATCACGTTCAACGAGAAGACCGGCGCCAACAAGAACAAGCTCGACGTCCAGGGCGAAACCATCTCCGCGACCAATCTCGGCATCGGTCGAGCGATCGACGGCGGAGTGCCGACCGGAAACGACTACGATATCCAGAACGACAACGACCTGGGCCGAGCCGCCGACGCCCTGACCAACGTGCTGACCTCACTGCGCGCCACCGCTTCGCAGCTCGGCTCGCAGCTTTCGGTCGTCCAGACCCGCCAGGATTTCACCAAGAATATCGTCAACACCTTGAAGATCGGCGCCGACAACCTCGTCCTCGCCGACTCGAACGAGGAAGGCGCCAAGCTGCTCGCGCTCAACACCCGCCAGCAGCTCTCGCAGACGGCGCTGTCGCTGGCCTCGCAGGCCGACCAGGGCGTGCTGCGCCTCTTCGGCTGATCCGCCCGCGCACAGCCCCTCCCCTCCAGCCAGAAGGCAGGATCGACATGGCCCTCAAGGTCGAGCTCAAGCCGAACGAGCGCATCATCATCGGCTCGGTTGTCATTCGCAACGACGAGCAGCGCACCCGCTTCTTCATCGAGGGCGAGGCGCCGATTCTGCGCGAGAAGGACATCCTCACCGCAGCCAGCGCCGACACGCCGGCCAAGAAGATCTATCTCTCCATCCAGCTCATGTACCTCGCCGGCGACGCGACGCACGGGCATGAGGTCTACTTCCAGCTCGTGCGCGATTTCGTCGAGGCAGCGCCGAGCAGCCTTTCGCATGTTCACGAGATCAATAACCGCATCTTAAGCGGTGATCTCTACAAGGCGTTGAAGGCTGCAAAGACGCTGATCGCTTACGAGGCGGACCTGATCGAGAATGCAAAACGCATTTAATGCCTATGCCGCTGCCGCAAAGTCGGCCCAGACCACGGCCACCCCGCGCGAGCTCGAAGCCTCGCTCCTGATCAAGGCGGCCACCCGGCTGCAATCCATCGCTGACGACTGGGACGGCCGCGCCAGGGAACTGGACGGAGCCCTCGGCTACAACCGCAAGCTCTGGACCCTGCTGGTTTCGGCAGTGATCAAGGAAGACAACCCCCTGCCGGTCGACATCAAGCGCAACATCCTGGGGCTGGCCAACTTCATCTTCAACCAGACTTTCCGGATCGCTGCCAATCCTGGGCCGCAGAGCCTTGCCGTGCTGGTCAGCATCAATCGCGATCTCGCCGCCGGCCTGCGCGGCCGCTGAGCGCCCTCAGATCCCCTTGATATGCAGAAACGCCGCCCGAACATCTCGGGCGGCGTTTTCTTGTCGGGAAGCGCGACGCTTCTACGGCGGATTCCGATCGGATTGCCCTGGCTTGGTCGGCCCCGGTTTCAGGTCAGATAATTCGTCAGCGACAGCTTCGACAGGATCGATGTCGTCTGGTAGCTCGCCTGCAGCTGGGTCTGCAACGCCAGGATCTGCGCCGCGACCTCCTCCGTCGTGACATTCTCGACGCCGTCCAGTGTCGTCGCCAGATAGTCCTTGGTGCTGGTATGGCGCTCTTTCGCCTGGGTCAGGGCGGTCTGCGCCGATCCCAGTTCCACGATAATCTCCGACGGCTTCTGGGTTCCGTCAGGAAAGCCCAGCTGCTCGCGGGTCCGCTGCGTCAGCGCGTCGTAGCGATCGGCCGAGGTCGTGTCGGTGGCCGGGAAGGTCTCGGCCGCCAGCACCGCGAACTGCGCCAGCCCGATCTTGAACGCCTCCTCGTTGGCGCGGGCACCCGTGCCGACGACCTGGCCCTGATCGGCCTGCACGCTCGCAGTGGCGCGTGCCGAACCAGCGGCATCATCGCCCTTGTACCAGATCACCGTATTGGCCGCCGTGCCCGGCGCTGGGGCTGCCGTCGCGGTCTCGAAGGGCGGTCCCGGTACCCTGAGCGGCGGATTGCTCGGGCTGCCGTTGAAGAAGTCCTTCGCCGCAACCTGCGCGGACGATGCCGACAACGTCGTCTTGGCCTCGTTCGAGAGCGCGGCGGAGATTGCGGCCCGCAGATTCGCGGCCGTGGCGGCGTTGTTGGGACCGATCTCGAAGGTTTCATGCGGCTTGCCTGTCGTCGTCGCGTCGCGCACGGTCAGGACGATCTCCTCCTGCGTGCCGTCGGGCAGGTCGAGCTTGATCTTCAGGGTCTCGCCAGCGAGCGGCGTGCCGACGACATTGACCGCGACATCGGCCGGCGGACCGGCCGTGTAAGTCGTGGTCAGCGCCGCCGAGTTTGTCGAGGCAGCTGCAATCTTGAAGCCGTAAGGCGGATCACCCGCCTCTTCCGTGATGGTCGCGGAGGTGCCCGCCCCGCCCGCCGTGAGGCGCCCCATGCCGGTGGTGCCGAGATCGGCGAGCTTGCGCTCGGCGATGAGCTGCTTCAGCCCGGCGCGAGTCGCGTCGCCATCCATGATCAGTGAAAAGCCCTCGACCGGCTCGACATCGCTGGTGCGGCCCGAGAACAGGTAGCGGCCGTTCACATCGGTGTTCAGCATGTCGAGGACCTGCTTGAACTTCTCTTCGGCCAGCACCTGCGGCGCCGAGCGGCCGGTCGAGCTCGGCAGATAGCTGCCGGGCCGCGCATCGCTCTTCATTTCGTTAACGAGCTTGGTGAAGTTCTCGACCGATTTCGTCATCAGCTTGAGATTGACGTCGGCGCGCTGGATGCCGGTGAGGTAACCATCGAGCGTCGAGAGCTTGTTGTTGAGGTCGAGGCTCGTGCCGCGATCCATGCCGAGATCGGCGAAAGTCTCCGACCTCTTCTTGGTCACGAGCTGGCGCTGCAGGTCGTCGAGCTGCGAGCGGCTCGCGACGAACTGGTTCGGCTTGGCGAGACGGTAGGCGCCGGTGCCGGTTGCGGTGATGGTCATTGGCTATCCCCTCACAGTCTCAGCAGCACGTCGAGCAACTCCTTGACGGTGGAGATGACGCGTGCGTTGGCGGCGTAGGCGCTCTGGAGCTCGATCAAGGTCGACATTTCCTGGTCGACATTGACCTTGGTGTCTTCGAGAAAGCGGCTCTGCACCGCCGAGAAGGCGACCTGCTGGCCCTCGTCGAGGCGCTTGGCCTGCTCACTCGCCTGGCCCTGCCCGGCGACCACGCGCTGGACGAGGCTCGAGACCGTCCCAGTAGAGGTCGCGGCCGAGCCGTCGAAGCCGGTCGCATTGGTGAAGCTGCGCTGGCTCGAGGTCAGGCGGTCCAGGAGAAATTTCGGCCGGGTCGTGTCGCCCTGCGGCGTTGCCGGGCTGGTATTGAAGACGACCAGGCGGGAGCGGTCGGCGATCAGGTCGGGATTGACGGTGATGCGCGAGGCGAAGCCAGCCGACTGAGCCCCGCCCTCATAGGAACCGGTATAGACGCCGTTGTTGCGGCCATCGACGAAGAAGGGCAGTTCGCCCGTGCCGCCGGTCAGCGAGGTCTGGGTCGGGCGGGCGGTCAGGCCGACGACATCGCGGGTCGCGCCGGCGCCGTCATCGACGATGCGCAGCACCGAGCCGGTGTTCGAGACGGTGAAGCCGGGACCGATAGCCGCCTGCATCTGCGCTGCGACCGAGGCCGGCCCGCCTGAGAAGTCGATGCCGATGACGCGGTTGTTGGCGTCGCCCTGCGCCGAGGCCGGCAGCGGCAGAGAGGCCGCCGACTCGACGCGGACGAAGGTGAAGCGCTGCGTCTGCCCGCCGGGCGTGACCTTGTAGTCGAGCGTCACCGAATTGCCGGACTGCAGCCCCGCGAGGTCGACGTCGAAGCCGGTCGCGGCGCCGGCAGTCACCGCCGTGCCGGCGATCTCACGGTCGGAGAGCGCACTCGAGAGCTGGGCGGCGATCTCGTCGAGCTGCTTTTGCGCCTGAACCAGCGTCTTGTCGCGCAATTCGACCAGCGCGCCGATCTCGCCGGACCGGAAAGTGTTGTTGGCGATGGCGTCGAAGCCGTTGCCGTTCAGGTCCCGGGCGACGATCGTGCCGACGCTGCGCTGGGCCGGATCGCTGCTCCACTGGGATTGCGGCCCGATATTGGCGCGCGCATCAAACTCGAACTTGACTGTCGGGCGGCCGTCGAAGAGCTGCGTGCCCGAGGCGGTGGTGATGTTGATCGCGCCGTTCGGCCGCTCGTCCGTGCGGATTTCGACGTATTGCGACAGCTCGGAGACGATCCGGTCGCGCTGGTCGCGCAGGTCCGCCGTGCCGGAGGTCTGCTGGGCGTTGACGATGCGCGCGTTGACGTTGGTCAGCTGGTCGAGCAGCTCGTTGACCCGGGTCACTCCCGCGCCGATGCCGGCCTCGGCTTGGGCCCGCTGCTGCTGAACGCCCTCCGACAGGCCGCGCAGGCGGCTGGCGAGCTGGCTCGCCGCATCGAGCACCGCAGTGCGGTTCGTGTAGGAAGACGGGTCGTTCTGCAGCGCCTGCAGCGAGCTGGTGAAGCTGCTGTACATCGAGTCCAGCGCCGTCTTGCTGCCCGGCGCGCCGTAGAGCTGGTCGAGATTGGCGAAGACCTGGGCGCGGGTCGAGGTATAGGCCGCGCCCGAGCTCTCCTGCAGCAGCTGGTGCTGGACGATGCGGTCGAGCAGGCGCTGGACGTTCGGATTGCTGACCCCGACTGTGCCGCCGGAGATCGAATCGACGCTCGAGACATTGCGCCGGACATAGCCGGGCGTGCCGGCATTGGCGATGTTCTGCGAAACGACGCCGATGCCGATCTGCGCGCTGTTCAGCCCGGAAATGGCGGTGCCGAGCGAAGTGCTGAGACCCATCGTCAACTCCTGTCGTTCTGGCCCGACCCTTCTGGGCCGTCAGGCTATGCTGCGCTCAGCGGATGATATTGAAGACGTCGCGCAGCATCTCCTGCGCCGTGGAGATCACCTTGGTGTTGGCCGAATAGGCCTGCTGGGTGACGATCATCTTCGAGAACTCGTCTGCGATGTCGGTATTGGACTGCTCGACGTTGCCGCCGATCAGCGCCGCGGTGCCGAGGCCGACGATCGGAGCGCCAGACTCGATCGTCTCCTCGAAGGCGCCGCCATCGAGACGTTTCAGCGCATTGCCGGCGTTGAAGCGGGCGACCGCGATCTGCGCCAGCGCCACGACCTGGCCGTTGCTGAAGGTGCCGATCACCTGGCCCTCGTTCGAGATCGAGACCCGGTCGAGCGTGCCGGCGGTGTAGCCGTTCTGGCGGATGCTGCGGGCGTCGATCTGGCCGCTGGTGTCGCCGTTCTGGGTCAGGCTGGTGCCGTTGGTGACGATGCTGATCGGCGCGGTGGCGGGAGAGATGGCGTTTCCGCCGATCGTCATGGGCGGGATCGTGATGTTGCCACTGGCCGGAAACGTCATCTTGCCTGTGTTGTCGAAGGTGACGTTGGTGTTGACGTTGCGATAGGCGACGGTCGCGCCGGTCGCGCCGGTATTCTCGGCGATGAACAGGTTCCAGGTATCGGCCACCGCCGGCGGGCCTGCCGCAGCATTGGAAATCTTGGCCCAGCGCAGCTCGACGCTCGTCGCCTTGCCGAGCGTATCGTAGACCGTGACCGAGCCGCCGGGAATCGAGCGATTGAGGAAGAGAGTGAGGTCGCTGCCGACGACGGTGCCGGTACCGCCCGGCGTGACGCCGGGGTTCGTGCCGAAGCCGGTACCTGCATTCAACAGCTCGGAGCCGGGAGTTGCCGTATTGGCCTGGTTTGTTTTCGGATAAGCCGGGATGTTGGCGCTGTATTCGATCTGGGTCGTCGCCTTGGCCGGGAACTGGTCCTTGGTGATGCGCAGCACATCGGGCTGGCTGCCGATGATCTGGCCGGTGACGGGGTCGATCTTCTGGCCCTTGAGGTAGTAGCCGGCGCCGTTGACGAGGTAGCCGTCGGCGTCGAAGTCGAAATCGCCGCGGCGGGTATAGAGATTGCTGTTGGCGAACTGGGTCGAGGCGCCGACGCCGCTCTGGCGCTGGTCGACCACGAAGAAGCCGTCGCCGTTGATCGCCGCATTGGTGTCGATGCGGGTGGCGTTGAGGTCGCCCTGGATCGTGTTGGTGGCGCGGCTATAGGAGGCGACCGAGCCGGCGATCTGCCGGTTCAGGGCCGAATCCGGCACCAGATCCGAGAAGCTGGTATCGACCCGCTTGAAGCCGGCGGTGCGCGAGTTCGCGATGTTGCCGGAGATATTTTCGAGGGCATAGGACTGGGCCTGCATGCCCGTCACCGCCGTCGTCAGCGCACTGAAAACACCCATCGCAACCTCACCTGGTCATCCGACCGGACAGCGCCCCCCATGGGCGGCATGTCGAACCGAGGCTGAGTTTGCACGGCCTGTGCCATGGCTGTATTTGAGCTATTTCAATGGCTTGGATGGTTTTCGAAAGGTTTCCAGACGATTCCGACCGGGCAGATTCGTCCACCGCCGGCAAATTCTGCCGAGCGGCGCCCTCATTCCGGAGCAGGCCGAAGGCCTGAGCCCGGAACCCATGAACACGGTGCTTCTCAAAAAGGGCGGATACGGCGGCGTCCGTTCCGGCAATGCCGGCGGATATGGATTCCGGGCTCGACGCTCCGCGTCGCCGGGATGACAGTGGGGGCTCAATCGCTCTTCCCGCCCCAGCCGGAAAGATCGCCGACGACATCCGACAACCCCGGCGGCTTTTCCTCGACGAAGGGCAGCGGGCGGCAGACCGCGATGGCGGCGAGCCCGATCCGGGCGGTCAGCAAGCCATTGAGCACGCCTTCGCCAAGCTTGGCCGAAAGCCGCGCCGCCAGCCCCTGGCCGAGCACCTGCTGGATGACGGCATCACCTGCCGCAATGCCACCGGTGACGACGAGATGGCCGAGCACCTGCCGCACCAGCCGGAGCAGACCGAGAGTGCCTGGGCGGCCGGCATAGACGGTGGCGATCGCCCGCAACAGCCGGGCACAGGCGACAAGCACGAAGACGACGTCGACCAGCGCCCGCGGGCTCACCGCGGTGACCAGCGAGACCCGCCGCGCCGCCTGCGCCACCTGCGCCTGCGCGAGCGCATCGAGCGGCGCGAGCAGGCTGCGCTCGGCGACGGTGAGCAGGTCGCGGGCGGCGAGCAATTGCGGCGTGTGGGCCGAGAGCTCCGCCCTGCCCTTCGCGGTTTCAGGCCGGCCGGCATAGAGCTTGTCGAGATCAACAGCGACGGCGCGCGCCTTGGCGAGATCGCTCTCGGCGAGAGCCATGACGGCGCGCTCGCGCAGCGCCTCGACCCGCCGCTCGCGCAGTATGTCGCGCAGCACGCGCAGCAGCATGACCAGCAGCGCCAGCGCCGCCACGCCGGCGCAGACCAGAGCCGCGATGCCGACGGCCGGGTTGAGGGCGAGCAGCCACCTGATCGTCTGCTCGGTCCAGACCGCGACGGAGAGCGCCAGCAGCCCCGACAGCGCCGCGACGAACAGGCTGCCCCAGCTGAAGCGGCGGCGCCTCGGCTGCACAGCCACTACGACCTCGGGTTCGATCGGCTCGACCTCGGGCACAACAGCGACCTCGCTGCGGCCGCCGAAGATGCCGTCCTCCGCGGACGCGTCCCGCGGATCGAGACGGATGGCGCGCGGCGCCTTGCTCATGCTCCCCCCTCCTTCACGCCAATCTGTCGCCGATCAGGAATTCAAGCGCCCGGTCGAGGCGGATCTGCGGCGGCGGCGCAAGGCGTCCGCCCGCATCGGGCTTGACCAGTGGCGGCCGGAAGCGCGGCGCCCGCACATGCCAGCGCGGCGAATCCGGATCGAAGATCGCCTCCGGCCGCTCCGGCAGATCGCCGGGAAAGATCGCGGCTTCAGCCTGGCCATCGAAGACCTCGCCGTCGACGACCTCGCCCGCTTCGGGCACGCCGGCGATGGCCGGCAGCTCCTCACGGCCCTCGCGGATGCGGACCTCACGCGTCGCGCGGATCGCGGCGAAGGCCATCGCCTCGATCTTCGCCCCCGCCCCCTGCGCCCGTGCCGCTGCACGGGCGACCAGATGCGACATCACCCCGGCGAGCCGGTCGTGACTGGTATGGTGGAGATGGTCGGCCTTGGTCGCGGCGAACAGCACCTTTTCGATCCGCGGCGCGAACAGGCTCGACAGAAGGCTGTTGCGACCGACCGCGAAGGCAGAGAGCGCCTGGCCGAGCGCGATCTCGAGATCGGCAAGCGCGGCAGGGCCGGCATCGAGCGCCGCCAGCGCGTCGACCAGCACGATCTGCCGGTCGAGTCTGGCGAAATGCTCGCGGAAGAACGGCCCGACCACGACACGCTTATAGGCCTCGAAGCGCTCGGCCATCAGCCCGGCAAGCGTACCAGCCTGCGGCTGCGCGCCCGGCGGCAGATCGAGCGGGGCGAAGGTCAGGGCCGGCGAGCCTTCGAGATCGCCCGGCATCAGGAAGCGGCCGGGCGGCGTCACCGCCACTGCCTCGGGATCGGCGCGCAAGGCAGCGAGATAGGTCTTGAAGACATCGCTGGCAGCCTCGGCGGCCAGTTCGTCCGCCGGTCCAGCCGGATCGCGCTGCTTCAAATCGTCGAGCCAGGGCGCGGCAATGGCGAGCCGATGCGCCTTGCGCGCATCCGCGACCGCCTGCGCCGACCACCCGGCATAATCCTGCCCGATCAGCGCGAGATCGAGCAGCCATTCGCCGGGATAGTCGACGATATCGAGGGTCAGCGTCGCCGGGCCCTTGAACCAGCCCTGCGCCCGCTCGTAGTCGATCTCGAGCCTGAGCTCCGAGATGCGCCGCGTCGAGTCCGGCCAGCGCCGATCCGGACCTGAAAGCGCGGCGCGATGCGCCTCGTAGGGAAAGCGCGGAATCTCGGGATCGGGCTGTGGCACCAGCCTGACCCGCGCGATCCGGCCCTCGGCCGAAGCCTTCAGCACCGGTAGCTTCGCGCTTTCGACCAGGTTCTGGATCAGCGCCGTGGTGAAGACCGTTTTCCCTGAGCGCGACAGGCCGGTGACGCCGATGCGTAGCCGCGGCCGCGCCAGCCCGAGCAGGCTGTCGCCAAAGGCGAGCGCGGCATTGCGCGCCTCGTCGAGATAGGAGCCGGACGCCATCAGGCGATCCGCATCATTCGTCAGGCCCCTCGCCGAGCGAGGCCGGCGTGACGAAACGGTCGAGCCGGCCGCCGCGCAGGGTAAGATCGCGCCAGTCCTCGATGGAAAAATCGATCACGGCGAGCCCGCAGGTCGGGTATTTCTGCGCCATCCGTGCCGCGGCATAGCGATCGCCATGCCCGGCGAGCTTGGCGGCGAGCTCCTCGAAGCCGGGATTATGGCCAATCATCAGCAGCGTGCGGACTTCGGGCTCGGTCTCCTGGACGACATTGAGCAGGCGCTCGGGCTTGGCCTCGTAGATGCGCGGCTCGTAATGCGTCGGTGGCTTTTCCGGCAGCATCGGCTTGACCAGCTCCCAGGTCTCGGCCGTGCGTTTCGCCGGCGAGATCAGGACAAGGTCCGGCAGCAAAAGCTCCTCGGCGAGATAGCGGCCCATGACCGGGGCAGCTTCGCGCCCACGCGTGGAAAGCGGGCGGTCGCGGTCGGCGGTGTTGGCGGGCCAGGCCGATTTGGCGTGGCGCAGAAGCATCAGGCGGCGCATGGCCGCCATCTAACCATGGCTGGCGGGATTTGCGAGAGGTTCGGCAGGCGCCGTCCTCATTGCAGCGAGCAGCATGTCCATCAGCCGGCCCGAATACAGCGTCAGCAGGCGCTCGCGCCCGCCCGGCTGCATTTCAAGGGGCGCGAGCTGGCCATCGATCAGCATGGTCGAGAAGCCGTGGGTGATCGACCAGACGAACAGGATTTCGGCGAGATCGGCATCGCCGGCATAGCTCGACGGCAAACGCGTCAGCACCTCTTCCCCATCGACGCGCCGCCCCAGCGCCAGCTTGGTTTCCCGCACCAGGATGCCAAAGGCCCGGACGGCAGCGCGAAGCAGATCATCGTCTCCGCTCTTCAGGCCGAGTCGCCCGAAGACGACGCGGAAGCGGCCGGGCCGCGTCAGCGCGACCTCGAGATAGCCCTCGCAAATCGCCGCCAGCCGATCGCCGCCGGACACCTCGGCTTTCGCGACAGCCGCCTCCATCGTCTGCGACAGGTCGTCGAAGCCGAGCGTCGCAATCGCCGTCAGCAGGCCGACGAGATTGCCGAAATGATGCGCCGGCGCGGCCGGTGAGACACCGGCCCGGCGGGCGCATTCGCGCAGGGTGAAGCCGCCGACGCCCTTCTCGGCCAGCACCGCCTCGGCTGCATCGATCATCGCCTGGCGCAGATCGCCATGGTGATACCCGCCTCGCTTGATCACGCCGCCCGCCGTCATCGCAACGCCCTGTCCACGCTCGTCAAAATCAAACTTGACGCCGTCAAGATAACGCAATAGGACGGCATCGCAACTGAACAGTGTCAAGATAGGAGTGCATGATGCCTCTCAGCTTGGACGATGCCTTCGCCCGCGCCGGCCAGTTGGCCATGCTCGGCTGGCTCGCGCTGATCCTGCTGCCGCGCTGGCGCGGCGTCTCGGCGGCTCTCGCCGGCTGGATCATCCCGGCCTTGCTCTCCCTCGGCTATGCCGTGCTGATCGCCGTCCATTGGCATGACGCGAAGGGCGGCTTCTCCTCGCTCGATTCGGTTGCAGCGCTGTTCGCCTCGAAGCCGTTGCTGCTCGCCGGCTGGGTCCATTACCTCGCCTTCGACCTCTTCCTCGGCAACTGGATCCTGCGCCGCTCGCAGGCAGAGGCGATCCCGCACTGGCTGATGCTGCCGGTGCTGCTGATGACCTTCCTGTTCGGGCCGTTCGGGTTCATCGCCTATCTCTTGCTGGAGGCCTGCTTCCGCCTGGCGCGCGAAGATCGCATCGCCCGCCTCCAGGCCCGCCTGCCGGCCTGGCTGCCCGATCTCGAACTCGAGCCGCGCCTCACCGCGGCGGCATTTGCCATGTTCGCCCTGGCGGTACCGACCCTGTTCGCCTGGCTGATCGACATCAGGCAGTTCCAGGGCGTCGACACCTGGATCAAGCCGCTGAAATTCGAGATCTCGGTCGCGTTCTATTTGCTCACGCTGGCGCTGTTCCTGCCGCTCGCCAGCGAACGCTTCCGCGCCTCCTGGGCCGGGCGCTACATCGTCTGGCCGGTGATCGTGCCGATCGTGCTTGAAGTGCTCTACATCGCCTGGCGCGCCTCGCGCGTCGAAGCCTCGCACTACAACAGCGACAGCGCGCTCGGCGCCTGGCTCTACACGCTGATGGGCATCGGCGCGGTGATGTTCACGGTCGCGCCCGGCTTCCTCGCCTATGGGCTCGCCCGCCGCGACGCTGCGCCGATGCCCGAAGTCGTGCGCTGGTCGCTGGTCGTGGGCCTTGCCCTCACCTGCGTCTTCGGCCTGCTGAGCGGCGCCCTGCTCGGCTCGAGCCCCACCGGCCACTATGTCGGCACGCAACCGGCCCTGCATCCTACCATTCCGTTCTTCGGCTGGTCGCTGACGATCGGAGATCTGCGCATCGCGCACTTCCTTGGCCTCCACGCTTTGCAGATCATCCCGGCGATCGGCGTGCTCCTCTGGCTTGCGACGCGGCAGAGCAGAGCCGGGCTCGTGGCCCTCGGTACGGTTTCCGCCGCCTACGCGGCGGTCACCACGGCAGCGCTCGTCGCGGCGCTACAGGCGCGCCCGCTGCTCGGATTCAGCTGACGGTCACGACGCATCATCGCCATCAGACCCGGGCGCAAGATCATCGGCGCCCGGCTCGTAGCGCAACAAATCCCCCGGCTGGCAGTCGAGCACCGCGCAGATTCGGGTGAGCGTGTCGAAGCGCATGCCACGGACCTTGCCGGATTTCAGCTGCGAGACCTGCTGCTCGGTCAGCCCGATGCGCTGGGCCAGTTCCTTGGAGCGCATCTTCCGACGCGCCAGCATGACATCGAGTTCGACGATGATCGGCATCGCGCTGCCTTATACGAACTGGGCGTTTTCGTCGGCGATTTCTGTGGCCGCCGTGAAGACGTGCCCTAGCGCCAGAAAGCCGAGCAGAAAGAGCAAGATCAACAGATCCTGCGGATTGAGGGCGATGCTGACCAGGCGATGCCCGGCCGGAAGATGCGCGGAGACGACCACCGACAACAACGGCCGCACGAGGATATCGGCCCCTTGCGCGCAAAGACCGAACAGGGCGATCCGGCGCAGCCAGAGCGCCGCTTCGCGCGTGAAGATGCTGCCTGCGAGATAACCGGTGAACAGCCGCCAGACGCTGTAGCAGGTGATCGCCGTCAGCGACCAGATCGCGAGGCTGAGCCCCAACCCGGCAAGGCGCTGCCAGCCCTGCATGCCGGAAAGGTCAGCTCTCAGCCACGCACCATAGACACGCACGGCACGGGCCTCCTCACCCCAGACCTGCAACACAACGACCAGGATCCAGGCGGCATAGGCCAGAGCCGCCCAGCGTGTGAGGTGGCAGAGCCAGCCGATCCGGCGGCGAAGGCGCGTCTGAGGGGTGTCGGCCGCAATGGCGCTCATGACAATAAACTCCAAAGTCGACAAGATTGAACGGCGAACTCTCGGGCAAGCCGATCGCGATGAGCGGCCATCTCAGGACGTCGGAGACGCAGGGCGATGTCCGGCTGATGCGCGATTTCGACCTCAAGGAAGCCATCCCCGCCGTCGATCCGAAGATCGATCTCGCCACCGCGATCCCAGCTTGCGACGCCGTGCCGGAAGCGAAGCTCATAGGCATTGCCCAGCTCCTACACGAAGCTCTGATTCTCGTCCGCGAGCCGGACCGCCTCCTTGAGCACGAGCCCGAAGGCGACCAGCGCAGCCCCGGCCGCCAGCACGCCGAACGTCCCGGGGTCGAGCGTGATCGCCAGCTGCTTCTGGCCTGACGGGTTGTCGAAGGTCAGCGCCACGCTCTGCAAACCGCGCGTCAGCGGCGTCGCCACGCCCATCGCCGTCAAGAGCCAGCCGACCCGCGTCAGTCGCTGCGCATTCTCCTCCTCCAGCACCAGGCCGCGGCCGAAGCGCCCGAACAGGCTCGCGAGCCGCAGCATCGCCGCGACGAAGAGCCCAGCGGGGACCAGGCCCATCGTGAATGCGATCCAATAGCCGCGCTCCGACAGCGCGCCGATCGGCGCGCTGACACCGATCGTGCCGCGGGCATAGTCGGCAAGCTTGCCCGGATCGCGCCAGAGCCAGACCACGCCGACAGCCATCAGCACCGCAGCCGCAAAGCAGAAGATGCGTGCGACCGCACTGACGCGGCGCAGCCTCGCCATGGCCGGCCGGCTTTGGTTCGAGCTTGCTGAGGACACCATTTCATTTCACTCCGCGATTGACAAAATTAAACTAAGAGATGAATTTCTTAATGTCAAAGCCATTTCATCGAGAGCCACCATGCGCACTGCCCTGCCTGCCAATCTGCTGATTTGCTCTCTGCTCGCCGGCTGCGGCCACGTCCCGCTGACCTCGCTGCCGAAGCTGTCGAAGATCGACATGAAGACCACCGATCTCGCGCAGCTGCGTGCCGGCATCAGCCTGCCGGCCGATATCCGCACGCTTCCCGGCGGCGTCACCATGACGCTCGTCGCTCTCCCGAAGGATGGCGGCCGGCATGAGCGCAAGGTCGTGCTGGAGGAGGTGCGCGACCCGGTCGAGCTGGCAAAGCTGCCGGCCGTGGCTTCACCGGGACGCCGCTTCACCGTGTTCAGGCTGAGCTCGGCCGACGCCGCGCGGCTCGGCGCCTTCCGCGAAGAGATGTTCGCCGGGCCGCAGAACAGCGGCAATCGCGGCAGCCTGGCGCTCGGCACCGACAAGGCCTGCCGGCTCGGCGAGCTCTCGGGCAAGCCGATCACGATGACCGGCTATCTCAGGACGTCGGAAACGCAGGACTATGTCCTGCTGATGCGCGATTTCGACCTCAAGGAAGCCGTCCGCGAAATCGATCCCAAGGTCGATCTCGCCACCGCGATCCCAACTTGCGACGCCGTCCCGGCGATAAAGGTCAGCGGCTCTCCCGCCGCACCATGAAGGCGAGCTTCTCGAACAGCGAGACATCCTGCTCGTTCTTGAGCAAGGCGCCGTGCAGCGGCGGGATCAGCTTACGCGGATCGCGCTCGCGCAGCACCTCGGGTCCGATGTCGTCGGCGACGAGGAGCTTCAGCCAGTCGAGCAGCTCGGAGGTCGAGGGCTTCTTCTTGATGCCCGGCACCTCGCGCACCTCGAAGAACAGGCGCAGCGCCTCCTCCATCAGCCGCTTCTTGATGCCGGGGAAATGGACCTCGATGATCTTCTGCATCGTCTCCGCGTCGGGGAAACGGATGTAGTGGAAGAAGCAGCGGCGAAGGAAAGCGTCCGGCAATTCCTTCTCGTTGTTCGAGGTGATGATCATCACCGGCCGCTGCGCCGCCTTGATCGTCTCGCCGGTCTCGTAGACATGGAACTCCATGCGATCGAGCTCGAGCAGGAGGTCGTTCGGGAACTCGATATCGGCCTTGTCGATCTCGTCGATCAGCAGCACGGGCCGGGCCGGCGAGACGAAGGCCTCCCAGAGCTTCCCGCGCTTGATGTAGTTGGCGATGTCGGAGACGCGGGCATCGCCGAGCTGGCTGTCGCGCAGGCGGCTGACCGCGTCGTATTCGTAGAGCCCCTGCTGCGCCTTGGTGGTCGACTTGACGTGCCAGGTCAGCAGCGGCGCCCCGAGCGCGGCAGCGATCTCCTCGGCCAGCACGGTCTTGCCGGTGCCAGGCTCGCCCTTGACCAGCAGCGGCCGCTCCAGCCGGATCGCGGCATTGACCGCAACCGTCAGGTCCTCGGTGGCGACATAAGAAGCGGTGCCGGTAAAGCGCATGCGAGGCCCTTCATATGGCTGCTCCGCGGCCATGCTGCCGCCGCGAATAGCATCGTGCTTAGAGGTCAGCCGGCGGCGGGGCAAGTTTTCGTCAGCCCGGCGCGTGATTTGGTTTGTGTTGCAAGGCTTTACCAAGCAAAGCTTTGAGATCAGCAGCTTCGCTTGATTCTTCGAGGGTGACGTGGCCGGGACGATCGATCCTTCCACCTATCGCGATGCCGTGGTCGTGCTTGCGACGGCCGGCGTGATCGTGCCCTTCGCCAAGCGTTTCCGGGTCAATTCGGTCGTCGCCTTCATGGCTTGCGGCGCCCTGCTCGGCCCCTACGGCCTTGGCAGCCTCGCCGCCAAGATTCCCTTCCTCGGCGCTATCACCGTCTCGAATGCGGAAGCGCTCGCCGGCCCGGCCGAGCTCGGCGTCGCCTTCCTACTCTTCGTCATCGGGCTCGAGCTCTCCTATGAGCGCCTGATGACCATGCGCCGGCTGGTCTTCGGGCTCGGCCTCGGCCAGGTCGCGTTCTCGGCCACCGCGATCAGCGCCATCGCCTATGCCTTCGGTCAGCCGGCGGCTGCGGCCCTGCTGATAGGCACGGCACTCGCCTTGTCCTCGACCGCGATGGTGGTCGAGTTGCTCTCCGCCCATCGCCGCATCACCTCCTCGGCCGGGCGCGCCAGCTTCGCCATCTTGCTCTGCCAGGACCTTGCGGTGATTCCCCTGCTCTTCCTGGTCAGCGTGCTCGGCGCGCAGAATGGCGGCTCGCTGATCGCCGGCCTGACCCAGGCGCTGCTGCAGGCGGTCGCGGCGGTCGCGGCCATCATCGTCATCGGCCGCCTCGCCATGCGCCCGCTCTTTCGCCTGGTCGCCTCGACCGACTCCTCGGAGAGCTTCATGGCCGCGACCCTTCTGGTCGCGCTTGGCACGGGGCTGATCGCGGCCGGGGCCGGCCTCTCCATGGGGCTCGGAGCCTTCATCGCCGGTCTGCTGCTGGCCGAAACCGAGTATCGCCGCGCCATCGAGGTGACGATCGAGCCGTTCAAATCGCTGCTGATCGGCGTCTTCTTCCTGACCGTCGGCATGAGCGTGAACCCCGCCGCACTGGCAGCCCAGCCGGTCGCGATCCTGAGCATCGCCGCCGGGCTCTTCCTCGCCAAGGTCGCGATCACCTTCCTGCTCGCCCGCTATTTTCGGCTCTCCATGCCGACCGCGCTCGAAACCGCGATCATGGTCGGTCCCGGCGGCGAATTCGCCTTCGTGCTGCTGACCGCCTCGGTCGCCGCCAAGCTGGTCGACCAGAACGCTGCCTCGCTCGTGCTCGCCGGCGTCTCGCTGACTATGATCTTCCTGCCGCTCGCCGCCCGCATGGCGCGGAAGCTGTCGGCGCGTGTGGCGCCTGTGGCGAATCTCCCAGCCGAGGCGAGCATCCTGCCGCCGGATGACCATGCGCCCCGCGCCATTGTCGTTGGCCTCGGCCGCGTCGGCCGGCTGGTCGGCGAGATGCTCGAGCAGCACAAGGTTGCCTATATCACCATCGACGCCGACGCCGCCCTGGTCGCGGCGCAGCGGCGGGCTGGGCGGCCAGCCTTCTACGGCAACGCCACCAAACCGGATTTCCTGCGGCTCTGCGGCCTCGAGGAGGCGACCGCGCTGATCGTCACCATCGACAACCAGCGCGCCGTCGACGAGACCGTGACGGCGGCGCGCGCATTGCGTCCGGATCTGGTCATCGTCGCCCGCGCCCGCGACGCCAGGCACGCCAGGCATCTCTACGAGATCGGTGTCAACGATGCCGTGCCGGAGACGATCGAAGCCAGCCTGCAATTGTCGGAAGCGGCGCTGGTCGGCCTCGGCGTGCCGATGGGCCTCGTCATCGCCTCGGTGCATCAGCGACGCGATGATTTCCGCAGCGAGCTCAAGCCGGCGAGCGCGCCGCAGCCGGCGCTCCCGCGCCATGCCCGCTCACGCAGACTGTGACGCTTTCTCGCTGTCTTTCCGGGGCAGGCCGCAGGCCTGAGCCCGGAACCTAGAAGCGATGAGCCTGATCGCGAAAGCCCGGCAGCGACAGCGTTTCATTGGGAATAGGCATCGGTTCTGGGTTCCGGGCTCGCTGCTGCGCAGCGCCCCGGAATGACGGCGTGATCCTACGCGAATTCTTTTCGCTCGTTCGGCTCAAGCCGCACGGAGAGCGTAGTCGGCGCCGCTCCCAACTCGGTGCGCGCCGTCTTTCCGGACACCGCAGCAACCTGCATCGCCCGGCGCATATGGCCGTAGAACTGCTCGGCGCTGCTATGCCAGCTATGATGGGCGGCGAGTTCGAGCCCGGCCTCGCGCGGCAGGCGCAGCGCCGCGAGTGCGGCACTTCGCAGATCCTCGTGCAGCACCGCCGCCTGGCTGCCGGCGAAGACGTCGCTCGGCCCCTGTACCGGGAAGGCTGCGACCGGCAACCCGCTCGCCGCCGCCTCCAGCAGGACGATGCCGAAGGTGTCGGTCAGGCTCGGGAAGACGAAGACATCGGAGGAGGCGTAGATCGCCGCCAGCTCCTCGCCCTCGCGCGCGCCAAGGAAATGCGCGTCGGGGAAGGCGCGCTTGAGGTCGGCGCGAGCCGGCCCGTCGCCGACCACGACCTTGCTGCCCGGCAAACGCAGCGACAGGAAGGCCTCGAGGTTCTTCTCGACGGCGACCCGGCCGACGCTGAGGAAGATCGGCCGTGGCAGGTCGAGCACGCTCTCAGGGCGCGGATGGAATAGGGAGAGATCGACACCCCGCCCCCAGCGCAGGATACGCTCGAAGCCATGCGCGCGCAGCTCGGACTCGACCGTGGCGGTCGAGACCATCACGCCGGCGGCCGACCCGTGGAAGCGGCGCAGAAATCGATAGCTCCAGCTTTCCGGAATCGGCCAGCGTGCCGCGACATATTGCGGGAAGCGCGTGTGGTAACTTGTGGTGAAGGTCCGCTTCTGGGCAAGGCAGACCGCGCGCGTCAGCCAGCCGATCGGCCCTTCGGTCGCGATATGGATATGGTCCGGGCTGAACTCGGCGATGCGCTTGGCGACGTGGCGGCGCGTCGCCAGCGCGATGCGGATGTCGGGGTAGGACGGTAGCCCGACCTGCCAGAAACCTTCCGGCGTCAGCATATGCGGGGTGACGTCGAACTCCGGCGCCGCCTCGACCATCCGTTCCAGCGAGCGCACGACGCCGTTGATCTGCGGCCGCCAGGCGTCCGTCGCGATCAGGACGCGCATCACGCCGCCTCGACGAGGCTCGGAACTGGTGCGGGGCGTGTCGCAGCCGGTGCCGGCAGCGCCGGCTTCTCGCCCTTCAACCGGTGCTGCGGCCAACGCACGATCTCGAAGCGGCCATCGTCGTGCTCGACCACGGCCGTGCAGCTTTCGACCCAGTCGCCGGTGTTGATATAGGTCAGTCCGCCGATGTCGCGCTGGGCGGCATGGTGGATGTGGCCGCAGATCACGCCATCGGCCTTGTGCCGGCGCGCTTCGTCGGCGAGGCACTGCTCGAACTCGCCGATATAGTTCACCGCGTTCTTGACCTTGTGCTTGGCCCAGGCCGAGAGCGACCAGTGCGGCAGGCGCAGGACGCGGCGCACCCGATTGATGCCGTGGTTGAGCACGAGCGCGACCGTGTAGGCCCAGTCACCGAGCAGAGCGAGCCATTTGGCGTTGCGCACCACAAGGTCGAACAGATCGCCATGGATCACGAGCATGCGCTTGCCGTCGGCCGTCTCGTGGACGATATCGTCGACCAGCGTGATGCCGCCGAATTGCAGGCCGGTATAGTCGCGCAGGAAGTCGTCGTGGTTGCCGGTGACATAGACCAGCTTCGAACCCTTGCGCACCTTGCGCAGCAGCTTCTGCACCACGTCGTTGTGGGACTGTGGGAAGTACCAGCCGCTCTTCAGCCGCCAGCCGTCGATGATGTCGCCGACCAGGTAGATCGTCGGCGCGTCATAGGCACGCAGGAACTCCAGCACGAGATCCGCCTGCGCTCCACGCGTGCCGAGATGCAGGTCGGAGATGAAAATGCTGCGAACCTGCTTGGCGTCGCTATCGTCGCTCATGCTCGCTGGCCTATCTATTGCGATGCCTCCGGCGTGTGTCTGATTTGCACTACGCTTTGATGACGCGGCGGCGAAACCATGCTTTGCCTCCCCTGACAGGAACGAGACCTTTCCGGGAGACGACAATGGATCTGGGTATCGCCGGCCGCACGGCCATCGTTTGCGCCTCGAGCAAGGGGCTCGGCCGCGGCTGCGCGCAAGCGCTCGCCGAAGCGGGCTGCACGGTCGTCGTCAACGGCCGCGACGCGACCACGCTCGAGGAGACCGCGAGCGCGATTCGCGCCAGCACTGGCGCCACTGTCATCGCCGTCGTCGCCGACGTCTCGACCAAGGCCGGCCAGGACGCGCTGCTCGCTGCGGCGCCGAGCCCCGACATCCTCGTCAACAACAATGGCGGCCCGCCGCCCAAGCCCTTCCGCGAGGTGACACGCGAGGCGCTGCTCGAAGGCGTCGCGCAGAACATGGCGACGCCGCTGGAGCTGGTGCAGCGTGTCGTCGACGGCATGATCGAGCGGCGCTTCGGCCGTATCGTCAACATCACCTCGGCGAGCGTGCTGACCCCGCTGACCGGGCTCGACGTCTCCTCCGCCGCCCGCGCCGGCCTGACCGCCTTCCTCGCCGGCGTGGCGCGGGAAATCGCCCACGCCAACGTCACCATCAACAACATCCTGCCGGGAGTGTTCGATACGGATCGGATCAAGACCGCGACAAACAAGGTCGCCGAGATGCAGGGCATCAGCATCGAGGAAGCGACGAAGCGGCGGCTCGCTGCTGTCCCGGCCGGCCGCCTCGGCACGCCCGACGAATTCGGCAAGCTCTGCGCCTTCATTTCCAGCGCCCATGCCGGCTACATCACCGGCCAGAACTTCCTGATCGACGGTGGTTCGTTCCGGACGAACTTCTGACACCGGGCCGGCCGGGGCGCGTCAGGGCGCGCTCCGGCTTTCACCTCCAGTACCAAACTGAGACCGATGACCATCGCCTATCG
Source organism: Allobosea sp. Tri-44 (assembly GCF_004123845.1). Classification (GTDB taxonomy): domain Bacteria; phylum Pseudomonadota; class Alphaproteobacteria; order Rhizobiales; family Beijerinckiaceae; genus Allobosea. Next base: position 33,149 of record NZ_NBDP01000003.1, on the reverse strand, counting down.
ACGAGCCGTCCCCGAGGACACGCCCGCCTGCGTCGTCCTGCGCGGCAGAACACGGGAGAACGCCTTCTCAGTCGAGCGCCTCGCAGAAGCGGGTGTCACGCTCGAGAGCTGGCGCGCCGCCATCGCCGATGGCAGCCTGCCGGGCCATGTCGCGACAAAGGGCGATGAGATCGTCGGCTACTGCTTCGGCGAGCGCGAAACCGGCGAGATCGCGGTGTTGGCGCTGCTGCCTGAGCATGAAGGACAGGGTGTAGGGAAGACCTTGCTGAACCTGGTCGTCGCGGACTTCAGGGAGCTGGGCCTCGCCAGGTTGTTCCTCAGCTGCTCGTCCGACCCGGCCGTCCGCTCCTACGGCTTCTATCGGCATCTGGGCTGGACCTCGACCGGTACGTTCGACGACCGGGACGACGAGATCCTCGAGTATCGCATGATCTGAGCCGGGTTCGATCGCCTCCCGCACCGCGCCGGTCCGCTTTGCAACATAGGTGCTTGGAACGGCTCCACGCTCGTGGTCTAAGGAATGGAGGTCTTGCACAAGACCTCCATTCCTCCTGCCCGACCTTTCAGCCTTGTCACCGCTCCTCGGCATCAGCCTCAAGCTGCTTTCGGCCCTGTCGTTCACGCTGATGTCGGCCGGCATCAAGACGCTGGCCTCGCGCTATCCGACCGGCGAGCTCGTCTTCTTCCGCTCGTTCTTCGCGCTGATCCCGCTGATGATCTGGCTGGCCTGGCGCCATGAATTCCCCGAGGCGCTCAAGACCAGCAATCTGCGTGGCCATCTCAAGCGCGGCGTCATCGGCTCGACCGGCATGTTCCTCGGCTTCGCCGCGCTGCACCTGCTGCCGCTCTCGGACGCGGTCGCGATCGGCTACGCCGCACCGCTGATCGTCGTGGTGCTGGCAGCTCTGATCCTGAAGGAACGGGTCCGCATCTACCGCTGGACCGCCGTCGCGGTCGGCTTCCTCGGCGTGCTCTTGATGCTCTCCCCGCATATGGGCGCGCAAGGCTTCGGCCATGGTCTCTCGGGCGGGCCTGCCATCGGCGCGCTGCTCGCGCTCGGCGGCGCCTTCTGCGCCGCCTTCGCTTCGATCGAGGTCCGGCTTCTGACCCAGACCGAAAAGACCGGCGCCATCGTCTTCTACTTCATGTGCATGACATCGCTGCTCGGCCTGCTGACGCTCGCGCTCGGCTGGACCGTGCCGGACTGGAAGGACTTCCTGCTGCTCGTCGTGATCGGCGTGCTCGGCGGCCTCGGCCAGATGCTGCTGGTCCAGGCCTATCGCTATGGCGACGCCTCGCTGATCGCGCCCTTCGAATATTCGACGATGATCTGGGCGACGGCGCTCGGCTGGTTCGTCTTCGGCGAATGGCCGGTCCTGGCGGTGCTGATCGGCTCGCTGATCGTGATCGCGTCAGGCATCTACGTCATCCTGCGCGAGCAGCAGCTCGGCCTGCTCAAGAAAGAAACCCGCGAGGCCGGCCCGACCCGCTCGGTCTGAACCGGCTCGACTTGCCGCTTGGAGCGATCCGAGGCATTGTCCGCTAAGACAAACAATCGTTCTCTATCCCAAACGGATCGGGCGCGACGGCAGGCAAGAGCACAATGGGCATCGAAACCAGGGAACGTGGCGGGCGCGAGCTGGAATCGGGCGCGCAGGTGATCTCGGGTCAACTCGGCAAGACGATCCAGCGCCTGCGCAAAGCCTATAACCTCTCGCTTTCGGAGCTGGCCGAGCAGTCCGGCGTCGCCAAGTCGATCATCAGCCAGATCGAGCGCAACGAGACCAATCCGACGCTGGCGACGATCTGGCGGCTGTCGCAGGCGCTCGACGTCTCGATCGAGCGCGTGCTCTCGACCAATGAGGAAGAGGCCTTCATCGAGAAGATCGCGCGGCCCGACACGCCGATCCTGGTCTCCGAAGACGGCAAGCTGCGCCTCGCCATCATCGGCTGGATCAAGACCGTCGAATGGCTGCAATGGTACGAGGTCAGCGCCGAGCCCGGCGGCGAGCTCGATTCCGAAGGCCACCAGCGCGGCTCGATCGAATCGCTTTCGGTCAGCGCCGGCGAATTCGAGGTCGAGGTCGGCGGCATCACCCAGCGCGCCAAAGCCGGCGAGACCTTGCGCTATCGCTGCGACCGCCAACACGTCGTCCGCTGCGTCAGCGGCCAGCCGGGCACGGCCTTGATGGTCTGCATCCTCAAGGCGGCAGTGATGGACTGAAGGCCGCTTCGTAAAGCAGCCCCAGCCTTCATCACCTTACCCGCCCGCCGCCTTCTGCGGCCGCGGCGGCCCCTGCACTGCCGGCAGCGACTTCAGGTATTCCGCCATCGCCAGCCGGTCGGCATCCGACAATTGCGCCATGTTGCGTACCACTGCCGCCATCGAGCCGCCGACGCTGTCGAAGCTCGGCGTGAAGCCGGTCTTGAGCAGTTCGGCGATCTCGGACTTCGACCATTTCCCGAGGCCGCCCTCGGCCTGGGTGATGTTCGGAACCCAGCCCTTGCCGTCCGGATCGGGCCCGCCGGCAAAGCGCGTCGCCCGGACGACGGCGCCGAACTGGTTGCGGCTGGAATGGCATTCGGCGCAATGGCCCGGCCCGTTCACAAGGTAGGCGCCGCGATTCCATTCCTCGCTCTTCGATGGATCGGCCTTGAACGGCGTCCCGTCAAAGAACAACAGCTTCCAGCCGCCCACAGCGCGGCGGATATTGTAGGGAAAGCCGAGCTCATGGCCGGGCGCCCTGCCCTCCACCGACGGCAGCGTGCGGATATAGGCGAGGAGATCGGCGACAGCCTTGGGAGGCATCAGCCGGTATGAGGTGTAGGGAAAGGCCGGATAATAGTGCTGGCCTGAGGGCGAGACGCCAGCGGTCATCGCCTGGATGAAATCCGCCGTGCCCCAGTTGCCGATGCCGTCGCGCGTATGCGGCGAGATGTTCGGCACATGAAACTTGCCGAAGGGCGAGTCCAGCACCAGCCCGCCGCCGAGCCTCGTCTTGTCCTCCTGTCCGGGCGTAGCGTGGCACGAGGCGCAGCCGCCGGCCGCAAACAGCAGCTTGCCGTTCTCGATGTCGGGCGCCGGCAATGTACCGACCTCGGGACCCGGCGAGACCACGCGTGGATCGGTGAGGACGAAGAAGCCGGCAGCGCCGAGCGCGATGAAGACCAGAAGCGTGATCAGCAGGCGGCGCATCGGTTCCTCGTCAAGTTGTCCCGGGCAAACAACGCCCGGGTCGCGACACGGTTCGTTCCGGAGGCCGCCGACGCGAATGGAGCGGGCCTCACAAGGAAGCCCGCTCCTTCGATCAGGTCAAATCTGCAGGTCAAATCTGGCAGCGTCAGACCGCCATCACTTCTTGATGCGGTAGGTCTCGTGGCAGCCGCCGCAATTCTTGGTGGCGTCCCCGAAGGCGGTGCGGAAGCCGGCGAGATCGGTCACCGCAGCGCCCTTGCCAGCATCGCCCTCGAACTTGGCGAAGGCGGCCTTGAAGCCGGCCTGGTCTTCCCAGATCTTCGGCGCCGCCGTGGTCTCGCCGCCGGTCTTGGCGGTATCCGGATAGAGGCCCGGCATCTTCTTGGCGGCATCGCCATAAGCCTTGAACACCGCCTGCGCCTTGGCGGCGTCGAACGGCGCCTCGCCCTTGGCCATAGCAGCGCCATCGCGCGTCGCGGCGCCGACGGCCTTCATCGTGTCGCGCCGTTCGGCGATCGGGTTGGCCTGGGCCAGAACGGCAGAGACGCCGACGGCAAGGCCGAGGGCGACGAAAGCAGAACGAAGCATGCGCGGGAATCCTCCGGAAGACATGCGCCCGAACAGGCGCTGTTTTGAACTCTTCCAGATCAACGTATGGGCACGACAGCGCCAAGTCGCATTGTCGTGAATATCATTGCAGAAGCGCAATCAGCGCCTTGCGTCAAAGCGGATAGCCGGCTTCCTTCAGCGTCCCGAATACCTTGGCCGGCGTCGCCGGCATGTCGATCGCCTTGATGCCGGCGGCGCGGTCCAGCGCATCGACCATGGCGTTCATGACCGCCGGGCAGGCGCCGATCGCACCGGCCTCGCCCGCGCCCTTCACGCCGAGGGCGTTGGTGACGCAAGGCACGTTGCGGGTCTCGAAATGGAAGTTCGGGATGTCGATCGCACGCGGCAGGGCATAGTCCATGAAGGTCGCGGTCAACATCTGGCCGGAATCGTCGAAGCGGATCTCCTCCATCAGCGCCTGGCCGATGCCCTGCGCCGCACCGCCATGGACCTGACCCTGCAGCATGATCGGATTCAGCGTCACGCCGAAATCGTCGACCACGACATAGTTCTGGATCTCGGTGCCGCCGGTCGCCGGATCGACCTCGAGCTCGACCACATGGGTGCCGTTCGGATAGGTCGCCTCCGGCGGCGTCCAGCTCTGATGGACGCTGAGCTGCTCGGCCTTGGCGCCGGGCAGATTGGCGATCGCCTTGAGATCGAGCTTCTTGTCGGTGCCGACAATGCGGACCGCGCCATCGACGATCTCAAGGTCGCCGGGAGCGGCTTCGAGCGCGTCCGAGGCGAGGCTCTTCAGGTTGTCGGCAAGGATGCCGGTCGCCGCGTTGAGGGCCGCGCCACCGACAGGGATCGAACGGGAACCGCCGGTACCGGAGCCGGTCGCGACCCGATCGGTATCGCCCTGGATGACCTTGATGCGGTCCATCGGGATGTCGAGATGCTGCGACACCAGCTGCGAATAGGCGGTCTCGTGCCCCTGCCCGTTCGACTGGGTGCCGATCAGCACGGTGACGGTGCCATCCTTCTCCAGGATCACGGTCGAGCTCTCCGACCCGCCGCCGCCGCAGGCCTCGATATAGCAGGCGAGACCGATGCCGCGAATTTTGCCGGCCTTCTGCGAGGCTTTCAGGCGGCTCTTGAAGCCCTTCCAGTCCGCCACCTCCATGGCGCGGCGCATATGGCCCTCGAACTCGCCGGAATCGTAGACCGGACCAGTCTGCGTCTTGTGCGGCATCTCGCTCGGCTTGACGAAGTTCTGCGCGCGCACCGCATCCGGCGTCTTGCCGGTCTCGCGCGCGATCGCATCGACCAGCCGCTCGATCAGATAGGCCGCTTCGGGCCGCCCGGCGCCGCGATAGGCATCGACCGGCGTGGTGTTGGTAAAGACGCCGCGGAAGCGGACATGCACCGCCGGGATGTTGTAGCAGCCCGGCGTCATCGTCGTGCCGACCCAGGGGATGAAAGGCCCATACTGCGAGAGATAGGCGCCCATATCGGCGGCGAGATCGACCTTGAGGCCGATGAACTTGCCGCGCTTGTCGAGCGCCATCGTCGCGGTGCTGAGGTTGGCGCGGCCATGGGTGTCGGCGAGGAAATGCTCGGTGCGATCGGCGACCCAGCGCACCGGCCGCTTCAGCATCTCGGCCGCGACCATGGTCAGCGGGTATTCGCGGTACATGAAGATCTTGGTGCCGAAGCCGCCGCCGACATCGGGGGTGATCACCCGGATGCGGGACTGGGGAACCTTGAGGATGTAGTCGGCGAGAATCTCGCGCGTGCCATGACTGCCCTGGCTGCCGAGCGTCAGGGTCCAGCGCTTGTCCGTCTTGTCGTATTCGGCGATGCAGGCCCGCGTCTCCATGTAATTGGAGGCGAGGCGGTTGTTGACGATGGTCACCGAGACCGTCCGATCAGCCTTGGCAAAGGCCTTCTCGGTCTTGTCGCGATTGCCCTGCTCCGCCTCGAAGGCGACATTGCCGTCGCGGTCCGGCCAGACCTGCGGCGCCTTACCCTCGAGCGCCTCGGCTATGCCGGTGATCGAAGGCAGCGTCTCGAACTCGATCTCGATCGCCTCGGCCGCGTCGCGCGCCTGGTCGAGCGTCTCGGCGACGATGAAGGCGATGGCTTCGCCGACATGGCGCACCGTATCGGTGGGCAGCACGGGCACCGGATTAGGCTTCACATCCTCGCCGGCGATGTCCTTGATCAGCCCCTTGCAGGGGATGTCGCCGAGATGGGCAACGTCCTCGCCGGTCAGGATCAGCTTGACGCCCTTGCGCTTGCTGGCCGTCTCCTTGTCGACGATCTTGAAGGTCGCGTGCGCGTGCGGCGAGCGCAGCACATAGGCGTGCAGCGCACCTTCGACCGCGGTGTCGTCGGTATAGCGGCCTGTGCCGGTGGTGAGGCGCTGATCCTCGACCCGCCGCACCGGCTGGCCCATCCCGAATTTCATCGGACGCATCGGCAAACTTCCTTCGGATCACTCAATGAGAAAGACTGGCGCAGGATCGCCGCGCCGTCACCCCGGTCCACATGCGGGGGCCGGGATGCACGGAATGCAGACTGTCGGGCCTTGAATTCAGCGGATCATGCGCGCGGCGCTGTCGGACATCGTCACCATCATATTATAACTGGAGACGATGCGGTTGGCATCGCCTGCCGCGCCCTTGCGGACGTCGCCCTTCGACTTGCCGAGCTTCTCGCGGAAGTCACGCAGCGAGCCGAGCCAGGAACTCGCCGAGGAATCGATCATCGGCACGCCGGACGGATTATTGTCCTTGAAGCGGTCCATCTCCTTGATCGCGCCGGAATAGCCGGCCAGCGCCGTGTCGAAGGCGGCAAGATCGACGATCGGGCGCTCATTGCTCGGCATCAGGTCCATTACGGCGCGGGCATTCATCATGATGTTGCGCAGCTGCCAGCGGGCAAGGCGGCCCTCGCTCGCCTCGATCGCCGCGAGCTCGCGAGCGTCGATGCCCTTCTTGTAGGCATTGAGCTGCAGATCAAAGGCGCCCCGCTCGCGCAGGAAAGCCTCCGCCGCCGGCACCATCTTGGCGTGCAGCTCGCGGCCCTCGGCGATGTTGTCGCCACGATAGTCCTTGCGCTCGTAATAGCGCTCGGCCCGGGTGATCAGCGGCGCGAGTTCCTGGTAGGCGGCGATGAAGCGCTTGACCGCGCCGTCGAGCTCCGGCTGGGCCGGCGCCTGGGCGGTAGCGGCCTCGGCCTTGGCGATCTCGTCCTTGACGTCATAGAGGCTGTAGAGCCCGTAATCGATATAGCGCTCCTTGCCGGTCGGGCCCTTCTTCAGATCGACCCAGCTCTTGTAGCGATCCCAGGACTCGATCGCCCTGAGCGTCCGGTTGGCGAGCGAGGTATAGGCGTTCGACTTGGCGATCGCCGCCTGCAATTCCGGATCCTGCGCCGGCCGCCTCGCTGCGTTCTGCGGAGCGGCCTGCGCGAACGCAAGCGGAGCTGCGGAAGCGGTGCAAAGCAGGGCTGCGAGGGAGAGGCTCAGCAGACGGGAGGCCTTCATCAGGGCACCTTGGGTCGCCGCAGCCGGGTTCAAGGCCGCGCCACGTTATCGGCTCTGGCGTGGCGGACCGCAACCGCAAGACGCGCTGGAAGCGCCTTAGTGCTCTACCGGCTCGCCGCGCATGGCCCAGTCCTTGAAGCCCCCGATATAGTGGCTGTCGATGTCGAGCCCGGCCGCCTGCGCGAATTCCAGCGCCCGCAGCGAGCGCACACCGGCGGCGCAGGAGAGCACGATGCGCTTGCCGGGCTCGTCCGGCAGGTCGGCGGGATCGAACTGCGACAGCGGCCGCGAGACCGAGCCGGGAATACGCCCCGCCGCGAACTCGTGCGGCTCGCGCACGTCGACGATCAGGATCGAGCCATCGTCGAGCCCCGCCTTGACGGCGTCGATGTCGAGGTCGTGTACGATCATGCTGTCGCTCTTAGCTGTCGCTCAGTTCAGGAGCTTCACCAGATAGAGACTCAACGCCGGAAATGCCACGCAGATGCCGAGCCGGATGACGTCGGCGGCAACGAAAGGCAGCACGCCGCGATAAATCCGCGTCACCGGCACGTCGCGCGCCAGCGAGGCGACGACGAAGACATTGAGCCCGATCGGCGGGCAGGTCATGCCGATGCCGACCACGACCAGGACGAGGATGCCGAACCAGATCGCGATGTCGTCGCTCGGCATGCCGAAATCGAGCGCCGTCACGATCGGGAAGAACACCGGCAGCGTCAAAAGGATCATGGCGAGCTCGTCCATGACGCCGCCGAGCACGATGTAGAACAGCAGCAGGCCGACCAGCACGGTGTACGGCGCCCAGCCGGAGGCCGCGATCATCTCGGCCGCCGCCGTCGGCACCTGCGTCAGCGCGAGGAAGGCGTTGAACACCTCAGCGCCTAGCAGGATCGCGAAGATCATCGCCGAGGTCTCGGCCGTCTGCAGGATCGCCTGCTTGATCTCGGCGAGGCCGAGGGTGCGGCGGAACACGCCGATCGCCAGCATGATGAAAGCGCCGACAGAGGCTCCCTCGGTCGGGGTGAAGATGCCGCCATAGATGCCGCCTACCACGATCACCGCGACCGCCATCGCCGGGATGACGCCGACGAGCAGCGGCCAGCGCTCGCGCCAGGGCGTGCGCTCATGCGCGGGACCGAGCGTGCCGTCGAGCCGCGTCATGAACGCAATGGTGATGCAATAGAACGCCGCTGCCATCAGCCCCGGGATCAGCGCCGCCTGGAACAGCTTGGCGATGTTCTGCTCGGTCGAGATCGCATAGACGACGAGGATGACCGAGGGCGGGATCAGGATGCCGAGCGTACCGCCGACCGCGGTGACGCCGCAGGCGAAGCCGGGGTCATAGCGGTAGCTGCGCAATTGCGGCAGCGCGGCACGGGCGAAGGTCGCGGTGGTCGCGACCGAGGAGCCGCAGATCGCGCCGAAGCCGGTACAGGCGCCGATCATCGCCATGCCGAGGCCGCCGCGGCGATGGCCGACGAAGGCGGAGGCCGCCTTGAACAGGTCGCCCGCCAGCCCCGAGCGCTCAGCGAAGGCGCCCATCAGCACAAAGAGCGGGATCACCGAAAGCGTGTAGTTGGCGAAGATCTGATAGGGCGTGGTGCGGATATAGTTGAGGAACGGCTCGAGCCCGTTGAGCTGGATATAGCCGGCGCTGCCAACGACCAGCATGGCGAGCCCGATCGGCAGGCGCAGCGCCATCAGCGCCAGCATGACGGCAAAGCCGGTGATCGCGAGGGAGAAGCCGCTCATTGGGGCTGCCTCAGCAGACGGCTGGCGCTGACGAAGGCCGCGAGCGCAACAAAGCTGGCAAGCACCGCACAAACCGCGATCGGCAGATAGCTTGGCAGCTGCAGCACCATCGTGTTCTCGCCACTGGCAAGCGCTGAACGTGCACCGACACCGAGCCGCCAGGCGATCAGCGCCATGGCGAGGCCGTAGACCACGTCCCAGAGCGCATCGAGCCCGTCGCGCCAGGGCTGTGGCAGCTTCAGTGTGAAGGTGTCGACGAAGATGTTGCCGCGCTTCAGCTGGCAGAGCGGCAGGAAGCAGAAGGCGGCGATCGCCGTCGCCATCTGCACCAGCTCGAAATCGCCCGGCACGCCGGCGGCGCCGACGAGATCGCTGCGCAAGGTCACGCTGACCACGACCATGGTCGCGAGCGCGATCAGCAGCACGCCACCGATGAGCGCGACCGTCTCCGCCACCGCGTCGATGCGCGATGGCGGCCTTTCCCCCATGTCCCCGGTCATCGCGGCGATCAGGCGGCGTTCTGGTGCTTGGTCAGCGCGGCGCGGGCGGCGGCGAGCAGCTTCTCGCCATCGAGGCCCTTGTCCTTGGCGGTCTTGATCCAGCCCTCGATCACCGGCTCGGTCGTCTTGCGCCAGCGCGCCGCTTCGGCCTCGTCGATGGTGGTGATGCTGTTGCCGCGCTTCTTGACCATCTCGGAGACGACGATCGCCTGCTCGTCCCAGACCTTGCCCGCCATGGCCGAGGCAACGGCGCCCGAGTTCTTGTCGAGGATCGCCTTGAGGTCGGGCGCGAGCCCCTCATACTTCGCCTTGTTCATCGCGAGCACGAAGGTCGCAACATAAAGGGTCGGCGAGCCCGGGATCTCGGTATGATTCTTGACCAGCTCCTGAACCTTGATCGAGGGCACGACCTCCCAGGGCACGACGCAGCCGTCGATCACGCGCTGCGCCAGCGATTCCGGCACCTGCGGGATCGGCATGCCGATGGCGTTGACGCCGAGCGCGCGCAGCGCCTCGCCGGCGAGGCGGGTCGGGAAGCGCAGCTTCAGACCCTTCAGGTCCTCCATCGTCTTCACCGTCTTGTTGGCGTGGATCAGGCCGTGATCATGCGCCCAGAAGCAGATCGGATGGATGTCCTTGAACTCGTCCTTGAGGTGCTCGCTGGCGTAGTCGGTCAGCGCCAGCGAGTTCACCAGCGCCCGCTTGTTCGCCACGAAGGGCAGCTCGAACGCCTCGATCCCGGTGAAGCGGCCGGGGGTGTTACCGGGCAACGTCCAGACGATGTCGACGACGCCGTCGCGGGCCTGGTCGTAGAGCTGAGGCGGAGTGCCGCCGAGCTGCATCGACGGGAAGATGTCGATCTTGATCCGGCCGTTCGATTCGGCACCGACCTTGTCGGCCCAGGGCTTCAGGAACTTGGAGTGTCCGTTCGCCACCGGCGGCAGGAAGTGGTGCATGCGCAGCGTCACTTCCTGAGCATTGGCACGGCTGGCGCGCAGCACCGCCGGAGCGGCCACGGCCGAGCCGGCGAGCGTCAGGAACTTGCGGCGATCAAAGCTCATTTGGGTCCCCTCCCCGGGAATTCTGCGTTGTTTCGTTCACCCTGCCGCGGGCCTTGCCGACAAAAGGCCGGCTGGCCCGTCTCGCAAAGACGCAAGATGGATCAAACCGGCCCCGATGCAAACTGGCCGGAAGTCTCACGCCTTCCAGGCCTTATAGTTTCATTCGTAACTAATTCGCAAGCCCGCCGGTTCTTCCCCGGCGGGCAGCTCTCGCGAGCGTGATCAGGCCAGCGGCGGAATGCGCAGCACCCAGCCCGGCTGGATCAGATCGGGATCCTTCACCGGAGGCGTGTTGGCCTTGACGATCTCGGTGTACTTGGCGCCCTTGCCCTGGCCGTAATTCTCCTCGGCGATCTTCCAGAGCGTATCGCCCTTCTTCACCGTGTAGAACACCGCGGCGGCCGCCTCCTTGTTGACGATCAGCTCCGATTCGACCGAACCGACGCCGGCGGTGTTGCCGATCGCCAGGATGATCTTCTCGGCCTCCTCGGTGCTCAGTGCCTTACCGGAGACCTTCACCTTGTCGCCCGAGACGTCGATCTTGACGTCCGAAGGCAGGCCATGGCCGGCCAGTTCCTTCTGCAACTGATCTGCCGTCGCCGCATTGGCCGAGCTCGACCCGAAGATCTTGGCGCCGGCTTCCTTGATGAAACTGAACAGACCCATAGCGTGTTCTCCTAACGCACTCGCCGCCCCGCCAGGATTGGCCGAACGATCGGGCTTCGCGTAGCTCCACAGCCTTGGAGCATGTTCTGGTCGCAAAAGTGGCGTCACCTTGCGGAACACATTCCGAGACGGGCAATCCATGAAGCCCATTCGGAACGACAACTGCAAGACGAAACCTGCAAGACGAAACCACGCCGCTGCCCTTCCCTCGCGCTGCCGGCGCTGGCAGAACGGAGCCGAACCAGAGAACGCCCGTCATCGACACCGTGAAAGGCAGCCATGACCGCACTTACCCTTGAACAGGCCAGCGTGATCGTCGACGGCGCTCTCAAATATGCACGCGACAATGCCCTGAAGCCGCTCGCCATCGCAGTGCTCGATGCGCGTGGTGCGCAGAAATTCTTCCTGGCGCAGGACGGCACCAGCCTGAAGCGCGGCGAGATTGCGCTCGGCAAGGCCAATGGCGCGATCGCGCTCGGCGTCGGCCCGCGCACCCTCAACAAGATGGCGCTGGAGCGCCCGCACTTCATCAACGGCGTCGCCCTCTCGGTCGGCGGGCCGATGGTGCCTGTCCCCGGCGGCGCGCTGGTCCGCAATGCCGATGGCGACCTCATCGGCGTCGTCGGCATTTCCGGCGACACCTCCGACAATGACGAGGCTGCGGCGCTCGCCGGCATCGCCGCAGCCGGCCTCGTTGCTGAAACCGGCGGCTGAACTCTGCTATCGTCACATGCGGCCCTGCCTGCCCGGCCCTGCGCCATGTCGCATTGCAAGGCCGGCGGATTTCCGGCAACGGGTGCGTGACCGGCGGCCCTTGAAGCCGTCTTTAGGAACCGCGACTATGAACATCGCCGCCGCCATCGAGGGCGAAACCGTCCAGACCGACGTGCTGATCATCGGCGCCGGCCCTTGCGGCCTGTTCGCCGTGTTCGAGCTCGGCCTGCTCGACATCAAGGCCCACCTCGTCGACATCCTGCCCAAGGTCGGCGGCCAATGCGCTGAGCTCTATCCGGAAAAGCCGATCTACGACATTCCGGGCTTCCCGCTCGTCACCGGCCAGGGGCTGGTCGACAACCTGATGGAGCAGATCAAGCCCTTCGGCGCGACCTTTCATCTCAACCAGATGATCGAGCAGGTCGAGGTGCTCGGCACCGCCGAGGCACCGCGCTTCCGTCTGCGCACCGACGCCGGCACGGTTTTCGAGACGAAAGCGATCCTGATCGCCGCCGGTGGCGGTTCCTTCCAGCCGAAGAAGCCGCCGATCCCGGGCATCGAGGCCTATGAGGGCCGCCGTGACGGCGGCGGCGTCCACTATGCCGTGCGCAAGATGGAGGTCTTCCGCGACCGCGAGATCCTGATCGTCGGCGGCGGCGATTCGGCGCTCGACTGGACGCTGAGCCTGCAGCCGATCGCCAGGCGCGTGACGCTGATGCACCGGCGCGACGATTTCCGCGCCGCGCCCCACTCGGTCGAGCAGATGCGCGCCCTCGTCGCCTCAGGGGCGATGGATCTCAAGCTCGGCCAGGTGCTCGGGCTGAAGGGCGAAGGCAATGACCTCCAGGGTGCGATCTGCCGCGACACTGCGGGAGCCGATTTCGAGATCGCCTGCAATACGATGCTGCCCTTCTTCGGCCTCACCATGAAGCTCGGGCCGATCGCCGATTGGGGCCTGAACCTCCACGAGAACCTGGTCCCGGCCGATACCGAGAAGTTCGAGACCAATGTGCCCGGCATCTTCGCCATCGGCGACATCAACACCTATCCGGGCAAGCTGAAGCTGATCCTGTCGGGCTTCCACGAGGCGGCCCTCGCCGCCCAGAAGGTCCACCGCTACGTCTATCCGGAGAAGCGGCTGACCTTCCAGTACACGACCTCGTCGACGGCCCTGCAGAAGAAGCTCGGCGTGGCCTGAGGCTCACGCGTCATTCTCGGGCGAAGCGAAGCGCAGACCCGAGAATCTCGTGACAAGAAGGCTCCTGCATCAGCTTCGTTCTGCCTGAGATGCTCGGCTCGAGGCCGAGCATGACGTGTGTGAAGCTCTACCGCACCACCGACATGACGGACGATGTCTGCATGTCATGCGCGGCCAAATCGCGCGCCGGGCGCGCGATCGGCTCGGGCGGAACCGGCTGGAGCCGCGTCGCCAGCGAGCCGGACGGGCCGCTATGCGTCGGCGCCTCCGCGACCACGCCCTCTTCCTCCGGCGGTGTCACGCGGTCGCGCAATTCGGCGATCGCGCCGTCGAGCGGGTGGAAGCTGAAGCGGATCTTGTGCGTGCCGGCCGGGACCTGCACGGCGCGGAACAGGACATTGGCCTTGAGGATCTCGACTTCCTGCCCGTCGAGCTCGGCCCGCCACCAGGGATGCCAGATGTCGTTCAGCACGACGAAGCCGGGCTGCGCGGTCGTGACCTCGATCTCGACCACCGTGTTGCGGTAGCGCTTCAGCTTGACCTCGGCATTGCTCGCGACCGGTCCATCCGGCACGCCGGGCTCCGGCTCCTGCTCGAGCAGCACGACACGCTGCGGATCGGCCTCCGGCCATTGCCCGGCCGATTTCATCCCGTCGAAATCGGCGAGCTGCCAGCCGCCGACGAACATCACGCGCGGCAGCGCCCGCGGGTTCTCGTAGATGTAGCCGTCCTTGGTATAGGCGACCAGCTTGAGGTCGCCGTCGCGCAGCGAGCGGTCGACCTCGCCGATCGGCACCCGCGTCGCGATGTAGCGCAGGCCGAGGAAATCGGCGAGGCGGCAGCGATAGGACGGAAACAGCGGTGTGAACACGCGTTCGCCCGGCGCAGCGATCGAATCGCGCGTGCCGACCGCCTCCGAGAAATCGGCGAGCCGCAGCGGGTTGTAGCCCAGCGTGTGGTCGAAGCCGTGGATCATGCCGGCATTGGGCCATTCGAAGCCCATGCCGAGCAGTTCGACCCGGTCGCGCCGCGGCGAATCCGGCGGCTGCACGATGAGCTTCTTCAGCACGGCGACGGTCTCGTTCTTGGTCTCCGGCCGCAGCACGTCGTAGACCTCCGGCGCCAGCGCCGTGGCCTCGTTCGGGCCGTTGTTGGCGGCGAGATCGGCGGCGACGACGCCCGTCACGATCAGGCTCGCGACGAGCGGAGCCGCAGCGCCACGCCAGCGCGTCAGTACGACGAGCAGCAGAAGCGCCGTCACGAACCAGGCCGCTGCCGTCGCGCTTGGTACCAAGGCTTCGCCGAGATGCCCAGCCTGGCGCGCCACCAGCAGAGCGAGGCCAATGAGCAGGGCGATCGCGCCGATGCCAATGCCGAGATCGCGCCAGATCGCGCCCTGCTGCTCTTCGCTGAGGATGCGATGCAGCAGATAGCCTGACAGCACCGCCCCGAGCCCGCCGATCAGGAAGGTCGCGTCGGCCGGCCGCCGGAACACCTTGACGCCCGGCAGATACTCATAGGCCAGGTGGAACAGCGGCGTGTAGCGACCGAGCGCGAACAGCACTATCAGCACGAACAGGATGGTGTAGGGCCGGATCGCTCTGTCCCAGAGCCAGCCGCGCGTCAGCCCCGGCACGATCAGAAGCAGGAAGGGCAGCGCCCCGACATAGACCTGCCCCATATTCTTGGAGAGGAAGAGCTCTTTGGCATTCCAGTCCGGGCTGTAGGGCCCCCAGAACTCGACCGACGGATCGCGCACGCCGAAGAGGTCGCCGACGAAGGCGGTCAGCAGCGAGGCCGGGTGGAGCGAGCCCCTGCCGGCTTCGACGAGGTCGATCGCCGGCCGCGTCGTCGCCTCGGCGAAAAGCCAGGTCCAGAGCAAGGGGACGGCGATGGTGACGATGCCGGCGAAACAGGCCGCCGCGATCGGCGCGAGGCTGGCGCGGAACCCCGCCCAGCCTTCCGCGAGCCAATAGGCCACCACCATGCCGATCAGGATATAGGCGCCGAGCAGCGCGACCTGATCGGGCTCGAGCACCATCATGCCGGCGGCGAAGCCGGCGAGCAGGCCATAGCGCAGCGAAGCGCGTTGCAGCATTCGCGCCGTCAGCCAGAAGGCAAGGCCGAAGAAGGCGAAGCTGGCGATCTGCCCGACATGCTGGACGCGCCAGGCGGCCGAGGCGCCGAAAGCGAAGACCAGCGCCGCCAGCAGCGCCCCGGCCGGATGCCAGTTGCGGTCGCGGAAGAACATCAGCATGGCGAGCCCGCCGACGAGCAGGTGCGCCAGCACATAGGCATCGACCGCGCGGAAGCTCGGCGAGGAGTTGAACAGCGCGAGCAGGATGGCGGGCGAGAAGATCAGCGATTGCGGGTCGGCGACCTGCGGCGAGCCGGCGAAGACGTTGTGCGTCCAGAACGGCGACTGGCCCGAATGCAGCGCCTGCGCCAGGAACTGGATCTGCGCCTGGAAATGCGCCTTGGCGTCGAACGGAATCGTCACCGCCCCCGACAGCCAGGGCCAGCACAGCGCCACCCAGGCGCAACAGAACAGCGCGGCCGCCAGCCAGTAGCTGGAGCCCGATCTCCAAACCGCTTTCAACTGGACCCCCAAGGCCCCTGGCGCTCCCGGCCGCGCATGATCACGCGCCGATCACGCCGATGTGATCAGGGTCGACGATGATGGTTCCGCGATGAACCGAAACTGAATGAAACTGAATGGCGCGGATCACGCGCCTGACTGTGGCATGGCAGCGTCACCATGCCGCTGTCAGCAGCGCGGAGTCAGCGCTTCTGCGCAACCCAGGCGGCGAGCACGCGCCGCTCGCCCTCGGTCATGCCTGAGAGGTTGTTCGGCGGCATGGCATGGGTCAGCACCGCCTGCATGCCGATGGCGCGGCGCTGGCGGGCGATCAGCTCGGGTTCGTGCAGATAGACGCCCTTGGGCGCGATCCCGATACCGGGCCAGGACGGCTCCGGCGCGTGGCACATGGCGCAGCGGCCGGTGACGATGTTGGCGACCTCGGACGAGGGCGGCACGAGGCCGGCGAGCATGACCGGCTTCACCGGTTCGAGCGGCTTCAGGCCGAGCCGCTCGCGCCCACCCGGAGAGGATGCCATCGCCACCCAGAAGGCGAGCCAAAGCGCCAGCGCCGCCACCGCCCAGGTCCACCATGGCGATTTCGCATGATCGGCATGGCGGACATTGTAAAAGTGCCGGATCAGCGCGCCGGCGACGATGATCAGCGCGACCAGGGCCGGGATCACCACCGAATTGGCGTAGGTCACCGGGTAGTGGTTCGCCAGCATCAGGAACAGCACCGGCAGGGTGATGTAGTTGTTGTGCAGCGAGCGCTGCTTGGCCTGCTTGCCGTATTTCGGATCGGGCACCTCGCCGGCGACCATCGCAGCGATGGTCTTGCGCTGGCCGGGCATGATCACGAAGAAGACATTGGCCGACATGATCGTCGCCATCAACGCGCCGGTATGGATCAGCGCGCCGCGCCCCGAGAAGACCGAGGCGAAGGCCCAGCTGGCGGCAACCACATAGCCGAATCCGAGCAGACCGAGCACGACATCATTCTTGCCCAGCGGCGACCTGCAGAGCAGGTCGTAGAACAGCCAGCCGCCGGCCAGCGCCGCGATGCCGATCGCACCCGCCGCGAAGGGCGAGAGCGCCATCACAGCAGGGTCGATCAGATAGAGCTCCGACTGGGCGTAGTAGACCCAGACCAGCAGGAAGAAGCCGGAGATCCAGGTCCAGTAGGCCTGCCATTTGTGCCAGGTCAGCTCCTTCGGCAGCACCTCCGGCGCGACCAGGTATTTGCGCATCGCATAGAAGCCGCCGCCATGGACCTGCCAGGCGAGGAACTGCGTCGGCTGGCCGGCTTCGGTCCTGGGCGCGTCGGGCGCTGCCCGGAGCGAAGCGTCGAGATGAATGAAGAAGAAGGACGAGCCGATCCAGGCGATCGCCGCGATCACATGCAGCCAACGCAAGAGCTGGCTGCCCCATTCCATCAGATAGGCCTCAAGCACGGATGTGCTCCAGGCAGAGCCGCATGCGAGCGAATTGACAGGGCCGAATCCGGGATGGAACTTGCATCGCCTTCAAGACTAGGTTCGCGCCTTCGGAAGGCAAGCGGCATTCCGGCCGCGCGGCGCGGCTTCAACGAGAGGTTTTAAGGCATGGGGCGCCTGTCGACGCATGTGCTCGATACGGTCCGCGGCAAGCCGGCCGCTGGCGTCGCGATCGCGCTCGACGCGCTGCTGCCGGATGGCAGTCGCGAGCGTGTCGTCGACACCGTGACCAATGTCGACGGCCGCACCGATGCACCGCTGCTCACCGGCACGTTGCCCGTCGGCAGCTACGAGCTGACCTTCGCGATCGGCGACTATTTCCGCCATCTCGGAACGAAACTGCCCGAGCCCGCCTTCCTCGATCTCGTGCCGATCCGCTTCGCCATCGCCGAGCCGCAAGGGCATTATCACGTCCCCCTGCTCGCTTCGCCCTGGAGCTATTCGACCTATCGCGGCAGCTGAAAACGACTCTGTCGCCAACGGCTTGCACGTCGCTCTTGAATCTCCGTCGCATGGACTTGAATCAGCCTATGAACCCCTCGCCCTACCCCCGCGACCTCGTCGGCCATGGCCGCAACCCGCCGCATCCGCACTGGCCCAGCGAGGCCCGCATCGCCGTGCAGTTCGTGGTGAATTACGAGGAGGGCGGCGAAAACAACATCCTGCATGGCGATGCCGCCTCGGAGGCCTTCCTCTCCGAGATCGTCGGCGCAGCACCCTGGCCCGGCCAGCGCCACATGAACATGGAGTCGATCTACGAATACGGCTCGCGCGCCGGCTATTGGCGACTCTGGCGGATGTTCACCGAGCGGAACATGCCGGTCACGGTCTTCGCCGTCGCCTCGGCCCTGCAGCGCTATCCGGAGATCGTCGCCTCGATGCAGGAAGCCGGCTGGGAGATCGCGACCCACGGCCTGAAATGGATCGACTATCGCGACCTGCCGGCCGAGACCGAGCGCGCGCATATCGCCGAGGCGATCCGCATCCAGACAGAGCTCGCCGGGACACGCCCGCTCGGCTGCTATCAGGGCCGGACCTCGGTCAACACCATTCCCCTGACCATGGAAGAAGGCGGCTTCCTCTATACCGCCGACGTCTATGCCGACGAACTGCCCTATTGGCTCGAAGGCCCTCATGGCCCGCAACTCGCTGTGCCCTATACGCTCGACGCCAACGACATGCGCTTTGCAACGCCGCAGGGCTTCAACAGCGGCGATCAGTTCTTCGCCTATCTCAAGGACTCGTTCGACACGCTCTATGCCGAAGGCGAGACCGCGCCGAAGATGATGTCGGTCGGCCTGCATTGCCGGCTCGTCGGCCGGCCCGGCCGCGCCGCCGCGCTCGCCCGCTTCCTCGACTATGTCCAAAGCCATGATCGGGTCTGGGTCGCGACCCGACTCGACATCGCCCGCCATTGGGTCAGGACGCAGCCGCCGGCCGACGGCTACAAGCCGTCGCGCCTGCCGCAGGCGCTGTTCACCGAGGTCTATGGCCGCGTCTGGGAGCACTCGCCCTGGATCGCCGAGCAGACCCATGCAGCAGGGCTCTCCCCGATGCAGGACACGGCCGAAGAACTACACAAAGCGATGGTCGCGGTGATGCGCAAGGCCCCGCGCGAGCGGCAGAAGGCGCTGCTCGATGCCCATCCCGACCTCGCCGGCAAGATCGCCGCTGCCGGCGAGCTGACACCGGAATCGGCCAATGAGCAGGGCTCGGCAGGGCTCGACCGCCTGACATCGGACGAGCGCGCCCGCTTCACCGCGCTGAACGAAGCCTACAAGGCGCGCTTCGGCATCCCCTTCATTCTCGCGGTCAAGGGGCTGACCAAGGCGGACATCCTCGCCTCCTTCGAAGAACGACTGAAGAGCACGCCGGAGCAGGAGTTCGCGACGGCGCTGGCGCAGGTCGAGAAGATCGCCCTGATCCGGCTGAAGGACCTGCTGCCCGCCGCTTGAAGGAGGACATCCTCGTCATTGCGAGGAGCGCAGCGACGAAGCAATCCAGGAAGACGTAGAGCTCTTCCGCTCCTGGATTGCTTCGCTTCGCTCGCAATGACGGAAGAGCGCGATCGGATTCCTACAGCCCGCTGACCAGATGCCCGCCATCGACCGCGACGACGGCGCCGGTCATGTAGCGCCCGGCATCGGACGAGAGCAGCAGCAGCGGCCCGTCGAGGTCGTCGAGCTCGCCGGCCCGGCGCATCGGGATCCGCTTCTTCAGCGCCTCGCCCGCCTCGCTCGCGAAGAACTCCCGGTTGATGTCGGTGACAACATAGCCCGGCGCCAGCGCGTTGACCCTGATCGCGTGCCTTGCCCATTCCAGTGCCAGCGCCTTGGTCATCTGGATCAGCCCGGCCTTAGAGATCGCATAGGGCGCGACCCGGCCCGCGACGCGCTCGCCGAGGATCGAGGCGATATTGACGATCGCGCCGCCGCTGGCCTGATCGGCCATGATCTTCGCTGCGGACTGAGCGGCGAAGAAGCAGCCCTTCAGGTTGACGTCGAGCTGGGCGTCCCATTGCGCCTCGCTGACCGAGAGCGCAGCTTCCGTCTCGCCGACGCCGGCATTGTTGACGAGCACGTCGAGCCCGCCGAGCAGCCCGGCGGCCTCAGCGACGCCCGCCTCGATCGCCGCGACGGAACTCACATCGAGCGCGAGCGGGATGACCCGGCCCGGCAGCCCCTCGCCCTCACGCGCCAGCTCCTGAAGCCGGTCGGTCCGGCGTGCCGCGGCGGCGACCAGCGCGCCCTTGCCCGCAAGCAGCCGGGCGAAATGTGCGCCAAGCCCCGAGGAGGCACCCGTCACCAAAATCCGCTTGCCGTTGAGATCGTCGAACATTGGCCTGCCTATCGCGAACGCCGCGGCAGCGGACACTGCGAGTCAGTAACGGTCAAGCCGCCTTCGGCAGACGTAAAGTCGGTACAAGGCTGCCGACCTGCTTGAGGTCGGCGATGAAGCGCCTGGTCTCGGCCTCCTTCGCATCCTCGTCCGGCAGGCGCAGCAGATAGGAGGGATGGACGGTCGCCAGCAGCGGCGTGCCATCCGGCAGGGCGAGCTCGCGCCCACGCGCCGCCGTCAGCGAGCCGGCATGGCCGGTCAGCGCCTTGAGCGCGGTCGCGCCGAGCGCCACCACCAATTGCGGCTTGACGAAGCCGAGCTCGAGATCGAGCCAGAAGCGGCACGCCTTGACCTCCCCGGCATTCGGCTTCTCGTGGATGCGCCGCTTGCCGCGCAGCTGGAATTTGAAGTGCTTCACCGCATTGGTGACATAGGCTTGGGTGCGGTCGAGCCCGGCATCGGCCATGGCGCGGTCGAAGACCTTGCCGGCCGGGCCGATAAAGGGCTTGCCGGCGAGGTCCTCCTGATCGCCCGGCTGCTCCCCGACGAAGACGACCGGCGCACTGCGTGGACCTTCGCCGAAGACCGTCTGCGTCGCATCGCACCAGAGGTCGCAGCGCCGGCAGGAGCGCGCGGCGGACGCGGCCTCCTCCCAGCTCTCGATCGCCGAGAGATCGGCAGCGGCTGGTTCGGGCGCGGCCGCCCATCGCTTCTGCGGTGAGGTCGGAGCGCTCATGATCATCTCCTGCGTTCGACGCGCCGCATCGGCGATCAAGGGCGAAATCAGCTCGGCCTCGGGCAGATTCCGCCAGTACTTCACCGGCATCTCAGCCTTCATCGCCTTCGGCTTCAGCCGGGCCGGGTTGAAGATGCTGGCGTAATAGGTCCGCCACCACTCCTCCATCGCGTCGCTGGTCGGCGCCTGCGCCCGCGTCGCCGCCTCGCCGAGCCGAAGCTCGCGCCCGTCCCAGAGCAGCGTCCCGCGCGGCGTCAGGATCGTCCAGCGCATCGTGGTGAAGCGCTCGACGAAGAAGGCCGCGACCTTCTCCAGGATGTGGTGCTCGGGCTCGAACCAGGCGACGAAGGCTTCGCCGCCCTGCCCGTCATCGACCTCGCGGAAGCGCACGAACGCGGTCATCTTGTGCATGTCGCGCCGGACCGATCGTGCCAGCGCCTCGGCGCGATGGACATCGTGATCGGAGGCGATCTGGAGCAATTCCCGCTCCTCCTGCAAGCGCCAGAGCAGGCGGTAGAGCAGGTCGAAGCGCGTGGCATCGCTATGGCAGATCACCTCCTGCGCCAACGCGATGAAGGCGCGCGGCACGCTGAGCGCCCTGTCCTCGCCGCCCGCGACCACGTCCTCGCCGAACAGGCCGGAATCGCTGTCGCCGACAGGCCAGTCGATCGCCGACGGCGCGACGGAGCCCTGCGCAAACCGCCGGGCGAAGCTGCGCCAGCCCTCGAAATCGGCGGGATGGGAAAGGCGCGCGACGAACATCAGAGCAGCGCCAGTTGCTGCGGCTTTGGCGCCAGTAGTGCCTTCAGCCTCTCGCCATCGAGCGCGGCCCCCGGCCGCCAGTCGGCGGTGACGATGAACTGCCTGAGCACGCGCAGCGAGCGCACCAGCCGCCCGACATCCTCCAGCCTCAGGCTCCGGAACCGCCGCATGGCGAGGATACGATCGACGCTGCGTGTGCCGAGGCCGGGAATGCGCAGCAGCAATTCGCGGTCGGCGCGGTTGACATCGACCGGGAAGCGCCCGCGATGGCGCAAGGCCCAGGCGAGCTTGGGATCGACAGCAAGGTCGAGCATGCCGCCCGGCGCCGCATCGAGAATCTCATCGACCTCGAAGCCATAGAAGCGCGTCAGCCAGTCGGCCTGGTAGAGCCGATGCTCGCGCATCAGGGGCGGCTCCGACAAAGGCAATTGCTTCGACGAGTCGGGGATGGGACTGAAGGCGGAATAATAGACCCGCCGCAGGCCATAGGCGCCGTAGAGATGGGCACTGTGCTGCAGGATGGTCGCGTCGCTGGCCTCATCGGCGCCGACGATCATCTGTGTGCTCTGCCCCGCCGGCGAGAAGACCGGCGCCCGCTTCGAGCGCTCGCGTTCGGCGACGGACTCGTCGATCTTCAGCTTGAGACCGCCCATCGCGCTGCGGATATCGAGCGGCTGCTTCTCAGGCGCAAAGCGCTTGAGCGAGGTCTCGCTCGGCAATTCGACATTGATCGAGACCCGGTCGGCGAACAGCGCCGCGCGATCGATCAGATCCTGGCTCGCGCTCGGGATCAGCTTGAGGTGGATATAGCCGCGGAAATCGTGATCGAGGCGCAGAGCCTCGGCGACGCGGACCAGCTCGCCCATCGTGTAGTCCGGCGAGCGGATGATGCCGGAGGAGAGGAACAGGCCCTCGATATAGTTGCGCTTGTAGAAATTCAGCGTCAGCGCGACGACCTCCTCGACCGAGAAGCGCGCTCGTTGGACATTGCTCGAACTGCGATTGATGCAGAAGACGCAGTCGTAAGAGCAGAAATTGGTCAAAAGGACCTTCAGCAGCGAGATGCAGCGCCCGTCCGGCGCGTAGGAATGGCAGATGCCCGAACTCGTGGTCGAGCCGATGCCTTTGCCGCCAACCGAGTCGCGTTTGGTCGTGCCGGAGGAAGCGCAGGAGGCGTCGTATTTCGCGGCGTCGCTGAGGATCTCCAGCTTCTGGAGCGTGGTGAGCTGCGTCAAGCCAGCCTCCATGTTCATGATATGTTCTATATTGAGCCAAACGCTTCCGACCCGCCAGAGGTTCCAGGTTGCATGATCGTCGCACCCCGCGCAGCGCGACGGATCGGAACCGGCCTTCCGCCGCCGCGTTCTCTGCCGAGGACCAATTCGGACGGGGGAGTTCCCATGTTTCGCATTCTGCTGGTGATCGCGGTCATCGCGATCGGCTACGACGCCATCGTCCATCAGGGCGCCTACACGCGCGACCTCTGGTATAAGGCGGTCGGCGCGACCGAGCGCGTCGTCGACGAGGCCAAGCGCGTCGGCGAGCGGAAGCCCGACGAGCCGCCGCGCTCGCAGATGAATTGAGCGCCCCCCTCCCGTCATTGCGAGGAGGCGTCAGCCGACGAAGCAATCCAGGGGTGGCAGAGCTCTATGAGACTGGATTGCTTCGCTTCGCTCGCAACGACGAAGACGTTCCGGCCTCACGCCGCCTCACGCGCCAGCACTGCCCGCTCGACCTCTCCGGCGATGGCGTCGAGCAGCGCCGTCTCGTCGCCGGCAAGGCCTTCCATCGCCGCCATGCGGGCGAGCACCGTCGCGGCGACCTTCTCCTCCACCGTATCCTCGGCATAGGCGTAGAAGATCGTCGCGTGCTGGCCGTCGCGATGGCAGCGGCCCTCGATCTGCTGGAGCTGGATCGCGCTGTGGCGCAGATCATGGACAACCAGCGCCCGCTCGCGTTCACCACCGGGCATCTCGGCCTTATGCAGCGAGATCGACTCGGTCACGGTGAAGATGACGGCATCGAGCCTGCCGGTCTGGAAGGCGATCCGGGTCGCCTCGTTGGCTTCGCCGGAATACTCGCCCGTGATCGAACCGACGCGCCAGCCCTTGCCTGAGAGCTTCTCGGCCAGCATCGCCCCGGTTTCGAGGAAAGCGACCGAAATCGCCACCTGCTCGTCATTCTCGAGCAAGTCCTGGCAGAACTCGGCCGTGCCGGCGGTGCGTAATAGGCTCGCCTTCTGGCGGAAGCGCAGATCGGCGGCCCAGCCCGCGGGCTTGCGGGTCGATCCCCCTGCGAGGCCGAGCTCGCGGCGGAACTCACGCCAGGTCGCGTCGTAGAGCTTGCGCTCGGCGCTATCGAGCGCGACGGGGGCGAGCTCGCGCTGCACCTCCGGCCAGCCGGCGATCTCCTCCGGCCGGCGGCGCAGGCCGATGGCGTTGGCGCCGCGATAGAGCAGACCCGCCATCACCTTGCGGTCGCTCTCGTTCGGCTCCCAGCTCCAGTTCTTCCAGCGCCCCTTGGCCCTGCCCATCTTCAGGCGCTTCATCAGCGCCCGGAAGCCGTCGAGGTCGCCGCCAGGCGCGCCCGTCGCCTCGGCGAGCAATCTCGCGAGATAGGACAGTTCATGCGGGGCCTGCCCTGCCGTCGCGCTCATATAGATCGTGAACTGCGACGCAGCCGCCATCTGCCGGCAGACCAGCCCCTGCTGCGAGTTCGGATTGCGGATGCGGTGGGCCTCGTCGATCACGACCAGCGGCCAGACCCGCTTCGGCGTGCCGTGCTTGGCAAGCTCGTTGTTCTTCGCCCGCGTCGAGCGCTTGCTGCTGGCCGGCGGCGGCGCGAGCAACGACTTGGTCCGCTCGAAATTCATCAGGGTGAGCTTCTTCGCCGGCAGGCCGGCATGGGCGATGGTGCGCCGCCATTGCGGGATCGCGCCCTTCGGGCAGATCACCAGCACCTCCTGCTCCGGCATCGCCGAAATCGCAAGCCAGGCAGAAAGCGTCTTGCCGAGCCCGGTCAGGTCGCCGAGCAGGAAACCCGGCTTGCCCGCCGCTCGCGCCGCCAGGATCGCATCGCGCGCCACGAGCTGGTGCGGATGCGGCACCATGATCTCGGGCGCATCGCCCTTCATTGGAACGCTCATGCCTGCCGGGCCTCGGGAGCTGCAGCCGGCTCCGTCGCCATCGCCGCCAGCACATCGGCGCGCTGCAACTCCTCGATCAGCACGCCGAGGAAGTTGGTCACCACCTTCGGCAGCGCCCGGCCCGACATGGTCTGGATCTGCAGGCTGCGCGGCGGCAGGTCGCCATCCCTCAGCGGCAGCGCCACCACCGAGCCATCGCGGATCGAGGCCCCGAAGGTGATCGAGCTTGCGAACATCACCGCCCCGCCGAGTTTGCAGAAATGGCGCAGGCTCGCGACATTGGTCGAGGTCAGGACGGCGTCGACGGTCAGCCCGCGCGCCGAGAAATAGATATCGACGATCTTGCGCACGGTCGCCTCGCTGTCGAGCACCGCGACCGGGTGGGCGAAGATGTCCTCGACCCTGACCGCCTCCTTGCCTGCCAGCGGGTGGTGCGGCGCGACGAAGGCATAGGTCCGCGCCGCGCATTGCCAGTTGATGGTGACGCCGCGCTCCTGCTGCAGCACGAAGGTCAGGCCGAGATCGATCGTGCCGGTGCGGACATGCTCGGTCACCACCTGTGGCGACATCACCTTGACGTCGAAGGCGACGTCGGGGTGCTGCTGGCGGAAGGCGAAGATCACCTCGGGAATGAAGCTGACCGCGAAGCCCTCGGTGACGCCGAGCCGGATCAGGCCCTTGCTGGCGCCGCGCAGTTCGCGGATCTCGCTGACGACCTGCTCGCTCTCCAGCTCGAGCCGCTGGGCGTAGGCCGCGAGCGTCTGGCCGGCCTGGGTCAGGATCATGCCGTGCGAGCGCCGCTCGAACAGGGCTGCGTCCAGCTCCTTCTCGAGATTGGCGATCTGGCGGCTGACGGCCGAGGCAGCGACGCGCAGGCGCTGCGCCGCAGCGCTGACCGAGCCGGTCCGCACCACCGCCAGGAAATATCGCAAGGCTGGTGTTTGCACGCTTGAGCCTCGGCAATCGCTTCGAAACGAGAGCCGGGCGCGGAACCATTACCGTCTTTCCGGGGCGGCCCGCAGGGCCGAGCCCGGAACCCATGAACACGCCCCGCTCCAAAGAAGACGCCGTCATTCCGGCCGGAGCGAAGCGACGTGCCGGAATCCATCGTAGAGCTCCGACGCCCTACGATGGATTCCGGAGCTGCGCGGCTAAAGCCGCTTGTCCGGAATGACGCGCCTTTTCATGTAACCGTCGTGTCCATGGGTTCCGGGCTCAGGCCTTCGGCCTGCCCCGGAAAGACGAAGCTGGTTCCGTGCCCAGCCCAACTCGCGACAAGCTCTAAACGCCCATTGCCGTCCCGGCAACGATCCTTTCGATTCATTCTTATGGCGGCAAGCACGAAGCTGTGCAGAGTTTGTGTCGCCGGCATGACGGCGGCTCAGACCGCCCAGCCGAACGACGCATCGAGGGGAAAACATGCGCTTCTTCGACAAGGCCTCCACGGCCCTGGCCGCAACCATTCTGGCTGCGACCGCTCTGGCGACGCCCGCTTTCGCCCAGAAGGCCGCCAATACCGTCCGCTTCGCCTATGACCAGGCGCCGGAAAGCGTCGATCCATTCTTCAACAATGTCCGCATCGGCGTGATCATCGGCGCCAATGTCTGGGACACGCTGATCTACCGCGATCCCGCCACCAACGAGTACAAAGGCCAGCTCGCCAAGAGCTGGAAGCAGGTCGACGACAAGACCATCGACTTCGAATTGCGCGAGGGCGTGAAGTTCCACAATGGCGAGGAGTTCGACGCCGATGACGTCGTCTACACGCTGAACTTCATCTCCAAGACCGAGAACAAGGTCGTCACCCAGGGCAACGTCAACTGGATCGCCAAGGCTGAGAAGCTGGACAAGTACAAGGTCCGGCTGACCACCAAGGAGATCTTCCCGGCCGCGATCGAGTATCTCGCCGGCCCGGTGGTGATCCACCCGAACGAGTATTACGAGAAGGTCGGCCCCAAGGGACAGAACGACAAGCCGGTCGGCTCCGGTCCCTACAAGGTCACGAACTACGTGCCGGGCAAGTCGATCTCGCTCGAGCTCAACAAGGACTATTTCAAGGATTCGCCGAAGCCGCAGCCCAAGGTCGGCAAGTTCGAGATCCGATTCATTCCGGATCGCCAGACCCAGATGGCCGAGATGCTCTCGGGCGGCGCCGACCTGATCATGCACGTGCCGAAGGACCAGGCCGACCAGCTCCAGGCCGTGCCGACGCTGCAGGTCGTCTCCGGCGAGACGATGCGTATCGTCTTCATGCAGATGAACATCCTCGAGAACGGCCCGGCCCCCGCCCTCAAGGACGAGCGCGTCCGCAAGGCGATCATCCACGCCATCGACCGCGAGGCGATGGTCAAGAACATCGTCGGCACCGGCTCGCGCGTCATCAACACGATCTGCTTCCCCTCGCAGTTCGGCTGCACCGACGATGGCGCGGCGCGCTACGCTTACGACCCCGCCAAGGCCAAGGCGCTGCTGGCGGAAGCCGGCCATCCCAGCCTGACCATGGACATCGTCGCCTATCGCGAGCGCAACCAGACCGAGGCGCTGATCGGCTACCTCCAGGCCGTCGGCATCAAAACCAATCTGCGCTTCCTGCAATACGCCGCGATGCGCGAGCAGATCGCCAGCAACAAGGCGATGCTGACGCACCAGACCTGGGGCTCGTTCTCGGTCAACGACGTCTCGGCCGCGACGCCGAACTACTTCGCCTTCCGCAGCGAGGACATCACCCGCGACGCAGCCGTCCGCGACCTCCTGGAAAAGGGTAACAACTCGGTCGATCCGGCGGTGCGCAAGGAGGCCTACAAGGCCGGGCTGAAGATCATCGCCGACAAGGCCTACGCCGTGCCGCTCTATTCCCTGCCGGTCTACTACGTCGCCAACAAGGACCTGAACTTCAAGGCCTATCCGGACGAGCTCGTCCGCTTCTGGGAGATGGGCTGGAAGTAAAGGTTTCCCTTCTTCCAACCGGACTGGTCATCCCGGGCAAGACACCTCAGCGGTGCCGAACCGGGATGATCTCTTAGAATCCAGAACTGAAGGAAGCCCCGGTGCTCGGCTTCATCGTCAAACGGCTCGGCCTCGCGCTGCTCGTCGCGCTCGCGGTCTCGGCCATCGCCTTCTTCCTGCTGCGCCTCTCCGGCGACATCGCGGTCGCGATCGCCGGCGAGGGTGCGCAGCAGGCCGATCTCGACGTCATCCGCAAGACCTACGGGCTCGACCGGCCACTCGTCGTCCAGTATCTTGACTGGCTGCTGAAGACGCTCTCGGGCGATTTCGGCACCTCGATCTATTTCAAGACCGACGTCGCCACGCTGGTCTTCGCCAAGCTGCCGGTGACGCTGATCCTCGGTGTCTCCTCGCTCGCCTTCGCGCTGGCGATCTCGATCCCGCTCGGCGTGCTCGCCGCGATCTATTCCAACAGCTGGATCGATCGGCTCGCACTCGCCATCGCCGTCTTCGGCCAGGCGATGCCGAATTTCTTCTTCGCGCTGATCCTGGTGATGCTGTTCTCGATCACGCTGCGCTGGCTGCCGGTCTCCGGCTCAGGGACCTGGCTGCATTACGTCATGCCGACGATCGCGCTGGGCTACTACACCGCCCCGGCCTTCATGCGATTGATCCGTGCCGGCATGATCGAGGTGCTCTCCGCCGATTACATCCGCACCGCCCGCGCCAAGGGCCTGTCGCCCTATGCCGTCGTCATCACCCACGCACTGCGCAACGCCGCCGTTCCGGTGGTGGCGCTGACAGCGGTCCAGCTCGGCTTCCTGCTCGGCGGCTCAGTGGTGATCGAGACGATCTTCGCGCTCGATGGGCTCGGCTACCTCGCCTATCAGAGCATCACCTACAAGGATTTCCCGGTCATGCAGGTCATCGTCCTGCTGCTCTCGGTCGTCTACGTCCTGCTGACGCTCCTGGCCGACATCGCCAACGCCTGGCTCGATCCGCGCATCCGGGTGTCCTGACATGAGCGACGCGACCTCCCTCCCCCTCGCGGCCAGCGACGTCACCGGCGGGCGCCGCCTGCTGCGCCGGGCGCTGGCCCAGAAGTCCTTCCTGTTCGGCTTCGGACTACTGCTGCTGTTCGTGGTGCTGGCTCTGCTCGCCCCGCTGCTGGCGCCGCACGACCCCTATCTGCAGAACCTGACGGCACGGAACGTCCCGCCGTTTTGGTACGAGAAGGGCAACTGGCTCCACCCGCTCGGCACCGACCCGCTCGGGCGCGACTATCTCTCGCGTCTGCTCTACGGCGCCCGCATCTCGCTGATCATCGGCATCAGCGTCGTCGCCATCGCCGGGCTGATCGGCACGACCATGGGCCTGCTCGCCGGCTATTTCGGCGGCCGCATCGATATGGCCGTGACCTTCATGGTGACGACCCGCCTCGCCATGCCGGTCATCCTGGTGGCGCTCGCGGTCGTCGCCATCATCGGTTCCTCGCTCTGGATCGTCATCCTGGTGCTCGGCCTGTTGAAATGGGATCGTTTCGCCGTGGTGATGCGCAGCGCGACGCAGCAGGTCCGTTCGCTCGACTACATCACGGCAGCGCAGGCTTCCGGCGCCAGCACGACGCGCATCATCCTGCGCGAGGTCCTGCCCAACATCGCCCCGCATCTGATCGTGGTCGCGACGCTGGAGGCGGCGAGCGCCATCCTGCTCGAAGCCGCTCTCTCCTTCCTCGGCCTCGGCGTGCAGCCGCCGCTGCCGTCCTGGGGCCTGATGGTCTCCGAGGCCAAGGCCTACATGTTCTTCTCGTTCTGGCTGATCGCGTTGCCCGGCACGGCGCTGGCTTTGCTGATCTTCGCGATCAACCTCGCGGGCGACGGTCTGCGCGACGTGATCTCGCCCGAAAAGCGCAACTGATGCACCCCACAGCCCTCATCCTGAGGAGCCGCGCAGCGGCGTCTCGAAGGATGTTTCAGGAAGCTCCGGAACCAGCTGGAGCATCCTTCGAGACGCGGACTGACGTCCGCTCCTCAGGATGAGAGCTGAGAGTTAGGCTACTCAAGTCCAGACGGAGAACGCCCATGACCCGCGCCAAGGCCATCGCCCATGCGCTCGACTATTTCGACTCCGGCAGCTTCAAGAGCGATCTGTCGCGGCTCATCGCCATGCCGACCGAGAGCCAGAACCCCGAGCGCGCCCCGGTGCTGACCGAGTATCTGGAAAAGGAGATGCAGCCCTTACTGGAAAGCCTCGGCTTCTCCTGCCGGACGCTGAACCACCCCAAAGCCAAGGGGCCTTTCCTCTTCGCCCAGCGTATCGAGGCCGAAGGCCTGCCGACGATCTTCGGCTACGGCCATGGCGACGTCATTCGCGGGCTCGATGCGCAATGGGCGGAAGGCCTCTCGCCCTGGACCCTCACCGAGCGCGGCGATCGCTGGTACGGACGCGGCGTCGTCGACAACAAGGGCCAGCACCTGATCAACATCAGCGCGCTGAAATCCGTGCTTGAGACGCGCGGCGGCAAGCTCGGCTTCAACGTCAAATACCTGATCGAGATGGGCGAGGAATGCGGCTCGCCGGGCTTGCGCGAGCTCTGCACCGAGCAGAAGGAGCTGTTCAAGTCGGACGTGCTGATCGCCTCCGACGGGCCGCGCCTCAATACCGAGCGCCCGACGATCTTCTTGGGCGCCCGCGGCGGCGTCACCTTCGACCTCACCATCAATGCCCGCGAGGGCGGCCATCATTCCGGCAACTGGGGCGGCATCCTCTCCGATCCGGCGATCCAGCTCGCCCACGCCATCGCCTCGATCACCTCGCCGACCGGGCAGATTCGCATCCATGAATGGGTGCCGAAGGAATTGCCGGCCGCCGTGCGCAAGGCACTGGCCGATTGCGAGATCGACGGCGGACCCGACGGCCCGACCATCGATCGCGAATGGGGCGAGCCCGGCCTGTCGCCGGCCGAGCAGGTCTTCGGCTGGTGCTCCTTCGACGTGCTGGCGATGAAGTCCGGCGTGCCGGAGACCCCGGTCAACGCCGTGCCGCCGAGCGCCTGGGCCCGCTGCGCGCTCCGCTTCGTCGTCGGCATCGATCCCGACGACGTCATGCCGGCGCTGCGCCGCCATCTCGACCGCCATGGCTTCGGCATGGTCGAGATCACCAAGGCGCGTGACGCGGTGTTCAACGCGACCCGCCTCGACCCCGATGATCCGTGGGTCGAATGGGCGCTGGCCTCGCTGCAGAAGAGCACCAACAAGAAGCCGGCGCTTCTGCCCAATCTCGGCGGCGGCCTGCCCAACGACATCTTCGCCGATATCGTCGGCATGCGTACGATCTGGGTGCCGCATTCCTATCCCGGCTGCTCGCAGCACGCCCCGAACGAGCACGTCCCGGTCGCGATCCCGCGCGAGGCGCTGGGCCTGATGGCCGGGCTCTACTGGGATCTCGGCGAGAGCGACCGCCCGGCGCTTTGAGCAGCTCTGCCGTCATGCTCGGCCTTGTGCCGAGCACCCACGTCTTGAACACCGCACGTCACGAAGGAAGACGTGGATGGTCGGGACAAGCCCGACCATGACCGGAAAGTCTCATCCCGTTTGCCGGGGTAATTGATCATCGTACTCGCGATCGAACACCGCAGCGTCCGGACGCTGCCGTTCCAGGCTCTCGCGATAGTGCAGGCAGCCGCGCAGGAATTTCGGCCAGGGCGGCACCGCGATCTCCGGCTCGATCTGCTCCGGCAGCAATCCCCAGAGCTGCGGGTGGTGCCAGCAGAGATCGTGCCCGGATGAATCGCGATGCGCGCGGATTCCGGCGCGCAGGCGCCTGACCTCAGCGATCAGCTGCTCCGGCGTCATGTCGGCGAGATCGTCATCCATGATGCGCTCCCGCTACTGACGAGGCTCCTGCGGCTCGCGCGGATCGCGCGCCGGCGGCAGGTCGATCGGCGTCGCCGGCGGCCCTTCGGGCGGCGCATTCGGCGGCAGCTCCGGCGGCGGATCGTTCGGGATGCCGTTCGGCTCATTGTCCGGCGGGTTCTCGATCGGCGGCGCCGGCGAAACCTCGCCCGGGTT
The DNA here is from genome assembly GCF_004123845.1 of Allobosea sp. Tri-44. GTDB lineage: Bacteria > Pseudomonadota > Alphaproteobacteria > Rhizobiales > Beijerinckiaceae > Allobosea. The sequence continues at coordinate 1,389 of NZ_NBDP01000003.1, read as the reverse complement.
CATCGGCGGCAGTTCCGGCGGCGGCGTCGGGCTGGTCGGGGCACCGCCGGCATTATGAATCATGGTCATGAAGCGCTCCTGAGCATTTGTCTTGAAACGCTCGCGCCGCGCGAAGGTTCGCGGAACAATGCCGCGGCTCGCAGCTTGGTTCGGCAGGCCACCCAGCAACGGAGCAGAGCCATGCCGCAAGACGGAAAGCCGCGCGAGAATCCCGCACTGCTCGATGAGCGCATCCCGAACGATCCGCTGCGCCCGGAGGACGCCTCGGTCCGTCCGGATCAGGACGCGCCGATCAAGGATCGCCGTCGGGCAAGCGACGAAACCAATGTCCATGACGTCGGCAGCGATGCCAACGACACCCCGGACGGATTGACCGAACAGGAGGAGGCGGTCCGCCACGCGGCCGAGGATATCCCGACCGGCCAGGATCCCGCCGGCAAGACGGAAGCGACGCCGGTCTTCGATCGTGCGTCAAAGCCTCCCAAGGTCTGACGCGGGCGGCGCCGTCGGCTGTCCGCCAGTCGTCGGCAGGGGGCGCCGCATGAAGAATCTTGTACTTGCATCGCAACTGGCGGCGATCGCGCTCGTCGCCCTGGCCGGAACGGCTTCGGCGCAGACACCTGACCTCCTCGCCTGCACCGGCCCCTTCGCCCGTGATGCCGACGAGACGGCCCTGATCAAGGCTTTCGGCGCCAACAACGTCCAGCGCGCACGGATCGAGATCGGCGAAGGTGAGAAGGCGGCTGGCGCCATCCTCTTTCCCAAGGACAGGAAACGCCGGCTCGAACTGATCTGGCGCGACGGCAAGAAGCGCCGGCAGCCCGGCACGATCTATGTCCGCGAGGGCTCGGGCTGGGCCGTGGCCGGACCAGGCAGTGCACGCATCGCCATCGGCACCGCCCTCGCCGCCGTCGAGACCGCCAACGCCAAGCCCTTCAGCATTCTCGGCTTCGACTGGGACTATTCCGGCACCGCCGCCGACTGGAAAGGCGGCAAGCTCGCCGGCGCCTTCGGCGGCTGCAGGCTGACGATCCGCTTCGGTTATCCGAAGGACGCCGATGCCAAGGCGCTCGACCGGCTCTCCGGCGACAAGGAATTCTCTTCGTCCGACCCTGACATGCGCCTGGTCAAGCCAACGGCCTACGAGATCCTGCTGTCCTGGCCGGAGTGAGCCCGCCCCTCAGTCCTCGTCTTCCCTGGCTCTACCGGTCTCGACGAGGATCTCGCGTTTGCCGGCGTGGTTGGCCGGTCCGACGATGCCCTCGTTCTCCATCCGCTCCATGATCGAGGCGGCGCGGTTGTAGCCGATCTGCAGGCGGCGCTGGATGTAGGAGGTCGAGGCCTTCTTGTCGCGCAGCACGACCGCCACCGCCTGCTCATAGGGATCGT
>NZ_NBDP01000069.1 GCF_004123845.1 Allobosea sp. Tri-44 | reverse complement strand
AAAGCCAAAGCTCGTCGCCATCATCGCGACGGCCCGAAAACTCGTCACGATCCTCAATGCCGTCATCCGGGACCAACAACCATGGCGCGAACAAGACGCTTGACCACCAAGACAGTCGCTCACCCCTTCTTCAGCTTCTCCGTCTCGGCCTTCTCCTGGCCGAGCGCGACGATGCCGCGGCGGATGGTGCGGGTGCGGGTGAAATGCTTGTGCAGGGTCTCGCCGTCGCCATAGCGGATGGCGCGGGTGAGCAAAGCGAGGTCCTCGTTGAAGCGGCCGAGCATCTCCAGCACCGCCTCCTTGTTGGCGAGGAAGACGTCGCGCCACATGGTCGGGTCGGAGGCTGCGATGCGGGTGAAATCACGGAAGCCGCCGGCCGAGAACTTGATCACCTCCGACTGCGTCACCGCCGCCAGATCCTCGGCCGTGCCGACGATGTTGTAGGCGATCAGATGCGGCAGATGGCTGGTGATGGCGAGGACGAGGTCATGGTGCTGCGAGCCCATCACCTCGACGATCGCCGCCATGCCCTCCCAGAACTGGCGGGTGCGGGCGATCGCGGCCTCATCGGTGCCCGGCGGCGGCGTCAGGATGCACCAGCGGTTGAGGAAGAGGCTGGGAAAGCCGGCATCGGGGCCGGAGTTCTCGGTGCCGGCGACCGGATGGGCCGGAACGAAATGCACGCCGTCGGGCAGATGCGGGCTGACGGCCTCGACCACGGCATGCTTGACCGAGCCGACATCCGACAGGATCGCGCCGGCTTTCAGCACGTCGGCGATCTCGGCTGCGACCGCGCCGCAGGCGCCAACCGGCACGCAGAGCACGACATGATCGGCATCACGAGCCGCCTCGACAGCGCTCTCGGCGATCTCATGGCCGAGATCGAGCTCGCGGGCGCGGCGGCGGACATCGTCGTCGGCGTCGCTCAGCACGATATGGCGGGCGAGATTGAGCTCCTTGGCCGCATGCGCGATCGAGGAGCCGATCAGGCCGATGCCAATGATAGCGAGCCGCCCGAACAGCGGCTCGTCGCGGCGCGGCGCAAAGCTTTCCAGAGCGCTCACGCCGCCTTGCCCAGGAATTCGGCCAGGGCCGCGACGACGAGGCGATTGGCCTCCTCACTGCCGATGGTCATGCGCAGCGCGCCGGGCAGGCCATAGGACGCGACCGAGCGCAGGATCAGCCCGCGCTGCGACAGGAAGTCGTCGGCTTCCTTGGCGCTCTTGCCGCCCGCGGCCGGGAAATGGATCAGGATGAAGTTGCCGACCGAGGGCGTGACGGTGAGGCCGAGCTTTTCCAGCTCGGCCGTCGTCCAGGCCAGCCATTTGTCGTTGTGCTCGATAGCGGCAGCGATATGCGCCTCGTCGGCGATCGCGGCGACACCGGCCTCGATCGCGGCGCCATTGACGTTGAAGGGGCCGCGGGTGCGGTTGAGCGCATCGATGATGTGGGCGGGACCATAGGCCCAGCCGAGGCGCAGGTTCGCCAAGCCATAGATCTTCGAGAAGGTGCGCGTCATCACGACGTTCTCGCTGGTCGCGACCAGTTCGAGGCCCGAGGCGTAGTCGTTGCGGCGAACGTACTCTGCATAGGCCGCGTCGAGCACGAGCAGCACATGCGGCGGCAGGCCGGCCTGCAGGCGCTTGACCTCGTCGAAGGGCAGATAGGTGCCGGTCGGATTGTTCGGGTTGGCGAGGAAGACGATCTTGGTGCGCGGCGTCACCGCCGCGAGAATGGCGTCGATATCGGCCGTGAGATTCGTCTCGGGCACGATCACCGGTTTGCCGCCGGCAGCGAGGATGGCGATCTTGTAGACGAGGAAGCCGTGCTGCGTGAACACACCCTCATCGCCGTCGCCGAGATAGACCTTGGTGATCAGCTGCAGCAATTCGTCCGAGCCGGTGCCGCAGACGAGCCGGTTCGGATCGAGCCCATAGCGGCCGGCGATCGCCTCGCGCAGCTTGGTCGCCGAGCCGTCCGGATAGAGCTCGAGCTTGCCGGCGAGGCCGCCATAGGCCGCGACCGCCTTCGGGCTCGGGCCGAGAGGGGTTTCGTTCGAAGAGAGCTTGTGCAGCTTGACGCCGGCCGGAGCCGAGGACTTGCCGGGGACATAGGCCTCGATGTCGAGGACGCCGGGGCGCGGGACGGGGCGAGAGGCGGGCAGAGCCATGGGGCTGGACCTTGAGAGCAGCGTGAATTGATCAGCGAACGGATTTGAAAGCGAAGCGGGCGGCGTGGCTGCCGATCTCGGTCAGCTCCTTGAGGCCGGCCGGCTCGAGCGCGCCGCGAATGGCCTCGACCGGCGTCTCGCCGGAGGCAGCAACCAGCAGCGCCAGATGCGAGCCGTCGGCGGCGCTGGCCGAAACCTCGGCGAGATGATGGGCGAGGCCGTGGCGAAGCTGCTCCGACCAGCGCTCGACCCGGGCAGCGTAAAGCACGATCTCGCGCACGGCGGCGTCGGTCAGCGGCTTGGCGATGCAGTAGACCGGCGTGCCGGCCGGATGGTCGGGCCGCTCGATGAAGGGCAGGCGCGCGATGATCTTGGGCTGGGCGGGGCCGATCAGGTCGCGCCACCAGACGCCGGCGCTGGCGCCGAGATCCATGCGGAAGATGCCGAGATCGCCGGCCGAGTCCGCCACGGCCGCGATCACGGCACGGGCGTCCTCATGCGGGACATAAGGCACGGTGAAGCCGAAATGGAAGCGGGCGCTGTCGCGCATCGGCGCATCGCCGCCGGAGATGTCGGCATGGACAGAATAGTTCGCCTGCACATAGGTGAAGGTCGCGATGATGATGCGCCAGATGCTCTCGACCGTGTCGAGCGGCAGCAGGCCCTGATGGCGCAAGGCGAGACGCTTCATCATGTCTGCCTCGCGGCCGGGACGGAAGGCCGAGCCGGAGACTTGCGTCTTCTTGATCGCGATCAGCGTCTCGATGATCTGCGAACGCTCCATCAGGAGGCCGTGCATCGCTGAATCGATGCGGTCGATCTCGCTGCGCAGATCGGCGAGCGTGGTCGGTGCGGCTTCGGTCATGATGGCCAGACTTCTTTAATCGTGCCGGTCTCTTAGCGGTCGCCGAAGGGCTTGGCAAAGCGCGCGCCACGCATCGCCGCGTTGACAGGCGGGAAGAGCCGCGCCATCGGTAATGTCCGCTATTACGAACGGACCGGGCGACAAGACAAATCCGAATGCCGAACCGGACGCAAGCTTCCGAACTCCTCGCCGACCCGCTGGCCGAGGCCAACCAGCCGTCGAGCCTGCTCGCCCGGTTCGGGCCGGACAAGGCGCTGCAGCTCGATTCCGGCGCAGTGCTGAACGAGTGGCAGATCGCCTACCAGACTTATGGCTCCTTGAACGCGTCCCGGTCGAACGCCGTTCTGGTCTGCCACGCCCTGACCGGCGACCAGTATGTCGCGAGCCGCAACCCAGTCACCGGCAAGGGCGGCTGGTGGACGGCGATGATCGGGCCGGGCAAGCCTGTAGACACCGACCGCTTCTTCGTGATCTGCGCCAATGTGCTCGGCGGCTGCATGGGCACGACCGGCCCGGCCTCGACCGATCCTGCGACGGGCAAGCCCTGGGGCCTGTCCTTCCCGATGGTGACGATCCGCGACATGGTGCGGGCGCAGGCGCACCTCATGGACTCACTCGGCATCGACAGCCTGTTCTGCGTCGCCGGCGGCTCGATGGGCGGGATGCAGGTGCTGCAATGGGCGGCGACCTATCCGACGCGGGTGTTCTCGGCGCTGCCGCTGGCGACCGCCGCCAAGCACTCGGCCCAGAACATCGCCTTCCACGAGGTCGGCCGGCAAGCGGTCATGGCCGACCCGGACTGGCGCCAGGGCCGCTATCTCGACGAGGGCACGCGGCCTTCGAAAGGGCTTTCGGTCGCGCGCATGGGCGCGCACATCACCTATCTCTCGGAGCCGGCCCTGCACCGCAAGTTCGGCCGCAAGCTGCAGGAACGCAGCGCGCCGACCTTCACCTTCGACGCGGATTTCCAGGTCGAGAGTTACCTCCGCTACCAGGGCATCAGCTTCGTCGAGCGCTTCGACGCCAATTCCTATCTCTATGTGACGCGGGCGATGGACTATTTCGACCTCGCCGCCGACCATGACGGCGTGCTGGCCAAGGCTTTCGCGGGCACGCGGACCCGGTTCTGCGTCGCGTCCTTCACCTCGGACTGGCTGTTCCCAACCACCGACTCGCGCGCCATCGTGCATGCGCTGAATGCTGCCGGCGCCTCGGTCTCCTTCGTCGAGCTCGAAAGCGACAAGGGCCACGACGCCTTCCTGCTGGAGGAGCCCAACCTGTTCGCGACGACACGCGGCTTCATCGGCGCCGCGGCGCGGGCGAGAGGGATCTGAGCATGGCGCTGGCGGACACCCAGACCAACCGCATCGACCTGCGCCTCGTCGCCGAGATGGTGACGCCGGGCTCGCGCGTGCTCGATGTCGGCTGCGGCGATGGCGAATTGCTGTCGCTGCTCGCCGAGACGCGCGGCGTCGACGGGCGCGGCATCGAGCTCTCTCGTGAAGGCGTCGCCGGCTGCGTCGCGCGCGGGCTCTCGGTGATCCAGGGCGATGCCGACACTGATCTCGCCGACTACCCGGACGACTCGTTCGACTACGTCATCCTCTCGCAGACCATCCAGGCGACGCGCAATCCGCGCCTTGTGCTGGAGCACATGCTGCGCATCGGCCGGCGCGCCATCGTCTCATTCCCGAATTTCGGGCATTGGCGGATGCGTACCCAGGTCTTCTTCCTCGGCCGCATGCCGGTGACCGACTCCCTGCCCTATGCCTGGTGGGATACGCCCAACATCCACTTCTGCACGATCCGCGACTTCGTGGCGCTCTGCGACATGGTGGGCGCGGAAAAGGAGCGCGCCGTCGCGCTCGACGTCGCCGGCGGCAGGGTAGGCGTCAGCGCGCCCTGGTGGTTCTGGAACCTCTTTGGAGCACAGGCGGTGTTTCTGCTGAAGCGCGGATAAGGCACGTCATGCTCGGGCTTGACCCGAGCATCTCAGGCCGGAGGAGGCTTCAATGGCGCCTTCTCGTCACGAGATTCTCGGGTCGCCGCTGCGCGGCGCCCGAGAATGACGACGCTGATCAGAACGCCTCTTCCCAGTCGCGGCTGAGCCGCATCGCCGAGTTGATCAGCCCGACCATCGAATAGGTCTGCGGGAAGTTGCCCCAGAGCTCGCCGGTCTCGAAATCGGCATCCTCCGAGAGCAGGCCGAAGCTGTTGCGACGCGTCAGGATGCGACCGAACAGCTCCTTGGCTTCGTCCTTGCGGCCGATGGCGTGCAGCGCATCGACATACCAGAAGGCGCAGATCAGGAAGCCGGTGTGCATGAAGCCGAAATCGTCTTCAGTGCCGTAGCGCAGGATGAAATCGCCGCGGCCGAGATCGCGGCCGATCGCCTCGACTGTCGCGATGTAGCGGGGATCGTCAGGCTTGACGAAGCCGAGTTCGGCGATGAGCAGGAGGGTCGCGTCGAGATCGGCCCCGTCGAACGTCGAGACGAAATGGCCCTTCTCCTGGTTCCAGATCCGGTCGGAGATGATGCCCTTCAGGCGCTTGGCCTCGCCGCGCCAGTACTCCTTGCGGTCGGCGCGGCCGAGCGTGCCGGCGATGCGGGCGAGCCGGTCGCAGGCCGCCCAGCACATCACGCTGGAGAAGGAGTGCACGACCTGCTTCTCGCGCAGCTCCCAGGGGCCGGCATCGGGCTTGTCGAAGACCGCGATGGCGCGCTCGCCCATGCGTTCGAGCTGGGCGAAGAGCGCCTCCTTGCCGGGCTGGATCAGGCGGCGGTCGAAGAAGGACTGGGTTGCGGCGAGCACGACCGCGCCATAGCCGTCGTTCTGGATCTGCGTCGCCGCACCATTGCCGACACGGACCGGCTGATGGCCACGATAGCCGGCGAGATTCGGCACCTCGAACTCGCGCAATTCGCCGCCGCGGGTGATCGGGTAGAGCGGCGGCAGATGCTCGGCACCGCTTTCCGAATAGGTGTCGACGATGTTGGTGATGAAGCCGAGATAGTCCTCCATCGTCCGCGTCGTGCCCAGGCGATTGAGGGCGTGGACGACGAAATAGGCGTCGCGCAGCCAGCAGAAGCGGTAGTCCCAGTTGCGCTGCGTGCCCGGTGCCTCCGGGATCGAGGTGGTCAGTGCCGCGACGATGGCGCCGCTCTCCTCGAAGGAGCAGAGCTTCAGCGTGATCGCGGCGCGGATGACCTCGCGCTGCCATTCGAAGGGTATCGAGAGCGAACGGACCCAGTCGCGCCAGTAATCGGTGGTCTTGTCGAGGAATTCGCGCGAGGTCGTCTCGATCTCGGCGCGCAAGGCCTCGTCCGAGCCGATGAAGAACGAGAACGGCTTCTCGACCGCGAAGGGGATGCTCTCCAGCACATAGGAGATCGGCGCATCCGTCGTCAGGCGGATCGTCTGATCGGCACCGACGAAGCGGACATGGTTGGAGCCGCGGGTGAGCTCGTCCGGCTCCTCGCCGAGACCGAGGCAGGGCTTGACTACGACCCGAATGCGCGGGCGGCCGGAGATGCGGCGGACGCGGCGCACCAGCTGCGGCGGCCGGAAGAAGCGCTCATAGCGGACGAAGCGCGGCGCGAAGTCGAGGATCTCCAGCGCATTGCCCTGGTCGTCGGAGAGCACCGAGGAGAGGATCGCGGTGTTGTCGAGATAGCTCTGCTCGCAGCGGGTCATGCCGACCATCTCGATGGCGAAGACACCCTTCTTCGGCATGGCGTCGCCATCGTCGATCTGATTGTCGATCAGCGAACAGAACACGGGGTCGCGGTCGAAGCGCGGAAAGCAGCCCCAGACGATACGGGCACGCCGGTCGATCAGCGCCGCGATCGAGCAATTGCCGATGACGCCGAGATCGAGCGAAGCGACGCGCGGCGAGGCGGTGGTCGTCACAGTCATGCCTGTTCCTGAAGTCAGTTCTGGAGAAAGGTTTCGAGCGTGAGGTCGCCGCCTTCGGCGGCCGCCAGCAGAACATGATGCAATGCCGTCGGCGAGGCCAATCGATGGCGGGCACAGGTCTCTCCCCCGCCGATCCGGATGGAGAGCCCTTCCACGGCATTCACCGTGGCGAACCCGTCCTCGTCGGTGATGTCGTCGCCGATGAAGACCGGCGTGCGGCCGGCATAGGCTTCCTGCTGCATCAGCCAGGTGATGGCGCCGCCCTTGCTCGCGCTCGCGGGTACCAACTCGGCAACAGCCTTGCCGCGCTGCAGGCGCATGGATGGACCGATTTCGGCGGCGATCTTTTCCATCAGCGCCTGGGCCTCGTCGGCAAGCGCGGGCGCAAGCCGCCAATGCAGCGCGACCGATTGGCGCTTGTCCTCGATGATGACGCCGACATTGGCGTTGGCGAAGCGGACCATGGCGCGGATCGCAGTGTGCAGCAGCTCGGAGGGCGCAGCGACCGGCGCATCCGCGCTGCCGAGGCGGATCTGGGCGCCGTGCAGGCCAGCGGCATCGAAGCGATGGGGCGCCATCATCTCGTCGAGCAGCGCCACGGGGCGCCCCGAGACCAGCGCCAGCGCGCCGCCAAGCCGCTGGCGCAACGCGGCCAGGGCTTCAGGCAGGCGCCGGTCGATCCGGACATCCTCCGGCGACGGCGCGATCTCGACCAGGGTTCCGTCGAAATCCAGGAAAAGCGCGATCTGTCCGGTCTGGACGGCGGCCTTGGCGGGAGGTTCGGCGATCTCGGGACTCAGCATCTGTGACATGGGGAACCTGGTTAGAAGGCGAAACGGGCAAAAGGACGACAATCGGGAGATGGTCCCCTCATCGCCACATTCGAGGTTCAGCTTGGCGCACGGTCGCCATGATCCGGTCACGGCGGCGACGCGAACCCAGCCGGGATGCCGGCGTGCACACGAAACATTACGCCTGCCCGCGCGTTCTGTTCCCGCGCCTCTATGGCAAGCGTCAGCAAAAGTGAGGCATCATGCGTCTTGTCGTCGTGTCCAACCGCGTCACCATGCCCGAGCGAGGCGAAAAGGTGGCGGCAGGTGGATTGGCGGTCGCCCTGCGTTCCGCGCTTGAAGAGCATGGTGGCCTCTGGTTCGGCTGGAGCGGAGCGACGAAGGCGGAGCCGGCGAGCAGCGTGGAGCCGGTACGACACGGCAAGGTCACCTACGCGGTGACCGACCTGACCGAAGCCGAGCGCCAAAGCTATTATCTCGGCTTCGCCAACCGAGCGCTCTGGCCGCTGATGCATTACCGGCTCGGCCTGACCGAGTTCACCCGCACCGATTATGCCGGTTATCTCGGCGTCAATCGCCGCTTCGCCAGGCTGCTGATCCCGCTGCTCGAGCCAGACGACATCATCTGGATCCATGATTACCACCTGATTCCGCTCGCAGCCGAGCTGCGCCGGCGCGGCGTCACCAACCGGATCGGCTATTTCCACCACATCCCCTGGCCGCCGGCCGAGGTGTTCGGCGCCCTGCCCTTCTCCCCGACGCTGATCAGCACGATGGCGGCCTACGACCTGATCGGCATGCAGACACTAAATGACGTGGCCAACCTGATCGGCGGGATGGTGGCGCTCTGCGGTGCGCGCCGCGACGGCAACCGGATCAAGGCCGGCCAGCGCGAGGCTGTGGTGCAGGCCTTCCCGATCGGCATCGATGTCGAGGCCTTCCGCAAGCTCGCCGTCGCGTCCGTCCGAGCCGCGACGCAGCCGGTCCGCGCCACGACCGCACCGCTCGGCGACCGCAAGCTGGTGATCGGCGTCGACCGGCTCGACTATTCCAAGGGCATCGTCCAGCGGCTCGAGGCCTTCGGCACCTTCCTGCGCAACCACCCGGAACACCGCAGCAAGGTCGGCCTGTTGCAGATTGCGCCGCCCTCGCGCACCGATGTGCCTGAATATGCCGAACTCGACCGCATGTCCGACGAGGTCGCGGGCCGGCTCAACGCCGCGCTCGGCGAATTCGACTGGACGCCGATCCGCGTGGTGAAGAAGGCCTATTCGCGCAGCGCGCTTGCCGGCCTCTACCGGCGTGCGCAGGTCGGGCTGGTGACGCCGATGCGCGACGGCATGAATCTCGTCGCCAAGGAATATGTCGCCGCGCAGAATCCCGACGATCCCGGCGTGCTGATCCTCTCGCGCTTTGCCGGTGCGGCACAGCAGCTCGGCGAGGCGCTGATCGTCAACCCGTTCGACACGCACGAGGTGGCCGAAGCGATCCGGACCGCGCTCGCCATGCCGAAATCGGAGCGTCTGCGTCGCTTCGAGCGACTCTACGCGACGATCTCCTCGACCGACATCGCATGGTGGACATCGCGCTATCTCGCCGCGCTCTCCGGCCTCGACGTTCCCAGCGGCGACGTCGTGCCGCCGGGACGGCCGAAACCGCTGCGCAGCACACGCAAATCGGGCGCGAACAGCAAGCCTGCACGCCTCAATACGCTTCCCCATGCCTCGCGATCAGCGCAGAGCAAGCTCGGTCCGGTCCGCGCAAGGGCCTTGCCGAACGCTCCCTCGGCTGGCTAGAAGCTCCTCGCCAGAGCCCGTTCCGATCAGCTTGCGCCGCAAGCCGATCGAAAAGCGGTCTCTATCTCAAAGTGAGAGACGGAACCCGGCTTGCGCTTGCGACTCAGCGGTTGCGGTGTCAGGTCTGCTGGGGGTATTCGGCTGACATGGCCGAGGAGGCGGGCGGAGGGCTTTCTTGATGCGAGGCGCACTCGGGGGATCGGGCGTGCTGCTGCGCCGTCTCCGCGAGGTGATGGCGGCGCCGGTCAGTCCGCAGGAGCGGCTCGACCGACTCGTCGTCGTGATCGCCGGCAACCTCGTGGCCGAGGTCTGCTCGGTCTATGTCCTGCGCGAAGACTCATCGCTCGAACTCTACGCCACCGAAGGCCTCAATCGCGAGGCGGTCCACCTCACCACCATGCGCGCCGGCGAGGGCCTGGTCGGCCTGATCGCCAGCGATGCCGAACCGCTCGCGCTCTCGGACGCGCAGGCGCACCCGGCCTTCTCCTACCGGCCGGAGACGGGCGAAGAAATCTATCGCTCCTTCCTCGGCGTGCCGATCCTGCGCGGCGGCGCGGTGATGGGCGTGCTCGTGGTGCAGAACCGCGCCTCGCGCCTCTACAGCGAAGACGAGGTCGAGTCGCTGCAGACCACGGCCATGATCATGGCCGAGATGATCGCCGCCGGCGGCCTGAAGGCGCTGTCGAAGCCCGGCGCGACGATCGGCCTCGAACGGCCGATCCACAGCATCGGCACCACGCTCGCCGACGGCGTCGGCCTCGGCCATGCCGTGCTCCACGAGCCGCGCGTCGCGATCACCAATCTGATCGCCGAGGATCCGGGCCGCGAGGTGCAGCGGCTGGAAGCCGCGATCGCGACGATGCGGCTCGCCATCGACGAATTGATCGAGCGCGGCGACGTCGCCCATACCGGCGAGCACCGCGACGTGCTCGAGACCTTCCGCATGTTCGCGCACGACCAGGGCTGGCTCAGGCGCATGCGCGAGGTGGTGATGACCGGCCTCACCGCCGAGGCCGCGGTCGAGCGGGTGCAGTCGGACACCCGCGCCAAGATGCTGCGCCAGACCGACCCTTATCTGCGCGAGCGCCTGCATGATCTCGACGACCTCGCCAACCGGCTGCTGCGCACGCTGGTCGGCAAGTCCAACGGCGTCACCCGCGAGGACCTGCCCGAGAACGCGATCCTGATCGCGCGCTCAATGGGGCCGGCGGCCCTGCTCGATTATGACCGCAGGCACCTGCGCGGCGTCGTGCTCGAGGAGGGCGGCCCGACCAGCCATATCGCCATCGTGGCGCGGGCGCTGGGCATTCCGGCCGTCGGCGAGATCGCCAATGCGACGGCGCTGATCCAGGCCGGTGACGCCGTCATCGTCGACGGCCAGGCCGGCGAGGTGCAGATCAGGCCGCAGCCGGATGTCGAGAACGCCTACAAGGACAAGGCGCGCCTGCGCGCCCGCAAGCAGGAGCAGTACCGCAAGCTCAAGACGCAGGCGCCGGTGACCAAGGACGGCGTCGAGATCCAGCTGCAGATCAATGCCGGCCTTCTGGTCGACATGGCCAATCTCGACGAGACCAACGCCTCGGGCGTCGGCCTCTTCCGCACCGAGCTGCAGTTCATGGTCGCGCAGCACATGCCGACCACGGCCGAGCAGCAGGCGCTCTACGACGCGGTCCTCAAGACCGCGAACGGAAGGCCGGTGACCTTCCGCACGCTCGACATCGGTGGCGACAAGGTGCTGCCCTATATGGAGCGGCTCGAGGAGGAGAACCCGGCACTGGGTTGGCGCGCCATCCGCATCGGCCTCGACCGGCCAAGGCTGCTGCGCGGTCAGGTCCGGGCGCTGCTGCGCGCCGGCGCCGGCTGCGACATGAAGATCATGCTGCCGATGATCGCGACGGTGAACGAGTTCCTGCGGGCGCGCCTGCTGGTGCGACGCGAGCTCGCCATGCTGGAGCGCGACGGTCGCCAGGGGCCGACGAGCCTCAAGCTCGGCGTCATGGTCGAGGTGCCATCGCTGCTCTTCGAGCTGCCGGAGATCGCGCGCGAGGCGGATTTCCTCTCGATCGGCACCAATGACCTGATGCAGTTCCTGTTCGCGGCCGATCGCGAGAACAAGCGCGTCTCCGACCGCTTCGACCCGCTCAGCGCGGCGGGCCTGCGGGCGCTGCGCAGCATCGTCGATGAGGCCGGGAAGGCGGATTGCCCCGTCACCGTCTGCGGCGAGATGGGCGGCAAGCCGATCGAGACGCTGGCGCTGATCGCGCTCGGCTATCGCTCGTTCTCGATGTCGGCCGCCTCGGTCGGCCCGGTGAAGGCGATGCTGCGCGCGCTTGATGCCAGCAAGGCGCGCCAGCGCCTCGACGCCTGGCTCGGCTCCTCCGACGGCGCCGCCAGCCTGCGCCCATTGCTCGCAGCTCTCGCTGCCGAGATGAAAGTGCCGGTCTAGCGACGCTTTCGTCGTCGCCCGTACCCGCCTCCGTTCCGTTCAGATTGTTTTCGCACCATGTCGCTCCAGCTCCCGCAAGACCGTCTCGACTCGATCGTCGCCCGCCATGCGGCGGCTAGCGACGCCATCAACCATGCGACCGAGGCGACGCGCGTCGTCGAATTGTCGAAGGAACTCGCAGAACTCGATCCCGTGGTCGGGGCGATCGCAGCCTGGCGCAAGGCGCAAGGAGGGCTGGAGGAGGCGCTCGCGCTGATCGACGATCCCGCCACCGACGCCGAGATGCGCGACCTCGCCTATGAGGAACGCGACGCCTCGCGAAGCGAGATCGAGACGCGCGCCCGCGAGATCCTGATCGCGCTCCTGCCCAAGGACGCGGCCGACGAGCGCGGCGTCATCCTCGAAATCCGCGCCGGCACCGGCGGCGACGAGGCCTCGCTCTTCGCCGGCGACCTGCTGCGGATGTATCAGCGCTATGCCGCCGGCAAGGGCTGGAGCGTCGATATCCTCACCGAGAGCGAGGGCACGATGGGCGGGTTCAAGGAAGTCGTCGCCGAGATCGCCGGCAAGGGCGTCTATGCAAGGCTCAAATATGAATCCGGCGTGCACCGGGTGCAGCGCGTCCCGGACACCGAGGCGAGCGGGCGCATCCACACTTCGGCCGCGACCGTTGCCATGCTGCCGCTCGCTGGCGAGGTCGACGTCACGCTCGACGAGAAGGATCTGCGCATCGACACGATGCGGGCCCAGGGCGCCGGCGGCCAGCACGTCAACAAGACCGAGTCGGCCGTCCGCCTCACCCATATCCCGACCGGCATCGTCGTGCTGGTGCAGGACGAGCGTTCGCAGCACAAGAACAAGGCACGCGCCTACGACCTGATGCGGGCCAAGCTCTACGACATGGAGCGCAGCCGCGCCGACGCCGAACGATCGGCCGACCGCCGCTCGCAAGTCGGCTCGGGCGACCGTTCGGAACGCATCCGCACCTACAATTTCCCGCAGGGGCGTGTGACCGACCACCGCATCAATCTCACGCTCTACAAGCTCGACGAGATGATGCAGGGGCTCGTGCTCGACGAGGTCATCGACGCGCTGACGGCGCAGCGCCAGGCCGAGCTGCTCGCCGAGCAGGGCCGCGTGTGAAACCTTCACCGCTCTCGCGCGTTCTGGACGCACAGACCGTTCTCATGGGGAGGATAGAGAGATGAAAACCCTGTTCAGCGTCATTGCCCTTGCCGCTGCCGTCGCCTTCGTGCCGGCTTCCGTCGGCGCACAGGAGCGGACCGCGAAGAAGGTCCTCAGTGGTCAGCCGGCGACGCTTCACAATGCCAAGACCGAGTCGCAGGCGCGGCGCGATTGTCAGCGCCAGTTCCGCGGCGCTAAGGAAGGCAAGTCCGCACTGCGGATCAAGATGAACGCCTGCGTCCAGGAAGGCATGCAGGGTAACTGACCGGCCACGTGCCGGGCCAAGGACACGCTTGACCGGCACCGACAGAGTACCGAACGAGATCGCGCCCGTTGCTTCTCCGGCAACGGGCGACGCTGTGTCTGTTGTCCGCAAGGCAATCGCGCTGGCGCTGAAGCGCGCCGGTATTGCCGATTTCACCTTTGAGGCCCGGATCCTGATCGAGGATCTCGTCGGTGACCACGATCCGCTCGATGAAGCAGCCACCGCACGGCTGAAGGCGGCGCTGGCGCGACGCCTTGCCGGCGAGCCGCTGTGGCGCATCATCGGGGCACGCGAGTTCTGGGGGCTGAACTTCGCGCTCTCTGCGGGAACTCTGGAACCGCGGCCGGACAGCGAGACCCTGATCGAAGCCGCCCTCTCCCATCTCGCCGCTCGCCGACACGAGCCGCTACGGATGCTCGATCTTGGAACCGGCACCGGCTGCCTGCTGATTGCGACGTTGCGCGAGTTTCCGCAGGCGACCGGGCTCGGCATCGACCTCTCGCCCGATGCAGTCGCGACGGCGACCGGCAACGCCGCCCGCAACGGCGTCTCCAAACGCGCCGCCTTCCGCCAGGGCGAGTGGACCGACGGGGTGGAGGAGCGCTTCGACCTCATCCTGTCGAACCCGCCCTATATCGCCAGCGGCGAGATCGCCGAACTCGACAGGAACGTGCGCGAGCACGATCCGCTCCTCGCTCTCGACGGTGGCCCGGACGGGCTCACCGCCTATCGCGCGCTCGCCGCCGCATTGCCGGGCCATCTGAACCCAGGCGGCCATGCCATCTTGGAGATCGGCGCCGGGCAGGAGGCAGCGGTCGTCGCCTTGATGGAGCAGGCGGGCTTACGCCATCTTCACTCCCACCGCGATCTCGGCGGCCATATTCGCGGCCTCGTCTTCGGGCATGGTCGTTGAACCCTGCACAGCAAGCTGCGCGAATTTGCTTGGAACAGGCCGCAAAACCAGCTATGCACGCATGGTCTTGAAGACAGTGTCGACAGCACATGACCTTTGGCTGGGCCCTGCTGAGCAGACCAAGCCCTCGGATCACTGCGAGAATCGACGTTACTGACATAGCGAGACCGAGACTTCGAATGCGCGGGACAGCCGTTCGGAGAGGGAGCCGGTGAGGCTCCATTGGAAAGAGCGCGTGAAGACCCATATCGGCGCAGAGCCCTTTCAGGTCGAACCCCCTACGCACGGCGTCGCAACCCGCCGCGTGTCACGACGCGCATGACGACCTCAAGGTTGCTTTGAATGAACGGAACGCGAGACAGACGCGAATGAGACCAGGTCAGAACCGGCGCATGCGCGGCCGTAGCAACGGCAGCAATAACAACAACAATAATAATAGCGGAAACCGTAAGTCTCCCAACCCGCTGCAGCGCAGCTACGAGTCGAACGGCCCGGACGTCAAGGTCAGGGGCACGGCGCAGAATGTGGCGGAGAAGTATCTCCAGCTCGCCCGCGATGCGCAATCCTCCGGTGATCCGGTTGCGGCTGAGAATTATTTCCAGCACGCCGAACACTATTACCGCATCCTGCTCGCTGCCCAGGAGCAGATGACGCAGCAGTTCGGCCACAGCTTCCAGCCGAACCGCGCCTTCGTCGAAGACGCTGACGACGGCGAGGAGGAAGGCGAGGAAGACGTCAACTTCCAGGGTGGCCAGCAGCAGGGCGAGCGCCAGTACAACGGCAATGGTGTGAACGGCCATGGCGGCCAGCGCCAGGAAGGCGAGGACGTCGAAGGCGGCCAGAACAACGGCCAGCGTTTCGACCGGCCTAATAATAACCGCCCGGAGCGCAATTTCGACCGTAACGGCCAGCGCCGCTTCGACCGGAACGACCGCCAGGATCGTGGCGACCGTCCGGAACGCGGCGATCGTCCGGACCGCGGCGAACGCCAGGACCGCGGCGAGCGTCGCTTCGACCGGCCCGAGGGCCAGAACGGTTCCTACGCTCCGCGCCCCGAGGCTCAGCCCGGTGCCGAGCAGCCGGACATCGCGCCGGTCCAGCCGCCGATTGAACAGCGCCGCTTCGAGCGGCCGGACCGTCCGCCGCGCAGCGAGCGTCCTTCGCGCCGCGACCGCGACGAGGCCCGCGCCAGCAACACCAACGAGGAGCAGGATGTCGCCGCGGCGCTTCCGGCCTTCCTGACCACGCCGACCCGCGTGCCGATCGCGATCGCGGAGGAGCCTGAGGCTCCGGTCGCCGCAGCAGCCGCTCCGGCGGAAGCAGCCGAGGGCGCGCCTGAGGCTGGCGAGAAGCCAAAGCGCCGGGCGCCCCGGCGGCGTTCGCCGCGCGAGGTGATGGACGCGCTCGGCGGCGATGGTGGCGAGCCCCCGGCGGAGTAATCCCGCCAAGGATATCAAGATCGTTCAAAGAGGGCCCGAAAGGGCCCTCTTTCTTTTCAGGCGACGCCGAGTGCCACCGGCTCGCTGGCCTCGACCAGGGTCAGGCGCTCGCCCTCGGCCAGCGCGCCGCCGGCGATGATGCGGCAATAGATGCCGCAATCGACATGGCCATAGCCCTGCATCAGCGCCTTCGGGATCTGCAGGTCGCGCGCCCCCGTCACCGGGTCGACATTGGTGGCGGCGCAGCGCTCGATCCGCTTGATCACCTGGAGCCGCAGGCCTGACGGTGCAGTGAGTTCGCGCCCCACCAGGTCGAGCTCGGTCCAGGCCGGCAGATCCTCGACCATGACATTGCCGCGGAAGCGCAGCGGATCGACCGGGACACCGAGCCGAGCCTCGAGATCGGCGACGCTGGCGAGGTTGATGATCGAGACGAAGCCCGAGCGCGAATCGGTGAAACGGTAGCCTTCCGGCGCCGCGAGCAGGCGCGGCTCGCCGCGCAGTTCATCCGGCATGAAGCTCTTGAAGAAGCTGCCGAGCCGTCCCTGGCCCGCCGCCGCGCCTGTCGCGATTCTTGTCTCTGCACCGTCATGGCCGATGACGAGATCGCCGCTGCCATCGTCATAGCGGGTGCGCAGGCGCGCCAGCGATTCATTGCGCATCAGCATCAGGTATTTGATCTTCGGCTGATGCACCGGCTCGGCCGGGTCGAAGCCCGATGGGCCATTCTCGATGGCAAAGAGCCGGTCGCCGGGGAAGTAACCGTCGGTCGGCAGCTCGGCCTGGCTCAGACGCTCGGGCGACAATCCCTTGACCGGGTAGCGATACAGCGAAGCGACGCGCATAGGCTCTGCCCTTCCGATTGCTAGGGCATTTCCGCGTTTCTCTGAATCGCAGAAATGCCCTAGCGCTTTGATTTATCGCATTTTCTTCACGCGAACCGGTACCCACTTCGCTTGAAAATGCTTGAGGCGGCGGAAAATGCCATGCCGGGCACCATGACGCCACCACCGCGGCCATCACGGTCGATGAAAGGATTGCATCGATCCGATCAATGCGGCTGCTCTGCGCCCTCTTCCGCTTCCTCCTCGGCAATCGAGCGCTGGCAGCCCCAACCCGAGAGCACGTCGTCGATCGCATCGACAACGAAGAAGCGGGCTGCGTCGCGCTCATAGCCTTCGGCGAGCAGACTGTCGTAGTCGGTATGGCTGTGCCGAACATGGCTACCGAGCGCGAGCCAGAGCGCTGTCGACGGCGGCAATGCCTTCATCTGTACGCGGCCGGCAAGCGCCAGAACCGCCTCGGCATCGAGCAACGGAATGCCCGGTGCGAGCGCCCGCAGCGCCTTGCGAATCGCCTGTTGTCGCTTGGTGCCGACCATGGCCGCAGGCTGGGCGAGACCGGCGGTTAAGGTCAATGCGAAAGCAGCGCCATCCCCCTTCCGTTGCGCGAAAGCAACACTATCTCTTGGAGCGAAGGGCTGCCCATCAGGGGGCCCTATCCCTTTGAAAGGCAGCCGGCTCCGCCGCTTCGGGGCGCGACCGGCGGGCGGAGATAACGAATGAACATCGAGAAATATACGGATCGGGCGAAGGGTTTCCTGCAGGCCGCGCAGACGATTGCGATGCGCGAGGGCCATCAGCAGTTCACGCCCGAGCATCTGCTGAAAGCACTGCTCGACGATAGCGAAGGCATGGCTTCCGGCCTGATCGACCGGGCCGGCGGACAGTCGCGGCAGGCCAAGCAGCTGGTCGACGCAGGCCTCGCCAAGCTCCCCAAGGTGAGCGGCGCGGGCGCCAACAGCCTGCACCTGACCCCCGCGCTGGCGCGCGTCTTCGACACGGCTGAGAAGGCTGCCGACAAGGCAGGCGACTCGTTCGTCACGGTCGAACGGCTGCTGCTCGCACTGGCGATCGAGAAGGACAATGAGGCCGGAAAGATCCTGGCCAAGGCCGGCGTCACGCCGCAGGGGCTGAATGCCGCGATCGAGGCGATCCGCAAGGGCCGTACTGCTGACTCGGCCTCTGCCGAGCAGGGCTATGACGCCCTGAAGAAGTACGCACGCGATCTCACCGCCGCGGCCCGCGACGGCAAGCTCGATCCGGTGATCGGCCGCGACGAGGAGATTCGCCGCACCATTCAGGTGCTGAGCCGGCGCACCAAGAACAATCCCGTCCTGATCGGCGAGCCCGGCGTCGGCAAGACCGCCATCGCCGAGGGCCTCGCCTTGCGCATCGTCAATGGCGACGTGCCCGAGAGCCTGAAGGACAAGGAGTTGCTCGCCCTCGACATGGGCTCGCTGATCGCCGGCGCGAAATATCGCGGCGAGTTCGAGGAACGGCTGAAGGCCGTGCTCTCCGAGGTCTCGGCCGCGGCCGGCGGCGTCATCCTGTTCATCGACGAGATGCACACCCTGGTCGGCGCCGGCAAGACCGACGGCGCGATGGACGCCTCCAACTTGCTGAAGCCAGCACTGTCGCGCGGCGAGCTGCACTGCGTCGGCGCGACCACGCTCGACGAGTATCGGAAATATGTCGAGAAGGACGCGGCGCTGGCGCGGCGCTTCCAGCCCGTCTTCGTCGACGAGCCGACGGTCGAGGACACGATCTCGATCCTGCGCGGCCTGAAGGAGAAGTACGAGCAGCACCACCGCGTGCGCATCACCGACTCGGCTTTGGTTTCGGCCGCGACGTTGTCGAACCGCTACATCACCGACCGCTTCCTGCCCGACAAGGCGATCGACCTCGTCGACGAGGCCTCGGCGCGCCTGCGCATGCAGGTCGACTCCAAGCCCGAGGAGCTCGACTCGATCGACCGCGAGATCGTCAGGCTGAAGATCGAGCAGGAGGCGCTGAAGAAGGAAAGTGATGCCGGTTCGAAGGAGCGGCTGAGGCGGCTGGAGTCGGAACTCGCTGAGCTCGAGGCGCGCTCGGCCGTGATCACCGCGACCTGGAAGGCCGAGAAGGACAAGCTCGGCCAGGCGGCGGAGATCAAGACCAAGCTCGACAACGCCCGCAACGAGCTCGCCCAGGCGCAGCGCAAGGGCGAGTACCAGCGCGCCGGCGAGCTCGCCTATGGTGAGATTCCGCAGCTCGAGAAGCAGCTCTCCGAGATCGAGGCCAGGGGCGATGCGCCCGGCATGGTCGAGGAGGCGGTGACCCCGGACCATGTCGCGCAGGTCGTCAGCCGCTGGACCGGCGTGCCGGTCGACAGGATGCTGGAGGGCGAGAAGGAGAAGCTGCTGCACATGGAGCAGAGCCTCAGCCATCGCGTCGTCGGCCAGGCGGAGGCGGTCGAGGCTGTCTCCAAGGCGGTCAGGCGCGCCCGCGCCGGCCTGCAGGACCCGAACCGGCCCATCGGCTCGTTCATGTTCCTCGGCCCGACCGGCGTCGGCAAGACCGAGCTGACCAAGGCGCTGGCGTCGTTCCTGTTCGACGACGACACCGCGATGGTCCGGCTCGACATGTCCGAATACATGGAGAAGCACTCGGTCAGCCGGCTGATCGGCGCGCCTCCCGGCTATGTCGGCTACGAGGAGGGCGGCGCGCTGACGGAAGCCGTCCGGCGCCGGCCCTATCAGGTCGTGCTGTTCGACGAGGTCGAGAAGGCGCATCCGGACGTGTTCAACGTCCTGTTGCAGGTGCTCGACGACGGGCGCCTGACCGATGGTCAGGGCCGCACGGTCGACTTCCGCAACGTGCTGATCATCATGACCTCGAATCTCGGTTCGGAGTATCTGGTGAACCAGCCGGAGGGCCAGGACAGCGACGCCGTACGCGACGAGGTGATGGGCGTGGTGCGCCATGCCTTCCGGCCGGAGTTCCTGAACCGGATCGACGACATCATCCTGTTCCACCGCCTGCGGCGCTCGGATATGGGGGCGATCGTCGACATCCAGATGGCTCGCCTCGGCAAGCTGCTCGTCGATCGCAAGATCGCGCTCGACCTCTCGGAGGAGGCGCGCGACTGGCTGGCGGAGAAGGGCTACGACCCCGCCTATGGCGCGCGCCCGCTGAAGCGCGTGATCCAGAAGTCGGTGCAGGACCCGCTGGCGGAATTGCTGCTCGCCGGAGCTGTTCGCGATGGCGAGAGCGTGCCGCTGACGGTGGGCCCGGCCGGACTGATGCTCGGCGAATTTCCCGCCGCGAGCGAGGGGCGACCGGCGGGTGTGGCGCTGAATTGAAGCGCAGCATCGCTGGAATGACGAAGGGCGCCGTGCGAACGGCGCCCTTTTTCATGCTGCGACAACGGATGAGACATGCGCGGGGAACCCCTCTCCCGGATGGGAGAGGGGCAGGGGTGAGCGACTGTCTTGGTGGTCAAGCGTCTTGTTCGCGCCATGGTTGTTGGTCCCGGATGACGGCATTGAGGATCGTGACGAGTTTTCGGGCCGTCGCGATGATGGCGACGAGCTTTGGCTTT
>NZ_NBDP01000070.1 GCF_004123845.1 Allobosea sp. Tri-44 | reverse complement strand
CCGCTAGTATGGACCCCCGTTATCCGCTTACCCCTGATGGTCGCTATTTCCTTGTCGCTGGACGGCTCTGGCGAGCAACTGATCCGTCGATCCCCGAAGCGCGCAGGCAGGATTTGGTACGGGATTTGATGGGAGCCAGGCGTGCGGTGAAGAACCGCGACCTCAAAACGTCGAGCCTGAAAGCGAAACGTCGCACCCCTCGCTGGGCTGAGAGCCATGGAACGAAGGGCGTAGCGGGCGGTTGCGATCCTAACGCGAAATGTGCCGAGCCCGTCGGCGAGGCACATCCGAACCAGGGAGATCGCAATGCTGATCCAATCACATACTGAATACGCGGCGAAAGCCGAGCGCGCCAACGCCCTTAGCGATGCGCCGGAAGGTTCATCCGCAGCAGAAGAACTGAAGAACTTGATCGCTGCGCTTCGCCAGTGGGACGAGGATCACGCCGGCGAAAACATGCATGGACCAGAGGCCAATCCCCTACCGGGGACAAACCGCAGCCCCGATGATCTTCCGATCGCGGGTTTGCCGGGAAATCTCGGCAAACTGCATCTCGACTAATGAGCAAGGCGAGATGGTGATCAGCTTTCGCGAGCGCATTTCTCGCGCCGATCCGGGACGAACCTACCTAGCTGACAATCCTCCATTTATGGGAACATCTGGGGCAGCCTGCCGTTGTGATTAGCAGCCTCACGGCGCCTTCAAAAAATGGGGTTAATCATGAAACGTGGGATTCTCACGATGGCTTTGTGCGCCCTGATTCCGGTCGGCGGCCTTGCACAGACGAGCACTACTTCGCCAACGCCTGCGCCGAATGCGCCCGCCGATGCGAACGCTCCGCTTCCCGGCGCGAATAGCTTCACCGAGGGGCAGGCTAAAAGCCGCCTGGAGGCGAACGGCTACACCAACGTCGGCGAGCTCAAGAAGGACGACAACGGTGTCTGGAAGGGCACCGCCACACATTCGGGCGCGCAGGTGACCGTCTCAGTCGATTACCGCGGCAACATCACCCGTAATTGAAAAGGAGAGTCAAATGACCCGCACAATCACCCGCGCCTATGACGACTACGCGTCCGCCCAGGGCGTCGTGAATCAGCTCGAGGCCGCTGGCGTCGCGAGTTCAGAAATCAGCCTGTTGGGACGTCAGGAAAATGCCGACGACGACAGTAACGCCGGCGAAGGCGCGGGCATCGGCGCCGCGGTCGGTGGCGCCGCCGGTTTGCTCGCCGGATTGGGCCTCCTTGCCATCCCTGGAGTTGGGCCCGTGGTTGCCGCCGGTTGGCTGGCTTCGACGCTGGCTGGAGCGGCGGCTGGCGGCGCGACGGGTGGGATCATCGGTGCGATGACCAGCGCCGGAGAGGACGAGGACAGCGCGCATTACTATGCCGAGACCGTTCGCAGAGGCGGCTCTGTCGTTTCTGTCCGGGCTGAAGATAGCCGGGCGGCGGAAGTCGAAGCCATCATGGACGGTGCAACACCGATCGACCGTGAGGCTCGTCTAGCAGAATACCGACAGAGCGGGTGGAGCCGCTTCGATGAGACTGCCGCGCCGTACCGATACGGCGCCGTTTGAGCTAACTCCAAGATCGGCGCTCCCCACAGCGCCGTGCCTCTCGCCGGTGGCTACCCACCGGCCCTTCAGCTCCATCGGCGAGAGGCCGAGATTTATGCGTTCCGGCTTTCGCGAACGCCATCTTCAACCCGTCGGACTCTATGCGCCCGAAAATAAAAAAGGCACCAACCTGCCCAAACGTATGTCCGGCAGCTTCATGTGCATTTCATTAGATAAGCCGCAACTATCGTAAGGGAGGCGCGTTGAATTCTAATCCATCAAAGAGTTTGCTCATGCCACTAGTTGTCCTTGTTGTTGAAGACGATGCAATTGTCGCATGGATACCGCCTCAATTATTGAGGAGGCCGGCTTCGAGGCGATCGAAGCTGAAATGCCGATGAAGCGATCGTCCTCCTGGAGGCCCGGGCAGATATCAAAGTTGTCTTCACCGACATTGAGATGCCTGGGTCCATGAACGGTTTGAAGCTTGCGTTCGCAGTGCGAGACCGATGGCCGCCGATACTGATTATCATCGCGTCGGGTCGCATCAGGCCTGATCCACATGAGATGCCCGCCGCCGTTACGTTTTTGCGCAAGCCGTACAGTGCGACCGCCGTTCTTGAGGCTGTTCGGCATGCCGCCTAGGCCGCCAGTTTCGACGTCTTCATCTTGAGGGTAACGATGACACCCTCGGCTGACCAGTTATAGTTAATCGACCCGCCGAGCTGGCCCGAGATGCTGCGCACGACCAGGCGGCTGCCATAGCCACCTGCACCGTTAATGGGTTCGACGCTGGGGCCTCCGCGCTCAATCCAGACGATCTTCACGTCCTCGTCGTCGAGGCTGCCAGCGACATCAAGCGTTCCAACATCGGCAGAGAGCGCACCATATTTCAGCGAGTTCGTCGCAAGTTCATGGATGATAAGAGCTAGCGTCGTTGCGGCCAACTCGCCGACACCCATACGCGGAACGGCTACGCGGATTCTGCCGCTAAAGGCGCCGGTATCTTCATAGGGGGAGAGTAGGATCGAGAGGAGGTCGCCAAGTAACGCCGCCTGGCCTTGATGGCCGGGAAGAGGCCGAATCGTGGGCCCGTCCAAGAGCCGCCAGACGGCCCGTCAGCTCGATGGCCATCTCCTT
Organism: Allobosea sp. Tri-44; assembly: GCF_004123845.1. Taxonomy (GTDB): domain Bacteria; phylum Pseudomonadota; class Alphaproteobacteria; order Rhizobiales; family Beijerinckiaceae; genus Allobosea. The sequence continues at coordinate 17,705 of NZ_NBDP01000070.1, read as the reverse complement.
GGCCGTCGTGGTCGAGCGGGACGAGATCTGAGTTAGTCCCGACGCGATAGCGAGCAAGTTTTTGACGCGATGGCTCATCTCCCCGGCAAGAAGTTCGTGGCCTTCCTCAGCCTGCTTGCGCCCCGTTACATCAAGGAAGATGCCGTACGCCAAACGATCGTGCAGCCCCGAGTCATCACCGATCCCGCGGGCTGAAATCCAGCGGATCTCGTCGCCGATGATAATGCGGAAGTCGATCTCGTAGGCACCGACGATGGCTCGGGTCGCCGTGAAGGCCGCCCTGACCCTATCCCGGTCCGCGGGGTGGATGCGGGCGGACAGGTCTTCAAATTTGACGTCGTCGCTTTGGTGTACGGCCCACAGCTGGAAGCCCCGCTCATCCATGGCGAACGCGTCGGTTTCGACGTTCCAAGACCACAACGCAACGCCCGCGGCGCTGATCGCGCGGCGCAGACTTGTTGCGCTCCAGGCGCTTGGGTTCGATTCGGGCATCGGCGCACTCGGGCGAGATCAAAGCGGCGGCAAATGCCATCCACTATAGAACAAGGTGGATTTTGACCGAGGCACTCGGGAGATGGTCGCATCGGGTAAGCGTTCGGCCTGTCGTTTCGATCTCGAACACACAATCGTCGATGAAGCGAACCGGCGTCCCGTCCTCTAGCTCATAGTCGGTTATGCTCAGATTTGGGAACGGCCGATAGACGATGACCGTGTACTCGGTACCGCCTTCATCCTGGCAGTACTCACGGTAAAGCTCGCGGCAGGCGGAGCTCGCGCCGCTTGGGATCTTGGGGTTCATCAACGGCCTCGTCCTTGCACATGCATCTCCAACGCAAACGTCCCCAGCTTGCCATCTGCGACCGCTCAGTCCTTTTTGGTGGGCCGCCCAGGGTCGAGGGCGCTGGAAGATTCTGAAGGCTTCCGCTCGCCTTTGGAGCTGCGCGGCTTCGGTCCATCCTTGTTAACCGGCTCGCTAGCTGTCGGTGTGCCGGATCCGGGGCGCGGCCGACTATCCGAGGCTCTACGCGGCTGGCCGACCGTATCGTCGTGCTCTGGCTTGCGACCGCTCATGGCATCCTCCCTGGTTGCCTTGTCTCCGTGAGTCCGCGGGTTTAATGCCGGCCGCACGGGAAGGTTCCTAACCCTGTTGGATATGTCGCGTTCTGGCCGGAACACAGCGGCGAGCGAAAGGTTGCGCTCAGACAGCAACTAGTGAGAACCATCATGCCCAGCACCCCAGAGGTCGGCTTTGCCGGACGTGCCATATTGAATTCCGACGATTGCCTGATCGCAGAGGCGCGGATCGCCAAGCTGGCTATCGCGCCCGACGGCTCGGACGAGGAGGCCGAGAGAGTCGGCCTGATCGATGCCGTCAACGCCTATCGGCTGAAGCAGGATACTCCCGCGACCGCAGCCATGACCAATCCAATCAGCTCGCTGGAGCAGTATGAGGAGGCGACACAAAGAGTGGAGGAGCTCGCCAATTATGCCGAGGGTACGCCGCAGGCTGACGAGCTCGGTAGACTGGTTGCCGATATCCGAGCCTGGGAGGAAGCGAAGCAGGACAACGCGTCGCGGAGGCAATGAGGACTGCTCCCTGAAGCTTCCTACGACTTCGACAATCGCCGCACGTTGGCGCGAACCTTGCGCCGGTAGGCTTTAACGACAGAGCTAGGGTGGGCGCCACCCATCAACTTGCCGGCAGCTTGCATTGCAGCCGACAGCTTTTCGTCGACCATCAGCTTGGCTTCTCGATCGGCTGCCCGGCCGCCGGTGGACAGCTTGATCGTGCGCAACCAGATCGCCTGCTGCGTTTCAAAGGCGAGCATCGACAGATCGAAGAACATGTTGGACATGCGTGTTGGACCCCATGGGTGGGCATGACGTGGGTGGTCCAAGGTGCCCAGGGGCGTGCGCTGGGCACCTCGGCGATCGGCCTAGCGAGATGCTTTGTAGAGCTTGGTCGCGATCTCGAACATTTCCTCGGGCGCATAGTCCGGGGTGAAGGCGGACGGGACGCCGGTGAACTGATGGATCTTGCCACCTTCCGGCATGCCCTCCACGACCTCGAGCTCGCCTGGCGGATCACCGGGCAAGGCCTTCTCTCCGTTACCCCAAATGCCGGACATCTCTTTGTAGTCGGAGGGACTGAAGGTGTAGAGGCGCCGGTGTGAGCCCTCGTCGAGGTACTTTTGGCACTCCGGGATCTTGTCGAGATTGATATTCGGCGTCGGTAGCATCTTCTCGATCTCGACGCCGGTGATCTGCTTCAGCGCCAGTGCATAGGCATGGGCGTGAACCGAGCCGCGGACCAGGAGATAGCCGCACACCTCGCGGCCTGTCGGGTCCGTCAGTGTCTCGTAGACCCGGAGCTTGTGCAGGCGAGCGCCGCATTCGAGGTGGAAGTTATGCAGCAGGTCGGTCACGACATTGCCGGTCGTCGTGATGAAGTCGTTGTTCCAGGAGACGCCATTGCCGTTGACTGGCGTTGCACCGCCGGCGTTCGACAGGAAGGCCGATGCCAGGCGGATGTCCTGCATGGCGTTGTAGGGCGCGCCGGAGATATCGCCGCCGTCGCCCTCGTCGCCGCCCGGCTTGTCGGGCCCGTTGTTGAGCATGGCAACGCCGTTGCTGACCAGCTCGACATGGCCGAGCTCCTCGGCGGTGATGCTTGCCACGAGATTGTAGAAGGGGCGCAGCTTGTCCTTGCTGCGGAAGTTGAAGCTCTGGAACATGTAGTTCCCGAGGGTCGACATCTCGCCATACTTCCCGCCGAGCAATTCCTGGAGGGCGGCCGCGGCGTTCTCGTCTTTCTTCTTGGGCGCAGGAATGTCTATCTGCAGCTTGTCGACACGTAAAAACATTGGTCGTCTCCTCATTGGCCCCAGCCGATTTGGAGTGCAAAGGCGGTCGAGGCCTATGGCCGCAGGACGACCTTGATCACGCCGTCCTCCTTGTCGCGGAACTTCTTGTACATGGCGGGCGCGTCTTCGAGGCTGGCCGGATGCGTGACGACGAAGCTGGGATCGATGAGGCCTGCCTCGATCTTGGCAAGCAGCGGCTTCGTATAGGCCTGGACGTGGGTCTGGCCCATTTTGAAGGTCAGGCCCTTGTTCATTGCCGCGCCGATCGGAAGCTTGTCGGCCATGCCGACATAGACGCCGGGGATGGAAATGGTTCCGCCCTTGCGGCAGCACATGATCGCTTCCCGCAGCACATGCATGCGGTCGGTTGCGAGGAAGGTAGCAGCCTTCACCTTGTCGAGGATGGCATCCGCCGCACCGTGTCCCGAGGCCTCGCAGCCGACCGCGTCGATGCAGCTGTCGGGACCGCGGCCATTGGTCAGCGCCATGAGCTGGTCGTAGACGTCGGTCTTCGAGAAATCGATCGTCTCGGCGCCGCCCGCTTCGGCCATTGCCAGCCGCTCCGGGACTTCGTCGATGGCGATGACGCGGCCAGCGCCGAGCATGAAGGCCGAGCGGATCGCGAACTGGCCAACCGGTCCGCAGCCCCAGATCGCGACGAAATCGCCGTCCTGGATCTGCGCGTTCTCTGCGGCCATGTAGCCCGTGGGAAAGATGTCGGAGAGGAACAGAGCCTGTTCGTCGCTGACGCTGTCGGGCACCTTGATCGGCCCGACATCGGCCATCGGGACACGCAGATACTCGGCCTGGCCGCCACTATAGCCGCCCAGCATATGGCTGAAACCGAAGAGGCCTGCCGGCGATTGTCCCATCGCCTTCGCCGCCATCTTGGCGTTCGGATTGGTGCGGTCGCAGGCTGAGAACATGCCCTTCTTGCAGAACCAGCAATCGCCGCAGCTGATGGTGAACGGCACAACGACGCGGTCGCCGATGCGCAGATTAGTCACCTCTGCGCCGAGTTCGACGACCTCGCCCATATTCTCGTGACCGAGAATGTCACCGCTCTCCATCGTTGGCTGATAGCCGTCGAGGAGATGCAGATCGGAGCCGCAGATCGCGCAGCAGGTGATCTTGATGATCGCATCACGGGGATGCTGGAGTTGCGGGTCAGGCACGGTGTCGACCCGAACGTCGCCTTTTCCATGCCAACAGAGCGCACGCATGCGTCGTCCTCCGAAGCGGGTTGAAGAACCCCACCGCGCGTCGGAGGCTGACGACCTGCTCGCAACGTCGAGCATCTCCACCCAACAAAGGGGGCGTCGAACTGTTCCGCTGCAGGGCGGCTTTATCCCTGATCAGCAATTGGCAGCAGATGCAGAGACAATTTAGGCGTGCGGAAGCCTGACACAGCACAACCGGCTGCTGGGTACCAAGATGGCACGATCCGTTCGCCACTCCGAACGGTGAGGAACGACAGGCCAGCGCGTCTAAAAGGTTTCTAAGCCGGGCCCGCTAGTCCGTTGGCGCCCGCCCGCGGCTTATTTTGGGACTACTGCGCTGGGAGCATGTGCGCGTGCCAACTATCCATTTTCGCGAGTGCAGATTGCAATTCGACCAAGGTCAACGGGTCGAACAGGAGGTCGACATCCGTTGAGCCCTCGATTGCGAGCTTGATAATCGCCCCTTCGGCCGGGTCGTCGCTGATGACGACATTGATCACGTCAAGCACTGTCGCCGGTGTGCTGGGCTTTCCTGGCATATCCGGCCTGGCCTCGCGTACTAGTGCGGCACCGGTCGCCGCGGGGATAATTTGGACCCGCGCAAGAGGCGGCAGGTCGATCCGTTGAAAACGCACAACTGAAAACTCGGTTTCCCGGAACCGATCATTACTGCCTTCCGTTCTGTGAGAGTGGAGCTCGGCCGAGGGAGTGCGACATGCCGATATATCGTGTTTCGACCGAAGACGGAGAGAAATTCGAGCCTGGCGACGAGATGGAGTTCGCAAACGATAAGGCAGCCTCGGATAATGCTCAGCGGGCACTAGCTGACATGGCTCACGAGCAGTTGCCGAATGGATCGCACCTCAAAATGAAGGTGGCGGTGCAGAACGAAGCGGAGGACATTGTTTATCAGGCCTCCCTCGAGTTCCGAGGCGAGACGGCCGAGGATATGAAGACAGAGGCGGCGAAGGCGGCAAGGAAATCGAAGAATTAATTTGTGCCACCCGCGTTAGGGAGCGGCGGACAATCGGCTATTGTTCGCATGTCGCGTCCAGCGCTGTTTGCCTCAGGCATGGGCGGCTCCGCTGGCGCGGAGGTCGGCTTTTTTTCGATGAGCTGCGACGAACCGGACGTCGAAGAACCGGCCCATTATCCTGCTCCGAACTTCCGTTCGCAAGGTCGGAACGTTTCTCCCATCCGCTCAAGGTCGGCCTTCAAGGAGTTAGCTCCGGCCTGACCGCGAATAGCGGCGAGCGGCCTGCCGTCGCGCCCATCCTCCGCATTGCCCGAACCGTTCAGAAAGCGGAGGCGCTGAGCTGCACACATACGGAGCAGAGTGTCTACTTCGCATTGGCGCGCCCATTCGCTCGACCAGGTCGATACCTCTCGGCCGGCAAGATGTGAAAACACCAGAGAGGCTGCGGCGCGGTAGACAATGTGAACATTTATCGTCGTCGGTTCGCGTCACCCGGTACACCACAAGGAAGTAGGCGACTAGCGCCTCGACGACGGCAGCGATGGTTGCAAGCGTGCGCATGGTCTTTCCACGGCTGCGCGACGGATCTTATCGAAACGAGGCGATCCCGATGGCGCCGAGGATCGCGGCGATGAGCAAACTCCAGATCAAAAGGGCTTCCATCACGGGCACCGCGTCAACTGCTTGCCCGTTGCTTCGATCTCGAACAGGCAATCGTCGACGAACTCCACCCGGCTGCCGTCCTCGAGCTCATACCGCGTGACGTTCAAGTTGGGGAAAGGCCGATAGACGACGACTGTGTAGCGATTGCCGTCCTCGTCCTGGCAAAGCTCCTGATAGAGCTCTTTGCGGTCGTAAGCCGGGCTACCGACGACCTTGTCGCTGAGCCCGGCGTGCTTTCGCTGGGTACGCATAGCAACCTCCCACGCAACTGTATTGCTGACCGCAATCCCCAGTGCCGGCAAAGGTTCCTTGGTTCCGACCGGAACTTCCTAATCTCAAACTGGTTGGTGATCTGCGCCACGCCCATCCGCGCCAAAGCCTTGCAGCTGCCTCGATGGGAAGGAGTCCAAGAATGGACGAGGCCCGCATCGAACATATCGCCAGAGCACTTTGCCGAGCTGCCAGGATTTGATCCTAACGCTCCCGTGCAAGCTGGTGGCGATGTCCCTTTTTCCACTCCGCAGCGCCCGGCGTTATCGGGAAGCCGGCTTGGTACCGATTTTTGCCGGCGGCGAAGGGCTATTGCGAGGCGCGCGATTTCCTCTCAATCGATCACTCGTCGACCGCCAGGGTCTGAGCGTTCGCCTGCTTTGCGTCTGCATGTTGCGTTCCATGGTGTGCGAGTATGGCGAGGCAGTCGCGTCGTGTCCTGACGGCTATGCCAGCTGAAGAAGCTGTTCATCGCGCGCCTGTCAAAGCTCGACCCGGCGCGCTGCTCGCGCCGAGGCTGACCAAGCGGCAGTCTACCGCATTGGGTGAGGTAGCGGTGGACGAGCTCGATTATGCGTGTTGCGGGACAGTGGATGAGCAGATTCGCTCTTTGCGCACTGCTGCAGCAAGGTGTCGCTTGGCGACGGCCACCAGCGATGTGGATCTGTCCGAAACGCTATCGGCCATGGCCGACGAGTACGAGGCAACAGCCGAGGCGCTCATCAATTGGATTGCCGCGCCTGGGGACGAACGTCGTCCCGCGCGAAATGGCCCATGAGGCGACGATTTCCACGCTGAGCTAACAGGCGGCGAACCTCAGCGCGGCCCGTTCGTTTGTCCAGCCCCGACGCCGCCCGCCTGAGCGCCATTGAGCAAGGTTTCGTAGACCCCTTCGGGGATGCCGAGGCGGCGTGGGTGGGGCACGCCGCCGACGGGTTGCCTAATAGGTCGTCAGCAGCGCGGGGCAACTCCAAGGCTGTATCGAGCGGGATTGTTCTAGGGCGGTGGAACAGCGGGCCGAGCGCATCGTTTGATCCCCATCAGTGTGGGTCGCTGCGTACTGGCTCAGCTCAATGACGAGGGGTTCATCCATGGTAAACGGGTTCAGGGCGATGTCTAAGAGCGTCGACGAGCGCGGGGAAACTGCATCCGACGAATCCACGGACGGGCACACAGCTGATCGCCTTAAGGCGTACGGAGTTGATACCGACGTGATGGCGGAGGCTGCCACGGAGCGCGTGAGTGAACTTCAGCAGTTGATAATGGACGAGGTTCGCGCCCGTCCCTTACGCGCCCTTGCATGGGCGGCCGCTGCGGGCGTGGTTTTCGGTTTCTGGGCGGCGAAATAGGTCGTGGGCGGGTTGCTGGTTTATTTCGCCGCGCGCGCAACGGCAGCTCTAAAGCGGGCTGCTGTCACCTACAGCTTGATGGCCTTTAGTGGGCTGATCACAGTCTTCGCTTTGGGGTACGCGCTTAATGCTGGCTACACGGCGCTGATGTTCCGATACGGCGCGATTGCAGCCAGTTTCTCAATAGCGGGCATCTTGCTTCTGGCGGCCGCAATTTTCCTGGTTGCAGCGCTAATCGTCAGGAGACGGCCTACGGCGCCACCGGCCTCGTCGAACATGCAATTTTCGCATCTCTATGCCGCGCGTCGAACGGGATCGCCCGTGCTTGCTCTGGGCGCAGGGCTGGCAGGGGCCGCCACTGTGGCTGCGGCAATAATTGGCTTCAGAAGGCGCGCACGTTCAAACGAGCTGGATACATAGGGCGGGGACTGTCGGCTCGAAATCGAGGATCGAGCCGTTGTAGCCTGACGCGGCGCGTACTCATGCACGCTCGTGGGCGCGTTCCGCTTCACCAAGACACGTCGCGTTCCATTCCCCGCCGACGAGCTGCCCGCGGATCGGGCGAAGGATTAAGCAACGGGGATTTCCAGCGAGCGCCACTCAGCAACTTGCGGACGGGAGATCGGGCATCAGTGTTCCCGACGCTCAGAGGAACCTGTTAAAACCCCATCATTTCCGACGTAGCCATTGTCGCAGTCGAGCCCATTGGTCAGCTCCGAATAATGTGAACCGCGCAACGGGATGCTGGAGGAAAGGTATATCGGCGGCCAGCAAGAGAAGGCCGAGTGGCAACATCCAAATGCCCAGGCCAGGCAGAATTGCAAAGACGCCACCAACCATCAGAAGCAAGCCAGCGGGTATGCGGACCCATCGGGAGGCTGGGTGACGGAGCCATCTTAGCGTTGACCCGACCTAGAGGGGCACTTCCCGCTCAAAGCGCTTGAATGCTTGTCGTAAAGCCTGCCTGCCGTCGAGCATGGCCTTGCTCCAATACCGCCGGAACTAGTGAATGTAGCGGGCGGCCGACTGCGGCGACCCGCTACACCAAGCGGTTGCTTAACCGCAGATGCGCGTGCGCCTGATGACGACCTCACCAAACCGGTTAACTCGGCGCTTTTCCACCATCCGACAGTCACGGTAGCGGCTGCGCACCGCCCGCCGCTCCTCATATCCTCGCCGATCCCGATATCGAGGGCCGTCGTAGCCCGGGCGGTCAATGCGCGTTTCGATCCGCACCTGTGACTGCGCGGGGGCGGTGAGAAGTGCTGCCGATGCGATGCCGGCAGCCAATAGAATTGTCCGAAACATACCGTCTTCCTTTTTGTCATGGGCGGAAACATTCGGAGCCCACCCCGTTTGGGATGGGCTCCGACCTTTGATCATTCGATGATCTGAACGATCTTGCGCGACTTCGGCTCGACCAGGACGGTCTGGTCATTGACGACCGTGTAGCGATACTCGGTCTTGCCGTAGCGTGCGGGCACCTCGTGGTAGGTCACCGTCGTCGGCAAAGTTGCACCGACAACGACCTTTTCCCGATATGTGACCGAAGGCACCTTTTGCTCCCTCACATAGGTGCGAAATTCGGTCCGCTGATCCGCGGTGATACCGCCGACCACCGCGCCAACCGCAGCGCCACCGACCGCGCCTACAGCTGCACCGGCGGGCCCACCGACGATTGCCCCTCCGACAGCACCGGTGCCTGCACCGGCGGCAGCGCCTCCAGCGGCACCCGAGTTCGACTGCGAGAACGCCGTCGCCGGGACAACGGCGAGCGCAGCAATAATAACGAGGTTCTTGATCATAGCTCTTCTCCCTGCATGGCCCCTGCCACAGGACTAAACGGCCACTTGGATCGCAGGTTCCATGAATAGTTATTCATAATTACTGCGTTTTTTCAGTATTAACGCCTATTCATCTCGCTGAGGGGACGGCGTCTTTCAAGTTTTGATAACACCAGCGGTCTGAGCGTCATTTCTTTGAGATGGGCCGCCGCATCCTGTTGCTAAATCGACCGACGCCACTGCGGCGTGGTTGGCGGCTGATATCCTCAGCGGCCGTATCGCACGCATGTTGCCGCCCGACGTGATGCAGCAGCGGTCACCTTTAGGGCCAACGGAGACCCCGGCGTTGCTACATGCGCACGAGCCAGGCAGCCCTAAGCAAACATTCCCAGCGACGAGCGCTACCTGGTGAAAAAACGCGCTCCGTCGGCTTCGGCCGGCGGGGCTTTTTTTATTGCGGCCTGGTTCGCGCTCGCAGAATCTCTTCCATGCGATCCAAGTCGGCTTTCAATGTGGCGGCGCCAGCTGCACCCCGGATCGCTTCGAGCGGCCTGCCATCGCGCCCGTCTTCCGGCCTGCCGGAGCCGTTCAGGAACCGTAGCCGTTGACCCGCCGGCATGGCGAGCAGCGTGTCCACTTCGCATTGCCGTGCCCATTCACTCGACCAGGTCGAGACCTCCCGGCCAGCTAGATGCGAAAAGACGACCAGGGCGGTGGCGCGGTGGGATGTCATGATTATTTGTCGTCGTTAGTTCGCGGCACCCGGTATACCACGACGAAATATGCGACTAGCACTGCGATGACGGCGCCGATGGTCGCAATTGTGCTCATGGTTATCTCGACGGCTGTGCGAAGGGGTCCTATCGAAACGAGGCGATCCCGATGGCGCTAAGGATCGCGACAACGAGCAAACCCCATATCACGAGCGCTTGCATCAGATGCACCGCGTCAACGTTTGTCCGGTCGACTCAATCTCGAACAGGCAGTCGTTGATGAAGCGCACCGGCGTGCCGTCTTCAAGCTCGTAACGCGTCACGTTCAAATCGGCGAAGGGGCGATAGATAATGACCATGTAGCGCTTGCCGTCCTGGTCCTGGCACAGCTCGCGGTGGAATACTTGGGGTTGTAAGCGGGTCTGCTGACGATTTTTTCGCTGAGCCTGGCGTGCTTATATTGCCTCTAAGTTGCGGCGTCCGTGGGAGATTCCGTGCACGCTCCGGAGCCGCCAGTCATTTTAGCTGACTGTCCTTGCTCCCGCGTAGATTGATGCCGCCGAATTCAGGGCGCCGGTCAATTCGGGACTCGCAATCGACGCACATGCAAGCCCCAGGCATCGCCATGCGCCTAGTCTCTGATATCTCCTTGCCGCAAATCTGCCGGCGCCCGGACTGTCAGGAAGCCTAGCGCGCACCAGGCCCACCGCGTCCGGTGACGGAGTGGTCGATCTGATCCTGAACTGTCTCATCGGGAGCTCAGAAGACTGTGGGTGCCGCAGCCTCGTGTAGCGGCTTGCCCTGCAATGGTCCGCTCATGGGATTGTTCAGCACGATGCGTTCAAATGCCGTGGCCGGAGAAAAGCGGAGCGCCAGAGGAACCGACTAACGACTAGCCGGTTCTTTGGCTCGGCGCTCGGGTACCCTTGCGCCAAGCCTCTCGCCGGCTATCGGCGTCGCGTCCTCCGTCGGCGAGAGGCAGCCCTCCGGGAGCCGGCGTAGCTCGAAATGCATCCGGCGGAGAAGCCTGGGCCTTTTCCCTTCACCACGGTGTGCTAGCTTAATCTCGGCGCCCCCAACCCAGCGCCATGCCTCTCGCTGATCCAGTCGCTCCCCAGCACGCGTCGGCGAGAGGCTTCTATTTCAGCCCCGTCGGCTCGCGCCGGCGGAGCTTCTTCGTTCAGGAACAAGTTTGCATCGCTGCGGTTTCCTGGCGCGGTGGCCTAACCTGTTCTAGATTAGGAAGATTCCTATGCGCAGCGTGCTCGTCACGTCGATCTTCTGCGCCTTGTTTTAACTGCCGCGCTCGCGCAGACCTCGACAACTTCGCCGAACGCGCCGGCAGATGCCAACGCGCCTCTTCCGGCCCGAACAGCTTCACCGAAGGCCAGCCAAGAGCTGACGGAGGGATATCTTCGCACTGGTGGGGGAGGCTCGCCAACAAACGGTCAATCTCGCCGGCAAATCGATGGATTATTCGAATGCCTGATTCAGATCGGGCCGCGCACGGCGGAAACCTTTTGGGTTGGATGCCGACTTTAGTCGAGGTGGCGGAACTAACCGCTGAGCCGCGCATTCTGGGTCGTTAGCTCAAAAAATCAGGAATGCGAGCTTGTACATTTCACTGGCTACTGCAGAAGAAGCCCTAGCGACGATCGTTCGCATAGCTCCCGGCCGCGACGAGGTCATACAGGCAGCCATCGAGGCCCTTTCCGCCCCAGTCTATCTGACCGACGTCGAAGGCGTCGTGAGTCATTTTAATAAGGCGGGCATCAATTGTGCCGGCCGCCGGCCCGTCCCCGGACGAGACCGGTGGTGCGTCACGTGGAAGCTCTACACCACCGATGGCGAGTTTCTCTCGCATGCAAGCTGTCCGATGGCACTCGCAATAAAGCGGCAACAGCCGATCCGCGGCCTTTCGGCTATTGCCGAGCGGCCTGATCGGACGCGGGTCCGCTTCACACCTTTCCCTACGCCGATCTTCAACGGCGGAGCGCTAGCTGGGGCCGTCAATATGATGATCGATACTACCGATCTGCGACAGGTCGAGGCGCTGCGCGAGCAGGCGAGACGGTGCCGCCGCTTGGCCAACGAAGAGCCCACGACCGCCGACATTCTGAGAGCGATGGCTGACGACTACGACGCCAAGGCGATTGAGCTCGAACAGGCGAAGCGGCACTAGGGTTTGCCTCTAGCTGAGGTCTCGCACGGACTGCCTTGTTTTTGTAAGTGCACTTTGCCACCTCGTCTCTTTCTTCATGGGCGACGAACGATCTTCGCTAGATAAGCCTTGTCTTGAATTCTGACTGCTCGGTTTGCGCTAACCAGCCTTTGATGTGTCGAAAAGTGCGACTTTGTCCGCGCCTGTAGCTGCACAAGTTTTCTGTCGAGTTTCACCCCGAGCGTCGGTAGCGTTGTGAATTGAGGGCTTTTCGCAAAGCCAGATGGAGCCGGCCCATGAGCGAGACGCGTGCTGCTTCAAAGGTGAAATCAAACGAGCGTACGCCAAAGAAGCACGATACGTCGGCAGCAGTCAGCGACGGCCTGGCGATGATAACAGCCGCCGATGGATCGGCTCTCGATCTGAACGAACTGTTGGGCGCCCTGCAAGCGATGCGTCAGGGCGCATTCGACGTCAGGCTACCCGGCAATCAGACGGGACTCGCCGGGAAGATCGCCGACACCTTTAACGACATCGTCGCCGCCAACGAGCGTATGGCCGATCAGCTCGAGCATGTTGGCCAGGTCGTCGGTCGAGACGGCAAGACGCGCACGAGGGTCCGCTTCGGCCTATCTGGTGGCGCCTGGTCGGACATGGAGGGGTCAGTCAATACGTTGATTGACGATCTGTTGTGGCCGACCACCGCCGTTACGCGGACGATCACCGCGGTGGCCAAGGGCGATCTCCTCCAGACCATGCCGCTCGATGTCGACGGCCGGCCGCTCCAGGGCGAGTTTTTGCGCTCCGCCACCATCGTCAACACGATGATCAAGCAGCTCAGCGTCTTCACCTCCGAGGTTACGCGCGTGGCGCGCGAAGTCGGCACCGACGGCAAGCTCGGCGGGCAGGCGCAGGTCAGCGAGGTGACAGGCGTCTGGAAAGACTTGACCGAGAGCGTCAATTCCATGGCCTCGAACCTGACGGCGCAGGTCCGCAATCTCGCCGAGGTGACGATCGCCGTCGCCAATGGCGACCTGTCCAAGAAGATCACCGTCGACGTCCGTGGTGAGATTCTGCAGCTGAAGGAAGCCATCAATACTATGGTGGATCAGCTGCGCTCCTTTGCCTCCGAAGTGACGCGCGTCGCCCGCGAGGTCGGCACGGAAGGCAAGCTCGGCGGCCAGGCGCTGGTACCCGGCGTCGCCGGCACCTGGAAGGATCTGACTGACTCCGTCAACGCCATGTGCGGCAATCTTACCGCGCAGGTTCGCAACATTGCGCAGGTCACCACGGCGGTGGCGCGCGGCGACTTGTCCCGCAAGATTACCGTGAACGTTTCCGGCGAGATTCTTGAGCTGAAGGAGACCATCAATACGATGGTCGATCAGCTCAACGGCTTCGCCGGGGAGGTGACACGCGTGGCCCGCGAGGTTGGCACCGAGGGTCGCCTCGGCGGCCAGGCGCAGGTGCCCGGCGTCGCCGGCACCTGGAAGGATCTCACCGATAACGTCAACTCGATGGCATCGAACTTGACCGCTCAGGTCCGCAACATCGCCGAAGTCTCGACCGCGATCGCCAATGGCGACCTTTCCAAGAAGATCACCGTGACGGTTTCCGGCGAGATCCTCGAACTGAAGGAGACCATCAATACGATGGTCGACCAGCTGAATGCTTTCGCCTCCGAGGTGACGCGCGTCGCACGCGAGGTCGGGACGGAAGGCCGCCTCGGTGGCCAGGCCAATGTGCGCGGCGTCGCCGGCACCTGGAAGGACCTGACCGAGAACGTCAACTCTATGGCGGGCAACTTGACGGCCCAGGTCCGCAACATCGCCGAGGTCTCGACCGCCATCGCCAATGGCGACCTGTCGAAGAAGATCACCGTCGACGTGAAGGGCGAGATCCTGCAGCTGAAGGAGACGATCAACACTACGGTCGACCAGCTCAACGCCTTCGCCTCGGAAGTGACGCGCGTCGCGCGCGAGGTCGGCACCGAGGGTAAGCTTGGCGGCCAAGCGCAGCTCAAGGGCGTCGCCGGGACGTGGAAGGACCTGACAGACTCGGTCAACTCGATGGCCTCGAACCTCACCGGCCAAGTGCGCAACATCGCCGAGGTCGCCACCGCCGTGGCGCAGGGCGACCTGTCGAAGAAGATCACCGTCACCGTTTCGGGCGAGATCCTCGAGCTGAAGGAGACCATCAATACGATGGTCGATCAGCTCAACGGCTTCGCTGGCGAAGTCACTCGCGTCGCCCGCGAAGTGGGAACCGAAGGGCGGCTGGGCGGCCAAGCCAACGTGCTCGGCGTGGCCGGCACCTGGAAGGACCTCACGGATTCCGTCAACTCGATGGCTGGAAACCTCACGGCTCAGGTTCGCAACATCGCCGAAGTCTCGACCGCAATCGCCAATGGCGACCTGTCGCGCAAGATCACCGTCGACGTGAAAGGCGAAATCCTTCAGCTGAAGGAAACCCTGAACACGATGGTGGACCAGCTCAACCGCTTCGCCTCCGAGGTAACACGCGTGGCGCGCGAAGTCGGCACCGAGGGCAAGCTAGGCGGCCAGGCCCAAGTGCCGGGCGTCGCGGGCACCTGGAAGGACCTGACCGAGAACGTCAATTCGATGGCCTCGAACCTCACCGGTCAAGTCCGCAACATCGCTGAGGTGACGACAGCGGTCGCCAGAGGCGACCTGTCGCGCAAGATCACGGTGGACGTGAAGGGCGAGATCCTCGAGCTGAAGAACACGATCAATACCATGGTCGACCAGCTCAACGCTTTCGCCGGTGAGGTGACGCGCGTTGCCCGCGAGGTCGGGACCGAGGGCAAGCTCGGCGGACAGGCCCAGGTTTCAGGCGTCGCCGGCACCTGGAAGGACCTCACCGACTCAGTGAATTCGATGGCCGGCAATCTCACGGCTCAGGTTCGCAACATCGCCGAGGTGGCCACCGCCATCGCCAATGGCGACCTGTCGCGCAAGATTACCGTCGATGTTCGCGGCGAAATCCTTTTGCTCAAGGATACGCTCAACACGATGGTCGACCAACTTCGCTCGTTTGCGGGCGAGGTCACGCGCGTTGCGCGTGAGGTCGGCACCGACGGGCGCCTCGGGGGCCAGGCCGTCGTACCAGGCGTCGCTGGCACCTGGAAAGACCTCACCGACAACGTCAATCTGCTGGCGGCGAATCTTACCACCCAGGTCCGCAACATCGCAGAAGTGACGACCGCCGTGGCCCGCGGCGACCTTTCTCGCAAGATTACGGTGGACGTGAAGGGCGAGATTCTCGAGCTGAAAAACACCATCAACACCATGGTGGACCAGCTCAACGCCTTCGCCGGCGAGGTCACGCGTGTCGCCCGCGAGGTCGGCACCGAGGGCAAGCTCGGCGGGCAGGCCCAGGTGCCGGGCGTCGCCGGCACCTGGAAAGACCTGACCGACACGGTCAACGTCATGGCGGCCAACCTGACCGAGCAGGTTCGGGGTATCGTCAAGGTGGTGACTGCGGTCGCCAACGGCGATCTCGAGCAGAACCTCACTGTCGCCTCGAAAGGTGAGGTCGCGGCGCTCGCCGAGACCATCAACAACATGACGAACACGCTCGCGACCTTCGCCGACCAGGTCACCACCGTTGCGCGGGAGGTCGGCGTTGAGGGCCGCCTCGGCGGCCAAGCGAATGTGCCCGGCACGGCTGGCACCTGGAAGGACCTGACTGGCAACGTCAACCTGCTCGCGGCAAACCTCACCACGCAGGTCCGCGCCATCGCAGAGGTCGCCACCGCGGTGACCAAAGGCGACCTGACTCGCTCGATCCAGGTCGAGGCGAGGGGCGAGGTCGCCGAGCTCAAGGACAACATCAACACGATGATCGGAAATTTGCGCCTGACCACGGAGCGCAATACCGAGCAGGATTGGCTGAAGACCAATCTCGCCCGCTTCACCAACATGCTGCAGGGCCAGCGCGACCTCTCGACCGTTGGGCGCATGCTGCTGACGGAATTGGCACCGCTCGTCGGCGCGCAGCACGGCGTCATCTACCAGGTTGAGGCCGACGCAGATCTGGGCAGCTTGCGGCTGCTCTCGACCTATGCCGACGATGCCATTCAGGGCCATCCCGAGCGGCTTGAGATGGGCCAGGGGTTGATTGGCCAATGCGCGCGCGATGCGCGGCGCATTCTCATAACTGACATGCCGAAGAACATCACCCCCATCGGCTCCGGCGTCTTCAAAGCACGACCACGCAACGCAATCGTGCTGCCGGTCCTCTCGGAGGGCCAGGTCAAGGCGGTGATCGAGCTTGCCTCGATCGGCAGCTTCACCGACCTACAGCTGTCTTTCCTCGACCAGCTAACCACCTCCATCGGCATCGTGCTGAACTCGATCGAGGCGACGATGCAGACTGAAGGGCTGTTGAAGCAGTCGCAGCAGCTGGCCGGCGAGTTGCAGACCCAGCAGCGGGAGTTGCAGCAAACCAACGAACAGCTTGAACAGAAGGCGCAGCAGCTCGCCGAGCGCAACGTCGAGGTCGAAGCCAAGAACCAGGAAATCGAGCAGGCTCGCCGGGCGCTTGAGGAGAAGGCGACCGAGCTGGCGCTCACCTCCAAATACAAGTCCGAATTCCTGGCCAACATGTCGCACGAATTGCGGACGCCCCTTAACTCGATCCTCATTCTTGGCCAGCAACTCGGCGAGAACCCGGACGGCAACCTCTCGGGCAAGCAGGTCGAGTTCGCTCGCACCATCCACGGCGCCGGCACCGACTTGCTCAATCTGATCAGCGACATTCTCGATCTCTCGAAAATCGAGTCCGGCACGGTCTCAGTCGACGCCGAAGAAATTTTCTTCAACAGCCTACTCGACGTCATGACCCGGCCGTTCCGGCACGAGGCGGAGAACCGCAAGCTCTCCTTCGAGATGGTGCTGGCGCCGGACCTGGAGCGGAGCATCGTCACGGACTCCAAGCGATTGCAGCAGGTACTGAAGAACCTGCTGTCCAACGCCTTCAAGTTCACCGACCAGGGCGGCGTCAGACTGAGCGTGTCGCCGGTCAAGAGTGGATGGAGTGCCGACAACACCTCACTGACGAATGCACCCGCCGTCGTGGCATTCGAGGTGACGGATACCGGCATAGGCATCCCGCCGGAGAAGCAAAGGATCATTTTCGAGGCGTTCCAGCAGGCAGACGCCTCGACAAGTCGAAAATACGGCGGAACCGGGCTCGGCCTCGCCATCAGCCGCGAATTGGCCAACCTTCTTGGCGGCGAGATTCAGCTGCGGAGCATCCCGAGTATCGGCAGTACTTTTACGCTCTATCTTCCGCTGACGTTTGTCGGCACCTCGCCCACAGCCGTGCGCGCCAGCGAAATGGAGGCGTTGAATGCGGCCGCCGTTTCGATCGCGGCGCTGACAGCCGGACGGCTCGGCGACAAGGCGGCGGAGCAGCTTCAGGACGATCGGCACATCATCACGCCTGGTGACGCTGTGCTGCTGATCGTCGAAGATGATCCCCATTACGCAAGCGTGCTGGTGGATCTCGCCCGCGACAACGGCTTTAAGGTGCTCGTCGCTATGCGCGGCGCGGACGCGCTGGCATTGGCAAGGGAGTATCGGCCGACCGCGGTGTCGCTCGACGTCTTCCTGCCCGATATTCTGGGCTGGACGGTTCTGAGTCAGCTCAAACAAGACCCGTCGACGAGGCATATCCCCGTC
>NZ_NBDP01000059.1 GCF_004123845.1 Allobosea sp. Tri-44 | reverse complement strand
AAAAAAGGGTACGTGGCTGGGGGTGTGCCGGAGGGAGGACGGGTGGGGGGGTGGCGGGGGGAGGGGGGTGAGGCCAAGCGTGTTGCGATGGAGAAGGCGGTGGCCTGAGGCGGGCCGCGGCGGATGCAGAAGGCCTGTCTCGAAGCGGATATGGCCCGGCTCGTACGCCTGCGTGCAGCGCATCGGGATGACCAGCAGGCTGTGGGGCGACAGATCCGCGACGCCGTGCGCGAGATCGAGGTCTCGACGCGGCGCATCGCCGAGATCGGGCAGGATCTCGACCGCCTGATTCCGACCGGCGACGAGGCCTTCGCCATGACCGTTGCCGGCAAGGCTTATGTCGAGCGCAAGGAGGCTGGCCGTGCGCTCATGCAGGAGATTCTAACCATGGTTCAGCTCCAGCAGAAGGGCGAGAGCGTCATCGCCACGATCGGTGGCTTCGACCTCGCCTATGCCGGTGAGCGCTTCGGCAAGGACGGCTACCGGTACACGACCATGCTGATGCGCGCCGGCGCCGACCACGAAATCGAGCTTCCGGTGACGACCACGCCGCTTGGCGCGATCTCCCGCCTCGAGCATGCGCTCGACGGCTTCGAAGGTGATCGGGAGCGCTGCCGCCAGCGCCTGGCCGACGCGCGCCGCAGGCTTGCATCCTACCGGTCGCGCGGCGAGGGGGCGTTCGCTTTCGCCTCGGAGCTGGCGGAGAAACACCGCCTGCTCGCGGAGGTCGATGCGGCGCTGGCGAAGGATATCGACGGCATCGGTGCGGTTGACGCGATCGCAGCGTGATCGGCCCGGTGGCCGGCGCGCCCTCGGGCGAGGCCGGCCATCCTCATGTCGCTCGTCAGGGCTGCCGGGAAAGTCGGTGCTCGTCGTCGATCAGAGTGAGGCGGCTTGGCGTCGTGTCGCCCCACCTCCAGAGAACGAGGTTGAGGTCGTCGGGGGTTGCCCCGGGGGCGAAGCTTCTGACCAACAATCCATGATAGCCTGAGGCGATGAGCTGTCGGGCGAAGGTCTGGGTTTTCGCTTCTCCCGCCGTCTTCATCTGATCGCGCCAGGTCGGATCATTGAGGGCCGCGGCATCCATCCCTTTCACCTGAAGGGCGTCATCGTCCCGGCAGTCGAAAACGCGCTCGATGTCCGCGTCGTAGGAGACGAGGGTCGTCGGTTGCAAGCTGCCGACCTGGTTGGCTTCCCGCAAAGCCGTCATGATCGACACCGACGTGTAGAGCGCTGGCGTCCCTTTCCGGTTGAAGCGCCCCCCGTACAGCTCAGCCCCGCGTCCCGATAGCGGCTCGCGGGCATAGACCGGGTTCAGCGCCCGGTAGAGGACCCCCTGGAAGTGCATCAGCCAGGTTATGCGTGAACGCCGGCGTCGACCGCGTCGATATAGTCGAGCACTTCGTCGGCGCGGCCGTCACGGACGAGCTGCATCGCCGTCAGGCCGGAAAAGCCGGGCAGGGGCTCGGAGCGATACCAGGCATAAGCCATCAGCGCCGAGCCGAAGCGCGGCTCGACCTTATTGATGATTTCCGTCACTTCGCGCAGCCGGCGTTGCGTCTTGTCGGAGCGGATGCGCTCCTTGCGCTGGATCGCATCCTTGCCGAGACCGGCCGTGCGGGCGATCTCCTCGCTCGTGGTGCGCAGCGTCTCCGCGATCTTGCGCGGCGAGAACAACCCGCCGTCAGCATATTGGGCAAGTCCCATGGCGCTCACCTTCATTCAGAAATGCCAATCATTCTGACGCAATATAGCGTCGAAATAAGCGTGTTTCAATCCGGTCGGGAGAAGAGAAAGGGAAAGGGGAACGGCTGCTCGCAGACCGGGCGCGCCGCTGCCGCTGGCGCTCAACCGCGCCACTCGCGATCCCGGCCCGGCGTCCTGCGCAGGGCTTCACGCGCCCCGCTTGGCCGCCCGGCCGGGCTGCTCGGCCGCAGTTGCTCCGGCCCGCCCGCTCCGCGGGCGTGAGGGGGTCTTCGGACAGAAGACGGAGAAGGGCCGGTGCGAAGCCGCGCCCACACCCCTGAAAAGGAGCCTGCCATGCTACTCAAGAAGGTCGATCCGCGCGCCTTGAAGGACAATCCCGATCGCTCGCGCCGGACGAAGTCCACGTCCCAGGCCGATGCCCTGCTGCTCGCTACCATCAAGCTCGTCGGCATCCTGCAGCCGCCCGTCATCGTCCCCGAGCAGGGCGGCGGTAACGGGTACCTCATCGAGGTCGGCCACCGTCGCGTGAAGCAGGCGATCGCGGCCGGTCTCGACGAGATCGAGGTTCTGGAGGTCGAAGTTTCGGACGATCACGGCGCGATGCGCTCGATGATCGAGAATGTCGCTCGGGAACCGCTCAACCCTGTCGATCAGTGGCGTGGTATCGAGCGGTTGGTCGTGCTCGGCTGGACCGAGGAAGCGATCGCAGCGGCGCTGGGGCTGGCGCCTCGGCGCGTTCGGCAGCTCAGGCTCTTCGGCAGCGTCCTTCCCGCCATGCTCGATCACATGGCCAAGGGCGACATGCCCAACGAGCAGCAGCTCCGCACCATTGCGGCGGCCCCGGTCGACGACCAGAAGGAGGTCTGGAAGAAGTACAAGCCCTCCAAGGACGATCCGAAGGTTACCTGGTGGAACGTCTCGAACGCGCTGACCAAGACCCGGATGTACGCCAAGCATGCCAGCTTCGACGACGAGCTCGCGCGCGCTTACGGCATCGAATGGGTCGAGGACCTGTTCGGACCCGCCGACGAGGACGGCCGCTACACCACCAATGTCGAGGCCTTTCTCGGCGCTCAGCAGGAGTGGATGACGAACCATCTTCCCAAGCGCGGCGTCATCGCCGAGGTCAACAGCTGGGGTGAGCCGATTCTTCCGCCGAAGGCGGAGCGCGTCTACGGCAAGGCAGGCAAGAGCGATCGCATCGCCATGTATCTCGATCGCAATGGCACGGTTCAGAGCGTGGCCTATCGGATGCCCGCGCCGAAGAAGGCGCAAGGCAACGGCACGTCCCCGGCCGGCGACGCGGCCGAAACTCCAACGGGCCGTCCCGACGTCACGCGCCGGGGGATCGGGATGATCGGGGACTTCCGCACCGATGCGCTCCACGAAGCCTTGTCGCGGGCGCCGATCGCCAACGACACCCTGATGGCGCTCCTCGTGCTGGCGCTTGCCGGGCGCAACATCACGATCGCATCCGGCACCAGTGACGATGTCTATGGCTTTGCCCGCATGGATCGCCACGCCGTGCGGCTGATCGGCCAGGACGGCAAGCTCGGCTTCGACGAGGACACGCTGCAGCAGGCTGCGCGAGGCGCACTGATCGAGGTGCTCTCGTGCCGGGAGAACCGCTCCGATTCCGGGATCGTGGCTCGCATCGCCGGCGAAGCGATCGGTGCGGATGCCTTCCTGCCGAACATGGGCACCGAAGAGTTCCTGTCCTGCCTGTCGCGTCCGGCGCTCGAGGGCTCGTGCAAGGACACGCCGGTCCTGCCGCGTCCGCGCGTGAAGGAAACCCGGGCCGCGCTCGTGGCGCATTTCACTGATGGCCGCTTCGTCCATCCTTCGGCGCTCTTCGCGCCGGATTCGGCCGCGCTGGCGAATTGGCTCGCGAAGCACGAGGCTGTTGCCGAGGACGAGCAGGAGGAGCCGCACACGGAATTGCAGGACTGCGACTCCGGCGCCGAAGCCCAGGGCGACGATGCGGAGCAGTTCCGCGAGGCTGCCTAGCAGCGCTGCGCATCGTTCATCCAACCTACAGCCGCCGCCGGCTCGTCCGGCGGCGGTTTTGTTTCGGTCAGTACAACAGTCCTCGCGTTCAGCGCATATCGTCAAGCAGGCGGTACGGCGATCCTGTCGCACTTTTGCAATCGTGCGGCGTTGTGTAAGCGGGGCTTAACAAGGCGGCTCGCAAGGGCCGCAGAATGATGGCAGCTTGTTCGAATGAGTCTTATCGCGCGGAAGGCCGACGGCCCGGCGGTTGCCCCGATTTCTCCAGGGCGAGAAATCGGCGCGTATGAAGCCATGTGGCTTGAGCCGGGCGCGACATTCAAAACCGTCGCGGATCGTTTTGCGGCCGATCCTACAGCCATGCCGTCCGACTTCGTCAGCCCCAGTCAGGCAACGGATTGCCTTCGACAGGTTCGCGAGCGCTTTGCCGCGGCCGGCATCAAGCAATATGGCATTCGAATCAACCACGCGGGCGAGTATCCGCGAAAGCTCCGGGATGCCAGACACCCTGTCGAGTTGCTGTATTATCGAGGCAATTGGGAGCTGACAGAAACCCGCTGCGTCGCTGTCGTAGGAAGCCGCGAGCCAAGCGAAGAGGGAGCCGATCTCGCTCGGCAGATCGCCCGTGGCCTGGTTAAGCACGACGTTACCGTAGTTTCCGGTCTGGCGAAGGGGATCGACACAGCAGCCCATTCGGGTGCGATGGCAGCTGGCGGCCGCACGATTGCAGTAGTAGGGACGCCTCTTGGTGCCGTTTACCCGCGCGAGAACCAGCTTTTGCAGGAGCGCATCGCCCGCGACTTCCTCGTGATCACTCAGGTTCCGGCGCTGCGCTACGCGAAGCAGAACCCGAACCAGAACCGCCTGTTCTTTCCTCAACGCAACGTGACGATGAGCGCACTGACCGAAGCGACTATCATCGTCGAGGCCGGCGAGACATCGGGCACTCTCATCCAAGCGCGTGCGGCGCTCCACCAGAAGCGCAAGCTCTTCATTCTCGACTCGGCTTTCCGCCGCCCCGATCTGACTTGGCCCGCTCGCTTTGAGAAGCAGGGCGCCATCCGTGTCCGGTCGTTCAAGGATTTGATGGCTCACCTCGATGGCTGAGATTCGCTTTCAGCTCATCGATGCGACAACCCGGGGCGACCACTTCCATCTCATGCCGAAGACGAATGCGCCTATCTCCGCGAATACACGGCCGGGGTCGGCTGGCGAGGTGGGGAAACCAATCAGCAGATCAGCAACCTCAAGAAGAAGCGCGGGCAGGGTGGCTACCAGTATAAGGGCGGGGCGATCGCGCTCTGCGGCCGCGAGATGTTCGCGAGCCTAAGCGTCGACTGGCTGCGCATTGGCACCCTCGTCCCCATCACTCCTTCGAAGGTTCGTGGCGATCCTGAGCACGACGCGCGCGTGCTGAACGTCTGCCGACGCATCGCCGATGCGGCTGGCTTCGCGGTGGATGTCCGTGATCTCCTCAGGCAGACCGTCTCGACCGCGCCATTTTACGAGGTCGATCGAATGAGCGTGGCCGATTTAGCCCGGCTCCACGAAATCGACACCAGCGTCGAGCTTCCGGCGCCTACCGAAATTGCTCTGGTTGATGACGTCCTCACGGCAGGAACGCATTTCAAGGCGGCGCAGGCGGTCCTGCATGCGAGATACCCAGCCGCGAAAATCTTCGGGCTGTTTTGGGCCCGTCGCGTCTTCCCGAACCCGCTCGAGAATCTCGACGACACCTGATCCGGATCAGTTACAACATCTTGCCGTCCAGGTATTCAAGCTACCCGTCGAACGCTCTCGAGCGGTTTTTGCGCCACGCCCGCACGATCCTGGCCAGTCGCGGCGCATCGCGAATTTCATCCTCGCCTGGTGGAATGCCGACGACCCCGGCGGCTTCGACCTTGCCGACATATTCGCTGTCGACGGGACAATCGGACAGGACATGGCCTCGGTCTTCACCTGGCTCGCCGGCCGATCGGTTGCCGAGCACCCGGATGCCTATCGTGCCGAGATCGAGGCGATCATCTCTGGCGACCGGAGATCTGGGCGCGCGCTGCGCAGACGGCATGAGCCTGTTCGCGATAACAACCGTTGCGGCTTGGATGGAACGTTGTGGGCGGTCGCGACGCGATCCCTGACGCTGTGTCCCCCTTCAGTGGCCTCTCTCGTGCCGGTCCCCGCCGGCCCTCCCTTCGGCCGGGTTTGCGCTCTTAAACCGGCGGCCGGCCGCTTCAAGGCCGCGTTCCGCGCCGCTGCGCGGCCGGTTCGACCGCTCTCGGCAGGGCAGATCCGCGGGGCGGCACAGGGCCTACGCCCCGCTTGCCCGCAGACCTGCCCCGCTCGATTTGGCCGCCCCTAGCCCTGAAGCGTCCGTCTTTCCGCCGGTTTCGTTCGAGCGCGCCCGAAGGGAGGGCCGGCAGGGGCCGGTCCGGTTCTTCGGCACAACCGAAGGAAGGAAGCTCGCATGTCCAGGACCGCTCCCCGCCCGACCGCCCGCGTCGTCCAACTCCGCAAGGGCACGACCCTCGAAATGGCCCGGCTCGCCTGCCCGGATGCAGCGCAGGCCATCCTCATCGCAGAGAGCTTCGGATTACCGGTGCTCGACAGCGACGGCATCCGCGACCTGCACGAACGGCTGATCGTCGAGACGGCCGATGCGCTGCGAGAAGGCCTCGCCGAGCGCGCGATGCAGATCCATCTGCAGCGGATCGTCGGCTCCTATGTCGGCTCTGCCCATGGCGCTGGCCAGTTCTACAGCCGGGCCGTCAGCGAGGCCCGCGACCTCACGAGCAAGCTCGCCAACCAGGCCCGCGACGACGATCTCGACGGTCCGGTCGGCTTCGAGAGCGCCGCGCAGCGCAAGCGCGAGTTTGCCGCCGATATGGGCGTCCAGGCCCACGCGCTTCGCATGGCGGCCGAGGGCGCCGTCGCGGCCTACGAGCAGGTCGTCGGCGAGCGCTGGAAGCCGTTCGAGCGCGCGGTCGAGAATCCTGGCCAGGCCGTCGATCGCAAGGCGGCCGAGATGCAGATGGCGGCCTTCAGCTGAGTCGCTACGGGCGAGGCGGATGCCTCGCCCGTCTTCGCGCCAACGACTGCGACAGGCCGGTCTCTCAAGAGGCCGACCTTTTTGTCTTTGCAGCTATCTCACCCGGCCGGCTCGCTCGCTGAGCGGAAATTTCGCCGGATCGTTATTCCACGGATCGAATATGAGCGCGCCGGATGGCCGCGCATCCTTCACGTTGCGGGTGACTAGGTAGAGATCATGCTCGATCGCCGTAGCAGCGAGCATCGTATCGATCACCGGTGGTGGATGTCCGGAGGCGCGCTTCACCTCGCCGGCGAGACGACCCCATCGCCGCACGACCTCGTCGGTCAGCGACAGGATTCGCTCCCCGAACCGCACTTCCAGCGCATCGCGCGCCGCGATGTATCCAGGCCGGTCGGCGTGATCGTCCGCAAGGTTGTGAATGCCCTTGTCGTATTCGGCGAGTGTGAGAACGCTGATGTTGAAGAAGCGCTCGTCCTGCGCTGCCGCCCAGGACTTCACGGATGGCGCTCCCTGCGGACTGATCAGCGCGGCGACGACATTGGTGTCCAGCAGCCAGCCCTTCAAAGTTCGACGTCCCGTCCGCGATCCATCTCGCGCTCCAGATTGAGCCCGCCAAGATGAAGGCTTTCCATGAACTCGACGAACGGCGCCCGCGGCTTCTCCGGCACGAGGCGCTCGAACTCCTCGACGCTCATCACGACGACAGCGTCGTGCCCGCGCACGGTCACGCGTTGCGGCCCGTTCTCGCGCGCATGCCGCACCACCTCGCTGAACCGCGCCTTGGCGTCTTCGAGCTTCCACCGTCCCACCGGGCTCTGGCGTCCGACTGCCTTCACAGTCTTCAGGTTCGCTTGCTTGGTCATCGTCTCACACCTAGTCAGATGGTCAGATATTTAGCACGGCGCGGGCGGTTCCGCCAGATCGCGGATGGCCGGACCAGAAAATGAGGGAAACGCACCATGCGGCCCGTCCCGGGCGGTGGTCCTGCCGGGGCCGGTTGTTCGCGCAACGGCTTCGCCGTCCTCCACTGCGTTTCGGCCCATGACCACCCGCCGCGCGAGCGCGGGCGGATGGCCGGGTGCGCGACCCTCCTGATTGCCCCGGCACCGGACCTCCGTGACCGGCCGCGATGGGCGCGGCCCCGAAACGGAGGACAAGACAATGACGGCCAAGGATAGGGAAACGCGCGCCGACATCTATACGCGCATCACCGAACGCATCGTGGCGGATCTCGAGAAGGGCACCCGCCCCTGGGTCCAGCCCTGGAATGCGGGCAAGGCGAGTGGACGGATCACCCGGCCGCTGCGCCACAATGGCCAGCCCTATACCGGGCTCAATGTCCTGCTGCTCTGGTCGGAAGCGGTGGCGCGCGGCTTCACTTCGACGATGTGGATGACGTTTCGCCAGGCGAACGAGCTCGGCGCCCATGTGCGCAAAGGCGAAAGCGGCGCGAGCGTCGTCTATGCCAGCCGCTTCACCAAGACCGAGGTCGATGCCGCCGGCGGCGAGGTCGAGCGGGATATCCCGTTCCTCAAGGCCTATACCGTCTTCAATTGCGACCAGATTGAAGGCTTGCCCGATCACTATTACCAGCGCCCGGAGCCGCCGGCCGATCCGCTGGTGCGGATCGAGCACGCCGACCGCTTCTTCGCCAACACCGGCGTGGTGATCCGTCACGGCGGCTCGAGGGCGTTCTACGCGCCGGGCAGCGACAGCATCCAGATGCCGGAATTGCAGAGCTTCCGCGATGCCGAATCCTATGTTGCGGTCCTCGGCCATGAATGCGTCCACTGGGCGGGCGCACCGCATCGGCTGAACCGGGATCTCAGCCGCTATCACAAGGACCTGACAGAGCGGGCCCGGGAAGAGCTGATCGCGGATATCGGCGCCTGCTTCCTTTGCGCCGATCTCGGTATCGTGCCGGAGCTCGAGCCTCGCCCCGACCATGCCAGCTATGTCGCCTCGTGGCTCAAGCTGCTCGATGGCGACCGCCGGGCGATCTTCCAGGCGGCTGCCCACGCCCAGCGTGCCGTCGCCTATCGCCATGATCTTCAGCCCCTGGCGAAATGCCGGCAGGAGGCGGCCTGAGGTTTATGTGTCGCCCGTCGCGTCACCGCGTCGCCCTACCGAGCTGGTAAAGCCGGCATCTCGCCCTGGCTCACGTGCCAGATCCAGCTATCCATCTCGGGCCGAGCGGCGATCATCTCCTCGAGCGCGGCCTCATAGGCATCGTCGGCGCTGGCCGGCACGACGAAGAGGGCGAGTGGCCGTGGCCGGTGCTGCATCAACAGCGCCGCCACGATCGGCTGGTCGGCTGGCGAGGCATAGCGCAGGCCCTTGATGCTCTGCTCGCGCGCCTTCGCCAGCACCTCGACGAGGCGTAGCTCCTGAGCGGATTCATAGGGGATCCAGTTCTGCGCCACGACCATCAACGCGATCTCCTCGACGATCGCGAGACCGGCGGCATTGAGTCCGAAGGTCGCGACGGAGATCAGATGCGAGGCATCATTCGCCGCCCATAGCGCGAGCTCCGCTTCGAAGCGCGCCTGCACGCGGACCAAGCTCCTGTCGTCGAGCAGGAACGGAAAGCCGGGCAAATGCTTGACGATGAGCCGATGGCCGCCGCGTGCCGGCTGGAACTCCTTGACCTCCCCGACCAGCACCATGAGCTTACGCGGGCCGGTCTTCTGTGGCTGGACCGCGCTCAGCGCGGCGGCGCGCCGCTGCTCGATCGCATCCTTGTTCGCTGCGCGGAAAGGCTCGGGGATCAGCAGGACCTCGCTGAGCGGCGCACCCTTCACCAGCATGGTCCTGGCTGCTTCGATCAGATGGTAGCGGACGTTCCACCAGTGGCGCTTGCCGGCCCAGGCCGAGGTCCATTTGGTGAGGCCGGCCTCGTTCCAGAGCAGATGCAGCAACCCGCGCAGCGACAGCCGGCGTGCCTCGCTCTTCACCGAGGTCGATTCCGTTGCGCCTGGCGTCGGCGCGGCCCGGCTGCCGGTTCGCGTCAGGCTGAACTCCAGCCGCAATGCCGCCATTCCGCTCGCGGGATCGAGCCGGATGGCACTGCCCATCAGCGGGCCGAGACCCGACAGATCGACCGGCGGCTCATAAGAATCGCAGGCTGGATCGTGCTGGCCGCCGCTGAGCGGCATGCGTTTGACGACGAATTGCTCGCCCATCGCCGCGACATACATCGGGATGCCGGGCTCGCGGCACAGACACAGCGGGCGCATCCGATCGCGATAAGCCGCCGCGATCGCCGCCGGCACTGCCGGATCGTCTTCGGTCCGAATGCGTCCTGCGATCTCGAACCGGCGCATTCATCTCCTCCTGGCTTGGCCGTCGAAGTTTCGCCCGGCCGGACCGGCGCTGCAACCCGTGCGGGTGGGTCGCCGCAAGGCGCGCTTGCCATGGCGTGCTCCGAACCCCGCCCTGGCAGCGGAGCTCGTTGGGGAGCGAGAGGCCTGCCATGCTTGGCGGCCCATCCGGGAGCCAGTCCATCCCGTCCGCGCTCGGGGACTGCCGATGCGGCGACGGAAAGCTGCTTTGGTGGCGCCGGCGGAGATGCCGGCTCTCCCGATCTCAGAGCTCATTCGTTGCGCATCCACCCCCGGCCGCTGCGGTCCGGCGGTGCGGCATGGCGTGGCTGGAGACGTCGGCGGAACTGGCCGGGCAAGATCCGGGCGGACAGCACCGAACGGGCACGACGATGTTGTCGACGTCGGCGTATCCCTTGAACTCCACCGATGGAGAGCGGCCTGCTCGGGCCCCTTCCTGTTCGGCGTCACGGTTGCGCCCAGTTGCGGTCTCGATGGATTGGGTGTGACCGGGGGACGACTTTCGTCTCGATCGCCCGTCCGCAACGGCCGGTCCCGGCTTTTTTCCGCCGGCGGCTGCGCCGCCTTTGCATCGCGAAGCAAAAAAGCCAGGACCGGCCGCCCTCCACTGCGTTGCGGCCCTAAGGACCACCCCATTGCGCAAGCGCAACGGGGACCCCGGCGGGTGCGGGGTCGAGCGCCCCCGGTCCCGACACCGCCATCGAGGCCGCGACGGGCGCGGTCCGAGCAAACCGGAAAGGATCCCATCATGGCTGTCATCGGCGAATTCAAGAGCAACGGCAACGGCATCGTCGGCAACGTCCGCACCCTCAGCGTCCGCTTCCAGGCCCGCCTGCACCCGATCGAGCGTGTCTCGCGCGACGCCCCGGACTTCCGCGTCACCGGCAACGGCGCCGAGGTCGGCGCGGGCTGGAATGCGGTCTCCGGCGACGGCGAGCCCTACATCTCGCTCAAGCTCGACGATCCGAGCTTCAACGCTCCGATCACCGCGGCACTCTGGCCGGGCGAGACCGAAGGGGACTACACCCTGATCTGGAACCGCCCGAAGCGGGAGGCCTGATCCCCACCGCGAACGAGCCCCGCCGTCCAGGCGGGGCTTCTTCATGCCAGCGATGGCGACGGACGACGCCACGCCGCCAACCCGCAAAGCAGGTCCCGGTTCGCCGATGGACCGCCTTTTCGTGTGTCGAAGCCGAAGGCCGGCATCGAGCCGGCCTTCGGCTTTCTGGTGCTGACCGGAGCCCAAAAAATCTGCTCAGATCGTCAAAGGATGCCATGCCGTCCCGAAGGCCCCAAGGACGAGCGGTGCCCCCAATTTTGCCGCCGACCGCTGCCGCGCCCATCGACAAAATCGGCTCCCCCACTCGCCGCCTGCGGCGGTCGCTGCGCGATCCCTGACCCCTTCGGCCAACCATGACTGCCGGCGTCGTCTTTCACACTCAATCGAGGAGACGACGATGACGATCGAACAGCACATCGAGGAACTGCGCGCCGAACTGCGGGATGCAACCGACCGCACCGAGCGTCGTCAGATCGAGGCGGAGCTGGAGTTCGCACTGGCCGAGCGCGAAGTCATGCTGGCCGAAGCCGAGGGCCGCTACAGCAGCGAGCCTCCCTTCTGAGAAGGCGTCGCGCTGCTGGCGCGCTCGCGGTCTCAGCCGTTGAGCGCGTCCTTCACGGCCTTAGCCGGCGTGAAGGTCAGCTTCTTCGATGCGGCGACTTTGATGGTGGCGCCGGTCGACGGGTTGCGTGCCTCTCGAGCTGGCTTGTCCTTCACCTTGAATTTGCCGAAGCCAGGAATATTCGTCTCGGCCCCGCCCTTCGCAGCCTCGGCGATCTGCCGGAACACGCTCTCGACGATAGCCTTCGCTTGCGCCTTCGTCAGCTTCTGCTCGCCGGCGATCGTGTCGGCAATCTCGGTCGCTGTGGTCATGGAAGAAAGATCCTGTGACGTTGATGATCTCGCCGAGTATCGCAGTCGGTGCGCGGCGACGGAAAGGCGAAGAATACCGTGTCGCTCGCTATCCCCCGGAATTTCTCGATGTCGCCCACTCTCGACATCGCCAGCCGGGCTGAATTCCCACATCCGCTTTCATTCTTGGCGAACCAAGTCTCGCACCACGACCGTTTCGGCGTCACGAATGGTGGGGCGAACAGGTCTGGGCGAGCCCTTTGGGGACAGCTCTACTCGCGACAGGGCGCTCCCGGAGCCCGCAAGCGGTCTCCGCGCCTGCGCGTGACGATCCTCTCGCGGCGCTCGGCTCCAGCGCGGAATGTCCGAACCTATGACGGGAGCTTGCGCGACCGTGTTTCACGCGCGAGCGTGCGCTGAGCCCGGTTCTTCTTGGCGATGGCGGAACTCAGATCGTCGTAGTCGACCCCGCCCTTCTGCAACGCCCGGCGAGCGTCGTCGATTTCGAAGCCGAGAAGCTCGAACACCGTCATATTCAGGCTCGAGGCGAGGCGTTCGAGCGTCTTCAGAGTCGGATTCCCGATACCACGGAGCAGTTGGTAATAGGTCTGACGCGCGAGGCCTGTCTTCGGCAGAAGCGCTTCCATGCCGCCGTTCTCGATTTCGAGCTGCTGCAGCCGGATCGCAATCATTTCATTGAGGATCGAGTGATCGATCGGCTGGGGTTTGCGAACGGGCATCGGGTATCGGGGGGCCAGGTTGGCGGTCACGATTCCCGGGACGATATATCAGGTCCCAACATTCAGGATAATAGACATTAGAGGAATTCAGAGAAAGCCCGTTGATTGCGCCGGCTTGCCCGTGCCAGGGTTCGGCCAGTTCAACCCTCGCGATGCTGACGATACCGTCGGCCAGTCTTATGTCGGAGGCAGGCGCCCGACCCGACGGAGATGGTCATACAAAATCCGATCGATCACGCGCAGCGGGTGCGTTCGCTCCTCGGCGGCGATCTGGCGAAGGACGAGATCGATCGCGTCCGGCAGCCGCAACGCGTAAGGCCTGGACGATGAGCGTTCGCCATAGGCCTCGAACGGATTCCGCTCGGCTTTTGGTCGCATCGGTCGCCGTGCAGGCGCTTCGGCATTGTTGTGTCGACGCGGCAAGGCGTTGTGAGGCGCAGGATCACCAGCGCCGCGGTCGTCATAGGCGGGCGTCACGACCACAGGTCTTGGAGACGCCTCAGGGCTCGATGCGGCAAGACGCTGCGGTCGGAATGCGTCGCGGGGCAGGGCAGGCCGCTCCGGCTTGCTGTCGGAATCGGGGCCGCTCATCTCAAACGGCCGCTTCGTCTGGCGCTGTGCTCTGGCTTGCCGCGAGCAGCTCTCGCACGACCTGGTCGGCATTGTAGCGCGCTTTGCGAACGGCCTCGTCGCCGTCACTCATCTGGTAAAGCGTGCCGTGCCCGCTGGTCAGCGTGCGAAAGGTGACACGGCGGTAGAGCGCGTTTGAACAGATCGGCACCTGTTCGGCATCGAGATAGGCGACGACCTCGCGCAATGGACGCGTGTTGCGGTCGAGACTGTCGTACTCGTTGAACAGCACGCGATGTTGGCTCATCGGCAGGGCGGATGCAGCCGCATGCTGTTCGAGATTGCGAATCGTACGCACGACTTGCGAGGCGTCAAACGTATGGACCTTGCAGGGCAGGACTACGAGATCGGCCCGAAGTGCCGATTGGATCAGAACATTGCCGTAATAGCCGGGGGTGTCGATCACCACGACGTCGTAGCGGTCGAGATCGGCGATCGCCGCGTCCAGTGTCGCCTCATCGGCCGCACGGACCAGATCGATTCCCTGTGGCGTCATCCCGCGTGCGATGCTTGACGCATGCCATTGGTAGGACGAGCCTTGTGGATCCGCGTCGATGATCGCCACCGCATAGCCATGGCGTGCAAACTCTCCGGCGAGGATGATCGCGACGGTCGTTTTGCCGCTGCCTCCCTTCGGATTGGCGACCGCAAAGATGCTTGGCATCGGTGCTCCTCGGGGCTGCAGACTCACTTGGGTAATGTATATTATAATAGATATTAGACAATGCCGCGAACTGCAATTGCTGCAACCGTGCATCGCCGCAGGCGGGAAATGCCGCATTACAGCGATACGGCTTCTCGGTCTTACCCAGACCACGGATAAATTGGATGGGGTAATGCGGCATTCCAGGAATGCCGCGATAGCGTAAAGCGTGAATTGATCGATATCGAATGGCGCTGATGCTGGGATCCGATATTCCCTCACGCGCGAAATGCGACATTGCCGAAATGGCGCAACTGCGTGCTGGCGTCATGCAGTGAAACCGGAATTGCGGTAATAGCGCAGCGACCCATGCGATGTTCCGGGAGGGACTTGCGCGAGGCGAGCAGGCTGAAAGGATGCCGCCTCCGCGTCGGCGGTCATTTGCTCGGCATCTGTCTATTTGAATAGATGTTGATTGACAAGATACCGGTTTGTGGGCCACAAACTCGGGGCGGCTGCGGTACGCAGCCGGAGATCGCCTCGGCGCTCGGTGCCGGCATCCGGCGATGTCGGTGGTCCGGCGGATCTGGCGATCCGCCATTCAGCCGGAAGGGAAGAGGGCGATGGCTCGGTCCGCTGCCGTTCCACGACGCAAGCCGCGGCTGCGGATCGAGCTCTCCGCGGCCGACGAGCAGCGGCTGCGTGAGGCAATCGTGCTCTTCGGTTTGCCGAAGGCGGAGGTGGTGCGCCGGTTGATCCGTGCCTCGGTGCAAGCAGGACCGGCGCTGTCGGCCGAGAACACCGAGGCGGTGGTCCTGCTGGCGAGCCAGGTTCGCATGGTCGGACGGAACCTAGCGCAGCTCCTGCGCGCGGCCCGCTCCGGCCAAGCGGTCGGGCTGGATGACACCGAACCGGTCTGGCAGGGGCTCTACGATGTGATGTCAGTGATCAATGACGAGCTCACTGAAATCACCGTCGCCTATGGCTTGAGGCTTCGACGTATCGCGAAGCTCGAGCTTCCGGCGGAGTGCGACGTGTAATGAGCCGCGCCGGCCAGATCGCCTGGTGGACGGAGCGGGTCGCTGGGGCTCGCGACGGGATAGCGCAGGCGCGCGGGGAACGGCGCCGGCCGCAGGCTGCGCGGCTTGAGGAGGACCGCCAGCGGAGCCGCGGCTTCTTGGCGCGTCCATCCGCGATGCCCCACGCCCATAAACTCATCCGAGTGGAGACGATCGCCAGCGGGCGCGCTGCGCAGCGCAGCTAGGGTA
>NZ_NBDP01000038.1 GCF_004123845.1 Allobosea sp. Tri-44 | reverse complement strand
AGGAGCCACCCGCGGTCGGAGAGGTCACGACGAGCGAGTGGAGCAGCGAAACAGGCCAATCTGGCATCTCCGCCACGGTCGATCATCTCTCCTCTCGGTCCAAGGCGTTTTGACACGGCCAGGACCCGTTGCGGACATTGGCGGGCGCATGCCCACCTGGTTCCGCGCATTATTGGACACATGTTAACGGTAGCGGGCGGTAGCTCTTCGCCCGCATGACAGGGCGATTCACTGTTTCAGACCGGACCTAGTCCCGTGCTAGCTAGCGTCGGGCGCGGCCACTCCGTCTAGCCCTGCGGCTTGCGGCGGCGATAGGTATGAATTTTCGACAGGTTGCCGCATCGGTCCATCGAACACCAGCGCCGCCGGCTTGACTGCGACTCGTCCAGAAACAGAAGCGAGCAATCCGGGCCTTCACATTCCTTGATCCGTTTCGCCGACACGCGGGCGAGCAGCAATACGGCGTCGCGCGCAATCGAAGAGGTCGCGGCATCGACCGGATCGCGACTGTTCCATTTCACGGTTTCGGCGCCATGCCCATTCAATTGCGGGATGAGATCGGGAGCCGTGGCGGCGGCGTTGAGTGCCGCCAGATCGCTCGGCTCGAAACGGGTGCCGGTCATCGCGGCGCGGACCAGGCGATAAATCGTCTCGCGGAGCTTCCTCAGGGCACCGAGCTGCACGAGGCTGACTCTCGCGCCGGATCCGCGCGGCAATACACCCGCAAGCTCAAGCCACGCCTCTGCGGTAGCGCTGTCCGCGAGCCGTTCAATCGGCTTTACGTGGCGCTTTCCCAGTGTAGCGATCAGATCGAGGCTCGATCTACCGCCGACGAATCTAAATTCCGTCGCTTCCATTTCCCCATTCTATTTCACTTGACACCGATTGAACTAGTGTAAATATCGACACCTATTCATATGGTGTCAGAGATAGGTGGACGATGCGCGTTGTGCAAGTTACGGAATTTGGCCCCCCGGACCGGTTGGTAGCGGCCGAGGTTCCCGATCCCAGTCCAGGCGCCGGTCAAATTTTGATTCGCCTCGCGGCGGCCTCGGTGAATCGTGCGGACGCGCTACTTCGGGCGGGCGGCTATCATATCTTGCCGCCTCTGCCGGTGACGCCGGGAACCGAGGGGGCAGGCTTCGTTGAGGCGCTTGGCGCGGGCGTCGACGGCTTTGCAATCGGTGATCGGGTTGTGGCGTGGGGCGTGCCTGGCTTTTACGCGGAGCTTGTCGTAGCGGAGGCCAAGAAGGTTGTTCTCCTTCCGCCGAGCGTGGATTTTGACGTCGCGGCGGCGCTTCCGGTCACATGGCTCTCGGCGCGCTATTGCCTCAATGAGCTGGCGCGCGTTCGCAAGGGCGATGTCGTGCTGATCCATGCCGCCGCCAGCGGCGTGGGAAGCGCCGCGATCCAGGTCGCCAAGCACGCGGGCGCAGTAGTGATTGCCGTGGTCGGCTCATCGGACAAGGAGGCGTTCGTCCGTAATCTCGGTGCCGGCCATGTCGTGTTGAGAGGCGACCAAGACCTCATTGAACAGGTTATGCGGCTAACGGACAAGCGCGGCGCCGATGTCGTTCTCGACCTTGCTGGTGGTGAAGCGTTCGCCCAGAGCGTGCGGGCCGTGGCGCAGGGCGGCCGCGTCGTGGCGATGGCCAATGTCGCCTTGACACCAAGTACTATCGACACACGCGATTTCTATCCGAAGAATGTCACCATATTCGGCTTTCAGTTCACCAACCTGCAACGACTTGGGTGGAATCCGCGCCCTGATCTTATTGCTCTGCTCGATCTTGTCGCCGCGGGTCGCTTTGTCGTTTCGATCGATCAACGTTTTCCGCTCACTGATGCGGCTGCGGCGCATCGGCGGATCGAATCGAACGAAACCCGGGGCAAGATTCTTCTCACTGTCGGGTCATGAAGGCGTGGGCTCTCTTAATGCCGCTCCCATCCTCCGCCTCGTTCTCCTAAGTGGCTCCGCCCCCGTTCTGGTGATGGGCGGCACTCGCGAGTTCACCCCGATGTTTCGCTCGAACCGGAATGGCAGCTTTCCACCCGTTGCGGACAAGCGCTGACATCGACGATCAGAAACAGAAAGCAGCCCCGCGCCGCCCATATGAGCGGCGCGGGACGTCAACTCAGCCCAGCTTGCCGTAAGCCGGCACGGTCAGGAACTCCTCGAATTCCGGTGCCAGCGAGAGCTTCGAGAACAGGTCGATCGCCTCGGGGAAGCGGCCCTTGTCGTAGGCGTCAGCGCCGAGCTCGCTCTTCACCCGCGCCATCTCCTCCGGCAGGCAGCGCTTGAACAGCTCGGCGTCGACCCTGGCGCCGCCTTCGAGCTCTGCGCCGTACTGGACGAACTGCCAGATCTGGGCGCGGCTGATCTCGGCGGTCGCGGCATCCTCCATCATGTTGTAGATCGGCACCGCGCCGCGGCCACGCAGCCAGGCTTCGAGATATTGCACGCCGACGCGGATGTTCTCGCGGAAGCCCTCCTCGGTGCGGGTGCCTTCGTGCACCTCCAGCAGCTGCTCGCGGCTGACCGAGACATCCTCGCGCAGCTTGTCGAGCTGGTTCGGCTGCGGCATCAGCCGGTCGAACACCTCGTTTGCCACCGGCACGAGATCCGGGTGGGCGACCCAGGTGCCGTCATGGCCGTCGCCGGCCTCGCGCTCCTTGTCGGCCTTGACCTTGGCGAAGGCGGCGGCATTGGCCTCGGGATTGTTCTTGACCGGGATCTGCGCCGCCATGCCGCCCATCGCGAAGGCGCCGCGGCGGTGACAGGTCTTGATCAGCAGCAGCGAATAGGCGCGCAGGAAAGCCTTGGTCATCACGACCTGCGAGCGGTCGGGCAGGACGAAGGCCTTGTTGCGGGCGAGCTTCTTGATGAAGGAGAAGATGTAGTCCCAGCGGCCGCAATTGAGGCCAGCCATGTGGTCGCGCAGTTCGTAGAGGATCTCGTCCATCTCGAAGGCGGCCGGCAGGGTCTCGATCAACACGGTTGCCTTGATCGTCCCAGGCTTCAGGCCAAGCGCGTTCTGCGCCGCGACGAAGACGTCGTTCCAGAGCCTGGCCTCGAGATGGCTTTCGAGCTTAGGCAGGTAGAAATAGGGGCCCGAGCCCTGCGCCAGCGCCGCCTTGGCGTTATGGAAGACGTAGAGGCCGAAATCGACCAACGCGCCCGAGGCGATCTCGCCATCGATCTCGATATGGCGCTCCGGCAGATGCCAGCCGCGCGGGCGGATGATCAGGACGGCGGGCTTGTCCTTGAGCTTGTAGGCCTTGCCGGTGCTCGGCTCGGTGAAGTCGATCTTGCCGGCCCAGCGGTCTTTCAGGTTGATCTGGCCTTCGACCATGTTGGCCCAGACCGGCGAGGAGGCGTCCTCGAAATCGGCCATGAAGACCTTGGCGCCGGAGTTCAGCGCGTTGACGATCATCTTGCGATCGACCGGGCCGGTGATCTCGACGCGGCGGTCGAGCAGGTCGGCCGGGATCGGCGCCACCTTCCAGTCGCCCTCGCGGATATGGCGGGTCTCGGCGAGGAAATCGGGTGTCTCGCCGGCATCGAAGCGCTTCTGGCGCTCCTTGCGCACGGCGAGCAGGCGCTTGCGGGTCTCGTTGAAGCGGCGCTGCAGCCCGGCGACGAAGGCGAGCGCGTCATGGCTCAGGACCTCGTCATAGCGCTCGGCGAGCGCGCCCTTAACGACGACGCCGGCGGGAAGATTCAGGCTGGTCGGGGCTGTCATGGCTCTTGTCTCTCTCACCTACATCAGGTGAGCGCAGTATGCAGCGATCCGATTTTATCGGGAATAGCAGAGAATATCAGATGATCTGATCCGAAACAGAAACAATGCCGCTTCACCGCGAAAGCAGCCCTGACTACGCCATTGCAAGTGCATGTCACGGCGCGGGGCGTGCCGGTTGACGATCAGGGGACTTGTTCATGACCGCCACCCGCCTCGGCCTTTTGACCGCTGCGCTTGCAACCTGCCTCATGGCCGCACCGGCTTTCGCCCAGAACCGCTGCGCCGTCACCGACCCGACCGGCACGCCGCTCAACATCCGCGAGACGCCCAATGGCGAGATCATCGGGCGCGTCACAAACGGCGCCGGCATCAGGGTGATGAACACCTCATTCGACGAGCGTGGCCGGCCCTGGGCGCTGATCAGCCCGCGCGGTCGCAACCATGTGGTGGGCTGGGTCTACCGGGAGTTCGTGTCCTGCTATTGAGGCGGGGGCCGCAGTCTCCACCACGTCATGCTCGCCCTTGTGGCGAGCATCCACGTCTTGAACACTGAATTCGATCGACGAAGCGAAGACGTGGATGGTCGGGACAAGCCCGACCATGACGGAGGAGGCTACCGCACCGCCAACTCGCCGAACCGCTTCAGGAACGCCGCCTGCGCCGCTTCCGTCGCCTGCGGCTCGAGCAGCGCCAGAACCTCGCGCGGCAGGGCCTGCGGGCGGCCGAAAAAGCGCAGGGCTTCCTCGCGCTCGAAGCCGGCGAGCTCGGTCGCCTCGAGGAAGGCCGAGATCTTGTCGGCGTCCTTGGTCTTGCGCTTGACGATCGCTGGCGTCACTGCCGGCAGGCCAAAGCGCAGATGGATCGCCGCGAGCAGGCGCAGTTCGACGCCCTTATAGGCATCGCCCATCACCGCCTTGAACGGCGAGATCATGTCGCCGATGACGTATTCAGGCGCATCGTGCAGCAGCGCCATCAATCGCCATTCGCGCGACCAATCCGGATTGAGATGCCCCGCGATCGCCTCGACCAGCAGGGAGTGCTGCGCCACCGAGAAGGAGTGCACGCCGCGCGTCTGGCCGTTCCAGCGCGCGACGCGGGCGAGGCCATGGGCGATGTCCTCGATCTCGACGTCGAGCGGGGAGGGATCGAGCAGATCGAGCCGCCGGCCCGACAGCATGCGCTGCCAGGCGCGCGGCGGGGTGGGTGGTTTGGCCATCAGGCGGCGGGGCGCGTGTCGCGGGCGAGCGCCGCGCATTCCTGCCAGCGGAAGCAGCCGGTGAGATGGTCGTTGACCATGCCACAGGCCTGCATCACCGCGTAGACGATGGTCGGGCCGCAGAAGGTGAAGCCGGCGGCCTTGAGTTCCTTGGAGATCGCCTTCGACACGGCGGTCTCGGCCGGCACATCCTCATGGGTCCGGAAGCTGTTCTGGATCACGCGCCCGTCGAGATGCTTCCAGAGGAAATCGGTGAAGGGTCCCGTCTCGCTGAGCCTGAGATAGGCCTGCGCGTTGCGGATCGTGCCCTCGATCTTGCCGCGATGGCGGACGATGCCGGCATCGGCGAGCAATCTCTGGACATCGGCCTCGCCGAAGCGGGCGACGGTCTCCGGCTCGAAACCGGCGAAGCCGGCGCGGAAGGCGTCGCGCTTCCGCAGGATGGTGATCCAGGACAGGCCGGCCTGGAAGCCGTCGAGCATCAGCTTTTCCCAGAGCGTGCGGGAATCATATTCGGGCACGCCCCATTCGGTGTCGTGATAGGCAAGGTAGAGCGGATCGCTGCCCGGCCAGATACAGCGAAACTTGCCGTCGGGCCCCTCGACCGCTTCGCGCCCGCTCATGCTGCCGCTCCGAATTCTGGCTCGCCGGGATAGGGGAAACGGATGAAGGACGGCTTGCTCGCCAGCGTGAAGGCGAGGCCGCCGGCATCGAGCTTGTGCCCGGCGGCTAGCGCGTCCGCCACGCGGTCGAGCCGGAGCAAGGCAAGGCCGCGGCCACCTGCACAAGAGCCGACGCGGCCGATCAGCTTGCTGCCGGCACTGGCCTCGACGCCGTCCTCCGGATTCAAGCCCTCGCTGAAGACGATCGGCACGACGCGCGAACGGGCGGTGCCGCGGTGCTGCATGCGCGAGACGACCTCCTGGCCGATATAGCAGCCCTTCCTGAAGGAGACGCCGCCGAGCTGGTCGAACAGTGCTTCGTGCGGGAAGGCGTCGCCATAGAGGAAGTCGCGTCCGCCATCGGGGATGCCGAGGCCGATGCGGCGGGCATGGTAATCGTCCATGCCGCCGTCGACGAGCTCGTCGGCGCCATCGCGGTCGACGATGGCGCGCTCGCCGAGTTCAGGGACGCGCGGATCTGCATAGACCAGCCCGGCATCGGCCGGCAGCTTGCCGCCATCGGTCGCAGCGATCACCGTCGCCGTCTCGCTGAGATCGTCGAGCCCGACCTTGGCGCGCAGCTTGTAGAGCTTCAGCTTCTTCATCAGGTCGGCGGTCTGGAGCAGTGGCGTGTCGAGCAGGAAGCCGCCGCCCTCGGCGTCCGGGACCGCGACGACCAGAAAATCGCCGATGATCTTGCCTTGCGGTGTCAGGAGCCCGCCGTATCCGGCGCGTTCGGCCGTGACGGTCTCCATTGCATTGGTGACGATGTTGTCGAGGAAATCGCGGGCGTCGCCGCCGCTGACGCGGATGACGCCGCGGTCGACCAGTCTGGTTGCCGGCATGGCGGAACTCTTTCAGCGATCGCTGTTTCGGCGCGGGCGCCGTTCGCCCCGATAGTTAGGGTGCTTCGGCCGCAGGCTCAACTGATGCCGCCGCGGGGACAGGAAACGGGTGCCGTAGTCCGTCAGAAGTCGATCTCAAATTTTTTCTCTCGCTCTGTCGATCCGGGGTGTTCCCGTTCGACGTGTCCATAAGAAGCAGCAGAGGTCGCAGGTAATTGCGACGGCCGCTTGAGCTTCGGAGAAGCGACGCGGGATGAGCTCCCGCAAGTTCGGGAGATGTCAGATGAGACAAGTCGTTGCCGCCACCTTCGTGTCCCTCGACGGCGTCATGCAGGCGCCGGGCGGCCCGCAGGAGGATCCGCAGGGCGGCTTCAGCCATGGCGGCTGGACCTTCCACTACTGGGACGATGCGATGGGCAAGGTGATGGACAAGGCCTTCGTCGATAATTTCGACCTGCTGCTTGGCCGCCGGACCTATGACATCTTTGCGGCGCACTGGCCCTATGCCGGCGACGATCCGATCGCGGTCAAGTTCAACGCCATCACCAAATATGTCGCGACCTCCGAGCCGCAGACGCTGACCTGGCAGAACACCGTCGCGCTGCGTGGCGATCCCGCCGCGGAAGTCGCGGCGCTGAAGCGGCAGGATGGGCCCAAGCTCCTGCTGCAAGGTTCGAGCGAGCTGATCCAGGCGCTGCTGGCCAAGGACCTGATCGACGAGATCACGCTGCTGACCTTCCCGGTCGTGCTCGGCAAGGGCAAGCGCCTGTTCGGCTCGGGCGCCATGCCCGCCGCGTTCAAGCTCGTCGAGAGCAGCGCCTCGAGCACTGGCGTGCTCATGGCGACCTATCGCCGCGAGGGGGAGGTCACCACCGGCTCGTTCGAATTCGCCGAGCCGAGCGCCGCCGAAATCGCCCGCCGCGAAAAATATGCGGCCAAGGGCTGAAATTTTTTCAGAGCCTGTCGATCGGGGCGTTCCTCGTTCGACGTGATGACAGAGGGCGGGAATTCTCCCACCCCGTACCGACGCAAAACCAACCCCGACAGACAGGAGAAGACCGATGCGCGTGATGGTTCTGGTCAAGGCCGACAAGGACACCGAAGCCGGCGTGATGCCGAGCGAGGAGATCCTCGCCCAGATGGGCGCCTATAATGAGGAACTGGTGAAGGCCGGTGTGATGCTGGCGGGCGATGGGCTCCATCCGAGCTCGAAGGGGCTGCGCATGCGCTTTTCGGGCTCGCAGCGGACGATCATCGACGGCCCCTTCGCCGAGACCAAGGAGCTGCTCGCCGGCTTCTGGATCTGGCAGGTCCGCTCCTTCGAGGAGGCGGTCGAGTGGCTGAAGCGCGCGCCCTTCGACGGCGGCACCGAGATCGAGATGCGCCCGATCTTCGAGATGGAGGATTTCGGCGAGGCGCTGACGCCGGAACTGCGCGAGCAGGAAGAGCGCCTGCGTGCCGAGACGGCGAAGCGCGCCGGCTGAACCCGTTACAACCCCAACATCCGATTCAATCCGGACGGTGCGAGGCAAGGCCTCGCCCGCTCCACCTCAAGGAGAAGACCGATGCGTTTCATAGTGCTGGTCAAGGCGACCAAGGACAGCGAAGCCGGCGCGGCGCCGACCCGGGAGCTGGTCGATGCGATGATGGCCTACAATGAAGAGCTGGTGAAAGCCGGCATCATGAAGGGCGGCGACGGCTTGCAGCCGAGCGCCAAGGGCGCGCGCGTGCAGTTCGACGGTGACAGGCGCTCCGTCGTCGATGGGCCCTTCGCCGAGACCAAGGAGTTGGTCGCCGGCTACTGGATCTGGGAGTGCAAGTCGCTCGACGAGGCGATCGCCTGGGTCAAGCGCTGCCCCAATCCGATGCCCGGTCCGTCCGAGATCGAGATCCGGCCGGTCGTCGACCTCGCCGATTTCGGCGATGCGGTCTCGCCCGAGGCCGATGCGGCCTGGAAGCGCCTCAAGAGCGAGGTCGGCGACAACGGCTGAGGCGCTTGCCAGAGACGATCGCTGATGGTGTGTATCGCAGCCGATGACGGCAAGCGATGCACACCGCGCGATCGAAACGGTCTTCAGGATCGAGGCCCCGAGGTTGATCGCGGGCCTCGCCCGCGTCACCCGCGATGTCGGCCGCGCCGAAGAGCTGGCGCAGGACGCGCTCGTCGCCGCGCTCCAGCAATGGCCGGCCGAGGGTGTGCCGCGCAATCCCGGCGCCTGGCTGATGCAGGCCGCCAAGCATCGCGCGCTCGATGGCCTCAGGCGCGCCAAGATGCTGCAGCGCAAGCATGACGAGATCGGCCGCGATCTCGATGATGAGGCCGATCCGACCGCCGAGATCGAGGAGGCACTCGACGACGAGCTTGGCGACGACCTGCTGCGATTGATCTTCACCGCCTGTCATCCGGTGCTCGCCGTCGAGGCGCGGCTCGCGCTCACCTTGCGGCTGATCGGCGGGCTTGCCACCGAGGAGATCGCCCGCGCCTTCCTGGTGCCGGAGCCGACCATGGCCCAGCGCCTGGTTCGGGCGAAGAAGGCGCTGGCCGAGGCCAAGGTACCTTATGAAGTGCCGCACGGGCCCGAGCTTGGCGAGCGCCTCGCCTCGGTGCTCGAGGTGGTCTACCTGATCTTCAACGAGGGCTATGCCGCGACCGGCGGCGAAGACTGGGTGCGCCCAGCGCTCTG
Organism: Allobosea sp. Tri-44; assembly: GCF_004123845.1. Taxonomy (GTDB): domain Bacteria; phylum Pseudomonadota; class Alphaproteobacteria; order Rhizobiales; family Beijerinckiaceae; genus Allobosea. The sequence goes on along the minus strand of NZ_NBDP01000038.1, from coordinate 22,596 downwards.
CCAGGAGGCGATGCGGCTCGGACGTATCCTCGCCGGCCTGGCGCCGCAGGAGCCGGAGGTGCACGGCCTCGTCGCGCTGATGGAATTGCAGGCCTCGCGCCTGCGCGCCCGCATAGGGCCGGATGGCGCGCCGGTGCTGCTGCTCGACCAGAACCGGGCCCGCTGGGACCGCCTGCTGATCAACCACGGCCTCAAGGCGCTCGATACGGCGCGGAGGCTTTCCACTGCGCCCAGCTCCTACGTCCTGCAGGCCGAGCTCGCCGCCTGCCACGCCCGCGCCAATACCGCCGACGAGACCGACTGGCGCAGGATCGCATCGCTCTATGGTGCGCTTGGTGCGCTGACACCATCGCCGGTGATCGAGCTCAACCGCGCCGTCGCGGTGTCGATGGCGGACGGGCCAGCGGCGGGACTCGTATTGGTCGATGCGCTCGCCGACGCTCCTGCGCTGAAAAACTACCATTTGCTGCCGAGCGTGCGCGCCGACTTCCTGCTCAAGCTCGGCCGCCACGGCGAGGCGGAAGCCGAGTTCACCCGCGCCGCCGGGATGACCCGGAACCGGCGCGAGCGCGAGCTGCTGCTCAGCCGGGCGCAGACGGCGCGAAAGGCGGCCGGCTGAAACCGAGCGCAGCCGCCTAGCGGGCCGTTCTTCAGCGCATGAACTGCGCGATGGCGGCGAAGTCGTCCTGCCGCTGCCCGGCGGCGATCGCCTTGCGGAACAGGCTGTCCTGCGCCCTTGGGACGAGATCGTTCAGGCCGCGCTCGCTGCAGAGCTGCAGCAGCAGGCTGAAGGCGCCGTAATGAACGTCGATCGAGGCGAGCGTCGTTGCGTCGCCGGCAAAGCGCTTGTCGCGGATGCGGGTGACCAGGTCGACCAGTGCGCCCTCGACGACGGGAAGGAAGGCCTGGCGATGCCCCTCGAACAGGTCGAGCGCGATGCCCTCGGCCCGGCAGATCGCTGCCGCCTGCAACTGGCCGAAGAGCGCGCCCCACATCTGGCCGAGCAAGGCGAGGTCCAGCGCCGAGGCATGGCCGACATCCTCGCCGACGAATTGCGGGTTGCCGCCGAGCGCTACGAGGACGGGCCGGTTCGCCTCGAACAGCGCCTGCGGTCCGGAATAGAGGATCGTGCCGCCGGGTTCGCCGATGAAGTTCGGCGTCGCCATGATCGCTCCGTCGAGATAGGCGGTGCCGTTGCCGGCTGCCCACTGCGCCTGCTCGCGGGCCTGGTTCGGCGAGCCGGAGGACAGCTGGACGATCAGCTTGCCGCGCAGGGCGGCCGCAACCTCGGGCGACCGAAGCAGCCTGTCCGAATCGGCATAGGTGCTGACGCAGACGATAGTGATCTCGGCTGCCGCGGCGGCGGCGGACACCGACTGTGCGACGCTCGCGCCCTGGTCCGCGAGCACCGCCGCCTTGTCGGGCGAGCGATTCCAGACATGCGTGGCGAAGCCGGCGGCAAGGAAGGCGCGGGCAAGGGCCGAGCCCATGCGGCCGAGGCCGATGACGGCGATCGCAGGTTTCACAGTTTGCTCTCCTGACAGGCGCACGCGTGCAGATGCGATAGAAGGCACGCCTTCGATCGCGGCTCCGTGCGCGTTGGGTGTTGCAGGAGATTTCATCGATTTTCTTTTTGTTTCAATTACTTACTTGCAAGTAAGTGGTCTCTTGGAGGGAGCTATGCCAATCAAGGTCAACTTGCCGGACGAATGCGGTCTCGGCCAAGCGCTGTCGGTGATCGGCGGGCGCTGGAAGTCGGCGATCCTGTGGGAGCTGCACGAGCGCCCGCTCCGCTTCGGCGAGCTGCGCCGGCACCTGCCTGGGATCAGCGAGAAGGTGCTCTACGAGCAGCTGCGCGAGATGGAGCGCGACGGTGTCGTCAGGCGCGAGGCTTTCGAGGAAGCGGTGCTGCGGGTTGAATATTCACTGACGCCGGCCGGGACGGCGCTCAACGATGCAGCCCATGTGCTGGCCGAATGGGGCCTGGCTCAGGCGGGACGGAACACGCCGCTTCCTGCCGCAGCCGAATAGTCAGTGGCGCGTGCCGATGGTGAAGCTGCCATTGCGGATCTTCTCGGGCAGGGCCTCGGCGAAAACGGCGGTCGCTTCCTCGCCATAGGTCTCGACCAGCGTGCGCATCGCCGCGAACAGGGCGGCATGGGCGAGCGCGTCGGAATCGAGCCCATCCTGACGCGCCTCGGCGAAAGCGTCCTCGACATAGCTATAGGCGACGTGACGGGCGTCCTTGACGTCCTCGGCGAGGGTCGGATCGAGTGGCAGGTCGTCTGAGAGAGCGGACATGAAGGCAGCGGAACCCGGCGTCGAAAATTGCCCGTCGGACGGAACGAGGTTGGCGCTAGCCGCGACCGTTCCAGTGATTTGCAGCCTGAGGATACGGTTCATAGCCGGCGGGCGCCATCACGGTCTTTAAGAAAGGTTAATTCACGGGGGACAATTCTGCCTAAGAATGGCGCAAGCCCGTCCCAGAACTAACCACCGAAGCGGCTGGCGAGCGCCTTGGCCAGCTTCTCGCCCTCCAAAGCGAGGCGGGCGGAGGCCTCCTGGCTGCCGTCGCTGCAGGTGCGATGTGTCGCCGAATAGGCGCGGTAGCCGCGATTATAGGCGCTTGCGAGCCGCTCGCGCCGTTGCGGGCTGCGACCTTCCGATTCGAGCAGCGCGGCCATGCGTTCGCGCCAGTCCTGTGCCTCGCGGGTTTCGCAAAGCGTGCGCAGATAGGCGAGCGAGCCGATGATCTCGGCGAGCTTCAGCAATTGCGGCTCATAGGGCGGCGGCGGTGATTCCGGCTCTGCCGGTGGCGGCTCGGCGGGCCGCTGCTGTGGCTGGGCCGGCCGCCGTGCCTGCGCCAGCAGCGCCTCGGGGCTCGCGGCGAGCACGGCCAGAACCAGGGCTGCGAGCGCGCGCTTCGTCATGCACCAGCGTCGCGCGCGAAGATGGCAGCGGCGCGGCGCAGCACGTCGCCGAGTTCGCGCGTCGTCGGCAGGCCCCCCAGCTTCAGCGGATCGGCCCACATCACCGCGCCAGCTTCCGGTCCCGGCTGGGGCTCGCCGGAGAGCCACTGCCCGACATAGGAGGCGATGACGAAATGATGGGTGACGACGCCCTTCGGATCGCGGCCGACGATCTCGACATGACGGTTGAAGCCGAGGATGCGGGCGGTGACGCCGACCTCCTCCTCGAGCTCGCGCAATGCCGCTTCCTCCAGGCTCTCGCCGGCCTCGACCTTGCCGCCGGGCAGCGACCAGAGCTGGTCGGCCGGCGGCTTGGTCCGCGTCGCCAGCAGGACCTTGCCGTCGCGGAAGACGGCGATCGAGGCGGCGAGCACCGGGCGTGCTGCCGCACGGGCGGGGTTGGGGAAGCGGATGACCTGCCCGCCATCGTGCCCGCCGCTCTCGTCACTCACACGTGCTGCCCGCCATTGATGTGGAGTTCGGCGCCGGTGACATAGGACGAGGCGTCCGTGCAGAGGAAATGGATCGCCTTCGCCACTTCCTCGGTCTTGCCGAGCCGCCCAAGCGGCAGGGTCGCGACAATCTTCTCGGTGCCGGGCGAAAGGATGGCGGTGTCGATCTCGCCGGGCGAGATCGAGTTCACCCGGATGCCGAGCGGCCCGAAATCGGCGGCCATCTCGCGCGTCAGGCTGGCGAGCGCTGCCTTCGAGGTCGCATAGGCTGCGCCGGCGAAGGGGTGGACGCGCGAGCCGGCGATCGAGGTGACGTTGACGATCGCGCCCTTCGCGGCGGTCAATTCGTCGAGCAGGCCGCGCGCCAGCATGATCGGCGCGAAGAAATTGACCTGGAAGACCTGGTGCCAGTCGTTGAAGGAGGTCGTCGCCGCGCCGAGCCGGCCGCCTTTCGGCCCCTTCGGCGAGATGCCGGCATTGTTGACCAGCGCATTGAGCTTGCCGCCCTCGGCGGCGAGGCGCTTCTTGATCTCGGCGATGCCGCGCATCGTGTCCTCGGGATCGCCGAGATCGATCTGGATATGATCGTCGGCGCCGGACGGCCAGGGGCATTTGTCGGAGAAGGCCTGACGCGAGCAGGACAGGATGCGCCAGCCGGCCATCGCGAACTGCATCACCGTGGCGTGGCCGATGCCGCGGCTGGCGCCGGTCAGCAGCATGACCGGGCGCTTGCCGGCTTCCGTTTTCGGAAAGTCGAATGTGGGCATGGCCATTGGCGTCGTGACTTTCCTCAGGGGTAGAGCCGGGTCTTCGTCCAGGCCTCGCCGGGAGCGGTGCGACGGAAGACGACGCGGTCGTGGAGGCGGAAGGCGCCGTCGCGCCAGAACTCGATATACACCGGGACGATGCGAAAACCGGTCCAGTGCGGCGGGCGCGGGACCTCGCCGACGCCGAACTTCAGCGCATAGCTCGCGACCGCCTTTTCAAGCGCGAACCTGCTCTCGAGCGGTCGGGACTGCTGCGAGGCCCAGGCGCCTATGCGGCTGTCGCGCGGGCGCGACTGGAAATAGGCGTCCGCTTCGGCGTCGCTGACCCGGCTGACCGGGCCGCGGATGCGAATCTGCCGGCGCAGGCTCTTCCAATGGAACAGCGCAGCCGCCTTGGGCTGGCCGTCGAGTTCCTCGCCCTTCTGGCTTTGCGTGTTGGTGTAGAAGACGAAGCCCTCGGGGCTGCGGCCGTTCAGCAGGACCATGCGGACATTGGGCAGGCCGTCGGCGTCGACCGTCGAGAGCGCCATGCCGTTGGGGTCGTTCGGCTCGGAGCCTTTGGCCTCCTCCAGCCAGCTCTCGAACAGGGCGAAGGGCTCGCTCGCTTCGGTGAAGTCACCGCTCATTAACGCATTCACGTGCTTAGTCCTCGATAGGTTCAGGAAGCGTTGGGCGAGCGCGATCCGTAATGCGATTTGAGTTGGCAGTCATATATAGAACGTGCGGGCGAGTGAGCCAGAGGCCGCGTGAGCGCAGTCCCCTTGCGCGCGCGGCATCGCTTGCCGGCGCGTTGCTGTTCGGGTTCGCAGCGGCAGGCTGCTCGATCTCCTTCCCGATCATGGGTCTGTCGAGCAAGGCCGAAGATGAGGTCGCGATGACGACCGCCTCGGTGCTGCCGGCGCGCGCCGTCGAGGGCAGGAGCCCACTCGTCAATCTCGCGCCCGATCTCGGCCCTGAGGACTGGCGGCGGGCCGAAGGCGCCATGGCGCTGGCGCTCGATCCGCAGGGCAATGGCGCGCCGGTTTCCTGGGACAATGCCCAGAGCGGCATGAAGGGCACCTTTACCCCGGTTGGGGGACCGTTCCTGAAATCGGACGAAATTTGCCGCGCCTTCCTGGCCTCGATGAGCCTGCAGACCGGTCCGGTGAAATTGCAGGGCACCGCCTGCCGGCCCTCCGGCGGCGAATGGGCGGTCAAGGATGCAAAACCGTGGAAAGGCGCGGCCTGAATCCTGTTGCAACTGCGCCACAGTCTTCCCATCTAGGAGGCGGTTCCGGTACGCCGGGATACGAAGCCTCCGGGGTTTTTTTGAATGCGTGATCCGTATCAGGTTCTGGGCGTGGCGAAATCGGCTGATGAGGCCGAAATCAAGAAGGCGTATCGCCGCCGCGCCAAGGACCTGCATCCCGACCGCAACCAGGGCGACCCGAAGGCGCAGGAACGTTTCTCCGAGCTGAACACCGCCTACGAAGTCCTCGGCGACGCGGACAAGCGCAAGCAGTTCGACCGCGGCGAGATCGATGCCGAGGGCAAGCCGCGCTTCGCCGGTTTCGAGGGCATGGGCGCCGGGCGCCGGGGCACGCATCAGGGCGGCTTCGAGTTCAATTTCGATGGCGGCGGAGGCGCGCCCTTCGGCCGCGGTGGCGCCGATCCGGGTTTCGACCCGGCCGACATCTTCGGCTCGCTCTTTGGTGACGCCGCCAGGCGCGGCGGACGCGGGCGGGCAAGTCAGCCGCAGAAGCCGCCGGAGCAGAGTTTCACGCTCGAGGTCAACCTGGCCGAAGCGGTCAATGGTGCGATGCGCCGGGTGAAGCTGCCCGGCGGGCGCGAGGTCGAGGTGACGATCCCCGAGGGCGTCGCCGACGGCAAGGTCATGCGCCTGCGCGGCCTCGGCCAGGCGCACCCGCTCACCGGCGAGGCCGGTGACGTGCTGATGACGATCAAGGTCCGGCCCGATCCGCGCTTCACCGTCGACGGCAGCAATCTGCGCGCGCGCGTCGCGGTTCCACTGGCGACGGCGGTGCTCGGCGGGCCGATCCATGTGCCGACACTGGGAGGCGCCGTCGAGATGAACGTGCCGCCGCTGACGGGCACGGCGCGCCAGTTCCGCCTGCGTGGCAAGGGGCTGCCCAGCGAGAAGAAGGGCGAGCGCGGCGACCTCTTCGTTTCGATCGATATCGAGATGCCGACCGAGGACGCCGAGCTGACCGCGCTGATGAAGGCGCGGGCGGGCTGAACAGGAATTCGGCAAAGGACGCTTCCACCCTTCGACCGCCTCGGTTATGAGACGACCCGTTCTACTCGCCGGTTCGTCCAGTTCGAAGGTCCCAGATGCCTGAATCCAGCAGCGCCGCCCCGACCGCCAATCTGCTCCGGGGCAAGCGCGGTCTCGTCATGGGTGTCGCCAACAACCGCTCGATCGCCTGGGGCATCGCCAAGGCGGCCGCGGATGCCGGCGCCGAGCTTGCCTTCACCTATCAGGGCGATGCGCTGAAGAAGCGGGTCGAGCCGCTGGCCAAGCAGCTCGGCGGCCATGTCGTCGGCCATTGCGACGTCACCGACGGTTCGACGATCGACGCGGTCTTCGCCGAGATCGAGAAGCTCTGGGGCAAGCTCGACTTCGTCGTTCACTGCATCGCCTTTTCCGACAAGGACGAGCTCACCGGCCGCTATGTCGATACGACCGAGGCGAACTTCTCGAAGTCGCTGCTGATCTCCTGCTATTCCTTCACGGCGATCACCCAGCGCGCCGAGAAGCTGATGCCGGATGGCGGCTCGCTGCTGACGCTGACCTATTACGGCGCCGAGAAATGGATGCCGCACTACAACGTCATGGGCGTCGCCAAGGCGGCGCTGGAATCGAGCGTGCAATACCTCGCCGCCGATCTCGGTCCCCAGAAGATCCGCGTCAACGCGATCTCGGCCGGGCCGATCAAGACGCTGGCGGCGTCGGGCATCGGCGATTTCCGCTACATCCTGAAGTGGAACGAGTACAACTCGCCGCTGCGCCGCACCGTGACCATCGAGGAGGTCGGCGAGACCGCGGTCTTCCTGGTCTCCGACATGTCGCGCGGCATCACCGGCGAGATCATGCATGTCGATGCCGGCTATCATGTCGTCGGCATGAAGGTGCCGACCGCGCCGGACATCTCGCTCGACAAGGGCGAATAAGGGCCGCGGCGCACCGAAAACGGCGTCCCGCAAACAGGATGCCTGTAGCTACTTTGTTGTAACGCGATAGCGCATCGCCTATCTTGCTCGCGAGAGTAGGAGATGGCCATGCTGAGCGCAGTCAAGAAATTCGGGAATTCGGCCGGCGTGCTGATCCCCAAGCCTTTGCTGGCCGAGATCGGCGCCAAGGCCGGCGACAGCGTCGAACTCAAGGTCGAGGGTGGGCGCCTCGTGATCGAGCCCGTTATCCGCCCGGCGCGCGCTGGCTGGGCCGAAGACTCGCAGCGTCTCGCACAGGAGCAGGACGACGAACTCGTCTGGCCGGAATTCGGCAATAGCGAGGATGAGACCCTGACATGGTGAAGCGCGGCGAAATCTGGCTGGCCGCGCTCGATCCGACAATAGGCAGCGAAATCCAGAAGACACGACCCTGTCTTGTCATCTCGCCGCCGGAAATCCACGATCATCTACGGACTGTCATCGTAGCGCCGATGACATCCGGTAGTCGCCCTGCCGGCTTTCGCGTCCCGGTGCAATTTCAGGGCGTCGATGGCTTGATCCTGCTCGAGCAGAGTCGTGCGCTCGACAAGCAAAGACTTCGGAAGAAGCTCGGCAGCATTTCCGACGCGACCCTCGGACAGGTGCTGCAGACCCTGCGGGAGCTCTACGCGGATTGAGCCGGTGACGCTGCGCGCAGCCGATGCGTTCCGTCCTCATCCAAACTGACATCCTGGCTTGCGATCGCCATCAGCAGATCGGTGACGCTGCGCGCCCCGATCGTGATCGTCGGTGCGATCTCCGCGAGCGGCGCCAGCACGAAGGCCCGCTCGGCGATGCGCGGATGCGGAACCTGCAGGCCGGGCCGCTCGATCGCCTCTTCGCCATAGGTCAGGATGTCTATGTCGAGGGTGCGCGGCCCCCAGCGCTCGCGCCGCTCGCGGCCGCTCTCGCGCTCGATCGAGAGGCAGAGCGCGAGCAGGTCGTCGGCCGAGAGCGAGGTCTCGATCAGCACCGCCATGTTGCGGAATTCCGGCTGGTCGAGCTTGCCCCAGGGCGCCGTGCGCCAGACCGAAGAGACAGCCTTCAGCTCGATGGCGGCGTGATCGCGCAGCCGCGCCAGCGCCGCTGCGAAGGCTGCGACCGGATCGCCGAGATTGCCGCCGAGGCCGAGCGTCGCTTCAACCGTCACGCCGGAAATCCAGCTTGATCCCGACCGATTCCATCCGGCCTGGAATGGGTGGAGCGGGCTTGCGCAGGGTGACTGCGACGCGGGTTACGGCCGGATATTCTACCAGGATCGCCTCGGCGAGCGCCCGTGCTGCCGCCTCCAGAAGCTTGAAGCGCTTGCCGGAGAAGGTGCGCGTGACCAAGCCGACGACCTCGCCATAGTCGACGGTGTCGGCAAGGCTGTCGCTGACCGACGAGGCGCGCAGGTCGCAATCCAGGACGAGATCCATCGAGAAGCGCTGGCCGAGCCGGCCCTCCTCGGCGAAATGACCGTGATAAGCGTAGAGGTCGAGCGCCTCGATGAAGATCTGCCCGGTCGCGCTCATCGTGCTTCTCCGATCGCTGCCCAGATCTTCAGCGCGTCGACATGCTCGTCGACGTCATGGGCGCGGATGATGGCGGCGCCTTGCGTGACGCCGTAGAGATGCGCGGCGATGCTGGCGGCGACGCGCTCGGCCGGAACCGTCTTGCCGATGACGTGGCCGAGAACCGATTTGCGCGAGGCGCCGAGCAGGACCGGGCAACCGAGCTCGCCGAGCCGGCCGAGCTGCTTCATCAGCAGCAGCGATTGCTCGGCGGTCTTGCCGAAGCGGCCGATGCCGGGATCGACGACGATCTGGCCGCGCGGCACGCCAGCTTCGATTGCGATCGCGATCGAGCGTTCGAGGAAGCGCATGACCTCGGCGAGGATGTCGAGGCCGGGATCGACCTCTTCGCGGTTGTGCATCAGGATGATCGGCGCGCCATGGCGGGCCGCGATGCCGGCGATGGCGGGATCGCGCTGGGCGCCCCAGACATCGTTGACGATGGAGGCGCCGGCTTTCAGCGCAGCATCGGCGACCTCGGCCTTGTAGGTGTCGATCGAGATCGGAACGTCGCTCTTGGCGGCAATGCCGGCGATCACGGGCATGACCCGGGCGAGCTCGCTTTGCGCCTCGAGGCGGATGTGGTCCGGGCGGGTCGATTCCCCACCGACATCGACGATGTCGGCGCCCTGCTGCGCCAGTTTCAGCCCATGCGCAATCGCGACCGCCGGGTCGGCGAAGAGGCCGCCATCGGAAAAGGAATCCGGGGTGACGTTGACCACACCCATCAGCAGGGGCCTGGCGCCGAGGCTGAGCCTTCGGCCATCCGGCAATATCAGCGTGGCGTTCATGCGGCGATCGAGCGATGCGAGAGCCTGCCTCTTACACAGGGCAGCAAGGCGCGGCCACCACAAAGCTCACGAGGCGGTGAGCATCGCCCTGCGGCGCTTTCGCCGCTTTGACGACGTGGCCCGCAGCGTGCATGAGGCGAGGCATGACTGCCTTGACGATTCCTGGTCGCCTCTTCCTCGTTCGCCACGGCGAAACCGACTGGAATCGCGAAGGCCGCCTGCAGGGCGGGAAGGACATCCCGCTCAACGGGCTCGGCCGCATGCAGGCCGAGGAGGCGGCGCGCCGGCTCAAGGCGTTGACTCCCGATTACGCCGCCGTGGACTATCTCTGCTCGCCGATGGAACGGGCGCGCGAGACGATGACGATCCTGCGCCGCGAGCTCGACTTGCCGCCACAGGAGTTCCGCATCGACGAGCGTCTGCGCGAGCTGACCTTCGGCGACTGGGAAGGCTTCACCTGGCGTGAGATCCGCAAGAGCGAGCGCGAGCTCGCCCAGGCCCGCGAACGCGACAAATGGGGCTTCGTGCCGCCGGGCGGCGAAAGCTACCGCATGCTGGCAGAGCGCATCCGGCCGGTGCTCGAGACGCTGTCGCCGGATACGGTGATGGTCAGCCATGGCGGCGTGGCGCGGGCGGTGCTGGCCCTGATCGGCGCGGTCGGTACGGTTGATGCGGCGCGCGTCGAGATCTGGCAGGGCAAGATCCTGGTGGTCGAGGGCGCCAAGGCGACATGGATGTGACAAGCTGCGGCGGGAGGCGAGCGGACACTTGATCGCACCTATGTCTTCCCGCTTGCCGTTCAGCCGCGGTTAAGCCAAATCTGCTCAAGTATGGCCGGCAGGCGAGTTTCCGCGCGGCTGCGGGTGTCCGGCCTGGGATTTTACGGACGCATCGTCGCGGGGAGGCGGGCGTTCGACGTGAGGTGCAGTCCGGGCGGAAGGCCGGGACCTGCGGCGGGGCAGAATGAACGACATCACCACAGTTTCGGCGGGCACCGCCGATTCAGGCGCGACTGCGCTCGCCATGCTGGCGGGCGAGAAGCGGCCGGAGCTGCTGCGCGACGAGGTGCTCGCCGAGATTTTCGCGGCGAGCGTATCAGCGCGTCCCGATCATGTCGCGATGATCTCCGGCGAGCGGCGGCTGAGCTACGCACAGGTCTGGGCAGAGGCGCAGGCACAGGCGCGCGGCCTTGTGCTCGCCGGTATCGGTCCTGGCGACATGGTCGGCCTGTGGATGCCGCGCGGCATCGATCTCCTGGTGGCGCAGATCGCGATCACGCTGTCAGGCGCGGCCTGGCTGCCCTTCGATGCGGAAGCGCCGGTCGAGCGCATCGCCATCTGCCTCGAGGACGCCAGCGCCAAGGGGCTGGTGACGCAGACCGACTGGAAGGCTCGTGCGGCAACCACGGGCCGTACTGTCTGGTGTCCATCGCAGCTCTCGGACGCGAGCGACGGCCAGGCACTGCCGGCCCGGGCGCCGGGACTGACCCAGGATCACCCTGCTTATCTGATCTACACCTCGGGCTCGACCGGCGCGCCCAAGGCGATCGTCATCAGCCAGCGCAACATCTGCCATTTCCTGCGCTCCGGGAACGCGCTCTACGGCATGGGCCCGGAGGACGTGGTCTTCCAGGGCGCCTCGGTCGCCTTCGACCTGTCGATGGAGGAGATCTGGACGCCCTATCTCGTCGGCGCGACGCTGTTCGTCGCGACGCCGCAGATGATGGGCGATGCCGAGAAGCTGCCTTCGATCCTGAGTGAGGCCGGCGTCACCGTGATCGACACGGTGCCGACCCTGCTCGGCATCCTGCCGTCCGACGTGCCGTCGCTGACGCTGATCCTGCTCGGCGGCGAGGCGCTGCCGCCCTCGATCGTGCAGAAATGGTCGAAGCCCGGCCGGCGCATCTTCAACACCTACGGGCCGACGGAAGCGACGGTGGTGGCGACGGCCGCCCCGGTCGAGCCGGGCGATACGGTGACGATCGGCCGGCCGATCCCGAACTACACCGCCTATATCGTCGACGAGGCGATGAAGCTGACCGGCGTCGGCCAGCAAGGCGAATTGCTGATCGGCGGGCCGGGCGTGGCCAAGGGCTATCACTTAAGGCCCGAACTCACGGCCGAGAAGTTCATCGCCAACCCGTTCGGCGGAAGCGGTGGCGATCCGATCCTCTACCGCTCCGGCGATGCCGTCAGCCTCGATGGCGACGGCAACATCGTCTTCCACGGCCGCATCGACGACCAGGTCAAGATCCGCGGCTTCCGCGTCGAGCTCGGCGAGATCGAGACGGCGCTCTCGGACGAGGCCGGCATCAGCCAGGCGGCAGTGGTGCTGCGCACCGATGACGGCATCGAGCGGCTCGTCGCCTTCCTGGTCGGCGAGCCCGGCGTGCAGATCGAGGGAACGGTGCTGCGCGCCTCGCTACGCGAGAAGCTGCCGCCCTACATGATCCCGGCGCATTTCGAGCCGACCGGCTCACTGCCCCGCATGGTCTCCGGCAAGATCGACCGCAAGATGCTGAAGGCGGCGCCGCTGACGGCGCCGGCCGCGAGCGGCGAGCAGGAGCCGCCGCGCAACGAGATCGAGGCCGCCCTGCTCGACGCCGCCAAGCGCGTACTCGGCGCGCAGGCACTGCCGCTGGAAGCGGACTTCTTCGTCGATCTCGGCGGCCATTCGCTGCTGGCGGCGCGCTTCATCTCGATCGTGCGCGAGACGCCGGCCTATGCCGGTATCACCCTGCAGGACGTCTATGGCGCACGCACCTTGCGGGCGATGGCAGAGCTGCTCGATGCGCGCGGCGTTCGGGCCGAAGAGGATCTCTCCTTCACGCCGCCACCGCTGCTGCGCCGCTTCTTCTGCGGGCTGGCGCAGGCTGTGGCCCTGCCGATCATCATCAGCCTGTCGACGGCGCAGTGGCTCGGCATCTTCGTCAGCTACATGCTGCTCTCCGGCGAGGAATTGTCGGCGATGGCGCAGGTCTTCGCGCTGCTCGGCATCTATGTCGCGATCACCATCATCACCGGCTTCATCGCGATCGGCCTGAAATGGCTGGTGCTCGGCCGGACCAAGCCCGGCACCTATCCGCTCTGGGGCGTCTATTACTTCCGCTGGTGGTTCGCCTCGCGCGTCGCCGGGCTCGTGCACATCAAATGGCTGCAGGGCACGCCGGTAATGCGCTTCTACTGGCGCCTGCTCGGCGCCAAGGTCGGGCGCGACGTCATCATCTCGGATTACGAGGCCGGCGCGGTCGATCTCGTCGAGCTCGGCGACGGCACGACGCTGGGTTCGAAGACCACCTTCGCCAATGCCGAGGCGATCGGGGCTAACCTGATCATCGGCCGGATCACGATAGGCAAGGACGTCTATGCCGGCTCCTCGGTGGTGTTCGGCCATGGCTGCACTGTCGGCGACCATGCCGAGATCGGCGACCTGACCGCGATCGCGCCGGGGGCCCGGATCGGCGCTGCCGAGATCTGGGACGGCTCGCCGGCGCGCAAGACCGGCATGGTCGATCTCGAGGCCTTGCCGGAGCAGGCGCAGGCGAGCACTCGCAGGCGGGCGGCGATGACGCTGTTCTACATCGTCATGCTGATCGCATTGCCGCCGATCAGCCTTCTGCCGATCTTCCCGGCCTTCTGGCTTTTCGACAAGATCGACGATTGGGTCTCGACCTGGTCCGACATCAGCTATCTCTGGTATCTGCCGCTCCTGACCTGGCCGACGGCGATCGGCCTCATCACCATCACCGTCTTCCTGATCTGCGCGCTGCGCTGGGCGATCCTGCCGCGCGTCTCCTCCGGCTCATATTCAATCCATTCCGGCTTCTACGCCCGCAAATGGACGGTGGCGCTGGCGACCGAGGTGACGCTGGAGACGCTCTCCTCGCTGTTTGCGACGATCTACATGCGCTTCTGGTACCGGATGATGGGCGCGCGCATTGGTGGCGGGGCGGAGATCTCTACCAATCTGTCGGGGCGCTACGACATCACCGGCATCGGCGCCGGCAACTTCATCGCCGACGAGGTGATCTTCGGCGACGAGGACATGCGGCGCGGCTATATGCGCCTCGACATGACCCGCACCGGCGAGCAGGTCTTCGTCGGCAATGACGCGGTCGTCCCGCCCGGCGCGATCATCCCCGATCGGGTGCTGATCGGCATCAAGTCGAAGCCGCCGGCGAACGAACTGATGAGCGCCGGCGACACCTGGTTCGGCTCGCCGCCGATCAAGCTGCCGACGCGGCAGAAAGTCGATCTCGGCGCCGACTGGACCTACAAGCCCTCGCTCGGCAAGAAGCTGGCGCGCGCCGGCTTCGAGGCGCTGCACACCTCCTTCCCGGCGATGCTGTTCATCACCTTCGGCACCATCGCCGTCGATCTCGTACTGCAGCAGAAGATATTCGACCGCGACTGGACCGGCCTCGCCCTCGCCTTCATGGGCTGCGCCGTCATCATCGCCATCACCCAGGCGTTGATCTGCGCGCTGATGAAATGGCTGCTGATGGGCGTCTACAAGCCGGTGATGAAGCCGATGTGGTCGTTCTGGGCGATGCGCACGGAAGCGGTCTCGGTGCTCTACTGGGGCCTCGGCGGCAAGGTGCTGTTCGACTATCTGCGCGGAACGCCGTTCCTGCCCTGGTTCCTGCGCCTGTTCGGCGCGCAATACGGTCAGGGCGTCTGGCTGGATTCCACGGATATCACCGAGTTCGACTGCATCAAGGTCGGCGATTTCTGCACGATCAACGCCCATTCGGCCCTGCAGACCCATCTCTATGAGGACCGGGTGATGAAGGTCGGCCGCGTCCATCTCGGCAAGGGCGTCTGCGTCGGCGCCGGAGCGACCGTGCTCTACGACACCCATGTCGGCGACTACGCCCAGATCGGCCTGCTCACGGTGATCATGAAGGGCGAGAACATCCCGGCGAACACGCGCTGGGAAGGCGCGCCGGCGGTGCCGGCGAGTGGGCATTGAGGCGGCCGGCTCTTACGGCAATGAAGGCACGAACTCGGTCAATACGCCGAGCCCGGCGCCGGCCTCGGCCTGGAGCCTGTCGCGGGTGCAAAGCTTGAGAGTAGAACTGGCGGCGATTGCGAGATGAAGCGCATCACCCGCTCGTAACCCAACGAAGCTGCGGTTGCAGAAGGCGGCGGCTTGACGAAAATGCTCCCTCGCAACGGGAAGGCATTCGAACTCGCTGGTGATCAGATCGGCCAGCCTTGCGAGCGCGCGCTCTTGCGCCTCGGCATAGATCCGGTTTGACCGCAGTTTGACACACAACGCCGCGGAGAACTCGGCGACGACCCAGTCGCTGATCACGAAACGATGAGAGCTGTGCCGCTCGAGCCATTCGACGACGGCTGCGGAGCTCGGTTCCGTGACCAGCGCGGTGACGACGAGCGAGGTGTCTAGGTAGAGTTTCAATAGCGCGCTTCGTCACGGATGCGACGCATGAATTCCCCGCCATCCTCTTCCTGCATCGGCATCGTGGCCAGATGCGCGCGCAGCTTAGCGATATCGAGCGGCTTCTGGGGCTTTTCCGCCGCTATCAGTTGTGCGACGGGCTTGCCGTGGCGGGTAATCGAGATGCTCTCGCCGGCTTCCACGGCGTCGATCAGCGCACTCAAATGAGTCTTGGCTTCCGCAAGGGCGACAGATTTCATGATCTCGCTCCTGACCAAATAATTGGTCATAAGTTAGCTAAGATGCTTCCGCTTGCCAAGTGGCACGCTGTCGCGCCTACGGACTTCCACGTTTTTGCTTTCCCGCCTAAAAGCCTGCGACGTCACACATCAGGCTCCCATGTCGCACAACACCTTCGGCCATCTCTTCCGCGTCACCACCTTCGGCGAGAGCCATGGGCCTGCGATCGGCTGCGTCGTCGACGGCTGCCCGCCGCTGATCCCGCTGAGCGAGGCCGAGATCCAGCGCGACCTCGACAAGCGCCGGCCCGGCCAGTCGCGTTATACGACGCAGCGCCAGGAGCCGGACGCGGTCCGTATCGTCTCAGGCGTCTTCGCGCGGGAGGTCGATGGCGAGCAGGTCACCACCGGCACTTCGATCGGGCTGATGATCGACAATGTCGACCAGCGCTCGAAGGACTATTCCGAGATCAAGGACAAGTACCGGCCCGGCCACGCCGATTTCACCTATGACGTGAAATACGGCATCCGGGATTATCGCGGCGGCGGCCGCTCCTCGGCCCGCGAGACGGCGATGCGGGTCGCCGCAGGCGCCATCGCACGCAAGGTCGTTCCGGGCATGCTGGTCCGCGGCGCCCTCGTCCAGATGGGGCCGCACAAGGTCGACCGCGGAAATTGGGACTGGGACGAGGTCGGCAACAACCCGTTCTTCTGCCCGGATGCGAAGGCGGCCGAGCGTTTCGCCGACTACCTCGACGGCATCCGCAAATCCGGCTCCTCGATCGGGGCGGTGCTGGAGATCGTCGCAGAGGGCGTGCCGGCGGGCCTCGGCGCGCCGATCTACGGCAAGCTCGACGCCGAGATCGCGGCGGCACTGATGAGCATCAACGCAGTCAAAGGCGTTGAGATCGGCGAGGGCTTCGCCGCGGCTGAGCTCTCTGGCGAGGAGAACGCCGACGAGATGCGCGCCGGCAATGACGGCAAGCCGCTCTTCCTCTCCAACCATGCCGGCGGCATCCTGGGCGGCATCTCGACCGGCCAGCCGATCGTTGCCCGCTTCGCCGTGAAACCGACCTCGTCGATCCTCTCCCCGCGCGCGACCGTGACCCGCACCGGCGGCGAGGCGGAGATGTTCACCAAGGGCCGCCACGACCCCTGTGTCGGCATCCGCGCC
The DNA here is from genome assembly GCF_004123845.1 of Allobosea sp. Tri-44. Classification (GTDB taxonomy): domain Bacteria; phylum Pseudomonadota; class Alphaproteobacteria; order Rhizobiales; family Beijerinckiaceae; genus Allobosea. Next base: position 6,041 of record NZ_NBDP01000038.1, on the reverse strand, counting down.
GTGCCGGTTGGCGAAGCGATGGTCGCCTGCGTGCTGGCCGACCAGTATCTGCGCCACCGCGCCCAGGTCGGCGTGGTCGAGCCGCGCTGGCCGTTCGGACAGCGATGACAGGCGTCATTCTCGGGCTTGTCCCGAGAATCTCGTGACCAGCTAGCTGGTTTCGGAGATGGTCGGGTCAAGCCCGACCATGACGAATGAGGCAATCATTTCAGTATCACTGAAATTTTCTCTCTCCTTCATTGCGGATGAAGCGAAGGCGTATTAGCTTCGCCTCATGAAGCTCGACACCTGGCTCCAGCAAACCAAGACCGGCCGCAGCGCCTTTGCGCGGCAGGTCGACCTGTCGCCGGCGAGCGTCACAGCGCTCTGCAACGATCCGTCCGCCTGGATCTCGCGCGAGAGCGCCGAGCGCATCGCTGCTGCCACTGGCGGCGCCGTAACCCCCAACGACTTTCTGGGCCTGCAGAGCCCACGCGAGGCCGCCATGATCGCCAGCAATGTCGCCGAGACCGTCGAAGCCTTCGCACGCGGCGAGATCGTCATCGTCACCGATGACGACGACCGCGAGAACGAGGGCGATCTCATCGTCGCCGCCTCGCTGTGCACGCCGGAGAAGATGGCCTTCATCATCCGCAATACCTGCGGCATCGTCTGCGCGCCGCTGACGGCGGGCGAGGCTCGCCGCCTGCGGCTCGACCCGATGGTCTCGTCCAACGATGCCCCGCTCGGCACAGCCTTCACCATCACCGTCGACGTCAAGCACGGGCTGACCACCGGCATCTCAGCCGAGCAGCGCACCAACACGGTGCGCGCGCTCGCCAACGGCAATATGGGTGCCGCCGACTTCGTGCGGCCGGGCCACGTCTTCCCGCTGATCGCCAAGGATGGCGGCGTGCTGATGCGTTCCGGCCATACCGAAGCCGCCGTCGATCTCTGCAAGCTCGCCAATCTGCCGCCCGTCGGCGTGATCTGCGAGCTCGCCAACGACGACGGCACGGTGATGAAGGGCGCGCAGATCACGGCCTTCGCCCAGAAGCACAATCTCAAGCAGATCACGGTCGCCGACCTGATCGCCTATCGCCAGGCGCGCGAGAAGCTGGTCGAGCGCGTACACTCCTTCCCGGTCAAGACCGAGTTCGGCGAGATGACCGGCCATGTCTATGTGACGCCCTTCGACGACACCCAGCACTTCGCCTTCGTCATGGGCAAGCTCGGCGATGGCGAGAAGATCCCTGCCCGGCTTCACCGTGCCAATGTCGTCGCCGATGTGCTCGGTGGCGCCTCCTCGATCCAGTGCGTGCTGCGCCGCTTCCAGCAGGAGGGCAAAGGCGTGCTGGTCTATCTGCGCGACGGCTCGGCCGGCGTGCCGATCAAGAGCGTCGAGGACGAGGAGGGCTCGGACGCGCTGCGTTCGCAGCAATGGCGCGAAGTCGGCCTCGGGGCCCAGATCCTGCGCGATCTCGGCGTCGCCTCGATCATCAACCTGGCGTCCTCGACCCGCGCCTTCGTCGGCCTTTCCGGTTTCGGCATCGAGATCGCCGAAACCGCGCCGCTGGAGTGAGCGTCAGCCGCGCATCAGTGCGGTGACGTGAGCCGCGGCCGATTTCGACAGACCCTCGAGATCGTAGCCGCCTTCCAGGATCGAGACGATGCGGCCGCCGGCATGGCGGTCGGCGATCTCCATCAGCTTCTGGGTCGCCCAGGTGAAGTCAGCTTCCTTCAGATTGAGGTTGGCGAGCGGGTCGCGCCAATGGGCATCGAAGCCGGCCGAGATGATGACGAGATCGGGCTGGAAGGCCGTGAGCCGCGGCAGGATCGCGCTCTCGAAGGCGTCGCGGAAGGCATCCGTCCCATCACCGGCCCGAAGTGCCGCATTGACGATGGTGCCGTGCTCGCCGCGCTCGGAGGGAGCGCCGGTGCCGGGATAGAGCGGCATCTCATGGGTCGAGGCGTAGAGCACGCTGGCGTCGCCCCAGAAGATTTCCTGCGTGCCGTTGCCGTGATGGACGTCCCAGTCGACGATGGCGACGCGCTCGGCGCCATGAGTCCGCTGCGCATGGCGCGCGGCGATGGCGGCATTGTTGAAGAAGCAGAAGCCCATCGCCCTGTCGGTTTCGGCATGGTGCCCGGGCGGGCGCATGGCGCTGAAGGCGTTGGTCGCGCGCCCGGTCATCACCTCGTCGACGGCATGCACGGCGGCGCCAACGCCGTGCAGGACCGCAGAGAGCGTGCCCGGCGACATGATCGTGTCGGCGTCGATCTGCACCAGGCCGTCCTGTGGAGCAGCCGCAACGATCGCATCGGCATAGGCGGCGGGGTGGCAGAGCAAGACCTGCGCAAGCGTACCCTCCGGCGCTTCGACGCGCTGCAGGGCCGTGAAGCGCTCCTCCTCCAGGGCCTGCTCGACGGCGCGGATCCGGTCGGCGCGCTCGGGATGGCCGGGCGGCGTGGCGTGGCGGAGACTGGACGGATGGCTGATCAGAAGCGTGGTCACGCGCAGGTCTCCGAAGTCACGAAGCGGGCCGAACGGAGTAGGCCGCAAGCGTGACCATATTGTCACTGCAATGCAGCAAGGCGCCAGAGCCCTGCAGGAACTTCATTGCCTGCGAGTCATTTGCGCCGTAAGACCAGCTTCTGTTTGACCGGGCCGCGTCTTGTCGGGTCACCGTTTTTTAACGAAACATTCATCATAACGAGCGTCGTTTCGGCGTCGGCGGTGGAACCCATGAAGCAGACTTTCGTTGCGGTGCTCGGCCTGTCGGTGCTTCTCGGCGCCTGCCAGTACAAGACGGTTCACGCACCGTCGCTGTCGGTACGCGATGCCGAATACATGGCGCTCGTCCCGAATTTCGAGACGCAGATCACGCATCTGCCTTACGAGATCAACGATCCGACTGGCGAAGAGCCCGGCACGATCATCGTCGATACCACCGAGAAGTTCCTCTACTTCGTCCTGCCGGGCAAGAAGGCGATCCGCTACGGCGTCGCGACCGGCGACGAGGCCTTTGGCTGGACCGGCACGGCGGTGATGCAGCGCAAGGCCGAGTGGCCGCGCTGGACACCTCCCGCCGAGATGATCGCGCGCTGGCCGCATCTGGCGCCGCGCGCCGGCGGCATGGAGGGCGGGCCGGAGAACCCGCTCGGCGCCCGCGCCCTCTATCTCTACCAGAACGGCAAGGACACGCTCTACCGCATCCACGGCACCAACGAGCCGGAGACGATCGGCCGCTCGGCCTCGTCCGGCTGCATCCGGATGCGCAATATCGACGCGATCGACCTCTACAACCGCGCTGCGGTCGGCGGGAAGGTCATCGTTCGTTGATCGGGTGACGCTGCGGCGTCACCCTCAGCCCAGTTCGACCAGGACGATCTCGGGCGGCGCGCCCAGCCGGATCGGCATCTTGCTGCTAACGCCGAGCCCGGCCGTCACGATCAGGTTGCGATTGTTCTCGACGATGTGGCCATAGGCGTAGCGGTTGCCGTAGCGCGAGGGCACCACGGGCGACCAGCCGAACAGCCTGACCTGACCACCATGGGTGTGGCCGGAGAGCGTAAGCGCGATACGTGCCGGCGCATGGGCGAAGATATCCGGCTCGTGCGCCATCAGGATCAGCGGCGCATCGTCGGTGACCATGGCGAGCGTGCTTGCGAGATCGTCGATGCCGCGGTGCGGGCCCCGCATTCCCCGGGGCTGCAGCCAGCGCGGAAAGGCCCACTGATCGCCGAGCCCGGCGAGCCAGATCGGCCCCGCTGCGGTCTCAAGCTTGAGCGCCTGATTTTCGAGCACCGGAATGCCGGCCGCTGCCAGCGCCGCGCCGGCCAGTGTCGGGCCGCGGCGCGCGCTCTGGGCCCGCTCGTCATGCCACCAATCGTGATTGCCGAGCACGGCAAAGCAGCCATTCGGCGCCTGCAAGCGGGCGAGTTCGGTCGCCCATTCGGCCGGCCGCGGATCGCCTGGGCGCCAATCGCGGCTGGCGACGAAATCACCGAGCAGCAGGATGAGATCTGGTTTCAGCAGATTGGTCTGATCGACGATCGTGCCGACACGCGAAACCGGCATGTACCCACTGCCGACATGGATATCGCTGATAACGGCGAGCCGCAGCCGCTTGCCCTCCGGCCAGCCGGCCGGCCTGAGCTTATAGCGAGTGACCCCCTGATGCGTCGGCTCCCAGGCGAAGGCATAGCCGCCGAGCCCGACACTGGACAGAAAAAGACCGGCGAGAGTTTGAAGAACTCTGCGCCGGTCAAGCATGGAGGGTCTCAGTAGGAGGTCGTCGTATCAATCTTCGAAACCATTGCGCAGGAGCGCCGGAACGTCCCTGTGCTGCGAGGTCAACGCGGCTGGGGCCCAGCGGGTTCCCGCCAGGATGGCAGGAATCGCGATCGGGCGGAAGCGCGATGCATAGGCCTCACGTGCGCTGGCATCATGGAAGCTGGCGGAACGGTGCACCTGGTGGCGCGGCTTATGCGTCGACATGATCCTCGGTTTCCAGTTCATCGGGCCGGCGGTTCCTGGCCGCCAGCACCTGCAATGTCGCTGCCGATCAGGTCGGGCCGGCGGCGGCATCATGAAATTCTCGTGACGTTTTCGTCGTCACACCGAGGCTTTGGTCAGCTTTGGCACAGTTTCGCGGGGGAGGGCTGGAAATAGAGGCGCGGGGAACCCTTCTCCCGTGTGGATTCCTCTGCGAAAGTGTTGTGGCGCTGACTGTTGATTGCTGATTCACTTTTGCTTGGTTGGCGGAGGGATCGGGATGTCGGATCAGATGTCGTTGGCCGAGGCTTTTCTGGACCCGCGCTTGGGTACGAACGCGAAGCTTGCGAAGATCGACGGGCTGATCGACTGGGGGCGGCTTGGGCCCCTGGCGGGCAAGTTGCGTCAGGCCGAGACGGGCCGGCCGCCTTATGCGCCGCTTTCGATGCTGAAGGCGCTCTATCTGTAGGCGCTCTACGATCTGTCGGATCCGGGCCTGGAGGAGGCGCTGCTGGACCGGCTCTCGTTCCGGCGCTTCTGCGGGTTTGCGCTCGACGGCGGCACGCCCGACGAGACGACCTTGTGCCGCTTCCGGCTGGCGGCGGCGCAGGCAGGCGTGCTCGAGGCCTGCTTTGCCGAGATCGGCGCGCAACTCTCGGCCAAAGGCCTGATCCTGAAGAAGGGCACGCTGCTCGACGCCACGCTGGTTGCGGCGACGCATGCACCACCGTCACGGGAGGCCGGCCTGGGCAAGGGCCATCCGCGCGAGCCCGGCGCCGATTGGGGCAAGAAGAACGGCAAGGCCCATTTCGGCTACAAGCTGCATGTCGGCGTCGACGAAGGCTCGGGCCTGATCCGCACGGCGATCGTGACCTCGGCCCGGGTGCAGGACGTTGAGATCGCGCCTGGCCTGGTCAGCGGCGACGAGGCCGCCGTCTACGCCGACCGCGGCTACGAGAGCAAAACCCATCGTGCGGCGCTGCTGGCGCAAGGCATCAAGGACCGGATCATGCACCGCAGGCACAAGCACATCGCTGTCCTGCCGGCCTGGCAACAGCGCCGCAACACCCTGATCGCGCGCCGCCGCGCCCCGGTCGAGGCCGTCTTCAGCGCCATGAAGCGCCTCTACGGCAAGGCCCGCACCCGCTGCCGCTCGCTCGCTGCCAACACCGCAGACCTGATCGCCTTCGCCACCGTCTACAACCTCAGGCGCGCCACCATCATCGCAGCAGGCTGATCGGAGCGCCTGGCCCTTCGCAGTCCGCCCGGCCCATCACCCGCGCGCGCACCTTGCCGGCAGCCATGCCTCAACGCCCCAAATCAGCCCTCACAAGGGTTTAGCAGAGGAATCCGTGTGGGAGAAGGGCAGGGATGAGGGCCTGCCCTCACCGCAGAGGACGCAGCGGCACCGTTACGTTCAGATAATCGGCGGCGGTCCCTTGTAACTCTGATTTTGCCTCATCTGCTACACTGGCGGGTGCGGTGGCAGGCGGAAGACCGACGACCCTCAGGGACAGCAAGCCCGTGGGTGAGCCAGGGTCTTCGCCTGCCGATCCATCGACCC
>NZ_NBDP01000040.1 GCF_004123845.1 Allobosea sp. Tri-44 | reverse complement strand
AAAGCCAAAGCTCGTCGCCATCATCGCGACGGCCCGAAAACTCGTCACGATCCTCAATGCCGTCATCCGGGACCAACAACCATGGCGCGAACAAGACGCTTGACCACCAAGACAGTCGCTCACCCCTGCCCCTCTCCCATCCGGGAGAGGGGTTCCTCGCGCTCTTCGCCGCGGCGGTTCGTCTGGTACGAAGGGGGTGACGAGATGAAGGCGGCGATCCAGCATAAGACCTCAATGCGCGCTGGAGTCGCTAGACGCGGATGCTCAGCACAAGACCAACCACGACGCGTGTCATCTCGGGAGCATTATAACTGGCTAGGTTGGAAAACTAGCGCCTTTTCGATAGGCGGCTTTGCTTTGTGATCTATTTGGTATTCTTTCGATTACGTCGGACTTGATCATGTCCTTAAAAATAAGCTTAACTTTATTCTCGGACCCGATAAAACAAATTTCTCTAGCTATTCTGTTATTAATTTCTTCGTTACTCCTAAGAAAATCAATAATCAATTGCTGCGGCGCTGCAAGTTTCTCGTGTCGAAGAAGAACAAGGAGTCCGTTATCCTTTTGTTCAACAATAGGATCCTTAAGTTTTAGCTTTCGCATCGCTTCGAATGCCGTATTTAATCCTTCTCCAACATCTTTATTTGGAGGATTTTTGAATTTATTTAACAACCTTACTATTTTAGGGTTTCTAGCAAAGCGTTCATCAAGAATGTTTTTTGTTGTTACGTGACCAGCAAGCGTTCCTGGGCTTTGCACTTCAATCCTATTATCAAATATTCTAACATGAATATCATCATTAATGATATAATCGCGATGTATAACAGCATTTGTTATAATTTCATGGATCGCTTCTGTGGGGTACTCAAGCTTTGAAAGAACACCCGCTTCAGCAATCGGGATGCTCTCAATTATGCTACGAATCGTGTCGACAGATTTGTATATCATGCTGTAAGCATTGCCTTCTATCGAAAGCGGATCGAAGGCCAACGTGTCTCGCGTTCCAGAAGCGTCATTCGTCTTATACCGATATACCTTGATAGCACCTTTTGGTAACTCTATTTGAGGTTCATCGCTGAATAACATAACACCAGCGACAGTTGGCTTGCCATCTACTGCAAGCTTTTGCTTTCTAAGCCAATCTTCAGCTGTAGAAAATGGCACCACATCAGACATAAAGGCACGAGTTGCTTCAAAGTTTGATATAAATTCTATATTATTATTTACTGAATGATCCTCGTATGAATGAATTCCCTTATTAAGGCTGAGTCTCAATATTTGTTCATTTGTTGTTTGTGGTAAGGATTGAGCCCCTCGACGCAGATAGGCGATTCCGTCAGATGCTTTCCTGATGTCCGGTGTTTTTTCAATTTCAATGAATAACACCAGACCGCTCAGTTTCTGGTGATGTAAGAAGCTAACGCGAGAATTGGCGCCAAGCGGAAAGGTTTGCTCTATAACCTGACTATGTGCGTTAGCCGCCTCTTCGTTGTCGAAACCATCCCAAGTCAGACGGTTTTTAGATTCAGATATACCAACAAATATATCGCCACCATCCGCATTGGCGAGCGCGGATATAGTCTTTGTCAATTTGGATGGCTGGATGTCTTTCGATTTAAATCGCAAAAATGTCCCTCGGTTCTTATCATAATCTTCTGAGCGCTCTCGGAAGAAATATCAAATTTCTCAATAGCCATCTGTCCTCTGGCGCCCCTAGCGTTACGTCTTTCAATTGGGAATGTTTCACAAAAGCGGCTCGGAATCACCTCCGCCTTCCCGGTCTCTCACCCGCCCCCTTCGGCCGCGCTTCCGGCACCGGGCCCATCTCGTCCAGCGTCGGCTTGCGCGGCCGCGCCACGCTCGCCTTCGGGCGGCCCTCGCCGCCACCCCAGTTGTGCGGGCCCATGTCGGCGTCGGTCGGCTTGCGGGCGCGGGTCGGCAGGTTCGCCGAGGCGCCGTAGCTGCGCTCGCCCCGGTACTTGCCCGCCGAGGACTCGACATCGCTCTGGCGAGCGAGCGGGTCGTCGGCGATGGCGAGCTCGGTCGCCTGCAGGCGCTTGATCTCGTCGCGCATCCGGGCGGCGGTCTCGAATTCGAGGTCGGCGGCGGCCTCGCGCATGCGCTTCTCGAGATCGGCGATCGCGGCCTTGAGGTTGTGGCCGCTGGTCGGGCCTTCGATCAGGCCCTTGTCGACAGTGACATGGTCGCGCTCATAGACCGAGCCGAGGATGTCGCCGATGGCGCGCTTGATCGTCTGCGGCGTGATGCCGTGCTGCGCGTTATAGGCCTCCTGCTTCTCGCGGCGGCGATTGGTCTCGGCCATCGCCCGCTCCATCGAGCCGGTGATGTGGTCGGCATAGAGCACGACCTTGCCGTCGACATTGCGGGCGGCGCGGCCGATGGTCTGGATCAATGAGGTCTCGGAGCGCAGAAAACCCTCCTTGTCGGCGTCGAGAATGGCGACGAAGCCGCATTCGGGAATGTCGAGGCCCTCGCGCAGCAGGTTGATGCCGACCAGCACGTCGAAGGCGCCGAGGCGCAGGTCGCGCAGAATCTCGATGCGCTCGATCGTGTCGATGTCGGAGTGCATGTAGCGCACGCGCACGCCGTTCTCGTGCAGGTACTCGGTCAGATCCTCGGCCATGCGCTTGGTCAGCACGGTGACGAGGGTGCGATAGCCCTTGGCCGCGACCTCCTTGACCTCGTCGAGCAGGTCGGCGACCTGGTGCTTGGCCGGGCGGATCTCGACCGGCGGGTCGATCAGCCCGGTCGGGCGGATGACCTGCTCGGTGAAGACGCCGCCGGTCTGGTCCATCTCCCAGCCGCCGGGCGTGGCCGAGACATGGACCGAGGACGGGCGCATCGCGTCCCATTCCTCGAAACGCAGCGGCCGGTTGTCCATGCAGGAGGGCAGGCGGAAGCCGTATTCGGCCAAAGTCGCCTTGCGGCGGAAGTCGCCTTTGTACATCGCGCCGATCTGCGGCACCGTGACATGGCTCTCATCGGTGAAGACGAGGGCGTTGTCGGGCAGGTACTCGAACAAAGTCGGCGGCGGCTCGCCCGGCTTGCGGCCGGTGAGATAGCGCGAATAGTTCTCGATGCCGTTGCAGGAGCCGGTCGCCTCGATCATCTCGATGTCGAAGGTGCAGCGCTGGTCGAGCCGCTGCGCCTCGAGATAGCGGCCCATGCGGTTGAGCTCGTCGAGGCGGCCCTTCAGCTCCTGCTTGATCGACTTGACTGCCTGGTTCAGCGTCGGGCGCGGCGTGGTGTAGTGCGAATTGCCGTAGACCTTGATGAATTCGAGCTCGCCGGTCTTCTGGCCGGTCAGTGGGTCGAACTCGGAGATCGACTCGACCTCGTCGCCGAACAGGCCGATGCGCCAGGCGCGGTCCTCGTAGTGGGCCGGGAAGAGCTCGACCGTGTCGCCGCGGACCCGGAAGGAGCCGCGGGCGAAATCATGCTGGGTGCGCTTGTACTGAAGCGCCACGAGGTCAGCGATCAGCTGGCGCTGCTCGATGCGCTCGCCGAGCTTCAGCGAGAAGGTCATCGCCGTATAGGTCTCGACCGAGCCGATACCGTAGATGCAGGAGACCGAGGCGACGATGATGACGTCGTCGCGCTCCAGCAGCGAGCGCGTCGCCGAATGGCGCATGCGGTCGATCTGCTCGTTGATCGAGGATTCCTTCTCGATATAGGTGTCCGAGCGCGGGACGTAGGCCTCCGGCTGGTAATAGTCGTAATACGAGACGAAGTACTCGACCGCGTTGTCGGGGAAGAAGCTCTTGAACTCGCCGTAGAGCTGGGCCGCCAAGGTCTTGTTCGGCGCCAGGATCAGCGCCGGGCGCTGCGTCTTCTCGATCACCTGCGCCATGGTGAAGGTCTTGCCCGAGCCGGTGACGCCGAGCAGGACCTGGTCGCGCTCCTGCCGCCTGACGCCGTCGACGAGGTCGGCGATCGCGGTCGGCTGGTCGCCGGCCGGCTCGAAATCGGACTGCATGCGGAAACGCACGCCGCCTTCCGACTTCTCGGGACGCTCAGGCCGATGCGGCGTCCAGGGCTTGCCAGGCTCGATGAACGGGCTGCCGGTCTCGAGCAGCGCCTGCAGCGACTTCGCCGTCAGCGACGCCGCGCTGTCGCTATCGGGATCGAAGGCGGCATCGGCCTTCTTCGAGAGCTTGCGCGGCTTTGTCTCGCCGGCATCGCCCGGCCGCGCCTCGTAACCGACCTGCGGCGTATCGCTGAAGCCGGAGGCGCCGCCCGGAACCGCCTTGCCGCGGTTGATCGCCGGGTTGAGCAGGTCGGCGAGATAGCCTTCCAGCGGCTTGAGATCCGGCTTGGTCGCCTTGGAGTTCGGCGTGCGGGTCGCGGCGGACTTCTTCGCGGCCTTGGACTTGGCGGAGGTCGCGTCGGGCGTGGTGTCTGAGCTCTTGGGCATGGCCGGAATATGGGCGCGATTTGCCGTCGATGCGAGGGGGCGGGGCGCCGAAAGCGCGCTGCTGATGACAGGAGTTGACAGCAACGGCACTGCCCGCATTAATTGTACTATTAACTAATAATCTACCATAAGGTGCAGACCATGCTGGGGGGCGGGGTCGAAGCAGGCGACGACGCTGTCGAAGCCTTCATTGCGCGCTGGCGCGCCTCGGAAGGAGCCGAGCGCGCGGCCTATGCCCAGTTCCTCACCGAGCTGTGCCGGCTGATCGGCGTCGAGACGCCACTGCCGCCGACCAGCGACGCCGAAGCGGTGACCTATCGCTTCGAGTATCAGGTGAAGTTCCGCGATCCGTCAGGGGCGAGCACCACCGGCCGGATCGACCTCTACAAGAAGTCCTGCTTCGTGCTCGAGGCCAAGCAGAGCCGGCTGAAGGGCCAGACCAAGGAAATCCTGCCGGCGCAGGGCAGCCTTGCCCTAGCCGAGCCCACCGGTCCGCGCGGGCGGCGCGGCGCCGATCGCGGCTGGGACGTGCTGATGCTCAACGCCCGCCGCCAGGCCGAAGACTACGCCAAGGCGCTGCCGGCGACACATGGCTGGCCGCCCTTCCTGATCATCTGCGATGTCGGGCACTGTTTCGAGCTCTATGCCGACTTCACCGGCCAGGGAAAGAATTACGTCCAGTTCCCGGACCGGCAACGCTACCGGGTCTATCTCGACGATCTGCGCGAGCCGGAGGTGCGCGCACGCATGGCCGCGATCTGGCGGGAGCCGCTCACGCTCGACCCGACCCGCCATGCGGTCCGAGTGACGCGCAAGATCGCCGAGCGGCTCGCAGCGGTCTCCAAGGCCTTGGAGCGCGAACACGATCCGGAAGAGGTCGCGCTGTTCCTGATGCGCTGCGTCTTCACGATGTTCGCCGAGGACGCCGAACTGATTCCGAAGGATTCGTTCAAGGCGCTGCTGCGCGATTGCCGCGACAACCCGACAGCCTTCCGGCCACTGGTCGAGGAGCTCTGGCGGGTCATGGACAAGGGCGGCTACTCGATCACGCTGCGCACGACGATGCGGCGCTTCAACGGCAAGCTGTTCGAGGACGCCCGCGTCTTCGCGCTTGAGAGGGCCGAGATAGGCGAATTGCTCGCCGCCGCCGAGCACGACTGGAAAGGGGTCGAGCCGTCCATCTTCGGCACTATGCTCGAACAGGCGCTCGACCCCGCCGAGCGTGCCCGGCTCGGCGCCCATTACACACCGCGCGCCTATGTCGAGCGGCTCGTGGTCGAGACGGTGATCGCGCCGCTGCGCGAGGACTGGCGCCATGTGCTCGCCGCCGTCCAGCAGGCACGCGACGCCGCCGACCACCGCAAGGCGCTGACGCTGATCGAGGACTTCCATCGCACGCTGTGCGAGACGCGCGTGCTCGACCCCGGCTGCGGCACCGGCAACTTCCTGCACGTAGCGCAGGAATTGATGAAGAAGCTTGAAGGCGAGGTGCTCGACGCCGCCGGCGAGCTCGGCAGCCGCGAGCGGCTCGGCGGCATCGCCGATCGCCATGTCGGCCCGCACCAGTTCCTCGGCATGGACACCAACCGCCGCGCCGTCGCGATCGCCGATCTCGTACTCTGGATCGGCCATCTGCAATGGCATTTCCGGACGCGCGGCTACGCACCGCGCGAGCCAATCCTGGAGCGGCTCGACCATATCTACCGGCGCGACGCCGTGCTCGAATGGGATGGCTGGCCGGTACCGCAATGGCGCGACGGCAAGGAAGTGCTGCCCAATCCGCGCCGGCCTGCCTGGCCGGAGGCCGAGTTCATCGTCGGCAACCCGCCCTTCATCGGCGGCAAGGACATCCGCGCGCGGCTCGGCGGCCTCTATGCCGAGGCGCTATGGGTGGCGCATCCGCAGATGAACGAGAGCGCCGACTATGTGATGTATTGGTGGGACCGGGCTGCGGAACTGCTGACGCGGCCGGGAACGAAGCTGCGGCGCTTTGGCCTGGTGACGACGAACTCGATCACCCAGGTGTTCCAGCGCCGCGTGGTTCAACGCCATCTCGACGGCAAGAAGCCGATCTCGCTGCTGCTGGCGATTCCCGATCATCCCTGGACGAAAGCCGGCAAGGACGCGGCTGCGGTGCGCATCGCCATGACCGTCGCCGAAGCAGGCCGGCATGAGGGGCGGCTGCGCGAGGTGATCTCCAAGGCCTTGCTCGACAGCGACCAGCCGGAGATCGCATTGAGCGAGCAAAAGGGACGCATTGGCGCGGACTTGGCAATCGGCCCGGACATTGCCGGCACGCGCGAGCTGCTGGCGAACAAGGGCTTGAGCTCTCGCGGTGTTCCGCTCCACGGCGCCGGCTTCATCGTCTCCTCCCAGGAGGCCGGCCATCTCGGGCTCGGCCGTCGGCCGGGGTTGGAAGCCGTCATTCGTCACTACCGGAACGGCCGCGATCTGACGGGGCGATCACGCGGCGCAATGGTGATCGACCTCGACGGCCAACCGGCGGAGCAAGTCCGGAACCGCTTCCCCGAGGTCTACCAGCATCTCTTGCTGAGGGTGAAACCAGAACGCGACTTGAACAACGAGTCATATCGCCGGGAGAACTGGTGGTTGTTCGGCCGACGCAACACTGACATGAGGAGCTTTACCGCCAATCTGCAGCGCTACATCGCCACGGTCGAAACCGCGAAGCACCGCGTTTTCCAGTTTCTCGACCGCAGCATCCTCCCTGACAACATGCTCGTCGCGATCGGCCTGTCAGATGCTTTTCATCTCGGCGTATTGTCTTCAAAGCTCCATATGACCTGGGCGCTTCGTACGGGCGGATGGCTCGGCGTCGGCAACGACCCTCGCTATTCCAAATCACGCTGCTTCGATCCCTTCCCCTTTCCCGAAATCACCCGAAGCGCAGAAGCAGGTGATCCGCGAGCCGGCCGAGGCACTCGATTCCCTACGTAAGCAGGTGTTGGCCGAGCATTCCGGCCTGACGCTGACCAAGCTCTACAATGTCCGTGAGACGATCCTGTCCGGCGCACCGCTCTCGCCTGCTGAAACCGACATCCGCGATCGCGGCCTGGTGTTGATCCTGAACGAGCATCACGAAGCGATCGATACCGCGGTCGCGGCGGCATACGGGCTGCCGGCTGATGCCAGCGAGGAGGCTATCCTGGAGAGTCTGGTGACACTGAATCGCGAAAGGACCCGTGAGGAGAAGCGTGGCGAGGTGCGCTGGCTCAGGCCCGACTATCAACGGCCGCGCTTCGGCCGGGACGCAGCGACGGGCGAACAGATCGCCGCAGCGGAATTGCTCGCCATGCCGGCGCCGATCGTCAAGCCGAGCTTTCCAACCCAACCGGTCGAGCGCGTTGCAACCGTCCTCGCGATTCTGGCCGCTTCGGATGTGCCGCTCGACGCTGAGGCGATCGCCCTGCGTTTTCAACAGGGGCTCCGGATCAAGCCGGCCGTACATGGAATTCTGGTCTCGCTCACCCGTGTCGGCGAGGTCTCGACGGGGGACGGCGGTGGGAGCTTCGCGCGCCGATTGCGGGCGACCGGCTGAGGATCACGCCCTTTTTCGCTCGTCCTGCCCGGCGATCGCCGCCATTTTCCGCCTGGCCCAGTCGCGGCCCTCGTCGCCGCCCCAGAGCAGCCAGGCGATGTAGCCGGCCGAAGGTTCCTTGCCGTCGCCGAAGCCCTTGGCCTGCTTGTCGATGGCGTGGCGGGCGAAATAGCTGACCATGCGCTCGACCGTCTCGGTGCTGAGCTTGCGGCGGTTGCTGAGGTCGCGGGCACGGGCGACGCCGATGACGGTGCCGCCGCGGTTGAACTCGCGGCGCAGGCGCAAGCCCTTGCCGGCATTCTCGGCGACACGAAGCGGCGGCGCCAGGCATGGGCGATGCTCATCGCCTTTCCTCGAGTTCGCTATGCGATTTCAGCGCGTAGCCGCCGCGCGGTTGCGTCACCAGATAGGCCGGGTTTTCCGGCGAGGCGTTGCGTCGGACCTCCGTGCCCTTGATCGTGCGGGTCACCGGTTCGGTGAAGACCTGCTCGACGCGGCCCTTGGCAATATGGGCGCCCCAGCGCCAGGTGACCTCGGCGCCCGTCTTGAATGTCGTCATGACGTCGCGGCTCCGTGTTCCCCTGCTGGTGGAAACGCCGCGGCCATGATTTGGTTTCGGCTGGAAGCAGGGAGCATGGGATGCGGAGCGGCTTTTTCGGCAGTGCGCTGGCGCTGTTTCTCTCGCTCGGGACCGCACAAGCGGTCGGGCCCGACTGGACCTATCTGGACGAGGATCCCGATTATCGCCAGGCGCGGCGCTGGATCGAGGAGAAGAACTATGCGCCGGCAATCGAGAAGCTGATGACTCTGCTGAAACATCAGCCGGACTCGCCGGTGCTGCTCAACTGGATCGCCTTCTCACAGCGCAAATTGAAGAACTACCCGGTCTCGAAGCAGTTCTATGACGCCGCGCTGCTGCGCGATCCGACCTATCTGCCGGCGCTGGAATATCAGGGCGAATGGTTTATCGAGACCGGCGACATGGTCTCGGCCAAGGCCAATCTCGACAAGCTCGCCAAGCTCTGCGGCCGCTGCCACGAATGGCAGGATCTCGACGAGGCGATCCGCAAGGCGGGCGGCAAGTAGCGCCGTCACGCAAGCGTCACGGCGCTGTCGCGCGATTGCAAGATGCGGACGCGAAGCGGGGTCGTCCCGCTTTTCCGCAACCGGAGCTCCACGCCATGCGTCTGCGCCTCGCCGCCGCCCTCCTGCTTTCATCGACCATGCTCGCTGGCGCACAGGATGCGCCGAAGGAATTCCCGGCCAAGCTGGTCGGCCATGCCCTGCTGCCGGCCAACACCATCATCCCGGCGCCCGCCGATGCGCCGGCCGACCTCAAGGTCTCCGGCAAGTTCACGACGCCGGGCAAGCGCATCGAGCAGGTCGGCACGGTGATGGGCACATCGGGCGGGCGCCCGACCGGCCTTTCCACTCCCTTCGCCGGCCAGCCGGTGCAGGGCTTCTCCGGCATCCGCTCGCTGGGGAATGGCGAGTTCCTGGTGCTGACCGACGTCGACGCCACCGGCAAGGTCGAGGCCGTGTTCGAGACCACGGTCGACGGCAAGCCGGCCCGCTCGCCTGACCATTACGCCGTGACCACGCCGGGCGCGCCGAATCTGCCGGTCGAGTTCAATGTCCGCCGCTCCAAGGGCTATGAGGGCATGGCGCAGTCGCCGGACGGCCGCTTCCTCTACCCGTTGCTCGAAGGCCCGCTCTGGAACGCCGAGACCAAGGGCAATGAAGAGGTCGACGGCAAGGAAGTGCTGCGCATCCTCGAATTCGATGTGCAGGCCGAGAAGTGGACCGGCCGCTCCTGGTTCTTCCCGCTCGAGCAGAAGGGCCTCGCCATCGGCGACTTCAACATGATCGACGCGACGACTGCGCTGATCATCGAGCGCGACAACGGCGAAGGCACTGCCGACAAGGCCTGCGCCGCCGGCCAGAAGGGCCCGGACTGCTTCCACGACCTCGCCAAGTTCAAGCGTATCGTCAAGATCGAGATGGCCGACGCCAATGTCGGCAAGAGCGTGCGCAAGGTCGGCTATATCGACCTGATGAAGATCGCCGATCCCGACAAGAAGGCCAAGCAGGGGGCGATCGACGGCGTGCTGCCCTTCCCGTTCTTCACCATCGAGAATGTCGACGTGGTCGATCTCGCGGGCGGCATCATCGTCGTCGGTAACGACAACAACCTGCCGTTCTCGTCGTCGCGCGACCCGAAGAAGGCGGATGACAACGAGCTGGTACTGCTGCAGGTCAAGGAACTGCTCACGGCCAAGTGAGCGGTTCGGCTCGCTGAAGTTACAGCGAAGTCGAATCTCGGCTGCGCCAAGTCGTCAGGTGTCGTCATGGCCGGCTTACGCCGGCCATGACTGTTTATATGCTAGTCCTTGAGCTGTTTCGGCGGCAGGCGTATAATGTGCTGGACCAAGCGCCTCGTGCGTGAGGCGCCGTGGTTGGATGATCTTCACCAATGGAGGTGATCATGTTGACCGCGAATATGAGTGGAAAACGGCCGCAGGACTGGCTCAACCTGATCCTCGGCGCGCTCCTGTTCATCTCGCCCTGGATGATGGGCTTTTCTGGCCGACACCACGCCGACCCGCAATGCCTGGCTTGTCGGTGCCGTTCTCGCCGTGATCGCGATCGCGGCGCTCGCCGCCTTCGCCGAATGGGAGGAATGGGTGAACCTGGCGCTCGGCCTCTGGCTGATCGCCGCGCCCTGGATGCTCGGCTTCACCGGCAACTTCGCCGCGTTCTGGACGCATCTGACGCTCGGCCTGCTGACGGCAGCCGTCTCGGCCTGGGCGGTCTGGGACTACCGGCACGAGCCGCATGCCACGGCCTGAACGATCGGCCGGGTCCGCGCAGTCCGCGGACCCGGCCACACGATCCTAGCTCCGCAGCGCCCCCGGCCCGGCAACGGCGCCGGGCGGGCATTTGCCCGAGATGATCATGCCGAGCACCTCGTCCTGCGTGACGTCGCGGACATGGGCGGTGCCGACCACCTTGCCGTTCTTCATCACGCTGAGGCGGTCGGCGAGATCGAAGACATCGTGCAGGTCGTGGCTGATCAGGAAGATGCCGATGCCCTGCTTCTTCAATTCGAGGATGAGGTCAGCGACCTGCCTGGTCTCGGCCGGGCCGAGTGCTGCTGTCGGCTCGTCCATGATCAGCACGCGCGCATTGAAGTAGATCGCGCGGGCGATCGCGACCGACTGGCGCTGGCCGCCGGAGAGCGCCTTCACCGGCTCCTTGAAGCGGCGGAAATGCGGGTTGAGCCGGCCCATCACCTTGCGGGTCTCGGATTCCATCGCACTGTCGTCGAGCGTGCCCCACGACGTCAAAAGCTCGCGGCCGAGGAAGATGTTGGCGGCGGCGTCGACATTGTCGGCGAGCGCGAGCGTCTGGTAGATCGTCTCGATGCCGTGGCGCTTGGCATCGCGTGGCGATGAGATTGCGACCGACTCGCCGGCGATCCTGATCTCGCCGGCATCGGCGCGATAAGCCCCCGAGAGGATCTTGATCAGCGTCGACTTGCCGGCACCGTTATGGCCGAGCAAGCCGACGACCTCGCCGGCATGGAGATCGACGCTGGCATGGTCGACCGCCTTGATGCCACCGAAGGCGATCGAGATCTCGCGCATCTCGACGAGGGGGGTGGTCATGTCCATGGCGCCCTCCTCAGCCGAGCCGCTTGCGGTAGAGCCCGTCGAGCCAGACGGCGAGGACGAGCACGAGGCCGACGACGATGTTCTGCAGCGGGGTGTCGACGCCGATCAGCACCATGCCGGATTGCAGCGACTGCATCACCAGCGCCCCCAGCATGGCCCCGACGATCGTGCCGACGCCGCCGGCGAGCGAGGTGCCGCCGATCACCGCCGCGGCGATGACGTAGAGCTCGTCGAGCTGGCCGGCTGAATTGGTCGCGGCGTTGAGGCGGGCGGTCGAGATGCAGGCGGCGACGCCCACAAGCGCACCCATCAGCCCATAGACCAGCATCAGCACCTTTCGCGTGTTGACGCCGGAGAGCTGCGCGGCTTCCGGATTGCCGCCGATGGCGAAGACATAACGGCCGAAGCGCAAACGCGTCGTCAGGAAGGTTATCGCGACGCCGACCGCGAGTGCGAGCAGGACCGGCACGGCGAGGCCATGGCCGATGACGAGCCCGCCATCGGGCCAGGTACCGCCTTGCGCCTCGGTCAGACGGCGGGCGATGCCGGCCGGCAAGGCATAGGCATTGGCGATCATCACGCTGCCGATCACCGTGCCGCAGGCGAGCGCGGCGAGAGCGAGCTCGGCCCAGAGCGGACGCAAGGCAAAGCCGTAACGCTTGCGCCGACGCCGTGCGAGGGCCACGCCGGCAACGATCAGGGCGCAGATGACAAGGCCTATCGCCCAGGAGGCCGAGGTGCCGATGGCGCCCTCGATGCCGCCGCCGAGCGGGCGGAAGCGCGAATCCATCGGCGCGATGGTCTGGCCTTGGGTCACCCACCAGGCGCTGCCGCGCCAGACCAGCAGGCCGCCGAGCGTGACGATGAAGGACGGGATGGCGAGATAGGCGATCAGCGCGCCCTGGAACAGGCCGATCACGCCGCCGAGAACGACCGCCGCCGCGATCGAGATCAGCCAGGTCGCCGGGTGCTCGAAACCGATCAGATCGGGCAGCAACCGCGCCTGCACCAGCCCGACCACCATGCCGACGAAGCCGAGCATGGAGCCGACCGAGAGATCGATATTGCGGGTGACGATGACCAGCACCATGCCGCAGGCCATCACCGCGACCGAAGCGGTCTGGACCGAGAGGTTCCAGAGATTGCGCGGCGTCAGGAAGGCGCCGCCCGAGAGCCAGTTGAAGCCGAGCCAGATCACCGCCAGCGCGGCGATCATGCCGACCATCCGCGCATCGAACTCGATGGCGCGCAGATGGTCGGCGAGGCTTTTCGCTTCCGGCGCCGGCTGGGCCGGCGCGGGTGCGAGTTCAGTCACAGGCCTTGACCTTGCCGGCGGCGACGCCCTGGCAGACAGCGGCCTTCGGCGCCCAGCCGGCTTCGATGACGGCGTTGAGATTGTCCTTCGTCACCGGCACCGGCTTCAGGAAGAGCGCGGTCATCTTGGCCTTGCTCGGTCCCTGGTCCCAGGCAGCTGCTCCGGAGACCTCGGTCAGCTTGGCGCCGCCGGCGAGCTTGATCGCGATCTCGGCGGCGTTACGCCCGAGCTCGCGTGCATCCTTCCAGATCGTCACCGTCTGGGTTCCGAGCGCGACACGGTTCAAGGCAGCGCGATCGGCGTCCTGGCCAGAGACCGGCACCGAGCCGGCGAGGCCCTGCGCGGCCATGGCGGCGATGGCGCCGCCGGCAGTGCCGTCATTGGCGGCGACGACGGCGTCGACCTTGTTGGCGTTGCGCGTCAGCATCTGCTCCATATTGCGCTGCGCGTTGGCCGGCAGCCAGCCATCGGTATAGGCCTCGCCGACATTCTTGATCTTGCCGGCGTCGATCGCGGATTTGAGCACCTCGATCGAGCCCTGGAACAGGAAGTTGGCATTCGGGTCCGAGCTCGAGCCCTTGATGAAGACGTAGTTGCCCTCGGGCTTGGCCTTGACGATCTCGCGCGCCATCATGCGGCCGACCTCGACATTGTCGAAAGTCAAATAGAAGGCCTGCGGGATTTCGATCAGGCGGTCATAGCCGACGACCGCGATGCCTTCGTCGACCGCCTTCTGCACGGCGGGGCGGATCGCCTGCGCATCCTGCGCCAGCACGATCAGCGCCTTGGCGCCGCGCGCGATCAGACTCTCGACATCGGTGAGCTGCTTGGCGGGCGAGGACTGCGCGTCGGCCGAGAGATAGGTGCCGCCGACCTTCTCGATCGCGGCCTTGATCGCGGCCTCGTCGGTCTTCCAGCGCTCCTCCTGGAAGTTCGACCAGCTGACCCCGATCACCGGGCCCTTGCTCTGGGCGAGAGCGGGATATGCGCTGCCGAAGGCCGCGAGCGCGAGGCTCACGGCGAGAAAATGGCGTCTCAACACGGCGTCTCTCCCTTGCTGTCCCTGCGCGCTTCTGGGGTCGGCGCATCGGGGAGCGAAGGTGAGCCCATTGGCCGGCGGACTGTCAAGCGGACATCTCGCAAAATTTGAGGGGCGCACCTCATTTTTTTGCTCGGCATCGCGCGCCGAAACCAATTGGTTCCAAACGGGAATTTCGGCATCCCCCAAGCGAGGCGTCAGCGGCAGAGCGCGGCCCGCAACGAGGGCAGGCGCAGCAGCTCGGCGGCGGTTCCGGTACGCTGCCAGCTCGAAGCGGCGCTGTCCTCCGCCGGCGGATCGACGCGCAGAAAGACCGAGCTCCGATCCGTCAGCCGGCAAATGAACTCGCGCTGGATCTCGGCTGTCATCGGCCCCTCGGGTGCGGACCCCTCATCGTTCGAGGCGACGATCAGCGGGCTTCCGGGCAGGCTGACCGTGACCGTGCGCAGCCGCGTCGGCAGGGCCGCCTGGCCGACGAAGAGATTGAACTGCAGGGCCGCTGTCTGCTGGTAGCGCCCTTCGGCGACGGCGAGCGCCAGCCGCAAGGTACCGCCGCGATGCGGACCAAGCTCGACCGAGCCGATCGGGGTCGCCGGCGCGGTGAGCGTCGCAGGAACCACCGGCGCAGCGTTCAGGCCGGCAGGCGCGTCCGGCGCCAGCCCGGACCGCAGGCTGGAAAAGGCGAGCGCGGCCGAGCCGAGCTCCGTCGCGATCGTGGTCGCGAGCATTTCTTCGGGCTTGAGGTAGCGCATCGTGTCGGCCGGCGTCGACACCGTCACCTCAATGAAGGAGCGGTCGAGACCCATGGTGTCGAGATAGCGTCTCATCTTGGCGTCAATTTCGCCGGTCGCCTGCTCCTGCTTGACCGTCCGCGTCTCCGTTCTCTCATCAACCAGCTCCCTGCGCCCGCGCACGATCTTGTAGTCGCGCACCGTCGTCGTCTCGGTCTCGACGATGGTCTGCTGGTGCACGCCGATGCGCGATTGCGACGGGATAATCCGGCGTTGCCCTCCGGCGAGGAAGAGCGTGCAGGCGGAGGCGCAGAGCGGGTTGCGCTCGTCGATCGTGCCGCGGGCCGGATCGCGCTGGCTGAAGACAGTGCGGGCGACGGCGATGTCGAGGCCGCTCTTGCGGATGAGCTCGCCCATGGCGATCGCAATCTCGACCGTGCCGCCGGTCGAGTAGACCAGCACCGGCAGCTTGCGCCCGTTGAGCTCGGCGATCGCACGGCGCAACTCAGCGAGCGTGTCCTTGGTGATCGCGCCCTGGGCTGCGAGCCATTCGCGGCAATCAGACTCGCACGGCTCGGCGCTGCGCGTCAGCACGATGCGCATCGGCTCCGGCTGCGGCGCAGCAGCGGGCTTGTCCTGCGCCACCGCCGGCAGGGCGAGCAGCGAAAATGCCAGGGCCAGAAGAGGAACGATACGCATCAAGAAACCAGCGTTATCCGCCGCAGTCGGCGCAAGGAAGCCCCAGGCGCGATGATTTGACAACAGCCTCCTTGCCCCGTCGCACGGGCAGGGAGGCTGGATTGACGATCTCGCTTGGCCGTTGGGCTTCTTTGAGGCGCTCTCGCGGCGGATTTCAGCTCGTGATCGCGTCGATCTCGGCCAGCTCTTCGGCCGTTAGCGTCCAGTCGGCGGCCTTGACGTTAGCGGCGATCTGCTCGGGCTTCGTCGCGCCCGCGATGACGCTGGAGACGACCGGCTGGGCCGCCAGCCAGGAGAAGGCGAGTTCGAGCAGCGTTTTTCCGCGCGTGTCGCAGAAAGCCGCGAGCTTCTCTGTCTTGGCCCAGTTCGCCTCGGTCAGCACCTCGCCGGCGCGCTGCGCCTCGCGGGTCATGCGGGCGCCCTCCGGCATCGGGGCGCCGCGCTGGTACTTGCCGGTGAGGAGACCGTTGGCGAGCGGGAAATAGGGGAGCAGGCCCATGCCGAAATGGCCGATGGCCGGGATCAGCTCCTTCTCGGCACCGCGGACCAGCAGGCTGTATTCGTCCTGCGCCGAGGCGAAGCCCTCGATGCCGAGCGTGTTCGCCGTCCAGTGCGCGTCGGCGACCTGCCAGGACGGCAGGTTCGAGCAGCCGATATAGCGGATCTTGCCCTGGCGGATCAGGTCCTCGAGCGCCCGCAACGTCTCGGCAATCGGGGTCAGCGGATCGGGGCGATGGATCTGGTAGAGGTCGATCCAGTCGGTCTTCATTCGCTTCAGCGAGGCCTCGACCGCCTCGATGATGTAGCGGCGCGAGCCGCCCTTCTTCACGCCCTCCTCGTCCATGTTCATGCCGAACTTGCTGGCGAGCACGATGTCCTTGCGGCGGGCGCCGAGCAGTTCGCCGAGCGCCAGCTCCGAGCCGCCGCGATTGCCGTAGATGTCGGCGGTGTCGAAGAGGGTGATGCCGTGCTCGATCGCGGCGTCGACGACGTTGCGCGCCGCATCGAGCTCGATCCGGCCGCCGAAATTGTTGCAGCCGAGGCCGACGAGCGAGACGCGCAGGCCGGAGCGGCCGAGATTGCGGAACTGCATGGTGACATCCTTCCCCTTGATAGCGGAGCGCAAGGGAGCAGAGCTGAAAGCGGGAGACAATCGCGCCTGTTGCAGGGCGGGTCCGCGATGACCGAACAGCCCGTCCTCGTTAGCCAAGGCTTTCCAGCCAGCCGACCTGGCCAAGCACGTCGAGCGCCAGCTCGGACGGAGTGCGGCCGTCGGTATCGATCATGACGAAACCGTCCGCCGACTCGCTCGCCATGCGTTTCGCCTGCCGCAACGAGCGCTCGATCTGGGCGTCGCGGCCCGCGCCTGCCTCGCGGCGGTCGAGCCGTTCGACCAGACACGTATCTCCGGCGCGCAGGCGCACGACCGTAATCTTCGCATCAGGGATCGCGGCGAGGATCCAGCTTTTGTCGAAGCGGAGATGGAGCATCACGCCCGACATGATCAGGCGGGTATGGCCAAGCGCGCGATACGTGCCCCAGAGCGCGGCGAGATTAAGCTGGCTGACGTCGCGGGCGCCGGGCGCCAGCGGGGCGAGCTCTTCCGCACCGGGTTTGGGAAAGACCCGATCGAGCTCGTCGCTCTCGATCGCAACATGGGCGATGCCGGCCTCCGCCAGCACATCGCCCATCTCCCAGCACAGGGTCGACTTGCCGATCCCGGCCGGGCCGGTGATCAGCAGGATATCGACCGGGGCGTCGGCCCCGGCCAAGCTCAGGCCACCTCGGCCTTCTGCTTCTGCGAACGCTTGCGCTCGTTCGGGTCGAGGATGCCCTTGCGCAAGCGGATCGACTTCGGGGTCACCTCGACGAGCTCGTCATCGTCGATCCAGGCGAGCGAGCGCTCCAGCGTCATCCGGATCGGCGGCGTCAGGCGCACGGCCTCGTCCTTCGACGTCGTGCGGATGTTGGTGAGCTTCTTGCCCTTGAGCACGTTCACCTCGAGATCGTTCTCGCGGGTGTGCTCGCCGACGATCATGCCCTGATAGACCTTCCAGCCCGGCTCGATCATCATCGGGCCGCGGTCTTCGAGGTTCCAGAGCGCGTAGGCGACGGCCTCGCCGGTCTCCATCGCGATCAGCACGCCGTTGCGGCGCCCGCCGATCTCGCCCTTGTAGGGGAGATAGTCATGGAACAGCCGGTTCATGATCGCGGTGCCGCGCGTGTCGGTCAGCAATTCGCCCTGATAGCCGATCAGGCCACGGGTCGGAGCGTGGAAGACAAGGCGCAGGCGATTGCCGCCTGAGGGGCGCATCTCCAGCATGTCGGCCTTGCGCTCGGACATCTTCTGCACGACGACGCCGGAATGCTCCTCGTCGACGTCGATGATGACCTCCTCGATCGGCTCGAGCAGCTGGCCGGCCTCATCGCGCTTCAACACGACGCGCGGACGCGAGACGCCGAGCTCGAAGCCCTCGCGGCGCATCTGCTCGATCAGGATGGCGAGCTGGAGTTCGCCGCGGCCGGAGACGATATAGGAGTCCTTATCCTTGGCCTCCTCGATCTTCAGCGCGACATTGCCCTCGGCCTCCTTGAACAGGCGGTCGCGGATGACGCGGGTGGTGACCTTGTCGCCCTCCGTGCCGGCGAGCGGCGAGTCGTTGACCATGAAGGTCATCGACACCGTCGGCGGATCAATCGGCTGGGCCTTGATCGGGGTCTCGACACTGGGGTCGCAGAAGGTGTCGGCGACCGAACCCTTCACCAGGCCGGCGATCGAGACGATGTCGCCCGGGATCGCTTCCTCGATCGGCGTGCGCTCGAGGCCGCGGAAGGCGAGGATCTTGGTGATGCGGCCGCTCTCTACGAGAGAGCCGTCGCCCGACAGCACCTTGATCTGCTGGTTCGGCTTGGCCGAGCCCGAGACGACGCGACCGGTGATGATGCGGCCGAGATAGGGATTGGCCTCGAGCAGCGTTCCAAGCATGCGGAACGGGCCTTCCTCGATGCGCGGCTCCGGCACATGCTTGAGGATCAGGTCGTACATCGGGGCGAGGCCCTGATCCTGCGGACCTTCCGGCGACGGCGCCATCCAGCCCTGCTTGCCCGAACCGTAGAGGATCGGGAAATCGAGCTGCTCGTCGGTGGCGTCGAGCGCGGCAAAGAGGTCGAAGACCTCGTTGATCACCTCGGTGACGCGGGCGTCGGGCTTGTCGACCTTGTTGATCGCGACGATGGGCTTCAGCCCGAGCTTCAGCGCCTTCGAGACCACGAACTTGGTCTGCGGCATCGGGCCTTCGGCGGCGTCGACCAGCACGATCGCGCTATCGACCATGTTGAGGATACGCTCGACCTCACCGCCGAAATCGGCGTGGCCGGGGGTGTCGACGATGTTGATGCGCGTGTCCTTCCAGACCACCGAAGTGGCCTTGGCCAGGATGGTGATGCCGCGCTCTTTCTCGAGCTCGTTGGAATCCATCACGCGCTCGATCACGCGCTGGTTGTCGCGATAGGTGCCGGACTGCTGCAGCAGCTTGTCGACCAGCGTGGTCTTGCCATGGTCGACGTGGGCGATGATGGCGATGTTGCGCATGGACATGCGGTCGGGGCCTTGTTTCATGACCGCGAGCCGGCAGGGAGACCCCGGCCGGCACAGCCATCTGTCTGAGTGAATCTGGAATTCGTTGCGCTGCACATAAACGCTTGATGGCGTTTGGGCAACCGCAATGGGGCGATGCCTGCTCGCCAGGAGGCGCTTGACAGGCATCATATCATGCAACATTTATAGTTACGTGAAGCGGAGCAACTGCGTTTCAGCCAGTCTGCGTGGCGGGGTCGCGCGGTCGCGCTTGGCAAGGTCCATCGCGTTGTGGGCGAGGCATTCGTCGAGGCCGGGCGCTGCTCGCCAGCCGGTTCGACCGGGTGCGGCTGTCCGATCTCGCGGCGGATTTCAGCGCCGCTTCGATGAATGGAGACAAATCCATGCCAAGCACCATGCCTTATGACGCCGTCATCGTCGGTGGCAGTTTCGCCGGCCTTTCCGCCGGGCTGCAGCTGGCGCGGGCGCGTCGCAGCATTCTGGTGATCGACGAAGGCCGGCGGCGCAACCGCTTCTCCAGCCATTCGCATGGCTTCCTCGGCCAGGACGGGCGCGAACCGGCAGCGATCGTCGCCGAGGCGAAGGCGCAGCTCCTCGCCTATCCGACCGTCGCCTGGCAGGACGCCCGAGCCAGCGATGCCAAAATCGAAGGGAATGGTTTCAGCATCACCGATTCCGGCGGCGACCAGCACCGGGCGCGGCGCCTGCTGCTGGCGACCGGCGTGCGCGACGAGTTGCCCGCAATCCCGGGTCTGCAGGAGCGTTGGGGCAAGAGCGTGCTGCACTGTCCCTATTGCGATGGCTACGAGCTCGGCGGCGGCAAGCTCGGCGTGCTGGCGAGCGGCTCGTTCTCGGCCCTGAAGGCGGCGCTCGTCGCCGATTGGGGCGAGGTCACACTGTTCCTGAACGGCGAGGCCGAGCCCGACGCCGAGGCGACCGCCCTGCTGGAGCGGCGCGGCGTCGCGATCGAGCGTGCTCCGATCGTGGCCGCCGAAGGCGAGGGGACGGCGATGGCGGGCCTGCGCCTCGCCGATGGCCGGCTGGCGCCGATCAAGGCGCTATTCGTCGCCGCCGGCATCTGCCCGGCAAGCCCGCTCGCGGAGGAGCTGGGCTGCGCCTTCGATAACGGCCCGTTCGGCCCGCTGCTGCGCGTCGACGGCATGAAGCAGACGAGTGTCACCGGCGTCTATGCGGCGGGCGATGCCGCGACCGGCCGGCACAGCGTCGCGCTCGCCGTCGCCGATGGCGTCCTCGCCGGAACCGGCCTGCACATGTCGCTGCTCTAGAGCCGGGTCACGACTTCCGGCAGGCGAAAGGCATGAAGGTCGAGGACACCCCGGCATTCATGCCCGCCATCACCATGACATTGGCGAAGTTGAGCTCCTCGGCACTGCGGGGGCAGACATCGGGCGGCGTCTGGCAGCCGGAGGCCATGAAGGCCTCGTTGCGGGCGAGAAACTCCTCGCCCAGCCCCTTCTTGCCGAAACGCTTGAGCGCCTCGTCATAGGCGGTGCGCCAGCGCTCGCATTTCACCTGCGGCCAGTTTTCGGGAGCCTGGGCCTGAAGCGGCATGATGGCGGAGATCGCGAGCAGCGTTCCGAGCGCGAGCGAAGTGAGAACGGAGGTCATGCAGGGGGTCTCGAGCTGTCGGGGCGGCCGCGTCACCCGCATGACCGGGCTTTGCGGCAGGAATAAAGCTGATCACTCCGCTTCCGCTTCGGCCAGGACGATGCGCCGTTCGGTCGCGGCGCGACCGAGCTGATCCATGGCGAGGCGATAGGCGCCGATGCCGCCAGCATCGATGTCGCCGCGCGCATAGCTTTCGAGAACTCCGGCGAGGACGGCGTCGGCCTCGCGCTCCATCGCTGCCAGTTCCGGCTCGTCCACCGCCGTCCGCATCCCGCCGAGCAGGACGATGAGGCGGCTCAGATCCGCCATTGCGCGCTTGCGGCGCGCTACGCTCTCGACACCGAACAGGCCGGCCGCGCCGGAGCCGACCAGCGAGAGCGCCATCACGCCGAGATAGAACCAGTCGCCATAGCGCTCGAAGAAGGTCTCCTGCTCGCCGTCGATGAAGGCGGCGGCGCCGGAATGCACCGCGAGCGGCGCATCCTTGTCGGTCTCGGGCGCCTCCAGCCCCTGGATCGCCGGCAGCTCGGTCGCAAGCGTGACGCGCAGCGACAGGATCGCGCCGACGAGCTCTCCGACCCGGGCGTCATCCAGCGATTGCGCTGCCATCAGGCGCGAAGTGATCGAGATGCTCGGCAGGTTCTCGGCCGGCAGCGGTGGATCACCGCCGAGCGCGCCGCGGATGATCTCGCCGCTCTCGATCGCGCGATTGCGGGCGGCGAGCGCGTCGGCCTCGCGGATCGGGATGATGGTCGGGCTCTCGCCGAAGGCCCGGTGCAGACGCGTGCCCACCTCGGTGACGACACGGGCGTTCAGCACATTGACGGCGAAGAGCACATCGATATGGCCATCGGCGATGGCGGCGGAGACGTCCTCGGGTCCGAGCGGGACGACGGTCACCGCCTCCGGCGAGACCTCGTATTGCGAAAGCACCAACTTCAAGAGGTCGAGATTGCCTGATGGCGCGCGCACCACGCCGATGCGCTTGCCGCGCAGACCCGAGATGCGGTCGGTGCCGAGATCCTTCGAGCCGATGAAGAAGGGGAAGGAGCGGCGCGTGATCAGCGCCGTATCGGCCTTGGCCGGCAGGGCGACATCGGGGCGGACGATGGCGAGGTCGACCTTGCCGGCGTCGATCTTCAGCGCGCTCTCGGCCGAGCCCTCGGTCAGGACGAGACGCAGGCGCACCGGCTTCTTCTCGCGGCTGAGGCCCTGGACGAGGGCGGCGGCGAGCCTGGCATCGTCGGAGCCGAGCGGGCCGACAGCGAGCTTCAGCGTCCGGGGCTGGCTCCACATGTAGACGCCGAGCGCAATGAGGCCGGCCGTCAGCAGAAGCGCCGCCAGACCTGCAAAGAAACGCCGCCCCATTCGTCGCCCGCTCTCGCCCCGCATTGCCGGTTTCGATCGGCATCATGTCACGAGTGCGGCAGGAAGGGCTATGTGCTAGAGCGCCCGCATGACACGCGACGACGCCTTTCCCATCAAGATCTGCGGCCTCTCGACCCCGGAGACGCTGGAGGCGGCGCTCGCCGCCGGCGCCGACATGATCGGCCTCAACTTTCATCCGAAGAGCCCGCGCTACGTCACGCCGGAGCACGCGGCCGAGCTCGCCGCCCAGGCACGCGGCAGGACCGGGATCGTCGCGCTGGTCGTCGACTTCACGCCGCAGCAGGCGGCTGAGCTAGCGCAGATCGTCCGGCCGAACTGGCTGCAATTGCATGGCAAGGAGACACCGGAGCAGGTCGCCGCGATCAAGGCTGCGACCGACCTGCCGGTGATGAAGGCGCTCGGCGTCGCCAATGCTGCCGATCTCGACCAGCTCGCGCTGTATCACGGCGTCGCCGACGCCATCCTGCTCGACGCCAAGCCGCCGAAGGACGCCGCATACCCGGGCGGGCACGGAAGGCCGTTCGATTGGGGCTTGCTCGCCGGCCTCGACCCGGCTTTCCGCTTCATGCTATCGGGCGGGCTCGATCCGGCAAATGTCGTAGACGCCATCCGCATCACCCGGCCGGCCGGCGTCGACGTCTCCTCCGGGGTCGAAAGCGCGCCGGGCATCAAGGATGTCGAGAAGATCGCGAAATTCGTCAGGGCCGCCCGCTCGGCGGCTGCACAGTTGAAGAAGGCAGGCCAGGCATGAACGCGCCGCACGCACGCAACAGCTTCCGGAACGGGCCGGACGAGAATGGCCGCTTCGGCCAGTTCGGCGGCCGCTTCGTCGCCGAGACGCTGATGCCGCTGATCCTCGAGCTGGAGGCCGCTTACACCGCCGCCAAGGCCGACCCCGCCTATCACGCCGAGATGACGAGCGGGTTGAAGCACTATGTCGGTCGGCCCTCGCCGCTCTATTTCGCCGAGCGCCTGACCGAGCACTTTCGTAGTTTGGCGACGGCCTCCGGCCTATCGGGCGGCGCCAAGATCTACCTGAAGCGCGAGGAACTGAACCACACCGGCTCGCACAAGGTGAACAATGTGCTCGGCCAGATCCTGCTCGCTCGGCGCATGGGCAAGAAGCGGATCATCGCCGAGACCGGCGCCGGCCAGCACGGCGTCGCGACCGCGACGCTCTGCGCCCGCTACGGCCTCGAATGCATCGTCTACATGGGCGCGGTCGACGTCGCCCGGCAGGCGCCGAACGTCTTCCGCATGCAGATGCTGGGGGCGACGGTGGTGCCGGTCGAATCCGGCACCAAGACGCTGAAGGACGCGATGAACGAGGCTCTGCGCGACTGGGTGACCAATGTCGCGTCGACCTTCTACTGCATCGGCACGGTCGCCGGACCGCATCCCTATCCGGCGATGGTGCGCGACTTCCAATGCGTCATCGGCAACGAGACGCGCGTGCAGATGCAGGAGCTCGAGGGCCGCCTGCCGGATTCGCTCGTCGCCTGCATCGGCGGCGGCTCCAACGCGATGGGGCTGTTCCACCCCTTCCTCGACGACAAGAGTGTCGAGATCTACGGCGTCGAGGCCGCCGGCCACGGCATCCCGTCCGGCCTGCACGCGGCCTCGCTGACCGGCGGGCGCCCCGGCGTGCTGCACGGCAACCGCACCTATCTGCTGATGGACGAGGACGGGCAGATCAACGACGCCCATTCGATCTCGGCCGGGCTCGACTATCCCGGCATCGGCCCGGAGCATTCCTGGCTGCACGAGACCGGCCGCGCCACCTATCTCTCGGCGACGGACGAGGAAGCGCTCGAAGCCTTCCAGCTGATCTCGAAACTCGAAGGCATCATCCCGGCGCTGGAATCGGCGCATGCGCTCGCCAGGGTCGCCGAACTCGCCCCGAAAAAGCCGAAAGACCACCTGATGGTCGTCAATCTCTCCGGCCGCGGCGACAAGGACATCCCGCAGGTGGCGGAGATTCTGGCGGCGCGCTGACACGCATCGTCCTGATGCTGCCCCAATAGGTTGCGCATGGTCGCGCCGCAGGAGCGATGCTTGCTTCTGCGGATATCCGTCAGCGAAGGACGATCATGACGAAGACCAAGAAGGCCCTCATCATTGCCGCGCTCGCGGCGCTCTCCGCTCCCGTGCACGCCCAGACCGTGGGCCCGCTCGCACCGGCGGAAGGCATCGTGATCCAGACCACCGGCGAAGTCAGGGTGAAGCCCGATCTCGCCACCGTCCAGGCCGGCGTGGTCAGCGAGGGCAAGACCGCCGCGGAAGCGCTGTCGAAGAACACCCCTGCGCTGGCCAGGCTGATCGAGGCGGTGAAAGCCGCCGGCGTCGCCCAGGGCGATCTTTCGACCTCGCAGATCGCGCTGACGCCGCGGATGACGCAGCCTTCGGCCTCCTCCTCGCCGCAGGCACGCGCTCCCAAGATCGACGGCTACGAGGCCCGCACCGGCATCACCGTGATCGTGCGCGACCTCGCCAAGGCCGGCCCGCTGATCGACGCCCTCGTCGCTGCCGGAGCCAACGACATGTCCGGCATCAGCTTCGGCCTCGTCGACGAGGACAAGGCCAAGGACCAGGCCCGCGACAAGGCGGCGGAAGCGGCGCGCGCCCGCGCCGAGATCTATGCCAAGCGCCTCGGCGTCAAGGTCGGCGAGCTCGTCTCGATCGTCGAGGCCGAGGCCGAGCCGCCGGTGCGGCCGATGGGCGATACGCGGGCCTATCGCATGGCGGCGGGCGCAGCGCCGATCCAGGTCGAGCCGGGCGAGGTCACTGTCAGCGCCGCGCTGCGCACGGTCTGGCGGATCGAGAAGTAAACCGGGCTCAGCCGCGATGCCGCAACGCGTCCACCAGGAGCGGATGCAGCGACTCGGCGAAGGGGTTGGCGACCGTCACGCCGCGGTGGACGAAACCGTTCTGCATGTCCTCCGACAGAAGCAGGGCGCAGCCGGCCTCCGCGGCCGTGACGAGGATGAGCGCATCCCAGAATTGCAGACCGTGATTGGCGGCGAGTTCGAGCGCGCCGTCCCAACAGGCGGCATCGACCAGCCGAAAACCGGCGGTGGCGCGCCATTCCAGGCAGATGTCCTTGGCACGAGCGCGGGGGACGCCGAGCTTGCGTGTCAGGGCATTGAAAAGTTCGCCGATCACCTGCGATGGCAGCACGATGCGATCTTCGCCCAGCGCCTTCCTGATCTGCCGGGCCTGCGTGACGCGCGGCTGATCATTGAAGCCTTCGGCATAGATCAGGATGTTGGTGTCGAAGCCGACTTGCATCGCTTCAATCGTAGAAGTCGTCGCGGGTCAGGCGCGGCAGGTTTTGGGCAGGCTGAGAGTTCAGCCGCTCCGTCAGCCGGTCGAACGCCTCGCGCCGCTGCGCCTTCTCGGAGTCGGCCTCCTCGACGCGTGTAATCTGCACTTTCGGCTGGCCGCGCGAAGTCACGACGACGCGCTCGCCGCTCTCGGCGAGCTTCATCAGCTTCGAGAATTCGCGGTTGGCCTCAGCGGCCGAAACCGTCTTCACCATGGCGGCCTCCGAAAGTAGTGATATCACTACATTTATGGCCATTGCCCATCGCAACGCAAGTGCGGTCCGGATTTCGGACCGCATCGATGCCTGGCCCATGCTAGGCTGGCGCCATGACCAGCTATGGCCAGTTCTGCGCGATGGCGCGCGCCCATGAGATGCTCGGCGGGCGCTGGACGCTGCTGATCGTCCGCGAGATCCTGTGCGGCGCGGGCCGTTTCAACGATATCCGGCGCGGCATCCCGCGGATATCCAAGACCATGCTGTCTGAGCGATTGCAGGCGCTGGTCGCCGCCGGTGCGCTTCGTCGCAGCGACGGGGCCGCCGGTCCCGACTACGCGCTGACCGAAGCCGGGCTGGAGCTCGCCGAGTTGGTCAAGGCGATGGGCGTCTGGGGCCAGCGCTGGCTGCCGCGCCATCCCGACGCCGAAGACCTGGATCTCGAGCCGGTTCTGACCGACATGCAGCGGCGCGTGCGCTTCGCAGCGCTACCGGACGAGCCGCTGGTCGTCCGCTTCGAGATCGCCGGCCATCCGCTGCGCTTTCTGCTGCTCAAGCGCGCGGAAGCCTCGTTCTGCAGCCAGAATCCGGGCTTTCCTGAAGCGCTCACCTTGCGCGGCCCGCTCCCCGCGCTGGTCGCCTGGTGGCGCGGCGATGTCAGCTTTTCCGGAAGCAACCGGCTCGGGCTTGCCCTCTCGGGGCCACGCGAGTTGACCCGGGCCTTTCCCGACTGGTTCGAGCGCTATCTCTTCGCCGGCGTCGCGCCGGCGCGCAGTGATGAAAGGGCCAGCGCATGAGCGCCCGCATCGTCCGTCTCGGCAGCGAGCGCGATCCCGGCGAGGGCACGCGTATCGGCACAGTCCGGCGCGTGCCGCGCGGCGTGCCGAAGGAGCGCTATGCCAGCGAGAACTGGTTCGACGTCTGGTTCCCGGTGCTGTCGCCGACGCCGGAACTGATGGCGCAGGCCAAGGCCGCCGAGAGCGAGAAGGACTGGGCCGGCTTCACCCGCGCCTTCAAGGCCGAGATGGCCGAACCTGCGCCGCGCCATGCGCTCGACCTGCTCGCGACCCTGTCGCATGGTGCCGATTTCTCGGTCGGTTGCTATTGCGAGGACGAGGCGCATTGCCACCGCTCGGTACTGCGGGCGCTGCTGACGGAACGCGGGGCGAAGTTCGCCTGAGGGCGGTCCGGATTTCGGACCTGACCGGATGCGGCTTTCGGGCGAGAAGGCGAAAAGCCCTCGCATTGAAGGACCGCCGATGACCCAGAAGACCATCCTCGACCGCATCGGCAACACTTCGCTCGTGCCGCTGCGCCATGTCGTGCCCGCCAATGGCGCCCGCATCCTGCTCAAGCTCGAAAGCGAGAACCCGACCGGGAGCATGAAGGACCGGATGGCGCTCGCCATGATCGATGCGGCCGAAGCGGATGGGCGGCTAAAGCCCGGCGGCGCGATGGTCGAATACACCGGCGGCAGCACCGGGGTCTCGCTGGCGCTGGTCTGCGCGGTGAAGCGCTACCCGCTCCATATCGTCACCTCCGACGCCTTCGCCCGCGAAAAACTCGACCATATGGCGATCCTCGGGGCGAAGCTGACGATCCTCCCGAGCGAGAGCGGCAAGATGACCGGGAAGCTGACCCGCGACATGATCGCGACAGCCGGCGCGATCGCCGGGGAAACCGGCGCTTTCTGGACCGACCAGATGAAGAACCGCGACCAGCTTTCCGCCTATGAGGTGATGGCAGCGGAGATCTGGGAGCAGACGAGAGGCGTCATCGACGGCTTCGTCCAGAGCGTCGGCACCGCCGCCTCGCTGCGCGGCATCGCCGCCGGCCTGCGGGCCCGAAAGGAAACCATCCGCATCACCGCGGTCGAGCCGGCGGAATCGCCGGTGCTCTCCGGCGGCGTGCCTGGCGCGCACAAGATCGACGGGATCGGCGCCGGCTTCGTCGTACCGCTCTGGCAGGATGATGTCGCCGACGCGATCGAGCGGGTCTCAACGCAGGAGGCGCAGGCGATGGCGCTCCGGCTGGCGCGCGAGGAGGGACTATTCGCGGGGCTCTCCACCGGCGCGAACGTCATTGGTGCCCTGAAGCTTGCCGAGAGGCTCGGTCCCAGCGCGACGGTGGTCAGCGTGATGTGCGACACCGGCATGAAGTATTTCGGCAGCTACCGCGCCGCGCTGGCTGTCCCGGGCTGAACCGGCGCCCTCTCGCCAGCCGAGCGCGGCCATGCTAACCGCTCCGGCATGACTGAGACCGGACAAGCCCGCATCGAAGCCCGCTTTGCCGCCTGCGCCAGGGATGGCCGGGCAGCGCTCGTGACCTATGTCACTGCCGGAGACCCCGATTTCGACACCGGTAGCGCGATCCTGAACGCCTTGCCCGCAGCCGGGGCCGACATCATCGAGCTCGGCGTGCCTTTCACCGACCCGATGGCCGACGGTGTGCCGGTCCAGCTTGCCGGCCAGCGCGCCCTCAAGGCCGGGCAGACGCTACGCAAGACGCTCGCCATGGTCGCGGCCTTCCGCAAGGCCGGGAACGACACGCCGATCGTGCTGATGGGTTACTACAACCCGATCTGGGCCTATGGCGTCGACGCCTTCCTCAAGGACGCTCGCACCGCCGGGATCGACGGGCTGATCGTCGTCGACCTGCCGCCGGAGGAAGACGAAGAACTCTGCCTGCCGGCGCTCGCCGCGGGCGTGAGCTTCATCCGCCTGGCGACGCCGACCACCGACGACAAGCGCCTGCCGCGCGTGCTGCAGAACACCTCCGGCTTCGTCTACTATGTCTCGATGACCGGCGTGACCGGTGGCGCGATCGCGAATTATGACGCGGTCGGCGCGGCGGTCGGCCGGATCAAGCAGCATACGAAGCTGCCGGTCGCGGTCGGCTTCGGCGTCAAGACGCCGGCGGATGCGATCGCGATCGCCAAGGATGCCGACGGGGTGGTCGTCGGCTCGGCCCTGGTCGAGCGTGTCCGGCTCTCGCTCGATGCCGACGGCAAGGCCACGGAAAAGACGGTTTCGGCTGTCACCTCGCTGGTCGCCGAGCTCGCGGCTGGCGTCCGCTCGGTCGTGAGAGCCGGATCGTCTCAGGCTCTTTCAGCCTGAGACGTGAATCCGTCTCTCCAACTTTAGTGAGAGCATGATGTCGTCCGAAAACCGCTTCGCACTTTTCGGCATCGTGCTCGGCCGCGGCCTGAGCCATTCGCGGCTCCGCAATTCAAGGATGATCCGATGAACTGGATTTCCGAAGTCGTCCGTCCGCGCATCAAGACGCTGTTCAAGCGCGAGACCCCTGAGAACCTCTGGATCAAGTGCCCGGATTCCGGGCAGATGGTCTTCCATAAGGATGTCGAGGCCAATGGCTTCGTCATTCCCGGCTCCGACCACCATATGCGCGTCACCGCGCAGGACCGTTTGCGGCTGACCTTCGACGAAGGCAAATGGCTCGACGTGCCGCTTCCGGAGGCGGTGACCGACCCGCTGAAGTTCCGCGACGAGAAGCGCTATGTCGATCGGCTCAAGGACGCCCGCGCCAAGACCGGCGCGACCGACGCCTTCAAGGTCGGCTATGGCCGCGTCCAGGGCCTGCCGATGACGATCGCGGTGCAGGATTTCCACTTCATGGGCGGTTCGCTCGGCATGGCTGCCGGCGAGGCCTTCATCAAGGGCGCCGAGACGGCGCTGGAGAAGAAGACCCCCTATGTCGTCTTCGCCGCCTCGGGTGGAGCGCGCATGCAGGAGGGCATCCTCTCGTTGATGCAGTTGCCGCGCACCACGGTCGCGACCCGGATGCTGCGCAAGGCTGGCCTGCCCTATTTCGTCGTACTGACCAACCCGACCACCGGCGGCGTCACCGCCTCCTATGCGATGCTGGGTGATGTCCAGATCGCTGAGCCGGGCGCGCTGATCGGCTTCGCCGGGCCCCGCGTGATCGAGCAGACGATCCGCGAGAAGCTGCCCGAGGGCTTCCAGCGCTCGGAATATCTCAAGGACCACGGCATGGTCGACATGGTCGTCCACCGCCACCAAATCCCGGCCACGCTGGCGCGGCTCGGCCGACTCCTGACCAAGCAGAAGCTGCCGGCCGCCGTCGCCCCCGAACCCGAGCCGCTGCCGGCTACCGCCGTCTGATAAACTTGCCGGCCGGAGCCGGTCCCGCATGAGCACATCCGACCTCCTGCTGGCGCGCTTCCTCGCGCTGCATCCCAAACTGATCGACCTCTCGCTCGGACGCATCTTGCGCCTGCTCGAACGGCTGGGCGATCCGCAAAAGAAGCTGCCACCGGTGATCCATGTCGCCGGCACCAACGGCAAGGGCTCGACCATCGCCTTCATGCGGGCGATCCTCGAAGCGGCCGGCCTGTCGGTCCACGTCTATACCTCGCCGCATCTGGTCCGCTTCCATGAGCGCATCCGGTTGGGACAACCCGGCGGCGGACGCTTCGTCGACGAGGCTGTGCTGGTCGAGGCGCTGGAGCGCTGCGAGCGGGTGAATGCCGGCGAGCCGATCACCTTCTTCGAGATCACCAACGCCGCCGCCTTCCTGCTCTTCTCCGAGCACAAGGCCGATGTCGTTCTGCTCGAAGTCGGGCTCGGCGGGCGCTTTGACGCGACGAACGTGATCGACCATCCCGCCTGCACCGTGGTGACGCCGGTTTCACTCGATCATTCCGAATATCTCGGCGACACCGTCACCAAGATCGCCGGGGAGAAGGCCGGCATCTTCAAGCGCGGCGCACCCGCCGTAATCGCCCCGCAGGAGCCGGAGCCGACCGCCGTACTCGAAGCGGCGGCCGAACGCGTCGGCGCCTCGAAGATCCTGATCGGGATGCAGGATTTCAACGTCCACGAGGATGGCGGGCGGCTGGTCTATGAAGACGGCGACGGCCTGCTCGACCTGCCGCTGCCGCGTCTCGCCGGGCGCCATCAGCATACCAATGCCGGTACCGCGATCGCGGCCCTGCGCGCCGCCGGCTATGGCGGCCTGCCGGCGAGCGCCTTCGAGCGCGGCATGACCGAGGCCGAATGGCCGGCCCGCCTGCAGAGGCTGGCGCGCGGCAGGCTTGCCGAGCTCGCGCCGACCGGTGCCGAGCTCTGGCTCGATGGCGGCCATAATCCCGATGGCGGCCGCGTGCTCGCCCAGGCGATGGCCGATCTCGAGGAGAAGAACCCGGCGCCGCTCGTGATGATCGCCGGCCTGCTCGCGACCAAGGATGCGCGCGCCACGCTCGGCCATTTCAAGGGGCTGGCGCAGGGCCTCTTCGCCGTCTCGATTCAGAACCAGCTTGCCGCGCGCTCGGCCGAAGAGGTCGCGGCGCTGGCGCGCGAAGCGGGCTTGAAGGCGGAGGTCGCAGGCTCGGTCGAGCAGGCCCTGCGCGAGATCGCATCACGGAGCTGGCCGGCGCCACCGCGCATCCTGATCTGCGGCTCGCTCTACCTCGCCGGCGAGGTGCTGGCGGCCAACGGCACGCCGCCGGTCTGATCAGGCAGAAGCGAGCCAGGGATTGAGGGTGGCGACACCGGACCGGGCGAAATCGGCGGTATTGCGCGTCACGACCGTCAATGCATGCACCTGGGCGGTCGCCGCGATCATCGCATCGCGTTCGGGGCGCGGATCGGGAATGTGCAATGCGGCGCAACGCAGAGCAGCCTCCGTATCGAAGGCCAGAATTCGCCCCTCGAACTGCGGCAGGATGCGCTTCCGCAGCCAGTCGCTGAAGAGTCGACCCTGCTGCGAATCGCGACGCTCCACCAGTAGGACTCCCTGCTCGATCTCAAGTACGCTTACAGCGGAGATGTAAAGGAGATCTGCTGGCGTGACCTGCGACCAGGCCCAAACGGTCGGGTTCGCTCGGTGAACCTTCCGGATTTCAGACAACACATTCGTGTCGAGCAGATACATTACTCGAAGTCGACCGGTTTGAAGCCCATCTTGTCGCCGAGCTTGGGTGGGTCGAAATCAAAATCGGCGCTCTCCGGGTCGCCGATCGCCTCAGCCAGGCTCAAACCCCTGCCGGTGAGCCGGCGGTATTCGGCAACGCTCAGCAGGACGTGTGAGGGCTGGCCGCGATCGGTGATGAAGACCGGACCGCGCTGAGCAGCCTTCTTGGCTCGCCCGACATCCTGATTGAACTCTCGACTGGACAAGGTCATCGGCATCCGCACACTCCTGCAGCCCCATAATGTAGATATGTTGCTACATTCTGCAAGTGAAGCCATGCGAGCCGAAGGAAGTCCGATGCCAATTCCCGGAATCGCCACGCTCGGCCTGATCCTGCTCTGCAGTGCGCTCGGTGGCTGCGTGACCTCGGGCGACCCCGCCGCTGACGGCATCGACCGCGCCGTCGCCGGCGAGCTCACCTTCATGCAGCAGACCTACATGACCATGGACAGGCGTTGCCGGCAGGTGAAGCGGCCGACCGCCGTGCTGACGCAGAAGCCGCAGCATGGCACGGTCCGGATGCTGACGCGCAAGGCCAAAGCGGTCTATGGCCCCGGCGCTTACGAGCATTGCGACGGCAAGGTCGGGAAAGCGCTGGCCTTCGAATACACCTCCGCTCCCGATTATCGCGGCCGCGACAGCTTCGCGGTGCGCGTGCGCTACTCGGACGGCGAAATCCGGCATGGCCGTTATGAGGTCGAGGTCCGCTGAACGACAGGATGAGCGCAATGACACAGGCTTTCGGCAAGGGTGGTCCAGCGGTCTCGCGGATCGGTCAGGGTACCTGGAACATCGAGCGCGCCCAGCGCAGCGAGGCAATCGCGGCGCTGCGGCGGGGGCTCGATCTCGGGCTCTCCCATATCGACAGCGCCGAGATGTATGGCGATGGCCGCGCCGAGGAGATCACCGGCGAAGCGATCGCCGGACGGCGCGACGAGGTCTTTCTGGTCTCGAAGGTGCTGCCGCACAACGCCTCCAAGGCCGGAACCCGCAAGGCCTGCGAGCAGTCACTGCGACGGCTCAGGACAGACCGGCTCGACTGCTACCTGCTGCACTGGCGCGGCTCATATCCGCTGGCCGAGACCTTCGCGGCGTTCGAAAACCTCAGGACCGAGGGCAAGATCCTGTCCTGGGGCGTCAGCAATTTCGACGTTGCCGATCTCGACGAGGCGCTGAAGCTCGCCGGCCCCGGCAAGGTCGCCTGCAACCAGGTCCTCTACCATCTGCGCGAGCGGGCGATCGAGCATGCGGTGATCCCATGGTGCGAGAAGAACGGCGTCGCCGTCACCGCCTACAGCCCGTTCGGGCAGGATGATTTTCCGGAGGATCGCTCGGCGCAGGGCGAGCTGCTGGCTGAGATCGCCAGCACCCATGGCGCGAGCCCGCGCCAGGTCGCGCTCGCCTTCCTGACGCGCAATCCGTCAGTCTTCGCGATCCCGAAGGCGGCCAAGGCCGGTCATGCGCAGGACAATGCCGGCGCGCTCGGGCTTCAGCTCAGCGATGACGATATCGCCCGGCTCGACGCCGCCTTCCCGCGCGGGCCAAAACCGCGCGGCCTGCCGATGCTGTAAGACCAAGCGTCATTCTCGGGCGCAGCGAAGCCGAGATCCGAGAATCTCGTGACGATAGGGCGCCGACTGACGCCTCTCTGGCCTGAGATGCTCGGGTCAAGCCCGAGCATGACGGGATGGTTACGCCACCAGGCTCTTCG
Source organism: Allobosea sp. Tri-44 (assembly GCF_004123845.1). Taxonomy (GTDB): domain Bacteria; phylum Pseudomonadota; class Alphaproteobacteria; order Rhizobiales; family Beijerinckiaceae; genus Allobosea. Next base: position 18,658 of record NZ_NBDP01000040.1, on the reverse strand, counting down.
GCAGCATGCAGTGGATGCCCTTGGAGCCGTTGACCGTCTGGGTCACGCGCAGATCGGCGGCGAGGCTGCAGAGCATATAGGCCTCGTCCCGCGTCAGCTTTGTCCGCGAGGTGATCAGGCCGATCATCTCGCGCAGCGCGTTCTCAGCGCAAATATCGAGATCGGGATCGATGCCCATGGTGATGTGGTGGGTCTTCGTCTCGCCGCGCGGCATGGCGAAGGACAGATCCTCGCGCAGATGGAATTCGAAGGTGCCTTCCAGCGCCGTCTCGATCGCAGTGATACAGACCTCGCCATCTCCTTGCGCGCCATGGCCGTCGCCGCAGGAGAACAGCGCCCCCTCGATAAAAACCGGCAGATAGAGCGTCGCGCCGGCGCCCAATTCCTTGTTGTCGAGATTGCCGCCGAAGGCGCGCGGGATCAGCGAGGTCACCCGGCCCCAATGTGCCGGCGGCGCCGTGCCCATCACGCCGAAGAAGGGCGCAAGCGGCAATTCCATGCCCCAGGGCAGGTTCGCGACGTTCCGCTCGAGGTCGAGATGAATGTAGCGGAAGGCGTGATAATCGAATTCGTCCGGCAGCGTACCGCCGAGCGGGCGGAACATGGTGTAGCCGAAATCGGTGCGCGGCCTGACGCTCCTGATCTGCACCTCCAGCACCTGGCCGGGCCTGGCGCCCTTCACCGCGATCGGGCCGGTGAGAATATGGCCGGGCACCATGCGCTCGGCCTTTTCATGGATCTCGTGGATCTCCGGTGGGATCGTCGCGTTGCCTTCCGGCAGATGGGCGGGGCCGCCTGTGACCGTGCGGATGGTGACGCTGTCGCCGCTCTCGATCTCCAGAACCGGCTTCAGCCCGGCATCGAAATAGCCCCAATGGCAGGTGGCGAGGGAGGCATCGAGCTGATGATGCGTCATGGGCGTCTCGTGGCTTTCAGCGTCAGGGCGGGGTGGACAGGTCGGCGCCGAGCCGGCCGCGGGCATTGCGGCGCATGGTGTAGAGCGTCGCGCCGATGACGATGGCAGCACCGATGAGCGTCGTCAGCGTCGGGATCTCGGCGAAGAAGACGAAGCCGGTGAAAACAGCCAGGATCAGGCGGCTGAAATCGAGCGGCGCCAGCGCCGACGCCTCGCCGACCTGATAGGCCTTGGTGATCAGCCATTGCCCGGCGGTGCCGAACAGGCTGAGCAGCACCAGCCAGAACCATTGCTCGGCTGTCGGCCAGACCCAGAGCGCCCAGGCCGGCCAGGCGAGGACGACCATCAGCACCAGGCCCTGATAGATCAGGATCGTCTCGGTCCGCTCGCTGGTGCCGAGGATGCGCACGCTGATGGTGATGCCGGCGCCGAACAGCGCGCCGCAAAGCGACATCAGCGCCCAGAAGTTCAACCCATCGGCCGACGGGTTGAGCATGATCAGCACGCCGGCAAAGCCGAGGACGGTCGCGACCCAGCGCGCCCTGTCGACGCGCTCCTTCAATATCAGCACGGCGGCGACGGTGACGAACAGCACCTGGCTGAAGCTGATCGAGGTCGCCTGGGCCAGCGGAATGTGGATGAGCGCGCTGAAACCGCAGAGCATCGAGGCCAGCGTGATCAGGCCACGGAAGATCTGCAGGCCCGGCCGATCCGTCTTCAGCGCCTGCTTCAGGCTGCGGCCGGCAATGGCGACGATCACGGCGCTCATGATGATCTGACGGATCATCAACGTCTCGACCAGCGGGATCGCCGTGCCCAAATGTTTGAAGGCGCCGACCATCACCGCGTAAACCAGCAGCGCGGTGATCATGTAGACGGTGCCGCGCAGGTTGGGGCTCGCCCTGCGCCACCACAGGCCGGCGCGATTGCGGCGGGTCGCGAGCCAGCCCTCGCGAGACGGAGTGGAGAGAACCGGCGGCAACGGTCGATCAGGCCGGCGCGATTCGGGAGGCTCTGCCGAACTGCCGTCCTCGTCACGCGAAACAGGCAACGCTTCGGCCACGCCTATGCCTTCGCTGCCGCGACCGGTCGCTTCCGAAAGGCGGTCTTCGCTCATGGCTGCCCCGAGCCGGGCGGAAGACGCCGACGGCCTATCAGATATCTGCAGGACTCCACTCTCGCTGGTTTTCCGCCCGTTCGTCAGTGGCTTGCGAGCATGGCGGGGTTGCCGCCACATCCGTCCGCTCCGCCAAGAGGGCAAAGGCGTCATGCCGACAACGCCCTGTCATCGCCATGCGGATGGCGTATAGCAGCGCCGTGACGGTGCCATGCGTATGCGTCTCAGGGAGATGATCGGGGCGATGCGGGATCTGCTGAGGGATGCGGTCAACGGCATCAGCGAATTGTCGCCGCGCCGCTTTCCCTGGCGCCGTTTCCTGTTCGCCCTCGCGCTCGGCACGCTCGGTGGCTGGCTCTTCGCCTATTACCGCCTGCCGCTGCCCTGGATGCTGGGCTCGATGGTGTTCTGCACTGCGGCTGCGATCGCCCGCACGCCGGTGGCAGCGCCATCAGTGATCCGCCCGCCGATGTCGGCGGTGATTGGCGTGCTGCTGGGCTCGGGCTTCAAGCCGGAGATCGTCGCGCAGATGCCGAACTGGCTGCCGACGCTCGGCGGGCTCGTGCTGTTCATGGTCGCCTGCGGCCTGTGCTGCGTCACCTATTTCCGCCGCGTCGCCGGCTACGATCCCGTCACCGCCTTCTTCTCCGGCATGCCGGGCGGCCTCGTCGAGATGGTGATCACCGGTGAGGAGAAGGGCGGCGATGCCCGCACCATCGCGCTGATCCATTCCGCCCGCATCCTGCTGGTGGTGATGACGCTGCCCTTCATCGTGCAATGGCTCGAAGGTGTCTCGCTCGGCATAAACCGCAACCAGGGCCCGTCGATGTTCCAGACCTCGGCGCTGGGCTGGTTCTGGCTGGTCGCCAGCGCGATCGCCGGTGTGATGCTCGCCCATGCGTTGCGGCTGCCGGCGAAGCAGTTGCTCGGGCCGATGCTGGTCTCGGCCGTCGTGCACCTCGTCGGACTCAGCGATTCCGTGCCGCCCTACGAGATCGTCAACGTGGCGCAGCTGATCCTCGGCGTCACCATCGGCTGCCGCTTCGTCGGCACCCCGCCGCAGGCGATCCTGCGCATCCTCCTGCTCTCGCTCGGCTCGACCGTGATCCTGGTCGTGCTGACCCTGGTCTTCGCCTTCGCGGTGGCGCATGTCTCGAGCTACAAGCCGGTGCCGCTGATCCTGGCCTACTCGCCCGGCGGCCTCGCCGAGATGAGCCTGATCGCGCTGGCGCTGCACACGGAAGTCGCCTTCGTCGCGGCCCATCACATCATCAGGGTCTTCCTGGTGATGATCGGCGCCGGCCCGCTCTTCGGCGTCATCGTCGGGAAGAAATCCTAGGCGCTCTCAGGCGCTGCGCCCTGCCAGCTTCTGGCGCAGCACGCGCATCAGGAAGGCGGGATTGCCGACGACATAGCGCCGCCAGAGCCGGCGCGGCTCGAGCCAGAGCCGATAGATCCATTCCAGCCGCAGGGCGCGCACTGTTTCCGGCGCCCGTGCCACCTCGCCGGCGAGGAAGTCGAACAGTGCGCCGATCCCGGCCGCGACCGCGCAGTGGCGGGCATCGATCCGGTCGGCGATCCACTGCTCCTGCCGCGGATTGCCGAAGGCGACCAGCAGCAGATCGGGCCGAGCGTGCGCGAGCCGCGCCAGCAGGGCGGTCTCCGTTTCCGCTTCGAAATAGCCATGGCTCAGCACTGCGAAGCGATGCTGCGGGTAGTCGGCGCGCAGCCTCGCAGCAGCGCGCTCGGCGACGCCCGGCTTGCCGCCGAGCAGCATCACCGAGAGCGGCCGCCTGTAGGCGGCGAGGATCGCCGGCGTGAAGTCGGTGCCGTTGAGATTGGCGGGGAATGTCGTGCCGTAGAGCAGGCGCGAGGCGATATCGACGCCGATCCCGTCGGGCAGGACCAGGAAGCCGGCGAGAAGCTCGCGCAAGCCGGCATCGCGCGCGGCGATATTGACGAGATTGGCGTTGCAGTAGGCCAGATGCAGATGGCCGCCGCCATCGAAAGCATGGCCGACCAGTGCGAGCGCCTCGTCGTGCGTCAGCGCTGCCACCGGAACGCCGGCGATGTCGCGGCGCGGCGGTTCGGGCGGGGCGGAATGGGCGGCCCGTCGCTGCGAAGATTGGAAGAGAACGACGTTCATCTCGATCGCTGCTGGCGCACACGTCGCCATGCTGACGGCGTAGGCTGTTGTCTTCGTTGCGTTTCTTGCCAGGGTCAAGCGAAACCCCGCCATAGGATGAACGCTGTCTTTCCCTGATCGGAGAGAGGGTCTTGTCGCTCCGCTGCCCCGCTGTCCCGCGGGTTGTTCCGTAATGGGACGCCTTCGGTCAAGCTCCATTTGAAACTGACTCGATCGGGCTGATTTCAGCGCATTTTCCGCGAAACGAGCTTCATGCCTCTACGGCATCGCCCTTGCCACCTCGACGGGTGAGGCGGCCTTTCGGCGCATCCCCTGTGCCGAATCCGGACTGCCCATGACCGAGCGAGCGCGGCATGATGAGCGTCAACGATCTGAACTATGAAGTCACTACGGCAGCCGACCAGCGCGCCAATGTGCTGCGCCACTGGATCGGCCTGATCACCGCGCTGGTCGATGCGGTGACCGTCCTGACCGTGGTCGGCGGCACCTCGATCGTCTATCACTTCGTCGCCTATCGCCATCTCGGCAACGACAAGGTCACCGTCGAGCTCGCCTCGATGATCGCTGCGATCTTCGTCTTCACCAATCTGATGCGTGGTCGCTACCGGCTGGAGAACTACCTCTCGACCAAGGGCCAGATCACCTCGGCCTTCACGGTCTGGAACCTGGCGATGATCGCCTTCGTCGCCATCGTCTTCATGGCCAAGGTCAACGACCAGTATTCGCGCGCCGTCGTCCTCGTCACCTATGTCGCCGGCGTGCCGCTGATCGCGCTCGCCCGCTCGGCGATCGTGCGCACCATCTCGATGGCCTCGAAGACCGGCAGGATCACCTCCGAGCGGGTCTTCCTGATCGGCCGCGAGAGCGAGGTGATGTCCTTCGTCTCGCGCCACCAGCCCTGGAACATCGGCTTCTCTATCGTCGATGTCGCCTTCCTGCGCAGCAATGATTCGCGCCGGATCAACGATCCCGCCGCGGCTCTCGCCGCCGACCTCGCCACGGCCTCGGCCAGGGCCCGTGATCTCAAGCCTGACGCCGTCTTCATCGCCCTGCCCTGGTCGGATCAGGAGACGATCGACGCCTGCATCGACGCCTTCATGAACTTGCCGGTGGCGATCCACCTGACGCCGGAGCGCGTCATGGACCGGTTCGACAATCCGCATATCGTGCGGATCGGCTCGCTCGCCTCGCTCAGGCTGACGCGCCCGGCCCTGTCCTTCGCCCAGATCCTGTTCAAGCGCGTCTTCGACGTCTTCGCCGCGAGCGCGATCCTCATGCTGAGCCTGCCGGTTCTGCTGCTCGTCGCGATCGCGATCAAGCTCGACTCGAAGGGCCCGGTGCTGTTCCTGCAGCGCCGCTACGGCTTCAACCAGGAGCCCTTCCGAATCTTCAAGTTCCGCACGATGACGACGACGGACGATGGCGAAGTGGTCAAGCAGGCGACGCGCAACGATCCGCGCATCACACGAATCGGCGGTTTCCTGCGGCGCTACAATCTCGACGAGCTTCCGCAGCTCCTGAACGTGATCGCCGGGCAGATGTCGCTGGTCGGTCCGCGCCCGCACGCCCTCGCCCATGACCGGGAGTTCCAGCGCAAGATCGCGCTCTATGCGCGGCGCCACAACGTCAAACCGGGCATCACCGGCTGGGCCCAGGTCAACGGCCTGCGCGGCGAGACCGACACCGACGAGAAGATGGCCCGGCGCATCGCCTATGACCACTGGTACATCGACAACTGGTCGTTCTGGCTCGACCTCGGCATCCTGCTGCGCACCGTGTTCAGCCCAAGCGCCTTCCGCAATGCGCGCTGAGCAGCCTGCCTGACGCAACCCTCCCTTGAGCCACCGCGACTTTGCGGCGGATGGCTTTGCGCTAAAGTCCGCGCATAGTTCCAGGGAGGGGCGTGATTTCAATGAATCAAATCGATTTGAACGGCAGGGTCGCCATCATCACCGGCGGCGCGCAGGGTATCGGCCGTGCCGTTGCCGAACGTCTCGCTGCCAGTGGCGCCAAGGTCGCGATCTGGGATCTCGACGGCAAGCTCGCCAATGAGGCGGCGGCGGCGATCGGGCCGGCTGCGAGCGGGCTTGCGATCGACGTGACCGATGCCAAGGCGGTGAATGCCGCCGCCGCCGAGCTGGAGCAGCGCCATGGCAACGTCGACATCCTCGTCACCAGCGCCGGCATCGCCGGGCCGAACCTGAAGACCTGGGAATACCCGCTCGACGAATGGGCCAAGATCATGCGCCTCAATGTCGACGGCACGCTGCATTGCTGCCAGGCGGTGATCCCTGGCATGATCAAGCGCAATTACGGGCGCCTCGTGCTGGTCGCTTCGATCGCCGGCAAGGAGGGCAACCCCAACGCCTCGGCCTATTCGGCCTCGAAGGCGGCGGTGATCGCGCTGACCAAGTCGCTCGGCAAGGAGCTGGCCCAGCAGGACATCGCGGTGAACTGCATCACCCCGGCGGCCGCCCGCACCCGCATCTTCGACCAGATGAGCGAGGAGCATATCGGCTACATGCTGGCGAAGATCCCGCGCGGACGCTTCCTGCAGCCCGACGAAGTCGCCTCGATGGTCGCCTTCCTCGCCTCGGCCGAGAACAGCTTCACCACCGGCGCGGTCTTCGACCTCTCGGGCGGGCGCGCGACCTACTGACAGCCAAATCGATCCTGCCGCGCTAAAGCGGGCTGGCCATGCCCATGGCCGGCCCTTTAGGTTGATCCGATGACCACGACCCTGCCTTCTCCCGCCGTCCTCGGCGCCCGTGCCTTCGCCGCTCTCGCCGGCCTCAACCGGTTCAGCGATGAGCCGGGCAAGCTGACGCGGCTCTATCTCTCGCCGTCGCACCGGCAGGGCGCGGAATACGTCAAGGGTGCGATGGAGGTCTCGGGCCTGACCGCCTTCATCGATGCCGCCGGCTCGGTGCAGGGTCGGCGCGAAGGCGCCACACCCGGGCTACCGGCGGTGCTGATCGGTTCGCACATCGACACGGTCCGCGATGGTGGCCGCTTCGATGGCAATCTCGGCGTCGTCGCCGGCATCCTGGCGGCGCAGGCGATCCGCGACGCCGGCATCACGCTGCCCTTCGCACTCGAAGTCGTGGCCTTCGGCGACGAGGAGACGGTGCGCTTTCCGACCTCGTTATCGACGTCCTCGGCGCTGATCGGCCATTACGATCCGGCCTGGCTCGATTCGCGCGATGCCCACGGCGTGAGCTTACGCGACGCGCTCGTCGCCTTCGGCGGCGATCCTAGTGGGATCGCGGCACTCGCCCGCAAGCCCGGCTCGATCAAGGCCTATCTCGAAGTCCATATCGAGCAGGGCCCGGTGCTCGAAGCCGAGAACGAGGCGGTTGGCATCGTCACCACGATCAACGCCCAGAGCCGGGCCACCGTCCGCGTCACCGGCGAAGCCGGCCATGCCGGGACGGTACCGATGCGGCTGCGCAAGGATGCGCTGACCGCCGCCGCCGAGATGGCATTGGCGCTGGAGGAGATCGCCAGCGCGCATGACCAGGCGGTCGGCACGGTCGGCGTGCTCCGGCCCGATCCTGGCGCCACCAATGTCGTGCCGGGCGCTGCCGACTTCACCATCGACTATCGCGCTCCATTGGGCGAGACCGTCGCCAGCATGGAGCAGGCGATCCAGAAGCGCTTTAGCGAGATCGCCACCCGGCGCGGCGTCGGGCTCAGCATCACGCCCTATTCGCGCGAGGATGCGACGCCGATGGCGCCCGAGCTGCAGGAAGCGCTGGCCACCGGCATCGCCCGCACCGGCTCCAACCTCTCGGCGCGGCGGCTGCCCTCCGGCGCCGGTCACGACGCCATGACGATGGCGCGGCTCTGCCCCTCCGCCATGCTGTTCGTGCGCTGCGAGAAGGGCATCAGCCATTCGCCACTGGAGAACATGACCGAGCTCGACGCCGGCATCGCCATCCGCGTGCTGATCGAGACCATCCTGGAACTGGCGCGGCGCGAAGGCTGAGGCTCAGCCGCCCGCGGCCTCGGAGGCCATCGCCGGGCGGCGCTGGCGCCGCTCCGGCTTCGGTGCCGGCTTGCGGAAGAGGTGCACGACCGCGAGCCCGAGTCCGACGAGCGCGACCCAATGGCCCGGCCTCAGCGCCGTCCAATCCTGATAAACGACGATGTCGGCATTGGCCTGGAAGATCAGCCAGGCCGAAGCGCCAGTGGCGAAGGCATACCAGGCGGTTTCGGCTAAAGCGGTGGCAAGGCCGACGCCAAGCCCCGTCAGCGCCAGCGACGTGAAGCTCAGCGGAACTTTGAACCGATTGAGGCCGCGGTAAGCGATCAGCAGCGCGAACAGCCCGCTCAGCAGCACGGGCTGGGTGACGTCGATCTTCGACTGCAGCGCAAAATGAAACAGGCCGAGGCAGGCGATCAAATAGACGAGATTGTGCAGGCGCTGCCAGCGGCCCGAGCCGAGCCGGCGGATCATGCCGTCGGTCGAGGTGATGCCGAGCACGACGAGGCCGATGAGCGCGGTGATGCCGACGACGAGATAGAAGCGCTTGACGATCTCGGAGAGGATCAGGCCCCAGTCGAAGGCGAGGTCGATGCAGTACAAGGTGAGATGGCCGAGCGCATAGGCCAATACGGAGAGGCCGAGCATGCGGCGGATGCCGATCAGCTTGTTCCAGTCGAGGATACGGCGCAAAGGCGTCACCGCGAGCGTGATCACAAGGATGCGCAGCGCCCAGGTTCCGGTATCGTGCACGGCCTGCGTCCAGGGCTTGGAGCCGAGCTGATGGCTCCAGGCCTGCCAGGCTAGGATCAAGGCAGGGACGAGCACGAGCGCGAAGCAGCCGGCCCGCAGCGCCGAGAAACGCCCCTGCCGGTCGTTCCAGGGCCAGTAGCTACCTATTGCTGCCGAAGTCATCCGTTAGCGCCTTTGCTGATCCTTTACGCGAATACGCCAAAAGCCTTGTGAAGGTTACGCGCGTCCGTGCACAAGGACGTGAGTTGCATCAGCCGCGTCGATGCACGCCTGACTGGAGAAGCCTACCGATGCCTACCAATCGCAAGGTCGTGTTCGATGTCGGCAACGTCCTGTTGCGCTGGGATCCGTTCCATCTCTATCGCGACCTGATCCCCAATGACGAAAAGCGCAGCTGGTTCCTGCAGAACGTCTGCACATCGGCCTGGAACCTGGAACAGGACCGCGGCCGACCCTGGACCGAGGCCGTGGCGTCATTGATCGCCGCCCACCCGGAATGGGAAGCCGAGATCAAGGCTTTCGACGAGCGCTGGCACGAGACCGTTCCGGGCACGATCGAGGACAGCGTCGCGGTGCTGGCCGATCTCAAGGCCAAGGGCGAGCAGGTCTACGCCATCACCAATTTCTCGCGCGAGAAATGGGCGGAATGCCTGATCCGCTTCCCCTTCCTGCAGAGCTTCGACGGCGTGATCGTCTCGGCGCATGAGCGGCTGCTCAAGCCCGATCCGGCGATCTACAACGTATTGCTGGAGCGCTACGGACTGAGCGCCGGCGAGTGCATCTTCGTCGACGACAGCGGCAAGAACGTCGAGGCCGCCCGCTCGGTCGGCATGCAGGCGGTACACTTCGTCGAGCCGATTGACCTGCGAGCCGAACTGCGCGGATTGGGGGCGGCCATCTGAACGTCATGCTCGGGCTTGACCCGAGCATCTCAGGCAGGAGGAGACCCCCGCAGGGCGCCTTCTTCGGGATGAGATTCTCGGGTCAAGCCCGAGATTGACGCCATCGCTCAGTCGTCCATCTTCAGCGCGGCGATGAAGGCTTCCTGCGGGATCTCGACGCGGCCGAACTGCCGCATCTTCTTCTTGCCTTCCTTCTGCTTGTCCAGGAGCTTGCGCTTGCGCGAGGCGTCGCCGCCATAGCACTTCGCGGTGACGTCCTTGCGCAGCGCCCGGATCGTCTCGCGGGCGATGATCTTGCCGCCAATGGCAGCCTGGACCGGAATCTGGAACATATGCGGCGGGATCAGCTCCTTGAGCTTCTCGCACATCGCCCGGCCGCGGGCGTCGGCGCGCGAGCGATGAACCAGCATCGAGAGCGCATCGACCGGCTCGGCATTGACCAGGATCGACATGCGCACGAGGTCGCCCTCGCGATAGTCGGTGATGGCGTAGTCGAAGGAGGCATAGCCCTTCGAGATCGACTTCAGCCGGTCGTAGAAGTCGAACACCACCTCGTTCAGCGGCAGGTCGTAGACGACCTTGGCGCGCGAGCCGACATAGTTGAGGTCGATCTGCAGGCCGCGCCGGTCCTGGCAGAGCTTCAGCACCGAGCCGAGATACTCGTCCGGGGTGAAGATCGTCGCCCGGATCCAGGGTTCCTCGATGAGCTCGATCTTCATCACGTCCGGCATGTCGGCCGGGTTGTGCAGTTCGAGCGTCGAGCCGTCGCGCAGCTTGAGATGGTAGACGACCGAGGGCGCGGTCGAGATCAGGTTGAGGTTGAACTCGCGCTCGAGCCGCTCCTGAATGATCTCCAGATGCAGCAGGCCGAGGAATCCGCAGCGGAAGCCGAAGCCGAGCGCGGCGCTCGTCTCCATCTCATAGGAGAAGCTGGCGTCGTTCAGGCGCAGCCGCGACATGGCGCTGCGCAGCACCTCGAAATCGGCGGCGTCGACCGGGAAGATGCCGCAGAACACCACCGGCTGCACCGGCTTGAAGCCCGGCAGCGGCTCGGCGATCGGCTTCTTGTCGTCGGTGATGGTGTCGCCGACGGCGGTATCGGCGACCTCCTTGATCGAGGCGGTGAAGAAGCCGACCTCGCCAGGGCCCAGTTCCTTCACTTCGAGCATCTTGGGCTTGAACACACCGACGCGGTCGACGCCATAGACGGCGTTGGCCCGCATCATCCGGATCGTCATGTTCTTCTTGAGCACGCCGTCGATGATGCGCACCAGCACGACGACGCCGAGATAGGCGTCGTACCAAGAGTCGACCAGCAGCGCCTTGAGCGGGGCTTCGAGGTCGCCCTTCGGCGCCGGCAGCTTCTTGACGATCGCTTCGAGCACGCCCTCGATGTTGAGGCCGGTCTTGGCCGAGATCGGCACCGCCTCGGACGCGTCGAGGCCGATCACGTCCTCGATCTGCTGCTTGATCCGCTCCGGCTCGGCCGCGGGCAGGTCGATCTTGTTGAGGACCGTGACGATCTCGTGGTTGGCGTCGAGCGCCTGGTAGACATTGGCGAGCGTCTGCGCCTCGACGCCCTGCGAGGCGTCGACCACCAGCAGCGAGCCCTCGCAGGCCGCCAGCGAGCGCGAGACCTCATAGGCGAAGTCGACGTGCCCGGGGGTGTCCATCAGGTTGAGAATATAGGTCTTCCCATCCTCGGCCAGATAATCCAGCCGGACGGTCTGCGCCTTGATGGTGATACCGCGCTCCTTCTCGATATCCATCGAGTCGAGGATCTGCTCGCTCATGTCGCGCGCCGCGACCGTGCCGGTCTGCTGGATCAGCCGGTCGGCGAGGGTCGACTTGCCGTGGTCGATATGCGCCACGATCGAGAAATTGCGGATGTTGTCGAAACTGCGGGTGCTCATGCGCGCGCCATAGCAGTGCGCGCCCCTTGCGCCAAGGGTGCGAGGCAGATCGACTGCCGTTTCACTCTGCCGCGAGCAGGCGCTCCTGCGCCCAATTCAGCCGCTTATAGTCGAAACCGGCCTCCAGGGTCGGCTTCACCACGGAGAAATAGGGCGAGATGTCGAAATCGCGCGGCATATAGAGCGAATGATGCCGGATGTGCAGGATCTCCTCGAAATCCTGCTCATCCATCGCACTGGCATATTCGACGGTCGGCAACACCGGATAGCGCGCCGCCTCGAAGGCCTGGGCGATCAGGGTCGAGCAGATCGCCCGTGTCGGATCGCCGGAGCCCAGCGCGATCATGCGGCGACGGAAACCGGCTGGTGCCCAGGGAATAGGAATCAGCCAGCGCGCCAGGTCGAGGATGTTCTTGAGGTCATACTGCGTGCCGAGCCGCTCGAGCACATAGTCGACGGCGATCTGGCGGCCTTCCCGATCGAGGGCCTGGGGCCGGCAGATGCGGGTGCCGAAGGCACCATATTTCGACAAGGGCGACAGCACGCAGCCGACATCCATCTCGACTTCGGCGAGGACGAGCGGTTCGCCCTCGGGGCTGAACCGGCCGGTGTCGCCGACATAGAGCGCCGCATGCGACCAGGTCGACTGGGTCAGATACTTGATCGCCGCCGAGACCTTCATGTGGCCTTCGACCAGCAGCACGTCGCCGGGTCTCAGCGCAGCCTTCAGGCGGGCCAGTGCCTTGCCGTCGACCGGGCCGCTCTGCGGCTTGCCGCGCGTGATGAAGCGGACCACCGACCGGCCGACGTATTCCAAGCCCCTGTTCATCGACGCCTCCCCTTGCGCCCGCGCCGTTTCCGGCGTCTTCCGGCCCTGAGCAAAACATGAGCCCGTGACTTTTTCGGAAATCACCTGCCGGATTTGGGCCTGAGAGACCGGAATTCGCCAAACGTCGTAAAATCCGGGTTGACGGCGGAGCGGAGTGGCCGGGCTTACCGCAATCTACTATAATGGAATCAATCTTGCATAGTAGGTATTGCCGCCAGCCGGCGGCGCGCGGAGGCGAAGCATGACGGAGTTGGACAGCGTGACGATCGAACAGCTCGACGGGGACGCAGCGCTGGCCGCCATCCCCGATCTAACCGAGATCCTGCATGACGCCGTCGCCAACGGCGCCTCGGTCGGCTTCATGGAGTGGAACACGCAGGACGATTTCGAAGGCTTCTGGCGCGGCGTCGCGGCCGAGGTCACAGCCGAACGCATCCTGCTCTTCGTCGCACGCGACGAGAGCGGCATCGTCGGAACAGCTCAGCTCCATCCAACGGCCAAGCCGAACCAACCGCACCGGGCCGAGATCGCCAAGGTATTGGTGGAGTCCCGGGCACGGCGCCGCGGCATCGGCGAGGCGCTGATGCGGGCGGCGGAGGCTGCCGCGCTGGCGCTGGGGCGCGACCTCCTCGTGCTCGACACCGACGAGGCGGGCGCGGCGCGGCGCCTCTACAACCGTCTCGGCTGGACCGAGGTCGGCACCATCCCGCGCTATGCGCTGATGCCGGACGGACGCGATTGCGGCTCGACCTTCTTCTACAAGACGCTTTCGCGAGAAGCATGCTAGCTATGGTTGCACGTTCTGCGAGAGGGAGACCCGATTGCCATTCGGCGATGGATACGAGGCGCTGATCGACGGTCTCTATGAGGCCGCCGTGATTCCCGAGCGATGGCAGGGTTGGCTCGAGGGGCTGGCACGCGATTGTGACGCGACGGCAGCGCTGTTCTCCCGGATCGGCGAGGCGCGCCTGTCGGTCGTCAGCACGAGCGACACGTTCAAGGAGATGTGGGACGAGATCTGGCTCGCCCAGGGCGGCGCGCAGAACGAGCGCACCAAGCGGGCCATCGCCTTTCAGCACGCCGGCTTCATCACCGACGGTGACGTCTTTGCCCCCGGCGAGGCCGAACAATTGCCCCTCTATAGCGACTTCCTGATTCCGCGCGGCTACGGCTCCGGCGTCGCGACCGCGATCAGCATCCCGTCGGGCGATTTCGCGATGGTCAATCTCGAAAAACCCTTCGCGGACGGACCGTTTCCCCGGACGGTCGTCGCGGCGCTCGACCGGGTCCGGCCCCATCTGGCGCGGGCGGCCTTGATCGCCAATCATCTGGAGGTCGAGCGCGCGCGCAGCGCAGCCGCAGCGCTGGAGCTGATGCGCCTGGCCGCAGCGGTACTCGGCAAGGGCGGCCGGATTCTCGCCGCCAACAGCCTTCTCACGCGACTGATGCCATCTGCCATCGAGGACCTTCCCTCGCGCCTGAAGCTGACCGATGCCGGCGCCGATGCGCTTTTCGCGACCGCTCTGGAGGCGCTGAGCCGAGGCGGGCAGATGGCTGCGGTCCGTTCGATCCCGATGCGGGCGCGCAATGACTTGCCGCCGATCATCTTTCACCTCGTCCCGATCAAGGGCGCAGCCCACGACCTGTTCAGCCAGGCGACCGCGATCCTCGTCGCAACTCCGCTGGTCCAGGCCAAGGCACCGTCGGCCGACCTCGTCGCCGGCCTCTTCGACCTCAGTCCGTCGGAAGCGCGGCTCGCTGCGCTGATCGCAGGTGGCCACGCCCCGCGCGAGGCGGCGGCCGCGCTCGGCTGGACCGAAGGGACGGCCCGCACCACGCTGAGGCAGGTCTTCGCCAAGACAGGCGTGACCCGCCAGGCCGAGCTCGAGGGATTGCTTCGCGGCGCCGTGCCGAGCTGACGTCGACCAATGCCGCCTCTCGTTGCGTCGCTGACTTAACCGAGCTCTGCACTGCGCGTGAGCGCACCGACGATGCGGCGCAAGCCGGAGAGGACAGCCTCACGCTCGTCGTCGGAGAAGCCGGCCAACGCCCGCGCATTGACGCCCTTCGCGGCGGCGAGCGCCGGTTCCTGCAGCGCCCGCGCCCGTGACGTGAGCTGAATGCGACGGGCACGGGCATCGGCCTGGTCGGGCCGGCGCTCGATCAGGCCGTCGCGCTCCATGCGGGCCAGTGTCGCCGCCATGGTCGCCTGCTCGACATCGAGCCGGCCGACCAGGTCTTTCTGCGTCAGCCCCTCCTCGCGCCAGAGCTCGAGCAGCACCATGAACTGCGCCGGGGCGAGGCCGAGCGGGCGCACCGCCTCGGCCAGTTCGCGTGCGAACAGGCGGGCGACATGGTTGGCGAGGTAGCCGGCGGAGCTGGTCTTGAAGCTGGTCATGAGGTCTGATTCGGCGAGATTGCAATCGGACAGCATGCTATGCAATAATGAATAGCATGCTGTTTATTTTGAGGAGGCGACCATATCCGAATCCAGTCTCGATGCGACCACGCAACGCCGCGGCATTTCCGCCATCGGCCTCGCCGCGCTGATCCTGGCGACATTGTTCGCCGGTGCGGCGTTCTACATTCTCGTCGCCGAGCAGCCGGCGCGCCTCGCGCTCGCAGACGCCCCGCTGCTGCGGCACTGGCAGGAGAGCTATCCGCGCGCGGCGCGGATGCAGGCCGGGCTCGCGGTGTTGGCGAGCCTTGTTGGGGTGCTAGCGTTCTGGCGGATGCGACATCCGCTCTGGCTCGCCGGCGCAGCACTGATGCTCGCCAATCTGCCCTTCACCCTGATCGTGATCGCGCCGGTGAACGATGCGCTGCTGGCGCTCGGCCCAGAGCAGGCGGGGGCGGCAAGCCGGGCCCTGATCGAGCGCTGGGCAGCGCTTCACGCTGTGCGGGCGGGTCTTTCGGTGCTGGCGATCGCCGCCTTCGCGCTGGCGATCGCCCGCGGCGGCGAGTCTCACTCGGCCTTGCGGAAATAGGGCTCGACCGTGCCCTTGAGCTTGATCGTCATCGGATTGCCATGGCGGTCCTTGGCATTGCCGGCGGTCAGGCGGACCCAGCCCTCGCTGACGCAGTATTCCTCGACATTGGTCTTTTCGGCGCCTTTGAAGCGGACGCCGATATCTCTCGCGAGCAGCTCCTCGTTGTAGAACGGGCTGTTGGGATTGGAGGACAGCCGGTCGGGCAAGGTCTCGGTCATGGCGCTACTCGTCGGTCGAGGTGATTTGCCGGACAGGTAGCAGGCCGTGACGCGTTCGGCAAAAAGCCGCTGCACGCGTCATGCTCGCCCTCGTGGCGAGCATCCACGTCTTGAACACCGCACGCGATCAGGGACGTGGAGACATGGATGGTCGGGACAAGCCCGACCATCACGGAAAATGCGGTTGGAGACGTGCCTCAGCGCTCGGCGAAAGCCTTCTCGATGACGTAGTCGCCGGCCTCGCCGTGATTGCCTTCCTCGAGGCCCCGCTCGTCGAAGATCTGCCTGAGGTCGACCAGCATCTGCGGGCTGCCGCAGAGCATGAAGCGGTCGCCGGCGGGGTCGAACGGCCCCATGCCGGTATCGCTGAAGAGCTGGCCGGAGGTGATGAGATCGGTGATGCGGCCGCGATTGCGGAAGGGCTCGCGGGTCACTGTCGGATAATAGATGAGCTGCTCGCGGATCATCTCGCCGAGGAACTCGTCGTTCGGAAGATCCTGCTGGATACGCTCGCCATAGGCGAGCTCCGAGACCTGGCGGCAGCCATGGACGAGAACGACCTTCTCGTAGCGCTCATAGGTCTCGGGATCGCGGATCAGCGACAGGAACGGGGCGAGGCCCGTGCCGGTACCGAGCAGGAACAGGCGCTTGCCGTCCTTGAGGTTGTCGAGCACCAGCGTGCCCGTCGCCTTCTTGCCGATGATGATCGGGTCGCCGACCTGGAGGTTCTGCAGGCGCGAGGTCAGCGGACCATCCGGCACCTTGATCGAGAAGAACTCGAGGTTCTCGTCGTAATTGGTGCTGGCGACGCTGTAGGCGCGCAGCAGCGGCTTCTCGCCGACCTTGATCCCGATCATCGTGAACTGGCCGTTCTTGAAGCGGAAGGTCGTGTCGCGGGTCGTCGTAAAGCTGAAGAGCGTATCGGTCCAGTGATGGACTGAGAGCACGCGCTCCTCGTAAAAATTGCTCATCTCATCGATCCTCAGATAGTCTAGCGATTTAGCAGATTATCGGATGCAGGCCACCCAATATCACATTGCCGGACGTTCGGAAAGTAGGTCGATCTTGTCCGGTATTCCCTTCCAGTCGTCGGCATCGGCCGGCGGCTCACTCTTCTGCGTAATATTCGGCCAGAGCGGCGCTAGGCGCGCATTCAAGGTCAGCCACTGCTCAGCTCCATCGGCGCCGTCGGCGACGATCGCCTCGGCGGGGCATTCCGGCTCGCAGACGCCGCAGTCGATGCATTCGTCCGGATGGATGACGAGCATGTTCTCGCCCTCATAGAAGCAGTCGACCGGGCAGACCTCGACGCAATCCATGTATTTGCAACGGATGCAGGCGCTGGTGACGGCGTAAGGCATGCACGATCCTTGCTGCTTGACAGCCGGGTCCGAACGGGGCAGAAATTCATTCGTATACAAACAATATGTCGCGTCCCGCCACGCTTGTCAATCGGGCTTCCGGCGCTGAGGATGGCGGCAGATTTCGGCAACGGACGACAGGGCGGATACGATGGCTGAACAGCAGGCGACGACGGTCAGCAGCACCCATAAGCTGGTGGTGAAGAATATCGGCCTGATGCTCTCCGGCGACATCGAGCGTCCGATCCTCGAAGCCGACACGCTCATCGCCATCGGCGGCCGGATCGCCGCGGTCGGTCGCTTCAAGGATCTCGACACCGACCAGGCCGACACTGTGATCGACGCCAACGGCACGGTGCTCTCACCCGGCCTGATCGACAGCCATGTCCACCCGGTCGCCGGCGACTGGACGCCGCGCCAGAACCAGTTCGGCTGGATCGATTCGACCATGCATGGCGGCGTCACCACCATGATCTCGGCCGGCGAGGTCCACACACCGGGCCGGCCGAAGGACATCGTCGGCCTGAAGGCGATGGCGATCTATGCGCAGCGTGCCTTCACCGCCTTTCGCCCCGGCGGCGTCAAGGTCCATGCCGGCGCACCGGTGATCGAGCCCGGCATGGTCGAGCAGGACTTCAAGGACCTGGCCGATGCCGGCGTGAGATTGCTCGGCGAGGTCGGGCTCGGTGGCGTCAAGGACGGCGCACGCGCCAGGGAGATGGTCGCCTGGGCCCGCAAATACGGGATCCAATCGACCATCCACACCGGCGGCCCTTCGATCCCCGGCTCCGGCCTGATCGGCGCCGACGTCGTGCTCGAGGCCGATACCGACGTTGTCGGCCATATCAATGGCGGCCATACCGCTTTGCCGGACAAGGAGATCCGCTGTATCTGCGAGGGCTGCAAGCGCGGCCTCGAACTGGTCCATAACGGCAATGAGCGCGCCGCGCTCTACACCCTGCGCGTCGCCCGCGAGATGGACGAATTGCAGCGCGTCATCCTCGGCACCGACGGACCGGCGGGCTCGGGCGTGCAGCCGCTCGGCATCGTCCGCATGGTCTCGATGCTGTCTTCGCTCGGCGACGTTCCGGCCGAGGTGGCGTTCTGCTTCGCCACCGGCAACACCGCCCGGATGCGCAGCCTCGATTGCGGCCTGATCGAGGTCGGCCGCAGCGCCGATTTCGTCTTCATGGACAAGGCCCAGCACTCGGCCGGCACGAGCTTCCTCAACTCGATCCAGCTCGGCGATCTGCCCGGCATCGGCATGATCGTGATCGACGGCATCGTCCGCAGCGGCATCAGCCGCAACACCCCGCCGGCGGAGAAAATCCCGTCGGTGGCGCATTGAGCGCTCGACAGACGAGACGCCGGCGGAATCCCCTCTCCTGAAAGGAGAGGGGTAGGGGTGAGCGACTGTCTTGGTGGTCAAGCGTCTTGTTCGCGCCATGGTTGTTGGTCCCGGATGACGGCATTGAGGATCGTGACGAGTTTTCGGGCCGTCGCGATGATGGCGACGAGCTTTGGCTTT
>NZ_NBDP01000037.1 GCF_004123845.1 Allobosea sp. Tri-44 | reverse complement strand
TGGGGTCGACCATGATCAGCCGGCACTCCTCCGGCTTCAGCCGGTAGAGGATCGACAGGATCATGGTGTTGATCGCGACCGACTTGCCCGAGCCGGTGGTGCCGGCGACGAGCAGATGCGGCATGCGCGCCAGATCGGCGATCACCGGCTCGCCGCCGATGGTCTTGCCGAGGCAGAGCGCGAGCTTGTGCTTGGTGCCCTCGAAATCCTGGCTGGCGAGCAATTCGCGCAGGAAGACGGTCTCGCGCTTGGCGTTGGGCAGTTCGATGCCGATCGCGTTCTTGCCCTGCACAACCGCAACACGCGCCGAGATCGCGCTCATCGACCGCGCAATGTCGTCCGCAAGCGAAATCACGCGAGAGGACTTGGTGCCCGGAGCGGGCTCGAGTTCGTAAAGCGTCACCACCGGGCCGGGCCGAACCTGGCTGATCTCGCCGCGCACGCCGAAATCCTCGAGCACGCCTTCGAGCAGGGTGGCGTTCTGCTCCAGCGCGTCGGTCGAGACGGTGTTGGCCGGCAGCTTCTTCGGCTCGGCGAGGTAGGTCAACGGCGGCAGTTCGAAGGTGTCGCGGTCGAGCAGTGAGGGCTGCGCCTCGCGCGTCAGCCGCTTGCCCGGCTTGGGGGCGCTGAGCGGCGGCGTGACGCGCGGCGCGTTGAGGTCGCGCACGTCCTGCGCCTCGAACGGCTCGTCGTCGTCATAGGCCGCGGGAGCGTTCGCTTTGGGCCTGACGGCCGCGCGCGCGAGTTCGGGCGCAACGACAGGTGACCGGTAAGGCTCCGGGCCGCCGGCAAAGTTCGGTTCGCGGCGAACCCGGCCGGTCTGCACCGGCGCGGGCACCGAGCCGGCGCTCGCCGAGGCCGGCTGTGGCGGCCGCGGCAGACGGCGCATGATCGCGGCCTTCAGCGCCATGGCACCATGGGCGAGCCAGCCAATCAGGATCACCGACAGGCCCGGCTCGTCGTCGCGGCGGTCCTCCGAATCGGCCCAGGCCGGGTCATCGTCGCTGTCGAGCTCGGGATCGGCGTCGGTGACGAGGCCGAAGCCGGCCGCTGCCGTGACCGAGAGGATGGCGATACCGGCGAAGACGAAGGCGACGAGGCCGCCGAGTGCAGTGCCGGAGAGCCCGACGATGTTGCGGGTGCCATGCAGCAATGCGTCGCCGATCACACCGCCCATGCCGGTCGGCAGGGGCCAGCGCGGGGTTGCCGGCAGGGCGCTCGCTACCGCGGCGGTCGAGACGATGCCGATCACCCAGAGCACGAGCTTGAGCGCGCTGCGATCGAAGAGATGGAAGCGGATCAGCCTGAGCGACCAGAGCAGTGGCGGCAGCAGCAGTGCGACCACGCCGAGGCCGAGCAACTGCATGGCGAGATCGGCGATCATCGCGCCCGGCCGGCCGAGCAGGTTGCGCACGGTGCCGCGCGTGGCGTTGTTGAGGCTGGGATCGTCCACCGACCAGGTGGCGAGGGCGACCGCGACAGCGACCATCAGCGCGAGCATCGCCATGCCGCCGATCTCGGCGGCGCGGCGCGACAGGAACTCGCGCACCGGATCGGGCAGGCGGTCGATCAGCGATGAGGAACGTCGGATCGTGCGCATCGGGCCGTGGTCTGCGGGCATCAGGAAGGCGGCCGAGACCGCCCCATCGAACCGGCAGGTTAGGAAGGTCCGGTTAAGGCCCGCTTAACCTTGCGCTGCCGACAGCGGCTGTCAGTTGTGCGGGGAACGATCGGCTGGCCGGCGCATTCTGCGTTCAATCATTGCAGGCAGGAGGACGACATGCTCGATGGCGACGGAGACAAGATCGCGCGGATCGCACGAATCTGGCGTGGCCGCACCGTGCCGGAAAAGGCCGATGCCTATGCGGCCTATCTGCTCGAGGTCGGGGTCAGGCCGCTGGCCAGGAAGGCGCTCGGCGCACAAATGTTCCGCGACGATCGCGAGACCGAGAGCGAGTTCGTGACGATCTCGTACTGGGAGAGCGTCGAGGCGATGTCACGCTTCGCCGGCCCCGATCCGCGCAAGATCCATCATCTCGAACGCGATGCCGAATTCCTGATCGAACTGCCCGAGGGCGTGCAGGTCCTCGAGATCGTGCTCGACCGCGCGGAAAGTCGCGATTGAAAGACTCAACGAAAAGCCCCGGCGGTTTCCCGCCGGGGCGATGTTTCACGTGAGACCAGTCAGCGGTCAGTCGTGATAGGCGCGCTCGCCATGTTCGGCGATGTCGAGGCCCTCGCGCTCCTGGTCGGCCGGGATGCGCAGGCCGATGATCACATCGACGATCTTGTAGAGGATCGCCGAGCCGACGCCGCTGAACACCAGAGTGAACAGCACCGCCTTGAGCTGGGCCATGAAGGCGGTCCCGAACTCGTAGGTCGCGGCGACCAGCTCGCCCGGCTTGGTCGCATAGTCGGGAATGCCGGCGCCGCCGAGCGCCTGGTTGACCAGGATGCCTGTGCCGAGCGCGCCGATGATGCCGCCGATGCAGTGGATACCGAAAACGTCGAGCGAGTCGTCGTAGCCGAGCGCGTTCTTCACCGTCGAGCAGAAGACGAAGCAGACCGCGCCGGCAATGAGCCCGAGCACGATCGAGCCCATCGGGCCGGCGAAGCCTGCCGCCGGGGTGATCGCGACGAGGCCGGCGACGGCGCCCGAGACCATGCCGAGCATGGAGGGCTTGCCCTTGACCGCCCATTCGACGAACAGCCAGGCCACCGCCGCCGCCGCCGTGGCGACGAAGGTGTTGATCATGGCAAGTCCGGCGGTGCCGTTGGCTTCGAGGTTGGAGCCGGCGTTGAAGCCGAACCAGCCGACCCAGAGCAGGGCGGCGCCGATCAGCGTCATGGTCAGCGAATGCGGAGCCATCAGCTCACGGCCGAAGCCGATGCGCTTGCCGATCAACACGCAGCCGACGAGGCCTGCGATACCGGCATTGATGTGCACGACGGTGCCGCCGGCGAAGTCGAGCGCGCCCCATTTGAACAGCATGCCGGCATCGGCGTTGACCGCGTCGAGCGCTGCCTGGGCCGCGACCTTGCCGTCCGCACCGGCCTCGGCCAGCGCCTTGGCGGCATTGCCGACCGCGTCAGGCCCGCCCCAGTACCAGACCATGTGGGCCATCGGGAAATAGATGAAGGTGACCCAGAGCACGATGAAGAGCAGCAGCGCCGAGAACTTCATGCGTTCGGCGAAGGCGCCGACGATGAGGGCCGGGGTGATGCAGGCGAAGGTCATCTGGAAGGCGATGTAGATATATTCCGGGATGACGACGCCGTTGGAGAAGGTCGCGGCGGTCGAATTGCCGTCGACGCCGCGCAGGAAGGCCTTGGAGAAGCCACCGACGAAATCGTTGAGGCCGCCGCCATTGGTGAAGGCGAGCGAGTAGCCGAAGATGATCCACATCAGCGAGACGATGCAGACGATGGCGAAGACCTGGGTCAGCACCGAGAGCATGTTCTTGGAGCGGACGAGGCCACCATAGAACAGTGCGAGGCCGGGCACGGTCATGAGCAGGACGAGGATCGTCGAGCTCATCATGAAGGCGGTATCGCCCTTGTTGGGCACGGGAGCAGGCGGTGCAGCGGGAGCCTGCGCCAGCGCGGCGCCGGCCATCGCGGCGAGCGCCAGCCCGACCAGCCCGGCCCGGTTAAGGGTCTTGATGTTCATCGTTAAACTCCTGGACGGAAGGTCGGGATCAGAGGGCGTCGCCATCGGTCTCGCCGGTGCGGATGCGCACGGCCTTCTCGATCGACGAGACGAAGATCTTGCCGTCGCCGATCTGGCCGGTGCGAGCAGCGGCGGTGATAGCCTCGATCACCTTGGCAACGAGATCGTCGGTGACGGCGACCTCGATCTTGATCTTCGGCAGGAAGCTCACGGCGTATTCGGCGCCGCGATAGATCTCGGTATGGCCCTTCTGACGGCCATAGCCTTTGACTTCGGTCACGGTCAGCCCGTGCACACCGATGGCGGTGAGCCCGTCGCGCACCTCCTCCAGCTTGAACGGCTTGATGATAGCCATCACGATCTTCATGGCTGGGTTATCCCCGCTTGTGCGCGCCGGACCGCGGTCCAAGCGACGTCGTTGCGCCTCTCGCGCCCTGTCGAACCAGGCGCGTCGGGGTGGACCTATCAAGGCCCGTGCCAACCGGAAGATGTGGCGCGTGAGCGGGCAATGCCGCGATTCCGCCATGATCAGGCGGTGCTAAGCGAGCCGGAATGGCTAATATTTAGGCGGATGCCCTGAAAGCAGGCGGCCGCCTGCTCAGGCGCGGTCTGGGCGCGGCCGGATCAGGCCTTCCTGCGCGACCGAGGCGACGAGATGCCCCTCTCGATCGAAGATCAGCCCGCGCGAGAAGCCGCGCGCGCCCGAGGCCGAAGGGCTGTCCTGGGCGTAGAGCAACCATTCATCGGCGCGGAAGGGGCGGTGGAACCAGAGCGCATGGTCGAGGCTGGCGCTCTGGATGCGCCGGTCGAAGACACTGGTGCCATGCGTGACCAGGCTGGAATCAAGCAGCAGCAGATCGGAGGCGTAGGCGAGCACGCTCTGATGCAGCGCCGGCTCGTCCGGCAGCTTCTGCGCAGCCTTGACCCAGACATTGAATTTAGGCTCCCGCGGAGCGTCCGCCGCATAGCGGCTCATTTCGACGGGGCGGATCTCGATCGGCCGCTCGCGTCGGTAATAGGCGCGCACCGCCTCAGGCATATGAGGCAGCACGTCGCGTTCCATGCCGTCACGACCGGGAAGCTCCTCCGGCATCGGCACAGTAGGCATTGGCATTTGGTGGTCGTAGCCGGGTTCGGCGATCTGGAAGGAGACAGACATGGCGAAGATCGCCGCATCCTTCTGCAGCGCCAGCACGCGCCGCGTCGAGAACGAGCCGCCGTCGCGCAGCCGTTCGACCTCGTAGATGATCGGGATCGTCGGATCGCCCGGCAACATGAAATAGGCATGCAGCGAATGAGGTTGGCGCTCCTCCACCGTCTTGCAGGCGGCATAGAGCGCCTGGCCGATCACCTGGCCGCCGAAGACGCGTGTCCAACCATTGTCGGGGCTGCGACCCTGGAACCGGTTGTGTCCGAGCAGTTCGAGATCGAAGATCGGGAGCAGTGTGTTCGCGGCTGGGTTCATCGGCAGGAAACCGGCTCGGCGCGGGCTTGCGGCCCGGGCCGGCTATGGGCAAGACGGGAAGCATCAGCAACGAGCGATCCAGCGGCGTCAAGCGGCGCGATGCGAGGAAGGCCATGATGCAAAGTCCAGAAAGCGCGAGCCGGCGTATCGTCATCGCCGGCGGCGGCATCGCGGGGCTGACGCTGGCGGTCGCGCTGAAGCAGGCGCTGGGCGAGAGCTTCCGCATCATCGTCGCCGATCCGGCACTGGCAGGGCCGGCACGCGCTGACAGTCGCGCCTATGCGGTCGCGGCGGCGGCGCGCAACATGCTGGAGGCGCTCGGCGTCTGGCGTCTGGCGGAGGCAGCATCTACGCCGATGACCGAGATGGTGATCACCGACAGCCGCACGTCGGATCTGGTGCGTCCGGTTTTCCTGAGTTTCGACGGTGAGATCGAACCCGGCCAGCCCTTCGCCCATATGGTCGAGAACGGTGCGCTGATGGCGGCGCTGCTGCAGATTTCGCGCGCCAATGGCGTCGAGCTGCGCGCGGAAGGCGTTCGCTCCGGTACTGTCGAAGATGACGGCGCGGTGGCGGTGTCCTTCGCGGACGGCGAGAACCTCGATTGCGCCTTGCTGGTCGCGGCGGACGGGGCGCGCTCGAAGCTGCGCGAACAGGCTGGGATCGGCTGGGTCGGCTGGCCCTATCCGCAATCGGGGATCGTCGCGACGATCGGCCATGAGCGGCCGCATGATGGACGGGCGGTCGAGCATTTCCTGCCGTCCGGTCCCTTCGCGATCCTGCCGCTGCCCGATGGCGGCAAGCTCGGCCATCGCTCCTCGATCGTCTGGACGGAAGCGACCGAGAACGTCCCGGCGCTGCTCGACGACAGCGACCTTCTCCCCGAAGTCGAGCGCCGCTTCGGCCTGGAACTCGGCGAGATCACCATGGAAAGCCGTCCGGGCGCCTATCCCCTGTCCTTCGGCGTGGCGCGCCGCTTCGTGGGTGATCGGCTGGCGCTGCTCGGCGATGCCGCGCATGTCATCCATCCGATTGCCGGCCAGGGTCTCAATCTCGGACTGAAGGACGTTGCTGCCCTCGCCGAGGTGATCGTCGATGCCGCTCGCCTCGGCCTCGATGTCGGCAGCTCCGATGTGCTGGAAGACTATGAAAAGGGGCGGCGCTTCGACACGGTCGCCATGGGCATCGTCACCGACGGGCTCAACCGGTTGTTCTCGAACGATTCGACGCCGCTCAGGCTAGCGCGCGATCTCGGCCTCGGCCTGGTCGAGCGCATGCCGGGGCTGAAGCGCTTCTTCATCCGCGAGGCAGCCGGATTGGGAGGATCGACGCCGCGTCTGCTCAAGGGCGAGATGCTGTAGGCACTACCTGTTGCCGTGACCCGGAGTCAGACCCGGTCATACCGAACCGGGCCTGACGGTTCTCGGCAGATCGTGCAGCAAGCCTCTGCGGTCCTACCGAATCTTACTTGAGTCAGCTCAAGTAGGAGACGCGATTCCCGGTCCTACCCTTCGAGCTGCCGGGCCTCTTCCGGCAGCATGATCGGGATGCCGTCGCGGATCGGATAGGCGAGTTTTGCGGCGCGGCTGATCAGCTCCTGACGGGCGGCGTCGTATTCCAATGTCGCCTTGGTCACCGGGCAGACGAGGATCTCCAGCAGCTTCGGGTCGATCCGCGTCGCCGCTGGAACCATGCTCTCGTCTTCGGGGCTCATTGCCAAATTCTCTCCTCAGCCTTGCCGATGCGGCAGATCGGCCAGCATGCCGGCCGCGACCATCAGCTTTGGCAGGGAGAGGCCGGACATGGCAATGGCCGAGACGGTGGCGCGGGTGCGTTCGGCCTCGGCGCCGCGTTCTGCCAGCCAGTCCTTCAGCGCATCGGGGCCCGATTTGCCAGTGGCGATCTCCTGCGTCAGCCCGGCATGGGCGTCGGTCAGGGTCTCGACCGCGCGCTGGCGCGCCAGGCGCTCATAGTCGTCGGTGGCCGGCACGGCCGCAGCCGCCGAGGTCAGCGTCGAGAAGCCGAAGACCGAATCGGCGCCGAAATGAATCCGCGCGACCTCGACGATGTCGCGCTTGGTGCGGCTGGCGATGTCGACGATGTCGGTCGCTTCGGCGAGCCAGGGCAGGCTGGCGACGCGCACTGCCAGCGGCTCGGGCACGCCTTCGGCCGTCAGCGCGGCGATGCGAGCATTGCGCGCCTGAGCTGCCGCTTCCGGTAGCAATTCGGCGAGCGCGCCGTCGAGCGCCGCGACGCCCTTGGCATAGTGCGCCACGGTCTGCTCGATCGCGCCGGGCGTGGCGACGCCGCGGCGCAGGAACCAGCGCATCCGGTCGACGACCAATTCCTGCGCGGCGGCATAGAGTCCGGTCTGGGTCTTGCCCGGCAGCTTGGCGTCAAGCGCGTCGATGGCGCCGTTCAGCGCGATCAGGTCGAAGGAATCGCGGGCGACCGCGTAGGCGGCGGCAATTGCCGGGGCCTCGGCGCGGGTCTGGTCGGCCAGCGTCGAGACGATGGCCGGGCCACCGCGATTGATGATGGCGTTGGCGAGCTGGGTCGCGACGATCTCGCGGCGCAGCTTGTGGCCGGCGATCTCGGCGCCATAGCCCTCGCGCAGCGGCTGCGGGAAATAGCGGACGAGCTCGCTCTTCAGATAGGGATCGTCGGGAATGGCCGATTCGAGCAGGGCGTCGTGCAAAGCGAGCTTGGCATAGGCGAGCAGGACCGCGAGCTCCGGCCGGGTCAGGCCTTCGCCGCGCTTCTCGCGCTCGATCAGCACCGCGTCGGACGGCAGGTACTCGACGCTGCGGTCGAGCCGGCCGTCCTCCTCGAGCTGCACCATCAGCCGGCGCAGATGCGGCGTCGCGTGGATGCCCTGCGCCTCCGTCAGCGAGAGCGCCAGGCTCTGCAGGTAATTATTGCGCAGGACAAGCAGGCCGACCTCGTCGGTCATCTGCGCGAGCAAGGCGTTACGCTTCTTCTCGGGCAGGCGGCCGTCACGGACGGGGTCGGCGAGCGCGATCTTGATGTTGACCTCGACGTCGGAGGTGTTGACGCCGGCGGAGTTATCGATCGCGTCGGTGTTGAGGCGCACGCCCTGGCGCGCCGCCTCGATACGGCCGCGCTGGGTCGCACCGAGATTGGCGCCCTCGCCGATCACCTTCGCCCGCAAATCGGAGCCGGTGACGCGGATCGCGTCATTGGCGCGGTCGCCGACCTGCGCGTCGGTCTCGTCGCCGGCGCGGATATAGGTGCCGATGCCGCCGAACCAGAGCAGATCGACCGGCGCCTTCAGGATCGCCGTCATCAGCTCGGCCGGCGTGACTTGCGCCTTGTCGAAATCGAGCGCCTGTCGCACCTCGGCCGAGAGCGCGATGCTCTTGGCCTGGCGCGAGAAGATGCCGCCGCCCTTGGAGATCAACGACTTGTCGTAGTCGGCCCAGGATGAGCGCGGCAGGGCGAAGATGCGCTGGCGCTCGGCCAGGCTCTTGGCCGGATCCGGACTGGGATCGAGGAAGATGTCGCGATGGTCGAAGGCTGCGACGAGCTTGATCACCGGCGAGAGCAGCATGCCGTTGCCAAAGACGTCGCCCGACATGTCGCCAACGCCGGCGACGGTGAAGGGCGTCGTCTGGATGTCGACGTCGATCTCGCGGAAATGTCGCTTCACCGCCTCCCAGGCGCCCCGCGCCGTGATGCCCATGCCCTTGTGATCGTAGCCCTGCGAGCCGCCGGAGGCGAAAGCGTCGCCGAGCCAGTGATGCTTCTCGGCCGAGAGCGCATTGGCGGTATCGGAGAAGGTCGCGGTGCCTTTGTCGGCGGCGACGACGAGGTAAGGGTCATCGCCGTCATGGCGGACCGTGTCCGGCGGCGGCACCACGGTCTCGCCGTCGAGATTATCGGTGAGTTCGAGCAAGGTGCGCACGAAGATGCGGTAGCTCTCTGTGCCTTCAGCGAGCCACGCCTGGCGATCGCTTGCCGGCGGCAAATGCTTGGGCACGAAGCCGCCCTTGGCGCCGACCGGCACGATGACGGCGTTCTTGACCTGCTGCGCCTTGACCAGCCCGAGCACCTCGGTGCGGAAGTCCTGCGACCGGTCCGACCAGCGCAGGCCGCCGCGCGCGACCTTGCCGAAGCGCATGTGAACGCCCTCGACGCGTGGCGAGTAGACGAAGATCTCGTAGAGCGGGCGCGGCAGCGGCATGCCGTCGACCTGGCCGGAGGCGAACTTGAACGAGATCGTGCCGCGCGGATGCCCGTCGGGGCCGATCTGGAAGAAGTTGGTGCGCTGGCCGGCGTCGATCAGGTTGACGAAGCGGCGCAGGATGCGGTCCTCGTCGAGGCTGGTGACGTCGGCGAGCGCGGCTTCGATCCGCTCGCGCTCGGCTTTCACCTGCTCGGCCCGCTTCTTGTCGGACAAGCGTGGATCGAACTTGGCGATGAAGAGCTTGACCAGCCCGGTGGCGATACCGGAGTGGCGAGTCAGCGCGTCGGCGACGTAGTCCTGTGCATAGGGGGCGCCGACCTGGCGCAGGTAGCGGCCGAGCGCCCGCAGCAGCGCGGCTTCCCGCCAGGCGAGGCCGGCGGCGAGGACGAGCTGGTCGAAGCGGTCGGATTCGGTGAGGCCGCGGAACTGCGCCATCAACGCCGCCTCGATCGTCGGATCGAGGTTCTCGATGTCGATCTCGCCGCCGCTGGCTCGCTCCAGCGTCATGTCGTGCAGCCAGACGCGGGAGTCGGCGCTCCCGCCGCCGTTCTGCTGCGGCGTGATGTTGAAGGTGCGCTCGTTGACGACGCGGAAACCCATGTTCTCCAGCATCGGCACGCGTGCCGACAGCGAGATCGCAGCGCCGCGCGAGAACAGCTTGAGATTGGCGCGGGTCGGGCCGTCGCCTTCGCGACGGTAGAGATTGACGGCGCGCGGCCGTTCGTCCGACAGCTTCTGCAGCATGTCGATATCGATCAGCGCATCCTCGGCGGAATAGCGCTCGCGATAGGCGGCGCCGAAGGCCTCGGCATAGCGCTCGGCGAGGGAGCGTGCCGCGGGGCCCGCCTTCTGCGCGTCGAGCGCGTCCTTCAGCCCATCGCCCCAGGTTCGGACGATCGCGGCGATGCCGGCCTCGAGCGTGTCGCGGTCGATCTTGGGCGTGCGGCCCTCGTCGCGGCCGATGATATAGTGCGTTCGGGCGAGCGGACCTTCCGGATAGGCCGGATAGGCCGCGGAGACGCGGCCCTGGTAGACGCGCGCGAGGAACTCGCCGACACGGCGGCGCACGGTGGTGTCGTAGCGGTCCTTCGGGATGAAGACGAGCGCCGAGACGAAGCGGTCGAATTCGTCGGCGCGGGCGAGCGCGCGAATGCGCGGCCGCTCGGTCAACTGCATGATATCGAGGGCAAAACGCTCGAGCGTCTCGATGTCGATCTGGAACAGCTCGTCGCGCGGGAAGGCGTCCAGCACGTTGTACAGAGCGCGGCCGGAATAGCTCGACGGATCGAAGCCGGTGCTCTTGAGGACGCGCGCGATCTTGAGGCGCAGATAGGGAATGGAGCGGGCGGTGCCGGTATAGGCATTGGAGGTCAGAAGGCCGACGATGCGCAACTCGCCGTCGAGCCTGCCATCGGCGGTGAAGAGCTTGATCCCGACATAGTCGAGATGGACGCGCCGATGGACCCGACTCTTGACGTTGGCCTTGGTGATGATCAGCGCCTGCGGCTTGGCCAGGAAGGCGCGAATCTCAGGCGTCATCACCACGAGCTCGCGATTCTTGCGCAGCACCCGGACATCCGGGTCGCGCAGGATGCCGAGGCCGGAGGAATCGACGGGGTCGGCGGCAGTGTCGCCACCGGCGAAGCGATAGGCGCGCACGCCGAGCAGGGTAAAATTGTCGCTGGCGATCCATTCAAGGAAGTTCAGCGCCTCGGTGACCTCGTCCTCCGGCAGCGGTGGCGGGTTGGCGCGGTAGGACTGGATCACTTCGGTGATTCGGCCGCGCATCGCCGCCCAGTCGTCGACGGCGAGACCGACATCGACATAGACGCGGGCGAGGCCGGTAGCGAGCCGGTCACGTGCCTCGGCGGTGTCGATCCGGTCGAGATGGATATGGATCAGGCTTTCGCGGCGCGTGCCCTCGACAGCGCGGCCGGCGGCTTCACCGGCAAGCGATTCGAAGGTGCCGTTGTCCTTGCGCACCACGGCGAGGATAGGATGGGCGACGAGGCGCGGCTCATAGCCCTGCTCGGCCAGTTCGGCGAGGGTGGAATCAAGCAGGAACGGCTTGTTGTCGTTGACGACCTCCAGGATCGTGATCTGGCGTTCGCGCCCATCCGCCTTCATGGCCTCGTCGCGGAAGCGCAGATTGGGCTCGCCGGGTTTGCGTCGGCTGGCGAGGTGGGCATAGGCGGCATCGGCGGCACGGGCGAGCAGGTCCGGCGGCAGAGCGACGAGATCCTCGGCAACGGTGCGGCCGTAGAGCAGCTTCGGGAATTCCGGAGGCATCGCCGAGCCGAGCTCGCGAGCGGCGGACTCGATTGCGATCACGGCTGCAGCCGTGGCATTCGCTTCCCGCTTGGCCATCGTCTTCTTCCCCCTGCTATTTTGCCGCAGCGATGACATAGCTCAACGGCGGCTGCAACTTTCGTCGTATCGCGACAGCCAGATTGCACCAATATGGCGCGGAAACGGCAGCTTGTGCCCGATCCGCGCGGATAACAGCGCGAGGAGTGCAGAGATGACGAAGAAGCATGACAAAGCGATGGTGGGCGAAGTGTCGGCGAAGCAGGATGCACCGCCTGCCGTGATGGCACTTGCGCTGTCGCAGGCCGAGCTGTCGCAGGAAATGCAGGCCTATTTCGCCAAATGCGAGGAGAAGCTCGGCTATGTGCCGAATGTTCTGCTGGCCTATGCGCATGACGACGCCAAGCTCTCGGCCTTCGCCAGCTTTTACAACGATCTGATGCTGGCGCCGTCCGGCCTGTCGAAGCTGGAGCGCGAGATGATCGCGGTCGCTGTCTCCAGTGTGAACCGCTGCTATTACTGCCTCACAGCACATGGTCAGGCGGTACGCCAGCTCTCCGGCGACCCCGTCCTCGGCGAGATGATGGTGATGAACTACCGCGCCGCGCAGTTGTCGCTGCGCCATCGCGCCATGCTCGATTTTTCGGTGAAGCTGACCGAAGCACCGCACAAGATCGAGGAAGAGGACCGGGAGGCCTTGCGCAAGGCCGGGTTCGGCGAGCGCGACATCTGGGACATCGGAGCGGTCGCCGCTTTCTTCAACATGTCGAATCGGATTGCCTCGGCGGTCGATATGCGGCCAAACCCCGAATATCACGGCGCGTCGCGATAGCGGACAGCTCAAAGAAAACGGCCGGCGGAAACCGCCAGCCGTGAGTTGGCCTCGACTAAGTGGCCCGGCCCGCCACAGCGCCGGAGGGGCTGGGGGGCTGACGTGTCCAGAGCCGGACAGGCCGGGCCGTCTAGGCAACGAATCGAGTTGAACGCCGCAACGGGGCGCTCGCTTGGCGCAAGCGCGGCGAAATCATGGCAATCGCGATGAAGGCGGAGGAAGGTGTCGACACTGTCATCAAGCTGTCTTGCCAGCGCCGGGGGGTTGGGCGCATCATCCCTTGCCGGGTAACGGCAAGCGATGAACAGGAGGCGCGATGAGTGAGAGCGAAACTCCGCCAGCGCAGCGAGCAGGCGCGGTCGTCGCCTTTCCGGCTGCCACCGCGCCATCTTCCGTCACCTTTGATCGCCGCGAGCTGAACGAGCTGCTCAATCTTTATGGCCGGATGGTCGCGGCTGGTGAATGGCGCGACTATGCCATCGATTTCCTGCGCAACAAGGCGCAGTTCTCGGTCTTCCGCCGGACGGCCGAGGTGCCGCTCTACCGGATCGTCAAGGACCCGTCGCTGGCGCGGCGCCAGGGCACCTATTCGGTGGTGACCGCGACGGGGCTGATCCTGAAGCGCGGAGCCGAGCTGAGCCGGGTGCTCAAGGTGCTCGACAAGCGGCTGAGCGTGGTGAGCTGAGATCGCCACATAGGCTGGCCCAAAAGAAAAGCCCCGGCCGCAAGGCCGGGGCTTCGTGTTTTCAGGCTGTCGCCTTCATCACTCCTGCTTGGAGCCGAAGAGCGAGAGCAGCATCTGGAACATGTTGACGAAGTTCAGGTAGAGCGACAGGGCGCCGTTCACCGAGAGCTTCGCAGCCGACTCGGAATCGAGGTCCGAGTACAGATACATTTCCTTCAGGCGCTGCGTATCCCAGGCGGTCAGGCCGGCGAAGACCAGCACGCCGATCACCGAGATGGCGAAGGAGAGCGCGCTCGACGCCAGGAACAGGTTCACGACCGAGGCGATCACCAGGCCGATCAGGCCCATGATCAGGAAGGAGCCCATGCCCGACAGCGACTTCTTCGTGGTGTAGCCGTAGAGGCTGAGGCCGCCGAAGGCCGCCGAGGTGATGAAGAACACCTTGGCGATCGACTCACTGGTGAAGACGACGAAGATCGACGAGAGCGAAATGCCCATCACCGCCGCGAAGGCGAAGAACATGGCGCGGGCCGTCGACGAGCTCATGCTCTCGGCCTTGAACGAGAAGAAGAAGATGAAGGCCAGCGGAGCCAGCATCACCACCCACTTCAGCGGGGACAGGTAGAGCGCCTGGCCGAGCGGCGTCAGCGCGGTGACCTTGCCCGAAGGCGAATAGCCGGCGATCGCCAGCATCGAGATGCCGATCGCCATCAGGCCGGTGATGGCTAGGCCGATCGTCATGTTGTTGTAGACGCCGAGCATGAACGAGCGCAGGCCCTGGTCCAGCTCAGCAGCGCTGGTCTGCTGTGCGCGGCCGGCACCCCAGACTTGAGCGTTGCGGTCGAAATCGCTCATGGAGAGAATTCCCCTTGAAACTTTGCCGGGCGGACATCGCCCTTGCGACGCCCACCGTCGCGCACCATCGTGGCGACAGTGCGAAATATGAGGGGGAACGAGCGGTCTTACAAGGGGTCAGCATGGTTAGCGGCGTCACCGGCATAGAAATTCGCTTGCCGAGCCATGCAACATTACCGTCAGTTCATGTCTATGCCGCGCTGCGATGAGTCAGAACTCATAAATTCCTCAGATGAGAAGCAGGCGCTTTCGATAGTATCTGCAGGGTTCCGATCAATCCGAACACGACGGTAACCACGACAGCTGCAGTCGCTGCGATGATAGCGCCTGTCGGATCGGGAACGAAATCTATCTTCATCACTTGTGTGACGACGCCCCAACCCGCTGCGGCACCTGCCAGGAGCCCGAACAGGGCTGAAACGACGCCGATGCCTGCGTATTCGAGGACGTACGACGAAAGTATGAAGCGGCGAGTGGCACCCAGCGTCTTCAGGATCATCGCGTCATAGAGCCGCGCCCTCTGCCCGGCTGCCAGCGCCCCCGCCAGAACCAGGAGGCTGGCGCTGATGGCGAGGCCCGAGGCGCCACGAATCGCACCGGCGAGCTGGCCGACGATGGTGTTGACCGCTTCGAGCGCGTCCTTGACCCGGACCGCGGTCACCGCCGGGAAGGAAACCGCGAGCTGGCGCATCAGGGCGGCGTCGCTGGTGACGGGCGGCGCGCCGTTGTCGGTCACGGTGGCGAGATTGGTGTGCGGCGCGCCGGCGAAGGTATTCGGCGAGAACACCATGACGAAGTTGATGCCGAGCGAGCGCCATTCGATGTCGCGGAAATTGGCGATGCGCGCGCTGATGTTGCGGCCGAGCACGTTGACGGTGAGCCTGTCGCCGAGCTTCAGCCCCAACCCCTCGACGGCGCGGGCGTCGAAGGAGACGAGCGGCTCGCCGCGATAATTCTCCGGCCACCACTCGCCTGAGGCGAGCCTTGAAGCCTCGGGCATACCAGCGGAATAGGTGATGCCGCGGTCGCCTTCGAGCACCCAGGCCATTTGCTCGCTCGCCTTGATCTGCTCGGCGGGGACGTCGTTCACGCTGACGATGCGTCCACGCATCATCGGCACGCGCTCGACATGCGCGCCGGGACGCTGCTCGCTGAGGAAGCGGTCGAACTGGGCCGCCTGGGCGTTGGGGATGTCGAGGAAGAAGAAGCTCGGCGCCTTCTGCGGCAGCGACTGGGTCAATTGCCGCCTCAAGCTGACGTCGATGAAGGCGAGGGTCGACAGCAGCGCCACGCCAAGGCCGAGGGAGAGCACGAGCGACTGGGTCAGCGCACCTGGGCGATAGGTGTTTGCGAGCGCCATCCGTAGCGCTGGCTGGCGTGGACGCCCGGCGCGACGTGCGGCCACCATCAGTCCGAGGGCAACGAAACGCAGCAGTAGGAAGACGCCGGCGGCGGCGGCGATGTAGATCAGCGCGATTCGCCGGTCATAGGCGAAGGCCAGCGCGACGCCGACGAGGCCGGCGAGCGCAACTAGGAAGATCGCTCTGTAAACCCAGCGCGGCTGGCGCCGGTCAGGCTCGACCTGGTCGCGGAACAGGGCCGAGACCGGCACGTCATGAGCGCGGCCGAGCGGGATGATGGCGAAGACCAGCGCTGTCAGCAGGCCGTAGAGGGCGGCGATGGCGAGTTCGACCGGGGCGAGCGTCGGCTCGAATGGCAGCGGCAAGATGTCGGCCAGCACATAGCCTAGCGCGAAGGGGGCCGCGGCGCCGAGCGCGAGCCCGATCGCGATGCCGAAGCCGGCGACCAGCATGACCTCGGTCAGGTGGATGGCGACGACCCTGCCGCCGGTGGCGCCGATCGCCTTCAACGTCGCGAAATCGAGCCGTTTGGCTTCGACGAAACGGCGGACCGCATTGGCGACGCCGACGCCGCCGACCAGAAGAGCGGTCAGGCCGACGAGCGTCAGGAACTGGGTGAAGCGCTCGATATTGCGCTGGAAGTTCGGCGCGGCATTGGCGCGCGACCGGACTTCCCAGCCCGCATTCGGCTGTTCGCGTGCGGCATTTGCCAGCAGGGCATCGAGGGCGGCGTCGGTGTTCGCTCCGTCAGGCAGGATGACGCGAGCCGTCCAGCGCACCAAGCTCCCGGGCTGGAGCAGGTCGGAGGCGCGCAGCGCCTCCTGCGAGAGAATCAAACGCGGGCCAAAGCCGACGCCGGCTGCGATCTTATCGGGCTCGGAGGTAAGACTGGCGCGCAGCTGCACCCGGGCCGAGCCGATCAGCACGGTGTCGCCGGGCTTGAGGTCGAGCCGGCCGAACAGGACGGGATCGGCGATGCCACCATAGACGCCGTCACGCAGTGCGAGCAGATCGGCGGCCGAGGCTGGCGGGTCGGTGCGCAATTCGCCGATGGCGGGATAGGAGCCGTCGACGGCCTTGAGTTCGACCAGGGCGGCGCCCTTCTCGCCGGCATTGGCCATGCTGCGCAGCGTCGCAATGGTCGAGACGCTGCCATGGCGGGCGAGGAAGGCGTGCTCCTCCGCGGTCGGCTCGCGATGGATCAGACTGAAGGCGGCATCGCCACCGAGAATGCGCCGGCCCTCACGGCCGAGGCCTTCGCTCAGGCCGCGCGAGGCCGAGGAGACGGCGGCGATCGCCATGACGCCGAGTGCGAGACAGGCGATGAAGACGCCGAAGCCGCGCAGTCCCCCGCGCAGATCGCGCCAGGCGAGGCGCAAAGCGAGCTTGAGGCCGACGGGCCTGCGTGTGGGGCTGGAAGGAGTAGCTGACGGTCTGACGGGAGCGTGCATGTCAGATCGCCAGCGCCTCGGTTCCAGCCTCGGTCTCGATGCGGCCGGCCCGCAGACGTACGGTGCGGTCGCAAGTGGCGGCGAGGGAGAGATCGTGGGTGACGAGGACGAGAGTCGCGCCGCGTTCGCGCCGGAGCGCGAAAATCAGGTCGACGATCGAGCGGCCGGTGCTCTCGTCGAGGTTGCCGGTCGGCTCGTCGGCGACGAGGATCGCCGGATCGGGCGCGACCGCGCGGGCGATGGCGACGCGCTGCTGCTCGCCGCCGGAGAGCTGGGCCGGGTAATGGTCCATGCGCTCGCCGAGGCCGACATTGCGCAATTCGGCGGCGGCGCGTTCGAAGGCATCCTCGACGCCGGCGAGTTCCAGTGGCAGCGCGACGTTCTCGCGCGCCGTCATGGTCGGCACGAGGTGGAAGGACTGGAAGACGATACCGATATGGCGGCCACGGAAGATGGCGAGCGCGTCCTCGCCGAGCACGCCGAGATCCTGGCCGGCGACCTTCACCAGCCCGGAATCGGGGCGCTCCAGCCCTGCCATGGTCATCAGCAAGGTCGATTTGCCGGAGCCGGAGGGGCCGACGAGGCCGGTCGCCTGCCCTTGCGGGATGGTCAGCGAGACGCCTTTGAGGATATGGACGCGGGCAGCGCCACGCCCCAGACTGAGCTCGACGTCGCTAAGTTCGATCGTCGGGGTTGTCTCGCTCACCGCCATGTTTCCGCTTTCATCCCATCCGATGCCGCCGCTTCGACTTTCATTCCGAGCCGAAGGGACCAGAACCGCCATGCGTCGCGCCGCCACCCGATATGGGCGCTTAGCTGCCCGAATCCAGCTGTCGCCGCGCATTTGGGCGGTAATGCTGCTCGTCTTCGCCAGCCTGGGTTCTTTTTTGATGAACAGTTCTGTCTTCGCCCAGACCAAGCCCCTCAAGCTGGTCGCGCTCGGCGACAGCCTGACCGCCGGCTATAATCTGCCCGGTAGCGCCGCCTTCCCGACGGTGTTGGAGAAGATACTGCGCGACAAAGGGATTTCGGTCGAGATCGCCAATGCCGGCGTCTCCGGCGACACCTCGCAAGGCGGGCTGGAGCGGCTCGACTGGTCGGTGCCTGATGGAACCGATGGTGTCATCCTCGAGCTTGGCGCCAATGACGCCTTGCGCGGCATCGATCCGGCGCTGACCGAGAGGTCGCTTGACGCAATCGTGACCGGGCTGAAGGCGCGCGGCATTCCGGTCCTGCTCGCCGGCATGTACGCGCCGCGCAGCAACGGCCCGGACTATGTCGCCCGCTTCGATGCAATCTATCCGAAACTGGCTGAGAAGCACGGACTCATTCTCTATCCCTTCTTTCTGGACGGGATCGCCGGGGACCGGGTATTGAACCAGCCCGACATGCTGCATCCGAAGGCTGAGGGCGTGCGCGTCATCGCGCAGCGCATCCTGCCGACGGTGGAGCGGTTTCTCGCCTCCCTGCGCCCGCGCTCCTGAGCCAGGGCGCATCCTGCCATCACCCTAGCCTTGCGTGGCGCATTTCCGATGCGTCCGCCATCGGAGCCTTTCGCCATGGAATATCGCCGTCTCGGCCGCACCGACCTCAAGGTCTCGGCGATCTGCCTGGGCACGATGACCTGGGGCCAGCAGAACACGGAAGCCGAGGGCCATGAGCAGATGGATTATGCGCTCGACCAGGGCGTGACCTTCTTCGACACGGCCGAACTCTATTCGATCCCTCCCGCGGCGGAGACGCAGGGCTCGACGGAGCGGATCATCGGCACCTGGTTCAAGGCGCGCGGCAATCGCGACAAGGTGATCCTCGCCTCGAAGGTGGTCGGCCGCTCGGCCAATGACTGGTTCCGCGACGACAAGGGCCCGACCCGCGTCAATCGCCGGCAGATCGAGGAAGCCGTCGACAAGAGCCTGAAGCGGCTGCAGACCGACTATATCGACCTCTACCAGATCCATTTTCCCGATCGGCCGATGGCCTGGGGCTCGAACCCGACGCGCTTCAACCATCCGGCCTTCACACAGGCCGAGGACGAGACGCCGATCGCCGAGCAGCTCGACGCCTTCGCTGACATCGTCAAGGCCGGCAAGATCCGCCATCTCGGTCTCTCAAACGAGAGCGCCTGGGGAACGATGAACTTCCTCGCAGAGGCCAAGGGCAATGGGCGCCCGCGGGTGCAGTCGATCCAGAACGCCTATAACCTGCTGAACCGGACGTTTGAGACGGCGCTGGCGGAGATCGCCATGCGTGAGCAGGTCGGCTTGCTGGCCTATTCGCCGCTGGCCCAGGGCTACCTCTCCGGCAAGTACCTCGACGGTGCCCGGCCGGCCGGCGCCCGTACCACGCTGTTCGATCGCGGCCAGCGCTACCAGACTCCGGGCGCAGAATTGGCGATCAAGGCCTATATCGCGCTCGCCGACGAGGCCGGGCTCGATCCCGTGCAGATGGCGCAGGCCTTCGTCACCTCGCGCTGTTTCCTCACCTCGAACATCATTGGGGCGACCAGCATGGAGCATCTCAGGACGGCGATCGGCTCGGCCTCGGTCGCGATCTCGCCCGAGCTCGAGGCGAAAATCGACGCGATCCACCAGCGGGTCGGCAACCCCTGCCCATGAGCGGGAAGCAGAGCCGGCTTGTCGGCAGCGGCGCAGGGTGCAAGGCTGCCGTCTCGCTAGAGTCACAAATGCTTGGCACTGATTCGCCATGCCCCGGCTATTTACCGCCCTGGAAGTTCCCGCTGAGGTCGCCGCGAGCCTGACGCTGCATCGCGGCGGATTGGTCGGCGCCCGCTGGATCGAGCCCGCCGACTATCACATCACGCTACGCTTCCTCGGCGATGTCGATCGGCGTACGGCCCATGACCTCGATAGCTTTCTCAACGATGTCGGCAATGAGCCGCTCGCGATCACGCTCGATCAGCTCGGCAGTTTCGGTGGCGACCGGCCGCGCGCCGTCTTCGCCAGGGTCCAGCCCTCGCAGAAGCTGAACGAGCTGCAGGCCGAGCTGGAACGATTGATGCGCCGGCTTGGGCTGCCGCCCGAATCGCGCAAGTTCACGCCGCATGTGACGCTGGCGCGGCTGCGCGATTCGTTGCCGGCCGATGTCGCGCACTATCTCGCCACGCATCCGATCGTGCGCCCGATCAGCTTCACGGCACGTCGGTTCGCGCTGATGTCCTCGCGTGATTCGATCGGCGGCGGGCCCTATGTGCTCGAGGCGGCCTATCCGCTCGGTCTGCACTATCCGAATCGCCCACTCGGCGCGATTTCGCAGCGGAGGTGACAGTGGGACACGACAGGCCGAAACGCTTGAGTCCGGAGGCTCGCAAGGAGGCGTTGTCGGTCCTCACAGGCTGGAGGCTGGTCGAGGGCCGCGAAGCGATGAGCAAGCGCTTCGTCTTCCGCGACTTCAACGAGGCTTTCGGCTGGATGAGCCGGGTGGCGCTGCTCGCCGAGAAGCTCGACCATCACCCGGAGTGGTCGAATGTCTACAAGACGGTCGAGGTGACGCTGTCGACGCATGATGCCGGCGGCCTGACCGAACTCGACGTCAGGCTGGCGCGCGCCATGGATGCAATGGCGAGCTAGCCTGGACCAGCGAAGCGCCTGACCCAGCTTGGAGGCAGTCGCTTGGCGATCGCCTTCAGTGTCGGACGCAGATGGGGCAATGCGAAATCGCAAGCGAGCTGTCCGCGCCAGCTCAGCGGCACAGTGAAATCGCGCACTGCTACGGCCCCGTCGGCATGCTCGTTCTTATAGGGATCGGCAGGGGCCAGCAGATCGAAGATCGAACTGCCGCGTGACCTGGCGCTGGCAAAGGCATGGTGAACCAGCACCCGGCCCAGACCTTCCCGCTCGAAACCCGGATCGCTGGCGATGACGTGGCCGAAACTGCGGCCCTTGCAATCGAATGACAGGTCGATCCCGATCGGACGCCCGTCGCAGCTGACGACGGAGAGGCGCAGGCCCGCTTCGTCATTCAGGTCGGCAGCAAGCCCCGCGAAGAAGCGAGCGAAGCGGGGATCCGCCACTGCCGGCGCGACTATGCCGTGCTGGGCAAGCGCTTCCCGTTTCATCGCAGCAGCCTGCTCGGCCAGCGCACCCGCCTCTTTGCCCGGCGCGATGCTGGTGAAGGCGATCTCGCCGCGCTCTGCGAGGCGGCGCAGGCGACGGCGATAGCCGGAACGGTCGCGCCCAGGATAGGCGAGGCTCGGCCCATCCGGCGCCACACGCAAGGCCAGATCGGCGAACGGCGCTTCCTGGCTCACCACCGGAGTAGTAAGACCAAGTCGGTTGCAGTGGCCGAGCGCGCCGTCGTCCCGCACGAGGCGCAGTTCTACCAGATCGACACCGCGCCGGCGCAGCGCCTCCCAGCCGCGCTCCAGCCAGTGTTCGCGCCGCGGGTCGGCCTCGATCAGGACATCACCGAATTGCGCGACGGGCGCCCCCATCAGGCGCACCAGTTCGAGGCCGAGGCGGTGCCGGCGTTCCAATGGCCAGAGCATGACCAGGCGCCCGGCCTCGCGACCGACGACGAGGCAAAGGCGATCATCGGCAACAAGGTAGTGGTCGCACCAATGCCGCAGGAAGGCGTGACGCTGGAAAAGCTGATGCGGCAGGCTGGCGCGGGCGAAGAGTGCGTCCCATTCCGGTTTCAGGGCCAGGAAGGCATCACGGCCCGTCAGAACCTCGACGGCAAAGCCGGTCGCTGCGCGGCTCTCGGGCGAGAGCGATCCTTCTGCAATCGCCTGCATGTGCTTGGCGCGCATGCTCAACCCTGGCCGCGAAGATGGTCGATCAGGCGCCGTCCGCCCGCCAGGCGGAACTTCGCGAGATAGGGCACGAGCAGGAGCGGATGGCGGGCGGCGAAGGGGGCGTCGTGCTCGACCATATGGCGGATGGCGAGCACCGGCAGCGGTGCCCGCAAGGGACGGAATGCGTGGTTCCACAACCCCGGCGCCTCGGAGGTTTCGTGCATCAGCCCGATCATACGGCCACGGGCCAGGGAGTAGACTTTATGCCGCTTCTGGACGCGCTGCAGCATCGCGATGCCGCGCTCGTCGGTACAGGCGGGAAAGCCGATGATGACAGTGCGGAAATGTGCCATGCCCGGCTTGCAGGGAATCGCGTCGAGTGCCCCGAAACAGCTGCGGATCAGCGTGAAGGCGCGCTCCTCCTCGTCCGGGCCGGCAATGCAGATCGCAAGGCGCGCCGTATCGATACGGGCTGCCTGGCGGGTGAAGGGGCAGACGGCGCCGGTGCGGCCGAGGTCGGCATGCTCGCGCATCAGATAGCTTTCGACCCAGCTCAGCAGGGTGCCGAGCGCAGCATTCGTCTGGGGTTCGGCAGCGATGTCGGCGCGCGCCTGCGCGAAAGTCAGCAGCGCATCGCGCGCCTCCGCCGTTCTCGCCACCCTGTCCAGCATGAAAAGCCCCGCGATCTCTGCAACCGGGGATAGCAGGCGTGCCTTAGGGAATGGTTGACGAGGTCTTGTCGCAAGCCATCCCGGCGTTAGGGTTTAGGAAAGGTTATTACCGCTTACCCAGCCGCAAGCCTCGAGCGCGGCGTGCATATGCGGTGGCGGCGCAGCGGAAACCCTGACGGGCTCGCGCTTCGGGTAGAGCGGGATCGAGACGCTCTCGGCGTGCAAATGAAGGCCCGGGCCCGCATCGCGCGGCGCTGTACCGTAAATTTCGTCGCCGCGGATCGGCCCGAAGCTGGCGGCGCAATGCACGCGCAATTGGTGGGTGCGGCCGGTCAATGGCTCAAGCGCCAGCCAGGTGGCAATCTTGCCATTGAAATGGCCACGGCCGAGCACGCGGTAACGTGTCTGCGAAGGCAGGCCGGTCGGATCCGGCTTCATCCACCAGCCGCGCTCCGGCGAGCGTTTCCCCAGTGGCAGATCGATCAGGCCCTCTTCCTCGGCGGGGTCGCCTTCCACCACCGCCCAGTAGGTCTTTTCGATGCCGCCGTCGCGGAAAAGCTGGTTGAGCTGCGCCATGGCGCGGGGGTGACGGCCCAGCACGAGGCAGCCGGACGTGTCCTTGTCGAGCCGGTGTGCGGCTTCCGGCCGTCGCGGCAGGCCGAAGCGCAGGGCGTCGAGATGATCGGTCAGCACCGGGATGATGCGGCCTTTCGCCGCCGGGCCGCGATGTACGGGAAGTCCCGCGGGCTTGTCGATGACGAGCATCATCGCGTCGCGATGTAGCAGCGCGAAGGGGAGGTTGTCCTGCGAAAAGGCTGGTCGCTCGGGCGTGGTCATGGCATTGCGCTAAACAAGGCCGCGAGGCCATGCAACCTGAAGCGTTGCCGCGCATCGCGGCAGGACGGGCGATGAGCGAGACCGAACCGAAAAAACGCGGCTTCTTCTCGAAGCTGTTCGGACTGGATCAGCCGGCGGAGACGCAACCGCCTGCTCCGGCGCCCGCTCCTCTCCCCGAACCGCCAGTCGAGCCGGTTGCGGAGACCGTGCCCGAAGCCGAGCCCGAGGCGCCACTCGCACCCGAAATCCTGCTCGGTGAAGACGCGCCTTTGCCGATCGCGGCGCCGGAGCCGGTACAACCCAAGCGCAGCTGGTGGCGCCGGCTGCGGGACGGGCTGTCGCGCACCTCGTCCGCGCTGACGACCGGCATCAGCGACCTCTTCACCAAACGCAAGCTCGATGCCGCGACGCTGGAGGATCTTGAGGACATCCTGATCCAGGCCGATCTCGGCCTCGCGACCTCGGCCCGGATCGCCAAGGCGG
Organism: Allobosea sp. Tri-44; assembly: GCF_004123845.1. Taxonomy (GTDB): domain Bacteria; phylum Pseudomonadota; class Alphaproteobacteria; order Rhizobiales; family Beijerinckiaceae; genus Allobosea. The sequence continues at coordinate 37,265 of NZ_NBDP01000037.1, read as the reverse complement.
TCGGCGAAGGTCGCTATGACAAGCAGATCGAGCCGGAGGAGGTGAAGGCGATCCTGGCGCGCGAGGTCGAGGCGATCCTGATGCCGGTCGCCATGCCACTCGCGATCGACGCCACCAAAAAGCCGTTCGTGATCCTGATGGTGGGGGTCAATGGCTCGGGCAAGACGACGACGATCGGCAAGCTCGCGGCCAAGTTCCGGGCCGAGGGCAAATCGGTGATGTTGGCCGCAGGTGACACGTTCCGTGCCGCGGCGATCGAGCAGCTCAAGGTCTGGGGCGATCGCACCGGGGCCGACGTCATCGCTGGCCAGCAGGGCGCGGATGCCGCTGGGCTCGCCTTCGAGGCCTTGCAGAAGGCCAAGGCCAACGGCACCGACGTGCTGCTGATCGACACGGCTGGGCGACTGCAGAACAAGACGGGGCTGATGGACGAACTGGCCAAGGTGGTGCGCGTGATCCGCAAGCTGGATGCGCAGGCGCCGCATACGGCGCTGCTCGTGCTCGACGCCACGGTAGGCCAGAACGCGGTCAGCCAGGTCGAGGCCTTCCGCGAGACCGCCGGTGTCACGGGCCTGGTGATGACCAAGCTCGACGGCACGGCGCGCGGCGGCATTCTCGTGGCCCTGGCGGCGCAATTCGGCCTGCCCGTGCATTTCATCGGCGTCGGCGAGAGCGTCGACGACCTCGAACCGTTCTCGGCGCGCGATTTCGCCCGCGCGGTGGCAGGATTGGGAGAAGCGGCATGAGCGAAACGGCGGCGAGCACGACGGAAACGGCAAAGCCGATCAATCCGCTGCTCAAGCTGGCGCTCGAATTCGGGCCGCTGGCGATCTTCTTTTTCGTCAATTCCTATGGCGATCGCTGGTTCGGCGTGGCCGAGGATCGGCGCATCTTCGTCGCCACCGGCATCTTCATCGCGGCATCGCTGCTTTCGCTGCTGCTGTCCAAGATCCTGATGAACCACCTGCCGCGCATGGCGATCGTCAACGCCGTCGTGGTCACCGTCTTCGGTGGGCTGACGCTCGCGCTCGACGACGCCTTCTTCATCAAGGTCAAGCCGACGATCGTGAACACGCTGTTCGGCTGTATCCTGCTCGGCGGGCTCTATTTCGGCCGCTCGCTGCTGGCGCTGGTGCTCGACAGCGTGCTGCAGCTCGACGAGGAAGGCTGGCGCAAGCTGACCCTGCGCTGGGGTCTGTTCTTCTTCGTGCTCGCGGCGCTGAACGAGGTGGTCTGGCGCACCCAGAGCCAGGATTTCTGGGTCGCTTTCAAGGTCTGGGGCGTGATGCCGCTGACCATGATCTTCGCGCTCGCCCAGACGCCATTGATCCTGAAGCACGAGATCAAGCGGCCAGAGGCGGCGGAATAAGGCATGCCGGAAGGCTTGGAGATCACATTCGACTTTACGGCGGTACAGGGTTCTGCCGAGTCTGTTCGGGCGATGCTGCTCGCCCTGCGGGAGCGTTTTGATCTGTCGCCTTACGAATACACCCGGAAGGTTCGGATTGCGCCGACGGAAATCCCGCATAGCCACCCGCTCACGCTGAATACCTGGGTTCGCGACGAAACCGCTCTGCTTCACAGTTATCTGCACGAGCAGATGCATTGGTATGTGACGTGGTATTCGCATACCAAGCGGGAGCAATGGACGCGTCTTCTGAAACAGCTCCGCGAGCGCTATCCGCAGGTCCCAGTCGGTGGCAGCGATGGCGCCGCCGATGTCTATTCAACGTACCTCCACGTGATCGTGAACTGGCTCGAAGTGGAAACGGTCGCGGACTTCCTGGGCAGGGAGACCGCCGAGCGTCACGTCAGCGGCTTGCCTTTCTATCGTTGGCCTTACCGGATCGTGCGCGATGATCGGGATGCGCTGAGGGCACTATATGCGCACGAGTTGCTACCGATCGTGCGCGCTGTCCACATGTCGACCGAGGATCTGACGCTCGCGGGGCGGTTGGACGAGGCGCGAGAATAGGCGCCTCCGTTACGCCAGTCCGCCGCCGTCGACGCCGACGGTCTGGCCGTTGACATAGGATGCGGCCGGGCTCGCCAACCAGAGCACGAGCTCGGCGACTTCCTCCGGCTGGCCGATGCGCTTGGCCGGATAGGCGCTGGCGAGTTGCTCGCTCGTCACCTTCCAGTCGCGGCGGACGCGCTCGAGCATGGCCGTCTCGATCGGCCCGGGCGCGATCGCGTTGACGCGGACGTCGAGGCCGTATTCCTGCGCGGCCGCTTTGGTCATGTGGATCACCGCCGCCTTGGAAGCGCCGTAGCCGACGATGTTCGGGAAGGCGTGGCGGCCGCCGATCGAGGCCATGTTGATGACAGCGCCCTTCGTCCGGACCAGATGCGGCAATTCGTGCTTCATGGCGAGGAAGACGCCGCGCAGATTGGTGGCGATCAGATCGTCGAAGCCGCTAGCGACCGTCTCGGCGATCGGAGCAGGCGGCCTGTCGGCGCCGGCATTGTTGAAGGCGATGTCGAGCCGGCCATAGCGGGCGATCGCGGCATCGACGAAGGCCTTGACCTCTCCTTCGTCACGGACATCGGCCCGGACATAGAAGGCATCGCCGCCTTTCGCGCGGATGCCGGCCTCGACCTCGCGGCCGAGCGCTTCGCGCCGGCCGCAGAAGGCGACTTTCGCGCCCTGCGCGGCGAAGAGCTCGGCCGTGATACGACCGATGCCAGAGGTCGCGCCGGTGATCAGCACGACCTTGCCGGCAAAGAGGCCTGCAGGCGCCTCCTGGGCGCCGGCGGTGGCGATCAGGCCGACGCCGAGGCCGGCGGCCATGGCGCTGCGGATGAAGACCCGGCGATCGTTGGTCACATTGGTCATTGGGTTCTCCCGCGGAGGTGTTGGCGGATGCAGGAACCCTAACCACGCCCGATTTATACGATAATCCGCTGTATTCTGAATGTATCTTTCAGTACTGCTACATAATGCAGCGTAGCGATCTCGATGGGTTAGTGGCCCTTCTGACCGTGGCGGAGAAGCGCTCCTTCACTGCTGCGGCAGCGGCGCTCGGCGTCACGCCCTCCGCCATCAGCCAGAGCGTGCGGGCGCTGGAACAGCGGGCCGGCGTCGCGCTATTGGCGCGCACCACCCGCGATGTTGCGCCGACGGAGGCGGGGCGGCGTTTCCTTGAGCGGGCGCGGCCGGCGGTCGACGACATCCTCGCAGCCTTCCGGGAAGTGGCGAGCCTCGGCGACCGGCCGAGCGGCCTGCTGCGGCTGAATGTGCCGCGCGTGGCGTTGCCGAGCCTGATCGAGCCGATCCTCGCCGATTTCTGCGCGCGCTATCCGGAGGTCCAGGTCGAGATCCATGTCGACGACCGGCTCGCCAATATCGTCACGGAGGGGTTCGACGCCGGTATCCGCATCGGCGAACTGGTCGAGGCTGACATGGTTGCGGTGCCATTGAGCGCGCCGTTCCGACTCGCCGTGGTCGGCTCGCCCGACTATTTCGCCAGGCATGGCCGGCCGCAGCGCCCGGAGGAGCTCAAGCGGCACGCCTGCATCAATTTCCGCCAGAGCGACCGCAGCCTCTACCGTTGGGAGTTCGAAGAGGGCAGGCGAGAATTCGCGATCGCCGTCGACGGGCCGATCATCGCGAACGAGGCGAATGTGATGATCTCGGCCGCGGTGATGGGCTTGGGTCTCGCTTACATGCTCGATCCCGTCGCCGAGCCGCTTTGCCAACGCGGCCTGCTGGAGCGCGTGCTGGAGCCGTTCTGCCCGCAGACGCCGGGTTTCTTCCTCTACTTCCCCTCGCGCCACCAGGTCCTACCGAAGCTGCGAGCCTTCATCGATTTCGCCAGGACGAGGTTGCGCTAGGTTCGTCTGATTACTTCGGCGCCAGACGGATGGCGCCGTCGAGGCGGATCGCGGTGCCGTTCAGCATGTCGTTCTCGACGATGCTCTTGACCAGAGCGGCATATTCCGAGGGCCGGCCGAGGCGCGAGGGATGCGGCACCGAGACGGCGAGCGAGGCGCGGGCCTCGTCCGGCAGGCCGGCGAACATCGGTGTCTCGAACAGGCCGGGCATGATCGTGACGACGCGGATGCCGACCCCGGCGAGATCGCGCGCGACAGGCAGGGTCAGGCCGACGACGCCGGCCTTGGAGGCGGCATAGGCGGCCTGGCCGATCTGGCCGTCCTCAGCGGCGACGGAGGCGGTGCAGACGAAGACACCGCGCCCGCCATCTTCGGTGACCGGATCGAGCGCGGCGAGCGCGACCGCCGATTTGGCGATCAGGCGGAAGGTGCCGGTGAGATTGATCGCGACCGCTTTCTCGAAGGTGGCGACATCATGGGCGACGAGTTCGCCGGTGTCGCGCTTCTTCGAGACGACGCGGCGGCCCGGCGCGATGCCGGCGCAGTTGACGACGATCCGGGCGACGCCGTGGGCGGCGCGCGCCTTCTGCAGGGCCGCGTCAACCGATTGCTCGCTGGTGACGTCGCAGGGGCAGAACAGCCCGCCGATCTCCCTGGCGACCTCTTCGCCGCGCTCGGCGTTGAGATCGAACAGGGCGACCTTGACGCCATGGCTGGCGAGCATGCGGGCGGTGCCCTCGCCGAGGCCGGAGGCGCCGCCGGTGACGATGGCGGCGATGGAGGAGTCGAGCTTCATGGCGTCCCCTGATCTTTTGACATTGCTGGAACGGCTTTAGAGGCGCGATGCTCGCTATCCAAGCGGATTGCGCGTGCGATTCTGGGTCGATCCCTTGTGCAGCCCTTCATGCGGGGCCACATTTTTGCGTCGACGGCGGACTATAGAGGTAGCCTGCCAAAGGGAGAGGATGGATGAGCGACAGCTTCGGCTTCGGCCAGCGTTTCAGCCCCGAGGAGATGGCGGCGATCCGCAAGAGCCTGCGCGACGAGGCGCGTTTCGGGTCCGAGTTCATCGGGCGGCTGAAGCGGGTGGCGAAGCGCATCCCCTTCGCCGAGGATTTGCTCGCTGCCTGGGTTTGCACGCGTGACCCGTCGACACCACGGCGCGTCAAGCTGACGCTGCTGGCGGCGCTCGGCTATTTCGTGCTGCCGATCGATGCGCTTCCCGACGTGATGCCGCTGCTCGGCTTCACCGACGATGCTGCGGTGATCGCGGCGGCGCTCGCCGCCGTCGCCGGCTCGATCACCCAACAGCATCGCGACAAGGCCAGGGAGATGCTGACCGATCTCTGATCGGTCAGGGAATCAGCACGACCTTGCCCTGGACCTTGCGGCCGGCGATCAGCGCGAGCGCTTCCGCCGCCTGCTCCAGCGGGAAGGCGGCGTTTACATGAGCGCGGATTTTGCCGTTGGCGGCCCAGGCGAGCAGGCGCTCCATATTGGCGCGGTGGCCGGCCGGATCGCGCCTGACGAAATCGCCCCAGAACACACCGCGCAGGTCGCAGCCCTTCAACAGCAGCAGGTTGAGCGGGATTTTCGGGATCTCGCCGCCGGCGAAGCCGACGACGAGATAGCGCCCGCCCCAACCCATTGACCGCAGTGCCGGCTCGGCGAGCTCGCCGCCGACCGTGTCGTAGAGCGTGTCCACACCGCCGGGAGCGAGGCGCCGCAGACCCGCCCGGAGGTCGTCGGCAGCGTAGTCCAGCCCCTCCTGCGCACCATGCTCGCGAGCGAGCGCGAGCTTTTCCGGCGAGGAGGCGCAGGCGATCACCTTTGCGCCGAGCAGAGCGCCGATCTCGACCGCGGCGAGGCCGGCGCCACCCGCGGCGCCGAGGATGGCGAGCGTTTCGCCCGGCCTGACCTCGCCCCGCTGGATCAGCCCGTGCATTGCCGTGCCATAGGTGACGAAGAGGCCGGCAGCCTGATGATCGCTCAGCTTGTCGGGAATCCTGATCGCCGCTTCGGTTGGAACGACGACGATCTCGCGGGCCGCGCCATGGCCGAGCCAGGCGGCGGCGCGCTCGCCGACCTGCCAGTCGGTAACGCCGTCGCCGATGGCGCTGACCACGCCGGCGCATTCGGCCGAGGGCGAGAAGGGCAGCGGCGGCTTCACCTGGTAGCGGCCCTGGATCACCAACGTGTCGAAGAAGTTGAGCGCTGCAGCCCTCACCTGGATCGCGATCTCGCCGGCTCCGGGCTTCGGTTCGGGCAAGTCGCGGATCACCAGATTCTCCGCTGGCCCGAGGGCCTCGCACAGCAGCGCCTTCATCGATCCTCCAACTTCCTCGGCTGGTCCCGTCGCGTTCGCCCAAGGCTGGCACAAGCTGCGGGCGAACGGAACCAGGCCGAAGCCGTCCCTAAACTATTGAAGGAGAACGCCTCGTCCGATCGGCGCATGGGCTGCGAGCATTCGCATTTTCGCCAGGATCGTGACATTCTATCCGGCGCACTGCGTCAATCCGGATCGCCGATCCCGCGCATTCTCCATTCGGCGTTAAGATTTTTGTTGGTTAGTGGCGATCCATGATTCGCATTCCGGCTCTCTCCTCCGCCCGCCTTTCGCTCCAGGCCGCTGCCCTGCTCGGTCTGGCGGCCCTGATCTTTGCGGGCACTTCGGCACAAGCGCAGGCGCAGCGTGCCCCCGCCAGCAAGCCGGCGCCGGCGAAGACCGCCGCAGCCGGCGGGCAGGGCCAGGCACTCCTGCTCGAAACGGCCGGCAAATGGCAGGCCTTTTCGTCGCAGCAGGGCCGCTCCAAGATCTGCTACGCTTTGTCCAAGGCTGAAACCCGCATCCCCGCCAATCTCAAGGATGTCGAGGGGCTGCTGTTCATCTCAAGCCGCCCGGGCGAGGGCGTGCGCAACGAGATCAGCCTGGTGATGAATTTCGACCTCAAGGAAGATGTCGAGCATCAGGCGATCATCGGCAGTGATCGCTTCGCGCTGGTCGCCAAGGGCCAGAATGTCTGGCTGAAGAATCCGGCTGAGGAAGGCCGCATGCTGGATGCGCTGCGCAAGGGCGCCGGGCTCGAGATCAAGGGCACCTCGAAGCGCGGCAACCCGACCAGCGACAAGTATTCGCTCGCCGGCATCTCGCAGATCGTCAAGCGGGCCGAGGACGCCTGCAAGTAAGGTGATTTCGCGATAGGCCGCTCTCGTGCTATGAGGCGGCCAATTCCGGGCGAGATCGCCCGTTGCGAGCCGAGTTCCGATGAATCTCTCTGTTGCTGAAGCCGCCCTCCCGGCGGCTGAACCTGTTATGCGGCGGCCGTCACTGGCCGGGCGCACGCGCGCCGGCCTCGCCGAGGCGCTGGCCGAGATTGGTGTTCCCGAGAAGGAGCGGCGCATGCGCGTCGGCCAGCTCTGGAACTGGATCTACCATTACGGCGTCCGCGACTTCCAGGAGATGACGACGATCGGCAAGGGCCTGCGCGCGCAGCTCGCCGAGCATTTCACGCTCGACCTGCCCGAGGTCACCGCCGAGCAGGTCTCGACCGATGGCACCCGCAAATGGCTGCTGCGGATGGCGCCGACCGGCCCGCGCGACCGCGGCGCCGAGATCGAATGCGTCTACATCCCGGAGGTCGATCGCGGCACGCTCTGCGTCTCCAGCCAGGTCGGTTGCACGCTGACCTGCACCTTCTGCCATACCGGCACGCAGCGCCTCGTACGCAACCTCACCACCGAGGAAATCGTCACGCAGCTGATGGTGGCGCGCGACCGACTCGGCGATTTCCCGAACCGCAGCGCGCCGGAAGGCGCCTTCGTTCCCAATGATGGCGGGCGGTTCATTTCGAACATCGTCTTCATGGGCATGGGCGAGCCGCTCTACAATTTCGACGGCGTGCGCGACGCGATCGGCGTGATCTCCGACGATCAGGGCCTGTCGCTCGGCCGGCGGCGGATCACCGTCTCGACCTCGGGCGTCGTGCCGCAGATCGGCCCGCTCGGCGGCGAGATGGGCACGATGCTGGCGATTTCGCTGCATGCGGTGCGCGACGAGCTGCGCAACGAACTGGTGCCGCTCAACAAGAAGTACCCGATCAAGGACCTGCTCGAGGCCTGCCGAAATTATCCGGGGCTGTCGAATGCCAAGCGCATCACCTTCGAATATGTGATGCTCAAAGGAGTCAACGATAGCGACGCCGAGGCGCGCGAACTGGTGCGCCTGCTCAAGGGCATCCCGGCCAAGATCAACCTGATCCCGTTCAATCCTTGGCCCGGCACGCGCTATGAATGCTCCGACTGGGAGCGGATCGAGCGCTTTTCCGAGATCGTCTTCAAGGCCGGCTATGCCTCGCCGGTGCGCACACCGCGCGGCCGCGACATCCTCGCCGCCTGCGGCCAGCTCAAAAGCGAGACCGAGAAGCTTTCGGCGCGTGCCCGGCTGATGCTGGAGCAGGACGAGGCTGAAGCCGCGACGGTCGCGCACTGACATGCTGCGCTGGCTGCTGTTGATTCCGTTTGCGCTGCTGTTCGCCATCGGCACGGGGTTGGTTGCGCTGATGATCGCTGGCGTCGCCTCGCCCGATCTCGGCCTGCTGATCGGCGGCGGTTTCGAGCGCCTGCTCGCGGCGCTGTTCGATCAGGCCGAGCGCGGCTTCGATCCCGGCCCGACCGCCGCCGCGGCCTTTTCGCTGCTCGGCCGGCTCGGCTTCGCCATCCTGGTCCTACCGGTGGTGCTGGTCGCGGTCGGGTCCGAGCTGTTCCGCCTGCGCAGCGGGCTGATCCAGAGCGGGCTCACCGGGGTACTGGCGTCGCTGCTGCCGCTTGCCATGCTCGGCATGACCCGGACACCGAGCGCTCGCGAACTGCAGGTCGTGGCGGCGCTCTTCCTGGTCGGCGCCGCAACCGGCTTCGTCTACTGGGTGATTGCGGGCCGTGGGGCGGGCGGGGAGCCGAAGCAGCCCGTGCGGGCCTGACCTCGACAAAACCTGTCTGACTTCGCCAAATCTGGCATCGTCACCATGATGGGGGATGCCATGCTCCGCTATGCCTTGCTCATCAGCCTATCGTCGCTTTGCCTGATTCATGCTGCGACTGCTCAGGAGCCCGCCTATGCGGGCCGCTGGGCCAATGAAGCTGCCTGGTGCCGCAACAAGCTCGGCACGACCGACGAAATCGCCATGCGTTTCACCGCGCGCCGTGTCGATGGCTTCGAGTTCTATTGCAGCTTCGATCGTGTCGGCGGCGGCAATGGCCGGTGGGACATCGCGGCGACCTGCCATGGCGAAGGCATGACGGAGAAGCGCCGCTTCAGCCTCGCGCGCGACGGCGACGTGCTGGTCTGGTCGGAACGTGGCAAGCCGACTTTGCGTCTGGCGCGCTGTCGTTGATCAGTCTCCGACCGCCACGCCCTCGCGCCTTCCGTCGGCCCCGCCGAGATAGCCTTCTGGCGTCTTGACGATGGCCTGGATGCCCGAGGTCATCTCGATCAACCTGATATCGTGGCCCTTGGCCTCCAGCGCGGCCTTCCAGGCTTCGGCCTCACTGCTTTTCTCCAGCTCGGTCGGCCCGTTGCGGTTGCCGAAATTGGCGAGGTCGACAGCGCGCTGCGGGTCCATCTTCCAGTCGAGCAGCGCGATCAGCGTCTTGGCGACATAGCCGATGATCTGGCTGCCGCCGGGCGAGCCGGTGACGGCATAGAGCCGGCCGAAGGCGTCGAAGACGATCGTCGGCGCCATCGACGAGCGCGGCCGCTTGCCGGGCTCGACCCGGTTGGCGACCGGCTTGCCATCCTCGGTGGGGGCGAAGGAGAAATCGGTCAGTTCGTTGTTGAGCAGGAAGCCGCCCTTGGTCATCAGGCGCGCGCCGAAACCGTCCTCGATCGTCGTCGTCATCGCGACCGCATTGCCGGCGGCGTCGATCACCGAGATATGGCTGGTGCCGTTCTCGACCCCCTCGGAGGGGGCGAGCAGCAAAGCGCGCTTGTTCGGCGGATCGCCGGCGCTGGCCTTGCCCATCGCCTTGTCAGGGCTGACGAGCTTGGCCCGACCCCCGATGTAGCCCTCGTCGATCAGGCCGGCGGCCGGGACGCTGACGAAGGCGGGGTCGCCGAGATAGAGCGCCCGGTCGGCGAAGGCGAGCTTGCCGGCTTCGGCGAACCAGTGGGCCGCCTCGGCCCCGGCGCCGAGGCGAGCCATGTCCTTGGTCGCGAGGATGCCGAGAATCTGCTGCACGGCGATGGCGCCCGAGCTCGGCGGGCCCATGCCGCAAAGCGTATAGGCGCGATAGCGGCCGCAGAGCGGCGCACGCTCCTCGACCTTGTAGGTGGTGAGGTCGTCCAGCGTGATGTCGCCGGGATTGGTCGTGTGGCCGGTCACCGTCGCGACGATGTCCTGTGCGATCGCGCCCTCGTAGAAGGCGTCGGCGCCGCGCCCCGCAATCGCGCGCAGAGTTTCAGCGAAGGCCGGGTTCTTCAGGACGGTGCCGACCGCTTTCGGCTTGCCTTCGGCCTCGTAGAAATAGGCGGCGGCGCGGGCGTCCTTGCCGAGGTTCTTCTCCAATGCGAGCAGGCCGTTGAGGCGCGGCGAGATCGCAAAGCCCTCCTCCGCCAGCTTGATCGCGGGGGCGAAGACTTCGGCCCAGGGCAGCTTGCCCCAGCGCTGGTGCGCCGCTTCAAGCAGTCTGACCGTGCCGGGCACGCCGACCGAGCGGCCACCGACGACGGCGTCGACGAACTTCATCGGCTTGCCGTCGGTGCCGAGGAAACGCTCGGGCTTGGCCGCCTTCGGCGCGGTCTCGCGGCCATCGAGTGTGGTCAGTTTCCGGCCGGCCTCGTCCCAGTAGACGAAGAAGGCGCCGCCGCCGATGCCCGAGCTCTGCGGCTCGACCAGGTTGAGCACGAGCTGGATCGCGATCGCGGCATCGGTCGCGCTGCCGCCGGCACGCAGGATGTCGCGGCCGGCCGAGGCGGCGAGCGGGTTGGCGGCGGCGGCCATGTAGCGTTGCGCCGTGCCAAGCGTCTTGGCGGTTCGGCCGGTAGCAGCTTCGGGTGCGGGCGCCATGGTCTGCGCGGTCGCTGGCATCGACGTGGCGAGCCAAAGGCCGACAGCGATGACGGAGCGGGTGCCGAATGAAGACCGGGTGCGCTGCATGGGATCACTCCTCGCGTCTGCCGAAGCCAAGACTAGCGCGTCTTCTCGCCGGCGCGCCATGCCGCGGCCGCGGGTTTGATCTGTCTTGTGGCGCGGCTATGGTCGAAACCTGATTTGTCCTGCCTGGCCGAAGGGGTTCGTCATGGTGCTCGCGCAGTCTCCGGTGGTTCGCCGGCCCCTCGTCATGCTGCTGGTCGGGCTGTTCGGGCTCGCGCTCGCAGGGTGCGGCTACAACAATGTGCCGACGCTGGAGGAGAAGGCCAAGGCGGCCTGGGGCGAGGTGCAGAACCAGTACCAGCGCCGCGCCGACCTGATCCCCAATCTGGTCGAGACCGTGAGGGGCTATGCCCAGCAGGAGCGCGAGGTGCTGACCCAGGTGATCGAGGCGCGCGCCAAGGCGACGCAGGTCAAGGTCGACGCCTCGACCATCACCGACGCCGCCAAGTTCAAGGAATACCAGGACGCGCAGAACCAGCTTTCCGGCGCGCTCGGGCGGCTGTTGGTGACGGTGGAGCGCTATCCCGACCTCAAGTCGAACCAGAACTTCCTGGCCCTGCAATCGCAGCTCGAAGGCACCGAGAACCGCGTTGCGGTGGCCCGGCGCGATTACATCCAGACGGTGCAGGCCTTCAACACGGAAATCCGGACCTTCCCGGGCGTGATCTGGGCGAAGCTGTTCTGGGGCGCCAAGCCGATGGAAAGCTTCTCGGCGACGGCAGGGGCGGAGCGGCCGCCGGCGGTGAAGTTCTGAACTGTGTGATTTTGCGTGACCTCGCTCGCCGCGACCACTGACGTGCCGTCATTCTCGGGCGGAGCGAAGCGCAGACCCGAGAATCTCGATCAGGAGATGCTCGGGTCGAGCCCGAGCATGACGTTTGTCAGGCGACTCGCCCTTCTGCTCCTCTTCCTCGTCTTCCCATTCCTGGCCACAGCAGCCGAGCCGACCTATCCTGCCCTCACCGGCCGCATCGTCGATAATTCGAGCCTGCTCAATGCCGAAGCCTTTGCCCGGATCGAGCAGAAGCTGAAGGCGCATGAGGAGAAGACCAGCGACCAGGTCGTGGTCGCGACGCTGCCCTCGCTGCAGGGCTATCCGATCGAGGAGTTCGCCAACGGCCTGTTCCGGGCCTGGAAGCTCGGCGACAAGGCCAAGAACAACGGCCTGCTGCTCCTCGTGGCACCGAACGAGCGTAAGGTGCGCATCGAGGTCGGCTACGGGCTCGAGGGCGCGCTGACCGACGCGCTGTCCAAGGTGATCATCACCACCGCGGTCGCGCCCAAGTTCAAAAACGGTGATTTTGCCGGGGGTATCGAGGGCGGCGTCGACGCGATCCTGTCGATCCTGACCGGCGATGCCGAGGAATGGCAGCGCCGCGCCCAGATCCGCAGCGACGAATCATCCTGGGTCGAAACGGCCGCAGTGATTTTCGTCATGATCATGGTGTTCATCCTGATCGTGAGCTTCATGCGGGAGCTAGGGCGTTCCTCTGGTGGTGCGCGCCAGCACCGGACGCGGGATGGACGCTGGATCGTCCTGCCGTCCTCCGGCGGTTCGGGCTGGGGCGGTGGCTCCTCCTCCGGAGGCTGGAGCTCCGGTTCGAGCTCGGGCGGATTCTCGGGCGGTGGCGGCTCGTCCGGTGGCGGCGGCGCTTCGGGGGATTGGTGAGATGCTGAATTCCGACGATCGCGACGCCATTGCCGAAGCCGTGCGCGAGGCCGAGCGCCAGACCTCCGGCGAGATCGTCGTCGTCGTCGACCGGGCAGCCGGGAGCTATGTCGCTGTGCCGCTGGTGCTGGCGCTGGCGCTCTCGCTGTTCGTGCCCTGGCCGTTCCTGCTGCTGACGACGCTGAGCGCGGCGAGCATCTTCCTCACCCAATTGATCGCGGCGGCGCTGCTGCTCGCGACCCTGCTCTGGTACGGGCGCGGCGGGCGCTTCGTGCCCGGCTTCGTCAAGCGGCGGCAGGCGCATGAGACGGCGCTGCGCGAGTTCACGGCGCGCGGGCTGACGCTCACGCGCGGTCGTACCGGCGTACTGCTCTACATCGCCGTACAGGAGCGCTATGCCGAGGTCGTCGCTGATGCGGGGATTTCGGCAAAGGTCGACAGCGAGGCCTGGCGGAAGATCGTCGAGCCCCTGCTCGCGGCGGCAGCGCAAGATGCTCTGCGCGAGGGGTTGATTGCGGCCGTACGCGACGTCGGCATCGTGCTGGCCGCCCACGCCCCGCCTGCCGTCGACGATGTCGACGAACTCCCCAACAAGGTGGTGATTCTCTAGCGGTTACTTCGCCGGACCGCGCGCGGCGCCGAGGATCGCGCTTTGGCGGGCGTAGAGGTCGCCCTGGACAAGAACGACGTAGCTGTCAGCCTTCGCGGCGGAGCGGACAGTTTCCAGCGGTACGCTCAAGGTCGCGGCCTGGCCGTTCCACTCGCCGATGCGGCTGATGCCGCGCACGACATTGGCATAGGTCACGGTCTTGCCGCTGTTCTCGCCGCGCTCGATCGGCACGCTGGCGGTGCGGCTGACCTGCAGCAGCCAGACCACGGCGGGCTTCTCACTCGTAAAGGGTGCTCCGCCTAGAGCGATGCGCAGTGCGCCATCCGTCTCGGCGAGATCGACCTTCACCGGAAAGCCGTCCTTGCCCTGCTCCTGGACGAGCTTGTCGATGCCGCCCTTGTCGGAGCCGACGATATGGGCGGCGCCGTTGACCACTGCCTGCGGCGTGTAGATCTGGCCGTCGCCGCGCGCCTTGGCATAGAGCTTCTGGCGCTTGCCGAAGACCTCCTGGCCGAGCGTGTCCTTCCAGCCGAGATAATCCCAGTAGGTCACCGGCAGCGTCAGCGTGATCAGGCGCGGATCCTTGGCCAGCTCGGTAAAGAGCGCGTCCGCGGCCGGGCAGGACGAGCAGCCCTGGCTGGTGAAAAGCTCGACCACCGCCTTCGGCCGGGCCGCAGGCTGTTGGGCATGCGCCGGCAATCCTGCGAGCAGGAGAAGGGCGGCAGCAGCGATCTTGCGGGTGTGGCGGACCATCAGTTCGAACTCGACGCCTGTATAAAAGCAGGCGGTTACCAAAAGCGCTACTCCCCGCTCAATTGGAAATCACGTTGCCTTGAAAACCGGCTTCTGCGGCGCCTGCTCGCGAAAACGTGCCAGGGCCTCGGCGCCGATCAGGTTCGGGCGCCAGCGCCGGTGCATCCAGAGCCATTGCTCGGGATGCTCGCGGACCCAGCCCTCGACCACGGCGGTCATCATCGCCATGGCCCCGGTGACGTCGATCTCACCGTTGGCGTCGCGCGGCAGGTCGAGCGGCGGGGTCAGTTCGATGCGGAAGCGCCGGTTCGGCAGGCGGATGACGCGCACGCCATGCACCGGGCATTCGAAGCGGCGGGCGAACTTGCCGAGGATCGGGTTTGTCAGCGCCGGGCGCCCCAGGAAGGGCACGACCACGCCGCGGGTGAAATGCTGGTCGATCAGCATGCCGAGATGGCCGCCATTCTCGAGCACGCCCTGCATGGCGAAGGCGGCGCCCTGCTTGGCGGCGGCGAGCCCGCCCATGGCGCCGGAACGGATTTCGTGGACCACGGCGGCGATCGCCGGATCATTGGGAGCACGGAAAACGGCGGTGGTGTCGAGGTCGTAGGTGGCGGCGCAGATCGCCGGCAGCTCCCAATTACCGAGATGGGTCGAGAAGATCAGTCCCGGCTTCTCGTCGTCCTTCAGCGCGATGAAATGCTCGATGCCGACGACCTCGATCCGGCCGTTCGGATCGGGGTTGTGGTAGTCGTAGTCGAACAGCGTCTTGAGATGGGCGTATTCGGCGACGGTGCGGCCGAGATTCTCCCATGCGCCGCGGGCGATGCGTTTGACCTCGGCTTCATCGATCCCTGGGAAGGCGGCGCGGATATTGGCATAGGCGACGCGGTTGACCGGGATCAGCGGGCTGACGCTGCGCAAGAGCCGGCCGCCGAGATCGGAGGCCTTTTCCGGCCCGAGCGCGCGCAGGAAGGCGAAGATCGCGCGGATGAGCCCGATCATCAGCGCAGCGCCGATGCGCGTCGCGAATTGTTTCAGCTGCCTCAAAATCCCAGCCCGGTCCGCCGGCGCAACGTCCGGACCGGACCTCGCCATTGCGGCGCGACTTGCGGGATTGTGGCCGGCACGTCAAGTCGCGCCGGCTCATCGAGACCGGTTCAGAGCGTGACGATGACCTTGCCGAAGACCTTGCGGCCCTCGATCCGGGCGAGGCCCTGCTCGAACTCGGCGAGCGGGAAGACCGAATCGATCACCGGCTTCATTCCGCCCGCCATCTTATCAAGCGACTTGGCGATGTTCTCCATCCGGCAGCCGAACGAGCCGGTGATGCGGTATTGCTGCTGGAAGAGCTGCATTAGGTTGATCGTCGCCGAAGGACCGGAGGTGGCGCCGCAGGTGACGAGGCGGCCGCCGCGTTTCAGGCAGAGCAGCGAGCCGTTCCAGGTGTCGGCTCCGACATGTTCGAAGACGACGTCGACGCCCTTGCGCTTGGTCAGGCGCCGGACCTCGCCCTCGAAGCGCTCGGTCTTGTAGTTGACGACGAAATCGGCGCCGAGCGCCTTGGCTTTCGCACCCTTCTCGTCGTCGCCGACTGTGGTGTAGACGGTGCAGCCGATCGCCTTGGCCATCAGGATCGCCGCCGTGCCGATGCCGGAGCCGCCGGCATGGACCAGGATCGACTCGCCGGGCTCCAGCCTGGCATTGTCGAACAGCATGTGCTGGACCGTGCCGAAGCCGATCGGGGCGCAGGCGGCTTCCTCGAAGGAGACGCCCTTCGGCGCCTTGATCACCAGGCGCTCGGGCCGGTTGATCAGCTCGCGGGCGAAACCGTCGATGTGGAAGCCCATGATGCCGGCGACGTTCTCGCAGAGATTGTCGCGGCCCTCCCGGCAGGCCTTGCACTGGCCGCAGGTCTCGGCGCCGTACATGGTCACGGTGTCGCCCTCGCGGAAGCGCGAGACGCCCTCGCCGACGGCGACGACCTCGCCGGCTGCCTCGACGCCCGCCGCCTGCGGCATCTTGCGCTTGGCGAAGGCCATGCCGCGGAAGCCCCAGAGGTCGAGATAATTCAGGCCGACGGCGCGCACGCGGATCTGGACCTCGCCGGCGGCCGGCGGAGGCGGCGGGTCGATCTGTTCGAGGCGAAGATCACGGTCGCCGTGGAGCTGGAGCGAGAGCATGGGGTGTTCAAGCCTTTCAGAACTGGCCCCGGCAGTACCGGCAAAGGCCAAATCTGTCGATCAGGTGTTTCACGTGAAGCGGAGCACGCCTAGCGATGCACGCCCATCTGCGCGGTCACCCCGCCGTCGATCGGCAGGACCGTACCGGTGATGTAGGCGGCCGGAGGGCTCAGCAGGAAGGCGGCGAGGCCAGCAACCTCTTCCGGCCTGGCGAAGCGCCCGGCCGGAATCTGGCCTTCCATCTTGTCGCGATAGGCGGCGTAGGGCGCCATCATGTCGGTGTCGACGAAGCCCGGCGCAATCACGTTGACGGTGACGCCGCGCTTAGCCGTCTCGACCGCGAGCGTCTTGGCGTAGGAGATCAGCGCGCCCTTGGAGGCGGCATAGGCCGCGTTGCCGGGATTGCCGCGTAGCGCCGCGACCGAGCCGATCGCGACGATGCGGCCGGCCCTGGCGCGGATCATGCCGCGCATCAGGCTCTTGGCGAGGCGAGTGAAGGCCCAGAAATTGACCTGCATCGTCGCTTCCGCCTTGTCCTGCAGCAGCATGGCGGCGAGCGCGTCATAAGGCTGGCCGGCGTTGTGGATGAAGCCGAAATAAGCTTCGTCCTCGCACTGTTCGCAAAAGGCGTCGAGCGTCGCCTTGTCGGAGAGGTCGAGCGGCAGGGCGCGCACGCTGCGGCCCGGCGCGGTGGCGGCGATCTCGGCGGCGAGAGCCTGCGCCTGCTCGCCCGAGGAGCGGTAGGTGAAGTCGACATCGTGCCCGGATGCAGCGAGTGCCCGCACGATCGCGGCGCCGACGCCCTTGGCGCCACCGGTGACGAGAACCCGGCTCATGCTGCTTTCGGCTCTGCGGTGAGGACGAGGCAGGTGTTCTGGCCGCCGAAGCCGAAGGAGTTCGACAGCACGGTGCGCACCTTGGCGTCGCGGGCCTGGTTGGGGACGACGTCGATCGCAATCGCTGGGTCGGGCTGGTTGTAGTTGATCGTCGGCGGGATGCGGCCATTGGCGATCGTCAGCAGCGAAATCACCGCCTCGACCGCGCCGGCAGCCGTCAGCGTATGGCCGAGCATCGACTTGTTCGACGAGATTGGGAGCTTCGCCATGCGCTCGCCGAAGACGGCGGAGCAACTCATTGCCTCCATCTTGTCATTCTCGGGCGTCGAAGTGCCGTGTGCGTTGATGTAGTCGACATCGTCCGGGCTGAGGCCGGCATCGGCGAGCGCGTCCTGCATGGCGAGGATTGCCGGCTTGCCATCCGGGCTCGAGCGGGTGCGGTGAAAGCCGTCGCCGCGTTCGCCGCAGCCGGCGACGATGCCGAGGATGGTGGCGCCGCGGGCCAGGGCGTGGTCGTAATCCTCCAGCACCAGCGCGCCGGCGCCTTCGCCCATGACGAAGCCATCGCGGTTCTTGGAGAATGGCTTGGCTGAGGCCTCCGGCGGGTCGTTCTGGGTCGAGAGGGCGGAGAGCAGCGAGAAACGGATCAGCGCCTCGGCATGGACCGAGCCGTCGGTGCCGATGCAGAGCGCAGCTTCGGTTTCGCCGCGGCGGATGGCCTCGACGCCCATCTGGATCGCGGTCGCGCCGGACGAGCAGGCGGTCGACAGCGAGATCGGCGAACCCTTGGTGCCGAACTTCTCGGCGATGTGCTCGGCGACGCCGCCAAACAGGAAGAGCTCGTGCATCGCCTGGTGCTTGTGGCCGGCGGCGACACGCAGCAGCGCATCGTAGTCGGTTTCGCCCTCGATCGCTTGCGCCAGTTCCTGCTTCTGGGGCCATTCCATCTCGACCGGCGGCACCGCCATGAAGAGCTCACCCGGGAAATCGCCGGCCGTGCCGAGGCCGCTCTCCGCGACCGCTTCCTCGGCGGCGAGCGTTGCGAGTTTCTCGGAGAGCTCCGGGGCGGCGAAGGAGCCGTCGAACAGGAAGTCGACGGTCGCTGCGATGGTGGTGCGCAGGCCCTCGGTCGGGAAGCGCTCGATGCGGTGAATGCCGGAACGTCCGGCAGTCAGGGCTTCCCAGTTGGCGTCCTTGCCCTGGCCGAGCGAGGTGACGATACCGAGGCCGGTGACGGCGACGATCGGCCGGCCCTGGCTGTCGCGATGGTTTGCACCCATGACGCCTCTCCTCAAGCCTTGACCAACCGAGCGGCGCCTTCGCCGCGCCAATGCGCTGCGCCGGTGACGATCGCTTCTTTCGCCGCGCCGGTCGAGAGCGCGGCGGCAGCCAGCGCGACCGAGATCGGGAAGGCGGCTTCGATGGAATGGCCGACGAGGTCTCCGGTGGCGGTCCGGCGCGCATCCGGCACGGCCTTGGCGATCGCGGCTGCCTCTTCGTCGGTGATGCCGGCGCAGCCGGTCGCGGCCGAGATCACGAGTGCGTCGGGCGCAAGCGGACCGAAGCCGGCGAGCAGCTCATCGAGCGCCTTGGCGACCGAGCCGGGCTGGCGGCGACTGCGATGAGCGCCTGCATGGCTCAGCCGGGCATGGACCTTGGCGCCACGGGCAGCGGCACGCTCGGCCGATTCGAGCACGAGGAAGGCGCCGGCGCTGCCAGTGATCATGCCGGGTGCATCGGTGCGCTCGAAGACGGGGGCGAAGTCTGTGGCGCGCAGGAAGCCGCCGAGCTCGAACAGCAGCAGCATGTCGCGGCGTTCGGCATTGTAGGCGCCGCCGACGAGGATGAGGTCGGCCTGGCCGGCCGCGATGCGGCCCTGGGCGGTGCGGATCGCATCGACGCCGGCCTGCTCCTCGCCCATCAGCGTGCGCGAGGCTCCGGTGATGCCGTGGACGATCCCGATATTGCCGGCGAGCAGGTTGGAGAGCTGGGCCAAGAACAGCGTCGGCCTGAGATCGCTCATCAGCCGTTCGTTGAGGAACGCGCCCGGCTGGTTCGCATTGCGCAAACCCGCCAGCACAGCGGCGTCGACAGCGTGGTCGCGCTCGCCGCCGCCGGCGGCGACGATGACCTGGAGCTGGCTCTTGGCCTCGGCGTCGTCCTTAAGGGCGGCATCATCGAGCGCGAGGCCAGCGGCATAGACGCCGAGGCGCTGCCAGGGCTCCATCTGGCGTTGGTCGGACTTCTTCGGGATCTGCCGGTCGAGTTCAAGCGGCTTCAACGGGTGCAGCGGGTAGGGCGCGAAGTTCTTGATATCGACGGTCGGCGCTGCGTTCGCCGCAAGCGCCTGCGCATGGGCCTCGACGCCCTCGCCAAGACTGGAGGCGAGGCCGATGCCGGTGATGACGACGTCGCGGGCCATGTCAGGCTGCCTCCGGGGAGAGGCCGATGGCCTTGAGCCGGGCCTGCATCAGGACGTGCATATCGGCGGGGAACGGCATCAAGCGGAAGCGCAGCTCGGCATCGCAGATCGGCTTGCCGGCGATCGCAATCTTTGCCTTTGTCGCAGCGTAACCGGAGCCCTCATGGACGAGCTCGGCGCTGACGTCGAGCACCGCGTTGGGTTCGACGAAGGTGCGGAAACGCGCCTTGTCGACCATCATCAGGAACGGCATCTGCGTCAGGTGGTTCAGCCCGAGCAGCAGATAGCCGGAAGCCTGGGCCATGGTTTCGGTGAGCAGCACGCCAGGAACGAGCGGATGGCCGGGGAAGTGGCCTTCGAAGACCGGGCTTTCGGCTGGAACAGTCGAGCAGGTCACGATCCGCTTGGCCGCCCGATCAAAGCTCTCGACCTGATCGATCATCTCGAAATATTCAAGGCGCATGCGGCTCCAACCCGTCTCGCCGCGATCGGGGTTCTGCCCCGCCTGCGGCGTTTCAACGTCCGGCTCTCATCAAAGAGTGAGAGCAGGATTCTTGCGAAAACCGGTTCCCACTTTTTCGCATCCTGCTCTTGCGGCAGCCCCTGCGGGCCGGAGCTTGCTCAGGCGACCTTGGCGGCGACGAGGTCGTCGATGCGCTTGCACAGGTTCTCGAGCACGAAATACTGCTCAGCCGGCGCCTTGCCCTCGTTGACCTCCTGGGTCCACTGCTCGAGCGGCAGCTTGATGCCGAAGGCCTTGTCGATCGCGAAGGCGATGTCGAGAAAGGCGAGGGAGTCGATGCCGAGATCTTCGATCGCGTGGCTTTGGGGCGTGATCTTCTCGCGAGGAATGTCGCAAGTCTCCGAAATAATGCCGGCGACCGTCTCGAACGTGGCGGACATGCGGGTGCTCCGTCTTGGATGATGATGGCGGATGGCGTCCGGGCGCGTTCGCCCCGCGCCTGCCCCAAGCCCCCCGCCGAGGATGGCTGTGACCGCCCCCTTACACCTGCGTGCAAGATTGGACAACCGTCGGGACCAAAGAGAGACGCCCGGCTTGCGGCCGGGCGTCTCGATAGTATCGGCGTCGAGCCTTTACGCAGCGATGCCGCGCAGCACGTAGTGCAGGATGCCGGCGTTCTTGAAGTAGTCGAGCTCGTCCAGCGTATCGATCCGGCAGAGGATCGGCTCCTTCTTCACCGTGCCGTCGGCATAGGTGATCTCGGCTTCGAGCGTCTGGCGCGGCTTGACGGTGGCGAGGCCCTTGATCGTCACGCTTTCGTCGCCCTTCAGGTTGAGCGAGGCCCAGCTCGTGCCCTCCTGCAGGGTGAACGGCACCACGCCCATGCCGACCAGGTTCGAGCGGTGGATGCGCTCGAAGCTCTGGGCGATCACGGCCTTGACGCCGAGCAGGTTGGTGCCCTTGGCGGCCCAGTCGCGCGACGAGCCGTTGCCGTATTCGACACCGGCGAAGATCACCAGCGGCACCTTCTCAGCCTGGTAGCGCATCGCCGCATCGTAGATCGGCAGCTCTTCCTTGCTGGGATAGTGGATGGTGTAGCCGCCCTCGCGCCCGTTCGGACCCATCATGTGGTTGCGGATGCGGATATTGGCGAAGGTGCCGCGCATCATCACCTCATGATTGCCGCGGCGCGTGCCGTACTGGTTGAAGTCGGCAACCGCGACGCCATGCTCGCTGAGATAATGGCCGGCAGGCGAAGCCGCCTTGATCGAGCCGGCCGGCGAGATGTGGTCGGTGGTGATCTTGTCGCCGAACAGGCCGAGCACGCGGGCGCCGACGATGTCGGTGACTGGCGTCGGGGTCTTGCTGATGCCCTGGAAATAGGGCGGGTTCTGGACATAGGTCGACGCGTCTTCCCAGGCATAGGTCTGGCTCGACGGGGTCTTGACCGCCTGCCAGTGCGCGTCGCCCTTGAACACGTCGGCGTACTTCGCCTCGAAGATGGCGCGCGTGACGTTCTGGGCGATGAAGCTCTGGATCTCCTTGTTGGAGGGCCAGATGTCCTTGAGGTAGACCGGCTTTCCGTCCGAGCCCGTACCGAGCGGCTCGCTCGTCAGGTCCATCTGGACCGAGCCGGCGAGTGCATAGGCGACGACGAGCGGCGGCGATGCCAGATAGTTCGCCTGTACATCGGGGGAGACGCGGCCCTCGAAATTGCGGTTGCCGGAGATGACGGCGCCGGCGATCAGTCCCTGCTCGTTGATCGCCTTCGAGATCGGCGCGGGCAGTGGGCCGGAATTGCCGATGCAGGTGGTGCAGCCGAAGCCGACCAGATTGAAGCCGAGCTTGTCGAGATCGGTCTGGAGGCCAGACTTGGCGAGATACTCCGCCACGACCTGCGAGCCGGGGGCCAGCGAGGTCTTGACCCAGGGCTTGACCTTGAGACCCCTGGCGACCGCGTTGCGGGCGAGCAGGCCCGCCGCCATCAGCACCGAGGGGTTGGAGGTGTTGGTGCAGGATGTGATCGCGGCGATGACGACATCGCCATGCCCGAGGTCGAAGGATTGACCCTCGACGGGCACGCGGCGCGAGATCTCGGCCGCCTTCTTGTAGTCGGTCTCCATCGCCGCGGCGAAGCCCTTGGCGACGGCGCCGAGATCGACGCGACCTTCGGGGCGCTTGGGGCCGGCCATCGAGGGCTGCACGGTTGAAAGGTCGAGTTCGAGCGTGTCGGTGAAGACCGGATCGGCCATCTCAACTGTGGCGAACAGCCCTTGCGCCTTCGAATAGGCCTCGACCAGCGCGATGCGCTCAGGCGCGCGGCCGGTCGTGGTGAGATAGTCCAGCGTCTCGCCATCGACCGGGAAGAAGCCGCAGGTCGCGCCGTATTCCGGGCCCATATTGGCGATGGTCGCGCGGTCGGCCAGCGTCAGGTTGTAGAGGCCGGGGCCGAAGAACTCGACGAACTTGCCGACGACGCCCTTCTTGCGCAGCATCTGGGTAACGGTCAGCACGAGGTCGGTGGCGGTGATGCCTTCCTTCAGCGAGCCGGTCAGCTTGAAACCGATCACCTCGGGCAGCAGCATCGATTGCGGCTGGCCGAGCATGGCGGCCTCTGCCTCGATGCCGCCGACGCCCCAGCCGAGGACGGCCAGGCCGTTGACCATGGTGGTGTGCGAATCGGTGCCGACGACGGTGTCGGGATAGGCGACCTCGACCTCCTGGCCGTCGATGGTCTCCTTGCGGGTCCAGACGGTCTGGGCGAGGTATTCGAGGTTGACCTGGTGGCAGATGCCGGTGCCGGGCGGAACGACGCGGAAATTGTCGAAGGCACCCTGGCCCCATTTCAGGAAGCGGTAGCGCTCGCCATTGCGCTCATATTCGAGCTCGACATTCTGCGAGAGCGCCTTGGGCGAGCCGAACTCGTCGACGATGACCGAATGGTCGATGACGAGGTCGACCGGAACCAGCGGGTTGATCTTGGCGGGGTCGCCGCCGAGCGCGACGACGCCGTCACGCATCGCGGCAAGGTCGACGACGGCCGGGACGCCGGTGAAATCCTGCATCAGCACGCGCGCGGGGCGAAAGCCGATCTCCTTGCCGGCGGTGCCCTTGTCGGTCAGCCAGGCGACGAAGCCTTCGATGTCGGCCTTGTAGACCGAGCGGCCATCCTCGAAGCGAAGCAGGTTCTCGAGCAGCACCTTCATCGAGAAGGGCAGCTTCGAGATGCCGGTCAGGCCGTTCTGTTCGGCAAGCGGCAGCGAGTAATATTCATAGGTCTTATCGCCGACGGTCAACGTCTGGCGGCATTTGAACGAGTCGAGCGAAGCCATGCGGGCTATCCTGATCAAGGGGTTGCGGTCGCGAGCCGGACCGTCCTTGCGGATGAATCCGGTCGAAGGCCTATTGCGCATGACGCGCTCGCCGCCCCGGGAGTGCCCGAGCCCCGCGCCGGATCGGCGTGCGGCGTAGCCACGGGTTCTATAGATCAATTCCAAGAAGGCCGCTACAGGCTCGATATGCGTTGGGCGAAACGGTAATGACCTCCGGGATGACAGGTTCGCCGTGACGCAAATCCGATACCAGACATTCGCCTTGACGGCGGAAGGGCTCGTTTGCCGCCGCGGCGGCCGCGCGATCTTCGACGGCGTGGGCTTTGACCTGGCGAGTGGCGAGGCGATCGCGCTCACCGGCCGCAACGGCGCCGGCAAGTCGAGCCTGATCGCCATGCTGTGCGGACGTTTGCGCCCAGAGGCTGGGGCCATCAGGCTCGATGGCCTCGACGACATGCCGCTGGCCGAAGCAGCCCATCTGGTCGGTCACCGCGACGGGCTGAAGACTGCTTTAACGGCAACGGAGAACCTGCGTTTCGCGCAGGACCTGCTCGGCGCACCGGGGCTGACCCCGACCGAGGCGCTCGCCACGGTCGGCCTGCCGCATATCGGAGCCCTGCCGGTCGGCTATCTCTCCGCCGGCCAGCGGCGGCGGGTGGCGCTGGCGCGGCTCCTGGTGTCGTCGCGGCCGCTCTGGTTGCTCGACGAGCCTTTTGCTGCACTCGACGCGGGCTCGCAGGCAATGCTCTCCGGATTGATGCGGGCGCATCTGGCGGCAGGCGGGGCGATCCTCGCCGCGACCCACGGACCGCTCGGCCTCGATGGCGCGCGCGAGCTCAGGATCGGGCCGTGAGCCGCGCTTTCCTCGCCATCCTGAAGCGCGATCTTGCGCTGGCGGTCCGGGCCGGCGGCGGCGGCGAGCTCGCGCTCGTCTTCTTTCTCACCGTGGTCGTGCTGATCCCGTTCGCGCTCGGACCCGACCTCAACCTGCTGTCGCGGATCGGCCCGGCCATCCTCTGGCTGGGGGCATTGCTGGCGACGCTGATCGGGCTCGACAGGCTGTTTCAGGCCGATGAGGAGGACGGTTCGCTCGATCTCATCCACGGTGCCGGGCTACCACTGGAGTTCGCCGTGTTCGCCAAGGCATTGGCGCACTGGCTGACGACCGGCCTGCCGCTGACCCTGGCTGCGCCGCTGCTGGGGCTGCTCGTCGCCCTGCCGGCGGAGGGGGTGCTGCCGCTGGCAGCGAGTCTGGCGCTCGGCACGCCGGCGTTGAGCTTCATCGGCGCTGCAGCCGCAGCACTCACCGCGAGCCTGCGCCGTGGCGGCCTGATCCTGCCCATTTTGGTGGCGCCGCTCTGCGTGCCGGTGCTGATTTTCGGTGTCTCGGCCTCGGGCGCAGCAAGCGGGCCGATGTCTCTGCAGAGTCCGTTGCTGATTCTGGCCGCGCTGTCGCTGATGGCTGCGGCCGTGGGCTGCGTCGCGGCGGCGGCGGCTCTGCGCCAGCCCGACTGACGATTCAGCCCGCGGACAGCTCGCCCCGGTCCAGTTCCAGCGCGCAGCCGGATTGAGATGCGAGACGGGCGACGACGGCGGCGATATCCTCGAGCGCGACGTTGTCGTCGACGAAACGGAGCTGGACCTCTTCGGCCACGCCGAAGACATTGACGACACGCGATTCACCGACCTTCGAACGCAGAGTCGTTTCGATATCGCGCCGCATGAGATCGGAAAGCGTGATGAGCATGACAATCCCTCCTGCACCGAGCGTTAGCCCGGAATCGCAGGGAAGGCAAATAAAAATCTAGTAATTTCAATTAGTTAGTAAGTTGCAGTGCTAGCGCCTGAATGGCATGACGCTAAGGTACCGCTGGTGTCGCTGCCACTTGCGAATGAGCAGTTTGTGCTCATATAGTCACTTACTCATTCTTAGCGCGATGGGGGCGCGCCATGTCGGACCTGGAACGCGGCGAACGTCTGCAGATCATGCTGAGCGCGGAAGAGCTCCGCGCCGTCGAGAATTGGCGCTTTGACAAGCGTATGCCGAGCCGCGCGGCCGCGGTGCGGGAGTTGCTCAGGCGTGGCCTGAGCGCCGAGGGCTTCAACGTCGCCGCCGATGGCGCCCGTTCAGGCAGCTTCAGCGTTATCGAGAACGACGCGGGCACTGTGCCTAACGCGTCAGATAAGGGCTAGCGCCCGTCCGGGCGTCATCGTCGCAGGGGTGGCTCATCGATTGTGAGCCGGGCCGGCGGTTGCTACATGCTTCCTCGTCGAAAGAAGAGCAGAGCCGGCCACCACCTCCATGGCGAGCCTTACCGAACTGGCCAATCCGGCGCGCTTCATGCGCCTGTCTGGAATTTTGCTGCCCTGGCTCACGGGTGCGGCGGCGCTGTTGCTCGCCATCGGCCTCTATCTCGTCTGGTTCGTCGCGCCGGCCGATTACCAGCAAGGCGAGACGATCAAGATCATGTACATCCATGTGCCGGCCGCCTGGCTGGCGCTGATGTTCTATTCGATGATGGCACTCTCGGCGCTGGGCGTGCTGGTCTGGCGCCATCCGCTCGCCGACGTCGCCCAGCAGGCTGCGGCGCCGATCGGCGCCTGTTTCGCGCTGATCTGCCTGCTGACCGGCTCGTTCTGGGGCAAGCCGATGTGGGGCACCTACTGGGTCTGGGATGCGCGCCTGACCTCGATGCTGGTGCTGTTCCTGCTTTATCTCGGCGTCATCGCGCTGCGCCGCGCCATCGACGAACCGTCGCGCGCCGGCCGCGCCGTCGCGATCCTGACGCTGGTCGGCTGCGTCAACATCCCGATCATCAAGTTCTCGGTCGATTGGTGGAGCACCTTGCACCAGCCGGCCTCGGTGCTGCGGCTGGGCGGGCCGACCATCCATGCCTCGATGCTCTGGCCGCTCGTAATCACCGCGCTCGGCTTCACCCTGCTGGCGCTTGCGCTTCACTTCGCTGCGATGCAGGCCGAAATCATCCGCCGCCGGGTCCGCACGCTGACGATCTTCGAGGCCGAGCGCCTCGACCGGCTGTCCTTGCAGGCGGCACAATGATGGACGCACTCGGACCCCATGCCGGTTTCATCCTCGCCGCCTATCTGGCTGCTGCGGTGATCCTGCTCGGCCTGGCGACAACGATCCTGCTCGACCGGAGGGCGCAGAGGCGGGCCTTGGCGGCGCTGGAGGAGCGCGGTGTGGGCCGTCGCGGCGGCAGCACGTCATGAGCGAGGCTGCGACCTCCCCGCCGCGGCGCTCGCCCTGGCTCTATGCGATCCCGCTGATTGTGTTCGCGGCGCTGGCCGCGGTATTCGCCAAGGGATTGTTCTCCGGCGATGCCAGCAAGGTGCCCTCGGCGCTGATCGGCAAACCGGCGCCGGCGATCACATTGCCTCCGCTGGAGGGGCTACAGCGCGACGGCCAGCCGGTGCCGAGCTTCGACATGGCGGGGCTCGCCAAGGGCAAGGCGACGATCGTCAATGTCTTCGCGAGCTGGTGCGCGCCTTGCCGGGTCGAGCACCCTTTCCTCGTCGCCATGGCGGATTCAGCCGCGGTGAAGCAGGGCAAGGTCGCGCTCGTCGGCTTCAACTACAAGGACGAGGCCGAGAATGCGCGCCGTTTCCTCGGCGCGCTCGGCAATCCCTATTCCGCTGTCGGCGTCGATCGCAGTGGCCGGGCCGCCATCGACTGGGGCGTCTACGGTGTGCCCGAGACCTTCCTGATCGGGCCGGACGGGCGAATCCTCGACAAGCATGTCGGTCCGCTCGACGGCGCGGCGGCGTCGCGCATGCTGGCGCGGGCGCAGAAGGGTAACTGAGCAGGCCTATTGCAGCGGCGGGCCGAAGCGCAGGCTGCGCCAGGTCGCGAGCACGGCATCGAGCAGGCCGGGCTCATCGAAATAGCCGGCGATGTGGATCTGCCCGCCATCACGGGCGCAAGCGAAGCCGTAGAAAGCGGGCTGGCGCCCATCGTCCGCATCTTCATGGAGGCGATAAGCGAAACGGATGAAGTCGGTCTCGCGCTCCTCGATCAGATCGAAAGCGGCAGAGGCGTGGATTTCCCGCCACTCGGCAAGTGCATCGTCAGGATCGCCGGCATCGTAAGCGTTGAGCCAGAAAGTCAGGCCGCGTGGGCTATGCCAGAAGACCAGCGAGCCATCCTCGACGCGGCGGGCCATCGGGAAGGGCAGTACGAGACTCCAGTCCGGGATGAGGGACTGGCGGCCCTCGACCAGTGGCGGCGCGTCGCTCACGCCGCCTTCTTGCCGCTCATCAGGCTTGCGAACATACCGCGCCCATCGGTGCCGCCGACGAGACCATCGATCAGGTTTTCCGGATGCGGCATCAGGCCGAGTACGTTGCGGCCGGGCGAGTAGATGCCAGCGATGCCGTCCAGCGAGCCGTTCGGATTGGCCTCCGCCGTCACCTTGCCGTCGGCGTCGCAGTAGCGGAAGGCGACCAGCCCCTCGCCTTCGAGCCGGGCGAGCGTTTCCGGATCGCAGATATAGTTGCCCTCGCCATGGGCGATGCAGACATCGATCACCTGGCCCTTGGTATAGGCTGAGGTGAAGGCGGTGTCGTTGCGCTCGACCGTGAGATGCTGGCGCCTGCAGACGAATTTCAGATCGGCGTTGCGGGCGAGCACGCCCGGCAGCAGCCCGGCCTCGCAAGCGATCTGGAAGCCGTTGCAGATGCCGAGCACGAGGCCGCCGCGGGCCGCGTGTGCCCGTGTCGCGTCCATGATGTGAGCGCGGCCGGCGATGGCGCCGCAGCGCAGATAATCGCCATAGGAGAAGCCGCCCGGCAGGACGACGAGGTCGGTCCCGGCCGGCAACTCGTAATCGCCATGCCAGACATGCGCTACATGAGCGCCGGCCTGACGCAGCGCCTTGGCGACGTCGCCATCGCGGTTCGAGCCGGGGAAGGTGATGACGGCAGCCTTCATGGATTGGCCCTTTTTGACTGGCGGTAGGTCTCGGCGTTCATCGCCATGGTTATCACCGTAACGGCTTCGCCGCTGGGCTCCGGCTCTTCGCGGCGGCTCTCCTCCCTCATCCCGAAGGAAGAGTAAAGAGCGATGCCAGATGCATTATGCGCGCGAACGCCGAGCCAAGCGCTGCGTGCGCCGAGTTCGTCGAAGATCACGTGCAGCGCATGGCCGAGCAATTGCCGGCCGTGACCGCTCCGCTGCTCGGCGACGGCAATCCGGCGAACCAGCAGGGAACCGGTTTCGATACCGACGTCCTGCAGCATTACGAAGCCTGCGATGGCGCCGCCCGGTCGGCGGGCGACAAAATAGCGATGCGTAGGGTCGGCCATGCCGGCGAGATGCTGCTCGCGGCTCCAGCGGCCAACGGTCGCCTCGTAGCCGGGCCTGCGCTCGCAGGCCATGATCGCGTCGATATCGGCCGGCGTCGCCGGGACGACCATCGACGTTTCCTGGCTCATCCCTGCAACTCGACCCGGTAATTCTCGATCACGGTGTTGGCGAGGAGCTTCTCGCAGGCGGCCTTGAGGGCGGCCTCGGCGGCGGCCTTGTTGGCGCCGTCGAGCTCGATGTCGAAGACCTTGCCCTGGCGGACCGAGCTGACACCGTCGATGCCGAGTGATTTCAGCGCGCCCTCGATCGCCTTGCCCTGCGGGTCGAGCACGCCGGTCTTGAGGGTGACAGTGACGCGGGCTTTCATCGTGATCTCCGGAACAGGGCGCTTGCGGTTCGCTTAGCGGCGAATCGGTGCAGGCTCAACCATTTCAGCGGCTCGCCCAGGTGGCGCGGGCGAAATCCTGGGCGGCTTGCGAGTCATCGGTCACCGCGATCGCCATCGCGAGCGTATTGTCCTTGCGGGCGTAGAGGATGGCGGTCGAGGCGAGGCGGCCGCCTTCCTTGGCGCGGATCTCGACGAGGATGCCATTGGTGCCGTCCTGCTTGAAGCGGGAGACCGTAGTGGTGCTTGCCGGCTTGGCGGCCTGCTTTGCCTTTGGGCGCTTCGAGAATTCGCGTGCCAGCCGGGCCGGATCGAGGGCGAGGGTTTTCGCCATGTCGGCGGCTTCGCGGCCTTCGAAGCTCAGCAGCGCGGCGACGCCCGGCCGCTCGCAGTCCTGCGGCGTGCAAAAAACCATCGCCTTCGGATTGATGCCGTCGTTGACCACCCAGTTCTGGATCGGTAACGGCTCCCAGCCGCGGCCGGCGGCAAGCTGGACCAGGCCCGGGCCGAAATGGTCGGCGCAGCCGGCGATCAGCAGAACGCCCAGCGCGAGCGCGCCCAAACGCAAACGGGAGCGCAAGCGCCCCCGTCCGACAATCAGAGATTGTGTAGCCGCGGCGGTCACTGCACCAGGCGCGGCAATTATTGCACCAGCCGGGGGCCTGCCGGGCCCGGCTTTTCGTTCTCGCCGAGGATACCGAGGCGGCGCGCCACTTCGGTATAGGCCTCGATCAGTCCGCCCAGGTCGCGGCGGAAGCGATCCTTGTCCATCTTGTCCTTCGACCGGATGTCCCAGAGCCGGCAGGAATCGGGGCTGATCTCGTCGGCGACGACGATGCGCATCATCTCGCCTTCCCACAGCCGGCCGCACTCGATCTTGAAGTCGACGAGCCGGATGCCGGCGCCGAGGAAGAGGCCGGACAGGAAATCATTGACACGAATGGCGAGCGCCATGATGTCGTCGATCTCCTGCGGCGTCGCCCAGCCGAAGGCGGTGATGTGCTCTTCCGAGACCATCGGATCGCCCAGCGCGTCGTTCTTGTAGTAGAACTCGATGATCGAGCGCGGCAGCTGGGTGCCTTCCTCGATGCCGAGCTTGGTCGAAAGCGAGCCGGCCGCGACATTGCGGACCACGACCTCGAGCGGAATGATCTCGACCTCGCGAATCAGCTGCTCGCGCATGTTGAGCCGGCGGATGAAATGCGTGGGAACGCCGATGTCGTTGAGGTTGCTGAAGATGTGCTCGGAGATGCGGTTGTTCAGCACGCCCTTGCCGTCGATCACTTCATGCTTCTTGGCATTGAAGGCGGTCGCGTCGTCCTTGAAATGCTGGATCAGCGTTCCGGGCTCCGGTCCCTCATAGAGGACCTTCGCCTTGCCTTCGTAAATGCGACGGCGGCGGTTCATCGGGATATACCGTGGCTTGAGGAAATCCAAAGGGTCGGCCTCTCTCTGGTCGCGGTTGCCCGCGGCGGGATCATGGCCCTTTTCAGCACGCTCTCGCGCAATCTCGTTGCTCTGTCGAGTTCGATCCTGGCGCGCCGGTCCGGCTGGTTCATGCGGGCCTTGCTCCCTGAGAACCGGCCACACTTCGCGCTATATGGGCCTTTCGTGCTGCAAACGCAACAAAGCGCCTGAGGCGAGGTCGCGACGTCGGATTTGACCGTGCCGGATCAGCTTGGACAGCTGGCCTCTAGCCCGCACTGCCATCACATTGCTATATGGCGAGGCTGATATCGCGCCGCAGCAAGATTGCCGCTCCGAAGAGGATAAGAACCACATGACCACCTTCGACCAGCGCAAGGACGCTTACGAGAACAAGTTCGCGCATGACGAGGAGCTCCGCTTCAAGGCGACGGCCCGGCGCAACAAGCTGCTCGGCCTGTGGGCTGCGGAAAAGCTCGGCAAGAGCAGCGCCGATGCCGATGCCTATGCCAAGTCCGTCGTGCTCGCCGATTTCGAGGAAGCGGGCGACGACGACGTGCTGCGCAAGGTCAAGGCCGATTTCGCTGCGGGCGGCGTCACCGTCGCCGACGACGAGATCCGCCGGACCATGACCGAGCTGCTGATCAAGGCCGCCGACGAGATCCAGGCCGGCCGCTGAGTAACGCTCGGGCGCAATGCGGCCTTGGCCGCATTGCGCCCTTGAGCATGGCGCATGCCGCAGCGTTTGCCTTTCACCGCCGGTTCGGTTCAGGGTCGCTGGACCCGCCAGTGGTGAAGAGCGGGCAACCGGATGAATGCGCTCATGACCGCCGCCAAGCCGACCGTGCTGTCCTCGCTCGCTGATCGCCTCGCCAAGGGCGAGACGCTGCTTTCCGCCTGGTGCGGGCTGCCGGATCCGAGCGTCGCCGCGATCCTGGCGCAAGAAGGCTTCGACGCGGTCACGCTCGACATGCAGCATGGCCCGATCACGCTGGCAGAGGTCATCCGGGCGATCCCGTTGATCAACGCTGCCGGCAAGCCGGCGATTGCGCGCATTTCGGTCGGCGAGTTCCAGAACGTCTCGAAGCTGTTCGATTCCGGCGCCTCCGGCGTGATCGCGCCGATGATCAATACGATCGAGGATGCGCGCCGCCTTGCGGCCTATGCCAAGTACCCGCCGCTCGGCGAGCGCAGCTGGGGCAGCTATGGCGGCCTCGGCGCCTCCGGGCTCGACCAGAACAGCTATCTCACGCAGGCCAACGACTTCTCGCTGACCTTCGCGATGATCGAGACCCGCGAGGCGATGGCGATCGTCGACGACATGCTCGCCATCGACGGGATCGATGCGCTCTTCGTCGGCCCTTCCGATCTCTCGATCGCGCTGTCGGGCGGCGCCTCCATCAATGCCTCGGCCAAGGAGGTCGACGATGCGATGCGCCATATCGTGGCGCGGGCCAATGCGGTGAAGAAGCCGGTCGCCTTCTATGCAGGGACCGCTGAGCGCGCCAAGGAAGGCGTCGCGCTCGGCGCCCGGCTTGTCACGGTGATGAGCGATACCGGCCTGTTGCGCGCAGCGAGCCAGGCGGCTCTCAAGGTGATCAAGGGCTGATCCTGGAGCACTTCCGCTTTTCTCCGAATCGCGGAAGTGCTCCAGATCTTTATTCTATCGCATTTTCTTCACGCGAACCGGTATCCACTTCGCTCGAAAATGCTCTACGCGTTGATGCCTTCGCGCGATTTCAGCGCGGCATAATAGGCCCAGAGCAAGCGTGCGGCGACGCCGCGCCAGGGCCGCCAAGCCTCCGCCAGTGCGGCCAGTTCGGCAGGTTTCGGCCGCACCGGCAGATTGAAGGCGACCTTCGCCGCTTCCTGAACCGCAAGGTCGCCGGCGGCGAAGCCGTCGCGATGGCCGAGGCAGAACAGCAGGTAGACATCCGCCGTCCACGGGCCAATTCCCGAGACCGCGGTCATGTGCTCATGGACGAATTCCGGTGTCGCCGCCTCGAGCGCGGCGAGATTAAGCTGATCCTCGACGATCGCCGCGGCGACAGCGCGCAGCGTCTTCTGCTTCGGCCGAGACAAGCCTGAAAGCCGCATCTCCTCATCACTGGCAGCAAGGACGCGTTCCGGCGTCAGTGGGCTGAGCACGCTTTCGACCCGAGCCCAGACGGCGCGCGCGCTTGCCACCGAAAGCTGCTGCGAGACGATGATCGAAGCGAGACTCAAGAAGCCGCTCTCGCGCCGGCGCAGCGGCGGGATGCCGGTGCGCGCGATGATCTGTTCCCAAATGGGGTCGAGAGCGATGAGCACTGCCATGCCCTCTTCGAGATCGGCTGTGCTGGAGATTGTCGTCATGTTGATCCGGTGAGCATTTCCGGCGAACACAGGTTCGCCTCCAACGCTCTATCTCCTTGTTTCACGCAATTCCTGACGCAAAACCGCTACGCGCTTTTGCTGGAATTGCTCTATCGCCGATCGCGGTTCCGGGTTCTGTCAGGAGGCCGGGCTTGGCGAGGCTCGCGGCGAACCATAGACAGGAGAGGATGGTATCGTCTTCCCCTGTCTTCCGGTTTGCGCCGAGCCCGAACGGGCGGCTCCATCTCGGCCATGCCTATTCGGCTCTGGTCAATGAGCGGCTGGCGGCGCGCTTTGGCGGCGAACTCCTGCTTAGGATCGAGGATATCGACCGCATCCGCTGCCGGCCTGAGTTCGAGCAGAGCATCCATGATGACCTCGCTTGGCTCGGAATATCGTTCTCGGCCGATGCCCGGCGGCAATCCGAGCATTTCGACGATTATCGCCGGGCGCTGGATCGGCTCGATGCGATGGGACTGGGCTATCCTTGCTTCTGCTCGCGTCAGGAGGTGAAGGACGCGGTCAAGCGGCGCGAGGCCGAGGCCGGAACGCCCTGGCCGCGCGATCCCGACGGCGCGGCGCTCTATCCGGGGACGTGCCGCTTGCTGAGCGAGGCGGATGTGCAGCGGCGCCTCGAGGCAGGCGAACCGCATGTGTTGCGGCTCGCCATGGACCGGGCCTTGGCGAGAACGGCCGGCGAGGGACTCTTCTATCGTCTCTTCGACGACAATGGAGAGGAGCGCGAGGTCACGGTCGATCCGGCGCGCTGGGGCGATGTCGTGCTGGCGCGCAAGGATGTGCCGACGAGCTATCATCTCTCGGTGGTCGTCGACGACGCGCTCCAGGGCGTCAGCCATGTCGTGCGAGGTGAGGATCTCGAAGCCGCGACCGACGTTCATGTCCTGCTGCAGCGCCTGCTCGGTCTGCCGACGCCGCGCTATCATTTCCACCGGCTGTTGATCGACGAGACCGGGCAGAAGCTGGCCAAGAGCCGGCTATCGCGGAGTCTCACCGATCTGCGGGCGGAAGGGGTGACGCCGGAGGCGATTCGAAGGCAGCTCGGTTTCACGTGAATCGCTGCCGATCGGGCAAGGACAGCTCGGTCAGCCGACGCCCAGAAAGGTCAGCCAGCCGATCGTGGTGAAGAGCGAGAGCGCGGTCGAGAGCGCGATTGCGCTGGACGCATCGGCGACGCCCTGCTTGTAGCGCTCGGCGAAGAGATAGGCGTTGATCCCGCAAGGGCAGGCGGCGAAGAGCACGGCGACGCCCGCCCAGGCCGTGGGCATGGAAAACACCTTCGTCGCCAGCAGGAAGACGATGAGCGGGTGCAGCACGAGCTTGAGGAAGCTCAGCACTGCCGGCAGGCCGATGCCGGAGGCCAGGCCGTAACGCCTCAGCGCAATGCCGAGGCTGATCAGCGCGCAGGGAACGGCCGCACCCGCGATCAGGTCGACGATCGACCAGAGTGGCGCTGGAACCAGGGCGACGAACGGGCGCGCTGCACTGCCGAGCAGGATGCCGACGACGATCGGGTGGGTAAACAGCCGTTTGAGCAACAGGAGCGGCGACGTGCCCCGGCCTTCGGCGAGCAGGGTCGCAGCCGTCATCGTCACCGGCAGATGCACCGCGAGCAGCAGACCGAGCGGGACGGCGCCGGCTTCGCCATAGGCCTTCAGGATCATCGGTACGCCGACGAAGACCGTGTTCGACTGCGCCGCGGCAAAGCCCGAGACGACAAGCTCGGGACCTTTGCGGGCGAATAGCTGTCGCGCCACGAGCTGGGCGATGATCCAGACGATGGCGAGGCCGGTGAAATAGGAGACCCAGTAGCCCCAGGGCTGGTCCGGCGGGATCGCGGCCGTCGCCAGCGTCTTGAACAGCAGGCAGGGGACGGCGAGGACGAAGACGAAATCGGAGAGGCCCTCGCCGGTGGTTTCGCGCAGCAGTTTCACCCAGCGCGCAGCATAGCCGATCGCGATCAGGCCGAAGACGGGCAGAACGATGAGCAGCGAGGAGAGCATCTGGCCTGTGACGGAGGTGGAATATCAGCGCAATTGCGCGGTTTGGCCTCCGGCCTTCTCGATCAGGCCCTGGACTTCGTCGCGCTGGCGCTTGAATTCGGCGAGGGCCTTGCCGTCGAGCTCGCGGCCGCGCGGCACCTTGATCTTCATCGGGTTGACGAAATTGCCGTTGACCATGACCTCGTAGTGCAAATGCGGGCCGGTCGAGAGGCCGGTATTGCCGAGGAAGCCGATTACCTGGCCCTGGCGGACCTTGACGCCGGGCGCGATGCCCTTGGCGAAGGCCGATTGATGCGAATAGGCCGTGACGTAGCCGTTGGCGTGCTGGATCTCGATGCGGCGGCCATAGCCGGAATCCCACTCCGCCTTGATGATGGTGCCATTGCCGGCGGCGAGGATCGGCGTGCCGATCTTGTTGGCCCAGTCGACGCCGGTGTGCATCTTCGAATAGCGCATGATCGGGTGGTAACGCATGCCGAAGCCCGAGCGCATTTCTGCGTCCGTGATCGGCTTGCGTAGCAGGAACTTCTTCAGCGACCGGCCTTCAGGGTCGAAATAGTCGATCAGCCCGTCCTCGGGCGCCTGATAGCGGAAGACCTGCCTGGTCTCGCCGCCGATGGTGAGCGTGGCCGAGAGGATCTCGGCGCGTTCGCCCTCGTCTTCGTCGGTGAAGATGACCTCGAGATTGTCGCCGCCGCGGACGCGCTGCTGGAAATCGAGGTCATAGGAGAAGATGCGCACGAGCTCGTCGATCAGCGGGCGCGGCAGGTCGTGGCGCAGTCCGGTCTCGTAGAGGCTCTCATAGAGGCGAGCACCAGTGCCGCCTTCCTCTTCATCCTCTTCGTCTTCCTCCGGATTGGTCTGCGATTTCGGCTGTGGGCCGACCGCCTCGGTTCTCGGCAAGGCCACAGGGACGAAGAGACCCTTGTCGTTGACCGCGATCACCGCCGAGGGGCGACCGTTCTCGAGCAAGGCGACGCGGGCGATCTGACGTGGATCGCCGGGGCGCGGGCCAGGCGCGAACAGCGCCTGCAGGACCTGGCCTTCCGGCAAGGCGGCAACCTTCACCCGGCCATCGAACGCCTTCATCATCGAGACGATCTGGTCACGGTTGGCGCCGGCATTGCGGACCACCGTCTCGAAATTCTCGCCGCGGCGGGTGATCAGCAGCTTCTCTTCGACCAGCGGCTCGCGCGAAGCGGCGATCGGGGTCTTTGGCGCGTTTGTCACGTTCTCCGGAACGACACGGACCTCGATGCCAGAGAACGAGGTGTCGGTCGCAGGCGCATAGGAGAGCAGGCTGCCGGCGCCGGCAGCCTGGCTGCCCTGGGCGAGCGTACGGCTCAGCATCAGCTGCGGCGGAATTGGCAAGGCGGCCCGGCGGTCGGCGGCGGCGAGATTGGCGCGCTCCTCCTCCATCTGGTTGATCACGTCGGCGTCGGTCAGGTTGGCCTTGCCCGGCGTGACCGGCAGATCGGCGAGATCGCGCTTGGTGATCGAGACGTCGGCATCCGGCATCTCGGTGACCGGCTCGGCATAGCGCTCGCTGCCGGGCGCCCCCTCGGCAAAGAGCCGCAGCGGATTGAATGGCGGGATGTTGGTGGCGTAGACGCCGCTGGTCAGCGAGAGATTGGTCGAGAGTCTGACGAATGGGCGAACCCGGATGACTTCGCGGTCGCCGATACGCTGGGACATCGGCGCGCGCAGCGTGTGCCGTGCGGAGGCGATCGGCTGCTCGGCGACGAGCTTGTCGCCCTTGCGGGCGCCGCCGCCGACCGAGGTGGTCTGATGCAGGGTGATCGGTTCCGGGCGCTCGGCGAAACTGGTGTCGCCGCGCACAGCGACGAGAATGGCGCCGCCGAGCAGCGCCGCCCCGCATGAGCCGACCAGCAGGCAGGCGGCGAGCCAGCGCAGCGAGACGCCGCGGCGATCCATGCCGGCAGGCGCAGAGCCGGCGGGCGTGATCGGCGGCTCGATTCCGAGATCGACGAGAAGCGCCGTCGCTTCCGGCGTCAGCGGCTCATGCGGCGCTCTCAGATCCGGAGGGGCGTTCATCGGGCGTCTGGCGAATCCATGAAAGCGCCCGACGGGCGCCGGGCTCGATGCCGTGATTGAGCATGGACCCTATAGAGAAGAGAGCATGCCTTGGTCACGCGCCGGAATCAATCTCGGGGCCGGTCCCGACGGAACACCGCCGCGCAGACGTCGCGGCTGTGGGAGATAATTGCGGCTGTTTGCAGGCGAGGCCGTTGTCGAGGTGACACGAGCCAAGTGCCGAGGGCGTCGAAACGGTGAAAAACCAGCAGAAATCGCAAGCCGGATAAAAAAGTGAGGCCCCGTCGAAAATTCGTCATCTCCCGTGTTGACATGGCTCGCTGGCTCCTCTTATAAAGCGGCCATCGAGACGGCGCCGCCGCTGGCGGGGCCGCTCTACTGCGCTTCATGGGAACGATAGGCCTTGTCGCCGACTAGCTCGGTTGATTGGCTGTCTTCTGTGGGCCACGCT
>NZ_NBDP01000018.1 GCF_004123845.1 Allobosea sp. Tri-44 | reverse complement strand
TGGGGTCGACCATGATCAGCCGGCACTCCTCCGGCTTCAGCCGGTAGAGGATCGACAGGATCATGGTGTTGATCGCGACCGACTTGCCCGAGCCGGTGGTGCCGGCGACGAGCAGATGCGGCATGCGGGCGAGATCGGCGATCACCGGCTCGCCGCCGATGGTCTTGCCGAGGCAGAGCGCCAGCTTGTGCT
Organism: Allobosea sp. Tri-44; assembly: GCF_004123845.1. Classification (GTDB taxonomy): domain Bacteria; phylum Pseudomonadota; class Alphaproteobacteria; order Rhizobiales; family Beijerinckiaceae; genus Allobosea. The sequence continues at coordinate 107,661 of NZ_NBDP01000018.1, read as the reverse complement.
TGGTGCCCTCGAAATCCTGGCTGGCCAGAAGCTCGCGCAGGAAGACGGTCTCGCGCTTGGCGTTGGGCAGTTCGATGCCGATCGCGTTCTTGCCGGGGATCACGGCGACACGCGCCGAGATCGCGCTCATCGAGCGCGCAATGTCGTCGGCCAACGAAATCACGCGCGAGCTCTTGGTCCCAGGCGCAGGCTCAAGCTCGTACAACGTCACAACCGGGCCGGGGCAGGCCTGCACCACCTCGCCACGAACGTTGAAGTCCTCCAGAATCCCCTCGAGCAGGCCGGAATTCTGCTGGATGAGCTCGATCGGGATCGTTGCCGCGATCTGCGGCGGCTCGGCCAGGAACTCGATCGGCGGCAGCTCGAAACCCTGCGCCGCGACCCGCCTGGGCTGCGGGGCAGCCGCGCGCGGCCTCAGGGCCGGAGGCACGACCGAGACCTTCGGCTGTACCGCCGCGGGCACAGCCTCCGCTTCGACCACCTTCGGCATGGGCGCGGCGACCGGAGCCGCAGCCGGAGCAAGCTGTCCCATGATCCGGCGGCGCGGAGCCGGAACCTTCGGCGTGGGAGCCGGTGCGGCCGCCACGGGAGGCGGCGCGACGACCTGCAGAGCAGGCGGCGTCAGGTTCAACTCGAAGCGATAAGGCTGCGTCCAGCCGAAGGACATCGTCGCCGATGCGGCTGCGGGAACCGGAGCAGGCGCCGAGCGCACCGGCTCGGCCACTGCCGCCGGCGGGCTCGGCTGAGCCGTCTCCAGCGGCGCCCTCGCTGCGGGGACCGGCGGCGCGTTCTCGAACCCTACCTCATCCTCCTGCTCTGCATCGGGGATGAACTCCCAGAAGGCGGCATCGGAGAGGAAAGCGAACGGGGTCGTGACCGCCTCGATCGGCTCGTCCGGCAGCGGTGAATCGACGACCGAAGCGGTCAGGGCATCGTCGCCCTCCCCAGCCATCTCGGCCTCGACCTGCGGCACAAGCTCGGACGACCCGCCTCCCCAGACCTGCCGCAGCATGTGCCGCGGAGTGCGCCAATAGCGGACGCTGCCGGGATCGACGGGCGCTTCCGGCGCGGGCTCGGGCAGTGGGGTCACCGTCTGCGTGGCGGCGCGCTCGACCTCCTGCCGGCGGACCTTGTCGGGCGTGCGCCCGAAGCGCACGAGCCCGGGCGCTGCCGGTGCTAGGGACGCGTGGCGGTCGACCGGAGCCGGCTCCGGAATATCAGCGAAATCAGCGAGTTGATCCGAGATACGAGCGACGGGAGAAGCGCTGTTCGTCTGGAGATTGCGATGGATTCGACGCATGGATCAACGCTGGCCCGACACTCACTCGACTGAGCATCGAGAGGTACCGGCGCAGGGTTAACAGCCCCTGAACTCGCGCCAGAGATAGCTGTGGATCGTGGCCTGCGCCCTGCGCTCTCAATCGGCCTGGAAGGCGCCGATCATATAGCTCTCATTGCCGATTTCGGTGACGCGCCCCTTCACCTCATAGCTCGCCAGATCGACGATCCAGACGACGCTGGAGTTGGGTTTGCCCTTGGGCGCGCCGGTGATCGCCGCATATTTTCCGTCCGGCGTGATCGCGATGCCACGCGGCCGCGACGGTTCGCCGCCGGGCGTCTTCAATTCGACGCGCTTGATGGTCGCTGGCTGCCCGGCGAGCGCCTTGGCGATATCGATGATGTCGATGTTGTTCGAGCGGAACTGCGTCGAGAGGATGCGCTTGCCGTCCGGCAGGAAGGCGGCGACGAACGGCCGCGTCGGCGTCGCCTTGTCGTCGGTGCCGACCAGGACCCGCGCCACCTCCGCCTTGCCGGGATCGCTGAGTGCCTTTTCGACATCGACGATGCTGACGGTATTGCCGGGCGTGTCGGTCTGGGCGTTCTCGCGCGAGGCATGGGCGACGAGCTTGCCGTCGGGACTGGTCGAGATGCCGAAGCCGCCGGCCTGGACCGGGATGCGCGCGACCTCCGCGCCGCTCTCGCCGGCGATCGCCTTGGCGAGGCTCATCACCGTGATGTCGTCGGTGCCGCCATTGGCACCGAAGATCGTGCCGCCGCCGAGCGGGCTGATGGTGACGCCGTTGGTATCAGGAAAGCAGCCGAATTTCGGATCGGGCGCGCGATGCGGCACCGGATTGGGCGGACAGGGAAAGCCGGGCTTGCCGAAGGCCTGCTCGACCTTGCGAATGACCTTGTTGGTCGCAAGGTCGACGATGCTGAGATGGCGCCCGCCATCCTCGTCGCCCTCCTGCTCGGCATGGGCGAGGACGGCATGCTTGCCGTCGGCCGCGATGGCGAAACCGGTTGGGCCAAAGCCGCCGGTTTCGATGTAGCCCTCGACTGCCGCAAGCGTGCCGTTGCTGGCGGGGTCAAGCGCCTTCTTGAGATCGACCACCGTCACCGTGCCGGCATGGCCATGCTGGAAGGCGGCAGCGGCTTCCGGCGCCGTGCGGCCGGAATGATTGACGACATAGGCGCGGCGATAGTCCGGCGCGATCGCGATCGAGATCGGCTGGCCGCTCGACACCACGGTCTTGCCATCGACCTGGATATCCGGGGTCACCCGCAGACGGCTGACCACCGCCTTCGCCGTCCCGTCATTGGCCGGGTCGATCGCCTTTTCGAGGTCGATGACCAGGACGACATTGTCCCAGCGCCCGCTCGCGAGGAAATAGTCTTTCGCCATGACTTGTTGTGCGCCTCCGATTGCGCAGAGCGCCAGCGTAGTCCCGAGAAGCGTCGTCCGTAGCATGATCGTCCTCCCTCGGTTGTCCCGTTCTCCGGGTTCGTCATTCGCTATGTCGGTGTGCCCATCTCCTTCAGCGCCTCGTCCAGCACCCTGACGACGTGCACGGCTTCGCGGCCGGCGCCGTCATGGATCTGATGGCGGCAGCTCGTGCCGTCGGCGACGACGAGGTCGTTCGCCGCAGCCTTGCGCACCGCCGGCAACAGCGAGAGCTCGCCCATCGCCAGCGAGACGTCGATCGTCGCCGCGCCATAGCCGAAGGCGCCGGACATGCCGCAACAGCTCGATTCGATCGGCCTGACCTCAAGCCCCGGCACCGCCCGCAGCGTCTTTTCGACCGCCCCCATCGCGTCGAAGGCCTTCTGGTGGCAGTGCCCGTGTAGATGCGCGACGCGCCCACCTTGGTCGCGCAGCGGCAGGCTGGTCCGGCCCGCGGCCATGTCGCCAGCCAGCAATTCCTCGATCAGCAGCGCCACCTTGGCCAGCGGCTCGACTTCGGCCTTTGGCAGCAGCGCGGCGAACTCGTCGCGGAAGCTCATCAGGCAGGAGGGTTCGAGCCCGACGACGCGCGCTCCCCTGGCGACGAAAGGCGCGAGTGCATCGAGCGTGCGGCGCGCCTCGGCGCGGGCCTCGTCCACCAATCCAGCCGAGAGGAAGGTGCGCCCGCAGCAAAGCGGCCGGCCTCCCCCCGCAGCCGCAACACGATGCAAGCGATAGCCGCCGGCCAGCAGCACGCGCTCGGCCGCCTCCAGATTCTCGCGTTCGAAATAGCGGTTGAAGGTGTCGCCGAAGAGCACGATATCCCGGTTGTCGCCTTGCACGGCCGATGGGTCCGACCGGCCAGCCGTCTCGCGCCAGGGCTTCCGCCAGACCGGCAGCGAGCGCCGTGCCGAGAAGCCAAGCCAGCGTTCGCTGAGCTTGGCCAAGAGCGGAATGCGATCGCGCAGGTTCATCAGCGGCGCGAGCTTGGCGGCGATCGGCGCATAGCGCGGCAGGAAGGCGATCAAGCGCTCCTTCAGCGGTAGGCCGTGCTTGCCATGGTAGTGATGCAGGAACTCGACCTTCATCCGGGCCATGTCGACGCCAGTCGGGCAGTCGCGCTTGCAGCCCTTGCAGGAGACGCAGAGGTCGAGCGTCTCCTTCATCTCCGGTGAGGTGAAGGCGCCCTCGCCGAGCTGGCCGGAGATGGCGAGCCGCAGCGTATTGGCCCGCCCGCGGGTGAGGTGCTGCTCGTTCCGTGTGGCCCGATATGACGGGCACATCGTGCCGCCCGCCATCTTCCGGCAGGTGCCGTTGTTGTTGCACATCTCGACCGCGCCGCCGAGGCCGCCCCAGTCGGACCAGTCGAGCGCGGTCTCCATCGGAACCGGCGTGGCGTAGCCGGGCGAAAAGCGCATCAGGCTGCGGTCGTCCATATGATAGGCGCGGACGATCTTGCCTGGGTTGAGATGATTGCCCGGATCGAAGCCGTCCTTGACCGCCTCGAAGGCGCGGGTCAGCGGCCCCCCGAACATCGGCTCGACGAAGTCCGAGCGCGAGATGCCGTCGCCATGCTCGCCCGAGAACGAGCCCTTGAAGCGCCGCACCAGCTCGCAGGCCTCCTCGGCGATGCCGCGCATCGCCTTCACCCCGGCTTCCGTCTTCATGTTGAGGATCGGGCGGACATGCAGACAGCCGACCGAGGCATGCGCATACCAGGTGCCGCGCGTGCCATGCCGCTCGAACAGGGCGGTGACCGCGTCGGTGTAATCGGCGAGATGCTCGAGCGGGACGGCGCAGTCCTCGATGAAGGAGACCGGTTTCCCGTCGCCCTTCATCGACATCATGATGTTGAGGCAGGCTTCGCGGACGTCCCAGACCGGCTTCTGCCGGGCCGGCTCGATGACCTCGACCACCGCATCCGGGAAGCCGTGATCGGCCATGCACTGGTCGAGCCGCCTGAGGTCGCCCTTCAGCGCGGCAAGGTCGTCGCCGGCGAACTCGACCAGCAGCAGGCAGTTCGGCTTGCCCTTGGTGATGTCGGCGAGCGTGCGCACGAAGAGCGGGATGTCGGCGCCCAGCACCAGCACATTGTTGTCGACGAGCTCGACGGCAGCCGGTCCGAGCGCGACGAGGTGCTGCGTCGTCTCCATCGCGGCGCGGAAATTCGGGAAGTGGCAGACGCCCATGACGCGGTGCTGCGGCAGGGGCGAGAGCTTGAGCGTCGCCTGGGTGGTCAGGGCGAGCGTGCCCTCCGAGCCGACCAGGAGATGCGACAGATTCGGCCGCGGCACGATCAGTTCGTCGAGATTGTAGCCGCCGACGCGACGCTGCACCTTCGGGAAGATCGCCTCGATCTCGTCGCGATGCCGGTCGGCCAGCGCCAGCATCGTCTCCATCAGCGCCCGCGCCCGCGGCGAAGCATTGTCGCCGACCGGCCCCTCACCGAGCGCAAAGGGCTCGCCGTCATGGAACAACGCTTTCAGGGCGACGACATTGTCGACCATCTTGCCGTAGCGCAGCGAGCGCGCGCCCGACGAGTTGTTGCCGACCATCCCACCGATAGTGCAGCGGCTCGCCGTCGAGGGCTCGACCGGGAAGAACAGCCCGTCCTCCTTCACATGCGTGTTGAGCGCTTCCAGCACGATGCCGGGCGCGACCGAGACGGTGCGCGCGGCCGGATCGTAGTCACGGATCGCGTTGAAATGCCGGCTCATGTCGAGGATCAGCGCATCGCCGATCGGCTGGCCGTTCTGCGAGGTCCCGCCGCCGCGGGCGATCACCGGCACGCCATGCTCGGCGGCGATCGTCAGCGCCGCGGCGAGGTCGGCCTCGCTCTTCGGGAAGGCGACTCCTTGTGGCACGATCTGATAGATCGAGGCGTCGGTGGCGTAGCGCCCGCGGGTGAAGGCATCGAAGCACACCTCCCCTTCCAGCGCCTGCGACAGCTTGCGTTCGAAGCCGAGATTGCGGGAGCCGGGCTTGGTGAGTGTCATCTGATTCATGGGTTCACGAGACAGTCCCAACACGCGCCGTCATTCCGGCCGCAGCGAAGCGGAGCGCCGGAATCCATCCTAGAGCGCATCGCCCTACGATGGATTCCGGAGCTGCGCCGCTTTGCGGCTTGTCCGGAATGACGGTGTGGGCGGCAAGCCGCCATCATTGTTCTGCGGCCCGCGCCGCCATACGCTCGCGCCCGCGCAGTGCGGCAATCGCATCGCTGGCCGGCCCCCAGCATAGCAGCAGCAAAGCGAGGACAACCAGCGTCGCCACCAACCCATTGGCCCAGAAGACGCCGAGCGAGCCGCCCGAGCCGAGCAGTGCCTGGCGGAAGGCATCCTCGGCCCTGTCGCCCAGCACCAGCGCCAGGATCATCGGGGCGAGCGGGTAGTCGAGCTTCTTGAAGACATAGCCGACGATGCCGAAGATCAGCATCAGCCAGATGTCGAAGACCGAGTTCGAGATCGTGTAGGCGCCGATCGCGCAGACGATCAGGATCACCGGCGCGACGAAGGAGAACGGGATCCGCATGATCGCGGCGAAGAGCGGCACCGTCGCCAGCACGATGATCAGGCCGGCGAGATTGCCGAGATACATCGAGGCGATCAGCCCCCAGACGAAATCCTTCTGCTCGACGAAGAGCATCGGCCCAGGCTGCAGCCCCCACACCAGCAGGCCGCCGAGCAGCACCGCCGCCGTCGCGGAACCTGGAATGCCGAGCGCCAGCATCGGCAGGAGCGCGCTGGTGCCGGCCGCATGCGCCGCCGTCTCAGGCGCCAGAACGCCTTCGATCTCGCCCTTGCCGAAGTTCTTGCCATGCTTCGAGAAGCGCTTGGCGAGGCCATAGCCCATGAAGGATGCGGCGATGGCGCCGCCGGGCGTCACGCCCATCCACATGCCGACGACCGCGGAGCGCAGCAGTGTCGCCCAGTAGCGCGGCAGGCCGGCCCAGGTCCGCAGGACGACCTTCAAGTCGATCTTGGCCTGCTTGCCCTTGAACACCAGCCCTTCTTCGACCGTCAGCAGGATCTCGCTCACGCCGAACAGGCCGATCACCACGATCAGGAAGTCGAAGCCTCGCATCAGCTCGGTCGAGCCGAAGGTCATGCGCAGATCGCCCGAGATCGAATCGAGGCCCACCGCCGCGAGCAGGAAGCCGATGCAGAGCGAGGCGATGATCTTGGCGCGGTTCTCCCGGCCCATGCCGATGAATGAGCAGAAGGTCAGGAGGAAGACTGCGAAGAACTCGGCCGGGCCGAATTTGAGCGCGAACTGCGCGACCAGCGGCGCGACGAAAGTGATCAGCACCACGCCGGAGAGCGCTCCGATGAAGGAGGCGGTGAAGGCGGCCGTCAGCGCCTCCGCCGCCTTACCCTGCACCGCCATCGGATAGCCGTCGAAGGTCGTCGCGACCGACCAGGCCTCGCCGGGGATGTTGAACAGGATCGAGGTGATCGCGCCGCCGAACAGCGCGCCCCAGTAGATCGACGACAGGAGGATGATCGCCGAGGTCGGATCCATGCCGAAGGTCAGCGGCAAGAGAATCGCGACGCCATTGGGCCCGCCAAGGCCTGGCAGCACCCCGACGATGATGCCGAGGATGACGCCGACCGCCATGAAGCCGATATTGTGCCAGGAGAGCGCGACCTGGAAGCCGGCGATGAGCGAGGAGAGATCGTCCATCGGTTACCCCTCAATAGCCTAGCATGGCTTCCAGCGGACCCTTCGGCAGGGGCACGCGGAACTGCAATTCGAAGACCCAGAAGCACACGACCGGCACGAGCAGCGCCGTCAGCCCGATCGACCACCAGCGCGAAGTGCCGACCACCGCCATGAAGGCGATAATGAAGACCGCCGAGGCGACATAGATCCCGAGCGGCTGGATCAGCGCCACGAACAGGACGAGCGGCCCCAGCACCCTGACGACCTGGCGCAATTGCTCATAGGTGACGAAGACCCCGTCCGGCCGGCGGAAGGACTGCCAGAGGATGAAGAGCGAGGCGGCGAGGAAGATCCAGCCGACGCGGGCCGGGAAGAAGCCGTTCTGCGGGCCGCCATCCCAGCCGGCGCCGCGGCCATGCGAGTCGTAGAGGACGATGCCGGCGAGGCCGATCAGCAGCAGCGCCGTGGCGATTTCGACGGGCCGGCGCGAGATGCCGGGTTCGGGTGTTTCGGTTTCGCTAGGGCTCGACATTATCCGTCCCCTCCCATGTCATCCCGGACAAGCCGCGTCAGCGGCGTCGATCCGGGATCCATGCCTGAACCGTTCCGGCATGGATCCCGGGTCTTCGCTTCGCTACGCCCGGGATGACCCGGACTGGAGGCGGCAAAGGCTTACGTCACGTCGAGAGGCTCACTTCGCCATGAAGCCGGCTTCGGTCATCAGCTTCTCGTGCTTCGCCTCGTCCGCCTTCAGGAAGGAGACGAAGGCTTCGCCGTCGCGATAATCCGCCGCCAGCGCATTGCGGGCGAGGTATTCCTTCCATTCCGGCGTCTCGGAGACCTTCTTGAACAGGTCGACATAGAAGGCCTGCTGCTCCTTGCTGACCTTGCCGGGCATGAACATGCCGCGCAGCATCTGGTAGCTGACATTCAGCCCCTGCGAGGCGCAGGTCGGGATATCGGCCCAAGACTGCCCGTCCGCGACCTTCTCGGTGTAGGCCATCTTCTGCTCGGCGAAGACGCAAAGCGGGCGCGTGGCGCCGCCACGCCAGTTGGCGAGATCCTCGGCCGGGTTGTTGGTGGTGGCTTCGACATGCCCGCCCGACAACTGCGTCGAGGCCTGGCCGCCGGAGGTGTAGGGGATATAGGCGAACTTGGTGCCACTCTGCTTCTCCATGGCGAAGACGAGCAGGTTGTCCTCGCGCTTGGACGAGGTGCCGCCGATCTTCATCGCCGGATTGGCGCTCTTGGCCGCCGTCATCAGGTCGCCGGCGTTCTTGTAGGGCGCCTTGGCGTTGACCCAGAGCAGGAAGGAATCCTGCGCCAGCATCGCGACCGGAGTGTAATCGGTCCAGTTCAGCGCCAGCTTGGTCGCCATCGGCGTCATGAAGATGCCGCTCGAGGTGGTGATCAGCTTGTGCGCGTCGCCGGCCGATTTCTGGATGTCGAGCATGCCCTCGGCACCGCCGGCGGCCGGCTTGTTGACGACGATGATCGGCTGCTTGGTGAACTGCTGCTTCTGGATGATGCCCTGGATCGTCCGCGCCATCTGGTCGGACGCCCCGCCTGCCGAGAACGGCACCACGATCTCGATCGGCTTGTTCGGCTCCCAGGCGGCTGCGGGTCCGATGCCGGCAGCCATAATTGCGGTCGCGGCCAACCAGTGCTGCTTCATGATCGCTCCTCCCGATGATTGCGCTCTGGCGGCGCCGTGGAGGAACCTTAGATCAAAAAATTTTGCATTCAATCCAAAATTTCAGAAATAAAAAAATGACCACGATTTTTGCAGTGCGGTCGTCGGCGAGAACTGGGCTGCCTCGTCATCCACTGCCGGCAACGCGGGCCCGGTAGCAATCAAGCTGAAGCCTGCGCCGCCTTCTGCTTGTTGCGCAGATGCACGAATAGAATGTCAGACAATTCCGAGCCGGCGCGCCGGCGCAGCGCATCGAGGATCGCCTCATGCTCGCGCATGGCCTCGCCCCAGCGGTCGCGATCCTTGGCGAGATTGGCAGAATAGCGCACCCGCCGGATCCGCCCGGCCAGGCCGGCATAGGTCGCAGCCAACGTCGCATTGCCCGCAGCGGCAACGATCAACTGGTGGATCGCCTGGTTGCAATGGAAGTAGCCATGCATGTCACGGCGCAGGTAAAAACGGTACATTTCGTGGTGAACCTGCTCGATTTCGGTGAATTCAGCCTCCGAAATCCGCTCGCAGGCCAGCCGCCCGGCCAACGCCTCGAGCCCGCCCATCACATCGAAGAGCTCGCGGATATCCTCGGGGCTGAGCTGGCGCACCCGTGCCCCGCGGTTGGGTAGGAGCTCGATCAGCCCTTCCGCCGCCAGTACCTTGAGCGCTTCACGCAATGGCGTGCGCGAGATGTTGAAACGCTCGCACAGCGCCCGCTCCGGGACGCGTGCGCCATCGGCAAGATTGCCCTCGACGATGAAGTCGCGCAGCGCGACGAGCAGCCCTTCATGCAGGGACGCAACCGGCTTCGCAGCCTCGGCTGGCACCGGGCCCTGCTCATCAATGGTATCGAGAAATGGCTCGTTCATGCATCATCGCTAAGTCGGCTCGAGCCCGCTGTCGAGCCCGATTGCACGTAATCAGTATACCAGAAGGTGATTGATCTTTCAAAAAATGAATGCAAAATGTCAACCAGCGGCGCAGTAGCGCCCGGCCCCCTGGGAGGAAAAGAACATCATGCAAGGGCGTCACTTCCTGCACATTCCCGGCCCGAGCCCGATTCCGGATCGGATCCTGCGCGCCATCGCGATGCCGATCATCGACCATCGCAGCGCCGAGTTCGCTGCGCTCGGCAAGACGGTGCTGGAGGGCAGCAAGGCCGTCTTCAAGACCAGGCAGCCGGTGGTGATCTACCCCTCCTCCGGCACCGGCGCCTGGGAGGCGGCGATCGTCAACACGCTCTCGCCCGGCGACACCGTGCTGATGGCCGAGACCGGGCATTTCGCGACATTGTGGAAGAATATCGCGACGCGCTTCGGCATCGAGGTCGAGTTCATCCCGGGCGACTGGCGCCGCGGCGCCGATCCGGCCGCGATCGAGGCCCGGCTCGCGGAGGACAAGGCCCGCAAGATCAAGGCGGTGATGGTCGTCCACAACGAGACCTCGACCGGCGCGACCAGCCGCATCGCCGAGATCCGCAAAGCGATCGATGCCGCCGGCCACCCGGCCCTGTTCATGGTCGACACCATCTCCTCGCTCGCCTCGGTCGACTACCGCCACGACGAATGGCAGGTCGACGTCACTGTCTCGGGCTCGCAGAAGGGGCTGATGCTGCCGCCCGGCCTCGGCTTCAACGCCGTCTCGGAGAAGGCGATCGCAGCGTCCAGGACCAACACCCTGCCGCGCTCCTTTTGGGACTGGGAGGAGATGATCAGGATCAATGCCGGCGGCTTCTTCCCCTATACGCCGGCGACCAACCTCCTCTACGGACTAAAGGAGGCGCTCGCCATGCTGCAGGAGGAAGGGCTTGACCAGGTCTTTTCCCGCCACCAGCGCCTCGGGAGCGCCTGCCGCGCCGCCGTCAAGGCCTGGGGGCTGGAGGTGCTCTGCGAGAACCCGGCTGAGCAGTCGCCGGTCCTGACCGGCGTGCTGATGCCGCCGAGCCATGACGCCGATCGCTTCCGGAAGATCGCGCTGGAGAAGTTCAACATCTCGCTCGGCTCCGGCCTTGGCAAGGTCGCCGGCAAGGTCTTCCGCATCGGCCATCTCGGCGAATGCAATGAGCTTGCCCTGCTCGGAGCCCTCTCCGGCGTCGAGATGGGCCTTGCCGCAGCGGGCGTGCCCCATCGCAGCGGCGGCGTCGCAGCAGCCATGGCCGATCTCGAAGGGCGCGAGCCAGGCAACCAGGCGAAGGTCGCGGCCGTCGCCTGAAGACTGAGACAGACCTTACTTCGAAACAGATGCGCCAGCCGGCAGTGCCGGCTGGCCCCGCGCCGCTTTGAGCAGATTGCTGCGCAGCCTGACCACCGCCTTCTGCATCACCGGAAAATCCTCGCCGAGGCCGGCAGCGGCCACCAGATTCATCGGCAGCGCCTTCTCCCGCAGCTTGCGGCCCGCTGGCGTCAGGCTGACCCGCACCTGGCGCTCGTCGGCCGGGTCGCGCTGCCGGCGGATATAGCCGAGCGATTCGAGCTTCTTCAGGATCGGCGTCAGCGTGTTCGATTCCAGGAACAGCTTCTCGCCGAGGCCGCCGACGCTCTGATTGTCCTCCTCCGACAGCGCGATGATCGCGATGTACTGGGTGTAGGTCAGCCCGAGTTCGTCGAGGATCGGCTTGTAGGCGCGGCCATAGGCCAGGTTGGCCGAATAGATCGCAAAGCAAAGAAAATCCGCCAGCTTAGGCACATTCGGATCGTTCGGGGTCAGAGCAGACATGGCTGGGCCTCGTCGTGAGCGCGTCATCGTCGTCACCATATATATCGCATCCGATTAAATCGGAAGTGTTGACATCGCTTCCGAGCTTCACATATAAGACCGCATCCGATTAGATCGCGTCCGATCTAAAAACAGAAGGAAGCTCGACATGTCCTCCACCGACAAGGTTCTCTACACCGGCCGCACCCACACCACCGGCGGCCGTGACGGCTCTGCCCGCAGCTCGGACGGCCGTCTCGAGGTCAACCTGACCTCGCCCGGCGCGCCCGGCGCCGGCACCAATCCCGAGCAGCTCTTCGCCGCCGGCTGGTCAGCCTGCTTCATCGGCGCGATCGGGCTGGCAGCGCGCGAGCGCAAGGTCGCGGTGCCCGCCGAGACCGCCGTCGACGCCGAAGTCGACCTGCGCCATGGCGAGCGCGGCTATTTCCTGCAGGCGCGCCTGAATGTCGCCCTGCCGGGACTGGATCGCGAGACCGCCCGGGCCCTGGTCGATGCCGCGCACCAGACCTGCCCCTACTCGAAGGCGACCCGCGGCAACATCGAGGTCGAGATCAACCTCGTCTGAGCCGCACCGGATGGCGCCGTGTGGAGATCTCCGCCGGCGCCTTCCCTCTCCAGTCATCGCCCCGCGCAGAAGGCATCCCACCATGACCAAGGCCCCTGAAACCATCGATCCCAGCCGCCGCCTCTTCGTCGGCGCCATGACAACGGCAATCGCCGCAGCCGGGCTCGGCTTGAATCGGCCAGCTCTGGCGGCGCCGGCGGCGCTGTCGTCCTTCGGCGCGCTCAAGCAGGTCGATGCCGGCGTGCTCAGCGTCAGTTATGCCGAACAGGGTCCCGCCGACGGCCCGGTCGTCATTCTGCTGCATGGCTGGCCCTATGACATCCACACCTATGTCGATGTCGCCCCACTGCTGGCGGCCAAGGGCTATCGGGTGATCGTGCCGTCCCTGCGCGGCTATGGCGAAACCCGCTTCCTCTCGCAGCAGACGTCGCGCAACGGCCAGCAGGGCGCGCTCGCCGTCGACGTGATCGCGCTGATGGATGCGCTCAAGCTCGACAAGGTGCTGCTCGGCGGCTGTGACTGGGGGGCGCGCACGGCCTGCATCGTCGCGGCGCTCTGGCCCGAGCGTGTCAAAGGCCTGGTCTCGGTCAGCGGCTACCTGATCGGCAGCCAGAAGCTGAACGAGGCCCCGTTGCCGCCCAAGGCCGAACAGCAATGGTGGTACCAGTACTATTTCGCCACCGAGCGCGGCGCGGCCGGCTACGCCAGGAACACTCGCGATTTCGCCCGCCTGATCTGGGAGACTGCCTCGCCGAAGTGGAGGTTCGACGACGCAGTCTTCGCGCGCTCGGCAGCTTCCTTCGACAATCCCGACCATGTCGCGATCTCGATCCACAATTACCGCTGGCGCCTCGGCCTGGCGCAGGGCGAGCCGCAATTCGACGCGCTGGAGACTAGGCTCGCGGCGTTCCCGGTCATCACCGTGCCGACGATCACCCTCGAGGGCGATGCCAATGGCGCGCCGCACCCTGATCCTGCCGCCTATGCCAAAAAATTCTCCGGCTGGTACCGGCACCGGACGATCGATGGCGGCATCGGCCATAACCTGCCGCAGGAGGCTCCGGCCGCCTTCGCGGATGCCATCATCGCGGTCGACCGCGCCTGAGAGCAGCGTTCGTGGACACCGGCTCGGGATGGTTACCCGAGCCGTTTCCAGATGCCGACAAATGTGAGGGATTTCCGAAGGGCCGGCTTTACCCCTCCTCCCCTATGATCCGCGCGATATCAGGGAGGGATCGATGGCCTTGAAGATGATGCTCGCCGGCGCCGCCGCGATGATGCTGCGGCAGCTTCCGCTGGTCGCACCGGTCGAGCAGGCGCCGCTCGTGTCGGGCGCGCCGGACGAATTGCCGATGACGCCCGCCCCGATCGAGCCATCCTGGATTATCGCCGGAGATCCGGTTGCGCGCGTTGCCCTGCATTCACGCAGCAAGGACGAGGCGGCCTCGACCGCTCTCTGGGACTGCACCGCCGGCGAATTCCGCTGGTTCTTCGACTGGGACGAGACCGTCATCATCCTGGAAGGCGAGGTCCACGTCACCGCGCAGGATGGCTCGCAGCGGACCTTGCGCAAGGGCGACATCGCCTATTTCGCCGGAAAGACCTGGGCGACCTGGCGAATCGATTCTTACGTCCGCAAGATCGCCTTCTGCCGCAAGCGCTTCCCGGCGCCGGTGGCCCTGGCCTACCAGCTGCGCAACATGCTGCGCGGCGACAAGGGATCACAGGGCGGCCTCGCCGCCTGAGGCAGTCGGGGCGCGATCAGCTTCCTGAAAATCGACATAACCACCGAGCTGGCGCGCACCGCCGGCTCGCGCGCGTTCGCGGCGCGCTCGCATATTACCTAACGTCATGAAGGCGAATTCAATTCAAGAATAAGCATTCAAAAAGCTCAAATTGCAGTCAAAACAAAAGCATGGACTGTATGCGTAGGTTCTTGGAAAACGTATTGGCTACCGGTAACATTTCGTTAACCACATTTGCCCATTCTCTGACCTCAATCACGCGCAATGAGAGAGACGGCCACGACTGACCGCCGCTGACGAAAATGGAGGGAAGCATGCGCTCGACGTGGATCTTGCTGTTCATCGGCATGCTGGCGGGCGACGCGAATGCCGCAACCGCGACGGGCACCTTCCAGGTTCAGATCAACATCCAGGCCGCCTGCACGATCGCCAGCGCCACCGACATGAACTTCGGAAACGTCGGCGTCCTCTCCGCAAACGTCGATAGCACCAGCACGATAACCGTGCAGTGCACGGCGACGACGCCCTATAATATCGGCCTCAATGCCGGCCTCCATGGCGGCGCCGTGACGACGCGACAGATGAGCGGTGCCGGTGGCACGGTCAACTACTCCCTGTCGCGCGACCCCGCCCGGACGCTGAACTGGGGCGAAACGATCGGCACCGATACCTCGGTCGGAACCGGATCCGGCTCGACGCAAGCTTATACGGTCTATGGCAGGGTGCCGGCACAAGCGACACCGAGCCCGGCTCTCTATACCGATACGATCACCGTAACCGTCACCTACTGACCCCTGCCGGCATCGCCGGCGACAGGAACTCTTCAAGCATTCAACTCGGGCAGGCCACGACGCCGTGGCCAATGGCGAACTGCGCCCGTCGCCAACGAAGGAGGACGCGATGAGATATGGCTTCGCCTTGGCCATCGCCTGCTGCCTGGCAGCAACGATGGTGTCAGCCGCCTCCCTGCAGGTCGCCCCGGTCCTGCTGACCGTGCCCGCTCCGGGCGCCGCCACGACGATCACGCTGCGCAATACGGACACTCAGCCCATTACGGCGCAGATCCGGGTGTATCGCTGGGTTCAGGCCGGCGGCGAGGAGCGGCTCGAACCGACCAATGACATCGTCGCCAGCCCACCGATCGTCGATCTGCGCGCGCGCCAGGACTACACGGTCCGTGTGGTTCGGACCGCGAAGCAGGCCGTGGCCGGCGAGGAAGCCTATCGCCTCGTCATCGACGAACTACCGAAGCCGCAGCAACGCACCGGCACGGTCTCACTTGTGCTGCGCCACGTCGTCCCGGTCTTCTTCGCAAGCCGCGGCACCTCGCCGCCCGACGTAACCTTTGGCATCAGCAAACAAGGCCCGCGCCTCGTGCTCAGCGCCAGGAACCGTGGCGACATCCATTTGCGGCTCTCTGCCGTCAGCATCCGCGATGCGTCAGGTAACCTCCTCGGTGCCAACAAGGGCCTAGTCGGCTATTCGCTCGGACAGGGCACGATGAGCTGGCCACTGCCGGCCTCAGGGGCCTTGCCGCGCCCGGGCAGCAAGGTCTCGATCAGCGGCTCCAGCGAAATCGGTCCGTTCAATGCGACCGCGCTCGTTCAAACGGCGCCTTAGCTGCTGGCTGGTTGTCGTGCTCATCAATGCCGGCTTGCTTCTGGCGTTTCGCGGCAATGCGGCGGCCGAAGGCCGTGCACGGGAGCTTCAGCTCGACGTCTCTCTCGGTGGCTACTCCGTCGGCCTCATCGGCGCGTTCCGTCAGAGTGAGACGGGCGCCCTGTCGGCGCGCCGCAAGGAGCTCGAGGAGCTCGGCATCAAGGTTCCGCAGCATTTCCGGTCCGATGACGACGTGCCGCTCTCAGCCATCCCCGGCCTGAGCCATCGCTACGACGAAGCCGCACAGCGGATCGATTTGCAGGCGCCCGTGGGGCTCCGGATGGCGAAGATCTACGATGCCACGCCGCAACCGGACGCAGCGCCCGGCGCAGGCCGGGCGGCAACCGGCGCGGTGCTCAACTACACCCTTCTCGGCAGTTCGAGCGGGGCGCGATTTTATGATTTCTGGCGCTATCCCAGCCTCTCGGCCAATCTGGACGGGCGTGTCTTCAGCCCCTTCGGCGTGTTCTCGCAGACCGGGATCGTCGCCAACCGCTCGCTCGCCACGGACAAGGCCGACATCCTGCGGCTCGACACCAGTTGGAGTTATTCCGACCCGGCCACAATGCTGAGCTACCGGGCCGGCGACACCATCTCCGGCGGGCTGCCCTGGACGCGGCCGATCCGTCTCGGCGGCCTGCAGATCCAGCGCAATTTCGGGCTGCGGCCCGATCTCGTCACCCTACCTCTGCCGAGCATCGACGGCAGCGCCGCCGTGCCCTCCACGGTGGATGTCTTCGTCAACGGCATCCGCACCGTTTCGCAGGATGTCGGCTCCGGGCCGTTCCGGATCAACAACGTTCCGATCCTTTCCGGCAACGGCAATGCCAGCATCGTCGTGCGTGATGCGGCCGGCCAGCAGACCGAGACGACCCTGCCTTTCGCGGTATCGAGCAAGCTGTTGCGGCCGGGCCTGAGCGATTTTTCCGCTGAGATCGGCATGCCGCGCCTGCAATACGGGCTTCGTTCGAGCCTCTATGCCGAGCAGCCCGCAGGCTCGGGCAGCGTACGCTACGGGTTGAGCGACCGCGTCACGCTGATGGCCCATGGCGAAGGCGCGCGCAGCTTCGGCAATGCCGGGGCCGGCGCCGTGGTCGGGCTCGGATCACTCGGCATCGTCAGCGCCGCAGGTGCCGGCAGTTGGCGCAGCGGCGCGACTGGCGGCCTTGCCTACCTCGCCTTCGAGACCCGCCTCGGCGACGTCTCCGTCTTCGCTTCGAGTCAGCGCAGCTTCGGCAGCTATCACGATCTCGCCTCGGCCACCGCTTCGCCGACGGCGCTCGGCACGCTCGCCTTCGACCTGCCGAGCCGTACCGCCACCGATCCGCACGCCTGGTCCTGGCTGCAGCTTCCGCCGCGTGCGGTCGAGCGCATCTCCATCGGCCTGCCCGCGCCGTGGCTCGGCGGCGGACTCAATCTCGGCTTCGCCCATCTCAAGGAGGCCAGCGGCCGCTCGAGCCGCATCGTCAATGCCAGCTATTCGCGCCCCCTACCCCAAGGTGGTTCATTCTACGCCACGGTCTTCGCGGACCTGGCGACGCGCGGTTCGGCGGGCGTCTTCGCCGGCCTGTCCTTCCCGTTCGGCGGCAACATCACCGCCTCAACCGGTTTCACCCGGTCGGGCGGCGCCTGGGCACTCGCCGCCGACGTCGCCAAGCCGATCGGCCAGGAACCGGGCAGCATCGGTTGGCGCCTGCGCGACGTCGAAGGCGCCAGCTACCAGCGCCGCCGTTCGGCATCCGTCGCCTATCGCGGCAATTACGGTCAGGTCGAGGGCGGCGTCGAGCAGGGCGCGGGGCGCATCTCCGGGACGGCACAGCTCGACGGCGCACTGGTCGCGGCCGGTGGCGGCCTCTTCCTCGCCAACCGCATCGACGATGCCTTCGCTATCGCCAGGGTCGGCGCCACCGATGTCGATGTTCTCCATGAGAATCGTGTCGTGGCGCGCACAGGCGCCAACGGAACGGCGCTGATCCCCAATCTGCGCTCCTACCAGTCCAATCGCATCTCGATCGATCCGCGCGGACTGCCGGTCACCGCGCTGGCGGAGACGACCCAGGAGGTCGCAGCGCCGCCTGACCGGGCTGGTGTCGTCGTCGATTTCGCAGTCCGCTCGGCGGTCACCGCCGCGATCGTCATTCTCCACGGGCGCGACGGCAGGCCGTTGCCGGCTGGCGTGCCCGGCGCGCTCCAGCCGGGCCTGCGTGGCGTCACCAGCCCGGCCCCCGATTTCATCGTGGGATATGACGGCCGCGCGTTCGTCGAGCATCTCGGCGCCGACAACGAGATCCGCCTCCGCCTCGCCGATGGCGAATGCAGCGCGCGTTTCCCCTTCGCACCCCAGGAGGGAGCTCAGATCACGATCGGGCCGATCCCATGTCGATAAGGTCCCTGCTCTGTCGCATGATGGCCTGCGCCGCGCTCATCCTGGCCGGCATGTTCACCACAGCCGGGCATGTCGCGGCCCAGTCCTGCACGCTCAGCGTCACACCGATGATCTTCAACCCGATCGACGTCACCGCCAATGCCCAGGTCGATGCCACGGCAACGGCGACCGTCAACTGTTCCGGGCTGCCGCTGCAGCTCGTCGGGGTCTGCATCGACCTCGGCCCGGGCTCTGGTGGTGCGACCGATGCGACGAGCCGCTTCATGGTCAATGGCGCCCAGCAGCTGCGTTATGGCCTTTACTCTACCGGCATGGTGCCGTGGGGCTCGAGCACCTGGGCTGGCGGCGCGGCCAACCCGGTGGGCTTCAACATAACGCTTTCGCTCGGGGGAACCGGCAGCCGTGCAGAAATCATCACCGGTCGCGTCTATGGCGGCCAGCCGACCGTGGCCCCGCTGGCCTATGCGAGCACCTTCACCGGCCTCGAAGCCCGCATCCGTTACGGGCTTTTGTCATTCCTGCTCGGCTGCAATCTCCTGACCAGCTCGCAGACCACGACGTTCACCGTAACCGCCAACGTCCCCCCGACCTGCCGGGTGACGACGAACCTGCTCGACTTCGGTTCGGCCGGCATTCTCGGCAGCGCTCGCGATGTCGCGAGCAACCTGACGCCGACCTGCACCAACGGAACGGCCTATCAGGTCGGGCTGGACGGCGGCCTTACCGGCGCAACGAACCCGGCGCAGAGGCGGATGGCAAAGGGGGCGGAGTTCGTCACCTACGGCCTCTACCGCGATGGCAGCCGAACGCTGCCCTTTGGCAGCACAGCGGGGGTCGACACGCTGGCCGGGACGGGCACGGGCCTGGCTCAGGCCGTCACCATCCACGGCCGCGTCCCGTCGCAGACGACGCCGTCTCCCGGCCTCTACACCGACACCATCGTCGCCACCGTCGTGTACTAGAGCAGGATACGAAAAAGTGGGAACCGGTTTTTCGCAAGAATCCTGCTCTAACTCTTTGATGAGAGACGGATTCAGATTTCAGATGGAAGCGCCTTGCGATTCCATCTGAAATCATCCGGCTCTAGGTGAAAGCGGCCGCGTGCGCCGAACAGGAGCCCGTCCCCGAGCTCGGCACCGTGCCAAGGCGAAGAGCGAAAGCCGCCCCGAGCGCAATCAAGCACTCAGGTCCAGGCATCCAACAATTTCAAGAGGTTCCGTGGTGGGTGATGTAGGGCTCGAACCTACGACCCGCTGATTAAGAGTCAGCTGCTCTACCAACTGAGCTAATCACCCATACGCCACGAAGACGTTGCCGAAGCGACGGAGCGCGTCGGCAGGCGGGCGTATAGCAACCGCCCCTGCCCCTGTCCACCTGTTTGCGACAGAAATATGCAAACAGGTTCCGGGCTCATCAGGCGGGCTGTGTGCAAGACCTTGGAAAGACCTGCCGCAAGGCGTGCGGCAGGCCCTTTTCCGCCCTCAGACCGCAGCGCGGCGGTTGAGCAGATGATAGAGCGCGATTGCGGCGAAGGTCGCCGTGCCGATGCCGCCCAGCTCATAGCCGAAGATCGGCAGCTTGAGATCGCCGGCACCGAGAATCAGCGCGGTCGCCACCGTCAGCAGGTTCTTCGGCTGGGCGAAGTCGACCTTGTTCTCGACCCAGATCCGGCCGGCGGTCGCTGCGATCAGGCCGAAGACGACGACGGCCAGGCCACCCAGCACCGCGACCGGGATCGTGCCGATCACCGCACCGAATTTCGGCGAGAAGCCGAGCAGGATGGCGATCACGCCTGCGGCGACGAAGACCAGCGTCGAATAGACCCGCGTCACCGCCATCACGCCCATGTTCTCGGCATAGGTGGTGACGCCGGTGCCGCCACCGGAGCCGGCGATCATCGTGCCGACGCCGTCGGCGAAGAAGCCGCGCCCGATCAGCCCGTCGAGATTGCGCCCGGTCATCACCGAGATGCCCTTGATGTGTCCGAGATTCTCCGCGACCAGGATAATCGCGACCGGCACGATCAGTGCCATCGCCCTGGGGTCGAACACCGGTGAGACGAAGTTCGGCAGACCGAACCAGGCAGCCGCCGCAACCTTGCCGAAATCGACCGGCGGGGCGCCGAAGCTCGTTGCCGTCGCGGCATAGAGGATATAGGCCGCAAGCCCGCCGATCAGCACCGGCAGGCGCTGTACGAGGCCGCGGCCATAGACCGCGATCAGCGCCACCGCCACGACCGTGAACAGCGCGATCCACTTGGTGTAGGGGCTGGCCGAGATCATGTTCATCGCGACCGCGGTCAGGTTGAGGCCGATCGCGGCGACGACGGCGCCGGTCACCACCGGCGGCAGCAACGTCTCGATCCAGCGCGTACCGACGCCCTGAACGATCAGGCCGATCACGGCATAGACCGCGCCGCAGGCGATGATGCCGCCGAGCGCGACCGGCAGGTTGGCGTTGGGGCCGGTACCGGCATAGCCGGTCGCGGCGATGACGACGCCGATGAAGGCGAAGGAGGAGCCGAGATAGCTCGGCAGCCGCCCGCCGGTGATGACGAAGAACAGCAGCGTCGCGATACCGGAGAAGAGGATAGCGACGTTCGGGTCAAAGCCCATCAGGATGGGCGCCAGCACGGTCGCGCCGAACATGGCGACGACATGCTGCAGGCCGGCGATGATCGTCTGCCCGGTCGGCAGCCGCTCGTCCGGCATGACCTCGCCTGAGGTCTTCAGCGTCCAGTTCGGAAAATAGCCAGCCATCGTCCCCGCTCCCAGCCACCGCGCGCGTGCGCACCAGAGCGGAATAGTGGCAAGAATCGGGCTTGCGCCAAGCGAGCAGCGTGCGTCGTCCACCGTAAACAGCGCGCAACCGCGCAGATCGGCGACCAATAGGCTATCGGCGGAGAAACCTGCCCGTCAGGGCGCCACGCCCAAGACCCGGTAGCGCTCCTCCGCCCGCGCATCGAGCGCCTTTGCCTTGGCGAAGTCGGCCGCCGCTTCGGCCGCGTCGCCGCGGCGCTGATGCGCGAGGGCACGGCCATACCAGGCCTGGCCGAGACGGGCGTCGAGTGACAGCGCTCGGTCGAAATCGGCGATCGCCGCTTCGGTTTGCCCGAGTGCGGTCCGCAACGCCGCCCGCGCCACCCAGCCATCGGGATCGGCCCGGTTCGCAGCGACGGCGGCATCAAGATCGGCCAGTGCCCGCTCATATTCGCGGGCATGCTGCAAGAGCAGCGCCCGATTGAGCAGGGCCGCGGCATTGGCAGGCGCGACTGCAACGACATCATCATAGGCCTTCAGCGCAGCGCTCAGCTGGCCGCGCACTGTCAGCGCCCTCGCCCGCTGGAACAGCGCCTCGACGGAGCGCGGCTCGCTGCGCAGCGCCGCTTCGGCATCAGCCTGGGCCGCGGCATAGGCACCATCGCGAAAGTTCAGCCGCGCGCGCTGCACCAATGCCGCCGGATTCTCCGGCTCCAGCATCAGCGCAGTCGCAAGATCAGCCCGCGCCTGCGCCTCGCGCTGCGGCTGGCCGATGCTGAACTGGGCCCGGCGGATCAGGCGCGGCACGTCGAAGACGTCGAGAGCGAGCGCCGCATCCAGCGTCGCGAGCGGGTTCGGTGGAGCGAGCGCGACCACGGCCGGTTGCGGCCGCAATGCGCTATAGGTGTCGCGCAGCCCATCGCGTTCCTGCGCGTAGATGTCCCGCGCGGTCCGCAGCAAGCCGGCGAAGCGTGACGGCCAGATTTCGATCGAGCGGCCGAGCGCCGGCAGCAACTCCTCGCGGCGTTCGAGCGCGCCTTCATGCTCCGGATAGACCGCGAGCAGCGCGCCGTAGGCGGCGGCGGCCGCACTCCGGTCGCCGCGGACTTCCTGCGCCAGCCCGAAGCCGAACAGCGTGGCAGGGTCCTGCGGCTTTAGCGCGAGCGCGGCGCGGTAGGCCTCCAGCGCCGGAACCGACCGGCCGAGCGCGAGCAGCGCGTCTCCACGCATGCCATGCCAGGCTCCGGCGTCATGACCGGGTCCGGCCCGGTCTAGATCGCGGAGCGCCCGGTCGTTGCGGCCGAGCTGCAGCAGGAGCTGCGCACGGTTGCGCAGCGCATTGCCGTCGCCGGGGACGAGCGTGATGGCGAGGTCGAGATCGCGTAGCGCCTCCTCGCGCCGGCCGAGTCCCGCGAGCAGGCCGGCACGGTTGTTCAAGCCGAAGGCGGCGCGCGGCTGGACCGCGAGCAGCCGATCGTAGGCGGCTATCGCCTCCTCGGCCCGGCCTGTGCGCTGCAGAAGGAAAGCACGACGCGACAGCGAGGCCTCGTGGCGTGCGTCGAGGCGAAGCGCCCGCTCGTAACTGGCGAGCGCCGGACCGTCATGGCCGAGCGCCTCGAAGGCCCGTCCGCGCTCGAGCCAGACCTGCACGACCGTAGGCTCCAGCCGCAAGGCGCCGTCGAAGGCGGCAATCGCCTCGCGCGACCGTGCCAGCGCAGCGAGCGAGAGGCCGCGGCGATAGTGGTAGGAAGTGACCTCCGGTTCGAGCGCCAGCGCAGCATCGAAATCGGCCAGGGCCGCTTGGTGCTTGCCCTCGTCCTGCAGGAACCGCCCCCGCGTCCCACGCGCCCAACTGTTGGACGGATCGAGCGCGATGGCGCCATCGAGATCGGCCCGCGCCCCGGGGATATTGCCGGCGCGCTCGCGCAGCAAGGCCCGGTCGGCCAGCAGCGTCGCGCGCCCACCGATGACCATTGCCCGCTCGATCAGCGCCGCGGCCTCCGTGTGTCGGCCGAGTTCGGACAGAGTGTGTGCCCGGCCACGCAGGGCAGCGAGGTGATTCGGTACCGCCTTCAGCGCGGCGTCGAAATCGCGCAGCGCCTCGTTGAGGGCGTTCCCGGCTTCGGACGACCAGCCGCGGCTGGCGAGGAGGTCGGCGCGGACGGCACGGTTGAGCTCACTGTTCAGGGCCTCGTCGCAGGCGGCGCGCCGCTCGGCGCTGCCGGCCTCGATCGCGCCCATGCAGAGGCGAACGCGCTCCTGCGCACGCTCAGCCTGCCCCGGCACCGCAGCAGGCCCATAGGCCGCGACAGGCTGCGCGCTCAGCACGGCCAGGACGCCCAGCGGCAGCAGGCGCAGCAACTTCATCGAGATTGTCTCGCGGTGATCCCCACGCACATGAGAGCGACACCTGTTTCGCGAATCCAGACTTTGTTCCCTCGCCCAAGCAAAAAATGAGCCGGTGTGCTGCGCTGGCCACAACGCAGCACACCGGCTCATCGAGAGATAAAGCCTGACGCTACTCGGCCGCCTGGGCGTGCATGCGGCTGCCGCGGGCGACCAGCTTGTTGAGCGCCGCCAGATAGGCCTTGCACGAGGAGACCAGCGTATCGGGATCGGCGCCGCGGCCGGTCACCGCAGCGCCGTTCTGGCCGAGGCGCACGGTGACTTCGGCCTGGGCATCGGTGCCCTCGGTGACGGCATGGACATCGTAGAGTTCCAGCACCGCCTCATGCGGGACCAGCGCCTTCACTGCATTGAACACCGCATCGATCGGGCCGTTGCCCTCGGCCTCCTCGGCCGCGACCCGGCCGTCGATGTCGAGCTTCAGCATGGCGCGCTGCGGGCCGCGCGTGCCGGCGATCACCGTCAGCGAGACCAGCTTGACCCGGTCATGGGCGGTGGCGAGGTTCTCGTCGACCAGCGCCTCGATATCCTCGTCGTAGACATGCTTCTTGCGGTCGGCCAGCGCCTTGAAGCGGGTGAAGGCGTCCTCCAGCTGGTTGTCGCCGAGCTCGTAGCCCATCTCCTTCAGCTTCGAGCGGAAGGCGGCGCGGCCGGAATGCTTGCCCATCACCAGCGAGGTCTTGGTCACGCCGACCGAGGCCGGGGTCATGATCTCGTAGGTCTGCTGGTGCTTCAGCATGCCGTCCTGATGGATGCCGCTCTCATGCGCGAAGGCGTTCCGGCCGACGATCGCCTTGTTGTACTGCACCGGGAAGGAGCAGGCGCTCGAGACCGCCTTGGAGGCGCGCATCAGATAGGTCGCGTCGATGCCGGTGTCATAGGGCAGCCGATCGCCGCGCACCCGCAGCGCCATCACGATCTCCTCCAGCGCCGCATTGCCGGCGCGCTCGCCGATGCCGTTGATCGTGCACTCGACCTGACGCGCACCGCCCTCGACGGCGGCCAGCGAATTGGCGACGGCGAGGCCCAGATCATTATGGCAATGCGCCGAGAAAATCGCCTTGTCGGCATTCGGCACGCGCTCACGCACCGCCCTGAACATTGCCCGGTACTCGTCCGGCGTGGCGTAGCCGACCGTGTCGGGCAGGTTGATCGTGGTCGCGCCGGCCTTGATCGCGGTCTCGACCGCACGGCAGAGATAGTCGATCGGCGTGCGGGTCGCATCCATGCCCGACCACTCGACGTCGTCGACCAGGTTGCGCGCCTGCGTCACCGTCCGGGTGATGATCTCCAGCACCTCGTCCTCGCTCTTGCGCATCTGGTACTGCAGATGGATCGGCGAGGTCGAAACGAAGGTATGGATGCGCGGCCGGGCCGCATGACGCACCGCCTCGCCAGCGCGGGCGATGTCGGCGGGGATCGCGCGGGCGAGACCGGCGACGGTCGCGCGCCTGATCCGGCCGGCGATGGCGGAGACCGCCTCGAAATCGCCGTCCGAGGCGATCGGGAAGCCGGCTTCGATGATATCGACGCCCATCGCATCCAGCATGTCGGCGACTTCGAGCTTCTCCTCGAAGGTCATGGTCGCGCCGGGGCATTGCTCGCCGTCACGCAGCGTAGTGTCGAAGATCAGGACCCGGTCCTTGGCGGACACAGTGTTATTGGGATTGCTCATGGTCTTTGTCCTTGGGTCAGGACGCGCCGCGCTTCTGTTCGGGCAGGCGCGAAAGGTCTAAGGCTTGGTTCCTGTCATCCCCTGAGCGCCCAGGCACATGTGCCCGGCCGGCCCTCAGGGGCTGGTAAGAAGAAGCAGCTGACCAAGGAGCGAGGGAGCGCACATGCCGGCCGCCCGCGCAATCGCGCAGTTCAGGCTCTCGGCATGGGTGGCGAATGCGGCCACGAACGATCCTCTCATCGACGGAAGCTGTCTACCGGATCGCAGCCTAGGAAGGCAAGCCTCGGAGGTCTTGAACGTTCGTGCAGAACGAAGTCCGGAGAAGGCGCCTCACCCGGCAGCGCTTGCCCGTTCCTTCAACGTGCTCGTCTCGGCGAGCGGCGCCGGCCAGACCTGCAAACGATAGAAATCGTCGCCCTCCAGCCCGTCCTCGCTCAGCGTATCGAGCCCGACATAGGAGACCCGCACCCGATAGGGTCCAGGAGCGAGCGAGAAGCGCGCCCGCTCCTGTGGCGAGCCTTCGGTGCAGCCGATCACCATCACCTGGCCCGAGCGCACGCGGAAGGAGCACTCGTTGACCAGCTCCCATTCGCCGAAATCGGCCGCCGGCGCGGCGTCATGCACCGAGACCACGACCGGGACGTTCATGTTCCTAGCCGTGGCGATACCGACGGAGCATTCGCCGACAGCGAGCATCCGCTCCACCGTCTCGTCCGTCCAGAATGCCCCCCAATCCTCGTTGACCGCCTCGTCCTGCAGATAGAACTGGAAATAGTCGGCGAAGATTTCGAGCTCGGTGGTGTGCAGCACAGTCATGGCGGTCAGCGTTCCGTCGAAATGTGACGGGAGTAAGTGCGCAAAGCTCCGGCCCACGGGAATGACGGATGAGATGAGTGGATTAATCTGATGACGCGATTCGGTCGACTATGGCGCATTGGGGGGCCAGTCCGCATAACCGGAGTGCCGTCACGATGCTGCGCTACGATCGTCCTGCCATCGGGCTCGCCATCGGCCTCTCGGGGCTGGCCGGCTTCGTCGACGCGCTCGGCTTCCTCAATCTCGGTGGCTTCTTCGTCTCCTTCATGACCGGCAACACCACCCGCCTCGGCATCGAACTGGTGGAGCGCCGCATCGACGGCATCGCACTTGCCGCCATGATCATCACCCTCTTCGTTCTCGGCGTGGTCTGCGGCTCGCTCGCAGGCCACTTCGGTAGGCAACAGCGCCAGGCCGCGGTGCTCGCCTTCGTGACCCTGGCGCTGACCCTGTCGGCCGGGCTCGATACCACCGGGCAGAGCGTGGCCGCCGCGGGTATCCTCGCTCTGGCGATGGGCGCCGAGAACGCCGTCTTCCAGCGCGACGGCGAGGTCACGATCGGCCTGACCTACATGACCGGCACGCTGGTCAAGATGGGGCAGCGAATTGCCGGTGCCTTGCTCGGCGGGCCGAAGCTCGCCTTCCTGCGCCATTTCGTGCTCTGGCTCAGCCTGCTCGGCGGCGCACTCCTGGGCGCTTTCGCGCATGGCCAGGTCGGATTGTATTCGATCTGGCTGGCAGTCGCGGCGGCGGGCTTCTTCACCTTCATCGCTCTCGTCATGCCCAGTCAGGACTGAACAGCCCTCTCCGCTTGCGAGGAGGCTTTGCCTCGCAGACGGAATCGACCATGGTTCGCGTCCGACCCCGCCGGAGCCTTGCCCATGCGCACCACATCGATCCTCGTGCCGGCTCTCACCGCGCTGCTGCTCACTGCTTGCCAGACGCCGTCTGGCGGGCCGCCCCCGGCGCCCTCGCCCGAGCAGGCGCCGACCGGCGTCACCCCGAACACCTTCCGCATGCCGACTGGCTCCGGCTGCTCCGGCGAGGTCGATCGCTTCCAGGCGGTGATGGACAACGATCTGCAGACCGGCCACACCACCAAGGGCGTCCACACCCGCGTCAGCGCCGAGATCGACACCGCCCGCAAGAGCTGCGCCGCTGGCAATGACGGCGGAGCGACCTCCCAGATCCGCGCGACGCGGACGAAGTTCGGCTATCCGTGAAACCAGCTCGTCATGCTCGGGCTTGACCCGAGCATCTCTTGAAGGGGAGGCTCCATGGAGCCTCTTCCTGGCAAAGATTCTCGGGTCTGCGCTTCGCTCCGCCCGAGAATGACGCCTTCGCGCTAAGCCGCCAGCCCACGCTTCTCCAGCAGCGCATCCGGTGTCGGCAGGCGGCCACGGAACAGCGTATAGGCCTCAGCCGGGTCGCGCGTGTCGCCGGCCGAATAGATGTAACGCTTGAGCTTGCCGGCGACCTCAGCGGCGAAGACGTCGCCCGCCTCGATGAAGGCGTTGAAGGCGTCGGCGTCCATCACCTCAGACCAGAGGTAGCTGTAATAGCCGGCCGAATAGCCGTCGCCCGAGAACACATGCGAGAAATGCGGCGTGCGGTGGCGCATGGTGATCTCGCTGGGCATGCCGATCCGGACGAGCTCTTTCGCCTCGAAGGCGAGCGGGTCGACCTCCGCGGGAGCCTCCAGCGAATGGAAGGCGAGATCGACCAGCGCCGAGGAGGTGTATTCCACCGTCGCGAAGCCCTGGTTGAAGGTCTGCGCCCGCTTGATCTTCTCGATCAGTGCGTCCGGGATCGGCTCGCCTGTCTCGGCATGCAGGCAGAAGCGCTGCATCACCTCCTTCGTCAGGAACCAGTGCTCGTAGAGCTGCGACGGCAGTTCGACGAAATCGCGCGAGACGGCAGTGCCGGCAAGCGAGCCATAATGCACATCCGAGAGCAGGCCGTGCAGCGCATGGCCGAATTCGTGGAAGAGCGTACGGGCATCGTCGATCGAGAGCAGCGCCGGCTTGCCCTCCGCCGGCTTGGCGAAGTTGCAGACGTTGACGATGATCGGCCGGACCTCGCCATCGAAATTGCGCTGGCCGCGATAGGCGCTCATCCAGGCGCCGGAGCGCTTCGAGGCGCGGGCGAAATAGTCGCCGAGGAAGAGGCCGATATGCCGGCCGCTCGCGGTCTCGGTCACCTCGAACACGCGCACATCGGGGTGGTAGCCCTGAAGCTCCGGCCGCTCGGCGAAGCTGAGCCCGAAGAGCTTGCCGGCGGTGTCGAAGGCGGCGGCGATGATCTTGTCGAGCTGGAGGTAGGGCTTCAGCACGGCCTCATCGAGCGCATAGGTCTTCTGCCGGACCTTCTCGGCATAGAAGCGCCAATCGGACGGGCGGATCGGCGCGTTCTCGCCCTCGCTTTGGGCGAGCGCGGCAAGATCAGCCGCCTCCTGCCCGGCGCGGGCGCGCGCCGGCTTCCAGACCAGCTCGAGCAGGTTGCGGACGTTCTCCGGCGTCTTCGCCATCGAATCGTCGAGCTTGAAATGGGCGAAGGTCGCAAAGCCGAGGAGCTTCGCCTTCTCGGCTCTCAAACTCACCATCTCGGCGACAATGGCGCGGTTATCGGTCTCCCCGCCATTCTCGCCGCGCTTGCTCCAGGCGGTGAACGCCTCCTCGCGCAAATCCCGCCGCGTCGAGAAGGTCAGGAAGGGCTCGATGATCGAGCGCGCCAGCGTCACCGCATGCTTGCCGTCCTGGCCGCGATCGGCGGCAGCGCGCGCCATCGCCGCGACGACGAAGGACGGCAGGCCATCGAGATCGGCCTCGTCCTCGATGATCAGCGCATAGCTCGCCTCGTCCTTGAGCAGGTTCTGGCCGAAGCTGGTGCCCAGCCCGGCCAACTGCTCGTTGATCGCAGCAAGCCGTGCCTTGGCCTCGCCTTCGAGCTTGGCGCCCGAGCGGATGAAGCCGCGATGCGTCCGCTCCAGCAGACGCAATTGCTCTTCGTTCAGTCCCAGGCTCTCGCGCTGCGCGAAAACGGCATCGACGCGGGCGAAGAGGTCGTGATCCATCATGATCGCCGACCAGTGCCGCGACATCACCGGCGACATCTCGCGCTCGATCGCCTGCAGCGCCTCGTTCGTGTCGGCCCCGGCGAGATTGTAGAACACGCCGCCAAGCCGGCTCATGCCGCGCGCCGAGCGCTCCAGGGCTTCGATCGTGTTGGCGAAGCTCGGAGCCGCAGCCTCGGCCTTGATCGCCTCGACCTCGGCTCGGTGCTGCTCCAGCGCCGCCGGATAGGCCTGCTTGATGTGCTCCGGCGTGATCTCGGCGAAGGGCGGCAGGCCGAACGGCGTCTCCCAGGCGCGTCCAAAAGGATTGCCGGCAGGCAGGTTCAGGACTTCGGACGCATCGGCCATCGGCAACCTCGATCGATAAAGGGTCAATTACGTCCGAAGATATGAACGAGATAGGACGTCATGAAGGGCGGCATGTCGTAAGCTGCACAATCGGCGAGATTGCGGACGATCACGATGTCGGAAAGCTCCGGCTCCGCCTGCGCTTCGATCCGCTCCAGCATGAGCGCGCGGGCCTCCTCGGCGCTCCAGGAAACCGCGACCGGCCGCATGAAGGCGACACGGCCGGGTACGATCACCGCCGTCCAGCGTTCCTCGACCGAAATCTCGTCGAGCGTGAGCCCGGTCTCCTCGCAGAGCTCGCGGGTGACGCTGCCGGCAAGGTCGAGCGTGCCGTCGGGGCGGGCATCCTCCCTGTCTGGCGTGCCGGCGGCAAAATAAACCTTGCCGGGATTGGCTGTATGGTCGCCCATCTTGCCAAGCAGAAAGGCGCCATCGGCAGCCTGCAACGCCGCCATGGCGAAGCCGTTGCGGATCGCCGGCGGCGGCAGGCCGAAATCGCGCCAGCTCATGAAGGCGGCATAGTCGGCCTCGAAATAGCCGGCATGGAACACACCGCCCTCGATCGCGGCACGGTGCTGCAGCATGACCCGGCCGTTGAACATCGCCGGTTTGCCGGCGCTGATCCCAGTCCAATGCGCCGCGATCTCATCGGCGCGTTCGCGGGCGAAAACCCAGTCGAACGCTTCGATCCTGGCCTCGACGCGATCAAGCGCGATGATCTCGCCGTCGACGACGCCATTGCCGCTCACAGCAGCACGCCCTCGCTCATCACCACCGCCGCGCCGCCGATCGTCGCCGAGGCCAGCGCGCCGCCTTCGACCGTCAACGTCAGCTCGATCTGCGAGGGCCGGCCCATCTCGTAGCCCTGCTCGATGACCAAGCGATGCTCGCCATCGCCGGGCCTGTCGAATGCCATGATCGCACCGGCGAAGGCGGCAACGGCCGAGCCGGTCGCCGGATCCTCGGTCACGCCGGCCTCCGGCCAGAACATGCGGGCGTGGTAGTGATGCCCCGCTTCGTCCGTCTCGCGGCAGTAGACGAAGGCGTTGCCGTTCTCGGCCGGCGCCATTGCATGCTCGAAGGTTCCGGCGACGCGCGCCTTTGCAACCGCCTCGCGGCTGGCGACCGGCACCATCGTGTAGGCGACGCCCGCAGAGAAAGCGCTCGGCCGATGTCCTTCGAAGCCAAGATCGGCCACGTCCAGCCCAACAGCCTCCGCCAGTGCCGCGTCGGCGACCGGTTGTGCGATCGTCTCCGGCAGCTTCGGCAGGGTGAAGGTGGCGCGGGCACTGCGCGCATTGCCGAGCGCGACGACGCAAGGCACCAGGCCGACCTTCTCCTCCAGGACGAGCCTGTCCGCGGCCCGCCCCTCCGCCGCATCGCGCAGCGCCAGCAGCGCCGCCGTTCCGACCGTCGGATGCCCGGCGAAAGGCAGCTCCTGCCCCGGCGTGAAGATGCGGATCGCGGCGCGGTGGCCGGGGTTGGCAGGCGGCGCGACGAAGACCGTCTCCGACAGGTTGAATTCACGGGCGATCGTCTGCATCGCCGCGCTGTCCAGCCCCGCGCTGTCGAGCACCACGGCGAGCGGATTGCCGGCATGCGGCCTGGTCGTGAACACGTCGAGCGTGACGAAGCGGCGGCTCATGCGGTCTCCTTGGGGATCGTCAATTCGACCGTCAGCGGGCAATGATCGGAGGCCTTGGGCCGGTCCCAGCCGACGCGCGGATAGCGGTCGCAGGTCAAAGCGAGCTTGGCCATGGAGCGATCGGCCTCACGCGGATCGAGCGGCACGCGATAGGGCAGACCGCGCCGGATCGTCTGCATTGGCGGGTTCGGATTTGCCGCGGCGAGCGCCGGCGAGAGCAGGATATGGTCGAGCGGCATATGGCTGTCGACCAGCGCTTGGCGCTCTTCCGACCAGTAGCGCCGGAAATGCGTCCAGCGCTCATGCGGCGGCAACGCCTCCATCGGGTCGATGGCGAAATCCTCGAGCAGCGGCTCGATGCCGCTGTCACCCTCGTCGACCGGCGCCGCCAGCGGCCCGAGCCCGATTCGGTAGCCATTGAGATCGCCGAGGATCGCCCAGTTCGCCTCGCGCCAGCCGGGCCCGAACCAATTCTGCACGATCTTCTTCACCGCCAGCGCCTCGGCCCGCCGGATCGGCAGGGTCGCCTGCCTGCCGTCGTCGCGGCCATTGTTCATCGACTTGAGATGACAGCCGAACAGGGTCAGCCGCCGGTCGCCAAAGTCGAGCTCGACCGCGAGGCAGTCGCGGGCGAAGACCTTGTCGCGCGGCTCAATGCCGAAGGCGGCGACCTCGGGTGAAAACGCCTCGGCATCGGCGAAGCTCATGCCCTTGTAGGAGCGCACCGTGACCTGCCGCGGCTGCACCAGGTCGCGCCGGGCTGCGAAGCCGATGTCGATATTGCGGCGGTCATTGCCGTCGAGCAGGGTGAAATGGCCGTAGCGATGGTCGGCGATGCGGTGGACGTAATTGGCGAAGAAGGCCTGCAGGCTCGCCAGCGAGTCGACCTCCTGCAGCATCCAGATGTCGGCATTGGCCTCGGCGATGGCGAGCGCCGTCATCTGGCGCTTGTCGTCCTCGAGCGCGACCGCGAGCGAGCGCTCGACCGCGTCGCGCTCATCGGCGCGCGGGAAATGGAACAGCGACATCGCCGCCGCCGTCTCGGTCCGGCCGCCCGGCTCGAAGCGGTGGCGCGTCAGCAGGTTCTCGACGTTGAAAGTGCCGAGGCGAAGCTTCATGCGCGTCAGACCGCCTCGGGGGCGAAGAGTCGCGAGGGCGTCACGAACTCGTCCTGCGCCGCCACCGTCAGGATCTCGCGCGAGCCGGCCTCCTTGGTCCGCTTCAGCAGGCCGTAGATCGAGGACGCCGCCTTGCCGAGCGCGCTCGCAGCCGAGCCGTCGCGGAGGTAGTGGACGAAGAACAGCGCCGCGATTGCGTCCCCGGCGCCGTTGATATTGATGTCGATCTTCGGCGTGCGCACCCGGAACGTGCCCTGCTCGTCCGCCGCCATCAGGTCGATCGCATCGTCCGGCGTCTCATTTGTGATCAGCGATGTCACGAGCACGACCTTTGGCCCGGCATCGCGCAGCGCCTCGACGGCGCGGTGTGCATCGGCCAGCGTCTTCACTTCGACATCGGTGAGCAATTCCAGCTCGAACTGGTTCGGCGTGACGATGTCGGCGGCCGGCACCGCCTGCTCGCGCATGAATTCGGGAATGCCCGGCCGGACGAAGACGCCGCGGCCGACATCGCCGATCACCGGATCGCAGCAATACATCGTCTTCGGATTGGCTTCGCGCACCCTGGCCACCGCCGAGAGGATGGCGTGACCGATATCGGCCGAGCCCATATAGCCGGAGAGCACGCCGTCGCATCTGCCGAGCACGCCGCGCTCGCCGATGCCCGCCATCAACTCATCGATGGTGGCGCCGTCGAAGACCTGTCCCTTCCAGGCGCCATAGCCGGTGTGGTTCGAGAACTGCACGGTGTGGATCGGCCAGACCTCGACGCCGAGACGCTGCATCGGGAACACGGCCGAGGCATTGCCGACATGGCCATAGGCGACATGGGACTGGATCGAGAGGATGTTCATGAGCGGTAGGCCAGCCTTCGACGACACGACGCGGCGAACCTAGCGGCTGGTGCGGCCTGCGCCAATCGAAAGCGGTGATGGGAGCGATCAGCGGCGCGCTGGGACCTGTCGTAGCCCCGCTCGGCAGGTCGCCTCAGGTCGCCGTGCCCATGATGTAGGGAGCGCTGACGATAACGACGGCAAGCTGGACCGCGTTGCACACCATGCCGCCATAGTGCAGCCGGCGCAGCCGGCGGCCGACATCGGCGGGCCAGGCATCGATCTCGCCGTCCATCCGTTGCAGGAACCAGCGGCGCGCCATGAGCGTGGACGCCAGCACGGCAATGCCGATGACGAAGGTCCATCGGCCCGTCACGGCGAAAACCAGCGTTCCGACGATGGCGGTAATGGTCAGCACCTGGAAATAAGCGCCGAACATCATGCGCAGAAGTCGGGCGACAGGCAGAATGTCGAGCTTCACGAACAGGAAGCCGGGCGCCGCCAGCAGCAGATAGCCCATTGGCAGGATCAGGATGACGACGGCGAACAGCGCGGCAGGGTTCGGCATGATGCGGGCGCTCTTGTCGTTGGCTGCCGGACCATGCCGCCAGCAGAAGCCGCTACAATATCCGTCCGCGTTCGAATACAAAACAATTGAACTTTAGTCGGGTTCAATTGAGCCGACTACCGGGCGAATACATTGCCATGCCGCCTCAATACGGCTTGCCTCGCTCTTTCCGTGAGCGCCCGCCAGCATCCGATCGAGCATCGGAGGTGTCGCTGCGTCTAAGGTCTACTTGTGCCGGCTTGAATTCCTTACCACAACAAACATCACAAGACATTCTTTCAACTTTTTTTTCGAGAAAGCAACAAAATAAAGCAATAGCAAGAAAAGAATTGGTGGAGGAGATAAATGGGCAAGCTCTCTTGGTTCTGGCAATCACGAAACAAGAACAAATCCTCAGAAGACAAAAAACAAGCCGAAGGCAGCGATAGGCGTCGCTTGCTCCAGGCGCTCTCCGCCATGGTCGGCGGCGGCGCTTTGGCCTCGATATCACCGCCGGCCGAAGCAAAGGACTCGAGCGAGTTGCCGCCACCGAAGCGGGCGCTGACCGGCCGCGATGCAGCCGGCAAGTCGGTGTTCAAATCCTTCGAGGTCACGTCCAAGGTCGTGGAGATCGACTCCAATCCGGGGCTGACCTTCTACGAACTCTACATGACCGAAGGCGTGCCGCAGCTGACCGGCCTGGAACCCGATCCGATGCTGAAAGGTACGGTCGCCTTCCCAGGTCCCGGCGGCACGATGTTCCGCCTCATATCCTATCCGCCGCGGCGGCCCGAGGGCTGGAAACCGCCAGCCGGCGTGACCTTCAAGAGCGCGCTGCAGGAAATGTCGGAGAAGGTCCCGCGCATGGGCGACCATTTCGACCTCAGCGCACCGGGCATGCACACTTCGGACACCATCGACTACGGCGTCGTGGTTCGCGGCGAGATGACGCTGGAGCTGGACGACGGGCAGTTGGTCCATCTGCGCCAGGGCGACTGCATCGTGCAGAACGGCACACGGCATCGCTGGCGCAACCCACTCCCGGAGCCGTGCCTGATGGCGTTCATCTCGGTCGGCGGCAAGCGCGGCTGAAAGGCGGACCCGTTCAGGGGGAAGCCTGCAGCCCGGTGGCTGGCGCGCCCCGCCATCGCCCGCAACACGAGCGATGTCGGGGCTTGATCAACCTCGCCTCAGATGCTGCTCAGCCGCGCCACGCCGGCAGTGTCGGTGAATTGCGTGACGCTCTTCAGCTTGCCATCGGAGACGGTGAAGACGTCCATGATCTCGAAAGAACCGCTGCGGCCCGTCGGCTTGCATGCGACGTCGGCGCGCCAGTGCAGGGTGGCCGTCTCGCCGTCGACCGTCATCGCCAGCTCCTCGATATTGCTGAAGACATAAGTCGCGATCAGCCCGGCCATCTGCTCGCGGACAGCTTCGATACCGTCCGGCTGCACGAAGACTTCGGCGGCCTGCGGCCCTCCCGCGAGACGATAGCTGCACTGCGGGTGGAAATAGTCCATCAGCGCATCGAGATCGCCGCGATGACGGGCGGCATAGGCATCCCGAATGAGGGTTTCGATCGCAGCACGCTCGATCATGTCGCCTCTCCTTGCGTCAGGGGCGCAATCTCGCGCCTCGACAACTGCAAGTCCAGCGCGCGTTTGGAGTGAGACGCCAGAAAAAATGGCGCCGCTGTGAAGCGACGCCATCATCGGCACAACGAGCGGGCTGAACCGGGTCAGGACCCCGCGGCCGCCTTCTTCGCAAACGAGTCGATGAAGGTCTTGCCCAGGTCGACATTCGAGTTCGTCAGCTCCGGGTCGAGCAGCTTGAGCGAGTCGTACATGCTCTTCATCGCGTCGGCGGTCGGGATGCCGGTGCGCGAATAGCTCTCCTGCGAGTTCTTCACCGCCGTCAGGTAAAGCGGCTTGTCACCGAGATGGTATTCGGCCGGGACGAGGTCGGCGACATCCTCGGGCTTGGCCGTCTCCAGCCATTTCAGCGATTTCATCAGCGCGTTGACGAGTTTTTGCGTCGTCACCGGATTCTTCTCGGCAAAGTCGTTCTTGAGATAGAGCACCGCCGCCGGGTTCGAGCCGCCGAACAGCGCCTTGGTGCCGGCCTCGGTCCGGGTGTCGATCAGCGAGACGACATCGCCGTCCGCTTCCAGCTTCGAGGTGACGGGGTCGAGATGCGAGATCAGGTCGACCTGCTTCTGCTTGATCGCGGCGACCGCGCTGGCGCCGGCGCCGACACCGATGATCGGCGCATCCGTCGCCTTGAGGCCGGCCTTGACCATGGCGTATTGCGCCGTCAGCGCTGTCGAGGAGCCCGGCGCAGTCACGCCGATCTTGAGGCCCTTGAAGTCGGCCGCAGACTTCACCTTGTCGGCGAGATCCTTGCGCACCGCGATGGTGATCGCCGGGAAGCGCCCGAGCTCGATCACCGCGCGGATATCCTGGCCCTTGGCCTGCATCCGGATGGTGTGCTCATAGGCACCGGTGACGACATCGACCGAGCCGCCGACGAGCGCCTGCAGCGACTTGGCGCCGCCGCCAAAATCGTTGATCTCGACGTCGAGCCCCTGTTCCTTGAAGAAGCCCTTCTTCTCCGCGACCGTCAGCGGGAGATAATAGAGCAGCTGCTTGCCACCGACACCGAGCGTCAGCTTGGGCTTCTCGGCATTCTGGGCGAAGGCCGGCGAGAAGCCGAGCGCCGTGGTGAAGGCGAGCGCAGCGAGCGCCGCGCGGCGATTGAAAAACATAGGTTTCCTCCGGTTGATCGATGACGCGCTTCGTAAAAGGCGCGATTTCGCGACGAAGATAGGCGCATTGCCGCGGGCTGGGCAAGCGCAGGGACAGGCTGCGTGAAGCACGAATGCGAGGGCTGTTCGGCGCGGAAGCGACGCGAAAGATTCAAAGCTCGTTAAAGATGGCCTCCCATACTGGTTGCCGGCTACGCCTCGACAAGGACTCTCGACCAGAGCGAACAAAACAGGAGACGGTCATGGTGGACGCGGTGGCGACCAGGATTGCGCCTTCCGCGCTTGCGCTCCTGCAAAGCGCGCCATCGTCAAGCTTGCCGGCCGAAGACAATGGAAGCCTCTCGCCTGCCGCAATGGTACCGGCAGTGCCTGATCAAAATGACGCCGTCATCCTCGACCTGTCGGAGCAGGCTCGCGCCGTTCTGTCGGAGGCGAACACCGACGCGCCGGCGCCGCGCGCCCAAGCCGAAGACCTGGCCGGGCTGATCCGGTTCGAAGAGCGCTTCAGGCTCATGACGGAATATACGGCGCTTCAGCAGGAACTCGCCTGGCTCAGCGACCGGACCGCAGCCTATGCGCTCGACAGGACTTTTGGCGGCGCGACCGCGCAGCAGGACGAGAATGGCGACGAGGCAAGCGGACGAGCGGAGATCGATCGCCATGTGCAACGGCGTGAGGAGCTGATGCCGCGTTTCGCCGAGCTGACGCGCATGCTTCGCGCCCTGCCGGGCCAGGAGAGCTAGCGGAAGATGCGGCTCGCATAGAGTGCGATGGCAAAGCAGGCGAGCGCGACGCCTAGCAGGATCCATTTCGTCTCCGTCGGGTTTTCCAGAGCCGCGTTCGACGGGTCCTGCGGGTCATAGTGCACGTCGACTTTTGTTCCGGCCTGATAGCGATCGACGATCTTCTGCGCGAAGCTCTCCGACCCCGATACCTCCAGGCCGAGCTTCACCTGCCGGCTGTGCAAGCGGTTGCCGGCGACCGTATAGGCGAACTCGACGACGGGGAGATAGGTCGTGCGCGTCCTGCCATTCTCCGTCGACCGGCGCTGTTCGACGACACTGGAGACGATCTCGCCTTGCGTGACCGGCCAGGCATTGGCGCGCGCCAGATAGCGCCGGTGCGCGACGACGAACAGGAGCGCCGCCAGGCCGAACAGCGCGGCGAACAGCATCACCGGAACATCCGCATCCGGCATGCTTGCCTTGAGACCCTCGGCTCCCTGCGTCACCGCCCAGTAGAACCCGCCAGCTAGCAGCGCCAGGACGACCAGCAGGAGGCCGCAGCCCTTGACCGCGCCCTTGGGCGCTTCGCGCTCCAGCACACAGGTCTCTGGATCGGCCGGATCGTAAAAGACGGTCACCATCTTGCCGACCGGATAGCGCGCCACCGCCTCCTCGGCATATTTGCCGCTGATGTCACCGAGGCTGACGCGCGTGCCGCGATAATCCTGCCCGCCGACCTTGAAGCTGTAGGCAACGTCGGGGACGTTCACGAGAGTGCCGATCTCGTTGCCGGCCGGCGGGCGGCGCGCTGCCATCTTCGACAGGGTGATACGGCCCTGCACCTGCACCCAGCCCTTGGCACGCCGCACCTTGAGCACGGCATTGATGATCATTGCGCCGACCATCACCACCATCGGCAACCCGATCAGCAGGATGCCGCCGAAGGTCGTTCCGGCGAAAGGCAGTTGCTCCAGCCAGCTCTCCGGCAGCACTTCCGCGATCACGAAGATCAGCGCCAGCGAGGCGACGACTGCAGCAATCGCCCAGACCGGCGGCTCGCCCGCAGCTTCGGCGGCCTTGGCCGGCGACGCTTTGCGCAGCCAGTTCCGGTTGGCGCGCCAGCCGTCATTGCCGTTGAGATAGGCGAGGAAGATCGTCTTCAGCGCCGCGGCGTCGACCGTCTCCGCGGCATCGAACCTTGCCTTGCCCGAATGATAGGCCAGCCGGAACCGGCCGGCTCGTTCAAGCTCGGCTTCGACATAGCCGTCATCGTCGGAGAGGTTGATGAACCAGTCGGGGTCGTCGCCGCGCTGATCGATGGCGCGGACGATGTCCTCGGGCGTCGGATCGGCCGTGATGCGATCGTGAACGTCGAGTTCCATGAGCGCCCCCCAACATGGAAGCGCAAGGATGGCGCTCGTTCGCGCCGGGAATCAAGCGCAGCTTACGTTAGGTCGTGGTCGTACTGCTCTGCCCCGGTCGCCAGACCAGCAGCCGGTTCTCGACCAGCGTCACGATCGAGTCGATCACGATCACGAAGATCGCCAGGATCAGCATGCCCGAGAACACGCCGGTGACGTCGAAGACGCTCTCGGCTTCGTGGATCTTGTAGCCGAGCCCGGCCGAGGAACCGAGATATTCGCCGACCACGGCGCCGACCAGCGCGAAGCCGACC
This sequence comes from Allobosea sp. Tri-44, assembly GCF_004123845.1. Lineage (GTDB taxonomy): Bacteria > Pseudomonadota > Alphaproteobacteria > Rhizobiales > Beijerinckiaceae > Allobosea. The sequence goes on along the minus strand of NZ_NBDP01000018.1, from coordinate 69,133 downwards.
GAGGTGTGCAGGGAAGAGAACATCCAGGTCAGGGCCGAGGGCCAGTAGACATGGCGGAAGAGCTGGCGCTCGTTCATGCCGAGCATGCGGGCGTTGGCCAGCACCGTCGGCGAGACCTCCTTCACGCCCTGGTAGACGTTGAAGAAGACGATGAAGAACACCAGCGTGAAGCCGAGCGCCACCTTCGACCAGATGCCGAGGCCGAACCAGAGCGCGAAGATCGGCGCCAGCACGACGCGCGGCAGGGCGTTCGCCGCCTTGATATAGGGGTCGAACACCGCCGCCAGCAGCGCATTCCGCGCGAAGGCGAAGCCGAAGAAGACGCCGGCGGCCGAGCCGATGACGAAGGCGAGTACCGTCTCGGTCAGGGTGATGCCGAGATGGTAGTAGATGTCGGCGCCGGTGAGCTGCTTCCAGGTCCGCGCCAGCACCTCGCCGGGGGTCGAGAAGAAGAACTGCGTCGTCTTGATGTCGCCGAACAGGCTGGTGGTGGTGACGATATGCCAGATCGCCAGGAAGACGACCATGACCAGGATCTGCAGGCCGATGAGCTTGACGCGGTTCATGACGCGGCTCCTTCGACCAGTTCCTTGCCCTCGCCCATCGCATAGGCCTTCTGCACCTCGACCCGGAGCGAGGTCCAGATGTCGCGGTGGATTTCGTGGAAGGCTTTCTCCAGCCTGATCTCGGCAATGTCACGCGGACGCGGCAGCGGCACCTTGTAATCGGCGACAATGCCGGCGGCTGGACCGGCCGACATCACCACGACGCGGTCGGAGAGCGCGATCGCCTCCTCGAGATCGTGCGTCACGAAGATCAGCGCCTTGCGGTCCTTCGACCAGAGATCGAGCAGGAGGTTGCCCATGATCTGGCGGGTCTGCGCGTCGAGCGGCCCGAAGGGCTCGTCCATCAAGAGGATCTCGGGATCGCGGATCAGCATCTGCGCCAGTGCCACGCGCTTGCGCTGGCCGCCCGACAGCATGTGCGGATAGCGCTCGACGAAGGCGCGCAGGCCGACGCGTCCGAGCCAGTCGCGGGCATGCTTGTCGGCCTGCGCATCCGAGACGCCCATCGGCTCGAGCGCGACCTTGACGTTGTCGAGCGCCGTCTTCCACGGCATCAGCGCATCCTGCTGGAAGAGATAGCCGGCGCGGCGATTAAGACCCGAAAGCGGCTGGCCGAAGATCGTGACCCTGCCGGCAGACGGCGCCAGCAGGCCGGCGGCAGCGTTGAGCAGGGTCGACTTGCCGCAGCCGGTCGGGCCGACCACGGAGACGAACTCGCCGGGCGCCACAGCAAGGTCGATCTTCTTCACCGCCTGGTAGCGCTGGCCGCCCTGGAGATGGAAGGTGATGTCGATGCCGGCGAGGCTGACCGCCGGCAGTTCTGCTGCCGCGCCCGCATCGCCGGGCGGGCTGACCTTGGACTCCATGGATATCCCGTCCCCTGCCGTCGCCGCCGTCCCGGCGCGCGCGGCCTATTTCTGTTCGTCGCGAACACTAGGCAATCAATCCGCGAAGGCAACCCGCCCTGCGACACCGGGACCCGCCAACTGGTTGTAGTAGCGAAAAGTCGACGCTTCTGCTCTATCGCTCGCGATATCGTTCGCCGCTCTCAGGAGAATCGCCGGCCCATGCCCCCGCTTGAGCAATGGATGCACGAGCTCGTCGCGTTCATGCGTGCCAACCAGTATTGGGCGGCTCCGATCGTCTTCCTGATCGGCTTTGCCGAATGCGTCGCGATCCTGTCCTGGCTCGTGCCGGCGACAGTATTCTTCACCGCATTTGGCGCGGTTGCGGGCGCCTCGGGCCTCAATCTCATGCCGCTCTCGCTCGCAGCGGCGCTCGGCGCGGCCTCCGGCTTCTGGCTCTCCTACTGGATCGGCCTGATTCTCGGTCCGCGCGTCGGCGATCACTGGCCGCTGCGCAACAATCCTGCTTTGCTCCAGCGCGGCCATGACTTCTTCGAGAAATGGGGCGTGCTCGGCGTCGCCATCGGCCATTTCTTCGGGCCGATCCGCGCTGTGATCGCGCTCGTCGCCGGCATCGTGAAGATGCCGTTCTGGCCCTTCCAGCTGGCGAACTTCGCCGCCTCCTTCGCCTGGGGCTTCGGCCTGATCTACGGCGCCGGGCGCTTCTCCGAATACGTGATGCAGTTCACCGGAAAATAGCACCGGCATCGGACCGAAAAGTGGATTCCACTTTTCGGTCCGATGCGACAACAAAAAGATGGATCGCCATTTGCCGCGTCCGTTCGGACGCACGGCGATCTAGTCAATCGCGGCGAAAACCCGGCGGAAAGCACAACGCCAGCTGAACGCTGACCTCAGATCGCGTTCAGCCGCACCGGCCGAAAGTCCGGCCATCGCGTCGAGACCGGATCCTCCGGTTCACCACCGGCGCGGCGGCGCGGACGGCCCGGCATCCGCGCTCCAGCTCCACCGGGCACGACTTACAGGAGTCGAGATCATGACCATGTCTCGTTTCGCCATCGGCCTCGCCGCGCTCGCTCTCGCCGCCGGCCCGGCCCTCGCGCAGACCGCAATCCAGCCGACCACCCCGGCCAAGCCGGCCGCCCCCGTGACGACGCCTGCCGCGCCCACCGCGAAGCCGGCTGCGCCCACCACCCAGGCCCAGGCCAAGAAGGTCAACATCAACACCGCCAGCGCCAGCGAGCTCGAGCAGCTCAAGGGCATCGGCGAGGCCCGCTCCAAGAAGATCGTCGAGGAGCGCGGCAAGGCGAAGTTCAAGAACTTCGACGATCTGGTGAAGCGCAGCGTGCTGCCCTCGAATGTCGAAGCCGACATCAAGGACCACGTCACCTTCTGACCCCGATCAAAAATAGACGAGCCGGCCGCTTCCCGCGGCCGGCTCTTTCGTTTTCAAACCGTCATTGCGAGAAGCGCACCGACGAAGCAATCCAGGGGAACGTAGAGCACTGCCACTGCTGGATTGCTTCGCTACGCTCGCAATGACGGCTTCTGTCATGCCGCTCGGTTAGATTCCGTCGCTCTGCGCCTGCGAGGCATCCGCCTCGCGCAGTGCCTGGGCGCAGTCGTCGCAGCAGACCTCGACCGCGTTCCCGCCGATCGTGACCTTGATCGGGTTCTCGTCGAGCTCGCAATCGCAGGCGCCGCAAGTTCCACTTATGGCCTTCCTCCTTCTCAGAGGCCGCTCATTCGGCCGCCCTGAGAAAGACCACCCGGCTGCTTACGGCGCTGTCGGATTCTTTAGCGATCCGCTCCGGCCGGACCGGTGCTCCCGCGCTCAGGCCGCGCAGGACCTGGTCGACGCTTTCCCCACCCGCAAGGCCGCGCCGCTCTTCGACGCGCAGCGAGATGATCCCGGTCGGGTCGCCGAAGAATGGGGCGGCGGTCGCATCGCGCAGATCGCTGTCGCGCAAACCGAGATCGCGCAGGTCGCGCTCGGTCATGTCGCAAAGGGTGCGATAGTCGCGGCGCGACTGTAGCCAGCGGCTGATCCCGCCAAGAATCCGGCCGAGCCCGTCGACCATTGCGAGCACGGGCTTGGCCGATCCGATAATGAAGCTGATCATGACCTGTCTCCGTCGTTGTGATGACGACAGAGAACGCCTTCGGGCTGACAGCTGCTGTCAGAAGCTCCGGGACTCAGTGACAGCTTCTGTCAGGGGTGGTCGAGCGAGCCCGATGCGGCGCTTGATCTCAAGCGAAAGCCGGCTCGGTCAGGGTTTGACCGGGCCGGTTCCTGCGCCGCTGCGAGCTACAGCAGGCCGAGGACGACCATTGTCAGCAGGGCGAAAGAGGCGCCCAGCGCCAGATGCGCGAACTTGAACTGAAAACCCTGGGACGCAGGCATCGATCGGATCGGTGTCATCATCGCCTCCATCTGTTCAGCTTTGGTCTGCTTCGTCGTTGAATTCCGTCGTCGTGGTTAGGTCGCGGTGGGCTCAATAGGCCAACATTCCAGCGACGCCCCAACCGACAATCGCAAGGGCAAGTCCGGCCACCAGAACGACCAGCACGGGCCGGTCGAGGAAACCTTGCCGTGCCTCAACCGGGGTCTCGACCGCCGGATCTGCATCGGAGTGGACATCCGCCCGCATCGGCGGGATCGGCTGGCCATCCTTCTCCGGAATCCGCGCTTCGCGCTCCCTGACATCGTCTTGCATCGCCGCCTCCATTGGCTGGCTTCAGAACCTTGTCACCCGCCTGCTGCGCGCATCAGGATGCTCGCGAGCAAGGTGACCGCTAAAAAACCGCTCAGCAGCAGGACCGGGAGCTGATCGTTCCACGACGCCGGCTTCGCCACATCGACCAGCCCGTGACGGGCGTGGCGTTGATGCAGCCGCTCGATCGCCCTGTGTCTCAGCTCTTCCTGATGGGTCATCGCACGCTCCTGCAGATATCGACTGGAGCATAAACGCCCGCCGCGGAAAGCGGTTCCCGTCGCGGCCTCCGACAATGCGAAACGGGCGCCCTTGCAGGCGCCCGTTCCGTTTATTTTCAAGCGATTGGAAGCGGTTCCGGAATCAGCTTCGCAGGGTGATGAATCCGCGTGCGAAGTCCGGTGCTTGCCTCAGTTCTTGGTCTTGTCGACCAGCGCCTTGGCCTTGATCCAAGGCATCATGTCGCGCAGCTTGGCGCCGACTTCCTCGATCGGATGGGCGGCCATGCGAGCGCGGGTCGCCTTGAACGAGGTCTGGTTGACCTTGTTCTCCAGCATCCAGTCGCGGGTGAACTTGCCCGACTGGATGTCGGTGAGCACGCGCTTCATCTCGGCCTTGGTCTCGGCGGTGATGATGCGGGGACCCGTCACGTACTCGCCGAACTCGGCGGTGTTCGAGATCGAGTAGTTCATGTTGGCGATGCCGCCCTCATAGATCAGGTCGACGATCAGCTTCACTTCGTGCAGGCACTCGAAATAGGCCATCTCCGGGGCGTAGCCGGCCTCGGTCAGCGTCTCGTAGCCGGCCTTGATCAGCTCGACCAGGCCACCGCAGAGCACGACCTGCTCGCCGAACAGATCGGTCTCGCACTCTTCCTTGAAGGTCGTCTCGATGATGCCGGCGCGACCGCCGCCATTGGCCGAGGCATAGGACAGGCCGAGGTCATGGGCGTTGCCGGTCGCGTCCTGGTGGATCGCGATCAGGGTCGGCACGCCGCCGCCGCGCTGATACTCGGAACGGACGGTGTGGCCAGGGCCCTTCGGCGCGACCATCAGCACGTCGAGGTCCTTGCGCGGCTCGATCAGATTGAAGTGGACGTTGAGGCCGTGCGCGAACAGAAGGGCAGCGCCTTCCTTCATGTTGCCGTGCAGCTCGTCGCGGTAGATGTCGCCCTGCAGCTCGTCAGGGGTCAGCATCATCATGATGTCGGAGACCTTGGCGGCCTCGGACGGGGTCATGACCTTGAAGCCAGCCTCTTCGGCCTTCTTGCGGGTGGCCGAGCCGGCCTTCAACGCGATGATGACGTCCTTGACGCCGGAATCGCGCAGGTTGAGCGCGTGGGCATGGCCCTGCGAGCCGTAGCCGACGATGCAGACCTTCTTGCCCTTGATCAGGTTGATGTCGGCGTCGCGATCGTAATAAACGCGCATTGGATGCGTCCTTCCTTGGGTTGGATTCTGGGCTTCAGGCTTTCGGTACGGCGCTAGCGCGCTTTCCGTTCGGCCGGCTCCGCCGAACGAGAAGAATTCGCGCAAACCAAAAAGCTGAGCATGTTCTCATCGCAAAAGTGGTTCCCACTTTTGCGCAACATGCTCATGCCGTCCGTGAAGTGCGAGGAACTGGTCGGTGGCGCGCGCGGCGTCGCGCTGGATTTCGGCCTTTCCCGAGACGAGCGCATCGCCCAGCAGCAGCCTGATCTGGACGTCGCGTCCGACCAGACCGAAGAAGGTGCGGAACGCCGTCTCGGCGTCGTCGAAGGTGAGCAGTCCTGCGGCGCGACCAGCTTCCAGAACCGGCTTCAACCGCTCGCCTATGGCGAAACGCCCGTTTGCCAGCACGATGCCGCCTAGATTGCTCTTGCCCGAGGCGGCATGCCCAATGGCAGCGCGATTGAGCGCGATCGACGTCTGGCTCGTGATCACGGTGAGCCAGTTCTCGGCGAAATCCCGCAGGCACTTGCGCAGCGTCGCTGCATCGAGCGCCTGGCGATCGTAGTTATCGGCCCGGACCTTGGACGCCTGCCATTGCACGGTCGCGGTCAGCAGCCCGTCGCGATCGCCGAACCATTTGTACAGCGTCTCTTTCGAGCAGCTCGCGCGGCGGGCGACGGCCGTCATGGTGAGCTGGTCGCCCTGCTCCACCATCAACGCCAGCACGGCGTCGAGCACGGCTTGCTGCCGCTCGCTCAGCGCCTCACCTTGGCTATGGGTTGCGGGTTCGCTCATCGATCCGGAGAGTACCGTACGTTACGGTTCTGGCATCTACCGCACGGCTTGCCGGGGCGCAAGGGTACGCGGGAGAAAATTCAACGCCCGCACGCCGTCAGCACACCTATATCTTCCTCCGAGAGAATGCCTGATCCGGAGCGAGTTATGACACAGCCTATCCCGCCTGCCGCCGCCGAGGTCCTCGCCTTCTGGCGCGAGGCCGGTCCGGACAAATGGTTCGCCAAGGACGATGCCTTCGACACCGAGATCGCCCGGCGATTCCGGCCGCTGGTCGACACAGCCGCACGCGGCGAGCTCTCCGATTGGGAAGAGACGCCGGAGGGCGTCTATGCGCTGCTGATCCTGCTCGACCAGTTCCCGCGCAACCTGCATCGCGGCTCGGCTCACGCTTTCGCAGCCGACGCACTCGCGCGCGAAGTCGCCGGCCGGGCGATCGCGCGCGGCTTCGATGAGGCCTTCCACAATCCCGAGCGCCGCTTCCTCTATATGCCGTTCATGCATTCCGAGGCTCTCGCCGATCAGGAGCGCTGCGTCGACCTGACCAAGGCCTCGGGCGACGACGACTCGACCAAATACGCCGTCATCCACCGCGACATCATCCGCGATTTCGGCCGCTTCCCGCATCGCAACGCCGTCCTCGGCCGGCAGAGCTCGACCGAGGAGCAGCGCTTCCTCGAAGACGGCGGCTTCAACGGCTGATCAGCCTCCGATGGCTTTCCGATGAGCCTCGGCCAGTTCGGCCATGCTCTTGAAGTGGAAGTCGACCTTCGGCTGGTTCGCGGGGATCTGCGTTGCACCACCGCCTGCCATGCCGAAGCGCCGGTCGATCCAGGCCCGCGCCAGCCCGGCCCGCTCCGCTGGGACATGGTCGTGGAACAGGCTCTGCGCGGTATGCAGGACGTCGCCAGCCTTGAGGCCGAGATCGGTCTCAAGATGCGCCAGCAGATAGTCGAAGTTGCGCGGGGCGGGCTTGTAGGACCCGACATCCTCGGCGGTGTAGATCGCATCGAAGGTCACGCCGAGCTTGCGGTTGCTGGCCGCGAAGCTCGTGCGGTCGACATTGGAGAGGATCACCAGCCTGTAGTGCCTTTTCAGATAGGCGAGCGCTTCGGCGGAATCCGGGAAGGCCGGCCAATCCGGCACCGAGCCGCCGAAACGCTCGTTCAGATCGGCATGAATGGAGACACCGAGGTCCTTGGCCAGGCGCGCATGCACGGCAGCGAGGAGCGTCGAGTAGCGTAGCGACGGCCCCGCCTCTTCCAGTTCGGTCTCGATACGACCGAAATGCGCCAGCGCCTCTTCCCGATAGAGCTTGAGCTGGCCAGCGCTTATGAGCGGCTGCAGCGCGTTCCAGATCCCGGTCTCCCAGTCGATCAGCGTGCCGTAGCAGTCGAAGGTCAGAACCTTGAAATCGATGAGTTTCATCGCGGGCGTTCCTCATGGATGCTGAGTCGCGTGGACCATAGCGACCGTCCGCGCAGCCGTGATGAGGCGAAGCTCCGAACGACTTGACCGAAGCTGCGCTTATTGGCTCCGGCTCGCGGCACGGAACTCGGACGGGGTCAGGCCGAAGCGTCGCCTGAACTGCCGGTTGAAGGATGAGGCGTTCTGGTAGCCGAGGCCGTAGGCGATCTCCGAAACCGGCAGCGCTGTCGTGGCCAGCCGGTCGGCCGCTTCGTCGAAGAGCCGGGTCAGCTGCGCTTGCTTCGGCGACTGCCCCGTGGTCGCCCGGAACAGCGCGTGGAACCGGCTCTGGCCGAGGCCGGCCGTCCTCGCCATCTCGGCGACGCTCCCCGCTCCGCCATCGCGGGCAAGGTCGATGACGCGGCTTTCCGCGCGCGACAGTGGCCGGGGCATGGTGCGTGGCACCACCAGCTGCAGCCCCGCCAGCGTCATACGGGCAGCGTCACTGGCGCGGCAGGCGCCGGCTTCGACCTCGGCGCCGAGCTGGCGGAACATCCGCCACAGCCAAGGCTCGACCCTGGTGAGCGAAGGTACGGCGTCGCGCAGCAGGGCAGGCGCCGCCTCCCCGGCAAACGCCTCCGCCTCGACATCGAGGATGAGCATGCTGCAATCGCGGCTCGGCTCGAAATCATGCTCGTACTCGCGCGGGATGATGGCGACGCAGTTGCTCGAGACGACGCTGCGATGCCCCTCGACATCGAGCCGCATCGCCCCCTGCATCGGCAGCAGGATCTGGCTGTAGTCGTGACGGTGGCGGTCGCCGCCGCGATAGCTGCGGAGTTCGAGATGGATCGACATCGCCTGCTCACAGCAAGGGGTCATGCGACGCATTTGCCGCCAATCGCCGCCAGCGATCAAGCGTGCCGTCGCGGCTCAGCCGCCCGCCGCTTGCTGCGCAGCGATGCGCTGCAGGAAGATCGCCGCGACCGTCAGCACGAAGCCAACCCACCACAGTGGCGAGCGCAGGCTTTTGCCCGAGCCGAGCGGTTCGGCCGCGACCTTGCCGGACAGGCGTTGATAAATCGGCCAGGCAAAGCAGGAGAAGCCGAGGAGGCCGAGGCCGAGCGAGATTTCATTCAGTCCGATCGTCACCGCTCTACCCCCTCCCCGGCGAGCGCCGGACGATCGCTTTCAGCAGCAATCGCGGGCTCCTTCAACCCCAGCCGCCGTAGGAGATCGCCCACCAGCCCCGAGACAAGAGCTCATGCCTTCGTCAAGCTAGCAGCCTACATCGCCTCCGGGCCGCGGCTCATCGCCGCGATGCCTGTGCGCGAGACTTCCGTCAAACCAACCACCGTCATCAGCTTGATGAAGCGCTCGATCTCCTCGGTCGCGCCGGTGAGTTCGAAAACGAAGGATGTAAGGCTCGCATCGAGCGTGCGCGCGCCGAAGGCGGCGGCGAGCCGCATCGCCTCGACGCGGTGGTCGCCCTTGCCGACGACCTTGAGCAGGCAGAGCTCGCGCTCCAGTGCCTCGCCCTGCAGCGTCAGGTCGACGACGCGATGGACCGGCACCAACCGGTCGAGATGCGCCTTGATCTGGTCGATGACATTGGCCGTGCCGGAGGTGACGACGGTGATGCGCGAGAGGTGCTTCTCGTGCTCGGTCTCCGAGACGGTGAGGCTCTCGATGTTGTAGCCGCGGCCGGAGAAAAGCCCGGCGATGCGGGCGAGAACGCCGGGCTCGTTGTCGACGATCACCGCCAGTGTGTGGCGGGCGATCGGCTGGGCGGTCGGGGCGCTGGGATAATGCGTCGTGTTCATCGCTGGGCCTTGCTGCGGCTGAGATTTGGGCGGAAATCGGTCAGGATCGGTTCGTCGAGCTCGTCCACGGATACGATCCAGGGCTCGGCCAGCGCGGCCTCGCGCCAGGCCTGGAAGCCGGCGGTGCCCTGTACGGCCTCGACATAGGCCGTGCTGACGGGATCGAGCGCGACCGAATAGGTGGTGAAGCGGCTGGCCACCGGCGCGAACATCGCATCGGCCGCACTGAACTCTCCGAACAGGAAAGGCCCGCCCGCCCCGAAGCGCTGCCTCGCATCGCGCCAGATCTCGGTGACGCGCGCAATGTCGGCTGCGACCGCAGGGCCGCGATCACGCGCCGGATGCACCCAGGCGAGGTTCATCGGGCAGGCGCTGCGCAGAGCACCGAAGCTGGAGTGCATTTCAGCAGAGATCGAACGGGCCAGAGCCCGCGCCGCCTTGTCCCGCGGCCAGATCGGCAGCTCGGGATGCGTCTCGGCGATATATTCGATGATGGCGATCGAATCCCAGACAGCGATTGCCCCGTCGACCAGCGATGGAACCTTGCGGGCGGGCGTGTACTCGGCGACGGCACGCTTCCAGCCGGGGTCGTCCATGGTCGGCCCGAACGGCACCAGCACCTCCTCGAACGGAATGCCGAACTGGTTGAGGACGAGCCAGGGCCGCAGCGACCAGGAGGAATGGGTCTTGTTGGCGATGATCAGCTTCATGGAGAGACAATCGTCAGATCGGGGAAGGCGTGCCTCGCCTTGGTCAGCAGAGCACGATCGAAGGTGGCGAAAGAGGCAACCGGACAAGTGGCGAGATGGATGGCGTCTCCGAAATCAAGGCCGCCTTCATAAGCGTCGAGGATCGCGCTCAGGCGCGCGCCATCCTCCAATTCGATCGCATCGGTTTCGCTGAGTATGCGAAACGCCCTGGTAATCTGCGGCCTCTTGAAACCGTACACGGCGCGCAACACCCATTCCGTTTCGAGCAGCACTGTGGATTGCACGAAACCCGACCACTCCAGGATCAAGGCACGCGCACGCTCGGCCGCATCAGGATCGTCTTCCGTGATCAGGCGCACGACGATGTTGGTATCGAGCGCTATCACCGATCCAGGCCCGACTTTCGCTTCCAGCGTTCGGCCATCGCCTGGTCGATCCCCCTCTGCATATCCTCCAGCGTCCTCGGCGGACCGTCATAGGGCAGGCAACCGATGAGATCGTCGATCGTATAGCGCTTTCGCGGCTTCTTCGGCGCGAGGAAGACGCCGCCATCGCGCGCCGTTACCTCGAACTCGGTGCCGGGCTCCCAGCGCCCCTGCTCGCGAATGTTCTTGGGCAGGATGACCTGCCCCTTAGTGGACAGACGTGTCGTCGCCATCACCATTCCCACAAAGTAAGACAATGGTAAGATAACATCCGACGCCGGCTTTCGCTACCGGTCGTCACGCCGCCTGCTCCATCGCCAGCGTGAAGTCGAGCGCCGCCTCGACATGCAGCGCCGTGGTGTCGAAGACCGGCAAGTCGAAATCCGCCTGCGAGACCAGTAGCCCGATCTCGGTGCAGCCGAGGATGACGCCGTCGGCGCCCTCCTCCCGCGCCGCCCTTGCGACGATCTCGCGATAGCGCGCCTTGGAGGCTGACTCGACGCGACCTTGGCACAGCTCCTCATAGATGATGCGGTGGACATCCGCCCGCTCGGCTTCGTCCGGCACCAGCGCCTCGACGCCGAAGGCGCCGAGCCGATCGCGATAGAAGCGCTGCTCCATCGTGAAGCGCGTCGCCAGCAGCAGCGGGCGACGCGATGCGCTCTTGCGGATCGCCTTGGCGGTGACGTCGGCGAGATGCAGGAAGGGCAGGTTCGTCGCCTGGGTGATGTGGTCGGCGAGCTTGTGCATGGTGTTGGTCGCCAGCACGATGCAGACCGCCCCGCCCTGCTCGAGCCGGCGGGCGCTCGCCGCCATCGCCGCCCCGGCACGGTCCCAATCGCCCTTCGCCTGCATCTCGGCGATCGGCGAGAAGTCGACCGAGTGCAGCAGGACATCGGCCGAATGCAGCCCGCCCTGGCGCGCCCGCACGCCCTCGTTCAGCAGCCGATAATAAACCGCCGTCGATTCCCAGCTCATTCCGCCGATCAGGCCGATGGTCGCCATGTGGTCCCCCATGCTGTGCCGATGCCGTCATTCTCGGGCCGCGCGAAGCGCAGACCCGAGAATCTCGTGCAGGATGAGGTGCCCATCCGGCTGGAGATGCTCGGGTCAGGCCCGAGCATGATGATGCCCGATCAAACGAGCTGCTTGCCCTTGGCGTCGATGATCTCGCCGGTATCGCCCTCGAAGTCCGGCAGGATCATCTCGTTATGCGCCTTGCCCGACGGGATCATCGGGAAGCAGTTTTCTTCCTTCGCCACCAGGCAGTCGAAGATCACCGGACCGGGCGTCTCGATCATCTGCATGATGGCGCGGTCGAGATCGGCCGGATCGGAGCAGCGGATGCCGTGCCCGCCATAGGCCTCCGCCAGCTTGACGAAGTCCGGCAGCGAGGCCGAGTAGCTCTCCGAATAGCGCCCGCCATGCAGCAGCTCCTGCCATTGGCGCACCATGCCCATGTATTCGTTGTTGAGGATGAAGACCTTGACCGGCAGCCGGTACTGCACCGCCGTCGACATCTCCTGCATGTTCATCAGGATCGAGGCCTCGCCGGCGACGTCGATGACGAGCGCGCCCGGATGCTTCATCTGCACGCCGATCGCCGCAGGCAGGCCGTAGCCCATGGTGCCGAGCCCGCCGGAGGTCATCCAGCGGTTCGGCTCCTGGAAGCGCAGATACTGCGCCGCCCACATCTGGTGCTGGCCGACCTCGGTGGTGAAGTAGGTATTGCGATCCTTGGTCAGCTCGTAGAGCCGCTCGATCGCGTATTGCGGCTTGATCACCGAGCCGGACTGCTTGTAGCCGAGGCTGTTCCGCGCCCGCCAGCCATCGATCTGCGTCCACCAGGCGGTGAGCGCCGTCTTGTCGATCTGTGGGCTCGTCTCGCGCCAGATCCGGACCATGTCCTCGAGCACATGGGCGGCATCGCCGATGATGCCGATATCGACCTTGACGTTCTTGTTGATCGAGGACGGGTCGATGTCGATGTGGATCTTCTTCGAGCGCGGCGAGAAGGCGTCGAGCCGGCCGGTGATCCGGTCGTCGAAGCGCGCGCCGATGTTGATCATGACGTCGCAGTCATGCATGGCGAGGTTGGCCTCGTAGGTGCCGTGCATGCCGAGCATGCCGAGCCACTGCTTGTCGGCAGCCGGGAAGGCGCCGAGCCCCATCAGGGTCGAGGTCACCGGATAGCCGGTCAGCCGCGCCAGCTCGCGCAGCAGCGCCGAGGCGTGCGGGCCGGCATTGATGACGCCGCCACCGGTATAGAACACCGGCTTCCTCGCCTTGGCGATCAGCTCGACTGCGGCCTTGATCTTGTTCAGGTCGCCCTTGACCACCGGCCGATAGGTCTTGTGCTGATTGTCGCGCGGGCGGCTATAGGCGCCGGTCGCGAACTGGATGTCCTTGGGGACGTCGACAACGACCGGGCCCGGCCGACCGTTTGCCGCGACATAGAAGGCCTCGTGCAGGACGCGCGGCAGGTCGGCGATGCTCTTCACCAGATAGTTGTGCTTGGTGCAGGAGCGGGTGATGCCGACCGTGTCGCATTCCTGGAAGGCGTCAGAGCCGATCAGATGCGTCGGGACCTGCCCGGTGATGACGACAAGCGGGATCGAGTCCAGCAGCGCATCGGTCAGGCCGGTGACGGCATTGGTCGCGCCGGGCCCGGAGGTGACGAGGACACAGCCGACCTTGCCCGGCGCCGAACGGGCATAGCCCTCGGCGGCATGGACCGCGCCCTGCTCGTGGCGGACGAGGACGTGCTTGACCTTGTCCTGCTGGAAGATCGCATCGTAGATCGGCAGCACGGCGCCGCCGGGATAGCCGAAGAGATGCTCCACACCCTGGTCCTGGAGGGCGCGAACGACCATCTCGGCACCGGTCATCATCTCGCTCATAACGGTCTCCTGCGGAGGTCTTGGTCTGTTTCGGTCGGAAAAAGGCAATAAAAAAGGCCCTCGGAGGGGCCTGGGCGTGCGCTGGCGTCGGGGACGCCCGGTTGTTAAACCGGCCCCTACCAGCGCACCTGTACGATAATAAGCTTGCGCATGTCGCAGCCCTGTCGAAACGAAAGTTGCCGGACGCTAGCCGAGCAGCGCCGCATGGTCAAGCGGGATTAGAGCCGGCAAGCGAAGGGCTAGGCGGCCGGCTCGTCGCTGCAGGCAGCGAGAGCAACGGCGAGCCCGGCCTCCGGCTCAGCCGCCGTCCAGCCTTCCATCTGATGGCGGAACCAGGTCATCTGCCGCTTGGCGTAGGCGCGCGTATCGGCCTTGCCGCGGGTCACGGCCTCATCGAGCGAAAGCCGGCCGTCGAGATAGGCGATCAGCCCCGGCACGCCATGGGCACGCATCACCGGCAGCAGCGGATCGAGCCGGCGCTCGCGCAAGGCCGCGACCTCGTCGAGCGCACCCTGCGCCATCATCGCATCGAAGCGCCGGTCGATCCGGGTGCGCACCAGTTCCCGCTCCGGCGCGAGGAAGAGTTTGAGCAGACTCTGCCCGGCCAGCGGCCCCGGCCGCCGCGCGCCCTGGAAACTCGCCAGCGAGCGCCCGGTCGCCTCGAACACCTCCAGCGCCCGCATCACCCGCAGCCGATCGCTCTGCCGCAGACGTGCCGCCATTTCCGGATCCTTGCCGGCAAGCGCAGCGTGCAGTTCGCCGGTCTCGCGCTCCGCCGCCCAGGCCCGGAATGCAATACGAACCTCCTCAGGCACGGGCGGAATATCCGAGAGCCCCTCGGTCAGCGCCTTGAAGTAGAGCCCGGTGCCGCCGACCAGCACCGGCAGGGCGCCCTGCCCGGCCAGCTCCTGCAGCAGCGCTGACACCTCAAATGCATATGCTGCCGCCGAATGGTTCACCGCACCGTCGATATGGCCATAGAGCCGGTGTGGCACCTCGCCCATCTCCTCTGGCGTCGGCCGGGCAGTGATGACCGAGAGATCGCGGTAGACCTGCATCGAGTCGGCATTGACGACGACTCCGCCAAAGCGGCGCGCCAGTTCGGCCGCCAGCGCCGACTTGCCGCTCGCGGTCGGACCTGCGATGAGCACCGCGCTGTATTTCACCTGTTGCCCGGCTCCCTCATGACGCTCGTCGCCACCTTCGTCTCCGCTCATGGGCAGGCCTTGCTCGACGATGGCCTGCTCGCCCGCCTGCGCGCCGCCGCACCAACAGCAGCGCGGACCGAGCGCCTCGATGGCGAGATCGCGGCCGACCTCTTCGCGGAAGCGGACGACGTGCGCAAGCTCGAAGCGAGGTTGCGCGAGGCGCTCGATAGCGTCCCCGTCGACATCATCGTCCAGCCAACCGCCACACGCCGCAAGCGCCTGTTCCTCGCCGACATGGATTCGACGATGATCGGCCAGGAATGCATCGACGAGCTCGCGGCCTATGTCGGCCTGAAGGAGAAGGTCTCTGATATCACCGAGCGCGCCATGCGCGGCGAACTCGAATTCGAGCCGGCCTTGCGCGAGCGCGTCGCGCTGTTGAAGGGGATCGCGCTCGGCGTCGTCGACGAGATCATCGCCAAGAGCATCACGTTGACGCCGGGCGGTAGCGCTCTGGTGCGCACCATGCGCGCCAATGGCGGCTACACGGCTTTGGTCTCGGGCGGCTTCACCGTCTTCACCGGTCCGATCAGCCGGGCGCTCGGCTTCGACGAGCACCGCTCCAATATCCTGCTCAGCGAAGGCGCCCTGCTCTCAGGCCTGGTCGCCGAGCCGATCCTCGGCAAGCAGGCCAAGCTCGATGCACTGATCGAATTGCGCACCCGTTTCGGTCTGCCGAACGAGGCGGCGCTGGCCGTCGGCGACGGCGCCAATGATCTCGCCATGCTGGGCGAGGCCGGGCTCGGCGTCGCCTATCGCGCCAAGCCGGCGGTCGCCGCCGCCGCCGATGCCCGCCTCGACCACGCCGACCTCTCCGCTTTGCTCTACGCCCAGGGCTATCGCGGCGACGAGATCGTCAGGAGCTGAGCCTCAGTCGACAATGAAGAGCCGCGCGCCCTTCGGCGAGCGCGAGCGGTGCGGCTCGGCATTGTCGGCGACCTGATAGCTCATCCCCGCCCGCAACAGCATGACCCGGCCATCCGCCAGCGTCGTCTCGAGCTCGCCGTCGAGGCATAAAAGGATGTGCCCCTTCTCGCACCAATGGTCCGAGACATAACCCGGCGAGTATTCGACCATCCTGACGCGGATCGGATTGTCCGCCGGCCCGAAGCGCCTTGTACGCCAGGTCGCCTGGCCTTCTTCGCCGGGAAAATGCTCCGGCTCGACTGAGGACCAGTCGGTCGTGCCGAAGGGAATCTCGCTCATCCGCATTGGACGCCTCTTTGATTGGGTCCGGAACCTTGTCGGAGCCGTGACCGCGGTTCCAACGCAAAAACCTGATGGCGCCGATCAGCGGCAACAAAAAAGGCGGCCCAGAGGCCGCCTTTTCGTTAATCCATCAATGAGGAGCGGTCAGCTCATCGTCACCGCGACGAAGCGGACTTCGCCCTGGCCGTTCGAGACGAGCAGTAGGGCCGACTTCTTGCCCTCCTTCTTCAGGGCATCGAGCCGCTTGGTAACCTCCTCGGGGGAGTTCACCGCCTCCTGGCCGACCTCGACGACGAGCTCGCCGACCAGGATGCGCTTGTCGGCGGCGTTCGAGTTGCCGTCGACCTTGGTGATGACGACGCCCTTCAGCCCGTCCTTGATCGAGTAGCGCTTGCGCAGCTCTTCGGTCTGGGCCGAGAATTCGAGGCCGAGCGCCGAGGCGGTCGCCGGCTTGGCAGCCTCGGCCGGAGGCTTGTTGGCCGAGGCCTGCTGGACCTTCTCGCCATCCTCGAGCCGGGCGAGCTTGACCGTCTTGGCAAGCTCCTTGCCCTTGCGCATGACCTGGATCGGCACGTCCTTGCCGACGGCCGTGCTGGCGACGATGCGCGGCAACTCGCGCGAATCCTTCACGTCCTTGCCGTCGAACTTGACGATCACGTCGCCGATCTCGAGGCCGGCCGGCTTGGCCGGGCCCTTCTCGTCGATGCCGGCGATCAGCGCGCCGCGCGCCGTGCCGAGGCCGAGCGCTTCCGCTGTGGCGTCATCGACGTTCTGGATGCGTACGCCAAGCCAGCCGCGGCGGGTCTCGCCGAACTCCTTGAGCTGATCGACGATGTTGGTCGCCAGCGACGACGGTACGGCAAAGCCGATGCCGACCGAGCCGCCGGTCGGCGACAGGATCGCGGTGTTGATGCCGATCACCTCACCGGCCATGTTGAACAGCGGACCGCCCGAATTGCCCTTGTTGATGGCCGCGTCGGTCTGGATATAGGTGTCGTACGGGCCCTGGTTGATGTCGCGGTTGCGGGCCGAGACGATACCCGACGAAACCGAGCCGCCGAGGCCGAACGGGTTGCCGATCGCCATGACGGGGTCGCCGATGCGCGCCTTGTCGGAGTCGCCGAACTTGACGAAGGGCAGCGGCTTGTCGTGCTTCACCCGCAGCACGGCGAGGTCGACCTTGGTGTCCTTGCCGACGACCTCGGCCTTGAGGCGCAGGCCATCGCTGAACACCACGGTGATCTCGTTGGCGTCGCCGATGACGTGGTTGTTGGTCACCACGAGGCCGGACGGATCGATCACGAAGCCCGAGCCGGCCGATTGCGAGCGGCGCTGCTGCGGAGGCTGTTGCGGCTGGTTCTGACCCTGTTCGCCGCCACGGCCGCGGCGGTTGAAGAATTCTTCGAACAGGTCGCCGAATGGGGTGTCGGGGCCGAGCTGCGGCAGCTGCGGCAGGTTGCGGCCGCGGGTCTCGCTGGTCGTCACCGCGGCGATGTTGACCACCGCCGGCATCACCCGCTCGGCGAGGTCCGCCAGCGAGATGGTGGTGCCATGGGCCTGCGGCACGGCCTGGACGGGCCCGGGCGCCGGCGTCGCCTGGCTGAACGCCGGCACCGTCGCGAAGGCCATGCCGGCGACAGTCGCGACCCGCGCCAGACGGTAGGCATGGGAATGAGTGAGTGCCATCGATGTCCTCATGATCATGAGATGTCGCGCCAAGTCATCGGCCTTGACGGCATTGCAGCGCAGTCGGAATCCGAACGCAACTTAAGAACGCCAAAATGCGGCGGAAGGGCGACGCAAGATTGCGTCATAACGTCGTGATCGTTCCAGTAAGGCCGCTTCAGCCCCTGGCCAGCCAGACCAGCCCGACACCCACGACCGCCGAGACGATGCCGATCAGGCGCATCCGCTCGGCGGGCGTCTCGGAGGCGCTGCGCAGCGCCTCCTTGGCGATCTCGGGTATCGACGCGAAGAGCAGTCCCTCGATGGCGAAGACCAGGCCGAGCGCCGCGAGGAAATCTGTCATGCGCAGCGCTCGGTCCTAGATCACGATGATTTTGGATCGATTCGATCCAAAATCATAAAACATGATCGATTCTAAGGGCTTAGAGCAGGATTTCTGCGGAAAACCGGTTCCCACTTTTTCGCATCCTGCTCTAGGATCAGGGCTTGGGAGCGGCCGGCGTCGCCGGCACCGCATCGCTTCCCGCACCGGCCCGTCGGCCGGACGGGTCGTTGAAGAAGCGGAAGAACGGCGAATCCGGCGTCAGCAGCATCCGCGTATCGCCGGACTTCAGGCTCGCTTCATAGGCCTGCATCGAGCGGTAGAAGGCGAAGAACTCCGGATCCTTGCCGAAGCCCTCGGCGAAAATGCGGTTGCGCTCGCCCTCGCCCTGGCCGCGGGTTTCGTCGGATTTCCGCTGCGCCTCGGCGACGATGATGATCGCGTCGCGCTCGGCCTTTGCCCGGATCTCCTGCGACTGCTGGCCACCGAGCGCGCGCGCTTCCGCCGCCTCGCGCTGGCGTTCGGTCTGCATGCGCTGGAACACCGCCTGCGAGTTGGCCGCCGGCAGGTCGACACGGCGTAAGCGGACATCGACCACAGTCATGCCGAAGCGGCCCGCCTCGCGATTCACCTCGTCGCGGATGCGGTTCATCAGCCGCGAGCGATCGTTGCGCACCATCGACGTGAACGTCGCCTCGGCGAGAACCGAGCGGACATTACCATTGACGATCGAGGCGAGCTGCGAATTGGCGCGCGGGATGTTGTTGACCGCCTGGTAGAAGCGCAGCGGATCGGAAATCCGGTAGCGCGTGAAGGCGTCGACCACGAGCCGCTTCTGGTCCGAGGCGATGATCTCCTGCGACGGCAGGTCGAGATCGAGGATGCGGTTGTCGAGGAAGACGACTTGTTCGAACGGTGCCGGCAGCTTGAGATAGAGCCCCGGCGCGGTCGCGACGGTCCGAACCGCGCCGAAGCGCAGCACGATGGCGGAGTCGGTCTGCCTCACCACGAAGGTGCAGGCATAGAAAACGACCGCGGCGATGGCGATGATCGCCAGCAGAGCAATACGAAGGAAGCCGCTCATCGCGTGCCCCCCTGCTGAGTCTGGCCGGCCGGACGACGCTGCGGCTGCCCGAGCTCGCCGAGCGGCAGATAGGGCACGACACCGCTGCCGGAGCCGTTCTGGTCGAGGATCACCTTGTCCATACCACCGAAGACGCGTTCCATGGTTTCGAGGAAGAGCCGCTCGCGTGTGACGGCGGGCGCGTTCTTGTACTGCTCATAGACCGAGTTGAAGCGGCTGATCTGGCCGAGCGCTTCGTTGACCGTCTGGTCCTTGAAGGCTTCGGCCGACTGGATGAGCTGCGCCGCCCGGCCGCGCGATTCCGGCACGACGCGGTTGGCGTAGGTCTCCGCCTCGTTGCGCAGGCGCTCCTGGTCGGCGCGCGCCGCCTGGACGTCGCGGAAGGCGTCGATGACCTGCTGCGGCGGATCGACCTTCTGAAGCTGGACGAGGTTGATCTGCACGCCGGCGCGGTAGGTGTTCAGCGTGTCCTGCATCAGCTGGCGCACTTCGGTCTCGATCACGCCGCGATCGGTGGTCAGCACCGGCTGGATGTTGCGCCGGCCGATGATCTCGCGCATCGCGCTCTCGGCGACGGCCTTCACCGTGCCCGGTGGATCCTGGATGTTGAAGACATAGTTCTCGGGCGCGCCCGCATCGATCTTCCACTGCACGATCACGTCGATGTCGACGATGTTCTCGTCACCGGTCAGCATCAGGCTTTCCTCGGTGACGTCGGTCTGGCGCGAGGTGCGCACCGACTCGACGGTGCGGAAGCCGACTTCGGTGGTGATGACGTTCGTCACCTGCGGCTTGACCACGCTGCCGATCGGATAGGGCCAGTTGTAGTTCAGGCCTTCGCCGGTCTTGCCGATATATTTCCCGAAGACGAGATTGAGGCCGACCTCGTTCGGACGGACGATGTACCAGCCGGTCATGAACCAGACGAAGATCAGGAACAGGACGCCGATGATCAGGCCGGGCCCGCCGAGATTGCCGCCCGGCAGGAAATTCTTGAGCCGGTCCTGACCCCGCCGGATGATCTCCTCGAGATCCGGTGGTGTGTTGCCGCCGGACGGACCGCCGCCGCCCCAGGGACCACCGCCATTGCCGCCGCCACCGCGCTGGCCCCAGGGGCCACCACCGCCGCCGCCGCTGCCGCCACTCCCGCCGCTCTGGTTACTCCAAGGCATGCCTCAGCCGTTCCTCACTCTTCGCTTTCGACCGTGCATAGCTGAACGGCAGAACGCTGTCAGCGCCAAGCGGCGCAATGCGCGTTGAATTGGGCATCGGCCACGGATTCGTCAACGACGCAAGCCCCTTTGGTCGTAGACCGTTCGTCGCAGTTCGCCGGTTGGCAGTTCAGGATACCCGTTCGAAGGTCACGAATGCGAAGGAAAACTCGTCGTCAGCGCCGGCCGGGTGCTCGCTACGGGTGCTCTCGTGGAAGACCGCACGGTCGAAATCTGGGAAGACCGCATCGCCCTCCGGACGGGCGTGGACGAAGGTCAGCTCCAATCGGTCAGCGATCGGCAGCGCCTGAGCATACACCTCGCCGCCGCCAGCGACGATGACGGCGCGCGCGCCCATCGCCTTACCGAGCCCCTGCGCCGTCGCGAGCGCCTGATCGAGCGAGGGCACGACATAGACGCCGTCCGGCCCGAACGCCGGATCGCGCGACAGGACCACGGTCTGCCGGCCCGGCAGCGGCTTGCCGATCGACAGGAAGGTCTTGCGCCCCATGATGATCGGGCACCCCATGGTCAGCTCGCGGAAGCGGCGCATGTCGGTCTTGAGCCGCCAGATCAGCAGGTTGTCGCGGCCGATCACGCCGTTCTCGGCGATCGCTGCGATCAGGACGACGGGGAGGTTCGCCACCGCCTCAGCTCCCGGCCGCGAGCTTGCGCAGCGCCTCGCCATCAAGCCGCTTCACCGTCCACTCGTCCTGCGCCACCGCGCCGATCGAGCGGTAGAACACCCGCGAGGGCTCGTTCCAGTTCAGCACCCACCAGGCAAAGCGCGACAGCCCCTCGTCGACGCAGCGCTTCGCCAGGCGCCCCATCAGCGCCTTGCCGATGCCACGGCCGCGATGCTCCGGCCGGACATAGAGGTCCTCGAGCCAGATGCCGTGCCGGCCGGTGAAGGTTGAATAGGTGTAGAACCAGATCGCAAAGCCTGCCGGGGCGCCGTCCCATTCGGCGATGTCGCAGAACACCTTAGGCTCTGGGCCGAACAGGGCGGCCGCCATGTCGGCTTCACTGGCCTCGACCTCGTGCAGCAGCTTCTCGTATTCCGCAAGCTCGCGCACGAAGCCGAGCACGAGCCCGGCCTCATCGGGCCGCACGGGGCGGATCGTCAGCGTCATACGGCATCTCCAAATATTAGCGGCGCGGTCGATGGAATCGGCGCGAGCAACGCAGCACGCTTACATCATGACCGGAACCCGCGCACATGGGCTCGCGCATCCCGTCAGGCCTCGGGCGGCTCCTCCGGCATGCCCCTGATCAGATAGCCTGCAGCCCCCACACTCATCAGCGCCAGGCAGAACCAGGTCAGCGCATAGACCAGATGCGTGTTGCGGAAGCCGACCTGGGTCATGCCGCCCTGCGGCAGGGGGCCGGGCTCCGTGGCCGCATCGGCGTCGACGAAATAGGGCGCGATCTGGCCGAGCCCGCGCGTCTGCGCAATCGCCGCCACGTCGCGCGAATACCAGCGGCCTGCAGTGGCATCGTTGGCGCGCAGGAAACCGCCATCCGGCTCGGTGAGCCGCAGCAGCCCGACCACCTTCGCCTCTCCGCCGGCAACCTTGCGACGTTCCGCGACGGCCCGCTGTCCCTCTGGCACGAAGCCACGGTTGACGAGGATGGTGAAGCCGGCATCCGCCCGGAACGGCACCAGCACCCAGAAACCGGGGCCGCGCTCCGTCACCGCCATGGTCAGCGTCTCCGGCGCCTCCAGATAGCGCCCCTGCAGGGCGACGCGGCGATATTCGTCCGCTGCGACGGTGATTCCGTCCCATTGCGCCGGCCCGGGCGCAGCGACCGGAGGGGCAGCGAGGCGCTGCTCGACGCGGGCGATCAGGTCGAGCTTCCAGCTCAGCCGCTGGAGCTGCCAGACCCCGAGGCCAGCGAAGACCAGCGTGGCCAGGCAGAGCCCGGCGATGAAGATGACCCGTGCGACACCCCTGTGTCGCCGCCTTTCCGCGGCCGGCGACACGGTGCCAGCCTCACATCTTGTGCAGGTCGGGCATCATGTTGGCGTTGAGGTGGAACATCACCCAGAGCGAGCCCGTGAGCGCGATCGCCACGATGACGATCGTGAAGATCAGCGCCATCATCGTCCAGCCACCTTCCGAGCGGCCGTTCATGTGCAGGAAGTAGACCATGTGGACGACGATCTGCGCGGCGGCGAAGAGCATGATCACGATCGCCGTCAGCGTCGAGTTCGCCAGCACGCCGTTCATGACGAGCCAGAACGGGATCGCGGTCAGGACGACGGAGAGCAGGAAGCCCGTGACGTAGCCGCGCAGGCTGCCATGCGCCGCGCCATGGGAGTCGTGGCCGTCATGATGGCCGGCGTGATGGCTGTCGTGGGCCTCGGCGTGGTTCTGGCTCATTTCAGCACGCCCATCAGATAAACGAAGGTGAAGACGCCGATCCAGACGACGTCGAGGAAGTGCCAGAACATGGAAAGGCACATGAGCCGGCGCCGGTTGGCCGCGATCAACCCGTGCTTCGACACCTGCGTCATCAGCACCGCGAGCCAGATCAGGCCGAAGGTGACGTGCAGCCCGTGCGTGCCGACCAGGGTGAAGAACGAGGACAGGAAGGCGCTGCGCATCGGCGTCGCGCCCTCGTGGATCAGGTGGGCGAACTCGTAGAGCTCGATCCCGAGGAAGGCGAGGCCGAAGAGCGCGGTGACCACGAGCCAGCCCTGCACCGCCGCCTGCCGGCCCTTGTCCATCGCCAGCATGGCAAAGCCATAGGTGATCGAGGAGAACAGCAGCATCGCGGTGTTGACCGCCACGAGCTTCAGGTCGAACAGATCGGCGCCGGACGGCCCCGCCGCATAATTGCGCCCGAGCACGCCATAGGTCGCGAAGAGGACTGCGAAGACCAGGCAGTCGCTCATCAGGTAGAGCCAGAAGCCGAGCATGGTCGAGTCACCGGGATGGTGCTCGGGCTCGCCCTCCGCAAAATGAAAGACCGGGACGTCGGCCTTGTCGGAGCCTTGCGCTGTCGCCGTCATCATCGCCCCTCAGGCCCGGCCCAGAAGCTGGGTGCGCGCCTCTTCCGCGCGCACGACTTCGTCGGCCGGGATGTGGAAGTCGCGGTCGTAGTTGAAGGTATGGATGATCACGGCCGCGATCGCGGCGACGAAGGAGAGCGCCGCCAGCCACCAGATGTACCAGATCAGCGCAAAGCCGCAGATCGTCGCCAGCCCGGCGATGATCAGGCCGGCGCCGGTGTTCTTCGGCATGTGGATCGGCCGATAGCCCGTGAGCGGGCGCTGGTAGCCGCGCTTCTTCATGTCGGCCCAGCTGTCGAGATCATGTGCGATCGGCGTGAAGGCGAAGTTGTAGGCCGGCGGCGGCGAGGAGGTCGACCATTCCAGCGTGCGCCCGTCCCAGGGGTCGCCGGTCGTGTCGCGCAATTGCTCGCGGCGCAGGATGCTGACGCCGATCTGGATCAGGAAGCACAGGATGCCGAACGCGATCAGCACCGCACCAAACGCCGCGATCACGAACCAGATCTGCAGCGAGGGATCCTCGAAGCGGCTGAGGCGCCGCGTCACGCCCATCAGGCCGAGGATGTAGAGCGGCATGAAGGCGACGTAGAAGCCGACAACCCAGAACCAGAAGGAGAGATGCCCCCAGAACGGGTCGAGCTTGAAGCCGAAGGCCTTGGGAAACCAGTAGGCGATACCGGCGAAGACGCCGAAAACCACGCCGCCGATGATGACGTTGTGGAAATGGGCGATCAGGAACAGGCTGTTGTGCAGCACGAAGTCGGCCGGCGGCACCGCGAGCATGACGCCGGTCATGCCGCCGATGACGAAGGTGATCATGAAGGCGAGGAGCCACATCATCGGCAATTCGAAGCGGATGCGGCCGCGATACATCGTGAACAACCAGTTGAAGATCTTCGCGCCCGTCGGGATCGAGATGATCATCGTCGTGATGCCGAAGAAGGAGTTCACGCTGGCGCCGGAGCCCATCGTGAAGAAGTGGTGCAGCCAGACCAGGTAGGACAGAATGGTGATGACCACCGTCGCATAGACCATCGAGGCGTAGCCGAAGAGGCGCTTGCCGCAGAAGGTCGAGGCAACTTCAGAATAGACGCCGAAGAGCGGCAGGATCAGGATGTAGACCTCCGGGTGGCCCCAGATCCAGATCAGGTTCACGTACATCATCGGGTTGCCGCCGAGATCGTTCGTGAAGAAGTTGGTGCCGACATAGCGGTCGAGCGTCAGCAGCGCGAGCGTCGCTGCCAGGATCGGGAAGGTCGCGACGATCAGCACGTTGGTGCACAGCGACGTCCAGGTGAAGATCGGCATCTTCATCAGGTCCATGCCGGGCGCACGCATCTTGACGATGGTCGCGATCAGGTTGACGCCCGATAGCGTCGTGCCGATGCCCGCGATCTGCAGGGCCCAGAGGTAGTAGTCCATGCCCACCCCGGGCGAGTAGGCGACTCCCGACAGCGGCGGATAGGCGAGCCAGCCGACCTTGGCGAACTCGCCGATGAAGAGCGAGGCCATCACCAGGACGGCGCCGCCGACCGTCATCCAGAAGCTGAAATTGTTGAGGAAGGGGAAGGCGACGTCGCGCGCGCCGATCTGCAGAGGCACGACATAGTTCATCAGCCCGGTGACGAACGGCATCGCCACGAAGAAGATCATGATCACACCATGGGCGGTGAAGATCTGATCGTAATGGTGCGGCGGCAGATAGCCCTCATTGCCGGCGAAGGCGATCGCCTGCTGGCCGCGCATCATCAGCGCATCGGCAAAGCCGCGCAGCAGCATGATGACGCCAAGGATCATGTACATGATCCCGATCTTCTTATGGTCGACGCTGGTGAACCACTCGTGCCAGAGATAGCCCCAGAGCTTGAACCGGCTGATCAGCGCGACAAGCGCGAGCCCGCCGAGCAAAACGGCCGCGAAGGTCGCGATCAGAATCGGCTCGTGATAGGGGATCGCCTCTAAGGTGAAGCGACCGAAGACGAGCTTCCACCAGTCGGGATAGGAGGTCATGCGTCCCTCGGCTCGCGGATGCGGCTCAGTTGACGGCGCGGGCGGACATGCCCGCAGCGCCATAGACATCGGTCGGGGTGCAGATCGCCGTCACGAACGGACGCGGCAGCAGCGGTTGCCCGCCGCGGCGCACGCTCTTGTCGTATTCGAGCGCGACCACCGTATGAATGCCCTCCTTGCCGCCGCCACCCCTGGCGTCCATCGCCATCATGTCGCGCATGCACATCTTGGTGCGATCGACGCACATGTTGAGGATGGCGGTGAAGAGATCCGACGGAATGTCCCGGAAATAGCGGACCGGCTCGCGTTCGCTCGGCCGCTCCAGCACGAGATATTCGTCGCGCCCGAGCATGCTGCCGCCCCCAATCGCGCCCTGCACCCACTCGCCGAAGGCCTTGTCGTCGACGCCGCGGAAGCGGAAGCGCATGTCGGAGAAGCCGGCGCCGCTGTAATTGGCCGAGAAGCCCTCGAAGTCGCCGGGGCGGTTGATCACGGCGTTGAGCTTCGTCTGCATGCCCGGCATGGCGTAGATCTGGCCGGCGAGCGCCGGGATGAAGAGCGAGTTCATCACCGAGGACGACGTGATGCGAAACTCGATCGGCTGGTCGACCGGCGCCACCACCTCGTTGAGCGAGGCGATGCCCTGAGCCGGGTAGAGGAAGAGCCATTTCCAGTCGAGGGCCACGACCTGGATCACCAGCGGCTGCTTCCTGATCCCGGGACTACCCGCTCGCGCCTCGACCACCGGCTTGCCGGCGGCGATGCGGTTGAGCGGGCGATAGGGATCGAGCAGATGCGTGCCCATCCAGGTCATCGCGCCCAAGACGACGATGATCAGCAGCGGCACCGACCAGATCACCACCTCGAGCGGCAGCGAGTGGTTCCAGTCCGGATCGTAGGTCGCCTTGGCCGAGGCACGGTAGCGCCAGGCGAAGAAGATCGTCAGCGCCATCACCGGGATGATGACGAGCAGCATCAGCGCGACGGAGGCGAGCATCAAGTTGCGCTGCTGCAGCGCAACGTCGCCCGATGGCGAAAGCAGCACCATCTGGCACCCACCGAGCAGGGCGAGGATCGGTAGAACCGTTAAAAGTCGAAAGATCCGCAAGAGACTGAAGACCTCCCTATCGGGGAACAGCCGTTGTCTATGTCCATTCTTTCGCACCGCACATAAGACAATCTGTCTCATTGCGGCAGTTTGACGGGTCGCTTCTATCCACCGTATCCATTTGCACGAGGTGCGGGCAAGCCCGGTTCTCCGGCGCGCCCACCAGCTTAGGAATTCGCGGTCATGAGCGCTGACGCGGCGAGCCACTCACCGGGACACGTGCTAGACGAGCACGGGCGGGACCATGTTTCCCCCGCCGACATCGCACTCGGCGTCATCATCGGACGGACGTCGGAATATTTCGACTTCTTCGTCTTCGGCCTCGGCTGCGTGCTGGTCTTCCCCGAGTTGGTCTTCCCCTTCGTCGACCGACTCACCGGTACGCTCTACAGCTTCGGCATCTTCGCCCTGGCTTTCGTCACGCGCCCGATCGGCTCCGTGCTGTTCTTCTCGATCGACCGCAACTATGGCCGCGCGACCAAGCTTACCGTTGCGCTCTTCCTCCTCGGCGGCTCGACCGCGGCCATCGCCTTCCTGCCGGGCTACCAGACGATCGGCATCTGGTCCTGCGTCATTCTCGCCGCCTTTCGCCTGTTGCAGGGCATCGCGCTCGGCGGCGCCTGGGATGGCCTGTCCTCGCTGCTGGCGCTGAACGCCCCCGCCAACCGACGCGGCTGGTACACCATGCTGCCGCAGCTCGGCGCCCCCTTCGGCTTCATCCTTGCCGCCGGGCTCTTTGCCTATTTCGAGGGCGCGCTCTCGAAGGAGGACTTCCTCGGCTGGGGCTGGCGCTATCCCTTCTTCGTCGCGCTGACGATCAACGTCGTCGCGCTGTTCGCCCGTCTGCGCATGGTCGCGACCCACGAGTTCGCCGAGTTGATGGAAACGCGCGAGCTGGTGCCGATGCCGGTATCGGAACTCATCCGCGCCCATGGCCGCACGATCGTCCTCGGCGCCTTCGTGCCGCTGGCGAGCTTCGCGCTCTTCCACCTCGTCACCATCTTCCCGGTCAGCTGGATCAACCTCTTCACCGATCGCTCGGTCTCGGAGTTCCTGCTGGTGCAGGCGGCCGGCGGCGTGGTCGGGGCCGGCGCGATCGTGACCTCCGGCCTGGTCGCCGACCAGATCGGGCGCCGCAACACGCTGCTGCTCTCCGGCGGAATGATCGCGCTCTTCAGTCTGTCGAGCATCGTCGCGCCGCTGCTCTTCGGCGACAGCCTGGCCGGGCAGACGATCTACGTCATCATCGGCTTCGGGCTGCTCGGCCTCGCCTACGGCCAGACAGCCGGCGCGGTCGCCTCAAGCTTTGGCACGCAATATCGTTACACCGGCGCGGCGCTGACCTCCGACCTCGCCTGGCTGCTCGGCGCGGGCTTCGCCCCACTGGTGGCGCTGACCGTGTCGAGCACATTCGGTCTCGCCTGGGTCGGCATCTACCTGCTCTCCGGCGCGCTCTGCACGCTGGCAGCGCTGGCGATCGATCGGCGCTCGGAAGCACGCTACGGCTGACACGCCGCCGGCCGGCTGGGAAGGCCTTAGTTTGGCCCCTTGCTGACGCTGGCGACGTCTGCTTATGGGCAGTCTGCTTTTAAGGCTGCAGCGCGGCCGCCGGAACGGTCCTGAAAAGACGAGTCGACTACATCGAAGCCCAGGCCGACGGTACCGCAAGCCGGCGTCCATACGGCCCGCAAGAATTTGCATACGAATTGAGCAATATTCTCCCATTGTATGCATATCTAAACGTCTCAACTCCCGTCGAAACGCCCTATATCCGCATGATCGCGCGGCTGCGAGCCGGCATGGTAACTGCATTGGTTCCCCTGAGATGAAGCCGCTGGAGCCCGAAAAAGGGCGCTGGCAATCGGGGAGCACACAATGGCTATCACGCGTCGCGCGGCTATCGCAGGAGGTTTGGCTGCTCCGTTCGTCATGAGGCAGGGCGCGAGCGCGCAGGCGCCGAGCCGCAGCGAGACGCTTCTGCTGGTCCAGGAATACGGACCGAACAGCCTGGACATGCAGGGCATCGGCTCGTCGCAGCCGGTGAATGGCGTGGCACTGAACTGCTACGACCGGTTGCTGCGCTTCAAGCCGGTGCCCATTCCCGGCGGCGGCGGTCATCAGGTCGCGATGGGCGAACTCGAAGGCGAGCTGGCCGAGAGCTGGCAGCTCGCCTCCGATGGCATGAGCTGCACCTTCAAGCTGCGCGACGCCAAGTTCCATTCCGGCCGCCCGGTGACTGCCAAGGACGTGAAATGGTCGCTTGACCGGGCCTGCACGATCGGCGGCTTCGCGACGACCCAGATGAATGCCGGCTCGCTGGAGAAGCCCGAACAGTTCGTCGCCGTCGACGACAAGACCTTCCGCGTCGACTTCGTCCGCAAGGACAAGATGACGCTGCCCAACCTCGCCGTGACGATCCCCTTTGTCTTCGACTCCGAACTCGCCATGCAGAACGGCGGCGGCGACCCGCATGCCAAGGAGTACCTGAAGAACAACATCGCCGGCTCCGGCGCCTACAAGGTCGAGAGCTGGAAGCCGGGCGTCGAGACGATCTATGCCCGCAACGATGCCTGGGCCTGCGGGAAACTACCGCAGCTGCGCCGCATCATCGCGCGCGACATCGCCTCGCCCGCAACGCGCCGGGCACTGATGGAGCGCGGCGACGCCGATGTGTCCTACGGGCTGCCGCCGAAGGATTTCAAGGACTTGGCTGACGCCGGCAAGGTCAACGTCGTCGGCGTGCCGATCCCCAACGGCGTCTGGGGCTGCTATCTCAACACGCAGGTCGGCCCGTTCAAGGATGTGCGTCTGCGTCAGGCGGTCGCCTGGGTGATGCCCTATGAAAAGATCCTGCAGGCCTCGCTGTTCGGGCGCGGTGTCGACATGTCGGGCGGCACGACGCCCAAGGTCGCCTGGCCGCAGCCCTTCCCCTACAAGAGCGACGCCGCCAAGGCCAAGGCGCTGGTCGATGCCGCCGGCGGCCCGTTCGCGACGACGCTGTATTTCGACGCCGGCAACGCCACGGTCGCCGAGCCGATGGCCGTGCTGATCAAAGAGGCGCTGGCGTCGATCGGCATCACCGTCGAGATCAACAAGGTGCCGGGCGCGAATTTCCGCGCCGAGATCGCCAAGAAGACCAACCCGATGGTGCTGAACCGCTTTGCCGGCTGGCTCGACTATCCCGACTACTACCTGTTCTGGACGATGCACGGCAACAACTCGATCTTCAACATCGCCGCCTACCAGAACCCGGCGCTGGACAAGCTCGTCGATGCCGCCCGCTTCGCCCCCGACAAGGCCGCCTACGACGCCAATGTCGTCGACTTCATCAAGCTGGTGAACGCGGAGGTGCCGATGGTGCCGATCAACCAGCCGACCCATGATGTCGCACTGCAGAAATCGATCGGTGGCTACCAGTTCCAGCCCTGCCGCGAACCGGATTTCCGCTACCTGACCAAGGCGTGACCTGTGGCGGAGCCGCTTGCGTCATTGCGAGGAGGCGAAGCCGACGAAGCAATCCAAGGCGGCAGCGCGAGCCCCTCTGGATTGCTTCGCTTCGCTCGCAATGACGGCGCGGCTCCAGCGCGAGATTCCACTGAGGAGGCTCCACCATGCTCGGCTTGATCGTCGCACGGCTGAAGACGACGCTGCCGTCGATCATCGGCGTGATCGTCGTCACCTTCCTGCTCACACGCGTGCTGCCCGGCGACACGGCGGCCTATTTCGCCGGGCCGGCAGCGACGCCGCAGGCCATCGCCGAAATCCGCAGCAAGCTCGGGCTCGACCAGCCGCTGCCGGTGCAGTTCGTCGCCTACGTCGGAGCGTTGGTGAAAGGCGATCTCGGAACCTCGCTGACAACTGGCCAGGCAGTGACCAAAGATCTCGCTGCGCGCCTGCCGGCTTCGGCCGAACTGACGCTGTTCGGCCTTCTCATCTCGATGGCGATCGCACTGCCGCTCGGCGTTCTCGCGGCGGTCAGGCAAGGCTCGTGGATCGATCATCTCTGCCGCATCGTCGCGACAGCCGGGGTCTCGCTGCCGGTCTTCTTCACCGGCCTGCTGCTGGTCTATGTGTTCTATTTCATCCTCGGCTGGGCGCCGGCGCCGCTCGGCCGGCTCGACGCCTTCGCCACCGAACCGCCGCGCATCAGTGGCTTTCTGCTGATCGACAGCGTGATCGCGCGCGATCCCGAAACCTTCCGCGCCGCGCTCTCGCAGATCCTGCTGCCAGCGTTGACGCTGGCGATCTTCTCGCTCGCGCCGATCACGCGCATGACCCGCGCCTCGATGCTCGCGGTGCTCGGCGCCGATTTCGTCAGGACCGCGCGGGCCAGCGGCCTGTCCTCGCGGACGGTGATCGGCACCTATGCCTTCCGCAACGCCATGCTGCCGGTCGTGACCACGCTCGGCATGGTCTTCTCCTTCCTGCTCGGCGCCAACGTCCTCGTCGAGAAGGTCTTCGCTTGGCCGGGAGTCGGCTCCTATGCGGTCGAGGCGCTGATCGCCTCGGACTACGCGCCGATCCAGGGCTTCGTGCTCACCATGGCGATCCTCTACGTGATCCTGAACCTCGCGATCGACATTCTCTACGGCGTGATCGACCCCCGCGTCCGGCTGGAGGGCTGAGCCGATGAACGACATGAGCAAGGTCGAGCCGCCGCCGCTGCGCTTCGAGGCCCCGCCCTCGACCTCGCTGCTGGCCCATGCCCGGCACATCGTCTCCGAGAACCCGGTGACGGGCCTGGCCTTCGGCCTGTTCGCACTGATCCTGTTCGCTGCGATCTTCGGGCCATCGATCGTGCCCTATGACCCGCTGGCGTCCAACACCAATTCCGCGCTGCAGGGGCCGAGCGCCGCCCACTGGTTCGGCACCGACCAGCTCGGCCGCGACATCTTCAGCCGCGTCGTCGCCGCGACGCGGCTCGACTTCACCATCGCCGTCG
Organism: Allobosea sp. Tri-44; assembly: GCF_004123845.1. GTDB lineage: Bacteria > Pseudomonadota > Alphaproteobacteria > Rhizobiales > Beijerinckiaceae > Allobosea. The sequence continues at coordinate 37,701 of NZ_NBDP01000018.1, read as the reverse complement.
CTTCAGTCGCGCTCGTCTTCCTGCTCGGCGGGCTCGCCGGCGTCGCCGCCGGCTTCTTCGGCGGCTGGGTCGACACGATCGTCGGGCGTGTCGCCGACACGATCATGGCCTTCCCGCTCTTCGTGCTCGCCATGGGCATCGTCGCGGCGCTCGGTAATTCGGTGACCAACATCGTGATCGCCACCGCGATCATCAATTTTCCGCTCTATGCCCGCGTCGCCCGGGCCGAGGCCAATGTCCGGCGCGAGGCCGGCTTCGTCCAGGCAGCGCGACTCTCCGGCAATTCGGAATGGCGGCTTCTGCTGACCCAGATCGTGCCGAACATCATGCCGATCATGGCGGTGCAGATGTCGCTGACCATGGGCTATGCCATCCTCAACGCTGCCGGCCTGTCCTTCATCGGCCTCGGCGTGCGCCCGCCGACGCCGGAATGGGGAATCATGGTGGCTGAAGGCGCGAGCTTCATCGTCTCGGGCGAATGGTGGATCGCCTTCTTCCCGGGCTTGGCCCTGATGACGGCGGTGTTCTGCTTCAACCTGCTCGGCGACGGCGTGCGCGATCTCGTCGATCCGCAGCGGAGGAACTGAGCGATGACCGCCAAGCCGCTCCTCGACATCAAGAACCTCACGGTCGAATTCGCGACCCGCCGCGGCACGGTCCAGGCGGTGAAATCGATCGACATCGGCGTCGGCAAGGGCGAGACCGTCGCGATCGTCGGCGAGTCCGGCTCGGGCAAATCCGTCACCTCCTATGCGGTGGTGCGCATCCTCGACCGCGCCGGCCGTGTCGCCGAAGGCTCGATCGGCTTCTCGGGCATCGACCTCGTCGGCGCGAGCGAGGCGCAGATGCGTGACCTGCGCGGCCGCGAGATCTCGATGATCTTCCAGAACCCGCGCGCGGCGCTGAACCCGATCCGCAAGGTCGGCAAGCAGATCGAGGACGTGCTGCTCCAGCATGTCCAGGCGACGCGGGCGACGGCGCGCGCGAAGGCGATCGAGGCGCTGGAGAAGGTGCGGATCGCGCGACCGGAAGAACGTTACGACGCCTATCCCTTCGAGCTCTCGGGCGGCATGTGCCAGCGCATCGTCATCGCGCTCGCCCTCGCCTGCCAGCCGCAACTGCTGATCGCCGATGAGCCGACGACCGGCCTCGACGTCACCACGCAGAAGGCGGTGATGGACCTGATCGTCGAGCTGACCCGCGAGCGCGGCATGTCGACGATCCTGATCACCCATGATCTCGGCCTCGCTGCCGCCTATTCCGACAAGGTCGTGGTGATGGAAAAGGGCCGCGTCGTCGAGACCGCGGCCGCGGCCGAGATCTTCTGCAATCCGCAGCACCCCTATACGCGCCGGCTGATGCAAGCGACGCCGCGGGTCGGCATGGCCCTGCGCGACCTCTTGCCGGAGGCGGCGGCGAAGCCGCCGGCCGTTCCCCGGATCCTGGCGGCCGCGGGCAACGCAGCGGCGCCGCTGCTACGCGTCGAGAACCTGGTCAAGGAGTATCCGCGCCCGGCGACGGGTTCTCTCCTCGCGAAGCTGATCGGCAAGGCCGAGCCGGAAAACCCCGCCTTCCGCGCCGTCGATGGCATCAGCTTCGAGGTCAGGCGCGGCGAGACGCTCGGCCTCGTCGGCGAATCCGGCTGCGGCAAATCGACGACCTCGATGATGGTCAACCGGCTGCTCGACCCGACCTCGGGCCGCATCGTCTTTGACGGACAAGACATCGGCGCGATCCCCGCGAAGCAATTCGCGCTGACGCCACTGCGCCGGCGCATCCAGATGGTGTTCCAGGATCCGACCGACAGCCTGAACCCGCGTTTCACCGCCGAGCGTGCCATCCTCGACCCGATCCTGCGCATGGGCTCGCTCAAAGGCCGCGATGCCCTCCGCGCCCGCTGCGAGGAACTCGCCACGCTGGTCGGCCTGCCGATCGAGCTGATCGACCGCTTCCCGCATCAGCTCTCCGGCGGACAGAAGGCCCGCGTTGGCATCGCGCGCGCCATCGCGCTCGAGCCCGACCTCGTCATCCTCGACGAGCCGACGGCGGCGCTCGACGTCTCGGTGCAGGCGGTGGTGCTGAACCTGCTGGAGGAGCTAAAACAGCGCCTGCGCATGAGCTACATCTTCGTCTCGCACGACCTCAATGTCGTGCGCCTGCTCTGCGACAGGGTGATCGTGATGCGCACGGGCGAGATCGTCGAGCAGGGCACGGCCGAAGAGGTCCTTGGGGCGCCGCAGGCCGAGTATACCAGGGAGCTGCTGACCGCGATCCCGCACCCGCCGCTGTGAGGGGGAGCGTGGGTTGCGCAGGAGACGATGACTGGATGAGGAAACACCGATGACGATCAACGACCCGGCCGTGCTGGCCGAAGTCGAGGCCGCTTTCGCCGAGTACGAGCGCGCGCTGACGGCCAACGACGTGGCCACGCTCGACCGGCTGTTCAAGAACAGTCCGGCCACGCTGCGCTATGGCGTCGCCGAGAATCTCTACGGCCATGCCGAGATCGCCGCCTTCCGTTCGGCGCGCTCGCCCGCCGGCCTGGAACGCGTATTGGAACGCACCGTCATCACCAGCTATGGCGAGGCGATGGCCACCGCCAACACGCTGTTCCGCCGCGCCTCGATGCTCGGAAAGGTCGGCCGCCAGAGCCAGACCTGGGTGAAGTTTCCCGAAGGCTGGCGAGTGGTCGCCGCCCATGTCAGCGTGATCGCCGAATGATCCCGGCCTGCCGCCGCCCCGTGCATGACGCTGCGGTTCCCGCCTGCTAAGAACGGCGAGGCGAATCCGCCGCCCCGGACGCAATCGATGCCGCGCCAAGCCGTCCTTTCCGACCAGCCGAAGCCGGCATCGCAGCCGCGCACCAGGACCGAGACGCTACGGGCCAGGCTCGCCGACGAGATCGTCTCGGGCGTGCTGGAACCGGGCACGCCGCTCGACGAGCAGGACCTCGCTGCTCGTTTCGGTGTTTCGCGCACGCCGGTCCGGGAAGCGATCCGCCAGCTTTCCGCCTCCGGGCTGGTCCGCGTCCGCCCGCATCGCGGGGCCGTCGTCGCCCTGCCGACGCCGCGCGAACTCAACGACATGTTCGAGGCGATGGCCGAGCTCGAGGCGCTCTGCGCCGGGCTTGCCGCCCGTAACATGACGGTCGGCGAGCGTCGTGGGCTCGAGACGCTGCATGAGGCGTTGCGCCTGCTCGTCCAGAAGGGCGATCCGGCGCGCTATCATGAGAAGAACGAGGCCTTCCACGCGGCGATCTATGCCGGATCGCACAACAGCTATCTGGCCGAGTTGGCCCTGATGACGCGGGCTCGCGTTGCGCCTTTCCGCCGCGCCCAGTTCCGCGCCGCCGGCCGCCTGGGCGGATCCTATACCGAGCACGATCTGATCGTGCAGGCGATCCTGCGCGGCGACCAGGCCGGAGCGTCAGCGGCGATGCGCGCCCATATCGGCATCGTGCGCGACGCGTTCCGGAGCTATGCGGAAGTGGGCACCGGTTAGGCCGCGCTCGCCTGCGCCATGATGAAGGCGCGCCAGCCGCCGAAATCGGTGACGTCGCGGGCGTCGTTCGTTGCAACCGCCTCGCAGAGGAAGCCCTTGACCTGCGTGCCGTCGGCGAGCGCGAGCGTGCCGATGCCGAGCGGCGCGGGTATGCCGGCGACGAAGCCGCCGAAGCCCGCGACCGGCAGCGACCAGACCTCGAGCGCGATCGGCGCGCCTGCGCCGGGACGCACCCGCAGCAGGCCGGGCCGCGCCGGCGGCCCGCCCGGCAAGGCGAAGAGGCGATAGTCCGGCGTGGTCGTCGTCGCACGCAGGAAACTGCCGCCGAGCGCCGTCAATTCGCCGTTGAGCGGCATGCCGGAGAGATGGGCGCCGACGACCGCGATCTCGACCGCGCCGGGTCCGGCCGTGACGGGGCGCGCGACCGGAATCTGGTGTGGCTCACCGGTCGCCCCCAGCGGCAGGCCGGACGCGGCGTGGAAGGCGCTGCCGATCCCGGCCAGCGCCGCATCCTGGCCGCCCGGCGCGATGAAGGTGACGCCACTCGCGGTTCCGTCCGCAGCGAGGCTGGCTGGGATGGCAAGCGCACACATGTCGAGCAGGTTGACGAAATTGGTGTAGCGGCCGAGCAGCGAATTGGCCCCGATCGGGTCGGCCTCCATCTCTGCCAAGGTCACCGGACGCGGCGCCGTCGGCACCATCAGCGCATCGATGCCCTTCAGCGCGGAACGGGCGGCAAGGGCAAGCTCGGCGAGACGGTAGCGGGCGAGGAAGGTCGCCGCGGCGTCGGGCAAGGGCTTGCCGGCGATGACGGCGCGGATCACCGGCAGGATCGCCTCCGGAGCGCGCTCATGGAGATCGCGGATGGCGAGCCAGCGCTCGGCGACCCAAGGTCCGTCATAGAGCAGCCGGGCCGTCTCGTAGAACGGCATCATGTCGATGGGCACGATCTCGGCGCCGAGGCCCTGCGCCCGCGCGAGCGCCTGCTCGAAATTCGCGCGCGCCGCATCGTCGCCAGCAAAGTCGAGATCCCGCTCGCCCGGCACACCGAGCCGCAACTGCGACGGGCAGGCACCGAGCCGCCCGAACGGGACAGGCCGGGAGAACGGGTCGCTCGCATCCGGGCCGGCCATGGCCTGCAGGACGAGCCAGGCATCCTCGACCGTCAACGCGAAGACGGAGACGCAATCGAGCGTACGGCAGGCCGGCACGACGCCGGCGGTCGGGACGAGGCCGAGGCTCGGCTTGAGGCCGACGAGATTCTGCAGGCCGGCCGGGATGCGGCCCGAACCTGCCGTGTCGGTACCGAGCGCGACCGGGACGATGCCGGCCGCGACCGCGCTCGCCGACCCCGAGCTCGAGCCGCCGGGGACGAGATCGGCGCGCAAAGCGTTGCGAGGTGTTCCGTAAGGCGAGCGGGTGCCGTTGAGCCCGGTCGCGAACTGGTCGAGATTGGTCTTGCCCAGGATGATCGCGCCGGCCGCCTTGAGCCGCGCGACGGCGCTGGCGTCCTGCCGTGGCTCATACGCATAGGCCGGGCAGGCGGCGGTGGTGGCGAGCCCGGCGACGTCGATATTGTCCTTCACCGCAACCGGCACGCCCCAGAGCAGGCGCCCCTGCGGCCCGTCCGCCTGAAGGTGCTCCGCCTCGGCCAGCGCGTCCGCTTCCGGCTTCAAGCTGATGAACAGGGCCTCGTCGGCATGGGCGCGCAGGCGGGCATAGGCGGCAGAGACCGTCTCGGCGATCGTGCGGCTGCCGTCATGGTGGCTGGAAAGGATGCTGGTCAGCGTCGGCACGAGATCATGTCCATTTCTTGGGTCAGCCTATCTGTTAGGCAATTTATTGGTCATTGCATGCAAAGATTATGCATGCTTCCGACGAGAGGGTGGCCGCTGCGGTTGCCAATGAGGCTTTCGCGACCTCCTCCATAAGGGTGCGGCGGTAGGCGCAGGCGGGACTCGTCGACATTTCAAAGCCATGGCGGGCATTCCCAGGGTCGCGCGCATCGAGGGCCGGGCAAGCGATCCGGCAGGCACAGCCCTTGCAAAGCCCGTTCCGTCAGCCCCGACGGAGGCCGCCATGAGCCGCTCCGAGATCGCAGCGAAGCCATTCCCGCTCAGCGTCGACCTGGCGCGGGCGGCGCTGGTGATCATCGACATGCAGCGCGATTTTCTCGAACCCGGCGGCTTCGGCGCGGCGCTCGGCAACGACGTCTCGCTGCTGATGGCGGCAGTCGAACCCTGCCGGCGCATCCTCGCCCGGGCGCGCGCTGCCGGCATGCTCGTCGTCCACACCCGCGAGGGCCACCGGCCCGATCTCTCCGATGCGCCGCGCGCCAAGGTCGAGCGCGGCGCGCCTGAGAAGCGCATCGGCGCGCCGGGCCCGATGGGCCGCATCCTGATCCGCGGCGAGGCCGGCCACGACATCGTCCCGGCGCTGGCACCGCTTGCCGACGAGCCGGTGATCGACAAGCCCGGCAAGGGCGCCTTCTACCAGACCGATCTCGACCTGATGCTGCGCAATCGCGGCATCGAGACATTGCTGGTCTGCGGCGTCACCACCGAGGTCTGCGTCCACACCACCGTGCGCGAGGCCAATGACCGCGGCTATCGCTGCCTCGTCCTGGGCGATGCCTGCGCCTCCTATTTCCCGGAGTTCCACGCGGTCGGACTGCGCATGATCGCGGCCCAGGGCGGGATCTTCGGCTGGGTTTCGACGACGGACGACGTGCTGGCGGCGCTCGCCGCGCAGGACCAGGCGGCCTAGGAACGGGAGGGGAAGATGGCGACCACGACCACCGCGACGACAGCGTCACCGAAGCTCTGGACGCCCGGCGACTGGAACGCTCTGTTCGGCTTCGGCACCAACATCCTGGTCAACCTTCTGGTGCTGACCGGCCTCCTGCAATTCGTGCTCAAGATGCCGAGCCAGATCGTCTTCGGGCGAATCCTGCCAGCGCTCGGGCTGATGATGCTGCTCTCGACCGGCTATTACGCCTGGCTCGCCTGGAAGCTGGCGAAGGAGACCGGCCGCGACGATGTCTGCGCGCTGCCCTCGGGCATCAGCGTGCCGCACATGTTCGTGGTCACCTTCGTGATCATGCTGCCGATCGCGAGCATGACCGGCGACCCGGTCAAGGGCTGGGAGGCCGGCCTGGTCTGGGTCTTCTTCCAGAGCTTCATCCTGATGATCGGCGGCTTCATCGCGCCGCTCGTCCGCAAGATCACGCCGCGCGCCGCCCTGCTCGGCACGCTGGCCGGCGTCTCGATCGCCTTCATCTCGATGCGGCCGGCGCTGGAGATCTTCCTGACGCCGGCGATCGGGCTGACCTGCCTCGCCATCATCCTGGTGAGCTGGTTCGGCGGCGTGCGCTATCCGCGCGGCATTCCGGCCGGGCTCGTCGCCATCGCCTTCGGCATGGTGATCGCCTGGGGCGCAGCACTGCTCGGGCTCGATGTCGGCGGCATGAGCCTCGCCAGGCTCGGCGCGGCCTTCGCCAATTTCGGCTTCTCGCTGCCGCTGCCGGCGGTCGACCACGTCTTCTCGGGCTTCAGCTATCTCGGCATCATCCTGGTGACGGCCATCCCTTTCGGCATCTACGATCTCGTCGAGGCGATGGACAATGTCGAGAGCGCCGAGGCGGCGGGCGACCATTATCCGACGACGCGGGTCCTGACCGCCGACGGCGTCGTCTCGCTGATCGGCTGCCTGATGGGCAACCCCTTCATCAACGCGGTCTATATCGGCCATCCCGGCTGGAAGGCGATGGGCGGACGCATCGGCTACTCGGCCGCGACCGGGGTGATCGTCGCCGCGCTTTGCTGGTTCGGCGTCGTCGCGCTGCTGCTGGCACTGGTGCCGATTGTCGCGATCTCGCCGATCCTGCTCTATATCGGCATGCTGATCGGGGCGCAGGCCTTCCAGACCACGCCCGCCAGCCACGCCCCCGCCATCGTGCTCGCGCTGACGCCGCATCTCGCCGCCTGGGCCAAGGTGCTGATCGACGGCGCGCTCGGCGCGGCCGGCACCAATGCGGCGGCCGTCGGCATCGACAAGATGGCCAATATGGGCGTGCTCTATCACGGGCTTGAGCTGATGGGCGGCGGTGCCATCCTCTCCGGCCTCGTCCTCGGCGCGATTGCGGTCTTCGTCATCGAGAAGCAATTCCTGAACGCGGCCGCCTTCGCCGCCGCCGGGGCGGTGCTGACCTATTTCGGCCTGATGCATGGCGAGGCGATCGGGATCGGCAAGGGACTCGGCGTCACGCCCTCGATCAGCCTGGCCTATGCGATGGTCGCGGGCTTCCTCTGGCTCTGTGCGCGCCAGCTTGCGGGAGAAGATTCGCCGAAAACGATGACGAGCGAGCCGCATGCTCGGCTGGAGCCGGCGGAATGAGCGAGGCGAAGCAGGAGTTCGATCCGGCCGCCCATCTCGATACGATGGCGCCGGCGCTGGGTCTTGCGATCACGCCGGAGCAGCGCCAGGGCGTGATCCGGTTCCTGGCTGCGGCCGAGGCAATGGCGAAGATCGTGCAGGCGGCGCCGGTCGCCGAGGATACCCTCGAACTCGCGCCGGTTTTCCGGCCCGGGGCGGCTGGGCCGGGGGCGACGGCGTGAGCATCGACGTCTTTGCACCAGCGCATCGGATCGCGGCGCAGGTCAGGTCGGGCGAGGTCGGTGCCGAGGCCGTGACCCTCGCCTTCCTCGAACGCATCGACAGGGTCGACCGCGAGGTCAACGCCTTCACCGATCTGACGGCCGCGCGCGCACTTGCCCAGGCGGCGGCAATCGACAGGGCCCGCGCCGCCGGCGAGCCGCTCGGGCCGCTCGCCGGCGTGCCCTTTGCCGCCAAGAACCTGTTCGACATCGAAGGCTTGCCGACGCGGGCGGGCTCGAAGATCAACCGCGAGCGGGCTCCCGCCCGGCGCGATGCTGTACTGATCGAGCGTCTGACGGCGGCCGGCGCCGTGCTGATCGGCGGGCTCAACATGGGCGAATACGCCTATGACTTCACGGGTGAGAACGCCCATGACGGCCCTTGCCGCAATCCGCACGACCTCGTGCGCATGGCCGGTGGCTCGTCCTCGGGCTCCGGCGCGGCAACGGCGGCCGGCATGGCGCCGATCTCGCTGGGCTCGGACACCAACGGCTCGATCCGCGTGCCATCCTCGCTATGCGGCGTGTTCGGCTTGAAACCGACCTATGGCCGCTTGCCGCGCACGCGCAGCTTTCCGTTCTGCGACTCGCTCGACCATCTCGGCCCGTTCGCGCGCGATGTCACTGATCTTGCTCTCGCCTACGATCTGCTGCAGGGGCCGGATGGGGGAGATCCAGCCTGCACGGCGCGACCGGTCGAGCCGGTCTCGGCGCGGTTGGCCAATGGCGTGGCAGGCCTGCGGATCGCCGTGGCGGGCGGGCATTTCGCGACCGAGGGCATGCCGGAAGCGGCGGTCGCGGTCAGCGCCGTGGCGCGGGCGCTCGCCGCGACACGGACCATCGCGCTCGACGGCGCGCCGATCGCGCGGGCGGCGGCCTTCCTGATCACCAACGCCGAGAGCTCGGCGCTCCATCTCGGGCGCCTGCGGGAGCGGGCGGACGATTTCGATCCCGATACGCGTGACCGTTTCCTTGCCGGCGCGATGCTGCCGGCGGCCTGGTACATCCAGGCGCAACGGGCGCGCCGCTGGTTCCATGACGAGATGATGCAGGTGTTCGAGGAGGTCGACCTGATCATCGCACCCGCGACACCCTGTCCGGCTCCGCTGGTCGGTCAGAAGACGCTGGCGATGAGAGGCGAGATCCTGCCGCTGCGCCCAAGTCTCGGAATCTTCACCCAGCCGATTTCGTGTATCGGCCTGCCGGTCGCGGCGGTGCCAGTCGCTGGTGACGGGCTGCCGATCGGCGTCCAGCTGATTGCTCCGCCCTGGCGAGAAGATCTCTGCCTGAAAGCCGCTTACGTCTTGCAAGAGATGAAGGTTTGCCGCGCAGAACCGCCGAAAGGGATCTGACGTCTCCGAGACGGTCGAATGGCGCCTGTAGCCGTCGCGGTTTACGTGGCGTCCGCGTTCCGGAGGGCCATTGAACCATCTGCTCCGGGGCGGGGGCTGGGACGATGCGGCCAGGATCGGTTGAGCGGAAGGGGCTCAGGTCATGCCGCAGCCTCCGATCCCAGCCGGAAGTCGGCGCCGTCGACCACATGCGATCGAAGAACGGCGATCTTGCGGGCGATGGGGACGACAGCGCGCTTAGTCTTAATCAGGTGCACGCCCCAGCCGGGCTCAGACCGCGACGTCGGCCTTGATGGCGGCGTGGGGCGAATAGCCCTCGACCTCGAAATCCTCGATCCGGTAGTCGTCGATGCTGGCGGCCTGGCGGGTCAGCCGCATCGTCGGGAACGGGCGCGGCTCCCGCTCCAGCTGTCCCTGCGCCTGCGCGAGATGGTTGAGGTAGAGGTGAACATCGCCGCCGAACCAGACGAGGTCGCCCGGCTGCAAACCGGCCTGCTGCGCGATCATCAGTTGCAGCGCGGTCGCACCGACCCAGTTGAAGGGGACACCGAGCAGCAGGTCGGCCGAACGCTGGTAGCACAGCGAGTTGAGACGCCCGTCGCTCGTGACATGGTATTGGTAGACCATGTGGCACGGCGGCAGCGCCATCGAGCTCAGCTCCGGCACGTTCCAGGCGTGGAAGAGCATGCGCCTGCTGGTCGGGTTGGTACGAAGCGTCCTGATCAGATCGGCGATCTGATCGTGCTCGCGTCCGTCGGCGCCGAGCCAGCGCCGCCATTGCTTGCCATAGACCGGACCGAGATCGCCCCAGCGCGCGGCGAAATCGTTATCCTCGGCAATGCGCCGCTCGAAATCCGTCTGTGAGATGTCCTCGCCCGTCTCGCGGCGATAGGTCGCGAGCGGCCAGTCGGTCCAGATCCGCACATTCTCGCGAACCAGCGGCTGGATATTGGTCTGGCCGGTCAGGAACCACAGCATCTCCTTCACCGCGATCTTCCAGTAGACGCGCTTGGTGGTGAGGATCGGCGCCGTGCCGTCCGAAAGGTCGAAGCGCGCCATGGCTCCGAAGATGGAACGCGTGCCGACGCCGGTCCGGTCGATCCTCTCGTCGCCGCTGCTCAACACCTCGTCGACGAGGTCGAGATATTGCTGCTCTGGATGCCTGCGGACCACTTCCGCCTCCACGATTCCGGCTCTGTCAGCGCAGCTTCTCCCACAGCTCTCACGATAATGACAGGGATCGTGAACGACCGGGATATTGCAATGCCGCGAGGCCGCCCCAATCTGAATGCCTGATGAACAGAAGGGGCGCTTCGGGCTTGCGCTTGGAGCATCGGACGAAGGCGGCTTCCGGTTTCCGGAACGATCCGATGCTCCATCAAAAGCCCGGCTGATGAGGACCGTATCATGACCAGACTATCCATGCTGGCCGCACTGCTCCTGGCAGTGGGCCTGGCAGGGCAGGCTTCGGCTTCGGCCTGGGCCGAGAGCACGTCCCACAATCAAGGAGCGGCAGCCATCAAGCAAAGGATCAGCGAGGCGCAAGCTCGCTCGATTGCCTTCAAGCATGGCCTCGTCCATGTCGAGGAAATTGCCCTCGCCGACTGGCGCTGGGAGATCGCCGGGCGCGCCCAGGGCGGCGTCGAGGTGACCCTCGATCTCAATGCCTATGACGGTTCGGTGATCGGCGGCGCGGTAGCGCCCTGATCGCATCTCGCTCGGGAACGGCGCAGGCTGCGGGGTGTTCCCTGTGGCTTCTGCGCCGCCTTCGCAGAAATTAGCCGGGAGGCCGTCCTGCTCTCTTTCCCCCGGCGCGCTCAGTCCCTATATTCCGCTTGCCGTCCGCAAGGTCGGCTATGGCGATAAACGGACGTCGGAATAAGCCTTTCGGACCCGGGGGCGGTACCCGGCGCCTCCACCACAGCCCTGCGGCGCGAGCGGCAGGGACTTGCAGCCATCAGGCTGCAGGGCTGCGGCGGGGGCGAAATAGGATCGACGAGGGTGTAAAGGTCGTTCTTTTGCTCGGCATGGTTCCGCCGTTATCGGGCCAAAAGCATAGTTGCCAACGACAACAATGCTCGGGTTGCTGTCGCCGCGTAAGCGGTGCTGGTTCCCAAACCAAAGCCCTTGCGTTTAGCCGCGTAAGGCGGGGCTCGGAGGCGCCTGGCAACAGAAGCCTCCACTTTTTTGCCAAGGCTTGGCGCCGGCGCGGAAAAGACGGCGGAGGCAACCTGCCTCTCTTGCATGAGAAATACTCTAAACTAATGAAATCGGTCACGTTTTTCGTTTCGGGGAGCTTCCCACCGGTCGCGGCGTGATCTAGAGGAGCGGAAACGGAACCTGGACGCGATGACCAAGGATATTCTCCGCTACGACCTGATGGTGCAGGACGCGCTCAAGGGCGTCGTCCGCAAGATCCTGTCCGAGGCGGGCCGCGACGGGCTCCCGGGCGATCACCATTTCTACATCACTTTCCGGACGACCGCGCCGGGCGTGCGGCTCTCGCAGCGCCTGCGCGAGAAGCATCCGGACGAGATGACGATCGTCCTCCAGCATCAGTTCTGGGATCTTAACGTCAGCGACCACGCCTTCGAGGTCGGCCTGTCCTTCTCGGGTGTGCCCGAGCGGCTGCTGATCCCTTATGACGCGATCACTACCTTCTTCGATCCGTCGGTCCAGTTCGGCCTGAAGTTCGAGACGCAGGACGCAGCCGGCGAGGCCCCAGCGGGCGAGCCGTCCGCGCCTGCGAAGGCGCCGCGCGGCGCGGCATCCGAGCCCAGTGTCGCTCCGGCCGCACCGCTCGCTCTGCCCGCCAAGGCGCCGGTGAAGTCGCTGCCGGCTGCCCGGTCGAAAGCCGCCGAGGCGGACGAGGCCGGCAAGCCTGATGCTACTACGGTCGGCGAGAAGACGGCGGAGACGGAGGAGGAAGGCGGCGCCCAGGTCGTCAGCCTGGATGCCTTCCGCAAGAAGACCTGAGGCCTAAGGACTCCCATCATGACCGGATTCCGCAGCGAGACCGATTCCTTCGGTCCGATCGATGTCGCCGCCGACCGCTATTGGGCGGCGCAGACGCAGCGCTCGCTGCAGAACTTCAAGATCGGCGGGCCGGCCGAGCGCATGCCGCTGCCGCTGGTGCATGCGCTGGTCATGGTCAAGAAGGCCGCCGCCACCGTCAACGCCCAGCTCGGCCTGCTTGATGCGACCGTCGAGAAGGCGATCGTCCAGGCTGCCGACGAGGCGCTCGCCGGCACGTTCGACGAGCATTTCCCGCTCGTCGTCTGGCAGACCGGCTCCGGCACCCAGTCGAACATGAACGTCAACGAGGTGCTGGCCAACCGCGCCAACGAGATCCTCGGCGCCGGCCTCGGCAAGAAGAGCCCGGTTCACGCCAACGACCACGTCAACAAGGGCCAGTCCTCCAACGACAGCTTCCCGACCGCGATCCATATCGCCGCCGCCCTCGCCGTCTCGACGGAGCTTCTGCCCGCGCTCGGCCGGCTGAAGGATGCCTTCGCCGCCAAGGCCGAGGCCTATGCCGATCTCGTCAAGATCGGCCGCACCCATCTCCAGGACGCGACCCCGGTCACCCTCGGCCAGGAGTTCTCCGGCTATGTCGCTCAAGTTCAGCTCGGCATCGCCCGCATCGAGCAGACCTTGCCCGGCCTGTTGGCGCTCGCCCAGGGCGGCACCGCGGTCGGCACCGGCCTCAACGCTCATCCCGATTTCGCCAAGGCCTTCTCGGCCGAGGTCGCCAAGCTGACCGGCCTGCCCTTCCGCACCGCCGACAACCTGTTCGAGGCGCTCGCCAGCCATGGCGCGATCTCCTACAGCCATGGCGCGCTGACCGCGCTCGCCATGGACCTGTTCAAGATCGCCAACGACATTCGCCTGATGGGCTCGGGCCCGCGTTCCGGCCTCGGCGAGATCAGCCTGCCCGAGAACGAGCCGGGATCCTCGATCATGCCGGGCAAGGTCAACCCGACCCAGGCCGAGGCGCTGACCATGGTCGCGACGCGGGTGCACGGCAACCAGGCGACTGTCGCCTTCGCCGCCAGCCAGGGCCATTTCGAGCTCAACGTCTTCAAGCCGGTGATCGCGCAGGCGTTCCTGCAATCCGCGCGCCTCCTGGCGGACGCAGCCGAGAGCTTCCGCACCAATTGCGTCGAGGGCATCGAGCCCAATCGCGAGCGCCTCGCCGAGCTGCTCTCGCGTTCGCTGATGCTGGTGACGGCGCTGGCCCCCGCAATCGGTTACGACAAGGCAGCTGGTATCGCCAAGGCGGCCCATCACAACGGCACGACCCTGCGCGAGGAAGCGTTGAAGGCCGGTGTCGATGCAGCGCTGTTCGACAAGACCGTCGTCGCCGAAGACATGTTGAGCCCGGGCTGACAGACTACCGATGGCGACACACCACCTTCCATCCATCCTCTCCCGTCATTCCGGACAAGCTGCGAAGCAGCGCAGCTCCGGAATCCATCGAAGGGCGCTGAGCTCTACGATGGATTCCGACGTTCCGCTTCGCTCCAGCCGGAATGACGGCGCGGGGATGGGCATGGCAAGCCAACGTCGACGGGTCGGGAGATAGTGATGGCCGAGATCGTCAATCTCCGCCGCGCCCGCAAGGCTCGCGATCGGGCAACGGCCGAAGCGCAGGCTGCGCAGAACCGGATCGATTTCGGCCGGACCAAGGCCGAGCGGACGTTGACCGAGGCGGAGAAGACGCTCGCGAAGCGCCGCCTCGAAGGCCATCGCCTGACCGACGATCCTGACGGCAAGGATAAGGCGTGAGCGGTAACACATGAGCGGCCTGCGCAAGCGCTCCCTCGCCATCGCCGGCCACCGCACCAGCGTCTCGCTCGAGGAGCCATTCTGGGAGGCGCTGAAGGAGATCGCCGCCGCTGAGAAGCGCCCCATCGCCAGCCTGGTGATGGAGGTCGATTCCGGTCGCGGCGAGCTCAACCTGTCTTCGGCGCTACGCCTGCGCGTGCTGGCGCATTATCGCTCACGGGCGGAAGCGGTGAGGCTCACCCCCGCGGATTGACGAGCAGGCTCCGCGCCGTCTCGACCACCGCGCGCGTCAAGTCGGCGAGACGGTCGGCAGCAATCCGGTTGACCTGCCAGAACAGCGGTATGTCCAGTGACGTGCCGGGCATGAGCTCGTGCAGGCTCCCGGCGGCGAGATGACCCCGCACCAGCAGTTCGGGATTGGCGCACCAGCCGATGCCGAGCAGGCTCGCCTCGACGAAGCCCTGCGTCGACGGCACCCAATGCACCGGATGACCGGTGCTTTCGCCGAACGCGACCTCCATCCACTGGCGCTGCAGACGGTCCTTCTGGTTGAAGACCAATGATGGCGCCTGCGCCAGCGCAGGCAGCGTCACGCCCTCGGCGAAATAGCGCGTCATGAACTCGGGGCTCGCCGTCGCAAGGTAACGGAGCGAGCCGAGCGGGATCACCCGGCAACCCTGGATCGGCTTCTCCAGCGCCGTCACGGCGGCGAGCACCCGCCCTCGCCTCAGCCACTCGGCCGTATGCTCCTGATCGTCGACGGCAATGTCGAGGAGATGCGGGCTGCGCTTCGTGAAAGCCGCCACGGCGCCGAGGAACCAGGTTCCCAGGCTGTCGGCATTGGTGGCGACCCGCAGCGTGACGCGCTGCTGCGGCAAGCCCGGCTCAGCGAGCGCAGGCAGCTGCGTCATCAGCTCCCCTTCCAGCAGGCCAACCTGCTCCATATGGCGGCAAAGCCATTCGCCCCGTTCGGTTGCCGTACAGGGCTGCCCCCTGATGATCAGTACGGTTCCCAGCCGTTCCTCGAGCTGCTTGACGCGCTGCGAGACCGCCGAAGGCGTGACGTTGAGCGCCTGCGCCGCTTTTTCGAAGCTGCCGGTCCTGACAACGAGGGACACAGCCTGCAGGGCCGGATAGTCGAGCATGACATTAGCCCAGCTTAATCAGCATAACGATGTTTAACTACACTAAGGCATACGGGGCAGCTAGGCAGAGCGGCAGAAACTGGACCGCCACTCATGCCTCTCTCCGTCTATGTCACCGGCTTCACCATGGGCCTCAGCCTGATCGTCGCGATCGGCGCCCAGAACAGCTTCATGCTGCGGCAGGGCCTGCGGAACGAGCACGTCTTCGCGATCTGCCTCACCTGCGCGCTGTCGGACGCGGTCCTGATCCTCGCCGGCGTGGTCGGCCTGCGGCAGGCGACGGCGATGCTGCCCATGCTCGAACCGGCGCTGCGCTATGGCGGCGCCGCCTTCCTGATCTGGTACGGCGCGCGTAGCCTGCTCTCGGCGTTGCGCTCCTCCGAGGCGTTAGCGATCGGCGCCGCCGGCGGCGCGAGCCTCTCGGCCAGCCTCGTCACCTGCGCCGCGCTGACCTGGCTCAACCCGCATGTCTATCTCGATACGGTGCTGCTGATCGGCAGCATCGCGAGCCAGTTTCCCGGGCAGGAGCTGATCTTCGCCGCAGGCGCGATGACCGCCTCGTTCCTGTTCTTCTTCGGGCTCGGCTATGGCGCCCGCTGGCTGCGCCCGTTCTTCGCCGATCCGCGATCCTGGCGGATCCTCGACGGCATCGTCGCCGCCACCATGTGGGCGATCGCCTTCAAGCTGCTCCAGGGCAGCTGATTCACCTGCAGCGATAAAAAATCCTGACATCCCAACAAGTTGTGAGCGAAAGCTGAATCAAACTCGTATCCACCTGAATCAGTTTGCCAGCGGCTTGAATCAGTTCTGCAAGGGCGAGCGCGACAATGGCCGCGGCACCGACTGGATATCGAGCGGCGGCGGCAGCGGCGGAGCTTCAGCACGCGGCCTGACATACGGATCACCCGGGATGTAGGAGGGCGGCGCTCCCTGCAGGATCATCGGCCCGGGCCGCCCCTCGATCGCGGCGCGGATCGCCGCCTGCCTCGCCCGCTCCTCGGCCTCGGCCTTGCGCCGCTCCTCCTCGGCCCGCCGGATCTCCTCCTGCCGCTTTGCGATCTCGAGCTTGCGCGCTTCCTCGGCGAGGCGCGCCTCTTCCAGCTTGCGGGCAACCTCCGCCCTGCGGGCCTCCTCGGCCTGCCTTGCCTCCTCGGCGCGCCGCGCGATCTCGGCCTTGCGGATTTCTTCGGCGAGCCTCGCCTCTTCGGCCTTGCGCGCAGCCTCCGCCCTGCGGGCTTCCTCGGCCTGCCTTGCCTCTTCTGTGCGCCGAGCTATCTCTGCCTTGCGTGCCTCTTCGGCGAGCCTGGCCTCCTCCGCCTTGCGCGCATCCTCCGCCCGCTTCTCCTCGGCGAGGCGGCGCTCCTCCTCCGCCTTGAGGAATTCGGCGAGCTTGCGCTCGTTCTCGCGCAGCTCGCGCTCGGCCCGCAGGCGTCGGACGTTCATCGCCCGCTCGCGCTGGTCCGCCTCGAAGGCTTCGACCCGCTCGATCTCGCGCGCGAGAGCCCGCGCCGCGACCACGTTGGAAAGCGCCCCGACATCGGTCTCGCGCTTGGGCGCCTCGAGCGGCCCGCGCCAGGCGACGCCGACCTGCGGCAACTGCTCCGGCCAGCCTTTGGGCGCCGCGCCGAGCGGGCGGAGATTCAGGCGCAGATCGGTCGTCATCGCCCGCCAGTCGACCAGCCCGGTAGCCTCGGCCCGGAGGCCGGCACGCTCGACGGAGACGGGCGAGACGCGCAGCACGCCGGCCGCCTGGGTGAAGGGGATGGTGACGTCACCGAGCGGCCAGCTCGCCTTTTCCAGCGCCGCGCTGATCCGGCCCTGCAGGCGATCCGTCTCGCTTTCCGAGGCGTCGTCGCCCGTCGCCGCGATCACCTTGGAGATCGCAGAGGGGTCGAAGCGCGCCATGCCGGCTCCCGAGACGCTGATCGAGCCGGCGCCGCCGAGCGCCGCGATCAGGCGCGCTGGGCTCTCGCCGGAGCCACCAGCCTCGAAGCTGCCGGAGAGCTTGCCGGTCAGCGCCCCCTTGGTCAGCACCGCAAGATCGAGGCCGTTCCAGGCAAGCTTGCCTGCAAGCTGCGCCAGACCGCCCTCGCGGCGCGCCGAGAGCCGTCCGCTGATCTCGCCGCCGGCATGGCTACCGCGGAGATTGTCGAGCACAAGGCCATCCGGCCCTGCCGCCAGATCGACGCGCGCTTTCGACAGGGCGGTTGCCTCGGTCAGTTCCAGGCGCTCTGCACCGAGGGCAAGCCTGATCTCGCCAAGGCCGGTCGCGCCCTGAAAGCGGCTCGGCGACCATTGGCTGCCGGCGACCGGCTGGGCCTGGCCGAGCACGGTCGCGAGAACCGGCTGCAGCGCTAGGGAAGGCAGGTCGAGCCGCCCGCCGATGCCGCGTTCTGCCGAGAAGCTCAGCGCGCCGCGCGCCGCCTTGCCGCCGGCATTGACGACGAGATCGTCGAGCCTCGCCTCTTCGCCAAAGGAGACACGCCCATGCGCATCGAGCACCCCGTCCGGGACCAATCGTGCCAGCCCTTCCGGCAGGACCTGCCCGGGCCCATCGGCCTGGAGACTGAGACGGGCCACCTCGCCCGCTCCTTCCAGAACGAGCATCAGACCGGGGCCGGCGAGCGAGCCGACCGGTCCGGTCGCACCAAAGCCGAGCGTGAATTCGCCGGGCCCGCCGCGTGCCGGGCGCGGCAGGCCGAAGGCGGCAAAGGCACGGCGCCGGTCGTCGAGCGAGAGCTTCACATTGCCACCGCTCCACAGGCCCGCCGCATCGAGCTTGCCATTGAGCGAAAGCCGCCCGGCCTGGGCCGAGCCCTCGGCGACGACGCTGGTCTCGCCATTCGCCGCGCGCACGAGCTTGAAGCCGGCATCGATGCCGGCGAGCCCGTCCTCGATCCGCGGCAGCACGCGCCGAAAGCCCTCGGGCAACAACGGCCCGGCCAGAGCCGTCAGCGCCGCGAAACGCGGTGCACGCACCCGGCCGGAAATCTCGCCTCCGCCCGGCAGCAGAGCCCCTTCGCCTTCGACCTTGACGCCGCCGAAGCCATCGACGGCGAGGCGGCTGAGACGCCAATCCATGCCTTGCCGCGTCAGCGCGAGCCGGGCCGAACCAGGCGGCGAAGCCCGATAGCGCGCGCCATTCAGGGTGAGGTCGAGCGCCAGGTCACGTCGTCCGGTCAGCGCGTTGAGGCTGTCGCCCGGCGGCAAGGTCGCAAGGTCGAGCCCGTTCAGCGTGAGCCTGGCATCGAGCCGATCGCGCGTGAGCGCGCCGGAGCCTTCGAGGCGCGGGCCGGAGCCCGCCCGCGCCGTCAGCTGCGTGACCGCGAGACGCTCGTTGCTCCAGTCGAACGCCGCCGTGCCGTCGAGGCTGCGCAGGGCCGCGAAGCTGTCGGCCAGTCCGGCCTCGACGCCGAGCCGCGCCAAGGCCAGAGCTGCCCGGCGCGCATCCGGCGCCTTAGCCTCGACCGTGCCGCGAAAGCCCTGGCCATCGAGCGCGCCGCGCGCTTCAAGAACGGCATTGGCGATCTTGACCGTGGCGTTCGCCGCGTCGAGCCCGTCACCATCGAGCTTGCCGCGCAGGGCAAAGCCGCTGAAATCCTCGCCGCGCCAGGCGATCTGGTCGAACTCCAGTGAGAGGTCGAGCGCGCCCGGCAGTGCCTGAAAGGCGCGCTCGTAGCCCGGCCGCTGAGAGAGAGCCTCGATCAGTGCATCCGCATCGAGCCGGCGCGCCTTGAGCTGGACGCTGCCATGGCCGCCCCCCGGATTGAACGAGCCTTCACCTTCCAGCCGCGCGGCACCGCCGGCGATCTCCACGGCAAGCGCGGAGAAATCAAGGCGGCGGCTGTCGCCGCTCACCCGTCCCGCCA
The DNA here is from genome assembly GCF_004123845.1 of Allobosea sp. Tri-44. GTDB lineage: Bacteria > Pseudomonadota > Alphaproteobacteria > Rhizobiales > Beijerinckiaceae > Allobosea. The sequence goes on along the minus strand of NZ_NBDP01000018.1, from coordinate 18,391 downwards.
GGCTGACGGCACCGCCAGGCGCGATCGTGAAACCGCCTTCGAGCCCGGGCCGGACCTTGCTTTCGGCCGCCGGCAGGATCAGCGAGCCGTCGAAGCCGAACTGAACCTGCTCGCCCGTAATCGATCCTTTGGTCCGCAGTCGGCCGTCGTTCTCGGCCGCTCCGGTCGCGAAGCGGACCGAGGCCCCGGCGATCTCGCCTTCGACCCGCCATGGTCCTGCAAGGCTCACGGCCGAGACATCGACCGAGATCGGCGTCAGCGTCTGCGCCGCCTTGCCAGGCTCGCGCCAGATCACGGCCGCTCGCCTGATCGCGAGACGGTCGATCGCGGTTTCGCTCGGCAGGCCATTCCCCTGACGGGCCGGCAGGGTAATGGCGCCGGCCTCATCGGCGACGAGGTTCAGCGTCAGCCCATCGGCCTCGGCCTCGACCAGCCTGAACTCGCCGCGCGCCAATGGCGCCAGAGCGAGCTCGGCCGTCAGTGTCTCGACGCTGGCGCTGCTCGCTCCGCTGTCGCCGGAACCAAGACGCACCTGGCCCAGCACCAGCCGTGGCGACGGCAGCAGCCGCAGCCCGATCTCGCCGGCAACACGGGTCTCCACGCCGAGCGCGGCGCTGATGCGCTGCTCGAAATGGGGCCTGTACTCGCGCCAGTCGACGAAGCCCGGCCCCAGCAGCGCGGCCAGCAACGCTGCGACGAGCAGCCCGGCCAGGAAGGTCAGGGCCTCACGCACGCTCTTGCATCAATCCTCGAAATGTCGACCGCATAATCATGCACGCAAGTCGCGGCAGGATCACGACATTCTTGTGGGTCATACCGCCTGAGAGCGCGGCTGGATGTCACAAGGCGATGATCTTGCCGGGATTGAGGATGTTCTGCGGGTCGAGCGAGCGCTTGATCAGCCGCATCACCGCGAGCGCCGCCGGGCTATGCTCGATCTCGAGATACTTCATCTTCTTCTGGCCGACGCCGTGCTCACCAGTGCAGGTCCCGCCCATGGCGAGCGCCCGCTTGACCAGCCGGTCGATGAAGGCCTCGCAGCGCGCGATCTCGTCGGGATCGGCGAGGTCGACCAGCGGCTGGGTATGGAAATTGCCGTCGCCGACATGGCCGACGATCGGCGCGATCAGCCCCGACGCCTCGATGTCGCGCTTGGTCTCGTCGACGCACTCCGCCAGCCGCGAGATCGGCACGCAGACATCGGTCGCGACCGATTCCGCCCCGGGGCGCAGCGCCCGCGCCGCCCAATAGGCGTCGTGCCGGGCCTGCCACAGCTTCGAGCGATCCTCCGGCCTGGTCGCCCAGTCGAACGCGCCGCCGCCGAACTCCGCTGCAATCTCGCCGAAGCGCTCGGCCTGTTCATTCACGCCCTCTTCCGAGCCGTGGAACTCGACGAACAGCATCGTCGTCTCCGGCAGGCCGAGCTTGGAGTGCAGGTTGACGCCGCGCATCATCACATCGTCGACCAGCTCGATCCGCGCTATCGGCAGGCCGGACTGGATCGTCATGATCGTCGTATCGCAGGCCGCCTTCACCGAGGGGAAGGAGCAGACGCCGGCCGAGACCGCCTCGGGAATGCCGTGCAGCTTCAGCGTCACCTCGGTAATGATGCCGAGCGTGCCTTCCGAACCGACGAGAAGGCGGGTGAGATCGTAGCCGGCCGAGGATTTGCGCGCCCGGCTCGCAGTCTTGACGATCGCGCCATCGGCCATCACCGCGGTCAGCGCGATGACATTGTCCTTCATCGTGCCGTAGCGAACGGCATTGGTGCCAGAGGCGCGCGTCGCCGCCATGCCGCCGATCGAGGCATCCGCACCGGGATCGATCGGGAAGAACAGGCCCTGGTCGCGCAGATGCTCGTTCAGCTCCTTGCGGGTGACGCCGGCCTCGACCGTGCAGTCGAGGTCCTCGGCATGGACGGCAAGCACGCGCTTCATCTGCGACATGTCGATGCACACGCCGCCGAAGGGCGCGTTGACATGCCCCTCAAGCGACGTTCCCGTGCCGAAAGCGATGACGGGAACCCCGTATCCGGCGCAGAGTTTCACAATCGAGGCCACCTCTTCGGTGCTCTCGGGATAGACGACTGCATCCGGTGGCTGGTTCGGGATCCAGGTCAGCGTATGGCCATGCTGCTGCCGGACCGCGAGGCTGGTGACGAGCCGGTTGCCGAACAGCGCCGCGAGTTCCTGCGTCAATGCAGCGATGGCCTGCGACGACGGCGGCAGCTCTGCAGTACGAGCAGAGGTGGGCTGAGGCACTGAAACGGTTGAAGGCATTGTCATGGCTGGAGAACTTCGCCTAGTCTGGAATGGTTCGGCCCTGGAGTAGCGGCTTGTGTTGTTTTCACGCGCCGTTTCCGCGCCGGCAAGAGCCTGCGGCGCAGAGCCGCCCACGCATCGACGAGACAAAGGACGAAAGGAGGCGCCGATGCCGAACGAAATTCGCACGACCGCCCTGTTCTTCGCTCCCTTCGTCTCGTCCCCGATGCGGGTCGAGCCGCAATGGATCGACTATAACGGCCATCTCAACATGGCCTATTACCATGTCCTGTTCGACCGTGCGGTCGACGAGGTCTTTGCGCTGGTCGGCCTCAACCAGGACTATATCGAGGCCCGAAAGGCCTCGTTCTTCGCCGCCGAATGCCATGTGCTCTACAAGCGCGAATTGACGGAAGGCGACATGGTTCGCGTCACCGCGCAACTCATCGCCTTCGATGACAAGCGCCTGCACTACTATCTCGAAATGCGCCATGCCAGCGAAGGCTGGCTCGCCGCGACCTCCGAGAACCTCTCCCTGCATGTCGACATGACCAACCGCAAGGTCACGCCCTTCCCCGCCGACATCCTCGCCAATCTCGCGATCATGAAGGCGGCGCATGCGCAGATGCCCCGCCCGGCCACGGTCGGCCGGATGATCGGCATGCCGGAGAAGAGCGCGATCACGCTCGGCGCGCCGGAGGCCGAACGCGAGACCGAGACGCGGCACTAGGCCGGATTTGCAGTCCCACCCGGGACCTGGCGCTGCGGATAGATTGTCTCGCCGCGCTTCAGCATCTCGACGAAGGCCGCGATCTTTCTCTGTCTGGCGGCTTCCGTCTTGAGATTGTGGACGCGGAAGGCGAGCGCAAAGCGGTTCTGTTCGCTCAGCCTGGCGAGCATCGCCTTCGCCAAGGGCTCGGCATCGATCGCAGCTTGAAAATCGTCAGGGATCTTCATGTTCCGGCCGGCGCCATAGGCGCGGGCCCATCGGCCGTCGGCCTTGGCTGCATCGGCTTGTTCCAGGCCATGAGCGGTCATTCGCCCTTCTGTGATCAGACGGGCGACATTGTCGACATTGATCTGGCTCCAGATGCTCTTGGTGGTCCTCGGCGTGTAGCGTTGCAGATAGCTCCGCTCGTCGAGCCCCTTCTTGACGCCATCGATCCAGCCCCAGCAGAGCACGACGTCGATCGCTTCCTTGGGCGTGATCGACGGCAAGCCCGACGAGAGCTTGTGGATCTTGATCCAGACTTCGTCCGCATGGGCATGGTGCTCGCCAAGCCACGCGTAGAAACTTGAGGCATCCTCGAATTCTCGCACCTTTTCAGGATCGACCTTAACCGGCGCCATCGCTGCTCTATAGCTCCCAATCTGACGGGAAGGCCGAACATCCCTCTAGGCGTCGAGGTGGTTCGCTCGTGTCAGCACCCCTCTTCCGCCGGGCATCGAGGCTGCCGAACCAACGCCGGCCGCTTATTCGTCGTCGTCCGGTATCTTCAAGAGGTGGCCGCAGGCCTTGCAGTGCACGGCATCGGGCTCGTGGCGCTGCAGGGCACATTCCGGACAGGGGAAGGTCACCTTGTGCGGCCGGAAGACAGCCTGCGCCAGCCGCACGAACAGCGAGATGCCGATGATCATCACCACGATCGAGGTCAGCTTGCCGGCGATCCCAGGCAGGGTGATGTCGCCGAAACCGGTCGTCGTCACCGTCGCGACGGTGAAATAGAGGGCCTCGACATAGCCCTCGAGCCCGGGCCGGCTCATGAAGAAGAAGGTGTAGACGAAGCCGCTGACGACGAAGAGGAAGGTCGCGAGGTTGACCAGAGCCTTGGCGACGTCCTCCCAGTCGCGGAAACGCGTCTGCCGCAGCTGCGCCCAGATCAACCCGCGCTGCGACAGCGACCAGAGCCTCAGGATTCGCAGGAAGCCGAAATTCTCCAGCCATTGCGGCGCCAGCAGCGTCGCCAGGATGAAGAGGTCGAGCAGCATGGTGGGCTGCCGCAGCAGCCGCAGCATGTTCGAAGAAGCGAGGAAGCGCGCGGCGATCTCGGCGGCGACGATTGCAGCGACCGCATAGTCGAGCCAGAGGAATTCCGGCCGATCGCGCAGCAGCGGCGTTGCGATGAAGAAGCCGATGATCAGGAGGTCGACGATCAGCGTCGCGACCTGGAAGCGCAGCGCCGCCGGGGTCCACCCGTGATAGAGCTGCCGAAGCCGATCGCGCAACGAAGGAGGTCCGTCGCTGCTCTCGTCACGGTCGGCGGTCTCGCTCATCCTGCTGGCGTAGCAGCGCGGCAGCGCCGGCGTCCAGCCCCGGCGCTCAAGCCGGCCTGATCGCCACGGCCTGCACGCTATATCCGCCAAACAACCGCGTGGTGCCGCCGATGACGCCGGCCTCGGCGCAGAGCTCGGTCAAGACCGCATCGAAATCCTTGCGCGGTGTGACGTGGAACAGCGCCAGCCAGCGGTTGAGCACCGCCTTGAACGGGCCGGGCAGATGCGCCTGATCGCCGAAATCGACGATGTGCAGCGAGCCGCCCGGCGCGACGACGCGCAGCGCCTCGGCGAGCGCCTCGCGCCAGGGCGGGATCATCGAGAGCGCATAGGAGATCACCACCCGTTCGAAGCCGGCGCGGCCGAACAGCGCCTGCGGGTCGAAACTCGTCGCGTCGGCCTGTGCCAGTACGATGCGCTCGGACAGCCCGGCCTTCGCCACCTGCTCACGCGCCGTGCGCAACATCTCCTCAGAGACGTCGAGCCCGTAACAGAGCGTATGGGGGTAGCGCTGGGCGATCTTGATCAGGTTGCGCCCGGTGCCACAGCCGATCTCCAGCACGGCCCCGCCCAGCGGCGGCTTCAACCCGGCGATCAGCCCGTCGCGGCCGAGCAAATAGAACTTCCGGGTCGCGTCGTAGATGTGCCGCTGGAAGCGGTACATCCGGTCCATCAGACCGGCGGCATCCTGCCTGCCCTCGACCGCGCTCACGCGGCCGTCCTGCGGAGATAGAGATGGAAGGCGCCGTAGATAGAGGAGCGGTCGCGGGCACCGAGTTCGCGGCTGCGCGCCTCGTCATAGTGCCATTGCGACAGGATCGCCTCCGGCACCCGGCCGGGCAGTAGCCGCTCATCGGCGGCGGTGCGGAAGATCACCCGTGCGCCCGGCGCAGCGCTGCGGGTGATCTGCGTCCACAAAGCCGTAAGCTCGGAATCGTTCATCCAATCCTGCGCATCGAGCAGCACGAAGCCGTTGCAGCTCTCGGCCGGCTGCTGTTCGAGGAAGGCGGTGATCGCGCTCTGATGATAGGCAACGCGACCGGCGCGGGCCTTCACCGTCTCGAAATTGGCACTCTCCAGATAGGGCGGTACCGCCGCATCCGGCTCCGGCCCGTAGCTGCGCCCGAAGGCCTGCCAGGCGAAATAATTGGTCTTGAGGTCGAAGCCGCAGGCGAGCCGCTCCAGCCGGTGGCGCAGGACCCCGCGGATGCCGGCATCGCCATCAGCGGCGAGCGCCTTGTACTGCGCCGGCGGGATGCCGAGCCCGTAGAGCGAGGCCGGCTGGCGCACCAGCCAGCGCACCAGCTTCTTGTCGAAGACCGGCGCCAGATGCCGCTCGAACAGTGCCCGCTGCTCCTCCATCGTCTTTGCCTGCAGCATCACCTTGGGATCGCAGCCGAGCCGTCGGGCGAGGAAATGCCCTGTGCCGATGAAGCGGCCGAGCAGGCCATAGCGATAGAAATTGCGGGCGAAAAGTTCGATCCGGCGTCGGCCGACGAGGTTGCGCCCCTCCCAATAAGCCCGGCTGACCGCGTCGAGCCGCGGCGCGATCAGTTGGTCATAGGTCTCGACATTGGCCTTCGATTGCGCCTGCCCGAAGAAGCGGCGGAAAATCGCGTGATCGTCGATCTCGGCCAGCGCTGCGAGCTTGAGATGCCCGAGCGCGATATGGGCGCCGTTGAGGTCGATCGCACTGATCTTCGCCGGATCGGCGGTGAGATAGGAGAGGATGTTGCAGGAGCCGGAAGCGATCGCGACGAGATGGTCGTCGGGCTGCAGCGCCAGCGCCTCCATGTCCACGACCGGGTCTTCCCAGATCTGCGGATAGACCAGGCCGGAGAAGGCGAGCGTGAACATCCGTTCGAGCAGGCCGGCACGCGAAAGAGGCTTGCTGCGATGAACAGCGGTGGTCAGGCCGAGATTGGTCGTGCGCTTTACCGCGCGGATCGTCTGCGTCACGAGGCCCCTCGTCTGCGCCCGTTGCGATGGCGAGCCGACTAGAGGAGTCGCGTGACGGTTGGGTGACGCGGCAGGCGGGCCGAGAAGAGACTGGTCGCTGCCGAACGCAAACGTGAAACAGGCCGCGTTGCGTGAGGATGAAATCAGGAAGACAAATCCCCATATCCTGCGCGACAATCCCGACAAGACAGCGCAAAGGAGCCTCGCATGGGCCTGATGGATCTGTTTGCCAAAACCGAAAAGCCGGAGCGCGACTTCCCCTTCCAGCTCAGCGATGCCGAGTGGCGCGAGAAGCTGACGGCGGAGCAGTACCGCGTCCTGCGCGGCCACGGCACCGAGCGGGCCGGCTCCTGCGCGCTGAATTTCGAGAAGCGCGCTGGCACCTTCTCCTGCGCCGGCTGCGGCCAGAAGCTGTTCAGGTCGCACAAGAAATTCGAGAGCGGCACCGGCTGGCCGAGCTTCGACCAGCCGCTCGAGGGCGCAGTCGAGGAGAGCGAGGACGGCAGCTTCGGCATGCGCCGGGTCGAGGTCCACTGCGCCAATTGCGGCGGCCATCTCGGCCACGTCTTCCCCGACGGCCCACCGCCCTCCGGCCTGCGGTACTGCATCAACGGCGTCGCGATGGATTTCGAGGCGGAAGCGGGTTGAGCGCGCTCGTTCAGAGGAAGTGAAGCGCGTGGAACCCCTCTCCTGGAAGGAGAGGGGCAGGGGTGAGGTGTTCGGACTGGAAATGTTGGCCTGAACCCGACCGCGCAGTCGGCGCTCGCGGAACTGGTCACAGGGCCTACACCTCACCCTGCCCTCTCCTTCCAGGAGAGGGTTCCCCCGCGCTGTCCGAGCCTCAAACCTCAGGCACGGCCCTTCTCGCCAGCGTCGCGGCATCGACCGCCAGCGGCAGGTCGCCGAAGTGGCCCGACCAATGCCCGCCGAGCCGCGTCGCGACAAAGGCGTCGGCAACCGCATGCGGCGCGTGGCGGATCAGCAGTGCGCCCTGCAGCATCAGCGCCAGCCGCTCGGTCAGCAGGCGTGCCTGGCCTTCATGACGGATGAGCTCGTGCAGGTCGTTGTCCAGCGCCTGCACCGCCGCGTCATAGCGCCGGTCCTGCCCTGAAACCGCATGGAACTCGGCGCGCAGCGCCTGCAGCGAACCCGGCTCGCGTTCGAGCGAGCGCAACACGTCGAGGCAGATGACGTTGCCCGAACCTTCCCAGACCGAGTTGAGCGGCGCCTCGCGATAGTGCCGCGCCATCGGATTCTCCTCGATGAAGCCGTTGCCGCCATGGCATTCCAGCGCCTCGACCACGACGGCGGGCGTGCGCTTGGCCACCCAGTATTTCGCCAGCGGCGCGCCGATCCGGGCCAGAAGCTTCTCGCTCTCCGACTGCTCTTGTCGGTCGACGGCGGCGAAGAGCCGGAAGGCGAGCCAGGCCGCGGCTTCCGCCTCGATGGCAAGATCCGCGAGGACGTTCTGCATGATCGGCTGATCGATCAGCTGGCGCTGGAAAGCGGTGCGATGCTGTGCATGATGGCCGGCGAGCATCACCGCCTGCCGCATCAGCCCGGCCGAGGCCGCAGCGATATCGAGCCGCGTATTGTGGTTCATCGACAGGCCGGTGCGCAGGCCCCTGCCGGGATCGCCGAGCATGTGGCCGATCGCGCCCCTGAACTCGACCTCGGAGGAGGCGTTCGAGCGGTTGCCGCATTTGTCCTTGAGGCGCTGGATCGCGATGCCATTGCGCTCACCATCCGGCCGCCAGCCCGGCACGACGAAGCAGGAAATGCCCTCCTCATTGCGCGCCAGCGTCAGGAAGAGGTCGGAATGCGGCACCGAGAAGAACCATTTATGCCCATGCAGCGAATAGGTGCCGTCGCGATTGTCATAGGCGATGGTCTGGGTCTGCCTGAGGTCCGAGCCGCCCTGCGTCTCGGTCATCGCCATGCCGACGGTCGCCCCTAGCTTGCCCGCGGCAGGCCCTTGGCGCTTGTCGTAAGTCTTCGAGGAGATCAGCGCGCCCCATTCGGCCCAGCGCGCTCGGTCCTGCTTCAGCACCGGGATCGCCGAATAGGTCATCGAGATCGGGCAGCAGATGCCGCTCTCGCAGCCATACCAGAGATATTGCAGGGCGGCCCGCGCCACCTGCGCCCCCGGTCCCGGCCGGTTCCAGGCGAGCGCATGCGTCTCCTGGCCGATGGCGCGGGTCATCAGCGCGTGCCAGGCCGGGTGGAACTCGATCTCATCGAGCCGGTTGCCGAAGCGGTCATGGCTGCGCAATTCCGGCCCATGCCGGTTGGCGAGCCGCGCCATCTCGATCGTCTCGGCCGCCCCGACCGTCCGCCCCGCCTCGTGCAGCCGCTCATCGGCCCAGCCGGCGTCGAAGGCGGCGATCACCGCCTTCAGCACCGGATCGGCGGCATAGGCGTCGTAATCGGCCAGCGGCGGCACCTGGTTGGTGACCTGATGAGCGTGCGATGCCTGGGCCATGGCCTTCCTTCCGATCCGCGAACCGCCCTTCCCATCTGCCCCAGACTAAGCCGGCGCGCCGCAATTGCGAACCCGCCACCGATGACGGCCGCCCGGGCATACCGTCGATGGCGATGTTGAATGATGGTGGCAGAACGGTCCCGCAACCGTCTCGGAAGACCCGACGCGACAATCCGGCAAACTCGGACGGATCAGCCGACCATGGCGCCAGCCTTGGCCTCTGCCGTCAGAGCCACGGGCACGTCGCTGGTCTTGATATTGTTGCGGATGTGGACGACCCAATTCCGCTGCGTGTCGGCGAGACGACCATCGGCGTCGATCTTGATCTCGACCTTCGAAACGCTCTGCCCGACATTGCCGCCGATGACATAGGCGCGCTTCTTGGGCTTGTTGATTTCGACGATCACGTCCGAATGACTCTTGAACCAGCCGGCGGTCGGTATCTGGTCATAGGTCAGGTTCTTGAACTCTTCGCGCGGCGCGCCGATCAGGTCGCCGACTTCGAGCGGGAACTCGTCGACGCGATACCCGACCAACGGCGCCGACAGCTTGTCGGCAAGGCGGTTTTTGATCGATAGCTTCATCCAGTTCTGATGGCCGCTGTCATAGGGGAATTGCTTGCCGGCTCCGGCAGCCTGCATGCAGTAGGAAATGAAGGCGGCCGACCACGCAATGTCGATCGAACCGTCGAGCTTGCCGTAGCTTTTCGCGTATTTGGCCACTAGAGAATTGTACTGCGCAGTCGGTATGCTTAGCCAATAGTCACCCACGCGGTCCCTGTATGGGACAACGGTCTCCTTCCGCTTGCCGTCGACGAATTTATCGTTCTTTCCTTCGTCTTTCCCGAAGAAATTCCATTCCCGATTGAGACGCTCGATCAAATTCGTTCTGAATATCATCGTTACCTCCCCTTACGGCATCAACCATCGATTGCATGCCTGCCCGAATGGACGCAACGGGAAAAGCAGCCGGACGCTATCGCTTGTCGAAGTCGGTGAGGCCCGCTCGCATGCGGAGCGATACGCCGATCGGCGAGGGAGCAATCGGCCGGAGCCTTCCCTATATTGACCGTGAACGAATCACGATCACGCAAGCCGGGCCCAAACCAAACCAGTGTCAGACCACACCACCTCCGCCCCCCTGCCCCGCCCCGGCGGCCTCGCATCGCGCGCGGCGGCGCAGCCGGCGGCCGGCTATCTGCAAGGGCTCAATCCGGAGCAGCGCCTGGCGGTCGAGGCCACCGACGGCCCCGTGCTGGTCTTGGCCGGCGCCGGCACCGGCAAGACCCGCGTGCTGACCACCCGCATCGCCCATCTGATCGCGACGAACCGCGCCTTCCCCTCGCAGATCCTGTCGGTGACCTTCACCAACAAGGCGGCGCGCGAGATGAAGGAGCGCGTCGCCCATCTGGTCGGCCCGGTCGCCGAGGGCATGCCCTGGCTCGGCACCTTCCACTCGATCTCGGCCAAGCTGCTGCGCCGCCATGCCGAATTGCTCGACCTGCGCTCCGACTTCACCATCCTCGACACCGACGACCAGATCCGTCTGATGAAGCAGGTGATCCAGGCCGAAGGCATCGACGAAAAGCGCTGGCCGGGCCGGATGCTGGCCGGCTTCATCGACTCATGGAAGAACCGCGGCCTTGCGCCCAAGGACGTGCCGCCGGGCGAGGCTGGCGTCTTCGCGGCCGGCAAGGGCGGCAAGCTTTACGCCGCCTATCAGGACCGGCTGAAAACCCTGAACGCCGTCGATTTCGGCGATCTCCTGCTGCACTGCCTGACGCTGTTCCGCGAGCATCCCGACGTGCTCGCGAGCTATCACGAGCGCTTCCGCTACATCCTCGTTGACGAGTACCAGGACACCAACGTCGCCCAATATCTCTGGCTGCGCCTGCTCGCCCAGGGACGCCGCAACATCGCCTGCGTCGGCGACGACGACCAGTCGATCTATGGCTGGCGCGGCGCCGAGGTCGACAACATCCTGCGCTTCGAGCACGATTTTCCCGGCGCGACCGTGGTCCGGCTCGAACGCAATTACCGCTCGACCGGCCATATTCTCGCGACCGCCTCGAAGCTGATCGCCCGCAATGAGGGCCGCCTCGGCAAGACGCTGCGCACCGAGGACGAGCCTGGCGAGAAGGTCACCATCACCGGCGCCTGGGACAGCCAGGAGGAAGCCCGCCTGATCTCCGACGAGGTCGAGGCGATGCAGTCCAAGGGCGAGAACCTCGCCGAGGTCGCCATCCTCGTGCGCATCTCCGCGCAGATGCGCGAGATCGAGGAGCGATTCGTCCATGTCGGTGTCCCGTATCGCGTCATCGGCGGCCCGCGCTTCTACGAGCGCGCCGAGATCCGCGACGCCATGGCCTATCTGCGCTGTGTGGTCTCGCCGACCGACGACCTCGCTTTCGAGCGCATCGTCAACGTGCCCAAGCGCGGGCTGGGCGACGCCACGATCCAGATCCTGCACAACCATGCGCGGGCGACCGGTCTCTCGCTGCTGCAGTCGGCCAGGGCCGTGGTCGAGAGCGACGAACTGAAGCCCAAGGCCCGCACCTCCCTGCGCGAGTTGGTCGAGGCCTTCGCCCGCTGGTCTGGACGTGCCGAAGCCATGCCGCAGGGCGAGCTCGCCGAGCTGGTGCTGGAGGAAAGCGGCTACACCGAGATGTGGCAGAAGGACCGCTCGGCCGACGCCGCCGGTCGGCTGGAGAACCTGAAGGAACTGGTGCGCTCGCTCGACGAGTTCCCCGATCTGCCAGCCTTCCTCGAACACGTCTCGCTGGTGATGGACGCCGATAGCGGCGATGGCGGTGCCCGCGTCTCGATCATGACGCTGCACGCCGCCAAGGGGCTGGAATTCGACACCGTCTTCCTGCCCGGCTGGGAGGAAGGGCTCTTCCCGAGCCAGCGCGCTCTCGACGAGAATGGCCGCGCTGGCTTGGAAGAGGAGCGCCGCCTCGCCCATGTCGGCCTGACCCGAGCCCGCAAGCGGCTGAAACTGTTCTTCGCCTCGAACCGCCGCATCCATGGCCTCTGGCAGTCGAGCCTGCCCTCGCGCTTCATCGACGAATTACCGGAGGAGCATGTCGAGGTCGTCCAGGCGCCCACCGCCTACAGCCAGGGCGGCTACGGCGCCTCGCGCTTCGAACGCATGGAAAGCTTCGGCTCGTCATACCAGACACCGGGCTGGCAGCGCGCGCAGGAGAACAAGGCCAAGTTCAACTCTGGCGGCGGCTCGGGTTTCTCCGACGCCGGACAGCGCGGCTTCGGCCAGGGAACCGGCTTTGGCAGCCGCCAGCGCGGCCCCATGCTGATCGAGGGCGAGCTAACGGCGAAATCGACCGGCACCTCCGCCTTCGACCTCGGCGCCCGTGTCTTCCACGTCAAGTTCGGCCCCGGCTCGGTGGCGAGTGTCGACGGCAACAAGCTGACCGTCGATTTCGACAAGGCTGGTCGGAAGATGGTGCTGGATAGTTTCGTGCAGAAGGCGGGATAAAACTCACGGAAGCAGCGGAGATCGGGGACAACCCCGTTATTCCCTTGAACAAAACAGGAACATTGTTAAGTTCAGCCGAGTTTGAAGATATATGGATCGGGTCCGATGCGAATCAGCAGGTTCCGATGCTCAACAACAGCGCCGACATCATTCGTCGCCTCGAACGCGAGGGCTGGGAATGCGTGCGCGTTGCCGGCTCACACCATGTCTTCAAAAAGTCCGGCGTACGTGACAATATCTCAGTGCCGCATCCGAAGAAGGCCCTCGGACCCGGTCTCGTGCTGAAGATCTATAAGCAGGCAGGCTGGCCGCGCGATTGAGATGACCCATTACGTTGCCATCATCGAGGATGCCGGCCCCGACCATGCCGTCGGTGTCTGGTTCCCGGACCTACCCGGCTGCTTCTCAGCCGGCGACACGCTGGACCAAGCGATGGCGAATGCGCCGGAAGCTCTGGCACTCTGGATCGAGTCGATGGTCGAGGACGGCAAGGCGATCCCGCGCGCCCGCACGCCGAGCGAGTTGAAGACCGATCCCGAAGTTGCAGCCGATATGATCACCCATGCGATCGCGCTCATTCCGGCGCCGCAGCTCGCTTTTCAGCCCGCTGCGGAATAGCCCACTCAGCCCTCATCCTGAGGAGCGATCCCGCAAGGGTCGCGTCTCGAAGGATGCTTCAGAGGGCTCCGGAACCAGCTGGAGCATCCTTCGAGACGCGCCTACGGCGCTCCTCAGGATGAGGGCTCACATGAGTAGAGGGTGGTTTACGCCCCCTCCTCCCGCTCCCGGAACGCCCGCCGCGCCGCCGAGACCTCACCGTAATAGGTCTCAGCCCAGGTCCAGACGCCGCAGAACGCAGCGCTGAGCTCGCGGCCGAGCTCGGTCAGCGTGTAGTCGACATGCGGTGGGATCACCGGATGGACGGTCCGGACCACCAGCCCATCGCGCTCCATCTCGCGCAGCGTCTTGGTCAGCATCTTCTGGCTGATGCCGCCTACGATCCGCCCGCATTCGGTGAAGCGCAGCGTGCCGTGCTCCTCCAGCGCCTCCAGTACCAGCATCGTCCACTTGTCGGCGACCTGCGCGATCACCTGGCGCACCAGCGATTCGACCGCCTTCGAGACCGGCGGGATCTCCTCGCTGCGCTTGTGCATGGTCGCCATCGCCTCGCGGATCGCATGCATTGCGACACTCTCCTTTTGGTGCGTATCGAACTTTCGGGCGCCTTCTTTCCGTTGAAGAGTATCGACGCCAGCTGATGTTCCGCAACCAGGAAAGGGATTTGCGATGAACATCACCGGCAACACCATCCTCATCACCGGCGGCGGCTCCGGCATCGGCCGGGCGCTGGCCGAGGCCCTGCACAAGGCCGGCAACCAGGTCGTCATCGCCGGCCGGCGCGAGACGCTGCTCAACGAGGTGACATCAGCCAATCCGGGCATGGAAGCGCTCCTGCTCGACATCCAGGACAAGGACGATGTCGCGGCCTTCGCCAGGCAGGCGGTCGAGAGCTTCCCGGCGCTGAACGTCGTCATCCACAATGCCGGCATCATGCGCAGCGAGGCCGTCGCGGCTGGCGATGTCCTCGCCACCGCCGAGGAAACGATCGCGACCAACCTGCTCGGGCCGATCCGGCTCACTTCGGCGTTGCTGCCGCATCTGCTCAAGCAGAAGCGCGCGGCGATCCTGACCGTCTCATCCGGCCTCGCCTTCGTACCGCTGGCGACGACGCCGACCTACAGCGCCAGCAAGGCGGCAATCCATTCCTGGTCGATGGCGCTGCGCGAACAGCTCAAGACTACATCGGTCGAGGTCATCGAGATCGCACCGCCTTACGTCCAGACCGAACTGCTCGGCCCGCAACAGGCGGTCGATCCCATGGCGATGCCGCTGGCGGAATTCACCGCCGAGGTGATGTCGCTGCTCGAAAGCCAGCCGGAATCCGGCGAGATCATCGTCGAGCGCTGCAAGCCGCTGCGCTTCGCCGCCGAGAACGGCCAGATCGCCGCGGTCTTCGCCCAGCTGAACGCGCAGCACGGCTGACACCTGCCGTCATTGCGAGCGCAGCGAAGCAATCCAGGAAGCGTAGAGCTCTGCCACGCCTGGATTGCTTCGTCGCTGCGCTCCTCGCAATGACGGCGGCGGCAACCGAATGACAAGCCGCCGTCACCCTGCTAATTCCCCGCCATGCGCGAAGGCCTCTTGCCATCGACGGTCGCGACCGTCCTCGAACTCGAAACCAGCGGCGACAAGGCGCGAGCCTTGACCGAGCTGCTCGGCGAGGTCTTCGACCCGACCGAGACCGCCGTCTCGGCCTTCGAGGTCGAGACCGGCGTCACCACGCTCTCGCTCAACGCCCCATGGAAAGTCGAGATCTACTTCGCGACGCACCCGGACGAGGACGCGGTTCGCGACATGCTGCGCCCGATCGTCGGCGACAGCATCGATTCCACGCCCTTCACCACGGTCAACCAGAAGGACTGGGTCGCAGCCAGCCTCGAAGGCCTGCAGCCGGTGCGGGCCGGGCGCGTCCTCGTCCACGGTTCGCATGATCGCGAAGCGGTGCGCATCAACGATGTCGCCATCGAGATCGCGGCGGCGCTCGCCTTCGGCACCGGCCATCATGGCACCACCGCCGGCTGCCTGCTCGCGCTCGACGCCGAATTGAAGAAGCGCCGGCCGCGCAACGCCATCGATGTCGGCACCGGTACCGGCATCCTCGCGCTGGCGCTCGCCAAGCAGGTCAAGCGCAAGGTCGTCGCCGGCGATATCGACGCGATCGCGATTGAGGTTTCCGCCCACAATGCAAGGATCAACCACGCGCCGCAGGCGCTCGACCTCTATGTCGCGCCGGGCCTGTGCCACGCCAAGGCGAACCGGCCGCGTCATTTCGACCTGATCTTCGCCAATATCCTCGCCGGCCCACTGCGCAAGCTCGCGCCCGCGATCGCCCGCGCTTTGTCGGATGACGGCACGGTGATCCTCTCGGGATTGCTGGAGATGGACGTCGCCGGCGTGGTCTCGGCCTATCGCCATCAGGGGTTGGCGCTGGCGCAGCGCACCTCGCGGGAGGGCTGGGCGACTTTGGTCATGAAAAGAGGCGGCGCAGCCGTCAGGCCGCGCCGCCTCTACTAGGCCTACTGCTTCTCGCGAACGGCGGCGGGTCTCGCCACCATGTCCGCTTAGAAGCCGAGGTGGCCGTACTTCTCTTCGGCCTGCGCCTGCATGGCGCGGGCATCGTGCCAGACGGCGGCGGCGAACTTGGCGGCGTCGACGACGGCGTCATAGGCGTGCTTGATGATGGCGATCATGATTTTGGTTCCTTTTTCGATGCGCGCGGCGCTTTTGGCGGCCTGCGGCGCTTGACGTTCAGCGGTTGAAAGGCAGCTCGGCGTCGCTTTTCAGCGTCGTCGCCGGGAAGCCGCCGAGCACCAGCTCGCTCTCGCGCACCAGATAGCTATGGGCGCGCAGCTCACGCAGGGCGGAACGGCGGCGGCTCTCGATCATCGCGGCATAGAGGCGCTGCCAGAAGCCCTGGCCGGCGGTCTTGGTTTCCGTCGCCTCGGCGCGGGTCGCGGCCGGAAGGACATCGGTGGAATTCAGCACATAAGTCATAGGGTCTCTCCTCAGATCACGAAGGACAGTCCCGGTCGCTTCCTCGTTCTCTTATGCGACTAAAATGGGCCCTCTTCGCACTTGCGAGAAGATACGTTCGCATATGCACAACATGCATGAAACGCATAACGGAAACAAAAAACTGTTAACGACTGCGCAATTCGCATAGCCAAGAGGCAACCCGCTCAAATGCGAGCCAATGTGCGCCTGCTTCGAAAGCAGGGGCGAAACGGCAGTTTTGCACTGGCCTTTCAGGGGCGCCGAGGCGAGCATGGCCGAAATCCAGCCTCAGAGCCCGACATGACCGAATCGCGATCGAAAACCGCCTGCCGCTTCCAGTCCTTCTTAGAGCCAAGCGACCCGTCGCAGGTCGCGCCCCGCGTCGCAGCCTTGCGCGCTGCCCTGGCCAGGCAGGGGCTCGACGGCTTCATCATCCCGCGCGCCGATGAGCACCAGGGCGAATATGTCCCCGCCCATATGGCCCGCCTCGCCTGGCTCACCGGCTTCACCGGCTCGGCCGGCAACGCCATCGTGCTCGCAGATAAGGCGGCCCTGATCGTCGACGGCCGCTACACCATCCAGTCGGCGGCGCAGACCGATACGGCGGTGGTGACGCCGACCAAGATGGAAGAGACGCCGCTCGACAAATGGGTCGAGGCCAACCTGCCGGCCGGCGGCAAGCTCGGCTACGATCCCTGGCTCCACACCGTCGACGGCGTCGCCAAGCTGGAGAAGGCCGTCGCCGCAGCCGGCGGCATGCTCGTACCGGTGACGCCAAACCCGATCGATGCGCTCTGGAGCGACCGCCCTGCCCCGCCGACCGCCGCGGTCAAGGCGCATCCGGCCGCCTATGCCGGCGAGAGCAGCGCCGACAAACTCGCCCGCATCCAGAAGGAACTCGCCAAGGCCAAGGTCGACGCGCTCGTCCTCTCCGACCCGCATGCGCTGGCCTGGACCTTCAACATCCGCGGCGGCGATGTCGAGCACACGCCGCTGCCGCTCGGCTATGCCATCGTGCCGCGCGAAGGCCGGCCGACAGTCTTCCTCGCGCCGGAGAAGATCACCAACGAGGCCGGCGACGCCATCGGCGCGCTCGGCGAGATCGCCCCGCCGCAGGCGCTCGAACAGCAGCTCAAGGCGCTCGGCGCGGCCAAGGCCAAGGTCCGGCTCGATTCCAGCACGGCAGCCTCGGCGCTCGCGATGCTGATCCAGGATGCCGGCGGCACGCCGGACGCTGGCGTCGACCCGATCGCCCTGATGAAGGCCAGGAAGAACGAGGCCGAACTGAACGGCAGCCGGCAGGCGCATTTGCGCGACGGCGCCGCCATCGTCCGCTTCCTGTCCTGGCTGGCGCGCGAGGCGCCCAAGGGCGGGCTGACCGAAATCGATGCCGTCGCCGCGCTCGAAGCCGAACGGCTGAAGACCGGCGAATTGCGCGACGTCTCCTTCATCACCATCGCCGGCGCCGGCCCGAATGCGGCGCTGCCGCATTACCGCGTCACCGAAGCGAGCAATCGCCGGATCGAGCCCGGCATCTTCCTGGTCGATTCCGGCGGGCAATACGAGGACGGCACCACCGACATCACCCGGACCATGGCGGTCGGCGAGCCGACGGCCGAGATGCGCGACCGCTACACCCGCGTGCTCAAGGGCCATCTCGCGATCTCGCGTGCCGTCTTTCCAAAAGGGACGTCCGGCGCCCAGCTCGACGCCTTCGCCCGTGCCCCGCTCTGGCAGGCCGGGCTCGATTTCGACCATGGCACCGGCCATGGCGTCGGCAGCTATCTCTCGGTGCACGAGGGGCCGCAGCGCCTCTCCAAGCTCGGCACCACGCCGCTGGAGCCCGGCATGATCCTCTCGAACGAGCCCGGCTACTACAAGGAGGGCGCCTACGGCATCCGCATCGAGAACCTGATCATCGTCGAGGAGCGCCAGATCCCCGGCGCCGAGCGCACCATGTACGGCTTCGAGACGGTGACCTGGTGCCCCTATGAGCAGGCGCTGATCGATCTCTCATTGCTCGATGAGGGCGAACTCGCCTGGATCAACGCCTATCACGCGCAGGTCTGGAGCAATCTCGCGCCGCTGGTCGAGGGCGAGGCTAAAGCCTGGTTGGAGCAGGCGTGTTTGCCGCTGTAAAAGCAGGCGCGGGATCCCCTCTCCTGGAAGGAGAGGGGTAGGGGTGAGCGACTGTCTTGGTGGTCAAGCGTCTTGTTCGCGCCATGGTTGTTGGTCCCGGATGACGGCATTGAGGATCGTGACGAGTTTTCGGGCCGTCGCGATGATGGCGACGAGCTTTGGCTTT
>NZ_NBDP01000064.1 GCF_004123845.1 Allobosea sp. Tri-44 | reverse complement strand
ACGATCCCTATGAGCAGGCGGTGGCGGTCGTGCTGCGCGACAAGAAGGCCTCGACCTCCTACATCCAGCGCCGCCTGCAGATCGGCTACAACCGCGCCGCCTCGATCATGGAGCGGATGGAGAACGAAGGCATCGTCGGACCGGCAAACCACGCCGGCAAACGCGAGATTCTCGTCGAAGCCGGAAGAGCAAGAGAAGACGAGGACTGACGGGCGGGCGCGGCCAAGTGGCGCGAAACCGGTCCTGAAAATGCCATCACCCCGGTGCAACTTCTCCGCCCACTGACGCGTTGAACCCTTGCCCGCCAGCTGTGGCGGCACGATATTCCGCCAGAAGGCCGCCAACCGGACATCCGAGCTCCATGACCAATTTCTCGCCCATGCCAGCCCTCGCAGCCGCCGCCCTGGCGCTCGCGCTGGCGTCGGGCCCGGTCTTCGCCCAGCCGCTCGACATCAAGCCCACGGCGCAGCCGGCGGCGCCGCGCGCCGCCCAGCGAGCGTTTCCCTTGCCGCCGATCCGGCCAGCCGGCCTCGGCCTGCCGCGTACCGAAGCCGCTGCACAACCCGCCTCGACCGCATCGGCACCGCCGCCCGCACCAGAGCCGGTCGTCACCGCGAACAACGAGCCGCGCGCGACGCCGGCTGCCAAGCCGTCGAGGCCAAGCGCTCCCCTGTCGAAGGCAGAGGCGGTTGAGCGGCTGAACACCTATTTCAACGGTTTCTCGACGCTGCAAGGCGATTTCATCCAGTTCGCCGCGGACGGACGTCGCTTCGAGGGCAAGCTCTATATCCAGCGTCCGGGCAAGATGCGCTTCGAGTACCGGCCGCCCGTGACGATGGAGGTCATCGCCGACGGGACTTCGGTGGCGATTCGTGACCGCAAGCTCGCCACCCAGGATCTCTATTCGATCGGCCAGACGCCGCTAAAGTTCCTGCTCAAGGAGCAGATGAACCTCGAAAAGGACAGCATCGTCACCGGCGTCAGCACCAAGGGCGACATCCTCTCGCTCAAGCTCGAGGACCGCTCGACCTTGGGCGGCACCTCCAAGATCACGCTGAACTTCGACCTTGCCGCCAATGCGCTGCGGCAATGGGTGGTGATCGACCCGCAGGGCTACGAGACCTCGGTCTCGGTCTATAATCTCGACACCCAGCGCCGGCCCGACCAGAAGAATTTTGTCATCAATTACGAGCGCGTGCTCTGAACGGCATCATGACGTCATTGCGAGCGTAGCGAAGCAATCCAGGAGCGGCAGCGCTCTAGACTCTCTTGGACTGCTTCGTCGCTTTCGCTCCTCGCAATGACGACACCGGCACAGCAGCGCTTGCTTTTCACAGCCTGACGACCCAGTTTCCGGCTCCCTCCCGGCCGGAATTCCCCCGTGAAGCTCGACGTCACCACCTGGAACATCAACTCGGTGCGCCTGCGCATCGGGATGGTCACCGACTTCCTGAAGACCCATCAGCCCGACGTCCTCTGCCTGCAGGAGACCAAGACGCCGGACGAGCAGTTTCCGGCCAAGGCCTTCACCGAAGCAGGCTATGTTCACCAAGCCTTCATCGGCAACAAGGGCTATAATGGCGTCGCCATCGTCTCCAAGCTGCCCTTCTCGGAGCAGGAGGCGATGGCGATGTGCGAGCGCAACGACGCCCGCCATATGACTGTCGTGCTCGACCAGGGCGCCGGCGCGGCTGCCGGCATCGCCATCCATAATTTCTACATCCCGGCGGGCGGCGACATCGCCGATCCCGAAGCCAATCCGAAATTCGCCCACAAGCTGCAGTTCCTCGACGCCATCGGCGCCTGGGGCGTCGCCCGCAATCCGGCGGGCCGGCCGAGCATTCTGGTCGGCGATCTCAACATTGCGCCCTATGAGCACGATGTCTGGAGCCATAAGCAGCTGCTCGACGTCGTCAGCCACACCCCGATCGAGACCTCGACGCTGGAAAAGCTGCGCAGTGAGCTCGGCTGGACGGATGCCGCCCGCACGCTCAGGCCCGAGCCGGAAAAACTCTACAGCTGGTGGAGCTACCGCGCCGCCGACTGGCAGGCCTCGAATCGCGGCCGCCGTCTCGACCATATCTGGCTTTCGGAGGGGCTGAAGCCGACGCTGCGCAACCTCTCCTTCCTGAGCGAGGCCCGCGGCTGGGAACGCCCCTCTGATCACGTTCCGGTGACGGTCCAGCTGGAGCTCTGACTACCGTCAGCGCAGGTCGATCGCCCTGAGCGCCGCCCCGACCGAAGCGAGCTCGCTGTTGAAATCATGCAGGCGCTCGGCAACCGCTGCTGCGATCGCCTGCGCAGAATCCGGTGATTCGCCGAGGACGCGGCGCATCACGCTGCGCGCCAGGCGCATCACTTGCGTCGGCTCGCGCGCGATCGCCGTCACCGGCCGCTCCAGTGCCGTGAACAGCGCGAGTTCGCCGATCAGTGCGCCTGGTCCTACGACCTCGTCTGCCGGCCTGCCATCATCCTCGCGCTTCAGCGCCACCGTCCCGGAGACGACGAGAAAAGCTCCGTCCGAGCCCTCGCCGCGCCGGAACAGCACGTCGCCTGCGCGCAGGGTCCGGGTCTCGGCCGCGAAGGCGACGAGACGCAACGCATCGCGATCCATCAGGCCCAGCAGCGGCTGACGGGCCAGCAAGGTGATGTCGTCGTTGAGCGACATTCAGACTACGGATTCAGCCGGTAGCCGCCGGCATCGGTGACGAGCAGCCGTGCATTGGCGGGGTCCGGCTCGATCTTCTGGCGCAGGCGGTAGATGTGGGTCTCGAGCGTGTGCGTCGTGACCTGGGAGTTATAGCCCCAGACCTCCTGCAGCAGCGTCTCGCGCGCGATCGGCTTGCGACCGGCGCGATAAAGGAAGCGCAGGATCGCTGTCTCCTTCTCCGTCAGCTTGGTCTTCGAGCCCTTGGCACTGACGAGGAGCTTGGAACCGGGGTGAAATGTATACGGCCCAACCTGAAAAATGGCATCCTCGCTCGCCTCGTATTGCCTTAAGTGCGCACGGATACGCGCCAGCAGCACCGCGAACTTGAACGGCTTCACCACATAGTCGTTGGCGCCGGCTTCCAGCCCGAGAACGGTGTCGGCATCCGAGCCCTGCCCGGTCAGCATTACCACCGGCCCCTTGAAGCCGTTCTTGCGCATCAGCTTCACGGCCTCGCGGCCGTCCATGTCGGGCAGGCCGACATCCATGACGACGAGATCGATACGCTCGGCCTGCACCGCCTTCAGGCTCGCCGTCGCTGTCGGCGACGACGACACCTTGAATTCGTCATAGAGAGCGAGCTGCTCGGCGAGCGCATCGCGCAAGGTCTGGTCGTCGTCGACGAGCAGGATATGATGGGTAGCCGACATGGAGCGATTCAGCCCGTTCTGCGTTCGCGCGACATTAGAGCATGTTCGGGAGAAGTGGGAGCCACCTTTACGGGCGGGCCCATGCTCCAACATATTGAGTTCAGCGCAGATTCTGACTGCCCGGCTCGCACCGGTCAAACGGAAAGCACGCTGGATGGCGCCAAACGGGCCGTAGATCACGCAAGATGGATGTCCTGTGAAAAGACGTGATGATGGCGCCGCAGGCGGCAAGCGATTGACCCGGATCGTGGTGGTGCGCTCGGTGCGCGATCGCCGCCAGGGTTTCCTGATCGCCGGCTCCGCGACCTTTCCCTGCGCGCTCGGCCGCTCCGGCGGCGTCGTCGCCAAGCGTGAGGGCGATGGCGGCACGCCACGGGCCACGTTGCCGCTGCGCCGGGTCTTCTACCGCGCCGACAGGCTGCCACGGCCGTCAAGTCTGCTGCCGGTCCGCGCCATCACGCCGCGCGACGCCTGGTGCGACGATACGAAGGACCGGCGCTACAACCGCCTGATCGACCGGCCGCCCGGAGAGGCCGAGGAGCGGCTCGCTCGCGCCGACAATCTCTACGATGTCATCGTCGAGCTCGGCTGGAACGATGCTCCGGTCCAGCGCGGCCGTGGCAGCGCCATCTTCTGGCATCTCGCCCGGCCGGGCTTCACGCCGACGGCCGGCTGCGTCGCCGTGACCGGCGACATCTTCGGCAAGGTGCTGCCGCGGCTGGCGCGGCGCTGCGCCATCGTGGTGCGCTAACCGCTTGCAAGCTGGCGCGGACCGAGGATACTGGCTTCGAGCACCGTCTCATCGATCGATTTCAGGAGCGCCAGATTGCACGGGCACCGTCCCGTTCAGCGAGGTCGGCTTCCAGCATGAGACTGTGCCATGACTGATTCACCCTCGACCGAGATCGGCTTCGGCCGTGTCGCCGCGATGTTCCCCGTCAGCGACATGGACCGCGCCTACGCCTTCTATGTCGGCGTGCTCGGCTTCACCAAGACCTTCGAGAACGGCCAGCCGGTCGGCTTCATGATCCTCAAGAAGGGCAGGGCCGAAATCCATCTGACCCTGCAGAAGGATCATGAGGCCGCGCCCTTCAACATCGCCCATATGATGGTCGAGAACGCCGATGCCTTTCACGAGCTCTGCCGCGGTCACGGGCTGCGCATCGTAAAGGGTCTGCGCGACCAGGATTACGGTCTGCGCGCTTTCGTCTTCGAGGACCCTGACGGCAATCGCATCGACGTCGGCCAGCCGATCTAAATTATCGGCGTCTATGCGGTGTCAGCCGCGCGCGCCAAAAATCGCGCTGCCAACCCGGACATGGGTGGCGCCGAGCTGGATCGCTGCCTCGTAGTCGGCGCTCATCCCCATCGACAGGATCGCCAGGCCGTTACGCCTGGCGATCTTGGCGAGCAGGCCGAAATGCGGCGAGGGCTGATCCTCAGCCGGGGGAATGCACATCAGCCCAGCGATCGTGAGCCCATAGCGGGTTCGGCACAGCTCGAGGAAGGCGTCGATCTCGCCGGGCAGAACGCCGCCCTTCTGCGGCTCGGCGCCGGTATTGACCTGCACGATCAGCCGCGGTGCCTTGCCGGCGCGCTCGATCTCGCGCGCCAGTTCCTTGGCGAGGCTCTCGCGGTCGAGTGAATGGATCACGTCGAAGAGCGCGACCGCATCGCGCGCCTTGTTGGACTGCAGCGGTCCGATCATGTGCAGCGTTGCTTGCGGGAAGCGCTCGCGCAGCGCCGGCCACTTGGCGCTGGCCTCCTGGACGTAGTTCTCGCCGAAATCGACCTGCCCGGCCTCCAGTGCCGGCAGGATCGCCTCCGCCGGCTTGGTCTTGGAGACCGCGACCAGCGTCACGGCCTCGGGCTTGCGGCCGAAATCGCGCGCAGCCCGGGCGATCGCCGCCCGCGTCTCCTGCAGTCTTGCCGCAACATCCTGCATCGCCGTCGCCTTTCATCCGCCACGCACGGCGCCCAAGCCGCTCTGAACGTTGACCCGGCGCGCTGCTTCGTGTCCTAAGCAGGATGCGAAAAAGTGGGAACCGGTTTTTCGCCAGAATCCTGCTTTGACTCTTGAGTGAGAGACGGATTCAGCTTTGAGATGGGCGCGCAGCGCGCACCCATCTCAAAGCATCCGGCTCTCGCCGCGCAACTCCGATCACGCAAGAACGACACGATCAGCATGGCCGTCGAACGCTATAATCCGAAGGAAGCCGAGCCGAAATGGCGCAAGGTCTGGGATGAGCGCAAGCTCTTCGAGACCCGCAACGACGACCCGCGGCCGAGCTATTACGTGCTCGAAATGTTCCCCTATCCGTCGGGGCGCATCCATATGGGTCACGTTCGCAACTACGCGATGGGCGATGTGGTCGCGCGCTACAAGCGCGCCAAGGGCTTTGCCGTGCTGCACCCGATGGGCTGGGACGCCTTCGGCCTGCCGGCCGAGAATGCCGCCAAGGCCAACAAGGTCCATCCGCGCGACTGGACCTATGCCAATATCGCGACCATGCGCGGCCAGCTGCAGTCCATGGGCCTGTCGCTCGACTGGAGCCGCGAACTGGCGACCTGTGACGCCAGCTATTACCAGCACCAGCAGAAGCTCTTTCTCGATTTCCTGAAAGCCGGGTTGGTCGACCGCAAGACCGCCAAGGTCAACTGGGATCCGGTCGACGAGACCGTGCTCGCCAACGAGCAGGTCATCGACGGCCGCGGCTGGCGCTCGGGCGCGCCGGTCGAGATCCGCGAGCTGACCCAGTGGTTTTTCAAGATCACCGCGTTCGGCCAGGAGCTGAATGACGCGCTCGATGGACTGACCCGCTGGCCGGACAAGGTCCGGCTGATGCAGAAGAACTGGATCGGCCGCTCGGAAGGGCTACTGGTTCGTTTCGCAATCGAATCGAATCCACTGAGTCAGAGCGAGATCGAGGTTTACACGACGCGCCCCGACACGCTGTTCGGCGCGAAGTTCATCGCGGTCGCGCCTGACCATCCTTTGGCCAAGGCTGCAGCCGAAACGAATCCGGCGCTGCAGGACTTTATTGCCGAGTGCAAGAAGACTGGAACCGCCCAGGAAAATATCGACAAAGCCGAGAAACAGGGCTTCGACACCGGCCTGCGTGCCATCCATCCCTTTGATCCAAAATGGACTTTGCCGGTCTATGTCGCGAACTTCGTTTTGATGGAATACGGCACCGGCGCGATCTTTGGCTGCCCGGCGCATGATCAGCGCGACCTCGACTTCGTCAACAAATACGGGCTCGGCAACACCCCAGTCGTCTGCCCTGAAGGCGTAGACCCGGCGAGCTTCGTCATCACCGACACCGCCTATGTCGACGATGGCCGCATGATAAATTCGCGCTTCCTCGATGGCATGACCATTCCGGAGGCGAAAGAAGACGTCGCCAGGCGCCTGGAGGCAGAAGCCCGCGGCAACCGTCCGGTCGCCCAGCGCAAGGTCAACTTCCGCCTGCGCGACTGGGGTATCTCGCGTCAGCGCTACTGGGGCTGCCCGATCCCGATCATCCATTGCGAGAGCTGCGGCGTCGTACCGGTGCCGGAACAGGATCTGCCGGTCAAGCTTCCCGACGACGTCTCGTTTGACAAGCCCGGCAATCCGCTCGACCACCATCCGAGCTGGAAGCACGTCGCCTGCCCGCAATGCGGCAGCAAGGCGCGGCGCGAGACCGACACCATGGACACCTTCGTCGATTCGTCCTGGTACTTTGCCCGCTTCACCGATCCCTGGCGCACGGACAGCCCGACCGACCGCAAGGCCGTCGACCGCTTCCTGCCGATCGACCAGTATATCGGCGGCGTCGAGCATGCGATCCTGCACCTGCTCTATTCGCGCTTCTTCACCCGGGCGATGAAGGCGACCGGCCATGCCGGCCTGGACGAGCCTTTCGACGGCATGTTCACGCAAGGCATGGTCGTCCACGAAACCTATCGGGCTGAGGACGGCTCCTGGGTCGAGCCCGGCAATGTCCGGATCGAGACGGCCGGCAACGAGCGCCGCGGCTTCGACGTCGACACCGGAGCCCCGATCGAGATCGGCTCGATCGAGAAAATGTCGAAGTCCAAGAAGAATGTCGTCGACCCCGACGACATCATCGCCTCCTACGGCGCCGACACCGCTCGCTGGTTCATGCTTTCCGATTCGCCGCCCGATCGCGACGTGATCTGGAGTGATGAAGGCGTGCAGGGCGCAGCCCGCTTCGTGCAGCGGCTCTGGCGCCTCGTCGCCGAGATCGGCGAGCGTGTGGGTGGGGCGCCCGCCAAGCCGACGAGCTTCTCCGAAGCCGCGCTCGCCTTGCGCAAGGCGAGCCATCGCGCCCTTCATGCCGTCGGCGCCGATATCGAGCGGCTCGCCTTCAACCGTTGCGTCGCGCATGTCTACACGCTGACCAACGCCATCGGCAAAGCCCTCGACGCTGCGGCCGAGTCGGCCGATGTCCCCGCCGATATCGCCTTCGCACTGCATGAATCCGCCATGATCGCCACGCAGCTTGTCGCCCCGATGATGCCGCATCTGGCCGAGGAATGCTGGCAGGCTCTCGGCCTGCCGGGCCTCGCTGGCGAAGCCGCCTGGGCCGAAACGGAAACGGA
Organism: Allobosea sp. Tri-44; assembly: GCF_004123845.1. GTDB lineage: Bacteria > Pseudomonadota > Alphaproteobacteria > Rhizobiales > Beijerinckiaceae > Allobosea. Next base: position 202,555 of record NZ_NBDP01000064.1, on the reverse strand, counting down.
TTTGTTACAGGATGACAGCAAGGTGCTGCCGGTACAGGTCAACGGTAAGAAGCGGGCAGAGGTGACGGTGCCCGCCGATGCCGATACGGTGGCGGTCGAGGCGATCGTGCGCGCCTCCGAGGCAGTCGCCAAGGCTCTCGAGAACCGGCCGATCCGCAAGGTGATCGTGGTGCCGGGGAGGATCGTAAATGTTGTCGTCTGAGACCGGAGCCATGACGCGCCGCCGTCCACTGGCACTCGCGGCCGTGCTCGCCCTTGCCGCGCTCGCCGGCGGCTGCTTTCAGCCGCTTTATGGCGAAGGCACGGTCAGCAAGGTCGGCGGCAACGTCCGCAATGCGATGCTCGGCATCGAGGTGCCGGAGATCAAGGGGCTGGTCGGCCATTATCTGCGCAACGAGCTCGTCTTCGAATTCGACGGCGGCGGCGCGCCCGACCGGCAGAAGATTCTGAAGCTGACCGCGACCACGAGCGAAACGCTAGAGGTCATCACCGTCGACTACGCCAATGGCCGCGCCGACTCCGCTGTTCTGGTTGCCACCGCCGACTGGCAATTGGTCCGCGCCGGCTCGACCGAAGTGGTGGCTTCGGGCCAAAGCGTTGTCCGGGCGCCCTATGAGCGCTCGCAGCAGCGTTTCGCCTCGCTGCGCGCCGCGCGCGATGCGCAAGTTCGTGCTGCGAAGAACCTGGCTCAATTGATCAAGGCTCGCGTCGCTGCCGCGCTCGTCAGCGGCTGAGGCCGCTTTCGATGGCGATGGTTAAGGCGCATGAGGCCGACCGCGCGCTTGCGCGTCCGGACCCGTCCTGGCGCCTGTTCCTCTTCTATGGTCCCGATGCCGGGCTGATCTCCGAACGAGCCGCGGCGCTGGCCCGCAGCAGCGTCGACGACCCGCAGGACGCCTTCCAGCTGATCCGCATGGACGGCGACGCCGTCGCCTCCGATCCGCTGAAGCTCGTCGATGAAGCCAACACGATCGGCCTGTTCGGCGGGCGCCGCGCAATCCGCGTCTCGCCGACCTCGCGGCCGCTGGTAGCCGCGATAGAACCATTGCTGGCGACGCCATCGCAGGATGCGATTGTCGTCATCGAAGCGGGCGACCTGCAGAAGAGCAATCCGCTGCGGACCGCCTGCGAACGCGCGAAATCCGCGCTTGCCGTACCCTGTTATGGCGATGCAGCCCGCGACCTAGGCACGATCGTCGACGAGATGGCGCGAGCTGCCGGCAAAAGCATTGATCGAAGCACCCGCGATCTTTTGATCAGCCTGCTCGGCGGCGATCGCCAGACCTCCCGACAGGAGATCGACAAGCTGATTGTCTATGCCGGCAATGACCCGGCCTTGACGGCCGATCATGTCGAAGCCGTCGTCGGCGATACCGCTCAGCGCGAACAGGCCGGCGTGGTCGATGCCGTTTTCGCCGGCCGCCTGCCTAGCCTCGATCTGGCGCTCGCCAAGCTTGCTGGCGAGGGGCTCGACCAGGGCGTGCTGCTCGGCGCGGTGCTGCGCCATGCGCTGGCTTTGCTGAAGGCGAAACTGGCTATTGAGAACGGCAAGCCAGCGCGCGAAGCGGTCGGCGCCATGCGGATGCCCTATCCGCGCCTAGCGACCGCGGAAGCAGCGCTCAGTGCCTGGCCGGCGGCCCGATTGCGCGACGCCGTACCCATCCTGGGCACGGCAATCCTCGCCGTGCGCCGCGACGGCGACATGGCGAAACCCATCGCCGCCCGTGCGCTCTGGACGCTCAGCCGGATGTCCGGCAAGGGCCGCTGATCAGGCCTTCAATCGCCGGCAGAGCGCATCGAGCTGCTCCAGCGTCTTGTAGCTGATCTTCATCTCACCGCCACCATTGGCACGGTGCTGGATCGAGACGCCAAGGCCAAGTGCCTCTTCCAGAGCATTCTCGACTGCGCGCGTGTCCGGATCCTTCTCCGGCTTCGGCACGGCGGCAGCCCGCACCGGCTTGTTCTCACTGCGGGCTTCGTCCTGGCCGAGGCGCTCGATATCGCGCACGGTAAGGCCTTGTTCGACAATGCGTTTCGCCACCTGTTCCGGATCCGAAACAGCGAGAAGTGCGCGCGCGTGGCCGGCCGAGACCAAGCCTTCGCTGACCATTTGCTTGACCGGCTCAGGCAATTTGCTCAGGCGCAACGTGTTCGCCACATGCGAGCGGCTCTTGCCAATCACCTTGGCAAGATCATTCTGGGTGTAATCGAATTCGGCGATCAGACGCTCATAGCCGGCCGCCTCTTCCATGGCGTTGAGATCGGCGCGCTGGACGTTCTCGACGATGGCGATCTCAAGCGCCTCGCGGTCATTGGCCTCGACCAGGATGACCGGGACATCGTGCAGTTCCGCTCGCTGCGCGGCACGCCAGCGCCGCTCGCCGGCGATGATCTCGTAGGCGTCGATCATACCCGGGATCGAGCGCACGATGATCGGCTGCAGGATACCGCGCTCGCGCACCGAGGCGGCGAGGTCCTCCAACTCCGCATCATTGAAGGTCTTGCGCGGGTTACGCGCATTCGGACGCAGGAACTCGACGGGGACCTTGCGCTGACCACGCGCGCGCTCGAGCGCGCCGATCTCGTCTCCGACATCGCCTATCAGCGCAGCGAGACCCCGGCCAAGACGCGAGCGCCCCTGTTCCTCGACCATTGCCATTCCTCTTGAACCTTTTTTGTGCCGATCAGGCGGCGCGCAGCGTGCGCTCGCGCTTGATCACCTCCGAGGCCAGCTTCAGATAGGCCTGCGAGCCCGCGCAGCGCAGATCATAGAGCAGCGCCGGCTTGCCATAGGATGGCGCCTCCGAGATCCGCACATTGCGTGGAATCACCGTCTCGTAGACCTTGTCGCCAAGAAAATCGCGGACATCGGCCATGACCTGGCCGGAGAGGTTGTTGCGCGGGTCGTACATGGTCAGCACCACCCCTTGGATCATCAGGCGCGGGTTGAGGCCGGCGCGAACCTGCTCGACCGTTTTGAGCAGCTGGCTGAGGCCTTCGAGCGCAAAGAACTCGCATTGCAGCGGCACCAGCACGGCGTCCGCGGCCGTCATGGCGTTGATCGTGATCAGGCTCAGCGAGGGCGGGCAGTCGATCAGGATATAGGTCAGGTCGCTGCAGCGCTGATCGTCCACCAGCTCGTCGATCGCCTTCTTCAATCGCGTCGCGCGATCCTTAGCACTGGCGATCTCAAGCTCGACACCAAGCAAATCGAGCGTCGACGGCGCCAGGAATAGATTGGGAACGGCTGTAGCCTGCATCGCCATGCCCAACCCGATATCGCCGCAGAGCACATCATAGGTCGACGCCTTCCGGCTCTTGCGATCGACGCCGAGCCCAGTCGAGGCGTTACCCTGCGGGTCGAGGTCGATGATCAGCACCTTCTCGCCGATGGCGGCGAGCGCGGTCCCGAGGTTGATCGCGGTTGTGGTCTTCCCGACCCCGCCCTTCTGATTGGCGAGCGCCAGCACGCGCGGACGCGTGGGAATGGAGATAGGCTGAGAATCGGTCATCAATCGGCCCGTTTCTCGGCGCCGCTGATCACCAGGATAGCGGCCGCCGAATCCGTCAAGGATGGAAACGTTGTGGCCTGAATCTTCCAATATTTAGCCGCGGCGGTCAATTCCGCATCTAGATGTTGTCCCTTGGGAAAGACTCCCACCACCCCGGTTCTCAACAGCTCTTTGCACCAGTCGAGCAACAGCGGCAGCGGCGCCAGCGCCCGCGCCGTCACGGCCTCGACCTTGCCGATAAAATCGTCGGCCACATCCTCGATGCGAGCGTTATGCACCGTCACCGGCGCCCCGGTCAGCCGTGCGGCGTGACGCAGGAAAGCGCATTTCCGGGCATTGCTCTCGACCAGATCGATATGGCCGCTAAGTTCGGCAAGTCTGATACCGAGCACGAGACCTGGAAAACCGCCGCCCGAGCCGAGGTCAAGCCAGCGCCGCGCCTGCGGCGCACGGTCGAGCAACTGCAAGGAATCGGCGACATGTCGGGTCCAGACCGCATCGAGCGTCGCATCCGAGACGAGATTTTTCGCCTTCTGCCAGCGCCGCAGCTCCCCGACAAGAACGGCGAGGCGCTCCTCTGTTTCACGTGAAACAGGCGTCAAGCGAAAAGCGTAACGGCGATCTTCGTTATCCCCCTTATCAACAGAACTCACAGGGTAAGTGTCTCCGCGCTGGCGGTCGAGCGCCCGGCCTGGCGCTTGCGGGCATGCGCTGCCAGCAGGGTCAGCGCCGCTGGGGTCATACCCTCGATGCGCCCGGCTTGCGCCAGATTATCCGGCCAGGAGGCGCGGAGCTTGGCGCGAAGTTCATTCGACAGACCAGAGATTCCATCGAGATCGAGATCGCTTGGTAGTGGGAGCGCCTGGTCGCGTTGATAGGAATCGATCTCGGCCGCCTGCCGGTCGAGATAGACGGCATAGGTCGCATCCGCCGCGACGCGTGCCCGTGCCGCCTCGGAAAACGCCTCAAGATCGGGCCAGACCCGGAGTAGTGCCGCAAAATCGATCGCCGGATAGGACAGGATCTGGAAGGCCGAGCGCCTGACGCCATCCCGATTCAGCTCCAGTCCGGCGGCAGCCGCCTCGTTAGGCGACAAGGTCCGCTGACGCAACACTTCGGTAAGCTTAACGATCTCTGACTGGCGGCTCTCATAGCGCTCGCGACGGGCGCTGCTGACCAGCCCTTGCGCGATACCAAGCGGCGTCAAGCGCTCATCGGCATTGTCGACCCGGAGCGACAGCCGAAATTCGGCGCGGGAGGTGAACATTCGATACGGCTCCGTAACGCCGCGCGTCACGAGATCATCGACCATCACGCCGATATAGGATTGCGTGCGATCCAGACTAAGGGCCACGCTGCCGCCAGTTCTCCGCGCAGCGTTGAGACCAGCGAGCAAACCCTGCGCAGCCGCTTCCTCGTAGCCTGTCGTGCCGTTGATCTGCCCGGCGAGGAAGAGCCCGCTGATCGCGCGCGTCTCCAGCGTCGGCTTCAGCGCGCGAGGATCGACGTAGTCGTACTCGATCGCATAGCCCGGTCGCAGCATCGCCGCGCGCTCAAGGCCCGGAATCGTCTTCAATAGCCCGAGCTGGACGTCCTCCGGCAGCGAGGTCGAGATCCCGTTCGGGTAGACCGTGGGATCGTCGAGGCCCTCGGGCTCGAGAAATATCTGGTGGCCGTCGCGGTCGCCGAAGCGGCCGACCTTGTCCTCGATCGACGGGCAATAGCGCGGCCCGCGCCCCTCGATCTGGCCGGAGAACATCGGTGCCCGATGCAGATTGGCGCGGATCAGCTCATGCGTCGCCAGCGTCGTCCGCGTCACGCCGCAGCTGATCTGCGGTGTTGTGATCGCATCGGTCATCGCCGAGAACGGTTCGGGCGGGTCGTCACCGGGCTGCATCTCCAGACCGGACCAGTCGATCGTGCGGCCGTCCAGTCGCGGCGGTGTCCCGGTCTTCAGCCGGCCCAATGGAAAGCCGTGTCGTTCCAGCGTGGCGGAGAGGCCAAGCGAGGGCGCCTCGCCGACGCGACCAGCCGGAATCTTCTTCTCCCCGATATGGATCAAGCCACGCAGGAAGGTGCCGGTGGTGAGCACGACCGTTCCGCAGGCGAATCGACGACCGTCCGCGAGTACGACGCCAGTAACCGCGCCGGCAACGATGTCCAGATCGAACGCCTCGCCCTCGACCAAGGTGAGATTGTCCTGAGCAGCCAGCGAAGCCTGAACCGCCTCCCGGTAGAGCCTGCGATCGGCCTGCGCCCTTGGCCCCCGCACCGCCGGCCCCTTGCGACGGTTGAGCATGCGGAACTGGATGCCACCCTGGTCGGCGCAGCGCGCCATGATCCCGTCGAGCGCATCGATCTCACGGACGAGATGGCCCTTGCCGAGTCCGCCGATCGCCGGGTTGCAGGACATCGCTCCGACAGTGGCGATCTGCTGGGTGATCAGCGCCGTCCTCGCGCCGGCACGCGCCGCCGCAGCCGCGGCCTCTGCCCCGGCATGGCCGCCGCCCACCACGACGACATCGTAGTGCTGGTTCACCTGTGCATTCAACATGTCCAATTCGCTAGTCAAGCAGGACCGCAAGGTCAATGAAAACCGCCTATTTGCCGATGCAGAAGCCGGAGAACAGGCTGTCGAGCACATCCTCGACGTCGACCTTGCCGATCAAGCGCTCCAGCGCTCTGACAGCGATGCGCAGCTCTTCCGCGATCAGCTCCGACTGCTCATGCGATAACATGCCGGCACGTTCGATCGCAGTGGCAGCATCCGCAACCGCAACACGCTGACGCTCGCGGGTGACGAGCGCAGGTTCTGCCTGGCCCAGCTTGCCAAGGCGAGATGCGATAATGTCGATCAGCTCGGGCAGGCCCGCGCCAGTAACCGCTGACACGCCGATTTCCCCGGGGCGAGCAACTCCACCAAGGTCGATCATCGTCGCGACAGCAAGGTCGTCCCCCTCACTATCGGCTCGTTCCGGGTCCGAATCGGGCGATCGCAAACGCAACACCAGATCTGCATGGGCTGCTTTCTGCCGGGCTCGCCTCACGCCCTCGGCCTCGATCGCGTCACTGCTCTCGCGCAGGCCGGCGGTATCGACCAGCACGACGGGGATGCCGCCGAGGTCCAGCCTGACCTCGATGGCATCGCGGGTCGTGCCGGCAATGGGCGAGACGATCGCAACGTCGCGTCGGGCGAGCGCATTGAGCAGGCTGGATTTGCCGGCATTGGGTGGTCCGGCAAGCACGACGACGAAGCCCTCGCGAACTCGCTCGCCCGCCGCGAAGCTGCCGAGTGCAGAACGCAGGCTGCCGAGCACGCCCTGTGCTTCAGCAACGGCGTCGGCAATCAGCGGGCCGCCGACATCGCCCTCATCGGAGAAGTCGATCTCGGCCTCGAGCAGCGTCATCGCCTTGATCAGCGCGCGTCGCCATTCACCGGCTGCGCGGCCGAGCGCACCTTCCATCTGCCGCAGTGCCTGCCTGCGCTGCCATTCCGTCTCCGAATCGATCAGGTCGGCGAGGCCCTCGACGGCTGCGAGATCGAGCTTACCAGCCTCGAAGGCACGGCGGGTGAACTCACCGGCTTCCGCCAGGCGCAAACCGGGTAGCCCGGTAAGCACGGCCAGCAGGCGCGACAGCACAGCACGCGAGCCATGGATATGGAATTCGGCGACATCCTCGCCCGTGAAGCTCGCCGGGCCGGGAAAGAACAGCACCAGGCTATGGTCGATGACCGCGCCATCGTGATCGCGCAGGGCTCGGTAAGCGGCCTTGCGTGCCCCCGGTACAGCTCCTGCGATCGTTTCGAGGGCGAATCGGGCGCGCTCGCCCGAGACGCGCACCACCGCGACACCGGCTCGTCCGGCACCGGAGGACAGTGCCACAATCGTCGGATAGGCTCGCATCCTCAGGCGCCCTTTTCACCAAGGCTGGAGCTTTCGAGATGAACCGTCTGAAGCATGCCGCCAGTCCCTATCTGCTGCAGCACCGCGACAACCCCGTCGACTGGTGGGAATGGAGCGACGACGCTTTCGCGCAAGCACGCGTCTGCGATCGCCCCGTCCTGCTGTCTGTCGGCTATGCGGCCTGCCATTGGTGCCATGTCATGGCGCATGAGAGCTTCGAGAACCCGGCCATCGCTGCGGTGATGAACGAGCTCTTCGTGAACATCAAGGTCGACCGCGAGGAGCGGCCCGACATCGACCATGTCTATATGAGCGCCCTGCATACGCTCGGAGAGCAGGGTGGCTGGCCGCTGACCATGTTCCTCGACAGCCAGGGCGCACCGTTCTGGGGCGGCACCTATTTTCCGCCGACCTCGCGCTATGGCCGGCCTGGGTTCGTCGATGTCCTCAGGCAGATCTCCGGGCTTTATCGAAGCGACCGCGAACGCATCGGCCGCAATGCTTCGGCAATCGGCGAAGCGCTGCAGCAGAGCCTGCAGCGCGTACCCGAAGTAGGCGAGCCCGATCTCGAGCATCTCGCGAGCCAGATCGCGCGCCGCTTCGACCGTGATCATGGCGGCCTCGGCGGAGCACCAAAATTCCCGAACCCGGGCCTGGTCGAATTGCTCTGGCGCCATGGCGCCCGCAGCGGCGACGAGGCCTCCCGCGAATCTGCCAATCGCACCCTGGTGCAGATGGCGCGCGGCGGCATCCATGACCATCTCGGCGGCGGCTTTGCGCGCTATGCCGTCGACGAACGCTGGCTCGTGCCGCATTTCGAGAAGATGCTCTACGACAATGCGCAGCTGCTGCCGCTCTATGCGCTCGAGGCCACCCGCGCTGGCGATGTTCTGCTACGCGAGGCGGCCGATGGCATCGTCGCCTGGCTCAATCGCGACATGCTGCTGCCGGAAGGCGCGTTCGCCGCCAGCCTCGATGCCGATTCGGAAGGGGTGGAGGGCAAGTTCTATGTCTGGACACTTCCCGAGCTGACGGAGATTCTCGGAGCTGACGATGCCGTCCTCTTCGCCCGGCACTATGACGTGACCGCAGGCGGAAATTGGGAAGGCCACACCATCCTCAACCGGCTTGATACGCCCGATCCCCTTCCAGAAGTCGGAGCCAACCTCGCCGAGCTCCGTGTCCGTCTGCTGGAGGCCCGTAGCGAACGCATCCCGCCCGGGCTCGACGACAAGATCCTCGCCGACTGGAACGGGTTGATGATCTCCGGCCTCGCGCGCGCAGCCGGCATTCTCGGCCGCAGGGATTGGCTCGATCTTGCCAGCCGTGCTTTCCGTTTCGTCTCCGAATCCATGGTGGATGGCGACGGATTGGCTCATTCCTTCCGCGCCGGCCGGCTGATCGCTCCAGGTTTCGCGCTCGACCACGCCGCTATGGCCGAGGCGGCACTCGCCCTTCATGACGCGACCGGCGATCGGCACTACTTCGACCTCGCCAGGCGCTGGAGTGTGCATCTCGATCGGTATTACCGCGAGGCCGACTCGGGCCTCCTTCGCATGACTCGTGCGGACAGTGCGGCACTACCGGTCATACCCAGGCCGACTCACGATGACGCCGTACCGAACGCCAACGGGCTGCATGCAGCAAACCTGTTGCGGATCGCGGCTCAGACCGGATTGCCGGAGGACCGTGAGCGGGCCGACCGATTCCTGGCGGTCATACTCGCCGCAGCCGCGCATGCCCCAATGGCGCATGGCTCGGTGCTCAACGCCTATGACCTCGCGCGTAACGGCGTCGAGGTCGTGCTGGCCGGCCCGAACCGCGGGACATTCCGCCAGGCAGCCTTGGCACTACCGCACCTGACGACCATGCTGGTCGATTGCACCGAGCCGGACGGATTGCCTGCCGGGCACCCCGCCCATGCCTATGCCCGGCAGGCAGGCGAGGGCGCCGCGTTCGTCTGCTTGCATGGCCGCTGCCTACCGCCCGTCACCGAGCCGAATCGATTGGCGGAGGCGCTCGCGAGCGCGCGCTGACGCCTCAGAGCGCGCCACAAAAGAAAAGGCCCCGGCAAACGCCGAGGCCTTTCACTGTCGCCGGGTCGATGATTGTCGATCAGGTGTTCATCGAGTCGAAGAACTCGGAGTTCTGTTTGGTCTGGCGCAGCTTGTCCAAGAGGAACTCGATCGCGTCCTGCGGGCCCATCGGGTTGAGGATGCGGCGCAGCACATAGGTCTTCTGCAGATCCGAGCGCGGCGTGATGAGCTCTTCCTTGCGGGTGCCGGACTTGATGATGTCGATCGCCGGGAAGATGCGCTTGTCGGCCACCTTGCGGTCGAGAATGATTTCCGAGTTACCGGTGCCCTTGAACTCCTCGAAGATCACCTCGTCCATGCGGCTGCCGGTATCGATCAGCGCCGTCGCGACAATGGTCAGCGAGCCGCCCTCTTCGATATTGCGGGCCGCACCGAAGAAGCGTTTCGGCCTCTGCAGCGCATTGGCGTCGACACCACCGGTCAGGACCTTGCCGGAGGACGGCACCACCGTGTTGTAGGCGCGGCCGAGACGGGTGATCGAATCGAGCAGGATGACGACGTCGCGGCCGTGCTCGACCAGGCGCTTGGCCTTCTCGATCACCATCTCCGCAACCTGCACGTGACGGGTCGCCGGCTCGTCGAAGGTCGAGGACACCACCTCACCCTTCACCGAGCGCTGCATGTCGGTGACTTCTTCCGGCCGCTCGTCGATCAGCAGCACGATCAGATAGCACTCGGGATGGTTGGTCGTGATCGACTGCGCGATGTTCTGCAGCAGCACGGTCTTGCCGGTACGAGGCGGCGCCACGATCAGGGCGCGCTGGCCCTTGCCGATCGGCGCGACGATGTCGATGACGCGCGGCGAGAAATCCTTCTTGGTCGGATCCTGCACCTCGAGCTTCAGCCGCTCATCGGGATAGAGCGGCGTCAGGTTGTCGAAGTGGATCTTGTGCTTGATCTTCTCCGGATCCTCGAAATTGATCGTGTTGACCTTGAGCAGGGCGAAATAGCGCTCGCCGTCCTTCGGCCCGCGGATCGGGCCTTCGACGGTATCGCCGGTGCGCAGGCCGAACTTTCTGATCTGCGAGGGCGAGACATAGATGTCGTCCGGGCCCGGCAGATAATTTGAGTCGGAGGAGCGCAGGAAGCCGAAACCGTCCTGCAGGACTTCGACGACGCCTTCGCCGAGGATCTCGGTTTCCTGGGAGGCGAGCTGCTTCAGGATCGCAAACATGAGCTCCTGCTTGCGCATCGTGCTCGCGTTCTCGACCTCCATGCCTTCGGCAAAGGTGAGCAGCTCGGTCGGCGATTTCGCCTTGAGTTCGTGGAGTTTGATTTCCCGCATGGGGCACCCGGGTTGAGCAGGCCTGCATCGGGGCAGGCCGGACGGCAGCGGAGGGATCGACGGGGACGAAGGGCTGGGAGCCCCACTTGTCAGGATGTCGTGCCGGCTGGCGAAAGCTGCCGTGGCACGAACCGTCGACGATAGGGAAGGACGCGAACAGAAGGCGCAGAGGCTTGATAACCGCTTTCCCCGCCCGGCTCAAGCGGGAAACCGCGCCGAATTCAGAACGGCTTGACGATCACCAGGATGACGATTCCAGCCATCAGCAGCGCCGGGACCTCATTGAGAATGCGATAGAAGCGCGCAGGCTTGTCGTTGCGGTCTTCGGCAAAGGCCCTGACCCTGCCGGACAGGTAGCCATGCAAGCCAGAGAGGACAAGGACCAGGGCGATCTTGCCATGCAGCCAGCCGCCCTTGAAGCCGAAAGCGCTCCAGGCGAGGTAGAGCCCGAGCACCCAGGCAACGATCATCGAAGGATTGATGATCCCCTTGAGCAGCCGGCGCTCCATGATCTTGAAGGTCTCGGACTGGATCGAGCCGGTCTGCGCCTCGGCATGATAGACCATCAGGCGCGGCAGATAGAGCATTCCGGCCATCCAGGCGATCACCGCCATCACATGGAAAGCCTTGATCCATTCGTAAGCCATTGGATCGATCCTTTAGGCGCGCACCAACTCGACCAGCCGCTCGACATGAGCGATCGGCGTGTCCGGCAAGATGCCATGCCCCAGATTGAAGACGAACGGACCTGCGCCGAATGCCGCACGGATCGCCGCGATCTCACGATCCAGCTCCGGACCACCCGCACGCAGCACCTGCGGATCGAGGTGACCTTGCACCGGCACCAGCGTCTGGATCGCCTTGCGCACGAAGTCCCGGTCGATCTCGGTTTCGAGCCCGACCGCATCGATACCGGTCCCACGAACATAATCGGGAATGCCGGTGCCGGCGCCACGCGGAAAGCCGATGATCTTCGCTTGGGGGTGGCGCACCCGAACCAGATCGACGATCCGCTGCGTCGGCTCGATGCACCAGCGCTTGAAATCGTCCGGACCGAGCGAGCCAGCCCAGCTGTCGAATATCTGCACGACGTCTACGCCGGCAGAAATCTGCGCGTTGAGATAATCTGCCGAGTTCACCACCAGGCGGTCGATCAGCCTGGCAAACAGGGCCGGGTCGCGCTGGAACAGATCTTTCGCAGGCCCTTGATCCGGCGTGCCACGTCCGGCAACCATATAGGTCGCGACTGTCCACGGCGCCCCGCAGAAGCCGATGAGCGCCGTTCCCGCGGGCAGGGCAGCCTTCACCCGGCGAACAGTCTCGTAGACCGGCGCAAGCACGTCCGGATCGATCTCCTCGCGGATCTCGCCAAATCGGCTTTCGTCGGCAACAGGCTCCAGCCGCGGTCCTTCGCCTTGCGCAAACCAGAGCTTTTGCCCGAGCGCATGCGGTATCACGAGAATGTCGGAGAACAGGATCGCGGCATCGAAGCCGAAGCGCCTGATCGGCTGCAGAGTCACTTCCGCCGCCATGTCCGGATTGTAGCAGAGCTCGAGAAATCCGCCGGCCTTGGCCCGGAGCTCGCGATACTCTGGCAGATAGCGCCCGGCCTGGCGCATCATCCAAAGCGGAGGCTTCGGCAGCGTCTCACTGGAAAGAGTGCGGAGGAAGAGGCTCTGGCTCATGAAAGGCACCGGGCTCTGGGCCCTTCTTCTAAAGAATCTCTTCTAAGAGAGTCTTCTGTTTTGACTGTTGGGTAGGGGCACATAGCCCGCCCCAAGATTGTCCACAACCGGTCCACAGGCCGCGCTTCGGCGAGCATGATGGCATCTGCCCCGACGGCGGGGGCTTAACAGTTTCTTAACGAATTGCTTTTTGGCTTGAGGCGCGACCTCGCGCCGCGTCCCAAAATGATTCACGTGAAACATCCAGATCCAGCCCACAGGCAGATGCCTGTTGAGCTTTGGCCGAGTTATCCCGCCGCTTTGCGACTGGGCGCCCGCTGAGCCCGGTTATCCCCACTTGTCCCGCGCGTGAAACTAGCTCCTGACCGTAGGGTTGGACGGAAAGGGGATTCCCTCGCTCGCGGATCGGCTCTAGAGCTGAATCGAGAACAGCCGGCGGGGGGAAGCCGTGGCGCGCAACTATTTTCACCTGCACCTCGTCTCCGACGCGACCGGCGAGACCCTGATTGCGGTCAGCCGGGCCGCTGCTGCGCAATATGAAGCGGTCTCGGCGATCGAGCATGTCTACCCGCTCGTCCGCTCCGAGAACCAGCTGTCGCGCGTGCTCGCCGAGATCGAGACCTCTCCAGGCGTGGTGCTCTATACCCTGGTCGAGCCGGAATGGTCGGAGCGGCTGGAGGCCTTCTGCCGCGAGATCGGCTGCCCGTGCCTTTCGGTGCTGCAGCCCGTGCTGTCGCTGTTCCAGTCCTATCTCGGCCAGGCCGCAGCGCCGCGGCCCGGTGCACAGCACATGCTCAACGCCGAGTACTTCCGGCGGATCGACGCGATGAACTACACGCTGATGCATGATGACGGCCAGCTCGGCGGCGATCTCGAAAGCGCCGATGTCATCCTCGTCGGCATCAGCCGGACCTCGAAGACGCCGACGAGTATCTATCTCGCCAATCGTGGCATCAAGACCGCCAACATTCCGCTCGTGCCCAATGTGCCACTGCCGGTAGAGCTCGAGAGCTTGAAGAAGCCGTTGGTCGTTGGCCTCGTCGCCAGTGCCGAACGCATCATCCAGATCCGCCAGAACCGGCTGCTGTCGCTGAAAGCGGATGACGAGACGCCCTATGTCGACCCCGACGCGGTCGCAGACGAAGTCACCCAGTCGCGTCGGCTCTGCGCGCGCCGGGGCTGGCCGGTGATCGATGTCACCCGGCGCTCGATCGAGGAAACGGCTGCGGGAATTCTCGATCTGCTACGCGACCACCGCATGAAGTTCATCGCAACGTGACGGGCCAGGCGACATTCTGGCGCGGCGATACACCTCTCGTCCTCGCCTCCGGCAGCGCGACCCGGCTTCAGCTGCTCGAAGCGGGTGGCCTTCAGGTCGAGGTGATCAAGCCGGTCGTCGACGAGCGCGCGATCGAAGCGGAATACCTAGCCATGGGCGGCCCGCCGGCGGGGGTCGCTGCCGCGCTGGCGGAAGCCAAGGCCTTGTCGGTCTCGCCTGTCGCTCCAGGACGCATCGTCCTTTCGGCCGACCAGATGCTGACTTGCGAAGGACGTCCGTTTCATAAGCCGGACGATGCCTCCGCTGCTCATCGGCAGATCGCGGCGCTCGCCGGCCGGCAGCACGAACTCACTTCCGCTTTCGTACTCGCGCGGGATGGCAACGTCATCGGGCGAGGCGCCAGCAGCGCGACGCTCGCAATGCGTCCGCTGACGCAGAATTTCATCGAGCAATATGTCGCCCAGGCCGGCCGGGCAGCAACCATGAGCGTCGGCGGCTACCAGCTGGAAGGTCTCGGCATCCATCTGTTCGAGGCGATCGAAGGTGATCATTTCACCATCCTCGGCCTGCCGATGCTGGGCCTGCTCGCCACGCTCCGCGCCCTCGATCTCATCCCATGACCAAACGTTGCTTCATCATCGGCCACCCGGTCGCGCACTCCCGCTCGCCGTTGATCCATGGCCATTGGCTCGCCGAGCACGGGCTGGCAGGTAGCTACGAGCGCGTCGAGGTACCGCCTGCCCAAGTTGCGGCTCTCATCGCGCGACTGCGAGCCGGCGAGTTTTTGGGCGGCAACGTCACCGTGCCGAACAAGGAGGTGGTGCTGCCTCTGCTCGACGAAGTTAGCGAGACGGCGCGGGCAATGGGCGCCGCCAACACGCTCTGGATGGAAGATGGCCGGCTCCATGGCGACAACACCGACGCCTATGGCTTCCTTGCCCATCTCGATGCTTGCCTGCCGGGCTGGGCTGGGCAGACCGAAAAGGCGCTCATCCTCGGTGCCGGTGGAGCAGCCCGCGCTGTGATCTATGGTCTCCCCGAGCGCGGCATCCGCCGTATCCTCCTGGTCAACCGCAGCCCCGAGCGTGCTCTCGAGCTGGCGGCAGCCTTTCCGAAAGAGGTCGAGGCCCGGCCCTGGCAAGAGATCGCCCAGTTGGTCGGTGAAAGCGATCTGATCGTGAATACGACCTCGCTCGGCATGCGCGGCCAGCCGCCCTTGGCGATCGATCTCTCAGGTTTGCGTCCGGGCACCATTGTCGACGACATCGTCTACGTTCCGTTGGAGACGCCATTGCTCGCCGAGGCCAGGCGTCTTGGCGGCGTTCCCGTCGATGGGCTCGGCATGCTGCTGCACCAGGCGGTGCCGGGTTTCGAGCGCTGGTTCGGTATTCGTCCGCAGGTGACGGCCGCCCTCCGGGCCAAGCTCGAAGCCGATATTCCCGCTGCATGAGCGTGATGGTGGAGGCGATGAGATGACCTTCCTGCTCGGCCTCACCGGCTCGATCGGCATGGGCAAGTCGACGACTTCGGCGATGTTCCGTGCTGCCGGCATTCCCGTCCATGACGCCGATCAGGCGGTGCATGACCTTTACTCCGGCGCCGCAGCGCCGCAGATCGAGGCGGCCTTTCCGGGAACGACGGTGGATGGCGCCGTCGACCGGGCGAAGCTTTCCGCTGCCGTGCTCGGGCGGCCCGACGCGCTGGCGAAGCTCGAATCCATCGTCCATCCGCTGGTGCGCGCCGAGGAGCAGGCCTTCTTGGCGCAGTGTCGCCGGATCGGCGCCACGGCTGCGGTGCTCGATGTGCCGCTCCTTCTCGAGACAGGCGGGGAGGGCCGCTACGATGCCGTCGTCGTCGTCACCGCTCCGGCCGACGTCCAGCGCAAGCGGGTTCTCGCCCGCTCCGGCATGACCGAAGACAAGCTCGCGGCGATCCTCGCCCGTCAGATGCCGGACGCCGAGAAGCGCCGCCTGTCTCACTTCCTTGTGGACACCTCGCGCGGGCTCGTGGCCGCCGAGCGCCAGGTCCGCTCTATCCTGAACGCCGTTGCCGGCCGCTTCGGCCGGGTTGAGAGGGCGGATTGACCATGCGCGAGATCGTTCTCGATACGGAAACCACCGGCGTCGAACCGCTGAAGGGGGATCGCATCGTCGAGATCGGCTGCGTCGAGCTCGTCAATCATTGCCCGACCGGCCGCAATTACCACGTCTACATCAATCCCGAGCGGAACATGCCGGACGGCGCCTTCAGGGTGCACGGGCTTTCCGAGGCTTTCCTCTCCGACAAGCCGGTCTTCGCCACGATCGCTGCGGAGTTTGCCGCCTTCATCGCGGATGCCCGGCTGGTCATTCACAATGCGGCGTTCGACGTCGGCTTCATCAACATGGAGTTCGGCCGGCTCGGCCTGCCTGCGATCGTGCCGGCGCTCGTCGTCGACACGCTCGCCATGGCCAGGCGCAAGCACCCCGGCGCCAGCAACAGCCTCGACGCGCTCTGCTCTCGCTACGGCATCGACAACAGCCGCCGGACCAAGCACGGCGCGCTGCTCGACTCCGAGATCCTGGCCGAGGTCTATATCGAGCTGATCGGCGGCAAGCAGACGAGCCTCGGCCTTGGCACAGCCGTCGCCGGCAGGGCTGGCGTCGGGGTTGCCACCACGATCGAGCGGCCGATTCGCCAGCGCCCGCTGGCCGCGCGCCTCACATCGGACGAGCGCGCCGCCCATGAGGCTTTCGTGGCGAAGCTCAAGGGGCCGCTCTGGCGTGGCTATCTCGGCTTGCCTGAAGAGGCGTGAGACCGGCCGTCAGGCTCGGCTCAAGCCGAGCCTGACGATCCCATCGATTACTCGACGCGCTTCCGGGTCGCCCGGCGCGACATCATGTTCAGCCCCTCGATCAGGGCCGAGAAGGCCATGGCGGCGTAGATGTAGCCCTTCGGGATATGAGCGCCGAAGCCCTCGCCGATCAGCGTGCCGCCGATCATCAAGAGGAAGCCGAGCGCCAGCATCACGATCGTCGGGTTCTTGTCGATGAAGCGGGCCAGCGGGTCGGCCGCGAGCAGCATCACCAGCACGGCGACGATGACGGCGATCACCATCACCGGAACGTGCTCGGTCATGCCGACGGCGGTGATGATGCTGTCGATCGAGAAGACGAGGTCGAGCAGCAGGATCTGGAAGATCACGCCGCCGAAAGTCACGGCTGCGGCGGCTCCTCCGTCGAACATATCAGGTCCGTGATCGGGATCGACCTTATGGTGGATCTCCTTGGTCGCCTTCCAGACCAGGAACAGGCCACCGGCGATCAGGATCATGTCGCGCCAGGAGAAGGCCTTGCCGAAGACCGAGAACACCGGCGCGGTGAGCTGCACGATGAAAGCGACTGTCGAGAGCAAAGCGAGGCGCAAGATCAGCGCCAATCCGATGCCGATCCGGCGGCCGCGCGCACGCTGATGCTCGGGCAGCTTGTTGGTCAGGATCGAGATGAAGATGAGGTTGTCGATACCGAGGACGACCTCCATGGCGATCAGGGCGCCGAGCGCCGCCCATATGGCTGGGTCGGCGGCGAGCGTCATAAGGGCATCCATGGAAATCGTGAACCTCGCGGGAACGGCGCGCCGGAACGGGCACCTCTGGCGAGGTCGAGATGGAAAGCGACTGGCTGCTTCGCAAGCGGCTGCGCGAATTAACAATAAAAAAGAGCCCCGGAGGGCTCTTTTCGGTCTCTTATTTCTGGCGGCTGCCGTTCAGGCGTTCGGAGCACCCTGCTGCGCCTGCATCTCCTCGAGACGCTGGCGGTAGAGCTGGGCGAAGTCGATCGGGTCGATATAGAGCGGCGGGAAGCCGCCATTGCGCACTGCATCGGCAACGATCGCCCGGGCGAACGGGAAGAGCAGGCGCGGGCAGTCGATCATCACGACCGCGTGCAACTGCTCCTGCGGCACGCCGAGGATGCGGAAGACGCCGGCATAGCTCAGCTCGAACGCGAAGAGCGTCTCGTCGTTTAGCGTCGCCTTGCCCTCGAGCGTCAGGATCGTCTCGATGTCGTTCTCGCCGAGCGCGTTGGCGTGGACATTGACCTGGAGGCCGATCTGCGGCCCGCCCTGCTGTTGCTGCTGGGTCAGCGAGCGCGGAGCATTGGGGTTCTCAAAGGAGAAATCCTTGATGTACTGGACCAGCGTGTTGAGGCTGGGCCCCTGCTGGTCGGCGGCGCCGGCGCCGTTGCCGTTTTCGTTGGCCATCGATCCCATCATTATCTGCACAAAACCATCGGGAAATTCCGTGCCGTGGCCGGAACCGCCCGGGCAAGGCGGCAGCGCCGGGCCCGCGTCGGCTATCATGGCGGCGGGGCCGGCACAAGCGAAGCGCGCTTTCGCGCCCTTGTCGCACCCCGGGGGTGGATGTTACGAGCCTCCTTCACCATATCCGTTCGATGACGGGCGACGTGAGTGCGCTTGTGCGGGAACGAGTTTTCGAGGTTCGGATCAGCCGGCGATGCAGAATTTCGATATGACGACCCTGGTCTTCCTGGCCCTGGCCGTTTTCGTCGCCTGGAAACTGCGCTCGGTTCTGGGCCAGAAGACCGGGCACGAGAAGCCACCGGTCGATCCGTTCGCGCGTCGTGAGGCGCCGCCGATGCGGCCCGACCAGCCGGGCAATGGCGAGCGACGCGACAATGTCGTCCGGCTGCCGGGCGCCGCCAACGATGCCGCAGCTGCCCCAGTGGCTGATGGCGAACGCTGGAAGGGCATCGCCGAGCCGGGCTCGCCCATCGCCCTCGGCCTCGATGCGCTCGTCCGGCAGGAGCCGAGCTTCGAGCCTCAGGGCTTTCTCGGTGGCGCGAAATCGGCCTACGAGACCATCGTCACCGCCTTCGCCCGCGGCGACCGCAAGACCTTGAAGGGTCTGCTTGCCAAGGAAGTCTATGACGGCTTCGAGCAGGCGATCGCCGATCGCGAAAAGCGCGGCGAGAAGGCCGAATCCAACTTCGTCTCGATCGACAAGGCCGAGATCGTCGCGGTCGACGTCAAGGGCAAGACGGGTCAGGTCACCATCGCCTTCGTCTCGCAATTGATCAGCGTGGTCCGCGATGCGCAGGGCAATGCCGTCGACGGCAGTGCCGATGCGGTCTCCGAGGTCAACGACGTCTGGACCTTCTCGCGCCAGCTCGGCAGCCGTGATCCGAACTGGCTGCTGGTCGCCACCGAATCGGCCGCGTGATCCGTGCCGCCGGCTTCGTTCTGGGGCTCCTCGTTCCAGGATTTCTGGCCGCAGGCCTGTCGATGACTGGCGCGGAAGCTTCATCTCCACCTTTGCCGACGGGCGCCCGGGCCGAACCCGTGGCGCCCGCTGTGCTTGCCGGCTGGAGCGCCGACGATCAGCGCGTCGTCCTGCGCCTGTTCGCGCAAGGCTGCGAGACCGACCCGCCACTGCGGCAGGGCGCGGCTTCCCCTCCCGCTCTGCCGGCCTTGTGCACGAGAGCTGCAAGCCTGCTGGCCGGAGGCGAACCAAGCGAGGATGCGGCTCGTCGCTTCTTCGAGAGCAACTTCACTTTCTGGCGCATCCGTCCCGCCGGGGCCGCGCGCGGCTTCATGACCGGTTATTTCGAGCCGGAGTTCGAAGGCGCGCTGACCCGCTCGGACGCCTTCCCGACGCCGCTCTATGGCCGCCCCGTCGATCTCGTGACGAAGATGGCTGGCGATGATTGGCCCGGCCTCGATCCAGCCCTGACCTCGGCGCGCCGGACCGCCAAGGGGCTGGAGCCCTTCCCTGACCGCGGGGAGATCGAAGAGGGAGCGCTCGCCGGCCAGGGGCTCGAGATCCTCTTTATGCGCGATCCCGTCGATCGCTTCGTCCTGCAGGTCCAGGGCTCGGGCCGGATCCGCCTGCCGGACGGCAAGGTCGTGCGCCTCGTCTATTCCGGGCGCAACGGCCACCCCTATACCTCGCTCGGGCGCGAGCTCAGCCGGCGCGAGAGCATCCCGCCCGAGCAGATGACGATGGACAAGCTCATCGCGCGACTGAAGGCGGATGCCGGCTTCGCCCGCGAGCTGATCCGACTCAACCGCTCCTTCGTTTTCTTCGCTCGTAACGATGCACTACCGGCCGATTCGGGTCCGATCGGCGGCGCCGGCCTGCCGCTGACGCCGCTGCGCAGCATCGCGGTCGACCGCTCGCTCTGGCCCTATGGCATGCCGGCCTGGATCGACACCGAGATTCCCGACGGCAAGGGTGGCAGTGAAAAACTGGCTCGGCTCGTCCTGGCCCAGGATACCGGCACGGCGATCGTCGGCCCGGCCCGGATCGATCTATTCGTCGGCTCCGGTGCAGAAGCCGGCCATCGCGCCGGCCTGATCCGGCACCCCTTCGATTTCGTCGTGCTCTGGCCGCGCTGAGCCATGCGACGGCGCGGAAAGCTCCTCTCCGAGGCGGAACTCGCGCTCTGGCGCCAGGTCGCGCGCACGATCAAGCCGCTGCCCGGCCGCACGCCCGTCGAAGCCGAGCCGGAAGCGACATCGGAAAAGCCGCCCCCGCCCGTGGAGAGTGCCCAGCCTCCCGCAGCCCTTGCGCTCAAGGGGCGCCCGACGAAGCCCGCTCCGCCGCCGCTGGTGCCGCTGGAGCGGCGCATGCGTACGCAATTGCGTCGTGGGCAGCAGGGTGTCGAAGCGGTGATCGACCTGCACGGGCTGCGCCAGGATGAGGCCCATTCGGCCCTGCGCGGCTTCCTGCGCCTGCAGCAACAACGTGGCGCCAAGCTGGTGCTGGTGGTGACCGGCAAGGGAATCGCCGGCGATGTCCCTTATGGCGAGGAGCGCGGTATCCTGCGTCGCAACGTCCCGCACTGGCTGCGTCTGCCGGATCTGCGTCCTTTGGTGCTGGGCTTCGACGAGGCCGAGCAGCGCCATGGCGGCGCGGGCGCGCTCTACATTCGCCTGCGCCGCAGCCGGGAGTTGGGCGAATGACGCCCTTCGGCCGCCGCGTCCGTGAATTGCGTGCGGCTCGCGGCGTCACGCTGGCGCAGATGGCGCAAGCGCTCGGCGTCACACCCGCCTATCTCTCGGCGCTGGAGCACGGCAAGCGCGGCCAGCCGACCTTCACCCTGATCCAGGGCGCGATCCATGTGCTCGGCGTGATCTGGGACGAGGCGGACGAACTGATCCGCCTCGCCGAGCTCTCCCATCCGCGCATCGTGATCGATACGGCCGGCCTCGAACCGGAGGCGACATTGTTCGCCAATCGCCTCGCTCATGAGGTGCAGTGGCTCGGTCCGTCCGATCTGGCGGCTCTGACCTCGATCCTCGACAGCGCCGCGCGCCGGCGCGGCAGCGCTTGACCTCCTCTCCCGGCAATGCCACACGCCGCCATTCTCCCGCCATCCAGGACAGCTTCATGACCTCCAAGCGCTATGACGTGCTCGCCCTCGGCAACGCCATCGTCGACGTCTTCGCCTCGGCGGAGGAAGATTTCCTGGCGCAGTACGAGTTGGTCAAAGGCTCGATGGCGCTGATCGATGAAGCCAGGGCCGAATTGCTCTATGGCGCGATGGGGCCGGGCAAGGTGGTCTCCGGCGGTTCGGCCGCCAACACCATCGCCGGGCTCGCCTCCTTCGGCGGAAAGGGTGCCTTCATCGGCAAGGTCAAGGCCGACGAGCTCGGCGGGCTCTATCGCCACGATCTGACCTCACTCGGCGTCGCCTTCGATACCGCTGCGGCGAATGACGGCCCGGCGACGGCGCGCTCCTTCATCATCGTCACGCCGGATGGCGAGCGCACGATGAACACCTATCTCGGCGCCTGCCAGGGCCTGTCGCCGGCCGATGTCGATGCCGCGACGGTCGAGAACGCCGATATCGTCTATCTCGAAGGCTATCTCTGGGATCCGCCGGCGGCCAAGGACGCCTTCCGCAAGGCCTCGGAGCTCGCCCACAAGGCTGGTGGCCGCGTTGCCATCACCCTGTCGGATTCCTTCTGCGTCGACCGCTATCGCGATGAATTCCTCGGCCTGATCCGCAATCGCATGGTCGATCTCGTCTTCGCCAACGAACACGAGCTGAAGAGCCTCTATCAGAGCGCCGATTTCGACACGGCGCTGGCGGCGCTGCGGGCCGAAAACATCCTGGCGGTCATCACGCGCTCGGAGAACGGCGCGCTGGCGCTGACGCCCGATGGCGTCGTTGCCGAGCCGGTCTTCCCGATCGAGCGTGTGGTCGATGCGACCGGCGCCGGCGATCTCTTCGCAGCCGGCTTTCTGCACGGCCTGACGACCAACCGCGAGGCCCGCGATTGCCTGCGGCTCGGCGCGCTTGCCGCCGCCGAAGTCATCAGCCATGTCGGCGCGCGCCCGGACGTCAACCTGAAGACGCTCGCGGGCAATAACGGCCTGCTCTGACGAAAAAGGGCGGCCGTTCAGGCCGCCCGCTTCAGTCCCGCCGCGCTCCAGATCCCGCTGAGCGCGCCGACCAGCGCGGCGATGTCCTCGTCTGAATGCAGTGGTGTCGGCGTGATGCGCAGCCGCTCGCTGCCGCGTGCCACGGTCGGGTAATTGATCGGCTGGACGTAGATCGAAAAGCGCTCCAGCAGCTCGTCGCTGATCCGCTTGCACAGCGCGGCATCGCCGACCATCACCGGCACGATATGGCTGGGGTTGGGCAGATGCGGGATGCCGGCCTGGTCGAGCTGACTGCGGAGCTTGCGCACCTGGTCCTGCTGGCCCTCGCGCTCAACCGAGCTCGTCTTGAGATGACGAATCGCGGCGAGCGCACCGGCGGCGAGGGTGGGCGGCAGCGAGCTCGAGAAGATGAAGCCGGAGGCGAAGCTGCGGATGAAGTCGCAGAGAGCTGCTGAGCCGGTGACATAGCCGCCCATCACGCCGAAGGACTTGGCCAGCGTGCCCTCGATCAGGTCGAGCCGGTGAGTGAGCCCGTCGCGCTCGCTGACGCCGCCGCCGCGCGGGCCGTAGAGCCCGACGGCATGGACCTCGTCGATATAGGTCATCGCGCCGAACTCGTCGGCGAGATCGCAGAATTCGGCGACAGGTGCGATGTCGCCATCCATCGAATAGACCGACTCGAAGGCGATCAGCTTCGGCCTGGCCGGATCGATCGCCTGGAGCTTGCGGCGCAAATCCTGCGCATCGTTATGGGCGAAGATCAGCTTCTCTGCCCGCGAATGCCGGATGCCCTCGATCATCGAGGCGTGGTTCGCAGCGTCGGTCAGCACGACGCAGCCGGGAATGCGCGCGGCCAGCGTCGAGAGCGAGGCCCAGTTCGACATGTAGCCGGAGTTGAACAGCAGCGCCGCCTCCTTGCCGTGCAGGTCGGCGAGCTCGCGCTCCAGGAGGACGTGATAGTGGTTGGTCCCGGCGATGTTGCGGGTGCCGCCGGCGCCGGCGCCGCAGCTGTCGAGCGCTTCGCGCATCGCAGCGAGCACGGCCGGGTGCTGGCCCATGCCGAGATAGTCGTTCGAGCACCAGACGGTGACCTCGCGTGGCCCGCCCGGGCCGTGGAAGGCGGCGCGGGGAAAGCGGCCGGCACGGCGCTCGAGATCGGCGAAGACGCGGTAGCGGCCCTCGGCCCTGAGGCCGTCGAGTTCGCTGCGGAAAAAGGCTTCGAAATCCATCGTGACGCTCCTGGCGGCACCTTTTAGGGATTCCAGGCGCTGCGTAAAGGCGCGCCGATGTCGCGCCGGAGCAAGGCCGCAGCGGTTCGATCCTAGCGCAGTCCGCACTGCATCGTGCAAGGTGCTTTTCGTTTCCGGGCGGGAATGGGCCTTTTCCTTTTCCGCGATGGCCCGTTAGATCGACGGCAAAGCTGACGAGGACAGGCCATGGCGGTAACGATCGACGGACGGACTCTGAAGGGCAAGCAGGTGCTGCGCGTGGCCCGGCCCGGCCCCTCCGGCCGCTATGAGAAGGCGAATCTCGCGCCGGCAGCGCGCGAGGCGATCGCGGCGACGCGGGCCCATATCGACGCCAATTTCATGAACGACGAAGCCCCGTTCATGTACTCCTTCAACACCGGTGTCGGCCTGTTCAAGGACCAGCGCGTGCTGATGTCGGAGATGACCGAATATCAGCGCAAGAGCGTCTATGCGCACGCCACCGGCATCGGCGAGCCCTTTCCCGAGGATGTGACGCGCGCCACCATGCTGCTGCGCGCCAATGCCTTCGCCTCGAACTATTCCGGCCCGCAGGTCGCGCTGGTCGAGCGCCTGCTCGCCTGCCTCAATGCCGGCGTTCACCCGGTGATCCCGCAAAAGGGCTCGGTCGGCGCCTCCGGCGATCTCGCCCCGCTCGCCCATATGTCGGCGGCGGTCTGCGGCTTCGAGGAAGCGGAAGCCTTCTACAAGGGCAAGCGTATGAAGGCCCGCGACGCCCTCGCCAAGGCTGGGCTGGAGCCCGACTTCAAGCTCGGCGCCAAGGACGCGTCCGCTCTGATCAACGGCTCGACCGTCTCGCTGGCGCTCGGTGTGCTCGCCACCGAGGACGCCAGGCGCCTGACCAAGGCCGCGGATATCGGGTTGGCGCTTTCGCTCGAAGCCATGCGCGGCGAACTCGCCGCTTTCGATCCGCGCGTCCATGCCGCCCGCCCGCATCCCGGCCAGGCGCTGGTCGCGCGCAACCTGCTCAAGATCACGCAAGGCTCGAAGCGCTGCTCGGCCTCGGCCCGCGAGACGATCTATCCCGACGAGATCGGCCGCACGCCAGGCAAGCCGCCGGCGCCGCGGGTCCAGGACGTCTATTCGCTGCGCTGCGCCCCGCAGGTTCATGGCCCCGCGCGCGAGGCGCTCGACTATGTCAGCCGCATCATCGCAACCGAGACCAATTCGGCGACCGACAATCCGCTGATCTTCCCGGAGGACGATGGCTACCGTGTCATCTCCGGCGGCCATTTCCACGGCCAGTATGTCGCGCAGGCGATGGACCTGCTCGCCATCGCCATGACCGATCTCGGCTCGATCTGCGAGCGCCGCCTCGCCCGCCTCGTCGACCCGACGCTGAGCTACGGCCTGCCGCGCAACCTGCTCGCCGGCAAGCGCGGCCTCAACACCGGCTTTGCCACGGTGCAATGCTCGATGTCGGCCCTGGTGATGGAGAACCGCACGCTGTCATCACCCGGCTCGGTCGATTCGATCCCGGGCAAGTCGAATGCCGAGGACCATGTCTCGAACTCGACCTGGTGCGGCCGCAAGGCGCGCACCGTCGTCGAGAATGTCGAGATGATCATCGCCGCCGAGATCCTGATGGCCTGCCAGGCGCTGTCGCTGATCGCCGAGACGGCGAAGGCCCATCCGATCGGCAAGGGCACGCAGGCGGCGCTGGACGCGCTGCGCGAGACGATCCCGCCGGCACTCGACGGCGACCGCTGGTACGCCGCCGAGATGAATGAGGCGACGGTGCTGGTGCGCTCGGGCGCGATCGTCGAGGCGGTCGAGGCGGTGGTCGGGGCGCTGGAGTAGGCCCCACGTTCTGTCATCCCGGACAAGCCGCGATAGCGGCGCCGATCCGGGATCCATTCCGGAACGGTTCAGGCATGAGTCCCGGGTCTGCGCTTCGCTCCGCCCGGGACGACTCGCGCCTGGTCAGTACAGCGTCGCCTTGACCCGCTCCGGCAACGCCTTGTCATAGGCCTCGCCGTCGAACGTCTCTGCCGCGGCCCGCGCCGAAATCTCCCGCAGGATCGTGCCGGCGCTCGGCAGTGTGCGCTTGTCGACCTGCGCCGCCGGGTTCCAGAGGTCGGCGCGCACCACCGCCCGCGAGCATTGGAAGTAGGCCGCCTCGACGGTCACCACGATCACGCAGGCGGGCAGCTTCCCGGACATCTCGAAGCGCGCGCACAGCTCCGGCTCGGTCGACAGCACCGCGGTACCGTTGACGCGCAGGGTTTCGCCATATCCGGGGATCAGAAAGAGCATTCCGATTCGATTGTCGGACAGAAGATTCTTCAATGAATCCAGTCTGTTATTGCCTCTTCGGTCCGGAATCAGCAGCGTTTTCGCGTCGCTGACCGTAACAAACCCCGGCAGATCCCCGCGCGGCGAGCAATCCAGGCCGTCCGGACCGTTGGTGGCGAGCACGAAAAACGGCGAGGCCGCGATCAGCGCACCATAGTTGGCGTCGATGTGGTCGATCTCCTTGATCACCGAGGCCGGTGCGATCGGGTTCGGGTAGAGCGCGGCGAGCTGCTCGGGTGAGGTGATGCGATGCGCGGTCATGCCAGCCTCCGAAGACAATAAGTCTAGACTATTTGGATTCGCTGCAGCGCACCAGAGGTTTGCCCCAAAAAGAGACGCCCCGCACCTTTCGATGCGGGGCGTCTGATTCACGTGAAACGCTAGCGCGTTCCGGGCAGCTCAGTCCTCGGCGCCCTGGCGTTCGCGGGACTTCTCGGCGTCGCGCTCGGCCTTCAGCTTCTCGGTGATGTCCTCGCCGGTGGCCTGATCGACCACCTTCATCGACAGGCGCACCTTGCCACGCTCGTCCATGCCGAGGAACTTGACCTTGACCTTGTCGCCTTCCTTGACGACGTCTTGCACCTTCTGGACCCGCTTGGCGGCGAGTTCGGAGATGTGGACGAGGCCGTCCTTGGCGCCGAAGAAGTTCACGAAGGCGCCGAACTCCATGACCTTCACGACCGTGCCGTCATAGATCATGCCCGGCTCGGCTTCCGAGACGATCGACTTGATCCACTTGATCGCCGCTTCGATCGACTTGCCGTCGGCCGAGGCGATCTTGATGGTGCCGTCGTCCTCGATGTTGACCTTGGCGCCGGTCTTCTCGACGATTTCGCGGATGACCTTGCCGCCGGAGCCGATGACTTCGCGGATCTTGTCGACCGGGATCTTCATCGTCTCGATGCGCGGCGCATATTCGCCGAGCTGGCCGCGGGCCACCGAGAGCGCCTTGTTCATCTCACTGAGGATGTGGTCACGACCGCCCTTGGCCTGGTCGAGGGCGACCTTCATGATCTCCTCGGTGATGCCGGCGATCTTGATGTCCATCTGGAGCGAGGTGATGCCCTCGGCCGTACCGGCGACCTTGAAGTCCATGTCGCCGAGATGATCCTCGTCGCCGAGGATGTCGGAGAGCACTGCGAAGCGCTCGCCTTCCAGGATCAGGCCCATGGCGATGCCCGCGACCGGCGCCTTCAGCGGGACGCCGGCATCCATCAGCGCCAGCGAGGTGCCGCAGACGGTGGCCATCGAGGAGGAGCCGTTCGACTCGGTGATCTCCGAGACGACGCGGATCGTGTACGGGAACTCCGACTTCGCCGGCAGCATCGGGCGGATGGCGCGCCAGGCGAGCTTGCCGTGGCCGATCTCGCGACGGCCGGGCGAACCCATGCGGCCAGCTTCACCAACCGAATAGGGAGGGAAGTTGTAGTGCAGCAGGAAGGTCTCCTTGTAGGTGCCTTCCAGCGAGTCGATGTACTGCTCGTCGTCGCCGGTGCCGAGCGTGGTCACGACCAGCGCCTGGGTCTCGCCGCGGGTGAACAGCGCCGAACCGTGGGTGCGCGGCAGGATGCCGGCTTCCGAGACGATCTTGCGGACGGTCTTCAGGTCGCGGCCGTCGATGCGGACGCCGTCGTCGAGGATGGTCCAGCGCACGACCTTGGCCTGCGCCTCCTTGAACTGGCCGCCGACCTGCTCCTTGGTGAAGGTCGTCTTGCCGTCCGGGGTCTCCGAGACGAGCGCCTGGACCTTGGCCTTGGCGGCATCCAGCGCCTTGTAGCGCTCGGCCTTGGTGGTGATCTTGTAGGCGGCGCGGATATCCGCATCGACCAGCTTGAGCACGGCCTCGAGCACGACCGAGTTGTCGGCCGGCACGTAGTCGCGCGGCTCCTTGGCGGCCTTCTCGGCCAGGCGGATGATGGCGTCGATCACCGGCTGGAAGTGCTTGTGGCCGAACATCACGGCGCCGAGCATGATCTCCTCGGAGAGCTGCTTGGCCTCGGACTCGACCATCAGGACGGCGTCGGGCGTACCGGCGACGACGAGGTCGAGCTGCGATTCCTTGATCTCGTCGACCAGCGGGTTGAGCTTGTAGGCGCCGTCGAAATAGCCGACGCGGGCAGCGCCGACCGGGCCCATGAAGGGCACGCCGGAGAGCGTCAGGGCCGCGGAGGCGGCGACCATCGCGACGATGTCGGGATCGTTCTCCAGGTCATGCTGCAGCACGGTGCAGACGACCTGCGTCTCGTTGCGGTAGCCCTCGACGAAGAGCGGGCGGATCGGCCGGTCGATCAGGCGCGAGACCAGCGTCTCCTTCTCGGTCGGGCGTCCCTCGCGCTTGAAATAGCCCCCGGGAATGCGGCCGGCGGCGAAGGTCTTTTCCTGGTAGTTCACGGTCAGCGGGAAGAAGTCGATCCCGGCCTTCGGCGACTTGGCGGAGACGACGGTCGCGAGCACGACGGTCTCGCCATAGGTCGCGAGCACGGCGGCGTCGGCCTGGCGGGCGATCTTGCCGGTTTCGAGGACGAGCTTGCGGCCGCCCCAGATCAGTTCTTCGGTTTGGATGTCGAACATTGGTTTTCTTTCGGTCGGATGCGATCCGTCCGGCGTCGCTCGAGCCCATGGGCAAGACGGCTAAACGTCCGGGATATGCTCGAAAGAAGCGGCGCCCGGGCGCTCGGCGATCCTGCCATGGACGTCGCTGACGCCGGCGGATCATGCGGTGCGCCGCCCCATGCGGCTGCCGCACTGAAGGGGGAACGTCGCGTCATTGCGGCGCTCCCGAAACGAGGCCTGTTACGTGGCCTCTAGTAGAACCGCCCGGAGCAGCGAGGCACCGGGCGGAAATTCGGTCTCGATCAGCGGCGGATGCCGAGCTTCTCGATCAACGTCTTGTAGCGCGCTTCTTCCTTGCCCTTGAGGTAGTCGAGCAGGGAGCGGCGCTGCGAGACCAGCTTGAGCAGGCCGCGACGCGAATGGTTGTCCTTGGTGTGGGACTTGAAGTGGCCGGTCAGGTTGTTAATGCGCTCGGTGAGGATCGCGACCTGGACTTCCGGCGAGCCGGTGTCGTTCGGCTTGGTGGCGTGTTCGTTGATGAGCGCGGTCTTGCGCTCGGCAGTGATCGACATCGTCATGTCCTTTGGTTCGGTGTTGATCTGGCGGGCCAGGCCGGGATGTCGTCCAGCAGGGTCCGAAGCCCGCATCCGCCTCATCGCGGAAGGGATGCGCAGCCGGCCATCGGGCCGGTTGCCCGGGCATATACACGAAACTGGCGGAAAGGCTAGCGTGCAGCGTCGCGGCGAGGGGAAGGGCATGCAGCAGGTTGAGGAAAGACAGGCTGTGCGCGCGCTCATCCTCACGCCGGAACGGGAGACCCTGCTCTTTCGCCTGCGACCGCCAGGCGAAACGAGGTGCTTCTGGATCGCGCCGGGCGGCGGGCTCGATCATGGTGAGACGATCGAGGACGGCCTGAGGCGCGAACTCCGCGAAGAGCTCGGGCTGGTCGAATTCCGGATCGGAGCATTGGTCTGGCGCCGCCACCATACCTTCGACTGGGGCGCCCGCCGAATCTCGCAGCGCGAGGAGTATCGCATCGTCGAGGTCGCTCGCTTCGATCCCATCATGACCGACGAGGTCGAGGCGCAGAACGTCGTCGAGCATCGCTGGTGGCCGGTCGCCGAGCTCAACAGCGTCCAGGAGCCGCTTACGCCATTGGGTCTGCCGGCGATCCTGGCACGATACCTCTCCGAGGGTGCACCCGATCCGGTTCCGCCCGAGGAAGTACTGGTGGACGACGAGCCAGCTCGCTGACTCCGAGGCACTGCCCGCCGGAACCTCTGCCGGCTCCATAGGTTGACTCGCCGCAGGTCTCCAACCGGGGTCGAGTATCATGCCAGCCATGCCGAAGGACCGCCTCATCGCCGCGCTCGGCGCCCAGCTGCGGGCCGAGCGCGAAACCCGCGACGCGCTCCGTGACGTGATCGCCAACGGCCAGCTCGACCGCGAGGTCCTGCTCGCGATCCTCTCCGATCCCGTGCCGGTCGTGACCCGCGACGAGATCGTCCGGGCCGAGGCCTGGCTGCGCGGCCTGCCGCCGGCCTTCCCGGCTCGGCCGGCGCTGAGGGCGGCTTGATGGCGCCCCGTCCGGCCTGGAAGGGCTATCTCAAGCTCTCGCTGGTCTCCTGCGCCGTCGAACTGACCTCCGCGACCGACCATAGCGAGAAGGTCTCCTTCCGCGTCATCAACCGCAAGACCGGCAATACCGTGCGCCGTCAGTACATCGACAGCGTCAGCGGCAAGCCGGTCGACAGCGACGACGAGGTCAAGGGCTACGAGATCGGTGGCGACGAATACCTCCTGATCGAGGAGGACGAGATCGACGCGGTCCAGATCGAAAGCTCGCATACGCTGTCGATCGAGCAGTTCGTCGACCGCGCCGCGATCCCGCAGATCTATTTCGACCAGCCCTATTATCTCAGCCCGTCCGACGAGGTCTCGGAAGAGGCCTTCGCCGTGATCCGCGAGGCGATGGCCAAGCAGAAGAAGGCCGGCATCGCTCGCATCGTGCTCTATCGCCGCGAGCGGCCGGTGATGATCGAGCCCTTCGACAAGGGCCTGCTGCTGACCACGCTGCGCTACGACAAGACCGTGCGCCAGCCGGACGAGATCTTCGATGGCTTGCGCAAGGGCAAGCTCGACGAGGAGCTGGTCGATCTCGCTACCCATATCATCGAGAAGAAGCAGGCGACGTTCGATCCGAGCGGCTTCGAGGACCGCTATGAGGAGGCGCTGCTCGAGCTGATCGCGGCCAAGCGCAAGGGCAAGAAGCCGCCGGTGGCGAAGCCCGCCGAGCGCCCCTCCAATGTCGTCAACCTGTTCGAGGCGCTGAAGAAGAGCCTCGGCGAGGAGACCGGCTCGTCCCCCGGCAAATCGGAAAAATCGCCGCCTCGCGGCAAGAAGCCATCGGCTGCAGCCAAGTCGACCAAAAAACCCGCTGCCGGCAAGGCCAAGAAAAGCGCCTGACGCGCGTCGGAGGGCGCCATGGCCAATCTCGACCTTTATCGTTCGAAGCGCGATTTCTCCCGTACCCGCGAGCCGAAAGGGGCCGCCAGCCGCCGCAAGGCAGCTCAGGCCGGCGGTGCCTTCGTGATCCACAAGCACGCTGCGCGCCGCCTCCATTATGATCTCAGGCTCGAGCATGACGGCGTGCTCTGGTCCTGGGCGGTGACGCGCGGGCCGAGCCTCGATCCCGGGGAGAAGCGCCTCGCCGTCCACGTCGAGGACCATCCGCTCGAATACGGCTCCTTCGAAGGCACGATTCCTGAGGGTGAGTACGGCGCCGGCTCTGTGGTCGTCTGGGACGAGGGCAAATGGATCCCGGAGAGTGATCCCGTTCGCGGCATGGAGAAGGGCCATCTCGCCTTCGCGCTTGAAGGTCACAAGCTCGGTGGCCGCTGGCATCTGGTGCGGTTGAAGCCCCGCCGCGGCGAGAAGCGCGACAACTGGCTGCTGATCAAGGTCGACGACGATTTCGCCCGTGACGACGAGGACATCCTGGAGACTGCGCCGGATTCGGTGAAGTCGGGCAGGAGCGTCGAGGAGATCGGCGAAGATCCCGGAGGAGACGTCTGGTCGACCGATGAGAAGCCCGCGAAGGGCCGCAAGCCCAAAAGTGCCAAGTCCGAGGTTGCCAAGTCCAAGCCTATGAAAGCCAAGGCAGCGGGGCGCTCGGCAAAGATCGAGGGCGAGCCGCTGCCGCGCTTCGTCGAGCCATGCCTCGCGACCTTGCAGGAGAAGCCACCGGCCGGCGAAGCTTGGCTGCACGAGGTCAAGTTCGACGGTTACCGGCTGCAGGCGCGGATATCCGCCGGAAAGGTCAAGCTACTCACCCGCACTGGGCTCGACTGGACCGAGCGCTTTGGCGGCCGCATCGCCGAAGCTCTCGCTGCGCTGCCCTGCGAGACCGCGCTGATCGACGGCGAGGTCGTGGCGCTGGGTGAGAACAGCATCTCCTCCTTCTCCGCCCTCCAGGCCGCCCTGTCGGACGGCGAGACCGCGAGTCTCGTCTTCTTCGCCTTCGACTTGCTCCATCTCGACGGTGAGAACCTGCAGCCAGAGCCACTGCTTGCCCGCAAGGGACGACTGGAGGAGCTGCTGCGAACCGCCGGGCCGGATTCGCCGCTGCGCTATTCCGAGCATTTCGTCGAGCCGGGCCAGACCATGCTGCGCCTTGCCTGCCGCATGGGGCTGGAGGGCGTGATCTCCAAGCGTGCCGAGGTGCCCTATCGCAGCGGCCGTGGGCGCGACTGGATCAAGTCGAAATGCACGCAGCGGCAGGAATTTGTCATCGCCGGCTATGTCCCGTCGAAGGCATCGCGCAATCAGCTCGGCTCGCTTGTCCTAGGCTATCACGAGGATGACGAACTGAAGCCGGCCGGCCGCGTCGGCACCGGCTTCACCCGTAACTCGGCCGCTGCGCTGAAGAAGAAGCTCGACCCCATCGCCGCGAAAGCCTCGCCCTTCCAAGGCGACGCAGGCCGCGAGCGTGGTATCGTCTGGGTGGAGCCGAAGCTCGTCGCCGAAATCGCCTTCGGCTCCTGGACGGCCTCGAAAACCTTGCGGCATTCGGTCTTCCTTGGTCTGCGCGAGGACAAGCCGGCGCAGGAGGTGGTCGAGGAGAGGCCGCTCAAGGCTGGAGCGAGCAAGGCTCAACGCGCGACGAAGACCACGCGTAAGCCCGCAGCTGGACCGGAGACCGCCGTGACGCTGAGCAATCCCGACAAGCCGCTCTGGCCCGATATCGGCTTCACCAAGCAGGATCTGCTCGACTATTACGCCAGCGTCTGGGGCCGCATGGCGCCCTTCGTGGTCGAACGACCCTTAAGCCTGTTGCGCGCGCCCGATGGCGTCGGAGGCCAGGTCTTCTTCCAGAAGCATGCCGGGGCCGGGCTGCACAAATCCGTCTCGCGGATGAAGGACAAGGATGGCGAGGAGCTTCTGTTCATCCGCGATTTCGACGGACTCGCCGCGCTCGTCCAGCTTGGCACTGTCGAAGTCCATGTCTGGGGCGCGAAAGTCGACGCGGTCGAGACGCCCGACCAGATCATCTTCGATCTCGACCCCGACCAGGGCGTGCCGATGGAGCGGGTGCGCGAGGCGGCCCTGACCGTGCGCCAGCGCCTGGACGAGCTCGGCTTCGAGAGCTTCCTCAAGACCTCCGGCGGCAAGGGCTTCCACGTCGTGCTCTCGCTGAAGCCCAAGGCGGACTGGGACGCGGTCAAGGGCTTCGCCCGCGATTTCGCCAAGGCGATGGAGCAGGCCGAGCCAAAACTCTACACCGCGACCCTGTCGAAGAAGGCGCGCAAGGGCCGCATCTTCATCGATTATCTCCGTAATGGCCGCGGCTCGACCGCGATCGCACCGTTCTCGACCCGTGCCCGTCCCGGAGCCGCGGTTGCCATGCCGGTTGCCTGGGAGCTGCTGGAAAAAGGTCTGGAGCCCGATGCCTACAAGGCGCCGGAGGTCACGAAGAAGGGTCCGCCCGACGACGCCTGGGCCGCGTTCTTCAAGCCGAAGCGGTCGCTGAAGCGCTGATCAGGCGGCGGCCTCACCCTGGTCATAGCGGCGCTGGGCCTCCTCTACCTCGCCGATATGGGTCTCGGCCCATTGCGTCAGTGCCGCGACCGTGCCGGCGAGCGTGCGTCCGAGCGGCGTCAGCGCGTATTCGACCGTGACCGGCACGGTGGCAAAGGCGCGCCGCGAGACTAGGCCGTCCCGCTCCAGGCTCTTCAGCGTCTGCGACAGCATTTTTTGCGAGATGTTCTCGATCCGCCGGCGCAATTCGTTGAAGCGCAGCGTCTCCCGCTCAAGCAGGATTAACACCAGCACCGCCCATTTGTCGCCGATCCGGTCGAGCACCTGCCTTGTTGGGCAGCGGGCATCGAATGCGTCGGGGCGATGCAGCATGGCGGTTTCCGTCAGGTGACCTTGTGGCGCGAAAGTGCCTTCTTGAGCAAAAATCTCACATGCGCCATCTGGTGTCTATCGGGATGTTGGTTCCCATCAGATACCAGGGGTAAGAACATGAAGATTGCTCTCATCGGCGCCACCGGCTTCATCGGCTCGCGCCTGCTCGCCGAGCTGACCAGCCGCGGCCATCAGGTCACCGCCATCGTCCGCAATCCGGAGAAGGTAGCGCCGGGTGCCGGCATCACCGCAAAGAAAGGCGACGTCTACGACAAGGACGGGCTCGCCACCTTGCTCGCCGGCCACGATGCGGTGATCAGCGCGGTACACTTCTCCGCAAGCGATCCGGCGACGCTGCTCGCGGCGGTGAAGCAGTCCGGCGTGAAGCGTTATCTCGTCGTCGGAGGTGCCGGCAGCCTCGAGGTCGCGCCGGGCGTGAAGCTGTTCGACACCACAGAATTCCCGGCGATCTATCTCGACGAGGCCAGGAAGGGCGGCGCCTATCTCGATCTGCTGAACGGCGAGAGTGGCCTCGACTGGACTTTCCTCTCGCCCTCCGCCGTGATCGAGCCGGGCGAGCGCACTGGCAAGTTCCGCCTCGGCAAGGACCAGCTCCTGGTCGATGGCAACGGCCAGAGCCGGATCTCGGCCGAGGACTACGCCATCGCTCTGGTCGATGAGCTGGAAAAGCCGGCGCATACGCGCCAGCGCTTTACGGTCGGCTACTGAGACGGGACGCTGGGTTCCGCCTCAGCATCGAGTGATGTTACCGGCCAGATTGAATCAATCTGACCGGGTTCAGCTGCAGGGTCCGGCGGAAACGCTTCTCGCCGAAGGCGAGCTGGCCGCGGCGGAGCTCGCCGCTCCAGACATGGCCGGCGTCGCTCTCGAAATAGAGCTGCGCCGCATCGACCTCGTAGCGGCCGCCATGACCTGGCGATTGGTCGCGCTGCTTGCCGAAGCGACCATTGGGGCGAAGGTCGAGCCGGATGGCGCCGTCTTCGCTGATCCAGCGGCCGAGCACGGCGAGCTCGGCCTTGGTCAGCGGCTCCGGAACCTCGAGATCGATCTCGAGCGGGCGGATCGACCGCTTGGCCGGCACGATGATCGACGCGATCGCGCCGAGCGACTGGATGACCTGGCTGAAGGGCATGATGTCCTCCTTTTGTTCAGGGTGTTGGGTGGTGCAGATAGCGCCGCCTCTGACAGGAACATGTCAGTAGTGACCGACACAGGACGCCAAGGAGTTCGCCCCGTGGGTCCGTTGTTCAGCAACGCTGCCGGTATGGTCGGAGAATGCACCGGCGCCGGCGAGGCGCGGTAGATCGATCCGCCGCGATCATTGCCTGATCCTCCAGCGATGAGGTCAGGCTATCGCAAAACCCCGGTGCTTCCTTATATGAAAGTCCGAAGCCGAGGCGGCCGCCTGTCGCTGGCGAAGGAGGATTCTCGCATGCGCCAGGTCGAGGAACTCGCCGCGCTGATCGCGCGTTTCGCGCCGACCGACGGCGTTCACGCGACGCCAATCGCCCGATTGAAGGTGGTCCGCCTTTCGCAGCCGAGCGAGCCGATGCATGGCTTGCACGAGCCAGCGCTCTGCATCATCGCCCAGGGCGCCAAGCAGGTGATTCTGGGCGACCGGGTCTATCGCTACGATGCGGCCCATAGCCTCGTCGTCTCGCTCGATCTGCCCGTCATCGGCCAGGTCGTCGAGGCAACGCCGGAAAAACCCTATCTCTGCGTCAAGCTCGAGCTCGACCCGCTCGCCATCAGTGCGCTCATGCTGGAAGCCGCCCCTCTTGCCGAGCGGGAGTTGCCGCCGGGTCCGGGCATGACGGTCAGCCCGATGACGCCAGCCCTGCTCGGTGCGGTGATTCGGCTGACCGGCCTGCTCGCCTCGCCCGCTGATGTCCCGGTGCTCGCGCCGCTGGCCGAGCGCGAAATCCTCTATCGTCTATTGACCGGCGAGCAGGCGGCGCGTCTGCGTCAGATCGCGGTGGCGGAGAGCAAGCTGCAGCAGGTCAACCGTGCTATCGGCTGGATCAAGCGCAACTACCGCAAGCCTTTCAGCGTCGAGACCGTCGCTGCGGAGGCGCGGATGAGTCCCTCCGCGCTGCATCTGCATTTCAAGGCGGTGACGACGATGAGCCCGCTGCAATATCAGAAGCAACTCAGGCTACAGGAGGCGCGCCGGTTGATTCTGGCCAACGCGCACGACGCGGCCTCGGCCAGTTTCGAGGTCGGCTATGAGAGCCCCTCGCAGTTCAGCCGCGAATACAGCCGTCTGTTCGGTGCCCCGCCGTTGCGCGATGTCGCGCGACTGCGCGGCGGCGAGGCCGTTTTCAGCGGCTGAGAGAGCGCTCAGAACTCCTCCCACCCGGCATCGCTGACGCGGCCGTTGGCAGCCTTGCGGGCTGGTGCGTGTTGCGGAGCGGCCTTGCTCTGGGCGAAGGCGGCCTCGGCAAGCTGGCGCAGGCGTTCGGGTTCGGAGTCGCCACCGCTACCGCGAGTGGCCGGGCCGGCCGATCGTGGCGAGGCGCTGACAGGGCGTACGGGCGCTCGCATTGCAGGGCGGGCCGCGGGGCCGGCGGAAAGCGATTCGGTCGCCGAGGCAAGGGTGCTGCCGCTCCCCGTGCGGAAGCTCGCCACCAGCGTGTTGAGCTCGCCGATCCGGCCTGACAGCGCCCCGGCCGAGGCGGCGCTCTGTTCGGCCAGGGCGGCGTTGGCCTGGGTCATCTCGTCAAGATGGGCAACCGCCTGGCTCATTTCGTCGATGCCATGCGCCTGCTCGGCCGAGGCCGCCGAGATCTCCTGGATCGTGCCGGTGACCTTCTGCGAGGCCGACAGGATCTTCTCCAGCGAATCGCCGGCCCGGCGCACCAGCTTGACGCCGGTCTCGACCTCACTGTTCGAGGAGGAGATCAAGCCGGAGATGTCCTTGGCCGCCTCGCTGGAGCGCTGCGCCAGCGTGCGCACCTCGCTGGCGACCACGGCGAAGCCCTTGCCGGCGTCACCGGCGCGGGCGGCCTCGACCGCTGCGTTGAGCGCCAGCAGATTGGTCTGGAAGGCGATGTCGTCGATCACCCGGATGATGTCGGAGATCTTCTTCGAGGCCTCTTCGATCCTCGCCATGGCCGCGACCGCCTCGCCGGCGATGGCACCGCCGTCCTGCGCTGCCTTCATCGCTTCCTCGGCGATCGCCGCGGCCTGGCGCGCCCCTTGGGCCGAGGCCTTCACTGAAGCTGCCAGCTCCTCCGTCGTCGCCGCGGTCTCCTCGAGCGAGGAAGCCTGCTCCTCGGTGCGCTTCGACAGATCGTCCGCGCCCGTGTTGATCTCACGCGCCGCCATGCCGACCTCCAACGCCGTCGACTGAATCGTCGAGACCGTCGCAGAGAGGCGATCGACAGCTTCGTTGAAATCGGCGCGCAATTGCTCGTACTCCGCCGGGAAGGCGTCCTCGATCCGGCAGGTCAGGTCCGCCTGGGCGAGGCGCTCGAGCCCGGTGGCCAGCGCGCGGACGATCGCCTCCTGCTGGCGTGCATGGTCGCGCTGCTGCTCCGCCGAGCGCTCGCGCTCGGCCTGGTTGCCGCGGCGCTCGGCGTCCGTACGCTCCGACTGCTCTACCGCTTCGGTCTCCAGCCGCGCCTTTTCGATCGCAGCTTCACGCAGCACCGCGACGGCATCGGCCATGGCCGCGACCTCGTCCCCGCTGCGCAGTTTCGGGGGCTCGCTGGCGAGGTCGCCAGCGGCCAGCTTCAGCATCGAATCCTTGAGCTGGCCGAGCGGTTTCAGCATCCGGCGCGTCAGCCAGAACAGCAGCACTCCGCCGGTCAGGGCGATCACAAGCCCGGCAACGATGTTGCTGCGGATCATCTCGTCGATGACGGTCAGGAAGTCCGATTGCTTGATGCCGACATAGAGAATGCCGATCACCGCATTGTTCGATGTCTGGACGATCGGCTCGTAGATGGTGAAATAGGGAATGCCGAGGATATCGGCGGCGCCCGAGTAAGTCCGGCGCTCCTTGAAGACGGCGTCATAGGCTGGACCTTGCGCGAGCTTCGTTCC
The DNA here is from genome assembly GCF_004123845.1 of Allobosea sp. Tri-44. Classification (GTDB taxonomy): domain Bacteria; phylum Pseudomonadota; class Alphaproteobacteria; order Rhizobiales; family Beijerinckiaceae; genus Allobosea. The sequence continues at coordinate 164,814 of NZ_NBDP01000064.1, read as the reverse complement.
AATCGCACGCGAGCCGTCCGGCTTCTGGACATTGGTCGAGACGCGAGTGTCGCCCATGAACACGGTCGCGGTGCCGCCCGAAAGCGCCTTGACCTTGTCGACGGCAGCAAAATTGCCGTTGATCAGCTCCGAGCCGAATTGAAGCTTTTCACCCTCCAGCCGGGGCTCACCCTTGGTGGTGAGAATATCCCGCAGCAGGTTGATGTTGACGTTCAGGCTGGCCTGGGCGCGCTCGCGCATCGCGCTGTCGGCAGCGCGGATCGAGACGATCACGGAGGCCGCGATCACGGCGGCGAAGATGGCGATGCCGACTATCGCGAGCCGGTTGGAGATGGGTAGCCAGAGGGAGGTGAGCTTCTTCACGGACGGCTCCTTGAGGCGGCCGAGATCGGCCAGCACTCAAGAACCCGTCTAAACTGGTAAATTTCGCTTTAAAAGACGTCGAATTCGACCCGAAACCGCTTGTTTCGGGCGGAGTTCGTTCCATTCTGTACGAATTGCACCACGATATGCGTGTACTTCGCAGGGCGCTCTTCTAGAGGTTGAAGACGCGGTGCGGGACGAATTCCCCCTGCGCGATCGAGCCAGTGGCGATGAGTACGCCGCCACTGACCGCGTAGACCGCCTCCGCCTCCAGCGGCGCGTCGCGGCCACGCAGCAGCACGCTTTGGCCGCGCTTGAGCCTTAGCGCCGCGTCGCGATGCACGGTGATCTCGGGGATCAGCGCCAGCGCGGCCGAGACCGGCAGCAGCGCCTGTGCGGCATCGTCGCCATCGCGCAGCGCCTCGACCGTCGCCGCCTCCGTGACCGCGAACGGCCCGACGCGGGTCCGGCGCAGATGCGCGACATGGCCGAGGCAGCCGAGCGCCAGGCCGAGATCCCTGGCGATGGCGCGGACATAGGTGCCCTTGCCGCATTCGGCTTCGAAGGTGGTGGTCGGGCCGTCATGCCGCACGATGCGCAGCGCGGTGATCTCGACCGGGCGCGCCTGCAGCGTCACCTCCTCGCCGTCGCGGGCGAGGTCATAGGCGCGCTCGCCGGCGATCTTGATCGCCGAGAACTTCGGCGGCACCTGCTGGATCGTCCCGGTGAAGCGCGGCAGCAGTGCCGCGATCGCGGCTTCGTCGGGACGATCCTCCGAGGTCGCGACGACGCGGCCCTCGGTGTCGTCGGTGTCGGTCTGCGAGCCCCAGGCGACGGTGAACTCATAGGCCTTGCGCCCGTCCATCACGAAGGGGACGGTCTTGGTCGCCTCGCCGAGCGCGATCGGCAGGAGGCCTGACGCCAGCGGATCGAGCGTACCGGCATGGCCGGCCTTCTTGGCGCAGAAGGCACGCTTCACCACGGCGACGGCGTGGGTCGAGGTCATGCCGACCGGCTTGTCGAGCACGATCCAGCCATGCACGTCGCGCTTCTTCGGGCGCGGGAGCCGGCCGCCATCGGTCTCGGCCGGGCGGTTCTCGTCAGTCATCGTCATGGTTCTTGTCTTGCTGGTCCGGTAGATCCTGATCGATGCGCAGTGGCTGCTTCAGGATGTCCTGGCGCACTTTCTCCGAATAGAGCAGCGCATCGACGCGCTCGGCCTCGGCGAAGCTCTCATCCTGCAGGAAGCGGACGTTCGGCGCGTATTTCAGGTTTACGCGATGGGCGATCTCGCCGCGGATATAGCGCGTATGCGAGGCCAGCGCCTTCAGCACCGGCGCGACGTCCTGGCCGCCGAGCGGCATGATGTAGCAGGTCGCGAGTTTGAGATCGGGCGAGAGCCGGACCTCCGGCACGGTGATGACGTATTTGGCCAGCACATCGTCATGGATGTCGCCGCGCGCCAGCATCTCCGCCAAGGCGTGGCGGATGAGCTCGCCGACGCGGAGCTGGCGTTGTGACGGGCCGGTTGATTTTATTGCCTTAGCCATTGGCGTCAGCCTTGCTTATTGGCGCCGACCCAAGTCGCTCTTGAAACAGCGCAAGGGCAGCAAAAGTCGCAGCAGCAACGGAATGAAGAATTACATCCGCTAGCGTGGTCGGGCGAACACAGCCCTCCCGCATCGCGGCCTGCCAGATCGGTTCCCCTGGAGTTTCAAACCAAAGAAGCACCAGGCTAAGCATCGCGAGAACGCAGAGAATCCCCGAAAGCCAAGAGCGTTTTGCCAGAATCGCTATTGCAGCCAGTCCGGCAAACCAAAACAGCTTGGCTTGGAGCGAAAGTCCCGCTGGCCCCTGATCTGGTGTCCACCCCTCACCGACGATCTTGTCGCAAACCTCTGCAAATGCGGGTGTAACTTGCGCGCACAGCCATAGGCCAGCGAACAAGGCCAAGCCTGCCGAAAACGGGATGGGAGTGTGCTTCGCCATAAATCTCGTTCTCCGGGATCGGACCGGACGGACGGGTTTGAAACGTCATGGCCGGGCGAAAGCCCGGCCATCTGGACTATCCGGGGAGCAAGCGAGCCGATCAGAGCGTCCGCTTGATCTCCTCGACGCGATAGCACTCGATCACGTCGCCCGCGCGCATGTCCTGGTAGTTCTCGAAGGACATGCCGCACTCCTGGCCCGCCACCACTTCCTTGGCGTCGTCCTTGAAGCGCTTGAGCTGGCCGAGCTTGCCCTCGTGGACCACGACGTTGTCGCGGATCAGGCGGACATTGGCGCCGCGCTCGATCGTGCCGTCGGTGACGCGGCAGCCGGCGATCTTGCCGACCTTCGAGACATTGAAGATCTCGAGGATCTGGGCATTGCCGAGCATGGTTTCGCGTAGGGTCGGGGCCAGCAGGCCCGACATCGCCGCCTTCACATCGTCCACGAGATTGTAGATGATGTTGTAGTAGCGGATTTCGACGCCGGCCCGTTCGGCCGCCTCGCGCGCTTCCTTGTGGGCACGGACGTTGAAGCCGATCACGGCAGCGCCCGAAGCCTGGGCGAGCGTGATGTCGGATTCCGTGATCCCGCCGACGCCGGACGAGAGCACGCGGGCGCGGACCTCGTCATTGCCGACCTTCTCGAGCGTGCCGACGATGGCCTCGACCGAACCCTGCACGTCGCCCTTGACGACGAGCGGGAATTCCTTGCGGCCAGCGCCTTCCTTGAGGTCGCGCATCATCTCGGCGAGCGAGCGGCCTGCGCCCGATCCGCCGCCGCGTGCGGCGATGCGGTCGCGCTTCTGGCGCTCGCGGTAATCGGTGATCTCGCGGGCGCGCGCCTCGGATTCGACGACCGCGACGCGGTCGCCGGCCTCGGGCGTGCCGTTGAAGCCGAGCACCTCGACCGGGAGCGACGGCAGCGCCTCCTTGATGTGGGCGCCGGTATCGCCGATCAGGGCGCGGACGCGGCCCCATTCCGAGCCGGCGACGATGATGTCGCCGGTGCGCAGCGTGCCGCGCTGGACGAGTACGGTCGCGACCGGGCCACGGCCGCGGTCGAGCTTGGCTTCGATCACGGTGCCTTCGGCGGCGCGCTCGGGATTGGCCCTCAGGTCGAGCAGCTCGGCCTGCAGGGCGATCGCCTCGAGCAGCTTGTCGAGGTTCTTGCCGGTCTTGGCCGAAACCTCGATCTCCAGCGTCTCGCCGCCGAGCGGCTCGACCTGGATCTCGTATTGCAGCAGCTCGGAGCGCACGCGATCGGGGTTGGCGTCCGCCTTGTCGATCTTGTTGATCGCCACGATCAGCGGCACCTTGGCCGCCTTGGCATGGTTGATGGCCTCAACCGTCTGCGGCATCACGCCGTCATCGGCCGCGACGACGAGCACCACGACGTCGGTCACCTTGGCGCCGCGGGCGCGCATCGCCGTGAAGGCGGCGTGGCCGGGCGTGTCGATGAAGGTCACCTTCGAACCATTCGGCGTCGTCACCTGATAGGCGCCGATATGCTGGGTGATGCCACCGGCTTCGCCGGTCACGACATGGGTCTGCCGGATCGCGTCGAGCAGCGAGGTCTTGCCGTGGTCGACATGGCCCATGATGGTCACGACCGGCGGACGCGAAACCAAAGCCTCGTCGGTGTCCGGCGTGTCGAACAGGCCTTCCTCGACGTCGGATTCGGCGACGCGCTTGACGGTGTGGCCCATTTCCTCGGCCACGAGCTGGGCGGTGTCGGCGTCGATCACATCGGTGATCTTGTGCATCGCGCCCTGCTTCATCAGCAGGCGGATGACGTCGACGCCCCGCTCGGTCATGCGGTTGGCGAGTTCCTGGATGGTGATCGTCTCCGGGATGATCACCTCACGCATCACGCGTTCCTTGGCGACGTCCGAAGCGCGATGGCCCGTCATGCGCTGCACGCGGCGGCGGAAGGAGGCGAGCGAGCGGGTCCGCTCATCGTCTCCGCCGGTCGCAGTCGACAGCGTCAGGCGGCCGCGGGGCTTTTCACCGACCTTCGGGGTCTTGGGCGCAGGGGCGGGCGCGCCTCGGGGCGCGCCGGGAGCGCCACCGGGACGGCGGAAAGCGGGACGCGCCTCGCCGTCATCGGGACGGCTGCGCGGTGCGCCGGCTGAAGAGGGGGCCTGCCGAGCGGGCCGCGCGACGAGCGGCTCGGCCGTTGCATTGGCGTCGGGGCGCGGCGGCCGCGGCGTGTCGGCGCGCGGACGGCGGACATCAAGGCTCGGCGGCCTTGCGCCGACATCGCGCATCGGCGGACGGGGCCCGCCGAATTCGCGCGATTCCCGCGGGCCCGAAGGAGCGGGGCGCGGCGTCTGTGCGTAGGTCGAGGCCGGGGGAGCGCTGGCAGATGCTGCATCGCGCACCGGCGCGGGCCGCGGCGGCGCAGCTTCCTCGTTCATGCGCTGGCGGGCTGCGCTTTCGGCCCGGCGCTTGTGCTCGTCTTCCTGCCGGCGGCGGTCTTCCTCCTCGCGCTGGCGGGCCTGGGCGGCGTCGCGCTCGGCGCGCTCACGCTGTTCGCGAGCGGCGCGCTGGCGCGCTTCCTCCTCGGCGTGGGAGCGGGCCTCGGCCTCGCTGGCGCGCGCATCGGAGAGGGCGCGCTGACGCGCATCCTTCTCGTCGTCCGAGAGCGTGCGCAAAAGCATGCCGCTGGCCGGCCGGTTGACCTGGGGGGCCGCCTGAGGCGGTTGTGGCCGCGTCGGCGCCGGAGCAGCCTGAGGCGGCTGGGGCGCGCGCGCTACCGGAGCCGGAGCCGGCTCGTGGCCGGCGGCGCGGCGCTTGACCTCGACGACGACCTGCTTCGAGCGCCCATGCGAGAAGCTCTGCCGGACCGTGCTCTGTTCGACAGGCCGCTTCAGCGACAACGTCTTGGGAGGCGTCACGCTCAAGGTCTTGTCGCCTGGGGTCTTGGTATCACTCATTCCGCGTTCGGTCCTACCGGTTCGGTCTTCGTCTGGTCACGTGCGTCGGATTCAGTCGGGTCCATGAACGCCGTTTCGCCAGCATCGTTCGTCCGATAGCGGACGAGCCGACGCCAGCGCGCGAGGAAACCCTCAGTCGCCGGACCCGGAGCAAGCGCTGCATGTATCACATGCTCACGCCCGAGCGCCAGTTCCAGTTCAGTCGCAGCGAAAATCGCTACGACCGGTATCTCTTTCGGCGTCGCCGCCCGCCGGAGTGCCTGGCCGATCTTGCGTCTGCCGTCCTCGGCGCCGTCGCTGGCGGCGATCACCGCAGCAGGGCGTCCAGATTCCGCCTGTGCCTCGACTTTGGCAAAGCCGGTCGAGACCAGTCCCGCCTTGTTCGCCATGGCCAGCGCCTGGATCGCATCCCTGGTCAGAAGGGCGTCGACCTCGGCGGCCAGATCAGGCGACACCGTCACCTTCGTCTTCAGCGAGCGCTCGAAGGCGCGCCGCTTCACCGCTTCGCCGACCGCAGCGGCGCTGAGCGAGACCCAGACGCCGCGCCCCGGAAGCTTGCGCCTGATGTCCGGCACCAGCACATCGCCAGGGCCGACCACGAAGCGGATCAGATCTTCCGGCGCCCGCGCCTGCCGCGTCAGCGCGCAGGTCCGCTCCGGACCCTCGCGCAGGCCGCGCCGGCTCATCTCGCGCCGTTCGGGGCTCAGGCCTGCGACTCCTCGGCCTCGGCTTCAATCTCGGCATCGGGCTCCGGTGCCTCGACCCAGCCCGCCTTGATGCGTGCCGCCATCACGATCGCCTCGGCGTCCTGCCGCGACAGGTCGAAGCCGTCGAGATAGCCGGCATGACGGGTGTTCTCGCCATCCTTGCGCTCGGTCCAGCCGACGAGGTCGTCGGTGGCACAGCCGGCGAGATCCTCGACGTTCTTCACATCGTTCTCGCCGAGCGCCACCATCATCGCGGTGGTGATACCCTCGATCTCACGCAGCTCGTCTTCGACACCGAGCGCCTTGCGCTTCTCGTCGAACTCGGCCTCGATCGCGGCAAGATACTCCTGGGCGCGATTCTGAATCTCGGCAGCGGTGTCCTCGTCGAAGCCCTCGATCGAGGACAATTCGGTCGGCTCGACATAGGCGACCTCCTCGACCGAGCGGAAGCCTTCCGAGGCGAGCAGCTGGCCGACCGTCTCGTCGACGTTGAGCGCGTTCATGAACAGCTCGGTGCGCTGCAGGAATTCCTTCTGGCGGCGCTCCGATTCCTCGGCCTCGGTCAGGATATCGATATCCCAGCCGGTGAGCTGCGAGGCGAGGCGGACGTTCTGGCCGCGGCGGCCGATGGCGAGCGAGAGCTGCTCGTCCGGCACCACGACTTCGATCTTGTCGGCTTCCTCGTCGAGCACGACCTTGGCGACCTCGGCCGGCTGCAGCGCGTTGACGACGAAGGTCGCGACATCGGGCGACCACGGGATGATGTCGATCTTCTCGCCCTGCAGCTCGCCGACCACGGCCTGCACGCGCGAGCCGCGCATGCCGACGCAGGCGCCGACCGGGTCGATCGAGGAATCACGGCTGATCACCGCGATCTTGGCGCGCGAGCCCGGGTCGCGGGCGACGGCCTTGACCTCGACGATCCCGTCATAGATCTCCGGCACTTCCTGGCCGAACAGCTTGGCCATGAACTGCGGATGGGTGCGCGACAGGAAGATCTGCGGGCCACGCGGCTCGCGGCGCACGTCGTAGACATAGGCGCGGGCGCGATCGCCGACCTTGAAGGTCTCGCGCGGGATCATCTCGTCGCGGCGGATGATCGCCTCGCCGCGGCCGAGATCGACAAAGACATTGCCGTATTCGACGCGCTTGACCGCGCCGTTGACGATCTCGCCGATGCGGTCCTTGTACTCGTCGTACTGCCGGTCGCGCTCGGCCTCGCGCACCTTCTGCACGATGACCTGCTTGGCCGATTGGGCGGCGATACGGCCGAAATCGAACGGCGGCAGCGGATCGGCGATCACGTCGCCGACCTGGGCGGCCGGGTTATGGCGCTTGGCTTCGTCGACCGTGATCTCGACGGCGCCGTTCTCGACGAGATCGACGACCTGGAGATGGCGCGCCAGCCTGAGCTCGCCTGATTTTGCGTTGATCTCGGCGTGGACGTCGGTCTCGGCGCCGTAGCGCGAGCGCGCCGCCTTGGCGATCGCGTCCTGCATCGCGTCGATCACGATCTGGCGGTCGATCGACTTCTCGCGGGCGACCGCCTCGGCGATCTGCAACAGCTCGAGCCGGTTGGCGCTAACAGCCATGGCGCTCACTCCTCTTCCTGTGTGTTCTGCACTGGCCCCTTGGCACCCTTGCCCGGCTTGCGGGCCTTGGGATCGCGGGGGCCGAGCGACTTGCCGCGCCCGGGCACGGGCTGGGCGATCTCGTCGGCAGGCGGCATATGCGGCGCCAGGCCGGACTTGCCGCGCCTGAGCGATTCGGTGATGAGCGCGTCCGTCAGCATCAGGCGCGCCTCGACGATCAGCCGCATCGGGATCGCGACGTCGCGTTCCTCTTCCGTCTTGGCATCGTCGCGCGTCAGCAGGGCATCGGTGCCACTGGCGCCGCGCAGGATGCCACGGAAGCGCTTGCGGCCGGCATGGGGCTCGCTGGTCTCGATCTTGGTCAGATGGCCGGCCCAGCGTTCGAAGTCGCTGGGCCTGACCAGCGGCCGGTCGATGCCTGGCGACGACACTTCGAGATGATACGCTGCCTGGATCGGATCGTCGACATCGAGCGCCGGAGAAACCGCCTGGCTCACGGCCTCGCAACCTTCGACGTTCATGGTGCCATCGGGCAGCTCGGCCATGATCTGGACCGTGCAGCCGTTTTGGGCGGTGACGCGGACGCGCACCAGCCGATAGCCGAGATCCATGATCGCCGGCTCGATGATCGTGGCGACGCGTGCGGCAACGCCGCTCTCGACGACGATCCGTGCTTCCTGGTCCTGGCCGTTCTGCTCGCCCATCCGTATGGCTCGCCCATCTCCCGCGGCGCGCGCGTTCTCTAGCAAAAAGTTTAGCGGCGGATTCGCCAATCAGATTGTTCCAACCTGATTGGATCCGGCTCCAGGCTCGTGGAAGGGTTCGGCCAATAAAAAAGAGCGGGCCGGTGGGCCCGCTCTTGATCGCCGGCTTACACCGAAACCAGAGCTGTTGGCCGCTATCTAGTCCTGTTTCGACGATCTTGCAAGCGTCTCCGCGATTGCGGCGATCCCGCTAACCCACTGGTCATTCTTCGCTGTTACGACAGGGGGATGGTGTGTCGCGAGGTTGCGTGATGAGTCCTGTCGGTACATTGCTGCGCGATCTCGAGACGACGATGGCGCGGGGCTCGAACAGCGAGCGCGCCGCGATCCTGGCGCGGCTGACGGATCTTTTCCTTAGCACGGCCGAAAATATGGGCGAGGACCAGGTCGGCGTCTTCGATGTGGTCATTGGCCGCCTCGCGCGTGCGATTGAGATCAGGGCGCGCATCGAACTGGCTGAGCGGCTGGCACCCGTCCCCAATGCGCCGAGCGGCGTCGTCCGCCAGCTCGCCCTCGACGAGATCGCGGTCGCCCGACCGGTTCTCGTCGGCTCGCCCCGCCTCAGTGACCATGATCTCGTCGCCGTCGCGGCGGCGAAGGGGCGCGACCACATGCTCGCCATCACCGAGCGCCCCGATCTCGGCGAGCCGGTCACCGATTTCCTGATCCTGCGGGGCGGTCGTGTCGTGACGCATGCGGTCGCTGCCAACCAGAGCGCCCGCTTCTCTCGGCATGGCATGGGCGTCTTGGTCATGCGGGCTGCTCAGGACGATGCCCTGCAGGCGACGCTCGGCGCCCGCGCCGATATTCCGGCCGATCTCGCCGAGCAGCTGATGGCTGCGGCCAAGACGTCGGTCCGCCGCCGGCTCGAAGCCTCGCTTGAACCGGCCCTGGCGGGTGCGGTCGCCGGCGCGGTCGAACGCGGTGCCGAGGCGGTCTCGGTCCAGGCGACCATCGGGGACGAGCTCGGCCGGTTCGGTAAAGCACTGGCCGACGTCAAGGCCCTCGACGAGGCCGCCAAGCTCGACGAATCCGTGATCGCGCAATATGCGACGTCCGGCGCGGTGGAGCATGCCATTTGCGGCGTCGCCACTCTGGCTCGCCTGACCCTGCCGGCGACCGAGCAGATCGTGTTCGGCCCGGATCGCGACGCCGTCCTGCTGGTCTCGCGCGGCATGGGCTGGTCCTGGGAGACGACCAAGGCGCTGATCGGCCTGCGCAAGGGTGATGGCAAGTCGGCGGCATTGCTTGAGCGGGCCCGTCAGAGCTTCCGCAACCTCACGCCGACGACGGCCCAGCGCGTGCTCGGCTTCCTCAGGATGCGCGACGGTGCGCAGTCAGATAGCTCGGCACCCGCCCGGCCTTGACCGCCTTGGCCTCGTAGCGCGTGCGGACCCAGCCGGGATAGGGCCGGCGCCAGTCCTCGGCGCTCTCGTCAGCCCAATCGAAATCGGGCGAAGCGATGAGCCGCGCCAGCGTCCAGCCGACATAGTCGTCGATATCGCTGGCGAAGCGGAAGCGGCCACCCGGCCGCAGCACCCTGGCGAGCAGCGCCAGTGTCCGCTCCGAGACGAAGCGGCGCTTGCGCTGACGGCGCTTGGGCCACGGATCCGGATAGAGCAGATCAGCCGCGTCGATGCTCCCGGCCGGTAGCAGCGGCAGGAGCAGTGCGGCATCGCCGTCCCAGAGCCGGATGTTGCGCAGACCCTCCTGTTCGATCACGGCCAGGAACTTGGCCATGCCGTTGACGAAGGGCTCGACGCCGATGAAGCCGATCTGCGGACTCTCCCGCATGCGCGACAGGAGATGCTCGCCGCCGCCGAAGCCGATCTCAAGTCGGACAGCCTCGACGGGAACGGGGAAAAGCGCCTTCAGGTCGAGGATCGGTCCTTCGGGCAGGCGAAGCGCCGGCAGGGTCTCGGCGATGCGCTCGGCCTGGCCCTGGCGCAGCCCCTTGCCCTTGCGCCGGCCGAAGAAGGCCCGCTCTGAATCGTGCTGGTCTGTTGTCATGAGGGACGCCTTTACGGCGCGCGGGCCAAAAGAAAAAGGCCGGGGTGTTGCCCCGGCCTCGATTCGTGCGGTGACGGCTGGATCAGGCGACGGCCTTCTTCAGCGCATCGACCAGATCGGTCTTCTCCCAGGAGAAGCTGCCGTCGCGGCCGGCCTTGCGGCCGAAATGGCCATAGGCTGCCGACTTGGCGTAGATCGGCTTGTTGAGGGCCAGATGGGTGCGGATGCCGCGCGGCGTCAGGTCCATGACCTTGCCGAGCACGGCTTCGAGCTTGGCTTCCTCGACCTTGCCGGTGCCGTGCAGGTCGACATAGATCGACAGCGGTTCGGCGACGCCGATCGCATAGGCGAGCTGGATCGTGCAGCGATCGGCGAGCTTGGCTGCGACGACGTTCTTGGCGAGATAGCGCGCCGCGTAAGCCGCCGAGCGGTCGACCTTGGTCGGATCCTTGCCCGAGAAGGCGCCGCCGCCATGGGGAGCTGCGCCGCCATAGGTGTCGACGATGATCTTGCGGCCGGTCAGGCCGGCGTCACCGTCAGGGCCGCCGATCACAAACTTGCCGGTTGGGTTGACGTGCCAGACAGTGTCCTTCGAGATCCATCCATCGGGCAGGGTCTGCCGGATATAGGGCTCGACGATCTTGCGGACATCGGCCGATGAGAGCGTCTCGTCGAGGTGCTGGGTCGAGAGCACGATCTGGGTGACGCCGACCGGCTTGCCGTTCTCGTACTTGACCGTGACCTGGCTCTTGGCGTCGGGGCCGAGCTTGGCCGCTGCGCCCTCGCCGGCATGGCGGGCTTTGGCGAGGACCTCGAGGATCTTGTGGGCGTAGTAGATCGGAGCCGGCAGCAGCTCCGGGGTCTCGCGGCAGGCATAGCCGAACATGATGCCCTGGTCGCCGGCGCCGACGTCCTTGTTGCTTGCCTCGTCGACACCCTGAGCGATGTCGGCCGACTGCGGATGCAGCAGCACGTCGATCTTCGCCTTCTTCCAGTGAAAGCCGTCCTGCTCGTAGCCGATGGTGCGGACCGCCTTGCGCGCCGCCGACTTCACCTTCGACTTGATCTGCTTCTCGTCGAGATGGGTGCGGACCTCGCCGGCGACAACGATGCGATTGGTGGTCGCGAGCGTCTCGGCGGCGACGCGCACCTGCGCCGGATCATGCCCCGCCTTGATCGCTTCCTTGAAGAACAGATCGACGATCTCGTCGGAGATCCGGTCGCAGACCTTGTCCGGATGGCCTTCGGAGACGGATTCGCTGGTGAAGAGATAGTTCTGGCGGGACACGGGTGGGGGATCCTTCCCAGGCTGCGATGCGACGCCGACGGATCGCCGGGTGCAAATAAAAAGCGCAGCGTCTTTTGCAGCGGAAAGGTTCGCCGTCAAGGCAAGAAATTCTTTTCATCGACATTTTGTTCGTCGAGGCGAACAAAAAAAGGCGGAATCAGGCAATTTCCTCGGAGTCATGTGCCAGAGCTTCGACCAGGTCGATGACCCGTCGACGTACGCGCGGGCTCTTGATGCGCACAAACGCCTTCGACAGCTGTATGCCCTCGCTCGTGGCCAGGAAGTCCGCGACATAGGCAGTAGCGGCAGTGTCGGTGAAGCCGCCTGCTATCGCCTCTCCGGCTGGGGCACCCTCGAAAAAGAAGGCGACGGGCACGCCCAGCATCTTGGCGATCTGCTGCAGTCGGCTGGCACTGATTCTATTGGTGCCCTTCTCGTATTTCTGCACCTGCTGAAAGGTCAGGCCGAGCGCATCGCCGAGTTTCTCCTGGCTGATTCCCGCCAGCATGCGTTGCATGCGCACACGGCTGCCGACATGGCGATCGATCGGGTTCGGGAGTTTCTTCAGCATGGGCCGTTCACCTCGTCACACAGTCAATCGCACTTCCGATCGCGCGTCTACCGCCGCCCCTTGAAGGAAATAGACGGGTATTCGTTGGTATGCGTTGATTCTTGGCCGCTCTGGGCCGAAGCTGGCATCGTCAGGGAAGGCGGGACATGTCGGGACGGCATTTCAACGCGGGACGGGACGCGCTCGATTTCATCGACCGGCTGAGCGGCCTCACCGATCCGACCACGGTCGTCGCCGCCCTGCGCGACAAGCTCGCAGGCTATGGCTTCCACGCCTTCCTGATCACCGGACTACCGGAGATCGGGGACCGGATCGATCCGCTCGTCCTCCTCAATGGCTGGCCGCCGGGCTGGTTCGAGCTCTATCTGGAGAAGTCTTTCTCGGACTGGGATCCGATCGCGGCCTATTGCAAGACAACGATCGATCCCTTCGCCTGGGGCGACGTTTATCACGAAGATGAAGCATCCTCTCGGCAGCGCGAGGTGATGCATCGGGCGCGCGACTTCAACATGATCGAAGGCTTCTGTGTTCCGATCCATGGTGAAGCGGGCTTCCAGGCCGTCGTCACCATGGCGGGCGATCGGCCCGACCTGTCGCGCCAGGCCCGCTCGGCCATCCACCTGATGTCGATCTACGCGCATGGCAAGGCGGCGGATTGCTTGCGACCGGCGCGGCTCGATCACGTCCTGACCGTCCGCGAGCGCGAGGTCCTGACCTGGTTTGCGACCGGCAAGACGACCGAGGGCGTCGCGGAACGCCTCGGTGTTTCGCCGGGGACCGCAGAAGCACATTTCGAGAACGCCGCCAGGAAGCTCGGTGTCCGCGGGCGCACGCGCACGGTCATCGAAGCCTACCGCCGCGGCGAAATCAGCATCTGAACTGAAATCCGACCGCATTCTTCCGGGATTCCGGAATACCCAGCCCTAGAAAAAGGCGGCAGCCTGCACTCCTTCAAGGGAGGGAAGGCGGCAATGATCCATATTGTCGATGCCGGCAATCGGCATCTCTACGGGGCAGAAATCGAGCAGCATTTCAGGATTCGGCACCAGATCTATGTCGGCGAGCGCAAATGGATGGCGCTCGAACGGCCCGATGGTCGGGAGATCGACCAATTCGACAACGAGGATGCGACTTATCTGCTCGCGCTCGAGAACGGGCGCGTGATCGGCGGCACGCGGCTGGTTCCGACGCTGTCCCCGCATCTGATGGCAGATGTGTTCCCGTTTCTGGCCGATGTGCGCGGGCTTCAACGCGGCAGCGACATCGTCGAGTGGACGCGCATCTTCGTCGTGCCGGACCGGCGCGGCGCCGACAGCAAGGTCCTGCACACCGTTCTGGCCGGCATGTTCGAGCATTGCCTCGCCAACGACGTCGCCGCGATCACGGTCGTGATGGAAACCTGGTGGATGCCGCGCTTTCTGGAGCTGGGCTGGGAGGTCCGGCCGCTCGGCCTGCCGGCGATGATCGACGGCATGAGCTGCGTCGGCACGATCATCACTGTGAGCGAAGAGGCGTACCGTCGCACGCTTGCGTTCAAGGATATTGCTGCACCGGTGATCCAGCCACGCCGCGAAGCAAAGCGGGCTCCGGGTGAGCGGAGGATTCCGCATGGCTAGTCAGCACGATGCCGACAGCAGCCGCGCCAAGATCGAATACGCGCTGGGACTACTCACAAACCTGCTTCGTAACCAACCGATGCATCAGGAGCTGGTGGATGTCGCCTACCGCATGGACTTGCCGGACGAGCTCTGGCTTGCGGTCCAGATCCTCTCAATGTCGGGGCCGGATCAGGTGAAGCTCCGGGATTTCCTGCTGGTGAATCCCAATCCACAGCTACAGCGGATCAGTCGGAGCACGCTTGTTCTGACTCAGGAGGCGGCGCCGGTTCTGCACTGAAGCGGCGCGAGAACAATTCTCATCCGCATATGCAAGGCAGATTTGCCGGTCAGGTCCTCCCAGCCTGACCGGTCCGCTACCGCGTTCCGAGTAACCGAGTGCTATTGCTCGATGGTCTCGGCCGGGAGGTCGGCGAGCGAATCGACCAGATCGACGATCCGGCGGCGCACGCGCGGGTTCTTGATGCGCACGAAAGCCTTGGTCAGCTGCACGCCCTCGCTGGTGGCGAGGAAATCGGCGACATAGGTCGTGGCCGACGCATCGGCGAAGCCGCTTTCCATGGTATCGTCGTTCGGAGCGCCGTCGAAGAAGAAGGCAACAGGAACGCCCAGCATCTTCGAGATCTGCTGCAGACGGCTGGCGCTGATCCGGTTGGTGCCCTTCTCGTACTTCTGCACCTGCTGGAAGGTCAGGCCGAGCGCTTCCCCGAGCCTTTCCTGGCTGACGCCGGCAAGCATGCGACGCATCCGGACGCGGCTGCCGACATGACGATCGATCGGGTTGGGTACTTTCTTCAACATGGCTCGCCGGTCCCCTTAGTTTTTCTTCGTCCAGACCTGTCGGCGGCCTATTGAAGGCCAGGCGCCACCGACCATTCGGCGGTCTTCCCGTAAGAAAGTTCCAAATGGGATCACCGTCGTCGCATTAATACTCCAGCGAGCATTAAGCTGGCAACTACACCTGCGAAGAAAAGGTCGCCGAAGCGTGAATAGGGCGTAGCCGGCCCTGCCCGCGGCAGTGAGGTGTCGAGGACGCCCGTCTCGCCGAGGGGCAGGGCCGCGCGGATTCGCCCATAGTGATCGAGGACCGCCGAGATTCCGGTATTGGCGACGCGTACCAGCGGCAGCCCTTCCTCGATGGTGCGCAGGCGCGCCTGGGCGAGATGCTGATAGGGCCCGCTCGTCTGCCCAAACCAGCCATCATTGGTCAGGTTGAGGATGAAGCCCGGCCGTGGACCGCTCGGCATCGCCTCGCCCGGAAAGATCACCTCGTAGCAGATCAGCGCCGCAGCGGGCGGCAGGCCGCGGATTGCCAACGGCGTGCGCCGGCTGCCCGAGGCGAAGCCGCCGGGAACCGAGACGAACTCCGACAGGCCCACGGTGCGGATCAGCCGTTCGAGGACGGGCGGCAGGTATTCGCCGAAGGGGACGAGATGCACCTTGTCGTAGCTGCCGGTGATCACCCCCTCGTCATTCACCACCTGGATCGAATTGTAGATCGGCGGCCGGCTCTCGCCCGGCAGGGTCTCGCCGGCGCGGGCGGCGCCCGTGATCAGCGTCGCGTTCGGCGGCAGCAGCGCAGCGATCCGTGCCAGTGCCTGCGGTGTGCGCCCGAGCAGGAAAGGGAAGGCCGATTCGGGCCAGATCAGATGCGTGGCGTCCTGCACGCCGGTCGTCGCCGGGCTGGTCGCGCGATCGCTCAGAGCGAGGTAGTGCGACAGGATCATCTCGCTGTTGCGTGGGCTGAACTTGGCGTCCTGCGGCAGGTTCGGCTGCATCAGGCGCAGCTTCACACCGCTGACCGCCGCGACCGGCTCGCCGGGAACCCGCCAGGCGCCCAAGCCGGCCATGGCGGCGAGCGCCAGGGCCGCCAGCGCCGGAGCCCGCCAGCGCGCCCCTCCGCCCTCGCCGGTGCCGAGCACTGCCGGCGCCGCGCCGATCGCGACCGCGAGCGCCGTCAGTCCGTAGAGCCCGATCAGGCTGGCGCTCTGGGCGAACCAGGTCGGTCCGGCCAGCATCATGCCGTAGACGTTCCAGGGGAAGCCGGTGAGGATATGGCCGCGCAGCCATTCGCTCAGGGCCAGCACGGCGGCCAATACCAAGATGCGGCCGGCCCCGGTGGGCCAGATCGCACGCGCCAGCATGAAGCCGAATGCCGGGAAGAGCGCCAGGAAGGCGGGCAGCGCCACGACGCCGAGCGGCATCGCCCAGGCGAATTTGTCGGCCTCGACCAGGAAGGCGGCGCCGAGCCACCACAAGCCGGCGAGGTGATAGCCGAAGCCCCACCACCAGCCCGCCGTGGCAGCCGCCCAGAGGCGACCGCGACGGCTTTCCGCGACGGAGCCGTCGATCAGCCAGATTGCGGCCGTCATCGGCACGGCCATCAGCGGCCAGAGGTCGAGCGGCGCCAGCGCTAGCGCTCCACAGGCCCCGCAAAGAAGCGCAATCAGTCTGCGCGGCCAGCCCCAGGCGAGGATGGCACGGTCGGCCAGCGCCGGCAGGCTTGTCATGCGGCGTCCGGCGTTGCTGGCGGTTCGGCGGTGACCGGGTCTCGGCGATGGATGCGCAGGCGCTTGACCCGGCGCGGATCGGCGTCGAGCACCTCGAATTCGAGCTCCTCGGGCCCCTGGATCAATTCGCCCCGCACTGGAACGCGGCCGGCCAGGGTCACGATCAGCCCGCCGAGCGTATCGACCTCTTCGGCGACCTCGGCGCTCGACAGATCGATCCCCGTCGCCTGCTTCAGCTCGTCGAGCGTAGCGCGAGCATCGGCGATGAAGCGGTTCTCGCCGGCGGGCGCGATCGCCGGGGCTTCGTCGAGGTCGTGCTCGTCCTCGATGTCGCCGACGACGATCTCGACCAGGTCCTCGATCGAGATCAGCCCGTCGGTGCCGCCATATTCGTCGATCACCAGGGCGATATGGGTGCGCGTCGCCTGCATCCTGACCAGGAGATCGACCGCCGGCATCGAGGGCGGGACATAAAGCACCGGCCGCAGAATCTTGGCCTGGGCCAGCGTCATCGACAGGTCGATGGCCCCCAGGCTCGGCCCAGCATTGACCTCCGCCTCACCGCGCGCGCGCCGGCCCGACTTGGCTCGGGCGGCGATGAAATCGAGGAAGTCGCGGATGTGGATCATTCCGCGCGGGTCGTCGAGCGTCTCGCCATAGACCGGCAGCCGCGAATGGCCGGCGGTGCGGAATAGCGCGAGCAGGTCGCCGAGCGTCGCCTCCGACGAGACGGCGATGATGTCGGCGCGCGGCACCATCACGTCGGCGACGCGGCGCTCGCGCAGGCTCAGCACGTTGGAGAGCATCGCCCGCTCTTGCGGGGAGAGGTCGGTGATCTGGCCGCTGTTCTGCGCCAGCGCCTCGGTGATGTCCTCGCGGATCGAGCCGCCTTGGCGCAGGCCGAGCTTGTCGAGGAACTGGCCGAGCCAGTGTGACAAGCCGCGGCCGCTTGGCTCCGACGGTGAGGAGGATCGAGACTCGTCGCTCATGGCGCTGTTTGGGTTTCCGGGTTCTTGGCCGCTGGACGGGGCTGCATGGGTTCCGGGTCCGAGCCGGCATAGGGGTCGGCGATGCCGAGCCGGGCGAGCGCCGCGGTTTCGAGCGACTCCATGCGCTCGGCCTGATCCTCGGTCTCGTGGTCTTCGCCGAGAAGGTGCAGCAGGCCGTGGATCACGAGATGGCTGAGATGATCGCCGAAGGACTTCTCCTCGGCTTCAGCCTCGCGGGCGACCGTCTCGAAGGCGAGCACGATGTCGCCGATGACCGGGCTTGCGGCGATCTTCTCCGGCGGCGCAGCCGGAAAGGAGAGCACGTTGGTCGCCTTGTCGAAGCCCCGCCAGTCGCGGTTGACGATGCGGATGCGCTTATCGTCGGTCAGGAGCAGGCTGAGCTCCGCTCCCGGCAAGGTCTTGACCGGGGCGAGCGCCAGCCCGGCCTCGACGGCGGCGACGATACGAGGCCGCAAGTCCGCGACCTCGCGCCAGCGTCGCGACTGGGTACGGATATCGAGCGAAGGCCCGCTTATGGCGGGCTCCGATGTCCCGGTTCGCGGCGCCGCGCGCCGCGATCGAGGTCGGTCCTTCATCGCGGACGCTCCCGCGACAGCATGCGCTTCAGCCCGTCGGCATCGCCCTCGACAGGCGCGTCCGGTGCAGGCAAGGCGGCGAGGCGGGCTTCGCGCTCGTCGCGCTCCCTTCGGGAGGCGTCCTCATAGGCCATGACGATGCGGCGCACGAGCTCGTGGCGCACCACGTCGCCTTCTTCGAAGCGGGCGTGCCCGACCCCCTCGACGCCGGACAGGAGCCTGACCGCTTCGACCAGGCCCGAGCGCTGGCCCGGCGGCAGGTCGACCTGCGACGGATCGCCGGTGATGATCATCCGCGAGCCCTCGCCCAGGCGGGTGAGGAACATCTTCATCTGCACCGAGGTGGCATTCTGCGCCTCGTCGAGCAGCACGACGGCGTTGGTCAGCGTCCGCCCGCGCATGAAGGCGAGCGGGGCGATCTCGATCATGCCGGTCTGCAAAGCGCGCTCGACATGGCGTGGCTCCATGAAGTCGTTGAGCGCATCGTAGATCGGCCGCAGATAGGGATCGACCTTCTCGCGCATGTCGCCGGGCAGGAAGCCGAGCCGCTCGCCGGCCTCGACGGCGGGCCGCGACAGCACCATGCGCTCGACCACGCCCTGCTCGATCAGCGAGACGGCATGGCCGACCGCGAGCCAGGTCTTGCCGGTGCCGGCCGGGCCCTCGGCGAGCACGAGCTCATGGCGCTTGAGCTGGCGCAGATAAGCATCCTGCGCCGCGTTGCGGGCCCGAACCGGCCCGCGCTTGCGTGTCACCACCGCGTCGAAGGCGGCCTTGCCGGCATTGTCGGAGGGAAAGAGCGAGCGCTGCACATTGCTCTCCTCGATCGCGCCGTCGACCTCACCGAGATTGACGGCGGCACCGGTCTTGGCGCGGGCATAGAGGGTCCGCAGCACGCGGCTCGCCTGCTCGGCGGTCTCGCGCGGGCCCTTGATGGTGACGTGATTGCCGTTCGGGCTGACGACGATACCGAGACGGCGCTCCAGATGCGCCAGATTCTGGTCGTAATGCCCGAAGACCAGGCCAGCGGTCTGGTTGTTGTCGAAGGTGAGCTCGACCTCGGCGCCGGGCAGACCCTCGCGCGTCAGCGGCTCGTCGCGGCGTGCGCCGCGCTCGGCTCTCGGGTTGAATTGATCGGCCTGGGCCAAAGCCATTGTCTCCATTCGGAATGAGTCGGACAGGCGCAGTCAGAAGCAATCATCGCAACGCCGACGCCATCGTACGCTACGTAACCCAACTCTCTCAGGCGGCCAGGTCCGGCCGCTCGACAGCGCGGCCGAACAGCGAATTCGACCCGGCGCGCTCGATCTCCACCATGATGCGGTCACCGATACGATGTGTCGTGCTTTCGATCTGCACGGCCTGCATATAGGGCGTCTTGCCGGCGAGCTGGCCGGGATGCCGGCCTGTGCGCTCGATCAGGATTTCGACCGTGCGCCCGACCATGGCGTGGTTGAAGGCCTGCCGGTGGTCCTCGACCAGCGCCTGCAACCGGTGCAGCCGCTCGTCCATCACGGCGAGCGGGATCTGCTCGGCGAGCTCGGCCGCAGGCGTTCCGGGGCGCGGCGAGTACTTGAACGAATAGGCCGAGGCGAAGCGCACATCGGCGATCAGCCGCAGCGTCTCCTCGAAATCCGCATCGCTCTCGCCTGGGAAGCCGACGATGAAGTCGGAGGAAAGCGCAATATCCGGCCGCGCGGCGCGGATCCTGTCGATCAGCCGGCGATACTCGTCGCCGGTATGCTTGCGGTTCATCGCTGCGAGGACCCGGTCGGAGCCCGCCTGTACCGGCAGATGCAGGAACGGCATCACCTGCGGCAGGTCGCGATGGCTGGCGATCAGCTCGTCGTCCATGTCGCGCGGGTGGCTGGTGGTGTAGCGGATGCGTGCGATGCCCGGCACCTCGGCGATGCGGTGCATCAATCGCGCCAGGGTCCAGACGCCGCCATCCGGCCCCTCGCCATGATAGGCGTTGACGTTTTGGCCGAGCAGCGAGACGTCCTGCACGCCGGCTTCCGCCAGCCGCTTGACCTCGGCGATCACCTGCGTGACGGGACGAGAAAACTCGGCGCCGCGGGTATAGGGCACGACGCAGAAGGCGCAGAACTTGTCGCAGCCTTCCTGCACGGTGACGAAGGCCGAGATGCCGCGCGCCAGGATCACCGCCGGCTTGGGCGCCGGCAAATGGCCGAACTTGTCCTCGGGCGGCAAATCGGTGTCGACGACGCGGCCGCTCTTTGCCTGTGCGAGCAGCGCCGGCAGGCGGTGATAGGTCTGCGGGCCGATGACGAGGTCGACCGCTGGCTGGCGCCGCTGGATCTCGGCCCCTTCCGCCTGCGCGACGCAGCCGGCGACGACGAGCGTGGTCTCGCGCCCCTGCGCCTTCCGCTCGCGCTTGAGGTCGCGCAGCTTGCCGAGTTCGGTATAGACCTTGTGCGCCGCCCGCTCGCGGATATGGCAGGTGTTGAGCAGGATGAGGTCGGCATCATCAGGCGTCGCAGTCTCGACATAGCCCTGCTGACCGAGGACGTCGGCCATGCGCTGGCCATCATAGACGTTCATCTGGCAGCCATAGGACTTGATGTGGACTTTCTTCATCAACGCTGATCCGGCCTCAACCGCGTCTCCTTATCCCAACCGCCGCAAGGATGGGAATCATATCGCCGCCGCTCGCAACTACGCAATATCCGGGCCGCAACAGTCCGCAGCCGATGCGAATCTGGCTCAGGTGCGTGACCGGCCGGTGACGGCCTCCTGACGCGCCCGCCGGATCGAAATCTCGGCGAGGCGGGTCGCCTCCTTGCGCGAGAGCTTGCGGCCCATCCGAATTGGCTCGCCCCAGGCGAGCTCGACATCGATGGCGCCGGAATTGATCATCGCCTGGAAATGCGGCGCGAGTTCGGTGTCGCCGTACCAGGATAGCGCCGAGCGCTCGGCCCGCCCGCCGCGCAGCCCGTGAAAACCCGTATAGGTGACGCAGAGCGGATAGACCGTGGTCTCGGCCTCGTCGGCACCGCGCACGGCTTCGTGAGCTGCCCCGAGCAGCGAGGAGCGAAGCGGCAGGACGCGTGTCCCGTCGCCGGTGGTGCCTTCGGCGAAAAGCACGACACACTGCCCGTCCTGTAGGCGGCGGCCCATCTCGCTGGCGACGCCGGCAGTGGCGCCGCGGCGCATCCGGTCGATGAAGACGGTGCGCTGCAGCGTCGAGAGCCAGCCGACTACCGGCCAGGTCGCGACCTCGGCCTTGGCGACGAAGGAGAGCGGACCGGTCGTGCCGATGACGGGGATGTCGAGCCAGGAAGTGTGGTTGGCGACGATCAACCCGCCCTGTCCGGTCGGCGGAGCCGCACCGCGCGTGCTGATGCGCACGCCGAAGCAGCGGCAGCCCAGTTTCTGGAACAAGCGGGTGAAATAGAACGGCCGCCCGAGGCGCATTGCGACGAGCTGCGGCGGAATCAGGATGAGCGTGCCGAGGACAAGCAGCGCGAGCCGAACCATGGCGCCGGGACGGAGGCCTTTCATGCTGAGCCGTTCATTCTCTGCGTTGGCGCCCCGCTAGTGCGGCACCGGCTATAGTCGCACCTCTGACGGCCGTCTACGCCGCCGGCGCGAGGAGACTCAACCGAGATCGCGCCGCATGACCAGCGCGGCGGTGCGGCTGCCGTCCGGCTTCGGAT
This sequence comes from Allobosea sp. Tri-44, assembly GCF_004123845.1. Classification (GTDB taxonomy): domain Bacteria; phylum Pseudomonadota; class Alphaproteobacteria; order Rhizobiales; family Beijerinckiaceae; genus Allobosea. The sequence goes on along the minus strand of NZ_NBDP01000064.1, from coordinate 143,204 downwards.
AATAGCCCTCGCGGCGACCGACGGTCTCGAAGCCCAGCCGGCGATAGAGGGCGATCGCCGGCGCATTGCCCTCCTCGACCTCGAGGAAGAGCCGTGTCGTGCCACGCGCCGCCAACTGCGCCAGATGGGCGGCGAGCAGCGCCTGCCCGAGTCCGGATCGGCGCCTGGCGCCGCCGACGACGATGCTGAGGATTTCTGCTTCGTCGGCTGCGATCCGCGACATCACGAAGCCGCAGGGCTCGCTGGCACTGCCGGTGAACACACCCTCGCTGACGACCGCGCGGTCGGCGAGCAGCGCCGCGCATTCACTGGGGTCCCAGTGCCTCGCGAAGCCACCCTGATGGTGCAGGGCTGCGACCTGCCTGGCATGACGGACGTCGAGCGGCCCGGTCCGACCCGTCGCTGGCCGGCGCCTGAACAGGGATTGGAGCCAGCTCATCGTGGTCTAGCGCCGCGGCAGCCGGGCGCGGTCCTGCGGCGTCGTTTCCGGCGCCTTAAGGTAGAGCGGGCGTGGCGGCGCGCTCTCGGGATCGGCGATCAGACCGAGCCGGGCCACCCAGATCACGTCCGGCGCCCTGGCATCGTCGACGACCAATGCGTCGAGCCCGATCGCCCAGGCCTCGTTGGCGACGGCGAGCGCGGCCGAGCCGACCAGCGAAACCGGACCCGCTCCGATGGCGCGGGCAGCGTCGCGATGGTTGACCTGGCGAATCGAAACCAGCTGCTTGCCGTGCGCATTCAGCGCTTGGAACCAGACTTGGCCGTGCCTGGCATCGACCGCAGCGGCGACGACGCGTCCGCCCTCGCGGCCGATGAAGGGCGCTGCACTCGCAGCTAGCGTCGAAATGCCGACTGCGGGGATGCCGGCAGCGAGCGCGATCGCCCGGGCGGCGCTGATGCCGACGCGCAGGCCGGTATAGCTCCCAGGGCCGATGGTCACGGCGACGCGGTCGAGCGAGGAGAAGCCGCCTTCCGCCTTGCCCATGACGCGCTCGATCATCGGCATCAGCGCCTCGGCATGGCCGCGCTCCATGGCGGTCTGCTCGATTGCCACCGGAGCAAGCTCGCCGGCGTCGAGGACGCAAGCCGAACAGGCGCCGAGCGCGGTGTCTATCGCGAGAATGCGCATCAGGGCTGGGTCCGGACGATTGCGGTGCGGCTATTTGCCAGTGTCATGCCCTGAATCTGACGGTGATCAAACCGCCTCGACCTCGCGAACCTGCGGCAGGAAATGGCGCAGCAGGTTCTGGATGCCGTGCTTCAGCGTCGCGGTCGAGGAGGGGCAGCCCGAGCATGAGCCCTTCATAACGAGGTAGACCGTGCCGTCCTTGTAGCCGCGGAAGGTGATGTCGCCGCCATCGCCGGCGACCGCCGGGCGGATGCGGGTCTCGAGCAGTTCCTTGATCGTCTCGACGGTCGCGGCGTCCTCGTCGGCGAAGAACTCCTCCTCGCTCTCGGCGAGTTCGTCGGTCGGGGCGCCCTCGCTCATCAGCGGCGCGCCCGACATGTAATGTTCCATGATCGCGCCGAGGATGGCGGGCTTGAGATGCGGCCACTCGCCCTCGGCCTTGGTCACGGTGATGAAGTCCGAGCCGAAGAACACGGCGGAGACGCCCTTGACGCCGAACAGGCGGGTGGCGAGCGGCGAGCGCTCGGCGAGGGCCGGGTCGCGCAATTCGACCGGGCCTTGCGGCGAGACGCTGCGGCCGGGCAGGAATTTCAACGTGGCGGGATTGGGTGTCGCTTCGGTCTGGATGAACATGTCTTTGTCTCCGGCGCCGGCGGGTCAAGGCCGCCGTTCCTGACACCGATATAGGCCTACAGCTGGAATCATTCCAGCGGTGGAGCATGTCCAGGCGAAGTGGAAACCGGTTCGCCGTCAGGACATGCGGCAACTCGACAGCATCCATCAGGCCAGCGCGTCAATCTCCTCGTCGGCGAGATGGCCGGGCACGATCGCGACCGGGATAGGGAAGCTGCCGGCGCCCTTGCCCGCGAGCGCGCTGACGAGCGGGCCGGGCCCATCGCGGCCGGTGCCGGCGGCGAGCACCAGCAGCGAGATGTCCTCGTCCGCCTCGATCAGCTTGACCATCTCGTCGGCCTTGATGCCGGTACGCACGACTTTTTCGGGCTCCAGCCCGGCGAGCGAGCGCACGGCGGCGGCTGCCACGTCGATCAGTTCCTCCGCTTCGGCTTCAGCGTCGGCTTGCACCATGTCGCCGACGCCGAGCCAGGTCTCATCCGGCGGCGGGGTCACCACGCCGAGCAGTACGATCGACGCGCCGAGGCGGGCGCAGCGCCGCGCCGCAAAGCGCACAGCCTTGGCGCATTCGGGACTGTCGTCGACGACAGCGAGGAATTTCGGGCGATGGCCCGTCTCGTAGGACCGCCGTCTCTTGACCATTGCTATCGCCTCGGCGCGCTTTCCGATCGACCGGTATCTGTCGATCGATCAGAATTCGCGCCCACTCTAGGGTCAGGGCATGTTCTCATCGCAAAAGCGGTCCCCACTTTTGCGGAACATGCCCGCCGATTTCAGGACGTCTCATGGTGACAGGCGTCGCAAGGTCAGCGCAAGCCTTCCCGCGTCACCTGCCGGATCAGCGCCGGCGGACGAAACCGGTGATGTCCTTGACGTCGCGCATGATCGGAGCGGCGATTGCGGCGGCGCTGTCGGCACCGTCGCTGAGAATGCCGTCGATATGGCTGGGGTCGGCCAGCAGGCGGCGCATCTCCTCGGCAATCGGCGCGAGCTTGGCGACGGCGAGTTCGACCAGAGCCGCCTTGAAGCCGGAAAACTGGCTGCCGCCGAACTCGGCCAGAACCTGGGCCTTGGTCTGCTCGGCGAGGCCGGCATAGATGCCGACCAGGTTTTCGGCCTCGGCCCGGCCCACCAGCCCCTTCTCCTCCGAGGGCAGCGCTTCGGGATCGGTCTTCGCTTTCCGGATTTTCTGGGCGATCATGTCGGCGTCATCGGTCAGGTTGATGCGCGAATAATCGGACGGATCCGATTTCGACATCTTCTTGGTGCCGTCGCGCAGGCTCATCACGCGTGGCGCCGGCCCCTGGATCATCGGCTCCGGCAGCGGGAAGAAGCCGAGCTCGCCGGTCCCGAGCCCGAGCTTGCCGATCTGCTCGGCGAAGTCGTTGTTGAACTTCTGGGCGATGTCGCGGGTCAGCTCAAGATGCTGCTTCTGGTCCTCGCCGACCGGGACGTGCGTCGCCTTGTAGAGCAGGATGTCGGCCGCCATCAGCACGGGATAGTCGTAGAGCCCGATCGAGGCGTTCTCGCGGTCCTTGCCGGCCTTCTCCTTGAACTGGGTCATGCGGTTGAGCCAGCCGAGGCGCGCGACCGTGTTGAACACCCAGGTGAGCTCGGCATGGCAGGCGACCTGGCTCTGGTTGAAGATGATGCTCTTCTTCGGATCGACGCCGGCGGCGATATAGGCGGCCGCGACCTCGCGCGTGGCGCGGGTCAGTTCGGCCGGGCCGCCCCAGACGTCGAAGCCCTGCGTGATCGCGTGCATGTCGACGACGCAATAGATGCAGTCATGGGTCTTCTGCATCGCGACCCAGTTCACCAGCGCGCCGAGATAATTGCCGAGATGGAGCGTCGAGGTCGGCTGCATGCCGGAGAAGACGCGGGGAGAGAAAGCGGCCATGGGCGCTCCGTCGTCAGGGCGAAAAATCTTAGAGCCGGGGGCGATCCGCTCCGGAACGCGGCGTTCTGACGGAAGCGCCGCGAAGGCGCAAGAGCCGTGGCGGCAGGACTGCGTCGAAGGCACCCAGCATGAAGCCTGCGGCGGCGTAAGTCGCGGCGCCTGCGCAACATAGGAGCGCCAGTGCGCCGGCCCGCCGCAATACCGGCTCGCCCGGGTTCAAAGCAGGAAGGAGCGGTCCGGTCGCGACGTTCAGCACCAGCACCATGAGCGCGGTGGCCAGCAGGATCGCAAGGATCGTCCTTGCATCCGCCCAGCGCGGCCGCCACAGCCCGGTTCGCAGGAGATCGATTGCGAGCAGCCCGGCTTGGACGATGAAAGCGAGGCTCGCGGCAAGAGCGCCGATAATCGCGGCATTGCGCCAGTCGAGCAGGAGGAACCCGGCCAGTGCCGCGATGGCGACCGCGGCGAAACCGGCGATCAGCGGCAACCGCGGCTGTCGGCGAACGAAATAAACCTGCCCGAAAACCTTGGCAGCAAGCGCGAAGGGCAATCCGAGCGCGAAGGCCGCGAGGGCAGCAGCGGTGCGCTGGCGATCGGCAACGCCGAACTGCCCGTTCTCGAACAGCACCGAGACGATCGGCTCGGCCAGCACGAACAGAGCCGTCGCGGCGGGGACCGCCAGCGCCAGCCCGAGCGCCAGCGCCCGGCCAAGCAGGGCGTCGTGATCAGCCTGCGATCGCTCACCCGCCATGGCAGAGAGCACGACCGTGCCCATGGCGACGCCGAAAAACGAGAGCGGCAGCTGGAAGACGCGGTCGGCGTAGTACAAGGCCGAGACGGAGCCGGGTTCGGTCGAGGCGATCTGCGTCGAAACCAGCAGGACAAGCTGTGCGGCGGAAGCGGCCAGCAGCGTCGCCCCACCGGTCTTGACCAGCCGCGTCATGTCCGGCGACCAGCGCAGGCTGGGGCGTGGCAGGCCGATGCCCCGCAAGCGCCACAGGATCATCGCCAGATGGGCGAGCCCAGTCAGGCTGAGGCAGGCGGCGAGCAATGTCGCGCTGGCATGGCTGTCGCTGCCACGGAAGAGCTCCATCAGCAGCGCTGCAAGCAAGATCGCATTCATCAGTGCCGGCGCCAGCGCCGCCACGGTGAAGCGGCCTTCGGCATTGAGCAGCGCAGCTAGCAGGGCGGCGAGCGTGGTCAGCAGTACGAAGGGCAGCATAAGCCGCGTGTAGAAGGCGGCGAGCGCCAGCGTCTGCGGTTCCTCGGCGAAGCCACCGGCGAGCCCAAGCACGACCCAGGGCGCAAAAATCTCCGCGAGGACGACGAACCCGATCAATAGCAGGCCAAGCTGGCTCGCTGCCGCGCCGGCGAAGCGTTTCGCGGCCTCCTCGCCGCGCTCGGTCTTGATGGCGAGGTAGAGCGGCACGAAGGGCGCGTTCAGCCCGCCTTCGCCGAGCACGCGCCGGACGAGGTTTGGTAGCCTCAACGCGGCCAGGAAAGCATCCGCCACGGGGCCGGTGCCGAGCAGGCGGGCGATCAAAACGTCGCGGGCAAAGCCGAGCAGGCGTGACAGGATCGTCGCCGCGCCGACAATGAGGGAATCGCGGGCGAGGCGGGAGGGTGGCTGGGAAGACGCGCCGCTCATGACCGCTCGTCCCCGGTCACAGCCCGAGGTCCTCACGAAGGCGGTCGATCTGGTGCATGCGCTGGTGCAGGATCGTGACGATACCGATGTCGTCATTCGCCAGCCGGCGCCAATAGATGACATGGCGCTCATGGCGCACCATGAAGCCGTCGACGCCGAATTCGGCCGGAACCGGACGCGACATCACCGCATGCGTTTCGATTCGGCTGAACGTTTCGAACAGGCCTTCGATATAGCGTTGCGCCTGCTCCTTGCCCCAGCGCTCACGCGTGTAACGATAGATCTCGTCGAGGCGGTGCGACGCCGCTTCCTGAATGCGGATCTCGGCCATGGGCCGTCAGGCTTCGTTGCGCGCGATCACTTCGGCCGCAGTGAGCGGCCGATAGGCGGAATCAGGGGCAGCGAAGGCACGTTGCAACTCAGCCTTCAGCCGTTCGAAGGTCACGCGCTCCGCCTGTTCCTTGTCGCGGCGGATGAGGTCGCGGACATATTCGCTGACATTCTCATAGTCGCCGTCCGGCCCGACATTCTCGGCGACGAAATCGCTGAGCGGGCCGCTGAGCCGGACAGTCATGGTGGTGGTGCGTGGCATTGGCTCGCTCCTTGTCTTCAACATGCACAAGAATGAAGACAAAATCCAGTGCGCGGCCGCGTCGCCTTACAGAATGAACCGGCTCAAATCCGCGTTCCGCGCCAGATCGCCGATGCGCGCTTCGACATAGGCCGCATCGATCGTCACGCTCTCGCCGCCACGGTCGGTCGCGGTGAACGAGATCTCATCGAGGATGCGCTCGATCACGGTCTGGAGCCGGCGCGCGCCGATGTTCTCGACGGTCGAATTGACCTCGACCGCGATGCGCGCGATCGCCGCGATCGCATCCGGTGTGAAGTCGATCGCGACCTGCTCGGTCGCCAGCATCGCCACGGACTGCTTGATCAGGCTCGCCTCGGTCTCGGTCAGGATGCGCTTGAAGTCCTCGACGTCGAGCGGCGAGAGCTCGACCCGGATCGGCAGGCGCCCTTGCAATTCCGGTAGCAGGTCGGACGGCTTCGAGACATGGAAGGCGCCAGACGCGATGAAGAGGATGTGGTCGCTCTTCACCGGCCCGTGCTTGGTCGCGACCGTGGTGCCCTCGATCAATGGCAGCAGGTCGCGCTGCACGCCCTCGCGCGAGACGTCGGCGCCGCCACGGCCTTCCCGGGCGCAGATCTTGTCGATCTCGTCGAGGAAGACGATGCCGCTGTTCTCGACCTCGCGGATCGCCGCCTGGATGATCGCATCCTGGTCGATCAGCTTGTCGCTCTCCTCGGCGAGGAGCGGGCCATAGGCGTCCTTGACCTGGACGCGCCGGGGCTTGCCCTTCTGGCCGAAGGCCTTGCCGAACATGTCGGAAAGGTTGATTGCACCGATTGAGGCGCCGGGCATGCCCGGCACCTCAAACATCGGCTGGGTGGAGCCGCCCGAGGCAACCTCGATCTCGATCTCCTTGTCGTCGAGCTCGTTGGCGCGCAGCTTGCGGCGGAAGGCGTCGCGCGTGGTTGCGCTCGCCGTCGGCCCGACCAGCGCGTCGAGCACGCGCTCCTCCGCGGCGACATGCGCCTTGGCCTGGACATCCTTGCGCCGGCTCTCGCGCACCAGCCCGATCGCGACCTCGACCAGATCGCGCACGATCGATTCGACGTCGCGGCCGACATAGCCGACCTCGGTGAACTTGGTCGCCTCGACCTTGAGGAAGGGCGCATTCGCCAGCTTGGCGAGGCGACGGGCGATCTCGGTCTTGCCGCAACCGGTCGGCCCGATCATCAGGATATTCTTCGGCGCGACTTCCTCGCGCAGCGGGCCCTCGAGCTGCTGCCGCCGCCAGCGATTGCGCAGCGCGATCGCGACGGCGCGCTTGGCGTCATTCTGGCCGACGATGAAGCGGTCGAGCTCGGAGACGATCTCGCGGGGAGAAAACGACGTCATCAAACAGGTTCCTGGATCATGATCAGCGCGGGACCGTCGCCGGTCTCGCGGATATCGAGGGCCATGAAGCCGGCCTTCTCATAGGCACGGATCGCGGCGGTATTCTCCGGATCGGGGTCGATCACCACCCGCGGCGCACCCTGCGCGAGCAAATGGCGGGCAAAGGCTCCGATGAAGCGCGTGCCATGGCCCTGGCCGAGCATGTCGGCCTCGCCGATGAACTGGTCGATGCCGCGCGTGCCAGCCGGCTGGTCCTGCAGCGGATAATCCGGCCAGAGCGCGGGATCCCAGCTCTGCTGGTGAGCGAAGGGGCGCCCGTCATGGCTGACGATCAGCGCCTCCATGCTCGGATCGCCGAAGATGCGCGCGATCTCGGCGAGTTCCTCGTCGGGATCGCCCCACCAGCGCCGGACATGGTCCTGTTCGAGCCAGCGCGCCAGCAGCGGAAAATCGTCGGGCGTCGCGGGCGCGAAAGCATAGCCGTCGGCGACGAAATTCATGCGCTCTCCAGGGTCTCGATGACGAGCGAGTGATTGGTGTAGACGCAGATGTCGCCGGCGATCTTCATCGCTTTCCGCACGATCGTCTCGGCATCGGCCTCGACATCGACCAGAGCGCGGGCCGCGGCGAGCGCGTAATTGCCGCCTGAGCCGATCGCCATCACCGAGCCATGCTCGGAAGCTTCCGGCTCGAGTACGTCACCGGTGCCGGAGATCAGCAGTGAGACCTCCTTGTCGGCGACGAGCAGCATTGCTTCCAGCCGGCGCAGATAGCGGTCGGTGCGCCAGTCCTTGGCGAGCTCGACGCAGGCGCGCAGCAATTGCGTCGGGAACTGCTCCAGCTTGGCTTCCAGCCGCTCGAACAGCGTGAAGGCGTCGGCGGTCGCGCCGGCAAAACCGGCGATCACCGCGCCCTTGGCGAGGCGGCGGACCTTCTTCGCATTGCCCTTCATGATCGTCGGGCCGAGCGAGACCTGGCCGTCGCCACCGATCACGACACGGCCGCCCTTGCGCACCATCAGGATGGTGGTCGCGTGCATGACGGGGGCATTGCTAGTCTCGGACATCGCGATTCGATCTCGATCAATGGCAGTCAGGAACCGCCAACATGTTCAGGCTGAAGCCCGGTATCAAGAGCGACCCGGTCAAACGCTGGAATCTGTCCGAGCGGGTCTTCTTCGCCTGCGGTGCCTGCCACATCCTCGCCTACGCCTTCCTGGAGGCCTATCCGGAGCATGGTTTCCACGCCGTCTGGATCAGGCCGGCCGAGGGCTTCACCGGAAACCATGTCTTCGTCACGGATGGTAAGACGGCCTTCGACTTTCACGGCTATCGCCGTGACGAGGCCCTGATCGCGCATCATTGGGCCAAGGGCCGGCTCTGGTGGCCGGGTTGGGATGGCACACTAGTGCCCCTGCCGCAGGATGTGCTGATCTCCAACGCCAAGTCGCAGCGATATGACGGGCTGTGGCTGCGCGAGCCCGGTCAGTTCCTCCACGACGCGATGCCGCGGGCGCAGGCGTTTTTGGCGCGCTTCGGGCCTCCGCCGTCAGGCGCCCGCCAGGCCGGCGGCACACTGCTCGACGAAACGGGCCTGCGCCGCCAGATAGGGTCCGGGGCCGTAGCTGATCCGTGACACGCCGAGCCCGATCAGGGTCTCGCGCTCGGGCGCGCCACCCATCACCATTACGTTCACGGGAAGCGTCAGCGCATCACAGATCGCCGCGATGCCACTCTCGTCGAGCAGTCCGGGAATGAAGAAGCCGCTGCAGCCGGCCTGCTGATAGGCCAGCGCCCGCTCGATCGCCGCATCGATCAGGTCCGGGTGGCGCGTCTTGTCAGCCTCCAGCAGGAAAAGATCCGTCCGGGCGTTGATGAACACGGCGATACCGAGACTATCCGCCGCGCTCCGGATCGCCTTGATCCGCTGCGCCTGGTCGGCGATGGCATAGAGCGCACCAGTCCCGACGATCTGGTCCTCGAAGTTCAGACCGACCGCGCCCGCTTTGATGATCCGTGCCGCATTCTTCGCGACGCCGTCCGGGTCTTTCGCGTAGCCGCCTTCGAAATCGACGGTCAACGGCAGCTCGACGGCGGAGGCGATGCGGCCGACGATCGTCTCGATGAGGTCGAGCGGGATCGCCTCGCCGTCGTCGAAGCCATGGGCCGCCGCCATCGACCAGCTCCCGGTGGCGATCGCCTGGCTGCCGGCCTTGGCGGCCGAGCGGGCGCTGCCGGCATCCCAGATATTGTAGAGGACCAGCGGTCGGCCTTTGACATGAAGTGCGGCGAGCTGGCCTGCTTTGTCAGCCTGTGTCATCGAACCTCTCCTTGCCTCGGCGCGCCGCTCGTAGCGGACCCTGCAGTCGCCTTCTGTCAGCAGGCCCGCCTCGATCGCCATGGCCTTCCGGCCGGTCGCCTGCTAAAGCGACGCGAAATTCCGCGAGCGACAGAGACGATCATGCGTTCTGGCGAAGTGAAGCGCCGCACCAACGAGACCGATATCGCGGTCAGGCTCGTGCTCGACGGCACGGGCAAAGCCGAGGTTTCGACCGGGGTCGGCTTTTTCGACCATATGCTCGATCTCTTCGCCCGCCATTCGCTGATCGACACCACCGTCAGCGTGAAGGGCGACACCCATATCGACGACCATCACTCGGTCGAGGATGCCGGCATCGCGCTTGGCGAGGCGCTGAAGCAGGCGCTCGGCGACAAGAAGGGCATCCGCCGCTATGCCGACGTCCACCTGCCGATGGACGAGACGCTGACCCGCGTCGCGATCGACGTCTCCGGCCGGCCCTTCCTGGTCTTCCGCACGCAGTTCAAGGCGGAAAAGATCGGGACGTTCGATACCGAGCTGGTGCGCGAGTTCTTCCAGGCTTTCGCCATGAATGCGGGCATCACGCTGCATGTCGAGACGCTCTATGGCGATAATGCCCACCATATCGCCGAGAGCTGCTTCAAGGGCCTGGCGCGGGCGCTGCGCAGGGCGATCGAGGTCGATCCGCGCGAGGGCGGCCGCGTGCCCTCGACCAAGGGCGCATTGTAAGGGATCGCTGCCATGGCGTTCTATCAGGCTCTGATCCCGCCGCCGGATGCGGGAGGCTTGCGCGAGGAGATCGAGCAGGCCCGTCTCTTGCCGGAGAGTTTCACCTGGCCCGCCCTGATCTTCGGCGGCTTCTGGCTGCTGTTCAAACGGCTCTGGCTCGCCTTCATCGTTTACGCCCTGATCTGGGCTGGGTTGATCTATCTCCAGCGTCAGATGGGCTTTTCCTTTCTCGCGGTGATGCTCTCGCATACCGCCCTTGCAGTTTTCCTCGGTCTCGAGGGCCAGAACCTGGTCGCGCGCAAGCTGTTGCGGAAGGGCTGGCGGCTGGTCGATGTGGTCGAGGCGCCCGACCTCTCCAGCGCCGAGCGCCGCTTTTTCGAGCGGGCGTTGCCGGCTGTCACGCCATCGCGCGTCGTCGAGGCGCCGTTGGCTCAAGCTCCCACCCGCTTCGCAGCCGGCCCCGCGCCGGTGATCGGCCTCTTTCCCGAGGCGAACGGACGATGAGCCAGACTGTCGCCATCGTCGATTACGGCTCGGGCAATCTGCATTCGGCCGCCAAGGCCTTCGAGCGCGCCGCCAGCGAAGCCGGCATTTCCTCGACCATCCGCGTCACCAGCGATCCCACCGAAGTCCGTGCGGCCGACCGCATCGTCTTGCCCGGTGTCGGCGCCTTCGCCGATTGCCGGCGCGGGCTCGACGCCGTCCCCGGCATGGTCGAGGCGCTGGAGGAGACGGTGCGGGGCAAGGGCCGGCCCTTCCTCGGCATCTGCGTCGGCATGCAATTGATGGCGAGCCGTGGGCTCGAATACGTCACAACCCAAGGCCTCGGCTGGATCGCCGGCGACGTCGCGCTGATCCGGCCGCAGGACGACGCCCTGAAGATCCCGCATATGGGCTGGAACACGCTGCATCCGCAGGACGAGCATCCGCTGCTCGAAGGCATCGAGACCGGTCCGTCCGGCTGGCACGCCTATTTCGTCCACTCCTATGCACTGACCGCCGAGAACCCGCAGGAGGTGCTGGCGCTGACCGATTATGGCGGCCCGGTCACCGCGATCGTGGCAAAGGGCAACATCGCCGGCACGCAGTTCCACCCGGAGAAGAGCCAGAAGCTCGGCCTGAAGCTGATCGGCAATTTCCTGAGGTGGGCGCCGTGATCCTCTTTCCTGCGATCGACCTGAAGGAAGGCCGGTGCGTGCGCCTCAAGCAGGGCGACATGGAGCAGGCGACGATCTTCAACGACGATCCCGCCGCTCAGGCCGCGACCTTCGAGACACAGGGCTTTAAGTGGCTGCACGTCGTCGATCTCGACGGTGCCTTTGCCGGCAAGCCGATGAACGCGGCCGCCGTCGAGGCGATCTTGCAGCGCGTCCGCTTTCCCGTGCAGCTCGGCGGCGGCATCCGCGATATGAAGACCGTCGAGGGCTGGCTCGCCAAGGGCGTCGCTCGCGTCATCATCGGCACGGCGGCGGTGCGCGATCCCGGCTTCGTGCGCGAGGCGGCCAAGGCCTTTCCGGGCAAGGTTGCGGTCGGCATCGACGCGCGCGACGGCTTCGTCGCGGTCGAAGGCTGGGCCGAGACTTCGGCATTGGCTGCCGACGATCTCGGCCGGCGCTTCGAGGACGCCGGCGTCGCCGCGATCGTCTACACCGACATCGCCCGCGACGGCATGCTCCAGGGCATCAACTGGGACGGCACGATCGCGCTGGCGCATGCGCTCTCGATCCCGGTGATCGCCTCGGGCGGCCTCGCTTCAATGGCCGATATCGAGCGGCTCATGGCGCCCGACGCGGCGATCCTCGAAGGCGCGATCACCGGCCGCGCCCTCTATGACGGCCGGATCGACCCGGCAGCGGCATTGGCGAGGCTCGCGGCGGCCTGAGCGAAGGCCGCCAGCCAGCATGGTCAAAGCAGCTAGGCCAGCTCGACCTTGCCGGTTGCCAGATCGTAGATGCCGCCGACCACGGAAAGCTGCTTCTGCGCCAGACGCTGCGACAGGATCGGCGTGGCCTTCCTCAGCTTGGCGACGTTGAGCCGGACATTGGCGATGGTCGCCGCCTTCAGCAGATCGGCAGCCCCTTCTTTCTGCGCCGCGAGCACGGCCGGCCTGATTGCGTTGATCAGCGCGGGCAGGTGCCCCGGCAGCTGCGTCTTCTCCTTGACGACATTGATCGTGGCCGAGACGGCGCCGCAATTGCTGTGGCCGAGGACCAGGATGAGCTGCGAGCCCAGCACCTGCGCGCCGTACTCGAGGCTCGCCAGCACGTCTTCGTTGACGAAGTTGCCGGCGACGCGGGTGACGAAGAGTTGGCCGGGCCCCTGGTCGAAGGCGAGTTCCGGCGCGATGCGCGAATCGGCGCAGCTCAGGATCGAGGCGAAGGGAGCCTGCGAGGCGGCGCGCGCTGCCCGGCCGGCCGAGAAGTCGCGCTCGTTCAGAGTGCCCGCGACATAGCGGGCATTGCCGTCCACCAGTCGCTTCAGAGCTTCATCGGCGCCGACCGCGGTCGATTGCGCCCGCACGGGCGCAGGCAGCGCGCCAGCCAGGGCCAGGCCGGCGCCGGCCGCAAACAGCCCGCGGCGCGAGAGCCCGGTCTTGCCGGCGGCCGAGACACAGTGATCGCACATCGTTGCAATCCTCGCAGGGGGCAGGATGTGTTCCGGCGCAGCCGGCCTGACGGATCAGCGCACGAACTGATTGTAGATCGTGGCGAACTCGCCGGTCGCCTTGGCGAGATGCAGCCATTGGTCGACGAAGGCCTTGAAGACGACGTCGCCGCGCGGCAGCAGATAGCCCATCTCGCCATATTGCAGCGGCTCGTCCGGGTTGATCGCGCACAGGCCCGGCTTGCTCTTCTCCTGAACCTTGGTCTCGATCGATTCGGCGATCATGATGTCGGCCTTTCCGGCCAGGATCTGGTCGAAGATCGTGACGTTGTCCGGATAGACCTCGATCTTGGCCTGCTTGAAGTTGGCGCGCACGAAGCGTTCGTTGGTGCCGCCGGGATTGACGATCACCCGGGTCTCCGGCTTGTCGATGTCGGCGACGGTCTGGAATTTCGCCTTGTCGGCGCAGCGTGCGATCGGCGCCTTGCCGTTGATCAGGTAGGGCGCGGAGAAGAAGGCGCGCTTTTGCCGGTCGAGCGTCACCGAGATCCCACCCATGGCGATATCGCATTTGCCGGCGGTGAAATCGTTCATCAGCTCGGCCCATTTCGTCTGCACGAACTTGGCTTCGACGCCGATGGCCTTCGCCAGCGATTTCGCGAGCTCGATGTCGATGCCTTCGAAGCTGCTGTCCTTGGCCAGCGTGAACGGCTTGTAGTCGCCGGTGGTGCAGACCTGCAGGGCGCCGCGGCTCTGGATCGCCTCGAGCTGGCTGGCGGGGGCCTGCGCCAGTGCGGCGGCGGTGAGGCCGAGCCCGGCAGCGGCGCTCAGCGCCGCGAGCTTCAGGACCTTGAAGGACGATGTGATCGTCATGGAATTCCCCTCGATTTTGCTTATGGCGCGCAAGAGAGCAGGGATCGTGCCGGCGATCAATCCAGCCAATGCGCGCTGCGTTTGCGTGCAGTGCAGCGGCAGCGCTATATGCGCCCGATCGCTTTTGTCGTTCCGCTCCGGGCAGGCCGCCGATGACCCTGAAGACCCGCATCATCCCCTGCCTCGACGTCAAGGACGGCCGTGTCGTCAAGGGTGTGCAATTCCTCGATCTCGTCGATGCCGGCGATCCGGTCGAGGCGGCCAAGGCCTATGACGCGGCCGGCGCCGACGAGCTCTGCTTCCTCGACATCACCGCCAGCAGCGAGGACCGCGGCATCCTGTTCGATGTGGTGACGCGCACGGCCGAGGCTTGCTTCATGCCGCTCACAGTCGGTGGCGGCGTGCGCTCGGTCGAGGATATCAGGCAATTGCTGCTGGCCGGGGCCGACAAGGTCTCGATCATGACCGAGGCGGTGAAGCGCCGCGAGTTCGTGCGTGAAGCGGCGCAGAAATACGGCGCGCAATGCATCGTCGTCGCGATCGACGCCAAGCAGGTTTCGCCCGAGCGCTGGGAAGTCTTCACCCATGGCGGGCGCAATCCGACCGGGCTCGATGCCGTCGCCTATGCCCGCGAGGTCGCCTCATTGGGAGCAGGCGAGATCCTGCTCACCTCGATGGATCGCGACGGCGCCAAGACCGGCTTCGACCTCGATCTGACCCGCCGCGTCGCCGATGCGGTCTCGATCCCGGTTGTGGCCTCGGGCGGCGTCGGCACGCTCGACCATCTCGTCGAGGGCGTGCGCGAGGGCCGCGCCTCGGCCGTGCTCGCCGCCTCGATCTTTCATTTCGGCACCTTCACCATCCCGCAGGCTAAGGCGCATATGGCGGCGGCCGGGCTGGCGATGCGGCTGGATTGACGTGATGACCAGCTTCACCCTCGCCGATCTCGAACGCATCGTCGCCGAGCGCGCCAGCGCTCCGCCGGAGGAATCCTGGACGGCGAAGCTCCTCGCCGCCGGTCCCGAGCGCGCCGCCAAGAAGCTTGGCGAGGAAGCCGTCGAGGCGGTGATCGCCGCTGTGAAGGGCGATCGCGACGAGCTTATCGCCGAGAGCGCTGATCTGCTTTATCATCTTTTGGTCGTGCTCAAGGCCCGTGATGTTGCATTGCGGGACGTCTTGAGCCAGCTTGAGGCCCGTACCGCGCGCTCCGGCCTGGCCGAGAAGGCGGCGCGGCCCCGTTGAAGTCGAGGCGAGTGTCGCGTTGAACCTCGAAGCCTGGAATACGGGGGGCATCATGGACCAGCGTCCGATTGCGGCGCCGCCTGGCCCCGACCTCGTCTCGCCCTATCGCAGCTTCACGCGCGACGAGTGGGCGCATCTGCGCGCCGATGCGCCGCTGACGCTCTCGGTCGACGACCTCACCAAGCTGCAGTCGATCAACGACCCGATCTCGCTCGACGAGATCGTCGCGATCTACCTGCCGCTCTCGCGCCTGCTTTCGCTCTACGTCGCCGCGACGCAAGGGCTGTTCAAGGCGACACAGCGCTTCCTCATGGCCGAGGCCGAGGTCAAGGTCCCCTATGTCATCGGCGTCGCCGGCTCGGTCGCGGTCGGCAAGTCGACCACCGCGCGCGTCCTGAAGGCGCTGCTTTCGCGCTGGCCGAACACCCCCAAGGTCGAACTCGTCACCACCGACGGCTTCCTTCTGCCCAATGCCGAGCTCGAGCGCCGCGGCCTGATGCAGCGCAAGGGCTTCCCCGAGAGCTATGACAGCGCCGCGATCCTGCGCTTCCTCTCGGAGGTTAAGGCCGGCAAGCGCGCCGTCAGCGCGCCTGTCTATTCGCATCTGGTCTATGACGTAGTGCCGGGCGAGCAGGTCACGGTCGAGCGGCCGGACATCCTGATCCTCGAAGGTCTGAATGTGCTGCAGCCGAGCCGGATGCCGCGCGACGGCACGATCATCCCGTTCGTCTCGGACTTCTTCGATTTCTCGGTCTATCTCGACGCCGACGAGAACGACCTGCACCGCTGGTACGTCAACCGCTTCATGACGCTGCGCCAGACCGCCTTCCGCGATCCGCGCTCCTTCTTCCGTAAATATGCCGAGATCGGCGAGGACGAGGCGCTCTCGATCGCCGAGAACCTCTGGACCGGCATCAATCTGCCCAATCTGCGCGAGAACATCGTCCCAACCCGCCAGCGCGCCGGCCTGATCCTGACCAAGGGCGCCAGCCACCGCATCCAGCAGGTCGCTTTGAGGCGGTTGTAGTGCGGGTGTGAGACGCCGGTTCTGAAAACCGCGATGACGACCTATGTCGCCCTGCTGCACTCGATCGTGCTCGGCCCCGGCAAGCGCCTGGTGATGGCGGATCTGAAGGCCATGGCGGCTGAACTCGGCTTTGGCGATCCGCGCACCTGGGTCGCCACCGGCAATCTGATCTTCGAGGGCGACGATACGCCCCTCCCAGCGATCGAGAGCCGCTTGGAAGCGGCTTTCCGCGCCCGGTTCGGCAAGCATGTCGACATCATCCTGCGCACGGCGCAGGATTGGCGGCGGGTCGCCGCTCAAAATCCCTTTCCGGACGGGAACGGTGCCGATATCGGCATCCGCGTCATGCGAAAGCCGCTCGGCCCGGATGCCCTGTCCATGCTCGGCAGGATCGCCGCGCCCGGCATCTCGCTTGCCCTTGCAGACGGCGATCTCTGGATCGATTTCAGCGCCAAACCGAGCGAGACGAAGCTGCTCTCGCACCTGACGACCAGGAAACTCGGCATCGGCACGCTGCGCAACGCCAATACCGTCAATGCCCTTGCCGCGATGCTGGGCTGATGTCCCAGTCCGCGCATTCGGTACGATAGGAATCTCTGACGGTGCTGGAGCAGCTCGATCTTTCCGCTCTCGGCCTGATGGCCGGTGCCGCCTTCGTCGCCGCGACGCTGCTGCCGGCACAGTCGGAGGTCGTCTTCGTCGGGCTGCTGGCGGCAAAATCAGTCGATCCAACGCTCCTCTTCATCGTCGCCGCGCTCGCCAATACGGCCGGCTCGGTGGTCAACTGGTGGCTCGGCCGTCTGATCGCGACGGGTGGCATCGAGCGCCTGCCGGCGCGGCTGCGGCCCGACCCGGTCCGCTTCGCCAAGGCGCAGGGCTGGTTCGCCCGCTTCGGTTGGCCGTCGCTGCTCTTCGCCTGGTTGCCGATCGGTGGCGATCCGCTGACCTTCGTGGCGGGATCGCTGAACTATCCGCTTCTGCGTTTCGTCCTGCTGGTGTTCGCCGGCAAAGCAGCCCGCTATGCCCTGCTCTGGGCCGGTTGGGTGGCTGCGTCATAAGCATTTGCGCGCCTTCGCCTATCGGGCTACCAGCAAAGCCCATTTTGATGGAGACCAGATCATGAGCATTAAGCGCATTGCCCCCGGCCCCCGCATGTCGAAGGCCGTCGTGCATGGCAACACGGTCTATCTCGCCGGTCAGGTCGCCGGTGCGGCGGCCGGCAAGAGCGTCGGTGAGCAGACCAAGGACATCCTCTCGATCATCGACGGGCTTCTCGCCGAGGCCGGCACCGACAAGTCGAAGCTGCTGATGGTCAACATCTGGCTCTCCGACATGTCGACCTTCGCCGAGATGAACGCAGTCTGGGACGGCTGGGTCTCGGCGGGCAACACGCCTGGCCGCGCCACCGTCGAGGCCAAGCTCGCCGGCCCGCAATACACCGTCGAGATCGCGGTCATCGCCGCGGTCTGACCGCTATTGCGCAGAGGTGGCGGGCTCGAAACGTGAATCCGGAACTCGCCACCATCCTGGCACGGGTCTCGCAGCGCGAGGGCGTCCCCCCCGCGCTGCTGCTGGGCGTCCTCGCCTCGATGGCAGCGCCCGGCAAGACTGATTTCAGCCGCATCGAGCACGATCTCATCCGCAAGGCGGGTGATTACAAGGCCCTGCATGCCCGGCTGCTGAAGCCGTCCGGTGTCGATCCTGAACTTGACCGCCTGCGCGCGGAGGCGGCGCGTCAGCTGGCCGAAGGGCGTCTTGCGGACGTGGATCGCATCCTGGCTCAGGCGGAGCAGCGAAATCTCGACGGCACGGTCGCGCTCGACAAGATGTCGAAGGAGCGGCTTCTGGCGGCTGCGGCTGGCCGCGGCGATCGCGCCGCCGCCGCGATACTTCAGCTCAATCCCAAGGCCTATAGCGAGGCGGCCGAGCGCTTCGCGGAAGCTGCGCTGATCGCGGCGTCGGCCGACGCCGAGAGCGGGCGCGGCTATGCCTGGATGCAGGCCGATGCGCTGGCCCGCAAGGGCGCCGACTTTTCCGACAGGTCCGCTTTCGTCGCGGCGATCGAGCAATTGCGTGGTATTCTCGCCAAGCTCGATAATTTCGATGAGACCGTGCCCTGGGCCGAGACGCAGCTCAGGCTGGCGCGCTCGCTCACCGGCCTCTCGCATTTCGACGATGGTGGCAGGCTGCTGCGGCAGGTGGCCGAGATCTATCGCACCACCCTCGACGATCTGACCCGCGCCAAGGCGCCGCGGCTCTGGGCCACCTTGCAGACCAGGCTCGGCGAGGCTTTGCTGCGCCTTGGCGAGACCGAGGACGATGCGGCACTGCTCGATGAGAGCGTCGCCGCCTTTCGCGCCGGGCTGTCCGGCCTGACGCGTGCGGACATGCCGCGCGAATGGGCGAGGCTGCAATGGGAACTCGGCAAGGCGCATGTCGCGCTCGGCTTGCGTGCCAGCGGGGGCGCCGCCTTCGAAGCCGCCGTGAACTGTTTCAAGCTCGTGCTCGAGGACCGTCCCCGCGAGAGCGTTCCGCTCGACTGGGCCGAGGTGCAGGATCGAATCGGCGCCGCGCTGGTCGGCCTCGCCGCCTATTATCGCGAGCCGGTCGTGCTGGAGGAGGCGATCGCTGCCTTCGACGCGGCGCTGGAGGTCCGGCGCCGCGAGATCGTGCCCTCGCTCTGGGCGCAAAGTGCCGCCAATCGGGCCGAGGCGCGGCTGGAACTCGCCGATCGCACGCGTGATCGCATCGAGGCCGAGAAAGCGACCACGGAACTCGTCATGGCGATCGAGACGCTGCGCGGTCATGGCCTCGCCGCCGAAGCCAAGCGACGCGAACCGAAGCTGATGCGGGCCGCAGCCCTGGTCGAGATCCTCCGGAAGGGTTGATCAGGCCTTAGAGCATTTTCGAGCGAAGTGGGTACCGGTTCGCGTGAAGAAAATGCGATAAAACAAAGAGATAGAGCATTTCAGCGATTCGGAGAAACGCGGAAATGCTCTAGATCCGCAATGCGGCGAGCCGCTCCAGCGCCTTGTCCAGCGTCGCGTCGTGCTTGGCGAAGCAGAAGCGCACGACATTGCGCACCGCGCCCTCGGCATAGAAGGCGCTGACCGGGATCGCCGCGACGCCGTGCTCGCTCACCAGCCGCTGGCAGAAGGCGACGTCGTCGGCTTCACCGAGCGGGCCGATATCGACATTGAGGAAATAGGTGCCGGCGCTCGGCAGTACGCTGAAGCCGAGATCGCTGAGGCCGCCGGCGAAGCGGTCGCGCGAGCGCTGGAAATCGGCGCGCATCCCCTCGAAATAGGCGTCGTCCTTGCCGAGGCCATAGGCGACGGCGGCCTGCAGGTTCGGCGGCGTCGTGAAGGTGATGTATTGATGCGCCTTGGCCAGCACGCGCATCAGCTCGGGCGCCGCCATAACCATGCCGACCTTCCAGCCGGTCAGCGAAAAGATCTTGCCGGCCGAGGAGATCTTGACCGTGCGCTCGCGCATGCCGGGCCGGCTCATCAGCGGGGTATGGCGGTGGCTGTCGAAGACGACGTGCTCCCAGACATCGTCGCAGATCGCGACCGCGTCGTGCCGGACGCAGAACGATGCCAGCAGGTCGAGATCGGCTTCGCTGAAATTGGTCGCCGTCGGGTTGAGCGGGTTGTTGAACAGCACCACCTTGGTCTTCGGCGAGAAGGCCCGCGCCAGGGCGTCTTCGCTGAGCCCGAAGGCGGGCGGCGTCAGCGTCACGAATTTCGGGATGCCGCCGGCGCGGCGCACCAGCGGCAGATAGGCGTCGTACATCGGCTCGAACAGCACGACCTCATCGCCGGGCGAGACGAGTGCCATCAGCGCGCCGGCGATCGCCTCGGTCGCGCCGGAGGTCACCATCACCTCGGCTTCCGGATCGAGTTCGAGGTCCTGCCAATGGCGAAAATGCGTGGCCGTCGCCTGGCGCAATTCGGGCAGGCCCATCATCGGCGGGTACTGGTTCCAGCCGTCGATCACCGCCTCGGCCGCCTTGCGGCGCACATCCTCCGGACCGGGGTCATCGGGAAAGCCCTGGCCGAGATTGACGGCCTGGTGCTCGCGCGCGAGCCGCGACATGGTTTCGAAGATCGTCGTCGGAAGAGCGGAGAAGATCGGATTCATCGCAGCTTGCTTCAGGTCCGGAAGGTGGGAACGCCGCCCATAACACGCGCAACGCCGAGGCGCATCGGTTCAGAAAAGCGGCAGAATCTGCGGAGTGATGAATATTGACATTCGTCAGCAGTCAGTATTGTCTATGGCTCAGCCGGTTCACGCCAGCTTCTGCTGCTTCTTCGCCCCTTTGGAGCAGTGGGACGCTGACGTGGATCGGTGAGCTTTTTCAGGAGGCGGAAGCGCGGTCGATCACGCTGCGTTTGGGCGGAACCGCCCAAACGCAGATAACGTGATCGATTCTAATAGTTTAGAGCATGCTTGGCGCGAAAAACCGGTGCCACTTTTTCGCAGCATGCTCTAGGCAGGACCCATGTGTTCCTCCCGCCCAACCCCTGCGCTGATGCTGCTTGGCACCGGCTCCAATGTCGGCAAGTCGCTGCTCGTCGCCGGCCTGTGTCGGCTCTTCGCCGACCGCGGCCTGAAGGTGCGTCCGTTCAAGCCGCAGAACATGTCGAACAATGCCGCCGCGACCGCGCAAGGCGAGATCGGCCGGGCCCAGGCGCTACAGGCGCGCGCCGCGCGCGTAGCGCCTGACGTCGATATGAATCCGGTGCTGCTCAAGCCCGAAAGCGAACGCGGTAGCCAGATCATCCTGCAGGGCCGCGTCGCCGGCCATCTCGCCTCCGGCGATTTCAGTCGCCGCGGCGATTTTCTGCCCAAGGTACTGGAAAGCTTCGCGCGTTTAAGCGACGGCGCCGACCTGATTCTGGTCGAGGGAGCGGGCTCGCCGGCGGAAACCAATCTGCGCGCCCGCGACATCGCCAATCTCGGCTTCGCCCGTGCGGCAGGCGTTCCCGCCGTGCTGATCGGTGACATCGACCGCGGCGGCGTCATAGCGAGCCTGATCGGCACGCATGCTGTGCTCGATGCAGATGATCGCGCCATGATCCGCGGCTTCGCGATCAATCGCTTTCGCGGCGATGTCGGATTGTTCACGCCGGCGCTCGACACGATCACTAGGGCGACCGGCTGGCCGAGTTTCGGCGTCGTGCCGTGGTTCGCCGATGCCGCTCGCCTGCCGGCCGAGGACGGGCTTGACCTGATGCAGGGTGTGCCGGTGCGCGATGGTGCGCTGAAGATCGTCGTCCCGGTCCTGCCCGGCATCGCCAATTTCGACGACCTCGACCCGCTGAAGCTCGAGCCGGGCGTGGAGCTCGTCTTCGTCGGCCCCGGCACGCCGCTGCCGGGTGACGCCGCCCTGGTGATCCTCCCGGGCTCGAAGACGACGCTGCGCGATCTCGCCCGGCTGCGGGAAGAAGGTTGGGATATCGACATCATCGCTCATCGCCGCCGCGGCGGTCATGTGCTCGGCCTCTGCGGCGGCTATCAGATGCTCGGAACGGTTGTGCGCGATCCGCTCGGCCTGGAAGGGCCGGTCGGTTGGGCTCCCGGGCTCGGCCTGCTCGACATCGAGACCGAGCTGACGCCGGACAAGACCGTGCGGGAGGTCGCGGTCGAGCATCCCGGCAGCGGCAGCATTGGCCGCGCCTACGAAATCCATCTCGGCGCCAGCGACGGGCCGGACCGGCGCTGCGCGCCTTTTCGCGTCGAAGGGCGGCCGGAAGGCGCTTGCAGCGCTGATGGCAGGGTCATCGGGACCTATCTCCATGGCGTGCTGACCTCGGATCCGCTGCGCCGTGCCTGGCTCGAAAACCTCGCAGGAAAACCGCTCGCGGTCGGAGAAGCCTATGAGCCCGCCGTGGAGGCGACGCTCGACCGGCTGGCAGAGCATCTGGAACGCCATCTCGACACCGCCGCACTGCTCGAACTGGCGCGATCGCGATCGCAATTTTGACGAGCGTTCGGCGAAAAATTGTCAGGAGCGGACAAATAAAGCTTTGCCGTTCAATTTGTTGACGACTGACGAAATTCGTCATACTCAACAATGGCGTCCGCAGACGGCCTATGGGAACAAGTCACCAGACCGGGAAGTTGCCCCTGGCATGAGCACAATAGAGCGCGATACACGGCACGAGATCATCGACGTCGCCGAGCGGTTCTTCCGCCAGATCGGCTACCAGAAGACCACTGTCGCCGACATCGCGAAGTCGCTGCGCATGAGCCCGGCGAATGTCTATCGTTTCTTCGACTCCAAGAAGGCGATCAACGAGGCTGTCGCAGAGCGCTCGATGACCGAGCTCGAGGCGACCGTTGCCGCGATCGCGGCCGAAAAGCGCCCCGCCGCCGAGCGTTTGCGCGACATTCTGGCTGCGACCTGTCGCATCAACGCCGCCCGCTATCTCGACAATCACCGCCTGCACGAGATGGTCGCCTGTGCCATGGAGGAGAGTTGGGACGTCATCCGTGGCCATATCGAGCGCTATGACTCGATCCTGCGCGCCGTCGTCACCGATGGCATCGCCAAGGGCGAATTCACCGCTCGCGATCCGGTCACTGCGACCCACTGCGTGCGCATGGCGATGTTGCGCTTCTGTCACCCGCTTCTGCTCGGCCAGTGCGCCGAATTGCCGGGTCCGAGCATCGAAGAGATGATCGACTTCATCCTCGCCGGGCTAGGTGCCAGGCGCCTGGCAGCCTGACCCACCGCCTCCGCCTGCGTTGACAAGGCGGCGAGGGAGCGGGATACCCCGCCGCACATGCTGACCCTCACCAAACAGAGCGCCAAGAAGCTTGCCGTCATCCTCCACGACCTGGCGATGACCGCGCTTGCGATCGTCTTCGTCTTCGCCGTGCGCTTCGAGGGATCGCTGTTCGACGAGCGGATGCGGCAATTGCCGAGGATCCTGCCCTTATTCGTCGCCTATGCCGGGGTGGTCTACTGGTTTTTCCAGCTCTATCGCTCGAAATGGCGCTTCGCCTCGTTGCCGGACCTGTCGAACATCGTCCGGGCGGTCACGGTGCTGACCCTGACCTTGCTGGTCGTCGACTATGTGCTCGTCGCGCCCAACCTCTATGGGTATTTCTTCTTCGGCAAGATCACCATCATCCTCTATTGGCTGGTGCAGATCGCACTGCTCGGCGGCCCGCGCCTGGCCTATCGCTACTTCAAATACTCGCGCTCCAGGAACCAGGCGGCGCGCGAAGCGACGCTGCCGGCCCTGCTCCTTGGCCGTGGTGTCGATATCGAGATGGTGATCCGCGCCATGGAATCGGGCGCGATGGGCAAGATGCGCCCGGCGGGCATCCTGTCGCCGCGGAGTGACGATCTCGGGCAATCCATCCGGGGCATCCCCGTGCTTGGTCTGCTCTCGCAGATGGAGACGGTCGCGGCTGACGCCAGCGAGCGCGGCGAGCCGTTCCGCCGCATCGTCGCGACACCGAGCGCCCTGGCGCCGGAGGCCGAGCCGGACAAATGGCTCGCCCGCACGCGCAAGCTCGCCATCCCGATCTCGCGCCTCGATACGCTCGGCGACGGCATGCGCGGCAACGAGCTGGCGCCGCTCGAGATCGAGGACCTGTTGGTACGCCCTTCGGTCAAGATCGACCGCGAGCGGCTCGAGGGCTTCCTCAAGGGCAAGCGCGTCATCGTCACCGGCGGCGGCGGTTCGATCGGCTCAGAGATCTGCCTGCGCTGCGCGGTCTTCGGTGCGACTGAGCTGCTCGTCGTCGAGAATTCCGAACCGGCGCTGTTCCACGTCACCGAGGCGCTGGCGGTGCAGGACCTGCCGATGCGGGTTACCGGCGCACTCGCCGACGTCCGCGACGAGGCCCGCATCGGCCCGCTGTTCAAGGCGTTCGCACCCGACATCGTCATCCACGCCGCCGCGCTGAAGCACGTGCCCTATCTCGAGGCCGATTGGGACGAAGGCATCAAGACCAACATCTTCGGCTCGGTCGTCGCCATCGAGGCGACGGTCGCCGCCGGCGCCGGCATCTTCGTGATGATCTCGACCGACAAGGCGATCGAGCCGGTCTCGATGCTGGGTGCGACCAAGCGTTTCGCCGAGATGTATGCCCAGGCCCGCGACGCCGAGTTCGCCGCCGGCAATCGCGGCACGCGTCTCGTCGCGGTCCGCTTCGGCAACGTGCTCGGATCAGTCGGCTCGGTGGTGCCGAAGTTCAAGGCGCAGATCGAGCGCGGCGGACCGGTCACCGTGACCAGCCCGGACATGATCCGCTACTTCATGACCATTCGCGAGGCCTGCGACCTCGTCCTGACCTCTGCCTCGCACGCGCCCGAGCACGAGGCGCAGGACGAACGCGCCGCCGTCTATGTGCTGAAGATGGGCCAGCCGCTCAAGATCCTCGACCTCGCCGAACGCATGATCCGCCTCGCCGGTTATGAGCCCGGTGTCGACATCGAGGTCGCGATCACCGGTGTCAGGCCGGGCGAGCGCATGAACGAGATTCTTTTCGCCAAGGATGAGCCAATGGCCGAGACCGGGCTCGACGGCGTCATGGCGGCCAAGCCGATCTTCGCCGGCCGCGCCCGCATGCAGGGCTGGCTCGATGAGCTGGAACGGGCGCTGGCGGCGCAGGACCGGCTCGGCGCCGAGGCCGTGCTCGAAACGGCGATCCCCGATTTCAGCCGGCGCCAGTCGGTCTCGCCGCCAGTCGCGCCAGAGCGGCCTTCGTCTCCGCAGGCGGTCGCCAGCCAGCGCTGAGCAAGGCGCCGGGTGAAGCTGCGAGGCCCTTGGCCAGGCGCTCATAGGCGGCCGAACGCCCGGAGAGCTGCGCCGCCAGCGCGAGCAGGGAAGGCGGAACCGCGATCAGCCCTGGCCCGCGTGCGAGGCCGGCCCGCATCGCGGCGAGCATCTCGGCGACCGATAGAGGCCCCGGATCAGCGACGATGTAGCTGCGCCTTGCCGGGCAGGCTTCGCTCAGCGCGAAGGCGACCGCCTCTGCGAGATTCTCGATCGCCAGCAGCGAGCGCTTTGCCGAAAGTGCGCCGAGCGGTAGTGGCACGGGCAGGCGCGCCAGCTTCAGCAGCGCCGCCATATTGGCCTTCACGCCCGGCCCATAGACCAGTACCGGCCGCAGCGCGACCCAGTCGAGATCGAGCTCGGCCAAACCCTGTTCGGCCGCCAGCTTGGAGCGGCCATAGGCGTCGGTGGGCGAAGGTGCATCGGCCTCGCTCAGCAGATGGTCGCCGACCGGCCCGCTTTGCGCGCGGATCGAAGACAGGAAGACGAAACGCGGGACGCCCGCTGCCCGCGCGGCCCGCGCCAATGCCAGCGTCGCGTCGGTGTTGACGGCCCGGTAGCGCTCTTCGGGGATCGCGCCATCGGCATGGGCTAATCCGGCGCTGTGGACGACGAGATCGACACCGTCGAGCATCGGCTGCCAGTCGACTGGCGCGCCGAGATCGCCGATCGCCGCATGCTCGACATCGGGAATGGCGGAGACCGTACTTCTGCCTGCTGTCCGCAAGCGGTAGCCGCGGGCGATGAGGTCGTGAACCAGATGCTGGCCGACGAAGCCGCGGGACCCGGTGAGCAGGACGCGTTTGCCGCTCAAGGCTGCGCTCGCTTACGTGAAAAGCGGCGGAGCAGGCCGCCGGTCAGCGTCAATGCAGCCAACAGGCAGCCGAACTGGGCCCAGAATGCAGGCAGGGCGATGCTGACCGCCGCGAGCGCGATCAGGCAAAGATTGAGCAAGGCGACCTGAGCGACGATCTCGATCACTCGGAAGCCGTTATCGGTCGCCTGCTGGTAGAAATGCGAGCGGTGCGCCTGCCAGACTTTCTCGCCGCGCGCGAGACGGCGGAAGAGCGTGATGGTCGAATCCATGACGTGATAGAGCGGCAGGATCAGCGCTGCCGTCAGCGCGCCGGTGCCCGCCAAGCGGTAAAGCAGATAGGCGGCCAACAGGCCCAGCGGCAGCGAGCCGACATCGCCGAGGAAGATCCGCGCCACCGGCTTGTTGAACGGCGCGAAGCCGAGGAGCCCGCCGAACAGCGCCGCGGCGAGGAGGCCGGTGGCAGGGTCGACGATACCGCTGTTGCCGGCGAGCGCGATCGCACCGATCAGCGGTACCAGCCCCGCGAGCGTGATCCAGTCGATCCCGTCCATGAAGTTGACGAGATTGACGAACCAGACGCCGGCGATCAAAGCGAGCCCACGCTCCGCCCAGAGCGGCAGCGCTTCGGGCAGGAGGCGGACCTCAGGTGCGGCGTAGAAGACGACGATCCCGACACAGAGAAATTGCAGCGGCAGGCGCAGGGCCGGCGAGAGCGGCCTGATGTCGTCCCAGGCGCCGACGAGGGCGAGCAGGGTGGTTGCCGCCATGACCAGGACGAGGCCTTGCTTTGCGCTCGCTTCCATCGGGATGAGAGCCAGCGCGAGCCCCAGTTCAAGGAAAGCACCGGCCAGAACGGCGATGCCGCCGCCCTGCGGCGTCGGTATGCGGTGGCTGGAGCGGGCGTTCGGCCGTGCCAGCGCATAGCGCATCATCAGGGGCCGCAAGCCCAGGCACAGCGCAAAGGCGAGGCCGGCCGCGAGGGCGATCAGCAGGAGGGGAGCGAAGCGTTCCAAGGCGCGCGGACCATAGCCATACCGGGCCTTGCTGCAAGCGGCACTTGCGTCGGTGAGCACAAAAAGAGAACATGGTAGGCATGGCCATCGCCGATTCCGTCCTCAATCCGCCACCTGCCCGGCCGGAGATTACCCGTGCTGTCTGCCGCGGCGCCTCGCGCCATCTGCGCGCGCGAGGCTATGCCATCGTCAAGGAGATGACCTTCGCCAATGGCAGGCGCGGCGACATCGTCGCGCTCTCGCCATCGGGCGAACTGTTGGTCGTCGAGGTCAAGTCGGGGATCGAAGACTACCGGGTCGACGGCAAATGGCCTGATTATCGCGATTATTGCGACGGCCTCCTCTTCGCAGTCGCGCCCGAATTTCCGCTGGAAATCCTGCCCGAGGATGTCGGTCTGATCATCGCCGACGCCTTCGGCGGCGAGATGCTGCGCGAGCCGCCGCGCCATCCACTGGCGCCGCCACGCCGAAAGATGCTGACCATCGCCTTCGCCAGGCTGGCGGCGGGCCGACTGGCGGCCATAGAGGATCCAGGCCTGGGTTGAGGTGACGGGAAACGGATTACCTCGTCAGA
Source organism: Allobosea sp. Tri-44 (assembly GCF_004123845.1). Classification (GTDB taxonomy): domain Bacteria; phylum Pseudomonadota; class Alphaproteobacteria; order Rhizobiales; family Beijerinckiaceae; genus Allobosea. The sequence continues at coordinate 115,932 of NZ_NBDP01000064.1, read as the reverse complement.
CAGCATGACCTAGGGGAAGAGGCGGGCTAACAGTTTCGATCTCCCAACCGTTTTGCGGGTGCCGAAATGGTCAAGCTCTGGCTTCATGTCGCCATCCTGATCCATCTTGCTGCGAGCGCCGCTTCCGCGGAAACGCCAGAGGCGCTCGTGCGTGGCATTTATGCCGGTGGTTTGACGCAGGGCTCGTTTTCGCGACTCCGTTCGCCCGCACAGCGCGCGCAGTACTTCCAGCCGGGTCTCGTCAAATTGTTTGCCGCCGACGATCGGAGCGAGAACCTCTGCATCGACTTCGCCATCACGAGCAGCGGACAGGATTACGACGAGAAGGAAATCACGCGCACGCTGCGGATCGAAACCAAGGCTGGCGATAACCGCGCCGCGGTGGACGTCCGTTTCCGAAATTTCGGCGAGGCCAATCATATCCGCTATGATTTCGTTCGCGCAGGCGACCGCTGGAAGATCGCCGACATCGCCTCGCTGAGCCATCGCTGGCGCTTGTCCAAACTCCGCTGTTGAGCAGCTCAGCTCGCCTGGCGGCGCTCCGGCAGGTTGAGCGCCTTCGGCCCGATGTTCAGGCTGATCTGCAGGCTGTCGGCGATGCGATGGGCGCGGTCGAGGAACAGGAAGGCGGCCGGGCCGGTGCAGAGTTCGGTGACCGTCGCCTCAAACAGGGTGAGCCAGCGCTCGAAATGCAGCATCTCGAGCGGGAGCGGCATATGGACCTGCTGCGGCTTGCCACGATAGCGCCCGCTCATCAGCGTCACCGACGACCAGAAGGCGCACAGCTTGGCAAGATGCGGGCCCCAGTCGTCGCCAAGCTTGGCGACGAAGATCGGGCCGATCAGCGGATCCTGGCGGACGCGGCCGTAGAAGGTCCCGACCAGCTCCGCGATCAACTCTTCCGAAATCCGCTCCGGAAGTGGAGCCCCGCTCATCGCGGGGCGCGCTTGGCGAGGATGCGCTGGAGGGTACGCCGGTGCATGCCGAGCCGGCGTGCCGTCTCGGAGACGTTGCGGCTGCACAGTTCGTAGACGCGCTGGATGTGCTCCCAGCGGACGCGATCGGCCGACATCGGGTTCTCCGGCGGCACCGGGCGTGCATTGGGACCCGCGGCCAGTGCCGAATGGATTTCGTCGGCATCGGCGGGCTTGGCCAGGAAGTCGAAGGCGCCGAGCTTCACCGCACTCACCGCGGTCGCGATGTTGCCGTAGCCGGTCAGGACGACGCCGCGCGCATCCGGGCGCTTTTCCTTGAGGCGGGCGATCACGTCGAGCCCATTGCCGTCGCCGAGGCGCAGGTCGATCACCGCAAAGGCCGGCGCTTCCTCCTCGACGGCCGCGAGCCCGGCTTCGACAGATTCGGCTATGCGCACCGAATAGCCGCGTCCTTCCATGGCGCGGGCGAGGCGATTCAGGAACGGCTTGTCGTCGTCGACGAGCAGGAGGGACATGTCCCTGCCGGCATTGTCGGTGAGTTCGCCTGTCGTCGGCGCCGTGTCCATCGCCATCATCTCCTCCGAGCGACCTGCCCGGCTCACTATCCACTGTACCGATTGCGCGACGCGTTGAAACGCCGCAACGCCTCATTCTGTCGCATATGGGGCCAAAAGCTCCGGGTTTGAAGGTCCGGCCGGGCGATCGTCGCGCTCGAAGACCGCGCGCAGCCAGGTAATCCGGACGCTGGCGCCCGTCGCCGGCAGCGGCAGGTTGGAGAATTCGAGCGTCGCGCCGCTGCGCTCCAGCAGGGTCTTGGCGATGAACAGGCCGAGCCCGAGTCCGCCGCCGGCGCGCGACTCCTTGGCATGCGAGCGCGAGAGATAAGGGTCGCCCGCCCGCATCAGCACCTCGGGCGTGAAGCCCGGCCCGTCATCGGCGATGGTCAGGAGGACGGCGCCTTCCGTCCACTGCGCCGTGATCGTCACCTTCGAGCCGGCGAAGTCGACGGCATTGTCGACGATGTTGCCGAGCCCGTAGATCATGCCGGGATTGCGCCGGCAGATTGGCTCGGGCTTTTCGCCGACGAGCGCGATCTCGAACGGCACGCCGAAGGGGCGTTGCGGCCCGGCCGCTTCCTCGATCAGCAGGCTGAGCGAGAGCTGGTCGAGCGGGCCGGCATCGTCGTCCTGCAGCGAGGCGAGCTTGCCCAAAATGCCGCGGCAGCGCTCGACCTGCTCGCGCAGCAAGGTGATGTCCTCCGCCATCTCGCCCTCGGGCGGGGCGAGCCGGGAGAGCTCGCGAGCGACCAGCGCGATGGTGGCGAGCGGCGTGCCGAGCTCGTGTGCTGCTGCTGCAGCGAGGCCGTCGAGCTGCGAGAGGTGCTGCTCGCGCGCCAGCACCAGCTCGGTCGCGGCCAGCGCTTCCGAGAGGTCGCGCGCTTCCTTGGCGACGCGCCAGGCATAGATGCCGGTGAAGCCGAGCCCGAGCAGCAGCGCGATCCAGTTGCCGAGCTGGTATTGCGGCGGCAGCACCGGCCGTCCCGTTCCGGCCCAGGGCAGGGGCCAGTGCAGGATGGTGAGCAGCGTGGCGAGCCCGGCAGCGAGCAGGCCCAGCGCCAGCGTGTGCCGCGGCGGCAGCGCCGTCGCCGAGATCATCACCGGCGCCAGAAACAGGATCGCGAAGGGATTCTGCAGGCCGCCCGTGAGATAGAGCAGCGCCGCGAGCTGGAGAATGTCGAAGCCGAGCAGCGCCGTTGCTGCGCCCTCGCGCAGCCTGTGGCTGAGCGGAAAGCGGATGCGCAGCGCGATGTTGAGCCAGGCCGAGACTGCGATGACCAGGAAGCACCAGCCGAAGGGCAAGGAAAAGCCGAGGCCGAAATGGACGCCGGCGACGGCGACGCTCTGGCCGGCGATCGCCAGCCAGCGCAAACGTACCAGCGTGTCCAGCCGCAGATGCCGCGGCATGCCTCCGGGTGCGGATGGAATGAGGTCGGAGATCGTCACGGCGCGCAATCTTCGCAAAGTGCCGGGCGAATGGGGAGTAAGAAGCTGTGGCTAATTGGCATCACAAGGAAATCTTAGCCTTTTGAACGATTGAATGAGAACAAATTCTACTTAGGCTGCGTTCTCTTGTTGCGGTGCATCGTGAATGCGGCGCTGCGAAGAGCGAAAGGGCCACCATGTCGTTCGCCTACCACGCCTATGAAGCGGTTCACATGATGGTCAGCCCGGCGCGGGCTATGTCAGACGCCATGCAGCTCGCCTTCAAGAACCCGGCGAATCCGCTGACCTATACCCCGCTTGGCCGTTCTATCGCCGCCTCCTGCGAACTGTTCGAGCGCAGCACGCGCCGTTATGGCAAGCCGGCCTTCGGGCTCGACACCACCACGATGAACGGCGTCAAGGTGGCGGTCGAGGAGCGCATCGTCTGGCAGCGCCCCTTCTGCAACCTGATCTATTTCGACCGGCAGGTCGGCGCGCGCCGCAAGCCGCAGCCCAAGGTGCTGCTGGTCGCGCCGATGTCGGGCCACTACGCGACGCTGCTGCGCGGTACGGTCGAGACCATGCTGCCCGACCATGAGATCTACATCACCGACTGGATCGATGCCCGCCTCGTGCCGCTCGCGGCCGGCAGCTTCAATCTCGATGATTATATCGACTACGTCATCGCCATGCTGCAGAAGCTCGGCCCCGACACTCATGTCATGGCCGTCTGCCAGCCTTCCGTGCCGGTGCTCGCCGCGATCGCGCGCATGGAGGCCGAGGGCGATCCGTCGTCGCCGCGCTCGATGACGCTGATGGGCGGTCCGATCGACACCCGCCGCTCGCCAACCGCGGTCAACCAGCTCGCCATGGAGCGCGGCACCGACTGGTTCCGCCGCAATTGCATCACCCGCGTGCCCTTCCCGCATCTCGGCGCCTTCCGCGAGGTTTATCCCGGCTTCCTGCAGCTCTCGGGCTTCATGGCGATGAACTTCGACAAGCACCTGACCGCCCATTACGACATGTACAAGCATCTCATCGAAGGTGACGGCGATTCGGCCGAGAAGCATCGCGACTTCTATGACGAGTACATGGCGGTGATGGACCTGACCGCCGAGTTCTACCTGCAGACGGTCGACACTGTCTTCGTCAAGCATGCTCTGCCCAAGGGCGAGATGATGCATCGCGGCAATCCGGTCGACCTCAAGGCGATCCGTGGCGTCGCGTTGATGACGGTCGAGGGCGAGAACGACGACATCTCCGGCGTCGGCCAGACCAAGGCGGCCCACGATCTCTGCGTCAACATCCCTGCCGAGATGCGAGTCGAGTATATGCAGAAGGGCGTCGGCCATTACGGCGTCTTCAACGGCTCGCGCTTCCGCTCCGAGATTGCGCCGCGCATTGCGGACTTCATGCTCAGCCTCGACATGAAGGCAGCCAGTGAGCGCCGCAACGAGACGGCAGCGACGGCGCGCAAGGCCCTGAAGGTCGCGAGCTGAGTTAAGCTCGCCCCTCTTCCGCTTCCGCTGCGAATCCCGCACAATCGCCGGGATGCGGTTCTCCCTGTTCAGGCGCAAGCCCGATCCCGACCGGATCGAGGTCGGCCATGCCGGCCTGCTCTATCCGGTCACTGTCAGGCGGCGCTCGACGGCGCGGCGGCTGACGCTGCGCGTCTCGCAGGCGACCGGCGAGATCACCCTGACGTTGCCCGAGCGTGTCGATTTCGCGACGGGGCGCATCTTCGCTGAGAAGCATGGCGGCTGGATCGCGGCCCGCCTCGCCAAGCGACCGCAAGGCGTGCCCTTCGAGCCCGGTGCCGTCGTGCCGCTGCGCGGCGTGCCGCACCGCATCGTGCACTGGACCAAGGTGCGCGGGCTGACCCGCGCCGCGCTCTCCGCCGAGGGCGAGCCGATCATCGCGGTCTGCGGCGAGGCGGGCCATGTCGCGCGCCGGGTCAAGGACTTCCTGCGCCGCGAGGCTCTCGCCGATCTTGAGAAATCGGTGCGCACGCATACCGCCGTGCTCGGGATTCCTGCGCGCAAGATCACGTTGCGGGATACGACGAGCCGCTGGGGCTCATGCTCCTCGAAGGGCCATCTCAGCTTCTCCTGGCGGCTGATTCTCGCTCCGGCGTCGGTGCTCGACTATCTCGCCGCCCATGAGGTCGCGCATCTCAAGGAGATGAACCATTCGCATCGCTTCTGGGCACTGACGAACAGGCTCTGCCCGCGCACTGAGGAGGCGGAGGTTTGGCTCAAGCGCCATGGCGCGAGCCTGCACGGCTATGGCTGATCATCCGCCCTCATTGCGCCTGGCATGACACCGCGTTCTTGGGCGCTGAGGCCCGGGCGAAGACGATGAGGCTCGCCGCTGCAAGCAGCCACACGCCGATCCCGCCATAGAGCATGACCGCCCCGAAGCCGTCGGCGAGTGCCTGGCGTGCCAGCGTTGCCGAGAGGCCGGTCTCGGCCGGGACGGGAGCGCCCGCGGCCAGCTTCTCCGCCAGGCTGCGCAACGCCGCTGCATCGATACCGGTCGCGAGCTTGGTCGCGAGCGAGGCGCGCACGCCTTCGACGAGAATGAAGCCCATCAGCGCGATGTTGACGGCGAGCGAGATCATCCGGGCGCTGAGATCGATGCCCGAGGCCATGCCGGCACGCTCGGCCGGCACAGCGGCGGTCGAGGTGTTGGTGACCGGGGTGTTGGCGAGGCCGATGCCGATGCCGGAGAGCAGGCAGCCCGGCAGCATGGTCAGCCAGCTTGGCGCGGCGACGGATGTACCGAGCTTCATCGCCATGAAGCCGAGCCCGATGGTGAAGAGCCCTGCGGGGATGACGATGCCCGCCCGATAGCGCCGCGCCAGGTGTTCGGCCAATGGCGGCACGGCCAAGGTTGGCAGCGTATAGGCGAGCAGCACCAGCCCGGCGGTGAGGCCGTCATAGCCGAGCCCGGCCTCGAACCAGATCGGCAGATAGATCATGAACGGCCAATAGCTGACGTTCATCGCAGCCGCGCCGATGATCGCCCCGGAGAAGGCGCGGATCTGGAAGACCGAGACGTCGATCATCGGACGGCTGACCGTCCGTTCGACGAGGAGGAAGGCGATGAAGCTCGCCACCGCAATGGCGAGGATGGTCAAGGCCTGCGGGCTGGCAAAGCCGAGATCGGGGCCCTGCGTGATGAAGTAAGCCAGGCAGAACACCGATAGCGACAAGGTTGCGATGCCGCCGATATCGAGGCGCTCCGCTGCGGGGTCACGTGATTCCCGGATCGAAGCCAGCGCCAGGAGCGCCGTCCCCACAGCGACCGGCGCGTGGACGAGGAAGACCCACTGCCAGCCGGAGAGCGCGACGATGGCACTGCCGATGATCGGCCCGAAGCCGAGGCCGATGCCGAAGACGACCCCCCAGACGCTGAAGGCCATCGCCCGTTCGGCCGGCTCGCGGAACTGCTGCGACAGGATGGCGACACTGCAGATGAGACCCGCCCCGCCGCTCAGGCCCTGAAATACGCGGGCGACGATGAGCACCGTTGCGTTGGGCGCCAGGCCGCAGGCCAGCGAAGCGATGGCAAAAGCCAGGATCGCGATCAGGAAGACCCGCTTGCGACCATAGCGATCGGCCAATGTGCCGGCAGCCATCAGCACGCCCGTCACCGCGATGGTGTAGGCGTTCATGATCCACTGCATCTCCTTGAAGTTGGCCGGCAGCGCCTTTTCGAGCGTCGGCAGGATCGCCGGCACGCTGGAGATCTCGAGGCCGAACATCAGCGCCGTCAGGCAGGCGGCAATGAGGGCCGGCATGCCGCGCGAGCGCGGCGCTGGCAGCGTATGAGTGACGTCCATGCTGTCGGGTCTTTCCTGTCGGCGGGCGCACAAGCGGCCTTGCGGCGAGTCGCGGGCAAGCTAGCGGGCGCTCTGCAACAACAGAACCGAATGCATTGCTATTTCAGCAATAATGATTTGATATGCTTGGTACTATGACACTCGATGTCGATGCCGTCAGAGCCTTCGTCGCGATCGCGGAGCAGCGCAGCTTCACCCGTGCCGCCACGGCGCTGGGCAGCCACCAGGCGGCCGTCAGCCTCAGGCTGAAGCGGCTGGAGGAGCGGCTCGGCCACCGCTTGATCGAACGGACGCCGCGGCTCGTGCGCCTGTCTGCACAGGGCGCGATGTTTCTCGAAGAAGCCCGCGCCTTCCTCGCCGCGCATGACCGCGCGTTGTCGGCGCTTAGCAATGCGCGCCGCCGTTTCTGTCTTGGCATCGCCGCGCATGTCTTCGGGCCGGAGGTGCCGACGCTGCTGGCGCGGCTCAACGCGCACGACCCCGGCCTGATGATCGAGGTACAGCTCGGTCATTCCCGATCTCTGATCGAGGCGTTCGACAAGGGCGAGCTCGACGCAGCGATCGTCCGCCGCGACGATGATCGCCGGCCGGCCGAGGTGCTGGCGCCGGAGCTGTTCGGCTGGTTCGCCGCCCCAGGCTTTGAATACCGCCAGGGCGAGCCGCTACGGCTCGCGACGCTCTCGTCGACCTGTGGCGTGCGCGACATTGCCACCAAGGCGCTGGACGCCGCCGGCATCCCCTGGGTCGAGGTCTTCATCGGTGGCGGCTCGATTGCGGTCGATGCGGCCGTCGCCGCGGGCCTCGCCGTCTCCGCCTTCTCCTGTCGGCTCGCGCCTGCGGGCACGGTCGAGGTCAGTCGCCGTTTTGGCCTGCCTGACCTGCCGATGTCGGAGATCGTCATGGTCTCGACTCTCACCGACGCAAGATCGCGCGCCGCCCTGCGCACGCTCGCCGCCGCGTTCCGCGAGCATCGGCCGATCTCATGCTGAGGGCGTGAGCCTCAGTTCCGTGCTGTCGGCACGCCCACGCGGATCACCCGCGAGAAATCCGGGCTGTCGGGCGCAAGGCCACGCGCCTTCTCACCGATCCGGCCGAGCTTGACGAGCTCGTCGAGCGGCAGGTCCTGGCGTATCGCCCGGATATCCTTGAGATAGCCTGCCAGGTAGCCCGAAAGCAGCACGCGCGGGTCCAGGGGCAGCGAGAACTTCCAGCCGGGCGCGACCTGGCCGACGAGGTGATAGACCACGGTGGTGCAGTTGGTCGTCAGCGTATTGTACCAGCGCGGCTTCTGCGCCAGCTCGTTGATATCCTTGGCATAGGCGAGCAGCAGGTCGCGTGCCTGCGAGGGCGAGGCATTGAGCCGGAACAGGCGGGTGTCCTCGCCACGCGCCTGGGTCCTGAGGCCGATCAGGTCGCGCTCGTCGGCTGCGACATAGGCCATCTCATAGCTGCGGAAGAAGCCGGCCAGCGCCGACCATTCCTCGCCTTGCTCGCGCCGGACCTCGATCGACATGGTCAGCGGTTGCCTGTCGGCGAAGGTAAAGCTGACCAGGAGATGCGCGATCGCCTCGCCCGACCAGTAGGATAGGAAGAGATCGGCGCCCTGGATCCGTGAGAGGTCGTAGCTGCGGGTTTCCCAGCGCTGGTCGTAGTCGCTCTCGGTGCGCCAGATGAAATGGCGCAGATTGGTCACCGTGAGGCGCCCGTCAGCCACGCTCATCTGCGGCAGGCGCGCCAGTTCGGGAATCCAGTTCCGCTCATGCGAGGGCTTCAGGCTGCCCCACCAGCCGAGCAGGCTGACGAAGAGCACGGCGAAGGCGAACGGCAGGCGCGGCGCGCCGGTCCAGAGCCCGATGGCGCCGGCGAGACCGGCAAGGCCGAAGCCGATTGCAGCGGCGCTGCCGATCGCGCCCGGCAGCCGGAACACGAGCAGCCCGACGCCCCAGCTGGCGGCGCCGAGAACGACGAGGGTCAGGAGAAGCTGGAGCAAAACGAGAAGGAGGCGGCGCATCGCCGCCTCCCATAGCACGCTTCCGTGCCGATTGCGCTCAAGCTGCGAGCGAGCTCGTCGGCGCGGCGGCCTTCACTGCATCGTCGACATGAGGCTCGAACTTCGCGAAGTTCTCGGCGAACATGCCGATCAGCTTCTTCGCGGTTTCGGCGAAGGCGGCTTTGTCAGCCCAAGTCTTGACCGGATAGAGGATGTGCGGCTCGACGCCGGGCACCGAAGTGGGAACGGCGAAACCGAAATAAGGATCCCGGCGGAAATCGGCGCGGTTCAGTGAGCCATCGAGCGCCGCGGTCAGGAGGCGGCGCGTCACGCGGATCGGCATGCGACGGCCGGTGCCGTAGCCGCCGCCGGTCCAGCCGGTATTCACCAGCCAGCAGTCGACATGATGCTTGGCGATGAAGTCGCGCAGCAGGTTGGCGTATTCCGACGGGTGGCGCGGCAGGAAGGGCGAGCCGAAGCAGGTCGAGAACTCCGGTTGGACGCCGACCAGCCCGCGCTCGGTGCCGGCGACCTTGGCGGTGTAGCCGGAGAGGAAGTGGTACATCGCCTCGGCCGGGGTCAGCTTGGCGATCGGCGGCATCACGCCGAAAGCGTCGGCGGTCAGCATCACGATGTTCTTAGGCGTGCCGGCGCGGCCCGAGCGCGAAGCGTTCGGGATGGCGTCGAGCGGATAGGCCGAGCGGGTGTTCTCGGTCTTGCTCTCGTCGTCGAAATCGACCTCGCGCGAGATCGGATCCATGACGATGTTCTCGAGCACGGTGCCGAAGCGCTGCGACGCCGCGAAGATCTGCGGCTCGGCCTCGGCCGAGAGGCGGATGGTCTTGGCGTAGCAGCCGCCCTCGAAGTTGAAGATACCGTCCTTCGACCAGCCATGCTCGTCATCGCCGATCAAAGTGCGGTCGGGATCGGCCGAGAGGGTGGTCTTGCCGGTGCCCGACAGGCCGAAGAAGATCGCGGGGTCGTTCTTGGAGCCGACATTGGCCGAGCAGTGCATCGGCACCACGCCCTTGGCCGGCAGCGTGTAGTTCAAATAGGTGAAGACCGATTTCTTCATCTCGCCGGCATAGGCGGAGCCGCCGATCAGCACGATCTTGCGGGAGAAGTCGATCGCGATGACGGTCTCGCTGCGGCAGCCATGGCGGTTCGGATCGGCCTTGAAGCTCGGCAGGTCGACGATCGTCAGCTCCGGCACGTAACCTCCGATCTCGCTCGCCTCGGGCCGGATCAGCAGGTTGCGGATGAAGAGCGAGTGCCAGGCGAGTTCGGTGAAGACCCGTGCCTTGACCCGGTGGACCGGGTCGGCGCCGCCATAGAGGTCCTGCGCAAACAGCTCCTTGCCTTCGGCGTGCTTGATGAAGTCGCCGAGCAGGGTCTCGAACTGCTCCGATGAGATCGCGCCGTTATTCTCCCACCAGACGCTCTTCTCGGTCAGCGCGTCCTTGACGACGAACTTGTCCTTGGGCGAGCGGCCGGTATGGGTGCCGGTATCGGCGCAGAGCGCGCCGCCGCGGGCGAGCTGGGATTCGCCACGCCGCAGCGATTCCTCATAGAGGCGCGCCGCCTCGAAATTCCAGTAGACCGCCTTGAGCCCGCGGAAGCCGAATTTGTCGGCACCGCTGTTCGGGTTGACGTGACCGATGGTCTCCACTGGCAATTCCTCCTGCCGAGAAGCCGCCGCCTGACGATGCCGGCGCCGTGATTGGTAGCGGGGTGAACCCCCACTATGGGCCCGATGGGCCGGTGAAGTGGAGGGCTCTTTAGGCGGATGACGACGCCGGCTCAAGTCATGACGTCAGCCCGCCAATGACGATCGCAAATCTAAATCGTTTAAAATTCAATTGTGGTGAATGACGGTGCTCACGCGGCGCTGCGCGCCTTTCCGGCAAGCGCGACCAGGGTGTTGCGAAGCCCGTCCGGTGTCGTCACCGGTTCGTCAAAGGCAAGGCGCAGGGCCTTGTCGCCGAACATCAGGTCGGCACCGTCCGGATCGAGCCCGGAAAGGCGCCAGGCTCCATCCTCGCCGCCGAGGAGGTTCGTCGCATAGAGCTGAATGGCGTCGGCATGGTCCTCGTTCATATGCTCGACCGCGCCTTCCTCGGCTTCGATCAGAGCCCCAGCCTGCGAGCAATCACTGAGCACGTCGGTAGCTTCGAGCTCATAGGCCCGGCCGAAGCCGCCATTGAGGCTGGCGCGCTGGAGTTTGAGCGCGAAGAAGGAGAAGTCGGGGAAATCGACATAGAGCGAGGCTTTTGGCTGGCGCGCCAGGAAGCGGCGGCGCACACGCTGGCCGAAATCCGTGTCGCGCTCGACCTTTTCGGCTGTCGCCAGCAACGTGATCCGTGCGTGGGCGAGCGGGTCGCCCTTGCCGCCGGGCGCGATCAGCAGCGAGCAGCGCGGATCGGCGATGAGGTTGCCCGTGTGCCCCGACAGCGAAGAGACGAGGATCAGCGGCGTTCCGTCGATATCGGTCGCCAGGCTGGTCAGACTGGCGAAGGGGTGTCCGTCCGGCGTCAGCGTCGCAAGGGAAGCCGAGCGTGCGCTGCGCAGCAGTCCTCGTGCGAGTCCGCGCGCACTGGCATCGGTCGGCCTGATCGGATCGGTCGCCATGGCACTTTTCGCTGTCTTAAGTGTTTTCGAAGGCAAGACGTAGCGAAACCGCCTTGGCTTGGCTAGATTGCAGCCATGCTTTGGCCGCTCTCGCGAGAGAGTGACCCCTTTGATTGCAACGCCAGAACACAAAGAGCTGGAAAAGCTTATGCCAACCATTGCGCTGGTCGACGACGACCGCAACATCCTGACCTCGGTTTCGATAGCATTGGAAGCCGAGGGCTATCGCATCCAGACCTATACGGATGGTGCCTCGGCCCTCGACGGGCTAAAGCAGAATCCACCCGACCTTGCCATCTTCGACATCAAGATGCCGCGCATGGACGGGATGGAGCTGCTGCGCCGGCTGCGCCAGAAATCCGACCTGCCGGTGATCTTCCTGACCTCCAAGGACGAGGAGATCGACGAGCTCTTCGGCCTGAAGATGGGTGCCGACGATTTCATCCGGAAGCCGTTCTCGCAGCGCCTGCTGGTCGAGCGCGTCAAGGCGATCCTGCGCCGCGCCGGTGGCAAGGACGCGAGCGCGCCTGCCCGCACCGAGGACGCCAAGGCGCTGGAGCGCGGCCTGCTGCGTATGGACCCCGAGCGGCACACCTGCACCTGGAAGGGCGAGCCGGTGACGCTCACCGTCACCGAGTTCCTGATCCTGCAGTCGCTGGCGCAGCGGCCGGGCGTGGTCAAGAGCCGCAATGCGCTGATGGACGCGGCTTATGATGACGAGGTCTATGTCGACGATCGCACCATCGACAGCCACATCAAGCGCCTGCGCAAGAAGTTCAACCAGGTCGATGTCGAGTTCGACATGATCGAGACGCTGTACGGCGTCGGTTATCGCTTCAAGGAAGGCTGAGAAGCGTCCCGGCGCGGCCCAAGACCGCGTTTTCGCGGGCGCCGGGACAGGGTATGAGCCGCTCATGGCTACGATCGAACAGGAAGGGGCTCGCGCCGGCGGGCCGCGGACGGGGCTGACGCTGCGCCGCCGCGCCGCGCTGGTCGGTCGCCGCGTGTGGCGCGCCATCTCCGGGCGGGCTGCCTCGAGCCTGACCCGGCGCATCGTCGTCCTGAATCTCGCCGGCCTCGTCGCCCTCCTCGTCGGGTTCCTCTATCTCAACCAGTTCCGCGAGGGCCTGATCGAGGCTCGCGTGCAGAGCCTGCTGACGCAGGGTGAGATCATCGCCGGGGCCATTGCCGCCTCCGCCACGGTCGAGACCGACACGATCGCGATCGACCCGGACAAGCTCCTGCAGATGCAGGCGGGAGAGAGCGGTGCGATCGCCGAGGACCCGCTCGATTTCTCGATCAACCCTGAGAAGGTCGCGCCGCTGCTGCGTCGGCTGGTGACGCCGACCAAGACCCGCGCCCGCATCTACGACAAGGACGGGATGCTGACGCTCGATTCGCGCAACCTCTATTCGCGCGGCGATATCTTGCGGCTCGATCTGCCGCGCATCGGCGAGAGCGACGAGCCGCCGCTGCTCGAGCGCACCTGGAACCTGTTCCGCAACCGGCTCGGCCGCGCCGATGTGCCGGCCTATGACGATTTCGCCAACGCCAACGGCCGATCCTACACGGAGGTCGCCCGCGCCCTTGCCGGCTCGCCAGCCAGCGTGGTGCGGGTCAACACCCGTGGCGAGACGATCGTTTCGGTCGCCGTGCCGGTGCAGCGCTTCCGAGCCGTGCGTGGTGCGCTGCTGCTGTCGACGCAAGGCGGCGACATCGACACCGTCATCGCCTCCGAGCGCTATGCCATCTTCCAGGTCTTCGTGGTCGCGGCAGGGGTGATGATCGTGCTCTCGGTGCTGCTCGCCGGCACCATTGCCGAGCCGATCCGCAAGCTGGCCGATGCCGCCCAGCGCGTCCGCCGTGGCGTCAAGTCGCGCGAGGAGGTCCCGGACTTCTCGAGCCGCCATGACGAGATCGGCCATCTCTCCGGCTCGTTCCGCGAGATGACCCAGGCCCTGTACAATCGGATGGAGGCGATCGAGCGCTTCGCTGCCGACGTCGCCCATGAGCTCAAGAACCCGCTGACCTCGCTGCGCAGTGCCGTCGAAACCTTGCCGTTGGCGAAGAACGACGACTCGCGCAGCCGCCTGCTCGCGGTGATCCGCCACGACGTGAAACGCCTCGATCGGTTGATCACCGACATCTCGGAGGCGTCGCGCCTCGATGCCGAGCTCGCACGCGACGATGCTGCTCCGCTGGACGTGGCCCAGCTCGTCGAAGCGGTGGTCTCGGTCCAGAACGAGATTCGCCGGGAAGGCCAGCCAGCCGTCGAACTCTCGGTCGATCGGCGCGGCCAACGGCCCGGCAGCGATCTTTTCCGGGTGCTTGGCCACGATTCCCGCCTCGGCCAGGTCTTCGTCAACCTGATCGAGAACGCCCGTTCCTTTTCGCCGGCGGACAAGCCGGTCAGGGTCAAGCTATCGCGCGTCGCCGGCGATGTGCTGATCGCGGTCGAGGACGACGGTCCAGGCATTCCACCACATGCGCTGGAACGGATTTTCGAGCGCTTCTATACCGACCGGCCGGAAAGCGGCTTTGGCCAGAATTCCGGCCTCGGCCTCTCGATCTCGCGTCAGATCGTCGAAGCCCATCGCGGCATGATCCGGGCCGAGAACCGCTACGCCTCCGAGCAGTCGGAGGGCGAGGACAAGCGGTTGGGCGCGCGCTTCGTCGTGCATCTGCCGGTGGCGGCGCAGCCGGTATGAGCGCCGCTCCCCCACTTCGCCTGCATGCTGGCGCCGTCGTCGTCGGCGAGGCCGGTATCCTGATCCGCGGCGCCTCTGGCACCGGCAAGTCGAGCCTGGCCTTGGCGCTGATCGGCCAAGCCCAGCTCCAGGGCCGCTTCGCCAGGCTGGTCGCCGATGACCGCACCGAAATCACCGTCCGCGCCGGCCGCGTCATCGCCGGGCCGGTATCGCCGCTCGAAGGGCTGGTCGAGCGGCGCGGCCTTGGCCTGACCCCGGAACCGCATCTCGCCGCTGCGGTGGTCCGGCTTGTGATCGATTGCGGCACCGAGCCGGAGCGCATGCCGGAGCCGGAGGCGCTGGTCGAGACCATCGCTGGCGTCGCCCTGCCGCGGCTCTTCCTGCTTCCGAGGGCGGGCGACGAACGTCTAGTGCTCGCGGCGCTTGCGCTCTTTGCCGGAGCGGAGTGAATTGGTTTCGAGGAGTTCGAGACAAGCCTTGCCTATCTTTCGCACCTGCCGCATAAACCGCGACCTTGTCCGGGCGCCGTTGGCGCTCTCCGGTGGTACTGAATGATCGGACTCGTGCTTGTCACGCATGGGCACTTGGCGACGGAATTCCGCGCCGCGCTCGAACATGTCGTCGGCCCTCAGGCCAATCTCGCCACCATCGCCATCGCCCCCGATGACGATATGGAGGGCCGCCGACGCGACATCATCGCGGCGGTGGAGCAGGTCGAGAACGGCAAGGGCGTCATCGTCCTGACCGACATGTTCGGCGGTACGCCCTCTAACCTCGCCATCTCCGTGATGGAGCCGGGCCGGATCGACGTCGTCGCCGGCGTCAACCTGCCGATGCTGATCAAGCTCGCCAGCGTGCGTGAGGAGAAGACCCTCGACGAAGCTGTCAGCAGCGCGCAGGATGCCGGCCGCAAGTACATCACGGTCGCCAGCCGCGTACTGGCGGGCAAATGAGGTCCGGCGTGCAGGACATGCGCGAAGAAGACGTCCGCGACGAGGATTGCGATTGCTCCGAGGTCGAGGTTCCGGCCGGCGCCGTCTATGGCGAGTTCCAGATCATCAACAAGAAGGGCCTGCACGCCCGCGCCACGGCCAAATTCGTGCAATGCGCCAGCCAGTTCGACGCCGACATCACCGTCAGCCGCTGCGGCGAGACGGTCGGCGCCACCTCGATCATGGGCATCCTGACGCTAGGGGCCGGTATCGGCTCGACCATCACTGTGGTTGCCAAGGGGCCGGAGGCGAAGGACGCGCTGCAGGCGCTCGGCGCGCTCGTCGCCGACAGGTTCGGCGAGGGCGAGTAAGTGTCGATCCTACGCCAAGACTGGCGGAGGACTCACATCGACCGGCTCGCACCGGCCTCAGAATTCTTCAGTGTAACCATTGCGCCGTATCGTTCGAGACAGCCGCATCAGCGGGCATGTTTTTGAACGACGGGGCTTCCGATGATCGAGCCGGAAAGACGCTTCAGCTATACAAACCATGCCAATTCTATGCTGGTGGAGCGTGACATCCGGCGCGAGTGGGTCGAGCGGACAATTCTCAGTCCTGATGCAATCGAAACCGATCCGAAACACCTCGATCGGACAAGGGCATACAAAGCCTTGCCTGAGCGCGACGGAAGAGTTCTGCGTGTGGTATATGTCCAGTCAGGTCAGACATGTCGCGTGATCACGCTCTTCCTCGACCGGAGCCGCAGACGATGAAGACCCACTACGATGCTGAGGCTGACGCCCTTTATCTCCGCTTTGCCGATACCCCGGTGAGCGAGAGCGAGGAAGTGCGCCCCGGCATCGTCTTCGACTTTGACGCTGACGGCAAAATTGTCGCGGTGGAAATCCTGGACGCCACCGAGCATCTCGCAAATGGCGCGGATTTGACGAAGCTGGCGGCAGCCTGAGTCCACAATCGCAGAATCAAGCCGCAGCGCAGCATGGCTGCGTCATGGGCGCTCCAATCCGATCTCGGAGCGGATATAAAGACATCTTTATATCTTTGATTGCCTTCTGGCGGGCACCCTGCTAGAGAGCCGCCGTCATTCAAAGCACGATCGATTGGAGCGCCCCCGTGTCGAAGCAGGATTACGTCGTCAAGGACATCAGCCTCGCGGATTACGGCCGCAAGGAAATCAACATGGCCCAGGACGAGATGCCGGGCCTGATGGCGATCCGCGCCGAGCACAAGGGCAAGAACCCACTCAAGGGCGCCCGCATCGCCGGCTGCCTGCACATGACCATCCAGACCGCCGTGCTGATCGAGACGCTGACCGAGCTCGGCGCCGATGTGCGCTGGTCCTCCTGCAACATCTTCTCGACCCAGGATCACGCCGCCGCCGCGATCGCCGCTTCCGGCGTGCCGGTCTTCGCCATCAAGGGCGAGACGCTGGAGGAGTACTGGGAATACGTGCTGCGCACCGCAACCTGGGGTGACGGCGGCACGCCGAACATGATCCTCGACGATGGCGGCGACCTGACCATGCTGGTCATCCTCGGCGCCGAGGCCGAGGCTGGCAACGCCGCTTTCCTCGACAAGCCGGGCAATGAGGAAGAGACGATCTTCTTCAAGCTGATCAAGCGCGAGCTCAAGGCCAATCCGGGCTGGTTCACCAAGACCCGGGCCGCGATCAAGGGCGTCTCCGAAGAGACCACCACCGGCGTGCATCGCCTCTACGATCTCGCCAAGGCCGGCCGCCTGCCCTTCCCGGCGATCAACGTCAACGACTCCGTCACCAAGTCGAAGTTCGATAATCTCTATGGCTGCCGCGAGTCGCTGGTCGACGCCATCCGCCGCGGCACCGACGTGATGATGTCGGGCAAGGTCGCGCTCGTCGCCGGCTATGGCGACGTCGGCAAGGGTTCGGCCGCTTCGCTGCGCCAGGCCGGCTGCCGCGTCATGGTCACCGAAATCGATCCGATCTGCGCGCTGCAGGCGGCGATGGAGGGCTACGAGGTCGTCACCATGGAGGACGCCGCTCCGCGCGCCGACATCTTCGTGACCGCCACCGGCAATCTCGACGTCATCACCGTCGACCATATGCGCGCGATGAAGCACCGCGCCATCGTCTGCAATATCGGCCATTTCGACTCGGAGATTCAGGTCGCCGGCCTGAAGAACTTCAAGTGGGACAACGTCAAGCCGCAGGTCGACGAGGTCGAGTTCCCCGACGGCAAGCGCATCATCCTGCTCTCGGAAGGCCGCCTGGTGAACCTCGGCAACGCCACCGGTCACCCGTCCTTCGTGATGTCCTGCTCGTTCTCGAACCAGACGCTGGCCCAGGTCGAACTCTGGAACCACCACAGCAAGTACGAGAACAAGGTCTACACCTTGCCGAAGCATCTCGACGAGAAGGTCGCGGCGCTGCATCTCGCCAAGGTCGGCGCCAAGCTGACCGTGCTGAACGATGCGCAGGCGAAGTATCTCGGCCTGGCGCCGACCGGCCCGTTCAAGCCGGAACTCTATCGCTACTGATCATTCTGGTCGGCAGCGGCCGGCCGAGTGACGCCGTACCGCATGGAGCCTGCCTTCGGGCGGCGGCTGCAATGATGAGAAAGCCCGGCCTCGTGCCGGGCTTTGTCGTATTCGAGGCACAATAGGGCACGTCTGGCACTACTAATAGACGTCGAATGTTGGGTGGCCTCTACTTGTTGTTTGCCGCCAGAATGCGTCGGCCGCGGCTGTCGCCATTCGGCCTTTACTATCGATTAAGCACTTCCTGACGGAGTCCTGCGGTGATTACAGTGGCACTGATTCGGGCTGTCGGCAGGCTTCGCACGCGGCGTCCGGTTTCGTGCAGCGGTGGCTTTGCGCAGGTTGCGGGCGTGGATCCTTCAAGGGGAGCCATGGCGGGCGGCCATGCCGACGGCACCTCGCCAATTGCGGCCACAGGCTGGCCTGGGACAGGACGGACGCAGGAATGAGACGGGTAAGGCAGGTCGGACAGGAGATGAACGGAGCGGTCCGCTTTCTCCTGCCTGGTCTTGCCGGCGTGGCGCCGGTCCCCGCCTTCGCTCAGGTCGAGGCCATCCTGCCCGTGCGGGCCGAGTGGTTCAACGCCGGCGGCCTCTCGCTGATCTTCGTCGGGCTCGTCGTCTTCGCCACGACCACCTCGGTTCTTTATGTCCGTGAACGCTCGCGCTGGACCCGGCGGGAAGGCGAGCTCGCTGCAGGCCTGGAGGCGACGCGTGGCCATCAGGAGCGCCTCAGCGCTCTGCTCGCGGCGGATCGGCAGGTCGTGCTGAGCTGGAACGGACCGAAGGCGAGCCCGGTGGTCGAGGGCGATAGCGGCTTTCTCGGCATTGGCGGTTCTGCGCCGGCGCTGGCCTATGGCACCTGGGCTCCGCCGGCCGACGCAAAGCGACTCGAACTCGCGACGGAAGCTCTCAAGGAACATGGCGAAGCCTTCGCCTTCACCTTTAAGGCCAAGACCGGACGCTATGTCGACGCCGAGGGCCGGCCCGTGGTTGGCCGCGCCGTGATCCGGCTGCGCGAAGTCGATGGTGAGCGCGCCCGGGCGCTGGCGCTGGAGGATGAACTCGGCAAGCTCGCCAGTGACCATGCCGCGCTGACGAGCTTGCTCGCGGGCGTGCCGCAGCCGGTCTGGACGCGCGCCACCGATGGTCGCCTGACCTGGGTCAACGGGGCTTATGCCCGGGCCGTCGAGGCTGCAGATGGTCAGCAGGTGGTCAAGGCCGGGCTTGAACTCTTCGATCGCAGCGAGCGCGAGGCGGCCACGAAGGCCCGCAAGGATGGCCGCGTCTTCCAGCTGCGCGCACCCGTCGTCATGGCTGGCCAGCGCCGGATCGTCGATATCCTGGAAACACCGACGCCCTCGGGCTATGCCGGCATCGCTACCGATATGAGCGAGCTGGAGGCGGTCCGCGCTGATCTGCAGCGTCAGATGGATGCGCATGTGCGCACCCTCGACCGGCTGAAGACCGGTGTCGCCGTCTTCGATGCCTCGCAGCGCCTGGTCTATCGCAATAGCGGCTACGAGGCGCTCTGGTCGCTCGACCCCGGCTTCCTCGACAGTGCGCCGGGCGACGGCGAGATCCTCGATCGCCTGCGCACCGAGCGCCGCCTGCCCGAGCTTGGCGACTACCGCACCTGGAAGGCCTCAGTGCACGCCGCCTACACCGCGACACGCGCCAGCGAGGATTGGTGGTACCTGCCCGACGGGCGCACCGTCCATGTCGTTGCCAGCCCGAATCCCCAGGGCGGCGTCACCTATCTCTTCGATGACGAGACCGAGCGCTTCACGCTGGAATCGCGCTTCAATGCGCTCTCGCGCACCCAGCGCGAGACGCTCGATTCATTGCGTGAAGGCGTTGCCGTGTTCGGCTCGGATGGCCGCCTCAAGCTCTCCAACCCGGCCTTCGCCCAGCTCTGGAAGCTCCCGCCCGAGCGCGCCGCGTCTGCGCCGCATATCGACGAGGTCGTGACCTTATGCCGCCCGCTCTTCCCGGACGATGCCGTCTGGACCGAGATCCGCAGCGCGGTCGCCGGCGTGCGCGATGCGCGCGAGGATTATCGCTGCCATATGGAGCGTCGCGATGGCATGGTGCTCGACTGTACCGCCGCGCCGCTGCCTGATGGCGCAACGCTGATCACCTTCGCCGACGTCACGGCCGGCGTGAATGTCGAACGGGCGCTGACCGAGCGCAACGACGCCTTGGAGCGCGCCTCGCGGCTGCGCGAAGAGTTTGTCCATCACGTCTCCTACGAATTGCGCTCGCCGCTGACCAACATTATCGGCTTCGCGCAATTGCTCGGCGAGGAGACGGTCGGCCCGCTGAACGACAAGCAGCGTGACTATTCCGGCCATATCGTCCGCTCCTCTGGCGCGCTGCTCGCCATCATCAACGACATTCTCGACCTCGCCTCGATCGACAATGGTGCGCTTGCGCTCGATCTCGAGGAGGTCGACGTCGCCGAGAGCATCGCCCAGGCTGCGACTGGCCTGCAGGACCGCCTCACCGACAGCAAGCTCAGGCTCCAGGTCGACATCGCCCCGCAGACCGGTCCGCTCCGTGCCGATCCCAAGCGCCTGCGCCAGATCCTGTTCAACCTGCTTTCGAACGCGATCGGCTTCTCCCAGCCCGGCCAGACAATCCGCGTCAGCGCCGGCCGGATCGGCGGCGAGATCCGAATCACCGTCGCCGACGAGGGCCGCGGCATCCCGGACGAGGTCAAGGAGAAGGTGTTCGACCGTTTCGAGAGCCATTCGCTTGGCTCGCGCCATCGCGGCGTCGGGCTCGGCCTGTCGATGGTGCGCTCGATCGTCGAATTGCATGGCGGCCGCGTCGAGCTCGACTCCGCCCTCGGCCAGGGCACCCGTGTCACCGCGGTCTTTCCGCCTGAAGGCATGCGCATCTCGGACGCGGCGGAATGAGCGACGAAGCCGCGCGGACGGGCAGCCATGTCGTCGTCCTGTCGACCGAGGCCGCGACGGTGCGGCTGGCGCAGGACATCGCCGATATTCTCAAGACCGGTGACATCGTCGCGCTTTCAGGCCATCTCGGTGCCGGCAAGTCGCTATTGGCCCGCGCCATGCTGCGCCGCCTCACCGACGATCCCGCACTGGAAGCGCCGAGCCCGACCTTTACCCTGGTGCAGAGCTATGACAGCCCGCGCGGGCTCCTGCTGCACGCCGATCTCTACCGCGTCCGCAATCCCGACGAGCTCGACGATATCGGCTTGGTCGAGGATCTCGATCTCGCGATTACTATCGTCGAATGGCCGGACCGGGCCGGCACGCGTCTGCCGGCCGGCCGGCGGCTCGACATCGTGCTCGATGTCGACCCTGAGAACCCCGAGCAGGGCAGGATCGCGACGCTCTCCGGCGGGGTGCTCTGGCGCCAGCGGCTGTCGCTCGCGATCGGCGCGCGACAGCTGATCGACGAGGCCGGCTGGAGCGAGGCGCGGCGCGAATTCATGCTCGGTGACGCCTCGAGCCGTGCCTATGAGCGCCTGATCAGGCCCTCGGGCGAGACCGCGATCCTGATGATCTCGCCGCCACGGGCCGACGGGCCGGCGATCCGCCAGGGCAAGCCCTACAGCGCCATCGCCCATCTCGCCGAATCCGTCGATGCTTTCGTCGCCATGGACAAGGGTTTGCGTTCGCTCGGCCTCTCCGCGCCGGCGATCCTGGCGCAGGACCTCGTTACCGGCCTTCTGATCATCGAGGACCTTGGCTCCGAGCCGGTGGTCAATGAGGACGGGCCGATCCCCGAGCGTTACGAGGCCGCGGCCCGCCTGCTCGCCGAGCTGCACCGGCACGCTCTGCCAACGATTCTTCCGGTCGCCGAAGGGCGCGACCACGTCCTGCCGGACTATGACCGCGAGGCGCTCGCCATCGAGACCGAGCTGGTGCTCGACTGGTATGCCCCGCATATCGCTGGCGTCACCTTGCCGGCGGTGACGCGGGCGGAGTTCAGCCGCATCTGGGACAAGCTGTTCGACGAGCTCTTCGAGACGCCGGCGACCTGGACGCTGCGCGACTATCACTCGCCGAACCTGCTCTGGCTGGCGGATCGTGTCGGTCATGCAAGGCTCGGCCTGATCGATTTCCAGGACGCGGTGCTCGGCCATCCCGGCTATGACCTCGTCGCGCTCGGGCAGGATGCCCGGGTCGACGTGCCGGCAGCGCTGGAATTGCGTCTGCTTGCAGCCTATGCCGGAGCACGGCGCGGCACCGATCCGAGCTTCGACCTGCCGGGCTTTGCCCGCGCCTATGCGATCCTCGGCGCGCAGCGCAACACCAAGATCGCCGGCATCTTCGCCAGGCTCGACCGGCGCGACGGCAAGCCGGGCTATCTCAAGCACCTGCCCCGGATTGAAGCCTATCTGCGCCGCAATCTCGAACATCCGGCGCTGGCCGAGCTGAAAGCCTGGTACGAGACCTACCTGCCCAAGCTCTATGCGGATCAGCCGAAGCCGGAAGCGAAGGCCGACCCCGCGGAGCAGGATCGGCCCGAGCAGGATGAGGGCTGAGCCGGGCGCTTCTCAGCCCGGCGCGGCGCCTTGCGTGCCGAGATAGACCGCGTAGAGCGACTGGCTCGCGGCCATGAACAGCCGGTTGCGCTTCGGCCCGCCGAAGCAGACGTTTCCGCACACTTCCGGCAGGCGGATGCGGCCGATCAGCTTGCCGTCCGGGCTGAAGCAGAGCACGCCATTGTAGCCGACGGCGCGGCCGGCATTGGATGAGGCCCAGAGATTGCCCTGCACGTCGCAGCGCAACCCGTCCGGCCCGCATTTCACCCCGTCGACCATGCAGTCCGAGAACAGCTTGCCGTTCGAGAGCTTGTTGTCGGCACCGACATCGAAGACATGGATGTCGCCCTTGCCGCCGGGACCGGTGTCGCCCGGGCCCTTGCCGGTCGAGGCGACGTAGAGCTTCTTGAAGTCGGGCGAGAAGCACAGGCCGTTCGGGTCGGGCACCTGTTGTTCGGTGACGACGAGATCGACGCGGCCGCTCGGATCGATGCGGTAGCAATTCGTCGGCAATTCGCGCTTGTAAGAGCCGATCTCGGGCGGCTGGCCGAGGCGAGGGTTGAGCTTGCCGCTCGCATTGCTCGGCCCGCCTGCCGCATCGGGCGCGCCTTCATAGAGTTGGCCGCCATAGGGCGGGTCGGTGAACCAGTAGCTGCCGTCGGGATGCTGAACGACGTCGTTGGGCGAGTTCAGCCGCTTGCCGTCAAACTTGTCGGCGAGGATCGTCACCGAGCCGTCGAGCTCGTAGCGGACGACGCGGCGGTTCAGATGCTCGCAGGAGAGTTGCCGGCCCTGGAAGTCGAAGCTGTTGCCATTGCTGTTGCCCGAGGGCGTACGGAAGACACTGACGCGGCCATCATCCTCAAGCCAGCGCATCTGCCGGTTGTTCGGGATGTCGCTCCAGACGAGGTAGCGCCCCTGCGCGTTCCAGGCTGGCCCTTCCGCCCAGAGCGCGCCGGTCCAGAGCCGCTGGATCGGCGCATTGGGCTGGGCCAGGCCCTCGAAGGCCGGATCGACGGCGATGACGTCAGGGTCCCAGAAATAGGTGGTGGGCGCGCCGCCACGGCTGAAATCGCGTGGCGGGCTGGTGATCGTGCTCGGCGGCCCGGGGCGGGCGGCCGGGGCCTGCGCCAAGGCCGTGTCGGCGGCGGCTGCAAGCGCGCCCGCTCCAGCGACCTGCAACAAGCGGCGGCGCGACAGCGCCGTGCGCGTTTCGTCGATCTTGCTCTGCTGCATCTTGACCTCCCTGAGCCGGACTGTCCCGTCCTTGCGGGTGACATCGGGGGCGCCGATTGCGGCGGTGACGTGGCGGAAGGTGGCTGCTTCGTCATGGCGAGCCTTGCTCCAGCAGGGCTTCTCATCAACTTAAATCGGTTTAATGATACCGAGTCCGGAGATCGTTGCCGCGATCTGTCCTCAGGCCGCCAGATCGGCGACGAGCGCGTCGAGCAGCAGGGCGCCTTCCGGCGTCGCGGCGAGGCGGCCATTCGGCGTGCGGATGAGGAAGCCCTCGCCGATCAGGCTGCCGATCCGGTTTCCGTTGAGCTTTCGGCCAGCGAGTCCCTCGAAGACGTCGAGATCGATGCCTTCAACCAGTCTGAGACCCATCAGCAGGTATTCGTCGCCCTGCGCCTCGGCCGAGAGACGCTCGTTCTCGACCAGTGCGTCAGTGCCGGCCTCGATCCGATCCAGCCAGGTTTCGGGGCGCTTCTCGGTCGATTGGGCAAAGCGACCATCGGTGGTCACCAGCCGGCCATGGGCGCCGGGGCCGACGCCGGCATATTCGCCATAGTGCCAGTAGACCAGGTTGTGCCGGCACTCGGCGCCCGGCCGGGCATGGTTCGAGATCTCGTAGACCGGCAAGCCATGCTTGGCGGTGATCTCCTGCGTCAGCTCGTAGAGCGCGGCGCCGGCATCGGGCTCGGGAATGGCGAGCTTGCCGGCCTTGTAGAGCTGCTCGAAGGCGGTGCCGGGCTCGATGGTGAGCTGGTAGAGCGAGAGATGCTCGGCGGCATGGCTGATCGCGAGTTCGAGCTCTGCCTGCCAGAGCGCCGGCGTCTGGTTCGGGGAGCGGGCATAGATCAGGTCGAAGGAGTAGCGCTCGAAATAGCGCCGCGCGATCGCGACCGCGTCGAGCGCTTCCTGCGCCGAATGCATCCGGCCGAGTGCTTTCAGGTCGGTATCGTTCAGCGCCTGGACGCCGAGCGAGACGCGGTTGACGCCCGCCGCCCGGAAATCGCGGAAGCGCCCGGCCTCGACGCTGGTCGGATTGGCCTCTAGCGACACCTCGCAGTCCGAGGCGATGGCCCAGTGCTCGCCGATCGCATCGAGGATCGCGCCGACTGTGGCGCCCTCCATCAGCGAGGGCGTGCCGCCGCCGAAGAAGATCGAGTTGACCGTGCGACCCGGCGCGAGTTCGGCGCGCTGGGCGATCTCGCGGCGGAAGGCGGCGATGTAGCGCGCCTGGTCCGGCGGCTGATGCCGGACATGGGAGTTGAAGTCGCAATAGGGGCATTTGGCCAGGCAGAACGGCCAGTGCACATAGACGGCGAAGCCGGCATCCGCGGTCGGGTGTGCCGGCACGCCGGGTTGCCGCGCCAAGGCGGCTGCGGACGTCAAGCGGGCGTCCTCAGGCAGGCGGCGGCCAGGACATGGAAGGCGCGGGCCCGGTGCGACAGGCCGGGCGAGCCGTCCTGCGGAATGCCGTGCTTTTCCTCCGCCGTCATCTCGCCGAAGGTCTTGGCATGGCCGGCCGGCTGGAAGATCGGGTCGTAGCCGAAGCCGGAAAGCCCGCGCGGTGAGTTGACGATCTCGCCGAAGACGCGGCCCTCGAACAGCTCCTGATGTCCGTCCGGCCAGGCGATCACCAGCGCCGAGACGAAATGCGCCTTGCGCTGCTCGGGTGTGGTCGCGCCGCGCTTGGCCAGTTCCACCTGGACGCGGGCCAGTGCCGGGGCGAAATCCTTGCCCGGCCCGGCCCAATTGGCCGAGAACAGGCCGGGCGCGCCGTCGAGCGCATCGATGCAGACGCCGGAATCGTCGGCCAGCGCCGGCAGGCCGGAGGCTTCCGCTGCCGCGACCGCCTTGATCGCGGCGTTCTCGGCGAACATGTGGCCGTTCTCCTCGGGCTCGGGCAGGCCAAGCTCGCCGGCCGAGACCAGCTCGACTCCATAGGGCGCCAGAAGCTCGCGCATCTCGCGCAATTTGCCCTGGTTGTGGGTCGCGATCACAACCTTGCCGGTGAGGAGGCGTTGTTCGGTCATCGGATTGGTTTCAGTGATCTGAGGGCGAGGAGGGGGAATCGTGCGAGGTCAGGGGCTGGTTACCGTCGCCGTCATCGTAGCGGCCGGAGGGCGGCGCGAGGCGAGATCGTTTCCGGCCCGGCCAGGTTTCGGCCCGGAAGGCGAAGATAATCACTCCGCCGACCAAGAGAAGACCGATGAGCACGCCCAGGACGACGGTCAGCCAATCCATCGCACCCCCCAGTCTAGGAAACCGTAGCCTTCTGCAGGGCGACCAGTTTGCCGATGCCGCCCTTGGCGAGCTTGAGCAGCGCCATCAGCTCTTCCTCGCTGAAGGGAGCGCCTTCGGCCGTGCCCTGTACCTCGACGAGGCCGCCTGAGCCGGTGATGACGAAATTCGCATCGGTCTGCGCGCCGGAATCCTCGACATAGTCGAGGTCGATCACGGGATTGCCGGCGACGATGCCGCAGGAGACCGCTGCGACATGGTCCTTCAGCGGGTTGGCGCCTTTCAGCATGCCACGGCCTTCCATCCATTTCAGCGCATCGTGCAGCGCGACCCAGGCGCCGGTGATCGAGGCGGTGCGGGTGCCGCCATCGGCCTGCAGCACGTCGCAGTCGACGACGATCTGGCGCTCGCCGATCGCGGTCAGGTCGACCACGGCGCGAAGCGAGCGTCCGACGAGACGCTGGATCTCCTGCGTCCGCCCCGACGGCTTGCCCGAAGTGACCTCACGGCGGGTGCGCTCATGCGTGGCGCGCGGCAGCATCGAATATTCGGCGGTGACCCAGCCCTTGCCGGTGCCGCGCAGCCAGGGCGGCCCCTTTTCCTCGACGGTCGCGGCACAGAGCACCTTGGTCTCGCCGAAGGTGACCATGCACGACCCTTCCGCGTAGCGGACCACGCCACGTTCCAGCGTGACCTTGCGCATCTCGTCGGCTGCGCGCTTCGAGGGTCTCATCGTGCCATCCTGTCTTCTGAATTCGCGGCTTGTAGGCGTTTAACCGGAGAGCGGCAAGGCGAGCCGGTCATGAGGGCTTGATCCTGCCGCCCGCGCCGGGGACAATGGGCCATGGTCACGAGGCTGTTCACGAGGCGATGAGCGCCCATACCCGCCCGGATTCGCCCGGCGGCCTGGTCGAGATCGACCAGCGCTCGCGCGAAATCTTTCGCCAGATCGTCGACGGTTACCTCACCACCGGCGAGCCGGTAGGCTCGCGCAACATCGCCCGCCTGCTGCCGATCGCGCTGTCGCCGGCGACGGTGCGCAACGTCATGACCGATCTGGAGATGGCCGGGCTGATCTATGCGCCGCACACCTCGGCCGGGCGTCTGCCAACCGAGCGGGGCCTGCGCTTCTTCGTCGACGGCATGATGGAGGTCGGCAACCTCACCTCGGACGAGCGGGCCCGCATCGAGGCGCAGATCAGGGCGGCCGCCAGCAACCGCTCGCTCGATCAGACGCTGACCGAGGCTTCGGCGCTGCTGTCGGGGCTGTCGCGCGGCGCCGGCGTCGTCGTCACCACCAAGGCCAATGCAAGGCTGCGCCATATCGAGTTCGTCCGGCTCGATGCTGGCCGCGCGCTCGTCGTCCTCGTCGCCGATGACGGTACGGTCGAGAACCGCATCCTGGCGCTGCCGCCGGGACTGCCGGCTTCGGCGCTGGTCGAGGCCGGCAATTTCCTCAATGCCCGCATCGTCGGCAAGACGCTGGACGAGCTGCGGCGTGAGATCGCCGACAGCCGCACGCAGATGGAGCGCGAGCTCGACGAACTGACCGCCCGGCTGGTCGAGACGGGCATCGCCACGAGCTCCGGTCCCTCCAGCGACCGGCACCTGATCGTGCGCGGCCAGGCCAATCTGCTCGAGGATCTGAAGGCGCAGGAGGATCTCGAGCGCATCCGCCTGCTCTTCGCCGATCTGGAGACGCAGACCGAATTGATCGACCTGCTCTCGCGCGCCGAGGCCGGCGACGGGGTGCGTATCTTCATCGGCTCGGAGAACAACCTGTTCTCGATGTCGGGCTCGTCGATCATCGCGGCGCCCTTCCGCGATGTCGGCCAGCGCATCGTCGGCGTCGTCGGCATCATCGGCCCGACGCGCTTGAACTATGCCCGGATCGTGCCGATGGTCGACTATACCGCCAAGGTGGTCGGGCGTCTGCTCGACAGCGGGCGATGAGGCGGCTGCTGCGCGCTGCCGCGATCCTGGCGGGAGTGTTGCTGATGGCGGGGACAAGCGAGGCCCAGACCGGGCTGCTCGACGCGGCCGGTCGTGGCGATCTTGCGGCGGTGAACGGCCTGATCACAGCCGGCGCCGATCTCGAAGCGCTCGACGGCCAGAGGCAGACGCCGCTCCTGCTCGCCGTCGCCGGCAACCATGTCGCTATCGCCAAGGCGTTGCTCGCCGCGGGAGCGAGCCCCAACGCCCAGGCCGCGAACCAGGACACGCCCTGGCTGCTCGCCGGCGCCAGTGGCCGCACCGAGATCATCGCGGCGATGCTGCCGCTCAAGCCCGACCTGTCGCTGCGCAACCGCTATGGCGGCAATGCGCTGATTCCGGCCTGCGAGCGCGCCCATGTCGAGACCGCCAAGCTGCTCCTGACCAGTGGCATCGACGTGAACCACATCAACAATCTCGGCTGGACCTGTCTTCTGGAGATCGTGATCCTCGGCGATGGCGGCCCGCGCCATCGAGAGGTGGCGAGGCTCGTGCTCGACGCCGGCGCCAATCCCAACCTTGCCGACCGCGATGGCGTCACTCCGCTTGCGCATGCCAAAAAGCGCGGCCAGAGCGAGGTCGCCAAACTGATCACGGCCGCGGGCGGGCGCTGAGACCAGCCTACTCCAGCCAATCGGTGGCGAAGCGCTCGCTGGCGTGGATGTCGATCGATTCCAGCACCTCCGGCCCGAGGCTGCGGAACTTGTGCGGCACGCCGGCCGGCACGACCAGGATTTCTCCCGGCCCGGCCTCGATCTCCTGATCGCCTATCGTGTAGAGCGCCCGACCGGCACGCACGATGAAGGTCTCGGGATAGGGGTGGCTGTGCAGCCTTGGCCCCTTGCCCGGCTCGGCCCGAACGAAGATCAGCGAGACCTCACCGCCGAAGCCCTGCACCTCGCCATGCCATTCGCCGGGGGTCTCGGACCAGTCCTCACGGCGAATGGCACGGGGCTCTGCGCTCGTGTCAGCCATCTCAGCCACGCGTCGCGATCGCCGCCGCGGCGCCCGCCATCACCCCGCCGGTGACGCGGTTGATCCGGCGCAGGGTGCGCGGGCTTGCCACCAGCCGGCGTGCCCGGTCGGCGGCAAAGGCATAGCCGAGCAGGGTGGTGTTGATAATCAGCATGGTCAGCACCGCGACCTCGACGAAGGCGAGCGGCGTCAGTGCGTGCAGGTCGACGACGAGCGGCAGGATCGAGACGAAGAACACCATCACCTTGGGGTTGCCGAGCGTCAGCGCGATGCCGCCGAGGAAGAGGCGGATGCCCTCGCCGCGCATCGCCGGCTGGTCTTCGAGGCTCTTCACCGGCGCGGTCCAGAGCTTCCAGGCGAGATAGATGAGATAGGCGCAGCCGGCGTATTTGATTGCCAGGAACAGGCCGTGGAAGCTCTGCATCAGCACGGACAGGCCGAGCGCCGAGAAGGCCAGCCAGACGAGGTCGCCGGCCGCGATGCCGAGCACGAAGGGCACCGCCCGCCGGAAGCCGGTCGACAGCGAACGCGCCACGATCGCGGCGATGCCGGGCCCGGGCGAGGCGACGGCGAGAAAATAGACACCGGCGAAAACCAGAAGTCCGGCGAGATCCATCGGCGCTCATCCCTGATGATTGACGTTCTTCACGCCATGCTAGCAGCAAGCAAGCCCAGCGTCCCATCGGCATGCGTGATGAGGTCGATCAGCCGGGCTGACCGATCATGGGCGACCGCCGCTGTCAGGATACGGCACGAACCTCGCCCGGCGTGACCAGGAAGCGCTGCGCCCCATCAGGAAGATCGCCGAACAGAGCCGGGTCGGCGCCGGTCATCCAGACCTGGCAGCCGAGCTCGGCCAGCGCCGCATAGAGCGCCGCGCGCCGGCGCGGATCGAGATGGGCGGCGACCTCGTCGAGCAGGACGAGCGGCGGCAGGTCGCTCATCGTCGCGACGAGGCGGGCATGAGCGAGCACGAGCCCGATCAGCAGCGCTTTCTGCTCACCGGTCGAGCCTTGTCCGGCGGGGATGTCCTTGGCGGCATGGCGCACGGCGAGATCGGAGGCCTGCGGTCCGGTGAGCGTGCGGCCGGCCGCCTTGTCACGCGGGCGCATCCCGGCCAGCAAGTCGCGATAGCGATCCTCGGCATCGAGCGCCGGCAGGCTCGCAACCAGCGCGTCGATCTCCCCCTCAAGCGCGATATCAGCCTGCGGGAAGGGCGAGGCGTCATCGTGGTTCTGGGCGATGATGGCGGAGAGCCGCGCCACGGTCTCGGCCCGGGCGGCAGCGACGGCGACGCCGAGTTCGGCGATCTCGCGCTCGACGGCGTCGAGCCAGCGCTGCTGGTGCGGGCTTTCCTCGAGGATACGGTTGCGCGAGCGCAGCGCCTTTTCGAGCGCGTTCGAGCGAGTGCCATGGCCGGGATCGACCGCGAGTACCAGCCGGTCGAGGAAGCGGCGGCGCTCGCCGGCCGAGCCACGGAACAGCCCGTCGAGATCGGGCGTCAGCCAGACCAGGCGGAGATAATCGCTGAAGGCGAGCGCCGAGCCGGCCGAGACGCCGTCGATGCGGGCGATCCGGGCCCGGCGCCCTTCGGCATCCGGCGGCTCCAGTCCGATCCCGAGTCTCGCCCCGTCATCGGCGAGCGCGATCGAGACGGCAAAGCCGCCATCGCCGGGCTGGCGCGCCATATCCGAGAGATCGGAGCGTCGGAGGCCGCGGCCGGGGGCGAACAGCGAGAGCGCTTCGAGCAGGTTTGTCTTGCCGGCGCCGTTCTCGCCGCACAGCGCAACGAGCCGGCCCTCGATCGCGAGATCGAGGGCCGGATAGGAGCGGAAATTCTGCAAAGTGAGGTGGGCGACCGCGGTCAAGAAGCGCTCGCGGGCTTAGATCACGTCGCATTTTGACGATTCCGTCAAAATGCGAAAACCGTGATCGATTCTAAAAGGTTAGAGCATTGCTCTTGCGAAAAACCGGTTCCCACTTTTTCGCGCAATGCTCTAAACCCGCATCGGCATCAGCACATAGAGGGCCGAAGCGCCTTCGCGGTCCTGGATCACCGTCGGCGAGCCCGGATCGGCGAGCTTGAGCAAAGCGGTGTCGCCGTCGAGCTGGGCGGCGATATCCATCAGGTAGCGCGCGTTGAAGCCGATATCGAGCGGGCCGGCATCGTAGTCGACCTCGATCTCCTCGGTTGCCGAACCGGAATCGGGATTGGTCACCGAGAGCGTCATGCGGCCATCGGCCATGGAGAGCTTCACGGCGCGGCCGCGCTCGGACGAGATCGTCGAGACGCGATCGACGGAGGCCGCGAAATCGCCCCGGTCGACGGTGAGCAGCTTGTCGTTGCCGGATGGGATGACGCGCTGATAGTCCGGGAAGGTGCCGTCGATCAGCTTCGAGGTCAGCACGACCTCGGCCGTGGCGACCCGGATCTTCGTGGCCGAGAGCTCGATCTGGACCTCGCTCTCGCCATCCTCGAGCAGCTTCTGGATCTCGGACACCGCCTTGCGCGGCACGATCACGCCCGGCATGCCGAGCGAGCCCTGCGGGGCGGGAGTGTCGACGCGGGCGAGGCGATGGCCGTCGGTCGCGACCGCGCGCAGGACGGGGCGCCCGTCGACGTCGATGGCGTGTAGATAGATGCCGTTGAGATAATAGCGCGTCTCCTCGGTCGAGATCGCGAACTGGGTCTTGTCGATCAGGCGCTTGAATTCGCCGGCCGGCAGCACGAAGCGATGCGCCATCTCGCCGGCGGTGATGTCCGGGAAGTCGCTCTCCGGCAAGGTCTGCAGGGTAAAGCGCGAGCGGCCCGAGCGCAGCAGCATCTGGCCGGTTTCGCCGGTGGTCTCGAGCGAGACCTGGGAGCCGTCCGGCAGCTTGCGCACGATGTCGTAGAGCGTGTGGGCAGGCACCGTCGTCGCGCCGGGCTCGATCACGTCGGCCGGCACGGTCTCGACGACCTCGATGTCAAGGTCGGTCGCCTTCAGCTTCAGCCCATCCTCGCTGCCGCGCAGCAGCAGGTTGGACAGGATCGGGATCGTGTTGCGCCGCTCGACCACACGATGGACATGCCCGAGCGACTTCAGGAGCGTGGAGCGTTCGACCGTAACCTTCATGGGCGTCTTCTGGCGTGCTGGCGCCCGCGCGGCAAGGCGCGCGGGCGAGAGAATGGCCCGCGACATTGCCGGAGGGCCGGTTCCCGCGCAAGGGCGGGAATGCCTGCAATCACAGCTAACACGAGAGACAGGCTCACTCCTGCAGCATGCGCTTCAGCAGGTCGACCTCGTCGTGCAACAGCCGGTCCTCGACGATCGCCTTCTCGATCTTGCGCACGGCGTGCAGCACGGTGGTGTGGTCGCGCCCGCCGAAGCGGCGGCCGATCTCGGGCAGGGAACGCGGCGTCAGCGCCTTGGCGAGATACATCGCGATCTGGCGCGGCTTGACCACCGCTGCGGTGCGTCGCTCCGACAGGATATCGGCGCGGCTGACATTGTAGCGGGTCGCGACCAGCTTCTGGATGTCCTCGATCTTGACCCGGCGCGGCTCGCGCGTCCGCACCAGGTCGCGGATCGCCGCCTCGGCGGTTTCCATCGTCACCGTCGCGCCCGTGAGCGTCGCATGCGCCAGGATGCGGTTGGCGGCGCCGTCGAGGTCGCGGCCATTGGTGGCGACCGCCCGGGCGACATAGGCGATCACATCCGGGTTGACGAGGAAGCTCGGATGGGCGGCCTTCAGCCCGTCGAGGCGGATCGTCAGGATCTTGACCCGCAGCGCTTCGTCGAGCTCGCCGATCTCGACGACGAGCCCACCTGCGAGCCGCGAGCGGATGCGCTCATCGAGCGCCTCCAGATCGGTAGGCAGCCGGTCGGCGGCGACGACGATCTGCTTGCCGGCGTCGATCAGCGCATTGATCGTGTGGCCGAACTCCTGCTGGATCGAGCGGCCCTGGATGAACTGGACGTCATCGACGATCAGGAGGTCGATGCCGCGCAGCTTCTCCTTGAAGGCGAGCGCCGTCTGCGACTTCAGCGCCGCGACGAAGCCGTACATGAAGCGATCGGCGGTGAAATAGGCGACGCGCTTGCCGTGTTGGCGTGCATCCTGGGCGATAGCCTGGATCAGATGGGTTTTGCCGAGGCCGACGCCGGCATGGAGGTAGAGCGGGTTGTAAGGCGTCGAGCCGGCAGGCGCTGCCGAGATCCGTTCGGCCGCGGCGAAGGCGAGCGCGTTCGACTTGCCGACGACGAAGCTCTGGAAGGTCATGCGCCGGTCGAGCAGCGTGCCGTTGGCGTCCATGGCATCGCGTTCGCCGGGCTGATGGGTCGCCGAGGCGGGAGCAATCTCTGCGACGGGAGCTGTGGCACGGGGTTGAGCCATGCGTGCGCTCTGTGCCGGGGTGTCCCGGCAGGGCTCGGAGCTATCCCGCGACACCTGGCGCACCGCGAGGGCGATCCCGTTGGGAGCGTCGAGCTCTGCCACGCAATGCGTCCGCAGACGCTCGGCATAGTGCGCTTCGAGCCAGCTCTTCAGGAAGCGGGTCGGGACGGTGAGATGGGCGACGCCGTCGACGATCGCACCAATCTCGACGCGGGCGAACCAGCTGGAGAAAACGTCTTCGCCGAGCTCGGCACGCAGGCGTCGGCGGACCCTATCCCAGCGATCCTTGATCCCGGCAGCACCCCTCGGCTCGCTCAGGACAAGTCCCGTCAGCACTGTGGTGGTGGTTGCGTCGGTCAAGTTGCCAGTCTCCATCCGCTCGAACATTCCAATTGCCCCGTTTCAGTGCCCTGCACTTGACCACCCCGTTCTGGGGTTGGCTGTGCAATATTTTCGGTTTTAGAAAAAATGTCGCTCTCCTCGTCGGCGAAAAAACGCCGCGAAGCGAGGTCATCCCAACGCTTTTTCCGGGTAGTGCCGCGCGCTCTGAAAGTTCAGTTGCGGCTGCGCTTGATTTCAAAACGTTTAAATCTTTGAGACATAGAAACTCATTCTTCCAACCCCGCCTGGTTGTAAGCAGAAACCATCAACAATTCTTAGGAGAGCCGGTCAAACATCGCTGTCCGCCCGGCGATGAAAAGACCTTACAGGGCGGCCTCGAACGGGGGCAATATCCCCCTCAGCCGGCTTCACGGATTGAGGGCTAATGGCCCCCTCCCTGACCTATCGGTAAGTGCCTCGCAATCAGTTGGGGAAGTTAAGCTTTTCTTTACCGGGAGAGTCTCGCGCCGGCTCCGAATCTTTTTTTTTGAAGGGGGTGGTCTACCCCTTCCGGGGGAGGGTGATTCCTCGGGGCGAATTGCTTTGCCCACTAAGGTCATGAAAAATATGGAGGAATTTTGTGCGATCAAAACCTTAAAACAATGCGGTTTCCGACCTCTAAAACCAACCCGAAGTCAAGCTGGTAAAGCAGTGGAAAGATTGCGGAATCCGCGTTGACAGCGGGTGTTGCGCCGCAGCATCGAAGCCCGCCTCAGGCGGTAGGCCGGCAAACAAAAAACCCGGCCTTTCGGCCGGGTTGTAAACGCCATGGAATCCGTTCTGCTGAACGGTGATCAGGAAGCGAGCGCGCTCACGCGGTGAGCCAGACGCGAAACCTTGCGCGAAGCGGTGTTCTTGTGAACCACGCCCTTCTGCGCGGCCCTCATGAGTTCCGGCTGAGCGGCCTTCAGCGCAGCTGCGGCGGCGGTCTTGTCACCGGAGGCGATCGCCTCCTCGACCTTGCGCAGATAGGTGCGCATGCGGCTGCGGCGCGCCTTGTTCACTTCGGTGCGCCGCACGATCTTGCGCGCGGCCTTCTTGGCCGAAGTCGTGTTGGCCATGGTCTGTCCTCGTCCTCATCGTGGTGAGCGCCTGGCTATCGCCGGCTGGCACGACCACGAACCTTCAGTTGAAAATGCGAGCGACGGTCCTGCCGGAGCAAGACCGCCGCGAGGCCCGACCCTATAGTTCCTGCCGCGCGTGGCGTCAACGGTGGAATCGCCGCCGCTTTCAACCCGCCTTGCGGCGGACCGCCACGGCCTCGATCTCGATGAGATAGCCATGGTGCAGTTCCGGCACCGGAACGACGGCGCGCGCCGGTCGATGCGGCCCGAAGGCCTCGGCATAGATCGCATTGAACTGCGGCCAGTGCGCGGCGCCGACCAGATAGGCGGTAACCTTCAGCACGTCGGCCGGGCCACAGCCGGCGGCGGCGAGCACGGCAAGGAGATTGTCGAGAGCCTGCCGCGCCTGCACGGCGAAAGGCTCGTCGGCGGTGTGGCTGCCGTCGGGGCGCGGCGCGAGCTGGCCCGAGACGAAGACCAGGTCCTTATAGGCCACGGCTTGCGAGTAATGTCCCGCCGGCGCCGGAACCTGCGGCGAGAGGATCGTCTCGATTTCGCTCATGCGCCTTCGCCGATGAAGCGCGCGAAGCTGGCGAGATCGACATTGCCGCCGCTGAGGATGACGCCGACGCGCTTGCCCTCGACCGGAACCGCCCCGGTGAAGGCAGCCGCGGCGGCAAGGCATCCGGTCGGCTCGACCACGAGCTTCATCCGCTCGGCGAAGAAGCGCATCGTCGCGACAAGCGCCGCATCCGGCACGGTGACGATGTCCTCGACGAGGTCGCGGATGATCGGGAAGGTGTAGTCGCCGAGAAAGGCGGTCTGGGCGCCGTCGGCGATGGTCTTGGGCACGTCGATCTTGACGATCTCGCCCTTGCGCAGCGATTGCTGGCCATCATTGCCGGCTTCGGGCTCGACGCCGTAGACCTTGCAGCCAGGGTTGAGCGCCCGCGCGGCGAGCAGAGCGCCGGCCAGGAGACCGCCGCCGCCGAGGCAGACCAGGAGGACGTCGAGCTCGCCCGCTTCCTCGATCAGCTCCTTTGTCGCCGTGCCCTGGCCGGCGATCACCTCGGGATGGTCGTAGGGCGGGATCAGCGTCAGGCCGCGTTCGGCCGCCAGCCGGTCGCCGAGCTCGAGCCGATCCTGACTATAGCGATCATAGGTCACGATCTCGGCGCCGTAGCCCTTGGTCGCCGCGACCTTCGCCGCGGGGGCATCGAGAGGCATGATGATCGTCGCCGGCGCACCGAGCAGCTTGCTGGCATAGGCGATCGCCTGGGCATGGTTGCCGGAGGAATAGGTCAGCACGCCGGCCTTGCGCTGTTCGGGGCTGAGTGCTGCGATGGCGTTGTAGCCGCCGCGGAACTTGAAGGCGCCCATGCGCTGCAGGTTCTCGGCCTTGAAGACGAGATTGGCGCCGATGCGCTCATTGGCCGTGCGCGAGGTCAATGCCGGCGTGCGGTGCGCCACGCCGGCGATGCGCTTCGCCGCCGCCTCGACATCGGCATAGGTCGGCAGTGCGATGCCGTCGGTGAGGGAGCGGGCTGCGGCGGTCATGGCAAATCCTGCGTACTCTTAAGAGTGAGCAGCCATGGTCCAGCAGCGCCGTCGGCCTTTCAAGTGAAAGAAATTGGCCCCGGCCATGCGTGGCGCTGATCGGCCGGGGTCTCCCGTCTCAGCGGTTCTTGAATTCCGGCTTCCGCTTCTCGATGAAGGCGGCCATGCCTTCTTTCTGGTCGTGCGTGCCGAACAGCGCCGAGAAGACGCGGCGCTCAAAGCGCAGGCCTTCGGCCAGCGTCGTCTCGAAGGCGCGATTGATCGATTCCTTGGCTGACAGCAGCGAGGGCAGCGACTTCGAGGCAATCTGCTCGGCCGCCTTCAGCGTCTCGGTCATCAACTCGGCGAGCGGGACGATACGGGCAACCAGCCCGGCGCGCTCGGCTTCGTTCACGTCCATGAAGCGGCCGGTGAGGCAAAGGTCCATCGCCTTGGCCTTGCCGATCGCATGGGTCAGGCGCTGGGTACCGCCCGCGCCGGGGATGACGGCGAGATTGATCTCGGGCTGGCCGAACTTGGCGTTGTCGGCGGCGATGATGAAATCGGCCATCATGGCGAGCTCGCAGCCGCCGCCGAGCGCAAAGCCCGCGACCGCGGCGATGATGGGCTTGCGGCGCTGGCCGATCCGGTCCCAGTCGGCGAACTTGTCGTCGAGATAGGTGCCGGGATAGCTGCGCTCCTGCATCTGTTTGATGTCGGCGCCGGCGGCGAAGGCCTTCTCCGAGCCGGTCATGACGATGCAGCCGATGCCGTCGTCGCGCTCAAAGCCGTCGAGCGCCGCGTTGATGTCGGCGATCAGCTGGACGTTCAGCGCGTTCAGGGCCTGCGGCCGGTTCAGCGTGATGACGCCGACCTTGCCCTTCACCTCGACGAGAATGGTCTCATAAGCCATGGCGGCCTCCCGGATGCGCTGTATCTCGGCCACGAATAGCGACGCCTAGGGCCGCGGTCCATGCGCGCGGGCGCACGGCGCGATGCGAGCCTGGGCGCAAGCAGCTCGACTCAGTGCTCTAGATCGGCGGGCCGTCCTGCGATTCGACGTGGAATCCCTTCGACGTGACCAGCCAGGTGCCGTCGATCCGGTGCCAGGTCAGATGATCCACGAACACCATCGTATTGACCCTCAGCCGCACCTTCGTCATGGCCTGAGTCGTGGAAGCGAAGTCGATGAGCAGGATCTCGTCCTTGCGCGCGGAGTTCACCGATTTCGGCGATTGACGCTTGTCGAGAATGTCGCGGTAGGTCCGGGTGGGCCATGCCATCATCTTGCCGTCGCGAAAGCCGTGCAACTGGGCCGTTGGCGCGAACGTCTGCTCGAAGCGAGACGTGTCGCAGTCGTACATGAGGTCGAAGTATTTCAGGATCGCCTCGGTCAATTCCAGCACCGATGACCGGTCGACCGTTGGTTGGGCCGATGCCGCCTTCTCGGGGCGATCGTGCATTGCGGGCTCCTTGGTCATCACCGTCATCGCAAGCTCCCATTGTCAGGCCCACGGTCGGCGCAGGCGTCACGAAAAGCGTTCGAGCAGGTTCGACGGTAGAGAGCGCATCGTGATTTTGATATGCTATTGAAATCGATATCAGTAATAACGAACGAAAATGATGAAGCCTCCGCTCGATCTCGATTCCGTCCAGGCTTTCGTCCGCATCGCCGATCTCGGCAGCTTCACGCGGGCGGCCGAGTCGATGCGGACGACGCAGGCTGCCGTCAGCCTGAAGCTGAAGCGCCTCGAAGAGCGGCTGGATTGCCGGCTCGTCGAGCGGACGCCGCGGCATGTCGAGCTTTCGGCGCGTGGCGCGGCTTTCCTCGATCATGCCCGTGAGCTTCTGGAGGTGCACGATC
The DNA here is from genome assembly GCF_004123845.1 of Allobosea sp. Tri-44. Taxonomy (GTDB): domain Bacteria; phylum Pseudomonadota; class Alphaproteobacteria; order Rhizobiales; family Beijerinckiaceae; genus Allobosea. Next base: position 78,197 of record NZ_NBDP01000064.1, on the reverse strand, counting down.
GCGCGCTGTCCGCCTTCGTCCCGGCCCGGGAGCGCCTGACCATCGGCATCAGCGATCATGTTGCGGGGCCCGAGCTGCCGGCGCTGATCGCGCGCATGAATGCGCAGGACCCGCAGCTGGTGATCGAGATCCGGATCGGCACATCCAGCGAATTGCTCCAGAGCTTCGACAGGCGCGAGCTCGACACGGTGATTGTGCGGCTGCATGCCGGGCGCAGCGATGGCGAGCATCTTGCGGACGAGAAATTCGGCTGGTTCGCGGCGCCGGCCTGGCAGCATCGTCCGGGCGAGCCGTTGCCGGTCGCCACCATGGCCGAACCTTGCGGCGTGCGGGTGATGGCCGGGCAGCTCCTCGACGCGGCAGGCGTGCCCTGGACGGAAATCTTCGTCGGAGGCGGGGTTACCGCGGTTGTGGCTGCCGTCACCGCCGGGCTCGGCGTCGCGGCCCTGGCACCGCGCATGCTGCCCTTCGGCGCGGTCGATGTCGGGCCGAGGCTCGGGCTGCCCGATTTGCCGCGCCTGCCGATCCTGCTTCACACGCGGATCAGGGACGGGCGCCCGCGCGACGCGCTCGCCGCGCTTTCGGCGGCATTCAGGAGCGTGGTGCGAAGCTAACCGCGCCGTTGGTCCCCTGGGGCCATTTTGCGCGTTGATCAGGGATGGCGGCCGAAGAGGAGGTGCGCATGACCGGTAAAACTCGAATTGATACGGCCTCGCGCCTCGTCAAGGCCTCGCCCGGCGCGGTCTACAACGCCTTCGCCGATTCCGCCGCACTCAGCAAATGGCTGCCTCCCAAGGGGATGCGGGCGAAGATCGAGCGCTTCGAGCCGCATCCCGGTGGCAGCTACCGCATGGTCCTGACCTATGACGATCCGGCTGGTGCGCCCGGCAAGGCCAGTGCCGACAGCGATATCGTCGAGGGTCGCTTCGTCGCGCTGGTGCCGGGCGAGCGCATCGTCTGGGAAGTCGGCTTCGTCTCGGACGATCCCGCCCTCGCCGGCACGATGACGATGACCTGGCGCTTCAAAGAAGTCCGCGACGGGACCGAGGTGACGATCCTCTGCGAGAACGTACCGGCCGGCATCGCCAAGGAGGATCACGATGCCGGCCTGCGCTCGACGCTGGAGAACCTCGCACGCTTCATCGAAACGGCGTGATTCCTGACGCGTCAACGCGACGGCTCGGTGCCGGCGAGCAGGCGATGAAACGCAGAAGGCGTCGCGCGCGAGCGCCAGGCGGCGATCAGCCTGTCAGCATTGACCTCGGGCCGAGACGCCGAATCCAGCTCGGCATCGTAGAGGCAGTAGCTGTGGATCTGGTGATAGTAGCGCCGGGCGTCGCCGACCTTCCGGTCGCCGCGCGCGATCTCGCGACGCTCCAGCTCGGCGAGATCGCAATGCAGGCCGACGAAGAAGACATCCTGCTCCGCGAGCAGATGCACCAGCCGCAACAGCCAGTCGCGGTTTTCCATGATGTGCTCGACGATCAGGTTGTTGCCGCAGTGGACATAGGCCAGCACCGACTGTTCGAAGCCTTCGAAGAAGGCGTCGCGCATCGTGGCCCACTGGAACTCGCCGCTACGGATGCGCGCCGTCGGCAGCACGCCGGCATCGCGTAGATGATCGATCGAGATGTGCCAGAACGGCTCCTCGATCCGGGCCTGGACGGCGCGCGCCAGCGAGGACTTGCCGCTGCTCGAGGCACCGTTGAGGAGGATGATCTTTCCTGGCGGGCGAACGGCGTCGGGCATGTCGATCCTCGGAAGAAGCGCTCAGCCGCGCTTCTGGCAGCTCTCGCAATAGAAGGTCGAGCGGCCCGACTGGACGAGCCGCTTGACCGGATGCCCGCAGCCTGGCGTGACGCAAGGGTCGCCCTCGCGGTCATAGACCTTGAAGCGATGCTGGAAATAGCCGAGCGAGCCGTCGGCATGGGCGAAGTCGCGCAGTGTCGAGCCGCCGGCGGCGATCGCCTCCTCCAGCACATCGCGGATGATCTGCGCCAGGAGATACGCCTTTTCGCGCGGCTTGCCGGTCGGCGTCGCCAGCGACCCAGCCTCGGCCTCCGGATGCAGGCCGGCGCGGAACAGCGCCTCGCAGACATAGATGTTGCCGAGGCCCGCGATCAGCCGCTGGTCGAGCAGGGCGGCCTTCAGCGGCGCGATCTTTCTGGAGAACAGCTTCGCCAGCAGCTCGCCGGAAAGCTCGTTGCCGAGCGGCTCGATGCCCATTCCGGCAAAGTGTTTGGAGGTTTCGAGGGCGGCGCGCGGTACGAGGTCCATGAAGCCGAAGCGGCGGACGTCGTTGTAGGTGACGCGCGCGCCCGAGCCGAGATGGAAGACGACATGATCGTGGATGAGGTGCCGGCCGATCTCGTTGTAATAGGCGCCGGGCTCGGTCGGTGGCGTGCCGGGCGCTTCGACGATGAAGCGCCCGCTCATGCCGAGATGCATCACGAGCGCCTGCCCATCGTCGAGATCGGCGATCAGGTACTTCGCCCGCCGCGACAGGGCTTCGATCCGCCGCCCGGTCAGGCGCTCGGTAAAGCGCTCGGGCAGGGGGAAGCGCAGATCGGGCCGGTTCTGCTCGATCCTGGCGAAGCGCTCGCCGAGCATGGCGGGTTCGAGCCCGCGCCGGACGGTTTCGACCTCGGGAAGTTCAGGCATGGCATCGGCTCTTCAGCATGCGTCGAGAGGGCCCGCGACAACGGCCCAGCCTTTCGCTATTCATCGCCTCACCCGAACACAAGAGCGGCCCAACCGTGACAGCAGCCTCCGACACCACCCATTTCGGCTTCGAGAACGTGCCGCTCGGCGAGAAGCAGGCCAAGGTGGACGATGTCTTCCACAAGGTCGCCGGCCGCTACGACCTGATGAACGACCTGATGTCGGCGGGCCTGCACCGCGCCTGGAAGGAGGCGCTGCTCACCGCGCTGAAGCCGCCGCGGGACCGGCCTTTCCACCATCTCGACGTTGCCGGAGGGACCGGCGACGTCGCCTTCAAGGTGTTGGAGGAGGGCGGACCGCAGACGCAGGTCACCGTGCTCGACATCAATGCCGAGATGCTGGCCGTTGGGCGCGAGCGGGCGCAGAAGCGCTTTCGCGACGACGACCGCATCCGTTTCGTCCAGGGCAATGCCGAGGAGCTGGCGCTACCGGACGCGTCCTTTGACGCCTATACGATCGCCTTTGGCATCCGGAACGTGCCGCGCATCGAGAAGGCGCTGGCCGAGGCCTATCGCGTGCTGAAGCGCGGCGGCCGCTTCCTCTGCCTCGAATTCAGCCATGTCGATGTGCCGCTGCTCGACAAGGTCTACGAGGCCTATTCCTTCAACGTCATCCCGCCGATGGGCCGGATGGTGACGGGGGAGGCCGAGCCCTACCAGTATCTCGTCGAGTCGATCCGCAAATTCCCGCGCCCGCAGGTCTTCGCCAACATGATCGCCGAGGCGGGTTTCCGCCGCGCCAGCTTCACGCCGATGACCGGCGGCGTCGTGGCGCTGCATTCCGGCTGGAAGCTGTGACTGCACCAGCCATGTCGACCAGCCGCCTCCCCGCATGATCTCTGCCCTCGCCCATCTCGCCCGCTCGGCACGGGTCGGCTTCGTGCTGGCGCGCGAAGGTGCGCTCGCCTTGGTCGATCCGTCCGTGCTGCCGCCGGCGGCGCGGGCGCTGATCGCGCTCGGCCGGCTGATCGAGCGCCGCGGCGCCGGCTCCTCCGCGACACGTCTTGCCGCGGCGTTGACGCGGCTCGGCCCGTCCTATGTCAAGTTCGGCCAGTTCCTGGCGACCCGGCCCGACGTCGTCGGCATGAAGATCGCCGAGGACCTCTCGGCGCTGCAGGACCGGATGGCGCCGTTCCCGATGGCGCAGGCGCGCGCCGCGATCGAGGCGGCCCATGGCAAGCCGGTCGAGGCGATCTTCGTCGACTTCAGCGAGCCGGTCGCGGCCGCCTCGATCGCGCAGGTTCACCGCGCGCGCCTCAAGGACGGCTCCGAGGTCGCCGTCAAGATTCTCCGGCCCGGCATCCGCGACCGCTTCCATCGCGACCTCGCTTCCATGCGCTTCGGCGCGCAATTGGCGGAAGCGCGTTCGCCCGAGGCGCGCCGCCTGCGCTTCGTCGCCATCGTCGAGACGCTGGCGCGGTCCGTCACCATGGAGATGGACCTGCGGCTGGAGGCGGCGGCGCTCTCGGAGTTCACCGAGAACACCAGGGAGGACGCCGATTTCCGCGTACCGGCGCCGGACTGGCAGCTGACCGCGCGCGAGATGTTGGTCGACGAATGGATCGACGGCATCCGCCTCTCCGATGTTGAGGCGCTGCGCGCCGCCGGTCACGACTTGGCCGGGCTCGGCCGCAACGTCATCCAGTCCTTCCTGAAGCATGCGATCCGCGACGGCTTCTTCCACGCCGACATGCATCCCGGAAATCTGTTCGTCGATGCGCAGGGCCGGCTGGTCGCGGTCGATGGCGGCATCATGGGCCGGCTCGGCCACAAGGAGCGGCGCTTCCTCGCCGAGATCCTGTTCGGTTTCATCACGCGCGATTACCGGCGCGTCGCCGAGGTGCATTTCGAGGCCGGGTATGTCCCGGCCCATCATTCGGTCGACGATTTCGCCCAGGCGATCCGCGCCGTCGGCGAGCCGATCCACGACAAGCGCGCCGACGAGATCTCGATGGCGAAGGTGCTGACGCTCCTGTTCGAGATCACCGGCCTGTTCGACATGGCGACGCGCACCGAGCTCGTCATGCTGCAGAAGACCATGGTGGTCGTCGAAGGCGTTGCCCGCACCCTCGATCCCCATCTCGACATGTGGACCACGGCCGAGCCGGTGGTGCGCGACTGGCTGACCCGCAATCTCGGCCCGATCGGCAAGCTCGAGGATGCCGGCCGCAGCGTGCGGACCCTGGCGGCGAGCCTCGCCAACCTGCCGGAAACGGTGGGCCGGGCCGAGCGTGTCCTCGGCCAGCTCGAGGATTCCTCGCGCCACGGCTTCTCGCTCGACGAGGCCAGCGTGCAGGCGATTGGCCGGGCGGAAGCAGCGCGCAATCGCTGGGGCAACTGGGCGCTCTGGCTGATCGCGGCGCTGTTGGCCTGGATGGTGTTTGTCGACTAGCGAGTCGGCAGCGCCGCAGCCGGCGATTGGAAACCATTTTAGCGGTTTCAGCTTTACAAGCGCCGACCCCTCGGGATTCCTTTAGGGCAAGGCCGGGGCTGACTTCGCATGATGGGCGCACGCGCCCGAGCGGCAGCAACCAAAGAGCCGATTCTTCAGGTTGCGTCGTTCAGGAGTCGCGTCATGTATCGCCTTCTCGGCATTCTGGCCTTTCTATGCGCGTCACTTGCTGGGCTTGCCTCGGCTCAGGCCAAGCTCGACGTCCGCGTCGATATCGTCGCCCAGCGCATGAGCGTTGCCACCAGTGATGGCGAGGTCCATAGCTGGGCGATCTCGTCTGGCCGCAAGGGCTTCCACTCGCCCAATGGCGTCTATCGCCCGACGCGGCTCGAGCGCAGCTGGTATTCCCGCAAATATGGTGGCGCGATGCCCCATGCGGTGTTCTTCCGCGGCGGCTATGCCATCCACGGCACCACTGCCGTCGGCGCACTTGGCCGCCCGGCCTCGCATGGCTGCATTCGCCTGCATCCCGCCAACGCCGCCAAGCTCTTTGCGTTGGTCAAGAAACACGGCGCCGGCAGCACCCGCATCGCGTTGAACGGCGCTGCGCCGGACAATCTCTCGCGCTTCGCCAAGGCGTCCTCCGGCTCCAAGCACAAGATCGCCAAGGCCAAGATCAAGACGCAAAAGGCGGTGCTGACCGCCAAGCAGCAGCGCCAGGGACCGGCCTGGGGCGAGGCGCGGGAGCAGATGCTGCTCAGGCCGGCGATCCCGGCCGGCGCGATCGGCTTCCAGCCGGTGACGGGGCCGGGCTGGCGCTAGATCGCGCCCGCCGCGATCCGCACCCAGCCTTTGAGCGTTTCGCCCGGCTGAAGCCGGGCGAGCGGCGAGACTTCGCGCACGATCTTTTCGCTCGGTGCGCCGGAGGCGTGGCTCTGTGGCTCGACGCAGAGGAAATCGGCGCCGGCCGGCGCCCAGACGACCGGGCAGCGCAGGCTCTCGCTCGCGCTCACGGTAATGGCGAGCCCGGTCGAGGGCGTCTCGATCCGGGCCGTCCCGCCCCAGCCCAGAAAGCTCCAGGCGCTCTCCGCGCCGGTGGCGAAGACGGGATTGTCGGCATAGGGGCCGCCATCGGCGAAGGCCTGCGTGCCGCTGGCGCGGAACAAGTCGCCGAAGATCAGCGCGCCCGTGGCGCTCATGCGCAGGCGCGTGTCGGCGGCGGAGGGAAACCAGGGATGCAGGCCCATGCCGAAGGGCAGGGCCTGGTCGGCCTCATTGGTCAGCGAGAGCACGACGGTCATACCGTTCTCGTCGAGCCGGATCTCCTGTTTTGCCAGGTAGCGATAGGGATCGGGGCCGGTATTACGCCGGTGCACCAGCACGGTATGGCCGGCGTCCTGCTGCTCGACCTGCCAGACGGACTGCCAGCCGAAGCCATGGATCGTGCCGGCAGGATTGTTGGGCGGTACGGTGAACCGGGTATGGCCGTCGTCGACCAGGCTGTCGAAGGCGCGGTTGGCGAAGGGCAGCATCGCCCAGGCGCCGAACTTGTTGGGTGTTTCTGTCTGTGGCGCGAGCCCGGCCGGTACGTGCAGGAGCGGGTGCGTTTCGCCGTCCGGCCCCTGCCAGTCGAGCGCGGCGATCATGCCGCCGGCTTCCGGGGCGACACAGGCCGAATAGCGGCCCGCCGAGAGAGTAAGCATTGTGGTGTCCTTCAGGCGATCTACGCTTTGCGGCGCCAGCGAGCGCCATGCTGACGCCGGAAGGCCGCGTTCTGCCTTCTTCGTCTCGATTGCGCTCGCCGACGCCATCGTCAAGAGCCTCGCGCTCAATGCAATCAGATCAGCCGCCGCCGGGCTTGACCCGGGGGCGCTGGCCGGGGAGATTCCCGGCCCCTTCGCTTCGCCTCGGCCGGGATATCGGATGAGGCATGCATCCCGCCGGAGCCTGCCATGCCGAAACCCCTGATCGCGCTCGACTGGGGCACGACGCGCGCTCGCGCCTTCCTGATCGGTGAGGATGGTACGGTGCAGGGCAAGCGCAGCGCCGATCGTGGCATCCAGTCGGTGCCGGCCGGCGGCTTTCCGGCTGCCTTCGCCGAGATTGCCGGAGAATTCCGCCGGGCGCGCCCGGATGCGACGGTGCTGCTCGCCGGCATGGTTGGCAGCCGCAATGGCTGGGTCGAGGCGCCCTATGTCGCTTGCCCGGCGAGCCCCGAGGCGATCGCCGCAGCCGGCTTGGCCGTCACGCTCGACGACGGCACGCAAGCGACCGTCCTGCCCGGCCTATCCTGTGATGAGGGCGCCTCTGACGTGATGCGCGGCGAGGAGACGCTGATCGTCGGCCTTGGCCTCACCGATGGCATCGCCTGCCTGCCCGGCACCCATTCGAAATGGGCGCAGGTTGAGGGCGGCCGCATCACCCGCTTCGCCAGCTTCATGACCGGCGAGGTCTATGGCCTCTTACGCGAGCATTCGATCCTGGCGCGGCTGGCGAGCGAGCCTGCGGGTGATGACGCGGCCGAAGGCGCTCGACGCGGGCTCGCCGCTGCGAAGCGGCCGGGAGGCCTGCTCAACGCCGCATTCCACGCGCGCAGCGATGTCCTCGGCGGGCGCATGGCTGGCGGCGCGGTCGGCTCCTATCTCTCCGCTTTGCTGGTGGCGCAGGAGATCGAAGGCGCCCGCGCCTTGTTCGGCGGCCTCGCCAATCTCCATCTCGTCGCCGATGGCGTTCTGGCACAGAGCTATGGCCGGGCGCTCGCGGCTGCCGGGCTGGATCATGCGCTGACTACGCCCGAGGACGCCTTCGTCGCTGGCGTGACCCGGCTCGCCACCGGGCTGCAGGCATGATCATCGTTTTTGGCTCGCTCAATGTCGATCTGGTGACGCCGGTCGATCGGTTGCCGGGTGCGGGCGAGACCGTCATGGGCCCCGGCTATGCCCTGCATCCCGGCGGCAAGGGCGCCAACCAGGCCTTGGCGGCCCGCCGTGCCGGCGCCGAGGTTACGCTGGTCGGCGCGGTCGGCCGCGACGGTTTCGCCGAGATCGCGCTCGGGCTCCTGGTCGAGGATGGTGTGGATCTTTCCAACGTCGTACGCACCGACGCGCCGACCGGCGCGGCCTTCATCGCCGTCGATGCCGATGGTGCCAACCAGATCGTGGTCGCGGCCGGCGCCAATGCGCTGGCGAAGGCCGATGCCGTCGAGGAGTTGAAGCCCGGCGAGGGCGATCTGCTGCTGCTCCAGCGCGAGGTACCCGAGAGCGAGTGCTTGCGCGCCGCGCAGGCGATGCGGACCGGCGGCGGCCGGGTGATCCTCAATCTTGCGCCGGCCGGGGAGCCGGCACCGGAGCTGCTGGCACTCACCGACATCCTGATCGTCAACGAGCACGAGGCCCTGGTCCTGGCTCGCTCGCTCGGCTGGGCCGAGAACGAGCCCGATGCGATCGCGCAGCGGATCGACGGCGAGCGTGGCATCGCCTGCATCGTCACCCTCGGCGCGGCCGGCGCCGTTGGCTGGTATGGCGGCGTCCGGCGTCGGCTCGAAGCGCCCGCCGTCGCGGCCGTCGACACCGTCGCGGCCGGTGACAGCTTCGTCGGGGCCTTCGCCGCGGCGCTGCAGGCCGGCTTGGGCTTCTCCGGAGCACTGCAACGCGGGCTCGCCGCCGGCTCGCTCGCCTGCACCGTTACCGGCGCCCAACCGAGCGTGCCGCGCCGCGAGGCGATCGAGGCGCTGGCCAGCAAGAGCTTTCTGTAGAATGCGGTTGGTTCGATTGACCGTCAGCTAAGCCTGATTTCGATCCGCGTAGCGGAACGTTGCCTGTAGTGGCTGTTTCGGTTCACGGATTTACGCTTGGTCAGCATCTTCGCCTGCAGCGTAGCCAACAGGGACACGCGAAGGGGAAGCCGGTCATGGCTCGGCCGATTGTCTGGTTCTTGGGCGTTGGCGGGCTGGCCTGCCTGCTCGCGCTAGGCTCTGCTGGCACCCTCGATAGGATGGCGCGGCAGGCGCCGGCTCTTGCCAATACCGGTGGTGCAAGCGAGCGCGCGCTAGCGAACGCTGAACGCGTGCTGACGGTGCATGCCGACTATCGCGGCCACTATGTCGTCCATCCGTCGATCGACAATTACCGTGTGAAGATGATGGTCGATACCGGCGCGAGCCTCATCGTGCTGACGGATGCCGATGCCCGGGCGCTCGGAGTCAGGCCTGATCGCGCCGCCTATTCAGTCGGGCTCAGCACCGCCAACGGGGTGGTACAAGGTGCGAGGACGACGCTGCGCGAGGTGCGGCTCGGCGACATCTCGGTGCGCGATGTCGAGGCCGTCGTGCTGCCCGCCGGCGCCCTGTCGATCAGTCTGCTGGGCACATCCTTCCTGCGCCGGCTGCGTGGCTACGAGGTCCAGGGCGGTCGCATGGTCCTGCGCGGCTGAGCCGCCTGCCCTCGGTTCCCAACCTCATGCCGATGAGCTATGCCCGCCTTGCGTCCTTGCCCTGTCATGCTCAGGCTGCATTCATGTAGCCTGTGGCCTGTCCGTTCCGCACGCGTCAGCTGCATGGTTTCCGCGCAGGCCTCATTGCCTGCGCTCCTCGAAAATGGATGGCCCGATGTTTCCGAAGCCCCTGCCCGAGCTCTTCCCGAACACCTTCGAGTATGAATCGCTGCCGATGGTGAAGCCGACCGGCTTTCGCGAATACGATGCGCGCTGGTTCTTCGGGAAAGAGCTCAACCTGATGGGCGTACAGGCCGTCGGCATGGGCCTGGGCACGCTGATCAAGCGCATGGGCGTCAAGCCCGAGATCGTCACCGCCCATGACTTCCGCAGCTATTCCTCCTCGATCAAGATGGCGCTGGTCACCGGCCTGATGGCGGCCGGCTGCAAGGTCCACGACATCGGGCTCGCAATGTCGCCCATGGCCTATTTCGCCCAGTTCGAACTCGACGTGCCTTGCGTCGCGATGGTTACCGCCTCGCACAACGACAATGGCTGGACCGGGATCAAGATGGGTGCGCAGCGCCCAGTCACCTTCGGCCCGGACGAGATGGGGCAGTTGCGCGATCTCGTGCTCGCCGGCGATTTCGACCTCTCCGGCGGCGGCTCTTATCAGTTCGTGCCCGACTTCCCGGCGCGCTACATCGCCGACCTGACCAACCGCCCGAAGATCAAGCGCAAGCTCAAGGTCATCGCCGCCTGCGGCAACGGCACGGCCGGCGCCTTCGCGCCGCAGATCCTGGAGGCGCTGGGCTGCGAGGTGATCCCGATGGATGCCGAGCTCGACCATACCTTCCCGCGCTATAATCCGAACCCCGAAGACATGAAGATGCTGCACGCCATGGCCGACGCCGTGAAGCAGCACGGCGCCGACGTCGCGCTCGGCTTTGACGGCGACGGCGACCGTTGCGGTGTCGTCGACAATCACGGCGAGGAGATCTTCGCCGACAAGATCGGTGTGATGCTGGCCCGCGACCTCGGCAGGCTCAATCCGGGCGCGCAGTTCGTCGTCGACGTCAAGTCGACCGGCCTGTTCTCGACCGATCCCGAATTGCAGCGGCTCGGCGTCAAGACCGACTACTGGAAGACCGGCCACTCCTATATCAAGCGCCGGGTCCGTGACCTCAACGCCCTTGCCGGCTTCGAGAAGTCCGGCCACTTCTTCTTCAACGCGCCGGTCGGCCGCGGCTATGACGATGGCGTCGTCACCGCGATCGCCGTGATCGACATGCTCGACCGCAATCCGGATAAGTCGATGGCCGAGCTCTACGCCGCCGTGCCCAAGACCTGGGGCACGCCGACCATGGCGGCCAAATGTGCCGACGAGATCAAATACGGCGTCAGCGACAAGATCACCAAGCGCATCGAGGCGATGAAGGCGGCGGGCGACAAGATCGCCGGCCAGGCGATCCGCGACGTCATCACCGTCAACGGCGTGCGCGTCGTCAACGAGGACGGCACCTGGGGCCTGGTCCGCGCTTCCTCGAACAAGCCGGAGCTAGTCGTGGTCTGCGAGAGCCCGGTCTCAGAGGCGCGCATGCGCGAGATGTTCAAGGCAATCGACGACGTGCTGCGCGAGAACCCGGAGGTTGGCGCCTACAACCAGACGATCTGATCGATGGCATTGCGGCCGGGGAGAAGATTTACTTCTTCACCGCCCCGGTCGCCGCGGCACTGCGGGCGCCCGCTTGTCCGCCAACCTCGCTGAAATAGCGCTGAGAGTCCCCGAGCTGGGCGCTTGGCTGGCAATCGGGCGTGCAGGAATAGCTCTCGCGCTCGAGGCCGCGCTGCACGGTCAGGATCGAGTCGCTTGCGGCGCCAACGCGCACGCTGGATTCCGCCAGCAGGGCGCCCGTGGCGTCGAGCGCGATCAGGTTGGTGACTCCGTAGCTTTTGCCGGTGACGACCATGACGCCGTTGGGCTGGACCGTGACATCGGCGATCGCCGGATTGCCGATGATCACCGTCTGGGCCCGCTCGGGCAACCGCAGCACTTTGGCATGATCGACCGTCACCGTAACGGCGTCGATTTTCGCGTCCCTGCCGACGTCGCCCTGGTTCTCCGGTCCTGGCGCCGGGACGAGCCTAGCCTGCGCGTGTGCGAGCTCGGCTGAAAAGCTCAAGCCTGCAGCGCCCGCAAATCCGGCGAAGACGAGCGCCAGGAAGGATTTGGAGAGCCGCGATCCCGGCATCGCAATGGACATGGTCCGCGCCCCAAGGTTTCGAATGGGGTGAGGTAAGCCGAAAATGATGAATGCATTCCTAAGATGGCGATTTGAGCGAGGTGCCCGCCGGCCCGACGGTCATTGAAGGTCGTTGGTGTGCAGTGAAAAACACAGATGTATGGCGGCATCGCTTCACCTGACGCAGCGTAATATTTTGGAGTTCCACGAAGTTATTTCAGATAAATTGGCAGTGTAGAAAGTTTTATACCGGTCGTTAACTACCGTTCCGCGATAAAAGCTCATTAACCATCAGGTGAAGGCCTATAAAATTCGGCGAATTATTCAGTCGCCTTAACCGATCTGCAAGGGGGGCTCTGTAGTGTCACTCCTGTCGCTGACCGAAGCCACCTAGAGCGAAGGCAGCAGTCAAACGTGGTGCAAAGGAGACTACCATGAAGAACCTGTTTGCGCGTTTCGCCAAGGACGAGTCGGGCGCCACTGCCATCGAGTACGGTCTGATCGCCGCTCTGATCGCGGTCGTCTGCATCACCGTCTGGGGCAGCATCGGCGGAAGCCTCAACACGAAGTTCACCGCGATCGACACGGCGCTCAAGAAGTAAGCGCTGGCTCGGCCGGTCATTTTTCAAACGGCACGAAGCGCCCTGGAGGCAATCCAGGGCGCTTCACGTTTTCCGATTGCAGTATCTGCTCTGCGCTCGAGTTGGTAAGCCTTTGGTGAGGCACCTGCAGCAAGATCGCGCGACTCCGCATGGGATCCCCGTGATGACGATACCGCTGCTTCTGATTCTCGTCGTCTTCCCGGCTGTCATGGCCTATGCCGCGGCCAGTGATATCGTGTCGATGACGATCTCGAACCGCCTTTGCCTGGTATTGGTTGCCAGCTTCGCCCTTTGTGCCGTCAGCGTAGGTCTAACATGGAACCAGCTGGGTTGGCATCTGGCTTCCGGCTTTCTCGTGCTGGCCGTTTGTTTTGGCTTCTTTGCGGCCGGCTGGATCGGCGGCGGCGACGCCAAGCTTGCCGCCGCGACTGCGCTTTGGTTCGGTTTCGATCAGTTGCTGCCCTACATTCTGATTTCTTCGTTCGCAGGCGGAGCACTTACTCTGGGGTTGCTCCAACTGAGAAAAATGCCGCTGCCGCGGCCTGCAATGAATTGGGATTGGGCGCAGCGCCTGCACGATAAGGATGAGGGCGTGCCCTATGGTGTGGCGCTTGCTTTCGCCGCGCTCATCGTGCTGCCGGATACGGCGATCTGGCGTGCCGCGATCGGTGCCTGAGAGGTTCGATCCTGCCCCGAAATGGCTGATCTGCGCAAAAAGATACCTCCGGTTAACCATAAGTTGACGATTCGAAGGTCACGATCCGGCTGAGGGTCGGCGTATGCCGGCCAAGGATCGTGTGCCATGAGTCCCGCCCGCATCATCATTTTAGCTGTAGCGGTCGTCGCCGGTCTCGGCGCTGCCTTGCTGATCAGTCAGCCGCCGAAGGTCACGACCCCGTCGGAGACCACGTACGCGCCTGCTCCCACGGTCGAGGTGCTGGTCGCGGCCGCTGATGTCCCGCTCGGCAACAAGCTGGCCGCGGGCGATCTCAAATGGCTGGCCTGGCCGCTGGCGAGCCTGCCGACCGAAGTGATCCGTCGTCAGGACCTTCCCGGAGGCGAGGGCGAATTCGTCGGACAGATCGCCCGCGCGCAGCTCTACAGTTCGGAGCCGATCCGGCGGGAGAAGTTGCTCAAGGCCGATTCCGGTTTCCTGTCGGCGATCCTGCCGCCCGGCAAGCGCGCGGTCGCGATCACCACCGATAATCGCGGAGCCAATACCGCTGGCGGCTTCATCCTGCCCAATGATCGCGTCGATATCATCCGCACCACCCGTGACGACAGCAACTCGAGGGATGGCGCGCCGGCGGCGAGCGAGACCCTGGTCGCCAATGTCCGCGTGCTCGCCATCGGCCAGAACATCCAGGAAAAAAACGGCGAGAAGGTCGTCATCGGCGAGACCGCGACACTCGAGCTCGATCCGAAGCATGTCGAAGCGGTGACGCTGGCGCAGAAGACCAGCACCCTCTCTCTGGCGCTGCGCAGCCTGCAGGATGCCGGCGACAAGAGCCCGCCGAGCGACGAGGGCGGGCTCACGCTCGTGCGCTTCGGCGTCGTCACCAAGGCGGTGAAGCCATGATCCCCATGCCGAATTCCACTCCGCTGTTCCGCTGTGCCTACAAGCGCTGGCTTGCCCCGACGCTGGCGATCGTACCGATCATCACATCGCTGGCCGTTGCTCCGGCCCTGGCGCAGAGCAAGGGCGCTGCGCCGGTCCTGAATGTCGGTGCCAGCGAGCATGCGATTTCACGCCGGCTCGATCTCTCGATCGGCCGCTCGCTGATCGTCGAGCTGCCGCGCGACGCCAAGGAAGTCTTCGTCGCCAATCCCAAGGTGGCGAACGCCGTGGTGCGCTCGGCCCGCAAGCTCTTCGTCATCGGCATGGCCGATGGCTCGACTTCGATGTTCGTGATGGACGCCGAGGGCAGGCAGATCACGGCCCTGGAGATCGAGGTCGGCCGCGACCTCAACGTGCTGCGCCAGACTCTGCGCGCGGCGATGCCGGGCGCGGACATCCAGGTCAAGCCCGCCGGGGATTCGATCCTCCTCGTAGGCACCGTCGCGAATGCGTCGGAGGCGACGCAGGCGGTGGATATCGCCAGTGCCTTCGTCGGCAGCTCCACCACTGGCGGCGTTGTCCAAAGCACCTCCAAGGGCGCCGTTATCAACTCGCTGACCATTCGGGGGCGTGACCAGGTGATGGTCAAGGTCACCGTTTCCGAGATCGCCCGCAAGGCGATCAAGCAACTCGGCATCAACTCGACTGGCGAGTGGAAGCTGGGCAAGCTCAACATTACGCCAACGATCGACAATCCGTTCTCGGTGCAACCGCAAACGCTCGCGGCGACCTCGATCGCCGCCGGGATCGGCAACTCGACCAACGTCACCCTGCGCGCGCTTGAGCGGGCCGGCATGTCACGCATTCTCGCCGAACCCACCGTCACGGCAATATCGGGCGAGAGCGCCAAGTTCACTGCGGGCGGCGAGATTCCCGTGCCGAGCGGCTACAGCTGCGATCTCACCGGACGCTGTAATCTCAGCATCGTCTACAAGACGATCGGCGTTTCTTTGAACTTTACACCGATCGTGCTGTCCGATGGCAGGATCTCGATGCGGATCGGGACAGAGGTCACCGAGCTTGACGCTGAAAATCAGCTGCTCCTCGCCGATACCAGGCAGACCGGTGCGGTCAACGCACCGGGGTTCCGGACACGCAAGTCGGATACGACAGTGGAGCTGCCCTCTGGCGGAACGCTGGCGACGGCTGGCCTGATTCAGCGCGTCTCGCGTCAAGCGATCAACGGCATGCCGGCGCTGATGAACATTCCGATCATCGGCACGCTGTTCCGGTCGCGTGACTATCAGCGCGAAGAGACCGAGCTGATGATCGCGGTGACGCCCTATATCGTGAAGCCGGTGGGGCCGAACGGACTGCAGCGGCCCGATGACGGCTTCGTCGAGGCGCACGATGCCCAGACGATCCTGATGGGGCGTTTGAACAAGATGTACGGGTCGACGAGCGGAGGGCCGATCCCGCAGGCCTATAAGGGCCGCGTCGGTTTCATCGCTGATTGAAGACGGGCCGTGACAAGGATGGCGATCATGGTCGTAGACAGGAAACCGCACCCGAAGCGCGCTCGGCACGCGGCATTGCCGGTCGCCCTCGGCGCCGCGCTCCTGCTCGGAGCTTGTGCCAAGGGCGATATTTCAACCTCCGGTATCCCGATTGACACCCGCGAGCGCCATCCGATCGTGCTGCGCGATGCGCCGAATTCGCTGGATGTCTTCGTCGGTCGGGCCGGTGGTGGGTTGGATCCGCGCCAGGCCGACGACGTCGCCCGTTTCGGCGAGGATTATCGTCGCAGCGGCAAGGGCGGTCTCGTCGCGGAGGTGCCGACGGGAACCGGGCGTGACCTTGCCGCCCGGGACACGCTCGACGGTATTCGACGCTCGCTCGCCCGGGCCGGTGTCTCGCCCGGCGCTCTTTCGGTCAGAACTTATCCGATCACCGACCCCGGGCTCGCATCGCCGATCCGCCTGACCTATGCCTCATTGCAGGCTGGATTACCGCATTCCTGCGGACAATGGCCGACTGATCTGGGCGCTTCCAGCTACAAGACGAGCGCAACGAACGAACCCTACTGGAACTTCGGTTGCGCCACCCAGGCCAATCTCGCGGCGCAGATCGCCGATCCGCTCGATTTGGTGCGCGCGCGCAGCGAAGGTCGCCTCGATACCCAAAAGCGTATGGAAGCGATCAAGAAGCTGCGCGAGGGCAAGGATCCTTCCACGCAGTATCGCCAGGAACAAACCAAGGTCAGTGACGCCGTCGGAGGCAAATGATGGCGAACATGCCGGGATTTGAGCCGGATACCGGCGGCGAGGAGATCATCGCCCCGCTGCCGCGCGTCACCTTGCAGGCCTTCTGCGAGACACGGGAGGTCGCGGACTCGATGCAGGCGGTCGCCGCCGACCGCCGAATGGACAAGGTCCAGGCCCGGGTTCAGATGGGGGGGCCGGCCGCGGCGGTCGAGGCTTTCCGCGGCGCGCCGACACCGAATGTGATCGTCCTGGAAACGGTCAGCGAGCCGTCGGGCCTGATCATGAATCTCGATGCGCTCGCTGCGAGCTGCGATCCGGGCACCAAGGTCGTCGTCATCGGGCATGTCAACGACATCCAACTCTATCGCGAGTTGATCCGGCGCGGCGTCAGCGACTATCTCGTCGCCCCGTTCGGCGTTCTCGACCTGCTGCGTACCCTGTCCGAGCTCTATGCCGCGTCGGGCTCTGCGACGCTCGGGCGTACCATGGCCATCGTTGGCGCCAAGGGCGGCGTCGGCGCTTCCACTGTTGCACACAATGTCGCTTGGGCGGTGGCCCGCGATCTCGGCGCTTCGACTGTGATCGCCGATCTCGATATCGCCTTCGGCACGGCAGGACTGGATTTCAATCAGGATCCGCCGCAAGGCATCGCCGATGCTGTGTTCGCACCGGAGCGGCTCGACGCCAACATGCTCGACCGGCTTCTGTCGCGCTGCAGCGATAACCTTTCCCTGCTCGCAGCTCCGGCCATGCTGGACCGGACCATCGATCTCGGCGACGACGCGTTCGAGCTCTTGTTCGATCTGCTGCGCGCAAGCGTGCCCTGCATCGTGCTGGACGTGCCCCATCTGTGGTCGGGCTGGGCGAAGCGCGCGCTCGTCGGCGCCGATGAGGTGGCGATCGTCGCCGCGCCGGAGCTCGCCTCGCTGCGCAACGCCAAGAATCTGGTCGATCTCCTGCGCGCGGCCCGGCCCAACGATTCCGTCCCGCGCCTGATCCTGAACCAGGTCGGCCTGCCCAAGCGGCCTGAGATCGAGGCCAGCGAGTTCGCCAAAGCCCTCGGGATCGAGGTGCTGAGCTCCATCCCGTTCGATGCGCAGCTCTTTGGCACGGCAGCCAACAATGGGCAGATGATCGCCGAGGTCCAGTCGGGCGGAAAGGCAGCGGAGGCCTTCGTCCAGATTGCAACTGCTCTCACCGGCCGCGGCGAGCAGAAGCGCGGCAAGCGCGGCCTGTTCGAGCCCTTGGCCAAGCTGATGCGTCGGAAGGCCTGAAGATGTTCGGCAAGCGACAGGCGACTGCCCCGGCTCCGACGACTCAGCCGAACGCAGCGCCGCTCTCGTCGGTGCGCCCGGTCGAATCGCGTTCCACAGTCGCCGAGGCACGGCGTCTGCCGCCGCCTGCGCCCGTCGAGGCGCAAAAATCCGACGAATACTATCAGATGAAGAGCATGATCTTCGGTGCTCTCATCGAAGCGATCGACCTCTCCCAGCTGGCCAAGCTCGACGGCGAATCGGCCCGCGAGGAAATCCGCGACATCATCAACGAGATCATCTCGCTGAAGAACGTCGTACTCTCGATCTCCGAGCAGGAGGAACTGCTCGACGACATCTGCAACGATGTGCTCGGCTACGGACCGCTGGAGCCGTTGCTCGCCCGCGACGACATCGCCGACATCATGGTCAACGGCGCCGGCCGGACCTTTATCGAGACCGGCGGCAAGATCCAGCTCACCAGCATCCGCTTTCGTGACAACGCGCAGCTGATGAATATCTGCCAGCGCATCGTCAGTCAGGTCGGTCGCCGCGTCGACGAGGCCTCGCCGATCTGCGACGCACGTCTTGCCGACGGCTCGCGTGTCAACGTCATTGCTCCGCCGCTCGCGATCGACGGGCCGGCGCTGACCATCCGCAAGTTCAAGAAGGACAAGCTGACGCTCGACCAACTCGTCCGTTTCGGCGCGATCTCGCCGCCCGGCGCAGAGATCCTGAAGATCATCGGCAGGGTCCGCTGCAATATCGTGATCTCGGGCGGCACCGGTTCGGGCAAGACGACGCTGCTCAACTGCCTGACCAACTATATCGAAAACGATGAGCGTGTGATCACCTGTGAGGACGCGGCCGAGCTGCAACTGCAACAGCCGCACGTGGTCCGTCTCGAAACCCGCCCGCCCAATCTCGAAGGGTTGGGTGCAATCACGATGCGCGATCTCGTCAAGAACTGCCTGCGCATGCGGCCCGAACGCATCATCGTCGGCGAGGTGCGCGGCCCGGAGGCCTTCGACCTGCTCCAGGCGATGAACACCGGCCATGACGGCTCGATGGGCACGTTGCACGCCAATACGCCGCGCGAATGCCTGAGCCGCATCGAATCGATGATCACCATGGGCGGCTTCAGCCTGCCCTCGAAGACCCTGCGGGAGATGATCTGCTCCTCGGTCGATGTGATCATCCAGGCTCAGCGCATGCGCGATGGCTCGCGCCGCATCACCCACATCACCGAGGTGATGGGCATGGAGGGCGATGTGATCATCACCCAGGACCTGATGCTCTACGACGTGCTCGGCGAGGATCCCAACGGCAGGCTCATCGGTCGGCATCGTTCGACGGGTATTGGCCGGCCGCGCCTCTGGGAACGCGCGCGCTATTTCGGCGACGAGCAGCGGCTGGCGACCGCGCTCGACCAGCTCGAGCTCGAAGGCCGGGCCGACGCCTAGGTGCGGGAGGAAGGCACGTCATGGACTATGGCCAGATCGCCGCCGCCATCCTCGCCGCTGTCTCGGCGGGCGGGATCGCCTATGCCCTGTTCTACCCTCGGCTCAGCGGCCAGGCGCGCGCCGAGCAGCGCCGCCGCGAGTTCGCCGCGCCGGCCGCGGTCCGCGCCGCGGCGGATCGCGAGGCGCAGAGCCAGGCCAGGCGCGGGCAGGTCGCGCAAAGCCTGAAGGATATCGAAAACCGCGAGAAGGCACGCCACAAGCTCACGTTGGAAGGGAAAATTGAGCAGGCAGGGCTGTCTTGGTCGCGCAAGCAGTACTGGCTGCTCGGCGTCGCGCTGGGTGTTGCCCTGGCTGTTGTGCTCCTCATCGTCTCGGGCAACTGGGGCGTCGTGCTGGTCAGCTTCCTCGTCGGCCTTTTCGGCCTGCCGCGCTGGTATCTGGGCTATCTCGGCAAGAGGCGGATGCTGCGCTTCACCAACGAATTTCCCAACGCGCTCGATGTCATTGTGCGCGGCATCAAGTCGGGCCTGCCGCTGAATGATTGCCTGCGCATCATCGCCAGCGAGGCTCAGGAGCCGGTCAAGACCGAGTTCCGCCTGATCGTCGAAGCGCAGACGCTCGGCCTGTCGTTGACGGACGCTGTCGCCAAGCTGTTCCAACGTATGCCCTGCGCCGAGGCCAATTTCTTCGGCATCGTCCTGGCGATCCAGCAGAAGACCGGCGGCAATCTCGCCGAAACCCTGGCCAATCTCTCGCGCGTGATCCGCGAGCGTCGCAAGATGCGCGACAAGATCCAGGCCGTATCGATGGAGGCGAAGGCCTCCGCCTCGATCATCGGCGCCTTGCCTCCCGTCGTCGCAATCCTCGTCTACCTGACGAGCCCAGGCTACATGGACGCACTCTGGACGACCGATGCGGGACGAGCGGCGCTCGTCGGCTGCGCCGTCTGGATGGCAACCGGCGTGCTGGTGATGCGCAAGATGATCAATTTCGAGATCTGAGGAGCCTTCGGCATGCTCGCGCTCCTGATCGAGAAGCTCACCGATATGACAGTGCTGCTCGCCCTGGTCGGCGGGGTGGCCGTCGCGGTCACGATCATGACCCTGGCGGCGCCCTTGTTCGAAGGCAATGTGTTGGGCAAGCGCATGAAATCCGTCGCCACCGAACGCGACAAGATTCGCGCACGCGAGCGCGATCGGCTGGCGCGGCAGAACGAGCGGGTCTCGCTCCGGCAGGAGCCGAAGGTCTTCATGCGCGACATCGTCGAGCGCTTCAAGCTCAGCGACTGGCTCGGTACCGAGAATGCCAAGAAGCAGCTCACCATGGCTGGCTTCCGGGGTCAGCAGGCCGAAGTGGGTTTCCTCTTCTTCAGACTGATCACCCCGATCGCCCTCTTCCTGTTCGCCCTGTTTTACCTCTTCGTGATCAATAGCTTCGGCCAGACCTCTATCGTGCGGGTCGGCATCGTGATCGGCGCTGCCTATCTCGGCATCAAGGCGCCCGAGATCTACCTGTCCAATGTCACGACAAAGCGCCAGCACTCGATGCGGCGCGCTTTCCCGGACGCGCTCGACCTGATGCTGATCTGTGTCGAATCGGGCATGTCGATCGAACTGGCGTTCCGCAAGGTTTCGACCGAGATCGGCAGCCAGTCGGTGCCGCTGGCCGAGGAGTTCTCCCTTTGCACGGCGGAGCTATCCTATCTCTCCGAACGTCGGCAGGCCTACGAGAACCTCGCCATACGAACCGGGCTCGAATCGGTGAAGGCGGTGTGTACGGCGCTGATCCAGGCCGAGCGTTACGGCACGCCACTCGGAACAGCGTTGCGGACGCTCGCGCAAGAGAGCCGTGATCAGCGGATGAACGAGGCGGAAAAGAAGGCTGCGGCCCTGCCGCCAAAGCTGACAGTGCCTATGATCCTGTTCTTTCTGCCGGTGCTGTTCGTGGTGATCATGACCCCGGCGCTGATCAAAGCCTTTGCCAACTTCTAGAGCCGGATGATTTCAGTTGGAATCGCAAGGCGATGCCAACTGAAATCTGAATCCGTCTCTCATCAAAGGGTTAGAGCAGGATCGATGCGAAAAACCGGTTCCCACTTTTTCGCATCCTGCTCTAAGCAGTGATCCTGCCCGCCCTCGCGGAACGAGGCGGCACCGATTCAGCAGGGCCTCAGAGGTCGACGAGAACCCAGAGGACCACGGCGTCGGTGGGCCCTCTCGACGTCCAGGTGTGTTCGGTGGTGGCGTCGTAATAGACCGAGTCACCCTTGTTCAGCTCGAGTGGTTCATATAGCCGGCTGTGCACGACGAGCGTGCCTTCCAGCACCGTCACGAAGATCTCCGCCTCCGATTTCGCCCAGGCCGCGTATTCGTCGGGCGAGCGCGCCGTCACCGTCGTCAGGATCGGGGTCGCGCGCTTGTTCTTGAGATCGGCGCAGAGCAGGACGTTGTTGCAGGTTCCGGTGGTGTGCTTGCTGCCGCTTCCCGCCCGGCTGATGCTGCGGCGTCCGGCAAAGCTCACCGGATTGACCTCATCCTCGGCCGAGAGGAGCGTCACCAGCTCGACCTCCAGCCCGTGCGCGATGCGCTGGATCGTCGAGATCGTCGGCGACAGCTCATTGCGCTCGATCTTCGAGAAGGCCGAGGCCGACACGCCTGTCATGGCGCTGACGTCCTGAAGCGTCAGGCGGCGGCTCTTGCGCAGCTTGAGCAGGCGCGCGCCGATATCGACCCCGCGCGCTTCGTCGCCATTGCGCGAGGCCTCCGGCGCCTCAGGCGTATCGCCTCGCTCCGCCAATGAGATCTCCGGCATGCGACTTCTCTCCACCAAGGGCTTGGGGCGTCCCTGCTCTGTCATAGTCATGCGCGGCAGGGATGAAAAGGGAGAGGCAGTATCTTCATGCGCGAAATTTCTTATCCGACATTTTTTGTACCTTTGTGTTGACAATGCTGGATTCGTGAAACACGCTTCGTTTCAAGGACGCGCCGGCCGTGGACCGAGCGTGATTGACGGGACGATGCGCGAGACGGCGCATCGCGGCAGGGATGCTTCGATGACACTGACCCAGGACAAGCTGAGCGGCCTCTACACCGCGATCGTCACGCCGCTCACCGCGGACGGCGCCGTCGACATCAAGGGCCTGCAGGAGCTCGTCCGCTTCCAGCTCCGCGCCGGCGCAGCCGGCATCGTGCCGATCGGCGGCACCGGCGAGTATCCGGCCTTCTCCCGCGACGAGCGCCGCACGATCGTCGCCGCCTGCGTCGAGGCCGCGGACGGCAAGCCGGTCATTCCCGGCGTGCTCTCCACCGGTTTCGAGGATGCGCTCGAAGCCGGCCGCGACTTCGCCGCCGCCGGCGCGGCCGCCGTCATGACCGTGACGCCCTATTACGCCCCCGGCACGCAGGACGGCATGCGCGCCTATTTCCGGCGCTATCGCGATGCGCTCGACCTGCCGGTGATGCTCTACCAGATCCCGCGCCGCACGACGGTCTCTGCCTTCGCCGACACCGTGCAGGGGATGGCCGAGGATGGCTCGATCATCGGCATGAAGTATTCTTCCTACGACATGCCCGACTTCATCCGCACGGTGAAATACACCGGCGACAAGATCGCGATCCTCTCCGGCGAGGAACCACTCTTTGCGACCCATGTCGCGCTCGGCGCCCGCGGCGGCGTGCTCGCCTCGGCCACGATCTACCCGAAGATCTGGATCGAGATCTTCGAGCTCGCCCGCCAGGGCAAGCTGAAGGAGGCGTTGAAGCTGCAGGACAAGATCGATCCGGTCGTCGATTCGATCTATGTCGAGACCAATCCCGGACCGCTGAAGGAATACATGGCGCTCGCCGGCATGCCCGTCGGCGGCGTGCGGCTGCCACTGCTGGGACCGAGCGCCGAGACGATGGCCAAGCTCAAGGTCGCCGCGGCGCAGGCCAAAGCCATCAGCCTCGCCTGAGGAGACGGGACCGTGCTCGAAGCGCTTCGCGGCATCGTCGGCAACAAGGGGCTGATCACCGATCCGACGGAGATGGAGCCGTGGATCACCGATTGGCGCCAGCGCCGGCGCGGCCGAGCGCTCGCCGTCGTCCAGCCGGCTTCGACGCAGGAGGTTTCCGCCGTCGTCGCGCTCTGCGCGGCTGAAGGTCAGCCGGTCTTTCCGGTCGGCGGCAATACCGGGCTGTGCTTCGGTGCCGTGCCCGAGAGCGACCGGCAGGACAGGCCCGGCGTCGTGCTCTCGCTTAGGCGTATGAACCGCATTCGCGCCACCGATCGCGCCACGGGGATCGCGACCGTCGACGCCGGCGTCGTGCTGGGCGATCTGCACAATGCCGCGATCGAGGCCGGCCGCCAATTCCCGTTGCATCTCGGCAGCGAGGGCAGCGCCCAGATCGGCGGACTGATCTCCACCAATGCCGGCGGCACCGGCGTCGTCCGCTACGGGCCGATGCGCGATCTCGTCGCGGGGCTGGAGGTGGTGCTGGCCGACGGGCGCGTGCTCACCGATCTCGCCGCGCTACGCAAGGACAATACCGGCTATATGCTGCGCCATCTTTTCATCGGCGCGGAAGGCACGCTGGGCATCATCACCGGCGCGGCACTCAGGCTGCACCCGCAGACGCCGAACACGGCCCACGCCTGGGTCAGCGTCATCAGTCCCGCGGCGGCGGTTGCGCTGTTCGCGGCGCTGCAGGATCGGGCCGGCTCCTACATCCAGGCCTTCGAACTGGTCTCGGCCCCGCAATTCGAGCTCGTGCGCCGTCATGCCGAACGCGCGCGCTTCCCCTTTCCGGAGATTCCGGCCTGGTCGGTCCTGATCGAGCTCGGCAGCGAGGATGCGACCACCGCACTCCCTGCAATTCTCGAAGAGGTCGTCGGCGCCGCGCTGGAGCGCGGCGAAGTCCGCGATGCCGTCGTCGCGACCTCCGAGCAGCAGGCCTCGGAATTCTGGCATATCCGGCATTCGGTGTCCGAGGCCAACAAGAAGGAAGGCATCGGCATCGTCCTCGACATTGCCGTGCGCTCGTCGGACGTCGCACCCTTCATCGCCGCCGCCGCCGCCGTAGCGGCCGAACGCTATCCGCAGGCGGTGTCGCAGGTCGTCTGCCATCTCGGCGACGGCAATGTGCACGTGATCCTGATGTTCCAGCGCGATTTCTGGGCGACGTTGCCGGACGAGGACCCCTTTGCCCTCGAGGTCGAACGCGCGATCCACGACGTCGCCGCCCGCTTCGGCGGCACCTTCAGCGCCGAGCATGGCGTCGGCCGCAAGCTGACGGAGGAGCTGGAGCGCCTCGCCGATCCGCTGCGCTACGAGCTGATGACCAAGGTCAAGGCGCTGTTCGATCCGCAGAACCTGATGAATCCGGGCGTCCTGCTGGCGCCGAAGGCCGCCTGAGGACGACGAGATTGCGCTGCGGCCCTCGGTGAGGGGTTGCAGCTCACGAAAGCCCGCCGGGGAAGCGGGGCCTGCTCACCGACAAGACGGGGTTGCACCTCATGACAACGGGAGAAAGACCATGACGACACGCAGGGATCTGGCAGGGCTCATTGGCGCCGGCGCGGTCGCCGCCACCGCTCTCACACTGACCGCCAGCCGGGCGGATGCGCAGGCCGCGGCCAAGAACACGTTCGACCGCGTCGTCGCCAACAAGAAGTTGCGCCTCGGCGCCGTTACCTCCTCGGCGCCCTGGTTCATGAAGGATCCGGCGAGCGGCAAGTGGGGTGGCCACTTCTATGCCATCGGCTCGGCGCTCGCCGCCGACATGGAGGTCGAGCTCGAGCTCGTCGAGACGACCTGGGGCAATGCGGTGCTCGATCTCCAGGCCGACAAGATCGACATCATGTTCGGCCTCAACCCCACGCCGAAGCGTGCCATGGCGGTCGACTTCTCCACCACCGTCTACGACAGTGCGCTCGTGGTGATCGCCAAGCCCGGCTTCGAACCGAAGAATTGGGCCGACATGAACAAGCCGGACGTGAAGATCTCGGTCGACGTCGGCTCGGCGCACGATCAGATCGCCAGCAAGCTCTGTTCCAAGGCGCAGATCTCGCGGTTCAAGACCATCAATGAAGCCATGCTGGCGCTGCGCAGCGGCCGCGTCGACGCGCAGTGCATCTTCTGGATGGGCGGCGTGCGCGCGGTCAAGGCCGATCCCGCGCTTGGCAAGGTGATCGTGCCGCAGCCCTTCTTCGGCTCGACTTCGAATGCCGCCTTCCGCCGCGAGACGGACAAGACCTGGCGCGATTTCGTCAACACATGGATCGTCTATGCCCGCGGCCTCGGCCTCGTCCGCGAGGCCGTCGTCACCAGTCTCGAGCAGGTCGGAGTGACCCCGGAGGATCTTCCGGCCGGCATCACACTCTAAAGCTTCGCCCGGCGTTCCGCGCCCTGCGCGGGACGCCGTTTGACCCGCATTCCCGCAGACGGCCTCGCGCACGGGGCCGCGAGCCGCATGCCAACGGGGTGGGCATGGACTACACTTGGAATTTCGACATCGTCTGGAATTATCGCTGGATCTTCCTGACCGGAACCGGCGTGACGATCGGCATCACGATCGCGGTGGTCGTGCTCGGGCTGATCGCAGGGCTCGTCGCCGGTATCGCCCAGCTTTCGCGCTCACCAGTGCTGCGCTGGCTGTCCTGGGCGTATATCGAGATGTTCCGGCTCACCCCGCTGCTCGTGCTGCTGCTGTGGTTCTACTACGCGCTGCCGATCATGACCGGCATCAAGCTAGACGCACTGACCGCCTCGATCGTCACCTTGACCCTCTATGGCGGATCCTTCTACGCCGAGATCATCCGAGGCGGCATCGTCTCGATCGAGCCCGGCCAATCGGAGGCCGGACTGGCGCTGGGCATGACACCGGCGCGCGTGATGCACCGCATCGTTCTGCCTCAGGCCATCAAGCGGATGATCCCGCCGCTGATGAACCAGTCGATCATCCAGTTCAAGAACACCTCGCTCGTCTCGGTGCTCGCCGTGCCGGACCTGCTCTATCAGGGGCAGGTAGCGGCCATGGACACCTATCGCGCACTCGAGGTCTACACGGTGATCGCCGCGATCTACGTCGTCGTGCTGCTGCCGCTGACGGCGATCGTGAAACGAGCCGAAAAGCGGCTTGCCCAAAGCAATTGAGGCGATGGCGATGAGCTACAAGATCGAGGTCTCCGGTCTGCGCAAGAGCTTCGGCGCGCTGACGGTCCTGCGCGACATCAACCTCAGGGTCGAATCCGGCCAGGTCGTGGCGTTGATCGGCCCTTCCGGCTCCGGCAAGTCGACCCTGCTGCGCTGCCTCAACCTGCTGGTCATGCCTGAGGGCGGGAATGTCCGGATCGGCAATGACAGCTTTGCCTTCGGCGCCGGCTCGAAGCTACCGGCGATCCGCGAGCAGGCGCGCTTCCGCTCCAACACCGGGATGGTCTTCCAGCACTTCAACCTCTTCCCGCACATGACCGTGGTCCAGAACGTCATGGAAGGGCCGATCTCGGTCAAGGCGATGCCGAAACCGCAGGCCGAGGAACTTGCGCGCAGGTTGCTCGCCAAGGTCGGGCTCAGCGACAAGGTCGACGTCTTCCCCAACAAGCTCTCGGGCGGCCAGAAGCAGCGCGTCGCCATCGCGCGCGCGCTCGCCATGGAGCCGGAGGTCATGCTCTTCGACGAGGCGACCTCGGCACTCGACCCGGAACTCGTCGGCGAGGTGCTCGGTGTCATGCGCGATCTTGCCGCCGAAGGCATGACCATGATCATCGTCACCCACGAGATCGGCTTTGCCCGCGAGGTCGCCGACCGCGTCGTCTTCATGCGCGACGGCGTCATCGTCGAGGAGGGGCCTGCGCGCGAGGTGATCGGCGAGCCGAAGCAGGATGCGACCAGGGCATTCCTCAGCCATTTCCACAACCGCGGCTGAAGCACCGGGCGCGGCCCCATGGTTCAACTGCCAATCCTTCCGCCTCGAGCGATGTCGAGATGATTACCCAGCCGGGCTTCGGCCATATCCTCAACATCGCCGATGCCCGTCGCGCCGCCGCGCGCCGCCTGCCGCGCGGGCTGTTCGAGTATATCGACCGCGGCAGCGAGGACGAGATTGCCATCGGAACGAACCGCAGGCAGCTCGACGCGATCCGGCTCGCCCCCAGGGTGCTGGTCGATGTGTCGCGGCCCTCCACGGAGGCCGAAATCCTCGGCCACGGGTTACCGCTTCCGCTGGCCGTCGCGCCCACGGCGGTGGCTGGGCTCATCTGGCATGATGGCGAGATCGCGCTCGGAAAGGCGGCTGCCCGGACGGGCGTCCCGTTCTGCGTCTCGACACAATCGATCACCGCGATCGAACGCATCGCGGCCGAGTCCGGTGCCCGGCTCTGGTTCCAGCTCTACGTCTGGAAGAACCGGCAGCGGATGCTGGCGCTGCTCGACCGCGCCTGGGCTGCGGGTGCCGAGACGCTCATGCTCACGGTCGACACGCCCGTCGGGCCCAACCGCGAGTACAACACCCGCAACGGCTTCGGCATTCCGCTCAAGGCGTCCTGGCGCGCCGGGGTCGATGTCGCACTGCGTCCGCGCTGGGCGATTCGCGTGATGCTGCGCGCGCTGGCGACCGGCGGCGTGCCGACCTATGCGCACTACCCCGAGGAATTTCGCACGAAACTCGGCCAGGCCGCGCTGTCCGACGATGTCGCCCTGGCTGCTGATGTGACCTGGGAGGATGTGAAGCTGCTGCGACGGCATTGGCGCGGCAAGCTCGTGCTCAAGGGCATCTTACGTGTCGATGATGCACTTGCAGCGGCCTCGCATGGCTGTGACGCCATCGTCGTGTCGAACCACGGCGCCCGCAATCTCGATTGCGCAGCCGGGCCAACGGAGGTGTTACCGGCCATCGCCGACGCGGCCGGCGAGCGCGTCGAGATCCTGGCGGACAGCGGCGTGCGCCGCGGCGTGGATATTGCGCGCTTCCTCGCGCTGGGAGCACGAGGCGTCCTTGTCGGCCGCGCACCGCTGTTCGGCCTTGCGATTGGCGGAGCCGACGGTGCAGAACGGATTCTCGACATCCTCGCCGCTGAACTTCGAACGGCGATGGGTTTCCTGGGCACACCGCGGTTGGCCGATCTGCCGGTCACCCTTCGAAGACCCAACCAGTAACAGGTAGGAATCGACACGGTCCGACGCACCGGCCCAATAGGCCCCGTCGCCGCGGCGCAGGCGCCGGTCGGCATCGGCCAACGGAACATGGCGGGCCAGCAGCGCTCATCACATATTTTGCGATCGCCTGCTCGTGGCCGGCAAGAGCCTGTCCCGATCAGCCTGCAGCAAGTTGCGGCGGGCGCAGCATCGGCGTCAGGACCGGCGACGATCCGGTCTGGATAGTTCCAAGAATTTCGAACCCGTGCCGCTGATAGAGCGGGATATTCCGCGGATTCGACGATTCCAGATAGGCTGCGGCGCCCTCGCGGTCGCAGCGTGCGAGCGCATGACACATGAGCGCGCCTCCGATCCCCTGTCCCTGCCGCGCTGGGTCGGTGCCGATCAGCGGCAGATACCAGTGCGGGACCTCTGGGTGATAGCGCGCCATCGCATCGAACATCGCGTCGACATCGGACAGGATCGCCGGATCGGCATTCGCCTTGATGAGACGATCGAGCGTCTCGATGTCGGGCTCCACGCCGGGCGGCAACCACATGGCCGCGCCACCGCCATCCTCGCTCACATAGGCGCTGTCGCTGTCATAGGCGGCAGCGCCGAAGGCGCGGATCAGCTCGGGCATCACAGCGAGATAGGTCTGCGGGTCTCTCAGCGACCAGCGCGCCATCGGATCGCTCGCGAAGGCAAGCGTGATCAGTGCGGAGACGGCGCTCTCCTCGTCGCGGGAGGCGGAACGGACAGCAATGGACGTCATGGCATGGTCCGGATGATTGCAGTCGGCCCCATCGGATATGGGATCGCCGGCACGCTTGTGCCATGACGGCGCGCCCGCAAGAGTCAGGATGCGGACGGGTGCCGGCAGTCCGCCACCCGCGCAACAGGCATCATGATGATGATGATGATGCCGAGCTGGATCGGATCGAGCTCGATCGAGGCCGGCAGTGGCACGAAGTTCGGCCCAAGCAGCATAATCGCCGGCTGCAGGTCGATCGGCGGGCCGACGAGAAGCAGCAGCGGGTTCACCGCGAGGATGGCGAGACCGGGGTCATGCCGTGCCGACCTGTGGCTGGCAAGCGCGTATGCGATCTGCCGATTGCGCTCGGCAAATTGATATGAGGCGGGCTCGATTGACGATCTCGCTTCCGCTTGAGTGAAATCTGGCAGGCCCTCCGCCTGATAATGCCGGATGAGGACTCAGGAGCTTTGCGAGTTTTCAGCTGTTCGTGGATTGAGTGTCGTCCTGCGTTGGCCTCGACGCCGGGGCTGCGGCACGGGTTGCCGGCTTGGCCTTGCCGCCGCGCAGCAAATCCCAGCTGTTCGGCTGGCTGACCGAGCGACGCAGATAGGCAACGGTCGCCGAAGCCTCGGCCGGGCTCATGTCCTGGCGGGCGACTTGTTCGGCGTCCTGGAAACGCCCCTGCAGGCCGAGCACCAGGACGAGGTTCTGGCGTACCCTGGCGTCAGCACCAGGGACGGCTGCGGCCTCGCGCAACACGCGCTCGGCATCCGGCAGGCGCTTCGACAGGGCGAGCGACAGGCCGAGATTGGACATCACGGTCGGCTCGTTCGGCGCGAGCTTCAGCGCGGCCGCGTAGAGCTGCTGGGCACGCTCATGCTCGCCCAGCTGGTCGGCAACGGTGCCTTGTGCCGACAGGATCCGCCAGTCGGGCCTCTCCGGCAGATGGGCGCGGCTGAGGACGTCGTCGGCCTGCTTCAAGCGGCCATTGTCGGCGAGCGAGCGGCCATAGGCGCCCAGCAGTTCGCGATCTTCGGTGTGGATGAGCACTGCGCCTTCCAGGATGGCGAGGGCCTGGGCGTTCTTGTCGAGCGCGCGCAGCGCCCGCGAATAGAAGAAGGCAGCGTTTCGGTCCTTCTGATTCGCCTCGTAGCGCGGGGCCCATTGCGCCTCCTCGCTGCGCCATTGCGCCTCGGTGCGCGGCTGGATCTGCCTGGCGCCGATCGAGCCGGTGACGTCGCCGGAACCGCCGCGCATCTGGCAGGCGCCGAGCGCGAGGCAGAGGGCCGAAGCCGCGGCGAAATGGCCGAAACGGAGTGCGCGAATGCGGATGGACATCAGCCGGAATGCCTCGCCGGTGCGGGAAAGCTGTTGCCCTCGGTGATAAAACGTTAACCCTAACGGATTGTTAATCGGGCGGATTCGCGTGGGCCTGAATGCCGGCGCCAGAGGCTCGTCATCCGAGGTCCGTCGATCGTGCATCCGTTGCTGCTCCCTGCCGGAACGCCCGCCATCCCCGTCCATTGCGTCGCCAAGGCCGACTGGCTGGCCTTGCAAGAAAAACTCGCGCCCGTCTCACGCAGCTTTGCGCGAGCTCAGGGCTTCGAAGCACGGACGGGACAGCATGTCCTGCTGCCGGATGCAGCGGGTTCTCTTGCCGCCGTGCTGCTCGGGGTCGATGCTGTGGGGCCACGCCGGCGCGATCCGTTCGCGCCCGGCCGTCTCGTCACGAGCCTGCCGCCGGGCGATTACGCTTTGGCGGGCGATATCGGCGATGCCGGCCTTGCCGCGCTTGGCTGGCTGCTCACCGCCTATCGTTTCGAGCGCTACCGCAAGCCAAAGCCGGTCGCAGCGCGGCTCGTCCTGCCCGAGGGCGTCGATGGCGAGGAGTTGAGCAACCTCGCCGAGGCGACGGCGCTGGCGCGCGATCTCGTCAACACCTCCGCCGCCGATCTCGGCCCCGTCGAGATCGAGGCGGCCATGCGGACGCTGGCTGAAACCTATGGCGCCGAGGTCGGCAGTACCGTCGGCGACGATCTGCTCGCGGCCAATTTTCCGATGATCCATGCCGTCGGCCGGGCGTCGACCAGGGCGCCTCGGCTGATCGATCTCCATTGGGGCGCGGCCGATCATCCCAAGGTGACTCTGGTCGGCAAGGGCGTCGCCTTCGACACTGGCGGGCTCAACCTCAAGACCGATGCCGGCATGCTGCTGATGAAGAAGGACATGGGCGGTGCGGCGGCGGCGATCGCGGCGGCGCGCATGATCATGCAGGCGAAGCTGAAGGTCCGCCTGCGTCTCCTCGTCCCGGCGGTCGAGAACGCCGTCTCCGGCGCCTCCTTCCGCCCCGGCGATGTTTTGCCGAGCCGAAAAGGACTGACCGTCGAGATAGGCAACACCGATGCGGAAGGCCGGCTCATCCTCGCCGATGCGCTGGCGCTCGCCGACGAGGAGGCGCCCGAGCTGCTGATCGATTTCGCCACGCTGACCGGCGCCGCCCGCGTCGCGCTCGGCCCCGATCTGCCGCCTTTCTATACCCATGACGACGGGCTGGCCGCCGAGATCGCCCGCCTCAGCGCCGCGGTGAACGATCCGGTCTGGCGCATGCCGCTCTGGCCGCCCTATGACGGGATGCTCGACTCGAAGATCGCCGACCTGAACAACGTCTCCGGCGGCGCCTTCGCCGGCTCGGTGACCGCCGCGCTCTTCCTCAACCGCTTCGTCGAGAAGAGTCGGTCCTATGCTCATTTCGACATCTACGGCTGGAACCCGTCGAGCAAGCCGGGACGTCCTGAAGGCGGCGAATGCCAGGCGGCGCGGCTGACCTATGCCTTGGCGAAGCAGCTTTACGGCGTGCGTTGAGCACAAACCGTCATTGCGAGCGAAGCGAAGAATTCCAGGGGCGGCAGCGTTCTGCGTCCTCCTGGATTGCTTCGTCGCTGGCGCTCCTCGCAATGACGGGGGCGCCCGTTAAGCCTGCTACGTGACTCCGGTTGCGCACCGTTCGCGCCGCGATAATGATACGGCCCCGTAACGATCCGGGGACGGCATGGCGCTGGAGATCAAGCCAACGCAGGCGCTCAGGCTCTGGCGCGAAGTGCATCTCGATTTGGTGCGCGATACGCAAGCCGATCTCTCGGTGCGCCAGACTGCGATCCTGCTGACGATCTATCTGGAGCTGCCGCCGCATACCGTGCGCGGCCTTGCGGCGCGGCTCGGCGTCACCAAGCCGGTGATAACCCGGGCCCTCGACAGCATGGGCAAGCTCGGCCTGGTCACGCGCAAGCGCGACGAGTTCGACAAGCGCAATGTCGTGATTCAGCGGACCGTAGCGGGTGCCTTGGCGGTCGAGCACCTTGCCGATCTCGTAACCGCTAGAGCTCGCGAACTCGGCGCGGCCTGAGGTCCGCGCTTCGCCCGTTAACCGGACCGAGCTAGAGTGCGGCCATGACCACGATTCTCGACCGCCGCCTCACCCCTGCCCGCCCGGACCTCGCCGCCCGTCATCTCGACGGCAAGGTTGAGGCGATGGCCTTCGCCGATCCGATCCCGATGCGGGTGGTGACGCCGTCAGCGCCGCTGCGGCGCGAGCCGCGGCCCGATGCGTCGCTCGACACCGAGGCGCTCGCCGGCGAAGCGGTCCGGGTCTACGAGCAGCATGAGGGTTGGGCCTGGGGCCAGCTCGTCGGCGATTCCTATGTCGGTTATCTGCCCGAGGATTGCCTGGCCGGCGACGCGCCGGTGCCGACGCATCGCGTCAGCGCGCTTCGGACCTTCGTCTATCCGGGTCCTTCGATCAAATTGCCCCCGCTCGAGGCGCTGTCCATCGGTGCGGCACTGGCGGTTACCGGCGAGAGCGGCGACTTCTTCACGACCGGGCACGGCGGCCACATCTTCAAGCAGCATCTTAGCCCGCGCGAGCAGCATGAGCCGGATTTCGTCGCGGTCGCCGAGCGCTTCCTGCACGTGCCCTATTTCTGGGGCGGCAAGACCAGCCTCGGCCTCGACTGCTCGGCGCTGGTCCAGCTCTCGCTGGCTGCGGCGGGCGTGGCCGCCCCGCGCGACTCGGACATGCAGGAGCGAGGTCTCGGCGAGGCTGTCGCTTTCGAAGAAGGACTCGATAACCTTCACCGCGGCGATCTGGTGTTCTGGAAGGGCCATGTCGGCATCATGACCGACCCGGACACGCTACTGCACGCCACCGCCTTCACCATGAGCGTGATCAGCGAGCCCTTGCGCCCGGCGCGCGACCGCATCCTCGCCCGCAAGGGCGGGTCGATCACCGCGATCAAGAGGCTGAAGGCTCAATAACCGCGCGTCGGGTCGACGACGTTCTCGAGCTCGCCCCCGGCCTCCAGCCGCCTGATCTGCGCCGCGACCCGGTCGGCGACGGCTTCCGGCGCCGACATGGCGGCATTATGCGGCGTCACCGTCACGGCGGGATGGCTCCAGAGCGGCGAGTCCTGCGGCAGCGGCTCGGTCTCGAAGACGTCCAGCACCGCAGCCCTGAGCTCGCCAGCGTCGAGCGCCGCGAGGATGTCTGTCTCGACCTGCAACTTGCCGCGACCGACATTGATCAGCGCCGCCCCGCCGAGCCGGCCATTGCGGGCGAGGCTCGCAAGCAGCGGGCGGTTCAGGATGCCTTGCGTTTCCGGGGTGTGCGGCAGCAGGCTGACCAGAATGTCGCTGCGGGCGAGGAAGGCCGCCATGCCGTCCTCGCCGGAGAAGGTGGCGAGCCCTTCGATCGTCTTTGGCGAGCGGCTCCAGCCGGCGACATCGAAGCCGATGATCTGCAGCTTGCGCGCCGCGTCCTGGCCGAGCTCGCCCAGCCCCATGATGCCGACGCGGACCTCGCGCGCCGCTGGCTGGTGACGGTCGTCATCCCAGGACTTCTCGCGCTGCTGCCGGTCGTAGCGGCGCTGCTGGCGCAGCTGCATCAGACAGTGCATGACGACATATTCGCTCATCCGCGTCGTCAGGTCGGGATCGATCACCCGCGCGATCGGCACCTCCGGCAACCGGCTGTCGGTGAAGAGATGATCGACGCCGGCGCCGAGCGAGAAGATCGCGGCGAGGTTGGGCAGGCCGGCAAGGCTGCCCTCGGGATGCTTCCAGCTCGCGACATAGTGGACGGCGCGCCGGTCGAAGGGCTCGCCCAATGTGACGATCGGCAGCTCCGGCAGCAGCGCCGCGAAGCGCTCGCGCCAGCTCTCGACATGCCAGCCGGTGATCGCCAGAAGCAGGCTCATAAGCGGAAACTTTCCTAGGCGGTGATGATCAATGGGCCACGCGTAACGGCGGTCTCGCCGCGGCGATAGGCGCTCTTCAGGCGGATGCGGGCCGCGTCGAAACCGGCCTCGCTGCGGGCATGGATGATGCCGAGCGGCCGGTCCGGCCCGACCCGGTCGCCGAGTCCGGCGAGCTCGACGATGCCGACCGCATGGTCGATCTCGTCCTGCGGGCGGGTGCGGCCGCCGCCGAGCGCAACGACGGCGAGGCCGATGCCGCGCGTATCGATCGCTTCGACCAGGCCCGGCCTGTCCGAGAACACCGGCCGGACGATCGGCGCCCGGGCGAGATGGCGCTCGGGATGCTCCAGCAGGTCGGCAGGGCCGCCGAGCGCCGCGATCATGTGGATGAAGCGCTCCGCCGCGGCGCCGCTGGCGAAGGCGTCCTCGACCTTCGCGACCGCTTCCTCGCGCGTCGCCGCCAGCCGGCCGAGCAGCAGCATCTCGGCGGAGAGCGCCACCGTGACCTCGTGGAAGCGCGGCTCGCGCCGGCGCCCCGTCAGATGGTCGAGCGCATAGGCGACTTCGAGCGCATTGCCGGCAGCCGAAGCCAAGGGCTCGCTCATATCGGTGAGCAGGGCCCGCGTCGGCAGGCCGGCGCCGTTGCCGACGTCGGAGAGGCTCTGCGCCAGGGCCTCGGCCTTGTCGAAATCGCGCATGAAGGCGCCGGAGCCGAATTTCACATCCATGGCGAGGCCATGCAGGCCGGCGGCGAGCTTCTTCGACAGGATCGAGGCGGTGATCAGCGGGATCGATTCGACCGTGCCGGTTACGTCCCGGATCGCATAGAGCCGCTTGTCTGCCGGGGCGAGGTCGGCAGTCTGGCCGATAATGGCGCAGCCGACTTCGCGCACGACCTGGCGGAAGAGGTCGATCCCCGGCTGGGTGACATAGCCCGGTACCGCATCGAGCTTGTCGAGCGTGCCGCCGGTATGGCCGAGGCCGCGGCCGGAGATCATCGGGACATAGCCGCCGCAGGCTGCCACTGCCGCAGCGAGCGGCAGCGAGACCGTATCGCCGACGCCGCCGGTCGAGTGCTTGTCGAGCGCCGGTCCCGGCAGGTCGCGCCAGTCCAGCACCGTGCCGGAATCGCGCATGGCGAGCGTCAGCGCAACGCGTTCCTCGGCATCCATGTCGCGGAAGAAGATCGCCATGGCGAAGGCCGCGGCCTGGCCCTCGCTGACCGAGCCGTCGGTCAGGCCCGCGATCATTTGCCGGATGTCCTGGGCATTGAGGCGCTCGCCGTCGCGCTTGGCGGCGATGATCTCCTGCGGCAGGCGCATCAATAGGCTCCGTCGGTCCGTTCGGCCGGGGCGGTGCCGGCGATGATGTCGGCGAGCACGCCGTAGAGGCCGCTGGCGCCGAAGCGGAAGGTCTTTTGCGTCGCCCAGTCCGGACCCATCAGCTCGCCGGCGAGGTCGAGATAGCTCTTCGCATCGGCGAGCGTACGCAGGCCGCCGGACGGCTTCAGGCCGACCGGCCTGCCAGAGGCTTTTATCGCCTCCAGCATGGTGCGGGCGGCCTCCGGCGTGGCCGAGATCCTGGTCTTGCCGGTCGAGGTCTTGATGAAGTCGGCGCCGGCCGCGATGGCGAGTTCGGACGCGGCGCGGACGGAAGCCCGAGCCGGATATTCGCCGGTTTCAAGGATGACCTTGAGCGTCTTGTCACCGCAACTGCCGCGCGCCTCGGCGACCATTTCGCGCGCGATCTCGACATCGCCGGCGAGGAAGGCGCGCCAGGGCAGCACGAGGTCGATTTCGTCGGCGCCGTCGGCGATGGCCTCGTTGATATCGCTGCCGATCAGGCTGCAATTGCTATTGCCGGCCGGGAAGTTGATCACGGTCGCGATCCTGACCGGGGAACCCTTCAGCGTCTGGCGCGCCAGCTTGACGAATTGCGGCCAGATGCAGATCGCCGCGACTGGGCCGGGCACCGCGACGGCGCGGGCGCAGAGCTGCAGCGCGCCGGTCTCGCTGGCCTGATCGGACAGATCCGTCAGGTCGAGCAGGCGCAATGCACGCAAGGCGAGGTCGGCATCGGACATCGGCATCAGAGCTCGCTCAGGAAGGAACGCAGCACACGCCGCAGCGCCGTGGTCGCGGTCGCGGCGACATCGCGCGTCTCGCCATGGCTCGGTGCGCCGCCGAGGATGCCGGCGCCCATATTGGTGACGATCGAGATGCCGGCGACGCGCAGCCCGTAGCGCCGCGCCAGGATCACCTCCGGCACGGTCGACATGCCGACGAGATCGGCGCCGAGCATCTTGGCCATCTTGATCTCGGCTGGTGTCTCGAAGCTCGGCCCGGAGAACCACATGTAGACACCCTCGCCCATATTGGCGCCGCTGGCGGCGGCGGCCTTCTTCAGGCGGGCGCGCAGATGCGGGTCATAGGCGTCGATCATCGGCACGAAGCGGCCGTCGCCGGTATCGCCGACCAATGGGTTGGGGGCGTTGAAGTTGATATGGTCGGTGATCAGCGCAAGGCTGCCGGGCCGCAAATCGGGCCGCAGCGAGCCGGCGGCGTTGGTGAGCACCAGCGGCGGCGAGCCGAAGGCGGCGAGCATGCCGAGCGGCACACGCATGATGGCGGGGTCGCCGGTTTCGTAGAAATGCGCGCGCCCCTCGAAGACCAGCACGCGCTTGCCGTGCAGCACGCCATAGCTCAGCCGCTTGGCGTGACCTGAGACCGAGCCCTTCGGGAAGCCGGGAATCTCCTCGAAGGGGATCGAGATCGGCTCGACCATGTCGTCGATGATGCGTCCAAGCCCGGTGCCGAGCACGATGGCGCAGTCGATGCCGCCATCGATGCCACGATCGATCAGTACCGATGCCGCTTGGTCGAAAAGCGCATCCGCCGCCATGTTGTCTGCTCCATTGGCGCGTTGTCCGCGCTCATCGGGTCGCCTGGGCGGCGCCCGCAAATCAGGTCGGCAAATTGGCCGGTCCGAACGAGGCTGGCAACAGCTCGGCCAGCGAAAAGCGTGCGCGGATGCCTTCGGCTCCGGCGATGACGATCGGCGTCTCCGGTTGGGCGAATTCGCGGATGCGCTGGCGGCAGGCGCCGCAGGGCGTCACCAACTCGGTTCCATCGCCGATGACGAGGATGGCGCGGATGGCGCGCGCCCCGCCCGCGACCATTGCCGAAATCGCGCCGGCCTCGGCGCAGGCACCGACAGGATAGGCGGCATTCTCGACATTGCAGCCGGGATAGACCGCGCCGTCATCGGCCAGGATGGCCGCGCCGACCTTGAAGCGCGAATAGGGCGCATAGGCTCGTTGCTGCGCAGCCAGGGCAGCGGTGAAGAGAGCGTCGAGATCGGGTTCGGCTGACACTCAGCGTTCTTTCACATAAGGCAGGCCGGAGGCCTTCGGCGGCGTCGCCCTGCCGATGAAACCGGCGAGCAGCACCACCGTCATCACATAGGGCAGGGCCTGGATCGCCTGAACCGGCACCAGGCCGATGCCGGGCAGGCTGACACCTTGCAGTCTTATCGCGACCGCATCGAGCAGGCCGAAGAGCAGGCAGGCGAACAGGGCCGGCCAGGGCCGCCAATTGGCGAAGATCACGGCGGCGAGCGCGATGAAGCCCTTGCCGGCGGTCATCTGCGGCAGGAAGCCCGCCGATTGCGAGACGGCGAGATAGGTGCCGCCCAGCCCGCAGAGCGCGCCGCAGATGATCACCGCCGCATAGCGCAGACCGGCGACCGAGACGCCGGCGGTGTCGACCGCGGCCGGGTTCTCGCCGACGGCGCGCAGACGCAGGCCAAAGCGCGTGTGCTTCAGCGTCAGCGCCGTTAGCACGAGCGCGAGCACGGCGAGGTAGACCGGCGCGGCATGGCCGGAGATCGCGATGTCGTAGATCGGGCCGAGGACCGGGATGCCCTTGATCTCCCCGACCAGAGGCAGGTCGATCTCGGGGAAGCGCGCCGCGCCTTCGAGGTTCGGCGTGCGTCCGCCTTGGCCGTACCAGGCATTGCCGAGGATGGCGGTAAGCCCGACCGCCAGCATGTTGATCGCGACACCGGAGACGATCTGGTTGCCGCGCCAGGTGATCGCGGCAAAGCCGTGTACCAGCGAGAGCGCGATCGCGGCGAGGATGCCGGCCCCGAGCCCCGCCCAAGCCGAGCCGCTATGGTAGGCGACGACGGCCGAGGCGAAGGCGGCGATCAGCATCTTGCCTTCGAGGCCGATGTCGACGACGCCGGAGCGCTCCGACCAGAGCCCGGCCAGCGCCGCGCAAAGCAGCGGGATCGACAGCCTGATCGTCGAATCGAGGATGACGGCGAGCGTCTGGACGATCTCCATCGCCTAGCCTCCACGCCCGAAATTGAGCACACCGGCAACGAGCCGCCGGAACAGCCCGTCGAGCGCGCCGGCGAAGAGGATGACGATGCCGCCGATGACCACGACCATGTCGCGGGTGATGGTCGGCTTGTCGAAGGAGAGCTCGGCTCCGCCCTGGTAGAGCACGCCGAAGAGCAAAGCGGCGAGGCCGACACCGACCGGGTGCCCGCGCCCCATCAGCGCGACCGCGATGCCGACGAAGCCGTAGCCGGCGGTGAAATCGAGCACCAACCGGTGCTGCACGCCCATCGCCTCGTTGACCGCGAGCCCGCCGGCGAGCGCACCTGAGAGCGCCATCGCGACCATGGTGATCCGCGCCGGCGAGATGCCGGCATAGGCGGCGGCGCGCGGATTGGCGCCGACGGTGCGGATCGCATAGCCGAGCCTGGAGCGATAGATCAGCGCCCAGACCGCGACGAGAGAAGCGAGCGCCAGCAGAAACGAGGTGTTGAGCGGCGTCGAGGGCAGTTTCAGCCCGAAGGCGCCAAGCAGCTCGTGGATCGGCGTCAGCACCGCCTGCTTCGGGAAATCCGGGGTCTCCGGCTGCATCGAGCCCGCTTTTCCCATCACCTCGACCAGGAGATAGACGATCAACGTCGCCGCGATGAAGTTGAACATGATCGTGGTGATCACGACATGGCTGCCGCGCGTCGCCTGCAGATAGCCGGGGATGAAGGCCCAGAGCGCCCCGCCTGCAGCCGCGGCGAGAATGGCGAGCGGCATGAGCAGGACGCCCGGCAGCGGCGCGAGCCAGAGGCAGGCGATCGCGGCGAAGATGCCGGCGATGGTGGCCTGGCCCTCGCCACCGATATTGAACAGGCCGGCATGAAAGGCGACCGCGACGGCGAGCCCGGTGAAGATGAAATTGGTGGTGTAGTAGAGCGTGAAGCCGAGCCCCTCCAGGCTGCCGAGCGAGCCCTTCAGCAGCAGCGCCGTCGCCTCTAGCGGGCTTTCCCCGATCGAAAGCACGACGAGCCCGGCGACAACAAGGGCCGCGGCGACCGAGACCAGCGGGACCAGCGCGGTGTCGGCCCAGCGAGGCAGGTCGAGCGGGGCGGCGCTCATGCTGCCCGCTCGCTGACGCCGGCCATCAGCAGGCCGAGATCGCGCTCGTCGGTCGTGGTCGCCTCGCGCTCGCCGGTGATCTGGCCGCCGCAAAGCGCCAGGATCCGGTCGGAGAGCGCCATCACCTCTTCCAGCTCGACCGAGACGAGCAGGATCGCGACGCCGGCATCGCGCAGCGCGATCAGGCGGCGATGGATGAACTCGATCGCGCCGATATCGACGCCGCGCGTCGGCTGGCCGACGAGCAGCACCTTCGGCGCCCGCTCGATCTCGCGGGCGAGCACGATCTTCTGCTGGTTGCCGCCGGAGAACTTCGCCGTCTTCAAGGTAGGGTCGACCGGCCGGACATCGTAATCCTGCATGCCGGCACGGGCATGCTGCTCGATCAGCGTCGGCGACAGGAAGGGGCCGCGTCCGAAGGCCGGGTCGTCATGATAGCCGAGGATGGCGTTCTCGGCCGCGGCGAAGGCGGTGACGAGGCCGGTCCGCAAGCGGTCCTCGGGGATATGCATCAGGCCGAGCCGGCGCAGATTGGCCGGGTTGCGGTCGGCGGCGTTGAGGATTGTCCCGCCGAGCCGGATCACCCCGCGTGCCGGCTGGGTCAGCCCGGCGAGCACGTCGAGCAACTCGCTCTGGCCGTTGCCGGCGACACCGGCGATGCCGACGATCTCGCCTTTATGCAGAGTGAGAGACGCGTCCCGCAGCGTTTCGCAGCCGCGCTCGTCGACCACCGTCAGGCCGGCTGCTTCGAGCACCGGCGCGCCGCGCTGGCGCGGGCTCTTTTCGACGCGCAGCAGCACGCGCCGGCCGACCATCGCCTCGGCGAGCTCGGCCGGGGAGGTCCGTTCCGTCTCAACATGGGCGACCATCTCGCCGCGCCGCATCACCGAGACGCGGTCGGTCACCGCCATGATCTCGCGCAGCTTGTGGGTGATCAGGATGACCGTCTTGCCTTGCGCCTTCAGCGCCCTGAGCAATTCGAAGAGCTGGTCGGCCTCGGCCGGGGTCAGCACAGCGGTAGGCTCATCGAGGATCAGCACCTGCGCGCCGCGATAGAGCGCCTTCAGGATCTCGACGCGCTGCTGCAGGCCGACCGAGAGCGTACCTACGATCGCATCGGGATCGATGGCGAGGCCGTATTCCTGGGAGAGCCGCGCCAGCTCCGCCCGCGCCTTGGCAATGCCGCCCTTGAGCAGCGCCGCACCCTCGGCACCGAGCAC
The DNA here is from genome assembly GCF_004123845.1 of Allobosea sp. Tri-44. GTDB lineage: Bacteria > Pseudomonadota > Alphaproteobacteria > Rhizobiales > Beijerinckiaceae > Allobosea. Next base: position 37,484 of record NZ_NBDP01000064.1, on the reverse strand, counting down.
GATGTTCTCGACCACGCTGAGCGGTTCCACCAGCATGAAATGCTGATGGACCATGCCGATCCCAGCGGCGATCGCCTCCGAGGAGGAGCGGATGCGCCGCGCTTCGCCGCGCACCCGGATCTCGCCGGCATCGGCCTCGTAGAAGCCGTAGAGGATCGACATCAGCGTCGACTTGCCGGCGCCGTTCTCGCCGACGATGCCGTGGATCGAGCTGGCGGCGACGGTGAGTGACACGTCCTTGTTGGCCTTGACCGGGCCGAAACTCTTGCTGATCCCGGTCAGCTCGATCGCAGGGGGGAGTGCTGTTGCCGTCATGACGCGGGAACCGCGACGCAGAACCCCTCTCCCGGATGGGAGAGGGGTAGGGGTGAGGGACCGCCGGTGCAATAGGAAACGCAACGGCGCCGCTGCGACCTTAATTGGATAGGGCAGGCCCTCATCCCTGCCCTTCTCCCATACGGGAGAAGGGTTCCCCGCGCTTCATCTCGTTCCGGTGCGGACTGTTCTACTCTCACATCGTGCACTTGGAATCCGACATGTAGTCGTGGACCTTGACCGTGCCGGCGATGATGTCGGCGCGGGCCTTGTCGGCGGCCGCCTTCATCTCGGGCGTGATCAGCGCCTTGTTGTTGTCGTCGAGGGCCCAGCCGACGCCCTCTTCCTTCAGCCCGAGCACCGAGACGCCCGGCTTCCAGTTGCCGTCGCGCGCCGCCTTGAACGAGGTATAGGCGGCGACGTCGACGCGCTTCAGCATCGAGGTCAGCACCTTGCCGGGATGGAGCATGTTCTGGTTCGAATCGACGCCGATGCCGAGTTTGCCGGCGTCGGCGGCGGCGCGCAGCACGCCGATGCCGGTGCCGCCGGCGGCGTGGTAGATCACGTCGGCGCCGCGGTCGATCTGCGACTTGGCGAGCTCGCCGCCCTTGACCGGGTCGTTCCAGGCGGCCGGGGTCGAGCCGGTCATGTTCTGGAAGATCTCGGCGTCCTTCTTGCCGGCCTTCACGCCCTGGACATAGCCGCAGGCGAATTTGCGGATCAGCGGAATGTCCATGCCGCCGACGAAGCCGACCTTGCCGGACTTCGAGGCGAGGCTGGCGATGAGGCCAACGAGATAGGAGGCCTCATGCTCCTTGAAGACGACCGACTGCACGTTCGGCAGCTCGACCACCATGTCGATGATGGTGAACTTCAGGTTCGGGAACTCAGCCGCGACCTTCTGCAGTGCGGTCGCCTGCGAGAAGCCGACGGCGATGATCGGCGAATGGCCGTCGCGGGCGAAGCGGCGTAGCGCCTGCTCGATCTGGGCGTCGTTGGTCGGCTCGAAATCGCGGAACTCGACGCCGGTCTCGGCCTTGAACTTCTCGGCCCCGACGAAAACGCCCTCATTGAAGGATTTGTCGAACTTGCCGCCCTTGTCATAGACGATCGCCGGCTTGATCGCGGTCTGGGCCATGGCCGTCATGGCCGAAAGGGCGACGCCCGCCAGCGCGAGCGCGAGAGATTTCAGTTGCATCGAGCCGTTCCCCTGTCACGCGCGGAATGGTTGCCCCATCCCTGCCTATGATCACGATGGCACGGCTTGCCGACGGGGCCAAGCGGGCTGGAGAGCCCGCTTGGCGATATATGTCACATATGAACGGTCCTCTCAGCCGCGCTGGATCGAGACACCGCCATCGGCGAGGAAGGCCGTGCCGGTGACGAAGCTCGACGCGTCCGAGGCGAGGAATAGGGCGGCGCGGGCGATCTCCTCCGGCTGCGCCATGCGCTTGAGCGCATGCATGCCCTCGACGAAGGCGGTGACCTCCGGGCCCGAGGCAGGGTCGTTCGTGATGCTCGCCGGCGTGTCGGTGCCACCGGGCAGCAGGGCGTTGACCCGGATGCGCTTGCCGCCCAGCTCGGCTGCGAGCGCTTTCACAAGGCCGATCTGTCCGGCCTTGCTCGCCGCATAGGCCGACATGCCGGCGAGCCCGGCGGTGTAGCCGACGAAGCTCGCGGTAAAGATCAGCGAGCCGCCGCCGCGGACCTCGAGCGCCGGCGCCTGGTACTTCGCGCCGAGGAAGGCACTGGTCAGGTTGGTCTCGATCAGCGCGCGCCAGCTCTCGCTCGTCATCTGACCGATCGGTCCGAGATCGCCGACCGTGCCGGCATTGTTGAAGGCGATATCGAGCCCGCCGAAGGTTTCGGTGGCTGTTTCGACCAGGCGCTGCGCCAGCGCCTCCTCGCGAATGTCGCCGGCGATCGCCACCGCTTCGCCGCCGGCCGCCTTGATCTCGGCGACGAGCTTGTCGAGCTCGGCCTGCCGCCGCGCCGTGATCACGAGCCTGGCGCCTTCAGCGGCGAAAAGCAGCGCCGCCGCCCGGCCGATGCCGGAGCTGGCGCCGGTCACGATCGCGACCTTGTTGGTGAGAGCTGTCATGTTTGAACCTTTGTTGTTCGTTCGAGACTGTCGGATCCTTTCGTCGCAGCTACGCAGCGGTGCAGACACCCGCTTCCTGCACCGGCATCGCACCCGATTGCTGGCGTGAGCAGTTCAGCCTAGCTTGCCGCCATGACGCTGAACGAGGCCGAGATCGAGCGCTATGCCCGCCATCTGGTGCTGCCGGAGATCGGCGGCCCCGGCCAGGCCAAGCTCAAGCGTGCCCGGGTTCTGGTCATCGGCGCGGGCGGGCTGGGAGCGCCGCTGATCCCCTATCTGGCGGCGGCCGGCGTCGGCACGATCGGTATCGTCGACGACGACCACGTCTCGCTCTCGAACCTGCAGCGGCAGATCATCTTCGGGGCGGAGGATATCGGGGCGCGCAAGGTGGTCGCCGCGGCCAACTTCATCACGCGGCTCAACCCGCGGGTCGAGATCGAGGAATACGTCACCCGGATCGACCCCCATAATGCGCGGGCGCTGGTTGCGTTCTATGATGTCGTCGCCGACGGCTCGGATAATTTCGCGACGCGCTATGCTGTCTCAGATGCCTGCTTCCACGAGAAGAAGCCGCTGGTGACGGCGGCGCTCGGTCGCTTCGACGGCTCGCTGACGACCATAAGGGCGCATGAGACAGGCTCGGACGGCCGGCCCAATCCGACCTATCGCTGCCTGTTCCCGCAGGAGCCGCCGCCCGGCACGGTCGCGCCCTGCGCGGAGGCCGGCGTGCTCGGCGCGCTCGCCGGCGTGATGGGCTCGCTGATGGCGCTGGAGGTGATCCGCGCGATCACCGGCTTCGGCGAGCCGCTGGTTGGCAAGCTCCTGCTGGTCGACGCGATGGCGATGCGCTTCGAGACGATGAAATACGGCTGGGACCCGGACAATCCGCTGAACGGGACGGAAGCTGGCGTCGCCGCCTGAGCTATTTGGCCGCCCGCTTCGCGTCGATCACGTCCCAGAGCTGCGCCGCCAGATCGGGACCGCCGAGCTTCTTGATGGCGCGCACGCCGGTCGGGGCGGTGACGTTGATCTCGGTCAGCTTGCCGCCGATCACGTCGATGCCGACGAGCAGCAGGCCGCGCTCCCTCAGGGCCGGGCCGATGCGCTCGCAGATTTCGAGCTCGCGCTTCGACAGATCCGTCGGCTTGGCCGCGCCGCCGCGCACCATGTTGGCGCGCAGATCGCCAACCGCCGGCACCCGGTTGACCGCGCCCGCCGCCTTGCCGTCGATCAGGATGATGCGCTTGTCGCCTTCCGAAACCTCCTTCAGGAAGGCCTGAACCACCCAGGGCTCGCGGAAGAGGTTGGAGAACAGGTCATAGAGCGAGCCGAAATTCGGGTCGCCCTTGCCGGTCTTGAACACGGTCGCGCCGCCATGGCCGTAGAGCGGCTTCATGACGATATCGCCGAACTCCTCGCGGAAGGCCTCGATCTCGGCGCGGTCGCGCGTGATCAGCGTCGGCGGCATCAGCTCGGGGAAATGCGTGACGAAGAGCTTTTCCGGGGCGTTGCGGACCTCGGTGGGATCGTTGACCACCAGCGTCTTCGGATGGATGCGCTCGAGCATATGCGTCGAGGAGACATAGGCCATGTCGAAAGGCGGGTCCTGGCGCAGCAGCACCACATCCAGCGTCGAGAGATCGGTACGCTCGGGCTTGCCCAGCGTATAATGGTCACCTTCGACGTCCCGCACCTCGACCGGATTGATCACGGCCGTGACCTTGCCGTCGCGCAGGGTCAGCTTGTCGGGCGTGTAGGTGAAGAGCTTGTGCCCGCGCGCCTGCGCCTCCAGCATCAGTGAAAAGCCGGTGTCGCCGGCGATGCGGACCTTCTCGATCGGGTCCATCTGGATGGCGACATTCAGCGGCATGGGCAAGAGCTCCGGTTGCGGCCGTTATATCGGCTGCGCCACAGCGGCAGCGCAAGAGCCCCAGCCTTGCGTCAGAGCACGAGCTCGAACACGCGGGGAACATGGCGGGGCAGGCGCCAGGGCGCGAGGAAGACGGCATCGGCCCGAAGATTCCGCTGCATCGCCCAGGGATTGCGCGCCAGCCATTGCCTGATGCGCGCTTCGATCAGCCGGCGCTTGTCCGGCGTGATCGCCATGGCCGCATCGTCGAGCGATGCGCGCGCCTTGACCTCGACGAAGACGATATCGCTGCCGCGCGCCATGATCAGATCGATCTCGCCGCCCTTGCCGCCGAAGCGCCGTTGCAGCAGGCGATAGCCCTTGATGGTGAGGAAGGCGACGGCGAGCCATTCGCCGCGGCGGCCGGCGAGGCCGGAATGGCGCGCGCGCCGGCTGCGCAGAGCCTCGCTCATGGCGTACGGGTCAATTCGAGGGCGCGGGCATAGACCACGCGGCGCGGCTGCCCGCTTGCGGCCGCCACCTGTGCCACCGCCTCCTTAAGCGAGACTTTTTCGAGTGCCGCACGCAGCGCCTCATCGAGCGTGTCGCCCTGCGCGGCCGCGGCGGAGGCGTCGGGCGGGCCGATCAGCACGACGATCTCGCCGCGCGCCTCTTCGGCCTCGGCGTAATGCGCTGCAAGTTCGGGCAAGGAGCCCCGGCGGACGTTCTCGTAATACTTGGTCAATTCGCGCGCGACCGCGCCCGGACGGGCGCCCAGTACTGCGCCGGCGTCGGACAGCATTTCTGCAAGCCGGCGCGGCGATTCGAAGAAGACGAGCGTGCCGGGAATGGCGGCAAGCTCGGTCAGCCGGGCTTTACGGCCGGCGCTCTTCGGCGGCAAAAAACCCTCGAAGAAGAAGCGATCGGTCGGTAGCCCGGCGAGCACGAGCGCCGCCAGCACGGCGGATGGACCGGGAATACCGGTGACCGGCAGACCCTCGCCAACCACCTCGGCGACGAGCTTGTAGCCGGGGTCGGAGACCAGCGGCGTGCCCGCATCCGAGATCAGCGCCAGCTTGCCGCCCTGGCGCAGCTTTTCCAGGATCTTCGGGCGCATCTGCGCCGCGTTGTGCTCGTGATAGGGCAGGAGCGGCGTCGCGATGCCGTAATGCGCCAGCAGGGTCTTCGAGGTCCTGGTATCCTCGGCCAGCACGGCATCGGCGGCGGCGAGCGTCGACAGCGCCCGGAAGGAAATATCCTTCAGATTGCCGATCGGCGTCGCGACGATGTGGAGGCCGGGCGCGAGCGGCTCGGCCTCGGCCCGGAGCCCGAAGGCCGTATAGCTCAGGGCGCGACCAGTAGCGGGCGGGGCGGATATCGGGCCGGACATGGCGGCGAAACTGCCACAGCGATCGGCAAGATGCCACCGCCGGCCCGGCAACCTAGAGTTAACAACTTGAAAATAGCTTCGCTCACTGGCAGGACTTGTTCACGGTTCGGGACAAGACATTCAGCTGGTGTGAGCTTGCCTTGCGCCTCGCCGAGGAGTGGAGACGAAAACCGTGTCGCGTCACTTGAAGCTCCTCGTCCCGCCGAGCCGCCGACTGATCCTGCTATCCGGCGTTGGCGCCGTGCTTTCTGCCTGCACCGGCGGAACCGGCGGCCTGCCCGGCTTCGACAGCACGGCGACGCCGCAGGGCGGTGGCGCTCAGCCCAGCGGTCCGACCATCGGCACCGGCTCGGTCAAGGTCGGGTTGATCCTGCCGCTGACCGCCGAGGGCTCGGGCGCGACCGTCGGCAACTCGCTCAAGAACGCCGCCGAGATGGCGCTCGCAGAATTCCCCGGCGCCGACCTCACCCTGCTGGTCAAGGATGATCGCGGCACGCCGGACGGCGCCCAGGCCGCGGCGCAGGAGGCCCTCCGCGAGGGGGCCGAGCTGATCATCGGACCGCTCTTTGCGCCGTCCGTACAGGCCGTCGGTCAGGTCGCCCGCGGTGCCGGCAAGCCGGTGATGGCTTTTTCCAGCGACAGCAACGTCGCCTCTCGCGGCATCTATCTGCTCTCCTTTCCGCCCGAGAACGACGTCAACCGCGTCATCGCCTATGCCTCGGCGCAGGGGCGCAAATCCTTCGCCGCACTGGTGCCCGAGACCGCCTATGGCAAGGTCGTCGAAGGCGCCTTCCAGCAGGCGGTGGCCAATCGCGGCGCCCGCGTCGTCGTGATCGAGCGCTTCGGCTCCGACCAGAACAGCATGCGCGCCGCCGCCACCCGCCTCGTGCCAGCGCTGCAGCAGGCGGATGCGTTGTTCGTGCCCGCCGATGCCGCGGCGATGCCGACCCTCGGCCTCGTCTTGCAGCAGGCCGGCTATGACCCGGCCAAGGTCAAGCCGCTCGGCACCGGCGTCTGGAACGACGCCAATGTCGCGCGCGTCCCGGCCATCCAGGGCGGCTGGTTCGCCTCGCCCGACACCGCCGGCTTCAACGCTTTCTCCGGCCGCTACCAGAAGCGCTTCAACAGCGCTCCGACGCGCACTGCGACGCTGTCCTACGATGCGGTCTCGCTGGCCGCCGCGCTCGCCCGGACCCAGGGCAGCCAGCGCTTCTCCGAAACCGTACTGACCAATGCCTCGGGCTTTGCCGGCGCGGATGGCGTCTTCCGCTTCCGTCCCGATGGGCTGAACGAGCGCGGTCTTGCCGTGCTCGAATTGCGCAACGGCCAGATCGTCACCGTCAACGCGGCCCCGCGCGATCTCGGCCCGCGGACGAACTGACGCCCCTAGGAGCGTCATTCTCGGCCGACGCGCAGCGGAGAGCCGAGAATCTCCGGCAGGATGAGGCGCCCCTTCAAGGGCGCCCTTTTTTGTCCTGAGATGCTCGGGTCTTCGCCGAGCATGACGGGGATTTCACCCGCCGATATTGAACGCCGCCAGCGCCGCCATGTTGACGATGTCGGAATCCTTGGCGCCGAGCGGCACGATCTGCACAGGCTTGTCGAGGCCGACCAGCAGCGGGCCGATCACGGTCGCGCCACCGAGTTCCTGCAGCATCTTGGTCGAGATCGAGGCCGAGTGGAACGCCGGCATGATCAGGACGTTCGCCGGCCCGGTCAGGCGGCAGAACGGATACTGCGCCATGAGATCGCGATTGAGCGCGACGTCGGCGGCCATCTCGCCATCATACTCGAAATCGACGCGCTGGCCGTCGAGGATCGTCACGGCATCGCGCACCTTTTCCGAGCGCTCCCCCGCCGGATGGCCGAAGGTCGAGAAGGCGAGCATCGCGACCTTCGGCTCGTAGCCGAGGCGACGCGCGACGCCGGCGGCCTCGATCGCGATCTCGGAGAGCTCCTGCGCCGTCGGCATCTCGGTGATCGCGGTGTCGGCGACCAGCACGGTCCGCCCGCGCGTGATCGCGATCGAGACGCCGATCAGGCGGTGGCCCGGCCGGTCGTCGATGACGCGGCGGACCTCCTCCAGCGCGATCGAGTAGTTGCGCGTGACGCCGGTGACCATCGCGTCGGCATCGCCGAGCGCGACCATGGCGGCGGCGAAATGGTTGCGATCCTGGTTGATCAGGCGCTGGCAGTCGCGGAACAGATAGCCGTGCCGCTGCAGCCGCTCGTAGAGGTACTGCGCATAGGCCGAGTTGCGGTGCGAGAGCCTCGCGTTCTGGACCTCGATGCCCTTGGCGGCGAGGTCGACGCCGAGATGCTCTGCCGTCTCGTTGATGCGCTCCTCGCGCCCGACCAGGATCGCCTTGCCGAGCTCCTGATTGACGAAGGACGCTGCGGCGCGGATGACCTGCTCCTCCTCGCCCTCGGCGAAGACGACGCGCTTGGGATAGCGCCGGACGCGCTCGAAGATGCGGTTGAGCGTGCCGGTGACTGGGTCGCGCCGGGCCGAGAGCTGCGCCTTGTAGGCGCCGGTGTCGACGATCGGCTTGCCGGCGACGCCGGTGTCCATCGCCGCCTTGGCGACCGCCATCGGCACGACATGGATCAGCCGGGGATCGAACGGCACCGGGATAATGTAATCCTTACCATAGCGCGGGCGCGCGCCCTGATAGGCGGCGGCGACCTCGTCGGGGACGTCCTCGCGCGCCAGCGAGGCCAGCGCCTCGGCTGCGGCGATCTTCATCTCCATGTTGATCGTGGTGGCGCGGACATCGAGCGCGCCACGGAAGATGAAGGGGAAGCCGAGCACATTGTTGACCTGGTTCGGATAGTCCGAGCGCCCGGTCGCCATGATCGCGTCGTCGCGAATGGCGTGCACCTCTTCCGGCGTGATCTCCGGATCGGGATTGGCCATGGCGAAGATGATCGGGTTCGCCGCCATCGAGGCGACCATCTCCGGGGTCACTGCGCCCTTCTGCGACAGGCCGAAGAAGGCGTCGGCCCCTTCCAACGCCTGCGCCAGCGTGCGCCGGTCAGTGATCGCCGCATGGGCTGATTTCCACTGGTTCATGCCCTCGGTGCGGCCCTGGTAGATCACGCCCTTGGTGTCGCAGAGGATGACGTTGTCGGGCTTGAAGCCCATCGCCTTGAGCAGTTCGATGCAGGCGATGGCGGCGGCGCCGGCGCCGTTGATGACGAGCTTCGTCGTCTTGACGTCGCGCTCCGTCAGGTCGAGCGCGTTGATCAGGCCGGCGGCGGCGATGATCGCGGTGCCATGCTGGTCGTCATGGAAGACCGGGATGTCCATCAGTTCGCGCAGGCGCTGCTCGATGATGAAGCATTCCGGCGCCTTGATGTCCTCGAGGTTGATGCCGCCGAAGGACGGGCCGAGATAGCGCACGGCCTCGATGAACTTGTCGGCATCCTCGGTGTCGACCTCGAGATCGATCGAATCGACATCGGCGAAACGCTTGAACAGGATCGACTTGCCTTCCATCACCGGCTTGGAGGCGAGTGCGCCGAGATTGCCGAGGCCGAGGATGGCGGTACCGTTCGTGATCACCGCGACGAGATTGGCGCGCGCGGTGTAGTCATAGGCGCGGCTGGGGTCCTCGGCGATCGCCAGAACCGGCACCGCGACACCGGGCGAATAGGCCAGTGACAGGTCGCGCTGCGTCGCCATCGGCACGGTTGGAATGATCTCGAGCTTGCCTGGCCGCCCCTGCGAGTGGAAGAGCAGCGCCTCCTGGTCGGTGAAGGTCGGACGGGTGCGCTTGGGCGGCGGGGAGCGATCGTTCATGCGCTTGTTCTTTTTCAAAGGCGTTTCCTCGGGGGAGCCGACCATAGGGTAGCGCCGCTTTCCTCGACAAGGCGCGATTGCGCGACAGCACCTTTACTGTGGCGGCGGGGGTCGGGACGGGAGCGGGAGCGTCAGAGGCCGGCGCGCATGCGCCCGACGCAGTCGCCGACATAGCGGTCGAGCTCGACCGCCTGCTCGCTGACCAGACGCGCCGCCTCGACGACACGGGCGGCGGCCTCGCCGGTCGCGCGGGCCTCGCCCCCGGCTCCGGCGACGTTCTCCGTGACGGTGGCGGCCGAGCCTGCCACGGCCTGGGCGTCGAGCGCGATGCCAGAGGCGATTGTGCCCTGACTGGTCACGACCTGCGCAATCGCGTCCGAGGTCGTCTCGATCGTCCCCATCGTGCCTTCGATCTGTCCGACGGCATTGGCGACGGCCGCGGCAGCGCCCCGGATCTCCTGCAGTGTGGCGCCGATGTTCTGCGTCGCCTGTTGGGTCTGCTCGGCGAGGTTCTTGACCTCGCCGGCGACCACGGCAAAGCCGCGGCCGGCAACCCCGGCGCGTGCTGCCTCGATCGTCGCGTTGAGAGCGAGCAGATTGGTGCGGACCGCGATGTCTTCGATGAAGGCGAGCACGGCCCCGACCTTGTCGGCGGCAACCGCGAGCCCGTCGACGTCGGTTCTGGTCGAGCGGACATGGTTCGCCGCCTGCCGCGCGGTCTCGGCGGCGAGGTCGGTCTGGCGCGTCAATTCGCGGATCGAGGCGTCGATCCGCTCGGCCGCGTGGGCGACGCTGCCGACGCGTTGCGAGGCGAGCTCCGCCTGTTGCGTCGCTTCGCCTGCCCGCAAGGTGGTACGGTCGGCGTTCGCTGCCATGCCGCGCGCCGCCTCGTGCATGCCGCGCGCCGAATCGCCGACCCGGCGCAATGCCTTGCCCACTGTCACCTCGAGATTTACGGCCAGCTCCTCGAGCGCCGCGCGGCGCAAGGTCTCGATCTCGTCCCGGCGGGTCTCCAGTGTCTTCTCGGGCGTGACGTCAAGCAGGATGCCATCCCAGATCGCCGTCCCATCGGACAGGCGACGCATCGTCGCCTCGCTGCGCAGCCAGACGATGCCGCCATCGGGCGCGGCATAGCGCGCCTCGAAGCGCCAGACGTCGTCCAGGGCTGTCAGAGCGGCGCGCGCGGCCTCGAAACGCTGCCGATCCTCCGGCAGCATCTTGCCGAGCCAGGCTTCGGGGTCGCGCTCGACCTCCTCCTTGGTCACGCCCAGGAGTTTGTCGATGGCGAAGGATGCGAACTGATAGCGCAGCGAACCATCGGGTGACACGACACGCTGGTAGAGGGTGCCGGGCGCGCGCTGGATCAGCGTACGCAGGCGGTAGGACGTCTCGCGCCGGTCGCGGTCGTTGCTGAGGACGAGCCCGACCAGGATGGTGCCGATCGTGCTGACCACGATCATGATCGGCACAGCCTCGCGCAGGAAGCGTTCCGCCGCAGGCCAGTTCGGCATGAAGACGTTCGAGGCGATGAGACAGCCGGCGCTGATCAGGCTGAGCAGGACGAGGTCGCGCAGCGTCAGCGAGCGCTTCTGCCGGCCGAGCCAGGCGGCGTAGATCACGCCGGCAACGGCGTGCAGGACGATGCCGGCGATCCCGGTCGGCATCCCGACACCGCCCAGATTGTAGCGCGCAGCGGCGAGGGGGACAGCAGTCAGCAATGCGGCCAGCGGCCCGCCGATCGGGCCTGCCAGGATCGCGAAGGTGTTGCGCGAATCGACGACCAGCCCGGGCTGGATGACGAACGGATTGGCCATGCTGCACAGCGCCCCCGCGGCGAAGAGCACGCCGACGACGAGCTGGCGCAGCAGCGGACGCTGATCGATCCACGTGGCGGCCGCCGTCAGGATCAGGGCCGCCAGCAGCAGGAAGGACAGGCTCTCGATCAGGTTGATGAACAGCGACATGGCGGGCCCTTGGCCGGGAACGGCCCGATGAGGCTGCTTTAATTTGTTGAAAGCCATCCTAACGGATGGCCTTGCCGGCGCGATTTGCTAGCGTGCCCGCCCCATGCGCCACACCACCCCAAGCGATGTTGCGGAAGCCCGCTCCGCCGGCACGGCCGATCTCGGCCGCGTCACGCCGATGATGGCGCAGTACGTCGAGATCAAGGCCAACAATCCCGATTGCCTGCTGTTCTACCGGATGGGCGATTTCTACGAATTGTTCTTCCAGGACGCCGAGATCGCCTCGCGCACGCTCGGCATCGTGCTGACCAAGCGCGGCAAGCATCTCGGCGAGGACATCGCCATGTGCGGCGTGCCGGTCGAGCGCGCCGACGACTATCTGCAGAAGCTGATCGCCGCCGGCCACCGCGTCGCGGTCTGCGAGCAGACCGAGGATCCGGCGGAAGCCAGGAAGCGCGGCGCCAAGTCGGTGGTGAAGCGCGACGTCGTCCGCCTGGTCACGCCCGGCACGATCACCGAGGAGCGTCTGCTTGATCCCGGTCGGGCAAGCCTGCTCGTCGCGGTTGCCAGGCGCCGGCTCTCGGACGAGGTCTTCGCTTATGGCATCGCGGCGGTCGACATCTCGACCGGCCGATTTGCGGTGCTGGAAACCGACCAACGCGGGCTCGCTGTCGAGCTCGCCCGCCTGGAGCCGCGCGAGATCGTCTGTCCCGACGCGATCCATGACGATCCCGAGTTGAAGGAATTCTGGCGCGACGTCGCGGCTCCCGTGACGCCGCTGGCGCGCGAGGGGCTCGATCCGGCCTCCGGCGAGCGCCGGCTGAAGGAATTCTTCGGCGTCGCCACGCTCGATGCCTTCGGCGCCTTCAGCCGCGCCGAGGTTGCCGCCGCGGCCGCTGCGCTCGCTTATGTCGAGCGCACCCAGCTCGGCGCCCGCCCGCCTTTGTCGCCGCCCGTTCGCGAGGGACAGAGCGGGACAATGCTGATCGACGCGGCGACCCGCGCCAATCTCGAACTGACCCGCACGCTCGCAGGCGAGCGCACCGGCAGCCTGCTCGCCACCATCGACCGCACCGAGACGCCGGGCGGCAGCCGCCTGCTCGCCGAGCGGCTGGCCGGGCCTCTGACCGATCCGGCGGCGATCGGACGGCGGCACGATGCCGTGACGCTCCTGGTCGAGACGCCGTCGCTGCGCGAGGCGCTGCGGCGCGACCTCGCCCGCGTGCCCGACATCGCCCGCGCGCTGGCGCGGCTCTCGCTCGACCGCGGCGGCCCGCGCGATCTGGCCGCGCTCGGTGCCGGGCTGGAGGCGGGACGCGGCGTTGCCGCGGCGCTGCTGCGCCAGGGTGACCTGCCCGATGAACTGCGCGAAGCGGCGCTTGCGCTCGGCCGCACCGATCCCGATCTCGCCATCCGCCTGTCCGCCACGCTCGCCGACGAGTTGCCGCTCATGAAGCGCGATGGTCGCTTCGTGCGCGAAGGCTTCGATCCGGCGCTCGACGAACTCCGACTGCTTCAGGTCGATTCGCGCAAGGTGATCGCGCAATTGCAGGCGCGCTACGCCGCCGAGACCGACTGCCGGACGCTGCGCATCAAGCACAACTCCATGCTCGGCTACTTCGTCGAGGTGCCGCAGGCCGTTGGAGAAACCTTCCTGAGAGAGCCCTGGCGCGCCGTCTTCGTGCATCGCCAGACCATGTCGGACGCGATGCGCTTCTCCTCGGTCGAGCTCGGCGAGCTCGAGGCCAAGATCGCCTCCGCTGCGGACCGGGCGCTGAAGCTCGAGCTCTCGGTCTTCGCGGTGCTGACGGAGGCTGTCCTCGCACAGGCCGAACCGATCAAGGCGGCGGCGCAGGCATTGGCAGTGATCGATGTCGCAGCGGCGCTGGCCGAGCTCGCAATCGATGCCGGCTGGACGCGTCCCATCATCGACGATGGCGCCGCCTTTACCATCAAGGCAGGCCGCCACCCGGTGGTCGAGGCTGCGCTGAAGCGCCAGGGCCAGCCTTTCGTCGCCAATGACAGCGAATTGTCCGCCGCCGCACAAGGCCGGGACGGCCGCATCTGCCTGATCACCGGCCCGAACATGGCGGGTAAATCGACCTTCCTGCGCCAGAACGCGCTGATTGCCGTGCTCGCCCAGATGGGCTCCTTCGTGCCCGCGCAGAACGCCCATATCGGCGTGGTCGACCGGCTGTTCTCGCGTGTCGGCGCTGCCGACGATCTCGCTCGCGGCCGCTCGACCTTCATGGTCGAGATGGTCGAGACCGCCGCGATCCTCAATCAGGCCGGGCCACGGGCTCTCGTCATCCTCGACGAGATCGGCCGGGGCACCGCGACCTTCGACGGGCTCTCGATTGCCTGGGCGGCGATCGAGCATCTGCACGAGGCCAATCGCTGCCGGGCGCTATTCGCCACGCATTATCACGAGCTGACCGCGCTGGCAGAGCGGCTCGACCGCGTCGTCAACGCCACCGTGCGCGTCACCGAATGGAATGGCGAGGTCATTTTCCTGCACGAGGTCGTGCCCGGCGCGGCTGATCGCTCCTATGGCATCCAGGTCGCAAAGCTCGCCGGCCTGCCGCCGGCCGTGGTCGAACGGGCCCGCGCCATCCTCGGCGAACTGGAGAAAAGCGAGCGCGAGAAGCCGGTCGCGGCCTTGGTCGACGACCTCCCGCTTTTTGCCGTGCAGATGCGGCGTCCGGCGCCGGCCGCTGCAGCAGTTTTGGAAGCTGACAAGCTGCGCGAGGAACTTGGCACGCTCGACCCTGACGAGATGACGCCGCGCGAGGCGCTGGAAGCGCTCTACAGGCTCAAGCGGCTGAACTGATCAGCCGTCATTCTCGGACGGAGCGAAGCATAGATCCGAGAATCTCAGGACGAGAAGGTGCTGGTTGGAGTTTCACTCGGCCTGAGATGCTCGGGTCAAGCCCGAGCATGACGCGTGTTGAGGAACCGCCCGATCCCCTCCGCCGCTACCACGCCGGTCGCGAAGCAGGCCTGCAGCAGATAGCCGCCGGTCGGCGCCTCCCAGTCGAGCATCTCGCCGGCGACGAAGACGCCGGGCAGGCGCTTCAGCATGAAATCCGCGTCCACCTCGTCTGCGACGATGCCGCCTGCCGTTGAGATGGCGCGGGCGATCGGCGCCGTTCCAGTCAGCCGCAGCGGCGCCGCCTTGATCAGGGCGGCGAGCGCGCCAGCTTCGCCGGGGAGCAGGCCGCCCGCCGCTTCGCGCAGGACCGCGACCGCAACCTGCGACAGCCCGGCCGCTTTGCGCAGATGGTTGCTCAGCGTTTCGCCGGCGCGGCGGCGTTCGAGGCGGGCGGACAACGCGCCGACATCGAGGTCGGGCCGCAGGTCGATGGCGAGATCGGCATGGCCATCGCGATCGATCGCCTCGCGCAACGGCCCCGACAGCGCATAGATCGCCCCACCCTCGATGCCATCAGCGTCGAGCATCGCTTCGCCCATTACGCGTCGGCCGGCGAAGCTCAGCGCGATGCGCTTGAGCGGCTGCCCGGCGAAGCGCTCGCGCATCACGGGCGACCAGGCGACGGTGAAGCCGGCATTCGCGGGCCGCAAGGGAGCGATGGTGACGCCCTGCTGTTCCAGCCGCTCGACCCAGGAACCATCCGAGCCGAGTCGCGGCCAGCTCGCGCCGCCCAGCGCCAGCAGCGTCGCGCCAGGAAGGACGGTTTCGATCGAGCCATCGCGAAGCGCAAACCGCAGTGCCCCGTTTTCGTCCCAACCGGTCCAAAGCCGCCCTGGCAGGAGCCTCACGCCGAGCCCATCGAGCCGCGCCAGCCAGGCGCGCAGCAGCGGCGAGGCCTTCATCGCCTTGGGGAAGACGCGTCCGCTCGAACCGACGAAGCTCTGCGCTTCCAGCCCGTCGGCCCAGTCGCGCAGCGCCTGCGGCGGGAAGGCGCGGATCGCCGGCTCCAGCCAGGCGCGGGCTTCGCCATAGCGGTCGAGAAGGGCGTCGAGCGGCTCCGAATGCGTCAGATTGAGTCCGCCGCGGCCGGCGAGCAGGAATTTGCGCGCCGGCGAGGGCATCCGCTCGTAGATCGCGACGCTGTGGCCGGCCTCAGCCAGCCGCTCGGCTGCGATCAACCCCGCCGGGCCGGCGCCGATGATGGCGACGTCGGGTTCGCTCAATTGCCGAACACGGTGTTGAGCTGGCTGCCGACCATGATGAAGGTGGTGCGCTTCGGCATCTCCTTCAGCCTGACGGCGCCGATATAGGTCATCGCCGAGCGCACCCCGCCCATGATCTCCTGCATCGTGCCCTCGACCGGGCCGCGATAAGGCACCTCGACGGTCTTGCCCTCGGAAGCCCGGTACTTTGCAACGCCGCCGGAATACCGCTTCATCGCGGTGTCGGAGGACATGCCGTAGAACACCATCGCGACCGGCACCTTCTCGCCGTCATGGGTCTCGTAGCGGATCTCGCCCTCGCATTCGTCATGGCCGGCGAGCATGCCGCCCATCATCACGAAATCGGAGCCGCCGCCATAGGCCTTGGCGACGTCGCCCGGCACGGTCAGTCCGCCATCGCCGCAGACCAGCCCCTTCAGGCCATGGGCCGCATCGGCGCATTCGATGATCGCCGAGAGCTGCGGATAGCCGACGCCGGTCATCTTGCGGGTGGTGCAGACCGAGCCGGGGCCGATGCCGACCTTGACGATATCGGCGCCGGCCAGGATCAGCGCCTCCGTCATGTCGCCGGTGACGACGTTGCCGGCCATGATCGCGGCGTTCGGGAAGGCCTCGCGCGTCGCCTTGACGGTGTCGACGAATTTCTCGGTGTAGCCATTGGCGACGTCGAGGCAGATCTTGTCGATCGGCGCCTTGGCATGGACGGCCTTGAGCTTGTCATGGTCGGAATCGGTCGTGCCCAGCGAATAGAAGGCGTTGGCCGAGCCCGGCTCCTTGAAGAAGGCGATCAGTTCGTCGGCGTCGTAATGCTTGTGCAGCGCGACCATGGCGCCGTGCTTCAGCAAGGCGCGCGCCATCGCCATGGTGCCGACCACGTCCATATTGGCGGCGATCAGCGGAAAGCCCGTCCATTCGCGGCCGGTATGGGCGAAACGGAAGCTCCGGTTGACGTCGACCTCGGCGCGGCTGCCGAGCGTCGAGCGCTTCGGCCGGATCAGCACGTCGCGGAAGTCGAGCTTCGGATCGTTCTCGATGCGCATGATGAAAGCTCCGGCGGCTGGCGCAGACGGTGAAAAAGCGCACGCGGCGAAAGGGAGCGTGCCGGGATTCATAGCCGCTCGGAGCCCCCCGAGGCAATGCGGCGATGTCGACCGGATGCCGCAGGTCAGACACTTTAGTGATCTCTAAAGTTTTCTCTGGACAGGGCGCGCGAGACGCAATACTTAAGCTCATGCTTCACCAACCGGACCAGCTCGATCTGATGTTCCAGGCGCTGGCGGATCCGAACCGCCGGCAGATGGTGCAACGGCTCTGCGAGGGGCCGGCGAGCGTGAGCGAGCTTGCCCAGCCCTTGCAGATGACGCTGTCGGCGGTGGTGCAGCATCTCGCGGTTCTGGAAGGAGCGGGGCTGGTGCGTTCGCAGAAGATCGGGCGGGTTCGCACCTGCCAGCTCGATACGCAGGCCCTGCGGACGGCTGAACGCTGGATCAGCGAGCGCCGCTCCCTCTGGGAGCGACGCTTCGATCGGCTCGGCGCCTTCCTTGCCGAGCAGGACCAGGATCTAAAGGACGGAGACGGACAATGACCGAACGGACCGTCGTCCATACCGATTTCACCATCGAGCGCCATTACGATGCGAGCCCGGCCCGCGTCTTCGCCGCCTTCGCCGATCCCGTGGCGAAGAGGCGCTGGTCGGCCTGTCATGACGAGGGCGGGCTCGGCGAGCACAGGCTCGATTTCCGCGAGGGCGGCCGCGAGACCATGCGCGGAGCTCCGGCGGAAAGCGGTGTCTTTGCGATGAACGCGACCTTCGCGGAGATCGTGCCGGAGCAGCGCATCATCTACAGCTACGAATTGCTGCGCGACGATGTTCGCCTGTCGATCTCGCTGGCGACGATCGAGTTCCATCGCGATGGCGCCGGCACGAGGCTGCTCTTCACCGAGCAGGCTGCCTTCCTCGACGGCCATGATCGGCCCGAATGGCGCGAGCAGGGCTCGCGCATCGGCTTCGACAGGCTGGCCGACTATCTCGCGCAGGAGCAGGCGCCGGCCTGAGCCGCACCCGTCTTCGACCAAGAACCCTTTCAACCCGCTCCTTTCCAGAAGCAGGAATGCACAGCCATGTCCCTGACGCTCTATTTCCATCCGCTTTCGGGCTTCTGCCAGAAGACGCTGGTCGCGCTCTACGAGAACGACACGCCGTTCACGCCGCAGCTCGTCAATTTCGGGGATCCTACCGAGCGTGCCGATTTCCTGAAGCTCTGGCCGATCGGCAAGTTCCCGCTGCTGCGCGACGACAGCAATGGAAGGCTGGTGCCGGAGACCAGCCTGATCATCGAATATCTCGCCTTGCACTATCCCGGCCCGGCGGCACTGCTGCCGGAGAACCCGGTCGCAGCGCTCGAGGTCAGGCGGCTCGATCGGCTCCTCGACCTCTATGTCGCGATACCCATGCAGAAGATCGTGCTCGACCGGCTCCGGCCGGAGGGTGGGCATGATCCGATCGGCGTTGCCGAGGCCAGGGCGAGGCTTGCGTCCGCCTACGCGGTGCTGGAGGCCGAGCTCGGCGACCGGCACTGGCTGGCCGGCGACGCTTTCACCATGGCCGACTGCTCGGCGGCGCCGGCGCTGTTCTATGCCGAGCGCTGCCTCTCCTTCCAGAGCGGCTATCCGCGGCTCGCCGCCTATTTCGAGCGCCTGCGCACACGTCCGTCCTATGCCCGCGCTTTGGCCGAGGCCGAGCCCTATTTCCAGTTCTTTCCGCGCAATCACGGCGATGCCGGGCTGTCCCGCTAGTCCGGCCTTCTTCAACCCTCACCAGCCCCAAAGGAAACGACCATGACTGCCAATCCCGTCGTCCATGCCAGCTTCACTATCGAGCGCAGCTATGCCGCCTCGCCCGCCCGCGTCTTCGCCGCCTTCGCCGACCCCAAGCAGAAACGCCGCTGGTTCGCCGAGGGCGAGGGCTGGGAGGTCGAGCAGTTCGACGTCGACTTCCGCGTCGGCGGCCATGAGCGCAGCCGTTTCCGCTTCCAGGGCGGCCCGCCGATCACCAACGACACCGTCTATCAGGTGATCCAGCCGAACGAGCGCATCATCCTCGCCTATGCGATGGCGATCGACGGGGCGCCGCTCTCGGGCTCGCTGCTGACTATGGAATTCCTGCCCGAGGGCACCGGCACCAGGTTCGTCTTCACCGAGCAAGGCGCCTATTATCTCGACGGCAAGGACGGCCCGATCCAGCGCGAGGAGGGTTCGCGCGAATTGCTCGAAAGCCTGGCGAGGATGCTAGGCGAGCCGGCCAACGCGGCAGCGTGAGGCACGGAGCATCGTTCATCCGCCATTCACCGGCAGTTCATCCCCCGCCGGCTAAGCGGCTTGGTGGCGCAGCCTGACCGGGAACACCCGGCGGGTCGCGCCTCCGATTTCGCGATCCGGGGGGATCTTTCGGCTGTGCTCAAGGCCGTCGACCAGCGTAACCAGGCCGCCGGCCCGCCATCCGATTGGCAGGTCGCCAAGAGCTTTGCGCGCCTGACCGGCGGCTTCTGGCGCGGCGGTACCGCCGGCCGGGCCTGGTTCTGGTCGCTTGCGCTGGCGAGCGCGATCATCCTCTCCGTCTTCGCCAACGTCACCGTCAACCGCTGGAACGGCTGGTTTTTCGACGCGCTCGAGAAGAAGGACGGTGAAAGCGCGCTGATCGCCATGGCGGTCTTCCCGGTGCTGGTGCTGATCGCCGCGGGCCTCGGCGTCGTCATCCTGGTCTCGCGCGAGACCGTCCAGGTCCACTGGCGCGCCCACGTCACCGCCAGGCTCGCAGATCGCTGGATTGGCGAGCGCCGCTTCTACCGGCTTGGCCTCTCCGGCTATGAGCCGGCCAATCCGGAGTATCGCATCGCCGACGATGTCCGCTGGGCGACAGAGCCGGTGGTCGATTTCGCCATCGGCCTGCTCTCGGCGGTGATCACCGCAATCACCTTCATCGGCATCCTCTGGTCGATCGGCGGCTCGCTCAGCGTCGAGATCCGCGGCGTCGCCTTCGAGATCCCGGCCTATATGGTCCTGGCCGCGATCGTCTATGCCGTCCTCGTCTCCGGGCTGATCACCTTGGTCGGTCGGCCGCTCCCGCGCCTCATCGCCGCGCGCAACGAAGGCGAGGCACGTTTGCGCTTCTCGCTGATGCGCATCCGCGACCATGGCGAGACGATCGCGCTCTCGCGCGCGGAGGTGGGTGAGCGCCGCGCCGTCGCTGCGACCTATGACACGCTGGTCACGCGCTGGCTCGCCATGATCCGCCAGCGCGGCCGGCTGACTTGGATCACCAATGGCAGCGGTGCCCTCGTCCCGGTCGTGCCGCTCCTGCTGGCAGCGCCAAAGTACCTCTCCGGCGAGATGTCGCTTGGCGATGTCGTCCAGGTCGCTGCCGCCTTCGTCGCCGTGCAGAACGCCTTCAACTGGGTGCTCGACAACTTCATGCGCATCGCCGAGTGGCTGGCTTCGGCGCGGCGCGTCAACGAGCTCGCCATCGCGCTGGGCGCGATCGAGGCCGGTTCGGCCGAAAGCGACATCGTTGTCCTGCCAAGCGAGGATGGCGGCCTGCGGCTCGACGAGTTGACCTTGACCGACCGCGACGGCCGCACGCTCCTCGCCGATTTCGGCTTGGCGCTGCCGGCTGGCGCGACCATCCATGTCGCCGGCGAGATGGGCCACGGCAAGGCCGCCCTGATCCAGGCCGTCGCCGGCCTCTGGCCCTGGGGCCGTGGCTCCGTGGCGCTGCCGGACGAGGCGCGTATCGCGGTGCTGCCGCAGCATCTGCACCTCTCGGAAGGCAGCCTGCGGGCTGCGCTCGATCCGATCGGCGGCCATAGCGCCGAACAGGCAGGCGAGGTGCTGCGGCGTTACGGCCTTTCAGGCCTCGTGCCCCAGATCGATCTGGCGCGCGACTGGGACAAGGCGCTCACCACCGGCGACCGCCAGCGCCTCGCTCTGGCGCGGGCCGAACTGGCCGAGCCCGACATCCTCGTGCTCGACGAAGCCACGAGCGGGCTCGAGACCGATGCTGCGCTGGACCTGCTGGCACGACTGAGGGCGGCGCGGCCGAATGCGGTCATGCTGCTGATCGGCCAGAGTCCCGGCTTTGCCGAGGCGGCCGACCGCCATCTCACCATGCGCCGGGCCGGAGGCGTCGCGCGCATCGCCTCCACCGACGCCGCACGTCCGACAGCGCTCGCCGAAGCGGGCGGCGGCTGAGGTTCAAGCGAGGTTCAGGATCTTTTCCATTCAGTGCCGGGTAGACCGGCCCTTTCCAAACGGAGCTTTCGCATGCTGAACATCTGGGACGTCTATTGGGGCCTACGGGTCGAGCAATGCCCCTGCGACGTGCATTTCGTCGAATGGCTGGAAGAGCAGGGCCTGACCGGCAAGCGCATCTACCATTTCGGCACCGGCGGTCACCACTATGTCGGTATCCGCTGCGCCGAGCCGGAGTTCGATAACACGGTGCTCGGCATCACCGCCTCGCCCAAGGAATATGACGCCTTCGTCAAGCTCGCGATCGACAACCCGACGATCACCAAGACCTATTCGGCCTATTTCGGCGACATCTACACCAGCAATGCCAGGCTGCTGCCGCGCTTTGATGTCGTCACCCTGTTCCACTCCTGCGAGTTCCGCAGCGAGAAGAACGACGCCTATGGCGCGCTCACCGACCTTCAGGTGATGCAGCTCTTCACCGACCAGACCGATGCCGGCGGCTATATCCTGTTCTACACCGGCTCCTTCGCCTATGAGGCGGCCAAGCCGATCATCGCGGACTGGGCGGCGTCCCGCGCGGTCGAGGAAATCGGCGAGTTCAAGACGCTGCGTGTTTTCCGCAAGACCGCCTGAGCAATTGCGCCGGCGGGCGAATGGCGTTAGCTCTCGCCCGTCGAGCCACACGAACCAAGGAGGGCTGCGTGATCACGTTCTTTCGTCACCATCGTCAGCGCGGCCCCGTTCAGGCCCTGCAAGCCGTCTTGCAGGGCTGACCGCACAAGCGATCCCCACGGTTCTCTTCCAGGTCTGCCCGTTCTGAGGGTGCAGCGTCGCCGAGCATGAAGCTTGGATGCCTGCGCCTCGTTTCCTCATCGAGCAAGGCGTTCCGCATTCGCGACGTTCCGGGGCAACAAGGACCCCGGCCGAATGGCGGCGCGCGGCTCGGGCAGTCCAGAGACCGACCATGACCCTGATCACCCTGCGCAATCTTGGCGTCACGCTGGGAGCGCCGCTCTTCTCCGATCTTTCCGTCTCTCTTGTCGCAGGCGACCGCCTCGGCCTCGTCGCCGCCAATGGCCGCGGCAAGTCGACCCTCCTGCGCTGCCTTGCCGGCCTCGTCGAACCCACGGCCGGCGAGATCACCCGCTCGCGCGGCCTGCGCATCGGCCATGTCGAGCAGGATGTTCCGCCGCAGCTCCTGGATCGGCCGGTCGATCAGCTGATGCTCGATGCCCTGCCGTCCGAGCAGCGCGAGAGCGAGCACTGGCGCGTCGAGGTCGCGCTCGATGCGCTCGCTGTTCCCGAGGAGCTGCGCCGGCGCCCGCTCGGGCAATTGAGTGGCGGCTGGCAAAGGCTCGTCCTGCTCGCGCGGGCCGGCGTCGCCGAGCCGGACCTGTTGTTGCTCGACGAGCCGACCAACCATCTCGATCTCGCGCGCATCGGCCTGCTTGAAAGCTGGCTTGCCGGCCTGCCGCGCGACATGGCCGTGATCCTGTCGAGCCATGACCGCGCCTTCCTCGACATCGCGACCGGCAGGACGCTGTTCCTGCGCCGGGAGCACTCGCAGCTCTTCGCATTGCCCTATTCGCGAGCCCGCATCGCGCTCGACGAGAGCGACGCCGCCATGGCGCGCCGCAACGAGCGCGACCTCAAGGCCGTCCAGCAGATGCGGCGGCAGGCGGCGAAGCTGGGCAATATCGGCATCAACTCCGGCAGCGATCTTCTGCTGAGCAAGACCAAGCAGCTGATGCGACGCGCCGACGAGCTCGAAGCCGTGGCCCGCCCGGCCCATCGCGAGCGCTCGGCCGGCGCGATCAGGCTCGCGAGCCAGGGTACGCATGCGCGGGTGCTCATCGCGCTCGACGATGCCGCAGTCGAGACGCCGGACGGACGGGTGCTGTTCAAGACCGGCAAGCGCTGGATCAGTCCCGGCGACCGCATCGTCCTGCTCGGCTTGAACGGCGCCGGCAAGTCGCGCTTCATCGCCATGCTCCACAAGGCGATCGCAGGTGACGATCAGCCCGGCATCAGGCCGACGCCGTCACTGGTGCTCGGACATGCCAGCCAGAGTCTTGCCGAGCTGCCCGATGCCGACACGCCGCACGGGCTGATCAGCCGCCGCTTCGATGTCGGCGACCAGCCGGCCCGCGGCCTGCTCGCGGGCGCCGGCATCGCCATCGACCGCCAGACCGGCCCGATCGGCGCGCTTTCGGGCGGGCAGCGGGCGCGGCTCGCCATGCTGGCGCTGCGCCTCGCCCGGCCGAATTTCTACCTGCTGGACGAGCCGACGAACCATCTCGACATCGAGGGGCAGGAAGCCCTGGAAGCCGAACTCACCGCCGGCGAGACCAGCTGCCTGCTGGTCTCGCACGATCGCAGCTTCGTCCGGGCGATCGGGAACCGCTTCTGGCGGATCGAGAGGCGGCGGCTGCTCGAGGTCGACGATCCCGAGGCGTTCTTCGCGGAGGCCATGGCGGGCGAGGGCTAGCAACCGCGCTCGCCGCTCTCCAAGTGGTCGGCGCGTCCTGCGCCAGCTTCATGGCGCGCATTCGCCGCGGTGCACCGGCTTGTGCATCGCGGCGGAGGCGCTATCTCTCGGGTCCGGCCGTCAGGGCCAGCCGTCAGAAACCCGCCTTGCCCGCTGCGTGCGAGCACAACCCGACAAGAGTGCTGATGTCGTTTGGCCCGCACGAGCCAGGGATGCCGCTGCGCAAGCGCAGCCGCTGGTGGTGGCTCGGTCCGCTCGCCTCTTCGGTGATTTTCATCGCCTCGCTGGTGGTGCTCTACTACATCGTCCGCGAGATCGAGCCCGGCGAGCTTGCCCGTGCCTTCGCCAATGCCAGCCAGCGCCAGCTTCTGCTCGCGCTCGGCTTCACCGCACTGAGCTATCTGCTGCTCACCGGCTACGATGCGGTGGCGCTGCGCCGGCTCGGCCTCTCGATCCCCTACCGGACGACGGCGCTCGCCTCCTTCACCAGCTATTCCGTCGCATTTACCCTGGGTTTCCCGATCGTGACCGGCGGGACGGTGCGCTACTGGATCTATGCGGCCAAGGGCGTACGCGCCTCGGAGGTCGCGAGCCTGACCGTGATCGCCGGCCTGACCTTCTGGCTCGGCCTCGGCATGATCCTCTGCGCCAGCCTGTTCTATGCGACGGATTCCGTCGCGCAGTTGGCGCGGACCTCGCCTCTGGTGGTCCAGGCAGTCGGTGGTGCGGTCACGCTCGGAACGCTGGGTTATCTCTTCTGGGTCGCGACGGGCGAGCGCACCTTGCGGGTCAGCGGCTGGAACCTGCCGCTGCCGGGCCTGGGCGTCACGCTGGCGCAGATGCTGCTCGGCGCCGCCGAGGTCTGCGCTGCCGCCGCCGTGCTCTATGTGCTGCTGCCGGGCGGCCACAACCTGCCCTATGAGAGCTTCCTGGCGGCTTACATCTTCGCCTGCCTGATCGGCATCGCCAGCCATGCACCGGGTGGGCTCGGCGTCTTCGAGGCGACCATGCTGATCGCGCTCAGCCGCCTGCCCTTCGAGCAGGTGCTGGGCGCATTGCTGCTCTTCCGGATCATCTACTACATCCTGCCCTTCATCCTGGCGCTGGTGCTGCTGGCGCTGAACGAGATGTTCCGGCGGATCCGGCGGCACGAGCGCTAGGTCGCAAAGACGTCAGTTCTCGCCGCCGTTGCGCAGGTATTCCTCGGCCGTCAGCACGATCCTGTGGTCGATCTCGCCGATCGCCTCCTCGTCCTTGCCCTTGTACGGCACGGCGTGGAGCACATGGCGGATGGCGTTCAGGCGCGTGCGGAACTTGTCGTTGGCGCGCAGCACCGTCCAGGGCGCCTGATCGGTCGAGGTCTTGTCGAGCAAGCGGTCGAAGGCGTCGGAATAGGCGTCGAAGCGCGGGATCGCCTCGAAATCGATCGATGACAGCTTCCAGCGCTTGAGCGGGTCGTGCCAGCGCGCGTGCAGCCGGCTCATCTGCATCTCGCGGCCGATGGTCAGGAAGAGCTTGACCAGCCTGATACCGTCGCGAGCCAGCATGCCTTCGAAGACCGGGGCTTCGCGCAGGAAGCTCTCCGACTGCTCTTGCGTGCTGAAGCCCATGACGCGCTCGACGCCGGCGCGGTTGTACCAGGAGCGGTCGAAGAACACGATCTCGCCGGCCGAAGGCATCTGCGCCGCATAGCGCTGGAAATACCATTGCCCCTTCTCGGTATCGGACGGCTTCGACAGGGCGACGACCCGCGCCTGGCGTGGATTGAGATGCTGGGTGAAGCGCGTGATCGCGCCGCCCTTGCCGGCGCCGTCGCGGCCTTCGAAGACGATGACCAGCCGCTCGCCCGTCTCGCGCACCCAGCCGAGCAGCTTCTGCAGCTCGATCTGGAGCGGCTCGAGCTCCTTCTCGTAGAGCTTGCGCTTGTATTTCCGGTGATAGGGGTATCCGCCGCTGGCGAAGGCCTCGTCGTCGATCTCCTTGGGCAGTGCTTCCGCTTCGATGTCGAAATCGAGCTCGTGATGCTTTGCCTTATCGTGCTTGCCTGCCTTCATGCCATTCGAAGCCTTCTTCGCCATCGCGATTGTCTCCTGCGCTGGCTCGCAAGCTAGAGTGCGCGGTGCAGGAAGGGAATTGCGCCCTGGTGCCACTCCGGCCTAAGAGGCCTCGCCGCAGACCACGCCTTGAAAGGCAGGAACCGCATGCACGCTTTGGTCGACCCAAAGGCGCCGGTCACCGCCGCGCTGATCGAGGCCATCGGCGTCCCCGCCGTGCTGCTCGACCCGCAGGGCGTGATCCAGGCACTCAGCCCGACAGCGCCGGCCCTGATCGCGGCACTCGCCAAGGGCAAGCCGCTCGCCTTGGTGATGCGCGACCCCGATCTGATCGATGCGATCGAGCAGGTCTCGCGCCATGGCGGCCGCCGCGCCATCGAGCTGATCGAGCGCGTGCCGGTCGAGCGCACTTTCCGCATCCATATCGCCGCGCTCGCCGGCAGCGGCTGGCGCCGGGCGGTGCTGCTGACCTTCGAGGATCTCAGCGAGCAGCGCATGACCGAGCGCATGCGCGTCGACTTCGTCGCCAATGCCAGCCATGAATTGCGCACGCCGCTCGCCTCCGTGCTCGGCTTCATCGAGACCCTGCAGGGGCCGGCGCGCAACGACGCCGCAGCGCGCGACCGCTTCCTGGCGATCATGCGCGAGCAGGGCCTGCGCATGGCCCGCCTGGTCGACGACCTGCTCTCGCTCTCGCGCATCGAACTGCGCGCCCATCTCGCGCCGGAGGCGCCGGTCGATCTCGCCGGCATCGCCCGCGAGATTCTGGACTCGCTCGTGCTGATGGCGCGCGAACGCGAGGTGACGCTGAAGCTCGACGTGCCGCAGCGGCCCGTCACCGTCGCGGGCGACCGCGACGAATTGCTGCGGCTGATCGAGAACCTGGTCGAGAATGCGATCAAATACGGCCAGCGCGGCGGCGAGGTCGACATCATCGTTGGAGTTTCCGACGGCGAGGTCAGCCTCAGCGTGCGTGATGACGGGCCCGGCATTGCCCCGGAGCACCTGCCCCGTCTGACCGAGCGCTTCTATCGTGTAGACACGGCTGCCAGCCGCGAGGCCGGCGGCACGGGGCTGGGGCTCGCCATCGTCAAGCACATCGTCCTGCGCCATCGGGGCCGCCTGACCATCGAGAGCGTCGTCGGCCAGGGCGCGACCTTCCGGGCAATCCTGCCGCGCCTGCCCGACGCGGTCCGTTAACGATTTGTGACGACGGCGGGCCCGCTTTCATGACTGTCTGTCATGCAGCTGTCATATAGCCGGTGTTCTAGCAGGGCCGCTGCTCTTGCGACCCAGAGAGGACATCTCATGCGCAAAATTCTCATTCTCGCGGCCGCTGCCGTCGGCCTGTCGGGCGTTGCCCAGGCTGCCGACATCACCGGCGCCGGCGCGACCTTCCCCTTCCCGATCTACTCCAAATGGGCCGAGGCCTATAAGAAGGAGACCAATATCGGGCTCAACTACCAGTCGATCGGCTCGGGCGGCGGCATCCGCCAGATCAAGGCGAAGACCGTTGCCTTCGGCGCCACCGACGCCCCGCTCAAGGGCGAGGAGCTCACCAAGGACGGCCTGATCCAGTTCCCGACCGTGATGGGCGGTGTCGTCCCGGCGATCAACATCGCCGGCGTCGAGGCCGGCAAGCTGAAGCTGACCGGCCCGGTCCTCGCCGCGATCTATCTCGGCGACATCAAGAAGTGGAACGATCCCAAGATCGCCGCCCTCAATGCCGGCGTCACCCTGCCGGATGCCAACATCAACCCGGTCTACCGTTCGGACGGCTCGGGCACGACCTTCGTGTTCACCGACTACCTCTCGAAGGTTTCGCCCGACTGGAAGTCGAAGCTCGGCACCAACACCGCCGTGCAGTGGCCGGTCGGCATCGGTGGCAAGGGCAATGAGGGCGTCTCGGCCTCGGTGAAGCAGGTCGCCAACTCGATCGGCTATGTCGAGTACGCCTACGCCAAGCAGAACAAGCTCTCCTTCGCCCTGATCCAGAACGCTGACGGCAACTTCCCGGCCCCGGACGACAAGGCCTTCCAGGCCGCTGCCGCCAACGCCAACTGGAACGAGGCTCCCGGCTTCGGCATCTCGCTGAACAACCAGAAGGGCGCCGAGGCCTGGCCGATCACCGCCGCGACCTTCCTGCTGATCCACGCCAAGCCGGAGAAGCCGGAAGAGACCCAGGCCGCGCTGAAGTTCGTCGACTGGGCCTTCAAGAACGGCGACAAGCTCGCCCTCGACCTCGACTACGTGCCGCTGCCGGCCGCCGTCAAGGACCAGGTCCGCAACGCCTGGAAGGGCGCCACCGACCCGGCGGGCAAGCCGATCTTCTGATCGCTCCCGCACATGAAAACGGAGCGGGGGCCGGCCACGGCCCCCGCTTCGCGACGACAAGAGCCTCGTTTCGCCCCGATAGTCGCATTTCGAGACCGGAGTAACCACGGATGGTTGCCGTGACCGATCAGTTCGCCGCGCCGAGTGCGCCGGTGCGCAAGACCCCCAAGGGGACCTTCGATCTCATCTTCCGCAATGCCAGCTTCCTGGCGGCCCTGTTCGTGCTGGTGCTGCTCGCCGGCATCATGGTCTCGATGGTGATCGGCGGCTGGCCCGCCTTCAGCAAATTCGGCTTCGGCTTCCTGACCTCCAGCGTCTGGGATACGCAGAACGACCAGTATGGCGCCTGGCCGGCGATCGTCGGCACGCTCTCCACCGCCCTGATCGCGCTCGTCGTCGGCGTGCCGCTCTCGCTCGGCATCGCCGTCTTCCTGACCCAGCTCGCGCCGCCCTGGTTCAAGCAGCCGGTCTCGACCGCGATCGAGCTGCTCGCCGCCGTGCCCTCGATCATCTATGGCATGTGGGGGCTGTTCGTCTTCGCGCCGCTCTTTGCCGCCTATGTCCAGATCCCGCTCTCGAACATCGTCGAGGGCATGCCGGTCGTCGGGACGATCCTCTATTCGCGCTCACCCTCGGGACTCGGAATCCTGACCGCCGGCATCATCCTGGCGTTCATGATCATCCCGTTCATCGCCTCGATCACCCGCGACATGCTCGACCAGATCCCGTCGGTGCTGCGCGAGAGCGCCTATGGCATCGGGGCGACGACCTGGGAGGTCGTGCGCCATGTGCTGGTGCCGCAGGCCGGCGTCTCGATCATCGGCGCGATCATGCTCGGTCTCGGCCGCGCGCTCGGCGAGACGATGGCGGTGACCTTCGTCGTCGGCAACGCCAACCGGCTTTCCGGCTCGATCATGGATCCCGGCTCGACCATCGCCTCGCGCATCGCCAACGAGTTTAACGAGGCGCTGGGCCTGCAGCTCAATTCGCTGATCGCGCTCGGCTGCATCCTGTTCTTCGTCACCTTCGTCGTCCTCGTCATCGCGCGCATCCTCGTCTCGCGCGTCAAGTCGTTCTGAGCGGGAGCCGATCATGAGCCTGACGACCCCCTCCACCGTCCGCCCGTTGCCCGAGGTCACCTGGGGCCGCGTCCGCCAGTCGCGCCGCACCGCCGACCGGCTGATGAAGGTCACGGCCACGACCTTCACCCTGCTCGCCATCTTCGTGCTGTTCTGGATCCTCGGCATGCTGGTCGTGAAGGGCCTTGGCGGGCTCTCCGCCGCGACCTTCACGCAGATCACGCCGGGACCGGGCACGGAGGGCGGCGGCCTTGCCAATGCCATCGTCGGCTCGGTCGTGCTGACCTTCCTCGGCATCGTCGTGGCGACGCCGATCGGCGTGCTCGCCGGCACCTATCTCGCCGAATACGGCAAGGGCTCGAAGCTCGCCGACCTGATCCGCTTCATCAACGACATCCTGCTCTCGGCGCCCTCGATCCTGATCGGCCTGTTCGTCTACGTCATCATGGTCGAGCCGTTCCGCGGCTATTCCGGCTGGGCCGGCGGCGTCGCGCTCGGCATCATCGCGATCCCGGTGATCGTGCGCACCACCGAGGACATGCTGCGCCTCGTGCCCGGCCCGCTCCGCGAGGCCGGCTCGGCGCTCGGCGCCCCGCCCTCGGTGGTCATCACCTCGATCACCTGGCGGGCGGCGAAATCGGGCATGGTCACCGGTATCCTGCTGGCGCTCGCCCGCATCGCCGGCGAGACCGCGCCGCTGATCTTCACCGCGCTGAACAACAATTTCTGGTTCTCGCCGAACCTGCTCGGCGGCGTCTCCAACCTGCCGGTGACGATCTACCAGTTCGCCTCCGCCCCTTACGAGAACTGGCAGCAGCTCGCCTGGGCGGGGTCGCTGATCATCACCGTCTCAATCCTCGTGCTTTCCATCATCGCCCGGCGCATCGTGCGCGGCGGCAAGTAATCAGCGTCCCGATCGGAAGGACCATGCAGATGCTCTCGACCCTGGAACTGAGCCCGCAAACGCTGGACGCCGACGCTCCCGTTCGCATCGCCGTCAAGAACCTCGATTTCTACTACGGCGAGCACAAGGCGCTGAAGGCCATCAACCTCGACTTCCGCGACCGCCACGTCACGGCGCTGATCGGCCCCTCGGGCTGCGGCAAGTCGACCCTGCTGCGCATCTTCAACCGCATCTATTCGCTCTATCCCGAGCAGCGCGCCACCGGCGAGATCATCCTCGACGGCCGCAACGTCATCTCGAACGATATCGACGTGAACGAATTGCGTTCGCGCATCGGCATGGTCTTCCAGAAGCCGACGCCGTTCCCGATGTCGATCTACGACAATGTCGCCTTCGGCATCCGCCTCTACGAGAAGCCGCCGAAGTCGGAGCTCGACGACCGCGTCGAGGGCGCGCTGCGCCGCGCCGCCCTCTGGGACGAGGTCAAGGACAAGCTGAAGAGCTCCGGCATGGGCCTGTCCGGCGGTCAGCAGCAGCGCCTGTGCATCGCCCGCACCATCGCGCAGAAGCCCGAGGTCATCCTGTTCGACGAGCCGACCTCGGCGCTCGACCCGATCTCGACCGGCAAGATCGAGGACCTGCTCGAGCAGCTCAAGACTGACTTCACCATCGTCATCGTCACCCACAACATGCAGCAGGCGGCGCGCATCTCGCAGTACACCGCCTTCATGTATCTGGGCGAGGTGATCGAGTTCGATGCCACCAACACCATCTTCATGAACCCGCACAAGAAGCAGACGCAGGACTACGTCACCGGCCGTTTCGGCTGAAGTTCTGAAGCGTCGGCCCGCCCCGAAGGATACGCCCCGATGTCCGACCATATCGTCCGCTCCTACGACGCCGATCTCGAGGGCCTGCGCCGCAGCCTCGCCGAGATGGGCGGCATGTCCGAGCGCATGCTCGGCGATTCCACCGTGGCGCTTGTGCGCCGCGACACCGCGCTCGCCCAGAAGATCATCAGCGCCGACCAGCGCCTCGACAATCTCCAGCGCGAGGTCGAGGAGAAGGCAGTGCTGACCATCGCCCGGCGCCAGCCGCTCGCCAACGACCTGCGCGAGCTGATCTCTGCGATCCGCATCGCCGCCGATATCGAGCGCGTCGGCGACCTCGCCAAGAACATCGCCAAGCGCGCCGTCGCCATCTCCGGCCAGTTCTCGCCGCCGCATCGCGCCGTGGTCGGCCTCGAGCATATGAGCCGCCTGGTCCAGGCCCAGCTCAAGGATGTGCTCGACGCCTATGCCGCCAGCAACGAGCAGAAGGCGATGGAGGTCTGGCGCCGCGACGACGAGATCGACGCGCTCTACACCTCGCTGTTCCGCGAGCTCCTGACCTACATGATGGAGGATCCGCGCAACATCACCTTCTGCACGCACCTCCTCTTCTGCGCCAAGAATGTCGAGCGCATCGGCGACCACACCACCAACATCGCCGAGACCATCCATTACCTCGTCACCGGTCAGTCGATCGACGAGACCCGGCCGAAGCTCGACACCACCAACATCCTCGTCGACCTGCCGGCAGCCAATGGCTGAACCGGCAGGCGGCGCGCTTTCTGTTCAGCCGGAATCGGCTGAACGATCAGAATTCGCGCAGTTGAACAGTTGGAGCATGTTCTGATCGCAAAAGTGGTTTCCACTTTTGCGGAACGTGCTCCGAGCGAAAGCGAGACGCAATGCCTGCACGCATCCTGATCGTCGAGGACGAGGAGCCGCTCACCCTGCTGTTGCGCTACAATCTCGAGGCCGAAGGCTTCGAGGTCGACAGCGTGGCGCGCGGCGACGATGCCGAATTGCATCTGCGTGACCACACGCCGGATCTCGTCCTGCTCGACTGGATGCTGCCCGGCCTCTCCGGCATCGAGCTCTGCCGGCGCCTGCGCACAAGGCGCGATACCGAGCGCGTGCCGATCATCATGCTGACCGCCCGCGGCGAGGAGACCGAGCGCGTGCGCGGCCTTGCCACCGGTGCCGACGACTATGTCGTCAAGCCGTTCTCGTTGCCCGAGCTGATCGCCCGCATCCAGGCGCTGCTGCGTCGCGCCAAGCCCGGCCATGTCGCCGGCCTGCTCGCGGCCGGCGATCTCGAACTCGACCGCACGACGCGCCGCGTCCGCCGTTCCGGCATGGAACTGCATCTCGGCCCGACCGAGTTCCGCCTGCTCGAATTCCTGATGCAGGCGCCGGGCCGGGTCTATTCCCGGGCGCAACTGCTCGACGCCGTCTGGGGCCGTGACGTCTATATCGACGAGCGCACCGTCGACGTCCATGTCGGGCGCCTGCGCAAGGCGATCACGCCGGCCAACGCCAAGGATCCGCTGCGCACCGTGCGCGGCGCCGGCTATGCGTTCGACGAGACGTTTGCGCGCGGCTGATGGTCCTGGTCAGCGCGGCGCGGCGATGATGACAGCCGCACCGGCAAGGCAGAGCGCGGCGCCGGCGAGATCGTAGCGGTCGGGCGCGACCTTCTCGATCAGCGCCATCCAGGCCAGCGACGCGATGATGTAGATGCTGCCATAGGCAGCGTATGCGCGCCCGGCGGCAGGGCTGTCGACCAGGGTCAGCAGCCAGGCGAAGGCCGCGAGCGCCACCAGGCCGGGCAGCAGCCACCAGATCGGCTTGTCCAGTTTCAGCCAGGCCCAGAAGGCAAAGCAGCCGGCGATTTCCGCCAGCGCCGCGCCTGCATAGATCGCGATCGTAGCCACTACGTGCCCGGCCCGAAGGCTGCGGTGAGCCGGGCGAAGACGGGGCGATAGGCCTCGGACGCCAGCGGCGTCAGCGATGGGGTCTCGCCGAACGTGAACCAGCGGATTTCGCTGTGTTCATTATTGCTGATCGCGGGTTCGCCGCCGGTCCATTCGGCCACAGTGAACAGATGCCAGAGCGCGGGGGTGACGCCGTCCGCCTCTGTCGTCTCGATGGTCTCGAAATGGCGGAAGCTTGTCGGCGTGATGTCGATCTCCTCCTGAAGCTCGCGGACAAGAGCCGTCTCCGCCGCCTCACCGGGCTCAACGTGACCACCGATCGTGTCCCAGCAGGATGGGCGGTTCCGGCGATGCGGCGACCTCAGTCCCAGCAGGAGCTGCCCCTCCCGGATCGGCAGGGCACAAGCGTACTCAATTGGGCGAGGTCTGGGGGCGTTCATGCATGCCTCCTGCATCGAGCCTGGCTATCGACGAAAAAAGCCGGCCTTTCGGCCGGCTTTCGCATTCTGGAAATCTCGCGTCGCCCGCTCAGGCGCGGATGATCTTGCGGTCGCGGCGGCGGTCGGCGGCCGGCTGGTAGGCGATGCGGGCATGATAGGCGCAGTAAGGCATTCCGGTCGCCGAGCGTCCGCCGCAGAAGCGGAACTCCGGCGTGGTCGGGTCGCCCATCGGCCAGCGGCACATATACTCGCGCAGCTCCATGATCGTGACCCGCTCGGAGAACGGCACGACCACGTCCTCGGACGGAGCCGGCTCGCGCGCGACCTGCGCCTCGGCTTCGATCTCTGGCGCGAACTGCGGGGCGAGCGCGGTATTGCCGCGGGTCAGCCCGGCGCTGCCGCTGCTGTGATGGCCGGCCGGATGGCTCGGCGGGCGAGCCACCGGTTTGCGCGGGCGCGGCGTCGCCGAGCCCGGGCTCTTGGCGCGGCCCGACAGCCCAAGGCGATGCACCTTGCCGATGACGGCGTTGCGCGTGACATTGCCGAGCTCGGCGGCGATCTGGCTCGCGCTCAGGCCGTCGTTCCAGAGCTTCTTGAGCAGCTCGACGCGTTCCTCGGTCCAGGCTCCGGCTTCGGTCATGGAGTTGCACCTGTCTTCGTCATGTCCCGTCGGCTGGCCGGCGAGGCATAGGGAAAGATCATGGCGGAATCCGATACCGGCAGCGCCCGTCGCTAAACGGAAGCCGTTACGCCCGGAACTGACGATACTGGAGACGCCGCACGAGATGTCGTATCTGACGAGGGAGACCATACAAGATGGCCTGACTCGGCTACAAGAGTCGCCGAATCCTAATTCGGCTTTTCCCCAGCCAATCACTGCAGAGAGCTGTCCAGTGAGTCCAATTGGCAACGCTGCCGCTAGGTCCGTCGCAATTGACAGGGCGAGGGCGGTTTTGCATAGTTGCCCACGCAGCCGCCCCCAAGGGCGGCGCTTATGTTTTTGAGCGATCGGGACTTTCCATCGATGCGGCTTGACGCGCGACGAGACGGCGGGAACGGCCAGCGACGATAATGTCGCCGGCGGGTCGTATCATGCCGGCATCATGCCGCGAGCGCTCCGCATCTCCGTTCCCGACTTGAGGTTCCGCGCTTCCTCCCTGTTTCGCCGCAAGGATTTCGCTCCATGAGCACCGCTCCCGTTTCCGCCGCTTCCTCCGTTCTCCTGCCGACCTATGCCCGCGCCCCGATCGCTCTCGAGCGCGGCGAGGGCGCCTGGGCGATCACCGCTGATGGCCAGCGCTATCTCGATTTCGGCGCCGGCATCGCCGTCAATTCGCTCGGCCACGCCCATCCGCATCTGGTCGAGGCGCTGACCCAGCAGGCGCAGCGCATCTGGCACACTTCGAACCTCTACACGATGCCCGAGGGCGAGAAGCTGGCGCGCCGGCTCTGCGAGGCGACCTTCGCCGAGCGCGTCTTCTTCACCAATTCGGGCGCCGAAGCGAACGAGTGCGCGATCAAGATGGCGCGCAAATATCACGCCGCGAAGGGGCATCCCGAGCGCTACCGCATCATCACATTTGAAGGCGCCTTCCATGGCCGCACGCTCGCGACCATCGCCGCCGGCGGCCAGCAGAAATATATCGACGGCTTCGGCCCGAAGGTCGACGGCTTCGACCAGGTGCCCTTCGACGATGAGACCGCGCTGAAGGCGGCGATTACGCCTGAAACCGCGGCGCTGATGATCGAGCCGATCCAGGGCGAGGGCGGCTTGCGCTCGGTGCCGATGCGTGTTCTCAGGCAGCTGCGCGAGCTCTGCGACGAGCACGGCCTGATGCTGATCTTCGACGAGATCCAGACCGGCGTCGGCCGCACCGGCAAGTTCTTCGCCTATGAGCATTACGGTGTCGCCCCTGACATCATGTCGATCGCCAAGGGCATCGGCGGCGGCTTCCCGATGGGCGCCTGCCTCGCCACCGAGGAGGCGGCCTCCGGCATGACGCTCGGCACGCACGGCACCACTTTCGGTGGCAATCCGCTCGCCATGGCGGTCGGCAATGCCGTGCTCGACGTCATCCTGGCGCCGGGCTTCCTCGAGCAGGTCCAGAAGACGGCTTTGCGCCTGCGCCAGTCGCTGGCCCAGCTCAAGGACCACCACCCCGCCGTGATCGAGGAGATCCGCGGCGAGGGGCTGATGCTCGGCCTCAAGCTCAAGACCCCGAACACCGATTTCGTCGCCCAGGCGCGGGCTGCCGGCCTGCTCATCGTCGCCGCCGGCGACAATGTCGTGCGCCTGCTGCCGCCGCTGATCATCGGCGAGAGCGAGGTCGCCGAAGCGGTGGCGCGGCTCGACAAGGCGGCGGGCGCGGTCGAGGCGGAACTCGCCCGGCCGGCGGCGGAATGAGCATGGGGGCTCCAGTGCGTCATTTTCTCGATCTCTCGGATTTCTCCGCCGGCGAGCTGCGCGCCATCCTCAAGGCCGGCGAGGCGATCAAGGCCCGTCGGCGTACGCCCGACGCGGCCGGCGACCGTCTGCTCGAAGGCAAGGTCATCGCCATGATCTTCGAGCAGCCTTCGCTCCGGACCCGCGTCTCTTTCGATGTCGGTATCCGCGAGCTCGGTGGCTCGCCGATGATGGTGACCGGCCAGGAGATCGAGCTCGGCGAGCGCGAGACCATCGCCGATACGGCGCGCGTGCTCTCGCGCTATGTCGACGCGATCATGATCCGTATGCTCGACCATGATGCCGTGGTCGAGATGGCGAAATACGCCACCGTGCCGGTGATCAACGGCCTGACCAAGCGCCAGCATCCCTGCCAGGTCATGGCCGACGTCATGACCTTCGAGGAGCGCAAGGGCTCGATCAAGGGCAAGCGCATCGCCTGGACCGGCGACACCAACAATGTCCTGACCTCCTGGGTCCATGCTGCCGGCCGGCTCGATTTCGAGCTCGCCATCGCGACGCCCGAAGAGCTCGCACCCCCGCCTGCCTTGCTCGATTGGGCCCGCAAGCAGGGCGCGAAGCTCACCTTGACTTCGCGTCCGGAGGCGGCAGTCGAGGGCGCCGACTGCGTCATCACCGATTGCTGGGTCTCGATGGGAGACGTCGAAGGCACGCGCCACAACCTGCTGCGGCCCTATCAGGTCGACGAGCGCCTGCTCGGCCGCGCCGAGAAGGATGCGATCTTCATGCACTGCCTGCCGGCCTCGCGCGGCGAGGAAGTGACCGATCAGGTCATGGACGGCCCGCAATCGGCGGTGTTCGATGAGGCCGAGAACCGGCTGCATGCCCAGAAGGGCATCCTGGCCTGGTGCTTCGGCGCGGTGGCGGCCTAGAGCATGTTCGCATTTCTCCGAAACACGAACCTGCTCGGTGTCTGTGGTTTTGCGCAATTCCGGACGCAAAACCGCTCCGCACTTTTGCTGGAATTGCTCTGATGGCCGAAGCCTCGCCAGCCGGCGCACCCGATGACCGGGTGCTGCCCTTCGCGGTGCCGGAGCTCGATGTGCGCGGCCGGGTCGTCAGGCTCGGCCCCTCGCTCGACCAGGTCCTCGAACGGCACCATTATCCCGAGCCCGTCGCGCGCGTCCTCGCCGAGGCTGCGGCGTTGACCGTCATGCTTGGCACCACGCTCAAGGGCGAAGGTCGTTTCCAGCTCCAGACCAAGAGCGACGGGCCGATCTCGATGCTGGTCGTCGACTTCAACGCGCCCGACTGCTATCGGGCCATGGCCCGCTACGACGCTGACCAGCTGGCCGCCGCGATCGACGCGAACGCGATCTCGACCGGTGAGCTGCTCGGCAAGGGTCATCTTGCCATGACTGTCGACCAGGGAACGGAGGCGACGCGCTATCAGGGCATCGTCGCGCTCGACGGACAGAGCCTGGAAGAGGCCGGCCACCAGTATTTCCGCCAGTCGGAGCAGATTCCGAGCCGCATCCGCCTCGGTGTCGGCACGGTCCTGACCGGCAGCGGCCTGGCCTGGCGCGCCGGCGGTCTGATCGTCCAGTTCATGCCGAACTCGCCGGAGCGCCTGCGCGCCGCCGATCTTCATCCCGGTGATGCCCCGGAAGGGCACGAGATCCTCGCTGCCGATAATGATGACGGCATCAGCGACGACGCCTGGGCCGAGACACGCTCGCTGGTCGGGACGATCGAACATCATGAACTGCTCGATCCGCTGCTGGAGAGCGAGCGCCTGCTCTACCGGCTTTTCCATGAGCGCGGTGCTCATGTCTTCGAGCCGGTCGCGGTGCACGAGGCCTGCCGCTGCTCGCGCGAGCGCGTGCTCGGCATGCTCAAGGGCTTCTCGGCCGACGACCGTAAGGCAATGATCGCCGATGACGGCACGCTCGGCGTCACCTGCGAGTTCTGCTCGCGCCGCTACAGCTTCGACCCGGCCGAGGTCGAGGTTGAGATCTCGGCGGGGGATTAGGGCGCGAGGAACCCCTCTCCTGGAAGGAGAGGGGTAGGGGTGAGCGACTGTCTTGGTGGTCAAGCGTCTTGTTCGCGCCATGGTTGTTGGTCCCGGATGACGGCATTGAGGATCGTGACGAGTTTTCGGGCCGTCGCGATGATGGCGACGAGCTTTGGCTTT
>NZ_NBDP01000016.1 GCF_004123845.1 Allobosea sp. Tri-44 | reverse complement strand
GGGTCGATGGATCGGCAGGCGAAGACCCTGGCTCACCCACGGGCTTGCTGTCCCTGAGGGTCGTCGGTCTTCCGCCTGCCACCGCACCCGCCAGTGTAGCAGATGAGGCAAAATCAGAGTTACAAGGTGTTCGGACTAGAAACGTTGGCCGGAACCCGACTGCGCGGTCAGCGCTCGCGGAACTGGTCCAACGGCCTACACCTCACCCTGCCCTCTCCTTACAGGAGAGGGTTCCCCGCGCCCTGCTGTCTGGCCTTGGTGACCTTCAGATAGCCACCGCCCTGCCCTTCTCCGGCACCAGCGCCTCGATGCCGCTGCCCTTCAACCCCTCGACGAAGACCGCCGCGTCCTGGGCGATGATCGGGAAGGAGCCGTAATGGCAGGGAATCGCGAGCTTCGGCTTGACGAAGCGGGTCATCGCCAGTGCCGCCGTCCTGGCGCCCATGGTGAAGCGGTCGCCGATCGGGCAGATGCAGATCTCGACGCCGTGGATCTCGGCGAGCAGCGCCATGTCGGAGAAGATGTCGGTGTCGCCCATGTGCCAGAGCGTCTTCTCGCCGGGCGCCTTGATGATCGCGCCATTGGCGTTGCCGACGGGCACGCTCACCCCCGCCTCGCCCATGCCGGCCGAATGATCGGCGCGGACCAGGGTCACAGAGAAGGCGCCAAGATCGACGGTGCCGCCTGTGTTCATCGGCTGGAACGCCTTCAGCCCCTTTGATGCGAGATGCATGCACAGATCGTAGTTGGTGATCACGGTCGCATCGTTCGCCGCGGCGATGGCGAGCGTGTCACCGACATGGTCGCCATGGCCATGGGTGACGATGATATGGCTGACGCCCTTGCTCACCTCGGCGACATCGCCCTCGAAAGCCGGGTTGCCGGAGAAGAACGGATCGATCAGGACCGAGGCGCCGGGCAGGTCGAGCCGAAACGCCGAATGGCCGAACCAGGTAAGCTGCATGATGGTCTCCGCGAAAGGCGACTGGACAGCGCCTGTCTAGGCCGGCGAGATGGTGTAGCCAAGCCGGCCTGAACCCGGAGCTCATGACCATGACCGACGCAGCCACCCTCGCCCGCCGGATCGCGCAAGGGCGCGGCGACGAGCCGGCGGATCTCGTCATCCGCGGCGCACAGCTGCTCGATCTTGTCTCGGGTGATCTGGTCGAAACCGACATCGCCCTCTGCGGTGACACCATCGTCGGCACCCACGGCCGCTACGAGGGCAAGGCGAGCTTCGATGCGGCCGGCCTGATCGCGGTGCCCGGCTTCATCGACACCCATCTGCACGTCGAATCCTCGCTGGTGACCCCGCTCGAATTCGAGCGCTGCGTGTTGCCGCACGGCGTCACCACTGCGATCTGCGACCCGCACGAGATATCGAACGTGCTGGGCGCCGAAGGTATCCGCTATTTCCTCGCATGTGCCGAGGCCATGCGCATGGATCTGCGCGTCCAGCTGTCGAGCTGCGTGCCGGCGACGCATCTGGAGACGGCCGGCGCCGCGCTGGAGGCCGCCGACCTCACCCCGTTCATGGACCATCCCAAGGTGATCGGCCTCGCCGAGTTCATGAACTTTCCCGGCGTGCTCCATCGCGATCCCGGCTGCCTCGCCAAGCTGGAGGCCTTCTCACACCGCCATATCGACGGCCACGCGCCATTGGTGCGTGGGCTCGACCTCAACGGCTATCTCGCCGCCGGCATCCGCACCGACCACGAGACCACGACGGCAGAGGAAGCGCGAGAAAAGCTGGCGAAGGGCATGGCGATCC
Source organism: Allobosea sp. Tri-44 (assembly GCF_004123845.1). Lineage (GTDB taxonomy): Bacteria > Pseudomonadota > Alphaproteobacteria > Rhizobiales > Beijerinckiaceae > Allobosea. Next base: position 209,329 of record NZ_NBDP01000016.1, on the reverse strand, counting down.
TGATCCGCGAAGGCTCGGTCTCGAAGGATCTGCACGCGCTGATCCCGCTGATCACCCGCGATGCCTCGCCCTTCCTCGCCTTCTGCACCGACGACCGCAACCCACTCGACATCGCCGAGGAAGGCCATCTCGACTACATGATCCGCACCGCGATCGCACACGGGGCCGACATCCTCGCGACCTATCGCGTAGCCAGCCTCTCGGCGGCGCGCAATTTCGGCCTGTTCGATCGCGGCTTCATCGGTCCCGGCAAGCGCGCCGATATCGTGCTGGTCGACGATCTCGCCGCCTGCCGCGTCGAACAAGTGTTCGCCGGCGGCCGTCTGGTCGAGGACAAGCTATTCGCAGACAGGAAGGCGATCCCACCCGTCGGCCTCGCCAGCGTCCGCAGCCGCAGGCTCGCGCCGGAGGATTTCGCGGTGAAGGCCCGCGAGGGCGAAACGCCGGTGATCGGCGTCGTACCCGGCCGCATCATCACTGAGCGCCTTTCCATGCGCCTGCCCGCGAAAGACGGCTTCGCCCTACCCGATCTCGACCAAGACGCGGTCAAGGTCACGGTGATCGAGCGCCATGGCCGCAATGGCGGCATCGCCAGCGGCTTCGTCCATGGCTTCGGCATGAGGCATGGCGCGATCGCCTCCTCTGTCGGCCATGACAGCCATAATCTCTGCGTCGTCGGCGTCGACGAGGCCTCGATGGCGGCAGCCGCCAATCGGCTGATCGAGACCGGCGGCGGCTTTGCGGTGGCGGACAAAGGCAAGGTCACGGCCGAACTGGCACTGCCCGTCGCCGGGCTGATGAGCGACCAGCCTTTCGAGACGGTGCACCATGGACTTGAAGGCTTGCGCGCGGCGGCGAAGGCGCTCGGCGTCGTGCTGGCCGAGCCCTTCCTGCAGGTCGCCTTCCTGACCCTGCCGGTGATCCCGCATCTCAAGATCACCGACAAAGGCCTTGTCGACGTTGATCGATTCGATTTTGTCTGAACCCCCGTCATTCTCGGGCGAAGCGCAGCGCAGACCCGAGAATCTCATGACGAGAAGGTGCTGAATCAGCGCCTCAACCTGCCTGAGATGCTCGGGTCAAGCCCGAGCATGACGGCCTGTTTCAGAGATCGACCTCGATCCCCTCGGTGCGCGCCTTCGCGCGCAACCCCAGCCGCCTGACGCCCGGCAGCCGCGTTCCCGGTTGCTCCTCGATCGCATGGGTCAGCATCCTCATCCGCTCGGCGAACCAGTTGCCGCCCATGCTCGAAGGGTCGATGGCGAGGATGAGCTGGCCGGTATCGGACGGGCCGCCTTCGTCGTTGAAGAAGGGCGAGGCCTGGAAGGCGAAATGCGTACCGACCAGCGCCGCGGCGAGGATCTCGACCATCATCGCCAGCGTCGCGCCCTTGGCGTCGCCGAGCGGGACCATGGTGCCGCCGAGCGCAGCCGTGGCGTCTGTCGTCGGGTTGCCGGCCGCATCGAGCGCCCAGCCTTCGGGAATCGGTGTGCCCTTCTGGCTCGCCGCAACGATCGGGCCGCGCGCGACTTTGGACAAGGCCATGTCGATGACCACTGGCTCGCGGCCGGCAAGCGGCGCGGCGAAGGCGATCGGATTGGTGCCGAAGATTGGCTTCGAGCCACCCCAGGGTGCCATAGCGCCGGGCGTGTTGGCGAAGAGCAGCGCGACCAGCCCCTGCTCCGCCAGGCGCTCGACATGCAGGCCGGCCGCGCCGCAATGGCTGGAACGGCGGATCGGCGCCGAGGCGATACCCTGCGCACGGGCGATCTCGGGCAATTCGCTGACGGCGAGATCGATCGCGGGATAGGCGAAGCCGTGGCCGGCATCGATCGCCAGAACGCCGGGCTTGGGCTTGCGCGCAATCGGTATGGCTTGCCCATCGATCTTGCCGGCACGCAGCATTGCGAGATAGGTCGGGATCCGCATCAGGCCGTGGCCCTTGAGGCCATCGGCCTCCGCCATCACCAAAGCCCAGGCGACGGAGGCGGCGTTGGCAGGCGAGGCACCGGCCTGGATGAAGAGGTCCGCGACCTTCTGCTCAGCCGCTTTTAGCGAGAGCCGCGTCATGCCCTGCCCTCCAGCGCCGCCATGACCCGCTCGGCCACCAGGCCGGAGACACGCCCGTTCGATTCGACCGTATTGCCGGCGATATGCGGCGTCAGGATCAGATTGGGCGTGCCGGCGAAGAGTTTTGCGCCATCGGCCTTGAGCGGCTCCTGCTCGAAGACGTCGAGTGCCGCGCCGCCGAGGCGCCCGCCCGTGAGCGCCGAGACCAGCGCCGCCTCGTCCATGATGCCGCCACGGGCCGCGTTGATCAGGATTGCATCGGGCTTCATCGTCGCAAAAGCCGCCTCGCCGATCAGTCCGCGCGTCTCGGGCGTCAGCGGCAGATGGATCGAGATCACGTCGGAGGTCGAAAGCAGAGCGTCGAGCTCGAGCTTCTCGATGCCCTGCCAGACCGGCGCATCGGCGGAAACATAGGGATCGTAAGCCGCAATCGTCATGCCGAGCGCCCTGGCATGCCGCGCGACATCACGCGCGATCGCACCGAAGCCGACGAGGCCCATGCGCTTGCCGGCGATCTCGCGGCCGATCAGCTTGGTCTTCGGAAACTCGCCGGCGACCATGGCGGCATTGGCGAAATAGGCGCCGCGGAGCAGCGTCATCGCCGTGCCGATCACATACTCGACCACGGACAAGCTGTTGGCGCCGGTCGCCGGGAAGACCTGGATGCCGCGCGCGATGCAGGCTTCCATGTCGATATTGTCGAGGCCGACGCCGAGCCGGCCGACGACCTTGAGGTTCTTTGCTCTCGCCAGCACATCGCCGCGCACCTGGGTCTGGTTGCGCACGATCAGCGCGGGCACATCGGCGACCAGCCGCGCAAGCTCGTCAGGCTTGCCGAAGAGGTCCGGGTCGTGATGCACGTCGTAGCGCGCCTTCAGCGCCGCCACCGCCGCCTCGTCCATGAATTCGGTGATGACGATGTCGGTCATGGCTGTTTCCGCTGTGAGATCTGTTCAGCCGAGCAGGACGATACCGCCCGTGGCGACGACGAGGATGATGAGGCTGGTGCCGGTGACCACGGCGAGGTGGCGCCAGCCGAGCCTTGCCATCGCCGCGATCGAGGTTCCCAAGCCGAGCGCCGCGATCGCGATCAGCAGGCCCCAGCGTGAGATCTCGAGCAGGATGTCGCGGATCGGCAGATAGATGCCGGCAAGCCCCACCTGCGTACTCAACAAGCTGTTCACCACGCACATGACGAGGAAGACGAAGGCGAAGACCGGGACCGGCACCTTGGCGTCGCCATGGCCTTCGCCGTGACGCGTCATCCACCAGCCGACGATCAACACCGAAGGCAGCAGCAGGAAGACCCGGAACAACTTGACGATCACTGCCGCGTTCGCCGCCTCGTCCGAGACCGCCTGGCCGGCGCCGACGACTTGCGCGACATCGTGGATGGTGGCGCCGAGCATTACGCCGGTCTGCTGCTGCGAGAGGCCGAGCCAGACGCAGAGCAGCGGATAGGCCAGCATCGCGACCGTCGCGAGCACGTTCATCGCGATCACTGTGAAGGCGGTGTCGGCCGCCTTGTTGCGATAATCGGGCACCACCGTAGCGGTCGCGAGCGCAGCCGAAGCGCCGCAGACCGCCGTGGCGACGCCGGCGAGAGCGCCGACACCGGGCTCGCGGCCGAGCAGGCGCGCCAGCGCGAAGCCGGCGACGACGGTCACGACCATGGAGACAATGACGAGTAGTGCCGTGCCGAGGCCAAGCGCGATGATATCGCCGAGCGCGACGCGCAGACCGAGCAGCGCGATCGCCCAGCGCAGCAGCTTCTTGACGCAGAACGTCATGCCCGGCTCGAAGCGCCTCGTATTGGCGATCGGGTGCAGGAGCATGCCGATCACCAGCGCGATCACCACGGCCGGAATGCCAACGCGGCCACCGGCGAGCTGCTTCAGGACGGGCTCGGCCAACACGGAGGCGATCGCCACCGCCGCCGACAAGGCGATGCCAGGCGCAAGCCGGCCGAGGCCATTGGTCAGACGCAAGGAGGCTGCTTCGGTCATGATTGCAGATCGATCCGGTACATCAGCCGCTCCTCCGGCCCGTAGAACGGCGCGACGAAACCTTCGACGAAACGCCCGCCATTCTTCTCGATGATCCGCTGCGAGGCCACATTGTCGGCATCGCAGGTGATCTTGATGAAGGGCAGGCCGATGGCGCGAGCCTCGGTGACGGCGGCGGCCAGGGCCGCGCTGGCATAGCCGTTTCCGGCATGGTTCGGCAGGATGGTGTAGCCGACATGGCCGAGCACATGCGACGGCAGCTCCGTGACGGGCCTGCCGGCTTCATCTTCCTGCCAGCGCAGATTGATGCTGCCGACGAAGGGACGCTCAGGCTGATCGATCGCAATGATCCAGCGGATCATGTCCGGCAGGCGCGCGACCTCGCTGCCGTCATGCAGGCGTATCGTGCCGCCACGCTGGTTCAGTCCCTCGACGAATAGGTCGGGATCGGCCGCGATCGCGGCGAGTTGCTCGGGCGCGACGTTACGCATCGTGTTCGGGGACCAGCCCGCCTCCAAGGCACGGACATAGGCGGGCAACACGTCCCGCCCCGGCACATGCAATGAAACGTTTCTGTCCGACACTTTTGCCTCGTCGCGCCCGGAAGCTCAGCTCCTCAGGCGCTGCGATATAGCTTGGTCATCGAGAATTCGCGATGGCCGAGCGCCTCGGCTGCCGTGAGGCGGCCATTCGCCGTGCGCACGATGTTCTCGATCAGGGCGTCGCCGGCCTGCGGGATGGTCAGGTCGCGGCGCAGTATGCCGGAGACGTCGACGTCGATATGCTCTGGCATGGTGCGCATCGTCTTGGGATTGCCCGTGATCTTGATGACCGGGACGATCGGGTTGCCGATGACGTTGCCCTGCCCGGTCGGGAAGGTGTGCACGACATAGCCGCCGGCAGCCATCAATGTCACGCACTCGGCGGCTGCCGAGGAGGTGTCCATGTAGTAGAGGCCCGGCCCGCTCGAAGGCGCCTGCGCCGGCTCGAGAATGTCGATGAACTTGCACTCGCGGCCGATCTTCTCGAGGTTTCCGAGTGCCTTCTCCTCGATCGTGGTCAGGCCGCCGGCGATGTTGCCCTTGGTCGGCTGCGAATCGGAGAGGTCGTCGGTCTTGTGGGCCTCGATGACGTCGTCCTGATAGGCCTTCCACATCTTGTACCAGCGCTCGCCGACTTCCGGCGTCGCCGCGCGCGCCTTGCACAGGTGCTCGGCGCCGGTGATCTCCGAGGTCTCGCCAAAAACACCGTAGACGCCGCGCGGGATCCACTTGTCGTACATGTTGCCGACGGTCGGGCAGGACGAGAGACCGGTGGTGGTGTCCGACTCGCCGCATTTGGTCGAGACCCAGAGCTCCTCGATGCCGAATTTCGTGCGCTGCAGCTCGGTCGACCACTGCACGAATTCCTTGGCGACATAGGAGGCCTTGGCGATGGTGGCGATGTCGCCATGGCCTTCGATGCCGAAACCGACCACCGGCTTGCCGGTCTTGGCGATGCCGTCGACGACGCGCTTGGTCCAGCCATCCTCGATGCCGATGACGATGACGGCGGCGACGTTCGGGTTCGAGCCGGTGCCGATCAACGTGCGGAAATGGACCTCGAGGTCCTCGCCGAACTGCAGGCGGCCATAGGCGTGCGGAATCGCCAGCGTGCCCTTGATGTTGTTGGCGACGGCCTCGCAGGCGGCGTTGGAGAGATCGTCGAGCGGCAGCAGCAGCACATGGTTGCGCACGCCGACGCGGCCGTTCTCGCGGCGCCAGCCCATAAAGGAATCGAGGCTGCGGCCGGTCGGGCGCTTGACGAACGGCGTCTTGAACTCGGGCGCCTCGATCTTGCGCCCCTTCACCTTGGCAAGCTTGCCTTTGACGAGGTCGAAATTAGCAACGATGGACATAGCGGTGTCTCTCCTAGTGGGTGGCTCGACCGATCAGGGAGCCGATGACATCTGAAATTGTGCAGGGACCTACGCCGTCATCCCGGCCGAAGTGCCGGGATCCATCATAAGGCGAAGCGCTCTACGATGGATCCCGGAGCGGCGCGGCTTCGCCGCTTGTCCGGGATGACGGCGTATCTCCCCACGAATTCACTAAAAGGCCCGGCTCACCAGCGCTTGGTCTTGACGTTCTGGACGTGGAGATGCTCGCCCTGCCCGATATCGGCGACTGCCTTGCCGATGTCCTGGCCGTATTTCCAGATCGTGTCGCCCTTCTTGATCGCCTTGAGCGCGACCTTGTGGCCGATCGGGATGTCCATCTTGGCGGTCAGGCGGAAATCCGAATTGTCGTGGGTGATGACGCCGAGCATGTCGGTCCCGGCCTTCAGGCCCTCGACGACGACGACACCGACCGTGTCCTTCTTCTCGTGCACCAGCAGATGCGGCTTGCTCATGGCGGGCTCCCTGACCATTTCCGGTGATTTCTCACGCCGAAATCGGGCTCGACGTGGCTGCGCCCAAGTCTTATATAAGACATATGAGTGTGCACAAGCTGGAAATCGCAGGGCGGCCGCGCGGGCCGGACACACCGGAGGCGTTGGGATTCCGGCCGCTTTACCGCCAGGTGAAGGCGATCTTCGTGCGCCGGCTCGTCGACGGCGTCTGGGCACCCGGCGCGGTATTGCCGAGCGAAGGCCAGCTCGCCGCCGAGATCGGGGTGAGCCAGGGTACGGTGCGCAAGGCCCTGGACGAACTCGCAACGGAGAATCTCGTCGTCCGGCGCCAAGGTCGCGGCACCTTCGTCGCCGAGCATGACGAGCGCCGTATCCTGTTCCAGTTCTTCAAGCTGGCGCCGGATCAAGGCGCGCCCCGCTTTCCCGACAGCGTCGTCCTTTCGGTCACGACAGGCCCTGCCGAGGAAGCAGAACGCGCGGCTCTCGATCTTGCAGAAAATGCCGGCGTCACCCGCATCCGCCGCCTGCGCTCCTTCGACGGCGCGCCGCTGATCGTCGAGACGCTGAGCCTGCCGCAGCAGCTCTTTCCCGGCCTGGAAGGCGGACCGATCCCGAACAATCTCTACAGCCTGTTCGCCGGTCGCTACGGCGTCACCATCGCGAGCGCGCGCGAGCGATTGAAGGCCGTGGCGCTTACGGCCGACGATGCGGCTGCCCTTGGCGTGCCCGCAGGCGGGCCGGCCTTGCAGATCGATCGCGTCGCCCTCTCGCTCGACGGCACGCCGGTCGAGCACCGGCTCAGCCTGTGCCTGACTGAGGAGGTCCACTACCTCTCCGACCTGCGCTGAATCGCTCCCCATTCGCAAAGATGCCCGAGCTGATCGTTCATGATCAGTGTGTTGCCGGATATTTCTAAAGTTTCGCTCGAAATCGAGTGACCAATGCTCGAGGACCAAAAGGCCCGAGTTTTCGACCAAGCCGACGCAGAGCGGCCGCCACACCGGAGGAAACGAATGATCGCCCATTTCCGCAGATTTCTTGCGACGCGTCGCGGCGCGTTGGCCGGGCTGTTGCTGCTAGGGGTAGGTACGCCCGCTTTGGCCCAGAGCTTTCCGACCAAGCCGATCACGCTGATCGTCCCATTCGCCGCCGGCGGCCCCAGCGACGTGATCGCGCGCCTGCTCGGCGAGCATATGGGCCGCACGCTCGGTCAGCAGGTCATCGTCGAGAACATCGCCGGCGCGGGCGGAACGGCCGGCGCCAAGCGACTCGTCTCCTCGCCGGCCGATGGCTACACGCTACTGATCCATCACCTTGCGCTTGCCGCGGCGCCGGCGCTTTACAGCAATCTCGGCTACGACACCCAATCCGCCTTCGCGCCGGTCGGATTGGTCAATACCGGGCCGATGGTCATTGCCGGCAAGCTCGCTTTGCCTCCGGTCGACGGCAAGGCCTTCTTCTCCTATGCCAAGCAGCAGGCCGAGAAGCTCACCGTCGCCCATGCCGGCGTCGGCTCGAATGCGCATCTGTGCGCCGTGCTGATCTCGCAAGCGTTGAGCGTCAAGCTCGCCCAGGTCGCCTATCGCGGCACGGGGCCGGCGATGAACGACCTCGTCGGCGGTCAGGTCGACGTGCTCTGTGACCAGTCGACCACGGCAGTGCCGCAGGTCCAGTCCGACAAGATCCGAGCCTATGCAGTGACTTCGCCGGAGCGGCTCGGCGTGCTGCCGAACACCCCGACCTCACGCGAGGTCGGGGCCGAGATCGACATGACGATCTGGCACGGTCTCTACGCGCCGAAAGGCACGCCGGAGGCCGCACTCGACAAGCTCAACGGTGCCTTGCAGGCCGCGCTGAAGGACCCTGCCGTGCTGGAGCGCTTCAAGGCGGTCGGCACCAGCGCCTTCCCGGCGGCCGAATGGACGCGCGAGGCGCATGCCAAGCGCTTCGCCGCCGAGGTTGCCAAATGGGGAGTGGCATTGAAGGCCGCAGGCCTGACGCCGCAGGCCGCCAACTGAGCCGGACGGGCCGCTCGCCTAGTGGCCTGATTCCGACATTCGCATCCCTTCATACAGAGCGCCGGAGCGAATGTCGGAATCAACAAGACCGCTAGCAACTTCTTGATTCTCTAGTGGAACTTATGAATTTGACATTTGCTCCCAGCCGGATGTCTGCCGGGGGCAAATGTCAAATTCGTTCCACTAGGCGGGCGGCCCGTGCTACCGGCCAAGGATGACAGGTAATCTCGTCACCCTCGATCAGTTCCTCGCCCTGCCCGACCATGCCCGCTTGCTCGGGCTCGATCTCGGCACCAAGACGATCGGACTTGCGCTCTCCGATGTCGAACGCCGGATCGCGACGCCACTGGAGACGATTCAGCGCGTCAAATTCAAGCAGGATGTGGTGGCGCTGATGAAAGTGGCAGAGCGGCACGCGATCGCTGGCTTGGTGATCGGGCTGCCGCTCAACATGGATGGAAGCGAAGGACCGCGGGTGCAGTCGACCCGGGCCTTCGTACGTAATCTCGCGCCGCTGACGGCGCTGCCGATCGTGTTCTGGGACGAGCGGATGTCGACGCTTGCGGTCACCCGCACCTTGCTTGCCGCCGACGCCTCGCGCGCCCGGCGGGCAGCCGTCGTCGACAAGATGGCGGCCGCCTATATCCTGCAGGGCGCGCTCGACCGGCTCGCCCGCCTTGCATCAGACGCGAGCGAGCCCGAGAATGGCTGGGCTACGGAATGACGTAGCCGCGCTTGATCGCCTTCTTCTGCGCGTCGCGGTGATTCTTCAGCGCCTGCTTCTGCTCGTCGATGCTCATCCGGTTGACCGGATTGCCGCGGCCGTAACCACCACGATACCCATCGTCGCCGCGATAACCGCGGTCGCGGCGTCCCTGGTCGTAGCCCCTGTCGTAACCGCGATCGTAGCGGGGCCGCTCCTGACGGCGGTTATAGCCGTCATCATAATACTGGGCCATCGCCGTGCCGGACCAGAACGCCGCCAAGGCAACCGCACCGCAGCCGGACAGCAGCGTCTTGAGCGAGGGTTTCATCGTCTTTCTCCAAGGTCGACAAGGCGACGGCCCGGGGATCGGGCCGCTTGTTGCCGCACGCCGTGAAAAGGGCCGCTGCCGTCGAGCGACGGAAGCGACCCTTCAAAGCCTAGGCATCAGGCGTTCAGAATTGATTAAGGCTGTTTTTCCGCGAAGGACTGATCAGCGGTAGCTGCCGCCGGCCGGATCGCGGATGTTGTCGGGATAGTAGCCGTAATGGCGCGGTGCATAGTAGCGCCGTGGCGCGACATAGACCGGCTCGTCATAGCCATAGCCGTCATCGTAGCCATAGACCGGTTCGGCATAGGCCGGACGGCTCGCCGCGATCGCCGCAGCGCCGAGGACGCCGAGGCCGACGCCAGCTGCGATCGCCGCGCCGCGGTTGCTGCCGCGCCAACCACGGCGGTAATACTGCGAGTAATCGGCTTGTGCCGCATCCAAGCGGCTCTTGTCGAAGCCGACCGCGCGGGCCTCACCCGCCATAGCGGGGGTCAGGCCTGCTGCCAGAACGCTGCCGGCGACGGCGAGCGTCACGAGGAAGCGGCTCTTTCCGAAATCTGACATGGCATTCTCCTGTCGGCGGATATCCGCCTTGAAACCCGATCTAGCTCGCCACGGTTGAACCGGGCCTGAACCAATCGCGGCAAAATTGCGACCCGAGAGAAACGCGCCAACGGAGAAAGAGTTCCTTTTTACGAAATTTTATACACGCAGTGATTGCATTATCGGTGGGCGAGTAGCAAGAATAGCTTGATCGAACACCAATTCGTTTCCCAAAGGCCGATGCGACCGCGAGGGCAGACGACATGAGGAAAGCAACGTCACGACGAATCAAGGAGGATAAAATCTATTCGGATGACAAACGCTTACCCCGAGTTTCCCGCCTCGGCCGCAACGCCGTGGCCTCGCCCGGACCACATAGCATGGACGCACTCGCACGAATGCAACTGGAAGTTGCTGCTTATATCGAGGAGATCAGCATCGAACTCGGCGCGATGGCGCGGGCAGCGCAACTCAGCAGCCTCGCTTATTTCGTCGACATGACCCGGTTGGAGGCTGCGATCAATCGCCGAACCTGTCAGCTGCAGCTCGGCGAAACGAGCGATGCCGACAAAACGACTTAGCTGAGCACGGTCTTTTGCAGAAAATTAAATCACAGGTTGCAATACTATAGATACACAACCTTACTGGAGTGCCTCATGCCGGCTTCTCCGACGACCGACACTTATGGCTCAATTGGCTTTGCGATCTCCGGAATCTCGCAGCTTTCCAACGAAATTGAAACCCTGGCGCTGCAGCTCCTTGTCGAGAAGAGAGCGCGTCAACGCGACTTGCAGCGTGACGTTGCCCTCAAGGCAGTGACTTTGCTCGCCGAACTTGGCACCCAGGCCCGCGCTGCCGATCTCGACCTGCTCGTCACTTTCCTGGAACTCGCGGCTGCAGAGGCCGAGCGCGAACGCAGCCGCTGGGGCGAAGCGGCAGGCTGAGAGCCCCAGCCGCAGCATTCATGCCAGCCGCGAGAGCGCTCCACCAACGTGGCGCTGCACCACGCCTTCCAGCTCCAGCTCGAGCAGGATTCGGCTGACTTCGCGTGCAGGCTGCCCGCTCGCGCGAACGAGATCGTCAATCGCCACCGGGGTTGAACCGATGAGGTCGAGCAATCGCCGACGTGGTACATCGCCGGCTTGCGCGGCCGGCCGTGCCCCCATCTCTTCCCCGTTCAGTTCAGCCGTCGGCGCCGGCAGCACCTCCGGCAGATCCAGTTCGTCCCAGAGTGCCTCCTGCCGGCCGCGCGGTTCGCCCTCTTCGCGCGCCAGGAACGGCGTAGGACCGAACAGATCGTCGCGCCGGAGCATCGGCGTCAGCACATCGACGACATGCGCCGTCTCGGCGCAGAGGATCGCGCCCTCGCGGATCAGATGATTGCCGCCCTCGGCGCGCGGATCGAGCGGGGAGCCCGGCACGGCGAAGACCTGACGGCCCTGCTCATTGGCGAAGCGGGCAGTGATGAGCGAGCCGGACTTGCGCGCAGCCTCGACCACCACCGTTCCGAGCGCCAAGCCCGAGACCAGGCGATTACGCCGCGGAAAATCGCGCCCGCGCGGCGCCCAGCCGAGCGGCATCTCGCTCAGCGCCGCGCCGCGCTCGCGGATGCGCTCCAGCAGGGGGATATTCTGCGGCGGATAGACCTCGTCGAGCCCGCCCGCCAGCACGGCGATGGTGCCGCTCTCCAGGCTTGCCTGATGAGCAGACGTATCGATGCCACGGGCCAGGCCCGAGACGACGATAAAGCCGGCCTCCCCCAGCTCGCGCGCCAGTGTCGCGGTGAATTTCAGCCCGGCGGCCGAGGCGTTGCGCGAGCCGACCAGTGCGACGCAAGGGCGATTGAGCACCGCCGGATCGCCCTCGACCGCGATCAGCGGCGGTGCCGAATCGATCGCCTGGAGCGGCACGGGATAGGCGGTCTCGCCGAGCGCGATCAGATGAGCGCCACGCCGGCGCAGCGCTTCGAACTCCCGCTCCGCCTCTATTGCGGTGCAGAGCCTGAGCGTGCGTCCTGCCTGGCGGCCGAGTTCCGGCAGGGCATCGAGCGCCCCGGCCGCGCCGCCGAAACGGTTGACCAGGGTGCGGAAGGTGCGCGGGCCGATGCTCTCGCTACGGATCAGTCGGAGCCAGTCGAGGCGTTGCCGGTCATCGAGAACGAAACCGGCCATCGGCATTCAGCCCTTTTGCCCGATCTTGCCTTCTCGGCCTGAGAGCAGTCTTGCGATGTTCTCCCGGTGCATGAACCAGAGCAGCAAAGCGAGGATCGCCATCAGCCCAGCCGCCTGGACATCGCGGATCCAGAACCAGAGCAGCAGCGGCGTCAGCAGGCTCGCGATCAAGGCCGATAGCGAGGAATACTTGGTCAGGTAGGCGATGCTGATCCAGACCGCGGCAAAGATCAGCGCGATCGAGCCTTTCAGCCCGATCAGGACGCCGAGAAAGGTCGCGACGCCCTTGCCGCCCTTGAACCGAAGCCAGACCGGGAAGAGATGGCCGAGGAAGGCGCCCAGACCGGCAGCCAGCGCCGCTCCCTTGCCGCCGAGGAGCCAGCCGGCAAGCAGGACCGCGGCCGTGCCTTTCAACATGTCGCCGAGCAGCGTCAGCGCCGCCAGCTTCTTGTTGCCGGTGCGCAGGACATTGGTCGCGCCGATATTGCCGGAGCCGATCGTGCGCAGGTCTGGACCGCCGCTCAGCTGGGTCAGGATGATGCCGAACGGAATCGAGCCGAGAAGATAGCCGAGGGCGAGCGCGGCGAGCCCCATCGGGCTCGGATACGCCCAAGCGAACGCCTCAGCCATGCAACCTCCCCTGCCCGCCCTGCCGCGAGCTTACGCAGCTTCGCCGCGATACACCACCCGGCCGCCAACCCACGTCGCCTGCACCAGTCCCTGCAGCCTTGCCTCGTCGAAGGGCGAGTTCTTGGCGCGCGATTTGAGCTTGCGCTTGTCGACGACGAAGGGCGCGTCGATGTCGATCAAGGCGAGATCGGCCGGTGCGCCAACGGCCAGTCGACCGCAGCCCAAGCCCAGCAGTTCGGCAGGCCGGCTCGACAGAGCGGCGAACAGCGAGGCAAGGCCGATCTGCTCGCCGTGATAGAGCCTGAGCGCAGCCGGGAGCAGCGTCTCGATGCCGAGCGCGCCATTGGCGGCCTCGGCGAAGGGCTGGCGCTTGGTCTCGACATCCTGCGGATCGTGGTCGGAGACGATCACGTCGATCAGCCCTTCGGCCACCGCCTCGATCATGGCGAGCCGCTCGTCCTCATGGCGCAGCGGCGGCGAGACCTTGCAGAAGGTGCGGTACTCGCCGACATCGTTCTCGTTCAGGCAGAGATTGTTGATCGAGACGCCGCAGGTGACGGAAAGCCCCGCCTCCTTGGCTCGGCGGATCAAATCGAGCGAATCCGCACAGGAGATCATGGCGGCGTGGTAGCGGGCACCGGAGGCCCGGGCGAGGCGCAGGTCGCGCTCGAGCATCACCGTCTCGGCCTCGTGCGGGATGCCCGGCAAGCCCTTGCGGCTGGCGAACTCGCCCTCATTCATCACGCCAACGCCGCGCAGTTCCGGATCTTCGACATGGTTCATCAGCAATGCGTCGAAGTCGCGGGCATAGATCATGGCGCGGCGCATGACCTGCGGGTTGCGGACACCGTTGGCTCCGTCGCTGAAGGCGACCGCGCCGGCTTCGAGCAGCAGACCGAACTCGGTGATCTCCTTGCCGGCCAGCCCCTTGGTCAGCGCCGCTGCCGGCAGCACGTTGACGATCGCCTTGTCGCGGGCGCGGCGCTTGATGAAATCGATGACGGAGGGATTGTCGATCGGCGGATCGGTATCGGGGCGGCAGATCACGGTGGTGACGCCGCCGGCCGCAGCCGCGTGCGAGCCGGTTCCGAGCGTTTCGCGGAACTCGGCGCCGGGCTCGCCGAGGAAGGCGCGCAGGTCGACGAGGCCAGGCGCGAGCACGAGGCCTCGGGCCTCCTCAATTTCGATGCCCGCCGGCAGCTCCGGGCGATCGCCGCCCCAGTGGACATCGGCGATCACGCCGTCGCGGATCAGGATGCTGCCCGGGCCCTCACGACCGGAGGCCGGATCGACCAGTTGCGCGCCGATGATCGCAAGCTCGTTGCTTTCAGCCATCGCTACGCTCGACCCCATTCTCGCGCTCGCGGCGCTGCGTGAAAACGTAACTCCAGAACCCGACCAGCCCCCAGATGCCGACGCACAGGAGCCCGCCGAGAAGCGCGATCAGCCAGGTCCAGGCGGAGCGCGGCTCGGCATAGGCGAAGCCGGCCACAACCACGAGATAGAGGCCGACGAAGACGATCCGAGCCCGGCGCATCTGTCGCAGCAGCCAGGCAAGGAAGAGCTCCATCCCGTTCAGCCATTTGGCAGGTGTTGCGCGAGCGCGTCGAGCACGGCCATACGAACGGCGACGCCCATCTCGACCTGCTCGCGGATCAGCGACTGGGCGCCGTCGGCCACCTCGGAGGAGATCTCGACGCCGCGGTTCATCGGGCCTGGATGCATGACGAGCGCATCCGGCGCGGCCAGCGAGAGTTTTTCGCGATCGAGGCCGAAATAGCGGAAATACTCCTTCGAGGACGGGACGAAAGCGCCGTTCATCCGTTCGAGCTGCAGGCGCAGCATCATGACGATGTCGACCCCTTCGAGCCCCTTCTTCATGTCGCGGAAGACTTCGACGCCCATGCGCTCGACACCGGTCGGCAACAGGGTCGAGGGCGCAATCAAGCGCACCTTGGCGCCGAGTGCGCTGAGCAGGATGATATTGGAACGAGCGACGCGCGAATGCACGATATCGCCGCAAATGGCGACGGTCAGGCCGGCGATGCGGCCCTTGTTGCGGCGGATCGTCAGCGCATCGAGCAGTGCCTGGGTCGGATGCTCGTGCGCGCCGTCACCGGCATTGACCACCGAACAATCGACCTTGCGGGCGAGCAGATTGACCGCGCCGGCCGCATGGTGACGGACCACCAGGATATCGGGCCGCATCGCGTTCAGCGTCGCGGCCGTGTCGATCAGCGTCTCGCCCTTCTTCACCGAGGACGAGCTGACCGACATGTTCATCACGTCGGCGCCGAGGCGCTTGCCCGCGAGCTCGAACGAGGCCTGTGTCCGGGTCGAGGGCTCGAAGAACAGGTTGATCTGGGTGCGGCCGCGCAGCGTCGCCGTCTTCTTCTCGACCTGGCGCGAGAGCGCGACATAGGTCTCGGCGCGCTCGAGCAGAGCCTCGATATCCAAATGGGACAGCCCCTCGATCCCGAGGAGGTGCCGGTGCGGATAGAGCGGTGCGGTCGCTGTCATTTGAAGACCGCTGTTTAGGGGCGAGTCGTGGCAGGCGCAAGGCAGCGTATGCTTTCCCTGTGGGTCACTCCGTCTTCAGGGCATAGAGATGCTGCTCGCCGGGGAACTGGCGGCTGCGCACCTCGGCGGCATAGGCGCGAACCGCCTCGCGGGCCTGCCCAGCCAGGTCGCCATAGGCCTTGACGAATTTCGGCACGCGGCCGGTCAGCCCGAGCATGTCGTCGAGGACGAGGACCTGGCCGTCGCAGGCCGCGGAGGCGCCGATGCCGATGGTCGGGATCGCGATCCGGCCGGTGATCTCGGCGGCTAGCGGTTCGGCAACAGCCTCGACCACCAGAGAGAAGGCGCCCGCATCGGCAATCGCCGTGGCGTCGGCGATGAACGCCGGCCACTCGGCCTTGCTGCGCCCCTGCGCCTTGTAGCCGCCGAGCGTGTTGACCGCCTGCGGCGTCAGGCCGACATGGCCCATCACCGGCACGCCGCGCTCGACCAGGAAGCGTACCGTTTCGGCCATTCGGATACCGCCCTCTAGCTTGACCGCTCCTGCGCCGGTCTCCTTGAGCAGCCGCGCGGCGTTGCGGAAGGCCTGCTCCCGGCTTTCCTCATAGCTGCCGAACGGCATGTCGATCACGACCAGCGAGCGCATCGTGGCGCGCGTCACGGCCTGGCCGTGCAGGCTCATCATCTCCAGCGTCACCGGGACGGTGCTGTCGAGCCCGTAGACGACCATGCCGAGCGAGTCGCCGACCAGCGCGATCTCCGCGACCTCATCGACGATCTTTGCCATCGGCGCCGTATAGGCGGTCAAAGCGACGAGCGGCTCACCGCCCTTGCGCCCGCGGATATCGAGCGAGGTCAGCCGGGTTGTCCGGTTCTGTGACGACATGCTCAGTTCTCCCGCCGTTTAGCGCCAAAATGGCAACGGATGGTGACGTAGCCTGACCGCCCTGCTCCGAAAAGTAGAATCGGGTTTGACAGGACTGGCCGCGTGAACCACTTTCGCGCGCAATCCCGAACCGCTATCAACGCGCCCCGCGCCAAGTTCGGCGAGGATGGTACGCTAGAGCCCGTTCCAATCCGTTTGCATCGCAAGCTGATCGGTCAAACGGTCTCTTCTGAAAGTGAGAGACGGATTCACTGATCGGGAAATCGACCTGATCGGATCCGGCTCTCGTGCCGTCCCGCCGCTTGCCTACGAGATCGAAAGCGTCATGAAGCTCCTCATCGTCGAGTCGCCGGCCAAGGCCAAGACGATCAATAAGTATCTCGGATCCGATTACGAGGTCATCGCCTCGTTCGGGCATATCCGCGATCTGCCTGCCAAGGACGGCTCGGTCGATCCCGAGAACGACTTCGCCATGCTCTGGGAAACCGAGGGGCGCGGCGCCAAGCAGGTCGCAGAAATCGCGCGAGCAGCCAAGAACGCCGAGAAAGTCATCCTCGCAACCGACCCGGATCGTGAGGGCGAGGCGATCTCCTGGCATGTGCTCGAGGCACTGAACCAGAAGCGTGTGCTCAAGGGCATTCCGGTCGAACGCGTCACCTTCAACGCGGTGACCAAGGACGCGGTGCAGAAGGCGCTGGCCAATCCGCGCCCGATCGACCAGGCGCTGGTCGACGCTTACCTCGCCCGCCGCGCCCTCGATTATCTCGTCGGCTTCACGCTCTCCCCGGTGCTCTGGCGCAAGCTGCCAGGCGCCCGCTCTGCCGGGCGCGTGCAGTCGGTCGCGCTCAGGCTGGTCAGCGACCGCGAGCGTGAGATCGAGGCGTTCCGGGCACGCGAATACTGGTCGCTGATCGCGACGCTCGCGACGGCTACCGGTGCGACCTTTGATGCGCGCCTCTCCGGCGCCGACGGCAAGAAGATCACCCGGCTCGACATCGGTACTGGCGATGAGGCCGCGGCTTTCAAGGCCGCGCTGGAGACTGCGCGCTTCTCGGTCGCCGAAGTCGAAGCCAAGCCGGTCAGGCGCCACCCCCAGCCGCCATTCCAGACCTCGACGCTGCAACAGGAGGCCTCGCGCAAGCTCGGCATGGCGCCGGCCCGCACCATGCAGGTCGCGCAGCGGCTCTATGAAGGCGTCGACATCGGCGGCGAGACCGTCGGCCTGATCACCTATATGCGAACCGACGGCGTCGATATGGACGGCTCGGCGATCACGGCGGCCCGGCGGGTCATCGGCAAGGAGTTCGGCGACAATTACGTGCCGGACGCCCCGCGCAAGTATACGGTCAAGGCCAAGAACGCGCAGGAAGCCCACGAGGCCATCCGCCCGACCGATCTCGGCCGGCTGCCTGCCATGGTCTCGCGCCATCTCGAACCGGAGCAGGCCAAGCTCTACGAACTGATCTGGAAGCGGACCATCGCCAGCCAGATGGAATCGGCCTCGATGGAGCGAACCACGGTCGATATCGCCGCCCAGGTCGGCGCCCGCGCTCTCGAACTGCGCGCGACCGGTCAGGTCGTGCTCTTCGACGGCTTCCTGACGCTCTATCAGGAGAGCCGCGACGACGAGGAAGACGAGGACTCCAAGAAGCTGCCCCCGATGAAGGCGGGCGATCCGCTGGAGAAGCGCGCCATCGCCGCCGACCAGCATTTCACCGAGCCGCCGCCGCGCTTCTCGGAAGCCAGCCTGGTCAAGCGCATGGAAGAACTCGGCATCGGCCGGCCTTCGACCTATGCCGCGACATTGGCGACGCTGCGTGACCGCGAATATGTCCGCATCGAGAAAAAGCGTCTCGTGCCCGAGGACAAGGGCATGCTGGTCACGGCGTTCCTGGAGAGCTTCTTCAAGCGCTATGTCGAATTCGACTTCACCGCGAGCCTTGAGGAGAAGCTCGATCTGGTCTCCAGCGGCGATGTCGACTGGAAGGTGCTGCTGCGCGAATTCTGGGACGAGTTCACCAAGTCGATCGGCGAGACCAAGGAACTGCGCGTCGGCGACGTTCTGGAAGCGCTGAACGGCATCCTGGGCGAGCACGTCTTCCCACCGCGCGCCGATGGCGGCGATCCGCGCAGCTGCCAGGTCTGCGGCACCGGCACGCTCTCGCTCAAGCTCGGCAAGTTCGGCGCCTTCGTCGGCTGCTCGAACTATCCCGAATGCCGCTTCACCCGCCCGCTCAGCGCCTCAGCCGCCGAGGGGGACGGTTCGGCCGAAGGCGGGCAGACGCAGAACGGGGTGCGCATCCTCGGCAAGGATCCGGCGACGGATCAGGAGATCAGTGTTCGCGAAGGCCGCTTCGGCCCCTATATCCAGCTCGGCGAGGGCGAGAAGCCGAAGCGTTCGAGCCTGCCCAAGGGCGAGACCGTCGGTTCACTGACGCTGGAGAAGGCACTCGCTTTGCTCTCGCTTCCACGCGAGGTCGCGAAACATCCGACAAGCGGTGAGCCGATCCTCGCCGGCATCGGTCGCTATGGGCCTTACGTCCAGCACGGCAAGACCTACGCCAATATCGACAAGGCAGATGACATCCTCGAAATCGGGGCGAACCGCGCCATCGACCTGATCGTCGCCAAGGAGAGCGGCGCAGGTGGCCGCCGCTTCGGCAATGCCGCGGCGACGCCCGGACGTGAGCTCGGCGAGCACCCGCAGGGCGGCAAGATGGAGGTCAGGGCCGGCCGCTACGGGCCCTATGTCGCCTGGGGCAAGGTCTACGCCACCCTGCCGAAGACGATGGCGCAGGAGAGCATCACCGCCGAGCAGGCGATCGAATTGGTCAACGCCAAGGCCGCGGCTGGTGGCGGCGCGAAGGCCAAGACGAAAGCGTCTGCCAAGAAGCCAGCCGCCTCCAAAGCGCCGGCGAAGGCGAAGAGCGCCAAAGCCCCCGCGAAAGCAAAGAGCGACAAGCCCAAGAAGACCGGCGCCGCCAAGAGCTGAGCCCGATCTTCTCCGCTGCCGCCAGAGAGTGAACACGGCAGCGGGGAAGGTTAACTTCGCATTCAAGGCCTCAGGTTACCTTGCGGCGCCGCGATCAAAAACGGCGGCTTGCGGGGGACTTCATGAAATCCATCAGGACCCAGATTTTGGGGCTGATCGCGATTGTCGCGGCCGGCGCCTTGGTTGCACTCGGTTGCGCATTGCTGGCGATGACCCGCATCGACACGATGAACGAGCGCTCATCGCAGCAGAACCATATCGCCCTCGCAGCCGAGCGGCTCAATGCCGCGGTGAATCTCGTCGTCGCCGATTCCTATCTCGTCTACACCGCCCGCAACCCGCATTTCGCCGGGATCGCCGCAACGACGGTCGAGGGCGGCCTGGCCAAGGTCGAGGAACGTCGCAAGGACCTCGCCAAGGTCGTTCCCGCCAGCGAACGCGAGCGCATGGAGAAGATCAGCGGGCTGATCGCTGAATTCACCAGCATCCGGCTCGAGACGACGCGCATGGTCCGCGAGATTTCGGCCCGCGCGGCTGAAGCCTGGGGCAACAGCGACGCCAGCAAGAAGAACCGCGCGACGCTTCAGGAAGAGCTCACATCGCTGAGCAGCGCCAACGAGGCTCGCGCCAACGAGGTCGATGCGGAGTCGAGCGCCTTTTCTGAACAGGTGCGGATCTGGTTGCCGGTCGCGCTCATCGTGGTGCTCGGCGTCGCCATTTTCGGCGCGCTGGTCTTCTCCCGGCGCTCGATCATCCGCCCCCTGGTCGATCTCGGCGGGACGATGAGCCGCCTGACCGCGGGCGACACCCAGATCGAGGTCCCGCATACCAAGCGCCGCGACGAGATCGGCGAGATGGCGCGGGCGGTTTCCGTGCTGCGCCAGAGCACCGAACAGGTCGCGCTACTGCAGGAGCAGGAGCGCGCCGCCGCCGCCGCACGAATCCGTTCGGCGGATGCGATGGCCTCGGTGGTGTCCGATGTCGGCGAGGTCGTTGCCGCTGCGGCCGCCGGCGATTTCTCGGCGAGGCTTCAGATCGAAGATGCCGACGAGCAGATGCAGAAGCTGGTCGCGGGGATCAACGAGATCAATGCCGTGGTCGACAATGCCACGACCGAGTTCGTTGCGGTGCTGCAGGCCCTGGCCGCCGGTGATCTGACCAACCAGGTGCCGACCGCCTATCGCGGGCGCTTCGCCGAGTTGAAGGATGCGATCAACGAGACGATGTCGCGCCTGTCCTCGACCGTCAGCACGATCCAGACGATGTCGGCCGATGTCGGCCTGTCGGCCCGCGAAATCAACACGGGCGCAGACGACCTCTCCAAGCGCACCGAGGAGCAGGCTTCCTCGTTGGAAGAAAGCGCCGCCACGACGGAGCAGCTCGCGGCCTCGGTGAAGGCTGCCGCGCAGGCGGCCCAGCAGGCCGTGCGTCAGGCCGGCCAGGCCATGCAGGTCGCCCAGGACGGCGGCACCATCGTCACCGATGCGGTTTCGGCCATGGCCCGCATCGAGCAGGCTTCGAAGAAGATCTCCGACATCATCCGGGTGATCGACGATATCGCCTTCCAGACCAACCTTCTTGCCTTGAATGCAGCGGTGGAGGCAGCCCGTGCCGGCGACGCCGGCAAGGGCTTCGCCGTGGTGGCCAGCGAGGTGCGCACACTGGCGCAGCGCTCAAGCGAGGCAGCCAAGGACATTTCGGGCCTGATCTCCTCTTCGAACAGCGAGGTCGAGGCCGGGGTGAAGCTGGTGCGCCAGGCCGGCGATGCGCTCACGCGCATCGTCGAAGCGGCGGGAAGCGTCCAGGCGACCGTCTCCGAGGTTGCGGCCGCGTCGAGCGAGCAGGCCAACGGCATCGAGGAGATGAGCCAGACCGTCGCCCATATGGACGAGATGACCCAGCAGAACGCTGCCCTAGCCGAGCAGAGCGCCGCCTCGGCCGGCGCGCTGTCGAGCAAGATCGGCGAGCTCAATGCCCTGGTCGCAGGCTTCCGGACCAGCGAGAGCCCCGTCGCCCACTCGCGCCAGCCGGCTGCATCCGAGCCGGAACGGCTGCGGACGCTGGCGGAGGCCGCCTTTGCCCAGCAGCGGCCGGCGCCGCGCCGCGAGCGTGCAACTCCCGCTCGCGTTCCCGCTCCGGTCCGCAAGGTCGCCAATGCCCGCGGCGGCGACGCAGGCTGGGAAGAATTCTAAGAAAGGCCGACGCGCCAAGTCCATCGCGCTCTAGCGGGAAACCGCGAGTCATCCCGGCCGGAGCGAAGCGCAGAGCCGGAATCCATGCCTGAACCTCTGTCGGAGGCGCTCTGGCAGGGATCCCGGGTCAAGCCCGGAATGACCGCTTAGTTCCTTTAGGATAGACACGCTCCAGGCGCTTTTGTGCAGGCCGGCAGCCCGGGGTCCAGACTCACTTCAAGCTTGTGAACCCGGTTTCTGTCACCGCCGCCTGATGCGCTGCAGATGGCAGATCTTGACGCGCCCGCCCCGGCCGTCCGAGCGCCAGGTGCAGCCCGGATTGCGTGGCCGTCCCTCGTAGATGTGATAGACGCCGCGGTTCCGGCGATCGAAGCGCTGGTTCGAGGCGTCATGCCCGCCGATGCGGACATTGTTGCCGAAACGCACTTCGGCGGCGGCCGGGGCGGCCGCCGCCAATGGAAACGCCAGCGCGGATAGCGCCAGCAGGCGTGCCGCATGATCGGCCAGTCGCATCATTCGCCAATCAGACCAGCCCCGCGTAGATCGCGCAAGGCAAGGAGCGCGTCTCAGCTCCGGCCAGCCACCACGACGAGCTGCTTGATCTCGCCACGCAGGAAGGCCTGCAGGAAGCGCTCGTAATCCTTGACCGAGACGCAGCCATTCGAGTCGCCGCGCGGGCCGAGCAGGTAGTTGTGCACCAGTAGCCCGGCGCGGCCGAAGATCTTGCCGCTGCCGCCGACCGGATGCATGCGGATGGCGCGCACGCCGTGGAACAGGGATTCGCGCTCGGTCAGATTATAGACATGCGGCGGCGTCGGCCCATGCATGCGGACATGGACGAAGCGGAGATCGTTCATCTTGTCGCCGAGGCCGGAATTGGCCTCCAGCCGCTCGCCATTGGGCAAATAGACGACGCGCGCGCTGATGTCGTAGATCGCTGTCTTGCCGCCGGCGACTGGCGTGGACGCCAGCGGTGTAGGTGCCGGAGCGACGGTCAGGCCGCTGCCGCGGCCGCTGCGCTGGGTGATGTCGTCCTGCGGTGCCGCATAGGCGAGGCGCTCGCCGGAGGTCTGCGGCGCATTCGTGCCGAAGAGCTTCTCGAAGAAGGAGCGGTTGTCGGCCGTGGGCTCGACCTTGGCGACGACATCCTTGCTCTGGCGCGAGGTTGCGCGCGCTGCGACGCGTGGCTCCGGCGGCGTCGGGCCCTTCAGATCTGCCGGACGCGGGACCGGACGCGGAGCGATCAAGGCAATCTGCGGCGGCTCCGCAGCGGGTTGTATCGCGACCGTGGTCGTCGCCAGGCTCGGATTGGCGAGCTCGGACGGGGTGATAGAGCCGGTGGTTTCGGGATCGAACACAATTGCCTGCGGAGCCGACATCGCCGACTGGAAGCGACTGGGCAGCGGCGTGCTGTCGGCGAGCGACTGCGCGACATAACCCACGACATAGCCAGGGCGGAGCAACGGCGTCGACGTGTGCGCCAGCGGCGTCGAATGTGCCTTTGCCTGCTTCTGAATCGACGAGCTTGCAGTCGCTACTGGCTGCCTGCCTGACCAGGCCGAGAAGCCTGCCAGCGCTCCACCGGCAACGGCCACGAGCACGCCAAGGCGAATGAAGGGGCTGCGGCGCCGGCGTTTCAGGCTATAGGAATAGCCGACGAACTTGTTCGAGCTACGCATACGCAACGCCTCGGGACACCTTGCAGGCATCCCGCTCAGGAGCAGCGCCGCTCTCGTCTTGCCGACACGCTCGATCGCGCTGGGCAGACGGTTTCGGCCTGTTCGTCAGTCTCGGGAAGCCCCAACCTCGTCTGCACATTGAGCGCGAAGCTGGTTAATTCCCGATGAATCGAAACAGTTTTACTGAAAGCTGGCGCGCGGCGGCAAGGACTGCCGCAGCGCGCCTTGATAGTTCCTGAAAGGCTCAAACCAGAGGCTTCAGACCGGCTTCGATCGTCGCCCGCTTCGACTCGAGGAAGGGCGGCAGCGAGAGCCCCTCGCCCATCGTCTCGAAGGGCTCATCGGCGGCAAAGCCCGGCCCGTCGCTGGCGATCTCGATCAGCACGCCGTTCGGCTCGCGCAGATAGAGCGAGCGGAAGTAGAAGCGATCGACCGGGCCGCTGTTCGGATAGCCCGAGGCGCGCAGGCGCTCGGCCCAGGCGTCGTACTCCCCGAAGCTCGGCGTGCGCAGCGCAAGATGGTGGACGCCACCGGCGCCTTCACGGGCCGGAGAGAGACCGGGCTCGACCGCGACGTTGAGCTCCGCCGCCGGACCGCCCTCGCCGATCCGGAAGACATGGATGTCGCCGGTGGCATGGGCCGCGTCGCGGTAATCGGCGATACGCTCCAGCCCGAGCAGCTTGGTCAGGACAAGCTCGGTCCGCTCGATCTGCGGCACCGAGATCGTCACCGGGCCGAGGCCGCGGATCTGATGCTCGACCGGAACCGAGCTCTTCTCCCAGGCGACGAACGGAATCTTGCCGCCATCGGCGACGAGCGTCAGGCGCTGGCCCTCCGGATCCTCGAAATCGAACGCGGCACGGCCATTGAGCAGCCGCGTATCGGAAACCGCGACGCCGGCAGCCGTTAGCCGCTCGCGCCAGAAGTCGAGCGAGGCCTCGTTCGCGACCCGGAGCGAAGTCCTGGTGATCGAATTGGTGCCGCGCCGGACGGGGGATGTCGGCCAGTCGAAGAAGGTCAGGTCGGTTCCGGGCGAACCGGCGCCGTCGGCATAGAACAGGTGATAGGCGGAGGTGTCATCCTGGTTCACCGTCTTCTTGACTAGGCGCAAGCCGAGCGTCTCGACATAGAAGCGCCGGTTCTGCGCCGCCTGGGCAGTGATGGCGGTGACGTGGTGGATGCCGGTGAGCTGCATGATATGGGCCCCTTGATTGTGTGCGCCTCACATGGCGAGGCGCAGCAGGATCGGTTGCCCAGGAACATAGGTGTTGCGGTGGCGCCATAAAGATAGCGCCGATCCAATCATAAATTGCAGTTTTGCAATGCTCCTCTCCTTCATTTGGAGGGAGCTGACGTCACCGGCGGCTCCGATTGCTGGGGCATGCTGCTCTTGTCGCCTGGAGCCGGCGGCGTGGTACAGTCCTGCGGCTTGTTCTTGCAATCATAGACCATGGTCGGCGCCGCCGATTGCCCGGCCTGTCCGGCCGAAGGCAGGATCATGTTCTGGCCCTTGTCGACCTGGCTCGGATGCGTCGTCGTCGGGCCGACGCCGGAGTTGTCGGGCTGTTTTGTGGTTTGAGGTGTCTGCGCCACGGCGGCGACGGTCAGTACGACCGTCGTCAGCAGGGCAAGCATCGTCGTCCTGGCAGTCATGGCGGATCTCCGGCTGATCGAGGAAGTCCCCGATCAACCCGCCATCGCGTGAGGAAGTTCCGGCTATTCTGCCGCCCGCGCAGCCGGAGTTGTCACCGCGCCGACCGGCGCACCGCCATGCCGGCTCGGCTTGGCCTTGAGCTTGAGGGTCTCCAGCTCCTCGCGCTCGCGCGGCGTGTTGCGCATCAATTGGTCCTTGCCCGGCTGGTACTGCACCGGCTGCGCGACATCAGCGCCATACCAGGCTGCAGCGCGCAGCACGAAGGACGGGTCAGCCAGATGCGGGCGCCCAAGGGCGACGAGATCGGCACGGCCGGCGGCGACGATGGTGTTGGCCTGATCGGCCGAGGTGATGGCGCCGACGCACATGGTGGCGATGCCGGCCTCGTTGCGGATGCGGTCGGAGAAGGGGGTCTGGAACATGCGGCCATAGAGCGGCCGGGCCCGCGGCGTGGTCTGCCCGGTCGAGACGTCGACGAGGTCGCAGCCAGTCTCAGCGAAGGCTTCGGAAACCGCAACCGAATCCTCGGGGCTGATGCCGCCCTCCTGCCAGTCCGTCGCCGAGATGCGCACCGACATCGGCTTGCCGGCCGGCCAGATTTCGCGAAGCGCGGCAAAGACTTCGAGCGGATAGCGCAGGCGGTTTTCGAGCGACCCGCCATAAGCGTCCGTGCGCTGGTTGGTCAGCGGCGAGAGGAAGCTCGCGAGCAGATAGCCATGGGCGCAGTGCAGTTCGAGCATGTCGAAGCCGGCGCGCAGGCCCCGCTTCGCTGCCGCGACGAAATCGGCCTTGATCCGGTCCATGTCGGCCCGCGCCAGCTCGCGTGGCACCTGGCTTTCGGGGTAGTAGGGCAAGGGCGAGGCAGAGACGATCGGCCAGGCGCCTTCCGCGAGCGGCCGGTCCATCCCGTCCCACATCAGCTTGCTCGCGCCTTTGCGGCCGGCATGGCCGAGCTGCAGGCAAATCTTCGCCGCCGAGTTGGCGTGGACGAAGTCGACGATGCGCGTCCAGGCCGCTTCCTGCGTGTCGCTATAGAGGCCGGTGCAACCGGGCGTGATGCGGGCATCGGCCGAAACGCAGGTCATCTCGGTGAAGATGAGCCCTGCCCCACCGATGGCGCGGGCGCCGTAGTGCATCAGGTGCCAGTCGCCCGGCAGGCCTTCCTGCGCCGAGTACTGGCACATGGGCGAGACGACGAAGCGGTTCGCCACCCGCATCTCGCGCAGACGGAAAGGTTGGAAGGCCGGCGGCACCGGCGTGCCATCGCGGCGCGTCGCTTGCTCGGCGCCGAGATCGGCGGCGACCACCCGATCGATCGCCGCGACGAATTCGGGCGCGCGCAAAGCGAGGTTGTCGTAGGTGATCGCCTTGGAGCGGGTCATCAGACCGAAGGCGAAGCGCAGCGGCTCGAAATCCCAGAAGCGCTTGAGCTGCTCGAACCAGACCAGCGAAACGTCGGCGGCGTGCTGGGTCTTCTCGACCTCCTCGCGCCGTCCGGTCTCGAAGGTCGAGAGCGCTGCCTTGACGTTGAGCCCGGCGCGGCGGAAGGCGCCGTGCAACGCAATCGCATCCTCCATGGCGAGCTTGGTGCCTGAGCCGATCGAGAAATGCGCGGTCGCCTTGGCGTCGCCGATCAGCACGACATTGTCGACCACCCAGTTGGCGCAGCGGATCATCGGGAACTGCCGCCAGAGCGAGCGGTTGGTGATCAGCCGATGCCCTTGCAGTTCCTCGGCGAAGACCTGTTCGAGGAAGGCGGCGGTGCCGGCCTCGTCCATGCCTTCCAGGCCGGCGCGGGCGAAGGTCTCGGGATCGGTCTCCAGCACCCAGGTCGATTGCCCGACCTCGTACTGATAGCAATGGGCGATGAAGACGCCGTGCTGCGTCTCCTTGAAGAAGAAGGTGAAGGCGTCGAAGGGTCGGGTCGAGCCCATCCAGACGAAGCGGTTCGGCCTGAGATCGACCTCAGGTGCGAAACGCTCGCGATCACCTTCGCGGATCCGGCTGTTGATGCCGTCGGCGGCGACGACGAGGTCGTAATCACGCTTCAGCGCTGCGACATCCTCGATCTCCTGCGAGAACACCAGCCTGACGCCGACCTGGCGGGCCCGCTCCTGCAAGAGCATCAGCAGCGTGCGGCGCGAGCAACCGCAAAAGCCGTTGCCGGGCACGCGCTGCGCCGTACCTTTGAAATGGATCTCGATATCGTCCCAATAGGCGAAGCTTTTGACGATCGCCTCATAGCTCGGCTGGTCGGCGGCCTTGAACAGGTCGAGCGTCTGGTCGGAGAAGACCACGCCGAAGCCGAAGGTATCGTCGTCGCGATTGCGCTCGAAGACGGTGACGTCGAGCGCCGGCCAATCGCGCTTCATCAGCAGCGCGTAATAGAGCCCGGCCGGACCGCCGCCCACCACCGCAATGCGCATGACACTCTCCTTGGCTGACAAAATCATTTTAAACCTAAAATAATTTTGGCTCAAGCCCTGACTGATCGACTACCCGCCCCGCCCCGAAAAATGCAGGCCACCTTGATCAAAATCTCATATAATGCACAGTCATATATGTAGTTTCGATATTCCCCCATCGCTGTTCACCGCGCCCCTTGCAAAATGTTTCAGACCTAAAATATATTGCCCCCATAAGGGAGTGAACGGCATGGCATCGGCTCTGGCGGGACAGCATGCCCTGGTGAGCGGCGGCGGGCGCGGCATCGGCCGTGCTATCGCCTCCGCGCTCCGCCAGGCCGGTGCCCGCGTCTCGATCATCGGCCGCAATGACGGCATCCTGCAACAGGCTGTGCTCGACGGCGCGGCTGATGCCGCCCATTCCGTCGACGTGACCAATGAAACCGCAGTGAGCGAGGCGATGGCCGGGCTCGCTGCGGGACAACCCTTCGACATCGTCATAGCCAACGCCGGCGCAGCCGAGAGCGCAAGCTTCCAGCGCAGCGATGCCGAGCTGTTCCGGCGCATGATCGAGATCAACCTGATCGGCACCGTGAACTGCTTCCGGCCTGCCCTGCCCGCCATGACCCAGCGCGGTTCCGGCCGGCTAATCGCGATCGCCTCGACCGCGGGACATCGCGGCTACGCTTACGTTTCGGCCTATGTCGCAGCCAAGCACGCCGTCGTTGGCCTCATCCGCTCCCTGGCGCTGGAGACGGCGCGCAGCGGCGTCACCGTCAATGCCGTCTGCCCCGGCTATACCGATACCGACATGGTCGCGAGCAGCCTGACCACGATCACCGCCAAGACCGGCAAGAGCCGCGACGAGGCGCTGGCGGAGCTCACCAAGGACAATCCGCAGCGCCGGCTGATCACGCCGGAGGAAGTCGCGGCCGCCGTGCTCAATCTCTGCGGGCCGCAGAGCCGCGGCATCACCGGCCAGTCGATCCTGATCAATGGCGGGGAGTTCTGACGATGGAGATCCCATCCAACGCCCCCCTGCTCGACCGCGAGACCAAGGCGAGCGAACGCCCCGGCGACCACAAGGACGAGCTCAGGCTCTGGCTGCGGATGCTCACCTGCTCGACCCTGATCGAGAGCGAGATTCGCACCCGCCTGCGCGAGGAGTTCAAGACGACGCTGCCACGCTTCGACCTGATGGCGCAGCTCGAGAAATCGACGACCGGCATGACCGTCGGCGAGGTCTCGCAGCGCTTGATGGTCTCGAATGGCAACGTCACCGCCGTCGTCGCCGGCCTGCTCGCGGACGGGCTGGTCGACAAGCGTCCAGCGGCGCAGGACCGGCGCGTCCAGGTGCTGACGCTGACCGCCCAGGGCCGGCGCGCTTTCAAGGCGATGGCGGAGCGCCATGAGAACTGGATCGCCGAGCTCTTCGCCGGGCTTGGATCCACCGAGATCGGCCAGCTTTTCCGGCTGCTCGGCGGGGCCAAGGCCTCGCTTCACCAGGCCATCAGCAAGCGCCAGAGCGGCACGCCGGCTACGGCGGGAGACAACGAATGACCAGCGCCAACCCGGTCACCCTGCCGCTCTCCGGCTTCAAGCCGCAGCATTTCCAGCTCACCGTGGCTGGCAAGGTCGCGACCGTGACGCTGAACCGGCCGGAGAAGAAGAACCCGCTGACCTTCGAGAGCTATCGCGAGCTGACCGACTTCTTCCTGGCCGCGCAGAAGGAGGAAGAGGTCAAGGCGATCGTGGTGACCGGCGCCGGCGGCAATTTCTCGTCGGGGGGCGACGTCTTCGAGATCATCGGGCCGCTGGTGGCGATGGACACCAAGGACCTGCTCAAGTTCACCCGGATGACAGGCGAGCTGGTCAAGACCATGCGCGCCTGCCCGCAGCCGGTGATCGCCGCGATCGATGGCATCTGCGCCGGCGCCGGCGCGATCGTGGCCATGGCGTCCGATCTGCGCCTCGGCACGGCCGAGACCAAGATCGCCTTCCTGTTCAACCGCGTCGGCCTCGCCGGCTGCGACATGGGCGCCTGCGCGATGCTGCCGCGCATCATCGGCCAGGGCCGCGCCGCCGAGCTGCTCTATACCGGCCGGGTGCTCAAGGGCGAGGAAGCCGAGCGCTGGGGCTTCCTCAACCGGCTGATCGCCCGCGAGAACGTGCTGGCCGAGGCGCAGGCGCTTGCCGCCGAGCTCGCCGATGGGCCGACCTTCGCCAACGCCATGACCAAGCGCATGCTCGAAATGGAATGGGCGATGTCGGTCGAGTCCGCGATCGAGGCGGAAGCGGTGGCGCAGGCGCTGTGCATGCAGACCGAGGATTTCGCCCGCGCCTATCACGCCTTCGCCGAGAAGCGGAAACCGGTGTTCGAGGGCAACTGAGATGGCTTCGCTCGGCATCGGCATCCTTGGCGACACGCTCGACTGGCCCTTCTTCGAGGCACACCACCGCGACTTTGCTGAGCGCCTGTCCGCTTGGGCCGACGCCACCCTGCCTGGCCTGCCGCATGACGATGTCGACGAGGCCTGCCGCGCCCGGGTGAAGGCGCTGGGTGAAGCCGGATTCCTCAGGGCCGCCGTACCGGCCGAGTATGGCGGGCTGTATGCCGCGCTCGACGTGCGCACGCTCTGCCTCGCCCGCGAGATCCTGGCGGCCCGCGACGGGCTCGCCGATTTCGCCTTCGCCATGCAGGGACTGGGAACCGGTTCGATCACCGTCGCCGGCTCGCCCGAGATGAAGGCACGCATCCTGCCGGCGGTGGCGCGCGGCGAAAGGATCGCTGCCTTCGCCCTCTCCGAGAAGGAGGCCGGCTCGGACGTCGCGGCGCTGGCGACGACGGCCACACCGGACGGCAATACGCATGTCCGGATCGACGGCGAGAAGACCTGGATCTCGAATGGCGGCATCGCCGACCATTATGTCGTCTTCGCCCGCTCCGGCGAGGCGCCGGGCGCGCGCGGGCTCTCCGCCTACTTGGTCGAGGCCGATACGCCCGGCCTTTCCATCACCGAGCGCATCGACGTGATCGCGCCGCATCCGCTGGCGACTCTGCGCTTCGACGCCTGCCGCATCCCGGTGGAAAACCGCATCGGCGGGCCGGGCGACGGCTTCAAGGTGGCGATGGCGACGCTCGACATCTTCCGCTCGACGGTCGGCGCCGCCGCGCTTGGCTTCGCCCGCCGCGCGCTGCACGAGACGGTCTCGCATGCCAAGGGCCGCAAGCTCTTCGGCGGCACGCTCGGCGACCTCCAGCTCTCGCAGGCGGCGATCGCCGACAGTGCCGCCGAGGTCGATACCGCCGCGCTGCTCGTCTACCGCGCCGCCTGGACCAAGGATCAGGGCGCGCCCCGCGTCACCCGCGAGGCGGCGCTCGCCAAGCTGGTCGCGACCGAGAACGCCCAGAAGGTGATCGACCGCGCCGTGCAGATCCATGGCGGGCTCGGCGTCACCCGCGGGGTCAAGGTCGAGGAGCTCTACCGCGAGATCAGGGCGCTTAGGATCTACGAGGGCGCCAGCGAGGTGCAGAAGGTCGTGATCGCCCGCGATCTGCTGAAGTAAGGCCGAGCATGTTCCGCGAAAGTGGGAACCGGTTTTGCGGCAAGAACATGCTCAAAAAATAGACCAGGGGAACGAGATGACAACCGCAGACTGGGTGCGGTCGGGACATGTGGACGGCTTCGCGCGGGACAACCTGCCGCCGCGCGAAAGCTGGCCACGCCTCGACCTCGCAGCCGCCGGGCTGAGCTATCCCGAACGGCTCAATGTCGTGACCGAGTTCGTCGATCGCCATGTCGCCGAGGGGCGCGGCGAGCGCGACGCAGTGGTCGGGCCAAGCGAGAGCTGGAGCTATCAGGCGCTCGCCGACAAGGTGAACCGCATCGCCAATGTGCTCACCCGCGATCTCGGCATGGTGCCCGGCAACCGCGTGCTGCTGCGCGCCGCCAACACGCCGATGATGGTCGCGACCTATTTCGCGGTGCTGAAGGCCGGCGGCGTCGTAGTGGCGACCATGCCGATGCTGCGCGCCGGCGAGATCGCCTATCCGATCCGCAAGGCGAAGATCACGCTGGCGCTCTGCGACGTCTCGTTAGTCGACGAACTCAAGTCAGCTCAGACTCTTGCGCCGGAACTCTCGACCGTCGTGACATGGGGGGACGGCGCGCTCGAAGCCCTGATGGGGAAAGCCGGCTACGAGGTTTTCGAGCCGGCTGACACGGCGCAGGACGATGTCTGCCTGATCGCCTTCACCTCGGGCACCACCGGCGAGCCCAAGGGCACCATGCATTTCCAGCGCGACCTGCTGGCGATCTGCGATGCTTATGGCGCGCGCGTGCTGCAGGCTGCTCCGGATGACCGCTTCATCGGCTCGCCGCCGCTCGCTTTCACCTTCGGGCTCGGCGGCATCGTGCTCTTCCCCCTGCGGATCGGCGCCGCCTGCGTGCTGCCGACCAAGGTCGCGCCGCCCGATCTCGCCGAGGCGATCGAGCGCTACCGTGCGACCGTCTGCTTCACCGCGCCGACAGCCTACCGCGCCATGCTCGGCAAGCTCGGCGAGCGCGACCTGTCATCGCTGCGCATCTGCGTCTCCGCCGGCGAGGCGCTGCCGAAGGCGACGTTCGATGCCTGGCGAGAAGCGACCGGCCTGCCGCTGATGGACGGCATCGGCGCGACCGAGATGCTGCACATCTTCATCGGCGCGCCGCGCGAGACAATCCGGCCCGGGGCCACCGGCCTGCCGGTGCCAGGCTACGAGGCGAAGATCGTCGACGAGGACGGCAAGGAGGTGCCCGACGGCACAGCTGGGCGCCTCGCTGTGCGCGGCCCGACCGGTTGCCGCTATCTCGCCGATTCGCGCCAGGCCAAATACATTCTCGACGGCTGGAACGTCACAGGTGACACCTATCTGCGCGATGCCGACGGCTATTTCTGGTATCAGGCCCGCTCTGACGACATGATCATCTCGGCCGGCTACAACATCGCCGGTCCAGAAGTTGAGGCCTGCCTGCTGACGCATGAGGCGGTGGCCGAATGCGGCGTCGTCGGCGCACCCTGCCCAGAGCGCGGCCAGATCGTGAAGGCCTATGTGCTGCTGCGAGAGGGTTTTGCCGGCGATGCGGCACTGGCTAAAGCGCTGCAGGACCACGTCAAGGCGACGATCGCGCCCTACAAATACCCGCGCGCCATCGCCTTCGTGACAACCCTGCCGAAGACCTCTACCGGGAAGCTGCAGCGCTTCGCCCTGCGCGAGATCGCTCGCCAGGAAGCCTCGGCGTCCTGACTATCGTTTGAGAAAGACAACGCCATGACCAGCGGCATGCCGCCCTCCGATCCCGCCTCGCGCCGCGCCCGCGCCGTCCTGCCCGAAGGCTGGCCGCAGCCGCGCGGCTATGCCAACGGCATGGTCGCCGAAGGCAAGGTGCTGATGACCGGCGGCCTCGTCGGCTGGGACGCCCAGGGCGTCTTCGCCAAGGGCTTCGTCGCGCAGGTCGGCCAGACGCTCGCCAACATCAGGGCGGTGGTCGAGGCCGGCGGCGGCCAGGTCGAGGATATTGTGCGCTTGACCTGGTACGTCACCGACATCGAGGCCTACCGCAACAGTCTCGCCGAGCTCGGCCCGGCCTATCGCGCCAGTTTCGGCCGGCACTTCCCAGCCATGGCGGTGCTCGCAGTGGTAGCGCTGGTCGAACCCGAGGCGATGGTCGAGATCGAAGCGACGGCGGTGCTGCCGGGCTGAGCGCGCTCTTCAGGCCGGCTTCCCGGCCGATAGGAATTTACCAAGAATTATCCACGATACTCGACCGCGCCGCCCATATCCGGGCGGTGCGCAACCAGGAGTATCGCATGACAAGCATTGGCGGCGTTGGGGGCTTCCGCCCACCACCGCCCGGAAAACCATCGAGCTTCGACAAGCTCGACGGCAACGCCGACGGGGTGCTCAACCTCGCCGAATTCTCCGCCGGAGCGCCGAAAGGCGCCGACAACGCCAAGACAGACAAGCTGTTCAAGGCGATGGACGCCGACCAGGATGGGTCGGTCAGCAAGGCGGAATCGGATGCCTTCAAGGCGAAATTCGAGAAGGCCGACCAGCAGATGCAGGCCCTCCTGCTGATGCTCCAAACGGGTACGGCTAGCGCCACGACGGCGAAGAAGGCCGACACCAAGGACGGCGACGACAAGAACTACTTCGCCAAGCTCGACGCCAATTCCGATGGCAGCGTCGCCAAGGACGAATTCCTGAAGGTGGTCGCCCCAGATGGCGACAGCTCGAACGGCCTGCTCAATCGCCTCTTTGCGGCGATGGACGCGGACCAGGACGGCAAGATCTCCAAGAAGGAGATGGACGACTTCAAGAAGCAGATGGAGGAACGCGCCGCGCACCGGCCGTTACCTCCGCCGCCGCCGGAAGTCAGCGGCGCGTCGGAAGCCTATGGCCAGACTTACCAGCTTGGAGCAAAACCTCCCGCTGGCGCGACCTATTCCCAGGCGGCTTAAGTCACCGCTTGCGCAACGCCGGGCCGGCAGAAGGCCGTCCGGCGCTCTTCCAATGTCAGATGCCCGCTCCGTCATAGAGCGCAGGCGGCGTCCGCTTCGCCCACACTCTCGCATGCAGGCGCTTCAGCAGCGGCCGCAGCACGAGATCGCCGAGCCCCAAGACAGCCGCCAGAGCCCACTGCCCCGTCGGCAGCGCCACGGCGGCGAAGACGAACAATCCGGACGCCAGACGCCAGCTCGCCGCCTCGAACCAGGCGCGCCGCTCCTGCGCACCGCGCCAGCCGACGAGCCGCAGAACAGCGCGGCCAGCAGCACCGGCCTGAGTCACAGGGCGGGCCCGGTCCTGAGCAGCGCGGCTCTCGACAAAGCCGAAGGCAACCGTCTGGTTGCTGAGCCTGTCGATCAGGATGAAGCCGCCAAGCTCGCGGCTGCGGGCGTAGTCGAGCACCGCGAGCGGCCGGTCGAGCTTCAGCGTCGCCAACCCGATTCCGTTCATCGCCAGGCTCTCGGCCGGCGTTTCGGCATAACTCTCGATATCGACGCTGTGGTGCAGCCGGACGATTTGAGCGTTTGCGGTTGAAGTCGCGAGCTTCAGGATGAACTCGCCGCCTTCGCGCAGCGCCGCCTCGCCGGTCCAGAGCAGCCGCGCCTGCAACTCCTGCTTAACCGCCGGAGCGTGCGTCAGCGAGGCGATGACGTCGCCGCGCGAGATGTCGATCTCGTCAGCCAGCGTGACGGTCACCGACTGGCCGGCGCCGGCCTGCGAGACGTCGCCGGACGGCGCCAGGATGCGCGCGATCGTGCTGCGGCGACCGGACGGCAGCGCCGCGATGGCGTCCCCGACGCGCAGGCGCCCTTGCGCGACCGTGCCGGCAAAGCCGCGGAAGTCGAGATCGGGCCGGTTGACCCATTGCACCGGCAGGGCGAAGCCAGCCTCCACCTGCGCCTCGGCGACGACCGCGACGGATTCGAGCAAAGGCAGCAGCGCCGGCCCGCGATACCAGGGCATCAGGCCGGAGAGGCTAGTGACATTCTCGCCATCGCGGGCCGAGACCGGGACGAAATCGATGCTGGCGAAGCCAAGTCCGGCGACCGCCTGGCGGTAGTCCTTTTCGATCTGCCGGAAGATCGCCTCGTCATAGCCGACGAGGTCCATCTTGTTGATGGCGACGACGACATGGCGGACGCCGACCAGCGAGACGATGAAGGAATGCCGGCGCGTCTGCGGCAGCAGGCCCTTGCGGGCGTCGATCAGGATGATGGCGAGATCGGCGGTCGAGGCGCCGGTCGCCATGTTGCGGGTGTACTGCTCGTGGCCAGGGGTGTCTGCGACGATGAAGCTGCGAGCGTCGGTCGAGAAATAGCGATAGGCGACATCGATGGTGATGCCCTGCTCGCGCTCGGCCGAGAGCCCGTCGACGAGCAGCGCGAAGTCCGGCGCCGCGCCCTGCGTCCCGAATTTGCGGGAATCGCTGTCGAGCGCGGTGAGCTGATCGTCGAAGACTGCGCCGGCCTCATAGAGGATGCGTCCGATCAGCGTCGACTTGCCGTCGTCGACCGAGCCGCAGGTGATGAAGCGCAACAGCGCGCGGGCGCTGCCCTCGGTGCTCTGGCTCTGGTCGTTGGCGGGATGAGGCTGGCCAGCCGGCGCGGGCTGGCCCTTCAACTTCGCGAGCGCCGCCATCAGAAATAACCTTCCTGCTTCTTCTGCTCCATCGAGCCGGAGCCGTCATGGTCGATGACGCGCCCCTCGCGCTCGGAGGAGCGTGATGCCCGCATCTCGGCGATGATGTCGGTGAGGTTTGCCGCCTCGCTCTCGACCGCCCCGGTCAGGGGGTAGCAGCCTAGCGTGCGGAAACGGACCATCCGGGTCTCGAGCGTCTCGCCGGGCAGGAGGTCCATGCGCTCGTCGTCACGCATGATCCAGGCGCCGTTGCGGCGCACAACCGGGCGCGGAGCGGCGAAGTAGAGCGGCACGACCGGGATGTTCTCGAGCGCGATGTAGTCCCAGACATCCTTCTCGGTCCAATTCGAGAGCGGGAAGACGCGGAAGCTTTCGCCCGGCGCCTTGCGCGTGTTGAACAGCCGCCAGGGCTCCGGCCGCTGGTTCTTCGGGTCCCAGCGATGCTGCTCCGAGCGCAACGAGAAAACGCGCTCCTTCGCCCGGCTCTTCTCCTCGTCGCGCCTGGCGCCGCCGAAGGCCGCGTCGAAGCCATGCTTGTCGAGGGCCTGCTTCAACCCTTGCGTCTTCATCACATCGGTATGCAGGCGCGAGCCGGAGGCGAACGGGTTGACACCGGCACGCACGCCTTCCTCGTTGATATGCACGATCAGGTCGAGTCCGAGCCGGCTGGCGGTCTGGTCACGGAAGGCGATCATGTCCCGGAATTTCCAGGTCGTATCGACATGGAGCAGTGGGAATGGCGGCTTGCCGGGATAGAACGCCTTCATGACGAGATGCAGCA
The DNA here is from genome assembly GCF_004123845.1 of Allobosea sp. Tri-44. GTDB lineage: Bacteria > Pseudomonadota > Alphaproteobacteria > Rhizobiales > Beijerinckiaceae > Allobosea. The sequence continues at coordinate 173,172 of NZ_NBDP01000016.1, read as the reverse complement.
GCACCGCCGAGTCCTTGCCGATCGAATAGAGCAGCACCGGGTTCTCGCAGGTCGCAGCGACCTCGCGGATGATGAAGATCGCCTCGGCTTCGAGCTTCTGCAGATGACTGAGCTGGATCACGCCATAACCTCCGCGGCCGCCTTGGACCGCACCAGCCGGCCGTCCGGACCGACATGCAGGCCGCATTCCTTGGCGGCCTCCTCTTCCCACCACCAGCGCCCGGCCCGCTCCGGCTCGCCAGGCCGGATGGCGCGGGTGCAGGGCTGGCAGCCGATAGAGAGAAAGCCCTGTTCGTGCAGCGGGTTGAGCGGGACGTCGTTCTTGCGAGCGAAGGCCAGCGCCTCGTCGCGCGACCAGTCGAGCAGCGGATTGACCTTGATCAGGCCGCGCTCCCGGTCGACCTCGGCAAGGGCGACACCGCCACGCGCGGCCGATTGATCAGCCCGCAGGCCGGTGATCCAGGCAGCGGCCCCGGCGAGCGCCCGGCCGAGCGGCTCGACCTTACGGACATTGCAGCAGGCCTTGCGGGCTTCGATCGAGTTGTAGAAGCCGTTGATGCCGTGCCCGAGCACGAAGGCCTCGACGGCGTCATGCCGCGGATAGAACGGCGTGATCGCGATGCCGTAGCGCGCTTCGGTGTCCGCCCAGAGGGCATGGACCTCGCCGAAGAGCCGACCCGTATCGAGCGTGACGATCTCGATCGGCAGATTCTGCGTCGCGATCAGGTGGGTGACGACCTGGTCCTCGAGGCCAAAGCTGGTGGTGAAGACGAGGCGCCCGGCAACTTGCCGCACCAGTCCCGCAAGGCGTTCGGCGGCATCCGCCGTTCCGAACGCAGCATTGAGGTTTCCGGCCTGTTCCTGCAACTCGAACATGTGCTTGCTCTACACGGACGACACTGGCGCGAGCCCCTCGGCGGCACCGTCTCCCGTTCCAAACCGATCACTCGGGTGTTCTGTAAATCGAACAATCCACATATAACCTGAACGCCAACCAATCAATTTACATCAGGTAGCGTGAATTTTCTTATTTGGCGGAAGAAGGAGAAGATCCTTCCTGCGTTGCCCAACTGACGCGGCGAACACCGGTGCGGCTTGCCCTTTGCCATAGGAACTTTCGCTCCGGCACCTGCGTTGAGCGGACAGGCAGGCTGGGCCCTGCGACGCAACAGGGGAACGTCATGGCGAATTCCGCGAACCAGGCGGTCGAGAGCTTGCGCAAGGAGCAGCGCGAGCAGCGTAAGGACGAGAAAGAGGCCCGCGGCAAGGGCGAGAACGAGCTCGACAAGGCGCTCGAGGGTACATTTCCCGCCAGTGACCCTGTTGCACCCCAAAGCCCAACCAAGCCCGGAGCGCCCCAGCGCCGGGCCTGATGCTGACAGGCCGGTTGAGAATGGAGCTACTCTCCCCCATCTCGACCTGACGAGATGGAGATCACTATGCCTGACCGCGCCAGAGTTGATGCCTTCGTCGCCGCCGTCGTCAGCGGCGATCATGTCGGCGCCATCCGAGATTTCTACACCGACGACGCGACCATGCAGGAGAACGCCAATGAGCCGCGCCGCGGCCGCGAGGCGTTGATGGCGCATGAGGCGCGCGCGCTCGCCAGGCTCGAGCGGATGCACACGCACCCGCCAGTCGCCATGCTCGTCGATGGCGACCATGTCGTCGTCCGCTGGATATTTGACGCCACCGACAAATCGGGCGTCACGCGCCGCCTGGAGGAACTCGCCTTCCAGCGCTGGCAGGGCGACCGCATCGCCGAAGAGCGCTTCTTCTACGACACCGGGAGCGCGTGGCAGATCGTTACATAGACGCCGAGGCGGAACGGATCAGCGCAAGCCGCTCGGCCCGACCGCGAGCTTTTCGCCAATCTGGATGAATTTCAGCGGATTGCGCGCTTCGTCCGCAAGCCGCGTCTCATAGTGCAGGTGCGGTCCGGTCGAGCGTCCCGTCGAACCGACGCGGCCGATCACCTGTCCGGCGGCGACGAGCTGCCCTTCCTTGACGTCGAAGGCCGAGAGGTGGCCGTAGCGCGTGGTGACGCCGTTGCCATGGTCGAGTTCGATGAGGTTGCCGTAACCGCCGGCGACCTCGGCGCGCAGCACCTTTCCCGCTCCGGGAGCGCGAACCGGCGTTCCGGTCTCGCCGCGGAAATCCATGCCGGCATGCATCGCCGTTCCGCCAGTGAACGGATCGGAGCGCGGGCCAAAATTGCTGGTCGTGCTGTCATCGCCTTCGAGCGGGCGCTGGAAAGGCACAATCGCCGCCAGGTCACGCCAGCGGCCGAAGACGGACCGCGCCTCGCCCAGCTGCATCAGCGCATGCTCGAAGGTGCCGGGCTTCAGCGCCACCGTCATCGGTACCAGCGGCCCGCCCATGCCGGGACGGCCAGGCGGTAGCTTGACCTTGGCGGGGTCGAGCCCGACCTCGGCGAGCGCCGCCTTTACCTCCTGCACCCGCCCGACGAGCTGGCGGCCGAGCCCCGAGAGCTGCTGGCTCTGGCCGTTCTGCACGCGGTCAAGCGATTGGCCGAGGACGATGATGCGTTGGTCGAGCGTCATCGTCTCGCTCGCCTTGACCGTCGCGGAGACCAGCCGGCGCTGCTGCGCCAGCACGGCCGGATTGACGCGGTCGAGAACGTTCTGACCGTCGGCGAACTGATTGCCGCCCGGCGCCTGCGCGCCGCCCTGCGGCAGGATCGGCCCGACCGCCTGGCCGGTGAGCGCGCCGAGCAAGGCCTGACGGGCCTCGAGTTCGATCTGGCGGGTGATCAGGTCGGCAAGTTGATCGCCCGCCCGTCCAGTCCCGGCCGGCTGGCCCGGCTGCGCCGGCAGGCCGGGTGAACTACCGGATGCGACGATGGCGCTGACGAGGCGGCGCTGCAGCGCCTTCAGCTTCTCGTCATAGGTGCTCTGCAGGATCGCCTGCTCCTGCTGGAGCGCAGCGACGCGACCTTTCTCTTCGTAGAGGAGATAGCCGGTGACGCCCGCACCGACGATCGCGAGTATGGCCAGCGACCAGGGCAACAGGCCACCGCGCCCCGATCCAGACCTCCCGCCACTGCTGCGCGGGCGGCGCAGTATCTCGCTCTCTGGCTGGAGAGAGGTCGAGGTAGCAGCCTCGTCAGGCCGCCGCTTGAGACGAACCGGTTGCACGCTTCTGTTTCCGTTCCGATCCCACCGTGCAAGTATAGCTCAAACAGCGCCCGCCAGCGATACTTGTCTCTCCGCCGACCTCATCCCGTCATTGCGAAACGCGAAGCGACGAAGCAATCCAGGGAGACGTAGAGCTCTGCCACTGCTGGATTGCTTCGCGGAACCTGTCCTCGGGCTTGCCGAAGACAAGACCCGGGGGCTCGCAATGACACCGCGCCGCCCGTCAATTACAGGCGTAGTGGAACGCCCCGTCCTCGACCGTGACCTTCGCCTCCGTCAGCGGCTTCTTCTCGAGTTGCAGGTTGAGGATGCTGCGCGAGAGCGCCGGCAGCATCGAATTGGTGATGATGTTGTCGATCATGCGTCCGCCCGAATCCGGGTCGTTGCACTGGGCGACGATGTGCTCGACCACGGCATCATCGTAGACGAAGGCGGCGTTGTGGTTGTCGCGCAGGCGCTTGCCGATGCGCCCAAGCTGGAGGCGGACGATTCCGCCCAGCATCTCGCCAGAGAGCGGATAATACGGGATCGTCACCAGGCGCCCGATCAGCGCCGGCGGGAAGACCTTGAGCAGCGCCGGCCTGAGCGCGACTGCCAGTTCCTCGACGTCGGGACGGCTGCTTTCGTCACCGGCCATGCGCATGATCTCGTCGGTGCCGACATTCGAGGTCAGGATGATCAGCGTATTCTTGAAGTCGATGCGCCGTCCGGTGCCGTCCTCCATCTGGCCCTTGTCGAAGACCTGGAAGAACAGCTCGTGCACGTCGGGGTGGGCCTTCTCGACCTCGTCGAGCAGCACGACCGAATAGGGCTTGCGGCGCACCGCCTCGGTTAGCCTGCCGCCCTCGCCATAGCCGACATAGCCGGGAGGCGCGCCCTTCAGCGTCGAGACGGTGTGCGCCTCCTGGAACTCGCTCATATTGATGGTGATGACGTTCTGCTCGCCGCCATAGAGCGACTCCGCCAGCGCCAGCGCCGTCTCGGTCTTGCCGACGCCGGACGGGCCGCAGAGCATGAACACGCCGATCGGCTTGTTCGGATTGTCGAGCTTGGCGCGATTGGTCTCGATGCGCTTGGCGATCATGCCGATGCCATGCCCCTGCCCGACCACGCGCTTGTTCAGCGTCGCGGCGAGGTTGAGCACGGTCTCGATCTCGTCCTTGACCATGCGGCCGACCGGAATGCCGGTCCAGTCGGAGACGACCGAGGCGACCGACTGCTCGTCGACATGGGCGTAGATCATCCGGTTGGCCGGATCGATCGCGCCAAGCGTGGTAAACTTGTCCTTCAAACTGGCGCGCGTCGCCTCCGGATCGACCGGCGCTTCGGCCGGAGCGGCCTCGGCCGGCGCTTCACCATCGGCCGCGGGCGCTTCTCCAGCCGCCTTCTCGCCGAGCTTGCCGCGCAGCAGCGTGATCTCCTCGACAAGCGCGAGCTCGGAAGCCCAGTCGGCTTCGAGTGCCTCGAGCTTCGCCTTGAGCTCGGCGCTCTCCTCGTCGATCTTGCCGAGGCGCTCATCGGTCGCGTCGCCGAGATCCTTGTCGGCGATCAGGGCGACCTTCTCCTTCTCCAGCGCCGAGATCGCGACACGGGCATCCTCGATCGCCGCCGGCGTTGCGGTCTGGCTGATGGCGACGCGGGCGCAGGCGGTGTCGAGCAGGCTCACCGCCTTGTCGGGCAATTGACGGGCCGGGATGTAACGCGAGGAGAGCTGCACGGCGGCGACGATCGCAGCATCCGAGATGCGGACCTTGTGGTGCTTCTCCATCGGCCCGATCAGGCCACGCAGCATGGTGCAGCAGCGCAGCACATCCGGCTCATCGACCTGCACCGGCTGGAAGCGCCGGGTCAGCGCCGGATCCTTCTCGAAATACTGGCGGTATTCCGACCAGGTCGTCGCCGCGACAGTGCGCAAGGTGCCCCGGGCCAGCGCTGGCTTGAGCAGATTGGCGGCGTCGCCGGTGCCGGCCGGGCCACCGGCACCGATCAGGGTATGAGCCTCGTCGATGAACAGGATCACCGGCGTCGGCGAGGACTGGACTTCGTCGATCACCGAGCGCAGGCGCTGCTCGAACTCGCCCTTCATCGAGGCGCCGGCCTGCATCAGGCCGATGTCGAGCGCGCAGACCTTGACCCCGCGCAGCGGCGGCGGCACGTCGCCGGCGACGATGCGCTGGGCGAAGCCCTCGGCGATCGCCGTCTTGCCGACGCCGGCCTCGCCGGTGAGGATCGGGTTGTTCTGGCGCCGGCGCATCAGCACGTCGATGACCTGGCGGATCTCGTCGTCGCGGCCGAGGATCGGGTCCATCGTGCCCGAGCGCGCCTTCTCGGTCAGGTCCTGCGAGAAGCGGTCGAGCGCAGTGGTGCCCTTGGCGCCTTCGGCCTGCTCGGCGCCGGGCGTGCCGGCGGCGCGCAGCCCCGAGCCGTCCATCGGTCGCAGGTTCTCCTCTTCGGAGTCCTTCCAGATCTTGGTATGGCCGGCGGCGAGCTCCTCGACCGGGATCTTGCCGAACTCCTTCGAGATTCCGGTCAGCGCCCGCTTGAGTTCGAGCGATTTCAGCGCTGCGACCAGGACGTGGCCGGTCCTGATCTGGGTCTCGCCGAAGAACAGCGTGGCGTAGTGCCAGCCGCGGTCGAGCACGTCGACGACGTTGTTGGCAACGCCCGGCATCTCGGTCTCGTTCTTGCGGAAGCCCTCGATGACGCCGCCGATGTCGGTGGCGAGCCGAGCCATGTCGAGGCCGTAATGCTGCGCGGTCAGCCCGATATCGGTCGAGCGCCGCTGCAGGATCTGGGCGAGCCAGTGGGCCAGCTCGACATTGCGGTTGCCCGCGCCTTTGGCCTGGCGGAGCGCCTGGATGAAGGCCTCATAGCCGACGCGGTTGAGTTTTCCGGTGACGGCTTCGAGACTGATATCGGCCATGACTGCCTCCTTATCGTCGGTTCTGTGTCTGCTGGCTGCGCTTCAGCCGCATGCGTTCGGCGGGGTGGAAGCGGGCGTCGCGGCGCAAGCTGCCATCCGGCACGCCCCAGTTCGGCGAAACCCAGCTCGACCAGCCGAGCGCGCCAAAGCGGCCGAGCTGCATCGGCCGTACCTTCCCGACAGGCAAAGCGAGCTCGACATCCCATTCGAACTGTTCGCCGAGATAGAAGAACACCGCATCGGCCAGAGGCTCGCAGCGGTCGCCATTCGGCAGGAAGCGATTGAACTGCTCGAGATCGCGCGCCACGAGCTTGACCCGGAACTTGTCCTCGACGCTGTAGACACTGGCGCCGAGCAGGACATTGCTGCCGAGGGCGCACTGACCGCGGCCGAGCTTGGTCCGGTCCTCCGGGTCGAAGACCAGTCGCATGCCGACGAACTGCTCGACCTCGACCTCGATGTCGAAGAGACCGGCGAGCAGGCTGCGCAGGCGCGAGGCTGATTTGGCCTGCGCACCGGCGAGCCCGGCATGGGCCAGCTTTTCCGGATCGGGAACGCTATCGCGGTTCTGGTACGGCTTCGAGCCCAGCCCGACCATGCTGCCAACATAGGCGACGAACCGGTCCCTGTCAGGCCGGTCATGCTGCGCGATCGGCCGGGAATCGGCCCAGGCCCGGTAGAAGAGCTGCAGGAATCGGTTGTTGAAGATGTCGAGGAAGCGCGGGAAGGCGTCGTCGCGGACGAGCTGCCAGTGATAGCTCTCCTCGGTTGTCGCCAGCGGCAATGCGCCTTGCGGTCCGAGCAGGCCGAGGAATTTGACGAAGAGCCGCAGCCGCCCCTGCAGGTCGCGATCGACCTCGGCAAAGGTCGAGGCCGGGAAGTCCATATAGGGCTGTTCGCCGAGCGCGACGTATTCGTCGCGCCTCGCGGCTACGTCGCCGATGCGGTCGCGCTCCGGGAAGCTGCGCTCGATCCGGCGCAGTACCGCATAGAAATCATGGCGCCAGGGCTCGGCCTGCAACCCCTCGACGAAAGGCGGCTCGACGCGCAGCACATCGAGCGCGGCCGGTTCCGGTAGCGTGGGCGCGGCCTCGTTCACAGGATGCGCCTCGTGCCGGCGCGCGGCGGACCGCGCATCACCTCACCGCGCTCAACCGTGCGGATCACGGTCTGGGTGAAGTGGTTCATCGCCGCGTATTCGGCGAAGAAGCGGTCGAGCACCGCACCGAGCAGGAAGACGCCACTGCCCTCGAAGGCCTTCTCGTCGAGCAGGACCGTGATCTCGAGTCCGCGGGCAGCACCCGTTCCGGCCCGCTGCGGGAAACGCCGGATCACGGGCCGGCTGTCGACGCTCTTGATGCCGCGGATGCGGCGTTCCGTGGCGCTGTCGGCGAGGTCCGCGAAGAGCGAGAGCATCTCGCGCAGCGCCTCGGCGTTCTCGCCGGCACCACGCTGGACAAGGCCGAGATGGTTGAGGCTGAGCATGTTGATCAGCCGCCAGGCCACCACGCCCGTGCTCGCCATCTCGGAGCGAAGCCTGAGCTGCGAGACGATGGGCTCGCGTGGCGGCGTCGGCCCGGCGAGACAGGTCACGTCGAGCACGACGTTGTCGATCAGGCGGAAATCGGCCCCACCAGTGCCGGTCGGGAGATGCTCGGTGAGGTGGCGGTTGGAGCACAGCGCCCGGACGCTGAGCTCGGCGACGGATGCGGCGTCGGAGACCGTCGCCGGCTCGTAAAGCGAGATGAAGATTTCTGTGCCGGTATAGTCGGACGCCCTGCCCTCGCGCCGCTCGGCCGTCGAGCGCCGGCGCGGCAAGCGTCGGTGCGTATAGAGCAGGCCCTGCGTCGGCGAGGCGCCATCCGGCGAGGAATAGAGCGGGTGGACCGGCTGCTTGTCTCGCCCGCCGGTATAGTGCGCATAGACCTCGAGGATCGAATGCGGCTCGTAGTCGAGCATGCGGCTGCGATCGGGCACGACATGGTATTCGTGCTCGTTCTTGCGAACCGGGATGCGGTCGGTGGTCTTCTCGAACAGGTTCACCGCCGGGGCGGCATAGAGTGCGAACATCTGGCGCTGTACCGCGGCCGGCAGGCGCGTGTTGACCTCGTCGAAGACGAAGATCACGTCGACCGTCTTTGCTTTCAGCCGTGACATCACCTTGTCGAGGCCGGCCAGCTTGAATCCCAGGAATTTGCGCGGAAACCAGAACTGCTCGCGCAGCAGGTCGAATCCGCGGAATATCCGCGTATCGGCCGGCAGCAGCGCGTCGTCCTCGTCGAAGCCGATCTGCTCGACGGAGCACTCCGCGCCCGACAGCACGACAGGATCGCCGAACTCGTCGAGATAGCGGAAATAGACCCCGAGGCGGTCGCCGAAGATCTGCTCGTAGAGTGCGATCGCATCCGCCTCGGTGCCGAGCAGATGCACTGTGAGCTCGCGCGTCCTGCAGCCGGCGAACCAGCTCGCCGGTTGCTTCTTGGCCTCCTCCGGCGACGGCTCCTCCGTCGGGTCGGCGGCAACCCGGTGCGTCAGCGACAGGCGCAGACCCGAGAGTACCCGCCCGTCGGCTGGTAGCCCCAGCGCCTGCAGCGGCCCCGGCGCCGCGATGTACTCGGCGGAGGCGACGTCGAACGGCCACAGCGTCACCGCCGAGCCCAGCCGATAGCGGCAGGCGACCCGTCGATCGCGCTCGACATAAGTTGCGTCCAGGTAGGCGCCGCGCGGCACCTCGACGCCATCGCGCAGGGCCGGGTCGCCGTAGATCGGCGCAATTCCGGCGAGAAGCGCCGACGGCGTCGGCGCCAGGTAATTCGGAATGAGCTGTTCCAGGAGGTTGTTGGTGAACTCCGGAAACTCGTGCTTGAGCTTGAGTTGCACCCGCGCGGCGAGGAAGGCCGCGCCTTCGAGCAGGCCGGCGACCATCGGGTCCATGCGCTCGCCGACCAGCCCGCCGAGCCGTTCGGCGATCCCGGGATATTCCTCGGCAAACTCTTTCGTATGCTCGGTGAAGAGCCGGAGTTCGCGATTGTAGAAGTCGAGGAATTCCTGGTTCATGAGGCGCTATCTATTCTTGATCGCGATCTTGCCGGTATCGAGCTCGACATCGGCAACAAACTGTACCGGAATGTTGAGCGGCTCGCAGTTGAGATCGGCGCGCACGACGAAGCGGATCTTCAACTCCGCCTTGTCGAGCCCCTCGTCACGCTCGACCACGATCGACTGCTTCAGCAAGCGCGGCTCGAAAGCGAGCAGGACCTGGGCTAGCTCGTCCTTGATCGCGCCGACCCGGTATTCGTCGATCGACTTGTTCTGGATATCGGGAAAGCCGTGATTGAGCACGGAGCGGCGCACATGCTCGTGGCGCGACAGATCAGTGGACGAGCCGAAATTGATCGTGTTGACCAAGGCCTCGAGATCGATGGCGATTTCCTGGCGGAGCTTGCTTTCGGTGATCGCGGCCCGCGGCGCGGCGCGACGACCGGCCACGACCCGCTCACCACCAGCGTCACGCAGGTCGAGATGGACCCTGGCGTCCTTGCTGCGATGCGCCTCACGGAAGGCGAACATCAGCGGCGGACGCAACCGGTTCTTCGCCTTGGGATCGAGCATCGGCGTGTTCCCGCGAGCAATCGTTCAAACGATGGACTCCCGGCGATCGCTGCCGCAGTCGCGAGGAGCCCGTCCAGTGCTTGACAGGTTCGGCGGCGCCGAGGGGCGCCGCCGCAGATGTCCTGACCAGGCCCGCCGAAGCGAGCCCGATCGCATCGGCATCTTATTCCTTGTTTTCCTTGAGGTTCCAGGTTCCGGTCGAGGTCGCGCCGAGCGAACCGTCCTTGTTCTGGATCTTGTACTCGAACTTGATCTTGGAGAAATTCAGCGAGAACTGGTCGGTCGGAACCGGGTTTCCGCCGGTCGAGTCGCCCGACTGATAGCTCGACACCAAGAGGTCCTCGAGCGTGACCTTGTAGAACTCCTGCTGCTCCTTGCCCTGCTTGCGGACGAAGAGAACGGCCTTCTTGATATGGTCGCCGGTGGCGCATTTCAGCATCAGCACCGGCGAGGCCTTGCTGACATTGGCGGTGCAGTGCAAGTCCTGGTAGCTGGCCTTGCCGGCGCCGCCGCCGGAACCGGCCGAATGCGTGCCGGAGTTGCTGACGCCCCAGGAGAAGGATTCGATCTCGATCGTCTCCTTGTGCTTGGAATCCTGGCTCTCGCCTTTAACGCCGTCGATCTCAAGCAGGAAGTCGCTTGCCATGGTGCTCTCCAATGGTTGGCTGTTTCAGGGTGATTTGGGCATAGAACTCGCGTCGCCTGGAGAGCTCCCCCCATGCGTCGCCACTCTCCCTGCGCGTCATGCGCAGGGCCAACTATCGTCCTGGGGGCCTGCGCGCTGAAGGCGCGCCCGGGTCTCAGGCCTTGGGCGCCGGCAGGCGCGAGACGAGGCTCAGACCGATGTCCATGCCCTCGAGCTGGAAATGCGGCCGGAGGTAGAACTTGGCCGAATAATAGCCAGGGTTCTCCTCGTCTTCGAAGACGTCGATGCGCGCTTCGGACAGGGGCTTGCGCGCCTTCGTCTCCTCGCTGGAGTTCAGCGGATCGCCGTCGACATACTCGGTGATCCACTCCTGCAGCCAGCGACGCAGGGGCTCGCGCTCCTTGTAGGAGCCGACCTTGTCGCGCACCATGCACTTCAGATAGTGCGCGAAGCGCGACACGGCGAACATGTAGGGCAGACGCGAGGACAGGTTGTCGGAGGCGGTCGCCGCAACACCGTCTGGCCCGAAGAAGGCCTTGGGCTTGTAGAGCGACTGCGCGCCGATGAACGCCGCCTTGTCCGTGTTCTTGCGGTGGATCAGCGGGATCAGACCGGACTTCGCCAGCTCTGCCTCACGGCGATCGCTGATCGCAATCTCGGTCGGGCACTTCAGGTCGACGCCACCGTCATCCGTCGGGAAGGTGTGGGTCGGCAGGTTCAGCACCTCGCCGCCCGACTGGACGCCGCGGATGCGGGTGCACCAGCCATACTCCTTGAAGGCCCGGTTGATGTTCACCGCCATCGCATAGGCGGCGTTCATCCAGGCGTATTTCTCGCCCTTGTGACCGTCGGTGTCCTCCTCGAAGGCAAACTCCTCGACCGGCTCCGACTTCGCCCCGTAGGGAACCCGCGCGAGGACCCGTGGCAGGCACAGGCCGACATATCGGGAGTCGGCTGCATCGCGCAGGCCCTTCCAGGCCGCGTAGTCCGGCGTGTCGAAAACCTTGCCGAGATCGCGCGGATTGGAGAGCTCCGTCCAGGAGTCCATGCCCATCAGCGTCGGATCGGCGCCGGTGAAGAGCGGGGCATGGGCGGCGGAGGCGACCTTCGACAGATCACGCAGCAGCTGCACATCCGCCGGGACGTGGCTGAAGTGGTAGTCGCCGACCAAGGCACCGAAGGGCTGGCCGCCGAGCTGACCGAACTCCTGCTCGTAAATCTGCTTGAAGAGCGGGCTCTGATCCCAGCGGGCGCCCGGATAGGTCTTCAGATTGCGGTAGAGCTCGCTCTTGCCGACATTCATCACCTTGATCTTCAACTGCGAGTCGGTCTCGGAATTGAAGACGAGGTAGTTGAGGCCGCGCCAGGCGCTTTCGAGCTTCTGGAACTCCGGTGCGTGCAGCACCTCGTTCATCTGCTCGGTGAGCTTGGCATCGAGCCGGGCGATCATCTCCTCGATCGTATCGAGCACGTCGCCCTTGATCAGGGTCTGGTCAGCGAGCGCCTGGTTGACCAGGGTCGCAACCGCGTTCTCGACCTCACTCGCCGCCCGTTCAGTCTTCGGCTTGAAGCTCTGCTTCAGAAGCGCCGAGAAGTCATCGACCTCGCGGACTTCTGCAGTCTCTGTGCCGGGTTGTTTGATCTGTGCTTCCGCCATGGCCGCCTCGCTTACCCGTTGCCGTCCTGCTTGTTGTCGTCAGCTGGCTTTTCGCCGAGCCTGTCCTTCAGCGCCGCCATCAGATTTGGATCGGACAGCAGAGCCTTGAGCTGATCGCTGGCCGCAACCTTGCCGTCCATGTAGCGCAGCAGGTTGGCGAGCTGCTCGCGCGCTTCCAGCAGCTTGGCAGTCGCCGGAATCTGCCGGGCGATCGCAGCCGGGCTGAAATCGTCGAACTTCTTGAACTTGAGCGAGACCGAAAGCTTGTCGCCCCCCTCGCCGCCTAGCTTGTTCGGCACGGCGAAAGCGGCACCGGGCGCGATCGCGGCCATGCGCTGATCGAAATTGTCCATGTCGACGTCGAGGAACTTGCGCTCGCCGATGTCCGACTTCTCGACTTCGGAGGCATTGCCGGAAAGATCGGCGAGAACGCCCATCACGAAGGGCAATTCGATCTTCTGATCCGCGTTGTAGGGATCTTCATAGGTGATGTGGACACGCGGCGGCCTGTTGCGGCGAATGAACTTCTGCCCTGAATCTCCGGCCATGACGGCGCCCCTTCCTCTAGAGGCATCACGCAAGGACAGCGCGATACCACGCTAACGATCCAGCTCGCTATACCATACACACTTGCCAATCGCTTGACAGTTCTCTTCGAACTGCGCGAATCGGCGGCGGCAGAGTTCAGCCAGCCCGACTTTGCAGATGGATGACGGTGTCCGCATCCACCGAACGAATGAGGCGCGACGGTCCGTCACCCGGCCGACGCGACACTATTCTTCGCTGCCCTGCCTTATGCCGACTTCAGGGAGGATATCGCTCAGCAGCGACAGAAAATCCTGCTGCGCCAGCGCACAGGCCTTGTCCATCAGCAACGGGACGGGATTGGACGGCTCGGCGTGGCGGTAGAACGCAGCCACGGACTTCATCCGGGCGATCGCCTCGGCGCGGTTTGCGACGGCAATCGCAGGCACAGCCGCAGCCGCTGCGGGCCTCTTCGGCTCGGGCTCGGGCTCGGCCTCCGGCTGCGCGTCTTCTGCCCAGTCGTCCGCGCTTTCCGACGCTTCCGTCTCGGTCTCTCCGGACTCGTCGGCCGGCTCGTCCTCCGCGCCAGTGTCCTCGTCATCGCCGGATGAGGAATTGTCGTCGTCACTGCTGTCATCATAGCCGCTACTGTCGTCGTAGCTGCCGCTGTCGTCCTCACTGGTGCTGTCGTAACCGTCACCGCCCAGGCGCTCCAGCGGCAGCTGATATTTCGTGTCGTCACCGATTTCGAGCATCGCCTTGTCGACATGCTCGGGGAACATGATCTGGATGACCTCGATGAGCGACTTGCCGATCAGGCGTTGCGCCTGCCCGATCAGGAGCACCGCGGGGCTCGACGGCTCGACGCGCCGGAAATAGGCAAGACAGCCGCCAAGTGCAGCCTGCGCCTCGGCAACAGAGGCGCAGGCCCCGGCCGGGATGGTGGCTGCAGCGACCATGACCGTGCCGCCGGCGCCGCCTGGCACCTCGACGGCGACGACACCTTGCTGAGCCGGCGCGCGTCGCTCGACCGCGGCCTCGAGGAAGGTGATGATCTGCCCGACCAGGCCCGCCAGGCGCGGGAAGGTCACGGCCTGGTCGGCACCGAGGTGCTCGCTCCAGATCGCTCGCAGCCGCAAGAGTGCGTCGCGGATCGCCGTGACGTGACTGAGCATCGCCGTCAGATCGGAGAGTTCGGCTTCCTTCAGTGCGGCAGCGATACCCCCGGCATCCGGATGCTGCTCGTCCTCGTTGGCACGCAGTTCGCCCAGGGCGATGAGCTGGCTACGGAACATCACCGGCCCCAGCCGCTTGCTGGTGAAGATCGGGGCGTGCTGCAACGGCAAGGCGATGGTGGCGTTCTCGTCAAGTCCCTGCAGGGCGACTTCACGCATGATGAAGTCGCCATCCTCGGCCTTGGGATGAATCTCCTCCCAATAGTCGCCGAGATAGCTCGTAATCAGTCCGAGACTTCCGGCGAAGCCGGCGATGTCCCGGTTGAGCAGACAGAGTTTGCCGGCGAGCACGAAGCCGCGCAGATCGCGGCTCCGTTTCAGAATCTTGCCGAGATCCCCGAAAGCTGCCGGAAAGTCGATCGTGCTGCGGTCGAAGGAAACCTGCCGCCCATCATCCTCGCGACGGAAATAGGAGGTCGGCAGCGCCACTTCCAGGCGCCCCAGCACATTCATGAAATCCGGATCGGCGTCCGGATCGGGACCGCAAGGATCGTCGGCCGAAACCGGCTTCGCGAGGTCAGCGAAATTGAGCGCAGCCATGCCCCCTCACGGTTGGTCAAATCTTTCGGGGCTCGGCCGCCAGGCCGTCATTCCACCTGCAGCCGTGTCTCTACCCGGCGATTATCGGCAGAGAACTTGTCGGCGACGACAGGCTTGGTCTGGCCGAGGCCACGCGGGACGAGCTTGGCGATATCGACGCCCCGCTCGCTCAGATACCGCACGACCGCCTTGGCGCGGCGCTCCGACAGGCTCAGATTGTAGTCGGCCGTGCCGCTGGCGTCGGTATGTCCCTCGACCAGGAAGCTGCTCGCTGCGAGCTGCGGGTCCCTCAGTGCCTTGGCGAACTCGTCGAGGTTCAGCTTCGCCTCGGACTCAAGCACGTCGGAATTGTACTTGAACTTGACGATGAGGTCGAAGGCGCTGGCCGGCTTCACGACATGACCGGCCTTGTTGCATTCGGCTTCGGTACCGACGCACAAGCCGCGCGAAACGCCGAGATTGGGCGTCGCGGGCCCGAAGTGCTTGACGATGTCGTCCGCCTTGTAGGCCTGCGCCTGCACGACGAGAGGCGACAGCACGCAAAAGCCTGCGGCAAGAGCGGCACTAACCATGACAAGGGCCTGCTTGCGCATGGTCTTCCTCCTGTTTAGGTTCGCTGAGGCGGTTGAAGATTGACGGCGCGAATTATGCCTCGCAGCGGCAGCTGCGTCAATAGTCGTCTCTTGTCGCAAACCATGAGGTTTGGTTGATGCCCGCCGCCCTTGGACAAACGAAAAGACTTGCCTCTTTTACAACGCCGGCGGGTCAAGATGTCTTTTCGCTTCTCAAGTTTGAGGCGAGAGAAGCTCTCAGCGAATTGTTCGTTTACCAGGTCGAAGCCACGTGCACGACTGCGAATGCCGACCTCCAAAGCTTGATCGGCGAAAAATGCGCCATCAAGATGACGCTGAAGAACGGCAAGGAGCGAATCTTCAACGGCGTGCTCGTCGAGGCCCAATGGCTCGGCCGTGAGAACGACCTCGACCATTACCGCTTCGTGCTGCGTCCCTGGCTCTGGCTGCTCTCGCAGCGCTCGGATTGCCGCATCTTCAAGAACAAGACCGCGATCGACATCATCAAGATCATCTTCGGAAAGGAAGACAAAGCGAGCTTCGGCGACCGTGTCAGCGAGAAGCCGCCGGTGATCGATTACTGCGTACAGTATCGCGAGAGCGATCTCGACTTCGTCCTGCGTTTGATGGAGAAGTACGGCATCTACTACTACTTCCAGCACAGCGAGGGCGATCACAAGCTCATCCTCTCGGATGCCCGCGGCTCACATGACACGGTTACCGCAGCCGCCGAACCGACCTTCGCCGGCGCCGGCAGCGCCTATCCGTTCATGCCGAAGGACAAGAGCCAGCGGCGCCCTATCGAGCATCTGACACAATGGTCGACGCAACGACGGCTGCGTACCGGCAAGGTCGAGCTCAAGGATTATGATTTCGAGAAATCGACCTCCGACCTGACGGCTCGGGCGGAGGAAGGCTTCCCCCGAACCAAGGCGTACGAGGCTTTCGACTATCCGGGCTCCTATCTGGAGCGCGGCAAGGGCGACAAGTTCGCCCGAATCCAGGCTCAGGCCGAACAGGCGCAGGACGAGCGGCGCCTTGCCATGGGCGATGCTCCGAGCCTCAACCCCGGCACGCTGATGACGCTGACCGATCACGCGGTCGGGGCGGAGAATGCGGAGTATCTGGTGGTGCGCGCCACACATGCCTATGGCGTGCAGAGCTACCGTTCGTCGAAACGCTCCGATGAGGCGATCTATCATGGCTCCTATGAGTTTCAGAAGGCCGACAAGCGCTTCCGCGCGCCACTGGTGACCCCCTCGCCGCTCGTGATCGGCCCCGATACGGCAAAGGTGGTGGGCGAGAAGAACAAGGGCGAGGAAGGCGACATCGACGTCGACAAATACGGCCGCATCTGGCTGCGCTTCCATTGGGACCGCGAAAAGGAGTCGACGTCCTGCCGGGTTCGCGTCGCGCAGGCCTGGTCGGGCAAGAACTGGGGCGGGCAGATCATCCCGCGCATCGGCCAGGAGGTCGTGGTCTCCTATATCGGCGGTGACCCGGACCGGCCGATCATCACGGGCGCGGTGGTCAACGACCAGCACATGCCGCCCTACGACCTGCCGGCCAACAAGACCCAGTCGGGATTGAAGTCGGAATCGACCGATGGCGGCGGCAAGTCGGGCAAGTTCAACGAGATCAAGTTCGAGGACCTCGCCGGCAAGGAGGTCTTCTCCATGCAGGCCGAGCGCGACCACAAGACCGAGGTCTTCAACCTCGAGACCCGCGATGTCGGCAAGAGTTTCGAAGGCGGCCCGACCGATTTCGCCCGCACAACGCAAATCCTGAGCGGTAGCGACAAGCTGCACGTCAAGCAGGGCAAGCGCTATGTCGAGGCGGCGCTGGAGATCAAGCTGGTCTGCGGCGAGAGCGAGATCACGATGACCCCGACCGACATCACCATCTCCTCGCCGATGATCACGATAAAGAGCACGGCCAAGACCGAGATCAACGGCGGCGGTGCGACCATCATCACCGGCGGCGTCGTCAAGATCAACTGAGGCCGCGATGTCGAAACTTCGCTTCAGCACGGCGCAGGAAGTCTTCGAGACGTTTCCCGCCACGCGCCAGATCATCAACACGGCGCCGACCACGGAGCCGCCGCTGACCTTCCTGCGCGGCCTCGCCAAGGCCGGCAATCACAAGGACGCGGTCGGCTTCTGCGCCTTCCTGATGCCGCGTCGCGAGACGGTCTGGTGGGCGCTGCAAAGCGTCCAGCGCATGATGCCGCCCGGAACCCCACCAGATCCCGGTCTGAAGGCAGCCGAGGCCTGGGTGCGCGACCCGACCGACGAGACACGCCGGGCCGCTCTGGCGCTCGGCGAAAACGGCCATCATGCCAGCCTGGGCACTTGGGTTGCGCTCGCGGCCGGCTATTCCGGCGGGAGCATGGTCATGACCCACGCGGTGCCCTGCCCCCCGGACCTGACGGCAAAGACGGCGCGAATAGCGGTATTAACCGCGCTTGGGCGCGTACCTGAACGCGAGCGTGATGCCGCATTGCGAAACTGCGTCGAAGCGTGCATTCGTCTGCTCGATGACGAAAGCGGCAAGACGAGACCATAATATGGCCCCGGGGCCGGTGCGACTGCCGGCCTTCCGCGACGGCGAGGCGAGCGTCCCGACATGGCGCTGACGCTGACGATCGAGAATCAGGCCTCGCTGCCGGACGGCGGCCCGCTCAGCGTGACTTTGAGCGGCGGGCGGGGGCTCGATATCGGCCGTGACCAGCATCTCGACTGGTGCCTGCCCGACCCGAGCCGCGCCGTCTCCGGCCGCCATTGCGAGGTCCGCTTCAACGACAACGCCTATTGGCTGCGCGACATCTCGACCAACGGCACCTTCGTCAATGGCGGGGCTTATCGCGTGCAGTCGCCCTACCGGCTGCAGCATGGCGACCGGCTCGAGATCGGCCACTACGTCATCGCGGTATCGATCGACGACGTGGAGCGCGGGTCGACCGGCCAGGTCGAGCGATCGGCCATGCCGCCGCCACCGGGCGATTCGCTGTGGGAGTCGAATGGCGACGAGGCGCCGCCGATCGCCCGGCGCGATCTGATCCCGCCGCAGAAGTACCAGCCGGTACACGCACCCTTCATCGACTGGGCCGCCGACATCCCGACGCCTGGCGAGCCCGCACAGGCCTACGCGCCGCAACCGGCAACGCCGCCGCCCTCGCCACGACCCGACGAGCTCGCCTGGGCGCCCTACCAGGCCCCTCCGGCTCCCGAGCCCGAGCCGATCGCGCCGATCCCGACGCCGCGCCGGCCGCCTTCGCAAGGCGGCAATGGCGATCCCTGGAACGAGGCTCCGGCCGCGCCGCAAGGGCGCCCGAGCTTCGATGCGCCGCACGAGCCGGCGCCATCGCGCCCCGCCCCCCCACCGCCTCCGCTGATGAGCGCTCCGATGGGCGGCCCGGGAATCTCGCCGGCCGAGTTCATCGCCCGCTTCGCCCGTGGCGCCGGCCTGCCGGTCGAGGAATTGTCATGGCAGGATCCCGGCGCCTTCGCCGAGCAGACAGGCGCGCTGATGCGCCTGATCGCCATCGAGCTCAAGGCGTTGCTGGCGGCCCGCGCCGAGAGCAAGCGCATCGCCCGCAGCTCGAACCAGACGATGATCCAGGCGCAGGACAACAACCCGCTCAAATTCTCGCCGACGATCGAGGACGCGCTGAAGCTGATCTTCGGGCGGCCGACCAGCGGCTATCTCAGCGCCCAGAAGGCCTTCGAAGAGAGCTTCAAGGATCTCAAGATCCACCAGATCAAGACTTATTCGGCCATGCAGCACGCGCTGCGCATGCTGGTCGAGGATCTCGATCCGCAGGCCGTCGCCGAAAGTCTCGACGCCGGACGTGGGATCGAAGGCCTGCTGTCCTCGCGCAAAGGCAAGCTCTGGGACGCCTATGTCGCCCGCTGGGAAGCGAAGACCGCGCCCTACGAGGATGGGCTGGTCGACGCCTTCATGCTCTATTTCGCGGAGTGCTACGACCGCGGCGGCCGCTGAGCCAAAGGCTCAGGTCAGAGGCACCACCAACCCGTCACGGATCGTGACCTGGCGGTCCATGCGCCGCGCGAGGTCGAGGTTGTGCGTCGCGATCAGCGCGGCCAGCCCCGAAGCGCGCGCCAGTGCCACCAGCGTGTTGAAGACATGCAGCGCAGTCTGCGGGTCGAGATTGCCGGTCGGCTCGTCTGCCAGCAGGACGCGGGGCGCATTGGCGACGGCGCGCCCGATCGCGACGCGCTGTTGCTCGCCGCCCGACAACTCGCCCGGCAGATGGTCGAGCCGCTCGCCGAGGCCGAGGAAGCTCAGGAGCTCGGTGGCGCGCGACTTCGCCTCGGTCTTGCCGAGGCCCCGGATGCGCTGCGGCAAGATGACGTTCTCCAGCGCCGTGAACTCCGGCAGGAGATGGTGGAACTGGTAGACGAAGCCGATCTCGGTGCGCCGGAGCCGGGTCAGGCCCTTGTCGTCGAGCTGCGAGGTCGGCACGCCGCCAATGAAGACCTCGCCGCTGTCCGGACTCTCGAGCAGGCCGGCAACGTGCAGCAGGGTCGATTTACCAGTGCCGCTCGGCGCGACAAGCGCGACGAGCTCGCCCGGCCAGATCGCGAAATCGGCCTTGCGCAGCACCTCGAGCGGCCTGTCGGACTGGGGGTAGTAGCGCTCGATCTGGGAGAGAAAGAGCGCCGGCGTCTCGGTTGCCATCGATCGAGATCCTCAACCCATCCGCAGGGCTTTGACGGGGTCGAGACGCGCGGCCTTCCAGGCAGGATAGAGCGTGGCCAGCAGCGACAGGATGAGCGTCATGACGACGACGCTCGTAACCTCGCGCCAGTCGATCACCGAGGGGATGTCGCTCAGGAAGCGCACGGTCGGATCCCAGGGGTTGATTCCCAGCAGCTTGCTCAGGCCCTTGTTGATGGTCTGGATGTTCTTGGCGAAGGCGATGCCGAGAACAAAGCCGGCGAAAGTTCCGACGACGCCGATCGTCGCGCCCGTGATCAGGAAGACCCGCAGCACCGTGCCGCGCGAGGCGCCCATGGTGCGCATGATCGCGATGTCTTCGGTCTTGTCCTTCACCAGCATGATCAGGCCGGAGACGATGTTCAGCGTCGCGACCAGCACGATCAAAGTCAGGATGATGAACATCACATTGCGCTCGACCTCGAGCGCATTGAAGAAGGTACGATTGCGCTGGCGCCAGTCCGACAGCACCAATGGCCTTGGCGGATCGGCCTCGATCCGATCACGCACCGCCTGCGTCTGGTCGGGATTGTCGATGAATATCTCGATGACGTTCACGTCGCCATCGCGGTTGAAATAGGCCTGGCTCTCGGCGAGCGGCATGAAGACGAAGGAGGAGTCGAACTCCGACATGCCGATCTCGAACACCGCCGTGACCGGATAGGCCTTGATCCGCGGCGCCGTGCCGAACGGCGTCGAAGCCCCACGCGGCGTGACGATGGTGATGGTGTCGCCCGCCTGCAGGCCGAGCGAGCCGGCGAGCCGGCGGCCGATCGCGACGCCGCCCGCGGAGGCGAAGCCGTCGAGCGTGCCCTGGCGGACATTGTTGGCGATGAAGGGGATCGACTTGATGTCGCCTTCCGAGATGCCACGCACCAGCACGCCGCCATTGCCGACTTGCGACGAGGCGAGCGCCTGCCCTTCCACCAGCGGGATCGCCAGCTTGATGCCCTGGACCTGGCGCAACCTGGCCGCGACCTGCTCGTAATCGTCGAGCGGCCGGTCGATCGGCGTCGCGAAGATGTGGCCGTTGACGCCGACGATCTTCTCCAGCAGCTCCTTGCGGAAGCCGTTCATCACCGACATCACGATGATCAGCGTGGCGACGCCGAGCAGGATGCCGAGGAAGGAGAAGCCGGCGATGACCGAGACGAAGCCCTCGCGCCGGCGCGTGCGCAGATAGCGGCCGGCGAGCAGCCACTCGAAACCGGCGAAGGGCTTGGTGCCGGTCGGCACGCTCTTCGCGCCCCGGGCCTCGGCGACGGCGCTCATGACCGCCCTCCTCCGCTCACGCGTTCGTCTCCGCGCCCTTGCCCGGGAAGCGCGCCAGCGCCGCCTCCAGCGAGACCAGTTCGCGCTCGCCGCCGGCGCGGCGCTTGAGCTCGACCTTGCCTTCGGCCAGGCCCTTCGGGCCGACGATGATCTGCCACGGAATGCCGATCAGGTCGGCCGTGGCGAACTTGCCGCCCGGGCGCTCGTCGCGATCGTCATAGGCCATGTCGTAGCCCTTGGCGGCGAGCCCCTGGTAGAGCTGCTCGCAGGCGCCGTCGGTCGCGGCATCGCCGGTCTTGAGGTTGAGCACCGCGATATCGAAGGGCGCGATCTCGTCGGGCCAGACGATGCCGCCCTCGTCATGACCGGCCTCGATCAGCGCGGCGACGAGACGGCTCGGGCCGATGCCGTAGGAGCCCATATGGACCGGCACCAGCTGCCCGTCGGGACCGGCGACGGTCGCGCCCATCGGTTCGGAATACTTGGTGCCGAAATAGAAGATGTGGCCGACCTCGATGCCGCGCGCCGAAACCTGCCTGTCGGCGGGGATCGCCTCGAAAGCCGCCTTCTCATGCATCTCCTCGGTCGCAGCATAGAGGCTCGTCCACTTGTCGACGATGCCCTGGAGACTGGAAACGCTGTCGAAATCGGTGTCGGCGGCCGGCGTCGCGAAGTCGAGATAATCCTTGTGACAGAAGACCTCGCTCTCACCGGTCGAGGCGAGCACGATGAATTCGTGCGAAAGGTCGCCGCCGATCGGCCCGGTATCGGCCCGCATCGGGATCGCCTTCAGGCCGAGCCGCGCGAAGGTGCGCAGGTAGGCGGTGAACATGCGGTTGTAAGCATGGCGCGCGCTGGCCTGGTCGAGATCGAAGGAATAAGCATCCTTCATCAGGAACTCGCGGCCGCGCATCACGCCGAAACGCGGGCGGACCTCGTCGCGGAACTTCCACTGGATGTGGTAGAGGTTGAGCGGCAGGTCCTTGTAGGACTTGACGTAGGACCGGAAGATCTCGGTGACCATCTCCTCGTTGGTCGGGCCGTAGAGCATCTCGCGGTCGTGTCGGTCCTTGATGCGAAGCATCTCCTTGCCATAGGCGTCGTAGCGCCCGCTCTCGCGCCAGAGATCGGCCGACTGGATGGTCGGCATCAGGATCTCGATGGCGCCGGCGCGGTTCTGCTCCTCGCGGACCACCGCGCTGATCTTGTTGAGGACGCGCAAGCCCAGCGGCAGCCAGGAGTAGATGCCGGCGGACTGCTGGCGGACCATGCCGGCGCGCAGCATCAGCCGGTGCGAGACGATCTCCGCTTCCTTGGGCGTATCGCGCAGGATCGGCATGAAATAGCGGGACAGGCGCATCGGAACACTCGTCGAGGGGCGATGCGCCAGGACGAGCGCACCGAGTCAGGTCAGTCCAGAGACACCATCGGCGTTTGCAAATTGCAAACGCTAATGCAGATCGCCGTCAGGCAAATGCACATCGGATGGCGTTGGCGAAAATGTCAGGGCTTGGCGAACTTCGCCTTCAACCTGTCGCTGACAATGGGCGGAACGAAGGCGGAGACATCGCCACCCATGGCCGCGACCTGGCGGACCAGCGTCGCGGTGATGTGACGTGCCAGCGGCGTCGCGGGCAGGAACACCGTCTGCAGCTCGGGAACCATCGTATGGTTCATGCCTGCAAGCTGCATCTCATAGTCGAGGTCAGTACCATCGCGCAGGCCGCGCACCAGGATCGTGGCGCCGACACGGCGTGCCGCGTCGATGGTCAGATCGTCGAAGGTTACGACCTCGAGCTTCGTCCCGAGCCTGGTTGCGACCGGCTCGCAGATCTCCCGCAGCAGTTCGGCGCGCTCATCGGCGGAAAAGGTCGGGGTTTTTCCCGGATGAACGCCGATGGCGAGGATCAGCCTGTCGCACAGGCGGCAGGCGGCCTCGATCATGTCGACATGGCCGTTGGTGACGGGGTCGAAGGACCCTGCGTAGAAAGCTGTGTGGCTCATGCCAAAGCGTTAGCCAACGCAGGCGCCCGCGACAAGGCGCTCAGGCAACACGTAGCTCGTCGATGACGTGATCGACCCGTGCGGTCAGTGCCTGGGTCAGCGCAGTCAGCTCGCTTGCCGCCTTCAGGACCGCATCGGAGGCACCGGCGGTGTTGCGCGAGGCGAGCGCGACCTGGCTGGTCGCCTGTCCGATCAGGACGATCTCCTGCGTCGCGGCGAGGACCTCGGCGGCGATGGCATGGGTCGCCGCGTGCTGGCGCTGCATGGTCTGGCTGGTTCGCCGCGTCGCCTCGTTTAGATCCTGCACGAAAGCGCGGATGCCGGCGATGCCCTCGACGGTCGCGGCGGTCGCCTGGTTCATCGCCTCGATCTGGCGCGCAATGTCCTGCGTCGCATTGGCGGTCTGGGTCGCGAGCGACTTCACCTCGCTGGCGACGACCGCAAAGCCCTTGCCCGCCTCGCCGGCGCGGGCCGCTTCGATGGTGGCGTTGAGCGCGAGCAGATTGGTCTGGCCGGCAATCGCCGAGATCAGCCCGACCACTTCCGATACGCGTGCAGCGCCATTGGACAGGCTATCGACGATCCGGCTTACAGAATCCGCATGCTCGCGCGCCCGGCCCGCGGTCACATCCGAGGAACGCACCTCGGCGGCGAGAGCATCGACGGCTCCAAGCAGATCCTGCGCCGCACGCTCGATCGACTGGACGCTGCGGATCGCGTTGCCGGTCGAACTATCGGTGTCGGCAGCGCCTGCCTGGGCCTCTCGCGCGCCCTCGGCCAGCTGGTGCGCGGTCACACCCAGGGTTTCCGCCGAGACGGAAACCGAGGCCGACACGGTCCGTACCGAATCCGCCAATTCACTCGCCAGTTCGCCCAGCAGAGCGCGGCGATGCTGCTCGACCTCGGCCTGGCGCGTTTCCTGCTCGGCCTCGCGGCGCTGCGCTTGCCCGCGCAAGGTTTCGCGGATCAGCTCGATCGACTTGGCGATGCCGCCGATCTCGTCGCGACGCCGGGCTCCGGGAATCTCTTCCTCCGTCCGCCCCGCGGCGACGCCGGCGAGCCTGTCGGACAGCCGCGCGATCGGGCGGGCCACCGACCAGCCGAGCAGGATCGCTATCCCGAACAGCGGCAGCAGGACCAACAGGCCGGCGGAAACGACCGCGCTGCGGATCTTGCCGACGACAGCGAAGGCGCTGTCCTGGGGAGCGGTCAGCCAGAGCAGCCAGCGCCAGTCGCCGATCACGACCTCTTCCCCGCTCGCGACCAGCGCCCGACCGTCATGGCTGACCATGGCGATGAGCGCGTTCTCGGGCTGGCCGGTCAGCCGGTTCCGGTCGAGCGTCTCGCGTGGCGAAGCGCCGTCGCGCCGCAGCGCCGGATTGGAGCGCATGAAGCCATCGGAGCCGACGACGAAAACCCGTTCCGCACTGGAACCGACGGGATTGAAGGCGAGCACATCGTCGATCAGGCGCGTATCGACAGCGATGACGATCGTGCCCAGCTGTTGGCCAGTCCCTGCCTCGGCGTCGTAGAACGGAGCGGCCAGGAAGGCGCGCGGCTCGCCACCGGCCGGATCATAGGGCGCGAAGTCGAGCACCACCTGCTCCCCGACAGCTTTACCCCGCGCCAGTTGCACGGATCTGGCGAGGCCGGTGCCGGCCAGATCCTCCTCGCTCAGGAGGCGGCCGAATTCGGGGCCCTTGGTGACGCTGTAGACCACCCGGCCCTTGCGCGAGACGAGGTAGATGTCGGCGTAGTTGAACTGCTTCAGCGCCGCTGCATAGGTCTCGTGGACCGGCACATGCCGCCAGGAGTAACCGTGCTGATGCTCGCGGCCGGTGCGGGCGATGCGTTCGGCCAGGGACAGCGATCCATCACCCTGATAGTGGCCAAGGATGCTCTTGTAGTCGTGCGGGCCGAGCTCCATCCACTTGCCGATCTCGTCGAGTGCCGAGACGGTGAAGGCGCTGCGCGCCTGGACGGCGAGTTCTGCACGAAGCTGCGACCAGCGGCGCTCGATGGCCCGGACATGGCTTTCGACCAGAGTGTGCATGCGCTCACGCACCGCGCCCTGCGCCCAGCTCGACACGGCAAGATAAGCGGACGAGCCGACAGCCAGCGCCGCGAGCAGCGCCAATGCCAGCATCGCGATAGGAAGCCTGATTCTGAGGCTGAACACGAATCAGGTCTCCGCCCGGCGTCGACTGCGCCAGGAGACCCAACACGAGTGCAGTTAACGTTGCTTGAAGCGTGCAACGCACCGCAATCGCTTCACAAGGCGCCGGGCAATGGCGCCAGGGCGGCGAGCGCCGCGGCGCTCCCGAGGACCAGAGTGAGCAGCGCGACGACGACGGCTGCGAGCGATACCCGGCGCGGGCGCCGGACCAGAGAGCCGAACTGCATGGATCCTCTTTGCGAATCAGTGCGTTACCCCAGCCCATGCCTGCGCTGAGCGCCCGGCCATGCCGTGGCGGAAACATGGAGAAATCGTGACCCTGCCCCAAAGGCAGCCAAAACGCCGCGCACAGATCCCGGTCATTTCTCTCCTTCTGCCGTTTCCAGACGGATCGAAAGCGCGCTAAACCCCGCTCGCCATGCTGACCCTCAATGACATCACCTATCGCCTCGGCGAGCGCCTTCTGCTCGACCATGCCAGTGCCTTCCTGCCGACCGGCTCGCGCGTCGGCCTCGTCGGCCGCAACGGCACCGGCAAGACGACGCTGTTCCGCATCATCACCGGAGATCTCTCCCCGGAGGGCGGCAATGTCGCCCTGCCCAGGGGAATGCGCATCGGCGGCGTGGCGCAGGAAGCTCCCGGCGGGCCTGAAACCCTGATCGAGGTCGTGCTCGCCGCCGATATCGAGCGCGCCGCGCTGATGAAGGAGGCGCAGACCGCAACCGATCCGATGCGCATCGCCGAGATCGAGACAAGGCTCGCCGATATCGGCGCCCACTCCGCGCCGGCGCGCGCCGCGACCGTGCTGCACGGGCTCGGTTTCGACGAGGCGGCGCAGCAGCGGCCCTGTTCCGATTTCTCGGGCGGCTGGCGGATGCGCGTCGCGCTCGCCGCCGTGCTGTTCTCCGAGCCCGATCTGCTGCTGCTCGACGAGCCGACCAACTATCTCGACCTCGAAGGCACGCTCTGGCTCTACGACTATCTCGAGCGCTATCCGCATACGGTGCTGGTCGTCAGCCATGATCGCGAATTGCTCGACACCTGCGTCGACCACATCCTGCATCTCGACCAGGGCAAGCTGACGATCTATCGCGGCGGCTACAGCGATTTCGAGAAGCTCAGGGCCGAGAAGCAGGCCCATCTCGCCAAGGCGCGCGAGAAGCAGGACGCCGAGCGCAAGCACCTGCAATCCTTCGTCGACCGCTTCAAAGCCAAGGCCTCGAAGGCCAGCCAGGCCCAGTCACGCGTCAAGCGACTGGAAAAGATGCAGGAGATCGCGGTCATCCAGGACCGCGACGTGCAGCCCTTCAACTTCCCCGCCCCCGAGCGGCCGCTGTCGCCGCCGATGGTCGTGCTGGAAGGTGCCAGCGCCGGCTATGGCGATCGCAAGGTGCTGTCGCGGCTCAACCTGTCGCTGGCACCGGATGATCGCATCGCCCTGCTCGGGTCCAACGGCAACGGCAAATCGACCTTCTGCAAGCTGATCGGCGGACGGCTTGCGCCGCTCTCCGGCGAGATGCGGCGCTCATCGAAGCTGCAGACGGCCTATTTCGCCCAGCACCAGCTCGATGAGCTGCGCATGGAGGACACGCCGGTCGGCCATATCCGCGAGCTGATGCCGGACGCTCCCGAGGCCAGGGTGCGGGCCCGCACCGCGCAGACCGGTTTTCCCGCCAACAAGGCCGACACCCCGGTCAAGAACCTCTCCGGCGGCGAGAAGGCGCGCCTCATGCTCGGCATCGCCACCTTTGGCGGCCCGCATCTGCTCATCCTCGACGAGCCGACCAACCATCTCGACATCGACAGCCGCACCGCTTTGGTCAAGGCGATCAACGATTATCCCGGCGCCGTCATCCTGGTCAGCCACGACCGCTTCCTGATCGAGGCCTGCGCTGACCGGCTCTGGCTGGTCGGGGATGGCACGGTGAAGAGCTTCGATGGCGACATGGACGACTATCGCGACTTCGTGCTCGGTCGCGACAAGCCGGCGCAGCGCGGCAAGGCGGAGGCGGATGCTTCGGGCAAGGCCGAGGAGCGCAAGGGCGCGGCGGCGAAGCGCCAGGCACTCGGACCGCTCCGGCAGAAGCTCAATCTGGCCGAGGCCCGCATCGCCAAGCTGACCGGGCTGATCGAGAAGGTCGACGGCGCGCTCGCCAATGGCGCCTTCGCGCGTGAGCCGGAGAAAGCACTTCTGCTCTCGCGCCAGCGCGGCGAGTTGACCGAGGCGCTGGCCGCCGCCGAGGAGGAATGGCTGATGCTGAGCGAGGAGCTGGAGAGCGCCTGAGGCCTCCGCGGCTTTTGACGCGGGTTCATCCCGGACGTAGCGAAGCGGAGATTCGGGATCCATGCCTGAGCTTATCAGGATAAAGATTCAGGCATGGGTCCCGGGTCTTCCTGTGGTCGCCCAGGACGCCTGTCCTTGGTCATGAGAGGCTGAGCCCCCGTCCGCTCAGCCCTGCTGCTCAGGCTGTCCCGGCTTCACGATCCGGCTCAACCGATTGTCGGTGAACATGTAGATCTCGCGATTGCCCGGCTCGGAGTAGAGCACCTGGACCTCGCGCTGGCCCTTGCCGTTGTCGCCGATCAGCACGTCGGTCGGCCGCTTGGCCTTGAGCCGGACGAGCTCGCATTCGGTGATGCCGACGGCGATCTCCTTCGGCAGCGGCCGCGTCGCCGGATCGAGCGAGACATCGGCGCTGCATTCGCCCTCCGGCGTCAGCATCGCCTCCTGCGTCGAGACGCGGGCCGAGGCGCTGCTGCTGCGGGTGCCGCGCTCATCGGATACGAAGGAAAACCCGCCCATATCGACGGAACAGCCGGCCAGAGCAGCCGCCAAGGCCAGGGCAACAGGAACTTTCACGCTTTCTTCTCCCAGCGGCCGGTCTCGTCCTGCTGCCAATAGGTGGCGGCGACGCCGAGCGTCCGCAGCTTTTTCCAGTCTTCGCGGGCCGAGGCGAGAGCATCGGGATCGTCGCCATCGAACATCAGGATGACGCGCTCGTAAGCCTCCAATGCGTCCGGAATGCGAACGCCATCGACACAAAAGCGGACTTGCGCGCTATTCGGGTTGTCGCTGGCCGTGGTCAGCACGATCGGATTGGTCGCGGCGTCCGGCTCGGATGCCGTCGCATGCGGCAGGAAGGATTCGTCCGCATAGGTCCAGAGCTTGTCGTCGAGCGCGGCCAGGCGCTCGCGGCTCGACACCTCCACCACCGCCTTCCAACCCCGGGCGAGCGAGCGCTCGAGCAGGGTCGGAAGGACCTGCTCGAGCGGACGCCCCTGCAGATGGTAGAACAGAACTTCGGCCATTACGCAGTCAGCACAATCCCTTGCGAGCCTCGGCTCAGAGTCCGAATCAGCTCTCGTAGTGGTCCGCCACCAGCCGGTCGAGCAGGCGCACGCCCCAGCCGGAGCCCCAGGAGCGATTGGTCTCGCTGTTCGGTGAGCCCATGCCGGTGCCGGCGATATCGAGATGCGCCCAGGGCGCGTCGTTGACATGGCGCTGCAGGAACTGCGCCGCCGTGATCGAGCCGCCATGGCGGCCGGCCGAGTTCTTCATGTCGGCGAACTTGGAATCGATCATCTTGTCGTAGGCCGGCGACAGCGGCATGCGCCAGACCGTCTCGCCGGTCGCCTTGCCGGCGGCTGCGAGCCGCTCCGCCAGCTCGTCGCTGTTGGAAAACAGCCCGGCGTTCTCCTGCGCCAGCGCGACCAGGATCGCGCCGGTCAAGGTCGCCAGATTGACCATGAAAACCGGCTTGAAGCGCTCCTGCGTGTACCAGAGCACATCGGCGAGGACGAGCCGGCCCTCGGCGTCGGTATTGATGATCTCGATGGTCTGGCCAGACAACGAGGTGACGATGTCGCCCGGCCGCTGGGCCTTGCCGTCCGGCATGTTCTCGACCAGGCCGATCACGCCGACGGCGTTGACCTTCGCCTTGCGGGCGGCAAGCGCCTGCATCAGTCCGGTGACGCAGGCAGCGCCAGCCATGTCACCCTTCATGTCCTCCATGCCGCCGGCCGGCTTGATCGAGATGCCGCCGGTGTCGAAGGTCACGCCCTTGCCGACGAAGGCGACCGGCTTGTCGCCCTTGGCGCCGCCGTTCCAGCGCATCACCACGACGCGGCTCTCGCGATGCGAGCCCTGGCCGACGCCGAGCAGCGCCCGCATGCCGATCTTCTTCAGCTCCTTCTCGTCGAGGATCTCGACCTCGACACCAAGCTTATCGAGCTTGCCGGCCCGTTCGGCGAACTCTTCGGGGAAGAGCACGTTCGGCGGCTCGTTCACGAGATCGCGAGCGAGCTCGACGCCATTGGCGATGGCTTCGCGCGCCTTCAGCGCCTTCTTGACCGAGGCCGGGTCGGCGACGCGCAAGGTCACGGTCTTGGGCTCGGACTGGTCCTTGTCCCGGCTCTTGGTCTTGTAGCGATCGAAGACGTAGCTCCTCAACCGCAGGCCGAGTCCAATTTCGGCGATCTCATCAGCAGAGAGTTCGCCATCGGGCAACGCCGCAATAACGTCGGCGCTGCGGCCATGGCCGAGCCGGCCGGCAATGGCGCCGCCGAGCGCGGCGAAATCAACCTTGTCTCGCTCGGCCGCTGGGCCGGTTCCAACCAGAATCAGGCGCTCGTACCCAGCGCCGTCCGGCGCGAGCAGCGTCGATCCGGAGAGCGCCTTGCCCTTGAAGCGCTCCGCCGCGGCGGCGCGCGCAATCAAGGCATGGGCGCCCGTACCAATCCAATCTTCTGCCGCCTTGGGGGGCGCCAGCCTGTCCGAGACGAGGATGACGAGATCCCCCCCGGCAATGGCGTTCAGGGCTTTGACCTCAAGCTTCAGGCGCTGCGACATCGAAGGCTCACGGGTTGCGGAAGAAGGGTTGGCGGAAGGAGCCGACCGAGGCGGGGGCTCGCAAAGGCCACAAACGATTCCCGTTTGCGCCATGATCGAAGCTATACCATAGGGAGTTCGAGGCGAGCCGTCCAAGGGGAGCGCCTTCTTCAGAGTACCCCGGCCCCAGGATCTCCACCCTCGTGCGTTTCGGACTTCTCGACCGCTATATCCTGAAGATCGCTGCCGGCGCGGCAGTGATTCTGCTGGTCGGCCTGACGAGCGTGATCTGGGTCACGCAGGCGCTGCGCGAGGTCGACCTCATCACTGGCAAGGGCCAGACGGTGATGATCTTCTTCACCGTGACCCTGCTCTCGCTGCCGGCGCTGATTGCCGGTATCGCGCCGGTCGCCTTGTTCATGGCGACGCTCT
Source organism: Allobosea sp. Tri-44 (assembly GCF_004123845.1). Taxonomy (GTDB): domain Bacteria; phylum Pseudomonadota; class Alphaproteobacteria; order Rhizobiales; family Beijerinckiaceae; genus Allobosea. The sequence continues at coordinate 142,852 of NZ_NBDP01000016.1, read as the reverse complement.
ACACGCTCAACAAGCTCAACAGCGATTCCGAGCTGATCGTGATGAACGCCGCGGGGGTCCCGCCGCGGCGGCTGACACGGCCCTTCATCGTGCTGACCCTGATAACCTCCGCCCTGGTCGGCTGGATATCGTTGGGGGTGATGCCGGCCGGTTTCCGCGCGCTGCGCGACCTCATCACCCTGATCCGCGCCGATTTCGTCGCCAATGTGATCAAGGAAGGCCAGTTCGTCTCGCTCGATTCCGGCGTCACCTTCCACTATCGCGAGAAGCAAGGGCAGGCCCTGCTCGGCATCTTCATGCAGGACCGACGCGATCCCAACCAGCCCGCCGTCTACATCGCCGAGCGCGGCCAGTCGGCCGAGGCCGACGGCAACAGCTTCCTGATGCTGGAAAAGGGCACGATCCAGCGCGAGAGCCGCAACCAGAACTCGAGCTCGATCATCTCGTTCGAACGCTATGCGCTCAATCTCTCCGCGCTGACGGGCGATTCCGACGGCGCCGCCGGCGGCAGCGGCGACGGCGACAAGGTCATCTACAAGCCGCGCGAGCGCACCACCTGGGCTCTGCTGACGCAGAACCCGAACGAGCCCTACTACAAGCTCCAGGAAGGCCGATTCCGGGCCGAGCTGCACAACCGCCTGTCGGCGCCGCTCTACCCGATCGCCTTCATGCTGGTCGCGTTCGCCATTCTCGGCGAGGCGCGAACCACCCGCCAGGGACGCGCCGCCGCGATCCAGATCGCCATCCTCCTGGTCGGCGCCATCCGGATCGGCGCCTATGCCGCCTGGACCGCCAGCGTGCGCTCGCCCCTCGCGGCCGCCCTGCTCTACATCTTGCCGATCGGCACGATCCTCCTGGCGGCCTTCGCCATCGGCTTCGGCTCACGAACGCGTGTTCTCATCGACCAGCTGACGGAGCCGCTGATCGCGCCCTTCCTTGCCCTCGCAGCACGTTTCCGGCGCGCCTGATGCTGCTGTTCCAGACCTTCGGCCGCTATCTGACGCAGCGCTTCCTGCGCGCGATCCTGAGTGTGTTCGGCACCTTCTTCTTCCTGATCGCGACACTCGACTTTGTCGAACTGATGCGGCGCGCCGGCGATTCCCCGACCGCGACGACGCCGAGCATCATCCAGCTCGCGCTCTACCGTGCCCCCTCGGTGGCAGAGCAGATCTTCCCGTTTGCAGTGCTGTTCGGCGGCATGTTTGCCCTGCTCAATCTCAGCCGGAAGCTGGAGCTGGTCGTTGCCCGCTCGGTCGGCATCTCGGCCTGGCAATTCCTGCAGCCGGCGGCGCTGGTCGCAGGGGCGGTCGGTCTCGTCTCGATCGGAATCTACAACCCGGTCGCCGCTGAACTGAAGCAGCGCGCCACGGCGCTGGAGGCCTCGCTCTTCGCCCGGACCGGGCAGGTCGTCGGTGGCAAGGAAATCTGGCTCCGCCAGCGCAGCATGGACGGCCAGGCGATCATCCGTGCCGCTGCGGCACTGGGGGACGGCGTGGGGCTCGCTCAAGTCGCGTTCTTCACCTTCTCCCCCGATGGCGGCTTCAGCGAGCGCATCGAAGCGAAGCAGGCGGTGCTCTATCGCGGCTACTGGGAATTGTCGGAGGCTCGGGTCACGTCCGCCACGGAAGAGCCACAGAGCTACTCGACATACCTGATCGCGACGACGCTGGAGCCCGACCAGGTGCGACAAAGTTTCACGCCGCCCGATTCCGTCGGCTTCTGGTCGATGCCGGCCGTGCTCGACCGAACCCACAAGGCCGGGCTCGATACGACGCGATACGAACTGCGCTACGAATCCCTCAAGGCGCGGCCACTCCTACTGATCGCCATGATCTTGGTCGCGGCATCCGTTTCCTTAAGATTTTTCCGGTTTGGTGGTGTGACCAGATTGGTGGTAGGTGGCGTCGCGGCCGGGTTCATGCTCTATGTGGCGACACAGTTATCTGAGGAATTGGGCTCATCGGGCATCGTCAATGCCTCGGTGGCCGCTTGGCTGCCCGCGATCGTGGGCACACTGCTCGGCGCGCTCGCCCTTCTCCATCAGGAAGACGGCTGAGAATACGGTGGCTATGGTTAATTTTGGATTGAGTTCATGGCTTCCGGCGTAAGACGCATCACGCGCCTTGCAGCTGCGACCGCGTTGGCGACGACACTCGCCCCGGTCCTCGGCTGGACGAGCCTGGCCTATGCCCAAACTCCGGCGGCCAAGCCGCAGGAGCGCATGGTCGTCGACGCGCGCGAGCTCGTCTACGACAAGGACAACAACACCGTTTCCGCGGTCGGCGATGTCCAGATTCTCTATCAGGGCCGCACGATCGAGGCCGACCGCGTCGTCTATGACCGCCAGAGCAAGCGCGTGGTCGCGACCGGCAATGCCCGCATCACCGAATCCAACGGCACGGTGATCACCGGCGACCGCTTCAACCTGACCGACGACTTCCGCGACGGCTTCATCGATTCGCTGCGCGTGGTGAACACCGACAAGACCCGGTTCTCGGCGCCGCGCGCCGAGCGCACCGATGGCGAGGTCTTCGTCTTCGACAAGGGCATCTACACGGCCTGCGAGCCTTGCGTCGATCAACCCGAGCGCCCGCCGTTCTGGCAGGTGCGCGCTGCCCGGATCATTCACAAGAAGTCCGAGCAGATGATCTACTACGAGGAGGCCCGGCTGGAGTTCGCCGGCGTCCCGATCGCCTATATCCCGTTCATGTCGGGACCAGACGCCACGGTGAAACGCAAGACCGGCTTCCTGGCGCCGAAATTCATCAACACCTCGGCGCTCGGCTACGGCGTCGGCCTGCCCTACTTCATCAATCTCGCGCCGAACTACGATCTGACGGTGACGCCGACCTATCTCTCGCGCCAGGGGCTGCTCGGCGAGGTGGAGTGGCGGCATCGTTTCGTCAACGGCTCGTACAACATCCGCGCCGCCGGTATTTTCCAGCAGGAAAAGGAGGCTTTCCTGTCGAGCCCCTTCGGTGCCGGTGACGACAAGTTCCGCGGCTCGATCGAGAGCTCCGGCAAGGTGTTCATCAACCCGCGCTGGAACTTCAGCTGGGACGTCGCCGGCTCGACCGACCGGTTCTTCTTCAAGAACTACCGAATCCGCAGCGAGAGCATCACGGCCTCCACCTATCTGCAGGAATCGACCTCGACCGTTTCGCTCAACGGCCAGACGGCGAACGCCTGGTTCGACATGCGCGGCTACTACTTCCAGCCGCTGACCTATTACGACTGGCAGAAGCAGCAGCCGGTCGTCGGTCCGGTCGTCGACTACAACCGGCGGATCCACAAGCCGTCGATGATCGGCGGTGAGCTGTCGTTCACCGTCAATCTGACGCATCTGACGCGCGAGGCGGCCTCCTTCAAGGAACTGCCGCTCCAGAAAAGCTTCCTGATCACCACGCCGAACTATTCACTGTTCGACGGCTGCGCGGTCTATCAGAAGGGGCAATGCCTCGTGACCGGCCTCGCTGGCTCGATCGCGCGCGCCACCGCCGAGGTCGATTGGCGGCGCAACTTCGTCGATCCGATCGGTCAGGTCTGGACGCCCTACGCCTCGCTGAGAGCGGACGTGTTCTCCCTCAACCCGAACACGACCAGCTACGCCAACGCGCATGTCACCACCATCGCCGATACCTCCGATGAGGTGTTCGGCCGCGCGATGCCGGCGATCGGCCTGATGTACAGGTTCCCCTTCGTCGCCTCGACCTCCTGGGGAACGCACATCCTCGAGCCGGTCGCACAGGTCGTGGCGCGCCCGAACGAGACGAACAGCCTGCGCGTCGCCAACGAAGATTCGCAGAGTCTCGTCTTCGACGATACCAATCTGTTCGAATGGAACAAATTTTCCGGATACGATCGGGTCGAGGGCGGCAGCCGGGCGAATATCGGCCTGCGCTATAGCGGCACGTTCGGCCAGGACGCGTATGCCAACGCCTTGTTCGGACAGTCCTATCATCTCGGCGGCCGCAATTCCTATTCCAGCGGCGACCTGGCGAATACCGGACTCAACTCGGGCCTGGACACCCGCCGCTCGGACTATGTCGCCAAGGCACAGCTCCAGCCGTTCAAGGGTCTGCTGCTGCAGGCCGGTGGACGCTTCAACGAATCGACCTTCGAGCCGCAGCGCATCGATGCCTCCGCGGCCTTCAGCTACAAGTTCCTGTCGACGACGGTCGGCTACAGCCGCTACGAACCGCAGCCTGACCTCGGCATCCCGCGCCGCCGCGAAGGTCTCAGCCTCACCCAGTCCGTCTCGTTCGCCCAGTACTGGAGCGTGCGCGGCAGCGTTCTGTTCGACCTCGACAAGTTCAAGTACGATCGCGAGCGCTATCGCGATGCGCTGTCGCTCTATATGGCGAACCCTGCCAGCACCCCGAACCCGGTCTATCCAAACACCGGCCCATTCCAGACGGCGGCGGCTTCGTTGGGCCTGCGTTATCAGGATGAGTGCACGATCTTCGACGTGTCCTATTCGCAGTCCTATGCCGACAGACAGGCGGGCTCGACGAAGGATACGCGGACGGTCATGTTCCGCCTGGAACTGCGAACGCTCGGCGAGATCAGCTATTCGCAGAACCTGGGTTCGAGCAGTTCTGGCGACGGTGTCGCGTCCAGCAATTGATGGCGCCCTTGCCGGCGTTTTCCAAAGCTGCTGAATGGGGCTGCGCTTGAGCCGGCGTCTCCTGGCTCTGACTCAGGGCGATCCCGCCGGGGTCGGCCCAGAGTTGACTCTCGCCGCCTGGAGGCAGCGTGAGGAGCGCTCCATTCCGCCATTCGCCTATCTCGGCAGCGCCACAGCGCTCGCCGAGCTGGCTAAGCAGCTCGGCCTCGATGTGCAGTTGCGCAATGTCGGCTGGGATGAAGCCGAAGCCTGCTTCGCGACCGCCCTGCCCGTGATCGAGCTCGATAATCGCTCGTCAGCACGTTCCGGGACGCCCGACCCGGCCAACGCCACCGGCGTGATCGAAGCGATCGAGCGCGGCGTCGAGGCCGTCGAGGCAGGACAGGCTGCGGCGCTCGTCACCAACCCCATCGCCAAGAGCGTGCTCTACGCTGCCGGCTTCAAGCATCCCGGCCATACCGAATTCCTGGCGGAGCTGGCGGGCCGTGGCCGGGGCACGGTACCGCGGCCGGTGATGATGATCTGGTCGGAAAAGCTCGCCGTCATTCCGGTCACCATCCATATCCCGCTGGAAGCAGTGCCCAAGCAATTGACGACGGAGCTGATCGTCGAGACCGGCCGGATCGCCGCCGCGGACCTGCAGCGCCGCTTCGGCATCGCGCGCCCGCGGCTGGCGCTGTGCGGCCTCAACCCGCATGCCGGCGAAGGCGGGGCGCTCGGCAAAGAGGATGCGGCGGTCGTCGCGCCGGCGGTCGTGCAGTTGCGGGCGCTCGGCATCGAGGCGAGCGGCCCCTATCCGGCCGATACATTGTTCCATGCGCGGGCGCGCGCCGGCTACGACGTGGCGCTCGGCATGTACCACGATCAGGCGCTGATCCCGATCAAGACGATCGCCTTCGACGAGGGCGTCAACGTCACGCTCGGTCTGCCCTTCATCCGGACCTCGCCGGACCACGGCACTGCGTTCGACATCGCCGGCAAGGGCATCGCCCGGCCGGACAGCCTCTGCGCGGCGCTGAAGCTTGCGGCCCGCATGGCCGTGGCCGAAAGCAGGGCTCCCACATGAGCACCACCTCCCCGGACGGGCTGCCGCCGCTGCGCGAGGTGGTGGAGCGCCATGGGCTGATGGCGCAGAAAGCGCTCGGCCAGAACTTCCTGTTCGACCTCAATCTGACCGGCCGGATCGCGCGGTCCGCCGGCCCGCTGGATGACCAGACCATTGTCGAGATCGGTCCTGGCCCGGGGGGACTCACCCGCGCCCTGCTGGCGAACGGCGCAGGCCGGGTCATCGCCATCGAACGCGACCGGCGCTGCATGCCGGCACTGGCCGAGATCGCGGCTCATTACCCCGGGCGGCTCGAGGTCGTCGATGGCGACGCGCTCGCCGTCGACCTCTCCACCCTGCTCGCCGGCAACCAGGCCCGGATCGTCGCCAACCTGCCCTATAATATCGGCACGCCGCTGCTCGTCGGCTGGCTCAGTGCCGAGCCCTGGCCGCCCTGGTGGACCTCGCTGACGCTGATGTTCCAGCGGGAGGTGGCCGAGCGCATCGTCGCGACGCCGGAGCAGCGCGCGGCTTACGGCCGGCTCGCCGTCCTCGCCAACTGGCGCTGCGAGACCAGGATCCTGTTCGACGTGCCGAAGACCGCTTTCGTCCCGCAACCCAAGATCACCTCGTCGATCGTCCAGCTGGTGCCGAGGCAGCATCCTGAACCATGCGATCGGCGGCTGCTCGAACGGGTCACGCTCGCCGCCTTCGGTCAGAGACGGAAGATGCTGCGCCAGAGCCTCAAGGCCGTGCTCGCCGAACCAGCGGCGATGATCGAAGCCGCCGACCTCTCGCCAACCATGCGGGCGGAGGAGGTCTCGGTCAGCGGCTTCGTCGCTCTCGCCAACGCGCTGGCGTCGGCACAGCAAGGCTGATCAGCCGACCTTCTCGGCCAGCAGGGTCTCGACGAAAGCGGCCATGCCGACCGCGCGACTGCGCTTCAGCCGCTCGGCCGCCAGGATCGAACGAACCGATTCATAGGCGGCGCCGAGATCGTCGTTGACGATGACGTAATCGTAGACGCTCCAGCGCGCGATCTCGTCGCGGGCATTGTCGAGCCGGCGCGCGATCACCTCCGGTGCATCCTCCGCACGCCGAACCAGCCGCGAGCGCAACTCGGCCATGGATGGCGGCAGGATGAAGATCGCGACGACGTCCTCGCGCGCCTTCTCGAGTATCTGCTGCGTGCCCTGGTAGTCGATGTCGAACAGCACGTCGCGGCCGGCCTTCAACGCCTCCTCGACGGGCTTGCACGGCGTGCCGTAGCCATTGCCATGGACCTCGGCCCACTCCAGCAACTCATCGCGCTGGCGCAGCAGGTCGAAGGCATCGCGATCGATGAAGCGATAATGGACACCGTCGATCTCGGAGGGGCGCTTCCCGCGCGTCGTCACCGAGATCGAGAGGTCGAGATTGGTTTCCTTCTGCGACAAGGTCCGGGTCAGCGTCGACTTGCCGGCTCCGGATGGCGACGACAGGATCAGCATGAGGCCGCGGCGGGCCGGGCGGGTAGAATCGGCCATCGCCATCACTCCACGTTCTGGACCTGCTCGCGCAGCTGGTCGACGGTCGTGCGCAATTCGAGCCCGATCCGCGACAGGCCGGGATCGCCCGCCTTGGCGCAGAGCGTCGAGGCCTCGCGACCGAATTCCTGCGCCAGGAAATCGAGCTTGCGGCCGATCGGCCCGCCTTGGGCCAGCAGTTCGCGAAGCGCTGCGACATGGGCGTGGAGCCGGTCGATCTCCTCGCGGATATCAGCCTTGACCGCCAGCAGCGCAGCTTCCTGATGCAGGCGCTGCGGCTCGAAGGCCTTGCCGGTCTCCATCAACGCAGCGACCTGTGCCGCGAGCCGTGTGCGGACCGCCTCGACACTGCGGGCCGGGTGATTCTCGGCTTCGTTGGTCAAGCGGGCGATGGTGCTCAGATGGCCGGCGATGATCGCCTCGAGCGCGCGCCCCTCGGCAAGCCTCGCCCGCTTCAGCGCCGCGATCGCCTCCGCCAGCGCCGCAAGCACCGGCTTTTCGAGCTCGCTGAGTGCATCGCCGCTCTCCTCGGAGACCTCGACCACGCCGCGGATCGCGAGCAGACCGTCGAGCGTCGCCGGAGCGATGCCGGAGGGCAGCTTCACCTGGCTTGTAGCGGCGATCAAGGCAGCGAGGGCTTCCTGGTTGATGCGCGGGCGCGGAGCGGCGGCTTCACTGGTGATGGCGAGGCTGACATGCAGGGTGCCGCGTGCGAAGGCGGCCGAGAACTGCTTGCGGGCGGCTTCCGAGAAGCTCTCGAAGCCGGTCGGGGCACGGACGCGGACATCGAGCCCACGGCCGTTCACGCTACGAACCTCCCAGGCGAAGACGTGCGCCCCGGACGTGCCGGCCTCGCGCGCAAACCCCGTCATGCTCTCGATTGCCATCGGCCGCTGTCTTTCCTCTCGCGTTGCGCGCGGACCCTATTCAGGCCCGGCAAAGTCGACAAGCGCGAGATGTGGAAAGGTCGATCAAGGCTTCAGCGGCGGCACCTGCTTGGGGCTGTTGAGGTCGAAGGTCTTGTTCAGCAGTGGATCCCGGGTCGTGCCTTCGGAGGCGTCGAAGGCGCGGGCCCGTGTCCCGGCCGACCCCGCTGCCGCGCCAGCCTGCACGGGTTGGCCCGCCGCCGCGCGGCGGTTGCCCGGGACGGGGAAGCTCTCCGGCTCGGACGCCGTCGCGGCTTGACCGTCCGCGCGCACCGTGGCCGGTGCTTCGGTGCGCTGATCGGTCGCCGGCGGCGGCTCGGCCCGATCGACGCCGCCATCGGCCGGCGGGCGGCCGGCTTCGCGACGGGCCGACTCGACCTGGCGCCAGCGCGCGACATTCCGGTTGTGCTGCTCAAGGCTCTCGGCGAAGGCGTGACCGCCGCTGCCGTCCGCGACGAAATAGAGGTCCTTGGTCCGCGAATGGTTGACCACCGCCTCCAGCGCCGCGCGGCCCGGATTGGCGATCGGTCCTGGCGGTAGGCCTTCGATCACATAGGTGTTGTAGGGCGTCGCCTGGGTGATCTCAGGGCGCGTAATTCCGCGTCCGAGCGTGCCCTTGCCGCCGACGAGGCCGTAGACGATCGTCGGGTCGGATTGCAGCTTCATCTTGCGGTTCATCCGGTTGATGAAGACGCCTGCGACGCGCGGCCGCTCGTCGGCGCGACCGGTCTCCTTCTCGACGATCGAGGCGAGGATCACCAGCTCCTGCGGCGTCTTGATCGGCAGGTCCGCCGGGCGCTTGGCCCAGACCTCGTTGAGGATGCGGCGCTGGTCGCGCGTCATCCGGTCGACGATGGCCTGGCGCGTCGAGCCGCGCTGGAACTTGTAGGTGTCAGGCAGGATCGCGCCCTCGCGCGGCACCTGGATGATGTCACCAGAAAGGAGATCGTTCTGCTGCAGACGGGCGATGATCTGCTCGCTGGTCAGGCCCTCGGGAACGGTGATCGAATGCTCGACCGCCTTGCCCTCGGCGATGACGTCGAGAATCTCCTTCTGGCTGGCGCGCGCCTTGAAGAGGTATTCGCCGGCCTTAAGGCTGGCGGCCTTGCCCGAGGTGAACGCAGCGACCTTGAAGGTCCAGGGGTGCTCGATCATGCCCTCGCGCTGCAGCAGTTCGGCAATCTCGGTCACCCCGTTCTCTTTCGGGATGATCAGGACGCGATCAGTGGCGAGCGGTCCCGGGGCCTTGCTGCGGCCGTCGAGATAGACAATGCCACCGCCGACAGCGCCGGCGAGGATGAGAGCCGTCGTGAACAGCCCGCTGAGCAGGGCGATGAAGGGCGACCGCCGCCGCTTGCGTACCTTCGGCGGCGGGGCCGGCGGCGCGACAGGCTTCAACGCCTCGTTTGGACTCCTCGGCGCGACGCGAGGCGGTTGACTCATGATGCTTTCGCCCGATTCCCTGACATCGCGACCGGCAGTGCCGGCGTCGATCCGATCTAGAGCCCGTTCCGATCAGCTTGCACCGCAAACTGATCGGAAAAACGGTCTCTAAACTCAAAGTAAGAGACGGATTCACCGATCAGATTGATCCCAATCTGATCGGATCCGGCTCTAGTGGCAATGCCGGCCGCATACTGGCACGACGGCGGCGACAGGCTAGCGAAAATTGTGGCGAAAGCGCGCTTCTCGTCAGTCGGCGAAGCGGCGCATCACAAGCGAGGCGTTGGTCCCGCCGAAACCGAACGAGTTCGACAGGGCGATGTCGACCTTCCGCTTCTTCGCCTTATGCGGCACAAGATCGAGCTCGGTCTCGACGGAAGGGTTGTCGAGATTGATCGTCGGCGGCACGATCTGGTCGCGGATCGCCAGCACCGAGAAGATCGCTTCGATCGCGCCGGCGGCGCCGAGCAGGTGACCGGTCGCCGACTTGGTCGAGGACATCGCCGGCCGGTTCGGAGCGTTCGCGAGCAACCGCTCGACGGCGCGCAGCTCGATCTCGTCACCGACCTGCGTCGAGGTGCCGTGGGCGTTGATGTAGTCGACGTCCGAGGCGCGCAGGCCAGCCCGCTTCAGTGCCGCCTGCATGCAGCGATAGGCGCCGTCGCCATCCTCGGAGGGCGAGGTGATGTGATAGGCGTCGCCCGACATGCCATAGCCGATGATCTCGGCATAGATGCGCGCGCCGCGCGACTTGGCGTGCTCCAGTTCCTCGAGCACGACGACGCCAGCGCCCTCGCCCATGACAAAGCCGTCGCGATCCCTGTCATAAGGGCGCGAAGCCTTCTCGGGAGTCTCGTTGAAGCCGGTCGACAGGGCTCGGCATGCACAGAATCCTGCAATACCGATACGGTTGACTGCAGATTCAGCGCCGCCGGCCAGCATGACCTCGGCATCGCCGAGCGCAACCATGCGGGCCGCATCGCCGATGGCGTGGGCGCCGGTCGAACAGGCGGTGACGACCGCGTGGTTCGGTCCCTTCAGGCCGTGTTCGATCGAGACATAACCGGCGGCGAGATTGCTGAGACGGCCTGGAATGAAGAAGGGTGAGAGCCGGCGCGGCCCGCGCTCCTTCAGCAGCAGCGAGGCCTCGTAGATGCCGCCCAGCCCGCCAATGCCGGAGCCGATGGCGACGCCGGTCGCGATCTGGTCTTCGTAGCTTTCGGGCTTCCAGCCGGAATCCCGCAGCGCCTGAGTCGCCGCAGCCATGGCGAAGATGATGAAATCATCGACCTTGCGCTGCTCCTTCGGCTCCATCCAATCGTCAGGATTGAAGGTGCCGTTCGAGCCGTCGCCGCGCGGGATGCTGCAGGCGATCTGCGCCGGCAGGTCGGACACGTCGAAAGTAGTGATCGGGCCGGCGCCACTTTCGCCAGCCAGAATGCGCGACCAGCTCGGTTCGACCCCGCAACCAAGCGGGGTCACCATCCCCAGTCCGGTGACGACGACACGTCGCATCGGTCTTCCTCAATTCAGTCTCGGCGCGCTGGAGCAGGGTGCGAAAAAGTGGGAACCGGTTTTTCGCATGAATCCTGCTCCAACTTTTGATGAGCGACGGATTCAGATTTCAGTTGGAATCGCCTTGCGTTTCCAACTGAAATCATCCGGCTCCAGCGCGCCGGAACCAAGGCCTTGTCAGGCCGACTTCGACAGGAACTTGACCGCGTCGCCGACGGTCACGATCGTCTCGGCCGCGTCGTCGGGAATCTCGACGCCGAACTCTTCCTCGAAAGCCATGACCAGCTCGACGGTGTCGAGGCTGTCCGCACCGAGGTCCTCGATGAAATTGGCGCCTTCGACAACCTTCTCCGGCTCAACGCCGAGGTGCTCGATCACGATCTTCTTCACGCGCTCGGCGACATCGCTCATGGGTCTTTCCCTCAAACTTCGAAAACACACCGCTGACAGCGACGCGTGGTTGAAAACTGATATCCCGGCACGGACCTTCGCCTGACGGCGAACCACTCCGGGAGTTCATGGCTGCACAAACGCAACAACCGGGCCGGCGTCAAGTCCCAAGAGTGCCGGTCGGCGCTTGGCCGGCTGGGTCATTAACATACTCGTAATAGGCTGGCGAGAGCGCAGGCCCTACCTTTAGACGAGTGAAAATCCCGATCTAAACAGCTCAGATCATTGCCATTCCGCCGTTGACGTGCAGGGTCTGCCCGGTGACGTAACCCGCTTCCTCGCTGGCGAGATAGGCAACTGCAGCGGCAATGTCCGCTCCCTTCCCGAGCCGCCCCATCGGAACGTCGGAAAGAATGCCCTCGCGCTGCTTCTCGTTGAGCACTTCTGTCATCGGCGACTCGATGAAGCCGGGCGCGACGACGTTTACCGTGATGTTGCGGCTCGCCACTTCCGCGGCAAGCGACTTCGACATGCCGATCAGCCCGGCCTTGGAAGCAGCATAATTGCCCTGCCCTGGATTGCCGCTCGTGCCGACGACGGAGCCGATCGAGACGATCCGGCCATAGCGTCGGCGCATCATGCTCTTTACGGCCGCGCGCGAGAGCCGGAAGGCCGCGGTGAGGTTGACGGCGAGCACGAAGTCCCAGTCCTCGTCCTTGAGGCGCATGAAGAGATTGTCGCGGGTCACGCCGGCATTGTTGACGAGGATGTCGAGCCCCCCCAGCTTGGCTTCTGCCGCCGGCACCAGCGCCTCGACCGAATCGCGGTTGGACAGGTCACAAGGCGTGACTTCGGCCCGCTCGCCCAATTCCTTCGCTAGCGCCTCCAGCGCCTCGACCCGCGTACCGGACAGGGCGACGGTCGCGCCCTGGGCGTGGAGCCGCCGCGCAATGGCGCCGCCGAGGCCGCCGGTGGCGCCGGTGACAAGCGCCTTCTTTCCCGTCAGATCGAGCATAGTGCCTCCCTTATCGCCGGCTGTGTTGCCGTTCAGCCCTTCTGGGCCTTGTACGCCGCGATGTCGTCGGGCGAACCGATCGACGTCGCCGTGGTTCCTGCCGCAACGCGCTTGACCAGGCCGGCGAGCACCTTGCCGGAGCCGACCTCGTAGAACTGGGTCACGCCGGCTGCCGCCATCGCCTCGACGCATTCGCGCCAGCGTACGGTACCAGTGACCTGCGCCACCAGCGAGGCACGGATCGCGGCCGGGTCGGTCAGCGGGGCGGCGCCGACATTGGCCATGACGGGCACGACCGGCGCCTGCATGGTGACCTCGGCGAGCGCGGCCTGCATCGCGTCAGCCGCCGGCTGCATCAGTGCGCAATGGAAGGGCGCGGAGACCGGCAGGAGCATGGCGCGACGCACGCCGCGCTCGCCGGCAAGCGCGATGGCACGCTCGACCGCCGCCTTGGCGCCCGAGAGCACGACCTGACCACCGCCATTGTCGTTGGCCGCCTCGCAAACCTGCCCCTCTGCAGCATCGGCTGCGATCGCGCGGGCCTGATCGAGATCGACGCCGAGCAACGCCGCCATCGCCCCCTCACCCGCCGGTACCGCCTTCTGCATGGCGTCGCCGCGGACGCGCAGCAGCCGTGCCGCATCGCCGATCGAGAAGGTGCCTGCCGCAGCCAGCGCCGAGTATTCGCCGAGCGAGTGGCCGGCGACGAAAGCGGCATCATTTTTCAACGAAAGACCCGCCTCGGCTTCGAGCACGCGAATCGCAGCGAGGCTCACTGCCATCAGCGCCGGCTGTGCGTTTGCCGTCAGGGTCAGCTCCTCGGGCGGGCCTTCCCACATCAGGGTAGAGAGTTTCTGCGCGAGCGCGGCATCGATCTCGTCAAAGACGGCCCGCGCCACCGGGAAGGCTTCGGCGAGCGCCTTGCCCATGCCGACGACTTGCGAACCTTGCCCAGGAAAGATGAAAGCCGTCGCCATGTCGCAATGGTCCTGAAGATCACGCCGGAGGCCGACACGAAAAGCTGGTTTTCGCCTTTTCGCACCCGGCTCTTGGTTGACAGTTCGGGCGCACTCGCACCGTGCAGCCGGCCAAGTCAAGGCATGGGGGCTCGAAATCCCGACTTGAGCAGACGTTTTTCGGTGTTTTCAGCTTGCAAGACGCCGCGTCCCACTGTAACGACCGCCTCGGTTTGTTCGGCCGGAGGCTGAACGGACGGCGAAGCGATTCTCCAGGAAGCGTTTCGCAGGTTCCTCGTTGTTCGAGGGCCGCCGTCCCGTGTCTCCGCCTTCGAAGAAATCCTGTCGGGCCTTTATCCAGGGCTCGGAGGGCTCCGCGTCGGACGAAACCGGTGAACGAAGAAAGGCCACTTATGGCATTGTACGAGCACGTTCTGCTCGCGCGGCAAGATGTCAGCGCGCAGCAGGTCGAGGCCCTTGTCGAGCAGTTCAAGGGCATCATCGAGGCGAATGGCGGTTCCGTCCCCAAGGTCGAGTACTGGGGTGTGAAGTCGCTGGGCTATCGCATCAAGAAGAACCGCAAGGCGCACTACTCGCTCCTGAACATCAACGCTCCTGCGGCCGCCGTGGCCGAGATGGAGCGCCAGATGCGCATCAACGAGGACGTGCTGCGCTTCATCACGATCCGCGTCGAGGAACTCGAGGAAGCTCAGTCGGTCATGCTGCAGAAGCGTGACCGCGACGAGCGCAGCGATCGCTTCGATCGCGGCCCGGGCGGCGATCGTTTCGACCGTGATCGCGGCCCGCGCCGCGAGCGTCCGCGTCGTGAAGACGAAGCCACCGAAACCGTTGCCGGGGAGGCCTGAGCATGTCGACTGCATCTGCCGGCGCCCGCCGCCCCTTCTTCCGCCGTCGCAAGTCCTGCCCGTTCTCGGGCGAGGGCGCGCCGAAGATCGACTACAAGGATGTGCGCCTGCTTTCGCGCTACATCTCCGAGCGCGGCAAGATCGTGCCGTCGCGCATCACGGCCGTCTCGGCCAAGAAGCAGCGTGAGCTCGCCCAGGCGATCAAGCGCGCCCGCTTCCTCGGCCTGCTGCCCTACGTCATCCGCTGAGCGGATGAGGATTTCCCCGGCGGCGCCCAGCGCCGCCGGGTCTTCGATTTGACATGACTTGGTCGCCAGGCGGTGAAAACCCGTCTGGTATGTTGAGGCGATAGCCTCTCACCCTGCCCTTTCGAGCAGCGGGACAGCAGGACGGATATGCTCCCTATCGTCGGCATCGGCGCCGGGCTGGTCTCAGCCCTTCTGTTCACAGTGGTGATCACCGGATCGCCGCTGGCGCTGCTGTTGTCCTATGTCGCACCGCTCCCGGTCTTCATCGCAGCGCTCGGCTGGAATCATCGCGCCGGACTCGTTGCGGTCGCCGCCGGCACGCTCGCCGTCACGGTCGTGCTGAAGCTCTCGCTCGGCCTCGCCTTCGCGATCGGCGCGGCGCTGCCGGCCTGGTGGATCGCCTATCTCGTTTTGCTCGCCCGCGATGACGGCAACGGCAACGGCGAATGGTATCCGCTCGGGCGCCTGCTCGTCTGGATCGCTGCCGTCGCGACGCTGGTGACGGTTGGCGGCGCACTGGCTATCTCGACCGATTTCGAGACCTATCGCAATGTGATGGCCCGCGGGCTGCAGCTCGTGCTCAGCGGCAGCGAAGGCATCGGCCCGGTCATGCGCCTGCCGCCTGGCGTCGATGCCGGCGAACTTGCATCACGGCTCACACTCCTTGTCCCGGTAGCGGCCGGCGCGTCCTTCGTGCTGATGATCGTCGCCAATCTCTGGCTGGCCGCGAAGGCCGTCCAGCTCTCCGGCCGGCTGCCGCGGCCTTGGCCTTTCATCCCCTCGGCGCGCCTGCCGGCCACGGCGGTAGCCGGGCTCGTCGGCGGGATCGTGCTGAGCCTCATCGGCGGCTTCGTCGGTCTCGCCGGAGCGGCCCTGGCCGGGGCGTTGCTCGCAGCCTTCGGCCTTGCCGGGCTCGCCGCCGTGCACGACCTCAGCCGCGGCAAGGCCTGGCGGACACCGACCCTGTTCGCGCTCTACCTCGCATTGTTGATCATGCTGATCACCGTCTTCCCGTTCCTTGCGCTGCTCGGCATCGCCGACGCGCTGATCGACCTTCGCCGGAGGAAACCACCGGCGTCGCCTGCTGCCTAAGAAACCAACGCCTATCACGAACTCTCAAGGAGAAGACCCATGGAAGTGATCCTGCTCGAACGCGTCGCCAAGCTCGGCCAGATGGGCGAGACCGTGCGCGTCCGCGACGGCTATGCCCGCAATTTCCTCCTCGCCCGCGGCAAGGCCCTGCGCGCTACCGAAGAGAACAAGAAGCGCTTCGAAACCCAGCGCGCCCAGCTCGAGACCCGCAACCTCGAGCTGAAGCACGAGGCCGCTTCGGTCGCCGAGAGCCTGAATGGCCAGTCGGTGGTGATCCTGCGCCAGTCGGGCGAATCCGGCGTGCTCTACGGCTCGGTTTCGACCCGCGACATCGCCGAGGCGCTGAGCGCCGCTGGCTTCTCGGTCGACCGCAACCAGGTCACGCTCAACACCCCGATCAAGACGCTCGGCCTGCACACCCTCCCGGTCGTGCTGCACCCGGAAGTCTTGGTCACCGTCACCGTGAACGTCGCCCGCTCCGCCGAGGAAGCCCAGCGCCAGGCCGCCGGCGAGAACGTCACGGCCCGCGAAGAGTTCGATCTCGACGATCTCGGCCTCGAGGTCGGCGCGGCACTGGCCGAAGCTGGCGACAACGACGACCGCTGAGCGCTTCCAGACGCTTACCCGAGTCAACGGGCGCCGTGGCAACACGGCGCCCTTTTTCATGCGCTGTGGACAGCGGGGTTGAGTCAGTGCTATTCATGATGTTCTTATTTTGTTCAGGTTCATGACTCGCCGGCGTTGACCTATCCAAAACCATGTCCAGCGCCACCGCCCTCGTCGCCCGCCTCGACACCAGCCGCGAGGCAAACTTCCGCGTCCAGCCTCACAACATCGAGGCGGAGCAGGCGCTGCTGGGCGCGATCCTGGTCAACAACGACGCCTTCTATCGCGTCTCGGACTTCCTGCTGCCCGACCATTTTTTCGAGGAGCTGCACCGGCGCATCTTCGAGATGACGGCGAGCCTGATCCGCGCCGGCAAAATCGCGACGCCGATCACGCTCAAGACCTTCATCGGCGAGATCGACCTCGGTGGCGTCACGGCGTCGCAATACCTGGCCCGGCTTGCGGCCGAGGCGACGACGGTCATCAACGCCGGCGACTATGGCCGCACGGTCTACGATCTCGCCATCCGCCGCCAGCTGATCGGCGTCGGCGAGGAGCTGGTCAACGTCGCCTATGACGCGCCGGTCGAGATGGCGCCGCGCGAGCAGATCGAGGATGCCGAGCGCAAGCTCTATGCGCTCGCCGAGAAGGGCCGCTACGAGGGCGGTTTCCAGAAATTCGACGGAGCGCTCCGGCTCGCTATCGATATGGCCGCCAGCGCCTTCCAGCGCGCTGGTGGCCTTTCGGGCATCTCGTCAGGCCTGCGCGACCTCGACCAGCGCATGGGCGGCCTGCAGCGCTCCGACCTGATCGTGCTCGCTGGCCGCCCGGCGATGGGCAAGACCTCGCTCGCCACCAACATCGCCTTCAACATGGCCAGGGCCTGGCGTGGCGAACGCCAGGAGGATGGCACGCTCAAGTCGGTCGACGGCGCCATCGTCGGCTTCTTCTCGCTCGAAATGTCGGCCGACCAGCTCGCCACCCGTATCGTCGCCGAGCAATCCAGCATCTCTTCCTACAAGATCAGGCAGGGCCGCATCACCGAAGCCGACTTCGCTCGGCTGACCGATGTCGCCGCCCAGATCGAGAAGCTGCCGCTCTATATCGACCAGACCGGTGGCATCTCGATCGCCCAGCTCGTCGCCCGCGCCCGAAGGCTGCAGCGCCAGAAGGGGCTCGACATCCTGTTCATCGACTATCTCCAGCTGCTCTCCGGCTCGGCCAAGAACGGCCAGAACCGCGTGCAGGAGCTGACCGAGATCACCACCAGCCTGAAGGCGCTGGCCAAGGAGCTCAACGTCCCGATCGTCGCGCTCTCGCAGCTCTCGCGACAGGTCGAGAGTCGCGACGACAAGCGCCCGCAGCTCTCTGACCTGCGTGAATCCGGCTCGATCGAGCAGGACGCCGACGTGGTGATGTTCGTCTACCGCGAGGAGTATTATCTCAAGGGGAAGGAGCCTCGGCCGGGCACCGACGAACATAACAAGTGGCAGATCGAAATGGAGGCAGCCCATGGGCTCGCCGAGCTCATCATCGGCAAGCAACGCCACGGCCCGACCGGAACCGTCGCCCTGCAGTTCGACGCCGACGTCACGCGCTTCTCCGACAGGGCTGACCAGAGCCACCTACCAGAGCGCCTCGAATGAACGCCTTCGATACTCCTGAAAACGCTGGCCACGGTGCGCTGCTGACCATCGATCTCGGCGCGCTCGCCGCCAATTGGCGCATGCTCCGCCAGCGCGCCGGGACGGAAGCGTCGGCCGTGGTCAAGGCCAATGCCTACGGCCTCGGCATCGAGCCGGCCGTCACCGCGCTCGCCAGAGCCGGCTGCAAGACCTTCTTCGTCGCGCATCTCTCGGAAGCGGTGCGCGCCCGCGCCGTCGCGCCGGATGCGACGATCTATGTGCTCAACGGCCTCGCGCCCGACAGCGGTGGAACTTTCGCCGAGCACGATCTTTCGCCGGTGCTGGGCTCGCATGAGGAACTGCTCGAATGGGCCGGCTTCCGACAGAGCGGCGCCAAGGTCAGGCCGGCAGCGCTGCATGTCGACACCGCCATGAACCGCCTCGGGCTGTGGCCAGGCGAAGGGCTCGACCTGGCGCGCGAGAAGACCGGGGTGATCGCCGCAGCGGGAATCGGGCTGGTGATGAGCCATTTCGCCTCTTCCGAGGTTGTCGATGATCCGGCCAATGCCCGGCAGATCGCCGCCTTCGCCGAGATCGCCGAGGCCTTCCCCGGCATGCCGGCATCACTGCTGAATTCCTCCGGTCATTTCCTGCCGAACTGCCCGTCCTATCAGCTCACCCGGCCGGGCTATGCGCTCTACGGCGGCAATCCGACCCCCGGAAAGCCGAACCCGATGCGGCCGGTCGTTGGGCTCGAAGCCCGGATCATCCAGCTGCGCGAGGTCCAAGGCGGGATGCAGGTTGGCTATAACGGCACCTGGACGGCGAAGGGCCGGAGCAAGCTCGCCACCATCTGCCTCGGCT
The DNA here is from genome assembly GCF_004123845.1 of Allobosea sp. Tri-44. Lineage (GTDB taxonomy): Bacteria > Pseudomonadota > Alphaproteobacteria > Rhizobiales > Beijerinckiaceae > Allobosea. The sequence goes on along the minus strand of NZ_NBDP01000016.1, from coordinate 124,108 downwards.
ATGCCGACGGCTATCCACGCAATGCCAGCTGGACCGATCGTTCGCAGGGCGGCTCGGCGCTGGTCGGCGGCGTGCGCTGCCCCTTCGTCGGCACGGTCTCGATGGACCTGATCATCGTCGACGTGTCCGACGCGCCGACCGATGCAGCCGTGCGCGGCGCGCCGGTGACGCTGATTGGCGGCGAGCTCGACCTCGAGGCCGTCGGCGCCGGCGCCAAGACCATCGGCTACGAGATCCTGACCAGCCTCGGCCGCCGCCATGCGCGGCACTATGTCGGGCTCTAGGCCGTAAATGGCCAAGCGCGGCCCCACTTACATCTGCCAAGCCTGCGGCGCGGTCTATCATCGCTGGCAGGGCAAATGCGACGCCTGCGGCACCTGGTCATCGCTGTCGGAAGAAGCGCAGGCTGCGCCGGTCCCCGGCGGCGGCCGTCCATCCCCGGGCGGGCGGGCACGTGGACGCATCTTCGCGCTGGAGAGCCTGAAGGGCGAGACGCAGGATGCGCCCCGCATCGTCTCCGGCATCGGCGAGCTCGACCGCGTCACCGGCGGCGGCTTCGTGCCGGGCTCGGTCCTCCTGATCGGCGGCGATCCCGGCATCGGCAAGTCGACGCTGCTGATGCAGGCCTGCGCCGCCATGGCGATGACAGGCCGTCGCGTCGTCTATGTCTCGGGCGAGGAATCGACTGGCCAGGTCCGGCTCAGGGCCCAGCGCATGGGTCTCGCCGAGGCGCCAGTCGATCTCGCCGCCGAGACCAATATCGAGGACATCATTGCGACGCTTGGGCAGGGCGAGCGCCCTGCCCTCGTGGTGATCGATTCGATCCAGACCATGTGGTCCTCGGAGGTCGAGAGCGCGCCCGGCACGGTGACGCAGGTGCGCGGCTCGGCCCAGGCGCTGATTCGCTATGCCAAGACCTCGGGCGCCTGCCTGATCCTGGTCGGCCACGTCACCAAGGACGGCCAGATCGCCGGGCCGCGCGTGGTCGAGCACATGGTCGACGCGGTGCTCTCCTTCGAGGGCGAAGGCGCGCACGCCTTCCGTATCCTGCGTGGCCAGAAGAACCGCTTTGGCGCGACGGACGAGATCGGCGTCTTCGAGATGACCGGTTCAGGTCTTTCTGAAGTCGGCAACCCCTCCGCCCTCTTCCTCGCCGGGCGTGACCAGGATGCGCCGGGTGCAGCCGTTCTCGCCAGCATCGAGGGCACGCGGCCGGTGCTGGTCGAAATCCAGGCCCTGGTGGCACCGAGCGCGCTCGGGACGCCGCGCCGCGCCGTGGTCGGCTGGGAAAATAGCCGCCTCGCCATGGTGCTGGCGGTGCTGGAGACGCATGGGGGCTTAAAGCTCGGCCAGCACGACGTCTATCTCAACGTCGCCGGCGGCCTGCGTGTCGGCGAGCCGGCGGCGGACCTCGCCGTCGCGGCTGCGCTCATCTCCTCGCTGACCGGGGCGATCCTGCCTTCCGGAGCGGTCCATTTCGGCGAGATCGCGCTCTCGGGCGCGATCCGGCCGGTCTCGGTCGCAGCGGCGCGGCTGCGCGAAGCGGCGAAACTCGGTTTCGAGAGCGCGGTGCTGCCTTCGGCCGGAGCCGATATCGGCGACGGCAACGGCTTGAGGCTGCGGCGGCTGAGCCATGTCGGCGAGCTCGTGGCGGAGATTGCCGCGTCAGCACCTCGAGCCCGTTCCCGCCAGTCTGCGGCACAAGCTGATCGATAGAATGATCTCGATTCTCAAGGGAGAGACGGATTCACTCATCGGACGGAACAGCCTGATGAGTGACCGCTCTCGCCGCAGTGCAAAATGAGCCGACTGCATGGGTGACGCGCGGCACGCGAGCGGGTATAGCAAAATCCGCCCGGCCCACCCATTTGACGCGTGCCGGCCCCGAATTTGCAGCGAAGCGGCCCTGACATGCCTGTGACAATTCTCGATCTCGTCGTCATCGGCGTGGTGTTGATCTCGGCTTTGCTGGCAGCCGTGCGCGGACTGACGCGCGAGGTGCTGGCGATCGGCTCCTGGGCTGCAGCCGCCGTCGTCGCCTGGATATTTCACCCGCAGCTGCTGCCGCTCGCCGAGCAATACATCCCCAACAAGACGGTGGCGCTGGTCGCAGTGATCGCGGCGCTCTTTTTGGGCACGCTGATCGTGGTCTCGCTGATCACGGCGCGGATCTCGGACTTCGTGCTCGATTCGCGCATCGGCGCGCTCGACCGCACCCTCGGCTTCGTCTTCGGCGCGGCTCGCGGCCTGCTGCTCGCCGTCGTCGGCTATCTGTTCTTCATGACCCTGATGGGCGACAAGAACCTGCCCACCTGGGCAAAGGACGCGCGCGCCAAGCCGCTTCTTGAAGAAACCGGGCGCAGTTTGCTGGCCATGCTGCCGCAGGACCTGAATTCCGACTTCTTCAAGAAGCTTATTCCGACCAAGGGCGGCGCCGAACCCACGGAAGCCCCGGCCGAAGAGCCGCGCACGCCAGGCGCCACTCCGCCGGCTGGCGGCACCGCCCCGGCCGATCCGCAGCGGCGCACCCAGGCGCCTGCCACTGATCGGCAGGCGCTGCAGCGCGTGATCGATTCGTCCGCTCCGGCCACCACCGGCGCGACACCCGCCCCGGCGCAACGCCGGCCCTGACTGGAGTATAATGCCGCGATGGAGCCTGCGATGAGCCAGATCCACGATGCCGACGCCGTGTTCGACCCGAACGCCGACCGTTTGCGCGAGGAGTGCGGCGTCTTCGGCATCTTCGGCCATGCCGACGCCGCGGCGCTGACCGCGCTCGGCCTGCATGCGCTCCAGCATCGCGGCCAGGAAGCCACGGGCATCGTCTCCTTTGACGGCCATCGCTTCCATACCGAACGCCAGCTTGGCCTCGTCGGCGACGCCTTCTCCGATGCCAGCGTGATCGAGAAGCTCAAGGGCAAGCAGGCGATCGGCCATGTCCGCTACTCGACCACCGGCGAGACCATTCTGCGCAACGTCCAGCCGCTCTTTTCCGAGCTGCATGGCGGTGGCTTCGCGGTGGCCCATAACGGCAATCTGACCAATGGGCTGACGCTGCGGCGCAACCTCGTCCGCGACGGCGCGATCTACCAGTCGACTTCCGATACCGAGGTCCTGCTGCATCTCGTGGCGCGCAGCCGCAAGCCGAAGTTCATCGAGCGCTTCATCGATGCGCTGCGCCAGATCGAGGGCGCCTATGCCTTCGTCGGCATCACCAACAAGAAGCTGGTCGGCGCGCGCGATCCGCTCGGCATCCGCCCGCTGGTGCTCGGCGACCTCAATGGCTGCCCGATCCTGACCTCCGAGACCTGCGCGCTCGACATCATCGGCGCGAAATTCGTCCGCGAGATCGAAAACGGCGAGGTCGTCGTCATCTCCGAGCAGGGCATCGAGAGCCACAAGCCCTTCCCGCCGGTGCCGGAGCGGCCCTGCATCTTCGAATACATCTACTTCGCCCGGCCGGATTCGATCGTGAAGGGCCGCAGCATCTATGAGCGCCGCAAGGCGATGGGTGCGCAGCTCGCCGCCGAAGCGCCCGCCGACGCCGACGTGATCGTGCCGGTGCCCGATTCCGGCGTACCAGCGGCGCTCGGCTACGCCCAGGCGAGCGGCATCCCGTTCGAGCTCGGCATCATCCGCAACCACTATGTCGGCCGCACCTTCATCGAGCCGACGCAGAAGGTGCGCGAGCTCGGCGTGCGCCTGAAGCATTCGGCCAATCGCAGCGTGGTCGAGGGCAAGCGCATCGTGCTGGTCGACGATTCGATCGTGCGTGGCACGACCTCGCTGAAGATCGTCAAGATGATGCGCGAAGCCGGCGCCCGCGAGGTGCATTTCCGCATCTCGTCGCCGCCGATCACCCATCCCGACTATTACGGCATCGACACGCCCGACCAGGCAAAGCTGCTCGCCGCGACCCATACGCTCGAGGAGATGCGCCAGTTCGTCGGCGCCGATTCCCTCGCCTTCATCTCCGTCGACGGGCTCTACAAGGCGATGGGACATGAGCGGCGCGACCCGACCCGGCCGCAGTTCACCGACCATTGCTTCACCGGCGATTATCCGACCTCGCTGACCGATGTCATCGGCGAGAGCGCCAAGCAGCAGATCTCGCTGCTGGCGGAAGCCGGCTGAGCCTTTCGACGGGACTTCGATGACCAAGCCTCTGGAAGGGCGCATCGCGCTCGTCACCGGCGCGTCGCGCGGGATCGGCCGCGCCGCGGCGCTCGCCTTTGCCCAGGCCGGCGCCCATGTAATCGCCCTGGCGCGCACTACAGGCGCGCTCGAAGAGCTCGACGACGAAGTCCGGGCGCTCGGTGGCAGCGCGACGCTCGTGCCGGCCGACCTCGCCGATGCCACTGCAATCGAAAAGCTGGGCCCTGCCGTGCTGGAGCGCTGGGGCAGACTCGACATCCTGCTCGCCAATGCCGGCGTCCTCGGCCCGCTGGCGCCGCTGACCCATGTCAGCCCGAAGGAATGGGCCGAGGTCTTCGACATCAATGTCAGCGCCAACTGGCGGCTGCTCAAATCGGTCGAGCCGGCTCTGAAGGCCTCCGAATCCGGCCGGGCGATTTTCCTGTCCTCCGGCGCGGCACATAAGGGCCTGGCCTATTGGGGGCCGTATGCGGTTTCCAAGGCGGCGCTCGAAGCGATGGCGCGCAGCTACGCCGACGAGACGCGCACGACAAATCTGCGCGTTATGCTGGTCAATCCTGGGCCGCTGCGTACCCGGATGCGTGCCCAGGCGATGCCGGGCGAAGACCCGATGACCTTGAAGACGCCCGAAGACCTGGCGCCGCATCTGGTCGAGATCGCCTCGCCGGGCTGGACCGAGACCGGCAAGATCTTCGACTTCCCGCAGGGCAAGCTGCTGACGCCGCAGATGCCGGCGTAAGGCGCGCCCTGTCCCCTCTCCCCCTGCGGGAGAGGGTCAGGGTGAGGGGTCTCGCCACGCTGGTCGCTGGCTCAGTGCGACGCTTCTCTTAACCTTCAAGACCTGCACGACCCCTCATCCGGCCCTTCGGGCCACCTTCTCCCGCAGGGGGAGAAGGGAAGGCAGGGCGAGCATGACGCGGCCCCTACAGCACAGCCGCGTACTCCCGCACCACCGCGATCAGGTCGGGTACCGTCAGATTCGGCAGGGCCGCCATCTCGTCAAGCGAGAGCCAACCGATCCGGACATGCTCGTCCGACAGGTTCTCCGCCTCGCCGCCGTCCCAGGCCGAGACTACGTAGATGTGGTGGAGCGCGGCGCCGTTGCGCTCGGGGAAGCGCTCCTCGGCCGAGAGCATCAAGCGGTAGGTCAGTGGCGTCAGCCCGACCTCCTCGCGACATTCGCGAATGAGCGCGGCTTCGAGCCCCTCGCCTGCCTCGACCCGGCCGCCGATCGCGTCCCAGTGATCGGCCCAGGCGCGCTTCCAGGAGGCGCGCAGACCCAGCAGCACCCGCCCGTCGGCGCGCAGGAACAGCGCGCTGACGGTCTCCAGCATCAGTTCTTGGCCTTGTCGTAAGGGTTGGCTCCACCACGGGTATGGAGCCGCACCGGCGTACCCGGCAGCTCGAAGGCCTCGCGCAGGTTGTTGGTCAAATAGCGCATATAGGAGATCGGCAGATGCTCGAGCTGATTGCCGAACAGCGCGAAGGTCGGCGGCCGCGCCTTGGCCTGCGTCATGTAACGGATCTTGATGCGACGACCGGCGACAGCCGGCGGCGGATGGGCCGAGAGCACGCCTTCGAGCCAGCGATTGATCTTCGCGGTGGAGACGCGGCGGTTCCAGACCTCATAGGCCCGGAACACCGCCTGCATCAGCCGGTCGATGCCCTCGCCGGCAATCCCGGACAGCGGCACGATCTCGACGCCGCGGATTTGCGCCAGAAGATGATGCGCCTTCTCCTTGAGCTCGGTCAGCAGGCCCTGCTTGTCGGCGACGAGGTCCCATTTGTTCAGGCCGATGACGACGGCGCGGCCCTCGCGCTCGGTCAGGTCTGCCAGCGTCAGGTCCTGCTTCTCGAAGGGGATGGTCGCGTCGAGCAGAACGACGACGACCTCGGCGAAGCGGATAGCGCGCAGCGAATCCGCCACGGCGAGCTTTTCCAGCTTCTCGTCGATGCGGGCGCGCTTGCGCATGCCAGCGGTGTCGAACAGCTTCACCGGCCGGCCGCGCCATTCCCATTCGACCGAGATGGTGTCGCGGGTGATGCCGGCCTCGGGCCCGGTCAGCAGGCGCTCCTCGCCGATCATCTTGTTGACCAGCGTCGACTTGCCGGCATTGGGGCGGCCGATGATTGTGACGCGCACCGGCCGGTTGGGGTCGACATCCTCATCGGACTCGACAGCGGCAGGAGCATCGGCCCAGGCCTCCTCCTCGTCCTCCTCCGGCTCGTCGTCGACGTAAGGGGCCAGCGCCTCCAGCAGGTCGGAGGTGCCCTCGCCGTGTTCGGCCGAGAATGGCACCGGGTCGCCCAGGCCGAGCGAATAGGCTTCCATGACGCCGTCCTTGCCCTTGTTCCCCTCGGCCTTGTTGGCGAGCAGGATGACGGGCTTGCCGGAGCGGCGCACCAGGTCGGCGAAAGGCTGGTCCATCGGCGTCAGGCCGAGTCTGGCGTCGATCATGAACAGGATGACGTCAGCCTGATCGATCGCGGTTTCGGTCTGGGCGCGCATGCGGCCCGCCAGCGAATCCTTGTCGGCCTCTTCAAGGCCGGCGGTGTCGATCACCGTGAAGCGCAGGTGGCCGAGGCTGGCCTCGCCCTCGCGGCGATCGCGGGTGACGCCGGGCTGATCATCGACCAGCGCCAGCTTCTTGCCGACGAGCCGGTTGAACAGGGTCGACTTGCCGACATTGGGTCGACCGACGATGGCAATGATTGCAGTCATGATCCGTCCAGTTGTGCCGGGCGCAGCCGCCGGCAGCAACCGGCACCCGGAATCAATTCTTGATAGTCACCGGCCCGCCTCGGACCAGCGTCAGATAGAGTTCGACGCGCTGGCGCAGCACCTGCGGCGACTGCGGATCCGCAACGGCGGCATCGAACCAGCGTCCGGCATCCTCGAAGAGGTTGGCCTTCAGCGCGGAAATGCCGAGGAATTCGCGGGCAGAATGGCGCCAGAGCCCGGTCGGCGTCACCAGCGGCTCGAGCTCCTTGCGCAACTCGGCATAAGGCAGGAGGTCGACGCGCAGCAGGCCGGCACGCAGGCGGGCGAGATCGCGATAATACTGTTCGAGCGACGCGTCGTTGGCGAGCGCATCGAAGGCGGTGGCGCCGGCAGCTCCATCACGCTTGCCGATCTCGGCCGCGAGGCGGAAGCGCGCGAGCTGACGATAGCCCGCCGGAGCATTGCCGGCGAGCTCGGTCAGCGTCGCTTCAGCCGCACTGGCATCATTATCGCGCGAGGCACGCACCGCCGCCTCGAACTTCGCGCCGACGGCTTCGGCCTTCTTGCGCTCCTGCTGCTGCCAGAACTGCCAGCCGCCGACGCCGGCGACAGCCAGCACGGCGATGGCGATGAAGACATTGCCATACTTCTTGAAGACGGCGGTCGCCTTGTCGCGGCGAACCTCCTCATCGATCTCGCGGAAAATATCGGACATGACGCCTCAAACTGCTCTTCGCGCGCTTTCCGTTCGACCGGAATCGGTCGAACGAAGAGAATTCGCGCAAAGCTAATAAGCTGAGCATGTTCTGATCGCAAAAGTGGTTCCCACTTTTGCGGAACATGCTCCAGCCTGCCGGGTAGCACCTTTGCCGGCGGAATGCGAGCCGGAACGGCCAGACATGGCCGTCACCGCACCTGTCGCGGCGCTACGCCAGGCGAAGCCAGTCCGGCGAGCACACGGTCGATGAGCTTGTGCCATTCGCCGGGATCGGCTCCGGCCGCAATGGCGAGAGCGGCCCGGTCGTAAGCCGCGCCGAGCAACTGTGCAGTCGGTGCCAGCGGCAAGGGCGGCAGCGCGCCAGCCTGTATCGCCGCCGCGAGACCTTCCCGCAGCGTCCGCCCTGCATGGCGGGCGTCAATGGCGTCGAGCTCTTCGCGGCCGAGCACGGCGGCGGCATCGATCAGCAGCAGCTGGGTCCGGCCCGGCATCCGAATCGCTTCCAGGAAGGCCGCGCCACCCTTGCTGAGCGCCTTCAGCGGCGGCAGGCCGGGACGCGCCGCGCTCTCGATCTCATGCGCGACCGCAGCCGATTCCGCCTCGACCACCGCCCGGAACAAAGCGCGCTTGTCGGCGAAGTGATGATAGAGCGCGCCGCGTGTCACACCTGCCTCCGCGACCAGCTCGGGTGTGCCGGTCTCGGCGTAGCCGCGGCTGACGAAGAGTTGGCGCCCTGCCGCGATCAGCGCGGCGCGGGTCATGTCGGAGCGATCCTTGTTGGACCGGCGCGCGGCTTCTTGCATACGTGCAGCCTGTATGTTAATTCACAAAAACATGCAGATTGTATGTTTGTGAAGAGAGGCAAGCAAGCCCATGAAAGTCACGAGCTATTATCCGGTGATCATGACCGAGAAGGTCGCCGAGACCGCTGCCTTCTATATCGCGCATTTCGACTTCCAGGCCCTGTTCGAGGCGGATTGGTATGTCCACCTGCAGTCGACTGTCGACAAGCGGGTGACGCTGGCGGTGCTGGACGGCAGCCATGAGACCATCCCCCTCCCCGGCCGCGGGCGCATCAGCGGACTGATCCTGAATTTCGAGGTCGAGGATGCCGACGCGGAGCACGCCCGGCTCAAGGCGGCGGGCCTGCCGATCCTGCAGGAGCTGCGCGATGAATGGTTCGGCCAGCGCCACTTCATCACTGCCGACCCGAGCGGCGTGCTGATCGACGTGATCAAGCCGATCCCGATGAGCGCGCCGCCGGAAGCTCATGCTTGATCATACGGGCCATGGCAGGCACCTTGCTTTGGCTTCTGCCATCGCAAGGGAGACAGCCATGAACCGGATCGCCAGCGGGCTGGGAGCAGCCCTTCTCACCCTCGCCTCGCTCGGCGCGGCCGAGGCGGCCCCGACAAAGGTCAAGGTCTTCGTCGCCTCGATGTTCGAGATCGGCGCGAATACGGGCGACCGAGCCGGCGAATTCCAGCACTGGTATGAGCGCTATTGGCAGAAGAGCCAGCCGCACGAGGCACGCGGCGCGCTGAAGCCGGTCTACTGCAACGGCGACGGCGTCTGCGGCGCGGTCCTCGGCATGGGCAAGGTCAATTCCTCATCCTCGATGCAGGCGATCCTGCTCGATCCGGACTACGACTTCTCGCAAGCCTATTTCGTCATCACCGGCGTCGCCGGCACGCCGCCCTCGCGCGGCACGATCGGCGACGTCTCCTGGGGGACCTGGCTGGTCGATTACGATCTCGGCCATCGCTGGGCGCCGGAGGAGGGCAAGCCGGGCGAGCCCGTCTTCATACCGCGCAAGGGCTATGAGGAGTACCGGGTCTTCAAACTCAACCCGACGCTGGTCGGCTGGGCAACGCGGCTGAGCTCTGGAGTCAACCTGCAGGATTCGGAGTCGGCAAAGCAGTATCGCCAGCGCTATCCGGAGGAGCGGGCACGGGCGGCCCCTTCCGTCCAGACCGGCACGCACATGACCGGCGACACCTTCTTCCATGGGCCTGGCCTGTCGAAGGAGGCGCAATACATGGCCAAGCTCTACGGCGCCGACGACTATGTCATCACCGAAATGGAAGCGGCGGCGATCACGCTGGTGATCAAGCGGCAGTTCGGCACCGACCGGGTCCTCAGCCTGCGCGGCGCGGTCAACTTCGACCAGGGCAATCCGAACGAGACGACGCAGCAGCATCTCGACCCGGCGCCCGGCCAGACCGCCGGCGGCTTTGCCGAGACCGTCGCCAATGTCGAGGCGGTCGGCTCGCGCGTTGTCGATCACATCGTCGGCAATTGGGGCGAATGGCAGAAGGGCGTGCCGCCGCTGCCGGCCAAATAGCGCTCAGGCTGGTGGTGTCGCCCGAAACAGCAGGCTGCCATCGCCATAGGAATAGAAGCGATAGCCTTCGGCGATGGCGTGGGCATAGGCGCGCTTCATCAGGTCGAGGCCGGCGAAGGCCGAGACCAGCATGAACAGGGTCGAGCGCGGCAGGTGGAAATTGGTCATCAGCAGGTCGACGGCGCGAAAGCGATAGCCCGGCGTGATGAAGATCGCGGTGTCGCCCGAGAACGGCTTGATGACGCCATCTTCACCCGTCGCGCTTTCGAGCAGGCGCAGCGAGGTCGTGCCGACGGCGACGATGCGGCCGCCCGCAGCACGCACGGCGTTGAGGGCGTCGGCGGTCACGGCGCTGACCGTGCCCCATTCGGCATGCATGCGATGCTCGTCGGTGTCGTCGGCCTTGACCGGCAGGAAGGTGCCGGCGCCGACATGCAGCGTGACGAAATGGCTGGAGATGCCGCGCTTCTTCAACGCGTCGAACAGCTCCGGCGTGAAGTGCAAACCTGCCGTCGGCGCGGCAACGGCGCCTTCCTCGCGGGCATAGGTCGTCTGGTAGTCACGTGCGTCGGCCTGGTCGGTCGCGCGCTTGCCGGCGATATAGGGCGGCAGCGGCAACTCGCCGAGCCGCGCGATCGCCTCGTCGAGATAGGGGCCGGTCAGCGAGAAGCGCAGGCCGATATCGCCGCCCTCCCCCTTGTCCTCGACCTCGGCCTGCAGCCGAGCGAGTTCGCAGGCATTGCCGGCGCCGTCGCTGTCGAAGATGATCGTCTCGCCGACAGCGAGCTTCTTGGCCGGGCGGGCGAAGGCGCGCCAGCGGTCATCGGCCTCGCGCTTGTGCAGCATGATCTCGATGCGGGCCGAGGTCTCGCCGCGATAGCGCCGTCCCCAGAGCCGCGAGGGTATGACGCGGGTGTCATTCAGCACCAGCGCGTCGCCGGGCTGGAGCAGTTCGATGAGATCGCGGATGCGCCGATCCGCGAGCGACTCGGGCGCATCGGGGCGGACGACGAGCAGCCTTGCGGCATCGCGCGGGCTTACAGGCCGCAGCGCGATGCGCTCCTCAGGCAGATCGAAGTCGAAAAGGTCGACGTCCACGATTCAGGCGCCGACAGCGGGCTGACGCCTCAGGCGTCCGCCTGAACCTTCAGCGAGACGATGGAGTCGGGATCGCGCACCGGCTCGCCGCGCTTGATCTTGTCGACGTTCTCCATGCCTTCCACGACCTGACCCCAGGCGGTGTACTGCTTGTCGAGGAAGCGGGCGTCGTCGAACACGATGAAGAACTGGCTGTTGGCCGAATTCGGGTTCTGGGAGCGAGCCATCGAGCAGACGCCGCGGACATGCGGCTCGGCGTTGAACTCCTGAGCCAGGTCCGGATGGCTCGAGCCCCCGGTGCCGGTGCCATGCGGGCAGCCGACCTGCGCCATGAAGCCGTCGATGACGCGATGGAAGACGATGCCGTCATAGAAGCCCTCGCGGGCGAGGAGCTTGATCCGCTCGACATGGTTGGGAGCGAGATCCGGACGCAACTTGATGACCACGCGGCCCTTGGTGGTCTCCATGACGAGGGTGTTCTCAGGGTCGAGCGACATCAGATTGATCTTTCGTTGGTCGGCACGCGGCCGAAGAAGCGGATGGTGATCGGGCGGCCTGCGATACTCCCTCCGAGGCCCGGCGACAACCTCATCGGCGTGCAGTCGCGCACGGCCCGCATCAGCGAGTCGCTGAAGCGCTCGCGCAGGCCGGGCGGTGCGCGCCGCATCTCCCAGGTGACACGCGGCTGGCCGAAGAGCGTGCCGTCGCGGCGCAGGCTGAAGCGCACGCTCGCGCTGGCACCACCACTTTGAGCATCGAGCGAAGGTGGCTGCCAGCAGCGCCGCAGTGCCGGACCGATCTGGTCGATCCGGTCGATGGTCTCTCCGCCGAGGCCGATCGTCTCGGGATTGACCGTGCCGCTGACGCCGTTGTCGACGCCAGGCGTTTGCGGCGGCCTGGCCGGCCGGCGCGCGCCCTCGCCGAAGGGCCCGTCGATACCAGGCATATAGCGTTGGCCCGATTGCGGCGGCAGCACCGGGTTCTGGGAGCCCGATGGTGGCGGCAAGACAGGATTCTGGAAGCCCGAGGCCGGCGGCAGGCCGAGGTCGCGCGTGTCCTGCGCATGCGCAATGCTGCTGGCCGAAGCCAGCAGCAGGAGCAAAAGCGCAGGCAGGCGCGACCGGCGCATGAGACTTACTTGGCGTCCGCCAGCAGGCGCATGCGGATGATCTTGTCGGGGCCGCTCACCGAGCCATTGTTGGCGCTGCTGCCCTTCTTGATCTTGCGCACCGCGTCCATGCCGGAGACGACCTCGCCGAACAGCGTGTACTGGCCGGTCAGCGAGCCACAGCCTTCGAAGCAGATGAAGAATTGCGAGTTGGCCGAGTTCGGGCTCTGCGAGCGCGCCATGCCGACCGAGCCGGCCTTGTACGGCGTCGGGGTGAACTCCGCCGGAATGTTCGGCAGGTCGGAGCCGCCGGTGCCGTCGCCCTTCGGATCGCCGGTCTGAGCCATGAAGCCATCGATGACGCGATGGAAGACGATACCGTTGTAGAAGCCACGCTTGGTCAGCGCCTTGATCTGTTCGACATGCTTGGGCGCAAGGTCGGGCCGCAGGCGGATCGTCACCGGCCCGTCCTTGGTCTCGAGCACCACGGTGTTCTGCGGGTCGAGATTGGCCGGCGCGGGCGCCTGGGCCAGGGCCAGGCTGACGGAAGCGGAAAGCGCCAGAGCGGCGAGCGTGGTGCGAAGCATCGGAATCTCTCCTGACCGCCGGAACGGCCCGGCGCGTCTGCCCCAGCGAGGTAGCGACATCCTATGACTGGAACAAGGCGCGGAATCGCCGCCGGAGCACAATGTTGCACTGCACAAGAACAAACTGGAATAATTTTGCAAAAAGTTCGGGCGAACGCTGCCTAAACAGGTGACAACATTATTGCGATCCGCTAATCAATTCAGCGCTGGGCTCGCCCGACCGTTTTCCGGGCGCCGCGGACCAGGTCTCGGGAGGAACAAACAGCCGCTAGTATATGAGTGCGCATCGACAATGGCGCGCCGATACTTCGGTAAAAAACAGACTTCCAAAGGCAAGGCGAAAGCCTTGCTTTTTGTTTTTGGACTATACGCTAAGTTGTACTGAACGCTGTTCAGATATCGAGATAGGTCCAGACGTACCAGACGATGCAGAAGACGATGCCGGCGAGGATCGTCGTTGCCACTGCTTTCTTGGCAAGACCCGGCAGGACTGGCGCGCCGGGATCGGTCCCCTTCTCGACCTCCCCGCTCTCCGCCTGACTGCGCACGCCGAAAGGCAGCGTCACGAACAGCACTGTCCACCAGATCACGAAATAGACCGCGAGCCCGCCGCCGATCGTCATGATGCGCTGCCCTCACCGGCCAGGGCGATGCAGGAGAACGCAACCCTCGCTTCCGTCGGCACGCCGAAACGCGCCGTATGCCGAGCCGGCAGGCCGTTCGGAAAATGCTTCACGTATTCGGCGTTGCAGGCGGCGTAGTCGCTGGGATCGGTGATCAGCATGGTCATCTGCACCACCCGGTCGAGGCTGCTGCCGGCCTCGGCCAAGATGCTGGCGATATACCCCAGCGCCTGCCTTACCTGCTCTCCGGGCGTCCCACCGCGGACGATGCCGTTCGCGGGGTCATGCGGCGCCGACTGGCCGGAGACGAAGACGAGGCCGCCGGCGCGCGTGGCGAGGCTGAAGGGGCGCGGCGACCCGGCCTCCGGTTCGCCGAAGAATGCAATCTCGGACGTCATGGCTCAGGCCTGTTCCAGCTCGACGAGCGTGCCGCAAAAATCCTTGGGGTGCAGGAAGAGCACCGGCTTGCCATGGGCACCGATGCGCGGCTCGCCCGATCCCAGCACGCGCGCACCCTGCGCCTTCAGCCGGTCGCGGGCCGCGAGGATATCGTCGACCTCGTAGCAGATGTGGTGGATGCCGCCATCGGCGTTGCGCTCGAGGAACTTGGCGATCGGCGAATCCGCGCCCATCGGCTCCAGCAATTCGATCTTGGTGTTCGGCAGCTCGACGAAGACCACGGTGACGCCGTGCTCCGGCTGCGGCAGCGGCTGCGAGACACGGGCGCCGAGCGTGTCGCGATATAGCGCGGTCGAAGCCGCGAGATCCTTCACGGCAATGGCGACGTGGTTGAGGCGTCCGATCATTCACAGGCTCCGTTCGGGCTCGGCTGCAACGGGCGATATGCCCGATCCTACACCGTGATCACCAGCGCATTCACCAGCGGCTTCTTGCCCCACTCTTCGTTGACGGCGCTGCGCACACCGCGCTCAAGGGCGTTGCGCACCGCCTCGGGATCGCGGCGTTTGGACTTGGGCATGCCCTCGATCAGATCCTCGACCGCATCGGCGACGATATCGTCGAACGGCGTGCCGTCCTTGGCGGCGAGTGGCAGGCCGATCAGCGCGACCTCGGGATCGCCGGCAAGCTCGCCCTTCTCGTCGAGGGCGACCGCAATCGAGATCACCCCGGCAAAGGAGAGCCGGCGGCGCTCCGGAATTGTGCGGTCAAGCGCTCCAACCAGAAGCTCGCCATCCTGGTAGAACCGCCCGTGCTGGACCTCGGAGAGCTTGCGGGCGCCGTCCTCGCCGATCGCGACGACATCGCCATTGCCGGCGCGCAGCACATGCTTGACGCCGAGGCTGCGGGCAAAGGTGGCGTGCTCGGTCAGATGCTGATCCTCGCCATGAGCGGGGATCGCGATCTTCGGTTTCAGCCAGCCATAGAGCCGTGCCAGTTCCTCACGGCGGGGATGGCCTGAGACGTGCACGAGATGGGTGCGGTCGGTGATGATTTCGATGTTGTCGCGCGCCAGGCGGTTGAGGATGGCGCCGACCGCCTTCTCGTTGCCGGGGATGGTGCGCGAGGAGAAGATCACCCGGTCGCCCGGCGCGAGCGCGATTTCGGGATGGTCGTCGGCAGCGATGCGTGAGAGCGCCGCGCGTGGCTCGCCCTGGCTGCCGGTCACGAGCGCCACGACCTTGTCGCGCGGCAGGTAGCCATAGGTATCGACTCCGCGGAAAGCGGGAATGCCGTCGAGAAAGCCGCATTCGCGGGCGACGTCGATGACCCGGTCCATGGCGCGGCCGACGACGACGACCTCGCGCTGATTGGCCATCGCAGCCTCGGCGACCGCCCGCAGACGGGCGACGTTAGAAGCGAAGGTGGTGACGGCGACACGGTTGGGGGCCGAGGCGACCAGCTCCTTGAGCTTGGCCGCAACATCGGCCTCGCTCGGGCTGATGCCGTCGCGCAGGACATTGGTCGAATCGCAGACCAGTGCCAGTACGCCCTCCTCTCCCAGCTCGCGCAGGCGCGCCTCGTCGGTCGGCAGGCCGACGCGCGGTGTCGGGTCGATCTTCCAGTCGCCGGTATGGACGACGAGGCCGGCCGGGGTGCGGATCGCGAGCGCGTTCGATTCCGGGATCGAGTGGGCGACCGGCACGAACTCGATGTCGAAGGGACCGAGGGTGAAGCGCCCGCCCTGGGCGACGATGTTCATCTCGACCTTGGGCGCGCCCGGCTCCGACAGGCGGCGGGTCGCCAGCAGGCCGGCGGCGAAGCGGGTGCACCAGACCGGCACGCGCAGCGAGGGCCAGAGCGCGGCAAGCGCGCCGATATGGTCCTCATGAGCGTGGGTGATGACGATGCCGAGCAGGTTCGCCCGGTCCTGGATGATGTAGGTGAGGTCGGGCAGGACGATGTCGACGCCCGGCGCCTCCGGCCCGGCAAAGGAGAGCCCGCAATCGACCAGGATCCATTTGCGCTTCTTCTCCGGCCCGAAGCCGTAGAGCGCGGCGTTCATGCCGATCTCGCCAAGGCCGCCGAGCGGAACGAAGACGAGCTGGTCGCTGGAACGGGTCACTGGTTATCCTGACTTCTATGCTGAGGCGGGCAAGGCGGGCGGCGGCAGGCGTAGCATGCCCTTCCACCCGCCTCCATAGCGGCAGGAGTGGGCAGGACGAGGATACCCGTCACGCTGACGGCACGCCCGAATTGGCCGTGCTACCGAAATAAAGATCGCCGGCGTCGATCAGGCGCCGGCCGGCCTCCGTCTCCAGTTCCAGCCGCCCGGACGTGTCGAGGCCGAGGAAGCGGCCGGAGACCGGCCCCTCGGGCAGCCGCATGGTTATGGTCTCACCGAGATAGGCGGCGCGCTCCAGCCAGGCGGAACGGGTCGGGCCGAAGCCACCGGGCAGCGACCAGGCCGAGAAGCGCTGGTGCCACGCATCCGACAGGGCCGCCAGCAGGCGCTCGACGCTCGCTTCGGCAGCATGCGCGGAGAGACGCGTCGCGGGATAAGGCGTTCCTTCCGGCGAGGAGGCGACGTTGACGCCGAATCCGATGACGACGTTGAAGCGCCCTGCCCGGTTCTCGCCTTCGAGCAGCAGGCCCGAGGTCTTGGCACCGCCGATCAGCAGGTCATTCGGCCATTTCAGGGCCAACGTCGGTGCTGAAAGTCCGGTCACGTTCGCTGCCGCATCGTGGAGGGCGAGCCCCGCGACGAAGCCGAGCTGCGGCGCGAGCGCAGGCTCACAGGGCGCGACCAGCAGCAGGCTGGCGTAGAGATTGCCGGGCGGCGAGCCCCAGTGCCGACCATGCCGGCCACGACCGGCATTCTGGCTTCGCGCGACGATCCAGAGCCGTCCCGGATCGCCCTCGCCCAACGCCCGACGAGCCTCCTCCATGGTGGAGGCGACCTCGTCGCGGATGATCAGGCGATAGCCGGCGGCGCGCGCCGTTTCGCCGAGCATCTAAGCGCTCAGAACAGCGACTTCGCCGCCGCGGCTGCGGAATCGAACAGCGGCGCCGGCAGGAAGGACAGCACCAGGACGAACAGCGCCGAAACCAGAAGGACCGCACGCACCCCGGTATCGCCCTTGTCAAAGGCGGGCTTGGCGTCGTCGAAATAGATCACCTTGACGATGCGCAGATAGTAGTAGGCGCCGACGACGCTGGTGACGACGCCGACGACGGCAAGCACGTAGAGCTTGGCTTCGATCGCGGCGAGGAAGACGTACCACTTCGCCCAGAAGCCGGCGAGCGGCGGGATGCCGGCGAGCGAGAACATCATCATCGACATCGCAAACGCCATCCAGCCATTGGTGCGGGACAGGCCGGCGAGCTCGCCGATCTCTTCGACCGGCTTGCCATTGCGGTTCATCATCAGCACGCAGGCGAAGGCCGCGAGCGTGGTGGCGAGATAGATCGCCATATAGGTCATCACGCCCTGGACGCCGGCCGGCGTGCCGGCGGCGAGGCCGACCAGCGCATAGCCCATGTTCGCGATCGAGGAATAGGCGAGCAGGCGCTTGATATTGGTCTGGCCTATCGCGGCGAAGGCGCCGAGCGCCATCGAGGCGATCGACATGAAGACGATGATCTGCTGCCAGTCATGCAGCGCGCCCGGGAAGGCGCCGACGAAGATGCGCACGGTCATCGCCATCGCCGCCATCTTCGGCGCCGAGGCGAAGAAGGCCGCGACCGGGGTCGGGGCGCCCTCATAGACGTCCGGAGTCCACATATGGAACGGCACGGCCGATATCTTGAAGGCGACGCCGGCGGCGACGAAGACGAGGCCGATGATCAGGCCGATGCCGGGATGGCCGCCCTTCACTGCCTCGGCGATGCCGGCATAGCTCACCGTGCCGGTGAAGCCATAGACCAGCGACGAGCCGTAAAGCAGCATGCCCGAGGAGAGCGCGCCGAGGACGAAGTATTTCAGGCCGGCCTCGGTCGAGCGCGGATTGTCGCGGTCGAAGGCGGCAACCACGTACAATGCGAGCGATTGCAGCTCCAGGCCGACATAGAGCCCGATCAGGTCGTTAGCCGAGATCATCATCATCATGCCGATGGTGGCGAGGACGACGAGGATCGGGAACTCGAAGCGCATGGCGCCATCGCGGCGCAGGAAATCGGCCGAGAGCACGATCGCGGCAGCGGCGCCAAACAGCGTCAGCACCTTCATGAAGCGGGCGAAGCCGTCGGCGATGAAGGCGCCGTTGAAGGTGACGACCTTGCCCTCGCCGCGCAGGACGAGCACCAGCGCCAGCGCGAAAAGAGCGAGCGCCGCGATCTCGAGCGTGCGCGTCGAGCGCTCGCCCTGAATCGCGCCGTAGAGCACCATGGCGATGGCGCCGAGCGCCAGGATGATTTCCGGAAGCGCAGGGCCGAGGGCGGGCAAGGTCATTTCCGTCAGCCTTATTGAGCGACCAGCATCGCCGTCTTCGCGGCGGTGATGGCGGCCTGATAGTTCTTGATGAGGGCTTCGGTCGGCGCCGCGAAGGCGTCGAGGATCGTGCCGGGGGCGATGCCGTACCAGATCGTCAGCAGGACCAGCGGCACGAAGATCGTGATCTCGCGGGCGTTGAGGTCGGTGATGTCCTTGAGCTCGGGCTTAACCAATTCGCCGAAGACGACACGGCGGTAGAGCCAGAGCGCATAGCCGGCAGAAAGGATGACGCCGAAGGTCGCGATGAACGCCACCCAGGGATTGGCCTTGAAGGCGCCCATCAGCGTCAGGAACTCGCCGACGAAGCCGGCCGTGCCCGGCAGGCCGACATTAGCCATGGTGAAGATCATGAACACCACCGCATAGAGCGGCATCCGGTTCACCAACCCGCCATAGGCGGCGATCTCGCGGGTGTGCATGCGGTCGTAGATCACGCCGACGCAGAGGAAGAGCGCGCCCGAGACCAGCCCGTGGCTGACCATCTGGAACATCGCGCCCTGGATGCCCTGCGGCGTCAGGGTGAACAGGCCCATGGTGACGAAGCCCATATGCGCCACCGAGGAGTAGGCGATCAGCTTCTTGATGTCCTCCTGCATCAGCGCCACCAGCGAGGTGTAGACGATGGCGATGACGGAGAGCGCGTAGACCAGCGGCGCGAACATCGCCGAGGCATCCGGGAACATCGGGATCGAGAAGCGGATGAAGCCGTAGCCACCCATCTTCAGGAGGATCGCCGCCAGGATGACGGAGCCGGCCGTCGGCGCCTCGACGTGGGCATCGGGCAGCCAGGTGTGGACCGGCCACATCGGCATCTTCACCGCGAAGGAGGCGAAGAAGGCGAGCCAGAGCCAGGGCTGCATCTGGACCGGGAATTTGTGGGTCAGCAGCGTCGGAATGTCGGTGGTGCCGGCGTTCCAGTACATCGCCATGATGGCGAGCAGCATCAGCACCGAGCCGAGCAGCGTGTAGAGGAAGAACTTGTAGGAGGCGTAGACCCGGCGCTTGCCGCCCCAGATGCCGATGATCAGGAACATCGGGATCAGGCCCGCCTCGAACAGCAGATAGAACAGCACGAGGTCGAGCGCGACGAAAACGCCAATCATCAGCGCCTCGAGGATCAGGAACGCGATCATGTATTCGCGCACCCGCTTCTCGACCGAGGTCCAGGACGCCAGGATGCAGAACGGCATCAGGAAGGCGGTCAGGACCACGAAGGGGAAGGAGAAGCCGTCGACGCCGAGCTTGAACTTGATGATGTCGGAGACCCAGGCATGGGTCTCGACCATCTGGAAGCCGGGATTGGTTGAGTCGAACTGGCTCCAAGCGTAGAGCGAGAGAACGAACGTCCCGATCGTAAAGAACAGCGCCGCCCAGCGCGCGTTCGAATTGACCGAAGCCTCATCGCCGCGCAGCGTCAGGATGAACGCGGCGCCGACCAGCGGCAGGACCAGGAGACCAGCGAGGACACCGAAACCGAAGGACATCATCTCACCCGCGGGCCATGAGGTACCAGGTCACCAGCCCGGCGACGCCGATCAGCATGGCGAAGGCATAGTGGTAGACATAGCCGGTCTGCAGCCGCACGACCCGGTTGGTCACGTCGACGACCCGTGCAGAGACGCCGTCCGGTCCCAAGCCGTCGATGACGAGGCCGTCGCCCTTCTTCCAGAGGAAGCGGCCAAGCCACATCGCCGGCTTCACGAACAGGAAGTCGTAGATCTCGTCGAAGTACCACTTGTTGAGCAGGAACTTGTAGAGCACCGGGTTGGCGGCGGCGAGCTTGCCCGGGATATCCGGACGCAGCACGTACATGTAGAGCGCCAGCAAGAAGCCGACCAGCATCGCGACGAAGGGCGACCAGACCACCCATTTCGGCACTTCGTGCATGGCGTGCAGGATGTGATTGTCCTTGCCGGTGAACAGCGCCGTCTTCCAGAAGTGCTCGTAGTCGTGGCCGATGAACGCCTCCTTGAAGACGTAACCCGCCACGAGCGCACCGAGCGAGAGCACGGCGAGCGGGATCAGCATCGAGAGCGGGCTCTCATGCGGCTTGTGGTCGTGATGGCCATGGCCGTGGTCGTCATGACCATGCGCAGCGTGGCCATGGTCGTCATGATGGCCGTGGGCGGCGTGCGCGTGGTCATCGTGACCATGCGCATCATGGCCGTGACCGGCCCAGCGCGGCTTGCCCTCGAAGGTCATGAAGTAGAGCCGCCAGGAATAGAATGACGTCATCAGCGCGGCGACGACCAGCAGCACGAAGGCGTAGGAGCTGGCGAAGCCACCATGCGCGACCGAGGCATAGGCGCTCTCGATGATCGCATCCTTGGAGAAATAGCCGGCGAAGAGCGGGAAGCCGGTCAGCGCCAGCGTGCCGATCGTCATGGCGGCCGCGGTCCACGGGATGTGTTTACGCAGGCCGCCCATGTTCCGCATGTCCTGCTCATGGTGCATCGCGTGGATGACCGAGCCGGCGCCCAGGAACAGCAGCGCCTTGAAGAAGGCGTGGGTGAAGAGGTGGAAGATGCCAGCCGAATAGGCGCCGACACCCATCGCCACGAACATGTAGCCGAGCTGGGAGCAGGTCGAATAGGCGATGACGCGCTTGATGTCGTTCTGCACCAGGCCGACGGTCGCGGCGAAGAAGGCCGTGGTGGCGCCGATGACGACGACGACGGTCAGCGCGACCGGAGCGTATTCGAAGATCGGCGACAGGCGCGCCACCATGAAGACGCCGGCGGTGACCATGGTCGCGGCATGGATCAGCGCCGAGACCGGGGTCGGGCCTTCCATCGCGTCCGGCAGCCAGGTGTGCAGCATGAACTGCGCCGACTTGCCCATGGCGCCCATGAACAGCAGCAGGCAGGTCAGCGTCAGCGCGTTCCAGTCATAGCCGAGGAAGCGGAAGCTGCGCTCCGTCAAACCGGCGATCTGCGGAAAGATGCTGTCGAGGGCGACCGATCCGGTCAGCACGAAAACCAGGAAGATGCCGAGCAGGAAGCCGAAATCGCCGACGCGGTTGACGACGAAGGCCTTGATCGCCGCGGCATTGGCCGAGGGCTTCTGATACCAGAAGCCGATCAGCAGATAGGAAGCGAGACCGACGCCCTCCCAGCCGAAGAACATCTGCACCAGGTTGTCGGCCGTCACCAGCATCAGCATGGCGAAGGTGAACAGCGAGAGATAGGCAAAGAAGCGCGGCCGCGAGGGATCCTCGTGCATGTAGCCGATCGAATAGACGTGCACGAGCGAGGAGACGGTGTTGACCACGACCAGCATCACCGCGGTCAGCGTGTCGATGCGGAAGGCCCAGTCGACGCGCAGATCCGCAGAGGCCAGCCAGGTCGCGACCTGGACGCGGGTGGTGCCCGAGCCGAAGCCGACCTGAAACAGGGCGATCCAGGACAGCACCGCCGAGACCAGCAGCAGCGTGGTGGTGACGATCTCCGAGGCGCGGGCGCCGATCAGCCGGCCGAAAATGCCGGCGATGAAGAAGCCGATCAGAGGGAGGAAGACGATCGCGTGATACATGGCAGGTTACGGGCGCGTTGCCGCGCTCAGCCTTTCATCATGTTGATGTCTTCCACCGCGATCGTGCCGCGGTTGCGGAAGTAGACGACGAGAATGGCGAGCCCGATCGCAGCCTCGGCGGCCGCCACGGTCAGCACCAGGAGCGCGAAGACCTGGCCGACGATGTCGTTCAGGAAGCTCGAGAAGGCGACGAAGTTGATGTTGACCGAGAGCAGGATCAGCTCGATCGACATCAGGATGACGATGACGTTCTTGCGGTTGATGAAGATGCCGAGCACGCCGAGCGTGAACAGGATCGCGCCGACCGCGAGATAGTGTCCGAGCCCGATCATCACGCCATCTCCTCGGGAACGCCGGCGCGCGACGGCACCTGCTTCACATCCATCGCCGCAGCCTTGGTGCGGGCGTTCTGCGTCGGGATATCCTGGCGCTTGATGCCCTTCCGGTCGCGCAGCGTCAGCACGATCGCGCCGATCATCGCGACGAGCAGCACGAGGCCCGCCGCCTGGAAGTAGTAGACATACTTGGTATAGAGCACCTGCCCCAGCGCCGCCGTGTTGGTGACGCCGGCGGGGATCGCCGCGACCGGCGCCCGCGCGATCTGCGGATCGATCACCCAGGCGCCGACGACCAGCAGCAGCTCGACCGCAAAGATCAGGCCGATCAGGCCGCCGATCGGCAGATATTGCAGGAAGCCCTGGCGCAGCTCGGCGAAGTCGACGTCGAGCATCATCACCACGAAGAGGAAGAGCACGGCGACGGCGCCGACATAGACGACGATCAGCAGCATCGCGAGGAACTCGGCCCCGAGCAGCAGGAACAGGCCCGCCGCGTTGACGAAGGCGAGGATCAGGAACAACACCGAATGGACCGGGTTGCGTGCCGAAATCACCATCAGCGCCGAGGCGATGGTGACGCCTGAGAAGAGATAGAAGAAAGCCGCTGCGGCATTCATCTTCGCCAGCCTTTCCGCCCTAAAGGGCGGCCCTCGTTTTCATCACGCGGCGGATCGAGACCCGCCGCAGTTTGGAGCGTCTATAGTCAGGCCCGCCTAGCGCGACAACCGCGCGACGGGCTCCGTCCTCAGCGATAGGGCGCATCCATCGCGATATTGCGCGCGATCTCGCGTTCCCAGCGAGCACCGTTCTCGAGCAGCTTGTCCTTGTCGTAGAACAGCTCCTCACGGGTCTCGGTGGCGAATTCGAAGTTGGGGCCCTCGACGATGGCATCGACCGGGCAGGCCTCCTGGCAGAAGCCGCAATAGATGCACTTGGTCATGTCGATGTCGTAGCGCGTGGTGCGGCGGGTGCCGTCATTGCGGCGCGGGCCGGCCTCGATCGTGATCGCCTGTGCCGGGCAGATCGCCTCGCAGAGCTTGCAGGCGATGCAGCGCTCCTCGCCGTTCGGATAGCGGCGCAGCGCGTGTTCGCCCCGGAAGCGCGGCGAGAGCACGCCCTTCTCGAAGGGATAGTTCAGCGTCGCCTTCGGCTTGAAGAAATAGCGCATCGACAGGACGAAAGCGCCGACGAACTCCTTGAGGAGCAGTCCTTTGGCAGCTTGCGCGAGTGACATCTTCTCGTCCTTCTCTCGTCTCAACCGAACAGCGTCCGGCCGATCAGGTAACCGACGATGGGCAATCCACCCACCGAAACCACCAGCACCGCCGCCTTCAACAGGCGGATGCGCCGTTCGTAATCATCCTTCTCGGCCTGCGTCTGCGAGCTGTCGGTGCGACGCAACGCACCAACCACAACGCCCATGACGAGCCGGTACTCGATCAGGCCGACAACGAAGCCGATCAAAGCTCCGATCAGTCCGGCCTGGCCCGCCGTCACGGAGCGGGCCCCCAACCAGTGAGCTGCAGCACCGCCGCGACCACGACGACCGACGCCAGCGACAACGGCAGGAAGACCTTCCAGCCCAGCCGCATCAGCTGGTCATAGCGGTAGCGCGGCACGAAGGCCTTCACCATCGCGAACATGAAGAAGACCATGCAGATCTTGAGCGCGAACCAGAATATGCCCGGCAGCCAGGTGAAGGGCGCGACCGGGAATGGCGGCAGCCAGCCACCGAGGAACAGGATCGTGGTCAGCGAGCACATGGTCATGATCGCCACGTATTCGCCGAGCATGAACAGCAGATACGGGGTCGAGGAGTACTCGACCATGAAGCCCGCAACGAGCTCCGATTCCGCTTCCGGCAGGTCGAAGGGCGGCCGGTTCGTCTCGGCCAGCGCCGAGATGAAGAACACGATGAACATCGGGAAGAGCGGCAGCCAGTACCAGCCGAACAGGCCCGCCTTCGAGTTCTGCGCCTCGACGATGGCCGAGAGATTGAGCGAGCCGACGCAGAGCAGCACGGTGATGATCACAAAGCCGATCGAGACTTCGTAGGAGACCATCTGCGCCGCCGAGCGCAGCGCGCCGAGGAATGGGTACTTCGAGTTCGAGGCCCAGCCGCCCATGATGACGCCATAGACGCCGAGCGAGGAGATCGCGAAGATGTAGAGCACGCCGACATTGATGTCGGCGATCGCCCAACCTTCCGCCACCGGGATCACCGCCCAGGCCGCCAGCGCCAGCACGCAGGAGATCAGCGGCGCGAGCAAAAACACGCCCTTATTGGCGCTGGACGGGATGATCGGCTCCTTGAAGACGAACTTCAAGAGGTCGGCGAAGCTCTGGAACAGGCCGAACGGGCCGACCACGTTCGGACCGCGCCGCAGCTGCACCGCCGCCCAGATCTTGCGATCGGCGAGCAGGATGAAGGCGATGAAGACCAGCAGGCAGACCAGCAGCAGCAGGCTCTTGCCGGCGATGATCGCAAGATCGAGGACGAGGTCCCAGTTCATCGAGGCTTACTCCGCCGCCTGGCGCATGCGGCCGGAGGCCAGCGCCGAGCATTCCGCCATCACCGCCGAAGCGCGGGCGATGGGGTTCGTGGTGTAGAAGTCGCTGACGGCCGGGGCAAAGCCCGCCTTCTCGGTCGCACCGCCCTGCCCGGCCAGCTTCGCCAGGCCGGAGCGATCGCCCTCCGCCACCGCATCGACGGCGGCAAAATGCGGGTGGGCGGCATAGAGCTCTCGGCGCAGCGCCCCGAGCGAATCGAAGGGCAGCGGCTTGCCGAGCGAGGCCGAGAGCGCCCGCAGGATCGCCCAGTCCTCCTTGGCATCGCCCGGCGGGAAGGTGGCACGCGCCGCCATCTGCACCCGTCCTTCGGTGTTGACGTAGGTGCCGGATTTCTCGGTATAGGCGGCGCCCGGCAGGATGACGTCGGCGCGATGGGCGCCCTTGTCGCCATGGCTGCCCTGGTAGATCACGAAGGCGCCGGCCGACACCTCGATCTCGTCGGCGCCAAGCAGGAAGAGCACGTCGAGCGCGCCCGCTGCCGTCATGCTGGCGACATCGAGCCCCCCCTCAGCCGGCACGAAGCCGAGATCGAGGCCACCGACGCGGGCGGCGGCCGTGTGCAGCACGCCGAAGCCGTTCCAGCCATCCTTGACCGCGCCGAGCACCTCGGCCGCCTTGGCCGCAAGGGAGAGCACCGCAGCACCGTCGGCGCGGGTGAGCGCTCCTTGCCCGACCAGCACCATCGGCCGCTCGCCGGCAGCCCCGGCGCGCTTGACCAGATCGGCCAGCGTCTCAGGGCCAGCGCCGAGATAGTCACAGGCGTAGGTCAGATCGACCTTCTCGCCGATCAACGAGACCTTGAAATCGCCGCGCAACCAGCGCTTGCGGATGCGGGCATTGACGATCGGCGCCTCGCGGCGCGGGTTCGAGCCGATGATCAGCAGCGAGGTCGCGTCCTCGATCCCGGCGATGCCGGTATTCAGGATATAGCTGGCGCGACCGAAGGCCGGATCGAGCTTCGTCCCGTCCTGGCGGCAGTCGAGATTGGCCGAGCCGAGGCCGGCGATCAGGCCTTTAAGCGCATACATCTCCTCGACCGCGGCGAGATCGCCGGCGATGGCGCCGATGCGTTCCGGCTTGGCAGCCTTGAGCTTGCGCGCGACAAGGGAAAGCGCCTCGGTCCAGCTCGCCGGCCGCAGGTGTCCGTGCTCGCGGATATAGGGCTGGTCGAGCCGCTGGGTCCTGAGCCCGTCCGCGATGTGGCGGGTCTTGTCGGAGATCCACTCCTCGTTCACCGCCTCGTTGATGCGCGGCAGCACCCGCATCACCTCACGGCCGCGCGAGTCGACGCGGATCGCCGAGCCGACCGCGTCCATCACGTCGATGGATTCGGTCTTGGTCAGTTCCCAGGGCCGGGCCTTGTTCTGGTAGGGCTTGGAGGTCAGCGCGCCGACCGGGCAGAGGTCGACGACATTGCCCTGCAGCTCCGAGCTCATCGCGTGCTCGAGATAGGTGGTGATCTCCATGTCCTCGCCGCGGCCGATCGCGCCGAGGTCCGAGGCGCCGGCGACCTCGGTGGTGAAGCGGACACAGCGCGTGCACTGGATGCAGCGCGTCATCGAGGTCTTGACCAGCGGGCCGATATACTTGTCCTCGACCGCGCGCTTGTTCTCGGCATAGCGCGAGGTGTCGACGCCATAGGCCATGGCCTGGTCCTGGAGGTCGCACTCGCCGCCCTGGTCGCAGATCGGGCAGTCGAGCGGGTGGTTGATGAGCAGGAACTCCATCACCCCTTCGCGCGCCTTCTTGACCATGGGCGACCTGGTCAGCACGACCGGCAGCTCGCCGTTCGGGCCGGGACGCAGGTCGCGTACGCCGATGGCGCAGGAGGCCTGCGGCTTGGGCGGGCCACCCTTCACCTCGACCAGGCACATGCGGCAATTGCCGGCGATCGAGAGCCGCTCATGGAAACAGAAGCGCGGCACCTCGGCGCCCGCCGCCTCGCAGGCCTGGAGCACTGTGTACTCCGCGGGGACGTCGACCTCGATGCCGTCGATCAGAAGCTTGGTCATGGTCTCACTCCGCCGCCATGAGCCTGACCGGCTCGCCATGCGGGTTGGCGGCATAGTCGTCGATGCGCTGCT
Source organism: Allobosea sp. Tri-44 (assembly GCF_004123845.1). Taxonomy (GTDB): domain Bacteria; phylum Pseudomonadota; class Alphaproteobacteria; order Rhizobiales; family Beijerinckiaceae; genus Allobosea. The sequence goes on along the minus strand of NZ_NBDP01000016.1, from coordinate 97,338 downwards.
CGATTTCGTGACGGAAATGGTTGATCAGGCCCTGGATCGGCCAGGCGGCAGCGTCGCCCAGCGCGCAGATGGTGTGGCCCTCGATCTGCTTGGAGACGTCAAGCAGCATGTCGATCTCGCGCTTCTGGGCGCGGCCCTCCGCCATGCGGTTGACGACGCGCCACATCCAGCCGGTGCCCTCGCGGCACGGCGTGCACTGGCCGCAGCTCTCATGCTTGTAGAAGTAGCTGATGCGGGCGATGGCGCGGATGATGTCGGTCGACTTGTCCATCACGATCACCGCCGCCGTGCCGAGGCCCGACTTCAGCTTCGAAAGCGAGTCGAAATCCATCGGCGTGTCGATGATCTGCTCGGCCGGCACCATGCGGACCGAGGAGCCGCCGGGGATGACCGCCTTGAGATTGTCCCAGCCGCCGCGGATACCGCCGCAATGGCGGTCGATCAGCTCGCGGAAGGTCAGTCCCATCGCCTCTTCGACATTGCAGGGCTTGTTCACATGGCCCGAGACGCAGAACAGCTTGGTGCCGACATTGTTGGGCGTGCCGATCGAGGAGAACCAGCTGGCGCCGCGGCGCAGGATGGTCGGCGCGACCGCGATCGACTCGACGTTGTTGACCGTGGTCGGGCAGCCATAGAGGCCGACATTGGCCGGGAAAGGCGGCTTCAGCCGCGGCATGCCCTTCTTGCCCTCGAGGCTTTCGAGCAGCGCCGTCTCCTCGCCGCAGATATAGGCGCCGGCGCCGTGATGCACATAGAGATCAAAGGGATAGCCGTGCTTGTTGTTCTTGCCGATGAGGTTCGCCTCATAGGCTTCGTCGACGGCGCGCTGCAGCGCCTCGCGCTCGCGGACATATTCGCCGCGGATGTAGATGTAGGCCGCATGCGCGCCCATGGCGAAGGAGGCGATCAGGCAGCCCTCGACCAGCGTATGCGGGTCGTTGCGCATGATCTCGCGGTCCTTGCAGGTGCCCGGCTCCGACTCGTCGGCGTTGACGACGAGATAGTGCGGGCGCCCGTCGCTCTGCTTGGGCATGAACGACCATTTCAGCCCGGTCGGGAAGCCGGCGCCGCCACGCCCGCGCAGGCCCGACCTCTTCATCTCGTCGATGATCCAGTCGCGCCCCTGCTCGAGCAGGAACTTGGTGCCGTCCCAGGCGCCACGCTGCATGGCGCCCTTCAGCGACAGGTCGTGAAGGCCGTAGAGATTGGTGAAAATGCGGTCGCGATCAGCCAGCATCGTTATCGCCTCACTTCACCGGCTTGTCGCCGAGGGCCGATTCCGGCCGCCAGCCTGTCGCGAGTTTCGTCGCCTGCGAAATCCAGTCGTCGCGCACGGCACGGCCCTTGAAGCCGGTCAGCCTTGCATCGACCCAGGCAAGTTCGGCCGGGGTCCAGGCGGCGACCTGGTCGAAGTGCCAGATGCCCATCTCGTTGAGCATCTTGCCGAGCTTGGGACCGACGCCCCAGATCAATTCGAGGTCGTCGCCCTTGCCGTCGCGCGCCGCGGTCAGCAGCTGCGGCTTGGTTTCGGCAACGGCCGGCTCGGCGGCAGGAGCGGCCTTGGCCGCCGGCGCGTTCTCAGCCGTGCCCTTGGCGGGCGTGTCCTTGATCGCCTTGCCGGTCGCGGACGGCGTGTCCTGCGCGGCGCCGGCCGGCTGGTTCGGCTCGGACGGCTTCGGGCGGCCGGGAGCGGCGGCTTCGGGAGCGGGCGCGGTCTTGACGTCGGTCGGGCCGGTCTTGGCGGTCGCGGCGGCCACCTCGGCTTCCGCCTTGGCCTTGGCCTCGGCCGCGGCCTTCTCGCTGGCGATCCTGATCGCGTCCTCGCGCTGCCTGGTGATGCGCGCCTGCCAGTCACCGGCGCCGATCACAGAGCCGTCGAAGAGGGCCGGATCCTTAAGCGTATCGCCGCCGCCGAGCGGCTCCGAGCAGGAGCGATCGACCTGCGGGCCGGGCTTGGTCGGGCGGCCTTCGCGCAGATCGCCGAGCAGCTTGCGGAAATTATCGGGCGTCAGATCCTCGTAGTAGTCGAAATTGATCTGCGCCATCGGGGCGTTGCAGCAGGCGCCGAGGCATTCGACTTCGAGCCAGGACAGCTTGCCGTCGGCGGTGACGGTCGATTGCGGGCCGATGACGTCCTCGCAGACCTTCTTCAGGGCCTCGGCACCGCGCAGCGCGCAAGGCGTCGTGCCGCACAGCTGGATGAAGTGCTCGCCCACCGGCTGCAGGCTGAACATGGTGTAGAAGGTCGCGACCTCCAGCACCCGCATCGGGGCCATGCCGAGCTTGCGCGCGACTTCCTCGATCGCGGCGCGCGGCAGCCAGCCATGATGCTGCTCCTGCGCCTTCCAGAGCAGCGGGATCACGGCCGAGGCCTGGCGGCCTTCCGGATATTTGGCGATCTGCTGATCGGCCCAGTTCTCGTTCGCCGCAGTGAAGGCGAAGGAGGCGGGCTGAACGTGATCGGGCGCGAGACGACGGACGGACATGATGATTACCCGAGAGGCCAGCCGCCGGCCTGCGGCCAGCCGTTTCCATTGAACCGGAACAGACAGAGATACGCGTCAGGCCCCTTCTGCAGGATGACGTACATCTCCTGCTCCCCCTTGACGGTCGCGGTGGTCGACGACTTGATCTCGAAGCCGTTGTTGATGAGTTGCGCGATGGGAATCACCGATCGACCTCCCCGAACACGATGTCGAGGGAGCCGAGGATCGCCGAGACGTCAGCGAGCATGTGCTTGCGGCACATGAAATCCATGGCCTGGAGATGGGCAAAGCCCGGCGCCTTGATCTTGCAGCGATAGGGCTTGTTGGTGCCGTCGGAGACGAGATAGACGCCGAACTCGCCCTTGGGCGCCTCGACGGCGGCATAGACCTCGCCTTCGGGCACCTTGTAGCCCTCGGTGTAGAGTTTGAAGTGGTGGATCAGCGCCTCCATCGAGCGCTTCATCTCGCCGCGCTTGGGCGGCACCATCTTGCCGTCGAGCGAGGAGATCGGCCCGCCGCCATCGGCCGAGAGCAGCTTCTCGCAGCACTGCTTCATGATGCGCACCGACTGGCGCATCTCTTCCATGCGGATGCAGTAGCGGTCGTAGCAGTCGCCGTTCTTGCCGACGGGGATGTCGAATTCCATCTCCTCGTAGCACTCGTAGGGCTGGCTCTTGCGCAGATCCCAGGGCGCGCCGGAGCCGCGCACCATCACACCCGAAAAACCCCATTTCCAGCAGGTCTCGAGATCGACGACGCCGATGTCGACGTTGCGCTGCTTGAAGATGCGGTTGTCGGTGAGCAGGGTCTCGAGATCGTCGCAGACCTTGAGGAACGGGTCGCACCATTCGGCGATGTCGTGGATCAGCGAGGTCGGCAGGTCCTGGTGGACGCCGCCCGGCCGGACATAGGCGGCGTGCATGCGCGCGCCGCAGGCCCGCTCGTAGAAGATCATCAGCTTCTCGCGCTCCTCGAAGCCCCAGAGCGGCGGGGTGAGCGCGCCGACGTCCATAGCCTGCGTGGTGACGTTGAGGATATGCGAGAGGATGCGGCCGATCTCGGAATAGAGCACGCGGATGAGCTGGCCGCGGCGCGGCACGGTCACGCCCATCAGCTTCTCGACCGCGAGCGAGTAGGCGTGCTCCTGGTTCATCGGCGCGACGTAGTCGAGCCGGTCGAAATAGGGCAGCGCCTGGAGATAGGTCTTGTGCTCGATCAGCTTCTCGGTGCCGCGATGCAGCAGGCCGATATGCGGGTCGACGCGCTCGACGATCTCGCCGTCGAGTTCCAGCACCAGGCGCAGCACGCCGTGCGCGGCTGGGTGCTGCGGGCCGAAATTGATCGAGAAGTTGCGGATGTTGTGTTCGGTCATGTCCGGCCTTCCTGGGCGGCATGGAATTCGGCGATCACCTGCTCACCGGTCTTGCGCCGGCGCTCGCCCGCGAAGGCGTAGAGATCAGGCTTCTCGTCGATGAAGATCTCTTCGGCGAAGACGAGATCGGAAGGGTTGTCGAGGCTCGGGAACGCCACTGCGACATGGCCCTCGCCGGAACGCTGGCGCCAGAACAGGCTGGTGCCGCAATTCCGGCAGAAGACGCGCTCACCCCATTCGGACGAAGGATAGACGGCAAGGTGCGTCTCGTCGGCGACAGCGACGTCCGTGCACGGCACGGTCATCAGCACGCCGCCGCTCCATTTGCGACACATGTCGCAATGGCAGACGTCCATCTCCGGCTTGGCCATCCTCGCCGTGAAGCGAACGGAACCGCAGAGACAGCCACCTGAGAGTTTGTCGCCCTCGCCCATCGCTCAGCCCGCCTTGGCCTTCTCGTCGCCCGGCAGGACGTATTCGGTCCCTTCCCAGGGCGAGAGGAAGTCGAAGTTGCGGAACTCCTGATTCAGCTTCACCGGCTCGTAGACGACGCGCTTCTGCTCGTCGTCATAGCGGACCTCGACGAAGCCGGTCAGAGGGAAGTCCTTGCGCAGCGGATAACCCTCGAAGCCGTAATCGGTGAGAATGCGGCGCAGATCCGGATGGTTCGAGAACAGGATGCCGTAGAAGTCGTAGGCCTCGCGCTCGTACCAGTTCGCCGCCGGGAAGACCTCGATCACGGACGGCACCGGGGTCGCTTCGTCAGTCTGAACCTTGACGCGCACGCGCTGGTTATGACGCGGCGAGAGCAGGTGGTAGACGACCTCGAAGCGCTTCTCGCGCTGTGGATAGTCGGCGCCGGCGATGTCGGTGAAATTGACGAAGCGGAAGCGCGGGTCGTCGTAGAGGGTCCTGAGAACGTCGACGATCGCGGCGGCCTCGGCGAGCACGGTCAGCTCGCCATAGGCGACGACGGCGTCGGTCACCGCGCCGGGCAGCGCCGTCTTGATCTCTTCACCCAATGTCGCGAGCGCTTCGCTCATCGCATCATCCTTCGAGAATGACCTGGTGATGCGTCACCACATCATCATAGCTCAACAGCACGGCTGCGGCCGCCGGCTCGACCACTGCAGCCTCCAGATCAGGCTGCGCGAACACCGCGATCGCGGCCATGCTTTCCCAGCGGGTCTGCACAGTGATCTCGACCTCGCCGGCAACCTGGCGGTTGAGCAGCGCAACGCCGCGAAAGCCAGCCAGCGCCTGCAGCTGCGGCAGCACCGAGCCGGAAAGATGCGCGCGATAGGCGAGCGCACCCTCCGGCGTGGCTCGCGCCCGCCACTGCCGCATCACGCTGGCTCCGGCCTCGCTCACCGCTCGATCGTCCCCGTCCGCCGGATCTTCTTCTGCAGCAGCAGCACGCCATAGAGCAGCGCTTCCGCGGTCGGCGGGCAGCCCGGCACATAAACGTCGATCGGCACGATCCGGTCGCAGCCGCGCACCACCGAATAGCTGTAATGGTAGTAGCCGCCGCCATTGGCGCAGGAGCCCATCGAGATGACGTAGCGCGGCTCCGGCATCTGGTCGTAGACCTTGCGCAGGGCTGGGGCCATCTTGTTGGTCAGCGTGCCGGCGACGATCATCACGTCGGACTGGCGCGGCGAGGCGCGCGGTGCAAAGCCGAAGCGCTCGACATCGTAGCGCGGCATGGAGAGCTGCATCATCTCGACCGCGCAGCAGGCGAGGCCGAAGGTCATCCACATCAGCGAGCCGGTGCGCGACCAGTTGATCAGGTCGTCGGTCGCCGTGACCAGAAAGCCCTTGTCGGCCAGTTCGTTGTTGATCTCGACGAAGAAGGGATCGCGCGTGCCGACCGGCTTGCCGTCCGGGCCGAGCAGGCCCCTGGGCGCCGGCGCGACGAGCGGATCACCGCGATCGATCGCTGTCATGGCCATCAGTTCGAACCTTTAGGTTTCGTCGAATGTAAGATCGGTGACAGGGCGGTATCAAGCTTACGCGACAAATGGTCAGTCCCACTCGAGCGCACCCTTGCGCCACTCATAGACGAAGCCGACGGTCAGCACGCCGAGGAAGATCATCATCGACCAGAAGCCGAACCAGCCGAGACCGCCGAAGGCGACCGCCCAGGGGAAAAGGAAGGCGACCTCGAGGTCGAAGATGATGAACAGGATGGCGACGAGGTAGAAGCGCACGTCGAACTTCATGCGCGCATCGTCGAAGGCGTTGAAGCCGCACTCATAGGCCGAGAGCTTCTCGGCGTCGGGCTTGGAATAGGCGACGGCGAAGGGCGCGATCAGGAGTGCCAGGCCGATCACGATCGACAGGCCGACGAAGATGACCAGAGGCAGGTAGTCCGATAGCAGGGACTGCACAGGAAGAGCTTGCATCTGTCACCCCGCTTCAACCCGGCGCCGAGGCGGCGCCCTCAATCTCGCCAGTCGATTAGACCCTGCTTTAGAATCACGCAAGGGTTCGCCGCGCCGCACAACGCGGCTATCGCCATGTCTTTGCCGCATATGTCGACCCGCCTCGCGAAAGTGTCCCGTTTCCCGGGCGTTTCGACCTCGATTCTCACGACCTATCGTGCCTGACGCAAGGCGGTTGTCGCGGCGCGTCGAAGCGTGGCAAACGGGGACGTAACGTCAGTCTTCGGCGCCGGCACGATTCGTCGGCAAACGCTGCCGATGCGTCAGGAGCACCGCTGCGGGAATGCCGAGGCCAACAACGCATCGTGACTGCGGCATCGTGGCCGCTTTCCCGCCATCGGCGTCCCGCGCCTCGTGATTGCCATGCGGAGAGTCGTGCTGGCTGGCACCTGTGCCGCCGGGATGGCGTTCGGCCACCCAGCCGCGGCGCAGATGATGCTGGCGCCGCTGCCGCCCGAACGCCCCTTCGACCTCGACCTGCAGATCAAGCCGGGCGCGCCACCGATCGTCGTGGTGCCAGCAGCGCCAATCGAAGCCAGCGCTGTCTCAGGCCCAGCCCCCACCCTCGCCCAGCCCGACGACGATGAAGGCCCGGAATGGCCGCAGCGTACGCCGGGGCAGGTCGGCGAAGAGCCCGCCTTCGATCCGGACGAGAAGCCTGACAAGCCGGGAATCTCGACCGATCCAGGAACCTCGATCGTCTGCCTGCCGCCGGTGCTGAAGGCGATTCTCGGCAAGATCTCGGACAAATACGGGGCGGTGAAGGTGACCTCGACGTGGCGTCCGCCGTGGCGGGCGCGGCGCGGCTCCTATCACAAGCGCTGCGAGGCGATGGATTTCCGGGTGCCGGGCGTCAGGCCGCGTGTCGTTCTGGAGTGGGCCCGCAACCTGCCCGAGGTCGGCGGCAACAAGGTCTACTGGAACGGGCTGATCCACATCGACACGGGCCCGCGCCGGCCCTGGTAGGCTCGGCATCGGAGAAGAGACGCGATGCGTCCCTCAGTCCGATACCGGATCGAAGACCTCGGCGCTTCAGTAGGTGCTACCGCTATAGGGATCGCCTCCGCGGATATAACCTCGGCCCCCGTAACCGCCGCCATAGCCGCGCCCCGGAGGCGGGCCATAGTCGCGTCCACGCCCGTAGCCATCGCCACGACCATAGCCACGATCATAACCGCGTCCGTAGCCATAGCCGCGACCGCGATTCTGCCGCTCGAGGTTCCGCTGGATCTCCCACATGCGGTGCTCGCGCGTATGGCGCGTGAACGCGACGTCGAGATCGTCGAGCCCACGGGCAATCGCAGCCTCGCCGGCCGGGGCAGATTCGCGAGCGGGCGAAGCCCATGCGGGGACCGACAAGGTCAAGCCACCGATCAAAGCCGCGATGAAAGTCCGCTTACGCATCGTGTTTCCTCCAAGTGCCGGCGCAGGCCGAGCCTCGACAACAACCGCCGCGGAACGCGATTGTTCCCGTCGGTGCGGAACAAGCTGCAACCGCATGGCGACCAGATCTTCGGCGCGACCAAAAACGCGCGCCTCGCCGAGTTCCTGCGCAACACCAGACATTGACGTTGCAGCCGGCAGGCCGTGTCATCCGCTTGTCAAAGACGCCGCTTCGAATGTCTTCGGCGCCTGCGAAAGCAGTGGATACAAGTTCTGGGAAATCGTTTGAAATGGCGCGGGCGACGGGGCTCGAACCCGCGACCTCCGGCGTGACAGGCCGGCACTCTAACCAACTGAGCTACGCCCGCGCGGGCGGCGGAGGAACATGTCCTCGGCGGGGTTGGGATTATGGCCCCGGGCCCGGACTGTCAAGCACCGAGGCCGTCAAATTTGTTCATGGACTTCGCTGCGTTCCGTCTTGCTGGATTTAACGATTCCCCAACCGAACTCAGCCATCCTCGAGCAAACTTGGATGGAGCTCATGGCCGATCCTCATCATGGCGCCTTTCGACACAGCATAGCGCTGTCGGTCGTGGTGCCCTGCTACAACGAGCGGGCCGGCATCGCCGAGCTGCACCGGCGCGTGAGCGCCGCCTGCCTGGCGGCGGTCGGGCCATCCTACGAAATCGTCCTCATCATCGATGGTGCGACCGATGGCACCCGGGAAGCGATTCTCGATCTCGCTCGCCGTGACAGCCATGTCGTCGGCATGGATCTCGCCCGGAACTACGGCCACCAGATCGCGCTCACCGCGGGGCTCGAGTTTTGCCGGGGCGAACGCTGCCTTATCCTCGACGCAGACCTCCAGGATCCGCCCGAGCTTCTGGGTACGATGATGGCGAAGATGGATGAAGGCTTCGACGTCGTCTATGGCCAGCGCCTGAAGCGCGACGGCGAGAGCCTGTTCAAACGCTCCAGCGCCGCCCTGTTCTATCGCCTGTTGCGGGGGATGGTCGATATCGAGATCGCCGCGGACGCCGGGGATTTCCGCCTGATGAGCCGGCGCGCGCTCGACCATCTGAACGCGATGCCTGAGCGCTACCGCTTCGTACGCGGCATGGTGAGCTGGATCGGCTTGCGGCAGGTGGCCTTTCCGTATGAAAGGCATCCGCGCTTTGCGGGAACGACGCATTACCCGCTGAAGAAGATGCTGCTCCTGGCCTTCGACGCGATGACGAGCTTCTCCATCGCGCCCTTGCGATTCGCGTCGCATCTGGGGATGGGTTTTGGCGTGCTCGGACTTTGCGTCCTAGGCTACACCATCATGTCATGGCTGGCCGGCAACGTTATTCCCGGCTGGACCAGCCTTGCCGCGATCATCCTGATCCTTGGCAGCGTACAACTGCTTGTACTCGGCATCTTCGGCGAGTATCTCGGGCGCATGTACATGGAGACCAAGCGTCGTCCCCTCTACATCGTCGCCGAAATCGTCTGTGACGGCACGGCTGGGGCCCAAGGCAGCCCCGTGCACGAGCTGCAAGATCGGGTTAAGGGTGCCGTCAGTGCCTGAGGCGGAATTCGACCAGTTCGCTCTCGACTATCAGGAGCAGCACGCCGCCAGCATCCGCATGAGTGGCGAGACGCCGGATTTTTTCGCCAGATACAAGATCGAGGACGTCGCGACCACCCTCATGGCGGCGGGACGCCGTCCAAACCGGATTCTCGACTTCGGCGCAGGCATCGGCAACTCGCTGGGCCCCATGCGCGCGATCTTTCCCGATGCCGAGATCGTGCTGCTGGACCCGTCGGCACAATCGCTCGACATGGCCGCAAGACGCTTTCCCGGACAGGCACAATTCACGCCGTTCGACGGCGAGGCGATCCCTTTCGCAGAGGGACGGTTCGATGTCGTCTTCGCCGCCTGCGTCTTTCACCACATTCCCGAGCAGCTGCAGGCGGGACTGCTCAGCGAGATCGCGCGGGTGCTCGCTCCCGGCGGCAGCCTTTTCCTGTTCGAGCACAACCCTCTCAATCCGTTGACCAGGCATGCCGTGCGGAACTGCCCCTTCGACAAGGATGCCGTTCTGATCGCAGCGAACGAAATGCGCGCCAGAATCGCATCGGCCGGCCTGCCGGAAGCCAGGGCCGTCTACCGAATCTTCTTTCCGCGACCACTGGCGCGGCTCCGGCCGCTCGAGCGCTATCTCACCCGTTTTCCCCTCGGAGCGCAGTATTTTGTCCATGCGGTCAAATCAGCCGCCTGAGCGGCTGCGCGTGCTGCGATTTGGGATGGTCGGGCTTGTCAACACGGCGCTCGGCTACGCTGTTATCCTGACGGGTCTCGCCTTGGGCTGGGGCGATATCGTCTCGAACGCGGCCGGCTATGCCGCCGGGCTCCTCGCCGGCTTTGCGCTCAATCGGCGCTGGACCTTCGGCAGCGACGCGGGCCCGCGCATGAGCGAGGGCCGTCGCTATGTGCTCGTCTTCCTGGTCGCCTATTGCGCGAATCTCGCTGTCCTGACCTTGGCGAGATCGCTCGGTTTCGTGGAATCGCCCCTGGCCCAGCTCGCGGGCCTCTGCACCTATTCCATCCTCTTCTATCTCGGCTCCTCCCGGTACGTGTTCGTCGCCCGTCCCGGTTTGCGGGCTCAGCTGCCGCCTGACGCCACAGCTCGCAAGCCATGAGTGCTAGCCAAACCATCCAGCCCCTGGCTGGCTCGCTGTCGCCTGCCGGAGAAGCCTGGCGCATGAGGTTGATCTTCAGCCTGCTTGCGGCTGCCGTCATGGCCGCGATTCTGCTCGCCCGCACCCCGGCCCTTCTTCAGGATCCCGACAGCTGGTGGCACATTCGTGTCGGGCTCGACATGCTTGCCACCCGCACGTTCCCAACCATCGACAGCTACTCGCACAGCTTCGCCGGTCAGCCCTGGATCGCGAAGGAATGGCTGAGCCAGGTGCTCCTGGCGCTGGCCTATAAGGGCGCCGGTTGGAACGGGGTCGCACTCGTCACAGCCACAGCGATCTCGCTGATGGTCTTCCTGCTCGCCTGGCAGCTCGGAGAGGCGCTGAAGCCGAGCCTCGCAATGGCCCTGGCTCTGAGCTTCGCCCTTCTGTCGGCTTTCGTCTTCACCGCCCGGCCGCATGTCTTCACACTGCCCATCATCGTGGTATGGACAGCCAATCTGTTCCGGGTCGCAGGCGCCGGCCGGCCACCCAGCCTCGGGCTGCTTGGGTTACTCTGGCTGTGGACCAATCTCCACGCCTCGTTCACGCTCGGCTTCGTCATCGCAGCCTTTGCGGGACTGGATGTCCTCATCCGCTATCGGCTGACGCGGCCACGACTCCTGGCTCAATGGTGCATCTTCGGCGCGCTTTGCCCGTTGGTGAGCCTGATCAACCCCTATGGCCTCAAGGCCATCCTGGCCACCTTCACTGTCGCCGGCGCCAACGAGGCCGTGCCGCTCATCATGGAGTGGCGGCCGTTCAACGCCTCCGCCGCCCCTCTGAACGAGGCGGCCTTGCTGCTGATGGTGCTGGGGCTGCTCCTCTCGGGCTTCCGTATCGGCCTGGCGAGGGCGCTCTTCATTCTGTTTGCGCTACATCTCTATCTCGCGCACGAGCGCTTCGTTTACGTGTTCTTCCTGCTGGTTCCCTTGGTGCTGGCCGTGCAGGTCGCGGAACAGTTTCCCGCAGTTTCGATCCGGACGTGGATGATGGAGCAGCGCGACGGATTGGAGCGTTTCCTGCTCGGGCACTATCGGCTGGCCTTCGGCGCGAGTGTCGCTCTCGTCATCGGCGCCAACGCCATGCTAGCGCGTGGCCCCGCTGTCGAGCCTGGCCAAAAGACATCGGCGAAAGACGCGCTGGCCTTCGCTGCGCAGCGCGGCCTGTCGGGCCCTGTTCTCAACTCCTACGACTTCGGCGGAACTCTCATCTTCCACGGCATCAAGACCTTCATCGACGGCCGCACCGACCAGCTTTTCCTGAACGGCTTCACGCAAGCGGACGACGCGATGGGACGCAGCACCGGCAAGCCGCTGCTGGAAACCCAGTTGCGCAAATATGGAGTCGACTGGGCGCTGCTGTCGGCCGGGGACGGCCGCATTCCGTTCTTCGATGAATTGCCCGGCTGGACGCGCGCTTATTCCGACCGCTATGCGATGATCTACGTTCGCAGTCGCTGACCTTGTTGAACGAGCGCCCAGAGGCCGGCGCGTCCAAGGCGAAGGCTGGTGGGCGGTGACGGGCTCGAACCGCCGACATCCTCGGTGTAAACGAGGCGCTCTACCGACTGAGCTAACCGCCCTCTTGCCCGCCGTTTAAGGCCATGAGGGCTGGTTCGCAAGCCACAGAAAGCGGCTTGCGAAACCTTTGCTCAGGCCGGCAGCATCCAGAGCGTATGCACGCGGCCATCCTGGCCAAAGCCGATGCCGCATTGCAGGGAGCCTTGGGCGAACTGCGCCTCGTAGATATCGACGCCATCCTCGGCGACGCGGCGCAAGCCGAGCGACTGCAGTCCGCCCTTCGCTTCAAGCTCCGCGTTCACGATCGGCTGCTGCTCGCGGACGAGCTCCGCCAACTCCTCGCTCAACAGCTCGAAAGACATCCCGCCACGCTGCTGCTGTTCGAGGAGCTCGCCCGAAAGATCGAGCGCCTTGCCGTGCAGGAGCGCAGTGATCCGCTGCAGGCTGAGACCCAGCCGCTTCAGCGCCAGGATCTCGTGCAACCGGGCGATCTCGTCGGCGCCATAGAGGCGCCAGCCCTTGTCGGTCCGTCGCGGCCGGATCAGGCCACGCTCCTCGTAGAGCCGCAGCGCCCGCTTCGACAGCCCGATCCGGGCCGCGCACTCATTGGCCTCTAGCCAGGTCTCAGCCTTGTTCTGCGTGCTCATCGGCACCTCCTGAATCAGCCCTAGGCTATGACGCAGGGTGCGGCTCAAGTGGCCAGCCAACAAAAAAGGCCGCCGGCAGAGCCGGCGGCCTTCGTATTCACGAACAATGGGCTCAGTGGGCGACGAGACCCGTAGCCGCGTCGTCCTCGGTGGCCTTGGGCGTTGCCGCCTTCAGGTCCTCCTCCCAGACGATCGGGACGGGCTGGCGCACCAACGCATGCTGGAGCACCTGATCCATCCGCGAGACCGGCACGATCTCAAGCCCGTTCTTCACGGACTTCGGCAGATCGACCAGATCCTTGGCATTCTCCTCGGGGATCAGCACCTTCTTGATGCCGCCGCGCAGGGCAGCCAGCAGCTTCTCCTTGAGGCCGCCGATCGGCAGTGCCCTGCCCCGCAGCGTGACCTCGCCAGTCATGGCGACATCGCGGCGAACCGGGATGCCGGTCATGACCGAAACGATAGCCGTTGCCATGCCAATGCCCGCCGACGGACCGTCCTTCGGGGTCGCCCCCTCGGGAAGATGGACGTGGATGTCGCGCCGGTCGAAGAGCGGCGGCTCGATGCCGAAATCGATGGCGCGGGAGCGGACATAGGAGGCCGCCGCCGAGATCGATTCCTTCATCACGTCGCGCAGATTGCCGGTGACGGTCATCTTGCCCTTGCCGGGCATCATCACGCCTTCGATCGTCAGCATCTCGCCGCCGACCTCGGTCCAGGCCAGGCCAGTGACGACGCCGACCTGATCCTCGGTCTCCGCCATGCCATAGCGATAGCGCGGCGGGCCGAGATACTCTTCCAGCACCGCCGGAGTGACCGCGACCTTCTTCTTCTTGGTCAGCACGATCTCCTTCACCGCCTTGCGGACAGTGTTGGCAAGCTCACGCTCGAGGTTGCGCACGCCGGCCTCGCGGGTATAGCGGCGAACCAGCGTCGTCAGAGCCTCGTCGTCGATCGACCATTCCTTGGATTCGAGGCCGTGCTTCTTGATCGTCCCCGGGATCAGGTGACGGCGGGCGATCTCGGCCTTCTCGTCCTCGGTGTAGCCGGCGATGCGGATCACCTCCATGCGGTCCAGAAGGGCCGGCGGGATGTTCAGCGTGTTCGCCGTGGTCACGAACATCACATTCGACAGGTCGTAGTCGACCTCGAGGTAATGGTCGTTGAAGGTCGAGTTCTGCTCGGGATCGAGCACCTCGAGCAGGGCCGCCGACGGATCGCCGCGGAAGTCCTGGCCCATCTTGTCGATCTCGTCGAGCAGGATGAGCGGGTTCGAGGTCTTGGCCTTCTTCATCGACTGGATGATCTTGCCGGGCATCGAGCCGATATAGGTGCGGCGGTGGCCGCGGATCTCGGCCTCGTCACGCACGCCGCCGAGCGACATGCGCACGAACTCGCGGCCGGTCGCCTTGGCGATCGACTTGCCGAGCGAGGTCTTGCCGACGCCCGGAGGGCCGACGAGGCACAGGATCGGGCCGGCGAGCCGGTTGGCGCGCTGCTGCACGGCGAGATATTCGACGATGCGGTCCTTGACCTTGTCGAGGCCGAAGTGATCGTCATCGAGTACCTGCTGGGCGGCAGCGAGGTCCTTCTTGATCTTCGAGCGCTTCTGCCACGGGATGCCGAGCAGCCAGTCGAGATAGTTGCGCACGACGGTGGCTTCCGCTGACATCGGCGACATCTGGCGCAGCTTCTTGACCTCGGCGATAGCCTTGTCGCGCGCTTCCTTGGTCAGCTTGGTCTTGGCGATGCGCTCTTCCAGCTCGGCCAGCTCGTCGCGGCCTTCCTCGCCGTCGCCGAGCTCCTTCTGGATCGCCTTCATCTGCTCGTTGAGATAGTACTCGCGCTGGGTCTTCTCCATCTGGCGCTTGACGCGCGAGCGGATGCGCTTCTCGACCTGCAGCACCGACATCTCGCTCTCCATCAGGGAGAGCACCTTCTCGAGCCGGTGGGCGACGTTCATCACCTCCAGCACGGTCTGGCGGTCGGCGATCTTGACCGCGAGATGCGAGGCGACCGTATCGGCGAGCTTGGCCGGCTCGTCGATCTGGGAGACCGCCGCGACGATCTCGGGCGAGATCTTCTTGTTGAGCTTCACATAATTCTCGAACTCGCTGATCACCGAGCGGGCCAGCGCCTCGACCTCGACCTTCTTGCCGGCCTCCTCGGCGAGCGCCTCGGCTTCGGCCTGATAGAAGTCGTCGGTGGCAGTGTAGGTCTGTGCCTTCGCCCGGCCGATGCCCTCGACGAGCACCTTCACGGTCGAGTCGGGCAGCTTGAGCAGCTGCAGCACGCGAGCGAGCGTGCCGATCTCATAGATGTCGCCTGTTTCCGGATCGTCGTCGCCGGCATTCTTCTGCGTGGCGAGCAGGATCAGGCCATCGTTCTTGACCACCTCCTCGAGCGCGCGAATGGACTTCTCGCGGCCGACGAAGAGCGGCACGATCATGTGCGGGAATACGACGATGTCGCGCAGCGGCAGGACCGGATAGGTATCGGTCGTACCGGGGACAAGCGGGGCGCGGGGCGTCGAGCCAGTCATGTCTAGTCCTTCAAGTTTTCGCCCGGCCGACCCCTGGAAAGGCAATCGAGCGGACGTACCGCGCGGCGCGACCATTCGCGCCAGGCGCCCCTGCGAGCCACGCCCTCTACAGGCACGCGACTCTCGCAAGTGAACATAAAGTGGATGCTTCGACGCCGGCTTTCAAGCGACGCCTCACGCAGTCCACCACAGCTTCTGCCGCAGCCGGCACACGAGGCCGTGATGGCTCAGCCAAGGCAAAAGCAGTGTGCGGGCAGTCGTATCCGCCCAAACTCACGAGGCAAAACGCGCGCCAATCGGCGAGTGTTCCGAATTGAACAAGGACCCAGCTTTGCTCAGGCCGAGCTGTCTTGGGCTTTTCTTCGCTACTCCCGACGAGCAGGCCTAGAAAGCCCGGTATCAAAGCTTCGTGCCGCCGCGCGACCGGATCCTGACGCTGCGCCTGTCGATCGTCACATCGAACCGGCTGAGGAAACTCATTCCGAGAAGGCCATCGACGCGCGCGCCGTAGCTGCCGGCAGCATCGGTCTGCACGACGACCGGAACCTCCGTCGCCTGAACGCGCTTGAGCTCGATCAGGGCGGCCCTGCCACGACGGGCTTCGACAATGCCATTCGCCGTATGCAGGCGCACCTTGCTCGTGGGATCGACCACGATCCGGGCGCGATCGGCAAAGCTCTGGCGGAGTGAAACGAAAGTCGCACCCGTGTCGATGATGAAAACGCCCTTCATACCGTTGACAGTGGCAGCCACGGTCACGACCTGCCCGCTCCGTGTGATCGGGATGGTCTCGTCAGGCGCGAAGGCCCTTTCGGCGCATTGCCCCTTGCTGCGCAGCGAGCCGATCACCGCCTGCGTGCGGCTGTCGTCATTACGCAAGGGATTGACGGCGACCCAGGCCTCGATCGGCACGATTGCGTCGCAATACTGCCCGAGCTTTTCATAGGCCCGCGAGGCAGCGAAATACGCAGTCGACGAGATGCGGTCCTTGTTGCCGAACAGCGCGATCGCAGTGAGGTAATCGTCGATCGCCTCGTTGAACTTGCCCGCCTTGTCGTTCGCAAGGGCCCGCAGGTAGTAGCCATTATCCGAGTGCGGCTGCTCAGCGATGACCTTGTTCGCAACTACGGCGGCGGCGGTCCAGTCCGACAGATCCAGCAGCAGATTCGCCGCCCGGCGGAGCGCATCGACGAAGCCACCGCAATTGTCGGAGAAGCGAACGAGCGCCTCTGCACCTTCGCGGCGATAGCCGGCCTGTTTCAGACCGTCGGCAAGGGCCAGCGCCGCCTCCCGGTCGCAGCGCTCGCGCGACAGGGCCTCGATGGGCGCCGCAACAGCTCTCTTGGTCGCGACGACGACCGGAAGCTCGATCCCGAGATCGGACAAGACCCGCATCAACGGGTCGGAGCTGGTCTGGGCCCCGGCAGGAGTCGGCTGAAGCGCCGCTCCGATCATGGCCAGGCTGGCGACAATGCAACTTATTGCACCGCGAGCCATCATCGACCCGCGCGCTCGCCATCGTCATATGTCGTCAAGGCCGCCCCCCGGCATAGTCTCTGGTTAGAGGCTACGCCGTCGGGGCAAGTCGCTCAAGTCGACGAGCCGTTCAGGCCGAGGCCGACTTGGCCTCTTCTTCGCGGTCCGCATAGATGAACAGCGGGCGCGACTTGGTCTCGACCGCCTCGGGGCCGATGACGACCTGCTCGACGCCTTCCAGCCCCGGCAATTCGTACATGGTCTCGAGCAGGATGCCCTCCATGATCGAGCGCAGGCCACGCGCGCCGGTCTTGCGTTCGATCGCCTTGCGGGCAATCAGGC
Source organism: Allobosea sp. Tri-44 (assembly GCF_004123845.1). Lineage (GTDB taxonomy): Bacteria > Pseudomonadota > Alphaproteobacteria > Rhizobiales > Beijerinckiaceae > Allobosea. The sequence goes on along the minus strand of NZ_NBDP01000016.1, from coordinate 80,402 downwards.
TGACCGCCTCGTCGGTGAAGGTGAGCTCGGTGTCCTCCATCTCGAACAGGCGCTGGTACTGCTTGACCAGTGCGTTCTTCGGCTCCGTGAGGATGGTCTTGAGCGCGGCCTCGTCGAGATCCTCCAGCGTCGCCAGCACCGGCAGGCGGCCGACGAACTCCGGGATCAGGCCGAACTTGAGCAAATCCTCCGGCTCGACCTCGCGGAAGATCGCGCCGGTGCGCCGGTCGTCCGGCCCCTTCACCGTCGCGCCGAAGCCGATCGAAGTGCCCTTGCCGCGGCTGGAGATGATCTTGTCAAGACCAGCGAAAGCGCCGCCGCAGATGAACAGGATGTTCGTGGTGTCGACCTGCAGGAACTCCTGCTGCGGATGCTTGCGCCCGCCCTGCGGCGGCACGGAGGCGACGGTGCCTTCCATGATCTTAAGCAGGGCCTGCTGGACGCCCTCGCCCGAGACGTCGCGGGTGATCGAGGGGTTGTCCGACTTGCGGCTGATCTTGTCGATCTCGTCGATGTAGACGATGCCGCGCTGAGCCCGCTCGACATTGTAGTCGGAGGCCTGGAGCAGCTTCAGGATGATGTTCTCGACGTCCTCGCCGACATAGCCGGCCTCGGTCAGCGTCGTCGCATCGGCCATGGTGAAGGGCACGTCGAGAATGCGCGCCAGCGTCTGCGCCAGCAGCGTCTTGCCCGAACCGGTCGGCCCGATCAGCAGGATGTTCGACTTGGCGAGCTCGACGTCGTTGTGCTTCGAGGCGTGCGAGAGCCGCTTGTAATGGTTGTGGACCGCGACCGAGAGCACCTTCTTGGCGTGGTCCTGGCCGATGACGTAGTCGTCGAGAACCTTGCGGATCTCCTTCGGAGTCGGCACGCCGTCCTTCGACTTCACCAGCGCGGACTTCGATTCCTCGCGGATGATGTCCATGCAGAGCTCGACGCATTCATCGCAGATGAACACGGTTGGGCCCGCGATCAGCTTGCGGACCTCATGCTGGCTCTTGCCACAGAAGGAGCAGTAGAGCGTGCTCTTGGAATCGCCGCCGCTGGCCTTACTCATCGTGATTCTCCATCTCGGAGGACGAAATCCGCCACCGAATAACGGCAGGCTGATGTCGTCTCCCCGTCATAATAGGCGCTCAGATCACGATTTTTAGGTTAACGCGTCGCTCTGGCGCAGGTGGCGACGAAACTGACCCAAAACCGGACCGCTTGAGCGCCTTGCTGCGCCCTTCCGATGCCCCATGCAAACATGGGGCCTAGTCTCTAGGCAATATGGTCCTTCGGGAACCACTCGCCAACCCACAGGCACGTCGTGCCGGAGTAGCCATTTAAAGTACCGGCTTACTCTGAAAGCCGGTACCCAATTTTTTTCCGGCCGATGCTTTAGGCGGCCGCCTCGTCCGCGCGCTTGTCGATGACCTTGTCGATCAGCCCGAAATCGCGCGCCTGCTCGGAGGTCATGAAGTTGTCGCGTTCCAGCGCGCCCTCGATATCCTCGTAGGAGCGGCCAGTGTGCTTGACGTAGATCTCGTTCAGGCGCCGCTTCAGGCTCTCGACCTCGCGGGCGTGGATCAGAATGTCAGTGACCTGGCCCTGGAAGCCGCCGGAGGGCTGGTGGACCATGATCCGCGCGTTCGGCAGGGCAAAGCGCATGTCCTTGGCGCCGGCGGTCAGCAGCAGCGAGCCCATCGAAGCGGCCTGCCCGACGCAGAGCGTCGTCACCGGGCAACGGATGAACTGCATGGTGTCATAGATCGACAGGCCCGAGGTGACCACACCGCCGGGCGAATTGATGTAGAAGGAGATTTCCTTCTTCGGGTTCTCGGCCTCGAGAAACAGCAGCTGCGCCACGATCAGTGATGCCGAGTAATCCTCGACCGGGCCGGTCAGGAAGATGATGCGCTCGCGCAGCAGGCGCGAATAGATGTCGAAGGCGCGCTCGCCGCGGCTCGACTGCTCGACCACCATCGGGACGAGATTGTTATAGGTCTCGATCGGGTCACGCATCATGGTCGGTCCTTGGGGTCAAAGCGGGCGGGAATCAGCCGAGAGCGGCCAAACCCCACATAAGCATGCCGGCGGCAGCTGAAAAGGGAAGCGCCGCCCGGCGGGATGCGGGCGGCGCGAAATCGTAAGCCAGGTGCGGAAGGATCAGGCCGAAGCCTCGTCATCCGCGGCCTTCTTGGCCTTCTTCGCCTTGGCTGCCTTCGGCTTGTCCTCGGCGGCGCCCTCTTCCTCGTCATCAGCGAAGAGCGCCTCGCGCGAGACCGACTTGTCGGAGACCTTCACCTGGCCGAGCAGATGGTCGACGACCTTCTCCTCGAAGATCGGGGCGCGGATCTCAGCCAACGCCTGCGGGTTCTTGCGATAGAACTCCCAGACTTCCTTCTCCTGGCCGGGGAACTGGCGGGCGCGCTGGATCAGGGCCTGCGTCACCTCGTCATCGGCGATCTGGATCTTGGCCTGCTCGCCGATCTCGGCCAGCACGAGGCCGAGGCGCACGCGGCGCTCGGCGATCCTGCGGTACTCGGCGCGAGCCTCGTCCTCGGTGGTGTTCTCGTCGGCGAAGGTCTTGTTGGCGTTCTTCATGTCCGCCTCGACCTGGCTCCAGACCGCGGCGAACTCCTGCTCGACCAGGGTCGGCGGCAGCTCGAAGCCGTACTTGCCGTCGAGCGCATCGAGCAGGCTCTTCTTGACCTTGCGGCGCGACTGCTCGCCGAACTCGCGGCCGATCTGCTCGCGGATCGCGGTCTTGAGTGCGTCGAGCGACTCCATGCCGAAGCCCTTGGCGAGCTCGTCATCGATCTTGAGCTCGCCCGGGCCCTGCACGTCGTCGACGGTGACGGCGAACTCGGCCGGCTTGCCGGCGAGATTCTCGGCCGCATAGTTCTCGGGGAAGGTCACCGATACGGTGCGCTGCTCACCCTTCTTGGCGCCCTCGAGCTGCTCCTCGAAGCCCGGGATGAACTGGCCAGCGCCGAGCTCGAGCGGGATTTCCGAGCCAGTGCCGCCGTCAAAGGGCTTGCCCTCGAGCGTGCCGGTGAAGGAGATCAGCAGGCGATCGCCCTTGGCGGCCTTGGCGCCGTCCTTCTTCGACTCGAAGCTGCGGTTCTGCGAGGCCATGCGCTCCAGCGCGGCATCGACGTCCGCCTCGGGCACCTCGGCGACCGGCTTCTCGAGCGCGATATCCGAGACATCGACGATCTCGATCTTCGGCAGCACCTCGAGCGCGACAGTGAAGGCAAGGTCGCCCTTGGCTTCCATCGCGGCCTCGATCTCGTCCTTGTTCTCGGGGAACTTGATCTGCGGCTCGAAGGCGAGCTTGAGCTCGTTGTCGGCGATGATCTTCTGGTTCGCCTCGTTGACGGCATTCTGCACCACATCGGCCATGACCGAGCGGCCATAGAGCCGGCGCAGATGGCCGACCGGGACCTTGCCGGGACGGAAGCCGTTGATCTTGGCCTTGCCCTGCAGGTCCTGAAGGCTGTCATCGAGCCTCGACTTGAGGTCGGTGGCGTTCAGCACCACCTGAAATTCGCGCTTGAGGCCCTGGGACAGGGTTTCCGTCACGTTCATTGTTCTGATCCGCCAACAGCTCTTTAACTTCAATGTCCAAAGCGCGACGCCGGGTGACCGCCGCTGCGCTCGCGAAATCCGAATCCTGGTGCGGGCGGAGGGACTCGAACCCCCACGACTTTCGCCGCTGGTACCTAAAACCAGTGCGTCTACCAGTTCCGCCACGCCCGCCGACCCGGTGCGCCATATCGCAGTCTTCGCGACAGCAGCACCGTAGGCCGCGCCGCTATACCATTTCGGGCGCGCCATGCAGCAAAAAAATGCGACAGTTCTGCGAAGACCGCTCCCGAGCGGCTTTCCACTCGCCAGAACAGCACGGCCCGGCTATGTCGCGACCATGAGCAAAGACGCCTCGCCGCCGGCCTCGCGCCCTCATCCCAGCCGACGCCTTGTCATCGCACGGGCCGCCGGTGCCGCGACCCTGCTCTCCCCGCTTTCCGCACTGGCCCAGCAGGCGCCGACTGTTTCGACGCCGCATATCGGCGGCGCGGTGCGAGACCTTGTCGCGACCTCGGCCAAGGTGCGGCTGCGGCCTGCACCGGCGCCCGAAACGGAAATCTGGGCCTTCGATGGCGCGACGCCAGGCCCGGTGCTCAGAGTAAAGCAAGGCGAGACCTTGCGCCTTGCCCTGCAGAATCGAACCGACAAGCCGCTCTCCCTGCACTGGCATGGTCTGCGCGCCGATCACGCCATGGACGGCGTCGGCGGCTTCAGCCAGGAGCCGGTGCCGCCGGGCGGGCAATTCGAGTATCGGCTGACGCCCCCCGATTCCGGCACCTTCCTCTATCGGCCAATGCTGCTCGGTGGCTCCTCCGAGCCTGCGGGACGCGGGCTCTCGGGGATGCTGATCGTCGAGGAGAAGGAGCCGCCTTCGGTCGATCTCGACCTGCCGGCATTGATTGGCGACTGGCTGCTCGGCGACGACCAGAAGCTCCTGCCCTTCGCCACTGAGGGACAAGACGGCGCTGCGGCTGGCCGGCTCGGCAGCTGGCTGACCGTCAACGGCAAGCCGCCGCCGCTGCCGGTCAAGCTGCCGCCGGGCGCCCGCGTCAGGCTTCGCCTCGCCAATGCCTGCAATGCGCGGATCATGCGATTGCGCTTCGACGAGATGAAAGCCTCGGTCGCGGCGGTCGACGGCCAGCCGACCGATACCTTCGAGCCGGTCCGGGGGCAGCTGCCTTTCGCGCCGGGCACGCGTTACGACGTGATTTTCGACATGCCGGAGACGGTCGGTGCCAGCGCCAGCGTGACCGCGCTGATCGGACCGGGCGTGCCGCTGGTGCGCTTCGTCTCGGAGGGCGCGGCCAAGCCGGCGCGCGCGCCGATCGCCGCGATGCAGCCCAACCCGGCCCTGCCGGCGGCGGTTCGGTTGCAGGACGCCAGGCGCGCCGAGATGGTGATCGAGGGCGGTGCCAAGATCACGTCCGAGAACAAGCTCGACCTCACCGGGCTCGACCTCGCCAGGCCCTGGACCGTCAATGGCGGCCAGGGCGATCCGAAGGGCAAGCCGCTGTTCAGCGTCAAGCGCGGCGCGCCGGTGGTGATCGGCATCACCAACAGGACGGCCTTCCTGCAGCCGCTGCATGTCCACGGCCACAGCTTCCGCCTGCTGCATCCGCTCGACGACGGCTGGGAGCCCTATTTCCTCGACACAGTTCAGATACCCGAGGGCAAGCGTCTGCATATCGCCTTCATCGCCGACAATCCCGGGCGCTGGCTGATCTCCTCGACCGTGCTGGAGCGCTTCGACCGCGGGCTGTGGAGCTGGTTCGAGGTGACGTAAGGCGATGAGCGCGGGACGGCGCGCCATGCTCTGGCTGCTGGCGGCGTTCTATCTCGCTGCCGGCCTGCTGCATCTGCGCTCGCCTGCAGCGTTCCTGCTCATCGTGCCGGATTGGGTGCCGGCGCCGCACTTAACCGTGATCGTGACAGGCATCGCTGAAATTCTGGGCGCGCTCGGCCTGCTTGTACCGCGTCTGCGCAAGACTGCGGGGATCGGCCTTGCGCTCTACGCGCTCTGTGTGCTCCCGGCCAATCTCAAGCACGCCATCGAGGACATCGTCCTTCCGGGATTGCCGAGCAGCTGGTGGTACCACGGCCCTCGCCTAGCCTTCCAACCGGTGCTGATCTGGGCGGCGCTCTACGCTTCCGGCGTCACGCGCTGGCCATGGCGGCGCTTGCCACGCAAGTGAGCGGCTTCTAAACCCCCGGCCTTAAGCCAAGGAGCCCGTCATGACCGCCAACGCCATCGTCACCGTGGGCGCCGAGCTCGCCCGGCCCGTCCGATTCGGTAACGGCCTGCCGCTCGCCTTGATCGCTGGCCCCTGCCAGATGGAAAGTCGCGATCACGCACTCGAGATCGCCCTGGCACTGAAGGAGACAGCCGAGAGGCTCGGCATCGGCCTCGTCTTCAAGGCCTCCTTCGACAAGGCCAACCGCACCAGCGTGAAGGGCCAGCGCGGCATGGGACTCGAGGCCGCCCTGCCCGTCTACGCCGAGATTCGCGAGCGCACCGGCATGCCGGTGCTGACCGATATCCACGATGTGAGCCAGTGCGCGCCGGTCGCCGAAGTGGTCGACATCCTGCAGATCCCGGCCTTCCTCTGCCGGCAGACCGATCTGCTCGTCGCCGCCGCAAAGACCGGCCGCGTCGTCAACGTCAAGAAAGGCCAGTTCCTGGCGCCCTGGGACATGGTCAACGTCGCCGCCAAGGTGACCGAGAGCGGCAATCCGAACGTGATGCTGACCGAGCGCGGCGCCTCCTTCGGCTACAACACGCTGGTCACCGACATGCGCAGCCTGCCGATCATGGCGGAAATCGGCGCCCCGGTTATCTTCGACGCGACCCATTCGGTGCAACAGCCCGGTGGCAAGGGCGCCTCGACCGGCGGCCAGCGCGAATTCGTGCCGGTGCTGGCGCGGGCTGCGGTGGCGGTCGGCGTCGCCGGCGTCTTCATTGAGACACATCCGGATCCGGACAACGCCCCGTCGGATGGGCCGAATATGGTGCCGCTGCGCGACTTCCATGCGCTGATCGCAGAGCTGCAAGAGTTCGATCGTCTTGCCAAGCGTACGGTGCACTCTACGCTGGCGTATGTCTGACGCCCCAAGCGCCCCGCCACCTCCATCGACGCCCTCGCAAGGCTCGCTGAATTCGCTGATCCTCGTGCTGGGGGCGTGCGGTTTCGCCTCGACCTTCACGATGCGCCTGCTCGATCCGCTGGTGCCGACGCTGGCGGCCGAATTCAGCCGCAGCATCGCCCAGGTCGCCGCCGTCGCGACCGCATTCTCCTTCGCCTACGCCGTCGGCCAGCCGTTCCTAGGGCCGATCGCCGATTCGCTGGGGAAGCTCAGGACGATCTCGGCTTGCCTCGGCGGGCTCGCGCTGCTGTCGCTCGGAGTGGCTTTCGTCGGATCGTTCGAAGCGCTGACGGTCGTGCGCATGGTCGCCGGTATCGCCGCTGGGGGCATCATCCCGGTCGCGATGGCGGCGATCGGCGACCGCGCGCCCATGGCCGAGAGGCAGGTCATGCTCGGCCGCTTCCTGGTGCTGATGATCGTCGGGCAGATGGTCGGCGCAGCCTGCTCGGGCTTGATCGCCGAGCATATCGGCTGGCGCTATGTCTTCGTGATGGCCGCCGGCCTCGCCGCGATCGCCGGTGCGCTGGTGCTGATCGTGCTGAAGCCGAGGCCGGATGCGCGACGCGCACCGCTCAGCTTCGCAGGCGCGCTCGCGAACTATGCCGCCGTCTTCGCCAATCCGCGTTCGAAGTTGCTCTACGGGCTCGTCATCGTCGAGGGCAGCCTGATCTTCGGAATGCCGCCCTATATCGCCGCGATCCTGCAGGAGCGTGCCGGTGTCGGTCCGTCGCAGGCCGGCCTCGTCATCGCCGGCACCGGGCTCGGCGGCATCGTCTACGGCGTGCTGACCCGGATCCTGGTCGAGCGGCTCGGCCCAACCAGGATGACGACGCTAGGCGGCATTGTCATGGGGCTGGCCTTCGCTCTCTTCTCGCTCCCTTTCCTGCCCTGGTGGAGCGCGGTCGCGATCTTCACGCTGAGCGGCTTCGGCTTCTTCCTGATGCACGGAACCTTCCAGGCGCAGGCGACCGAGCTCGCGCCGACCGCGCGCGGCTCGGCGGTGGCGCTGTTCGCCTGCGCGCTGTTCTGCGGCCATGCGCTCGGGCCGGTGCTGATGGGCGCAGCCCTGCACCTCTTCGGCACCAGCGGCGCGATCCTGCTTTTCGCCGCCGGAATTACCCTGCTCGGCTTCGCAACGCCGCGCATCCTGCCGTTGGCGGGCAGCCGGACCTGAGGTTCTTTTTTGAGCGTGCCGTAATCCGAAAACCGCTTCGCACTTTTCGGCGGCAAGCTCTCAGCGCCCGCGATAGGGCGCGACACCCTGGTCGGGCAGCCACAGCCCCTTCGGGGTCTCGCCGGTCTGGAAGAACACGTCGATCGGGATGCCGCCGCGGGGATACCAGTAGCCGCCGATGCGGAACCATTTCGGCTCCAGCAGCTCGACCAGCGTCTTGCCGATGCCGACGGTGCAGTCCTCATGGAAGGCGCCGTGGTTGCGGAAGGAGCCGAGGTAGAGCTTCAGCGACTTCGATTCGACCAGCCAGTCGCCCGGCACGTAGTCGATCACCAGGATGCCGAAATCGGGCTGGCCGGTGACCGGGCAGATCGAGGTGAATTCCGGGCAGGTGAAGCGCGCGAGATAATCGGTGCCGGCATGAGGGTTCGGCACGCGGTCGAGGCGGGCTTCCTCCGGCGAGCGCGGCAGGTCGCTCGCCTTGCCGAGCTGAAGGGTCGATGCGTCGAGTGTCATGTCGTTTCGTCCTGGGCAGGTGGGCGTTCGTCGATGACGAACGCTGAGTTGCCGCGGCTTTTAATCCCCACCCCGGATAAACGCCACCGCCCCTTCCCGTCGCCGCAGCTTGTGTCTAGAAGCGCGGCATCCCTTGCCCACCTCAGCTCCGGAGCCTGCCATGACCGCGATCATCGACATCATCGGCCGCCAGATCCTCGATTCCCGCGGCAACCCGACGGTCGAGGTCGATGTCGTGCTGGAAGACGGCTCGATGGGCCGCGCCGCGGTGCCCTCTGGCGCCTCGACCGGCGCGCATGAGGCGGTCGAGCTGCGCGACGGCGACAAGAGCCGCTATCTCGGCAAGGGCGTGCTGAAGGCGGTCGAGGCCGTCAATGTCGCGATCGCCGAAGCGATTGTCGCGATGGACGCCGAAGACCAGGCGGCGATCGACCAGGCGATGATCGAGCTCGATGGCACGCCGAACAAGAGCAAGCTCGGCGCCAACGCTATTCTCGGCGTCTCGCTCGCCGTCGCCAAGGCCGCCGCCGAAGCCTCGGGCCTGCCGCTCTATCGCTATGTCGGCGGCACGTCGGCCCGCGTCCTGCCGGTGCCGATGATGAACATCGTCAATGGCGGCGCCCATGCCGACAATCCGATCGACTTCCAGGAATTCATGGTGATGCCGATCGGCGCGCCCTCCTTTGCCGAGGGGCTGCGCATGGGTGCTGAAATCTTCCATACGCTGAAGAAGGCCCTGCACGACGCCGGCCACAACACCAATGTCGGCGACGAGGGCGGCTTCGCCCCCAATATCAAGTCGGCCGAGGCGGCGCTCGACTTCGTCATGCAGGCGGTCGAGAAGGCCGGCTACAAGCCCGGCGAAGACGTCGCGCTGGCGCTCGACTGCGCCGCGACCGAGTTCTTCAAGGACGGCTCCTATGTCTATGAAGGCGAACGCAAAACCCGCGACCCGAAGGCACAGGCCAAGTACCTCGCCAAGCTGGTCGCCGGCTATCCGATCATCTCGATCGAGGACGGCATGGCCGAGGACGATTGGGAGGGCTGGAAGGCGCTGACCGATCTCGTCGGCAACAAGTGCCAGCTCGTCGGCGACGACCTCTTCGTCACCAATGTCACGCGCCTGTCGCGGGGCATCAAGGAGAAGACGGCCAACTCGATCCTGGTCAAGGTCAACCAGATCGGCACGCTGACCGAGACGCTGGCCGCCGTCGAGATGGCGCAGCGCGCCGGCTACACCGCGGTGATGTCGCACCGCTCGGGCGAGACCGAGGACGCGACCATCGCCGATCTCGCCGTCGCGACCAATTGCGGGCAGATCAAGACCGGCTCCCTTGCCCGCTCCGACCGGACGGCAAAGTACAACCAGCTGCTTCGCATCGAGGAGGAGCTCGGCGCCCAGGCGATCTATGCCGGGCGCTCGGCCCTGAAGGCCCTCGCCTGAGCTGTTCTGCTGCGCTGCAATAGGCAGCGCCATGCGGTTTGGCCCCTAACGGCAGCTCCGGCATCGCGCTAAGCCGGAGCATGCATCAAGCCGTTCCGCTTTCCGACGAGAAACTGCGCCGGCGCAGGCAACTCGCCTTTGCCGGCATGGTCTTTGCCATGGTGATCTTCGGGGCGAATTTCGTCGTCAGCCGCCATGCGGTGCTGAACGGCCTTTCCTCGCACGACATGCTGGCGCTGCGCTTCGTCACCGCCGGCTTCCTGCTCCTGCCCAGCTTCATGATGGCCGGCGGCCTCAGCGATTGCGCCGGTCTCGGCTGGAAGCGCGGTTTGATCCTGGCGGTGATGAGCGGCTTCCCGATGAGCTTCCTGCTCATGACCGGGCTGACCTTCGCTCCCGCCGCTCATGGCGCGGTGATCGGGCCCGGCACGGTCACCGTGATCGGGATCGTCGGCAGCGTCGTCCTGTTCGGCGCGCTGCTGACGCGGCAGCTCGTGCTCGGCGTCATTGCGGTGCTCATCGGCCTCGCCTGCCTCGGCATCGCCGGCACGACGCACTCCAACCCGAGCATTGTCTTCGGCGATCTCTGCTTTCTCGGCGTCGGACTGGTCTGGGGCGGCTATCCGCTGCTGATCCAGCTCTGGCGGGTCAATGCGCTCAAGGCCACAGCGGTCGTCTCGGTGCTGTCGATGGCCTATCTGCCGATCTACTTCGCCTTCTATTTCCGTGGCTTCGACGTCGCGCCCTGGTGGGTGCTGGTCTTGCACGCGATCAATCAGGGCGTGCTCAACGTCATCGTCGGTCTGTGGATCTGGAGTTGGTCGACGCCGGTGCTCGGCCCCTCGGTAGCCGGGCGCTTTCCGCCGATGATCCCGGTTGTCGGCACGCTGCTCGCCATCCCCGTGCTTGGCGAGATCCCGAGCGGACTGCAGATCGGCGGTATCGCGCTGATCATCGCCGGGCTGTTCGTCGCCTCATGGCGTCGCGCGGCGGCGCGCTAGCACCATCAGGCCGAGATTCCAGACGATACAGACCAGCAGGCCGAGGCCGAGCCCCGCCCAGGAGCCGAATATCGGCGCCGTAGCGTGAAGGGTGGCGAGCCCCAGTCCGAAACCGAGCAGGCCAAGCGCGCTGTTGGCGATGACCGCAGCGCTGGCCGGGCCGCCGATGCGCGGCTGCAGGATCGCGATCAAGCTCGACAGCACGAGCGGCAGCGCAGCTAGCACGCCCGACCAGGTCGGCCCGACCGTGGCGCTCAAGGTGGTGACGACGCCGGTCAGCGTGGCGACGGCAGCTGCGCGCAATGGCAGGACATACCAGAGCCGACCCGGAGGCTTGGCCGGGCGCGCCGCGAGATAGGGCCGGAAAATTCCATGGAGCACCGGGAAGACGATGATCGTCAGCGCCAGGATCGCCGAAAAGGGCAAGGCGAGTTCACGCAGCACAACAATCGCCGCGACCCAAGTGAACAGCCCGGCGCCAAGACTGACGACCGTACCGAAGCGTTGCGCCAAAAGGACGTAGACCAGCGACAGGCAGGCATTGCCGAGATTGGAGTTCATGCTGCCCAGCGCGCTGGCTGAGATGAAGGTGGCGTCGTGATCGAGCGCGAGGAATGCCAGGACCGGCCCGGCCGAGATCGGCAGCGTCGCGATCATCGCCGCGAGCAGCGGCCCGCTTCGCTCGGCCAGCAGCGAACAGCTGACGACGATGGCGGCCGCGACCGCCATCTTGAGCAGCAGCAGGCCGAGCCAGGGATCGATCACGCCGGCTCGCCCTTGGCCCAGCCTTCCTTGGTCTCAGCGATGAAATCCTCCAGCCGGCCGGCGGCGATGGCGGCGCGCAGGCCAGCCATCAGGTCCTGATAATAGGCCAGGTTCACCCAGGTCAGCAGCATCTTGCCGAGCATCTCCTCGGCCTTGACCAGATGGTGCAGATAGGCGCGCGAATAGGTGTTGGCCGCCGGGCAGGAGGATTGAGGATCGACTGGCCTGACATCCTCGGCATGCTTGGCGTTCTTCAGGTTCATCCGGCCGAAGCGGGTGAAGATCTGGCCATGGCGGCCGGCTCTGGTCGGCATCACGCAGTCGAACATGTCGACGCCGCGCCTGACCGCCTCGACGATGTCGTCCGGCGTGCCGACGCCCATCAGATAGCGCGGCTTCTCCTGCGGCAGATGCGGCTCGACCGTCTCGATCATCGCCAGCATCACGTCCTGCGGCTCACCGACCGCGAGTCCGCCAATGGCGTAGCCCTTGAGGTCCATGGCGGCGAGCTCGCGGGCGCTCTCGACACGCAGCGCTGGCACAGCCCCTCCCTGGACGATGCCGAACAGCGCCCTCCCCGCCGGGTCACCAAACGCCGTCTTGCAGCGTTCGGCCCAGCGCAGCGAGAGCCGCATCGCCTTCTCGGCGACCTTGTCCTCGCAGGGCAGCGAGACGCATTCGTCGAGTTGCATGACGATGTCGGAGCCGAGCAGGTTCTGGATTTCGACCGAGCGCTCGGGCGTCAGCACATGCTTCGAGCCATCGATATGCGACTGGAAGGTCACGCCCTCCTCGGTCAGCTTGCGCAGGTTGGCGAGCGACATCACCTGGAAGCCGCCGGAATCGGTCAGGATCGGATGCGGCCAGTTCATGAACTTGTGCAGGCCGCCAAGCCTGGCGACGCGCTCGGCACCCGGGCGCAGCATCAGGTGATAGGTGTTGCCGAGCACGACATCGGCGCCGAGCGCCTTGACCTGCTCGGGATACATACCCTTGACCGTCGCGGCGGTGCCGACCGGCATGAACGCCGGCGTGCGGATCACACCGCGCGGCATGCGAACCTCGCCGGTGCGGGCTGAGCCGTCCCGGCCGAGAAGATGAAAGCTGAATTCCGTCGTCATGGGCGCCGGCCTAGCCCAGCGCCGCCTTTCGCGAAAGAGGCTTGCGCGCCGGGCGGGGCTGTGCCGGCAGCCGGGCGCTCAGCGCTTGGCGAAAGCGGCTTCGTAAACGTCCGGCTTGAAGGCGAGGATGCGGCGCTCGCCGAGATCGAGCACCGGGCGCTTGATCATCGTCGGCTGCGCCAGCATCAGCGCGATCGCCTTCTTGGCGTCGAGGCCCTGCCTGTCGGCCTCGGGCAGCTCGCGGAAGGTCGTGCTTCCCTTGTTGAGCACCTTCTCCCAGCCGAGTTCCTTGCACCAGGCCTCGAGCTTGGTCTTGTCGATGCCGGAGACGCGATAGTCGTGGAAGGCGTAGGGAATCTTGTGCGCGTCGAGCCAGCTCCAGGCCTTCTTCATCGTGTCGCAGTTCTTGATGCCGTAGAGCGTGACCATCGTTCCGACCGTCGCTGATTATCGTCGGCGCCGGGGTGGCATGCGGCCGACCGGAGATCAAGCGATCCCGCCGCTTGGCGCCGGACTACGGCGAAGAAAGCTGAGTGTTCCGAGCAGGCGCTCGTTGCCATCGCCGATCGCAGCGCGGACAATCAGGCGTCTCTCGCGTCCTGTCATCCGGCCGGTAACGATGGCGCGTATCGGGCGAGCAAGGAAACGGATGGGCGCGCCATGATCGAGCAATTGCAGCAGGCCGCGACGAGCGGCGACGACCTCGATATTCCGTTCCGCTCCTGGAAAAATCATCCGGCTGCCGGGGTGGATTTCCCCGACCTCTCCATCGCAACCAGCGAAGCGACACTCACCCGTCCTATCGTCGATGCTCTCGCGTCGCGGATACCGGCCAAGATCGATGTGCTGGCTGGCCTCGATATCGGCGGGCTCGGCCTTGCCGGGGCGCTGGCCTACCGCAACGGCCTCGGCTTCATCGACATCCGCAAAGTCGACTCGCTTCGCAACGAGGTGATGCGCAGCATCATCGCGAATTACGAGCTGGGCGAAGGCGTCGTGATTTCGAAAGGCGCGCGGCTGGCGGGCCGCCGTGTCGCGATCGTGGACGATTGCCTGATCTCGGGCGGCACGGCGCTGGCGACGGCGCGGCTGATCCGCCGGCTCGGCGGCCATTGCGACACGGCGCTCTTCGTCTTCGACATCGAGGGAATGGGCGGACGCGAGCGCCTTGCCGGCGGTGGGATCAGGGCAGAGGTGTTGCGCACCGTCCCGCGAACAGCGCCGGAGAGCGAAGGCGCCTAGTGGACATCGGCGCAATCATCGGGCGCCGAGTTGCCAGCGAGCAAGATGGTCGTGGCGGCTCGTGCCGTGGACGCTGCGGATCAGAACGAACTCGGGCACGGTGAAGCTCAAACGAGGTATCTCGATCCGCGGAGCGGGCCGCTTGTCGTAAAGCAGCGTGATGTGTGGGTTGAACCGCTCGTCGACAGGCAGGTTCGCCGCCTGCATGGCATCATGAAGGCGTGTCTGGAGTGTGAGCAAGGCCGGCAGTGTGTCACTCGCCATAAGAACGAGCGACCGCTTTCCGTACGAGCCACTGAATGCCGCCGTCAGATCGAAAAAGACATCGAAGACAGGGTCTTGGATGGCTGTTCCAATCTGTTTGAGGAGCTCGATAATCTCGAAAGGAACTTCGCCAAACGCGCCGGTGCCGCACAGGGTGATATGGTAGCGATCCGGGCCGATCAGCTTACCGCGCAGGCCGATCGAGCGCCGCAGCTGATGTCCAAGCGCGTGGACGGACTGAGCGACGGCGGGCGGTGGCAGCACGGCAAAGAAGCAACTGGTCCAAGGCTGACCGCCGAGCCGTTGCGAGGGTTCGGCGGGTACACAACCACCTCCTTCACCAAAGAGGTTCAATTGGTCAGGAGATGATCTCCTCATCACTCATCGATAGAACAAAAGAAGAACAAAAGCAATCACGGGCTCCAGCGGGCGTGACCACCCCTCACCCCGCCGCCCGGTACTCCGACGGCGACATGCCCGCCCGCGCGGCGAAGAAGCGGGAGAAATAGGCAGGGTCGGAAAAGCCGAGCCGGAAGGCGATCTGCGAGACCGGCGAGCGGGTGTAGACGAGGTCACGCCGCGCCTCGATCATCAGCCGGCCCTGGATGACCCGCATCGCGGAATGGCCGAGGACCTCGCGGCAGACACGGGTGAGATGCGGGCCGGTGACGCCGAGATCGCGTGCATAGGCGTCGAGCGGCTCATGCGTGTGGAAATGGCTTTCGACACGCTCGATGAAGCGCCTGACCAGCACGGCGCGCGCATCGTTCGAGCCGCTATTTGCCACTGCGTGCGAACGCGCGATGCGGGCGAACCAGATCGCGATCAGGCGCGCATGGGCGGCTAGCGCGAGCTCGCGACTGCCGCGGTTGCGGCCGAACTCGGCGAGCGCTGCCTCCATCGTCATGGCGAGCTCAGCCGTGCCCGCATCGTTCGGCCCTCGCCTGTCGACGAACGCCTCGCTCAGCACGGCGCCGAGCGCGGGCTCGGCTTCGAAGAGCGGCGTCAGCGTCGAGGTCGCGACGCTGGCGACGAATCCTTCGGTGTCCGGATTGAACCGGAACTCATGGATCGCCAGCGGCGGCAGCAGGAGGACCGTGCCGGGGATCAGCCGATGCTCGACACCGTCGACCCGGACCAGGCCGCCACCCGAGGCGATCAGGAAGAACTGGGCCATGTCCTGGTGGCGATGCGGCTCGATCCGCCAGTCGCGTGGAGCACTGCGGGCGCTGATGCGTTCGATATGCAGCGCATCGGGGAAACGCTGCTCCCGTGGCTCGTCATAGAGCCAGTAGGCCGGCACCGAAGCGAGCGACATGCGAGCAACCCGATGTTCGTTTTGTCCAATAGGTTGGGTGAAAGCTCCATTCCGGTCAAGCAGAGGCGATGGCATTTTCTTGTGAAAGTACAGGGCTCGGCGAGCCCGAGATTCGTGCGGGAGGATGCCATGCGCACCCAGGTCGTGATCGTAGGCGCCGGGCCGGCCGGATTGCTGCTCGGCCAGTTGCTGACGCGCCAGGGCATCGACAACGTCATCCTCGAACGCAAGAGCGCGGACTATGTGCTCTCGCGCATCCGGGCCGGCGTGCTCGAGCAGGGCACGGTCGATTTGCTGCGCGAGGCGGGCGTCGGTGGGCGCCTCGCCGAAGAAGGCCTGCCGCATGACGGCTTCTCGCTCGCCTTCGAAGGGCGCCTGCAGCGCGTCGACCTCAAGAGCCTGACCGGCAAGCAGGTGACGGTCTACGGCCAGACCGAGGTCACGCAGGATTTGATGGAGGCACGGCAGGTCGCCGGCACGACGACCTTCTACGAGGCTGCGGACGTCCAGCTGCACGATTTCGACAGCGCCTCGCCGCGCGTCAGCTTTATCTCCGAAGGCCAGCGGCGCGAGATTGCCTGCGACTTCATCGCCGGCTGCGACGGCTTCCACGGCGTCTGCCGCGCCTCGGTGCCGGCCTGCGCGATCGAGACTTTCGAGCGCGTTTATCCGTTCGGCTGGCTCGGCCTGCTCACCGACCAGCCACCGGCCGCGCATGAGCTGGTCTACGCCAGCTCACCCCATGGCTTTGCGCTGTGCTCTATGCGCTCGCAGACCCGCAGCCGCTATTACGTCCAGGTGCCGCTCGACGAAAAGGTCGAGGCCTGGTCGGACGCGCGCTTCTTCGACGAACTCCGCCGGCGCGTGCCCGAGGAGGTCGCGGCGGCGGTGACGCCTGGACCGTCGCTGGAGAAGAGTATAGCGCCGCTGCGCAGCTTCGTCGCCGAGCCCTTGCGTTTCGGCAGGCTCTTCCTCGCCGGCGATGCCGGCCACATCGTGCCGCCGACCGGCGCCAAGGGGCTGAACCTTGCGGCGAGCGACGTGCACTATTTGTTCGAGGCGCTGCGCGAGCACTATGCCGAAGGTTCCGATGCGGGGCTCGATGCCTATTCCGGCCGAGCGCTGGCGCGGGTCTGGAAGGCTGTGCGCTTTTCCTGGCAGATGACCAAGCTGCTCCACCTCTTCCCGGAAGCGAGCGCCTTCGATCAGCGCATTAGGCGCGCCGAGTTCGACTACCTCGCGCAATCGCAGGCCGCGCTCACCAGCGTCGCGGAGAACTATGTCGGCCTGCCCTATTGAGGCCGGGTAGGCCTGCCCTCACCGCGGCGGCAGCTTCTCGTGCCTCGGAATGCCCGGTGGCACATGGTCCCAGGGCTGGGCGGCCGAATGCCAGAAGACCATTTCCGGCTTGTAGCGGCCGGGCTCGTCGAGGCTGCCGGCACGCACGATGAACAGGTCGGGAATATCCGGGAAGGTCAGATAGACGGGTGAGCCGCAGGTCGGGCAGAAGGCGCAGCGCTTGACCGTGCGGCCCTCCCCGACGACGTCCCAGGTCGTCGCCTCACCCTCGACGGTGACCGGCGCGCCGACGAAACTCAGATAGGAGCTGTGGCCGGTGCCGCTCTGCTGCTGGCATTGCCGGCATTGGCAGTCATTGCTCTCGACCGGCTCGGCCGAGATCTCATAGCGGATCGCGCGGCAGGCGCAGCCGCCCCTGTAGGCGTGGCTCATCGTCATTCTCCAGGAAGGGATTGGGAATCGCCGAGACCGTGGCGACGGTTCGGCGATGGTCAGTCGCCCTCGCCAGCGACATCGCCGAGGCGTGGCAGAATGGTCTTCCAGCCGCGGCCCATATTCGTGAACGCGGCCTCGTTGCGTGGCAGCTCGAAGCCGGAATGAACGAGGCGCACGCGGGTGCCATTCGTTTCCCGGGACAGCGTCCAGGTGACGACCGTGTCGAGCCGGGAGCCATAGCCGGCATTGCCGTCGTCGCCGCCCTTCCAGGAATAGGCCAGGCGCTCGTTCAGGACGACGTCGAGCACACGGCAGTGGATCGTGCCGTCCCAGGCACCGGCCGGCGTCGTCCTGAAGGTGAAGCGTGTCCCTTCGATCGGAGCAAAGCCGGAAGGCTCCATAATCCAGCGCGCGATCAGCTTGCTCGAGGTCAGAGCCGTCCAGATCGTCTCCGGCGCATGCGGCAGGATTTCGTCGACGACGATCGCCTGCGTGGCGGGCTGCAGGTCGATGGCGGTCATGGATCGATCTCCTTGAGAAGGGTGCGGAGGTTGGCGAAGCGCTCGCGCCAGAAGGCGCCGTAATGGCCGATCCAGTCGACGAGCGGCGCCAGCCCCTCGGGCTCGACGCGATAGAAGACGTTGCGACCCTCCGGCCGCTCGGCGACCAGGCCAGCCTGCTTCAGCGATTTGAGGTGCTGGGAGATGGCGCCCTGCGTCACGCTACTGCCGCGGGTCAATTCGGCGACGGAAATCTCGTCGCGGGCGGAAATCCGTTCGAACACGGCTCGCCGCGTCGGATCGGCGAGCGCGCGCATGACGGTGGAGACTGAGGTGGCTTCAAGCATGTAAAATAAATTAGCGATTGCTAATTGATTAGTCAATGCTAATTCGTTGATGTCAAAGAAATCGGCGGCGGCACGCTGCCCCCGCCGGTCCCTTAGTTGATGCAGTTCGTCAGAAGATTACGCGGCAACGCGGTCAGCCGACGCCTCCGGCCTCGGTAACGATGGCCACTCCGAAGCCGAGGTCACCAGCCATTTCCGAGCTCACTCTTCCCTGAAGCTCGACCTCATCGAATCCGTCAGCGGCTGCATCAGATAGGCGATCGCGGTCCGCTCGCCGGTCGGCACATAGACCTCGGCCGGCATGCCCGGCCTGAGCTTGGCCCTGATCTTCGGGGGAAAGCCCGAGGCCGAGACGCTGACGCGCAGCTCGTAGACCATCTGCTGCAGGACCTCGTCGCGCAGCGCATCGGCCGCGATCGACTTCACCTCGCCGACGGTGAAAGGCGTCGCCCGTCCCTTGAACGAGGGCAGGCGCACTTCCGCGGCCATGCCCGGACGAAGATTGTTCACATCCATCGGCGAAACCTTGGCCGTGACGATGAGCTCGTCGTCCTGCGGCACGATCTCCATCAGGGTCTCGCCTGGCTTGACCACCGCGCCCACCGTATGGATCTTCGAGGCCACGACCCGCCCGGCGCGCGGCGCACGAACTTCCGCGCGCGCCAGGACGTCCTCGGCAATGCGCAGCTTTTCGCGGGCGTCGGCGAGCTTCACCCGGCACTCGGCAAGCTTCGTCGAGGCCTCTTCCACGGCGCGAAAGCTGATCTGGTTCATCTGAAGCCGAATCTCGTCGGTGGCGACCGACAACCGTGACAGGTCCGCTTCCAGCGAGCCCAAACGACCCTGCAATTCGGTCAACGAGCGCTTCAGCGGGTTGATGCGAGTTGCGGCGACATAACCCTTGTCGGCGAGAGGCCGCAGATTGACGAGTTCGTCGTTGATGCTGGCGGCTTGTTCTACGGCGGAGTCGCGCTGCGCCACGGTCGACTGGTGCTGCTTCTCGGACTGTGTCAACCGCTCCTTCAGGATCGAGACTTCCAGCTTCTGGGCGGATTGGCGTTCCTTGAACAGGCGTTCCTGGTCGAGCATGATCCTGCGCGCCTCCTTGCTCTCCAAGGCGTCGGTCAGCTCGCTCGGGAAGGTGATGCGATCGAGCCGGTCGATCTCGGCGGTGAAGCGTGCCTCCTCGCCCAGGGTCTGCAGCACGCTGAGCCGCGCGACGCTGCGCTGTGCGGCAACATGCGTGGTATCGAGACGCACCAGGATCTCGCCAGCCTTGACCTCAGCGCCATCGCGCACGGCGATCGTTTCGACGAGGCCGCCCTCGAGATGCTGGACTGCCTTGCGGTCGCTCTCCACGACAATGCTGCCATGCGCCACGACGGCGCTGTCGAGGCGCGCGATCACCGACCAGAGGCCGCCGGCGCCCAGCGCTATGGCGACCACAACGTAACCTTTTCGGACCGGGCTGCGCCAATCGCCGGTGCCCTCGACAGGTGCACGGGCCCGCTCAAACCACCGCTTGGTGATCGCGAGCGCAGCCTCGCCGCGCTGGCGCCATTCCGGCCAATTCAGGAAGGATTTCATCCGCTTGAAGAAGGATCTCATCGCCGTGCCCACCTCGCCGCCGAAAGCGGCTCCACCTGCCCTGTCTGACCCGGGTGTGGCGGCTGGATGCGCATGCCACTACCTGGCTGCAGCAGCACAGGCAGGATCTCGTCGCGCAGGCCGACCCTGACGGCCTGGCCCTTCTGCATGAGGATGATCTTGTCGACTTGCGACAACAGCTGCGGGCGATGGGTGATCACGACGACGATCGCGCCGGCGGCACGCAAGCCGGCCAAGGCCCGCCCAAGCGCGGCATCGCCGTCCATGTCCAGATTGGCGTTCGGCTCGTCGAGCACCACCAGTGCCGGCTGGCCGCAGAGTGCCCGAGCCAGCCCGATCCGCTGCCGTTGCCCGCCGGACAGGATGGCCCCGCCCTCCCCGATCTGGGTTGCGTAGCCATCGGAAAAGCCCTGGATCAGTTCATGCGCGGAGGCGGCGGATGCAGCAGCGACGGCGACTTCGTCCGTGGCGGCAGGATCGAAGCGGGTGATGTTGTCGCGCACGCTTCCGGCGAAGAGTTCCACATCCTGCGGCAGATAGCCGAGGACACCGCCGCGTTGTTCGTCGGAGAAGTGACGGATGTCATTGCCGTCGAGCCGGACGACGCCTTGAACGGGCTGCCAGACACCGACCAAAGCCCGAGCCAGCGTGGATTTTCCCGAGCCGGTGAGACCGACGACAGCCGCAATCTCGCCCGGCTCCACCTCGAACGAGACATTGTGCAGCAGCAGAGCGTTCCCGCTCGGGGCACGCACGCTCAGGCCTTCGACCCGCAACGAGCCGGCCGGATGAGGCAATGTCATGGGCTTGGCGCCCTCGGTTGGCGCCTTCAATGTCGTTCCCAGCCGCTGGAAAGCGCTGCGGGCCGAGACGAAGCTTTTCCATTGGCTGACGGCGCCCTCGATCGGAGCCAGCGCCCGGCCCATGATCAGGGAGGCGGCGAACATCGCCCCTGCCGCCATGTTCTGGTTGATTGCGAGATAGGCGCCCACGCCCAGGACCGCGCATTGCAGCCCCAGGCGCAACAGCTTTGTTATCGCCAGCAGGGTTCCGCCCCGGTCGGCTGCAATCGTGTGAAATGCGAGCGCCTGCCCGCGCTGGCGTTGCCATTCGCCGCGGATCGCCTGGCCCATGCCGAGCGCCTTGATGACCTCGGCATTTCGAAGGGAGGCCGTCAGCCGGTCACTCGCTCCGTGCCCCAGCTCCGATGCCTGGATCAGGGAACCCTTGGTGATGCGCTCGTTCAACAGCGCGACGCCCAGGATCGCGAGCGCTCCGAGCGTGGCGACGAGGCCGATCGCCGGATGGAGAATGAAACAGAGGCCAAGATAGATTGGTATCCAGGGGGCATCCATGAGCGACGGAACGAGGCTGCCAGAGAGCGTCGCCCGCAAGGTTTCGACGTCGCGAATGGGCAGGGTTGGCGAGCCCTTCGCATCGAGCGCACCACGAAAGGAGGCTTCGAAAGCCGGCTCGGACAGCGCCCGATCGACACACAGGCCGAGCTGGACGAGCGCGCGGCTACGGAAATGCTCGAGCGCAGCATAGGCAACGAACAGGGCGAGCACGATCAGCGACAGCATGACGAGCGTGGTGCCATTCCGGCTCGTGAGCACCCTGTCGTAGATCTGCATCGTATAGAGCGGAGAGACGAAGACGAAGAGGTTGAGCACGAAGGAAAGCCCGAAGAGCGAAGCAAATGCGGGCGTCAGCTTGCGGACCGTTTGCGTGAGCATTCGTCGGTTTTCCTGGCGCGATCATGGGGTGCAAAAGAGTAAGTCCGGCCCGCCGCCGCCGATCGGACGGCGACAATTCGTGGCGAGCCGGAGGTTTTTTGAAGCTTCACGACCCGGCTCCGTCGCGGAGCCGGGTCGTCGCAGGTAGGAGCCGCTTACCAGTGCCAATGCGAGTGCGAGAGCCCGTGGTGATCGTTGTCGCCATCATCTTGGCGCCACAGGTTGGCCTGCGAGTCACCACGGCGCCCGCCCGCATCGTCGTCGCGGCTCACCCGGCTCTCCTGGAACCAGTTGCGACCGCCGCCATGGTCATCGTCGGCACGTTGCGCCCAGATTTCTTGGAGCCAGTTGCGCCCACCGCCGAGGCCGCCCCAGCCTGACCATCCTCCCGAATTCGACGGGGTATCCGGTACTGTCACCTCGGGGATCGTGATCACGTCCGGGGGATTTGAGACCGGCGTTTCGACTTGCGGTGATTCAGGCGCGGCGGTGATCGGCGGGGTATCCGTCACCGGCAACGTGCCGCCATTGCTCGGAGCCTCCGGCTCTGCCGTCACCGGCGGGGTATCCGTTACCGGCAACCCGCCACCATTGCTCGGAGCCTCCGGCTCTGCCGTCACCGGCGGGGTATCCGTTACCGGCAACCCGCCACCATTGCTCGGGGTCTCCGGCTCTGCCGTCACGGGCGGAATTTCCGCAGCTGGCGGCTCTGGCGTAACCGGCGGGGTGCCGCCCCCGTTCGGAGGCGTCACGGGCGTGTCGACATCGGGTGATGTGACGCCTGTCGCACCAACAGAGCCGAACGGCAGCGCCTCGATACCGTGCCCCTGCGCCACCGATCCGGCGACAAAGCCGTAGTCGCCAGCTGCCGCGTTCACGAAACCCGCCTGTGTCGTCATGACGCTGCCGGAATCGCCACCGCGCTGCTGGAAACCTGCCAGCGAGAGATCGGCGACCCACAGCTCGCCGCCATTGGGGTTATAGTAGACGTTGTCGTGGATCAGGCTTGGGTCGGTCTGATCGGTATCGATCGAGTTGCTTCCGTCTTCCGAGACCTCGATGAAGTTCTGATAGGTCTGATTTCCCGTGATCGGATGATCATCGGCGACGATCGTCGAAATCCCGTACTTGCCGTTGTCCAGAAGCGTATTGTCGTGGATCTGGTTGTTCGATCCGCCATGGATGAGAATACCGCTGAACGTCGTACCCTGGACGAAATTGCCGTAGATCTGGGCGTTGCTCGCCATGTTGTCGAGATAGATGCCGGAACTCCAGTTCTCGGCGAAGCCACCGGCCTGCGTGTTCAGGCCGCCGGTGTCGACGATGTGGTTGTAGCGGATGATGTCGCCTTCCGCCCCCGGGTCATCGGCCGAGAACAGGTAGATGGCGCCGGTATCCGGCGTCTGCTGCCCGGAATGGCGGATATCGTTGTACTCGATGATGTTGCCGCCCGACGGATTGCCGGGATCGTAGTTGATTTCCGAGATGCCGAAGCGTGGCACGTTGGTGATCGTGTTGTGATCGATCTGGTTTCGCGCCGATTCCTGCATGTCGATGGCGCCGAACTGGACGAAGACCTCTCCCGAACGATCGATGACGTTGTTCGTCACGCGGTTGTCGCTGGTCCCAGCCGTCATCGCGATGGCGCTCGACCAGATGTGCTCGAAGCTGTTGCCCGAGATCAGATTTCCACTGCTGCCCTCATGCAGGGCAACGCCCACCCCGACATTGACGAAGTGATTGCCTTCGATGACCAGCCCGTTCGCGTCATACGCTTCGATCGCCGCCGTCTCGGGGTCGCCTGTGCTCGCTGCCGTGTCGGTGAGCGTCAGCCCCTTGAAGGTGACGTTGTCGGCGCCGTCGACGACGAACAGGCTGTGGTCGTTGGAAACGACGCCTCCTTCGCCAGTGAAGCCCTCGGGCGCCTTGAACCGGATGGTCTGCGTCGCGCTATCGTAGGACCATTCGCCGACACCGTCCGGCGTCTTTTCCGATACGAAATAGCGGCTCGCGGCGCCAAGGTCGTAATTGGCCTCCGTCGTGAAGGTGATCACATTGCCTTGGACCGAGGCGATGGTCAGCTTGTCGTTGGCATAGCCGTTCTCGGCGAAGACCGAGATCGTCTGGCCGACCTTGGGCTCATGGCCAGGGGGAAAGTCCGACGGATCGAACGCCATCGACTTCTGCGGATCGTATCCGCTCGGCAGCTCATTCGCCCAGAGCCAGCCGCCCCGGATCGGATCATTCGGATCGACATCGGGAAAACGGCTTTCCGTCTGCTTCACCCCATTGACGGTGAACTGCTCGACCTGGTCCGCGGCGACCTGCGCCGTCCAGATACCGTCGGCGCCCTTCGTCCAGCCGGTCACCGGCGTGCCGCCGCTGATCACGACCTTTTCCCCGGGCATCGCCACGAAGGACGAGCCTGAATCGGCCGCTGTCAGCTGGAGCGGACCCTTCACATAGTGGGTACCTCCAGTGAGGTAGACGGTATCGGCACCAGCGCTCTGGCGCATGGCCTCGAGGGCTCTCTCCAGAGTCTTGAAAGATGACGATGCATCAAGTCCTGTATTGCTATCGTTTCCAGTAGGCGAGACGTAAATTGTGGCCATAAAGGGGCTCCTTTTTTGGCTGGAACACTCTAAGTGATCGCTGCCTAGATACCCTTGAGGCCTGATTCGGCGCTACCCGAGCCGATGAACCCTTACTCCGAAGGATTAGTTCATTCGGATTAATCGTCTTGTTTTGGCACAATATATCAATGGATTATTTCTCGACCGCGCCGCGCCTGCCCTGTTGATGGAATGGCCAAATCAGGCCCGAGGCATCTGTTCACCCGGCCCGCGGAGCCTTCGAATGGCCTTAATCTCGAAACCAGAAGGCGAAATCGCCGCTTAAGTCAACGCCGTTTGGTCTGGCCCGGTTCCAGCGTCCGAATGACAGACCGTGAAATGGTGGTCGCAGAACTGGGCACCTGCGGCGAGGCGATCGACATAGGCGCGGAAGGCGGCCAGCGTCGCTACCGGGCGCTGGCAGCCATCGCAGATGACCAGCGCCTGGGCCGACAGATCGCTCGGCAAATGGACAGCGGGCGATCCGCAATTCCGGCAGCTGAAGTCTCCCGTTTGCGAAGGCGAAGGCGTGCCGCTCCCCCTGGCCGTCAGCAGCGCGGCATAGCGATGCGTGCGCCTGCTCATGCCGAGGCCTGATAGAACGACTTGTAGTTGCGATAGACCCGTCCGCGATCGGACACCTCGTAGCGGCCCTGCTCCTCGAGATCGACACCGTTGAGCACAACGCCGGCGACGTCCAATCCCAGCCTGGCGAGGTGATCGAGCGTTGCGGACACGGTGCTCTTCAGCGTGTCGTTCCATTTGACGACGTGCAGCACCGTATCGGCGTGCTCACGCAACAGGGCGCTGTCGGCAGAGAGCAGCACAGGCGCCACTTCAAACAGGATCACGTCATATCGCGCCCGCGCCTCCCGAAGCATCGCCTCGAAAGCCGGGTTCGAATAGACATTCTGGCTGTCACGCAGGCCCGAGGCGCGCCGGACCGTGGCGACCGGACTTGCACCCGGACCGCCCGCATCGCCGACCTGGGGCAGGCATTGGTCGAGCAGCGCCTCATGTGGGAAGTTCTGGCCCAGCAGCAGACGCCGGGGCGAGCCGTCGACCACAAGGACCCGCTGTCCCATCATCGCCAGCACGCGCGCCATGGCGGAGGCGACGAAGGATTTGCCTTCTCCCGGCGCGGAAGAGGTGATCAGTACGAATTTCGGCGGATTGGTGGACGGAAACAACTCAGCCACCATCGAGCGCACCGCCTCGGCGAAGACCAGGCTCTCCAGCCCGCCCGGATAATGCTCGAGATTGGGGAGAAGGCCGACGCAATTGGTCCGAATCTCCGTAGCGAACTCATTCTCGCTGCGGAAGCCGCGATCGCGTTTCTCCAGCATGTACGAAAGTGCAGCTCCCGCTGTGAGCCCACCCATCAGGGCGAGCCCCAGCACCAGCGACGGCTTGATCGAACTCGGCAGCGAGGGAATATCGGCCGGAGCGACGATCTGGGCGATGATGGGCCGCAACTCGCTCACCGCGCTCGCCTGCTGATGCGCATCGGAAAGCTGCTTCAGGCGGTCGCGGGCGGCGGTCGCCTCAGCCTGCAGGGTCCGCAGCTGCCCCTCGAGCCCCCTCGCCTCGATCGACTTGGTCTGCAATGCCGCGACGCGCTCATGCAGCGCGGCTTCGGCACGTCGGGCCGCCGCGACATCGGTTTCGATATTGGCGACGGATTGCGCCAGCTGCTTCTGCAACCGTTCCTGTACAGCCGTCAGCGACAGCCGCAGCCGCTGCACAGCAGGGTGCCGTTCGCCCGAGACCGCGACCATCTCGTCGAGAGCCCGGCGCGCCTTGCCTTCCTCGTCCAGGAGCTGCTGCACGACCGGAGAACCGCCAAGATCGCTCGTCTGGGGGATGTTGCCTGCGGCCAGAGAGACCTGCGCGCGCTGCAGCCGGGTCTCCTCCGCGAGGCGCGTGGCGGAGGTCGTGTTGAGCTGGGTCAGCATGTCGCGAAGCTGCTGCTGCTGGATGTCGGCGCCATCCTGGCCCAGCTCGACGAAGCCGGTCCTCACGCGGAAGGCCTCGATCTGCTTGTCGATCCTCCCGAGATTGGCGCGCGCCTCCTGCGCCTGCGCTCCATACCACTGGCTGGAGCGTTGCGAGGCGCTGGTGGTGGCCTCCATCTTGCGGCGCAGATACTCGTTCCCGAAGGCATTGACGATCAGCGCCGCGCGATCCGGGTCAGTATCGCGATAGGTCAGCGTGACGAGATAGGCTTTCGTATCGTTGCTCACGCCGAGGGATGCGAGCAGCTTCTGGGCAGCGATATCGCGCGGCGCCGGCTCAGCCGCACCTTCCTCGAAGCCGGCGAGATTCCGCAGCGTCTTGCGGACGGACGCTGGAAAGATCAGCTCGGCGGCACCGGTGAAAAGACTGGACAGCGACGAGGGTGGAGCCGCCGTCGCCCTGTCGAGGCCCAGGCGCGAAGCAACGGCACGGGCCGTCGCAAGCGAGCGGATGATGCGTGCCTCGCTTTCCACAAGTGTCGAAGCGTCGAGCGAAACGCTGCTCGCCTTGCCGCCTCCGACACTATCCTCCCGCGTGAAATCGAACTGCAACACCAGATCGGCCGTGTAACGCTGCGGCGTCACCATCAGGAAAAGGCCTGCCCCCAACATGGTCGCACAGGTGACGGCGAGGATCAGCAGCCGCTTCCTCCAGAGCATGGAGAGGAAGTCGAAGGTCACCGCATCATAGTGTTTGGCGAGCGTCGCCGGGGCGCGGTGGCCTCGCATGTCGCTGAAGAGATCCATGGTCCCGTGCCTCGCCTGCTGAATTCACTCGAGATGCGGATCGCGGCCGGCCGGCGCCTGCTGGCCGGCGCGTGCGGAGATGTCTGCGCGCTATTTCGCCCCGCGCCCCAGGAGCACGGCCGGAACGGTCTGCAGCAGCACGTAGAAGTCCAGCCAGACCGACCAGTTGTGGATGTAGAAACTGTCCTGCCGCTTCTGGACGGCAAGGTCGCCGTCACTGCGGTCCGTGACCTGCCAAAGGCCCGTCAGACCAGGCGGCACGCTGGTGCGCAGTGCCTGGAAGGCCGTGTCGAAGCACTGATTGTGATAGCCAGGAAACGGCCGCGGTCCGACGATGCTCATCTCGCCGCGCAGAACGTTCCAGAGCTGCGGCAGCTCGTCGAGGCTGGAGCGGCGGATGAATTGTCCGATCCCCGGCAGGATTCGCGGATCGTTCGACAGCTTGAAGAAGCGCTGCCATTCCTGCCGCGCGGCGCTGTCAGCCTCCAGATGCGCAGCGAGCCTAGCCTCGGCGTCGGCATACATGCTGCGCAGCTTGTAGACCTTGAAGATGTGGCCGTTCCGACCGACCCTTGGCTGCGCATAGAAGGCGCGCCCATTGTCGACCCCCTTTACCGCAAGCGCCAGCACTGCGACCACCGGCAGCGCCAGCAGGGCGAGCGGTATCGCGACGACGAGGTCGAGCGCCCGTTTCAGGCGCAGGTTGCGCGGCATGTGGATGGCGCTGCGTAGTTCGAGACCGAGCAATCCGCCCATGGCCCGCAGTTGGGGATTCAGGACTTGGAGCGTCGAGGCGTCATGGACGACGAAGATCTGGCGCAATGGCAAGCGCGCCAGCCAATCCGCCTTCTCGGCGTGCAGATCGCCCGATGCGCACAGGGCGACCTCGATCCCCGACGAGATGATACTGGCCTGGCCGCGGGTGATCACCGGGAGACCAGCGATCTCCGCCATGTCGGGCAGCGCATCTGCCTCCTCATCCATGAGAATGGCGACGGGCTTCAGGCCTAGTTCCGGCCGCAAGGCCAGATCACGGGCCAGGGCCAGACATGCCGGCATCGTGCCGTAGAGCACGGTCGGAGCGGTCCACAGATCGCGCCGAAGCAGCGCGCCCCGGATCAATGCCTCGACATAATAACCGAGCAAGACCGTCAAGCCGGCGCCGACGATCACCAAGCCCCAGAGATGATTTGACGGCTTCGCGACGAGCAGCCAGGCGAGCACTGCCGCCCCGGCAGCGATATTGCCGAGCGTGCGCCGGCGCAGGCGATCGACCGGTTCGGCCCGGTCCGAGCCATAGAGCCCGAAACTGGCCAGGGCACCGCATAGAGCCAGCGCCCAGACCAGGATCAGGCTTGCCATGTTGGTGTCGGTATCGGACGCGGCAATGGCCGCGCCGAACTGCAGCACGCCGGCCACGATCGTCAGCGTAACGAGATCACCGATCAGCAACGCGGCGGCGACCAGTCGTCGCCGCGTTGCTGGAGCGATATTGACGCCGAGCCGCCGACCCGGCTTTGCCAAGCCGATTGAAGCAGGGACGACGGTCGTAACAACGTCCGGCATGGCAAGCTCCTGCGAGGTCTCGTTCAGCTACGCAGAAAGGTGAAGGCGCTATTGCGCTGCGATCGTGGGGATCGACTCGGCCATCGCTTCGCGCTCGGCCCTCGCCTTCACCTCTCCCGCGATCCAGGCATAGGTCGGGACCAGTCCCTGCCCGAGGTGAATCGACGGTTCCCAGCCGAGCACCTCGCGCAAGCGGTTGTTGTCGCTGTTGCGGCCGCGCACGCCCTGCGGGCGGCTCGTGTTGAAGCGCTTGTGGATCGTCTTCCCTGCGATCCCGGCGATAATGTCGACGAGTCCGCTGACATCGACCAACTCGTCCGTGCCGAGATTGAGCGGCCCGGAATAATCCGAGCGCATGATGCGGTAGATGCCCTCGACGCAATCGTCGATGTACATGAAGGAACGGGTCTGCTTGCCGTCGCCCCAGACCTCGATCGCATCGCCCGATTTCGCCAGCGCGACCTTGCGACAGATGGCGGCCGGAGCCTTCTCCTTGCCGCCGTCCCAGGTGCCGAGCGGCCCGTAGACATTGTGGAAGCGGACCAATCGAGTCTGGAAGCCGTAATCTTCCGTGAAGTATTCGCACAGCTTCTCGGTGTAGAGCTTCTCCAGCCCGTATCCCGGCTCGGGATCGGCGGGGAACGCGTCCTCCTCCTTTAGCGGTACCACCGACGGCACGTCCTGGAGATGTTGCGGGTAGACGCAGGCCGAGGACGAGAACAGGAAGCGCTTGACCTTGGCGTCGTATGCCGCCTTCAGCATCTGCGCGCTGATCATCGTGTTGTTGAAGGTGATCGAGGCGTGTGCGCCGGAGATGTAGCCGATGCCGCCCATGTCGGCGGCGAGATTATAGACCTCGTCCATGCCCTGGACGGCCTCGCGGCAATCCTCCATCTCGCGCAGGTCGAGGATTCGGAATTCATCTGCCGAGCTGGCCTGGTATTCCGGATCTTTGATATCGACCCCGCGGACCCAATAGCCTCGATCCTTGAGATAATTGACAAGATGGAAGCCGATAAAGCCACCAGCACCCGTAACCAGCACAGATTTCCTGGACATTACTTCGCTCCACTGAGAAATGGAATTCAGTGATAGCGGTTTTATCTTTTTAAATCAGGTGGTTAAACGGAACTATACCCCTTTTGAGAAGACCTATCTCTTGGGGTTAGCGGCGAGTGCGGTCTTCTGCCGAAGCAGCTGCAGGCTGGCACCAAAAATGAACTGCGGAACGATCCTGCCGTAGCGGCGCCAGAGTCGCCGCGGCTCCGACAGCAGCCTGAACAGCCATTCGAGTCCGCGCTTCTGCATCCAGGCCGGGGCCTGGCGCTTGGTGCCGGCGAGGAAATCGAAGGCGGCCCCGACGCCGATCATGACCGGTGCATCGATCCGGCCGAGATGCCCGGCCATCCAGTATTCCTGCTTGGGCGTGCTGAGGCCGACCCAGACGATGTCCGGCCGGGCCGCGTTGATCATGCGTACGGTCTCTTCGTCCTCATCGACAGAGGCCGGCCGAAACGGCGGCGAGAAGGTGCCGGCGACAGCGAGAGCGGGAAAGCGTTCGGTAAGGCGCTCGCGCAGGCGCTCGGCAAGGCCCGGCGCGCCGCCGAAGTAGTACTGGCGGTAGCCCTTTTGGGCCGATAGTGCCGAGAGCCGCAGCATCAACTCCGGACCGTAGACTCTCTCGGTGCCCCCATAGCCAAGCTTGCGGGCCATCCAGACCAAGGGCATGCCATCGGGGGTCGCCATTCCGGCGCCTTCATGGATCGCCATCAGCTTCGGATCCGACTGGCTCTCGATCACGCCATGCACGCCGGTGATGCAGACGTAGTTGTGTGCTTTCCGTCCGATCCAGTCTTCGACCGTGCGCAGGGCATCCGCCATGGTGATGGCGCTGACATTCACGCCCATGATGCGCGCACGTGGAAGCGGGTTTTCGGCCGTCATCAGCTCGCCCTCGCGACCTCGACCCGTCGCACCGGATCATGCAGCTTCGACAGCACGCCGTCGAAATAGGCGATCGTCCGCTCGAGCCCTTCCTGCAGCGGCACCTTCGGCGCCCAGTGCAGCAATTCCTGCGCCTTGCTGATGTCGGGGCAGCGCTGGCGCGGGTCGTCCTGCGGCAGCGGCCTGTAGACGACCTGCGAGCGCGAGCCGGTGAGCGCGATGATCATGTCCGCGATTTCGGCCATGGAGGTCTCGACGGGGTTGCCGAGATTGACCGCGCTGTCCAAAGGCTGGGTCACGTTCATCAGCCGCATCAGGCCTTCGACCAGATCGTCGACGAAGCAGAAGGCGCGGGTCTGCCGGCCGTCGCCATAGAGCGTGATCGGCTCGTTGCGCAGCGCCTGGACGATGAAATTGGAAACGACGCGGCCATCCTCGAGATTCATGCGGGGGCCATAGGTATTGAAGATGCGCGCGATGCGGATCTCCACGCCGTGGCGCCGCTTGTAGTCGTAGAAGAGCGTTTCGGCGCAGCGCTTGCCCTCGTCATAGCAGGCCCGCGGCCCGCTGATGCTGACGAGCCCGCGATAATCCTCCACCTGGGGGTGCACGTCCGGATCGCCGTAGATTTCGCTGGTCGAGGCCTGCAGGATCGGGATGCCGAGCCGCTTGGCCATGCCCAGCATGTTGATTGCGCCGAGCACGCTCGTCTTGGTGGTCTGCACGGGATCGCGCTGATAGTGCACCGGCGAGGCCGGGCAGGCGAGATTGTAGATCTCGTCGACTTCGAGATAGAGCGGGAAGGTCACATCGTGCCTCACCGCCTCGAATTGAGGCTGGCCGAGAAGCGCGCTCAGATTCTCGCGGCGCCCGGTGTAATAGTTGTCGACCGCGAGAACCTGATGGCCCTGAGCGACGAGGCGCTCGCAGAGATGGCAGCCGAGGAAGCCGGCGCCGCCTGTGACGAGAATGCGCTTCTGCATATCTGAACTCCGCCGGATCGTGCACGGGATGGAGCAGAAAGCTTTGCTGCAAGCGCCTCATTCTCAAAGGACGCTTTGGGAGGTGAGCTTCCCGGCGGCAACAAGGAAGGGCTACTTCCCCTGCGACGCGACCTGGCGTCCTGACGCAAGGTGGCCGCAGGGCTCGACGATGGGATTAATCCCCTGGCGACGCACCTTGGCCTGAATGCCAACGCGGAAAGCAGAGCCGGTCCTGACATCCTCGCCTGCGTCTCCTTGCGAGATGTGATTGGCAGGATGGTCGGAGCTGATGTCGGACGCAGCGATTCACCACTGGGCTTCTCGCCCGGCCTCCAGAGTGCCGGCCGGTGCCGGCCGATCGGGATCATACTACCTCTGGCACTTCGTTCTGGTGCTCTGCGCCTTTGTGCTCTTCATGGCGCCGACGCTGTCGGCCGCGGAGCGCGAAGCCGCCGAGACCCTCTCGATCGGTGACAAGGTCACGATCTCGGTCTTCGGCCAGACGGATCTTTCCGGAGACTTCGTGCTCGATGGATCGGGCATGGTCAACATGCCCCTGGCCGGGCGCATCAGGGTTGCGGGGCTCACGGCAATGGAAGCGGAAGCGCGGATCCGCAGCGCGCTGATGGACGGCTATCTCAAGGATGCCGTCGTCAGCTTGCGGGTGGCCGAGCTGAAGCCGATCTACATCATGGGCGAGGTACGCTCGCCGGGAACCTATCCGTTCCGGCACGGGCTCAATATCCTGGGAGCCGTCGCACTTGCCGGCGGCTATCGTGTCGGCGACGAGTCGCTCGCCGTGCTCAAATCCGAACTTCTGCTCGCGGACGAACGTGAGAACCTGCTCAACACGTCGCTCCAGACGTTGATGGCAAGGCGCGCGCGGCTCGAAGCGGAACGTGACGACGTCAAACAGCTCGTCCCCGATGCGCGCGCTGCGGCAAACGCCCAGCTTCTGGCCGGAGAGCAGGAAATCCTCGACTTCCAGCGTAGGGCAAAGGCGGGCGAGCGCGAATTGCTGAGCCAGCAGGTCGCGCGGCTCCAGTCCGAAAAGGCCGCCCTGACCGAGCAAGCCCGACTGGTCGAGCGGCAGGTCGAGCTGACGCGCGAGCAATCGAGCGAATACAACAAGCTGGCGACGACCGGCCATGGCTTACGCACCGTCCAGGTCGAGCGCGAGCGCGACTATGCCCGCACGCAGGGCGAAGCGGCGCGCCTGCGGGCGGAGCTGGCCAAGAGCGAGACGGCGCTCGGCGAGCTGATGCTGAGACTGCGGGAGCTCGACACGACCTATATGCGCCGCGTCGTCCTGGAGCTTCAGGAAACGCGGCAGAAGATCCTCGAGGTCGAGCGCAGCCTCCCGGCCGCGCGCGAGATCGCCGAAAGCCGGCGTCGCAGGCTGGTCGCGAGTCAGGGATCCAGCGCGGCGGCGGATTGGGACATCCAGATCACGCGACAGGCCGGCCTCACACCGGTGACGATCCAGGCGAAATTCGAAACCTCGCTGCAACCGGGTGACATCGTCCAGGTCGCTCCCAAAGCGCGCGCGATCGAAAGTCGGATCCCAGGGGGAGAGGCACAGACACCGATGCGGTCGCTCACCGGTCTCGCCAGCCAGCAATGACCGATCTCTTCTCTATGACCGGCTGACCGATCCAAAGCCGCGAAGCAGAGGAGACACTCCACTTGTTGAAACGGAGAGATCCTTGACGAGCTCGGAGAAGCACAGCCGGGAAGGCCATGGCAGCGAGCGCCCCTCTCCGTCGCTTCCGGTGGTCCGGCATGCTGCCTTCGCGAAACATTGGCTCGCGGTCGACGAGGGAGGCGCCGAACTCACGAAAGCGGCCTTTGGAGCGCCGGCCAGGCGAGCCCCCCAGCGGCTTGCGCTGCAGGAGACGCCGCCCCCTCGCCCCGCCGTCACTGCGCAAGACACATCCGCGCCAAGCCGCCTGAGATCGACCGTGCTCCTGCTACTTCTTGCCCTGGCGGTGCTCTTCGCAGAGCCCGCGGCGAGACTGCTGGGGCGGGCGCTGTCCCTGCGATCAGAGCCCTCCGGCGCGACAGCGATCCTGCCACCAGCCAAAGCGGAGCCGTCCAGACCGGGCGCCCGCCCCCGGACGACGCGTGCGGGCGAGGCCTGATCGATGACGGTCATGGCCGCCTGGAAGCAAAACCTGCGGCTGGCGGCCCGCACGGCCTCGGTCAGTTGGCCCGGCATCGCCCAATTGCGCCAACGGCTCTACCAGGCCCGGTTTCGCGCCGGCAGATATCACTGCGGCAATAGCGGCCGATATGACAGTTTCCAGGCTGCCGAACGCGCCCTTCCGGCCGGCCTCGCGGGCTTCGACCACACCGCCATGGCCGACATCGACCACTACACCACCATGGCAGGCGGCTTCGAGCCGATGCCGGCGACCGAGTACCCTGTTCTGTTGTGGCTGCGCGGCGCGCTCGACGACGGCGCGCGGACCCTGCTCGATCTGGGGGGCTATGTCGGGCACGCTTTTCGCCAGTATGATCGCTACCTCGCCTTCCCGGACGAGTTCCGCTGGACCGTCTTCGACCTTCCCCACATCACCCAGGCCGGGCAGGCGCTATCGGCTCGGCACCCCACGCCGCGCTTGCGCTTCACCAACACCGTCGATGACGGCTGCGGCATGGACATCCTGCTCGCGGCTGGCTCGCTGCAATATCTGCCCGAAAACTATCTACACGAGCGGCTGAACGCATGGCGAAAACGTCCACGGCACGTGATCGTCCAGCGGACGCCGCTCCACATGCGACAATCCTTCGTCACGATCCAGTCCGTCATCACGCGAACGGGCCAAGTTTCGTTCTGTCCTTATAGCGTCGCGGCACGTGCGCGCTTCATCGATGGCCTGCTCGTGCTCGGCTATGAGCTCGTGGATTCATGGGAGAAGGCACGCAGGCTCGACGTGCCGTTCCATCCGGAATGCCATGTCGAGACCTATTCGGGGCTCTACTTCCGGCTGAGATCCTGAAGCAGGTTCGCGGTCCACCGACATCCCCCTTTTTGGCGCGCCTCGCCCGGCTGGGACTGC
Source organism: Allobosea sp. Tri-44 (assembly GCF_004123845.1). Taxonomy (GTDB): domain Bacteria; phylum Pseudomonadota; class Alphaproteobacteria; order Rhizobiales; family Beijerinckiaceae; genus Allobosea. The sequence continues at coordinate 45,986 of NZ_NBDP01000016.1, read as the reverse complement.
CCAACGTCTTCCATTTGCGTGGATTTTACCGCCTCCGTGGCGAGATGGCGTTACTCCGACTGCCACCATTTTGTCGTGCAGGCTCGGCGCATAGCCTACCAGCATGACACAGACCATCGACAGGAAAGCCACCCGCAAGCCTTCAGCTCGTCGCGGGTCACGGCCGTCCGTTGCTCCCGACCCCGCCGGACCTTCGCGCCGACGTGCCGTCCAGCCGGCAGCTCCGCGAGCCGACAAGTCCGGGATCGCAGTCGCTCCACCCGCAGCGACGACCGTGGTCGACCTCTTCGCCGCGCAAGTCGCTGCTCAACCGCGCGCCGTTGCACTCTCCTTGGGTGTGGCCAGCCTGTCCTATGCCGAACTCGACGAGCGCGCCGAGCGGCTGGCCGGCCGGCTGACCGCCATGGGCGCAAGGCCAGGCACGATCGTCGGGCTTTGCCTGCCTCGTTCTCTCGACCTGATCGTGGCGCTGCTCGCTATCCTGAAGAGTGGCGCCGCCTATCTGCCGCTGGACCCGGCCTATCCGGGCGAGCGCCTCGCTTTCATGGTCGAGGATACCGACGCCTCGATCATCATCGCATCCGAACATCTCGACTGGCTGCCAGCCGGCCGGCAGCGGCTCGATCCGCAGCATTCCGAAGAGGCTCACGCGACGCATGAGCCGGCGCCGAGATGTACGGCGGCGGCCGATGACCTCGCCTATGTGATCTATACCTCGGGCTCGACCGGCAAGCCGAAGGGCGTTGCCATCGAACACGCCGCCATTACGCGGCTGTTCAGCGCGACGCAGGCCTGGTTCGGCTTTCGACCCGCCGATGTCTGGACCTTGTTCCATTCCGTATCGTTTGATTTCTCGGTCTGGGAGATCTGGGGGGCGCTGCTGCACGGCGGGCGTCTCGTGATCGTGCCGGAGAGCACGACGCGAGACCCCGTTGGCTTCCTGCGCCTGCTCGCCGAGGAGGGCGTCACGGTGCTCAACCAGACGCCGTCTGCCTTCGCCGCGCTCGATCGCTCCGATCACGATCGCGGCGGGCGCGACCGGCTTTCCCTGCGGCTCGTCATCTTCGGCGGCGAGGCACTGGACCCGCGGCGCCTCGCCGGCTGGTATCAGCGCCGCGGCGAGCATGCGCATCTCGTCAACATGTACGGAATCACGGAAACGACGGTGCATGTCAGCTATCGTCCCCTGTCTTCCGCCGATACCGAACAGCGGTCGAGCCTGATCGGCCGGCCGATCCCGGACCTCGATATCCTCCTGCTCGATGGCGAGACCATGCTGCCGGTGCCGCGCGGCGAGATCGGCGAAATCTTCGTTGCGGGAGCCGGGCTCGCCCGCGGTTATCTGAACAGACCAGAGCTGACCGCCACGCGCTTCGTGCCGCACCCGCAGAAGCCAGGCGCCAGGCTTTACCGCTCCGGCGACCTCGCTCGTCAGGTCGACGAGGACGACTACGAGTATCTCGGACGGGCCGACCAGCAGGTGAAGATCCGGGGCTTTCGCGTCGAGCTCGGAGAGATCGAGACAGCGCTGATGTCCCATCCCGCGATCAGGCAGGCCGCGGTGCTGCTCCGGTCCGATGACGCGCACGAGCGTCTCGTCGGCTACCTCGTTGCGGGCAATACAGAGCGTCCCGCGCCGGCTGCGCTGAAGGCCCATCTCGGCGAGATCCTGCCTGATCACATGGTGCCGGCGGCCTTCGTCTTCGTGCCCGACATACCCCTGACCGTGAACGGCAAGCTCGATCGCGCCGCGCTACCGGCGCCGGGGCGCGCGCGACCGGAGAGCGCCGCCCCCTACGCTGCGCCCCGCAACCCGATGGAACAGCGGTTCGCGGAGGCCGTTGCAGCAGTCTGCCAGGTCGACCTTGTCGGCATCGACGACAACTTCTTCGATATCGGCGGCAACTCGCTGCTGATCGCCGAGCTCCATCGGCGCCTGGTCCGGGACCTGCCCTGGTTCGCCCTGGTCGACCTGTACCGCTTTCCGAATGTGCGCGCCCTGGCCGGCCATCTGGCGCCGCAGAAGCCCAGTGTACTCGGCAGCCTCGCCGCGGCGCGCGAGCGCGGATTGCGCTCACGCGGCCTGAACACCCCATTCCCCGAAAGCGTGTCGATCGGCGGCTCTCATGACTGACCCGCTTCCCGAGCGCGCCATCGCCATCATCGGCATGGCCGGCCGGTTTCCCGGCGCGCAGACGATCGGAGCGTTCTGGCGGAACCTGCTCAATGGCGTGGAATCGATCACCCGGTTCGCCCCCGCCGAGCTCGAGGACAGTTTCGACGCAGCGACGCGCGCGCTTCCGAACTTCGTTCCGGCGCGGCCCGTCCTCGACGGCGTCGATCTGTTCGATGCGCCCTTCTTCGGCATGCTGCCGCGCGAGGCGGCGCTCACCGATCCGCAGCAGCGCCTGCTGCTGGAATGCGCCTGGGAAGCGCTCGAGGACGCCGGCTACGACCCCGCATTGCCAGGCCAGTGCATCGGCGTCTTCGCCGGCGCCACCTCCAGCACCTATCTGCTGCAGAACCTGTTGCACGACCGTGCGGCCATCGCCGACTACACCTCGGGTTTCCAGGTCGGCAACCTGCCGATGCTGGTCGGCTCCGCCGCGGATTTCACCGCGACCCGCATCGGCTACAAGCTCGGCCTGACCGGCCCCTGCGTCGCCGTCCAGTCCGCCTGCTCGACCTCGCTGCTGGCGGTCGCCCAGGCCGTGCAGAACCTGCTCGGCCATGGCTGCGACATGGCGCTGGCAGGCGGCGTCTCGATCACCTTTCCGCAGCAGCGCGGCTATCTCGCCCAGGATGGCGGCATGGTCTCGACCGACGGTCATTGCCGCGCCTTCGACAGCAGCGCCAATGGCACGATCTTCGGCAGCGGCGCCGGCCTCGTCGTGCTGAAGCGGCTGGAGGATGCGGTTGCGGATCGCGACCAGATCTACGCCGTCATCCGCGGTGTCGGCGTCAACAATGATGGAGCGGGCAAGGTCGGCTTCACCGCCCCCAGCGTCGACGGCCAAGCCGCGGCGATCGCCATGGCCCATGCTGCCGCCGATGTCGACGCGCGCTCGATCGGCTATGTCGAATGCCACGGTACCGGCACGCCGATGGGCGATCCGATCGAGGTCGCCGGCCTCACCGCCGCCTTCCGCCTGACGACGGAGGACCGTGGCTTCTGCGCGCTCGGCTCGGCCAAATCCAATATCGGCCATCTCGATGCCGCGGCAGGCGTCGCCGGGCTGATCAAGGCATCGCTCGCGGTGAAGAGCGGGGTGTTGCCGGCGAGCCTGCACGTCACCCAACCTAACCCGGCGCTTGAGCTGCCGAGCAGCCCGTTCTTCATCGCCGACCATCGGCAGGACTGGCCAGGCCAGGACGGGCCACGCCGCGCCGGTGTCAGCGCCTTCGGGGTCGGCGGCACCAATGTCCACCTCGTACTGGAACAGCCGCCTGTGAACGAAGCGCAGGCTCCGGCCCGCCGCAATCAACTCCTGACACTATCAGCGCGTAGCCCGGCGGCACTTGGTGCGGCGCGGGACAGGCTTGCGGAACATCTCGAAGCCCGCCCCGAGCAGAACCTAGCCGACATCGCCTTCACCTTGCAGACGGGGCGACGGCCCTTTCCTCACCGTCTCGCCGTGGTCGCCGGCAACCACACCGAGGCCGCTGCCGCCCTGCGCAAGCAGAACACAGATCGCGCCGCCGCGGCGACCGGCGCCGGCAATCTCGTCTTCATGTTCCCGGGACAGGGCTCGCAATATCCGCAGATGGCGCGGGAGCTCTATGCGGGCGAGCCGGTCTTCCGCCGCACGATCGATCTGTGCTGCGAATTGCTTAAGCCCGAGCTCGGGCTCGACCTGCGCAAGCTGCTCTATCCGAGCAATGGTGGCGATCCCGAGCGGCTGTCGGCGACGCTGCTCGCCCAGCCTGCAATCTTCACAGTCGAGTACGCGCTGGCGCAGCTGCTGATGAGCTGGGGCCTGCAGCCCTCCGCCATGATCGGCCACAGCGTCGGCGAATTCGCCGCCGCCTGCCTTGCCGGCGTCTTCTCGCTCGAGGACGCCCTGTCGCTCGTCGCCAAGCGCGGCCGCATGATGCAGGAACTGCCAGGCGGCGCGATGCTGGCCGTGCGCCTGCCCGATGCCGAGGTCGCTGCGCTCGCGCACGATGGCGTCTGCGTGGCGGCCATCAACGCGCCGGGGATGAGCGTGCTCTCAGGCCCGTTCGAGCCGATCGAAGCTCTGGAAGCCGAGCTGGCGCGGCGCGGTGTAACCCATCGCCGGCTGCAGACCTCGCATGCCTTCCACTCCGGCATGATCGAGCCGTTGATCGCGCCCTTTACCGAGGCGGTCGCGGCAATCCACCTCAAGGCGCCCGAGCTGCCCTACATCTCGGGCGTGACCGGTGACTGGGCCAGCGCCGAACAGACGACCGACCCCTCCTATTGGGCGAGGCATGCACGCGAACCCGTCCGCTTCGCCGATGGCATCACTACCCTGGCACGCGGCATTTCTCCGGTATTGCTCGAGGTGGGGCCCGGCGCCGCGCTGGCGAGTTTCGCCTTGCAGGGTGCCGGCGCCGGGCGGGCGGCCATCTCCTGTCTGCCCGATGCACAGGGCGATGCCGAGGGCATGCTCGCTGCCGCACTTGGACGCCTCTGGACCACAGGGATCACGCCCGATTGGTCGGCCTACCAGGCCGGCGGGAAACCGGCGCGCGTATCGCTCCCGACCTACCCATTCGAACGCAGCCGGCACTGGGTCGAGGCCCCCGCCGTAGCGGCCTCCGCCGCATCGAGCCTGCCTGCGGTCGCCGCCGTTCAACCTCTTCCCACTCAATCCGAGCAGGAACCGGCCATGGACCGCCAGACTGACACCGACATCCCCCTGGACCGTTCGGACCTAGGCAGCCGGGTCGCAGCGATCTTCGAGAACCTGTCGGGGCGGTCTTTCGGCGCGGATGAGACTGGCGCCAGCTTCCTCGAACTCGGCTTCGACTCCCTGTTGCTGACGCAGGCCGCGCAGGGCCTCCAGACGACATTCGGCATCCAGATCCGCTTCCGGCAACTGCTCGACGACCTCCCGAGCGTCGACGAGGTGACGCGCCACATCGCCGAGCTTTGCCCGCAGGAGATGCCGAAGCCGGCTGCGATCGTTCAGGCGGCGGCGCCGGTTGCGCCCTCGCCTGCCATGCCGGCTCCCGTCACGACCGCTGCCGCAGCCGCCAGCGCGCAGCCGGCCGGCTCGGGTCTGGACGCGCTGATGCGCGAGCAGCTCGACGTGATGTCGCGCCTGATGGAGCGTCAGCTCCAGGCCCTAAGCGGCCAGGCTGTGGCGCCGGCCATCGCAACCGCAGCGCAGCCATCGCCTGCCCTGCCTCTCGCGCCGGCGGTTCAGCCCCAGCCAGCGCCTGCTCCGCACGCTGCAGCGAGCAGCACCGCCGCGAGCTCGACGGCGCGGTTCAAGCCGCTGATCCGCACGGGCAACGAGGCGCTCACCGAAACCCAGCGCGCGCATATCGCCCGGCTGACGAAATTCTATGTCGACAAGACCGCGACCTCGAAGCGCCTCGCGGACCAGCACCGCCCGGTCCTGGCCGATCCGCGCACCGTCTCCGGCTTCGCCGCCGACTGGAAGGAAATGGTTTACCCGATCGTCTCCGCGCGGGCGAAGGGCGCCCGAATCTGGGATGTCGACGGCAACGCCTATATCGACCTCGTCAACGGCTACGGCCAGACCGCCTTCGGGCACGCACCGGATTTCGTCGTCGAGGCGGTCCAGGCCCAACTGAAGGACGGCTTCGCTATCGGGCCGCAATCGCCGCTCGCGCATGAGGCCTCGCAACTGTTCTGCGAATTGACCGGCCATGCCCGCGTCGCATTCTGCAACACCGGCTCCGAGGCCGTGATGGCTGCGATGCGCGTCGCCCGGACCGTCACCGGCCGCGACCGGATCGTAGCCTTTTCCGGCGCTTATCACGGCCAGTTCGACGAAGTCCTGGTCCGCGGGGTCGGCGAGCAGCATCGCTCGGTGCCCGCGGCACCGGGTATTCCGGCGGATGCGGTCGGACGCATGACGATCCTGGATTATGGCACGGATGAGAGCCTCGCCTGGCTGCGCGAGCATGCGCATGAGCTCGCCGCGGTGCTGGTCGAGCCGGTGCAGAGCCGCCGGCCGGGCTATCTCCCCGCCGCCTTCCTCAAGGAATTGCGCGCCATTACCGAGCAAGCCGGCACAACGCTGGTCCTCGACGAGGTCGTCACCGGCTTCCGGGTCCATCCCGCCGGCGTGCAGGCTTTGCTCGGCATCAAGCCGGACCTCGCGACCTACGGCAAGGTCGTCGGCGGCGGCTTGCCCGTCGGCCTGTTGGCGGGCACTCCGCGCTTCATGGATGCGCTCGACGGCGGTGCCTGGAGCTTCGGCGACGACAGCCTGCCCGAGGTCGGCGTCACCTTCTTCGCCGGAACCTTCGTCAGGCATCCGCTGGCACTGGCCGCGACGGTCGCCGTTCTCAGGCACGTCAAGGAAAAGGGACCGGCGCTAAACGAGGCGCTGACACAGCGCATGCAGAGCCTCGTCGAAGGGCTACGGCGCGCCTTCGCACGGGTCGGCTGGGACGTGCCGATCGAGAGCTATGGCAGCGTCGCCTATTTCAAGCCTGGGCGCGACCACCGGCTCGGCAGCCTGCTGCATTACCATCTGCGGGCGCGCGGCATCTTCATCCAGGAGCACTATCCCTGCTTCCTGACGACCCAACACGGCGATGCCGAGATCGCAGCGATCATCGCCGCCTTCGAGGACAGCCTGGACCTCATGCGCCGGGACGGCATGTTGCCCGGAGGGACAACCGAAATCCGTCCGTCGGATACCCCCATCGGGCCACCGGAGATCGAGCTTCCTCTGACCGAAGCCCAGAGCGAAATCTGGCTGTCGGACCAGACCGGCCCCGAGGCCAGCGCAGCCTTCAACGAATCCGTCAGCCTGACGCTCGAAGGCGACATTGATGCGCTCCGCCTCGCCGAGACGGTCAGGCAGGTCGCGGCGAGGCACGCGATCCTCAACGCGCGGTTCTCGCCTGACGGCGAGACGATGCGGATTTCTCCGTCGGGGGCCTTCCCGGTCGCCATCAGCGACCTGCGCAGCGAGCCCGATCCGCAAGCCACCTTGCAGACCCGGATCGAAGCCTATGCGAGCCGCCCCTACGACCTCGTGCAGGGGCCGGTGGCGGAAGCCGAGATCATCCGGCTCGCCGAGCAAAAGCATGTGCTGATCCTGTCGGCCCATCACATCGTCTGCGACGGCTGGTCGACAAACGTCCTGCTCGACGAGATCGCGACGGCTTACCGCTCCGGCGTCGACTCTCTGACGGCGCCAATGCCGTTTGCGGAATACGCGACTTTGACCCATCAGGACGCGCGCACGGCAGAAGCCGCGACCTACTGGACCGGTATGTTTGCGGAGCTTCCGGCCCCGCTCGAACTGCCGGCCGATCGGCCGCGGCAAGCTCAGCGCAGCTTCCGTGGCGGCACGCGCACGAGCCTCATCGACGCCGAGCTCTATCGCAAGGTGAAGGCGGCGGGCGCCAAACGTCGGCGGACGCTCTTCGCAACGCTCTTCACCGCCTTCCAGGTGCTGCTGCTACGGCTCTCCGGCCAGCGCGATCCCGTCATCGGCGTTCCCGCTGCCGGCCAATCTCTGCTCGAAGGTCCCTCCCCGGTCGGCCACTGCGTCAACTTCCTGCCGATCCGCGGCGGGATCGATCCGGCCGAGCCGTTCTCGAGCCATCTCGACAAGGTCGGGCGCCTCGTTCTCGATGCCTACGACCATCAGAGCTTCACGCTCGGCGCGCTGCTGAAGCGGCTGCGTGTCCCGCCGGTGTCCGGACGGCTGCCGCTTGTCGAGGTGCAGTTCAACCTTGAGCGGCTCGCCGGCAATCTCAATTTTGGCCCCGATATCAAGGCAAGTGTCGAGCCTAACCCGAAAGCGTTCTCGACCTTCGATCTCTATTTCAACATCGGCGAATCCGACGAGGGACTGCGGATCGACTGCTGCTATGGCGCCGATCTCTTCGACGCGGCCACCATCGACCGCTGGCTCGGCCATTACCGGACGCTGCTCGCCGCCTTCGTCGCCAACCCCGACACGATCATCGCAGCGATGCCGCTGATCGACGGCGACGAGCGCCAGCGCCTCGTCTCCGAGATCAACGACACGCAGGTTGCGCTCCAACTCGACGACGGCGCGATCCAGGCCTTCGAACGGCAGGTTCATCAGCAGCCCGAGGCGATCGCCGTCTCATGCGGCGACCAGCAGCTCTCCTATGCCACTCTGAACGCCTGGGCCGACCGGATCGCGGCCGAGCTGACGGCCCGTGTCGATGCACCCGAAAGCCGCATCGGCCTGCTGATCGAACGTTCGCCGGCGCTCGTTGCCGGCATGCTGGGAGCCCTCAAGGCCGGCTTCCCCTATGTGCCGCTCGATCCCGTCATGCCGAAAGCGCGCATCCAGCGGATCCTGCGGGACTCCGAGGCCGTCGCTGTCCTGACCGCCGGCCCGCTCCACCCGGCCATCGTCGAGCCGGACGAGAGCGTCATGCTGATCGATGTCGACCAGACCACGGCCAACCTCGCCGGGATCAGGACGACGACGATCGCGCCCAGTCACCTCGCCTATGTGATCTACACCTCGGGCTCGACCGGAGCGCCGAAGGGCGTCGAAGTCACCCATGGCGGGCTGGCCAATCTGCTGTTCGCGATGGCGCGCGAGCCCGGCTTTGCCAGCTCGGATACGATGCTCGCCGTCACGACGGTGACCTTCGATATCGCCGCGCTGGAACTGCTGCTGCCACTGATCCAGGGCGGCCGGATCGCGATCGCGACCGCGGACGAGGCCAAGGACGGCGCCGAGTTGCTGGCACGGCTGCAGCAGAGTGGCGCCAGCGTGCTGCAGGCGACGCCAATGACCTGGCGCCTGCTGCTCGAAGCCGGCTTCCGCTCGCGGCCGGGCCTGCGCATGCTCTGCGGCGGCGAAGCGCTGCCGCTCGACCTTGCGCGCAAGCTGCTCGAAGGTGGCGGCGAACTCTGGAACATGTACGGCCCGACCGAGACCACGATCTGGTCCTCGGTCGCCCGCATTCAGCCGGAGGACGAGGTCGTCACGATCGGCCTGCCGATCGCCAACACGCAGTTCTACATCGTCGACGGCAACAACGAGCCGGTCGGCGTCGGCATCCCTGGCGAACTTCTGATCGGCGGTACAGGCCTGGCGCGCGGCTATGCCAACAATCCGAAGCTCACCGCGACGAGCTTCATCGCCAATCCGGTCGATCCCGCCACGAGCGCCAAGGCCTACCGCACCGGCGATCGTGCCAAATATCTTCCCGATGGCCGCATCCTGCATCTCGGGCGCCTCGACCATCAGGTGAAGCTGCGCGGCTTCCGCATCGAGCCCGGCGAGATCGAGGCCGTCCTCGCCCGCAAGGCCGGCATCGTCTCCGCCGTGATCCTGCGCGAGGACATGCCCGGCGAGGCACGGCTGGTCTGCTATTATGTCACCGGTGCGGACAGTCCGCCGCCGGCCGAATTACGGGCTGCGCTAGCGCAGGAATTGCCGGACTACATGGTCCCAACCGCCTGGGTCGGCCTGCCGGCCCTGCCGCTGAACCCGAGCGGAAAGCTCGATCGCGCCGCGCTGCCGGCGCCTGATGCCCAGAGCGCGCCGGCGAAGGCTGACAAGGCCATGCCGCGAACCTCCGTCGAGGAGACCCTGATCCGCATCTGGGCCGAGGTGCTGCGCCGCGAGGATATCGGCGTCGACGACGATCTGTTCGACCTCGGCGCCGATTCCCTCAGCATCTTCCAGATCACCAGCCGCGCCCGTCGCGAAGGCTTCAAGGTCGCGGCCCGGGATTTCTTCCGGAACCGGACGATCGCTGCCGTCGCGGCGGCGCTTCCCGACGAGGCCATCTCTGAAGTCAGCGCCCCTGCCGCGACGTTCTGGAAGCGGCCGTGGCGGCGCCCGCGCGATGGCGCGCAGCCAGGTGAGCCGAGTGCCGTCTCACAGCGCGAGAGAAGGTGAACGAGGCCATGGCAAACCAGTTCACGCGCGAACCCGAACCCCATATCCACGAACCGGATCATATCCTCGCGACGGCGCGGTGCTCGTCGGCACAGGAGCGCTACTGGGAGATCGACGCCAAGGATCCGGGCACGCCGGCGCTCAACATCGCTGTGAAATGGCGGATCCGCGGGCATCTGGACGCGTCCCTGGCGCAGGACGCGTTCCAGGCGATCCTCAGCCGCCACGAATCCCTGCGGACGGCGATCCGGCTGGAGGATGGCCGCCCGGTCCAGGCGATCGCCGAACAGGTTGCTTTCAAGCTGCCAGAGATCGACCTGTCCGGCCTGCCTGAGGCGGATCGGACCAGGGAGGCTGATCGCATCGCCCAAGGTGAGGCATGCACACGCTTCAATCTTGGCGAAGCTCCGCTGCTGCGGGCGACATTGCTGCGCAAGAGCCGCGCCGAGGCTGTGATCCTGGTCGTCGCCCACCACATCGTCAGCGACGGCTGGTCGATGGGCCTCATCGCCAAGGATTTCGTCGCGGCCTATCAGGCGCTCGGCCGAGGCCGCGAACCGGTCCTCGCCGAGCTCCCTCTCCAATATTCAGACTTCGCCGAGGGAAGCCATGACGGCATGGCCGGCGGCGGGCTCGCGCGGGAAGAAGCTTACTGGCAGCGCCAGCTCGCCGATCTGCCCATCGTCGAAGTGCGGGGCGATCGCCAGCAGCCTTCGACGCGAAGCACGAACGGCGCCTCGCTCTCACGGCTGCTTCCGCGCGCCTTGACCTCAGGGCTGGCCGATCTGGCTCGCAGGGAGGGTACGACCTTCTTTTCAGCGGCCTACGCCGTTCTCCTGACCCTAATTCGGCAGCGCACTGGTGCCTCCGACATCGTGCTGAGCACGCAGATGGCTAACCGCGACGATGTCGAGCTGGAGGCGATCGTCGGTCCCTTCGTCAACACGCTGGTGCTGCGGACCAGGGTCTCCGAGGAGCAAAGTTTCCTTGATCTCTGTCAGTCAGCCCGCGACACGTTCGAGGAGGCGGTCGATCATCATCAATGGCCGTTCGGCAGGCTCGCAGCACTGCTGCCGAGCAACGGCGACCGACCGCCGATCTCGATCAATTTCATCGTCCAGCGCGCCTTCATCGGCGAACTCGCCAATGACAGCTTCCAATTGTCGGGAATTCCCTCGCCTCTGCCCGGCGCGCTCTACGATCTCAACTTCATCCTCGTCGAGCGCGAGGAAGGCTGGCGCCTCACCTGCGAGTATCATCGCGACCTCTATGACGAAGCGACCGCAAGCGAACTTGCGGCGCAGTTCGAAAACCTGGCGGAGGCGCTCGTCGCCAACCCGACCGCGCGGCTGCCGCGGCCCGCACCAACCTCCTTGCCGATCGCCTCTCCACTCTGGCTGCCGGCTACTCCGGCGGCACCACCTGTAATCGATGCGACGGCGCTGCGCCGGACCTGGCTACAGCAGGCCGGCACGCAGCCGATCTTGTTCGCACTGAACCATACCGCCCATAATCTGAGGCTGTACCGGCCGTTGTCGCATGAGCTGGGGCCCGATCAGCCCTTTGCCGCCCTGCAGCTGCTCGATCCGCTGGTGAACGGCGCGGCGCCGAGCTCGATCGAGCAGCTCGCAGCAGCCTATTGCGAGGCGATCATCGCGACCAAGCCGGAGGGTCGCTACCGGCTCGCGGGCTTCTGTAGATCCGGCGTGATCGCCGTCGAAGTGGCGAAGCAACTTATAGCGAGCGGGAAGTCGGTCGATCTCGTGGTCCTGATCGACTGCTGGGCACCCGGCTATTTCCGGCGACAGCCCTACAGCGCGCGCCTGCGCTTCAGGCTGAGACGTGCAGGCCGCTTCGCCAAGCGGTTCTGGCAGGCCGGGCCGCGGAGCTTTGTGACGCGGATGTCGTTCTGGCTGCAATCAACCGCAGCCATCCGGCAGGCCAAGCGGCTGTTCTTCTGGCGCCCGGAAGAAGAGGCCATCGACGAGGCCGATTTCTGGCGGACGACCGATGAACTCGAGGCCCTGATCCAACGCTATGCGCTGCCGAGCTATGGCGGCCGCGTGCTGGTCTTCCGGAGCGGCGCGATCCCGCCCGGCTGGCCACCGGACGCCACCCTGGGCTGGGTCGGCCATCTCGCCCCCGACACGCCCTGCTTCGCCGTCGATGGCGAAGGTCACGAGGGAGCGTTCTCCGAAGCCGGCTCAAGGACTATGGCTGAACGGATCGTCGAAGCCACGCGCCAGGATCGGAGTTGACGGCAAGCCTTCCTCGCTCTCGAGGATTACGGCCGAGCCATCCAAATGGGCGACCAGCCGCGCTGCCGCGCAGCCAATGTGCCGCAATAGCCTGGTGCCGGCTCCAGATCGACGAGCTGCCAGCGTTCGGCCTCGATTGGGTCGGACCCTACCGTCAAAAGCCGCGCCCCGAACGGATCGAACGAAACCTCGAAATTTGCCGGCGAGCCGTTGAGGCCGATGCCGATCGCTTTCAGGCAGGCTTCCTTGCGCGTCCAGCAGCGAATGAAGGATTCCTCTCGCAGCGTCGGCGCCAGAGCCGAAAGGCTTGCGAGTTCCCGCGGCGCAAGGCACCCCGCCAACAGGTCGGCCGAAATCGGCCGGATGCGCTCTATGTCAATGCCGACCGAAATCCCGTCCGCCACCGCGACGATCGCGAGTTCTCCGGAATGGCTGAGATTGAAGGCGAGACGCGATCCGTCCCCATCGTTCGCAAGAAACGGCTTGCCGAACGCTGTTTCACCGAAGCGGATCTGCGGCGGCGGGATGGGCGTGTAGAGTCCAAGGACGCGCCGCAGCCAATTCCGCGCCACGACGAATGCGACCCGTGCTTTCGTGTCGTGGAAGCGGTCGGCACGGGTGCGCTCGTCATCGGAGAGAATCCCGCGCCGCTCCGCCGCCTCTGCCGCGCTGCAATCGACACGACAGCACCAGAGATGCACCTGAGAGGGCGGTAGCGGCATCATGGCGACGACGCCGTCACCATGCGCGCGCGCGCCGAAGCGATCGGCCGGCTTGCCAGCAAACCCGGTATCCGGAGCGCGAGCATCACCAGGACGAGCAGAGCAGCGAGCTCCGATAGAAGCGTCACGGCGATCAACCCCGCCACGCCGAAGAAGAGCGCGGCCGGATAGACCGCCAGCAGGCTGAAGCAGCCTCCAACGAGCGCTGCGATGAAGACCGGCCGCGTACGCTCCAGCGCCCGGAAGGCGCAGCCAAGGACCAGGCTCATCAGCGCCATCGGAAATGCGAAGGAATACCAGATGATCACCCAGTCGAATTCGAGGATCTCCCCGCCGTAGAGCTGGTGCAGCAGCCAGGGGCCGAACAGCCCGAGGCCGAGGACCACCGCGGCACCGGTCAGGCCGGCGAACAACATGGCGCGGCCGAGGGTTCTGTGAAGACCGGGCATGCCGCCCTGTGCGAAGGCTTTGCCGGCCATCGGCGGGACGATGTTCTCCAGCGCCTCGCGCACGACGTTGAGGACGGCGAGCAGGCTCTGCGCCGCCCTCAGCGCACCAAGTACCTTCGGCCCGAATAGGCCGGCCGTCACCAGAAGGCCACTGTAGCTGAGCACCCATTGCACGGAGCCGGTGAGCACGAGCCAGCGGGCCGACCGCCATTGCCGCCCTGTGACGCTGGCCAGGATTTGCGGCTTCCACAGGAGAGGCCCCGATAGGGTCAGGCCGCAGAGCGTCGAGACCGCCGCTGCACCAGCAACGGCCCATAGGGCATTGGCGACGCTGATCATCCCTGCCTGCCAGAGGACTGCGAGAGCCCCGAGCTTCAGGAATTGATTGATGGCGTCGATCAGCAGAATTCCCGCAGGCCGTCGGCGGGCGAACAAATAACGCCGGAGGAAATCCTGCGTCAGATAGGAGGCTGCGGCCATCGAACCCGGCAATGCGACCTCGGCGAGAGGCGAGGCGGCGCCCGCTGCAAGCATCAGAGCGGCAAAGATCGCGCCGGTCGCGACGACGACATAGCCGGCCTGATGGAGGAAGACGACGGTGTAGTAGGCCTCGGCCTCAGCCCCCTGCTCTTTCGTGCCGATGCTCATCATCGGGCTGACGATGAGGCCGAGCTGAAGGCTCATCGCGAGATACAGCGCGAGCCAGACCATCGTGTAAAGGCCGAAGGCCTCGAGGCCCAGCGCGCGGGCGAGCAGGATGGTCGTCAGGAAATTGCAGGCGCTGGACAGCGCCTGGTCGCCGAAGGACAGCGCCGGATCGAGCATCGCTTGAAGACGCGCTCTCATGCCCGCCCATGGCTTGCCGCCGGGCCTGTCCTGCCTCCGGAGGCCGAACACCCAGCCGATCCTGGCCGCGCGCTGCATGTCATCGAGCCTCCGCTGGCGATCGCCCGGCCGCATCTTCACGGTACGAAGTCTAGCGGCGTCATCGCGCCTGCGGCTCTGGGCATAGGGACTGCCCAAAAGGTGGTGAAGCGCCCTCCTTGCCGGCTTGGCTACCTCGAATGCCCAGCCTGCTTCGACGTGGCCGAGCGGTACCCTCCTCTCGCGACAGCCGATGCCGCATAGAGCGAGGGCGGATGGTGAAAGTGATGTCACGAACACCGGCTGGCGGCGCGGCCGACCGCCGGGCGACCGATCGCTATCTGCCGATCCTCGCGCTAGGCTTCGCCGGCTATATCGTCATCGGCAAGAGCTTCGCCTATCTCGGCGTGCCTCCCCTTTTCGTGGGCGAGATTCTGTTCGCGCTCGGCTTCCTGGCATTCTTGGCGTCGGGCTGCTCGACGGTACTGCTGACGACCGTGCCAGCGATCTGCGCGGCACTGCTCATGGCCTGGGTTCTGCTGCGGGTCTTGCAGGGTATCGGAACTTATGGGGTCGATGCGCTGCGGGACGGTGCGGTCGCGCTCTATGCCGGCTTCGCCTTCATCGTCGCCGCCCTGATCGTCGAGCGTCCGGCCCGGATCGCACAGATCGTCGGCTACTTCCGGATCCACGCACGCGTGCTCGTCCCCACCGCATTCTTCCTTTACCTCGTCGCGCGGTTCTTCGGCGACTCGCTCCCCAGACTCCCCGGCCAGGATGTCGACCTCCTCTCTGTGCGTCCGGGCGAACTCGCAACGCATCTGTGCGGCGCGCTCGTCCTCGTCCTCGTCGGGCTTTGCAAGACGGGACGGGTCTGGTTCTGGATCGCCCTGAGCGCAACCCTGCTCGTCGCGAGCCAAAACCGTGGCGGCATGCTCGCGCTGCTGCTACCGCTGACCCTGGCCATGCTTCTGACCGGCCAGATCAGCCGCCTCGCCGGCATCGCCTGCGCGCTCGCGCTCGCCTTGCTCGTCGCCTACGCGATCAATTTCGAGATCGACGTGCCGAGGGGTGAGCGGCCGATCAGCGCCCGGGCCGTGATCGACAACGTCACGAGCATCGCCTCATCGAACGACGCGAACAATCTCGATGGCACCAAGAAATGGCGACTGGGATGGTGGACGGCCATCCGCGACTACACATTCCACGGACCCTATTTCTGGACCGGCAAGGGATTCGGCATCAATCTGGCGCTGGCAGACGGCTTCGTGGTCGGACTCGAACTCGGCGGTCCGGTCCTGCGCAGCCCGCACAATGTGCATATGACCTATCTCGGCAGGGGTGGCGTGCCCGGGCTGACGCTCTGGCTCCTGACGATAGGGACCTGGATCATAGCGCTGCTGCGGGCCGCCCACATCGCCTGGCGGCGCGGCGATCTCGACTGGGCGCGCTATTTCATCTTCCTGGTCTGCTATCTCTCCGCAATCGTCATCGACGCCTCCTTCGACGTCGCGCTCGAGGGGCCAATGCTCGGCATTCCCTTCTGGATCCTGTTCGGCATCGGCTTCGGTTCGCTGATGGTTTATCGCGCCTGGCATGTCGTCGAAGCGCCTGCTCGCTTCGGGCGAGGGGGTGGCAAGCGCGCGCGCATTGCCGGCGCAGCTCTCCTCGGGGCGTTGGCACTGCTGGGCAGCCCTCCCTCCGAAGCTGCCGAGAATGCCCCTTGTCCGCCCGGCTCGATCCTGGTTCCGCTCGGCGACTCCATCCAGGCTCTCGTCGACAAGGCCCCGCCGGGAGCCATGTTCTGCATCGCGGCCGGCGTTCACCGAGCCCAGCAGATCGTGCCCAAAGACCGGCAAGCCTTCGTCGGTCAGCCCAGCGCCATTCTGAACGGCTCCGAGCTGGTCACAGGCATTCGCAGGCAGGGAGCCTTCTGGGTGACCGCCGCGTCGAAGTTGCAGGTCAAGCCGTTCGGCACCTGCCTGCCCCATCGAGCCCGCTGCAACGATCCGCTGCGCTTCTTCCTCGATGGCCACCCCCTGGAGCCGGTCACCGAGCGCGCCGATCTGCAGTCCGGACGAGTCTACTCCGACGCCGTAACGGGCTTGAGCTATCTCGCCGATGATCCGCGCGGTCGCACCTTGGAGAGGACGCGGCAGCTCTATGCGATCAACAACGGCGGGGCGCGCGGCGTCACCGTCAAAGGCCTGATCGTCGAAAAATATGCAACGCCGGCCCAGCAGGGCGCGATCTTCGGCGACGAGAATCCGCGCGCCACCGATTGGGTGATCGAAGGCAACGAGGTCCGTTTCAACAGCGGCTCTGGAATAGCGACCGGCGATCGGAGCATCGTTCGCAACAACAAGATTCATCACAACGGCCAGCTCGGCATCTCGCCGAACGGCGCCGACGTCCTGATCGAAGACAACGAGATCTACGAGAACAACATCCACGGCTTCGACGGCGCCTGGGAGGCCGGCGGCGTCAAGGCAGGCAAGGTCGAGCGCCTGACGCTGCGCGGCAACCATGTGCACGACAATTACGGCTCGGGACTGTGGTGCGATGTCGACTGCCGTAACGTGCTATTCGAGAACAACCTCGTCGAGCGCAATTCGGATGCCGGAATCTTCTACGAGATCAGCTTCGATGCCATCATCCGCAACAACATCGTTCGCCTGAACGGAACCGGACGTGGCGGCCAGCAGGGCAGCTTCTGGCTGTGGGGCGCCGGCATCCAGATCGCAGCGTCGGAGGGCGTGCGCGTCTATGGCAACATTGTCACCGTCGCCGACGGCAGCAGCGGGATCGTCATCGTCGATCAGGGTCGCGAACGGGTGGATCAATCCCAGCGGGGAAACGGACCGGGCCCGCTGCTCTACCGGACGGCCCGCAACGCGGTGCACGACAACGAGATCGTCTATGAGGGCGAGACCGGCCTGTCCGGCGGGGCCAGCGACGTCACGCCTTCGAATCCGAATTTCGGGGTCATCGAAACAGGCGGCAACCAGTTCAACCGCAACACCTATGTGCTGCGCCAGCCGACAAGCGCACCCTTCTTCATCTGGGGGCATGAGCCGATCTCTTACGAAACCTTCCGCAGCCTTGGCCAGGAAGCGAGCGGCCGGCTCGTCCGTCCCGAGTAGGCCTGCCCTCTGCCCAGAACGGCTTAGTCCACAAGCCCAAGCGGCTCAGTCGTCGGACCGGGCTGTCGGCGGAATGATCCTCGCTAGGATCATGTCCTCAGAACCGGCATGGCATTACGAGGCCAAGAGCTCATGAACATGATCCCGCGGTCGTTCCGGCGCTCGCAATTCCGCGAGGAGCGGTTCAGAACTCATGTCCGCCCGATCATCGATGCCGTGATGAAGAAGCGGGGCTCGTGCCGGATTCTCGACATGGGCGGAGACGCCGACTACTGGCAGTTCGATCTTCCGGATTCGGGTGTCGAGATCTGGCTCCTGAACATCGAGGCCAAGGAGCCGTCACCCGACCCGCGCTTCCATGTCGTCCAGGGAGATGCGCGGGATGTCGCGCAATTCGCCGATCTGAACTTTGATTTCGTCCACTCCAACTCGTTGATCGAGCATGTCGGCCGCTGGGCCGACATGAAGCGCGTCGCAGCCGAGATCAGGCGACTGGCTCCGAACTATTACGTCCAGACGCCGAACTTCTGGTTTCCGCTCGACCCGCACAGCAACGCACCAATCATGCACTGGCTGCCGCAGCCGCTGCAGCGGCGGCTGGTGTCGAGCAAGTCACGCGGCTTCTATGCGAAGGCGACCTCGCTCGACCACGCCATGCAGATCGTCGAAGGAACCTCGATGCTCGATCGAGCGCAGCTCGCCGAGCTCTTTCCCGATGCCGAGATCCTGACGGAGAACGTGTTGTTCCTGCCGAAATCCTTGATCGCCATCAGGAATCCCGAACTCTGAGGCAGGAGTCGGCCATGCGTCGGGAGTTCGCCTTTCTGGCTCTGGCCGAGGACTGCGCCACCACGATCCAGCTCCCAGCAAAGCTTCCTGCCGTTTGCCTGGCGTCAGCTTAGAAAGCTGGTCGATGTGCCGATTTACCACCGAGTTCGATCGGGCCCCACCCGCTTCATGATTGACGTATGAAACGGCGAACGTGAACGACCGTTCACAAAAATGCAGCGGCATCGCGATCAATTCGGCACCTCAACTCGCCCAACCGCGAAAATAGCAGCCTGGTCGCGCCGATCATCCCGGTCTTCGTAAAAGACTGCCATTCCGAATACCGTTGTCATCACAAGTTCAATATGGAACAATCCATCTCGAAATTTCGCCCTCCTCGGCGGCTGCCGTCAACATCGAGGCTGTACAATTTCCATCTCCCCGCTCGGAGAATTGTAATAAAAGCTATCGAATATTTTCGAATTGAATTAGAAATAAACTCGAATATTTTAGAATCTATAATCTATTTTCTCCGTTGCTATCTCCATCTGGATTTTTCATACCCTCGGGACAGTCGGTTCGCCGCCAGTGATACAACCTATATTAGAATTCACGTTGTAGAAAATCGTACCGATACAGGTTCGTTCAGATTCCGGCAGACAGACGCCCAATAAGATGCTATTATCGGGTTGAAGATGCGCATTCTGAGCCTGGAGACCGCGTTCAGTTTACCCCGTCTGCTCCACCTAAAATCGCCTTCAAGTATCTTTTTAACTTGCCTGATTGAGGCAAGGATCGACGATGTCGTCGCGAAGCCACAGGCTTCACTAAAACGTGATAAGAAAATCAAAAAACTAACCGATTAAGTATCAATTATTCTATTTTAATTATGGAATGCTGATGCAGCATAGGTTCTTATAGATTATTAAATCTAAATATTTTATTTCTCCTCAGATGAATTCAAACTTTGAATCTTGAGGCGGCTGACAGCGAAATAGGCGAAAGCCGGACATAACCGAACAACATGACAACGAAGGAGCTCGATGCCTCTCCAATGTAAACGATCCGAAACGCACATCACCCCGGGTCGCCTTTACTAAGGCGCCCCCAATTCAGGAGGGCCAGTCCTCGTGACTCCATCGGCCACAAACGTGACGTCGCCGAGCATCGGCTCGCTTGACATCGAATTCGACCACCATGGTCTTTTCAACGCGCTGGTCGCCAACATGGCGGAGCTGTTGGAGACCATAGCGGGAGTCGAGGATGCCTGCGTCTATGTCAGCAGCATCGCCGCGCGGTTGGGAGCCGATATCGAGAAGCAATACAAGACTGCGCTGGGCACCCAAAACCTCAACCGCAATCAGCTGATCGAGGTTCTGATCGATCTGAAGAACCGCGCAGGCGGGAATTTTTCTTTGATCGAGCAAGACGAGGACCGCGTCGTATTTGGTAATGGCGCCTGCCCTCTCGGTAAGGCTGCTGCGAACCACCCTTCCCTCTGCATGCTGACCTCGAACATCTTCGGCCGGATGGCCGCCAACACGGTCGGATACGCTGCGGTGGATCTCGAGCAAACGATCGCCAGAGGCGCCCCTGGCTGCCGCGTCGTCCTTCATCTGAAGCGAACGGAACTGGGCCCCGATACGAGGGAATACTTCCGAGATGATGCATCTCCAGCTTCGGCATGAACTAGACCTCGAGACCTATCTCGAGCCGTCGGTCATCGCCTTGAGCGATGGAAGCGTCCACGCGTTCAATCGCGCCGCTAGCCAGCTTCTCCATCCCACGAACTCGATATCCTCGCTTCTCGATCTGTGCGCGGGCGGCGCCGAGACCTTGCAGACCTATCTTCGCGCCTGCTCTGGCTCGCGCCAACCATTGATCGAACGGGTCAGTTTTGATGGCCCGGATGGCGCAGTCGACTATCGCTGCTTCGGCAACGTGCTGGTCCCCCGACGCCGAAACCGCCCGGCCACGCTTCTGCTACGTCTGTTCCCAGTGCTCGACACACGGTTTTCCGCGGCCGCGGAGCGGATACGGCGCCTGACGGCGGAGCGGCAGCAACGCGTTGCCGTGCAGCAGTTCGACGAATTGCGCAGCGACCGCCTGCGGCTGGTCGAGCAATATTGCTTCGTCGCTGAAGCGCTGCGCGTCGTGGAGGCGCGAACGCACGAACTGCAGGACGAGATCAACCACATCCGCTGTGACGAGCGCGAACGCATCGCCCGGGACCTGCATGATCATGCCGGGCAGGAGATGGCCCTCGTCCTTGCGGAACTGCGAGCCCTGCAGGATGGCGCGAAAGGGTCCGCAAAAAAGCGTCTCGACGAAATTGCCGAGCACGTCGCCGGGATCGGGCGCAAGATCCATCATGCCGTCGTCAACGGGCGGCCTCGCATCATCGAAGAGCTCGGCTTCTATCGCGCCATCGAATCCATGGTGGCATCTGTCGCGGCCGATGGCAGACTCGGCTTCTCGTTCAAGAAGAAAGGAAGCGAGCCAGACCCGTTGCCAATCGACGTCGAGAACGCGCTGTATCGAGTGGCTCAGGAAGCCCTGACGAACGTGCTCAAGCACGCGCTCGGCGCACGGAGGGTCGATGTCATCCTGGAATTTACCGATCGCTCAGTCTCGCTGACGATAGCCGACGATGGCATCGGCTTTTCTGCGGAAGCGACGGAACCGGAAGGGAGTGACGCCGGCATCGGACTCCGCGGAATGCGCCAACGCCTGGCCGACATTGGCGGGACATTGGCGATCAGCCCGCGTTTCGGCAAGGGCACGATCGTCACGGCAACTGCTCCATTGGCGTGCGGCTTGCATGGAAGTGCCCCATCATGATGGCACGTCTCATCCTGGTCGACGACCACCCGGTTGTTCTCGCCGGCCTGCAGGCCCTCGTGCTCGGTTTGCCCGATCTCGAACTCGTCGGAACGGCAACTTGCGCATCCGAGGCGCTTGCGCTCGTCCGCGACCAAAGCCCCGACATTGTCGTCCTCGACATGGGCTTGCCGGGCATGAGCGGTCTGATGTTGGCCGAGCGCATCCTCGAAGGAGCGTCCGACACGCGAATCGTCATGCTGACCCACTACGAGGAGCCGAGCTATGTCCAGAAGGCGCTTAGGATAGGCATTCGCGGCTATGTCCTCAAAGCCTCGGCAAGCGAGAAGGTCGCACAGGCGATCAGAACGGTGCTGAGCGGCGGCGTCTACATCGATTCCGATCTGGAGGACTTCCGCTCGGAATGGATTCGCAAGCTTTGCCCCGCCTCTGGTGCGACCGCCGCATCCGCGAACGGCACGCTGACCTACCGCGAGACGCAGGTCCTGCGCCTTGCCGCCGTCGGCCACTCCAATAAGGAGATCGCCCGGCGCGTCGGCCTCGGCATCAAATCGGTCGAAACCTACCGCTACAGAGCCTGCAAGAAACTAATGCTGCACTCGCGCCTCGACATCATCAGATATGGCGCCAGTCATGGCTGGATTCTCGACGTCTGACAGTAGTCGCTATGCCATCGGCGGGCTGAGCAGCCGCATTTGGCCCTGCGCGGAGTACTCAACTTGGCGCGGCCGCAACAATAATGGCCAAGCGACACCTAACCACATCTCCCGAAGAGCGTAGCGACTTGAAGAACCGTTGCCGCTACGACATTGCGCGGGGGCTCAGAAGCCTGCGCTTGAGGGCCGCCTGCGACCAGCGGAGCCCATCCGCGCGGTCGCGTCCCTCGTTGCAAAGGCGAGCAGACCGGCGGCGCAGACATGACAAGGATCCTCGTTGCCGACGAACATGCGCTTTACCGCACGGGTCTGCGCACGATCCTGCAGGCTGCGCTGCCGGACGCCGAGTTTCTGGAAGCTCCAGATTTCGAAGGCCTGATGCGTCGCCTGATGGAAGACCAGCCGATCCATCTCGTACTGGTCAGCCTGCGCATGACCGGTTCCACCGAACCGCAGATCATCTGGGACTTCAAGCGCGCCTCTACGACGACGCGTTATATCGTCATCTCCAGTAACGGCACCTTCGATCAGGTCCTCCACTATATCGCGGAAGGTTTTCACGGCTTCATTTCGAAATTGCAACGAGATGATGAGATCGTTGAGGCGGTCCAGGAGGTTCTCGCCGGACGCCTCGCGGTCCCACGCGGGCTAACGTCATTCGGGTCCTCGGTAGAGGGGCATAGCGCTCGCGAAGCACCGCAGCGCCGCAGCGGCCTGCAGCAGGCTCCGTTCGGACTGACGCGCCGGCAGAAGGATGTCCTGGCACTGCTGGCTGATGGGCTTTCGAACCGGGAAATCGCCCAGGCACTCCACATTGCCGAGCCAACGGCGAAAATTCACGTCTCCGCGTTGATGCGCACGCTCAACGTCCGCAACCGCACCGAAGCGGCTGTGCTCGCGAAGGACCTGCTTCGTATTCTCAAAGTCGATCCGACAGGCTGAAAACCGCTCGCCCGAGATCGAAATCGGCGGCCAAGGACAGGCTTCGTTGTAAGGATTATCCTGACGGGATAGTAATTTTCCCGACAAGACGAATGCATCCGAATGAACTAATTATTAACGATGAATTTCTGGTTGCACGCATCCTGTTGCGTCACCCAGTACTCATGATTGATTAGACCGAGCGTACCATACCTGAAGGTTTCTCTAACAACGTGATGTAATATTTTTGCCGACGCAGTGGCGAGTTTATGCTCGCTGTTGCGCTCGCTGAGAACAGTTTTGTTCCGAGTAAAAGGGGAGTACCGATGCCTGAAATCATCGAAACCACTGTCCTGAGCGACAACGCCCTGCTTCGGGAAGGCATAACGAAGTTATTGGATGGCGCACGCTTCCATGTAAGCCAGAGAACGACGAGTTGTGATCTCTACAGGCCGGAAACCAGCCAGCAGATTCCCGATCTTTTCATCGTCGTGATCGACGACATGTCCTGCTCGATCGTCGGCGATATCAAAAGGCAGTTCAAGAGCGCCAAGATCGTGGCGCTCGCCCTCCGCGACAGCCGCGAACTGATGCGTCGTGCCATCCAGCTCGGTGCAGTGGGCTATCTCGTCGAATCCATTTCGGCGCAGGATCTCATCACGTCACTGGAAGTCGTCATTGCCAATGGCGCCGTCTTTCCACCCGAACTTCTGTCGCAGCTCTCCGAGATCGCGGTCGAGCCGCAGCGCCTCCTCCAAGGTGTGCAAAGGCGGGCAGACGGCTCGCCATTCCAGGGCCTTTCGGCCCGCGAGGTGAGCATTCTCGAAGGGCTCATGCTGGGCGAATCCAACAAGGTGATCGCGCGCAAGCTCGAGATCGCCGAAGCCACGGTGAAGGTCCACGTCAAGGCGATCCTGCGGAAGGTCCGCGTCAGGAATCGGACCCAGGCAGCCATGTGGGCGATGCAAAACGCGGTAACCCGGATTCCGGTAGCCGAAGAGTCCGGCGCAGCTGAAGACGAGCACCTGCCGATGATCGCTGCGAGGCAGGACGTGGCGAACTCGCCGCGGTTCTCGTGAACACACCAGCCTCAGGCGCGGAGCTGCATCCATGATCGTGACAATCGTGACCCCGACGCTGAACGCCGTCGACTATCTGAAGGAATGCATCGAGTCCGCTCGCCGGAACGCGACGCGCGACATCGAGATCGAGCACGTCATCGTCGATGGCGGCAGCAGCGATGGAACGGTCGAACTCGCGCGCAGCTACGGGCTGCGCGTCATGCAGGGGAAGGACAGCGGCATCTTCGACGCCATCAACAAGGGGTCCTTCAACTCGTCGGGCGAGTTGCTGGGCTTCCTGGGCGCCGATGACGTCATGCTGCCAGGGGCCGCTGCCGCGGTGGTGGATACCTATCGCCGGAGCCGCCGGCGCTGGGTGGTCGGCGCTATCCGATGGATCGATTCAGGCGGGCACAGCCTCGGCGGGCTCGCGGCGCCTCCCAACTGGATGACGCCCAGGATGCTGGTCTGCCTGGGCTGGAATCCGATCATGCACATGGCGACCTATTTCTCCCGGACCTTCTTCGAGGAACTGGGTGGGTTCGACATCTCCTACAAGGACGCCGGCGATTACGACATGTTCTGCCGAGCCCTGAAAAAGGAACCCTATGGGCGGATCAGCCAGTCGATCGCCTGCTTCCGGAGAACGGGCGTGAACAACAGCGCGATTCACGGAAGCCGCACCGCTGCCGAATACGCCAGGATCTACGCCCAGCATGGGCCGTCATCGCAGGCGGAGCGTCTGTTCTGGCGTTTGGCCTTGAAAACCTATTTCAACCTCGGCAACCCCGATTGGTTGCTGTCGAAGATGGCGGATTCGACGCGCACGACACTGAAGCTCCAGCCGAAGGCGCATTTCTGAGGTCCGCTACGTTAGAGCATTTTCGAGCGAAGTGGGTACCGGTTCGCGTGAAGAAAATGCGATAAAACAAGAACTTAGAGTATTTCTGCGATTCGGAGAAACGCGGAAATGCTCTAGATCGAGATTGCTTCGAAACGGGGATCGGCGGATGGCGAGCTGTTCGCCAGGACCAGCGGGCTCCAAGCGACCAGAGCGCGTCAGCGAACCGCGGGCAGGAACCCGCGCTTCCTTAGGGAAGTTCTCCGACAGGCCTGCGCCAACAGCAGCGCACAGCCAACGAACGCCCAGGCCATGCTGACCAGAGCAATAACGGCGAGGTCTTTGGCGGCTAGGACGCTACGTTCGGTTTCGAACACTGAATTGAGCGCAGTCAGGCTTGCGACGATGAAATACGCTGCCATGACGATGATGAGCGCAACGGTCATCAGTACACCCCAGCGGATTGGCCGCTAGTCGATCAACTGATCTGACGCTAGACCCACGGCTATCTCCATCAATGACAAATGGAGATATTTCTTCGAGCCATTGGGATTACTGCGCGGGGAGCAGCATTGGCAGGACTCGGCATCGCCTGAATCCCGGATGGCGTCACCCATGAATATGTGGCCTCCGGCGCGCTCGTTCCGGTTATGACACGCCATCCACCACTTCCGGCAGGCATATATGTCATCCGCCCGCCAGGTCAGCATCCCGCACGGAAGGTACGGGTCCTCACCGAAATGCTGCTGGAGTGTTTCGAACAGACTTTGGACGCTGCGGGTGACGGTCGCCAAAGCATGGCCCATGCCGGCCTCGCAACAGCCGAGGCGGGTGGGATCGATGGTCGACCCATAGCCCAGGACAGCAGTCTGAAACTGCCCGCAGATCGTTGCACTCTCTGCGAAACTCTACGCCAAAGCCGCCAATCGCCGCCGTTTGCCCGCTCACTCCCACTCGATTGTGCCGGGCGGCTTCGAGGTCACGTCATAGACCACCCGGTTGATGCCCTTGACCTCGTTGATGATGCGGGTCGCGGTGCGGCCGAGGAAGGCCATGTCGTAGGGGTAGAAATCGGCCGTCATGCCGTCGACCGAGGTCACGGCGCGCAGCGCACAGACATGGTCATAGGTGCGGTAGTCGCCCATCACGCCGACGGTGCGCACCGGCAACAGCACGGCGAAGGCCTGCCAGATCACGTCGTAGAGGCCGGCCTTGCGGATCTCCTCAAGATAGATCGCATCGGCCTTGCGCAGGATGTCGAGCTTCTCCCTGGTGATCTCGCCGGGGCAGCGGATGGCGAGGCCCGGCCCCGGGAAGGGATGGCGACCGACGAAGGCTTCGGGCAGGCCGAGTTCGCGGCCGAGCACCCTGACCTCGTCCTTGAACAGCTCGCGCAGCGGCTCGACGAGCTTCATCTTCATGCGCTCGGGCAGGCCGCCGACATTGTGGTGGCTCTTGATCGTCACCGAGGGGCCACCGCTGAACGAGACGCTCTCGATCACGTCGGGATAGAGCGTGCCCTGCGCCAGGAAATCGGCGCCGCCGAGCTTGGCGGCCTCGGCGTCGAAGACCTCGATGAAGAGCCGCCCAATGGTCTTGCGCTTGGCCTCCGGATCGGCCCCGCATTTGGCGAGCTCGGAGAGGAAAAGCTCTTCGGCTTCAACATGGACGAGCGGGATGTTGTAGTGATCGCGGAACAGGCGGACGACCTCCTCCGCCTCGTTCATCCGCATCAGGCCGTGATCGACGAAGACGCAGGTGAGCTGGTCGCCGATCGCCTCGTGGATCAGCACGGCCGCAACCGCCGAATCGACGCCGCCGGAGAGGCCGCAGATCACCCGGCCCTTGCCGACCTGGTCGCGGATCTTCTTCTGCATCTCGGCGCGATAGGCCGACATGCTCCAGTCGGGCTTGCAGCCGCAAATGTCGACGACGAAGTTGCGCAGCAGCTTGCCGCCATCGGGCGTGTGCACCACCTCCGGGTGGAACATGGTCGAATAGAACCGCCTGCCCTCGTCGCTCGCCACCGCATAAGGCGCGTTCTCGGAGGTCGCCTTGACGGAAAAGCCGGCCGGGAGCTGGGTGACGCGGTCGCCATGGCTCATCCAGACCGGATAGCGCCCGCCCTCCTCCCAGACTCCTTCGAACAAAGCCGACGGGGTGACGATCTCGACATCGGCGCGGCCGAACTCGGCGGCATGACCACCCTCGACCTTGCCGCCGAGCTGATGGGCCATGGTCTGCTGGCCATAGCAGATGCCGAGCACCGGCAGGCCGGAGGAGAACACCTCTTGCGGCGCCCGTGGCGAACCCTCATCCGGCACCGAGGCCGGGCCGCCGGAGAAGATCACGCCCTTGGGCTTCATCCGGGCAAAGGCTTCGGAGGCCGACTGGAACGGCGCGATCTCGCAATAGACCCCGATCTCGCGCACGCGGCGCGCGATCAGCTGCGTCACCTGACTGCCGAAGTCGATGATGAGGATGGAGTCGTGATGGGCGGGGTTTTGGGGCTGGGCGCTCATCGCGCCCGGTTACGCCATCGCGCGCAAGCGCGCAACGGCGCTGAGAGCGGATCAGACTGGCGCCGTGAGGCAGCTCAGATAAAATCCGTCCGTCCCCGTCCGGCGCGGCGACAGCTGCAGGCCGACGCGCGTGGCGAAGCGGGCGAGCAAGCCGAAATCGACTTCGCCGGTATTCAGCAGAGAGCGTGTCGCAACCGGCGCAAAGCCAGCATGCCGCGCCAGAAAGGCTTCGACCGCTACGTCGTTCTCCTCCGGCAGCATTGAGCAGGTGATGTAGGCGATGCGCCCGCCCGGCTTGACCAGCGTGGCGGCACGATCGAGCACCTGCGCCTGTTCCTTGATGCGCTCGGCCAGCGCGCCGGGCCGCACCCGCCATTTCGCGTCCGGATTGCGCCGCCAGGTGCCGGAGCCAGTACAGGGCGCGTCGACGAGCACAAGATCGACCGTGCCAGCAAGATCTGCAAGCGCATCGTGGCCACGGCTCTTGGGCACGCGAACCTCGACATTGCCTGCGCCCGAGCGGGCGACCCGGTCGTGCAGCGGTGCAAGCCTGCGGCTGTCGAGGTCGGTGGCGAAGATGCGCCCTTTCCCGTCGAGCACAGCGGCCAGCGCCAGCGTCTTGCCTCCGGCGCCGGCGCAGAGGTCGACAACCGTCTCGCCCGGCCGTGCACCGGCGAGCAGGGTCACAAGCTGTGAGCCCTCGTCCTGGATCTCGAACTCGCCATTGAAGAAGCTCGGCTCGCTCTGCAGCGAAGGACCGCGGCCATCGGGCCCGGGCAGGAAGCGCAAGGCATCGGGAGACCAGGCGCCCGGCTCCGGCTGAAGATGGCTTAGCGCTGTGCGCAGCTTGTCGCGATCGGTCCTCAGGCGGTTGGCACGGATATCCGCCGGCGCCCTGCCCGCCAGTGCCTGCCCTTCTGCGACCGCATCGTCGCCAAAGCCGGCCACGAAGGACGGCCAGAGCCAGTCCGGCACATCGGCGCGCACCCAGCCGGGCGCCGCATTGAGATCGAAGGCAACGAGCCCAGCCACCTCGAACTCGGTCAGCGGAGCCGGAGCGTGATTTTGCCCGTTGAAGAGCTCCGAGATTTCCTCGACCGCCATTCCACGCTGGCTGACCAGCATGCCAAGGACGAGCGCGCGGGGCGTTTCCTCGCTGAGCGCGTGGGTGGAGGAAGCCCGGCGGCGCAGCGCGTCATAGACCAGCGAGGCGACCGCGGCGCGGTCCTTCGAACCGGCAAAGCGACGCGACAGGCCCCAATCCTTCAACGCATCGGCCGCCGGGCGCCGACGCTCGATCAGGTCCGCCAGGACCTCGATGGCGGCGCTGATACGGGCGGCAGGAGTCATGTCAGGCGGTTCCTGTGATGCTCTTGGTCACGGCGCTTGGGCCAGACACGATCTGGAACGATTCCGAAGCGCGAAAGGACCCTTGACGCCCTCGTCCCACAGGGCGCAAGACGATACAACTCCTTCCGTAACGCCAATCGCCTAGGGATCCTGCAATGACCACCTTCGCCCGCCTCGCGCTCGCCGGCCTGTTCTGCCTTTCGCTGGCCGCCTGCGCCACCCAGCCGGTCGACACCACGCCGCCGCCGTCCAAGCGCCTCGACGCCAAGACCACGCTGGAAGGCCGCCGCTGAGCCTCCTGTTCCGGGCGCTCGCAGCCATCCGGCGAGTGAGCGCCTGGAGCGCTGAAACGCAGCTTCGCGGTGTCGGCAACGACGACTTCCCGGCATTGCGAAGAGGCAAACGGGCCTTCACCGGCCTGTCATATCGACCGAGCAGTTTCGCGACCTTCCACAGGACACGAGGATCGGACGAGATGAAGCCCCTGTTCCAGCCGGCCACGATGCTGGCGACCTTTGTCTTGGCGCTGGCCGCGCCCGCCCTGGCCCAAAGCCCCGCACCGACACTTGACGGCAAGCCGGCGCTGATCGTCGGCCATCGTGGCGCCAGCGGCTATCTGCCGGAACATACGCTGGAAGCCTATAAGCTCGCGATCGAGCATGGCGTCGATTTCATCGAACCCGACCTGGTCTCGACCAAGGACGGCCACCTCGTCGTCCGCCACGAGCCGATGCTGTCCGGCACCACCGACGTCTCGACCCGGCCGGAATTCGCCGCGCGCAAGCTGACCCGCAAGATCGACGGCGTCGACACCACCGACTGGTTCGCCTCCGACTTCACCCTCGCCGAGATCAAGACGCTGCGGGCCAAGCAGGCTTTCGCCGACCGCGACCAGTCGCATAACGGCAAATATGAAATTCCGACGCTACAGCAGGTCATCGACCTCGCCAAGGCCGAGAGCACCCGGATCGGCCGCACCATCGGCATCTATCCGGAGATCAAGCACTCGACCTATCACTCCGCGATGGGCCTTGCGATCGAGGACAGACTGCTCGATCAGCTGAAGGCCGCCGGCTGGACCGAGAAGACCTCGCCGGTGTTCATCCAGAGCTTCGAGACTGCCAACCTCAAATATCTGCGCGGCAAGACGCAGCTGCGCCTGATTCAGCTCGTCGACGCCGATGATGTCGACAAGGACGGCGGCATCGTGCTCGCCGCCCCGTTCGACAAGCCCTACGACTTCGCCGTCACCGGCGACAAGCGCACCTTCAAGGACCTCGTCACGGCCGAGGGGCTGAAGGAGATCAAGACCTATGCCGATGGCGTCGGTCCCTGGAAGCCCTATCTGATGCCGGCCAAGCAGGTGATCGGCGACGACGGCAAGCCGCGCGATCTCAACGGTGACGGGACGATCGACGAGCGCGACCGTGTGCTGCTGCCGCCGACCGACGTCGTCAAGAACGCCCACGCCGTCGGGCTCTTCGTCCACACCTGGACCTTCCGCAGCGAGCCCAAGCGCCTCGCCTCCGACTTCAAGGGCGATCCGACGGCCGAGTACAAGGCCTATCTGGCACTCGGCATCGACGGGCTGTTCTCGGACTTCCCCGATGCGGCCGTTAAGGCGCGCAACGCCAAGTAATCCACAACGCAAGACCGCCGCTCCCGACTGGGTGCGGCGGTCTCGCCTTACCTAACGCAACTCAACTCACGCTCAGTCACAGACACGCGTCGTGCGACGCACCTCTCCGCGCGGGGTCTCGCGAACCTGAGTCACGGTCCGGCAATCGCGCTCGGCGCGATAGGCCCGGCGACGCTCCCAGCGATCACGCTCGCGCATCCGGTCCTCGCGGCGGATATC
Organism: Allobosea sp. Tri-44; assembly: GCF_004123845.1. Lineage (GTDB taxonomy): Bacteria > Pseudomonadota > Alphaproteobacteria > Rhizobiales > Beijerinckiaceae > Allobosea. The sequence continues at coordinate 15,659 of NZ_NBDP01000016.1, read as the reverse complement.
ACGGTCGATCGCGCGATCACGCGGAGAGCGCGTGTCGACGCTGACACCGCCGGGGCCGATATCGACCGATTGGGCATAGACGCCGGCACTACCGAGCAGCAATCCAGCGACCATAGTCGTGAGAACGAGTTTCATGATGTTTCCTCCGATTTCGAGGGAAACAACCGCAGCCATTCCGGAAAGTTCCAACAAGGCCGCTTCGGGGGCCTGGCAAGGCTACGTCAATCGAGGCAGCCGACATGCAAACGGCGCCCGTGAAGGCGCCGTTGCAAGCAAGCAGGAGGTCAGTCTGATCAGTGCAGGATCTGGCTGAGGAAGAGCTTGGTGCGCTCGTGCTGCGGGTTCTTGAAGAACTCGTTGGGCTCGTTCATCTCAACGATCTGGCCAGCGTCCATGAAGATCACTCGGTCGGCGACCTGACGGGCAAAGCCCATCTCGTGCGTGACGCAGAGCATGGTCATGCCCTCGTCGGCGAGCGAGACCATGGTATCGAGCACCTCCTTGACCATTTCCGGGTCGAGCGCCGAGGTCGGCTCGTCGAACAGCATGATCTTCGGGCTCATGCACAGCGAGCGGGCAATGGCGACGCGCTGCTGCTGGCCGCCGGAGAGCTGGCCCGGGTACTTCAATGCCTGCTCGGGGATCTTGACGCGCTTGAGATAGTGCATCGCGATCTCCTCGGCATCCTTCTTGGGCATCTTGCGAACCCAGATCGGCGCCAGGGTCAGGTTCTCCAGGATCGTCAGATGCGGGAACAGGTTGAAGTGCTGGAACACCATGCCGACGTCGCGGCGAATCTCGTCGATCTTCTTGAGGTCGTTGGTGAGCTCGGTGCCGTCGACGATGATCTGGCCCTTCTGATGCTCCTCGAGCCGGTTGATGCAGCGGATCATCGTCGATTTGCCGGAGCCGGACGGGCCGCAGATGACCAGCTTCTCGCCGCGCGAGACTTTGAGATTGATATCGCGCAACACGTGGAACTCGCCGTACCACTTGTTGACGGCGATCATCTCGACGGCAGTCGCGGTGTTGAGCGCGGTCTGCTTCAGCGCGGACGGGCGCGCGCTGGTGGTTTCTGCCATAGCCATGATTGTTCCCCTCAACGCTTCTGGCCGGCGGCAAGCCGCTTCTCGACTGCAATCGAGTAGCGCGACATGCCCCAGCAACACAGGAAATAGAAAACCGCAGCGAAAGCATAGCCCGTCGCGCGGGTCGTCGGCGTCGCCCAGGTCGGATCGACCAGGGTGGCCTCGATGGTACGCAGGAAGTCGAAGATGCCGACGATGGTGACCAGCGTCGTATCCTTGAACAGCCCGATGAAGGTGTTGACGATGCCCGGGATCACGATGCGCAGCGCCTGCGGCAGGATGATCAGCCGCATCATGCTCCAGTAGCCGAGGCCGAGCGACATCGCGCCCTCATACTGGCCCTTGGGCATGGCCTGGAGGCCGCCGCGCACCACCTCGGCCATGTAGGCGGCGGCAAAGAGCGCAACGCCAACCAGCGGCCGCAGCAACCGGTCCGGCGAGTACTCCTGCGGCACAAAGAGCGGCAGCATGGTGTTGGCCATGAACAGCACGGTGATCAGCGGCACGCCGCGGACGAACTCGATGAAGATCACCGAGAGCAGCTGGATGATCGGCAACCTGGAGCGGCGCCCCAGAGCCAGGACGACCCCGAGCGGCAGCGAAAAGACGATACCGACCGCTGCGATCAGGAAGGTCACCGTCATGCCGCCCCAGAGGCCGGTGTCGACCCTGGGCAGACCAGGGCTATTCGCCAGCAGGCTAAGGAAGCCGAAGACGACGAGGGCGAACAGGACGAGCTGCTTTGGTCCGAAAAAGCGCTTCCAAATCGGCAACTCCTGAACCACACCGACCGCGGCTTCCCCGATGTAGAAGCGGACAAGCTGCGGCACGAAGGAGAGCACGACATAGAGCGCCGCGAGCGCCAGCGTCACCGAGAGGCAGAAGCCGAGGAAGCGCTCGGCACCGGGGCCACCGAGCAGCAGCACATAGGCCGAGATCGGCAGCAGCACGAAGAAGAAGAAGATGCCGAGCTTCTTCTTGGGCGCCTGGTTCCAGAGCAGCCAGACGACGCCGAGCGCGAACAAGACGAAGACGATGTTCACGCGCCAGCGCTGGCTGATCGGATAGGAGCCATAGATGAAATACTGGAAGCGATCGGCGATATAGGCCCAGCAGGCGCCGACCGGCCGGCCGACCTTGTCGGCAAGGCAGGCATCGCGGCTCGTACCGGTCCAGACCGCGTCAAGGAAGTAGAAGCGGATCAGCCCCGGCACCGAGTCGACGACGAGGTAGAGGCAGACCAGCGTCAGCGCGATGTTGAGCGGGCTGGAGAGCAGATGCTGCCGGACCCAGGCGAGCGGCCCGGCGACGGAGAGCGGCGCCGGTTGCTGCTCCAGCGTCTCCCTGCGGACGAAGGCGTAGGGAGCCATTTCGGTGGTTGCGTCGGTCATCGGGGCGCCCTCACCGTTCCACCAGCGCCATGCGCTTGTTGTAGATGTTCATGAAAAACGACGTCACCAGCGAGATGGTCAGATAGACCGCCATGGTGATGGCGACGACCTCGACCGCCTGGCCGGTCTGGTTCAGCACCGTGCCGGTGAAGACCTGGACGAGATCAGGATAGCCGATCGCGACGGCGAGCGAGGAGTTCTTGGTCAGGTTGAGGTAGTTCGAGGTCAGCGGCGGGATGATGACCCGCATCGCCTGCGGGATGACGACGAGCTTCAGCGTCGGCCCCGCCCGCAGGCCGAGCGCGTTGGCCGCCTCGGTCTGCCCCTTCGAGACGGCGAGGATGCCGGCGCGGACCACCTCGGCGATGAAGCCGGCGGTGTAGGTGGTCAGGCCAACCAGCAGCGCGACAAACTCAGGGAAAATCTGGATGCCGCCGCGCAGGTTGAAGCCGGCGAGCTCCGGATAGACGAAGGTGACCGGCCGGCCGGTGGCGAAATAGACCAGCAGCGGCAGGACGATGATCAGGCCGAAGGCAATCAGGCCGATCGGATACTGCTTACCGGTCGCGGCCTGCTGCTTGTGCGCCCAGGAGCGGAAGACGAAGGTCGCGACCAGGCCGATCAGCAGCGCCCAGATGATGAGATTGCCGCCGGGGCCTAACTGCGGATCGGGCACATAGAGGCCGCGATTGTTGAGCAGGAAGCCGGCCGGCAGCTCGATCGACTGGCGCGGATTGGGCAGCGGCTTCAGCACCGCATTGTACCAGAAGAACAGCTGCAGCAGCAGCGGCAGGTTGCGGATGACCTCGACATAGATCATCGCGAGCTTGGACACGATCCAGTTGCTCGAAAGCCTGGCGACGCCGACGAAGAAGCCGAGGAAGGTCGAGAGCACGATGCCGATCGAGGCCACCAGCAGCGTGTTGAGCAGGCCGACCCAGAAGGCCTGGCCATAGGTCGAGCCCGACGCGCTGAACGGGATCAGCTTCTGGTTGACATCGAAGCCGGCCGCGTTGTGCCAGAAGCCGAAACCGGAGGCGATCTTCTGGGCTCGCAGGTTCTCGATCGCGTTCGAGGCCGCAGACCAGATCAGGAAGCCGACCACGGCGAGCAGCAGTATCTGGTAGAAATAGCCCCGAATCTTCGGGTCGTAGAACACCGAGGCTCTGCCCGGCTTGACCTCTGCGGAAGTAGTCGACACGTCTGACGCCCTTCTGAGTGTTGGCGACCGAGGGTCTGGCGACGCCCCCCTCGGATCGTCGCCAGCCCGTATTCTTATCCGGTTCGCCGGAACAAGACAGCTTCAATGCCCGATGCGCGACGCGTGCCGCGCATCGGCAATCCTCACCGGATCGGCGGCGCGTATTGCAGGCCGCCCTTGGTCCAGAGCGCATTCTGGCCACGCGCGATCTTGAGCAGCGAGCCCGAGCCGACATTGCGCTCGAAGCTCTCGCCGTAATTGCCGACATGCTTGACGATCCGATAGGCCCAGTCATTGGTCAGGCCCATCGGTTCGCCGAACTTGCCTTCGGTCCCGACCAGACGCTTGATCTCCGGATTCTCGGATTTGAGCATCTCGTCGGCATTCGCCTTGGTGACGCCCAGTTCCTCGGCGTTGATCATGGCGAAGAGCGACCATTTGACGATATCGAGCCAGACATCGTCGCCATGGCGCACAACCGGGCCAAGCGGTTCCTTCGAGATGATCTCCGGCAACACCATGTGATCGTCCGGATTCGAGAGTGTCAGACGCTCGGCGTAAAGGCCCGAGGCGTCGGTGGTGAAGGCGTCGCAGCGGCCGGCCTCATAGGCCTTGACCGTCTCCTGGTTGGAGGCGAAGGCGACGACCTCGTACTTGATCTTGTTGGCGCGGAAATAGTCGGCGAGGTTGAGTTCGGTCGTGGTGCCCTGCTGGGTGCAGATCGAGGCGCCGGCGAGCTTCAGCACGGAATCGACGCCGAGCTTCTTGCGCACCATGAAGCCCTGGCCGTCATAGTAGTTGACGCCGGCGAAGTTCAGCCCGAGCGCGGTGTCCCGCGAGATCGTCCAGGTCGTGGTGCGCGACAGGAGATCGACCTCACCCGACTGCAGCGAGGTGAAGCGATCCTTGGCCGAGAGCGGAATGAACTTGACCTTGTTCGGATCGTTGAAGATCGCCGAGGCGACGGCGCGGCAGACGTCCACGTCCATGCCGCTCCAATTGCCCTGCTGATCAGGGATGCCGAAACCGGCGAGACCGGTGCCGGAGCCGCAGAGCACGATGCCGCGATTCTTGACCTGCGCCAGAGTGGCCGACTGGGCCAGTGCTCCGCTCGCAGATATGGCGGCGGTGACGGCGATGAGCGCCGCCCCAATGACTTGTTTCATGATTGTTCTGTCCCCTGTCTGGCGGAACGGGTTCTCCCGCTCTCGGTTAGCTAGCAAGCTCCAGGCCAGTCCCCGCCGGCCGCAGTCTCCTCTTCCTCTCCCTAACGAAACGATGGAGCCGCCCGCAAAGGCACGGGGGCTACCAGAAGCTCACCGGATCGGCGGCGCGTACTGTAACCCTCCCTTGGTCCAGAGCGCATTCTGGCCCCGCGACATCCTCAGCACCGAGCGACTGCCGACAGTGCGCTCGAAGCTTTCACCGTAATTGCCGACATGCTTGACGATCCGGTAGGCCCAGTCGTTCGCCAGGCCGAGGCCCTCGCCGAACCTGCCATCGACGCCGAGCAGACGCCTGATTTCGGGATTGGCCGATCCCCGCATCTGGTCGACATTGGCCTTGGTCACGCCGAGTTCCTCGGCGTTCAGCATGGCGAAGTGGACCCAGCGCACCAGCTTGAACCATTGCGAGTCGTTGTCGCGCGTCAAAGGGCCGAGCGGCTCCTTCGAGATGATCTCCACCAGAACCATGTGGTCGTCCGGTGCCGTCAGCTTCATGCGCTCGGCATAGAGGGACGAGGCGTCCGTGGTGAAGGCATCGCAACGCCCGGCATCATAGGCCTTGAGCGTTTCCGGGCCGGTGTCGAAGGCGACGATCGTATGCCTGAGATTGTTGGTCTTGAAGTAGTCGACCACATTAAGCTCGGTCGTCGTGCCCCGCTGCACGCAGATCGACGCGCCGGCCAGCTGCATCGCCGACATGACTCCGAGCTTGCGGCGCACCATCAGGCCCTGGCCGTCATAATAGTTGACGTTGGTGAAGAGCAGGCCGGGCGGCGTGTCGTTCGTGATGGTCCAGCTCGAATTGCGCACGAGCACGTCGACCTCGCCCCCTAGGAGCGCCTTGAAGCGATCATTGGCCGAGAGCGGAATGAACTTCACCTTGGCGGGGTCATTGAAGATCGTCGCGGCGATGGCGCGGCAATATTCGACGTCGAGGCCGTTCCAGTTGCCCTGTGCATCAGGCGCGCCAAAGCCGATCAGGCCGGTATTGGACCCGCAGTTCAGGACCCCGCGGCTCTTGATCTGAGCAAGGGTCTGTTGCGCCTGTGCACTAGCGACGCCAAAGGCAGCGGCGACGACGAGCAGCGCCGCGCTGATCACTCTGATCATGTACTTCCCCTGTCCGGCGGAACGGGTTGATCCCGTCCTCGATAGGTTGGCAAATCCCGGACCAAGCGCGACCGGGCAAGCCATTTTTTCCAGTAGCTTAGAAAGAATCGGGGCGGACGCCGGAGGCGCCCGCCCCGCATGGTTCCTTAGCGAACCGGCGGCGCGTATTGCAGGCCGCCCTTGGTCCACAGCGCGTTCTGGCCGCGAGCGATCTTCAGCAGCGAGCCCTGGCCGACATTCTTCTCGAAGCTCTCGCCGTAATTGCCGACGTGCTTGACGATCCGGTAGGCCCAATCGGCGGTCAGGCCGACGCTCTCGCCGAACTTGCCCTCGGTCCCGAGCAGACGCTTGATCTCGGGGTTGCTCGACTTCAGCATCTCGTCGACATTCGCCTTGGTCACGCCGAGTTCCTCGGCGTTGAGCATGGCGTAGTGCACCCACTTGATCAGGCCGAACCACTGCCCGTCATTGTTGCGGGTCGACGGGCCGAGCGGCTCCTTCGAGATGATCTCGGGCAGGACCATGTGATCGTCCGGCGCGGTCAGCTTCAGGCGCTCGGCATAGAGGCCCGAAGCGTCGGTGGTGAAGGCGTCGCAGCGGCCGGAATCATAGGCCTTGACCGTCTCATCCGCACTCGCGAAAGCGACGACCTCGTACTTCAGGTTGTTGGCGCGGAAGAAGTCGGCGAGGTTGAGTTCGGTCGTGGTGCCCTGCTGGGTGCAGACCGAGGCGCCGTTGAGCTGCAGCGCTGAATTCACGCCGAGCTTCTTGCGGACCAGGAAGCCCTGGCCGTCATAGTAGTTCACGCCGGTGAACAGCAGGCCGAGCGCGGTGTCGCGCGACATCGTCCAGGTCGAGTTGCGCACGAGCACGTCGACCTCGCCCGACTGCAGGGCCGTGAAGCGGTCCTTGGCCGAGAGCGGGATGAACTTCACCTTGGTCGGGTCGTTGAAGATCGCGGCCGCGATGGCGCGGCAGTAATCGACGTCGAGCCCGGCCCAGTTGCCCTGGCCATCCGGCACGCCGAAGCCGGCGAGGCCGGTGTTGGAGCCGCAGTTCAGGATGCCGCGGCTCTTGACCTGATTGAGCGTTTGAGGCGCCTGCGCCTGAGCGCTCACCGCCGCCAGCGCGAAGCCGAGGCCGGCGACAGCGGCTGCCATGAATTTCTTCATTCTGATCTCTCCCATTGTTGCCCCGCCGGCGTCTGCCGGCCGGAACCTGCCGGTCACCGCATCGTCGCGACTTGATGTCCCGTTTCGATGCCGAAAATTTAAGCGAAACACGGCCCGGGTCGATTGCCAGAGCCGCTCATGAGCGTCAAGCAAGGGCTCCCCATGCGCCTGCCTCTTTTCACAGCAGGCATCACATGCGACTTTCCGGAGGTGGTCAAGTGCGGCCACAACCCACCCCCTCCCGCACGCGTCGCTCCCGGTCCATGAAAAAGCTCTCGAAGCCCGAATTCGCGCGCCTGCGCGAGAAAACCCGTCTCGTCCTCGCCGGCCGCGACTCCACCGACAGCTACGGTTTCGTCAATCCGCCGATCGTGCGCGGGTCGACCGTGATCTATCCGAACACCGCGGATTTCCTGGTCCGCAAGGCGCGCTACAGCTACGGCACCTCCGGCAGCCCGACGATCGATGCGCTGCTCGCCGCGGCCCACACGATGGAGGGCGGCGCCGGCGTACTCGCCTGCTCGTCTGGCCTGCTCGCCTGCACCTTGCCCACCCTCGCCTTCCTGACCGCCGGCGACCACTTTCTCGTGACCGACAGCGTCTATCATCCGATGCGCAATTTCTGCGAGCGGATGCTGCCGCGCTATGGCGTCGAGGTCACCTATTATGACCCGCTCATCGGCGAAGGCATCGCCGAGTTGTTCAAGCCGAACACCAGGGCCGTCTGGACCGAGTCGCCGGGATCCCAGACCCTGGAGGTCCAGGACATACCGGCGATCGTCGCTGCGGCCCATGCCCGCGACATCATGGTGATGATGGACAACACCTGGGCGACGCCGCTTCTTTTCGATGCGCACAGCTTCGGCGTCGATGTCTCGGTCCAGGCCGGGACGAAGTACTATGCCGGCCATTCAGACGTGCTGATCGGCACGGTGTCGGCCCGCACACCGGAGCTCTACGGCCAGCTCCAGCGGACCTGGGACGCACTCGGCGTGATCATTGCGCCCGAGGACGCCTATCTGACGCTGCGTGGCATCCGTACTCTCGCCATCCGGCTCAAGGAGCTGCAGCCGGCGGGGCTGGAGATGGCGAACTGGCTGGCGGCGCGGCCCGAGGTCGCCCGCGTCCTGCACCCGGCCCTGCCTGATGATCCGGGCCATGCCATCTGGAAGCGCGATTTCACCGGCGCCTGCTCGCTGTTCTCGATCGAGCTCGAGCCAGTTTCGATGAAGGCGGTGGCCGCCATGCTCGACGGGCTCACGCTGTTCGGCATGGGCGCGTCCTGGGGCGGCTATGAGAGCCTCGTGCTGCCGTTCGACTGCACCCGCTACCGCACCGCAACCAAGCCCGGCTTCAAGGGGCCGACGATCCGGTTCCATATCGGCCTGGAAGACCTGGAGGACCTCAAGGAGGATCTCGACGCCGGCTTCGCACGGCTCAGGGCCGGCGGATAGACTCCGAGACTTTAGGTCGGAGCTAAACCACCGAGTTCCCCTTCGCCAACCGCCTATGGACTTACCGGGGATGCGCCCTTGCGCGCAATGGCGTGCTCGTGGCGGAAAACCGCAGCAGGCGCTCATATTCGACGCAGGCGCGCGTCGCGGCGCTCTCCCAGGTAAATTGCGCGGCGACGCGGGCACGTGCGTGCCGCCCCATCTCGGCGAGGATTTCCGGCGCTCGCGTGAGATCGTTGATCGCGTCGATGAGTTCCCCGGCCGCTCCGGGCTTGACCAGCCTCCCGCATTTCTCGTCGAGCTGATGGGGAATTCCGCCGACATTCGACGCAAGGACCGGGAGGCCGTACGACATCGCTTCGAGGATCGATAACGGGAATGTGTCGGCGAGCGTCGGAAACACGAAGAGATCCGAGCGTCGGAACAAGGCGACCACCTCCTCGTCGGCGAGCCGCCCAGTAACCACGATCCGCTGATCCGGCCTTCGCTGCTGCGTCGCGAGGCCATAATCTATCTCCGGCCTTTTCTCGCCGCCGACGATCAGGAGATAGGGGCATTCGAGCTGCGAGAAGGCCGACAGCAGGATGGGCAGGCCCTTGTTCGGGGTGTGGTTCGCCAAGAACATGCATGTGATCTGACCCGGGCTGCGTTCGGGTATGCCGAGATGCAGATGGATGGCGGTATCGCGGGCGGGGTCGGCCTCCGCTGGGACAGGCACGCCATTCGGAACGTTCGCGATCGCCGCGCTGGCGAACCCCATCTGGCGCACGATGCCGTCGTCCGCTGCCGACAAGGTGAAGATCGCGGATGCTCCCCTAACCGTCGACGAGACCGGGATTTTTACGAGCGCGTTCCAGATCAAGCGCTGAAGGAATCCGAACCCGTAGACTCGCTCGCCATTGGCGATTTCGTTGAAGCCGTGGGTCGAGACGACGTAGGGGATGCGCGCGCGCCGGCAGGCGCGGGCAATCCGCGCCATCTCGAGCGCCGGCATCGGATTGTGCAGGTGAACGATGTCGAAATCCCCGGTGCGAACAAGCCGGGGAATATCCGAACGGTAGAACAGCGTCCGATAACGGTTCGGCAGGCGCCGGGAACGCAGGGGCCACGGCAAGCTCACCTTGACCGGCGTTCTGCGCAGCTTTCCGTCATCAGCCGCAACCTGCGGCCCCATCATGCTGGCGACGGTCACCCGGCAGTGGTCGGTGAGAGCGACACTGAGTTGCTCACCGGCCCGTCCGGCGCCGCTGACGGCGAGATGGGGCGGCGCCACGATCACCGACAGGACGCGGATCATGCGTATTTCGCGGTCAGAGAGGCCGCGAGGTCCGGCTCGCGCCAGAGATCACGCAAGGCGTCGTCGATGGTGAAGGACGGCTTCCAGCCGAAGCGTTGGCGGATCTGCGTCGTGTCGGCGATGAGAACGGGCCTGTCGACGGGGCGAAGGCGCGCGCTGTCTTCCTCCAATGAAAAGCGGATCTGCGCGATATCGCGGAGCTTATGCAGGATTTCGTCAACCGAATAGGACTGGGAAGTTCCCAGATTGACCGTCACCGTCGCGCCCGCCGCCAACGCCTCGGCGGTGGCCACGGTCGCGAAGCCGCGCGCTGCATCCTCGACATGGATGTAGTCCCGTTTGGGCCAGCGATTGCCCAGCTTGATGGTGGTGCGCCCGGATTTCAACTGGGCGACGATCTCCGGCACGAGATGCGGATTGGTCTCGCCAGGGCCAACGACATTGAAGAGCCTCACCACCACCGCCGACAGCGCGCGCATGCTCGCGATGTAGCGGACATATTGCTCGCCTTGCAGCTTGCTCAGCCCATAGATGTCACTCGGTTCGAGCAATGCGGTCCCTTCGCAGTGAGGATGCGTGTCGGGCTTGTAGACCGCACCGCTGCTCGCATAGACGAAGCGGCTTCCGGTAGGCGCGGCAAGGAGCATGTTCATCGCGCCGAGCACGTTGGTCCGGAGCGTCTCTGCCGGCTCCTGCTCGCATTCGGGGATGTAGTGGATCGCCGCGAGATGGATGATGGCGTCCGGTCGGAAATCCTCGACGATGGCTTGGACGCTCGACCTGCTGGTGATGTCGGCGCGTTCGAAGCGGATGCGCCGGAGCTCGCTTTCGGAGAACCGCATCGGTCCGATGCGCAGATTGTCGATGACGCAGACATCGGATGAATCGCACAGCCGGCGAACAACCTGTCGGCCGACATAGCCATTGCCGCCGGTCACCAGAATGCGACGATTATCGGTCAAAATCCCTCTCCCTGCCAGAAGGCTGCAGTCTGGAGGAATTCAAGACAGTTGCGGCGGGACTGGGAACTGGTGCGTGCGGACTAGTACTCCTGCGCCGCCCGTCCAGAACGGCCCAACACGGATATCTCGCGAGGCATGCGAGCCGACGCAAGCTGTTCGTCGCTGCGTATCGGCTCCCGTCAGCCCTAGCCCGGCGCGGAATTTGTGTCCTCGCCGCGCGCCTTCGCGCGCAGCACGAACTGCAGGTTGCGCAGGTAGACGAACACGCCGAAGCCCTGGCCGATGATGAAGACCGGATCACGGCGATAGAGCGCGTAGATCAAAAGCAGCATGCCGCCGCCGATCGAGAACCACCAGAACGTCATCGGCACGACGGAGCGCTGCGCCTTCTCACTGGCAAGCCACTGCACCACGAAGCGCATGGTGAAGAGGCCTTGCGCGACGACGCCGAGCAGCACCCACCAGTCGACCTTGTTGACGAAGACGTCGTGGAAATAATTCCCGATCATGTTCTGCAGGTCGATGAGCATCAGCGCGCCTCCGTCAGGATCTGCGGCACGCGCTTGTGACGCCGGATCAGCCACCAGACGCCGGCGAGGTCGAGGATGCCGACCCAGAGCCGGTCGAAGAAACCGTAATTCGAGACCCCCGTCAGGCGCTGCCTGTCGCGCACGTCGTGATGCAGGACCGTAAGGCCTTCGCGCACCACGAGAGCCGGCATGAAGCGGTGCAGCGCATCGAAATAGGGCAGCGCCAGATAGGCCTCGCGCCGGAAGCACTTCAGGCCGCAGCCAGTATCGCGCGTAGCGTCCTTGAGGACGGCGCCACGCACCTTGTTGGCGATGCGCGATTGCATGCGCTTGAAGCCCGTGTCCTTGCGCCCGACGCGCTGGCCCTGGACCAGGCCGGCAGAGGCCCCTGCCGCCTCGAGCTGGGCCAGCATCGCCGGAATGAAGGAGGGATCGTTCTGGCCGTCGCCGTCGAGGGTCGCAACGATCGGGGCGGCCGCCGCCCTCACCCCGCTGCGCACCGCCGCCGACTGGCCGCAGGACTGTGCATGACGGACGATTCGCAACCAGGGGCGCGTCGCGGCCAGCTCGGCGAGCGCGGCCGCCGTGCCGTCACTCGAACCGTCATCGACATAGATCAGCTCGAAGAGGCCGAGATCGGCGCAAGCGGCCTCGATGTCGCGGACGAGCGGCGCGATATTGCCCTCCTCGTTGCGCACCGGCACGACGATGCTGAGGCGGGGCTGGCCGGTTGAAGGCACAGGTTCAGTCACGGATTCCAAGTCTTTCTGCATTGCGGCGCGCAAACTGCGTCAACCGCCACGGTGGGGCAAGCGTCGATCACTCGCGGACAAAGACGCTGATGTCGAGGCGCTTGCCGCCGTTCAGGTTGAAGCCGGAGATCGTGGTCAGGAGCCGAGGCGCCTGTCCCGACGCGGCAAGCGTCTGGCGGAAGCCGTCGAGGAAACGGCCCTCGACCAGCGCCACCCGGCAGCCGGGCTCCCGCAGGAAGGTGGCCGCGACGCTCCCATCGGCGCCCATGCGCAGATCGGTTCCGACCAGGAAGACGAGACTCGGCTCGCGGTAGCCGACGGTGATGACCTGCGGATTCGGGCAGGTCACGGCCTGCACCGCCTCCGCCAGCCGCGGCGACAGCTTGAGGCCGCGCAGGCTCGGCGAGGCAAGACCGAAGACGCCGGCGCTGAGCAGCAGGCTCGCGATCACACCGCGCCAGAGCGCACCCTCGAACGCGCCCTGGCGGAAGGCCAGGAAACCGCGGAAGGCAACGAAGAGCGCGAGCGCCAGGACCGGCAGGGCCAGCCAAGGCAAGGTCCGGTCGAGCGTCCAGGTGCCGTAGAGCAGCACGCCGACGAGCGCCGCCGGCACCGCGACGACGAGGAAGGCGGTCAAAGTCGAACCGCGGCGGAAGCGGTTGATGCCGCCATTGACGAGCGCGAGCAGAAGCAGGGCCGTGATCGCCGGATAAAGCGGCAGCACATAGTGCGGCAGCTTGGTCGGCACCGCCTCGAAGACGAGCCAGGACGGCACGATCCAGGCAATGAGGAACAGGATCTGCGGCTCGCGGCGCTTCACCCAGGCGAACGGGATCGCCATCGCCGCCAGCGCAGCCGAGGGCCAATAGGTGCCGAAGAACAGCAGCAGATAGAGGCCGGGCGGGCCCCAATGCTTTTCCTGCCCCTCCCCGACCTTGGCGAGCATGTCCTTGCCGACGCTCTCGGCGAAGAAATCGCCGCCGGTCTTCACCGCGATGGCAACGAACCAGGGCAGCACGACAATCAGGCAGAGGAGCAGGCCGAGCCCGGGCCGCAGCGGCGCGAGCCAGCGTAGCGAGCGCTCGCGAATGGCGAGGACAAGCACCGCCAGGCCCCAGACCATTGGGACTATCGGGCCCTTGAGCAACAGGCCGAGCGCCGTTGCCGACCAGAACACCAACCAGTTGTGGCGGCTCGGCACAAAGGCGAGTGAGCGCGTCCAGTCGAGCCAGGCGCGGGCGAGCGCGCCCATGGTCGCGACCGCGCAGGCAGCGAGCAGAGCGTCAGTCTTGGCAAAGCGCGCCTCGACGCCGAGCAGCACGGCTGCCGCCATCAGTGCCCCGCCTAGCAGGGCCAGGCGCGCGCCGACGAAAGCGAGCAGCGCCCAATAGGTCAGGAGCACGGTGGCGATGGCGCCGATCAGCGACGGCAGACGGTAGAGCCACATCGTGGTGCGAGCCTGGGGCACGCCCAGCGCCTCGCCGATGGCAACGCTTCCCGCCTGCAGCCAGTAGATGCCGACCGGCTTCTTGTGCCTGGCCTCGTCCTGGAAGCGGATGTCGACGAAGTCGCGGGTCTCCAGCATCTGCTTGCTGGCCTGAGCGAAGCGCGGCTCGTCGCGATCGAAGGGCTGCAGACTGGCGAAGCCGGGCAGGAAAGCGCCGAGCGAGAGCAGCGCCAGAAGCAGGCAGGCGCGCCAATGACTCGCGGAGGCGAAATTGGCGAGCCGGTCCAGGCCGGAGCCGAGCGAGATCATCGAGACTCCTTGCAGCCGCGGCAGGGGCTGGAGCTTGGAGGTTGCGGGCAGCGATCAGAAACCAGACGCTTTACCAACCGGATGCATCCGGGCCATGCCCCGCCTTTCGGGCGTGATCATGGCCGATCCGGCCGCCGGGCGTTTACGACTTCACGCCGATCGCGGCAAGATGCACTCATGACCTGCGACGACGCAGGGGCAGCGTTTGCCATGCAGACGGCACCGGGAGACGCCATGGTAAGGATATTGCTGCGGGCGATCTGGATAGGTTGCCTCGGCATGCTGCTGGCGATGCTCGCCGGCTTCGCCATCGTGATGGCGGCACTGCTGTTCGATCCAAAGTGCGGCCCGGGCGATTCCGGCGGCTGCGCCATGGGGCTGGTTACCGTGACACTTGGCGCGGCCATCCCCGGTTACGTCATCGGCTTCGTCGGCTACCTCGCTGTGGCGCTCTGGCGCCTGCGCCCACCCCTGCCAACGATCCGACAGCTGCGAAATTGGGGACGCGAGGACTGAGGCGCCCATAGCGGCAGAGCCCGCGGAACCCCATCTCAGATTGAGGGTTGACCCACTGGTCGCGTGAAGAGTCAACGCGGGCCGAAAGGAGCACGATCATGAAGAGTCCGATCGCGGTTCATACCGACGAGGACTACGAACAGGCCCAGCAGCGCCTGACCGAACTCAACGCCGCACCGGACAGCAACGACAAGGAGCGCGAGCTGGAAGCGCTGGCCGAAGCGATGCTGGCCTTCGAGCTGCGCCGAGATGAGGCGCAGGAGTGAGGCAAAGTGGCGAGCCCGACAGGATTCGAACCTGTGACCAGCAGCTTAGAAGGCTGCTGCTCTATCCAGCTGAGCTACGGGCCCTGAAAGAGACGCCGGGGCGAACCCAGCGCAGCAACTCAATGCGTCCACTGGCCGACGCGGTTGAACTTGAAATTGTCCGAGTAGGTCATGGTGCGGCGCTTTGCTGCGTGCGGCTGCTCCACGCGATAGGCAATGCCGTTGCGTGTTGCGTAGGCGACAGCCTCCTCGGCCGTGTCGAACCAGAGCCTGAGCTGGCTCTTCATGTCGCCGGACGAGGTCCAGCCCATCAGCGGCTCGATCTCGCGCGGCCGCTCCGGCTCATACTCCAGCAGCCAGCGACCGGTTTTGGCCGTGCCGGACTGCATCGCGTTGCGCGCCGGCGAATAGATACGTGCCGTCATGCTTCCCCTCGCCTTCCGGCAAAGCTCGTCGAGATTGGTCGGGGCACCAGGATTCGAATCTGGAACCCTCTGCTCCCATTGTTCCCCCGATAGAAACATAACAGTTATCCATCGGCAGGTTCTAGCGGGTTAGTGACGAGTTGCGCGTGGCAAGTCAATCTTATCATCAGAGTCGTCACCCCGAACAGGGGGCAGCGCGGCGCAGCCGACCAAATAGCGCAGTCGCGCTGCCCCCGGCTCGTCTCACGCGAGAGCGGACGCACCAGCTACACCATGGTTAAAATCGACATCATGAGAGCTCACTTTCGGGGCCGAGAAGCGCCATTTTGGGGGCGCTGGGGTTCTGCCGAGAAGCGGACATTCCCGATGCACCGAGAGTCCGTTTGCGACCCTGGCTGTGTAAAAACGCGCGAGTCAGGTAGTGTTTTCCTGCCGCGATGCGGGGGGATCGGATGGGTCGTTTCGTTGAAGGAGCCGACCGCTCGCAGCTGAGTTTCCTGCCCGAGTGCCTGG
>NZ_NBDP01000036.1 GCF_004123845.1 Allobosea sp. Tri-44 | reverse complement strand
AGAGTTACAAGGTGTTCGGGAGCGGAATCGTTGGCTTGAACCCGGCCGCGCGGTCAGCGCTCGCGGCACTGGTCCAACGGCCTACACCTCACCCTGCCCTCTCCTTACAGGAGAGGGTTCCCCGCGCCCTATTGTCATGGGCGAAGCAAGAGTTTCTACCGCAGGCCGTCCTCGCCCTTCGCCTCGGTATGGGTCAGTCCGCCGACGCGTGGTAATGGCCGGCCGCCGCTGGTGAGCGCCACCGCGACGACGATCTCCCCGGCGCGCGGTGCATCCGAAATCCGGACCTCCATGCCGTCGAAATGGCTGCGGACATAGGCGGCCGCCTTGTGGCCGAGCGGCACGTCGAGCACGACGCCGAGCGGGCCGCGCTTCTTCGAGGACGGGATCAGCGCGGGCGCCTTGCCGAGGAGCTTGCGCAGGGGCGCACCGAGCTTGGGATGCAGGATCGCGGCGGCGTGCTCGAGCTCGCCATCCTCGCCGACGGCGGCGGCCTTGCCATAACCCTGGACCGCCTCGCCCTCGATGCCGAGCGCGGCGAGCGCATGGCGGCCGAGCAGATCGCCGAGCTCCTCGCCGATATCGATCAGCTCGGAGAGATCATCCTGATACTTGCCGGCAAATGGATTGGCGATCACGGCGACCGCAGCGGCACGGCGGATCGGCGGCGAGACCGGCCGGCCAAGCTCGGTGTGGGTCTCGTCGACGACCGTGACGATCTTGCGGATCCTGGCTTTCATCGCAGGCCGTCCTCGCCCTTGATCTCACTCGCCTTGAGGCCGCCGACGCGGGCGTGAATGCGCGAGCCGGTCGTCATCACCAGCGCGAACAGCAATTCATCGGCCCGAGGCGCATCGGTGATGCCGATCTCGAAGGCGTCGAAATGGCTGCGGACATAAGATGCGTTGACGTGGGTGACGGGAATGTCGAGCCGCGTGCCGGGGCCGCCGACTTTCTTGGTCGAGGGCACGATCGCCTTGGCATCGCCCAGCAGTTCGCGCATGGCGTAGCCGCCCGGCACATGCCAGAGCGCGCCATGCTCGAGCTCGCCGGCGGCACCGACGATGGCGCCCTTGCCATAGCCCTGGATCGCCTTGACGTCGCCGCCCATTGCCGCGAGCAGGCGCTGCGCCATTGCCAAACCGAAGGGCTTCAGATCGTCCATGAAGCCCTGGATGTCCTCGACATAGCGGCCGGCATAGGGGTTGGCGATCACGGCCAGCGCCGCGCCGCGCTTCAGCGGCACCGCAGCGGCCGGGCCGCCCTCGTGAAAAATCTCTTCCACGGTCACGGCGTATTTTCGCACGACGATCTCAGGCACGGGCAAGTCTCCTCTCGGGGTCTTCTTGAACGATCATAGGGCTGGCGAGCGTGCGGCTCACGCCCTGCAGATGCATGGCGGCCGAGACGACCAGGCCTGCTGCGCGCAGACGCTCCGCCTCGGCGAGGCCGGCAGCGAGTGCGGTTTCGATCTCGCCGGAGACAAGCGGCCCGACATGGCGGGTGACCAGTCGCTCGCCGAGATCGCTGTCGACCTGGATGGAGTTGGCCGGCAGGCGCTCGATAGTGGGATGGCCGGGCAAGTCGATCGCATTGGCGATCACCGTCGCGGCAGCATCGGCCATGGCAGCCGTGGGCGCCAGCACAGTCACCGCCTCGGCGATCCCCAGCGAGAAGCTGCGACCGGGATAGCCTGAGGTCGCGATGCCGGCGACGCCGTCCTCGGGCCGGATCGTCGCAGTGGCGAAGAACTCTGGCCGGTCGGGGCGCTTCACCAGCCCGATGCGAAACTGCTCGCCGGCTGCAAGGTGCAGGGCGATGTCGCCGCCATTGTTGACATAGGCGCGCGCGAGCGGCGCGGCCTGGCACATCACGCCAAGGATTTCCTGCGCCACCGAGCCGGCGACCGCGGCCATCGGCGTGATGAAGCTGCTGATGGCGAAAGGCCTGACCGCCGCATACATGCGCCGGGCCACCGGCCCGTGTGGCAGCGGACTCGTACGGCTCACCGCCGTCCGCAGCAGCTTCAACTCCTCGCAGAGCTCGGCGAGCAGGCCGTCGAAGCGGCTGATGGCCGCCTCGTGCGCAGCCTTCACCGCGTCCTGCTCCCCGACGGCTTCGATAACGAGATCGATCGGCCCCTGCTGCAGGAGCAGGCGCCTGCCATCCGGCAGGATACGTGCGGAGGGCTTCTCCCACATCGCCCTAGCCGAGCGAGCGGCGCGGCTGCTCGGGCGCCAGCGGCCAGGGATTGTCCGGACGCTGCGGCAGGCGCAGCTGGCTGCCGCCCTTGAGCGAGGCGAGCGGCTGGATCGCGTCCATATGGCCGCCGAGCGCCTCGTAGTCGGTCCGGCTCATGGTGAATTCGAGCGGCGCGACCAAAGCTGGCGTCGGCACATAGCCGAAGGCGTTCTCGGGCAGGCGGGTGACGTCGACCATGAAGGTGATGCCGCCGCCCGGCCAGATATAGACGGGCGCACCGCCACAGGTGACATAGGTCAGCGCGTCCTTGACCGAGCGGGTCAGCCGCACCGGGTTCTCGGTGACGCCGGCGCGCAGCGAGCCGCCGGCCCCGCCGATGAACAGCACGGTCGAGAGCGCCGGCTCGCAATTCTCGGCGATGCGCTCGACCGGCTCGACCAGCGGCTGCGGCATCTGCGTCTCGACCGGCACGAGGTTCTCGTCGAGCTCGTAATAGGCGGCGTGCTCGCCGGTGGTCGAAACCATCAGCAGGCGCAGGCCGGGATAGGCGACCTTGGGATCGAACGGGCCAAGAATGGTGAGCGGATCGCTGATATTGGTGCCGCCCCAGCCGGTGCCGGGCTGCGCCACCTGGAAATAGCGACCGGGCGTCGAGCGGCGGCCCTTCAGCTTGATGCCGGTTCCCGCCATGCCGAGCAGCTTGCCGGCCTGGTGCTCGGAAAGCACGCCGGTGATGTGGTCGTCGACGACCACGACCTCGTCGACCTTGCCATGCCATTGCTTGGCAAAGATGCCGATCGTCGCCGAGCCGCAGCCGACGCGCATGCGACTTTCCTGGATGCCGTTGACGATCGGCGGCTTGCCGGCCTGGACGATGACCGTCTCGCCCTCGTCGATGGTGAGCTCGACCGCCTTGCCATTGCTGAGCTGGAGCAGCGCGTCGCAGGTGACGCGGCCCTCCTTCTTCGAGCCGCCGGTGAGATGGTGGACGCCGCCGAGCGAGAGCATCTGCGAGCCGTATTCGCCGGTGGTGACGTGGCCGATCGCCTCGCCCTCGACGCGCACCGTCGCCTGCTCGGGGCCGAGAAAGCGGTCGGTGTCGATCTTCACCTTGACGCCGCAATAGCTGAAGATGCCCTCGGTCACGACGGTGACCATGTCGACGCCGTCGACCTCGGAGGAGACGATGAACGGGGCCGGCTTGTAGTCGGGATAGGTCGTGCCGGCGCCGATCGCTGTGATGAAGGTGCCCTGCTGGTGGACGATCTCGCCTTCCCATTCGCGTGACCCGGCGAAGGGAACGACCTCGCCGCCATGCTCCAGCGTGCGCTCGAGCACGACATGCGGTTCCATCCGCACCAGCTCGCCCTCGACATTGCCGTAGCGATCGCAGGCGCCGACGGCGCCGGGCTTGATGAAGCACATCACCGGGCAGGCATCGCAGCGGATCTTGTCGTCCGCGACCGGGCTCGCTTCGTCCAGCGCCATGCTTGATCCTCGCCGCAAAGCGGGTGTTTGGATTTTGTTTGTGTACAAACGATACTGGCGCGCCTCTTAGACCAAGTCAAGACAAGGCGAGGCGAGCGGATGGCGGCCCAATCTAGACCGGATCTCATGGTCGGCACATTTTCCTCGTGGCCCGTTCGATCAACCTCCCCCGTCATTCCGGCCGCAGCGAAGCGTAGCGCCGGAACCCATCGTAGGACTCCGGCGCTCTACGATGGATTCCGGAGCTGCGCCGCTGACGCGGCTTGTCCGGAATGACGGGTGAGGTTGATCGCAAGGCCCGGCCATCACAGCCAAGCTGGCGTCCGTCACTCAGTCGGGAAGGGTGTCGAGCCGAGCATTCTTGCATACAAGATTGCTTGCGGCCGCAAAGACGCCGGATTCTACCCGGCGGAGATGACCTCGCCATGACGCGATTGCCGGTTGCAAGCACGGTTCCGATGGCGCATTGACAGCCAAATTTCCCCGCTGCTATTGTTTGCATACAAACATGTTTCGAGCGGCGTCGCCGCGGGAGAGAGGGCCTGCCATGTATGACAGCTTCGCCACGGATCGCCTGATCGACCATTGGCTGATCGAGGACATCGGCGCCTGCGATCTCACCGTCCAGGTGATGATCGAGCCCGGCGAGACCGGCAAGTTCCAGATGAACGCCCGCGAGCCGATGATCGTCGCCGGCGTCGAGATCGCCGCCCGGGTGTTCAAGCGCTACGATCCCGAGCTCAAGGTGACCGTGCTGGTCAAGGACGGCGACAAGGTCGAGAAGGGCGCGATCCTGGTCGAGATCGAGGGCGCCGCCCGCAGCGTGCTCACCGCCGAGCGCACCGCGCTCAACATCGCCCAGCGCCTCTCCGGCATCGCCAACGAGACGGCGCGCTATGCCGCCGCCATGGCCGGCAGCAAGGCGCGCCTGATCGACACCCGCAAGACCACGCCGGGCCTGCGCATGATGGAAAAGCACGCCGTGACCTGCGGCGGCGGCCTCAACCACCGCCTCGGCCTCGATAACGGCGTGATGATCAAGGACAACCACATCGCCGTCTGCGGCAGCATCACCGCCGCCGTCGAGCGCGCCCGCAAGAAGCTGCCGGTGCTGACCAAGCTCGAGGTCGAATGCGACCGGCTCGAGCAGGTGGAAGAGGCGGCCAAAGCCGGCGCCGACGTGATCATGCTCGACAACATGTCGGTCGCCGACATGACCAGGGCGGTCGAGCTGATCGCCGGCCGCGCCAAGGTCGAGGCCTCGGGCGGCATCAACATCGACACGATCGGCCCGATCTCCAGGACCGGTGTCGACTACATCTCGACCAGCAAGATCACCCAGTCGGCGCCGGCGGTGGATATCGGCCTCGACGAAGCCTGAGCGGACGATGCGGCCCGGCACCTTCTTCCTGATCGTAGGCCCGAGCGGGGCCGGCAAGGACTCGCTGATCGACGGCGCCCGCACCTTGCTGGAGCCGACCGGCCGCTATGTCTTCGCACGGCGCGTCGTCACCCGCCCGGCCGGCTCGCCAGGCGAGGACCATGAGGCGGCGACGGACGAGGCCTTCGACGCGCGCGAGGCCAAGGGCGACTTCCTGATCACCTGGGGCGCCCATGGCCTGCGCTACGGTCTGCCGGCCGAGCTCAAGCGCCTGATCGAGGCCGGCCGCAACGTCATCGCCAACGGCTCACGCGCCACGATCGCGGCGCTCGCCAACAGCCTGCCGCGCTTCGTCGTCGTCGAGGTGACCGCGCCGCCCGAAGTGCTCGCCGCCCGTATCGCCGGGCGCGGGCGCGAGAGCGGCGAGGCTATCGAGAAGCGCCTGTCGCGCACGGTCGAGCCTCGTCCGGAAGGGATTAGGGCGGCAACGATCTGCAACGATCAGAGCGTCGAGATCGGCGTCGAGCGTTTCATTGCGGCGGTCGAGGCCGCCGCCAACACGATGCGCCTGCGCCGTTTGCCGCTCTTCGCCGGCCGAGCGCATTGCGCCTACCTCCCGGCCAAGGG
Organism: Allobosea sp. Tri-44; assembly: GCF_004123845.1. GTDB lineage: Bacteria > Pseudomonadota > Alphaproteobacteria > Rhizobiales > Beijerinckiaceae > Allobosea. The sequence continues at coordinate 209,844 of NZ_NBDP01000036.1, read as the reverse complement.
CGAGATCGTCAACGGCTTCGACTATCTCGGGCCGGGCCGGATCGAGATTTCGGGAACCACAGCCAGCACCCGTTCGGACGTACAGGTCATCGACCTGCCTTCTCTGCTCGCCGGCGACGAGATCGGCCTGTCCGCCGAGGCCTTCGACGAGCTCGGTTTGCCAGAGGGTAGCGAGGTCACGCTCCGGCGCACGCCCTCGCCCGAGAGCCGGGCAGCGCTGACCCGCAAGATCCAGGGCGGCGAGCTCTCGGAAGAGCAATACCACACGCTGATCCGCGACATCGTCGAGGCGCGCTATCCTGATGGCGAGGTCGCGGCCTTCCTGGTCGCAGCGACGCAAAAGCTCTCCGACAAGGAGGTCGTTGCGCTGGCGCGGGTGCGCACGCGCTTCGCGCAAAAGATCACCTGGCCCGACAGGATCGTCGTCGACAAGCATTCGATGGGCGGCATTCCCGGCAGCCGGATCACGCTGATCGTGGTGCCGATCGTCGCCGCGCATGGCGCCTTCCTGATGCCCAAGACCTCGTCGCGCGCCATCACCTCGGCGGCGGGCACGGCCGATGCGATGGAGGCACTCGCCCGCGTCGAGCTCAATCCAGCCGAGCTGCGCGCCTGCGTGGAAAAGGCGCGCGGCTCGATCGCCTGGAACGGGCGGCTCAACCATTCCGTCGTCGACGACGTGATGAACGCGATCACGCGGCCGCTCGGCATCGATTCGAACCGCTGGTCGGTCGCCTCGATCCTGTCGAAGAAGCTCACGGCCGGCTCGACTCATGTCATCGTCGACTTGCCCTATGGCCCGCGCGCCAAGCTGAAGAGCGAGGCCGAGGCGGCCGAACTCGCACAATTGTTCGAGACGGTCGGAGCCGGGCTCGGCCTCGTCGTCAACGCCTTCCCGACCGATGGCAGCCGCCCGATCGGGCGCGGCATCGGCCCGGCGCTCGAATGCCGCGATGTCAGCTGGGTGCTCGACAACGACCCGCAGGCACCGGCCGACCTCGTCGAGAAAGCGCTGTTCTTCGCCAGCCGCATCCTCGGCTGGGACCCGGCTCTGGGCTCGGTCGCGGCCGGCCGCGCGCGGGCGCAGGAGCTGCTGCGCTCCGGCGCGGCACGCGCCGCCTTCGAGCAGATCATCGATGCGCAAGGCCGGCGCGAACCGCCGGTCATGCCCGGTCTGCTGGTCCATACGGTGCGCTCGCCCAAGGCTGGCACGGTCAGCGAGATCGACGGCTGGGCGGTTGCGGGCATCGCGCGGCGCGCCGGTGCGCCCTTCGACAAGGCGGCCGGCATCGACCTGCGCCGTCATATCGGCGACACGGTTGCCGTCGGCGATCCGCTCTTCGCCATCCACGCCAGCGCCTCGAGCGACCTCGATGAGGCGAAGGCGATGGCGGAGAGCTGCGACTGCTACGTGATCAGTTAGTTGCGTCGCGAAAACCCAAGCCCAAGTCATCCCGACCAAGCCGCGAAGCGGCGCAGAGCCGGGATGCATTCCGGAACGCCAATTGGAAAGGTTCAGGAATGGATCCCGGGTCTCCCTTCGGTCGCCCGGGATGACCAGCGTTTGTGTGGATTGACCTAAAGAGCCTCAGCGCAGCTGCTTCAGCAAGGCGATCAGCGTCGCCCGCTGGTTGGTGGCGAGCGGGGCCAGCGTCACCTTCGTCACCGTCTCGGCTTTGGGCAGCAATTCGCGGGTGTAGTCGACGCCGGCCGGGCTGAGCTCGACGATGAGCCGGCGGCCATCCTCGGGATCGGGCTTGGTCTGGACCAGCTTGCGCTTGAGCAGCCGGTCGACCACGCCCTTGATCGTGGCGGCGTCCATGGCGGTCTGGCGGCCGAGCAGGTTCTGCGAGGAGCCGCCATCCTGATAGAGCCGCGCCAGCACCGCCCATTGCGTCGGCGTCAGGTCGCTGCCCATGATCTCGTTGAAGATCGAGACATGGCGCTGCGCCGCCTGACGCATGATGAAGCCGACCTGCTCGGCGAGATCATAGCTCTCGTCGGCAGGCTCGGGCGCCTCGGCCGCACTGCTTGGTCGCGCCATTGCTGATCCTCGTTCGTATACGAACGATATCCCTAACCGTTTTCTTGGGCGCGTCCAACGCCACAGCGGTGGCCGCCGTTCAAATCGTCGTCCAGCGTCCCTCACGGAAGCTCGTGGCCACGGCATCGACCGTGCGCTCGATGCGCAGGCCGACCTCGAAATCGAGGAGATGGGCGCGCTCGCCGGCAATGGCGCGCAGCAATTCGCGGCATTCGATGATCTTGAGCTCGTTGAAGCCCAGACCATGGCCAGGCGCCGGGATGAAGCGGCCATAAGGTTCATGCGCCGGGGCGGTCAGGATGCGGCGGAAGCCCTGGAGATCGCCGGCACCCTCGGCGGTGTAGAGCTCGATCTCGTTCATCCGCTCCTGATCATACGCGATCGTGCCCCTCGCGCCGAAGATCTGCAGGGCGATCCGGCCCTTGCGGCCCCAGGCCGAGCGGTTGAGCGCGACGAGCCCGGAGGCGCCGGAGGAGAGGCGCAATATTAGCGTGGCGATATCGTGCGTCTCGACCGCGCGATTGCCGCCGACTGCGAGCGGGCGCTCCGCATAGGGCCTGGCCATGTCGGCCATCACCGAATCGACCTCGCCGACCAGCACCTTGATCAGCGAAAACGCATGCACGCCAAAATCGTCGAGCGCGCCATGACCGGAGGCGGCCTCGCTCTTCCAGGAGAAGAACGCACCGGCATCGGCCATGAAATCCTCGTCCATCTCGACGCGAACATGGTTGACCGGGCCGATCGCACCATCTGCGATCAGGCGCCTGGCCAGCCGGATCGCCGGGTTCTGGATGTAGTTGTAGCCGAGCGCGGCGACGGTGCCGGCCGCCTTCGCCGCCGCCAGCATGGCCTCAGCATCGCCGAGGTGGGTCGCCATTGGCTTCTCGCACCAGACATGCTTGCCGGCCTCAAGCGCCGCGATCGCCATCTCAGCATGAAAGGCGTTCGGCGTGGTGATCGAGACGACGTCGACATCGGGATGGGCGATGAGCGCCTTCCAGTCGGCGGTCGCCTCAGTGAAACCGAACTCGCCGGCCCGCTGCGCCGCCAGCGCCTCGTCGACCTCGCAGAGCACGGCGAGCTTCGGACGCGGCACGTCGCCGAAGACCGGAGCGACGGCGTTCCAGGCGAGCGCATGGCACTTGCCCATATAGCCTGTGCCGATCAGGCCGACGCCGAGCGCGCGCATGCAGACATCCTTTCCTCGTCACAAAATATCGAGTCATCCCGGACAAGCGGCGAAGCCGCGCCGATCCGGGATCCATTCCTGAAGCGTTCCGGAATGGATCCCGGGTCTCCCTACGGTCGCCCGGGATGACAGCGTCAGGACTAAGTGGCTTTGAACCGTCAGACCGTGCCGCCGAGATCGGCCGAGAGCGCCTGCAGCTCCTTGCCGCCGGCCATCAGGTTCTGCAATTCGTCCATGGCAATGCCGGACTTTGCGTAGGTGCCGAGCGTCTTGCCGCGGTTGAGCACGGTGAAGCGGTCGCCGACGGCGTAGGCGTGGCGGACATTGTGGGTGATGAAGATCACGCCGAGGCCCTTGGCACGCACGAGGTTGATGTATTTCAGGACCATCGAGGTCTGGGCTACACCGAGCGCCGAGGTCGGCTCGTCCAAAATCAGCACCTTGGCGCCGAAATAGACGGCGCGGGCGATGGCGACGCATTGGCGTTCGCCGCCAGAGAGCGTGCCGACCGCCTGGTGCGGATCGCGGATGTCGATGCCGATCCTGTGCATCTCGTCGCGCGTCACCGCATGGGCGAGGTCGAAATCGATCCATTTCAGCGGGCCGAAGCCGCGGATCGGCTCGCGTCCCATGAAGAAGTTCCGCGTGATCGACATCAGCGGGATCATCGCCAGGTCCTGGTAGACTGTGGCGATGCCGGCATCGAGCGCATCGCGCGGGCTCGAAAAGGCGACCGGCCGGCCCTCGACCAGGAACTCGCCCGAGCTCGGCCGATGGCAGCCCGAGAGCGTCTTGATCAGCGTCGACTTGCCGGCGCCGTTGTCACCGAGCAGGCAGAGCACCTCGCCGGCCGAGACCTTGAGCGAGACGCCCGAGAGCGCGATCACCGAGCCGAAATGCTTGACGATGTCGCGGACCTCGATGAGCGGGGCCTGTTCCGGAGCTGTCGTCATGCTCAGCGCTCCCCTGTCGCCTTGCGGCGGATGAAGTTGTTGAACAGCACGGCGAGCAGCAGCATCCCGCCGAGGAAGACCTGGAACCAGTCGCTGTCGAAGCTGGTGTAGGTCAGGCCGATCGAGACCATGCCGAAGATGATCGCGCCGAAGAAGGCGCCGACCGCCGAGCCATAGCCGCCGGTCAGGAGGCAGCCGCCGATCACCGCGGCGATGATCGCCTCGAACTCCTTCTGGAAGCCGCGGCGGGCATCGGTCGAGCCGGCATCGAGCACGGTCAGGATGGCGACGAGAGTCGCGGCGCAGGCGGTCAGCACGAACAGGGTCGTCTTGACCATGTTTACCGGTACCCCGGAATTGCGGGCGGCATTGGGATCGCCGCCGGCGGCGAAGATCCAGTTACCGAAGCGGGTGCGCAGCAGGACATAGGTCGCGAGCGCGGCGATGGCGAGGAACCAGAGGACCCCGACGGGAACGCCGGTCACGGTCGGCGTGCCGTTCGGGAACTTGGCGATCAGATTGGCCTGCGCCAACCAGGCAAACAGCCCCTCCAGTGCCTGGCCGGAGAAGAGCTCGCGCACCACGCCCGGTCCCGCCTTGTCGCCGATCCCGCGCAACTGCGTCGAGCCGCCCGTCGCCCATTTCAGCCCGACCAGCGAGAGCCCGCGCAGGATGAAGAGAAAGGCGAGGGTGACGATGAAGGAAGGCAGGCGCGTGCGGATAACGATCTGGCCGTTCACCGCACCCATCAGCCCGGCGAAGACGAAGGTCGCGACAATCGCCGCCAGCAGCGGCAGGTCGCCGACGACGATCAGCGCGCCGAAGACCAGGCCGGCGAAGGCGATCATCGAGCCGATCGAGAGGTCGAACTCGCCGCCGATCATCAAGAGCGCCGCCGCGATGGCGAGGATGCCGAGCTGCGATGCCGGCGAGAGCACTGTCATGACCCCGGCGAGGGTGAACATCGCCGGGTTGGCGGTGAGGCCGAAGAAGGCGGTCACCAGGACAAGGCCGGCAACGGCCCCGAGCTCGGGCCGGCGCATCAGCCGGGCGATCAGCGAGACGCGGCGCAGCCGTTCGTCACGAGCTTCTGCGGCCGGGTCAGCGGAACGGGACGGGCCCGCGGCGAGATCGGCGGTCGATGTCGTCATGGCGCGCCTCCTGAGCTTCTGAACCGTCCGGGAGGAGCGCAGCGGCGCGGGGCGCGCCGCTGCGGCTCACTCAGCGGATGCCCTTGGCCGAGAGGTCGACGACCTGGGCCGCCTTCTCCTTGGTGACGAGGTTCGGGCCGGAGGGGACATTGCCGCCGGGGACGAGGCCGTATTCGGCGTTGAGCGCCAGGAAGGCGACCGGCAGATAGCCCTGCAGGAACTGCTGCTGGTCGATGCCGAAGGCCGCCTCGCCCGCCGCGATCGCCTTGAGGAAGTTGGCGGAGAGATCGAAGGTGGCGACGCGGACGGTGGCGATCTTGCCGGCTTCCTTGACGCCCGCCAGGGTCGGCTCGCCGCCGAGCGAGGCGCTCAGCGCCATCACCGTGTCGACGCTGGCATCGGAGAGCGCCGCCTTGACCTTGGAGCGGATCTCGGACGGATCGTTCGAGACCGGCAGGGTCGTGACCTTGCCCTTGAAGCCTTCGGCGAAGCCCTTGCAGCGCAGGTCGAGCGCGACATTGCCGACCTCGTGGTTGACGCAGACGCCGACCTTGCCGCCCATGCTGGCGAGCTTCTCGCCGGCGGCCTTGCCGGCGTCGAACTCGTCCTGGCCGACATGCAGGAGGGCGCCGAGCTTCTTCGAGACGTCGGAGCCGGAGTTCATCGAGATCACCGGGATACCGGCGGCGACGGCCTTCTGGATGGAGGGGCCGAGCGCCGAGGCGTCGGGGATCGAGACGATGAGACCGGCCGGCTTCTGGTTCACCGCGGCGTCGATCAACTGGCTCATCGCCACCATGTCGAAGGTCTCAGGCGCACGATAATCCACGGAGACCTTCAGATCGGCCGCCGCCTTGGCGACGCCGTTCTTGACCACCGACCAGAACGGGTCCGCGGCCTGGCCATGGCTGACGACGATGATCCTGGTGCTTTGGGCGACGCTCGGCGTCGCACCGGCGACCGCGATGGCGGCGACAGCAATCATTCCTGCGAGAAACCGCTTCATCTCATCCTCCCTTGCGGGGATGTTCCCCGCTTTTCGTTGTCGGTCCGATCAGGTTCGATCGGCCGGTTTTCGGGCGACTTGGCGGGCCGCGAAGCGTCGCGGACTGCCTGGATGGCGAAGAAGGGAGGACGCACTTCGAGCGCGGCCGCCAACTCTGCGCTTCATTCAAAACGAAACAAAAAAACCGTTTTTGATATTCAATAGAATAATCATTCCACTTCGCATGCGCACCTGTCAAGCGCCTTCTGCGCCGATGGCATACCGGAGCGTGTGCCCATCCGTTCCACCCGGACCGGAGAAACCCATCACCAATATCGATTTGCCAGGAGCGGGCCGCCGCCTCGATTGTGGCTCTCGAAGCGGCGCCCTCAGCGCTTGGGATCAGGGGACATTCATGGGCCTGCCAGCAACCGCGCGCATCGATATCGGGCGCTTCTGGACGACGATCGAACGCTCCGGCGAGATCGGCACTGGCCGGCCGGGCGGTCTGTCGCGGCTGGCACTCGGCGATGCCGACCGGGAGGTGCGCGATGTCTTCATCGCCTGGTGCCGGCAGGCGGGCCTGAGCGTACGCATCGACGGCATCGGCAACATCTTCGCGCGCCGGGCGGGGCAGGACGACAGCCTGCCGCCGGTGGTGATGGGCAGCCATCTCGACACGCAGGTGAATGGCGGGCGCTTCGACGGCATCGCCGGCGTGCTCGGCGGGCTGGAGGTCTGCCGTACGCTCGACCAACTCGGCCACCGCACGAAACGGCCGATCGAGGTCGTCAACTGGACCAATGAGGAGGGCGGGCGCTTCTCGCCGCCCATGGTCGGCTCGGGCTGCTTCGCCGGCGCCTATACGCTCGACTGGGCGCTGGGCCGGCGCGACGATGACGGCAGGACGATCGGCGAGGAGCTCGATCGGATCGGCTATCGTGGCGAGATGGAGCCGGCGCCGCATCCGTTCGATGCGTATGTCGAGTTCCATATCGAGCAGGGGCCGATCCTCGACCGCGAGGGCATGCAGGTCGGCGTCGTCACCGGCGGTTTTTCCAGCACCGGCATGCTGGTCGAGTTCAAAGGCGAAACCGCCCATACCGGCCCGTGGCCGATGGAGCGGCGCAGGAACGCGCTGATCGCCGGGGCGCGCCTGCTGGTCGCGGTCGACGATCTCGGTTGGGAGCATGCCGGCAGCGGCGGCAAGGCGACAGCCTCGCGGCTGGTGGCCTGGCCGAACAAGCCGGGCATCCTCTCCGACTGGGCGCAGGCGACCTGCGATGTCCGTCATGCCGACCCAGAAACTGCTGCGGTGATGGCCGAGCGCGTGCGCCGCGCCGTGCATGAGGCGGCGGCGCGGGCCGATTGCACGGCCGAGATTCTCGACGTCTGGAACTGGGGCGGCAAGGTCTTCGCCGAGGAACTGATCGAGCAGGTCCGCTCGACCTCGCTCGGTCTCGGCTACCGCACGCGCGACATCCTCAGCCAGGCCGGGCACGATGCCTATTTCGTCGCCCGACATGCGCCGACGACGATGATCTTCGCGCCCTGCAAGGGCGGCATCACCCACAACAATCAGGAGCTCTGCACGCCGGATGATCTCGAGCCTGGCCTCAACGTGCTGCTTCACACGGTGGTGGCGCGGGCGGACCGTTAGCACGCTGTCTTTCCGGGACATCGCGCAGCGAAGGGCCCGGAACCCATGAACACCGGCGGAGCAGGATTGCGCGCCATCGCCGCGCCCATCCTCATGGCTTCGTGTTCATGGATTCCGGGCGCAGCCCTTCGGGCTGCCCCGGAAAGACGGTTCCACCCAGTGTGAACGTCAGCCGATCGCGGCGACGCATTCGATCTCGATGTCGAAGGGCAGCGGCCAGGGCCGGATCGCGGCGCTGGTCCGGGCCGGGAAGCCATCGCTGAAATAGGTCCGGTAGACCGCGTTGACGCCGGCCATCAGCGCGGGATCGGTGACGAAGATCGTCGCCTTGACGACCGCATCGAGCGAGGAACCGCCATGGCGCAAGGTGACGGCAAGTGCCTCCATCGCGGCGCGCGTCTGTGTCTCGATATCGCCACTGACGACCTCGCCGGTCACGGTGTCGATCGGCGGCATGCCGCAGGTGAAGAGCAGGTCGCCGACGCGGGCCAGTGCCGAGGTCGGCGCGCCGAGCCGGCGGATCGCCTCGGAGATGACGGGAACTTCGATGATCTCGCGGCGCATGATCTGACCCACTTTCCCTTGTCCGACTGAATAGGCCGGCTCAGCGGCCCCGCAGCAAGCCGTCGATGCCGGCGGCGCAGAAGCCGGTCAGGCGCTGCAGCAACTGCTCGGCATTTTCGACCACCGGCACGGCATCGCGCGCCTGATCGAGTCGCATGGCGCGGTCGCCGGCAGCCATGGTCATGACCAGCGCTCCGACCATGAAGAGATAAGCGTCGACCAAAGCGCCGTCCGAGGCCTGCGGGTAGAGCTTGCCGAGCGCGGCGAGGAACTGCCTTGCGGTCGGGTCGAAATGCTCGGCGAGGACGCCGCGCGCCGCCTCGCGCGGGTCGACAGCCTCGCGCGCCGTCATCAGCGCGAAAGCCGCGCCCTGCACCCCTTCAGTAAAGCGCTGGCGGACGGACGGACCGATGAAGGCGGCAACGATCTCGTCGATGTCGAGCGCCGACCGGGCCAAGGCCTCGCCGAGTGCCTGCGCGCGCGCCAGTGCCAAGGCATGCGCCCGGCGAGCGAAGACGGCGCGGTAAAGCGCCTCCTTCGAGCCGAAATGATAGCTGAGCTGCGAGAGCCGCACCCCCGCCGCAGCCGCAAGATCGCGCATGGAGGCGCCATCGGCGCCACCGCGCTCGGCGAAAAGCCGTTCGGCAGCGTCGAGAATGCGGTCGCGCGTCGGCATCGCGGACATCAGGTCCTCCAGAAATCCCAGCGAATCCGCTCTTACCAGAAAGCGGCAGGCTTGCTATAGGTCGGACGTTCGTCCAAATTCAAATCACAGAGAATACGCGTCCAGGGAGGACACACCGGCATGCTGCCTGGCCGCCTCGTCGACCTGTCGATTCCGCTCGAGAACGACGTCCCCGCCGATCCGCCCTTCCAGAAGGTCAGGATCGACTATCGCACGCATGAGGCGACGGCGAAGGACATCGCTGCGGCATTTCCGGGTTTGAAGCCCGAGCAGCTGCCTGACGGCATGGGCTGGGCGGTCGAGCTCGCGACGATCTCGACCCATAACGGCACCCATGTCGACGCGCCCTGGCACTACCATCCGACGCAGGATGGCGGCGCTCCGGCGCTCAGGATCGACGAATGCCCGCTCGACTGGTTCCTGCAGCCGGGCGTGAAGCTTGATTTCCGCCATCTGCCCGATGGCCATGTCGTCACCCCCGCCGAGATCGACGCCGAGCTCGCACGGATCGGCCACACCCTCAGCCCGCTGGAGATCGTCATCGCCAACACGCGGGCCGGCGCCCGCTATGGGCAGGTCGACTACGTCGATTCCGGCTGCGGCTTCGGCCGTGAGGCAACGCTGCATCTGGTGCGGCAGGGCATCAAGGTGGTCGGCACCGATGGCTGGAGCTGGGACGCTCCGTTCAGCCACACCGCCCGCCGCTTCGCCGAGACAGGCGACGCCTCGCTGATCTGGGAAGGCCACAAGGCCGGGCGCGAGGCCGGCTACTGCCAGATCGAGAAGCTGCACAATCTCGAAGCGCTGCCGGCGACCGGCTTCACGATCAGCTGCCTGCCGGTGAAGGTCCGCAACGGCTCGGCCGGCTGGACGCGCGCCGTGGCGATTTTTCCGGACTAGAGCATTTTCAAGCGAAGTGGACACCGGTTCGCGTGAAGAAAATGCGTCAAATCAAAGAGCTAACGCAGGGACGAAGGAGAGCTCCGTGAGCAAGATCATCATCACCTGCGCCATCACCGGCGGCATCCATACGCCGACCATGTCGGACTATCTGCCGATCACACCCGACGAGATCGCCAGCCAGGCGATCGCGGCGGCGGAGGCAGGCGCGGCGATCCTGCACCTGCATGCCCGCGATCCCAGGGATGGCCGCCCGACGCCCGATCCTGCCGTTTTCATGGAGTTCCTGCCGCGGATCAAGCAGGCGACCGATGCTGTCGTGAACATCACCACCGGCGGCGGCCTGACCATGACCGTCGAGGAGCGCCTCGCCGCGCCGCTCAAGGCCGCGCCGGAGATGTGCTCGCTCAATATGGGCTCGATGAACTTCGCGCTGCATCCGCTGGCGGAGAAATACAGCGACTGGAAGCACCCCTGGGAGCAGCCCTATCTCGCCAACACCAAGGACTTCATCTTCCGCAACACCTTCGGCGACATCGAGCGCATCTACAAACTGCTCGGCGAGGGCCACGGCACCAAGTTCGAGCACGAATGCTACGATGTCGGCGACCTCTACAATCTCGCCCATTGCCTCGATCGCGGCTGGTTCCGGCCGCCGGTCTTCCTGCAGCTGATCTTCGGGATTCTGGGCGGTATCGGCGCCGATCTCGACAACCTGATGTTCATGAAGCGCACTGCAGACAAGTTCTTCGGTCGGGATTACCACTGGTCGGTGCTCGCCGCTGGGCGCCACCAGATGGCGTTCTGCACACAAGCCGCGATGCTGGGTGGCAATGTCCGCGTCGGGCTGGAGGACAGCCTTTTCATCGGCAAGGGCAAGCTCGCGACCTCCAATGCCGAGCAGGTCGCCAAGATCCGCCGCATCGTCGAGGAGCTCGGCTACGAGATCGCGACACCCGAGGAGGCCCGCGCCACGCTCGGCCTCAAGGGCGGCGATCGCGTGAACTTCTAGGGCTTGGCATGTCGCGTCGCCCCAACCCGCTCGACGGCTTCACCATCGACCCCGACGCAATCAGCTATGTCGGCGAGGGCCTGCAGCGGCCCGAATGCATTCTGGCCGAGCGCGACGGCTCGCTCTGGAGTGCCGATGCGCGCGGCGGCGTCGTCCATATCAGGCCAGACGGCACGCAGCAGCTGATCGTGCAGACGGCGAGCCGCGGTTTTGCCGAGGCCGCCGACGAGGAGGCACGCTTCGTCTCCGGCACCTTGCCGAACGGCCTCGCCTTCGCCCGCAATGGCGACGTGCTGATCTCGAATTTCGGCACCGATCGGCTGGAGGTAATGACCCGCTCCGGCGAGACCCGCGTGCTGGTCGACAGCATCGACGGGCAGGCGATCGGCAAGGTCAATTTCGTGCTGCGCGACAGCAAGGACCGGATCTGGCTGACGATCTCGACCCGAACGACAAACTGGATGCGGGCGATGAGCCCCAATGTCCGCGACGGCTATGTCGCGCTCTATGATGGCGGACGGCTGCGGATCGTCGCCGATGGATTCGCCTTCACCAACGAGATCCGGCTCGCTGCCAGCGAGGAATGGCTCTACGTCGCCGAGACCTGCGCCTGCCGGGTGACGCGGCTGCGCGTCGGGGCCGATGGCAGCCTGACCGACCGCGAGATTTTCGGCCCGAGCGACCATGGCGCCTTTATCGACGGCATCGCCTTCGACGCCCATGGCAATCTCTGGGGTACGCATGTGATGCTCGACCGGGTCTTCGCGATCACGCCGCAAGGGGACCTGCGCATCCTGCTCGACGACGATCGCGGCAGCACGGCCGGCAAGGCGCTGATGGCCGCCTTCGCCCGCGACGAGGTGACGCCCGAGCTGATGCTCGCCTGCGGCGGCACGATCGCGCCCTGGTTCGCCAGCATCACCTTCGGCGGCGCCGATCTTCGCACCGCCCATATCGGCAGCCTGCGCGGCAGCCGCATCCCCTTTTTCAGATCGCCCGTCGCCGGCCTGCCGATGGCGCACTGGCACGACCGCTAGCAACGACGAACAAGACAATGGGAGGAATTCACATGAAGGGTCTGGTCTCGGCGCTCGCTGTCGCCACCGCATTGTTCGGCGCTCTGCCCGCCGCCGCCGAAATCTCGGACGGCGCCGTCAAGATCGGCGTGCTCACCGACATGTCTGGCGTCTATTCCGACATCACCGGCAAGGGCTCGATCACCGCCGCCCGTATGGCGGTCGAGGACTGCCTTAAGGCGGAATGCTCGGGCATGAAGATCGAGGTGGTCTCGGCCGACCATCAGAACAAGGCCGATGTCGGCTCGGCGATCGCGCGGGAATGGATCGACCGGCAGGGTGTCGATGTGCTCGCCGACATGTCGAACGCCTCGCTGCAGCTCGCCATCCCGCCGCTGCTGAAGGACAAGAACCGCGTCGGCCTCTTCCCCGGCGGCACGGCACGCCTGACCGGCGACGCCTGCCAGCCCGACCATGTCGTCCAGTGGATGTGGGACACCTATGTCCAGGTCGCAGGGATCGCCAACCACCTGACCAAGCCCGGCACCAAATGGTATCTGGTCACCGCCGACTATGCGCTCGGTCACCAGCTCGAGGCCGATGCCAAAACGCTCGTCACCGCCAAGGGCGGCAGCTATGTCGGCTCGGTCCGGCACGCCTTCCCGGCTGTCGACCTGTCCTCGCAGCTCCTGACCGCACAGGGCTCCGGCGCCGACCTGATCGCGCTCGCCAATGCCGGCGGCGACACCGTCGCCGGGATCAAGACCGCCCGCGATTTCGGCATCGGCCAGGGCAAGCAGAAGCTGGTCGCCTTCTTCCTGACCGCGATGGACGTGAAGAGCGTCGGCCTCGCCTCGGCGCAAGGCACGATCCTGACCGAGGGCTTCTACTGGGATATCGACGAGCGCACCCGCGCCTTCTCCGAACGCTTCAAGGCGGCGCACGGCGCGGTGCCCTCGGCGATCCAGGCCGGCGTCTACTCCTCGGTCCGGCACTATCTCAAGGCGGTCGCCGCGGCGAAGTCGGACGAGGCCAAGACGGTGATCGCCAGGATGCGCGAACTCCCGATCGAGGACGAGGTCGTGCGCAACGCCAAGCTCCGCGAGGACGGGCGCATGGTGCACGATTTCTACGTCTTCCAGGTCAAGAAGCCGGCCGAATCGAAAAGCGAATGGGATCTCTACGATCTCGTCGCCACCATCCCCGGCGACCAGGCCTTCCGCCCGCTGGCCCAGAGCACCTGCCCGGCGATCAAGAAGTAGCAAGCACGCCGTCATTCCGGGGCTTCGCGCAGCGAAGGGCCCGGAACCCAGAACCGATGTCGGTTGTCACGATCGCGCTGCGACCGATGCGCCTTTCTAGCTCTTGTCTCGGTTCTGGATTCCGGGCTCAGGCCTGCGGCCTGCCCCGGAAAGACGGAGCCTCAAGCGACGCGGCGCAGCTCCTCCCCGGTGACGCCGAGGCTGCTCAGCAACTGGCTGCGCACCTCGGCGAAGCGCCGATGCCGCGCCCCGGCTTCTGCCGGCAGGTCGACATTGACGTCGACGATGAAGCGCCCCTCGTCGAGCACCAGCACGCGCTGGGCGAGGTGGATCGCTTCGTCGACGTCATGGGTCACGAGCAGCACGGCGGGACGATGACGGGCGCAGAGATCGAGCAGAAGCGCCTGCATGCGCAGTCGGGTCAGCGCATCGAGCGCGCCGAAGGGCTCGTCGAGTAGCAGGAGCTCGGGCTCGCGCACCAGCGAGCGTGCGAGGGCGGCACGCTGCTGCTCGCCGCCAGAAAGCTGCGTCGGCCAGGCCTGCGCCCGCGCCGTCAGCTCGACCTCGGCGAGGGCGTGGAGAGCGCGTTCGCGCGGCGTCTCGCCTCTCAGCCCGAGCGAGACGTTGTCGACGACCTTCTTCCATGGCAGCAGGCGCGCATCCTGAAAGACCACCGAGACGCCATCGGGCGTACCGAGCCGGCCGGAGCCCGGCACGCCATGATCGAGTCCGGCGAGCGCGCGCAGGAAGGTGCTCTTGCCGGAACCGGAGCGGCCGAGCAGAGCGACGAACTCGCCGCGGCCGATGTCGAGATCGACGCCGTCGATGATGGTGCGCTCGCCATAGCGGCGGGTGAGGCCGCGCACCTCGACGACTGGCGGCTGGGTCAATCGGCCAGAATCTTGCGCCATGGCAGAGCCTTTCGGGTGATGAAGCGCACCAGCCAGTCCGAGCTCAGGCCGAGCGCGGCATAGACGGCCAGGCACAGGATGATGACCTCGGTCTGGCCATAGGTGCGGGCGAGGTTGATCATGTAGCCGAGGCCGGAGGTGGCATTGACCTGCTCGACCACGACGAGAGCGAGCCAAGAGTAGGTGACGCCGAAGCGCAGGCCGAGCAGGAAGCCGGGCAGCGCCGCCGGCAGCACGACATGGCGCAAGAACTGCGCGTTGCTGAGATCGAGCGTCTCGGCCAGCTCGATGAAGCGTGCATCGGTCGAGCGCAGGCCGTCATGGGTCTGGATATAGATCGGCGCGAAGGTGATCAGCGCGATCGTCAGGACCTTCATGCTCTCGCCGATGCCGAACCAGAGCATCAGCAGCGGGATCAGCGCCAGGGCGGGAATAGCGCGCTTGATCTGGATCGGGCCGTCGACGAGGTATTCGCCGATGCGGCTGAGGCCCGCGATGACGCCGAGCGAGGCGCCGGCAATGATGCCCCAAAACAGGCCCCAGAACGAGCGCTGGAACGAGGTCCAGAGGTTCTCCTGCAGGCGCCCGTCCTGGATCAGCTCCCAGCCGGTGGTCGCCACCGTCCAGGGTGCCGAGAGGATGCGGTCGTCGATATAGCCGGTGGCCGAACCAATGCTCCAGAGGATCAGCAGCAGGGCCGGGCCGAGCGCGGCGCCATAGGGGATCGGCCGGCCGGGGCCGAGCTTGCGCCGGCGGCGGGGCTTCTCGGCCGTGCCGGCAGGCTGCGCTCGGGAGAGCTTGAGCCAGGCCGGGTCGGCGGCGCCATGCGCGCTGGAGAGCGAGATGTCAGCCATGGCTCACTCTCCCTGATAGGCCGCGCCGGCGACCTGCTCGAAGCGCCGGTCGAACAGCGTCGCGGCTTTGAGCACCGGCTTCTTCAGTTCGGCGGCGAGGAGGTCGATGGTTTCCTGCTGGCGCTCGATCGCCCCGCCCCAGTCGAGCGGCACGTCGGGATCACCGTTCGATTCGACCAGGAAGCGGCCGGAATCGGCCTTCAGCCCCTGGTCCTTGACGTAATAGCCCTTGATCCACTCCTCGGGATGGGTCTCGATCCACTTCGTGGCGCGTCCCCAGGCCTGGACATAGGCGCGGATCGCCGCCGCCTTGCCGGGGTCCTCCAGCGAGGCCTTCACCACGTAGAGATAGGCCGGGTCGTCGCGCAGGCCATGCGGCAGGGCCCTGGCGCCGTCGCGCTCGTAATTCTGGACGAAGCGCTGCTTGTTCGCCTCCGCAATCGGCGCCGCATCGACGAGCTTGCTCGCGAGCGCGTTGACATAGGCGTCGCCGACGCTCGGCAATTCGACGAGCTGGACCTCATCATGCCTGAGATTCAGCTTCTTCAGAACGCGCAGCACGAGCGCGCCCTGGGCTTGGCCGGGGCTGAAGGCGATCTTGCGGCCCTTGATGCCCTCGAGCTTCGTAATGCCGGAGCCCGGCGCCGTGGCGATCACATAGATCGGATGGCCGATCGGGTCGCGCCGGAACTTGGCGGCGACGATCCTGACCTCGAGCCCGGTCCATTGCGCATGGATCGGCGGGATGTCGGCGACCGAGCCGATGTCCAGCGCCTTGGCCCGAAAGGCCTCGATCGTCTGCGGACCGCCGGAGATGTTGGCCCATTCGACTTTGAACGGCAGCTTGGCGAGCTCTCCCGACAAAGTGAGTGCGACCCTCGTCTGGGGATCGCCGATCACCAAGGTCGTTCCCGGCGGAACGCGCTCGGGGATCGCTGCGGTTTCCGGCAGCTTCTGAGCTGCGGCGAGGCCGGGCAGCAGAGCGGCGACAAGCGGCAGGAGATAGGTCAATTTCATCGGATGTCCTTTGCGGGCCAGCAAGGCCCGTCGCGTCTTGGCTGGATCGAAAAGGCTCGCCGGGCAGGCTCAGGCGCTCTTGCGCTGCTCTGCGGCGAAGAGGCTGTCCGGGCGCGGCAACCCGTAATGGTCGCGCAGCGTCGCGCCGGAATATTCATGCCGGAACAGGCCGCGCTGGCGCAGGATCGGCACGACCTCGGCGACGAACGTGTCGAAGCCGCCGGTGAGATAAGGCGGCATCACATTGAACCCGTCGGCGGCACCCTGCTCGAACCAGGTCTGGATCTCGCCCGCGACATGCTCAGGCGTGCCGACGACGACACGATGCCCGCGCGCACCGGCAAGGCGCTGGATCAGCTGACGGATCGTCGGATTCTCGCGATCGACGATGTCGACGACGAGCTGGAAGCGGCTCGCCAGCCCCTTCGGCCCATTCGTATCGATAATATGGCGCGGTACGGGTCCATCGAGATCGTAACCACTGAGGTCGACGCCGATCATGCGCTTGAGCTGGTCGAGCGAGGCGGCGGGCTGGATCAGCGCGTTGATCTCCTCCTCGAGCCGATCGGCTTCGGTCTGCGTCGAGCCAAGGAAGGGGCTGATCCCGGGCAGGATGCGTAAGTGATCCGGCCGGCGGCCGAGAGCGGCCGCGCGAGCCTTGATGTCGGAGTAAAATTCCTGCGCGCTGGCGAGCGTTTGATGCGCCGTGAAGATCGCCTCGGCGAACTGAGCCGCGAAGGAGCGACCGTCCTCGGAGGAGCCTGCCTGGACGTAGACCGGCCGCCCCTGCGGCGAACGCGAGACGTTGAGCGGCCCGCGGACGCGGTAATGCTTGCCGACATGATCGATGCGGTGGACCTTGTCGGCATCGGCAAAGATGCCGGTCTGCGGATCGGCGACGAGGGCGCCGTCCTCCCAGCTATCCCAGAGCTTGGTGACGACATCCAGGAATTCACGCGCCTTCTCGTAGCGCTCGCCATGCGGCGGGTGCTCCGGCAGGCCGAAATTATGGGCGGCACCGGCATCGCTCGTGGTGACGATATTCCAGCCGGCGCGGCCGCCGCTGATATGGTCGAGCGAGGCGAACAGCCGGGCGAGGTTGTAGGGCTCGTTATAGGTGGTCGAGGCCGTGCCAATCAGGCCGATCTTCTCGGTGGCCGCGGCGATCGCGGTCAGCCAGGTGACGGGCTCGAAGCGAACGCGCGAGGAATAGCGGACGTTCTCCGCCAGGGACGGCCCGTCGGCGAGGAAGACCGCATCGAACTTCGCAGCTTCGGCCTTCCGGGCCAGCTCCTGATAATAGCGGATATCGAGCACCCGCGCCGGCTCGGAGTCCTTGTAGCGCCAGGCGGCCTCGTGATGGCCGCCCGGATAGATGAACAGGTTGAGCGTGAGCTGGCGGCCAGCATTGGACATCGCGGACCTCGCATCGAGCGAATATTATGAGGGGGCGCGAACTTCGCGACCTCTGTCATTCACGATGACGGGCAGCACTGCAGATGGTCAAGAGAAGTGTTTTTTAAAAAGAACGCTCATGAGAGGAGATTTCATCGGCTAATTCGAGGCGAATTGAATGCCTATATCAGAATAGAATTCTGATAATACATGAGCCATTGGTAATAATTCTCTATTTTTGGCTCAGTATTTGAAATAATGAACCTCCGCTAGCCTCGTAACTCCGACACGGCTCCTAGGCGACACGCTGGGCACCGCGCGGATCAGGCCACGGTTGCGAACGCCACCCGGCTTTTTGAAGATCGCATGTCCGGAAAGTCGAACTCACGTCCGGATGGCAAGCGCCTGACGCGTCGCGCTGGGGCCAACGGCATGCTCGGTATCGCGGTGGCGAAATTATCCGTCGATCGGGCCGAAGGCCGGAACCCAGCGTCTTTGCGTCTTCAGAAGCGTTCGCGCCTCACTGAGGCGTCTCGCCAGGGAAACCGGAGATCGGATCTGTCAGGGAGATTTGGTGGAGCCAGGCGGAATCGAACCGCCGACCTCTTGAATGCCATTCAAGCGCTCTCCCAACTGAGCTATGGCCCCACTCTGCCGGCCTTCTTGGGGAAAGGCCGGGAAATCGTCGCGGTCCTGAAGGCTCTCTAGAGCCGGCCCGCGCCCGCCGCCGCAGCGACGAAGCGCTCTATAGGCAAGCTTGCGCCGAGACACAAGCACTGATGTCACGTTCCTGTCGCGCTTTTTTCCAAGGCGCGACTTTGACGCAATCTCGACCCGACTCAGACGTCCTCGTCGCCCTCGATGTCGCCATCGATCAGGTCGGCGACATCATCGTCGCCTTCCTCATCCTCCTCCAGGAAGGTGTCGTCATCGGTGGCGGCGCCGTCATCCTCGATCTCGATGTCGTCGTCGCTGGTGACCACCGGCTCCTTCTCGGCGGCTTCCGCATCGGCGTCGTCGAGCGAGACGAGCTCGACCGCGCCGTCGGCGGCATCGACCTCTTCCTCATCATCGCTCGGCTTGGGCGCAGGCGCCGCCGCCGCCGCTGCCTTGGCCTGCGGCTCGAACAGCGAGCGCGGGTAGGACTGGCCGGTATAGGGCGAAACGATCGGATCCTTGTCGAGATCGTAGAATTTGCGCCCCGTTACCGGGCAGACGCGCTTGGTGCCAAGTTCCGGTTTCGCCACTGCGTCGGACCTTCGTGTTCGTGCTGAGTTCGAAAAAAGCAGGGGCGTCCGTTAGTCGGGCCAAGCGTCCCTGTCAAATCCTGATTGAGTCAAGGCGCAAGTCCACGACGCCGGCTGCAAAACCGCTTCGCATCATCGCCTCCGGTGCTTTAGAAGTCTGCCCGCCTTATTGCCAGATGAAAGACGATGCCGTGCCCGACGCCCAGCCGCCCGCTTCCGCGACCAACGGGGCTCGCCTGGTCATCGCCGTCGACGGTCCGGCAGCCTCCGGCAAGGGTACCCTGGCGCGCCGACTCGCCGCCCATTTCGGCCTGCCCTATCTCGACACCGGCCTGCTTTACCGCATGGTCGCCCGCACCATGCTCGATGCTGGCGAGTTACTCGACGATACGGAAGCTGCCGCTGCCACGGCCGCAGGCTTCGACGATACCGCGATCGACGAGGCGCGGCTGCGTGGCCGCGAGATCGGCGAGGCCGCCTCCGTCGTGGCTGCGCTGCCCACGGTCCGGCGCGCTCTGATCGACCGGCAACGCCGCTTCGCCGCGGGCGGTGCCGGAGCCGTACTCGACGGGCGCGACATCGGCACGGTGATCTGCCCTGACGCGACGGTGAAGCTCTTCGTCACCGCGACCCCCGAAGTCCGTGCTGCGCGCCGACACAAGGAATTGGCCGGGCGCGGCGAAGCCGCGACCCTCGACGGCATCCTGACCGATATCCGCCGCCGCGATGCCAGGGATTCAGGCCGCGGCGACGCCCCGCTGAAGGCTGCGGAAGACGCTGTCCTGCTCGACACCTCGGCGCTCGGCGTCGAGGAGGCCTTCCAGGCGGCACTTGCCATCGTCGAGAGCCGCAGACGGGGCTAGCCCTCCGGCCCTCCGGCCCACCGGCTCATCCGAGGCAGTGCCCAGTTTTCAGGCTGATGCTCTCGCTTTCGTGCGCTTTCGTGCTTGGCGCGAATCGAAACAGGGCGCAGACTTCGATGACATTCGTTTGAAGCCTGCCTTCGTCCGAAACTCGACCTCCTTTCGGCGTCACGCTTCGACGACAGATGACGGAGGTTTCGATGCGGCGCTGGCTGTTCGGTCTCTTTTGTCTCGCGGTGGCCGGTGCCTGGCCCGCCGCCGCGCCCAATGCGCAGCAAGCGGCCGCGCCGCCCGAGGAAGTCGACGTCGCGCTGGTGCTGGCGGTCGACGTCTCTTATTCGATGGATCTCGACGAGCTCGCCTTGCAGCGCAACGGCTATATCGAAGCCTTCCGCTCGAAGCAGCTGCACGAGGCGATCGCCAAGGGCGCGATCGGCAAGATCGCCGTGACCTATTTCGAATGGGCGGGCGGCGACTTCCAGCACATCGTCAAGCCCTGGACCGTGATCGAGACCCCGCAATCGGCGATCGCCTTCGCCGAGGAGCTCGGCGAGGCGCCGACCCGGCGCGGCCGGCGCACCTCGATCTCCGGCGCGATCGACCTCGCAGTCTCGCTGCTCGAGACGAGCAATGTCGCGGCGATGCGCCGTGTCATCGACATCTCCGGCGACGGCGCCAACAATGACGGCCGTCCGGTGACGCAGGCCCGCGACGCCGCCCGCGACAAGGGCATCTCCATCAACGGCTTGCCGGTGATGCTGAAGCAGGCGAGCTATTTCGACATCGACAACCTCGACGTCTACTACGAGGAGTGCGTCATCACCGGCATCGGCGCCTTCGTGATCCCGATCCGCGAGCGCAAGCAGTTCGTCGATGCGACCCGGACCAAGTTGGTGCGTGAGATCGCGGAAATGCCGGCCTCGGGACCTGAAGCCCTGGTCCAAAAGGCGCAGCAAGCCCCGGCATCGCGTCTCTCCTGCCTGCAGGGCGAGCGGCAATGGCGCGACCGGATGGGGAACTGAGCCTCAGGCCTTGCCGGCGCGGATCCCGGCGCTGGCATGGAAAAGGATCAGCGTCGCCACGCCGATCACCGACATCACGATTGGCAAGGGCAGCGCGCCGCCCTTGAGCAGATGGCCGACGAGCAGGCCGACGCAGGCCGCGAGCAGCATCTGGCACAGACCGGTCAAGGACGAGGCCGCGCCCACCCGCTCGGGGAAGGGCATCATCGCCGCGGCCTGGGCCTGCGGCATGGTCAGGCCGATGCCGCAGGCATAGAGCGCCATCGGACCGATGACGCCGAACGGCCCACCGAAACCGGTCGCAACGCAGACCAGCATGGCGAGCCCGCCCGCGGCGAGGCAGGCAACGCCGAGCGCGATCACGCCGTCCAGCCCGCGCCGCCCAACCAGGCGCTGCGCGATGATCGTGCCGAGGATGAAGCCGAGCACGGCACAACCGAAGGAGAGGCCGTAGGCCGGCGCCGACAGGCCGTAGACCCCCATCAGCACGAAGGAGGACCCCGAGATGAAGGCGAAGAGCCCGGCATAGGCGAGCGCGGTCAGGGCGACGTAGACCCGGTAAGCCCGGTTCTGCAGCAGCAGCCGATAGCCGCGGACGATCGCGAACGGGGAAAGACGCTCGGGTGAACGCTGACGCAATGTCTCCGGCATGATCGTCACGACGATGGCGAGCATGGCGAGTGCAAAGACGAGCGAGGCGAGGAAGGTCGAGCGCCAGCCGAAGGCGTTTTGCAGCACGCCGCCGATCACAGGGGCGATCGCCGGGACGAGGCCCATGATCATGCCCATGCGCGCGAGCTCGCGGCCAGCGCGCGGCCCCTCATAGAGATCGCGGACCATGGCCCGGCCGAGCACGATCGGGCCCGACGCGCCGAGCGCCTGGGCAAAGCGGGCGCCGATCAGCGCCTCGATGGACGGCGCGAAAGCGCAGGCGAGCGTCGTAACGATGAACAGGCCGAGCCCGATCATCAGCACCGGCCGTCGGCCGAGCCGGTCGGAGAGCGGCCCCCAGATGACCTGGCCGGCGGCATAACCGAACAGGAAAGCCGAGAGCGTCGCCTGCGCGCCGGCGAAATCCGTTCCCATCACCCGCGCGATCTCGGGCAGGGAGGGCAAATAGAAATCGGTCGAAAGCGGGCCGAGCGCCGTCAGCATGGCGAGGACGGCGGTCATCGCCAGCGTGTCGGGGCGCAGGGGCATGGTTCGGCGGCTCTCGGTCGGTGGCCGCCGGTTTATGTCGCCCCTGCCAGCCTGTCGAGGCGGCAGCACGGACTGTCAGCGGAAGAAGATGAGCGTCTCAAGCAGGAAGAGCGGGATCAGGATCGCGCCGGACCAGAGCATGTAGCCGAAGAAGCTCGGCATCGCGACCTTCCGGTCCTTGGCGATGGCGTAGACCATGAAGTTGGGAGCGTTGCCGATATAGGAGTTGGCGCCCATGAAGACGGCGCCGGCCGAGATCGCGGTCAGCGTCAGCGCTCCGGTCGTCATCAGCGCCTTGGGATCGCCGCCGGCGAGCTCGAAGAAGACAAGATAGGTCGGGGCGTTGTCGAGGAAGGAGGAGAGCGCACCGGTCAGCCAGAAGTACGCTGTGTTGTTCGGACTGCCATCGGCATTGCTGACGAGGGCGACGAGCGGTGCGAAGGCGCCGTTGCGCCCGGCCTGGAGCATCGCCAGCACCGGGATGATGCAGGCGAAGATGCCGGCGAAGAGCTTGGCGACCTCCCTGATCGGGCCCCAGCTGAACTCGTTTCCGGCGCGCACCGGCTTCGGCGTCAGGACGAGCGAGAGGCCTGCCAGCGCCAGCAAGGCGAGATCGCGCACAAGGTTCTGCCATTCCACGGCGATGCCATGGATGGTGAAGGCAATGCCCGGCTTCCAGCTCGCAGACATCAGGATGGCGAGGATCACGCCACCGAGCAGGAGGATGTTGATCTTGCCGAACAGCTTGATGGCGCGGTCCGGCGTCGGATCGCGCAGCGGCGGGAAATCCTCCTCCTTGCGGAAGAGCCAGCTGTCGAGCGCGTAGAACACGGCGAGCAGGACAACGACCGCGAACAGCGTCTCCGGCAGCAGATGCGTCGTCGTCCAGAAGAAGGAGACGCCGCGCAGGAAGCCGAGGAAGAGCGGCGGGTCTCCGAGCGGCGTCAGCGAGCCGCCGATATTCGAGACCAGGAAGATGAAGAAGACGACGACGTGGACGTTATGGCGCCGGTTGTCATTGGCCCGCAGCACCGGGCGGATCATGATGATCGAGGCGCCGGTGGTGCCGACGAAGCTCGCCATCAGCGTGCCGATCGCGAGCAGCACGGTGTTCGTCACCGGCGTGCCGTGGAGGTTGCCGGTGATCAGGATGCCGCCGGCGATGGTGAACAGCGCAAACAGCAGGATGATAAAGGGGATGTAGTCGAGCAGGCCGGTGTGCAGGAGCGCGCCCAGCGCCGGATCAATGCCACGGAACAGCACGAGCGGCACCACCACCAGAACGGCCCAGAAGGCTGCGAACTTGCCATAGTTCAGCTCCCAGAAATGCGGGAACAGTACCGGACCGAGCGCGATCGAGAGCAGCATGCCGGCGAAGGGCAGCGCCCAGGCGACGCCCATGGTCGCGCCGCCGA
Source organism: Allobosea sp. Tri-44 (assembly GCF_004123845.1). GTDB lineage: Bacteria > Pseudomonadota > Alphaproteobacteria > Rhizobiales > Beijerinckiaceae > Allobosea. The sequence continues at coordinate 186,496 of NZ_NBDP01000036.1, read as the reverse complement.
TGTCGCCGGCGGCGAAGGCGACTTGCGGAGTCAGGGCGAACAGGAGCGTAGCGCCGGCGAGCCTCGTCAGCATGAAAATCGGCCCCTTCCCTGCCCGCTTGCCGCGGGACGTCGTCGCCACCTATCGTCGCGACGGTTATATCAAGGCTATGCGGCTCGCAATCACGCTACCTTATTCCCCTCCCCCCTTGTGGGGAGGGGTTAGGGGTGGGGGGCGCGAAGTCGCGGCGAATCCGGCGGAAAATGGATCGGCCCGCTCCTACAATGCGGCCTTGCACCCAGTCGTTCGCCCGCCATCCCCATACCCTTCCCCACAAGGGGGAAGGGAGGAGGACGTGCCTGCCAGCACGGTGTTCGACAAATGCGATCGTCGAATCCGAACAAGCAGACGAGAGATGAATCGCTATGCCTGCATTCATTCTCGTGGAATAATCTTCTCCTGCGGCGTCCCGCCCGCACCTGATTCGGGACCATCATGTGCCGTTTCCTCGCCTATGCCGGCGCCCCCGTCTTCCTCGAGGACTTCATCGCCTCGCCCTGCCATTCGCTGATCCACCAGTCGCTGCATGCCGAGGAGGCCAAGACCGGCACCAATGGCGACGGTTTCGGCGTCGGCTGGTATGGCGAGCGGGTAGAGCCTGGCCAGTATCGCGAGATCAGGCCGGCCTGGTCGGACGAGAATTTGCTCTCGATCGCGCGCCTGGTGCGCTCGCATCTGTTCTTCGCGCATGTGCGCGCCGCGACCGGTACCGCGACGACGCGGGCGAACTGCCACCCCTTCGTCCATGGCCGGCACCTCTTCATGCATAACGGCCAGATCGGCGGCTATGCCCTGATCAGGCGCCGGCTCGAGAGCCTGATTCCGGACGGCCTCTACGGCGCCCGCGTCGGCACCACCGATTCCGAAGCGCTGTTCCTGCTGGCGCTGGCGCGCATCGCCGAGGGCGCGGCGCCCGGTGAAGCTCTCGCCGGCGCACTCGGCGACGCGCTGGCGCTGATGCAGGAGGCCGGCGTGCGCGAGCCCCTGCGCTGCGCCGCCGCGCTCGCCGATGGCGAGACGATCCATGCGGTGCGCTGGTCCTCCGACACGAAACCGCCGACGCTCTACCTCTGCGATCGCGGCGATGCGGTGATCATCGCTTCCGAACCGGTCGATGCTGCCCGCGACTGCTGGCAGGCGCTGCCCTGCAACACACTGGTTTCGGCCAAGGCCGGCGCGGTCAGCATGACCCCGTTCGCAGTGGGATCGCGGCAGGCGGCCGCCTGACCCAGCTTGCGCACGCGCACAGCCTGCGTCACATCGCAGGCCTATGCGCGCCTTCGACACAGCCCTTCCGATCGACGCGGTTCTCGACGCCCTCGCGGGCTCCCTGCGCGAGCGGCCGAATGCCGTGCTCGTCGCCCCACCCGGCGCCGGCAAGACCACGCGCGTGCCGCTTGCTCTGCTCGATGAGCCCTGGGCCAAAGGCGGCAAGCTGATCGTTCTGGAGCCGCGGCGACTTGCAGCGCGCGGTGCGGCCAACCGCATGGCGCAAACGCTCGGCGAGCGCGTCGGCGAGACCGTGGGCCTGCGCGTCCGGCTCGGCTCGAAGATCGGGCCGAAGACGCGGATCGAGGTCGTCACCGAAGGCGTCTTCGCCCGGATGATCCTCGACGATCCCGCGCTCGACGGCATCGCTGCCGTGCTGTTCGACGAATTCCACGAGCGCTCGCTCGACGCCGATTTCGGCCTGGCGCTGGCGCTCGATGCGCAGGCCGGCCTGCGCGAGGATCTGCGCATCCTCGTGATGTCGGCGACGCTGGACGGCGCGCGTGTCGCCAGACTCCTCGGCGATGCCGCGGTGATCGAGAGCGAAGGCCGGGCCTACCCGGTCGAGACGCGCTATCTTGGCCGCGACCCGCTGAAGCGAATCGAGGACCAGGTCACCGAGGCTGTCCTGCAGGCGCTGAACGAGCAGGCCGGCTCGCTGCTCGTCTTCCTGCCAGGCCAGGGCGAGATCAAGCGTGTCGAGGAACGCCTGCGCGAGAAGATCCGTGATCCCTCGATCGAGATCGCGCCGCTCTATGGCGCACTCGACCAAGCCGAGCAGGACCGCGCCGTGCTGCCGGCGCCCAAAACCAGGCGCAAGGTCGTGCTCGCAACCTCGATCGCCGAGACCTCGCTGACGATCGAGGGCGTGCGCGTCGTCATCGATTCCGGCCTTGCCCGCGTGCCGGTCTACGAGCCCGATATCGGCGTCACCCGCCTCATCACCCAGCGCGCCAGCAAGGCGGCGTCCGACCAGCGCCGTGGCCGCGCCGGCCGCACCGAGCCCGGCACCTGCTACCGTCTCTGGGAGGAGGCGGGCAACGGCGCGCTCGAAGCCTTCGCCCGGCCTGAAATCCTCTCCGCCGATCTCGCCCCGTTGTTGCTCGACTGCGCCGCCTGGGGCGTCTCCGATCCGACCACGCTCTCTTTCCTCGATCCGCCGCCCGCACCGGCACTGAAGGAAGCACGGACGCTTCTGGCCGACCTGGACGCGTTGGATCCGGACGGACGCATCACCGAAGACGGCAAGGCGCTGCAGGTGCTGCCACTGCCGCCACGGCTGGCGCATATGGTCGTCGGCGCGGCGCATCATCGCCAGGCCGAGCCCGCCGCCCTGCTGGCGGCTCTGCTGGTCGAGCGCGGGCTTGGTGGCGATGCGATCGACCTCGCCGAGCGACTGGAGCGCTTCGGGCGCGAGCGCGGCGGCCGCGCCGGCGACATGCGCCGCCTCGCCGAGGGCTGGGCACGGCAGGCGTCGAGCAAGGTATCGGCAGGAGAAGAGCAACCGCTCTCCGTAGGCTTTTTGCTGGCGCTCGCTTTTCCCGATCGCGTCGCCAGGGCGCGCCAGCCCGGCTCGGGGCAGTATCTGCTCGCCAATGGCCGCGGCGCTGCGCTCGAACCCGGCCAGAGGCTGGCGCGCGAGCCCTATCTCGTCGTCGGGGAGATGACCGGTTCGGCACAGCAGGCCCGTATCCTCAGCTCCGCCGCGATCAACGAAGCCGAGATCGCCGCGCTCGCCGCCTCGGGCCTGATCCGGATCGCGCTGTCGGAGCGCAACGAGACAGTGTTTGATCGAACGGCGCGGGCGCTGCGAGCCCGCGCCGCCCGCAAATACGGCGCTCTGGTGCTGGCCGAGCGCCCTTTGCCGGTCGAGGCCTCGCCGGAGAATGCCGAGGTGCTGGCGAGGGGGATCGCCGCGCTCGGAGTCGAGACGCTGCCCTGGAGCAAGGGGCAGCAGCAATTGCGCGAGCGCGTCGCCTTCCTGCGCGCGGCCGAAGAGCCGGATGCCGGCTGGCCCGACCTGTCCGACAGCGGGCTCGCCGGCAGCGCCATGGACTGGCTCGCGCCGAACATCGTCGGCCGAAGCTCGCTGGCGGCGATCACGCCAGGCGACCTCGACGCGGCGCTTTCGACCCTGCTGCCCTGGGAGCTGAAGCGGCGGCTCGATGCGGAGGCGCCGACGCATTTTGCGGCTCCGACCGGCTCGCAGCTCGCAGTCGACTATGGCGCCGAGGCGGGTCCGACGATCTCGGTCCGGGTGCAGGAGCTCTACGGGCTGGCGCAGCACCCTTCGCTCGCCGGTGGGCGCGTGCCGCTCGTGCTGGAGTTGCTGTCGCCCGCGCACAGGCCAATCCAGGTCACTCGCGACCTGCCGGGCTTCTGGCGCGGCTCCTGGGCGGCGGTGAAGGCTGAGATGAAAGGGCGCTATCCGCGCCATCCCTGGCCGGACGACCCGTCCGCAGCAGCGCCGACGACCCGCGCCAAGCCGCGCGGGACCTGACGGATCAACCGCCGAACAGGCGCTCGAAGAAGTTCTTCTCCTGCGGCGCCGGCGGCGTCCAGGCACGGTCGCCAGTGGCGGCCTGCTGGGTTCGCGGCGACGGCGCGACGCCGGCAACCGGCTCGCCGGTGTCGAAGATCGATTTCGGCGCAGACTGCCAGAGCCCGCCCGGCAGCTGCACCGGCTGCTGGCCGGCATGGGCCGCCTTCATGTACTTGCCCCAGATCTCGGCCGGCAAGCCGGCGCCTGTCACGCGCTTCATCGTCGAGTTGTCATCGTTGCCGACCCAGACGGCCGTGACGAGGCGCCCGGTGAAGCCGACGAACCAGGCGTCGCGATAATCCTGCGTCGTCCCCGACTTGCCGCCGACTTCCCAGCCGGGAAGGTTGACCTTGCTGCCGGTGCCGCCCGTCATCACCGCGTGGAACATGGAATTCATCATCGAAAGCGTCTGCGGCTGGATCACCGGGCCGAAATTGTTCGCCTTGCGGGCGTAGACGACCTTGCCGCTCGTCGACCTGACCTCGCGGATCACATAGGGCAGCACCGACTGCCCGCCATTGGAAAAGGTGGCATAGGCGGCGGTCATCTCGAGCGGCGTCACCTCCGAGGTGCCGAGCGACAGCGACGGATTGGGCTGCAATGACGAGTTGATGCCGAGGCGCTGGGCCGTGCGCACCACCTCGCGCGGCGTCACCTCCTGGATCAGGCGCGCCACGACCGTATTCAGCGAATGGGCGAAGGCCGTCTGCAGCGTGACCGGGCCGCGGAAGGTGCGCGAGAAATTCTCCGGCTCCCAGCCCTTGATCGAGACCGGGGAATCGTCGCGGATCGTATCCGGCGTCAGGCCCTTCTCGATCGCGGTGAGATAGACGAAGGGCTTGAAGGACGAGCCCGGCTGGCGATGCGCAGCGGTGGCGCGGTTGAACTGGCTCTTGGTGTAGTCGCGCCCGCCGATCAGGGCGCGGATCGCCCCGTCCGGCGCCAGCGAGACCACCGCGCCCTGCGAGGCGTTGAGCTTGCTCCCTTGCGCCGAGAGCGCATCGACCAGGATCGTCTCAGCCGAGCTCTGCAGCTTGGTGTCGACCGTGGTCAGGACGGTGACGTCGCCCTCGATCGCGCCGATGAAGTCGTCGAGCACGTCCATGACATAGTCGGCGGCGTAGTTGACCGAACCGGCCCCGACTCGCTCGGGCACCTCGGCCGGCGCGACGAGCGCCGTCTTGGCCGAAGCCTGCGAGATCAGGCCCTGATCGGCCATGGCGGCGACGACGAGCTGGGCGCGCTTCTCGGCCGCTTCGGGATTGCGGTTGGGCGCAAGCCGCGACGGCGCCTGGACGAGGCCGGCGAGCATGGCGGCCTCGGCGATCGAGACCGAGCGCGCCGATTTGTTGAAATAACGCTGCGCCGCCGCCTCGACGCCATAGGCGCCCGAGCCGAAATAGACGCGGTTGAGATAGAGCTCGAGGATCTGGTCCTTGGTGTAAGTCCGCTCCAGCCAGAGCGAGAGGATCGCCTCCTGGATCTTGCGCGCGGCGGTGCGCTCCTGGGTCAGGAACAGATTCTTGGCGAGCTGCTGGGTCAGGGTCGAGCCGCCCTGCACACCGCCACGCTTGGTCAGGTTGTTGACGACGGCGCGGCTGAGCCCGATCGGGTCGATGCCGAAATGCTCATAGAAGCGCTTGTCCTCGATCGCGACGAAGGCCTTGGGCAGATAGGGCGGCACCTCGCCGATCGTGATCGTGCGCCCGCCGGTCTCGCCGCGATTGGCGAGCAGCGTGCCGTCCGCGGCCAGGATCGCGATGTTGGGCGGCCGCTTCGGCACGGTAAGCTGGTCGATCGGCGGCAATTGCGCAGCGTGATAGGCGACCACGCCGCCGAGGCCGAGCACGGCCCAGAGGCCGAGCACGAAGCCCCAGTAGACAATGCGCCCGAAGAAGGAGCCGCGCTTGCGGCGCTGCTTGCGACCGCCGCGCTGCTCGGTCTTCTGACGGCTCGGTTGCTGGCGCGGTGCCACCGGGTTCCTTCCTCCGCGATAGGGGCGGTCGTCGGCCGACAGGCGCAAATCGCCGTCGTCGCGCTCGTAATCGTCGCGCGCACGCTCGAACGACGGCTCGCGCCGCTCTCCGCCTCGTTTCGACCGGTCGTTCATCCCGCCCCGTTCAGGCCCCATCGCCACGCCGCAGTACGCAGCCCGACGATTTTCCAGACAGGATTCAAACATGGCGCTTTTAAGGGGTGGTTAAGCCCGATTTCGGCGAATTTTTCGCGATGGTGAACGAGGGCTCCGCTGTTGCGGATTTGCCGCTCGGCGATTTTGCTGCGCTGCAAACGAAAATGTGACTTGATCGGCATTCCTTGCACAGGGACAAGCGCGGCGGGCGCAGGGTCATTTCTTCGCCAGCAAACACAACTACTTAGATCCATTCAAATCGGACGGAAGGCAACCCGCCCATGCAGGCTCTCAACTCCCCCAGTCGCTACGCACCACAGGCGCTCGCGCTGCTACGCATCGCGACGGCGCTGATCTTCATCGCCCATGGCACGCAAAAGCTGTTCGGTTTCCCGGCTCCGCCGGCCAGCGGGCTGCCGGCGGTGTTCACGCTGTTCTGGTTCGGCGCGATCCTCGAAGCCTTTGGCGGCCTGCTCATCCTGATCGGCCTGTGGACCCGTCCCGTCGCCTTCATCCTCGCGGGCGAGATGGCCTATGCCTACTGGATGTTCCATGCGCCCCGGAACGTCTACCCGCTGCTGAACAATGGCGACGCCGCGATCCTCTATTGCTTCATCTTCTTCTACCTGATCTTCGCCGGCGCCGGAGCCTGGGCTCTCGACAACCGCTCGAAGTGATCCAGAACAGCTGAAACGAAGAAGGCCCGCCCTCGACGAGGGCGGGCCTTTCTCATTCTACTGCTGACTGGATCAGACCGCGGCCGAGATCCAGCGCGACAGATCGCTCTTGGGGGCAGCGCCGACCTTCTGCGAGGCGAGCTTGCCGTCCTTGAACAGCATCAGCGTCGGGATCGAGCGGATGCCGAACTGGGCCGGGATCTGCTGGTTCTCGTCGACATTCATCTTGACGATCTTGACCTTGCCGTTCATCTCGCCGGCGATTTCCTCGAGCGCCGGGCCGATCATCCGGCAGGGGCCGCACCACTCGGCCCAGAAATCCACAACCACCGGCTCGCTCGACTTCAGCACGTCGGCCTCGAAGCTCGCATCGGTCACTTTGATCGTCGCCATGGCTCATCGCCTTTCGATTCGCGCGCGGCAACAACGCCGCCATTCACTGCCGAAGCTATGAACGGGCGGGCACAGGGTCAAGGCTGGCTCACCTTCCGGTGAAGCGGGGCTGCCGTGCTTCCACTGAGAATGGATCGCCGCTTCCCGTCATTGCGAGGAGCGCAGCGACGAAGCAATCCAGAACGGCTCACTCTATGCTCCTCTGGATTGCTTCGCTTACGCTCGCAATGACGGTCTCGTCATCGCCGCCAGGGTGGCGTCGAGCAGCTCGCCACCGGGCTCCAGTGGCTTCAGGCTCGCCGTATAGATCGCGACCGCGCGGACACGGCGGCCGGGATAGATCTCACCTATCAGCCGGCGATAGACCGCGAGCTGGGCCAGCGTCGAGGCCGGCAGTGCCGCGGCACTCTCAGGCGGGCGGGCCGCCGTCTTGAAATCGGCGATCAGCACCTCGTCATCGCCGACCGCGAGCCGGTCGATCCGGCCCTGAACCGGGCGCCTGCTGCCATCAGCCATGGTGATCTCGCCCGCGAGCGGCACCTCGGCGAGGCTGCCCGGCCCGAACAGCCCGCCGAACTCAGGCGTGGCGATGAGCACGAGCGCGTCCTCGACGATTCCGGCGCGGCGCTCTTCAGGAAGCGAGCCGCCACGCGCCTGCGCCAGCGCATGGGCGGTGCTCGTGCGCCGTTCAGGCGGCACCTCCGGCAGAACCTGCAGCAGCAGGTGCGCAAGCCGGCCGGCCGCCGCCGCTCCGGCGAGGAACGGCCCGTCATGCGGGCGCTCCTGCGCATCGGCTGCGGAAAGCGCGCTCGACGGACGCAGCGGCGGCGCCGGCTCGGCCTCATCAGGCGCAGAACGCGCGAGCCAGTCGGGCGGCGTGGTCGTGGCCGGTGCCGTAACGGCCTCCTCGGCCGCCACCTCTCCCGGCTGCGAAACCATGAAGCGGCGGATTTCGCCGTCGCCATCAGGCGCGGGGACGTCGCGCAGCCAGGGCTCGGAGCCGGCGAGCCCGAGTTCGGCCATGGCGTACCAGGAGCCTTCCGGCGCCTCGCCCTTGGCCTGCACGCCGCAGAGGATCAAGCGCTCCTCGGCGCGGGTCAGCGCGACATAGAGCAGGCGGTGATGCTCCTCGATCATCTGCGCGACGACCGCGTCCTTCGCGCGCCGCATCGCGGCAGGATCATCGGCCCGCTTCGTCGGCCAGACTGGCACCTGCGCGCCACGCGGCGGCGCAACCGCCATCAGCTTCGGCAGGCGCCGCTCGCCGGGCGCGACGCCGAGATCGGCGAGGATGATGATCGGCGCCTCCAGCCCCTTCGAGCCGTGCACGGTCATCACGCGAACCTCGCCGGCGCTGGCCGAGAGGTCGCGCTTCACCTGCGTCGCCACCGCGCCGATATGGTGCAGGAAGCCGGCAAGCGAGGGCCCATAGCGGCGCTCATGATCGAGCGCGGCGCTCAAGAATGCGTCGAGCGCGTCGGCGGCTTCCGGGCCGAGGCGAGCGAGCGCAAGATTGCGACCGCCGCCGGGGCCGAGCAAACCGGCGAAGAAGCGGAACGGGCCGCAGCGCCCGGCCTCCTCGGCGAGCTCGGCCAAGCGCGCCTCGATCGTGGCGTAACGCGGCTCGGTCTGCGCTGCCCGGCGGAAAGCCTCGCGCAAGGAGCCCTTTCGCTCTGGCGCGAGGCGCATGAGGTTATCGTCGTCCAAGCCGAAGAGTGGTGTCTTCAGCGTGATCGCCAGCGAGAGATCGTCCTGCGGCAGCAGGATGGTACGGCCAAGCGCGACGAGATCCTCGACCGCCGGATGGTCGGCGAGCGTGAGGCGGTCACGACCGGCGACGGGCACGCCGCGATCCTTCAGCGCCTTGACGATCGCCTCGAACAGCGCGCCGCGCTGGCGCAGCAGGATCATCACGTCGCCCGGCTTGAAATGCCGGCCAATATCGTCGCGGCCGGCATCGCTCCAGCGCTTCAGCACATCGGCGATGCGGGCGGCGAGTTTGACCAGACCCGAGCGCCGCTCGGGCGCATCGACCGGCGCCGTCCAGGCATCGGGCTTGTCGCCGGCATCGTCGGCGCAGATCGGCCAGAGATCGACCGCCCCGATCGCCAACCGCTTGACCGTGTCATGCCGCTCCGGTCCGGCGCCGCCGTCGAAGACGAGGCCGCGCCAATGCTCCCGAGGCGCGAACACCGCGTCGACGGCACGCATGATGTCGAGAGCCGAGCGGAAGGAGGTAGTCAGGCTGATCGGTTCGAAACGCTGGCCGGCCTCTGAGAGGCGCCGGCCGAGCAGCCGCCTTTCCTCGCTGAAATGCGCGGGCGCCGCGCCCTGGAAGCCATAGATCGACTGTTTCTCGTCGCCGACGACGAAGACGGTGCGCGGCCGGACCAGCTCGCGTGCGCCCTCTCCGGCCGAGAATTCCTCGGCGAGGCGGCGCAGGATCGCCCATTGCGCCTCGCTGGTATCCTGCGCCTCGTCGAGCAGGATGTGATCGATGCCGGCATCGAGCTTGTAGAGCGCCCAGGCCGGATCGACCCGGTCGAGCAGCGAGCGGGTCTTGGCGATCAGATCGTCATAGTCGAGCAGCGAGCGCTGCGCCTTCAGCCGGCGATAGGCGGCGAGGATATGCGTCACCAGCACGGCGAGCGCCGCGCTGCGCTCGCGCACGGCGATGGCGTTGAGCTGGTCGGTCGCTTCGGTCAGGCAGGTGGCGAGCGCATCGAGCGCCGCATCGAGATCGGCCGGCAGGGCGCTATTGCCCTTGCCGCGAACATGCTGGGTAACATTGCCCTCGGCCGTCAGCAGGCCGGCTCGGCAGGCTGTGACCGGATCGATGCCCGGCGCATCCGAAAGAGCGAGCCGGATCGCAGCGGCCGCCTTGATGCGCGTCGCGCTGCCGGCCTCGAAGGCCGCGAGCAACCGCTCGAGACCGGGTAGGGCTACCAGTTCGCGCTGAAAGCGCTGGCGTACCGTCTCCACCGTCAGCTCCGGCGCGATGCCGAGGAAGGCGCTGAGCCCCTCGACGATCTCCTCCGACTTCCGCGCCCGCCCCTCCGCATCGCTGAACACGGCGCGCTGGTGCAGGGCCTCGCGCATGATCTGGTCGAATGTGTCCTGCGCCGCATGCTCGGCCATGAAGCGCAGCGCCCTGGCCTGCGGGCCGTCAGGATCGGCTTCGGCAGCGGCAAGCAGGTCCCGTCTGGCATCGCGCATCAGTTCGGCCTGGGCGAGATCGTCGGCGACCTCGAAGCGCGGCGGGACGTTGGCCTCGAAGGGCGCACTCTGCAGCACGCGGGTGCAGAAGGCGTGGATCGTCTCGATCTTGAGGCCGCCCGGCGTCTCCAGCGCCTGCGCGAACAGGCGCCGCGCCCGGCTGATGTCGCTCGCGGCCGGCAGCTGTCCCGTCAGCGCCGACAAGGCCGCCCAGAGCACCGAATCGGATGCCACCGCCCAGACCGAGAGCGCCCGGAAGACCCGGTTCGACATGTTGGCGGCAGCAGCCTTGGTATAGGTGATGCAGAGCATGCGGCCGGGCGCGACACCGTCGAGCAGCAGGCGCAGCACGCGGTTGACCAGCACATGGGTCTTGCCCGAGCCGGCATTGGCCGAGACCCAGGCACTGAGATCGGGCTCGGCCGCCAGCGCCTGATTGCGGCGCGTCTGCTCGGGAATCGTCCAGCCGGCCGGCGTCATGCCTCATCTCCGGCATCGCCGCCGAGATCGGGCGCCGCCGACCACTCCTTGACCCGGGCGAGCTGGTCATAGGGGCTGGCATATTTGATGTAGGCCGGTGCACGCCGCGACAGCCAGGGCTCGCGCCCGGCGCGCAGCACCGAAAGATGATCGAGCAATTGGACGAGATGGCGGGCGGTGACGTCCGCCTGTGTCTCGTCCTTGAACGACAGCTTCTTGTCCTTGTCCCAGCTCTTGGGATCGTGGTTGAGCCTGAGGTACATCAGCGCTTCGACCGGGCCGGGCAGGATGTCCGGGGTGAAGCCGTGGCGCTGGGCAAGCTCGGCTTCCAGCGTCAATTGCGGAGCGAAGCCGAGACGGACCTGTTCATCGCTCGGCGGCGCACCGGTCTTGAAATCGATAATGCGCAAGGCGCCCTCGCGCGTGATCTCGACACGGTCGGCCCGGCCGGTCAGCAGGATCGATGAGCCGTCCGCCAGCGGAAACTCGCCTTGCGTATCGCGCTCGACCGCGATACGGGCGAGGCCCGGCCGGCGCCGCTCCTCCCAGCCGAGGAAGTTCTGCGCGATCAACAGGAAGCGCGGCCACCAGAAGGCGCGCACCTCGGGGGTGTCCTCATAGGCACGGAAGAAGCGCTCGCCGATCTCGATCAGGCTGCCGAGTGCGCCGGCCGGAATGTGCTCGGGATGGGTTTGCGCGAAGGTTCCGACGATATCGTGCAACAGCGAGCCGCGATCGGTCGCGCCGGGATCCTCGACCAGCTCCGGCAGGGCATCGAGCCTGAGGATCTTGCGGGCATAGAGCGCATAAGGGTCGCGATAGAGCGTCTCGACCTCCGTGACGCTGAACCGCTTCGGCTGCAGATGCGGCGCTGGATAGGGTTTTGGCCGCGGCACGGGCAGAAGATCGGCCGGCGCGCCGAGCAGCCCGGCCCAGGCGGTGAGCTCGCGCCCGCGGGCCTCGGCCGCCGCCCAGGCATCCGCCGGCGCGACCGCTTTGAGCCGCTGCCAGAAGCGCGAGGGGATCGTCTCAGCCTCGCCGGCCTTGCGGGCCCGCGTCAGCGTCACCTTGCCGGCGAGCGCCGCCGCGACGAAATCGTGTGCGGTCTGGCCGATGCGGCGCTCGGGCGGGGACAGGCCCAGCTCCGCTCGCATCGGCCGGTTGATGAAGGAGTCGGTCTCGGTGGCGGGCGGCCAGACACTCTCGATCAACCCGCCAAGCACGACATGCTCCGCTTCCAGCAAGCGGGCTTCGAGCAGGCCCCAGATCTTGACCCGGGGATGGCCGGGATCGCGGCGCTGCACGACGCGCTCGCCGATCAGCCCTTCGAGGATCGCGATCAAGTCGCGAGCGCGGCCCTCGCTTGGCGCCTCCGGCAGCGCCGCTTCGAGATCGTCGAATAAGGCCGCGAGCGCTTCGCCATCCGGACCGCGCCAGGCGAGGACCACGCCAGCCTCGTCGCCGCTCAGTGTCTCGACTGCACGGCGGGCCTGCGCCGCGATCTCGCGTAGTCCCGATGCGGGACCCACGAGCGCCGCCACGAGCGGGGCGAGTGCGTCTTCCAGCGCGGCGAGTACCTCTTCAGCCGCGCTGATATCCTCGTCGGTGAGCTTGCGGCGGGGGCGCGGCGCATAGGTCGCCTTTCGCAGTTCAGGCATCGCCTCGAAGGCACGGCGCAGGCCGGCAAAACCCGGACCAACCGCCTCGCCACGCCAGCAGCCGATCTCCAGCGCCGCAGCGCCCTGTCGCAGGCGTGGCTCGGGCAGGCCGAGTCGGCAATGCGGATGCGCCAGCAGCGCGACCAGGCTCGCCGGGGAAAGCTCAGCCTCGACCGCGTCGAGCGCGAGGCGCAATAGAGCGCCCGCCGGCCAGCGGCCGAGTGGCATTCCGGCGGAATCATCGGCCTGGATGCCCCAGCGCCGGAGCTCGACAGCAACGCGTTCGGCGAGGCCGCGATCCGGCGTGATCAAGGCGGCGCGGGCGCCCGGCTCCTCCAGCGCCTCGCGCAAGGCGAGCGCTGCCGCGAGCGCCTCCTCGCGTTCATCCGCCGCCTCGACGATGCGCAGACCATCCAGCGCCCCAGCAGCGATCGGCGCGGCGCCGGCCCAGTCATCGGTGACCGAGGCCGGCAGCAAGGCCCGGCGCAACAGGTCGCGGCGGAGAGCCAAGGCAGGCGAAGGCTGGGCGAGCGCGACGACCTCATCGCGATCGGCGCCGATTTCGTCGAGCAGGCGATGCAGCGCCGCCTGCGGATGCGACGGCGCCGGCTCCTGGACGATGGCACGCCAGGCCTGCTCGGAGAGCGCCTCGTCGAGATCGGGCAGGACGACGGCGCCGTTCGGCGCGCGGGCGAGCGCGGCGAGCAGGCGCGCCGTCGCCGGCACAGTGCCGGTTGAGCCTGCCGCGATCACCGGCCCGTGGAAGTCGCCGGCGAGCAGCCGGTCGCGCTCGGCGGCGAGCATGCGGTTGCGGAACTCGGCCGGGTCGCACTCGCCGCGTTGCTCCAGGATCGCCGGCCAGGCCTCGGCGATGATATCGAGGAAACGAGCGTTGAACTGCCAGATCTCGTCGAAGCGAGCGGCATCGAGCCCCTTCAGCCGGGCCGGCGAGACGCCTTCGGTCTGCAACTGGTCGAGCAGATGAGCAAGATCGCCGGCGAGGCCCCAGGCCTCGGCCAATGTCGCCGGCATCAGGGACGGCTCGGCCGGATCGAGCTTGAGATGCTGGCGGTTCGCGGTGCGGCCCCAGGCCGAGATCAGCGTCGTCAGGATGAAGCGGCGGCGCAAGGGATCGATCGGCGCGGTCCGCTCCAGCGCCAACGCATCGCTTGCACTTGCGATCAGTGCCGTCTCGGCCTCGTCGACATCTCCCAGCGGGACGATCCGCGGCAACAGCAGCGGCCGGCCACCGAGCTTTTCCGAGAGTACGGCCGAGAAAGCGCGCGCGGCACGGCGCGTCGGCAGATAGAGCGTGGTGCGCGAGAGGGCGGTCGGATCGGCCGGGTCATAGGCCTTGCCGAAGCGGCCTGCGAGCAGCGCCTCGGCGAGCACGGACAGGAAGGGTGCGCCGGCCGGGATGTTGAACAGGTTGAGCCCGGCCATCGCGGCCTCAACTCGCCTGATGGGCGGCGTAGGCCTGCTCCGCCAGCGGGATCGCCTCGGGTGTCCCGACATGGAGCCAGCGCCCGTCGAGGGGATGGCCGAAGAGAGTGCCCTTGGCGATGCAGCGGTCGAACAGCAGGTTCAGCGAGAACGGGCCCTCCGGCGTGTCGGCGAAGAGCTCCGGCTTGATGATCGCGACGCCGGCATAGACGTGAGGGGCGGCAGCTGCCTTTCCGCGCCGCGTCAGCCTGCCGGCCGCGTCCCGGAAGAAGTCGCCTGCGCCGTCGAAGCCGACGCTGCTCTCGCGCTCGGCGAGCAGGAGCAGCATGTCCATCCGCCCCGCATCCCAGGCGGCGGCCATGGCGGCGACATTGGACGCTCCTCGCTCGCTCCAGAGCGAATCCGAGTTAATATGGAAGAATGGCTCGGCGCCGAGCAGCGGCAGCGCCTTCTTCACGCCGCCGCCGGTTTCGAGCAGACGCGCCCGCTCGTCGGAGATGACGATCCGCGGCTGAGTCCGGCCAGCAACCCGGGCTTCGACCTGCTCGGCGAGGTAATGGACATTGACCACGGCATCCGCGATGCCGGCTTCGGCCAGACGGTCGAGTGCATGGTCGAGCATGGTCTTGCCGCCGATCGCGACCAGCGGCTTCGGCAGCGTATCGGTGATCGGGCGCATGCGCTTGCCGAGCCCGGCGGCGAGCACCATGGCCCGGCGGATCGGCGAGGAACCGGTCTGCATGACGTGAGCGAATCTCCTGCCGGCCATATCGGCCTATCAGCCATGGCCGGCCGGAATGCTCAAGTGCGGCAGCGCCTCAGAGGAAGCTCGCGATCTCCTCCAGCGGCTTCTTGCCGATCGCCGGGACGACGCAGCCTTCGGCGGGATAGCCGACGACGAGCAGGATCAGCGCCTTTTCATTGTCGGGGCGACCACAAAGCTGGTTGAGGAAGTTCATCGGCGCCGGCGTATGTGTCAGCGTCGCCAAGCCGGCCTGATGCAGCGAGGCGATCAGGAAGCCGGCGGCGATGCCGACCGATTCCGGGACGTAATAGTGCTTCACCTTGCGGCCTTCGGCATCATAGCCCCAGCGCTGGGCGAAGATCGCGATCAGCCAGGGCGCGGTGTCGAGGAAGGGCTTGTGCTCGTCGGTGCCGAGATGAGCGAGCGCACCCAGCCATTCATCGCCGGCCCGGCCGGCATAGAAGACGCGCTCCTCTTCCTCGGCGCCCTCGCGGATCTTCCGCTTGAGTTCCGGATCGGAGATGCAGACGAAGGTCCAGGGCTGCTGGTTGGCGCCCGACGGCGCCGTGCCGGCGGTCGCGACCGCCGCCTCGATGACCTCGCGCGGCACCGGCTTGTCGGAATAGTCGCGCACGGTGCGGCGTTTGCGCATAGTTTCAAGGAACTGCGCCGCGCGCGCCTTCATCTCCGCCTCGGGCAGGCCCTCGAAGGCGAGCGGCATTGTGACATAGGCATTCATCACATTTCCTCCTGACAGCTTCTTGCGAGCTTGCCTGCTTGCACAATAGACCATCCCGGCACGCAGCCCTATGGTCCCGGCCATGACGAACGACAGCCCCTCGCTCAAGCCCGGCGACCACCTCTTCCTGGTCGATGGCTCGAATTTCATTTTCCGCGCCTATTTCCAGTCGATCAACCAGGACAGGAAATACAATGCCCGCTCGGATGGGCTGCCGTCGGGCGCGGTCCGGCTGTTCGCAACCAAGCTGTTCCAGTTCGTGCGCGAGGGCGTGCTCGGGGTGAAGCCGACCCATCTCGCCATTGTCTTCGACAAGAGCGAGAACTCCTTCCGCAAGGAAATCTACCCGGCCTACAAGGGCAATCGTTCCGACCCGCCGCCGGATTTGATCCCGCAATTCCCGCTGATGCGCGACGCGGTGCGCGCCTTCGGGCTGATCCCGGTCGAGCAGGACATCTACGAAGCCGACGACCTGATCGCGACCTATGCACGCCAGGCGCGCGAGGCCGGCGCCGACGTGCTGATCGTCTCGGCCGACAAGGACCTGATGCAGCTCGTGCGACCAGGCGTCGCGATGTACGACCCGGCCTCCGGCGACGCTAAGAAGGGCGTCGGCTTCCGTCCGGAACGGCGCATCGGCGAGCCCGAGGTGGTCGAGTATTTCGGCGTCACGCCGGACAAGGTCACCGACGTCCAGGCGCTGGCCGGCGACGCGACCGACAATGTCCCGGGTGCGCCCGGCATCGGCATCAAGACGGCAGCGCAGTTGATCGGCGAATATGGCGATCTGGAAACGCTTCTGAAGCGCGCCGGCGAGATCAAGCAGCCCAAGCGCCGGGAGACGCTGACCAATCCCGAGGTGATCGAGAAGGTCCGCATTTCCCACAGGCTGGTGACGCTGGTCGAGGACGTCGCAGTCGAGACGCCGCTTGGCGAGCTCACGCTGAACCAGCCCGACCCGGCCAAGCTCATCGCTTTCCTCAAGGCGATGGAGTTCACCACCATCACCAAGCGCGCCGCCGAGGCTTATGACGCCGATGTCTCGGCGATCGATGCCGACCCCGACCTCGCCCCCGGCGGCGCCCGCGCCGCCGCGCTCAAGGCGCTCTATGCCGAGACCGACCTGCCCACCGTTGGCACGGCCGTCGCCACGGATGGTGCGACGACCACCGCCGCTGCGCCGGCCGAGGGCAAGCCCGTACCCGCCGCTGATGGCTGGCTGCGGCCGGCCGATCTCGCCGCCGCGCGCAAGGATGCGGCGCTCGCGGTCAAGATCGACCATGCAACTTACGAATGCGTGCGCACCATCGCCGAGCTCTCGCGCTGGATCGGCTGGGCTTATGAGGCCGGCTTCGTCGCGCTCGATACCGAGACCAACTCGCTCGACGTGATGCAGGCCGACCTGATCGGCATCTCGCTCGCGGTCGCGCCGGGCAAGGCCTGCTATATCCCGCTGCAGCATCGCGCCGGCGACGGCCTGTTCGATTCAGGCCTGCTCGAAGGCCAGATCCCGCTCGATCAGGCACTGGCCGAATTGAAGCCGCTGCTGATCGACCCCGGCGTGCTGAAGATCGGCCAGAATCTCAAATACGACATCGCCGTGTTCAACCGGCACGGGGTCGAGGTCGCGCCCTTCGACGACACGATGCTGGTCTCCTACGCCCTCGACGCCGGCAATGGCAGCCATGGCATGGACCGGCTCTCGGAGACCCATCTCGGCCACAAGCCGATCCCCTATTCCGAGGTCGCCGGCACCGGCAAGGGCCAGGTCACCTTCGACAAGGTGCCGCTCGACCGGGCGACCGCCTATGCCGCCGAGGATGCCGACGTCACCTTGCGGCTCTGGCTCGCGCTGAAGCCGCGGCTCGTGTCCGAGCGCAAGACCACGATCTACGAGACGCTTGAGCGCCCACTGGTGCCGGTTCTGGTGCGGATGGAGCGCCGCGGCATTTCGATCGACCGCCAGATCCTGTCGCGACTGTCTGGCGAATTCGCCCAGTCGCTGGCACGGCTGGAGGACGAGATCCACACGCTCGCCGGCGAGAAGTTCACCATCGGCAGCCCCAAGCAGCTCGGCGACATCCTGTTCGGCAAGATGGGCCTGCCCGGCGCCAAGAAGACCGCGACCGGACAATGGGCGACCGGCGCCGGCGTGCTCGAGGAACTCGCCGAGCAGGGCAACGAGCTGCCCGCCCGCATTCTCGACTGGCGCCAGCTCGCCAAGCTGAAATCGACCTATACCGATTCGCTGCCGACCTATGTGAATCCCCAGACCCACCGGGTCCACACCTCCTATGCGCTGGCGGCGACGACGACCGGGCGTCTGTCGTCTTCCGAGCCCAACCTGCAGAACATCCCGATCCGGACCGAGGCCGGCCGCAAGATCAGGACCGCCTTCGTCGCCGAGAAGGGCCACAAGCTGGTCTCGGCCGACTACAGCCAGATCGAACTGCGCATCCTCGCCCATATCGCCGATATCCCGCAGCTCCGGCAGGCCTTCGCCGATAGCGTCGACATCCATGCGATGACCGCATCCGAGATGTTCGGGGTGCCGGTTCAGGGCATGCCGAGCGAGGTGCGCCGGCGCGCCAAGGCGATCAATTTCGGCATCATCTACGGCATCTCGGCTTTCGGCCTCGCCAATCAGCTCGGTATCTCGCGCGAGGAGGCCAGCGCCTATATCCGCAAATACTTCGAGCGCTTCCCCGGCATTCGCGACTATATGGACCAGGCCCGCACCACGGTGCGTGCCAAGGGCGCGGTCGAGACGATCTTCGGCCGCGTCTGCCATTTCCCGGCTGTCGCCTCGAAGAACCCGTCCGAGCGCGCCTTCGTCGAGCGCCAGGCGATCAACGCGCCGATCCAGGGCTCGGCCTCCGACATCATCCGCCGCGCCATGATCCGGATGGAGGACGCGCTGGCGGAAGCAAAGCTCGACGCGCGCATGCTGCTGCAGGTGCATGACGAGCTGGTCTTCGAGGTGCCGGAGGCCCAGGTCGAGGCGGCGCTGCCGGTGATCCGCAAGGTCATGGTCGAGGCGCCGCAGCCGGCGGTTGCGCTCAAGGTGCCGCTCGTCGTCGATGCGCGCGCCGCCGACAACTGGGACGAGGCGCACTGAGCAGCGGCCCGAACGCCGGAACCTTCGTCGCAACCGCCGCGTTGAGCAGGCGAAGTGCGCCGGGGGGCGCCATTTGCGCGCTGGTTTCGCCGATATGCTCAACGCATCCGCCTGGAAGCCGTTTCCGCGCTACATGGCCGAGCCGGAGGTGGAGGAGACCACCTCCAGCGAGATCACGCCGCACGACCATGATCTCATCGTCCGCTACTGCATCGTCGGCATCTTCGTCATCCTCGCCACCGCCTCGCTCTACCTGACGCGGGTCATCGCGCTGCCGGTGACCGCCGGCGTGATCTTCGGCCTGGTGCTCGGGCCTCCGGTCGATGCGATGGTGCGGCGTGGCGTGCCACAGCACCTCGCCGCCGGCCTTATCGTCTTCGCCGGCGTCGTGCTGCTGCTCGTGCTGATCGGCACGTTGACCGTCCCGATCGCCGCCTGGAGCGACCAGTTTCCGAAGATGGTGGCTGCGCTGAAGTTCAAGCTGGTCGGCGTGCTCGCCTTCATGGAGGACTTCAAGAAGTTCGCCGAGAATTTCGCCGGCGGCGACGGCGCCAAGGTCAGCGTCTCCGACGGCAATCCGCTGGTTTCGATCGCGGTGTCATCGACCACCGCAGCCGGCGGCCTCCTGATCTTCATCGCCACCGTCTATTTCTGGCTGGCGACGCGGCGCCATCTCAAGGCCCGTGTGCTCAGGCTCTGCTTCGGACGCGGCGCACGTCGATCGGCAGGATCCTTCTTTGAGGAAATCGAGATCCGCACCGCCCGCTATTTCGGCCTGGTGACGCTGATCAACCTCGGCATGGGCGTGATCTCGATGGCGATCGCCTGGGCGGCCGGCCTGCCCTATCCGGTGTTCTGGGGGGCGCTCGCCTTCTTCCTCAACTATCTCGCCTTCATCGGGCCGATCATGGTCACGGTCGCGTTCTTTGCCGCCGGCCTGCTGTCGCCATCCTCGCTGCTCGTCGCAGCCTGGCCGGCGATGGCCTATTTCATCGTCCACCTGATCGAAGGCAATGCGGTGACACCCGTTTTCGTCGGCCGGCGGCTGACGATCTCGCCCTTCCTCGTCTTCATCTCCTTCATCTTCTGGCTCTGGCTATGGGGGCCGATTGGCGCGGTGCTCTCAACGCCGATCTTGCTGGTCGGCCTCCTCGCCCGAGAGGAGATCGCCAACTACCGAAAAGCGCAGCAGGACGCCGAGCAAGCCGAAAGCGACACAACGCCCGCCACCGCCCCCCCGGCCGGAACTGCGCCGGCGCTGGCGCGTTGAGCTTTGCGCCACGCCATTGGCGTGGCATCGTCGCCATTCCAGCACCAAAGGAGCCGTTTGATGGCCGCCACCAGCACCACTGCGAAGCGACAGGCCGCGGCCTCGGTCAAACGCGCCAAGGACGAAGTCGCCGACGCCGCCTCCGACACGGCTCAGCGCGCCGGCCGCGCCGGCCGCCGCGTGCAGAACGAGGCCGAAGAGATCGAGGCCAGCCTGACGCGCGGAGCCGAAGACCTCGCCGCGACCGTCAGCAGCAAGCTGAAATCTGTCGGCGTCGACACCGACCGCATGGTCGAGATCGCCCGCGAGCAAGCCGGTGACCTGGAAGAGCTGATCATCCGCGAGATCCGCGAGCGGCCCTTGCGGGCGCTTGGCCTGGCGGCTGCGGTCGGGCTGTTCGTCGGCTTCCTCTCGGCGCGCTAAGGCCATGCTGGGGGGGCTGACCGGTCTGGTCACGCGCGAGATCGGCGGCGTCGTGCGCCGCAACGTCACGGTCGTCGTGCTCTATCTGCTGGCCGGCGTGCTGGCGACTGCTGCTGTCGGCTACGCGCTCGACGCACTGCATACGCTGCTGACGCTGCACTACGGCGCCATCATCGCCAGCCTGTCGATTGCCGGTGGCCTGCTCGCCACCGCGCTACTCGCCCTCGGGATCGCGCTCTATGTGAAGAACCGGCCGCGCCCGGACCGGCGCCTTGCCGCCGCCGTCGCCGCAGCGCCGATCGCGGCATCGCTGGTCGGCAGTCGCAAGCTCGGCTGGCGCACCGCGCTCGTCGGCGGCGTCGTTCTGCTCGGCCTCATTCTGGGCCGGCAGTTTGGGCAGGGTGATGACGCTGAAAAATAAGGCGGATCCGGCTTGAAGCGGCGCCTTTATCGCGGCCGTCCCACTGCGGTCTGTCTTTTTACCTTTGGCGATCGATCTTCAGCGTCTATTCAAGGCATCAATGAATGCCCAGCTGAAGCTCCGTCCACGCGGGCTGTTACCGGGACTCCCCTCGCTCGGTGCGCGCCTCTACACCGCATCCTCGGCGGCGATCGCGATCGCGGTGGTCACGGCTGCCGTGCTCATCGCCACCTGGATCAACATGCAGGCCGACGAGGCCTCGCGGCTCGTCGCGCGCTCGATCGACATCCGTGAACGCAGCGAGCGCTTTCTGAGCAATCTGCTCGACGCGGAAACCGGACAGCGTGGCTTCCTGCTCACCGGCGACGAGCATTATCTCGAACCCTATAACGAGCGGCGGGTGGAGTTGCTTCCGAGCCTGGACGCGATAGAGCGCCTCGTCGCCTACAGCCTGACTCAAACCGAGCGCGTCCGGCACGCGCGTACGATCACCAATCGCAAGCTCGCCGAGATGGCCGAGACCATCGCGCTGGTGCGTGCGGGTCGGCGCGGCGACGCCATCACCCTGGTGACACAGGGCACGGGCAACCGGCTCACCCAGGATTTGCGCGACATCGTCGGCACAATCCAGCTCGAGGAGAATCATCGACTGAACGCCAGCAGTCGCCGCGAGGCACGCCGCCGCGTCCTCGCCAGCGTCGGCATCCTGGTCGCCCTCGCCGGCCTGTGCTTTGCGGCCTGGCTGCAATTGCGGGTTCGGTATCGGCGCGCAGTTTCGCTGTCGAGTTCGAACGCCGAGCTGGAGCGCAAGGTCGCAGAACGAACGCTCCAGCTCGAGAACGAACGCCTGCGCATCGAGGCGCTGCTGCGCGACGTCAACCATCGCGTCGGCAACAATCTGGCGATGGTCTCGGCGCTCCTCAACGTCCAGAGCCGGCAGACGCGCGAGCCGGCCGTCAAGCAGGCGCTCGCGCAGGCACAGTCTCGCATCCAGGCGATCGCCGCCGGGCAACGCCGTCTGCGGCTCGACATCGAGGCCGATGAGATCGAGGCCCAGCCTTATCTGGAAGACTTGCTGGCCGAGATCGGCAAGGCGGCGGAAGGCCGGCCGATCGAGATCGGCCTGGCGATGGATGCGATCCGTCTGCCAGGTCGCGACGCCGTCTCCTTCGTCGTCGTCATCAACGAGCTGGTGACCAACGCGATCAAGCACGCGTTTCCAGATGGTGCCGCGGGTAAGATCACGATCCGCCTCGGCCGCACGTCCGAAGAGGATTTGGTCCTCTCCGTCGAAGATGACGGCGTTGGAATGCCGGAGGATCAGGAGACGGCCGGGCTGGGCAAGTCGGTGATCAACAGCCTGTTGCGGAGCATGAGGGCTACCATGGAGGTCGTACCACTCTCCTTGGGTGCCGCCACGCGCCCCGGCACGCGCGTCGCCGTCACCTTCCCAAAGCGGGAGCAGCCGGCCGAGGAGGAGGCTGCGGAGTAGCCGACTGGTCTCAGGTCTTGTTCACGGCCTTTGAAACGAAACGGCTCAGCTCGTTGGCCGAGAAGGGCTTGCGCACGAAACGCACGTCACGCAGCTCGGGCGGCACCTCGCTCGGCGCCGAGCCTGACACGAACGCCAGCGGCGTTCCCTTGGCGCGCAGGCTGGCGGCGATGCCGAAGGTCTTGCCGCCGATGACGTCGATGTCGAGCAAGGCGCAGTCGAGCGGCTGGTCGGCGGCGCGGCGCGCCTGCGATAGCGATTCGACCACGATCAGCTCAGCGTCGTCGCCGAGCTCCTCGCTCACGGCGCTCTCGATATCCATCGCGATAAAAGGGTCGTCCTCGACGATGAGAACCCGGATACCGGCCATAAGCCCGAGATAACCTTCTAACTTCACGATACGCTCCCAAGCTGATTTACTTGCTTGTGAGCCTCATGAACGCCTGCTCGATCAGCCTTGTTCCGCTCTGAGCCGGATTCTCTGCTGTAAACTCCTCAAATTCAATTCAAATTGCCAGGATATGGTTAGGAAAGCGTAAGCATCGACGATCAGCGCTTGCGCGGCGTCCGGACCAGGTTGAGCTCGAAGGCGGTGACGCCGAGCGCGACATTGGCGCCGCGCTGCAGCGGCAGGCCCCGCGGCACCAGCCGGACATCGTTGTCGACGCTGCCGGTCAACGCGACCTCGCCCTGCTTGCGAGCATAGGGGCCGTTGAGGACACCGAGCGGCGCACGCGCATAGGGCCCGTAGATCCGCCAGGCGAGCAGGCTGCGCCCGACCGTCCTGGCATCGAGCGCGAAGCCGCGAATCACACCTGAATAAGTCTGCAGGGGCCCGCGCCGCGGCCGGAAGCGGCAGTCGAGCGGCTTCTGCGTCGCCACGGCCTGGGCGAGACCTGCACCGATCGTGCAGGTCAGGCGCCCGGCTGGCGCACCGCTCTGCGCCAGGGCCGGAGCTGCGGACAGGCTCGATCCGGCTGCCAGGAGGATCATTCCGATCAAACGTCTCATTCACCCTCTCCTGCGCCCTGTCCCGGAAGCATCTTGCCCCCTGCCCGGCTCGGAACCGATTCGACCATCCGCGCCGCGCCTCGAAACCGCACCAAAACGCCCCAATCGCTCCATAGTTCTCAAATAATCCGGAACCTCAATCCGGTGCTTGCGTTGACGGGAACAGAACAGTGGACGCGCAAATGCCAAAGCAAGGACGGACCGACCCGGTGCGCATATTCCCAACGCCCACCCTGGCGCGCGATCTTCCGCCATTCTGGGACCTCGAACAACTTCTGCGCGAAGGTTTCGACCATGATTCGGCGCTAGCGGAGCTCGCGCGCCGACGTGAGAGCTGGTCGAGCGGCAGGTGCCCGCCGCCGGTGGCCGCGCAGTCCGACGTGCCGGACAGCATCTTCACGATTGTGTCATAGGGCCGAGCCGGGATCATTGGCAGAAGCGGCTCGACGCCGCCCTGCGCTGCTGAATATCGACATGCAGATGATTGGCGTGGGCTGCATCCGAGCCGGGGCCCAGGACCGTCATGAAGGCGCCGCAGGCCGATTGGCGCACCGCATCGAGAAAGCGCACCTGCTCCAGACCGTTGGGTCGCTCGACGGACACTGCTACCCCACCTTGCTTCTCGTCGCCGATCTGGAAGGCGAAGATGTCGAGCGCCCGCCCCGTGGCGTGCTCGCTCAGCTGACCTTGCGTCTGGCGATTGCGCCTGCGGCACTCATGCCCGCCGCCGACGCGAAGCGCCGTCAGCTCGCGCGTAAATGCCCCACGCGCCAAGGGTTGCAGGCTCGTGTCGAGCCAGAGCGAGATCGCGCGCGCCAGCTCGCAGCTCACCGTCGGCGGCGGAAGCAGCCTGACCTGCGCCTGTCCCGACGGGGTGCGGACCGCCAGCGCCTCGACCACGACCGCATCGACCACCCGACAATCCTCCGCTTCCGGTTTTGCGGTCGGCACCGCCGGGCGAATCTGGTTTCCGGCCATACCGGTCAGAATCCGGAGGCAGGCGCTGCCTTCTGTAGCAGCAGGCTCGGCACTGACCGGCGCAGCCGGCGGCGCCGGAGCGGGTATGGGAGCTGCGGCCGGCAAAGAGGTAGGTCGCGGCGGGGGCAAAAGCGTTGTTGCCGGGCGGGCTTCGCGGCCCCCTGCAGGGCCGCCGATGCTGGCGAGCCCGGCCGCCACGATCACGGCGCAGCCGCCTTGCCGCATGAGCCAGCGCTTTCGCATGCCGTCAGCCGACGGCCGAGAACAGGACCGTCAGAGAGGCTGCGACGATCAACGCTGTCAGCAGAGCCATGGACATGACCGATCTCCTTCGCATCGCCTGGGTCGGGGCAACGCGAGGGACGGCCGGTTTGTTCCCAGTCACCTCGGCTGGTGGTCAGGCGGCCTTGCGGCCAGCGCGGCGGTCAAAGAACAGCGCCTGGCTGATCGCAGCCTTCACGGCTTCCGGCTGGAACGGCTTGGTGATCAGGAAGGCCGGCTCCGGCCGGTCGCCGGTGAGCAACCGCTCCGGATAGGCCGTGATGAAGATCACCGGCACCTCGATCGCGCTCAATATCTCGTTGACCGCCTCGAGACCGGAGCTGCCATCCGCCAGCTGGATATCGGCGAGCACCAGGCCGGGGCGCTTCTTGGCGACGAGCGCGATCGCCTCGCGATGCGTCCTGGCGACGCCGGTGACCCTGTGGCCGAGCTCCTCGACCATGGTCTCGATGTCGAGGGCAATGATCGGCTCGTCCTCGATGATCAGCACATCGGTGGCGACCTGCTCGGCAATCTCCTGACCGGCGGACTGTACCAGGCCGGCGGCGTCGCTTGTGGTGACGTTCATGATCTGGGCGACCTCCTCGATCGGGAACCCTTCGACCGTCCGCAGCAGGAAGGCCTGGCGCGAACGCGGCGTCAGCGCATCGAGATTGCGCTCTGCGGCCGAGCGGTCCACCTCCGGCGCCGCAGCCTGCGTGTTGAGGCCGACGGACGACCACATCTGCAGGAACAGACGATAAAGGCCGACTCGCGGGCCGAACTCGCGCGGGAAGGTGCCAGGGTCGGTGATCAGCGCTTCCAGCGAGGCGACGACGTAAGCGTCGCCACTTGCCTGGGTACCGCTCAGTGCCCGGGCGAACCGGCGCAAATACGGCAGGTGTGGCGCGATTTCAGTGGCGATCGACATGGTGCTATCCCCGAGAGCCCGTTCCGATCAGCTTGCGGTCAAGCTGATCGGAACGGGCTCCATCCAAAAGTGAGAGGCGGATTCACCGATAGGGTGATTCAACCCGATCGGATCCAGCTCTGGACAAAGTTGCCGGAAGAGAGCACCCAAGTCGCTGTTATGACAAGAAATTTATTTTTTTGTGGCAGCGGAACCTTTTGCCTGTGACCTCGTTTCTGGGCTGAATGAAGGTGCGTTTCGGGGCAATCGCGTGCAAGCGCATCGAGCGTGCGACACGTGGAGGCGTGACCGGCGGAACGTCGGGACGTCTATCGAGCGAGGGATCATGAATCTGATGAATGTCGACCCGCCCCAGGCGGCCCCTGTCGAACCCGACGAGGACGTGGTGCTCGACCCAAGGGTGCAAGAGTCGATCGGCCGATCTCTCAAGGCTCATTATGAGGATCTCGTTACCGCGCCGATCCCGGATCGCTTCCTGGCCCTGCTGGCACAGCTCGAGGCGACCGAGCGACGCCTGAGCACCGAGGATGGTGCCAATGAGCGCGCCTGACTTCAAGGATGGGCTGATCGCCGAAATCCCGAACCTGCGCGCCTTCGCGGCGTCGCTGTCGGGATCGATGCAGCTCGCCGATGATCTGGTTCAGGATACGCTGCTCAAGGCCTGGGGCAACGCCGAAAAGTTCCAACCCGGCACGAGCCTGCGGGCCTGGCTCTTCACTATCCTGCGCAACACCTATTACTCGCTGTATCGCAAGCGCGGACGCGAGGTGCAGGACAGCGACGGCACCTATGCCGACAGGCTCGCCACACATGGCAACCAGGAGAGCTATCTCGACCTCGCCGATTTCCGCAAAGCGTTGGCGAAGCTGCCCGAGGAGCAGCGCGAGGTGCTGATCATGGTCGGCGCCACCGGGCTTTCCTATGAGGAGACAGCCGAGATCTGTGGCGTCGCCATCGGCACGATCAAGAGTCGCGTCAACCGGGCGCGCGCCAAGCTGGCGGAGCTTTTGTCTATCGGCGGCGTCGACGATCTCGGCCCCGATCGCCGGATCACCGCGGCTGTCCAGCGCGCCGGGCCTGAAACCGTCGGCAGCTGATGACGCTCTCGCTGTTCAGGACGGTCCGCGGCCGCTTGCTGGCACTGATGGTCGCGATCGTCCTGCCGATCGCCTGCCTCACTGCAGCGGCGGCGGTCGCGACCTATCGAACCGTCTTCGAGGCGATTCAGACGGCGCAGACGCGGACGGCGGACGATTTCGCCGTCCGCACCCGCGTCTGGTATCGCGGCGCGCTACGGTCGCTGGTCGCCAGCGCGACGGCGATTCGCGCCATGCCGCCGCCTACCGATACTTGCGACCGGATCGCCGAGAGGACGATCGCCGCGGTCTCGGGCTATGAGGCGCTGTTGTTGCGGGTTTCAGGCCGGCCGGATTGCCTCGGCGGGCTGGATGGCAGCATCGCCCACAGCGAGCTCAGCGAGATCGCCAGCCAACTCGCTGCCCGCCCGCCGATCAAGCTCTGGGGCGGCACCGAATTCGCAAAGGCCCGCTACGATCAGGTCACCATCGGGGGCCGCTCCTATCTGGCCATCTACACGCCGTTCGACGAGGGCGATGCCCTCCTGCTGACCAAGCCGGACCCGCTCGACGACGTCTTCGATCTCGGCAGCGGCGATGCAGGCATGATGGCGGCGCTGGTCCGAAGGGGCGGCGAGGTCGTCGTCGCGCGCGGCGGCGCGCAGGCCGATGCATCATGGCTTCCGAAGGCTGAGACCGTACCTGCTCAGACGGCGCATTGGACAGCCCCGAGTCGTGCCGGGCCGGGCCGAATCTATGGCGCCCGCATGGTTGTAGAACCAGACCTCTATGTCGTGGTGAGCTTCGACGGCACCGCAGAACAGGCGGCCAAGACACAGTTCTACATCCTGTTGCTCGCACCGCTCCTGACGTTGACCCTGCTCGGGCTGGTCTACATGAAGGCGATCGACCAGCATTGCGTGCGCTGGCTGCGCGGCATCGAAGCGACCGCCCGGGCGAGGTCCGCCTCAACCAGCGCCCGAGTTGCGCTTTCCGATGAGATGCCGCGTGACATCCGCAGCGTCGCCGAAGCGTTCAACGCGATGGTGGACGAGCAGGAGGTGCGTCAAAGCAAGCTCAGGCTCGCGCTCGACGACAACCGTTTTCTGGTCCGCGAGCTGCATCACAGGGTCAAGAACAGCCTGCAGGTCGTCCAGAGCTATATCGGCCTCACCAAGCGCGACCATCAGGGCGAGGCGCGGATGGCGCTCTCGGACGCCGAATGCCGCGTCCATGTGCTCTCGGCGGCGTATCGTTTCACCCTCGCCGACGGCGAGATGCAGCCGGTGCGTATCGACCTCTTCCTGGACGATGTCGTCGCGATGATCTCGAGCCTGATCCTTGCCCGGACGCAGCGGTTGGAGAGCCGGATCGAGACGGAAGCGGCCCTGCCGATCGACCGGATCATCCCGCTCGGCTTCCTGATCGTCGACGTGGTCACCCGCGCATTGCGGGCCGCTCCCGGCATCAGCATCGACCTTGCGGTGACGAAGGTCGGCGAGAACCTCATCGACATCGCGATCACGACCGATCGCGACGCTCCGCGGATCGCCCCGCCACGCCTGTTCGCCGGGCTACTGATGCAGATCGAGGCGGTCGAGATCAGCCCGCCGCAAGGCCAAAGCCTCGGCGTCTGGCAGCTCGGCCACGGCATCCAAGGCGAGACGACTCAGCCCAGCCCTTCGGCCGGTGTGATCGCCACCCCGACGCTGAGCCCGAGGAAGGCCCCGGTCGGGCCGACATAGCTGCCGGCGATCGGCGAGGCGTCCTCCGGCACCCGCGCCACCGCGACGCGCAGCAATTGCCGGTCGGCGACGAGATCGTTGGTCGGATCGAACTCGACCCAGCCGTCATTGGGGATGAAGACATCGGCCCAGGCATGGGTCAGCCCGACCACGGAGGCCATCGCCCCGCCCTGGGGTGAGCGGTCGTGGATATAGCCGGTGACGAAGCGCGCAGCGAAGCCGAGCCGGCGCGCCAACTCGATGAACAGCCAAGCATAGTCGCGGCAGGAGCCCGCCGCCATCTGCAGCGTGTCGAGCGGATGCTGGGTGCCTTCGTCATAACGGACCGCATAGGTCAGGCCGGTGCTGATCTCGTGCGCCAGTGCCCGTAGCAGGTGGCCGCCGTTCAGCCGTGCTCTGAACGCCTGCAGCCAGGCTTCGAGAGCCCCATCTGGATCGGCCGCGGCCAGATCGAGATAAGGCTGGAGCACGGCGCGCTCGGCCGGCGTGTAGCTTATCTCGAAACTCTCGATGTCGGGCTCCACCCTGCTGCGCGGCAAGGCCGAGCCGAAGCGCTGGACAACGAGTTCGCTGACGACATCGAGCGTATCGGAACTGCCGGCGAACGTCGCCATGGCGACCGGGTTGCCATAGGCGTCGTGCATCCAGCGCAGATTGGCCTGCGGCGAGATCGTGATCGCCGTGTCGATCACGCGCAGATCGAAGGAATCGCGCGGGCGCAGCATCAGCCGGTGCGGGCCAAAGTTGACCGGAGCGGCATAGCGGTAAGTCGTCGCGTGGCGAATGCGCAGATACATGTTCGTCCCCAGCCTGGCCGATCTCGCGGTCACGGCAAAAAGCCGCCTCGCGGCGGCTTTGCTGATCGGTCACATAAGACTACGCGCGAGCGGCGGATCGGTTCCGCCAAAGTTTCGGATCAGCGCAGGATGGTATTGCCCTTGAGGCTGGCCTCGCGCTGCGAGGTCGGCACGACCCGGTGGGCGAAGTCACGGCGCATCTCGGCCGGGTTGACCGCCGCGAACTGGACGTCGGCCGGAGCGCCACGCTGGATCTTAGCCTGGGCGACCGCTTCCGAGCTCTCGCCGAAGCCGTTCTGGATCGAAGCGCCCATGGTCAGCGCGGTCACGACCAAGGCCATGCCGCCGAAGAAGGTGGCAGCGCGCTTGAGGGGGGCAAGGCTGGCGGTGGTCATCTTCGCTCTCCCGTTCGTGTGACCGCCCTTCAAGGCGGGGACGGCTTCTCAACCCGTTCGGCGGGGACTTGTTCCGGTTTGCGTGGAATTCGCGGCGATCCGAATTCTTTTCAGGCTGACGGCTGATCGTTGGCGGCCTCGCGGCGGCGAAACAGCCGCCAGAGCGACCTGGTCAGACGCTTCGTGGTCAGATGCGCGCCAGCCTCGCGCTTCTCGAAGGTGATCTTGCGTTCGTGAAAATCCTCGAGGCCGGGCCGATGCCCGACGCTGATGATCGTCGCATAGGAGAGCTCGCTCTCGATCAGGCCGAGCAGCGAGTCCTGGCTGGCCTCGTCGAGCGCCGAAGTCGCCTCGTCCATGATGATGATGTCGGGCTTCTGGATCAGCAGCCGCGCGAAGGCGACACGCTGGCGCTCGCCGCCGGACAAGGTCTGGTCCCAACGCTCCTCTTCGTCGAGTCGTTGGCCGAGCGAGGCGAGGCCGCAGCGTTTCAGCGCATCCCTGACTGCCTCGTCGTCGACGCGGCTCTCAGCTTCCGGATAGAGCATCACGTCGCGCAGCGTGCCGATCGGCAGATAGGGCTTCTGCGGCACGAAGGCGATGCGCTTGCCGGGCGGCAGCCTGATCGAACCGGAGCCCCAGGGCCAGAGGCCGGCGATCGCCCGAATCAACGTGCTCTTGCCCGTCCCGCTCTCGCCGGCGATCAGCACCTTCTCGCCGGCCGCAATCACCACGGACGCATCGGCGATGACGATCCGTCCGTTGCTGTGAGCGATCGAAAGATCGGCGATGTGGATCGCGCCGTCCTCGCTCTCGCCCAGTTCGATCCGGGTCTCGCCGTCCATGATCGTGCCGACATCCAGCGCCTCCAGCGTCTCCGCCAGCTCGTCGACGCGGGTCACCGAGGCGAACCACTCCGCCAGCCGGACGAAATTGTCGACAAACCAGATCAACGCGGCCTGCACGGCGCTGAAGGCGGCGACGACCTGGATGACCGCGCCGAGCGTGATCTCGCCCGACAGGTATTTTGGCGCGATCAGCAGCAACGGCACGATCGGGAACAGCGCGCCATTGGTGTTGAGCACGATGGCGATGACCGCCTGCTGCCGGATCACCTTCAGCCAGGCGGCGACGATGCGGCCATAGTTCTCTCCGACCGAATCGCGCTCGTCGGCATCGCCCTTGATCAGGGCGATGCTCTCGGCGTTCTCGCGCAGTCGCGTCATCTCGGCGCGGAACTGCGCCTCGGCCTCATTCTTGGCGGCGATGCGCGGCACCAGAGGCCGACCGGCGAAATAGGCCGCGAGCGAGGCGATGACCGCATAGATAATCGCGGCGATCGCCATATAGCTGGGGATCACGATCTCAGACCCACCGATCGTGAAGTGCGCCGCGCCGGCGACCTGCCAGAGGATCGCGGCGAAGGTCACCGCGGTGACGAAGGCGCTGAGCAACCCGATCGCGAACTCGACCAGAGGCTCGATGGCGAGACGGACATCCTCGGCGATGCGGTATTCCGGCGCGCTCTGGTCGGGCGCGACGAACTGCATCCGGTAATAGCGCTGGTCGGCGATCCACCAGCCGGCGAGGCGATATGTCAGCCATTCGCGCCAGCGCATCTGCAGCAGCATCCGGCTGATCACGAGGCAAGACAACGACGCTGCCGACGCCGCAACGATCAGCGGCAGCCAGCCGACCGCCGTCCAGACCTTGTCGAGGTCGCGCTTCTCCAGTGCGTCGAAGAATAGCCGGTTCCAGGCGTTGACACCGACCGCCGCGCCAAGCTGGGTAGCGACGAACAGCAGGACTGCGAGGGTGAGCACCCAGGCGCGCAGCCGGCTCTTCCCGGTCCAGAAGTGCCGTGCCACGCGAAAGAACTGGCGCAGGCGCGAGCGCCGCAACCCGGAGGCGGGTGTTTTCATGCGATGGCCTCCAGAGCATTCTGCCGTGAGACGAAGGAGCGCGATTGCTAAGCAGCGGCTTTCGCGCCAAACAGAAAACGCAAGCGTTCGCCGTGAGTTCCGGGCGGGCGAGGGAGCCCGGCGTGATCGTCGCATCGAGCAATCATCGCAATCACCGCAGCCCGTCCTGCCTTGCCTGTCCGCTGCGGCTGAAGCCGGCCTTCAAGGACAAGTCCGACGAGGAAATCCGCTTCATCCAGACAATGAAGCTCGACCACCGGCAATTGCCGGCCGGCGCCGACATCATCCATCCCGGCCAGGAGGATGCCGAGCTCTACACGCTCTTCTCGGGTTGGGCCTTCCGCTACAAATCGCTGCCGGATGGGCGCCGGCAGATCCTCAACTTCCTCCTGCCAGGCGATCTCGTCGGGCTTCAGGCTTCGCTGCTGAGCGCCGCCCAGCACGGCATCGAGGCGCTGACCGACGTCGAGCTCTGCGTCTTCCCGCGCCGACGCACCTATGAATTCTTCGGGCGGATGCCGGCACTGGCCTATGAGCTCGCCTGGCTCGGATCGCGTGAGGAGAGCCTGATCGACGAGAACCTGACCTCGGTCGGCCAACGCAGCGCCCAAGAGCGGATCGCGGCACTGGTGATCTCGCTCTATCGAAGGGCCGAGGCGCTTGGTCTGGTCGCCGAGAAGAGCTTCGCCTTCCCGCTGACGCAGCAGCAGCTCGCCGATGCGCTCGGCCTGTCGCTGGTCCACACCAGCAAGACCTGGGCCCGGCTGCGCAAGGCCGGGATGTTCTCGCTCGAACGTGGCCGGCTCACTGTCCATAACCCGCGGCTGACGGAACGCATGGCGCTGCTCTTCGACAGCGAATTGCAGCCGCGCCCGCTATTCTGAGCGCCTCGCTCCGCGACGCTTGAGAAATCGCTGGCTTCGGCCTGCTCTTGACCCCATATGACAGCGGCGTAACGTCACGGCATTGTCATGTCGCTTCGGCGCGGGCCATTTCCGTCGCCAAACTGAGGTTCTGGATGGCCCATTCCGCTTCCGGTCAGCGCCTGCGCACCACCCGCCTCGGACGCTCGTCCGTCGCCGCGCGGCTGGAGCACGAGGTGCGTTTGACCGCCGCCGATCTCGTCGACAGCGTCGCCGAGGCGAGATTGCGGGTCGCTGCGGCGCGCTACAAGGTCGAGGACGAGGTCCGCAACACCGCCGACAAGTTCAAATCGCGCGTCCGCAAGGCGGCCGACGAGGCCAAGGCGCGTTTTAGCGACGATGCCCGCTTCCTCAAATCCTGGATCGATTCGCCCGGCCGCACCGGCGCCGTCGCACCCTCGAGCCCGTTCCTGGCCAGGCGCATGGCGTCCTATGTCGACCCGTTGGCCGAGGGGCCGGTGGTCGAGATCGGCCCCGGCACCGGCCCGGTCACCGAGGCGCTGATCGCGCGCGGCATCGACGAGTCCAGGTTGATCCTGGTCGAGTACAGCCCGGAATTCTGCGAGCTGCTGCGCCGCCGTTTCCCGCAGGCTACCGTCATCGAGGGCGATGCCTATGCGCTGTCGGCGACGCTCGCCGGGCATCTGACCGAAAAAGCGAGCGCAGTAGTGTCCTCGCTACCGCTGTTCAACAAGCCGCCGGCCGAACGGACGGAGCTGGTGCAGGACGCTTTCACCAATGTGCTCAAGCCCGGCGCACCTTTCATCCAGTTCACCTACGCGGTGATCTCGCCGGTGCCGCGCAAGGGCTCCCATCTCAAGGCGCAGGTCTCCGACTGGGTGCTGCGCAACATCCCGCCGGCGCGCGTCTGGGTCTATCGCCGCGCCAAGCCGTGACAGCGCGGGGTTGACGGAAGCCCTGCATCGCTTCGACATCGCGCGATGAAAAATCCGGGGCGCTCGCTCCGGCCGCGCAGTCGGAGTGACCATGCCCAAAATCCTCGTCTTCGCCGGCTCCTGGCGGCCGGGCTCGATGAATGCCCGGCTCGCGACCCTGATCGCCGGGAATCTCGCAGATGCGGGCGCTGAGGTGACGCAGATTTCGCTCGGCGACTATCCGCTGCCGCTGATCGACGCGCGCGCCTATGACAACGACCCGCCCGGCGAGGCAAAGGCGCTGGCAGCCCTGGTCGACGCCCATGACGGGCTTTTCATCGCCAGCCCCGAATATAATTCCGGCTACCCGCCGGCGCTGAAGAACGCACTCGACTGGATCAGCATCGTCCGTTCCGGCGGGCCAGGCTTGCGCGAGAAGGTCGTCGCCATCGGCGGCGCCTCGGCCGGCAATCTCGGTACCTATCGCTGCCTGACGCAGCTACGCACCGTGCTCGAGCTCGGCTTCGGCGCACTGCTGGTGCCGGAAATGCTGGCGGTCAACGGCGCCGACAAGGCCTATGGCGAAGACGGCGACTTCACCGACAAGCGGCTGCGCGGCATGCGTGACAAGATGGTGGCGCGGCTGGTGAAGGTGGCGGCGCTCAATCCTTGAGCCCGGCTACTCGATCTCGCAGCGCCCGCTTGCCGGCGACAGGCGCCAGAGCCCGTCGTCGGGCTTGGCTGGAATACTGACTGCATCGTCAGCGATCTCCTCGGCATCATAGGGGTTCGGATTGGCGGTGATGCCGGCATTGCGGATGTCGAGCGCCCCGTTCGGTCCGCGTTCGATCCGCCAGCTGCCGGCCTCCCATTCGGGCACGCAGCGCAGGCTCTGCCCGGCTGCCCGGCAGAAGCCGCTGAGCTGATAGTCGAAGTTTTGCCCTGCGTTCACGCGCTCGCGCAGGTTGATGTAGAGCATGACGTAGAGGCTGCCGCCTTCGCCCGGTTGCCAGTTCCGGGGGCTGTGCAGCAGCCGAATTCGCGTGACCTTCTGCCGGGGATGGCTGGCGAGATGAGCGGCATCGTAGCTGCGCTCCCAGCAGGCGTTTCCCTTAGGTGGCAATTCGCGCTCAACGGCCGAGCGTGCGCTGGAGCTGCCAATACAACCATCAGGGCGACGAAGGGCAGGCGCATCATGACCCTCCTTGCCGGGCTGCCGCAGCGTGAGGCACAGACCGCGGCCGATCAAGCGGGCTTGCGGGAACCGGGGACGGAATCGCAAGGCGGCTGGCCTTCGCTGCGCGAATCCGGCACATCCGGGCCATGTCGTCGCCCCGCGAATCAGAAGCCCGCGCGATCCTGAAGTCGGTCTTCGGCTATGATGATTTCCGCCCCGGGCAATGGGAGGTGATCGAGGCTGCGCTCGCCGGCCGCGATGTCTTCGCGGTGATGCCGACCGGCTCGGGCAAATCGATGTGCTACCAGCTGCCGGCTCTGGTCGCCGGCGGGTTGACGCTGGTGGTCTCGCCGCTGATCGCCCTGATGCGCGACCAGGTCGGCCAGCTGGTGCGCGCCGGCGTCTCCGCCGCCTCGCTCAACTCGATGAACAGCGAAGCTGAGGCGAGCGAAGCATGGACGAAGCTCAACGCCGGCGAGCTCAGACTGCTCTTCGTCTCGCCCGAGCGGCTGGCAGGAGAGGGGCTGGTCGCCCGCCTGCGCCGCCTGGGCGTAACTCGCCTCGCCATCGACGAGGCGCATTGCGTCTCGCAATGGGGCCACGACTTCCGCCCGGAGTACCGGCTGCTCTCGAAGGTGCGCGAGGCGCTCGGCGACGTCCCGGTGACGGCACTGACGGCGACGGCCGACCGCCAGACGCGCGACGACATCGCCCAGCAACTGTTCCCGGCGCCGCCGCATCTCGTCATCCATTCCTTCGACCGGCCTAACCTGAAGCTCGCCTTCGCGCCGAAGGAGCAGCCGCGCCGGCAGATCGACGATTTCCTGAAGGTCCATCGCGGCGGCTCGGGCATCGTCTACTGCTCCTCGCGCGGGCGCACCGAGCGGTTGGCTGCAGGCCTGAGCGAGAAGGGCTGGAAGGCCTATGCCTATCATGCCGGGCTGGAGCAGGCGGAGCGCAACCGCAACCAGGACATCTTCCTGCAGGAGGACGGCGTCGTCGTCTGCGCCACTATCGCCTTCGGCATGGGCATCAACAAGCCGGATGTCCGCTTCGTCGTCCATGCCGACATGCCAGGCTCGATCGAGAGCTACTACCAGGAGATCGGCCGTGCCGGCCGCGACGGCCTGCCCGCGGATACGCTGACCCTCTACGGCGTCGACGACATGGCGTTGCGCCGCCGCCAGATCGACGAGAAGCAGATCGACGAGGAACGCCGGCGCATCGAGCACAAGCGCCTCAATGCGATGATCGACCTGTGCGAATCGGCGCTCTGCCGGCGCTCGGCCCTGCTGTCCTATTTCGGCGAGGCCGTCACGCCCTGTCGGCATGGCGATGCGCCGTTCCGCTGCGACCTCTGCGGACCCGCTACTCCCGAACTCACCGATGCCACGCTCGACGCGCGCAAGCTGCTCTCGGCCGTCATCCGGTCGGGCCAGCGCTTCGGCGCCGGCCACCTCGCCGACATCCTGACCGGCACGACTACCGATACGATCCGCCGCCAGAACCATGACGGGTTGAAGACCTTCGGCGTCGGCACAGACAAGTCCAAGGGCGCCTGGATGGCGCTGACGCGAAAGCTCTTCGCCGCCGGTGCGCTTGCCGAGGCCAGCGTCGAGCATGGCGGCTTCTGCCTGACGGCGAAGGGCGAGGACATCCTGTTCGGCCGCGAGCCGATCGCGCTGCGCGTCGACCCGCTTGCCGAACGGCGCTCGCGCCGCGGCCAGCGCGAGGCGGCACGCGCCGACGGACTCGACGGCGACATCGCCGCCCTGTTCGAGCACCTGCGCCAACTCAGGCTGAGCATCGCCCGCGAGGAAGGCGTCGCCGCCTACATCATCTTCACCGACCGGACGCTCATTGCGATGGCGCGCGAGCGCCCGCTCGGCCTCGAAGAGATGCGGGCTATCGAAGGCGTCGGCGAACGCAAGCTCGCCCAGTACGGCGAGGTTTTCCTGGATGCGATCGCGACATTCTCTGGCTAAATCCGCCACTCTCGCGTACGCGTGCGTGCGCATGTGAAAAAGCCATCCTGAGCGCTTATATTCGGTAAACGAATCAAGCTGATCGCGGGCGCCACGCTCGCCCGCCGAAGGACCCCCTGCATGACAGACGTCACCAACGGCGCCGAAGACTACGGCGCCGACTCGATCAAGGTGCTCAAAGGCCTCGATGCGGTCCGCAAGCGCCCCGGCATGTATATCGGCGACACCGATGACGGCTCGGGCCTGCACCACATGGTCTACGAGGTGGTCGACAACGCCATCGACGAGGCGCTCGCCGGCCATGCCGACCTCGTCACGGTGACGCTGAACGCAGAGGGTTCGGTCACGGTGTCCGACAATGGCCGCGGCATCCCGACCGATATCCACACCGAAGAAGGCATCTCGGCGGCCGAGGTCATCATGACCCAGCTCCATGCCGGCGGTAAGTTCGACCAGAACTCCTACAAGGTCTCGGGCGGCCTGCACGGCGTCGGCGTCTCCGTCGTCAACGCCCTCTCGGTCTCGCTCAAGCTGCGGATCTGGCGCAGCGGCAACGAGCATTTCATGGAATTTCACCATGGCGACGCGGTCGCGCCACTGAAGATCGTCGGCCCGGCCGGCGACCGGCGCGGCACGGAGGTGACCTTCACCCCGTCGCAAGAAACCTTCACGATGATCGAATTCGACTACAAGACGCTCGAGCACCGGCTGCGCGAACTCGCCTTCCTGAATTCGGGCGTGCGCATCGTCCTGACCGATGCCCGCCATGCCGAGGTCGTGCGCGAAGAGCTGATGTACGACGGAGGCGTCGAGGCTTTCGTGCGCTATCTCGACCGCGCCAAGACGCCGATCATCTCCAAGCCGGTGATGCTCTCGAACGAAAAAGACGGCATCACCGTCGACGTCGCATTGTGGTGGAACGACAGCTACCACGAGAATGTGCTCTGCTTCACCAACAACATCCCGCAGCGCGATGGCGGCACCCATCTCGCCGGCTTCCGCGCGGCGCTGACACGGCAGGTCACCGGCTATGCCGAGACCTCCGGCATCTCGAAGAAGGAGAAGGTCTCGCTCACCGGCGACGATTGCCGCGAGGGCCTGACCGCGATCGTCTCGGTCAAGGTGCCCGATCCGAAGTTCTCCTCGCAGACCAAGGACAAGCTGGTCTCGTCGGAGGTTCGCCCGGTCGTCGAGAACGTCGTCAACCAGGCGCTCTCGACCTGGCTTGAGGAGCATCCGAACGAGGCCAAGACCATCGTCGGTAAGGTCGCCGAGGCCGCCGCCGCCCGCGAGGCCGCCCGCAAGGCGCGCGACCTCACCCGCCGCAAGGGCGCGCTCGACATCGCGTCTCTCCCAGGAAAGTTGGCTGATTGCCAGGAGAGAGACCCGGCCAAGTCCGAGCTCTTCATCGTCGAGGGCGACTCGGCCGGCGGCTCGGCCAAACAGGGCCGGGCCCGCGAATACCAGGCCGTCCTGCCGCTGCGCGGCAAGATCCTCAATGTCGAACGGGCACGCTTCGACAAGATGCTGTCCTCCGACCAGGTCGGGACGCTGATCACGGCGCTCGGCACTGGCATCGGCCGCGACGAGAAGGACTCCAGCGCCTTCAACGTCGAGAAGCTGCGCTACCACAAGATCATCATCATGACCGACGCGGACGTGGACGGCGCCCATATCCGGACCCTGCTGCTGACCTTCTTCTATCGGCAGATGCCGGAGCTGATCGACCGCGGGCATCTCTTCATCGCCCAGCCGCCGCTCTACAAGGCAGCGCGCGGCAAGTCGCAGACCTATCTCAAGGACGAGCGTGCGCTCGAGGACTACCTCGTCGAGAGCGCGCTCGACGGCGCGGTCTTCCGCACCGGCGACGGGGCGGAGCGCGGTGGCCCGGACCTGCGCGCCCTGATCGAGGAGGCGCGCGGCGTACGCAATACGCTGGCGCAACTGCATTCGCGCTATGATCGGCGCGTCGTGGAGCAGACCGCGATCGCCGGCGCCCTGCGTCCGCAGATCGATCAGAGCGAGGAACAGCTTGCCGAAGCCGCAGCCTATGTGGCGCGCCGTCTCGACGCCGTCTCGGACGAGATCGAGCGCGGCTGGGAGGGCAAGGTGGCCGATGGCGCCTTCATCTTCTCGCGGCTGGTGCGCGGCGTGAAGCAGGTCGCAGCGCTCGATGCCGGCCTGCTCGCCAGCTCGGAGGCGCGCAAGCTCGCCGCCGCCGCCGTCTCGCTTCGGGAAGCCTATGCCAAGCCGGGCGTGCTCAGCCGGAAGGGCGACGACCATCTCGTCAACGGCCCGAGCGACCTGTTCGACGCAGTCAACGCCATCGGCAAGAAGGGCGTTTCGCTGCAGCGCTACAAGGGCCTCGGCGAGATGAACCCCGACCAGCTCTGGGAAACCACCCTCGACCGCGACGTGCGCTCGCTGCTGCGCGTCAAGAACGACCAGAACGACGAGGCCGACGACCTCTTCGTCAAGCTGATGGGTGACGTCGTCGAGCCGCGCCGCGAATTCATCCAGACCAACGCGCTGAACGCGACGGTCGATACCTGAGACCGCGCCGCTTGTAGGGGCACCCTAAAGCCTGACTCTCTGGCCAGGTATCCGGACTCAAATGACGTAGATCATCGACTCAGGTCGTTGGGGCCGCTAGTGAGGCGGCGCGAGTATCGAGCAGATGTGGGAGCTGACTGGGCCGACCCGGGCGTGACCTGATCAGTTCGTGGCTTGAGCTCGCTGACGATGCCTCCCGGCATCGTCAGCGGTGTGTCTCACTGACATGAGGCCACGGTAGTTGCAGCTCAGACCGCCCTATTGATTGGAACGAGAATTGACCGAGCGGCCGTCACAATCGCCGGAACAGAGGAAACCGGCTCTGAAAAGGCAGGCGTCGGTTGCGCTCACCCAGGAGGGTGAACGCAATCATGCCCAACTGGCCGACGCCAGTAAGCAACGGGTGCGCGAACTACGCGCACACGCTCGAAAGCAGAAGCGTACCAAGAAGGCGCCGTGACAATCCGGATCCGGGCAGTTGGGATTCCGCATTGCTCGGGACTTACGTCTCAGGCCGCTGACCAAAGATTGTGTGTGAGCCCATCAAGGGCACGCAGAGCCTGCTCCCGATTGTAAATGTAGCCTCCAAGCTCTGAATACGGGGCGATCGGAGGCACGCCCAGCCGCTGCAGAGCGGCAACCGCGGTCATGGAGCCCTTTTTGCCGATGTGCTCCGAGGCTTCCGTAGCCAGGATGTAGGTTTTTTCAAACCGCTCGACTTCCTCAAGGGTGAAGACGACGGAAAGGCCGCGCTTTTCGCCTCGAAGGATGCCAGCTCTAACCAGATTGGCCATCAATTTTGAGACGATTCTGAGCCTCGCTCCTACATCCCGAGATAGGAGGACGGGGATTTCTGCGATTTTCGCCTGTCGATCTTCGTCCGCTTGCCGCTCGACTTCGTACTGGCGGACTGCCTCCACGAACTCGTCGCGGTTGAAAATGTAGGCCTTGATCTCGGGAGGGCCGAAGGCCGACTTCAGCCCGAGGCGCTTCGAGAACCAAACTGGGTTCATCCCAGGGTCTTTGGTGTTCGCCGCCAGCGCCTCAACGACGTCCCTTCCGCCTAGATATCGCTCACGGAAGGCGGCGAGTTGGGTCGCCGAAAAATAGAACTGGCCGCCCTGTCGGGCGGACGAGAGAAGTCCCTTCTTTTCCAGAAAGGTGATCGTGTCGCGATTGATGCCAACGAGTTCCGTGATCTGGGACGCAGTGATGTGCTCGTCGGGGTCGAACTCGAAGCGCGGCGGCTCCTCTACCACCACAGAGTTCAGGCGTTCGATCGCCTCCAACGCGGATTTCCGCTCGTACAAATACCCCGAGTAGTCCGGTGGACCAGCCACCAGCTTCTGCTCGCGGAGCAGGTTGATTGCCTTTTGGGCGGTACAGCCGAGGAGCTCTCCGGCTTCGACAGTGGTGAGGTAGCGGGCACGAAACTCGCTGACAGCTTCCTCGCTGAGGCGCCGCCCGCGACTGTTATCTTCACTCGGCAGAATACCGGCCGCTATGAGCTCCATCCCCAGGATGTAAGGAACCTGAAGCTGATTGAGGGCATGCTTTGGTGTCAGCCATCCGCCGGCGGAATACGACTCGGCCTTGGTTTCGGACTGGGACCATCCCCGAATTGCTTCCTCGGTTTCCTTACGGTGGTAGATGAAGCGCTTTGCGAAATCCCGGTCGCCGACGGCTTTGACACCTATGGTTCTCAGCAGCTGATCCGCCGATTGCCAGCCCAGCAGACCGAACTTCTCTGCAAGCTTGCTGGATGTCGTGTAGAGGTCGTTGAACTCATCGATGTCCTGTTTCGACACGGCATACCGGCGCCCCGTCTTTGTGAAAGGGAGGTAGCCAGCATCGCGGACCTCTTTCGCCGCGGCCGGCGTAAGCCCGATCTCAGCGCTGGCCTCGAGGAAGGTGCGCATATCCCCGCGATCTTTCTGCAACGCCGTCTTTATGTCGACGACGCGGACCTTCAAGCGAGCCAGGCCTTCGGCGGCCTCGTCGATGGCGCATACACAAAGATGCCCCCGCAGGATCAAGCCCACAACGCGAGTCAGACTCTTGGATGCGGCGAAGCTGGCCTCGATTAACGACAAAGATGGACTCACGCTCTCGTCTAGCGTGCCCGCCAGCTTGGCAATGAAGCCGTCGATTGTTTCCGGCGAAATCCGCCACTGGTGCGCGCCGGAGGTGGCTTCGAACCGGGGGTTTTCCGAGGTGATTCCGTCCAAGTGCCCCGCGTCCAGCAATCGCCGCATGGCGTAAACATCAACGCGCAACCGAGCCGCGGTCTCTTCGAGATTCAGCCAAGCGTCCTTCTCGTGCCGGAGAATCTCAACAGTCTGCTCTGATAAAGTGATTGGCGCTCCCTTCCAGCGCCTCCGCGGCTCGATAAACCCTTTTTCGACAGCCACACGTCGAACCCAGTCGACATTTGTCCCGATCATCTGCGCCGCCTTGGAGAGACTGATCCCGGAGGCTTCCACTGGCACGATGCGAATGGCCCTGCCGATACCAGCGGCTGCCATATCCCGTTCGATGGCCTTGGTCAGGTGGCGCTTTAGTGCGCCGTCGGGAAGTCCGAACGCCCACGTGTCGAAACCACCGTAAGCCTTCTGCTTGCCGGAGCCCCGGACCGTATGAGCCCCCTCCCTCAACCCCGCAACGAGCTTGGGAGCAGCGATACCGAGATCCTCCACGACCGACAGCCCAATGCCGCACGACTGGCTGGACGCTCCTCGGCTATCGCCGTGCTGCTTTACGAAGCTACGTTCTGTTGCTGCGTAGCCGATCACCTCCATGGTCTCGATCGCCCAGTGCAGAGGCATGTCGTCGAGAGCGGGCACATTGATGCGCGGTCCCCCGCCCAGCCGCCCGACGATATACGCTGACGACCGAACCTCTTGAGCGTCGGCCGGAACGCATTCGAAACGGCTGATGTCATGATTATTCGGGCATCGATCGATCGACCCGCGACCCGGATCGAATGGCTCGGAGCACTGCGGGCAGCGGGAGATCAGCCGGCAATAGTGGACCGGACAAGCCGTGACCGCGGTCACGTCCCACCAGGTCCGGTGCCACGCCCGGGGCAGCCGGCGCTTATAGGGTTCGACTGCCCTCTTGTCCTCGGCGTAGCACGCCGGACAAGCACGCCGGATGCCAAGCGAGGCCCACTGCGTACCGCGTCTGAGCGTTTCTCCGCGAAGGGTGACGATGTCGCGATCATCAGTGGCCGTGTCATGCGCGAGGCTGACCGTATCCGAGCGGCCGACGTGCGCGATCGTCTCCAGAGACGACCGCATATGCAGGCGATATGATTCCAGA
Source organism: Allobosea sp. Tri-44 (assembly GCF_004123845.1). Taxonomy (GTDB): domain Bacteria; phylum Pseudomonadota; class Alphaproteobacteria; order Rhizobiales; family Beijerinckiaceae; genus Allobosea. The sequence continues at coordinate 144,489 of NZ_NBDP01000036.1, read as the reverse complement.
CCGAGGTTTGTCGCCAGAGTCGCAACGCGCTTGACGCCGTTGGCTTGAGCCACACGCATCAAATGGGCGTATGCAGGTTCCCCATCCTGACGAGCGGGATAAACGGCAACGTAGTTGATCCTCATGCTCACAATCCCATCGGCCAGTCAGTGTTCGGTAGCGCGTGGTGCGCCAGATTCGAGTCGATGCCATCGATCCAGAGCCGCCTCGGCATCAGACCGACGGAAAATGGCTTGCCGAGCGAGCTCGACAGGCAAGATCGGACTGAGGCCGACCTTTTTGAGTTGCTTTGTCGCGGCGCTTGCCGAGCCGAAGCCGCCCTTGGCTGCGAGGCTTTGCGACGTCACGTGGTCGTCGACGAATTTCTGGAGGGTGTCCCGCCGCACGAGAAGGCTGTTTCGATGGCGGGTTGTGTCGAGTAGGTTGTGATCTCGCAAAGCCCGAGCGGTCTCGCCCTTGATGCCAATCTGGTCCGCCGCAACCGTGATCGGCACGTATTCATCGGATAGCTGCTTGCCGATTGCCTTCGAGAGTTCGGAGCGGTCGATCAGAAAAGCCTGAAGCCCTGGCGCGCTGCCGTCGTAGCCTCTGATAGACAGCCGCCCCGACAGGACGAGTTCGACGGCCTTGCTCGTAGCAAATCGCACCGTCGCAGCGGCTTTTGGCAGAGCGGTGAGATTTTCTCCGCTCAGTTCGATCCTTGCCGCGAGGTCGTCAATCAGCCTGCGAACCGATTGGACGGAAAAGAGCGCGATGTTGAATTTGAGCTCACGGCGCTGCTCAGCCGGGAGGATCGGGTCGACAAGGCCAGCATCGACGATGGCCCTGGCGGCTGCAGACGACACTCCAAGCGCGATTTCGAGCTCGGTGGCATTGAAGCACTCGGAGACCATGTCCTTGAACTGATCCACGAACGCTCGGGAGATCCGTGCACTCTCCCCCTGGCGAAGCCTCGCGCTCGGGAGAACGCCCTGCGCCTCACAGAAACGACGGAAGCGCTCAGTGCCCATGCCGCATTCCGCCGCCGCTTCAGCCAGCGGAACATATTTCGAGGTCGCCATCACCACGCCGGCGACGTTGGTATTGGCTTTGAAGGTGACCTGGTCCGAAGCCTGCGCGTGCTCCACAATTCCAGCACGCAACGCATGGGCGACCGCAGATTGCGGCTCGTCCATCACCCACTCGTAGAATTCGCCATAAGCCTTCAGCAAGCCCCATCGCCAGGGGCGCTGCCCGGACAGAGCAACGAGTCCGTCTAGGATCACCGGCAGCCGCTCAGACAGTCCCTGCATGGCATTGAAGCCTGCAGAGAGGATCGCACCGGACGAAGCGTTTGAAGCCTCCTCGGCAAACCGCTCTATCCCCATGGCGGCTCGTCCCACGGCCTCCATCGTCGTGATCGCGCGACCCAGTTCGAGGTCATCGAGAAGTGCAGAGGCTACCCGGTCCGCGAAGCCGAGCCTGCCCATGATATACCGAGCTCCGAGCGTCTCGCCTTCCGGAACCGCTTCACAGATGAACCGCGCTATGTCGTGCCCCAGCGGGCATCGGCCGACCGAGGCGTTCTCATAGGACAGAGCTTCGCCACATGCTTCACAGGCGTCGATGAGTCGCGCTGAATGCTCCAAGCATACATCGATGGCTCTTAGGTCCCAGAAGGTCCGGCGCCACGCTCTCGGAAAGCGCCGGCGAAACTGCTCAGGCGTCGCCACGTCCTGACGAACGCATCCCGGGCAAACCTTGCAATGTGAAGCGATGCTCCACTGCCTTCTGAACAGTCGCTCGCCGCGCAGCTCAACGCTGTCAGGAGCGGTTTTCGCTGTGTCGAACGACAAGGCAGCGATATCCTGGCCCGCCAGTTCCGCAACGCATTCTAGGCCTTTGCCCTGGATGATCTCGAATGACCGGAAGCCAAAGACGTAACCGCAGTCGGTTAGCGTCTTCAGGCCGTTCGTCGCCCCTATCCTCGCGCAATAAGCGTAGGCCGGTTCACCCGAATGACGAATCGGGCGAACCGGGAGGGTTGCGAGCCTCACTCTCTATCCTCGACCGAAGGACGCTGGTTCCCCCGCAGGAGCGTTCGATCATAGTCCTCAAGGGACTTTTTCTTCTTTTTCAGCTTCGACAGGTCGGCCACACGGAAAGGATTGGACTTCACGTCGCAGAGCCCGATCGCCTCCGCAGCCGCAGCCAAGTCCTGCACGGTCATTGACCGGCCGGCCATCCAGGGACCGACCCCAGCAAGCTTGAAGAGATCGGCAACGCGGCCGACCTCTCCGTCGGTCGCATGAATCATCCGCTCCGGATAGTCACCGAGGTGGAGATCAAGCTTCTCCGCGAAGCCTAGCTTCTTTTCGAAGTTCTGCAGCAGAATCGCCATATGCTGACGACGAGCATTGTCGAGGCGGCGAACCTCGATTATCGGAGTGCGCCGGCGCAGTTCGTTGTATTCCTCAACGAACTTAGCTGCTTTGACCCCTGCCAAAACCAGAGAGACCGGCCACTCCTTGTCGGCTAGCATCTCCTTGAACTTCATGGCGATCTGGAGCCGCTCATGACTCTTGGGTTTGAGAACACGTTATTGATCTCATCTATGATCACGACCACGACGCCCTGCGCCATGATCTGCGACCGGACGACGTCCCAAACATCTTCGGGGTCGAGGCGGAGCCCTTTCGTGATTACGGCGTCGCCTTCACCGGCGTCTTCGGCCAGTGCCACTCCAACACCCATGCGACGAAGCATGCGCACGCCCAGCTTTCGCAGATCGCAGGCCGCAGGGATTTCCACCTTCAGCAGGGGTCTCAGCGGGCCATCTTCGGTCTCGATCTGTTCAAGACTCTTATGCCGGCTAAGGCGCCTCAAGATGTGAGTCTTGCCAGCTCCGGTGGGGCCGTCGACTGCGAATGCCTTGCCCTCATCTTCCTCGCCGAGCCCCGCGATGATCTGATCGAAACAATCACGCGCTTGGGCCCAAGTCCCGGTTGGAACTTCGATCATGCGCATACGGCGAAACCACTCGGTGGCTCGTTCGCGAGGGCTCGACTCGTGCCTACCCCTGACCAGCGCTGCGATCTGAGCGTGACGACCGCCCTTCTTGGCTCGCTCCTCGAAATCCGGAGCCTTGGAATAAGCATCGTCCGGGTTGATTTTGACAGCCACGTTCATCTGGAATCCCCCTCAATCGTCTTCCGACATCATGAAATTTGAGACATCGTCGTAGTCCGCCACCACGGGATGGAGCGGCGCAGCCCTGTCTGCAGGCTTTCCAATCAGCGCCGCTGCAGGAGGCGGCAGCTTCCCAGCCGAGTTGAGATGCTCTTCGGTCAACGCCACCGCTTCGCGCATTTCGCGCTCGCGGCGTTTGATGTCCTCGCTAATCGCCGTGGTCTCCCGCAGCGTCTCCTCGCGATGAGCCTCGGGATCGCGCTCCTCCAGCGGGACGCCCCCGGCCTCGCTGACCGGCTTCAGGGGGACCATCTCGATGACCTCGAGGTCCTCCGGAATATCGTCAAATTGCACGGGGGCGCCGGGCACAACGGCGACCGAGAAGTTCACGGTCTCGACGTCTGCAAGGATCGCTTCGTAGTCCTTCTTCGACTGCCGGCGGAGAAGCTTGTGACGCTGGCGGTCCTCGGCGGACATCGTGCCTGCCAAGGCAGTGAGCTCTTCTTCGATACGAACTCGGGTCTCGTGCAGAGTTTCCCAGGCGACGCGCTGGCCGGCTGCTGTTTTCGCGCGAGCGATCGCAACGACTTCCTTCCAGACTGCCAGGTTGATGTGCTGGACCTCGGCGGCCTTGACGCAGGGGATCGGCACCCACTCCTTGCCCGTCTCATTCAGCACCAGGATCACGGTCAGATCGAGAGGATCGATTTTGACCAGGTACTGCCGACCGAGATGTCCGCCGCGGCGCTTCAGCTGGATGAGGTCCGGCGAGCTGTAGATCAGCCCCATGAACTCGATGCCGCGCCGCTGGATTGTCCTTGGGACGACGAGCCCGATCAGAGAATCGAGGTCCGATGCCTTCGGCGGGACACGCACCCCGAAGCCCGACAGGTCTTCCCACGCCTGGAGCGGCGTTTTTCCGAGCAATCCCGCATGCGGACGGTTGTGATAGATGTCCACGACCCAGATCTTGAAGAGCTCTTCGAGCTTCTCCTGGGACATGATCGCCAGCCCCTTGGAATCGTAGTCGCCCTTTTTCACGACGTTGTTGAACGTGCGGCCCGGCATCGGGACGACGAAATCGGAGCTGACCTCGCGGAAAAACCGCTCGACCCGGCCCTTCAGCCAAGGCTTGCGCCGGGGCGTATATCGCAGCTCCATCAGCAACTGCCCGGCGGCAGCACGCATAGAATGCGAGTGGAACTCTTTGGCGTTATCTAGGACCAGAACTTCTGGCACGCCGAGGACCGGCCAATCGGTCTTGAGATCCGCGCCCTCCAGGTCCTTGGGCTGCACACCCATCCGGAGCAGGTCCATGATCGCAGACCAATCCGGCTTGTCGCGGGAGAATGCCCAACCGAAAATCATGCGGGTGGCGCGGCAAATGCCGAGGGTGAGCCACACCCGCTCGGTCCGGCGCTCTTTGAGCGGAGCGTTCCGGTTGGCCTCGCCCGGTGAAATCACCAGGACATCGATAAGCGTCGAGTCGATTTCGACCACTTCGAGCGGCCGGATCGCGGTCGGGCCTGGCTTCGCGAGCTTGAAGCGGTGGTCGGCAACGCGCTTGCCCTCACGAGCGAGCGTGATTTCGTACGGCGTGAGATACTCCTTGATCCAGCGCCGGACTGCCATTTCGCTGGGCCGCGGCAGGACCTCGAAGGATGGATCGGCTTGCTTGAGCTCGTTGTTCTTCTTGATCAGTTCCGCGCAGATCAGCTGATAGACCATGCGTAGCGGAAGACGCTCCAGGGTCATGTAGCGGCTGCGCACGACGTCGGCGATGATCCGCACGACGATCTCATCCATCCGCGGAGTGCTGACGCCCTTCTTCTCGTGCAGTGGCACAAGGGCTCCCAGGGCGTAGCCAGCCTTGCGCCAACGTGTGTACCAGGCTCGGAGGGTCGACGCGCCCACCGTCTCCTTCCCGACCTCCGAGCGACGGATACCAAGACGATCAGCCTGCCGCTTCTGCCGCATGTGGGCAGCAACAAGTGCCGCCTTCTCGTAGCCTTCACCTTTTCCCGGGCGCATGGCCCAACCGGGCTTTCCGCGGAACCGCTTGAATAGCCGATGGGTGATCTCGACGAAGTCCAGCCGCCGAAGCGCCTCCTCCTGCCACTGGCGAGGGATGGTCTCGAAGGTGCGGGCGATCATCTCATCGATGCCCTTGGGGAGTCCGGCTCCCAGGGCTTTCCGGAGGATCTCAATCTCGTGCTTGAAGTAGGCGTCGACGAGCTCGCCGTTGGAAAGGGTGCGCGTCGTGAACGTCCCGCTGAGACGGAGAGCGACCTCGTTGCGGGATCGGTGCAGGACTTCCCACCAGTCAGCGCCAACGCGAATGGCGTCACCGGTGTGGAGGTTGAAAGAGGGCGCATTCATCCGGCAGCTCCTTTCGGGGAGTCGCTTGCGCGGAAGGCGGAAACGATGGCGTTGTCGTCGAGGGGCGCGTCGGGCGTGCACAGGATGAATTCGCCGCGCGCGATAAGCCGGGCGATGCCCCACCACGCGAAGTTGGTTCGGGCTTCCCCATCCAGCGCGTATCGCAGCTGAGCGACCGTCGCCCGGTCACCGAAGTGGAAGATCGCATTCCGAAGACGGATCAGGAGCTCGTCGGAAGAGAATGCGGTGTCGGAAGACGACAGAATCTCAGCATTCGCCAGCCGGACGCCGGCATTGAGTTCCCGGTCGGTCCAAAGCTCGAAATTGTAGCCCTGCTTCCCGAGCTCGAAGCGCGCGAACGCAAACTCTTCAAGTAAGCCCTTCTTCTGGACACGCGACCACGGTTTCACCTCGACGATCGTGACCGTCCCGTCGTCGGCAATGTACTCGAAGTCGAAGGTGGAACACCGCGTGCGGTAGGAACCGTCACGCCATTCCTTGGCCTTCGGCTGGTCGGTGTATTCGACGATATGCTTGTCCGCCTCCATGAGCCGGATCATCCGTTGCTCAAGCAGGCTCTCGTACTGGATCAGCCGCCCGTTCTTCCGTGACGGAAAATAGCCCGTGAAGTTGTCACGCGAGCCGGTGACGACGTTCCGACTTGCTTTCGACGGGTCGACAGCCGTCGCTCTTGTTAGTACTTCCATGTCTACCCCCCGAAAACCCATAAGTTTTCGATCTGATTCACGCTGATCGCGTGCAGATTTCTGGTGGCCGCAATTGAGAAATTGCAGATTATTCCTAGAACGTTTTGTTCTAAGAGGCACGATACAATACAAATTACGCTAGGTAATGTGCGCTCGCTCGCCGCTCTTGTGCATACAGGCGTACGACAGCGATTCTGACTCAATCATTAATTGAGTGAACGCTCCAAGCACCACTATCTGGACTTGATCGCGTATCCTTAAAGCAATCCTTCAATCCGGAAGTTGGCGCATGGCTTGGAGCTTCCGATCATGCGGCGACGGAACTCTGCCTCCCGGACCGGCACCGCGGCTCAGCCAACTGGCTCTTGATCGTCCGGATCAGAGCCGCACGGATGGAGCGCGAGCTCCGCTGGCTTTCCCAAGCGATACCAACGGCTCAGTGTGCGCGCGATCGTCCGGTCCTTGCTAACCCACAGCACGGGACTGGTCATGATCAACCGATCGCCAAGGATGGGGTGCCCGATCGATCGCCCCCAGAAGACCGTCTGATTGGTTTGTGGATCGACGCCGATCACCCAGCCCTCGAGGGTTACCGCGCTGCTGAGATCCGCTCCCGAGGGAAGCCAGCCTTTTTCTAGTCGCCGTAGGTCTGCAGACGCCGCTGTGATTTTTTCTACCAGTTCACGCACGAGCCGATCCTCCGGTGTCGCTAGGCCAGCAGCCGCGATGGCCTCCTGTGTTGAGGAGGCGCAGCATTTTCTCAGGAGAGGAAATTCGAAGGGCGCTAGCGCGCGAGACGAGCTGAGATTGCGTTGGCCGCCCCCCGGAGCCGCTCGAAGTCTGCGCGCCGTTGAACCACCGTCGCGAGGGCGCGGAGAGCCTGTTGAGGCTCCACACCAAGCGTCGCAGCAAGATCGTGGGTGGCCTTCAGTAGAAGCGCCTCGACTTCGGGCACCGACGCGGGCTGTCGGTCATGATGGGGAACTTGGTCGAGATGCGTCATGCGGACCTCGCAAATTCTGACGAATTGATTGCTTCAGGCTCGTGCCTGCCGCGGAGGAGCGCTTCGACCTCCGCTGCTGAGAGATAGCCCTGCCGGTCGAGCGCCTGGGCTAACGCCAATAGAGTTTCCCGATTGGGCGCCAAGGCCTCGGCCGCTCGTGCCTCAGCCTCCTTCAGCTGCAAGTTGACCGCGAGGTGCACCGACGGGGCGTAAACCAGGTCCTTGACGTCACCCAGATACGCTCCCCCGGAGTGCCCGAGGCCGCACTGCGTTTCGATCAGCAGCGCGAGGCCGGTCGCACGACCGATGTCAGAGTCGCGGCTCATCCCAGCCCCGGCGCCGGCATCACCGAGAATCAACTGCTCCGCGGCCCGCCCGGCCAACAGCACGGCAATCTCCCGCTGGAGACGGTCGTACGTCGCCGATCCGGAAAGATCGCTCTCGAACTCGACGAATCCACCGGCCGGGTGGATCGAGATCCCACCCACTTTTCCGGCCTGAAGTTCGCGAGCGGCCAAAGCATGGCCAGCCTCGTGGATCGCGATGCGCCACCGAGAGTCTGGAGGAAGAGCGGGGATGTCCCCGTCTCTGGCAGCGACCAGATCCTCCAACGTGAGCGCGCGACGGCCCCGCCTCGCAGCCCCCTTCGCACGGCGAACCATAGCCTCGACATCCGCGCCGGTAGCTCCGCGCGATGCCAGCGACACAGGAATGAGGTCAGCCTCCTTCAACAGCTCGGGGCCTAGGTGAAACCGGAATATCTCCGCAAGTGCACGCGTATCAGGCTTTTCGATCTGGATCTCTCGATCGAGCCGACCAGCTCGCTTTACCGCGGGGTCGATACGGTCGGAATGGTTGGTCGCGGCAATCACGACGACGCCAGCTCGCTCCTCTATGCCGGCGAGTTGCTCCAGCAACAGGTTCACGATCTGCGTCCAGTACTCGATGTAGTCGCCGCGGATCTTCGATCGGTCCGAGATCCCGTCCATCTCATCGATGAAGAGAATACACGGCGCCTGACGACGGGCTCGCGAGAAGGCGTCACGGATGGCCTGGAGTGTGCCGGAAAGGTACGAGGCCGAATTCCATTCCGCGACTGAAGTCGATACCAGCGGAACCTGAGCAGTCTTTGCGAGGGCACGAGCGAACTGCGTCTTGCCCGTTCCCGGAGGGCCCGAAAGCAAGAGCCCCTTGTGATCGACGTCAGCCCAGCTGAGGCGGCCGGCTTTGAACTCCGTCAAGTCATCGGCCAGTTGGAGCCCCCATTCCTTCGCAGCGCCGTAGCCTGCAAGCTCTGCCAGCGACGGGCCCTCGAAGAGGTATTCACCCCTCTTTCTCACGACGTCCTCGATGGCGGAGAGGCAGTCGTCACCACGACGACCAAACCGGAAAGCCAAAGGAAGATCGTCGATGTCGATAAGGCGCAGTAGGTCGGGATCTATCGCACGCGTTGGTGCAAATCCCGACACTGCCTCGACCACCAGAGCGATGGCAGCCTGATCGAGCGATGGCAGGGCAAGTCTGAACTCTGCCGTCCTTGTCAGCGCTTGAGGCAGGTGCCGCAAAGGGTCCGGCGCGATGCCCATAATGGGAATGCGATGCTGAAGCGCCGCGGCGACCTCGCGATTGCCTTTATCCCGGCGATCGGCTTTCGCAGTGCCGTCACGCACCACCAGAATCCCGCGCGTCTGAGGCCCAACCGACGCCGTCGAATCAATCTCCAAAACTCGCGAGTTCGAGGGAAGCACGCACAGCTGCGCGACCTCCTTGGCCATCTCGACGAGACTGGGACTATGGGTGGTCACGACCACGACTGGAGCGTCACGGCGAATGCAGCGTGCCAATCCAGGCTCCCCTTCAATCGCCCGCGCCATCAAGATCGCGACGGCCGCCAGATCTGGCCGGAGAGGCGAGATGGCGAAATCGCGGGCGTCGTCCTCGAGGTCGTCGATCAGGCGCTCCAAAGCCGCATCGGAATATTCACCGCGAAGCATTGCCTTGCTCCTCGCTCCCGCCTCCCGGGCGAGGATTTCGAGGTAAGCGCGCGCCAGCAGATCAGAACGAGCTGGAGTGCGCTTGATTGCTCCCGAGAGGGATTTTCTACGCTGCATGATGACTCCCTTGGGGCGTCAGCCGGTCGAAGATTGTTTGGATGCAATTCGCCGAGCGGGTTCGGCACGCCGCCGCCGCAGAGCCGCTGCGGTGGGCGCCCGATCCCTCAGTGTTGGTTGGCTAACTGCACAAGGAGCCGTGGTTCGCAGGAGAGGTCGTCAAACTCCTCATCCAACAAGGCAGTCAGATACTCATCGCCAAGTTGCGGAATTGCAGTACGTATCCGCACTGCCAACCGGTGAGCTCTGGCTCGACCGGCATCGCGCCGACGTCGCCCCAGCGCGGTATGCGGAGATAGTCGATAGGCCAAGCGGAAGCGCCTCTGGGTGGCCATGAAAAGGGCTCCATTGCTACGTCGAAGACAAATCGCCCGGGGGGCCATGCTTCATGCGAAACATGGACAACCAGTCAGCTGTTGGGGGACTGCGGAGAGTTGGCCTAAAGGTTGCCAGCTATGATTACTGCGTTGCAGATGATCGCAATCGACGCGCCGAGGCCATGACAGCGCATCGAACGAGATCAATATACAATTGATAAAAAATTAATGATACAAATTTAGCTAATTATGGTTAACGCAGAAATCATTTACGCCCCGCGGGGCCTGTCCGAGCGCGACCTCTGAGCAGTATTGCTCTTTGACGAATAGACCACGACCCCTACCACGTCCTCACCACATACGAACTGCGCCCCAGCCTCTTCCAACGCCCGCCGCAGCCGAAGATTCAAGGCAATTTTTGGCGATCCAAGCCCATTCTCGAAATCGTTGATTGTCTTCCGGGAGACCTTGGCACGCTGCCAAAGCCAAGCCTGCGACACATTGAGGAGGGCACGAGCCGCCTGACAGACGTAACCTGGCACTGGGCTATCTGGGGGCATGGGAAGGAAGCCTGTCCCCGTTAATGGTGCAGGGCGATTCTTTCCAAGATGAAATATTTTTATAGCACTGCTAAAATTCCAGTCGGAACTCAGGAATGAATCGCCCATTGGAATCGTCTGAGGCCTTTCATGCGTGATACCGTTAGAGCCGCGCGAGGCCTTTACTGCTTTCGGTACCGCTGAACGGGACATTTGTTTCCGCTGGTTATGTGGTCGTGCTTCTGTCTTCGGTGACATGGAAATGCCTGCGCGCGATCCTCAGTTGATCGAATTGGAAATCGGGCTCTGTCGCTCAAAGGATTACAAAATCTATCCTTGTAGTCGAGGCGAACGAACTGCCTGAGCAACTGCAAGGTCGGCGGGGACACTTCGACTGTGATCCGGCAGGCAGCTGCCGCGCCGGAAGGCAAGGTGGGGCGGCCCGTCCATTCTGATCGGCTGCGGCGTAGCCTTGCAGCGTCGACCGCTCAATCGCGCTGCCGATCCGCCCGTTCTCGAAGCGATGGGCGATATCTCGGAAGGGGCTCAAAACCGCGATCCCGAAGCAGCATCGCAGGAACGAGATCGGCCAGATTGCGGCCGCGCTTAAGGCCCCTCCGCGACATTCTTGTGCGCATCAGGATCGAGCCCAAGAACGCAGTCTGTCTCACGTCAAGGCGGAGCTCCGGATCGCCGCATCGAGAGCGCCGGCGCACGAGGCTTCTGTAATCGGGATGGCGAGATGCGCCAGCTGCGTACCGAAATCGCTTCCAGGGAGCGGGCGCTCGCCATCTATCGTAAGCGCCATCGCAGCTCAATGATAGTACACGCCTCGGCGGGCGTTCCGCACCATCCCTGGCCTCGTTCTGCGGCTGAGCGTCTCGGAGACAATCGCCCGGACTTGGCTCAGCCGGTTCATGGAACGCGCCCGCGCGGTCTATCCCAATATCGTCATCGACCGGTGATGCGCGAGCTCCTGGCCCGCGGCGACCTCGACCTCGCCTTCCTGCTGGGCCCGGTCGACGACCTCACCATGGCGAGCTGCGATCTCTGCGCCTATCCGCTCGCCGTGATCGCCTCGCCCGATCTGGCCCTCGGCGAGGAGCCGCTGAGCATCGCCGGGATTCGCAACTTCCCGATCATCACGTATCCGAAGGCGACCGCGCCCTATCCGCGGCTGCGCGAGACGCTGGACGATCCCAGCCTGCCGCCGCCGCGCATCTTCGGCAATTCCTCGCTGACCACGATCGTCCAGATGACGCTGGACCGGATCGGCCTGAGCTTGATCCCGCCGATCGTGGTCCAGAAGGAGCTGAGGGAAGGGCGGCTGCGCACCATCGAAACGGCACTGCGGCTGCCGGACCTGGTCTGCATGGCCGCCTTCCCACTCACGCTGAGCGGCAGCCTCGCGCGACCCTTGGCCGATTTCGCCCAGGAGGTCGCGGCGCCTACGAGGCTCCGGCGCCGGCGTGAGTGACCCAGAACGTCTCGAAGCCGCGTCGGACGGCTTGCAGTTCTTCTTAAACCTGAAAACAGGGAAACGCATTTCTGGTTTCAGGCCCGAGGCCTCAGACTGGACCTTGCCTCATCGGCTGCATGCGAGATTTGCGTATCGCCGGTGCCCTCCGCCGTCAGGACATCGTGCGGCCGGGGGCGCCTGGTTGCACAATGGAATCTTATTGTGACCCATCCCAATTCACGATTGGACGAGCCGGCTAAGGAATGCGTCCATTGTGTCGTCACCAGCGGCGCGATCGAAACTCAGGCGCGATGAAACAGGCAAGCACCCTCGCAGCATGGTGTGACCCGGATATGATCGGCGATGCGGCTTCGGCGCGCGCTATCCGGCTTGCCTGTCGCGACGGCTCGCTGGCGGGTACGACATCGGGATTGGCGCCGGGCTTCGTACAGGGGAATCTTGCGATCCTACCGGCTGATCTCGCCACCGATTTCCTGCGCTTCTGCCAGGCCAATCCGCGTCCGTGCCCGATCATCGGCGTGTCCGACGTCGGCAGCCCGAAGGTTCCGGCACTCGGCGAGGACCTCGATATCCGCACCGATTTCCCGGGATATCGCGTCTGGCGGAACGGCGAGTTGATCTCCGAGATCGGTGACGTCAGTGAATACTGGCGCGACGATCTCGTCTCCTTCGTGATCGGCTGCTCGCTCTCCTTCGAGGAGGCCCTGCTGCAGGAGGGCATCCCGCTGCGCCATGTCGAGCGCGGCATTCGCGTGCCGATGTTTCGCACCAGTATTCCCTGCGCCCCGGCCGGCCGTTTCGAGGGCCCGATGGTGGTCTCGATGCGCCCGCTGAAGGCGGCGCATGCGATCCGCGCCATCCAGATCACCTCGCGCTTTCCCGCGGTGCACGGCGCGCCCGTCCATATCGGCGATCCTGCGCTGATCGGCATCTGCGACGTTTCGCAGCCCGACTATGGCGATGCTGTCGAGGTGCTGCCGGACGAAGTCCCGGTGTTCTGGGCCTGCGGAGTCACGCCGCAATCGGTCATCGCCAAGGTGAAGCCGGTCTTCGCTATCACGCATGCGCCCGGGTGCATGCTCGTAACCGATCGCCGCAACACGGAGTTTGCCGTCATCTGAAACGGTTCTTCGACCTGCCGGCCGCAAAGAGCCGCGCAGCCATCACAACACAGCAAAGAGGGGTCACCATGAATCGTAGAGAACTGCTCCTGGCAGGTGCATCGACCGTTGCCGCGGCCGCCGTCGCCTATCCGCGCAACGCCGCGCTCGCCCAGGCGCCCAAGGAGGTGACGATCGGCGTCATCTACCCGATGTCCGGCGCCAGCGCGCAGGTCGGCATCGATGCGCGCCACGCCTTCGAGACCGCGCTCGACATCATCAACAACGATCATGCGCTCGATCTGGTGGCCGCCAAGGGCGCAGGCCTGACCGCGCTCGGCGGCGCCAAGGTCCGCCTCGTCTTCGCCGATCACCAGGCCGACCCGCAAAAAGGCAGGGCCGAAGCCGAGCGCCTGATCACGCAGGAGAAGGTCTCGGCCATCATCGGCTGCTACCAGTCTTCCGTTTCGGCCACGGTCAGCGCCGTGACGGAGCGCTATGGCGTGCCGTTCCTGTGTGCGGACTCCTCATCGCCGAGCCTGCAGAAGCGCGGCATGAAGTTCTTCTTCCGCCCGGCTGCGCAGGACGAGATGTTCTCGGCCGCGATGTTCGATTTCTTCGACGCGCAGAAGAAGAAGGGCAAGAAGATCGACACGGTCGCGCTGTTCTTCGAGGACACGATCTTCGGTGTCGATTCCTCGAACACGCAGCGCAAGCTCGCCAACGACCGCGGTTACAAGATCGCGGCGGACATTAAATACAAGACCAACTCACCCTCGCTGACCGCCGAGGTCCAGCAGCTCAAATCGGCCGATGCCGACGTGCTCATGCCCTCGAGCTATACCACCGACGCCATGCTGCTGGTGAAGACCACGGCCGAGCTCGGCTACAAGCCGAAGAACCTGGTGGCACAGGCGAGCGGCTTCTCCGAACAGGTGACCTATGACGCGGTCGGCGACAAGCTGAAGGGCGCGATCACCCGCGCCAGTTTCTCGCTCGATCTGGCGGCGAAGCGCCCGTTCATCGCCAAGGTGAACGAGATGTTCAAGGCTCGCTCGAACCGCGACCTGAACGACAACACCTCGCGGCAGTTCATGGGAATGCTCCTGCTCGCCGAGGCGATAGACCGCGCCGGCTCCCTTGAAGGTCCCAAGGTGCGCGATGCGATTGCCGCGACCGACATCCCGGGCACCAGCACGATCATGCCCTGGTCGCGCGTGAAATACGGCGCGGACGGACAGAACGCCGATGCCAGCCCGGTGCTGCTGCAGTATGTCGGCAACAAGTTCGTGACGATCTTCCCGAGCGACGTGGCGATCGCGGACGCGATCTGGCCGATGAACGGCTGAACCGCAGCACTGGAAGGAATTTCGCCATGACGACGCAAGCCCTGCTTCAGGTGCTTGCGAGCGGCCTGCTGATGGGGCTGATCTACGCCCTGATCGCGGTTGGCCTCTCGCTCATATTCGGCCTGATGGACGTCGTGAACTTCGCTCATGGCGAGTTCCTGATGACGGCGATGTACGTCGTCTTCGGGATGTTCCTGTTCACCGCGATCGACCCGGTCCTGCTCGTGCCGGTCGCGGCCGCCGCACTCTTCGTGGTCGGTGCGGCGGCCTATCTCGGCGTGGTGCGCTTCGCCATGCGCGCCAAGGCCAATCAGGGCATGGTGCAAATCTTCGCCACCTTCGGGCTGGCGACGCTGATGCAGGGTGCCGCTCAGTACTTCCTGACACCGGACTATCGCAGCATCGGCAACTCCTGGCTCGGCGGCAAGACGCTCAACCTCGCCGGCGTCTTTCTGCCTTGGCCGCAGATCTTCGGCGGGCTGGTCTCGATCGCCGCTTTCGGCGGGCTCTATCTGCTGATGTCGCGCACCGATTTCGGCAAGGCCCTGGAAGCGACCCGCGAGGACCAGGGCGCGGTGGCGCTGGTCGGCATCGACCGCAACCGCGTCTTCGCGCTCGGCTGGGGGCTCGGCGCCGCGCTCGTCGGCCTTGCCGGCGCGGTGCTCGCGATCTTCTACTACATTCATCCCCAGGTCGGTGCGACCTTCGGCCTGATCGCCTATGTCACGGTCGCGCTCGGCGGCTTCGGCAGCGTCTTCGGGGCGCTCGCCGCCGGCGTCATCGTCGGCCTGGTCGAGGCCCTCACCGCGGCGCTGCTGCCGCCGGCGATGAAGTCGATCGGCATCTACACGCTCTATCTGGGCATCGTCTTCATCCGGCCGAGCGGCCTGTTCGGAAAGCTCTGATCATGACGACGGATGTGCTGCCTTTCCCGCCCGCCACCGGCCTGCTGCCGCGGCGCCGCAACCAGCTTCTCGTTGCCGCGGCTGTCTTCGCGGCGATCGCCCTGATCCCGTTCCTGGTCAGGGACGTCTACCTTCAGAACGTCCTGGTGCTGACCTTGCTCTATGCCGCGGTCTCGCAGAGCTGGAACATCCTCGGCGGCTATTGCGGCCAGATCTCGCTCGGCCACGCGCTCTATTTCGGCATCGGCGCCTATGCGACCTCGGTCCTGTTCGTGACCTATGGCGTCGTGCCCTGGGGCGGCATGCTGGTCGGCGGCGTGCTCTCGGCGGCGATCGCGCTCTTGCTCGGCTATCCCTGCTTCCGCCTCAAAGGCCATTATTTCTCGATCGCGACGATCGTCATCGCCGAGATCGGGCTCGTGCTCGTCCACAATTGGGATTTCGTCGGCGGTGCGCTCGGCATCCAGTGGCCGTTCGGTTCCGATAGCTGGTGGACCCTGCAGTTCGCCCGCGACAAGGTGCCCTACGTTCACCTTGCCCTCGGCCTGCTCGCCATCACCTGGTTCGTGACCTTCCTGATCGAGGGCTCGCGCTGGGGCTATTGGTGGCGGGCGGTCAAGGACAATCCTGAGGCGGCCGAAAGCCTCGGCGTCGAGATATTCCACTCGAAGATGGCGGCGGCGGCGGTCTCGGCCTTTTTCACGGCGGTCGGCGGCAGCTTCTATGCGAGCTTCCTCGCCTATATCGACCCCGAAAGCGTGATGAGCTTCCGCTTCTCGCTGCTCTTCGCGCTCCCGGCGGTGCTCGGCGGCATCGGCACGCTCTGGGGGCCTGTCGTCGGCGCCGCCATCCTGATCCCGCTGACCGAGATCACCCGATCCTATCTTGGCGGCTCCGGCTCCGGCATCGATCTGATCATCTATGGCGGGCTGATCATGCTCGTCTCGCTGGCCAAGCCAGAGGGCCTCCTCAGCCTGTTTCGGCGCAAGCCCAAGGCGGAGGCACGTTCATGAGCACGGACACCCTGCTGACCGTCGCCAATGTGACGCGGCGCTTCGGCGGCCTCGTCGCCAATTCCAACGTGTCGATGACCGTCCACCGCGGCGAGATGCTCGGCCTGATCGGCCCCAACGGCGCCGGCAAGTCGACATTGTTCAACCTCATCGCCGGAACGTTCCCGCCGAATGAGGGCCGCATCCTCTTCGAGGGCCAGGACATCACCGGGCTGCCGGCGCCGGCGCGCTGCCGGCTCGGCATCGCCCGCACCTTCCAGGTGCCGCGCTCCTTCGACTCGATGAGCGTCCTGGACAATGTGATGGTGGGCGCCTTCGCCAAGGTTCCCGGCAGTCACGCCGCACGCCGGACGGCCATCGAGACGCTCGACTTCTGCAGCCTAGCTCACCGCACCGAGGCTTCGGCCGGCGACCTGACCCCGCCGGAGAAGCGCCGGCTGGAAGTCGCCCGCGCGCTCGCGACGAAGCCGAAGCTCCTGCTGCTCGACGAGGTCATGACCGGCCTCACCCCGAGCGAGGCTCGCCTCGGCGTCGAGCTCGTCCGCAAGGTCCGCGACCAGGGCGTCACCGTGATCATGGTCGAGCACGTCATGGAGATCGTGATGCCGCTGGTCGACCGCGCGGTGGTGCTCAATCTCGGCAAGGTCCTGGCCGAGGGCAAGCCGAAGGACGTGGTCCGCGACGACGCCGTCATCACCGCCTATCTGGGGGAGAGACACCGTGCTGCTTGAAGTCGCCTCCCTCACCACGGCCTATGACGGCCTGATCGCCATCTCCGATATTTCGGTCTCGGTAGCCGAGGGCGAGATCGTCGTCGTCGCCGGCGCCAACGGGGCCGGCAAATCGACCCTGCTCAAGACCATCTCCGGCATGGAGAGGGCCCGCTCCGGCGAGGTCCGCTTCGACGGCGAGAGGATCAGCGGGCTGCCCGGCCACGAGATCACCCGGCGCGGCGTCGCCTATGTCCCGGAAAACCGGCGGCTCTTCCCACGCCTCTCGGTCGCCGACAATCTCAAGCTCGGCAGCTATCTGCACCGGGCCAAGGCCGACCGCGAGCAGCCACTGGAGCAGGTGTTCACGCTGTTCCCGCGCCTGAAAGAGCGCCTGCCGCAGCGCGCCGCGACGCTGTCGGGCGGCGAGCAGCAGATGCTGGCCATCGGCCGCGCGCTGATGACGCGTCCGCGCATCCTGATGCTCGACGAGCCGTCGCAGGGCATCATGCCGAAGCTCGTCGACGAGATCTTCGAGGCGGTGCTGACGATCCGCAAGGTCGGCGTCACCGTACTCCTGGTCGAGCAGCGTCTCGCCGAAAGCCTGGAGATCGCCGATCGCGCCTATGTCCTGCAGACCGGGCGGGTGATCCTGTCCGGCACTGCCGCCGAGGTGCGAGACAATCCGGATATCCGCCAGGCCTATCTCGGTATTTGATGGCGGCGGCTCCGCCGGCCGGCGGGGCCGCGCTCCGTGTCCGTTCCATCCGGCCAGCGAGGATTTCCGATGGTGTCCGTCGATCTCAACTCCGATCTTGGCGAAGGCTTCGGTGCCTATAGCTGCGGCGACGACGAAGCCATGCTCGCCATCGTCACCTCGGCCAATGTCGCCTGCGGACTGCATGCCGGCGACCCCGAGATCATGGCGAAGGCCTTCGCGGTGGCGCATCAGCGCGGCGTCGCGGTCGGCGCCCATCCGGGCTTTCCTGATCTCTGGGGTTTCGGGCGCCGGCGAATCCCGTTCTCGACCGGCGAGATCGAGCGCCTCGTCGCCTATCAGGTCGGCGCGGCGGTGGCGCTCGCGGTCTATGCCGGGCATCGCATCACCTACGTCAAGCCACATGGCGCGCTCGGCAACATCGCCTGCGAAGAGCGCCCGGTGGCCGATGCGATCGCGCGCGCCGTCAAGGCGGTCGATCCCGGCCTCGCGCTGTTGGCGATAGCCTTGACCGAGCAGGTCGCCGCCGGTGAAGCCGCCGGACTTTCCGTCCATCAGGAGATATTCGCCGATCGCGGCTACACCGAACAGGGCCAGCTGATTGCCCGCAGCCAGCCCGGCGCCATGATCACCGATCCGGAGGAAGCCGCCGGCCGCGTCGTCGAGATGGTAACGGAAGGCGTCGTCATCACCGCCTCGGGCAGGCGCCTGCCGACGAAGGTGCACTCGGTCTGCGTGCACGGCGATTCCAGCCATGCCGTCGCGATGGCGCGGCATGTGCGCAGGGCGCTGGAACAGGCGGGCGTGCGGCTCGCAGCCTTCGCATGACCTCGGAGTGTCCCTTGCGCCCGCGCTTTCTCGACGCCGGCGAGGCGGCGTTGGTCGTCGAGTTCGGCACGGAGGTCGACCCGGCAATCAGTGACCGCGTGCTCGCCCTCGACGCCGCGCTGGCGGCCGCCACTCCTGAAGGTGTCCGCGAGCTGGTCCCGACCTATCGCTCCCTGATGATCCACTATGATCCGCTGCGGCTCGGCCGGGACGCTCTGGTCGCACTCGTGGAGGAACGCCTGGCCGCGCCGGTGGCGCACGCGCGCGCGGCCTCACTTTGGACGCTTCCCTGCTGCTACGACGAACCCTATGGCGAGGATCTCGCCGAGATGGCGGCGATCATGGGCCTGTCAGCCGCCGAGGCGGTCGCGATCCATGCCGGTGCTACGTATCGCGCCTACATGTACGGCTTCGCGCCGGGCTTCACCTATCTCGGCGGCCTGCCCGAGGAGATCGCGATCTCACGTCGGACGAAGCCGCGCCCGCCGCATGACACGAAGGTCGTACTCGTCGGCGGGGGCTTGAGCGCCATCGCCACATTCTCCATGCCGACCGGCTGGTATGTGGTCGGGCGCACGCCGGAACGGCTCTATGCGCCGGAGCGCCCGAGCGCTTTCCTGATCGAGCCCGGCGACAGCCTGCGTTTCGAGCCGATCGACGTCGCGACCTTCGCCAGGCTGGACGCGCGCGCCGAGTCGGGCGAGGTCATCGCCCTGAGGCAGACAGCGTGACCGCGGCGCTGCGTGTGCTTGCGGCCGGCCCGGGCTCTACCATCCAGGACGGCGGCCGCCATGGCTATCTGCGCTACGGCGTCACCGGCGCGGGCCCGATGGACCCTTTCGCCCATGCGCTCGCGAACCGCGCCCTCGGTAATCCTGCCTGCGCTGCCGCGATCGAGGTCTCGCTCGGCGGTCTCGAGGTCACGGCGGAAGGAGGCCCCGTTGCGGTCGCGCTCGCCGGCGGCTCCTTTGCAGTGACGCTCGACGGCCAGGCGTTACCGCCGGCCGTCGTCGTCGCGGTCGAGCCGGGTGCCAAGCTGAAGCTGCGAGCCGGCCAGGCCGGAGCATGGTGCTATCTCGCTGTGCCGGGCGGCTTTGACGTGCCGCAGGTCCTCGGCTCGGCCGCGACCCATACCCGCACCGGCATTGGCGGCATCGAAGGGCGGGGGCTCATGATCGGCGATCGCCTGGCGATTGGCGGAGCGTCGCCCGCCGAGGTCGAGACGGGCCAGATCATCGCGCCGCTACTGGAACGGCCGGCCGAGGCAATCCGCGTCATTCTCGGCCCGCAGGACGATTATTTCGCGCCGGACCAGATCGCCGACTTCCTCGCCGGCCCCTGGACGATCTCAGCCCGCGGCGACCGCATGGCCTGCTTCCTGGAAGGGCCGAAGCTCAGTCATCTCCTCGGCTACAACATCGCTTCCGACGGCATCGCCATGGGTGCGATCCAGGTGCCGGGCGAGGGCCAGCCAATCGTGTTGATGGCCGACCGGCAGTCGACGGGTGGCTATCCCAAAATCGCGACGATCATCGGTCCCGACCTCGGGCGTCTCGCCCAGGCGCGGCCCGGGACCTCGCTCCGCTTCCACGTCGCGACGCATGCGGAGGCGGTGGCAGCGCGGGCCGCGGAACAGGCCTTCCTGTCTGCGGCAATCCCAGTCGAGCCGCTGGTTCGCAAGCGTTTCAGCTCTGAATTCCTGCTCAGCCTCAATCTCGTCGATGGCTGGGTCGACGCCCACAAACCGATCTGACCGTCACGGAGTATGTGCGAAGCGGGATAATCGCCATCGGCTTCCTGTCTGTGCAATCGCGGCCGGCCTAGCCAAGGCGCAGGCGAGCTTCGCCGACGTTGGCCTATGCAGTCGGCCGGACCGTGTGACCCTCATCGCCAGGAACACACCGGCAGTCTTCCATTCGGCCGGCCCGGCCCGGCATCACGGACGCCCGAGCGCCGCAGTGTAGGGCCGTGGCTGTCTCTACGCAGGCTGTACGCCAGGGGAATGCTTCAGACGGATCGCCTTGACTGCCTCGGCCATGAAGGCGTGGATAAGCGGCAACCGCTTCGAACTTCGCGACCAGAGGATACCGACATCGCGTGTCGGTGCGCCGCTCGCCTTGATTCGGCGCACATTGGCGCCTTCTGGCCAGGGTGGCAGCCAGTCTGGCACGAGCGAAACGCCGAGGCCGCGGCTGACCAGGACTGTGATCGCCTCGAGGGAATCGAGTTCATATTGTTCGCGCGGCCGGATTTTCAGCTTGCGCAGGTGCAGATCGACGATGCGACCGCCCCAGTGGTTGCGATCATAGCGGATAAAGGGCTCGCGCTTCAGGATCGCGCGCGCATCGGATTCGGTAACGCTCAGCGGCGTGATGACCAGTAGCTTCTCCTGGCGTAACAGGAGCCAGTCCAGGGCCTTGGGAAGCGCGAAGTGAGGTTGGACCATAATAGCCGCGTCGAGCTCGCCCTCGATAATGCAGGAATAGAGGTCCCCGGACATTCCCGGCAGAATGTAGAGTTCTATCCCGGGCCGGTTCTGCCGCAACTGCACGAGCAGGTCGGGGAGCAGGCCGGTCAGGGCGGAGTGGATCACGCCAATGCGTAGCAAGCCAGTTTCGAGGTCAGCTGCGGCGGCAGCCTTGATGTCTTCCGCGACGGAGAGCATGCGCTCGACTTCCGCAAGAATGGCGGCTCCGGCCGGTGTAGGCTGCATCGTATGGCCGGAACGCTGGATGAGCGGCCGTCCGATCTCGTCTTCCAGCGCTTTGATTCGCTGGATGACCGCCGACGGCGTGATGTTGAGCCGCCTTGCCGCCTCGGAGAGAGAACCAGTCTGCACGACGCTTAGGAAAGTTTGGAGAAAGCGCGTCTCCATTATCAGTTTCCCTGAATGTCGAAGGCAGGAAAACACATATTCCCTCGCACCGCGGCGGCGTCAATGATCATGTGCTGCAGTGCCGCGGGTGACGATTTCGCCAATTGGGCGTCGTGGCGGCGGCTCCTCGATCAGGATGTAGCCATATGAGCGTTTTCGATCGCCCTTTCGATCCGAAGCACGACACGGCTCTCGTGACCGGCGCCGGTAACGGCATTGGCCGCGCCATCGCGCAGGCCTTGGTTGCGGAAGGCGTACGCACCGTGTTCGCCGATCTGAGTGAGGATAAAGTCGAGGCTGCGATCGCAGGCTCTTCCCGGCCGGAACTGGCCGTGCCGTGGGCCGGTGACCTCGCCGTCCGTGAGGGCTGCGATGCGCTGCTCGCCCATGCCCGCGCCGCGCTCGGAACCGTCAGCCATTTCGTCCATAGCGCCGCGCCGCCGCGGCGCGAGACGGATCACGCGCTGGCGGTGTCGGATGATACCTGGGAATACATGCGCGCCGTGAACGTGGACGCCGGCTTCCACCTTGCGCGCGAGATCGCGCGCTCGTTGATCGCGGAGCGCAAGCCCGGTTCGTTCCTGCTGCTGACCTCGCTGCATGCCGCGACGCCGCGCAACCTGCCGCATTACAGTACCTCGAAGGCGGCGCTGGCCATGCTGGTCAAGGAGCTTGCCAAGACGCTGGGCCGCTTCGGCATCAGGGTCAACGCACTGGTGCCGGGCGCTATCGCCGCCGGAGGATTCGTGGCCGATCCGTCGCTTACGCGGCATATTCCCCTTGGGCGGCTCGGATGCAGCGAGGATCTCGCGCCGATGGCGCTCGCGGTCCTGTCGAACCGCCTATCCGCCTATGTCACGGGTTCGGCCTTTGTCGTCGATGGCGGTCTGTCGCTGACCAACTGGTTCGACCCGCCGGCGCTCGACGAGTTCTAGGCCGCCTCAAGCCGCCATCAGGGAGAGTGCCATGACCGACACGCCGCAGATCACCACCCGTTCCGACGGGCTGCTCGCCAACATCGCCGGCAACTACGCCATCCTGCCGAGCGGAGCGGCCTATTGCTCCGGCATCGTTCCCGATCAGGGATATGAGGTTGTGCGCGCCGAGCTCCAGAGCTGGGTTCCGCTCGGCGAGGCCTATGGCTTCATCGAAAGCTACCTGAAGAGCATCGGCCGGCCGGTCCAGGCCTTCTGCGGCATCGAGCTGCGGGTGCCGGAGCCGCTAACTTTCGACAAATGGTCGAGCTTCAACGTGCCCTACCTCGCAAAGCTGCGCGAATGGGGCCTGGTCTTCGGCGACTATAGCTTGGTCTGCCGCTCGAATATCGCGCTCGACCTTCATCCACCGGCTGCGACCGCGATGTGTGCTTTCAGCTATACGGTTCCCAGGACGGTGAAGGCGACCACCTTCCTGCTGTCCGGCCAGGCCGATATCGGGGCGGACGGCAAAATCATCGCCGAGGGCGATACGAGCCCGGCCGCGATGCAGCGCCGCACCCACTTCACCATCGACACGGTCGGCACGACGCTGGCGAAGCTCGGGCATTCCTGGAGCGAAACCACGCGCATCGCGCTCTTCCATGCGCACGAGATCCCGGAGCTGTGGGGGCCGGCCCTGCTCGGCGCACTCGGCGAGCCGATCCGTCGTGGCGTGCTCGTCTACCGCGCCCGTCCGCCGATCGCAGGTGGCGAGGTCGAGCTCGAGGCTCGCGCAATCCGGCAGGAACTCAGCTTAGCCCCCGCCTAGCAGACCGACCCACGCCTGCCGGTATCTGATAGTTTTTCTGATTTTCGAAAGCGATGAAACCCATATTTCCCTTTCTTCAATGCGGGCGCATGCTTCCGAAGAGGAAGAGGACCGGAGGGGTGGCAAAGCCCCAATCTGATGGAGATGGGATGATGCATGGCACCACTGCAACGGCCCTTGGCGTTCGGCTCGCGCGGCGCATGTCGGCGGTCCAGCCATCTCCTACGATCGCTATAACCCAACTCGCCAACGAGCTTCGCCGGCAAGGCAAGGACGTTATTGGCCTGTCGCAGGGCGAGCCGGATTTCGACACGCCGAATCACGTCAAGGCGGCGGCCAAGGCCGCCATCGACGCCGGCCAAACGAAATATACCGATGTCGATGGCACGCCCGAGCTGAAGCGCGCCATCGTCGCCAAATTCGAGCGCGAGAACGGCCTCCGCTACGAACCGGCTCAGATCAGCGTCGGGACCGGCGGCAAGCAGGTGCTCTACAATGCGCTGTGCGCGACCCTCGACGAGGGCGACGAGGTCATTATCCCGGCACCCTACTGGGTCTCCTATCCCGACATGGTGCGACTCGCCGGCGGCAAGCCGGTCACGGTGGCCTGCGGCGAAGCTGATGATTTCAAGCTGACGGCTGAGGCGCTGCGCTCGGCGATCACGCCCCGCACAAAATGGCTGGTGCTCAACTCGCCGAGCAATCCCACGGGGGCCGGGTATTCGGCGTCCGAACTGCGCTCGCTCGCTGATGTCCTGCTCGACCATCCGCAGGTGATGGTACTCACCGACGACATGTATGAGCACCTGCGCTATGACGGTTGGGAGTTCACCACCATCGCCGCCGTCGAGCCGGCCCTGTTCGACCGCGTGCTGACCTGCAACGGCGTCTCGAAAGCCTATGCGATGACCGGCTGGCGCATCGGTTATGCCGGCGGGCCAACCAAGCTGATCAAGGCGATGGCGACCATCCAGTCGCAGAGCACGACCAATCCCAGCTCGGTGTCGCAGGCTGCCGCGATTGCCGCTCTGAGCGGCCCACTCGACTTCCTCGCGGAGCGCAATGCCGTCTTCCAAGAGCGGCGCGATCTCGGCCTGAAGGCCTTCAACAGCATCGAGGGCCTGGGCTGCCGCAAGCCGGACGGCGCGTTTTACCTGTTCCCATCCTGCGCCGGCATGATCGGCCGTCGTAGGGCGGACGGGCGAGTCATCGAGACGGATGTCGACTTCGCGACCTTCCTACTGGAGGAGGCCAATGTTGCGGTCGTTCCCGGCTCGGCCTTCGGGTTGGCGCCGTTCTTTCGGATCTCCTTCGCCACCGCCACGGAGCGCCTCCGGCTCGCCTGCGAGCGCATCGCCGATGCCTGCGGCAAGCTCGGCTGAGACTGGTCGGACTTTGAAAGGACCCAATCGATGGATCTCGGCATCACCGAAAGGACAGCGCTCGTGCTCGGGGCCGGCGGGGGTCTCGGCAGCGCGATCGCCAAGGCACTGGGACGCGAAGGTGTTCGAGTCGCGCTAGGCGACATCGATCCAGCGGCGGTCGAGCGCACGGCCGGCGAAATCCGGGCCGAGGGTGGTACGGCCCTGCCGCTGGCCTGGGACCTCGCCGACCTCTCTGTGATTGAGGCGCGTATCTCCGCGATCGAGACGGAGCTCGGGCCGGTCGACATCCTCGTCAACAACACCGGCGGTCCGCCGCCGACCCCCGCCTCCGGGCAGCCGAGCGAACTCTGGGTGAAGCATTTCCAGGCGATGGTGCTTTCGGTGATCGCGCTGACCGACCGGGTCCTGCCCGCCATGCGAGAGCGCAAATGGGGCCGGATCATCACCTCGACCTCCTCGGGTGTGGTGGCGCCGATTCCCAATCTTGGCATCTCGAACGCCTTGCGGCTGTCGCTGGTCGGCTGGTCGAAGACGCTGGCGCGAGAGGTCGGCGCCGACGGCGTCACCGCCAATATCGTGCTGCCCGGCCGGATCGCGACGTCGCGCATCAGCTTCCTCGATGAGCAGAAGGCCAAGCGCGAGAACCGCAGCGTCGAAGCCGTCGCCGCAGAGAGTACCGGCGCGATCGCGCTCGGTCGCTATGGCCGGCCGGAGGAGTATGGCGATGTCGTCGCCTTCCTGGCGAGCGAACGCGCCGCCTACCTGACCGGCAGCGTCATCCGCGTCGACGGCGGCCTGATCGCCAGCATCTGATCGTTCCTTCCCATCCTTCAGTAGCGAGAACCTCCGATGACCACCGATGCAAACATCGTCGAAGTCCTGTCCAAGGTGACGACGGCGACCCTGACCACGATCTTGCTCAAGAAGGGCTTGCGCAATGTCTGGCTGCGCGGAACGAGGCCGCTAAAATCGGGTCAGCCGCGTCTGGTCGGACGTGCCTTCACTCTGCGCTTCGTGCCGGCGCGCGAGGACCTCGCCACGCCGGAATCCTGGTCTTCACCACAGTCGACCCGCGCCGCGATCGAGGCGATGCCGGAGGGCTGCATCGCGGTCGTTGATGCGATGGGCGTCACAGACGCCGGCATCTTCGGAGACATTCTCTGCGCCCGCATGGCGAAGAAGGGCGTGGCGGCGCTGATCACCGACGGCGTGGTGCGCGACGTCGCCGGCGTGCTCGGCACGGGCCTGCCGGTCTGGTGCCAGGGCGCGGCCGCACCGCCCTCGGTCGCAGGACTGACCTTCGTCAACTGGCAGGAGCCGATCGCCTGCGGCGGCGTTGCCGTCTACCCGGATGATATCATCGTGGTCGACGACGACGGGGCTGTGCTGATACCTGCGGCACTGGTCGACGCGGTGCTGGAGGCGGCTCCCGAGCAGGAGCGGCTCGAGGCTTGGATCATGAACGAGGTCGAAGCTGGCGCTGCTTTGCCGGGGCTCTATCCGCCGAACGCCGAGAACAAGGCCCGCTACGAGGCCAGCAAGGCCAAGGGCTGAGCCGTCGCGCGGAGAAAGGGCGGCTACCGATGCGCTCGTCGGCCGCCCGTAGCGCTGTGTCAGGTTCGGATCACGTAGTCCTTACGGGTCGTCTCGATGACCTCCCAGGTGCCCCTGAAGCCGGCGCGCAGGACAAAGCTGTCACCGGCTCTGACCAGGTGCGCCGCGCCGCCCTCCTCGGTCACGACCGAGACGCCGGACAGGATCCGGCAATACTCCCAATGGGCGTTCTCAAAATTCCATTTACCCTGAGTCGCTTCCCAGAGCCCGCTCGAAAGGCCGCCTTCCGCCTCATCCAGCGTCCACGACCTGAAGCGGGGTGCGCCGGCGATCACGCTACCCTCGTCCGGTCCGTAGGTTTCGGGTTCGGTGCCGTCTACGCCCATCGTAACGAACTTCCCCATGTCCTCTCCTTCTCTTTGCTCCCGCAAACTCCAGTCCGCCGGCGGCGTTAGCGCCTTGGGCTGTCCGGCAGCATCGTAATCGCGACGACCACGATCCGGGTGAGTTCGTCCTGGCTGGCACCGTCGCGAGCTTGAAGCGATAGGCCTTCCAGCATCGTGTTCAGCGCGGCTGCCAGCCCGTCCGTATCGGTTTGCGCAGGCAGCTGCGCGTCACTCACAGCGCGTTGGAGCCGGGCAAGGAACCAATCGCGGCCTTCTTTGCGCAAGGCCTTCAGTGCGTCGTTGACCTCTTGGCTTTCGGCCGAGACGTTGGTGGCGGCCAAGATCACGAGGCAGCCGCAAGGCGCATCCTGTGACGTTAGGATCCGGACTGCGTCGTGGAAGAAGCCGGCGATCGCCTCGTGAACGTCAGCGACGTCGGCCAAGCGCTCCCAGGCGGCGTCCCAATAGATGCGCTCGTAGTGCTCAACCGCCTCCATGAACAGTTGCGCCTTACTACCGAAGGCTGCGTAGAGGCTCGGCGGATTGATTTCCATGGCTGCGCAGAGTTCGGCGACACTCGCCGGTTCGTAGCCGCGTCGCCAGAACACGCCGAGGGCGCGCTCAAGCGCTACGGCGCGGTCGAAGCGAGGCCGTCCCTTGCTGCGATGGGGTGCGATCGTCGTGGTCATGTCCGGTTGAACTTTTTGCTCCCAGAGGGCTTGACTGTTTGTAGCGGACGCTACAAATGAACGAAGTGTAGCGATCGCTACAGACATTTAATCGCCGAAGCCAAAATGGCAAGGCCTTTCCTGGACGAGAGATAATGAGCCAATTGTTCAATCCATTGACGCTGCGGGGGGTGACCCTGCGCAACCGCTTGGCTGTCTCGCCGATGTGCCAATACGAGGCGGAAGATGGCTTCGTGACCAGCTACCACCTTGTTCACTACGGAAAGCTCGCCCTCGGTGGCTTTGGCTTGGTGATGGTCGAGGCAACGGCGGTTTCGCCAGAAGCACGGATCACCCATGGCGATGTCGGCCTTTGGAACGATACCCAGGTCGAGGGGCTGGCAGGGATCGCGAGCTTCCTGAAGCGACACGGGGCGGCGCCTGGCATCCAGATCGCCCATGCCGGCCCCAAGGCTGCGATGCAGCGTCCTTACTACGGTGACGGCCCGCTAACAGCTGAAGATCACGCCCGCGGCGACCATCCCTGGCCGATCGTCTCGGCGAGCGCTCAGCCGGTCGAGAAGGGCTGGCTGGTACCGGCCGCGCTCGATGCGGATGGTATTGCCAAGGTCCGTGCAGACTTCGCCGCGGCGGCACGGCGCGCGCTGGCCGCGGGGTTCGAGGTCATCGAGTTGCATTGCGCCCATGGCTATCTGCTCAACTCGTTCCTCTCGCCACTCACTAACCGGCGCAGCGATGCGTACGGCGGCAGCCCGGAGAACCGGATGCGCCTGCCGCTGGAGATCGCTCGCGATCTGCGCGCGATCTGGCCGCAGGACAAGCCGTTGTTCGTCCGCATCTCGGCGGTCGATGGCAGCCGCGCCGGCGTTACCATCGAAGACAGCGTCGCCTTTGCCCGCGAGCTCGCCGGGATCGGCGTCGATGTGGTCGACTGCTCGTCGGGCGGTATCGGCAGACCTTACGAGCATCCGACCGGCTATGGTCACCAGGTGCCTTATGCCGAGCGGGTCAAGGCCGAGACCGGGCTCGGCGCCATGGCCGTCGGGCTGATCGTTGATCCGCGACAGGCCGAAGCGATCGTGGCGTCGGGGCAGGCCGATCTAGTCGCAATCGGCCGCGAGGCGCTGCGCGATCCCAATTTCGCGTTCCATGCCGAGCAGGCACTGGGCGCGGCCAATCCCGAGACCCCCTTTGCCAACTGGCCGCCGCAGATCGGCTGGTGGCTGAACGGCCGGGAGAACAAGCTCCGGCAATTGGGACCTGTGTCCCCGGCCGGGCAAGTAGCCGCCTAGTCGGCTCAATCCGTCCCCAAGGTGCCCCTGGGGATAGCAATCATCAGGAAAGAGACTCCAATGACCAATCATACCTATGTCGACGAATACAATGCCATCGTCGCGGTGCTGAATCAGTACAATGAGGGCGGCAAGAAAGCCGACAGCGCAATTATGAAGCCGGCCTTCAACGAGAAGGCGACCATCTTCGGCATTGAGGACGGCAAGCTGTCCGGCGGCCCAATTCAGGGACTGTTCGATACGATCGACAGCGCCTTCCGCCCGTCGCCGGAGGCGAAGGCCGCGATCGTTCGCATCGACATCGTCGGCACCGCCGCCAGTGCCCGGATCGATACCGACAATATCTCCGGTTTCCGTTTCACTGACTTCTTCAATCTGCTGAAGGTCGACGGCAAGTGGACGGTGGTCAGCAAGATCTACCACACCCACCAGGGCGACTGACCGGGCGTTTCACCCACAAATTCTGGAACAAAATGAACTCTTTTTGGAATTCGCTCCGCGTCCGGTTCGCAACTTTCTTGACCGCAGCGACCGTCGCCACAGCTCTCGCTGTTTCGACAACAACTGCGATCTCGCAAAACAGGAACAATGCCATGCCCAACACGACTTATCTCGACGAGTATAACGCCATCGTAGATGTCTTGAACAAGTACAATTCCGGTGGCGCCAAGGCCGACAGCTCCATCATGAAGCCGGCCTTCAGCGAGAAGGCGACCATTTTCGGCATTGAGGACGGCAAGCTGTCGGGTGGCCCGATCCAGGGTCTCTTTGACGTCATCGACTCGGCCTTCCGTCCCTCGCCTGAAGCCAAGGCTGCGATCGTCCGCGTTGATATCGTTGGCACCGCCGCCAGCGCCCGGGTCGATACTGACAACATCTCCGGTTACCGCTTCACCGACTTCTTCAATCTGCTGAAGGTCGACGGGAAGTGGACAGTGGTCAGCAAGATCTACCATACCCATTCCGCCCCCTGAGCGCTTGATTTCGGCCAACCGGGCGCGGCTTGCGGCGCCCGGTTGTCTTGCGATTACCCGGAAGAAGGATCGTACTATGGCCAAGGTCTTTATTATCGGCGGCGCCGGCAAGGTCGCCCGTCGGCTGTCGCGTCAACTGGCGCAGGGCAGTCACGAGCCCAGGGCGCTGTATCGCAAGCCGGAGCAGGCAGATGAGCTCGCCAGCCTCGGTGCGACGCCCGTCGCGGGCGATCTGACGACCTTAACGGCCGAAGCGCTTGCCGCGCTGATAAAAGGCAGCGACGCGGTCGTCTTCTCCGCCGGCGCCGGTGGCGCCGGCATGGAAGTCACCAACGCCATCGACGGGCGCGGGCTGGAACTGGCTGTCGAGGCGGCAAGGATCGCCGGCGTCGCGCGTTTTCTACTTGTCTCGGTATTTCCCGACGCGCTGCGCGACGAGAAGCCCTCGGAAGCTTTCGAGAACTACATCCGCGTAAAGAAACTCGCCGACGCCCATCTTGTCGCGACAGATCTCGATTGGGTGATTGTGCGGCCGGGCACATTGTCGGACGAGCCGGGCACCGGAAAGGTCCGCGCCGATGTGGCGATACCTTACGGCACCGTATCGCGCGAAGACGTCGCGGCGACATTGGTCGCGATTGTCGAGCACCCTGAACTCAACCATGCCATCATTGAGCTCACCGCTGGCGCGACGCCGATCAAGGAAGCGGTCGAGCAGCTAGCACGCCGCTAACGCAGGTCGGAGGGCGAGATGAAGCTACTGCTCGTGGGTGCGACAGGCTTGGTCGGCAGTCACGTCATGCGATTAGCGCTCGCTGAAGATCGCGTCACTCAGGTCATCGCCCCGGTTCGCCGTGCGCTGCCTGCGCATCCAAGACTGCTTGCGCCTATAGTTGATTTCGAAGCCTTGCCCGAAGAGGCGCCCTGGTGGGCGGCGGATGCGGTGATCTGCGCGCTGGGTACGACCTTACGGACGGCCGGCTCCCGGGAGGCATTCTACCGCGTCGATCACGACTATCCGATCGCGATCGCCCGGCTCGCCCGTCGGCATGGTGTGCCGGCATTCATCTTGAATTCGGCGATCGGCGCCGACAGCGGCTCCAGCTTCTTCTACAACCGCGTCAAGGGCGATACCGAGCGCGACCTTGCCACGCTCGGCTTTCATTCGCTCACCTATGTGCGGCCAGGATTGATTGGTGGTGACCGGCAGGAGTTTCGTGTGGGCGAAAGGCTGGCAACGGTCGTCCTGCACCTGATTGGACCAGCTCTTCCGCGTCGATGGCGCATCAACCCGGCCGGCAGGATTGCAGCCGCCATGCTCGAGGCTGCCTTGGCCGAGAGCCCCGGAATTCACGTCGTAGCATCAGCAGAGCTGGTGTGATGCACTTTTGGTGAGGCCGTATCCGCGGTTGGGCTGAGATCAGGGCTTATCGACGTTCTTAAACACGGCAGCCCAACGTTCGACCTCGGTTGCAACGAGCTTCTGCAAGACGGCGGGCCCGCGCAATTCGGGGGCGGGCACTGGCACGGCCAGGTCCTCGAAGCGCTTTTGAACAGTCGGCGCGGAAAGGCTGGCATCCAACGCCGCGACGAGCTTCTGAACGATCGGCTGTGGCGTCGCTTTCGGTGCGCTGATCGCGTTCCACACGGTCATGCTGAATTCCGGCAGCCCGGCTTCTGCAAAGGTCGGAAGGTCTGGCGCCTGCGGAATGCGCTTCGGCCCGCTGACGGCCAGAGCCTTGACCGCACCGCCCTGGTCGAGTGGCAGGAGCGTCACGGTTTGGTCGATCACGGCGTCGACGAACCCCCCCGTCAGATCTCGGATCGCAGGTCCCGCCCCCTGATAGGGCACGATGGTGGCCTTGAGCTTTGTCAGATGCAGCAGCAGATTCGGCGCCATGTCCGAGGTCGCGCCGTAGCCGGCCGTGCCGAATGTGACCGCGTCGCCCTTCTCCTTCATCCTGGCGACGAAGGTCTTTAGATCGGTCACGCCGCTCTTCTTGCTCGCGGCGATGACCATGGGCACGTCGGACACGAGTCCGATTGGAGCGAGATCGCTGCGCGGGTCGTAGCGCTGGTCTTTGAACAGGGCCTTGCTGGCGGCCATCGGCCCCATATTGCCGAACAGGATCGTATAGCCGTCCGGCGCGGCCCGAATGACACGTTCGGTCCCGGTACGGCCACCGGCGCCACCGATGTTTTCCACGATGACGTTCTGGCCGAGTTGCTGGCCCATCGCCTCGGCGACGATGCGGGCCAGAACGTCCGTCGTGCCACCGGCAGCGAACGGGACGATCATGCTGATCGGGCGGGTCGGGTAGGTTTGGGCAGCGCTGCTGAATGAGGCGAGGGCGAAGCCCAGGGCGAGCAGTGGCTTGGCAAGGCGAAGCATGTTTCCTCCAAGGGATCGGCAGATGGACTCTGCTCATGAGAGGAAGCGCGTTATCATATTGCCTGCTATCAGACAATCTGTCATTATCTTATGCATGCAACCGCCGATTGACTGATCATCAGACGGGCGCGAAGAGTGGAGAATGAACACGATCGATCTTCAAATTCCCCGCCAGGCTGCGACGCTTCGCCTTTTGGTGGAGGACAGGATCCGCAGCGCCATCGCCGCCGGGCATTTCAAACCAGGGCAGCGGCTAATCGAGCGCGAGCTCTGCGAACAGATCGGGGTAGGACGGACCTCCGTCCGAGAAGCGCTAAGGCAACTTGAGGCAGAAGGTCTCGTCGTCACGGTTCCCCACCGCGGCCCGGAGGTGAGTTCGATCAGCCATGATGAAGCGCGCCAGCTCTATGAGCTGCGAGCGCTACTCGAAGGCTTTGCGGGCCGGAACTTTGCGGAGCATGGCAGCGATGCGGCGATTGCCGAACTCGGGCGCGCGGTCGACGGTTTCGCGACTGCAGCCCAAGGGAGCGATCGTGCGACGCTCGTTGCCGCGAAGACGCGCTTCTACGCCGTGCTGATGCAAGGCGCGG
Organism: Allobosea sp. Tri-44; assembly: GCF_004123845.1. Lineage (GTDB taxonomy): Bacteria > Pseudomonadota > Alphaproteobacteria > Rhizobiales > Beijerinckiaceae > Allobosea. The sequence goes on along the minus strand of NZ_NBDP01000036.1, from coordinate 112,279 downwards.
CCAATACCTTCGTGACGCAATCGCTGACGACGCTGCACAACCGCATCACCCTGCTGCGGGTGACGTCGATGACGCAGAGTGGCCGGCTCGCCGACAGCGTCGCAGAAATCCGGGCGATTTTCGACGCGATTGTGGCGCGCGACCCAGACCGGGCCGAAACCGCTTGCAAGCATCATATTGCGATGGCCGCCAAGGTCGCGCTCGCCGTGCTTGCCCGCCAGGAGGCTGAAAAGCCGGCCTAACCGACAACCTCGTTTCTCTGATTGACAGATTGTCTGATAGCGATGATATCTCTCTGATCATCGCCCGGTGGCTAGTCACGTCCGGGTAAGCCGGAGGATAAACGCCATGGCTATAGCCCCGATAGCTCAACCTGCAATCATTGCGATGGTCGGCCTTGGCCAGATGGGATTGCCGATGGCGAAGCGGCTGATCGAGGCCGGCTTCGCGGTTCATGGCGCCGATCCGGCGCCGGCGGCGCGCTCTGCGCTGGCGGCTGCTGGCGGCAAGGCGTTCCCGACCGCGGCCGAGGCCGTCGTCGGGGCGGCCGGGATCATCACGATGCTGCCGAATGGCCGCGTGGTGCGCGAGGTCCTGCTCGGCCCCGATGGTATCGCAGGGGCATTGCCAGCCGGAACGCTCGTCATCGACATGAGCTCGTCGGCGCCGACCGATACGACGAGCCTTGCTGCCGACCTGGAACCCCTCGGCCTGCCGCTGATCGACGCGCCGGTTTCCGGCGGCGTAAAGCGCGCCATCGACGGAACGCTGTCGATCATGGCTGGTGGGCCACAGGCCGAAATTGAGCGGGCGCGGCCGATCCTGGCTGCGATGGGCAAATCGATCTTCGCCACGGGGCCGGTCGGCTCCGGGCATGCGATGAAGGCGCTGAACAACTATGTCTCGGCCGCCGGCCTGATCGCGGCCTGCGAGGCCCTGCTGGTCGGCCGCAGCTTCGGTCTCGCGCCGGAGGTCATCGTCGATGTACTCAACGCCTCGACAGGTCGCAACAATTCCACCGAGGTGAAGATGAAGCCCTTCGTTATCAGCGAGGCCTTCAACTCGGGATTCTCACTGGCGCTGATGGCAAAAGATCTGCGCATTGCGGCCGATCTCGCCGGGCATCTCGGTTTAGGAATCCCGCAGATCGCCACCGTCGCCGATCTTTGGGAGAAGGCGAAAGGCTCGCTCAAGCCGGACGCGGACCATACCGAGATCTATCGCTTCCTCGCCGATATGGACGCCAACCGCTCGCACGCCGCATGAGCCTCAAGGAGCGCCTTGCCGCAGCGCTGGGTGACGCGGAACTGCGTAGGCTCGGCTCGGGCCTGACGAGGACGGGGCTGCATCTGCGAGGCGCAGGCGCGGAGATCAGGCTGCGGCTGGAGAACGGTGTCGCGGCCTTCGACCCCGACGCGCCGGGTGACATCGTCATACAGGCTGCTGCCGCCGACTGGGGGCGTGTCCTCGAGACGCCACCGCCACCACGTTTCCAGGCCTTCACCGCACTGGCCATCACCAATGAGGCTTTCGTCATCGAGGGTGCGCCGGAACGGATCGCACAGGCGCGTGCGATGCTGGAGCGCCTGTTCGAGATCGTCTGCGCCTCGCCGGCGATGCCGGCCGCCAACGTCGCGCGCGACATGCGCCAAATCACCGGGCACTATTGGCCGGTTGGTCTAGAGGAGGGCCTCTGCGACGTCTTCGTCGAGGAGGCCGGCCACGGCCGCCCGCTGCTCTTCCTGCACACAGCCGGCGCCGACGGGCGTCAGTTCCTTGGGCAGCTCGCTGATACCGAGCTTGCGGCGAGGTATCGGATGCTCGCGCCGGACATGCCGTTCCACGGCCGTTCGCTGCCGCCCTCGGGCTGGCAAGGCGAGCCTTACCAGCTGACGGGCGAGCGCTATCTCGGCTGGTGCAGCGCGATCATCGAGCAGGCGGTCGGCGAGAAGGTGATTGTCGCCGGCGGATCGATGGGCGCCGCAATGGCGCTGCTCCTGGCCGCCGAGCGCCCCGATCTCGTCGCCGGTGTGATCGCGATCGAGCCGCCTTTCCGTTCGAAGGGCCGGCGCAACCCCTTCCAGCACCATGTCGCGGTCCATGCGGGCTTGCACAACCCGGCCTTCGTGCGCGGGCTGATGAGTCCCACGAGCCCGCTCGACCAGCGTCGCCGCGCCGCCTGGATCTATTCGCAAGGTGCGCCGCAGGTCTACACGGGCGATCTCGCCTTCTACAGCGACGAGTTCGACGGGGGCGACGTCGCGCTGCGAATCGATGCCTCGCGCACGCCGGTCGCCCTGCTCAGCGGCACCTACGATTATTCGGCGACGCCCGAGGACGGGAAGAAGCTGGCGGCACTGATCCCCGGTGCGCTGCTGCGCGTCATGGACGGGCTCGGCCACTTCCCGATGTGCGAACATCCCGACCTGTTCCGCCCGCACCTCGTGGCGGCGCTGGAGCATGTCGGGAGCTGAGGAAGCTCACGCTAGCGGAGGCAGGTGCAGCGCCACTGTCTCACCATCCGATCCCGCGACGGCGGGATAGCTCGTCCGCACCAGTGGATCATGTCCCGGGATAACGCGATCCTCGGAACCAGCGAGCCGCCGCGCAGCCCGCCAACCCTGCGCCAGCGCGCCGAGATCGAAATAAATCGGGAACGGATTCTGGCGTTCGATGTTGGCGAGGAAATGCGCCGCGTCACTAGCGAGCACGACCGAGCCGCGTGCCGTTTGGACACGGACCATCTGCAGCCCCGCACTATGGCCGCCGACCTTGTGCAGGCTCACGCCCTCGGCGATCTCGGCGTCGCCGTCATGGAAGACGACGCGCTCGGCATAGACCGCGCGCACCATGCGCACGACGTCCTCGACCTCGAACGGGTAGCGGATGCAGGCCTGGCACATGTGCCGGCCGGTAGCGAAGCTCATCTCCGCGTCCTGGAGATGAAAGCGGGCCTGCGGGAACAGGTCGAGATTGCCCGCGTGATCGTAGTGAAGATGGGTGATCACGACATCGGCGACCGCCTCCTGCGCCACGCCGAGCTGGGCCAGCGCCGTCTCGACCGGGCGGATCAGCGTCCGCCCGCGTCTGGCGCCGCCTTCTGGGGTGAAGCCGGTGTCGACGACGATGGTCTCGCCGCCGGAGCGCAGCACCCAGACGAAATAATCCATCGGCATGGGCGCGTCGTGCGGATCCGGCGGGCGCAGGAAGTTCTCCGACGCCGCCCGTTCATGCACGGCATAGCGCAGCGCGTAGACCTCCCAGTGGCGCATTTGCTCCTCACTTCTCCGTAGGGATCGCGCCTTCGGCCTTCAGCACCTCATGGGCTGCCTTGAAGGCGTCGAGCCCGGCCGGGATGCCACAATAGACTGTCGCATGCAGCAGGATCTCCTTGATCTCGTCGACAGTCACGCCATTGGCAAGCGCGCCCTTGACGTGGAGCTTGAGCTCGACTGGCTTGCTGAGCGCCGTCAGCATGGCGAGGTTCAGCATCGAGCGGGTCTTGTGGTCGAGGCCGGGCCGGGTCCAGGCATAGCCCCAGCACCATTCGGTGGTGATATTTTGGAAGGCCATCATGAAGTCGTCGGCCTTGGCAATGCTGCCATCGACGTATTCCGTGCCAAGCACCTTGCGGCGCATCTGCAGGCCTTTTTCAAACTGTTCGCTGTTGGACATGGGCAACTCCTTTTTGGGGACGGATGACAAGGGCGTGCGACGCCGTCAGAGCCCGAGATAGGCGCTACGGACGGCATCGTTGTTTGAGAGTTCCGCGCTCGTGCCGGTCAGCACGATGCGCCCAGATTCGAGTACATAGCCGCGGCTCGCGACAGAGAGTGCGAGCGTAGTGTTCTGCTCGACGAGAAGGATGGCTGTGCCGGTCCTGCTAACGGTCAGGAAGGTGTCGTGCAGTTCGTCGACGACCTTCGGCGCAAGTCCGTGGCTCGGCTCGTCGAGCAGCAACAGGCGCGGCGACAGCATCAGTGCACGCCCGATCGCGACCATCTGCTGCTCGCCACCGGACAGGGTCCCAGCCGCCTGGGTCAGCCGCTCACGCAGGCGTGGAAACATCTGGAGCACCCGCTCGCGCCGCTGCGCCAGGTCGGCGGCGTTGCGTACGGCATAGGCACCGAGCATGACGTTCTCGTCGACGCTCATCTCGGGGAAGACGTGCCGGCCTTCCGGCACGTGCGCGATGCCGAGGCCGGGGATCTGGTGCGAAGGCCGTCCGACCAGCTCCTGCTCCTCGAATCGGATACTGCCGCGCGAGGCGACGAGACCGGAGATGGTCCGCAGAAGTGTGCTCTTGCCAGCCGTGTTGGCGCCGATGACGCAGACGAACTCGCCAGCGTCCATGGCGAGCGAGACGCCATGCAGGACGTCGACGCTGTCATAGCCGGCATCGAGGCTCTCGATCGCGAGGAGCGGGGCGGATGTGGTCATGCGTTGTTCCTCAAGCCGCCGAACGACCGAGATAGGCCTGCACGACCGCTGGATCGCGCGAAATCTCGGCCGGCGTTCCGGTCGCGATCACCTGGCCGAAGTTCAGGACGACGAGCCGCTCGCAGAGCGACATGATCGCTCGCATGTGATGTTCGACCACGATCAAGGTCAGTCCCTCGGCGCGCAGCTGGCGCAGCAGCGCCATGAACTCGTCCATCTCAACATGGTTGAGCGCTGCCATCGCCTCGTCGAGCAAAAGCACGCGCGGTTCGGTGCAGAGCGCCCGCGCGACCTCGACGCGGGCTCGCTCGGGAAAGGAGAGATCGCGCGCGAGCTTGCCGGCGATCGCACTGATCCCGACGCGTTCGAGACAACGGCGGGCGAGATCGCGCGCACCCTCAACCGGGTGCCGCATCAGACCGCCGGTCAGAACGTTGTCGAGCACAGAGGAATCGAGGAAGAGCGCGACGTTCTGGAAGGTCTTGACCATTCCGGCGGCGGCGATGCGGTGCGGCTTCAGGCCGACGAGGTGTCGCCCGTCCAGCCTGACCGCGCCGCTGTCCGGCCTATGCAGACCGACCAAGGTCGAGAACAGCGTGGTCTTGCCGGCTCCGTTAGGGCCGATCAGCCCGACGATCTCGCCGCTGGCGATGGAAAGCGAGACTTTGGACAGCGCCTGCAGACCGCCGAAGCGCTTGGAGATGTCGGTTATGTCGAGCACGGGCTCAGCCATCAGCCTTCTCCCTTGCCAAGAGGCGCTTCAGTCTCGGACCGATCGCCATGAAGCCGCGGGGCTCGATCAGGATCACCGCGATCAGCAGCAGGCCGAAGACGAGCTGGGACAGGCCGGCGGCCTGTGCCGAGAAGATCTGATTGGCGAACTCTTCGAGCGGGATGACGAAGAAGGCGCCGAGGATCGGCCCTGCAGCCGTGCCGATGCCGCCGACGATGGCAATCATCGCCATGCGTACCGAGACCGAGGCGACACCGAACACCGTGTCAGGATCGAAGAAGAACTGGAACTGCGCATAGAGCGTGCCGAGGCAGGCGGTGATCATGCCGGAGATCACTGCGGCGACGATCTTGGTGCGGGTGGTGTCGACGCCGATCACCTCGGCCGCGTCGGCATTCTCCTTGATCGCGCGCAGGCGATAGCCGAGGCGGCTGCGCTTGATCGCGAGGAAAATCGTGGTGACGAGCACGAGCGCGGCAAGCATCAGCCAGTAATAGGGGCGCGTCTCCTTGAACTGCAGCATGGCGAGATCGGGCGGTGCGAAGGGCACGGAGATACCGACAGGCCCGCCAGTGAGCCCGCCCCAGCTGTTGGCGATGACGCGCATCACCTCACCGAAGGCCAGCGTCGCCAGCGCGAAGTAGTGACCGCGCAGCCGCATGGTCGGCAGGCTGATCAGCAACGCGGCGAGCCCGCCGAGCACCGCGCCGGCGATCATGCCGAGCCAGGGCGAGAGCCCGAAATGGATCAGCAGCAGCGTCGAGGTGTAGGCGCCGATACCGAAGAAGGCAGCGTGGCCGAGCGAGACCTGGTTGGCGAGGCCGGCGACGATGTTCCAGGCCTGCGCCATCGCCGCGAACAGCAGGGCCAGGCACAGGATGCGGATGGCGTAGCCGCGCGGATCGAAGGCGAACGGCAGAACAACGGCAATCGCAAGCAGCGCGAAGAGGGCAACCAGGCGAGTGGAGGATGTATTCATCGTGCCGCCCCCAGCAGACCCTTCGGCCTGAGCGCGAGCACGGCGATAAAGACGACGAAGAGCACCAAGTTTTGGAGCTGGATCGGGAAAGCGAGAGCGGACAGCGACTGGATGACGCCGACCGCGAGGCCGCCGACGACTGCGCCGGCAACGGAACCCAGCCCGCCGAGCACCACAACGGTGAACATCAGCACGACGAACTGCGCGCCGACGGTCGGCGAGGCGGTGAGATAGGGCAGGATCACCGCGCCGCCGAAGGCTGTCAGGCCGACGCCGAGCGCGAAGGCGAGCATGTGCATGCGGTCGGCGTTGATGCCCATCAGCTTCGCCGCCATCGGATCCTGCGCAGTCGCTCGCATCGCCCGGCCGAACCAGCTCGACTTCATGAACAGGAAAAGCGCCAGTCCTGAAGCGACGGACATCGCAAAGGCGGCGAGATAGGGGACGCTGACGAAGAGCGGCCCGAGCTGCAGCGACGAGGTTTGATAGGGCGTCGTGACCGAGCGGAAGCCGGAGCCGAACATCAGGAGCGCGGCGTTTTCGAGCACGATCAGGAGCCCGACTGTTAGGAAGATCTGCGCCACTTCCGGCGCCTTCATCACGCGCCGGATCAGCAGGCGCTGCAGCGCTGCGCCCAGCGCGAAGACGACGGCGAAAGCGAGCGGCGCAGCCAGCAGTGGATCGAGACCGAGCCACGCCCAGGCGAAATAGGCCACGAACATGCCGAGCATCAGGAATTCCGCCTGGGCGAAGTTCACGATACCCATCACGCCGAAGACCAGTGTCAAGCCGATCGAGATGACGGCGTAGACGCCGCCGATCATCAGCCCATCGAGGATGGCCTGCACCACCGCCATGTCAGTCGTTCTCCGCTGTGGCTTGAGGTCGATCGGGCAAGCTTCAGCTCGCCCAGATCGCCTTGGACTTGGCGACCTGCGAGGGCCAGACGGTCACCAGCTCCTTGTTGCGCCACTGCACCATCACCGGCACGGAGAGGGTGTTGAGCCCGGTCTTGTCGAACTGGACAGCGCCGCCCGTCATGGCCTTGGTCCAACCGCCTTCGAAGCGGGTGCCGTGCAGGACCTTGCGCAGATCGTCAGGTTTGGTCGACTTCGCCTGCTCAAGCGCCTGGGCAAGCACATCCATGCAGACCGCATGCTCCAGGGCCTCGTGAACCATGAAATAGCCGTAGCGCTTGCGGAAACGTTCGGTCAGCTCCGGCGCGAGATCGTAATTGGCCGGCGAGATTGAGAGAACGCCTTCAGAGAATTCGCCGAGTCCCTTCTCGAAATCGGGGATGACGTAGCCTGCGGCGCCGCCGATCGCCGGGATTGCGATCTTCTGCTGACGCATGGCGCGAATGATCTGCAGGGAGTCGTTGAGATACGAAACCGGGAAGACGGCCTGCGCGCCTGAAGCCCTGAGCTTGTTGATCAGCGGCGTGACGTCTGTGATGCCGAGCGGATAGGCTTCGTCCATCACGATCTGCACGCCGGCCGCCTTGGCGCCGTCGCGCAGGCCCGCAGCCTGCGAGGTTCCGTAGGCGGTGTCCTCGTACATGATCGCGATCTTATCGAGCTTCTGCCCGGCTGCAGCGGCGATCGCGACCGTGCCGTCGAACTGCGCCTTACCGATCGCGGAGGCCTTGGCGACGACCTGAAAGATGTTCTCGAAGCCGCGGCCGGTGATCTGATCGGAAAAGGACATGGTCAGCAGCGGCACGCCGCGGCGCTCCGTCACTTCCGAGATCGCGATGGTGAGCGCCGAGGCGAATGCGCCAAGGATCGCGACCACGTCGTTCTGGGTTAGCAGGCGCTGCGCCACATTGGCGGCCGTGGTCGGGGTTGAGGTCGAATCGGCGACGACGAGATTGATCCGCGCTCCGCCGAGCGACTTGATACCGCCGGCGGCGTTGATCTCGTCGGCGACGAGCTCGACGCCGTTGCGCGAATTGATGCCGAACTGCGCATTCGCGCCAGATAGTGGCATGATCACGCCGACATTGATCGCCTTGCCTTGCGCCACTGCGTCGCGCAGCACGAAGGGTGAGGCAATTCCGAGCGCCGTCAGTGCCAATGCATGTCGACGGGTTGGCCCGAGCCCGTACTTCCTTTCCGTTCCCGGCATCTCTCGCTCCCGTCAATTCATTCGTCATTGGGCCGGCTCGCACCGACCGTCAGAACCTGCCTTGCGCGGGCATTGACTGTCAATAGCATTGACAGATTGTCTGATAGCTGCAAACTGATCCGAAATAACAGCCAAAGCGCATGACGCTATGGCAACAAGCGGGACTGCCGCAGTCGGGAGCACCGCTAAGGGAGGATCACTGATGAAGATTCGCGCCGCGATCCTGCGCCGCTCGCCCGTCAAAGGACCTTATGCGGAGAGCATGCCGCTCAGCATCGAGACGGTCGAACTCGATCCTCCGGGACCGGGGGAAGTCCTGGTCAAAATTTCCGCAGCGGGCCTCTGCCATTCCGACCTGTCCGTCATCAATGGCGACCGCCCGCGACCCACTCCGATGGTCCTCGGACACGAATGCTCCGGCATCGTCGAGGAGCTCGGAGCGGGCGTCAGCGATCTGAAGCGCGGGGAGCAGGTTGTGATGAGCTTCCTGCCGACCTGCGGCCATTGTGCCACCTGCGTGGATGGCCGAGCCCAACTTTGCGAACCGGGCCATGCCGCCAACGGTGCTGGGACGCTGCTGTCAGGCGCCCGTCGGTTCCATTGCGACGATGGCGCCGAGCCCTTCCATCACAGCGGCGTGTCGGCCTTCGCGGAATATGCGGTCGTGTCGCGCCGCTCGGTCGTGCGGGTCACCCAGGACATCGACCCCGTCCATGCCGCCTTATTCGGCTGCGCCGTGATGACCGGCGTGGGAACGGTAGTGAACACCTGCCGCGTGCGGCCGGGTCAGACGGTCGCGGTCGTCGGCCTTGGAGGGGTCGGCCTGTCGTCCGTCCTCGGGGCGCTGGCCAGCGGCGCCTCGCGGGTCGTCGCGATCGATCTGAGCGAGGACAAGCTGGCGCTTGCCCGCGGTCTCGGCGCCACCGACACCTTCGTGGCCTCAGATCCGGATGTCGTCGAGCAGGTTCGCGCCGAGCTGAATGGCGGCGTCGATCATGCGATCGAGATGGCCGGTTCGGTCAAGGCTTTCGAGCTGGCTTACAAGATCACGAAGCGTGGCGGGAAGACCGCTACGGCCGGCCTGGCCGCGCCGGGTTCGAGCTTCGCCATTCCCGCCGTCAATCTCGTTGGCGAAGAGCGCACGATCCACGGCAGCTACATGGGCAGCTGCGTGCCGCCGCGCGACATACCCCACTACATCTCGCTTTTTCAGCGCGGGAAGCTGCCTGTCGACAAGCTCCTGTCCAGCACCGGTCCGCTGGACGACATCAACGCCGCCTTCGACCTGCTCAACCAGGGGAAGGTCGTGCGTCACGTGATCCGGTTCTGAAGACGCCGCCGCAGCCCATCGGCGAACGCGCTCGGAATGCGGGCAGACATAAAAACCACTCAGAGGAGGAAAAAATGATCAGAAAATCTATCGGCGCCCTGTGCGCCGCGATGCTCGCTGCATCCTCGTCCCAGGCGGCCGAGAAGCCCAAGGAGCTCGTGATCGGCATCACGACCTTCCTGTCCGGCCCCGCCTCGGTGTTCGGCGTTCCCGGCAAGAACGCGGCGGACATGATGATCGCCGATCTTAACGCCAAGGGAGGCATCCTCGGCGTCCCGGTCCGCTCGATCGTGATCGACGAAGGTGCCGGCGCCAACCAGCTGATGTCGGAATACCGCCGTGTCGTTCTCAACGAGAAGGCCGAGGTCATGTTCGCCTCGGTTTCGAGCGCGAACTGCCTGGCGCTGGCTCCGGTCGCCGAGGACCTCGAGGTTCCCAACATCCTGTGGGATTGCAGCTCGCCCCGCATCTTCGAGGACAACAAGTACAAGTTCAATGTGCGCACGCAGGCGCACACGGGCGCTGAGATGCTCGCGGCAGCGCTCTACCTCGTGAAGAACAAGCCCAACTTCAAGACCGTCGCCGGCGTGAACCAGGACTATGCTGCCGGTCGCGACCAATGGGCCCTGTTCCTCACCGCGCTGAAGGCGCTCAAGCCGGACGTTCAGGTGGTTGCGGAACTGTTCCCGAAGTTCGGCGCGCCGGACTATTCGACCGAAATCTCACGCATCCAGGCACTCAAGCCGGACGTGATCGTCAATACCTCCTGGGGCGGCGACCTCGACACCTTTGTCCAGCAGGCGGCTGCCCGCGGCGCCATGACCCAAGGCACCTATGTCTTTCCGCTGGGCGAGAGTTCGCTTGAGCGCCTCGGCAATGCGCTGCCGGCCGGCGTCGTCATCGGCGCCCGCGGCGACCACTATTTCGATCATCCCAAGCACAAGAGCGACGCGGCCTTCCAGGACTTCGTGAAGCGGTATCGCGAGAAGACCGGCTCCTATCCGATCTACCCGGTGTTCCACATGTCACAGGCCATGTCGGCCATGCAGAAGGCCTATGAGAAGGCTGCTGTCGACAACAAGGTTCCGTGGCCATCGAAGGAGCAGCTGCTGGCAGCCTTCAAGAACCTCAGCTTCCACGGCCTCACCAGCGAAGTCTCGATTCGCGACGACAGCCAGGGCCTCGAGGATCAGCTCATCGGCACGACGGTCCGCAATCCCGCCTTCAATTTCGCGACGCTCGACAACATCGCGATCTATCCGGGCAAGCTGGTCACCACGCCGATCGGACAGAAGTCGGCCGAATGGCTGACCAAGATCAAGTCCGACTTGGCGAACGATCCGTCGATCGAACTTTTCTCCGCGAAGCAGTAAGCGGACAGGTCTCGTCATCATGTTCCTCCAGACAGTCCTCCTGGCCACGCTGGACGGACTTTCCTATGGCGCCCAGGTCTTCCTGGTCGCCGTGGGATTGTCTCTGATTTTCGGCGTGCTCCGCATCGTCAACGTCGCGCATGGGAGTTTCTACGCGATTGGCGCCTATGTGGCGGCGAGCTTCGGCCTGCTGCTGGCGGCTTCCGGGCTGAGCCCGTGGCTCAGTTACCCGGCCATGGCTCTCTCTGCGGTGCTGGTCGGTGTCCTGCTCGGCGGGCTGTTGGAGGTTACGCTGCTGCGTCGGATCTACGGCAAGGAGCAGGTGCTGCAGCTCCTTGTCACCTTCGCAGTCTTCATGATTTTCGAGGACCTGCAGAAGGCGATCTGGGGCGTGAGTCCCTATTTCGTGAATACTCCGCTGTCCCTGCTGGGAACGGTCAACATCCTCGGCATCAACTATTCGCTCTACCAGCTGGTCGTCGTGCCGGCGTTCGCGGTCGTCGTCCTGCTGACTTTGCGCTACGTGCTGCGGAGCACCCGCATCGGGCGGATTGTCACCGCGGTGACGGATGATCGCGAGGCCGCCGCGGCCATGGGCGTCGATGCCGCCAAGGTCTATCTGCTGACCTTCATGATCGGCGCATCGCTCGCCGCGTTCGGCGGAGCGCTCGCGTCGGGCTCGACCTCACTGGTGCCCGGCATGGGCTCCGGCATGATCATCCTGTCCTTCGCGGTCGCCGCGACAGCTGGTCTTGGACGGATCGAGGGCGCGGCGGTGGCTGCGTTGATGATCGGCCTCGGGCGCTCGATCGCCGTCTATACGGCGCCGGAATTCGATGTCCTCGTCCCCTATCTGATCATGTTCGTCGTTCTGCTGATCAAGCCCCAAGGCCTGTTCAGCGTCCCGCAGACGAGGAAAGTCTGATGCGTCCTGAAGTCATCATGGGCGCCGGCGCCGCCCTCGCACTTTGCGTCGCCACGATCATCGCTCCCTGGGCGACGGTCATGCTCACCATTGCGCTCGCGGTCGGGCTGACGGTGCTCGGCATCGTCATCCTGTTGCGGGCCGGCCAGATCTCGTTCGGGCACGGACTCTACTATGCAGCCGGCGCCTATACGGTCGCCTTTCTGGTCAATGCGCGGCTGTCTCTCGACACGCTCGTACTGATCCCGCTCGGCGGCTTCGTCGCCATGGTGATCGCGATAGCGTTCGGCTTCTTTGCCGTACGCTATCGCGACATCTTCTTCGCGATGATCAATCTGGCGATCTCGATGGTCGCCTTCTCGCTGCTGGAAAAGCTCTATCATCTGACCGGCGGCGGCGACGGCATGAACGTCGCGCGACCAACCCTCGGGGGTGTCAGGCTCGGCCGCGTCGCCTTCGAAACCTGGATGTTCTACACCACGCTCGCCGTCGCGGCGGTGTCGGCGTTCCTCGTCGCGCGCTACCTGGCTTCGCCGTTGGGCAAGGCGCTGGAGGCCATCAAGTCGAACGAGACGCGCCTGGAATATCTCGGTGTGTCCGGCAATAGCGCGCTCCATATCGCCTATGCGGTCTCGGCTGCGCTCGCTGGCATGAGCGGCGCGATCATCGCGATCGTCACAGGCCATGTCGCTCCCGAATTCGCCTATTGGGTGCGCTCGGGAGAGTTCGTCTTCATCTCGATCCTGGGCGGCTCGGGCAACGTCGTCGGCGCGTTCGCCGGTTCGATCGTCTTCGAGGTCATCCGCAACTACGCCGCCGCTTTCGCGGCCAGCTACTGGCAGACGATCCTCGGGCTCTCGCTGATCGCGATCATCATGTTCGCGCCCGATGGCCTGACCCAGCTGCGTCTGCGTCGAAAGGTGCGCCCATGACAGAGTCTCTGGTTCTGGAAGCGCGCAATCTGCGCCTGAGCTTCGGGGGCGTGAAAGCCGCCGACGATGCTTCCCTTGCCGTCAAGAAGGGCGAGAAGGTCGCGATCATCGGCCCCAACGGCGCGGGCAAGACCACCTTCGTCAATCTCTGCACCGGCTATCTCGTGCCGCAATCGGGGGCGGTCATGTTCGAAGGTCGCGACATCACTGGCGTCGCCCCGAGACGGATCGCACGCGGCGGCATCGGGCGCTCGTTCCAGCTCCCGCAATTGTTCCTCGACAACACCGTGATCGAGAACATGCTGCTCGCGCTGGCAGCGCGGGAGGGCATCTGGCAGGCGTGGACGCCGCTCGAACGCCATCCCAAGCGCGACGAGATGTTCGATCTGCTCGGCGTCATCGGTCTTGCTGAGGTCGCGCAGCGGCCGGTGCGCGAACTGCCGGAAGGCATGCGCAAGCTCATCGACATCGCCATGGCGCTCGCGCTCAAACCTCGGCTGATCTTCATGGACGAGCCGACCAGCGGCGTCTCCAGCAAGGAGAAGTTCGCCATCATGGACACATTGATCAAGGCCCTGAAGTACAACGAGACGACCGCGATCTTCGTCGAGCACGACATGGACGTGGTGTCGCGCTACGCCGACAAAGTGGCCGTCTGGTCGGGCGGTCGGATCAGCCTGGAGGGCACGCCGGAGCAGGTTCTCAACGACCCTGACGTGCGCAAGAACGTGATCGGGGTTTGACCATGCTGCGTGTCGAACAGGCTTCGGCGCAGATCGACGGCGTGACCGTCGTTCGCAGCGCTACTCTCGAAATCGCGAAGGGCGGAACGGTCGCCCTGATCGGTCGCAACGGCGCCGGCAAGACGAGCGTGCTGCGCTCGATCATGGGATTTCTCAAGCTGACCGGCGGCCGCGTAACCTTCGATGGCGGCGATCTGCGGGACGTACCGTCCCATCGCCGGCCCTTCCTCGGTATCGGCTACGCACCCGAGGATCGCCGGCTCAATGGCTCATTCACGCTGGAAGAGAACCTGCGCTTCCCGGGCGAGGTGATGCAGCTCTCCGCGGCGGAGCTGCGGCGGCGCATGGAGCTGGTCTACGGCGTCCTCCCGGAACTCCATGCGATGCGAACGCGCCCGGCCGCCGGTCTCTCGGGAGGGCAGGGCAAGATGGTGGCGCTCGGCCGCGCCCTGGTCGCCGGCTCGCGGGTGATCCTGCTCGACGAGCCGTTCCAGGGGCTGGCTCCTGTCCTGGCACAGCGCTACGGCGCGGCCTTGCGCGAACTGCGACAGGTCGACCGCGAACTCGGGTTGCTGATTACCGAATCCAATCCGAGCCTGCTGCGCTCCTTCGCCGACGAGATCTACGTGATCGAGCGCGGCGAGACGTCGAGGCAGGATGCCTTGCCCGATTCCTCGCTCGCCGATTCCGACCTGCACTAGCCCGAGCCTTACGCGAGATGGAGAGATAGTATGGATTTCGAAGGGAAGGTCGTGATCGTCACCGGGAGTGCGAGCGGGATCGGGCGCGCCACCGCTGGGCTCTTCGCTCGTCACGGGGCGAGCGTCGTCGTCGCCGACGTCGATGGCTCCGCCGCCGAGAAAGCCGCCGGGGAACTTGGCGGACGCAGCATCGGCTGCAAGGTCGACGTCAGCAAGGACTCCGAGGTCCGCACGATGGTCGAGCTTGTGGCCGACTCGTTCGGACGAATCGACGTGCTCGTCAACAATGCCGGCTTCGGCTTCCGCGGCAACGTCGTCTCGATCGCAGAGGATGATTGGGACCGACTCATGTCGGTCAACCTCAAGGGTGTTTTCCTGTGCTCGAAACACGTCATCCCGGTGATGGCGAAGCAAGGCGGCGGCGCCATCGTCAACACTGGATCTTACACCGCAGGCATCGGGATTGCGGATCGAGCCGCCTATGTCGCCTCGAAAGGTGGTGTTGTGTCGTTGACCCGGGCCATGGCGCTCGACCATGCGGCCGACGGAATCCGGGTGAACTGCGTGGCACCCGGCACGATTCACTCGCCCTATTTTGACAAAATGTTCGCGCAGGCGGCTGATCCGGCGGCGATGAAGAAGGAACTGGACGATCGCGCGCCGGTCCATCGCATGGGCCGCCCTGAAGAAATCGCGGAGGCGATCGTCTGGCTGGCTTCGGACAAGGCGAGCTTCGCCGTCGGCTCGACATTGACGGTCGATGGTGGGACCTCGATCTGGTGATCACCGGAATGCAAGGGCTGCAGGCTGGTCATCCGCCGTGCTGGAATGAGCGCCTGATCAAACTGTCGGAAATACCATGCTGCAATTGAACGATCAGACTCTCCTGAAGTCGCAGTGCCATGTCGACGGCGCCTGGATCGGCGAGGGCGTCGATGTGGTCGACAATCCGGCGACGGGAGAGGTGCTGGCCAAGGTGCCGCGCTTCGGCGCTGACGAGACCACGGCCGCCGTCGAGGCGGCGGCGCGCGCCTTAAAGCCTTGGGCGAAGAAGACCGCCAAGGAACGCTCCCTCGTCCTGCGCAAATGGTTCGACCTGATCATGGCCAACCAGGAGGACCTCGCCCAGATCATGACTGCCGAGCAGGGCAAGCCGATCACGGAAGCGCGCGGCGAGGTCGCCTACGCCGCCTCCTTCGTCGAGTTCTACGCCGAGGAAGCCAAGCGCATCTATGGCGAGACCATTCCCTCGCCCTTCCCGAATTCACGCATCATCGTCGCCAAGCAGCCGCTCGGCGTCTGCGCCGCGATCACGCCCTGGAACTTCCCGGCGGCGATGATCACCCGCAAATGCGCGCCGGGCCTGGCGGCGGGTTGCACCTTCGTGGTCAAGCCGGCGCCGGATACCCCGCTGACCGCGCTCGCGCTGGTCGAACTCGCCGAGCGTGCCGGCTTCCCCAAGGGCGTCATCAACATCGTCACCGGCGACGCCGTCGCGATCGGCGGCGTGATGACCAGCCATCCGGCGGTGCGCTTCATCGGCTTCACCGGCTCGACCCCGGTCGGCAAGCTCCTGATGCAGCAGGCGGCCACGACGGTGAAGAAGGTCGGGCTTGAGCTCGGTGGCAATGCGCCCTTCATCGTCTTCGACGATGCCGATCTCGACAAGGCGGTCGAGGGCGCGATCATCGCCAAGTTCCGCAATATGGGCCAGACCTGCGTCTGCACCAACCGGCTCTTCGTCCAAGACGGCATCCATGACGACTTCGTCGCGAAGTTCGCCGGCGAGGTCGCCAAGATG
Organism: Allobosea sp. Tri-44; assembly: GCF_004123845.1. Classification (GTDB taxonomy): domain Bacteria; phylum Pseudomonadota; class Alphaproteobacteria; order Rhizobiales; family Beijerinckiaceae; genus Allobosea. The sequence continues at coordinate 96,195 of NZ_NBDP01000036.1, read as the reverse complement.
AAGGTCGGCAACGGCGTCGAGGTCGGCGTCGTGCAGGGGCCGCTGATCAACGAGCGCGCGATCGAGAAGGTCGAACGCCATGTCGCCGACGCGGTCGCAGGCGGCGCCAAGGTGATGGTCGGCGGCAAGCGCCATGCGCTCGGCCGCACCTTCTACGAGCCGACGGTGATCTCTGGCGTCACCACCAAGATGCTGGTCACCCGCGAGGAGACCTTCGGGCCGATAGCACCGGTCTATCGCTTCAATAGCGAGGACGAAGTCGTCGCGATGGCCAACGACACGCCCTTTGGCCTGGCAGCGTACTTTTACACGAAGGATCTCGGCCGCGCCTTCCGCGTCGCCGAGGAGCTCGAATACGGCATGGTCGGCGTCAACTCGGCCATTCTCGGCACCGAGGTCGCGCCCTTTGGCGGCGTCAAGGAGTCCGGCCTCGGCCGCGAGGGTTCGCTCCACGGCATCGAGGAGTTCGTCGAGATCAAGTACATGCTGATGGGTGGTCTCGGCGCGTGAAGGCCGTCGCGCTGCAGCGCCTTGCCGCAGCCGCACAGATGAGGGCCATGCCGCTCTAGGCGGAGATTTGCGATAGTGCACTGCGGCGCGCGTCACACGACGCCTTCGGTCGACGTGCCGCCCACGGGCTGTTCACCCAGCAGCCGCGGCAGGTTCATCATATCGCACAACGAAAGGCGTGCAGAACGCAGCTCTCGCACAGGCTAGCCAGAATGCTTGCTCCATCGAAGGCGCTCTTCGTCACCATGGCAAACATGCGAAGCTCGGAAAGTCGTGCGTCGATGGCCGTGCGCAATCTTGTTGGCGAGCTCCGGATCCATGTCACGCGATCCTGAGGTTGGCTTCGGCTTCGTCGATGAAGTCGAGCACGACGCGGTTGAAGGCTTCGGGCTCTTCGAGATTCACATTGTGCGAAACGCGCGGCATCACCCAGAGCCGGGCGTCTGCGATCTGCCGTTTCATGAAGAGTGCGGGCTCGATGCACGCCTCGTCATCGTCGCCTGTGATGATCAGTGCCGGCACGCAGATGCGGTCCATTCGATCGCCTAGTTCGTAGATGGTCGGCCGCCGCAACTGGCAGCCGCGTATTGTCAACGCTGAGCCAAGTGCAGAATGCTCCGCGAGCTGTCGCATGAACTGCTGGCAGGCGCGCGGATCGCGCTCGGCGAAACGCCGTCGGGCGGGAGCCGACATATAGTCGGACATGCCTTCCTCAATCCCCAGTCGGAGGAGCCGTTCCGCGAGCGCATCGCTGTCAGCGAGAAACTTCTCGCGCTTGTCGGAATCTGAGCCGTGGCCGGCGCCGCAGATCGTCAAGGAGCGAGTACGTTCGGGATGCTGAATGCCGAAATTTAGTGTGGCATAGCCGCCCATCGACAAGCCCACGACATGGGCGGTCTCGACATCGAAATGGTCCAACGTGTTCAGGATATCTTCGACCGCGAGGCTCTGGCTATATTGCGATACATCCCGGGGCACATCGGATGGCGGATAGCCGCGCGCGTTGAAGGCAATGCAGCGATAGCGGCGGGCCATAACGCGGATGGCGGGTTCCCAATTGCGCAGGTCGCCCGCGAACTCGTGAACGAAGACGATGGCGGTGCCCTTGCCGGTTTCTTCGGCATAGAGCAGGGCGCCGTTCGACTGAACATAAAGCATATATTTTCTCCCAGCCCGTCTCATAGACCTTCGGACGCGCTGCGGGCATCTTCCGCACGTGTTTCGTTCACGAGAACGAGGCAGATGAAAGAGCAGAAGCCGCTAGGCCTAGCAGGAAGCTGCCGGCGCTTTCGAGTAGAGAAGGCCGGGAAATGAACATGCGTAAAGCCTTCTTGCGCGCCGGCCAGCTCGCTGCAGTCAGAATGCCTCCTCGTAAATCCCCAACACGTCATCATAGGTCATAGCGCGGGGGTTGTTGACGAGCAGGCGCGTCTGCTTCATCGCGTCCTGAGCCATCATGGGTAGTGCTTCACGCGGAATGTGGACTGCTTGGAGCCCCTGCGGGACTTTCAGTTCCCGATTGAGCTCGACCAGCTTGTCCACGAAGGCCTCGCCGCGGAGGTCAAAGGCTACAGTGGCGAGTTCCGGAAACGCGTCGACCGCGATTTGCGCATAGATGTGCCGGGCCTTCGGAAGGTTGAACCGAATTACCGGGGCCAACACGAGGGCGTTCGACAATCCGTGCGGCACGTGGAAATGCCCTCCGATCGGGTAGGCCAGCGCATGAACCGCAGCCACGGGCGAGTTGCCGAAGGCCTGCCCGGCGAAGAGTGAGCCGAGCAACATGGCGGCGCGCGCCTCGCGATTGGTGCCATTGAATGTCGCCTCGCGAATGTTGGCGCCGAGCAATCGCAGGGCCTGGCGGGCAAGGCCTTGGGAAATCGGGTTGTTGTTTGCGGAGGTAGAGGCATAGGACTCAATGGCATGAACCATGGCATCGATGCCGGTCGCCGCGGTCACGGCGGGCGGCAGGCCGATGGTGAGCTCGGCGTCCAGGATGGCGATATCGGGCAGCAGCAGCGGCGAGACCACGCCGGCCTTCATCGCTTCGCCAGTGGTGATGATCGCGACCGGCGTCACCTCTGAACCGGTCCCGGCGGTCGTAGGCACTAGGGCCAGTGGCAAGCGTGGGCCTCGAGCTTTATCGACGCCATAGACCTCGGAAAGCTGCTCGCCGCCACCCGCAATCAACGCAGCAACTTTCGCAACGTCCATCGGGGATCCTCCACCGATGGCGAGCACACCTGTAGCTCCGTGCTCGCGGATTACGCCGACCAGCGAGAGCACGTTGGCTTCGGGCGGATCAGCCACGACCTCGTCGAAGATCTCGACTGAGGCGCCAGCATTTCGTAGCGACGCGAGCGCCGGTTCGAGCAGGCCAGCACGCCGAAGGCCGGCGTCTGTAACGAAAACGATGCGCGAGCCGAGAACCGGGGTCACGATCTCTGCGATCCGGGTCGCAGCCCCCAGCTGCGAGACGATGGTCTTCGTCGTATTGAAGATGAAGTCGTTCATATCGATTTCCGCTGCCGTCAGGGTGTGTGCCTTGACGCCGTCTCGGTCGCCAACCCGCGTTTGCCCAGGAGTGCAATGAGTTCACCGACGAGGCCCCGTCGGAAGAGCAATACGCACAGCATGAAGACGATGCCGATCACGATCGGAGCCTTCGTCGAGAAGTCGATGCTGAAGAAGCCGAGGTGGATCACGCCCAGGCTGGCGAGTTGGTTCTCCAGCAGTACAACGACGATCGCGCCGATGATCGGACCAAGGGCAGTTCCCATGCCGCCGAGCAAGCACATCAGGATCACGTTTCCAGACTGCGTCCAGTGGACATCGGGAAGCGTCGCTACGCCGAGCGCGAAGGCCTTGAGGCCCCCCGCCAGTCCGGCGATTGCCGCGGAGATCGTGAAGGCGACGAGCTTGTAGGAGCGCACGTCGTAGCCGAGTGATATGGCGCGCGGCTCGTTGTCGCGGATGGCTTGAAGCGTCTCGCCAAACGGCTTGGCGATGACGGCTTGAATGAAGAGATAAGCCAGTACGGTCAAAGCCAAGACGAAGTAGTAGAAAACGAGGTCGTTTCCGAGCGGCAGGCCGAAAGCCGTGCCACGTGGAATGTTCTGGAGCCCGTCCTCGGCTCCCGTGAACGGCGCCTGACTGCAGAAGAAGTACACCATCTGCGCGAGGGCCAGTGTGATCATCGCGAAATAAATGCCGCGGCGGCGGATCGCGATCGCGCCGAAAGCTGCTCCAAGCGCGATCGCGACAGCGATGCCTGCTAGGAGGGCAAAGGGAGTGGGCACACCCCAAGCCTTCGCCGCGTAGCCGGCGATGTAGGCCCCCATCCCGAAGAAGGAAGCGTGACCAATCGAGAGCAGGCCGACATAGCCCGTGAACAGATTGAAGGCCATGGCGAAGAGCGCAAAGGTCAGGCACTTCGTCAGGAACAGCGGGTAGACGCCGGCCACGGGAAGGAAGCCGGCGAGCGCCAGCAGCGCGAGCGGAGCGAGACGGTTCATCATCAGGCTTCCTTCCCAAAGAGGCCGGCGGGGCGCAGCAGCAGGACGATGACCATGATCATGAAGACGACCGTCGAGGACGCCTGCGGATAGAACACCTTCGCCAGCCCCTCGATCACCCCCAGCGCGAGGCCCGTCAGGATGGTGCCCATGGTCGAACCCAAACCGCCGATGACGACGACGGCGAAGATGATGATCAACATGCTGGAGCCCATCTGCGGCTGGACCTGATAGATCGGGGCGGCCAGCACGCCAGCGAGACCCGCCAACGCCACGCCGAAGCCGTAGGTCAGCGTGACGAGCAGCGGCACGTTAATGCCGAGCGCCTGCACCAGCCGCGCATTCTCGGTCCCAGCGCGCAGGTAGGAACCGATCCGCGTCTTCTCGATTAGTGCCCAGGTGCCGAAGCAAACCACGAGCGCCACGACGACGACCCAGATGCGGTAGGCCGGCAGCCGCATGAAACCGAGATCGACAGGTCCTCGCAGTGCCGCCGGAACTGGGTAGGCAAGGCCCGACGTCCCGTAGATGTCGCGCACCGTGCCCTCGATCGCGAGCGCGAGCCCGAACGTGAAAAGCAGGCTGTAGAGGTGATCCAACCCCTGCAAGCGGCGCAGAAGCAGGCGCTCGACGACGATTCCGAAGAGCCCTGTGACAAGCGGAGCGAGGACGAGCGCCCACCAGTAGTTCACACCCCCGACGGTCAGGGCGAGCCACGCTGCCAGGGCGCCAAGCATGAAGAAGGCGCCATGCGCGAAGTTGATGACATTGAGCAGCCCGAAGATGATTGCCAGGCCGAGGCTGAGCAGCGCGTAGAAGCTACCGTTGATGAGCCCGATGGTGAGCTGGCCGAACAGGACTTGGATCGGCAGGCCGAGAATGGTCATGTCGTTCTCCCTCAGACGCCGAGCAAGCGCTCGATGGCTGCCGTGCTGGCCTCGAGATCCCTCGCCTCGACTTCAAGCGCGACCTTGCCGCGCTCGATGACGATGAAGCGGTCGGCCAGCGGTGCGGTGAAGTGGAGGTTCTGCTCGACGAGCAGGATGGTGAATCCCAGTTCGCGCAGCTTCAGGATCAGGTCGAAGAGCGCGTCGACGATGACCGGCGCGAGGCCCTCGGATATCTCGTCCAGCAGGAGGGTGCGAGCGCCAGTCCGAAGGATGCGGGCGATGGCGAGCATTTGCTGTTCGCCGCCTGAGAGTTTCGTCCCGGGCGCGTCGCGCCGACGGAGAAGATTGGGAAACAACGCATAGATCTCGTCGTCCCGCATCGCCTCGTCGCGGATCCGCGGCGGCAGCAGCAGGTTCTCCTCGCAGCTCAGGCTCGCGAAAATGCCGCGCTCCTCCGGGCAATAGCCGATGCCAAGACGCGAGATGTGATGGGGCTGCAGCCTTGCTGTCTCCCGGCCGGCGACCAGGATCGAGCCCTCTCGCCGTCCGACCAGGTTCATGATCGCGCGCAGGGTTGTCGAGCGGCCGCTGCCGTTGCGGCCGAGCAACGCTACGACTTCTCCCGCCGCGACGTCGAAGGAAATGCCGTGCAGGATGTGGGAATGCCCGTACCAGGCATGAAGATCACGCACGCGGAGGGCCGGCGTTGCAGCAGCTTCCTGCGACATTGTCTGAGCGATCATATCAATGCCTCGCCCTGCGGCGTCCGGAGCCGAGATAAGCCTCGACAACCTGGGGATCGCGCGAGACGGTGGCGTAGTCGCCATCGGCAATGATCGCGCCTGACCGCAGAACGGTGATGCGGCCGGCGATGCGGGAAACGAGGCTCATGTTGTGTTCCACCATCAACACGGTCCGGGTCGCTCCTATGGCTTTGATCAGATCGGCGACGCGTTCGACATCCTCGAATCCGAGACCCTGCGTCGGCTCATCGAGCAGCATGACTTGCGGGTCGGTCGCCATAGTTGCCGCCAGTTCGAGCGCGCGTTTGCGTCCGTAAGGCAAGTCGCCGGCGCGCCAGTTCGCATAGGCCGTCAGGTCGAAGCTCGTCAGCAGTTCCGCGATCCGGGCCTCGGTCTTGCCGCGATCGGCGCCGGTCCCGAGAAAACGCCAGGCATCGACATGTGGGCGCTGCAGTGCGATCCGGATGTTCTGCGAGACCGTTAGCTTTTCGAAGGTCGCCGAGATCTGGAAGGAGCGAACCAACCCGCGACGCGCCACAAATTCCGGCGCAAGGGTGGTGATGTCCTCGCCCATCAAGATGATCTGGCCAGCTGTCGGCTGAATGAAGCGCGTCAAAAGGTTGAAGACTGTCGTCTTGCCCGCGCCGTTCGGGCCGATCAAAGCGTGCACGCCACCGCGGTTGACTTCCAAATTGAGATTCTGAACCGCAACGAAGCCGCCAAACGACTTGGTGACGCCGCGCGCCTCGAGGACCGGCACATTCTCGCTCATAGTGCGAGTATGGCGCTTGTCCTGAGCAGCAATCGCAGGTGTTGCTCCGCCATTTTCCGCACGCGTCATCAAGCTCGCGACAGCAGGCATTAGTTCCTCTCCCAAATCGGCGGGCGTTGTCTCGCTCGCATCTCCGACGGCGTTTTCGATCCGTCTTGACTGATCCCGGAATAGTTAGTCTAGTTATGAAAGTCAATCGGGATCACGGAACCCCGGAAGGCTGAAATGGCCCGAATGGGCGCTGCCGGACGCGACAAGGCGTTGCCGGCGAGGAACTTCGAGGGAGGGCAGGAACATGATGAAAAAGCATCTGGCCGCGCTGGCGCTGACCGCTGCGGTGTCTGGTTTCGCGGTATCGGCAGCGCGATCTCAGTCGTCGGGGATTTCCGATGACGTCGTCCGCATCGGCGTTCTGACGGACATGTCCGGCCAGTTTTCTGATCAGGCCGGCCCCGGCTCCGTGGCCGCCGTCCGCATGGCGGTCGATGATTTCGGCGGCAAGGTCCTCGGCAAGCCCGTCGAGGTGGTTGTGGCCGACCACCAGAACCGCAACGAGGTCGCGGTCGCCAAGGCCCGCGAATGGTTCGACGTTCAGAAAGTCGACATGATCGCGAACCTGATCAACTCGTCGATCGCCCTGTCGGTCGTGTCCATCGCCAAGGAAAAGGACAAGATTGCGATCGTGAACGGCTCGGGCACGTCGCGGCTGACGATGGACGCCTGCACGCCCAACAGCATCCACTATGCCTATGACACCTACGCGCTCGCCAAGGGCACGGGCCAGACATTGATCGAAAAGGGTGGCACGAGCTGGTTCTTCCTGACCGCCGACTATGCTTTTGGCCACGCTCTGGAGGCCGACACTTCGGCGGCGGTGAAGGCCGCTAAGGGCGCCATCGCGGGCTCGGTGCGCTATCCGATCGACACGATGGATCACTCCTCTTTCCTGCTGCAGGCCCAGGCGTCTAAGGCAAAGGTCGTGGCCATTGCCGGATCCGGAACCGTCTTCGTGAACGCGGTGAAATCGGCCAAGGATTACGGCATCTCGGACGGGGGCCAGACCATCGCCGGCTTACTCGTCTGGCTGCCTGATACCCACGCCCTGGGGCTGGAAACCGCTCAGGGAATGATCCTCACCGACGCCTTCTACTGGGATCGCGACGAGGCCACGCGGGCCTGGTCGAAGCGCTTCTCCGAGAAAATGGGACGCATGCCGCACATGGGCGATGCAGGCGACTACTCCTCGACCATGCACTATCTGAAGGCGATTGAAGCCGCTGGCACAGACAATGCGAAGGCCGTCATGACCAAAATGAAATCGACGCCCGTCAACGACTTCTTCGCCAAGGACGGCATCATCCGGGAGGATGGTCGTTTCATCCACGACATGTACGTCTACCAGGTGAAGACGCCCAAGGAGTCGAAGGCGCCCTGGGACTACTACAAGCTGGTCAAGACCATCCCTCGGGACGAGGCATTCAGGCCGCTTTCTGAGAGCACTTGCCCACTCGTCAAGAAGTGACCAGATGTCCGGATCAGGGGTCGTACTCCCTGATCCGGATTTCGCCGTCCTCGGTCATGTCGTAGTTGCGCTCATAAGCCATTTCCCAGGCATGGATGGGTTGCCGGCATTTGTCGCAAACGACCTGTGGCGTGAAGTCCTGGCCGCAGGTCTTGTGGGTCAGGATCATCGGCGGCGCGCCGTGTGAAAGCCAACGGTCGCCCCAGGCGAGGATGGCCACAAATGGCCCATAGAGATCCAGCCCCATAGAAGTGAGCCGATACTCGAACCTGTCGGGAAGGCGCTGATACAGACGCCGCTCGAAGATGCCCTTGTCGACCAGGCGGTTGAGTCGGTCGGTCAGGATGTTCGGCGCGATGTTCAGCCGCTCCTCGAACTGGTCGAAGCGACGCGCGCCCAGAAACGCTTCCCGGGAGACCTTGAAGGTCCAGCGATCACCGATGATCTGCAATGTGCGGGAGACGGACGAGGGGCGGCCACGATTGTAATGCTCGCTGTCGGAGGAGCGGCGGGACCGTCGGAACTCGATCGGCGCGCTTCGTCCTGCGCCCGGACCGTCGCGATAGCTGACCTCACGGGCCTTGAGTTCCTCACCACAAGCCGAACAGGCCACGATCGGCTCGCTGTGGCAGCCACAGTTCTTGTGGATCAAACGCAGGGGGATTCTCGGCACGCCGTCGAGCCACTTGTCGCCGAAGCGCAGCATCGCGATCATACTGGGGTAGAGGTCAATCCCCATTTCGGTGAGACGGTACTCGTAGCGCAGGGGCCGGTCGAGGTAAGCCGCGCGCTTGAGGATTCCCTGATCGGTCAGGCGTTTCAGGCGCTCCGTCAGCGTCTGACGCGGCACCTTCAGGCGAGCCTGGAAATCATCGAAGCGCCGAGCGCCAAACAGGCATTCGCGGATGACGAGAAATGCCCACGCATCCGAAAGGATCGCGATTGCCCGTCCAACTGAGCAATTGCGCTCAAGTACAGCGGTCAAAGCCTCTTCGCCCTCGGACACGTGCTCAGCCTCCTCGCCCGCTCCTTTCTTTGCTGCGGCAATCCTCACGCGAGCGCCTTTCGAGCGTTAAAGTTCATCAGTCCTTTTAGCTGTATACGACCTGACGCGGAACCGACCGCTCGCGAGTGCCGCCCGCGAGTGCAGAATGGGCTCAGCCCTCCATCAGCAATTGTTTCAGCTTGAAGCGCTGGACCTTGCCGGAGCCCGTTCTCGGGATCGTACCCACGACGTGGACGGCCTGGGGCGTCTTATAGCTTGAAAGCCGCGCCCTGCAGTGCGTCAGAATGGCCTCCTCGTCGAGTTGATGCCCTTCGCGCGGAATGACGAATGCGACCGGAACCTCGCCCAGAAACTCGTGGGGCATGCCGACGACCGCGCAGTCCAGCACGCTCTCATGGGCGAAGATCGCCTCCTCGACCTCAACCGGCGCGATGTTCTGTCCGCCGCGGATGATGATCTCCTTCAGCCGCCCGGTGATGGACAGGAAGCCGAAGTGGTCCGAGCGGGCGAGATCGCCTGTGCGGTACCAGCCGTCCCGCAGGGCTGAGGCCGTCGCCTCGGGGTTGTCGTGATAGCCGAGCATGACGTTTGGCCCGCGTACGATCAGCTCGCCTTCACCGCCGCGCTCGACGTCGCGGTCGTTGAGGTCGACAATGCGGGTCGCGAGCCCGGGCAGCGGCAAGCCGCAGGAGCCCATGAAACGCGCGCCTTGCGGAGAGTTGATCGTGACCATGGTCGAGGTCTCGGTGATGCCGTAGCCGTCGAGCAGCTTGACGCCGAACCAGCTCTCGAATTCCTGGTTGAGCGGTCCGGGAAGAACCGCGCCGGCCGACAGGCAGATTCTGACGCGTGAGAGCGTGCGCCGACCCTCCTCCTTCGCGCGTTCAAGCATGTAGTGGAAGACGGTCGGCACGCCGGGCAGCAATGTGATTGGCTCTTCGGCCAGAACCTCGGCGAGACGGGAGGTCGAGAAGCTCTCCATCAGATATTCGCTGGCGCCGGTCGCGACGATGCTGACGACGGCGAGGTTGAGCGCGTAGCTGTGATAGAGCGGTAGCGCGTTGAGCACGTAGTCGTCGGCGTTCAATCCGGCGATCGGGGCCCAGCAAGCCGCCGTGACCCAGCTCATGCCTTGAAGCGAGAGCACGACGCCTTTGGCGCGGCCCGTCGTGCCGGAGGTGTAGACGATGAAAGCCGGGCGCTCCATGTCAGGCGGATCGCGCGGGGCGAGGGTGGGCGCCGTCTGATCTTCGAAGGGGGCGCCGCGGCCGTCCTCCAGCGTGACGACTGCGACGCTTCCGGATGCTTGTCGCAACAGGTCCAGCTTCGCGATGTGGCCGAACGCGGCCACGCACTGCGAGTCGTCGAGCCGGTAGGCAATCTCCTCTATCGTCGCCTCGAAGCTGATTGGCACGGCGACCGCGCCGGCCCTGACGATGCCGAGACACGCCTCTACCCAGTCGACGGAATTGGGCAGGTGGATCGCGACGCGCTCGCCAGGCTGGACGCCGCGCGACTGTAAATGGGCGGCGATGCGGGCCGTGCGATCCGCAAGTTCACCATAGTTCACGGCGCGTGCCTTGTCCCGGAAGGCCGGCGCCTGCGGTCGATTGGTGGCCTGTCTGCGCAGGAGCTCACCGATCGGGGCGATCAGGTCTGTGATGATCATGGGCGTCCTCCCTTGGCGCCAGGTCAGAGCATCGCGAAGCCGCCATTGACGCTGATCGTCTGGCCGGTGATCCAGGCAGCGTCGGCTGAGGCGAGGAACGCGATCATCGGCGCGACGTCGGAGGGTTGGCCGATGCGCTTCAACGGATAGTTCTTGACCATCTTGGGCAGGTTCTCAGCGAGCCAGGCCGGGTCGGAATGGGCCGACTGAATCATGCCGAGCGTCACCGCGTTGCAGGTGATATCGTAGCGGCCGAACTCACGGGCGAGCGACTTGACCAGAGCGATCGTCGCCGCCCGAGAAGCCGCGGCCATCGACAGATTGGCTTCGCCGATACGCGAGCTGTCGCCTCCCAGCGAGATGATGCGCCCACCCTTGCCGGCCTGAACCATATGGGGAAGGGCCGCTTGGGAGGTGTTGACTGTGCCGAGCAGCCCGACGTCGATGTGGCGCTTCCACTGGTCGGGCGTGGTCTCGAGGAAGCGCGCCCGCTGCGCGACGCCGGCATTGTTGACGACAATGTCGATGCCGCCGAATTCGGAGACGATCCGGTCGACCATCGCCTTGGTCTCGGCGAAGTCGGAGATGTCGGCCTTGAAGGCGATCGCCTTGCCGCCAGCCCCCGCGATCTTGGCCACGACCGCCTCGGCCTCTTCGGCGCTCGACTGGTAATTGACCGCGACCGCGGCGCCCTGGGCGGCGAGTTCGATTGCGATCGCCTTGCCGACGTCGCGGCCGGCGCCGGTTACGAGGGCGGCCTTGCCTGCAAGAGAGAGATTCATGCCGTGGTCCTTTCAGTGGGGTTGGCAGCGCGCGCCGCTTCGACGAGCCGGAAGATCCGGTCCGGCGTGACGGGCAGCGTGTCGATTTCGATGCCGAGGGGGGAAAGCGCGTCCGAGACGGCATTGGCGATCGCAGCCGGAGCACCGATGGTTCCGCCTTCGCCCATGCCGCGGAAGCCGCCGATCGTGCCGGGCAGTTCAGCCTCGACATGGACGATGCCGATCGTCGGAATGACGGAGGCGACCGGGACGAGATAGTCGGCCAAGCTGGCGGTGACGCATTGGCCGTCGTCGTCGTGCACGACCTCTTCGAGCAGGGCGGCGCCGATGCCCTGCGCCACGGCGCCTTGGACCTGGCCGTCGACGATCATCGGGTTGATGATCCGGCCGCAATCCTCGGCGACGACGAAGCGCTTCACCGTCACGCCGTAGGTCTCCGGGTCGATCTCGACCATGGCGAGATGCGTCGAGGAGCAGGCCGTGCCGAAATACGGATCGTAGCTCTCCATGGCGACGAGGTCCTCGCGCTGGTCGTGTGGGATGCGGCCCATCTGCGCGTAGACGGCGTGAGCGATCTCCTTGAAGTTCAGCGAGCGGTTGGAGGAACGGGACCTGACGATGCCCTGCGAGGCCTCGAGGTCCTCGACTGGGACCTTCATCAGATGAGCGGCGGCTTTGAGTACCTTCGCCTTGACGACATGGGAGGACTTGGTCGCCGCGCCGCCCGCGAGCACGGCGGAGCGGCTCGCGTAGGTTCCGGTCCCCATCGGAACGAGTGCGGAATCGCCGTGGCGAACCTCAATGTCCTCCATGCGGCAGCCGAGCTCGTCGGCGATGACCTGGGCAAGGGTCGTCTCTAGCCCCTGGCCATGGGAGGAGATTCCGAAATCCGCGGTGACGGCACCGGTGGCGTCGATCGTGATCTTCGCCGTCTCGATTCCTGTGTTGATCGGCATGCCGGGCGCGACCGCGATACGCGAGCCTATGCCCGTCAGTTCCGCGTAGCTGGCGAAGCCAATCCCGACCCAGCGCCCCTGGTTGCGCGCCTCGTCGCGCTCGCGCAACAGCGCCGGGTAATCGGCGCAATCGCATGCAGCTTGCAGACATTCCTGAAAGGCTGACCGATCCCAGATGATCCCGGAACCCGTGCGGTAGGGGAACTCCTCGGCATTCACGAGATTTCGCCGTCGCATCTCGGCTGGATCAAGTCCCAGCTTGCGCGCGGCCATGTCGATCAGTCGTTCCATGGCAAAGGTCGATGCCGGCCGGCCGACGCCGCGATACGGCCCGGTCGGAGGCTTAGGCGTGAGAACGCCGCGAATGCGACCGTGATAGGCCGCCATCCGATAGGGACCAGGCAGGAAGCTGACGACCTGGACGGGTTCGAGCGCGCCCGTCCAGGGATAGATCGAATAGGCGCCGATATCGCCGATCACGTCGGCGCGCAGTCCGAGCAGGCGTCCTTCCTCGTCGACCGCGAGCTCGGCATCCATCAGCTCGTCGAAGGCTTGGCTCGTCGCGGTGAGGTCTTCCAGCCGGTCGCTGACGAACTTCACCGGCCGATCGAGCCTGCGTGCCAGCACGCAGACGAGGAGCTCTTCGTGATAGAGCGAGCCCTTGCCGCCGAAACTGCCGCCGACGTCGGGGGCGACGACGCGCATGCGGTTGCCCGGCAGGTCGAGGCAACCGGACAGAACGTCCCGGATGATCCCCGGTATGTTGGTCGAGGAATGCAGGGTCAGTGCCCGTTTGCGGCGGTCCCATTCGGCGAGATAGGACCGCGTCTCCATCGCCACCGCAGTCTTGCGCGTCATCCGAAAACGCGCGCGGACTGTGACGGGCGCCTGTGCGAAGACCTCGTCGACCTCTCCTCGCTGGAACTCGCGGGAGATGATGACATTCGTCCCTGCCTCCTCGTGGAGGAGCGGCGCGTCCGGGGCGACGGCGTCGACCTGCCGGATGGCGAACGGCAGCGGCTCGTAGTCGATTGTGATGTGTTCGAGAGCGTCTTCGGCAGCGTAGCGGCTCTCGGCCACGACCGCGACGACCGGTTCGCCGACATAGCGCACCTTGCCACGCGCCAGAGGCCAGATCGGGGTCGCATAGTAGTTCTTCATCTTCGAGGTTGGGATCGCCGGGGTGAGATCACCTTCGAGATCTGTGGCGTCGAAGACGGCGACGACGCCTGGCACGTCGAAGACGTCACCGAGATCGATCGCGCGGATCATGGCGTGGGGCTGGTCGCTGCGGCGCAGGGCGACATGAAGTGTGCCCTTGGGCGTCATATCGTCGACATAGCGCCCGTTGCCGGACAGGAGGCGCGGATCCTCTGTGCGCTTGACGCGCGCGCCAACGAGCTTGGGCCGCAGCTCGACCGAGGCATCGACCTGGCTCATTCGTAGAAGTCCCGGCCTTTGCGCAACGCTGCCCATTGCGCGTCGTCGTGTCCGAAGATCACGGTGGCGCCTTCGGCCTCCAGACGCCTGATTTCGGCGATGGTGGTGGCGGCGAACTCTTGGTTCCAGTTGTTCTTGGGCAGGATGCCATCGAGGGACGAGCGCATCGGCGCCGCATCGGCGGCAAGCAGGAACTGACCGTCCCGGTCGAGCTGCACGAGAGCCCCCGTCGTCCCCGGAGTGTGGCCGGGAAGAGGAACAAGGACGATCCGACCATCGCCGAACAGATCATGCCGCTGGTCGAAGGTGGTGAAGCCGTTAGGCTGGTTCCACTCCTTCGGAAGATAGCCTTGCTTTTCTGCGCCCTCGGCTTTGGCCGTATCGAGCTCAGCGGCGTGACACATGATCGTCGCGTGGTGAAAGGCTTCGTTGCAGCCGCAGTGATCCGGGTGAAGGTGGGAGCAGACCACGATGTCGATGTCGCTCGGTAGGAGACCGAGGCCCGCGAGCTGCGGTACGACCGTGTCACGGGCTTCGAAGATCGGCGTCATGACCCGGGCCAAGCCACCCCAGCGCTCTTCCGGATCTGCCGCAGCTTGCGGATTGCAACCGGTGTCAAAGAGCACATTGCCCTGCGGGTGGCGGATCAGCGCGCAGGAAACCGGCAGTTCTAGCGTCTCCTCCTTGGCGGCGTCGGGCTGGTAGATCGATCGGCGCATGCGCAACCGCCCGCCCGACAGGAAGTGAAGCTTCATGGCCTAGCCTCCTTTTCGCGAACAAGCTCGCGCACGGCGTCGACGATGTGCTCGTAGCCTGTGCAGCGGCAGATGTTTCCGGACAGCGCCTCGCGGATCTCGTCGTCGCTTGACGGAGCGTGGTTCCGCAGGATGTCGGTGATGGTCATGATGAAGCCGGGCGTGCAGAAGCCGCATTGCAGGCCATGATGGTCGCGAAACGCGCGCTGGGCCCGTCCGAGGTCCTCAATGGTTCCCTGTCCCTCGACGGTTTCGATCTCGGCGTTATCGGCCTGGACAGCGAGCGTCAGGCAGGATCTAGCGCTGCGCCCGTTCAGGAGGATGGTGCAGGCCCCGCAGACCCCGTGCTCGCAACCGACATGTGTTCCCGTGAGCCCGAGTTCTTGTCGGAGCATGTCGCTCAGCAGCATGCGCGGCTCGACCAATACGCTGTGTCGAAGCCCGTTTACGATGACGGAAATCTCACGTTTGGCGGTTGTCATGCCGGCACAGCCTCTTTGGCCCGGGACCAGGCGTCACGGATCGCACGGCCAGCGAGCGCTCCCGCCAAATGGCGCCGATAGTCGGCCGAGGCATTCAGGTCAGAACCGGGCGAAATCGCCGCACGCAAAGCAGCGACGGCGCGGCCGACGGCTTTATCTGTCAGCTCTGTGCCCTCAAGTTGATCTTCGGCAGCCGCGATGCGGCTCGGCATTTCGCCGACGCCCATCACCGCGATGCGGATGTCCTTCACCCGACCGTCTTCGCGACGCATCAGTGCGGCGGCAGCGGCCAGCGCGTAGTCGCCATGGCGCCGGGCGAATTCGTGGAACCCGTACCCCATGCCCTCGGGAATGGTCGCGAGGTCGATAGCGGCGACGAGCTCGTCCGGTTCCAGCGTGGTCACGAGCGAGCCAGCGAAGAAGTCGAGCACCGGGATCGTGCGCGTACCCCGACTGGAAACGGCATGGATTCTGCCATCGAGCAGCACCGTCATCATCGGCATCTCAGCGGCTGGATCAGCATGACACACGCTGCCGCAGAAGGTCCCGCGATTGCGGACGGTCAGATGGGCTACATGCTTCATCGCTTCCGACACGACCGGGGCATGCCTGGCGATGATCGGATCGCGCGCCGTCATAAAATGGCGCACCAATGCTCCGATGCGCAGGCGCGAGTCATCGCGTTCTACCCGGTCGAGACCAGCGATCGCGTTGATGTCGACGAGAACTGACGGCTTTACGAGGCGGAAGTTCATCATCGGCATCAGGCTCTGCCCGCCCGCGATGATCTTGCCATCGCCGCCTGCGCCAGCGAGCGTATCGACCGCATGCGCGACGCTCTCGGCGCGGACGTAGTCGAAGGCTGCCGGTTTCATCGTCAGTGTCCTTGAAAGCGCGGCGACCGCTTCTGAGCAAAGGCGGCTCGGCCCTCGGAATAGTCGGCGCTGTTCAGGGCGCGCAGGATGTGTGCGTTGGCGCCTTCAGCCTCGAAGGGAAGATCGCGCATCGAGAGGCTATTCAGAATGGCCTTGGCTCCGGCAATGGAGAGCGGCGCCAAATCCGAGAAGTCATCGAGAAGCTCTTTCGCGGCTGCGAGCGGATCTTCCGCGACCCCTTGCGCGAAGCCGATACGCAGGGCGTGTGCGACGTTGAAGCCTTGTGCTGAGAAGAAGATGCGCTTCGCTTCCGCAAGGCCGACCAACGCCAGCAGCCGGGCCGTGCCCTTCACGCCGTACACGATAGAAAGCTTAGCGGCGGGGATCGCCATCCGAGCGTCGGCAGAAATGATGCGGAAGTCACATGCCATGGCGAGATTGCAGGCGCCGCCGTAGCAATGACCGCGGATTGCGGCCACGACCGGCCGCCCTAGCGCGGCAATGGCATCGCAGGCTGCGTCGACCGCAACTTCATAAGCAATTCCTTGCTCGGTCGAGGCGCGGTTCTGTTCGAAGTCACCGATGTCGGCACCGGCGGAAAAGGTCGAGCCCGCGCCGGTGAGGATAACGCCCCGCAGGGTTTCGTCTCGCCCGAACTCTCCGAAAATATCGGCGAGCGCCTGCCACATGGCGAAGGTGACGGCGTTCTTCCGCTCCGGACGATTCAACGTGACGGTCGCGATCACGCCTTCGCGCGTGATATCGATACCCTCGATGCTAGTCATGCGCGTTCCACTCGGAGTGTTTCGAGAAATGTGCGAACGGGTTCGGGCAATGCGGTCGGGCGGCGCGTACGGCTGTCGACATAGACATGGACGAAATGGCCCTCCGCGGCGGCCAGATCGCCATCGGTGAATAGCCCGACCTCGTACCGAACGCTGGAGCGGCCCAGATGGGCGACGCGCAGCATCGCCGTCACCTCTTCCGGGAAGGAAAGAGAAGCGTGATAGCGGCAGCCTGTCTCGGCCACGAGGCCGATCACTTCGCTCGAAGCGGGGTCAAGCAGACCGCGCTCGATCAGCGCCGCGTTCACCGCCGTGTCAAAGAATGAATAGTAAACGACGTTGTTCACATGCCCGTAGACGTCGTTATCCATCCAGCGCGTCGGGATGGGGCGCGCCAATGCGTAGTCCCGGCGACGCCCTCGGATGGCTCGGTCGAATGTCGCCTTAGGGGCAGTGGTTTCTTGGTCCACCATTGTCTCCTCCTAGTGACTTGCATTATTAGACTGTGTTAGGACATGTCAAGGCACCAGGCGCGACGGCAACTCGCAAAGCCAGAGCGAAATCGGTGCGACAGGAGGATGTGCAATGAAGGCTCAGCCGATCAGAGGGCTGCGGGAATCCCTCTCCGATCCCGGTCTATTTCTCGAAGCGAACCTCGTTGGTGGCGAGTGGATCGGTACCGTCGGCCGCAATGTCATCGCGGTGACCAATCCGGCAACCGGCGCGGTCATCGGGCATGTGCCGTCGCTCGGGCGCGACGAGGTCGCAAGAGCGATCGCCGCCGCGCATAAGGCCCAACCGGCCTGGCGAGCCAAGACCGGCAAGGAAAGGGCCGCGATCTTGCGTCGGCTGTTCGATCTGATGATGGAGAACCAGGACGATCTGGCGCGCATCATGACAGCCGAGCAGGGCAAGCCATTCGCTGAGGCGAAAGGCGAGATCGCCTACGCTGCCTCCTTCATCGAATGGTTCGGCGAAGAGGCGAAGCGGGTCTACGGCGATACGATTCCCACACCGGTCGCTGGGCGCCGCCTCATCGTCCAGAAGGAGCCGATCGGCGTCTTTGCGGCGATTACGCCGTGGAATTTTCCGGCGGCGATGATCACCCGCAAAGCGGGGCCAGGTTGGGCGGCGGGCTGCGCTGGCGTCATTCGGCCGGCGAGCGAGACTCCTTTCTCGGCACTGGCGCTCGGGGTGCTGGCCGAACGCGCTGGCCTGCCTCCCGGCGTCTGCAACATTGTGACCGGTCCGTCTTCCGAGTGCGGCAAGGAGCTCTGCGAGAACCCGTTGGTGCGCAAGCTCTCCTTTACCGGTTCGACGCGGGTGGGCTCGATCCTGCTTACCCAGTGCGCTCCAACGGTGAAGAAGACGAGCATGGAACTGGGCGGCAATGCCCCGTTCATCGTCTTCGACGACGCCGACCTAGATGAGGCGGTGAAGGGGGCGATGGCCTCGAAGTATCGCAACACCGGGCAGACCTGTGTCTGCGCGAACCGCTTCCTGGTTCAGGCCGGTGTCTATGATCGCTTCGCCGAGAAGCTTGCGACGGCCGTTGGACAACTCAAGGTCGGTGACGGGATGAGCGAGGGCGTGACACAGGGGCCGCTCATCAATGCCGCTGCAGCCGACAAGGTCGAGGAACATGTCCGCGACGCACTGGCGAAGGGCGCGCGCGTCGTAGCCGGCGGGAAGCGGCACGATCTCGGAGGCAATTTCTTCGAGCCGACGGTGCTTGCTGACGTTTCATCGTCTGCCTTGGTTTTCCAAGAGGAGACCTTTGGCCCGCTGGCGCCCCTTATCCGGTTCGAGACTGAGGCGGAGGCGATCGCCATGGCGAATGACAGCGAGTTCGGTCTGGCTGCGTACTTCTACAGTCGTGACATCGGCCGCGTGATACGAGTGGCAGAGGCGCTGGAAGCCGGCATCGTCGGAGCCAACGAGGGTCTGATCTCCACCGAAGTCGCCCCCTTCGGTGGCGTAAAATCATCGGGTCTCGGTCGCGAAGGGTCGAAGTACGGGATCGAGGACTACCTCGAGATCAAGTACGTCTGCCTCGGCGGCATCGGGCAACCCAACTGAAGCGCTAGGAGGAAACGCCATGGATATGTCCGGCGAGCAGCGCATCGAGGCGTTGCGCGATGTGGTTTGGGCTGCTCTGAACAATCCCGAGATCCTGAGGAAGTGCATTCCTGGGTGCCAGGAACTCGACAAGCACTCCGATACGGAGATGACCGCTGTGGCGGTCATCAAAGTCGGCCCGGTGTCGGCACGCTTTCAGGGTGCGGTGACGTTGTCCGATCTCGATCCGCCGAACGGGTACCGCATCACCGGCGAGGGGCAGGGAGGAGTTGCGGGCTTCGCCAAGGGATCGGCCGAGGTTCGCCTTACGGCCGATGGAGAAGCGACGATCCTGCGGTACTCGGTGTCGGCTCAGATCGGTGGAAAGCTATCCCAACTCGGCGGCCGCCTCATTGATGCGACAGCGCGGAAGATGTCCGATGCCTTCTTCAAGCGCTTCGCCGAGGAAATCGCCAGCAAGGACGGGACTACAGACTCAAGATCGAGTGCAACGCCGGAAGTGACCGAGGCTGTGTCGCGAGCTGCCGGCATCAACTCGATGCCGAACCATCGGCTGCAGCCCTTGACTGATTTCCCGCTGGCTACTCAATCCGCCTCGATGCCTTGGGTATCATGGCTCAATATCGCGGTCTTGATTGCTGCGGGCCTCGTCATCGCATCGGCATTGCTGATCGGGTCGCCGCCAAGGCTCTCGCTTCCCACTCCGGCAGGCAGTTCAGCCATCGACCTATCCTCCGCCGTTCTGCTCTTCCTGATCTTGGCCGTCGGATATCTGGCCGGGAGACAGCACGAGGCCTCGCGGACGAGCATGTCTGACCGGCAGTTGCTGTATGCGCTGCTGGCACGGCGTTCGGGAGCGCCAGAGGGCTGAAGAACTATTGCCAAACCTCTGCCGTCCGCATCAGCGTTGCGCGGCCCCTACAGCGCCAGAATGGCCCCGGTACGGCAATTTCGCACTCTGTCGACACGCGCGCCTTCCCAATGAAAATCATAGTGGTCTGCCTGGACGGGGATAGGGACCAGATCTGGCCAGAAGATCGCGACGCATTCCCCGCCGGGACTGCGCACACTTCGGTACAGAAGCCCGTTTGAGCCGGAGGCACGCATCTCCTTCGCGAGCGCCTGAGAGGCCGAATAGCTGTCCGCCGCGTGCAGCTCGATGATCTGTCGGACGTCGTGGAGTTTCTGATCAATCGCGTTGATCAGCATCCGGAACTGTGAGGTCCATCCGCGTTCCTCTTTGCTTGCGGCCATCGTTCGCCCGTGATGGTGCGCAACCTCACGGATCGCGACCTCTTCAGTCTGACCGGCGGAATAGACACCCCATGACCCGTCTGTGAACCTGCCCGGCCGATCGGTGCTGATGTGGACGAAGGGGGCCATGAGATAGCTGGCGCCAGGGCCGGATACGCGCCTGGAGGCAGGTACGAGATCCAGCCTCCCGAGTTCCTCCCAAACGCGCGGGTTGGTTTTTGATTCGATCGAGGCGAGCGCCTCCCAGTCGCTCGGATCTGCGATGTCCTCGAACAGATCGACCGGCGGGTAGATCGATCTGATGATGCGGTAGGCCTTCTGCCAGCGGACGTGGGCGAGCGGGGCAGCGTCGATCACCAACCACCGCGCTCCGCATCGAGATATGCTCGGATGCGAGCTAGCGAGAAGATGTCCCCTTGGGACATGATCTCGACCGGGGTCTTTCCACCAAAATTGTCATTCGGCTTGCTGACCCAAGCATAGCCGCGCTCGGGCTCAGTGAAGAGAATGCGCAGGCCTTTGTGAACCCCCAGGATCAACGACAAGCGAGTGGCCAGGTCCCGGTCAATGCGACCATGATCGCCGGTCTTCCAGCGAGCATAGGTCCGGGCCGGCAAGCCACCGAGGATTTCGCGGGCGACCGCGTCAGTCAGCTTCCACTTCTCGAAGAGCTTAATCACCGCTCTCGCAGCAGCCGAGGCTTCATCAGCGGTGATCTGAGGAATCGACGGCTGAGCGGCTGTGCGCGGTATTTCGACGAGCATGACGATACTCCTTAGGCGTAAAATAGGCCTGTTTGCGCCAATTGGCAATAAGCTGTTCGATCAGGCGCGATGCGATGTGCCCAGCGGATCAGCGGCATTTTGAATGACCGAGGCGAATGACCGCCCCCCGTCGGGCTTGGGCGACGCGTCAATCCCCGACTGACGACTCCGCTTGCACGCCGAAATATTTTAAGCTGAAAATATATTTCAGCCTGCAGGGAGGGTTTGGCAATGTTTCTGACCGATCGAAGGACTGTTCTCGTCGGCCTGTCGAGCACGCTCGCCGCTGCGGCGCTGGCGCAGAACATGCCGGTGGTCGAGACCGCGAGCGGCAAACTGCAGGGCTTTGTGCAAGAAGGCGCTATCGCCTTCTTCGGCATCCCCTACGCCGCCCCCCCTTTCGGGCCGCTGCGCTATCGCTCGCCGCAGCCGGCCGCGCCCTGGGCCGGTATACGCGATGCGAGCAAGCCGGGCGCAGCCTCGATCCAGACCTTGGCGGGCGCGGCCGCCTGGCTCTATGACGGCGCCGACCCGCAATCGGAAGATTGCCTTTTTCTCAACGTCTGGACGCCCTCTGCTCAAGGCAAGCGGCCGGTGATGGTCTGGCTTCATGGCGGCGCCTGGCGCACCGGCCATGGCTTAGTCGCCGGCACGAACGGCGCAGCACTGGCTGCGCGCGGCGACGTCGTCGTGGTGACGGTAAATTACCGGCTCGGCGCTCTGGGATGGCTGGCGCATCCCGACCTCAAGGACGAGCGCTCGGGCACCTTCGCGAATTGGGGGCATCAGGACCAGATCGCAGCGCTGCGCTGGGTGAAGGACAACATCGCCGCCTTCGGCGGCGATCCGGCGCGGGTGACGATCTTCGGCCAGTCGGCCGGCGGGCAGAGCGTCGCGACGATCGCGCAGAACCCTGCCAATGCCGGGCTGTTCGACAAGATCATCATTCAGAGCGGCTCGCTGCATGGCGCGCCGGGCTTTCCTGAACTCGACACCGCCGCTGCATATGCGGAGGCGCTGGCGAAGCGGCTCGGCACCAGCATCGCCGGCCTGCGAGAGCTTCCCGCCCAGCAGCTTCACGACGCCGAGCTGCAGCTGGCGCGCGATCCTGCCATGGTGCGCTCGCTCGGCCGCCCGCCGATCCTGCCCGTGCTCGACGGCAAGGTGCTGACGGCCTGGCCGCGTGACGGGCAATTGCCGGCCGTCCCCGTACTAATCGGCACGACGCGCGACGAGGGCGTGTTCTGGTATGACCTGGTCAACCCCGACGGCAAGGCTGTGGGCGGACCGAAGTCGCCGCAAACGGAGGCCGAGTTACAGGCGATGATCCGCGACCTGATCGCGATCTATCGCCCGGAGGCCGCGCATCTGCCGGTGGCTGAGATTGTCGAGGCCTATCGTTCCACCGCGACGCCGGCTGAGGGCGATGCTCTGAAAAGCTCTTGGATAGCCGCCTATGGCGACATCGTCTTTCGCCTGCGCGCGCTCGAGGCCGCCAGGCGCCATGCGCGGGCCGGGCACGCCGCCTATCTCTACGAATTCGATCATCCCCTCGCGCCGCCGGCGCGCGGCGTGCCGCACACGGCCGAGATCCCGTTCGTTTTCGGCACCTATCGCCACCCGTTCTTCAGCGCCAAGGTGGGGGCAGGCCAAGCCGAGGCCAGGCTGTCTGAGCTGATGCTGGCGAGCTGGGCCCGCTTCGCTCATACAGGCACGCCCGCCTCCGACATCTCGGGCGCCTGGCGGCCGGTCTCGCCCGACGGCAAGGGCATCAACGTTCTCGGCCGCGAAAGCGGCTATCAGCTCGCCGACGCCGTCCAGCCGGAACGCACGGCCGCTTGGAGGATCTGAGGCACCCGTTGCGCCAACGCCGGCCGCCAATCTCAAAAAGAGGGTTTCAGGCCTTGGGTGTGGTTTGGGATGCGACTGCTCGCAAGGTCGAAGCGGCAAGTGGCGGCTTAGCCTCCAAAAAGTCCAAGTTTCCGCGACCAAACGCCCCGTCGATGTGACCCACCATGCGCCTCATCCCGGCTCGGTCCAGCCCAAGTATCGCGGTGACGCGCTTTGCACCCAAGTTGTCGCCATTCAGTCGCTCCCGGGAGCCGGAGCCGTGAGCCTAGGGGCGCGTCATGCAATACTCTCTCGTAGACGGTAACCGGCGCGAGGCCTTTGCGGGCGGTCGCGGCCTTTGTCCTACCTGCGGCGCTGCGATGATCGCCAAGTGTGGGCCGCGCATCCTGCACCACTGGGCTCATGCCGGCCGGCGTAACTGTGACCCGTGGTGGGAGAATGAAACCGAGTGGCATCGGGCGTGGAAAAATCTCTTTCCCCAGTCCTGCCGGGAGATTGCGCACGTTGCGCCTGACGGCGAGATCCACCGCGCGGATATCAAGACGCCGACCGGAATCGTCATCGAGGTCCAGCATTCGGCAATGACTGACGCAGAGCGGCAGTCACGCGAAGACTTCTATGGCAATCTGGTCTGGGTGATCGACGGACGCGGCTTCCGGGACAACTTCGACATCTACCATCTGCTCCCGGACCCGGACTCCGAGATCGCGCAGGACCTAGTGTGGTGTAAGGCGAGCCGGCCCATGCAGGGCGCGGCGCGTGGCCTGTTCTTTCGTCTGTCGGAGGGTCAGGCGGAATTTCCGGATGAGACCATCACCAAGGCGTCGATGCGGGGCGGTTTCTACCACGGCATCCATGAGATCGAGGCCGATGTGGCACAGGCCTACCGCGGCCACCACCAATATGACTGGGTGCGGCCGCGTCGCACTTGGCTGGATGCTGCCTGCCCGGTCTACATCGACTTCGGTGACGATCGCCTCGTGCGGCTCGACACCTATGACGAGTCCGGCCTGCGCTGCATCCGTCTCGTCTCGAAGCGCAAGTTCCTGCATGACGTCATGGTCGAAACCGATGGTCGCGCGATCGCGACGCGGTTCCATCCGTTCAGGCACGACTAACAAGGAAAGTTTCGATCGGCTCGAACCAGGATCAACTGCCGCATATCTTCCCGGCCAATCTTGGCGGCTGTACGACCGGGTCACCTTCCCTGTGCTGGACAGCCTTCCTCACAATGCAACGACCGCGACCGGCGAGGGCGCGACGCTCGGTCAATTCCTCGACCGCATCGAAGGGCAAGTCGACAACTATGCCGGAAATGAAATGGCCAATGGGCCCACGCCGATCATCGCTCAGTGCGCGTGCCATCGCCCACCGACTGCTGCACGAATTCCGGCGGTCGCTTCAACCTGTCGCCGAACGTCTTCTCAGGAAAGCCTCCATCCTGCCATCCTCGAACAGATCGAAGGCCTTTGCTTTTGCCTCGTCCATTGAGTGAAGACGCTGCTTGCCCTGCGTGCCATTTACGCAAAGGCGGAATGCCTCGTCGGTCGGTTCGACGACCAAGTTCGCGCCCTTTTGGCTTAGCCTGACCGATCCGCTACCAAACGTCTTCCAACGAGGCGACCGCAGGAAGCGGTTGCGACGTGCACTCGGCCCAGTGCTCAGGCCGAACTGTCGGACCCGGCTCACTCGCTTCACTGCTCCGCCTTTGGCATCAGGTCTGTAACTTTCTGTAACATACCCTGCAGAGCATAGGCACGCTTCGGATCGCTAGCCGCGAGGCGCCTGGCTGTCGCGATCACTTGCACCATGATGCGCTGGAACTCGTCACCCTCCAGCGCCGCTCGGAGGCGTAGCCCGGAGGGCGTGTTTTCGACACTCTCATTGGTGTAGAGGCGCCAGAGCTGCATGCGGGAACAACCAGCCAGTCGAGCCAAGTCCGACTTCGTACTGCCGTTGCGCAGGGCCGCATCCATGAGCACGCGCAATGTGCTTTTCTCGGGTTGCATCGCGTCACCCTAGACTGTAACTTATGTAACTACAAGGGCGACGTAATGCAGAACATCGACATCGTACTGAGTGAGGGAATACACCGCGTCCCATTGCCGGATCCCGATGCGGAGTGGTCCGCTGGCTACCGATGGGGCGATGCGTCTTTTCTGCTCACGCCATCATGGATCGCGAAGCACACCCATATGAGGTGGCGCATCGGCACCTACAGCCAGGTCTTTGGCGGCGTGCGTTGGAATCTGGCCGAGGAGGTCGTGTTCTGCATTCTCAGTGGTTTCGGCATCAGGGCCGAAGTGGCCGAGGCGGCATTATCGCACCTTCAACGCGCCGGCCTTTTTCAGCAGCCCTTCAGTGTCGAGGAGATCGAGCGTCTGCTTCGAGAACCACTGCAATTGGGAAGCGGCAAACGCGCCAAATATCGTTTCCCACAGAAGCGCGCACAGTACATTCATGGTGCGCTGGAAAGACTGAGCGATGTCCAAGAAGTCGCAGGCGACTTGGAGTTGCGCGACAGGCTGCTGGCGATCAGGGGGGTCGGCCCCAAAACCGCATCGTTCATCGTTCGCAACCTGCTCGGCAGTGACAAGGTTGCCATCCTCGACGTCCATGTGCTTCGCGCGTGCAAGATTGCCCGGATTTTCCCACCGCGGTTCGATCTCGCCAAGGACTACGGTCGCTTGGAGCGGCGCTTCCTCGATTTTGCCGACGCCGCCGGCGTGCCAGCCTCGATCCTGGACGCCACAATTTGGGAGATGGCGAGAGACCTGTCCCCGTCAAGCCTCGCTGCTGCTGACCGCATGAATAGGGGTCTGGCTGCCTCAGAAGGACTGCCAGTGCCAACCTACGATCCATCAAGTATCATCGATGAATTCGTGATTCTTGAGGGGGGAAGTAGTGACCGGGGGAAGAAAGGATTACCTGTCGGACGACTTGCCTAGCCGGGGTAGCGGCGGGGAAAAAGGATCAGCCGGCCAGGAGGCAGGCGCCGACCTCTGCAACATCACCTCCAATGGCAGTCTTCGCTCACCGAATCCGGTCGTAGTGCGGTCGCTCCAGCAAGGCGATCGATTATCTGTTGAGGTCACTCCGGTCGGGGGCGTCGAGGTCCTCCGCGCAATTCACAGCAGTCAAATTGGCGCCGGCGTGATCGATTGTCCTGCTGAACGCGAGATCATCCAATGCATTAATCTGGGGAACTCGTATCAGGCCGTTGTCCTGCGGGTTCAAGGCGGCGCGGTGTCAGTTTCTGTGTCCAGGATCTGACCGATGTTTCACGTCATCGGGGGCAGTTACCGCGAGATCTGCATCTCGCCCGAGATCAAGCAATTCTATGGCTCCGGCGGTCGGGCAGCCACTGCGCTTGCAGGGCTTACGGACGTAACGCTGCATACGTTCGTTAGCGACATGCGGCTGGACGATGCGCGTCGCATGGCAGTGCTTGGCGGCTTTCAGCTGGACCTCGTCAAGTCCGATATCGACGTGAGCTTCGGCTATATCCACCCTCTTGCCTCGTCGCAGACCGATCCTCTTAGAGGCACGTTCGAGCGGGTAGGTTCGATCCACGTCGATGCAGGCAACGAAACCGCCCTGGTCTTCGGAATGTATGAAGGCAACTCGTCTGTGAGGGCGCAAACCATCATCTATGATCCACAGGACGGGCAAATGCCAGTTTCCTACTTGGAGTCCGGCTGCGTCGCGACTGAACGGCTCGCCATTTTGATGAACGCTGGCGAGGCTTTGAAAACGACGGGTGCGCCAGCGGTCGAGGAGGCCGGTGCGCTTCTCCTAGCGGAGAATTCTGCCGATGTTGTAATCGTCAAATCAGGTCCGAAGGGGGCGCTCGTCTTCCAGAACGGAACTCCCGAAATACGCTCAGTTCCCGCGTTCAACGCCAAGGCCATGTTCGGGATAGGTTCCGGCGATATGTTCGCAGCAGCGTTCGCCTATCATTGGGGAGAGCGCGGCGAGTCGCCCTTCGATGCAGCCGAGAAGGCGTCGCGAGCTGTTAGCCACTACGTCGAGACTCGTAACGATAGGCTCTCGTTGGACGATGCCGAAGGTCTGACTAGGCAGGCCGTCACGGTCGTACCAGGTAGGGTCTACTTGGCTGGCCCCTTCTTCACTATGGCGCAGCGTTGGCTGGTCGAAGAGACCAGAGAGCAGTTTCTGCAGATGGGCCTTGAAGTGTTTTCGCCGGTGCACGAGGTCGGCAGAGGACCAGCAGATTTCGTAGCACCCGCCGACCTCAGGGGCCTTGAGACATGTGATCGCGTTTTCGCGGTATTAGATGGCTACGATTCCGGCACGATGTTTGAGATCGGATATGCACGGAAAATGGGAATCCCGGTCTATGGCTACGGCGAATTAATCGCCCCCGAGGATTCAAAAATGATCACGGGGTCCGGATGCCGTCTCATCCATGATTTCGCGACTGCAGTCTATCATACCGCCTGGAGGCTTTGATGGCGCAAGCTTTGCTTCTGTCAGGCGGTATGGATTCTGCTGCGCTCGCGTGGTGGAAGCGTCCCGCGCTGGCAATTAATATCGACTATGGGCAGCGGCCGGCAGCCGCCGAGCGCGAAGCCGCCCGAATGGTGTCGCAAGAGATTGGCCTTCCTCTGGAGACTGTACAGATCGATCTGTCGTCGCTTGGGTCTGGCACCCTTGTCGGAACGCCAGCCCTACCAGGTGCTCCAACACCCGAGTGGTGGCCCTACCGAAATCAGCTGCTACTCACGTTCGCGGCAGCAGTCGCATTGCGTCATTGCGGTATCGACACAATCTGGATCGGCTCCGTACGAGAGGATCATATCAATGGGGACGGCAATCCCGAATTCCGGGAGGCGATCAGCAAACTGATGAAGCTCCAGGAAGGCAGCATTGGTGTCGACGCTCCAGCCGCGCACCTGTCCTCGACGGAACTTGTGGAGGTTTCTGGCGTGCCCCCGGATGTTCTTGGTTGGACGCATTCCTGTTTTTTGTCGAACGAGCCGTGTCTCGACTGTCGCGGCTGTGCGAAGCATTTGAGCGTCCTCAACGCGCTGCGTCGGCGTTGGTGAAGGGACGGCAGGCCGGACTGGGAGTTGGGCCGAACCAACGCGTGGCCTCGACCGGTCCTGCATAACAGGATGAGAATAGGAGTAGGCCATAAGCGCAGGCCTGAGGGCTCGTCCACGAGGTCGGGCTGCCTGCACATCGTAAGCGGTGTGCCAGCCCCACCTTTTGTGCTGGGACTTGAACGTTGATGTTCCGAGCCGGGAGGGCTTGGACATATGACGATGTCAGAGCTTACGCTTAAATCGAGCGTCGAGGAGCCGGTTCGGCGGTTTGAGGTCTTTACGGGCGCAGGACGGCGGCGAGATTGGTCGGCCGAGGAGAAGGCGCGGATCGTTGCCGAGAGCTTCGAGGCTGGAGCGACGGTGAGTGCCGTTGCCCGTCGCCATGCCTTGTCGCCGCAGCAGTTGTTCACCTGGCGCCGCGAGGCGCGCAAGGCCGCGGAGGCGGTGCCGGCCTTCGTGCCGGCTGTCGTCGCTCCCGAACCGGTTCTCGCCGCGGAGCCGCCGGCAGCATCGCCGCACCGAAAGCGGCGCAGTCGACAACATCGGCGCGCGGCGGCGATCGAGATCGACGTCGCTGGTGTGAAGGTGACGATCGAGAACGGGGCTTCTCCGGCTACGATCGCCGCGGTACTGGGCGCGTTGAAGGCCGGCTCGTGATCGGCCCGACCGGCGCGGTCCGCGTCATGGTGGCGACGAAGCCGGTCGACTTCCGCAAGGGCGCGGAGGGTCTGGCGGCGTTGGTTCGAGAGAGCATGGGCGCCGATCCGTTCTCCGGCACGGTCTATGTGTTCCGGGCGCGGCGCGCCGACCGGATCAAGCTGGTCTACTTCGATGGGACTGGCGTCTGCCTGTTCTCCAAGAGGCTGGAAGACGGCAAGTTCCAGTGGCCCGCCATCGCCGATGGCGTCGTGCGGCTGACGGTGGCGCAGCTTCAGGCCCTGCTCGAAGGCCTCGACTGGCGCCGTGTGCACGAGCGGCGCGAGACGCGCGTTCCAATCGCCGCAAGTTGATCCTATTCCGCGGACACGTACCAAGTCGCTGTCCGCGCGCGGAAAGTCTCCTGGCGATTCCGCTACGGTTGTAGCAGGCTGGTGTGTGTCCAGCCCCAGGCAGCGGTGTCGCCAATTCTGATCCAGCTGCCGCGCTTCTCGAACACCGAGACAGTCGTTCCGATCGGTACAACCCGCAGCGACGCGGCAGCTCGATCCGGGTTAGCTCGGACGTTCGCGTTCTGCTTGACGACCATCTTCTCGACTACGGTCGGCGCTGCCGCAGCAGGAGCGGATGTTGAAACTGGCGTGGGCAATGGCGCGGCTGCTGGCTGGTTTGGAGCGGCCTGGGACCGCGCTGACACAGGGGTCGAGCTGGTGCTCGGCCTTTCAGCATTTGCTACGGTCACAGCCGGAACCGGCGAAATTACGGCCATTGGAACCGAAGCCGGTTTCGGTCGCACAAGATTGGAAGCCGGTCCGTAAGCAATCAGTCCGGCAAGCAGCGCCGGGATCGCAATCACTTCATAGGCGCCCAGCACCTTCGGTAAAGCCGGCAGCAGTGCGCTGGGATCTTTCTGAGGTCCCTCACCCGCAGCCGCTGGTCCAACGGCCGGTTTCGAACTCTTTACCTGCCGCCGAAGCGCATCCTGGAAGCTGGAGATCGCATGCCCGAATGCGAGCGCAGAGCCGCAGTGGCTGGCGTTGTACGCCTCCTCAACCCCATTCCGGGTCTTGAACCTGATCTCGCCATACAGAGCGATCGGGATCTGGAAGTTCTGCGCAAATCGTCGGTCGGGCGATCCGTCCTTGTTCGATTTGTGCCAGGCGTGTCCGACAACCTCGGCGTCAGGCGGTACTGTTTCGTTCTCGATGAAGCGGCAGCCATAGGTCTCGACCGCCAGGTCGCGGAAGTCGATGAGGGCGTAGTCGCTGCTCGCCTTATCCCTGATGAGCATAAAGCCTGGGAAAATGTCGAGATCGCCACCGTTGGCGTTTTCGAAACGGTGCCCTCCGCCCGGTGTTGCCACGATGCCATCGAAGACCGTCCTCAACCCGACCGGGGTGCGCGTGATCGTTTGGTGAGCAGCGGATCGGGTCCGATAACGGTCGACGTGGACGGACGATGTGACATCCCAAAACTTCGCGGTCTGCGAGAGGCGATCGAATGCCTTTCTGACTTCCGCCCATGCCGACCAGGTTTGATCGTCGAGATCGATTTCGACCTTGATCTCGGTCGCTATAATCGCCGCCGCGACCTTCAAGGCTTCCTCTTCCGCTTCCTCGAAAGAAATGCGCGCGGCCGGGATCGACGACTTCATCAGCAAGCGAAGAGGCCACTGTTCGCGGCGGCGCAATTTCCGCCAGGCGCGACGCCGATCCGCAACCGCTTCGGTAAGATCGCCCTGCAGCAAGGCCTTCTGATGCACGGCGTCGTTGATCAGCTTCTTGAGGCCCTCGAGGTCGGGGCTGGTCAGGCTCGCCACCTCGGCACTTTTGATCTCCCCGACCAATGGCTCTGGCTGCGGCTCAGAGGTTGGATGCATCGGCTCGGGCGTCGCCGGCGGTCCCAGGTAAACCTCGACCGGGCTCGGCAGGCGTTTGGTGGGGCGAGGCGAACTCAGGTTGTGGACGTAGGAAATGCCGGTGCCGGGCAGGCCCATTGTCAGGCGGCTGCCACGCGGGCCGATATTGATCATCGCGCCCGGGACGCCAGCGCTTACGCTCACGCCGCTCAGACTGAAGTTCAGCCTTACGCCCGGGAAGAGACGAACGGAACGCCGAAACCTGAACCCCATAGGGCGCCCTTCCGTACCGTCTTGTTCTCGCCGGCGCGGCCGCCCGGCTACAGGGTGGGGGAGTTTCTTGAGCTCTCGGCTGGCTTCGAAGGAGCCTGCTGCTCCTTCAGATTTTTCCCGATCAGATCGCCGCGCGACCGGATGACGTAAGCGGTGACGACGTCACGAACGCGATCCTCAGCGATCTTTCGTACCAGAGAACGATCGGACGGCCCGCCGGACTCGTTTTCCACCAACTCAGTGGTGACCTTCACGAGCGCATCGATGTCGTTTTGACAGAAGATCATGGCCGCCTTCGCGACAACCTCTGCCTTCTCATCGGTCAGGAGCATGGTGGCTCCTTCCTTTCCGATGCAGGCAAGCGTCTTCGTCCGGATAAGATCTCGGGTCTTCTCCAGAAGCTCAGTCCTTTCAGCGCGAGCCGCCTTTGCGCGGGTCTCAGCTTCGATACGCTGAGCCTCGGCATGCGCTGCAGCTGCCTCCCGCTCGGCCTTTTCCCTTTCCAGCCGGGCTTGCCGCTCTGCGCGCTCCCGCTCCTCATTAGCCTGTCGCTCGGCTGCCATACGCTCTGTGTTCGCCCGGGAGGTCGCGATCTGGCTGGCCAGCCGCACGCGGACGGCGCGCTCCAGATCAGTGAGATACGGACCGGCATAGAAGGCTTGGCCACCGAAGCCGTAGATCGTGTCGTGTGTCGAAATCATCACCGAGATCGACTGCGAGCAGGTCGACACAGCGCGATTGATCAGCGGCTGAAAACTGTCATACGCGACAGCGCCATCGAAGCCATCATCGCGGCGGACAACAGCGGCCACGCAATCGGTTGCGGCGCGAACGTAGGGGACGTGTTGCTTTCGCTTTTGCGCCTCTAACTGCGCAGGCGACTGCGCCAGGGCCGGCAAAGCCGATGCCGCCAATACACCCAGCACAAAAAACGTACGCATAGGCATTCCCCCACAGCGTGTGTGTTTTACCAATCCTTAACCGCAAGTCGAGTCGGACCTGGACCTTCGGTTAAAACGCACACTGTGCCGTGATCGAAAAAGGGAGTGTGCGGCCTGACGGGGTATGGACGGCTTCCCAACCTAGAATGAGAAACTCCGCGCCGATTGACCCTGCATAAGCCGGCAACCTAGCTTTGCGAAACGCAGGCTCGGTCAACATGACAAAGGTAAACACCGGCGACGCTTTCATCGTCAGGCTCGGACGAGGGCGATCTCGTTGCGATGGAAGACCACGGCATCGGCGGTCAGGTCCGGGCCCTTGCCGTACTTGGCTTCGTCGTCGAGATCCGGCATCCGAAACTCTTATGAGGCGCCGCCACATTGTCGCGGCCGCGGGCTCAAAGCCACCAGAAGATCAGCGCGATCGCATCGCGCAGGTTGAGCGAGAAGCCGAAGCGTTCGGTGATACGATAACTGATCGAGATCGGCATATTGCCTCCTCCTGTTCTCCCAGGTTGAATATCAGCCGGATGGGGATTGATCGCTCATTCATCCGCGCGGGGAGCGACGCGATGACTGATGCTCGGCCCTTTCATGTGCTCGTCGACGTCGATGCAGCGCGTTTCCACAGCCGCCTGCGCGAGATTGAGGCGTGGCTCGCCGAATGGCAGCTCGATGCGGAGATCGGCTCCGTGCTTGGAACGACCGGCCAACTTCGGGTGAGGTTCGCCGACGAGCGCGCGGCCTATGCGTTTCAACGTTGCCATGGCGGGCAAGCTGTTTCGCTGGGTGAGATAGCCGCGGCGCTCGGCGTCGACGCAGCCGCCGAAGACCTGTTCGACGAACTGGCGCGCGATTATCCTGACTGACGGGAGGGTGGGGATGCCGGATCGATTCACGAGCGGATCAGGCGTACCGCTGGTCCCGCTGCGGCGTGCCGACGACTTTGTCGGTCGTATCGAGGCGCTGGTCACTGATGCGAATGCGCGAAGCTACAAGACCCTCGCTTACTTCCTCGAAACGGCGCTGATCGAGGCTCGTATCCAGTCGGACCGCGAAGCAGAAGATCACCGTAGCCGCGGTGCAGATCCCAAGGACCTATAGTTGCCGGAGCGTTGAGCGACCGCCAGGATCGGAGGCTCCGCAGCTGGCCCAAACCAGATGTTGGGAACGTCCGCTTTGCGGTTGCGCGATATGCGACGGGTAATTTTGGGCCAGCCTACGGAACGGCTTCGATCTCGATATTGAGAGATCTACAGCGGCGAACCTTCCAGTTCGCTCTCTGACGAAGACCCCAAGCTCGCCGTAGCCGTGTCCTCCACAATGGAACAAAAGAGGCGCGCTGGGCGAGGTGAGCAAGATAGGAGCGGCGACAATCAGCTGGAGATTGCGGCGTTTGAGACTGCGTCAATGGCCCACGAATTCGACCCCGAACGTTTTCTGCAAGGCGGCGGGGACTTCGAGGCCCAATTTGATGCTATAACTCGCAACTCAAGATTGCAAAGTAACGAAAAATAGTGAAATTGCATCTTCAGAGGTATCCGCTTGGCCGATCCGCCCACGAACTTCAATGCAGCGCCATCCGCCGCGGGCTATATCTACCAGGCCCGTTTAGCGCTGGCCCTTTGCCTGAGGTACGTGAATGTCGATGCTGGCGTCGAAGTGGGCATCGAACGATTGGATGATATCTCGTTCGAAACCAATGGAACGGCGCAGGAGCTTCTTCAGGCGAAACACCACATCAATCGGGTCGCCAGTCTCACGGATAAGAGTGTTGACCTCTGGAAGACGCTACGCGTCTGGAGCGAAGCCGCCACAAAAGATCCGACCCTCCCCGCGCGTACCCGCTTGGCCTTGGTGACCACGGGCTCCGCGCCCGACGACAGCGCAGCCGCCATGCTGCGTCCGGCGGGAGCTTATCCGGTCGGAAAAGCGCGCGACGCCAAAGCGGCGGTCGCCCTCCTGGAGAGGGTCGCGGAGGCGGGGGGCAATCAGGAATTGAAGGCGGCCTACGCGGCGTTCCTGGCGCTCGGCCCGACCATGCGAATTTCGCTCCTAAGCTCGATCGAGATACTCGACAATCAGCCCCTGCTGACAGATTTGGGCGAGGTGATCGAAAGGGACCTGCGTATGATTGCGCCCCGTGGCCAAGTCGCAATCGCTCGGGAGCGATTGGAGGGCTGGTGGTGGCCGCGCGTGTGCAAAGCGCTCATGGCCAGCCCCGCGGAGACGATATCAGTGCTGGAAGTCGAGGCGAAGCTTGACGACATTCGTGACGGCCTGAAGCGCGATGCTCTGGTCGCCGACCAAGAACACGTCGATCCGCCTACTGACGACATTGCCGACTACGAGGGGCGTCCCTTCGTCCACCAATTGAAGGTGGTCGGCGTCGGTGGAAACCGCATCGAGTATGCCAAGCGAGACTACTACCGGGCTTTCACTCAACGGTCAAAATGGGTCCGCGAGCACCTGGTGTTCGACGGCGAGATCGCAAAGTACGAGCTGACTCTCATCGAGGAGTGGCAGCCGCGGTTTCAACAAATGTGCGACAAGATAGTCGACAAAGAATCCACCGATACGGCGCGCCGCCAGGCCGGCCAGGAACTCTACAGCTGGGTGGAGGCGGACGCCCGCTTCCCCTTTCGAACGGTCAGCCAACGCTTCCTCACTGTCGGCTCCTACCATATCCTAGCCAACGAACTGCGCGTCGGATGGCATCCGGACTACCAGACGGCTTGCGCCGTCGAAAAGGTCTAGCCATGGCCTCCCGTTGGAGTTTGGCGTGGCGCGATCGCCCTCCCGAGGAAGCGGCGCTTCTCAACCCCGCCTTCTGTGGTGAGCTAATCGCTCGCGCCACTAAGGACTACGAACGAATCCGCGCCGCGGCATTTCCGCTTCCCCTAAGCTTTGTGATCCTGCCCTTGGTGCTGCACCCGCCAACCCTTGCCGCGCTGCCCGGCCGGGCGAACACGACCTTCGCCACGTGGTCGGCGGACAATGAGGCGCTGCTCGCTGATCTGCCGGAACGCACCCTGCGCCTTCGACCGATCAGCCGCGAAGCCCTGCTCTTCCTCGCGCAGCATAGGGCCCTCACGGTGGGCGCGGAAGGGCTGCGAACGGGCGATAAGCCGATGAGGCTTACGGCGAAGGCGGCGGTGATGACGTCCGATGTCGACGATATCCGCCGTGCTGCCGGCTTGCTCGGACGATGGTTTGCCAACCAAGGCGCGCCAGTCCAAATCCTCCAGACAATGGGCGTGACGCCGTGACCCTGCAACTGCGAGCCATCGCGATCTATTCCCATGCCGGCGAGCGCCGCGACGTCGAGTTCGTCCTCGGTCGGCTGAACATCGTCACGGGGGCTTCGAAGACGGGCAAGTCAGCCTTGCTCGACATCGTCGACTACTGCTGGGGCCGCGGCGAATGCACAATCCCGGAGGGGGAGATTCGACGCAGCGTGTCCTGGTTCGCGATCCTCTTGGACCGCGACGGCGAAGGCATCCTGATCGCTCGGCGCAATCCGGGGCCGGCCGGCAAGGCTAGCGACGAGATTTTCTTCGAGCGCGGGGTGGTGGGATTCCCCGACACCTCTCAGCCATTCGCCAAGAACGTGACCGCCGATGGCCTGCGCGCCCAGCTCTCAATGGTGTTGGGCATTGCCGAGAACAAGCACGTTCCTGAACCCGGATCGACCCGAGCACCGTTGGAGGCTTCGGCCAGCCAGGCGATCTTCTTTTGCCTTCAAGCCCAAGATGAAATTGCCAATCGTCGCCTGCTTTTCCATCGCCAGGGCGAACAGTTCATCCCCTCTCACATCAAAGACACGCTGCCGTATTTCGTCGGAGCGATGGGCGAGGATCATTACTTGCAACGCATGCGCTACGACGAGGCTCGGGCACGCCTGCGTAAACTCGAACGCGACTACGCCGAAGCTCGCGCTCTAGCGAATGAGGCATCCGGCACCGCCCAGTCGCTCCTTCAGGAAGCGAAGCGCGTCGGCCTCTTGCCTGCAAACGCCTTCGCCGACACTCCTGCCGATCTGCGCGCCCTTTTGGCCACCGCTGCGGCGCCCCGCGAGCTTGCCTACGCGCGCAATGACGATCCGGCTGCGGACCTGACTGATCTGGAAAATCGCCGTCGGCGTCTACGCGGCGAAATGCAAGAGATGCGCGAGGAGATCGCCGACGTCCAACGGCTCGAACGCGAGGCGTCGGAATTTCAGGTCGAGGCCCGAGAACAGGAGGCCCGCCTTGCGTCGATCGGCTTGCTCGCCGACGACAGTGGCGACGCCGAGACCTGCCCACTTTGCGATAGCCATTTGGCCATCCCTATTCCGTCTGTCAGCGAGGTTCGCAGGTCGCTCACCGCGCTTGAGGGCCAGCTGAAGTCGGTTCGCCGAGACAATCCGCGCCTCCAAGCCCGGCAGGCGGAACTCGAGTCCCGCCGGAACGCCATCGACGAACAGCTGAAGATAGTCCAGGCTGACATCCTCGCGCGGATCTCCGAAAACGAACGGCTTAGGATCGAGCAGGACCAGTTCACCGAACAGGCTCGTACCGCCGGCCGGATCGGCTACTACCTCGAAAATGCGCGGACCGTCGCCTCAGACGAGGGCATACGGCTGGCAATCGCGCGGGCCCGGGCCGAGGTGTCCGAGCTTGAACAGCTGCTGGACCAGGAGGCGCTCGAGGAACGCCTTACCACCGCATTGGGCCTCGTGGGACGCGATCTCACCCGATACGCGCGCCTGCTGGACCTCGAACATGGCGACAATACGCTGCGGCTCGATCGGAAGAACCTCACCGTCGTCGCGGACACGATTGACGGCCCCTTGGCCCTTCCGCAGATCGGAAGCGGCGAAAACTGGGTCGGCTACCACGTCGCCGCCCATCTCGCGATCCACGGCCTATTCCGGGCACGCAAGCGGCCAGTTCCCGCGTTCCTGATACTCGATCAGCCGTCGCAGGCGCATTACCCACCCGAGCGCGACGTTGGGGCAATCGACGGTAAGAGTGATGAGGACCAGGCCGCCGTCGCCCGGCTGTATCGGCTTCTTTTCGACTACTGCGCGGAGCACTACCCCGAAATGCAGATCATCGTGATGGACCACGTCGAACTGCTGGAGGACTGGTTCCGAGATTCCACGGTCCAAAGATGGCGGGACAACATCAAGCTGGTGCCGGTCAGCTGGCTACGGTCGACTTAGGATCTCCGGCCACCGCGATGCAAGCAAAGTTTGTAGTTTGGATCCCCGCGAAAGCCTCTGACAACCTGCCCGTGCTGCTCCCGATCGCCCGCAATGTGGGTCTTGTGGGAATACTCGGCGCAAGGTCGGCTTCGTTCGCGGAATGTCGCCCGCTCATAAGGTAACTGGGAATGCTTGATCAGCTTCGGACTGCCCGCGTAGCATACTTCTTCCGGGGCCGGACTCGCACTCGCATAACCCAGGATGCTGTGCGTAAGCTTTTCGTTCAGCTTCAACGCGATGCCGACAGCCCGTCGCGTCCGATCTTCCGGGCCGAGCGCGTTGCGCTCGGCGATGCCCACTATTCCGCAATCTGCTTCGCCTACGACCGCCCGATATCCTTCTTTCAAGCGGGACCTGCTGATCGTGTCCACGGGTTCCTTTTGCTCGTAGAAAAGGGTGACCTAATCGCACTGTTCAAATCTGGGCTGGATCTGACGTCTGAATTTAAGCGGCTCTATCTTGAGCCGATCGGGAGATCGCGGGTGGAGCGCGCAATCGCTCGTCACGACGCGGTTTTCGAGAAGCTCAGCTTACGAAATATGACTGCGTCGAAATTCGCGCTTCGATCGAAAACGCTCGAAGCACGCGACCTAGAGAATGCCATCGCAGCATCGAGCGCCACACGCTTCATTCCTCAAGGGTATCGAGTGCGCCGACCGGACGGCAGCTATTCAGCTACGCCCAGCACGGGACGCATCTCGCTGCGCTCTGACCGTGCCGACTATGAGGCGGCAGTTGAATGGGCTGGTGAGATCATTGAGCTCTTGGGTGCAGATGCGGGCGAAACATCCTCGTTCATCCGCAATTTCGCACGGCCGATCGACTTATCGCACGTCAAGGGTGAAGTGCATCCTACCTTCTTCGCCGTGGACACCATGGAGCTGGCGGACGCGATCTTTGAGGCCGAGGAGCCAGTGCGACTGGTGCGTCAGGTGGGTGGAGCATGGCAGCAACTCACCAAGCCAGAAGTCGATGCCATCGTCGCGGATCTTGATCAGACCCTTGAGATCGCAGTGGATGGTAGAGACCTGAATCTACGTGATGGGGGCAACAGGATTGGCGCGCTCCGGATCGGCAAAACCCGGATCGCTCTCAGGCAACTTGAGAAGCCTCTGTTCACCGATGTGATGGTCGAAGATGCTGCGCTTGGGCTTGGCGCGGATGAAGATCGCATACCCCTTTCGCGATTCGTTGATGAGGAAGATATGTTTACTGTCCTCTTCAACGATCTCAGCCTAGCGTATGTGAACGGTACGCTCTTCCGAGACGACGCGCTGGTCGGCGGCGGAAAAATGTTCCTGCGGCACCTCATCGCGAATCCCTCGCTCGGTGCGGCCACAAGCGAGAAGGGATCGTTCGCGAACGGACAGGCCGAGTTCTCGCAAGGTTCGGTCTTCCGCGCTGTCGTGGACAGCGTTGCGCGTGAGGACGTGCTCATCTGCGACGATCTCGGCGACGAATGGGCCGATTTTATCGGCGTCGCGACTGAGACGACCCCGGCGACGATCAGCTTCTATCACGCCAAGCACGGCGATCGTTCGTTGAGCGCATCCGCCTTTCATGATGCCGTCGGTCAGGGCATCAAGAATCTCGGCCGGCTTAACCTCGCCGGAGATGTGATGGCGGTCAAATACGAAGGCTGGGACACTAGCTATCGGAATGATGGAGCGATAACCGCAATCGCTCGGTACATCCGCGGCGGCGCACGCGACGAGGTTGAGGTCAAGATTGGCCAAGTGGTCGGGGCGCCTGATGTCGTCCGCCGGGTTTTTATCGTTACCTCCTCGCTGAGCCGTACCGACGTTGCCAATGGCTTTGCGCAAGCCGCTGACGGTCATCCGCTCAGGCCGAATTTCGTTCAGCTGTATTGGATCCTGATGGGCTTCTTTTCTGCCTGCGCGGAAATCGGAGCAGTCGGTTATGTCGTCTGCCAGCCGTAAGCCCGTATGCACCGACGTTAGCTTTTCGATCGATCGCCGCCGAAAACAACGAGCGCTAACCCGAGGCGGGCTGTGGCACACTAGTCGAAAGCGTCGCCAACGTTCAGAGTCTATAAGTCGCTCATGTGGGGCGAGATGCATGTACCGCTGAACGTGGAGCGAGTTCGCATGACTGGGACTATGAAACCACAATGAGCTTTCTATCGGGTACAGCTGCAGGCGAGGCTTGGCTGCAAAACTTCGATACTGTTGACAAGCCGATAGCAAAGAAGTTGCTCGATGGATTGCTGCTAATTAGTGCCAGCGAGTTCAATTCAAAGATGACCACGCAACTCGCGGTGATCGCCGCTTGCGCGAGGGAAGCAGGTCAGGTGATCGCGCTCTACGCCGAGCGAGAGATGGCTAAAGCAGACGGCAATGTGTTGCCGTTGTTCCCAAAGACTGAACGAGGACGAGCCAGGGGTCATGGCGTCCAGCCGGTTTTAGTGTCGCCTAATAGGCAGGATGTTGGCAGCGAAGGGATCCTGGCTGCCCTGATATCTAAATTCCGCAATGCCAATCCAGCTACAGTTCTATCTCATCCTGGGCCCGATGATTTGCGAGCGAAGCGGGTCCGAAAAATTGTCATCGTCACTGACTTCATCGGCTCGGGTAAGCGTGCCTGCGAGATGCTGGAAGCTTTCGGAAATGTAGCGAGCATCCAGAGTTGGCGGTCATATGGGCTTATTGAATTCGAGGTCGTTTGCTATTCAGCCGCAGAATGGGGTGCCAAGACTGTGGCTGACCATCGCCTCAAGCCAACATTGACGATCTACGCGGCATGTCCCGTCGTCAGTGAGACCTTCATGGGAGCCGACCTCAAAGCCATCGAGGATCTGTGCAGAAAGTATCCGAAGGGATCAAAGTGGCCGATGGGGTTTAACGCCACCGGCTCGCTAATCGCGTTTTCTCACGGCATTCCGAACAACGCACCCCAGATATTTCATAGCTCGCTGAACGGCTGGCGGCCGCTTTTTCAAGGCCGGAGCACGCTAATGTCGGAGCTGGATCAAGTCGCGGACACTTCGGACCATGTTGTAAAGCAATCGACAGAATTGCTTGGTGTTAGGAATGCCCGCGAGATTTTGCACAAGCAATCGGGCAGCGTGTGGACGCACACCATGCTTGTTCTGCACGCCGTGAGAAGCGGTTTGCAGTCCATAGAAGGCCTCTCCGCGCGAACGCGCCTCCCAATCGCCAGAGTCACCGAAATTGTGGAAGTGGCGTCAATTGCCGGATGGTTATCTCCGACCCGTCGACTGACCAAACTGGGACGGCGCGAATTGCGGTGGAAAGCAGCAAAGCACGGGGCGCTAATACTTGCCCGCCAAGACGATGAGCTCTATTTTCCAACCCAGTTGAGGGCTCCGTAGTGTCGTCTAGCAATGCACCGCGCAAGCGGTGCCGGGTTTCACAACCCGGGATGCGGGATTTCCGGCATTCGTCAAAAGGAGCTGAGCCTTCGCGCTGCGCGAGGCAGCAAGCAAAACCAGGCGGTGTCTTGGGCCTTGCTCGCTGTCTCCCCCACCTATGTGGGCCGAAGTAGATGCGCATTACGAGCCCTCAACACTACGTTGCGGCCGGGCAAGGACTAGCAATCGATCCGCTGGTGC
Source organism: Allobosea sp. Tri-44 (assembly GCF_004123845.1). Classification (GTDB taxonomy): domain Bacteria; phylum Pseudomonadota; class Alphaproteobacteria; order Rhizobiales; family Beijerinckiaceae; genus Allobosea. Next base: position 55,907 of record NZ_NBDP01000036.1, on the reverse strand, counting down.
TTGAGAACGCCAGCCGAGCGATCAGCCAAATTTGGTCTCGCAACATCAATCTTTTCCCACTGCTTACGCTCAATCACCTGAGCGTTGCGACGGGTTTGAATTACGGTTTCTTGCGAAGGGTGGTGGCGCGCAAAGGCGGCCCATACTTGTACTCGCACTTCTATATGCGGAAGCGCGTGCCAGGTCGGCGCAAAGTCCGAATGATCAGCATCCCTGCGCCCAAGCTCGCGCAATGCCAGAGTTGGATCGTTCGGCACATCTTGAAGCACGTCCCACCGCACAGTGGGAGCTATGCTTACCATCCACACTCCAATCCGGTCTTCGCGGCGCGGCGCCATACCGAGGCTGTTTGGCTGATTAAGGTAGATATTCAGGATTTCTTCCACGCGATTAATGAGCACGCCGTTTACCGGGTTTTCCGGTCGCTTGGATATGCAAGTATCCTTTCATTGGAACTCGCCCGCCTTTGCACGATGACGGCGGAGCGGCCGAGGCAAGCCAAAGACCCCTCTGCTCGCTACGTCAGTCCAGCGGTTGAGTACTACCAGACACCATACGTTGGTGTTCTGCCGCAAGGAGCTCCGACGAGCCCGATGCTTTCAAATCTGGTGATGCGAGATGTCGACCAAGGTCTCTCCGATCTGGCGAAGGAATCTGCCATGCGCTTTACCAGATATGCAGATGACATCGTGTTTTCCTGCGCCGACAAGCGCCTTGGTTCTTCTGTACGGCTGGTAAGAAACAAGATCCTCGAAATTCTAAACCAAGCTGGATTTCGCCCCAATCTGCGCAAGACCGTCATCCGCGGACCGGGTGACCGAAAAGTGGTCCTCGGGATGCTCGTGGATAGCGCTCATCCGCGGCTGATGAAGGAATTCAAGGACGAACTTCGGCTGCACATTCACTACCTGAGACACCCCAAATTTGGTCCTGCACATCATGCCCTAGCTCGAAAGACCTCTGTCACCTCAATTTACCATCACGTGCTGGGCCTGATTTTCTGGGCGCGCACCGTCGAACCTACCTACGGGGCTAGGCTGTTGAAAGAATTTAAACTCATCCAATGGCCGCCAATCACGCGCAGAGACTATTATGCGACCGTCCGGCAGGCAGGCGATTAGCCGAGGCCGCGGACAAATTGGTTTTTAGACGAGACGGCACCAAAGTCACCCAGCCTCATTCAACCCGATCCGACAATTCTGTCTTTCGGCGGTGACCAATTCGGCATCTGGTTCCTTCCGGAACGTCCGCTTCCGGGCAATGGCCCAAGTTCCGCTTCTGGCGCATCTCGTCCGGACCAGCGTCTGGCACTTGTGGCGCTGACGTGACGCGGACGCGAAAGGAGGGCGCGCCCGAGGTATGGTATCTAGCAGCCTCGTGGACGGCCGCTACAGTAAGCCGCGTCGGCTAAAATTCTTTGCCACCCAGCCGAACATATCCTTCTCGCGCCGAACATGCCCAATTCCGGGAAAGGCGATGTGCGCACCTGCGACCCAGTAGCGATGCTCGGCGGCATCCGCGAACGCTTTAGCCCTGCTTAGTGCCGCCTGCTGCGGATCAACGTCGAACTCGATCGTGACGCTAGGCTCGCCGAACTGGACGACGTCGCCATGCGTGACGTCCCCCCATAATACAAGCTTTCTGGTCCCCCTCTCGACCACGATGGCGCTGTGCCCCGGCGTATGGCCAGGCAGCCAGATCGAGCCGAAGCCAGGCAATGGATCGGCATTGTCGGAGAACCCGCGGAGACGTTGCGCTGCCGCGTAAGGGCCCAGACACGCTTCCGCTTCCACGAAGTGGTGTTTGTCCCGGTCGGCGGCCTTGGTGCGTTGCCCCCGGTCGAGCCAATAGCCGATCTCGCGGTTGTTGACGTGGACTGTGGCGTTTCCAAAGAGTGGCCGGCCGTCGAGGATCAGCCCGCCTGAATGATCCGCGTGAACATGCGTGAGGATCACGTCGTCGACCTGATCGGGGGAATACCCGGCGGATTGAAGCGCGGCCGGCAGGAGACCCAGTTCCGGGCCGAGAAACCGGCCTGTGCCGGCATCGATCAGAACAAGCCGATCGCCAGTGTTGACCAGGTACGCGTTAACGGAAAGATCTGCCGGCGAGCCGATAAAGGCATGATCGAGCACGGTGCGGACGCGAGCGGGCGTGGTGTTAGAGTACAGACTATCCAGCGGAACGGGAATTGAGCCATCGGAGAGAGCCGTAATTTCAGTGCCGCCGAGGTCCAGCCGGTAAAATCCCGGCGCCTGGGTCCGCACAGGGGTCGCCGCCGCATGAACGGCACTCGAAGTTGTCGTCGTGAAGAGGCTGGCGGCCGACATTGTTAGGAAGTCGCGGCGATCCATATTGCTGTGTCCTTCGGACTGAGTTTAGTTACAGACACGCCTAGCAAAGTCGCTGCTGAGCGCTCACAGCCGTTCTTGGCCAATTGTGCCTACGAGCACGATTCCTCACGAACTGGCTGGTCGGCGAGGCAGGCGCGCCAAGTAGGGTCTTCCTGTCTGCCTGGATTTATCAGTCCGGGAATGCCGCCGCGAGGTTGTTCGCAGCGTCGTCGCCCTGCCGGCTAAAGCCGGGCTGGTTCGTCGAAAGCACGTAATCCAGCGCAGGACCCGCGCGATCGATGTGGCACTGCGCGCACCGCGCCCGGTCATGGGGAGCCGACGACGCCTTGTAGGGCGGCTGCTGGTGCCCATAGGAGAAGTACGCCCAACCACCAGCTTCCGCCGGATAACGCTTCGTGTCCTTGAGCATGAGGGCGATACCGGTGTAGCCGTGCTGGAAGATGACCTTGCCGAACCAGGCATTGCACAGATAGGCAGGCGGCCCGTCGCAGTTGGCCTTGTCGGTGCTCGTGAAGCTGAACTCCTTCACGATGAGAGTACCTTCCGGCCACTTGCCGGTCAGCATGTAGTTTCTGTAGGCGTTCGGCTCGACATATACGTTGTGAAACTCCGGTGTTTGGGTCGTTTTTTCATCGAGCAGCGACTCGGTGATCGGTTCCCACGCCGTGTAGGTGTGCACCCACGTGCGGTAGCCGCGCGGAAGGGCAGCTTCTCCGTTCTCGTTAAAAACAAGCTTGGCCGAAGGCAGCGCGATCTTGGCGTCCGAGCTCGGGGCCTGGCTTTCGCTGTTCGTCCAGCTTGCCGCCAATAAGCCCAGGCCGAGAATGCCTGCGATGATCGCGGTGCGTTTCATGGAATTCTCCTTCTCACTTCATGATGACATTCACTGCGAAACGCTTCCAATGCACTGGGCGTATAGTTTTGATACGCTGCAACGGAGACGAATTGCGTCGGTCAGGTCCAGTCGTACCGCGACGCCATTTGCGCGATCTCGCGAATCTCGACTGGGGTGCCCGAACCGGAGACGGTGACCAGAACCAACTCGCGTTCGATGGACAGGCCGTCCACCGGACGGGTGACCAATCCCGGCATCACGACGGACCGCTCCGGCAGGATGCAGACTGCCAACGTCCTGGCGACCATCGCCTGTACCCAATCCTCGCGCTCGGCGCGAAAACGCGGACGCATGACGTTGGCGCGGGTTACGAAGTGTCCAGCGACCTGGCGGCGGACTTCGCAGGCAAGCCGATCCACGTACGGATAGGCCGCCACGTCATCCAGGCTCACGACGTCGCGCCCGGCAAGCGGATGGTCCTTGCAGCAGGCCAGCAGCAGACGCTCCCGGAACAAGGCAAGGACATCGAGCTTTCGGTCGGCTCGCGGCTCCCTCGGCAAGATGCAGGCGTGGTACTTGCCCGAGAGCACATCGTCCGAGCCTTCGCCGTGTCGAAGCGCATGCACCTGGATGACCACGGAAGGAAGTCGGCCAATGGCGCTATGGAAGAATGCGGCGAAGGTGCCGGGACCGACCGTCGCTGCGACGGCGATGTCTAGGACGCGCCGTCGACCCGATGTCGCGATCTCGGCATGCTCCCGTACGTTGCTCAGCGCGACCCGCACGCTGCGAAACTCGGCGTAGACGTCATGACCGAGCGCCGTCAGGCGACTATGCTTGCCATCACGATAGATGAGAGGCCCGCCGAACTCCTCCTCCAGGCGCTGAATTGCCCGCGTCAGACTGGGCTGCGACACGCCGCTGAGCCGCGCGGCAGCGGTGAAGTTCAGCGTCTCGGCCAAGTTGACGAAGTAGCCTATCTGATTGAGATCCATCTCGATCCACCTTCACGGCATAGCGCGGGCCCGATACCGAGCGATCGGTGGCAGCCCTTCGGTATCGAAGGTCGCCACAGATGCCGTGCGCGTCATTTTCAGTGTGCGAGAAAACTTTCATTGATCGGTCGGCCGGCCCGTTATTCGGTGATCTCGGGACGAACGACGCCTCGCACTGCGTGACGTCGTTTGAACGTATCGATGGGGCGCGTTCAGCGCGTCCCGATGCCGTTGCGTGCCAAGCCTTCGCCCAGCACGACAAGGCTGACGCCGAGGAGGGCGATATCCTTAATGAGGAAGGTGCCGACGAAGTTCAGGAAGGGAAAACCGCCTGCCGTAGGCTCCCAGATCGGGAATGCAAGCAGTGTCGAGCTCGTCGTGGCAAAGGCGAGCGAACCCAACGCACCAGCTGCGATACCGGCTCTGGCCGACCAGGGCGAGGCGATGAAGAGGGCGGCGGTGATGAGTTCCACGACACCCAACAGGTAGGCGGTGCCGGCGAAGCCGAAGACCACGTAAAGCCAGGCAAGCCAAGGCGTGGCACCGATCAGCGGCTTGAGGGCGTCGATCTCGTACTGCGTGAACTTCAGGATCCCGATCATCACCAAGGGGATCACGACGCCGGCGAGCGCGACGCCCCGCCCGATCGCGACGGCATGGCCGGAATACGCAACGGCGAGGGGCGTCGTCGACTGCGCGGAAGCGGGGTTGCGAGTCATGTTTTTCATGGTCGATCTCCAATTTGTGTGCGCTAAGCATACATAATTGGAAGGCCAATGTCTATGCGCCATGCATATTTAGTTTCGCCGTAAGCGTTCTGACTGGGGATGGGATGGCGCTGCAGTGGACTGCCCGCATCGCACGTTGTCATGCGGTCGGGTCAGTCGATGGCCCTAAGTCATCGATATCGCTTCAGCGAAAGCGCCGAGCTGCAACTCGCGAGCTGGGCCGGCGCTTCAGATCGATCCGCGCTCGCGTAGCTCGTCCTCGACCGGGCAGTTGGTGCAGCTTCCATACGAACACAGCCGGCAGATGTGATAGGCGTGTTCCACGTCGCGCAAGCATGCTCTCAGCACGCGACCGGACAGCTCGCTCAGCGTCACCAATTCTTCCGGGCTCAATACCGCAAGCCCGCGCGCGAGGGCATTGTCGCGCGCTCCCAGCAAGGCCGCGCTAGCCCGCTGGCCTGCCATGGTCAGGTGAAGCGCCCTCGTGCGTCCGTCGGTTGCGTGACCTCGACGTTCGACCAAACCATCGGAAACCAGCCTGTCGACCAGACGTACGGTGCCGGCATGTGACAGCCCGACCCCAGCGGCAAGTGTGCGGATCGAAAGGCCGGGCTCGTGATCGAGAAGCGCCAGTGCCGCCGCGGCCGGTCCAGCTTCTGGAGCGAACGATGATGCCGCCCGAACGATATCGTCGCTGACCATCAAGGCGAGCGCGCCGAATACGTTTCTGTCCCGAATCGCGTCCATCCCTCGATAATATGTGCGGGGCGCATAGACTTCAACTACCGGTTCATTTACATGCATCAAGCATAGAGTTTTGGAGGCGTCGATCGAGTCGCGCGAGCCTTCTTCGCGAACGACCCACAACACGGGAAAGACGACATGCGAACTGAAAAAGTGTCCTTCCGCAGCTCTGGCGGAATCGGCTTAGCGGGCGTCCTCGACCTTCCTGCCAGGACGCCCAGGGCCTACGCTCTTTTCGCGCACTGCTTCAGTTGCTCCTCGCAGAGCCATGCCGCTCGGCGGATCAGCGAGGCGCTCGCGCTCCGCGGCATCGGCACGTTGCGCTTCGACTTCACCGGCCTCGGTGCGAGCGGGGGCAAATTCGCCGACAGTCATTTCGCCGCGAACATCGACGACCTGAAGGCGGCCGCGCGATACATGTCCGAGCGGCGTTCGAGTCCCGCCCTCCTCATCGGGCACTCGCTGGGCGGCGCCGCCGTCATCGCGGCGGCCGGCTGCATTTTCGGTGCAAGGGCGGTCGTGACGATCGGCGCGCCGTTCGATCCGGCCCATGCGCTGCGACATTTCGGACCTGGGCTCGATGAGATCGAGCGCAGCGGCGAGGCGAAAGTGACGATCGGCGGTCGCTCGGTCGTGATCGGACGCGACTTCATCGCCGCCTCTCGGGGCCAGGATCAGCTTAAGCGCCTGGCCGACCTGAAGCGCGCTCTCCTGGTGCTGCATTCGCCGACCGATGATGTCGTCGGCATCGATCATGCGCGCGATATCTTCGACGCCGCCCGGCATCCCAAGTCGTTCATCGCTCTCGATGGCGCCGATCATTTCCTGGCTGACAGGAGCTATGCAGACCAGGTGGCCGGTATGATCACGGCTTGGGCTGACCGGTACATCGATCGAAGAGACGAGCCGGACGCCGATCCGCAGGTCGAGGGAACCGTGAAGGTTCGGTCGACGGAGGGCAAGTTCCTGCAGGAAATTACAGCAGGTCCGCACCAGTTCGCGTCGGATGAACCCGTCGGCGCCGGAGGCGTCAACGCCGGCCCAACGCCATATGACCTGCTGTTGGCGTCTCTTGGCGCATGCACGTCCATGACGTTGCGATTATTCGCCGGACGGGAAGGCATTCCCCTTGAAGGCGTCTCAATCGGCCTCAGCCATGACCGCATCCATCACGACGACTGCGCGGCCGGTGAGGGGCGGATGGAACGCATCACGAGGCGTATCGCGTTTCACGGAACGTTGTCGGACGAACAGCGCGCCTTACTCCTGAAGGTCGCCGACCGTTGCCCCGTTCACCGCACCCTCGTCCGACACGTCGACATGGTGACCACCGAGGCGGTCACGTCGGGCGCCACATAGCGACCGTCCGCTAACTCATTTTTTGGGCAGCGCTCTGCGATCTTTCAGCCAACCAAGGAGTCAGTAAGATGCATTATGCGGAGTACAAGCACGCCGACCCGTCCCTCGTGCACGACATGGTGGAAACGTTCCCTTTCGCCACCTTCATGGTGAACGGCGACCGAGGACCGATGGTGGCGCAGGCACCACTCACGTTTCGTGACGGCCGCGCCGCGGCGGGAGCGTTGGAATTTCATCTGGCGCGGGTCAATCCGATCGCCCCCTTGATGACACCCGGCACGCCCGTGACCATATTGGTGCAGGGGCCGGGTGCCGCCATCTCGCCGAGTTGGTTTAACGCCAGCTTCCAGGGGGCGAACCGCGATCGCAGCCGGACCGCCCCGACCTACAATTATGTGAGCCTCGTTATGCGCGGCCGCCTGGAGTTCATGCCCGACGAGGCGCTGCAGGCGCAGATCGCTGATCTGGTCCTGGCACATGAGCCGCAAGACGGGTGGCGCCTGGAGGAGCTCGCGCCGCAGCTTTGGGAAGGCTGGCGACGCGCGATTCAAGGCTACCGTTTGGAAATCGACGAGTTCGATCTGATCGCGAAACTGAGCCATGGCGACGTGCCGGACGATAGGCCTGGCGTGGTCGAAGGACTGAGAAGCCGCGCCCTGCAGGACGACCACGTGATCGCTCGGCTCGTTGCCGGCTATGATGGCACTCCCGCCTCGCTGAGGGCCCAGCTTCGTGCGCTGCGAACCGCCTGATGGGGTACAGCACAGAGATCCGATGGCGACGCAAGCCTGCTCCTTCGCTGCATCATGCGGCCCTACCATGGGTTTGAGAATTCCGGACGTAGATGGGCCGGGTTTGCGGTCGCATCGGTGATTGTCAGCTACATCGTCAACCCAGCTCCTGAGGTGTTGCGTCCGGTTCCAGACGGAATTCCAAAGTCGGCTTTTGCGCTGGTCAGCCGATGCCACGTTTCGCTGAGAGGACCTGTCATGGTCGCTCCGCCCCATGGGATTTGCCAGGGTGTTTGGTGGCTGAGGCAGAGTCTACGATAGGCCGCCGCCTCGCGGCAAAGCTCAAGCTAGGGCATTTGCCGGACTTTCAAAGAGTGCCAGTTGCCGTTCGTGTCCTGAAGCGCCACTCAAAACCTGGTCGTCTCAAGCCTGCTCCGAGAGCGGTCAATGCAACCGCTGCGGCCGCCAGAGGCGCCGCTACGCACAGACAGCCTGCAAAGAGCAGCACTGGCATGATGTGCCCGCTAAGCCTTGCATAGTCGACGCGACACCGGTAATCGCAACATTATAACGTTTCACGGAGCTTATTGTGTCGAACAAATGGGTTGCGATTGCCGTCGCGGTGCTGTCGATGACAGGCCTCGCCACGGCCAAGCCGCTGAAGGTCGTCGGCCCCTGGGAGATCGCCGGGATCGATCCAGCGCAGTCCGGCTACATCTTCAGCCGGATGCAGGTGGCAGAGACGCTCGTCTCCGTCGATGCAGATGGCAAGCTGACGCCGGGTCTGGCGACGTCCTGGTCCGCCGCCGAGGACGGACTGACCTGGCGCTTCCGTCTCCGCGAAGCGGCGCGGTTTCACGACGGGCGCCCTGTCACCGCGGCGATCGTGTCCGAGACCTTGCGCAAGGTCCATGGCGGCGCCGGCGTGTTCAGCCAGGCGCCGGTCGCGAGCGTTGAACCTGACGGACAGGACGTGGTCGTTCGCCTGTCGAAGCCTTTCGCTGCGCTGCCGGCCTATCTCGTCAACTTCACCACCATCATTCTCGCCCCGTCCTCGATCGGATCCTCGGGGAAGGTCGAGCGGAAAGTGGGCTCGGGCCCTTATCGCGTGAAGAGCCTGACACCGCCGCTCAACATGCAGCTCGAAGCCGCTACGGAATGGACGGGCGCAAAGCCTGGTATCGACGAGGTGAGCTATCAGGCGGTCGGCCAGGGCGAGACCCGGGCTCTCATGGCCGAAAGCGGCGAGGCCGATCTCGTCTTCTCGATGCTGCCCGTGTCGGTCGAACGGCTGAAGCGCAATCCGAACCTCGACGTCCGCGTCGCCACGATCCCCCGTACGAGGCTGCTCAAGGTCAACGCCGCGTCACCTCTGTTCACGGATGTGCGGGTGAGACGCGCGATCAGCGCGGCACTCGACCGCGAAGGCATCACGCGGGTCATCCTCCGAAACGCCGATCTCGCTGCGACACAGCTCTTCCCCAAGGCGCTGGCGGGCTGGAACAACGCTGAACTGCCGCCGCTGAAACGCGACCTTGCGGCCGCGAAGGCTTTGCTCGCCGAGGCCGGCTGGACGCCTGGCGCGGACGGCATCCTCCAGAAGGATGGCAAGCCCTTCTCCTTCACGCTGCTGACCTATGCGAGCTGGCCGGAGCTGCCGCCGATCGCCACGGCGATTCAGGCGCAATTGAAGCAGGTCGGCATCGACGCCAAGGTCTCGGTCGGCAACAGCTCCGAGATCCCCGCCCGCCATAAGGACGGCACCCTGGAGATGGGCCTAGTCTCCCGGCTCTATTCCCTCGTGCCCGATGCCATTGGCACGTTGCGCGACGATTACAAATCCGGCGGCAGCGATTGGGGCGCGACCGGATGGGCCAATGACGAGCTCAATGCCCTCGTCGAGACCATGGCGCAGACCAGCAACCCCGCCGCGCGCGCGCCGATGCAGAAGCGGGCGATCGCGATCCTCCAGAGCGAACTGCCGAGCATTCCTGTGACCTGGTCGGAGCTCGCCATCGTCGCCAGCAAGCGCGTCACTGGCCTGCGGATCGACCCCCTCGAGGTGAATTACGGGCTCGCTTCTATCCGCTGGGCGCAGTGAGGATGAAGCGTCTCGTTCTCGCCCGGCTGCTCCAGGCCGGGCTGGTGGTGCTCGTCGTCGGCATCCTCTGCTTCGTGCTCGTGCGCGCCCTGCCCGGCGATCCGGCGATGCGGATCGCCGCCGGTCGCTACGGACCGGACGCCAATATCACGGAGGCAGCCGAGGTCGTTCGTCGCGAACTCGGCCTGGATCAGCCGCTTTTCGTCCAGATCGGCGCATCGCTCGGTCAGTTGGCGCGGCTCGATCTCGGCCACTCCGTTGTGACCGGCCTGTCCATCGCCAGGGAATTGCGGATTCAGCTCGGCGCCACGCTCTGGCTCTCCGGGTCGGCGCTCGTGCTGTCCCTGCTGCTCGGCCCGCCGATCGGCCTCCTGGCCGGGTTGCGGCGCGGCGGCTGGGTCGACAACGGCTCCCTCGCGGGCGCGATCGTCCTGCGTTCGCTGCCACCCTTCGTGCTTGGGCTGCTGTTGATCCTCGTCTTCGCAATGCTGCTTGGTCTGTTTCCGCCGGCGGGCTACGGCACCTGGCGCGATCTGGCTCTGCCGGCCCTGACATTGGCACTCGGGCTCGCGGCCGTGTCGAGCCGCGTCGCGCGCGACGCCGTGGCAGCCGTGGCGCGCACGCCGTATCTCGCCTTCGCGCGGCTGAAAGGCTTGCCGGAGCCCGTGGTCGTGCGCCGGCACGTGCTGCGCAATGCGGCCATCCCCGTCATCTCCTATCTCGCCTTGCAGGCGATCTATCTCATCGAGGGTGTCGTCGTCGTGGAGACGCTGTTCGGCATCCCCGGCATCGGCCATGCGCTGGTCCATGCGGTGATCGCGCGCGACGTGCCGATGGTGCAGGGCACGGCGCTCGCCATGGGCCTGCTCTTCGTGGTCATCGCAATGCTGGTCGACCTCGCCTGCCACTGGCTCGACCCAAGGCCCAAACGCACATGAGCATCGCCGACGCCACCCTCGTTCCCATCACGCAGCGCGCCTGGCTGACGCCTTCGCGCAGGGCCGGGATTGCGCTGCTCGGCGTGCTGGCCGCGTTCGCCCTGCTGGGGCCGCTGCTCGTCTCGGTCGACCCGACCGAACAGGATCTTGCGGCCAGCCTCGCTCCGTCGGGGGCCGACTATTGGCTGGGCGCCGATCATTACGGGCGGAGCATGCTGGTCCGCCTTGCCTACGGGGCCCAGCTCTCCTTCGGCATGGCGCTGCTGACGGTGGCGACCGCCGCCCTGCCCGGCATCCTGCTCGGTCTTCTCGCCGCCTGGCGCGGCGGCTGGCTGGAGCGCATCCTCGACCTGGCGTCGACCGTTCTGCTCGCCCTGCCGGGACTGCTCCTGGTCCTGATCCTCCTCGCCTTCGCCCCCGGCACGTTCGGGCCGCTCTATCTCGGCCTCGCGCTAACCCTCTGGATCGAGTTCTATCGCGTCACGCGCGTCACGGCAGCCGGCGTCCTGAGGCAGCCGCATGTCGAGGCGACCCAGCTTCTGGGCTTCGGCACAGGCTACATCCTGCGCAGTCTGGTCCTGCCCGAGATCGCGCCGATCCTGATCACCCTGTCGGCCTTCGCCATGTCGACCGCGATCATCGCGATCTCGACCCTGAGCGCGATCAGCGTGGGCCTGCGCCCGCCGACGCCGGAGCTCGGCGCGATGGTCGTCGAGCTTCTGCCCTATTACGCAGAGGCGCCGCTGCATGTGCTGATGCCGGGGGTATTGATCTTCCTGCTGGTGCTGGGACTCCAGCTCGCGACGCGGAGCGATGTGCGATGAACGCTCCCGTGCGGTTCCAATCCCTGACGGTTTCCGATCTCGCGATTTCGGCGGGCGAGACGACCATCGTGCGCGACGTCGCCTTCACGCTGGCGCAGGGCCGGCCGGTCACGCTGCTGGGCGCCAGCGGCTCCGGCAAATCCCTCGTGGCTCATGCCATCATGGGAAGCCTTCCGACCGGCCTCTCGGCTCGGGGCGCCATCACGCTGGACGGGGAGGATCTCCTTGCCGGCAGCCCGGCGCAGATTCGGGCCCGCTGGGGCCGGACGATCGCCATCCTGCCGCAGGAGCCCTGGCTCGCGCTCGATCCGACCATGCGGATCGCTGGGCAGGTCGGCGAGGTCCACCAATACCTGCACGGCCTTGGGTCGGCGGACACCACGACGAGGATGCGTTCGGACCTCGCCGAAGTCGGGCTGGGCGATCGCGCCCAGGCCTATCCGCACGAGCTCTCGGGCGGCATGTGCCAGCGCGCCGCCATCGCGGTCACCCATGCCGCGGGCGCCTCTCTCCTGATCGCCGACGAACCGACCAAGGGGCTCGATGCGGCGCTGCGCGACGGCGTGGTCACGCGGCTGCGCCAGGAGGTCGAGCAGGGCCGCCTGCTGCTCACCATCACGCATGACATTGCGGTCGCGGGCGCGCTCGGCGGCATGGTGGGGGTCATGCATGATGGCGCGCTCGTCGAGTTCGGGCCCGCGGAACAGGTTCTCGAAGCGCCGCGCCACGACTACGCCCGTGCCCTGATCGCGGCGGACCCGGCGAAATGGCCGAGCTTCCCGCTGCCCGCGGCTGGCGAGGCCGTGGTCTCGGCCCGCGGGCTCGCCAAGCGTTTCGGCGAGCGGGCCCTCTTCGAGGGGTTGGACGTATCCGTCAGGCGTGGCGAAATCGTCGCGATCGTCGGCCCCAGCGGCTGCGGCAAGACGACGGTCGGCAACATCCTGCTCGGCCTCGTCGCGCCCGACCACGGAGCGGTGGAACGCGCCGCCGGCCTGGCGCCGACCCGTTTCCAGAAGCTCTATCAGGACCCGCCGGCCGCCTTCGCGCCGCACCAGACCGTGCGGCAAAGCCTCGGCGACCTGTTGAAGCTGCATGGGCTCGACTGGGCGAGGGCCGAGGCCAGCATGGCGCGCTTCGGGCTCGGACGGGAGCTGCTCGATCGTCGCCCCAACGAGGTGTCGGGTGGCGAGTTGCAGCGCTTCGCGATCCTGCGCGCGCTGCTGCTCGACCCGGTCTTCCTCTTCGCCGACGAAGCGACCTCGCGTCTCGATCCCGTCAGTCAGAAGGACGTCTTCGCGATCCTGATCGAAGCCGTCCGCGAGCGCGGGCTGAGCCTTCTGATGGTGACGCACGAGACCGCACTTGCAGAAATGGTCGCGCGGCGCATCCTGACGCTCGGCTCACCCGAAAATCCCTGATGACGAGCCGAGGCAGGACTGGGCGATCGCCATGGTCAGAAACGACATCTCGATCAGAGCCGCGCGGGAGACCGATCTGCCGGCCCTGGTCGCGCTCGCCAATCATTACATCGCGCATACGCATGCGATGTTCACAACGGAGCTGCAGACGGTCGAGGGGCGCAAATCCTGGTTCGACGGCTACGGCGCCGGGCCCTATCGCCTCCTCGTCGCCGAGGACGCGGCGGGGATTCTCGGCTGCGCCTATAGCAGCCGGTATCGGCCGACGCCCGCCTTCGATGCGACGGTCGAAACCAGTATCTACCTGCAGCCGGACCGCCGCGGAGCCGGCCTGGGCGCACGGCTCTATGCCGCGCTCTTCGAGCTCCTCCGAACGGAAGAGGTACATCTGGCGGTTGCCGGCGTCGCGCAACCCAATGCAGCATCCAATGCCCTTCACCTCAAATGCGGCTTCGAGGAGGTCGGTACCTTCCGGGAGTATGCCCGCAAGGGAGACGTCTGGATCAGCTCGACCTGGTTCCAAAAGGTTATCGGGTGAGCAGGCCAACTACGACAGCCCCGCGATATACTGGGGAACTCCAATGGTCAGGTGCTGCTGACGCACCAAGGTCAGCATGTGCGGTTTGCGCGATCAGCCGGCGCTTGGACGCGCAGAAACCTCATCGACGGTGGTATGCTGCGGTTGGATGCGGCCTCCTGAGGAGGATGCACTATGCTTATTGAGCAGCCCAAAGTCGCTCAGCGTCCCGCCTGGATTACGGGACGCTTGATTGGTCCAAAGCCTCCGCTGAAGCCACGTCACATCTGGGCAATCCGAACCCGGCTTCAGCACGATCATCGCGTCCGCGATCTCGCCATGTTCAACCCGGCGATCGACCGCAAGCTTCGCGGCTGCGACCTTGTTCGCCTTCGCATCAGCGATGTCGTGCTTGGCGGCACGGTGAGATTGCGGACCTCGATCGTCCAGCAGAAGACGGGCCGACCCGTGCCCTTCGAACTGACTGATCCAACGCGCGAAGCGTTGACCGCCTGGTTCCGTCGCCGGCCGTCCATGGATGCCGACTGGCTGTTTCCCAGCCGCAGCCATACAGGAGACCACGTCACAACCCGTCAATATGACGCCTGCTTGATGATTGGGTTTCGCTCATCGGTCTTGATCCCGCTCAATACGGCACGCACAGCCTGAGGCGGACCAAGGTCGCGTTGATCTACAAGCGCACTGGAAACCTGCGCGCCTGCCAGCTGCTGCTCGGCCACTCGAAACTGGAGAGCACAGTCCGCTACCTCGGAATTGAGGTCGATGACGCTCTAATCTTGTCTGAACAGACCGATATCTGATCGAGACGGCGCGGCAGCTCCCGCCGCGCCGTTGCAGACCGAAAATCCCGTGATCTCCGCCACGGAGCCGGATGACCTCGGGTGCGCTGGAATGTCCGCTTAATGGCAAAGCCCGAATGTCAGGAAGGCGCGATCCGGCCGTCGTTCCTCCGCGTAAGCTTTAAAATTGCCGAGGAGGCATCTCGCTGCGCCGCCACCCTGGGTTGGCCATTGATGTTAGCTCCGGAGTGCGCCCCCCACGCCAGTAGTTCACGTAGCAGACGGCTACGCGCGATATCGATCGAGCGCCGTGAGCCGCAATGTCAGCGGCTCGGCGTCTTCCCAGCAATAGATCTCGGTACGCAGATAGCGGAACTCGTCCTCTCGGAGTTCTTCATCGATCTCGATCCACCATGCTCTGGGTCGACCGTCGCTGCCGTCGGACCAGCGATAGCCTCTGCTTTTGAGATGGTCCTTCATGTCGAAGGGCGCGTTCTCCGCATAAATCCGAACCCGACACTGCTGGCTGGATCGCAGAAGTGCAGAGAATGGCCGAGCGCCATCATCTCCTGCCGGTCTCGCCAGAACCTCCAAAAGCGCGTGACAGTCGTCCGTCGCTCGATGCCCCTCATGAAACAAACCGGATTGACCAACGAGGTAACCGAGTTTGTTTCCCTCGAAGCCAAGATCCGTCCATAGGATCTCCTTAACGGAGCATGCCCAGGGCTTCGACGCGAAGGTCGGGAAGAGCTTCTCGCAAAACGGCCGGTCGAATGCGGCGTTATGGGCGACAACTAGATCTGCAGGCTCAACCAGCGCATTAAGCGCTGCGATGTCGATTTCGAGCCCAGCAACCATCTCATCGGTGATCCCAGTCAGTCGCGTGATTTCCGCTGGGATCGGTTCCGACGGCTGACGAAGGCTGCTGTAGACGCCCACGACATCGCCGATCACGCCCTCATCATCGTAGGTGAATGCAACCGCGCCAATTTCGATGATCTCGTCTTTGGCGTGGTGCAGACCAGTCGTCTCGGTGTCGACAAGAACCGCGAGGTTTGGAAACACGCTTTGGGCGCGCGGGATGATTGGGCGCGGCTCCAGTTTCCGGAGGATACGGAAGCGACCGCTTTGCTCCAGCCGTTGAGCTGCTTCCTCATCGTTCCAACCGGCCATTGCAGGTGCCGCGGCCGGGCGCTTCCTCGGTGCCGGCCTGGGCGCCTCCCGGTGACCCGGCGCGTCGTCAAATAGATCGATTTGAGCAGAACTCGTCTTCATGTCGTAGCTGTCTGTTCCTTACGCGGCCGGCGCGCAATTACATCTTCGCTAAGAGGCAACGTCTACTTCGTCGGCTGGGAGCGCGCGGTGAGCTTGTTTCCGTCGGGATCGCGAAGATAGGCAACGAAGGCTCCGTTCGGGCGCTCGCTGGGTGGGGTCTCGATCGCCGTCCCGCCATGCGTGGTGCCGGCCTTGTGCCAGGCGAGGACATGGTCACGGCTCGCAGCGGCGATACCGACGGTCCCACCATTGGCCGCGGTCGCCGGATTGCCGTCGATCGGCTTCGTGATCATTAGCCGGCCGCCCTCGTGGGCATAGATCAGCCGGCCTCGCGCATCCATCTCGCCGGGCTCGCCTCCCAACGCGGCGAATGTGGCATCGTAGAAATCGCGAGCCCGCTCCAGGTTGTTACTGCCTATCATGACGTGAGTGAACATGCTTCTCTCCAGAAATGGCCTTTGCCGGACGATATCAGTCGTGCTCGGAGTTGATCGCCCAGGCGTGGCTCGATCCGGAGGAATACAGGTTCGACACTGGATCCTCGCGCACACCTTCGTAGACCCTAGCCGAATTTCCATCGCCGGAGGCCAGCTGAGTGAGTCTGAATTTTGCGGCTGAGGACAGCTAGGAGTCTGACTTCTGAGAAAATGCGGCCCGAGAGGTAAGGTTGTCCGTCAGCTGAGCTACGAGAGGCCATCTCTCTCGCAAGGCGCCCCTCCCGTCAGGCCGTAGGCCTATTCTTCTGATCTCGGAATCCAGTCGGTGCATCGTGGCCCCAGCAACATCACCGATCGTATTCGGCACAAGAAACTTCATTCCCTGTCCTCCAGCTCGACAGCCACCTTTTGCTTTGGTGGGCCATTGGCTGCAGCCCGACCGATTGGAGCGAAGTGCCTTGAAGGGGGCCTGGTGCGCGCTATCGGGCCCTCCGATCTCACCCGACATGCTGAGCGTCGTCTGTCGCTTGATCCGATGGAGCGTTCGGCCGAGCGGTGCGCCGAAATCCTGCACTCGGCTGTTCAGATCATCATCAAGCCTGATGGAGACGGACAGTCGCGATTTACCGGCCTTGGACCGACAGGCTCGATCTCTGCGCTGAGTCTCGTATTCTCGTTTAGCAAATCTATTGAGTCTAAGTTGTGAGTAGAAGTCCAATTGTGAGTCGAAATTCTTCGTTAATTGAGATCCACGAGGCGCGTTTTGGCGTGATCCGCGGTTTGAGGTTTGAGCCATCCTGTGATCGTTCGGTTCCGAACACGCGGTCTTAACGGCGCTTTCGGCAGCCCCAGCAGTGCAACGGCGATGCATCGAGGCGACGAGCCAACAGGCGCGTCGACTTGAGCGAGGCTATGAGCTCGCGGAGGCAAGCGCTGTTTGGATTGTGCCGAAGAGGCCGCTTTTAACGTCACTTGATTACTGCGAGCCACCGTTCTCCGACGCGTGGGACATTCGAGGTCAGACTTTCATGAAAGTCGGCTCAATGGGGACGAGCTTTTTTTGACGCCGTGCGAGCCAGGACGTGGGCGATCGGCCGCTCCCGACGCCGACTGGCAGCGCTGGAAGACCTCCGCAGAGCAAAACTTTGGAGCATTTTTCGATGAGTCAGGCTTTTGCGAAGCGCCGAAGATCGAGTCTGGTATCTGGCTTAGGCGAGTCAGAGATCACCGAGTGCGCAAAGCCGAGACCCATTGATATTTCGAGGAAATCTCCGCAGAGAGAGTCAGAGATTTATGTTTCCGCACACCGCTGTCGATCGATTTGGCAAGCTTCATCGGAGCGCGCCGGATCACCAAGCCCTGCGGCTAGAGCATTTTCCAGCGAAGTGGGTACCGGTTCGCGTGAAGAAAATGCGATAAAACAAGGACCTGGAGCATTTCTGCGATTCGGAGAAACGCGGAAATGCTCTAGCTGCCGTAGACACGGACGTAGTCGACCCTCAACTGCGCCTCTCGGTCCTCCGGTCTGAGTGGCCGCGGAAATGGGACGTCCGACCGCAAGGCGAGCGTGATCAGGGGCCAGAAAACGTCGCCCTGTGAATCGAGCTCGCTCGCACGACCGATCCGCCAGTCGAGTGCGCGGCCGGTCCTCGGGTCGCGGATCGGCTTGCGCTCGAAATAGAGCACGCAACGATCACCGTCGATCAGCCCGCCATAGCGGAAATAGCCGCTGGTGAGATCGACCTCCGTGGGCACGCCGACCCCCTCGTGCCGCTCGCCCGGCTGACCCCATTCGTGCAAATAGGCGCCGTAGAGGCGGTGTTCCCAGCCCTTGTGCTCGACGATGTCGATCTCGACGCTGGTTGCAGGGAAAAGGATGCTGCGCCCGTTCATCAGCCAGAAGGCAGGGAAGCTCAGCGGATGCGCCGGGAACCGCATCCGCGCTTCGAAATAGCCGTTGCGCCAGCCTCTCAGGATGGTGCCGTCCCTGCGTGCCGTCTGGAGATTGCCGGAGATCCACTGGAACTCCGGCAGCGCGTTGCCGTAATAGGCCGGCACGTTCATCGGCCGCCCGAGATAGCGGGCCGAAATCGCGAGGGCGTGACCTCCGGAGGCCAGCGGATCGGCGACGATCGCATAGGGGTCGAAGCCTTCCTCGCCGCCGCGCCGGCTGAAGGCCGAGCGACCATAGAAGCCAGGCTCATGGGTGGTCGCCTTGGGGCCGGCCTGCCAGATCGCCGGATCGAGGCTGGCGAAGGATTCATCGAAGATGAGCGTGCGGTCGAGCGTCGGATCCGGCGCGTCCTGCTGTGCGTCGGCCGATGTGGACCGGGCGCCTGCCGCTGTCGCGAGGGCCGCGGCTGCGCGCAGGAGCGTTCGGCGGGATGGCATGGTCGGCATGGCTCATCTCCCGTGTGGCTGGCAGGACTGCCGCAAGCAGCTCCAGCGTCTTCAATTCGTGCGGGGCAGCGCCGAGCCGGCCCTCCGGCCGAATTGCAGGATCGCCTCATCATAGAGGTCGAGCGTCTCGCGGGCGACGCGGGCGATCCTCAGATGGTCGATCCGGTACTGGCTTCGCTCGCGCCACTGACTGATCGCATCAGGGGTTGCGATCAGCTCGGACAGGGCGGCGGCAAGCGCATCGGGATCGCGGGCCGGCACCAGCACCCCCGCCTCCCCGCCCTCCAGTAATTCGGGAATGCCATCGACATGCGTCGCTACGATGGCGCAGCCCGCCTCCCTTGCTTCCGGCAGGACGAGCGGCGCGGGATCGGCATGAGACGGCAACACGAAAACATCGGCGCCGCGCATCCAGGGAAAGGGATCAGCCTTGCTGCCTTCGAAGCGCACGGCCTCGCGGCAGGACAAATTGGCGACCATGTCGCGGTAGATCTGTGCGAAGGGTCCATCGCCGACGATGTGCAGGCGCGCCTGCGGATGCCGACGATGGACCAGATCGAAGGCGGCGAAAAGATCGGCCAATCCCTTGCGCGGGTGTAGCCCGCCGACGAAGAGGAAGCTCGGTGAGGCGAGCGCGATCGGCGTGGTCGCGCGATTTGCCAGGCGGGCCGAACCGATGGTGCCGTTGAGAATGACGCGCAGCTTGGCGGCCGGAATGCCGCGCCGGCGCATCGATGTGCCGACCGCGGCGCTGACCGCGATGACACGGGTCCCGAGCCCCATGAGAACCGCGCTCTTCTCGAATTCATTGTGAACCGTCGCGACCAGCGGGATACCGGCGAGCTTGCAGATCGGCCAGGCAAGCACGGCGCTCGTCATCATATGGGCATGGACGATGTCGGCGCTGAACGTGCCGACCAGTCGCCGCAGCGCCCAGGCGGACCGCAACAGCGTCGCCGCCTTGCGCCGATGGTCGATCATGAAAATCTTGACGCCATTGCGGGCGAGCAGCGCATCGAAATCGCCACCGCCGCTGGCCACAGCGACGATATGGCCGAGCCGGCTCTGCTCGCAGGCAAGGTCGACCGCCGCATGGACATGGCCGTTCGACTGCGTCGTGTGATTCAGCAAATGGAGGATACGCATGGGCCCATCACGATGCTCGGACCGCCAACTCGCCTGCGCTCGCGCCTCCACGTCGCTGGGCGCGAAGGCCCTGCATTTACCGTGCCGGGACCGAAGGAGCGCCCCGCAGCGCCGCTTCGGCCTCTATCGTCGAGACGCGCGCCGTCGGCTGGTAATTGAAACCGCCCTGGCGGCCCAGGGATTCGATCCCGAAGGCCTTCAGGGCCTTGACCGCCTCGGCGGCGCTCTCGTCAGCGCCATTGCGATAGATCGGATAGGCGTTGTCGAGGATTTGGCTGCCTTCGAGCCTGAGATCGCCGCGGAAGAGTCCGTTAGCCGCGACATGCCTGCGGAAATCCGCCTCGGCCTGGGCGACCGACTTGCCGATATGGTTGGCGATCACCTCGACGCCGAAATACTCGCGCCCCTGCGCGCGACCGTAGAAGTCGGAATACATCGTCAGGCGCTTCCAGGCTCCGTCATAGGAGAAATTGTAGATGATTTCCTCATCGAAGCCGCGCGCGCCGTCGAAGCTGAAATAGAGCGCCAGCAGCGTGATCGTCTCGAGCTCCTGCGAGACCGGCAGGTTGCAGAGTGCCTGCAGTTGCGGGATCGGGATGGTCGAAACGACGCGATCGGCGACGATCGCCTTGCCTTCGCGAAAGAGGACGAAACGATTGTCGAGTTTCTCGATCCGGTCGAGCTTTGCCCCCATCAGGAAGCTGGCGCCACGCGCGGACAGCGTCGCTGCCGCAGCGGCGTAGAGCGCCGCGAAGCCTTCGCGCGGGCGCGCCAGCTGGCAATTGGTCGGCGCCGACGGCTTCGTCCGGCGCAGGCGACCGAGCATGGCGCGCAGCGAAGCGTGCTCGCTGATCCATTGCATGCGCTTGCGCGCCAGTTCGATGCCAATCTGATCGGACGCAATGCCGTAGAATCGGGTCATGTAGGCGTCGAGACCCGAGCGGTGCAGCAGCCTGGCCCCAATCCAATGACGGGCAAACTCGCGGGCGTTGCGCATCCGCCGCTTGAAAAGGCGGGCATAGGCCGCCGATGCCAGGATGCGAGCAACCTCGAGCGGCCCGGCGCGCAGGATATCGTCCTTTACCGAGATCGGATATGCGGTGATGAGCCGTTGCGGATTCAGCCTTGCCCAACGCGGCCGGATCGGCACGTAAAGCGGCAGCAGCTCCGGGAAATGCT
The DNA here is from genome assembly GCF_004123845.1 of Allobosea sp. Tri-44. Lineage (GTDB taxonomy): Bacteria > Pseudomonadota > Alphaproteobacteria > Rhizobiales > Beijerinckiaceae > Allobosea. The sequence goes on along the minus strand of NZ_NBDP01000036.1, from coordinate 35,126 downwards.
GCAGCAGCGGCGAGTCATCCTGGAAAATCAGGCTACCGACGTCGAAGGTGTAGTCGCCCGACGACCAGTCGATGTGGTTGCCGCCGATATGCGGATACTCGTCGACGACAACGATCCGATTGCAGCCCTGCTGGGCCAGCACTGAGGCCGAGACCAGGCCGGAGACGCCCGCGCCCAGGACGATGACGTCGCAGCGGTCGGCGGCCGTGCTGTCGGCATCGTCGATCTGCTGGATCACCTCTTCCATTGCCGAGCCTCATTGATCGGACGTGAAAGGAGGCTAGTCCCGCTCAAGATCAGCCGAAAGCAAAACTCGCCGGCACACCGCGCCTTTTCCTGCTCAATCGTGCGGCGAATGCGATTCGAATGAGCAATCGCGCTTGCGATGTGCGGAAGCAACCATCCTGAACTGGCACGGTCCCTGCTTCATCTGCGTAAGGCATGCGTTTTCGCATGCAGCCGTCGGTTCGTCACGGCGGTGTCAACCATTGCGTCTGAGCACGGAGCGTATGATGCCGGGCTGGCCACATCCGAACGAGGCGGAGCTGTTGGAGGGCATCCAGCTGGTCTCGACCGACCTGTTCGACACCCTGCTGTTGCGCACGCTTCGCTCGGAGCGTGCTCGTATCATCGGCGGCGAGCGCATGTTCGCTCGCAGACTGGCCGAACAGGGCCTGCCGGTGTCGGAGAGCTGGCTGGTCGAAGCCCGTCTTGAGGCGCAGCGGCTGGCCTATCGCGCACTCGACATGGCGGAGCAGGACGGCGAGGTCATGCTGCGCGACGTCATCGCGCGCCAGCTCGCCATTCTCGGCTTGCCCAAGGCGCGAATGGAAGCGCTGTGCGAGACGCGGCTCGCGATCGAGCTCGATGTTGAAAAGGCATCGCTACGGCCGAACCTGCAACTCGCGGCACTGCTGCGCCGCTGTCACGGAGAAGGCCGGCGCATCATCGCGATCAGCGACATCGGGCTGCCGACTTCGGTCCTCGACGCGTTGGTCAGCCATCTCCATGGTCCAGAGCTCCTCCATCGGATTTATTCCAGCGCCGATCTCGGCCTGACCAAGCGGCGCGGCGAGCTCTTCCATGCGGTCCTTGCCGCAGAAGGGGTCGATGCCGGCCGGACCTTGCATGTCGGCGACGATCAGCTCGCCGACCACGCCGTACCGTCCTCACTTGGCCTGCGCACGCTCCACCTCCCGCGCCCGAAGCTGAAGCGCCATCTGTCGCGCCTTCATGGCGGGGCGAGCGAGCTCGGCCGCATCATCCGAAGGCGACGGGCCCATGCGGGCACTCCAGCGGGATATGCTCGCGATCCCCATGCGTTCGGGCGTGAGGTGCTCGGCCCGATCGTGGCCGAATTCTGCCAGGCGATCTGGCTCTACGCCGACGAGGCCCGCAAGCGCGGCGACGCAGCCCTGCTGTTTTGCGCGCGTGGGGGGCTGGGCATCCGGGCCGCGTTCGAGCGGGTCGCCGAGCGGCTGAACCTGCCGCTCGCAATGCCGCGCGAGAACCTGATGGTTTCGCGCCTGGTTGCAGCCAGAGCGGCCGTAATGGCCCGCAGCCCGGCGGCGATCGACGAACTCGGGCGCGAATTCCGCGGCAGCAGTTTTGCCGACGTCGCCACCGCGTTGGGTGGCGGTCGCTATGAGCTGTTCGAGTCATGGAACGAACCCTTCGCGCCAGAGCGCTTCTTCGCCATGCTCGACAGGCCGGCCGGTACAGCCGTCACCGCCGACATCGATAGGCAGAACACACTCTTCCAACGCCATCTTTCCGCAGCCAGCTGCGGCGCAAAGCGGATCATCCTGTGCGACACGGGGCTTTACGGCAGTACCCAGCGCCTGCTCGCAGCCGGCGTGCCGGATTTGAGCTTCGAGACCATCCAGCTCGCGCGCTGCAACTACAAGGGCCTCAGCGAGGAGCATTTCTCGCGCGTCGTCGGGCTTGCCGTCGAGCGCAACCGCTACAGCCCCCTCGCCGTCCGCTCGACGGTGCTGCGCTATTGGCAATTGATCGAGAGCCTGTTCGAGCCGGCGATTCCTTCGGTACGATCCTTTGCCGAAGGCGCGGACGGCGCGATCATCTGCAACTCCGGTGACATTGCCTTCGGGGCCGTCGATCCTGCTGCCGGCAACCCTCTTCTGTCCGGCGCCCTCGCCTATATCGACGACGTCGGCGGCGGAACGGCGATCATGGCCGATGCAGCCCGCGCCTGGCCGCGGCTCAGGCGGGCCGTCACCCGACCGGTCGAGGCCGACCTCGCGGCGCTGGCTATCGGCGAGCGCTCCGTTGATTTCGGCCGGGCCGGCACTGTCGGGGATGGCGTCGCGCCGCCGGGCGGCGCACTGTCCCGTCTGACATCGATCCGCACTCAGCTTTGGCGCGAAGGCGCGATCGTGCGAGCCTTTCCGCGCTCGCGCCTGCCGCTGCTGACGGCGGTCGAGGCCTTTCATGCAGTGCGCGGGCTCTCCATCGGCTTCCACCGCTGATGGGAGGCCGTGTGATCCAGGCGACTTTCAGAACGGTCGCCGCAGGCCGAGACCTGCGCCAGCGCATGCCGCGCAGCTTCGAGGACGGATCGCCATGCTGGCGATGAAGGCCTTCCAGGGCGCTGGCTGGCTGGTCGCGTCACGCTTCCTCGGCCGGTTCATCGACTTCTTCACGCTTTTGATCATGGCGCGGATGCTGACGCCGGCGGATTTCGGCCTGACGGCGCTCGCCATGTCCTGCGTCGCGATCGTCGACATGGTGCTCGAGGTTCCGGTGACGCAGGCGCTGGTCCGCCTGCCTCATGTCGACAAGGCGCATCTCGACACCGGCTTCACGCTCGGCGCCCTGCGCGGCCTCGCAATTTCCGCGGTGCTGCTCGCCGTCGCCTGGCCGTTCGCGTGGCTCAACGGTGATCCGCAGCTCGTCCCGGTCATTCTCGCGCTCGCCTTCGCACCGATCGCACGCGGTCTCGCCAGCCCCGGCCTCGTCATGTTCATCCGCGAGCTCGGTTTCCTGCGCAATTTCCTCCTTGAGACCGGCGGCAAGCTCGCAGCCTTCTGTCTTGCCATCGCAACGCTTTTGCTCGGCGGCGGCTATTGGGCCCTGGTCGTCAATTTCGTCGCCGCACCCGTGTTCAGCTGCGCAATCTCCTATCTGCTCGCACCCTATCGGCCGGCTTTGTCGCTGTCCCGATTGACGGATTTTGCCAGTTTCGTCGGTTGGTTCACCTGCGCCCAGCTCGTCTCAGCGGTGAACTGGCAATTCGATCGCATCCTGCTCGGGCTCGGCGGTGCCAAGGAGACGCTCGGCCGCTATGCGGTCGCGGCCGACCTGTCGGTCATGCCGACCCAGAGTCTGATCGGGCCGGCGCTGCAACCGATCATGGCCGCGTTCGCCCGGATCAAGGCGGAAGATCAACGCCTGCGGCTCGCCTTCCTCAAGGCGGCACGCTTCAGCATGCTCGCTTCGGTGCCTTGCAGTCTGGGAATCGCTCTGACATCGGATTTGATCGTCGAGGTCCTGCTCGGCCCGAAATGGCATGGCGCCGATTGGCTGCTGAGCCTGCTGTCGCTCTCGGTAATGGCGACGCCCTATTTCCAGACGCTGTATTCGCTGAGCCTGGCGCTCGGCCGGCCTGAGGTGATCTTCCGGCTCAATCTCTACGACCTCGCCATTCGCTCGCCTGCCGTCGTCATCGGCTTTCTGCAATGGGGCGCCGTCGGCATGGCGGCCGCTCGGCTGGTCGCGGCTGCGATCATGGCGGTTTTCTATCTGCGCTGGCTCCGCAGCCTGCTCTCCATCGGTATCGCCGAGCAGCTCCTCAATCTCTGGAAGATCGCTGTTGCAGCGGCCGTCATGACGACCGGCGTGCTCGGCCTGCGCGGCATCCTCACCCCCTGGCATCTGCCGGCCCCAGCCGAACTCGCACTGGTCGCGGCCCTCGGCGCACTGCTCTACGGGCTGACCCTGCTCGCCTGCGGCATGTGGCTCGCGATCGGCGCCGGGCGCCTGGAGCTCTCCGACCGTTGGTGGCGCTCACGGATCGGTGCCGACAAGCCTGGAGAAGCCCGTGACCCAGAGGCTTGACCATCTAGACGGGTTGCGCGGGGTTGCGGCAGTCGCGGTCGTGATCTTCCATCTGATGTCGGCTCTGACACCGTGGCTGGTGCCGGAACAGCAGCCTGGCGCGCACTGGCTCGCCTATACGCCCCTTGCCGTTGCCTGGAACGGCACCTTCGCGGTCTCGGTGTTCTTCGTCCTGAGCGGCTTCGTCGTGACCAACGCGACGCTGCGCAGATCCGACCCGATCATGATCGACGTCACCATCCGCTATCTGCGGCTCGCGATCCCGGCGACGGCCAGCACGCTCGCGGCCTGGTTCCTGCTGAGCGTTTTCCCGACCTCCGCAACGCAACTCGCCGCGTTCACCGGCAGCCGCTGGCTCGGTTGGACTTATCAGGAATCGCTCCCCGGTCCGGCCGCGGCAATCTACAACGGCATGGCTGGGATCTTCCTGAGCGGCGGCTCGTTCTTCAACAATGTCCTGTGGACGATGCGGCCCGAACTGCTGGGCTCGATCCTGTGCTTTGTGGCCTGCGCTTTTGCAAAGCCACGGTTCCGGCTCGCGATCGCGCTCGGCAGCGCCGTGATCTTCATCGCGCTGCGACGCTACGACTATGTCTGCTTTCCGCTCGGCATCATCCTGCGCGAGGCCTGGGCTTCAGGACGATTACCGTCGGCCCTGCCAATCTTCGCCATGCTGCTCGGTCTCGTGATCGGCTCGCAGAGCGGCGATGCGGCACGCCTGCTCGGCCTGGACTGGCTGCCGGAGGCCTTGAAGCCCGAGAGGAAGGGCGGGCTGCTCTATCCGATCGCCGCGATGCTCATCGTCTACGGCTGCCTTCGCTCGCGCTCGCTGGTCGCGGCTCTCTCGGGCCGGATCGGGCGATATCTCGGCGCGATCTCGTTCCCGCTCTACCTGATCCATGTTCCGTTCATTTATACGATCGTGGCGGAAGCCTATCTGCGCACAAGCCAACATGTCCTCGCGCTTGCCGGCCTGCTGGCAGGGAGCTTCCTTCTGATGTTCGCCATTGCCCATGCCGCAGAGCGCTGGCTCGAGCGACCGTTTCTCGGCCTGCTCGGTCAATTGCGCGGACGGTTGAGGGAATTCAGGAGCGGGCGCCGCGAGGTCCGTGGCACCGTCGGCTGAGAGGGGCGTCGCCTCGCGGCTAGAGGCCGGTTTCGCACCGGGCCGAAGAACGGCGGTAACGTGCTGCGGCCACCTGCAGCCGCATCACGACCTGCCGCGGTTGATAACGGCGCCGATGACGGTGATGCCGGCGCGCTGAAGGACACCGAGCGCATCATTCAATTCGTCATAGGTCGTCGCGCCCTCGGCGGCGACGAGGACGACGATGTCGGCATGGGTGGCGAGCGCAACCGCATCGGAGGATTCGCCGAGCGGCGGCAAGTCGATCAGCACCTCGCCGCGCTGCCTTGCCTGCGTGATGATCAGCCCTGCGCGCGGATCGCGGAAATCGACGAAGCGATTGAGCTGCGGCATCGCCGAGTGGATCGGAAGCAAACGGACCCCGTCGACATTGGCAAAGGCCGCCTGCACCGTGCTGCCGGAGGCGATCACGTCGGTCAGCGATGGTCCGACGGGACCACCGTCCTCGCCGCGCGTCGGGGACGCATCGGCACTGAAGACGCTCACCTGGCGGCCACGATGATTGAGCAACTGCGCGAGGTTCATCGTCAGCAGCGAGGCGCCGGCGCCGGCCCGCCAGGAGCCGATCGCCACGACTGGACTGCCCTCTGAACGGCTTGCGGCCCAGGCGATCTCGATCGCTACTCCAAGATCACGAATGGCCGCGGCGAAGGAGCCGGCGTGCTCGCGCGTCACCAGCATCGCACTATCCGAGACCGAGGCGCGCGCCTGCCGATGCCGGCCAGCGATCTCGGGGATGACGGCGAGACAGGATAGGCCGGTTTCGCGCACGAGATCCCCGGGACGGCGGACGCGGCGATCGAAGACCGAGACGAGCGCCGCGACGAACACGCCGCCGAGCAGCCCGAAAACGCCGGCGAACGCCATGATCAGACTGCCGCGCGGAGCGGACGGGCCGAGTGGCGCCTGAGCTGCGCCGATGATCCGCGCATCGGCATCCGGGATCGGCTGCGCCGGCAGCGCGCCGCTGCGGACGGCCGCGTTGGCCGCCTGAACCTGGGTGGCGAGCGCATCCAGCCTGCCTTGCAGGAATTCGGCTCCGCTGCGCGCGGCATCGGCCTTGAAGGCGACCGATTGCAGCAGATAGGCGGAGGCGGCGGCATTGGCGACGCGCGCCGGCAATTCCGGATCGGCCGAGGAGTAAGCGATCTCGAGCACATAGGACTGGCCGACGCGCCGCGCCGAGAAGCGCCGCGCGAAGTTTTCGAAGGCGTTGCGCCGCGGATCGACGCGAAGCGAGGCTTCGGCGCCCGGCTGAGCTGCCGCGCCGGTCGATACGGCCCAGACATTGCGGAGCGCGGCGCGGACGCGGCTGGTCAGCATCTGCAGCGGACCCGGGGGCTGCGGACCCAGCTCCGGATGGTCCCTCAACGCCAGCGCGTCGAAGACCGTGCTCAGCAGGCGCTCTGAGCGGATCACCTGCAATTCGCTGTCGGCAGCGTTCAGGTCGAGCGAGCTCGGTGCGGCGATCTCGCGCGCCGCACTCGGAACCTGCCGCCGCGGCTCAAGCAGCACGGTCGCAGCCGCCGTGTAGGTCGGCGGCGTCGTCCGAACATAGGCGGCCGCCGCCGCAAGACAGAGCGCGACCCAGATCGCCAGCCTGCCCTTATGGCGCAGGCCAGCGGCCCCGATCGTGCGAAGCAGGGCGACCGGGCCGTCACTGATCTGTGGCGGGTGAGTATCCGGCAGGGGCAGGATCCGGAATGGCGCGCCGGACGCGCCCGGCTTTCCCAGCATCATCTGAATTTCCCCCTCGGCTGCAAGGCAGCGGCGCGCTCGGGCTGCATGCGGCCGCGCAGGATGTCGGCAATCCCGAGCAGGTTGCCCCTGAGGCGGCCGCGACGATCGATGAACGGCTCGGGGCGCAGCGAGCGTCCGAGATTGCTCGACATGTTCCGGAAGAGATGGTCGGCGACCTGGCCGAGCGTCATCGTGCCCTTGCGCAGCATGTAGAGCGGATTGACGATCTGCGAGTAGCCGAAGCGCTCGCCGGCCATGCGACCGCCCTTGACGCCCATATGGACGCCGATCGCGTCGGCGGACTTGACCAGGCGCCCGCCGCGCTGTGCCAGCGCCGCGGCGAAATCACGGTCCTCGAGCCAGCCATAGAGTACCAGTCGCTCGTCGAAGCGAAGGTCACCGATGCTGGTGAGGCGAAAGGCCATGTTGCACCCGTAGGGGCTGTAGGGCTCGATCCAGGACCAGTCGCTCGCCGGGGGCGCCGCGACCAGCCTCATCGCCTCTGCAAGCTCGATGCCGGGACCACCCACCCCGTCGGCCAGGACCCGGCCGGTGAAGGCGACGATGCTCGCCTCATCGCGGAAGGTCCGGGCAGCCGTGGCCAGCCAATCCTCATGGGCGACGAAGTCGTCGTCGAAGAAGGCGACGATCTCGGTCCCGGGCGGCAGATGCGCGAGCGCCGTGTTGCGCTGGGCTGCAAGCCCGGCAGGTCCGGTCAGCACCACGACATCGTTGCGACCCTGCAGGCCGCCGGCATCGGCCGGATCGATGCAGGAGACGATGACGCTGTCGGGCTTCAGGCTCTGGTACTTCAGGAGGTGCAGAACCGTCTGCGTCACCACCTCCGGCCGGCCACGGGTGGCGACGACAGCCGCGATGCGCGGGGCTGGGATTACGGGCGCCGCCGGCGCGGCGCGCTGTGCTTTCGGCGACTGCGCGAGGTCCAGATAGCCCTCGGCGGTGCTGCGCCAGGAGAACAGTGGCAGGCGCCCGCGGCCACGCCCACTCAATTCCTGCCGCAGCATGGCCGATCCCGCCAACGCTCTGATGTGTTCTATCCACGCTGCCGGGTCCGCAGGCGAGGCGAGCAACGCGGCACCGCCGCAGACCTCCGGCATGCTGGCGCGATCGGACGAGACGACCGGGCAGCCCCGCGCCATCGCCTCGAGGATCGGCAGGCCGAACCCTTCGGTCCAGGACGGAAACGCGAGACAGAGCGCGCGTTCGAGCAGGAAGGCGAGATCGTCGTCGCTGACCCGCCCCAGCAGCCTGACATTGCTTGCGTGCGCAAGCTGCTCCACCGCGAAGATGCCGCTGCCGCCCCCGGCGATGACGACGTCGAGGCCGAGATCTGCCAAATGCGGCGCGATCTCGACCAGAAGGGCGAGGTTCTTGTGGCGCGCCTGCGAGCCCAAAGCGAGGATGAAGGGCCGCTCTGCATCGGCTCGCGCCGCCAGCAGCCCCGGAGCCCGCTCCGCCTTGGCCGGGTCCCAGGCGAACGCATGCTCATGGCCGTTCGGGAGCACGGCGATATCGGCGGCGCGAAGCGGCAGATGCCGTGCCAATTGCCGGGCCGAGGCCTGCGAGACGGTGGCGATCCGGGCGCTGCGGCGCGCCAGCAGCGGCTGCAACGTTCGGTAGGCGGTGCGAAAGCCGCGGCCATAGCTCTCCGGCGCGGTGAAGACGTTGGCGTCGTGGATGCAGACGATCTGGTCGCCCTTCATCACCGGTGCCGTGTTGCAGAGATTGAGGAGCCGCCCAGGCCAGAGCCGCGGCAGCTCGATCTGCTCCCAGCCATGCCCGCTCAACCGCCCGCTGCGGATCGTGTCGATCGCCGGCAGCGCCATGGCGTCGGCGCCCCGTGGCGCGATCAAGGTGGCTCTCTGGCCGGCCGCCGAGAGGTTCGCATCGAGCGCCGCGACGACGTTGCGCGCATAGCGCTGGACGCCGGTCATGTCCTGCGACAGGAAGCGGCCGTTCACCGCGAAGCTCTCTGTCATAGCCTTGCTCCGGCGACCAAGGGGACAGGCCTGGGGACGTCAGAGGCTCGTGGTCTGATCGCCGCAGCCACCGCGGCCAGCATGCAGAAGAAGAAGCCCTGATCGATGATCGGGCCGACGAGGAGGTCGCCGATGAGCAGGCCGGCGTAGCCATTGCGCGCGGCAACCGCGATGTCGGCCTCCAGGCTCGCCGGCTGGCCACGCGGACGCAGGAAGCATTCGACGACGAAGACCGCGTAGAAGAGCGCACCCGGAATCCCGACGCTCGCGAGCAGCGCGACGGCAAAGCTCGAGGCGCGGGCGGTACCGAGCCCGACGCCGAGCCCCCAGCTGTCGAGAAAGTTCTTGAACGAGACGACATTCCAGGAGCTGCGCTCAACGCCTGAATCGGAACTCGCCTTGTTGAGCACGACGAGATCGACATAGCTGTAGACTTTCGCCGTTGCGTCCGGATCGAGCAGGAGCAGCAGCACGACCGCCAGCCCGATGACCGGCGCACCGAGCGCGAACATCGCCGCTTGGCGCCTGGCATGGCCCTGGACGAGCCGGACGAAGGCGAAGCCATAGAGCAGGAGCAGCATCACCGGCGCGCCGGCAAGTCCGGTCGAGGAGGTCGACAGGACGATCAGGACGAATGACAGTGCGGCGATCGTGCCGGTGAGCCGCGGGCGCACGCCGCAGAGCCACAGGGTTCCGGTGAAGCCGAGGACGCCCAGCGTCGAGCGCGCGAAGACCGACGCCTCGGTATACGAGCCGACGATCCGCTTCATGCCGGCGATCTCGGAGTCGGTGTGCAGCGTGTAGCGGGCATTGCGGATGAAGCCGAGGAGGTCTTGCGTTCCTGTGGCGTAGGTCGCGACGTCGAGCATGGCGAAGGCGGTGTTGGCGACGCAGCAGGCGAGAAGCGCGTTGAAGACGGCCGCGAAGCCCTCGCGAGTCGCGGCGACGGCGGTCAGCGTGACCAGGCAAAGCAGGGTGGTGGAGAGATAGAGGCTCTGCGTGACATTGCTGGAGACCGGCGCCAGCGGCACGGTCGAGCCCGTGTCGTCGAAGGCTGTCGTGCCCAGCGGAACGATCTCGGTCACGCCGGCGAACACACGCGGCATCAGGAAGGCGCTGGCGACGCCATAGGCGACGAGACAGGTGAACCAGAAGCCGGGTTCGTTCGGATGCAGCGCACGGATGGCGGCAGCGGCCTCGCGGCGGTGGCTGAGGGCGCCGAAGGCAAGGAACACCAGCATCACATGCCCGGGCTGGATGTTGGCGGCGCCGATGAGCATGGCTGCGGCCGCCCCGAGGACTGCCATGATCGCCAGCCCGTGGACGAGCGCGCCCGTGCCTCGCATCAGGCAGATCAGTCCGATGAAAAGGGTCAGCACTCCGATGGGCTCGATGCTCATGGCGCTCGCGCCTGTCTCTGCAATAGCGACCGCCCACTCCTGCTCCGGTCGTGCCCGCCCGCCATGGTCATTCGGCCAGTACCAGCAGCGAATAGCCGCCGAGCACGCGCACCGTCAGATCGGGGTTGAGCGAGAAGCAGAACCGGCGCGGCAAGCGCATCAATCGGCTGCTCAGCGTCTGGTTCGGCAGCTCCAGCCGGCTCGCCGTATAGGCGTGGTCGATGACCCTGTAGCCGCAATCCGCCAGGGTCGCGAGCGCGGTCTCCTTGAAGAAGTAGTGCAGGTGACCGACGTTCTCGCGCAGCTTGGTGATCGGCCAGGCGCGCAGCAGCGACTGGACGGAGAGATCGAGCGGGATGTGGAAGACCTTGTAGCGGCCTTTGCCGCGCAGCGCCTTGATGAAGGCGATGTAGTCCTCGACATGCTCGATCACGTCGGCGATCACGAGCAGGTCGTAATCCGACGCGCCCTCTGCCGTGAAATCTCCGAGAGAGAAGGTGACCTTGTCGGTCTCCTTGTACTTGGCGCGCTGATAGGCGTGCGGCGAAATCTCGTAGCCGTGGAAGCGCGCCGCCGGGAAGGCTTTCGCCAGGTTGAACAGAATCTCGCCGGTGCCGCAGCCGACCTCGCAGGCCTTGTCGAAGCTGATCGCGTTCTTGCGCAGGATCGCCTCGATCTGCCGCGCCTTCCACGGCGAATCCTCTTCGTGCCAGTTGGGATTCAGATCGGCGTAGACTTCACTCTGGTAGATCGTCTGCATCAGATTCTTCCCGGATCTCGTAAAGGGGCAACGTCGATCACACCACGCTGTGGACCAGGGCCGGGCGTGGCTGCGCCACCGGCATGGCCATCGAGATCGTCCCGGCCAGCGGCTTGAGCAGCTGGTTGATGTGGAGCCGCATCTGCTTCTCGAAGACAGCCGTCGAGAAGTTGCGGGCATAGGCCGCAATCTCGCGCGGCTGCCAGGTGATCGCCCGCGCTCGCTCCTCGGCGGCGATGAGCGCATCGACGCTCTGCTCATCGAAAAAGACGCCGCTCATGCCGTCGATCACCGTCTCGGTTGCACCACCGCGGCGGAAGGCGATCACCGGCCGCCCGCTCGCCATGGCTTCGACCGGCACGATTCCGAAGTCCTCCTCGCCGGGGAAGACCAGGGCCCGGCAGCGCGAATAATGGTAGCGCAGCACGCTGAAAGGCTGCGGCCCGAGCACGGTCACGTTCGGCTTCGCGATGCGGCGCAGTTCGGCCAGCATCTCGCCGCCACCGATCACCACCAAGTGCCGGCCGGTGCGATTGAAGGCTTCGACGGCGAGCTCAGGCCGCTTGTAGCCGACAAGCTCGCCGACCATCAGGCAATAATCCTCGACGAAGCCGTTCGGCAGCACCTCGAACGCATCGACGTCGACCGGAGGATGGATCACGGTCGAGGCACGGCGATAGTAGCGGTGCAGCCGGGCGGCGACCGTCTCGGAGTTGGCGACGAAGTGATCGACGCGATTGGCCGAGACGCTGTCCCAGTTGCGGATGTAATGCGCCAGCGCCGGCATGGCCAAACGTGTGATCGGCCCGGAACGCTCCCTGTATTCGTGGAACATGTTCCAGATGTAACGCATCGGCGAATGGCAGTAGCAGATGTGCATGGCGCCAGGCGGCGGCACAATGCCCTTGGCCGGTCCGGACTCGCTCGAGATGATCAGGTCGTAGCCGCGCAGGTCGAGCTGTTCGAGCGCCAGCGGCATCAGCGGCAAATAGCGCTGGTAGAACTTCGCCGCGCGCGGCAGCCGACCGATGAAGCTCGTCGTCACCTTGTGGCGCCGGATCTCGTCCGAGACTGCGTCGGGCACGTAGACATGAGTGAAGACGTCGGCGTCCGGATACATCCGGCACAGCGCCTCGATCACCTTCTCGCCGCCGCGCATCCCGACAAGCCAATAATGAACGATCGCGACTTTCATGGCCCGAAGACCTCCATGGAATTCATGTGGTTCGGGCATGAAATGCCCGACAGGCTCGTGGTCTTGGACAGGCTCTACCGGCTGCCCTTCTGCATCAGGACCGCAGGCACCGTTTTCGCGAGGATTTTGGCGTCGAGCAGAAGATGCCATTCCGAGGCGTATTGGCTGTCGAGCGAGATGCGGGTGGCATAGGAGCAGTCGCTGCGGCCGCTGATCTGCCAGAGGCCGGTGAGCCCCGGCGGGACCGAAAAGCAATGGGTGAAGGCCTCGCCATAGCGCTCGCGCTCGGCCGCCACGATCGGGCGCGGCCCGACGAAGCTCATATCGCCGGCGACGATGTTGAAGAGCTGGGGCAGCTCGTCCAGGCTCGAGCGCCGCAGGAACGCACCGATGGGCGTGATCCGCGGATCGCGGGTCAGCTTCTGGCTTTCAGCCCACTCCTGCGCTGCGGCCGGATCGGAAGCGAGCAGACGCTGAAGAGCTTCGTCGGCGTTGCTGGCCATGGTGCGAAACTTCCAGCAGCGGAAACTCTTGCCGCTGCGGCCAATCCTCGCCTGCCGGAAAAACGCGGGACCGCCGTCGCCTGCCCTGATCAAGCCGGCGACCAGTAGCATGAGAGGGGCCAGCAGGAAGAGCAGGGCTACACCTGCCGTAAAGTCGAACGCTCGCTTTACTGCAAGCCGAGTCGATTTGTACTCACCCTGCCATGCACGCATGGGTAGAGAGAAGGCCGCCGGTAAATTCTGAGAGTCCGGAAATCGGCTCATTGCAGCACCCTGCGCCTAAACCGCATCTTAATAGATTATTAACGCGACTCGAATACATGACAATAGGCTTTTGTGCGTTGCAGCATATTTGTTCAGAACACTTTGGAACTGGCTCCTAGTTGGGCGTTGTCGGTAATTTCCCTGACAAATTCTGTGGGATTCCGCCCCTTTCCATGGCATCTCGGCGAGCGAGCCATCAAGGCGAACAGGCCCGTGGCTGCGTCGCGATGACGCAGATGGAGTTTCGACGAGAATGTCTTGATCGATCAGGGGAAAGCTAAATTATTTAATCGCACTATTGAAACCACCCTTGGGTGATGGCGTACTGCACGATCTGTTGGCGACTATCGAGGCTCAGCTTATTACTGGCGCGCGCCTTGTAGGTTTCCGCCGATTTGGTGGTAATGCCGATGCGCTCGGCCGCCTCGCGAATACTGAAGCCCAAGGCGATCAAGCGCAGAATTTCTTGCTCCCTATCGGTCAGGGCCGATCCGCGCCGCCCCGCCGCTGGAGTCTGCACGGCATCCGCGGCATCAAGAAAATGGCCGCCGCGCAGAACTGTTACGATCGCCTTACACAGCACGGAGCCGGGCGACTGTTTCAGGACATAGCCGCGTGCACCCAAGGCCAGCAACTGATGGGCCCGGGTAATATCGAGTTCTTCCGCCACGACGACCACCCGTTGCGATGGAAGATCATTCAAAAGGCCCTCGGCTACTGAGACGCCGTTGAAACTCTCGCTCACGACCGCGACATCGGGAGCGGCCGTCTCGATGACTTGTGCGAGACGGGCAGACGAATGAGCCTCCCCAATCACGTCGATATGAGGTTGCTCAGCCAGGCAAAATCGCAGCCCCGCCAAGAAGATCGGATGTTCGTCCGCGAGAAAAATACGAGCGGGCTGCTCGAATGACAGCATAGGGCAACCTCCATATGGACGGGAGCCTGGGCTCAGCCGATCGCAGATCGGCCGTAGATGTCCGAGATGTGCTAGTTCTGCGCACCCATAGTGGTCGGCGGCAGCGACGAGATGATCGATTGCAGCGAGGCTCGCTCCACCCTCACGATATCTCCGGGCAGGATCGGCGACGTCTCCTCGATCGCGATTTCGCTGACCGTGCCACCCTGGCGTCGCTGGACGCTGAAGCGCATGCGCGCGAGCTGCTTTTCCTGCTGGCTCTGCAACCTCGGCGCGAGCGCGGTCGATTCGTGGATGAGCGCGCGCAGCGCGATGATCCTGTCATCCGTCTGCTTGAGCAACAGTTGCGTCTCGCGCAGTTCGCGCCCGATATCGATCTCCCGTTGGTTCTCGAGATCGGACAGCGTCCGGTCGATCCGGCTGATCTCCTGTTTTGCCCGGGCCGTCGCAAGCATCAGGTCAAGTGCCTGACTCTCGGATTGCGCGAGATTCTGTTCGACGGCGAGCTGGCGCGGACTCACTGCCAGCCCCTTGCTGATCAGGCTGTTGATATTGTTGAGTTCGCGCCGAACAAGATCCTGCTGACGCTGCTGCGTCACGGCCTTGGCGCCGAGCGTGCGCAACTCCTCTTCAAGCAGGGAACGCGATTGCTGCAGGAGATCGCCCTGTGACCGGGCGGCCTTGCGACGCGAGGCGAACAACGCACTTTCCTCGCGCGTCGCCTGAGCGGCGCCGTCGTTCAAACTCCGGCGCATGTCATCCGAGAAGGTGATCGCTTCGGCCTTGCGGGCCTCCGCCAAAAGCCTGTCGCGACGCACTTGCAGGGCGAGCAATTGTGTCTGCTGCACATTGATTTCGCCTTCGGCGACGATCGTCTCGCGCTCGAAGCGGCCAAGCGCGAGCTCGATGCGCTGAAACCCGCCGGCGATGGCAACCGCCTGCAGCGCAGTCATCGTCGGCCGGAAGGCGTATTCACCGGGCTTCTCGACGGTCCCCACGACGTAGATCGGCCGGTACTGCGCGATCTCGACGGCTGCCGCCGGCGCATTCACAAGCCCGGCGGTGCCCTTCAGCCGTTCTGATATCAGCGCTGCGATCTCGGCCGGCGCCTTTCCGTCAACCGAGAAAGTACCCACGACAGGCAGCGAGAGCATGCCGGTCGAACTGACGGCGAACTCGCCGCTGAGCGCCGACCATTCGAAAAGCTCGCGTGAGTTCGGCCGCCATTCCGACACCTTGATCTTCAGCCGATCCTGCGCGGCGACACGGTATTCGGACTCGCTCGCGCTGACCTGCAGGCCGCCACCGGCGGCGAGAATCAGGGGCAACGCCGCGACCAGCAGCGCGAGCGCTCGGCCAAAGGCTCGGGCGCACTTCAGCAAAAGACCGGGGGGGAGGGTGAGATGCCTCACGAAACACTCCGCTGCAGACTACTCCGACAGCTCCCAAGCAAATCCGTTGCCAGTTCGGCGCGGGGCCGTTAGCGCGCCCTTAACCATGAGGGCTCAGGCTCGTGGATATCCCTGTGCCCCTGAAGCCTTTCTCGGGCCGCCGAGCGAAGCTATAGTCACTGGCCGATAGCGAGCCGCGAAAGCACGAGTGATGCTGATCGTCTTTTTCCTGGCTGCCTTCGCCAGCGGTGCACTGACCCTCTGGCTGATGTGGTCCCACGGCTTGCTGGTGGCGTTGATCGCCACCGCTGTTGTCGCCAGCGCGATCGTCGCTGTTTTGGCTGTCGTTTTGACCGCCCTCAGGTCTCGGGTCGCGACGAGCGACGAGCAACGGCCACGCGGCGTCCTCGATATCCTCGGGCACCGCCCGCCGCGCTGACCGGCTGCGCGACCGACTTCTGGCACATGAATTGCTGATCATCCCCGCAAGGGTGGTTCGCGCAATCGCGCTTCGGACCGCCGCCCGCCATTGCGATGGGAGACGGGGCAATGATGCTTCCGGCGCGGTTTCGTAGCTCGCATCGAGACCGCCAGACGGATCTCGACAGGCTCGGACCGCTGTACCGGCAACTCGGGCAGGCCCTTGCCGGGATTGAACGCGAATGCACCGGCCTATCTGGCCGGCTCGACGAGGCCCGTACCCGCGCGGCAGCGCTGATGGGCAATGAGGACGGAATCTATTTTGACCGTGAGCCGGCCGACGAGGCCAACCTGGTCGAGGCAGAGGCACAGATGATGGCGGCCTTCCGCCGGCTCGAGCAATTGCGGACGCAAAGGTCGATGCTCACCGCCTGGCGCGACGAGATCGAGGATACGGGCGTCGGCGGTGCGTTGCGCCAGTGGGCAGGGTCGGACGGATTGTTGACACGGTTTCTACGCGTGGTGCGGGCGCGGATAGCGGTGATCAGGCGTCTCTCCCGCTTCTCTGCCTGGATGCTCCTGATCGTCATCGTCTACGCGACGCTGTCTGGCGTCGAGCAGCGGCCATCGGTGGCGTGGCTGATGCCAGATGTCGAGCGCAGTCTTGCCTTCCTGGCCGCCGCGGCTGCGTTCGCACTCGGCTATCCCCGGCAGCGGATTGCGATCTTCACCATCGGTCTTGCCGCGGTCGTCTCGCTTGAGTTCGCCCAAGCATGGGCACCGACACGCCACGGCACCTTGCACGACGTCCTGGTCAAGGCCGTCGGGGTCAGCCTCGGCCTGCTGCTCGTCTCCGGTCTGGAGCGGCTCAAACAATCTGTGAGGGTCTCGTGAAGCTTGATCCCCTTACGCAGGCATCGGCAGTCGCCGCTGTACCCTCCACCGTCGTGAATATCGCCGGTACGATTGTGCCCATCGTGCTTTGTGGTGGAGCAGGATCGCGGCTCTGGCCCGCCTCGCGGGAAGCCTTTCCGAAACAGTTCATCTCGCTGCTCGGCGAGGAATCGATGTTCCAGCAGACGCTAGGCCGGATCCGGGATCCGCTGTTTCGCGCCCCGGTGATCGTCACCCATGACGATTTCCGCTTCCTGGTGCTGAGCCAGATGAAGCAGGTCGGGATGACCGGCGAGATCCTGCTCGAGCCGGCCCGCCGCGATTCCGGGCCGGCGATCGCCGCCGCCATAAGTTTCGTCCAGAAGCGCGATCCGCAAGCGCTCGTGCTCGTGCTCGCCTCCGACCATTTGATCGGCGACCTCACGGCGTTCCGCGCCGCGGTCGAGACCGCAGCGGCGGCTGCCACCCAGGGCCGGCTCGTGACGTTCGGCATCGTCCCGGACAGGCCCGCGACGGGCTATGGCTACATCCGGCCGGAACCGGGCAGCGAAGGAGCCCGCAAGGTGCTGAGCTTCGTCGAGAAGCCTGATGCGGCGACGGCGGCGGGCTATCTCGACGAGGGTTATCTCTGGAACAGCGGCATGTTCCTGTTCCGCGCCGACAGCTTCATGACCGAGCTCTCCAAGCACGAGCCGGCAATGGCGAGTGCGGCGACAGCAGCGGTGGCGGAGGCGCGCGAGGATATCGGCTTCCATCGTCTCGACGCCGAGCGCTTCGGCGCCGCGCCGCGCAAGTCGATCGACTACGCCATGATGGAGCGAACCGAGCTTGCCAGCGTCGTGCCTGCCTCTTTCGGTTGGTCGGATGTCGGCAGCTGGTCGAGCGTCTGGGAGGCTTCGGCGCGAGACGAGGCCGGCAATGCCGGCGGCGAGAATGTCGAATTCGTCGACAGCCGCAACTGCTATGTCCAGAGCAGCGGCCCGCTCACCGTGCTGGTCGGCATCGAGGATGCCGTCGTCATCGTCGAGAACGATGCGGTGATGGTGACGAAGCGCGACCGCGCCGAAGAGGTCAAGGGCGCCTTCGAGCGGCTCAAGGCCGAAGGGCATCCGGCTGCGGTGAGTTCCCGCCGGGTCCATCGGCCGTGGGGCTACTATCAGACGCTCGATCTCGGCGCGCGCTTCCAGGTCAAACGCATCGTCGTCGATCCAGGCCAGAAGCTGTCCCTGCAAAGCCATCACCATCGTGCGGAGCATTGGGTCGTGGTCCGCGGCATCGCGGAGGTGACGCGCGACGACGAGACCATCCTCGTGCACGAGAACGAGTCGATCTATCTGCCGATAGGCTGCGTCCACCGGATGGCCAACCCTGGCAAAATCCTGCTCGAGATCATCGAGGTGCAGTCCGGCTCTTATCTCGGCGAGGACGACATCGTCCGCTACGAGGACATCTATCGCCGGGTGTGAGAGGCAATCGCGGCCTCGTCAGGATGCTCCGGCGGGTTCGGCGTTCATCGCACCGCGCGGCTGCGGCTCGACGCGCCCGTCGGCCGCGAGCAGGGCTCGTGCATGCGCATGCACGACCTTGTCGAGGCTGAAGCGATCGATGTAGTCGGCCCGATGCTGCGCGTGGCGGCGCTCGGACACGGCATGGTCGTGGTAGTACACCATCGCGGCGACGAAGCCGGCCATATCCCCCAGCGCGACGAGACGGCCGATCCGCTCATCGATAATGATGTCGCTCGGTCCGAACTCGCAGTCGAAGGCGACCACCGGCAGCCCGAACCGCAGCGCCTCGCAAATGGCGAGCGACCAGCCTTCCCAGCGTGCGCCCGAGAGATAGATGTCGCTGCGCGAAAGCGGGATCGCCGGGCTGTCGGGATGATGTTCGATCGTCACCTTATCGGCGAGGCCGAGTTCGTCGATCAGGCTAAGGATCGTCGGCTCCTCTTCGCCATAGCCGACGAGGATCAGCTCGGCGCCCTCGCGTTTCTCGCAGAAGGCGGCGAAGGCGCGCAGCAGGATGTCGTAGCCCTTCTGGTAAGCGAAGCGGCCGACCGTGACGAAGCGAACCGGAGTGCCCACGGCAGGCGCCGGCACCGGCATGTCAAACGAGCGCACCGGATTGGGCACCCAGACATGTTCGACCCTGCTCGGATAGTCGTCCAGGAAGGCTTCGAGCTGGCGCGGCGAAGTGCCAAAGACGCGCACCAGTCGCGGCAGTACCAGGAACCGCATCGCCTCGAACAGCAGGCTCGCCTTGAACGAGCGACGCTCGAGCCTGGGATTTCCGTGGAGATAGAGGATGAAGCGGCGCCGGATGCCAAGGCAGCAGAGCCAGAACACCGCCGTCGACTCGACCTGCGGCACGACCACGAGGTCGAATTGCCCATTGGCGATCGTTCGCCGGACCCGGCGCAGCAGGTCGAACCGTCCCTTGGAGAAGCTCAGAATGACATCGTATGGCCGCGGCTGGCCGACGATCTGTTCGAAGGGCGAGGTGTAGAGGACGGAGACTTCGAGATCCTGCTCATATTTGGTGGCCAATGCCGAGCAGATCGAGTCGGTGACGCGCTCGATACCGGCGAACGACCGCGTCGGCGGCACGATGTAGAGAATCCTGGTCTTCCTGCCCGACATCGCGCTCCCGATCGCCATCGCCCCATGGCCGCCGGCTGGCCTGCTCTGCGGTACGGCTCTTGCAATGTCTGCGCCAAGGGGTGCTTCGCGCCGGTGGCGGGCACCATGCCGCCACTACGAACGGTGTCGGGATCGAAGCTTCAGTGGAGCGACGCATGACCGGTTCGACGTTCAAGATCGCGGTGATCGTCAACTGCTACAACTACGCCGAATATGTCGAGCGTGCGATCCGCAGCGTACTCGCGCAGAACCGCGGCGATTGCGAACTCGTCGTCGTCGATGACGGCTCGACGGACGCCTCATGGGAGGCGATCAGCCGGACGGGGGTCACCGCCTACCGGATCGAGAATAGTGGCCAGCGCCGGGCCTGCACCTTCGGTCTCGACCAGACGACGGCGCCGTTCGTGTTGTTCCTCGATGCCGACGACGAACTCGCTCCGGGCGCGCTCGATGCGATCGTCCCACATCTGCGACCGTCGATCGCAAAGGTGCAATTCTGCCTGAGCCGCGTCGACGGCGGCAGCACCTCCCTGGGCTCGACGGTCCCTGAACCCGAGCTGATTCGCCAGCCCGGCGACCTCCGGGAGCGCGTCCGCAGGACCGGCGTCTATATCAGCCCGCCGACCTCCGGGAACGTGTTCAGGCGCGATCTCTGCGAATTGCTGCGCGACGCCGACTATGACGATGCGGTTGACGGGATCATCATTCTCGCCGCCCCCTTCTTCGGTGAGGTCGTATCCCTCCCGGTGGAACTCGGGCTCTACCGTGTCCATAGCCGCAACATGTCGGGCGTGGGGCGCACGATCGACACTGACAAGATCGAACAGCATATGAAGCGCTTCGAACACCTGATCGACCATCTGAACATGGTCATGCCCAAGGATTCGAAATCACGCCAGCTCGATGTCAAACGAACATTCTTCTACCTGGAGAAGAAGCTGATCCTTGCCTCGATCAACGGAGAGGCCAATCGTTATTTTCAGCTTCCCAGGCTGATCGGGTCCGTCGCTCAAGAGTACTTCTCACTGCCCAAAAAACTCGTGCTTTCGCTATTTCATATCCTCGTCGCCCTTCTACCCGTCAGCATGTCTCGCCATCTCATCGAAATCCGCTACCGCCCCGAGCAGCGGTCGGCCCGCGCGCTTGCGAAGGCGCTGACCGGGGGCCTTGCATGAATTCCGGTCAGCATCTACCGACATCATAAGCCAGCTACCGGACTAGCTGACCTTGTTCGCTAGAACGGTCGCGAGATGGCGCAGCTCGGGGCAGCGAGGGCGTGTGCCCGCTTCTTGCCTTACGGACCGCCTCTATCGATCGATTGCGCGTCACGTTCCCAACTTCGTCATGCTCGCCCTTGTGGCGAGTATCCACGTCTTGGACACCGCGCTCGATCAGCGAAGGCGTGGATGGTCGGGACGAGCCCGACCATGACGAAGGGACGGCGCTCGAGCCCCCCGGAACCGTCCGCTGAGGCCTGCCTCAGAAGCCCTGCGGCAGCGTACCGGCCCCATAAAGTTCGCCTTGCCGCGGCGCGCTGCTGATGCCGGAGCGGACATAGGCTGGCCCGCCTTCGCGGGCCGGAGGCAGGCCAAGATCGAGCGTGCCACCGTCCGGCGGCGGTGCCGTCCGCACGACGCGCGTCCGCACCGGGGCCGGCTCCGAGACACCGACTGGCTCCTCGCGCGAGACGCAGCCGCCCAGCAGGGCGACGAGAACGGCGGCGGCGCCGAAACGATAGAAGTTCATGGTTTTTCCAATGCAGGGCGCAGCCCGCGGCGAGCGGGACGAGTCCGCCGCAACCTGCATGACTGGAACGGCCGACGCAAGCCGCCGGAAGGCGCTTTAGCGGTGCGTCAGACGCCGGTCGAAGCGCATCATCAGGGTGTTGCAGGTGACAGCAAAGACGGTCAGCAGCAGGGCGATCGCCATGATCGTATCGATCTGGCCGATATTGATCGCGCTCGTCAGCATGAAGCCGAGGCCACGCTGCGAGGCGAACATCTCGCCGATCAGCACGCCGAGCAATGTCAGCGAGAAGCCGAGCCGGACGCCGGAGATGATCTCGGGCAGGATCGCCGGCATGATCACGGTGAAGGCGTTCTGCGAGGGCGAGAGCCGCATCACCTGCGAGGTCCGGCGATAGACCGGCTTCATCTGGCGGATGGCGTTCATCGAGAACAGCGTGATCGGGATCAGCCCGTGCATCACGCCGAAAGCGATCTTGGCGGAGATGCCGAGGCCGAAGCAGAGCAGCACCAGCGGGTAGAGCACGACCTTGGGGATCGAGTAGAGCGTCGTCAGGATCGGCTCGGCGACATTGCCGGCGAGCTTGCGGACACCGAGCACGATGCCGAGCGTGATGCCACCGGCGAGCGAGATCGCGAAGGCGGCGACGAAGGCGCGCATCGTCTCGGAGACGTTGAGCCAGAACTCGCCGGTCGCGAGCAGGGCGGCGAGCTTCGCGACCGTCTGCACCGGGGAGGCCAGCGAGGAGGCGCCGACCAGCAGGTGCAGGCCCTGCCAGAGGACGATGAGGGCCAGGAGGACGAGGAGCGTACCGGCTGACCGTGGCATGAGAGCTGTCATGGCATCACCGCTGCCGGCGCGCCTGGAGGCGCCGATCGACAATGTTGAGGAGGGTGTTGACGATGGTGACGACGATGAGGACGAGCAGCATCAGCGCGTACATGTGCCCGTTCTCGAACAGGTTGTAGGCATAGGCGATCGCGTAGCCGACGCCGGCGCCCGACAGGATGAACTCCGAGGCGATGACACCGATGAAGGAGTAGGCGACCGAGAGCTTCACCCCGGTGAAAAGGTAGGGCATCGCCGCCGGCAACTCGATCAGCAGCGCGGTCTTCACCCGCGACATCCGGTAGATCTGGCCGGTCTTGCGCAGCACACGCGGGATGCGGTCGAGCCCGTTCAGCGTCGCGGTGATCATCGAGACGATGGCGAGCAGCACGGCGATCGCGATGATCGAAGCCGAGCCAACTCCGAAGAGCGTGATGAAGATCGGGTAGAAGACGAAGGTCGGGACGGCATAGTAGCTCGCCAGCAGCGGCTCGATCGCGTCGCGCAGGCTCGGCAGCGAGTAGATGATCACGCCGGCGGCGAAGCCGAGCAGCACCGACAGCACGGTCGAGATCGCGATATTGGTGAAGGTGATCTGGATATCGGCCGAGAACTGCCCGGAGGCGAGGATCTTGCCGAGCTCGACCACCATATCGGACGGGGCGATCATCACCATGCGCGGGATGATGCCGACGCGGCAGAGCGCCTCGACCAGCAGGATCATCGCGGTGACGACCGCAACGCGCAGCCATTTCTCGGACATGACTCAGGCCCTTCCGGCCGACATGATCTTCAGCGCCTCGATGCGCAGCTTTTCCCAGAGCCGGGCGGTGATGTCGCCGAAATGCGGCGTCGAGACGACGCGACTGTCGCGATCCCGTTCCCAGCCGGTCTCGACGAAGTCGATGAAGGTGCCGGGCCTTGTCGACATCACGCCGACGCGATCCGACAGCATCGCCGCCTCGTCAAGCGCGTGGGTGATGAGCAGCACGGTGGCGGAGGTCTCGCGCCAGAGCCGCAGCAATTCATCGCCCATCAGCAGGCGGGTCTGCTGATCGAGCGCGCCGAAGGGCTCGTCGAGCAGGATCAAGCGCGGCTGCAGGACCAGCGTTCGGGCGATACAGACGCGCTGGCGCATGCCGCCGGAGAGCTGCGCCGGGTAGGAGCCGGCGAAGTCCTTCAGCCCCATGAAACCGACGGCATAGTCGACACGCCGGGTGATCTCGGCCGGATCCATGCCGGCGCGCCGCAACCCGAAGGCGACATTGTCGCGGACGCTGAGCCAGGGGAACGACGCGTCCTCCTGGAAGACGACGCCGACACCATCGGGCACGCCCCTGATCGGCTTGCCCTCGAACTCGGCCGTTCCGGCTTGCGGCTCGCTCAGGCCGGCGAGGATGTCGAGCAGGGTCGACTTGCCGCAGCCGGACGGGCCGACCACCGAGAAGAACTCGCCCTTGGCCAGGTCGAGATCGACCGGGCCGAGAGCATGCAGGGTCGACTTCGGCAGTTCGAAGACCCGGGTGACGCCACGCAGCCTGGCATGGACTTCACCGATGGCGTTATGGGGCGCGAGCGGCACGATCTTGGCCCCCGATGCCGCGCTCATTGCTTCGCCTGCAGGTCGGCCGGCAGATAGGACTTGTCGAGGACAGTCGACCAGTCGACATCGGCCTTGACCTCGCCGATCAGCTTGAGACCCTCGACCATGAGGTTGAGCTCGGCGACGCTGAACTCGCCCTCGCTCCACATCTTCGGCGGGATCATGTTGTCGACCGCTTCCTTTGCGATGGCCGGCTCGAGCTTGTAGAGCTTCTCGATGACCTTGGCGGTTTCGGCCGGGTCCTTGTAGATCGCCAGCACCCCGGCACGGCGGCCGGCGATGATCGCCTTGAGCTTCTCGGGATTCTCCTGCGCGAATTTGCGCGTGGTGATGCCGACCGAGGTGGTCATCGGCTTCAGGATGTCGCCGGCCTTGTAGAGCGTCCGGTACTTGTCCTTGCGGATGATCGAGAGCGGCTCGATCAGCACCGAGCCGACGACCGCGTTCTGCTCGAGCATGGTCAGGGCCGGCACATAGCCGCCGGCCGCGACACGCTGGACCTTGCCCTGATCGACGCCCTTCTCGCGCAGCACCATCAGCAGCAGCATCTCGGAGACCGATTTCGGCGAGGTGATCGCGACCTTCTTGCCGGCGAGATCCTCGACGCTCTTGAGCGGTGAGTCCGGCATGACGACCATCGAGGCCTCGGCGACGCTGCGCGTGCCGGTGTTGACGATGATCAGGTCGAGGCCCTGCGCCTTGGCGGCGAGCGCGGCGGAGACGGCGACCTCACCATAAGGTGTCGCGCTGGCGAGAATGTTGCGGACCGTGGTGCCGCCGCCGCCCGAGCCGATGATGCCGGTGATGTCGATGCCGGCCTGCTTGAACAGACCCTTCTCCATTGCCACCGCATAGGGCGCGCCATAGAGGCTCGCGCCCCATTGAGTGACGGAAATCTCCTCGGCGCGCGCTGGCGCCTGCCAAGTGAGCACGGCCGCAGCGGCCATGGCCGCAAGACGGTTGAACGAAGTCAGGCCAAGCCAAGCGGTCATGTCACTCTCCCATTGAGGCACGCCGCCGATCGTTATCGTTGCAGCTGGCCGGACGTTCGCGTCCAAATTTCATTTGTATACAAACAACGATCTCAGCGGATCTGAAGCTTGTCAAGCGATTTGAGATCGACGACTTGCAAACTGCCGGCGGCAGCAGGGAAGCGAGACTATCGCGCACAAACCCGTTCGCAACTGCGAAGTGAGGCCGGGCTCAAATCGCCGCATGCGGCGCAGATTGAGCGTAAAATGAAAGGCTTGGAGCAAATGTTGGCCCACCCGCGCCGAAGCATAAAGTACAAGGCGCCCCAACGCCGATTGGCGACACCTGCGGACTGTCGACCACCGCCTTCTGGATTGGCAGCCTCACTTCATTTGTATGCAAATAATTGCCGAGCGCTTTCCGCCGCCAGTTACCCTCACCATCCGTTGCGGATTTCAGGGGCAAGCCTCGTTCCGATCCGACCGCTCCCGACTCGACTCGGACGTTACGATAAGCAACCATAAGTTGCCGCCGGTTGCAGGAGCCGTCAGCCGCGGCTGGGGGACGGGGATGGGGGCTCAAGCTTGGCCGCAAGCCGATACAGGCCAGGCGCCCGCGCTCGGCCTGCCCGCTGAGATCGCGTTTCTGGCTGATCACGGCGTGCCGCCCGCACAGCTGCGGGAGGCCGCGCGGCTGTCGGAGCGCATCGGCGTCTCTCCAAGCCGGCAGGTGATCGCATCTGGTCTCGTCAGCGAAGAGCTGTTCTACCGGGCGCTGGCCGCCGATCTCGGGCTGCGTTTCCAATCCCGCCCACCGCCCTTGCAGTCCGGCGGCGACGTTTCGGCAATCCTGCGCGAAGGTATGGCCGCGACGATCGCTCGCCCTGAAAACCCGGTGCGATTTGCGGTCGCGCCTCCACCTGGGCCTGCGTTGCGCCACTTCCTCGCAGCGAAGCCCTATGCTCGTCAGGATATCGTGGTTCTGACGCCGACAACGCTGGCGGCCGAGTTGCGGCGCGCCAATGCCGGAACGTTGGCACGCGAGGCAGCCTGGGTGGACGAGGCGGGGCTTCAGCGCTTCAGTGCCAGAACCGGCATGAGCTGGGTCCAGAAGGTTCTGGCCTTCGGCCTCGTCGGCTTCCTTGCCGCGATCGGCTTGCTCGCACCGGTCGCGACACTGATCGGCACGGCCCTGACGCTGGGGCCGCTCTTCTTCGCCACCGTGGTCCTGCGGCTCGCGGCCCTGATCGAGAAGCCGGCCGCAGACCTCTGGCACGAGCCTCGCTGGCAGATCGACGACGGCCGATTGCCGGTCTACACCGTCGCCGTCCCGATCTTCGGCGAGGAGGCCGTGCTCGATCAGTTGATCGAGGCACTGTCGGCCATCGACTATCCCGCCGCCAAGCTCGACATCCGAATCCTCGTCGAGGAGGTCGACTGGAGCCTGCGCCGCACCCTCGCGGCGCGCGAGCTTGCGCCATTCATGCAGGTCGTGGTCGTGCCGCGTGGGCTTCCGCAAACCAAGCCGCGCGCCCTCAACCTGGCGCTCGCCGAGGCACGCGGCCAGCTGTTCACGATTTTCGACGCCGAGGATGTTCCCGATCCGCGGCAACTACGCCTGGCCGCAGCCCGCTTCCTGCGCTCGGAAGCCGAGTTGGTCTGCCTGCAGGCCCGTCTCGTGATCGATAACCCCGATGACAGCTGGCTCAGCGGCTGCTTCGCGCTCGAATATGCCGGGTTGTTCGACGTGCTCAATCCCGGCCTGCTGCAATCCGGCCTGCCGATCATGCTCGGCGGCACCTCGAACCATTTCCGGACCGAAGCGCTGCGACGGATCGGCGGCTGGGACCCCTGGAATGTCACGGAGGATGCCGATATCGGCTTTCGCCTTGTCCGCGCCGGCGGCTACATCGCCGACCTGCCCTGCCGCACGCTCGAAGAGGCCCCGCATGCTCTACCCGCCTGGCTGAAGCAGCGCCGGCGCTGGCTCAAGGGCCACCTGCAGACTCTGATCAGCCATCTGTTGCAGCCGGGCCGCCTCCTGCGCGAGGCCGGCTTTGCTGCCGCCCTGACCTTTTTGGCGCTGGTGCTGGGGACCCTGATCGGAACGCTCCTCTACCCGGTGTTCATCGCGACAACGGTGGTAGCGGTTTTCGACGGCTCGCTGCTCTCGCCGGGCAGTTCACTGGAACTCATGCTTTCCGCGCTCGCGCTGGGACTGGCCGGAAGCGGAATCTGTGCAGCTTTCCTCGTGCCCGCGCTCGGCGCCTGGCGACGCGGCGCGGCCGATCTATGGCGCTGGCTTCCGGCCCTGCCGATCTACTATCTGCTCGCCTCGCTGGCAGGCTGGCTCGCGCTCTACGACTATGTCCACGACCGCTTCGGCTGGCACAAGACGGCGCACGGCCTCGCGCGTTCCTCGCGCTATCGCAATCGGGCGCAGCCCGCCACGCCTGGAGACCGTTTCGCCGATCCGATGGATTCGATCTGATCGGATCCGGCTCTACAGATGGCGCAGCCATTCCTGCGCCGCCTCTGCTGGCGGGCGTTCGATATTAAAAGCGCCGACGAAGCCGCCGTTCTTATCCATCAGATAGACCAGGGCGGTATGGTCCATGGTGTAGTCGCCGTCTTTCAGCGGCACCTTGCGGGAATAGGCACGGTAGGCCTTGATCGCCGCGTCGATGGCGGCGCGCTCGCCGGTCAGCCCGACGATGCGCGGGTCGAAGGAGCCGAGATAGCTCTTCATCGTCTCGGCCGTGTCGCGCTCCGGATCGACCGTGACGAAGAGCGCCTTGAGCTTTTCGCCCTTGGCTCCGGCCGCCCGCAGCACCTCCGAAATCTCGAACAGCTTGGTCGGGCAGATGTCGGGGCAATGGGTGAAGCCGAAGAAGACCAGGAAGGGCGCGCCGCGCAGATCCTTGTCGGTCAGCGTCCTGCCCTCGGCGGTGGTCAGGGTGAACGGCCCGCCGACGCTCGAAGCGAGACTCTGCCCACCCTGACGGGAGCCGGGCGCGAAGGTGATGAAGGCGGCGGCGGCGAGCGCGGCGGCGCCCAGCACGAAGACCAGCAAAGGCAGGAGCAGGCGGCGGTTCACGGGGGACATCCTCGAATGCGGACGAAGCGCCGCTCAGAAGCAGGCGAGGAGCGCGGCGATCAGCCCGTCTGTGAACAGACGATCGCCCTCGCGCCACCACAGCAACAAGCCTGCCAGCAGCAAGAGGCCGAAGCCGCCGCCGAGCAGCCAGAGCCCGAAGCGGGGGCTTGGCGCCGCATCCTGCGTCTCGACCTGTTGAGGTGCGCTCATCGGGACAATCTAGCGCCGGCTGGGTTCGTCCGGAAGCGGCGTTCGTGCCGCAGGGGTAAGCATGCGATGAACAGCCGCCATCTTATTAAGGCCACCCGAGACCGTCTCATAGCCGGCGTAGCGTGGATATTCGCTGCTCGAAGTGCCACTCGATATAGGGGAAGGCGACATCGTCCGGGACACGGTCGAAGACGCGGCCGGCGACGGCTAAGATCTTGGGTCGAAGTGGACCGAGCGCCTGCAACAGCACCTCGCTCACGGCCGCCGCCCGGATCTCCAGCGGGATTTTTGTCGAACCGGCGCTGCAGCGCCTTCGCTCCCTTCGCCATCGGCAAGAACTCCAGCAGCGCGGGCAAGCTTCGCGTAGGCGGTCAGGATCAGCTTGGGGCTGCCCGGCTTGTAGGCGACGAAGCCACCTGGGAACGGGCAGTCGAAGTCGCGGGCGAAAATTACGCGAGGCATGTTGGGTATTGTGCCAAGCCTAGAGGTGCTAGGCGTTGGATCATCTCAGCAATCGACGGACATCCTCGATGACGTCGCGGGTCTGCGGCCCGTTATCGCTGACTTTGGGGTTGTCGAGCAGCCCAACAATCTTTGGCCGCAGCGACTTCAGCACCTCTTTATCCGCCAGTTTCAGGAATGAGAGGACATTTATCACGCCGCGAGCATTGTCGGCTTCCCTGCCGGCATAGTCGAGCATCTTTGACACTGCCGCAACATCAGATCGCGAAGACGCGAGAAGATTGCTATATGCAAACGAGCGCTCGTCTTTGCTCTCGCTGAATAGGTAACCGATCTGGGATTCGATAACATCGCCTCGAACTGCATTCGCAGTTGGAGATAATTTTTGCTTTTGGACAATTGTTGCGTCGTCCCTAGCGGGAGAGGCAGACGTGACGCTGATTTGATTAACCGGGACAGTCGCCTCAGGACGCGTTTTCAAAGCTGACGGAATTTCTGGTGTAGCCGATGCCTGGCCGTATCCTTCCAATATCGCAGCGATACGAAGTGATCTCGGTGGATGTGTTGACGAACCATTCACTGGCTGCCGCGCAACAGTCTTCTTGGCATCTTCCGCCGACCCACCGAGAAGTTTGATCACTCGCCCCGCAAACTTGTCAGCTTCGTACTCGCGAAGCCAGTGGCCCAGCTCATCCTCAATCGTGTGATTGTTTAGGTGGTGACCGATTTCATGTGAAATGACCCCGATTTTGCTCCAATGCTGCTTGTCGACATACTCATCAAGCCAGACAGCGCTGATATAGACGACGCGACGGCGCTGGGCGTCGATGGTAGCGCAAGCATTCGGCACTTCGGATGTATGATGCACGTTGATGTCGCGGGTGATCCCGACAATGTCGAGAATCGACCGGGCAATCTTTTGCAGCTCCTCTGATTGCGCTCGCAACTCAGCTGACGCAAACGGCGATGCCACGATCTTGAATTCCAAAGGAAATGGGACATCCGGTTGGAACACATTGATGCACGGATTATCCAGTTTGACGGCTGTCTGGGCGGGTGCGCTCTGTGGGACCGCCAATACTCCCGCGGCGATAAGTAGGGCGTATTTCATTGGATTTCACCTCAAGGCCCATTGGACCGCGTAGGCGATATTCGTCGAAAGCTGCGAGGCTTTCAGGAGCAAATTCTTCTCATCGTCAGGGCAGGTAAGCTCTGACATCTCCAGCACCCCCTTGAATAGGGATACGTTGAACCGCCGGTAGGCATAATATTCCTGCAGGGCGCGCGTATAGCTGTCGCGCATAAAGCGCTCAGCATCCTTGCCCAGGGTGATGGCGAGCGCCAACGCTATCCCGTGCATACCCTTTTCGTCCTTGTCACCCTGGTATCCAACGCTTGGCCCAAGGGAACAAGGTGTAACGCTTGCGTCGGTGTGAAGGCTTAGGAATATCTTTGACTTCAAACCCTTCGTATAATCATCGGCGCTAACAAGCAATGTCGAGATCGTCTTGCCCTGGAATTTAAGCTCTTGAAGCTTACGATAGAGTCCGACGCCGACAAGCGCGGCCATTTGTTGCTCGTTGACGAACTTTCCTTGCCCTCCGGTGCGCCCCTGTTTGCGCGGATAGTGGCCGAGCTGAATGATGATGTCGTATGTCTTGGCGAGATCACCTTGCTCCACAGGCGCAGCAGAATGAGCCGCTTTGGCGCGATTGGCCCAAAACTGAACGTCACTATCGGAAAAACTCAGGACCGTCGCGGTTCGTAGCTCAGAAACGACCGGAAGGTTCAAAGCTTCGCGGGCCTCTGAAG
The DNA here is from genome assembly GCF_004123845.1 of Allobosea sp. Tri-44. Lineage (GTDB taxonomy): Bacteria > Pseudomonadota > Alphaproteobacteria > Rhizobiales > Beijerinckiaceae > Allobosea. The sequence goes on along the minus strand of NZ_NBDP01000036.1, from coordinate 5,048 downwards.
ATGAAAGTCGTTCGGTTTGCAGCTGCTCACTTTCCTCTTCGAGCGGACTTGCCGTTGCGGCATGCACTTGAATCATGAGGAAAAATGCCAACGAAACGCGGATCAGCATGACAATCACCGGATGTTTTGGCTTTCGATTTACAAATCTTATATCTGCGGTTGCATCAGAGTCTAGATTGATACTTCAAAATGGTGATATATTACGAAAAGTAAGGCGAAATGGTTATAGAGCTACCCCTTCCTCGATCAGCATCTCGATCTCTGCATTGTCCGGCGTCCGGATGATCGACCGGATTTGGCAGGCTTTGTCCTTGTATGGACCGCGCACGAAGACTACCCGGCTATCAGCCCCGATCGCCGCCATGCCAGCCGAACGCAGCTCGGTTATCGTCCCTGCATCGAGCTCTCCAGCCGGCCGGCCTCAAGCTGCTCGTGCCCGAACTTCGGCCGGAACACGGCCCAGACCATGACCTGAACCGTCCAGTTCTCCGGCAACGAATTGCTGTAGCCATCGTCATCGCCAGGCACGCGGCGTTCGAAGCGCACGCGATGGCTACGCTGGCCTGCGGCTAGCATCAGACCGGCCAAACCTTGTAGAGGCTGAGCAGGCGCTCGACGGTCACGCTCATGTTGACCGGGGGCCGAGCACCGTGTGCGACGTTTGCCCGGTTCTCGAAAAGGTCGCCGATCATCAGTCTCATCGCGGCAGTGACAGGCGCCGGCCCGGCTTCATGCCCAGCCGTATAGGTCACCGCACCGGACTGGGCCCGACCCGACCGAAGGCCACGCAACCCCGCCGCGCGGCGCCCCCTCGTCCCCGTACAAGGCATAATCCTCGGCTGCGGCCGTCTGCTCGCTACCATCCGGCCCGATGTAATGTACGGAATCGACTGAGATGACAGGCCCGAACGCCTCTCGCGGTGCCATTGGAAACAGTCGGGCGGTCGCCAAGGCGCGAGTCGCGCTGCTAAGCGGCGAGAACAGCCACTGAACAGGCATAGGGAATGCGAGTCTAGCGGTAAGCCGCCACAACTAGCTGAGCTTCAAAGGAAATTTGGAGCGGGCGATCGGGATCGAACCGACGACATTCAGCTTGGGAAGCTGACGTTCTACCACTGAACTACACCCGCGTTCCTGCCCGTATAGCCGGGCCGGGCTGCCGGCCGCAAGCCGGCCGACCCGAGATTTCCGACCGTGGAACAGAAAACCGCGCCGGGCCCCTGTCGCCCGGCGCGGCTTGGTTCAGACGCGGAACGCCTTACCAGCAGCCGTAATAGCCACAGCCGCCGTAGCCGTAGTAGCCGTAGCTGCGCCGGGAGGACGCCGCGATGACCGCGCCGCCGACGGCACCGGCGACGACGCCGGCCGCGACCGCGTTGCTGGCCTGGGCGTTGGAGCGACGGAAGCTCTGGAAGACCTCGCTGCGGCAGCGCTCGAAGGCGCGGGTGCCGGGGCGATGGCCGGCATCGATGCAGACCTGGTCGGACTCGGCCGCCGATTGCTCGACGGACTGGCAGCCGGCGAGGCCGGCGGCAAGAACGCCGGCAATGATGAGGGCGCGCATGAGAAATCCTTTCCCTGTAGACGTTTGGCTAGAAAAGCCTTGGAGCGGGAGGCCGTCAACTGCGCCCCGCCGGTGACACGAGCATGAACACGCCGCAGCCCTGGGGCCGGCGGCGTCCTCCGCGCTTGCTGCCATCTGACACGGAATCGCCACCATGTCGCCTCGAAGGTTGCCGCTCGGGTAACATTCGCTGGCAAAACAGGAATCTGCGGCTAACGAAGACTTGAGCCGACCGCGCAGAGCGAGCGGATCTTGCAGCCGGGCTAGCTGCGGAAATGCTTGGAGAGCTTCAGCGCCTGGCCCTGATAATTCGAGGTGCCGATCGCCCCGTAGAGGGCGTCCGGCTCGGCCGCCATGCGCTCGAAAGCGAGGCGCCCGACCACTTGCCCGTCCTCGAGGAGGAAAGGCACTTCGTGGCTCCTGACCTCGAGTACGCCACGACTGCCTGGCATGCCGTCCGTGCCGACGCCGAAGCCTGGGTCGAAGAAGCCGGCATAATGCACGCGGAACTCGCCCATGGCAGGGTCGATCGGCGCCATCTCGGCGGCGAAGGCCGGCGGGATATGCAGCCGCTCCTTGGAGGCGAGGATGTAGAACTGATGGGGATCGAGGATGAGCCGCTTGCGCTTGGCCGGGATCGGCGTCCAGAAATCGTCGATCTCGTAGGCGGCGATCCGGTCGACATCGATGACGTCGGTGAAGCGCTGGGCCTGATAGCCGATGATCTCACCCTCGGCATCGCCGAGATGGATGCTGAACAAGAGGCCGTTGCGGATCGCGGCCGGCCCATCGACGAGCGCTGTGCGGCGATGGACCTCGCGCAGCTCGCGATCGGAGACGCGAAAACCCTCCGCCTCCTCCTGGCCGGAGCTGCGACGGCGAAAACGCAACTGGTTGAGGCGGCTGCCCTTGCGGACCTTGATCGAGAAGCTCGACGGCGAGATCTCGGCGTAGAGCTTGCCGGAATAGCCGCCGGCGACACTGTCGAAGGCCTCGCTGCGATCGGCGATCAGGCGGGTGAAGACATCGAGCCGGCCGGTCGAGCTCTTCGGGTTGGCGAAGGCGGAGATGGTCGCCGGCAATTCGTGCAGCGACTCCATCAACTCGACGACATAGACGCAGTTCTTCTCGAGGATCGCGCCCTCCTCGAGCGAGACCTCGTCCTGGGTCAGATCGGCAAGCATCTGCGCGACGCTCTTGTTCGGCCCCGGCAGGAAGCTGGCGCGGACACGATAAGCCTTGTGGCCGAGCCGCAGGTCTAGGCTCGCCGGTTGGTATTGGCTCTCGGCGAAGGCGCCCGAGGTCGAGCGGACCATGCCGCGATGGACGAGCTTGCGGATGTCCTGGCGCGGCAGCACGCCGGATGGTCCGGCGAGCGAAGCCGGCGCGGTCGCGATCTCGGCCAGCATGTCGGGCGATGTCGCCATGGCGCTATCAGACCACCTTGTACAATGCGGCGCAAAGCGAAGTCCGCCGCGAGATTGATCGTCCTTCTTGCCGCGGCGGCACGCTGCTGGCGAGTCCGGCAGCGGGTTGTCCACATGCCCGCTCGCCCCCTGGACTGGCGCGCAACTACAACCGCTGGGCGGCATTGACGCTGCGCCGCGCCGAGTCATAACAAGGCCTCCCCCGTCGCGCCGGCACGGAACCGCGATCATGTACCAGGCCGAAACGCATGGCGTGCGCGTCACCGCATCGCCCAAGTTCATGGACGCTGAGTCCACGCCCGACCAGAGCCGCTATTTCTGGGCCTACACGATCGAGATCGAGAACCGCTCGCCGCGTACCGTCCAGTTGATGACGCGCCACTGGTTCATCACCGACGGCCGCGGCGAAGTGCACGAGGTCCGCGGCGATGGCGTGATCGGCCAGCAGCCGGTGCTGCAACCGGGCGAACGCTTCAGCTATACCTCGGGCTGCCCGCTGATGACTCCGGACGGCAGCATGCGCGGCTTCTACGCCATGCTCGGCGAGGACGGCGTGATCTTCGATGTCGAGGTCCCGCTCTTTCCGCTCGACTCGCCCTATGTGAAGAAGGTCCTGCATTGAACACCACGACCCCGACCGGGCAGCGCTATCAGCCGCTCGACATGCTCGCCCGCCTCGTCGCCTTCGACACGGTGAGCCACAAATCCAATCTCGAGCTGATCGCCTTCGTCGAGGACTACCTCACGGGCTGGGGCGTGCCGTCGGCACGTTTTCCGAACGAGACCGGCGACAAGGCCGCGCTCTTCGCGACGATCGGCCCGCAGGACAAGGGTGGCATCGTCCTTTCCGGCCATACCGATGTCGTGCCGGTCGAGGGTCAGGCCTGGTCGCGCGATCCGTTCACGCTGCATGTCGAGAACGGCCGCGCCTATGGTCGCGGTTCGGTCGACATGAAGGGCTTCGTCGCGCTGGCGCTGGCGCTGGTGCCGGATTTCCTCGCGGCAGACCTCAGGACGCCGATCCACCTGTTCTTCTCCTATGACGAGGAGGTGACCTGCCTCGGCGTGGTCGATGGCATTGCTGCGATGGGCAAGAGCCTGCCGCGACCGCGCGCCGTCATCGTCGGCGAGCCGACCTCGCTCGAACTCGCCGACGCGCATAAGGGCATCCGCACCTTCTTCACCACGATCACCGGCTTTGCGGCGCACTCCTCGAAGCCGCATCTCGGCGCCAGCGCCGTCCATGCCGGGACGCGGCTCGCCGCCGGCCTCGTCGCCATAGCCGATGAGCATGAAGGCCGCCTCGACGAGAGCGGTCGTTTCGATCCGCCCTACGACACCGTCCATATCGGCAAGTTCCATGGCGGCATCGCCCGCAACATCCTGGCCGATCGCTGCGATCTCGCCTGGGAGGTGCGCACGCTGCCGGGCTCGGACCCCGAGGCGGTGCCGGCTCGCTTCACAGCGCTGTCGCAGGAGGTGCTGGCGCGCATGCGCAGGACCGCGCCATCGGCGGCGATCGAGACGGTGATGAGCTCGGACGTGCCGGGCCTCGCGCCCGATCCCGGCTCCGAGGCCGAGACGCTGGTGATGCGTCTCGCTGGGCGCAACAGCACGATAGCCGTCGCCTACGCGACCGAGGCCGGGCATTTCCAGCGCGCGGGACTGCCGACCATCGTCTGCGGCCCGGGCTCGATCGACCAGGCGCACCAGCCGGACGAGTACATCACGCTGGAGCAGTTCGCTGCGGGTGAGGCGTTCATGCGGCGGCTGCTGGAGGAGTGCCGGGCGTAGATCGCACCTTCACCGAAAAGAGCGCGGGGAACCCTCTCCTGTAAGGAGAGGGCAGGGTGAGGTCTAGGCCGTTTGACCAGTTCCGCGAGGCCCGACCGCGCGGTGGCGGTTCAAGCCAACGTTTGCAGTCCGAACACCTTGTAACTCTGATTTTGCCTCATCTGCTACACTGGCGGGTGCGGTGGCAGGCGGAAGACCGACGACCCTCAGGGACAGCAAGCCCGTGGGTGAGCCAGGGTCTTCGCCTGCCGATCCATCGACCC
>NZ_NBDP01000030.1 GCF_004123845.1 Allobosea sp. Tri-44 | reverse complement strand
GGGTCGATGGATCGGCAGGCGAAGACCCTGGCTCACCCACGGGCTTGCTGTCCCTGAGGGTCGTCGGTCTTCCGCCTGCCACCGCACCCGCCAGTGTAGCAGATGAGGCAAAATCAGAGTTACAAGGGGCGGGGGGCTCTTCGAGCCTCGCAGGATTCCACAGGCCGGTGCGAATTCCGTGCGCCTTGTGACCTCCATCTGCCTTGTCAAAATGGGGTCGGGCTGATACAGCCCCACCCGTCGCCGCAATAGCTCAGCTGGTAGAGCACCTCATTCGTAATGAGGGGGTCGGGGGTTCGAATCCCTCTTGCGGCACCACTTGCCTTCCCGGACATCGCTATGTCAGCCCGCGCTCCCGCAAGGAGCGACCGTTCCGCTGGCGCTAGTTGCAGTTCGCTCGGCAGCGGATGGCGTGAACCTTGTTGATCCCTTCGCCGATCGTGGTGATCTCGATCAGCATGTCGCGCCTGGAGCGCCAGGTGAAGTTGCAATAGGCGAGGCCCGTCCCGGAGCAGGACGACATTTCGGGGCGCCCCTGGCAGCGTTCGTCGCCAGCATAGCACTTGTCGGCGCCGGGAAGCGTGACCGGCTCATAGCCGAGGCCGATCAGGCTCTGCCGCGCCTCCTGATAGCTCGTGCCTTTTGGGAAGGACGGTAGGCGCTCCGCTGCGGTCGCAGCCGTGGTCATGACGGCGATGATGGTGGCAAGGACTGCAAGGCGCATTTGCTTCACTCTCGGCGTGGGTCGACTAAGCCGCTTTGTGCCGTTTTCCGACGTCTTCGCCGATCGGGCGCTAATCTCGGTTGCGCTGGGTCTTGTTCCGGATCGCGGTCAGGCCGGACATCGCCTGCGGCGAGCCATTGGCCCGGTAGAGCGCCTGGAATATCTGGGCGGCGTCGTCATAGCGGCCGAGGTTGAAGTAGCTCCAGCCGCGCATCTGCATCAGATCGGTCGTTTCGGAGGCGTAGCGCGACCGTTCACCCAGCGTGATCAGCGCGCCATTGAAGTCCTTGGCGTCGTACTGGGCGTAGAAGCGCTCGGACAGGAGCAGGGTCTGGAGTTCCTTGCGGCGGGCTGGCGGCAATGCCGCGCTCGCTGCCGCAACGCCGGCTTCCGCTGTCAGCCCCTGTTGCAGCTTCGCATAGGCCTTGCCCGCAGCTGCATCGGCCGCGGTCCGGGGGTTGCCGCCGCGCTGGGCGGCATCGAACGCCTCCGCCGCAGCGGCCGGCCGCTTCAGGTTGAGCAGGCACCAGCCGCGCTGGAGCGCGGCTGGTCCGCTGATGCCGGTGCCGCAGGAACCGTTGCGCGGGCGCTCGGGTGCGGCGCGGCGCGTCGCTATCGCGGCGGGGATATCGTCTTCATAACTGGATGGCGGCGCAGGCTCGGTGCGGGTGACACGACGCGGTGCCCGCTCGACGGGCTCGGGCGCCGGAACCATGCGGGCCGTCGGGCTCGTCTCGGGCAGGGGCCGGATTTCTCGCACTGTGGTTGGGGTGCGCCCACGCGCCGGGTTCAGCAGGTCCGCGATGCGGGGCGAACGGCTGCGCCATTCGGCGATGATGGTGCGCAAACCGGCCTGGTCGCGCAGGCGCTGATGCACCAGAGCGAGCCCGTAAGCGGCCGGCTCGTAGCCGCGATCCCAGGAGAGCGCGGTCTCGAACCAGGTCTCGGCCGGCGCAATCTGCCCGGAATTATAGGCGTACCAGCCGAGCGCGGCTCCGCCGGGAGCATAGCGGTCGACGCCCACCGTTTTGGCGATGCGCTCGATCACGGCGCGTTCGAGCCGCGGCGCCGGTTCCTGGGCGATCAGCGCGGTCGCGACGTCGAGATAGGCCTTCCGGTTGGCCGGGCCGGCTTCGAGCCATTGCGCGCCGAGGGTTTCCGCCTCCTGGTATTTCTGCAGCGCGCCCAGAGCGAGCACGGCTCCTTCCGCGGCCTTGGCGCCGCCATTGCGCGCCAGCGCCATCTGGAACCAGGTCAAGGCCTTGGCCGGCTCGTTGTGGCGGAAGCTGTAGAAGCCAAGCAGGATCGGGTCGTCCGGCGTCGTCGCGGCGTTGGCGAGCACCTCGATGCGCCGGATCTCCTCGGGCGTTGCGGTCAGGGTCGGGTCTTCGGCGGCCTTGCCGACATGCCGCCGCGCGATCTCGTCGCGGATGCCCGAGAATTCGCTCTGGCGCTCCTGCGCCAGCAACGGACTGACCAGTGCTTCCGGCAGGCTGGCGAGCGCCTTCTGCATGGTGCCGACCCGCTCGGCCGGGTTGGTGCAGTTGGTCAGGACATAGGCATAGGCGTCGCGGGCCCGCTCCGGCGCGCCGGTCTGGACGAAGGCCTCGGCCACGCGCCAGAGCGCGTCGACATTGGCGCAGGTCAGGAGCGCCGGCGTCTCGGTGCCGATGCGGATGACCTGCTCCCATTGCCTGGCATTGGACGCATTGGCCAGGCGCTGGCCGGCCTCGGCCCGGTCGAGCTGGGCGATCAGATCGGCCGGCGCCTGCCAGCTTGGATCGGCGCTGCTGCGCTGGCCGATCGCGGCGCGCGCTTCGCCATACTTGCCCTCGGCGAACAGCCGCCAGATCCGCTCCAGTTCGGGGTCGCCGGTCGGCTGCGGCGAGGTCAGGTCGGTTGGCGGCTTCCACTCGGGATAGAGGGCGCGCAGCCGGGCGAGCTCCGCCTCGTAGCGGCGGGTGTCACCCTGCGTCGCGAAATAGCGCAGGGCCGTCTCGTCGACCTTCTGTCCCTGTGGCGCTGCCGGCGAGCCTGGCCGTCCAGCCGGGGCCTGGGCCAATTCGGTCTCGGTCTGCCCGGCTGCAGGTCCGGCCGCTTGCGTCGAATCGGGCTGCGTCTCTGTCTGGGCCAGTGCCTGCTGGACGGCGGGCGACGGTGCGTCCCGCCATGTCAGCTCATGGCCGTAGCGGCCCAGCCCGTAGAAGGCGGCGCTCGAGGCCGCGACCGCGATCAGCACGGATTTCACATGCATTGCGGATACCTCTCGCTCAGCATCGAGAGGGCGAGCAGATGCAGCGTTGACGGATAATAGGCCGTCGGCTGGAAGGTCTTGAGCTCGGCTGGAACGGGGGTGCGGTCGAGCGCGCAGGCGATTGCCGCGGCCAGGATGCGATAGCCGGCATCCGGCAGCGGCTCGGCAGGCTTGCCGGTCGGCACGTCGATCACGGCGGTGCCGTTGGCCCAGGCCTGACGGAACGGCTCGAGGCGCTGCCTGTCGGCAAGGCCCGCCCGCAGGAGGTAGAGTGGGATGCGCAGCGCGTTGTAGCCGAACTGCGGCGGGAAGCCGTCTGCCGGCTTCGGCTCGCCCTTGAGCGAGAGCCAGTCGGCGGCCGGTGTCTTTCGCCTGGCGAGGTCGTCGAGGAGCTTCAGCCCGCTGGCCTGCACCTGCATCCAGGCCTGGTCGCCGGTGAGCTTGGCGAGGAGAGGGAAGCTCTCGAATACCCAGTAGGATGGGTTGATCACCGGGCCGTCCGCCCGCTCCTGCTCTGAAAAACCCTTCGCCGCAGGCATCAGCCAGATTTCGCTGCCGCGCTTCAGCAGTGCGACCCTGGCCAGTGACCGAGCGATCTGGCGGGCCGCGGTGGTGTAGGCCGGCATCGACCAGCGCGTGCCGGCGCAGGCGAGAGCCTCGATGATCAGCAGGTCGCCGTCGCTGGCATTGTTGATGTCGGTGACGCGCGGGCTGGCCTTCGGGTCCCAGCGCCAGGCGGCGAGGCCGTCATCGCGGATCAGGAGTTCGGTCCGGGTGAAGGAGAGGATGCTGGCGAAGCTGCCGCGATCGCCGGCGAGGCAGGCCAGCAGCAGGCCGTAGCCCTGGCTCTCGCTATGGCTGATGCCACCATTGGCGTCGTCGACGACGCGACCCTCGGCGGTGACGAACTTCTGGCGGTAGAGTTCCCAGGCGCCGGCCGGCAGGGCGGCCTGTGCGCCGGGAGCCAGGCAAAGCAGGGTTGCTGCCAAAGCTGCGCGGAGCCGTTTCATGAGCGCCTTCCCAACCGGCCGAGCATCAGGAAGGTCCCGATGCCGAGGCCGATGCAGGCTGCGAGCAGTGTCAGCGCATAGACACCGATATTGCTCGACATCCAGTTGGCGAAGACCAGGCGCATATTGGCCAGGCTGAACGGCCGGGTCATGACGAAGGAGGTGCTGTCCGCCGAGATGACGTGATTGTCCTGGCCGCTGCGGAAAGCCGTGACCTTGCCGGCCATGCCGGCCCAGTTGCCGGGGGTGACGAGCCTGTCCGCCGCCCGCTCCAGCGCCTCCTCCTGGCGCACGACGAAGGCGGTCCAGACCTGCCGCGTATCGGGGTCGGCCCCTTGGGCGGCGATCAGTTCGGCTCCTTCCGCCGGCTCGTAGAGCGAAGGCGCGCGCGAAGGCGTGCGCAGTTGCGCGAAGGAAAGGTCGAAGGTCCGCTGCAGCCACTGGTCGAAGCCGATGAAGTAGCGGGCGAGCGGCCCGCCGAGCGAGCCGCGCCAGCGGTCGCGGACCGCCTCCGTCGTCGGCGCGCCGCCGCCCGAATCCTCCGGCGTGGTCTGCCGGCCCTGGAAGCGGTTGATCACCGCGTCGAACACGGCCGTGCCTTCGGTTTCCGGCACGACGACGACCGCGTCCGCGCGCTGTGGCCAGGTGTTGCGGATATTGTCGGCGATGCCGACGCGCGGCAGCAGCCCGGTGGGCAGCTGGCCAGCGGCGCCGACGATCAAGGCGGGACGGTTGCCGACGGTCGCGGCGCTGCCGAGGATGTCGATCGGAAGCGGTCGGTCGGCACGCTGGGCCAGCCGGGCGAGTAATGTGGCGGCGGCGCCGAGATTGGGCAGGTCCTGCCGGCCGATGATCAGCGCCACATGCGAAGCGATCGAATAAGGAAAACCGGTGCCCGCCACCGCCGCGAGATTCGGGCTGACGCCGATCTTGGCGAAATCCGGGAACGTCAGCGTCGTGGTGTCGAACAAGGCGAAGCGATTCTTTCCGGGCAGGGTCGCGCCCGGCCCGCAGGCGAGGTCGGACCGCGTCGGCATGACCGCCTCGAACCAGATCTCGTTGATCCCCGGCCGGAAGTGGCGGAGCGGCACGGTGATCGGGGTTTGCTGGAAGAGCCCGCCACTTGTCGTATTGAGCGGCACCGTCGCCGCGACATTGCCGTTGACGAAGATTTCGATGTGACCGGAACCGGGAAGGACCTCGTCCGAGTAAGCGCCGTCGAGATAGAGCGTCGCCTCGCCATAGGCGTTGGCATAGAAATCTCCGGGCATGGCGACGACGGCGCGCACGCGCAGGCGCCGACCCGAGGATTCCTGGGTGGGGACGCCGAGCTCGGAGAAGCGCAGCGCCTGCTTGCCCGAGATGAACGGCGCGTCCGGAACATGCCAGCTCGCCGTGCCCATCGTCTTGCGGTTGATGTTGGTCGGCCTCGACACGGGCCCGGTCAGGAGCCTGGCGATGATCGCCTCGAGATCCGGCCAGGTCTCCCCGGTGACGAGGAGGGCAGCGGGCCCCAGTTTAGGATTCGCGACGAAGCCGAGGAAGCTGCCGGCTCCCGCCTCGGCGGGCAACGCGCCGATGAGATCGCGCAATTCCTTGCTCGTGCCGAGCAACACGGTCAGCACGCCGGGACGGATGCGCTCCGGCAGCCGCTCGGAGACCCGCACCGCAGCCTGGCTGTAGCGGCCACGCAGTGCGATGCCCTGCGCGACGGCGAGGATGCTGCTCGCGGCAATAGCGCGCGTGGCGCCGGGCGCGACGATATGGATCGTCGTCTGCCCGCTCTCGTCGGCGCCGACGGCCGGCAGGTCGTCGATGCCGCGCAGGCGCGATTGCTGTGTTGCCGGGTTCCTGAAGGACAGCCTGGTGCCCGCACCGTCGATGCGCGTCCACAATTCATAGGTGGAGGTGATCGTGCAGTCGGTGCGGTGGCGCTGCACGGCCTCGAAGCGGATCGTGTTCTGACCGGGTCTGAGCAGCCCCTTGCGGATCGCGGTCGAGGTTCGCTTCAGGCGATCGGAGGAGGCAATCGGCGCCTCCATGATGCGCTCGCCATTGATGCGGACCGTCAGCCGCGAGGCCTCGGGCATCACGACCAGCGCGTTCTGGAAGGCGATGTCGAGATTGAGATCGGCGCTCGCCTCGTCCTGCGTCAGGTAGAAGGCCCAGCTGCGCGTATCACTCTCGCCTTCGAGCGTGACGCGAGCCGCCGGCAGCAGCGGTTTGAAGGCGAAGCTGGTGGGGATAGCGGGCGTGGCCGGCGCGGGCGCGGCGGCTCGTGGCGGTTCCGGTGGGCGAGGGGCGGCCGGCTGCTGGGCCGGTGGCGCAATCATGAACGGCGCCGGCTCCTGCGGCGGCTGGGCATCCTGAGCGCCCAATCCGGAGCCCCCGATCGGGAGAATCGCTGCCGCGGCAAGGATGGGCAGGAGGCGCGTTCTCATTCCGCCGCTCTCCGCGCAGGATTGGAGCGGGAAAAGCGGGCGAGGCCGAAGAAATAGGACAGGCCGCGGCTGGTCTGGAACACGGCGAGACGCAGGAAGCGCAAGGTGCCGTAGACGACGCCCATGTTCTGGCGGCGCGCCTTCTGGAAATCGCTCCAGATCTTGGCATCGGAAAAGGCGAGGTCGGCGATGATCCGGCTGTGCAGCGGCTCGCTCGGCTCGTAGCGGCAGCCGAGCACCAGGCCCTTCTCGTCCGAAGCCAGGCGGGCGACGCGCACGGGCAGTGCACCGGGTGGCATCGCGACCGACGTCTCGAAGGCGATCTCGCCCGTGCTGCCCACCGCCAGCTTGTCGAAGCCTTTGGACAACACCCGAATGGCGACGCCGTCGACGGAGACGTTCTCGGTGACGATCGGCGCCGTCCGGCCGTCGATGCTGATCTCGCCGCGGCGCTTCACCGGAAAACGCCGGGCGCCGCGCCCTTCCGGCCGCTCCGAGGCCACGCCGAGGGCGCAGCCCGCCATCAGCAGGTTGAGGATGTTCCACAAGCCGACCACGAGCGTGGTGTCGGCATTGTAGGGCTGGGTGATAGTGCGCCAATAGGTGGCGACGACACCGAGCGCCAGCACGGCGAAGATGATGAAGAAGGGCAGGCCGAGCTCGGAGACACGCCGTGTCCCCAGCTCTTCGCTCTTGGCGGTGACCTTGAAGGTCGGCTTGCCGGGATTGAGGATGACCGAGATCACCGCCGGCAACAGGTAGACCGACTGGATGAATTCGTAGAGCTCGGAAATCCACGGCCAGCGATAGCGGCCATAGAGATAGTTCTGCATCATCAGGTTCACCGCCATGTAGCTGAACACATAGGCGATGAACTCGGCGCCGGAGGCCGTGAAGATCTCCAATCCGAAGAAGAGATAACAGAGCGGCGCGACCAGGAAGGTCAGGCGCACGAACGGGAACAGCCAGAACAGGGCCGAGGACGAGTAGCACAGGCGCTGCGGCAAAGAGAGGCCGCTCTTCAGCATCGGACGATGGTAGATCAGGATCTGCATCATGCCCTGCGCCCAGCGCGAGCGCTGGCCGATGAAGCTCGTAAAGGTCGCCGGCTGCAGCCCCGCGATCAGCGGCTTGTCGACATAGACGCTGTTCCAGCCGGTGGCGTGCAGCGTGATTGCGGTCTCCGCATCCTCGGTGATGCTGCGGCCGGAGAAGCCGCTGGTCGTCTGCAGCGCCGCGCGGCGCAGCACCGCGGCAGAGCCGCAGAAGAACGAGGCGTTCCACTTGTCGAGGCCGCGCTGGATGATGCCGTAGAACATCTCGTTCTCCGACGGCATCGCCTTGAAGGTCTTGAGGTTGCGCTCCAGCGGGTCGGGATTGATGAAGAAGTGCGGCGTCTGGACCAGGAACAGCTTCGGATCCTCGGCGAAATAGCCGATCGTCTCGGTCAGGAAGCTGCGCGCCGGCGCATGGTCGGCGTCGAAGACGACGATGAGCTCGCCGCTGGAGTTGGCGAGGCCGTTGTTGAGGTTGCCGGCCTTGGCGCTGACATTGCGCTCGCGCGTCAGATAGGTGACGCCGAGCCCCTCGCAAAGCGTCTGCAGCGCCGCGCGACGCTCACGCGCCGCACTGGCGGCGACGAAATTGTCGGCGTTGCATTTCTCATCGGTGCCGCCGTCGTCGAGCAGGTAGACCGTCAGGCGGCCGGCCGGATAGTCCATGGCGAGCGCTGCCGAGAGCGTCGTCGCCAGCAGCTCCGGCTCCTCGTTGTAGGTGGGCACGAAGACATCGACGGCGGGGGCATCCGCAGGAAGCGGCGGCGGCGTCTTGCGTCGCGGCAGCGGCATCGCCACGACGAACAGGCTGAGGAACAGCATGCCGATATTGTAGAGCTCGGCCAGATAGAGGATCAGGCCGGGAATGAAGTCCTCGAGCTGGTTGACCGGCGGCAGCGTGCTCGTCGTGCGCCAGTAGACATAGCGCAGCACCATCGCCGTCCCGAGGCCGAGCGCGATCAGGCGCCAGACCCCGTAGGGACGCAGGAACTTCAGCAGGATCATCGCTCCGACGACTATCGTCCCGGCGATCAGATGCGCCTGCAGGCTGATCGGCAGCGTGATGAGCGCGACGACCACAGCGGTCGCGATGGCCCAGAAGATGACGTAGCTCGCGGTTCGCATCGATTCGTCTGACGCTTCGTTGCCTCAGGGCGCCGGTGGCGGCGGAACGGTCGGGTATCCCTCCAGCGGCCTGTCCGGGATTGGCTGAGAATCATGGGTTCGGTCGGCTTCGGTCTGCGAAGCCCGCGCCGGTCGCGGCCGCGCAGCCCGCCGGGGCGCGGGCGCTTCTGCTGTCGAAACCTGCGGCAGCGGGTAGATCGGCGCGCCGGCCTTGCCGAGTCCCGGCGCTGGCGCCGGTGCGTCCCCGATCGGTCCCCAACCGCTCCGCCGCAGCGAGGCGTTGAGCGAGTAGTCATAAGCGAGACGTAGCAGCGCCGCTTCCGTCGCCGCCGGATCGCACACGCGCAGGCGAACCGAGACTGCGCCCGATTTGGGCCGGAAGACGCTGTCGCCCTCGGCGATGCGCTGCCACGCGTAGAGGCAGGCCTCGCCACCGGCGCCGCGGCCGAAGGCATAGCCGAACGGGCCGTATCTGTTCTGGACGAAGACGGCCGAGGGGGCCATGGCGACGCCCGGCAGGCGTTCTTCCATGTCCTGCGCGACGGCGAAATCGTCGATTCCCGGCAGCTTGAGCAGGTTGCCCTCGACGCCGGTGCTGTCCGGCAGGTCGGCCGCGGTGAAGAAGGCGACCTGGATCGTGTTCTCGCCGGGTGTCCGGCCGCGCGTCGCCAGCGAGATCGTCTGCGAAACCGCGTTTTCGTAGCTGCGCTGCGTGACACCGATCGCGGGCGGGCCGCCGGGCGGCAAGACGATCAGCGCCCGGCTGGGATCGACTGCGATGGCGCGGGTCGAGAAGCTCAGTTCGGCGTCGGAGAGCCGCTGCTCGCCACAACCCGCCGCGATCAGTGCCGTGGCGGCGACCCACAGGAGTGCTGCCTTCTGCGCTGGCGGGATCGCGAGACCCGCGATCGTCACTCGCCGATGAATCGTCATTGTCGCAGGAAGCGTTTGTTGCGCGCCGTCATGCATTGACCATCGATTAACATTGGTTAACGAGTCGTTACTCCCGTGCGCAGGCGGCCTGGGGAGCGCATCGGCCGAGTACCTTGCCGCCAATACAGGTGATTCGCGCCGGCCTTCCAACCGATTGTGCGTTGCAATGGCCATTTTTGGAGTGGATTTGGCTGGGCGAGGCCGTGTCCAATCGATCGACGAGCCTCGGAACGTGGCGGCTATTATCGTGCATCTTTCAGGGGTGACTGAATTCGCTCTAAATACCAGGCGGTTGCGAAGGCTGTCTGGTCGAGCGATAGCCTGATGCCCGCGCCGAAATCCCCGCCGGCTTGCGCCGCGAGGGTTTAAAAGGCGAGCGCAAGCCCAAGGGGTGCGCGGGGTCCGGTTGCGGCAGCGTTCCGCCGCTGTGTCGAATGTCGATGTCGAGATGTCGAAGCAGCGATGCTCGCCACTCCCGAACCCCGCACGCGGTTCTCTTTAAGGTGCCTCGCCGCGCCTTCAGGTCGGGCAAGACCCGGCTTCGCCCGGACGAGACCCCTCCGCCATTCCAGCCCGCGACGGCTGTTCAAGACGGACACCGCTCTCCCGCCCGGCCGCACGATGCCTCGCGACAGCCCCCTTGGTCGGGCGGGACGGGATAAGCATACGGCAGGTTTCAGGGGCGGGGATTGATTGGCGAGTTGTCCCCGCTGCCGCCGCCGACATGCTCGCCCTTGTGGCGAGCATCCACGTCTTGAACACGGTGCTTCACCAAAGAAGACATGGATGGTCGGGACAAGCCCGGCCATGACGGGTAGGGCGCGGACAGGGCAGGGGATGGCCTCCCATGACCAGTTGTGCGGAGTGCTGACCGCACGGCCAGAGTCAGGCTCCTGGCCCCCTCCCGCGCACCTCCTTCCAGGAGGGGAGGTGGCAGGCCACTGCCAACTGTGTCCTCCTTGCCACATGTTGAAGCGTTAATCGAATGTGAACGGCGGTTCATTGCGCCGGCTGCGCCCTAACGTAAAGTACCGCCACGGCCGGGGTGGGACAGTGTCAGCCAGACGAAGAATGCAGGCGAGCCCGATGCGGCCGACGGCGGAGTGCGTCTCGCCGGCGCAAGGGGCGTGGCCTGCGCTTTTCCATGCGCTGATGCGGCCTATGGCGGTCTCGCTCGATGGCGCGTGTTCGCTAGGCCCGCGACCCGTCGTCAGGCATCTTCGCGCCCTGCTCGCGGCTACCTCGATTCTCGTCTTGCTCGCTCTGGCGCTGGCCCCGCCGGCGGTCGCCAATGGCGGAAGCGGCGGCAATGGCGGCGGCGGAGACGGCACGGGCGGCGCAGGCGGGATCGACGACCCGACAGGCGCTGGCGGCGCCGGAAGCAACGGTACCCCCACTTTCGGCGGCGGCGGCGGCGGCGGCGCTGGTGCCGTCACAGGTGGCGCCGGGGGCTTTAACGTTAGCGGAAACCCCGGTCTCGGCGAGGGCGGCACGGGCGGCGTTCACGGCTCGGTCGGCGCCGGTCTGCCGGCTGGCGTCAGCACCGGCAGCAATGGCGGCGCCGGGAACAATGGCACCGGCGCCAGCGGCGGCGGCGGCGGCGGCGCCGGCGGCTATGGCGCGGTCGTCACCGGCGCCGGGACGGCGGGTACGATCACAGGCGCCGTCACCGGCGGCAATGGCGGGGCTGGCGGAAGCAGCGTTTTCGACCAGGGCGGTTCCGGCGGCTCCGGCGGCATCGGCCTGCTCTTCACCAATGGCACCTTGCCGACCACGCTCGTCGTCACCGGCACGGTCCAGGGCGGTGATGGCGGCGCGGCGGGCACGGGCGGCGTGTTCGCTGGTTCGGGCACTGCTGGCCTCGGCGGCTTCGGCATCGTCGGCTCCAATCTGCACATCACCAATAACGGCACGATTGCCGGCGGGCTCTCCGGCGGCGGGCTCCGCAATTCTGCGATCGTGCTCACCGGTGGCGATAACTCGCTCACCTTCGGCAACGCCAGCTCCGGCATCACCGGCGAGATCACGGTCGGGGGCGGCACGCTGACTTTTGCCCAGCCGACCGACGTCACCGTCGCCAATGTGATCGGCGGCGCCGGCGCGGTGATCAAGACCGGGGCCGGCACGGTCGTGCTCTCCGGCGTCAACACCTATACCGGCGGCACCACGATCAACGCCGGCAAGCTCTCGATCGCGGCTGACGCCAATCTCGGCGCCGCTTCGGGCGGGCTGACGCTGGATGGCGGCACGCTGCAGGTCGCCGGCAACGTCACCACGGCCCGCACGGTGACACTGAACGCCGGCGGTGGCACGGTCGAGACCGATGCCGGCCGCTCGCTGTTCGTAACCAGCGCCGGCACCATCACCGGCGATGGCGGGCTGACCAAGACCGGCGCCGGCACGCTCGCGATCCAGGGCACCAGCGACTATAGGGGCGCCACGCTGGTCCAGGCCGGCCGGCTGGTCGCGAGCTCCGATACGGCGTTCTCGGCCAATTCCGACTATACGATCGCTGCCGGCGCCGTGCTCGAGGTCAGCGACGTGCCCGGCATCTTCGCGACCACCGGCTCGCTCTCGGGCGCCGGCGCCGTCGAGATTGGCAATGGCGCGACGCTGGTCACCGGCGCGACCAGCCGGACCGCGACCTTTGCCGGCAGCCTTTCCGGCAATGGCTCGCTCGCTTTCACCGGCGCGGGCACGCAGATCTATACCGGCACCGGCACGCTCGGCGGCGGCTTCTCGATCTGCGCCTGCGACACCGGCCAGTTCATCATCCGCGGCGGCTCGCTGACCTTCGGCGACAATATCGAGATCAACGGCGGAACGGTCGTCGTCGACCAAGGCGGCACGCTCGCCACCGCCAATCCCGGCTCGGGCCTCGTCGTCTTCTCCAATCTGCGCATCGATGGGGTCGGTTCCTCGGTCACGACCGACATATTCCTGCTGCAGGGTCTGGCGAGCAACGCTTCGCTGATCATCTCGGGCGGCGCGAGGCTGACCGTCACCCTCGGCGCCGCGGTCCAGGCCGATTTCGGCGGCAGTGCCAGCGCGCTGGTGACCGGCGCGGGCTCGCTCTGGACCATCCCCAACACCTTCGCCATCGGTCCCGGCTCGACGGAGCCGACGTCCGTCACCCTCGCCGAGGGCGGCGAACTCCGGATCACCGCGGGCGACCTCCAGATCGACACGCTCGGCACGCTCAACCTCGGCAATGGCGGCACGGCCGGTCGGCTGACCATCACGGCGGGAGCGATCGTCAACGACGGCGCCATCGTCGCCGACTTCACCGACACTTCGACGCTGGCCTACGATATCTCCGGCGCCGGCACGCTGACCAAGCGCGGCTCCGGCGTGCTGACCCTGACCGGTACCAATAGCTATACCGGCGGCACGACGCTGGCGGGCGGCACGCTGAGCGTGTCATCGGAGGCCAATCTGGGCGATGTCTCCGGCGCGCTGACACTGAACGGCGGCGTGCTGCGGGTGACCGGCACGGCCTTCAACCAGACGGCGCGCAACATCGTTTTCGGCGCCAACGGCGGCGGCTTCGACATCGCGGCGGCGGGCAACACCTTCACGGTGACGCAGTCCTTCTCGGGCACGGGCTCGCTCTCGAAGGCTGGGGCCGGCACGCTCGTCCTGACCAACACCCACAGTTATACCGGCACGACGACGGTTTCGGGCGGCACGCTGCGGGCCGGGCGGGCGGGCGCGTTCTCGTCCAACTCGGCTTTTACGGTCGCGGCCGGCGCGACGCTCGGCCTTGCCGGCTTCGATCAGGCGATCGGCTCGCTTGCGGG
Source organism: Allobosea sp. Tri-44 (assembly GCF_004123845.1). Classification (GTDB taxonomy): domain Bacteria; phylum Pseudomonadota; class Alphaproteobacteria; order Rhizobiales; family Beijerinckiaceae; genus Allobosea. The sequence goes on along the minus strand of NZ_NBDP01000030.1, from coordinate 1,003,850 downwards.
CGGCGGCACGGTCACCCTGGGCGCAGGCCTACTGGCCACCGGCTCCGACAACAGCTCGACGACCTTCTCGGGCTCGATCACCGGCAGTGGCGGCCTGACCAAGATCGGCACCGGGACATTCACGCTGACGGGGACGAGCAGCTATAGCGGCGCGACCACGGTCGACGCCGGCAAGCTCGTGGTCAACGGCTTGGTCGCGAACTCAGTGGCGACGGTCAATGGCGGCGCGGAGCTTGCCGGCACGGGCACGGTCGGCGGCATCGTCGCGAATGCCAGTGGCACGGTCGCGCCCGGCAACTCGATCGGCACGCTCAACGTTTCTGGCAATGTCTCGTTCGCGAGTGGCTCGATCTATCAGGTCGAGATCAACGCCGCCGGCCAGAGCGACAGGATCGTCGCTACCGGCATGGCGACGCTGTCGGGCGGCACAGTCGCGGTGCTGGCGGAGGCCGGCAACTACGCCGCGGCGACGAACTACACCATCCTGACCGCCGCGGGCGGGGTCAGCGGCCGCTTCGCCGCGGTCACCTCGAACCTCGCCTTCCTGACGCCGTCCCTCGGCTATGACAGCCAGAATGTCACGCTGACCATGACGCGCAACGACACCAGCTTCGGCCCGGGCGACGGCGGCGATACATCCGGTGGCGGCAGCTCGGGCGGCGGCGGGAGCCCGGGCGGGTCGCAGCGCCCCTATGTCGCCGCGACGCGCAATCAGGGCTTCATCGCCAATGCCGCCGAGCGGCTCGGCGTCGGCAACCCGGTCTACGACGCGCTGCTCTCGGGCACGGCGGCGGAAGCCCGCGCCGGTTTCGATCTGCTCTCCGGCGAGGCGCATGCGCAGGCGGTCAGCGTGATGATCGACGAGAGCCGGCTGGTGCGCGAGACCATCCTGTCGCGCCTGCGCGGGCCGCTGCTGACCGCTCCGGCGGGCCAGGTCGCGGCGAGCTTCAGCGCCGATCTGCCCGGCCGCAAGGGTGCGGTGCTGATGAGCGCCCCGGCCCCGCAGCCACGCTACACCCTCTGGGGCGAGGCCTTTGGCGGTGCCGGCAACAGCGATGCCGATGGCAATGCCGCGAGCCTCAGCCGCCGCAGCGGCGGGGCCCTGCTCGGGGCCGACCTGATGTTCTATGACAACCCCGGCTCGTCGCTGCGCGTCGGTGTCGCCGGCGGCTACAGCCAGTCGCGCTTCGACCTCGACGCACGGCGCTCCTCGGGCAAGCTCGATAGCGGACATGCCGGCCTCTATGCCGGCGCGCGTTTCGGCAATCTCAGGCTCGACGCCGGCCTGGCCTACAGCTGGTCCGAGAGCGACATCCGCCGCCAGGTCCAGATCCGTGGTTTTGGTGACAGTCTGCGGCTGCAGCGCCCCGGCGCAGTGGCGCAGGGCTTCGCTGAGCTCGGCTATGGCTTCGCCTTCCAGGGCTTTGCACTCGAGCCCTTCGCCCAGCTCGCTCTGATCCGGGTCAGCACGGATGCGGGTACCGAGCAGGGCGGCGTTGCGGCGCTGCGCCTCCTCTCCTCCGAGCAGGTGCTTGGCTTCAGCACGCTCGGCCTGCGCGCCGAGGCGCAGCTCGGCTCTGCCCCGCTCTTCGCCCGCGCCATGCTCGGCTGGCGTCACGGCTTTGGCGAACTCATCCCGCAGGCCAGCACGGCCTTCGCCCTCGGAACCACCCCGGCCCGCGTGTTCGCCGCACCGATCGACCGCGAGGCGCTGGTCGCCGAAGCCGGCCTCGACTGGCGCATCTCGTCCGCCACCGCGCTCGGCCTGACCTACTCGGCAGCAGTGGGCGAACGCTCGCGCGACCACGCCCTCAAGGGCAGGGTCGAGATGAAGTTCTGAGGAGGAGGCGCGCTATTGCGCCTCCAGCACCAGCTCAAGCGTCATCAGGACCGGGTTCTCGCCGCGCGCGAGGGCGCCCTGCGCCATGCCGCCGGTATAGTCGACCAGCGCGATGGCGAGCGCTGCTTCCGGCTTGCCGTCAGTGCCAGGCGCGACATGGCCAGCGGTGATCGCGATCTCGGTGGCGAAGGGCTCGATCGAGCGGCCATCGGCAAAGCGCGCGCCGATGGTCGAGCCGACGCCGCCATGGATGATCGCCTGCGCGATGCCGCGCTCGGCGCAGAACGCTTCCAGCGCAGTGAAGACATCGCGGTTCGGCCGTAGTCGCAGCACGAAGAAACGGCCGCCGGCGTCCGCACCGCCACTTGGCCGCTGCGCAGGCATGAATAGCTTGAAATTGGTCTCCAGATCATGACCGGCGACGAAGCCGGCGCCCTCCAATCCGACCGCATCGACGCTGATCGGTTCTGCCAGGAAGCTCTGGTCCGGCAGGATATGACCGCCATTGCGGGTGCCGTCGGCCTCGCGCCAGAGCGCATGGCCATGGAAGAACGGAGCGTCGTCGCGCGCGCCGAAGGTCAGCGCTCCCGCCTCGATCCGGGTCACGCCCTCCGGCCGGAAGGTCTCGCTGTAGAAGGCTGCATGCTCCGGCGTCGCCGACAGCGCCGGCATGACATAGGCGAAGGGCGCGAGGGTGAGCCCGGCCGGCAGCCGCAGCACGCCGCTGGAGAAGCCCTGCGCGGCGAAGGCCTCGGCGATCGCGTCGAGCAGCAGGCCGGGCTTCAGCTCAAGCGTGAGCTTGCGGCCGCGCGCCTCGGCCCACTGCACCCGCTCGGCCTCGGCCGGTCCCGGCTGCTGGATCGTCCTCACGCCGAGGCTCCCGGCGCACGGACGAAGTCGAGCAGGCCGCGCTTCTCCAGTTCGTCGCGGACGAGGCGCTTGGGCACCTTGCCATAGCCGGATTTCGGCAACTCCTCGAAGAAGAAGAAGCGCTTGGGCATCTTGTAGCGTGGGATCTTCTCGGCAAGATAGTTTGCCAGCTCATTTTCATCGATGCGCCCACGCGCGACGCAGACGGCGACGCCGATCTCGCCCCAGACCGTATCGGGCACGCCGAGCACGGCGGCCTCGGCGATCGCCGGATGGGTCAGGATCTTTTCCTCGATCTCGCGCGGATAGATGTTCGAGCCGCCGGAGATGTACATGTCCGAGGCGCGGCCGGTGATGTAGACGAAGCCCTGCTCGTCCATATGGCCGAGATCGCCGGTACGGAACCAACCGTCGCGGAAGGATTTCGCGTTGGCCTCCGGGTTCTCGTAATAGCCGGCGAAGACGGCCGGGCCGATCACGCAGATCTCGCCGGTCTCGAAGGGCTTGAGCTCCTCGCCCGCATCGTTCTGGATCGCGACCTGGATGCCGGTGCGCTCAACGCCGCAGCTGCCGATGCGCGCCTGCGGCCCGTCCTCTTCCTCGTGCAGATAGGTCGGCAGCACCGTGATGTTGCCGGTGACCTCGCCGAGGCCGAAATACTGCACCAGCACCTTGCCTAGCTTGGCCAGCGCCGTCTTCTGGTCCTCGCGATACATCGGCGCGCCGGCATAGATGACATGGCGCAGGCTGGAGTGGTCGTGGAGGTCGACGGCCGGATGCTCGACCAGCATCTTCAGGATGGTCGGCACGGTGAAGATGTTGGTCACCCGGTGCTTTTCGATCAGCCGGAAGGCCTCGTCGATGTCGAAGCGCTCGGTCGGCAGCAGGATCGTCGGCGCGCCGCGGGCGGAGAGGACGAGCTGATGCACGCCGGCGCCGTGCGAGAGCGGGGCGACGACGAGCGAAGCGTCAGCTTCCGTCGAGCCCGGCACGAGGTCGGCGAGGTGGTTGGTGACGACGAAACTCATCTGGCCATGGGTCAGCACCGCGGCCTTGGAGCGGCCGGTGGTGCCCGAGGTGAAGAAGAACCAGCAGGGATCGTCGCGGTCGACGACCGCGTCCGGCATATGGCTGCCGTTATGCGCGGCGATCGCCTCGGTCAGCGTCGTCTCGCCGAAAGCGCCGGCACCGATCCGCCAGGTGAACTCGAGCGCCTTGCTCTCCTTGGCGACGGCCTGCGCATGATCGGGGAAGTCGCCATGGCAGAGGAAGCCCTTGGCGCCCGAGGACGTCGCGAGCCAGGCGACCTCGTCCGGCATCAGCCTAAAATTGGTCGGCACCCAGACGGCACCGAGCCGGAAGGCGGCGAACATCGAGACGAACATCTCGTCGCAATTCTTCGAGTGGACGAGGATGCGGTCGCCCTTGCCGATGCCGCGCGCCGCCAGGGCGGCGCAGAGCGCGTGCGCGGCCGCGTCGAGCTCACTCCACGTCCATTGCCGCTCGCCCCAGATCAACCCGGGCCGGTCGCTGAAGCGGCGGGCATTGCGCGTCAGGAAATGCGCGAGGTTCATCACCCGCGTCGTCACGGGCTTTTGCCCACCCGCCGGGCCGGCGCCTGCTGCGCTCGTCGTCATGGCGTCGTCTCCGCTGTCCTGATTTCGTTGTGCGCGGGCTGCTCCGGCTTCACGCGCCGCTCCAACAGGGCGACGATCCGCGTCTCAACCTGCCGCGCCTCGTGGCGCAGCAGGGCGGCGAGCTCTTCCTGCCGTTGCGGCTGCATACGTGAATCAATCGCGGCGATGCTGAGCGCGCCGGCGACCCGCCCGTCCGGATAACGCACGGGCACGCCGACGCCCCAGGAGCTGGCGACGATGTGGCCGGGATTGAGGGCGAAGCCCTGACGCCGGGTGAGGTCGATCTCGGCCCTGAGCTGCGTCGGCGAATAGGCCGGGTAGCGCGCGTCGAGGACGGCGCGATTGGCCTCGATCATCCCCGCGATCTCGTCGTCCGGTAGCGCCGCCAGCATGGCGAGCGAGCCGGCGCCGACGCCGAGCGGGTGCTGGTCGCCGGCCTGCAAGGCATGGGTGCGCACCGGCCAGGTACCTTCCTCGCGATGCAGGCAGATGACGAAGCGGTCGCGCCGGATCGAGAAGAAGCTGGTGTCCTGCGTCGTGTCGGAGAGCGCCCGCAGGCTCGGCATGGCGAGGTCGAGCAGGCCGTGGCGTTGGCCCGAGAGCAGGCCGAGCACGAAGGCCTCTTCGCCGAGATGGTAGCGCCGCGTCCGCGCTTCCTGTTCGACCAGGCCCGCCCGCATCAGCGCCAGCAGCAGGCGCCGGACGGTCGGCTTGTTCAGCCCGCTGTCCTCGACGATCTCGCTGAGCGGCAGGCCGGATGCCGTCTCGCGGCCGACGAGCGCCAGCAGTCGCAAAGCGCGGTCGACGCTCTGCGAGCCTGACAGATCGGGCGTCGGCACGGAATCGTGCTGCATGTCCTCCGCCATATTGGGTCCATGATGCGGACCTCTCTCCTGCTTTAAAGGTGTAGATGGCCGCGCCAGTGATTGCAACAATGGCTGATCCGTGTATGTTCCAGGCGGAACGAGCGAGCTAAATCGCCATAATGTGGACCCTTGCGATCGGCGATGCCGACGCGATGGGCGGATGGGAGGAGCGGCCCTTATGGCCGAAACACGCACGAGCGCAGCCGCCGGCGCGCATGCCAGCGATGGTGTCGCCGCGGTCCTGGAGAGCCTCGACCATACCCCGAAGCGTGTCGGCTCGGCGCTGGTGCGTCCGCTCGAGGTGATCGCCGCGACCCTGCTCGTCGCCATCGTCACATTGCTGCTCGCCGGCGTGACCTCGCGCTATGTCCTGTCGATCCCGGTGGTCTGGATCGACGAGGCCGCCTCGATCTGCTTCCTCTGGCTCGCCATGCTCGGCGCCGCCATCGCGATCGACCGCAACGAGCACCTGCGCCTGACACTCTTCGTCGGCATGCTGCCGGAGCGCCTGCGCGGCCTTGCCCATGCCTTCGGCCTGCTCGCGGTCGCGACCTTCCTGGCGGTGATGACCTGGCCGGCGATCGACTATGTCATCGAGGAATCCTACGTCACCTCGGCGGCGCTCAACATACCCTCGAGCTACCGCGTCTCGGCCATCGCCTTCGGCATCATCGCCATGCTGGCGCTGGTGCTGACCTATGCGGTCAAGACCTGCACGCTGCGTGATCTCCTGATCTCGGCCGCGGTGATCGGCGTCGTCGCGGCCGCCTTCTTCCTGCTCACGCCGGTGTTCAAGACGCTGGGCTACGTCAACATCGTCATATTTCTGCTCGGCGTCGTCGCTCTCTGCCTCGTCGCCGGCGTGCCGATCGCCTTCTGCTTCGGGCTGGGGGCGCTCTGCTTCCTCTCCTTCAGCACCAGCGTGCCGATCTTCGTGATGATCGGGCGCATGGACGAGGGCATGTCGAGCCTGATCCTGCTCTCGGTGCCGATCTTCGTGCTGCTCGGCTGCGTGCTCGATGCCACCGGTATGGGCAAGGCGATCGTCGATTTCTTGGCCTCGATGCTCGGCCATGTCCGCGCCGGCATGTCCTATGTGCTGCTCGGCTCGCTCTTCCTGGTTTCGGGCATCTCCGGCTCCAAGGTCTCCGACATGGCGACGGTGGCGCCGGCACTGTTCCCGGAGATGAAGCGGCGCGGCTACCAGCCCAAGGAACTGATCGCGCTGCTCTCAACTGGCGCCGCCATGGCTGAGACCGTGCCGCCCTCGATCGTGCTGATCGTGCTCGGCTCGGTCGCCGGTGTCTCGATCGCCGGGCTCTTCACCAACGGCCTCGTGGTCGCGACCGTGCTGCTGCTCGTGCTCGCCATATTGGCGCGCTGGAAGGCGCGGGGCGAGATGCTGAAGGGCGTGCGCCGCGCGCCTTTCGCGACGATCTGGAAGACGGCGCTGGTCGCGGCGCCGGCCCTCGTCCTGCCCTTCCTGATCCGCAGCGCCGTCGGCGGCGGCGTCGCCACCGCGACCGAGGTCTCGACCATCGCCGTGCTCTACGCGCTGATCGTCGGCATCGTCCTCTATGGCGGCATCAGCTGGCGCACCTTCTACGGCATGCTGGTCGAGACCGCGGCGCTTTCGGGCGCCATCCTGCTGATCCTCGGCACCGCCTCGGCCATGGCCTGGGCGCTGACCCAGACCGGCTTCGCCCGCGATCTTGCGACCGCGATGTCGCATCTGCCCGGCGGCTGGATCAGCTTCATGGCGGTGACGATCGTTGTCTTCATGATCCTCGGCTGCGTGCTCGAGGGCCTGCCGGCGATCGTCCTGATGGCGCCCTTGATGTTCCCGATCGCCAAGAGCCTCGGCATCAACGACATCCACTATTCGATGGTGGTCGTCACCGCGATGAACATCGGCCTGATGACGCCGCCGGTCGGCATCGGCTTCTACATCGCCTGCAAGATCGGCAATGTCGAACCGGACGAGGCGATGGGCGCGATCTGGCCCTATCTGCTCGCACTGCTCGCCGGCCTCGCCATCATCGCCTACGTCCCGTCCTTCTCGACGATGTTCCTGTGATGGGTGGGGCCGGTTCTTCGACCTCTCCCGCGAGCCCTCATCCTGAGGAGCGCCGCAGGCGCGTCTCGAAGGATGCTCCAGCCAGTTCCGGAGCCTCTTGGAGCATCCTTCGAGACGCCACTTCGCGGCTCCTCAGGATGAGGGCTGAGTTGGGACATGCCGGTTTGGCATGGCCGCCCACCATCGCGATCAGTTGTCCACGCGGTATGTGCCGCGCAGCATGAGCAAAACGCCTTGGCGCGTCCGAGCGAGGCCGCGCTGACCAATGAAGAACCTTCAGGGAGGAAAGACCATGTCGATCTCACGCCGCACGATCCTGCAGGGCGCCACCGCCGCCGCCACCATCGGGACCTTCCAGGTCGCCCGCGCCCAGACGCCGGAATTCACCTACAAATACGCCAACAACCTGCCGCTGGCGCATCCGTTGAACGTGCGCGCCGCCGAGGCGATGGAGAAGATCAAGGCCGAGACCAATGGCCGGGTCGTCATCCAGATCTTCCCGAACAACCAGCTCGGCTCCGACACCGACATGCTGAACCAGGTCCGCTCCGGCGGCGTCGAGTTCTTCACGTTGTCGCCGCTGATCCTGTCGACGCTCGTGCCGAACGCTTCGGTCAGCGGCATCGGCTTTGCCTTCCCGGACTATGACTCCGTCTGGAAGGCGATGGATGGCGAACTCGGGACTTATGTCCGCGGCCAGATCGCCAAGGCGAACCTGCATGTCCTCGACAAGATCTGGGACAACGGCTTCCGCCAGATGACCTCATCCAAGGGCCCGATCACCAGCCCGGCCGATCTCAAGGGCTTCAAGATCCGCGTGCCGGTCTCGCCGCTCTGGACCTCGATGTTCAAGGCCTTCGACTCGGCCCCGGCCAGCATCAACTTCGCCGAGGTCTATACGGCGCTGCAGACCAAGATCGTCGACGGACAGGAGAACCCGCTCGCGATCATCGCGACGGCGAAGCTGTTCGAGGTGCAGAAATACCTCTCGCTCACCAACCATATGTGGGACGGCTTCTGGTTCCTGGCCAATCGCCGCGCCTGGGACCGGCTGCCGCAGGACCTGCGGACCATCGTCGCCAAGAACATCGACGCCGCCGCCCTGCTCGAGCGGGCCGACGTCGCCAAGCTCAATGCCGGCCTGCAGGCCGAGCTGACCTCGAAGGGCATGGTCATCAACCCGACCAAGGCCGATGAATTCCGGGCCGCGCTGCAGAAGGCCGGCTTCTACGGCGAGTGGAAGGGCAAGTACGGCGACGAGGCCTGGGCGATCCTGGAGAAGGCGGTCGGCGGCAAGCTGGCTTGAGCGGGTAGCTTCTCCCTCTCCACCGTCATTCCGGCCGCAGCGAAGCGGAGTGCCGGAATCCATCGTAGAGCTCAGCGCCCTTCGATGGATTCCGGAGCTGCGCTGCTCCGCAGCTTGTCCGGAATGACGGTGCTCAAGCGACGGCGGGCGGCGGAAAAATCAACCACCCTTCTTCACCGCCTTGCCCGGCTCGCTGAAGTCGAGCTGCTTCTGAAGTCCGAGCTGGACCACGAAGGCCGGCACCGCTTCCAGCCCGGTATCCTTGGTCTTGCGCCAGGCGGCCGAGGCGGTTGCGGTCATGCCGTTGCCGAGGCCGCGCGCATAGTCGATGCCGATGCTGGCGGTCCGCGTCGTCGAGTCGAGCCCGAGATAATCCTCCAGCTTCTGCCTGACGGTGAGCGAGAGCGCGTTGGTGTCGTTGAAGCGCGCGGTGAGCTTGCCCTCGTGCAGCGTCACGAGATTGATCACGGCGAAGGGCAGGGTGGTGTCCTCGACGGTGCGGCCCGATGACAGGTCGAGCGTCAGCCACTCATAGGGAACGCGGAGCTTCGCTGTATAGAGCAGCTTCTTCTCGTTCTCGAACTCCTTGTCCGGGAAGATGATCTGCAGCGGTGAGAGCGAGGCCTCGAAGCTCGCTCCCTTGAGTGCGGTCGAGACGAACAGGTTGGGCTGCAGCCGGTAGTTGTCTCGGCGCAGGCCGAGATAGTCGGTGCCGTTGGTGAAGCGGGTGCGTGACGCCATGAACGAGACGCCGATCTCGGTCTCACCCTGGCGCCAGGCGATGCCCGGCGTGATGCCGAGCGTGGCGAGGTTCTCGTCCTGGGGCAGGAAATCGCCACTGGCGAAGACGTTGCGCTCGTTGAGCGCAGCGAGCCGCGCCTCGGCATTGGCAAAAAGCCTGATGGAGCCGAGGCTGAGATTGAGCCGCTCGCGCCAGGTCAGGCTGCTGCGGCGGCGCGACCAGGTCTGCTCGTTCTCGATCGCCAGCGAGGATTGCAGGGTAAGCCTCTCGCCGACCCCGGTGGCGTGCTTCAGCGTCAGCGTATGCAGCCGGCTGGCGGCGAGCTGGCGTGGATCGTACTGGGTGTCGACCAGCAGGAGGTCGAGCCCGTAGCCGTCCTGCGCCGTGCCGCGCAGATAGTTCCAGCTCGCAAAGCCGGTCAGCGTCGGGCTGCCCTTCTCGCCCTTGCTGTTGGTCGGGCTGGAGTCGAAGCCGCCGCGCAATCCGACCACGGCCGTCGAGGCTAGGGTCTCCTCCGCTTTCTCTCCGGCCGTAGCCGGCAGGGTGCAGAGCAAGGCGCAGCAAAGCACGAATACCGTACGGACAGGACGCATGACATCACCCCTCTCAGACAAAGATAGGTAATCATGCCTAACGGCCAGTTAATACTATCAAGATGTGGTTCGTAGTTCCAAGAATAGATTTGGCGTAATACATTTTAGCCGAGATAATATTGGCTTCTGTATTCGGGCGCTCCCCGGTTAAGGCTAGCAAGTATGGTTAACAATGCGTTCAGATTGCAGTCAAAGTAAAACACAACCATAACGTGTATATCGCTTCGACACCCGGAGCGAGAGCAGGGAGAGAAAGATGAAGTACGCAATTGTTCTTGCCTCGATCGCTGCCTTTTCCGTCACCCCCGCCTTCGCAGGAAGCAAGGGTGGCCGTGGTGGCGGCCTTCTCGGCGGTGTCTTCGCCTCGGTGGCGTCCGTCACGACTGCCGTCTCGAACGTCAAGGTGCTCAACAACGTCTCGGTGCTGAGCGGCAATGGCATCCTGAACGGCAACCGGGTCAGCGTCGGCCGCGGCGGTATCGGCATCGGCAATGGTGGGCACGGCTGCGGCTGCAACTGAGCCCCGAGGAGAGCCAGGCCGGTCGATGACACCGGTCCGGAGGAAGAGAGGAGCGAGCGCCGCTCCTCTCTTCTTCGCGGCATTCGAGAGTTGTCTACCTGCCGACCGGTAGGGTAAGCTATCGCGGAGACATGGGAGCATGCTGGCGGCGATGGACAATTTCGATGCGGCTGGCGGCGGGACACTCCGTTCGCCCTATTTCAGCGAGGAACACGAGGCGCTGCGCGACCAGTTGCGCCGCTTCGTCGCGAGCGAGGTCAAGCCGCACGGGCTCGCCTGGGAAGAGGCCGGCATGGTGCCGCGCGAGGTGCTGCGCCGCATGGGCGAGCTCGGCTTTCTCGGCATCCGCTACCCGGCCGAATATGGCGGCTCCGAGCTCGATACGCTCGCCACCGTGGTGCTGGCCGAGGAGCTCGGCCGCTCGACCTTCTCGGGCTTTGCCATCACCGCCCTCGTCCACACCGACATGGCCTCGGTCCATGTCTTCAATGCCGGCAGCAAGGAGCAGCGCGACCGCTGGCTGCCCGACATCATCGCCGGCAAGGTGATCTGCGCCATCGCCGTCACCGAACCCGATGCCGGCTCCGACGTGAAAGGCATCCGTACCACCGCCCGGCGCGACGGCGACTCCTATGTACTGAACGGCGCTAAGATGTTCATCACCAACGGCGTCCACGCCGATCTCTACTGCGTCGCCGCCAAGACCGATCCGTCGGCGAAGCCTTCGCAGGCGGTGTCGATGTTCCTGGTCGAGAAGGGCACGCCGGGCTTCCGCGTCGGCCGCGCCCTCGACAAGCATGGCTGGCGTTCCTCCGACACCGCCGAGCTGATCTTCGAGGATTGCCGGATTCCGGCCGAGAACCTGCTCGGTGGCGAGGGACGCGGCTTCTACGCGATCATGCGCAACTTCCAGAACGAGCGCACCGTGATCGGCGCCATGGCGATGGGCGAGGCGCAGGCCGCGCTCGAGCTGACGCTCGACTATGTCCGCACGCGCATGGCCTTCGGCGCGCCGCTCTGGGACAAGCAGGCGATCCGGCAGAAGCTCGCCATGCTCGCAGGCAAAGTCGAGGCCGGGCGTCAGCTCGTCCATCATGCTGCCTGGCTCGATGCCAGGGGCTTCGACGCGACGCGCGAGGTCTCGATGGTCAAGGCTTATTGCGGCGAGCTGGTCAACGAAGTCATGTATGCCTGCGTCCAGTTCCATGGCGGCATGGGCTTCATGCGCGAGAGCGCGATCGAGCGCATGGCCCGTGACGCCCGCGTCCAGGCAATCGGCGGCGGCGCCACCGAAGTCATGCTCGAAGAGGTGGCGAAGCGGTTGTGAGGACGTTTGCGGTGACGGAACTCCCCTTCGCCGTCATTCCGGCCGCAGCGAAGCGGAGTGCCGGAATCCATCATAGAGCTCTTGCGCCCTTCGATGGATTCCGGAGCTGCGCCGCTCGCGCGGCTTGTCCGGAATGACGGCGGCATGATGGATGCTGATGCGAAGACCGGAAGAGGGCGGTTAAAGGGCGGCGCACGCCGCCTGATCCTCGACCATGCGGCGCGTCTGCTGCGCAGCAATGGCTATCACCAGACGAGCCTGCGCGAGATCGCCGAAGCCGTCGGCATCCGCAAGGCCAGCCTCTATCATCATTTCGCCTCGAAGGAGGAGATCGTCGAGGCGGTCGTCAACGACGGGGTCCGCTTCGTCCACGAGGCCGTGGCGGCGGCGCTCGCCGCCGCCGGTGAAGCCGATCCGCGCCGCCGGCTCGCAGCGGCGATCGCGGCGCATCTGTCCGCGCTGCACGGCCATTCCGACTACACCTGCGCCAGCATCAAGGTCTTCAGCTTCGGCGAGAACCCGACGCCGGAAAGCGTCCGGCGTATCCGCCGCGACTATGAGGATGTCTGGCGCTTGCTGATCGAGGAGCTCGCCGGCACGGGCGCGCTGGCGGTCGGGGCAGCGCCGGAGCGGCTGCGCCTCTTCCTGCTCGGGGCGATGAACGGCTCGGTCGACTGGTACCGCGAGGGGCGCTTCGACATCGCCCAGCTTGCCGATGAGCTCGCGGCTCTGGTCGCGCCGGTCAAGGCTGGCGAAGCCAGCTAGCCAAGACTATTGGCCAAGACAGCTGGCCATTTCACCTTAACCTCGCTTTGACCAGCGCCGGGTGACGGTACGCGCATGACGCGCGACGGCCTGTTTCGATTCGGTGGTGAATTCCGCGATTCCCTCCGGGAAGTGGCGTTCCGCGATGCGCGCTTTGCCGAGATGCTCCGGCAGTGCCGCTTGATCTTCTTGATCTCGGCGATCCTCAACACGCTCTTTCTCGCCAGCGACTGGCGCTTCCACGGCACGCCGCATTTCTTCGTCGCCGTGCCGGCGCGCCTCGTGGTCGTCTTCGCCTCGCTGCTCTGCTTTGCGCTGGTGCGCCGGGCGACGCGCTTCTCGCAGGCGCAAGCCGTGCTGATCGGCTGGGAGGTCACGACCGCCCTCGCCGTCGCGCTGCTGGTGTCGTCGCGCAGTGATCTTGCGCTCTTCGTCGTGCTGATGCTGCCCTCGATCTTCTATCTGGTGGCGCCGACGGCCTTTCGCTGGAGCATGGTCCTGGGTGTCGGTTGCAGTGCTCTCATGCTCGCCGGCTATCTCGGCCGCGGGCCGATGCCCACGACCTTGCCGGGCCTGATCCTCGTCCTCGTGATGCTCAATTTCGCGCTTGGGCTGGTCGTCGTCCACGGCAACCGCCTGCGCCGGCTCGAATGGGCGGCGACACAGGCCGAGCGCCAGGCCAAGGACGAGCTCGTCGCCAGCCAGGCGATGATCGAGCGCATCTTCATGGCGGTGCCGATCCCGCTCATCGTCACCTCGCGTGACGAGGGCCGCTTCCTGCGCGGCAACGATGCCGCCAAGCGCTATTTCGGCGAGGAGGTCACGCAGGCACAGGTCCAGGATGTCCTGCTCGATGGCGGCAACCGGCGCATGATCGCCCGCTTGTTGCATGAGCAGGAGCAGATCAAAAGTCATGAGGCGAAGGTCCGCGACGGCAGCGGCGCCGTGCGCGACGTCCTGATCACCGCGACGACGCTGCCGATCGGCGAGGCGCCGGCGGTGGTCGCGGGGATCGTCGACATCACCGACCGCAAGGCGGCCGAGGCGCGGACGCGGCTGCAGGCGACGCACGATGCGCTGACCGGCTTGCCGAACCGGCTGCTCTTTGGCGAGCGGCTGCAGCGGGAGTTGGCGCGCATGGCGCGCAAGGGCGGCGCGGTCGGGCTCTTGCTGATCGACCTCGACGACTTCAAATCGGTCAACGACACGCTCGGCCACGATGCCGGTGACGCGCTGCTGATCAAGGCGGCGGCGCGGCTTGCCGCAGCGATCGGCCCGGAGGACTTCGTCGCCCGTCTCGGTGGCGACGAGTTCATCGTGCTGACCGCCGAGCGGCTGACGACGGTGCAGGCCCTGGCGAAGGGCGAGCGGCTGATCGAGGTGCTGCGCCAGCCCTGCGAACATGCCGGGCAGACGATCGCGACGCGTGCGAGCCTCGGCATTGCGTTCGCGCCCGAGCATGATCGGGACGCTGTCGAGCTGATGAAGGACGCCGATCTCGCGCTCTATCGGGCCAAGGCGAACGGCCGCAACATGGCGATCGTCTACGAGCCGTCGATGCGGGCCGCGATGGCGCGCCGGGTCGCCGTCTGCCAGGGGCTGGCCGGCGCGCTGAAGGAAGAGCGAATCCTGCCCTACTATCAGCCGCAGGTCGCGCTCGACACCGGCCGGATCGCCGGCTTCGAGGCGTTGGCGCGCTGGCGCCATGCCGAGCGCGGCATCATCCCGGCCGCGGCTTTCCAGGAAGGTTTCCAGGACGCCGAGATCGCCAACGGGATCAGCGATGCGATCATCGCCGCGGCGGTGAGCGATCTGCGGCGCTGGCTCGATGCCGGCCTCGATGTCGGCCATGTCCATGTCAACCTCGCGGCGAGCGTCTTCCGCGACCCGGCGCTGCCGGAGCGCCTCCTCGCGCAACTGGCGGCAGCCGGCGTGCCGGCCGATCGCTTCGGCGTCGAGGTCACCGAGACGGTGCTGCTCACCCGCAATGCCGACGAGGCCGAGCGCACGCTGAAGACCTTGCGCGCGGCGGGCCTGCGTGTCGCGCTCGACGATTTCGGCACCGGCTATGCCTCGCTGACCCATCTCAAGCGCTTCCCGGTCGACGCCCTCAAGATCGATCGCGGCTTCGTCAGCCATGTCGCCGAGGGGCAGGGCGATGCGGCGATCGTGCGGGCGCTGATCCGGCTCGCGGCCGATCTTCGTCTCGATGTCATCGCCGAGGGGGTCGAGACCGCCGAGCAGGAGGCCTTCCTGCGCGAGCATGGCTGCCGCTTCGCCCAGGGCTATCGTTACGCGAAACCCGCCCCAGCAAGCCTCGTGCCCCGGCTGCTGCAGCTGCCGGACCTGTTGCCGAAGAACGGCGCCATGCACGGGGATAGTGCCGCCGCCTGAGCCGGCGCACTGGTCGTGGAATGGTTTTCGTGGCGCTATGCGCGCTTCCTGATCAAAGCCACGAGCCTTGCATGCGCGCCTTCTACCATCCCGACCAGTCCAAGCATGATCCGCAGCAATATATGCGCTTCGGCCAGATCGTGGCGCCGAAGGACCTGCCGGAGCGGACCGAGCGGCTGCTCGGCGCGCTGGCCAAGCACGGCATCACGCCCGAGCGTCCGGCCGAGCACGGCACAGGCCCGATCCTGGCGGTTCATGACGAAGGCTTCGTCCGCTTCCTCGAGGGCTTGTGGGAGCGCTGGCTTGCTTTGCCCGAACGGGGACCGGAAGCCTGGCCCAACACCTTCCCCTATTGGAGCGGCCGCACCGACGAGGATGTGCGCCCGCCCTGCCGGCCGATCGGCATCGTCGGCCAGATGGGCTGGTATCTCGGCGATATGTCGGTGCCGGTCGGCGAGCATTGCTGGCTCTCGACCCTGCGCTCGGCCGAGACGGCGGTCTCGGGCGCTGACGCGATCCTCGCTGGCGAGCGCGCCGTCTATTCGCTCTGCCGCCCCTCGGGCCATCATGCCCGCGCCGACCGCGCCTCCGGCTTCTGCTACCTCAACAACACCGCGATCGCGGCGCAGCGCCTGCGCCGTAAATTCCGCAAGGTCGCGATCCTCGATGTCGACGCCCATCACGGCGACGGCACCCAGCAAATCTTCTATCGCCGCGACGACGTGCTGACGATCTCGGTCCATGCCGACCCGGTGAACTACTACCCCTTCTTTACCGGCTATGAGGACGAGCGCGGCAATGGTCCGGGCGAGGGCTACAATATCAACCTGCCACTCGCGCCCGGTGCCGGCGGCGCCGAGATGGAAGCGGCGGTCGATCGTGCCGGCCGCGCCATTCGCGAGTTCGGTGCCGAGGTCCTCGTCATCGCGCTCGGCTATGACGCGCACAAGGACGATCCGATCGGCGTGCTCAAGCTCGAAGCGTCGGATTTCGCCACGATCGGCGAGAGGGTGAAGGCGCTCGGCCTGCCGACCCTGGTGGTGCAGGAAGGCGGCTACGCCATCGAGGCGATCGGCGACTGCCTCGACGCGTTTTTGGGTGGGTTCAAGTAGCGCTTCTTCTCCCCTCGGGGGAGAAGGTCCCGGCAGGGGATGAGGGCGGTGTGACCGGGTGAAGAAAAAGGGCCGCGCGCGGCCCTTCCCTCATCCGTCAGCGCTGCGCGCTGCCACCTTCTCCCCCGAGGGGAGAAGGAAGAAGAGCGGACGCCAGCCCGCTCTTCCTTTGGCTCCAGCCGCTATTCGGCCGCCTCGCGCCCCGACAGCACCCAGTCCGGGCGGACCCAGTGGCAGGTATAGCCGGCCGGGTAGCGCTCCAGATAATCCTGGTGCTCCGGCTCCGCCTCCCAGAAATCGCCTTCGGGCTTCACTTCCGTGGTCACGCGGCCGGGCCAACGTCCCGACGCGTTCACCTCGGCTATGACCTCCTCGGCGGTCTTCTTCTGCGCCTCGTCGACATAGTAGATGCCCGAGCGATAGCTGGTGCCGAGGTCGTTGCCCTGGCGGTTCAGCGTCGTCGGGTCATGGATCTGGAAGAAGAACTCCACCAGCTGCCGGTAGCCGATCTTGCCGGGATCGAAGGTGATCTCGATGCCCTCGGCATGGGTCCCGTGATTGCGATAGGTCGCATTCTTCACGTCGCCGCCGGTGTAGCCGACCCGGGTCGTCTCGACACCGGGGAGCTTGCGGATCAGGTCCTGCATGCCCCAGAAGCAACCGCCTGCAAGTACAGCACGTTCCGTCATGTCAAACCTCCTTGATCCCGCCGAGATAAGCATCGAAACCTGAGTTCGCTATGTCGGCGCGTCAGGTTACAATCGGCAACACCTTCATCGAGAGCGCGCAGGCTCGCAGCTCAGATCACCGCCTCGATCAGGAACGGCCCCTTGCGACCGAGCGCGCCCTTGAACAGCCTGGTGAACTCCTCGGCCGTCGTCGCCCGTCCGGCCTCGACGCCCATGCCCTTCGCCATCGCGACCCAGTCCAGCGCCGGCTCGTCGAGATTGAGCATCAGCTTGGCGTTGCGGCCGAAATCATTGACGCCGACTGCGCGCATCTCGCCGTGCAGGATCGCATAGGTCCGGTTGGCGAAGATCACGGTGATGACATCGAGGTTCTCGCGCGCCTGCGTCCACAGGCCCTGTACCGTATACATGCCGGAGCCGTCGGCCTGCATGCCGATGACCTTGCGATCGGGGCAGGCGACCGCGGCGCCGACGCAGAGCGGGATGCCTTCGCCGATCGCGCCGCCGGTGAGCTGGATGTAGTCGTGCTGCGGCGCGCTGTGGCAGTCGTAATAGAAGCTGCGCCCCGACGAGACGGATTCGTCGCAGATGATCGCGTTCTCGGGCAGGAGCCGCGCGACGATGGTGCAGACCTTGTCGGCGTCGAGCGCGCCGGTTGGCAGCGCCTCGCCTTGGGGCTGCGGCGCGGCGATGAAGGCGGGCGGTGTCGCCTTGGCCGAGAGCGCGTCGGCCAGCGCCTCGATCGTGCCCGGCAGGTCATCACCGGGCACGGCCAACTGCTCGACGCGGCAGCCTTCGTGCACGAGCCGGCCTGGCTTGCCCGGATAGGCGAAGAAGCCGACCGGCATCTGGGCGCCGATCAGGACGAGCAGGTCGATGTCCTTGAGTTGCTGCAGCGCCATGTCGATGGGGTAGAACACCTTCGGGATGGCGACGCGGCCGGCACCGCGCTCGATCCGGCCATTCGACATCTGGGCGAAGATCTGGGCGCCGGTCGCCGCGCAAACGCGCGCCGCCATCGCCATCGGCCCCTCGCGCAGCGCCGAGCCGGTCAGCATGATCGCAGCGCGCGGCCCATGCTTGCGCAGCAGGCCAGCGACGTCGCGGATCAGCGCCGCATCGACCTCTCCCGGTGCCGACAGCGGCGTCGGCTTCAGCTCCGCCGCCTCGACGCTGCCCCAGGCGCAATCGGCCGGCAGGATCACGGTGGTGACGCCGGGCAAGGTGAGCGAGGCGGCATAGGCTTCGCCGATCGCCGGGCCGACATCCTCGGGCGAGGCGATGCGGCGCACGAACTGCGACATCGGTCGGGCCAGGCTCTCGATGTCGCTGGTCAGCGGCGCATCATGCTGCAGGTGATAGGTGGCGTGGTCGCCGACGACGTTGATCATCGGTGTCCAGGCGCGCCTGGCGTTGTGCATGTTGGCCAGCGCGTTGGCCATGCCGGGCCCGCAATGCAGCAGCGTCGCCGCCGGCTTGTCGGCCATGCGGGCATAGCCATCGGCCGCGCCGGTGACCACGCCCTCGAACAGGCCGAGCACGCAACGCATCTGCGGCTTGCGGTCGAGCGCTGCGACGAAGTGCATTTCGGAGGTGCCGGGATTGGCGAAGCAGACATCGACATCGTTGACCAGCAACGTGTCGCACAGGCGGTCGGCGCCATTCATCCGGAAGAACCTCTCGATAGCCAAAGGCGCTTTGCGCCGATGGTCCGAGGGGAGGGGATCGCTACTGCGGTGTCAAACAAGAGAATGTCATTGCTTTCCCAAGCGGCGGTGATCAGCGGTTCATTCGTCAGCTCCTATCGAGCCCTCATCCTGAGGAGCGATCCAAAGGATCGCGTCTCGAAGGACGCTCCAACTGGTTCGGGAGCCTCCTGGAGCATCCTTCGAGACGCCGCTCGCGCGGCTCCTCAGGATGAGGGCTTATGAGATGCCGCACTGCCTTGACGGATTTGCATATGCATTTAACCTGACTTGGAACGAAGCTTGCTTTATCGGGCACGATCGGGCTGCGATGGCCGGGGTGTTCCGCCGCAGGCAGAAACAAGAGGGGAGTGGGTTCGTCATGATAGGTATGAAGCGTATCGGGGTGGCCGCCGGGATCGGCCTTGCAACCCTCATGGCCGCGGCCGGCGCGCAGGCGCAGACCAAGGTCAATATCGGCATCTCCGGCTGGACCGGCTTTGCCCCGCTGGTGCTGGCCAAGGAGGCCGGCATCTTCGCCAGGAACGGCCTCGACGTCTCGATCAAGAAGATCCCGCAGAAGGATCGCCACCTCGCCATCGCGTCGGGTGACATCCAGTGCGCTGCGACCACGGTCGAGACCTGGATCGTCTGGGACGCCGCCGGCATCAAGACCAAGCAGATCTTCCAGCTCGACAAGAGCTATGGCGCCGACGGCATGGCCGTGCGCAGCGCGACCGGCTCGATCAAAGACCTGAAGGGCAAGACGGTCGCGGCTTCCGCCCCCGGCACCTCGCCCTATTTCGCCCTGGCCTGGATCCTCAAGGAGAACGGCATGTCGGTGAAGGACGTCAGCGTCGTCAACATGGAGCCCGGCCCGGCGGCGCAGGCCTTCATCGCCGGCCAGAACGACGCCGCTATGACCTATGAGCCCTATCTCTCGGCGGTGCGCGAGAAGCCGGATGCCGGCAAGATCATCGCCACCACGCTCGACTACCCGATGGTGATGGACACCTTCGGCTGCACGCCGAAATTCCTGGGCGAGAACGATGCGGCCGCCGCGGCGCTGACCAAGAGCTATTTCGAGGCGCTCGCCCTGATCAAGGCCGATCAGGCCAAGGCCTATGGCATCATGGGCGCCGATGTGAAGCAGACCGGCGAGCAGTTCGGCAAGTCGGCCGGCTACCTGCGCTGGTCGGACGCCGAGGGCAACAAGGCCTTCTTCGCCGGCGAGTGGCAGGCCTTCACCAACAAGGCGGCGGACCTGCTGCTCGAGATCGGCCTGATCAAGGCCAAGCCCGACATCACCACGCTGGTCGACACGAAGTACGTCGCCGGCAAGTGACTGATCACGTCCTGCCGGACGTGCTGGGGCCGGGCTTGCGCGTCGTCTTCTGCGGCACGCAGGCCGGTTCCGTCTCGGCCCGGCGGGGCGCCTATTATGCCGGCCCGGGCAACAGGTTCTGGCCGACATTGTTCGAGACCGGTCTGATCCCGCTGCAACTCGGTCCGGCCGATTTCCGCGAGCTCCCGTGCTACGGCATCGGCTGCACCGATGTCGCGAAGCGAACCTTCGGACCGGATACGGCGCTGATACGGGATCACTTCGACGTCGCGGGCTTCCTCGGCAAGATGCGGGCGCAGCGGCCCGCAATCGTCGCCTTCAACGGCAAGCGCGCCGCCCAGGCTGTTCTGGCTGAGGCTGGTCGCGTACTAGCCTACGGCCTTCAGCCTGCAGCCATCGACGACATCCGCGTCGTCGTCCTGCCGTCCACATCCGGTGCCGCCTCGGGCTACTGGTCGATCGAACCCTGGCGTGAACTCGCCGCCCTCGCGAAGGAAGCGAGCCTCTGACGATGAAACCACTCCAGCCCGTCTCCGCCGGCGCCCGCGTCGGCTACGGCGTCGCCTTCTTCGCGCTCTTCGTCGTGGTCTGGTCGATCGCGACCTTTGGCGGCTATGTGCAGAAGCTCTTCCTTGCCGATCCCCTGACCATGGTCGCCGAGGGCTGGAATCTGCTCGTCAATCACGGCTTCCTGTTCGACATCGGCATGACGATCTGGCGGGTGCTGGGCGGCTTCGTCCTGGCCGTGGTCCTGGCGCTGCCGTTCGGCATCCTGATGGGCGCCTACAAGCCGGTCGAGGCTTTCCTCGAGCCCTTCGTCTCCTTCGCGCGCTATCTGCCGGCCTCAGCCTTCATCCCGCTGCTGATCCTCTGGGCCGGCATCGGCGAGACGCAGAAGCTGCTCGTCATCTTCATCGGCTCGTTCTTCCAGCTCGTGCTGATGATCGCGGTCGCGGTCGGCGGCATCAGGCGCGACCTGGTCGACGCCGCCTATACGCTGGGCGCGAGCGATCCTTCCGTGGTGCGCCGCGTGCTGCTGCCCAATGCCGCGCCGGAGATTGCCGAGATCTTCCGCCTCGTCCTCGGCTGGGCCTGGACCTATGTCATCGTCGCCGAGCTCATCGGCTCGTCCTCCGGCATCGGCCACATGATCACCGACAGCCAGGCGCTGCTGAACACCGGGCAGATCATCTTCGGCATCATCATCATCGGCCTGATCGGGCTGGTCTCGGATTTCCTCTTCAAGGCGGTCAACCAGCGCCTGTTTCCGTGGGCGCAGGCATGAGCAAGCTCCTGATCGACCAGGTCGGCAAGGTCTTCCCGGCGCGCGGCAAGGGCCAGCCGACGCGCGCGCTGATGCCGACCTCGCTCAGCGTCGCCGACAACGACTTCATCACCATCCTCGGCCCCTCGGGCTGCGGGAAGTCGACGCTTTTGCGCATCATCGGCGGGCTGGAGACGGCGAGCGAAGGCAAGATCCTGCTCGACGGCGCTCCCGTCACCGGGCCGGGCGCCGATCGCGGCTTCGTCTTCCAGAGCTACACGCTCTTCCCCTGGCTGAACGTGGCCCAGAACATCGCCTTCGGCCTGCGCGAGAAGGGCGTGCCGGAACGCGAACGGCTCGATATCGCCCGCAAATGGGCCGAGCGGGTCGGGCTCACCGGCTTCGTCGACCATTTCCCGAAGCAGCTCTCGGGCGGCATGCAGCAGCGCACCGCGATCGCGCGGGCGCTCGCCAATGATCCCAAGATTCTGCTGCTCGACGAGCCCTTCGGCGCGCTCGACAATCAGACCCGCGCCTTGATGCAGGAGATGCTGCTCGGCATCTGGGAGCGCGAGCAGAAGACCGTGCTCTTCGTCACCCACGACATCGAGGAGGCGATCTTCGTCGGCTCGCGCGTCGTGGTGATGAGCGCGAGGCCCGGCCGGATCAAGGCCGACATCCAAGTCGAGCTGCCGCATCCCAGGCCCTACACGATCAAGACCTCGCCCGAGTTCGTCGCCCTGAAGGAGCGGCTGGTCGAGGAGATCCGCGTCGAGGCCGTGCTGGCGGCCGAGGGGCACTGATCCTGGAGCTTAGTGCGCTTCCGGCAGGTTGAGATGCTGCTCGACCCGGCGCAGCCGCGCTTCGAGCTCGCTGATCAGCACGCCGTGGCCGATGACCGAGGTGTGGTATTCCACCACAGCTCGGCGAAGCCCGACGATCTGGCCGCCCAATTCCTTGTGCAGGGTGAGCACATCTGAGGCGACATCGGCCCTGAGCGAGCTGAAATCCGACTGGAGCTCGCGGATGTCGTCCTTGCTCGCGACGGTCCCCTCGAGGCGAGCCATGTCGGCACGCATCTCGCGCAGCAGCTGCAGGATCACGCTTTCAGGTTCGGTGCTCATATGGATCCGGTCAGTTTTCGTCACACCCCATCAAAATTGTAGCTTGTGCGCATGGCGCGGCAATGTCCGCGGCGTGCGCCATGTTTCTCGGTCTGATCGTTCTCGTCAAATTGGGCAACGCCAATCGGTTGACACCAGACCGGTATGGTGGTTTTTGTCGATGAAATTGGCCTGACCACATGGCCAAATCGATGCCGCACATTCGGGTGGCGCAGGGAAGGGTCCAGGGAGCCGATGCCGCTCGCAGTCGTCGAGTCGCCGCGTCTTTATCGGCAGATCGCCGATCAATTGCGCCATCTCATCGACCAGCATGAATTTCCGGTCGGCAGCCGCCTGCCGCCCGAACGCGAGCTCGCGGAGAAGCTCGGCGTCTCCCGCCCCTCGGTACGCGAGGCCCTGATCGCGCTCGAGGTCGAGGGGCGCGTGCGCATCCGCATGGGCTCGGGCGTCTATGTCGTCGATCCCGCGCAGGCTGCGGCGCAGCTCGCCGGAGCCGGCTTTCCCATGGAGGGGCCGTTCGAGGTGCTCGCCGCGCGCAGGCTGATCGAGGGCGCGGTCGCGGCTGAAGCTGCAGCGCAGGCGACGCCCGCGCAATTGGC
Source organism: Allobosea sp. Tri-44 (assembly GCF_004123845.1). Classification (GTDB taxonomy): domain Bacteria; phylum Pseudomonadota; class Alphaproteobacteria; order Rhizobiales; family Beijerinckiaceae; genus Allobosea. Next base: position 981,095 of record NZ_NBDP01000030.1, on the reverse strand, counting down.
CGGTCTCGCCGGCATCCTCGACCAGATGGAGCAGCCCGGTTTGCCGGCCGAGCGGCTGATTGCGCTCGACCGCGCCTTCCATGTCGAGATCGCCGCGATGCTCGGCAACACCGTTCTGGTGCGCTGCGTCGGCGAGCTCTTCGACCAGCGTATGAGCCCGTATTTCCGCCAGCTCGCGCAGTATTTCGAGAACGAGCAGTCGTGGCGCACGGCTGCCGCCGAGCATCGCGCGATCCATGCCGCACTCGCCGCTGGCGACCACGAGGCGGCGCGCGCGGCGATGTACGCCCATCTCCAGGCTTCGCAGGAGCGCTTTTCGCAGAGCTTCGGCGAGACCGACTTCAAGCGGGCAGGCGAGCGTCAGCGCCGGCCGCGGCCGATCAAATGACGCAAGACCAGATCACACCCGTGACCTTCAGGGAGGACAGACGATGAAACTGCACCACGCCCTCGCCGCGCTCGCCGCCGGCGCTCTTTTCGCCGTTGCACCGGCGCAGGCCCAGACCAAGCTGAAATGGGCCCATGTCTACGAGACCTCCGAACCCTTCCACACCGAGTCGGTCTGGGCCGCCGAGGAGATCAAGAAGCGCTCCAACGGCAAATACGAGATCACGGTCTATCCGGCCTCGCAGCTCGGCAAGGAGACCGACATCAACCAGGGCCTGACGCTGGGGACGGTCGACATGATCATCTCCGGCTCGAGCTTCGCGGCCCGCGCCTATCCGCCGATCGGCGTGACCTATTATCCCTTCATCTTCCGCGGCCCCGACCATTTGCTCGCCTATGTGAAGAGCGACGTCTTCAAGGAGATGGCCAAGGGCTATGAGGAGAAGAGCGGCCACCAGATCCTGGCCGTGACTTATTACGGCACGCGCCACACCACTTCGAACAAGCCGATCAAGGCCTGCGCCGACATGAAGGGCCTGAAGATCCGCGTGCCCGACGTGCCGGCCTATCTCGCCATGCCGCGCGCCTGCGGCGCCAACACCACGCCGATCGCCTTCGCCGAGGTCTATCTCGCGCTGCAGAACGGCACCGTCGAGGCGCAGGAGAACCCGCTCAACACCATCGACGCCAAGAAGTTCTACGAGGTCCAGAAGCACATCGTGCTCACCGGCCACATCGTCGACCACCTCAACACGGTCGTCTCGAAGCAGCTCTGGGCCAAGCTCTCGGCCGAGGACCGCAAGCTCTTCACCGACGTCGCCCAGGAGGCGGCGACGCGCGCCACCAAGAAGATCCAGGACGATGAGGTGAAGCTCGTCCAGGTCTTCAAGGACAAGGGGCTCTCGGTCACCGAGATCGACAAGGCCGACTTCCTCGCCGCCGTGGAGAAGAACGTGAACTTCGAGCAGTACGGCTATCGCAAGGCCGACTGGGAGAGGATCCAGGCGATCAAGTGAGCTGATCCGTCCTTTCGGAGCAGGCCGCAGGGCCGGCTCTGGAACCGATGCACGTCGCCCCTCCGTCATGGTCGGGCTTGTCCCGACCATCCACGTCTTTGCTTCGCTGATCGAGCGCGGCGTTCAAGACGTGGATGCTCGCCACAAGGGCGAGCATGACGGCTGGAGTGATGCCGAAGTGAAGAGCGAGCCATGACGACGACGCCGGAAATCCATACCCAAGTCACCAGCGAGGAGATCGCCCACGTCTTCGACGAGGCGCCGCCGCCAGCCGACCTTTCCGGCTATGGCCTCGAGGACTGGGTGACGCTCGCCGCCTTCTGGCTGATGGTCGCCTGCGTCGTGGCGCAGTTCTTCACCCGCTATGTCCTCAACGACAGCTTCGCCTGGACCGAGGAGATCGCGATCTACGCGCTGATCGTCGTGGTCTTCCTCGGCTCCGCGCTCTGCGTGCGCGCCTCGCGCCACATCCAGGTCGACTTCCTCTACCGTTATTTGTCGCATGGCGCCGGCCGGGTGCTCTCGACCTTCGTCGACATCGTGCGCATCGGCTTCTTCGCCTACGGCACGGTACTGACGCATCGCTATGCCGAGCTCATCCCGGACGAGATGATGACGACGATCCAGTTCCCGAAATCGGTGGTGTTCTACGCCGTCGTGATCGCCTTCGCCCTGATGACGCTGCGGGCGATCCAGGTCGCCTGGCAGAACTGGCGCCGCGGCTATTCGGTGCTGGAGCGTCCCTCGGCCTTCGACGGCTCGGAGGCCTGACCCATGCTGATCCTGCTTGGAAGCTTCCTCGGCCTGATGATCCTCGGCGTGCCGGTCGCCATCTCGATGGCCGTCGCCTCGCTCGCCTTCATCCTCGTCTCCGGCACCGTGCCGGACGTGATCCTGGCCCAGCGCATGATCGCCGGCGTCGAGAGCTTCCCGTTGCTCGCGGTGCCCTTCTTCATCCTCGCCGGCAACCTGATGAACATCGCCGGCGTCACCGGCCGCATCTACGCCTTCGCCGTCGCCCTCGTCGGCTGGATGCGCGGCGGTCTTGCCCAGGTCAACATCATCGGCTCGGTGATCTTCTCCGGCATGTCGGGTACCGCGATCGCCGATGCCGCCGGCATCGGCACGATCGAGATCAAGGCGATGAAGGACCACGGCTATTCGGCCGAGGTCGCCGTCGGCGTCACCGCGGCGTCCGCCACGCTCGGGCCGATCATCCCGCCCTCCTTGCCCTTCGTCATCTACGGCATGATGTCGAACACCTCGATCGGCGCGCTCTTCCTCGGCGGCGTCATCCCCGGCGTGGTGATGACGCTGTTCATGATGCTCACGGTCGCGATCTTCGCCCGCATCTACAAATGGGGGTCGGACACGGCATTCTCGCTGCGCGACCTCGGTTCGGCCGGCATCGAGGTGCTGGTCGTGATGGGCTTCCCGGTCCTGGCCTACGGGCTGGTCTTCGCCGGGCTCGATCCCAACCTCGCCATCGGCATCGCGCTCGCCGTGCTGCTGGCCATGGACTACTACTTCAACTTCTCGGCCGTGATGGCGCTGATGACGCCGGTCATCCTGATCGGCGGCATGACCATGGGCTGGTTCACGCCGACGGAGGCGGCCGCCGCGGCGGTGATCTGGTCGCTCTTCCTCGGCCTGGTGCGCTACCGCTCGATGACCATGCGCAGCCTGACCAAGGCGACCTTCGACACGATCGAGACCACCGCCTCGGTGCTGTTCATCGTCACCGCCGCCTCGATCTTCGCCTGGCTGCTGACGGTGTCGCAGACGGCCCAGCTGCTCTCCGACCTGATCCTCGGCTTCACCCAGAACAAATGGGTGTTCCTGATCCTGGTCAACCTGCTGCTGCTGTTCATCGGCTGCTTCCTCGACACCATCGCGGCGATCACCATCGTCGTGCCGATCCTCCTGCCGATCGCACTCAAGCTCGGCATCGATCCGATCCATTTCGGCCTGATCCTCACGCTCAACCTGATGATCGGGTTGCTGCACCCGCCGCTCGGCATGGTGCTGTTCGTGCTCTCGCGCGTCGCCAAGCTCTCGGTCGAGCGCACCACCATGGCGATCCTGCCCTGGCTGATCCCGCTCTTTGCGGCGCTGATCGCGATCACCTTCATCCCGGAGCTGACGCTCTGGCTGCCGCGCACCATGGGCATGATCAGATAGGGCGCGCTGGAGCATCGGAGCGAAAAGTGGATTCCACTTTTCGGGGAAATCCGATGCTGAAACGAAGAGCTGGATCGCCACTTCGCGTCCGGTAGGACGCATGGCGATCTGGCGGCGGCTGGCGAAAATGGCCCGCCGTCCCCATTTTTCCTGTCAGGAGGCTGACAGCTGCGGCATGCGGCGGGCGTGTATCGGCCCTGCGCCGAACCCTCTGTTACGCTGCCGCGGGTGATTGCCATCTTTGATGGCGAAGGGGCACTGCCGCGAGGTAGAGCCATGCGGGCGCTGATTGCGAAGATGTTGTCCCGGTTGGTCCGGGAACCCAGGATTGACGTCGTATTCGCCGATGGATCGCTCCATTCGGCCGGGCGAGGTTCGGCGCCCGCGATCACCTTGCGTATTGCCGACCGTGAAACCGAATTCAAACTGGCCCTCGATCCCGAGCTCGCGCTCGGCGAGGCGGTGATGGATGGCCGCGTCATCGTCGAGCGCGGCACGATCTACCAGTTGCTCGAGACGCTGGTCTGCGGGCTGTCGCGTCAGCCGCCTTCGGCTTTAGCCGGGACGCTGACCAAGCTGCGCACGGCGGTCAGGCGGCTGACGCAGCACAACACCCCGGCCTGGGCCAGGCGCAACGTCCATCACCATTATGACCTGAAGAGCGAGTTCTTCCGGCTCTTCCTCGATGCCGACCAGCAGTACTCCTGCGCCTTCTTCGAGCATCCGGGCGCGACGCTGGAGGAGGCGCAGGCCGCCAAGAAGCGCAGGATCGCGGCGAAGCTGGCCCTGAAGCCGGGCCAACGCGTGCTCGACATCGGCTCCGGCTGGGGCGGGCTCGGCCTCTCGATCGCGCGCGAGACTGGCGCCAGGGTGACCGGCATCACATTGTCCGAGGAGCAGTTCGCCGCTGCGAGCAAGCGGGCGGAGGAATCGGGACTGCCGGTCGAGTTCCGCCTGCAGGATTATCGCGCCGTCACCGAACGTTTCGACCGCGTCGTCTCGGTCGGCATGTTCGAGCATGTCGGCGTCGGCTACTACCGCGACTACTTCCGCAAGGTCCGCGAACTCCTGGAGGATGACGGCGTCGCCCTGATCCACACGATCGGCCGTAGCACGCCGCCCGGCGCGACCAACCCGTTCATCGCCAAGTACATCTTCCCCGGCGGCTATATCCCGGCGCTGTCGGAGGTCACTGCGGCGATCGAGCAGGAAGGGTTGATCATCACCGATGTCGAGGTGCTGCGCCTGCACTATGCCGAAACGCTCAAGGCCTGGCGCGAGCGCTTCCTCGCCCATCGCCAGGAGGCCGTCGCGATGTATGACGAGCGCTTCGCGCGGATGTGGGAGTTCTACCTCGCCGCCTCCGAAGCGAGCTTCCGCTATGACGGCCTCGTCGTCTTCCAGCTCCAGCTCGCCAAGCGGCTCGGCACGCTGCCGATCACGCGGGACTATATGAGCAAGAAGGGCAGGGCTGCCGGGACGATCGACCGGGCAGCCTGACCGCGCGATTGAGCTACTGCCATGCCCCCGCTAGGCTCCGGCCCGGCGGGGATACCAGCGGAGGTCGATCGTGCGATCATCGATGATTGCGCTTGCGGTGGCAGCGCAGATGTCAGCTCTTCCAGCCCTTGCCCAGGAACGCCAGCCTCGCGACGAGTTCTTCTGGCTCGGCGAGATCAACAAGGCCACGGCCGTGATCAACACGGATGAAGGCCTGCTCGACAAGGCGCTGGCGCCGCGCATCGCGGCCGGTCTCGGCAAGGTGCTGCAGGAGGGCGCCAAGCCCGGCGCGAAGCGGCCCGCGACCGTGATCAGCTTCGAACCGCTGCGGATCGCGGCCGCCGGGCAGGAAGTCACGCTCCTGCATGCCGGGCGTTCGAGCCAGGACATGCATGCGACCTATCGCGCCGCGATCCTGCGCGACGACATGCTGGCGCTCGCCGACCAGCTCAACCGCACCACGGCGACGCTGGTCGGGCTGGCGGAAAAGCACGCTGCGACCATCGTGCCGAATTACACCAACGGCGTCGCGGCCCAGCCGAACAGCCTCGGCCACACCCTGCTCGGCCATGCCGCCGGGCTCGAACGCGATGCCCAGCGCATTCGCGAGGCTTATGCACGCATCGACCGTTCTGCCATGGGCACGACCGTGCTCAACGGCACGAGCTGGCCGCTCAACCGCAAGCGCATGGCCGATTATCTCGGCTTCGCGGCGATCGTCGACAACGCTTATGACGCCGGCCAGATCTCCTCGGCCGAGCATCCTGTCGAGGCGGGCGCCATCGTCACCAGCATCGCCCTCCATGCCGGCGCCTTCGTCGAGGACGTCATGAGCCAGTATGCCTTCGCGCGGCCCTGGATGCTGCTGCAGGAGGGCGACGGCAACACCTATGTCTCCAGCGCGATGCCGCAGAAGCGCAATCCCGGCCTGCTCAACACCACGCGCCAGCAGGCCTCGACCGCGCTCTCGCTCGCGATGGGAGCCGCGATCCAGGCTCACAACATCACCCCGGGCATGAGCGATCCCAAGGACGTCAGGCCCAACAGCGCGATGGTGAAGAGCGCGGCCACCGTGCTCGCCAATTGGGATCGTATCCTCAAGGGGCTGGTGATCAGCCCTGAGCGAGCGCTGGAGGAGCTGAACAGCGACTGGACCGCCTCGCAGGAACTGGCCGACCTCCTGATGCGCAAATACAGGCTGCCCTTCCGCGTCGGCCACCACTTCGCCTCCGAGGTCGTTACCCACGCCAAGGATCACGATATCAGGCCGCTCGATTTCCCCTATGCCGAGGCCAAGCGGATCTATGCCGCGGCGGTCAAGGGCACGGAGTATCCGGCCGAGCTTCCGATCAGCGAGGCCGAGTTCCGCGCGGCGCTCGACCCCGTCGCGATCGTGCGCAGCCGTGCGACCGTCGGCGGTCCGCAGCCGGCCGAGATGGAGCGGATGCTGGCGGCGGCCAAGGGCCGGATCGCGGAGCAGGGCGCCTGGATCAAGGAACGGCGCGAGAGGATTTCCACATCGCTTGGAAGGCTCGACAAGGATTTCGAGGCGCTGCGTGCGCAGGCGCAGTAGCGCATTCTCAGGCGGGCGCCGGACCGACATAACGGGCGCGCGGGCGGATGAGCCGGCCGGTCTCGTTCTGCTCCAGCGCATGGGCGAGCCAGCCGGTGCAGCGCGCCGCCGCGAAGATCTGGAATGGAGCCGTCTCCGGCAGGGAGAGCTTGGCCGCCAGCGCTGACAGGGCGAAGTCGATGTTCGGCTCTTCCCCCGTCAACGCCGCGATGGCGGCCTGCGCCTGCGCATAGGCGGGCGGCGGCTCGAATGCCGCGAACAGCGCCCGCGCCCGGGGATCGCCGTCGGGATAGAGCGGGTGACCGAAGCCGGGCAGCTTGGCGCCGGTCTCCAGCCTTGCCGCCAGCGCAGCCTCCAGCCCGTCGCGCTCGATCTCGCGCATCAGCGCGAGCACGCGCGGCGCGACGCCGCCATGCAAGGGACCGGAGAGCGCAGCGAGCCCGGCCATGGCGCAGGCGGCGAGCGAGGCGCCGGTCGAGGCGGTCACGCGGGCCGCGAAGGTCGAGGCGTTGAGCTCGTGGTCTGCGAGCAGGACGAGCGCCCGCCGGATCGGCTCGGCGCCTTCTGTTTCGCAGCCCCACGCCCGGGCCAGTCGGGCATGGATCGGGCCGTCGCCCGGTCCACCGGCGATGGCGTCGACCAGCGTGTCGAGCACAGCGGCGGCTTCGAGATAGAGCGCCTTCTTGGCTCGCCCGACCATTGGCCGGTCGGTCGCGGTCCGCGCCGCGATCACCGCGAAGACGCGCGACAGCGGCTCGCCAGGCGGCACGATCGTCGCCAAAGGCGGGAAGCGCTGCGTGCCGCAATCCCAGAGCAGGCGCGCGATATCCTCCAGCTTGGCGCTCTCGGCCAGGCGCGTCGCATCCTGCCCCCGATACCAGAGCCCGCCGCGCTCGATCGTGGTGATGCTGGAAGACAGCACCGGCTCGCCATAGGCGATCGCATCCTCGGCGATTGCGGCGGGGCGCCGGCCGCGCGCCTTGCGATGCTCCAGCCGGGCGACGTCCTCGGCGCGGTAGAGGCTACGGCGCGAATCCCCGGCATCGCCGCGGGCCTCGATCAGCCCGCGGCTGACATAGGCGTAGAGCGTCTGCGGCTTCAGGCCGAGCCGCGCCATCGCTTCCTGTGCCGTCAGCCAGTCCTGCATCGCCCTCTGCTCGATATATTGATTATATTGTTCAAGATTGATTCTAGCAGTGCGGAGGCCGATCCTCAAGGCGAATGCTTTTGAGGAGTTCAGCTCATGTCCGATGGTCTCGATGACGTCGTCGCCGCCCATACCGTGCTCTCGGAGGTCGACGGCGCTTCCGGTCGCCTGGTGATCCGCGGCCACAGCCTCGCCGAGCTTGCCGGCCGAACCAGCTTCGAGGAGATGGCGGCGCTGATGTTCGACGGCTTGCTGCCCGGCCTGCCGCAGAACCGCAAATTCTCCGCGGCACTCGGCCAGGCTCGTGCCGATCTCTTCGGCATCGTCGAGCGCACCGCGCTTGCGGACGGTCTTGGACCAGTCGAGGCGGTTCGCGCCTGGACCGCGCAGATCGCCGACGGCGAGGGGCCCGAGACGGCGCTGAAGCTGCTCGCGGCGCCGGCCGTCTTCACCGCCGCTGCGGTCCGCAAGCGGCGCGGGCTTGCGCCGATCGCTCCCGATCCGGCGCTGTCGCAGGCGGCCGACACGCTGCGCATGCTGCGCGGCGAGGTGCCGACTGCGGCGCAGGCCGCGGCGCTCGACACCTATCTCGTCACTGTCGCCGATCACGGCCTCAACGCCTCGACCTTCGCGGCGCGCGTCGTTGCCTCGACGCGGGCCGGGTTGGTCTCGGCCGTGCTGGCCGGGATCAGCGCCTTGAAGGGCCCGCTGCATGGCGGCGCGCCAGGGCCGGTAATCGAGATGCTCGATGCGATCGGCGAGCCGGCCAATGCCCGGCCCTGGCTGGAAGACGCGCTCGATCGCGGCGAGCGGCTGATGGGCTTCGGCCACCGCATCTATCGCGTCCGCGATCCGCGCGCCGATGCGCTGAAGCAGGCGATTGCGAAGCTCGGCGCCGATGCCGGGCGCCTGCGCCTTGCCGAGGCGGTCGAGCAGGCGGCGCTCGCCATCCTGCGCGAGCGCAAGCCCGGCCGCTCGCTCGAGACCAATGTCGAATTCTACACCGCGCTGCTGCTCGAGGCACTCGGCTTCCCGCCCGAGGCCTTCACTTGCGTCTTCGCGCTCGGCCGCACCACCGGCTGGCTCGCCCATGCCCGCGAGCAGATCGAGACCGGCCGCCTGATCCGGCCGCAATCGGTCTATGTCGGCCCGCAGCCGCGTCAGGCGGCTTGACAGGCCAGGCTGCCCGGTGGGCGATGGCAGAAGGGCCAAGCGCGGGATCCCCTCTCCTGTAAGGAGAGGGGTAGGGGTGAGGTGTAGGCGGCCCGACCAGTTGCGTGAGCGCTGACCGCGGATGTGTTGAGGCTCGCGATATCCCTCCCGAACACCTCACCCTGCCCTCTCCTTTCAGGAGAGGGTTCCCCGCGCCTCCATCGTCAACCCAACCGCGTAAAGCTCCGCCTCACCACCACTGACGACCAGCTCGATGTGCCCCGGCGCGTCCAGGACCGCGCTGTCGCCAGCGGCGAGCTTCGCTCCATTAACCTGCCAGTCGCCCTTGCGGGCGACCAGCACCAGCAGGCCTTCGGTCGCGTTGAGCGAGCCTGCGCCCAATACGCGCTCCACCTGATGCCGCCAGCGGCCGCGCCGGGACATCACGTTGAGATCGTCGATCGGCCCGCTGGTCAGAAGCCCGTCGACCGCCCGGTCGGCGGCGAAGGGGCAGGGCGCGCTCGTGCAGTCGAGCCTGACGCGCTCACCATCGCCGAAGGCCAGCGTGATCCCGGCGCCGGTCAGCACCGACAGCGTCCGGTCGATGCCGGGGAAGGACGAGAACGGCCCGTCCTGCCCGACATGGGCCATGCTGATGCGCCAGTCGAAATCGCTCAGTGAGGCGCCTTCCGGCGCGACCGCGATCTCGGTGGTCGTCCCGCCGCCGTTCTTCCACGGCATGACCAGGCAGTCGGCGGCGCGGATGATGCGCATGGAACGGTCCTTCGAATTCAAGCAGCCACCTTTGTCATTCCGGGGCGCCCGAAGGGCGAACCCGGAACCCACGACGGGGTGCAAAGTGATGGTCAGGTCGGACTCGCCCAGTCGTGGGTTCCGGGTTCTCCGCTGCGCGGAGCCCCGGAATGACACGTGGGTTCAGCCCAAAATCCCCGGCAGCTTCAGGCCCTTCTCCCGGGCGCAGTCGAGCGCGATGTCGTAGCCGGCATCGGCATGGCGCATCACGCCGGTGGCCGGGTCGTTCCAGAGCACGCGCTCCAGGCGCTTGGCCGCTTCCGGCGTCCCGTCGGCGACGATGACCACGCCCGAATGCTGCGAATAGCCCATGCCGACGCCGCCGCCATGGTGCAGCGAAACCCAGGTCGCGCCGCCGGCGGTGTTGAGCAGGGCGTTGAGCAACGGCCAGTCGGAGACGGCGTCCGAGCCGTCCTTCATCGCTTCTGTCTCGCGGTTGGGTGAGGCGACCGAGCCGGAATCGAGATGGTCGCGGCCGATCACGATCGGCGCCTTGACCTCGCCCTTGGCCACCATCTCGTTGAAGGCGAGGCCGAGCCGGTGCCTGTCACCGAGGCCGACCCAGCAGATCCGCGCCGGCAGGCCCTGGAACTGGATGCGCTCGCGCGCCATGTCGAGCCAGTTGTGCAGGTGCTTGTCGTCGGGCAGCAGTTCCTTGACGCGCTGGTCGGTGCGGTAGATGTCCTCCGGATCGCCCGAGAGCGCGGCCCAGCGGAACGGGCCGATGCCGCGGCAGAACAGCGGGCGGATATAGGCCGGGACGAAGCCGGGGAAATCGAAGGCGTTGTCGACGCCCATATCCTTCGCCATCTGGCGGATGTTGTTGCCGTAGTCGAGCGTCGGCACGCCCATCTTCTGGAAGTCGAGCATCGCCTTGACATGTTCGGCCATCGACTTCTTGGCAGCTTCGATCGTGCCGGCTGGGTCACGCTCACGGCGCTCTTCCCATTCCTCCAGCGTCCAGCCGGCAGGCAGGTAGCCGTTGAGCGGGTCATGGGCCGAGGTCTGGTCGGTGACGACGTCGGGGCGGATGCCGCGGCGGACCATGTCGGGGAAGATCTCGGCGGCGTTACCGAGCACGCCGACCGAGACGGCCTTACCCTTGGCATGGGCGGCCTCGATGATCTTCAGGGCTTCATCGACGCTGTCGGCCTTCTCGTCGAGATAGCGGGTGCGCAGGCGGAAATCGATGCTCGACGGCCTGCACTCGACGGCGATCATCGAGGCGCCGGCCATTGTCGCGGCCAGAGGCTGGGCGCCGCCCATGCCGCCGAGCCCGCCGGTCAGGACCCATTTGCCCTTGAGGCTGCCGTTGTAGTGCTGGCGGCCGACCTCGACGAAGGTCTCGTAGGTGCCCTGAACGATGCCCTGCGTGCCGATATAGATCCAGGAGCCGGCCGTCATCTGGCCGTACATCATCAGCCCGAGCTTATCGAGATGATGGAAATGCTCCCAATTGGCATAGGCCGGGACGAGGTTGGAATTCGCGATCAGCACGCGCGGCGCGTCCGGATGGGTCTTGAAGATGCCGACCGGCTTGCCGGACTGGACCAGCAGGGTCTCGTCAGCCTCGAGCGAGCGCAGCGAGGCGCAGATCCGGTCGAAATCTTCCCAGGTGCGGGCGGCGCGGCCGATGCCGCCATAGACCACGAGCTCGCCCGGCTTCTCGGCGACATCCGGGTCGAGATTGTTCATCAGCATACGCAGCGCGGCTTCCGTCAGCCAGGACTTGGCGCTGCGCTCATTGCCGTGGGGCGCGCGGATGACGCGGCTGTTGTCGATGCGGGTCATGGCTTGCTCCGTTCGAGCTGGGTGGCGGCGGCGAGCGCGGCCTCGATCATGGCGGAAAGGGTGGCTTGCAGGCTGGCGGCCTTTGCCGGGGCGAAGGTCCAGGGCGCGGCTTCATCGTCGAGATAGGCCGAGAGCGCGATCTCCATCTGGAGCGCGTGCACGCGTTCGGCCGGGCGGCCGTAATGCCGGGTGATCCAGCCGCCCTTGAAGCGGCCGTTGACGACCTGGCTGAAGGCGCTGCCGGCCATCGCCGCGGCTGCGGCGGCCTCGACGGAAGGCGCGGCGCTCGCGCCCGAATTGGTGCCGAGATTGAGCGTCGGCAGCGTGCCCGGGAACAGGCGCGGGATCACAGATTTGATCGAGTGGCAGTCCCAGAGCAGGCAGAAGCCGTGCTGCGCCTTGGCGTGCGCGATCTCGGCGGCGAGCGCTGCGTGATAGGGCTTGAAGTAAGCCTCGCGCCGGCGGGTGATCTCGGCTTCGTCCGGCGCGGTCTGCCAGATCGGCGCGCCGTCGAAGGTCGTGGTCGGCACGAGCTCGGTCGTCGCCTGGCCGGGATAGAGCGAGACGCCGGCGGGATCGCGATTGAGGTCGATGACGAAGCGCGACAATTGCGCCTCGACGATGCTCGGCTGGAAGCGCTCGGCGAAGCCGTAGAGCTGGCGCATATGCCAGTCGGTGTCCTCGACCAGCTTGCCGCGTGCATCGAGCTGCGTCGCGACCTCGTCCGGCAGGCCGGTGCCGAGATGCGGCATCGACAGCACCAGCGGCGAGGAACCGCGCGTGACGGAGACGATGTCGGCGCTCATGCGGAGAGCTCCGCGAAGCTGTCGACGCCGGCGGCCTTGCCGAGCGCGCCCGAGAGCACGAGTTCCGTCGCCGCCGCGAGATCGGGCGCGAGATAGCGGTCTTCGGTCAGCGGCGCGATTTTTCCGCGGATCAGCGCCAGCACCGGCTCGAGTCGCGGCGAGGTCTTCATCGGCTGGTGATGCTCGATCGCCTCGGCCGCGGCCATCAATTCGACCGCGATGATGCTCGCCGCGTTCTTCGCCATCTCGATCAGGCGGAAGGCGCCATGCGTCGCCATCGAGACATGGTCTTCCTGATTGGCCGAGGTCGGGATGGTGTCGACCGAGGCGGGATACGCCCTCTGCTTGTTCTCGGAAGCGAGCGCCGCGGCGGTCACCTGCGCGATCATGAAGCCGGAGTTGAGGCCGGCATCGCGGGCGAGGAAGGGCGGCAGGCCGCTCATCACCGGATCGACCAGCAGCGCGATGCGGCGCTCGGCGAGGTTGCCGATCTCGCAGACTCCCATTGCCAGCATGTCGGCGGCGAAGGCGACCGGCTCGGCGTGGAAATTGCCGCCCGAGACGATCTCGCCCGGCCCCAGCACCAGCGGGTTGTCGGTGACCGCATTGGCCTCGATCGCGAGCGTCGCGGCGACATTGGCGAGGAGATCACGCACCGCGCCCATCACCTGCGGCTGGCAGCGCAGCGAGTAGGGGTCCTGGACCTTGGAATCGCCGAAGCGGTGGCTCTCGCGGATCTCGCTGCCGGCGATCAGCTGCAGCAGCAATGCCGCGACCTTGATCTGGCCGGGCTGGCCGCGCAGCTGCTGGATGCGCGGATCGAACGGCGTGTCCGAACCCTTGAGCGCATCGACCGAGAGCGCGCCGGCGATCAGCGCCGCATCGAAGACGCGGGCGATGCTGGTGAGTCCGGCCAGCGCCAGCGAGGCCGAGACCTGCGTGCCGTTGATCAGCGCCAGGCCCTCCTTGGCGCCGAGCGCCAGCGGCGCCTGGCCGATGCGCTTCAGGGCGTCGGCGGCCGGCAGGACTTCGCCCTTCAGCCTGATCTCGCCGACGCCCATCAACGCGGCGGTGAGATGCGCCAGCGGGGCAAGGTCGCCGGAGGCGCCGACGGAGCCCTTGGCCGGCACGACCGGCAGCGCGCCGGCCTGGAGCGCGCCGATCAGCGCCTCGACCACGACGGGGCGGACACCGGAAGCGCCGCGCGCCAGGCTCGCCGCCTTCATGGCGAGGATCAGGGAAACGACTTCGTCCGGCAAAGCAGGGCCGGTGCCGACCGCATGCGAGAGGATGAGGTTGCGCTGCAGCTTGGCGAGATCGTTGTCGGCGATGCGGACGCTGGCGAGCTTGCCGAAGCCGGTGTTGACGCCATAGGTCACGGTGCCGGCGGCAACGATATCGTCGACGATCGCCTGCGCGGCGGCGATCGCGCCGGTGTCTGTGAGAGAGATGGTGGCGCCGTCGAGGACATGGCGCCAGTCGGCGAGGCGGGCCTCGCCGGGAGTGAGAGAGAGCGTGGTCATTGTCCGTTCCGGATGCGGGCGTGAAGCGGGTTGAAGCCGATGCGATAGGCAAGCTCGGCCGGGCGCTCGATCTCCCAGATGGCGAGATCGCAGGCCTTGCCGGCTTCGAGCGTGCCGATCTGATCTTGAAGTCCGAGGGCGAGCGCTGCATTCCGGGTCATGCCGGCCAGCGCCTCCTCCGGCGTCAGTCGGAACAGGGTGCAGCCCATGTTCATGGTCAGCAGCGGCGAGGTCAGCGGCGAGGTGCCGGGATTGGCGTCGGTGGCGAGCGCGATCGGCACGCCATGCTGGCGCAGCAGTTCGATCGGAGGCTTTACCGTCTCGCGCAGGAAGTAGAAGGCGCCCGGCAGCACCACCGCAACGGTGCCGGCCTTGGCCATCGCGATGACACCGGCCTCGTCGAGATGCTCGAGATGGTCGGCCGAGAGCGCGCCGAAGCTGGCCGCCAGCGCCGCGCCGCCGAGATTTGAAAGCTGCTCGGCATGGATCTTGACGGCTAAGCCCTTCGCCTTTGCGGCGGTGAAGACACGGGCCGTCTCCTCCGGTGAGAAGGCGATGCCCTCGCAGAACACATCGACGGCGTCGGCGAGCTTCTGTTCGGCGATCGCATCGAGCATCGGGCCGCAGACGAGATCGATATAATCGCCCGAACGGCCCTTGAACTCGGCCGGCACGGCATGGGCGCCGAGGAAGGTGGTCAGCACCCTGACCGGGCGCTCGCGCCCGAGCCGGCGGGCGACCGCCAGCACTTTGACCTCGCTGTCAGTGTCGAGCCCGTAGCCCGACTTGATCTCGACCGTGGTGACGCCCTCGGCGATCAGCGCAGCGAGGCGCTTGTCGGCGCTGGCGAAGAGCTGGTCTTCAGTTGCTGCGCGCGTCGCCTTGACGCTGGAGACGATGCCGCCACCGGCGCGGGCGATCTCCTCATAGCTCGCACCCTTCAGGCGCAATTCGAACTCGTTGGCACGATCGCCGCCATAGACGAGATGGGTGTGGCAATCGATGAGGCCGGGCGTGATCCAGCGCCGCGCGCAGTCGATCACCTCGGCGCTGCCGAAGGCGGGAGCCTCCGAGCGCGGACCGGCGAAGACGATGCGGCCGTCGCGGGCGATGACCACGCCGTCCTCGATCGCGCCATAGGGCGTGCCTGCATCGGCCGCCATGGTCGCGAGCCGGGCGTTGGTCCACACTCGGTTGCTGTTGGAAGGGGTCGTCGCCACGTCGCCTCCTCTCGACTTCATTCGCCTTATGGCTATGCTAGACAATTGCATATGCAATTAGCAAGCTTCATTTGCATATGCAATTAAACGAGGACGCCAGCGTGACCGGACATACGACACTGCATCTCGCCCAGGCGCTGCTGCCCGAGGGCTTCGCCGAGAACGTCACGCTGACGCTCGATCATGGAACGATCATGTCGGTCGCGGCGGGGCAGGCGGCGCCGGCCGGCGCGACCAGGCTCGCTGGTCTTGCACTGCCGGGCCTGCCCAATCTGCACAGCCACACCTTCCAGCGCGGCATGGCCGGCCTCGCCGAACGGCGCGGCGCCTCGGAGGATTCGTTCTGGACCTGGCGCGAGGTGATGTACCGCTTCCTCGATCGCCTGAACCCGGACGACGTCCAGGCGATCGCGGCGCAGGCCATGGTCGAGATGCTGGAAGGCGGCTTCACCGCGCTCGCCGAATTCCACTACCTGCATCATGACAAGGATGGCCGCGCTTATGGCGACATCGCCGCAATGGGCGCGGCGATCGCGGCAGCGTCCGAAGAGACCGGCATTGGGTTGACCTTGCTGCCGGTGCTCTATCGCTACGGCAATTTCGGCAGCGCGCCGGCCGCGCCCGGTCAGCGCCGCTTCCTCAACGACCGCGATGCCTATGCGCGCCTGATCGAGGGCAGCGAGAAGGCAGTCGCCAGCCTGCCCGATGCGCGCGTCGGCCTTGCTCCGCATTCGCTGCGGGCCGTGGCGCTCGAAGACCTGAGCTGGATCGCCGAGCTTCGCCAGAATGTGCCGCTGCACATCCATGTCGCCGAGCAGATCCGCGAGGTCGAGGACAGCCTCGCCATCACCGGCCGCCGCCCGGTCGAGCTGCTCATGGAGAACGTCGCGGTCGACCAGCGCTGGTGCCTGATCCATGCGACGCATCTGAGCGATGCCGAGCGCGACGCGATGGCGCTCTCCGGCGCGGTCGCGGGCCTGTGTCCGATCACCGAGGCCAATCTCGGCGACGGCATCTTCGATGGCGTGCGCTACCGCGAAAAGGGTGGGCGCATCGGCGTCGGCAGCGATTCCAATGTCGAGATCGGTGCCGGCGGCGAACTCCGCCTGCTCGAATATTCGCAGCGCCTGCGTGATCGGCGGCGTGCACTCTGGGCTGAAGCCGGCGTCTCGGCCGGCCTCAGGCTCTGGCAGGACGCCTGCGCCGGTGGCGCGCAGGCCTGCGGGCGCAGCGTCGGCGCGATCGCCGTCGGCCACCGTGCCGATCTCGTCACGCTCGATGCCGAGCATCCCGCCATCGTCGGCAAGGCCGGCGATTTCGCCCTCGACAGCGCCATCTTCGCCGCTCCCGCTTTGCCGGTCGCGGAGGTCGTCGTCGGTGGAAAGCCTGTGGTCAGCGCCGGCCGGCACATTGACCGCGCCCGCATCGCCGCGCGCTATGGTCAGGTGATCCGCAATCTCCTCGCCTGAGAGTCAGGGAGCTATGTCAGCCACACAGATCGATGCCGTGACGCTGGATGGAGCCGGTCCGCTCTATGACCAGATCCGTCGCGCCGTCCGCGATCTGATCCTGGCCGGCACCTGGCCACCGGGGACGGCGGTGCCACCCGAACACGCGCTGATGGAGCGGCTCGGTGCCTCGCGCATGACCGTGCATCGCGCGCTGGCGCAGCTTGCCCGCGAGGGACTGATCACGCGCCGGCGCCGCTCGGGCACAATCGTCGCAAGTCCGCCGACGAGCCACGCCATGCTCGACATCCTCTCGATCCCGCAGGAGGTTCGCGAGCTCGGTCAGGCCTACAGCTATCGCATCCTGCAACGGCGCGACGGCAAGGCGCAGCGCGAGGTTGCGGCGCGCTTCGAACTTCGCCGCTCCGTCGAGATCACGCACCTGACTTTGCTACACTTCGCCGATGGCAGGCCGCATGTGCTGGAGGACAGGGTGATCCACCTTGCCACGCTGCCGCAGGTCGCGGACGAAAGCTTCGCCGAGACCCCGCCTGGCGACTGGCTGCTCCAGAACAGCCTGTGGTCACAGGCCGAGCACGCGATCAGCGCCATCGCGGCGGAGCCGCAGGAGGCTGAGCTGCTGAAGATCGACGCCGGCGAGCCCTGCCTGCTGGTCGAGCGCCGAACCTGGAACCACGCCGACCCGATCACCGCCGTGCGATTGCTCTATCCCGGCGGTCGCCATCGATTCGTCGGCCGTTTCGGGCCCTATGGTGCGGTCTGAGCGGTAGGTTCACCCGAGCACAGCAAAACCATCCGGAGGAGGCATAATTCTGCCGTCCCCGGATGGCTTCGTCGCTGGTGTTCCTCGCAATGACGAGGAGCCTTTAGCAGGCGTAGCGGACGCGCCGGCCCCATTCGTCACGGCCATAGCAGATCTGGTCCGGCGAGGTCGCGTTGCCGATGATGGCGCCGCCGGCACCGCCGATCGCCGCGCCCGCCAGAGCGCCGCCGGCGCGCCCTGTCGCGGCACCGCCGATGAGGGCGCCCGCGCCGGCGCCGATCACCGCACCGGTCGCGGTTCGCTCTTCGCGGGGCGTGCAGGCGCCGAGCGCGGCGACCGCGGCGGCGACAAGTAGAAGCTTCTTCATCGGACGTTCCTTCCCTTTGTGGCAGGGCCGACGGCGTCGCGACGCGACAATGCAAGAACAAGCTTGGCAAGAACGAGCTTGCAAACGGCCATCGGCGTATCGGTCGCGGGTCGTGCGGCAGTGCCTTGGTGGCTTGCCGCCTGAAGCGTGTCGGCTGAAGCCGGACGCTCGATCCACCATCAAACCGCGCTTGCCGGCATTTGTTCCGCGCTCCGGCCGGCTGCGCCGGTTCCGGACACTCTCTGAACGCGCGGACAGTTCTCTTAGAGCCCGCCGGACAGCGCGATCTTTTTGTCCTGCGCGTTGGGAACCCGGCCGCTTCCGTCGGGTTGATGGAACGAGCCGGCTCGAAGGTCGGCCCGATAAGCTATTCATGGAGGGACCGATGAGTGCTACGATGACCGCAGCCTCTCATGCCGCCAACCCGCTGATCGCCGGCGCTCGCGTTGCCGGAACTGAAGTCTACAATACCGCCGCTGAGCATCTCGGCTCGATCTACGACGTCATGCTCGACAAGGCGACCGGCAAGGTCGCCTACGCGATCATGTCGTTCGGCGGCTTCCTCGGCCTCGGTGAGAAATACCACCCGATCCCGTGGAGCATGCTCGATTACGATGTCGAAAAGGGTGGCTATGTTGTGCCGCTCACTCGCGAGAAGCTCGAAGCTGCCCCGATGTACGGCGCCGATGGCGAGCCTGATTGGCACGACAAGGAATACGGCAAGCGGGTGCACGATTACTACGGCACGATGCCGTATTGGATGATGTGAGAGCGCGCCCCAGGGCCTGCGTTCCACACAAAGGCGCAACTCGCGGCGGTCGCTATCCCCCCAGCCGGATCGTCGTGATTGCGTGGTGCGGGCCGAAAGGTCCGCACCTTTTTTATGCGCAGATGTGCAGGGCAGGCAGGGAACTTCGAGGAGAGCAGAGCGTCATTGTGTGCCGGCTGGCACTGACCAGCCGCGGCGGGGCGGCTCTCTTCATGCAGTATCGAGGTCACCATGCAAATTCGTTACGGCTACCGCATAGAGCTCGTTTGCGAGCAGCCGACAGCGCTGCTCACGCTGCTCGATGTTCATCCCTCGCGCCGGCACGATCTGATCCGCCCGGACGAGATGCGCGTGGCGCCTGTCATGGCCCGGCCGGGGCCGATCGAGATCAGCCAGCATCTCGATCCGTTCGGAAACATCTGTCGCCGTTTCATTGCGCCGGCGGGTGGTGTCATGCTCGCATGCGAAGGCCTTATCCAGGATAGCGGCGAGCCCGATGCCGCCGACCCGGCCGCCTCCGAGGTCGCACCCGCCGAACTGCCCGATGCGGTACTGCCCTATCTGCTCGGCAGCCGCTATTGCGAGACCGACCGGCTGGCCGACACTGCCTGGCGGCTGTTTGGCCAGGTCCAGCCCGGCTGGGCCCGCGTTCAGGCCGTGACCGAATTCGTCCATAACCATGTCAGCTTCGGCTACGCTTTTGCGCGCAACACAAGGACCGCGGCCGAGGCCTTCGAGGAGCGTATCGGCGTCTGCCGGGATTTCGCCCACCTCGCGATCGCCCTATGCCGCTGCCTCAACATCCCGGCGCGCTATTGCAACGGCTATCTCGGCGATATCGGCGTCGTGCCCAACCCGGCGCCGATGGACTTCAACGCCTGGTTCGAGGTCTGGCTCGGCGGGCGCTGGCATACCTTCGATGCCCGTCACAACCAGCGCCGCATCGGCCGCATCGTCCTTGCTCGCGGTCGTGACGCGACGGACGTGCCGATGATCACCTCCTTTGGCCCGCACTGGCTGCGGCGCTTCGAGGTCGTCACCGAAGAGGTCGAGGAGGAGCCGCTGCGGCTTGCGCCGACGCCGACCCGCCTTGTTCCCGCCAAGAGAGACGCCCATATCGCCGCCTGACATGGCGAAACTGTCGGAACCGTCGCCCGAGCTCGAAACGCCGGCGCCAACGCGCCGCTTCCGCGTCATCGCCAACGCGCGCGCCGGTACGGTGCTGGAAGCAGGAGCCGACACCTTCTCGCGGCGGCTCGAGGCGGCATTCGAGGCTGTGGGTTGCCGGGCCGAGGTCGAACTGGTGCAGCCGCGCGAACTGCGGGAACGCTTGCAGGCCGCGGTTGCCGACGAAGCCGTGATTCCCGTCATCGCCGGCGGTGACGGCAGCATCAATGGTGCTTTGCCGGTCCTGACCGGCTGCAAACGGCCGGTGGGCGTGCTGCCGCTCGGCACGGTCAACGTGCTCGGCCGCGATCTCGGCCTCACCGGTACAGTGGAGCAGCAGATCGCCACGCTCTGCCAGGGCGAGCCGGTCTCGATGGATCTCGGCAGCGTCGATGGCCACCTGTTCCATTCGATCTCGGGCATGGGTTTTTTCAGCCTGATGGCGCGTCAGCGCGAATATGCCCGGCGCCGGTTTCCGTTCAGCCGCCTCGTCGCCTTCCTCTTCGCCGCGACGCGCGCGATCCTGTTCACGCGCCCCATCCGCATAGAGATGGAGATCGCCGGCGAACGCCGGCAGGTTGAGGCCGATGCGGTTCTGGTGACCGTCAACCAGTTCGACGGCGCCGAATGGCGTCGCAGCCGTCTCGACGGCGGCGAGTTCGAGGTCCATATCCTCGATACCGGCGGGCTGTTGTCGCGCAGCAAGGCCGCGATCTCGATGCTCACCGGCAGTTGGCGCGATTCCGGGAACCTCATCTCGTTGACCGGCACGGCGGTGACAATTACCCGTCGCGACAAGCGCCGCGGCCATGTCACCTTCGACGGCGAGGTCGAGCGCCGCGCCAGCCCGTTCGCCTATCGTCTGCTGCCAGGTGCGTTGCGCGTCATCGCAGCGCGCTCCCACGAGACCTGACCAGGCCCCCAATCATGGCCCTGCGCTTTCGGACGACGACCTGATGTTCCTGCTCCAGCCCCGCTTCCTTTTGCCCGTCGCCGCCGCCTTTGGTTTCCTGGGGCTGGCGATCTTCGTCGCCTTCGGCCGCGATTTCGCCTTAGACACCACCTTGGTGATGCTGTTTCGCGATGCCGCCGACCCCTCGCTGCCGATCGGCCCGGCCTGGGTGCGTGAGATGATGCGCGACCTGACCGCGCTCGGCAGCTTCGTCGGATTGGGTATCGCGACGGTGATCGCGGCGCTGACGCTGAGCCTTTGCGGCCATCGTCCGCTCGCGATCGGCCTGGTGGTCAACGTCCTCGCGGCGACGGGGACAAGCACGCTGCTCAAGCTCGCCTTCGGCCGCGAGCGGCCCGGCATCGTCGAGCATGCGGCGCTGACCTTCACGGCGAGCTTCCCGAGCGGTCACGCCTTCCTCTCGGCGGTGGTGCTGCTCGGCATCGCCGGCTTCGTCGGCATCGCCTCGCGCCGCGCCGACATCGCCCGGGTCTGCCTGTGGACGGCCTGGCTCCTGATCATCGCGATCGGGGTGAGCCGGATCTATCTCGGCGTGCACTGGCCGAGCGACGTGCTCGGCGGCTGGTGCCTCGGCGTCGCCTGGTCCGGCCTCGCCATCTTCCTGATCGGACGCTTCGCGGCTCGGACGGAAGCGAAGATGGCGCAGCTCACCGCGGCACGCGGCGAGCCCGCCATATGAGACGGGCCGGAACCAGACGATTGCGTCAGCGTTGATGGGCGCGCCGTTCTGGCGCCTGCAACGGAGTGCCTGATGACGCTGTCCCGGAATACGCTTGCCTTCCTGATCGGCTTGCTCGTCGTCGGCCTCGGAGCCGTCAGCTACGCGCTCTATCAGGAGAAGAAGCAGCCCGAGGGCGTCGAGATCTCGGTCGGCAAGAACGGCTTGTCGATCAAGGAGAAATAGGCTGGCCGCTCAGCTGTTCGCCAGGATCATGTTGCGGACGATCGGGTAGATCTGGCTCTCCCATTTGCGCCCCGAGAACACGCCGTAATGACCGACGCCGGCCTGCATGTGGTGGCGCTTGCGGAAGGGCTTGAGCCCGCGGCAGAGGTCGTGCGCCGCCGCGGTCTGGCCGAGCGAGCAGATGTCGTCGCGCTCGCCCTCGACCGTGAGCAGCGCCGTCTTGCGGATCGCGCCGCAATCGACGCGCTCGCCGCGATAGGTCAGCGTGCCGGCCGCCAGCCGCGCCTCCTGGAAGATCCACTGCACGGTCTCGAGATAGAATTCGGCCGGCAGGTCGAGCACCGCGAAATACTCGTCGTAGAAAGCCTTGATCGTCTGCGCCTTCTCGAACTCGCCGGCGGCGAGGTGAGTGAAGAGATCGATATGCGCGTTGACGTGCCGGCTCATGTTCATCGCCAGGAAGGCGCCGAGCTGGACGAAGCCGGGATAGACCCGGCGGCGGGCGCCCGGATAGCGCGCCGGCACGCTGGCGATCAGGTTCTTCTCGAACCAGCCGATCGGCTTGTCGCTCGCCAGCTTGTTCACCGCTGTCGGGTTGACGCGGGTGTCGACCGGCCCGGCCATCAGGGTCATGCTGCACGGCTGCGCCGGGTTGCCGGTCTGCGCCATAACTGCCGCTGCGGTGAGCACTTGCACACAAGGTTGGCAAACAGCGACGAGATGTGCCTCCGGGCCGAGCTGCTCCATGAAGCGGATCAGGTAGTCGACATAGTCGTCATAACCGAAGGGGCCGGCCTTAAGCGGCACGTCGCGGGCATTGTGCCAGTCGGTGATGTAGACGTCGTGATCCTGCAGCAGCGTTGCGACGGTGTTGCGAAGCAAGGTGGCGAAATGCCCCGACATCGGCGCGACCACCAGCACCTTCGACTGGGCGAGATCGCTGTCCTTGCGGAAATGCAGCAAGGTGCCGAAGGGCAGGGTCAGCGCCGCCTCCTCGGTCACCGGGACGTCGCGATTGCCGACGCGGGCGCTGGCGATGCCATAGGGCGGGCGCTCATGCGTGAGCCCGGCCCGCGTCACCATCTCGTAACCGGCGGCCGCGGCACGCAGGCTCAGCGGCTCGCCGAGCAGCGCGCGGCTGCCGAGCGTCACGATCGCCGCCTGGGCGAGCGCGCGAGCCGGGTCGAAGAGGTCGGACTGGGCCTGATAGGCGAGATAGAGCATCCGTCTGGCGATCCCGATCGTGCCGCGCGCCTGTATCAGGCGGTTTGCCCGTGCAATCGGCGTGCCCGCGCCGCCGCACTCGTGCCGGCGTCGCTGGAACGTCTCTTGCTACACCGGCTCTCCGAGCGCCGAGGATGCCGAGCATGCCTGCCACCACGCTGACCATCAGCAGCAAGAACTACTCGTCCTGGTCGCTGCGCGGCTGGCTGCTCTGCCAGCTCGCGGGTCTCGAGGTCGAGGAGATCATGCTCTCGGTCGACGATCCCTCGGCGCGGGCCGAACTGCTGCTGCTCTCGCCCTCCTTCCTGGTGCCCTGCCTGCGCCATGACGGCGTGGTGGTTTGGGACACGCTCGCGATCGCCGGCTATCTCGACGAGCTGAGGCCGCAGGCCGGCCTGCTGCCGAGCGAGGTCGGGGCGCGTGCCCATTGCCGCGCCATTTCCGGGGAGATGCATTCGGGCTTCGCCAATCTGCGCTCGGCTTTGCCGATGAACCTGAAGGCGCATTATCCCGGCTTCAAGCTCTGGGCCGGCGCCCAGGCCGATATCGACCGCGTCACCGAGATCTGGGGCGACTGCATCACCGCCTATGGCGGGCCCTATCTCTTTGGCGAACGGCTGACCATGGCGGACGCGATGTATGCGCCGGTCTGCCTGCGCTTCCTGACCTATGACGTCGGGCTCGACCCGCTCAGCCAGGCTTATTGCCAGACGATCCTGGGCTGGCCGGCGCTGCAGCGCTGGATCGCGGCCGCGAAGACCGAGCCGGACGAGCTCGAGGAGCTCGACGCCGAGTTCTGAGGAGCGGCCAGGGCTGAAATTTCAGGTTCTGCATGCGGACCTGCTCTTCGTGCATGGCGCGCGCCGGCCAAAGGCGCTAACACGGCCGTCCGTTGTCGAGACAAGCTCGGGAGGCCCTGCCCATGAATGCTCCGTTCAAGAACCTGATCGCCGGCGAGTGGGCCGCGTCGCAGAACGCCTCGCGCAACATCAACCCGTCCAACACCAACGACGTCGTCGGCGAGTATGCGCAGGGCTCGGTCGAGGACCTGAACAACGCGGTCGCCGCCGCCAAGGCTGCCTTCCCGGCCTGGGCCCGCACCACCCCGCAGGAGCGCTACGAGGTCCTGAAGAAGGCCTCCGACGAGATCCTCGCCCGCAAGGACGAGCTCGGCCGCCTGCTCTCGCGTGAAGAGGGCAAGACACTGGCGGAAGGCATCGGCGAGGCCGGCCGCGCCGGCCAGATCTTCGCCTTCTTCGCCGGCGAGTGCCTGCGCCTGGGCGGCGAGAGCATCCCCTCCGTGCGTCCCGGCGTCGGCGTCGAGGTCAGCCGCGAGCCGGTCGGCATCATCGGCATGATCACGCCCTGGAACTTCCCGATCGCGATCCCGGCCTGGAAGATCGCCCCGGCGCTGGCCTACGGCAATTGCGTCGTGATCAAGCCGGCTGATCTCGTCCCCGGCTCGGCCTGGGCACTGGTCGACATCATCCAGCGCGCCGGCCTGCCCAAGGGCGTGCTCAATCTGGTGATGGGCCGTGGCTCGGTCGTCGGCCAGGCGCTGCTCGAGCACAAGGACGTGCATGCGATCAGCTTCACCGGTTCGGTCTCGACCGGCCGCAAGGTCGCCACCGCCTGCATCGCCGGCAACCCGATGAAGAAGGTCCAGCTCGAGATGGGCGGCAAGAACCCGCTCGTCGTGCTCGATGACGCCGACCTCAAGACCGCGGTCGAGGCTGCGGTGCAAGGCGCTTTCTTCTCGACCGGCCAGCGCTGCACGGCGTCCTCGCGCCTGATCGTCCAGGCCGGCATCCATGACCGCTTCGTCGAGGCGGCGATCGAGCGGCTGAAGGGCGTCACCGTCGATGACGCGCTGAAGGCCGGCACCACGATCGGCCCGGTCGTCGACCAGAGCCAGCTCGACCAGAACCTGAAATACATCCAGATCGCCCGTGACGAGGGCGGCAAGCTCGCCTGGGGCGGCGAACTGCTCAATCGCGAGACGCCCGGCTTCTACCTGCAGCCGGCGCTGTTCACCGAGACGACCAACGCCATGCGCATCTCGCGCGAGGAGGTCTTCGGCCCGGTCGCCAACGTCGTCCGCGTCAAGGATTACGAGGAGGCGCTCGCCGTCGCCAACGACACCGAGTTCGGCCTGTCCTCGGGCATCTGCACGACTTCGCTGAAGCATGCGACGCACTTCAAGCGCAATGCCGAGGCCGGCATGGTGATGGTCAACCTCGCCACGGCGGGCGTCGACTACCATGTGCCGTTCGGTGGCCGGAAGGGCTCGAGCTACGGCCCGCGCGAGCAGGGCGCCTATGCCCGCGAGTTCTACACGACGGTGAAGACCTCCTACACGCTCGCCTGAGCCGGGCTTTCACGCAGGAAGCAAGGGCCGCGCCGCAAGCGCGGTCCTTTTTGTATCCAAGCACGGGCAAGCATTCGATCTGACCTAACCGAAGGAAAGAAGCGAATTTCAACGGTACCGGTCGCGGCTGATTAAGGCAATCGAGAGAGTTGACGACCTGTACGACGGCTGATTACGCAAAGATGCTTGCATTGGCTTCCTCGCTCGCGTCAGTATGCAACCATAGCGGGCGAGGAGGGGGTGATGGCGGCTATCGAGCTAACGCCCGATTTGTTGCGGCGGCTTGCGCGGCGCAACAATTTTCCTGTGCCCGACTCCGGCATGGTCTTCATCTGCATCCGCGGCGCGACGCCAGCTGATCTCGCCGACAACAGTTTCGCATCCAGTCGAACGATCCGTGAGATCAGTCTCGACTACGAGCATATGCGTTGCACCTTCGTGCAGTGGAAGCTCGATGACGGCACGCTGGCGCTCTTTGCAGGTTCGACCGTGCCGAACCGCAAATCGATCGACGCGGCTCTGGCTGGCAAGACCAAGGCCAATCAGGTGATTCCTGGCTGCTTTCGCTATGTCCGCGGTCGCCACAAGGGCAGTTCGCCCAGCGGGCATGACGCTTTCCGTCAGAACATCTTCCTGCCGGTGCAGCGAACCCGTGACGATGGCGACTTTGACCTTGCCGACGCGATCGACTTCGCTCGCAGCGCCAAAGCCGAGGAGTTCGTCTGGGACAATATCCATGCCGCCTACAACGACGATGCGGCGAAGCCGGGCTATTCGAGCGAGGGCTGCCTCGTAGTCTGCGGCTTCCCATCGACCACCAGCGGCAAATTCGTCGAGCGTGGGCCATGGAAGACCTTCCGCCGTAATGCCTACGATCAGACGGGCGGCCAGCAGGAATTCACCTGCATGCTGTTCGAGGCGGACGAGGTTGCTCGCGTCGCCGGCGCCAGGGATGGCGACCTGATCCAGCTCGTTCGCTACGGCTCGCGCGGCGCCCTCGTTGGCCAGGTCCAGGCGGCTCTGGTCAAGGCCGGTTTCGAGATCGGCACGCCTGACGACAAGTTCGGCCGGAACACGCTGATCGCGCTCTACGAGTTCCAGAAGCGGCTGTTCGACCAGCTGGGCGCTGATTGTGTCGTCGGCCCGGAGACGGCGAAGGCACTCGGCATCGAGATGCCGACATTGGCCGGCGGGCCCGCGCCCGGCGTCACCATCCGGCCGCAACCGTTGATGGATGAGGTCATCATCGTGAGGCCGGCGGGGATCGACCTTGCCAGCATCCCCGAGCGCTTCACCATCGAGGTCGTCAGGGCGGCGCAGGCCTCGCAGCGGAAATGGCGCGTGCCTGCCTCGATCACCCTGGCGCAATGGGCGCTGGAGAGCGCCTATGGCAAGCGTATGCCGGCGGGCTCGAACAACCCGTTCGGGATCAAGGCGCTGCCAGGCCAGAAGAGCGTTGCGGCGATGACCAAGGAGGAGATCGGCGGCAAGCTGATCTCGAAGCGGGAGCCGTTCCGCGTCTTCGACAGTCTCGACGAGGCCTTCATCAAGCATGCCGAGCTGCTCGGCACGAGCAAGCACTACGTCAAGGCGCGGATGTTCAGCGACGATCCCGATGCCTTCGCCGATGCGCTGACCGGCATCTATGCGACCGATTCGCTGTATGGCCAGAAGCTCAAGTCGATCATGCGTAAGAACGATCTTTACCGGTTCGATCTGGACGGGGCTGGTCCGTCGGTCGCGGAGGAGCCGATCATCATCTTCCGAGAGAGCGTTGCGAGCGAGTTCCTCCAGATCGGGATGAGCGGCAAGCGCGTCACCGAATTGCAGCTGGAGCTGGTGCGCCTCGGCTATGGCGTCGGCGATGTCGACGGCAAGTTCGGCACGCTGACCCGTGGCGCGCTGCTGGAGTTCCAGGCTGACAACGAAGTGCCCGCGACGGGCGTTGTCGATCCGCCGACGCAGCGTGCTTTCGAGATGCCGGCCGAGCGCCCGCTAGCGCCGGCTCGCACACAGGCGACGGAACAGGATCTGGCCAACCGTGGCTCGCGCATCATCAAGGATGCCGGCATGGGCCGGATTGCGAGCTGGATCACGGCGGCTTTCGGCGCGCTAGGCATCGGCAACAGCGCGGTGGTCAACGCGGTTGGCACGACCGGCCCCAGCGGCCAAGCCGGCAATGCGCTGTTTCCCTTCCTGGTGGACGTGCAACGGTTGAGCGAGGCCGGCCGGGCGACGACGGCTGAACTCGCGAGGCTGGCCGGAGAGGCCAAGACACTGCGCGAGGGCCTCGGCAGCGGGCTCTCGCCAGAAGCGGTACAAACGGTGCAGCAGATTCGCGGCTTGCTCCCGCAGGAGTTCGTGGCGCGGTTTCCGGAGTTGCGGCAGTTCCTGGACGCGGTCAACAGCGCGGCGGTGGCCAAGCCTGCCGCCTCGAACGTGTTCGAGCTGCTGGCCGGCAGCCTGCCGGCCGGCGGCGCGCTGCATAGCGTGGTCCAGGTGCTCGGTACTGTCGGGAGCAGCATGATCCCTGGGTTCGGCGGCTCGGCGGCGGTGCTGGGCCTCGGGCTGCTCGGCCGACATCTCGCCAACCGTATCGCGGCGGCAAGGCTCGAGGACCATCGGACCGGGATGAATATCGCGCGCTGACGGGCGAGCTTAGCCGAACAGGGCCTGCTCCAGCGTGGCGATGCTGGGCAGCAGCAGATGGCTGAGCGGGCGCAGGGTCTCGGCGCTGCCGGCGCCGGTCAGCACCGCGATGCGATAGCCGGCGCCGGCTGCCGCCGCCATGTGCATGTCGTGGGTGGAATCACCGATGACCGCGACGGCCTCCGTCGGCAGTCCAGTCGCGCGGCAGAAGCCGTCGACCATGCCGCGCCCCGGCTTGGCGCCATGACCGGAATCATAGCCACACAGGAAGGCGAGATGCGGTTCGAGGCCGAAGCGCTCGGCGGTGGCGGCGACCGCCGCCTCGCTGTCGCTGGAGGCGATGCCGAGGGCAAGTCCGCGACCGCTGAGGCTGGCGAACAGGGCGGCGAGGTCACAGACCGGCACCGCCGCGACGACCACCGAGCAGAACAGGGTATCGAGCCGTTCGGTCAACTCGGCCGCGCCGAAGGGCGAGCCGGCTTCCGCCCAGGCCTCGGCCAAGTCTTCGGTATTGCCCGAGGCGAGCAGCCCGTCGGAGGTGGCGTAGCCGGTCACGGGATCGACGCCAGCCACTGTCAAAAGGCGCGCTGCGAGTTCGAGGTCGCCCTGCGCAGCCAGCTGGCCTGCTTTCAGATTGGTCGGCGCCCAGCTCGCCTGATAGTCGATCAGCGTGCCGTCCTTGTCGAACAGCAGGCCGCGAATTGCGGGCAGAGCCATCAGGTCACCGGGATCACGTCGACCTTGACGTCGAGCTTCTGGCTGCCCGGTCCGACGAGCACGCCGTCGAGCGGCGAGACGTCGGCATAGTCGCGCCCCGTCGCGGTAACGATATGGTCGTCGGCGACGATCAGGTCGTTGGTCGGGTCGAGCCCGATCCAGCCGGTCCCCGGGCCGGTCCAGGCCATCACCCAGGCATGGGTCGCGTCCGCGCCTTCGAGGCGCGCCTGGCCGGGCGGCGGGATGGTGCGCAGATAGCCGCTGACATAGGCGGCCGGCAGGCCAAGCCCGCGCAGGCCCGCGATCATGATGTGGGCGAAGTCCTGGCAGACGCCGTGACGGGCAGCAAAAGCCTCGCGGATCGGGGTCGCGACCTCGGTCGCTTCGGGATCGTAGCGGAACTCCTTACGGATGCGGGCCATCAGCTCGCAAGCTGCCTCGAAGACCGGCCGCCTCGCCGGGAAGCTCGCGCGGGCATAGTCGGTGATCTCCGGCACGGTCGGTGCCAGGCGGCTTGGATAAAGATACTGTGCCGGGGAATCCGGTGCGAGGCTCTGTGCCTTGAGCGCGAGTTCGACGACTTCTTCCCAATGCCGTGTCAGGGCCGGAAAGGGGGCGGCTGGCCGCGTCACCTCGACCCGCGAGGTCATCTCGATCCGCAGTTCACGGTGCGGCCTGGCGATGGTCAGCGTCGTCGTGCGGTTGCCGAAGAAGCAGATGCCATCGTTCCGTTCGGCGCCGCGCGGTGTCACGGAAAGCTTGCTGGTCAGCACACGCTGACCGGCTCCATCGCGCGGCAGCACACGCAACATGCAGCGCGCGAACGGCACCGGCCGGCTATAGGCGTAAGCGGTGAGATGGCGGATGTCGTAGATCACGCGGACTCTCTTACGCGAGTCGCGTCATCCGCGAACCTTCCGGCCTGGAGTTCTGCAGGAAATAACGCTCGGCCACTGCGTTGGAGAGACCCATCAGCAATTGCTCGAAGAACAGGATGCTGGTGCGGTCGAGCCGGCTCGCCTCGGCGGTGCGGCATTCGGCGGCGAGCTTGAGCGCGAGCCGGCGTGGCTCCTCCAGCATCCCGTCGTCATGGAGCGAGGGCAGGGCGGCGATTTCGGCATCGAGCCGCTCGACCTGGAAGGCGACCGAGCGCGGGTTGTAAGGATCGAGCATGACGAGATCGAGAACCGGCTGCAACGCGGCGCCGAGCATGTAGCGCGAGCGGTAGGTGATCTGGGAGTCGGTCAGGTCGAGCAGCGCGTCGAGGCAGTTGCCCGGCGCGTCGTTCTCGATGAAATGGCGGGCGAAACGGCAGGTGGTGACGCCGCGCTCGATCCGCCGGCCGATGTCGAGGAAGCGCCAGCCGGCACCGCGCACCATGTTCTCCTGGGAGAGGCCGGAGAAGGCGGCGAGCGTTTTCAGCCCGGTATCGGCGATCTCGAAGGCCTCGCCTTCGCTGGTCGGTTTGCCCGGCGGCGCGGCGAGCTGGCGCTGCAGGTCGCCGAACAGGCGCCAGGCATCGACCGAAAGCCGCTCGCGGATGACCGAGGCGGTGCGCCTGGCCTCGCGCACCGAGGCGGCGGCCGAGCCGTACTGCTCGATATCGTGCAGCGCAGAACGCGCCTGCGCCGCGATTGGCCGGCCCCTGGGCGTCGCCGGCGCCGCTCCCCAGGCGACGAGCAGGGTGGCGAGGCGCTTGATCGTCTCGCCATGGCCGGGGGCCTGGTCGTCGGCGTTGATCAGGCGGCCGAGCAAGGCACGCACCAGGCGCAGCGTCGCCTCGCTCCGCTCCAGATAGCGGCCGAGCCAGAACAGATTGTCGGCCGCCCGGCTCGGCAGGATACCGACGATGCGGCGAATAGGGATCCGGTCCGGGCTCGGCAGCAGCGTCACCTGCTCGACGGGCGCATCGGAGGTGACCCAGACATCGCTGGAGCGTACGCCCGAGCGCATCGTCACGGCGCGTGCGTCGGATTCGTCCGAGACGCGGCAGAAGCCGCCCGGCATTACCTGCCAGCCATCGGGCGTAGCCGCGGCGAAGACGCGCAGCGTCATCGGCCTCGGCTCCAGCCGGCCACCATGCATCACCGGCATGGTCGAGAGTTTGACCACTTCCTGCCCGACATGGTCGAGCCCGCGCTCCGTGATGCGGGTGCGCAGCGCCTCGCGCTCGCTTTTGCCGAGGTCCGCGACCAGCACGGTGCCGCCATCCAGCCCGTCGCCGGGCGCGCGGAAGGCGGGTGCAATGCTCATCTCGTCGAGCCGGTCGAGCACGATCTGACGCTCGCGCGGTTGGCCGCACCACCAGGTCGCGATGTTCGGCAGGATCAGCTCCTCGCCGAGCACCTCGCGGGCGAGCTTCGGCATGAAGCCCATCAGCGCCCGCGCCTCGATCACGCCGGAGCCGAGGCCGTTGGCGACGATGACGTTCTCAGCCCGCACCGCCTCGACCAGACCAGGCACGCCGAGCGCGGAGCGGGCGTTGAGCTCGAGCGGGTCGGCGAAATCGCCGTCGATGCGGCGCCAGATCACGTCGGCACGCTTGAAGCCGGCGATGGTGCGCACATGCACCAGCCCGTCGCGCATCACGAGGTCGCCGCCCTCGACCAGAAGGAAGCCGAGATAGCGGGCGAGATAGGCCTGCTCGAAATAGCTCTCGTTGAGCTGGCCCGGAGTCAGCAGGCAAATCCGCGGCTCGACCCGCTTCGCGCGGGCGACGAGGCCGGCGCGAAAACCCTGGAAGAAGGCGGCGAGCCGCTCGACATTCATCGTCCGGAACAGGTCCGGGAAGGCGCGCCCGATGGCGAGCCGGTTCTCCAGTGCATAGCCCGCGCCTGATGGCGCCTGGGTGCGGTCGTTCAGCACCCACCAGCGCCCGTCCGGGCCGCGGCCGAGATCGGCGGCATAGATCTGGAGCTGTCCGGCGCCGCTCACCCCCTGCACGGGCCGAAGATAATCGGGGCTGCCGGTGACGGCGGCCGCCGGCAGTGCGCCGCCGGCGATCAGACGGCCGGGGCCGTAGATGTCGCCGAGCACGGCATCGAGCAGTTGCGCGCGCTGGGCGACACCGGCCGCGATCGTCTTCCATTCCTGCCCGGTGAGCACAAGCGGTGCGTGGTTCAGCGGCCAGGCCCGCTCGCTGGCGAGGGGGTCGTTCTCGTCGAGATCGCCATGGACGCGGTAGGAGACGCCGGTGTCGCGGACATGCCGGTCGGCGAGGCCGAAGCGGCGCTGCAACTCGTCGCTCGACAGCGCCGACCATTCGGCGAGGAACGGCTCCCATTGCGGCCGGATCGTGCCGTCCGGAGCCATCAGTTCGTCATAGGCGCCGGGCAGGGGCCGATAGCCCGAAAGCAGGGCGTTGCGGCGCTCGCTGCGAGCCCGCGCCGAACTCGATCGGCCCTGCAGAGCCATGCTTGACCTCAAACCCCGATCGGGCGGCGCAGGTCGAGTGTCATCGGGAACTCCGGATTTCGCTCTTCTGCGGGAATCGCCAGCGGCCCCGGACTATGGCCGATCGCCTCGAAGCGAGCCAGCCTTCTGGCTTCCGCCTCGTAGGAATTCACAGGAGGTGTCTCGTAATTGCGACCGCCGGGATGGGCGACATGGTAGACGCAACCGCCGAGCGAGCGACCGACCCAGCTGTCTACGATGTCGAAGGTCAGCGGCGCATGCACCGGAATCGTCGGATGCAGTCCCGATGCCGGCTGCCAGGCCTTGAAGCGCAGGCCGGCGATGCTGACCCCGGCGGCGATTTCGCTCATCGGTAGCGCCCGCCCGTTGCAGGTGATGACGTGTCGGCCAGGCGTGAGCCCGCTCGCCTTGAGCTGCAGGCGTTCGACCGAGGAGTCGACATAGCGCACCGTGCCGCCGATCGCGCCCTCTTCGCCCATCACATGCCAGGGCTCGAGCGCCTGGCGGAGTTCGAGCTCGACACCGCCTTGATTGACCTTGCCGAAGAAGGGGAAGCGGAACTCGTGCTGGGCCGCGAACCAGGCCGGGTCGAAGCGGTAGCCGGCCCGCTCCAGATCGGCGAGCACGTCGCGGAAATCCTGCCAGACGAGCTCGGGGAGCATGAAGCGGTCGTGCAGGCTCGTGCCCCAGCGGGTGAGCTTGCCGGCCTGCGGTTCGCGCCAGAACCAGGCGATCAGCGCCCGGATCAGCAATTGCTGCGCCAGCGACATGCGCGCATCCGGCGGCATCTCGAAGGAGCGGAACTCGATCAGCCCGAGCCGGCCGGTCGGGCCATCAGGCGAATAGAGCTTGTCGATGCAGATCTCGGTGCGATGGGTGTTGCCGGAGACATCGACCAAGAGGTTGCGGTAGAGCCGGTCGACCAGCCAGAGCGGGATCGCCGGGGCGTTCGGGCCGGGCGTCTGCGCCAACGCGATCTCGAGTTCGTAGAGCTGGTCGTGCCGGGCCTCGTCGATGCGCGGCGCCTGGCTGGTCGGGCCGATGAACAGGCCGGAGAACAGATAGGACAGCGAGGGGTGGCGCTGCCAGTAGAGCACGATGCTCTTGAGCAGGTCCGGCCGGCGCAGGAACGGGCTGTCGGCCGGCGTCATGCCGCCGAGCACGACATGGTTGCCGCCGCCGGTGCCAGTATGGCGGCCGTCGACCATGAACTTCTCGGCGCAGAGCCGCGACTGGCGCGCTTCCTCATAGACGCCGCGCGTGATCGAGACCGCCTGCGCCCAGTTCCTGGCCGGATGGATGTTGACCTCGATCACGCCCGGATCGGGCGTGACCTTGATGACGTTGAGGCGCGGATCGTGCGGCGGCGAATAGCCCTCGATATGGACCGGCTGGCCGCTCTCTTCCGCTGTCGCCTCGATGCTGGCGATCAGGTCGAGATAATCCTCCAGCCGCTCGACCGGCGGCAGGAAGACGCAGAGCACGCCGTCGCGCACCTCGATGCTGAGCGCGGTGCGCACCGACTCGGCGCCGAGCTCCTGCTCGACGATGTCCTGGCGCTGAACCTGCGGCTCGCTGCTCCCGGCTGGCCGGGTCGGCTGGATCGGGCCGTCGAAGCCCGGTGGCGGATCGGCGGCGCGCGGTGCGCCGGGTGAACCGGCCGTGGCGGGCGGCAGCGGGCCGCGCGGCTCCAGCGGGTCCTGCGGATGGATATGCGGATAGGCCTTCGCCGGGACATGCGGCAGCGAGCCGAGCGGCAGCCGGAAGCCGACTGGAGAATCGCCCGGGACCAGGAAGAGCTTGCCGCGCCGGAGCTTCCATTTCTCCGAGCGCCAGCGCCGGTCCTCCGCCGCCGCCTGCCAGCGCTGCACCGGGATGACATAGCCGCTCGGCTTGCCGAGCCCGCGTTCGAAGACGCGCACCATCCGGGCGCGCTCCTCAGGGTCGGAGAGCTTCGGGTCGAGCGGGTCGACATTGTCGGGCAGCTGGCCTTCCTTCACCAGCCAGTGGCCGGTGTCTTCATAGGCCGGCAGCACGTAATCCGCGCCGAGGCCGAGCCGCTCGGACAGGCCCGCAGCGAGCGTCTCGACCGCAGCCGAGGTCGGCACGACCTCGTGCTCGCGGTCGCCGCCGGTCTTGGCACCGGGCTCGCGCGCGATCAGCGCGGCGTTGCGCCAGATCGGCTCGCCATCCTCGCGCCAGTAAAGCGCGAAGGCCCAGCGCGGCAGGCTCTCGCCCGGATACCATTTGCCCTGGCCGTAATGCAGCATGCCGCCCGGCGCGAAGCGCTCGCGCAGGCGCCGGATCAGCACGTCGGCGCGCTCGCGCTTGGTTGGGCCGACAGCGGCGGTGTTCCACTCCTCGCCGGTCTGGTCGTCGATCGAGACGAAGGTCGGCTCGCCGCCCATGGTGAGCCGGACATCCTGCGCCTGGAGGTCGGCCTCGACCTGTTCGCCGAGCGCATCGAGCTCGAGCCAGGACTCGCCCGAGAAGGGCAGGGTGATGCGCGGCACCTCGTGAACGCGCGCGACGCTCATGTCGAAGGCGAACTGCGTCTCGGCATAGCTCGCGACACCGCTGACCGGCGCGGCCGAGCGGTAATGCGGCGTCGCTGCCAGCGGCAGGTGGCCCTCGCCGGTGAGCAGGCCCGAGGTCGGGTCCATCCCGATCCAGCCGGCGCCGGGAAGATAGACCTCGGCCCAGGCGTGCAGGTCGGTGAAGTCCTTGTCGGTGCCGCGCGGGCCTTCGAGCGGATCGATGTCCGCCTTCATCTGGATCAGATAGCCGGAGACGAAGCGGGCGGCGAGGCCGAGATGGCGCAGGATCTGGACCAGCAGCCAGGAGGTATCGCGGCAGGAGCCGGACCTGATCGCCAGCGTCTGCTCCGGCTCCTGGACGCCGGCCTCCATGCGGATGCCATAGGCGATCATCCGCTGCAGGCGGGCATTGAGGTCGACGATGAAGTTGACGGTGTTGGCCTTCTCGCGCGGTACGCCAGCGAGGAGCTCGGCGAGCAGCGGCCCGGCCGGCTCCGTGACGAGATAGGGCGCGAGCTCGTCGTGCAGCTCGTCCGGATAGGCGAAAGGGAACTCCTCCGCCTCGGCTGCGACGAAGAAGTCGAACGGATTGATGATCGAGAGCTCGGTGACGAGGTCGACCTCGATGCGGAACTCGGTCACCGGCTCCGGGAAGACATAGCGCGCCAGCCAGTTGCCATTGGGATCCTGCTGCCAGTTCACGAAATGCTGCGCCGGCGTGACCTTGAGCGAATAGCTCTTCACCGCCGAGCGGCAATGCGGCGCCGGTCGCAGGCGGATGATCTGCGGGCCGAGCGTGACCGGCCGGTCATAGCGGTAATGCGTGACGTGATGCAGTGCAGCGATGATGGCCAAGAGCGAGCGCCTGCTTTGCTTCGAAGCCGGCCGGAGCGGCCGGAGGCTGTCACGATAGCGGCAGAAGACGCTGGAGCAAGCAGGTTCGTGCGCAGGAATGCGCCGGCAATTCAGGCTGTTGCGCAAGAAGCGTGCATGCTGTGCGCCATCCGCCGAACTCTGCTTTGGCCCTGCTGGACATCGGACACGATCTGGCCACAGAGTGCGCGCCAACGGGCGCCTCGGAGCGCTCGCAGACAGCACAATGGGGATTTTCCATGCGTCATGTTGCGAAATTGATGGCGGCTTCCGCTTTCGCGGCTCTGCTGGCGACGACCGCCCAGGCCCAGACGCCCAAAGACACCATCGTGATGGCCAAGCAGATCGATGACATCATCACGCTCGATCCGGCCGAGGCCTTCGAATTCTCCGGTGTCGAGGTCGGCGCCAATGTCTATGACAAGCTGATCGGCGTCGATCTCAAGAACAACAACGCCCTGATCGGCGAGCTCGCCCAGAGCTGGACGGTCAGCCCGGACAACCTGACCTACACCTTCAAGCTCCGCCCGGGCGTCAAGTTCCACTCCGGCAATCCGCTCACCGCGGCCGACGTGGTCTACTCCTTCCAGCGCGCGGTCACGCTGAACAAGTCGCCGGGCTTCATCCTAACCCAGTTCGGCCTGAACAAGGACACCGTGCTGGAGAAGGTCAAGGCCACCGACGACCAGACCGTCACCGTCACCGTCTCCAAGCCGTTCGCGCCGACCTTCTTCCTGAACTGCCTGACCTCGGGTGTCGCCGCGGTCGTCGACTCCAAGCTGGTCAAGGCCAATGAGAAGGACGGCGACTGGGGCAATGGCTGGCTGAAACTCAATTCGGCCGGCTCCGGTGCCTACAAGGTCCGCGTCTATCGCCCGAACGAGCAATACGCGCTCGACGCCAACGAGGCCTGGTACAAGGGCGCGCCCAAGACCAAGCGCGTCATCGTCCGCCATGTCGCCGAGCCGGCCTCGCAGCGCCTGCTGCTCGAGAAGGGCGACATCGACATCGCCCGCAACCTCTCAAAGGACCAGCTCGCCGCGGTCAAGAGCAACGCCAATGTCGAGATCGTCCAGGGCGACAAGGGCTACATTCTCTATCTTGGCCTGAACCAGAAGAACCCGAATCTCGCCAAGCCCGAGGTACGCGAGGCCCTGAAGTGGCTGGTCGACTACGACTCGATCGAGCGCAACATCGTCGAGGGCACCTATAAGGGCCATGAGAGCTTCCTGCCCAAGGGCTTCCTCGGGGCGATCACCGACCGGCCCTACAAGCTCGACGTCGCCAAGGCCAAGGAACTGCTCGCCAAGGCCGGCCTGCCGAACGGCTTCACCGTCACCATGGACACCCGTTCGGTCAACCCGATCACCGACATCGCCCAGGCGGTCCAGTCGACCTGGGCCCAGGCCGGGATCAAGCTCGAGATCCTTCCGGGCGACGGCAAGCAGACGCTGACCAAATACCGCGCCCGCACCCACGACATCTATATCGGCCAGTGGGGGCCGGACTATCTCGACCCGCACACCAATGCCGAGACCTTCGCCATCAACGAGGACAATGGCGAGGAGGCCAAGTCGAAGACCCTGGCCTGGCGCAATGCCTGGGACATCCCGGACATGACCAAGGTCACCCAGGCCAACGTGCTGGAGAGCGACGCGAGCAAGCGCGCCAGCGTCTATGGCGAGCTGCAGCGCGACCACCAGAAGGTCTCGCCCTTCGTGATCATGTTCCAGCAGGTCGAGGTTTCGGCCGACCGCAAGGGCATTGCCGGCTGGGTGATCGGACCGACCTCCGACACCAATTTCTACGCTCCGATCACCAAGAACTGAGGCGTTTGCCCAGCGGAACCCGCCGTAGCCAATCATCAGGCTGCGGCGGGTTCTTGCCATTGGCGCCAGCGTAGTCTGGCCGACGCCCTCCAAGAACAAGAAGAACGGAGCCGACGATGGTTTCCATCACTGCACCGACCCCGCCCGCACCGCCGCCACGCGCCAAGAATGGTGTCGTTCGCTGGGCGAAGATCCTCGGCCGTGAGCTGACCACGGTCGCGATCACGATCTTCGGCCTGCTGCTGGTCACCTTCCTGATCGCGCGCGTCATGCCGATCGATCCGGTGCTCGCCGTGGTCGGCGACCGCGCTCCGGCGGATGTCTACGACAAGGCAAGGCTCGCGCTTGGCCTCGACAAGCCGTACTGGCAGCAATTCGCCGTCTATATCGGCAAGGTCTTCACCGGTGATCTCGGCACCTCGGTGCTGACCGCGCAGAAGGTCACCGACGACATCAAGACGGTGTTCCCGGCGACGCTGGAGCTGGCGACGCTCGGCACCTTGATCGGCGTTGCGCTCGGTGTGCCGCTCGGCATCCTCGCCGCCGTCAACCAGGGCCGCTGGATCGACCAGATCGCCCGCGTGATCGGCCTGATCGGCTATTCGATCCCGGTGTTCTGGCTCGGCCTGATGGGGTTGCTGCTGTTCTACGCCAAGCTCGGCTGGGTCGCAGGTCCCGGGCGGCTCTCGATCGCCTTCGAGGATTTCGTCACGCCGATCACCGGCATCGTCATGCTCGACGCCGCGATGCAGGGCGAATGGGAGGCCGTCCGGGACGCCTTCTGGCACCTGATCCTGCCGGCCTCCGTGCTCGGCCTGCTCTCCGTCGCCTATATCAGCCGCATGACCCGCAGCTTCATGATCACCGAGCTGCAGCAGCAATATGTTGTGGCGGCGCGGGTGAAGGGGCTGTCGGAATGGCGCGTCGTCTGCGGTCATGCGCTCGGCAACGCGCTCGTGCCGCTCGTCACCGTGATCGCGCTCTCCTACATGCACCTGCTCGAAGGCTCGGTGCTGACCGAGACGATCTTCGCCTGGCCGGGCCTCGGCCGCTATCTCACCAATGCGCTGCTCAATGCCGACATGAATGCCGTGCTCGGCGCCACGCTCGTCGTCGGCGCCGTCTTCATCGCGGTCAACCTGTTCTCCGACATCCTCGGCCGGCTGGCCGATCCGCGGGCACGCTGAGGAGGATGGCCATGAGCGACCACGCCTCCGCCTCCGTCAGCTGGCATTCCTGGCTGACCACGACTTCGCCGGAATCACGCCGGCAGGCCAAGCTCGGCCAGCTCTACCGGCAATGGCTCGCCTTCAAGAAGAACCCGGCCGCCGTGGTCGGCCTCGTGATCGTGCTGGCTCTGCTGCTGCTCGCGGCCTTCGCGCCGCTGATCGCGCAATACGACCCGCTCGCCCAGGCGCTCGACCAGCGCCTGCTGGCGCCATCCGCGAAGCACTGGTTCGGCACAGATGCGCTCGGCCGCGACATCTTCAGCCGCATCGTCTACGGCACCCGCGTCACGCTGGTGATCGTCATGCTCGTGGTCATCACGGTCGGGCCGCTCGGCCTGCTCATCGGCTGCGCCGCCGGCTATTTCGGCGGCTGGATCGACACCGTGCTGATGCGCATCACCGACGTCTTCCTCGCCTTCCCGCGCCTCGTGCTGGCGCTCGCCTTCGTCGCGGCGCTCGGGCCCGGACTGGAGAACGCCGTCATCGCCATCGCCTTCACGGCCTGGCCGCCCTATGCCCGCGTCGCCCGTGCCGAGACGATGATCATCCGCAACGCCGACTACATCTCGGCGATGCGCCTGCAGGGCGCGAGTCAGATGCGGATCGTGCTCAAGCATATCGTGCCTATGTGCGTGCCCTCGCTGATCGTGCGCACCACCTACGACATGGCCGGCATCATCATCATCGCCGCGGGCCTCGGCTTCCTCGGCCTCGGCGCCCAGCCGCCGATCCCTGAATGGGGCGCGATGATCTCGACCGGCCGTGAGCAGATCTTCGACCAGTGGTGGGTCGCGACCTTCCCGGGCATCGCCATCTGCGTCGTCGCGCTCGGCTTCAACCTGCTCGGCGACGGCCTGCGCGACGTGCTGGATGCGAGGTGAGCACTATGGTTGATGCACCTCTGCTGACGCTCGACGATCTGCGCGTCGACTTCCACACGCCGACCGGCATTGTGAATGCCGTGCGCGGTCTGTCGTTCACGCTCGGCCGTGAGCGGCTCGGCATCGTCGGGGAATCCGGCTCCGGCAAGTCGATGACCGGCCGCGCCATCCTCGACCTGATCCCGCATCCCGGCGTGGTCACGGCGAAGCGGATGGAATTCCGCGGCAAGGACC
Source organism: Allobosea sp. Tri-44 (assembly GCF_004123845.1). GTDB lineage: Bacteria > Pseudomonadota > Alphaproteobacteria > Rhizobiales > Beijerinckiaceae > Allobosea. The sequence goes on along the minus strand of NZ_NBDP01000030.1, from coordinate 941,619 downwards.
TGACGGCGATGGACAAGGCGAGCCGCCGCAAACTGCGTGGCCGCCACATCTCCATGGTGATGCAGGATCCGAAGTTCTCGCTGAATCCGGTCCAGACCGTCGGCGACCAGATCGCCGAGGCCTACCGCGTCCACCACAAGGCGAGCGCGCGCCAGGCGAAGGAGCGCAGCCTCACCATGCTGGAGGCCGTGCAGATCCGCGAGCCGGGGCGCGTCTACGATCTCTACCCGCACGAGGTCTCGGGCGGCATGGGCCAGCGCGTGATGATCGCGATGATGCTGATCGCCGAGCCGGAGATCCTGATCGCCGACGAGCCGACCTCGGCGCTCGACGTCACCGTGCAATTGCAGGTGCTGAAGATCCTCGACGACCTCGTCACCAGCCGCGGCATGGGGCTGATCTTCATCAGCCACGATCTGCATCTGGTGAGGTCGTTCTGCGACCGCGTCATCGTCATGTATGGCGGCAAGGCCCTGGAGACGCTGCCCGCGGGCGAGCTCGACCGGGCGCAGCATCCCTATACGCGCGGCCTGCTCGGCTGCCTGCCCGATCTCGACCATCCGCGCGAAAAGCTCGCGACCCTCACCCGCGACCCGGCATGGCTGGCATGACAACTCAACACGCCATCTCCGTCGACAAGCTCAACGTCTCCTTCGGCGACTCGCATGTCGTGAAGGACCTCTCCTTCGCGGTCGCGCCGGGCGAGAGCTACGGCATCGTCGGCGAATCCGGCTCGGGCAAATCGACCGTGCTGCGCGTGCTCGCCGGCCTCAATCGCGACTGGAGCGGCGAGGTCGACATCCTCGGCAAGCGCCAGCCCAAGCTCCGCGACAAGGCCTTCTACCGCGCCGCCCAGATGGTCTTCCAGGACCCGTTCGGCTCGCTGCATCCGAAAAAGACCGTCGACGACACTTTGGCGGAGCCGCTCGCCATCCATGGCATCAGCGACGCCGAGGCGAAGATCAGCCGCGCCATGCAGGATGTCGGCCTGCCCACCTCCTTCCGCTTCCGTTATCCGCACCAGCTCTCCGGCGGCCAGCGCCAGCGCGTCGCCATCGCCCGCGCTCTCGTGCTGGAGCCGACCATCCTGCTCTTGGACGAGCCGACCTCGGCGCTCGACGTCTCGATCCAGGCCGAGGTGCTGAACCTGCTCCAGGCCCTGCGGCACGAGCGCAAGCTCATCTATATCCTGGTCAGCCACGACCTCGCCGTGGTCGGGCATATGTGCGAGCGGCTCCTCGTCATGCAGTTCGGCCGCGGCGTTGAGGAGATGACGGCGGCAATGCTCGCCGCACGCATGCCTGAGACGGCCTATGCCCGCGAGCTATTGCGTGCGAGCGAGGGTTTCCGGCGGGCGGGTTGACGTCCGGCATGCGCCCAAAGCGTTTGGCAAGCTGCCGGCTTGGTCGCATTGTCGTCGCAGGATTCGGTTCGACTGGCGCGCTTTCCGATCGACCGGAATGGATCGATCGACGAGAATTCGCGCCGACTCGTGTCGGCCGATCAGGAGTATGTCGTCATGGATGCCATCGCCGAACGCCTGCTGAAGCCGGAGGCCGCGCCTGAGCGCACGCCGGTTCCGCCCTTCGACCTGGTGATCTTCGGCGCCGGTGGCGACCTCGCTTTGCGCAAGCTCTTCCCGGCGCTGGCCCAGCGCAACGAGGAAGGCGTGCTGCCGGAGGAGAGCCGCATCATCGGCATCGTCCGCAAGCAGGAGGATGTCGAGGGCATCCCCAACGAGATCGCCGCCAAGCTCGCCGCCGCCGGCCTGTCGCAGGAGCGCATCGCCGCCTTCCGCCGCCGCCTCACCATGGTGCTGCTCGATGCGGTCAAGCCCGAGACCTATGGCGCGCTGAAGGAGGCGCTCGGCGATTCCCAGCGCGTGCGCTCCTTCTATCTCTCGACGCCGCCGGACCTTTTCATCCCGATCTGCGAGAACCTGGCGAACTCCGGCATCCTGACGCCGACCTCGCGCGTCATCCTGGAGAAGCCGCTCGGGCGCGACCTCGCCTCGGCGCGCGAGATCAACGACGCCGTCGCCCGCATCCTGCCGGAGAGCCGGACCTACCGGATCGACCATTATCTCGGCAAGGAGACGGTGCAGAACCTGCTCGTCTTACGCTTCGCCAACACGCTGTTCGAGCGCTCCTGGTCGAGCCGCGACATCGACAATGTCCAGATCACGGTGGCCGAGACGGTCGGGCTCGAATCCCGCGCCGGCTATTACGACAAGGCCGGCCATCTGCGCGACATGGTGCAGAACCATGTGCTGCAATTGCTCTGCCTGTTCGCGATCGAGCCGCCGAACCAGCTCGAGGCCGACGCCGTCCGCGACGAGAAGGTCAGGGTGCTGAAGGCGCTCAGGCCGATCGTCGGCCCGGACGTGCAGCGCATGACCGTGCGTGGCCAGTACGGGCCGGGCGTCATCGACGGCCAGCGCGTCAAGGGCTACTCCGAGGAGCTCGGCCATCTCAGCGGGACGGAGACCTTCGTCGCGATCCGCTGCGAGCTCGACACCTGGCGTTGGGCTGGCGTGCCGATCTATCTGCGTACCGGCAAGCGCATGGCGCAGCGCTATTCCGAGATCGCCGTCACCTTCAAGCCGGTGCCGCATTCGATCTTCGGCCGCGCTCCCGGCTGCGAGGAGCTCTATGCCAATCGTCTTGTCATCCGGCTCCAGCCCAATGATGGCGTGCAATTGCAGCTGATGATGAAAGTGCCGGGCTCCGGCAAGCTCAAGGTCGTGCCGCGCCAGCTCGACCTGCGCTACGAGACCGCCTTCGACGTGCGCACGCCAGATGCCTATGAGCGGTTGCTCACCGACGTGATCCGCGGCGACCAGACCCTGTTCATGCGCCGCGACGAGGTCGAGCAGGCCTGGAGCTGGATCGACCCGATCCTTGCCGGCTGGCAGGAATACTACCCGCAGCCGCACCGCTACGCCGCCGGCTCCTGGGGACCCTCGCAGGCGATCGGGCTGATCGAGCGCGAGAGCCGCTCCTGGGCCGATCCGGAGTTTACGGAATGAGCGCGGCCGGCCCGCTGGTCCGTCATCGCTTCGAGACGCTGGCCGACGCCTCCGAGGCGCTGGCCGAGGCGGTCGCGGTCAGGCTGCGTGCGCTCGTCGCCGCGCAGGGCAGGGCGCTCGTCGCCCTGCCGGGTGGGACGACGCCTGCGCGGTTCCTCGCGGCGCTCGGTGCGCATGACCTGCCCTGGGAGAGCATCACGCTGATGCCGACCGACGAGCGCTTCGTCGCCCCTGGCGACCAGGCCTCGAACGAACGCATGATCCGCGCAGCCTTCGCCCCGTTGCGCGACGGGCGGAGCCCCTTCGTCTCCTTCCATAATGCCGGGGATGACCTCGCCGTCGCAGCCGCCAGCCTCGACCGCGTGCTGAAGGGCCTGCCGGCGCTCGATATCGTCGTCAGCGGCATGGGCGCGGATGGCCATGTCGCTTCGCTCTTCCCCGGCGAGACGGCGGCACTGACCGCGCCGGCTTCCGTGCACGCCGTCGCCGCGAGCCCGCCTGACCTGCCGCCGCGGCTCTCGCTGTCGCCGGCACGATTGCAGGGCGCTGGCCATGTCGCCTTGCTGATCTCGGGGCAGGAGAAGGAGCGCGTGCTGGCATCGGCGGTCGAGATGCCCGGGGCGTTTCCGGTCGGCCTGCTGCTCGCCCGTCCGCAAGGGCTCGACGTCTACTGGGCCAAGGCGTAAGCGAGGCGCGAAAGGAATTCTGCCGATGTCGATTGCTCCCGAGATCGCCCGCCTCAAGGCTTGCGGCGTCGTACCCGTCGTTGTGATCGACGAGGCCGAGATCGCCGTGCCACTGGCGGAAGCTCTGCTCGCCGGCGGCATCGACGTGATCGAGATCACGCTGCGCCGTCCCGCCGCGATGGCAGCGCTCGAGGTCGTCGCAAAGAAGGTGCCCGGCATCCTGCCCGTCGCCGGCACGGTGGTGACCCCGGCCCAGGCGGCCGAGGTCCACAATGCCGGCGCGCTAGCCGTGGTCAGCCCGGGCTTCACCGAGAGCGTCGACGAGGCCATGCGCAAGACCGGTTTGCCCTGGCTGCCGGGTGTCGCCACCGCCTCCGACTGCATGCGCGCCGTCTCGGCCGGTCGCCTCACCTGCAAGTTCTTCCCGGCCGAGCAGGCTGGCGGTGTTGCCGGCCTCAAGGCGCTGTCAGGCCCGTTTCCGCAGATGCAATTCTGCCCGACCGGCGGCGTCTCGCTCGCCAATCTCGGCAGTTACCTCGCCCTGCCGCAGGTGATCTGCGTCGGCGGCTCCTGGCTCGTCCCGGCCGACGCGGTGAAGAACCGCGACTGGGCGCAGGTGACGAAGCTCTCGCGGGAAGCGCGCGAGAAGGTCGCCGAGCTGCGCGGCTAATCCTCGCTACGAACCCCGCTCCAGGCCAGCTCCTGCGCATAGGTGCGGATGTCGGCCGGCCAGCCTGCGGCCTGCCGGAAGAAGCCGATCTCGTCATTGGCGAAGAGCGCACGCGTCGCCTCCTCGAAACTCGGCAGATTGCCGGCGAGCGCGCTCATGAAGCGATAGGCCGCCTCGCGGGCGATGCGCCCTTGCGTCTCGCCGCGATCGCCGCGCCTGGCCTCGTCGATCAGGCGCCGCAGCGCCTGCGAGGCGCCGCCCGGCTGGGCCAACAGCCATTCCCAATGTCGCGGCAGCAAGGTCACCTCACGCGCGACGACGCCGAGCTTTGGCCGGCCGCGTCCACGGGCTTCGCCGCTGAGGCGCGCGACGACCTCGGCTGGCGTGCCGCGCAGATCGAGGTCAACCACCCGGCCGGTCGCGTCGTCGAAGGTCAGTACAGCCGCTTCCGGGCGCTCGGCCAAACGCTGCTGCACGGCAAGCGCGACCTCGGCCAGGCGGCCGCGGGCCAGGATGGTGTTGCCGTCGAAGGCGGTTGAGAGATGGTCGGCGTCGGGCATGATCGTTTCCTGAGTGAGGCAATAAAATACCCGGATAAAAATACTTGAGTCAATATTGCCCGGGTGATATTTGCAGCGCCTCAACAAGGAGGGCGCGATGCGTCACGAGGACAGGAGGGCCGTCGTCGCGGCCTATAAGGAACGCAAGGTCGTGGCCGGCATCTATCTGGTGCGTTGCCTTGCGAGCGGCGAGCGCTGGGCCGGGCAAGCGCCGGATCTTTCGACCATCCGGAACCGCGTCTGGTTCACGCTGCGCCATGGCAGTCACCGCCAGCACAGCCTGCAGACAGCCTGGACTGCACATGGCGAGGCCGCCTTCGCCTTCGAGGAGATCGAGCAGCTCGACGAGAAGGCGCTCGAAGCCGGCCGCGAGCGCGTCATGAAGGCGCGGCAGGCGCATTGGTGCGCGGAGCTGGGGGCGGAAGCGGTGTGACCCGCCACCGTCACGGCCGGGGGGCTTGCGGGCCGGGTCGTGATCGAGACGTCCGCCGTTGCCGGCGAGGGCACGGTCAGCTGCCTACGGGCCTGATGCGATACAGGATGAAGCGGGAACTCGATGCGACCGGCTCCAGAAGCGGAGTGCGCAAGGCCTCGCCTTTGGGATTGATCAGAAGCAGATAGTTGAAGTCGCGCGTCCAGTTCCTGACATAGGCGAGCTCCTCAGGAGGAGCGGTGCCGTTCGCATAGGCCTGGAGCAAGCTCCAGGGGATCGCTGCGCCTTCAAGCAATTTCAGGTGCTGGGCCGATGGATGGGGCCTGAGAGGCTGCTTGCCGGGGGAGGTGAAGAGGGTCGGCACGAATGCGTCGCGCGTATGCACGGCGAGCGTCGCGGCATGGTACATCGGATAGTCGAGGAGATCGGAGGGCGGATCCTCCTCCTGTCCGAGGCCAGCCGGAAGCAGGCGCGATCCAGATGGCATGAGTTCGAACGCAGCGGTCAGACCCTGATATTCGCTCCGGTAGCTCAACTGCACGAAGATCGCGAAGCTGGCGTTGATCAGACAGGCCAGGACGAGCGTTGTGCGGAATATCTCGGCGATCCGCTCGCGCGGGAAGCGGGCGGCGGAGAAGGCCGGAAGGATCAGCAGCGTCGCGAGCAGGACGCGGCCATCGACGAAGGCCGTGTCGAAGAGCCTGAACGGCAACACCAGGAAAAGCAGTGCGAAGCCTGCAGCCAGCCATGGTCCGGGGCCGACCAGGCGAAGCCAGCCGCGCAGGAAGGCGAGACAGAGCGGAACCGCGAGGAGGAGCGTCGGAACCAGCGAGAATTCGCGGCTCCATCCGTTCAACATGCTCAGCCAGTAGAGTTTGGCGCCTGCCGACCAGATCGTGCCGGTGCCGCCGATCGAGCCCCCGCCTGCGCCGGCCAGGAGCGCAACCGCGATCGCCGGTGCCGCCATGCCGCCCCAGAGGATGGCGATGCGGCGCGGCGGCGGCAGGCCCTGCCTCAAGCGCCAGAGCTCGATTAGGCCGATGGCAAAGCCGTAGATGCCCAGAACGAAGAGGTGAGCGAAATAGAGGATCGTGACTGCAATCGCATGCACGGCTAGGCGCAGGCCGAGCGGGCGATTTGCTAGCCGCACCCAGATCGCCAGGGCAAAGAGCGCAAGGCCGAGGGCGAACTCGAAATTCACGAAGCCGAAGGCGAACGGCATCGCATAAAGCAGCAGGCAGGCGATGATACCAGCCGTCATCGTCCCGCCGCCGGCCGCCGCCGCGAGGGCGGCCGTGCCGCCGACGATCAGGATTTGCGAGACGAGGTAGAACAGTTTGGTCGCCGCTTCGACACCGATCCAGCGAGCCACAGGCGGAACGATGACGTCCATGGCGAGATTGGGATAGGGCGCCCACGCGATCTGATAGAGCGGATGCTCCAGCGCCGTGCCTGCCCGGGCCAGGATCGACATGCGGGCAAGGTGGTTCGGGTAGTCCACCATCGCCGGGATGTCGACGAGCAGGACCGGCAGCAGGCAAAACATCGTCAGGCACGCCAGCGCGGCCAGGTTCGCACGCGATGGCGACGCAGAGGTCACGCGAGAAGGGGCCGAGACGGCGGGGCCGGGCATATGCGCACGCTGAAATCGAGGAAGTGCGGCACCAGAATACGCCGGAACCGTATACATCTCGTTTGGCCGCTACCGCGCGATTCCTCTCCGCTCGGTCACTTCTGGTCGAACGGGCTCTAGCGCAGCCGCTCCACCACGATGTCTGCGATCGCGAGCGAACTCGTCAGGCCGGGGCTTTCGATGCCGAGCAGGTTGACCAGCCCGGGCACGCCATGCACCGCCGGCCCGTCGATGCGGAAATCCACGATCGGCTCGGTCGGCCCATGCAGCTTCGGCCGGATGCCGGCATAGTCGGCGACGAGCGCGCCGTCGGGCAGGCCCGGCCAATAGGTCCGGATCGCCGCATAGAACTTTTCGGCGCGGGCGGGGTCTACGACCAGATCCTGATCGTCGTCTACCCATTCGACATCGGGCCCGAACTTGACGCGGCCGGCCATGTCGATGGTGGCGTGGATGCCTAAGCCCGCCGCTTCCGGCACGGGATAGACCAGATGGCTGAAGGGCTGCTTGCCGAGCAGCGAGAAGTAGTTGCCCTTGGCGAAATACTGCTTCGGCACAAGCTCGGCCGGAAAGCCGTCGAGCTTGCCGAGCAGGCGCGGCGCAGTATGGCCGGCGGAGTTCACCACGGTGTTGACGGTGTAGCTCGCAGGGTCGTCGCCGCCGAAATCGACGCTGAAGCCATCCGCCTCGCGTCGCCATGCGATAATCGGCGTGTTCAGCGCCAGCGAGCCACCGGCGGCCTCGCATTCGCCGAACAGCGACAGCATCAGCGCGTGGCTGTCGACCGTGCCGGTCTCGGGCGAGAGCAGGGCGATCTCGCAGGTCACCTCCGGCTCCAGCGCCTTCGCTTCAACGCCATCGAGCCAGCGCACCGAGGTCACGCCCGAAGCCTGCGCGCGGTTCGCGATCGTCTCCAGCGCCGGCCGCTGGCCGGCATGGGTGCCGACGATCAGCTTGCCGCAGGCCTTGTGCGGCAGGCCGCGCTCGCGAAGGTAGGCGTAGAGGAGCTTGCGCCCTTCGACGCAGACCCGCGCCTTCAGCGAGCCCGGTGGATAGTAGATGCCGGCATGGATGACCTCGCTGTTGCGGGCCGAGGTCTGGGTGCCGATGCCGTCGGCGGCCTCGGCGATCACGACCTCGCGGCCGGCGAGCGCAAGCGCGCGCGCCGTCGCGAGGCCGACGACGCCGGCCCCGATGACCAGGCAGTCGATATCGCTCATGCAGCGCGCTGCGGCATCGCCATTTCGACCAGGCTCGCCCAGTAGGTCATGCCGACCGGGATCGCCTTGTCGTTGAACTCATAGGCGGGGTGGTGCAGCCCGGCGGAATCGCCATTGCCCATGAAGATATAGGCGCCCGGACGCTCCTCCAGCATGAAGGAGAAGTCCTCCGAGCCCATGGTCGGCGGCACGGTGGTGTCGATCGCTTCCTTGCCGAAGGTGCTCTTGGTCGCGCTGGTGACGAAGTCGGTCTGGCCGGCATGGTTGAAGGTAACCGGATAGCCGCGGTCGTATTCCAGCGTGAAGGTCAGGCCGAAGGCCTGGCAGGTGCCGGTGACGATCTCGCGCAGGCGCTTCTCGGCGAGGTCGCGCATTTCGGTCGAGAGCGTGCGGACCGTGCCCTTGATCTCGACATGCTGCGGGATGACGTTGAAAGCCGTGCCTGCCTGCAGCGCCGTCACCGAGACGACGAGGGAATCGAGCGGGTCGGCATTGCGCGAGGCGATGGTCTGCAGCGCGGTGACGAGCTGGCAGGCGGCGACAAGCGGGTCGATCGTCTCGTTCGGCTTGGCGGCATGGCCGCCGCGGCCTTCGAGCTTGAGCAGGAACTTGTCGGCGGCCGCCATCATCGGCCCCTTGCGGATGGCGAACTGGCCGATCGGCAGGCCCGGCATGTTGTGCAGGCCATAGACCTCCTGCACGCCGAAGCGCTCCATCATGCCATCGGCGCACATCTCGCGGCCGCCGCCGCCGCCTTCTTCGGCCGGCTGGAAGATGACGATCGCGGTGCCGTCGAAATCACGGGTGTCGGCCAGGTACTTGGCGGCCCCTAGCAGCATGGCGGTGTGACCGTCATGGCCGCAGGCGTGCATCTTGCCCGCCACGGTCGAACGGTGCTCGAGATTGGTCTCTTCGTGGATCGGCAGCGCGTCCATGTCGGCGCGCAGGCCGATGACCTTGCCCGAGCCCTGGCCCTTGCCCTTGATCACGCCGACGACGCCGGTGCGCCCGATGCCGGTGACGACCTCGTCGACGCCCCATTCCTTCAGCTTGTCGGCGACGATGCCGGCGGTGCGCTGCACGTCGAAGAGCAGCTCGGGATGGCGGTGGAAATCGCGGCGGATCGCGCTGATCTCGGGTTCTATCGCGGCGATGAGATCGGATTTGGGCATGGTGTCCTCGGCAGGTCGCGGCTTTGCAACAAACGGGTTTGGCAGAAAACGGGTTGCCAGCCGCGCAAGCTAGCGCGGAGCCGGGCGTCCTGTCCAAGCCGATTGCGGCATGAGGGGGCGGAGGCTGGCGAATGCGTCGCGCCCTCCTGTCCACATCGCTGCGAAAGGGTTAAGAGCGGCGATCCCGACCTGACGAGTGCTGCGATGTCCGAGGCCAACACCATCCGCGATGTCACGATCCCGGAGCTGCCGAACCATTATCGCGGCAAGGTCCGCGAGAATTACGATTTGCCGGATGGGCGCCGCATCATCATCGCGACCGACCGGCTCAGCGCCTTCGACCGCGCCATCGCCTGCATCCCGTTCAAGGGCCAGGTGCTGACGCAGACGGCGCGCTTCTGCTTCGAGCAGACGGCGGACATCTGCCCCAACCACGTGCTCGACTATCCCGATCCCAATGTCGTGGTCGGGCAGCGGCTCGACATCCTGCCGGTCGAGATCGTGGTGCGCGGCTATCTCGCCGGCACCACCGGCACCTCGATCCTGACCATGTACAAGCAGGGCCAGCGCGAGATGTACGGCGCCCGCTTCCCCGATGGTTTGCGCGACAACGAGGCCTTGCCGCAGGCGATCATCACCCCGACCAGCAAGGCCTTCGACGGCGGCCATGACGAGCCGCTCTCGCCTGCCGAGATCCTGGAGCAGGGGCTGCTGACCAAGGCGCAGTGGGAGACGCTGTCGGATTACGCACAGGCGCTGTTCGCCCGCGGCCAGAAGCTCGCCGCCGAACGTGGGCTGATCCTCGCCGACACGAAGTATGAGTTCGGCACTGATCCCGAGGGCAGGATCATCCTGGCCGACGAGATCCATACCCCCGATTCGAGCCGCTACTGGTTCGCCGGAAGCTATCCCGAGCGCTTCGCGAATGGCGAAAAGCCGGAGAGCTTCGACAAGGATTTCGTGCGCAACTGGGTGGCGGCGCGCTGCGACCCCTATAACGAGCCGATCCCCGCGATCCCGGACGAATTGATCGAGCAGACCTCGCAGGTCTATATCCGCGCCTTCGAGACGATCACCGGCAAGGCCTTCGAGCGGCCGGCCGCCGATGTGGCGCCGCTGGAACGGATCAGGCGGAACCTGGCGCGTTATTTCTGACCTGATGAGGACTCAGGTCCGGGAGCCGCCGAAGCGCCGTCGCCGGGCCGGGTCCGTTGCGGGAAAGCGTCAGAAATCCATGCCGCCCATGCCGCCACCACCCATGGGAGGCATCGGGGCGTCCTTCTTGGGTGCCTCGACGATCAGGGCCTCGGTGGTGATCAATAGGCCAGCGATCGAAGCCGCATCCTGGAGTGCGGTGCGCACCACCTTGGCGGGATCGATCACGCCGTTCGCGACGAGGTCCTGATATTTGCCGGTCTGGGCGTTGTAGCCATAGGCGTAATCCTTCGACTCGAGCAGCTTGCCGACCACGACCGAGCCGTCCTCGCCGGCGTTCTCGATGATCTGCTTGGCCGGGGCCAGGAGCGCGCGCCGCACGATCTCGACGCCGGTCCGCTGGTCAGCATTGGCCGGCTTGACGTCGGCGAGCGCCTTCAGCGCCCTGAGCAGGGCAACGCCGCCGCCCGGCAGGATGCCTTCCTCCACCGCGGCGCGGGTGGCATGCATGGCATCGTCGACGCGGTCCTTCCTTTCCTTGACCTCGACTTCGGTCGCGCCGCCGACGCGGATCACCGCGACGCCGCCGGCGAGCTTGGCCAGGCGCTCCTGCAGCTTCTCGCGGTCGTAGTCCGAGGTGGTGTCCTCGATCTGCGCCTTGATCTGCGCGACCCGAGCCTGGATCTGCTTCTTTGATCCGGCGCCGTCGACAATGGTGGTGTGCTCCTTGTCGATCATGACCTTCTTCGCGCGGCCGAGCATGTCGAGAGTAACGGTCTCAAGCTTGATGCCGAGATCCTCGCTGATGGCCGTGCCACCAGTCAGGATCGCGAGGTCCTCGAGCATGGCTTTACGGCGGTCGCCGAAGCCCGGAGCTTTGACGGCCGCAATTTTGAGGCCGCTACGGAGCTTGTTGACGACGAGCGTGGCGAGCGCCTCGCCCTCGACGTCCTCGGCGATGATCAGCAGCGGCTTGCCGGTCTGCACCACGGCTTCGAGGATCGGCAGCATCGCCTGCAGCGACGACAGCTTCTTCTCGTGAACCAGGACATAGGCGTCCTCCAGCTCGGCCCGCATTTTTTCGGCGTCGGTGATGAAGTAGGGCGAGAGGTAGCCGCGGTCGAACTGCATGCCCTCGACGACGTCGAGCTCGATGGCCAGCGATTTCGCTTCCTCGACGGTGATGACGCCCTCGTTGCCGACTTTTTTCATCGCAGCAGCAATCATTTGCCCGATCTCGGTGTCGCCATTGGCCGAGATGGTGCCGACCTGCGCGACTTCCGCGTTCGAGGTGACCTTCTTCGCGTTCTTCTTGAGGTCCGCCACGGCGGCCTCGACAGCGAGGTCGATGCCGCGCTTCAGGTCCATCGGGTTCATGCCGGCAGCGACGGCCTTGGCGCCCTCGCGCACGATCGCATGGGCGAGCACGGTCGCGGTGGTGGTGCCGTCGCCAGCGGCGTCGTGCTGCTTCGAGGCGACTTCGCGCACCATCTGGGCGCCCATGTTCTCGAACTTATCGGAAAGCTCGATCTCCCTGGCGACGGCGACGCCGTCCTTGGTGATGCGGGGAGCGCCGAACGACTTCTCGATCACGACGTTGCGGCCCTTGGGACCGAGCGTGACCTTGACGGCGTTGGCGAGGATCTCGACGCCGCGCAGCATCTTCTCGCGGGCTTCCGACGAAAATCGCAGTTCCTTGGCAGCCATGATCCGATCCTCCTGGTCGGGGATGAAATGGCGCGGCACTCGGTCATGATGCCGGTGCGGCGATCTTCGTGCCTGGTGATGTCGGGATGATGGTGATGTCCTTAGGCTTTCCCTGGTTCCTTGCCGTTCGCATGTCCGACGGGGGCCGCTCGGCCCGCGGTGAGATGAGTATACCACCCAGACGCTGTACCCTCGAAGATACAGCCTGTCCCGCCCTTGCGCCCGCGAGATTGGTGGCGCCCACGCCGGTTTAGTGCTAAGATACTGGAAATATTGTGAAACGGCAATTTTTTCGTTGCCGGGCCGTTGACTTGGCGCTGCGATCTTTCGCCAGCAGTCACGGAGCAGAAAATGGCCTCGTCCGACTTCGCGCGCCAGCTCGCCGGCTATGGTCTGACCACCGCCGACATCCTCTACCGCCTGCCGGACCATCCCTCGATCCTGCAGGAGTATATCTGGCAGGATTACGATCTGGCGCCGTCTTTCCCGGAGTTGAAGCGCTTCCTCGCCTTCTGGCAGAGGTCGCTCGAAGGCAAGCTCTTCCGCGTCATCGTGAGTCATCACGGCCTGATCGGCCCGGCGGACCTGCGGGCGATCTCCTGCGAATTCAGGCTGCAGTGACAAGGCGGCGATCCACCTCGCGCAGCCGGAGCCGGCGGGGGCCGGCGCCGGCTTCGGTGTTCGCTCGGCGCTTCACTCCGGCTGGATGCCAGCCGCCTTGACGATATCGGCCCATTTTTTGATCTCGACCGGCACGAAGGCCTTGAGCTCGTCCGGCGTGCTGGTTTCCGGCTCGATGCCGGCGGCGAGCAGCCGCTCCTGTGTCGTCTTGTCGTTGAGTGCGGCGACAAAGGCCTGGTTGAGCTTGTCGATGACCGGGCGCGGCGTCTTCGCCGGAGCGAAGGCGGCGAACCAGGCTGCGAGGTCGTAGCCGGCGACTCCGGCCTCCGCCATGGTCGGCAGGTCAGGCGCGAGCGCGCTGCGCTTGGCGGTCGAGACGGCGAGCCCGTTGACCTTGCCCGCCTTGATCTGCGGCAGCGTCGTCGAGATGTCGGCGAAGACGATCGAGATCTGGCCGCCGAGCAGATCGGTGATCGCCTGCGGGTTGCTGCGATAGGGCACATAGGTGAGGTCCAGCCCGGCGAGCGACTTCAGCATCTCGCCGGCGATGCGCGACGAGCTCGAGCCGGCGCCGAAGGTGAGCTTGCCCGGATTGGCCTTGGCGTAGGCGATGAGCTCCCGCACCGTCTTTGCCGGCACGGACTGGTGGGTTGCGAGCGCCAGCGTGATCGTGCCGAGCTTGCCGACCGGCTCGAAATCCTTGACTGCGTCATAGGGCACGCTCTTGAGCAGGCTCTGATTGGCGCCATGGGTGGTGTTGGTGGTGATCAGCAGGGTGTGGCCGTCGGGATCGGCCCGGACGACGTTCTGCGCCGCGATGATGCCGCTGGCGCCGGGGAGGTTCTCGACCACGATCGGCCGGCCGAGAGTTCTCGAGAGATGCTCGCCGAGAATGCGCGCCAGCGCGTCGGTCGCGCTGCCGGCGGCGAAGGGCACGACGAACTTGATGTTCTTGGCCGGGAAGTCCTGCGCTGCCGCCGGCAGGGCAAGGCCTGTCGCGAGCATCGCGGCCGTCGAGAGCATCCACCGTCTCGTCTTCATCATCGTCTCCTCCATTGTCGTGATCATCGCCCGCTTCACGCGGAGTTCTTCAGTCGTCGGGAAGGTCGAGATCGAGCAGGGCCGAGCTCAGGCTCTTGCCGTGGGTATCGAGAATAAGGGAGCGGGTGACACCGCCGCCGAGCGCCTGGCGCATGACGAAATTGAGGGCGCCCAGGCTCGGCACCTCGTAGCGCGTGACTTCGCCGGCGACGAGCGTGCCGAAATGCGCGCCGACGCGCTCGGCCGTGACCTCGCGCGCGAGCCGCGGATAGTCGGCGGGATCGAAGGCGATGAGCGCAATGCTGGAGGTGTTGCCCTTGTCCCCGGTGCGGGCATGGGCGATCTGGCGCAGCTTCATCTCAGCTCTCCAGAATGTGCACGGCGGGAACGACCTGCTCGCGTGGCAGATAGGTCGAGAGCACGCCGAGCACCTCGCGCACCGAGGTCGTGACACCGCCGCCACCGGCCGGGCCGTTGGTGTAGAGCGTCTCGACCTCGCGGCCGATGCGCTGGGCCTCGGCCCGGTTTGCGGTGCGGCCGGCGATGCGGGCCCGAACTTCGTAGGGCTCCTGGCCGCCACGGGCCGAGAGCGTCTCGCCATGCAGGGCATTCACGCCGATCAGGTCGAAGCGCAACTCGCTGGTGGCGACGCCGGTCAGCGCCAGCCGCTCGCGCACGATCGCGAGCGCGAGCTCGCCGCGCGCCCTTGCGCCCGGGCCGGCATAGGAAATCTGGCCTTCGCCGGTGAAGCCTTCCGCGATGCCGAGCGAGACCTTGAGCTGTTCAGGCCGCATCCGGCCGCTTGCGCCCTCGATGCGCACCCGGTCCGGCCCGATCTGCGTAACGCGAGCCTGCGAGAAGTCGGCGGTGACGTCGGGGGTGAGATAGCGGGCCGGATCGTGCAGTTCGTAGAGGATCTGCTCCTTGCAGGTCGCCGGCGTGACCTGGCCGCCCGAGCCCTCGACCTTGGTGACGACGACGCTGCCGTCCTCCGAGGCCTCGCCGATCGGGAAGCCGAGGCGTGCGAGGCCGGCGATATCCTTGAAGCCGGGGTCGGCGAAATAGCCGCCGGTGACCTGGCCGGCGCATTCGAGCAGATGACCGATCAGCGTCGCCTGGCCGAGCCGGTGCCAGTCGTCGAAGGACCAGCCGAACCCGTGGACGAGCGGTCCGACGAAGAGCGACGGGTCGGCGGCGCGGCCGGTGATGACGATGTCGGCGCCTTCGGCCAACGCCGCGGCGATCGGTTCTGCGCCGATATAGGCGTTGGCCGAGACCAGGCTGTCGCCGAGCGCGGAAATCGGACCGCCGCTCTCTTCGATCGCGAGTTCGCTGCCGGCGATGGCCGCAACCACGTCGTCGCCGGTCACGGCGGCGATCCTGAGACCGGGAAAGCCGAGCTCACGGGCGATGCCGGCGGCCTGTTCGGCGGCGGCCAGCGGATTGGCCGCGCCCATATTGGTCACGATGCGGGTGCCGGCGCGCCGGCAGGGTGCCAGAACGGCTCTGAGCCGCTCGCCGAGCAAGGGGTCGAAGCCACCAGCCGGGTTCTTGCGGCGCGCCTGCTGGGCCAGTGCGATCGTGCGCTCGGCCAGGCACTCGAACACGAGATAATCGAGCGCGCCCTTCTCAGCGAGTTCGAGCGCCGGCTCGATCCTGTCGCCGGCATATCCCGCGCCTGCCCCGATCCGCACCGTTTTCATGCGTCCTCCCGTGCTGACATCAGGAGCAGGGTCAAATTGATTAAACAATTGAAATTATTGGATATCAGTAATAGTCATAAATTATGAATCTCGATGTCGGGCAGCTGCGAGCCTTCGTCACGATCGCCCATAGCGGCAGCTTCACCCGCGCGGCGGCGAGCCTGAACCTGTCGCAGCCGGCGCTCACCGTTCAGATTCGGAAACTGGAAGAGGCGCTTGGCGTGCGCCTGTTCGACCGCAACACCCGCGTGGTTGCGCTGACCCGCAACGGTGCCGAGCTCTTGCCGACGCTCGGCCGCATCCTGCGCGATCTCGACGGCGTGCTCGCCGAGACGCGCCAGCTCTCGACCATGCAGCGCGGCATCGTCAGGCTCGCCGTGCTGCCGTCCTTCGCATCGGGTATGCTGCCGGAAATCATCGCTGATTTTCGCACGAGCCATCCGGGCGTCGGCTTTGTGGTCCGCGACGTGATCGCGAGCGGCGTCGCCGAGCTGGTCGCCAGCGGCGAGGCCGATCTCGGCCTGACCGGCGGCGCGGTCTCGAATGCCGACCTCGAAATCCTGCTGCACGGTAGCGACCGGATGCACGCGGTCTATCCGAAAGACCACCCGCTCGCCCGGCTGGCGAAGATCGGGATCGCCGATCTGGCAAGGCACCCGCTCGTGCTCATGGATGCTGCGACCAGCGTCCGGCAGGTGGTCGATCGCGCCTTCGCCGAAACCGGCACGGTGCCGCTCGTCGGTGCAGAGGTGACCTACATGTCGAGTGCCGTCGGCATGGTGCGTGCCGGTTTGGGGGTCGCCATCCTGCCGGGCGCGGCCATGGAGGTCCGGGCCGAGCGCAGCCTGCGCTCGCAGCCGATCGAGGGCGATGGCTTCGTTCGCCCGATCGCGGTGGTGAAGCGTCGCGGCCGGACCCTGCCGCCGGCGAGCGAGCGCTTCCTGGCCGAGCTCAAGCGAATGCTCGCAGCCGAGAGATGATCTCTTCAGTCGGGCGGCTCTCGCCTTGGAACAGCCAAAGAGTCCGCGCGTTGATGCGTGACGATCCTTTCTCGAATGGGAGGCCGCCATGCGCCGCCTGATCGTTCTCGCCGCTTCTTTCGTCCCCTTGCTGGTTTTCGCCGCCAATGACGTCTCGGCGCAGATCAGCGGCAGTGCCTTCCCCGGTGGCGGTGTCCGCGCGGGCGGCGGCGCTCCGAGCGGTGGCGGCGGTCCTGCGCTGTCTGGTCGCAGCTTCGGCGGCGGCAATCGCGTCGGAGTTGGAGGCGGCTTTGGCGGTAATCGCGCCGGCCTCGGAGGGGGAAGCTATGGCTATCGCGGCAGCGCCTACCGCGGCGGCGCGGGCTGGGGCTACCGGTCCAACCGCTGGGATGGCAGCGGCTATTACGGACGTCCGGGTTACGCCCGGCGCGGCTATTATGGCGGTGGCTGGGGATGGGGCGCGGGAGGCCTGGCCGCCGGTGCCATCATCGGGGGCGCTGCGGCTTATCCCTATTATTACGGCACGCCCTATTATGAAGAGCCGCCCCCCTATTACCCCCGGCGATACTATGCCGAGCCCTACTATGCGGCTCCGGCCTCTTCAGGCATCGGCAACTATTGCCAGACGCCCGTCCGCACCTGCCAGCTGATCAATCCGGCCGATCTCGGCGCTGGTTGCTCTTGCCGCGTCGCGGGTGGACGGGCTCGCGGCAGCGTCATTCCGTAGCTGAAGCGTGAAGCCGGAGGGCGCGCCTCGGTCGGTGCTCCCGCGCAGGTCGGCTCAGAGCCCGAATTCCTGGCGCCAGCGCTCGATGTCGTCGAGCGCGACGTTCGAGCCGCACAGCACCAGCGCGACGCGCTCGCCGGGCTTGAACTGGTCCTTGCGCGCCATGGCGGCGGCGACCGTGCAGGACGCGGCCGGCTCGAGCAGGACGCGCCCGTTCTGCAGGACCCAGACCAACTCGCGGACCGCTTCGGCGTCGGGCACGACGATGATCTCCTCGAGGAACTGGCGCGCGGCCGCCATGGTCCGCTCGGTCGCGAAGGGAGCGCCGAGCGTGCGGGCGATCGAGGTCGGGCGGATCGGCACCGGCTTTCCGGCTGCGAGCGCCTGCGTCATCGTGGTGGCGCCCTCTGTCTCGACGCCATGGATGCGCACGGCCGGGTCGAGCCCTTTCAGCGCTGCGCCGACGCCGGCCGAGAAGCCGCCGCCGCCGATCGAAATGAAGACATGGTCGACCCGCCCGCCGGCATCGGCCGCGAGTTCGAGGCCGACGGTGCCATGGCCCGCGATGATCGCGGGGTCGTCATAGGAGTGGACATGGGTCATGCCCTTGCCCTCGTACTTCTCCGCCTTGGAGAAGGCAGCGAGTGCATCCTCGCAGAGCTCGACTTCGCCGCCCGCTTCCTGCGTCAGGCGGATATTGAGCGGTGCGACGTTCTTCGGCATCAGCACCAGCGCCTTGATGCCGAGCATGCTGGCGACCAGCGAGACGGCAATGGCGTGGTTGCCACCGGAGACCGTAACGACGCCGCGTGCCCTCTCGGCTTCGGAGAGGCCGAGCAGCTTGTTGTAGCAGCCGCGCACCTTGAACGAGCCGGCGAGTTGCAGGCTCTCGACCTTGACCACGGTCTCGACGCCGAGCCTGGCCGAGAGGCCGGCGCTCAGGAAGGTCGGGGTCCGCCTGACCTTGCCGGCGATGCGGACGGCGGCGGCCTGGATGTCGGCGAGGGTGACGTCGAAGGACATGGCGGACTCACGGGATTCTTGCTTGGCCGGCACATGAGCGCGTCGGGCGCAGCCCGGTCAAGCGCCCGATGCCGATTGACGACAGACGGTGCGTGCTTAGCCTGCCGGCACGGTTCATGCCTGTCGACCAGCTCATCGGAGATTTTTACCCGTGCGTTATTCCCCCAAGGAGATGCTGGCCAAGCTGGTGTCGTTCAACACCGAGTCCTGGCGCAGCAATCTCGAGCTGATTCATTTCTGCCGCGATTACCTCGCTGCGCATGGCGTCGAGAGCACGATCGTGCCGAGCCCCGACGGCGAGAAGGCCAATCTCTACGCGACCGTCGGGCCGCAGGCCGCCGGCGGCATCGTCCTCTCCGGCCATACCGACGTGGTGCCGGTCGAGGGCCAGGACTGGAGTTCCGATCCGTGGACGCTGACCGAGCGCGACGGCAAGCTCTATGGCCGCGGCAGCTGCGACATGAAGGGCTTCGACGCGATCGCGCTGGCGCTGGTGCCGGAGATGCTTGAGGCCGGGCTGAAGCGGCCCTTCCACATCGCGCTCTCTTATGACGAGGAGGTCGGCTGCATCGGCGCTGCGATCATGATCGATGCGATGGCGGAGGCGGGCTTGAAGCCGTCCGCGGTGATCGTCGGCGAGCCCTCGATGATGCAGGTCGTCACCGGCCACAAGGGTGGCACCCGCATGAAGACGACGGTGCGCGGCCATGCCGTGCATTCGAGCCGCGTCGATATCGGCGTGCCCGCGGTCATGGTCGCCGGCAAGCTGATCGCTTGGCATGACGACGTCATGCAGGAGAACAAGGCGAAGGCGCAGCCCGGCATCGCGTTCGAGCCGCCTTATTCGACGCTGCATGTCGGTGTCGTCGCTGGCGGCACGGCGGTCAACATCACCGCCGAGCATGCCAGCTTCAGCCACGAGGTCCGGGTGATGCCGGGCGACGATACCGACTATGTCGCGCGCTACCGAGCCAAGATCGCCGAGCTGGAGGCGCCGATGAAGGCGATCGCGCCCGAGACCGGCATCACCATGGAGATCACCTCCCAGACGCCGCCGCTGGCACCGGAGAAGGAGGGTGCCGCCGAGACGCTGTCCCGGCGCGTCACTGGCGACAATGCCAACCACGTCGTCGCCTACGGTACCGAGGGCGGCCTGTTCCAGGCGGCGGGCTGGTCGACCGTGGTCTGCGGCCCCGGCGACATCGCCCAGGCGCATCAGCCGGACGAGTTCCTCACCGTGGCTCAGCTCGACGCCGGGACGGCGTTCGTCCGCGCGCTGATCGCGGAGCTGGCCCGCTGACCACGCAAAGCGGGGCGCTTCATTGCGGGCCTTTGATGCGTCCTTCGCAGCTTCGTGCGTTGCATTAGTAAGATTCGCAACAAAGTTCGATCTGGAACGAAGTCGATCGGACGCACTGGACGCGGGCTTCGAACCGTCATTAATCTGCCGCCTTCGTCGGTGTGCCGCCAAAATAAGCAGGCAGCCGGCACCGCTCCTGGGGAGGAGTGGTTTCAACCAATCGGGAGCAGTCTCACATGTCGTTCAAGACCCATTGCCTGGCAGCCGTGGCGGCCCTGGCCTTGATGTGCGGGGCTGGACAAGCCCAGACCTTGCGATACGCCAACCAGGGCGAGCTCAAGTCGCTCGATCCCTACACCGTCAACGAAACCACGACGAACGCCCATCTCGGCCATCCCTATGAAGGCCTGACGGCGCGCGGCAAGGATCTCAAGATCGAGCCGGCCCTCGCCGAGAAGTGGGAAGTGTCCGACGACGGCCTGAAATGGCGCTTCTTCCTGCGCAAGGGCGTCAAGTTCCATGACGGCTCGGACTTCACCGCCGATGACGTGCTCTTCTCGGCCGAGCGCGTTCGCGCCACGGGCTCGAACTTCACCACCCGCATCCCGACCAGCGCCAAGTTCGTCAAGGTCGACGACCATACGATCGACGTCGTCCTGACCGCGCCGAATCCGATCCTGAATGCGCAGTGGGACACCTGGTACATCATGTCGAAGAAGTGGGCGGAGGCGAACAACGCCGTCGCCCCGACCCCTGCGGCCGCGACCACCCCGAGCCATGCCTCGCTCAACGCCAACGGCACCGGTCCCTACAAGATCGAGAGCCATCAGCCGGGCGTGAAGACCGTCTTCAAGCTCAACGAGGGCTACTGGAAGAAGATCGAAGGCAACATCAAGGAGATCATCTTCACGCCGATCTCCTCGGACGCGACCCGCGTCGCCGCGCTGCTCTCCGGCGAGGTCGACGTGATCGAGCCGGTTCCGATCCAGGACATCCAGCGCGTCAACGCCGCGGGCAATGCCCAGGTTCTGACCGGGCCGGAATTGCGCACCATCTTCCTCGGCTTCGACCAGACCCGTGACGAGCTGCTGGAATCGAGCGTCAAGGGCAAGAATCCCTTCAAGGACGTCAAGGTCCGCCAGGCCTTCTACCAGGCGATCGACATCGAGACGATCAAGAGCCGCGTCATGCGCGGGCTCTCGACCCCGTCGCCGCTGATGATCGCGCCGGAGCTGTTCCCGACTGCCGGCTTCACTCGCGCCAAGTTCGACGCCGAAGCCTCCAAGAAGCTGCTCGCCGAGGCCGGCTATCCGAACGGCTTCGAGCTCGGCATGGACTGCCCGAACGACCGCTACGTCAATGACGGCCAGATCTGCCAGGCCGTGGTCGGCATGCTCGCCCGCATCGGCGTCAAGGTCAGCCTCAACGCCCAGCCCAAGGCGCAGTATTTCGCCAAGGTGCTGAAGCCCGGCGGCTACAAGACCTCGTTCTACCTGCTCGGCTGGACCCCCGGCACCTTCGACAGCCACAATGTCCTTTATGACATCCTCGGCTGCCGCGATGTCGCCGGCTCCTCGCGTGGCGAGTCGAACCTCGGCAACTACTGCAACAAGAAGGTCGACGAGCTGACCGATAAGATCCTGGTCGAGTCGGACACCGCCAAGCGCAACGCGATGATCGGCGAGGCCTACAAGATGACCGTCGACGAGTTCTCCTACATCCCGCTCCACCAGCAGGCTCTGGCCTGGGGTGTCTCGAAGAAGGTGAAGCTCGCTCAGCGCGCCGACAATTCGGTGCTGCTCTACTACGCCACCAAGGAGCAGTGAGGGCCTGTAGGGCGCGCGGGCGAAGAGCTCACGCGCCCTTTCTCTATCTGCGGAATAGAGCCGGTCCTGATCAGCTTGCGTCGCAAGCCGATCGGTAAAACGATCTCTATTATGGTTGGAGACGGTTTCACCGATCAGGTTGATTTAACCTGATCGGACCCGGCTCCAGAGGCCGTTCCGTACGAACGGCGTCGGATTCCTTGTAAGGGCGAACATGCTCGCATTTGTGCTGCGCCGGCTGTTCCAGTCGCTGATCGTGATGCTCGCGGTCGCGCTCATCGCCTTCGCCATGTTCCGCTTCGTCGGCGACCCGGTGAACCAGATGGTCGGCGTCGACACGCCGCAGGAGCAGGTCGCGCAGCTGCGCCAGACGCTCGGCCTCGACGAGCCGGTGGTCGTCCAGTTCGCGCGCTATATCTACAACGCCGCACGGCTCGAATTCGGCGTCTCCTACCAGTTCCGCCTGCCGGTGATCTCGCTGCTCGGCGAGCGCGCGCCGGCGACGCTCGAGCTCGCCTTCATGTCGGCGCTGTTCTCATTGCTGGTTGGCATACCCATGGGCGTCTACACGGCGCTGCGCCGCGACAGCTGGCTGGCGAAGATCTTCCAGACGGTCTCGCTCGTCGGCATCAGCCTGCCGACCTTCCTGATCGGCATCCTCCTGATCTACCTGTTCTCGGTGACGCTCGGCTGGCTGCCCTCCTTCGGGCGGGGCGAGGTCGTCAAGATCGGCAACTGGTGGACGACAGGGCTTCTGACCGCCTCGGGCTGGAAGGCGCTCATCCTGCCCTCGATCACGCTCGGCCTGTTCCAGATGACGCTGATCATGCGCCTCGTCCGGGCCGAGATGCTCGAAGTGCTGCGCACCGACTACATCAAGTTCGCCCGCGCCCGCGGCCTCAAGACGAGAGCCATCCATTTCGGCCATGCGCTGAAGAACACGCTGGTGCCGGTCATCACCATCGCCGGCCTGCAACTCGGCTCGATCATCGCCTTCGCCATCATCACCGAGACGGTGTTCCAGTGGCCGGGCATGGGCCTGCTCTTCCTCAAGGCGGTGCAGCAGGTCGATATCCCGATCATGGCGGCCTATCTCATGTTGATCTCCTTCCTGTTCGTCAGCATCAACCTGATCGTCGACCTGCTCTACGCGCTGGTCGATCCGCGCCTGCGCGCGACGATCGGGGCGCATTGAGGTCGGTCATGAGTGTGCAACCCGCTTCCTCCCCGAAAAAGCCGCCCTCCCTCTGGGCCCGCATCCTCGACAGCGACATCCTTGCGAGCTTCCTGCGCTCGAAGGTGACGATGGTCGCGGCCGTCATCGTGCTCGTGATGTTCATTGGCGCCGCCTTCTCGCCCTGGATCGCCCCGACCAATCCGTTCGACCCGGCGACCGTCTTCCTCGCCGACGCCAACATCCCGCCGGCCTGGCAGGATGGCGGCGATCCCAAGTTCATCCTCGGCACGGACGACCAGGGCCGCGATCTCTATTCGGCGATCCTCTACGGCCTGCGCGTCTCACTGATCGTCGGCCTGCTCGGCGTCGCCTTGGCGGCAACGATCGGCATCACGCTCGGCCTGCTTGCCGGCTATCTCGGCGGCCGCGTCGATTCGCTGATCATGCGTATCGCCGACGTGCAGTTGACCTTCCCGGCCATCCTGATCGCCCTTCTGATCGACGGCGTCGTCCGCGGCATCTTCAAGGGCGCGAACCGCGAGGACACCGCCCTCTATGTGCTGGTGATCTCGATCGGGCTCTCCTTCTGGGTGCAATACGCCCGCACCATCCGCGGCTCGACCCTGGTCGAGCGCAACAAGGACTATGTCCAGGCTGCCAGACTCGTCGGCCTGCCGGCGCCGCTGATCATGCTGCGCCATGTCCTGCCGAACGTGATCGGCCCGGTGCTGGTCATCCTGACCATCAACCTCGCGCTCGCTGTGATCACCGAGGCGACGCTCTCTTTCCTCGGCGTCGGCCTGCCGGCGACCCAGCCATCGCTCGGCACGCTGATCTCGATCGGCAATCGCTACCTGTTCTCCGGCGACTGGTGGATCGTCACCTTCCCGGGCGTCACGCTGGCGATCCTGGTGCTTGCCGTGAACCTGCTCGGCGACTGGCTGCGCGACGCCCTCAATCCGAGGCTGCGATGAACAGATTTTGCTGCGCTTGCTGCCTGTTCGCACAGCAAATGCCCGCCGATGTCATGTGTTTTACGCAGATTGGACCCGTGACAGACAAGGGGACGGGTCCTAACATCCGGCGCTTCGGCGGCCGGTCGATCCGGTCGCGACTGGGAGGTCAATTCCGATGAAACCGCGTTATCTTGCGCTTGCCGCCGCACTGTTCGGCGTGTCCGTGCTGGCGCTCGGCGCCGCCGAGGCGAAGCCCGTCAAATGGGCCTCCGCCGGCGATGCGCTGACGATCGATCCGCACGGCCAGAACGAGGGCCTGACGACCTCGGTCAACCAGCACATGTATGAGAGCCTGACCGAGCGCGACCATGCCGGCAAGCTCCACCCGCTGCTGGCTTCGTCCTGGAAGGTGCTGCCGGACGATCCGACCACCTGGGAGTTCAAGCTCCAGGAGGGCGTCAAGTTCCATGACGGCGCGCCCTTCACCGCCGACGACGTGGTGTTCTCCTATGAGCGCGCCATGCAGCCGACCTCGGACTTCAAGGGCTATCTGACCTCGGTCGAAAAGGTCACGAAGGTCGACGACCTGACGGTCCGGATCAAGACCAAGGGCCCGAACCCGCTTTTGGTCAACAACACCTCCTCGATCCGCATCATGAGCAAGGCCTGGGCGGAGAAGAACAACGCCACCAAGGCGCAGGACTTCAAGAACAAGGAAGAGAACTACGCCGTCCGCAACGCCAACGGCACCGGCCCCTTCGTCCTCGTCTCGCGCGAAGCCGACGTGAAGACGGTGATGAAGCGCAACGAGAACTACTGGGCCAAGGCCAAGGTACCGCTCGAAATCACCGAGCTCACCTATGTGCCGATCAAGCAGGACGCGACCCGCATCGCGGCGCTGCTTTCCGGCGAGGTCGATTTCGTCCAGGACGTGCCGGTGCAGGATATCGCCCGGCTGAAGAGCCAGCCGAAGATCCGCGTCACCTCGGGTCCCGAGAACCGCACCATCTTCTTCGGCATGGATGTCGCGTCCAAGGACCTGAAGGGCGACAATGTCGAGGGCAAGAACCCCTTCGCCGACAAGCGCGTCCGCCAGGCGATGAACATGGCGCTCAACCGCTCGGCCATCCAGCGCGTCGTGATGCGCGGCGAGTCGATACCGACCGGCATCATCCTGCCGCCCTTCGCCAATGGCTGGACCAAGGAGCTCGACGCTGCGCCGGCGACCGATGTCGCCAAGGCCAAGGCGTTGCTGGCCGAGGCCGGCTATCCCAACGGCTTCTCGGTGACGCTGCACTGCTCGAACGACCGCTACATCAACGATGAGGGCATCTGCCAGGCGGCGGTCGGCATGTTCGGCCAGATCGGGGTGAAGGTGAACCTGGTCTCGCAGTCGAAGTCGATCCACTTCAACCTGATCCAGAAGAACCCGCCTGAGACCGAGTTCTACCTCGTCGGCTGGGGCGTTCCGACCTTCGACAGCGACTATGTCTTCTCCTACATGTACCACAGCCGCACCGGCTCGCAGGGCAGCTGGAATGCGACCGGCTATTCCGACAAGGATGTCGACGCGCAGATCCAGACGCTCTCCAAGGAGATCGACATCGCCAAACGCGACGCCACCATCGCCAACATCTGGGCGAAGGTGAAGGACGAGACGGTCTACCTGCCGCTCCACCATCAGTCGCTCAGCTACGGCATGAATTCGACCCTCGACATCCCTGTCGACGTCTCGAACAACCCGAAGCTGAAGATGGTTTCGTTCAAGGGCTCGTAGAGCCGGCAATCTGTCGCAGGGGCCGCGCCAAGACGGCCCCTGCGACTTATCGTTCGTATAAGGGGTTCAAGACGCGATGCTCGCCTATATCCTGCGCTCGCTGATGCAGGGGCTGGTGGTGATGCTCGCCGTCGCCTTCATCGCCTTCTCGATGTTCCGTTTCGTCGGCGATCCGGTCGTCAACATGCTCGGCCAGGAGGCGACGCTGCAGGACCGCGCCGAGCTGACTGAGCGGCTCGGCCTCAACGATCCCGTGCCGCTGCAGTTCGCCCGCTTCGTTGCGGACGCAGCGCGGGGCGATTTCGGCATCTCCTATCGCCAGGGCCGCAAGGTCTCCTCGCTGATTCTCGAACGCCTGCCGGCGACGGTCGAGCTCGCCGTGCTTTCGGCGATCTTCGCCTTCGTCACCGGCATCGTCTTCGGTGTCTATGCCGCGATCCGCCGCGACAGCTGGATCGCCAACGTCGTCATGTCCGTCTCCCTGATCGGCGTTTCCCTGCCGACCTTCCTGATCGGCATCGGGCTGATCTATATCTTCGCCGTCGAATTGCGCTGGCTGCCGTCCTTCGGGCGCGGCGACACCGTCCAGATCGGCTGGTGGTCGACCGGGCTGCTGACCGTGAGCGGGCTGAAGTCGCTGGTCATGCCAGTGCTGACGCTCGGCTTCCTGCAGCTCACGCTGGTGATGCGCCTCGTCCGCTCCGAGATGCTCGAGGTGATGCGCGCCGATTTCATCCGCTTCGCCCGCGCCCGCGGCATCCCCGAGCGCAAGATCGAGTTCCGCCATGCCCTGCGCAACACCATGATCCCGGTGATCACCATCGCCGGCGTCCAGCTCGGCGGCGTCATCGCCTTCGCCATCGTCACCGAGACGGTGTTCCAGTGGCCGGGGCTCGGCGCGCTCTTCGTCAACGCCGTGCAGTTCGTCGACGTGCCGGTGATGTCGGCCTATCTGCTCTTCGTCGCCTTCGTCTTCGTGCTGACCTCGCTGCTGGTCGACATCGTCTATGTCGCGCTCGATCCGCGCTTGCGCGGCGGCACACTGGTTCCGGCGAAGTGAGGCTGCGATGACGACAGCTCCACTCCCCACCCCGAAACCGCCGGGCCGCTTCGCCCGGTTCTGGGATTCCGATCTCATCTATTCCTTCCGCTCCTCGCCGATCACGGTGGTGGCGAGCATCATGGCGCTGCTGCTGGTGCTGGCCGCCGTCTTCGCGCCGCTGATCGCGCCATACGACCCGTTCGATCCGTCCTCGCTCGACCTCTCAGACGGCTTCTCGCGGCCGATGCAGCCGAACGAGATCACCGGCAAGGTCTTCTGGCTCGGCTCCGACGGGCAGGGGCGCGACATCTTCTCGGCGATCCTCTACGGCTCGCGCGTCTCGCTGATCGTCGGCGCGGCCTCGGTGCTGTTCTCGCTGGTGCTCGGCGTCGGTCTTGGCCTCGTCGCCGGCTATGTCGGCGGCCGCACCGAGGCGCTGATCATGCGCGTCGCCGACATCCAGCTCTCCTTCCCGGCGATCCTGGTGGCGCTGCTCGTCTTCGGCGTGGCACGCGGTTTGATCGCGCCAGCGGCACAGGAGCAGATGACGCTGCTCGTCCTCGTCATCGCCATCGGCCTGTCGAATTGGGCGCAATATGCCCGCACCGTGCGCGGCTCGACCCTGGTCGAGAAGAACAAGGTCTATGTCGACGCCGCCCGCCTGATCGGCCTCAAGGCCTGGCCGGTGATGCTGAAGCACGTCCTGCCCAATGTCGCCGGTCCCGTCCTGGTCATCGCCACGATCAACCTCGCGCTTGCGGTGATCGAGGAGGCGACGCTCTCCTTCCTCGGTGTCGGCATGCCGCCGACCCAGCCCTCGCTCGGCACGCTGATCCGCTTCGGCCAGCAATACCTGTTCTCCGGCGAGTGGTGGATCCTGCTCTTCCCTTCGCTCGTGCTGATCCTGTTCGCGCTCTCGATCAATCTGTTCGGCGACTGGCTGCGCGATGCTCTCAATCCGAAACTGAGGTGACGATGATACGCTTCTCGTCTTCATTCGTGTCCGCGGAGCTGCGATGACCCAACCCGTCCTCTCGGTTCAGGACCTCACCGTCGAGTTCGTCACGCGGCGTGCCACGCTGCGCGCCCTCGACAAGATTTCCTTCGATATCGCCCGCGGCGAGGTGCTCGGCGTCGTCGGCGAATCCGGCGCCGGCAAGTCGGTCACCGGCTCGGCGATCATCGGCCTGATCGATCCGCCGGGCCGCATCGCCGGCGGCAAGGTCGTGCTCTCGGGCGAGCGCGTCGACAACCTTTCGCCCGAGGAGATGCGCCGCGTCCGCGGCAAGCGCATCGGCATGATCTTCCAGGACCCGCTGACCAGCCTCAACCCGCTCTACCGGGTCGGCGAGCAGTTGATCG
The DNA here is from genome assembly GCF_004123845.1 of Allobosea sp. Tri-44. Classification (GTDB taxonomy): domain Bacteria; phylum Pseudomonadota; class Alphaproteobacteria; order Rhizobiales; family Beijerinckiaceae; genus Allobosea. Next base: position 913,820 of record NZ_NBDP01000030.1, on the reverse strand, counting down.
AGACGATCCAGACGCATACCGATCTCAATGCGGCGGATGCGCGCAAGCGCGCCATCGCCCTGCTCGACGAGGTCGGCATACCCGCGCCCGAACGGCGCATCGACGGCTATCCGCACGAATTCTCCGGCGGCATGCGCCAGCGCGTCGTCATCGCGCTCGCGCTCTGCGCCGAGCCGGAATTCATCATCGCCGACGAGCCGACCACCGCACTCGACGTCTCCGTGCAGGCGCAGATCATCAGCCTGATCAAGCGGCTCTGCAAGGAACGCGGCACCTCGGTGATGCTGGTCACGCACGATATGGGCGTGATCGCCGAGACTGCCGACCGCGTCGCCGTGATGTATGCTGGCCGCGTCGCCGAGATCGGCCCGGTGCGCGACGTCATCAAGGAACCGCTCCACCCCTATACCCAGGGGCTGATGGGCGCGATCCCCTCGATCACGGGCGATGCCGAGCGGCTCGTGCAGATCCCGGGCTCGATGCCCAGGCTCTCCAGCATCCCCAGCGGCTGCGCCTTCAATCCGCGCTGCTCCAAGGTTTTCGCCCGTTGCCATGTCGACCGGCCGGAACTCATCGATGTCGGCGGCCATCAGGTCGCCTGCCATCTCTACGACCAGGCGAAGGTGCCGAGCGGCAAGACGGAGATCGCGGCGTGAGCGAGAAAGCCTTCGTCCAGGTCCGTGACCTGAAGCGCGTCTTCGACGTCTCCAGGCCCTGGCTCAACCGGGTGCTGGAGAATGCGCCCAAGCAATATCTCAAGGCCGTCGACGGCGTCTCCTTCGACATCCGCAAGGGCGAGACCTTCGCGCTCGTCGGCGAGTCCGGCTCGGGCAAGTCGACCGTGGCGCGCATGGTCGTCGGCCTGTTGCATCCCTCCGGGGGCACGGTCTCGATCGACGGCGTCTCGATGTCCGATCAGGCCGCTTCCGCCGAGCGCCAGCGCCTGCGCAAGCGTATCCAGATGATCTTCCAGGACCCTTACGCCTCGCTCAACCCGCGCTGGCGCGTCGGACGGATCATCGCCGAGCCGATCCGTGCCTTCGGCATCATCCAGGGCGATGCCGCGATCGAGACGCGCGTCGGCGAATTGCTCTCGCTGGTCGGCCTGCATCCCGACGACGGCAAGAAGTTCCCGCACGAATTCTCCGGCGGCCAGCGCCAGCGCATCGCGATCGCCCGCGCGCTCGCTTCCAATGCCGAGTTCATCGTCTGCGACGAGCCGACCTCGGCGCTCGACGTGTCCGTGCAGGCGCAGATCCTCAATCTGATGCGCGATCTGCAGGAGAAGTTCGGGCTGACCTACCTGTTCATCTCGCACAATCTGGCGGTCGTCCGGCACATGGCGACACGCATCGGCGTGATGTATCTCGGCCGCCTCGTCGAGGTCTCCGACGGCAAGCAGCTCTTCGCCGCCCCGCGCCATCCCTATACCAGGATGCTGCTCGATGCGGTGCCCGACCTCGCCATGATCGGCAAGGCGCGCGAGGGCGTGAAGGGCGAGATCCCGAACCCGATCAACCCGCCCTCGGGCTGCACTTTCCACCCGCGCTGTCCGCTGGTCTTCGATCGCTGCCGCATCGAGAACCCGCCGGTGATCGACGGCGTCGCCTGTCATGCGGTGAATGCGGGGCGGGCGGCGGCGTAAGCGCTTTGCTCAGGCGGCGCGCCGGCCATGTAAGCTGAGCAGCTCGAGGCCCTTGCGCGTCACCGTGACCTGCCTGTCCTGACGCGTGAGATAGCCGCGATCGACGGCGTCCTCCCAGACCGTCAGGTGCGGGCAGGAGGTGCGCCAGGTCTCCAGGAGTTCGGCATGGCTGCGCGCGTCGCGTGCGACCCATTCGACGAGATCGAGGATCAGCGGATCGTCTTCGGCAAGCATCGCGGCCTCGCCTTCCCGGGACGGGGCACGATAATAGCGCTCCGCAGCCGGCCAGAAAAGCTGCGTCCCGTCACGCTCCGGTCGGCGGGCTTGGCGCCTTCGGACGGCGGCTCAGGGGCGCCACCGGCCGCTCGGTGCGGTACTGGCCGCGTGCGATCGCGGTGAACAGCAGCGCGACGGCGGTCAGCGTCATCAGCCACCAGGTCTGGAACGAGGCGAAGCCGAGGGCCGCCAGCGCGAAGGCAGTGACATAGGCCGCGACGCCGCCGGCGGCGAGCGCGCCCGGCATGCGGCCGGCGGCGCTGACCGCAAAATAGAGGCAGAGCGCGCTCGTCGCTGCGCCGACAAGGCCGAGCTCATACCAGGTCTCGAACAGGATCGTGGTCGGCACCTCGAGCGGCAGCGCCCCGGTGGTGCGCCCGCGCAGCACGGTGTCGAGACCATGCCCGGTGATGAGCTGCACCGGCCGGCTGGAGATGATGTCGGCCCAGATGTCGAGGCTGATGCCGACCGTGCTGAACACCGCGGGCGAGAGTCGGAAGAACGGCAGCAGCAGGAAGGGCAGGAGCGGGGCGAGCAGCATCAGCCCGGCCATGATGCCGCCCATCAGCCTCGCGCCGACGATGCGGTTGGCGCTGACCGCGCCGAAGGCGATCGCGCCGCAGAGCATCGCCATCGCCTCGCCATCCTCGATGCGCGACAGTGCGAGCAGGCCGACGACCAGCGCCAGTCCCAGCGCGGTCAGGCCGCGCTCGCGCGAGAGCAGCCAGGCGAGCGCCGGCCAGGCCATGATCAGCACGATGCTGACGCCGCGCTCGACGCTACCAGCGGCGTTGGCGGCGCGCGAGTCGATCGGGCTCAGCGCCTCGGTCAGCAGCAGCCCGAGCGCGAAGATCGCAGCGGTGCCGGCGCCCAGGGCCGCGAGGTTGAGGTTCGAGGCCCGCATGCGCTCGGGCAGCGCGGCGGCGCCGGCGAAGCCGAGCGCCACGGCAAGGAAGAGATTGGCCGCCTTCTCGGTGGCCGAGCCGGTATAGGGGCTCCAGATCAGCGAAAGCACCGCCCAGCCGACCAGCGCCCACAGCGTCACGCCGGCGCGGCTGAAGATCGCTGCCCTGATATTGCCGGCGAACCAGCGCGGCGCCTCGATCAGCGCGGCGATCGCCAGCAAGATGACGCCGATCGGCACCAGCACGACGGCGGCGCGGCGCGACACCAGCGAGGCCAGCGGCAGAGCGAGCGCCAGCGTCGCAAAGCCGATGCGGCGCAGCAGCAGAGCTGCGTCGGTCGCGGGGTCGAGAGGCGTCTGGGCGTTGGGACGGATCATGGGCAAGCTGACTCGGCGAGCCGCGCCCGGCCGGAATGCCGAGTTCAGCCCACGCCACCCTAGCGCCTGCCTCAAGCTTCGACTGTAGGTGCGTTGCAACACTGGCAAAGCATCTCGCGCAGTTTGGAACACCTAAAGTTCACTGGCTGCGCCGGCCGTTCCGTGAGATGTAAGAGACGATGACTGCTCCGCTCGCCGCGATCGTCTATTCCACCGGCTTCCCCATCGACGAATTGATGGCGGAGGTGGCCGATACCTTGAAGCGCGAGGCCGTCCGGCTCGGCGGCGTGGTCCAGCACAACGATGGCGATTGCGCGAGCGGCTGCGCCAGCATGTCGCTCGAGGATCTCGCCTCGGGCCAGCTCTTTCCGATCAGCGAGGATCGTGGCGCGGGTTCGGCCGGCTGCCGGCTCGACGCGGCCGGGCTCGCTGCTGCCGGCGCCGCCGTCTCCGGCGCGCTGTCCGGGCCGGTTGATCTCGTCATCGTCAACAAGTTCGGCAAGCAGGAGGTGCTCGGCCAGGGCCTTCGCGCCGAGATCGCCGCCGGCGTCGTCGCCGGGCTGCCGCTGCTGACCGCCGTGCGCGACGACATGCTCGCCGCCTGGTCGGAATTTGCAGGCGAAGACTGGCAGCGCCTGCCGCCCGAATCTGCCGCGGTGACGGATTGGGCGATGGCGGTGCTGCGCCAGCCGGCCTGAAGGCTCGCAAGGAACTACCCGTGCCTGTTGGCAGCGACTTCCTCGACGACTACCTGATCCGGCCCGATCCAGCGGCTGCTCGTCTCGGCGCGACGGTTGCCGGCATCGACCATAGCGGCGCCCGCGTCGAGACCCGCGTCGTCACCGAACGGGCGCTGACCCTCTATCTGAACAGCCAGGAGATCGTCACGATGATGACGATCGGCGACCACCCGGAGTATCTGGCGCTCGGCTATCTCCTCAACCAGAACATGCTGAAGCGTGGCGACCCGGTCGAGGCGGTCGATTATGACGAGGAGCTCGAGGTCGTCGTCGTCCGCACGCCCGAGCGCACCGATTTCGAGCAGAAGCTGAAGAAGAAGACGCTGACCTCGGGCTGTGCCCAGGGCACCGCCTTCGGCGACCTGATGGAGGCGATCGACGAGATCGTCCTGCCGAAAGCCGAGCTGCGCACGAGCTGGCTCTATGGGCTGACCCGCAAGATCAACACCACGCCCTCGCTTTATCTCGAGGCCGGCGCGATCCATGGCTGCGTGCTCTGCGAGCGCGACAAGCCGCTGGTCTACATGGAGGATGTCGGCCGCCACAACGCCGTCGACAAGGTCGCCGGCTGGCTCTTCCGGCACGATGTCGATCCCGGCAGGATGATCTTCTACACCACTGGTCGGCTGACCTCGGAGATGGTGATCAAGACCGTGCGCATGGGCATCCCGATCCTGGTCTCGCGCTCGGGCTTTACCGAATGGGGTGTCGAGCTCGCCCGCAAGGCCGGGCTCACTTTGATCGGCCGCGCTCGCGGCAAGCGCTTCCTGGCGCTCGCCGGCGAGGACCGCATCGTCTTCGATCAGGACCCGGACAGCGTCGAGGAGGAAGGCGGCAAGCATCGCCGCAAGGGATCCGGCGATGACTGATACCAGCCGGGCAACCCTCGGCCTTCTCCTCGCCGGCGGGCTCGCCCGTCGCATGGGCGGAGGCGACAAGCCGCTGCGCACCATCGCCGACCGGACCATCCTCGCTCATGTCGTCGAGCGCTTGGCGCCGCAATGCGACGGCCTGCTGCTCAACGCCAATGGCGATCCCGCCCGCTTCGCCGATTACGGTTTGCCGGTCGTCGCCGACAGCGTGCCGGATTTCGCCGGACCGCTCGCCGGCATTCTCGCCGGGCTCGACTGGCTGGTCGCGAACCGGCCAGACCAGCAATGGCTGGTCAGCGTCGCCGCCGACACGCCCTTCATCCCGCGCGATCTGGTGGCGCGGCTGCATGCGGCGCGTGGAGTGGCGAACGTCCCGCTCGCCTGCGCCGCCTCGGGCGGCTGGACGCATCCAGTGATCGGGCTCTGGCCGGTCGCACTGCGCGAGCAACTGCGCCATGCACTCACCATCGAGGACGAGCGCAAGATCGACCGCTGGACGGCGCGCCATGGCGTCGTTTCGGTCGAATGGCCGGTGACGCCGGTCGACCCCTTCTTCAATGCCAACCGGCCCGACGATCTCGCCGAGGCCGAGCGGCTCCATGCCGCGCTCGGCGCTGCTTGATCGGGGGACGCGCCGCCCCTAGATTCAACTGATAAGCGAAGCTTATTCGCCTGCCTCTGGGGGAAGTCGCATGAAGTCCTTTGTCATCGCCGTCGCCTTCGCCGCCATCGCCGCCTATGGCGCGAGCCTGGTGCTGGCGACCTATCAGCGTCCGGTCGACGTCGCCTACTCGACCAGCAGCGTCCGGCTCTGACGCGTCCCGCTTAGCCTTCCAGCAGGGCTTTCAAGCGAGCGAGGTCGGTCGCGATTGTTTCGGCATCGCGGGCGAACGCGTCGTCCGTCATCTCCGGGTGCCTGAACAGCGTGAACACCACCTCGCTGCCGCTGCCATTGGCGAGCACGCGCATCGGGTTGTGCATCGGCGGGGCGGCGTCGGGAACGACGGCGTGGTCGAGGATGCCGTAGGGGTTGGGCTCGCTGAACATCACGCGCATCGGCCCCATCGGCGTCTGGGCGCGATAGGTCATGCCCTCGACATGGTGGAACTCGCCGCCGAGCCCTTCCGCCCATTTCGGGAAATTCATGGGCTCGGCGAGGAAGCCATAGACCTCCTCGATCGGCCGTTTGATCGAGATGCTGATATGGCGCGCTGGCAAGACGGGCATCACCGCTTCTCCTAAACTTTGACGATAGAACATAACATGAACAAAATCGAATGTCATCGCGTATCGGTGATGGGCTGTGTCCGAGCTTGCCGCGGGTCGATCAAGATTCCGCCGGCTTCCCGGCCCTCTATTCCCGCGGCGACGGATCAGGAGATTCGATATGGAGCAGACCATCGGCTTGGGCTTGGCGATTTTCGTGCAGCACGGACGCGAGCAGCAGGCAGCGGACTTCTACAGCGAGGCGTTCGAAGCACGGCAGTTGAAGGCATACAGGGTCGATGGCGAGATCGCTGGGGTCGACATGCTGATGGGTGGAACGCGGATTTCCGTCGCCGGTTCCAATCCGCGCCGCGAGGAGGAGCCGTCCTATGGCGGTCCGTTCTTCCCCAAGGCGGCCGGCGCGGTCAGCACGATCGTCCAGCTGACGGTGCCGGATATCGAGGCCTGCTTCGCACAGGCGATCGTGGCCGGGGCCGCGCTGCGCGACCGGGTCCAGACCGATGTCGAGGGACGGCGGGTGGCCTCGCTGTTCGACCCGTTCGGGCACATCTGGGTGCTGATCGAGCGGCAGGTGGAGTCGGCTAGAGTGTCTCCCGACCAGCTCGCAGTGCAGGCTGAGCGCTCGAGCGGGCTCGATCTGCGGAACTAGAGCATCGGACCGAAAAGTGGGAACCACTTTTCGGTCCGATGCGGCGATCCAAAAACCCTTATTCGATCACGATCCGTGGCGCTGCCCTGGCCGGCCCGGCGAGGCCGGCCTTCACCTGCCGCGCCAGGGCGACATAGGCCTTGGCATGGGGGCTGTCGGGGTCGCTCGCCACGATCGGGCGGCCGCCATCGGAGGTTTCGCGGATCGGCATGGCGAGCGGGATCTCGCCGAGGAAGGGCACACCCTGCCGCTCAGCCTCGTGCCGCGCCCCGCCATGGGCGAAGATGTCGGAGCGGTGGCCGCATTCCGGGCAGATGAAGTAGCTCATATTCTCGACGATGCCGAGGATCGGCACCTCGACCTTCCTGAACATGGCGACGCCGCGGCGGGCATCGAGCAGCGCCAGGTCCTGCGGCGTCGAGACGATCACTGCGCCAGCGAGCGGGGTCTGCTGGGCCATGGTGAGCTGGGCGTCGCCGGTGCCGGGCGGCATGTCGACGACGAGCACGTCGAGCTCGCCCCAGGCGACCTCGCGCAGCATCTGGGTGATCGCCGAGATCACCATCGGCCCGCGCCAGATCATCGGCGTCTCCTCGTCGATCAGGAAGCCGATCGACATGATCTTCAGGCCATAGGCCTCCATTGGCGCGAGCGTGCGGCCCGAGACCAGCCGCGGCTTGCCGGTGATACCGAAGATCTTCGGCACAGAGGGCCCATAGATGTCGGCATCGAGCACGCCGACCTTGAGGCCGAGCGTCGCGAGGGCCACGGCGAGGTTGGCGGTGGTGGTCGACTTGCCGACGCCGCCCTTGCCGCTCGCCACCGCGATGATCTGCTTGACGCCGGGAATGCCGGCTGCCTTCGGCACCGGCCCGCCGGGGCCGGGCTGGCCATGCGCCTGCCGGCGCGCCTCCGCCGCTTGCGATGGCGCCGGGCGCCCCGGCGCCTTGTCGGCGGTGAGGCCGACCAGCACCTGTGTCACGCCAGGAATGCCGCCGACCGCGCTCTCGGCCGCCTTGCGCACCGGCTCCATCGCGCCGGCCTCGGTCGCGTCGATGCCGATCGCGAAGATGACCTTGCCGTCGTCGATCAGGATGTCGCCGATGCGGCCGGACGCCGCCAGCGATTGCCCGCTCGCCGGCAGCTTCACCAGTTCGAGCGCGCGCAGGATGTCGTTTTGCGAAAGGGCCACGATCTGGGATTCCCGTGTTTGCGCGACGCTAGGCCGCGGCCTTGCGGATGTGGAAGACCAGCAGCTCGCCCTCGCTGCTGCTGAGTTCGATCGCGTCGCCGGTCTCGCGCATCAGGTTCGGGATGTCGATCGCCGCCATCGGATCGGTGCATTCAACCAGGAACAGAGCGCCGGGGGCCGCACTTTTCAGCGCCTTGCGCACGCGCAAAGCGGGAAGAGGGCATTTCAGGCCGCGCAGATTGAGGGGGATCGAAGTCATGCTGCGCTTCATATGATGGCTTTTCGCAAGGGAGCAACAGCATCTATCCTTCTCCCCCCGGGGGGAGAAGGTGTCTGCGAAGCAGACGGATGAGGGAAGTCATGCGCCGGCGCCTTTCATGCCCTCATCCGTCAGCGCTTCGCGCTGCCACCTTCTCGCCCAAGGGGCGAAGGGTTCGCGTGGCGCTTCTCGCGCTTTTCATTGCAGCGTTGCCGGCCACCGCCCAGGAACTGCGCGGCCATGGCGGGCCGGTGCGTGCCGCCGCCGTCTCGGCCGATGGCGCGGTGGCCCTGACCGGCTCCTTCGACCAGTCGGCGATCCTCTGGGACCTGGCGCGCGGCAGCGCCATCAAGGTGCTGCGCTTCCATCAGGGGGCGGTCAATGCAGCGTTGTCCGTCAACGGCGTCGGCTTCGCCACCGGCGGCGAGGATGGCAGGATCGCGCTCTGGCGCGGCGATGCGCCCGAGCCTGCGAAGGTCATCGAGGGGCATAAGGGGCCGGTCGCGGCGCTGGCAATCTCACCGGAAGGGCAGCATCTCGCTTCCGCCTCCTGGGACGGGACTATCCGGGTCATCGGGCTTGCCGATGGTTCTGCGCGCGTGCTCGAAGGCCATCAGGGTCCGGTCAACGGCGTCGCCTTCGCGCCGGGCGGTCTGATCGTCTCCTCCGGCTATGACGCGACCTTGCGCCTCTGGCCCGCCGATGGCGGCGTGCCGCTGATCGTCACCACGCCGGCACCGCTCAATGGCGTTGTCGTCGCGCCCGACGGCGAGATCGCGGTCGCGGCTGCCGATGGCCACTTGCGCCTGTTCGGGCCGGATGGAGTACAGCGCGCCGAAATCCCGGTCGGCGAGACGCCGTTGATCGCACTCGCCATCTCCCCCGATGGTGGAACGATCGCAGCCGGCGGGCTGCGCGGCCAGGTCGCGCTGGTCGACCGCAGGACGCGAACCATCCGCGCGACGCTTGTCGGGCCGGGCCTGCCGGTCTGGTCGCTCGCTTTCCTGCCCGATGGTCGGCAATTGCTCTCAGGCGGCGCCGACCGGCTGGTCCGGCGCTGGAACGCCGTCACCGGCGAGCATGTCGGGGCGGTAGTGCCGCGTGCCGGCGAGGATGCGCTCGCCGCCTTCCAGGGCGAGCGCGGGGCGCAGGTCTTCCGCGCCTGCGCGGCTTGTCACACGCTGACGCCGGCCGATGGCAACAGGGCCGGTCCGACCCTGCATGGCATCTTCGGCCGCCGCATCGCCACCGCACCGGGCTATGCCTATTCCGAGGCGCTCAAGGGCATGGACATCGTCTGGAGCAAGGAAACCGTGGCGAAGCTGTTCGAAATCGGCCCGAACGCCTACACGCCCGGCACCAAGATGCCGGAGCAGACGATCGGCTCGGCTGAAGATCGGCAGGCCCTGGTCGACTGGCTGGAGAAGGCGACGGCCCGCTGACTCCGTCAAAACTGGGGATAACCACACCCTCCGGTTGTCATGACGTAGAGTTAGATCAAGAATTGCCTCGGGTTGGGGCATTTTCCATGACATTCAAGCTGCGCTTGCCGCTGGCATTCATGGCCGGACTGTTCCTGTCCGGCTGCGCGATCACGGATGAGTTTTCACGACAGGGTGGATTTACGGACCGAATTCTAGATGGAGTGCTCTTTAGCGCCGACGAGAAAGAGCACAGGGTTTTCCGATCCTACCTATTGGTAGGTATACTGGCCAGGATTGGCAGTGAATCGCCCGTAAATATTGATGACCGAGAAGCGATTGGCTTCAGAATTGCTCAAGCTGTTCAGGCCAGCAGGGAGGCTTTGATTTGCGCCAGGGACTCAAACTGCGCGTTCTTCGAAGATCGGCAGGCGATACTTGATCGGCGGTTGTTCCGATTGGCGGTCGCTGTTCTGTATCCTGAAGAGACGCGAGACCTGCTTTCCAAGGTAGGAAAATCATTACAAGGTAAGCTGCCGGTCGCGGGGCGGGCGCTGCAGGCGGCCTCGGCTGCCGTCGAGCTGGTTGGAGAAGCCGGAGGGACTGTCAACGAAGCGGCGGGTATCGTGAATTCCTTGCTCGATCTCGGCTTTGTCGCGTTCCAGTACAGTCAGCGACTGGGGCCGCTTTATCGCGATAGCATTGATCTCGATATGAGTATTCTGAAAGAGGCGCTAATCGCGCGGCTGGAGGATGGGGGCTGGTCGTGTAACAAGGATGGAGAGGCCAAAAGCATTGGCATGCCCGTTGATGAGGAGAGCGCTTTAACGGTCGAGGAGGCAAAGAATATTTGCTCGGTAAGCAAACGTGCAACGAGCCTTCATAACAACGGGGTAGGGTCCATTCGTGAATGGCGCGGCTTTCTGAGTGAAACCGCAAAAGCATTGTTAGCGTACATGAAGCCGCAAGACCGTCACTGGGCGCAAGCGAGCGACCTGATTTCACGAGGATGTATGCTGCTCCTCAAAGAGAAGAAGGTGGAGGTTTGTCGCCCTAAGAATTCACTCATTCACGAGCGCGAGCTCAGGCATATGCTGAAACGACAAAAAGAGATCGATAAGGAACTGAATTAAGCTCGCTTACGCCCGATCGAATTGCTCCTACCCCAGCGGATCTTCGCCACGCTCCGCGCGTTCGCGCAGATAGTCGTCGGTGGTGCGCACCGGCGGGCGCTGCGGCGAGAGGTGCGGGTCGAAGCTCTCGTTGACCACGGCCTCGACCCGGCAATCCTCGCACATGCGCAGGATCGAGGCGCGCTTTGCGCCTTCGCCGGCGAACATCCAGTGCTTGTTCTCGAGCTTCGCCGCGATCTTCTCGATCGTGCTCCGGACGCCGAAGGGCTTGGCGCAGGAGATGCAGTGGAATGGTTCCTCCTGCTTGACGATGCGGCGGCCACCCTTCCAGGCGTCGAAATCGATGCGCGGCTCCAGCGTGATCACCTTTTCCGGGCAGGTCGCGGCGCAGAGCCCGCATTGCACGCAGAGGTCCTCCTGGAAGGTGAGTGTCGGCCGCTCCGGATTGTCGCCGAGCGCGCTGACCGGGCAGGCCGAGACGCAGGCGAGGCAGAGCGTGCAGCCCTCCGTGTCGACATGGACCGCGCCGAAGGGTGCGAGCGGCGGCATCGCGACGTTGGCGACCGGCGCTGGCGCGATGGCATGCAGTTCGCCGATCGTCTGGCGCAGCAGCGGCCGCCCGGCTCCCATCGGCCGGAAGCGTGCGGGCTGCGCGGCGCTCGTGCCGGGCGCGATCCTCGTGAGGGTGGCGGCCAGCTGATCGGGGTCGTCGGTCTCGATCAGCGCGGCGCGGGCCTCGCCATAGCCGAGCGCGCCGGCCAGCGCATTGGCATAATCGAGATTGCGCGTCAGGCCGGATATGTCGTGCTTGGGCTTGGCCCGGCCGAGCACGCGGATGGCGGAGGCGCCGAAGGCGAGTGCGGCGGCGAAGGTCTCCAGCCCGATCTGGGTGATCTCGTTGACGCGCAAGGGGAGTACGCGTGCCGGCAGGCCGGCGCCATGGCGCGCGAGCGCCTCGATCAGGGGCTCGCCATGGTCGCCGTCATGAAGGAGCACGACTGGCTCGCGCCCGCCGGCCTCGGCATAGGTGACGAGCAGGGTCCGGAGCTTGCGGAGCAACGCATCGGCCGGAGGCAGCGTATAGGTCACCGCGCCGGTCGGGCAGACGGCGGCGCAGGCGCCGCAGCCGGCGCAGATCTCGGCCGAGATTGCGACATGGTCGCCTGCCGGGGTGATCGCGCCGGTCGGGCAGAGCTCTAGGCAGCGTGTGCAGCCGGTCTTCTTCGAGCGCGCATGGGCGCAGAGCCCTTCGTTGAGGGCGACATAGGCCGGCTTGTCGAACTCGCCGACGAGCCCGCTCGCCTGGAAAGCCAGCCGCTCGACTGCGGCCGGATCGCGCGGGTCGGCACGCAGATAGCCGGCGCGCAGGTCACCCGCCGGGAAGAGTGGCGTGCCGCCGGAGATGTCGATCACGACGTCGCATTGCGAGATCGCGCCATTGCGCGGCGCCTCGAAGACGAGCTTGCCGCGCGAGGAGGGGCTCGGGGCGGCGTAGTCGTTGACGGTGAGCTCGAAGGCGCCGAGCCAGCCGTTCGCCTGCGCGATCGTCCCTTTCAGCACCGGGAATTCGTCGGTGCGCGGCGGCGCGATCTCGCCGGGGCGCGACAGCAGCACGGTGACGTCGAGATGCTCGGCGAGCCGATGCGCCAGGGCGATCGCGACCTCGTCACGGCCATAGATCAGCGCGACACCCTTGCTGGTCAGCGTGGTGAAGGAGGCCGGCGGCAAAGGCTCGCTCGCGGCGGCGAGCAGGGCGGCCATCTTGGGGCCGGCGGCCTTGGCTTCATCCGACCAGCCGGCCTGTTCGCGGATGTTCGTGAAGACGAGATCGCCGGCATAGTCGAGGTCGGCGGCGATCTCTTCGAACAGCGGCGCCTCCTGCGTACAGGCGACAGTGATCGCGTCGCTCTGCCCGAGCATGGCGCGGAAGCGCTCTACCTGGCTGCGGCAGAGATGGCGGTGCTCGCTGATCTCGGCGCCGCTGCAACCGCGCCGCAGCGCCGCGCCGTCGAGAGGCATCGTGTCCTCGCACGAGCAGACCATCAGCGTGCGGGCGACATTGGTCATCGGGCAGGCATCCTCATGATCGCAGCAGCGTCTTTGGTCGCGCTTGCGATAATCTCATCTTATATGGAATTGGAATGGCTCCAAAGAAGCAAGCCTCTCCCTTGGGATGAGAGGCGCAGGGCAGGGACGATGGCGGCAGGGCCGGTCAGGCAGGACGATCTCAGGCGCGAGCCGGTGCTGCCACCGGGGTTTTCGCTCGTCACCCTGCGCGAATCGGGCGATGCCTTCGCCCATGCGCAGGCGATTGCGGTAGAGGCCGGGGCTGCGACCTTGGTCTGGGTGCGACGTTTCGACATCGTCGAGTTCGCGGTGGTGCTGGAGCCTGACGCCATCCTCGCCGAATCCAGGCTTGCGCACTACCTCGCCATGAATGCGCTCGCCGATGCGCTCGCAGTCTATTCGCCGCCGGAGCGGCCACTGCTGTTCCGCTGGCCGGATGCTCTGACCTATGATCTCGGTCTGATCGGCGGTGGCCGCCTCGGCTGGCCGGCCGAGTGCCCGGAGGGGCAGGTTCCGGACTGGCTCGTCTTCGGCGCGATGGTCCGGGCGACGACGATGTCGCCGTTCCAGCTTGGCCAGACCGGTGTTGGCATGGCCGAGGAGGGTTTCGAGGAGGTCGATGCCGTCGATCTGATCGAGGCCTTTTGCCGCCATCTCATGCTCGGCGTCAGCCATTGGCAGGAAGAGGGCGCCAAGGCGGCGGCGCGGCGCTGGCTCGACCGGCTGGAGAAGACTGTCGGCGTGCGTCACGGCATCGAACCGAATGGCGACCTGATCGCGACCTCGCAGCACGGCGTCGAGCACCGAAGCATGGTCGAGGCGCTGGCCAAGGTCGACTGGCTCGACCGCGAGAGTGGAGCGCCGAAGCTGTGAGCACTCTCAAGCTTCCCCGCGCCATCCGGCTCGACCCGTCGGATGGTTTCGTCTTCCGCAAGGCGGCAGAGCCCGGCGAATGGCTGGTCACCGGCTCCTTCCTGTTCACGCCGGAGAGCGTTGCCGGGCTCGACACCAAGGGCCGGGTCGCCTTCCGCTCGGGTTTCCTCGGCATCGGCAGCTTCGGCTGGAGCACACTCGCGGTCGTCACGGAGGCGACAACGGAGGAGCGCGAACGGGCGGTGGCGGCACTCGCCGCGCAATTCGTCGACAAGCTCGGTGCGCCCGATCTTGCGGCTGCACGCGCTGCTGCCGAAGAGGAGATCGCCTTTGCCGCCTCGCTCTGCGATCATCCGGCGCAGACCCTGCTCGCTCTGCATCGTACGCTGGAAGATGGCGAGATTCGCGAACGTTTCCGCAGCCTGATGCCGCGCGGCGACCGGCCGAAGGATGCCTTCCGCGCCTTCGAGTTCGTCGAGGTCGATGGCGAGGACGAGCCGCAGGAGCAGGTCGACCTAATGCAACTGATGAGGGACGCGCCGCGATGACCCATTTCTGGGCGAGCTCCGGCCATCTCCTGCTCGACCGCGAGGAGGGCGGCGGTCTCGTCGTCACCGATGATTTCCTGAAGGCCTATCTGGCGCGGCCGGAGGTGCTGCCGCCTGAGGAGGCCTGCGATGCAGAGCGGGCCTTGCATGCCAGGCTGATGGCAGAGCCGCAGGCCGAGATCGCCGAGCGCGAGATCGCCGCCATCGCCGATGCCGATGCGCGCGAGAACTGGCGCTTCCTGCTCGGCTGGCGCGAGCGCCTGCTGGCGGCGCCGACCTTGCAGGGCGCCTATGCCGGAATCATCCGCAGCGGAGCTTCGGGCATCCCGCCTGTCTTCCTCGACCAGCTTGTGCACGTCATCCTGCGCGCCGGGCTCGACGAGGAGAGCGATCCCTTCGTGGTGCGCGCCGCCGAATGCCTGTTCCGGCCGCAGCGCGCCACGCTCCACGAGAACACGATCCTGCTCGCCGATGCCGAGATGATCGAGGGCCACGAGGCCGACCGGCATGCCTCGCCGCTGCTCGCCATGCTCGGCGGGCCTGCAGTGACCTCGCTCGATATCCTAAAGAGCGCCGATGCCGACCGCTACTGGCAGCGCTCCGACGCCTTCGACATGGTGCTCGACCTCGGCGGCAAGCCCTCGGGCCGGGTCGCGCTCGGCAAGGCGATCGCGCACTGGATCCGGCAGGTCCATGGTTTCGATGTCGAGATCGAAGCCGTCGAGAACGTCCGCGATGCCGATTGGCGCTGGTTCGTCGGCCTCGATGCGCAGGCAACCGCGATCGGCAACGCGCTCTGGAAGGGCGAGATGCTCGATGAAGACAAGGCCTCGCGCCTGATCGCACTCTACCGTTTGACACTGCCATCGGAGGTGCCGGTACTGCCGGCGGCCAAGGGAGCGCCTATCTATCTGATGCTGGCAATGGATGGCGACCGGATCGTCCGGATGAAGCCGCAGAACCTGGTGACCGGCCTGCCGCTCGCGGTGCACGAGATGGCGAACTGAGGACGAGGCCATGCAGCAGCATCACGAGGTCGGTGTCGTGGTCGAGCGACGCAAGCTCGATTCGCCCTGGGCCGACCATGTCTGGGCCCCGATCGCGGTGCTGCCCGAGCCACCGCCGCTCGCGCCCTGGAGCCGGCTGGCCGGCGATGACAGGCGCGAGCAGTTCTATCTCGGCTCGGCCGTGCTGACGCTGCACTCGGTCGACACCGCCCATTTCCGCGAGAATTTCGCGACCGGCCAGGCCAGGCTCTGGGTCGCGGTCAGGCCGACAGGGATCGAGCCGGCGCTGGAGCTGGTCGGCGTCACTGCCGACCCGTCCGAGGGCGAGGTCTTCCTGGAGAATGTCGACGACATCGTCGAGGCCGTGCCGATGCCGGCCGCGATCGCTGAGGCCGTGCTCGCCTTCTTCGAGGCGCATCATGTCGAGCGCGAATTCATCAAGCGCAAGCGCACCGAGCACGATCCGCGCAAGGGTGGCTTGCGGCCGCGCCCGGGCATCGAGCGCGGAGAGGACTGATGTCGCGCCCCGACGACGCGGATCGTGAGGAGGGCTTCCTGGGGCGCTGGGCGCGTCGCAAGCAGGAGGCTCAGCAAACAGCTCCGCCGGCTGCCGAGCCGACACCGATCACCACTGAGCCTGTTTCGGAAACTGCCGCGCCTGCACCTGAACCCGAGATGGTCGAGCCGCCCTCGCTCGACCTGATCGACAAGGATTTCGACCTCGCGCACTGGCTGAAGCAGAACGTGCCGGAGGAATGGAAGCTCAAGGCGCTGCGTCGCGCCTGGGAGAGCGATCCGATGATCTCGGGCTATCTCGATCCGGCCCGCGACTACGCCCTGGACTGGAATACGCCGGGTGGCGCGCCAGGCTACGGGCCGCTCAGCGAGTCGGACAATGTCGAGGAGATGCTGGCCAATATCTTCGGCAAGCCGCCCGAACCCGCCGCCGAGCAAGGCGAGGCGGTGCGTAATGACGTCGCAGTTGTTCAACCTTCGTCTAATGACGAGAGCGGGCCTGATTCTGCTGCGGCGCAGCAGGTTCCTGCTATAGCCGCCGATACCGCCCAGCCAGTGCGGCTGAGCGACGAGGGTGTTTCCCGAAAATACGTTGAAAAAGCCGCTGAATCGCGTGTTTCTCCGAGCGACAATTCTGTTGCGATGCAAAAAACGCCCGATATTCAGCCGCCCCAGCAGCGGGCAAGGCGACGCGGCGGCGGTGCGACACCGCTCTGAGCTTCAGTTGAGAACAATTGCAATCTATGGCGATAAGGTCTCATTATCACCGCGTGTGCCAGCACGTCCGAACGTGCCGGTGCGGGATTGGAGACGCCTTCGTTTATGCGAGACCAAGCTCTGGAACGGGCGATTGGAGCGGCCGGCGGCGTACGTGCGCTGGCGCGGGCGGTCGGTGTCTCGCAGCCGGCGATCTCGAGCTGGAAACGCGTCCCGGCCGATCGCGTGCTCTCCGTCGAGACTCTCACCGGAATTTCGCGCAGCGAGCTCAGGCCCGACCTCTATCCGCACGAACCGATCGTTGCGCCTGCCGCTGCCGAGATCGACGAGATCGACGCTGCCCGCGCCGATGAATTCGAGCTGATCGGCGCCTTGCTCTGGCGCGCTCCGACGGCCGAGACGCTGGCCGCTCTGCAAGGCCTGCGCGGTGATGCCTCGCCGCTCGGCATGGCGCATCTGGCGCTGGCGGAAGCGGCGGCGGAGGCGAGCCCCGACCAGGTCCGCGACGAGTTCTTCCAGATCTTCATCGGCGTCGGCCGCGGCGAGCTCCTGCCTTACGCCTCCTATTATCTCACCGGCTTCCTGCATGAGCGCCCGCTCGCTCTGGTACGCGAGGACATGGGCAAGCTCGGCCTCGCTCGCGCCGAGCGCGTCGGCGAGCCCGAGGACCATGTCGCCGTGCTGATGGACATCCAGGCCAAGCTGATCCGCGGCGAGGTCTCGGGCGAGGGCGTCGACGACGCGTCCTTCTTTGCCCGCCATATCCGGCCCTGGGCCGACCGCTTCTTCGCCGATCTCGAAACCACTCCGGCAGCGCGCTTCTACCGCGCCGTCGGCCGGGTCGGCAGCCTCTACCTTTCGATCGAGACGCAGGCTGCGAGCCTGCCCGCATGACTTACGGCACGGAGGAGACGACGATGTCGCAGAAGAACAAGGATGCGGGGCTCGACCGCCGCAACTTCTTCAAGGCGCTCGGCGCCGGCGCGACTGTAGCGGTCGCACCTGTCGCGGTCACGCCTGCCGCCGCCGTCGATCCCGGCAAGGACGAGACCAAGGCGCGCTATCGCGAGAGCGAGCACGTCAAAGACTTCTACCGCGTCAACCGTTACTGAGGAGGCCGGCGTCATGCTGATCAAGCGCAAATCCGCCGACGTCCAGCGCGGTCGCCTGCAGAGCGCCCTCGGAGGCCTTGCCTCCGGCGTGATGGACCGCCGCTCCTTCCTGCGCCGCTCCGGCCTCGTCGCCGGTGGCGTCGCGGCTGCCGGCGCCCTGCAGATCGGTGCCGTCCGCAAGGCGGAAGCTGCCGGTTACGGTCCCGCGACCGGGACCAAGGTCGTCAAGAACATCTGCACGCATTGTTCGGTCGGCTGCACCGTCCGCGCCGAGGTCGCCAATGGTGTCTGGGTCGGCCAGGAGCCGGCCTGGGAGAGCCCGATCAACCGCGGCAGCCATTGCGCCAAGGGCGCCTCGGTGCGCGAGCTCGTCCATGGCGATCGGCGCATCAAATATCCGATGAAGCTGGTCGACGGGCAGTGGCAGCGCCTGTCCTGGGACCAGGCGGTCAGCGAGATCGGCGACAAGATGATGGAAATCCGCGCCAAGTCGGGCGCCGATTCCGTCTACCTGCTCGGCTCGGCCAAGTTTTCCAACGAGGGCTCCTATCTGTTCCGCAAATTCGCGGCCTTCTGGGGCACCAACAACGTCGACCACCAGGCGCGCATCTGCCACTCGACCACGGTCGCGGGCGTCGCGAACGTCTGGGGCTACGGCGCGATGACCAACTCCTACAACGACATCCGCAATTCGAAGACCGTGATCTTCATGGGCTCGAACGCGGCCGAGGCGCACCCGGTCTCGATGCAGCACATCCTGACCGGCAAGGAGCAGCAGCGCGCCAACGTCATCGTCTTCGACCCGCGCCTGACCCGCACCGCGGCCCACGCCACCGACTATGTCCGCTTCCGCTCCGGCACCGACATTGCGGTGATCTGGGGCCTGATGTGGCACATCTTCCAGAACGGCTGGGAGGACAAGTCCTTCATCGCCGCGCGCGTCCACGGCATGGACGACGTCCGCAAGGAGGTCGAGAAATACGATCCCAAGACGGTCGAGGACATCACCGGCATCCCCGGCGAGCAGCTGAAGCGCGTCGCCCAGACCTTCGCCACGGTGAAGCCGGCGACCTTCGTCTGGTGCATGGGCGTGACGCAGCACTCGGTCGGAACGGCCAATGTCCGCGCCATCTGCACGCTTTTGCTGGCGACCGGCAATGTCGGCTCGAACGGCACCGGCGCCAACATCTTCCGCGGCCACTGCAACGTCCAGGGCGCGACCGATTTCGGCCTCGATATCTCGAATCTGCCTTGCTATTACGGCCTGGTCGAAGGCGCCTGGCGCCATTGGGCCCGCGTCTGGGGTGTCGACTACGACTATTTCATGTCGCGCTTCGACGAAGTCCCGGCCAAGGGCGGCCGCGCCGCCCGTACCCGCAAGCAGAACATGGAGACCTCGGGCCATACCTCGACCCGCTGGTTCGACGCCGCGAACCTGCCGGCCGAGCAGGTCGACCAGAAAGACAACCTCAAGGCCATGTTTGTCATGGGCCATGGCGGTAACACCATCCCGCGCATGCCCGATGCGGTGAAGGGCCTCGAGAAGCTCGAGCTTTTGGTCGTCTGCGATCCGCACCCGACCAATTTCGTTTCGCTCGGCGGACGTAAGAATGGCACCTATATCCTGCCGGTCTGCACCCAGTTCGAGACCTCGGGCTCGCGCACCTGCTCCAACCGCTCGGTGCAATGGGGCGAGAAGGTCGTCGAGCCGATCTTCGAATCCGCCAGCGACTATGCGGTCATCTACAAGCTCTCGCAGAAGCTCGGCTTCGCCACCGAGATGTTCCGGCCCTACGAGATGGTCCAGGGCAAGATCGGACTGGAGCCGACGGCTGAATCGATCCTCAGGGAGATCAACCGCGGCGGCTGGTCGACCGGTTATACCGGCCAGTCGCCCGAGCGCCTCAAGCTGCACATGGCGAACCAGGACAAGTTCGACATCGTGACGCTGCGCGGCGCCAAGGGCTCCCCGGTCGAGAACGACTTCTACGGCCTGCCCTGGCCGTGCTGGGGCACGCCGGAGTACAAGCACCCCGGCACCCATATCCTCTACAACACCTCGCTCGCAGCGAAGGACGGCGGCGGCACTTTCCGCCCGCGCTTCGGCCTGACCCGCGAGCGCACGCTGCCGGACGGAAGCAAGGTCGAGGATACCCTGCTCGCCGAGGGCGGCTCCTACTCTCTCAACTCGGATATCAAGGACGGCTATCCCGAGTTCACCATGGGCGTGCTGAAGAAGCTCGGCTGGGACAAGGACCTGACGCCGGCGGAACTGGCGACCATCTCCTGGATCGGCGGCAACACGATCGACAATGTCTCCTGGTCTACCGACCTGTCGGGCGGCATCCAGCGCGTCGCGATGGAGCATGGCTGCGTGCCCTATGGCAACGGCAAGGCGCGGGCCAATGCCTGGAACCTGCCCGATCCGGTGCCGACCCATCGCGAGCCGATCTACTCGCCGCGCGTCGATCTCGTGGCGAAATGGCCGGCGCGGCCGGACGAGCGGACACTGCGCATCCCGAACCTGCACACCTCGGTGCAGAAGGCGGCGGTCGAGAAGGGCATCGCCAAGTCCTTCCCGATCGTCCTGACCTCCGGCCGCCTCGTCGAATACGAGGGGGGCGGCGAGGAGACGCGCTCGAACAAGTGGCTGGCCGAATTGCAGCAGGACATGTTCGTCGAGATCAATCCGGCGGACGCGGTCGCGCGCGGCATCAGGGACGGCGCCATGGTCTGGGTGACTGGTCCTGAGAACAACTCCAAGGCCAGGGTCAAGGCGCTGGTGACCGAACGCGTCGGCAAGGGCGCCGCCTTCATGCCCTTCCACTTCGGCGGCGTCTTTCAGGGTGTCGACCAGCGCGGCAACTACCCGAAGGGGCTGGACCCGATCGTGCTCGGCGAGTCCGTCAACACCATCACCACCTATGGCTATGACCCCGTGACCGCCATGCACGAAGGCAAGGTCACGCTGTGCCAGATCGCAGCGGCGTGAGGAGGAGCTGAACCATGGCCCGGATGAAATTCCTCTGCGACGCCGATCGCTGCATCGAGTGCAACGCCTGCGTCACCGCCTGCAAGAACGAGAACGACGTGCCCTGGGGCATCAACCGTCGACGCGTCGTCACCATCAATGACGGCAAGCCCGGCGAGCGCTCGGTCTCGATGGCCTGCATGCATTGCACGGACGCACCCTGCGCCGCAGTCTGCCCTGTCGATTGCTTCTACACCACGGCGGATGCGGTGGTGCTGCACAACAAGGACCTGTGCATCGGCTGCGGCTACTGCTTCTACGCCTGCCCGTTCGGCGCCCCGCAATATCCGAAGGTCAGCAACTTCGGCTCGCGCGGCAAGATGGACAAGTGCACCTATTGCTCCGGCGGCCCGGAGGTCGACCTCTCGCCGGCCGAATTCCAGAAATACGGGTCGAACCGCCTCGCCGAGGGCAAGCTGCCGCTCTGCGCCGAGATGTGCTCGACCAAGTCGCTGCTCGCCGGCGACGGCGAGGTGATCGCGCAGATCTACAAGGAACGGGTGGTCAAGCGCGGCTATGGCTCGGGAGCCTGGGGCTGGCAGACGGCCTACCGGGAAACCATCACGATCTGAGCTGGGGGAGGGGGGCGCATCACGGCCTGAAAAGGTCGGGTGCGTTCCTCCCCAGTCAGATACCGCCTTCGTGAAAAGGACGCTCGCAATGTCGCTCCGCGCCCATCTCCGCTTCCTCGTCGCGGCATTGCTGCTGGCCGTCGCGGTCGGCTTCGCCCAGCCCGGCGCCGCCCAGCAGGTCAATCCGACGGCTGACTCGGTCAAGGAGAAGCAGTTCCTCGACGCGCTGAAGGGCAACCCTTCAGCCGAGTTGCAAGGCCGGATCAGCATCCCCGACACCAAGGCGGCGACGCTGGAGCGTCCGGCCGGGCGCGAATGGCGCGCCTTCCATCAGAATACGATGACGAAGATCGGTGCGGTCGCCGTGCTCGGCATGCTGATAGCGCTCGTCGCCTTCTATCTCTTCCGCGGCCGCATCCGGATCGAGGGCGGCCCATCCGGGCAGACGCTGACACGCTTCAACGGCTTCGAGCGCTTCGTCCACTGGCTGACCGCCGCCTGCTTCATCGTGCTGGCGCTATCCGGGCTCAACGTCACCTTCGGCAAATCGTTGCTGCTGCCGCTGATCGGCCCGGAGGCATTCACCAATATCTCGATCCTCGCGAAATGGGCGCACAACTATCTCGCCTGGCCGTTCATGCTCGGCATCGCCCTGATGTTCCTGGTCTGGATCAAGGACAACATCCCCAGCATGATTGACGTCCGCTGGTTCGCGGCCGGCGGCGGCATTGTCGGCAAAGCCCACCCGCCGGCGAAGCGCTTCAATGGCGGCCAGAAGATCGTGTTCTGGACGGTGGTGCTCGGCGGCGCGGCGCTCGGCGTTTCCGGCATCTATCTGCTTTTCCCGGCGACGGCCGGCGGCGTGCTCGACCTGCAATTCTGGAATGTGGTCCATGGTATCGTCGGCGTGCTGATGGTCGCCGCGATTCTGGCGCACATCTATATCGGTACGATCGGCATGGAGGGCGCCTTCGACGCGATGGGCTCCGGCGAGGTCGACCTCAACTGGGCCAAGGAGCACCATTCGCTCTGGGTCGCCGACGAGGTGCGCAAGGGGCATGTCGGGAGCGGCAAGCTGCAGCCGGCCGAGTGAAGCGCTGACGTCATTGCGAGCGCAGCGAAGCAATCCAGAAGGTTTCGCTCGACGGCTCTGGATTGCTTCGTCGCTCCGCTCCTCGCAATGACGGTGAGCCTTGACCGGCTGAACCCATTTGCACGATGACTGCCGGGCGCCTCTTGCGCCCGGCTTTGTCTTTTTTGGGATGTCCTTGTCGATGCGTGTGATCGGACTGGCGGGCTGGAGCGGGGCCGGCAAGACGACCCTCCTCACCAGGCTGATCCCGGAGTTCAACCGCCGGGGCGTTACGGTCTCGACGATCAAGCATGCCCATCACGCCTTCGATCTCGACACGCCCGGCAAGGATTCCTGGGCTCACCGGCAGGCCGGCGCGTCCGAGGTGCTGATCTCGTCGGCGAAGCGCTGGGCGCTGCTGCATGAATTGCGCGACGAGCCGGAGGCCACGCTGCCGGAGCTGCTGGCGCGGCTGTCGCCGGTCGATCTCGTCATCGTCGAGGGCTTCAAGCGCGATCCGCACGCCAAGCTCGAGGTCTATCGCGCCGCCAACGGCAAGCCGCCGCTGCATCCGGATGATCCCAGCATCGTCGCCATCGCCAGCGACACCGCCTTCCCGGAGGCCCGCCGGCCGGTGATCGGGCTCGACGATGTCCCGGCCATCGCCGATTGTCTGTTCGCTGAGGCGCAGCCGCTCGACGCGGTGCTGGCGCGGGCAAAGAAGGGTCTCTGACGATGGCGCAGCTCAGCGCGGATGCCGACGCCTTCGGGCCGATGCTGACCATCGAGCAGGCGGCCGAGCGCGCTGCCGAACGGGTCAAGGCCGTAGCCGGGATCGAGACGGTTCCGCTTGCTGCGGCAGATGGGCGCGTGCTGGCGCAGGACGTGATCGCGCCGGTCGATCTGCCGCCCTTCGCCAACTCGGCGGTCGACGGTTATGCGGTCCGCTTCGCCGACCTGACGGCAGGCGGGGAGACGAGGCTGCCTCTGTCGGGCCGGGTCGCGGCCGGCGCCGACGCTGCCGGTGTCACGACGACGGGGATGGCGGTGCGCGTCTTCACGGGTGCGCCGATGCCGGCCGGTGCCGAAACCGTCTTCATGCAGGAGGATGTCGCACTGGAGGGCGGCGCGGTCGTTCTCCCGGCCGGGCTGAAGCGCGGCGCCAATGCCCGCCCCGCCGGCGAGGATATCGGGCGCGGCAATCTCGCGCTCGCCGCCGGCCGGCGCCTGCGCCCGCAGGATTTGGCACTGCTCGCCGCGCTCGGCCTGACCGAAGTTGCAGTCCGCCGCCGTGTCCGCGTGGCGATCTTCTCGACCGGCGACGAGCTCAACGAGCCCGGCACGGCCCTGCCGCCAGCCGGCATCTACGACGCCAATCGCAGCCTGTTGCGCGCGATGGTGGCTCGCGCCGGGGCGGAGGTTGTCGACCTCGGCATCCTGCGCGATGAGCCGGAGAGCCTTGCCGCGCGGCTGCTTCAGGCGGCGGAAAGCTGCGACCTGATCCTGACCTCGGGCGGCGTCTCGACCGGCGAGGAGGATCACGTCAAGGCGGCGGTGGAGCGCGCCGGCGAACTCGCCTTCTGGCGGGTGGCGATCAAGCCCGGCCGGCCCGTCGCGATGGGGCTGGTCAGCGGCACGCCCTTCATCGGCCTGCCGGGCAATCCCGTCGCGGTCTTCGTCACCTTCGCCTTCGTCGCCCGGACGGTGATCGCGCTGCTGTCGGGTACGACGCCAGCGCGGCTGCATGGCCTGCCGGTCAGGCTCGGCTTTCCCTACAAGAAGAAGGCGGGGCGACGCGAATATGTGCGGGTCACGCTTGCGCCAGGAACTGACGGCATCGCGGTGGCGCAGAAGCACCCGCGGGACGGGGCCGGTGTGCTGACCTCGCTGACCGAGACCGACGGGCTGGTCGAGTTCGCCGACGACCTGACGAGCGTCACTGAGGGCACGATCGCGCCCTTCCTCGCCTATGAGGTGCTGACGGGCTGAGCTTCGCCGTCATTGCGAGGAGCGTCAGCGACGAAGCAAACCAGGGGCGGCAGAGCTCTACGTCTCCCTGGATTGCTTCGCTGCGCTCGCAATGACGGAAATGGCTCAATCGCGCCGGAAGATCACGGTCGCAAGCCAGCCGAACAGTAGCGCGAGGACAGCGGTCGCCAGGCCATAGAGGAACGGCCGCTCATGCGCCGCCGACGCCATGCTCTGTTCCGCACCGGTCTTCACCACTTCGAAATTGGTGGTCTGGCGCGCCAGCACCGAACCGCCGGCATAGAGCAGGATCTCGACTTCGTAAGGACCGGTCGGCGCCGTCGCCGGGATCTTGATCTGCGAGCTGAACAGGGCCGGCGACAGGAAGGTGACGCCGCGCTCGTCGAGCAAGTAAAGCTGCTTGCCTTCGAGGGTTCGGATCAGCGCGTCGCGATAGCGGCCGATATCGAAGTCAAAATCGAAGCCGGCTTGCGAGCGCTGCGCGTTGGCGAGACCGATCCGGTCGCGCCGTGCCGCGTCCTCCGACACGATCTCCTTGATCGGCCGGTTGGTCGCGACCGAGAGATAGATCGAGCGGTCGGGGAAGCGCCGCTGGCTGCGGTTGATCCAGATCGGCCCGACGCGCTCCTTCTCGCGCACGATCAGCATGCGCTGCGGTCCGCGCACCGTGACGACGATGTCGTGGGGGTCGGCGCGCGCCACCGAGCGCCCATCGCGCTCGACCAGGCCGAACACCGCGAGTTGGTCTCCGGTGAAGTTGGAGGCGATCGCGATCCGGTGGGTCGACAGGGCCGCGATCAAGGTCTCGGCCTTCGCCGGAACGCTGGCGAGCGTCGCGAGGCAGGCTGCGGCCAAAGCGAGCGCCGCGCGTCTCATCGCTGCGCTCCCTCCGGCACGACCACCGAATAGGGTTCGTTCGGCGGCAGGAAGAGCTCGACTCCAAAGCGCAGGCCGACCGAGAGGATCAGCAGTGCCAGCAGCAGCCGGAACGACGACACGTTGAGGTTGCGCGCCGCCCGGCCACCGAACTGCGCGCCGATGACGCCGCCGACCAGCAGCAGCATGGCGAGGATGATGTCGACCGACTGGTTGGTGACGGCGTGCAGCACCGTCGCGCCTGACATGGTGACCAGGATCTGGAACAGCGAGGTGCCGACCACCACGGCCGGCGGAATCCGGAAGAAATAGATCAGCGCCGGCACGAGCATGAAGCCGCCGCCGACGCCGAGCACGGCGCCGATGAAGCCGATGACGACGGCGAGGCCCGCGATCGGGATGACGCTGGCATAGAGCTGCGAGCGCGGGAAGCGCATGCGCAGCGGCAAGCCCATCCAGGGCGGGTGCGAGCCGGCCTCGCGCAGGCGGCGGGCCGGCTTGCCGCTACGGTCGCGCAGTGCGGCGCGCACCGCGTCGAACAGCATCAGCCCGCCGATCAAGGTGAAGAGCGTGACATAGGACAGGGTGATGACCAGCTCGAGCTGGCCGAGGCGCCGCATCGAGTTGAAGAACAGCACACCCATGATCGTGCCGAACAGGCCGCCCGCGACCAGGACGCCGCCGAGCTTGAAGTCGAGCGCATTGCGTCGCCAGTAGGTCAGAACGCCGGTCATCGACGAGCCGGCGACCTGGGCCGCGACGGTCGCGACCGCGACGGCCGGCGGGATGTCGAGGAAGATCAGCAATGGCGTCAGGAGGAAGCCGCCGCCGACGCCAAACAGACCCGAGATGAAGCCGACCGCGCCGCTCAGACCAAGGACGAGGAAAATGCTGATCGGCAATTCCGCGATCGGGAGATAGATCTGCACTCTTCCAAACCCCGTCCGCCGTCGACGCCTTCACGCCGGGCATGGTCCGCAGAAGTGGACACCACTTTTGCGACGAGAACGTGCCCGATCTGCCTTACCGGCGCGAATTCGGGCCGAACGGAACGTGCTGCAGCGTCGAGCCAGTGACGCTACAGCCGAAACCTTTTCAATTTGTGCAGCTCTGAGGGACTCTCGGGCGCCTGCTGAAGGGCTCGTGCCGCGACGACTCAGCCGCGGCCGGGCTTCGCCGGCTTCTTGGCTGCGACCGGCTGCTCGTCCCAGCCCTTTGCCGGCGGCGTCACCTCGTTGGCGTTCGCCTCCAGCGGCTTCGGCTTCCAGCTCTCTGTCGCCGCCTTGGCCGCGGCAAGATCGCTGGCGGAGAGCCGGCCCGCGACCTCGTCGCGCTTGCGCCCTGCATCCTCGTCGCCCTGGGCGGCGGCGATCGCGAACCAGCGATAGGACTGGCCGAGATCGGCCGGTGCGCCGAGGCCGCGGCCGAGCAGGATGGCGAGGTTGTACTGGCTGTCGCGCACGCCGTGCTCGGCGGCGCGGCGGAACCATTCGGTCGCCGTGGCGTAGTCCGGCTTGCCGCCGGCGCCTTCGGCGTAGAGCACCGCGAGATTGTGCATCGCCTTGGCGTTGCCGCGTTCGGCGGCGCGGCCATACCAGACCTTGGCGAGCGCCGGGTCGCGATTGGTGCCGATGCCCTTCTCGAACATGTTGCCGAGGCGGAACTGGGCAGGCGTGAGGCCGGCGACGGCGGCGCGCTCGAACAGGCGCAGCGCCAGCTTCGGGTCGCGATTGGCCGGTGCGTCCGCCGCCTGGGCGGCGAGCTGATAGACGGCGCGCGCATCGCCCGCGAGCGCCGCCTTGCGCAGGCCGGCGCTGCCGAGCGCTGCCGGCAGATCGCCGATGCCGGTGACGGTCTCGGTCGCCTCGGACGGGCTCTGCAGGGGCAGTGCGGCGACCAGGGAGGGCACTGTGGCAGCTGGCGTCTCTGGGCTCGCTGCCGGCAAGGTCGGGACAGGCGCGAACGCGGCTGCCTGTGCCGGTGTCGTGCCGAGCTGCAGGGGAGGCAGGGCGGAATTCTGATCCTTTACCGGCGGAGCCGCCTGCTCGATCGGGGCGGACTGCGGTGTCGGCTGGATCGCCGGCGTCTCGACGGGCGCGGCCTTGGAGGGGGCGGTCTGGATGCTCTCGTTCGCCACCTGCTTCTTGGCGCTCTGCTGGGACAGGTAGGTCCCCGCGGCGCCGACCGCCAGGATAAGGGCGGCGAAGCTGAGCAGCAGCGGCCGCCGGCGCTTCTCCATGATCTCCTTGAGGCGCCCGCTGGAGGCCGGCTTGCCGGCCTTGCCGGGCTTGGTCGTCTCGGCCACGGCCGTGGGATTGGCGGAGGCTGCCTCGCTGGCGGCCTTGGCGGAGCGCCGTGCCGCGGCGATCAGGCTCTGGCGCACGGCCTGGGGATCATTGCCCTGCGGGGCGGGCGCATCGGGGCGCGGCCGGCCGGAGCCGGGCTCCAGCGGCAGATCGAGCCCGCTTGTGCGCGGCAGCCGCGGCTCGGCGGCGAAGCGCTCGGCCATCACCGGTGCGGTGAGGGCCGGTGCCCTCGCATCTTCGGCCTCGGTTGCGGCCTGAGCCCGCGGCGCCGCTGCGCTGCCGCGGCGGCCGCGGTCGACACCGAGCTCGGATTCGAGGTCGCCGAGGCGGCCGATGATGGTTTCCAGCGTCCGGTGGACTGCGCCGATCGCATCCTGCGTCTCGCGCCCGGCCGAGACATGGGTCTCGCGCAGGCCGGTCATGAGATCGCTGAGCTCGGACAGGCTCGCGCCGCGCGACGGCGCCATGTCGGCCATGGCGGCCCGTGCAGCGCGCTCGGCGGTGACGGCGGTGTCCTCGCGCATGCCCTGCAGATGGACCACGAGATCCTGTAGCGTCCGCTCGATGCCGTTTTCGGCCGTGCGCGTCGCCGCCTGCTCGTCGAGCCGCTGCGTCAGGCCCGCGATCTGCTGCTCCAGCGCATCGAAGGAATCCGAACCGGCGCCCGGCCGGCCGGCTTCGTCGATCTTGGCTGCAAGGCCGCGCAGCATCTCCTCGACCGGCCGCATGTCGACCCGCGCCAGCGGGGTTCCGCCATCGTCGACCATGTGGGCGAGGGTGCTCGAGGCCGCGAGCTGCTCGACGCGGCTGGTCAGCGCCTCGATCCGTTCATCGAGCCGGCTCGGGGCCTTGTCGGCGAGGTGTTCGAGTTTGACCACCAGGGCTTCGATGCGCTCGGCCAGCTCATTGGACGCCGGGCGCCCGCTGGCGTCGAGCTCGCCGAGACGGGCGATCAGCTGGTCGACCTGGCCGTCGATGACGGAGGTCTTCATCGCCGGCAGAGAATCGATCTTCTGAGCGAGCGCTTCGACCTGGCGCGACAAGGCAAGCAGCGGGCCGCTCTCGCCGAGGCGCTCGCGCGAGCGATCAGAAAGCAGCGTCTCGCGCACATCCTCGATCGCCAGCGACAGGCCGTGCAGGTCGCGATTGTCGTCGCGCAGGCGGCCGACATCCGAGGTCAGCGCGTTGAGCTGCAGCGAGAGATCGTCGAACCGCCGGCCATCCGACGAGGAGACGACCTCGCGCAGCTCGGCCAGCTCGTTCAGGATCGGGGCGATCGTCTGGCGGTCGCCGCCGCGCGTGGCGAGCGCGTCGACCTTGGCGGCGAGATGGGCGATCTCCAGCTCGAAGCGATTGTAGCTTTCATTGGAACGCGTCTCGGCCAGCCGGCCGATCTCGGATTCAATCCGCGCCAAAGGCTTGAGGACCGGATCGAGCCGGTCACGCCCGTCGAAGCGATCGAGCCGGGCGCCGAGCTCGCCGATTGCGCGCTCCAGCGGCCGGTAGGCGCCGCGCTGGTCTTCGGCGCGCGGCACGGGCTGCGGGGCTGGGGCGATCCGGTCGCTGAGCTGGCGCAAATCGTCGCGCAGGCTCGCGAGCGACGGCGCGGGGGCCGGCCGCTCGAAAGCGGTAGCGCGCGCATCACCGTCGAGGGAGCGCTGGCGCGAGCGGATATCGGAAACGGCGGCGGCCAGGCCGTCGCGGCTCAGCACCGGACGCGGCGGTGGTGGCGGCGGCGCGACCGGCCGGCGGCTCGCCTCCTCGGCCCGCCGCTCCATCTCGCTGAGGCGTTCGCCCATCGCCTTGATGGAATCGGCGATCACGCTGGTGGTGCGTTCCTGCCGCTCGACCGTGGCACGCTCGCCTTGCGACAACCGGCTCTCGGTGCGCTCCATCCACTTGGCGATCGAGTCGAGGGCGCTTGCTGTCCTGGCATTGCTGTCGCGCGTCAGGCGCTCCGCCATCGCCGCCTGGGTGATGAACGCGTCCATACGATCACGCGCGATCTCCGGCCTGGCATTGGCAGCCTGGGGTGCCGCGGCCGTCTGCATCCCACCCTGGGAGAGGCGGGCGAGGCGCTCCGACAGCGCGACGATGTCTTGCTCTTCCGCCTCGTTGACGACGGAATCGGGTTCGCCGGCCTCTTCGCGGATCTTGCTGTCGAGCCATTCGCCGAGCGTCATCCCGGCCCGGCGTGCGGCAGTCTTCGCCGCATCGCGTGTGCGCGGGTCGACGCCCTTGACGCTCCAGGGCAGGCTGGTCGCCATGTCACGTTCGCCTCGAGGGGCCGGTCTTGGCTTAGCGAGCGCGCAGCCCCCTCATGCGGCGGCGCCCCTGCGATCTCGGCATTCATGAACATCGGGTTGATGTGGCTGATGCTGGAGATCGCGGTACCGACTTTTCGCAGTCACGGTAAACAGAGCGTTAAGATCAGGGGCGCGGACGTTAATTTTGTCCAAACATGCGCCACGACAGCCCGTTCGAGGCTCGGTATACACGGGGCATAACCGTAACTTACCCCCAGCCGGAGGCGAATAACGTGACGTAAGGGAGCCGTAGCCCCTACATTGCCGGCAACGCAGGAGCGCCTTCCGATGGGGCAGGCAGCTCCGCCCCGCAACCCGCAAGGATCAGATATGCCGCGCCAAGGCTCAGCTCTGGCGGCCACACCGAGTCACGACGGCCGCTCCGCCTCCCCCCAGACGACGAACGACAGCGAAGCCGGTGGCTTCACCATCAGCGATCTCGCCCGCGAGTTCGGCGTCACCCTGCGCACATTGCGCTTCTATGAATCGCGCGGCTTGCTAGCGCCGGCCCGTTCGGGCCTGACCCGGATCTATTCCGGCCGCGACCGTGCCCGCCTCGCGCTCATCCTCAAGGGCAAGCAGCTCGGCTTCACGCTGGTCGAGATCCGCGCCATGCTCGCCAATGAGGAAGGCAAGGAGATCAAGGGCAAGGAGCCGTCCGCCTCGGTCGGTGGCCTGCAGCTCAGCCGCAGCCAGATCGCCGAGCAGCTTGAATTGCTGCGCAGCCAGCGCACCGAGATCGAGGCCGCCATCGCCGAGCTCGAGACGACTCTTTCGCGCCTCGACGCCTGACGCGGCCCGGTCGGCTGACCGGCCCATACCGCTGAGATCACGATGCCCCGAACCTCGCCGGTCCGGGGCATTTTTCGTTTGCAAGCCGATCGCTGCTCGCGCCAATCTCTCTTGGCAGCGCTGTCCGGGCGAAAAAGTTGATGTGGCCCCTTGGCAAGCTGCGACCAGATAGTTTATATATGAACTATTCCGAGGCGCCGCTGTCATATAGAGCCGGCAAGCTTCGTCCAAGATCGTTGTCAAAACGCCAGGGAGGAATGCGATGCCGGTTTACAAGGCACCCGTCGAAGACACGCTGTTCCTGCTCAACGACGTCTTCCAGTTCGAGCGCTACAACAACCTGCCGGGCTTCGCCGAGGCGACGCCCGATCTGGTCGAGGCCGTGCTCGGCGAGGGCGCCAAGCTCTGCGAGGAGGTGCTGCAGCCGCTCAACCATTCCGGCGACAAGGAAGGTTGCAAGCGCAACGATGACGGCTCGGTGACGACCCCGAAGGGCTTCAAGCAGGCCTATGAGGCCTATGCCGCCGGCGGTTGGGTCGGGCTCGCCATGGACCCGGAATATGGCGGCCAGGGGTTGCCCTATACGCTCGGCGCCATCATGAACGAGTTCTCCTCCTCGGCGAACATGGCGTTCTCGATGTATCCCGGCCTGACCATGGGCGCGATGGCCGCGCTCTATGTCCACGGCTCCGACGAGGTGAAGCGCACCTATCTGCCGAAGATGGCCGAAGGTACCTGGTCGGGCACGATGAACCTGACCGAGCCGCATTGCGGCACCGATCTCGGCCTGATCAAGACCAAGGCCGTGCCGAACGGCGACGGCACCTATGCGATCACCGGCACCAAGATCTTCATCTCGGCCGGCGAGCAGGACATCACCGAAAACATCGTCCACCTCGTGCTCGCCCGCATCGAGGGCGCGCCGCAGGGCGTCAAGGGCATCTCGCTCTTCGTCGTGCCGCGCAACGAGGTCGGTGCCGACGGCTCGGTCGGCGCGAACAACCACGTCTCCTGCGGCTCGATCGAGCACAAGATGGGGATTCACGGCAATTCGACCTGCGTCATGAACTATGACGGGGCCAGGGGCTGGCTGGTCGGGACCGAGAACAAGGGTCTCAACGCCATGTTCGTGATGATGAACGAGGCCCGCCTCGGCGTCGCGATCCAGGGCCTGGCCCAGTCCGAGGTCGCCTATCAGAACGCCGTCGTCTACGCCAAGGACCGCCTGCAGGGCCGCGCGCTGACTGGCGCCAAGAACCCCGACAGGGCCGCCGACCCGATCATCGTCCATCCGGACGTGCGCCGCACGCTGATGTCGATCAAGGCCTTCAACGAGGCGGCGCGCGCCTTCGTGCTCTGGAACGCGATCAAGTCGGACGTCGCCCACCGCTCGACCGACGCCGCCGAGCGCCAGGCCGCCGACGATCAGCTCGGCCTGATGACGCCGGTGCTCAAGGGTGTGCTCACCGATGTCGGCTTCGATAATGCGGTGAAGGCCCAGCAGATGTATGGCGGCCATGGCTACATCGCCGAATGGGGCATGGAGCAGTTCGTCCGCGATGCCCGCATCGCCATGATCTACGAGGGCGCCAACGGCGTGCAGGCGATGGACCTGGTCGGCCGCAAGCTCGGCCGAGACGGTGGCCGCGCCATCATGGCTTTCTTCAACGAGGTCGGCGCCTTCGTGAAGGAGAACGAGGGCGACGAGGCGTTGAAGCCGCTGCTGGTTTCGCTCGCAGCCTCGCTCGGCCATCTCCAGCAGGGGACGATGTGGTTCATGCAGAACGCGCTCGCGAAGCCGGACAACGCCGGCGCCGGCGCGCATGACTATATGCACCTGCTCGGCCTGGTCTCGCTCGGCTATATGTGGGCCAAGATGGCCAAGGTCGCGCAGGACAAGCTCAAGGCCGGCGCGAATGGCGCGACCGAGCGCATGAACGCCAAGCTCGTCACCGCCCGCTTCTTCATGGAGCGTTCGCTGCCCGAGACCGCCGCCCATCTGGCGCGGATCACCACGGGGGCGGATTCGACCATGGCGCTGAGCGCCGAGCAGTTCTGAACGTGAACGTCATGCCCGGGCCCAGGCCCGGGCATCTTGCAGAATTGCCTCGTCATGAAATGGTCGGGTCAAGCCCGACCATGACGGCGGGGACCGAAACGAGCCGCAATCGCGGCCAGCCCGGGAGGCCTTGATGGCTGACGCCTTCATCTACGATCACGTCCGGACGCCGCGCGGAAAGGGCAAGGCCGACGGTTCGCTCCACGAAGTCACCGCGATCGAATTGGGCACGCAGACCCTGCGCGCCATCAAGGAGCGCAACAATCTCGATACCAAACTGGTCGAGGACGTCGTCTTCGGCTGCGTCGACCCGGTCGGCGAGGCGGGCGCCGACATCGCTCGTACCGTCGCGCTCAAGGCCGGCTATGGCAAGGAAGTGCCGGGCGTGCAGATCAACCGCTTCTGCGCCTCGGGCCTCGACGCGGTCAATCTCGCCGCGGCGCAGGTCATGTCCGGCCAGAAGGAGATGACGATCGGCGGCGGCGTCGAGAGCATGAGCCGCATCGGCATGGGCGCCTCGGGCTTCGGCATCGCGGTCGACCCCTCCGTCGCTATCGATACCTATTTCATGCCGCAGGGCGTCTCAGCCGACCTGATCGCGACGAAATACGGCTTCTCGCGCGATGATGTCGACGCCTATGCCGTGCGCTCGCACAAGCGCGCCGCGGCCGCCTGGCAGGCCGGCCACTTCAAGAATTCGGTGATCCCCGTCACCGACGTCAACGGCCTGATTATCCTCGACCGCGATGAGACCATCCGCCCGAACACCGACATGCAGGCGCTGGCCTCCCTCAAGGCTTCCTTCGTCCAGATGGGCGAGATGGGCGGCTTCGATGCGGTCGCGACAGCCGCTCACCCGGATGTCGAGTTCGTCAACCACGTCCACCACGCTGGCAACTCGTCGGGCATCGTCGACGGCGCCGCGGCCGTGCTGGTCGGCTCGAAGAAGGCCGGCAAGGCATCCGGCCTGAAGCCGCGCGCCCGCATCCGCGCCTTTGCCACCACCGGCTCCGACCTCGCGCTGATGCTGACCGGCCCGGTCGACGTCACCGAGCTCGTGCTGAAGAAGGCGGGGATGAAGGTCAAGGACATCGACCTGTTCGAGCTGAACGAGGCCTTCTCCTCGGTCGTGCTGCGCTATCAACAGGCCTTCGACATCGACGACGCGGTGCTCAACGTCAATGGCGGCGCCATCGCCATGGGCCACCCGCTCGGCGCCACCGGCGCGATGATTTTGGGCACCGTGCTCGACGAGCTCGAGCGCACCAACAAGCAGGTCGCGCTGGTGACGCTCTGCGTCGCCGTCGGCATGGGCGTCGCCACCATCATCGAACGGGTTTGAGGAGAGAGCCGATGAACCTCGTCAATTTCCGCTTCGAGACCGACGCCGACGGCATCGCCACCCTGACCTGGGACATGCCCGAGCGTTCGATGAACGTCATCACCCCGCAGGTGATGGAAGAGCTCAATCAGATCGTCGACAAGGTCGCCTCGGATGAGGCGATCAAGGGCTGCGTCATCGTCTCTGGCAAGGAGGCCTTCTCCGGCGGCGCCGACCTCACCATGCTGCAGGGCCTGCGCGACCTCTATGTCAAGCTCGCCAAGGAGCAGGGCGAGCAGATCGCGATGCAGCGCTTCTTCGACGAGAGCCGCAAGCTCAGCCAACTCTATCGCAAGCTCGAGACCTGCGGGAAGCCGTTTGCGGCGGCGATCCATGGCGTCTGCCTCGGCGGCGCCTTCGAGCTCGCGCTCTCCTGCCAGCTGCGCGTCGTCTCGGACGATGCCTCGACCCGCGTCGGCCTGCCCGAGATCAAGGTCGGGCTGTTCCCCGGCGCCGGCGGCACCCAGCGCG
This sequence comes from Allobosea sp. Tri-44, assembly GCF_004123845.1. Lineage (GTDB taxonomy): Bacteria > Pseudomonadota > Alphaproteobacteria > Rhizobiales > Beijerinckiaceae > Allobosea. The sequence goes on along the minus strand of NZ_NBDP01000030.1, from coordinate 879,429 downwards.
TCTCGCGCCTGATGCAGACCGGCGACGCGCTGCAGATGATGTTCAAGGGCGAGCAGATCAAGGCGCTGCCGGCCCGCAACTCCGGCCTCGTCCATGCGGTCGTGCCGCGCGACCAGATCGTCGCCACCGCCAAGGAATGGCTGAAAGCCAATCCGCAGGCCAAGCAGCCCTGGGACGATCCGAAGTTCAAGCTGCCGTCCAACAAGGTGCATTCGCCGGCCGGCATGCAGATCTGGCCGCCGGCCAGCGCGATCTATCGCCGCGAGACCAACGACAACTACCCGGCCGCCCGCGCCATCCTGAGCGCGGTCTATGAGGGCCTGCAACTGCCGATGGACCTCGCCCTCAAGGTCGAGAGCCGCTATTTCGCGAAAATCCTGCGGACGAAGGAGGCGGCCTCGATGATCCGCTCGCTCTTCGTCTCGATGCAGGAGCTCAACAAGGGCGCCCGCCGCCCGCCCGACGTCCCGGCTTCGAAGCTGAAGAAGATCGGCGTCATCGGCGCCGGCTTCATGGGCGCCGGCATCGCCTATGTCACCGCCAATGCCGGCATCGAGGTCGTCCTCGTCGACAAGGACCTCGAGGCTGCCGAGAAGGGCAAGGCCTATTCGCACAAGCTGGTCACCGACCAGATCACCAAGGGCCGCGCCAAGACCGCCGATCGCGATGCGCTGCTCGGCCGGATCAAGGCCAGCGCCGACTATGCCGACCTCAAGGGCTGCGACCTGATCGTCGAGGCGGTGTTCGAGGACCCCAAGGTCAAGGCCGAGGTCATCGCCAAGGTCGAGGCTGTGGTCGGTCCCAAGACCATCTTCGGCTCCAACACCTCGACGCTGCCGATCACCGGCCTCGCCGAGCACAGCGAGCGCCCGAAGAATTTCATCGGCATCCACTTCTTCTCGCCGGTCGAGAAGATGCTGCTGGTCGAGATCATCATGGCCAAGAAGACCGGCAAGAAGGCGCTCGCCATGGCGCTCGACTTCGTCCGCGCCATCAAGAAGACGCCGATCGTCGTCAACGACACCCGCGGCTTCTACGCCAATCGCTGCGTCGGCAACTACATCCGCGAGGGCCACCTCATGCTGATGGAAGGCGTGCCGCCGGCGATGATCGAGGCTGCCGGCAAGCAGGCCGGCATGCCGGTCGGCCCGCTCTCGCTCAATGACGAGGTCGCGGTCGATCTCGCCTACAAGGTGCTGAAGGCGACCAAGGCGCAGCTCGGCGACGCCTCCGTCGATCCGGCGCAGGAGAAGCTCCTCGCCGAGATGGTCGAGAAGCACGGTCGCCTCGGCCGCAAGAACAAGAAGGGCTTCTACGACTATCCGGAAGCCGGTCCCAAGCGGCTCTGGCCCGGCCTTGCCGATCTCACCAGGAACAAGCTCGAGCCCGAGCTGGTCGACATGGAAGAGCTGAAGCATCGCCTGCTCGTTACTCAGGCGCTGGAAGCGGCCAAGACCTATGAGGAAGGCGTCGTCACCGATCCGCGCGAGGCCGATGTCGGCTCGATCATCGGTTTCGGGTTCGCGCCGTATTCGGGCGGCACGCTGAGCTACATCGACAATATGGGTGCGGCTGCCTTCGTGAAGCTCTGCGAGGGCCTAGCCAAGAAGCATGGCGAACGCTTCAAGCCGAACCGGCTGCTGAAGCGCATGGCCAAGACCGGCGAGAGCTTCTACGGCAGCGCCGGGAAGAAGGCCGCGGCTTAGGTGTAGTCGGCGCCTTGGCTGTCCGAAGCATCATTGCCTTTCCCGATCCCCGGCTGCGCCTGCCCGCGCAGCCGGTCACGCGCTTCGATGCCGATCTGCGCGCGCTCGCCGAGGATCTGCTCGACACGATGCGGGCCGCGCCGGGCGTCGGCATCACGGCGCCGCATATCGGCGTGCTCTCGCGGCTCGTCATACTGGAGCTCTCGCCCGGCGAGGTCCGCACCTATGTCAATCCGGAACTGGACCAGGTCTCGCGCGAAACCATCCGTCACACCGAGGGCAGCGTCTCGATGCCGGGCGTCACCGACGAACTCGAACGCCACGCCCGCATCCGTGTGCGCTATCAGGATCTCGGCGGGACGGAGCAGAGCGAGGACGCGGACGGCCTGCTTGCCGTCTGCCATCAGCACGAGATCGACCAGCTCGACGGCGTCTTCTGGATCGACCGCCTGTCCCGGCTCAAGCGCGACAGGCTGATCGCGCGCTACAACAAGCTGCGGCGGTAATGTTCTGACGGCAGAGCGTCATGCTCGGGCTTGACCCGAGCATCTCGTTCCGCAGGAGGCTCCAATGCCCCTTCCGGCCGGAGATTCTCGGGTCCGCGCTTCGCTTAGCCCGAGAATGACGCCTGTTCTGCTCAGTTCGCCACCGCCTTGATCACCCGGCGCAGCTTCTCGACCAGTTCCTCGACCTGGGCTTCCGTGATGATCAGCGGTGGCGAGAAGGCGATCGTGTCGGCGGCGGTGCGGACCATCAGGCCTTCATCGCGGAAGAGGCGGTCCATCGCCTCGAAGGCGCGCTTGCCAACGCCCTCCGCCCGCGGCGCGAGGTCGACGGCGCCGACCAGGCCGAGCGTGCGGATGTCGACGACGTTCGGCTCGCCCTTCAGGCTCATCACAGCATCGGCCCAGCTGTCTTCCATCGCCCGGGCGCGCTCGAACAGGCCCTCGTCGCGATAGATGTCGAGCGCCGCCAGGCAGGCCGCAGCCGCCAGCGGATGGCCGGAATAGGTATAGCCGTGGAACAGTTCGATGACGTTGTCCGGCCCGCCCATGAAGGCGTCGTAGATGTGCTTGCGCACGATCACGCCGCCCATCGGCACCGCTCCCGAGGTCACGCCCTTGGCGAAGGTGATCATGTCGGGGATGACGCCGTAGCGCTCGGCGGCGAAGGCGAAGCCGAGGCGGCCGAAGCCGGTGATCACCTCGTCGAAGATCAGGAGGATGCCGTGCTTGTCGCAGATCTCGCGCAGGCGCTTGAGATAGCCCTTCGGCGGCGGCAGCGCGCCGGTCGAGCCCGCCATCGGCTCGACGATCACGGCGGCGATGGTCGAGGCGTCGTGCAGCGCGACGACGCGCTCGAGATCATCGGCGAAATGCGCGCCATACTCCGGCTCGCCCTTGCTGAAGGCCTGCTTCTCGCGGTCATAGGTGTGCGAGATATGGTCGGTGCCGGTCAAAAGCCCGCCGAAGAACTTGCGGTTGTTGACCATGCCGCCGACCGAGATGCCGCCGAAGCCGACGCCGTGATAGCCGCGCTCGCGGCCGATCAGCCGGGTCTTCGAGCCCTTGCCCGAGACGTTCCAGTAGGCGAGGGCGATCTTCAGCGCCGAATCCGCCGCTTCCGAGCCGGAGCCCGCGAAGAAGACATGGTCGAGATCGCCCGGCGCCAGCGCTGCGATGCGGGCGGCGGCGGCGAAGACCTTGGGGTGGCCGTATTGGAAGGAGGGGGCGTAGTCGAGCTCGCGCGCTTGCGCCTGGATCGCCTCGATGATCGGTTCGCGGGCATGGCCGGCATTGCAGCACCAGAGGCCGGCCGTGCCGTCCATCACCGGCTTGCCCTCGGGGGTGTAATAGAACATGCCCTCGGCCCGGGCGACCATGCGCGGGTTCTGCTTGAACGACCGGTTCGCCGTGAACGGCATCCAGTAGGCTTCGAGGTCGTTCGGCGAGCTGACGGCGCGCGGCGCAGAGGTCATGATCCGGTCCCATTTAGTTTTTTAAAGCTTCCTCAACCTAGCAGCGCGGTCGGGGCTGTAAATCCGCGTCGGCTCGGGGCATGCCTGCGTCCGGCGGGCGACAGCCCGTCTTTCTGGGTAGGTGACGTAACGTCGTTTCTGGCGTAGCTTCAGCATGGGGGTAACACTGGACTACGCCCCAATGACTGAAGGCGTTGCCGGTCGGGATGGGAGCGAGCCAGTCGCGCCGGAGGAGATCCGCGCGGAACTGGAACGTGTCCTCGCCTCCGACATTTTCCGCAGCGCGCCGCAGCTGAGCTCTTTCCTGAGCTATGTTGTCGAGCAGGCGCTGGCCGGCCGGGCCGGCGAGCTGAAAGGCTATACCATCGCCGTCGAGGCGTTCGGCCGCTCCGCCGATTTCGATCCGCAATCCGATCCGATCGTCCGGGTCGAGGCCGGCCGCCTGCGCAAGGCGCTCAATCTCTATTTCGCGGCCGACGGCGTACGCGATCCAGTCCGGATCGCTATTGCGGTCGGAGCCTATGTGCCAAGTTTTACGCGACTCGCCGCGTCCGAGTCGGAGCCGACCGCGGTGGCGTCGGATACGGGGCAGGCCGTGATGCCGGCCGCCGCACTGATGCGCTTCCGGCTCTATGCCGCCGGCTCGGCCGCGCTGCTGGCTGCCCTGATTGCGCTTGCCGCCTGGTATGTCTCGCGCATCGGGTCGGAGCCCGGGACGACGATGGCAAAGGGGGATGCGCTCGCATCACGACCCGCATTGTCGGTCACGCCGGAGCAAAAGCCGCCGGAGACCGCTGCCGAACCGGTCACGGTGGCGGCGAGCCTGCCGGTGGTCGCCGTCCTCGTCGCGGGCGACATCGTCGACCCAGCGGTCGAGGATGCGGCGCGGCTGTTCATGCGCCACCTCGTCGACACCATGGCTCGTTTCGACGACCTGCTCGTGGTCAAGACACCAGGCACGGCGCTGCGGCCGGAGGATGGAGCCGATTATGTCCTCACCCTCAACACCGCGCGGGCCGGCGACAAGGTCGAGGGCTTCGTGCGGCTCAGTGCCGCGAAGGACGGACGCATCGTCTGGACCACGTCCGGCGAGCGCAACCTCGCCTCACTTGGGGACGGTGTGGAGCTGCGCGAAATGGCCCAGCAGCTGGCGATCCGGCTCGCCCAGCCTTACGGCATCCTGCATGCCGACCTCAGGCTGGCGACGCTGCCGCCTGCGACCAGCTGTATCTATCAGGCGCTCAACGTCCGCCGGCATATGCGGGCCGAAGAGCACCTTGCCGCTCGCAGCTGCCTCGATGCGCTTATCGCGCGCGATCCCGAATTCCACCCGGCCTGGTCGCATCTGGCGCTGCTCACCGCGGACGAATACGCCTCCGGCCTGAACGTTCGTTCCGGCTCGCCGCTCGATCGTCTTCTCGCCGCCGCGGTCAATGCGGTGCGGCTGGCGCCGGTGAGTGCACGGGCGCACCAGGCGCTGATGGAGGCGCAGTTCCTGCGCGGCATGACGGAGGAAGCGCTCAAATCGGGCCGGGAGGCTCTGGCGCGCAACCCGTACGATCCCGACATCATGGCCGATCTCGGGGCGCGCTATGTCCAGCTCGATCGCGCGGCAGAGGGGCTGCCGCTGCTCGAGCGCGCCGCCGCCCTGAGCAATGGCCGACCCTCCTGGTACGATATCTACCTGTTCCTCGCGGCCCACCTGACCGGCGCCGGCAAGCTCGCCGAAAACCAGGCTGCCTTGATCAAGTCGGACGAGACCCCCCTCGGCCTGATCGGGCGCGCCGTGGCGGGCGCTGCCGCCGACGACCGTGTCGATCTGGCGGAGGTGCTGCGATTGCTCGGACAGGCCGAGCCGCTGTTTGCCCTCGATGCGCGCCTCTATCTGACCCGCAAGGGGTTTTCCCCGGCGGCCAGCGACCGCATTCTCGCTGCCATCGGGCAGGTCGGATTGCAGCCGCGCTAGCGCCGGTTCCTGTGCACTTCTCCGGACGCGCCCGCGAGATTTGTCGAAGGGCCTCGCAGTCGATGAATCCGGTCGCTATTCTGCGTTGATCGCAGCTGATTCGTAGCGTCGCGTTCCCTCTCAACCCCTTGCGCGATTTCGGCCCTTGGCTCGCATCCGACTCAGCGCTCTCTCTCCGGCTGCCAGCGGCGTCGCCGGCTTTTCGCTGGGTGCCGCCGCCATTCTGCTGTTGCCGGGCAATCTCGCCAATGCGCTGGGGCTCCTGAGCGCCGGGCTCGGCCTTGCCGGCGCCGCGGCTCTGGCGCGCCGTAACTCAACGCGCGAGCGCGAGCAGCTGCTCGCAGCGATCGGAGAGGTCAAGGTCCGCCTCGCTACGAATGCGATCCGTGTCGATGCGATGGCGAAGCGCTTCGACCAGATGCCGATGGGCGAGGCTGATGCCGCGCCGGCCAAGGCGATGCTCAATGAGCTGACGGCCGAGGTCGGCCTCCTCGGCGATCTCCTGCAACAGGTCGCGACGACGCTCGGTGAGCATGACGACCAGCTCAGCCGGATCGAGGGGCGGCTCGCCAATCCGCAGCCACAACCGGCACGCCTCGCAGCGTTCGCGCCCGAACGCACCGAGCCCCGCATTCCGGAGCCTCTGACCGCGAGCCGGCAGGATCCCGCCGAAGCGGCGCAGCGCCGCGCCGCCGAAGAGCGTGCTGCCTTGATCAGCGAGGCGCTGGCGAAGGGGCAGGTCGAGGTCCATCTCCAGCCGATCGTCAGCCTGCCGCAGCGCCGGACGCGTGGCTATGAAGCGCTCGTCAGGCTGAGGCTCGACGAGAAGACGCTGCTGCTGCCTTCGGAATTCCTGACCACGATCGAGAAGCGCGGCTTCGGCCCGACCCTCGATGCGCTCGTCCTGACGCGGGCCCTTGCCATCGCGCGTCACCTCGGCAGCAAGTCGGGCGAGCTCTTCGTCTCCTGCAATTTCAGCGCAGCAACCTGGAATTCGTCGCGGGCGCTGGCGGCGTTGTCGCGCATCCTAGAAAAATACCACGATCATATCGGCAATCTCGTCATCGAGGTGCCGCAGCGGGTCTTCAGGTCGTTGGAGCCGGCGAGCCTCGGCCTGCTCGGCGCTATGTCGGCGGGCGGCGTGCGCTTCGCGCTCGACCATGTCTCGGACCTGCGCTTCGACCCGGTTTCGCTGCATGATCGCGGCGTGCGCTTCGTCAAGGCTTCGGCGGCGCTGCTGCTGGCGGAGGCGCGCGGCAGCAAGCTCGTCGATATCGCCGTGGGTGATCTCGCAGTCCAGCTCGCCCGCGGCTCGATCCAGCTCGTGGCCGAGGAGGTCGAGGACGACCCGATGGTCGCCGACATGCTCGACCTCGGCATCGGCTTTGGCCAGGGCATCGTCTTCTCGCCGCCGCGTCCGGTCAGGCCTGAAGTTTTCGCCGAGCCGCGGGTGGAGGCCGCTCCCGCCGCAATTCCCACGCCTGCGGTCGCGTCAGCGCCGCCCGCTTCCGCCGACGTGGTGGAGCATCCCGCTTTGGCACAGCCGGCGGCGGTGAAGCGCGTGCCCTTCCGCGATATCCTGCGCCGCGCCACCGCCTGAACGCCTCGCTGAGGACGGAAGCGCTGGCTCGATTCGGCGAAGCCGCGTAAACAGGCCGCGCCTGTCGCCAGCGGAGCCTGCCCCGTGCCGTCTATCACCCGTCTGCTTTCTGGAATCGCGCCTGTCATCGGCCAGTATGAGCTTTGCCTCTGCGACATCTGGGGCGTGGTCCATAACGGCGTCGCGCCCTTCGCCGCGGCCTGTGACGCCCTGGCGAGGATGCGGGCGGCCGGCGTCACCGTCGTGCTGGTCTCGAATGCCCCGCGCCCGCGCTCGGAGATCGCCGTCCAGCTCGGCAAGCTCGGTGTTCCCGGGGATACCTTCGATGCGATCGTCACCTCCGGCGACGTCGCGCGCGACCTGATCGCCCATCGCGCCGGCGAGCCGCTCTATCATCTTGGCCCGCCGCGTGACCTGCCGCTGATGGCCGGGCTCGATGCGCCGCGCGTCGGCCCTGCCGAGGCGCACTATATCGTCTGCACCGGCCTGTTCGACGACGAGACCGAGACGGCTGAAACCTATGCCGATCAGCTCGCCGGCTTCGCTCGCCGCGACCTGACGCTGATCTGCGCCAATCCGGATCTCGTCGTCGATCGCGGCGGGCGCATCGTGCCTTGCGCCGGCTCGCTCGCGGTGGCCTATGAGAAGCTCGGCGGCAAGGCGATCTATGCCGGCAAGCCGCATGCACCGATCTACGATCTCGCCATTCGCCTCGGCCAGGAGCTGCGCGGCGAGACGGTCGAAAAGGCGCGTATCCTGGCGATCGGCGACGCGATCCGCACCGATATCGCCGGCGCCGTCGGGTATGGGCTCGATTCGCTGATGTGCGTCGCCGGCATCCATGCCGGCGAGATGGAGGGCTTGTCGGAGGAGGCGCTGCAGGGCTGGTTCGGCCGGCAGAACCACAAGCCCGATTACGCCATGCCGCATCTGGCCTGGTGAGTTCCAGCTTTGCGCGAATTCTGATCGTTCGACCGTTCCGGTCGAACGGAAAGCGCGCTCAGGCGGCGCAGGCCGCCTCGATCTTCGATTTCAGCGTCTGCGCGTTGAACGGCTTGACGATGTAGTTGTTCACGCCGGCCTTCTTGGCGGCGATGACGTTCTCGGTCTTCGATTCCGCCGTCACCATGATGAACGGCGTCTCGGAAATGGCGTCCTCGTTGCGGACCTGGCGCAGCAGCTCGTAGCCGGTCATCGGCTCCATATTCCAGTCCGAGATCACTAGCCCGTATTTCTTGTCGCGCATCTTGGCGATCGCGGCAGTGCCGTCGGAAGCATCGTCGACATTCTCGAAGCCGAGTTGCTTCAGCAGGTTACGGATGATCCGCACCATCGTCTGATAGTCGTCCACTACCAGGATCGGCATTGACGGATCGACAGCCATGACGGCGCTCCAAGCAAGTAGTCCGCGGCGCCGACGATGCCGACGCGGGCCGCTCTCGCAGAGAGGCGACCTTTGGTCAACTGTGATAGGCCGGCGACGTTTCAAAGCCGTTAACCCGGTCGCGGAGTGACCTTGCGGCATACGACCTTTGGGGGAGATCGGAACAACGGAACAGGCACCAAAGTTCAATGGTGCGGTGCAGCGACGTGTGAGACGCTTCCTGCTCAATCCGGATGCAGGCGGTCCTCCGCCGTGCTGCAGTTGCGAGAACTGACCGATGATGGCGAGCACGCTCTATCAAGTTCACGCCTTCGAGGATCTGGTCGTCGGGCAGCGCGAGAGCCTGATGCGCACCGTCATGGAGCGCGATATCTCGCTCTTCGCCGATCTATCGGGTGATGCGAATCCGATCCATCTTTGCGACCGCTATGCCGCCTCGACCAAGTTCGGCCAGCGCATCGCCCATGGCATGCTGACGGCGAGCCTGGTCTCGGCCCTGCTCGGCACGCGCCTGCCGGGGCCGGGTGCGGTCTATCTCTCGCAGACGCTCAATTTCCTCGCGCCGGTGAAGATCGGCGATGTCGTCACTGCCCAGGTCGAGGTGGTCGAACTCGTCCCCGAGCGCCGTCGCGCCCGGCTGTTCTGCGAATGCCTGGTCGACGGCAAGGCCGTGCTGGAAGGCGAAGCCTGGGTGGCGTTACCGCGCGCGGCGGCGAAGGGCTGAGGCCCGGCCTTGACGCTCCCCGCTGCTTGGGGCCAAACACGGCCCTAGCCGGGGCTTCCCGGTGCCGACCTTGCGTTCCATGACCTCATCCTCCGGCGCGCCGCGATCCGATGCGCAGCCCGTCTTCGTTCTCGATCCCGGCAAGCCGGTGCCGGCCGAACTGCGCGGCCGGGTGCTGGCGCTCGGCAATTTCGACGGCGTCCATCGCGGCCATGCCGAACTCGCGCGCGTCGCCAGCAAGATGGCGATGGAGCAGGGGACAAGCGCCGCGGCGCTGACTTTCGAGCCGCATCCGCGCAGCGTGTTTCGGCCGGAGCAGCCCGTCTTCAGGCTGACGCCTGAGCCGATCAAGGTCGCGCTGCTCGCCGGCCTCGGGCTTTCACCCAGCTTCATCATCCCCTTCGATCGCGCGATCGCCGGCATTCCGGCGGAGGCCTTCGTCGACGAGCTGTTGCTCGGCCAACTTGGCGCTGCCGGTCTCGTCTGCGGCTATGATTTCCATTTCGGCAAGGGCCGCACCGGCTCACCCGAAATGCTGCAGGCCCGTGCCGGTCATGCCGGCATCCCCGTTGCTGTCGTGCCGCCCTTCGCCTTCCAGGGCGAGCCTGTCTCCTCGACCTTGGTGCGCGCCGCGCTCGAAGCCGGCGACGTCAGCCATGCTGCCGCACTGCTCGGCCGGCCCTGGTTCGTGCGCGGCGAGATCGCCCATGGCGACAAGCGCGGCCGTGATCTCGGCTATCCCACCGCCAACATGCATCTGCCCCGCGACTGCCGCCTGCGCTTCGGCATCTATGTGGTCCGGATGAAGATCGACGGTGTCTGGCGCGATGGCGTCGCCAGCTTCGGTAGCCGCCCGACTTTCGACGACGGCGCGCCCCGGCTCGAAACCTTCGTCTTCGAGTTTTCCGGCGATCTCTACGGCAAGATCGTCGATGTCGCCTTCGTCGCCTTCCTGCGCGGCGAGGCGAAATTCGATACGCTCGACGCGCTGATCACCCAGATGGATGCCGACGGTGCGAGCGCGCGCGACATCCTGGCGAAAACGCCGGCCTTCCTTCCGTAAGCGCCCGCTGCTAGAGCGGGTGGATCGCTATGGTGGCGCGACGCCGTCATTCCGGACAAGCTGCGAAGCGGCGCAGCTCCGGAATCCATCCTAGGGCCTCGAGCTTTACGATGGATTCCGGGACTTCGCTTCGCTACACCCGGAATGACGGCGCGTTTCCATAGTAATCTGAAATGCGTTAGAAGCCGCTCATGTCCGCTCTCCACATTGCACCGTCCCGGCGAATTACGAGCCCGGCTGCCGCCCCGCGCTGACGCGCGGGCGCCTGCGCAGTCCGGGCCGCCACTGCTTTTCCCCAAGCCTTCGCGGACAAGAGCGCAGCGCCAGACCGATCTGGCCCGCCTGTCCGCACTGCCCGAGCCGGATCATGACCGACAAGACCGCTGAGAAGTCCGAGACCGCCGATTATTCGCAGACGCTGTTCCTGCCGCAGACGGAGTTTCCGATGCGCGCTGGTTTGCCGCAGCGCGAGCCCGAGCTGCTCGCCCGCTGGGCGAAGATGGACCTCTACCGCAAGCTGCGCGAGGCCGGCCAAGGCCGCGACCGCTTCGTCCTGCATGACGGCCCGCCCTATGCCAACGGCAACATCCATATCGGCCATGCCCTCAACAAGGTGCTGAAGGACCTGGTGACGCGCTCGCAGCAGATGCTCGGCTACGATTCCAACTACGTGCCGGGCTGGGACTGTCACGGCCTGCCGATCGAGTGGAAGATCGAGGAGCAGTACCGCGCCAAGGGCTTGAACAAGGATGACGTGCCGGTCGTCGAGTTCCGCAAGGAATGCCGCGTCTTCGCCGAGAAGTGGGTCGATATTCAGCGCAACGAGTTCAAGCGCCTCGGCGTCGAGGGCGATTGGGACGACCCCTACCTGACCATGGCCTATGGCGCCGAGGCGCAGATCGCCCGCGAGATCATGAAGTTTGCGCAGAACGGCCAGCTCTATCGCGGCTCCAAGCCGGTGATGTGGTCGGTGGTCGAGAAGACGGCGCTGGCCGAGGCCGAGGTCGAATACGAGGAGCATACGAGCGATACGGTGTTCGTGGCGTTCCCGGTGTTATTTGCGTCTCGCGACGGCGCTAAGATGGCCGCCGATCTTTTGGCTGCAAAGGTAGTAATCTGGACGACTACTCCTTGGACGATCCCTGGAAATCGAGCGATCTCCTATTCGAACAAGATCAGTTACGGGCTGTACAGAGTGACAGGGGCGCCTGCGGGTAACTGGGTGACCGCCGGCCAAACGTACCTTCTTGCCAACAGGCTTGCAGCCGACGTTATGAAGGCGGCCCGCGTAGATGCCTTCGAAAAAGTCCGAGATGTGTCAGCGCAGGAAATCGACGGCTTAGGCTGCCGTCATCCGTTGAGCGGTTTGGACGATCTAGGCGATGGATATAGTTTTGCCGTCCCATTGCTCGACGGCGACCATGTCACCGACGATGCCGGTACCGGTTTCGTCCACACCGCGCCGGGCCATGGCCGCGAGGACTTCGACGTCTGGACGGCCAATGGCCGCATGCTCGCCGAGCGCGGTATCGAGACCCGCATCCCCTACACCGTCGATGCCGATGGCCGCTTCACCAAGGAGGCTCCGGGCTTCGAGGGCGCGCAGGTCATCACCGACAAGGGCGAGAAGGGTAATGCCAACGAGGTCGTGATCAAGGCGCTCGCCGCCTCCGGCAATCTCGTCGCGCGCGGGCGCCTCAAGCACCAGTATCCGCATTCCTGGCGCTCGAAGAAGCCGGTGATCTTCCGCAACACGCCGCAATGGTTCATCGCCATGGACAAGCCCTATGGCGAGGCTGGCGCGCCCGACCTGGAGGCTCCCGCGCCGACCGCCGGCGGCAATGCCGACACGCTGCGCAATCGCGCGCTGAGCGCGATCAAGCAGACGCAGTGGGTTCCCGCCGCCGGCGAGAACCGCATCAACGGCATGATCGCCAACCGGCCGGACTGGGTGGTCTCGCGCCAGCGCGCCTGGGGCGTGCCGATCACCGTCTTCGTCGAGAAGGAGAGCAAGGAGATCCTCCTCGACCCGAAGGTCAACGCCGCGATCGCCGAGGCCTTCGAGCAGGAAGGCGCCGACGCCTGGTTCACCGACACCGATGGCGCCCGCTTCCTCAAGCCCTATGGCTATGATCCGGCCAAGTACGAGCGCGTCACCGACGTGCTCGACGTCTGGTTCGATTCCGGCTCGACCCATGCCTTCACGCTGGAGAAGCGCGCCGACCTGAAGACCCATCGCGTCGTCGATGGCGGCCGCGACAAGGTGATGTATCTCGAAGGCTCGGACCAGCATCGCGGCTGGTTCCATTCGAGCCTGCTCGAAAGCTGCGGCACGCGTGGCCGCGCGCCCTTCGACGTAGTGCTGACCCACGGCTTCTGTCTCGACGAGAAGGGCGAGAAGATGTCGAAGTCGAAGGGCAACGTCACCGCGCCGCAGGACATCATCAAGGACAGCGGCGCCGACATCCTGCGCCTCTGGGTGGCGGCGGCCGACTATTCCGACGACCTGCGCATCGGCAAGGAGATCCTCAAGACCTTCGTCGAGACCTATCGCAAGCTGCGCAACACCATGCGCTGGATGCTTGGGACGCTGGCGCATTTCGACGAGGCGAACCGCATCGCCGATCCGGCCTCGATGCCGGAGCTGGAGCGGCTGATGCTGCACCGTCTCGCCGAGCTCGGTCCGCAGGTCGAGGAGGCCTACCGGACCTATGACTACAAGAAGGTCGTGACCCTGCTTTCGCAGTTCATGAACACCGAGCTCTCGGCCTTCTATTTCGACGTCCGCAAGGACGCGCTCTATTGCGACCCGCGCTCCAGCCATGTCCGCAAGAGCGCGCTGACCGTCGTCGACCAGCTCTTCCGCTGCCTGACGACCTGGCTCGCGCCGATCCTGGTCTTCACCGCCGAAGAGGCCTGGCTCGAGCGCTATCCGGACGCCAAGGTCGGCGAGGCTTCCGTCCATCTTGAGCTCTTCGCCAGGGCGGACGAGGCCTGGCTCGACCCGGAGCTGGCCGAGCGCTGGGCCAAGATCCGCAAGGTACGCCGCGTCGTCACCGGCGCGCTCGAACTGGAGCGCGCCGGAAAGCGCATCGGCTCCTCGCTCGAGGCTGCGCCGATCGTCCATATCGCCGATCCCGATCTGCGCGCGGCGCTGAGTGGCCTCGATCTCGCCGAGATCTGCATCACCTCCGGCGCCAGGATCACGGACGGGGAGGGGCCGGCCGATGCCTTCCGCCTGCCTGATGTTCCGGGTGTCGCGGTCGTGCCGGCGCGGGCTTCGGGCGTCAAATGCGCCCGCTCCTGGAAGTATTTCGACCCGGCCACGGCCGAGCCGGGCTTCCCCGAGGTGACGCCGCGCGACGCCAAGGCGCTGCGCGAGCTCGGGCGCGCGGCCTAGCGCATGTCCCGGAAAAGTGGAGACCGGTTTTCCGATCGGGACATGCGCCAGAATAATCTGATGACGCAGTCGCGCCGCCTCGGCGTCTGGATCGTCGCGCTCACCTTCGTGCTCGACCAGGCGCTGAAGCTCTGGCTGCTCTTCGGCGCGCGCCTCGCCGAAGAGGGGCCGTTCCAGCTCGCCTCCTTCCTGGAGATCGTGCTCGCCTGGAATCGCGGCATCTCTTACGGCCTGTTCCAGCAGTCGACCGATATCGGCCGCTGGGCGCTGGTCGTGCTGTCCATCGTCGCGGCGATCTGGCTCTGGCGCTGGATGTGGCGGACAAGGGATCGGCTGACGGTGGTGAGCCTGGCGCTGATCATCGGCGGTGCGCTCGGCAACGGGCTCGACCGCATCGTCTACGGCGCTGTCGTCGACTTCGTGCATTTTCATGTGGGCAGCTTCAGCTGGTACATCTTCAACATCGCCGATGCGGCGATCGTCTTCGGCGTGCTCGGCCTGCTCTACGAGTCTTTTCGGCCGGGTGCGGACCGCTCGAAGCCGGCCTGACGGAGCTGCTTTGAACCGGCTGGCCACAGGCCATTTACATCGATCCGGCAAAGGGGCTCCCGATTTTGCCGGATATGGGTTAAAAGGCCCGCCATGCTTTTGCCGCGCCGCTGATCCATGACAGCGGCCGACATCCGTACGGAGAGGTGAAATGGCTTATCGGATCCGCGCTTCGCACATGCTGCTCGCGGGCGGCCTGCTGCTGGCGGCGACCCCTGCTTTCGCCCAGGAAGGCATGCTCTTCCAGAATCTGGTGAAGGGCATGGGCCTGTTCGGCACCGACAAGGCTGACATCGAGTACAAGCAGCGCGCTCCGCTGGTCGTGCCGCCGTCCTCGACCCTGCCGAAGCCGCAGGAGGCTGGCGCCAGCCGCAGCGCTGCCTGGCCGGATGATCCGGACGTCGCCCGCCGCAAGGCCGAGCGCGACAGCTCCAACATCCTGTTCTCGAACACCGAATCCTATCGGGCCAACACCAAGCCGCTGCTGTCGCAGGAAGAGCTTCGGCGCGGGCGCGTCACCGGCCGTACGAACGGGCCGGAGGGCATCGTCGAGGACCACAACACCGGCAACAACCAGATCGGGCCGATCCGTATCGGCCGCGAAATGGCGGCGCGTCAGGCCCAGACCGACGTTTCGAACCTGGCCTATGGCAGCGAGCCGCGCCGGCAATATCTGCACGAGCCGCCGACCGGCTATCGCCGTCCAGCCGGCTCGGCCCCTCTCGGCCCGGGCGCATCCGGCCCGCGTGAGGACAAGCAGGCAGTCGGCCAGCGCGAATTCATCACCGGCCAGAAGGTCTACGAGTAAGCGCCGCGATCGTTCCCCGTTGCGTTGGTTTTCCGGCGCGGCCAGCCTATCTATGAACGAGCCTTTCCCCGGCTCGGGTCCTTGCGGGCCCGGGCCGGATTGCTATCGAGCCAGTGCAGGAGCCCACCCCGATATGACGGTCCACACCCCGCCCGGCCAGGTTCCGTCCGGCAACGCAGCCAGCCCGGTCGAATCCTTTCGGCTCCCCAACGGGCTGGAGATCGTCGTCGCGCCCGACCATCGCGCGCCCGTCGTCACCCATATGGTCTGGTACCGCAACGGCTCCGGCGATGATCCGGCGGCTAAGTCGGGCATCGCCCATTTCCTCGAGCACCTGATGTTCAAGGGCACGGCGAAATGGCCGGCGGGTGAGTTCTCGAAGATCGTCGCCGGTTATGGCGGCCAGGAGAACGCTTTCACCTCTTACGACTACACCGCCTATTTCCAGCGCGTGCCAAAGGAACATTTGCGCGCGATGATGGACTACGAGGCCGACCGGATGACCGGTCTTGCCTTCGACGAGAGCGTGGTCGCGCCCGAGCGCGACGTCGTGCTGGAAGAGCGGCGCATGCGCGTCGATGCCGACCCGGCCGCCCAGCTTGGCGAGGAGTTCTCCAGCGCACTCTATGTCCATCACCCCTATGGCACGCCCGTCATCGGCTGGGAGCACGAGATCGAGGAGCTCTCCCGCGACGACGCCTTCGCCTATTATCAGCGCTTCTACACGCCGGAGAACGCCATCCTGGTCGTCGCCGGCGATGTCGAGCCGGCGCAAGTGCTGCGCCTGGCGCAGGAGACCTATGGCGTGATCCCGGCCCGCGGCGAGGCCCCGCGCCGCAAGCGCCCCGCCGAGCCGGAGCCGCGTGCCGCCCGGCGTGTCGTGCTCAACGACCCGCGCGTGCAGCAGCCTTCGCTGCGCCGGGCCTGGCTGGCGCCGACCTATGTCTCGTCCGAGCGTGACGAGGCCTTCGCGCTCGAGCTCGCGGCCGAGATCCTCGGCGGCGGTACGACCTCGCGGCTCTATCGCAAGCTCTGCGTCGAGCAGGAACTCGCCGCCGGCGCCGGCGCCTATTTCATGGGCTCGATGGTCGACCGCTCGACCTTCCAGCTCTCGGTCAGCCCGCGCCCGGGCGTCGAGATGACGGCGCTCGAAGCCGGCCTCGATGTCGCGCTCGCCGCCTTCATCGCGGAAGGGCCGACCGAGCTCGAACTCACCCGTGCCCGCACCCGGCTGGTCGCCGAGACGGTCTTTGCCCGCGACAGCCAGTCCTCGCTCGCCCGCATCTTCGGTTCGGCGCTCGCCGTCGGCGAGACCGTCGAGGACGTGCTGCTTTGGCCGCAGCGGGTCGAGGCAGTGACGCGCGAGCAGGTCACCGAGGCGGTCAGGCGCTATCTCAGGCCCGACCGCTCGGTCACCGGCCTGCTCCTGCCGGCCGCTGCCTGACACCGCGATCAAGCCATTACGGTGGGCTCCGGTCCGCCATCGAGGATTGCTGATGACCGTTTCGCTCGCCCCCGCCATCGCCTCTCCCGGCCCCTCGCTCGCCGTCCAGCGCGTCACTGCCGCCTGCGGCGTCGAGGCCTGGCTGGTCGAGGAGCACAGCCTGCCGCTGCTCGCGCTCGACTTCGCCTTCGATGGCGGCGCCAACCGTGACCCGGCCGACGCCGCCGGCAGCGCCAACCTCGTCTCCGGCCTGCTCGACGAGGGCGCCGGCGATCTCGACGCCGAGGCCTTCCAGGGCCGCCTTGCCGACCACGCCATCAACCTCTCCTTCGACGCCCGCCGCGACGATTTCCACGGCCAGCTCCAGACGTTGTCGCAGCATCGCGAAGTCGCCTTCGAACTTCTGGGCCTGGCGCTCAACGCGCCGCGCTTCGACGCCGACGCGGTGGCGCGCGTCAAGGCGCAGGTGATCGCCGGGCTGCAGCGCCAGGCGCAGAATCCCGACGTGATCTGCCGCAATGCGCTCTTCGCTGCGGCCTTCCCGGGGCACGCCTATGGTCGGCCGGAGCGCGGCGATGTCGCCAGCGTCGGCTCCCTGCAGCCGGCCGGGCTGAAGGCGTTGACGCGCGATCTCTTCACCCGCGGCGGGCTGAAGGTCGTCGCGGTCGGCGACATCACCGCGGCCGAGCTGGCCGCGCGTCTCGACGCTTTGTTCGGCGCTCTGCCGGCCGGCACGCCGCGCGCCCAGCCAGCCGCTCCATTGCCGATCGCCGATCTCGGACAGACGCATGTGCTCGACCTCGACGTGCCGCAGACCGTGCTGCGCTTCGTCGGCCCCGGCTTGATGTGGGACGATCCGGATTTCATCGCCGCGACCGTGCTGAACCATATCCTCGGCGGCTCGGCCTTCACCTCGCGCCTGTTCATGGAAGTCCGCGAGAAACGCGGCCTCGCCTATGGCGTCTCCTCCAGCCTGATGCCGCTGCGCCAGACCGGCTTCCTCGTCGGCGGCACCTCGACCCGCAATGACCGCGTCGCCGAATCGATGAGCGTGATCCGCGAGGAGATCGCCAAGCTCGTGACCGAGGGGCCGAGCGAGCACGAGGTCGAGGAGGCCAAGCGCTACCTGATCGGCTCCTATTCGCTGCGCTTCGACACCTCGCCGAAGATCGCCGGCGAACTGCTCGGCCTGGCGATCCGCGGCGAGCAGCCGGACTTCGTCGAGACCCGCAATCAACGTTTCGCCGCGGTGACGCTGGCCGACGTCCGGCGCGTCGCACAGCGCCTGTTCGGCGAAGGCAAGCTGCTCGTCCAGGCCGTCGGCCGGCCGGTCGGGCTGGTGTGACATGCCTATTGTTTTTTGATGGAAACACGTCGTCATTCCGGACAAGCGCCGAAGGCGCGCAGTTCCGGAATCCATCTAAGGGCGTTGAACTCTACGATGGATTCCGGCGCTCCGCTTCGCTGCGGCCGGAATGACGGCGTGGTTTCGTGCTGTATCCGCCGGCAGAATAGCCCATGACCGTCCGCCGCCTCGATCCCGTTCTGGTCGATCGCATCGCCGCCGGCGAGGTGATCGAACGGCCCGCTGCGGCGGTGAAGGAACTGGTCGAGAACGCGATCGACGCCGGTGCCAGCGCCATTGCCGTCACCATCGCTGCCGGCGGGCGCGAGCTGATCCGCGTCGTCGATGACGGCATCGGCATGAGCCCGGAGGATCTTGCCCTCTGCGTCGAGCGCCACGCCACCTCGAAACTGCCCGACGGAGACCTCTTCGCCATCCGCTCGCTCGGCTTCCGCGGCGAGGCGCTGCCGTCGATCGGTTCGGTGGCGCGTCTCTCGATCACCACCCGCCAGCGCGATGCGGCGCAGGGCTCTGCTCTGGTGGTCGAGGCCGGCGCCAAGGGGGCGGTCCGGCCGGCAGCCGCTGCGTCCGGGACCCGCATCGAGGTCAGCGACCTCTTCATCTTCACGCCCGCACGCCTCAAATTCCTGAAGAGCGACCGGGCCGAGGCGCAGGCCGTCTCCGACATGCTGCGGCGGCTCGCCATCGCCCATCCGGAGGTCCGCTTCTCGCTCGAGGACGAATATGCCGGCGCCTTCGACTGGCCGGCCGAGCCGATCGGCCGTGAGGGCCATCTGCGCCGTCTTGGCCGCGCCCTCGGACGCGACTTCCCCGAGAACGCTTTGCCGGTCGAGACCGAGCGCGAGGGCGTCCGGCTCTCGGGTTTCGCCGGCCTGCCGACCTTCCATCGCGGTACCTCGGCCGGCGTCCACATGGCGGTCAACGGCCGGCCGGTGCGCGACAAGCTGCTGCTCTCGGCCGTGCGCGGCGCCTATGCCGACGTCGTGCCCTCGGACCGGCATCCCGTGCTCTATCTCGACGTGCTCTGCGATCCCGCCGTCGTCGACGTCAACGTCCACCCGGCCAAGAGCGAGGTCCGCTTCCGCGATCCGGCTTTGGTGCGCGGCCTCGTGGTGTCGAGTCTCAAGGCCGCGCTCGCGAGCGCCGGCCATCGCGCCACCACGACCGGAGGCGCCCGCACGCTCGATGCCTTCCGCGCGGTCTTCTCGGGCGGCGGGCTCGGCGGTGGGCCAACCACGATCCAGCGCCCGAACTTCGGCAGCGTCGCCGACTGGCGTCTGCCGGAGTCAGCTGCGGCGCAGCCGATGCAGGCTGGCTTTTCCGATCTCGCCATGCCCTCGGCCGATGCCCGCGCACATCTCGCCGAGCCGCTGCAGGATGCGCTCGACCGGCCGCTCGGCGCGGCCCGTGCCCAGGTCCATGGCACCTATATCGTCGCCCAGACCCGCGACGGCATGGTCATCGTCGACCAGCACGCCGCGCATGAACGCCTGGTCTATGAGCGCCTCAAGGCCGAGCGGGCAAAGGCCGGCATCATCAGCCAGCCGCTGCTCCTGCCCGAGGTGGTCGAGCTCGATCCGGTCGACGCCGACCGGTTGAACGCGGCGGCGGCCGACCTCGCCTCGCTCGGCCTCGTCATCGAGAGCTTCGGGCCCGGCGCCGTGCTGGTGCGCGAGGCGCCGTCCGCCATCGCCGGCGGCAACCTGCAGGGCATCGTCCGCGACGTCGCCGATGCGCTCGCCGAGCATGGCGATGCCGGCTCGCTGGAGCGCCGGCTCGACCATGTGCTGGCGACCATGGCCTGCCACAACTCGGTCCGCGCCGGCCGCCGCCTCCGCCCCGAGGAGATGGACGCGCTGCTGCGCGAGATGGAAGCGACACCGAACTCCGGCCAGTGCAATCACGGCCGGCCGACCTATGTCGAGCTCAAGCTCAGCGATATCGAGAAACTGTTCGGGAGAAGGTGAGCGGCGCAGCTGCGGTCACGTCGGCTTGAACACGCCCGTGTCGAGGTTATGAAGCGTCATACCCGCGTCGCCGGCTTGCGGGTGCCATTTCTCGTCGACAATGGCCTGTAGCTCGCGTCGCGCTGCAGGGTAGTCGACAGCGAGATTGGCTCGCGCTGCCGTCAGGCGCACTTGCATGTTCGAGTGACCGAACAGCCGCATCAAGGCGCGCCGTTGGTCGCCGGGTCGCGATTTCAGCTCATGTTGGATCGCTTGAATCCTGTCATATCGCCTGTTGAAGGCTGCGATCTCATTCCGTTCCAAGGCGTTATACTGCGCGATGCAGAGTTCTTCGAAGAGCCGCGTGAGCGCGCCTGTTGAAAGTGGTGCGAGATTGGCGTCCCTCATTTCAGTACCCCGAATTTTCTCATTGCAGAGAGCCCAACCCGCACCTGCTCGTCCCAGCTTTTGCCGCGCAGGTATTCGCGGGGTGTGAGCCCGCCAAAATCGGGGTTCTTCGTATTGTACCAGCCCGTAATCTCGTGGTGCTTGTATTTCGGTACGCTGACCACATTGTCGGCGGCGTCAATCTGTGATCGTGAAAACCCTTCGGGTCCGCCTGCGCTCTGCTCGACGATGTGGTGATCTTCATAGCCTGGACGCCTCTTGCCGGCGTTCTGTTGAAGCTCTGCAAGCGTTTTCGGCTGATCCTGATAGGATGTGATCGAGGGGATTTCGGAATAGTGTTCTGCTACCTCGATAGCGGTGATGAGAGCTCCGATCGGGCCGGCTCGTCGCAGAATCTGCTTCGCCAGCTCTTTGGCTGCTTGCAAGCGCGAGGGCTTGTCCTTCGGTGGCTCCTTGGGAGGCTCCGGTGGGTCTAATGGCGGCCCGCCATTGTCGCCCATGCTCGGCTGTCGGTCTTGAGCGTAGCCTTCGACATAGATCCATTGCCCGCCGCCCGGCCCGCCTCCGGGCGCACGCGGTTGGTCCGGGTTGAAACCAGCCTTTTCGACGAGCGCCTGCAGGCGGGCGAAGGCCGCCATCATGCGCTCGCCGGCGATATGGCAGGCCAGCGCGCGGGCGCTCAGCTGCCTTGGGCGCCTTGATTGGGGAAGCGATTGTTTGGGAAGCATCCGTGCGCATCTCCGCGACGGATACGAATATTAAGCGCGAAAATCAGACCGGGGATAAGATCGCATTCTATCCTCGTCCGTCGGGGCAAAGACGAGTCCGCCTTACACCGCCTTCAGAAACCGCACCTGCGTCTCGCCATAATCCCGCCGGTCGAGTTCCTCGAACCCTTCGGGCAGCGCGATCTCCACCTCCGCTGCTTCCTCCAGCAGAACGAGCGCATCCTTCGCCAGCCAGCCGCCCTCGTGGGCCGAGGCGAGGGCCTTCTCGCCGAGGCTCTTGCGATAGGGCGGGTCGCAGAAGACGAGGTCGAACGGCGCCATGCCGGTGATCGGGCCGAGCTTCGTCGCGTCGCGGCGGAAGATGCGGCTATGGCCGGCAATCCCCAGCGCCATCTGGTTCTCGCGGATCAGCCCGCGCGCCTCGGCCCCGTCATCGACCAGGAGCGCGAAGGCGGCGCCGCGCGAGAGAGCCTCGAACGCCATCGCGCCGGTGCCGGCGAAGAGATCGAGCACGCGCGCCCCGTCCGCCGCATCGCCATGGCCATGCGCCAGCACGTTGAACAGCGATTCCCGTAGGCGGTCCGAGGTCGGCCGGATCGCGCCGATGCCCGGCTTCGGGCTGGCGAGCGGCCGGCCACCGAAGCGCCCTCCGACGATGCGCATCGATCAGGCCTCAGCCGCGACGGTCACGCCCGCCACCTGAGCGCGGCGGGCCGGACCGTGGCGGACCGGAGCGCGGTGGGCGCTTGTCGCCGCCGGCGCGCGGGCCGCCTCGTCCACCGGGCCGATCGCCACCCGGTCGGTCGCCGGTTGGCTTGTCGCGGAACGGACGGGCAGGGCGCTCGCCGGAGCTCGGCGGGCGTTCGCCAGCACCGCCGCTCGGCGGGCGCTTGCCGCGCGGCGGCTTGTCCGCCCAGTCGCCGCTACCGCTCCAGGGCGACTCGCCGCCGCGATCGCGGCCGAAGCTCTCCTCGCGTGGTGCCCGCTCCGGGCGCTCGCTGCGCGGTGCACGCGCCGGTCGCTCCGCCCGCGGCTCGTCGCTAGGCTTGGCGCTGATGCGCTCGACCTTGACGCGCCGTCCCTTCGGATCGGCGATCGCCTTGTCGCGCACGCGCTTGACCGTGCCGGTCGCCTCGCGCGCCTGCCGCTCTTCCTTCGGGTCGAGGCCGCGCCGCGGAGCCGCCTTGCGCTCGCGCTGCGGCTCGGCCTCGGCATCGCGCCAGACGCCGCGCGTCCATGGCTTGTCGCCGCGTAGCGGGCGCGCATCCTCGGCCCGCTCGACCTGCTCCTCGCGGGGACGGCGGCGCGGCCGGTCGTCGCCCGCGGGCGCGGGCCTGCCGCGCGCCGGCCTCTCGTCCGATCGGATTTCGTCGCGCCGCGGCGAGTCGAAATCGACGCCCGCCTTGGCCATCAGCTCGGTGCCGAGCTGGTCCTTCAGCACCTTGGAGCGAACCTCCTCGGCCTCGCCCTCGGGCAGATCGCCGAGCTGGAACGGGCCGAAGGAGACCCGGATCAGCCGGTTCACCTGCAGGCCGAGATGCTCCAGCACCGTCTTGACCTCGCGGTTCTTGCCTTCGCGCAGATCGACGGTGAGCCAGGTGTTCGAGCCCTGCTCGCGCTCGAACTGGGCTATGACGGGTCCGTACTGGACGCCGTCGATGGTGACGCCGCCCCTCAGTGTATCGAGCTGGCCCTGGTTCACCTGGCCGAAAGCGCGGACGCGATAGCGCCTGAGCCAGCCGGTCTCCGGCAGCTCCAGCATGCGCGCCAGCCCGCCATCATTGGTCAGCAGCAGCAGGCCTTCGGTGTTGATGTCGAGCCGGCCGACCGAGAGCACGCGCGGCAGGTCCTCCGGCAGCGCGTCGAACACGGTCGGGCGCCCTTCCGGATCATGGTTGGTCGTCACCAGGCCGCGCGGCTTGTGGTAGAACCAGAGCCGCGTGCGCTCGCGCGCCGGCAAGGGCTCGCCATCGACCAGCACGACATCGTTCGGGCCGATATCGAGTGCCGGGCTTTCGATCACCTTGCCGTTCACGCTGACGCGGCCTTCCGCGATCAGCGCTTCGCTGTCGCGGCGCGAGGCAACGCCGGCGCGGGCCATCACCTTGGCGATGCGCTCGGGCTCCTGCGGCGCGGCCGGAACCGAGACGGCCTCGGCGATCTCGGCGGCGTTGCGATGCGCCCGGTCGGGGCGAGTGCGGGTCGGGTTGCTGCCGCGCGGCGCGTCGAAGCGCTTGGCGCCGAAGCTGCGGCCTTCACCGCGGTCGTCGCGACGTGGCGGCCGGGCAGCGCGCGGGCCATCGCCACTGCGCTCGCGGAAGGGACGCTCGCCGCGGCCAGGTTCATCGCTGCGGGCCCGCGGCGGCCGGCGCTCCTCGCCGTCACGCGGGCGGAACGGCCGCTCGCCTCCTTCGCGCGGGGGGCGGGATGGTGCGCCATCACGGGAAGGGCGCCCGAACCCACCGGGCCTGTCGTTGCGTGGCCGTTCGCCCTCACGCGGCGGTCGGCTGCTGCGGCGCTCGTCACTGCCGCGGTCGCGAAATGGCCGCTCGCCGCCCTCGCGCGGTGGGCGCGACGGGGCGCCGTCGCGGGAAGGACGCCCGAAGCCGCCGGGCCTGTCGCCGCCAGCCCTGTCGCGACTTGGCCGTTCGCCGGCGCGGGGCGGTCGGCTGGCGCGGCGCTCGTCACCGCCGCGGTCGCGGAACGGGCGCTCGCCTCCCTCGCGTGGCGGCCGCTCGCCGCTTGGGCGCTCGCGGAACGGCTTTTTCTCGAAGCGTGGCGCCGCCGGGCGCTCACCTTCGCTGCGGCGACGCTCGGCACCTTCAGCGGGCGCACGCCGGGGCCGCTCCTCGCCATCGCGCGAGCGGAAGGGGGGCTTCCCGCCACGCCCGGGCGGCCTGCCGCCGGGCCCGCCCCGTCCAGGGCCGCCATCGCGTCCGCCGCCGCGGCCGCCGGTTCCGCCGCCCTTGCGCGGGCCGCGGCTTTTCTGATTGTTGTCGTCGCTCATGGTGGCTCCTGAAGCCGGATCATCGCGGACCGGGTTGCGAAGCGATCCGGGACGGCAGCGGCTCTTGAATCTGGTATTAGCCGGCGCTTGTAGCAGGCGCTTTCGCCCGCTGCGACGGCAAAGATGAAGGTTTTATGGGATCGATCGACGCAAAGCGAGCCGAGGTGGTGCCGATGGCACTGGCGCTGATTGAGGCGCGCGCCGCGGCTGGGCGCGGCGAGGTGCCGGTCGGGGCGGTGATCGTCCGTGACGGCCAGGTGCTGGCAAGCGCCGGCAACCGCACGCTCGAACTGAAGGACCCGACCGCACATGCCGAGACATTGGCGATCCGGCTGGCCTGCGAAGCGATCCAATCGGAACGGCTGATCGACTGCGATCTCTATGTCACGCTCGAACCCTGCCCGATGTGCGCAGCAGCCATCTCCTTCGCCCGGATCAGGCGGCTCTATTTCGGCGCGCCCGATCCGAAGGGCGGGGCGGTCGAGAACGGCGTCAGGCTCTATCACAGCCCGAGCTGTCATCACGCGCCGGAGGTCTATGGTGGCCTGAGCGAGCGCGAGGCGGCGGAGCTGCTGCGCGAGTTCTTCCGGGAGCGACGCTGATGGCGGACGCTATCCGCGCCGCGACATCGGCCGACGCGCAGGCCATCGCCATGCTCAATCGTGCAGCCTTCGGCGGCGAGGACGAGGTCGGCATCGTCGAGCGCCTGCGCCGCGACGGTCTCGTCGCGGTCGAGCTGGTCGCGGAGCAGAGCGGTGCGATCATCGGCCATATCCTGCTGAGCTGGCTGCCGACGATGATGGACGGCCGCGCCGTGAAGGCCTTGGCGCTGGCGCCGATGGCGGTCCTGCCCGGGCTGCAGAAGCAGGGCGTCGGAGGCCGGCTGATCGCGGCGGCGCTGGACGGGGCGAAGGCGGTCGGAGGTGAGGCCGTGATCGTGCTCGGCCATCCCGACTATTATCCGCGCTTCGGCTTCTCGGCGGCGCTGGCACGGAACCTCGCCTCTCCTTTCACCGGCGAGGCCTTCATGGCGCTGGAACTGGTGCCGGGAGCCCTGGCGGGCGAGCGGGGATCGGTCAGCTATCCGGCCGCGTTCGGGCTGTAGCCGTCCATTTCAAGGCCGCTTCGCCGAGTGGATGTCGACCTCATCCGCGCATCGAAGGCCACGGTGGCGCAGCCTGAAGCGCGGCGGCAGAGCTGGTGGGCGAATTCTTACAAGGGCCGGCTTAGCACTTGGATTTCAAGTAATTATCTTTCTTATGATGTATACACCTGTTCTGATTGAAATATAAATTAGGTATCTCTGGTCTATCAAAGGGCTAGTTCGATGGGCCTACTCCCGATGGGGTAAGGAAGCGGTGAGTTGATCGGTTTTGGCGTTGCTGGTGGATATCGCCATGTTTTTGCCTTGTATCATTCGTAGGTCGCCGATGCACTGCTCAGCCAGACCAAGGAATGGTGGCTTGAGCCTTCCATTCCCCTAAGTCGGTTCATCTCCATTATGCGTAAAGTTGCGTTGGCTGCGCTATCCGCGGCCTGTTGGTCTGCGTCCCCCTCCTTCGCCGCCGATACCCATCTCGCGAAGATCTCGTTCCAGCCGCAGGTGAAGGGTCTCGGCTGCCTGAAACCGGAGACCCTCGGCATGATCAAGGAACTCACCGCGAAGATCGGCCCGATCCAGATCACCTCGACCTGCGGCGGACGCCATGCTCGCAACTCCCAGCATTATCGCGGCAACGCCATCGATTTCCGCCCGCTTGCCACCTCGCCCCGGAACGCCGCTGCCGCCGCCAAGGCGATCGCGAGCGTCGGCGGCGTCGGCTCCTATTCGAACGGCCTCGTCCATGTCGATGTCGGCGATCGCGAGATCGCCTGGTACGGCAAGAAGCGCAGCCGCCGCCTGGCCTATGCTGGGCGGGCGCTAGCTCAGAGCAATGTCCGGGCGACCAGATAGCCGCCGAGCCCTAGCAGTCCGGCGAAGAAGCAGAGCTTGAAGGTCGCCGCCGAGATGCGCTGCCGGATCGCCTGGCCGAACCACATCCCGGCGAGCGCCGGCAGCAGCGCCAGCAGCGAGGCGCCGGCAACCTTCAGGTCGAGCGCGCCGGCGCCGACCAGCCCGAAGGACAGGGCGATCGTCGAGACGATGAAGGAGAGGCCGAGCGCCTGCACCAACTCGTCCTTGTCGAAGCCGAGTGCCTGGAGATAGGGCACGGCCGGCAGCACGAAGACGCCGGTCGCAGCGGTGGCGGCGCCGGTGATGATGCCGACCAGCGGGCCGAGCCAGATCTCCGCCTTCTCCGGCACGCGCAGTTTCGCTGCCTTCAGGCCGACCAGCGCATAGAGTACCAGTGCGATGCCGAGCCAGAGCGTCGCCGAGCCGTCCTTGGCCTTTTCCAGCAACCCGGCGCCGGCCCAGGTGCCGACGCAGGTCCCGGCCAGCATCGGCCAGAGCCGCATGGCGATCGCCTTCAGCTTCGGCCCGGTGATCTGCCAGCTATTGGTGACGAGGTTGGGGATGACCAGCAGCGCCGCCGCCTGGGCCGGCGCCATCACTACGCCGAGCACGCCGACCGCGATCGTCGGCAGGCCGAGTCCGATCACGCCCTTGACGAAGCCGGCGAGCACGAAGGTCGCGGCGATGAAGGTGAGGAGCGTCGTCTGGTCCATGATCCTGCCGGCCCTGTCGGTCGATTGCGTTGGATCGCTTGTCGCAGTCCTGCCCGTTCCTGTCGCGAGCGGATACTACGGTCTCGGCCGTAGCGTCCTTGCTTGCCTCAGCAGGCGCGGACGTCATCATGGCAGCCACACTGGAGGCGTTGAGCCATGGCCATGCACGGACCCTATCTCGCCGAGATCGCCCATCTGATGGGCGATCCGGCCCGCGCCAACATGCTGCATGCGCTGATGGACGGGCGCGCGCTGACGGCGAAGGAACTCGCCTTCCTCGCCGGTGTCGCGCCGCAGACCGCGAGCGGCCATCTCGCCAAGCTGATGCAGGGCGGCCTGCTCGGCGTCGCCGTGCAGGGCCGCCATCGTTATTACCGGCTCGCCGGGCCGGAGGTTGCTGCGGCGCTGGAAGGGTTGATGGTGCTTTCCGGCGGGCAGGCGAACGGGCGGCGGCTGCCGTCGCGTGTCGGCGCGGACCTCGCCCGAGCGCGTACCTGCTACGATCATTTCGCCGGACGGCTGGGCATCGCGATCCATGATGCGCTCGTCGCCGGCGGGCATCTCACCGTCGCCGATGGCGGCTATGGGCTGACGCGCTCCGGTGTCGCGCTCTTCGCCGGGCTTGGCGTCGATCCCGCGACCGCAAGCAAGGGCAAGCGGGCCGCGCTGCGTCCCTGTCTCGACTGGAGTGAGCGCCGCCCGCATCTCGCCGGCTCGCTCGCCGCGGCGCTGGCTTGCCGCTGCTTCGAGGACGGCTGGGTGACCCGGATCAGGGACAGCCGTGCCGTGATCCTGACAGAAGAGGGGCGCATAGCGCTGGAGGCTGGTCTGCCGGGCTTCCGCTGCGATGAGCCCGACGCGGTCACGCCGCCCGTTCGAGCGCCTCTGACAGTCTCCGCTTGACCTCCTCCTTCGCTGGCTGCGCGGCCTCGAGGATCGCCTGCCAGCGGAAGAAATCGAGCCCGCCGAACCCTTCGCCGCCTGCTCGGATCAGGATGTCCGGCGGCTGGCGCTCGATCATGCGCTGGACCAGCGCCCGCGTCAGGATCTGCGAGACGCCGACCATCGCTTCCAATGGTTCGGGCACACGGCTGTCGCTGACGGTCGCCGGTGCGCTTGTATCGACCGCGAGCACGAGGCGCCCCGGGCCGAGCAGGCGGTCATAGGGCAGGGGATTGATGGCGCCGCCATCGATCAGCACCCGCCCGCCGATCGTCACCGGCTTGACCAGGCCGGGAATCGCCAGCGAGGCGGCGACGGCCGGCGTCAGCGGGCCGCTGCCGAGGACGACCTCGTCATGCAGATGGTAGTCGGTCGCGACGCAGAGGAAGGGGATGCCGAGTTCTTCGAAGCGATCGGGCACGACCTGCGGCCAGAACAGGTCGAGCAGGCGCTCGCCATCGATCAGCACGGGATTGCCGAGCCCGCCGCGCCAGAGATCGGCGATCTTGCCGATGCGCGCTTCGAGCAACCGGGCAATCACTCGGGCCCGGTCGCGGAAGCTTGCCTCGACATGGGCGCGTAAGTCGCGGCCGGAGAGCCCGGCGGCATAGGCGGCACCGACGATCGCGCCCATAGACGAGCCGGCGATCAACGCCGGCTTCAGGCCGAGCTCGTCGAGCGCCTCCAGCACCGGGATATGGCTGAGGCCGCGCGCGCCGCCGGAACCGAGCACGAGGACGAGCTCGGGGCCGGACGGATCGGGCAGGCGGGCGAGAGGGCTGGAGACGCTGGTCATGGCCTGATGTTGCGGTGCGGGAGCCGCTCAGGCAACCTCCCTTGCGAGGAAAGGTTTCACTGCCGCGAGCGTGTCCTGCGGATTCTCCTCCGGCAGAAAGTGGCCGCTGACGATCGCCTGGCCATCCGCCTGCGGGGCGAAGGTCTCGCGCCAGATCTCGAGCGGACTCGCGCCCTTGGCCGGGATGCCGGCCTCGCCCCATAGCGCCAGGACGGGGCAGAGGATCTTTTTCCCCGCCCCGAGATCGGCCTTGTCGTGTTCGAGATCGGTGGTGGCGCCGGCACGATAATCCTCGCAGGCGGCATGGATGCGCGCGGGGTCGTTGAAGGAGTCGGCGTAGGCCGCCATCGCCAGCGGGTGAAAGGCCTCGATTTTCTTGGCCCGCGTCCAGCTCGCGATCGTGTGGTCGAGCCAGCCGGTGGGGTCGGCCTGGATCAGTTTTTCCGGCACCGGCTCGGGCTGGGCCAGGAAGGTCCAGTGATAGACCTGCATGGCGCGCGCCGCGTTCATGCCCTCCCACATCGACACGGTTGGCAGAATGTCGAGCAGGACGAGCCGCTCGACCCGGCCGGGATGGTCGAGCGCGAGGCGATAGGCGACGCGGGCGCCGCGGTCATGGCCGATCACCGCGAAGCGGTTGAAGCCGAGCGCGCTCATTACGGCGACAATGTCCTCGCCCATGCCGCGCTTGCTGTAGAGCGCCTTGCCGCCATCGCCATGCGGTGCGGCCGACCAGCCATAGCCGCGCAGATCCGGGCAGACGACGGTATGGGTCTTCGCCAGCTCGCCCGCCATTTCGTGCCATTCGGCATGGGTCTGAGGAAAGCCGTGGATCAGCACGAGCGGCGGTCCCTCGCCGCCGACACGGGCGAAGATCTTGCCGACCGGCCCGTCGATCCAGTGCGGTTTGAAGCCGGGGAAGAGGCTGTCGATATTGGTCATGGTTGGGCGCCCTGTGCGACGGCCGGAACGATGTCGGTCCGGCCGAAATCCTCGCCCTTGTAGAGCAGAGACGCGTTCAAAGATTTGGCAAGAGCGTAGGAAAAGCAGTCGCCGAGGTTGAGCTTGGCGGGGTGGCGGCCCTTGCCGAAGCGCAGGAAGGCGTTCGCGGCAATAGAAGCCTGGGCTGGATCGGCAGGAGCGATATCGATGGCGAAATCCGACATGGACTGAGTGAAGCGCTCCAGAGATAGCCCGGGTGCCCGCGTCGAAAGCACCATGACGCACTCCACGAAGCTCATGGCCGAGCAGATATTTCGAGGACTGAAGCTCAACCGTTCCAAGAACGATCGAGCTTCCGGCTCCTCAAGCAGGATCGCAACAATGGCCGAGCTGTCGACGACGATCGCATCAGCCGTCACGATGGCAGGCCGTTCTCATCATAGCCGATGATCTCGTCATCGGTTCTCGGATCGTCGACCCGATAGGTTCGGATTTCAGCCAGCAGCTTCTCGACCTTTTCCATGTCGATCCGCCCCCGCTTCGGCAAGCGTGCCAGACGCTCTTGCGCCGCCGCTTTGACCGCCTCGGTGATCGTCTCGCCGGTCCGGGCCGCGAGTTCCCTCACGATTCGGTCCGCATCCGGGTCCTTGATCAGGATGGCCATGGCATCCTCGTGTATATATCGATCGTCTCTCGATATATACGACGTCGCGACCTTCCTGTCAGCCTTCGCGCTCGCGCTTGACCGCCTGCCAGCCGATATCGCGCCGGCAGAAGCCGCCCGGCCAGTCGATCAGGTCGACGGCCTTGTAAGCCTTGGCCTGCGCCTCGCTGACGCTCTTGCCGAGCGCCACCACATTGAGCACCCGCCCGCCATTGGCGACAAGGTCGTCGCCCTTCGCCTGGGTGCCGGCATGGAAGACCAGCACGTCCTTTTCGGCGGCAGCCTTCTCGATGCCCTTGATGATGCTGCCCTTCTCCGGCGTGGCTGGGTAGCCGTTTGCGGCCATCACGACAGTCAGCGCCGCCTGTTCCGACCAGCGCAGATCGACGGCGTTCAGCACGCCGTCGCGCGCGGCTAGCAATGCCGGCACGATGTCGCTCTTCAGGCGCGGCATCAGCACCTCGCATTCGGGGTCGCCGAAGCGGGTATTGTATTCGATCAGCTTCGGACCATCAGCCGTGATCATCAGCCCGGCATAGAGAATGCCTTTGAACGGCGCGCCGCGCTGGTTCATGCCCGCCAATGTTGGCGCGATGATCTCGGCCATGACGCGCTCCTCCAGAGCCTTGGTCATCACCGGCGCCGGCGAATAGGCGCCCATGCCGCCGGTGTTCGGGCCGGTGTCGCCATCGCCGACGCGCTTGTGGTCCTGAGCCGAGGCGAGGGCGAGCGCATGCGTGCCGTCGCAGAGCGCGAAGAAGCTGGCTTCCTCGCCGATCATCCATTCCTCGATCACGACCTCGGCGCCGGCGGCGCCAAGTCCGCCCGAGAACATCATCGCCAGCGCCTCATTGGCCTGCTCGATGGTCTCGGCCATGACCACGCCCTTGCCGGCGGCGAGCCCGTCGGCCTTGATCACCAGCGGCGCTCCGGTCTTCGCAACGTAAGCCCGGGCTGTAGCCTCGTCGCTGAAGCGGGCGAAGGCGGCGGTCGGGATGCCGAACTCGGCGCAGAGTTCCTTGGTGAAGGCCTTCGAGCCTTCGAGCTGCGCGGCTGCCCTGGACGGGCCGAAGGTCTTGATCCCGGCGGCCTCGAGATCATCGGTGATGCCGTCGACCAGCGGGCCTTCCGGCCCGACCACGACGAGGCCGACGCCCTGCAGTCTGCAGAAATCGGCGACGGCGCGGTGGTTTGCGATGTCGAGCACGACATTCTCGCCGCATTGGCCGGTGCCGGGATTGCCGGGCGCGATGAAGAGCTTGTCGCAGAGCGGCGAGGCCGAGATCGCCCAGGCCAGGGCATGCTCGCGCCCGCCGGACCCGATCAGAAGAATGTTCATCGCATCTCTCCGCTTGCTCAAAGGCGCAATAGCTGCCGCAGGCTGACGGGGCAACGCTTCTGCTTGCGTCCTCCTGCCGCTAAGTTCGCGCCATGGACAGCGAATCGCCTCAAGCCCCCGGCAATGCCCCCGAATGGTCGGTCTCCGATCTCTCCGGCGCGCTCAAGCGCACGCTGGAGGATGCCTTCGGCTTCGTGCGCGTGCGCGGCGAAATCTCCGGCTATCGCGGCCCGGTCGGCTCCGGCCACGTCTATTTCTCGCTGAAGGACGCCAACGCCAAGATCGACGCTGTGATCTGGAAGGGCGTGTTCGGCCGGCTGAAGACCAAGCCCCAGGAAGGGCTCGAGGTCATCGCCACCGGCAAGATCACGACCTTCGCCGGCAAGTCGAGCTACCAGATCATCATCGATTCGCTGGAACCTGCCGGCATCGGCGCGCTGATGGCGCTGCTGGAGGAACGCCGCAAGAAGCTCGCCGCCGAAGGCCTGTTCGATGCCGGCCGCAAGCAGCTCATCCCCTTCCTGCCGCGCGTCGTCGGCGTCATCACCTCGCCAACCGGTGCCGTCATTCGCGACATCCTGCACCGGCTGGAGGAACGCTTTCCGCGCCATGTCCTGGTCTGGCCGGTGCGCGTCCAGGGCGAGAGCAGCGCGGCCGAGGTCGCCAATGCGATCGCGGGCTTCAACGCGCTCCCCGAAGGCGGCCGCATCCCGCGCCCGGATGTGATCATCGTCGCGCGCGGCGGCGGCTCGCTCGAAGACCTGATGGGCTTCAACGAGGAGGTGGTGGTGCGCGCCGCCGCCGCCTCGCTGATCCCGCTGGTCTCGGCCGTCGGCCACGAGACCGACGTGACCCTGATCGACCACGCCGCCGATCTGCGCGCGCCGACGCCGACCGGCGCGGCCGAGAAGGTCGTGCCGGTGCGTGCCGAATTGCTGGCGCAGGTCACCGACCTGTCGCGCCGGCTGTCGGGCGCGACGCTGCGCCTGTCCGAACGTCGCCGTAGCGACCTGCGCGCGCTCGCCCGCGCACTGCCGACGGCGGAGAACCTGCTGGCCGCGCCGCGCCAGCGGCTCGATCTCGCGGCCACGCGGCTCGGCCCGGCACTGGCGCGCAATGCCCGTGCTTACGAACAGCGTCTCGCCCAGCTCGACCGCCGCCTTCATACGCAGTCGCCGGCGGCGCGGCTGAAAACCCATGCCGCCCGCCTTGATGGGCTCGGCAAGCGGCTTGCGGCGGCTCGCGGCGCGCTTCTTCGCACCGAGCGTGATCGGATTGCCCGTGCCGGAGATCGGCTGGATGCCGTCGCCGCACGCGCGGTCGCCGCCTTCTCGCGCCAGCTCCAGCGTCGCCGCGACCGGCTGGAGAGCGTCTGGGCGCTGGCCGCCTCGCTCGGACCGCAGGCGGTGCTGGCGCGCGGCTATGCGCTGGTGCGCGACGAAGACGGCAATCTCTTGCGCAGCGCGGCCGCGGCAAGGCCGGGATTGGCCCTCCAGGTCACGCTTGCCGATGGCAGCTTTGGCGCCGTCGTGCCGGGTGGAACCTCCGCGCCGCCGGCGCCGCGACAACCCGGGCGCAAGGCGGCCGGAGGTGGCGGGCAGGGCGATCTGTTCTGAGATTCGGAAAACCTGCGTTCACCACGGTTTTCGATGAGCCTCGTCCCGTTCAGATAGCGTTCAGCTAGCTCTGGCTAATCGCTGACTGATAGCGGTTGGGGGATGCTCCTAGATGCTCGCCGGTTTCCGGACAGGCCTTGCTTGCGCCTTTGCCATGCTTGCGTTCGCGGGCCTGCAGTCCCAGCAGGCGAGCGCCTCCGAATTCATCTGCAAGCCGTCGACGCTCACACGCGATGCCATCGATCTCGCTTCGGCCTGGAACAGGGGCGGCGCGCCTCTGCGCATTCTCGCCATCGGCTCGTCCTCGACCGAGGGGATCGGCTCCAGCGGCAAGGACAAGACCTATCCGGCCCGGCTCGGCACGCTGCTCCGCGAGGGCCTGTCCGGCCGCTCCATCGAGATGGTCAATGCCGGTATCGGCGGTGAGACCGCGCCGCAGACACTGTCGCGCCTCAAGAGCGCTCTGGTGGAAGGCCGCTACGATCTGGTGATCTGGCAGGTCGGCACCAACGACGCCGTCACCGGCGGCGATCTCGGCACCTTCCGCAATCTCGTCGCCGATGGCATCGCCGCTGCCAAGCAGGTCCGTACCCGGCTCGTCATCCTCGATCCGCAGTTCTACCCCGGCATCAAGGAGACGGCGCGCTACCGTGCCTATGTCGACGCCATCGCCGAGACTGCGCGCGCGCAGGCCGTCCCGGTGCTGTCGCGCTATCAGGCGATGCTGGGCTGGTATCAGCAGGACGAGGCTGGTTTCATGGCCGCGCTCGCCGGCGACCGCTTCCATATGAGCGATGCCGGCTATGCTTGCCTCGCCCAGGACATCGCCCGCTCGCTTCTGGGCGACAAGCCGGCAGTGACGCTCGCAGCCTCGGTGCGCTGAACGTCCGCCGCGCGCTATTTTGAGCCGACGGCGGTCGTCACGAAGTCGATGACCGTGCTTGTGGCTGCCCGGGTCGCCTCCGGATCGGCCCCGACTGTCGGGCCCGTGCGCACGCACTCGTCGCCATAAGTGAAACGGACTTTCGTCGCTTCGTTGATCAGTGCGGCGCTGTCGTCTTCCCGGATACGGCACTGACGGACGGTCTGATCGGCTCGCGCGGCGACAGGCGGATTCGCCCCGAGTGGATTGTCGAAGCCATGCGGCGCATTCGGATATTCGGTCAGCTGGACATCCGCGCCTTGGGCCTTCAGGCGTTCGACGAAGGCTTTGCAGGGCGAAACCGGGTTATAGTCGTCGGGCGTGCCGTGAAAGATGCGGATCGGGCGTTTGGAGACCTCGGCATCGTTGCGATAGGTCGTCGCGCAATCCGGATAGAACACGACATAGGCGGCGAAGTCTGCGCCACTCCTGTTCCAGAGCTTCTGGAACCGGCTGACACTCGAATAAAGGGCCGCCTGCCCGCCGCGCGAGAAACCCATCATTACGATCTTGTTCGGGTCGACGCGCGGATGCTTCGCCAGAATGTCGAGCGAGCGATAGATGTCGAGGATGAAGTTGAGCCGACCCAGCGCCGCTTGATTATCGCCGACACGCATCAGTCCGCGGCCGGTCAAGCCGTCGATGACGAAGGTCGAGACGCCGACCGCGTGGAGCTGGCGCTTCCAGTGTTCGATATTGCCGCCTATGCCGCCGGAACCATGCATTAATACAGCGACCGGCAGGCGACCGGAGCCCTGGGCGATACTGAAGGCGCCAGTCAGGGTGACGTCCTTGCCCTTGTCGTCGCCCGCCAGGAACTGGCTGTCGCTGATGGTGAGAGACGGGAAGGCATGAAGCTCGACTCGCGGCGGCATGTCCTTGGTGGATTGTGCACTGGCTGTTGCGGTGAGCGCGCAGATGGCTGCCGCGGCGCCGGTCAAGCGGATCATTGAGCTTCCCCCTGGTGGCATGTTTCTTTTTGGGCTGCAGCGGAGCTGCTGAGAGCCACGAACAAGCCTAGGAAGCGCGTGATGCCATGTCCATAAGGAAGGTGGCCGGGGGCGTCACTTGCCCATCAGGAAAGCCTTGACCCGCCTGATTGCGTCGTCGCGCGCCGCCGGGTCGGTTCCCACGGTGACCTTGCCGGTACCGGAGGCGGAATAGGCGACGCCTTCCTTCTCGCGCCGGTCCAGGCGCGGATGGTCGAAATCATGCACGGCTCCGGGATAGAGCACGATCTCGACCGGCTCGCCGCGTGCGCGGGCGGCCTTGGCGAGGAAGTCGCAAGGGGCGGGCGGCGTCCAGTCGTCGGCATCGCCCATCAGGATCAGGGTCGGCAGGCGGGCCTCGAAGCTGCCGGATTCCGATTGCGTCCGGCAACCGGGATAGAACGCCACGGCACGCACAAAATCGGGCTGGCGGTCGGCGGGCCTGCGATCCTTCCGGATCGCGGCGAGGATGGTGGAGCCGCCGCCCGACCAGCCGAGCAGCGCGATCGCGTCGCGGCGCACATCGGGCCGCTCCTGCAGCCAGCGCCGCGCTGCCATCGCGTCACCCACGCGCTCGCGGCTGGCGCGGATGGTCACGTCCTTGACGCCGCATTGCGAGCCGAGTCCGCGCGAGCCGTAGCTGTCGGGCATCAGCACGATCAGGCCCGTCGCGGCCAGGCGCTCGCCCCAGTCGCTGTGTCGCAATGAGAGCTTGTCCGGCTCGCGCCAGAGTCCGCCGCAGCCATGCAGCGCGACGACGGCTGGGAAAGGACCGGGCCCCGGCGGGCGGAACAGCACCGCATCGAGCTGGTAGTCGTCATGGGGAATGCGGACGCGCTCATAGCCCCCGGCAATCGCGGGCACCGCGAGCAGGGTAACAAGACCAATCGCCAGGGCCACGGCGCGGGTCAGGCTGGACATCATCGTAACTGACGCTATCACAGAAAGACCCTTCTGGAACAATGCGTTGATTCAGAAGTGGTTGCGTCCTGTCGCAACCTTTACGCTAGCCCTTCGCCGCTCTATCGTCCGGCTCCGTGATGAACATCAACGAACGCCTGCCCCCCTCCGGATCGGAAGCGCTGGTCGACTACGGCCACGGCGAGTTCCGCGTCGTGCGTCCCGGCGCCTTTGTCCGCTGCGCCATCACCGGCGCCGTGATCCGGCTCGAGGATCTGCGCTACTGGTCGGTGGAATGGCAGGAGGCCTATGCCTCGCCGGAAGCCGTGCTGCTGCGGGTCCGCCGCTCAGGCCGTAGCTGAGCGGACCCGCGCAAGCGTCGCGCGCAGCAGCGCATCGAGCGCCGGCTCGTCCTCGAAGACCAGCGTGACCGGCACACAGAGCAGAAGCGAACGCTCGGTGGCCGGCCAGAGCGGCGCGAGCTTGACCATGTCCTTTTCGGTGACGGCGATGCAGCAGGCTTTCGCCTTCGCCTCGGCGATCAGCGCCATGACATCGCCCGCCGTATAGGCGTGGTGGTCGCCATAGGCGTGTTCGCCGACGAGCCGCGCTCCCGCCGCTCGCAAGGTCGCCGCGAATTTCTCCGGCCGGCCGATTCCCGAGACCGCCAGAACCGGCAGATCGGCGAGCTCCGCCTGGATGTTTGCTGGTGGCGTGAGTTTCGCGCGCAGGACTGGTTTTCCGCCGGCGAGTGCCTGGTTGGCGACATGGTCTCCTGCCAAGCCGTCTCCGATCAGGACGATCGCGTCGATCTGCTCCATCTGACCTGCAAGCGGTGCGCGC
The DNA here is from genome assembly GCF_004123845.1 of Allobosea sp. Tri-44. Lineage (GTDB taxonomy): Bacteria > Pseudomonadota > Alphaproteobacteria > Rhizobiales > Beijerinckiaceae > Allobosea. The sequence goes on along the minus strand of NZ_NBDP01000030.1, from coordinate 842,732 downwards.
AGCGGCCCGGCCGGCAGGCACAGGCCATTGCCGACGCCGACTGCGCCGTCGACGACAGCCAGCCGCAGATCCTTGTGCAGCGAAGGGTTCTGCAGCCCGTCATCCATCAGGACGAGGCTGGCGCCGGAACCGCGCGCGAGCGCCGCGCCGGCCGGCCGCTTGCGTGCGACGATGGTCGGCAGGCGGGTGGCGAGCAGCAGCGGCTCGTCGCCGACATCTGCGGGGACGTGCCGGGCCGGATCGACACGAACCGGACCCGTGAGCCGGCCGCCATAGCCGCGCGTCAGGGCAAAGGATGTCTCGCCCATCGCGATGAGCCTGGATGCGAGCGCCAGCGTCGTCGGCGTCTTGCCGGCGCCACCGGCGACGAAATTGCCAACACAGATCACCGGGATACCAGCGTTCGCGCCCGGTTGGCGCATTCGTTTCAGCGTGATCGCGCCGTAGAGCGCCCCGAGCGGGCGCAGCAGCCGGGCGAGGGCGGATGGCGGCGAGCACCACCAGAAGCCCGGGGCGCGCATCAGTCCGTGGCCTCGCGCTGGCCGATCGTGGCCCGCAGCAGCAGCGGCTCGATCGCCTGCACCGTCCGGTCGAGCGCGCCGCTGAGCTCCGTGCTGGTTCGGGCCGCGGCCCGGGCGGCCTGGCGCGCCGCAGCCGGATCGCTGAGCCAGCGATGCACCGCCTGGGCGAGCTCCTGCCGGTCGGCGACCTCAATCGCGCCGCCGCCGGCATCGAAGGCGGCGAAGAGGTCGGCGGATTTGTGGACGAGCGGGCCGTGCAGCAGGGCGCAGCCGAGCTTGGCCGGTTCGATCGGGTTATGCCCGCCGATCGGCGCGAGCGAGCCGCCGATGAAGGCGACGGGCGCCAGCCGGTAATACAGGCCGAGATCGCCGAGCGTGTCGGCGATATAGAAGTCGATGTCGCGCTCGGGTAGCTGCCCGAGTGAACGGCGGGCACTGACGACGCCATTGGCCTTCGCGAGAGCCTCGACCTCGCCGCCGCGATCGGGATGGCGCGGCACGACGATGGTGAGGAGCTTGGGCAGATGCGCCCGGACGCCGAGATGGGCGGCGAGCACATCCTCTTCCTCGCCCGGGTGCGTGGAGGCCGCGACCCAGACCGGTCGGCCCGCCGCCAGGCCGTCAAGCAGAGCAAGTGTGTTGGGATCGGCGGGCGGGGCCGGGACGTCGAATTTCAGGTTGCCGGCGATGCTGACGCGCGGCGCACCGAGCTGGGCGAGGCGCTGCCCGTCCTCCTGCGACTGCGCCAGGCAACGATCGAAGCCGGAGAGCAGATAGCGCGAAGTCTTGGGGAATTTGTACCAGCGCTGGAAGGAGCGCTCCGACATGCGGGCGTTGACCAGGACGAGCGGCACGCTGCGCTTGCCCGCTTCGATCATCAGGTTCGGCCAGATCTCGGATTCGCAGATCAGGCCAAGATCGGGGCGCCAATAGTCGAGGAAGCGCCGCATATAGCGCGGCACATCGAGCGGCAGGAATTGATGGATCGCGCCGGCCGGCAGGCGCTGCGCCAGGAGCCGGGCCGAGGTCACGGTGCCCGAGGTCACCAGCACGGCGAGACCGCGCCGCTGCAGGCGCTCGATCAAGGGGAGCAGCGTCACCGTCTCGCCGACGCTGGCGCCGTGCAGCCAGACCAGAGTCTTCGCTGGTCGCTCGACGCTGGGATATCCGCGTCGCTCCGACAGCCTTGCCGGGTCTTCCTTGCCGCGCCGGCGCCGCCAGAGCAGTAGCCCAGCCGCGGCCGGCTCGAGCAGGGCCGAAACCGTGCGATAGGCGCTGATGACGAAGCTGCGACCGATCATGCGGCGTTGGCCTTGGCAGCGGCCTTGGCGGCCGCGGCCTCGCGCAGGCCTGCGCCTGGATCGCGCGCGCCGATCAGCGCATAGGCGCGTTCATGCACGGCATCCAGCCCGGCCTGGACGGCGAGCCGCGCTTCCTCGCAGGTCGCTTCATCCGCGTCCCGGGCGACCCGGACCGGTTCGCCGACGACGATCGCGCCGCGTCCGAAGGGCAGGCCGATCGAGGCGCGGTCCCAGTTGTTGAAATCGATCCGCCGGCTGGTCACCACCGCGATCGGATGGATCGGCCGGCCCGAGGCCCGCGCCAGCTGGACGATACCGGGACCGCAGACGCGCGCGCGCTTGGGAATATCGGCGGTCAGCACCATGGTGTCGCCGGCGGCGAGCCGCCTGATCATTGCGAGGAAGGCCGGTGCGCCGCCCTTCTCGCGGACTTTCTTGCCCGAGGCCCCCGATCCGCGGATCGCGCCGATGCCGAGCTCGCGCAGCGCCACGGCGTTGAAGCCGCCGTCGCCATGGCGCGAGACCAGCGAAAAGGACGGCATCCAGTCCGGCCGGGCGAACGGGATCATGATGTGCTGGCCGTGCCACATCGCGATGATCAGCGGCAGCTCGCCGCGGACCTGCTCATAGATGTCGGCCGGCTCGACGACGAAGCGGTTCGTGCGTCTGACCAGGCGCAGATAGAAGGCGAGGCTGCGGCCGAGCGCCTCCTGTGCGAACTTCGTCTTGAGCAGGGAAAATCCCATCGAACCGGTCTGGCAGCGTCTTTTATCGTCAGTGCTGGCTCGTCGACGGATCGAGCAGGCGGTGCAGGTGCACGACGAAATAGCGGGTCTGGGCCTGGTCGACGGTCGCCTGCGCCTTCGCCTTCCAGGCGGCATGAGCGGCAGCGTAGTTGGGGTAGACGCCGACGATGTCGACCTTGGAGAGATCCTTGAACTCGACTCCGTCGAGCGAGCTCAGCTCGCCGCCGATCACGAGGTGCAGCAGCTGCTTGTTGTCCTGGCTCGCGCTCATCATCCGTCTCCGGCCTGTGTCTTGAAATATCTGGCGAAAACACGCCGAGGCGTTGCCGGACCCGCTCCGGCTTGCCTCAGCTGCATTTTTGCCGTGCGATCAGATAAGCCATCCGCAGTTCGCGCGCGAGGCCCGTTCAGCAAGAAAATGCGGTTATTTCCGGCAGTTTTCGTTGTACCGTGACGCTAGCAGCGTTGCGCGGCACTCAACTGCGCTGCGGCTGGCTTTCGCGCAGGCGGCGCAAGGCTTGCGCGAGCGGAGTGACGAGGCTGCTTCCGGACGCGACCAGCATGCCGTGCATCGGCACCTCGCGATTATAGCGCATGGCCTCACCTTCGCCTGTCGTGACCTGTCCACCGGCTTCGCTGAGGACGAGGTCGGCGGCGGCAAGGTCCCAGTCGCGTGCATCGGGCGAGACCAGCCCGGCATCGATCGTGCCGTCGGCGATGCGGGTGAGGCGCAGCGCCAGCGACGGGATCTTGTCGGCAGGGATGAAGCTCTCCAGGCGTGCCAGCGCATCGAGCATCGGTTTCGGTCCGGCAATGCGTGCGCCGGCGAGCGTGTCGACCGCGCGTGTCCGGATCGGCCTGCCGTTGCTCATGGCGCCGCCGCCGCTGATCGCCGTATAGGTCGTAGGGCCTGCAGGGGCGTGCACCACGCCGAGTATGGGTCTGCCCTCGTCGAGCAGGGCGACGCAGACCGCCCAGTCGGGCGAGCCGGTCATGAAGGCGCGGGTGCCGTCGATCGGGTCGACGACCCAGACGAAGCGGCGCGACAGGCGCAGCGCATCGTCGACCGTTTCCTCGGAGAGCCAGGCTGCGTCCGGCAGCAGCGCCGACAGGCGCACATGCAGGAAGGTGTCGACGCCGATATCCGCTTCCGTCACCGGTGAGCCGCCGGCTTTCGACCAGGTTTTGGCAGCCGTCTGCGCTCCGGGGCGGAACAGGTCGAGAGCGAGCTGGCCGGCCTCGCGGCAGGAGGCCTCGACCGCGGGCAGCATATCCTCGGCGATTGGCAGTGGAGAAGATTGCATCATGTCCCGTTATGGCCGGAGAGTGCGACGGAACAAGGAAAAAAACCGGGGCCGCCCGAAAGATTCCGTCAAGCATCATCCGGGAAAGCGGCCGGTGTCGGGCTGAAAACCGCTTCAACACCTTTGTTTAACCCAAGCTCTTAAGCGCTCGGACAATCCTTCCGGCCACTCTCCTCCCTGTAAGCACGAGAACCCCGCATCGACAGAGGGTTCCGGGCGGCAGGGATTGAAGAGAGGCGTTAAAACCGATGGCCAGCGTCACGCCGGCCACCGGGGAGAGCGGGCGCGCGCCCGTCTACCCCGGTGGCGCACAGAATCAGAACGGACAGTCCCCGCAGCCGGCAAATGCGCCGTTGCAGCAGGACGGCCCCCGTATCGAACGCATCGGCCCGGTGCGCATCCTGCGCGGCGGCGCCGGCTGGCGTGGCATCGCGCTGCGCCTCGCTGGTGGCGCGATCGCCGACGATGACCGTTTCCAGCTCGCTTTGACCGCAGGCGACGGCCGCTCCGTCATCGTCGCCGTGCTCGATCAGGACGACGCCATTGCCGTCTGGCGCGATGCCGGCCGCGCCAGCGGCCTGCCGCTCCTGCTCGAAACCGGCGACGGCGCGATCACCGAACCCTACCCGCAAATCGGCCGGCTCGCTCTGGGGCCGACCCGCATTCGTCGGCGTCACGCCCTGCTGGCCGGGCGCCGCCCGCGCTTCCTGACGAGGCGCAAGACCGGCCGCCTTGCCGAGCGCCCGGTGGTGATCCGGGGCGAGATCCTGTCCTAGAGCAGGATGCGAAAAAGTGGGAACCGGTTTTTCGCATCGATCCTGCTCTAATCCTTTGATGAGAGACGGATTCAGATTTCAGTTGGCATCGCCTTGCGATTCCAACTGAAATCATCCGGCTCTAGAAGACGAAAGAGACCAGCGCGTCGAGCGCGAAGCCGGCCGCCAGGATCAGGCCGGCATTCCAATTGGACCGGAACAGCATCAGCGCGTTACGCCCATCGGCGCCGGCGATGCTGTAGACCTGCCAGCCCAGGTGGAGCGCGAACAGTCCAAGACCGATGAAGGCGACGAAGCCAGCCCCGGCAAGCCAGGCGGCGACGCCGGCGAGCGCGATCGTCGCGCCATAGCAGATTCCGACGGCCTGCTGGGTGAAGGCGCCGAAATAGCGCGCGCTCGACTTGATCCCGGCGATCACGTCGTCCTCGATGTCCTGCATCGCGTAGATCGTGTCGTAGCCGATCGTCCAGAACACCGCGGCGGCATAGATCAGATAGGCCGGCGGATCGAGCCGGCCGAACACCGCGCTCCAGCCGACCAGCCCGCCCCATGAGAAGGCAAGGCCGAGCACGAACTGGGGCATGTTGGTGATCCGCTTCATGAACGGATAGATCGCGACGATCGCCAGCGAGGCGATGCCGGCGATCACCGTGAAGCGGTTGAACTGCAGCAGAACCATAAGGCCGACCAGCGACAATCCGACCATGAAGAGGGCGGCAGCCTTCGCGCTGACCTGGCCTGACGGCAGGGGCCGGCCGCGCGTGCGCGCCACCTGCGCGTCGAGCTTGCGGTCGACGATGTCGTTGAAGGTCGAGCCGGCGGCGCGCATCACGACCGCGCCGATCAGAAAGAGCAGGCAGTGCCAGAGATTGGGAAAGGGCAGCCCGGCTGCGATCGCGGCGAGCCCGGCCGACCACCAGCACGGTAGCAGCAGCAGCTGCCAGCCGATCGGGCGTTCGATCCGGGCGAGCTTGAGATAGGGCCGCAGACGCTTCGGCGCTTTGGTGTCGACCCAATGCCCGGTCAGCGCGTCGGGAAGTGGCGCATCGGTGAGGGGAGGCGCCATCGTGGCGCCCGCAGCGTCAGAGCGCGCCCTGCGGCACGCGCATCGCGCCGCCGGTGATCGAGTCGGCGCCGCCAAACGGGTTGGCACCTTGCCGCTGCTGCGCCTGCTGCTGCGCCTTGCGCTGCATCGCCGCCTGCTGCTTCACCGCGTTGCAGGCCTGGCCGCGGAAATTATCGGCCTTCTCGTTGTCGGTCTTCATGCCATCAACGAAGGTCGCCGGAATCTGGCACCAATCCTGATTGGCGGTGGCAAACTTGATCAGCGCATTGCCGTTGCCGACCAGCCGGTTGAACGTGCCGCAGGCCTGTTGCGGCGTCATTTTGCGTTTCGCCTTGGTGGAGGCGTTGAGCTGCCCCACGATCGACTGGCGCTCCTGCATGAGCTTCTGCAGGTTCTCACAGCCCGACGGCGCCTGCGCCAAGGCCGGCTCGGCCAGGCCCAGGCTAGCCAGGGCCGCAGCCAGCTTCAGGGTCGCGTATCGCCGCATCATCCGCTCCGCTCTTGTCCCGTAATCTACGCCCGTCCCGGCGTTGCGGGCTTTTCCATAACAGTGAGAGCCATGCGCCAACAAGCGCTGGCTCGCATTTCGCCATGTTCCACTTGCCGATAGCGCGGGATTGTGGCGACTTTCGCGCCATTCTTGTGGATATCGGATTGGGTTCGTATGCGGGATTTCACCAAGCACCGGCTGTTTAGCGAGGCGCCGTTGGCGGCGGAAGCCGTGCTGGAGCTCGCGCGCGACCAGGCCAATTACCTGCTCAACGTCCTCAGATTGCGCGGCGGCGATACCATCCTGGTCTTCAACGGCCGCGATGGCGAATGGCTCTGCGCGATCCGCGCAGAGGGGCGCAAGCAGGCCAGCCTCGAGGCGCTGGAGCAGGTTCGCTCGCAGCCGCCGGCGCCCGATCTCAGCTATCTCTTCGCGCCGCTGAAGCATGCGCGGCTCGATTACATGGCGCAAAAGGCTGTCGAGATGGGGGCGGGCGTGCTCCAGCCGGTCCTGACCCGTTTCACCCAGGTCTCGCGGCTCAACCTCGACCGTCTCGCCGCCAATGCGGTCGAGGCGGCGGAACAGTGCGGCATCCTGGCCCTGCCGCAAATCAGGTCCGAACAACCACTGGCCGCGGCGCTTGCCGCCCTCGAACCGGAGCGGCTGCTGATCTTCTGCGACGAGGCGCTCGGTGCTGAAAGTCCGATTGCTGCCTTGCAGGGCGCATCGCGCGGACCGTTGGCCGTGCTGATCGGTCCCGAGGGCGGCTTCGACGAATCGGAACGCGCGCTGATTCTCCGGCGCGAGCGGACGCTGCGCCTGTCGCTGGGGCCGCGCATCCTGCGGGCCGACACCGCGGCGGTCGCGGCGCTCGCCATCGTCCAGGCGACACTCGGCGACTGGTCCGCCAACTAACTCCGTGGCTTGCGCATTGGCGGTGTCTTTGCTGCCGGTCGGAACGCGGCGACCGGTTCCGCGTTTAGGCGTGGAAACTGCGCCACCGGTCGCAGTTCCGACTCATTGACTGGCAGTCTGGCGCCGCCGCTCCGTTTCGGAGCGCGTCGCCACGGGGGAGAGACATCATGGTGAGCAGCGCCTACCGCTTTGGCGTCGAGGAAGAGTATTTCCTGTCCGACGCAAAAAGCCGCGGCGTCGTGCGCAAGATCGCACCGCATTTCATCGAGGCGGCGCAAGCCGCATTCCCGGACGAGTTGCAGCGCGAAATGCTGCAGTCGCAGATCGAGGTGGCGACGCCGGTCTGCGAGAACATGGCCCAGGCGCGCCTGTCGCTGCGGCGGCTGCGCTCGGATCTCGCCATGCTCGCGCGCGAGCATGAGATGCTCCTGCTTGCCTGCGGCACCCATCCAAGTGCCGCCTGGGCGCGCCAGCGCGCGACCGAGGCCAAGCGTTATGACGGCATCATGCGCGACCTGCAGATGCTCGGCAGCCGCAACCAGCTCTGCGGCCTGCACATCCATGTCGAGGTGCCGGACGAGGAGCAGCGCATCTCGATCATGGTCAGGATGCTGCCCTTTCTGCCGCTGCTGCTTGCGCTCTCGACCTCCTCGCCCTTCTGGCAAGGCCGCCGCACCGGCCTGATGGGCTATCGGCTCTGCGCTTATGCGGAGCTGCCGCGCACCGGCCTGCCGGAGCTCTTCACCAGTGCCGCCGACTACCGGACTTATGTCGACACCATGGTGGCGTCGGGGGCCATGCGCGATTCCAGCTTCATCTGGTGGGCGATCCGATCGTCGCGGAAGCATCCGACGCTGGAGCTGCGCGTCGCCGACAGCTGCACGCGGCTCGACGACACGCTCGCCATCGCCGCGCTCTATCGTTGCCTCGTGCGCCATCTCGCCCGCAAACCCGGGCTCAACTCCGATCTGACGGCCGCCTCGCGCGCCCTCGCCGGAGAGAACATCTGGCGGGCCCAGCGCTATGGCCTGCATGGCGGCTTCGTCTGCGAGAAGCGCCGCGCCATGCTCCCGGTCGGGCAGGTTCTGGACGAGGTGCTGGCACTGCTCGACGAGGACGCCGCCGCGCTCGGCTGCGGCCTCGATCTCGCCCATTGCCGTACCATCATCGCCGGCGGCACAAGTGCCGACATGCAACTCGCGGTCTATGAGGAGGCGCGCGCCGGCGCCGGTGGACAGGCCGCAGGTCTCGTCGCCGTGACCGACTGGATCGCCGCACAGACGCGTGCGGACGAAGACGGGCTCGTGCCGCAAGGGGCAAATCAGCTCCGCGGCGCCGCCTGACGCATCCCCGGCCATGCATGCATTCATGCAAGGTCGAAGCGCGTTCGCACGCGCTGGCGGTCGTTGTCGGATTGTCGCGGCTCGCCTATGTCTGGCGCTCCTCAGCGCATGGCGCGGCGGGCGTCCGCTCCTGCCTGTCATGCTGCACAGTTCGACCCGGAGCGTTCTCCAGCTGCCTGAAAGGGCAGGCGGCGCGCCGGAGCACGCATGCCGGAGCGCCCATGGCCCGCGACGTATCCGATTCGACGCCGATCAGCTCGAAGGCCGAACTCATCGGCTGGATCGCGCAGGGCGAGAAACCGGCCTCCAAATTCAAGCTCGGCACCGAGCACGAGAAGTTCCCGTTCTACACCGACGATCTCGGCCCGGTTCCCTACGAGGGCGCAACAGCCGGCCGCAGCGGCGGTATCCGGCAATTGCTCGAAGGCATGCAGGCCCGGCTCGGCTGGGAGCCGATCCTCGATGCCGGTCACATCATCGGCCTTGCCGGTCCCGATGGCGGTGGCGCGATCTCGCTCGAGCCGGGCGGCCAGTTCGAGCTCTCGGGGGCGCCGCTTGCAGACATGCATGAGACGGCGCGGGAACTCGACCAGCATCTCGTCGATCTGAAGGCTGTCGCCGAGCCGCACGGCATCGGCTTCCTCTCGCTCGGGCACTCGCCGCTCTGGACGCGCGAACAGACGCCGATGATGCCGAAGCGGCGCTATACGATCATGAAGAACTACATGCCCAAGGTCGGTACGCGCGGCCTCGACATGATGTTCCGGACCTGCACGGTCCAGGTCAATCTCGACTTCGCCAGCGAGGCCGACATGGTCCGCAAGCTGCGGGTCTCGCTCGCGCTGCAGCCATTGGCGGCGGCGCTCTTTGCCGCCTCGCCGTTCAGCGAGGGCAGGCTCAACGGCTTCCAGTCGATGCGCTCCGAGATCTGGCGCGACACCGACAATGCCCGCTCCGGCATGCTGCCCTTCGCTTTCGACGAGGGCATGTCCTACGAGGGCTATGTCGACTGGGCGCTCGACGTTCCCCTGTATTTCGTCAAGCGCGGCGACACCTATCACGACGTCGCCGGCGCCTCCTTCCGCGACCTGCTCGCTGGCAAGTTGGCACAATTGCCCGGCGAGCGCGCTACCATGTCGGACTGGGTCAACCATCTTGGAACTCTGTTCCCGGAGGCGCGGCTGAAGCGCTATATCGAGATGCGCGGCGCCGATGCCGGCCCGGTCGAGATGCTGAACGCATTGCCGGCCTTCTGGGTCGGCCTGCTCTACGACGACGTCGCGCTCTCGGCGGCCTGGGACCTGGTCAAGGGCTGGAGCGCAGAGGAGCGCCAGCAGCTGCGCGACACCGTGCCGAAGGCCGGGCTCAATGCCCGGATCGGGACACGCGCCTTGCGGGAACTGGCCCGCGAGGTCGTGGAATTGTCGCGCGCGGGCCTCGCCCGCCGGGCCCGCCTCGACGCACAGGGCCGCGACGAGACACAGTATCTCGACCCGATCGTCGCGATCGCCCAGAGCGGCCGCACGCTCGCCGAGCGCCTGGCTGTCCGCGAGCAGGGCGCCTGGGGCGGCAAGGTCGAGCCGGTCTTCCCGGAGCTCGCCCTCTAGAGCATTTTCGAGCGAAGTGGACACCGGTTCGCGTGAAGAAAATGCAATAAAACAAAGAGCTAGAGCATGTCCGCGATTCAAGGAAACGCGGACATGCTCTAGCCGGCGGGTTCGAGATCAGGCGAAGACGAACCGGCGCGTTTCGGGCTTCGGATTAACCAATCGTCCGGGATTTGGCGCTAATCTGCGGCCATGGCACGCTTCTCCGCCCTGGTTCTCGACTTCCTGCGCGATCGCCGCGGCGCGACCGCGCTGGAATACGGCTTCATCGCGTTTCTGATTTCAATTGCTGCGGTCGCTGCCATCCGGGAAATTGGTCCGTCGCTCGCCGCGAAATATGCCGGCGTGCTGCCCGGCCTCCAGTAGTCCGACGATAGCCCGCGCACTGAGGGCTGAGATGCGAGGCCATCTTGGGCTTCGGCGACTTCGGCCGCCACATTCCGTGGTCAGTTTTAACTGCATTTTACCATGTTGGCCGAGAACTCCGCGGTTTCGCCGGTTTCCGCAGCGATACCAGTGACATTCACTGGTTCTGGAAAGGTTTTCTCAATCGCCGCGCGCCTAGCGTCCAGGCAATCGTCCCGTTGCTTGCCTGTGCCACCTGCGAGGCCATCCGATGCCCGGCCTGTTCCGATCGTTCCTCAAGGACGCACGCGGCGTCAGCGCGCTGATGTTCGGCCTGGCGGCGCCAGCAACCATGCTCGCGGTCGGCGGCGGCATCGACTACAGTCAGGCGGCCTCTCGTCGGCAACGCATTGCCAGCGCGGTCGAACTCGCCTGCCAACACGCAGGGCAGGAAGTTGGCTACCGGAAGAGCCAGACGGGTGCCAACCCCAATCAGGATTACAAGCCGGTCGTCAACGAGATCACGAACAAAAAGATCACCGACGCCGCGATCAACGGGGTCAGCGGCGTTGCGGTTTCAAGCACGATCGCGAACGACGTCATCACCATTACCGTGACTGCGGCCAGCGCCAACGCCTTCGGCGGCATCCTCGGCTATGCGAGCATTTCGGTGGGAGCCGAGCGTAACTGCAACGTTGTGGTGTCGGGATCGGGCACGCCCCCCGGCAAGGTCCTGTTCAGCGAATCCTTCGAGAACAATCACAATGTCGCCTCGAACAGCTGGACCGTCCTGAACAACTGGAATGGCTGGACGACGCAGAGCGGCAAGGGCGGCATCGAGATCAACGGCATTCCCGAGCTTGCGGCCAACACCATCCGCTTCGGCAATTTCTTCGCCGAGCTGGACTCGCACTGCTACACGTCGGGCTGCAAGACCAATTCCAACATGTGGCGCGAATTCGGGACCAACCCGCAGCTCGAGATTGGCGACTACGAGCTGAGCTACTGGTACATCTCGCGCGTCCGCAATCCCGACTATGCCGGCAAGACCCTGTGCGCCTATAAGACGGATTCCACGACGAAATGGAACGAACTCGCCTTGGCGAAGTGGGATGATCAGACCAACCGCATCGAGGTCTTTTTCCAGCAGAAGAAGTCGGGCGCCTATGCCACGCCCGCCAAAGACGTGGACAAGGCCACCGACCAGGTCGATGTCTGCGTGCACACCGACAAGTGGACCGAGCGCAAGATTCCTCTGAAAGTCACGACCAAAGGGACCTATCGCATCTTCTTCCAGGCCGCTGGCCGGGAGGACACCTATGGCGGCCTGATCGACTACATCCGCTTTTGCAGCGGCATATGCCCGTAAGCTGGTGTCGTGATGTCGAAAGGGCTCGTTCTTCAGCTGAATCCAAGGCGCCTGGCGGCGAGGCTGGGCGTTTTCCGCCGGGATATGGCGGGTTCGACGGCGGTTGAGTTCGCCTTCATCGGCATGGTGTTCGTGACCCTGCTGCTCGGCATCATCCAGTTTGCGCTGGTCTTCATGGCGCAGATGTATCTGCACGACGCGGTTTCCGAAGCCGCGACCGGCAAGACCGCGGCGACCTATGCCGGAAACCGGTCCGGGGCCGTCACGCAGATCTGCGGACGAATGTTCGTGCTCGACAATTGCGCCACCAATCTGCTTGTCGAGGCCCAGCCGCTGGCCAGCTACTCGACGGCCCAGCAGGCGATATCGGGAACAGTGTTCGTTGCCGCCGTCGTGGGAACGCCGATGCTGATGCGGGCAAAAGCGCCGGTCGTGACGTTCGTGCCGGGGCTTCCGCAATTGAGCATCAGCGCCACGGCCCTGTATGCGAGGCGTTCGTGATGAAGGCGTTCCCAAAATTGCTTCGGCGTAGCCGGCGGCGTGAGATCGCCAGCGACGAGCGCGGGGTGGCGGCGATCGAGTTCGCCCTGATCAGTACCATGATGTTCATGCTGCTGTCCGGCGCCGTCGATGTCATCCAGATGATCACGGTTCACCGGGATCTTCATCGCATTACGGCGGAGGCTGCGCAGGTTTTGGCCGCATGCCCCGACAGCAGCTCGTGCCGTACAGACTTTCCGCTCGCTCTCGGCGATAGGCGGGTGAACATCACTCCTCAGCTCACGGACGTGCAGATCAGCGCGGCTTCCTTCACGAGGCTCAAAGACAAGATCGACAACATGGCTGGTACGATGACATTTCTGCCTGCCGACATGAACTCGGATGCCTTGGCGATGCTCGCCAACGACGATTCCGGCGTGGCCGTGCTCGCGACCTATACGCACAAGCCGATCATTCTCGGCTTCGCGCAAAAGTGGGGCTTCACCACCACGGATTTCCGCGCCTACACCGTGAATCTGCGTGGCCGCCAGAAGTGAGACCGTCGCCGCGGCCCTTACTCCGCCGCCACCTTGAAGCTCTGCAGATTGTCCAGGCTCTGGATGATGTGCTCGGCGAGCGCATTCGACAGGATCGACGGGTCGTGCCTGGTGCGTAGCAGGCCGATCTTGCAGGAGGGCAGGGTGGAGAAGCCTTCCCCCGGTCCCAGGATGCGCATGCCGGGCCTGACCGCACTCTCCGGAAGCACAGAAACAGCGAGGCCTGCCACCACGGCCGCGCCGACCGCGGTCGAATTCCAGCTGGCATAGAGCACGCGGAAGCGCCGGCCCTTGCTCTCCAGCGCCTCGACCGCCGCCTGGCGCCAGTTGCAGGTCGGCCGTCCCAGCGCCAGCGGCAACGGGTCTTCCTCGTGCACGCAATGGCGGGCCGAGGTCACCCAGAGCAGGGGCTCGATCCGGATGATCTCACCCTGGCCGCGACCCTCGACATGGGTAATGATTGCAAGGTCGATGTCGCCGGTGCCGATCCGCTCCGCCAGCATCGGCGTCGGCTCGCAGACCACGGTGACCTCGGTGCGCGGGTTCGAGCGGGCGAAGCGCGCCAGGATTTCCGGCAGATAGCGATCGGCATAGTCGTCTGGCACGCCGAGCCGGATGCGGCCCTTGAGATCGGCCTCGGTGAAGCTCGCGACGCATTCGAGATTGAGCCGGACGATGCGGCGGGCATAGTCGAGCAGGCGCTCGCCATCCTCGGTCAGCTTGGCGTGCCGGCCGTCGCGGCCGAAGAGCGGCCGGCCGACACGCTCTTCGAGCCGCTTCATCTGCATCGAAACGGCCGATTGCGTCTTGAAGACGATCTCGGCGGCGCGGGTGAAGGAGCCGGTGTCGGAGATGGCGACGAAGGTCTTGAGCTGATCGGCGTCGAGCACATGGGCCATGCCGGCCTCCTCCCAGAGGTTCATCAAGATCGGTTGTGTCAACCATCATAACCATTCGTTTGGCTGATGACCAGAGCAGAGTTATCCTTTGGTCACTATCCCGCTCCTGCCGGCCTGTGTCGCAGCCCGGGTGGAGTATCGACCGTCCAACCCCGAGGAGGCTGTCATGCTGGTCATGACCTTCGTCACGAAGACCTTGTCTGCCGTTTCCGGCGGCGCGGCGCGTGCTGCCGCTCACACGGTTACGGGCACGAAAAATCTGGTGCGCGCCTTCGTGCACCGCCGAGAGGTGATGCGTCTCAGCGAGCTCGATGAGCGCGGCTTGAAGGATATCGGCCTCGTTCGTTCCGATATCGCCGGCGCGCTTGCGACCTCCTGGCTGGAAGACCCGTCCAGTGTGCTGCAGGCCCGCTCCGACCAGCAGCAGTCTGCGGCCGCGAGCCGGCGAGAGGCCGGGGTTCGACGGCCGGTGGTGACCCAGGCCGCGCCGCGGCCGAGCGCCAAGGACATCAAGATCGCGTGCAACGCCTGACCCCTTGGCGTGACGCGTCCCTGCGGGCGGTGGCTTCGGCTGCCGCCCTTTTTTGTGCCCGCATGCGATCGTTAACCGGTTGGCACGCATCGTAACGCTTCATTCAGCAAGTTCGACCACATTTGCGCCGCATTGCGCCGACTTCGGCGCCCCGATCCCTCGCCCCGGGGTTTTCCATGCGACGCTTCCGCTTTCGGCTTCATGATCTGAGGATCAGGACCAAGATCGCCATCCCGATGCTGGTCATGGGAGCGATTGGCATCGGCTCGGCCGTCTACGGCGCATTCGAGTTCGGCAGGATCGAGAAGACCTACGCCGACCTGGTCTCCCAGCGCGCGACGGCCATCCTCGACTCCGCCCGCGCCGCCAGCGCCATGACCGAGATCGTCGGCAATCTCTACCAGGCGATCGCTTATCCCGAGTTCATGAAGCAGAACGGGACCAGCATCGAGAAGGTGAAGACCGCCTATGCGGCCTCGCAGCAGGCGCTGGTCGAGGCCAAGATCAGTTTCCCGCAGCGGGCCGAGAGCTTCGACGAGTTGAGCCGCCGCCTGCAGGCGGCGAAGTCCGACATCGACCAGATCATTGCCCAGGCTGCCCGCGACGAAGACCTGCCGGCGCTCTCGATCATGTCCCAGCTCGACAAGACGATCGGCGAGATCGCCGGCGCTGCCGCCAAGGTCAATGGCGAGATCAAGAAGGATACGGAGGCGGCCTCCGAAGCGCTTGCCGCCGACGCTGATCGCGTCAACCTGATCGTCATCGGCCTGAGCCTCGCAGGGGCACTGCTCGGCCTGATCGGTGGCGCGATTCTGACCAGCGCAGCTATTACGCGTCCGCTGGAGCGGCTCAAGCTCCGCATGGGCCAGATCGCCAATGGCGACTATGCCGGCGAGGTCGAGGGCCAGGGCCGCCAGGATGAGGTCGGTGAAATGGCCCGCGCCGTCCAGGTGTTCAAGGAGAACGGCCTCGCCGTCCAGCGCCTCGAGAGCGAGACCGAAGCTGGCCGCACCGCAGCCGAGCGGCAGCGTCTTGCAGCCGATGCCGAACGCGCCAGCGCCGCGGCGATGCAGCAGCGCCTTGCGGCCGAGCAGGCGGTCGTGGTCAGGGCCCTGGCCGAGGGTTTGACCCGGCTTTCACAAGGCGATCTCAGCGTCCGCGTCGAGGACGAGGTCGCCGCCGACTATGCCGCGCTGAAGCAGGATTTCAACAGCGCCGTCAGCCATCTCGCGCAGACGATCGCGACCATCCAGGCGACCTCCGCCGATGTCGGCAATGCCGCGCGCGAGATCAATTCCGGCGCCGACGACCTCTCGAAGCGCACCGAGGAGCAGGCCTCCTCGCTCGAGCAGACGGCCGCCACCACCGAGCAACTCGCCGCCTCGGTCAAGGCCTCGGCGCAGGCTTCGCGCCAGGCTGTCCAGCTCGCCAACGAGGCGACCGGTGTCGCGGTCAATGGCGGCGCCGTCGCCAGCCAGGCGGTCGAGGCCATGGCGCGGATCGAGCAGGCCTCGAAGAAAATCTCCGACATCACCTCGGTGATCGACGAGATCGCCTTCCAGACCAACTTGCTCGCCTTGAACGCAGCGGTCGAGGCGGCCCGCGCTGGCGACGCCGGCAAGGGCTTCGCCGTGGTCGCCAGCGAAGTGCGCACATTGGCTCAGCGTTCGGCCGAAGCCGCCAAGGACATCACCGCACTGATCGCTCAGTCGGGCGTCGAGGTCGAGCAGGGCGTCGGGCTGGTGCGCGCCGCCGGCGAGGCGCTGAGCCGGATCGTCGAAGCTTCGAAAAAGGTCTCGGCGACGGTCTCGGACATCTCGGCGGCGTCCGCCGAGCAGGCCAACGGTATCGACGAGATGAGCCAGACCGTCGCCCATATGGACGAGATGACCCAGCAGAATGCCGCGCTCGCCGAGGAGAGCGCCGCTTCCGCAGGCTCGCTCAGCGGCCAGATTCGCCGTCTCAACGAGCTGGTCGCGAGCTTCCGCACCGGCGATGATGCCGTGATGCTGACCGGCACGCCGGTCGCGGGTGAGGCCTATGAATGGGATGAACGCCGCCGCGCCTGAGCATAGGCGGCATCACTGGAATTGATGACGGCCACCTTCGGGTGGCCGTTTGCTTATGGGCTCAGGCCTTGCGCTGGCCGCCGCCGAGCATCGTCTCGAAGATCGAGCGCAGCGCGTCCTGCTGGCCCGCCTGGACCTGGCGGCCGTGCTCGAACATCTGGTTGAGCGCATCGAGGCCGATCGAGCCCGGCCCAGTCTCTCCGGAGGACGGGGGCGGCTCGTCCGGCTCGGGCGCAGGCGCCGGCCGGCGGGACTGCGGCGCCGGGCTGGGACTGCTCTCCGGGGCTTGCCCCTGCGCACCACCGAACATGCCGCCGAGGATCTGGCCGAAGATATTGCCCATGTCGGCAGGCATCCCCGGCATGGCGCCGCCGCCGAACGGGCCGCCGCCCGGCGCCTGGCCGGTCGGAGGCCTCTGCCCGCCGAACATGCCGCCGAGGATCGCTTCCAGCGGGTTGGCGGGGTTCGCCTGCGGGGCCTGGGGCTGCTGCCCAGGCATCTGGCCACGCATCATCTCGGCGAACTGGCCGAGAATGCCGCCGAGCCCCTGATTGTTCACCGATTTAAACAGCCCGCCCATCAGGATTGAGGCGATCACCGGCAGCATCTGCTTCAGGACCGCCTGGCCGACGCCGCTGGTCGCCGCGGCCTGGGCGGCAACGGCGTTGGCGACCTCCTTCGAGCCGAAGAGCTGGCTCATCACGTCCTGGCCCATCGGCATCGCCCGGTCGGGAATGCCGTCGCCGTCGCTGTCGTACATCTGGCCGAAGGGCGTCGCCGTCATCATCTGGGCGAGGTTGCCGAAGGCATAGGGGTTCTGGGTCTGGCGCTGCAGCCCCATCGAGAAGGCGGGGAGCAGAGCGTCGAGCGCCGACTGGGTCTGCTGCATCGAAAGCCCGTATTGCCGGGCCAGGTTCTGCATGGCCTGGCCGTTCTGGGCCGATTGCATCATCTCGAAGAGATTCATCATGGCGCGCTCCCTCGCGGGACGAGCCCGCCAACTCACGGAATCGACGATAGCAGCCGGTCGCCGTCAGGCAAGCGACGGTCTCGCAGCCATCCGGGCCGCGCGCTCGAGCCGGGCGATGCCGCGATAGGCGGTGACCAGCGCGGCGATGCCGAACAGGACCGCGCCCAGCGCCGCCCCGGCGAGCGCGCCCTTGGGGCCGGCATATTGCGCCCCCAGCCAGGCGAGGGGCACCGTGCCGAGCGTGGCGCGGCCCCAACTGAACAGGGTCGAATAGAACGGCATGCCGAGATTGTTGAAGGCCGCGTTGGCGACGAAGAGCGCGCCGACGAAGAGCCACATCGGCCCGGCGATCAGGCCGAAGAAGGCGACGAGCTCGGCGGTTTCGCCGCTGGTGCCGAACAGCGCGCTGATCTGGTGACGCAGCAGCGCCAGCAGCAGGCCGGCGACCGCAACATAGGCCGCAGCGAAGACGACGGAATCGGTCAGTGCGCGGCGCATCCGGTCATAGCGCTGCGCGCCCCAGTTCTGCGCCAGGATCGGCCCGACCGCGCCGGACAACGCGAACAGCACACCGAAGGCGACGGGAACCAGCCGATCGATGATCGCGCTCGCCGCGATGACCTGATCGCCGAAGCGGGCGATGATGCCGAAGAAGCAGGCATTGGCGATCGGATTGGCGAGGTTGGTCATGATCGCCGGGGCCGCGATCGCGAAGGTCGGCCGCACGTCGCGGCGCAGGGCTGCAAAATTTGGCCGTGCGATCATCCGGTGGACGCGAAGAGCGCCGTGGAAGCCGACGGCGAGGAAGACGACGCGCGAGAACACGGTCGCCCAGGCGGCGCCATCCGGGCCGAGGCCGAGGCCGAAGATCAGGAGCGGGTCGAGAGCCGCCGTAACGATGCCGCCGGCGAGGGTGACATACATTGCCCGCCTGGCGTCGCCGACGGCGCGCAGGACGCCGGACAGGCCCATGCCGAGCGCCATCAGCGCGTTCGACGGGAGGGTGATCCACAGGAAGGAGGTCGCGACGGCCAGTGATTCGCCTTGAGCGCCGAGCTTGGGCAGCAACCAGGGCAGCAGCGGCAGCATGACGACGCTGAGCGCCAGCCCGGCGATCGCCATCACCGTGAGTGTCGAGCCGGCCATCCGCCGCGCGCCCTCGCGGTCGCCAGCGCCGAGCGCGCGCGCCGTCAGCGCGCTCACCGCGATCATCAGGCCGACATTGAAGGAGATCATCAGGTAGAGCACGATCGTCGCGTAGCCGACACCCGCCGTTGCCTCGGGCCGGCCGAGGCGCGAGACGTAGAGCAGCGACAGGAAGTCGACGACGAAGATCGCGATCAGGCCGACCGAGGCGGTCGCCGTCATCACCGCGACATGGCGGAACGTCGAGCCGCTGACGAAAACGGCCTGCGAGGGTTTCGTGGGCGCGTTCACTCGGCCGGTTCCCCGACCCCGCCGACCGCTATCTCGGCACCGCCATCCTCGATGACGTCCTGCGTCTCCTTGGTGAGCGCCTTCGACTTGCCCTTCGGCGCGATGATGGGCTCGGGCGTGACGCGCGGTACCTTCTCGAGGCCGGCGGCGACGCCCTCGCTGAACTGGATCTCCATGCGCTGGGCATCGCGGTCGCGCACATGCTCGATCACGAAGCTGGCTTCCTCATAGCTCAGGCCGAGCGCTTCCAAGGTCACCCGGCCGAAGCCGAGGGCCGATTCGAAGGTCTCGCGCATCTGGTAGTCGACATCGAGGCGCATCAGATCCATCGCATGGACGCGATCATAGGCGCGGGCATGGATGCGCACGGAAGGGAATTCGACCTTGGCCATCTCGACGATGCGCAGCGCCGCCTGCCGGTCGTCGATGCAGATGCACACGACCTTCGCCTTGCCGGCGCCGGCGGCGCGCAGCACGTCGAGCCTGGTGCCGTCGCCATAATAGATCTTGAAGCCAAACTTCGCGGCGGAACGAATCCGCTCGATATCGGAATCGATGATGGTGACGTCGAGATGCTGCAGCAGCAGCGCCTGCGTCACCACCTGGCCGAAGCGGCCGAAACCGATGACCAGCACCGAGGGCGTCACGCCGTCGAAGGTCTCCTCGATCTCCTCGGGCGGCGGTGCGTTGGCGGCGAGCCAGAGATCGATCAGCTTGGCGGCGATCGGGCCGATCAGCATGCTGAGCGCGGCGATCGCCGTCGCCAGCGCGCCCTGCCTTTCGTCGAGCAGGCCGAGCGAGGCGGCGAGCGGCAGCAGCACGAAGGCGAATTCGCCGGCGGGCGAGAGCAGGGCGCCGGCCCGGATCGCCTCGCTCGTCGAGGAGCAGGAGGCGCGCAGGATCGCCGCGGCAGCGGCGATCTTGAACAGCACCAGGAGCGGTGCTGCCAGCGCCAGCAGCAGCGCGTTCTCGGCGACGAGCTTCAGGTCGATCGACATGCCGACCGCCATGAAGAACAGGCCGAGCAGCACGCCGCGGAAGGGCTCGATATCGGCTTCGAGCTCGTGGCGGAAATGCGAATCCGCCAGCAGCACGCCAGCGAGGAAGGCACCCATCGCCATGGAGAGCCCGACCTTTTCCATCAGCAGGGCGGCGCCGAGCACGACGAGCAGCGCGGCCGCGGTCATCACCTCCTTGGCGCCGGCCTTGGCGAGGAGCCGGAAGAACGGATTCAGCGCATAGCGGCCGGCGAGCACGACGGCGGCGATGGCGAGCAGGGCAAGGCCGAGCCCGGTCAGCGCCGTGGTCGAGCCGCTGCCACGGGCCGCGCCCGTCGTCGCCAGCAGCGGCAGGAAGGCCAGCGCCGGAGCAATCGAGATGTCCTGGAACAGCAGGATCGAGAAGGTGCGCCGGCCGTAGGGCTCGGCGCCGTCGCCGCGCTCCTCCAATAGTTGCAGGGCGATCGACGTCGCCGACAGGGCGAGCGCGAGCCCGATCGCGATGGCGCCGCCCATGGCGACACCGAACTGCCAGGCGGCCGCGCCGATCGCCAGCGCACTGAGCAGCATCTGGGTCAGGCCGGCGCCGAGGATGTCCTTGCGCATCGAATAGAGCCGCGCCGGCTGCAATTCGAGCCCGACCAGGAAGAGCAGCAGCACGACGCCGATCTCGGCGGTGCCGCGGATCGCATCAGGATCCTTGATCACGGCGAGTGCGGAGGGACCGATCGCGATGCCGGCGGCGAGATAGCCCAGCACCGCCGACAACCCGAAGCGGCGGAACAAGGGCACAGCCACCACCGCACCCGCACAGAAGGTCAGGATCGGCGGCAGATAGCTGGCATGCGAGGCGGCGTCGGCCATGCGGGAACTCGTGCTGGAGCGAAGTCAGGCCGCGTCGAGGCAATGGCCGGTTGAGCGCAATGTAGGGCCTGCCGCGGCATCCTGCGAGAGGGGGCGTTGCATGGGCGGCGATGCGCTGCGGCGCCAGGCTTTCTTGACATCGAAGCCGCCAGACCGAAAGAAGGCGCGATCTCCTCGGAACCCGCGCTCCAGTGACCGCCAAGCCGCCGCTCGACATATTGCTCTGCGCCCCGCGCGGCTTCTGCGCCGGCGTGGTCAGGGCGATCGACGCCGTCGAGAAGGCGTTGGCCCTGCATGGTGCGCCGGTCTTCGTGCGCCACGAGATCGTGCACAACAAATACGTGGTCGAATCGCTGAAGCGGAAAGGCGCGGTCTTCGTCGCCGAGCTCTCCGAGGTGCCGGATGCGACGCGGCCGGTGATCTTCTCGGCCCATGGCGTGCCAAAATCGGTACCGGCCGAGGCGCAGGCCCGCAACTTCTTCGCCATCGACGCGACCTGCCCGCTGGTGACCAAGGTGCATCGCGAGGCCGAGGTCCATCGCAAGCGCGGCCGGCACATCCTCTTGGTCGGTCATGCCGGCCATCCCGAGGTGATCGGCACGATGGGGCAGTTGCCCGAGGGCGCGATCACGCTGATCGAGACGCTCGACGACGTCGCGACGCTCGCGCCGCCCGAGGACAAGGAACTGGCCTATGTCACCCAGACCACGCTCTCGGTCGACGACACCCGCGAGATCGTGCAGGCGCTGCAGGCGCGCTTTCCGGCGTTGATCGCCCCGCACAAGGAAGACATCTGCTACGCCACCACCAACCGCCAGGAAGCGGTGAAGCGCGTCGCCCCGCTGGTCGACGGGCTGATCGTGGTCGGCTCGCCCAATTCCTCGAACTCGCAGCGCTTGCGCGAGGTCGCCGAGCGGGCCGGCTGCCCGATATCGCGCCTCGTCCTGCGCACCGACGAGATCGACTGGTCGCTCTTCGGCGGCATCCGCCGCCTCGGCATCACCGCCGGCGCCAGCGCCCCCGAGGTGCTGGTCGAGGAGATCATCGACGCCTTCGCCGAGCGCTATGAGGTCACGGTCGAGACGGTCTCGACCGCCGATGAGAGCGTCTTCTTCCCGCTGCCGCGCGAACTGCGTGAGCCGACCCCGACCGCAGCAGAGTAAAGAACGCGTGGCCGTCTATACCGAAGTGCCCGATGACGAGATGGCTGCCTTCGTGGCGAGCTATGGCATCGGCGATCTGCTCGCGGTGAAGGGCATCGCCGAGGGCGTCTCCAACTCCAATTTCCTGCTCCACACCAGCAAGGCCTTCTACATCCTGACGCTGTACGAAGAGCGGGTCGATATCGCCGATCTGCCCTTCTTCATCGGCCTGATGGAGCATCTGGCCGCGCGTGGGCTGATCTGCCCGCAGCCCGTCAAGGCGCTGAACGGCTCGGCGGTTGGCCGCCTCGCCGGCCGCCCGGCCGCGATCGTGACGTTTCTGGATGGCCTCTCCGTGCGCCGCCCGAATGCGACGCATTGCGCCGAACTCGGCCGCGGTCTGGCTTTGCTGCACCAGGCGGGTGCCGATTTCCCGATGGAGCGGGCCAACTCCCTGTCGGTCCCCGACTGGCGGCCTCTGGCCGAACGTGCCGGCACTGGCGCCGACAGCGTCTCGCCCGGTCTCGCCAACCGCATCATGACCGAGATCGACATTCATGAGCGGTCATGGCCGCAGGATTTGCCGCGTGGCGTGATCCACGCCGACCTCTTCCCGAACAATGTCTTCTTCATCAAGGATAGGCTTTCGGGGCTGATCGACTTCTATTTCGCCTGCACCGACGCCTTCGCCTACGACCTCGCCATCTGCCTGAACTCCTGGTGCTTCGAGGCCGATGCCTCGTTCAACCTGACCAAGGGCCAGGCCATGCTGGCGGGTTATGAGAGCGTGCGCCGGCTCGAGGAAGCGGAAGTCTCTGCGCTGCCGGCGCTGTGCCGCGGCTCGGCGCTGCGCTTCCTGCTGACGCGGCTGGTCGACTGGCTGAACGTGCCGCCGGGCGCGTTCGTCAAGCCGCTCGATCCGTTGGAATACGATCGCAAGCTCGCCTTCCACCAGCGCGTCTCGGACGCCAGAGAATACGGATTGAGGCGATGAGCGAGCCGGTCGAAGTGTGGACGGACGGCGCCTGCTCGGGCAATCCGGGACCCGGCGGCTGGGGCGCGATCCTCAGCTTCAAGGGCAAGGAGCGCGAACTCTCCGGCGGCGAGGCGCAGACCACCAACAACCGCATGGAGCTGATGGGCGCGATCGCGGCGCTGGAGACGCTGACCCGGCCCTGCACGGTCGCGCTCCACACCGACAGCCAGTATCTGCGCCAGGGCATCACCAGCTGGATCCATGGCTGGAAGAAGAACGGCTGGAAGACCGCCGATCGCAAGCCGGTCAAGAACGAGGAGCTCTGGAAGCGCCTCGATGCCGCGCTGAAGCAGCACAAGATCGAGTGGAAATGGGTCAAGGGCCATGCCGGCGACGAAATGAACGAGCGTGCCGACGCGCTGGCGCGCGCCGGGATGGCGCCGTTCAAGCCGGGGCGGTGAGCGGCGGCGGACTGCTATCTCAACGGCAGCTGTGGGTGGGTTGCTGAAATTCGTAGAGCACCTCCTGGGTGTCGCGGTCGCGCCAGCAGCCGACGTTCGACTACTGCCGGAAGGCAGACATTACCGGGCGACTGTTGCTGACCAACCGCTACCGGCCCTCAGCGGGCATTCGCAAGAGTCGCTGCTCACCAGGCGAGTCGCGGGCCAGTCATTGCACTCCGATTTTCTCCCCTGGGCCAATTTGTCGCCCCAAGCCTGCCATGTCCCTAACTCGCCATTAACCTTGATCGGTCAATTCCTCGGACGAGTAGTGGCTCCGCGCGGGCTGTAGCTGCTGCAGTGCGAGGGTAGCAAACCATGCGGCTGATCGTCGGCGCAATCATTGTCTTCGTCTGCGTCTTCGGCAGTTACGCGGCCATGGGTGGCCACCTCTTCGTCCTTTGGCAGCCGTTCGAGTTCGTCATCATCCTCGGTGCAGCGATCGGTGCCTTCATCATCGGCAATCCCCCGCCGGTCCTCAAGGCCGTGCCGTCCATGCTCGGCACGATCCTGAAGGGCTCCAAGTACACGCAGGAATGCTATGTCGAACTGCTGGGGATGCAGTATTCATTGTACAAGCTCGTGAGGCAGAAGGGCATGCTCGCGGTCGAGGAGCACATTGAAAATCCGAGCAAATCGACGCTGTTCAATGCCTTCCCGACGTTTGCTGCGAACCATCATGCGGTCGAGTTCGTCTGCGACTACATGCGCATGTTGACGCTGGGCGCCAACAACGCCCACGAGATCGACGCTCTCATGGACGAGGAACTGGAGACGCACCACCAGGAGCAGGAGCGTCTCGTTTCGGCCATGCAGTCGCTCGCCGACGGAACACCGGCGCTTGGCATCGTCGCCGCCGTGCTCGGCGTGATCAAGACGATGGGGGCAATCAAAGAGCCGCCGGAGGTGCTGGGACACCTGATCGGCGGCGCGCTCGTCGGCACCTTCTTCGGCGTCTTCGTCGCCTACGGCTTCTTCGCGCCGATGGCGGCGTCGCTCAAGAGCACCTTCGACGCGGAAGCCAAATACTTCCTGTCACTCAAGGCGGGCCTCCTCGCCCATGTCAGCGGCCAGCCACCGGTGATGGCGGTCGAATTTGCCCGCAAGGCTCTGATGAGCGACGTCCGCCCGACCTTCAGCGAAGTGGAAGCGGCAACCGCCAAACTGGCCGCCTAGATCCGGCTCAATCTCCAGCAGGGACTCGATGACCAAGCCCGCCCAGACGATTATCGTCAAGAAGGTCAGGAAGGCCGCGCATGCGCACCATGGCGGGGCCTGGAAGATCGCCTATGCGGACTTCGTGACCGCCATGATGGCGTTCTTTCTGCTGATGTGGCTGATCAGCATGACGACGCAGGAGCAGAAGGAAGGCTTGGCGGAGTATTTCGCGCCGGGGTCTTTGAGCCCCAGCACCAGTGGCGCTGGCGGCATGCTGTGGGGTACCGCCCTCGACAAATCAGGCAGCAAGCCGTCGCCGCCACGCGAGGTGGCGACGGGGACCAACAGGCAGGAGGACAGGGCGCGCCGGACCAGCTCTGGCGGCAGCGCCGACCGCGAGGTCAACCGCTCGGTTGCCGGCCAGCAGGCCAGCCACAGCGCGATAGCCAGCCTCCGGCAGACGCTCCAGAGCATGCCCGAGATTGCCGATCTGTCGCGCAACATCGTGATCGAGCCGACCAAGGAGGGGTTGGATGTTGCCCTCATGGACGAGTCCGGCCGCTCAATGTTCCCCGAGGGCTCGGTCCAACCCTACCCGAGCACCCGTCGCGTGCTGGAGACACTCGCGCCCACTCTGCGCCGCCTGCCCAACCGCCTGGCGATCACCGGCCACACGTCCGCCGCGCGCCCGGGCTCGGCGGCGGGCGCCGAGCCCTGGAGCCTTACCACCGGGCGCGCGCTCGCAGTTCGCGAGATCCTGTCGGGCGCAGGGTTCCCCAACGACCGCTTCGCTTCCGTGGTGGGGCGCGCCGACACCGAGCCGGTCTTCCTCGACAATCCTTACATCGCGCCAAACCGACGGGTGAGGATCACTCTGCTCACTGAAGAGCCGCCATTGCCCCCGAACCACTTTCGCTGAACACATCGCCCCGGCCGCCTCACGGTCCGTTTGGGATTGAGCTCAAGGCTGACAAAACGCGAGAGGCTGATCATTGCAACGCGGAGCATGTGCGTCCCGGCATCAGCGCCAGTCGATCGCGAAACGCTATCCATCACGTCAGGCTGTCAGCCAGCCAGGCCCCCGAATCCGGACACTGCAAATGCCCGCAATTGGGCTAACTCCGGTCGCCGGACATCGATCGTCTGATGTCTCAGATGGGTCGGAAGCAGGACGATCAGACCAGTACCCGTTCTCTCCGGCGCCATAGCTACGCGCCCCTCAGCGCCAGCCTAGCCCCGGCGCGACATGCTTCAGGATCGCCTCGATGACATGGGCATTGTAGTCGACGCCCAGCTGGTTCGGCACCGTCAGCAGCAGCGTGTCCGCCTCGGCGATGGCCTCGTCCCTGGCGAGCTCCTCGATCAGCTTGTCAGGCTCGGCCGCGTAGCTGCGCCCGAAGATCGCGCGCGTGTTGTCGTCGATGTAGCCGATCGAATCGTCGCCCTGGTTGCCATGGCCGAAATAGGCGTGGTCGCGGTCGTCGACCAAAGCGAAGATGCTGCGGCTGACCGAGACGCGCGGTTCACGCGCATGGCCGGCCTCCTTCCAGGCCTGCCTGTAGAGGCGGATCTGCTTGGCCTGCTGGATGTGGAACGGCTCGCCGCTCTCGTCGGTCTTCAGCGTCGAGCTCTGCAGGTTCATGCCTGCCTTCGCTGCCCAGACGGCTGTGGCGTCGGAGGACGCGCCCCACCAGATGCGCTCGCGCAGGCCCTCTGAATGCGGCTCCAGCCGCAGCAGGCCGGGCGGATTGGGAAACATCGGGCGGGGGTTGGGGCGCGCGAAGCCTTCGCCGCGTAGGACATCGAGGAAGACCTCGGTGTGGCGGCGCGCCATGTCGGCATCGCTCTGCCCTTCGGGCGGCTGGTAGCCGAAATGGCGCCAGCCATCGATGACCTGCTCGGGCGAACCGCGGCTGATGCCGAGTTGCAGGCGCCCCCGGGCGATGAGATCGGCCGAGCCTGCGTCCTCCGCCATGTAGAGCGGGTTCTCATAGCGCATGTCGATCACGGCGGTGCCGATCTCGATCCGGCTGGTCCTGGCACCGACCGCAGCCAGCAGCGGGAAGGGGGAGGCGAGCTGGCGGGCGAAGTGGTGCACCCTGAAATAGGCGCCGTCAGCACCCAGTTCCTCGGCCGCAACCGCAAGATCGATCGACTGCAGCAGCGTATCGCCCGCCGAGCGCGTCTGCGACTGCGGCGAGGGGGTCCAGTGTCCGAAGGACAGGAAGCCGATCTTCTTCATGGTGCAGCGCCTGTGAATGACCGCGAACGCGGAGCTGTTCCGCGAAAGGAAAACGCCCGGGCGGCTGGTGCCGTCGGGCGTATGTGTTCCTCATATAGGCGGCATCCACGGCATTGCCCTGGCGTTCATGCACCGGCGGCAATGCCTTGCTGCAATCTCAGCGGGAGCAGCGCGCTGGCCCGCCAGCTCAGCCCAGCGGCTGGCGATAGACGATAAAGCCCGATTTCTGCGCAACCTTGTCGTAGAGTTCCTGCGCCTGCAGGTTGCTCTCATGCGTCTGCCAGTAGACGCGGAAAAGGCCCTGCTTCTCGGCCATCTGCCTGACGGCCTCGATCAGCTTGCGGCCGACGCCGTGGCCGCGCGCCTCCTCGCTGGTGAAGAGGTCCTGCAGATAGCAGATCTCGTTCTGGCTCCAGGTCGTGCGGTGCAGCACATAGTTGACGATGCCGAGCGCCTTGCCGTCGCGCTCGGCGATGAAGCCGCCCATCGGCTCCTGGCCGTTCGTCAAACGCGTGAAGGTGGTGTCCGTCGTCTCCGGCGTCAGCGACGACTTGTAGAAGGTGATGTAGCCCAGCCAGAGCGGCTCCCAGGCGGCGCGGTCGCTCGCCACGAGCGGACGGATGCTGATCTCTGTCATGGGCCTGGCGTCTCCTCGATTTTATCGGGAGGCTAGCGGCGGTCTTCGGCGCTGTCTCATGACAAGCGCAGATCGGATCGATCGGATTCGCTGCTGGACATGAACAAGCGCACCCGGCATCGGTCCATTCATTGCCCCAACCATAGAGCGGCCAGCGCGCCGACTCCGGAGAGAATCCAGAGACCTGGCGGGGCAGCCAGCTCACGACCGATACGGACATTACCGCGGCATGCTAAGCTCGGGTTAGCATCAACCGTCGCGGAAGGTTGTCGATATATGAAGGTGCGAAGCATCCAGTTTTTATCGCGAGCTGGATTGGTATTCTTTGCTATTGCGTTGCTGTCATTTCCGGCTGGAAAAATTCTAGGAACGACGGATGCGGAACAGCAGTCGATCAGCATGGCTATATGGTTGTTTTCCGGTTCGGCCGTTCTAATAATCGTCGGAATTCTGTTTTTTGATTGGCTGATCAACGGCTAAGGAAGCAACCGCATTCCGCCAGCGGCGCGTGCCAGAGGTCCGCCTAACGTGCACCTCGAACATTCGCAGTGTGGGGCGCCTTGACTCCTACCGCCCAATAGAGAAACCCGCGCCGAGACGGCGCGGGTTTGAAAGCGGATGGAGCCGAGCTGGGCTCAGAGCTGGTTCAGCAGCGCCTCGGCGCCGGAGAGGTCGGCCTTGCCCGGCGCCTCCTCGACATTGAGCGTGGTCACGACGCCGTCCTCGACGACCATCGAATAGCGCTGCGAGCGGGTGCCCAGGCCGAAGCCCGAGCCGTCCATCGACAGGCCGATCTCCTTGGCGAAGTCGGCATTGCCGTCGGAGAGGAAGGTGATCACGCCGACGCCGCCGGTCGCCTTCGACCAGGCATCCATCACGAAGACGTCGTTGACGCCGGTGACGAAGATCTCCTCGACGCCCTTGGCCTTGATCTCGGCCGCCTTGTTCACAAAGCCGGGCAGGTGGTTCTTATGGCAGGTCGGCGTGAAGGCACCCGGCACGGCGAAGAGCACGATCTTGCGGCCCTTGAACAGGTCGTCCGTGGTCTTGGCGGCCGGCCCATCGGCCGTCATCACGCGAAACGTTGCCTGCGGAAGCTTGTCACCGACCTTGATCGCCATCGCCATGTCTCCTGCTGCGGCTGGTTACCGCCCGGCGGCAGGGTTACGGCTTCGCGTTGCCGATGTCGAGTTCGAGCCGCGTCTCCACCGCCTGCGGTTTTCCGCGCACGGTGATGATGAGCGGCGTCGGACCAGTCGCGCCCTTGGGGCGCTCGACGATCTTGAGCTTCGCGGCGACCGTGCCGTCGGGCTGCGGCATGAGCATCGGCCGGCCGAAGGACCACATCCCGGCGCCCTCGACGAAGACGTCCTCCACCGAACCGCCCTCGGGCGCCTTCAGCAGCAGCTTCACGGCGGCGTCGCCATGCGTGACCTCCAGGATCGAAAGGCGATCGCTGGCCTCGCCGACCTTGATCGCGTGCGGGATCCTCGCCTCAAATTGCTCCAGCCGCGGCGAGGCCACCGAGGTGACGCCGGGCTCGAGCCACAGGCGCGCCTCGCCTTTGGCCGGCACGCAGATCTTGTCGCAGACCGCATAGTCGAGCTTCAGCACCACCGTGACCGGGCGCGTCGGGTCTATCGGCTGGACCGAGACCGGCACCACCACCTGGCCGACATAGCCGATGCCGGAACCGGCGCCGTCCTCGAAGCGCTCGGGTGTCGGCCAGCGCACGTCGAGGCCGCCGACATTCTCCGAGCCGCTCCAGTCGAAGACCGGCGGCACGCCGGCATCGCCGGGGCTGCGCCAATAGGTCTTGAAGCCAGGCGACATCGTGATCTCGACGCCGATGCGCTGCTTGCCCGATGGCGCGGTCGCACCCGCGATCAGGCGCACCGACGAGTAAGCGGCCTTCGACCATGGCGAAACCACGGCTTCCTGGGCGGAAGCCGGCGTGCCGAGCGCCAGCGCGGCGAGGAGAGCGAAGGTTGTGACCGTTTTCACGCGTCTGATTTAGGCGATCCAGTCCAATTTTGCGAGGACGATACCGATGCTGTGATCCCGTATCGGCACATCTTCAAGCATCGCCAGTTTTGCGCCAGCATTGCGGCGAGCACGGAGCGGGTGTTTCGGGGCACGTTCGCGCTACGCCGGAAGGCCGGGATCGCTACCGAGCCAAAGTGATTCCCACATCAGCCCAACATGCTCTACCATGGCGAACATGAATCTCGGCTCGAACCAGCGCGTCAGCGGACGCAGCTATCTCGACGGGCAATGCCTGATCGCCATGCCGGGCATGAGCGATCCACGCTTCGCCCGCAGCGTAGTCTATCTCTGCGCCCATTCCGAGGATGGCGCGATGGGCATCATCGTCAACAAGCCCGCGGCCGATACGCGCTTTCCCGAGCTGCTCGTCCAGCTCGACGTGATCCCGCCTGACCAGGCGATTCGTCTGCCGACACAGGCCGAGAAGGTGAAGGTCCTGCGCGGCGGTCCGGTCGAGACCAAGCGTGGCTTCGTCCTGCACAGCGCCGACTTCTTCCTGGAATCGGCGACGCTGCCGATCGACGACGGCATCTGCCTGACCGCGACGCTCGACATCCTGCGCGCCATCGCCGTCGGCACCGGGCCGGAAAGCGCTGTGCTGGCGCTCGGCTATGCTGGCTGGGGAGCCGGACAGCTCGAATCCGAGATCCAGTCCAATGGCTGGCTGCATTGCCCGGCTGATCCCGAGCTGCTCTTCGATGATGCGCTTGATACCAAATACACGCGGGCGCTCGGCAAGCTCGGCATCGACCCGGCCTTCCTGTCGAAGGATGCCGGGCACGCTTGAAGAGCGTCATGCTCGGGCTTGACCCGAGCATCTCAGGCCCGGCGTCGGACGGAGCTTTCTCGTCATGAGATTCTCGGGTCAAGCCCGAGAATGACGCTTCCGCTTACGCCGCCTCGAAGGTCGAGCTCGACGCTCCCACCAGCCGGCGCGCTTCCGCCGCCGTCATCGGCTGGCCGAAGGTGTAGCCCTGCGCGTACTGGCAGCCGAGCTGGTAGAGCTCGATCGCGTCCGATTCGGTCTCTGCGCCTTCGGCGACGACGTCCATCTGCAGATCGCCGGCGAGCTGGACGATCGAGCGCAGGATCACCGGCGGCTTGCCGTTGCCCATCTGGCGCACGAAGCTCTGGTCGATCTTGATCGTGTCGAACGGGAAGCGCTGCAGATAGGACAGCGAGGAATAGCCGGTGCCGAAATCGTCGAGCGACAAGCCGGCGCCGAGATCGCGGATACGGCTGAGCATCTGCGCCGCATATTCCGGGTTCTCCATCACCAGGCTCTCGGTGATCTCGAGCTTGAGCGTGCCGGGCAGCACGCGCCGGCGCGCCAGCACGGCCTTCACGTCCCGCAGCAGGTCGTGGCGCAGCAGCTGGCGGCTGGAGACGTTGACGCTGGCAAAGATCGGCGGGTCGACCTCGAGCGCGGCCTGCCAGGCGGCGAGCTCGCGCGCCGTGCGGTCCATCACATAGACGCCGAGATCGACGATCAGCCCGCTCTCCTCGGCGATCGCGAGGAAATCCTGCGGCAGCAGCCGGCCCTCGCGCGGATGGTCCCAGCGCATCAGCGCCTCGAAGCCGGCGATGGTCCGATCCTCCAGCCTGACGATCGGCTGGTACATCACCTGGATCTCGCCACGCTCGATCGCCCGGCGCAGGTCGCTTTCGAGTGCGAGGCGATCGTTGCGGTCGCTGCGCATCGCCGGCACGAAGACCTCGACCAGGTTGCCGCCCTGGTTCTTGGCATGGGCCATGGCGAGCTCGGCGTTCTTCAGCGCGTCGTCCTTGCGCGCCGTCGGCGTGCCGTCGAACAGCGCGAGCCCGATCGACGGCGTCAGCACGATCTCGCGCTCGGCGAAGGTGATCGGCGTCGAGACGGCGCGGCGGATCAGCTCGGCCAGGGCCAGCACCCGCTCCGGGTCGCTCTCCGAGACCAGGATCATCGCGAAGATGTCGCCGCCGATCCGCGCCAGCGTATCCTGCGTCCTGAGCAGCCGGCCGAGGCGGCGCGCCAGCGTCAGCAGG
The DNA here is from genome assembly GCF_004123845.1 of Allobosea sp. Tri-44. Taxonomy (GTDB): domain Bacteria; phylum Pseudomonadota; class Alphaproteobacteria; order Rhizobiales; family Beijerinckiaceae; genus Allobosea. The sequence continues at coordinate 811,417 of NZ_NBDP01000030.1, read as the reverse complement.
ATCGAATCGCCGGCCGAGAAGCCGACCGATTCGTTGACCTGCTTGAAGCGGTCGATGTCGATCACGATCACGGTCGGGCGGATGGCGTCGTCGGCGCGGCTGAAGCCGAACACCGCGGTGAGCCGGTCCTGGAACAGCTCGCGATTGGGCAGGCCGGTCAGGTTGTCGTGCACGGCGTCGTGCAGCATGCGCTCCTGCGCCGTGCGCTGCTCGGTGACATCGGCGAGCGTGCCGATGACGCGGATGACCTCGCCATCCGAGCCGATGACCGGCCGGGCCTTCAGGCTGAACCAGTGATAGGCGCCATTGGCGGAACGCAGGCGGAAGTCGAGCTGCAGCTTGCCGCGGCGCTGCTCGATCACCGCGTCGAGCGAGACCCGGTAGCGGTCGCGATCGGCGACGTGCATATGTTCGAGCCAGCGTGCGGCCGAGCCCTCGAGCGCGCCCTTGGACAGGCCGAGCAATATCTCGGTCTGCGGCGAGACGAAGATCTTGTCGGCGGAGACGTCCCAGTCGAAGACGAGATCGCCGGAGCCCGCGAGCGCCAGGGCCTGCCGCTCGGTGTCGGAGACCAGCCCCTGACCCAGCGTGCCGCCGGCGAAGGCGTGCTGCACCACGGTGAAGCCGATCAGCAGGACGATCAGGATGAGGCCGCCGATCAGGGCAGGCGGCACGAGATCGCGCGTGACCTGGCCGACAACGGTGAAGCCCGCCGCCGTCACCCAGACCAGCAGCAGGAACCAGGTCGGGATCAGCATCACCGCCCGTTCATAGCCATGGGTGGCAAGGTGCAGGATCAGCACGAAGCCGATCGCTGCAACGGCAGCGATCGAGATGCGGGCGATGCCCGACGCCATCGGCGCGTCGAAGACCGCAAGGCCGACCAGCCCGGCGAGGCCGAGGATCCAGACGATGGTGATGTGGCTATAGCGCACATGCCAGCGCGACAGGTTGAGATAGGCGAAGAGGAAGACGAGCAGCGTCGCCGCCAGCACCACCTCGGCGCCGGCGCGGTATATTCGCTCGATAGCCGGGGTCAGCGGGAAGATGCGCTGGAAGAAGCCGAAATCGAGCCCGGCATAGGCCAGCACTGCCCAGGCCAGCGCCGCCGCTGCCGGGAAGATGACCGCGCCCTTGACCACGAAGATGATGGTCAGGAACAGCGCGAGCAGTCCGGCGATGCCGATGATGATGCCCTTGTAGAGCGTCAGCCCGTTGGTCTTCTGGCGATAGGCTTCCGGCTCGAACAGATAGAGCTGCGGCAAGTTCGATGATTTCAGTTCCGCCACGAAGGTGACAGTGGTGCCGGGATCGAGCGTGATCTGGAAGATGTCGGCGTCGGGCGCCTCTTCACGCTCGGGCCGCAGGCCCTGGCTCGCGGTGATCGCCTCGATGCGGCGGTCGCCGAGATCGGGCCAGACCACGCCGGAACCGATCAGGCGGTGGAAGGGGGCGACCAGCAGGCGGTCGATCTGCTCGTCGGAATCATTGGTCAGCGCGAAGACGATCCAGTCCGGCCGCGCCCCGGATTCGCGCGCCCGGACGGCGATGCGCCGGACGATGCCGTCGGCCCCTGGCGCCGTCGAGATCTGGATGACGTCGCCATCGGATTTGTTGCGCTCGACCACATCCGTCAGGTCGAGCACCGGCACGTCGAGCGGCACGCGCTGTGCCTCCACCGCCAGCGCTGGCCGCACCAAAGTCAGCAGCACCAGCATGAGAAGGCCGCAAACGGCGATGCCGGACCGGAAAAAGCGATATGGCGATGACAAGGTGGACTCTGCGGGAGGCTCTTCAGGCGTGATGGTCAGTGGTATCGGCGCGACGTGGCGAGGGCAAGGCAATGCCGGCCTCTTCACAGCTTGCGGCCGGTTGCGGAAGGGAGGCGCGGCTCCGAGGCGAGCATGCCGTAGAGCAGGTGGTCGGCCCAGACCCCGTTTATCCTGAGATAGCCGCGGGCCTCGCCTTCGCGGGTGAAGCCGACACGCTCCAGCAGCCGGCGCGACGGCTCGTTGTTCGGCAGGCAGGCCGCTTCGACCCGGTGCAAAGCCAGCTCGGAAAAGGCGAAGTCGAGCGCGCCGCGCACGGCTTCGGTCATATGGCCCTTGCCCGCATGGCGCTGGCCCATCCAGTAGCCGAGCGTGCAGGCCTGCGCGACGCCGCGCCGGACCAGGCCGATCGTCAGCCCGCCCAGCAGGGTTTCCGAATGAGAATCGAGGATGAACAGCGAATAGGCTTCGTCGGACGCGATTTCGCGGGCGGCGCGCTTGACGCGCAGGCGGAAGGACGTCCGGGTCAGGTCGTCCTCGTTCCAGACCGGCTCCCACGGCGTCAGGAAGTCGCGGCTCTCCATCCGCAGGCTCGCCCAGGCCGAGTAATCGCCGGCGAGGGGAGCGCGCATGATCAGGTTCTGGGTCCTGATCAGCGGCCGTGCCGGCGGGTCGGTGGCGAAGCGGAAGAGCGCCATTTCGTCAGGCGGCCCGCGCCAGCATGGCCCGCAGGGCGGCCACCGGGGCGAGGTGGTCGAGCGGACCGACGGCGGCGACGGTGACCACGCCGTCGAGCAGGGCCTGACCGGCCGCGCGCACATCGGCAAGGCTGACCGCGTCGAGCCGGCGCGCCAGCTCCTCGCGTGGGATTGCCCGGCCGAAGACGAGCACCTGCCGCGCCATCTGCTCGAGCTTGCCGCCGGGACTCTCCAGAGAGGCCAGGAGGCCGACCTTCATCTGTGCCCGCGCCCGGGCGACCTCGACCTCGCTGACGTCGCGGGCTGCCTGGCTCAGGCAGTCAAGCGCGACCTCGACCAGCTCGCCGACATCGTCGGGCGCCGTGCCGGCGCTGATGCCGAAGACGCCGCAATCCGAGAAGGGCCAGTGGAAGGCATCGATCGCATAGGCGAGGCCACGGCGCTCGCGCACCTCCTGGAACAGCCGCGAGGACAGCCCTCCGCCGAGCACCGCCGAGAAGATCTGCAACGGGTAATGCGCGCCATTTGTGAATGGCTTGCCGGGGAAACCGAGGACGATATGGACCTGCTCCTCGTCGCCGTCGATGCGGGCTTCGCCGCCGTGATAGCTCGCCTGCGCGCGCGGGCTGGGTGCTGCTGCGGGCTTCGGCTGCAGGGCGGCGAGCGAGGCTTCGGCCAGCGCGACAAGCTCGTCGTGATCGACGGCGCCGGCTGCCGCCAGCACCATGTTGCCGGCATGGTAATGACGGCCGAGATAGGCGCGGATCGCGTCGGGCGTGAAGCTGTTGACCGTCTCCGCCGTGCCGAGGATTGGCCGGCCGAGCGGCTGCTCCGGGAAGGCCGCCTGCAGGAAGCGGTCATAGACGAGGTCGTCCGGCGTATCCTGGACGGCGCCGATCTCCTGCAGGATCACGCCCTTCTCGCGCGCCAGCTCCTCCTCGCTGAGGGCAGGGGCGGTCAGGATGTCGGCGAGGATGTCGACCGCCAGCGGCAGATCCTGGCCGAGCACGCGGGCGGTGTAGCAGGTATATTCGACCGATGTCGCGGCATTGAGGTCGCCGCCGACGCTCTCGATCTCCTCGGCGATCTGCAAGGCCGAGCGCCGGGCCGTGCCCTTGAACGCCATGTGCTCGAGCAGATGGGCGAGGCCGTGTTCATGCGGCAGCTCATCGCGCGCGCCGGCGCCGATCCAGATGCCGAGCGAGACGGTCGAGGCATGGGCCATGCGCTCGGAGACGATGCGCAGGCCGGACGGCAGCGTTGTCAGGCTGACGGCTGGATCGTGGCCGGCTGCCTCGCCCTGTTTCACGGTCTTCGGCTTGTCCGTCTTCGCCTTCAACGTTTTGATCGCCTTCATGCTGCGGCGCTCCGCACGGCGCGGGCCCGCTCGGCGACGAAGCGCTCGAGCTTGCTTTGGTCGTTCGGCAGCACGCTGAAACGCTCCTTGCGCTCCATCAGGTCGGCAAGATGCTCAGGGAGAGCGGGCGTGACGCCGCTCGCTGCCGCGACCGCCGCCGGGAACTTGGCGGGGTGGGCGGTGCCGAGCGCCACCACCGGCGTCGTCGGGTCGCGCGCGAGCAGCTTGCGTGCGGCGGCGACGCCGATCGCGCTGTGCGGGTCGAGCAGATAGCCGGCCTCTCGCCAGGTCGTGCCGATCTCGTTGGCGATCGAAGCTTCGTCCTGCGACACGGCGTCGAAATCGGCGCGGATGCGGGCGAGCGGCTCGGGCGCGATCTCGAAGCGGCCGGATTGCTGCAGCGACTGCATCAGCCGGCGCACCGCCGTGCCGTCGCGGTCATGCGCCTCGAACAGCAGCCGCTCGAAGTTCGAGGAAATCTGGATATCCATCGAGGGCGAGGTCGTCGCTGCGACCCCGCGCATCTCGTAGACGCCGGTCTCAAGCGTCCGCGCCAGGATGTCGTTGCTGTTGGTGCCGATCATCAGCCGGCCGACCGGCAGCCCCATCTGCTTGGCGATCCAGCCGGCGAGGATGTCGCCGAAATTGCCGCTCGGCACTGCGAAGGAGACCGGGCGATGAGGCGAGCCGAGCGCGCTCGCAGCGGTGAAATAGTAGACGACCTGCGCCGCGATCCGCGCCCAGTTGATCGAGTTGACGCCGGAGAGCCGGATCTCGTCGCGGAAGGCGTGATGATTGAACAGCGCCTTCACCAGGTTCTGGCAGTCGTCGAAGGTGCCCTCGATCGCGATGGCGTGGACATTGTCGGCTTCGACGGTGGTCATCTGCCGGCGCTGCACGTCGGAGACGCGGCCTTCCGGATAGAGGATGAAGACGTCGACCCGTTCCAGCCCCTTGAAGGCGTCGATCGCGGCGCTGCCGGTGTCGCCCGAGGTCGCGCCGACGATGGTGGCGCGCTCGCCGCGCTGCGCCAGCACATGGTCCATCAGCCGCCCGAGCAGCTGCATTGCGACGTCCTTGAAGGCGAGCGTCGGGCCGTGGAAGAGCTCGAGCGAGAACAGGTTGTCGCCGAGCTGGACGAGCGGACAGACCGCCGGATGGCGGAAGGTGGCGTAGGCCTCGCCGATCATCGCTTTCAGCGCGCCGGCATCAATGTCGCCATCGGCGAGCGCGCCGATGACGCGCTCCGCCACCTGGGCATAGGGCCTGCCGGCGAAACCCGCGATCTCCTGGGTGCTCAGGCGCGGCAATGTCTGCGGCAGATAGAGGCCGCCGTCACGGGCAAGTCCGGCGAGCAGCGCGTCGGCGAAAGAGAGCGACGGCGCTTCGCCACGGGTCGAAATATGCAGCACGATGATGGTCTCTGATGTCGTGCTGATCCTATAGGCCGGTTGGCCGGGGAGGGCAAAAGCAAAGGCTGATTAGGCGCTCTGCGTCGGCCTCCGCGCCTGCCAGGCATAGGTGCCGAACACACCGATCAGCGTCGCCGCTAGCCCGAACCAGGTCAGCGCATATTGCAAATGGTTGTCCGGGATGCGGGCGATCAGTTCCTTGACGTCGACGCCGGCCGGCGGGGTCAGCCCGTCGCCCTGGCGCTCGGCTTCGAGATAGAACGGCGCCGCTGCGGGCAGGCCGAGCGCTGCGGCGATGCCGGCGGGATCGCGCGTGTAGAACTCGCGCTGCTGCGGCAGGTCGGCCGGGGTAAAGCTGTTGCGGGTTTCCGGGGCGCGCAGATAGCCGGTGATGGTCGCGGCGCCGGTTGCCGGAGCGATCGTCGCAAAGCGGCTTTCCGGCACGAAGCCGCGGTTGATCAGGATCGTCGCGCCGTCTTCCAGCCGAAAACCCTGGAAGACCCAGCGGCCGAAGCCGGAGAGCTGGCGCGAGCCTGGCGGGCCGGCGGCGATGGTGGTGCGCACGCCCGCGATCGGGCCGTCGACGAAGACCCCCTTTGCTTCGGCGCGGGTCAGGTCGAGCTTGACCGGATCGAGCGTAGCCCAGGTCGTCGAAGCCGGCAGGGCCGCCGGCGCAGCGGTTGCTTGCGTCCGCAACTTGTCGAGAAAAAAGCCCTTCTCGGCCCAGCGTTGCATTTGCCAGACGCCAAGTGTGAGCAGAACGATGACGCCCGCGAGCATCATGATGCCCGGCAAAAGCAGCTTGGGTTGGACGGGGAGGGAAGCCTGTTCGCTCACTTCTTCAGCCTGCCTTCTTCGGCCTTGTTGGCGTATTGCAAGGCGACTGCCAGGCCTTTCATCGGCCGCAGCAATCCGAGGCAGGTGACCAGCGCCAGCGGCAGCCAGAGCAGAAGGTGCAGCCAGATCGGCGGGGCGTAGGCGATCTCGACATAAAGCGCGAGGCCGAGCACGAAGAAGCCGGCGATCAGCATGATGAACACGGCCGGCCCGTCGGCCGAATCGGCGAAGGCGAAGTCCAGTCCGCAGGCGGCGCAGCGCGGCTTCAGCTTGAGGTAGCCGTCGAACAGCTTGCCCTCGCCGCAGCGCGGGCAGCGGCCGGCCAGACCCGTCGAGAACGGGGAGGGCGGGGTGATCTGCGGCTGCGCCATCGCTGCCTCCTCAAATGGAAAGGGCGGCCTCGCGGCCGCCCCATTTTCAGGTTCGCGGCCGCTTCCGGCCTGGACCTCAGTGTGCGGCGGGTGTGCCGGAGCCCCAGACATAGATCGAGGCGAACAGGAACAGCCAGACCACGTCGACGAAGTGCCAGTACCAGGCGGCGAACTCGAAGCCGAGATGCTGGTCCGGCTTGAAATGGCCGAGATAGACGCGCCACAGGCAGATCGCCAGGAAGATCGTGCCGATGATGACGTGGAAACCGTGGAAGCCGGTCGCCATGAAGAAGGTCGCGCCGTAGATGTTGCCCTTGAAGGCGAAGGCGGCGTGCGCGTACTCGTAGCCCTGGCAGGCGGTGAACAGGATGCCGAGGATCACGGTCAGCCACAGGGCCTGCTTCAGGCTCTTCCGGTCGCCCTGAATCAAGGCGTAGTGCGCCCAGGTCACGGTCGTGCCGGAGGTCAGCAGGATCAGGGTGTTGAGCAGCGGCAGGTGCCAGGGGTCGAAGGTCTCGATGCCCTTGGGCGGCCAATGCCCGCCGGTGAACTCGGCGCGGGCGAACTGGATGTGCTCGCCGGTGAACAGGCTCGCGTCGAAATAGGCCCAGAACCAGGCGACGAAGAACATCACCTCGGAGGCGATGAACATCATCATGCCGTAGCGGTGATGCAACTGCACCACGCGGGTGTGATGGCCCTCGCGCTCGGCCTCGCGGGTCACGTCCATCCACCAGGCGAGCATGGTGTAGAGCACGCCGAGCAGGCCGACGCCGAATACCAGCGGGCCGATATTCATGCCGAGCAGCGGCAGCGACTTCATCCACATCACAGCGCCGATGGCCATGATGGTCGCGCTGGCGGCGCCGACGATCGGCCACGGGCTCGGATCGACGAGGTGGTAGTCGTGGTTCTTGGTGTGAGCCCCGGCCATCGTGCTTAACTCTCCGCGTCCGTAGAAGTGCAGCGCTTCTTGCGCAGCTTTATAGTTTCGGTTGGTTGCCGTCACCCTTGCTTTCCGCCACCGGCTGCCCGTTCTTCGACGGGAAGTAGGTGTAGGACAGGGTGATCGATTTCAGGCTGGCGAGCTCGCGGTTCAACTCGATCTCGGGATCGATGTAGAACACCACCGGCGCTTCCAGGGTCTCGCCCGGCTGCAGCGTCGTCTCGGTGAAGCAGAAGCACTGGATCTTGACGAAATAGGCGCCCGACTGGTTCGGCTGGACATTGTAGGTCGCGATCCCGGTCATCGGCCGCGAGGACGTGTTGGTGATCTTGTAGAACACCGTCTGCGTCACGCCGACCTGCGCCCTGATCTCCGTCTTCTCCGCCTCGAAGCGCCAGCCCAAAGCGGGCGCGACATTGGCGTCGAAGGCGACCGAGACGATCCGCTCGCTGGTCTTGCCGGTGGCGGCGGTGCCGACCATCGGCGTGCCAGCAAAACCGGTGACCTTGCAGAACAGATTGTAGAGCGGCACCGCGGCGAAGGAGAGCCCGGTCATGGCGAGCACGGCGGCGCTGCAGGCGAGGACAGTGCGGCGATTTCTGGAGGCGGCCGTCATCGCGTCACAGCGGGCGGTTGAGGATCGCCGGCCCGGTCTTGGCCAGCGTCACGATGAAGAAGAACAGCACGAGACCGCCGAGCACGAGCGCGAGCGCGATCGAGCGGCGATTGCGCCTGGCCATGTCCTCCGGCGAGAAGGGGGCCGGCGGCTGCTTCTTGTCCTGTGGGCCCTCGCTCATCCCAGCACCTTGGGCAGCGCCCACATCAGGCCGAGGCCGTTCTCGGCAAGCAGCACGGCGAAGAGCAGGAAGAGATAGAGGATCGAGAAGCCGAACAGGGCATAGGCCGCCTTGTTGGCGGCTTCGCCCTGCGTGACCCGCAGCACCCGCAGCGACAGCCCGATCATGGCGAGCCCGGTCACCACCGAGACGATAAGATAGATCAGCCCGCCGAAGCCCATCAGCGCCGGCAGCACTGCGACCGGGGCCAGCACCAGCGTATAGGCGACGATCTGGCGACGCGTGGCAGCGGGGCCGGCAACGTTCGGCAGCATCGGGATGCCGGCGCGGGCATAGTCGTCGGACTTCACCAGGGCCAGCGCCCAGAAATGCGGCGGCGTCCACAGGAAGATGATCGCGAACAGCACGATCGAGGTCATGCCGAAATCGCCGGTGACCACCGCCTCGCCGATCATCGGCGGGAAGGCGCCGGCGGCGCCGCCGATGACGATGTTCTGCGGCGTCGCCCGCTTCAGCCACATCGAATAGATGACGGCGTAGAAGAAGATCGTGAAGGCCAGCATCGCCGCCGAGAGCAGGTTGGCGACGAGGCCGAGGACCAGCACCGAGCCGACGGAGAGCGTCAGCCCGAAGGCGAGCGCCTCGGACGGCAGAATGCGCCCGGCTGGGATCGGTCGGCCGGCGGTGCGCGCCATCACCGCGTCGATGTCGGCATCCCACCACATGTTGAGGCAGCCCGAGGCGCCGGCGCCGACCGCGATCGCCAGCAGGGCGGCAAAGCCGATCACCGGGTTGACCGTGCCCGGCGCCGCGACCATGCCGCCGAGCGCCGTCACCACGACGAGGAACATCACCCGCGGCTTGAGCAGTTCGAAGAAGTCGCGCGCCTCGCCGGTGGAACTCAGCGAGACTCCGTCGTCAGCCTGGGGGATCTGATCGAAGGCAGCAGACATCGAAATTCGTTCACTTCAACTTTCGTGATGCCCGAGGGCATCGTTTGCGGGATCCGCCCGTCTCCGGAGCGCCTCGGATCAGGCGCTCGGGGGAGGGGCGGCGGCGGGCGCGGGGCCCGCCGCCGATTTGTTCAGTGGTCCGAGCCGGTGATGCGCGGCAGCGTCTCGAACTGGTGGAACGGCGGCGGCGAGGACAGGGTCCACTCCAGCGTGGTCGCGCCTTCGCCCCACGGATTGTTGCCGGCGAGCTCCTTCTTCGTGAAGGCGACGACGATGCCGTAGAACCAGATCAGGAGGCCGGCCGCGAAGATGTAGGAGCCGATCGACGACCAGAAATGCCAGCCGGCGAACGCATCCGGATAGTCGACATAGTGCCGCGGCATGCCGGACAGCCCGAGGAAGTGCTGCGGGAAGAACAGCAGGTTCGCACCAATGAAGGCGACCCAGAAGTGCAGGCTGCCGATCCAGTCCGGGATGATGTAGCCGCTCATCTTCGGGAACCAGTAGTAGAAGCCCGCGAAGATGCCGAACACCGCGCCGAGCGACAGCACGTAGTGGAAATGCGCCACCACGTAGTAGGTCGCGTGCAGCGAGCGGTCGAGGCCGGCATTGGCCAGCACCACGCCGGTGACGCCGCCGACGGTGAACAGGAAGATGAAACCGACCGCCCAGAGCATCGGCGCGGTGAAGCGGAGCGAGCCGCCCCACATCGTCGCGATCCAGGAGAAGATCTTCACGCCTGTCGGTACCGCGATCACCATCGTCGCGAAGACGAAGTAGCGCTGCGTGTTGAGCGACAGGCCGACCGTGTACATGTGGTGGGCCCAGACGATGAAGCCGACCACGCCGATCGCGACCATGGCGTAGGCCATGCCGAGATAGCCGAAGATCGGCTTCTTCGAGAAGGTCGAGATGATGTGGCTGACGATGCCGAAGGCCGGCAGGATCATGATGTAGACTTCGGGGTGACCGAAGAACCAGAACAGGTGCTGGTAGAGCACTGGATCGCCGCCGCCGGCCGGGTCATAGAAGGTCGTGCCGAAATTGCGGTCGGTCAGCAGCATGGTGATCGCGCCGGCGAGGACCGGCAGCGCCAGCAGCAGCAGGAAGGCGGTGACCAGCACGCCCCAGGCGAACAGCGGCATCTTGTGCATGGTCATGCCAGGCGCGCGCATGTTCAGGATCGTGGTGATGAAGTTGATCGCGCCCAGGATCGAGGCTGCACCGGCAAGGTGCAGCGACAGGATGCCGAAATCGACCGACGGGCCGGGGTGGCCTGTCGACGAGAACGGCGGATAGACCGTCCAGCCGGTGCCGACGCCCTTGGCGCCGGGGGCGCCCTCGACGAACATCGAGATCAGCAGCAGGATTAGCGCCGCGACCGTCAGCCAGAACGAGATGTTGTTCATGCGCGGGAAGGCCATGTCCGGCGCGCCGATCATCAGCGGCACGAACCAGTTGCCGAAGCCGCCGATCACCGCAGGCATGACCATGAAGAAGATCATGATCAGGCCGTGGCCGGTGACGAAGACGTTGTAGCTCTGGCCGTTGGCGAAGATCTGCAGGCCCGGCTGCTGCAACTCGATGCGCATCATGATCGACAGGAAGCCGCCGATCAGGCCCGCAATGATCGAGAAGATCAGATAGAGCGTGCCGATGTCCTTGTGATTGGTCGAGAGCAGCCAGCGCCGCCAACCCGTGGGGGTGTGGTGCTCGTGGGCGTGATCGCCGTCATGCCCGTGGGCGTGGGGAGCCGCGGTAGCCATGAAATTCGTCTCCTCCTGCGAATACGGTTCGCGTGAGTTCTTTCAAGAGTGTCGGGTTCAGCGGGTCGCTTCGGCGACCTTGCTGGCGGCGTCGGCCGCATTGGCGAATTTCTGCTTCGCTTCCGCGAGCCAGGCCGTGTAGCGCTCCTGGCTGACGACGCGGATGGCGATCGGCATGAAGGCGTGGTTCTGGCCGCAGATGAAGGAGCACTGACCGTAGAAGATACCTTCGCGGTCGGCCTTGAACCAGGTTTCGTTCAGGCGGCCGGGGATGGCGTCGATCTTCAGGCCGAAGGCCGGCAGTGCGAACTTGTGGATGACGTCGGCGCCGGTGACCTGCACGCGCACGATCTTGCCGACCGGAATGACCGCCTCGTTGTCGACGGCGAGCAGGCGCGGCGCCTCGGATTCGGCGATCTTCTTGGACTGGATCGCCTCGGCGCGCTGCTTCTCGTCGAGCATCAGCGAATCGAAGCCGAAGCTGCCGCCTTCCTGCGGGTACTCATAGGACCAGTACCACTGCTTGCCGGTGACCTTCACGGTCATGTCGGCTTGCGGAATCTCCAGCTGCAGCTTGAGCAGGCGGAAGGAGGGGATGGCGATCACGACCAGGATCAGGACGGGGATGATCGTCCAGGCCACTTCGAGCAGCGCATGGTGCGTCGTCTTCGAGGGAACCGGGTTCGCCTTCTCGTTGAAGCGCCAGGCGACATAGATCAGCAGCCCGAGCACGAACAGCGTGATGATGAAGATGAGTACGTTCACCGAGTCGTGGAACCAGTGAATGAACGTCATCACTTCGGAATTGGCCGGCTGGAGATTCAGCTCCCAGGGCTGCGGCATGCCGTTCTGGGCCGATGCGACGGCCGGCGAAAACGCTATCAGAGCTGCAGCGAGGGCAGCCAGCGCGTTCCTGAGAGGAGTGGTCACAAATCGCATCGGTCCGACATAGCTCCTTTGATGCCGCGCGATCTGTCTCGGTCAGCTTCAAGACAGGCGCGCCGGGACGGCCACGTCTGGCCACCCCGGTTCTTCGGCATTGCGATAAATCAAAGATCACGCTTGCGCCAGTGGGGCAATGACAGGCTGTGACACAGCCCGTGCGGCATAAGTACGCGACACGCGCATGGGCGCCAGGCGGCCGATCGACGCCGCCTGCATCGAGTCCACCGTGTGGACGCTCGTGATGCTTCGCCTTGACAGGAGTCGGGACGCATGGTCGGAACGCATTCTCGCATGGCGGGGGCGCCGTTCGGCATGGGTATGCGTGTATTTCCATGCCGGTAAGGAGAGGATGACAGGGATGCGCTCATTGATCGGTCCCGTGGCCGCGGCGCTCGCCGTCCTTGGCTGCGGCTGGCTTTCGATTGCGCCGGCCCATGCACAGGGTGCGGTGCGTTCCACCCATGGCGACTGGCAGATGCGCTGCGAGACGCCGCCCGGCGCCAAGGCCGAGCAATGCGCCCTCGTGCAGAACGTCGCCGCCGAGGATCGGCCGAACCTCACTCTGCTGGTGATCGTGCTGAAGACGGCCGACCAGAAGAGCCGTCTGCTGCGCGTGGTTGCGCCGCTCGGCGTGCTGCTGCCCTCCGGCCTCGGCCTCAAGATCGACGACAAGGATATCGGCCGCGCCGGCTTCGTGCGCTGCCTGACCACCGGTTGCGTCGCCGAGGTCGTGATGGACGATACCCTGCTCGGTCAGCTCAAGACTGGTAAGAGCGCCACATTCATCGTGTTTCAGACGCCGGAGGAAGGGGTCGGTATTCCGGTTTCACTCAATGGATTCGGCCCCGGCGTGGAGGCTTTGCCGTGATTGATCGCTTCGCTGGCCGCGTCGGCCGGTTCATTCTGCCCGCTGGCCTGGCGCTCGCGCTCGCCGGCTGTGGTTCCTCCGGCTCGTCGAGCACCGGCGAGCCGAGCAGCGCGCAGAAGCTCGGCAATATTCTCATGTTCCAGTCGACCACGCCGCCGCAGCCCAATCAGCTGCCGACCGACGATGAGGTCAACTTCGCCTGCCCCTCGGTGATCATCGCCGATGGCGGCGCCGCGATCCGCGCCCAGTCGGGGCCGGACAGCGGCAGCCTGCGCAGTCAGGTCTCGATCACCACCACCGCGCGCGAGTGCACCCAGGCCAACAAGGATGGCGGCTTCACCCTCAAGGTCGGCGTCGAGGGGCGTATCCTGATCGGTCCCGCCGGTGGCGCCGGCAGCTATGGCGCGACATTGGTCACCCAGGTGATGCGCAACAACCAGGTCATCGCGCGCCGCAGCGCCCGTGTCGGCGGGGCGATCCCCTCCGGCCAGACCGGCGCCGACTTCTCGCATGTCGAGAGCAACATCGTCGTCCCCGGCGGCTCCGGCGAGATCGAGATCATCGTTGGGTTGAACACCGGCGGTGCCGAGCCGGCGCGGCGTCGGCGCAGGTAGGCAGCACGCTGCCGTGAACTGAGGCAGGGGGCCGATTGACTCGGCTCCTCGCTCGTCTATTGCTGGCTCAGCCGCATCATCCCCGCGGGAGAGACCGGAGCCGGACTTGTCCGGACCCGGCGCCGAAGGCGCAACCGCCCCGGAAACGCTCAGGCAAACGGACCGCGTGGGAGTTGGCGCTCTGGAAAGTGGCGGGCCTTTGAGGCTCGCCCACCGACGGGGGTAACTTGCCCAAGGCTTCGGCCGGGGCGGGGAAATCTCTCAGGTCCCGAGACAGAGGGGGCGCGCTCCGGACGAATCCGTCCGGGGCTCGCGCTCGACTCTGGAAGGGATGCCATGGCTGCCGAAGCCGAGACTGCAAGCACCGAACCACTGCTGAAGACGCCGTTCCATGCCCGCCATGTCGCGGCGGGCGCGCGCATGGTGCCGTTCGCCGGCTACGACATGCCGGTGCAGTACCCCGCCGGCATCATGGCCGAGCACAATTGGACGCGCGAGATGGCCGGCCTGTTCGACGTCTCGCATATGGGCCAGGCCTTCCTCGTCGGCCCCGACCATGAGACCACGGCCCGCGCCCTCGAGGCGCTGATTCCGGCTGATATCGTCAACCTGCCGCCCGGCAAGCAGCGCTATTCGCAGCTGCTGAACGAGGAGGGCGGCATCCTCGACGATCTGATGGTGACGCGCTCCGCCGACTCGGACGAGGACGGCGCGCTGCTGCTCATCGTCAACGCCGCCTGCAAGATCGCCGACTATGCTCATATCGAGGCGCGCCTGCCGGCCAATGTGAAGCTGGTCAAGGCCGAGCATCGCGGCCTGATCGCCCTGCAGGGGCCGAAGGCGGAGGAGGCGCTGGCGGCGCTCAATCCCGAAGCTGCCGAGATGGGTTTCATGACTCTGCGCACGCTCAAGCTCGGCGGGGTCAAGGCCAATGTCAGCCGCTCCGGCTACACCGGCGAGGACGGCTACGAGATCTCCGCCGCGGCCGACCGGATCGGCGAGATCTGGGATGCGCTCCTGCTCGACGCTCGCGTGAAGCCGATCGGCCTCGGCGCTCGCGATTCGCTGCGCCTCGAGGCCGGCCTGTGCCTCTACGGCCATGACATCGACACCACGACCTCGCCGGTCGAGGCAGCGCTCAACTGGTCGATCCAGAAGCGCCGGCGCGAGGAGGGTGGTTTTCCCGGAGCGGCGCGCATCCAGCGCGAATTCGCCGAGAAGCCTGACCGCGTCCGCGTCGGCCTGCTGCCGGAAGGCCGGGCTCCGGCCCGCGAGGGCGCGGATATCGCGACCGCCGACGGCACCATCGTCGGCAAGGTCACCTCGGGCGGCTTCGGCCCGACCCTGAACGGCCCCTGCGCCATGGGCTATGTCGCCAGGGAGCATGCCGCTCCCGGCACGAAGCTCGACCTGATCGTGCGCGGCAAGCCGCTGGCGGCGACCATCGCCGCGATGCCTTTCGTCCCCAACCGCTACAAGCGCTGAGCTTCACCCCTTTTCGCCGGAGGAAACCCATGGCCGAGACCCGCTACACCAAGGACCACGAATATATCCGCATCGAGGGCGATACCGGCACGGTCGGCATCACCGACTATGCCCAGGGCCAGCTTGGCGACGTCGTCTTCGTCGAGCTGCCGTCGATCGGCAAGGCGCTGACCAAGGGCGGTGAGGCCGCCGTGGTCGAGAGCGTCAAGGCTGCGTCGGAGGTCTATGCCCCGGTCTCCGGCGAGGTCGTCGCCGTCAATAGCGAGCTCGAAGCAGCGCCCGGCACGGTCAACGAGGACCCAGCCGGCAAGGGCTGGTTCGTGAAGCTCAAGCTCACGGACGCCGCCGAGCTGGAGGGCCTGCTGAGCGAGGCCGAGTACCAGGATTACGTGAAGACGCTCTGAGCGTCGCCGACACCGTCATTCCCGGCCGGAGCATAATCTCCGGCCGGGAAGGCGCTGGTTGAAGAGACGCCCGGGCCGAGCCCGAGCATGACGCCATTCAAGGAAGCCCCATGCGCTATCTCCCCCTGACCGAGACCGACCGCGAGGACATGCTCGCGCGCATCGGTGTGCCCGATGTCGACGCGCTCTTCTCCGATGTGCCCGCCGGCAAGCTGCTGAAGGAGCCGCTCGACCTGCCGCGCGCCAAGGGCGAGCTCGAGGTCGAGCGCATCCTCGGCAAGCTGTCAGCGAAGAACACGGCGGCGGGCGCAGTGCCGTTCTTCGTCGGGGCAGGGGCCTACAAGCACCATGTCCCGGCGACGGTCGACCATCTGATCCAGCGCTCGGAATTCCTGACCAGCTACACGCCCTACCAGCCAGAGATCGCCCAGGGCACGCTGCAATACCTGTTCGAATTCCAGACCCAGGTTGCGGCGCTCACCGGCATGGAGGTCGCCAACGCCTCGATGTATGACGGCTCGACCGGCACGGCCGAGGCGGTGCTGATGGCGCATCGCGTCACCAGGCGGCGTAAGGCGGTGCTCTCCGGCGGGCTGCACCCGCACTACACTCAGGTCGTCGAGACGTTGTCCGAGATGGCGAATGACGAGGTCGTGGCGTTGAAGCCCGACGTTCGCGCCACCGAAGACATCCTTGCTGCGATCGACGACAGCGTCTCCTGCGTCGTCGTGCAGTCGCCCGACGTCTTCGGCAATCTGCGTGACCTGAAACCGATCGCCGACAAGGCGCACGCCCATGGCGCGCTCCTGATCGCGGTCTTCACCGAGGTCGTCTCGCTCGGCGCCGTGACGCCGCCGGGTGCCCAGGACGCCGACATCGTCGTCGGCGAGGGCCAGTCGATCGGCAATGCCCTGAACTTCGGCGGCCCCTATGTCGGCCTCTTCGCCGCCAAGTCGAAATATATCCGCCAGATGCCGGGCCGGCTCTGCGGCGAGACTGTCGATGCCGATGGCCGCCGCGGCTTCGTGCTGACGCTCTCGACCCGCGAGCAGCATATCCGCCGCGACAAGGCGACTTCGAACATCTGCACCAATTCCGGCCTCTGCGTGCTGGCCTTCACCATCCATATGACGCTGCTCGGCCAGGCCGGGCTGACCCGGCTCGCCGAGGTCAACCACGCCAATGCGGTCAAGCTCGCCGACGCGCTCTCCGGCGTGAAGGGTGTTGAGGTGCTGAACGAGAGCTTCTTCAACGAATTCACCGTGAAGCTCGCCAAACCGGCGGCCGAGGTGGCTGAGGCGCTTGCCGCTAAGGGCATCCTGGCCGGCGTGCCGGCCTCGCGCCTGAAGCCCGGCGCCGGGCTCGACGATCTCCTGATCGTCGCCAATACCGAAGTGAACACGGATGAGGATCGGGCGGCCTTCGTGGCGGCGCTCGCGGAGGTGCTGTGATGCTGAACCGTCAGGGACGTCCCACCCAGGCCGGCGAGGCCGCCGCCGAGGTCCACGAGACCTTCACCGGTAACCGCGCGCTGCAACAGATCGAACCGCTGATCTTCGAGATCGGCCATCACGAGTCGACCGGCGTCGACATCGACAGGCCGGCGCCGTTCAAGAGCCGCCTCGGCAAGCATGCGCGCCAGGGTGAGATCGGCCTGCCCGGCCTCTCCGAGCCCGAGACGATGCGCCACTATGTGCGCCTCAGCCAGAAGAACTACGGCATCGACACCGGGCTCTTCCCGCTCGGCTCCTGCACGATGAAGCACAATGCTCGCCTCAACGAGAAGGTGGCGCGCCTGCCGGGCTTCTCCGACGTGCACCCGCTCCAGCCGGTCTCGACCGTGCCCGGCGCGCTCGACGTCATGCTCGAGCTCGCCCGCTATCTGATGACGCTGACCGGCATGCCGGCGGTGGCGCTGAGCCCCAAGGCCGGTGCCCATGGCGAAGCCTGCGGCATGATGGCGATCAAGGCCGCGATCGCCGCCAAGGGCGAGGGCGCGACCCGCAATGTCGTGCTGGTGCCGGAATCGGCTCATGGCACCAACCCGGCGACCGCGGCGCTGATCGGCTTTTCCGTGAAGTCGGTGCCGGCGCGCTCCGACGGCACGGTCGCGGTCGAGGACGTCAAGGCGCTGCTCGGCCCCGACGTCGCCGCGATCATGCTGACCAACCCCAACACCTGCGGCATCTTCGAACCGCAGATTGTCGAGATCGCCGCGGCAATGCATGAGGCTGGCGCTTATTTCTACTGCGACGGCGCCAACTTCAACGCGATCGTCGGCAAGGCGCGGCCCGGCGATCTTGGCGTCGACGCCATGCACATCAACCTGCACAAGACTTTCTCGACGCCGCATGGCGGCGGCGGCCCGGGCGCTGGCCCGGTCGTGCTATCGGAGCGGCTGGCGCCCTACGCGCCGGTGCCGTTCATCCATGTCGAGGGCGGCAAGTCGCGCCTGGTCGAGCACAAGGCCGATGCGCCCGAGGGCAACGACCCCTTCGGCCGCATGACCGCCTTCCACGGCCAGATGGGCATGTATGTCCGCGCGCTCGCCTATATGCTCAGCCATGGCGCCGACGGCATGAAGCAGGCTTCGGAAGACGCCGTACTCAATGCCAACTACATCCGCGCCGGCCTGTCGGACCTGATGTCCCTGCCCTTCCCGGACCACCCCTCGATGCACGAGGCGCTGTTCGACGATGAGTGGCTCAAGGGTACGGGTGTCTCGACGCTCGACTTCGCCAAGGCGATGATCGACGAGGGCTACCACCCGATGACGGTGTATTTCCCGCTTGTCGTCCACGGCGCCATGCTGATCGAGCCGACCGAGTCGGAATCGAAGGCTTCGCTCGACCTGTTCGTCGCGACGCTCCGCGATCTCGCCATCGCCGCCAAGGGCAACGACAAGAGCCGCTTCACCGCAGCTCCGCATCACGCTCCGATCCGGCGCCTCGACGAGACGAGGGCGGCGCGCCAGCCGGTGCTGAAATGGGAAAAGCCGGCGCCGGTCAAGGAAGCGGCGGAGTAAGGCGGACGTTTCGAGGCGGGTCCGATCAGGTTGATCATCTGATCGGATCAGGCGCTCCTAGATTTCGGCCCAGGGATCGATCACGGTCACGCCGAGCCCGGTGAAATGTCGGACGTTGCGGGTGGCGATGGCAAGGCTGTGCGCCGCCGCGGTCGCTGCGAGAAACCCGTCCATGATGGATATGTTCAGCCCGTTGCGACGAGATTGCGCCATCACGTCGCCCCAGAGCGCGGCGATCGACGTGGTGATGGGCAGGAGCCGGTCGCCGAACCGCTCCGGAAGCTCTGCCGCGACCCACTCGCTCAGGCGGGTGCGTCGGCGACCTTCCGTCATCAACGCCACGCCGCGGTAGAGTTCGGCGATCGTGATGATGCTGAGGAAGAGGCCTTCTTCCGGCGTGTCCCGGAGGAAGCGCTCGACTGCCGCAGACGGTAGGGGCTTCTGTGGTTCGGAGATGACGTTGGTGTCGAGCAGGATTCTCACAATTCGATGTCGCGTGGCTGGTCGGTCAGGCGTCTGAGGTCGAGATCAGCCCCGCGCAACGGCGAGTTCTGCAGGAACTCGAGCAAGGTTCCCTTGGGCGCCATCTTCTTCTCCCATTCTTCCACCGATACCAGCACCGCCGCCGGCTTGCCGTTGCGCGTCACCGTCTGTGGACCTTCGGATTTCGCCTTGTCGATCAGTTCGGAGAAGCGTGCCTTGGCGCTGGCCACGGTCCATGTTTCCCTGGGCAGTGCGGTCATGCTGGCCTCCGCGAGAAATGACTATCATGACCATATAGGTCAGAACTGGCTGCGAGCAAGCGCCCGCTGCCCTTTCGTCACCTGGGCGGCCTGCCTTAAGTCTTCCTTGACCATATGCGAGGGAAGCTTCCGATGGCGTGTATTCTCGCGCCTTGGAAGCTCGCCCATGTATCGCGTTCGCCTTCGCCATGTGCTCGCCGCCACGGTCTCCTTCGTGGCGATGCTCTCGGCTTCCCGTGCCGAGGAGCCGGGCTATGGCCCCAGAACCTATGACCGCACGCTCGAGGCGCTGATCACGCATGAGGACATCGCCGGCCGTGGCGGCTGGCCGAAGGTGCCGGGCGCTGCGGCTGCGCTGAAGCCCGATTCGCAAGGGCCGGACGTCGCGCTGCTGAAGCAGCGCCTGATGCTGAGCGGCGATCTGTCGCCCGACGCCTTGCCGGGCGACATCTACGATGTGACCGTCACCGCCGCGGTGAAGCGCTTCCAGCGCCGCCACGGCCTGTCGGAGCTCGGCACGATCGGCCGCCTGACCTTGAAGTCGCTCAACGTGCCGGTCGAGGTCCGTCTCAACCAGCTCACCGCGACGCTGGAGCGCCTCAAGGGAAACGGCTTCAGCTTCACCGAGCGCTATGTCGTGGTGAACATCCCCGGTGCCAGCGTCGAGGCGGTGGAGAAGGGCGTGGTCCAGCGCCGCCATCTCGCCATTGTCGGCCGGCCGGACCGGGCCTCGCCGGTGCTGCAGGCCAGCATCACCTCGGTCAACCTCAATCCCTATTGGACGGTACCGATGTCGATCGTGAAGGCCGACATCATCCCGCATATGCGCAAGGATTCGGGCTTCATCGCCAAGTCCAACATGAAGTTGCTCGGCGCCGAGAATCGCGAGATCGATCCGGCCAGCGTCAATTGGGCGAGCCTGACCAATCCCTATTTCTATGTCCGGCAGGAGCCGGGGCCAACCAACTCGCTCGGCCAGCTCAAGATCGACATGCCGAACAGCGAGGCGGTCTACATGCACGACACGCCGAAGAAATCGCTGTTCCGCAACGATGTCCGCTTCAACTCCTCGGGCTGCGCCCGCATCGAGGGCGTGCGCGATCTCGCAGCCTGGCTGCTCGAAGGCACCGAGTGGACGCAACCGGCGATCGAGGCCGAGATCGCCAAGGGCGAGCGCAAGAACATCACGCTGAAGAAGGCTGTGCCGGTCGCCTGGGTCTACATGACCGGTTGGCAGGACGCCGAAGGCCTGGTGCAGTTCCGCGACGACATCTACGGGCTCGATACGCCGCAGGGCATCGTCACCTCGACGATTCAGCCGCGTCGGCCGAAGCCCAAGCCGGTGGTCGCGCCGACGGCAGCACCTGCCACGGCGAAGCTGCCTCAGCCTGTCGTCCGACCAGCCCTGCCGAAGTCTGCGGCCGCTCCGGTCCCGATGCCGCTCCCGCCGCCCGGGACGGCTGTCGCCATCCAGTAGGAACGAGGGCCTTAGCCTGGTTCCAGTAGGCCAAACGAAAAACGCCGCGGTCCGAAGACCGCGGCGTTCTTGTTTTCTTGCCTGAGGCTCGGGCAGCTCAGTTGAGCTTGGCGCGAACGTCCTTCAGCCCGGCGGTGACCAGATCGGCGCCGGCCTTGCCGGC
Organism: Allobosea sp. Tri-44; assembly: GCF_004123845.1. Taxonomy (GTDB): domain Bacteria; phylum Pseudomonadota; class Alphaproteobacteria; order Rhizobiales; family Beijerinckiaceae; genus Allobosea. The sequence continues at coordinate 790,787 of NZ_NBDP01000030.1, read as the reverse complement.
GACCTGGCCGCGCAGGATGACCTCGGCGGCGCGCGTCGCGGCCTCGGCAGCGGCGGCGCGAACCTCGGCGGTGGCTTGCGTCTCCGCCTGGGTGATCTTGTCCTCGGCCGACTTGGTGCGACGGGTGACGAACTCCGCAAGCTTCTCTTCGGCGTCCTTGGCGAGGCGCTGGGCCTCGTCCCGGGCGTTGGCGACGATCGCCTCGGCCTCGGCCTCGGCCGCCTTGCGCTTGCTCTCGTACTCGGCAAGCAGCAGCTCGGCCTCGTGGCGCAGGCGCCTGGCTTCCGCGAGCTCGCGGGCGACGAGTTCGCCGCGGCCGTCGAGTGCGCCGATGATCCCCTTGAGAGCGCCCATCTTCACCGCCATGGCGAGGAAGATGACGGTCGAGACCAGGACCCAGAAGGTTGGGTTGCTCAGCATGGCGTTCAGCCTCCCAGCGCGGTCTTGACCGCCTTGGCGGCGTCGGCCGGAGCCGGAGCGGCGCCGGTCAGGCGGTTGACGATGGCGCTGGCCGCGTCGGCGGCGATCGCCCCGACATGGCTCATCGCTTCCGTCTTGGTGGCGACGATCATGGCCTCGGCGTCGGCGAGCTTGGCGGCGAGATCGGCCTCGACCGTCTTGCGCCGCGCGGCGCTGTCGGCGTTGACCTTCTCGCGCGTCTCCTGCGCGATCGCCTGCGACTTGGCGCGGGCTTCGGCAAGGGACTTCTCATAGGCCTGGCCGGCCTCTTCGGCCTTGCCCTTCATCGCGGCCGCCTCGTCGAGATCGTTGCCGATCTTGTTGGCGCGGTCCTCGAGGATGCCGCCGAGACGCGGCACGATGACCTTGGCGGCGAGCCAGTACAGGACGCCGAAGGTGATCGCGAGCCAGAGCAGCTGCGAAGCGAAGGTGTTACCCTGGAAAGGCGGGAAGCTGCCGCCGGGGGCGGGAGCCGCGCCGCCATGGGCGGTCGTTCCGGTGGTCGTGGCTGGCGCTGCCATCACTGAACCTCATCCGGCCGCGCGAGCCCATACGGTTCGCACGGCATATGGGAAGGGAGGCGGGAGCCCGCCGCGTGACGCCTCGAAGGGCGTCGCCTGCGGCAGGCTCGGGTAGCGTTCGCGGATCAGACCGCGAAGAGCAGCAGAAGCGCGATCAGCAGCGAGAAGATGCCGAGCGCTTCGGTCAGCGCGAAGCCGAGCAGCAGGGTGCCGCGCTGGCCGTCGGCCGCCGACGGGTTGCGCAGGGCGCCCGAGAGGAACTGGCCGAACAGGTTGCCGAGACCGATGCCCGCGCCGGCCATGCCGAGGCAAGCGAGACCAGCGCCGATGTACTTGGCTGCGACGGGATCCATGGAAATGCTCCTTAGGGGGATGGTTGTGACAGTCGAGGGGTGAACTTGAACCTGGCCGCTCAGTGGCCCGGATGCAGGGCGTCGTGCAGGTAGATGCAGGTCAGCACGGCGAAGACATAGGCCTGGAGCACCGCAACCAGGAATTCGAGCGCGATCAGCGCAATCGTCAGCACGAGCGGCAGCGGCGAGAGGATCGCCCAGCCGCCGGCGAAGAGCAGCGTCGCCACGAAGCCGGCGAAGATCTTCAGCGCGATGTGCCCGGCGAGCAGATTGGCGAAGAGACGAACCGACAGACTGATCGGGCGCGAGACGAACGAGATCACCTCGATCGGCACCAGGATGATCAGCATCAGCGGATGCACGCCCTTGGGCACGAACAGGCCGAAGAAATGCGCGCCATGCTTGGCGATGCCGTAGATGATGACGGTGAGGATCACGATCGCGGCGAGCGCGGCGGTGACGACCAGGTGGCTGGTGACCGTGAAGGCGCCGGGGATCATGCCCAGCAGGTTGCAGACCAGCACGAACATGAAGAGCGAGAATACCAGCGGCACGAACTTCATGCCGTCATGGCCGGCCGAGTCCCTCACTGTATTGGCGACGAACTCGTAGCCCATCTCCGCCAGCGCCTGCAGCCGGCCCGGGACCAGCGAGCGGTTGCGCGTGCCGTAGACGAAGAGCAGCGCGATGATGGCGACGGCGGCGACCATGAACAGGGCGGAATTGGTGAAAGCGATTTCGCTTCCGCCGATCTTGCCGAGAGACACGATCGGCTTGATCTCGAATTGTTCGATCGGACTAGCCATCTGTCGCCCTTGTTCCTGCCATAAGACGGCCCCTTTTCGGGGCCGCGCCTCAGTTCTGCGCGCTCGACTTATCGTCAGTGCGCGATTTCATCAAGCCCGCTGCGCGCACGACGTTCATCACGCCAGCGCCGAAGCCGAGCATCAGCAGGACAATCATCCCGAAGGGCGCCGTCCCGAACCATTTGTCGACGGCCCAGCCGAGCCCGCCCCCGACGATGATGCCGGCGATGAATTCGGTGGAAAGCCGCATCGCCTGACCGATTCCGCTGGAATCGGTCCGACCGCTTTCGCTGCGGCTTTCGGCCTCTGCCTGGCTGGTCACACGCTTCAGGCCCGCATCGAGGGATTTGAGCCGGCTTTCCAGGCTCGCATCCGTTTCTGCAGGCAGCTGCGGGTCCAGGCCTTTTTCGTCCCGGCCCGTCATCGCAGGTAGACAGCCATCATGACACGACCTTTCCGTGCTCGGTTCGCGAGAGAACCGGACAATACCGGAATTGTCGCTGATTTGCGCTGCCTGAACCGGTTGACCCGTTGCCGGATCGCCAATGGCGGGCGCTCGTCGGATTGCCGATCGTTCCCTGCGATGAAGAAGCCCCGCCGCCCGGAAAAATCGGCCGCACCATATTGGCGGCTCCAGGTGGTGTCAAGCTATGCCAGTGTCGATTAATGCCTTGAAAAATAAAATGATTTTAGACTGCGGCGAAGTGCCGGGAGCGATTCTTGTGCGCTGCGGCGAACGAGTCAGACCGCCTCGCGGATACGCTCGGCGGTGTCGAGGTCGACCGAGACCATCTGGCTCACCCCGCGCTCGGCCATGGTGACGCCGAAGAGCCGGTCCATGCGCGCCATGGTGATCGGATTGTGGGTGATCAGGATGAAGCGCGTCGCGGTGTTGCGCGCCATCTCCTCAAGCAGATCGCAATAGCGCTCGACATTGGCGTCATCGAGCGGCGCGTCGACCTCGTCCAGGACGCAGATCGGCGAGGGGTTGGTCAGGAATACCGCGAAAATCAGAGCGGTCGCGGTCAGCGCCTGCTCGCCGCCGGAGAGCAGCGTCATCACCTGCGGCTTTTTGCCCGGGGGCCGTGCGATGATCTCAAGCCCGGCTTCGAGCGGATCTTCCGAATCGACCAGCGTGAGCTCGGCCGTACCGCCGCCGAACAGCACCCCGAACAGATGCTGGAAATGGCCGTTGACGATCTCGAATGCGGCAAGAAGCCGCTCCCTGCCTTCGCGATTGAGCGCCCCGATCGCCTGGCGCAGCCGCCGAATCGCCTCGGTCAGGTCGTCGCGCTCGCTCGCGAGGCCGGTTCGCTTGCCCTGAACCTCCGAGAGCTCGTCGTCGGCGCGCAGGTTGACGGCGCCGAGGCGCTCGCGCTCGGCCTTGAGCCCGGCGAGCCGGCGCTCGACATCCTCGGCCTCGGGTGGAGTGTCCCCTGCTTTCAACCCTGCGATCTGGTGCAGACTGGCGACCTCGGTCTCCAGCCCGTCGACGATCTGGCGGACGACATCGGCTAGTCGTTGCCGCCCCGCTTCGAGCCGCGCTTCCGCGCTCGCCCGGCCTTCACGTGCAGCCGCCAGCCCCTCCAGCGCCGCGCGCGCCTGCCGGTCAGCCTCGGCTTGCGCGACCTCGCCGGCGGCGAGCCTGTCGGCGGCGCGACGCCGGTTGCCCTCGGCGGTTTCGATTTCGGCAAGCAGGCGGCGACGCTCGACCAGGAAGGTGTCGGGCGCCTCCAGCAGCGCCTTGTGCTCGGCCGCGGTCGTCTCGATTCGCCGGCGCGTATCGGCGGCGCTCTGCTCGTTCGTTGCCGCCCGCTCGCGCCAGGCGCGCAGATCCCCAGCGATCGCCTCGCGCCGGCGGCTGCGCAGCTCAGCCTCGCGCCCCTGCGTCTGCACGCGGGCTCGCGCTTCGGACGCCGCGGCGCGCCGCTCACCCAATTCGGCGCGGGCGGCAAGCAGGGCGTTCTCCAGTTCGGGCGCCGGCGCGAGGCCGGCCAAGTCCTGATTCGCAGCCTCGGCCTGCGCCTGCGCATCGGCGATATTCTGGCCAAGCCGGCCGATCGCCTCGGTCAGGGCCGAACGGCGGGCCGCTGTCTCGCCGGCCCTGCGCTCTGCCTGCGCCAGCCGCTCGCGGGCCTGATCGAGGGCGCGGCGCGCCTCGCGGGCCGCCTCCAGCGCCTTCGTCTCGGTCAGCGCTGCCGCCTTGGTGCGCTCGCTCGCCTGGTCGAGACCGTCGCGCGACGCTTCAGCCGCCTCGCGCGCGGCCTGGGCTTCGTGTTCGAGGTCACCGAGGCGGTTCTTCTCCACAAGCCTACGGGCGGCAGGCGAGGGCGCATCGGCGGCGCTGGTGAAGCCGTCCCAGCGCCAGATGTCACCCTCGCGCGAAACCAGTCGCTGACCCGGCAGCAGCCTCAGTCGCAATCCAGCGCCGTCTGCCCGGGCGACGACGCCGATCTGGCGCAGGCGCCGGCCGAGCGCCGCCGGTCCGCGGACATGTTTGGCGAGTGGCTCGGCGCCATCGGGAAGGGAAGGGTCGTCTTCGCCGCCGCCACCGTCGGACCAGTGCGCTGGCGCCGCCGGATCGGCGGAGGCGTCGAGATCGTCGCCGAGCGCCGCGCCCAGCGCGGTTTCATAGCCTTTGGCGGCCGCGATCGAATCGAGGATTGCCGGCCAGCGCCCGCCCGCCGCCGGGGCGAGCAGCTTCTGCAGGGTGCGGACCTCGGTTTCGAGGCGTTGCGCCTTGCGATCCGCTTCCGCAAGGGGGCCACGCAGCCGCGTCTCGTCCTCGCGGGCGGCGGCGAGGGCGCTGCGTGCCGCGCCGGTGGCTGCATCCGCACCCTGCATCGAGGTCTCTGCGGTTGCGACCGTGGCACGCAGCCCGTCGAGCGAGGCGGCGGTGCCGTCGGCGTCGAGTGCCGCCTGGTCGCGTTGCAGCCGCTCGCGTTCGCCGGCGTGGCGGGCCTCGCGCTCCTTCGCTTCGCGCACGGCCCGTTCGAGCGCACCGCGCCGGGCCGCCAGTTCGGAAAGCCGTGCCTGGACCGCGGCATGCTCGGTTTCGGCCGCCGTCAGCGCTTTCTCGGCTTCTGTGAGCTCGGTCGCAGCGGCCTTGCTGCCCCCAGCGGCAGCCTCCGCCTCCAGCCGCAGGCTCTCATCCTCGGCCGTCAGCCGCGCCAGGCTGTCAGTGGCATCTTTCCCGAGATTTTCCTGCCGAGCGAGATCGCCCTGCAATTCGGCAATCCGCTTGGCCAGTTCCTCGGTGCGCTGCTTCGTGCGCCGGTTCTCGGCCTCGATCTCGTCGAGACCGCGCTTCAGCCTAACGAGGGCGGCCGCTGCGGCCGCCTCGTTCTCGCGCAGCTCCGGCAGGGCATGCGCCGCGATCGCCTGCAACCGCGCCGCCTCCGCCTGCACGCCGGTCTTGTCCGCGACCTCGCGCACGGCCGCTTCGAGGGCGCGCTCGGCCACAGCCTCCTGCGCGCGCGCCTCGTGATGGGCGATCAGCGCCAGCACCGCCTCGGCCTTGCGGATGTCCGAAGCGAGGTTGCGATAGCGCGTCGCCTGGCGCGCCTGGCGCTGCAGCGCCTCGACCTGCCCGTCGATCTCGGCGAGCACGTCTTCGAGCCGGTTGAGATTATCCTCGGCGCCCTTGAGCCGCAGTTCGGCCTCGTGCCGGCGGCTGTGCAGCCCGGCGATACCGGCGGCGTCCTCGAGGATGCGCCGGCGTGATTGCGGCTTGGCGGAGATGATCTCGCTGATCTGGCCCTGTCGCACCAGCGCCGGCGAGCGCGCGCCTGTGGCGGCATCGGCGAAGAGGAGCTGCACGTCGCGAGCACGCACCTCCTTGCCGTTGATGCGGTAGGTCGAGCCTTCCTCGCGCTCGATCCGGCGCGTGACCTCGAGCACCTCGGCATCGTTGAAGGCGGCGGGCGCCTTGCGATCGCTATTGTCGAGCGTGAGCGCGACCTCGGCCATGTTGCGGGCCGGGCGCTCGGACGAGCCACCGAAGATGACGTCGTCCATGCCCGAGCCGCGCATGTTCTTGAACGAGCTTTCGCCCATCACCCAGCGCAGGGCTTCGACGAGATTGGACTTGCCGCAGCCATTGGGGCCGACGACGCCGGTCAGCCCCGGCTCGATCTGGAACTCGGCCGGCTCGACGAAGGTCTTGAAGCCGGCGAGCTTGAGGCGCGTCAGCTGCATCGACGCGCCACAACGCTATCGGCCGGCTCAGCTGCCGAGCAGCGGCTCGAGGATCTTGTCGAATTCGGCGAGGCTGAGTGCACCGGAGCGCTTCTGCCCATTGATGAAGAAGGTCGGGGTGGAGTCCACGCCAGCCTTGGCTCCACCTTCCTTAACCTGCGTGACAGCGTCGTAAATGTCCTGCCGTTTCAGGCAGGCTTCGAAAGATTCCTGTGTGAAACCGGCCTGCTTGACCAGGTTCGAGAGCGCATCGACCGGCTTTTCGGTGAAGGCCCAGTTGCGCTGCTGCGCGAACAGCAGGTCGGTCAGCGGGTAGTATTTGTCGGTGCCGTTGCAGCGCGCCAGCATGAAGCCGGCCGTGGCGAGCGGATCGAGCGGGAACTCGCGCAGCACGAAGCGCACCTTGCCGGTGTCGATGTATTTCGCCTTCAGCGCCGGCCAGGTGTCCTTGTGGAAGGTGGCGCAGTGGCTGCAGGTCAGCGAGGCGTACTCGATGATCGAGACCTTGGCGTCGGGGCTGCCGAGCCAGACGTCGCCGAGCGGATTGGCGACGCCGGGAAGGGTCTGGGCCGAGGCGCCCTGGCTGGCGAGAAGCGGCGAGAGGGCCAAGGCGGCGGAGCCGATCAACACCTGGCGGCGGCTGGTCATGAGAAAATCCCTGGTGGCAAAGTAATTGCTGCGGACCATAGTCGCCATCAGGATTGTGGCAAGATCGGTTCGCCGGTTCCCGCTCACGAAGCCGTGTCGTCGGCCGCGACCTGGCGCCGCTGCGCGATGCCGCGCCCAAGCCGCGCCAACGCCTCGCGCAACTCGATGCTCTCGACGCCGGCGACCTGCGCCTCGATCCGCGCCAATACGGCCGGGTCCGGTGGAAGAGCCGGCTTCGGCGCAGGCGGCGGCGCGACCGGTCCCTGCTTCAGCACCAGCTTGCCGACGGCGCGCCAGCCGAGATGGCTGTTGACCCGCTCCAGCACCAGCGGGCCGAGTTGCTGCATCTCCAGCGCGAAGGCGCCTTCGACGCGCACCACCAGCGTCGCCGGGTCCGAGAGTTCCCCCGGTGCGCCACGCCGCCGCGGCCAGTCGATCTTCAGCGGCCGCGTGCGCTGCGCCAGCCGCTCGCCGACGATCTCCGGCCAGAAGGCCACGACCGAGCGCCCGGCGAAGCCTTGGGCAGCAAGCGCGGGCGCGAGACAGTCGTCGATCAGTTCGGCGAGGGGTTTTGCGGCCATGACCTAGTTTGCGCGAGTGGGCTCACGGCTGACAAGCCCGTTGCCCGTGTCGCCGCGACGCAGTTACTTGTTCTTGATCAGGTGAGACGTCATTCCGGACAAGCCGCGGAGCGGCGCAGCTCCGGAATCCATCGAAGGGCACTGAACTCTACGATGGATTCCGGCGCTGCGCTTCGCTACGGCCGGAATGACGGGGAGTTTGAACGGGGTGGGGCGAGGGCTATTGCAGCGCAAGCCATCAGCGTTAAACCGAAGCCATGGACGCTCCCGTTCCCCAACCCCGCGCCGCCGATCTCCTCGCCTGGTACGACCGCCACCGGCGCGTCCTGCCCTGGCGGGCGCTGCCGGGCGAGCGGGCCGACCCCTACCGGGTCTGGGTCTCCGAGATCATGCTGCAGCAGACCACGATCGCGGCGGTAAAACCCTATTTCGAGCGCTTCATGGCGCGGTTTCCGACCGTCGAGGCTCTGGCTTCCGCCCCTTCCGAGAAAGTCATGCAAGCCTGGGCCGGGCTCGGCTATTATTCTCGCGCCCGCAACCTCCACGCCTGCGCCAAGGCGGTCGCAAGCGAGCATGGCGGCCGCTTTCCCGACCGCGAGGACGGCCTGCGCACGCTGCCGGGCATCGGCGCCTATACGGCCGGGGCCGTCGCGGCGATCGCCTTCGACCGGCCGGCCGTCGCGGTCGACGGCAATGTCGAGCGGGTGATCACGCGGCTGTTCGCGATCGAGGACGAGATGCCCGGCGCCAAGCCGCTGATCCGCGAGCGGGTGCTGGCGCTGCTCTCGCATGACCGGCCCGGCGATTTCGCGCAGGCGTTGATGGATCTCGGTGCGACGATCTGCACGCCGCGCTCGCCGGCCTGCGGGCTCTGCCCCTGGCGCGAGCCCTGCCGGGCGCGCATTGCGGGGACGCAGGAGAGCTTTCCGCGCAAGGCGGCGAGGAAGACGGGCAAGACCCGCTATGGCGCGGCCTTTGTCGCGATGCGCGAGGATGGCGCTGTGCTGGTCCGGACCCGCCCGGCCAAGGGTTTACTCGGGGGCATGGTCGAGGTGCCCGGTGGCGAGTGGCGGGCGGATTACGCGCTTGGCGATGCTTTGCGCGATGCACCGGTGTCGGCCAGGTGGCGGCGGCTGATGCTGCCGGTACGCCACGTCTTCACGCATTTCCCGCTGGAGCTGACGGTTTTCGCCGGGCGCGTGCCGCTGGAGACGCAGGCGCCAGACGGCATGCGCTTCACGCCGTTCAACCGGCTGAAGGAGGAAGCGTTCCCGAATGTCTTCCTGAAGGCACTGGAAGCCGGGCTGGAAGAGTTGCAGCAGCCTTAAGCCGCCGCCATCTGCGTCCTCATCTCGCCGCGCAGCGCGTCGAGCAGCATGGCTTTGCCGTCGCGCTCGACATGCCAGAAGGTCCAACCATTGCAGGCCGGCAGCCCCTGCGCCAGCGCGCCGACCTTGTGGATCGAGCCGACAGCGGGGCCGAGCACCAGCGTGCCATCGGCGCGGATGGTGGCGCTGTGGCGGCGCTTCTCGTCGAAGACGCGCTCGCCCGCCTTCACCAATCCGGCCTCGACCAGGCTGAGGAAGGGCACGCGCGGCTCGCTGCGCTTCGAAGGCGCCGTGGCGAAGGCTTCCGGCGGCAGCGGCTGAACCGCTGCGATGCGTTCGCGTGCCGCGTTGGCGTAGATCTGCTCGCGCTCGATGCCGATGAAATGGCGGCCGAGCGCCTTGGCGACAGCGCCGGTCGTGCCGGTGCCGAAGAAGGGATCGAGTACCACGTCACCGGGATTGCTGGCCGAGAGCAGCACGCGGGCGAGCAGCGATTCGGGCTTCTGGGTCGGGTGGACCTTGGTGCCCTTGTCGTCCTTCAGGCGCTCGTCGCCGGTGCAGAGCGGCAGATACCAGTCAGAGCGCATCTGCAGGTCGTCATTGCCGCCCTTCAGAGCCTCGTAATGGAAAGTGTATTTTGAAGACTCGCCCCGCGCCGCCCAGATCAGCGTCTCATGCGCATTGGTGAAGCGCCGACCGCGGAAGTTCGGCATCGGATTGGCTTTGCGCCAGACGATGTCGTTCAGCATCCAGAAGCCGAGATCCTGCAGGATCGAACCGACGCGGAAGATGTTGTGGTAGGAGCCGATCACCCAGAGGGCGCCGTCGGGCTTCAGCGCGCGGCGGCAGGCGGTGAGCCAGGCCCGGGTGAAGGCGTCGTACTCGGCGAAGGAGGCGAACTTGTCCCAGTCGTCGTCGACGGCGTCGACGAGGCTGTCGTCGGGCCGGCGCAAATCGCCGCCGAGCTGGAGATTATAGGGCGGGTCGGCGAAGACGAGGTCGACGCTGCCCGGGGGCAGCGCCTCGATCGCGGCGACGCAATCGCCGACGATCACCTGATCGAGCGGCAGCTCCCGAGGGAGAATCTGAGTGGGAAGAAGGCTCGTGGCCTTCATCCGGGCCCCCAGCGCGGGCCGTCCGGTACGCGAAACCTGAATCCGGACGGGAGCGCTGGCGGTCCCGGTACGCGAGGTACTCATGACGCCAAGACCGTTACGCAACTTCAACAGTCGCGATCCTCGCCGGTCAGGGTAAAGGGCGGGTTTCCAGGTTGAAAAAAATGCGTCCCATTCTGGGGCTGCAGATTTTGCCTAGCCCATTGAATACGTTCGTAAATTCGTAACGGAGGTTAAGGAATGGTAAGCGGCCTCCAGCTGCCGTTGCGGCAGTTTGGGAGCAGTTTCGCGGGTGTCCCGGCCATCAGTTTGGCAGGTAGATTTCGGCCTTCATGAAGGTTGCAGCCTGCCCGGTGATGAGCACGCGCTCGCCCGCCATTTCGCAGCTGAGATGCCCGCCGCGCGCCGAAGCCTGGAAGGCCTCGAGACGGGTCTTGCCGAGCTCGCGGGCCCAATACGGAACGAGAGTGGCGTGGATCGATCCGGTCACCGGGTCCTCCGGAATGCCGGCGCTGGGGGCGAAATAGCGCGAGACGAAGTCATGGCTCTCGCCGCGCGCTGTGATGCCGAAGCAGAGCGGGGCGAGGGTCGCGATCGCCGCGGCATCGGGCACGAACGCGCGCACCGCCGCTTCGTCCGCCAGAACGGCGAAGACGTTCTCGAAATTGCGGAAGAGCGCCCGCGGCGGAACCGGGAAGAGCGCGGCGATGACCGGAGGCAGGGTCTCGACCGGCTCCGGAGTGAAGGCCGGCAGGTCGAGCCGGTAGCCATCGTCTTGCTGCGAGACACGGATCGGGCCGACGCGGGTGGCGAACTCCATCTCGCCCGAGATGCCGTGGGCCCTGGCCAGCACATGCGCGGTCGCGAGCGTGGCGTGCCCGCAGAAGTTGACCTCGTGGACCGGGGTGAACCAGCGCAGATCCCATCCGCTACCGCTCGGGCGGGCGAAGGCGGTCTCGGCCAGATTGTTCTCGCTGGCGATGGCCTGCATCGCCGCGTCTGACAGCCAATCGTCCAGGATGAGGACGGCGGCCGGATTGCCGGCGAAGACCCGGTCCGTGAACGCGTCGACCTGATGCATCGTCAAAATGGGCATGAGGTCTCTGGGTGGCTTAGACAGGCGAGCGCGACCAGACGCCTTTCACCGGCGCAAAGGAATAGCGGTGGGCGGGGCAGGGGCCATGCGTCTTCAGCGCGGCACGATGTGCGGCCGTGCCATAGCCGACATGGCTGATGAAGCCATAGGCCGGATATGCCAGCGAAAGACGCGCCATCATCCTATCGCGCGTCACCTTGGCGACGATCGAGGCCGCGGCGATCGAGGCGATCAGCCCGTCGCCGCCGATGATGGCCTCGCAGCCGCAAGCGAGCGCCGGCGGATCGTTGCCGTCGACCAGCACGAGATCGGGCGACAGCGGCAGGGCGGTCACTGCACGCCGCATCGCGAGCAGGGTCGCCTGCCGGATGTTGATCGTGTCGATTTCCGCCGCGGAAGAACTGCCGACCCCAACCGCCAAGGCACTGCCCAGGATCAGGACAAAGAGCTCTTCGCGGCGTTGGGCGCTGAGTTCCTTCGAATCGGCGAGCCCGTCGGGGATCGCCAGGGGATCGAGAATGACGGCTGCCGCGACGACTGGACCGGCGAGCGGCCCGCGCCCGACCTCGTCCACGCCAGCGACGCGGGCGCGCCCGGCAATCATCGCGGCCTGCTCGCGGCTGAAATCGGCGGTCATGGCTTCGCTATGCCAGATCGTGACGTGAAGGTCTGCCGCGTGCGACGTCACATCCACAATTCGCTGGCACACGATTATCTGGTTTCTTGCATTCCACAGCCCTCATCCTGAGGAGGCCGCGCAGCGGCCGTCTCGAAGGATGATCCAGAGTGCACTCGACGCATCCTTCGAGACGCGCCTGCGGTGCTCCTCAGGATGAGGGCTGCGCGTAGAGCAGGCAGTCGTCAGAACAGGCTCAATTGCGCCTTCTCCTTCTCCGGCTTGACGAAGAGGTCGGTGCGCAGGCGCAGCCGCGCGCTGTTGAAGCCGAGCCGCTCGGCGGCCATCTCGAAGCGCCGGCCGATCATCCAGGCATAGGGGCCGGAACCGACCTGGCGCTGGCCCCAGGCGGCATCGTAGTCCTTGCCGCCGCGGGTCGAGCGAATCAGCGAGACGACGTGGCGCATCTTGTCGGGATGATGCGTCACCAGCCAGTCCTGCACGATATCCTTCACCTCGAGCGGCAGGCGCAGCAGCACATAGCCGGCCTCGCGCGCTCCTGCAGCCTTGGCTGCGTCGAGGATGCGTTCGATCTCGTGCTCGTTGATCGCCGGCACGATCGGCGCGACCAGAACCGTCACCGGAATGCCGGCTTCCGAGAGCCTGCGGATCGTCTCGATGCGCTTGGCGGGCGAAGCGGCGCGCGGCTCCATGTTGCGGGCAAGCTTGGCGTCGAGCGTTGTCACCGAGAGCGCGACCTTGACCAGCCCTTTCGCCGCCATCGGTGCGAGGATGTCGATGTCGCGCTGGACCAGCGCCGATTTGGTGACGATGCCGACCGGGTGGTTGAACTTCGCCAGCACCTCCAGAATCCCGCGCATGATCCGCAGCTTCTTCTCGATCGGCTGGTAGGCGTCGGTATTGGTGCCGATCGCGATGGTGCGTGGCTGGTAGCTCGGCGAGGACAGCTCCTTCTCCAGCAGCAGCGCCGCATCGGGCTTGGCGGTCAGCTTGCTCTCGAAGTCGAGCCCCGGCGAGAGGCCGAGATAGGCATGGCTCGGCCGCGCGAAGCAGTAGACGCAGCCATGCTCGCAGCCGCGATAGGGGTTGATCGAGCGGTCGAACGAGATATCCGGGGAATCGTTGCGTGTAATGATCGTCCGCGGCTTCTCGACCGAAACCTCGGTCTTGAACGGCGGGAGATCGCCGAGCGAGCCCCAGCCGTCATCCTCGCTGATGCGCGTCTCGGCCTCAAAGCGGCCACCGGGGTTGATCGTCGCACCACGCCCGCGCCGCCGTTCCGGGTCGATCTGGCTGCCGACATGGGCGAGCGGGTCGACCGGCGCGAGCCGCACCGGCGCCGAGACGCTTCCCGGCTCGGAGTCGCGGCGCTTGAGCGGTTGCGTCCTGGCTGAGGGTCTGGCCTGCAGCATGGCTTCGTCTCCCGTCGGAATCGGTTGCCCCGAGACCAAGGAATGTGAACATATAGAGAACAAATTGCAAGCGACAGGATTGTGACATGTTGCGCTGCGGCATAAGCTCCGCGGCAATGATCACAGCCGTCATCCGCTCCAATCGCGATGCCGAAGCGCTCGCCGCGACCTTGTCCGTGCTGATTCCGGCGGTGGCGCAGGGCGTGATCGGCCATGCCGTGGTGATCGACGAGGCGGATGACGCTGCGATCGAGCGTCTCGCCGACGAGACCGGTGCCAGCTATGTCCGGGCCAAGAATGGCGAGGCCTGGTCCAGCGGGGTCGCACAGGCGCGCGGCGATTGGGTCATCCTGCTCGAAGCCGGCGATCTGCCCGAGCCGCAATGGACGCCGAGCATCGAGCGGCATCTGCTGACGATGGCGATGCGGCCGGCCTTGATGCCGCTGCGCGGCATGGCCGCGGCGTTGCGCGAATGGGGCGCGGTCTCGCTGCGCTCGCGCCACGTCAGGGCAGGGCTCCTGGCGCCGAAGACGCAGATCCTGTCAGGCCGGCTGGCACGTGCGCCGCGCCGGCTGACGGTGCGGCGCGAACGCGCCGAACTCTGACCTCGGCCGTCATTGCGCGGAGCGAAGCGACGAAGCAATCCAGGGGTCGCCGAGCGAGCCCCTCTGGATTGCTTCGCTGACGCTCGCAATGACGAAGGAAGGTCAGAGCTGGTTCGTCTTGAAGGTGTCGCAGCTCTGCATCGAGCCGGATTTGAAACCGGTGTTGAACCAGCGCGTGCGCTGCGCCGACGAGCCATGCGTGAACGAGTCCGGCACCACCGCGCCGCGGCCGGCCTGCTGCAGCTTGTCGTCGCCGATCGCCGAGGCGGAGCGCAGCGCCTCGTCGATGTCGCCGGGCTGGATGCGGTCCATCGCCTGGATGTTGTAGGCCCAGACGCCGGCGAAGCAGTCGGCCTGCAATTCGACCCGCACCGAGAGCTGGTTCGACTCGCGCTCGGAAACCCGCTCGCGCAGCTGGTTCACCTTGGGCAGGATGCCGAGCAGGTTCTGGATGTGATGGCCGACCTCGTGGCCGACGACATAGGCATAGGCGAAGTCGCCGCCACCGCCGAGCTTGCGCTGCATCTCCTGGAAGAAGGAGAGGTCGAGATAGACCCGCTGGTCGTTGGGGCAATAGAACGGCCCCATTGCCGCCTGCGCCGTGCCGCAGCCGGAGCGGTCGACGCCGCTGAACAGCACCAGCTTCGGCGGCACGTATTTGCGGTTGGCCTGCTGCGGCAGCACCTTGCCCCAGATATCCTCGTTCTGTGCCAGCACGGCCGAGACGAAGCGGCCCATCTCGTCCTGCGGCGGTCCGGCCGATTTGCGTTGCTCCTGCGTCGGCGCGCTGCGCCCGCCGATGCCGCCGATCAGTTCGGCCCCGCCTATCAAGAGGCGCGGATCGATGCCGAGCGCCCAGCCGAGCAGGCCGAGCACGACCATGGTACCGATGCCGATGCCGCCGCGTCCGCCGGGAAGGCCGGCAAATTCGCCGCCGCCACCGCCGCGCCGGTCCTCGAGGTTCTCGGACTGGCGATAATCTTCCCAACGCATGCGCGAACCCTTGTTGCAGCGTCGCCAATGTCGGCGAGGACGCGGTGGAACTCAAGCGAACGATGAAGCTGTGGTCGGCGGCAGCGACGGCAAGCCAGGCCGCTCTGACGCTCCTTCGCGGAGGTAGCGGGCTATTTGGCTTGGCCGCGTGACACGTCGGTGATCATGCGAGCCAGCAGATAGAGCCGGGGCACGATCGAATCGAGCGCGACGTATTCGTTCTGGTTCGAATGGGCGCCGAAGCCCCTGAGGCCGAAGCCTTCGATCACGGGTCCCTTGGCTTCGAGCGCGGCGTAGGCGGCGTCGGTACCTCCGCCGGTCGCCCTTTCAGTGACGGTCAGCTGCCGGTCGATCTCGCCGAAAACCCGCTTGGCATGCGCGCCGAGCGCCTTGGCCGCCTCTGTCGGCGCCAAGGGTGGGCGGCCGCGCGTCAACGTTGCCTCCACCACGGTGTCGGGGATCAGCTTGTTGCCGATGCGCTCCTTCACCGCCGCTTCGATCAGGTCGAAATCGGCCATGCGCAGGGCCCTGACATCGGCTTGCGCCTTCGCCTCGGCCGGAATCGCGTTGCTGACGGAGCCGGCCGAGGCGATCGTCCAGTTCAGCTTGAGGCCCAATTCGGGCTTCGACAGGTCGCGCATCTGCAGGATCTGGTGCGCGAGCTCGTAGAGGGCGTTCCGGCCCTGCTCGGGCGAGCTGCCGGCATGTGAGGCCCGGCCGGTGACCTTGAGCTGCACCGAGGCGATGCCGCTGGTGGCGAGCCGGAGCGCGTCCTGGCCGACCGTGGAGCCCTCGCAGGAGAACACCGCGTCCTGGTCGGCAGCGGTGCGGGTGATCAGCGCCCTGGAGCCGGACGAGCCGATCTCCTCGTCGCCGTTGATGAGCACGGTGAGCGTGCCGTAATCCCTGGCGGCGATCTTGTTGAGCAGCGCGACGGTGTGGAGGATGAGGGCAACGCCGTGCTTGTCGTCGGCGATGCCGAGGCCGTAGGCCTTGTCGCCTTCGATCCGGAAAGGCTGCTGGGCCAGCATGCCTTTGCTGTAGACCGTGTCCATATGCGCCAGCAGCAGGACCTTCCTGGTGCCGGTGCCCTTGAAGCGGGCGAGCACGGTCTTGCCGGGAGATCTGGACGCATCCGCCGAAGCCACCAGCTCGACCTCGCCGCCCAGCGCCTTAAGGCGCTCGGCGATCAGGGCGGCGATCGTCGCGAGGCCTTCGGAATCGCGAGAGCCTGATTCGATCGAGACGAGGGCCTTGAGCGTTTCGAGATAGGCGGGTCTCTCGGCCTCTGCTGCATCGAGCACCGGCTTTTGCGGGGCAGCCAGAGCCGGAACTGCGATGAGCATCAAGAAGCCCGCTGCTGCGCGACGCAATGTCCCGATCCTGCTCATGGCATCCTCCGGTCCAGGCTTCTTCCTTTTACCCATCCTATGTGGGAGCGTCGGCGGTCTCAATGATAGCCGCTGTCGGCCTTCACCTTGCCGCGGAAGGTCCAGTACACGAAGGCCGTGTAGAACAGGATCATCGGTAGGAGGAAGCTGACCCCGATCAGCACGAAGATGTGCGAGCTCGGTGCCGCCGCCGTGTCCCAGATCGTCAGGCCGGGCGGCACCAGATAGGGGTAGTTCGAGATCGCCAGCCCGAGGAAGCAGAGCAGGAAGATCGCGATGGTGAAGGCGAAGGGCGTGAACTCGTGGTTCCCGTGCAGTCGCTTCCAGACCATGTAGCCACAGAAGGCGGTCAGCACCGGGAAGGGCCAGAGCAACAACAGGTTTGAGGGCGTGAACCAGCGCTCGGCGATGCGCGGATGGGCGTAAGGCGTCCACAGCGAGACCAGCGCGGCAAAGGCGAGCAGGCAGAGCAGCAAGGTCTTGGCCTGACGACGGGCACGATCTGCCACCGCCCCTTCCGTCTTGAACACCAGCCAGGTCGCGCCGAGCAGGGCATAGCCGACGACGACACCGGCCCCGCACATCAGCGTAAAGGGCGTCAGCCAGTCGAACGGGCCGCCGGCGAACTGCTTGTCGGCGACCTTGATGCCCTGGATCAGCCCGCCGAGGATGACGCCCTGGGAAAAGGCGGCGGTGGTGGAGCCGAGCCAGAAGGCCAGATCCCAGATCCGGTGCCTGGGCTTGGCCACCCAGCGAAACTCGAAGGCGACGCCGCGGAAGATCAGCGACAGCAGCATCAGCGTCACCGGCAGATACAAGGCCGGCATGATCACGGAATAGGCCAGCGGGAACGCGACCCAGAGGCCGGCGCCGCCGAGCACCAGCCAGGTCTCGTTGCCGTCCCAGAACGGCGCGACCGAGTTCATCATCTGGTCGCGCTCGCCCTCGTCCCCAGTGGTCGGGAACAGGATGGCGATGCCGAGGTCGAAGCCGTCGAGCACGACATAGAGCATCACGGCGGTGCCGATCAGCCCGGCCCAGATCACAGGGAGATACCATTCCATCGCGGTTCTCCTCAGCTCGCCGGCTGGATCTTGTCGTCGCCAGGATGGCCGTCGCCGAAGATCGCCGAGGCCGGTGCCTGCGCCGCCTTCAGCGTCCGCTTCGACGGCTGCTCGGGCGGGTCCTCATGGCTGATCTCATCCGGTCCCTTGGCGATCAGGCGGTTGATCAGCAGGATGCCGGCGGTGAAGACGACGCAATAGACGAAGACGAACAGCGCCAGCGAGATCGCGACCTCTGCCGTGGTGATCGGCGACACCGCATCCTTGGAGCGCAGAATGCCGGTGGCGACCCAGGGCTGGCGCCCGACCTCGGTGACGAACCAGCCGGCGAGAATGGCGACGAAGCCGGCAGGCCAGGTGTACTGGGCGATCCCGAGCCAGCGCTGCGACTCGAAGATGCGGCCGCGCCACCAGAGCCAGGCTCCCACCCAGCCGAACAGGATCATCAGCGTGCCGAGCCCGACCATCAGCCGGAAGCCGAAGAAGGGGATCAGCACCGGCGGGCGGTCCTCCCGCGGGAAGTCCTTCAGGCTCTTGAACAGGGCGTCCATGCTGCCATGGGTAAGCAGGCTGGCGACGCCGGGGATCGAAATCTCGAAGCGGTTGAGCTCGGCCTTCTCGTCCGGCCAGGCGAAGAGCACGAGCGCGCCGGGCTTGGACGAGTCCCAGTGCGCTTCGATCGCAGCGAGCTTGGCGGGCTGGTAGATCGCGGTCTGCTTGCCGTGGAAGTCGCCGATGACAGCCTGCAGCGGTGCGGTCAGTGCGATCATCAGGATCGCCATCCGCACCATCGTCCTGGCCGATTCGGTGCGGTGGCCGGCGAGGAGATGGCGGGCGCCGGTCGCTAGCACCACGAAGGCGGTGGTGAGATAGGCCGCCGTCATCATGTGCGCGTAGCGCAGTGGGAAGGTCGGGCTGAAGACGATCTTCATCCAGTCGACGGGGTAGACGATACCGTCGCGGACCTCGTGCCCGACCGGATACTGCATCCAGCTATTGGCCGACAGGATCCAGAAGCCCGAGAGCGCCGTGCCGCCGGCGACGATCACCGCCGAGAGGAAGTGCAGCCAGGGCGGCACCCGCTTCCAGCCGAAGAGCAGCACGCCGAGGAAGGAAGCCTCGAGGAAGAAGGCGCTGAGCACCTCGTAGCCGATCAGCGGGCCCAGCACATTGCCGGTGACCGCCGAGAACCGGCTCCAGTTCGTGCCGAACTGGTAGGAGAGCACGATGCCGGAGACCACCCCCATGGCGAAGGAGACCGCGAAGATCTTGGTCCAGAATCGAGCGAGGAGGTGGAATTTCTGGTCGCCGGTCTTCAGCCACAGGCCGAGCAGCGTCGCGATATAGGCCGACAGCCCGATCGTGAAGGCCGGGAAGACAATGTGGAATGAAATCGTGAAGGCGAACTGGATGCGGGACAGCAGAAAGGCGTCGATTTCCATCGCATCGCTCCGGCGTACCGGCCACGAACGTCATGGCCGAAAGACCCTGGCGGTTGCAGGGTCTACTTTGCACACGGAATAATCAAGCCGCCGCGGGAGGGCAGCAGTCGGCGGTGACGCAGTGGCATCGCGCCGCTGCGTCAAAGCGTGTCGAGCGCCGCCTTGAGGGCCCGCAGATCGCGCCAGGCCAGGCGCTTCTGCAGGGGCTGGCGCAGCAGGTAGGCCGGGTGCAGCGTCGCGATCGCCCGGATCGTCCGCGTGCCGGTATCGTATTCCCGCCAGCGGCCGCGCGAGGCCAGGATGCCGGAGACGCCGAGCAGCCCCTGCGCCGAGGGACCGCCGATGCAGACCAGGATGTCTGGATCGGCGAGCTCGATCTGGCGCTGGATGAAGGGCAGGCAGATCGCGACCTCCTGCGGCGTCGGCGTGCGGTTGCCGGGCGGACGCCAGGGCAGGAGATTGGCGATGTAGACATGCTCCTGCCGGTTGAGGCCGATCGCCGCCAGCATCCGGTCGAGCAATTGTCCCGAACGGCCGACGAAGGGCAGGCCAGCCCGGTCCTCGTCCGCGCCTGGGGCCTCGCCGACGACCATCACCTTCCCGGCCGGATTGCCGTCGGCGAAGACGAGGCTCTTCGCAGAGGCCTTGAGCGGGCAGCCTTCGAAGCTGGCCAGTGCCGTCTTGAGCTCATCCAGCGTCGTCGCCTCGCGCGCCAGAGCCCGGGCCGACAGGGCCGCTTCATCTGGGGGCGCTGGGGCTGCTGCCGCGGAGCGCCCAGCCGCCTGTGGGGTCGGCGGCACAAGGCGCGCGACAGGCTGGCGTGCCGGGGCAAGCTCCGCTGCAGCTGCGAAATGGTCGTGCGGCGTCTCGTCGAGCGCCTCCGTCACGCCCATCTCGGCGTACCAGGCGATCAGTTCGGCTGCGGAGATGGCGTCGAAGGACATGGGCGGCAGAATACCGCGCCGCAGGGAACGAAGCGAGCCCGTTCGCTGTTGCAAAATAACCGGGAGCCCCGGATAGAGGAATTCCAATCAGCCCCGCGGCTTGGCGAGGCGATCGAGATAGTTCATATATAAACTATCTAACGACATATAAGCGGCGCGGGGTGGAGGGCAGCATGGATCTGAAGGAAGCACAGAGCACGCCGCGCGAGAGCATGGACTATGACGTCGTCATCGTCGGCGCCGGCCCGGCCGGCCTCGCCGCCGCGATCCGGCTGAAACAACTCGACGAGGCGATCTCGGTCGTCGTGGTCGAGAAGGGCTCCGAGGTCGGCGCGCACATCCTCTCCGGCGCGGTCATCGACCCGATCGGCCTCGACAAGCTCCTGCCCGACTGGCGCCAAGACGAGGCGCGCCCGCTTCATACCGAGGTCAGCGAGGACGTCTTCTATGTCCTCGGCCCGGCCGGCGGTGCGCGCCTGCCGAACTTCGCCATGCCGAAGCTGATGAACAATCACGGCAACTTCGTCGGCTCGCTCGGCCTGGTCGCACGCTACCTCGCCGCCCGTGCCGAGGCGCTCGGCGTCGAGATCTATCCCGGCTTCGCCGCCGCCGAATTGCTGTTCAACGAGGACGGCTCGGTCGGCGGCATCGCCACCGGCGACATGGGCATCGCCAAGGACGGCACCGTCTCCGAGCGCTTCACCCGCGGCATGGAATTGCGCGGCCGTTACACCTTGCTCGGCGAGGGCGCGCGCGGCTCGCTCTCGAAGATCGCGATCAGGCGCTTTGCTCTGGATGAAGGCCGCGAGCCGCAGAAATACGGCATCGGCCTCAAGGAAATCTGGCAGGTCAAGCCGGAGAAGTTCAGGAAGGGGCTGGTCCAGCACTCCTTCGGCTGGCCGCTCGACATGTCGACCGGCGGCGGCTCCTTCCTCTACCATTTCGACGACAACCTGGTTTCGGTCGGCTTCGTCGTCCACCTCAACTATACGAACCCGACGCTCTCGCCCTTCGACGAGTTCCAGCGCTTCAAGACCCATCCGATGATCCGCGATGTCTTCGAGGGGGCAAAGCGCCTCTCCTACGGCTCGCGCGCGATCACCGAGGGCGGCTGGCAGTCGGTGCCGAAGCTGACCTTCCCGGGCGGGGCGCTGATCGGCTGCTCGGCCGGCTTCGTCAACGTTCCGCGCATCAAGGGCAGCCACAACGCCATCCTCTCCGGCATGCTGGCGGCCGAGCACCTCGTGCCGGCGCTGGCCGCCGGCCGCGCCCATGACGAGGTGGCCGGGATCGAGGAGAGCTGGCGCTCCTCCGAGATCGGGCGCGACCTCAAGCGGGTGCGCAACGTCAAGCCGCTCTGGTCGAAGCTCGGCACGCTCGGCGGCGTCGCGCTCGGCGGCATCGACATGTGGCTGAACCAGCTCTTCGGCTGGTCGCCCTTCGGCACGCTGAAGCATGGCAAGCCCGACCATGCCACGCTGAAGCCGATCGGCATGGTCACGCCGATCGTCTACCCCAAGCCCGACGGCAAGATTTCCTTCGACAAGCTCTCCTCGGTCTTCCTCTCGGCAACGAATCACGAGGAAGACCAGCCGGCGCATCTGAAGCTGACGGACCCGAATGTGCCGGTGCTGCAGAACCTGCCGATCTATGGCGAGCCGGCGCGGCTCTACTGCCCGGCGGGCGTCTACGAGGTGGTCTACGCCGATCCGGAAAAGCAGTCGCTGCCGCGCTTCGTGATCAACGCCCAGAACTGCGTGCACTGCAAGACCTGCGACATCAAGGACCCGGCCCAGAACATCACCTGGACGGTGCCGGAAGGCGCGGGCGGCCCGAATTACTCGAATATGTGACAGTATTCGATATTGTCATCAAAGATTAAGGCCGCGACGGACGTATCCGGCGCGGCCTTTTTATTGACGCCAGAAGAGGCGGTGAATCAGCCTTTGCGCACGACGGGAGCGGGCTTCTCCGGCTCCTTGGTGGCGCAGCCGCCGGCGATGCCGGCGAGGGTGAGAACGGCCGCGAGCGCGAGCGAGACCTTCTTCATTTGAAACATCCTAATCGAATCGCCGCGAGAGGCCGCGACGAAAGCAACTCTACACGTAATTTCTTGATCGAATCTATCATGAGCACAGCGCTTCCGCATGGCGCCGGAGCTTTTCACGTGAGCGTGACGGCTATGACGCAACCGGGATACCGGACTTGTCGCGAAGCCCGGAAACGGCCATGTTGGCGGCTTAGAGCCTCTAACAAAACCTGAGCAGATCTGGATGGGCTTTGGAGGAGCCGAATGCCAGGAGGAGCGCGCAGCCGATATCCTTCGATATCGGCAAGACGGTCCGACGCCGCAGGCGGCCCTCCAAGGCCCACCTTCGGCACCGGGAATTCGCCCGCCCGAGGCGTCGCGGCCCTTGCCGATACCAACGGTATCGGCTGCACGCCGCTCCTGGCGGATCGGACGAATTGCCGGCGTCCAGACCTGCTCAGATTTTGTTAGAGGCTCTTAAATCGTTCAGGTCACGGTCCCGTCTACGGACCAGTTCCCGGCAGCCGGGGCGGACCGAGGGAGAATGGTGAACGTGACGTTTCAGATCGACGGCCGTAGCGCCGCTCTTATGCTTGCGTTTATTGCGGGGCTGCACGTCGGCATGCCGGCGCTCGCGCAGGCGCGTCCGGTCGACAAGTTCGAGCCGGCAGACAGTCTTGAAGGCAATTATCTGGCGGCTGTGGTCGCAGGCTCGGCCCGCGACCTCGGCGCGGCCTCGATCTATCTGCGCGAGGCGATCAAGAACGATCCGCAGAACAGCGAACTGCTCGAGCGCGGCTTCGTCGCCTTCCTCGCCGACGGCGCGATGAACGAGACCTTCCGCGCCGCCGAGAAGCTGATCCAGCGCGATGCCACTAACGGCTTGGCGCAGCTGGCCCTTGGCGTGCGCGCGCTGAAACAGAAGAATTATGGTGCTGCCCGCACCCAGCTGCAGCGCGGCGGCCGCGGCCGCTCCGCCGACATCACTGCGACCCTGCTCGCCGCCTGGGCCTATTCCGGCTCCGGCGAGACCAATCGCGCGCTGGAGACGCTCGACCGCCTCAAGGGCGAAGCGACCTTCGACCGCTTCCGCGATTTCCATGCCGGGCTGATCCTCGACATCGCCGGCCGCCGCAATGACGCGAATCGTCGGCTCAAGGCGGCTTATGACGCCGAGAAGACCAATCTGCGCCTCGTCGATCTCTGGGCCCGCCAGCAGGCGCGTGCCGGCGACAGCGATGCGGCTTTGGCGACGCTGAACGATTTCGAGCAGCGCGTCCGCCCGAACCATCCGGTGGTGCGCGACGCCATCGCCAAGATCAGCAGCAAGGAGCCGCTGCAGCGCATCGTCGGCAACACGCAGCAGGGCGCGGCCGAGGTGCTCTATGGCCTGGCCAGTGCCGGGATTCTGCAAGGCGACGAGGCGACCGCGCTGCTCTACCTGCGCTTCGCGGTCTATCTCGATCCCGGCCACGACCTTGCCGTGCTGACGCTGGCCGACATCCTAGAGCGCGCCAAGCAGACCGAGGACGCGGTCCAGGTCTACCGGCGCATGCCCGAGAACTCGCCGCTGCGGCCGGTCGCCGACATCCAGATCGGTCTCGGCCTCGAGCAGCTCGGCAAGACCGATGAGGCAGTCAAGCACCTCGAGGGGATCATCGCGGCGCGGCCTGAGGACATCGACGCGACCTCTGCGCTCGGCAACATCTACCGTTCGCGCAAGCGCTTCGAGGAGGCGGCTGCGGCCTATGACAAGGCGGTCGCCAAGCTCGGCACGCCCGGTCGCTCCAATTGGGACCTGCTCTATTCCCGCGGCATCGCCTATGAGCGCACGAAGAAGTGGCCGCAGGCCGAGGCCGACCTGCGCAAGGCGCTGGAGCTGATGCCGGAGGCACTCGGGCGCGAGCGCGCGCTGGTGCTCAACTATCTCGGCTATTCGCTGGTCGACCAGAACCTCAAGCTCGAAGAGGCGCTCGGCATGCTGCGCCGCGCCGTCGAGCTCAGGCCGCGCGACGGCTACATCATCGATTCGCTCGGCTGGGCGCATTACCGTCTCGGCCGTTATGACGAGGCGGTGACGGAACTCGAGAAGGCGATGGAGCTGCGCCCGTCCGATCCGGTGATCAACGACCATCTGGGCGACGTCTACTGGAAAACCGGGCGCTATCTCGAGGCGCGCTACCAGTGGAACTACGCCCGCGATCTCGGGCCGGAGCCCGAGGACCTGACCCGGATCCAGCGCAAGATCGAGAAGGGGCTCGACGATCAGGCGCCGTCTGCGAATGCGGCCGAGCCGAAAAAGGATGGCGGCTGAGCTCTCATGGCTCTGCGCTTCTCGTCATGGTCGGGCTTGTCCCGACCATCCACGTCTTCCTTTGGGCAGGGTGATGTTCAAGTCGTGGATGCTCGCCACAAGGACGAGCATGACGAACTGGACCAGCGTGGTGGTCCTGGCGCCCGGGCATGCCCTTGGAATGACTGCGTAACTCCATGCTGCTCCCGCTGGCGACCCGCGCCCCGGCCAAGGTCAATCTCTCTTTGCGCGTCCTCGGCCGGCGCGCCGATGGCTATCATGAGCTCGACAGCCTCGTCGCCTTCGCCGGCGTTGGCGACGAACTGAGCCTGTCGCCGGGCGAGCCTGCCGGGGTGCAGATTTCAGGCCCGTTCGCCGCGGGCCTCTCGACCGGATCGGACAATCTCGTCCTCAAGGCCGAGCGTGCGTTGCGCGAGGAGATCGCCGGCCTGCGCTCCGGCCGCTTCCATCTCGTCAAGCGCCTGCCGATTGCTTCCGGCATCGGCGGCGGCTCGGCCGATGCAGCCGCGGCCCTGCGCCTGCTGGCGCGGCTCAACGATCTGCCGTTGTCGCATCCGGCACTGCTCGCCGCCGCCGGCCGGATCGGCGCCGATGTCCCGGTTTGTCTCGAAGCCCGCGCCCGCATGATGCGGGGCATCGGCGAGCGGCTCGGCCCGCCGCTGCGCCTGCCGCGCTTGTCCGCGCTGCTGGTCAATCCCGGTGTCGCGGTCGAGACCGCCGTGGTGTTCCGTGCGCTTGGGCTTCAGCCGGGGCAGGGGCATAAAGCCGGCGTGCAGGCATTCAAGGCGGGCGACGCATCGCCGGGGACCCCGGCGACCCCGGCGGCGCTGATCGCCGCTCTGGCCGCTTCCGGCAACGATTTGGAATCGCCGGCCCGCGCGGTCGCGCCGGCTGTCACCGAGGTGCTCTCGGCGCTCTCGGCTTTGCCCGGTTGCCGGCTCGCGCGGATGTCGGGCTCCGGCGCGACCTGCTTTGCTCTGTTCGACGATTGCCGCGCCAGCGCCGAGGCCGGCAAGCTCCTGGCGCATGGCCGACCGCATTGGTGGGTGAAGCCGACTGTGCTGAGATAAGCGTCATAACTCCCCGGGAGGGCGCATCATGACGCTGGCCTCTTTCCTCGCCTATGTCGGTGTCGCGGCGCTGGTGATCTGCACGCCCGGGCCTGACACCGCGCTGACCATCCGCAACACATTGTTCGGCGGGCGCGCCGCCGGCGTGCTGACCGCGCTCGGCGTGGCGACCGGCCTCTCGGTCTGGGCGCTGGCGACCAGTCTCGGCCTCGTCGCGCTTCTGGTCGCGAGTGAGCCGGTCTTCCGCGCCATCCAGTATGCTGGCGCCGCCTATCTGATCTATCTCGGCATCATGGCGCTGCGCGACGCCTTCCGCCGGCAGGGGCCTGCGTCGCCGGCTGCTGCCGCGATCTCGCCGCGGCGGCTCGCGCCGGCCATCGCCTACCGGCAGGGGCTGATCAGCAATCTCGGCAATCCGAAGATCGCGGTCTTCTTCGCGAGCCTGCTGCCGCAGTTCGCGGCCGGCAGCAGCAGCTTCACCACGCTGTTCCTGCTCGGACTGGTCTTCGCGGCGATGACCCTGCTCTGGCTCTCGGCTTACGCGCTGGTCGTCGCCAAGGCCGGCGACGTGCTGCGGCGCTCGCAGGTCAGGCGCGTGATCGAGGCGCTGACCGGCGGGCTCCTGCTGGCACTGGGATTGAGGATCGCCGCCGAGCAGCGCTAAGGGGTCAGAGCAAATCCCGCCACTTGCGGCGGCTGTCGAGTACACGCACGATTTCGATGCCGTTGCTGCTCCTCCGATAGAGAATGACGTAGTTGCCGGTCGGCATCATGCGCAGCCCTGGCCGGATTTCGTCTCTCGCGACGCCGAGTTCCGGCATGTCCGCGAGCCGTTCGCATTGCGTAAAGATCGCTTCGACCCAGCGGTGAGCCGAGGCTTTGCTGTCATATGCGATGTAAAGGGAAATGTCGGCGATATCGGCTTCCGCTTGAGGAAGAAGCCGAAAGCTCATCGCGGCGTCGCAGCCTCGATTTTGGCTTTGATCCGAGCGAGGGCGTCCTCGCTCTCAACCGGCTCGCCGCTGGCAAGACCCTCATCCCAGAGCTGGCGCAACTCGGCGATAGCTTCATTGCGGAGCGTCCGGCGTTCCTTCCAATCGCGCAACGCTTCACGGACGACTTCGCTGGACGAGGCATAGTCGCCGCTGGCGACGGCGCGACGCAGCATCGCCGCCATTTCAGGCGTGATCGCTATGCTGACTTTCTCGACCTGCGCCATCATGCCCTCCGACAGCCTGATGGTAGTAAGCCTTACCACCATTCGCAAGCTGTAGCGGGCTGCTCAGTGCGCCCGTGCCACGCAGAAATCGACGGCCTCGTTGAGCGCCTGCTTCATCGGCGATGACGGGAACAGGCCGAGCGCGTCCTTCGCCATCTTGGCATAGTGGCGGGCGCGCTCGATCGTGTCGGCCAGCGTGCCGTGCTTGCGCATCAGCGCCTGCGCTTCCTCGAGATCGCCGTCGCCGACCTCGCCTTCCTGCAGGGTGCGGCGCCAGAACGCACGCTCCTCCTCGTTGCCGCGGCGGAAGGAAAGTACGACGGGCAGGGTGATCTTGCCCTCACGGAAGTCGTCGCCGACATTCTTGCCGAGCTGGCCCGAGGAGCCACCATAGTCGAGCGCGTCGTCGATGAGCTGGAAGGCGATGCCGAGATTGAGCCCGTAGCTGCGACAGGCCGCGGCCTCGCCCTTCGACGACTGGGCGATCACCGGCCCGACCTCGCAGGCGGCGGCGAAGAGCTCGGCGGTCTTGCCGCGGATCACGGCGAGATATTCGTCCTCGGTGGTCTCGGTGTTCTTGGCGGCGGCGAGCTGCATCACCTCGCCCTCGGCGATGACGGCGGCGGCGGTCGAGAGGATGTCGAGCGCGCGCAGCGAACCGACCTCGACCATCATCCTGAAGGCCTGTCCGAGCAGGAAATCGCCGACCAGCACGCTCGCCTCATTGCCCCAGAGCATGCGGGCAGCGAGCCTGCCACGGCGCATGTCGCTCTGGTCAACGACGTCGTCGTGTAGCAGCGTCGCCGTGTGCATGAACTCGACCGAGGCCGCGAGCTTGACGTGGCCATCGCCCTGATAGCCGCAGAGCGCTGCCGTCGCGAGCGTCAGCATCGGCCGCAGGCGCTTGCCGCCCGACGAGATCAGATGGTTCGCGACCTCCGGGATCATCGTGACCTCTGAGCCGGTGCGCGACAGGATCATCGCATTGACGCGCTCCATGTCGGCACGCGTCAGCCCGACGAGCGGCGCGATCCCGCTCTGGCCGGTGTCCTTGTCTTCGAAAGCTACGACGACGCCCACTCGCAAACTCCGGCCGTTTCTCACGCGCTCGCGCGCCATGCCCTTGCCATAAACGTCGCATGCGTGACCAGCCCCGGCAATCCTGTCGCGACGCAGCAGATTGACGCTGCAGCGCGGCACTGTTCCGGGTCATGCGATCTTTCCTGTTGCGCCTGGCCGGTGCGAAAGGCTCCATGGCGGCATGCATGAACTCGTCCGCTCCAATGACATCGTCCTGCTTGGGGCCATCGAGGCGCTCCTGGCCTCGGCCGATCTGGGTTGCCTGATCGCCGATCAGCACATCAGCGCGCTCGAAGGCATGATCGGCGCCTTTCCGCGACGCCTGCTGGTGCGCGAGCAGGACAGCAAGCGCGCTCGCGCTTTGTTGATCGAGGCGGGTTATGGCGACGAGTTGCGCCATGAAGGCTAAGGCGTCCGGCCTCGGCGAGATCGCCGAGGATCGGCTGCTAGGAGGCCGCCTTCGCCTGCTGCAGCCGGTGAAGGGCCATCGCGCCGGCTCGGATGCGGTGCTGCTCGCCGCGGCGATCCCGGAACTGGGGGAGGGGCCGCTCGCCGACTTCGGCGCGGGTGTCGGCACGGTCGGGCTCGCCGTCGCCTCGCGGCAACCTCAGCTCAGTGTCGTCCTGGTCGAGCGCGATCCGGAGCTGGCCGCGCTCGCGGCCCGTAATGCTGAGCTCAACGACCTCGCCGGGCGGGTGCGCACCATGGTCGGAGTGATCGGCGAGCGGAGCGCGGATCTCGCTCGGGAGGGCCTGACGGCAGCCTCCATGGCTTGGGTCGCGATGAACCCGCCCTTCTTCGAATCAGGCGAGGTGCGCGAATCCCCGGTCGCCAACCGGCGTGCGGCCCATGTCGCTGGCCAATCGCTCGCCGACTGGCTGAAAGAAGCACGGCGTGTGCTGAAGCCGGGCGGTGGCGTCAGCATCATCCATCGGGCCGAAGCGCTGGGGCTGATTCTCGCGGGTCTGGAGGTAGGCTTCGGCGCGATCGAGATCCGCCCGATCCACGGCCAGGCGGAGCGGCCGGCGATCCGGGTGATCGTCTCTGCGCGGCTCGGCAGCAAAAAGCCGGCAGCGTTGCTGCCGGCTCTCGTTCTCAACGGGGCCGATGGGCGCTTCACCGCATTCAGCGAGGCGCTCCATCGCGGCGAGGCCGTGCTCGCCTAGATTGGCTCAGCGGCAGATGCGACGCTCGCGCACCACCCAGCCCCAGCCGTCCCAGTAGCGGACCGGGCGGCTATAGCAGCGCGGGCCGTAATAGCCGCCGCCATAGCCGTAAGCGGGACGGCCATAGCCATAAGCAGGACGGCCATAGCCGTAATGGGGGCGGCCATAATAACCGCGGCCGCCCCAGCCGGGCCGGCCATAATAGCCGTCACCGCCCCAGCCGAAGCTCAGCACCTGTGCGTTAGCCGGAGTTGCAGTGATTGTTCCGATGCCGAGTGCAGCCACCCCGAGGGAGGCTGCGGCTGAAAGTCCAAGAACGAGTTTGCGAAGCATGGTGACCTCCTTCGCGAATGGCCCCGGCCCGTACTAGGCCTATCGGGCATCATCGTGGCGGCAAGCTTGCAGCGGCGAGGCTGAACGGCGTGTTGTCGCGCCGTTCAGCCGATCTTCATCTGCCCGGGTGTCCCGTCAGCGGCAGACGCGCACCGGGCGGATCACCCAGCGCCAGCCGTTCCAGACGCGCCGGTCGACGAAGTAGCAGCGCGGACGGTAGACCGGGCGGCCATAGTAAGGGCGCGGTCCGCCCCATTCGTGCGGACGGCCACGGTGCCAGGCCTGCTGGACCATGCCATCAGCGCTGGCGGCTTGGGCGACGCCTCCCGCGATCGGCGCAGCGCTGGCCGGCGCGACGGAAAGGCCGGTGAAAACCAGAGCGCCGGCTCCGAACAGGGCGGCGGCGAAACGGTTGGACAGCATTGCAGATCTCCTGCTGCTCGCATCGGCCCGACTCAAGCACTCGCCCCGAGAACCGCGGACCGTTCGATGCTGCGCATCCTGCGCTTCCCTTCCTGAACGCGATCCTTGCGCCGGGGTTCAGGCAGCGTTCATCCCGCCGAGCTTGACCATGAGCGCCGCCAGCCCCTAATCACGCCGCAAGTTTCTCGACAGTTTAAAAGGCTGATGCCCTTGGCCGCGTCCTCCGATCCGCTGAACCCGACCCGCTCCTTCCAGGGCTTGCTGCTGACCTTGCAGCGCTTCTGGGCCGAGCGTGGCTGCGTCATCCTCCAGCCCTACGACATGGAGGTCGGCGCCGGAACCTTCCATCCGGCGACGACGCTGCGCGCGCTGGGCCCCAAGCCCTGGAAGGCGGCCTATGTCCAGCCTTCGCGCCGGCCCAAGGACGGCCGCTATGGCGAGAACCCCAACCGGCTGCAGCATTATTACCAGTTCCAGGTCATCCTGAAGCCGTCACCGCCGGACCTGCAGCAACTCTATCTCGACTCACTCAGGGCGATCGGCGTCGATCTCGCCCTGCACGATGTCCGCTTCGTCGAGGACGATTGGGAGAGCCCGACGCTCGGCGCCTGGGGCCTCGGCTGGGAATGCTGGTGCGACGGCATGGAGGTCAGCCAGTTCACCTATTTCCAGCAGGTCGCCGGCGTCGAATGCGCCCCGGTCGCGGGCGAGCTCACCTATGGGCTCGAGCGGCTCGCCATGTATGTCCAGGGCGTCGAGAACGTCTACGATCTCAATTTCAACGGCCTCGAAGGCGAGGACCGCATCAGTTATGGCGACGTCTTCCTGCAGGCCGAGCAGGAGTTCTCGCGGCATAATTTCGAGCACGCCAATACCGAGGTGCTCTTCCGCCACTTCAGCGATGCCGAGGCCGAGTGCAAGGCGCTGCTCGCCGCCGGCGAGGCCGATGCCGGCAGCAACGACCCCAGCCACAAGCTCGCTTTGCCGGCCTACGACCAGTGCATCAAGGCGAGCCATGTCTTCAACCTGCTCGATGCGCGCGGCGTGATCTCGGTCACCGAGCGCCAGAGCTACATCCTGCGCGTGCGCGAGCTCGCCAAGGCCTGCGGTGCAGCCTGGCTGAAGACCGCCGGCGGGGGAGCGAACTAAGGGTCTGTACCCACTATGGATGACGTTCTGATCGGGCCAAAATGCCCGAGAACAAGGAGGGGCCCGCAGCCCGATGCCCCAGGCATCGGGCAAGGGACCGACGCAGCTATCGGGCATTTTCGCCCGACCCCGAAGGGGCGCGGGCCTTTTGATCGGCTGGTGCGTCGCGCGGCCTTGCAAACCCGACGGTTTGCTGCGCCCACGCTCCTGCCCGCCGATCAAAATGCCCAGCGTCAGAACGCCATCCATAGTGGGTACAGACCCTAATGCCTGATCTCCTGCTCGAACTCTTCTCGGAAGAGATTCCCGCCCGCATGCAGCGCAAGGCGGCCGAGGACCTGAAGAAGCTCGTCACCGATGCGCTGGTCGAGCGCGGCCTGACCTATGAAGGCGCCAAGGCCTTCGCGACGCCGCGCCGGCTCGCCCTCACCATCGCCGGCCTGCCCGTACGTGGCCGCGATGTCCGCGAGGAGCGGAAAGGGCCGCGCGTCGGCGCGCCCGACGCAGCCGTGCAGGGCTTCCTCAAGGCGGCCGGGCTCGCCTCGCTCGCTGAGGCGACGATCATCAGCGATCCGAAGAAGGGCGACAGCTACGTCGCCTTGATCGAGAAGCCCGGGCAGGAGACGGTCGCGGCCATCGCCGAGATCGTGCCGGCGGTGATCCGCGCCTTCCCATGGCCGAAATCGATGCGCTGGGGCAAGGCTTCCTCCGAGAGCGGCTCGCTGCGCTGGGTTCGCCCGCTGCATTCGATCCTCTGCACCTTCGGCGCCGAGACCGAGGATCCGGAGATCGTCACCTTCGACGTCGACGGCATCAAATCCGGCAACGTCACCTATGGCCACCGCTTCCACGCGCCGGGGCCGATCACGGTCAAGCGCTTCGATGACTATGTCGCCAGCCTCGAGCGGGCCAAGGTCGTGCTCGATGCCGATCGCCGCAAGGAGATCATCGCGACCGACGCGAAGAATCTCGCCTTCGCCGCAGGGTTGGAGCTGGTCGAGGATGAGGGGCTGCTGGAGGAGGTTGCCGGCCTCGTCGAATGGCCGGTCGTGCTGCTGGGCGATTTCGAGGAACGCTTCCTCGAAATCCCGGGCGAGGCGATCCGCGCCACCATCCGCGCCAACCAGAAATGCTTCGTGCTGCGCGATCCCAATTCCGGGGAACTCGCCAATCGCTTCATTCCGGTCTCGAATCTGATCGCCAGCGATGGCGGCCTGGCGATCACTGCCGGCAATGGCCGGGTCGTGCGGGCGCGCCTCTCCGACGCCGCCTATTTCTGGCAAACCGACCGCGGCGCGCTGCCCGATCTGGATACGCTTAAGGACAGCGCCGAGAAGCTCGGCCTCGACCTTGCCAAGCCGCTCGACCAGCGCATGGCCAAGCTCGACAGGCTCGGCGTCGTCTTCCACGCCAAGCTCGGCACGCAAGGCGAGCGCGTCCAGCGCATCGCCGCGCTGGCGAAGGAGCTGGCACCGATCGTCGGCGCCGATCCGGCGCTGGCCGAGCGTGCGGCGAAGCTCGCCAAGGCCGATCTGCCGACCGAGATGGTCGGCGAGTTCCCTGAGCTGCAGGGGCTGATGGGCCGCAAATACGCCGAGCTGCAGGGCGAGAACGCCTCGGTCGCCGCCGCGATCGAGGAGCACTACAAGCCGCTCGGCCCCTCCGACCGCGTCCCGACCGATCCGGTCTCGGTGGCGGTGGCGCTCGCCGACAAGCTCGACACGCTGGTCGGCTTCTGGGCGATCGACGAGAAGCCGACCGGGAGCAAGGATCCTTACGCGCTTCGCCGTGCGGCGTTGGGCGTGATCCGGCTGGTAGTCGAGAATGGGGTGCGGTTAAGCCTGCTTCGCCTCCTCGGTCCGCTCATGGAACAAGCAATCGCCATTAGTAACTCCGAGGCATCCCAGGATGCTCTCGGCGAAATGCTAGAAAGTTCGATTCCCAAGGCTATCGACCTTCTCTCCTTCTTCCACGACCGCCTGAAGGTCATGCTGCGCGACCAGGGCGCGCGGCATGATCTGGTCGATGCGGTGCTGGGCGAGGGCGCATCGGGCAATGACGACCTCCTGCTCATCACCCGCCGCGTCGCCGCGCTCAGCCGCTTCCTCGAAACGGAGGACGGCAAGAGCCTGCTGGCCGGCTACAAGCGTGCCGCCAACATCCTCAAGGCCGAGGAGAAGAAGGACGGCGAGGGCGCTTTCGCCGGCAAGGCCGATCTCCAGCTCATCGCCGATGCCGGGCTGATCGAGGAGAAGGCGCTCGCGGTCGCGCTCGCGCAGGCGACGCCGAAGGCGGAAGCGGCGGTCGCTGCCGAGGACTATGAGGGCGCCATGACGGCGCTGGCGGAATTGCGGCCGGCGGTCGACGCCTTCTTCGACAAGGTCACGGTCAACGATCCCGATCCGCGCTTACGCGCCAACCGCCTCAAGCTGCTGAACCAGCTGCGCGAAGCGACGCGCGCGGTCGCGGACTTCTCGCGGATTGCGGGGTAAGGCGCAGGGAAGCGCGACGCAGAACCCTCTCCTGGAAGGAGAGGGCAGGGTGAGGTGTAGGCCGCTTGACCAGCGCCGCGAGCGCTGACCGCGCAGCTAGGTTCAGGCCGGCGTTTCCAGTTCGAACACCTCACCCCTACCCCTCTCCTTTCAGGAGAGGGGATCCCGCGCGTCCCTGGTTCTCGCCGGGGCTGAAGCCCTCAGCCAGCTACCCTTCCGGAACTTTTTCCCATGGCTCGACGTTCTCTTCTCCGAGATCGCTGCCTGCGAATGCGTCGCAGCTAGCGGCTCGGGGGGCCGGCTTTCGGCCGCGATAAGAGGATTTGAGCCATGAGCATTCTGATTTCGCTGTTGATCACCATTCTGGTGATCGCGCTGGTGCTTTATCTCGTGCGGATGCTGCCGATCGACGGCAACATCAAGAACATCGTCCAGATCATCGTCATCATCATCGGCATCATCTCGCTGCTGCGTTATCTCGCAGTCTTCTAGTGATAGGGGCCGCCGTCATGCTCGCCCCGCGGCGGGCGTCCATGTGAACATCGCCTTCGTGGCGAGCGCTGGATGGTCGGGACAAGGCCCGGTCGTGGCGGTGGTGACGTCTTCAACCGGCAATTGACGAAAATCCCGCGCTGATCCAGAATCTCATTGGTCCAGAGGGCCCCGGACGCGACCCGTCCCGGGGCCCTTTCCCGTTCGAGCATGGTCCGCAAAAAGTGGAATCGATCTTGCGACCAGACCATGCCCGACAGATCGAGCAATCGCCGCGATGAATTCGCAGAACCGCACCACCCATATCCGCCTGACCTCGCATCCCGAGCCCGGCAACGCCTCGACCCGCTTCCCGATCCAGTGGGGCGCCGGCACGCCGGAGGAGCGCGGCCCGGTCATCGCCTCGACCACGGCGCCGGGAGACCGCAACTGCATCGGCGCCCATGGCGGCTCCTATTCGGTCTATCGCGCGCTCGCGATTTCCGCCCGCGCCATGAACCCGGCGCAGCGGCCGGACCTGACCAACACCCATCCGACCTCCGACATCCTGCCCCAGCCGCAATGGTTCGAGCCGGGCCGGATCGTCTCGCTCGATCCGTTCGGCCATCGCGTCGCCCAGGATTTCGGCAAGTGGATCGGCGAGGGCATCGACATCCGCCCGACCATCGCGGTGACCAAGGCGCGGCTCAACCTGCCCGAGATCCTCGCCGCCATGGCCGGCCACCGGCTGGCGGCTGATGGCGCCATCCTGCATGGCTCCGGCGACATCAGCGTCACCAAGATCGCGGTCGATCCGGTCTGGCACCTGCCGGGGATCGCCGAGCGCTTCGCCACCACCGAGAACGAACTGCGCCGCACGCTGTTCGAGCAGACCGGCGGCATGTATCCCGAGCTGGTGACGCGGCCCGACCTCAAGGTCTTCCTGCCGCCGATCGGCTCGATCACCGCCTATGTCATCGGCGAGGTCTCGGCGATTTGCGATCCCAGGAAGACGCTGGCCTGCCGCGTCCATGACGAGTGCAACGGCTCTGACGTCTTCGGCTCCGACATCTGCACCTGCCGGCCTTATCTCGTGCACGGCATCGAGGAGGCCGTGAAGGAAGCGCAGGCGGGCGGCGTCGGCCTGATCGTCTACAACCGCAAGGAGGGCAGGGCGCTCGGCGAGGTCACCAAGTTCCTCGTCTACAACGCCCGCAAGCGCCAGGAAGGCGGCGATTCCGCCGCGACCTATTTCGAGCGCACCGAATGCGTCGCCGGCGTGCAGGACGCCCGCTTCCAGCAATTGATGCCGGATGTGCTGCACTGGCTCGGCGTGAAGAAGATCGACCGGCTGATGTCGATGTCGAACATGAAATACGACGCCATGGTCGAGAGCGGCATCGAGATCGGCGAACGTGTCGCCATCCCGCCCGAGCTGGTCCCGCCGGACGCTTCGGTCGAGATCGAGGCCAAGAAGGCGGCGGGCTATTACTCGCCCGACGGCTCCCCCGGCGATAACGCACTCAAGGCCACTGTCGGCCGCGACCTCGAGAAGTTCTGATCCACCTATGCCTGACTCCAATCCCGAAGCCGTCCGCCGGCTGCTCAAGCCGGCTGCCGTCCGCGAGCGTGCGCAGGAGATGCTGCAGCTCGGCCTCGCCGGCCGGCTGGCGCATTTCAGCGTCCACCCTGAGCGGCTCACTGCCTGCGCAGCCTATGTCCTGGAAACGATCCGCCAGAACTACCCATCGCTCGACATTCCCTTCCACGCGCGCTGGCGCCATTTCATCATCGCCGGCATGGACCGCTGGAAGGTGCTGGATGCCGGCGCCCAGTTCGCCGACGCCCGGGCCAGGGGACAGGCTGCTTACGACCTCGCCGTGGTCAGCGTCCTGCTCGATGCCGGCGCCGGCGCCGACTGGCGCTACCGCGATGCGGTGACCGGCCAGAGCATCGGCCGTTCGGAAGGGCTGGCGCTGGCCTCGCTCGACATGTTCGGTGCCGGCGCCTTCTCCAGCGATCCGGCGCAGCCGCTGCGGGTTGATAGCGAGGCGCTCCGGCATCTCGACGCCGCGGCGCTGGCTGCCGGCTTCCAGGTTTCGGAGGGCAATCCGCTCGTCGGGCTGGGGGGCCGCGCCGCGCTGCTCAACCGCCTCGGCGAGGAGCTGGAGAAGCATGGGCTGACCCGGCCGGGCGACCTGTTCGACCGGCTGGTCGAGGCGGCCGAGGGGCGCTCGATCCGCGCCGCCTATATCCTCTCGCAGGTTCTGGAGGCGCTCGGCGGCATCTGGCCGTCGCGGCTGAGCTATGCCGGCATCGCGCTCGGCGACAGCTGGAAGCATCCACTGATCGCGCCGGGAGAGGTAACAGCCGGCATCGTGCCCTTCCACAAGCTCTCGCAATGGCTGAGCTACTCGCTGATCGAGCCGCTGCAATGGGCTGGCATCCAGGTCGTCGGCATCGACGATCTGACCGGCCTGCCGGAATACCGCAATGGCGGGCTCCTGCTTGATCTCGGTGTGCTCGAACTGAAGGACTTAGGTGATGCGGTGCGCGGCCACGAGGTTGGCTCGCAGCTCGTCGTGGAGTGGCGGGCGTTGACGGTTGCGCTGCTCGACAAGATCGGCGAATTGGTCCGAGCCGAACTCGGCATGAGCGCCGAGCAGTTGCCGCTCACCAAGGTGCTGGAGGGTGGCACCTGGGCCGCGGGCCGCAGGATCGCTCGTGAGAAGCGTGAAGGTGGCGGTCCGCCCTTGACCATCATCAGCGACGGCACGGTATTCTGACGACAACGACAAGACGAAGGGGATCAGGACTGCATGGCCACGAGCGCTAACGGCGTCACCGTCGTCGACCACCCGCTGGTGCAGCACAAGCTGACGCTGATGCGCGAGAAGGACCGTTCGACCAAGAGCTTCCGCCAGCTGCTGAACGAGATCGGCATGCTGCTCTGTTACGAGGTCACGCGCGACCTGCCGACCGAGCTGATCGAGATCGAGACGCCGCTGCAGAAGTCGATGCAGCCGGTCATCTCCGGCAAGAAGCTGGTCTTCGCGCCGATCCTGCGCGCCGGCGTCGGCTTCCTCGACGGCATGCTCGAGCTCGTGCCGGCCGCCCGCGTCGCCCATATCGGCCTCTATCGTGATCCGCAGACGCTGCAGGCGGTCGAATACTATTTCAAAGCGCCCTCCGACATCGCCGACCGCATGATCGTGGTGATGGATCCGATGCTGGCGACAGCGAACTCGGCGGTTGCGGCGGTCGACCGGCTGAAGGAGCGCGGCGCCCACGATCTGCGCTTCGTCTGCCTGCTGGCGGCGCCCGAGGGCATCGCCCGCATGCGTGATTCCCATCCGGATGTGCGCATCTGGACCGCGGCGATCGACGAACGCCTCAACGACCACGGCTACATCGTGCCTGGCCTCGGCGATGCCGGCGACCGCATGTTCGGCACGCGCTAAGCTATCCACTTGAAGCTCTGGCGATATGCCCTTATCTTATGGGCATATCGCCAAGGAGCATTGCCATGGTTGCTCTGACTGCATTGGATGTCGTCGGTGGCCAGGCGGCGCTGGGTGGCCCCGCCGCCAGCAGCCGCGATCTCATCGCCGCCGTCCGCCGCGGCTTTCCGGTGCGGACGATCGAGCATGTGATCGAGAGCGGCCGGATGACGCTGGCCGAGATCGACGAGCTCGTGCTGCCGCGCAAGACGCTGAGCCACCGCCGCAAGATCGGAACGCTGACCACGGAGCAGTCCGACCGGCTGATGCGCGCCGCGCGCGTCATTGCCGAAGCCGAGGTCACCTTCGGCTCGCAGGACAAGGCGGCAGCCTGGCTGCGCCGGGCGACTGTCGCGCTCGATGGCGAGAAGCCGCTGGCGCTGCTCGACACGGGCGAAGGCGCGGCGCAGGTCGAGGCGCTGCTCGGCAGGATCGCGCACGGCATTGCCGCCTGATGCGCCTGTGGCGCGTCGCTCGCGCCGCCTTCGCCGATCTGAGCGGTGAGGGCGCGCGGCTCTATGGCGGGCGCTGGAACTCGCCCGGATGGCCTGTCGTCTACACCGCCGAGAATCCCGCCCTCGCTATCCTGGAGGTGCGGGTCCATCTCGACCTCGCGCCAGAGCTCATCCCGGACGACTATGTCCTGATCGAGATCGAGACCGGAGCGGCGTCGATCAGCGAGGGCGCGAAGGCGGAGGAGCCGAGATCGATCGGCGATGCCTGGCTGAGTGCAGGCGAGACAACGTTGCTGAGGGTGCCGTCCTTCATCGCACCGCGCAGTACTAATGTGCTGATCAATCCGCGTCATCGCGATGCCGTCTCGATCGCGGTCGTCGGAACGCAGCCCTTCGATTTTGACAGGCGACTCTGGCTGCCGCTTACCCGCTAAGCGATGGAATAAAAAAGCGGACATTTGCCGAGTTTCGTTAGACGTCATAATTCTGCCCACCGGACTCCCGTGGGTCCTATTGCATGCCCTCCAGGATCAGGCCGGGACCAGGCCGCGCACCACACGGAACATCATGGGGAATGATCGGGGACCATCCGGCAGGCCCACCAGATATCCGGCGCAAACATGCTGTTCGATCGAACCGCGGGTCTCATTCGAAAGGGCCATCAACATGCCCGTGACGCTGCCCGGGCCGTCGGTGAACGTGGACCAATAATCCGCGAAGGACTGATATTCACAATCCACGACAACGGGAACCTCCGTCACGTCGACGAGGCCGACCTTCCGCCACAACGCCGCCTGACCGTCAGGCCAGAATTGCGTGCGCCCCGCCCGCATGGATCTCATCCTGGCGACCTCAGCCTCAAGCACAGCGCCGGTATTGTAGACGAGGTCGAAGGCGGGCATGCCACCGAAGAACTGAGTCACAGCGGATGCGACTACGCCGCCCGGACGGGTCACGCGCTTCATCTCCGCAACGACCTGTTCAGTTTCCGGGATAACGTCCAGGGCCAGCGAAGAAACGGCCGCATCAAATACGTTGTCGTCGAACCGCATGTGCCGGACGTCGCCGTGTTCATACGCGATATTGAGGTGGGGTCGACGAAGGCGGGCCCCTTCCAGGTATCCCTCCGACGCATCCACACCGACCACATGCGCGCCGGATTCGGCCAGTGCTTTCGTCAACACACCCGTCCCGCAGGCTACGTCGAGCACGCGACCGCCCGGAGCGACATCGATACGGGCGAGAAACAGGCTTGCCAGACGTTCGCTCCAGCGCCCCATGAAAGCTTCATAGACGTCGGAATCGGTCCAATTATACCGAAGTTGTGCGGTTTCCACGGCTTGCGATCCCCCCTGATCAAGGATGGACCTTAACACGGGCGGGCTGGCCGCGCGCATCACTGCCACGTCGGACTATCCAGCGGAGGCTTATCCCGCCTGGGTCGAATGGCGGATATGCGCGCGATACGGCCGAACCTTCGCCTCGGGGCAACAGTTGCGTCCTACCCAATTCAGGCAGTCGCCGCATCCGGCGTCTCGGCTCGGGCAGCCCGAAAGAAAGCCCGCCCCGTTGCCGGGGCGGGCCTTGTGATCCGGATGGTCACTCAGGCCTTGATGGCGCAAGCGGCAAGCGGATCGACCTGAGATCACTCGATGATCTGGACGACGCGGCGGCTCTGCGGCTCGACCAGCACGGCGCGGTTGTTCACCACCGTGTAGCGATAGCCGCTCGCGCGCTCGCCATATTCGGCCGGCACCTCGCGATAAACCACGCCCTGCTGCGGCAGCACGGTGCCGACGGCTAGGGGTTCGGCATAGGTATAGGACGGGACGCGCTGCTCGACCACATAGGTGCGGAAGCGCGGGGTGTTGTCGCCGATGATCCCGCCGGTCACGCCGCCGACCACCGCGCCGCCGACACCGCCGACGACCGCGCCGACCGGGCCGCCGACGACTGCGCCGCCGACGGCACCCGCAGTGGCGCCACCGACGATGCCGCTGGCCGCGCCGCCCTGGGCGCCTTCAGGATTCTGGGCGAAGGCCGCAGCCGGAACGATGGCGAGGGCCGTAACCAGAGCAAGTTTCTTGAACATGTCGTTCTCCTTACAGAGGGGAAGCCTCAGAGGAGGAAACGGAAAAGTGCCCGGTAGGGTTCCGCTTCGAGAGTCACGAGCTGTGTATGATCGTAACCAAGCCTATCGATTCTTCTGATTTTCCGGCGAGTTAGGGTCGATCACGATCTCGATGCCTGCGGCCAGGAAATCAAAAACCTGGGTCCGTTCAGGCGTGCGCCCGGGATTTTCGAACAATTCGCGGACCGTCGCTTCTTCGGAGAGGAAGAGGAAATCGGCGTGGCTCCCGCCTTCCGGATAGGCGTCGATGGCGTGCCAGGTGCCGCGGTGGAACATCACGCCCGCGCCGTCGAGCCGGAATGCCCGGAGCGCCTCCGGTGCCGGCGGCGTTTCGGACGGTTCTGCCACCACGATGATGGTTGGAGGACCGCCGAGCGGTTGGCGCGCCTCGGTGACGTGGAGGTGCCGCTCGATCAGGGCGACGACGAAGGGCCGCGCATGATAGCGCACGATCTGCAGTCGCGGCCGGCTCTCGGCGGCGAAGGGCTGGATCCAGATGTCGTAGCCCTCGCGGCCGGTGTCGCGCCCGCCCGCGGGGGTGAGGATGCGGCCATAAGGAGCGAAGGCCTCGGCGGAGATCGGATGGACGGGCAGGGCGATGCGGCGCATGCCGCATCGTAGTACGCCGCCGCCAAAAGAAAACGGCGGGCATGAAGCCCGCCGTTCGGTAGGTAAATGATCCGAGAGGCTTATTGCTTCGGCGCGGCGGCGAGCACCGGCGAGAGCTTGTCGGCGTCGCGCTTGATCAGCGCGGCGAAACCGGCGGGGGTACGCTCCTCGGCGGTCGGCAGCACGGTGCCGAGATCGAGCAGGCGCTTCTTGACGGTCTCGTCGTTCAGCGCCTTGTCGAGCGCGGCGACCAGCTTGTCGACGGCTTCCTTCGGCATGCCCTTCGGCGCGGCGATGCCGTTCCAGGCCTCGATCTGGTATTCGGGCAGCCCCGCTTCCTTGGTGGTGGGCACGTCGGGCAGGGCGGGCGAGCGCTGTACCGAGGCGATGGCATAGGCCTTGATCGTGCCTGCCTTGACCTGCTCGGCGACGCTGACGATCTGGTCGCACATGAAATCGATCTGGCCGGAAACGAGATCGTTCAGCGCCGGGCCGGTGCCGCGATAGGCGACCGAGTTCAGCTTCGGCACGCCGAGTTGGCCCTTGAGCAGGGTGCAGGTTGTCCACGACACCGAGCCGACGCCGGCATGGGCTTCGTTCACCTTGTCGGTGTTCGTCTTCACGTAAGTGACGAACTCCTTCAGATCCTTCGGTTCGAAGTTCTTCTTGGCGACGATCAGGATCGGCGTGCCGCCAGCGAGCCCGATCGTCTGCATGCCGTTGATCGGGTCGTATTTCAGGCCGGGATAGGTCGCCGGCGCCGCCGAGAAGGTGCCCAGATGCCCCATCGCGATGGTGTAGCCGTCCGGCGTCGCCGTCAGCGCGCGGGCTATGCCGGTGGTGCCGCCAGCGCCGGCGACGTTCTCGACCACGATCTGCTGGCCGAGGGTCTTCGACATGTTCTCGCTGACGATGCGGGCAATGATGTCCGTCGGGCCGCCGGCGGCGAAGGGCACGATCATGGTGATCGGCCGCTCCGGATACTTGGACTGGGCCTGCGCCGGCAGCGCCAAGGCGAGCGCTGCGGCAAGGCTGAGAGCGAGCTTTTTCATGGGTAATCCTCCCTGACGCGATATCCTGAAGATGGTGGAACGGAGATGGACGACAACCCCGTCATTCGGTGAAGACCTCTTCGCGCTTCTTCGACATCGACGGCAGCAGCGCGATGACGAGGATGGCGACGGCGACCAGCAGCAGCCCGGCGGAGATCGGCCGCTCGATGAAGGTCAGGAACGAGCCGCGCGAGATGATCAGCGCCTGACGCAGCTTCTCCTCCATCAGCTTGCCAAGCACGAAGCCGAGCAGCATCGGCGCGGGCTCGAAACCGAGCTTGATCAGGAGATAGCCGAACAGGCCGAACAGCGCGGTGAAGGCGACGTCGACGGGCTGGTTGTTCACCGAGTAGATGCCGATCGAGCAGAAGATCAGGATCGCCGGGAACATCAGGCGGTAGGGCACCTGCAGCAGCTTCACCCAGACGCCGACCAGCGGCAGGTTGATGACCAGCAGCATCAGGTTGCCGATCCACATCGAGGCGATCATGCCCCAGAACAGGTCGGGATTCTTGGTCATGACCTGAGGGCCGGGGATGATGCCGTGGATCGTCATCGCGCCGACCATCAGCGCCATCACTGCGTTCGGCGGGATGCCGAGGGTGAGCAGCGGGATGAAGGCGGTCTGGGCGCCGGCGTTGTTGGCCGCTTCCGGCCCGGCGACGCCCTCGATCGCGCCCTTGCCGAAGCGGGACGGATCCTTGGCGATCTTCTTCTCGATCGTATAGCTCGCGAACGGGCCGAGCACCGCGCCGTTGCCGGGCAGGATGCCGAGAATGGCGCCGACGCTGGTGCCGCGCAGCACCGGCGCGATCGACTGCTTGATATCGTCCCAATTCGGCAGGAGCCGGCCGATCTTGGTGCGCACGACGTCGCGCGTCTCCGGGTTCTCCAGATTGCGCAGCACCTCGGCGAAGCCGAACACGCCCATCGCCAGCACGGCAAAGTCGATGCCGTCGGAAAGCGGCGGGAAGCCGAAGGTCATGCGCTCCTGGCCGGTCTCGAGGTCGGTGCCGACAGTCGAGAGCAGCAGGCCCAGCATGATCATGCAGAAGGCCTTGAGGATCGAGCCGCGCGCCAGCACGACCGCGAAGCACAGGCCCATCACCATCAGCGAGAAGTACTCGGCCGGGCCGAACAGCAAGGCGAGCTTGGTGAGCGGCGCGCCAAGCGCTGCGATCACCATGGTCGCGACCGTGCCAGCGAAGAAGGACGCGAGCGCCGCCGTGCCGAGGGCGACGCCGGCACGGCCCTGCTTGGCCATCTGGTGGCCGTCGAGCGTGGTCACGACCGAGGTCGCCTCGCCGGGGATATTGACCAGGATCGCCGTGGTCGAGCCGCCATATTGCGCGCCGTAATAGATGCCGGCGAGCATGATCAGCGCGCCGACCGGGTCGAGCCCGAAGGTGATCGGCAGCAGCATCGCGATGGTGGCGATCGGTCCGACGCCGGGCAGCACGCCGATCAGCGTTCCCACCAGGCAGCCGGTGAAGCAGAGCGCAATGTTCTTCAGGGTCAAGGCGACACCGAAGCCGAGCGCGAGATTTGCGAACATCTCACTCATGAATCAGATCCCCAGCAGCCAGGGCGCCAGCGGGATCGGCAGGCCCAGTGCATATTTGAACAGCAGCGCGCAGCCGGTCGTCATCACGGCGGCGAAGATAAGGAGCTCCTTGAGTTTCACGTCCTCGGCCGCCAGGCCGGAGATGATCACGACGAGCGGGCCGGAGACGAGCATGCCGAGCTGCGGCACCTTCAGGGGGCCGATCTCGAAGCCGCGGACCGTCAGGCCGAAGACCACCGCGGCGCCGAGCACGAAGATGACGCCGCGCCAGGACCAGCCGGAAAGCTTCTCGCCATTGTAGCGCAGCGAGTTGAAGGCGAGCAGCGCGCCGAGCCCGGCGCAAATCCAGGCGAAGGCCTTGGGCAGCATGCCAGGGCCGATCTGGCGCAGTGTTCCCGGCGAAAGATCGCTCGACAGGAAAAGCGCCAGCGCGGCCAGCGCGATCATGAACAGGCCGGCTCCCAGATCCTGCGTCGAGCGGATGCGCCAACCTCGCGCGGCCTCGATCTTGTTCAGACTCATCAATGTCCTCCGGCTCGGGTGGTTGCTGTGCGCATGGCGGATTTCCTGCCACGCCCGGTTACGCTGAACGGTAGCACATTGCCGTCGTCGATGAGGGTCACGCTCTCGCGCAGGATGGCGAGGAAGTCGTCGCGGGCAGCGAGCTTCTGATGCGGCCGCCAGGCGACGCCGACGAGGGCGCCGGGGGGCGGCGGATCGAGCAGTGCGCCGCGCAGGCGCCGCATGGTGACGCCCGGGAAGCTCAGCCGCGAGACCCAGTCCGGCGCCAGCGCCATGCCGAGCCCGGCTGCGACCGCGGACATCATCGCCGGCTTCTCTGTTGCCTCGATGGTGACGTTGGGGACCGCGCCGACGCTCTCGAAATAGGCCATGACGAGGTCATAGGCGAAGGGGCGGATACGCTTCGACGGCACAACGAAGGGCTCGCCGACCAGATCCTGCATGGTCAGGTATTCGCGGGCGGCGAGCGGGTGGCTTTCGCTCAGCACCACGATCGGCCGCTCGACGCGCAGGATCTCGAAGGCGCAGTCGGTCGGCTTGCGTGGTGGCCGCAGCAAGGCGAGGTCGAGCTTGCCGGCCTCCAGCATCTGCACCAGGGGCGCCGTCATAGCCTCGACGAACTTGATCTCGATGCCGGGATGGCGCGAGCGGAAGGTGACGAGCGCTTCCGGCACGAAGCTCGACGATGCGGCATCGATCGCGCCGACCCGCAGCACCTTGCTCGAGGCCAGCGAGGCCTCGCGCACCGAGCGGGAGGCGCGCTCCATCCGGACCAGGATGGCCTTGGCTTCTTCCAGCATGATGAGCCCGGCACGCGTGAGCGCGACCTGCCGCGTGGTGCGGGTCAGGAGGCTGACGCCGAGCTCGTCCTCGAGCGCGCTGATCTGGCGTGAAAGTGCCGGTGGTGCGAGGCCGAGCCGCTCGGCAGCCCTGCCGAAGTGCAGCTCTTCCGCCACCGCGATGAAACATCGCAGTTGCCGCAGGTCCATGGTTGTTGCGCTCCCCTCTGGCGTATCGTTTTTTGTGATATCGTCCAGTCGTTTCGGTTATGCCCTTTAGCGCCTGTCGCCAGTTTTGCGACCCTAGAGCAATTCATAATTTTTTGGCAACAAAGCTCGCAGTCACGA
Organism: Allobosea sp. Tri-44; assembly: GCF_004123845.1. Lineage (GTDB taxonomy): Bacteria > Pseudomonadota > Alphaproteobacteria > Rhizobiales > Beijerinckiaceae > Allobosea. The sequence goes on along the minus strand of NZ_NBDP01000030.1, from coordinate 746,489 downwards.
AAGCGGCGTCCACAGGGTGAACGCCGCATTCGGCGATGCCGCAGTTACTTGATCTTTTCAGGCTGGTGAGTGGCGGTCCGGCCAGGTCAAGGCGCGGGCGTGGCGGCCTGCTTGGTCTTCCACAACCCGGCCACGCGCCCGTCGATCAGCGCCAATCCGACGAAGATCGCCGCCATGCCGGCGAAATGGCGCGGCAGCAGCTCCTCGCCCAGCAGGCCCGAGCCGAGCAGGATGGCGCTGACCGGGATCAGGAAGGTCACGAGCATGACATTGCTCGGTCCTGCAGTGCGCATGATCCGGAAGAAGAGGATATAGGCCAGCGCCGTCGAGATCAGCGCCAGGCCGAGCGCCGCGAGGATGGCCTGTTGCGAAGGCACCGGCAGCGTCCAGGGCGGATGCAGAACGAAGACGATCGGAACGATCATCACCGTCGAGGCACTGAGCTGGCCGGTGGCCGCAACGAGTGGTGACAGGCCGCGGAAGCGCCGTCCGAACAGGCCGGAGAAGGCATAGGAGACCGCGGCGAGAACGCAGGCGAGCTGCGCCATCAGGTTGGAACCGAGGCCGCCGAGCGCGTCGGGACCCATCAGGATGCCGACGCCAATGAGGCCGGCCAGCACGCCGCCGAGCTTCAACCCGGTCGCCTTCTCGTTGGCGAAGCAGTGCATGACCAGCACAGCGAAGATCGGCGTCGTCGCGTTCAGGATCGAGGCGAGGCCGCTCGCGATCTGCTGCTGGCCCCAGAGGAACAGGCTGAACGGGATCAGATTATTGAGGATGCCCATGCCGAAGAAGGCGAGCCAGATACTGCGCCCCACCGCCATGGACTGTCCGGTGATCCGTACCACGAGGAGCAGCGACAGCGCCGCCAGACCGACGCGCACCTGCACGACGGCGAAGGGCGGCCACTCCGCCACGGTGAGCTTGTTGAAGAAGAACGAGCCACCCCACAAGATCGAGAGGGCGACGAGCAGAAGCCATTCTATCGGCCCCATGCGCAGCGAGGGAGCGGAGGTCGACTGTGTCATGACGGAAGCTGTCCTCGCAGGGCGGGTCATCCTGCGTCAGTAGGCAGCCGGGCAGGGCCCGACCACCCGATTTCCGCAGTCGTCTTACGCAGGTTCAGCTTCGCGCGCTGCCCACATCGCCTTGAAGGCGGGCCGGGCATGGCAGGCGTCGAGCCAGGCCTTGACGTTCGGCGCCGCGTCGAAGAGCTGCGTCGCCGGCTTCGCGTAGCGGATGATCTCGGCGACGTTGATGTCGGCGACGGTGAAGCGCCCGCCCATAACAAAGCCGCTGCCCTCGGTCAGCGCCTTATCGAGCACCGCAAAGGGAGCGGGAAGGGCGGCGAGAGCCGTGGCGACGATGGCGGGATCGCGCTTCTCCGGCGGATAGGCGGCGAGGTGGTAGGTCAGATTGAGCGCCTGAGTCTCGCATTCGGTCGCGGCCCAGAGCGACCACATCGCCGCGAGCCCCTCTTCCTGCACATCCTTCGGCGCGACGGGCCCGCCATGCTTGCGGGCGAGATAGAGATTGATCGCCAGGGATTCGTGCAGGACGAAGCCGTCATCGTCGATCGACGGCACATGACCGTTCGGATTGACCGCCATGAACTCGGCGCTGCGCGTGTGGATCGGCGCGCCCGGGGCATCGGGATCGGGCAGGCGATAGACCTGGATCACCGGCACATGTTTGAAGGCGAGGCCGAGCTCGTTGGCGAGCCAGACATTGCGCGTCGCGCGCGAGCGGTAGCAGCCATAGATGGTCAGGGACATGAGCGGGATTCCGGCGAACGGGAGGGGCTCCGAATCCAGCGGATGCGGAGAAGAATATTCTACGAAGCTCAGCCGAGCTGACGCAAGGTCTCGCGGGCGATGATCAGGCGCTGGATCTCCGATGTGCCCTCGTAAATCCGGGTGATGCGGGCGTCGCGCGCATAGCGCTCGACCGGGAAATCGCGGCAATAGCCGGCGCCGCCATGAATCTGGATCGCCGCGTCGGTGCAGCGATGTGCCGCCTCCGAGGCGAAGAGCTTCGCCATCGAGGCCTCCCTCGAGAACGGCTCGCCGCGATCCTTCTTCGCGGCGGCATCGAGGATCAGCAGGCGCGATGCGTGCAGATCGACCTCGCGATCGGCGATCAGCCATTGCAAGCCCTGGAATTCGGTGAGGGCCTGGCCGAACTGCTTGCGCTCGCGGGCATAGGATTTGGCGGCGTCCATCGCGGCCCGCGCGATGCCGAGCGAAACCGCGGCGACGCCGATGCGCCCGCCAGCGAGCTCGCCGACCGCGACCCGGAAGCCGTCATTCTCCTTGCCCATCAGATTGGCGGCCGGGACACGCGCCCCATCGAAATGGATCGTATTGGTGGCCGAGCCGGTCTGGCCCATCTTCTTCTCGGCCTTGCCGACGCTGACGCCGGGCGTATCGGCCGGCACTAGGAAGACCGAAATTCCCTTGCCCTTGGGGACATCGGGATTGGTCAAGCCCCAGACCACAAAGAGCCCGGCATATTCGCCCGAGGTGATGAAGATCTTCTCGCCGTCGAGAACGTAGGCATCGCCGTCGCGCCGGGCGCGCAGCTTCATGCCAGCGGGATCCGAGCCCGCTCCGGCCTCGGTCAGGCAGAAGGCGCCGGCCGGATAGCGGCCGTCGGCGAGCTTCGGCAAGTGGTCGGCCTGCTGCCGGGAGGTGCCGACCGCCTGGATGACCTCGCCGACCATGTTGGTGACCGAGGTGGTGACCGCCGTCGAGGCGCAGGCCGCAGCCAGCTCCTCCAGCGCCAGCGCAAAGGCGACGGTGCCGGCTTCCGTGCCGCCGAAACCGGCCTGGATGTTGAGCGCCATGAAGCCGTTTTCGGCGAGCAGCTTCAGATTGGCGAGGAATTCCGGCCGGCCCTCGCCGCGGTCGAGCCGCTCCGCCAGAGGAGCCAGCCGTTCGGTCGCGAGCTTGCGCGCGCTCTCGCGGATGAGCTCTTCCTCCTCAGTCAGGGCAAAATGCATGGGGCTGGCTCACTCGGGGAACAGGAGCGCAAACTCTAGAGCCTGCGTCGGTGGCCGCCAATGCGCGGCTTCGCCCGCCGCGTCGTGCGCAAGGAAGCTGCGATGCTCGAAGGGGTTGACGAATGCAGCGCCCGGGCGCATGTGCGCCCCGTTCGTCGATCCGCGCTTCCGGTCCGGCCGGCGACCCCACAGGAACCCACGACCCCCATGCCAAGCGACAGTCCCAGTCGACAGTCCTTGCCGTCCTCGGCTCGCCCGGGCGCCTGACCCTTAACCGGCAGGCTCGCCCCGGTTTGGCCGCTCGACGGCCAAACCAGAAGGAAGCGAGTCATGAACGCCGCTGTCACCGAAACCTTGCCCATTGCCGGCCTCGCCGCGCCGGATCTCGCCGTCACGCTCGCCCGTGCCCACGTCGCCGACATCGTCGAGGCTTTGAACGAGCATGAGCCGGTTTATGCCGCGCAGGCGCTGCTCAGCCTGCCCAAGGGGAGGGCGGTCGATGTGCTCGACCAGCCCGAACTCGCGGAACCCGGCGCAATCCTGAAGGCACTGCCGCTCGAGCGCGCCATCGCCTTGATCCAGGGCATGTCGTCCGACCGGATCGCCGACATCTTCCGCAACGACCTCTCCGAGCCGGAGCGGCATCGCTTCGTCGCGCGGCTCGACCGTGAGACGAAGGCCGCGCTCGCCTCGCTGCTCGCCTATCCCGAGCACAGCGCCGGCGCGATCATGACCACGGAATTCGTCAGCGTTCCCGCCGATTGGACGGTCGCGCGGACGCTCGAGCATGTGCGCACAGTCGAGCGTACGCGCGAGACGATCTACGCGATCTATGTGCTCGATCCCGTGACGGGCACGCTGCAGCAGGCCGTGGGGCTGCGCCGCCTGATTTCGGGCGCGCCCGATGCGCTCGTCGGATCCGCTGCCGGTCGGCGCGAACCGATCAGCGTCTCGCCGCTGACCGATCGCGAGGAGGTGGCGCGGCTGATCGCCAAGTACAACCTGCTCGCCGTCCCCGTCGTCGACGAAGGCAGGTGCGTCCTCGGCATCGTCACCGTCGACGACGTCATCGACGCGATGGTCGACGAGACAACGGAGGACGTCCACAAGCTCGGCGGCATGGAGGCGCTCGGCGAGCCCTACAACCAGATCGGCTTCTTCAAGATGATCAGGAAGCGGGCCGGCTGGCTCAGCATCCTGCTCGTCGGCGAGATGCTGACCGCGTCCGTCCTGCAGCATTACGAGGGCGCCCTCGAGAAGGCGATCGTGCTCACCCTGTTCATTCCGCTGATCATGAGCTCGGGCGGCAATTCCGGCTCGCAAGCGACCTCGCTGATCATCCGCGCTCTTGCGCTGCGCGAGCTCTCCCTGCGCGACTGGTGGCGCGTGGCGTTGCGCGAAGTGCCGACTGGACTGACGCTCGGCGCCATCCTCGGAGCGATCGGCTTTGCCCGCGTCGTGGCCTGGCAGAAGCTCGGCTTCTACGATTATGGAGAGCATTGGCCGCTGGTGGCGGCGACGGTCGGCGCGGCGCTGCTCGGCATCGTCACCTTCGGCTCGCTGACCGGCTCGATGCTGCCCTTCATCATGACCCGGCTCGGCTTCGACCCGGCCAGCGCCTCGGCCCCCTTCGTCGCGACGCTGGTCGATGTCTCCGGCCTGGCGATCTATTTCAGCATTGCCCTGCTGATTCTGAATGGCACGCTGCTATAGCGGGTCGAATGTCGCTCAGGCGGCCGTGCGCGCGACCACCCGGTTGCGGCCGGCCGCCTTGGCTTCGTAGAGCGCCTGATCCGCCGCCTCGACGAGATCGGGCCAATTGCCGCCGGCAGGCGTCATCGCGGCGACGCCAAAGCTGGCGGTGACGCTCACCGTCGCGCCGGTATCGAGTGCGAAGGGCGCGGCGAGGAAAGTGCTGCGCAGACGCTCGGCGATCTGGTCGGGTCGAGTCGTGGGGTCCGCCAGCAGGATGGCGAATTCCTCGCCGCCGAAACGGGCGATGACGTCCGCCGGTCGCAGGGCCGCCTGCAGCCGGCGGGCGGTTTCCTTCAGCACCTCGTCGCCGGCGATATGGCCGTAATTGTCGTTGATCCGCTTGAAATGGTCGATGTCGAGCAGGATCAAGGGCAACGGCTGCTGCTCGGGGCGCGCCGCCAGCATGCTCGCGGCGCGTTGTTCCAGGGCGCCGCGGTTCAAAATCCCGGTCAGACCGTCCGTTTCCGCCAGCTGCCGCAACTGGGCCGTCAGCTTGAGCTTTTCCCGGTCGAGGGCGTCACGCTCGATCAGCTTGCCGCGCAATCTGTCGAGTGCCGTGAAGAGGCTGCCGATTTCGCCGCGCGTGCCGCCCGCCGCAAAGGATCCGCCGGTCTTGCCGGCGGCCAGGGCCATGACGGCGTCCCGTGCCGACAGAAGCGGGCGGAACAGCAATGTCTGGCTGGCGATCACAAGCACGAGCTCGAGAAGCAGAGCGATCAGCGTGACGGCGCTGATGATGATCAGGAGCCGGCGCGCATGCTCGCCATCGGCCTTCACCTTCGCCATGGCGGAATCGAGATACATGTCGCGCAGCCGTTCCAGCGAGCTGAAGGTCGGCACGATCTGGTTCGTGAAGGTGATCGTGTCGAAGCCGTAATTGCCGTCCTGGCCGGTGGCGAGGAGCTCGCGGTAGATCGCCATGCCCTTGCCGAAGAAGTCCTCGACTACGGCGCGGCGCGTCGCCGCGATTTGCGGGTCGGTGTTCGTGCCGGTCTGCTGTTCGACCAACTGCCAGAAACCGAGTACGCGGCCATAGGCGATATCATGTGCCGAGCGGTGTTCGGGGCCGATCGGCGTGCGCGCTGCAATCGAGGCGACGAAGTTGGAGCCCATGCGCCCGACCTGCTCGCGGATGTCGCTCAGCATCCGGGCGACCAGCGCTGTACCGATCAGATGATCGGATTCGGCGGTGTTGAAATCGCTGATCGCGGCATCGACCAGCGCCTGCGCCGTGTCGACGACGCCGAACATCGTCAGGACGACTTTGTGGAAGTCCTGCGGCCTGCGCACCCGCAAGGGCTGCCTGTCGAGAGCATCGATCAGTTGCCGGGCCTCGGTCAACGACCGCTTCGTCTCGGCCAGCTGCTGCGAAAAGCCGGCGATCGGCGATAGCCGATCCAACGCCGCATCGGTGTTCGCTCGGAATGTGATCAGGCGCCGGCGCGAAGGGCTGTCGGTGCTGGGCTCCTCGCCGAGCACGCTGTTGACCGGGCCCCGCTCGGCCGAGAGACGGTTCACGGCATGCATCACCAACTGGAAGCGCTCGAGCCGAGTCTCGCTGAGCCGGGTCGCCTGGAGTTCCCGATAATAGGTCGAGATCAGGATCGTGCCGAGAACCACGGAGCAGCCGAGGATCACCGCGAGGGCCGCCCAGAACCGGTAACTGAGAGTGTGATGCTTCGACATGGCATTACCGGAAGGAGCTTCGGCGCTTGCCGACGGTCTGCGAAAACGCGTCGGCAGAGCGGAGCCGTGCAGACAGAGCGTCTGGTTATCGAAGTTGCGCAGCTGCGCACGGCACCCTGGAAGATGTGCGGCGCTTTCCTTAATATTCCGCTGCGTCAGCGTCGATGCCGGCGACGCGGCGCATTCCTTGCCGGGCTGAGTCTATGGAAATCCTGACCGAGCGGCTCTCGCTGCGCCCCACCAAGCTCTCTGACGTGCCGGCACTCTTCACCTTTCTCGGCGATGCCGAGGCGATGCTGCACACGCAGCAGTTCGCGACGCTGCGCGCCTGCCGCCGCCACGTCGCCGGACATGAATGGCAGCGCCGTCGACTAGGCTGCGCGCCCTGGACGGTCAGGAGTCGCGCAGACGGCGCGATCATCGGCTGGGGAGGTTTGTTCGAGGACCCGTTCGATCCGGGCTGGGGCGTCGAACTCGGATACTGGTTCGCACCCGCGGCCTGGGGCAAGGGCTATGCGAGCGAGCTGGCCGCGGCAAGCGTCGTCGAGGCGCGCGACCAGTTGCATCTACCGGAGCTGCGGGCTTTCGCCCGTCCGGAGAATGTCGGCTCATGCCGGGTTCTGGAGAAGGCCGGTTTCATGCGCCAGCGCTACATCCCCGAGCTGGAGCGCCATCTCTATCGGCACGCGCTCGAACGCTGACCTCAGCTCGCCAGCACCCGCTGCGGCGGGAAGGTGACTTCGACCAGCGTGCCTTCCTTCTTGACGCTGGTGATGGTCAGCGCTGCCCGGTTGGCCTCGACCAGCGCCTTGGTCAACGGCAGGCCGAGGCCGGTGCCGCCGGCTCTGCGGGTCGTCGGCACCTGCCGGAACGGCTCCAGCGCCAGCTTGATCTCGTCATCGTCCATGCCGATGCCGGTGTCGCGCACCCGCAGGATCGCCTCGCCCTGGTCGCCGAGCGCGGTCGAAACGATCACCTGCCCGCCGGCGTCGGTGAACTTCACCGCATTGGAGAGCAGGTTGATCACGATCTGGCGCAGCGAACGTTCGTCGGCGACGACCGGCGGCAGCTTCGGCGCCAGCCCCGAGCGCAGCACGACGCGGCCGCGTTGGGCTTCCGGCTGCAGCAGGTTGACGGCCGAGAGCGCGATCTCGTTCAGGTTGACGCTGCCGAAGTCGAGGTCGAGCTTGCCGGCCTCGATCTTGGCGAGGTCGAGCAGGTCGTTGACCAGGCTGATGACGTAGCCGCCCGACAGGTGGATGTCGCGCAGGTATTCCTTGTAGCGCTCGTTCTCGATCGGCCCGAAGCGCTCCTCGGCCATCACCTCGGCGAAGCCGATGATGGCGTTGAGCGGCGTCCGGATCTCGTGGCTGATCTTGGCGAGGACGTCAGATTTCTGCGCGCTCGCCTTCTCGGCGGTCTTGCGCGCCTCGACCAGCTCGCCCTCGGTCTTCTTCCAGGCGGTGATGTCGCGCAGCACCGCGCAGAACTTGCTGTCCGGCTTCTCGGCAATCCGCCCCATGGTCATGAACAGCGGGATGCGCCCGCCCTGGCGCACGCGGCCGATGACCTCGCGGCCATCGTTCATCAGCGAGGCGACGCCGCCGCCGATCAGGCCGTCGAGATAGTCGAGCGCCGGTGAATGGCTTTCCGGCGCGAACAGCAGGGTGAAGAGCTCGCCGGCGACCTCGCGCTGGTCGTAGCCGAACAGCGCCTCGGCGCTCTTGTTGAGCGAGAGGATGCGGCCGCGCCCGTCGACGGTGACGACCCCGTCGGTCGCCGTGTCGAGCATCGCCGAAAGCTCGGCGACGCGGGCGTCGCTTGCCTCGCCCTCGAGCCGGAGCTGGGCCACCCGGGAGGCGCTCTCTTCCTCCTCGGCCTCGAATTCGGCCGCGAGCTCCTGCTCCTCGGCCTCTTCGGGCGACAGCATCTTGAGATCGCCACCGGGCACGCTGTTGCGGAAGGCCATCAGCGTTGCGGGCTCGCCCTGCCAGCTGACGCTGGAGAGCCGGCCATCGACGCTGATCAACCCGCCCTTGCGGTCGACCAGGATCATCGCACCGTCGCTGCTGCGGCTCGCGCCCTTGATCAGCTGGCTGACGCCACCGGCCGAAGTGAGGTCGTCGAGATCGGCATAGTCAAGCAGATCGAGCAGGGTGCGGTTGGCATAGAGCGCAGCCTCGTCCCGGTTGACCAGCACCGCGATCGGCAGGCGGTCGAGGATCTCGGCATGGGCGTTGGCGACGCGCGGCCGCTGCTCGGAGACGGCGGCTGGCGGAGCGGTCGTCGCAGGAGCGTCCGTCTGCGGCTCATCGGCGTCCTTGGCACGGATGCGCAACGGTGCAGCGACCGGCAGGCGCGGCTCGCCGGGTGCGTCCTCCTCGCCGGCGATGCGGGCGCCGAGCGCCTTGGCGATCTCGCGGAAGGCGTTTCTCTCGGCCGAGGACAGCAGGGTCTTGGACGGTTCGAGCACCGGGCGGACGGCCGCCAGATGGCCGTTGCGCAGCGGGACGACATTGGCCCGCGGTGCCTCGGGGGGCGACTGCGGCGGCTCGTCGGCTTTTGGCGCAGCGTCGTCGTCATCGGCTCGCGCCGTCGGAGCTTCAGTATCGGTCTCTGTGGCTTTGGCTGTCGCGTCCTGGATCTCTGCCTGTGCAGGCGCGTCCTCTTCAGTCTTGTCCTCGCTGGAATCGGTTTGGGTCGCCTCAGCTGCGGCTGCCTCGACAACCTCGTCCGAAACCTGTTCAGGCACGGGGTCTTCCGTGACTGCCACCTCCGGGAGGTCTGCCTCTGGGGCATCGGCTTCCGGCGCGACCGGGACGAGCACCTCTATTGGAGCCTCCCGCTCAGGGAAAGCCTCGTTGGCCGTCGAGCGGACCAGGCCGAAGCCGCGAAAGCCGGCGGGGTTGCGCTCGCTGTCGAACAGCGGAAAGCCGGAAAGCTCGACGCGGGCGCCTTCGCCCGAGTGAACGCGCCACAGCACCGCCCGGCCGCTCCAGGTCGACGAGGTCGCGAGACGTTCGGCCAGATCACCGTCGAGGTCGAGAACGTCGGTGGCGAGCAAAGCGGGCCAGTCGAGCCCTAGAGTCGCGCTCGCGGCCTGCTGGCCGACAAGCTCGGCGAATTCCCGGGACAGGCTGGCCAGCGTGCCATCCAGGTCGCTTTCCCACAGGAAGCGCAGGTTGGCGCGACGCTGCTGCTCGGGTGATTCGGCTTGAACATCAGCTGCTGTGGCGATCGTCGCCGGAGCAGCCGGGGAGGGCGAGGCCGTCGCTGCCGCCGGAGCGCGCGGCTCTTCCTGCGGCACGGTGATGCCCAGGCGGCGCAGATCGGAGGCTGTGACGCCGAGGGCCAGCGCCGAGCCGGCGCCGGCTTCGACGAGCTTGCAGGCGCAGGTCACGAGCCCGGCAAGCGAAGCGCCCAGCCGCAGTCTTTCGAGCCTGAGCCCGTTGCGCGAGGCGAGTCCGCCGGCAAGCAAGCGCAGGCGTTCGCGCGTTGCCGCGGGCAGTTTCGCGGCTCCGCCGAAGGCGTTGAGCAGCGCCTGGCCGCCGGCGTTGGCGAAGCCCGGTTCGTCACCATTGGCCGGCCAGAGCAGCAGCGCGCCCTTGCTGGCAAACTCAGCAAGTGCGGGATCTTGCGCCAGCGCGCCGGCAAGGCCGTTCCAATCCTGCACGGATTCGTTCATCCCGTTCCGTTCAACCTGCTGGCGACCAGCCCGCGCGAATATACCTAACAAATCTTTAATAACCGCGCGAGGTGGGTGAATCCATGCGGGAACTCCGCCTCTCCCCTGACGTTTCCAAACAGCGTTAATATCGCGATGGTCGCCTTTGCCGAGGCGGCGTTGTCATTGCACTGCAATAATGATATTGCAGTGCACAATTAAGGCTCGACGCCAGACACGGCGAGGAAGCCTGGCTCGGTCACAGGAGGACCCACCATGGACGGCAAAAACCCCTACGAAGTCCCCACCGAAATGCGCGAATTCGCCGAGAAGAGCGTCGACCAGGCCCGCAAGGCTTTCGACGGCTTCATCGGCGCGGCCCAGAAGGCTGTCGACGGCGCCCATGGCTCGGCCGAGTCGGCCCGCGTCAACGTCCAGGACATGACCAAGAAGGCCATGACCTATGCCGAGAGCAATATCGCGGCCGCCTTCGACCTCGCCGACAAGCTGGTCAAGTCCCGCGACATGAACGAGGTGCTCCAGCACCAGTCCGAGTTCCTGAAGGCCCAGGTGGCCGCGCTGCAGACGCAGCTCAAGGAAGTCAGCGCGACTGTGCAGGATGTCGCCAAGAAGACAGCCGAGACCGCCGCCAAGGCGACCAAGCTGAAGTGAAGCCGGCGCGCCACGGGCGCGGAGCGGGCTTTCACGATGAGGCGGCCGGGCCAGCGCACGACCCCGTGAGGCAGTGAACTCCTTGCGGGGACGTGACCTAGGTCCGGTTTCGTCGATTGCGCAGGCCCGTCCTGCCGGAACTGTGAAGGAGAGATCCGATGGCGAAGCAGACTATCCCCGGCAAGGCTCCGATCAGCCTCGCGCCGGTCAAGGCATTGAGTGAGTCGAAGCCGGCGGCACCGGTCGTGCCTGCCAAGACCCCCGAGGCCAAGCCTGCGGTGGACGTGAAGCCTGTGGCCGCCCCGGTCGTGGCTGCGCCCGTGCTCAAAGTTGCGCCTCAGCCGGCCGCCGCGCCGGCTGCACCCCAGCCGGTGGTGAAGGCTGCCGCTGTGCCGCCGGTCGCCAAAGCTCCCGAGGCCAAGCCCGTGGTGGACGTGAAGCCGGCCATTGCTCCGGCGGCAGCGATCTCCGCCCCGAAGGTCGAGGCCAAGCCTGTCGCTTCCAAGCCTGCCGCCCCGCAGCCAGTAGCTCAGCCGGTCGCGAAGGCTGCTCCCGCCGCCCTCGCCAAATCTGCGCCGCAACCCGCCGCCAAGGTTGTCGCGGAGCCCGCCAAGCGCATCGTCCTGCAGAAGAAGGTTGCGAAGCCGGCCGCCAAGGCTGTGGCTGTGAAGGCCGCGCCCGCCAAGCCCGCTTCCGTGCCGGCCAAGATCGTGGCTGAGCCGGTCAAGGCGCAACCTGTTCCCGCCAAGGCCGAGCCCGTTGCGGTGAAGCCGGTTGCTCCGGTTGTGGCAAAGCCCGCTCCCGCCCCGCTCAAGCTCGTCGAAGTCGCTCAGGTGGCGAAGCCTGCTCCTGCTCCTGCTGCCACGCCTGCCGTCGCCAAAGCGGTCGAGGCGCCGAAGCCGGTTGCGGTTGCGCCCTTCTCGGCCGTCAACTGGTTCGAGCCGACGCTGGCTCTGACCCGCACCTTCGGGGCCGTCCAGGCCAAGGTGCTCGATCACGCCTGCGCCGAGCTCAAGGCGACGCTGGGCGAGATCGAGACGCTGGCGCGCACGCAGAGCGCCGCCGACGCGGTCGCGCTCCAGGCCAAGGCCTTCCGCCGCAGCTATGAATCGCTCGCTGCCCATCTCGGCGATCTCGCCGCGACCGCCCGCAAGGACCTGCCGCGCTCCTGATTTTCAAAGCCGGCGCGGTTTTCCCCGCGCCGGCCTGCATTTCGCCGTTGCATTCGGCGAAACGCGGCACTAGGTTCCGCGCCGTCGCCGGAGAGCTTCCGGGCGCCGCGACATCAGGCGCAAGCCGTGCAGCCATAGCTCAGTTGGTTAGAGCGCTAGATTGTGGATCTAGAGGTCCCCCGTTCAAGCCGGGGTGGCTGTACCATCTCTCCTTATCCGGTTCCGTTGGTCCTTGAGATTGCGCGCGCGGCCTACGCCGGCCTAGCTTGCCGCCCTGACTGCGCGGCACCGGCCGCCGGCTTCGGGAGCACGCCATGCCCAGCAAGATCGATCTCCTCAATCCCGCCTCGCTCTCGCCGCCGACCGGCTATTCGCACCTCGCCATCGTCAAGGCGGAGCGGCAGGTTCATGTCTCCGGCCAGGTCGCTTACGACCCGATGGGGAAGGTGGTGGGGGAGGGCGATATCGCCGCCCAAGCCGAACAGGTCTACGCCAACCTCGCCGCGGCGCTGGCTGCTGCCGGGACAGACTTCACCAAGGTGTTCAAGCTGGTGACCTATGTCGTCGACCTCAGCACCGAGAAGGCGGTTGCAGTGCGCAAGGTACGGATGAAATACCTCGGCGACGGCCCCTATCCGGCAAGCACCATGGTCGGCGTCACCGCCCTGGTCGATCCGCGCCTCCTGATCGAGATCGAGGCGAGCGCCGCGCTGGATTGAGTGCCAGCCGGCAGGACTTGCGACAAAGGGCGACGCTCGCCATATCCGGTTCACGCGGTTGGGTTCGCCTTTCGCGTACGGAGCGCTGCGCAAGCGGGCTCCGGTAGTTCCAGAGGCGCCTTTCAAGGGCTTCGTGATGACGCGTCCGCCTAGCCTGTCGCATCCCTTCCTGCTCGGCTTCGACGATATCGAGCGGGCTCTCGACCGGGTCGCCAAAGGCGCCGGCGATGGCTATCCGCCCTATAACATCGAGCGCATGCCGCGCACCGAGGACGAGCCCGACAAGCTCAGGATCACGCTCGCGGTGGCCGGATTTTCGCGCGAACAGCTCGAGATCACGCTGGAGGAAAACCAGCTGACCATCCGCGGCCGGCAGGTCGACGACAAGACGCGGCATTTCCTGCATCGCGGCATCGCCGCGCGGCAGTTCCAGCGCTCCTTCCTGCTCGCCGACGGCATGCAGGTTCTGGGCGCCGATCTCTCGAACGGGCTGCTCGCCATCGATCTGGCCCGTCCGGAACCGGAACGGCTCGTCCGGCGTATCGATATCATGAGCCGCGACTAGGGGCCTTCAAGAAGGCGCTTCATAGACGTCAGTCCGAGAGGCATGCGGTTTGCCTTCCGTTCATAATCATGGATGCACAATCAAACCGCCTCGCACTGCTCTGAAGGAGGGCGCGATGACTGAGACCAGAGAGACCCCCCTGACCACGGCTGAATTTGCCGCCCTCGGCAACGGCCAGGTCGCCTATCTCAAGCCGATCATGTCGGACGAGCTGGCGCGCATCTTCCCGCAAGCGCCGGAAATCGAGCCCGGCCTGCAGCTCTTTGCGCTGCTGGCTGCCGATGGCGCGCCGATCCTGGTGACCGATTCCCGCGAGGCCGCGACGGCCAACGCCTGGGAGCACGATCTCAGGATGGTCAGCCTGCACTAAGGTTTCAGGCCGTCGCGGGTACGACCCCCGCGACGGCTGTCACCAGACGCTCGATGTCGTCCGGTGTCGACAGCCGATGGTCGCCATCCTTGATCAGGGTCAGCACGACCGGATCGTGCGGCAGATGTTCGACCAGCTTCAGCGCTTGGCCATAGGGCACATCGGGATCCTTCATTCCCTGCAGGATATGAACGGCGCACCCGGTTTCGATCGGCCGTCCGAACAGCAGATGGCGCCTGCCGTCTTCGATCAGCGCCCGCGTGATCGGCATCGGCTCGGGCGAGTATTCGGAAGGCCGCTGCCAGACGCCATCCTTCGCGATGGTTTCGCGGACAGCCTCCGGCATCTGCGCCCACATCAGCTCTTCGGTGAAGTCGACGGCCGGCGCGATCAGCACGAGGCCAGCCGGGCGCAGTTGCGACGCGCTCTGGCGCAAACGCAGGGTCGTCAGCAACGCGACCCAGCCACCCATCGACGAGCCGACCAGCACAGCCGGGCGTTGGGTATGGGCGGCCAGCACCGCCTGCGCGTCCTCGATCCAGTGCGACATCGTCCACTGCGCGAAGTCGCCACTCGATTCGCCATGGCCGGCATAGTCGAAGCGGATGAAGGCGCGTCCCGCGCGCTCGGCCCAGGCGGCGAGTGCCTCGGCCTTGGTCGCCCGCATGTCCGAGCGCAATCCGCCGAGCCAGACCACCGGCGGGCCTTTGCCGGCCTGCGTCAGCACCGCGATCTCGCGGCGTTCCGCGCCGGCGCCGACGCTCAGAAATTGCGGCTCAGGCCTCGTCACCCTATGCTCTCCTGTGGTGAACCGGGTGAAAGCAGGCAGATGCCAGCTGCAATACCGCCCGATTTGGTCATCATCTGAACCCGATAGCACCCGCGAGTCGCCAAGCAGAAGGCCTTTTCGAGTAGTGAGCACCTCCCTGCGTTCCGGCGCACAATTGTCCCTTCCTTCGACCGAGACGCATCCGCTCGCCGGGCGCACCGTGCTGCAGATCATCCCGGATCTGGAGGCGGGGGGCGCCGAGCGTACCGCCGTCGACATCGCCGCGGGGCTGACCGAAGTCGGCGCGCGGGCGCTGGTCGCGACGGAAGGCGGACGGCTCGTCGCCGAGCTGCAGGCCAAGGGCGGCATCTGGCTGCCGTTTCCGGCCGCGGCCAAGAACCCCGTCTCGATGCTGCTGAACGTGCGGACCTTCGCCTTGCTCTGCAAGCGCGAGCGCGTCGATCTCGTCCATGCCCGTTCGCGGGCACCGGCCTGGGTCGCGCTGGCGGCGACACGGGCGCTGAAGCTGCCCTTCGTCACCACCTATCACGGCTCCTACAACGCCCGCTCGGCCGTGAAGAACCTGTATAATTCGGTGATGGCGCGCAGCGACTGCGTGATCGCCAACTCCGCCTACACCGCCGATCTGATCCGGGCCCGGCACGGCTTCGCCCGTGACCGCATTCGCGTCGTCCATCGCGGCACGGACTTCTCGGCCTTCGCGCCGGCGGCGGTGAATCCGGAGCGGATCAGCGCGTTGCGCAGCGCCTGGGGCGTCGAGCCGCATCAGCGCATCGTGCTGCTGCCCGGCCGGCTCACCGGCTGGAAGGGTCAGAAGGTGTTGATCGAGGCGGCGCGCCAATTGCGCGACGCTGGCGACGAGGACACCGCCTTCATCCTCGCTGGTGATGCACAGGGCCGCGACGGCTATGTGCGCGAGCTCGACGACGCCATCGCCAAAGCCAAGCTCGAAGGGCGCGTCCGCCGTGTCGGCCATTGCAGCGATATGCCGGCCGCTTTCCTGGCGGCCGCCGTCGTGGCCGTGCCCTCGACCGAGCCCGAAGCCTTCGGCCGTGTCGCCGTCGAGGCGCAGGCTATGGGCACGCCGGTCGTCGTCTCCAATCTCGGCGCCGTGCCGGAGACGGTGCTGGCGCCGCCGCAGGTCTCGCCTCAGGAGCGCAGCGGCTGGCATATCCCGCCCGGCGATGCGGCAGCGCTCGCCGAAGCGTTGCGCGAAGCGCTGGCGCTCAGGCCGTCTGCCCGCGACGCGCTGGCGCGCCGCGCCAGGCTGCATGTCGAGCGCCATTTCTCGTTGGCGTCGATGGTCAACGACACACTCGACGTCTATTGCGCCCTGCTGGGGCGCTGAACCCCGCTTGATCCATTGACAACGCTTCGCGTTGTGCAATGTGTCTCACCAACGGCGCGATGCGCCAATCATAGGAGAATACAGCCATTCGTCGTCCCTTCCGAGCCGCACCAACCCCCACCAAGGACGGTCCCCGCGCCAACCGCGACATTCGTGGCGTCCGCGACGTCCAGCTCATCGACGATACCGGCGCCAACCGTGGCGTGGTCTCGTTCTTCGAGGCGCTCAAGATTGCCGAGGACGCCGGTCTCGATCTGGTCGAGATCGCCCCCAATTCTGAGCCGCCCGTCTGCAAGATTCTTGACTATGGCCGCTTCCGCTTCCTCGAGCAGAAGAAGGCGGCCGAGGCGCGCAAGAAGCAGCGCACCATCGAGATCAAGGAAATCAAGCTCCGCCCTGGCATCGACAAGCACGACTACGACGTGAAGATGAAGGCGATGCACGGCTTCTTCGACGAAGGCGACAAGGTGAAGGTCACCCTGCGCTTCCGCGGCCGCGAGATGGCGCACCAGGACCTCGGCGTGAAGGTGCTGGAGCGCGTCAAGGCCGATCTCGTCGAGATCGCCAAGGTCGAGAGCGACTGGCAGCTCGAAGGCCGCCAGATGGTGATGGTGCTTGCGCCGAAGTGATGCCGAGCCGCGCGCCCGAACAAGGCTCGCATTCGCATCGTTTTTTAAGAAGCCCGGCCGTTTCGGCCGGGCTTCGTTGCATTGGACCCGGCCATCAGTCGACCAGGTCAAGGCATTCCCTGGAGCCCGTTTCGATCAGACGGTTCCAATCTGATCGGATCCGGCTCTAGCTGACGGAGCGGATGATCTCGCGATAGGCCGCCTCGGGGAAAGCCTTGAGCGTTTCCGTGCGGACATTGCCGAGCATGGCCAATTGCAGGCAGAAGCGCGCCTGCACGGCATCGTCCGGCGCCTCGCAGATGACGACCATGTCGTATCTGCCCATCGTCATGAAGAAGGCTTTGAAATCGCCGCCCATATCCTTCAGCGCCTGTTTGGCGGTGTCGAGACGGGCGGGCGAATCCTTCAGCTTGCGCGCGCCCTGATCGGTCCAATTGAGCAGCATGATGTAGGTGGTCATCGCGCCTCTCCCCGAAAAGGCCCGGCCTTTCGTCGGAAGCTGCCTACGGCGGCCGGCTTGTCGCCGCATCGGTTCCGGATGGCCGTTGAACCATCCGCCGGGCCTGCCTCGCCACTCTAGCACGATGGACGGGTATCAGGCAGAGCCTAGGGGCTGAGCAGCCGCTTCAGCTTCCGCACGGCGCTGTCCGGCGTCGTCAGCACCGGCTTGCCTGTCGCGGCGGCGACCGCCGATGCCGCTCGCGCCAGGCTGAACTGCGCCAGTGCGATCGTGTCGCAATCTGCCAGATCGGCTGCCGCCAGCGCCGCCAGCCGATCGTGCTCGGGCCCGTCGCCGCGATCGAGCGCGGCGAGCGCGCCTTCGGCGAGCTTCGGCACCACCGTCAGCGATCCCGGAAACTCCGGCGGCATCGACTGGAGCGTTGGCCCGAAGCTGGCGAGGAGACCGATCCTGCCGCCGATCGCCTGCGCTTCTTCGATCATCGCCTCGTTCGGCTTCAGCACCGGCAACGGCGACAGAGCCCGCTGCACCGTCTCGATGCAGGGCCCGAAGGCCGAGCAGGTGAAGAGGATGCCGTCGGCGCCGGTCGCCCGCGCATAGCTCGCAAGACTCAGGAAACGCCCGGTCATCGCCTCGGTGATCCGCCCGTCACGGGACAGATCGGCCGAGAGGCTGTCGTCGAGCAAGTTCATCAGCGTGGCCTCAGGCCACAGCCGCGCGAACGCCGCCTCGATCGGAGGCGGCGAATGGCGCAGCGCATGGATCAGCGCTATCCGCATCAGCGAATGGGATGCGGGTATTGCAGCCCGCCCTTCGAGGCGAGATCGTTCAGCCCCCGCTTCAATTGCAGCTTCGAGCCCGCGCCGACATTGCGCTCGAAGCTCTCGCCGTAATTGCCGACATGCTTGATCACGCGATGGGCCCAGTCATTGGAGAGGCCAAGGCCCTCGCCGAACTTGCCCTCGGTGCCGAGCAGGCGCTTGACCTCGGGATTGCCGGATTTGAGCTGTTCCTCGAGATTGGCCTTGCTCACCCCGAGTTCCTCGGCGTTCAGCATGGCGTAATGCACCCATTTCACCAGCGCGACCCAGCTCTCGTCGCCGCGCTTCACCGCCGGGCCGAGCGGCTCGCGCGAGATCAGCGTCGGCAGGATGACGAAATCGTCCGGCTTGGAGAATTTCAGCCGTTCGGCGGCGAGGCCCGAAGTGTCGGTGGTGAAGGCGTCGCAGCGCCCGGCTTCCAGCGCCTTGACGCCTTCCTCATTGGTGGCGAAGCCGATGATCTCGTATTTCAGTTTATTGGCGCGGAAGAAGTCGGCGAGGTTGAGCTCGGTCGTCGTGCCTTGCGTCACGCAGATCGAGGCGCCGTCCAGCCCCTTCGCCTCGCTCACGCCCAGCGACTTGCGCACCATGAAGCCCTGGCCGTCGAAGTAGTTGATGATTGGCCAGGACATGCCCGCGGTGGTGTCGCGCGACATCGTATAGGTCGCGTTGCGGGCGAGCATGTCGACCTCACCCGACTGCACCACGACGAAGCGCATCTGCGGCGTCGTCGGAATGAACCTGACCTTGTTCGGGTCGTTGAAGATCGCCGCGGCGACGGCGCGGCAAAGGTCGATGTCGAGTCCGTCCCAGCGCCCGTCCGATCCCTGGATGCCGAAGCCGGGCAGGGCGATGTGATTGCCGCAGATCAGTTCGCCGCGCGCTTTGACGCGCTCAAGCGTGCCGGTCTGGGCGGCAGCGGCGCCGGCAAAACCAAGTGTGGCGAGGCCGGCGAAGAGCAGATGTTTCAATGGTTTGGTCTTCAGTCGTTTCATGGCAGTTCCCCTGTGGTGGTCGCTACGGGCTCTTGGCGGCCCGGATCGTGGTGAGTCTTTAGGCCGGTTGGGCCGAGGCCAGGCTCGCGTCGATGGCGTCGCCGAGGCGGTCGACGATCGTATCGACGGTCGCGGCGTCGATGATGAAGGGCGGTGCGAGCAGGATATGGTCGCCGGCGGTGCCGTCGGCCGTGCCGCCCATCGGATAGATCAGCAGCCCGCGCTCCTGCGCCGCCTGCTTGATCCTGGCGTTGAGCTTCAGCGCCGGATCGAAGGGCGTCTTGGTCGAGCGGTCGGCGACGATCTCGACGCCCCAGAAATGGCCGCGCCCGCGGATATCACCGACATGATGGTGGTTGCCGAAGCGCTCGCGCAGGCGCTGCTCCAACCGCGCGCCCTGCGTGCGGACATTGGCCAGCAGGTCGTCGCGCTCGATCACCTTCTGCACAGCGAGCGCGGTGGCGCAGGCGAGGGGATGGCCGACATAGGTCTGGCTGTGCGGAAAAATGCCCGAGCCCTGCCGGACCGCCTCGACGACCCGCTTCGAAGCCAGCATCGCACCGATCGGCGCATAGCCGCCGCCGAGTCCCTTGGCGATCGCCATCAGATCGGGCGCGATGCCCTCCTGCTCGCAGGCGTGCAGGGTGCCGGTGCGACCCATGCCGCTCATCACCTCGTCGAGGATCAGCAGCACGCCATGGCGATCACAGATCTCGCGGATGCGCTTGAAGTAGCCCGGTGCGGCCGGCACCGCGCCGAGCGTCGCACCGACTACCGTCTCGGCGACGAAGGCGCAGACCGTCTCCGGCCCGAGCCCCAGGATCTTCGCCTCGAGTTCGTCGGCGACGCGAAGCCCATATTCCTCGCTGGTCTCGTCAGCGCGGCGGTCGCGATATTCGTAGCAGGGCGAGATGTGATGGCCCTGCATCAGCATCTGCTCGAAGGGCGCGCGATCCTTCATCCGCCCGCCGACCGAGAGGGCGCCCAGCGTGATGCCGTGATAGCTCTGCCGACGCGAGATGAAGTTGACACGCTTCATCTCGCCTTTCTCAACGAAATAATGCCGGGCCAGCTTCAGACAGGCCTCGATCGCTTCCGAGCCCGAGCTGCAGAAATAGACGGAGCCCATGCCGGCCGGCGCCCGCGCGATCAGATGGTCGGCGAGCTCCTCGGCCGCGTCGGTGGTAAAGAAGCTGGTATGGGCATAGGCGAGCTTGTCGATCTGCGCATGCATCGCCGCCAGCACGTCGGGATGGGCATGGCCGAGGCAGGAGACAGCCGCGCCGCCCGAGGCGTCGATATGCTCGCGCCCGTTCTGGTCGCGCAGCAGCATGCCTTCGCCGCCGGTCGCGGTCGGATAGGTCTTGCTCAGCATGCGGTGCAGGATGTGGCTCATCGATGGCCTCGCCTGATGGATCGGGGAGTGAGGAAGGTACCGGCGGCGTCGAGCGCGGCCTCGTGGCGGGCGATCGCGGCGAGCGCGGCCTCGCCCTTGCGCGCCGTCATCAGCGCCGCCAGGCATTCGACCGCGGCGAAGGCCGGCGTCATTGTATGGAAGAAGGAGGGCGTCTCGGTCCCGACCAGCAAGACGACATCGGCGAGAGTGGCGAGCGGTGAGAGCGCGCTGTCGGTCAGCGCGACGACCCTTGCGCCACGTTCCCTGGCGATCTCGGCCGCCTGCACGGTCTGGCGCGTATAGGGCGCGACCGAGACGGCAAAGAGCGCATCGCTCGGGCCGATCCGGCGCAGCGCATCGATGCCGCGTCCACCGGCGCCATCGGCGAGCACCGAGTCCGCTCCGATCAGGTCGCGGATATAGTCGAGCATGAAGGCGGCCGGAAAGGCCGAGCGCAGGCCGAAGCAGAACACGGTCTGTGCTTCGCTCAAGAGGTCCGCGGCCTGCTCGAAGCGGGCGAGCGCCTGCGGCTCGCGCAGCGCCTTGAGATGTTCGGCGAGTGCCGCGAACATGTCCTGCGCGATTGCGCCCGGGCCCTCTTCGCCATGGCGCTGCATCAGCTCGCCGGCGCGGCCGGCAAAGCCTTCCGGCCGCCGCCGCAGCGCCGCCGCATGGACCGCCCGCAATTCGTCATAGCCCTTGAGACCGAAGCGCTGCGCCAGCCGGGTCAGGGTGGCCGGCGACAGGCCGGCCCGCTTGGCCTGCTCGCGCGTCGTCAGCAGCGCGACATCGGCCGGATGGTCGAGCACCCAGCGCGCCGCCGCCTGCAATTGCTGCGGCAAGTGCTCGAAGCTTTGGGTGAGGCTCGCCGTCAGGCCGGGTTTATCCATCGTCAGGACGCTAGCAGGGAGTCACGATGCCTGAAACAAAAAAGTCGATACGATAAAAAGGAAACAGTTGTTTCATTTCGCCAGCGATAGGCGCCACTGCATTCTGCAACTGGCTCAGTTGCGGACGAGCAGTCCGTCGAGCATCAGGTTGAAGGCCTCGATTGCCTTGCGCGAGGTCGCCTGCGGATCGGGCGCATGCGCGATCCATTGCGCAGCATACTGCGTCGCGCCGGCGATCAGCCGCGCCGCCGCTTCGGCATCGATCGGGGCAATGACTCCGGTTTCGACTAACTTCGCCAGGCTTTCCGTCATTGAGCGGATGCATTCGCTGAGCGTCGGCCAGTCCCAGGGATCGCCGAGGACGGCTGGGCCCTCGCGCAGCATGATGCGCTGGATTTCGGGGTCGAGCGCCAGCTCGATATAGGCGGTGCATTCGTTGCGGAAGCCGGTCCAGGGATCATCAGCCTTGGCCGTGGCGGCCCGCATATGCGCGTTCATCTCGCTGTCGATCTCGACGATCACCGCCGCCAGCAGGCCCTTCTTGTCACCGAAATGATGATAGAGTGCGCCCCGCGTCAGCCCGGCGGAGGCGGTGAGTTCGTCCATCGAGGTCTCGGCATAGCCGACCGTGCCGAAGGCGGCGCGCGCTGCGGCGATCAACTTGGCCCGGGTCTCGGCGATCATCTGCGTGCGCGGCTTGCGCGTCATCCATGTTCCTTTCGCATACGAGGCGTATGTGAATTGACATACGGTGCGTATGTAGTTATTCATGTCACATACGCAACGTATGTCAATTACGCTTTGATGTGACGGAGACGTCCATGCCTAACCCCTATCGCGAGATCTTCCGGGCCCCCGGTTCGATCGGCTTCTCGGCCGCCGGCTTCCTCGCCCGCATGCCATTCTCGATGCTGACGATCGGCATCGTCACCATGCTCTCCCAGGCGCGCGGCCAGTACTGGCTTGCCGGCGGCGTCGCCGCGACCTTCGCGTTCTCCAATGCGTTGATCGCGCCGCAGATCTCACGACTGGTCGACCGCCACGGCCAGAGCAAGGTGCTGATTCCCGCCACGCTCGCGACCATCATTGCGCTCATCGGCCTGATGCTGGCGACGCGCCTCGAAGCTCCGATCTGGGTGCTCTTCCTGTTCGCGGCTCTTGCCGGGCTCGAGCCGAGCATGATGGCGATGGTGCGCGCCCGCTGGACCGAGATCTATCGCGACACGCCGCATCTTCGCACCGCCTTCGCCTTCGAATCGGTCATCGACGAGGTCATCTTCATGCTCGGCCCGGTGATCTCGATCGGCCTCAGCGTCATCTGGTTCCCGGAGGCCGGGCCGCTCGCGGCGACGATCCTGCTCGCCGTCGGCATGGCCCTGTTCGTCGTACAGCGCGCGACCGAGCCGCCCGTGCACTCGCAGGGCGTTGGCGCCAGCAGCTCCGCCATCCGCCTGGTGCCGGTGCAGATCATCGCGCTGCTGATGGTGGCGCTCGGCGTCGTCTTCGGCACGGCCGAGGTCACCGCGGTCGCCTTCGCCGAAGCGCAGGGCAACAAGGCGGCGGCGAGCCTGGCGCTCGCGGCCTATGCCGCTGGCTCCTTCATCACCGGCCTCATCTTCGGGGCGCTCCGCCTGCGCCTGCCGCTGGCGACGCAGTTGCTGCTCTCGATCGGGCTGGCCGCGGCGACGACGCTGCCGCTGCTGATCGTGTCCTCGCTCTGGATGCTGGGCATCGTGCTCTTCATCGCTGGCGCCTCGATCTCGCCGACCGTCATCGTCGCCATGGCGCTGGTCGAGCGGCATGTGCCGGCTTCGAAGCTGACCGAGGGCATCACCTGGGTGATGACCGGCATGGGCATCGGCATGGCGGCGGGTTCGGCCGCCTCGGGCTGGCTGATCGACGTCTATGGCGCGAGCACCGGCTTCTACGTCTCGGTCGCCGGCGGCTTCTCGGCGCTGGCGATCGTCGCGGCCGGGTTCTGCCTGATCGCAGAGCCGCGGCAGGCTCGCGAGCCGGCGCTCGCCTGAGAATGAGAGGCCGCGCTTGCAAGGGCGTGGCTTTTCTGTCATAGGCGCCACCTTCGATCGCCCGGCTGATAAGGGCTGCCGTGGCGATCGTTCTTTGCTTCCCAAAGCAAAATTTAAGCGGCGCATTGTTCGCGCTCGCGACCTATGAGGAGCTGAAATGCCCAAGATGAAGACCAAATCGGCCGCGAAGAAGCGGTTCAAGCTCACCGGAACCGGCAAGGTGCTCTATGCCCAGGCTGGCAAACGTCACGGCATGATCAAGCGGACCAACAAGCAGCTCCGCAATCACCGTGGGACGAACGTTCTTTTCGAGGGCGATGCTGCCAACGTGAAGAAGTATTTCCTCCCCAACGGCTAACGCCTGACAACCTTTCCGGAGATCAAACATGGCTCGCGTGAAACGGGGCGTTACGTCCCACGCCAAGCACAAGAAGACTTTCGAGGCCGCCAAGGGCTTCTATGGCCGCCGCAAGAACACGATCCGCGCCGCCAAGGCGGCTGTCGATCGGTCGATGCAATATGCCTATCGTGACCGCAAGAACCGGAAGCGCACCTTCCGCGCGCTCTGGATCCAGCGCCTGAACGCTGCGGTGCGCGAGCACGGCCTGACCTATTCGGTCTTCATGGGCGGCCTCATCAAGGCGGGCCTCGAGCTCGACCGCAAGACCCTGTCGGCCCTCGCCATCGACGATACCGCTGCCTTCACCGCGGTGGTCGAGACGGTCAAGGGCGTACTCGCCGCCGAAGCCAAGGCCGCCTGAGCGACCTCTTCGCTACGGAATTGAGAAAGGCCGGCGGAAACGCTGGCCTTTTTTGTTGTCGGTTTCGAACCTTCAACTGCGCCGTCATCCCGGATGGAGCGAAGCGGAACTCCGGGATCCATCGTAGAGTGCGACGCCCTTCGATGGATTCCGGAGCTGCGCGGCTTCGCCGCTTGTCCGGAATGACGAGGATTATTGTTGTGAGTTTGGCGGTGCCTACGTCTGCACCTTCTCCACCGCCTTCGGCGTCCAGCTCTCGCCGGCGCCGTCGAGGATGCGCTGGTAGGCTTCCTCCGGACTGTCGGCATAGCAGAACAGCTTGAGGTCTTCCGGCCGGATGAAGCCGGCCTCGGCCATCCGTTCGAGATTGATCAGGCCCTGCCAGTAGGCGCTGTCGTAGAGCACGATCGGTACCGGCGGCATCTTGCCGGTCTGCACCAGCGTCATGATCTCGAAGAGCTCGTCGAGCGTGCCGAAGCCGCCCGGGAAGACCACCAGCGCCGCCGCCCGCATGGCAAGATGCATCTTGCGCATCGCGAAGTAATGGAAGCGGAAGGTCAGGTCCGGCGTCGACCAGGCGTTCGGATCCTGCTCATGCGGCAGGGTGATGTTGAAGCCGATCGAGACCGCGCCGGCCTCGACAGCACCGCGATTGGCGGCTTCCATGATGCCCGGCCCGCCGCCGGTGGCGATGACATGGCGCCGGCCGCTCTCCTTGCCGTCGAGGGCGCCGCCGCGTTCCGAGGCGATCTTGGCGAAGCTGCGCGCCGCCTCGTACCAGGGATTGCCCTCGCGCACGCGCGCCGAGCCGAAGACGACGATGGTCGAGAGGATGCCGCGGGCTCGCAGATTGTCCTCGGCCTTCTGGTATTCGAGCATGAAGCGCGCCCCACGCATCGAGTCGCCGAGGAGAAAGTCCTGGTCGAGCGCGGCGATCCGGTAGGAGGGCGAGTTCTTCTGGGCGCTATTGTCTGGCATAGGCGGGCTTCTTTGCGGGGGCGGGTTGCGCTGAAACGATGCGCCACGCCTATCACGTCACGAGATGTATTTCCGCAATACGCCCGCCATGCGTTCGGCGCCGGAATTATGCGGCAGCAGGGTCAGGAAGCGGCCGTCCGGTCCCATCAGATAGGTCAGCGAGCCGTGGTCGATGGTATATTCGCCATGGCCGTGATGCGCTTGCGTCAGCTTGCGGCGATGCACCTTGTAGGCCCTGGCGACCGCTGCCAGCTCGGCCTCGTTGCCGGATAGCCCGACAAGCCGGGGATGGAAGTTCGCGACGTAGACAGCCATGGCGGCTGGACTGTCGTTGACCGGATCGACGCTGATGAACAGCGGCGCGACCTTCGCGGCCAGAGGCCCGAGCGCGTCGAGCGCATGCGCGATGATCGGCAGGTCAACCGGGCAGGTGTCGGTGCAGCGGGTGAAGCCGAAATAGACCAGCATGAAGCGGCCGCGAAAATCGGCCTCGGTGACGCGCTTCCCGCTATGGTCGGTCAGGCTGAATGGGCCGCCGAACTGCGTCGCCAGCGGGTCTTGCGGTGGCCTGGCGGCCGGGGAGGGGCTGTGGCCACCATGATCCTGTGCGCGCGCGGCAACCACCGAGCTGGCAGCAAGGCCGGCGAGCAGGAGACGGCGACTGATCCGTCCGGTCATGGCTTCGGCTTGGGAGCGAGACCCTTGATGCCGAACGGCCCATCCTCGGCGATGATCCGGTTGGCCTGAGGATCGCCGCGCCACCATTCCTCTGCCTTGCCGTTCCTGGCCTCCCAATCGGCCTTGAAGCGCTCGGCGGCGATCCAGTCCTGATCCGGTCGCTCGCGCAGGCGCTGCACGAAGAACAGGGTCACCGCCGGGTTCTCGATCAGCAGGCCGTCGGCCTCAATCTCGCGTCCGCAATAGCCGGCGAGGTCGCCGGTCGCGCCGGCGAAGTCGATGTTCGATTTCGCCACCAGCCTGAAGGTTCCATCGGCGAGTGCGAGCCCGAGCTGCCGCTTGCCGCCGCCGCAATCTGGCGTGCAGCGGCCCTTGAGCTGACACAGCGCATCGACGACGCGCCCCTTCAACACCATCTGCTTTTCGTGCGGGATGTTCCAGGGCTCGGCAGCAAGGGACGGCGTGCCCGCGAGCAACGCAGCGACGCCGAGTGCCTTGACGATAGTATCCATCGCCTCAATTCCCGAACGGCTGGATGCCGTGTTCTTCATGCGTCATCGTGATGACGCCCTTGTCGTCGGCGATGCGGTCGACCAGCAGGTACTTGACGCCGTCGCGCTCGAGCAGCTCACCATCGACCGTGACCTCATGCGTCGCCAGCTTCGCCACGCGCGGATTTGCGGCGCTGTCCTCGTCGTCGCCGATCTTCAGGATCAGGTAGAGATTGCCGCCGGCGTCGCGGATCGCGACCGGGATGCCGCCGAGGGCGCACCAGATGGCGCATTGATGATGCGCCGTGCCTTTGGCGAACATCAGCCCGCTGATCGTGCACCAGCTGTCGCTGATCTCACCGGTGACGGTGACGCGCTGGCCGCTCTGCTGGGCGAGTGCGGGCGCCGCAAAGGCGAAGAGCGCTGCAAAAGCTGCGGATAGGAATGCCGGGCGCAGGGCTTGAGACAAGATTGTCATCTTTGCACGCGATCCCGGAATCCGGCCGGCATTTCCTCGCTTGCGCGATGCTTTGCCAGCACGATTGCCCCTAGCCTCACCGCCGCCGACACCATAGAAGATGCCTCGCAAACGGACCAGAGCAGGCATGAACGACATCGACACCCTTCGCGATTCACTTGTCGGTGAGATCGAGGCGGCCGGCGACGAGGCGGCGCTCGAGCAGATGCGCATCGCGGCGCTCGGCAAGTCCGGCTCGGTCTCGGGCCTGCTGAAGACGCTCGGCACGATGACGCCGGACGAGCGCAAGGAGCAGGGGCCGCGCATCAATGGCCTGCGCGACACCGTCCAGCAGGCGATCAGCGCCCGCAAGGACGCGCTCGGCGAGGCGGCGCTGGAAGCCAGGCTCGCGGCCGAGCGGCTCGACATCTCGCTGCCGGTGCGCGAGGGGCCGGAGGCGCGCGGGCGCATCCACCCGATCAGCCAGGTCATCGACGAGATCACCGCGATCTTCGGCGACATGGGCTTCTCGATCGCCGAAGGCCCGGACGTCGAGACCGACGATCTCAACTTCACCAAGCTCAACTTCCCGGTCGGCCACCCCGCCCGGGAGATGCACGACACCTTCTTCTTCGCGCCGGATTCCAATGGCGAGCGCAAGCTTTTGCGCACCCACACCTCGCCGGTCCAGGTGCGCACCATGCTGTCGCAGGAGCCGCCGATCCGGGTGATCTGCCCAGGCCGGACTTACCGGATGGATTCCGACCAGACCCACACGCCGATGTTCCATCAGGTCGAGGGGCTCGTCATCGACAAGAAGACCCATTTCGGCCACATGAAATGGGTGCTGGAGGAGTTCTGCAAGGCGTTCTTCGAGGTCGAGGGCGTCAAGATGCGCTTCCGGCCGTCCTTCTTCCCGTTCACCGAGCCTTCGGCCGAGGTCGACATCCAGTGCTCGCGCAAGGACGGCGAGATCCGCTTCGGCGAGGGCGACGACTGGCTCGAGATCCTCGGCTGCGGCATGGTCCATCCCAACGTGCTGAAGAATTGCGGGCTCGATCCCGACGTCTACCAGGGCTTCGCCTGGGGCATGGGCATCGACCGCATCGCCATGCTGAAATACGGCATGCCGGACCTGCGGCCCTTCTTCGAGGCCGATATCCGCTGGCTGTCGCATTACGGCTTCCGCCCGCTCGACCTGCCGACCCTGACCGGTGGGCTGACCTCGTAACCTGACCGAGAGGGGAGACGCATGAACGGCGCGCAGTGGGCTGGCCTGATCGCGGCGCTGATGGTCGCCGCCAATCTGCTGTGCCTGGCGATCGCCTTCGTGCGCCTGCGCCGCCGGCAGACGCCGTCGCGTCTCCAGAAGCTCGCTCCGCCGGTGACGGTCGTGCGCCCGGTGCGCGGCATCGAGACCTTCAGCCGGGAGACGCTGACCTCCGGCCTCGAGCTCGACTATCCGCTCTATGAGACGATCTTCTGCGTCGCTGACGGCCATGACCCGATCGTGCCGCTGATCGAGGAGCTGATCGGCACCTATGGCGCGGACCGCGTGCGCCTGATCGTCGGCGACGTCGCCGTCAGCGCCAATCCCAAGCTCAACAACTGCGTCAAGGGCTGGGAAGCGGCGCGCCATGACTGGGTGGTCCTCGCCGATTCCAACGTGCTGATGCCGAAGGACTATATCCAGCGGCTGATGCAATCCTGGCGCGACGACACCGGCCTCGTCTGCTCGACGCCGGCCGGCTCGCGGCCGGGCTGCTTCGGCGCCGAGGTCGAATGCGCCTTCCTCAATACCTTCCAGGCACGCTGGCAATATGCCGGCGAGGCGCTCGGCTGCGGCTTCGCCCAGGGCAAGTCGATGCTCTGGAACAAGCCCTTCCTCGATGCCAATGGCGGCATCGCCGCGCTTGCCGCCGAGATCGCGGAGGATGCGGCTGCGACCAAGCTGGTGCGCAAGGCCGGCAAGCATGTCCATCTCGTCGGGCAGCCCTTCGAACAGCCGCTCGGGCCGCGCAGCCTGCGCGACGTCGTCCAGCGCCAGTTCCGCTGGGCGCGCCTGCGCCGCGTCACCTTCCTGCCCTTCTTCGCGCCGGAGATCCTGGTCGGGCCGCTGGTGCCGGCGCTGCTTGCCGCTTACGCCGCGCCGGCTTTCGGGCTCATGATCTGGCAGGCCGTTCTTGCCGTGCTCGCTGTCTGGTATGCCGGCGAGATCGTGCTGGCGAAGGGCGTCGGCTGGTTTGTGAACTGGCGTACGCCTGCGGCCTACCTGGTGCGCGACCTCGTCTTTCCCGGCATCTGGGCCTATGCCTTCGTCGCCCGCGAGGTGAGCTGGCGCGGCAACGATATGAAGATCAAGACGGACGGCGAGGACGAGCTGAATAAAGCCGCCCCGGCGTTGTCGGCAGCCAATATGCGTAGCGACGGAACACCATGAAGTTCACACTCTCCTGGCTCAAAGAGCATCTCGACACCACGGATTCGCTCGACACCATCACCGAGGCGCTGACCCGCATCGGCCTCGAGGTCGAAGGCGTCGAGGACAAGGCCAAGGCGCTCTCAGCCTTCACCATCGCCTATGTCATCGAGGCCAAGCAGCATCCGAACGCCGACCGCCTGCGCGTCTGCATGGTCGACACCGGCTCGGGCGATCCGGTCCAGGTCGTCTGCGGCGCGCCCAATGCCCGCACCGGCATGAAGGGCGTGTTCTCGCCGCCGGGCACCTATATCCCCGGCAAGGACATCACGCTTGGCAAGGGCGTGATCCGCGGCGTCGAGTCGAACGGCATGCTGGTTTCCGAGGCCGAGCTGCAACTCTCCGAGGACCATGACGGCATCATCGATCTGCCCGAGGATGCGCCGGTCGGCCAGCCCTATGCGATCTATGCCGGGCTCAGCGACGCCGTGATCGAGATCGCGGTGACGCCGAACCGGGCCGATGCGCTCGGCGTTTCCGGCATCGCGCGCGACCTTGCCGCCGCCGGCCTCGGCACGGTCAAGACGGCGCCGGTCCAGCCGGTGCGCGGCGCCTTCCCGTGCCGGGTCGAGCTCAAGCTCGATTTCGCCGAGGAGGACCGCAATCTCTGCCAGGTCTTCGCGCTGCGCATGGTGCGCGGTGTCAAGAACGGTCCGTCGCCGGAGTGGCTGCAGGCGCGCCTGCGCGCCATCGGCCTGCGCCCGATCAACGCGTTGGTCGACATCACCAACTTCATGACCTTCGACCGCAACCGGCCGCTGCACGTCTTCGACGCGGCCAAGGTCAAGGGCAATCTCGTCGTCCGGCGCGCCAAGGAAGGTGAGGAGGTGCTGGCGCTCGACGGCAGGACCTATGCACTCACCTCCGACATGGTCGCGATCTGCGACGACAGCGGCGTCGAGTCGATCGCCGGCGTGATGGGCGGTGAGCATTCCGGCTGCGGCGAGACCACCACCGACGTGCTGGTCGAGAGCGCGCTATGGAACACGCTCAACATCGCCCGCACCGGCCGAGCGCTCGGCATCAACTCCGACGCGCGCTACCGCAACGAGCGCGGCATCGATCCGGACTTCACCCGGCCGGGCCTCGACATGGCGACGCAGATGATCATGACGCTCTGCGGTGGCGAGCCGTCCGAGGTCGTCTTCGCCGGCGATTTGCCGGAGAGCCCGCGCGCCATCGATTTCCCCTGGTCCGAGGTCAAGCGCCTGACCGGGCTCGACCTGCCTCAAGTCGAGATGAAGCTGGCGCTGACCTCGCTCGGCTTCCACGTCTCGGGTGCCGGCGAGCGCGTCAAGGTCGCGCCGCCGTCCTGGCGCGCCGATGTGGAGGGCAAGGCCGATCTCGTCGAGGAGATTCTGCGCATCGCCGGCATCGACCGTGTCGATCCGGCGCCGCTGCCGCGCATCAAGGGCGAGGTGATCAAGCCGGTACTGACCGTGCTGCAGAAGCGCACGCGCCAGGCGAAGCGCCTGCTCGCCAGCCGTGGCCTCACTGAGGCGGTGACCTGGTCGTTCATCTCGCATGATGCGGCCAAGCTCTTCGGCGGCGGCTCGCGCAAGCTCGTGCTCGCCAACCCGATCGCGGCCGATCTCTCCGATATGCGGCCCTCGCTGCTGCCGGGGTTGATCCGCTCGGCGCAGGCCAATGCCGATCGCGGCTTCGGCGACGTCGCGCTGTTCGAGGTCGGCCAGATCTTCCAGAGCGACGAGCCGGAAGGCCAGCTGATCGCTGCTGCCGGCCTGCGCCGCGGCACGGCTCGGCTCGAGGGTGCCGGACGCCATTGGGACGGCGCGGCCAAGCCGGTCGACGCCTTCGATGCCAAGGCTGACGTGTTCGGCCTGCTCTCCGGCCTCGGCGTGCCGGTCGGCGGCCTGCAGATCGTCGCGGGTGGTCCGGCCTGGGCCCATCCCGGCCGCTCGGCCACGCTGCAGTTCGGCCCCAAGGGCGTGATCGGCGCTTTCGGTGAGGTTCATCCGCGCGTGCTCAAGGCGCTCGACGTCAAGGGCCCGCTGGTCGCCTTCGAGATCCATCTCGATGCGCTGCCGCTGCCCAAGTTCAAGCCGACCAAGGTCAAGCCGAAGCTCGCGCTTTCCGACTTCCAGCCGGTGACGCGCGACTTCGCCTTCATCGTCGACAAGGCCGTGGCGGCCGGCGAGATGGCCAGGAGCGCCCAGAACGCCGACCGGGCGCTGGTCTCCGATGTCGGGGTGTTCGATCTCTACGAGGGCGCGGGCGTCGAAACCGGCAAGAAGTCGGTCGCGCTGGCGGTGACGCTGCAGCCGACGCAGAAGACGCTGACCGACACCGAGATCGAGGCGGTCGCGGCTAAGATCGTCGCCGAGATGGCCAAGCGCTACGGCGCGGTGCTGCGGGGCTGAGAGGGGGCATGGTCGCATGCCGGCATCTCCGCCCTTCCCCCTTGTGGGGAAGGGTATGGGGATGGGGGGGCGAGCGACTGGGTGAACCGCTGCTTGTAACAGCGAGGCGGACCGCTTTGACTTTGCGCCCCCCACCCCTGCCCCTCCCCACAAGGGGGAGGGGGTGCGCCAACCGTTATTGATCAGGATTGTGAAATAATCGGCGCAAGAAATCGTTTGAAAATAGGGGTATCGGCTCTGATTGTTGCAATCCGAGAGGCCTGATGTCGCTGACCGAGCTCCCTGTCGCGGACGATCTCTTCCCCGGCTTCCGGCTGCTCGACGTCGCGACGACGGGGGCGCGCATTCGCGTCCGCACCGGCGGCGAGGGGCCACCACTTCTCCTGCTCCACGGCTATCCGCAAACCCACATCATGTGGCGGCGCATCGCTCCGCAGCTGGCGCAGCGCTTCACCCTCGTCTGTCCGGACCTGCGCGGCTACGGCGATTCCGAAAAGCCGCCGAGCGCGGCCGATCACGCGCCTTATGCGAAGCGCGCCATGGCGCAGGACATGGCGGAGGTCATGACCGCGCTTGGGCATGACCGCTTCTGCGTCGCCTCGCATGATCGCGGCGCCCGCGTTGCGCATCGGCTTGCGCTGGACCATGGCGAGCGGGTGCTGAAGCTCGCGACCCTCGACATCGCGCCGACGCGCGAAATGTATCGCCACACCACCGATGCCTTCGCCCGCGCCTATTGGCACTGGTTCTTCCTGATCCAGCCGGCACCGATGCCGGAGCGCATGATCGGCGCCGATCCGGAGTTCTACTGGACGAGCCGGCGTGCGTCGGACATGCGGCTGTTCGAGCCCGCGGCGCTGGGCGAATATCTCCGCTGCTTTCGTGATCCGGCGATGATCCATGCCAGCTGCGAGGATTATCGCGCCGCGGCGACGATCGACATCGCCCATGACGATGCCGATGGCGGCAAGAAGGTCGAATGCCCAATGCTGGCTCTGTGGGGTGAGCGCGGCGCCGTCGGCAGATGCTTCGATGTGCTGGCGCTCTGGCGCGAGCGTGCGGAAAACGTCCAAGGCCGGGCCCTGCCGGGCGGGCATTATCTGGCGGAGGAGATCCCCGATCTCGTCGCCGCCGAATTCTCGGCCTTTTTCGGAGAAGACATATGAGCCGTACCAACCGCGTCTACCGCATCGCCGCCATTGCCGGCGACGGCATCGGCAAGGAGGTCATGCCCGAGGGGCTGCGCGTGCTCGAGGCAGCCTCGAAGAAATACGGCTTCGAGCTGCAGCTCGACGAGTTCGACTTCTCCTCCTGCGACTACTACGCCAAGCACGGCAAGATGCTGCCGGACGACTGGAAGGAGAAGATCGGCGGCCATGACGCGATCTATTTCGGCGCCGTCGGCATGCCCGCGGAGGTGCCGGACCATATCTCGCTCTGGGGCTCGCTGCTGCTGTTCCGCCGTGAGTTCGACCAGTACGTCAATCTCCGCCCCGTGCGGCTGATGCCGGGTGTGCCCGGCCCACTCGTCGGCCGCAAGCCGGGCGACATCGACTTCTTCGTCGTGCGCGAGAACACCGAGGGCGAGTACTCCTCGGTCGGCGGGCGCATGTATGCCGGAACCGAGCGCGAGATCGTCATCCAGGAGACGGTGATGAGCCGCGTCGGCGTCGACCGCGTGCTGAAATACGCCTTCGAGCTGGCGCAGCGCCGGCCACGCAAGAAGCTGACCTCGGCGACCAAGTCGAACGGCATCTCGATCACCATGCCGTACTGGGACGAGCGGGTGAAGGAGATGGCCAGGAACTATCCCGACGTCGCGGTCGACCAGTACCATATCGACATCCTGACCGCGCATTTCGTGCTAAACCCGGACCGTTTCGACGTGGTCGTCGCCTCCAACCTGTTCGGTGACATCCTCTCCGATCTCGGCCCGGCCTGCACCGGCACGATCGGCATCGCGCCGTCAGGGAACATCAACCCGACCGGTGATCATCCCTCGCTGTTCGAACCGGTGCACGGTTCGGCGCCGGATATCGCCGGGCAGGGCATCGCCAATCCGGTCGGCCAGATCTGGTCGGGCGCGATGATGCTCGACCATCTCGGCGAGCACGAAGCCGCCAAGGGGATCGAGGCGGCGATCGAGCGCGCGCTCGGCGACGCCCGCACCCGCACGCGCGATCTCGGTGGTTCGCTCGGCACCGAAGCTGCCGGCAAAGCAGTGGAACAGGCGTTGGGTTGAACGTCTGCAAGATTCTTCGCGCCGCCGGCGCATTCTCCGTGCCGGCTGCTTGCTTAAACCGCCCGATCGGGCCAAACCGGGCTATTGGGTCCGGACTATTGAGGGGATGACCAAGGTATGGATTTCGCATCTTCCGCTTTCTGGACGTCGTTGCTCCAGATCATCTGGATCGATCTTCTGCTCTCGGGCGACAATGCGGTCGTCATCGCGCTCGCGGTGCGTTCGCTGCCGGAGAAGCAGCGCAAGGTCGGTATCTGGCTCGGCGCCGGCGCCGCTGTCGGCCTGCGCATCATCTTCGCGATCGTCGTCACCTATTTGCTCGCCGTCCCCTTCCTGAAGGTCGTCGGCGCGCTCCTGCTGTTCTGGATCGCGATCAAGCTCGCCAAGGGTGAGGAAGAGGCGCATAGCGATATCGAGGCCAGCGACAATCTCTGGAAGGCGGTACGCACAATCGCCATCGCCGACGCGGTGATGAGCCTCGACAACGTGCTGGCGATTGCTGCGGCGGCGCGGGGACATTTCGAGCTCTTCATCTTCGGCCTGCTGCTGACCATCCCGCTGATCATCTTCGGCGCCCGCCTGCTCTCCTCGGTGCTCGAGCGCTTCCCGATCCTGATCTGGCTCGGCGCCGCGCTGCTCGGCTGGATCGCCGGCGAGATGCTGCTCAGCGACATGGCGGTGCTGCAATGGCTGCAGGCGAACATGCCGAGCTGGGTCGTCAGCGTCCCGACCTCCGACGTCAACCCGGTCGGCCTCCTGCCTGCGAAGGTGCCGTTCTATTCGGCGGCGGTGCTCGGCGCGCTGGTCGTCGTCGTCGCCGGCTACCTCCTCAAGAAGAAGCCGGTCGATCAGCCGGGCTGAAACCTACCTCAATCGAGAGTGACGAACGCGGCGGCCATGGTCTCATGGCCGCCGTTTTTCGTGAGACTGATGAAGCCGCTGGCGCGATGGCCAGCCTGCTCGTCTACGACGGTAAAGCGTTCGGTCCCGTCGAGCTGTACCGCGAAGCTCTCCGGCGCCCGTGCGAAGCCGGTGCCAAGCGCTTTCACATAGGCCTCCTTGGCGCTCCAGAGCTGGGCGAAGGCCAGGCGCCGGGCAGGGGCGGGCAGGCTCTCGAACCAGCTTCGTTCGTCGGGGTGCAGCATGGCGAGCGGCGGTTCGCCTGCGAGCGCAACCTGCTCGACGTCGACGCCGACCGGCCGGTGCGCCAGTGCGACCGCGACGAGGCCCGCGCGGGTCGCGAGCGACAGGTGCAAACCCGAACCATGCGGGGCGACGATCAGCGGCCGGCCCGCAGGCTCATGTCCGATCTCGACAGCATCCTCTGCTAGACTGAACTGGCGGGCCAGTACCTTGCGGGCAAGCGAGCGGCGTAACTCCGCGCGCTCCGGCAGGTTTGCGGGCTGCGCCTGAGTCGCGATCAGCCAGACGGCTGGCAGGGCAGCAGCAGTGTCGTCGGCGGAGGAGAGCCAGTGCATGCGGCGGTTCTAGTGCACCGCGCCCTGCGGCGGAAGGAGACGGCCCCGGCTCGCCTTGCACGGGGCTCATGAGGCCCGGAGCTTGCAGGGCGTTGACGTAAGCCAGCGAAAACGGTTCGAGGACACATGCCTTCCGAAGCGAAATCCGAACCGCCGCACGCCGCGCTGCTCACCCTCGCCGGCATGCTGCTCGGCCTGCGCCGCGTTTCCGTACTGATGCCCGGCGTCGTCATCTTCGCCGTCGCTTTCGGCGCCGCCGCCTCGGCCAAGGGGCTGAGCCTTGTCGAGGCCGTGCTGATGAGCGCCCTGGTCTATGCCGGCGTGTCCCAGCTCGTCGCGATGGAGCTCTGGCGGCCGGAATGGAGCTGGGGGGCGATCGTCGCGCTCGCCTTCGTGACGGTGACGGTCAATGCCCGCACCATCCTGCAGGGTGCTTCGCTGCAACCCTGGTTCTCGCGCTATCCCTGGTTCGTGAACGCCTTCCAGCTGTCGTTCTTCACCGATGCGAACTGGCTGGTGGGTACGCGTTATCACAATGAAGGCGGCCGCGATCTCGGCGTCGTGCTGGGCGCCGGGCTGGCGCTCTGGGGCGTATGGGTCGTCATGACGGTCCCCGGCTACCTGCTCGGCGCCCTCGTCGCCGATCCTCGCAAATACGGCATCGACCTCGTCATGCCGATCTTCTTCGCGGCGATGATCGTGCCGCTCTGGCGCGGCAAGCGGGGAGCGCTGCCCTGGATCATCGCCGGCGTCGTCGCGCTGATCACTGTGCGCCTCGTCGACGGCTATGCCTTCATCATCGTGGGGGCGCTGTCCGGCGCCGTGGTAGGGGCTTTCCTCGATGACCCTGCCTGAACCCGGAAGCTGGGGTCCCTATCTCGCCATCCTCGCCATGGCGCTCGCGACCTATCTTTGCCGCATCTCCGGTGTCGTGCTGATGGGCTTCGTGCCGCTGACGCCGCGGGTTCGGCGCGGGCTTGCGGCCTTGCCGGGCTCGATCGTGGTCGCAACCGTGCTGCCGCTGATCGAGCGGCTCGGCCTTGCCGCCGGCCTCGCTCTGCTGGCCGCGATCGCCAGCATGGTCATCAGGCGCAGCGAATTGCTCGCCCTGCTCGTCGGCATGGCCTTCGTCTCGTTGATGCGTGCCGCTGGTTTCTGACCCTCGGGCGCGATGGCGCCTGATGCGATGATCCATCACCGGCTACGATCGCACCCATCACATCAAACGTTCGCCGGCATGTTGACGCCGCCCGGCCTGCGGCAGACGGTGCCGGCTCTCACTTTTAGCTGACCGATCGGAGCGCATGATGGCCTGGTATTCGCAGACATGGACCTGGTTCGATGGCGAGTGGCGCGAGGGCAACCCCGGCATCATGGGCCCGCGTACCCACGCCGCCTGGCAGGCCTCCCAGGTCTTCGACGGCGCCCGTTATTTCGACGGCGTCTCGCCCGATCTCGACCGGCATGCCGCCCGCGTGAACCGCTCAGCCACGGCGATGGGCCTGAAGGCGACGGTGTCGGCCGAGGAGATCATCGCCAAGACGGCCGAAGGCGTGAAGAAATTCAGCAGCGGCACGGCGCTCTACATCAAGCCGATGTACTGGGCCGAGGCCGATGGCCCGTCCACCATCATCGGCGACCCCGATTCGACCCAGTTCGCGCTCTGCCTGTTCGAGGCGCCGATGGGCGATCCCGGCACGGGCTTCTCGGTGACCAAGGGCGCCTATCGCCGCCCGACCTTCGAGACCATGCCGACCGATGCCAAGGCCGGCTGCCTCTATCCCAACAATGCCCGCATCCTGCGCGAGGCGAAGGGCAGGGGCTTCGACAATGCGCTCGTACTCGACATGCTCGGCAATGTCGCCGAGACCGGCACCTCCAACGTCTTCCTCGCCAAGGACGGCGTGGTGAAGACGCCGGCCGTCAACGGCACCTTCCTCAACGGCATCACCCGTCAGCGCACCATCGGCCTGCTGCGCGGTGCCGGCGTGCCGGTCGAGGAGACGACGCTGGGCTACGCCGATTTCGAGCAGGCCGACGAGATCTTCTCCTCCGGCAACTATTCGAAGGTGATGCCGATCTACAAGATCGACGATCGCGAGCTGCAGCCCGGCCCGATGTTCCGCAAGGCGCGCGAGCTCTACATGGACTTCGCTCACAGCAAGGGCGCCTGATACGCAATCCTCTCGAAGGATTGCGTATTCCGCTCGTTGGAAATCACGCAGATGCATGATTTCCAACGATGGACAAAGCCGGCATCGCGAAGCGATCTGCCGGGTTTCGCATGAGGCTTAAATGGCTCGCCTTGCCACCCGCCTCACCGAGCGCCTCGGGATCGAGCATCCGATCCTCTCGGCGCCGATGGCCCTGGCGGGTGGCGGCGCACTTGCCGCGGCCGTGACGCGGGCGGGCGGGCTCGGCCTGATCGGCGGCGGCTATGGCGACGGCGACTGGTTGCGCACGCAATACGCCGCAGCCGGGAATACCCGCACCGGCTGCGGCTTCATCACCTGGTCGCTGGCAAAACAACCGCATCTGCTGGGCGAGGTGCTGGCGCATCGGCCGGCGGCACTGATGCTCTCCTTCGGCGATCCCATGCCCTTCGCAGCCGAGATCGCCGCGGCCGACGTGCCGCTGATCTGCCAGTGCCAGAACCTCGACCACGTCCGGACGGCACTGGAAGCGGGCGCGGCGATCATTGTCGCGCAGGGAGCCGAGGCCGGCGGGCACGGCCATGCCCGTGGTACGCTTCCGCTCGTGCCAGAGGTCGCCGACCTGCTGGCACGTGAGAGCCCGGACACCCTGCTGCTCGCTGCCGGTGGCGTCGCCGATGGCCGCGGCCTTGCTGCGGCGCTGATGCTCGGCGCCGATGGCGTCCTGGTCGGCACACGATTCTGGGCGAGCCGCGAGGCGCTGGTCCATCCGAACCACCATGCCGCCGCCGTCGCGGCGACGGGTGATGAGACAGTGCGCTCGCCGCTCCCCGATATAGCCCGCCGGCTCGACTGGCCGCGACCCTTCGACATCCGCGTCAGCGACAATGCCTTCATCGCCAGATGGCGCAACCGCGAGGCCGAGTTGCGCGCCGCGATCGAGGAGGAGGCACCGGCCTATCGCGAGGCCTTCATGGCCGGCGATCCCGACAAGGCGGCGGTCGTCTTCGGCGAGGCGGCGGGGCTGATCTCGGACATCCTCTCCGCTGGCGAGATCGTCGCGCGCATGGTGGATGAGGCAGCCGGCCACCTGAAGGCGGGAGCCAGACTGATCGCTGGCTGAGCTAGCGTAGCAGCCGCCAGAGTCCGGCCGATCTGAGCCCTCCGAGCGCGACCGCGCCGTAGATGCAGGCAGCCGCGAAGCTCAGTATGGCGAGCGCGATCAGCCGTGGCTCATAAGGGAACGATATCAGCAGGCCATAGAGCGGCTCGGCCAGCAGCCGGGCGACCAGCGCGGCGAAACCGGCGGCGACGCCGACGATCAGGATCAGCAAGGACAGGCCGCGATCGGGATTGGTCCAGCCGCGCTTCAGCGCCAGCCCATAGAGCGCGGCGAGATTGATCCAGGCGCCGACGGCGGTGGCGAAGGCGAGGCCGGGCGCACCATGGCTGCGCCAGAGCAAGAGCTTCAGGCCGACATTGGCTGCGATGGCGCCGAGCGAGACCAGCATCGGCGTGGTCGTGTCGCCGCGCGCCTGGAAGCTCGAAACCTGAGCCCTGATGAGCACGATAGCCGGCAGGCCGATCGCATAGGCGAAGAGCACGGCACCCGCAGCCTGCGTCGCCGCTTCGTCGAAACGGCCGCGTTCGAACAGCGCTCCGACGATCAGTTCCGGGAAGGCCAGGAAGGCGGCGGCGAAGGGAGCGGCGGCGACCAGGGTCAGCGCGATCGCCCGGTTCTGGGCAGCTTCAGCCCTGGCCTCGTTGCCGGTGGCGATGGCGCGGCTCATCGTCGGCAACAAAACGGTCCCAACGCCGATCGCGATCACGCCGAGTGGCAGCTGGTAGACGCGCTCGGCATAGTAGAGCGCCGAATAGGCTCCGGTCGGCAGGAGCGAGGCGATGATCGTGTCGGCGAAGAGAGCGATCTGCACGCCGGCAGAGCCGATCACTGCCGGGCCGAAGGCCTTGAGGAAACTCTTCACCTCGCCGTCGAAGCGAGGTCGCGTCAGCGCCGCCGAGACTCCCACACGCCGCGCCGAGATCCAGAGCAGCAGCCATTCCAGCACGCCGGCGACGGCGACGCCCCAGGCGGCGGCATGGGCCGCACTCGGGAACAGGAAGGCGATGAAGAGCGCCCCGATCAGGCAGATGTTCAGAAGGATCGGTGCCGCTGCCGCGGCGGCGAAGCGATCAACGGCGTTCAGATTGGCCGAGAGCAGCGTCACCAGCGTGACGAAGAGCAGATAGGGGAAGGTGATCCGCGTCAGCGTGACGGCGAGATCGAAGCGGGCGGGATCGTTGACGAAGCCGGGCGCGAGCAGCCGCACCAGCTCCGGCATGAAGGGGATGGCGAGCGCCAGCAAGACAAGCTGGACGATCAGGTTGAGCGAGAAGACACGGTTCGAGAACTGCGCCGCGGCGGCCTCGCCTGACTGCTCGCGGATGCGGCTATAGGCCGGGATATAGGCCTGGTTGAAGGCGCCTTCGCCGAATATGGCGCGGAAATGATTGGGCAGGC
Source organism: Allobosea sp. Tri-44 (assembly GCF_004123845.1). Taxonomy (GTDB): domain Bacteria; phylum Pseudomonadota; class Alphaproteobacteria; order Rhizobiales; family Beijerinckiaceae; genus Allobosea. The sequence goes on along the minus strand of NZ_NBDP01000030.1, from coordinate 706,910 downwards.
GCAGTGCCACCGAGAAGGCGTCCATCAGCCCGCTTGCGCCGAGCGTAGCCGCGAGCACGATGTCGCGGAGGAAGCCGGACAGCCGCGAGAGCAGCGTGAAGCCGCTGACGGAGAGGATCTTTCTCAGCATCGCGCCACTCGGGGCCGCCGGGGTCGGCAGGCCGCACTGAGCTTAGCCGCATAGCTGCGTCGCGAGAGATGGTCCAGCGCCGCGCTCGCCGCGGCGCTATCGGATCAGCGGCGGCAGCGTGTCGTCACGCGACTGGGCGCTGCCGTGCTTGTCGAAACCGACGCGCTCGCCGACCAGATAGAGCGGCCGGCGTTTCACCTCGGCAAAGATGCGCCCGACATATTCGCCGATCATTCCAAGCGAGATCAGCTGGATGCCGGAGAAGAACATGATCGAGACGATCAGCGAGGGGAAGCCGGGCAGGTCGGTGCCGAAAAGCAGCGTCCGGACCATGAAGTAAAGGCCGGTCAGGGTCGCCACGATCGCGATCAGCACGCCGAGCCAGGTCGCGATCTTGAGCGGCACGGTCGAGAATGAGGAGATTCCATCGAAGGCGAAGCTGAAAAGCTTGCTGAAGCGGAACTTGCTCTCGCCATGGGCGCGATCGGCGACCTCGAAGGGCACTCCCGTCGCTGGAAAACCGACCCAGGCATAGAGGCCCTTCGAGAAGCGCGCCCGCTCGGGCAGGGCGCGCAGCGCCTCGACCACGCGCCGGTCGAGCAGGCGAAAGTCACCGGCTCCTTCCGGTAGCTCGGTCTCGCCGAAGCTGGCGAAGAGCTTGTAGAACGCCTTGGCGAAATTGCGCTTCAGGCGGCCTTCGCCGGCCCGGTCGGTGCGCTGGCCATAGACGTTGAGGAAACCCTCGCGCCATTTCGCCAGGAAAGTGGGGATCACCTCAGGCGGGTGCTGCAAATCGGCGTCCATGATCACCACGGCGTCGCCATCGGCATGGTCGAGCCCGGCGGCGATCGCGACCTCCTTGCCGAAATTACGGCTGAAGGAGATGGCGTTGATCCGGCCGTCCTGCGCGTGCAGGGCGCGCAGCGCGGCGAGCGTACCGTCGCGACTGCCGTCATCGACGCAGACGATTTCCCAGGAGGCGACATGGGCATCGAGGATCGGCTTCAGCCGCGCGATCAATGGCTCGAGATTGGTAGCCTCGTTGTACACAGGCACGACGACCGAGAGCTCTGGCCGCAGGGCGGGCGATGCTGTTCCGGCGGAGACAGAAGTGGGCGCAATCGCGGACGACACTTTCGGGGCCTTCATTGCTCGGCTAGGGCTGACATCATGGGGCCATGCCACAGGCTCCATACACCAACGCTGATGAATAGGGGGTAACAGCCGGCATGACCCGCAGCTTCGTGCTCTGCGCCGACGATTTCGCGATGACCGAGGGCGTCAGCCGCTCGATCCTGGAATTGCTCGCGGCCAGCAAGCTCTCGGCGACGGGAGCGATGACCAACCGGCCGCACTGGCCGCACCTTGCAGGCGAGCTTTCGGCATTCTCAGGGCAGGCCGATCTCGGGCTTCATCTCAATCTGACCTGCGCGGCGCCGCTTGCGGCGATGCCGACCGTGGCGCCATCAGGCAATCTGCCGAAGCTCGGAGAGCTCGCGCCGCTGGCGCTGCGCTCGGGCGCTGCGCGTAGCGAGATTGTCAGCGAGATCGACCGGCAGCTTGACGCCTTCGAGCAGCATCTCGGCCGGGCGCCGGATTTTGTCGATGGCCACCAGCATGTCCATGTCCTGCCAGGCATCCGCCGGGCAGTGCTCGATGCGCTTGCTCGGCGCTATCCCGCCGGCTCGGTCTATCTGCGCGACCCCTCCGATTCGATCGCGGCGATCCGCGCGCGCGGCGTCGCCATCGGCAAGGCGCTGATTGTCGCCGGGCTCGCAACCGGCCTGCGTCAGGCTGCGGCCCGGCGTGGCATCCCGACCAATCGCGGCTTCTCGGGCTTCTCGCCCTTCGACGCCGGGCGCGACTTCGCTGCAGACCTGGCGGCCTTTCTCGTGCGTCCGGGACCGGCGCATCTGGTGATGTGCCATCCGGGCCATGTCGACGATGAGCTCGTCGCGCTCGACCCAGTCGTCGCGACGCGGCCTCTGGAGCACGGGGTGCTCACGACCTTCGAGCCACCTCAGGGACTGAGGATCGGCCGTTTCGAGGCGGCCGCGTAGATCCGGCCGATCTGTCGAGATGCGTGCAGGCATCGTCCATACGCAATCGAAAATTTACCCTGATCGAGCATCGTGTCCTTGCCGACCCCGACCTGTCCGGGAAGCGTCGGGTCTGGAGTTCGCAGGATATGAGCGTGATGACCTGGTTACAGTCGCGGTCGCGGCGATCGCAGGTGGCTGTGCCGCAGATCGGCCAGGTCGAGACGGTGATGCGTTCGCTCAGCAGCCAGATCGCTGGAGCGGCCGTCGCCATCGTCGCTGTCGCCATCGTCTTCGTCGTCATCGCGGCCGCCCGCTACAACGAAACCAAGACGCGCGGCGATCTCGAACAGAAGATGATGTCGCTGACCGCGATGATCGCGCATGCCTCGCCGCCGATGATCCTGGCGCGCGACACCATTACCTTGAGCTACATTCTGGAGTCGCTGAAGCGCGATCCCGACTTCGACGCTGGCTTCGTCGCTGATGACCTCGTCGCCCTCGCCTCGGCCGGCCGCAACGACGAGGCGCGGCTCTCGTTCACACCGAACAGGCTCGCCAAGTCGATGGGGCGCGAAGCCTGGGACGTCCTCGGCGAGCAGAATACATTGCGGCTCGAGGACAAGACCTATGTGACGCAACTGCTCACAGTGAAGGTCGGCGGCTTCCAGAAGCAGATCGGCTATGTCGCGCTGCGCTTCGACAAGACCCGGCTGATCGCACGTTCGGCCTGGGAGCAGTTCCTGACGATCGGGATCGGCATCGCCTTGCTCGTCGTCCTCGGCCCCCTGCTCTGGATTTCGTTGTCCCGGACCATGCGCCCGCTGAAAAGCATGACCCGCGCCATCGTCAACATTTCCGACGGCAAGCTCGACACGCCGATCGACGCGGTCGGCCGGCAGGACGAGATCGGCGCCATCGCCAGGGCGCTCGGCGTGCTGAAGCTGCGCCTTGCCGAGCGGGCGAGCCTGCAGGAACAGCAGCTCGCGACGGAAGTCGATCGCGATCGCCACCAGAAGCATACCGAGGAGGCGATCGCGCTGTTCCGTGGCGAGGTCGGCGTCGCGCTCGAAGCTTTCAAGAGTAATGCCGACCGGATGGGCGAGGCATCTGACGGTCTGGCCCGCGTCGCGGCCGAGTCGTCGGAGCGCGCCGCCCGTGCCGCCCAGAACTCGCAGGGCGCCTCGGCCAATGTCGAGAACGCTGCCCAGGCTGCCGAGGAGATGGGCGCTGCGATCCGCGAGGTCGAATTCCAGATACGTCGCGTCCGCACCGAGATCGTAGAGGCTGCTTCGGCGTCCCGCGACACGGCAGGCTCGGTCCAGGCGCTGGACGAAACGGCGCGTGCCATCGGCGAGGTCGTCAACCTTATTCGCGATATCGCTGCGCAGACCAACCTGCTGGCGCTCAACGCCACGATCGAGGCGGCGCGTGCCGGCGAAGCCGGGCGCGGCTTTGCCGTCGTCGCGGCCGAAGTGAAGAGCCTGGCGTCCCAGACGGCCGATGCCACCGACCGGATCGTCAGCCAGGTCGGCGCCATCCAGGGCGCGACGACCGAGGTCGTCGATGCGATCCAGAACATCGCCAGCCGCATGGGTGCGATCGAGAGCTTCGCCAATTCGGTTGCGACGTCGATCGAGCAGCAGGCGATCGCCACCGGCGAGATCGCGAGCGGCGTCGCCATGGCGAGCACTTCGGCGCTCTCGGTCTCCAGCGACCTCAGCGTGCTGGCCGACAGCGTCGAGGAGACCGGGCGTTCGGCCGAGCAGGTCCGAGACGCTGCCGGCGAGGTCTCGGCCCAGGCGATGCGGCTCGATTCGACCGTCGACCAGTTCCTCAAGCGCGTCGCTGCCTGAGCATCCAGCAAATAAAACGGGGCCCTGGAGGGCCCCGTCTATATTCAGCGAACCGAGTTCAAAGATCAGGCCTTGGCGCCGTCGTAGAGTTCGGCGACGTAGTCCCAGTTCACCAGGCTCTCGAGGAAAGCCTTGAGATAATCCGGGCGGCGATTGCGGTAGTCGATGTAGTAGGAGTGCTCCCAGACGTCGACGCCGAGGATCGGCGTGCCGCCATGGACCAGCGGGCTCTCGCCGTTCGGGGTCTTGCTGACGGCGAGCTTGCCGCCCTTGACCTCGAGCCAGGCCCAGCCCGAACCGAACTGGCCGATGCCGGCGGCGACGAAATCTTCCTTGAACTTGTCGACCGACCCGAAGGAATCGGTGATCGCCTTTTCCAGCGCGCCCGGCAGCTTGCCGCCGCCATTCGGTTTCATCCACTTCCAGAAGTGAAGGTGGTTGTAATGCTGGCCGGCATTGTTGAACACGGCCGGGTTCTTGCCATAGGAGCCCTTGACGATCTCCTCGAGCGACTTGCCCTCGAATTCGGTGCCCTTGATCGCGTTGTTGCCGTTGTTGACGTAGGCGAGGTGGTGCTTGTCGTGGTGGTACTCCAGCGTCTCCTTCGACATAAAGGGCTGGAGGGCGTCATGCGCATACGGAAGATCGGGCAGGGTAAAGGACATGGGGCCTCTCCTTGGGCTGTCGAAATCGCGACGTGAGAATGGCTGCAATGACGCAACGCATGGGCAATGTACGCCCGGCGGAACACCCCGCCATTCGCCTGTTAGTTAAGCCGCCCGGTTCGCAGCGGCAACCGCCGAAGCCTGAGAATTCCGGCACGGCCGGCCTGCGTCGCACAGGGTGGTGGCCCCGAGGCCGTTCTGTTGGCAATAAGGCATGGTATCGATAGGTTAACCGCTGGGGCGGCAAGCTGTCGCAGCTCGCCCAGCCTCAAAGGAGCAAGCGTTGGTCAAGCTTTTCGTGGTTCTCGGGCTCGCTCTGCTGGCGGGCGGCGCCTATGCCATCGTCGATGGCTGGGCTTATCTCGTTCTGGAGCGCGGCCTTGCCGAGGTCATCCTCGGGGCACTGGCTGCAACTGCCGGCTTGATCCTGCTTGCGCTCGCGGCCGTGCTCGCGGAAGTCCGTCGGCTCAAGGGATTGGTCAGCGGCGCCATGGCAGTCGTCGCGCTTTCCGAGAAGCGTTTCGACGAACGACCAGTGTCGAACGAGGCGCCTGCGCGCCCGGAACCTGTGCTTGAAAAGGAACAGGCGCCCGAGGCGGGACATGTCGGTATCGCGACCACGCTGGCTGCTGGAGCGGGCGCCGCTGTGGTCGCTGGTGCACTGACCAGCCTGGCGAAGACCGAGGAGCCGGCGGACAAAAAGGCGTCCGATAAGCCGGAAGAAGTCGACAAGACGGATAACGATGACGCAGGCGACGGCAAGCACGCGGACCATGCCGAGACGGTGGCTGCCGAGCCGCAGCAACCGCCTTCGACCGTGACCGCCGTAACCGACGACTGGCTGTTGCCTCCGCTGCCCGCGACGCTCGATGCCGCGCCCTCGGAGGTCGAGCCGGACGAGCGGAGCGAGAGTGCCGAGGCCGAAGGGAAGTCCGAGGCCTCGGAGGACGAACTGGATCGACCGATCCCGGCTGTCATCGACGAGCCATCGCAAACGGACGACGAGAAACGCGACGAAGCAAAGCCCGCTACGGTGTCGGTGGACGAGCCCGAAGCAGAGCAGGTGAGCATCGCGGGCGACACGGCCAAGCAGGAGGCTACGCCCGAGCCGGATGAAGACCGGCTTTGGTGGCCGCACATCGACCGCCCCTCGACCCAGGTGACCACATCGATCGACGACGAATTCACCGCGCTGCGTGATCAACTCTCAGGAGTCGTCAACGCGCCGGAGGTCGAGTTGCCGCGACGCGATCGCGATGTTCTCGGCGCCGTGGAGAGCTGGATAGCGCCACGGCCATGGCCTCCGGTGACGCAGCCGCGCGATCCCGGCGCTCTGGGCGATGTCGAAATCGATACCGCGGACAAGGCTTCGGCGGAGGACGCCGAGGCCGAGACGGTTGCCACTGGCGAGCCTGCGGCCCCCGAACTGGAACCGCAGGAAGAGCCGACGCAGGTGCCGGATCCGGCCGAGGCGGAGATGCCCCCTGCGGAGACGGTGGAAACCGCCGCCGAAGCCAAGTCGAGCAAGGAGTCGTCGGACGAGGAGCCTGCCGCTTCGGAAGAGGGCGTGATCGGAGCCTACCAGGTCGGTGAGACGCAGTTCACCATGTTCGCCGACGGTTCGATCCATGCCCGCACGCCGGATGGCGACTACACCTTCGCCTCGATGGACGAGCTGAAAACCTATCTCGCCAGCGAGAAGGACAAGCTGGAGACGTGAGCCCGGTCCGATCAGATTGGATCAATCTGATCGGTGAATCCGTCTCTCACCTTGAGTTTAGAGACCGTTTTTGCCGTTCAGCTTGTGGGGCAAGCTGAGCGGAACGGGTTCTAGCTCGAACTGACCGGTTCGCTCGCCTTATCCCAGCCGCCGGCAGCCGCCGTGATGGCGAAGGCGTAGGCGAGGGCGGTTTCCTTCAGCGAATCGAAACGCCCGGCGGCGCCTGCATGCCCGGCATCCATGTTGGTGTGCAGCATGACCGGGCCGCCGCCGGTCATGGTCGCGCGCAGGCGCGCCACCCATTTCGCCGGCTCCCAATAGGTCACGCGCGGATCGGCCAGCCCGCCCGTCGCCAGGATCGGCGGATAGGCCTGCGCCTTGACGTTGTCATAGGGCGAATAGCCGAGGATCGTTCGGAAGGCGGCCTCATCCCGGATCGGGTCGCCCCATTCCGGCCATTCCATCGGGGTCAGCGGCAGGCTCTCGTCGAGGATGGTGTTGAGCACGTCGACAAAGGGCACCTCGGCGATGATCCCGGCGAAAAGGTCGGGCGCGAGATTGGCGACGGCGCCCATCAGCATGCCGCCGGCGCTGCCGCCCTCGGCGACGATGCGGCCGCGGCTGGTGAAACCCTCCGCCGCCAGCATCTCGCCGGCGGCGATGAAGTCGGTGAAGCTGTTGGGCTTGTTCTGGCGCTTGCCGTCGAGATACCAGCCCCAGCCCTTGTCGGTGCCGCCGCGGATATGGGCGATGGCGTAGACGAAGCCGCGGTCGACCAGGCTGAGCGGCCGTGTCCGGAACGAGGCGGACATCGCCGCGCCATAGGAGCCGTACCCATAAAGCAGGCAGGGCGCCGAGCCGTCGAGCACGAGGTCGTGCCGGTGCAACAGCGAGACCGGCACCTTTGCGCCGTCCTTCGCCGTCGCGAAGATGCGGCGCACGACATAGGTGTCGGGGTCGTGACCGGACGGGACTTCCTGGCGTTTCACGAAGGTGCGCTCACCGGTCGCCAGATCGTAGTCATAGGTTTCGGCCGGGCGCGCCATCGAGGCGTAAATGAAGCGCAGTCGATCCGTGTCGAATTCATAGCCGGCATCGATGCCGAGCCCATAGGCCTCCTCGTCGAAGGCGATGCTGCTCTCGGCTCCGCTCTTGAGATCGTGGATGACGACGCGCGGCAGGCCCTCTTCGCGTTCCAGGCGGATGAGCCGGTCGGCGAGGCAAATATGGCTGAGCAGGAGCCGGCCGCGCTTGTGCGGGACGAGATCGACCCAATTGGCCGGTGACGGGTCGGCCAGCGGCGCGCGCACGATCTTGAAGTCTTCGGCACCATCGGCGTTGGTCAGGATCAGCAACTCGTCGCCGTGATGCTCGACGCTGTATTGCCGTCCTGCCTGCCGGGCGGCGATCAGCTTCGGCGTACCTGCCTCGTCGGCGAGATCGACCAGCCTGACCTCCGACGTCTCATGGTCACTGCTGGAGATCAGCAGGAAGCGGCGCGACTGGGTCTGGTCGATATCGGCGAACAGGCCGGGATCGGTCTCCTCATAGAGCAGCTCGTCCTCGCTCTGCGGCGTGCCGAGCCGGTGACGCAGCACCCGGGTCGGGCGATGGTCGTCATCGAGCGCGACATAGGCAAAGGCGCTGGAATCAGCGGCCCAGATCATCTCGCCGGAAGTGTTAGCGATCGCGTCCGGCAGGTCCTTGCCGGTTGAAAGGTCGCGGATTCGGATGAGGTAGAGCTCCGAGCCGGCCTCGTCGGCGCTCCAGGCGAGCAGACGATGATCCGGACTATGCTCGGCATCGCCGAGGTCGAAGAACTCCTTACCTTCGGACAACGCGTCGGTATCGAGCATCACCTGCTCGCGTCCGGGCTTGCCGCCCTTGTCTGAACGCGATTTGCGGCAGATCAGTGGGTGCTCGCCGCCGCGCCGGTAGCGGCTATAATAGAGAAACGGTCCGTCCGGCTGCGGCGGCTCGCTGTCATCTTCCTTGATCCGCCCGCGCATTTCCTTGACGAGCTCGCGCTGAAGCGTGCGCGTCGGGGCCATCAGTTTGTCGCACCAGGCGTTCTCCGCCTCGATATGCGTGCGAATCTCGGCCGGCAGGACGTCCGGGTCGCGCAGCACCTCGCGCCAGTTCTCGGCTCGGAGCCAGGCATAGTCGTCGGTCAGGACGACGCCATGGACCGTACTGCTTTGGGGACGAATAGCGGGAACCGGCTGGGCGGAGACCCTGCGTTGGCTAGTCATGCTTGGTCTCCAGCCTCGGTTCAACCATCTCAAAAGCCCGATCCATGGTGGGATCGCTTCATCTTTGCCGAGAGGACAGGTAGAGGTCGGTGGCGGCACTGACAAGGACAACCTTTTCGCGCAAATGCTGCGATGCAAGGCGTGATCGTTACGGTACGCGCTCACAATTTCAGCAATAATATGTCTCGACGAATGTATTCGAATCCTTGTCAAGCCACTTGCGATATTGAACTGCATGGCTTAGACGATTGCCGACTGGTCCGTTTTGCATGATTCTATTCCGGTAGGAATTCGACCGTCTGCCGGCGGAGGTCAGGGAGGGCGCTCGCGCCTGGAAACAGAGCTGGGCGCAGTCATGCTACGACTGGTCAAGAAAACAATGGAGCAACGCCATCATGGCTGACCAAGACGGTTCCGAATTCATCGAGCTCACGGCAGATATCGTTTCCGCCTATGTGTCGAACAATTCTGTCCCGGCGTCGGACTTGCCTTCACTGATCAGCGACGTTCACGCTGCGCTCAATCGTGTCGTCGGCGGCGCTGCCCCGATTGTTCCGGTCGAGGCTCCGAAGCCTGCCATCGCGGTGAAGAAGTCGATTACGGCCGACTATCTGATCTGCCTGGAGGACGGAAAGAAGTTCAAGTCGCTGAAGCGTCATCTGCGCACGCAGTACAACATGTCGCCGGAGCAATACCGCGAGAAGTGGGGCCTTCCGCCCGATTATCCGATGGTCGCGCCGAACTATGCCGAGGCGCGCTCGCAGCTCGCCAAGAAGATGGGTCTCGGCCAGCAACGCCGCAAGCGCCGCTGATTGATCGCCGGCAAGCCGGCTTGATCGCCCATGTCGTGAAGCCGCCGGCCTGACCGGCGGCTTTTTTGTGCTTATCGCTGTGGCAGGTTGCCAGCGCGCCGCGGCGCGTCGGCTATCGAGCCGCGCCCCAAGGCGATGCAAGCCGAAAACTGTCAGGAGCCTGTCGGGACGACCGGTTACGCGCTTGCGCCAAACGACGATAGGAATATATACCTGAAAACGTCACGGTTGAATTTGGGGAGGCGGTGCCCGCAATGGAACATATCATGAACATGATGATTGCCAAGCGGTCGGATCCAACTCGGTTGAGCGCTCCGGCCCGGCTGGCGGAAGCGGCTGTCAGCGGCGCGATGAGCCTGCCGGTCGGGGCGCTACGTGCCGGCCGTGGAACTCGCAGGATCGCCTTCGCCCGCCAGCTCGCAATGTATCTGACCCATGTTGGTTTCGGATTGACCCTGACCGAAGTTGGCGCCTGCTTCGAGCGCGACCGCACGACCGTGCGTCACGCTTGCGCCCTGGTTGAAGATCGGCGCGACCAGCCGGCATTCGATTTCGCCGTCTCGGCGCTCGAGACCGGCCTGGCACATCTTGCTTTCGGATTGCAGCTGCGGTTCGGCCGGGAGGGTTCCCGATGAGCGCAACTGGCGACCGCACCCCGTCTCGCTTGCTCCGGCACCTCAGCGAGCCCGGCGCCTATGCTGTCGACTCGCCTTTAGGCTGTGGGCGGCTCGCGCTCTACCGCCGCGCAGCCGGTGGAACGACGCTCGGGGCCGGCTATGTTCCCGTGGCCGAGGCCGATGTCCTCGTCGCCGCCGGTTTTACCGCCTGGTTCACCGAAGAGGGCAGGCGGCAACTGCGGCTCGTCGACGTCGAGGCGCAAAGGCCGCGTGCGACGACGACGATGGTGATCGATGGGCAGGCGCAGGAAGTCGTGCTGGATGAGCGCGAAAGCCCGCTGCTCTGGCTCCATCGTCGCCTGGGCAAGGACGGGGCGCCGCAGATATCGGCAGCCGAGTTTGCCGCCGGCGAGCGCTTCCGTGCCGATCTGACGCTGGCTCAGATGCTGCCTCGGATCACGGTCAACTGGGACGCAGCTCTCGCTGCCGGTACTCATACGTCGGCGCGTGGTCCGGCCGAGGCCTCCGATTCCAGCCTGGCGGCGCGCCAGCGTGTGCGCCTCGCCTGCAAGCGCCTCGGCCCCGAGCTGTCGGGCCTGGCGATCGACGTCTGCGGCTTCCTCAAGGGGCTCGACCAGGTCGAGCACGAGCGCAAATGGCCGGCACGCTCCGCCAAGGTCGTGCTCCGGTTGGCGCTGTCAGCGCTCGTCGAGCATTACGGGCTGGGCGGAGAGCAGGGTCTGCCTGCCGGTAGCACCGTCTGGCGCGCGCCCGATGCGCGCCCGTCGATCCCGCCTGCGCCGGTCAGTGGCGGTTAGGCCAAGGCCGCGCGGGCGTCGCTCTTGATCCGCTCCATCATGGCGCGCACGCCGTTCGAGCGCTGCGGCGTCAGATGGGCCGCCAAACCGAGGCGCTCATAGATCGCGAAGGCGTCAGTCGTCAGGATCTCCTGCGCCGTGTGTCCGGAATGGATGGCGATGGCGAGTGCGACGAGCCCGCGCACGATATGCGCGTCGCTGTCGCCGCGGAAGGTGAGACGCGTCGTTTCGCCGGGTCCGCCTTCGGCACGGGTCTCGAGCCAGACCTGGCTGGCACAGCCGCGCACCTTGTTGAGGTCGTTATGCGCGCCCTCGGGCAGGGGGGCGAGCGTGCGCCCGAGCTCGATCAGATAGCGGTAGCGATCGTCCCAATCGTCAAGCAGCTCAAAATTGGCGACGATCTCGTCGAGGCTTTCGCTCATGATCTCCGCAGTCGGCCTCCGCCTCGTCCAGCTGCCGATGAGTACGGCGATGGCGAGCGTCTTCGGCCTCTCGTGCGGCGAGGTCAAGCGTCAGCGCTGTCGCGGCTGGGGGTCGCTCGAGCCGGATCCGATCAGATTGTCTCAATCTGATCGGTGAATCCGTCTCGCACTTTTAGTCAGGAGACCGTTTTACCGGTCTGCTTGCAATGCAAGCTGACCGGAACGGGCTCCGGCACGTGTCGCGGCACTCGCGGCCATGGCGAGGACCCGGGCGCGGGTCTCCGGCTCCAGCCCGGCGAGGACCTCGGCCGCTTCGCGCAGGCTGACCGCGCCCTGCAGCGCCGCCTTGGGGTCGATCTTGGCGAGAATTGCAATGGCGGCCTTGGCATCGACCACGATCGCCTCAGGCTCGCTCTTCGTGCCGTGCACGGGCGAGTTCAGCGCGATCACGCCGACGATCGCCAGGCTGCGCAGAAGATAGGCCATGCTTGGTCCCCATCCGGTTCCGGGCTCCCCAGCCCGCGAATGTGAGAACCTTAGCGCGTGGACCGAAAGATCAGGTGTTCCCGAAAGCAGCGATTTGAATCAAAGGCGGCCTACAGTCTTCAGCATCCGTTCACCTTGCCGCCAACAACAGCTGACGTGGAGCATCGTGCTGGGATCCGTGCAATTTGTTGAAAAACAAAGGCTATTTTGGTAAACGCCGAGGAAGTGCCCGGTTTCGGACCCGGTCTCTTTAAGCCCCGCTTAAACGGCAGCCGCGAGGATCACAGCAACAAGGCGGGGTGTAAGTGCCCACGGCCGGCAGAGGTGTGCGTTTGCGGTTTTCCAGTTTGATGACGGCGGTCAGGGCGCAGGTCGCGGCGATGGTCCATCCATCGGCGCTGGCCGATTCGCTCGAACGCATGCGTCACGAGCGCTTCATGCTGACGAGGCTCGTCGTCTCGACCGCGGCGCTCAGCTTGATGCCGGCCTATGTCGCCTGGCGCGGCCGCATCGGGGCGCTCGAACTGCTCGTGCTCGTCGCGATGGCGCTGCCGCTGCTGGCGGTCTTCCTGCTCTCGCGCACCGGGCGGTTGGACCTCGCGCACTGCATTTCCGGCGCCGCCCTGACATTGCTGATCACCACGCTCGCCTGCCTGACCGGTGGAGCCGCCTCGCCGTTGCTGCTCTGGCTTGCGGCCGTTCCGGCCGAAGCGATGTTCTTCGGCTCCCGCTCCTATGTGGCGCGCGCCGCGGCGCTTGCGGCCGTCGGCCTCGGTGCTGTGGTCGCTCTGCAGGGGATGGGCGCGCTCGCCGAGCCGGCGTCCTGGACCTGGCAGGCGATGCCTGCTTTCGCCGCGGTCGCGATTCTGCTCACGGCATTGATCACGGTCGGCTTTCTCTATCGCCGTGACGATGAATTGCGTGAGCACCGCGCTTCCGATGCGCGGGCGCGATTGATGCTCGAGCATGTCGGCGATCTCGTCACCTGGCACGATGCGGCCGGCTCCGTCGTCTTCGCCAACGAGGCCGCCCGTGGCCTGATCGGGGCCGAGCCGGCCCAGTTGTTCGGCCGTGGCCTGTTCGATCGCGTCCACATCGCCGACAGGCCGCTCTTCCTCAAGGCGCTGAGCGATGCCGCACATGGCAGCGGCCGGGCCAACGCCTGCTTCCGTGTCCTGTTCGTCCCGACGGGTGCCGATGGGCATGCCTCGGCGAGTCCGGTCGTGCGCTGGCTCGATCTCAGTGTTCGGCGGATCGAGCAAGCGAGCCCCCATGGCGTCGCAGCCGTCGTCGGCGTCAGCCGCGACGTCACCGACCGGCATGCGATCGACGAGGAACGCGAGCGTAACCACGCCGAGGCGGTAAAGGCGAGCGACGTCAAGGGGCAGTTCCTGGCGACCGTCAGCCATGAGCTGCGCACCCCGCTCAACGCCATCATCGGCTTTTCGGAGATGCTCGGCGGCGAACTCGGTCCGTCCTTCAGCCCGGCGCAGCGTCTGGAATACGCCAGGATCATCCATGATTCCGGCCAGCATCTGCTCGACGTGGTCAACACGCTGCTCGACGTCTCGAAGATCGAGAGCGGAGCGATGACGATCGAGCAGGACTCGCTCGACATGGCCGAGCTCGCCGCGGATTGCTGCAGTGTCGTCGCGCTCAAGGCCAAGACCGGATCGGTCGCGCTCGAACGGATCATCGGCCCGGACCTGCCGCAGCTTCTCGGCGACCGGCGGGCCCTGAAGCAGGTGATGCTCAATCTTCTGTCGAACGCCATCAAGTTCACGCCCGCAGGGGGGCGTGTCACCCTCGCTCTGGTGCGCGATGGCGGGATGATCGACCTGTCGGTGTCCGATACCGGCATCGGCATCGGCGCGGCGGATCTGCCACGGCTGGGCGATCCGTTCTTCCAGGCCAAGTCATCCTACGATCGCGCTCATGACGGCACCGGCCTTGGCTTGTCGGTGGTGCGCGGGCTGGTCGGCTTGCATGGTGGTACGCTCACCATCGAGAGCGCGCCGGGCGTCGGTACCCGCGTTGGCGTCCGCCTCCCGCTCGGCGGCATTTCCACCGCGTGCGAGCCGGCGCGCATCGCAACCTTCGCCCGCGCGCCACGCCGCGGCCTCGAAACCAAGCAACCTGTTCGCCTGACCGCCTGACCGAGAGCTTAAAGACCATGTCAGCCACGCTCGCCGCCCGCGCCCGCTCCGATGCGACGCTGTCCATGCCCGCCCGCCGCCCCGCCGGCCGACGCGCCCCCTCGGCGCCGGCCCGGCTCCTGCGTTGGTTTGCCCGGCGGCCGGGCCGCGGGCTGGTCGTGCTCCTCTTCGCAGCCGTCTCGGTGCTGATCGTCCTGAACGCCGTGCTGTTCCAGAAGGGGCGCCATCCGGCGCCGATGCTGTCGCCGCCGTCGCAATCGGCGGCGCGGCCGGCCGAGCGCCGGGCCGAGACGCCGGCAGTTGCCGAACCCGGGAATTCGGCCGTACCAGCCCAGCAGGCCATCATGCCGCCGTCGCGGCCCGGCGCGCTGGCGCCCGCCGCCCGTGACGCGGCGCCGCGCCCACCGGCGCCGGTCGCGCCCGCCCAGCCGCGGCAGGCACAGGCGGCGCAGGCCCCGGCTCGCCCGGCTCCGGCCGCTCAGCCGGCGGCGGCACGCGATCCGATCGCCGACCTGATCAACGGCGCCGACATTAGGCCGCCGGCGGATATCCGGGGACAGCGGCGCTGACCTGCGTGGTCCGCGGATTGCGGGGGCGCTCTTCGTGCCCCGTCTGACCAGCGATTTCTGGGTCTCGGCCTATCTGCGCCAGGCGGCTCGCGACGGGCTCGTCGCGGTGTTGCGTCGGCGCGGCGCACGCGAGGCCGGCGCCGTCTTCGTCAAGCTCGACCGCCTCGACGGTACGGCCGCACTCTATGGTCCAGCGCCGCAGGCTCTTGCCGACGAGGCTGGCGAACGGCGTTTCCAGCTCGTGCTCGACGCTGATCCGCTCGCGGTCGAGGACCGGGTCACGCGTGAGTTGCGCTTCGACAGCGATCTCTGGCTGGTCGAGATCGAGAACCGCGCCGGCGATGCGCGGCTCGAGCTCGTAGAGGGATAGCGTCAGCAGTTGCCGCCACCGAGTCTGCGCCGCACCTCCTGAACGATGCCGCGCGCGGGAGCGCGCTCGGCGCCGGACCTGGCCGGCGTGCCGCTCGGATCCATCGCAGGCTGCAGGGTTCCTGGACGGGCATGGCGCCGCGCGACACCGCCGATCTGCTGTGCCAGCCGGCGCGCCACTGTCGGCTGCACTGAACGCATCAGCTCGACCAGCGCGAAAATGCGCTCGACCGAGCGCGCCGCCTCGTCGCCGAGCCCGATCAGGAAGCGCGTCGCATCCTCCGGACTTGCCCCGCAGCCGATCAGAGCCAGCGCCGCGAGCCGACGCGACTGATCGTTCGCCATGGCCGTCGCGAAGCGCCCATCGCTGCCGAAGGCATCCGCCAGTGCCGCGAAGGCGCTGGGCCGATCGGAGAGCGCCGTCGCGATCAGTCCGGAGACCTGTTCGGTCGCAAGCGTTGCCGGTCGCGGCGAGGGGGCCAGCGCCTCATGGGCCGCGACGGCGTCGATCATGGCGAGGCGCTTTTCGAGGCTCGCCTGCAGGAAGAGCGGCGTCAGTTCCGATACAGGCAGATCAGACCGCGCCAGCAGGCTCGCGCCGAGCGTGGGCGCCACGACTGCGCGCGGCAGGAGCAGGTCGAGCGCCGCGTGCGGCAGCGGCGCCGCTGTATTGGCGACCAGCGCCGCGTCGATCTCGGCATTGTCGCAGCCGGAGAGTGTGATGCTGGCGTTGCCGGTGAGGTCTCGCCGGCCGGCAAGAGCCACTCTCGCCTCGCGGTCTCCTTCGGCTGCGATCTCCTCGATCTCCGTCGCGGAGAGCGGCATGCCATAGGTGATCAGTGCAGCCAGCACTTCGCCTCCGCGGGCACGGAGGTCGGCGAGCACTTCATGCGGCGCATGCGGCCAGCTCGCGAGCTTGCGGGCGAGGATCGTTGCCGTGGCATCGTCGATCGCCGGGATCGAAGCCTCCGCCATGGCGCGAAAGGCCTCCATGTCTTCAGTCGACGGGCTCGGCGTCGCCAGCAGCAAATCGGTCTTCACCCGCAGCGCGACCTGGCGCAGATCGAGCCCGCCATCGCTGGCCAGCCGGGCGAGCTCGGCGAGATCTGTGGCGATGCGGGACGGCATGGGATGGTTCTCGTCGACGAATTTCACGTTTCGGCAACTTATCCCCGATGCGTTAGCACAGCGTTAACCATGATGCGTGCTGATGGTGCGGAGGATGGGGCGGCGTAGCTCGCGCGTGAGTCCGATCTTACGTGTCGTCCGCGAATTGGGCACAGGCGCCAGCAAGGGAGGCGCATCATGGCAGACGTCATTCCTTTTGCGCCGCGCAGGCGCTCCGCCAGCCAGAGCCCCGCAGCGCTGGGCCCTTCCGGGCAAATCCTGTTCTTCACCGGCGTCCGTTACGAGCGCCAGCCCGAGCCCGCTGCGAGCAAGCCGCCGCGACGGCCGCGCCCCGCCGGCCGCGGCGAGCGCGAGACGCGGCGCAGGCGTCCGGGCTGAAGGGTGCTGGATCACGATAGCCCTGGGTTGAAGCGACCCGAACCGTGACGTGGCCGATTTTCGATCGTTTTGAGCAGGGTTGATGCGGAAAGCCGGTTCCCACTGTTTCGCATCCCACTCCATCGCAGCCGCGGCGCTGTCCTTTTTGCTGCTCGCCGGCTGCTCGACCACCGGCGATCTCGGCCGTCCCCGTCCAAACATCTTCGCTGACCAGATCGCGCCGGCCGTCGGCGAGTGGAGCGCGCGCTTCCGCGGCGAGGCCTCGTCCTGGTTTCATATGACCGACGATGAGGAGCAGTTGCGGGCCCGCGCCTGGCGGATTGTCCTGCCTGCCCATGAGCGCAGTCATTTCGAACGGGAGGTCTCCAAGCTCGCCCATGCCCGTATCCTGCCGGTCGAGGCCCAGTCGAACGACGTCGCCGCCTACCATCGCGCCCTGACCTCCGGCTCGTTCGCCTCGCAGGCGTCGCGCTATAATCGGCTGGCCGAAGACGCCAATGGCGACCGGCTGCTGCTCGGCCAGTTCCGCGCCAACGCCTTGCGGGTCATCAATGCCGATCGCGCTCGGCTGCGTGCCCTCGATGCCTCCCAGCAGGTGCCGCCCGAGCAGCGCGATCCGGCCACTCAGCGCGTCGCGGAGAACGAAGGGCTGATGCTCTGGGTCTGCGAACGGGCTCGTTTCAGGCTGAAGAGCTATCGCTTCTCGCTCGACAACCTCGTCGTCGAGATGCCCTCGCGTGAGGCCGTTCGGGCCGAGCGCGCCATCATGGGGCTGGAGAGCGAGTTGGGCGGCGTCTGCAACCTGCCGCTGATCGGCATGTTCGGCGGAAAGGGCGAGGGCGCGCCGGCGGGGCGGGGGCCTGTCGTCTACAAGGGCTAGCCAGCTTGCGTCCGATCTCCGATTTCAGGCGCAAAACAGGATTCCCATTCCGGTGGAATTGGGTCTAGCCTGCCGACCATGAGCTGGCGAACGGTGGAGTGCCCCATGTCCGTCGCGCACGTCAGATTCACTGCTTCGACCGCGGTAGAGATCCCCGACGATCCACCTGTCGACCAGGGGCATCGCCATGAGGCCGGCGTCGTCGCCTCGAGCGTCTACGCCCATGGCGTCCGCATCGCCGATGTCCCGATCGATGAGGCCGGCGAATGGGCCCGCAAGGACGGCCATGTCGTCTGGATCGGATTGCTCGAGCCGGAGGCGAAGCTGCTGAAATGCGTACAGGAGCAGTTCGGCCTGCACCCGCTCGCGGTCGAGGACGCGACCAACGCCCATCAGCGCCCGAAGCTCGAGCAGTATGGCGACGCGCTGTTCGTCGTCGCCCGCACCGCCCAGATGGTCGACAAGCGCATCGCCTTCGGCGAGACGCATATCTTCATCGGTCGCGGCTACATCGTCAGTGTCCGCCACGGTGCCTCGACCTCGTACACATCGGTCCGGCAACACTGGGAGACTTGCCCGACTTCGCTGGCCAAGGGCGAGGATTTCATCCTCTATGCGATCCTCGATTTCATCGTCGACAATTACATGCCGGTGCTCGAGTCGATCCATGACGAGGTCGAGGAGATCGAGGACAAAATCCTCGCCCGGCCGATGATGCGCGGCGACATCGAGCGGCTCTACATGCTCAGGCGCGACCTCTTGCGCCTGCGCAACGCGGTCGGGCCGCTGGTCGATGTCTGCCAGCGCCTGAGCAATGGCAGCGTGCCGCAGGTGCGCCCGACCCTCGCCCCGATGTTCCGCGACGTGACCGACCATGTCCGCACCGTGCAGGAGAAGATCGACAGCTTGCGGGAGGTGTTGGCCTTCGCTTTCGAGGCGAGCCTGCTCGTCGGCCAAAGCCAGGAGAATGCGATCACGAAGCGGCTCGCGTCCTGGGCGGCCATTCTGGCGGTACCGACCGCGCTTGCCGGCATCTACGGCATGAATTTCAAGAACATGCCGGAACTGGAGATGCACTATGGCTATTACGGCGTCCTGGCGGTGATCATCACCACCTGCCTGACGCTGTTCTGGCGTTTCAAGCGCAATGGCTGGCTCTAGGCGCGCCTAGTCCGCGAGACTGCAGGCGACGCCGGTCGCCAGTGCCTCAGCCTCGCTGCGGTCGAAGGAACGGCGGACTATGACCCGCGCGACGACGAGCCCTTGCAGCGAGGGCGAGATCACACGCAATTCCCGCGAGGTCTCGCCTTCCTCGTCATTAGCCAACCGCTCGTCGAGCTGCTCCTGTGTCATCACCACGAATTCGAGGTTGCCGCGGATCGCTGCCCTATCGGTGATCGCATAGGCGACGCCGCCGCCGCGGCGGTGGACGGTGAGACCAAGCGGCAACGAGCTTGTGCGCGCCACGACGCGTAGCGGACCTGCCGCGAGGTCGTAGCTGCATACGGCCGCGACGCTGTTCGGATCGGTGTCGAGCATGGCAGGCAGTCCGGCCGGAGGCGGCGTCACCAGCTCGGCCCGGCCGTTCATGCCCAGCGCCGCGTAGACGGTGGCGGCGTCGCCCGAGGCCAGAGCGGGAACCCTAAGCACGGTGACGATGTGGACGATGCCGGCGAGCACCAGCCCGGCCAGCGTCAGCAGCACGAGCCGCAGCAGCCCGCTCCCGAGCCGCGACAACCAGCGGCGAGGCCGCGATTGGCCCGCGATCGTGGGCAGCGCTCCGATGTTGTCCGCAGCACTCATCGGCAGTCGATCCGTGCGATGCGGGGCAGGGCGCTTGGCCTGAGCTCGCCGGCATGGCTCGAGATAGGCGTGTCGTAGAGCCGCAGGCGGAGCTGGAAACGTCCTCCTGCCGGCAAGGGCAGCCAGTTGCCGGCCTCGGGCGCCGTCGCCAGCACGATACGCATGCCGCCGCGCTCGCCGCGGACGATCTCGGCGTCGGTGAAGCTCGCGCGCTCGACGGTGGACTGCAAGGAACGGCCGGCGAGATCGGCGACGTCGAGCGACCAGCCGCGCGCCGGCGGCGTTGTCCCGCTGACGAGATAGCGGCAGCGGGCGTCGAGGGCCTGTCCGGCGTCGTCTTCCTTGGCGATGAGCTCCAGGCCTTCGCCTGCGCCGAGCGGCAGGTGGACGCCGCGCGCCAGATAGGCCCGCATATAGGGATCGATGTCGCGCGCGCCGCTGTTCGGCCAGGTCGTCCAGGCCCCGATCTGGGCGCGGCCGAACCAGGGCCGCTCCGCCACGGCATAGCGGGCGGAGACGAGGCCGAGGCCGGCGCCGAGCGCGATCACATAAGCCAGGGGGAGCACGCGCATGGGATGATCTTGGTCCGCATTGGCTTCTAGATCACGTCGCATTCGGGCGGAACCGCCCGAATGCGAGAACCGTGATCGATTCTATGAGTTTAGAGCATTGCTCCCGCGAAAAACCGGTTCCCACTTTTTCGCGCAATGCTCTGAGCCTAGCGAATGACGGAGAGGCCGGTGGGAGCGCCGCGGATCCCGGCCTGGATGGAGGCGCGGGCGGCCCGCGGGGCCTCGACCGACTTGAACATCGTGCCGACGGCGGAGAGCACCTCGAAGGATTTGCGCGACATATGGCCGGCGCTGGCGCCGGCCGCGGGATCACTGGCTTTCGCCACCACAGTCTTGGCGTCGCCAGGCTGCGGCGTCACGCCCGGGATCGGCTTCAGCTCGATGCCCTGATGCGCGAAGCCCATGATCTCCTTCCAGGTCATCGCCGGCAGCGAGCCGCCGGTCATGTTGTTGGTCTCGGAGGAATCATCGTTGCCGAACCAGATCGCGCCGACGAGATTGCCGGTATAGCCGACATACCAGGCGTCCTTGTAGCCATTGGTCGTACCGGTCTTGCCGGCGCTGACGACGCCGTCGAGCGCGGCACGCCGGCCAGTGCCGGCGGTCGGCACGGTCGACAGCATCTGGTTCATCTCGAACGCGACCTGCGTGCTCAGTACCTGTGCCGGCGCCGGCTCGTCGCGGTCATGGCGGTAGATCTCTTCGCCCGCCGAGTTACGGATATCGAAGGCGGCGTAAGGCTTCGCCCGCTTGCCGCCATTGGCGAACACGGCATAGCCGGCCGCCTGCTCGATCACGGTTACCTCCGCTGCCCCGATCGGCAGCGAGACGGTGTCGATCAGCGGCGTGGTCAGGCCCATCGCCCGGCAGGTCTCGACGATCTTGGTCCGGCCGATGCGCGCCGCGCGGGCCTCATGCGTCTCGCCGGTGGCCTTGCCGATCGCGATCGACATCTGCACCGGGATCGTATTGATCGACTTCGCCAGCGCCACCGTCAGTGGCATCGAGCCGGCATAGGAGCGCCCGTAATTGTTCGGGCACCAGTTGCCGATGCAGACGGGCCGGTCGGTGACAACCGTCGTCGGCTTGTAGAGCCCGGCGCTCATCGCCGCCGCGTAGACGTAAGGCTTGAAGGAGGAGCCGGGCTGGCGCAGACTCGCGGTGGCGCGATTGAACTGGCTCGCGCCATAGTCGCGCCCACCGACGATGGCGCGCACCGCTCCATCCGGGTCCATGATCACCGCCGCCGCCTGCTTGGCGCGATAGGCCGGGCCGTGCTGGCGCAGGATCGACTCGACCGCCTCGTCGGCGCGCTTCTGGATCGCCGGGTCGTAAGGCGTCTTCACCGTCAGCACCCTCTCAGGGCCGAGCTTGCCGTCCTCGGCGAGCCTGCGGGTCTCGTCGAAAGCCCAGTCGAGATAGTAGTCCGGATTGGAGTCGCGCCTGCGGTCGATCGGCGTCGCCGGGTTGCGCTTGGCCGAATCGACCTGGCCAGCCGTCATGAAACCGGCATCGACCATGGCGTTGAGCACGTCGTTGGCCCGCGCCCGCGCCGCCGGCAGGTTGACGTGCGGAGCGAACTTGCTCGGGGCCTTGAACAGGCCGGCGAGCATCGCCGCCTCCGCCAGGCTCACATCCTTCACCGACTTGCCGAAATAATAGTCGGCCGCCGCCGCAACGCCGAAGGTGCCGCCGCCCATATAGGCGCGGTCAAGATAGAGCTTGAGAATCTCGTTCTTGGTCAGCCGGTGTTCCAGCCAGAGCGACAGGAAGGCTTCCTTGATCTTGCGGTCGAGCGAGCGCTCGTTGTTGAGGAAGAGGTTCTTGGCCAGTTGCTGGGTGAGCGACGAGCCGCCCTGGACCACGCCCGAGGCGCGGGCGTTGACGGTGAGCGCCCGGAAGGTGCCGAAGACGTCGATGCCGAAATGGTCGTAGAAGCGCCGGTCCTCGGTCGCCAGCACCGCCTTGAGCAGATGGTCGGGGAATTCCTCGAGCTTCAGCGAATCGTCGTGGCGGGCGCCGCGATGGCCGATCTCCGAGCCGTAGCGGTCGAGGAAGGTGACGGCGAAGACCTGGTTCTTGAGCGCCTCTTCGCGCCCCTCCTGGAAGGAGGGGATCGCCAGCATCAGCATGACGATCGCGCCGGCGATGCCGACATTCAGCCCCTCGCTGGCGAATTCGGCGGCGAGCCGTTTCGGCCCGCTGACGGTCAGCCGGTCGGTGGCGCTACGGATGCGTTCATAGACCTCTCCGGCGCGATGGCCGGCTGCGTAGAGCGAGGCGCCGATCCATGCATCGACGCCCAGCGCGAGGCGCTTCAGGCGGGTCGTCCAGCGGGCCTTCCTGAACTCCATCACGGCTTTGCGCCACCCTGAGCATGCCGGCGGCTCGCGCGCGCGGCGTCCCGGTCCGAGCAGCGAGCGCCCGATCCGACACAGGAAGGTAAGTGCTCGACGCCTCCGACGGAAGAGGGCAGCGGTGGAGCTGCACGGCAAAAACGGGTGTTCTGCGCGGCGCGCTCAGCTCTTCGTCGCGAGCAGCGCGAAACGGGTCGAGGACGCCAGCCGGAGCGCATCGTGCAGGGCGGCGTGGCGCTGCTGCGCCTTGATCACCCGTGCGTAGTCGGCCGCCTCGATGCGCGCAAAGCCCGCCTGGCGTAACATAGCGCCGAGCCGCTCCGCGCTCAGGCCCTCGCGGAAGAAGAAACGGCTGGTGATCGAGTCGAAGGCCGCGCGATCGGCGCCATGCGGGGCGGCGCCGGCGCGTTCGCGCAGGAAGGTCGCTGCCCGGTTGAGCAGGCCCTGCAGCCAGGAGCGGTTGATCCAGTCGCCATCAATCACGAGCAGCTTGCCGCCGGGCTTGAGCACCCGGAACCATTCGGCGAAGGCGACCTCGGGATCGGTCAGCGTCCAGACCAGATGGCGAGTGACCAGCGCGTCGTAAATCCCATCGTCGTCGAGCAGGCGTTCGGCATCGCCGGCCAGGATGCGGGCCCTGTCGCCATGCTTGGCGCGGGCGCGGGCCAGCATCTCCTCGGAAAAGTCGATCGCGGTGACCTCATGCCCGAGCGAGAGCAGCGCGCGGGTGATCTCGCCGGTGCCGCAGGCGAGGTCGAGCACCTCGCGCGGTTCGGTTCCGAAGGATTGCCGCAGCAGCGACTGGAAGGCGGCGAGCTCTGCGTCCGATTTGATGGCATGGCCGACCTGCTGGTCGAAGGTGGCTGCGCGCCCGGACCAATAGGACCGGATTTCCTCCTTGAGGGAGAAATTGGCGCCGGGGGTGGAGAGGCTGCTATCGGGCATTGGCATTCGCCGTGCGAAACTGGGATGGAACTATGCTGCCGGTCTGGCGGCGGCAAGCTGCGTATCGCTGCGGCTATGCCTGCGCGCCGAGCCATGGACGACGACGAAGGGCGTCTCGCCCTCGTTCGCCTCGACCCGCGCGACGACGCCATAGACCTCTTCGAGCAAAGCCGGCGTAATGATCTCGCGCGGGTCGCCGAAGGCGGCGAGGCGGCCCTTGGCCAGCACCATCACCTTGTCGGCGATGCGCAGCGCCTGGTTGAGATCGTGGATCGCGATCAGCACGCAGACCTGCCGCTCGCGCGCCAGCCGTGAGACAAGGCTCAGCACCTCGAACTGGCGGTGCAGGTCGAGCGCGCTGGTCGGCTCGTCGAGCAGCATGATCTCGGGCCGGCGCACCAGCGTCTGGGCGATCGAGACGAGCTGGCGCTGGCCGCCGCTGAGCTCGCCGAGGCCGCGGAAGGCGAGGTCGGCGATGTCGAGTGCGTGCAGGGCTTCGTCGATGGCTGCGAGCTCATCGTCACCGACACTCCAGGAGCCGCCCTGCTTGCGGGCGAGCAGGATCGATTCGTAGACGGTCAGCACCGCATTCACCGCCGTATCCTGCGGCAGGTAGCAGGGCGTCTTGCCGTGGGCGCTGACGACTTCGACCGAGCCGGCACCCGGGATCAGTCCGGCGATGCGGCGAAACAGGCTCGATTTGCCGGCGGCGTTGGGACCGATCACGGCGACGATTTCGCCGCCCGTCATCTCGGGCGTGCTGATCCCGCTGAGGATCTGGCGCTTGCCATAGGCGACGCCGACATCGTTGAGCATCAGGCGCTTCACCATGAGCGCCTCCGGCTGGTCAGGATCAGACTGAAGAAGAACGGCACGCCGACCAGCGCCGTGACGATGCTGATCGGGAAGATCAGGCCGGGGATCAGCGACTTGCTGACCACGGAGGAGGCCGACAGGATCGCCGCGCCGGCCAGCGCCGAGGCCGGCAGGAAAAAGCGCTGGTCCTCGCCGATCACCATCCGGGCGATGTGCGGGCCGACCAGGCCGATGAAGCCGATCGTGCCGACAAAGGCGACCGGCACCGCCGCGAGCAGGGCGACGAGCAGCATAGTCTCGAGCCGCAAATACCTGACGTCAATGCCGAAGCTCGCCGCCTTCTCGTCGCCGAGCCGCAGCGTCGTCAGGGCCCAGGCCCGGCGCGCGAACAGCGGGATGCAGAGGACGAGCACGGTCGAGGTGATCGCCAGCTTGTGCCAATTCGCCTTGGTCAGCGAGCCCATCATCCAGAAGACGACGGCGCCAAGCGCCTGCTCGGAGGCGAAGAACTGCAGCAGTGAGAGCAGGGCGTTGAAGGTGAAGACCAGCGCGATGCCGAGCAGCACCACAGTCTCGGTCGTGACGCCGCGGCGCTGGCTCAGCGCATGGATCAGCATGGAGGCGCCCATCGCCATGATGAAGGCGTTGAGCGGCACGATGTAGTCGATCGCGAGCGGCACGA
Organism: Allobosea sp. Tri-44; assembly: GCF_004123845.1. Classification (GTDB taxonomy): domain Bacteria; phylum Pseudomonadota; class Alphaproteobacteria; order Rhizobiales; family Beijerinckiaceae; genus Allobosea. Next base: position 682,438 of record NZ_NBDP01000030.1, on the reverse strand, counting down.
TCGCGACGCCGAAGACCAGCGCCAGCGCTGCCCCGAAGCTTGCGGCGGCCGAGATGCCGAGCGTGAACGGGCTGGCGAGCGGGTTGTTCAGCACCGTCTGCATCTGCGCGCCGGCGATCGCCAGCGACGCGCCCGTGACGACGGCCATCAGCGCGACCGGCAGGCGGATATCCCAGATCACGACCCTAACCGCGGCCGGGGCGGTCGAGGGCGAGATCAGCGCGTTGACGACCTCGGCTACGCTGTAGCGCGCCGGTCCAAGCATGAGATCGACGATCAGGCAGGCCAGCAGCACGAGCGCAAAGCCGACGAGGATCAGCTTGCGGCGCAGCGACAGAGCCCGGTAGGCATCGCGGCCCTGGGCCGCGCTCCGGGCAACCTCCGCCGGCTCGGTCACGATCTCGTCGGCGCTGGCCGGAGCAAGGCTCACTTGCCGGGCTCGAGCGAGACCCACAGGCCAGGCTCATAGGGCAGCGGCAGGAAGCGCTCGTGGAGGACCTTCATGGTGGCGCCCGGATCGACGTCCTGGAACAGATCGGGGTGCAGCCACTTCGCGATCTCCTGGATTGCCACGAACTGGTAGGGGCTGTTGTAGAACTGGTGCCAGATGCCGTGGACGCGGCCGTTCTTGACCGCCGCAGTCTGCGAGAAGGCCGGGCGCTTCATCAGATTGGTTAGCTTGCGGCGCGCCTCGGTCATGTTGGCGCCGTAGCCCAGGCCGACCCAGTTGCCGCCGGGGACATAGCCGTCCCAATTGCTGCCGGTGACGATCACGACATCGGGGTTGGACGCGACGATCTGCTCGGCATTGACCGTGCCGAAGGTGCCGGGGATCAGCGGAGCCGCCAGGTTCCGGCCGCCGGCGAACTCGACCATCTTGCCGAAGTTCTCGTTGCCGAAGGACATGCAGCAATCGTCGGAATAGCCACCGGCGCGCTCGACCATGACCAGTGGGCGCTTGAGATCGGTCGCCTTGGCAAGGCGATCGGTCACGACCTTGATCTGCTCGGCGCGGAACGTGATGAAGTCCTCGGCGATCTGCTCCTTGCCGAAGAGCTTGCCGATCAGCCGCATCGACGGCTCGGTATGCTCGAACGGCTTCTCGCGGAAGTCGACATAGACGACCGGAATGCCGACCGAGGCGAGCTTCTCGACCAGCTTGGCCTCGTCGCTGGCGATCTTGGCCTCGATGTTGAGGAAGAGCACGTCGGGCTTGAGCGCGATCGCCTGCTCGATGTCGAAGGCGCCTTCCTTCATGCCGCCGAAGGTCGGCAACTTGGCGATCTGCGGATAGCGCTTTTCATAGTGGCGGTAGGTCTCGGGGTCGGCCTTGCCGAGATCGTCACGCCAGCCGACGACACGCTTGAACGGCTCGTCCTTGTCGAGTGCGCCGACGAAATACATCTGCCGGCCCTCGCCGAGGATGATCCGCTTGACCGGGGCCTCGACCTCGACCTTGCGCCCGACGATGTCGGTCACCGTGACCTTGTCGGCCAGCGCGGGCAGGGCCGTAATGGCAAGGCTTGCGGTCACGGCAAAGGCGCGCAGCAGATGTCGGCGGGTCAGCATCGGGAAGCTCGCAAGCAGGGAAATTCTTCCTCCCGTTAGGCCGATCCGAGTATTCGGTCAATTTTCATAGATTATAATTTCTCTAAACAAAGATTAGAATGAATTTAAGATATAGGCACGCACCACGCATGCTGCGACGCTCGCACGCTTCCCTCTGCCGCCGCGACAGGGCATAAGCGGCCATGGCCGACCCGAAGATCGATAGCGCGCCCTTCTGGCGCACCAAGACGCTCGAGGAGATGACCGAGGCGGAGTGGGAATCGCTCTGCGACGGTTGCGGTCGCTGCTGCCTGGTCAAGCTCGAGGACGACGACACCGGCCGGCTCCACGCCACCGATATTGGCTGCCGCCTGTTCGACGCATCGACCTGCCGCTGCCATGACTACGCCAACCGCTCGAAGACCGTTCCCGATTGCGTCACGCTGACGCCGGACGCGGTGCGCACACTGTCCTGGCTGCCACCGACCTGCGCCTACAAGCTCGTTGGCGAGGGCAGGGACCTGCCCTGGTGGCATCCGCTCGTCTCGGGCGATCCGCAGACGGTCGTCGCCGCAGGGGTGTCTGTCAGAAATCGCGTCTACGCCAATGAGGACGAGGTCGCCGAGGACGAGATCGTCGAGCGCATCGTCAATTGGCCGCTGCGCTGGCCGAAGGCGGCGCGCGGGCGTCAGCGATAAGAACGTGCCGGCGTAGCTTGCCGTGTCCCGGCCCAAGTCTTACTCTTACGTGTAAGAGTAAGGGGGCTCCTATGCGTATCACGTCCAAGGGCCAGGTGACCATTCCTGCCGATATTCGCGAGCGGGCGGGGCTTCTGCCTGAGACCGAGGTGGATTTCGAGTTCGACGGCAAGGTTGTTCGGATTATGCCGGCGATGGCGCACCGCAAACCGGGGCGTGGTGACAGGCTTGTTGCGCATCTGCGCCGCAGCAAGGGCGATATCGCCATGACGACCGATGAGATCATGGCGCTGACGCGCGAGCCCGAATGAGCGCAGTTCTCGTCGACAGCAATGTCCTGCTCGACGTTCTGACGCAGGACACCCGCTGGTCCGCCTGGTCGGCGCGAGCCCTATCCGAGGCCGCTGATCGGCAGCGGCTTGTGATCAACGCGATGGTCTACGCCGAAATCTCGACCCATTATTCACGGGTTGAGGATTTGGATGCCGCCCTCCCCACGACGATGCTGGAGCGGGAGCCGATTCCATTTGCCGCTGCATTTCTGGCCGGCAAGTGCTTCCTTGCCTACAAGAGCCGAGGCGGAGTGAAGCAATCGCCGCTTCCCGATTTTTTCATCGGCGCGCATGCGGCGGTCGCCGGCTACACGCTGATCACACGCGACGCATCGCGCTATCGGACATATTTCCCCGGTTTGCCGGTGATCGCTCCGGACCGGTGAAACGTCGGCATTTTTGGGTCGCCTCTATCTGAACCGCAAATTCTCGCGTGACAGCTGATCGAGCCCGGTCACGCCCATCAGCTTCATGCCGCGCTCGACTTCGGTCTTGAGCTGACCGAGGGCGCGTTCGACGCCGGGCTGTCCGGCGGCTGCGAGCGGGTAGAGATAGTAGCGCCCGACGCCGACGGCCTTGGCGCCGAGCGACAGGGCTTTCAGCACATGCGAGCCGCGCTGGATGCCGCCATCCATGATCACGTCGATGCGGTCGCCGACAGCATCGACGATCTCGGCGAGCTGGTCGAAGGCCGCGCGCGAGCCATCGAGCTGCCGGCCGCCATGGTTGGACAGGATGATGCCGGTGCAGCCGATCTCGACCGCGCGCTTCGCATCGGCCACCGACATGATGCCCTTCAGGCAGAATTGCCCGGACCAGAGCCTGACCATCTCGGCGACGTCGTCCCAGGTCATCGCCGGGTCGAGCATCTCGGTGAAATAGCGGCTGATCGACATGACGCCGCCACCCATGTCCACATGTGTGTCGAGCTGCGGCAGGCTGAATTTCTCATGGGTGAGATAGTTCAGCGCCCATTGCGGCTTGATTGCGAACTGCGTCATGCCGGCGAGGTTGAGCCGGAACGGGATCGAGAAGCCGGTGCGCAGGTCGCGCTCGCGGTTGCCGCCGGTAATGCTGTCGACCGTCAGCATCATCACGTTCACGCCGGCCTCCTTGGCGCGCTCCATCATTGCCCGGTTCAGGCCGCGGTCCTTGTGGAAGTAGAACTGGTAGACCTGCGGGCCGCTATGGGTCTTTCGCAACTCCTCCAGGCTGATAGTGCCGAGCGACGAGACCCCGAACATGGTGCCATAGCGCGCCGCAGCCGCGGCGACCGCGCGCTCGCCCTGGTGATGGAACAGGCGCTGCAGGGCCGTTGGCGAGCAGTAGAACGGCACGGCGAGCTTCTGGCCCATCACCGTGACCGAGGTGTCGACGCTGCTCACGCCGCGCAGGACGTTAGGAACGAGGTCGCAGCGCTCGAAGCTCTCGGAGTTCCGCCGGAGGGTAACCTCGTCATCGGCGCCGCCGTCGATGTAGTTGAAGATCGGGCCCGGCAGTCGCTTCCTGGCAAGGGTACGGAAGTCGTGGAAGTTGTGGCAGTCGTTCAGGCGCATCGTTCGCTTCGGCGTCGTTCTGGGCAGGCGAGGGGCGGCGCTGGCAACCATTGGATCGGCCGCCGCTGCCGCTTTTCAAGGCGGGACTGCACCCTATCGCGCGGCGCCGGCCTTGGCCATATTGCGCCGCCCGTCGACGCCCGGCCTGATATTGCTGGGCGCCGAGATGGCTCAACCGCATGATCATTGATTGTTCATGCGGTTTTCGGCATGACCACGCCGCGCGGTGCGTTGCAGCAGGCGCTGCCGCAAATGCGAAACCATGCGGGCGCGCCGGCGTTCAATGCCGGTCACCAACGTTGGGAAAGGCAGGCTATGGCAGGCGAGAAGTGGGTCTACACCTTCGGCGACGGCAAGGCCGAGGGCGAGGCAGGCATGAAGAACCTGCTCGGCGGCAAGGGCGCGAACCTGGCCGAGATGAGCAATCTCGGACTTCCGGTGCCTCCGGGCTTTACCATCACCACCGAGGTCTGCACCTGGTACTACGACAACGGCAAGAACTTCCCGGCGGCGCTCGACGCTGAGGTCAAGGCGGCACTGGGCGGCATGGCCAAGCTCACCGGCAAGACCTTCGGCGATCCGGCCAATCCCCTGCTCGTCTCGGTTCGCTCGGGGGCGCGCGCCTCGATGCCGGGCATGATGGACACCGTCCTCAATCTCGGGCTCAACGACGTCACCGTCGAAGCCGTCGCCAAGGCCTCGGGCGATGCCCGCTTCGCCTTCGACAGCTATCGCCGCTTCATCACCATGTATTCCAACGTCGTGCTCGACATCGACCACGGCCATTTCGAGGAGGCGCTCGAGGACTACAAGGAGCGCAAGGGCTACAATCTCGACACCGACCTTTCGGCCGACGACTGGAAAGTGCTGGTCGGCAAGTACAAGGACATCGTGAAGAAGGAGCTCGGCTCCGACTTTCCGCAGGATCCGCAGGAGCAGCTCTGGGGCGCGGTCGGCGCCGTCTTCTCCTCCTGGATGAACGCCCGCGCCATCAAGTACCGCGAGCTCAACAGCATCCCCGCCTCCTGGGGCACGGCGGTCAACGTCCAGTCGATGGTCTTCGGCAATATGGGCGAGACCTCGGCGACCGGCGTCGCCTTCACCCGCAATCCCTCGACCGGCGAGAACGCGCTCTATGGCGAGTTCCTGATCAACGCCCAGGGCGAGGACGTCGTCGCCGGCATCCGCACCCCGCAGGACATCACCGAGGTGGCCAAGGCCCTGGCCGGCTCCGACAAGCCTTCGATGGAAAAGGCGATGCCGGAGGCCTATGCCGAGCTCTGCCGCATCTACGGCATCCTCGAGAAGCACTATCGCGATATGCAGGACATGGAGTTCACCATCCAGGAGGGCAAGCTCTGGATGCTGCAGACCCGTTCCGGCAAGCGCACCGCCAAGGCGGCGCTCAGGATCGCGGTCGAGCTCGCCCACGAAGGCCTGATCAGCGAGAAGGAAGCGGTCGGCCGTGTCGAGCCCGGCGCGCTCGACCAACTGCTGCATCCGACCATCGACACCAAGGCCGAGCGGCGCGTGCTGACCGGTGGCCTGCCGGCCTCGCCCGGCGCCGCTGCCGGCGAGATCGTCTTCACCTCCGAGGCGGCCGAAGCCGCCAAGAAGGGCGGCAAGAAGGTCATCCTTGTGCGCGTCGAGACGTCCCCGGAGGACATTCACGGCATGCACGCCGCCGAAGGCATCCTGACCACGCGCGGCGGCATGACCTCGCATGCGGCGGTCGTGGCGCGCGGCATGGGCAAGCCCTGCGTCTCCGGTGCCGGCCAGATCCGCGTCGACTACGCCAAGGGCACGATGACCGTCGGGCCGACGACGCTGAAGGCCGGCGATTTCATCACCATCGACGGCAGCAGCGGCCAGGTCCTGCTCGGTGAGGTCAAGATGCAGCAGCCGGAGCTCTCCGGCGACTTCAGGACCCTGATGGGCTGGGCCGACAAGGTGCGGCGTCTCAAGATCCGCGCCAATGCCGAGACCCCGCGTGACGCCAAGGCGGCGCGCGAGTTCGGCGCCGAGGGTATCGGGCTCTGCCGTACCGAACACATGTTCTTCGACGCCGGCCGCATCCTCGCCGTCCGCGAGATGATCCTGGCCGAGGACGAGAAGGGCAGGCGCGCTGCGCTCGCCAAGCTCCTGCCGATGCAGCGCCAGGACTTCGTCGAGCTCTTCGCCATCATGCAGGGCCTGCCGGTGACGATCCGCCTGCTCGATCCGCCATTGCACGAGTTCCTGCCGCACACCGATGACGAGATCGCCGAGGTCGCCTCGGCGATGGGCACGACCATCGACAAGCTGAAACGCCGTGCCGCTGAACTGCACGAGATCAACCCGATGCTCGGCTTCCGCGGCGTGCGCCTCGCGGTCGCCTATCCCGAGATCGCCGAGATGCAGGCCAGGGCCATCTTCGAGGCAGCGGTGATCGCTGCCAAGGAGACCGGCCATCCGGTCATCCCCGAGGTGATGGTGCCGCTCGTCATGGGCGCGCCCGAGCTCGACCTGGTCAAGGGCCGGATCGATGCGATGGCCGAGGCGGTCCGCAAGGAGAGCGGCAGCGAACTGACCTATCAGGTCGGCACCATGATCGAACTGCCGCGCGCCGCGCTGCGGGCGGAGGAGATTGCCAGGAGCGCCGAATTCTTCTCCTTCGGCACCAACGACCTGACGCAGACCGCGCTCGGCATCAGCCGCGACGATGCCGGCTCCTTCCTCGGTGCCTACACGGCGCGTGGCCTGCTCGAATCCGATCCCTTCGTCACGATCGACCAGGATGGCGTGGGCGAGCTGGTCAGGATCGCCGTCGAGCGTGGCCGCAAGGCCCGGCCGGACATCAAGCTCGGCATCTGCGGCGAGCATGGCGGTGACCCCGCCTCGATCGGCTTCTGCGAGAGCGTCGGACTCGACTACGTCTCCTGCTCGCCCTTCCGCGTGCCGATCGCGCGCCTTGCCGCCGCGCAGGCGGCGCTGGGGGCGATCAAGGCGAAGGACGCCTGAGGCGCTCCTCGTCATTGCGAGGAGCGAAGTGACGAAGCAATCTAGGGGCCGCTGAGCGAGACCGCTGGATTGCTTCGCTTCGCTCGCAATGACGGAAACTTGCTGTGAAGACCCTCACCACCATCGGCTTCGATGCCGACGACACGCTCTGGCAGAACGAGCAGTTCTTCCGGCTGACGGAGGACCGCTTCGTCGCGCTGCTCGGCGAGCATGGCGAGGCGGCCGAGATCTCCGGCAAGCTGCTCGAGGCGGAGAAGCGCAACCTCGCCTTCTACGGTTTCGGCATCAAGGGCTTCACGCTCTCGATGATCGAGACCGCGCTCGAGGTCACCCGCGGCCAGGTCCCGCAGTCGGTTATCGGCGAGATCCTCGCCGCCGGGCGCGAGATGCTGACCCACCCGGTCGAGACCCTGCCGCATGCGCAGGACGCGCTCGCCGCTCTCGCCGGCCGCTACCGGCTGGTGTTGATCACCAAGGGCGATCTCTTCGACCAGGAGCGCAAGCTGGCGCAGTCCGGCCTCGGCGATTTCTTCGATGCGGTCGAGATCGTCAGCGAGAAGAGCGCAGTGACCTATGCGAAGCTGTTCGCGCGCCATGGCGATGGGCCGGAGCGGGCTCTGATGGTCGGCAACTCGCTGAAGTCGGACATCGTGCCGGCGCTCGCCGCCGGCGCCTGGGCCGTCCATGTGCCGCATGATCTGACCTGGGCGCTGGAGCATGCCGAGGAGCCGGCCGGCCATGCGCGTTACCGCAAGCTGGCCGATCTCAGCGGATTGACGTCGGTGCTGCATGACATCGAGTCCTGAGGTCACTCGCCTGCGCCGCGTCGCGCGATATCTGATCGGGCTTGCCGCCATCGCCACTGCGGTTGCTACCTTGCTCGGTCTATTCGCAGGAGCATTCCCCTATCTGGAGCTGATCAATCATTTCCGCTGGCTGCTGCTCGCTGTTTCAAGCCTGGTCGTGGCTGCGGCCTGGTGGGCGGGTGGTCGTGCGCTGCTTCGCATCAGTGCTTCAGTCCTGATCGCCAACCTCGTGCTGGCGTCGCTGCCACTCATGGCCCAGGCCTCGTCGGCCCCTCGGTCGACCTTGCGCGTGACGACCTTCAATCTCTGGATCCACAATCGCGAACCACAGGCGGTGGTCGGCTTCCTGCGTGAGACCGATGCGGATGTCGTCGTGCTTCAGGAGATCGGCAGCCGTCTGGAACAGGAGATCGTCCCGCAGCTCAGGGACAAATATCCGCATGTGGTTTCCTGTGCCCGGCGCAATTGCGGTCTCGTCCTGCTGTCGAAGCTTGGCTGGCTCGACGCCGGATTTTCGGATCGCACGCGCCTGGCTCCGCCGATCGTCTGGGCGCGCTTTGCCGGTGCGGGCCGGCCCTATGTGATCACCGGTCTGCATCTCGCCTATCCGTTTCAACCGGCGATGCAGGTCGATCAGATGGATTGGCTCGCCGAGCGCTTGCGGCAGGCAAGCGACACGCAGATATTGGTCGGCGATTTCAACCTCACCCCCTTTTCGCTCAAGCTCAACACTCTGGCATTCCGGGCGAATTTGCGCCGCCACGCGACATTGGGCGCATCATGGCCCGCAGACCGTTTCACACCTGTCGTCCTGCTCGATAATCTGCTGGCGAGCCCCAACGTCAGGGCGGTCGATGTACGCTATGGCGCCGGCAGCTATGGCTCGGACCACTACCCGGTGACGTTCGATATCGCGATCGACTGACGCCTCGTAGACTGCGGCAGTGTTTCACGATCTCGCTGGGGTACTGGAGCATGCAGAGGAGCCGACCGGGACGTCGTACCTGCGCAAGCTCTCCGATCTCGGCGGGCTGGTCGATCCGGTGCGCGAACTCGGCTGAGCTTCGCTGTCCTAATCGACCCAGAGCCCGCGTTTGCGATGCCAGTCTTCGATCGATTCCTCGGGGTAGCCGTCGAAGCGTTGATCGCGGGGTCCGATGTGGGGTTCGACCCAAGCTGCCTTGAAGCGGAGCAGCAAGTGGGTCTTCTCGCTGGCTTTCGGAAGCTCGCTGTCGATTGCGGACGCAAAGGGGTGAATGAGTTCCGGCCAGGCGGGATCGTAGACCCATAAAGCTGTCGCGCAGCCTTTGCAGAAGCGTCGCTCGCCGCGCGATCTTTCACAGCGGCCCGCATCGTCCCGGATTTCGGCGTGAAAGATGCCGATCAAGTCTTCGCCTTCGATATCGAGGGTCGCCGCATCCGCCATGATGTTGATCGCGAAGCCGCCACCGCCCGCGGTCTTGCGGCAGATCGAGCAGTAGCAGAGCTGGTATGGCACCGGCGTGTGACTGTCGGCTGTGAAGCTCACCTTGCCGCAGCGACAGGAACCTTTCAGCGTGATCGGCATCGCTAGCCTCCGATGGTTTACCGACCACAACCAGCTCGACGCACGGTTGTTCAATGGGCCGCGGTGATGAGGAAAACCCGCTCTGCTGGACCGGCCTTGCAATTTATGCTAGATCGACCGATGTAAGACGAGATGCGGCCGGTTCTGGCCAATCCTCCGCGCGGGTATTCCAGCCGGCGGGCCACTTCAGATCCACCACACGTCGCTACAAGACCATGGCAAGGCGTCCGCGCGTCCGGTCCTGGGTTTCACGAATACGCGGATCTGAAGTGCAAGGATTAGTCCCGTTATGAACAAGGGCACCGTCAAGTGGTTCAACGCCACCAAGGGCTATGGCTTCATCACCCCTGAGAACGGCGGTCAGGACATCTTCGTCCACATTTCCGCCGTCGAGCGGGCCGGCCTGCGCGAGCTGCGCGAGGGCCAGGTCGTCTCGTACGAGCTGATCGCCGATCGCAAGACCGGCAAGTCTTCCGCCGGCAATCTCGCCGTCGCCTGACGATACGATCCGGGCGGACTGTTCCGGTCCGTCCGTTCCAAGATCGGGCTGGCACGCCTGTCCTCGGCCTAATGGCCGAACGATGGGGCGTGCCATGCCTGTTACACCATATCCCCCGGCGCAGTGGCTAGCGGTTCGCCGGGCGGAAAGAGACCATGCGTAGACCGAGATGGCATGCCGAGGCGCTTCCGTTCACCACGTGCGCCCCTGTCATCCGGCTCAGAAAGACCTGATTTGACAAAGTTCACCGACCTCGGCCTGGCCGAGCCGCTTCTCAAAGCGCTCGCCGCCGAAGGTTACGAGACGCCGACGCCGATCCAGGCGCAGGCGATCCCTTCCATTCGCGACGGTCGTGACCTGCTCGGCGCCGCCCAGACCGGCACCGGCAAGACGGCTGCCTTCTCGCTGCCCATGCTGCACCGGCTGATGAACCAGCCGCGGCGCATGCAGCCGCGTTCCGTGCGCGCGCTCATCCTGTCGCCGACCCGCGAGCTTGCAGCCCAGATCGAGGCGAGCATCCGCACCTACGCTCAGTTCACCCCGCTGAAGTCGACGGTGATCTTCGGTGGCGTGCCGGTCGGCAAGCAGATCCGCGCGCTCGGCCAGCATATCGACATTCTCGTCGCGACCCCGGGCCGCCTGCTCGACCTCGTCGACCAGCGCGCCGTCTCGCTGCGCGAGATCGAGTTCCTGGTGCTGGACGAAGCCGACCAGATGCTCGACCTCGGCTTCATCCACGCCCTGCGCAAGATCGCGACCCTGATCCCGAAGCAGCGCCAGACTCTGCTGTTCTCGGCGACGATGCCGAAGGCGATCCGCGAGATCGCCTCCGCCTACCTGACCGATCCGGTCGAGGTCGCGGTTGCGCCCGTCGCGACCACCGCCGAGAAGGTCGACCAGCGCGTCATCTTCACGGAAGCGGGCCAGAAGCCGGCCTTGCTGGCGAAGACCTTGAGCGTTCCCGAGATGGAGCGCGCCATCGTCTTCACCCGCACCAAGCATGGCGCCGACAAGGTCGTGCGCCAGCTCGAGCTCGCCGGCATCAAGTCCGCCGCGATCCATGGCAACAAGAGCCAGGGCCAGCGCGAGCGTGCCCTCGGTGCCTTCCGCGACGGCGAGCTTCTCATCCTCGTCGCGACCGATATCGCCGCGCGCGGCATCGATGTCGACGGCATCAGCCATGTCGTCAATTTCGACCTGCCTAACGTGGCCGAGACCTATGTTCACCGCATCGGCCGTACCGCGCGTGCCGGAGCATCGGGCGTGGCCATCGCCTTCTGCACGCCGGAAGAGCGCGGCGATCTCGCCGCGATCGAGAAGCTGACCAAGGTTGCGCTCACCCCGATCGGCGACGTGCCGCATTGGGACGGCCGTACCCCGAAGAAGCCGCCACAGAACCGCGGTGGTCGCAGCCAGGGGCAGGGCCGGCCGCAAGCCCATAACGGGGCAGGGCAGGGCCAACGCCGCGACGGCAGGGGCGGGCAGGGCCGCAACGCCCAGCGCCCGGAGCAGGGCGAGCGGCAGGAGCAGCGTCGCGAGCAGCCGCGGCCGCATCAGGCGCGACAGGAGCAGCCGCGCCATGAGCGCCCCGCTCCGCGCCATGAGGCGGGCGGCGCGCGAAAAGAAGCGGTTTCCGGCAAGGAAGGGCTTGGCGGCGTGGCGTTCTTGCAGCAAAGAACGGAACAACGACGCACCGGCGGCGGACGGCGGCGCCCGAACTGATACGCGCTAGAGCCGCTAGAGCCCGTTCCAATCAGCTTGCATCGCAAGCTGATTGGTAAAACGGTCTCTAAACTCAAAGTGAGAGACGGATTCACCGATCAGGTTGATCCAACCTGATCGGATCCGGCTCTGGGGCCGAGCCGACAAGGCTTGGCCCTCCCGCCGCAGACAAGACGAAGGATCAGCGAATGGCGAAAGAAGAACTGCTCGAATTCGACGGCACCGTGGTCGAGGTGCTTCCCGACGGCAACTATCGGGTGAAGCTCGACAATGATCACGTCATCCTGGCCTATGCCGCCGGCAAGATGAAGAAGAACCGCATCCGCACCATCGCCGGCGACCGCGTCGTCGTCGAGATGTCGCCCTACGATCTCGATCGCGGCCGCATCAATTTCCGCCAGAAGACCGCGAGCCCCGGCCCGATGCCGCCTCGCCCGCAGAACTTCCGCCGGCGCTGACATGAGCATGTCCCGCAAAAGTGGGCACCGCTTTTGCGATGCGGACATGCTCGACTTTTTTGATTCTGCGCGAATTCTTGTCGTTCGGCCGATTCCGGCAGAACGGAAAGCGCGCTGATGCGCTTCAGCCGGCCCGAGCAGTATTTCGCCGCTGCCGGCGTCGGGCTGGGCGCATTCGCCTCGCTGGCCGTCAACAATGGCTGGATCGCCAAGGGCGGCAGCTTCCCGCCCTTCGTCTATGTGCTTCTGGCATTGGCGCTGGTCGAGGTCGTCGCCGGCTTCGTCACCAAGCAGGCGCCGGGCACGCTCTTCTCTATGCCCGCCCGTATCCTCGCCTTCGCGCTCGGCATCGGCGTGCTGATCCTGCTGACCGGCGGGCTGGCGTGAGCTAACGCCGCCATGCTCGGCTGCAGCGAAGCTGAGAGCCGGGAATCTCCTGACGAGAAGGCGCTGATCCGAGCTTCATCCGGCCTGAGATGCTCGGGTCAAGCCCGAGTATGACGCGCGCTCTATTCGCATCAGCACAAAAAAGAGCCCCGGCCGAAGCCGGGGCGTGAGGTGCTTGTTACGTGGTGACAGGTACTACGTAGAAAACCCAGAAAACTCAGTAGCCGCTTTTGGCCCAGTACTGCGAGCCGGGGCTGACCAGGACCTGGCGCTGACGGGTCGCGTATTCGGCGGGCACGGTCTCGTGCACGACACGCGTTGCGCTGACCATCACGCGCCTGCTGCGCTGGCCATAGACGGCGGGAACGACGTCGTAATCGACCGAGGCCGGCGCCACTTCGACGGTACGCTGCTGATAGCCGTACTGCGCCGGGACATACACCCAGCAGCCGGTTGTCCGGCCGTAAGCATCGCGGCTGACGTCCCAGCGCTTGGTCGCCGGCGAGATCAGGACCTTCTCGGAGACGGTCTTGTACTGGGCCGGGATGTGGCGGGCGATGCGGCGCTCCGGCTGGACCACCACCTTCTCGGTGACGGTATCGTATTCGGCCGGGATGACCTTGGAGAAGGTGCGCTCGGGACGCACGACATAACTCTCGTCGACCGCGCCGTAGACCGGCGGCTTCGAGACCAGCTTGTAGCAGGAGCCGCCACCGCAGTTGCTGACGGGCGCGCTGTAGCAGGAAGAGCCGCCGCAGCCGCCGGCCACAGCCGGGGCGGCGAGGCCGACGAGGGCCGTGGTGGCGAGCGCCGAAAGCGAAAGAAGCTTGAACGTCATAGCTGACTCAACCCTGCATTGCGCCGCGATGCCGCTGCGTCGTTGGGGAGAGAAAGCCTGATATGATCTATGAAGACAAGGTTAACTGCGAAACAAGGTAAAATTAACCAGTCTGGCTCAGCTGCGGGCGGCCTATCCCGCAGCTGGAACGCTTGGCGAAACCAGTATTTGGTGACACCGAGACTGGTCGGAAGCGCGGCCGAGCGGCTCAGCCGAGGCTGGCCTCACTCGATCGCGCCCCGCTTCATGCCGAAGCCTTCGATATAGCAGCCGCAGGACGAGTTCCTTGGCGCGGGCTCGGCCGCGCATGAGCCGCGCGAGGTCAGGCAGACATCGCCGAAGCGGCGGCGCTGGGGCCGGTCATAGCCATAGCGCGGGCCGTCATCGCGGTAACGCGGGCGGTCGTAGCCATAGGGTGGCGGCGGCCTGTCGTAATCATAGCGCGGCGCCGATCGATAATAGGGATCGTAATACTGGGCGTTTGCGCTCGTGATCGACGAGATGGCGGTGCCGATGAGGGCAGCGAGAGCGAGTGTCCTGATCATGCCTGTCCTCCTGGTCTCTCGACCGCAGCCGAGTGTAGATCATTGGAGACCAGGATAAGGGCCGTTCGATGAACGGTGCCTGAGCGCGGTGTTCGTGTTGGCTGTGACGCGGAAGATCGCATCACAGCGCCGAATGTGAGACAGCCGGTAGGTTGCCTCAGTTTAGCTGCCGGCCTTCATGCTGGCGGCCCAGTAATCCTTGACCTGCTTGACCAGTGTCGCGGGCAGCGGGACATAGCCGAGCGTGGTCGCATCAGCCGCGCCGCTCTCGAAGGAGAGGCGGAAGAAGTCGAGCACCTCCTGTGTGCGGCGCGTCCGCGGCTTCGGCACCAGGGCGAAGGTGGTGGCGACGATCGGATAGGCGTCGGCACCCGGCGCGTCGGTCAGCATCAGCCCGAAATCCTTGGCCGTGGCCCATTCGGCGCTGGCCGCGGCAGCGGTGAAGCTCGCCGGATCCGGCTTGACGAAGGCGCCGGCCTTGTTCTGCACCTGGGCATAGGCGAGGCCGGCGCGCACGACCTGGCCGAACTCGACATAGCCGATCGCGTTCTTCGTCCGCTTCACCGCCTCCGTCACACCCTGGCTGCGCTCGGCGCCCTTCCCGACCGGCCAGGCGACTTGCGTATTGACGCCGATCTTCTCGCGCCATTCCGGGCTCGCCTTGGCGAGATAGTCGGTCCAGTTGAAGCTCGTGCCCGAGCCATCGGCACGATAGATCACGCTGATCGGGGCGTCGGGCAGCTTCAGCTCGGGATTGGCCGCCTTGATCGCCGGATCGGACCAGAGCTTGATCTTGCCGAGATAGATGTCGGCGAGGAGTGCGCCGGTGAACCTGATCTGGCCGGGGCCGACGCCGTCGAGGTTCACCACGGGGACGATGCCGCCCATGACGATCGGGAACTGGATCAGGGCCGAGCGCTGCAACTCCTCGGAGGAGAGCGGCCGGTCGGAGGTGCCGAAATCGGCGGCGCGCTGCGTGACGCGGACCTCGCCGCCGAGCGAGCCGATCGGCTCGTAATCGACGCCGATATCGAGCGGGGTCATCTCGGCGCCGTCGGACTTGGCGACGCGATAGCTCTGCGCCCATTTGCCGATGACCGGGAAGGCGAAGCTCGAACCCGCGCCAGTGATCGGCTCGGCATAGGCAGGCGCCACCGACGAGGCAAGAAGGACGCTGGCGACAGCCAGCCTGGCCAGGAGCTTCATGCGTCTATCCACCCTGTCGGGCCCGCAAAGGGGCAAGATCAACAGAGTTACGCTAGGGCGGCGCAGTGACGCTGCGATGACGGGGCGGTCCGGGCAAACGAAAGGCCCCGCCGGCGAGAGCCGACGGGGCCTTTTTTCAACGGTCACGCCCGACTTGCAGCGTGAGGCGACCGCGAGTGCTCAGTGCCAGGTCTGGCGGCCGTACCAGTCGTCGACATCGGTCCGGACCTTGTCCTTCTCGATGCCGTAGCGCTCCTGAATCTTGCCCTCGAGCTGGTCGCGCTTGCCGGCGATGACATCGAGATCGTCATCGGTCAGCTTGCCCCACTGCTCCTTGACCTTGCCCTTGAGTTGCTTCCAGTTCCCTTCGACGCGGTTCCAGTCCATCGGACATCCTCCTGTTCTGAATGGTGTACTGAAACAACGCGCCGGCGGCGGAATGGTTCGATCGCAAGTGATCAGGCGGAAGCCAGGCAGCGGGCCGGCTCGCCGGCAAAGCCTCGCCGCCATTTATGAAGTAGCCGCAGGACAGTTTGCCCCGCGTGCGGGACGCCGGAGGCTACCAGACAGCCTCCGGCCTGATGATCAGCGGCGGTCGTCCGCCGTGGCAATCCTGGCGCAATCAACGATCTTTACAGCGAGCAGATGGACTGGGCGGAACGCCCTGCGCCTGCACGCAGCCGCGGCTGCATGGCCTTGCCGTCAAGACGACATGCGATTGGAGCTTTGAAATGCGTTACTGCGGCCGGCCGGACAGAATAGCTAGAGCGTCCCGTGAAAACGCGCCAGGAGCCCTCCCGGTTCATGCCTCTCTGATCGCAGTGCCCGATCAGATGCCGGCCGGATTTGCCGGCAGCGCCAGGCCCAGGCGGCAGCGATTTGGCGGCCGGGTCCGGATGGCAGGATTTGCCATCGTGTTCCCGATGTCGGCGGCGTCCGCAGCGGAGCTCGCCAGGCCTGCCGCTCAGGCCATCCCGGATACCGCGCTGAAAAAGCCTGACTGGACCGTCGAGCTCGGCGCATTTGGCTTGTTCTCGCCAAAGTTCTTCGGCGCCAAAGACTCCAAATTCTCTGCGCTCCCCTATGTATCCATCAAATACAGGGACATCGCCTTTGCCTCTCTCGACAAGGGCATCGGTGTAAACCTCTTTTCGGCAAACGGCTTCACGGTGGGAGCGTTCGTGAATCTCCGGCCAGGGCGCGAGGTCAAGGAGAGCAGGCGCTATCTGACCGGCCTCGGCGACATCGATCCTGCGCTCGCCGCAGGCGCCTTCGTCAAATACGACTACGGGCGGTTCTTCTCGACGCAGATCACGCTCAGCAAAGGCATCGTTTCGTTCGGCGACAGCAAGAACAAGATCAATGCCCTGGGCTTGCTGGAGAAAACCGAAGGCAATCTCGGCACGCGCATCGACTGGAGCGCCGATGCGCGGCTGCCGCTCTTCGACAACCGGCTGCACCTGTCGGTCGGCCCCCGCGTCAGCTTCTTCGACAAGGAATACGCCGAATCCGCCTATGGGATCACAGCCAACCAGGCGCTGGCATCCGGCTACCGACCCTACAAGGCGAAAGCCGGCGTCGCCGAAGTCGGCGTCGGCGGCAGCGCCCGCTACCGCATCACCGAAAACCTCTCCGCGACCGCCTTCGGCAGCTATACAAGGATTGTCAGCGACGCCGCCAAATCCCCGTTGGTGACCGGGCCCGGCGGCTCGAAGGACCAGTTCAAGGCAGGCCTCGGGCTGACTTACCAATTCGGTTTGTAAGGCTGGCGGTGCGGTGGGGGGACCGGTCTGCCTTCATGCCGGCCTCGACGACCGCCGGCACACCTACGTCGGGCTGGAATCCAGTGATTCTGCGAGTGAGGGCCTGGACATAGTGGCGAGCGGACACGCCAAGCTGGCGTTCGCCATCCAGACCAAGTTCCAAAAAACGGCATTATCCAGCAGTCAGGGTGGCCTTGTCATCAGTTCGATGCTCTCTATGGTTGCGCATCCAATCAGGTGAGGCCAATGGTGTTCAATGCTGAGGGGATTTTCAGGGAGGCCCTGCTCGATTTGGGACTGCACGAAAGTCCCGCTTTCAGCGGCGTGCTTTCACCAAAAGGCGAAGTGGGTGCCGCCCGCGAAGGGGTCAACGCCGTCTTCCTTGAGAACGCCGAGGATTATTACCGGCGCTATCAGGGCTTCAACTATTGGCACGGACTCTGTCGTGAGGCTGGTGAACGGATCGGGCTGAAAGATCCAAAGCTAATTGTCGAAGTAGGGTGCGGATTTGGGAACGCGACGTTGCCGATGCTGGATTTGCATCCGGGCGCGCGGCTGGTAGCGACGGACATTAGCCCAAACCTACTGGCGATCTTGAAGCGGCTGCTGGATTCGCGCGGGCTCAACGACCGATGCTTGCCGGTCGCGATGGATGCTCAAAAGCCTTACCTGAACGAGGGCATAGCCGACTGCGTATTCGGCGCGGCCATCTTGCATCACCTCGCGGAGCCGGGGCCGTTCATCGATATGGCGATGCGGATGCTCAAACCGGGCGCCTCTGCGTTCTTCTTCGAGCCCTTTGAAGCAGGAAACGCCATCTTGAGGCTGATCTGCCAGGAAATTACCCGCGAGGCGAAGTTGCGCCGCGAAAGCGGGCGGGCGCTGAAATTCGCAGAAGCGCAGATCAGCGAGCTCGAGCCTCAGATTTTCCGGCAGAAGACTGAGGGATGGCGCGACCGGGACGACAAATGGGCATTCCCGCGCTCGGTCTTGCAAGATCTGGCCGATGCGGCGGGGGCGGACCTTCGCGTGTACCCCATTCATGACAATGTCGGGCAGTTCACGCAGCATTTTGCCTATCAGATGAAGGCCTACCGCGACATCGATCAAGCCGAGTTGCCCAAGTGGGCCTGGGCCATCTTTGATCGCTATGACCACCACACCTTTTCGGCTGATCAACTCCGGGATCTGCCTATGGCGGGGTGTGGGATCTTCACCAAGCGATAGCCTCGGAAATTTTAGCCGCCAGCCTGACTTTCGGCCACTCCTACGGCAAGTACCGGTACAGTCCACAGCACCCGAAATTGCCGTAGAAGGCGAAACGCTCATCCTCGCAGATCGTGTCGAGCACGGCCTGATACACCCCGTAGACGTGACCGGGATCCGCATTCCCGGCGCCGAGGTAGTCATGGAAGAAGACGAAGCCGCCGGGCTCCAGTACCGATGCCATTCGTGAGGCTGCTTCGTGGGTGGCCTGGTAGCCGTGCCAGTGGTCGACGAAGACAAAGCCGAAACGATGCCCTTCGGCGATCAACTCATCCAAGCGCAGCGTCGCGTCTTTCAAGGTGAAGGTCACACGTTCGGCGCCTTCTCGAGCTGCGACATTTGTGCGGGCGACAGCGTTGGCGTCCGCGTCGATGTCCACTGTTTCCAGCTGGCCGGAACCGCGAGCGTTCAGCGCCTTGGCCATGATCGACGTCGACAGGCCCTTGTGAGTCCCCAACTCCAAAATGTTGCCCGACGAGCGGCGCGTCATCTCATGAAGTTTCAACGCATCAGCCTTCAGCAAGAAGCCGTCGATGCCGATGTCGATCAGGAACGGTAGCCCGAACCTGCCCATTGCACAGCTGCGAAGAGCGCGGTGGCCCGCGTCGAAAGCGGTGTGAAACCGATAGGTGCTCCGGTATGGACGCAGGGAGTTGACGGAGAGCGCGCCGAACGGCTCCCAGCTCGATACCCTCGCGACAGCACGATCCAGCGGATACTTCCTCTTCGGAGGACGCGCACTACGTTCGCGCCATCCGGCGTAGTCCTTATCCGAGAAGCTTTTGTCCATCGTATCGCGCCCCGCGACCGCTTGGAATTTAGAGCGGTCACCAAAGCACGCAACCCAGGGGTGAAAACGACGGCGAAATCGATCACCGTTCGGTCGCGGGAGCGAGCTCAGTTTACTAGGTGGAGCGTCGCTCCTCGGCGCCGTACGGCGAGTCGTCACCAGGAGCCGCATTTGGACAAGGCAACCTCAGCAGCTGCCATGGCCGGGTCCTGCCAATGCAACCGGCGACGGCACCTCAATCGGCCGAACCCTGGCGTAAGCCGGCGCCTATCGTCCCTGCTGCGCCCGGCCGGGTGGAGCAACGTCCTGTTCGAGGGCTTCCGCTTGCGCCTCGTAGGCGCTCGCCATGGCCGTCAGGCGGGCCGCGGCCTCATCATCGCAGGCCGTAACGGCCCAACGGCGGCACTTGAACGCTTTCACACGCAAGTCCTGAGCCTGTCGAATTCTGTCGTGGTCCATGAGGGGCGCTCCAGCACAGCAGATCGCCATGCAACTTGCGGCCGTCAGGGCGGAAAACGCTGCGGTGGCTGGAACAATCGCCAGAGCCTGAATATTTGCGCTCGCCCACCTTCTCGGGTCGGCGCGCCGCGCGGGTAAACCGCACCGCACATCGCCTCTTCACCGCTCTATTCAACCGTCAGGCCGGCTCAAGAGCCCGCACGTCAACGGGGGCATGGCTCTTGAAGTAGAAACGCTCGGCAAGCTGATAGGAAACCCAGGCCAGAAAAGTCGAGCCAGCGAAGGCCGCCGCTCCGAGATAGATTGCGTTAGGTATGGTGCCGGCGCGTTGAATGTACAGCAGCCACCATTCCTTGAAGACGAGGCTGATGGCGACCGAGTGCAGCAAATAGAATGAGTACGAGATCCGGCCGAGTTCGGACAGAGGCTTCCAGGCTAGCGCACGGGCAATAGCACTCTGCCCATCGATCGCTTTGCAGAGGATAACCGAACCGCACCCGGCGAATGCCCAGACGAACTGCGATGTCGTCAACAAACCGACTGTGAAGAAGCTCGTTATGAGAAGATAGAGCGCAATCACCGCATAGTCCGGGAAGGCCTCGGCGACAGCTTTAACCGCCGACTGGCTAAAGGTTGCGACCAGTGCACCCGCGAACAGGAACAGAAAGAACTCGGCGTAGAACCCCATCACACCCGGCAAATATGCTGCGATTATGCCCGCTAGAACGATCGCCGGCACGATAGGAACGCCGACTCGTCGCCCAACTACGACGACCAGCGGGAAAACAAGATAAAACGCCATCTCATAGAAGAGAGACCACGTGACATTGTTGAACACGATGCCGGGCACACCGAGCTGCGGCACGCCATTCAGAAAAAGAAGATTCAGGCCGACGGTTTGCCATGTCGGCGGCGGGATGAGCAGAAAGGGACTCAATGCAGCGCAAATGATCAATGCCAGCAAGAACGCAGGGTAGACACGAACCACACGCTTGCCGACAAATGCGGCATAGTTAAAGGACGTCTTCAACGCGATGCGGCAGATGAGAAATCCGCTGAGCATAAAGAAAATATATACACCGTGATGGGAATGAAAAATCCAGTAAAGTACCCTATCGAATGGGTTGTTCCACTCAGCAAAGCGTACGACATTCGGGTTTCCTCCCCGAAAGGTCGCCATATATGTTCCCCAATAATGAACAAGAAATGTGAGAATGACTGCGACGCCTCTGAGGCCATCGAGGCTGCGATTGCGATCCAACATTAATACGCTGCCTGGCCTCATTGAGAGAACGCGCGCCTTCCTCGCTAACCGGAAGACGGCGCAATCAAGCAGTTATGTCGGAATCCTATGGTTGTCGACTGTCATAGGCGACTGGCCTTACAGGACAAGGCCGTGAGCACGGCAGGACATCAGCCGAGAGGCGAAGTTGCGTGGCGAAAGCGGCCGCGCGCTGGAATTCGCAGAGGTGCAGATCAGCGAGCCTCAGATTTTCAGGCAGAAGACCGAGGGATGGCGCGACGGGACGACAAATGGGCCTCCTTGCGCTCGGTCTTGCAGGAATCCAGTGGTTGCCGAAGACAAGGCCTGAACGACGCCCTTCGGCGATCAAATTCATCCAAACGCAGCGTCGCCAGTCATGGGCCCCGGGGAGTGGATCGAAAGCAAGCCGAGATGACAGGCCCGAGACATCGAAGCTCAAGGCCACCGCCAGAGCGGATATGAGCGAGGCTTAGGCCAGCCAAGATCCGGCGGCCGTCATTGGACAACGATGGGTTGAGGCTTTGAGGCGGAAGGCGTTTCGCCTTGCCTGGAGGCATGGTGGAGGGCACAACTGCCGATAGAATGGCCCCGTTGGCGAGACTGGAAAGTTTTCATGCCGATCCTGACCGTGGCCGACGCCTTCACGCTTCGCGCACTGGAATTTGATCTGACTGCGCTTTATGGCCGGGGCTTCCAGGCGCTGGATTCAGGAACGAGATCAAATTTCCGTAGCGAGACATTCGTTATGGTCAATCGCGGATCACACACAATCCAGAATTGGGACGTGACATTCGCCAATCCTGACGGAACTCATACGGTTGCGCATGTCGTTCGAAATTATGGCGGCTCCTATGCCGGTACATTCGATCGGACGGAAATCACATCGATCGCTGAATATTATGGTGATCAACTGCGCTATACGATCACGGATGTAATTGATCCGACCAACCGCGCATCGACGGTCTACACCACACAGGGCTTTTACGACCGCGTCAACGAGATTACGACCGGCAGTCGCGACGACTACATCATCGGCGGGACAGGTATCGACGATATCGTCGCTGGAGACGGAATGAACTATGTGGCGGCGGGGGCAGGCGATGACGCCGTTCGCGGAGGCAGCCACGCGGATCATCTCGACGGTGGCGAAGGCAACGATACGCTGGATGGCGGCGCGGGGAACGACTATCTCGCCGGCGGACAGGGGAATGACACTCTCTATGGGGGCTGGGGCGCCGACATCCTGAACGGAGGCGAAGGCTTCGACACGGCACTCTTTTACGCGCCGGTTTTCGTGCACCTCGGCGCCCCCGAACTTAATACAGGCGATGCCGCAGGCGACGTGTTCCTATCGATCGAGGCGCTGGTCGGCTCGTCAGGCA
Source organism: Allobosea sp. Tri-44 (assembly GCF_004123845.1). Classification (GTDB taxonomy): domain Bacteria; phylum Pseudomonadota; class Alphaproteobacteria; order Rhizobiales; family Beijerinckiaceae; genus Allobosea. Next base: position 660,352 of record NZ_NBDP01000030.1, on the reverse strand, counting down.
ACGATGTTCTCATCGGCGACAATGGGAACAATTCAATCGCGAGCGGCAATGGCGAGGACGTTCTGTACGGCCTGGATGGTAACGACGTCTTGTCGGCGTGGGGAGACGGAGACAAGCTATATGGCGGGGCGGGCAACGATAGACTGATCGGAAGTTCGTTTACTCTTATGGAAGGTGGCGACGGCGACGACGTGCTTTCAGGTGGGCATGGCAGTATTCTGCGAGGCGGCGCGGGCAACGACACGCTCTCCGGCCCGTTCGGCTTCAAAATTCTGGAGGGAGGGACCGGGGCGGACCAGTTGGTGGGCGGCCGCGGCTTCGATTGGGCGACCTATGAAAACGCAACCGAAGCTGTGCGGGTGAGCCTTTCGGGGGCCGTGGCCAATACGGGCGAAGCGGCAGGGGATACCTTTTCCAGCATCGACGGTGTTCGGGGCAGTCGCTTCGACGACGTCCTGATCGGCGCGACGGATACTGCCATTTTTGATGGTGGCGACGGCGACGACACGATTGTCAGCCGCGCTGGCGGCAGCCTCTACGGCGGCCGGGGGAATGATACCTATTTTGTCAGCACAGCCTCGGCAGCGGTGGTCGAGGATCAGGACCAGGGCTATGACCGCATCTATTCGAGCGTCAGCTATGTTCTGCCGGACAATGTCGAGGCCTTGAACCTGCAGGACACCGCCGTCACTGGCATTGGCAACGCCCTCGACAACGGAATCGGCGGGAACAGCTTGAACAACGTGCTGTCGGGAGGAGCCGGCAACGATCTGCTGTTCGGTTTCGGCGGCAAGGACACTTTCGTCTTCAGATCAGGCTATGGGCACGACGTGATCGGCGATTTCGAAGGTGCGGGCATTGCCGATGCCGATGTCGTGCAGATTGATCCGGTCCTGGCCGATTCGTTTGCGAAGCTGATGAGCTTTGCGAGCCAGTCCGGGGCAGATGTGGTTTTTGCATTCGACGCCGGCACCTCGCTGACGTTGCAGAATGTCAACCTCGCGCTGCTGCATCAGAGCGACTTCCTGTTCGTATGACCCCGTCGGCCCGGGAGGATTGCGGGACAAGCTGAGACGGTCCGACGCATTCGACAAGGCGTTCTAGAAAATAAGGGCCGCGCCAGGTAGGTGAGGGAGCTGACGGGGCGTCTCACGACGGCCAGCCCATGGATTGCATTTAAAGCGCCCGAGCGGCGGCGTGGCTCACGGAAAGTATCCACAACCGCATGCCGGCGATGCTGCACCCCGACGACTTCGATGCCTGGCTCGACGGCTCGGCCGGCAAGGAGATCCTGATGAAGGCGCCGCCAGAGCTGCAGGAGTGGATCGTCAACCGGCGTATGAACAAGACCGGCGTCGGCGACGACGACCCAGCGACCGCTGCGCCGGTCGAGCCCGAACCGCCTCCGCCCCCTCCGGATACGCCAAAGCAGGGTTCACTATTTTAGCGAGCGCTCCAGATCGTCGGCCCTTCCATCTAGTGATTTCAGGATCTCTAAAATGCGCGACCTTCCCCTCGAGGACTATCCTTTGCTTGGTCTAGCGCTGGTCGTTGCTCAACGCGTCGAGTTCGCGCTTTATGGCCTTGCATCCCATATTGCGCATTCTCCCGAAGGGCAGAAAGAGCGTCGATTCCGAGACCTTACGCCGGAGAAGTTTCTTCGAGGTGATCCAAGCGAGCTTAAGGCCACTCTCGGCCAGCTCGTGGAGGCGTTTGGAGACGCGCTATTTATTCGTACGCCAGATCTAGTGACGTTCTATCAAGATCGGAATTTCATCGCCCACGACTACTATCGTGCTTTCGGGATGAGCGTGGGAGGTCACCCCCAACGCCAAGGCGGGCGCGAATTTCTGCTGAAATTCATAGAGCGCGCGGCCTTTTGGGAAGACATACTAGGAGGTGCGATTGACTTTTTTAAGGAGCGGGCGGCCGAAAAATTTGGCCGATCGGCCGAATTGAACTTCACTCAAGCGGACCGCGAGCGCATGCGCCGCTATCAGGAGCACGCTGCCACTCACCCTCGCGTCAAGGCGCATCTCGAAAGCTTGGTGAAATAACGGCCACGTTCCGAGGAGAGGCGGTCGGGCTGCATCATTGGAGAACCTGGCCATTCTCAGAAATGCGATCTGTTGCCATTTGATCGTTCGCTAGGTGCCATTTGGTTGTTCGCGCTACAACACCGCTGTGAAACGAACGATCAGATGGCAATGGCAGGGGATAGGCGGGATCAGGCGGGATTAGCTGGGATCGGGCGGAAAGGCGCAGTGCTGCAAGTACTTAAGCGCCCTCGCGTATGACATGGACAGGCCAGGCTGCGCTTCCGAGCGAATGACCAAATGGCAATAGCCGTCGATCGCAATGCCCAGACGGTCGCCAGAAGCCCCGAAAAGCTTGAGGGAGCCCTTTAAACTCGGAAGAATCAGGACAGGGTCGGCCGCTCCTTCCGAGTTCTATTTTAGCGAACGTTTTCAAAGAGCAACGTCGCTCCTACGCCGCGAGGCGCTGCCAAGTAACTCGGAACTCCATTAGGCTGCTCGACATCTGGTTCCTGACCAATTCGGACACCAGCCGTCCACTCACGCTACAGCCGAAAATGGCTCTTATCTGACTCTGCGGGCGTTGGCTGTCAGGCAACCCTGATGTGCGCATACAACCCAGCAAACAATTTGCCATGGTTCTAGCCGGGCTTGATCGTGCCTTACGGACCACGGGCATATTCGACCAGCTTCTCCATCTCGTGGGCCTCGGGCACCCCAAGATCCACGAGGCGACCCAACGCTGCATCGATACGATCGTGGTGGGGATGCTCGAGGCCGAGCAGTCCAGGTTCATCGATGATTGCCTTTTCGAACCAGCCGATGACCTTCCGACCGATCCCTAACGTAACCCACATCGCCTGATCTGTTGGCAAGTGCTTGAGCCAAGCCTCGACACCCGAGAGGAGGAAGTCGATATGGCGAGCGCGCGGCGCCACGAGGAGCATGTTCATCGTGCATCGAGCGATGAAAGCGGTCGGGCCGCCGGGAAGAAGCGGACGCAGCACATCGAGCAGCGGATCGACACGATCGAAGACACCCTGCACCAAATAGCTCTGCGTTCCAGCGAATGAATCGTGAGTGTTCATTAGGACCTTTGCGACGATCCGCGCAGTTTCCCGGTCAATCGACAAATCTCCGGGGCGGCGCGACCAGGTCCATCTGCGCAGCGCCAGCGTCCGCTGAGTAAGCAGCGTGCGCAGCTCAACCGCGCGCTCCGAATTGCGCTGTGGGTCGTTGAAATAGAGGACGTCAGCCGCGTGAATAAGTGGTTCGGCCACGTCGCCGAACGATTTATCCGGCAGACCCGTGACTAGCCTCAACTGCTCCGCGAAGCGTGGCGGAGTCATGTCCATCATGGCTATTCCGAGTAGCGCGTAGAACTGTTCGTTCCACTCGTGCTTGCGCCCCTCAATCTCTGTCGCCGGCGGGAGGCCATGGCCGTTTACTTCGGCTGACCAGGTAGCATAGGCATCGACAATCTCGCCGCGCCACTCGATCGCGGACCCTGCTTTGCCGGTGAGCAATCGCAACCATCGCGCGGCCAATTGGCTGTCGGTCCGGATCGTCGCGTCGCCGGTCACAGAGTCGACCAACGGATCGGTCAGCTCGTCATCCGCTAGCGGCGCAATGCCACGACATTCGTCCGGAAACGCCGGCCACTCAGGCTCAGGTCCGCCATCTAGCCATTCCATCTCGGCCGCCGCGGCGCGCGCGTCCTTGGCGGCCTTTTCATGCTCGAACCGCGCCTGCGCCGATGCGTCCTCGTTGCTAGGACGCCAGCGGTATGTGCAACTCGCGAAGGCGGCACGGACGGCGGCTTTCAAAAGCCTGGGATCGTCAGCGAGAATTGCATCTAAGGCAGCCGCGAATGCCGTAGGAGCCGAGCGGTCCCTACGGGCAGCGCTCGCGATCAGGGTTTCGCGATCCCCCGGCGTGCGCTTACGAAGCCACAGATGGACGAGGGCGCAGATTGCAAGCGCCGGCCGGTTGTACCGGAGTTTGTCGCCCGACCCTGCACCTCCGTCGACGCTCTCGGCTAGGGCACGATCGATTGCCGAACGCACCCAATGCTCTTGCGTGTCGAGTAAGATTTCGTCGCCGTCGCGTGCTATCAGCATCGCGGTGGCTACTAACTGTGTCGATCGCATTTTCGACGCGCCGGTATCGCTGTCGCCTGGCAGTTCTCCGGCCGCATAGTCTGCCGCTTCGCGGGCAACTTCGGGCGAAGCTCGGGCGGCATCGCCAATGGCAAGATTGATTTTTGCTTCGACTTCGCTTGATCGGACCAGTTGATCGGACCGCTTGCTCAACCGCTCGAGGTGCTCGGCTTTCGCAAGCGGCGACCGATAAGCACGTCCCCTTTCGGCCGCGACCCAGTTTTCCGGGTGCAGCATGTTCAGCACATACGCTCCCATGAACGCTGGATCGCTAAAATTGGCACGCTCGTCGAAGCGGCCGAGCGCGTCGACCGCGGCTTTGAGCTGAGTGCGCAGCCGGTTCGCAAGCGCATCATCGGCGAGACAACCAACCACCATGTTTGCGAGTGGTATGCTGCGGGAAGGACGTGCCGCCAGATCGGCGAGCAGCACCTTGCCGGAAGGCTCGCGGCCCGAAAATGACCCATCGTCCATCAGGTCAAGGGAATGGCGCGAGTGTTCGGTGGCGAGGAGCTCAGGACACGCCATGAATGGCACAAGCGCCTCGCGGCTTGCCGGCCAGTGGGAGATCAGCAGGTCGACGGCCACGAGGAGATAAGCGGCACAACTACCATCAGGGCCGAGGATGTCGGGGAGCACCGCGTCGATTGGCTCGCCGGCATCGAGCCGAGCGTGTCCCCATGCTTCGAGCGCTTTGAGACCAGATGCGACGGAATATTCTCGAGCCTGGTCCCTCGACCAAAAATAACTCTGCTTCCAGGGGAAGAAGCGCGGCCCGTTCTCGAACACGAGTGTGAAACCGTCGGCGCTGGCACCGGCGCCGCGCGAACCGTGAGAGATCGCCTCCAGCGTTAGCTTTCGGATCAGACCGAGCCCAATCTGGGGCGAGGCCTGGAGCAAATCGAAGAAGGGTGGCTGCGCGGGCGATGGCGGAAGGTAGTCCGAATCGGCGAAGCTGAACTCACGGTCGCGAGATCGGCCATTTGGAGATTCACGCTCCTTGTGCTCGATCAGACTGCCGACGATCAACGCGGCAAGCTCGCTCGGCGCAGCATGTACGAGAAAGCTGCTGAACGATCGAATCGCCTTCACTTTGTGGGTGCCAGGCTCAGCGGCGACTGCACGGAGGTAGGCTTTGGCGTCATCGGGCGCGTGGACGGTAAGCAAAAGCGACCACATTCGCAGATCTTCCACCAGCCGATCGCCCGCCTGCCGGTCGACGTTACCCGCCATCTTGCTACTGGGTATTGTCCTGAGAGCGTCTCGAACGTCCAGCTGCAGCAGCCAGTCAAATAGCATCTTAGCGACGGACTTTGCCAGGGTCGGAGAACCCATCAGGATGACATACTGGATCTCGACGAGGTCGATGACTGCACCAATCGCCTGCAGGGGGATATTCTTCGAGTGGCTCGCGCACCACAGCAAAAGCACCGCGGCGGACCCAGTGGTGTTGGTTCGCAGCGACCTTGGCACGACAGGCTGAGTTCCGCCCTGATCTACGCTTTTGAGAAGATCCGCGGTCGCAACCGTTTCGACCGCGACGATGGCCCTGCATAGCTCCCGGAATAGCGAGCCTCCTTGTGCGAGCAGAGCCACACCGCAGCGATCGAGCAGGCTTAGTCCCAGCTCGGATCGCACGATCGCTAGTAGCGCCTGGCGCCTCCATGAACCGTGAGAGCCCGCAGGCGACAGAAGGGTGAGGATCTCCAGCCAAGAGTCGCACCCGTTCTGCATCTCAAGGGACAACCGCCCGGCAAACTCGATGCCGCGCGCAATGCGCGGCGAAACGGGAGCAGTCAGATCGAGGGTTGTTAGGTGACTGCGGTCCTCGTGGATACGGCATGCGACGGCCCAATCGCGCAGGACGTCGTGATAGAAGCCGAGATGGTCGCGCCTACCCTCGCGTAGCGTCAGCGATCGCAAGAGGTGCGACCGGGCGGTCGAGTCGCTTTTCAGCTCCAGCGCGTCTCCCCCAGTGAGGGATTTGTCGACCAGATCGGCGAGTATCCGCTGAGCTGCGCGCACTACGTCGGCGGAAGCGCCGTCAGCGGTCCGCCACCAATAATCCGCGAGTGCGGCCTCGGTCCGGATGGTGGCCGAGCTGGGCACCTTGAGCAGACGGGAGAGGCGATAAAGGTTACGGGCGATAGGAGCCGCGGGGTGACCGGTGGCAAGCAGCGCGCGAAGCGCCGGCGCATGATCGCTGAGCATCTCGACTTCGGCGTCCTGAAGCTCCCCGACGCTAACCGTTTGGCCGGCTCCGAGGGCGGCAAGGGCATCATCCGCCAGCCAGGTTTCTCCATCCTTCCCGAACTCGGAACGGGCGGTCGCTATGACGGTAAATCCTTCGATCCTGCTGACCTCGAGCAGCAGGTCGTTGACCGTCCGCTGTCGCCCGGGCTCGGCGAACATCTCCAGGCTGTCGATGAAAAGAACACCGCCGCCGCTGGCGGCAAGATCGCTCAGAAACGCCTTCGCCGTGGCCGACACCCCAATCGATTGGGCGTACGCGATCCATCCGCCATCGGGTGTGCCCACCGGGTCGAGCACAATGACGTGCGACTGCCTTAGGTGGCGCTCAGCCAAGTGGCGAAGCACCCCTGATTTGCCGACGCCCGGACCTCCGCGGATTTCGATGAGCCGGTGACTCTCCAGCGCGGAATCGACCGCGGCGATCGCGTCGAGCCGCGGCAAGTGCAGACCTGCGATCGTGTTGCCAATGTTGGCCAACGCCATGCCGGCCATTTCTTTGAGCCTAGCTCTAGCCAGCGAAAAATTCCGATCGCCGGCCAGGCGGAAGCCACGGTTGCGCAGTTCTTCCGACAATGTTTGGAGATCGAGAGATCCGCCAGCCTTGCTGGTCGCGATGGAAATTTCGATGAGGGTGCTCCACAACGCGCCAGCGCGCGGCGTATCCTCGTCGGACAGCACTTGTCCCGCCAGGACGAGCCCGAGCGTCCGCGCGACTGGCGAGCTCGACTCGAAGTCGAATTCAAGGATCAGAAACCGGCGAAGGATGCGCCAAATGGCGTCGTCATTCTCATCGACCCCTTCCGCGACGAGGTTAGCGCGGAACGTCGCAACAAAGTCGCGCATGGATTTGCTCGCGACGCCTTTCGCAGACAAGCGCCGGAAGAAATCGGCACTGGTGCCGGCCATGTCCGCCCACTGGAGCACGTCCTGATACGCGCCGGATATGGCGTTGCTGGTCCTTTGGGTGGCTACGCCGAGGAAATGGCGCTCTTCGGGGCACGATGCGTTTGTGCTTGTTGCGATCTGCGCGCAGACCTCTCGGAAGACGGGATCTTTGGGCGCGAAGGTGATTGTCCGCTTGGACTGAATTTCGAGGAGGCTCTCGCCTGCGGCGTTGCTAGCGTGAACAATCAGGTCGTCAAGGGCATACCCCAACTCGACGCCCTGAAAGCGTACCCGTTCGATCCGAGTATTCTTCAATCCCCGTGGCTCGCTGCGGGCGAGCATAGCGAGCAGATAGAAGGCGCCCAGTTCGCCTTCTATGTAGACGCCGGCGCCTCCGCGAGCGGCCGGGCTTGACCCACGCTCTTCTTCTTCGTTGTCAACCTCTTCGCCGGACATTGCCGAGTTGTGCGTACCCCGCGGTCGGCCGTCAAGCTAACCGGCCACAGCGGCGAGCGCAGGCGCGGGACCATAGCGATCAATACCTCTTTGGTCCCGCGGCACGCGCGCTGACCAGCGCCATATGACAGAGATGGCGATGCCAGCCTTCGCTACCGATGTGCGCCAGACACTGCTCGAAAGAATGGCGAAACGCCACCATCGCCTCCTCTCGCGATCCGGCGGAGCCATCAGTTCCGCGCATACCGTTCTGGTGCCGACCAGCATGCAGGTGGATGACCCATTGCCAAACCGGCGCGCTATCGGATCGCCCTTGGTGCAGCACGATGGTGCCTACCCGGACGTCCACGCAATCCACCGACCAGAACTCGTTACGCTTCTTCTCGTCGTGGTGGTCAGGGCAGGTTCGGCGCAGGATCAGAGCGGGCATCAGCGGTCTGCCACGTTGTGACAGCCTGAAATCCCGAGCTCATAAAGGCCGAAAGTCTGCGCCTTGGCACGCCGGGCAAGCTCTTGAGCGTCGGGTTTGTCGATCTTCAGCGCACAATGATCGACCGCTAGATCGACACGCCGCCCGCCAAAGTCCGTGGCAAAGGCATCCGCCACCTCCCGGCTGCAGAAGCACCATCGCATCAGCCTTATTTCGCGGCGGCCTGGCTCGCTCAGCTCCGTGGTCTCGTGGTCGTAGTGAACGGCCCAGCGATACATGATCCCAATTGCGTTCCCGAGCCCGCGGCCCGGAATGACTATCTCGACCTGGAAAGGATGCGAGCGGTTCTTGTGCTTGTTGGTAACCTCGCCTTTGCGTTTGACCATTGACCCCTCCTGACTCGTGGCGTCAGGAAGTGTTCTTGTTTCGTTCTGATAGGCAAGCAATCCTAGGTTGGGCCTCCCGATAGGGAATGAGGCCTAACAGGAGCGTCTATCTTGAACGGGCCTTATGAAGTCGTCGAGAAACTGACCTACTACGTCGTGCAAACCTACCAGATGGCGGGTCGGAACGGCATTTCGGCTGATGATCCGATGCCGGCACGCGATCGGGATCATGCCCAGCGACTATTTGAGCGATACACGTCGTCGCGAGCTGGCGTCGTTGCTTTTTACCGCACCGGCAACCCGACGACTGGCGACTGGGACGATGCCACCATCATTGCCCGCCACGGCAAGCTGCCGGCCGATGTGGACGGCCTGCGCAACGAGGATGATGCTGATTTCGAGCGCTGGGATATCGGCGAGCGCGACTTGAAAGTGGCTTGAATCTGGAAGGCGGCCGAAAGGCCGCCTTCTACCGCGCCTGGACGAAGAGCGGGAGTGTCTCTTCTGGCTTCACCGGGTTCGGCATCGTCAAAGTGCGTGCCGCTTCGCATTGCTCAGCAACCCGATCTGACTGCCAGTGTTCTGCGATCGAGCGATCCGCGATTCCGGCAATCTCCGCTTCATCGATGCGCTCGACCTGATGAGCGAGCCCAGCAAAGCCAATCACCGTGCTCATTAGGGCGCCAACGGCTGGATTGAGAGACCAGCCTTCGCATTTGTCAGAGACGACGCGGGCAGCTACGCGAAGCTCGATGAATTTCGTCACCAGCGGGTGCCGCTCTTGCGCCAAAGCGGGGCTAGCGCCGCTTATCAGCAGATGCGCGAGGATTATCGCCGTCGTCCTCATATTTGCTCCCTAGATCTCACCGCCAGCCCAAACCACCCGGCCGGCAACCCGCAGGGCTTCAGCGTCCGGAGCAGCAAGCGTCTCGGCCGCATAGCGTTCATTGTCGCTCAGCAGCTGGATCGCCCCCTGCCAGCCTATTGCGATGCGCTTGATCCGAACATTGTTGCCATCGACCAGCACGTAGATTCCATCCTTGCGCGGCCTGTCGATCCGGATGTCGATCAGGCAAATCGCGCCGTCAGGGATCGTCGGAGTCATGCTGTCACCGCGGCTGTCCGCGAACCGCGCGAACTTCTCTGGCAAGCCCAACTCGAGCAACCAAGTGCGCGGGAATGGCAACTTGCCAATCTCATAGGGCCTGGCGTTTTCGATGCCCGGTCCGGCCGAGGCGATGACGTCTAGCATGGGAATCATCACGACGTTGTCGTTGACCGGTGACGCGGCGAGTTCGGCTCTCACCAGATCTGCCGAAAAATCCTCCCCATAAATGAGGTAGTCGGTCGTCACTGCGCAAGCGCGTGCGATCTCGCCCATGCGCAGAGCCGGGATCTCCGACTGATTGCGGCAGTATCTATCGATCGAAGATTGCGGAATTTCCGTCAGCGAAGCGACCCTGCCGCGACCGCCGGCACGATTGATTGCATCAGAAAGCCTTTCCGCCATTTTTGCCGGGTCAATCAGCAAATTTGATCCTTACTGCAGTTAATCGCCAGATTTGCGTTGACACTGCCTCGCATATCTGATGATCTCGCCACAAGTGCCGCCCACAAGTGTGGTTAACACATCAAAGGTGACGTGACGAGACGGAGCCCATGTCGAACTGGACCAAGCAGCAAATCCTTTTCGCGCTTCGCGAAAGCGGCACGACTGTCGCCGCAATCGCCGAGAAGGCGGAGATCAGCCGCTTCACCATCTATGGTGCGTTGGAGCAGCCCTATCCCAAGGTGGCGAACCTCATTTCTGAGGCCTTGGGCAAGCAGCCTCACGACATTTGGCCCGAACATTATGATGCAACGGGTGCGCGCCGGGGCTTGCTCACTCGCGAGAGGGCAGCCTGATGAGCCTGCTCGCCACGCTCACCACCAGTTCTCCAGTCTTCCGCGTCCGCCTTGCCGATATCGACACCTCGGGCCGCCTGCGGCCAGTCGATGAGGCTCACGCGCAACTGATCGCTGCCTCCATGAATGAGGGGCGTCAGATCCAACCCGTCGTGTTGCGCGTTCATCCTGCTGGCAGCGGCTGGAAGCTTGTTGTCGGCGGTCATCGCCATCGAGCTGGCGAGATCAACGGATGGGATGAAATCGACGCGGTAGCGATCGAGTGCAGCGACGATCAGGCGCGTCAGATTGAGATTGACGAAAACCTTGCTCGCAAGGAGCTCACCGCGCTGGAGCGAGCCCAATTTCTGGCAGAGCGTAAGCGGGTATACGAGGCACTGCACCCCCAGACCGCGCACGGGAAGGCCAGGAAGTCGAAGAGGAACGAGGGGAAAGTGGCAAACTTTGCCACTTTCCTGTCCTTCGCGAAGGAGGCTGCCAAGCAGACGGATTTGGCGCCGCGTACAATCCGTCTTTCGATCGAATTGGCTGGCAAACTGTCGCCTGATGCCGTCGCATTGATCCGCGGCACCAAGATTGCGGACAACCAGGCTCAGTTGCAGGCGCTCGCGGCGCTTGATGGGGAGCAGCAGCTCAAAGTCGCTCGCGAGTTCGCCGCAGGACGGGCCACCTCCGTCGCCAAAGCTCGCGTCGGCGCCGGTATCGTGCCGGAGGGCGGCGCAGTGCGAAAGGACGACCGGCCGCTCGTAAAGCTGGAACCGATCATCCAGCGCCTCTCGCGCCAGCAGTTGCTCGACCTGCGCACCATGGTCGACCTTCGACTGAAGGCGACGGAGCCGCTCGCCCAGCCCGCCCGTACCAAAAAGGGCGAAACGGCGTGAAGCTCTGGCTGACAGCATCCGAGCTCGCCGCCCTCGCGCTTCCAGGCTTGCCCGCGACCGATCGCGGCCTGCGCGATCTGGCCGAGCGAGAGGGATGGGCGGGTTTTTCCAGTCTGTGCCGCGCCCGCGCAGGCCGCGGCGGCGGCGTCGAGTATCACGTCAATCTGCTGCCGGCCGCGGCGCGTGCTGCCTATTTCGGGCGCGCAGGCCAGAGCGCGATCGCCGAAGCCGCTTCAACCGCGCTTCAAGCGGCGCCAGACGTCTCGGTGCCGGCCGCAGCGGCTGGCGAACAGCTCGATGCTCGCATCGCCATCCTTGGGGCGCTCCGCGCTTTTCAGAGGGCGGCAGATCTCACGCAGACCGTGGCGATCACTCATTTTGCTGATCTCTACAATCTCCACAGAGTCGACATTCCGGCTTGGGTGCGTGAGCGCGTCCGGCGGCTGTCTTCGCGGACGCTGTTGCGCTGGCTCTCCGTCGCGAGCGATGGCGAAGTGCAGCGGCTCGCGGTCGATCGCGGAGCTTCTCGCAGAGGCAAGGGCCTGCTTGACGCCGGCGCCGATGGCCAGTTGAAGGCCTTCATGCTCGCCCTTGTGGCGCAGAACCCACTCTATACCGCCCGACAAATCTACGAGGCCTGTCGCGGGCGCTATCCGGAGGGCGTCGCCCTGGACGGCGAGATGCGAGCGCTGCCGGGCCAGCGTGCGTTTGAAGTCGCGTTGAAGCGCTGGAAATCCGAGCTTCAAACCGAGCTCATGGCGCTGACCAATCCCGATGCCTTCGTCTCGCGCACGCGTGTCTCAGGCTCCTATACGCACCTGACCACACGGTTGAACGAGCTCTGGCAGATCGACGCTTCACCAGTCGACGCCCTTTGCCTGGACGGTCGCCACTCGGTCTATGCCTGCATCGATATCTGGTCGCGCCGGCTGATCCTGCACGTATCGAAGACCCCGCGCTCCGAAGCCGTCCAGCTCCTTCTGCGCAAAGCACTGGCGGCTTGGGGCGTGCCCGAGCAAGTGAAGACCGACAATGGTTCGGACTTCGTCGCGAAGGCGACACGCCGGCTCTTCGCCGCACTGCAGATCGAGCATGTGACCTCGACCGCCTTCTCCCCCTGGCAGAAGGGCCCGGTGGAGCGGGTGATCCGCACCTTCCAGACTGATCTCGGTCGGACATTGCCGGGTTTCATCGGGCACAGTGTCAGCGATCGCAAGGTGATCGAGGCTCGGCGCGCCTTCGCCTCCCGTCTGGGCACCGATGACGCCAAGGCCTTCGCTGTCGAGCTCAGCGGCGAGCAACTGCAGGCCGAGTGCGATACCTGGGCAGACGCTCAGTATGGCCGGCGCGGCCATGGCGCCCTTGGAATGAGCCCATTCGCCAAGGCAGCGAGCTGGACACAGGCCATCCGTCGCGTCGACGCCCAAGCTCTCACCGTCCTGCTGATGCCTGCCCCTGGCGGCGACGGCATCCGTACCGTCGGTAAGCGCGGCGTCCGCATCGACGGCCATCACTATCTCGCTGCCGGCGTTTCCGTTGGGACGCGTGTGTTTATCCGCCTCGATCCCGCGGACAAGGGCCGCATCTGGTGTCTTGATCCCGACACCGACGCACTGCTCGGCGAAGGCCGCTGTCCTGAGCTACTGGGCGAGGATCCGGCAGCCATACGCGCCGAAGTGGCGGCTGCACAGAAGCGCCTGATCGACGACCGCACTGCCAGCATGCGGGCCGAGCGCCGCAAGATCACCAGCCGCACCGTGCTCGACCTGGCAAGCGCTCGAGGAGACGAGTGGCCGCCTCGCCATCGACATGTCCGAGGTGATCGGCCGGCTGCAGCCGGTGATCCGGATCGAGCCGCTGCGCGCCGGCGCCTGGCTGCTCGCCCAGCACTATGCCGGCGACGATCCCAGCCAGGTGGTGCCGATGCTGCATGACATCGTCCGGCGCAATCGCCTGCGCCATCCGGCCATGCTCGGCGCCGGCCCGATCGAGGTGCTGAAGCCGTGAGCCAGGTCTATCTCCCGGCGAAGATCCCGACGCGCCGGATCGCGCTGAAGATCGACGGCAAGATCATTGACCGCTGGACCAAGGTGCAGCTCGACCACGACATGGGCGAGCTCGCAGCGTCCTTCGAGCTCACCGTACATGACGATGAGCGCGCCAAGGTCGCCTGGGAGTGGACGACGCCGGCTGGTGATGGCGAGCCGATGAATTGGGGCCGCAAGGCTGAGATCACGATCGACAAGAAGACCTGGCTGGTCGGCTGGATCGATGACGTCTGCTCCGAGGTGGGCGAGCAGGGCGGCGGCTATGTCACGATCTCCGGCCGCGACAAGACCGGCGATCTGGTCGACTGCCCGCCCGATCCGCGCGGCAAGCACGAGTACAAGAAGATCAAGCTCGAGGAGTTCGCCAAGAAAATCTGCGAGCCCTTCGGCATCAAGGTCAAATGTGATGTCGACACCAGCCCGGTGCTCGACAAGGCGACGGTCGAGGCTGGCGAGACGGTGATCTCGTGCCTCGCCAAATACGCCAAGCAGCGCGCCGTTATCATCACCAGCGACCGCGTCGGCGGCATCCTGATCACCCGCTCCGGCAAGCAGAAGGCGATCGACGAGATCCACTTTCCCGGCAACGTCACCAGGGTGCGCGCCACCTTCTCGGCCCGCGAGCGCTTCAGCGACTATTTCGTGAAGGGGCAGAGCGAGAAGAACGGCGGGCGTCGCCCGGACAAGGCCGCGCTCAGCGTCGACGAGGAGCCGAAGGACGAGGCGCCCGATCAGCCGGCGCCGGCGACGGATTCCCCGCTCGACAAGCCGGGCGGCGCCGGCGCCCATGTCATGGGCCATGCCAAGGATCCGGACGTCACCCGCTGGCGGCCGCACATCGCGATGTCGCGCACGCAGGCGAAGGATGTCGACGCCCAGAAGCAGGCGGAATGGGAGATGCGCACCCGCCGGGCCAAGGGCGACAAGATGGATTACAGCTATCGCGGCATCACCGGCGGGCCCGGCCAGAAGCCCTGGCAGATGAATACGGTCGCCTTCGTCGAGGACGACTATGCCGGCCTCTCTTCCGAGCAGCTGATCGCTGGCGTCTCGATCTCCTATGACGAACGCGGCGAGATGACCCGCCTGCGCGTCACCGGGCGCGAGGCCTTCGACCTCATGCCGGTCGGCGACCGCCGCTCGCAGAAAAAGTCCGCCAAGAAGAAGGGCGGCAGCAAACCAGGTGGGCTCGACAGCACCGCCAAGCCGCTCTGAGGAGGCGCCCATGTCGGCCGACGCTGAAACGGCTCACGCCTATCGCGGCGTCGTCGCCCGCGCTGCGGTGCGATCGACCAACGATAAGGGGGGCAGCCAGACCGCTACGGTCGAGGTGCATCGCCATGTCGAGCGGACCGATGTCGAGGTGCTCGGCGTTTCCGGCGTCTCGACCAGGCCGCCCGCCGGCGGCGAGGCGATCGTGCTGGCGGTCGGTGGCGATCAGGGCGACCTTGTCGCACTGCCGCTCCAGGCGCCCGGCAACCGCATGGGCGGGCTCGAAGAAGGCGAGGTCGCCGTCCACAACCTCAAGGGCGACCGCGTTCATGTGAAGAAGGACGGCTCGATCGAGAGCACCAGCCGTAAGCGCGTGAAGTCAAAGGTCAAGGACGCCACCGTCGAGGTGCTCGAGGACCGGATCATCGCCAAACTTGGCGCGGCGGCGAACGCGCCGCGCGTCGTGATCCGCCCCGAATATGTCAAGTTGCGCTTCGGCGCCCACTGGCTGGTCTTGAACGCCAGCGGCATCGTCTGCTCGGTCGCGCCGGTGGTCGGCTCGGACCCGGAGCCGGGCGTCTGACCGTCATCGTTTCACTTATAATTTTCGAACTCATCGTTGACCCGGAACAGGACGTTCACTGGCTGAGCTTCCACGACTACGTCTTTGCTTGATGGGTCTCGAAACACACGAGCAAAAAAGCGGATCGTAGGATCAGCCCTGATTTCCTTGGTCGCAGATTCCGCGAAGAGGTACTTGCCGTCCTCGCTATCGTAGATCGCATCGGATCGGTCCTCATATGAAACATCGACAACCAATGGGATGTTGACGGGAACGACGACGCGGAGCCCCGTCGCCGACGTCGCAAGAACCTTGAACTCGCCAATCGATATTTCTCCATCAAGCTGATGCTCGATGACTTCGCCCTCCGGAAGATCACCGCCCACGTATATGGGAATCAGATCGCCAATCTGAGCTTCGATAGCGGCCTCGAGTTGCGCCTGAACCGGCGAACTGGTGAAAATGGTCCGGGCTTCGGCGACAAGTTGAGGTTCATCCATCGCGGCAACCGACGCGAGGAGATCCTCCAGCGAGTTCATTGCCAGCAAATGTTCAGATTGGTCGACAGCCTGACAGACGGCCTTGTCAGCGCCGACCACGTAAATCGTTTCCTTCATACTGTCGCACCAAGCTTCAAGCATCGCGATGTTGAAGGCGTCAGGGAATTCTTTGCTGCCTAGCTTGTGAAACGGAGGTTCGCGCTTGAAATAGCGCTCAAAAACTATCGATGGCGGCACTGTGTCGATGCCATGCTCAATTGCGCGAACCGATCTTATGAACGAAGAAAAATCCCGGAACGCAGCCATCGAGATGGCTGCTTGATCGAATTCAGGCAGGGTCGTAACGAGTTTAGGGTACCGTTGAACCCATCTTCCCAAGTGTCGCTTCGCCCCTTTGAGCGCTGACGTTGTTTCGCCAACGAAGTCGTGCAGCTGCCGCTCGACTTCTTGAAATATGACGTCGGTGATATGCAATACTAGACGACCGCTCGATAGCAGCTCCTTGAGAGCAACCAACGGGGGCGCGGCTGGATTATGCCCGAGCTTCCGGTAGACCTGGGTGTCGAGAAACACATGATGCGTCCTAAGACGAACCGGCGCAGATTTGGGCTGTTCTATCATCGGCATCGCGTCCTCGAGTTAAGGCGGCATACCATTCCTCGGAGCTGAGACGGAAGCGGGTCGATCACGTCGCACCGAACGCGGGACCTGATCCAGACCCGGACGCATGGGAAGGCGCCATGCTAGGGTGAGGTTGTCGACTTCGCCGGGGGAAAAACTTGCGACTGCCAAGACTGATCCGAGCCCGCTTGTTTGCTTCGGTGCCCGTGAATGGAGTGCTTGTAGCATTCAAAGACGTTCCGCTTGCTGTCCAACGCTTTTGCGTTCCGGCTTACCTATACAACGCCGGAGAGCCTGACTTCGACGTCAGCAAATCTGGTTCGGCTTTCCTACTTCGTTATCGCGAATGCAATTTCGCCTTGTGCTGCCGACACCAGATTGCTGCCTTTGATGCCGACCAATTCAGCATCATGCTGCAACAGCCAAATGGCCGGTTCATTGGCTTGCCACCCGATGCGATCGGAGAGGCTCAAGCTCAGCCTCCTCATCAGGCAAACCTCGACGATATTGCATTGTTCGAATACCGCTCGCCGCGCAATGGCCGGGAGCTAAGGCGCCACTTCCTTCAGATTGATTTGGCGACGACTCGAGAGGATTTGGACGCCGGATCGATCATCGCGTCTGCGGCAATCGGCTATCCAACCTCAGCAGTTGAATACTCTGATCCTCTTGAAGGGGGTGGAGTTAACATACGGGTCGGGTGGCTCCGGCTGTATCTGACAGATGCGGCGCCGGCACTGATGGACGAGGAAAATCGTCTACCCATGGTGCAGGACCCGCTCGCGCTGCAGCGGCCGCTGGATAGGCCGGACGGGATGAGCGGCGCGCCCGTTTTTTGCGTTTGGCGATCTGAGGACTGGCAGTGTCACCTCAGCTTCTTAGGCATGATTACGAGCGCCAGAAACGGTCGGTTCATGATCTACAGTGCTCGTCATATCCGTCGAGCGTTGGACGAGTACATTGCCCTATAATCGTCTGACGACCCGAGCTCGGGTCGTGTCCCGGCTTGCGCGCGCGCGACATTGTCCGCGCTATGGCCGACTTCCT
This sequence comes from Allobosea sp. Tri-44, assembly GCF_004123845.1. Classification (GTDB taxonomy): domain Bacteria; phylum Pseudomonadota; class Alphaproteobacteria; order Rhizobiales; family Beijerinckiaceae; genus Allobosea. The sequence continues at coordinate 642,971 of NZ_NBDP01000030.1, read as the reverse complement.
CGACGTTGCGCTGATCTTCGATCCGGACACCCGCACGGCTGACGCCGAGCTGGGCGAGGACGGCGATCTGCTGCTCGACGAGACAGCACTTACCCCCATGCTGATCTCGCTCGGCTCCGACCGGCGGGCCCGTCCGGACGATGAGCTGCCGCAAGGCCGCGACGCCCTCAACGTCTCCTCCTCCTTCGTCACTCGTCGCGGCGCGGTTGGTGATGCGCTCGACGCCTATGGCCGCTGCACCGGCTCGCGCCTCTGGCTGCTCGAGCGCGCCAAGCAGCACGAGCTCACCGAGCTCTTCGTCCAGGACGCTGCTAGGGAGGCGCTGCGCTGGGTCGGCGTCGAGACCGAGGCGCCGGCGCAGATCTCGACCAGCTGGCCGCGCCGCGGCTGGCTTGCTCTGGTCTGCCGCGTCGGCGAGACCGAGCTCGAGCTGATGCAGCAGGCCGCCTGATGCCGGCGCCGCTGCCCACGCCCGAGGAATTGACGCGCCGGGCCGAGGCCAGACTTGAAACCTCCTTGAAGCGCATCCGGCCGGACGCGAGCCCGGCGGCGATCGCCCGGGCCGTCCGCTCGGAAAAAGGCCTGCTCGCCGCGATCGTGCGGGCGCAGGCGACCGGGCTCTACGGCGCGCATCTGCATCTCAGCTGGAATGTCCAGCAGCTGATGCCGGATACGGCCGAGGCCGAATTCCTGATCCGTCACGCCTCGATCTGGGGCGTATTCCGCCGGCCGGCGACCAAAGCCGTTGGCCTGGCTCTCTTCACCGGCGTGGCGACCACGGCCGTGCCGGCCGGCCTCGACCTGCGCCTGCCGGGCGGCGGTTTGGCCCTCACCTCGGCCGGCGGCGTCCTGAATGGCGCCGGCGACGCGACGATCGCGCTCGAGGCGGCCGAGGGCGGCGTCCTCGGCAACACTGCCGGCGGCGCCAGCCTGCCGATCGTCACCGTCCAGGCCGGGCTCGATCCCCAAGCTGCGTTGCTCGATGCCAACGGCATGGCTGGCGGCGCCGAGGAGGAGACGGACGAGTCGCTGTTGGCGCGCGTCCTCGCCGAGATCCGCGAGCCCGGTCATGGCGGCGCCAAGCACGATTATCGCCTCTGGATCCAGAACAGCTTCGCCGTCGCCAAGGTCGCGACCGTGCCACTCTGGGTCGGCCCTGGCTCGGTCGGCGTCGTCGTCGCCATGGGAACGGCCGTCGCGCCGACGCCGCCGATCCCGGCCGAGCTCGACGCCATGGCCGCTCATCTCGATGTGCTCCGGCCGGTGACGGCCGAGGTCTACGTCCGGCCGGTGGTGCTGTTGCCGGTGCCGATGCAGCTTGCCGTCGTACCGGACACGCTGCCGGTGCGCGCCGCCGTGCAGGGCGCATCCGCTGCTCATTTCGCGGCGGAGGCCGAGATTGGCGAGCGCTTCGCCCGCTCGCGCCTCTCGGAGGCGATCAGCGCAGCCAGTGGCGAGTACCGTCACTACCTCGTGCTGCCGGCCGGCGATGTCGTGCCCAATCGCGACGCGCTGCCGGTTCCTGGGCTCACGACCTGGGATCCGCCGCCATGAGCCGGAGCGAGGACCAGGTCCTGGACGAGCTGCTGTCGAACCTGCCGCCCGGCTGGATCTGGCGGCGCGATCGCGACAGCGTCATTGCCGCGCTGCTCACACCGCTCGCCGGCGGCATTGCCGAGGTCGAAGCGGTGGCCGAGGCGATGCTGCGCGAGGTCGATCCGCGCCTGGCATCAGTCTGTCTGACCGATTTCGAGCGCGTGCTCGGACCCGATCTGTGCGGTCGCGATAGATCGGCCATGTCGCTCGGCGATCGCCGCCAGCTCGCGCATCAGCGCTGGACGGCGCGCGGTGGCGCCAGCCGGGCATACTTCATCGAGCTGGCCGCCAAGCGCGGCGTCGCAATCACCATCAGCGAGAATCGCGTCACCTATGCCGGTGAGATGGTCGCCGGCGACGAGCTCGTCGATTGGCCGCAGCAGTTCATCTGGATCGTCCATCTCGCCTTCACCGAGGAGAGCTTGTTCGAGGCCGACGAAGGCCAGGCAGGCGATCGCCTCTACGACCTGACCATCAGCGACATCGACTGCGACATTCGCCGGCTGAAGCCAGCGCATACCCAGGTCGTGTTCGACTACGGGAGCCTCTGACATGGACCGCATCGCTCATTCCTCAGCCGTGATCATCGGCGGCAAGCGCCAGTTCCGCAGCAAAGACACCGAGGCGGGGATTCCCGGTACCGTCGTCACCGCGACGCATCTGAATGCGGAGCAGGAGGAGATCGTCGGTTTTATCGAATCGACCACCCAGGCGCCGAACGGCGCCAAGCTCAACCAGCTTGCGATCGGCATCCGCTCTCAGCGCCTGAATTACGTTTTGTGCACTGGCCCGGCCAACGCCTATGCCGGCACGCTCAATCCGGTGATCGCGAGCTATGCTGATCTAATCGTCGGCACGGAGCTTCACTTCTGGATCCCGGCTACCAACACCGGAGATTCGACCATCAACCTCGGGCCCGGACTGGTCTATTTCCGCAGCCCCCGCGGCGCCGTCCTGCTGCCGGGCGATTTGAAGCAGGACACCTTCACAACGGCCATTTGGACCGGCGTGGCGATGCAGCTTACGGCCACCGCGCAGGTGCCGGAGCCGGACATCAACTGGCGCGCCTGGCCAACCGCAAACCGCAACGTCGGCAGCGGCGTGACCGTGATCCAGCTCGACGCAGCCGAGGCCGGATCAAGCCCCACGATGACACTCGGCGCTGGCTTGACGAAGTTCACCGCAACTGTGCCCGGCTGGTACATGCTGTTCGGCTCGATCGTGTCCGCGTCAGGCGCCGCCTTCCTCGGCGCTGGCTTGCGCAAGAATGGCTCCGTCAACCTCACCTCGCAGGGCGGACCGCAGGCCGCATACACCCAGGGCACCGTCACGGTGGCGACCTTGGCCAAGCTCGCGATCGGCGACTACGTCGAATTCTACGCCAGCGCCGGCGGCACCGACCAGATCGACGGGTTCTCGACGACGTTCTCCGGTTCCTTCCTGAAGGCGACGTAACGATGATCAACACGATCCTGAAGCACTATCCGGGCGCCCGCTTCGACAACAGCGGCGGCAATTTCACGATCGAGAATGTCTATGGCGAGGATGGGCTCACCACGCCCCGCATCACGGCCTGGGACGCCGACGCCATCGGGGCGCCGCAACCGACCCAGGAAGAATTCGCCGCGTTGTTGGCCGAGGCGCTGAACGAAGGCCTCAAGGCCTACGTCCGGACCAAGCGCTGGCAGGTCGAGAATGGCGGCGTGCTCGTCAACGGCATCAAGATCGCGACCGACGATCGCGCCAAGACCATGCTGCTCGGCGCCCGCATCGCCGCGATGGCGATGCCTGAGACCTTCACGACGCCATGGTCCGACCTGGACGGCGTCGGCCACCAGCTCGACGCCGCCGGCGTGATCGCCGTCTCCGATGGCGTGCTGGCCCATGTGCAGGCCTGCTTCGTGCTTCAGGACGAACTGATCACAGGCGTTGAGACCGGCACGATCTCGACCATCGAGGCGATCGACGCAGCGGACTGGCCGCCCAACATCTGACACCAGTGGTGACGTGACAGGGGAGCCCGAGGGCTCCGGCGGCCGGTCCTGGGAAGTTCAAGCCGCCCGATGAGGGTCGAAATCACATCGCCCGCCACGGCGGCCGCGAGGCCGCGCGCGCAAGGGCGACGAATCTGGACCTCAGCACAAATGGAATCCGTCAGACCGGTTAACCCCGTCGCCCCTTACGTCGGCGGCAAGAAGCAACTCGCGCGCCGCATCATCGCCCGCATCGCCGAAGTTGAGCACGCGATCTATGCCGAACCCTTCGTCGGTATGGGCGGCGTCTTCCTGCGCCGGCCAGGCCGGCCGAAGGTCGAGGCGATCAACGACGCGTCGCGCGACGTCGCGATCTTCTTCCGCATCCTGCAGCGCCACTACCAGGCGTTCCTCGACATGCTGAAATGGCAGGTGACCAGCCGCGCCGAGTTCGAGCGCCTGGCCGGCCAGGATCCCGACACGTTGACCGATCTAGAGCGCGCCGCCCGCTTCCTCTATCTCCAGCGCCTGAGCTTCGGCGGCAAGGTCGCCGGGCGTTCGTTCGGCATCTCGACCAACGGACCAGCCCGCTTCGACATCACACGCCTGGTGCCGATGCTCGAGGCCGTGCACGAGCGCCTCGCCGGCGTCTGGGTCGACTGTTTGCCCTGGCAGGAGTTTATCCGGCGCTGGGATCGGCCGAGCACGCTATTCTATCTCGACCCGCCCTACTGGGGCACCGAGCACTATTACGGCCGGGGGATGTTTGGCCGTGCGCAGTTCATCGAGCTCAGCGCCGCTTTACAAGCGCTTCAAGGCCGCTTCATCCTATCGTTGAACGACGTGCCCGAGGTGCGCGAGCTGTTTGCCTGGGCCTCGATCGAGACTGTCGAGCTCAGTTATCAGGCGGGCGGTGCGGAGCACACGAAGCGGGTGCGCGAGGTGCTGATCGCTGGACCGCGCGCCTAGTTCGCTCTCCCACCATTGCCGACGCGAGGCTGGCGAAACCGCAGCATCGGCGGGCTGAGTGGCGGTTCCGGAGGCGCCAACCGAGCGCGGCTTAGGTTGATCGCCTGGCGGAACTGCTCGATCGGCAGTATTTCTTCCAGCTGGTCATCGGGGGCAGCAAAGCCTGGAAACTGGCCGCGTTCTCTGGAGCCCTCAGCGATCACTGTGGCAAGCTCCGCCATATGCAGGAACACGCTACGCTCGATTTTTTGCAGCGCCTCCAAAGTCTCCATATCGGCGGACTGAAAATATCGAAGCATCGCTTGTTGGATAAACTTCTCGAGCTGCTTCAACTGCTGGCTCGCATAGACGTTGATGGGCCTGACCGGATGGACATGTGCTGGCCCAAAGATGTTGGTTGAGCGCATGCGGCGCGGAACCGAGGGATCGAAGATTGGAACCGCCCCATCCTTGTCAGCAACGGCATCTGCGAATGTCGCCCAGAGATCGACGCAGCGGTTGAAGATCAGGGTGAACTCGGAATTTGCGAGGCGTAGCGCCCGCTGGTTGCGCAGGCTCTCCTCGGACCTCAGCAACCGCTCCAACAGCACCACGGTCAGCGCGATGCCACAGCTCTCGGTGAAAAAGTTACCTGTCAGCCCGGGATCGATTGCAAAAGGCGCAGGCAGTGGAAAAAAATAGACGATCCAGCAGGCCACCATGACGGCGACGGCGATTATTCCGGCAGAATGTTTCCACGCCCAGCGGCGAAGTGGCGCAAATTTCGATGGATTGGCCGGTTTTGCAGTCATGTGGTTAAGCCCCAGAGCTCGGTAGCGAGGTATAGCAACGTGCGGCTAATCTGCCACCGGCCAAGGGGGGCTGAACGGTGTCGCTTTCGGAACGTATCAAACGAGATGGCCAAGCGGCCGCTCAGGCGCCGGCGGCCGAGCTTGGCTCGTCTCTTCGCACCGCGTTGGCCTTTCTGGAGCAGTGGCCGATATGCGTATCCACCGGCACAGTATCTGACGGAAAGAGCAGCGTCGGGCCATTCGAAGTGGTGGCGCACACATTATCGGGTAATCGCGATGAAGCCAGGCCAGCGATAATAGCGGCTGATGCTTGCGCGGCCGTGATTGACGCCGTTCCCAAGCTCAATATCGAAGAGCTTGGCCGTTGCCATCGCCGCATTGCCACCGCCAAAATGCTCGAGAAGGGCAAAGTGCCCAAAGTTGGTGCCGTTCACATCAGCACCACAACTCAGGGAATCATTTACGCTCAAACGACCGATCTTCCGTTCGAGAATTTAGTAGCCGAGTTGGAAAGGCTGAACGCTTCGGTTCCGTTGGATGGTTGGGTCGACGCGCTGTTGGTCGGGTCGACTGGAATTTTAAGCTATGCGGTCCAGTATCCAGGCGATTCCAAAATAATGGGTGGCAGCCTGCCGCCCGGACGGGGGCGTGTCGGTTGTCCACCGCCGATTTTTATAGTGCCGGTCATCCGGCATGGAGCTGCCGACGCTCTAAATCGACTGGCGTTTCTGCTTGCCGGACAGCTGGCGTTCTTCTCCCCCGGTTACCGTCCTCCGCTCCCCGCGGAGGTCATGGGAAGGGGGGCAACCACGTCGTTTTTGCGCCGGGGAGCCTATTCCTTCGCGCTCGACGGCGAGTTGCGGGCAATGCCAGCGGAGCAGTTGTTCGCCCAATATCTTCCCCGTCGCGCTTTCCACATCGTTCAGGGCGCTAAGACGCTAGGGTCAATCGATCTATTGCCGTGGCAAGACGGTGGCGTCGTCATGCTTCGGGGGCCATTTCCGCTCGAAGCATTGCTTGCCCTTTTGGAGGTGTCACAGGAAGGGGGGCGGCGGGTCACGCGAAGACCCGGTGACCTTCAGCTATCGCAGGTGCTACCGCTCCAGCACGACGGCTTCGTCAGCTTGCTCAAGCGCTTCGAGCAGCGCTCCAATATGCGGGTGACCATTGTCGAGCCCACCTTTGAGAAACGGCTGGTATCGAACGAGGGAACGAGTTCGCCCTACGTGGCCCGACTCTTCCTCGGTCTACTTCACTTGCGAGGAAGTGCTATCCAGGATGAGCACAAGACGAATGAATTCGACGCTATTTTCCACGGGCTGACGACCGCGGTCACTGACCTCCGCGACGCGGCTCGCGCGCTAACGGAAACCTGGTCTTCGCTTCAAAGCAGCGTGGCGAACGGCGTCGGCGTGCGTATGGAGGGAACGACGCTTCAAGTCGAGCATCTCGCGGATCGAGATCTCAATCGGATCTGCGCGGACTTCCTTCGGGCCGCCGTCAATGTGATCAAAGTCAGCTTGCAGGAGCTGGCGAAGTGCCTAGGCACCGACATCGGATTCTGGTTCAAAAAGGAAGAGGCGTTCCTGGCTGGCGTTGAAGCCTTGGCCAAGGACGATCCTGGCTTGGCCGCATATCTCGTGGCGGCGCGTTGTAGCTGGTCCGAGCAGGTCGTTGATCGACGAAATGCGGTTGACCACCATTCCTGGCGATTGCCGCTGGCGACTTACCAGCGCACCGAGGGTCAGATCGAGGTGATTGCCCCGGAGATCGAAGGCGAACCGGTTCTGTCGTACGTCGATCGACAGTTGAATCGAATTTGCTGTGCAGTTGAGGAAATCACCGCACACCTGCTGGCGAACCTCCTTCCAGAGGGGCTGACGCTGCACGAGACACCCGTCGAAAATCGCGATGAGAATTCACCGATACGATTTGAGCTAACCCTTGAGACAGGTGGCAAGACCATCTGGGCATTGCATCATCACAGTCGCCCCTTTCTAGAGAGCTGACAGCCGCTGGCGCCATGTCGGAGAGGGGCACTGCCCTTTCGACCCAGAATATCAACCTGTTGCCATTTGATCGTTCGCTCAGTGCCATTTGGTTTTTCGCGCTACAACCGCCTACGTCTGCCCCGGCCGCAGCTTGTAGAAGACGTGCCGGCCGATCGTATCCATCTTCTTGAGCTTGCGGGCCCAGTACGGCCGGACATAGTCGGCGTGGTAATGCGTCGAGGCGCCGACTTCGGCCAGATAGGTCGTGCCGTCATAGACCTCGCGGGCGATGCGGGTGGCGTCGCGCCAGGGGCCGGGCTCGGTGATGCGCAGCGACTTGCCCTCGCAGGCGAAGGTGAACTGGCAGGCGAGGTGGCGGCTGGCGTTCTGGTAGACCGCGCCGCAGACCGTGTTCGGGTAGAGCCCGCTCTTGACCCGGTTGAGCACCACCTGCGCCACTGCGGCGCGGCCCTGCTCGCCTTCCGAGCGCGCCTCGAAATAGACGGCTTCGGCCAGGCAGCGCTGCTCCTTGGCCATGTTCTCGGGCGCGATCAGGCTGGTGTAGATCTGCTTCTCGGCGGGATCGACAGTGCGCAGGTCCGTGGTCGTCCCGCGCTCCGATTTGGCGACGCGGCTGCGCGATTCGGGTTCGGCGGCGATGGGCGCCAGCTGCATCGGCGTGGCCGAGGTGGCGGCGGCCATGCCTGTGGCCGCCGGCGTGCTGGAGGACTGGCCGAGCGTTGCGGAGACGGTCGGCGTCGCGCCGTCGAGATTGTCCGGGGCGAGTTCGCCATGGCGCGGCGAGCCGATGCTCTTCGGGACAGCTATCGGCGAGGAATCGGACAGGGCGGGGTCGGTGACGCCCTCGTCGCGCAGGAAGGGTTCGAAGCCGATCGGCGGCTCGTCCGGGCTTTCCAGCGCGTCGAGCGAGAAGCCGCCCGAGATCAGCCCCGGCTGGGTGTCGCCGAAGACGACGCGTTCGAGCTCGCCCGGCGGGCCGTTGCGGGTCAGGGTCGGGCGCAGGGCCAGCAGCGGGTCGCCCTTGCTGCTTCGGTCGACCTGCGGGAAGGCGCTGGCGCTGCGCTTCATGTCCTCGCGCGGCCGGCGCGGATCGATCGCGAAGGTGTTCTCGGGCTGCTCGAAGGAGTGGCGGGCCGGCTGGATCAGGCGTGAATAGGCGCGCTCGGGCAGGCGGAAGGCGCTGCTGGCGACGAGGAGCGACGGGCCATCGGCGAGATCGGAGAGCGGGCCGGGCGCAGTGCGCGCGATCAGCGAGCCTGGCGGGCCGGAGGCGTCGGGATTCTGTCCGGCCGAGGCGGTGAAGGAGACCAGCATGCCGGCCGAGAGCGCCCAGGGCGCCACCGTCGCCAGCGCCCAGCGCAGGCGCTGCCAGCCCATTCGCTTCGATCGCCGACGCAGACGCAACTGACCCAGGCCCTCGTATCCGAAAGACGAAAGATGAGCGACCGCGAATAGAGATGATGCAAATTCGCGACAGTTGGATAATCCCGTGTCAGGGTTGAAGCGGGGTTAACGCGGCGGCGCCCGCCACGGCCGGTCTCCGCCAAAAGACGGCTTTCGCGATCGGCGGAATTTCCCTTATGCTGCGCCGCAACAAAGGGAGAGAGACATGAATGCCACCGCCCTCAAGGCCGATTCCGAAGCCAATGCCGTCGCGCTGATCGCTGCCGCCTTGCCCGGTTTCGAGGCTTTGCTGGAGGAGGCGGTCGCTGCCGTCAGGCAAAAAGTGCTGGTCGATGGCCGCATCTCCTCGGCGAAGCTGGAGCAGGAGCAGCACGCCGCCCATGGCCTCTCCTGGCTCGCCACCTACGTGATGGCGCTGCGCGAGCTGAAAGCCTATGGCGAGCGGCTCCAGGGCGAAGACCGCTACGGCGCGATCGAGGACTACGCCATCAGGATCGGCGCCGGCGAATATGCCGCCCAGATCTTCGGCGGCATCCCGATGAGCCAAGGCGAGATCGTCCGGCTACCGTCGCTCGGCCTCACGGCCAAGGCTGTCGCCGCCGCCTGCTCGGATGCGGCCGAGGCGCTGATCGCCGAGGGCAACACGCCTGAAAACCGTGCCCGCTTCGTTTCCCTGTTCAGCCAGAGCCAGGGGCTCGCCAGCGTCGGCGATCCCGGCCTCGACGAGACGCTGGAGGCGATCCGCTCCGAGATGCGCCGCTTCTGCGAGCAGCAGGTCACGCCGCATGCGCATGAATGGCACTTGCAGAACGAATACATCCCGATGCCGGTGGTCGAGCAGATGGCCGAGCTCGGCGTCTTCGGCCTGACTATCCCCGAGGAATTCGGCGGCATGGGCCTGTCGAAGGTCTCGATGTGCGTCGTCTCCGAGGAACTCTCGCGCGGCTATATCGGCGTCGGCTCGCTCGGCACCCGCTCGGAGATCGCCGCCGAACTGATCCTGAATGGCGGTACGGACGAGCAGAAGGCCTATTGGCTGCCGAAGATCGCCTCGGGCGAGATCCTGCCGACCGCCGTCTTCACCGAGCCCAACACCGGCTCCGATCTGGCCTCGCTGCGTACCAAGGCGGTGAAGGACGGTGATGTCTGGAAGGTCCATGGCAACAAGACCTGGATCACCCACCCCGTCCGCGCCGACATCATGACGCTGCTGGTCCGCACCGACCCCGATGCGCCGGGCTATCGCGGCCTCTCCATGCTGATCGCCGAGAAGCCGCGCGGCACCGACGCCGACCCGTTCCCGGTCGCGGGCCTGACCGGCGGCGAGATCGAGGTGCTCGGCTATCGCGGCATGAAGGAATACGAGCTCGCCTTCGACGGTTTCGAGGTCAAGGGCGAGAATTTGCTCGGCGGCGTCGAGGGCCAGGGCTTCAAGCAGTTGATGCAGACCTTCGAGGCAGCCCGCATACAGACCGCGGCGCGGGCGCTTGGCGTCGCGCAATGCGCCTTCGATCTCGGCCTGCGCTATGCGCAGGAACGCATCCAGTTCGGCAAGCCTCTGATCGCTTTCCCGCGCGTCGCCGACAAGCTCGCCATGATGGCGGCCGAGCTCGTCATCGCCCGCCAGCTCACCTATTTCGCCGCCCGCGAAAAGGACGCCGGGCGACGCTGCGACCTCGAGGCCGGCATGGCCAAGCTGCTCGGTGCCCGCGTCGCCTGGGCGGCGGCCGACAACGCGCTGCAGATCCATGGCGGCAACGGCTTTGCGCTGGAATACCCGGTGAGCCGCGTGCTCTGCGACGCCCGCATCCTCAACATCTTCGAGGGCGCCGCGGAGATCCAGGCGCAGGTGATCGCGAGGCGGCTGGTGGAAGGTTGAGGGGGAAGGGGTCTCCCTCTTCCCGGAAGGGCTCCTCAGCAGGAGGCCTCTGAGAATGTGCAGACAGACTCTAGGATGGCACGAAGAAGCCGCTATCGAGATCCATCAGCCGCTCCCTAGCTTGTGACGACTGCGGCTCCCAACCCAGCTTGATAATCGTTTCGAGCACCTGCCGGGACGCTGTAGGCGCGACATAAGCCGTTGCTAGCGCTGCTTGGCAGCGAACCTGTCGATTGGGATGATTGAATAGGCTGGTCAGTGCAATCCGTTGATCGCCAGGTCGGCTCTTGAGCTCGGCGTTTATTCGCCAGATTTCTCCAATTGCTCGGTTCTGCTTCCCAATCTGGAAGCCGAGCTCGGCCTGCTCGCGCAGCTTGGCAAATTCCACAAATCGAAGCACCAGCTGTTCAAGCGACATTTCTCGAAGGTCCGCGCTCTTCATGGCTTGAGAACTCCGTGCAGCTTCATCGCCTGATTGCCGATACGCAGACGCTCTTCCCAGTTCTTGCCTCTCAGATACTCCCGTGGCGTCAAGCCCAGATAACTTTCATTGCGTGTCATGTACCAGCCAGTGATTTCCCAATGCCGCAGCGTCGGGATCAGGACGAGATTGGCGCGGCCGTTGACGAGTGCTCTGGGGTAACCGTCCACCAAAGCCGCAGTCCGTTCAGCGCGGTGGTGCACATCGAAGCCGGCGCGAGGTGACGATACGCCGGCCTCGAGTTCCTGCAAGGTCTTGGGTTCGTCCAGATAGGAGGTGATCCGCGGCAGGTAGCCTCGCAACCAATCGGTGCCCATCAGCTTCCCGATGAAGCCGCGCGCCTGCGTTGATGCACCCGACGTCTTGGCCTGTTGCAGCCAGCGGGCCGAGTTCCTTGTAACCTCGGTCAGCTTAGCTGGATTGGATGGGCGCTCTATTGGGATTGCCGGCGATTCGCCGATCGTCGTCCGATCGAAATCGGTCGCGATGCCCTCGATTGCCTCCGGAAAGATCGAAAGCAAGTCCGGCAGAAGCGGAATGACGCCATCTCCGCCGCCGGTATCTGCCCATCGGCCACCGCCGAATTGGTTTGCGGGTATCCGTGGCTGATCCGGGTTGAAGCCGGCTTTTTCTGCCAGCGTTCGCAAACGCTCGAATGCCGCCAGCATCCGCTCGCCGGCGACGTAGCTTGCGAGAGCGTTGCGTCGCAGTCTTTCGGTGCGACTTCTTTCGGTGACCGATCGACTGCTGAGCATCCGTGCGCTGACCTCCGCGACGGACACGGATACTAAGCACGGCAATCGCACCGGGGATAAGTTTTTTGCTTTTGACCGCAGCAGGCCAAAACTGCGCTGAGACGCTCGGAGTATCTGGCGTTAAAGAAGCGAGCGATCCGACGTCACAGACTCGCCGCAGCCCGCGCCGCCTGGTCGTACTGGCCTGATAGCGAGCGCATCGCGGCGGCGATCTCGGATAGCCGGGCCGGGTCTACCCCGGTCGCGAGCACCGATTTGACCAGGAGCTGCTCGCGGATCTGGGCGTAGCGCTTGCAGGCCTCTTCGCCCGCCGGCGTGATCGCGACCGTCTTCTCCTTGCCCTTGCGCCCACTTTTCAGGAGCTTCAGGCGCTCGAGCTTCTTCAGCGAATAATTCACCAGATGCGTGTCCTCGATGTTGAGGACGAGGCAGATGTCGGCGAGGCGCTTGGCCTTGCCGCGATGGTTGACGTTGTGCAGGACGAGCACGTCCATCGGCGTCAGCTCCGGCACGCCCGCCGCCGTCATGGCGCGCAGCATCCAGCGATGGAAGGCGTTGACGGTCATCGTCAGCGCGAACTCGAACTCCGACAGCGCCGGCATCGCGCCGGAGGCGAGATGACCGGATGAGACGATCGGGCCGAGGTCGTCGGAGGGGTGCATCATGCGGTGCCGAATGGAGCGCGGGATCCCCTCTCCCGGATGGGAGAGGGGCAGGGGTGAGGGCCTGCCCTCTCAAGGTTGGACGACAACGTTGCCGCCGCGCCTTCTGCGGAAACGGCAGGCCCTCATCCGGCGCTCCGCGCCACCTTCTCCCATCCGGGAGAAGGGAAGAGGCGACTCGCCCGTGACAGCGGTCGCCAGCCTCACATCTTCTTGTAGGCGTCGACGATGGCCTGGCCGTCGGCGCCGGCCTTCTTCAGCCAGTCGGCGGTCAGGGTCTCGCCGGCCTTCTTGAAGCCGTCCTTGAGGGCGGGCGACGGTGCGTTGACCTTCATGCCTTTGGCCTTGAGCTGGTCGAGATACCAGTTGGTCTTCTCTTCCCAAGTCTTCCAGCCGCGCGCCTCGGCGTCGGCCGAGGCCTTGAGGATCGCGTCCTGGGTCGGCTTGTCGAGCGCGGCGAAGGCCGCCTTGTTGACGAAGGTGGCGTTCTTCGGGATCCAGGCCTGGACGTCATAGAAATGCGTCAGCGTCTCCCAGGCCTTGGAATCATAGCCGGTGCCGCCCGACGACATGAAGGAGTTGACCACGCCGGTCGCCAGCGCCTGCGGCAGCTCGGCCGCCTGGATCGTCACCGACTGCATGCCGAGGATTTCGCCGAGGCGGGTCGTGCCGACATTGTAGGCCCGCCATTTCAGGCCCTTCATGTCCTCGATCGTGTTGATCTCCTTCTTGGCGTAGACGCCCTGCGGCGCCCAGGGGACCATGAACAGGAGCTTGATGCCCTGGCTGTCGAGCTTCTTCTCGACCGCCGCCTTCGAGGCCGCATAGAGCTTCTTCGACTCGGTGAAGGAGGTCGCCAGGAACGGCACGACGTCGATGCCGAAGATCGGATCCTCGTTCTCGTGCAGCGACATCAGCACCTCACCCATCTGGGCCTGGCCGGTCTGGACGGCGCGCTTGATCTCCGGCGCCTTGAACAGGGAGGCGTTGGCGTGGACCGTGATCGAGAGCTTGCCTGATGTCGCCGCCTCGACGTCCTTGGCGAAGGTGGCGAGGTTCTCGCTGTGCGGATTGTCCGACGGGTAGGCCGCCGGCAGGTTCCATTTCGCCTGGGCGAAAGCGGCTGGGGCGGCGAGTGAGAGGCTCGCGGCGGCGACGCCGGCGACGAGCATGCCCTTGATGAAATCGCTGCGCTTCATTGTGTTCTCCGTTCCCTCTTGGTGGTGGTTGCGCGTCATTTCGGAAAGGCGAGTTCGGGCAGGACCATCACGATCTGCGGGAAGATCGTAATGATCGCCACAGCGGCGACCAGTAGAAAAAAGAAGGGCAGGGCGGCGAGCGCGACCGTGTTCGAATCCTTGCCCGACATGGTCTGCAGCACGAACAGGTTGAAGCCAACCGGCGGCGAGACCTCCGCCATCTCGACGATCAGCACCAGGAAGATGCCAAACCAGACCAGGTCGAAGCCGGCAGCCTTGATCATTGGCAGCACGATCGCGGTCGTCAGCACGATCATCGAGATGCCATCGAGCGCGGCGCCGAGGATGATGTACATCACGGTGAGCGCGGCGATCAGCGCATAGGGCGACAGGTGCAGCGAGTCGACCCAGGCGGCGAGCGCGGCCGGGATGCCGGTATAGGCCATCGAGGTCGACATGAAGGAGGCGCCGGCGAGGATCAGCATGATCATGCAGGTGATCCGCGTCGTGCCCATTACGCTCAGCCAGAAGGCTTCCTTGGTCAGCGAGCCAGACCACCAGGCGATGCCGAAGGAGCCGAGCACGCCCCAGGCGGCGCATTCCGTCGCCGTCGCCCAGCCTAGCAGCAGCGACAGGAAGACCAGCGCGATCAGCAGCATGCAGGGGATGAGATTGGCCGATTCCCTGAGCTTGTCGCGCAGCGCCATCTTCGGCTCGGCCGGCGGTGCCTTGTCGGGGTGCAGCATGTGCCAGACGATGATGTAGCCGGAATAGAGCGCCATCACGAGCAGGCCCGGCAGGAAGCCGGCCAGGAAGACCTGGATGATCGAGACGTTGGCCGCCACCGCATAGACCACCATGGTGATCGAGGGCGGGATCAGGATGCCGAGCGTGCCGGCGCCGGCGAGCGAGCCAAGTGCGAGCTTCTCATCATAGCCGCGGCGCTTCAGCTCGGGGAGCGCGATCTTGGCGACGGTGGCGCAGGTCGCAGCCGAGGAGCCTGATACCGAGCCGAAGATGCCGCAGGCCAGCACGTTGACGTGCATCAGCCGGCCGGGCAGCCAGTTCAGCCAGGGCGCGAGGCCGCGGAACATCTCTTCCGACAGCCGTGTTCGATAGAGGATCTCGCCCATCCAGATGAAGAGCGGCAGGGCGGCGAGTGTCCACGAGGCGCTATTGCCCCAGATCGTCGTCGCGAGCACCGAGCCGGCCGGGATGCCACCGGCGACGAACTGCATTGCCACCCAGCCGCAGGCCATCAGCGAGATCGCGATCCAGACGCCACCCGCCAGCAGGACGACGAGCAGGACGAGCAGCAGCGCGGAGATTTCAATCATCGCCATCGTGTCAGACCCCGCTCGCCATGGCGCGCTCGACGATTTCCTCGTCGGTTTGCGGCGGCGGCTTCTCGTAGCGCGGCGGCTGGCCACGCAGCACGACATGGACGAACTCGTCGAACATGGCGATGAACAGGATGACGAGGCCGCCGGAATAGCCGAGCTGCGGGATCCACATCGGCATGGCGACGACACCGCCGGCGACGTCGTTGAACTCGTAGGACTGCCAGGTCATCACCACGGCGTGCCAGGCGAAGAAGCCGGCGAAGCCGAGGCCGAGGATCAGCGAAAAGCACTCGAAGAGCCAGCGCTTGCGGCCCTGGAAGTGATCGATCAGCAGGCCGACCCGGATCATCTCGCCGGATTTGAAGGTGTGGGCGAGGCCGAGGAAGGCCATCGCCGCCATGCACCAGGACGCGAAATCGTCGCCTGCCGGGATGTTGAAGCCGACCTCGCGGCCGATCGACAGCCCCATCATCAGGACGAGGATCGCGATCAGGAAGAGGCCGGCGGCGTAGCCGGCGAAGAGGTAGAGCGCGTCGAGGAAGCGGCGGATCATGCGCGCGCCTCCGGACGGCATGTCGCCGCGCCAGCCGATTGCGTCATGCGCAAAGCAGCGGTTGCCAGGACCGGTCCCGTCATGAAAGCCTCCCCTAGATCGGCCCGGCCCCTCAGCCATGTCCCGATCGCAAAGCCGATCCTAATCGGCGAAATGAGCTTGTCAACGTTTCATCGACGATTTATCGATGAAACGTCAAAGAGCCACTATGGCCAATAATCGGGGGATCAGATGACGAGCGGCCGTTGGGACTTCTGGATCGACCGTGGCGGCACCTTCACTGACGTGATCGGCCGCGATCCTGCAGGCAAGTTACATGCCCGCAAGCTGCTCTCCGAGAATCCCGGCGCCTATCGCGACGCTGCCGTCCAGGGTATCCGCGACCATCTCGGCCTCAAGGCCGGCGAGCCGATCCCGGCCGGCACGGTCGGCGAAGTCCGCATGGGCACGACGGTCGCGACCAACGCGCTGCTCGAGCGCAAGGGCGATCGCACCCTGCTCGTTACCACCAAGGGTTTTCGCGACGCGCTGCGCATCGGCTACCAGGCCCGGCCCGATATCTTCGCCAAGGAGATCATCAAGCCCGAGCAGCTCTACGACGCCGTGGTCGAGGTCGAGGAGCGCGTGCTCGCCGACGGCTCGGTCGAGAAGGCCGCCGACGAAGCCGCGATCCGCGCCGCCTTGCAGGCGCAATACGATGCCGGTTTCCGCGCCGTCGCGATCGCCTTCATGCACGGCTACCGCTATCCGGCGCATGAGCAGCTTGCCGCCAAGGTCGCCCGCGAGATCGGCTTCCCGCAGGTCTCGGTCAGCCATGAGGTCTCGCCGCTGATCAAGCTGGTCGGGCGCGGCGATACCGCCGTGGTCGACGCCTATCTCTCGCCGATCCTCGCCCGCTATGTCGCGCAGGTCTCGGAAGAGCTCGACATCGCCCGTACCGGCGCGCGGCTGATGTTCATGATGTCCTCGGGCGGCCTGACCGCTGCCGAGCTGTTCCAGGGCAAGGACGCGATCCTGTCCGGCCCGGCCGGCGGCGTCGTCGGCCTCGCCGAGACCGGTCGCTCGGCCGGCTTCGACAAGGTCATCGGCTTCGACATGGGCGGCACCTCGACCGACGTCGCTCATTTCGACGGCGAATACGAGCGCGCCTTCGAGACCGAGGTCGCCGGCGTGCGCATGCGTGCCCCGATGATGCTGATCCACACCGTTGCTGCAGGTGGAGGGTCCATTTTGCATTATGACGGGTCGCGCTTCCGCGTCGGCCCCGATTCCGCCGGCGCCAATCCCGGCCCGGCCGCCTATCGCCGCGGCGGGCCGCTCGCCGTGACCGACGCGAACGTCATGGTCGGCAAGCTGATCCCGTCCTATTTCCCGGCGATCTTCGGTCCCGGCCAGGACCAGGCGCTCGATGTCGAAACGGTGCGCGGGAAATTCGCGACGCTGGCGGCGCAGGTCGGTGATGGTCGCTCGCCCGAGGAGGTCGCTGACGGCTTTGTCCAGATCGCCGTCGCCAACATGGCCGAGGCGATCAAGAAGATCTCGGTCCAGCGCGGCTACGACATCACGCGCTATGCGCTGAACTCCTTCGGCGGCGCCGGCGGCCAGCATGCCTGCCTCGTCGCCGATGCGCTCGGCATCAAGACCGTGCTGCTGCACCCGTTCTCCGGCCTGCTCTCGGCCTATGGCATGGGCCTCGCCGAGATCCGTGCCACCCGCACCGCAGCGCTCGACGTGCCGCTCGACGCAGAGGCCAAGGCGGCAGTCGCCGTCGTTGCTGAGCGACTGGGCGCCGAAACCACGGCCGAGGTCGCCGGCCAGGGCGTTCCCGCAGGCGACATCGCCATCCATGTCCGCGCCCATATCCGCTATGCCGGCACCGACACCGCGATCGCGACGCCCTTCGGCAGCCGCGCCGAGATGCAGGACGCTTTCCAGGCGTCGCACAAGGCCCGCTTCGGCTTCATGGATGAGACCAAGGCGCTGGTCGTCGAGGCGGTCGAGGTCGAGGCCGTCGGTGGCGGCGCCCGTTTTGAGGAGGCTGCGGCCGCCGAGAATGCCGGCGAGCCCGGAATCGCCGAGCGCACCCGCTTCTTCTCCAAGGGGCAGTGGCACGAGGCGGCGATCGTCCGGCGCGAGGCGATGGCACGGGGGCAGGGCATCGCCGGCCCGGCCATCGTGATCGAGCCGAACCAGACCGTCGTGGTCGAGGATGGCTGGACCGCCAAGCTGACGGCGAAGGACCACCTCGTCCTGACCCGTAGCAAGGCGCTGGTCCAGAACGCCGCGATCGGCACCAGGGCCGATCCGGTCATGCTCGAGATCTTCAACAACCTGTTCATGTCGATCGCCGAGCAGATGGGCGTGACGCTGCAGAACACCGCCTATTCGGTGAACATCAAGGAGCGGCTCGACTTCTCCTGCGCAGTCTTCGCGTCGGACGCCTCGCTTGTCGCCAACGCCCCGCATATGCCTGTCCATCTCGGCTCGATGGACAAGTCGGTCGAGACCGTCATCAAGAACAACCCGGTGATCAAGCCCGGCGACGTCTACTGCCTGAACGCGCCCTATAATGGCGGCACGCATCTGCCTGACATCACGGTCTGCACGCCGGTCTTCGACAATGAGGACAAGCAGATCCTGTTCTGGGTCGCGAGCCGCGGCCACCATGCCGATGTCGGCGGCACCGCGCCGGGCTCGATGTCGCCGCTGGCGACCAATATCGAGGAGGAAGGCGTCTATATCGACAATTTCAAGATCGTCGATCAGGGCCGCTTCTGCGAGGAGGATCTGGTCAAGCTTCTGACCGGGGCGCGCTATCCGGTCCGCAACGTCGTGCAGAACGTCAACGACCTGAAGGCGCAGATCGCCGCCAACGAAAAGGGCGTGGCGGAGCTGAAGAAGATGATCCGCTCCTTCGGCCTCGACGTCGTCCAGGCCTATATGGGCCATGTCCAGGACAATGCCGCCGAGAGCGTCGCCCGCCTGCTGACCCGGCTGCATGATTCCGAGTTCACCTATCCGATGGATCAGGGCTGCGCGATCAAGGTGAAGATCACCATCGATCGCGACAAGCGCGAGGCGACCGTCGACTTCACCGGCACCTCGCCGCAGCGGCCGGACAATTTCAACGCGCCGGCGCCGGTGACCCGCGCCGCCGTGCTCTATGTCTTCCGCGTCATGGTCGACGATGCGATCCCGATGAACGCGGGGTGCCTCAGGCCGATCAAGGTGATCGTGCCGGAGGGCTCGATGCTGGCGCCGCGCTACCCGGCTGCCGTGGTCGCCGGCAATGTCGAGGTCAGCCAAGCCGTGACCAACACCCTGTTCGGCGCGCTCGAGGCGATGTCGTCCTCGCAGGGCACGATGAACAACCTGACCTTCGGCAACGACCAGTACCAGTATTATGAGACGATCTGCTCGGGCTCGCCGGCCGGGCCGGGCTTCAACGGCACCTCGGGCGTCCATGTCCACATGACCAATTCGCGCCTGACCGACCCGGAGATCCTGGAGACGCGCTTCCCGGTCGTGCTGGAGGATTTCCACATCCGCCTGGGGTCGGGCGGCAAGGGCGAATGGAATGCCGGCGACGGCACCAGCCGCACCATCCGTTTCCTCAAGACGATGGACTGCGCCATCCTCGCCTCGCACCGCAAGGTCAGGCCCTTCGGCATGAAGGGCGGCGAGCCGGGAGAACTCGGCAGGACGCTGGTCCGACGCCTTTCGGGCGCGGTCGAGGAGCTCAAGCCCTCAGACCAGACGCTGCTCCAGGCGGGCGAAGCGGTCACCGTGATCACGCCGACGGCCGGGGGCTATGGAAAGCGCAAGGGTTGAGGCTCAAGCCAGATCCGTCTGCGCGAAATCGTTGCCCTTGTATAGCAGGGGCAAATCGCGGCTGCGGGCGCAGGCATAGGCAAAGCAGTCGCCGAAATTGAGCGCGGCCGGGTTGCCGACCGCGCGGCTATAGCGCTTCGCTACCTCGATCGCGGCGCGGCCGATGTCCGGCGTCACGGACATCTCCTCGGCGTCGAGATCGGCGACAAACTGCCGGACGCTCGCTTCGGCGTGGGTGATTGTCTCCGCATCGAGCTCGCGGCCTGTGGCTTGCGCCTTCTTTGCGGCGAGGCCGAGAATCGCTTCGAACAGCCCTGGCGGTGACACGCTCAGAGGAGTTGTGGCCGCTTCCATCTGCTCGATCAGTGCTTCCGCGTCGGATTCGCGACCAAGGATCGCGACGATCGCTGATGCGTCTAGGTACATCAGCGCTCGCCCCACATCTCGTCAGTGAAGCGCTTCATGTCGAAATCGCCCGGCGCCTCACCCATGGCATCGGCGAGGGCGAGGCTGCGCGCGAGACGTTGCCGCAGTGGCTTGTCCGCCTCGATGCGTGCCAACTCGTTCTCTAGCGCGGCCTTAACGGCTTCGGTCTTGGTACGCACGCCGGTCGCCCGTTGTACACGCTCGGCCAGGGCATCCACGGCATCGTCGCGAATATAGAGCGGCATGGATCGTCTCCTGATGGATATTCAAATAGGATCTGTCGCATATTCATGCAAGCGCCACAGAACTACAGGGTTCGCCGCCGGATGACTAAGACGCGCATCACGCCTATCTGAAGGCTCTGAGACGGAGACCGACCATGCCCCAGACCTGGATGATCACCGGTGCCAATCGCGGCATCGGCCTGGCGTTGACGATGGAATTGCTGCGGCGAGGGGACCATGTCGTCGCCGCGGCGCGCGATCCCTGGGGCGGAGCTCTGGCTGAGGTTGCCGGCGGGCAAGCCGGGACGCTGACCCCGCTCGAGCTCGACGTCACCTCCGACAGGAGCATCGCCGCGGCCAAGCAGGCGCTCGATGGCCGGCCGATCGACGTGCTCGTCAACAATGCCGGCGTCTACGGCCCGCGTGACCGGCAATCGGCGCTCGACATGGATTTCAAGGCCTGGCGCGAGGTCTTCGAGGTCAATGTCTATGCGCCACTGCGGGTGGCGCAGGCCTTCCTGCCCAATGTCGAGGCGGGCTCGGGCCGCAAGATCGTGACGATCTCGAGCCAGATGGGCTCTCTCGGCCGCAACCCGTCCGGCGCGATCGCCTATCGCTCCTCGAAGGCCGCGGTGAACATGGTCATGGTCAGCTTCGGTAACGCCGTGCGCGACAGCGAGGTCGCGGTGCTGCTCTTCCATCCCGGCTGGGTTCGCACCGATATGGGCGGCGGCGGCGCCGATATCCCGCCGACGGAGAGCGCCGCCGGATTGATCGCGACGATCGACGCCTCGGGCATGGCCCAGACCAATAGCTTTCGCAACTGGAAGGGCGAGGCGATTCCCTGGTAGGCCTCAGTTGCCGCGGGTCGAGGCGAGCCAGAGCCCGCCGCCGATCAGGAAGCCGCCGCTGAACTTCGACATCAACCGGACGCGCTTCTGCGACAGGAAGCGTCCGGCCCGGCCGGAGAGGATCGCATAGGCGCTGTCGCTGACAGCCGCGAACAGCATCGCGATCGCACCCATGATCGCGATCTGGGTGGCATAGTCGCGCGCCGGATCGAGGAATTGCGGGAAGAAGGCGCCGAAGAAGACCAGCGTCTTCGGGTTGCTCAGCGCCACCAACAGTCCCTGCAGGAAAAAGCCGCCACGCGGCGGGCGCGCCTCGGTCGCGCCCTCGGTGATCTCGCCCGCGCTGCGATACATCTTCCAGCCCAGCCAGATCAGATAGGCGGCGCCGGCGAGCCTGACCCAGTCGAACCAGTGGCCCATCGCGGCGATCACCGAACTCAGACCGATGCCGACGATCGCGATCATGATTACCAGCCCGGCCTGGGTTCCTGCCATGTTGAGAAGCCCGGCGCGGCTACCATGCTTCAGGCTGTTGGCGATGATCAGCGTCACCGTCGGGCCGGGCACGATCACGATGACGAAGCAGGCGACGAGATAGGCGGCGAAGAGTTCGAATGACATGGAAGAAGCCTCCGGGCGGCTTGGCGGCCGCCTTTAAGGCGGCGCGTCATTCCTCTCCTGTTTGCGCTGGCCTGTCGAGAGAGGAGGGCGGACGTGTCGAAGGCTGATTTCCAGGTCGTTCCACTGACGCCGGAGCATTGGCCGGCGCTGGAGGATCTCTTCGGCCCGCAGGGGCCTTGCTATGGCTGCTGGTGCATTCATTTCCGCATGCCGCCGAAGCTGCGCAAGCCGCTACTGGGAGAGGGCGCGCGGCAGCTTTTCGAGGAGCGAGTGAGAAAGGGCCCACGACCGGGCGTGCTCGCCTTCGCCGGCGATATCGCGGTCGGCTGGCTGCAGATCGGGCCGCGGGCGCATATCCCTGAGTGGAATAACCCGCGCCGTGCTTCGACGCCTTTGCCCGATGCTCCGGTCGAGGACGAGCGCAACTGGGCGGCGTCCTGCTTCTTCGTCCGCAAGGGTTTTCGTGGCCAGGGCGTCACGGCTGCGTTGCTCTCCGGCGGGGTGGAATTCGCACGGGCGAGCGGCGCGCGCCTGGTCGAGGCCGCGCCGATGGACAATGAGGGCAAGCGCAGCGCCGACGGGCTCTATGTCGGTCCAGAAAGCGTGTTTCAGCGCGCCGGTTTCGTCGAGGTTGCCCGGCAGAAGCCCGGTCGTCCGCTGATGCGGTTCGCGCTCTGAGTGCCGATGATCGCGGACTCGCGCAGGGGGCGTTGTCAAGCTTAAAATTTAAGGTATTTGAAGTAGTTAGCTGGCTCCGTTAAGTATCTGTTTGCTTCGCAGCTGCGAGAAGTCGGCCGCTCGGCTTTGGCGGTGGAAGCAATGCGACGGTTCGGGTTGACGGCGAAGATCACGGTGCTGTTCGCGATCTTCGGGATCGCGGCGGCGCTCGGTCTCGCCAGCGCCGTGCGCGGCCTCGATTCGGTTCACGAGATCGACCGCGAGGCCTTTGGCGGGCAGCAGCTCGCCAACAAGGCCGCGCTGCTCTCGAGCCGCGTCGCGCAGGCTTCGCTGCTCAGCCGCTTCGAGGACGCGACCGAGCCGCGCGCGGTCGAGCAGGCACTCGATCAGCTCGATGCGGCCGTTGAGCTTGTGGACGCGGCTCGCGCCAATCTGATGTCTTCCTTGCCGGCAAATGTACTGCAATCCAACGCGACTCTGGGCGCGCGCATCCGGACCTTCATCGATTTCCAGCGCGACATCGTCGAGATCGGCCGCAGGGTCTCGCCGAAGGCGGCATTGATCGAGGCCTCAGCCGATGCCGCCAAGGAGAATGTCCGCCAGATCATGCTGGTGACCTCGGCCATGCGCGACGAACTCGACCGGCAGGCCGGGATCGCTGCGGCGCGCGCGCAGAATCTCGCCTCGCAGGTGAGGTTGCGTGTCATCGTGATTGCCGCGGGCTTGCCGCTCGCCGGCGGGCTGCTGGCGATCTTCCTGCTCAGGGCGCATCTGACCCGGCCGCTGCGCGAATTGATGGATACGATCAAGCTGGCGACATCGTCGAATCGGGTCGTCGACGTGCCGCATCGCAAGCGCCGCGATGAGATCGGCGAGCTCGCCCGCACGGTGCGGACGCTGAGCGAGGTCCGCGCCACCCTTGTCACGCGCGATGCCGAAGCCGACCTGTCGCAACAGCATCAGCAGCGGCGCACCGACGAGTTGCACAAGATCGCGCAGGAGTTCGAGGCGCGGATCGGCCGCCTGCTCGCCGATATCGGCCGGCTGAGCGAAGGCCTGCGCGCGGCTCTCACCGAATCTGCCGCTCGTGCCGGGCAGATATCGCATAGCGGCAGTGCTGCTGCGCAGGCGGTCGCCGGGGCAGGCGAGGAGGCCGAACGCATCGCCGATGCCGCGGTGCGGCTGGAAGAGGTCGTCGAGCAGATCAATCGCGAGGTCAGGCGCGTCTCGGAGACCGCGAGTTTGGCGACCCGCGACGCGGCCGGCACGGTCGGTCTGGTTGGCCGGCTGACCGAGAACGCCGGCAAGATCCGCGACGTCGTCCAGCTGATCGAGGCGATCGCGCGGCAGACCAACCTGCTCGCGCTCAACGCCACGATCGAGGCGGCGCGAGCGGGCGCACAGGGCCGCGGTTTTGCCGTCGTCGCCAGCGAGGTGAAGGCCCTGGCGACGCAGACCGCCGACGCGACGGCGCAGATCTCGGCTCGTATCGCGACTGTGGACGCGGCACTGTCGCAAGCCGCTCAGGCAATCATCGGGATCGCTAGCCGCGCCGGCGCGGTCGAGCAGGCGAGCACCGAGATCTCGACCATGGTCGCCTCGCATACCGGCCTGTTGCAGGGCCTGGGCGAGACCATCGCCCGCATCTCGGTGGTCACTGGGCAGGCTGCCGCCGCGGTGACGACGATCGCCGGCGCCGGCGTCCAGACCACTGCCCATGCCGAGCAGGGCGCGAGTGGCGCGCGCCAGCTCGACGAGCGGATCTCGGCCCTGCAGGCTGAGGCCGACGAGTTCGCCAGGCGCCTGCGCGCCGCCTGAACCGGCTTGCCACGGCCGGCCGACTCGCGGCCATGTGCGCCATGCCCGAAAGCATGTGCATCTCCCCATGAGCTGGTCACCGCAGCAGGACGCGGCGCTCGCCGCCGTGGCCGATTGGCTCAAGACCGGCTCGCCGCAGCTCTTTCGCCTGTTCGGCTATGCCGGCACGGGCAAGACCACGCTCGCCCGCCATATCGCCGAAGGGGTCGACGGCACCGTCGTCTTCGCCGCCTTCACCGGCAAGGCCGCGCTCGTCCTGCGCAACAAGGGCTGCGAGGGCGCGCAGACCATCCATTCACTGATCTACCGCTCGCGTGGCGTCGACGAGGAGAGCCCGACCTTCGTGCTCAACCGCGAGAGTGCTGCCGCCAAGGCCAAGCTGATCATCATCGACGAATGCTCGATGGTCGACGAGGATCTCGGCCGCGATCTGCTGTCCTTCGGCACGCCGGTACTGGTGCTCGGCGATCCGGCGCAGCTGCCGCCGGTCAAGGGCGGCGGCTTCTTCACCGAAGTCGAGCCGGACGTGATGCTGACCGAGGTCCACCGCCAGGCGGCCGACAACCCGATCGTGCGCATGTCGATGATCGTCCGCGAGGGCGGGCGGCTCGAGATCGGCGACTATGGCGCGAGCCGTATCATCCGGCGCGCTGAGATCACGCCCGAGATCGTGCTGTCGGCCGATCAGGTGCTGGTCGGCCTCAACAAGACGCGCCGGCAATACAATGCCCGCATGCGCCAGCTCATGGGCCATGTCGCCAATGTCCCGGCTGTCGGCGAGAAGCTGGTCTGCCTGCGCAACGACAAGAGCAAGGGGCTGCTCAACGGCGGCGCCTGGATCGTGCAGGAGCTCAAGACTTCGAAGAAGGGTCTCATCACCATGCGGGTGACGCCGGAGGACGACACCGGCGGCAAGCCGGTCAAGGTCTCGGTCATGCCGAACTTCTTCGACGGCACCGAGGACGAAGTGCCCTGGGAGCTGCGCCGCCACACCGACGAGTTCACCTTCGGCTACGCGCTCACCGTGCATAAGGCGCAAGGCTCGCAATGGGACAACATCGTCATGTTCGACGAGGCCTTCGCCTTCCGCGAGCACCGGGCCCGCTGGCTCTATACCGGGCTGACACGCGCGGCCGAGACGATCACCGTGGTCATGTAGACGCTGCGAGCAGGCGGGCGCGCTCGAGGTCCTTGGGGCGGCCGAAACTTTCGATGATGCGCTTGAGCTCATTCCGCTCGGGAACATAGACGGTTGCCGCGCCGACGGTGACCGCCTGCCGAGTCGCTGGCCGGACCGGATGCCACGCTTCGCCGACGCGATGCTCGAAGCCGGCCATGAGATCGACGGGCACGGGCGGCGCCAGCCACTTGGCCAGGATCGTCGAGCGAAATAGTGGGTTCGGCAGCCCCTGATAGGGCTCGATCCCGAGAGCCGGCAGGATGCGGCTGATATCCGCGACGCTGAGCAGGACGTCGACATCGGCAACGGTAATCGGGCTGGCGCCGTGAAGGGCTGCCGCGGCGCTGGCGATGATCCACCAGGGATCGCGTGCCACCTCCATGATCACGGCGACTGAACCGAGGGTTTCGATCAGGGGCGCTGGCAGGCTCATGACCGGCCTATAGCAGCCTCCAAAGTGGTTTCGCCATGCCTTGGCGAGCGAGATTGCGCAAGCGCCGAGGCCAAGCCAGACCGTCACGGTAGATTGGAATTGCGTGAAACGCTGCTGGCGGAGAAGAATTTTCTTGGTATGCGATGATGTCGGCCTGCCCGGCGACGCATCGAGAGCCATCATGAACATCGCTCAGAACTTCGACCTGTGGATCGACCGCCGCGGCAGCAACTGCGCCAAATGGGATAAGATGGAAGCCATCTACGGCGTCCCGGTTTCCGACGGCATCGCCATGTGGGTCGCCGACATGGATTTCCGCCCGCCAGCTTGCGTCCAGGCTGCGGTCGAGGCGATGGCGGCCCATGGCGTCTACGGCTATTTCGGCGACGAGCGGACGAACAGCGACGCCATCCGCTGGTGGATGAAGGAGCGCCATGGCTGGGTGGTCGAGCCGCAGGCGATCTTCACCACCCACGGGCTGGTCAACGGCACCGCGCTCTGCGTCGACGCCTATACCAGGCCGGGCGACGGCGTCGTGCTGATGACGCCGGTCTATCACGCCTTCGCCCGCGTCATTAAGGCGGCGGGCCGCGATGTCGTCGAATGCCGGCTCGCGCAGGAGGATGGCCGCTATGTCCTCGACATCCCCGCCTGGGATGCGCAGATGACCGGCAAGGAGCGCATGCTGATCCTGTGCTCGCCGCATAATCCCGGCGGCCGGGTCTGGAGCCGCGATGAGCTCAGGCAGATCGCCGATTTCTGCGTCCGCCAAGACCTGATCCTGGTCTCGGACGAGATCCATCACGACCTCGTCATGCCCGGCTACAAGCACACGGTCATGGCCAATGCGGCGCCGGAGATCCTTGGTCGCCTGGTGATGATGACCGCGACGACCAAGACCTTCAACATCGCCGGTGCCCATGTCGGCAATGTCATCATCCCGGATGAGGCACTGCGCGCTCCGTTCCGCGCCCGGATGAATGCGCTCGGCATCTCGCCCAACTCCTTCGGCATGGAGATGTCGACGGCTGCCTACAGCCCGCAGGGCGCAGCCTGGGTCGATTCCCTGGTCGCCTATCTCGACGGCAACCGCCGGCTCTTCGACGAGGCGGTCGGCAGCATTCCCGGTATCCGCTCGATGCCGCTGGAGTCGACTTACCTCGCCTGGGTCGATTTCGCCGGTACCGGCATGGATGCCAAGGAGTTCATCGCCCGCGTCGAGAAGCAGGCGAAGATCGCGGTGAACCACGGGACGAGCTTCGGCTCCGGCGGCGACAGCTTCCTGCGCTTCAACCTCGCGACCCAGCGTTCCGTCGTGATCGAGGCCGCCGAGCGCCTGAAGAAGGCATTCGCCGACATGCAGTAGGCAGCTCTGGCGAGGGCTCCTCCCTATAGGATTTCTCTGCGAAACCAGACAAGGCGCGGGGAACCCCTCCCCCTTGTGGGGAGGGGCAGGGGTGGGGGGCGCAAAGTCGAAGCGAACTCGCCGGGAATCGGGCCGATCCGCTTTTACGATCCACCGATCACCCGGTCGTTCGCCCCCCATCCCATACTCTTCCCCACAAGGGGGAAGGGAGGAGCCCGGTGATCAGCCTTTCGCAAAGGAATCCTACAGCCTCTGTGAGGTCGTGCCCTTGGCGATGATTGGGCCGGTCGGCCGGCCGGTCGGCGAGCCGGTCGCGGGCTCGAGTGTGATCTCGAAGAGCTGGTCCTTGCCGAGCGGCAGATTGTCGAGCCTGAGCGGTGTCGAACGGGCGCGGTCGATCAGGCCGACGGAGCGCGGGCCGACGGCGCGGTCCCACAACGTCCAGATCTCCAGCGCCTTGCCAGCCGGTACGTCGATGCTCTGCAAGGGCAGCATCTCGACGCGGCCGTCGGCGAAGGTGTGCACCACGGCGGCGGCGGCGTTGCTGTCGGTCAGCAGCACAGCAACCATCAGAGGTTGACGCTTGGCGCGATCGAGTGCGCCGACGAGACCGACTGCCAGCAGGATGGTCGCCAGCGCGCCAGCGAAGGCAGCGCCGCGCCAGACGAAGAGGCTGTTCCACCACTCCGCAAGGCGGCCGGGGCCGGCCGTGGCCGGGCGCAGCGTCGCTGCCGAGGCTGCCGGCTGGATGAGACCCGCTATTCCGGCCTCGATCCGGGACCAGAGGTCAGCGGGGGGCGTGATCGGCGTAGCTGTGGCGTCAAGCGCTGCGAAATGGCGGCGCCAGCGTTCGACGGCGGTCGCGAAGGCGCTGTCCTGCTCCAGGCGATGCTCTGCGGCATCGCGCTCCTGGCCTTCGAGCAGGCCAAGGACGTATTCGCCCGCGAGCGCGTTGTATTCGGGTGAGGTTGCGTCGGCGGCGGGGCTCATCCGAGGCACTCCTTCAGCGAGAGCAGCGAACGGCGGATCCAGGATTTGACGGTGCCGAGCGGCAGCTTGAGGCGCCCGGCGATCTCGCCATGGGTCAGCCCCTGGACGAAGGCGAGCAGCACCAGGCCGCGCCGCTGCGGCGGCAGCATCTCGAGGCAGGCGCGCAGAGCTGTGGCGTCGGAGAGTTTCGACATCACGGTCTCCGGATCATCCTCCTCGCTCGCGGTCTCCTCGGCGATCGGTGTGTCGCTCGTCTCGGTCCGCTTCTCGTCGCGCAGGATCGAGAGTGAACGGTTGCGCAGGATGGCGTAGATCCAGGTCAGGCCGGCGCCGCGTTCCGGGTCGAAGCGGGCGGCATGTCTCCAGACCAGCACGAACGCATCCTGCACCGCTTCCTCCGCCAGGGCGCGGCGCTTCAGCAGACGCTGCGCCACACCGAGCATACGCGGCGACTCCACCTCGTAGATGCGTTTGAGCGCTGATTTATCGCCGGCGGCGCAAGCGAGCAGCGCGGTTTCAATCTCGCCGGCCTGTCGCGGTTGCGTAGCGTCCGTCGCCATTCCTCTCCCCGCTATCGGCCGTCCTCACGGATGCGGCGAGCCCATTGTTACGCGATAGCTGCGGCCTTGGATGCGATCTGAGCTTTTATTTTTTCGTCCGCATCTGGCCTGCGATTCAGTCGCTATCCGCCATGGGTGCCGCGCCAAAGCAGGCGCAGGCCGACCCTTTTTTGAGATCGCGACACGAACCGGAGGACATCCAATGACCAAGGCTCGCAACCTGCTTCTCGCATCCACCATTCTCGCCACGACCTTCGCTGCGGCGAGCGCAGCCCAGGCCGGCATGCTCGCCGCGCTGACCGGCGACGACACGCTCACCATGGTCGACACCGCGACCCAGAAGGCCGGCAAGTCGATGAAGGTCACCGGCATCAACGGCAAGATCGCCGGCATCGACGTCCGCCCCGCCGACGGCATGCTTTACGCCCTCGCGACCGACGGCACGATCTACACAATCGACCAGGCCGGCAAGGCGACGATGAAGTCGAAGATGGACACGGTGCTCGCCGCCGGCACGATGGCGACGGTCGACTTCAACCCGGCTGCCGACCGGCTGCGCGTGATCGGCGCCGACGGCACCAACCTTCGGGTCAATGTCGACGACGGCAAGACTACGGTCGACGGCAAGCTGAAGTTCGCCGAGACCGACATGCACAAGGGTGAGACGCCGATGGTCATCGCCGGCGCTTACAGCAACTCGGTCAAGGGCACCAAGGAGACGGCGCTCTACGACATCGACGGCAAGATCGGCGGACTGCTGAAGCAGGCGCCGCCGAATGACGGCGTGCTCGGCGCCATCGGCAAGCTCGGCGTCACACCCAAGGCGATCGCCTTCGACATCGAGACGGCCGCCGACGGCACGAACACCGGCTGGCTGGTCGCCGATGGCGGTCTCCACAAGGTCGATCTCGCTACGGGCAAGGCCACGATGGTCGGCAAGATCAGCGGGCTCACCGCACCGGTGCGTGATGTCGCGGCGTTGCCGGCGATGTGACCCGGACTGATCTTCCGATCAGCGGGAGACCGCCGTTCCGCAAGGAACGGCGGTCTTTCCCGTCTCTGGAGCGATTGAGGAGTCGGCCGGGCTTTCGCCATAGTTGCAGTGGAGCCTATGATCGGCGACGCGGATGGCGGAAGGCGAGAGCATGGCGGATCGCTCCGAGCCAAGTCAGAAGGTGCTGGCGCTGCAGCGCTTCGGGCTCGGCCTGAAGCCGGGGCAGGGCGGAGCGCCGGGGGATGTACGCGAGTGCTTGCTCGCGGAGATTCGCAGCGAAGGCGCTGCCCAGCCGCGCGTCAGCTTCTCTGGCGCTGCGCCGATCGGCCGGGCGCTCTATGCTTTCGAGGATGAGGAGCGCGCGGCGCGTGAAGCGCGTCGGGTAGCCGGGCAGGGCATAGGGCAGAGCGTGCAGGTCGCCGCGGCGCCACCGGCCCCCGGCCAGCCACAAGGCCAGATGACGGCGCCGACGCAGCCGGTTCCGCAGTTTCCGCAGACGATCTATCGCGAGGAAGCGGTCGCCCGCGTCCAGGGCGCGCTGGAGGCGGAGACCGGCTTCGCCGAGCGGCTTGTGCAGTTCTGGTCGAACCATTTCTGCATCTCGGTCGCCAAGGGCAATTTCGTGCGCGCCATGGCCGGCGCCTTCGAACGCGAGGCGATCCGTCCCAACATCTTCGGCCGCTTCGAGGAGCTGTTGATCGCGGTCGAGAGCCATCCGGCGATGCTCAATTTCCTCGACAACCAGCTCTCGATCGGCCCGGATTCGCGCGCCGGCAAGCGTCGTGGCCGTGGCCTCAACGAGAACCTCGCCCGTGAGATCATGGAGCTGCACACGCTCGGCGTTTCCGGCGGCTATACACAAGGTGACGTCACCAGCCTGGCGCGGATCATCACCGGCTGGACGGTCGTCGGGCGCGATGCCCGCCTCGGCTTCCCCGGCTCCTTCGCCTTCAATCCTGGCCTGCACGACCCCGGCGGCCAGAGGCTGCTCGGGAAGATCTACCGGCAGGACGGCAAGGAAAAGGGCATGGCGGCGCTCGCCGATCTCGCTCGCCATCCGAGCACCGCCGCCTTCCTCGCCCGCAAGCTCGCCCGTCATTTCGTCGCCGACGAGCCACCACAGGCGCTGGTCGCGGAGCTCGCTCGCGTCTTCCGCGAGACAGGCGGCGACCTTGCTGCGCTCTCGCGGGCACTGGTCGCATCGGAACTCGCGTGGGCCGCGCCTGCGACCAAGCTGCGCACGCCGCAGGAGTTCCTAGTCGCCGCCTTCCGGGCGCTCGGCCGCAAGCCGGATTTCGGCCAGATCGCAGGTCCGCTCGGCGTGATGGGCCAGCCGCTCTGGCAGCCCTCAGGGCCCGATGGCTATCCCGACACGAGCGCGGCCTGGGCGACGCCGGAAGGGATCAAGACCCGCATCGATGTCGCAGCCCAGCTTGGCCGGCAGGCGGCGGGCTCGGTCGCCGATCCGCGCGCGCTGGTCGAGGAGGTGCTCGGCCCGCTCGCTTCGCCGCAGACCCGGCAGGCGGTGGCGCGCGCCGAAAGCAAGCAGCAGGCGCTCGCGCTGCTGCTGATGTCGCCCGAATTCCAGCGGAGGTGAGCATGGCCGCCGATGATGACGATTGCGAACGGATGACGCCCTCGCGTCGCGCCGTGCTTGGTGCGGCGAGCGCGCTCTTCGCCTGGTCCTATATGCCGAAATTCGCCCATGCGGCGGCCGGCTCGCGCGATTCCCGCTTCCTGCTGGTGGTGCTGCGCGGCGCGCTCGACGGGCTCTCGGCCGTGCCGCCCCTCGGCGACCCCGGTTATGCTGACTTGCGTGAAGGCATCGCACTGGCGAAGGATGGGCCGGAGGCAGCGCTGCCGCTCGACGGCTTCTTCTATCTGCACCCGGCGATGCCGAACCTGGCCCGGCTCTATGCCAGCGGGCAGGCGGCGATCGTCCATGCCAGCGCGACCGGCTATCGCGAACGCTCGCATTTCGACGGGCAGGATGTGCTCGAAAGCGGGCAGGGCGGCCCGGGCAAGACCGATTCAGGCTGGCTCAACCGGCTGATCGCCAGCCTGCCGCCGGGCGAGGCGGTCTCGCGTCATGGTGCGCTCGGCGTCGGTGTCGTGCCGCCGCTGGTCGTGCGGGGCGAGGCGCCGGTGCTCGGCTGGGCGCCACCGCGCATGGCGCGGGCCGGCGCCGATCTCGTCCAGCGCCTCGGCGATCTCTATGGCGAGCGCGATCCCGCTCTGGCGCTCGTGCTGAAGCGAGCGATCGAGACCGAACTGATAGCGTCCAGGCAGGGCGCCGAGCAGCCGCGCGGTGGCGGCGGGCCTGATAGTGCCGAGGGCATGAAGCGCATCGCTGAGGGCGCAGCCCGGCTGGTCGGTGCCGAGGACGGTCCGCGCATCGCCGCGTTGGCGTTCGAGGGCTGGGATACGCATGCGAACGAGGGCGGCGCCAAGGGCCGCCTCGCGACGCTGCTCGGTGGGCTCGACGGCGCACTCGCGACCTTCGAGAGCGGGCTGAAGCCGGTCTGGAAGGATACCGTGGTGATGGTGGTCACCGAGTTCGGCCGCACCGCCCGCGTCAACGGCACGGTCGGCACTGATCACGGCACCGGCACGGTCGCCTTCCTTATCGGAGGGGCGGTCAGAGGCAAGCGGATGATCGCCGACTGGCCCGGCCTCAAGCCGGAGCAACTGCACGAGCAGCGCGACCTGAAACCGACCACCGACATCCGCGCCGTCGCCAAGGGGGTCGTCGCGGATCTGTTCGGGCTGTCCGGCCCGGTTCTGGCGGAGAGGGTGTTTCCGGGCACCGGCGGATTAGCGCCGATGCAGGGGCTGGTGGTGTGAAGACGCCGTCATGCTCGCCCTTGTGGCGAGCATCCACGTCTTGAAAACCTACGCCGTTAGCGAAGCTAAGACGTGGATGGTCGGGACAAGCCCGACCATGACGGGGGTCGTCGAGCGACGGGCTCAAGCCCAAGCCCGCCCCTTCAGCTTCTCTTCATAGGCGTCGATCTTGGTCGACTTCTCCATGGTCAGGCCGATATCGTCGAGGCCGTTGAGCAGGCAGTGCTTGCGGAACGGGTCGATCTCGAAGCGGACCTCGCCGCCATCAGGGCCCTTGATGCTCTGGTTCTGAAGATCGACGGTCAGCGTCGCGTTCGAGCCGCGGTCGGCGTCGTCGAACAGCTTGTCGAGGTCGCCCTGCGAGACCACGATCGGCAGGATGCCGTTCTTGAAGCAGTTATTGTAGAAGATGTCGGCGAAGCTGGTGGAGATCACGCAGCGGATGCCGAAGTCGAGCAGGGCCCAGGGCGCGTGCTCGCGCGACGAGCCGCAGCCGAAATTATCGCCGGCGACCAGGATCTCCGACTTGCGATAGGCCGGCTGGTTGAGGACGAAGTCCGGGTTCTCCGAGCCGTCCTCCTTGTAGCGCATCTCCGAGAACAGCGCGGTGCCGAGGCCGGTGCGCTTGATCGTCTTCAGATACTGCTTGGGGATGATCATGTCGGTGTCGACATTGATCACCTTCAGCGGGGCAGGGGTCGAGGTCAGGGTGGTGAAGGGCTGCATGGCGGGTACTCCGGCAGGTCTTTCGTGATGTGGGCGAGGCGGCGCGTCAAAGCTGCGCCGTCAGGAGCTTGAAGCTGGCGAAGGTGAAGAAGGCAGCGAGGCAGGCTTCCGCGCGCCGGCGGATCCTGCGGTAGCCCGCCACCATCGATGCGGTCGAGAACAGGTAGGCATAGGTCTGGTTGATCGCGAGCGAGATCGTCAGGCAGCCGAGGATGATGGCGTAGAGCACCACCGCCGGCGTCTCGGGCCTGAGGCCGAGCGCGATGATCGCTGTCCAACTCAGGATCGCCTTCGGGTTGGTGAGGTGCATCAGGTAGCCGCGCAGATAGAGGCGGCGGCCAGAGCCACTGGCTTTCGGCGGCGGCATCTCCGCCTGCATGGCCGAGCGGGCCGAGCGCCAGGCCAGGAACAGGAGATAGAGCCCGCCGACGATCTTGATGGCGTAGAGCGCCCCGGGACGGGCGACGATCAGCGCGGTGACGCCGACGGCCGCCAGGATACCCCAGGTCACCGATCCCGTGGTGACGCCGAGCGCCAGCGTCATCCCGGCTTTCCGGCCATGCTCCATCGAGGTCGCCATCACCTGGAGATTGCTCGGTCCAGGGCTGGCGACGGCGATGAAAAAGGCCGAGAAGACCAGGGCCAGGTCAGGCAGGTGGCGGATCAGTTCGTCCAGCATCGTCTTTTATCCTGCCGCCTTCTCGATTGCGTCCATGTCGTCGTCGTCGAAGCCGAAATGGTGGCCGATCTCGTGGACGAGCACATGGGTGACGATGGCGCCCAGGCTCTCGTCATGCTCGGCCCAGTAATCGAGGATCGGCCGCCGGTAGAGATGGATGGTGTTGGGCATCTGCCCGGTCTGCGGGGCATAGCCCTGCTGCGGCAGGCCGATCCCGGAGAACAGGCCTAGCAGGTCGAAGGGGCTCTCGGCCTCGAGTTCCTTCAGCACGTCGTCTTCCGGAAACTCGGTGACGTTGATGACGAGGTCGGCGCAGAGCTTGCGGAAATCCTCGGGCAGGCGGTCATAGGCCGCCTGCGCCAGCACTTCGAACTCGGCGCTGGATGGCGCACGCACGCCGTCCCAGTCGAGACCCTGCGAGCCTTCAATCGAGGCAGATGTCTTGATCGAGGGAACGCTGCCCATCACCAGATCTTCAGTTGATGCCCGAGCCACCAGGACAGGCCGATGAAGGCGATCAGCGAGAGACCGCGGCCGATACGCCGGCCCCAGATCTCGATTTGATCGCCTTCCGGCGCGTCCTTGCCAGAGAAGTGGTCGGCCGCGCGCCCCATGGACGAACCAAGGAAGCTCTCATCGTCGCGCCTGACGCGATCGAGCGCTTCCTTGGCCTCCTTGGCACGGGCGGCTTCGCGGGGATCGGTGCTCATGACGTCCTCCCGCGAAACGACCCGCTTCAGCCCAGAGTCCGCACGTCGACGAAGTGGCCGATCAGGGACGCCGCCGCCGCCATCGCCGGCGAGACCAGGTGGGTGCGGCCGCGATAGCCCTGACGGCCCTCGAAATTGCGGTTCGAGGTCGAGGCGGCGCGCTGGCCCGGCTTGAGCTGGTCGGGGTTCATGCCGAGGCACATCGAGCAGCCCGGCTCGCGCCATTCGAAGCCGGCGGCGAGGAAGATCTTGTCGAGCCCTTCGGCTTCGGCCTGCTGCTTCACCAGGCCGGAGCCCGGCACGATCATGGCGTAGTCCAGGCTGTCATGGATCTTCTTGCCCTCGACGATCTTGGCGACCGTGCGCAGATCCTCGATGCGGCCATTGGTGCACGAACCGATCCAGATCACGTCGAGCGGGATCTCGGTCATCTTCGTGCCGGCGGTCAGGCCCATATACTCAAGCGCCCGCTTCTTCGAGGCGCGCTTGACCTCATCCTCGATCTGCTCGGGATCCGGCACGCTGCCGGCGACCGAGACGACGTCCTCGGGGCTGGTGCCCCACGAGACGATCGGCGGCAGGTTGGCGGCGTCGAGCCTGACGATGCGGTCGAAATGCGCGTCTTCATCGGTGCGCAGCGTCTCCCAGTAGCGCAGCGCCTCGTCCCAGGCGGCGCCCTGCGGCGCCTTCGGACGGCCCTTGAGATAGGCGTAGGCCTTCTCGTCCGGCGCGACCATGCCGGCGCGGGCTCCGCCCTCGATCGACATGTTGCAGACCGTCATGCGGCCTTCCATGGAGAGGCCGCGAATGGCTTCGCCGGCATATTCGATCACCGAGCCGGTGCCGCCGGCGGTGCCGATCTCGCCGATGATGGCGAGCGTGATGTCCTTGGCGCCGACGCCCGGAGCGGGCTTGCCGTCGACCTGGACCAGCATGTTCCTGGCCTTCTTCTGGATCAGCGTCTGGGTGGCGAGCACATGCTCGACCTCCGAGGTGCCGATGCCATGGGCCAGCGCGCCGAAGGCGCCATGCGTCGAGGTGTGGCTGTCGCCGCAGACGATGGTGGTGCCGGGCAAGGTGAAGCCCTGCTCGGGGCCGACGATGTGGACGATGCCCTGGCGGATATCGAGCTCGTTGAAGTACTCGACGCCGAACTCCTTGGCGTTCCTGGCCAGCGCCTCGACCTGGATGCGGCTCTCTTCCTCGGCGATGCCCTTGCTGCGGTCGGTCGTCGGGATGTTGTGGTCGACGACGGCCAGCGTCTTGTGCGGCGCATGAACCTTGCGGCCGGTCATGCGCAGCCCCTCGAAGGCCTGCGGGCTGGTGACCTCATGGACGAGGTGGCGGTCGATATAGAGCAGGCAGGTGCCGTCGTCCTGGCGGTCGACGACGTGGTCCTCGAAGATCTTGTCGTAGAGGGTGGTGGGGGCCTTGGTCGCAGTCATGGCTTCAATCGCCTTCGGTATGGAAGTCGGGTAGCGGCCCGCTTTGGGGCCAGCACGCATCGCAACGGCCTGTCGCCGGCCGCATGGCCGGTCTCAGGCGCAGCTAAGGCCGGCTGCGAGCGAGGCCGTGAAGCGGCCGAAGAAGCGCCAGGGCAGGCGGGCATGGTCATGCAGCGCAGCGAAGCCCTGGATGGTCGGAAAACGGCGCAGGTTCAACGTGCGGCGCACTACGCGCCGGACTTCGCTCCTGTTCTGCCGTTTCACCGTCATGACGTGCTTCTACCAGTTCCAAACTGCACGGGCAACGCGGTGAGACTGTCGCAGCGGCAGCCGCGTAGCGCGTTCAGTGCAGGGCTGTTATCTAGCGGCTCCCGGTGCGCCGCGAAAGAGCAGGTTGCGCCGGCAAACGGAACGGTGATGCGATGGCGCGCTTCTTTCCCTTCATGCTGCTGGCGGTCATCGCCTATGGCGTCACCGTCGCGGCGTTGGGCGTGCCGCTCTCGCGTGAGCTTCTCAATATCGGCCTGCCGTCCGGCACGGCCTTCGTCCTCACTGTCAGCGAGCTCCTGCTCGCGATCTCGACGGTCGTGCTGTTCTTCGAGATCATGAACGCGACCAGCGCCAAGTCGAGCTCGATCCTGAACCACGGCCTGTCCATGGTGGTCTTCATCGCCTGCGGGCTGATCTTCCTGTTCGTGCCCGGCTTCGGCACCGGCACCTTCGTGATCATCACGCTGATGGCGCTGGTCGATGTGATCGCCGGCTACTCGATCAGCATCCTGACGGCGCGGCGGGATATGACCTTCGGGAATAACGAGTAGCACTCGCCGTCATTCCGGGGCGTCGCGCAGCGATGAGCCCGGAATCCATAGCCACCGCCTTTTCCGTCATGGTCGGGCTTGTCCCGACCATCCACGTCTTCCTGCGGCAAGTGCGGTGTTCAAGACGTGGATGCTCGCCACAAGGGCGAGCATGACGAACTGGAGCAGCGTTGTGTTCATGGGTTCCGGGCTCGCCGCAGCGCGCCGGCGCTAAAGCTCACTCCGCAACTGCCACAGCTCCGGGAAGAACGAGCGCTCCAGCGCCGTCCGCAGGAACTTCACCCCGCTGGAGCCGCCGGTGCCCTGCTTGAAGCCGATGATGCGCTCGACCGTCTTCATGTGGCGGAAGCGCCATTGCTGGAATTGGTCCTCGACATCGACCAGTTCCTCGGCGAGTTCGTAGAGATCGAAATAGCTGTGCGTGTCGCGGTAGATCGTCAGCCACGCCGCCTTCACCGCCTCGTTCGCGACATGCGGCTGGCTCCAGTCGCGCTCGATGCACTCGGCCGGGACCGGCAGGCCGCGCCGCGCCAGCAGGTGCAAGGCCTCGTCATAGAGGCTCGGCGCCTCCAGCAATTCCCTGAGATGGGCGTGATGCTCGGGATGATGCTTATGCATCGCCAGCATGCGCGGATCCTTGGCGCCGAGGCGGAATTCGAAGGCACGGTACTGGTGGGACTGGAAGCCTGAGGATTGGCCGAGCGCGTCGCGGAAGGCGAGATAATCGGCCGGAGTCATGGTCGAGAGCACGTCCCAGGCGCTGATCAGCTGCGCCTGGATGCGCGAGACTCGCGCCAGCGACTTGAACGCTGGCTGCAATTCGTCGGCCTTGATCGCAGCGATGGCGCCATCGAGCTCATGCGCGGCGAGCTTCAGCCAGAGCTCCTGGACCTGGTGGATGGTGATGAACAAAAGCTCGTCGGGTGCATCGCTCAGCGGCTTTTGCGCCGCGAGCAGCAGGTCGAGGCCGAGATAGGAGCCATAATCCATCCGCTCCTTGAAATCGGTCTGGATGCCCGGCTCGATCCGGCTCTTGTGATCGCCTGTCTCGGTGGTCATCGCGCCGTCCTCGCTGGACTCGCGCCTTGACTGGGGAGAGGCGCAAGATATTTTAAGCTTAAAGTATTTTGTCGGATCGGCAAGGTGGCGGAGCCTGATGATGGACCAGATGACGAATGTTTCCGCGACGCTCGGTCGTCCGCCTTTCGATCTTTCCGCCGAGTTCTCGCGCTTCCGTCAGAACTGGCCGGCCAAGCTGCATTTCGCCGCCCACAGCCACCATTTCTGGCCGGATGCCACCCGCGAGGCGCACTTACGCGCCTGGGACGATTCCGCCCGTCTCGTCGACGGCAAATGGCAGGAGGTGCTCGGCCCGGTCTGGCAGAAGGTCGCGCAGGGCGTGGCGAAGCACCTCAACCTGCCCGGGATCGACGGGCTCGTGCCGGCCAACAACACCCATGAATTCGTCAACCGGCTGCTTTCCTGCCTGCCGCACGAGCGCAAGCCGCGCATCCTGACCAGCGATGCCGAGTTCCATTCCTTCCGGCGACAGATCGAACGGCTCGCCGAGGATGACCTGATCGAGCTCACCGTCGTGCCGGCCGAACCGTTCGCTGGCCTGACGGATCGGCTGGTCGAAGCAGCCAAGCAAGGCCCCGGTCCGGACATGGTCTTCGTCAGCCAGGTCCATTTCAACTCGGGCTATGCGCTGACAGGCCTGGAAAAACTGGTCGACGGCGTCAGTGCCCCCGGCCGGCTCGTCGTGATCGACGGCTATCACGGCTTCCTGGCTCGGC
This sequence comes from Allobosea sp. Tri-44, assembly GCF_004123845.1. Taxonomy (GTDB): domain Bacteria; phylum Pseudomonadota; class Alphaproteobacteria; order Rhizobiales; family Beijerinckiaceae; genus Allobosea. The sequence goes on along the minus strand of NZ_NBDP01000030.1, from coordinate 604,361 downwards.
CGACGGATCTCTCCGCCATCGCCGACAAGGCCTTCTACATCGCCGGCGGCTACAAATACGCGATGTCGGGCGAGGGTGCCTGTTTCATGCATTGCCCGCCCGGCTTCGCCATGCGCCCGCGCGACACCGGCTGGTATGCCTCCTTCGGCGCGCTCGCTGGCCCGCAGGACAGCATCGGCTACGCTGAGAATGGCTGGCGCTTCATGGGCGCGACCTTCGACCCCTCGGGCCTCTACCGCATGGGCGCGATGTTCGACTGGCTCGACGCCAAGGGGCTCGACGCCGCCGCGATCCATGCTCACGCCCATGCCCTGCAGGCGATCTTTGCAGAGGGATTGGCACGACAGCCCTGCGGCGTGCTTGCCGTGGAGAACCTCGTCGTGCCGCTAAGCGAGCCGGCGCGCGGCAACTTCCTCACCTTCCGCCACGCCGATGCAGCCCTCTGGCACGAGAAGCTGAAGCAGGCCGGCATCACCGTCGACCTGCGCGGCGACCGCTTGCGTGTCGGCTTCGGGCTCTACCAGAACGAAGCCGATGTGCGACTGCTGCTGGAGCGGCTCATGACCTTGCGGTAGGCTCCTCCCCGATCAGCATGCATACTGCGCTGATCGATCGGACGGAGCTGACGCATGAAGACTCTGCCGGCCCTGGTGATAGCTGCCGCTTTCGCCGCTTTCGCTCCTGCTTTCGCCCAGGCTCCCAAGCCGGCCACCGCGTCTCCGGCCGTGCAGAAGGAGTTCGACGGCTTCATCGGTAAGTTCCGCGCGGCGTTGAAAGCCAACGACCCTGCAGCCGTCGCCGCCATGACGCGGTTGCCCTATATGGCGGACGCGTCCATTGCCGACGCCGCACAGTTCCGAGCGAAGGTCTGGCCGCGCGACTTCAGCGCGAAGAACCGCTCCTGCCTCCAGCGCACCAAGCCGGTCTACGATCGCGACGGCGCCAGGAACGAAATCTACGCCATCGTCTGCGGCGGGAACGTCTTCACCTTCACGAAGACGCAGGCCGGATTCCTGCTCACGGATGTCGATGTCGCCGACTGATCCGGTATCCGTGCAGCAACTGCGCCGGTTTCCTAGCCGGGCCGAGCACCCGCCCTGCGGCCCGGTGCTGCGGGTGTCTCGAAGGTCGATCTTTGTGTCTCGCCCCGAGCCGACAGAACTGACAACAAAAAACGCGGCCCGAAGGCCGCGTTCCTGAAATCCCGATACGGGAAGAGTGGTTTACTTGCCCTTGCTCTCGCCCTTGGCCGGCTTGGCATCGACGCGCTCGGCGATACGGGCCGACTTGCCGCGGCGATCACGCAGGTAGTACAGCTTGGCGCGGCGAACCTTGCCCTTGCGAACGACCTTGATCGAGTCGAGGTTCGGCGAATACAGCGGGAAGACGCGCTCGACGCCCTCGCCATAGGAAATCTTGCGAACGGTGAAGCTCTGGTTCAGCCCGCCGCCATTGCGGGCGATGCAGACGCCTTCATAGGCCTGGACGCGGCTGCGCTCGCCTTCCTTGACCTTGACGTTGACCTGCACGGTGTCGCCAGGCTGGAAATGCGGGATTTCCTTGCCGTCGGCGAGCTTGGCGATCTGCTCCTGGTCGATCTGCTCGATGATGTTCATGGGTCTCTCCATGGCCGTGTTCGCGCGGAAGCGCGGGCTTTCGGCTCGCTGTTTTAAGTTGAGTGCCGGGCCTTACAGGAGCGAAGCGGGTTTGTCGAGCACGAGATGAGCTGTGTGAAGGGTTTTGCCTTGCCCGGTCCGCCTGCCTATGGTCGCGGCCATCGCCAGCCTCGCTTCGGACAGCCGTCATGCCCCAGGATATCGCCAGGGTCGCCCTCGTCACCGGGGCCGCGCGCGGGATCGGGCTCGCCACTGCCAAGCGCTTCCTCGCCGACAACTGGCGCGTCGCTTTGCTCGACATCGATGCGCCGGAGCTCGCCAGGGCGATGGCCGAGCTCGATGCGCCGACTGCGACGATGACCATCGCCTGCGACGTCGCCATGCCGGAACAGGTCTCGGAGGCGGTCGACGCGGTGGTCGAGCGCTTCGGCCGGCTCGATGCTCTCGTCAACAATGCCGGCACGGCCGTGTTCAAGCCGCTGCTGGAGACGACGTATGCCGAATGGCAGCGTGTCCTGGCGGTCAATCTCGACGGACCCTTCCTGACTACACAGGCCGCGGCACCGATCATGGCCGACAATGGCGGCGGCGCCATCGTCAACATCACCTCGATCTCGGGCCTGCGCGCCTCGACGCTGCGCGTCGCCTACGGCACCAGCAAGGCGGCGCTCGCCCATCTCACCAAGCAGCAGGCGGCCGAACTGGCTGGTCTCGGCATCCGCGTCAATGCGGTGGCGCCCGGACCGGTCGAGACCGCCATGGCCAAGGCCGTGCACTCGCCCGAGATCCGGGCCGACTATCACGATGCCATCCCGCTCGCCCGCTACGGCGCGGAAGAAGAACTCGCCGAGGCGATCTTCTTCCTGTGCAGTGATCGGTCGAGCTACATCACCGGCCAGGTGCTCGCCGTCGACGGCGGCTTCGACGCGGTCGGCATCGGCCTGCCGACGCTGCGCGGGCAGCGGCGCAATCGCTAGCCCAGCAACCCCGCCAGCGCTTGTTTCAGCGTGACGCTGCCGCGGCGCGTCTCGCCGACCTCCTCGAAGGCGATCCGGCCGGCATTCATCGCGTCGTAGAGGCCGGCCAGTTCGCGCGCATGGCTCGCGCTCAAGCCCGCGGCGACGAGCCCTGGCTCCCAGTCCTCGCGCGGGGTCGGCACGGCCGCGATCGGCTTGCCGAGCAACTCGCCGAGCGCCTGCGCGGCCTCTTCAGGCGAATACTCCGCCGGCCCCTTCAGGTTGACGATGCGCTCGCCGGTATGCGGGCGGGCGAGCTCGGCGGCGGCCTGCCGGCCGACATCGCTGGCGGAGACGGTCTCCCCCGTGGCGTCGAGTGGCTGGCGCATGCTCGGCAGGATGCCGTGCTCGGCCGCGACGCCAAGGACGCTGCCCCAGTTCTCCATGAATTCGGTGGCGCGGATGAAGGTCAGCGAAGGGGCCGCGCCGCGCAAGGCCTGCTCGAAATCGTGCAGCGCCCGGACGATGCCCGTGCCTTCCACGCGGTGGGCGCCGCTCGACGACAGCGCCACCACATGTGGCACGCCGGCGCGGCGGATCGCCTCGGCGATTGCTGCTCCATTCTGCGCCGCCGCCCCGAAAACATCCTCGGCCGCGAGCGGAACCGGGTTGAGCACATAAACCGCCTGGGCGTCGGCGAAGGCGGCCGTCAGGGCCTCGACATCGTCGAGATCCGCCTTGGCCAGAACGGCGCCTTTCTCGGCCAACGCCGCAGCCCGGCTCGGCTCGCGGACGATCGCCCTGACGGCATGTCCTGCTGCGAGCGCTGCCGCCAGAGCCGCGCCGCCCGTCTGTCCCGTCGCTCCCATGATCGCAAACATCGTGTCCTCCATCGGTTGATGGGGACGGCATAACAGGGCAGTATCATAAGCATAAGTACGCACAATTTTTATACTGGATTGGAGCAGTCGATGCGCCCGTCGCTCAAGGACATCCCCTATGTCTGGTGCCCGGTAGAGGCGACGATCGACGTGATCGGTGGCAAGTGGAAAGCGCTGATCTTGTTCCAGCTGACGCGCGGCCCGTGCCGGTTCAACGGCCTGCGCCGGCTTCTCCCGCATGTGACGCAGCGGATGATGACCCTGCAGCTGCGAGCGCTTGAGGAGGATGGGGTGATCTCCCGCAGCGTGCAGGAAATGGTGCCGCCCAAGGTCGAATATGCCCTGACCGAGCGCGGGTGGGCGCTGGCGCCGATCTTCGAGGGAATGGCGCATTGGGGGCAGGCGCATGGCACGCGCCGGTCGGAGCCGGCCTGAACCGGCGGCAACATTCCGCTTGCGCCTGCTCCGGAACGGCGCAAACCTGTCTTTCGACACCCCTCTTCGACGGCCGCCCGACCCCGTCGGGCCAGAGCGACCGCCGCCTTTCCGGCGTGGGCGCTCCATTCTCGTTCTCGCCGGTCAACCGCCGCCTCGGATTTCGGCTTCAAGCCACCCGTCCGCGCGCGGCCAGAACCGAAGGAGGACGACATGGCTGCGACTTCCAGCAGTGGAGGAAACCCGTCCGGCGTCAGAGGTAGGGGCCCGCGATGCATCGCGCTCGTCGGTCCCTTCCAGAGCGGCAAGACCAGCCTGTTCGAAAGCATTCTGGAGCGTTGCGGCGCAGTCTCGCGTGCTGGCTCCGTCAAGACCAAGAACAGTGTCGGTGACGCCTCGCCGGAGGCGCGCTCCCATCAGATGAGCACCGAGCCCAATGTCGCCAGCGTCGACTTCATGGGCGAGCGCTACACATTCATCGACTGCCCCGGCTCTGTCGAATTCCTGCACGAGATGCGCCATGTCCTGCCGGCGGTCGACGCCGCGGTCGTGGTCTGCGAGGCTGATGACCGCAAGGCACCGGCGCTGGAGCTTGTGCTGCGCGAGCTCGAGGAGGCCGACATTCCGCGCTTCCTCTTCCTGAACAAGATCGATTCCGCCTCGCGGCGCGTGCGCGAGACGCTTGGATTGCTGCAGCGCGCCTCGCGCACCCCGCTGCTGCTCCGGCAGATCCCGATCTGGCAGGGCGGCATCGCGGTCGGCTTCATCGACCTCGCGCTGGAGCGCGCCTTCATCTATCGCGAGCATGCGCCCAGTGAAATCGTGCCGCTCGCTCCCGAAGAGGTCGAGCGCGAGCGCGACGCCAGATTCTCGATGCTGGAAAAGCTCGCCGACTATGACGACGAGCTGATGGAGGGTCTGCTCGGCGACATCGAGCCGCCGCGGGACCTCGTCTTCGACGACCTCGCCCGCGAGCTCAAGGAGCGCCATGTCGTGCCCGTGCTGATCGGCGCAGCCGAGCGCGGCAACGGCGTGACCCGGCTGCTCAAGGCGCTCAGGCACGAGGCGCCGACGCTGGCGGTCACGCGCGGGCGAGTCGGCGTCGTCGATAGCGGCGCGCCGCTGGCGCTGGTGCTGAAGACCTGGCAGTCGGGCCAGGGCGGGAAGCTTTCGCTGGCGCGTATCCTGCGCGGGCGCATGGCGGAGGGCGATGTGCTCACATCGTCCGGCGGTGTCGAGGCTCGTATCGGCGGTGTGCTAGAGCTCAAGGGGGCCGAGCAGCAGCGCCGCCCTGCGGCGGATGAAGGCGAGGTCGTCGCCTTCTCGCGGCTCGAAGGCATCCGCACCGGCGACACCGTCGCCGTCGGCAAGGCCCGGCCGGATATCGTCAGCGCCGTGGCGCCGCCCGAGCCGGTCCATGCGCTGTCGGTCGGCGTCAAGGACCGCAAGGACGAGGTCAGGCTGACCGCCGGCCTCGCCAAGCTGATCGAGGAGGACCCGGCACTTGCTCTTGAGCATCGCGCCGAGTTCGGCGAGATGCGTCTCTCCGGCCAGGGCGAGATGCATCTGCGCGTCACGCTGGAGCGACTGGCGGGGCGCTACGGCATCAGCGTCGACAGTGGTGCGACGCAGCTCGGCTATCGCGAGACGCTACGGGGCAAGGCGAGTGCGCGCGGCCGGCACCGCAAGCAGAGCGGCGGCCACGGCCAGTTCGGCGATGTCGTGCTGGAGATCGCGCCGCTGCAGCGCGGCGAGGGCATCCGCTTCGTCGACCGCATCACCGGAGGCGTCGTGCCGAGGCAGTACATCAGCTCGGTCGAGGCCGGGGTGCGCGACTATTGCCAGCGCGGCCCGCTGGGTTTTCCGCTCGTCGACATCGAGGTGACGCTGACGGACGGCTCCTATCATACGGTCGATTCCTCCGATATGGCCTTCCGGCAGGCGGCGCGGATCGCGATGGGGGAGGCCTGCCCGCAAGCCAAGCCCGTGCTGCTCGAGCCGATCCTGGCGATCGAAATCGTGATTCCATCGGACGCGATGTCGCGTGCCTCGGCGATCGTCTCGGCAAGGCGCGGCCAGATCCTCGGTTATGACGCGCGCCCCGGCTGGCGCGGCTGGGACCAGATCAACGCGCTGATGCCGGAGGCCGAGATGGCAGGGTTGATCGTCGAATTGCGCTCGGCGACGGCCGGTGTCGGCTCGTTCAGCGCCCGCTTCGACCATCTCGCCGAGCTCGCAGGCAAGCCGGCTGACGCGGTGGTCGCGGCTCAGGCGATGGCGCAGGCGCGTTAGAGCCTGTTCCGGTCGATTGCACAGCAGGTTGACCGAAAGAACGGGATTTAGACTAAAGTCTACGAACAAAAGGTGAGGGGCGAATTCATCGGTCGGGTTGTCTAGGCCCGACCGGATTCGGTTCCGGCCTCGGTTTTTGTGCTTTGCCTGCGATTGGATAAGGCGCCGGCTCCGGCCTGTTGCAGCGCAAAAGTTTATATGTAAACTTTCTAGCGGCGGGTGCTTGCGCCCGCCGCTAGGCTTGCGCAGTGTAGCGTGAGACAATCAGAAGATGCGGAACGCGACCGGCCGGCAGCCGGGCGTCCGCGGCGCGGTACCCACACCCGGTAACAGGGCGGGCCGCTGAGGGGGAGGATGACGATGACGGCTCTTTCCGCGGTTCAGGCGACATCGGATGCGCGCCCCTGGCTGGCGCACTATCCGCCGGCCGTGCCGCCCACCATCGACGAGGCTGGAGTCGGCACGCTCGCCGATCTGATCCGCAGCGCCTACGAGACTTATCCTGATCGTCAGGCGTTCGAAAGCTTTGGCAAGTCGATCACCTTCGCTGAGGTCGGTCGCGCGGCGCGCGCCTTCGCCGCCTGGCTGCAGGCGCAAGGCTTCAAGAAGGGTGACCGCATCGCGCTGATGATGCCGAACATCCTGGCCAATCCGGCGACGATCTTCGGCACGCTGCTCGGCGGCTTCACCGTGGTCAACGTCAATCCGCTCTATACGGCTCGCGAGCTGACGCATCAGCTCAACGACTCCGGTGCGCGTGCGCTGGTCGTGATCGAGAACTTCGCCCATGTCGTCGAGGAAGCGCGGCCCAATCTCAAGCTGGAGTCGATCGTCATCGCCACGGCCGGCGATCTGATGGGGTTCAAGGGGGCGATCGTCAATTTCGTCGCCCGCAAGGTCAAGAAGGTGGTGAAGCCCTACAACCTGCCGGGTGCGGTTCCGCTCAAGACGATCCTCGCCCAGCCAGGGACCATGAGCCCGGTCACGATCGCGCCGGAGGATGTCGCCTTTCTGCAGTACACCGGCGGCACGACCGGCGTCGCCAAAGGCGCGGCGCTGACCCACCGCAACGTCGCCTCCAATGTCGAGCAAGCGGCGCTTTGGCTAGGCTGGCAGCTCGAGCCGCCGCATGGCCGCAGCGACTACCAGCACGTCATGGTGACGGCGCTGCCGCTCTATCACATCTTCGCCCTGACCTGCTGCTGCATGTTCATGCTGCGCATCGGCGCCAAGAGCCTGCTGATCGCCAATCCGCGCGACATCGCCGGCTTCATCAAAATCTTGAAAGGGAGCCGGTTCACGCTCTTCTCCGGCGTCAACACGCTTTACAACGCGCTCGCCAGCCATCCCGACATCAAGGATGTCGACTTCTCCGAGCTGCGCTTCTCGGTCGCCGGCGGCATGGCGACGCAGGCCGCCGTCGCCAAACGCTGGAAGGAAGTGACCGGCAAGCCGATCATCGAAGGCTACGGGCTCTCGGAAACCTCGCCTATGGCCTCGGTCAACCGGCCCGATATCGGCGAGTTCACCGGCACGATCGGCTACCCGCTGTCTTCGACCGACTTCGCCATCCGCGATGCCGAGGGCAACGACGTGCCGGCAGGCGATACCGGCGAGATCTGTATCCGCGGACCGCAGGTGATGACCGGCTATTGGAACCGGCCGGACGAGACCGCCAAGGTGATGACGGCAGACGGCTTCTTCCGCACCGGCGATGTCGGCATCCTCCTGCCGGACGGGCAGTTCAAGGTCGTCGACCGGATGAAGGACATGGTCATCGTCTCCGGCTTCAACGTCTATCCGAACGAGGTCGAGGACGTGCTCGCCAAGCACCCGGGCGTGCTGGAATCGGCTGTCATCGGCCTGCCGGATGAGCATTCCGGCGAGGCGGTGACCGCTTTCGTGGTCAAGCGCGATCCTGCCGTCACGGCCGATGAGCTGCGCGCCTTCTGCAAGGAGAACCTGACCGGCTACAAGGTGCCCAAGCAGATCATCTTCCGCGACGCCCTGCCGAAGACCAATGTCGGCAAGGTCTTGCGCCGGGCGTTGCGCGAGGAGGTCGCAGCCGGGCTCAAAGCCTGAGCCCGAGCGGCACGCAAGCCTATTCCGGCGCGTGGATCGTCGCGCGCAGCGCCCTGAATTGCGGCAGCGCGGCGGCGAGCCCGGGCTGGTCGGTCGCGCAGATCAGCGCGGTCCGGCCCTTGGCCGTCTCCAGCGTCGAGGTGAACATGCGCGTGTTCTGTCCGTTCGGGCCGGCTTTGGGCGTGACGATCAGCTCGATGCCGTTGAAGCCCTGGTGCTCGAACAGCTTGAGGTCGGAGACGGTGCCGATCGTCTCGAACATCTCGCGATAGAGCTGCTGCCATTCCGGCTTGGCCATCTGCTCGTTGACGATCTCGCGCGTCAGCTTGGCGTTCTGCGCCGCGCTCTTGAAGCCGAGCGTGCAGAGCTGGCCGGTGCTGTTCACCGCCTTCGGCGTCCCGGTCTTCGAGCTGATGTCGATGGTGACCTCGAATTGTGGGTGCGGCTTGCCGGCCTCGGCCTTGAAGCCGGCTGGCGGCGCGACAGACAGGCTGGTCGCGGCATCGCCATAGGATTGGGCGGCGGCGGCGCCTGCGAACAGGACCGCAGCAAGGGTGGCGGAAAGATAGAGCGGTCGGATCATGGCCACGAGCTAGTTCCCGATTGCGACAGCAAGGAGACGGATGGTTCGGTGCGGCTATGGGCGGCGCACAGCCGCCGCGTCAAGCCGCGAGCAGGGATTTCCCGGCCTGGCCGTGAGCGGTCACCGGCAGGATCTGGCCCGGCGCGATGCTGCGGCCGAAGCGCACCAGAGTGAAATCCTCGGCCCGGCCGGTGTCGCCGCGTTCGGTCAGGACCGAAAGCGGTCGGCCGATGCGGGCGGCAAGATGCCGGACATGGGCGGCTTCCGCCGCCTCGCGCAGGCGGGCAGCCCGCTCCTTGATTTTGCCGCCGGCAACCTGCGGCATGCGCGCTGCCGGCGTGCCCGGTCGAGCTGAGAACGGGAAGCCGTGGACATAGGACAGGCCGCACTCTTCGATCAGGTCGAGCGTGCGGGAAAACATCGCCTCGTCCTCGGTCGGGAAGCCCGCGATCAGGTCGGCGCCGAAGACGATCTCTGGGCGCAACCTGCGCATCTCGTCGCAGAAGCGGACCGCGTCGGCACGGCTGTGGCGGCGCTTCATCCGCTTCAGCACGAGGTCGTCGCCGGCTTGCAGTGACAGGTGCAGATGCGGCATCAGCCGCGGCTCCCCGGCGATCAGGCTGCGCAGATCATCGTCGACCTCGACCGCATCAAGTGAAGACAGCCGCAGGCGCTTCAGCTCGGGCAGCGCCGCGAGAACCGTGCGGACGAGAGCGCCGAGCGTCGATGCATCGGACCTCTCCCGGCCATAGCTCGTCAGGTCGACCCCGGTCAGCACGATCTCGCTGGCGCCATCCTCGACAAGGCGGCGCGCCTGGGCGACGACCTCGCCGACTTCAGCCGAGCGCGCATTGCCGCGTCCGAGCGGGATGACGCAGAAGGTGCAGCGATGGTCGCAGCCGTTCTGCACCTGCAGGAAGCCGCGCGTATGCTGGCCCAGCGCCTGCGTGCGGTGAGGGGTGGCATCGCGCGCCTGCATGATGTCGCCGACGACGATCTTGCCGGCCGGCTCGCTGTCCGGGCTCGCGGCACGCAGACTGTTCGAGCTTGCGAGTGCCCGCCAGCTCGCCATGTCGAGCTTCTCGGCATTGCCGAGCACCCGCGCCACCTCCGGCATGGCGGCGAAGCGCGCGGGTTCGATCTGCGCGGCGCAGCCGGTGACCACGATCGGACGCTCCGGCTTTTCGCGGGCGAGCCGGCGGATCGCCTGGCCGGCCTGGCGCACAGCTTCCGCAGTCACTGCGCAGGTATTGATCACCGCGACGTCGGCGAGGCCGGCGGCCAGCGCCTGTCGCTCGATCGTCTCGCTCTCGACCAGGTTTAGCCGGCAGCCGAAGGTGACGAGCTCGACCGCCATCAGGCGACGGCGGCGAAGAGCTCTGGCTCCAGCACGCCTTCCCAGTCGAGCGCAGCCGGCCCGGTCATCAGCACATGGCCGTCGCTCACACGCCATTCGATCACGAGATCGCCGCCGGGCAGGCTGACGGTCGCCTTGCGATTGGAGAGTTCGCGCCGCACCGCCGCGACCAGCGCCGCGCAGGCGCCCGAGCCGCAGGCGCGGGTGATGCCCGCGCCGCGTTCCCAGACTCGCAGCACGATGCGATCAGGCGCCGTCACGGCAGCGAGGCCGATATTGGCTCGGTCCGGGAAGATCGGGTGATTCTCCAGCAGCGGCCCGATCTGCTCGAGATTGAAGCGATAGGGATCGTCGACGAAGAAGACGGCGTGCGGATTGCCCATGCTGACGGCGCAGGGCGTATGCAGGATCGGGTCGTCGATCGGGCCGATCTGCAGCTCGAAGCGGCTGGTGTCCTCGAAGGGCTCGGCCAGCGGAATCTCGTCCCAGGCGAGCCGCGGTGCGCCCATGTCGACGGTGAAGACCGTCTCCGACAGGCGCGCAACCGGCAGCAGCCCGGCCTTGGTCTGCAGCAGCAGCCCGTCGCGGCCGGACTGCCCCATCCCAGGATCGGCGGTCATCGCCCAGGCGACGCAGCGCGTGCCGTTGCCGCAGGCGCCGGCTTCGGAGCCGTCGGTATTGTAGATGCGGACATAGGCGTCGACACCGGCTGCCTTTGCATCGTGCAGCACCATCAGCTGGTCGAAGCGGGTGCGCTCCTGGCTCGCGATCGCGCGCGCTTCGGATTCGGAGACGAGATGCTTCGTCCCGCGCAGATCGAGCACGGTGATCTCGTTGCCGAGTCCGTTCATCTTGAGGAACCGGCGATTGGCGAGGGCGTTCATATCGTCACATGTCCATGATCATGGCGGTATATGAGCGTGACGCCGAAAAAATGCCACCCTTCGCGATCTTCCTGCCGTAACGGGATCATCGTAGTTTGCGGCTCGGCGCGAATCGGTCGTGTCAGCGCGGGAAGTTCGGGTATGCGGCAGTTGAGATTCAGCGCGCTCCTCCTTGCGCTCGCCTTCGTCCACTCGGCTGCCGCGCAGACGCGCGTTGCGCCGCCCACTGCTGTTGAGAGCACGCCGCTCGCGGCGCCGCCTGGAACGGCGACGCCGGCGCAGAACGCGCAGCCTGCCCAGCCGGCTCCAGCCCAGAATCAGGCGACCCCACCGGCCCCCGCCGAGCCGCAGCCGGTGCAGCCGCCGCCGGCGCCGCAGTCGCCGGTCGTGCCGCAGCCGGTCCAGCCCGCGCCGGCCCCGCAGACGCCGATCGAGCCGCAACCTGTCCAGCCGCCGCCGACTTTGCCCGCTCCGCAGTCGGCACCGCCCGTACAGCAGCAGACCGGCGTGCCGAACCCGAACGCGACTCTCGCCGGCAAGCAGGGCGATCCGTCCGATGTCGACGAGATCGCGCTCGTCGCCAAGCCCGTGCTGCTGCTGGCCGGGCAAGCAAGCTGGGATCAGGGTTTTCAGAAGCTGTCGGAGACCATCGCGCTCCTGCGGGCTGAGGCCGACAAGGCTGGTCTCAAGGTTGCCGGCCGGCCGCTGAGCCTGTTCGTCGAGACCGACGATAACGGTTTCAAGTTCGAGGCGATGCTGCCGGTCGACCGGCCCGCGGATGCCGCCAGGCCGCTGGCGACCGGCGTGCGCAATGGCCAGTCACCGGTCGGGCGCTCGCTGCGCTTCGTGCATACGGCGCCCTATGACGACATCGATTCGACCTACGAGACGATCACCGCCTATCTCGAGGCGAAGAACATCATCGTGAAGGACGCCTTCCTCGAGGAATATGTCAGCGACCTCAAGGATCCCGGCGATCCGAACCTCGAGATCAACGTCTACGTCCAGCCGAAATAGCGCGTGACCTTCCCGTCATGGTCGGGCCTGTCCCGACCATCCACGTCTTCTTTTGCCAAATGCAGTGTTCAAGACGTGGATACTCGCCACAAGGGCGAGCATGACGGCGCGACTACGCCTCCCACACCAGCCCAGGCTGCATCGGCCGGAAGCGTTCCGCCGGCAGGCCCGCCTTTTCCAGTGCGACCTTGAGTGCTTCGGGCGGCCGGCCGACGCCCTCGTCGGTGAGCTGAAACGTGCCCCAATGATGGCCGAGCGCCTGCTCGGCCCGCAGCGCGCGCATCACCTTGACCGCCTCTTCCGGGTTCATGTGGTTGTCGCTCATGAACCAGCGCGGCTCATAGGCGCCGATCGGCAGCGCCGCGAGGCGGAACGGGCCATGCTCTTGGCCGAGCCGCTCATAGAGCGAGCCGTCATGGTAGCCGGTGTCGCCGATATGGAAGAGCTTTCCGGCCGGCGTCGCAATGACGAAAGAGGACCAGAGTGCCATGCGCCGGTCGAAGGCACCGCGCGCCGACCAGTGATAGCTCGGCACCAAGGTGATCGCGACCTTGTCCGACAGCTCCAGCCGCGCACCCCAGTCATGTGCCTCGGCCCGGATCGAACCATCGCGCGCCTTGACGATCATGTCGTTGCCGAGCGGCATGATCATGCGCGGATTGTCGCGCGCATGGAGCAGCGCCAGCGTCTCGACGTCGAGATGGTCGTAATGGTTGTGCGTGACCAGCACGATGTCGATCTTCGGCAGGTCGCCGAAGGCGACGCCGGGCGCATTCACCCGCTTCGGCCCGAAGAAGGAGAACGGGCTCGCGCGCTCGGAATAGACCGGGTCGATCAGGATGTTGAGACCGGCGACTTGGTACAGGAAGGAGGCGTGGCCGAGATGGACGACCCGTAAGGACTCGACGCGCGCCGGCGGCTTGTCCTGCGGCGGGGCCGCGTACTGTGCCGGGAAGGCCTCGCGCTCGCGCTGCGAGAACTGCCAGCGTAGCACATCGGCCAAACCCTTGGTGACCGGCCGGCCATCGCTAAAGACCAGCCCGTCGAAATGGTCGCTGACCGGACCCTGGTAATAGGGATTGCGCGAGCGCGCATAGGAGGCCCAGGCAAGCCCGGTCGAGCCGAGGAGGGCGGGGATGCCGAGGAGGCGCAGGAGTTTGCGGCGTGTCATGACATCGACAAGTCGTGCTCAGGTCGCGCAGCGTCAAGGCCGGGCCACCCCTTTCAAGACAACTTGATTGCCGTCACGTGCAACCAGCGCGTCGGCTCACGGTCGTAGCCGCCGCCAGTTTCCTCGGCGATGTCGAGGCTGCGCCAGCGCCCGATGCCATAGGCCGTGCGCAGCCAGTCGGCGTCCGGATAATTGTAGAATCGGCCGAAACGATCGCGACCTTCCGCCTCGCCGGCCTTGTAGCTGGCGTAGAAGACGCCGCCCGGCCGCAGCGCCCGGTGCACCCTGGCGAGGATACCGGGCAAAGCGGGGCGTGGGACATGCAGCAGGCAGGCATTGGCCCAGATGCCGTCGAACGCCGCGTCTGCCGTGAGGTCTTCGAAGAGCAGCACCGAGACCGGCCTGCCAAGCCGCATTTCCGCCTGTGCGGCGAGTTCGGGGGAACCATCGGTCGGGCTGACGTCGAGACCGAGCCCGAGCAGGGCCTCGCTGTCTTGCCCACCGCCGCAACCGAGTTCCAGCACCTTGCCGCCGGCGGGCACCAACCCGGCGAAGCGCTGCAACCGCGCCTGGCCGAGCTCGCGGGCGCGTCCGGCATAGATCTGCGCTTCGGCTGCGTAGAAGCCGAGCGTGTCCGCGTCGCGTCCGCTCATGCCTGATCCCTCAATTACTGCCCGAGCGCACCGCGACGGTCGCAATACCGGCGCCGACCAGCAGCGTGCCGCCGGCCTTGTTGAACAGGCCGATGGCGCGCGGATTACCGACCACAGCCCGGGCGCGGGAGGCGACCAGCGCGTAGCCGAAGGCATTGGCGAAGGCGAGGGTGATGAAGGTCGCCTCGAAGATCAGCATCTGCGTCCAGAAATCGGCCTTGGCATCGAGGAACTGCGGCAGGAAGGCGACGAAGAAGGTGATGCTCTTCGGGTTCAGCGCCGTCACCAGCCAGGCATGGCCGAGCATCTTCAGCGCCGAGCTCGCATCCTGGCGCGGTTCGGCGTTGAGGCTGCCGCCGGCACGGAAGAGCTTGACGCCGAGATAGATCAGATAGGCCGCGCCGGCCCATTTCAGCGCGGTGAAGATCGTCGCCGAGGTCGCGAGCAGCGCGCCGACACCGAGCATGGACAAGGTCATCGCGGTGAAATCGCCGAGCGCGACGCCGACCGCCATCGGAAAGGCGGTGCGCCAGCCCTGGCCGAGCGCATAGGAGATCACCAGCAGGATGGTCGGCCCGGGGATGACGAGGAGGATGGCGGTGGCGGCGGCGAAGGCGGCCCAGCTTTCGAAGGTCATGATGTAGAGGCTCCGCTAAAAACCAGAGCCATCACCAGACCGGGGCGCTTGTAAAGAGGCTTTTTTCAATCGAGCGGCTGAGCCGCTCCGAGCCTTAAAGCGGCGCGCCCCAGCGGAACGTCGTCCCGCCGCCGCGCACCGGCACGAGCGGCCCGGCCGACATCTCCCGCCGCTTCTCCGGCTCCCCAGCCAGCACCAGCGTCCACCACGCGCCGTAGCGGGTCTGCGGGTTCTTTGCGAGGGCGAGGCCGATGCGCGTCGCCTGCGGCATCGAGAGGTTGGCTTCGTGGCCTGACGACTTCTTCCAGCCGTCGAAGGCTTCTTGCGTCGAGTAGTAGCCGGCGCCGAGATTCTCCGCGGCGCGCGCCGCATCGAGGCCGGCGCCGTGGACACGCGAGGTAAAGCTGCCGGCCGCGTCATGGGAGAGATTGTCGCCGGCCGCCATCGCGTCGGACTGGCGCTGGGCCATCGCGGTCAGCGTCGAATCGAGCCGGACCGGGCCGAGGCCCTTGCCGGCGCGATAGGCGTTGAGGATGCGCATCGCCTCGGCCGGATCGGCCTTCACCGCGGCGAGGCGTTCCTGCTTGCGGGCACTGGGCGGCGCGGCCTCGCGCTGCGTGCCGGCGCAGCCGGCCAGAAACAGGGCGATCAGGAGGGCTGCGCCCGAATGCGTCATCATCTATGTGGAATCCCGGTCATGTCGCCGTCAGGTGGTGGAGCTGCCTAATGGCGGATTCTGGCGGGATTGTCGCGGCGCCCGCCTGAGGCGGGGCGCCGCGTCCTGGCCGGTCAGCCCTGCGCGCCGGAGATCACCCGGCAGAGCGCGTCGCGGACGTAAGCCTCGGGCGCGACCTGACCTTGCTGGACGACGAAGACCGCATCGACGCGGGTGCCGCTACCGCTCTTGCGCGCCGTAATGCGCAAGGTCTGCGGGCGACCGGAGCCGGAGGTTTCCTGGATGGCCAGGACCGAGCTCGTGGCATTGTCGATGCGCATGTCGGCGAAGCCTTCGGCCGAGACCGAGGCGCCGAGGTCTTTCAGCACCCGCGCCGGCGCCCGTTTCGGCACGATGTCCCAGGTCTTGTAGGTCAATCCGGTCAGCATCGGCGTGCCGACCACGGAGAAATTGCCTTCGCAGGACTGGGCCTGCGCCTGGGTGAGGCCGAGCGCGAACAGCGCGGCGGCGAGAACCGGAAGCTTCATGTCATCTCCGTGGAAAGGGTCGGCTCGGAAGAGCCGGCGGGACGCCTGTTGCGCGCTTCAGCTTGACTTTCGCCGCATTTGTCCGCTTTAACGCGCCCATTCGTTTCGCCGACATCGCCGAAACCTCATCCGCCGACCGGGCCGTTCCACTGGAACCGCCGAGAGCCCGGAGGTCAACGCCCGACAGCGCGTCTGCGCCCTCGGGCGCGAAACCGTTTGGCGGATGGCTTGGGTTATGTCGGTCCCAGAGCCGGATCTGATCGGGTTGGTTCAACCTGATCAGTGAATCCGTCTCTCACTTGTTGAGGCCAGGCAAAGCAGGACCGCATGTTCGGCACGCTGAGCGACAGACTTTCCGGCATCCTCTCGGGCCTGACCCGTAGGGGCGCGCTGACCGAGGACGACGTCAACGCCGCGCTGCGCGAGGTCCGCCGCGCGCTGCTCGAGGCCGACGTCGCGCTTGAGGTCGTGCGCAGCTTTACCGACAAGGTTAGAGAGCGTGCCGTCGGCGCCGAGGTGCTGAAGTCGGTCACGCCCGGCCAGCAGGTCATTAAAATCGTCAACGACGTCCTGATCGACACGCTCGGCGGCGAGGGCGAGGGCATTACCTTCGATGCCGTGCCGCCGGTGCCGATCCTGATGGTGGGTCTGCAGGGCTCCGGTAAGACGACGTCGACCGCGAAGATCGCCAAGCGCCTGACCGATCGGGACAAGAAGAAGGTCCTGATGGCGTCGCTCGACACGCGCCGCCCGGCCGCGATGGAGCAGCTCGCCATCCTCGGCAAGCAGGTCGGCGTCGAGACCTTGCCGATCGTCGCCGGCCAGAGCGCCGTGCAGATCGCGCGGCGCGCGATCGAGGCCGGCAAGCTCGGCGGCTATGACGTCGTCATGCTCGACACCGCCGGCCGCGTCACGCTCGACGAGGCGCTGATGGCCGAGGTCGCCGAGGTCAAGGCGGCGACCAATCCGCATGAAGTCCTGCTCGTCGCCGACGCGCTGACCGGCCAGGACGCCGTCAACACCGCCCGCGCCTTCGACCAGCGCGTGGGCCTGACCGGCATCGTGCTGACCCGCATGGACGGCGACGGCCGTGGCGGCGCGGCGCTCTCGATGCGCGCCGTCACCGGCAAGCCGATCAAGCTCGTCGGCACCGGTGAGAAGACCGATGCGCTCGAGGATTTCCATCCCTCGCGCGTCGCCAACCGCATCCTCGGCATGGGCGATATCGTCGGCCTGGTCGAGAAGGCTGCCGCGACCGTCGATGCCGACAAGGCGCAGGAACTGGCGCAGCGCCTCGCCAAGGGCAATTTCGACCTCGGCGACCTGCGCACCCAGCTCCAGCAGATGGAGAAGATGGGCGGCCTCGGCGGGCTGATGGGCATGCTGCCCGGCATGGCGCAGATGAAGAACCAGATCGCCAGCTCGAAGATGGACGACAAGGTCATCGCCCGGCAGATCGCGATCATCAACTCGATGACATCGGCCGAGCGCAGGAATCCCGACCTGCTCAAGAACAGCCGCAAGAAGCGCATCGCCGCCGGTTCCGGCACCTCGCCCGAGGCGATCAACAAGCTGCTCAAGATGCACCGCCAGATGGCGGACATGATGAAGCAGATGGCCCGCCAGAAGGGCGGCATGCTCGGCAAGCTCGGCAGCATGTTCGGGCTCGGCGGCGGCATGGGCGGCCTGCCGGCCGGCATGCCCGACCCCTCGAAGATGGATCCGGTGCAGCTCGCCGAGCTCCAGAAGCAGCTCGGTGCAGGCGGCGGCATGCCCTCGCTGCCCCCTGGCGGCTTCCCCGGCCTGCCCAAGGGCGTCACCCCGCCCGCCGGCATGATGCCGAAGTTGCCGGGCCTCGGCGGTCTGCCAGGCCTCGGCAACAACCCGTTCAAGAAGAAGTAGTTTTACCGCTCAACCCAAAGGAAGAAGAGCAATGTCCCTGAAGATCCGCCTGACCCGTGGCGGCGCCAAGAAGCGCCCGTACTACCGCATCGTCGTTGCCGACGCCCGCTCGCCGCGCGATGGCCGCTTCATCGAGAAGATCGGCGCCTATGATCCGATGAAGGCGAAGGATTCGCCGGAGCGCGTCGTGCTCGACCTCGAGAAGGCCAAGGCCTGGCTCGCCAAGGGCGCCCAGCCGACCGACCGTGTGCTGCGCTTCCTCGACGCCGCCGGCGTGCTGAAGCGTCCGGCCCGCAACAACCCGGACAAGGCTGTTCCCGGCGAGAAGGCCAAGGAGCGCGCCGAGAAGAAGGCCGCCAAGAGCGCTGCGCCGGCCGAAGCTGCGGCTGAGTGAGCTTGTTCAGGCGCGCGATGACTCCTTCCCCCCGCTTGCGGTGGGGAAGGTTGGGATGGGGGGCCGGAAAGCTGGCGCTCCGCCCTGCATCGTTGCGCCGAGCGGCACTGCCCCCCACCCTAGCCCTCCCCACCGCAAGCGGGTGGAGGGGATTGCGTGGTGCGTACGATGGCTGACGAACTCGTCCTGCTCGGCATCATCGGCGCGCCGCATGGCGTGCGCGGTGAGGTCCGGATCAAGACCTTCACCGCCGATCCGATGGCGCTGGCCGAATACGGCCCGCTTGTCGACGAGAAGGGCCGGCGCTTCGAGATCGCCGATGCCAGGCCCGCCAAGGAAGTGGTCGTCGCCCGGCTCAAGGGCGTGACCAGCCGCGAGGGAGCCGAGCTCCTGAATGGCGTGAAGCTCCATATCGAGCGTTCGCGCCTGCCGGTGCCCGAGGACGAGGACGAGTTCCTTCAGGCCGATCTCGTCGGCTGCTCGGTCATCGGCCCTGATGGAGCCATCCTCGGGACTGTCACCGCCGTCGCCAACTATGGCGCCGGCGACCTCATCGACATCGAGACGCCGGATGGCCGCTCGGTGCTGATGCCCTTCACCAAGGCCTATGCGCCACGCATCGACATCGCGGCCAAGCGCATCGAAGCCCTGCCTCCGGCCGGATTGTTCGAGGATGACGATGCTGCCTGAGACGCCGGCCAAGGCCCTGATCTTCGACATGGACGGCACCATCGTCGACAATATGCGTTACCACGACGATGCCTGGGAGGTCTGGTACCGGAAATACGGCCTGCCCTTCGAGCGCGCGACCTTCTCGGCGCGCACGGCCGGCATGGCGATCGCCGACATCATCGGCCCGCATTTTCCCGGAGCCGACGCGGCTGAGCTCGACCGGCTCGTGGAGGAGAAGGAAGGGCTCTACCGCGAGACCTACGGCCCGCTCGTCACGCCGCTCGGCGGCCTCGTCGACCTGCTCGACCGCGCCCGCAGCCATGCCGTGCCGATGGCGGTCGGCACTGCCGCGGCGCCCCCGAACATCGCGCTGATCCTCGACACGCTCTCCCTGCGCGAACGCTTCGCCACCATCGTCTCGCCGAGCCAGGGTTTTCCCGGCAAGCCGCATCCCGACATGTTCCTGGCTGCCGCCGAGCGCATGGGCGTGGCGCCGGCCGACTGCATCGTCTTCGAGGATGCGCCGAACGGCGTCGAGGCGGCGCGGCGTGCCGGCATGCGCGCAGTCGCGGTGCTGACCATGCTGCCGGCCGAAGCTTTCGCCGCCTTCGACAACGTCATCGCCAGCGTGAGCGACTATGCAGCTCTGAACGGCAATCCAGCGCTGCGCTTTGGTTGATTTCGTATGCGCTCCCTACACGAGCCGTCATTCCGGCTGTAGCGAAGCGGAGCGCCGGAATCCATCGTAGAGTTCGGCACCCTTCGATGGATCCCGGGACTGCGCTGCGCTTGCCCGGGATGACGGCGGTGTTCCAGCGCACGAGCCAGGGTGATCATGACCTTCCGCGCCAGCATCCTCACCCTCTATCCCGAGATGTTTCCCGGCCCGCTTGGCGCTTCGCTGGCGGGTGAGGGCCTGCGCACCGGGCTCTGGTCGCTGGAGGCGCACCAGATCCGCGAGCATGGCATCGGCCGTCACCGCAATGTCGACGACAACCCGGCCGGCGGCGGCGCCGGCATGGTGCTGCGCTGCGACGTGCTGGCGGCGGCGATCGACGCGGCGGTTCCGGCGGATGATCTCCGGCCGCGCCTCTTGATGTCGCCGCGCGGCCGACCGCTCAGCCAACGCATGGTCCGTGACTATGTCGCCGGAGACGGCGTCGTCATCGTCTGCGGTCGCTTCGAGGGCGTCGACGAGCGCGTGATCGAGGGGCGCGGCCTGACCGAGGTCTCGGTCGGCGACTACATACTGTCAGGCGGCGAGATGGCAGCCATGGTGCTGCTCGACGCCTGCGTGCGCCTGATCCCCGGCGTGATGGGCAAGGAAGCCTCCGGCACCGAGGAGAGCTTCGAGAACGGGCTGCTCGAATATCCGCACTATACCCGCCCGCGCGAATGGGAGGGCAGGGGCCTGCCCGAGGCGCTGCTCTCCGGCGACCACGCCCGCATCGCCCGCTGGCGGCGCGAGCAGGCGGAGGCGATCACGAGGGAGCGGCGGCCGGATTTGCTCGGTCTCCCTTCTCCCCTCGGGGGAGAAGGTGGCAGCGCGAAGCGCTGACGGATGAGGGAAGGGCGGCTCACCCGGTCGAGGCGCCCTCATCCGCTGCCGGACCTTCTCCCCCGAGGGGAGAAGGGGGCTCGTCAGGGATAAGGCGTCACCGGCAGGCCCTCCGCCAGCCAGCCCTTGTCGGAAGGGTTGCCCAGCAACCCGCCGCGGACATTGACGAGTTCGCGCCAGCCGCGCGCCGCTAGCTTCTTCTGCAAGGTCGAGGTTCGGCTGGCGGTCCGGCAGATCAGCGCGATCGGCTTGCCGGGGTAGTCGAGCTTCAGCGCCGCCAGCCTGACCTCGAAGCCGCTGCCGGTCATGTCGAGCTTGATCGCCCCTTCCGGCACGCCGGTATCGGTCCATTCCTCCGGCGTGCGGATGTCGACGAGCACGATCTTGCCGGCCCTGGCCGCCTCATGCGCCTCGCTGACGGAGAGCGAGGGCAGGGCCGCCTGAGCCTCGGCACGTGCCGGGAGCGAACAGAGCGTGGCGAGCAGCAGGAATGCACGGCGGTTCATGCCGGAGCGTTATCCAAAGGCACGGGCGACCGCAATTCACGAAGCCCGGAAACGGCCGGCGTCTGCTCAGCGACGCGATGAACGAAACCCGGTCTTGTCCGCTTCGGTGATCTCGCGCAGCACCTTGCAGGGGACCCCGGCCGCGATCACGCCGGCCGGAATGTCGCGCGTCACAACGCTGCCGGCGCCGATGATCGTATCGTCGCCGATGCTGACGCCCTGCGTGATCTGGACGCCGCCGCCGACCCAGACCCGGTTGCCGATGGTCACGGGCTTGACATAGCAGCCGCCCGCCACTCGCTCGGCCGGGTCGAAAGCGTGGTTCGCCGTATAGATTCCAACGCGCGGTCCGAGCAGGACGTTGTCGCCGATGGTGATCTCGGCGCCGTCCAGCATGACGCAGTCGAAATTGGCGTAGAAATTGCGGCCGATGCTGATGTTGAAACCAAGCTCGCACCGGAAATTCGGCTCGAAATAGGCGCCGGGGCCGACATCGCGCAGGAAGGCGCGCAGCAGCGCCTCGCGCTCCGCCGGCGGCTGGCCGAAGCTGCGGTTGTAGGTGTCGGTCAACGTCACGGCCCGCGCCCGGGCTGCGATCAGCTCGGGCGTGAGGTCGTCATACATGCGCCCCGACAGCATCAGGGCGCGCTGGTCCTCAAGAGTCATCGCGCCCCGCGCGAGAGCATTTTCGAGCGAAGTGGATACCGGTTCGCGTGAAGAAAATGCGACAAAATAAACGGTGCTCGCTTCAGCGCAGCTCGGCGCAGAAGCGCTGGATGCGGCGGCAGGCCTCTTCCAGCTTCTCGTCCGAGGTGGCGTAGGAGATGCGGAAGTTCGGGCCGAGGCCGAAGGCAGTGCCGTGCACCGCGGCGACCGCCTCGTTCTCCAGCAGGCCCATGACCAGATCCTCGTCGGTCTCGATTGTCTTGCCGTTCGGCAGCGTCTTGCCGATCAGCCCCGAGCAGTCGGGATAGACGTAGAAGGCGCCTTCCGGCGTCGGGCACTTCAGGCCGCGGGTCTGGTTCAGCATCGAGACGACGAGGTCGCGCCGGCGCTCGAACGCCTTCCTGAACACCGGGATGTGCTCCTGCGTGCCGTCGAGTGCCTCGACCGCCGCCCATTGCGAGATCGCCGAGGTGCCCGAGGTCTGCTGGCCCTGGACCAGGTCCATGGCGTTGATCAGGTGCTGCGGGCCGGCAGCGTAGCCGATACGCCAGCCGGTCATGGCGTAGGACTTCGAGACGCCGTTCATGGTCAGCGTGCGCTCATAGAGGCCGGGCTCGACCTGCGCCGGGGTGACGAATTTGAAGTCGCCGTAGACCAGGTGTTCGTACATGTCGTCGGTCAGGATCCAGACATGCGGATGGCGCATCAGCACGTCGGTGAGCGCCTTCATTTCGGCATGGGTGTAGGCTGCGCCCGACGGGTTCGAGGGCGAGTTCAGGATCAGCCACT
Organism: Allobosea sp. Tri-44; assembly: GCF_004123845.1. GTDB lineage: Bacteria > Pseudomonadota > Alphaproteobacteria > Rhizobiales > Beijerinckiaceae > Allobosea. The sequence continues at coordinate 582,107 of NZ_NBDP01000030.1, read as the reverse complement.
TGGTCTTCGGCGTGATCGCGGCTTCCAGGTCGGCCGGCTGGAGCTTGAAGTTGTTCTGGATGGTGGCTTCGCAGAAGGTCGGGGTTCCCCCGCAGAGCGCGACCATCTCGGGATAGCTGACCCAATAGGGCGCGACGCAGATGACCTCATCGCCCGGGTTCAGCGTGGCGAGCAGGGCGTTGTAGATGACGTGCTTGCCGCCGGTGCCGACGATGGTCTGCGAGGCCTTGTAGTCGAGGCCGTTCTCGCGCTTGAGCTTGCGGGTGATCGCCTCGCGCAGCTGCGGGATGCCGGGAACCGGCGTGTACTTGGTCTCGCCGCGGCGGATGGCGGCGATCGCCGCCTCCTTGATATTGTCCGGCGTGTCGAAATCGGGTTCGCCGACCGAGAGCGAGATCACGTCCTTGCCCTGCGCTTTCAGATCGCGCGCCTTCTGCGTGATGGTGATGGTCGCAGAGGGCTTCACGCGCTTCAGGGCGTCGGCAAGGAAAGCCATGATCCAAGTCTCCGGGAGGGCAAGGGCGCCCATCGCAGGCGCGCGGCGTGGTTTAGGACCCCAGCGCATGCACTGCAAGCGAGACTGCTTGATATCGGCCAGAAACGTCAGGAATGGGCGGCAGGGCATGCCTGTGACGTTGAGCGAGAATGGCTGACGCCCGGAGCCATATCGCCGTGGCCTGAAACGTGCTTGGTGGCGGAAGCTGGGGAGCCGAAGGAACACAGCGCGCTGACGCGCAGAAGGTTCATGCATGAAACTCCGGATCGGCTACGAGCTCGACTACGTCTTCCCGCAGCCGACCCCGATGATCCTGATGCTGCACGTGCATTTCAGCCGGGTCTCCGACCTCGCTGCGCCGGATCATATGCGCATCCAGCCGCCGACACCGGTCACCGCCTATCGCGACAGCTTCGGCAACTGGTGCAGCCGCCTCGTGGCGCCGCAGGGCGCGATGCGTATTTCCGCCGATGCCGTGATCAGCGATAGCGGCCTGCCCGAAGCGTTCGACCGCACGGCCGGACAGGTGCCGGTGGAGCGCCTGCCGGAGGAATGCCTGGTCTTCCTGCTCGCCAGCCGCTTCTGTGATTCCGATCGCCTGCTCGATCTCGCCTGGCAGCTCTTCGGCCATACGCCGCCGGGCGCGGCGCGGGTGCAGGCGATCTGCGACTTCGTCAACCAGCGCATCGCCTTCGACTACATGGACGCCAGCGTCACCCGCAGCGCCTCCGAGGCCTATCGCGAAGGGCGCGGCGTCTGCCGCGACTATGCCCATCTCGCCATCGCCTTCTGCCGGGCGATGAACATCCCGGCGCGTTATTGCACCTGCTATCTCGGTGATGTCGGCACGCCGCCGCCCTGGCCGCCGGGCGATTTCGCCGCCTCCTTCGAGGCTTTCCTGGATGGCGGCTGGCAAATGTTCGACCCGCGCAACAATGCCCCGCGCATCGGCCGGGTGTTGATCGCACATGGGCGCGATGCTGCCGATGTCGCGATCGCCACCACCTTCGGACCGAACACGCTGACCGGCTTCAGGGTCTGGACGGACGAGGTCGGCGAGGCGGCTTGAGGCCGCCCGGCCTCATTTGTCGAAGAGCGGGGTAGCCTCCGTCTTTTTCTTCGCCCGTAGGGGCACCTTGCGGGTCATGCCCTTGCGGTTCGCCGGAGCGGCGCTCGCCTCTTCAGTCACCGGTTCTGCCGGTGCGGCGGCGACAGCCTTCACAATGGCTGGCTGCGGTGCCTGCTTTTCGGGCTGGGCCGGGTCGATCGTGCGGAAACGGATCATTTCTTCTTCGGTGCCGCCGCTGCCTTGGCGACGGCCGAGGAGAAGCCCGCCGGGGGAGTCGCGCTCGCCTTCGGCTTGTCTTTCTTCGGCTTCTTGGCCTCGCGATTGCTGCGTTGCTCGCCTTTTGCCATGTCTCGTCTCCTTCAATGGGAACAACAGGCGCCGCTGCTTCGGAGCGAAGCGGCTTGAATCTGTGTGGGTCGGGACGGCTGCGAGCTTAGGTCATGGCGGCCGGCTTCCGGCTGCCATGACCGGCTCGCGAAAACCGGACCGTCAAGTCGAAGCAGATGCGGAGCCTAGGGCAGAGTCGCGGCGAGAGCACGCGCTTTCTTGGCGCGCCCCGCCTTGCTCAGGCGGCCTCGCGCAGACGCTCGCGGCGGCGCAGCACGGTGGCGACCGCGACGGCGTTCCAGCGCGGTCGCCCGAAGCAGGGAAAGCCGCGGCGGTTGAGGCGGCGGGCGATGTCGGCGGGATCGCTGATGCCGGCGTCGACGAGTTGATCGATCAGCGCGCCGGCGGCTTCCAGGAAAATGGCGAGCAGCGCCCTGTCGAGGTCGCGGCTCGCCTTGTCGGCTGCCTGCATCCCGTCAATGGATGCCCATGCCATAGCTCGGCTCGACCTCGTTGGGGGAGAGCAGCACGGCATTGGGGTGACCGCCCTCCGAGAGCGCGAAGCGCACCGCTTCCTTCTGGTTGCGGAAGATGCCCTCGCTGCGGCCTTCGAGGTCGCGCGCGACCCAGAAGCCGTGACTCGATTGGCCGACCAGGAAGAGATGGCTCTCGCCGTTGAGCGGCTGTAGCGGCTTGAATTGTCCCATGTCGGCGCGCTCAGTTCGGCAAGGCGAACCAGGCGCGCAGGCCGATGAAGGCTGCGGCTGCCAGTGCGAACACGGCGAGCGCGACCATCTCGGCACAGAGGATTCCAACGACCGGGCGGCGGCTGGCGACGCTGTCATAGACGGCGCGGGCGCGGCGCTGCTGGCTGGTACGGAACAAGGCGTTGTTCATCAACATATCGACCTCCATCGATGCCGATGATGTAGGTCTGGCCCCGATAAGGCCGCCATGCGGAAGGTGTTTCGGCGCATAAGGCCGGCATAAAGATGCTTGCGCCCTATGGTGCCGCCTGCGATTGCGTGCGTATGGACGCACCCTCCAACAACATTGCGATCTATATCGACGCCGACGCCTGCCCGGTGAAGCCGGAGATCTACCGCGTCGCCGAGCGGCACAGGCTCAGGGTCTTCGTCGTCGCCAACAGCTTTATGCAGGTGCCGCGCGAGCCCTGGATCGAACGCGTCGTGGTGCCCGGAAACTTCGATGCCGCCGATGATTGGATCGCCGAACGCGCCCATCGCGGCGCGATCGTCGTCACTTCCGATATCCCGCTCGCGGATCGCTGTATCAAGGCCGGCGCCGACGTGATCGGCCCGACCGGAAAACCCTTCACCGAAGCCTCGATCGGCATGGCGCTGGCGACGCGCGACATGATGGAAGACCTGCGCGCCATGGGTAGTGTCAGCGGCGGGCCGAAACCGTTCTCGCAGAAGGACCGCTCCGCCTTCCTGCAGGCGCTGGATGTCGCGGTGCAGCGCCTGAAGCGGGCGGGCTTTGCGGCGTAACGCCCGTCATGCTCGGGCTTGACCCGAGCATCTCAGGCCAGAGGAGGCTCCGATGAGTGCCTTCTCGTCACGAGATTCTCGGGTCTGCGCTTCGCTCCGCCCGAGAATGACGACTGCGGTAGCCAGTCGCTGGACGTAAATTCGCTTTGCCCCTAATCCTGCGGCGAAAGCCCGTCTCTCAATCGGGCTCCCGGGAGGGTATTCATGTCGCTGACCCGCCGTTCCACGCTCGGCCTCGTTGCCGGCGCCGTCTTCGCTCCGGCCATCGTCCGGGCGCAGAGCTACCCGTCGAAGACCATCACCCTGGTCGTGCCTTACCCGGCCGGCGGGCCGACCGACGCGATCGCGCGCTTCGTCGCGCAGGACCTGTCGGGCTCGATCGGGCAGGGCGTCGTCGTCGACAACCGGGCCGGCGCCTCGGGCGCGGTCGGCACCCGGGCTGTCGCGCATGGTGCCGCAGACGGGCACACTTTCATCTTCGGCAACAACCAGACGCACGGGAACAACATGTTCCTGCTGAAGGATCCCGGCTATGACGCGGTCAAGGATTTCGCCCCGGTCGCCGGCGTCGGTGCCTTCGAGCACGCCTTCGTCGTCCGCAACGACCTGCCGGCCAAAAACATCAAGGAGCTGATCGCGCTCGCCAAGGCGAATCCGGGCAAGCTCAACTACGGCTCGACCGGCGTCGGCTCCGGCTCGCATCTCGCCATGGAGCTGTTCATGCAGCGCACCGGCATCAAGATGACGCATGTGCCGTTCAGGGGCGCCGCGCCGCTGGTGCAGGAGATCATCGGCGGGCGTATCGACATCGCCAATTCGACGCTGCCTTCGGTGCTGGAGCAGATCACCGCCGGCAATCTGCGCGCGATCGCGCTGGCGAGCCCGGAGCGCAACCCGCGCGCCAAGGATATCCCGACGCTGCGCGAGCAGGGCGTCTCCGATGCCGACGCCGATAGCTGGGCTGCCTTCTTCGCCCCCGCCGCGACGCCGGCACCTATCCTGGAGGCGCTGTCGAAGGCGGTGCTGGCCTCGCTCGCCAAGCCGACTGTGACCGAGCAGATCCTCAAGCTCGGTTTTACCCTCAAGGTCCGCGATCCCGCCGCGTTCAAGCCCTATCACCAGCAGGAAATCGCGACCTGGGAGAAGATCATCAAGGAGGCCGGCGTCAAGCCGGAGTGATCCTCGGGTTTCACCGCATACCGGCCTCTTTCGTCATGGTCGGGCTTGTCCCGACCATCCACGTCTTCGCTTTGCTCATCGAATGAAGTGCTCAAGACGTGGATGCTCGCCACGAGGGCGAGCATGACGGGTAGGGCGTGCCCGTCAGGATCGACGCTAACGGAGCCCACCCATGAACCTCATGCCCAGGCTCGCCGCCCGCCGCGAGGCCGGCCGCCCCGTCCGCTGCGCCCTGATCGGCGCCGGCAAGTTCGGCTCGATGTTCCTCGCCCAGGTTCCGCATATCGAGGGGCTCGAAGTCGCGGCGATCGCTGATCTCGATCCCGAGCGGGCGCGCCAGGCCTGCCGCACTGTCGGCTGGGACGAAGCCCGCATCGCAGCCACGCGCTTCGTCGATAGTGGCGTCACCGCAGCGGAGATGGACGGCGTCGAGGTGGTGATCGAGGCGACCGGGCATCCGTCCGCCGGAGCCCGCCATGCGCTCGCCGCGATCGCGGCCAGGCGCCATGTCGTCATGGTCAATGTCGAGGCCGATGTGCTGGTCGGGCCGGTGCTGGCGGCGAAGGCCAGGGCGGCCGGCGTGGTCTATTCCATGGCCTATGGCGATCAGCCGGCGCTCGTTTCCGAGATGGTCGACTGGGCCCGCGCGGCGGGCTTCACTGTGGCAGCCGCCGGCAAGGGCACCAAGTATCTGCCAGCTTATCATCGCGTCACGCCGGACGAGGTCTGGAGCCGTTACGGGCTGACGCCGGAGGCGGCGAAGGCCGCGGGCATGAACCCGCAAATGTTCAATTCCTTCCTTGACGGCACCAAATCGGCGATCGAGATGGCCGCGATCGCCAATGCCTGCGGGCTCGATGTGCCCGCTGATGGCCTCGCCTTCCCGCCCTGCGGCGTCGACGATCTCGCCCATGTCCTGCGGCCGAAGGCTGCCGGCGGCCAGCTCGAGCGCGACGGCATGGTCGAGGTCGTCTCCTCGCTGGAGCGCGACGGCCGGCCGGTCTTCCGCGATCTGCGCTGGGGCGTCTATGTCGTGCTGAAGGCGCCGAACCCCTACGCCGCCGCCTGCTTCAAGCAATACGGGCTGCCGACCGATTCCACCGGCCTCTACGCGGCGATGTACAAGCCCTTCCATCTGATCGGGCTCGAGCTCTCGATCTCGGTGCTGAACGCGGCGCTGCGCGGCGAGCCGACTGGCGCGACGCGGAGCTGGCGCGGCGATGCGGTCGCGACCGCCAAGCGCGACCTCAAGGCCGGCGAGATGCTGGACGGGGAGGGTGGCTACACCGTCTACGGCAGGCTGATGCCGGCCGCCGCCAGCCGTACGGCGAAGGCGCTGCCGATCGGGCTCGCCCACCACGTCAGGCTGACGCGCGACGTCGCCGCCGGAGCCGTGGTCACCAGTGACGACGTTACGCTCGATGAAACCTCGCCGATCGTCTCACTTCGGCGTGAGCTCGAAGCAACCAGCGGCTGAATCGTGCATTCTCCTTGAACGGTTCGCCCCGGATCGGCACGGCTGGCGTCGCTTGTCCGGGACGACCCATCATCAGGAGATGTCGATGCGTCCCGTTCTTGCTGCCGCCCTTGCCCTGACCCTCGCGGCGGCACCCGCCATGGCGCAGCAGCGCTACCCGTCGAGCGCCGGTGAACTCCTGGTCGAGACGGTGGCGAGTGGGCTGGAGAACCCGTGGGGTCTCGCTTTCCTGCCTGATGGGCGCATGCTGGTGACAGAGCGGCCGGGGCGGCTTCGGTTGGTCGGTAGCGACGGCAAGCTCTCGGCCCCGATCTCCGGCGTGCCCAATGTCGTGGCGCGTGGGCAGGGCGGTCTGCTCGATGTCGTGCTCGATCCGAACTTCGCCCAGAACCGCTATATCTACCTCTCCTATGCCGAACCGCGCGCCAACGGCAACGGCACCAGCGTCGCCCGCGCCCGCCTCAGCGCCAATGGCACTGCGCTAGAAGGCCTCAGCGTGATCTTTCGGCAGATGCCGACGATCGCCAGCAACATGCATTTCGGCTCGCGGCTGGTCTTCGACCGGACCGGTGCGCTCTTCGTCACCGTCGGCGACCGCTACAGCCAGCGCGACCAGGCGCAGAACCCGGAGAACCATATCGGCAAGGTGCTGCGCATCCGGCCCGAAGGCGGCGCGGCGGAAGGCAACCCGAAGAAGCCGGGTTGGCAGCCGGAGATCTGGTCGATCGGCCATCGCAACGTCCAGGGCGCCGCGCTCCATCCGCAGACCGGTCAGCTCTGGACGGCCGAGCACGGCGCGCGCGGCGGCGACGAGGTCAATACGCCCAAGGCCGGCCTCAACTATGGCTGGCCGGTCATCACCTACGGCATCGACTATTCCGGCGTGAAGATCGGCGAGGGCACGAACAAGTCCGGCATGGAGCAGCCGCTGTTCTACTGGGATCCGTCGATCGCGCCCTCGGGAGCCGCTTTCTATACCGGCGATCGCTGGCCGGCCTGGAAGAATTCGCTCTTCGTCGGCGCGCTCGCCGGGCAATTGCTGTCGCGGCTCTCGACCGATGGCGAGAAGGTCACCGGCGAGGAGCGCCTGCTCGCCAATCTCGGCGAGCGCATTCGCGACGTCCGGCAGGGGCCGGACGGCTATCTCTATTTGCTCGCCGATGATTCCAACGGCAAGGTGCTGCGGGTCAGGCCGGCGCGCTGAGCGGTGCCGTCTTTCCGGGGCTTTGCGTAGCAAAGAGCCCGGAACCCAGAACCGATGCCGGTTGTGGTGACGGTGCGAGAGCTGATGGCGTCTTCGGAGAAGGCATCGGCTCTGGGTTCCGGGCTCAGGCCTGTCGGCCTGCCCCGGAATGACCGCGGAGGCTCAGAGCAAGCGCGAGCCTCACGGCCCGCAATCCCACTCGCGCTCGACGACGAAGACCTTGCGGGTCGCGAGATGCCCGTTCGTGTCGTAGAGGTCGCCGACATAGTATTCGGTGCCGGTGGCGTCGCGCACGCTGCGGTCGACCTGCAGCGACCAGCCATAGCCGACCCGGTTTCCGCCCTTCCAGTCACGATGCAGATTGCCGGTCGAGGCCGAGGCGAGGATGCGGGCGCGCTCGTCGCTCGGCGAGCAGGTCGGTCCGGCAAGAGCGGCGCCGGAGAGGGTAGCGAGGCACAGGGCGAGCGTCATCGGCTTGAGCAAGGCAGGCATCCTTCGAGGCAATCCGGGGAGAATCAGATGATCTCGGCGAGCCGCGTATCGAGCGACAGAACGAGGCACCAATGTGGCTCGAAGTCGGCTCCCAGCGGCCAGATCTGCTCCTTGAAGATCGTCAGCATGACCGCCTGATAACGCTCGAACCAGTCGCGCTGGCAAAGCACGAACTTGGTCGCGCCGACAATGGTCTCCCGGTCGATGATGCACAGCGGAACGATGCCGGGATTGGCAGCGAGATAGTCCTGCACCGCGACCATCAGCGTCGGGTAGCCGGGGTGCAGCATGTCGTCGAGCACGATCAGCCCGCCCTCGGCAAGGCAGGCCGTGGCGAGCGCCAGATCCTTGCTCAGGGCCGCGCGCGAATGCTCGCCGTCGATATGGATGAAGCGCAGCTTCTCGCCGCGGGCGTGGTTGATCAGTTCGGCCGGGGACATCGCGCCGGCATCGGCCTTGATGGCGACGCGGCGCTCGGGCGCAATGCCGTGCTTCAGGCAGTTCGCCTCGAAACGATCCTTCACCTCGGGATTCGGCCATTCGAAGATGTCGATGCCCAGCGCGATCTCACCGGGCTCGAGCGCATGGGCGAGCGCGATGAAGAAGCGGCCTTCGAAGGCACCGATCTCGGCGATCGGCCCGGCGATGCCGTTTTCGGTCTGCAACCGCAGCAGGCGCGCGCAGACCGCCGCGGCAAAGCGCGAGGACATGCCGACGACGCGCTCATAGCCGTCAGTGAGATAGGCTTCGACGGCGGGATGGCCGGAATGCGGGACGGGCGCCATCGCTCAGGTCCTGGCGTTGAAGATGAAGAAGGCGCCGGCCGCGATCAGCGCAAAGCCGATGGCGTGATTCCAGGTCAGCTGCTCCTTGAGCCAGAACACCGAGAAGCCGGCGAAGACGCAGAGCGTGATCACCTCCTGCATCGTCTTCAGCTCGGCTGCCGAATAGACGGCCGACCCGATGCGATTGGCCGGGACGGCGAGCATGTATTCCGGCAAAGCGATCATCCAGCTCGCCAGGATCGCCAGCCAGATCGCCGTGCTCTTGTAGGAGAGATGGCCGTACCAGGCGAAGGTCATGAAGATGTTCGAGCCGATCAACATGCCGATCGGCAAGAGATGGGCGGTGCTGAGAGCTGGCATGGGGCTTCCCGGAGGGGGGCGGTTGGCGGCGAGGTGTCGAGCTTAGCCGTAGCGCAGCTTCATCGTCAGGATAACCAGGACCAGCGCCAAAGTGACCGAATTGGCTCCGATCAATGGCCAGTAGGCGATCAGCACGCCATAGATCAGCCAGAGCACGATGCCGGTGGCGAACAGCGCCTGCGTCCACAGCGAGATGCCGCTGGTGTCGCGCGTCTTGATCGTCTGCCAGGCCTGCGGCAGCCAGCAGAAGGTGGTGAGCAGGGCGGCACAGAAGCCGAGCGCTTCGATGGCGGCGGTAGACATAGCGGCCTGTCGGCGATTCGCGCGGGGGTTGCGCAGACATAGCCGGTTTCGGCGTTCCGCGCCCCCTCGGGACTTGCATGGTTAACCTCCGTTAACCGCAGCGCCCTAGATTCGCGCCAATCCTGCGATTCGGTGGACCCATGCGCGCATTGATCCTGGCCTTGCCTCTCGTCCTCGCCGCCGTGACTGCGGCCCAGGCCGATTTCGACTCCTGCGTCGCCGGCCTGCGTTCGGCCGCGGCGGCCAAGGGCGTCTCCGGCGCCACCTTCGATCGTGCCATGGCGGGCGTCACGCCCGACATGAAGGTGATCGAGGCGATGAACAACCAGCCGGAGTTCAAGACGCCGATCTGGGATTATCTCGGCACGCTGGTCGACGAGGAGAAGGTCGCGGAAGGGCGCTCGATGATGCGCCAGCATGCCTCGACGCTGGCTGCGGCCGAACAGCGCTTCGGCGTCGATCGCCATACGATCGCGGCGGTCTGGGGTGTCGAGAGCGATTTTGGCAAGGCACGGGGCAAGATGCCGCTGGTCCAGGCGCTCTCGACCGGCGCCTGCCTGGCGCCGCGCCGCAACGCCTTCTTCAAGGGCGAGCTGATCGCCACCCTGCAGATTATCGAGCGCGGCGACGTCCGCGCTGACCGGCTGTTCGGCTCCTGGGCCGGCGCCTTCGGCCATACCCAGTTCATCCCCTCGACCTATCTCAGGCTCGCGGTCGACGGTGATGGCGACGGTCGGCGCGATCTCGTCGATTCGATTCCCGACGCGCTGCATTCGACCGCCAATTTCATGGCCAAGGCCGGCTGGGTCACCGGCGCGGGCTGGGGCTATGAGGTGCGGGTGCCTGGTGGCTATTCCGGCCCGACCGGGCGCAATCCGAAGCAGCCGGTCTCGTCCTGGGCTTCGCGCGGCATCGTCAAGTTCGACGGCTCGGCGCTCTCCGGCTCCGGCAATGCCGGCTTGCTGATGCCGGCCGGCCGCAACGGCCCGGCCTTCCTCGTCTTCAAGAACTACGACGCTGCCTACAGCTACAATGGCGCGGATTCCTATGCGCTGGCGATCTCGCTGCTCTCCGACCGCCTGCGCGGCCGGCCGGGCGTGCAGGGCGACTGGCCGACCGACGACCTGCCGCTGTCGCGCGAACAGCGCCGCGAACTGCAGCGTCTGCTGACCCAGCGCGGCTACAATGTCGGCGAGCCTGACGGCGCGGTCGGCGCGCTGACGCGGGCGGCGATCAAGGATGTCGAGGCCAAGATCGGCATGCCGCAGACCGGCCGCCCGGGCGAGAAGGTGCTGCGCGCGCTGAAGGGCGGGCGGGTCTGAGGCGCAGCCTTCCGATGCTTGCGCACGGCGCTCGCGCCCCGTAAGCAGCCAGCGCATTTCTGTTGCGCGAGGCTCAACCCATGGCGAACCACAAGCTCCTGCTGCTCCCCGGCGACGGCATCGGCCCCGAGGTGATGGGGCAGGTCGAGAAGATCGTCTCCTGGTTCGAGAAGCAGGGCCTCGGCTCGTTCTCGCTTGAGCGTGGCCTCGTCGGCGGCGCGGCCTATGACGCCCACAAGGCGGCTATCTCGGAAGGCGACATGAAGCTCGCCCATGAGGCCGATGCCGTGCTCTTCGGCGCGGTCGGTGGTCCGAAATGGGCCGATGTGCCCTATCAGCATCGTCCCGAGGCCGGCCTGCTGCGTCTGCGTAAGGATCTCGGCCTGTTCGCGAATCTACGTCCGGCGATCTGCTATCCGGCGCTGGCCTCGGCCTCGTCGCTGAAGCCCGAGGTCGTCGAAGGCCTCGACATCCTGATCGTGCGCGAGCTCACCGGCGGCGTCTATTTCGGCGAGCCCAAGGAGATCGTCACGCTGGAGGACGGCTCCAAGCGCGGCGTCGACACCCAGCTCTACACGACCGGCGAGATCGAGCGCATCTGCGCCGTTGCCTTCGAGTTGGCGCGCACCCGCCGCAACAAGGTCTCCTCGGCCGAGAAGCACAACGTCATGAAGACCGGCGTGCTCTGGAAGCAGACGGTCACCGCCCAGCACGCCAGGGACTACAAGGACGTCGAGCTCGAGCATGTGCTCGCCGACAACTGCGCCATGCAGCTGGTGCGCTGGCCGAAGCAATACGACGTCATCGTCTGCGACAACCTCTTCGGCGACATCCTCTCCGACGTCGCGGCGATGCTGACCGGCTCGCTCGGCATGCTGCCCTCCGCCTCGCTCGGCGCCGAGGACAGGGCGACCGGCAAGCGCAAGGCGCTCTACGAGCCCGTGCACGGCTCGGCGCCCGACATCGCCGGCAAGGGCCTCGCCAATCCGATCGCGATGATCGGCTCCTTCGCCATGGCGCTGCGCTATTCCTTCGGCGCCGGCGAGGCGGCCGACCGGCTAGAAGGCGCCATCGCCGACGTGCTCGGCGCCGGCACCCGCACCAAGGACATCGCCGCGCCGGGCGCGAACGCCGTCTCGACCACCGAGATGGGCGACGCCATCGTCAAGGCGCTCGAAGCGCGCGGCTGAGGTCAAGTTCGCTGCTGCACCGGTCGGGTTGCTAATCGGTGCAGCCGTCTGGCTTACGAGCCTCAGCGCAGCGCGCTGAAAAAAGCAAAAGCCTTGGCGACTTTAAGGGTGCCCATGGTAAAACATACCAGCGATGCTGTACCTAAAATTGCAGAAAACCACATCGCAATATCTGTATAACGATCGTATTTATCAAATTGTTTGAGTTCCTCTTCACGATCCAGCCCTCCAAACAGATTTGATGCTGAGACGCTGTTTGAAGTGTGACCTTCATGAAAATAGGTTGCAGCTACAAAGCGCCACGCGAAAAAAGCAAGTCCTGCAGTTAGAGCTGCCAAGACTAGGCCCGCGATAAAGAACTGCATTCCAAATTGCAGCTTATCGGTGAATGGGCCAACTGCGGCCAATTTCGTTTGATCGGCTCTGCCATGGAGCGCGCCGATGAGTGTGAGTAGCGCGATCATCGCGCCGCCGTTCAAAAGAAGTGCGAAGCGGACAAAAATCTTCCCAAATTCAGCGGAGACACCGATTGCGTGAAGCCGAACAGCATGATGGTGCTGGGCGAAAAGTTTAGAACCCTCTTTCCCATCCGCGATTCTTCGCTCGTCCAGCTGCCATTTCCGATCGCGTAGCTCCCCACGAATTGTAAGCCGCTCGTCTTCCGTTAGAGGAACATAAAGCGGATCATTTTTTGGAAGGTCGTCGGACATAAGGAGCGCTTCTGGCCCGATTCTAAGACGGTTCCATTTGCACGCATGCCGAGAGTTTTCGCAAGGTAAGTGTCGTCCCTGCTCACCCTCGTCCCCCACCATACTGCGCCTCGTGCAGGCGCCGATAAATGCCCTGCCGCTGCACCAGTTCCTGATGCCGGCCCTGTTCGGCGACGCCACTCTCGTCGATGACGATGATGCGGTCGGCGTCCTGGATCGTCGCGAGGCGATGCGCGATGACGAGCGTGGTCCGGCCCTTCGACAATTCGGCGAGCGAGGCCTGGATGGCGCGCTCGGTCTCGGTGTCGAGGGCCGAGGTCGCCTCGTCGAGGATCAGGATCGGCGGGTTCTTCAGGAACATCCGAGCGATGGCGAGGCGCTGCTTCTGCCCGCCCGAGAGCTTGACGCCGCGCTCGCCGATCACCGTGTCGAGCCCGTCCGGCAGCCGCGCGATCATCTCGTCGAGCCGGGCGCGCCTGGCAGCCTCGACGATCTCCTCCTCGCTCGCCGTCAGCTTGCCATAGGCGATGTTCTCGCGGAGCGCGCCGGCGAAGAGGAAGACGTCCTGCTGGACGATGCCGATCTGGCCGCGCAGCGAGGCCAGCGTCATCTGGCGGATGTTGATGCCGTCGATGGTGATGCGCCCGCCCTCGACATCGTAGAAGCGCGGCAGGAGCGAGCAGATCGTGGTCTTGCCGGCGCCTGAGGGGCCGACGAAGGCGATGGTCTCGCCGGCGCGGATCGTAAGGTCGATCCCCTTCAGGATGGTGCGATCGGACGTATAGCCGAAGCTGACATTCTCATAGGCGATGTCGCCCTTGAGGCCGGAGATTGTGATGGCTCCGGGCAGGTCGGCGATATCCGGCCTTGTGTCGAGGAATTCGGTGTAGCGCCGGAAGCCGGCGATGCCCTTCGGATAGGTCTCGATCACCGAGTTGATCTTCTCGATCGGCCGGAAGAACACCGTCACCAGCAGCAGGAAGCCGACGAAGCCGCCGGCGCTGAGGTCGCCGATCAGCACGTAATAGGCGCCGGCGATCATCACCGCCATCTGCGTCAGCCGCATGCCGAAATAGCTGAGCGAGGTCGAGGCCGCCATCAGCCTGTAGGCGTCGAGCTTGGTGCGGCGATAGCGCTGGTTGTCGACCGCGAACAGGCTGCGCTCATGCTCCTCGTTGGCGAAGGCCTGGACGACGCGGATGCCGCCGACATTCTCCTCGATCCGCGCGTTGAACGAGCCGACGCTGCCGAACAGCTTCTGCCAGTTCACCGTCATCCGGCTGCCATAGCGGCTGGTCAGCCAGGCGATCAGCGGCACGATCGTCGCGGTGATCAGCGCCAGCTGCGGATGCACGCTCAGCATCAGTGCGAAGGCGCCGATGAAGGTCATCACCGCGATGAACAAATCCTCCGGCCCGTGATGGGCGACCTCGCCGATCTCTTCCAGATCCTTGGTCAGGCGCCCGACGAGATGGCCGGTCTTCTGGTTGTCGAACCAGCCGAAGGAGAGTTTCTGCAGATGGTCGAACGCCTTGCGGCGCATCTCGGTCTCGATGTTGATGCCGAGCATGTGGCCCCAATAGGTCACCACCACCATCAGCCCGGCATTGACCAGATAGATCGCGAGCAGGCCGAGCGAGGCCAGCACGATCAGGCTCCAGTTCCCGCTCGGCAGGAGCTGGTCGACGAAGAGCTTGACCGCGATCGGGAAGCCGAGCTCGAGCAGCCCCGACACCACGGCGCAGCCGAAATCGAGCAGGAACAGACCGCGATGGGGGCGGTAATAGGCGAAGAAGCGACGCAGCATGGCGGGGCTGTTAGCATATTGGCGCCGTGGCGGGCAGCCGGCAGCGGAGGGCGCGCTACGCACAGGCTGCATTGCGCAATCAGGCGAGCCAGCGCAGCGGAGGTACCAATCTTACCTCGTTGACGTACCTGAGGTGAGCGTCACGATCGCCCTTCTGCTGGGGAGGTGCAAACCATGGTCAGATTGGCGCTCATTGCCGGCCTGGTGGCGACGTTTATTATGCTCCCCGGCGCGCCTGCTCGTGCTCAGGAGGGTTGCAAGCAGGTCACCAGTTCCTGCTCGGCTCTGTTCAGGGACTGCGAGCAGAAGTGCAACAAGGTCGGCAACAACCCTTCCGCCTGCGTCGCCCGCGTCTGCACGCCGCCGCTCGCCGGCTGCAAGTCGAACGGCGTCTGGCGCAGCGTCCAGAGCGGATCGGCCTGCTGGGCGACCAAGAACAAGTCCTGAGCTGCCCGGGCCTCCTCTTCCTTGAACGGAAGGCTAACCGCCCAGCCGGTACTTCACGAAGCCTTCGCCGGCGTCGCCTACCGCCTCGGCTTTCAGCGCCTCAGGCTTCTTGCCAGCAGCAGCCGGCGAGGTCGGGAAGGTGACGTTGACGTTCGCCGGCAGCGGCTTCAGTGACCAGTTGCCGTCGGCGGCCGGGTTGATCGTCTTCTTCTCGATGAGGAAGCGCACGATCACATCGCGGTTGAGGTCGGGCGCCTCCAGCACCACCGTCGTCCTGGTGCCCGGGAAATTGCCGCCGCCGGAGGCGCGGTAATTATTGGTGACGACGATGAACTCGGCTTTTTCGTCGATCGGCTTGCCCTGGAAAGCGAGGTCGACGATGCGGTGGGCGCCCGGCGCCACCAGCTTGCCGTCGCCATCGTAGCGCGAGCCTTGCGTCACATCGATCTGATAGGTGACGCCGTCGATCACGTCGAAATTGAAGGCCGGGAAGCCGGGATTGATCAGCGGCTGTTCCTCGGTCTTGGCGACGTCGATTGTGTTGAAGATGCCGGCCGAGCGCTCCAGCCATTCGCGGAGCTGCGCGCCGGTGACTTTCACGATCTGAACCGTGTTCGGGTAGAGATAGATATCGGCGACGTTCTTGATCGCGATCGGCCCGGCCGGGATGTCGGTGAAGAAAGCGGGCCCGGCGCGCCCGCCCGATTTGAACGGTGCGGCGGCCGAGAGGACGGGCAGGTCCTTGTACGGTGTCTGCGCCAGCAGCGGCTTGGCATAGGCGATCTGCGCTTCCGCCACGATCTGCACCGACGGGTCGTCGGCGACGAGGGCGAAGTAGCTGTTGATCGGCGCTGCCGTCGTTCCGACCGGCTCGCGCATATAGGTCAGCGTCGCCTCGTGGTCGGCCTTCACCGTCGCCAGCACGGCGGCTTCGACCTCCGCCTTCGGCACGATCTTGCGATCGGGCGTGCGCTCGTAGATCGGCTTGGGGTCGACCTTGAAGTCGGCGATGCGCCAGCGCCCGTCGCGCTTTTCCAGTTCGAGGTCGACGATGCCGACATGCGAGCCCCAGAAGCCGGGCTGACAGGCCGGCTTGCCGTGCAGCGAGCCCTTCTTGTTGTCGACGCCGGGAATGCCGTCGAAGGCCTTGCCGCCGGGGAAGACGAGGTGCTGGTGGCCGGTCAGGACGACGTCGATGCCGTCAAGCCTGGCGAGATGCAGCGCCGCGTTCTCCTCGCCGCCCTTGCGCTCGCCGCCGGCGATGCCGGAATGGCAGAGCGCGATGGTGAGATCAGGGTGCGCCTGCGCGATCTCCGGCAGGTATTTTTGCGCGGCATCGACGATGTCGGTCGCGGTGACCTTGCGGTCGAGATTGCCCTTATCCCATTGCATGATCTGCGGCGGCACGAAGCCGATCACCGCGATGTTGAGGACGTGCTTGGTGCCGGCCTCGTCCTCGAAGCTCTGCTCGAAGATGCGCCAGGGCTCGATCAGCGTGCCGCCACCGACGCGGTCGACATTGGCGCAGATGATCGGGAACTCGGCGCGGGCGAGGCCGTGCTCGAGGAAGTCGAGTCCGTAATTGAACTCGTGGTTGCCGAGCGTGCCGCATTGATAGGGCAGGGCGTTCATCGCGGCGATCATCGGATGGGTCTCGCCGGCCTTCAGCCCCTTCTTGTAGGCGACGAAATCGCCGAGCGAGGAGCCCTGCAGGAAGTCGCCATTATCGAAGAGCAGGCTGTTCTTCGTTTCCCCCTGCGCCGCCTTGATCAGGTTCGCCGTCTTGGCGAGGCCGACCGTGTCATCGGGCGCGTCGCGGAAATAGTCGTAGGGCACGACGTTGACATGGAGGTCGCTGGTCTCCAGCAGCCGCAGCTTCAGCTTGGCCGTGGCCTGCGCGGCCAGCGGAGTGGTGAGCGCTCCCGCCGCTGCGATGGCGGCCCCGGCCTTGAGCGTGTCGCGGCGGCTGAAACGGGGGGCGCGGTCCATCGTAGGCTCCTGAAGCAAGGTGCTGCGACAGACGCTAGCACCATGGCAGGACCGTGACACGGGGGAAGATGACGGCGTATGGCGAAGCGACAGGCTTTTGAAGGGCGCGGGGAACCCTTCTCCCGTGTGGGAGAAGGGCAGGGATGAGGGATTGCCCTATCCGCAGAAGGCACAGCGGCGCCGTCGCGTTTCCTATTGCAGTGGCGGTCCCTCACCGCTGCCCCTCTCCCATCCGGGAGAGGGGTTCTGCGTGGCGGTTCCCGCGCTCTAACGATGACGTGTAGGTTACCGGCTCACGCCCTCCATCCGCACCCGCCCGTCGGCGCCTTCGGTCCAGGCGGCGATGGCGCCGTCGTCCAGGCGCTTAGCTTTCACCTGGAAAGCCTCGCCTGCGATCAGCGGCGCGAGCCCGCGATAGTCGAGCCGGATCGGTTCGCCACCGGAGAGGGTGGCGATGATGTTCATGATCAGCGTCGCCTGGATCGGCCCATGCACGACGAGCTCGGCATAACCCTCGACGCCGGTGACGTAGGGCTGGTCGTAATGGATGCGGTGGCTGTTGAAGGTGATCGCCGAATAGCGGAACAACAGTACCGGCGAGGCCTCGACCGTCCAGGTCAGGTCGGCCGGACGTGGTTCTTCTGGGGCTGGAGCAGGCGGTGGTTCCGCTCCCGGCTTGGCCGCCTCGCGATAGACGATGTTGTGGCGCTCGCGCAGCGCTACTCCGCGCGCCGTCACGAGCTCATGGTCGACCGCGACGAAGCAGAGCGGGCCGGTGCGGCCGTCCTTGCAGGAGACGTCGCCGATGGTCGAGCGGCGGGTGACCTCATCGCCGGTTCGTAGCGCCGAGATCGTCTCGATCCGCCCGCCGGCCCACATCCGCCGCGGCAGCGCAACCGGCGGCAGGAACTCGCCCTTGGCGGCATGCCCGTCCGGACCGAGCGCTGCCATCGGCGAGATCGGCGGCGCGAGGCACCAGTGCAATGCGAGTGGCGCCTCGCCGTCGGCATAGGGCGCGAGATGCGGCGCGAAGGTCGCCTCATAGCTGGCGACGAGCCGTGGCGTGATCAGGTCGGACGCCGCTTCGCTCTTGCCGATCCAGGATTTCAGATGGTCGATGTTCATCGGGCTTAATAGCTGCGTGGCATGCCGAGCACGTGCTCGGCGAGATAGGACAGGATCAGGTTGGTCGAGATCGGCGCGACCTGGTAGAGCCGCGTCTCGCGGAACTTGCGCTCGATGTCGTATTCCTCGGCGAAGCCGAAGCCGCCATGGGTTTGCACACAAGCATTGGCCGCCTCGAACGAGGCGTCAGCCGCCAGCAGCTTGGCCATGTTGGCCTCGGCGCCCGGATTGGCGCCGGCCTCGTAGAGGCGGATCGCCTCGCGCACCATCAGCTCGGCGGCGCGCATGTTGGCGTAGGCTTTCGCGATCGGGAACTGGATGCCCTGGTTCTGGCCGATCGGCCGGCCGAAGACCTGGCGTTCTTTCGCATAGTTCGAGGCCTTGTCGATGAACCATTTGGCGTCGCCGACGCATTCGGCGGCGATCAGGATGCGCTCGGCATTCATGCCCGAGAGGATGTAGCGGAAGCCCTTGCCCTCCTCGCCGACGAGGTTGGCGGCCGGCACCTTCACATTGTCGAAGAACACCTCGGTGGTGGCGTGGTTCATCATCGTCCGGATCGGCCGGATGGTGAGGCCGGCCTGAAGCGCCTCGCGCATGTCGAGGATGAAGACCGAGAGCCCGTCGGTACGCTTTTCCACCTGGTCGCGCGGCGTGGTGCGGGCGAGCAGCAGCATCAGATCCGACTGCGCCGCCCGGCTGGTCCAGATCTTCTGGCCGTTGACGACGTAATGGTCGCCCTCGCGGCGGGCGGTCGTCCTGAGTGCCGTGGTGTCGGTGCCGCTGGTCGGCTCGGTGACGCCGAAGGCCTGCAGGCGCAGTTCGCCCGAGGCGATCTTGGGCAGATAGCGCTGCTTCTGGTCGGCGTTGCCATGCCTGAGCACTGTGCCCATCACATACATCTGCGCGTGGCAGGCGCCGCCATTGCAGCCCTGGCGCTGGATCTCCTCCATGATCGCCGCGGCGGCCGAGAGGGTCAGGCCCGCCCCGCCATACTCCTCCGGGATCAGGGCTGAGAGGAAGCCGCTCTCGGTGAGTGCCGTGACGAACTCGGCCGGATAGGCCATCTCGCGATCGAGCTTGCGCCAGTACTCGCCCGGATAGTCCGCGCACAGCTTCGCGACCGCCTCGCGGATGTCGGTGTGGTCGGAATGCGTGTTCATCGTTTGCATAGGCGGTCGCCATTCCCTCCACCGTCATTCCGGCTGGAGCGAAGCGGAACGCCGGAATCTATCGTAGGGCGTTGCGCTCTACGATGGATTCCGGAGCTGCGCCGCTGCGCGGCTTGTCCGGAATGACGGCTCTGATTGATTGCCGCATCTGGGAGGCAGTACGGCATCAGGCTGATCGCGCCGCTTTCGCCGTAAACTCGCGGCGCAACGCTTCGTCATGCTCGCCGAGGCCCGGGATTGCGCGCATCGGCACGCGCTTGCCGTCGACCAGCACCGGTGGTGCAAGGACTTCGACAGCGCCATTCGGCGTCGGAACCGGCAGCGCCGTTACGGCCGGGTGGTCGATCAGGTCGGCGACCGTCGAGACCGTGCCGAAGGCGATGCGGGCGGCATCGAGACCGGCTGCCGTCTCGGCATAGCTGCGGGTGGCGAGGATCGACTGGATCGCTGCATCGAGGGCAGGGCGATTGCGCACGCGCAGCACGTTGCTGGCGAAGCGCGCATCCTCGGCGAGCCCGGCATCACCGAGTACACCGCGGGCCAAAATCTGCCATTCGCGCTCGCTCTGGATCGAGATCAGCACCTCGGCATCGGCGAGGCGGAAGATGCCATAGGGCGCGATCGAGGGATGGGCGAGGCCGAGCCGCGGCGGCTCGATCCC
The DNA here is from genome assembly GCF_004123845.1 of Allobosea sp. Tri-44. Classification (GTDB taxonomy): domain Bacteria; phylum Pseudomonadota; class Alphaproteobacteria; order Rhizobiales; family Beijerinckiaceae; genus Allobosea. The sequence goes on along the minus strand of NZ_NBDP01000030.1, from coordinate 562,481 downwards.
GCCATAGCGCCGGGTCAGATAGGGCACGTTCATCAGGTCGGCGATGGTGTCGAACAGCGAGAGCTGGATGCGCGAGCCCTCGCCGGTGCGCCCGCGCCGGATCAGCGCCTCCAGGATCGCGGCATAGGCTGCGTTGCCGGTGGCGATGTCGGCGATCGAGACGCCGATCCGCGTCGGGCCGGATTCGGCGCTGCCGGTGACGGCGGCAAGGCCGGCTTCCGCCTGGATCAGGAGGTCGTAGGCCTTGCGGGTGTAGTGCGGCGTGCCGGGCGCATAGCCGGAAATGTCGCAGGTGATCAGCTTCGGGTGGCGCTGGCGCAGCGCTTCGCTGCCGATGCCGAGGCGGTCGGTCGCGCCGGGGGCGAAGTTCTGGATGAAGACGTCGGCCTCGGCGAGCATCGCCTCGACCATGGCAAGATCATCTGAGGCCTTGAGATCGACCCGGCAGGATTCCTTGCCGCGGTTGATCCAGACGAAATAGGACGACAGGCCCTGCGCATAGTCGTCATAGCCGCGCGAGAAATCGCCTTCCTCGCGCTCGAGCTTGATGACGCGCGCGCCGGCATCGGCAAGGCGGCAGCTCGCCATGGGAGCAGCCACCGCCTGCTCCAGCGCCACCACCAGGATTCCATCGAGAGCATTCACCATCAGATCGCCACGCGCCGTTCATTTTGCGCGAGACACCGATGTCGCGCCTTCGAAGTCAAATAGCGTTTTGCGATGGCCGCCATAGCGCCGCCGGCTCGCTAAGCCGATGCGGCTCCATAGAAAAAGCGTATGGCCTTCATCGCTTTATCCTACTTGTCCGACTGCTGGCTCTATGCGCCCTCTCTGCCCGTGAAGGCTCCTGGTCCCCCTTCCTCGCCATGCAGCGCCACCCCAAAGCCGAGGAGATGTGGGCGCTGCTCGACCTAGTCGGGCTGAAAGAGACCGGCAACCGCATCGTCCGCGAACTACCGGAAGGCATGCGCAAGCTGATCGACATCGCGGTCGCGCTCGCGCTCGAACCGAAGCTGATCTTCATGGATGAGCCGACCAGCGGTGTCTCCTCGACCGAGAAGTTCCAGGTGATGGACACGCTGACCCGCGTGCTCGATGCGCGCGCCACCACGGCCGTCTTCGTCGAGCACGACATGGACGTGGTCGCCCGCTACGCCAGCCGCGTCGCGGTCTGGACCGGCGGGCGCATCGCCCATCAGGGCACGCCCGACGAAATCCTGAACCATCCGGAGGTCCGCGAGACCGTGATCGGGGTAGGAGTCTAGCTCATGTTGGAGATCAGGGAGCTCTCGGCCGAGATCGAAGGCGTGCAGGTGCTGCGCCGCGCCTCGCTGTCGCTGGAGGAGGGCGCGACGGTGGCCCTCATCGGCCGCAACGGCGCCGGCAAGACCAGCCTGCTGCGCGCCATCATGGGCTTCATGAAGGTGACCGGTGGTTCGATCGCCTTCGACGGCAAGCCGCTCGATATGGTGAAGGCGCATGAACGGCCGCGCCTCGGCATCGGCTATGCGCCGGAGGATCGCCGGCTGTTCTCGACCTTCACCATCGAGGAGAACATCCGCCTGCCGGCCGAGGTGATGACGCTCGGCGAGGCCGAAATCGCGAGGAGACTGGAGCGCATCTATGCGGTGCTGCCCGAGCTCGCCGATCTGCGCCAGCGTCCGGCGGCCGGTCTCTCCGGCGGCCAAGGCAAGATGGCGGCGCTCGCTCGGGCGCTGATGATCGGCAGCCGCGTCATCCTGCTCGACGAGCCCTTCCAGGGTCTCGCCCCGGTGCTGGCCAACCGCTATGCCGCTGCCCTGCGCGCCTTGCGCGACAGCCATCCCGACATCGCCTTGCTGATCACCGAATCCAACCCCAGTCTGCTGCGCAACTTCGCCGGCAAGGCCTATGCGATCGAGCGCGGCGAGGTCAGCGAGACCGTGCTGGCGCAAAGCTCGCTCGCCGCGGCCGGGCTGCACTGAGATTGAACGAGACGGCGACGCCGTAGACGGAGACCATCATGACCCAGCACTTCATCAACGGCCGGCACGTTGCCGGCCGCACCGGCGAGACCATGGCGGTGCTCGCGCCCGCGACCGGCGAGGAATTCACCCGCATCGCCTGCGGCACTGCCGAAGATATCGACGATGCGGTGAGGGCCGCTCGCGCCGCCTATGAAGGCGCCTGGGGCAAGCTGACCGCCGCCGAGCGCGGCCGGCTGATTTCGAAGCTGGCGCGCAAGGTCCAGGACCATTTCGAGGAGTTGGCGAAGATCGAGGCGCAGGACACCGGCAAGCCGATGGCGCAGGCCAGGGCCGATATCGAGGCGACGGTGCGCTATTTCGAGTTCTACGGCGGCGCCGCGGACAAGGTCCACGGCCACATCATCCCGTTCCTCAACGGCTACAGCGTCAACGTCGTGCACGAGCCCTATGGCGTCACCGGCCATATCCTGCCTTGGAACTACCCGGCGCAGATGTTCGGCCGCTCGCTCACCGCTTCGCTCGCCATGGGCAATGCCGTGGTGCTGAAGCCCGCCGAGGATGCCTGCCAGACGGCACTGCGCCTCGCCGAGCTCGCCAGCGAGGTCGGCTTCCCCGATGGCGCGATCAACATCGTCACCGGCCGCGGCCATGAGGCAGGCGAGGCGCTCTGCCGCAATCCCGGCGTCGGCTTCATCTCCTTCACCGGCTCGCCGCAAGTCGGCCAGATCATCCAGAAGGCCTGCGCCGACAACTTCATCACCTGCACGCTGGAGCTCGGCGGCAAGTCGCCCCAGATCGTCTTCGACGACGCCGATTTCGAAGCCGCCGTGCCGATCGTCTGCAAGGCGATCGTTCAGAACACCGGCCAGACCTGCTCGGCCGGCAGCCGCGTGCTGGTGCAGAAGACCGTCTATGACGACTTCGTCGGCGCGGTCGCCAAACAGTTCGCCAAGTTGCGCGCCGGCACGCCCGAAATGGACCTCGACTGCGGCCCGGTGATCAACGCCAGGCAGCGCGGCCGGGTGCAGAGCTTCGTCGACCAGGCCCGCGAGCAGGGCATTCCGGTCCTCGCCGAAGGCGCGATCGCCCAGGGCGTACCGAATGGCGGCTTCTATGTGACCCCGACCCTGTTCGGGCAGGTGCCGCGCGGCAACCGGCTGGAGCAGGAGGAGGTCTTCGGCCCGGTCCTCGCTGCCTTCGCCTTCGACGACGAGGAAGATGCCGTGAAGCTCGCCAACTCCACGCCCTACGGCCTTGTTGCCGGCGTCTGGACCAATAATGGCGGACGCCAGCAGCGCGTCGCCAAGCGCGTTCGGGCCGGACAGGTCTTCATCAACGGCTATGGCGCCGGCGGCGGCATTGAACTGCCCTTCGGCGGCACCGGCAGGAGCGGCCATGGCCGCGAGAAGGGCTTCATGGCGCTGGAGGAGTTCGCCGTCGCCAAGACCATCGTGCACAAGCACGGGTGAAGTCCGGCGAAGCAGGTCGCGGCCAGGTTGCTTGCCCGAAGCGAGTAGCTCTGGATCGCTGAAGAACAGGTCTTGCGCCCCGCCGCGGGCGCAACCATTGATTTACTATGATCACGCGGCCGGCAGGCGATACCGTCGAGATTCTGGAAAAGCTGCTAACGCCCCTGCAAGGGCGGCGTATCCTCGACATTGGCTGCGGCAGGGGCAACCTGCTGCAGGCGCTGGTCGAGCGCGGTGCCAGCGTCGTCGGTCTCGATCCGGACGAGGCGATGCTGGAGGTCGCGCAGAAGCTTGCGCCCAAGGCGGCGCTGAAGCATGGCTGCGCCCAGATTTTGCCCTGGGGCGATGCCAGCATGCACGCTGCAATCTTCCTCAACAGCCTGCATCATGTCCCGGTGCCGGACATGCTGCTGGCGCTGGAGGAGGCGGCACGCGTCGTCGGCAGGGGCGGCAGCGTCGTCGTGATCGAGCCCTTGTCGGAAGGCTCCTTCTTCGATGCCTTGCGCCTGATCGAGGATGAGACCGAGGTCAGGCACGCGGCGCAGGACGCGATCGTCCGCGCGATGCGCCGCGGCATCGTCAGCGAGAGCCGGCGGATCGAATACGATCGCATCGAGACGTTCCCCGATGCCGCCGCCTTCATGGCGCGCGCCGTTGCGGCCGATCCCTCGCGGGAGGAACGGGCAGAGGCGGCGCGCGGCAAGCTGCTCGCGCGTTTCGAGGCGCTGTCGGAGCATGAGGATGGCGGCTACGTCCTGCATCAGCCAATCAGGCTGCACCATCTCAAGGTGCCGGTCGGCTCGAAGCCGTCCGTCAATCCCGCGATGTTTGGCTGACGGGCAGCTGCCGCGGGTCCTTGACGCGCCCAGGCCATTCGCCGGTGATGCCCGGCTGGACCGGCCGCTCCAGATAGGTCGAGAGCACGACATAGCTGCGCGTCGCGGTGACGCCGGGAACGTCATAGATCTTGGCCAGCAGGCCTTCGAGCGCATGGGTGCTCTCGGTCCGCACCTTGAGCATCATGCAGGTGTCGCCGGCGACCGAATGGATCTCCTCGACCTCGGGATGGGCCTCGATCGCCAGCAAGGTGGTCGTCTTGCCCCAGCCGGTGGTGTCGACATGGACGAAGGCGAGCAGCGTCTTCCCCGTCGCCTCCGGCTCGATCAGCGCCGCGACCCGCTTGATCACGCCGGAGCGCCGCAACCGCTTCACCCGCTCATGAGCCGCCGGCGGCGACAGGCCGACGCGCTCGCCGAGATCGGCGTAGCTGATCGTCGCATCCTCGACGAGAACGCCTAACAGCTTTCGGTCCATGGCATCGAGTTCGCGATCCGCCCCGCGGCTTCGCCGAACGCCATCTGTTTTTTCGAGCATTCGTCGATCCTCGATTGATCCAGAATTTCATTCGGCCATTCTGTCAAAATGACGAATGAAAATCAAACAGCTTCGAAGGCGCCCCGGATACCCCCGGCAGCCTATGCGCTCTGCCTGTGCATCGGGCTGGTCGGCGCCAACTCGCTGGCGTTGGGGCCGATCGCGCCGCGCGTCGCCGAAAGCTTCGCCAGCGACGTGCCGGCGGTGATGATGGCCTCGGCCGCCTTCGGCATTGGTACGGCAGCGAGCGCCCTGCTGCTCGCCGGCTTGATCGATCGCTTCGGCGCGGGCCGCATGTTGCGCTATGCCCTGATCGCCTTCCTGGTCGCGCTCGCGGCGAGCGGGGCAGCGCCGGTTCTCTCGGCCTTCGTCGGGGCGCAGTTGCTGGCGGGCCTCGCTGCCGGTCTGGCGCTGCCGTCGATCTATACGCTTGCCGCGCTGGCGGCGCCGGCTGGTCGCGAGAGCGACACGCTCGGCGTCGTCCTGTTCGGCTGGACGCTCAGCATGGTCGCCGGCGTCTCGCTCTCGGCGGTGGTTGCCGACCTCTTCGGCTGGCGCATGGTCTACGCCATCGTCGTCGTCGCCGGGGTCGCGGCGATGGCTGGAACCACCAAACTGACCGCGGGCGGCACTGCGACCGGGCGCGCCGCACCATCGCCGCTCTCGGCCTTGCGGGTTCCCGGCATCGCGCCGCTGCTGCTCGCCTGCGCCGCCTTCATGGCCTCGTTCTACGGCGTCTACGCCTATGTCGGCGATCATCTGCATCGCGTGCTGGGTCTGCCGGTCAGCGCCGGTGGCCTGCTCGCTTTGTGTTACGGCCTCGGCTTCGGGGCGACGACGTTCCTCGACCGCTGGATCGACCGCCTCGGCCCGGCTCGCCTGCTGCCGATGTTCTTCGCAGTGGTCGGCGCTGTCTATCTGGTGATGAGCCTGGTCGCTGCGTCTTATCCCGCTCTGCTCGCCGTGGTGTTCTTCTGGGGCATGGCCAACCATGCCGGGCTGAACGTGCTGATCCTCCGGCTGGGCGCACTCGATGCCAGCCGCCGCGGTGCGATCATGGGGCTCAACAGCAGCGTGACCTATCTCGCGCTCTTCGCCGGGACGACGGGCTTCGGGCCGCTCTATGCCCGTGCCGGCTTTCCGGCACTTGCCGGACTGGCGGTCGCGCTGATGCTGGTGGCGGCTCTCGCCGCCGCGCTGGCGCCTCGCTCCGTCATTCCGGGGCAGGCCGCAGGCCTGAGCCCGGAACCCAGAACCGATGCGGGTTCTTGATAGTACTGGGACTGCCAGCCTCTTCCGGAAACGGCATCGGTTCTGGGTTCCGGGCTCGCTGCTTCGCAGCGCCCCGGAATGACGACGCCGGGCTGATCTTACATCTGTATGACGTGGCGGATCGTCCGGCCCTCGTTCAGCGCGTCGAAGCCTTCGTTGATCCCCTCGAGCGGGCTCGAGCTGGTCCAGAGCTTGTCGACCGGCATCCGGCCGCGCAAATAGAGCTCGATGAAGCGCGGGATGTCGCGCACCGGGATGCAGGAGCCGACATAGGAGCCCTTCAGAGTCCGCTCCTCGCCGACGAGCCTAACCGGCGCCAGAGCCATGGTGTGGGCGGGGTTGGCGAGGCCGGCGGTCGTCGTGGTGCCGCCGCGCCGTGTGACCTGGTAGGCGAGCTCCAGCGCTTTGACCGAGCCGGCCATCTCCAGCCCGTGATCGACACCTCCTCGGGTCGCGGCCCGGATCGCCTCGACCACATCGGGCGCGCCGGCGTTGAAAGTGTCGGTCGCGCCGAGCTCGCGGGCGATTTTCAGTTTCTCATCCGACAGGTCGACGGCGATGACACGGGCGGCGCCGCAAGCGGCGGCGCCGAGCAGGGCCGAGAGGCCGACGCCGCCGAGGCCGACGACCACGACGGTTTCGCCGGCACGGACCTTGGCTGTGTTCACCGCGGCGCCGACGCCGGTCAGCACGGCGCAGCCGAACAATGCCGCGATCTCGTGCGGGATATCAGCCTCGATCTTCACCAGCGAATGGCGCGACATCACCGCATGCTCGGCGAAGGCGGAGACGCCGACATGATGGTACACCGGCTTGCCGTTCTGCGAGAGTCTGCGCCCGCCGGCCATGAGTTCGCCGACGCCGTTGGCGGCGTTGCCGGGCTCGCACAAGGCGGGGCGCCCCTCGCTGCACGGCGCGCAATGGCCGCAGGAGGGCACGAAGACCATGACGACACGGTCGCCTTTCCTGAGATCGGTGACGCCGGGGCCGACCTCCTCGACTTCGCCCGCCGCCTCATGGCCGAGCACCATCGGCACCGGGCGTGGCCGGTTGCCGTCGATCACCGAGAGGTCGGAATGGCAGAGGCCCGCGGCGCGGACCCTGACCAGCACCTCGCCCATTCCAGGCGGGGCGAGCTCGACCTCCTCGATCCGGAGCGGCTTCGACTGCGCATAGGGCGCGGCGACGGGACTGGCATGCAGGACGGCGGCGCGGGTCTTCAAGACGTATCCTCGTGGCTGATCTGCAGGCGAGTGTTCGGCTGGTCGCGCCGCCTGTCAAAGACGAAATCCCGATCAGCCGTATAAGGCCGGCGGATCGCTCTCGTCGCCGAGCGTCGCGGTCCAGCTCTCCTCGGTGACGAGGCCGCGCAGGATCTCCCAGGAGAGCTGGCCGATGGCGCGGGCTGCGGCCGTCATCGGCCGCTCGGTCGAATAGGCGAGATAGACCTTGCGATAGAGCGAAGGCTGCTCGATCGGCCAGGTGTGGAAGACTCCAGCCTTCTCCTGCGCCCTGACCGCCATGCGCGGCAGGATGCCATAGCCGAGCCCGCGCTCGGCCAGGCGCTTGATCTGGGCATAGGATTCGATCTCGACCGCAGCGTGGACGGTGGCGTTGATGCCCGCTGCCGCTTCGTCGATCTGGTCGCGCAGGCCATGGCCCGGCCCGGGCAGGATCAGGTCGAGCCCGGCCGCCTCGGTCAGCGTCACCGCCTTGCCGGGCGGGGTCCCGAGCGCCGTCAGGGCCGGCACGCCGAACAGGCAGAGCTCCTCGGTCAGGATGTGGTGGATGCCGAGCCCCTTCGGGTCCGAGGTCGAGTAGATCACCGCAAGATCGACCTCGCCCTTGCGCAGCCAGTCGAGCACGAAGCCGCTCATCGCCTCGGCGATGCGGATGCGCACATCCGGATAGCGCTCCTGCGTCGCCTCGATCAGCGGCACGCTGAACTGCTCGCTGACAGTGCCGGGCAGGCCGATGCGGACCTCCCCGGCCGGTGCCGCCTGCTCGCCGCGGACGCTGTCGCGCAGTTCGGCGAATTCGGCGAGGATGGTGCGGGCCTTGGCGAGCAGACGCTCGCCGGCCTCGGTCGCCTGCACGCCGCGGGTACCGCGATGCAGCAGGGCAACGCCGAGCTCGTCTTCCATATGGCGCAGATGCTGGCTCAGCGCCGGCTGCGCCACCCTTAGCTTGACTGCTGCCTTGGAGAACGAGCCCTGTTCGACGATGGCCGTGAAATAGCGCAACTGGCGCAGATCCATCGCCGCCCGATCCCCCATTGGTTTTGTTTCGTCTCGCCGCGAGGGCGGCAGCTTTCGCTTATGCAGACTAGAGCGAAGCCTTATTGGCCGTCCACTCCGCAGGCGTGCATCTTTCCCCTCCGGCAAGGCCTGACGCGACACAAGGCCGCCCGGCGAAGAAGACGGCGCCCGACGCCGCTCCCCTTTCATCCGGAGGAACGCCATGTCGAAGCTGCTCATTCCCTCCCTCGATCGCCGCGGTTTCCTCTCGGGCGCGGCCGCGCTCGCCGCCGGTGCGACCTTGCCCAGCGGCGTCCTTGCCAAGGCCCCGCTCGCGAACAGCCAGGTGCCCTATTACTACCGTTTCATGCTCGGCCAGGCCGAGATTACGGTCGTCTCGGACGGGCCGTTGCCGCTCGGCGATCCCGGCTCCAGCTTCCTCGGCCTGCCGAAGGAGCAGGTCTACGGCCTGCTGGAGACAAACTTCCTGCCCAAGGACAATGTCGTGCTCGAGCAGAACATCCCGATCGTCAATTTTGGCGACCGGCTCGTGATGTTCGACACCGGCATGGGTTTCTCCAAGGCCTTCGGGCCGACCACTGGGCGGCTGCTGAAGAGCATGCAGGAGGCCGGCATCGACCCGGCCTCGGTCGACGCCATCGTCTGCAGCCACGCCCATATCGATCATACCGGCGGCATCTGCTCGGCCGAGGGCAAGCCCAACTTCCCCAACGCGCAGATCTATATCAGCCAGGTCGACCATGATTACTGGCTCGACGATGCCAGGCTCGGTTCGCCGTTCAAGGCCTTTGGCGAGCATGCCCGCGCCAATCTGCGTCCGGTGCGCGACCGCATCGTCTTCTTCAAGGATGGCCAGGAGTTCCTGCCGGGCATCACCGCGATCTCGGCGCCGGGCCACAGCCCCGGCCACACCATCTTCAACGTCTCCTCCGGCGGGAAGTCCTTCACCTTCCTCGGCGATCTCACCCACCACCCGATCCTTTTGACCGAGAATCCGCGCGTCGAGTTCGCCTATGACTGGGACCCGAAGCAGTCGGTGCAGTCGCGGGTCAGGCTGCTCACCATGCTGGCCGAGCAAAAGATCCCCGTGATGTCCTATCACTTCGCCTGGCCGGGCTTCGGCAATCTCGCCAAGGCCGGCGACGGCTTCCGCTACTATCCAGCGCCGATGCAGATGCTGCGCGGCTGAGCTGTTCCTCCCCCGGACTCAGTCTCCGCAGCGTCCATGCGCGCCTGGAAGCTCTGGCCCCAGGCGCGCATGGCGAGCAGCACTGGCTCCAGCGAGAGCCCGAATTCGGTCAACTCGTACTCCACCTTCGGCGGCACCTCCGGGTAGACGATCCGGCGCACGACGCCATCCGCTTCCAGCTCGCGCAATTGCAGGGTGATCATCCGCGGCGTCGCCCGTGGCGTCAGTCGGCACAGGGCGTTGAAGCGCAGCTTGCCGCGCAAAAGCTGGAACAGCAGCACCGGTTTCCAGACCCCGCCGATCACCGACAAGGTCGCCTCGACGCCGCAGCCTGTGCGAGCCGCAGGTTCGCGTCGTGGTCGTGTCCCGGTTGCATGCGCGCTCTGAAGGGTAGTTACATCCATGATAGTACATGTTCTCTTTGTACGTACTTGTTCCTGATGATCTATGACGACACTTGCCTGCTTCCGCAATCGAACAGGAAGCATGGCGATGAAGGCAGCATGGTATGAACGCAAGGGGCCGGCGAGTGAGGTCCTGCAGGTCGGCGAGCAGCCTCAGCCAGTCGCCGGGCCGGGCGAATTGCTGATCAGGGTCCGCGCCAGTGGCATCAACCCGTCGGACTGGAAGGGCCGCGCCGGCTGGCTCGGCCGCGACCAGATGCCGTTTCCATTGATCATCCCGCACCAGGACGGCGCCGGCGAGGTCGTGGCTGTCGGCTCGCCCGAGCTGGAGAGCCGTGTTGGCGAGCGTGTCTGGTTCTATGAGGCGTCGCTCGGCCGGCCCTTCGGCGGAGCGGCGGGCTATGTCGCGCTGCCGGCGCGGCAGGTGCAGCCCTTGCCGGCTGGCGTCTCCTTTGAGGAAGGAGCCTGCCTCGGCGTGCCGGCGATGACGGCGCATCGCTGCGTCTTCGCGGATGGGCCGGTTGCCGGCAAGGTCGTGCTCATTACCGGCGGTGCCGGCGCGGTCGGTCGCTACGCCGTCCAGTTCGCCAAACAGGGCGGGGCGCGGGTGATCACGACCGTCAGCCGCGAGGAGCAGGCGCGCTCCGCCAAGGCGGCGGGCGCCGATCTCGTGCTCAACCGCCTCTCCGACGATCTGGCGGCACGCATTCGCGAGTTCACCGGCAAGGAACGTGGTGTCGATCGCATCGTCGAGGTCGCTTTCGGCGCCAATCTCGATCTGACCATGCGGGTGCTGGCGCCGCGCGGTGTGGTTGCGACCTATGCTTCCGATGCGAAGCCCGAGCCGGCGCTGCCGTTCTGGCCTCTGATCACGCTCGATGCGACGATCCGCTTCGTCCTCGTCTATGTCATGGATGCGGCCGCGCATGATGCCGCTGCAACCGCGATCGGTGACGGGTTACGAGACGGTTGGCTCAGCCACGAGATCGCCGCGCGCTTCCCACTCGATCAGGTCGCGCAGGCGCATGAGGTGGTCGAGAGCGGCCGCGCCGTGGGCAAGGTCGTGGTGACGAGCTAGTCGTCGTGCAGCGGGCGCGGCACCGTCACGGGCCGCGCCTCGCGCGCCTGCGCTGCCAGCCGCACCGGCGCATTGACCGCGCCGAACCCGCCATAGCCACCGCGCCGCTCGACGATCTCGAAGAAGAAGCGCTGCGCGAAGACGTGGGTGTAGACCTGCAGGAACTCGGCTTCGCCGTCGCGGTCATAGAGGATGTGGTGCTCGCGCAGCCGGTCGAGGAAGGCCGGCTCCAGCCCGTAGCGGGCCTCCAGGTCGTCGTAATAGTTCTCGGGGATATCGAGGAAATCGAGCCCGGCGGCGCGCATCGCGGTCACGGCCGCGAAGATGTCCGGCGAGGTGAAGGCGATGTGCTGCACGCCCGAGCCGAAATGCTCAGAGACGAAACGCGAGGACAGTGTCCGCGTCGCCTGCGAGCCGTTGAGGATGAGGCGGACCGAGCCATTCGCAGCGACCAGCGGCCGGCTCTGCACCAGCCCGGCGGGATCGGCAATGGCGAGCTGCGGGATGCGGTCGAGCGCAAAGAGCGAGGTGTAGAACAAGAGCCAGGACAGCATCTCGTCATAGTCCATCGACTGCGAGATATGGTCGACGTCGGTGAGCAGGGCAGGGGCGCTGCTGCTGCCGTCGATCGCGATGAAGTCGTCATGCCAGCTCTGGGCGCCATCCGGGCGCGGTTCGGTGAAGTAGATCAGGCTGCCGCCGACGCCGCGGATCGCCGGGATTTCCATCTCACCAGGCGCGACACGCTGCTCGAAGGTCGTGTCCTTCAGCGCTCGGGCGCGCGCCATCGTCGCCGCGACATCGGCGACCCGCAGCGCCAGTGCGCAGACGCCGGGTCCGTGCATGATCGCATGCGACTGAGCGAAGCCGTCCTTCTCGGTGTTGACGATCAGGTTGATGCCGCCCTGGCTCCAGCGCGTCACCGCCTTGCTGCGGTGCTCGCCGCTTCTGTGGAAGCCGAGCGCCGAGAACAGCGCGGTCAGCGCTTGCGCCGGTTCCTCGTCCAGCGCGAATTCGATGAACTCGACGCCAAGCAGCGGCGCGCGGTCCGGTATCTCGGCCTTCGCGGGATTGTTCAGCCGAGCCGTCTGGTCGGCGAGTTGGATCAGCGAGCGCAGGCCATCGACCGCGACGCGCTTGGCCGAGCCGGCGCGGAACTGGTCGTTGAAGATCTCGAGCGAGAGCGGGCCGCAATAGCCGGTCGCCTCGACCGCTCGGAGGAAATCGGCGACGGGCAGGTCACCCTGGCCGGGGAAGTTGCGGAAATGCCGGCTCCAGCTCAGCACGTCCATGTCGAGCAGCGGGGCATCGGCGAGCTGGACCAGCTCGATCCGGTCGCCGGGGATCGAGGCGATCGGCTCCAGCGGCGAGCGCCGCGCCAGCGTGTGGAAGGAATCGAGGATCAGGCCGATGCGCTCATGGTTCGCCCGGCGCACGATCTCCCAGGCGTCGCGATAATCGTTGACGTGCTTGCCCCAGGCCAAGGCCTCGAAGCCGACGCGCACGTCATGCTTGCCGGCGAGGTCGCCGAGCTCGCTGAGATCGTGGGCCGCACGGTCGATGCCGCCCAGCGATTGCGGCGAGACGTTCGAGCAGATCAGCATCAACCCGGCGCCGAGCTCGTTCATCAGCTCGAATTTGCGCCGCGCCCGCTCGAAGGTGCGTGTGCGCAGCGGCTCCGGCATGCCCTCGAAATCACGGAAGGGCTGGAAGGCAACGATGGCGAGGCCGAGATCGGCGATCATCCTGCCGACATCGCGCGGATTGCCGTCGAAGGTCAGGAAGTCGTTCTCGAAGACCTCGACCCCGTCGAAGCCGGCTGCGGCGATGGCCTGCAGCTTGTCGGCGAGATCGCCGGAGAGCGAGACGGTGGCGATCGAGGTCGGGTTCATGGTTCAGGCCGCTTCCGTCATCGCGCCGCCGAGGAAGAGTTGGGCGACGCGGGGGTCGGCGAGAATGTCCGCTGCCGGGCCCTGCATGCGGGTCTGGCCGAGCTCCAGCACCAGGCCTTCGTCGGAGATTTCCAGCGCCGAGCGGGCGTTCTGCTCGATCATCAGGATGGTGACGCCCTTGGCGCGCAACTCCTTCAGGATGTCGAAGGTCTCCTGCACCAGCATCGGCGAGAGGCCGATCGAGGGCTCGTCGATCAGTACCAGCTTGGGGTCGAGCAGTAGCCCGCGCACGATCTCGAGCTGCTTCTGCTGGCCGCCGGAGAGCGTCGAAGCCTGGACGTCGGCCTTGGCGCGCAGTGACGGGAAGCGGTCGAGGGCCGCCTCGATGCGCTTTGGCATATCGGTGATCTGGTTGCCGGCCGCGACCGCTCCGAGCTCGATATTGTGGCGCACCGAGAGCTCGGGGAAGATGTTGCGGCCCTGCGGCACGTAGCAGATGCCGGCTTCGAGCAGCTTGCGCTGGTTCCAGTTGGTGATCTCCCGGCCTTCCAGCCGGATATGGCCCTCGCGCACCTTGAGCAGGCCGAAAATCGCCTTGAACACGGTGGACTTGCCGGCGCCGTTCGGGCCGATGACCGTGGTGATCGCGGCGCGCGGCACCTTGAAGGTCGTGCCGTTGAGGATGGTCATGGCGCCGTAGCCGCCGACTACGCCGTCGAGTTCCAGGATGGGGGTGGTCATGGCCGGCTTCCCTTCGATGCGAGGAACCGCGGGAGCCCTCCCTCCTTGTGGGGGAGGGTTGGGAGGGGGGTATCGAGGTCGCAGAGTTGGAGGTGGCTGACTGGTCCGTCGCCGAGGGTGGCATACCCCCCTCTCCAGCTCTCCCCCACAAGGGGGGAGAGAGGAGCAAGGCCGACCGATGGCGAGGTGTTGCTGACGCGGCCGTGCATGTCAGTGCCCCAGATAAGCTTCGATGACTGCCGGATTGGCGCGGACCTCGGCCGGCGTGCCCTCGGCCAGGACCTTGCCCTCGGCCAGCACGATGACGCGCGAGCACAGCGACATCACGAAATCCATGTTGTGCTCGATCACCACGAAGGTCGCGCCCTGCTCGGCATTGATGGCGCGCAGGCGCTCCTTGAGGTCGCCGAGCATGGTCAGGTTGACGCCGCCGGCCGGCTCGTCGAGCAGGACGAGGCGCGGGCCCGCCATGAAGGCCATGGCGGCGTCGAGCAGCTTCTGCTGGCCATAGGACAGGCCGCCGGCCTTGGCGTCGGCGAGATGGCCGAGCTTGAAGAAGCCGATCATCTGCTCGGCCTTTGCCGTCAGCCCGGCATCGCGCGACCCGAAGAAGCGCGAGAGCATCGTGCCTTCGTGCTCCTGGCCGGCGAGGATCAGGTTTTCGCGCACCGAGAGCTCGGGGAAGACCTGCAGCAGCTGGAAGGTGCGGCTGACGCCGAGCCGGTTGAGCTCGGAGGGGCGCATGTTGGTGACGTCGCGCCCGTCGAGCTTCACCGCGCCCTCGGTCGGCTCGAGCTGGCCGAGGATGCAGTTGAACAGGGTCGACTTGCCGCAACCGTTCGGGCCGATGATGCCGAGGATCTCGCCTTCGTTGACCTTGAAGGAGACGCCGTTCACCGCCTTGATGCCGCCGAAGGCCTTGTGGAGGTTCGAGACTTCGAGGACCTGGTTCATCGCGCGCCCTCCTTCTTGCCGGTGAGCTTGGCCCAGCCGCGTTCGAGCAGGCCGCTCATGCCTTGCGGGCAGGCGATCAGCAGCAGCATGACGATCGCCGCGAAGATGATCAGGTAGAGCGAGCCGGCAAAGCGCAGCCATTCCGGCAGCACGACGCCAAGCAGCGCCCCGATGAAGGGCCCGAGCAGATAGCCGGCGCCGCCTGCGACCACCATCAGCAGCAGGAAGAAGCTCTGTGACAGCGAGAAGGGCGAGGGGTCGATGAACTCGACGAGTGGCGCATAGAGCGCGCCGGCAAAGCCGGCATAGGCCGAGCCGATCGCGAAGGCGAGCAGCGTGTACATGCGGGTGTCGATGCCCAGACTCGCGGCACGGATGGGGTTCTCGCGCAGCGCCGTAAAGGCGCGGCCCCAGGGCGAACGGATCATCCACCAGAGCACAGCCGCGAGCAGGAAGGTGACGACCACGACGAAGCGGTGGAAGGCAAGCGCCCCGTCGAGCTTGAGGCCGAAGAAGCTCGGCCGCGGGATGTTGGAGAGACCGAAGACGCCGCCGGTCAGCCATTGCTCATTGCGCAGAACGAGCCAGATGAGCGTCGAGAAGGCGAGGGTGACGAAGGCTAGGTAGTGCGCCTTGACCCTGAGCGCCGGGAAGCCGAGCACGAGCCCGACCGCGAAGGTGAGCAGGCCAGAGATCGCAAAGGAGGCGTACCAGTTCAGCCCGACCTTGCTGGTGAGCAGCGCCGTCGCATAGGCGCCGATGCCCATGAAGGCGGCCTGGGCCAGCGACTTCAGGCCGGCATAGCCGAGCGTCAGGTTGAGGCCCATCACGGCGACGCTCATCACCAGCCAGAGCGAGAGCACATAGGTGCCGTAGCGGCCCATGCCTGATGGAGCGAACCAGAGGATGACCGCGGCGGCGACCAGCGTCAGCAGCGTGCCGTCGACGAAGGTGGGCAGCGGCAGGCGGCGCGCTGCCGGGGCGGCACTGTGGGTTGCGGGCGCGGTCATACCCGGCGCTCCTCTTTGCGGCCCATCAGGCCTTCCGGCTTGACGAGGATGACGATGACCAGGAGCACGAGCGGTACCGCGAGCCGGTAGGAGGTCGAGATGTAGGCGGCGGCCATGCTGTCGACGATGCCGACGATCAGTCCGCCGACAAGGGCGCCGCGGACCTGGTTGAAGCCGCCGACGATCGCCGCGATGAAGGCGAACAGGCCAATCACCTCGCCATTCGAGAACTTTGCCAGATAGATCGGCGAGATCAGCACCGAGGCGACCACGGCGAGGGCCGCGTTGATCACGAAGGTCAGCAGCACCATGCGCTCGACCGGGATGCCGAGGATGCGCGCCACCGTCGGGTTCTGCGCGGTCGCCTGCATCTGGCGGCCAAGGCGGGTGCTGCCGACGAACCATTGCAGCAGGCCGATGACCGCGAACGCAACCGCGATGATCGCGACATGCTGCAGCGAGATCGCCGCGCCGAACACCGAGATCGTCTCGGTCGGGACGAAGGAGGGGAATTTCTGCGCCTCGGCCGAGAAGCCGTCCTTGGCGCCTTCCTTCATGATGATCGACAGCGCCATGGTGGCGATGGCGAGCGGCAATACGCCGTGCCGGATCATCGGGTCGACCACGGCGAGCTTGAAGCCGACGCCGAAGATCAGGATGAAGGCGGCGATGCCGATCAGGGCGCCGAGCCAGATCGGCGCGCCGAAGAGCTTGATCGCGAGCAGGACCAACACGGCCGGCAGCATGACGAACTCGCCCTGGGCGAAATTGATCGTCTGCGAGGTCTGCCAGACCAAGGTGAAGCCGATCGCGGCCAGGGCATAGATCGCGCCCGTGGCGATGCCGGCGATGAGGTAGGCGAGGAATTCGGCCATGGCTTTGCTCGCTCGGTGCGTTGAGCGTCATGGTCGGGGCTGACCCGACCATCTCTGGATATCGAGATTCTCGGGTCGGCGCGTCGCGCCGCCCGAGAATGACGCGCCTGTTACGGGTTGATCTTCGGCAGCGTCGCCGTGATCACCTGCTTGCCGTCCTTGACCTCGGCGAGGAAGCTCTCGCGGTCGAGGTCGCCGTTCTTCTCGACGGTGGTCTCGATCAGGATGCCCGGCTCTTCCGAGGTCTTGATCGTCGCGCCGCGCAGCGTGTCGGCGACGCCCTTCTTGTCGAATTTCTTCTGCTTCTCGGTCGCCCACTTGATCATGTGGACGGCCATGTAGCCCTTCAGGCCGTTATGGTCGGAGGCGTAGTTGTACTTGGCCTGGAACTTCTTGCCGAACTCCTGGAAGGCCGGGATCGGCGCGTCGATCGAGAGGCCGACATGGCCCTTGACGCCATTGGCCGCATCGCCCGCAAGCTCGATCACCTTCGATCCGAGTAGCGTCGTCTCGCCGACCATCGGCTTGGTGATGCCCTGCTGCTTGGCGGCGCGCAGGAAGCGGGCGCTCTCCTCCTCGTTCAGATAAACGAAGATTGCGTCGGCGTTCGAATTCTTGACCTTGATCGCGTCGGCGGCGAAGTCGGCCTGGCCCTGCTCGGTCGAGACGTCGACCGCGAGCTTGATGCCGGCCTTCTCGAGCTCGGGGATGATCGCGTCGCGCCCGCCCTTGCCGAAGTCGTTGTTGACCCAGACGACCGCGACCGAGCCGGCCTTGACCGTCTCCTTCAGGTATTTGGCGATCTTGGGCATCGCCGCGCTCTGGCTGAGCGAGGTGCGGAACAGGTATTCGTTGCCCTGCTTGGTCAGGCCAGCCGCCTCGCCGCCGACGATCTGAGCGATTTCAGCGCGCTGGGCGATCTGCATGGAGGCGCCGATCGGGCCGGAGAAGACCGGGCCGAGCACGGCATAGGTGCCCTCGTCGATGGCGCGCTGCACGGCGGCGCGGGTGTTACCCGGATTGGTCTGGGTGTCGTAATGGACGATCTCGATCTGCTTGCCGAGGATGCCGCCCTTGGCGTTGATGTCGGCGACGGCGAGGTCGATGCCGTTCTTCCAGTTGGTGCCGGCGGTCGCGCCTGCGCCCGAGAGCTCGACGACGTCGACCAGCTTGACCTTGTCCTGCGCCAGCGCCGGCAGGCTGACAGCCATGCCGAGCGCGGCGGCGATGATCCAGTGCTTTTTCATTTTCGTTCCCTCCACTCGTCTTGTCGTTTCTTGATCCCCGCCCGGTGATATCCGGGTCGTCGTGCTCAGGCGGCTACTTGGGCGCCTTCGCGCGCCGCGATCACGGCGTCGAATGCCGCGCCGATGACTGCCTCCGAAACCTCCAGCCCGGTGAACAACCGGAAGGCGTCGACGCCCTGATGGACTGCGAGCTCGCGCCCGGTCATCACGGTGGCGCCGGCCTTTTGCGCCGCTTTCAGCAGCGGAGTAAAGAGCGGGTGATAGACCGCGTCCCCGACCCATTGCGACGCAAGGATCGCGTCCGCCGCGATCGGGATGCCACGGTCCGGCAGCATGCCGATCGGCGTGCCGTTGACGATGCCCGCGGCTCCCTCGGCCGCAGCCTCGGCGCTGTCGGAGATCACGGTCTCAACGCGTGTGCCCAGGGCGGCCGCGAGTGCTTCTGCCTTGCTGCGATCGGTGTCGTAGAGCCTGAGGCGACTGACGCCGCTGCCGGCGAGCGCGAAGGCGATGGCCTTGCCGACGCCGCCCGCGCCGATGATCGCGACCGGCTTGTCGCCATCCTGGCGGCCGAGCCGTCGATAGGCGGTGGCGAAGCCGGTGGCGTCGGTGTTGTGGCCGGTCAGTTTTCCGCCGTCGACGACGATGGTGTTGACCGCGCCCATCGCGGCGGCCTGGTCGGACAGCCCGTCGAGCAGCGGCAGGACCGCTTCCTTGTAAGGGTAGGTCACGTTGATGCCGGAGAAGCCGAGCCGGCGGATGCCGTCGAGCATGGCGACGAGATCGTCGCGCCCTGCGCCGGCGACCTCGATCAGATGGTAGTGCGCCTCGATGCCGGCGGCACGCGCCGCCGCTTCCTGCGCCGCTGGCGTTGCCGAATGCGCGATCGGCGAGCCGAGCAGCCCGAGCAGGACGCGTTTGCTCTTCTTGGCGGTGACGATGGTCGACATTCCACTCCCTCTGGAGCCGGATCCGGTCAGGCTGAATCAGCATGATCGGTGAATCCGCCTCTTACTTTTAGTTGGCGTCCGTCTCGGCAGGCTTGCGCATTAGCCTGAAGCTAAACCGATTTGCAGCCGTAACGCGATAACCAATTCGTCGCTACAGCCTAACCTGATGTTATCTTTCTGCCACAACCCTTGTTGAAACGACGGCAGTCATTTCCTCGCGCAGCAGGCGGACGAAGGTTTCGGCGTAGAGCGAGAGAGCCTTGTCGTTCTTCATCGCGACATAGGTCTGGAAATGGGTCGGCTCCTCGATCGGGATGGTGACGATCCCCTGCATCGAGCCGTGCGCCACGGTGAACTGGTCGATGATGGCGATGCCAAGGCCGGCCCGGACCAGCGTGCAGACCGTTGTCCCGAAACGTGCCTTGATCGCCATGTCGTAGCGGAGCTTCTGGCGCTCGAAGATCTCGCTCATGATTCGGCCATAGGGATCGTTCGGGTCGATGCCGATCAACTGATGCGTGACGATCTCTCGGGCCGAGATGCTGGTGCGGCCGGCGAGTGCGTGGTTCTGCGGGACGATGCAGAGCAGCTCACCCATCGCCAAGGGCATGAAGTCCAGCCCTGGATGATCGAGCTTGTAGCTCATCGCCACGATCTCGCCCTTGCCGAGCAGGAGATAATCCAGCGCCTCCTCGATCTTCAGGATGTTGATATCGATGCGCAGGTCGGGATGCTTGCGCCTGAGGCGCTCGATCGCGCGCGGCACCATGACATGGCAGATGCTCGGCACCGAGCCGAGTTTGAACTCGACATCGCCGCCGCGCTCGATCCGGGCCAGCATCGAGTGCAGGTCGTCGACCTTGCGGTAGACGCCGTTGATCTGCTCGAAGATGTCCTTGGCTTCCGGCGTCGGCACATAGCGCCCGTGCCGGCGGTCGAACAGCTTGAGGCGGAGCGTCCGCTCGGTGTGCTTCATCAAGCGGCTGATGCCGGGCGCCGAGACGTTGAGCAGCTTGGCCGCGCCGGCGATCGTGCCGGTGATCATGATCGCCCGGATCACCTCGATCTGGCGCAACGTGAGCATGGATGGCGTTTCCTCGCCGGCTTCTTGCCGATAGCGGAAGCGAGGGCTGGCTGCCTGTCAAGGCGCCTGGCGTCGGTCTGGGCGAAGCGAGTTGACTCTGGCTCGAATTGCCAGTCACCTGCCTCTACGTCGTCGATCGATCCGGGGGGATGATATGGCTGACCAGGCTCACCCGGTGGCGCCGCATCACCTGCCGGCATTCATCACCGATCCGGGCGGCACGGATTATCTGATGGTGGCCGCGGCGGTCATCCTGATCGGCGCCGTGCTGGGCATCGGCCTGCTCTTCCTGCGCCTGCATACCTTGCCGGAGCGCATCGCGCATAAATCCCACAAGCTGCAATTCGAGATCGTCGCCGTGCTCGGGCTGCTCGCTTTGTTCACGCATGTGCATCTGTTCTGGGTGATCGGCCTGCTGCTCGCTCTGATCGACGTTCCCGACTTCTCCGGCATGTTCAGCCGCATGGCAGGCGCGCTCGAGAAAATCGCCGGTATCGCGCCGGGCCGCGGCGGCGAGGCCGCTTCCGACGTGGAGCATGGAATCGCCCCGCTGGAGGGCGAACCGGCGTCCGCGCCGATCGCGGCCTCCGCGCCAGCCGGCCAGCATTGAGGGGAGGGGGCGATGCTCGAACTTCTCGTCTGCGCGCTCTTCACCATCGTCCCGGATTACCTCTACCGTCGCTATGGTCAGGGCAAGCGGCTGGGCAAGGAGATCACGCTCTACTCGGCCTGGTTCGAACTGCGTTGGGGCATCGTCACCTGCGTCATGCTGACGGTCGGGCTGATCACGGTGATCTTCTACAACCATCCCTCGACGACCAGCGCCACGGTGTTCTTCCGGAGCGTTCCGATCGTGCCGGAGATCAACGGCCGGGTGGCGCAGGTCCATGTCGGCGTCAGCGGCAAGGTGGCGCAGGGCGCGCCGATCTTCACGCTCGACAGCACCAGCCAGCAGGCGGCGGTCGAGACGGCGCGGCGCAAGCTCGCCGAGGTCGACGCGGCGCTCGTGGTCGCGAAGGCCGACATCCTCACCTATGACGGCAAGATCCAGGAGGCGAAAAGCGCGCTGCAGCAGGCGCTCGACGAGCTCCAGACCAAGCGCGAACTGAAGCGGCGCAATGACGACATCGTCGCGACCCGCGAGATCGAGCGGCTCGAGAACATCGTGGCAGGGCGCGAGGCCGCCGTTGCCTCAACGACGGCGTCGCAGGCGGCTGCCCAGACGAAAATCTCGACCTTGCTCCCGGCCGAGCGGGCCAGTGCCGAGGCTGCGTTGGCGCAGGCCGAAGTCGAGCTGAGCAAGACGGTCGTGCGGGCCGGATTCAACGGACATGTCGAGCAGTTCACGCTGCGGCCTGGCGACATCGTCAACCCGTTCATGCGCCCGGCCGGAGCGATCATCCCGGAGGAGGCCGGCCGCGGGCGGCTTCAGGCCGGCTTCGGCCAGATCGAGGCGCAGGTCATCAAGGTCGGGATGGTCGCCGAGGTCACCTGCATTTCGAAGCCCTGGACGGTCATCCCGATGGTCGTGACCGGCGTGCAGGACTTCATCGCGGCAGGCCAGATCCGCAGCGGCGAGCAGTTGATCGACGCCCAGCAGGTCGTGCGGCCGGGAACGATCCTCGCCTATCTCGAGCCGCTCTATCCGAACGGGCTCGACGGCGTGACGCCTGGCTCAAGCTGCATCGCCAACGCCTACAGCAACAACCATGACGTGATCGCGGCCAAGGACACCGGCACGCTTCGCCGCATCGCCCTCCATGCGGTGGACGCCGTCGGGCTGGTGCACGCCATGCTGCTGCGCATCCAGGCGCTTGTGTTGCCGATCAAGACCCTCGTCTTCAGCGGGCACTGAGCGCAGCGGCTGGTTTTCTGGCTCGGCTTGTCGGTCAGAAGCGTCGGCCGTCCCGGCGCTGTGCAACCGGCCGGGACTGCTTCTCCTGGCGGACCGTTGTGCCGAGCGATCGGAATGCTTCGACGCTGGCCGCACCGTTGCGCATTGCCGCATCCATGCGGCCATCATGCATCATCCCGTAATTCTCGAGCTGGGTATCATGGATACAGCCATCCATCCGGTTGCAGGCCGCCGCCGGGCCCGCGGGCAGGCTTCCTGCCAAGGCGATGATGGCCGACGCGGCGAGCGCGCCGCCGGTGATCCTTTGGATCATCGGCGTTCTCCATGGTCAGGCGGCGGAGATTCGCGGCGCCATGGGCGCTTACCCCCGGCCCTTCTTCTGGTATTCGGCGTAGAACTGGTCCGCCATGGCACGTAGCGCCCGGCCGATATTGGCGTATTCATACTCGTTGAGATTGGCGAGCGAGGCGCGGCCCGCCGCTTGCTTCGTGCCGAAGCCACGTCCAGGCAGCAACACGATCCCGGTCTCGTCGGCGATCCGGAACAGGAAATCGCCGGCGGCCGAGCGCTTCGTGACCCATTTGGCGAAGTCGTCGCCATA
This sequence comes from Allobosea sp. Tri-44, assembly GCF_004123845.1. Lineage (GTDB taxonomy): Bacteria > Pseudomonadota > Alphaproteobacteria > Rhizobiales > Beijerinckiaceae > Allobosea. Next base: position 540,261 of record NZ_NBDP01000030.1, on the reverse strand, counting down.
GAGTTTGCGTGAGATCTCCTCAAGGTCGAGCAGGGTGTAGTAGTCGACGGCGTTCGGATCGCTGTCCTGCTCGATGCCGAGCTCGCGATAAAGCGCGGCCTCGCGCCGGCGGATCAGCTTCTTCAGCTCGGCCTTGTAGCTGTCGCTTTCGTCCATCAGCGCGAACAGCGAGAACAGCACCATCTGGACCTGCTGCGGGGTCGACAGGCCGGCGGTGTGGTTGAGCGCCACCGCCCGGCTGTCGGCGACGATGCGGTCGATGAAGCGCAGCGAGCGTACATCCGGCAGGAGCGAGCCATAGCGGCGGTCGAGACCCTTCTTCGCCTCCTTGGGGAGGGCGCCGAGAGCGACGTCGAAGACGTTCTGCTTGTGCGTGGCGATCACGCCGAGGCGCCAGCCAGTCGCGCCGAAATACTTCGAGAACGAGTAGACCAGCATGGTGTTCTGCGGACAGGTCGCGAACAGCGAGCGGAACCCGTCGGCGAAGGTGCCGTAGACGTCGTCGGTCAGGATGAACAGGTCCGGCCGATGATCGCGCACGATCGCCGCGACGCGGTCGAGGCTGCGGTCGTCCATCTTGACCGAGGGCGGATTGCTCGGGTTGACGCAGAAGAAGATCTTGATCGCCGGGTCCTTGAGCTTGTCCAGCTCCTCGTCCGGGAACTGCCAGCCCTGTGCCGGATCGGCGTTGATCGCGACCTCGACGAGCCCGTATTCGTCGAGCTCGGGGATCTCGATATAGGGCGTGAACACCGGCAGGCCGATCGCGACCTTGTCGCCACGCTTGAGCAGGCCGTTCTGCTTCATCGTGTTGAAGATATAGGCCATCGCCGCCGTGCCGCCCTCGGTGGCGAAGAGATCGATGCTGCCGGCCGGCAGGAAGCCGCCGATCATCTCCTTGACGATGTACTGCTTGACGATCTCCTCGCTGATTTTGAGCATGCGCGGCGGCACGGGATAATTGCTGCCGAGGATGCCCTCGACCATCTCGTGCAGGAAGTCGGAAGGGGGCAAGCCGAGCTGGTCGCGGACATAGCTCAGCGCCCGGCCGAGGAAGACGACGCCCGGCTGGTCGCGGTGCTCGGCCGTGAAGCGCTCGAACCGGCCCTCGATGCCCTCGATCTTGGGCAGGCCGCCGACGCCGTTCTCCATATAGGAATAGGATAGCTCGGCCTCGGCCACGGCGAACAGGCCGAGCCGGAAGAAGGCACGGCGGGGCAGGGTGGCCAGGAAGTTGGGATTGCCGCGGCCGGCATTGAGCATCGTGCGGTTCGCCTTGCCCGATGCCAGCTTGATCAGCTCGTCCTTCAGCTCGAACGGGCTCAGCTTGGCGTATTTCGAATAATCGGTGGTCATGGCAAACTCCGATCGGTTCAGGCAAAGGCGACGACGAGCGGCCCGAGCAGGGTCAGGAAGACGTTGGCCAGGGCGTAGGTGATGGCGAAGGGCGTGGTCGGGATCGAGTTTCCGGCCTTATCGAGGATCTCGCCGAAGGCCGGGTTGGCGCTGCGCGAGCCCGACAGGGCGCCGGCGAAGATCGCGGTGTTGTCGTAGCGCAGGACATAGCGGCCGAAGAGCATGGTGATCAGCAGCGGCAGCAGGGTCACCACGACACCGATCAGGAAGATCGACAGGCCCTTGTCGGCGATCGTGCTGACGGCCTGCAGCCCGGATTGCAGGCCGACCACCGCGACGAAGCCGGCAAGACCGAGATCGCGCAGCAGCGTCGAGGCCGCGCTCGGCATGTTTCCGAGCGCCATATTGCGGCTGCGATACCAGCCGAAAGCGAGGCCGGAGAGGAGCGCGCCGCCGCCGCTGCCCAGAGTCAGCGGAATATCGCCGAACCGGACCACCAGGAGCCCGATCAGCAGGCCGACGACGAGACCGAAGCCGTGGAAGACGAAATCGGTCTTGTCGCTCGGGATGATGACGCTGCCGACCTGCCGCGCGACGCGCTGCACGTCATCGGCCGTGCCGTAGAGCGTGGCGACATCGCCCGGCTCGATGACAGTCTCGCCCTCGAGCGGCAACGGAGTGCCGGCCCGCTTGACCGCGACCACATAGACGCCGTGGCGCAGATCCGCGGCCGTCGAGGTCCGAATCTCGGCGACGGTGCGCTTGACGAAGGCCGGCGCGGTGATCGCGACGTCACGCGTGACGACGACCACATCCATGCCTTCCGAGGATTCGAGTTCCGGCCCGAGTTGCTGCGACAGGCCGACCACACCGGAGCGACGCCCGACCAGCAGGACGATGTCGCCGGCCTGGAGCTTTAGCGACGGTTCCGCGCCGATCAGCGAGCCGCCGCGCTTGATGCGCTCGATGCTGATCGGCTGGGCGCTGGCGCCCTCGATCTCGGCGACGCTGCGCCCGGCTGCGGTCTCGATGCGATAGATGCGGCCGACGAGGTCGGGCGCTGCCGCATGCTCGCCGACACCGTAGCTGCGTGCTCCGGCCAGCATCTCCGCCTCGGCCTTGATCGCGTCGTCGCGAATGCTCCGCCGCATGAACCAGGGCAGGATGTTGACGCAGACGATGATCGCGCCGAACGAGCCGAAGATGTAGGTGACGGCATAGCCGATCGCGACATTGGCTTGCAGCCGCTGGGTCTCGTCGGCGGCGAGGCCGAGCTTGCCGATCGCGGCGCTGGCGGTGCCGATGATCGCCGACTGCGTCAGGCCGCCGGCGGCGATGCCGGCCGCGAGACCCTTGTCGAGACCGAAGGCGCGCGCCAGCACGATGACGGTGAGGAGCCCGCTCACCGCCAGCACGGTCGCCATCGCAATCTCGCGCAGCGACTGGCGCCCGAGCGAGCGGAAGAATTGCGGGCCGCTCTCGAAGCCGACCGCATAGATGAACAGGGCGAAAAGGACGGATTTGATGCCGTTGTCGATCGAGACGCCGACCTGGCTGATGATCACCGCGACCAGGAGCGAACCGGCGACCCCGCCGAGCTGAAATTTGCCGAACTGGAACTTGCCGATCCAGTAGCCCCCCGCCAACGACAGGAACAGGGCGATCTCGGGCGACTGAGCAAACAGGCTGTGCAGCCAGGACATGAGCGCGTCCCTCGACATCGAAGTCTTCGGAAACCAGGTTGCCTGAAGGCAATATTTGGTAAAATTATAATATCTTTGATTGCTTCAGCGTACAGTACTCAACCATTAGGCGTGGTGTCCAGTAGGTTTGGCGGCCGAATTCTGGCGTGTTTCTACGGCAAGCGCGCGTCGGGGCGCCTGCCGTGGAAGCCGGGCATCCAGAAATGGGAAGTGGCGTCAGGCTCAGAGCACGTCGCGCACGCGCACCAGCGTCGAATCCATGTGCTTGCCGATGATCACGGCGAGCGCGTCGCCGTCGCGCTTCAGCAGGGCCTCGATCATCTCCTCGTGCTCGGCCACGGCGCCGGCCCATTTCTCCGGGCCTTCATTGCCGATGAAGCGCAGGCGCTTGATCCTGGCCTGCAGCGTGCCGTGCATCTCGACCAGCACGTTATTGCCTGAAGCGGTGACGATGGCGCTGTGGATCGCCTGGTTGAGCTTGAAATAATCGAGCCGGTTGCGGACCCGGTAGAGCTCCATCATCTCGTCATGCATCGCCTTGATCGCGGCGATGGCCTCGTCGCTCGCTTGCGCGCAGGTCATCCGCCCGCCGAGCTGCTCCAGCGTCTTCAGCACTTCGAGGATCTGCAGCAGGTCATGCGCCGAGAACTTGCGGACGACGGCGCCCTTCGCCGGCTGGATCTCGACGAGGCCCTCGCTCGCCAGGGTCTTGATCGCCTCGCGCAGCGGTGTGCGCGAGACGCCGAGCTGCGCGCCGACGGCGCCTTCGTTGATGCGCTGTCCGGGCGCCAGCCTGCCCTCGATGATCATGTCGCGCAGCCGCTCGAGCACCTCCTCGTGCAGGGTGCGGCGCGTGATGCGCGGATAGACGTCCTGCGCCTCGCTCGACATGCCGGCCTCGTTCGTCATCGCGGCTCTCCTTTGTATCTGTACGGCATGGTGCTTCCGCGCTGTCAACGCGAGCGGTCCGGCTGCGACGTGGCCTTCCCGGCTGGTGGCGGCCCCGCCTGTGGACAGGTGAGGCCGCCACCAGGCTCGCAGCAGGGTAGTGCAGTTAGGTTATGCTGCATACAGCATACTTGCTTTCGCGACGCCCCCCATGATAGGCCAGCGGCAAGCAACCGGCTGCGGCTGGCGTCGGGAGGACGAGATGGACATCAAGGCGCAGGCTTCCTTGCCGGTGATCGCGGTCGCCCTGGGCGACCCCTCCGGCATCAGCCCCGAGCTCACCGCCCGCATCCTGGCCGAGCCCGATCTCAGCAAAGCTGCTCGTTATGTCGTCTTCGGCGACTATCGCCTGTTCCAGCTCGGCGCCGACGATGCCGGCCTGAAGCCCGATCTGCATGTTGTGGGCGAGGGCGATGCCCTGCCGGTCGATGCCGGAAAGGCGGTCTTCGTCGACCTGAAGAACCACGATCCGGCCGACCTCCAGCGCGGCAAGGCAACACTCGCCGGTGGCAAGGCCGCGACCGACAATTTCCGCCGCGCGCTGCGTCTTGCTGCATCCGGCAGGGCCGATGCAGTGTTCTTCACCCCCTTCAACAAGGCGGCGATGCGCTTCGCCTATCCCGGCTATGACGACGAGATTCGCTTCGTGCGGGACGCGATTGCATTCGAGGGGCCGGCCAGCGAATTCAACGTGCTGGACAAGCTCTGGAACGCCCGCGTCACCTCGCATATCCCGCTCTCGGAGGTCGCTCAAAACATCACCCAGGAGCGCATCCTGCGTGCGCTCGACTTGGCTGACCGGAACCTGCGCGCCGCCGGCTTCAACCCGCCGCGCATCGCTGTGGCCGGCATCAATCCTCATGCCGGCGACGGCGGCAATTTCGGCCGCGACGAGATCGACGTGATCGAGCCGGCGGTGAAGGCGGCGAAGGCCAAGGGCTACGTGGTCGAGGGGCCGTTCCCGTCGGATACGGTGTTCCTGCGTGCCAGGAATGGCGATTTCGACGCGGTGCTGACCATGTACCATGACCAGGGCCAGATCGCGATGAAGCTGATGGGCTTCGACCGCGGCGTCACGCTGATCGGTGGCTTCCCGTTCCCGATCTGCACGCCGGCCCATGGCACGGCCTACGAGATTGCCGGCAAGGGCATCGCCAATCTTGGCGCCACCCGCGCGGCGCTGTCGCTCGCGATCAGGATGGCGAGCGAGGGCAAGGCGGCGCGCAAGGCCGCCTGAACCAAAATCCCGGCAGAGCGGCCGTGAAGAGCCGCGCCCCGTTTCCAAACAATCATCCAGGGAGAAACAGCATGAAACGTTTCTGCATTGCAGCGGGCGCTGCCCTTGCCTCCGTCATTGCCGCGGTGGTTCCGGCCGCAGCCTGGCAGCCGACCAAGTCGGTCGAGTTCGTCGTGACCTCGGGGCCCGGCGGCGGCACCGACAATTTCGCCCGCATCGTCCAGTCGATCATCGCCAAGCACAAGCTCATCGAGCAGCCGGTCGTGGTGCTCAACAAGGGCGGCGGCAGCGGCGCCGAGGGCTACATCTACGGCAAGGGCGCCAAGGGCGATGCCCACAAGGTCGTCTTCGGCACCAACAACGCTTATCTGCTGCCCTATGTCGCCAAGCTCGGCTACAAGCTCTCCGACCTGACGCCGGTCTCGGCGCTGGCGCTCGACGAGTTCCTGATCTGGGTCAAGGGCGACGCGCCCTTCAACGACGCCAAGGCCTATGTCGAGGCGGCCAAGGCCAAGCCCGGCAGCTTCAAGATGGCCGGCAGCCAGTCCAAGGATACCGACCAGACGCTGACCGCGATGATCCAGGAGGCGACCGGCGCCAAATGGATCTACGTGCCCTTCCAGGGTGGTGGCGCGGCTGCGACCCAGCTCGCCGGCGGGCATGTCGATTCCAACACCAACAACCCGAACGAGAACATCGGCCAGTGGAAGGCCGGCCAGGTGAAGCCGCTCTGCGTCTTCTCGCCGGTGCGCCTCGCCAAGAGCGACCCGATCCATGACGGCAAGGGCTGGGGCGACATCCCGACTTGCAAGGAAGCGGGCCTGCCGCTCGAAGCCTTCCAGATGCCGCGCACCGTCTGGCTGCCGGCCGAGGTTCCGGCTGACGCCGTCGCCTACTATGCCGACGTCATGGAGAAGGTAAGCAAGACGCCGGAATGGGCTGAGTTCATTGCCCGCACCGCGCAGACCGCCCGCTTCATGAAGGGCAAGGAGCTCACCGAGTTCGTCGCCAAGGACGAGGCCGCCAACGCCAAGGTCTTCAAGAACGAAGGCTGGGTCGTGAACTGACCCGAACAGGTCGAAATCGGATCATCCCGGGCGAGCGCTGCTCGGCCCGGGATGATCGTTCGGAACACCGTCAGCATTCAGGAGAGCGCCGATGATCAGCCGCTTCCAGGCCGAGATCGCGACAGCGCTGGCGACGCTCGCCTTCGGGCTCGTGATCGTCAATGGCGCCCGCGAATTCGGCCTTGGCTGGGATTCCTCCGGCCCGCAGCCCGGCGCCTTCCCGTTCTATTGCGGTTTGCTGATCGCACTCGCCAGCCTCGGCACGATCGCGACCACGATAGGCCGACGGATGGGGGGCTCGGCGGCGCTCGCCGGAATCATCCTCGACAAGGAGCAGGGCAAGCGCGTCCTCTCCTTCTTCGTGCCGATGCTTGCCTTCGTCGTGCTCAGCGTGACGCTCGGCATGTATGTCGCGATGCTGCTCTACCTCGTTTTCGCGATGCGCTTCCAGGGCCGCTATGGCTGGCTGCCCTCGGTCGCGACGGCGATCGGCACTGCTGCCTTCTTCTATCTCGGCCTCGAGAAATTCGCCCAGGTCGGCCTGCTCAAAGGGCCGGTCGAAGCGATGCTCGGCCTCTGAACCAGCGAGCCGGAGCCCTCCATGGAAAACTTCGCTTCGCTCCTCCACGGCTTCGAGGTCGCGCTGACTGCTCATCATGTCGCGCTGATGTTCGCTGGCGTGCTGCTCGGTATCCTGGTCGGCGTGCTGCCGGGCCTTGGGGCGCCGAACGGCGTCTCGCTGATGCTGCCGCTGACCTTCAGCATGGACCCGGTCTCGGCGATCATCCTTTTGACCTCGCTCTATTGGGGGGCGCTGTTCGGCGGCTCGACTACCTCGATCCTGTTCAACATCCCGGGCGAGCCGTCCTCGGTCGCCACCACCTTCGACGGCCATCCGATGGCCAAGCAGGGCAGGGCGACGGAGGCGCTTTCCTTCGCCTTCCTCTCGGCCGGCATCGGCGCCATGGCCGGCGTCATCCTGATCACGCTGCTCTCGGGCTGGGTCGCGCGCTTTGCGCTGAAGTTCTCCTCGCCAGAGTATTTCGCGGTGTATTTCATGACTTTCGCCAGCTTTGTCGGCCTCGGCGGCGCCTCGCCCCTGAAGACCATCGTCTCGATGGCGATGGGCTTTGCCTTCGCCTCGATCGGCATGGATTCGGTCTCGGGCAATGTCCGCCTGACCTATGAGTTCGACGTGCTGCTTGCGGGCGTCAGCTTCCTGATCGCGGTGATCGGCCTGTTCGGCCTCGGCGAACTGCTGCAGACGATGGAGGAGGGCTTACGCTTCGACGGGGTGAAGGCCAAGGTGCGTCCGCGCGACGTGCTCGCCACCGCGCTGAAGCTGCCGCGCTACTGGTTCGCGCTGCTGCGCTCCAGCATCATCGGCATCTGGATGGGCATCACGCCGGGCGGGCCGACGGCCGCTTCCTTCATGAGCTACGCCATGGCCAAGCGTTCCTCGCGCAATCCGGAGAAGTTCGGCAAGGGCGAGCCCGAGGGCGTGATCTCGCCCGAGACCGCCGACCATGCCGCCGGCTCCGCCGCCATGCTGCCGATGCTGGCGCTCGGCATTCCGGGTTCGGCGACCGCTGCGGTGATGATGGGCGGGCTGATGATCTGGGGCCTCAACCCCGGCCCGATGCTCTTCGTCGAGCGGCCCGATTTCGTCTGGGGCCTGATCGCCTCGATGTATCTCGGCAATGTCGTCGCCGTCATCGTCGTGCTCGCGACGGTGCCGCTCTTCGCCTCGATCCTGCGCATTCCGTTCTCGATCATCGGTCCGGTGATCGTCGTGGTCTGCTTCATCGGCGCCTATACCGTCGGCAACAAGCAGTTCGACATCTGGCTGGCGCTCGCCTTCGGCATCGTCGGCTATCTCTTCAAGAAGCTCGATTACCCGATCGCGCCGCTCGTGCTGGCGATGGTCATCGGCGACAAGGCGGAGGACGCCTTCCGCCAGTCGATGATCTTCAGCCAGGGCTCGCTCTCGATCTTCTGGTCGAACGCGCTGGTTGCGAGCCTGATGGCGATCGGCCTCGCGCTGCTGCTCTTTCCGCTGATCGGCTCGACCCGGCGCGGCATCCGCAAGCTGGTGACCGCGCGCGCAGCCAAGGCCTGAGTCAGACGCACTGCCGGATAGTGACTGCCGACGCTATGGTGAACCGTCCAGAACCGAGCCGAGGGCGGAACGCCGATGACGGAATCGAGATTGCGCGCCATCCAGGCCGACATCACGACGCTGACAGTCGACGCCATCGTCAATGCAGCCAACAACTCGCTCCTGGGCGGAGGCGCCGTCGACGGCGCGATCCATCGCGCCGCGGGGCCCGAACTCCTGCAGGAATGCCGCAAGGTGGGTGGCTGCCAGACCGGCGACGCCAAGCTGACCCAGGGCTACCGCCTGCCGGCGCGCTTCGTCATCCACACGGTCGGGCCGGTCTGGCAGGGCGGCGGTCAAAGCGAGGCGGAGTTGCTGGCATCCTGCTATCGCCGCTCGCTGGCGGTCGCAGCCGGGGCGGGCATCCGCACCATCGCCTTTCCGAGCATCAGCACCGGCGTCTACGGCTATCCGGTCGCGCCCGCGGCGAAGATCGCGGTGGCGACGGTCGCTGCCACCCTGAAGAACGGGGCCGCTTTCGACGCGATCACTCTCTGCTGCTTCTCGCCCGAGGACCTCGCCATCTACCAGCGCGAGCTCGCCGAGGCCGGCGATCCGCAGGCGCAGTAGCTCCCACTCTCTTCCAGCCACGAACAACCGAGGCCTTGCCATGACCGAACCCTACAAGGGCATCATCCCGATCGCGCCGACGATCTTCCACGAGAACGGCGATGTCGACCATGACGGCAATCGCCGGGTCATGGACCTGATGGTCGATCAGGGCGTCGACGGCATTTGCATCCTCGCCAATTTCTCTGAGCAGTTCCTCCTGACTGACGCCGAGCGCGACGAGGTCATGCGGCTCTCGATCGAGCAGGTCGCGGGCCGGGTGCCGGTCTGCGTCACCACCTCGCATTTCTCGACGCGCATCGCGGCGCATCGCGCCAAGGCCGCGGCTGACGCCGGCGCCAGGATGCTGATGATGATGCCGCCCTATCACGGCGCGCTGCTCAAGGCCGACGAGCAGGGCATGATCGAGCACTTCAAGATCGTCGCCGATGCCTGCGGCATCCCAATCATCCTGCAGGACGCGCCGCTCTCGGGCGTGACCATGACCGTGCCCTTCATGATCAGGCTCAACAAGGAGGTGCCGCTCGTCCGCTACTTCAAGATCGAGGTGCCGGGCACGGCGGGCAAGCTGCGCTCCCTGATCGAGGCGGGCGGCGACGCCATTATCGGTCCCTTCGACGGCGAGGAGGCGATCACCCTGATGGCCGATCTCGACGCTGGCGCCACCGGTACGATGACCTCGGCGATGATCCCCGATTTGATCAAGCCGGTCCTGGCGGCTCATGCCGCCGGCGATCGCAGAGAGGCGGCGGCGCTCTATGCCCGCGTCCTGCCGATCATCAATTACGAGAACCGGCAATGCGGCCTGCGCTCGGCCAAGGCGGTGATGAAGGCAGGCGGCGTGATCAAGTCGGATGCCGTCCGCCACCCGCTGACGCCGCTGCACCCGAAGACGCGCGAAGGCCTGCTCGAGCTCGCGCGCGAACTCGATCCCTTGGCCCTGCGCTGGGGGAAATAGCCCAGCTGCTCTTGCTGCCCGCCGTCAAAAGCGGGCAGCGATCGTCAATAGGCGCCGATGCCGCCGGATGGCGGCGGCATGTTGCCCCGTCGATCTTTGGTGATGAACTCCGGCGACACCAGGAGCATCCGGGACAGCCAGGAGGAATAGGCCGATAGCAACTGCATGACGGCACGCATAGCTAGCCTCCACATTTGCAAGGCGATCCTAGCAGAAAAACACGTTGTTTGCCGACGAAATCCGATGAATTTGGTGCGTGGCGATCATGCAATCCTGTGATGCGCCACGTAACGAAATCGCGTTGGCATGTCCCGGTCGCGGGGCATATCGTGCAGACACACGATTCCCGCTCCGGAGCCTGTCATGTCCGCCACCGCCAAGCGCGGCTACGCGCCGGAGATCATCGTCGCCGCCGGCTGTCTGATCGCGCTGATCAGCTTCGGCCCGCGCGCCAGCGCCGGCCTGTTCCAGATCCCGATGACATCCGAGTTCGGCTGGGGCCGCGACACGTTCAGCCTCGCGCTCGCGATCCAGAACCTGCTCTGGGGCCTGGGCGCACCGTTCGCCGGCGCGATCGCCGATCGCTTCGGCATGGTGCGGGTGCTCTGCGTCGGCGCACTGCTCTATGCGGCCGGCCTGGTGACGATGGCCTATGCCGGAACACCGCTGCAGCTTCATCTCGGCGCTGGCGTCTTGATCGGCTTCGGCCTCTCGGCCTGTTCCTTCAATCTGATCCTCGCCGCCTTCGGCAAGCTGCTGCCCGAGCAATGGCGCCCGCTCGCCTTCGGCGCCGGCACTGCCGCCGGCTCCTTCGGCCAGTTCCTCTTCCCGCCGATCGGCAACATCCTGATCGAGACGCTGGGCTGGCAGCAGGCGCTGATCGTCTTCGCCTTCACGCTGCTGCCAGTGCTGCCGCTCTCGGTGATGCTGGCGATGCGGGGTTCAAAGCAGCCTGCGGCTGCGCTCGGTGCGGTCGCCGCGCCGAACCAGAGCATTGCGCAGGCATTGGCCGAAGCCTTCAAGCACCGCTCCTATGTCCTGCTTGTGCTGGGGTTCTTCACCTGCGGCTTCCAGCTCGCCTTCATCACCGTGCACATGCCGGCCTATCTCAAGGACACCGGAATGCCGGCCTGGGTCGGCGGCTGGACGTTGGCTGCGATCGGCCTCGCCAATGCGGTCGGCTCGCTCGGCTCGGGCTGGCTGACGTCGCGCATGCCCAAGCGCCATCTGCTCGCCTGGATCTATCTCGGCCGGGCGGTCGCCATTGCCGCCTTTATCTTGCTGCCGCCAAGCCCGATGACCGCGATCGCCTTCGGCATCGTCATCGGCGTGTTCTGGCTCTCGACCGTGCCGCCGACCTCGGCGCTGGTGATGCTGATGTTCGGGACCAAGTACATGGCGATGCTCTACGGCTTCGCCTTCTTCTCGCATCAAGTGGGCGGCTTCCTGGGCGTGCTGCTCGGCGGCATCCTGTATGAGCAGTTCGGCTCCTATACGATCGTCTGGTGGCTCTCGGTCGCGCTCGGCGTCGCCTCGGCGCTGATCAATCTGCCGATCGTCGAGAAACCGGTGGCGCGCGCCGTGCCGCAGCCGGCCTGACCAAACCCGCACCGGCTTGCCGCTTGCGGGCGGCGGCCGGGCGCGCCACTCCTAGGGGCCTGTTCCATGGCTTCCCGGGAGTGAATTCATGTCGACCTTCAAGGCCCTCATCGCCAGCAAGGGCGAAGCCGGCACCAGCATCGCTTTCGGCGAGTTCGCCGAAGCGGACCTGATGGAAGGCGACGTCACCGTCCGCGTCACCCATTCGACGTTGAACTACAAGGACGGCCTCGCCATCACCGGCCGCGCGCCGGTGGTGCGGCGCTGGCCGATGATCCCCGGCATTGATTTTGCCGGCAGGGTCGAGACCTCCGATCATCCGGACTTCAAGCCCGGCGACCTCGTCATCCTCAATGGCTGGGGCACCGGCGAGACGCATCTGGGCGCCTATGCCCAGAAGAGCCGAGTCAAGGGCGATTGGCTGGTGCCGCTGCCGGATGGGATGACGCCGGCCGAAGCGATGGCGATCGGCACCGCCGGCTATACCGCCATGCTGAGCCTGCTCGCGCTGGAGCGTTATGGCGTGAAGCCAGCCGACGGCCCGGTCGTCGTCACCGGAGCGGCCGGCGGCGTTGGCTCGGTCGCGACCGCGCTACTCGCCAAGGCGGGCTGGCACGTCATCGCCTCGACCGGCCGGCCGGAGGAGGCGGATTATCTGAAAGGCCTCGGTGCGGCCGAGATCATCGATCGGAACGAACTCTCCGCTCCCGGCCGCCCGCTTGGCAAGGAACGCTGGATCGCCGGCGTCGATGCCGTCGGCTCGCATACGCTCGCCAATGTCCTGTCGATGACGAAATATGGCGGCGCCGTCGCCGCCTGCGGCCTGGCGCAGGGCATGGACCTGCCGGCCTCGGTCGCGCCCTTCATCCTGCGTTGCGTTGCGCTGCTCGGCATCGATTCGGTGATGTGCCCGAAGCCGCGCCGGCTCGAGGCGTGGCAGCGCCTCGCCCGCGATCTCGACCGCGACAAGCTCGCGGCGATGACGACGACGATCCCGCTCGAGGATGTCGTCGAGACTGGCCGCGCTTTGCTCGACGGCAAGGTCCGCGGCCGGGTCGTGGTCGAGATCGGCTAGGCAAATTCACCGATGCGCTTCTCAAAGAGAGCGCGCAGCCGTTCGCCAGATTGGACTAGATCGGAGACAGGCGTGAAGTCGTCTCCATCTACGATGATAAACTTTATTGTCCCATCCCGAGCTTCGATGATGTCGATCAATCGACCCTTTCGCTCTTGCCGGTAAAAAACAACCATCTTTCCTTGGTAGTCTCGGAATTTGACGTCTGATATTGCATCGAATGTCAGCGAGTTCCCGGCTGAAAGAAAGGCGAGGTGCCGTCTGATACTTTCGAATGCCGCAATTTCCGCCTCGGAAGTTACAATGCCTGTAGTGGGGGGCGGAGCTGGTAATTCAATCGGAGTCGATGCGGGTGTGTTCTCTATCCGGGCGGGTTGCTTGGGAAGTGAGGGGGATATATCAAGTTTTTTGAGAACATTTGATGTAAAAACATCATTGAAGGCGGCCTTTGTGATGGATCGGTAACCTTCGAGCGCGTGAGACCTTATGTGCTTTATATCGTTTTCTTTGAGGAGGAAACGGGTGAAGTCTATAGAGGGTTCTGTGAACTGTTTCGACAGATAGTCGAAAAATGCGCGATGCGTTAGGCTTCGTCGTGCATTCTCTGCTATCGTGTCAGGATCAAATTTAGATTTTGTTAGAGCATAAAGTCCCTCGATAGCCGTGTCAGAGACTTGCGCTTTGGATATTTTCTCGAAATCAATAATTAGAAACGGATCATCGTCCATCATATTCGGTTCTTCAGAGTCTACAAAAAAATCATAGACAATCCCGTCAGTTAGTATTCCAAGTTTTACGCTTTTTGACGCGTTAAAATAACTCTTCAGCTGTCCTCTGTCGTCTTTCTTTCCGTTTCCAACAGATTTGCATTCAATAGCGATAATGGGATTCATTTCTTTCAAAATAGCATAATCGACTCTATTTTTGTATTTGTCCGAGAAGTCGGCGGCATGCTCTGCCGAAACTTCCGTAGGGTCTCTGTCGTCATAGCCTAGCAGTGCGATAAACGGCAGTATCAGAGCAACTTTGGTGGCTTCTTCATTCTTGATGTGCTCGCGAACGCGTTGCACGCGCTCCGCGTAAGAGACAAGATTCGTGCGGAAATCCTCAATCGTGGTCACTCGCTATCCCCCCGGGCATCATTCGCCGGGAAGGATAGCTTGCTAACTCACTATTCCTCAACTGCCATATGCAACGCTAGGCTGTGGGGCATTCTTGAACATCATGTTGTCCAGGAAGGTGCGTGATATTGCTGTTATGACATGGGGAGCGTCGCCACGCTTCAACCCGCTCCCTCAAGCAGCGCTTTTCGCTTCGCCAGCTCGCCGCCGACGAAATCCATGAAGGCGCGCACGCGCGGCGCGTGCCGGATGTCGGGATGGGTTAGAATCCAGAGGCCTGTCGCGAAATCAGGATCTGGCGGCAGCAACCGCACCAGCCCTGGCCGCTGGTCGGCGATGAAGCAGGGTAGGGGGCCGATGCCGACTCCCTGCTCAACCGCTTCCGTCAGCCCAAGCACGGCCGAGGAGCGCAGTGCGATCCGCTCGGCCGGGACATGGTCGCGGACATAGCGGGCCGCCTTGACGTAACCGAGAGGGTCACCGAGCGCGACCCAGTCGCGCCGGAAGAACAGCTTCGGATCGGCCGCTTCTTCTGCCGTCGCCGGCGCGTCGGCGCGGGCGTAGACGGCCCAGTTCAGATTGGCGAGGCGCCGGCCGACCAAGGTCTCGCCCGGCGAATCGCTGGCGCGGATGGCGACGTCGGCGTCGCGGCGCGACAGGTTGAGCGTCTGGCTCGCCATGACGACATCGAGCCGGATCAGCGGATGCGCTGCCCGGAACGCCGCGAAGATCGGCAGCAGCGTATGCAGATAGAGCGTATCGGTGGTGGTGACCCGCAATTCGCCGGAGGGTGCGAGGTCGCGTCCTGCGAGCCGACGCCCGAAGGCGGTGACGTCATCGTCGATGCGCGAGGCGAGCGTCGTCATTTCCTCGCCGGCGGAGGTCGCGACATAGCCGGTCTTGCGCCGTTCGAAGAGGGCGTGGCCGACCTGCTCCTCGACCTGCCCGAGCCGGCGGAACACAGTCGAATGGTTGACGCCGAGCGCGGCGGCCGCCCCAGTCAAGCCGCCGGCGTCGGCGATCGCCTTGATCAGGCGGAAATCATCCCAGGCGAGCTTCGACGTCGACAACGCGCATTCTCCGGCAAGTCCGCGCGCAGCATTGCCGGATCTTGCGGAATTGCAAGCGGGAGCAGGCGATGCCGCCGGCTGTCAGCGTGGGGCGGCGGCGCGCTTCAGCCGGTCGTTGATCGCTTCGCCGAGGCCATGCATCGGGATCGAGGCGACCGCGATCGTCGCTGGGCGCTGGTCGTCGAGCCGGCGCATCGCAGCAAAGAGGTTGGCCGCTGCCTCGGTCAGGTCGCCTGTCGGGCTGAGGTTGAAGGCGAGCGCGGGCAGTGGCCCGCTGTTCGGCTCCGCGCCGAAGCCGAGCCAAGCCTCGTCGGCGAGCGGCGCTTCCGCATCGAGCCTGACGGCGGCCCGGGGGGCGTAGTGCGAGGCGAGCAGGCCGGGCGCGAGCGGCGCCGCACCGCCTTCCGCGACGATGACGAGGGCTTGCCCGATCGCCGCTTCCAGCGCCGCGCGCGGCACGCCGCCGGGTCGCAACAGGCGCGGCGCGCCGCCAAGGCAGGCGACGATGCTGGATTCGACTCCAACCACTGTCGGTCCGGCATCGAGTACAGCATCGATGCGGCCGTCGAGATCGGCGAGCACGTGCTCGGCCTGCGTCGGGCTGACCCGCCCGGAGCGGTTGGCCGAGGGCGCGGCGATCGGCCGGCCTGCGGCCTGGAGCACAGCGCGCGCCACCGGATGCGACGGCACCCGGAGCGCGACGCTGTCGAGACCGGCCCGCGCTAGGCTGCAGATCGTGCAGGCGCTGGAGGCGGGCACGACCAAGGTGAGCGGTCCCGGCCAGAACGCCTTCGCCAGCGCCAGCGCTGGGGCGTCGAAGAGGCCCTGGCGCCTTGCGGCGTCGACATCCGGCAGATGCGAGATCAAAGGGTTGAAGCTCGGGCGCTCCTTCGCGGCATAGATCGAGGCGACGGCCCGATCGTCGCTGGCATCGGCGGCGAGCCCGTAGACCGTCTCGGTCGGCAGCGCGACAAGCCTGCCGGCGCGCAGCAGCTCCGCGGCGGCGGCGATACCGGCCTCGTCGGCGGAAAGGCGCTGGGTCTGGCGAGGGTTGGTCACGGGTGCTCTTGAAAGTTCATATGTAAACTATAACAATGCCGGGATGGCATGCGTGTAGGCGCGCCGGCTGACGCGTGGGCAAGCGCATAGTTCGCGGCTAGCATGGCCGTCAAACGCAACGATGCAGAATGCCCGCCGGGAATGCGCGGGCGCCGAGGGAGGTAAGCGATGTCGTACCGTGCTCCGGTCGAGGATATCCTGGCGACGATGCGCCATGTCGCCGGGCTCGACGCCCTGATCGCTGAGGGCCTCGCACCGGAACTTGCCGACGGCGTCACCGAGGCGGTGCTGGAGGAGGCGGCGAGGTTCGCCGGCGATGTCCTGGCTCCGTTGAACATCGTCGGCGACCGCCACGGCTCCAGGCTCAAGGATGGCATCGTCGTGACGCCACCGGGCTGGAAGGAAGCCTATCACGCCTGGGCTAAAGGAGGCTGGAACGCGCTGCCGGCGCCTGAAGCCTATGGCGGCCAGGCTCTGCCGGTGCTGGTGCAGTCGGCCTGCACCGAGATGTGGAATTCGGCCGCCTTCGCCTTCGCGCTCGGCCCGCTGCTGACGGTCGGCGCGATCGAGGCGCTGCACGCCCACGGCTCCGACTATCTGAAGGAAACCTATCTCGCCAGGCTCGTCTCCGGCGAGTGGATGGGCACGATGAACCTGACCGAGCCGCAGGCCGGTTCTGACCTTAACGCGCTGCGCTCCAAGGCCGAGCGTGCCGGCGACGGCACCTATCGCATCAGCGGCCAGAAGATCTTCATCACCTATGGCGATCACGAGATGACGGACAATATCGTCCATCTCGTCCTCGCCCGCCTGCCCGATGCCCCTCCCGGCACGCGCGGCATCTCGCTCTTCCTCGTGCCGAAATTCATGGTCAATGCCGACGGTTCGCTCGGCGCGCGCAACGATGTCCGCTGCACCGGCGTCGAGCACAAGCTCGGCATCCACGCCTCGCCGACCTGCGCGATGAGCTATGGCGACGAGGGCGGCGCGATCGGCTGGCTGATCGGCGAGGAGAATCGCGGCCTCGCCTGCATGTTCACGATGATGAACAATGCCCGCCTCAACGTCGCGGTGCAGGGTGTCGCTATCGCCGAGCGTGCCTATCAGCAGGCGCTTGCCTTCGCGCAGGAGCGCAGGCAGGGCGCGGCGCTCGATGCGCCGAAGGGTGCGCCGATGAGCCCGATCATCGTCCATCCCGACATCCGCCGCATGCTGATGGAGATGCGCGCCAAGACGCAGGCCGCGCGCACGCTCTCGCTGCTGCTCGCCGCCTTGCTCGACCGTTCGCATCGCGAGACCGACGAGGCCAAGCGCAAGGCCGCGGCCGAACGGGCGGCGATCATCACGCCCATCGCCAAGGCCTACGCCACCGATATCGGCGTCGAGGTCGCCTCTACCGGCGTTCAGGTCCATGGCGGCATGGGCTATGTCGAGGAAACCGGGGCGGCCCAGCATCTGCGCGATGCCCGCATCGCCACGATCTACGAGGGCACCAACGGCATCCAGGCGATCGATCTCGTCCTGCGCAAGCTGCCGCTCTCCAATGGCGATGCGGTCAAGGCATTGATCGGCGAGATGCGAGGCGTCGTTGCCGAGGTGCGCGAGGCCAACACGCCCGGCTTCGGCCACAGCGCGGCGCGACTCGGCGCTGCGGTCGACTCGCTCGAACGCGCCACGCAATGGATGCTGGCGACCATGGGCATCGACCAGGCGAGCGTGCTCGCCGGCGCAACGCCCTATCTCAAGCTGTTCGCGCTTGCCCAGGGCGGCACGGGCCTGGCGAAGAAGGCCTTGGCGATGCGGGACGAGGATCAGGGCGCGGCAGCGCTCGCCACCGCCCGCTTCTATGCCGAGCACCATGTCGGCGAAGCCACCGCGCTGGAGCTCGCGGTGACGGAGGGCGCCGGCGCCGTCGAGGATTCGGCTGCGGTCTTCGCGGCGTGACGCTGCTCGCCGCACCGATCGCGTCAGGCTGGCTTGCGCACGCGCATGTGCAGGAACAGTGGTGCGATGTAGGTGTCGGCGAGATAGGGCACGGCCTTGGCCGTCTCAGCATCGACGCCCGGCTCGTGCATATGCTCGATCCGGAAGCCGGTGGCGACCAGAAGGTTGATCCAGTCGCTGAGGGTGCGATGGAAGCGCGGCACCCGGAACGGCTCGACCCTGGCCTTCTCCTCGGCCGGCGCAGCGCCGAAGCGCCAGCTCTCGACCTCGCCATCGCTGACGCGGAAATACTCGCGGACCTCGATGCCGAGCACGTTGCCGGCCTCGTCGCGCATCACCTTGCGGCCCGGTGTCGCGAAGCAGGGATGCAGGATCGAGAACTGCAGGAAGCCGCCGGGCTTCAGTACGCGCCTGGCCTCGGCGAGGACCAGATCCTGCCGCGGCATATCCATCAGCGACATGAACGCGGTGGCGAAGTCGAAGCTGGCGTCAGCGAAGGACAGGGCCATGCCGTCGGCGACGCGATAGGCGATGCCGAGCGGTTTCTCGGCTTCCGCTTCCTGCGCATGGCGGATGAAGGTCGGGGCGATGTCGATCGCGGTGATGCGTGCGCCGGCCTCAGCGAGCTTTCTCGTGTTCGAGCCCTCGCCGCAGCCGATGTCGAGGCCATCCAGACCGTCGATGTCGGGCAGGTTCGCGAAGAAGGCCGGTGTGTTCTGGGCGTCCCGATAGAGGTCGTAGCCGGCCCGTGCATGCCGGGTCCAGGTTTCGGCATTGGCCTCCCAGCAGGCCGCGACATCGCTGGCTTCCATGATCGTCCTCGCCGTTCGGGGGAGGGGGCTTCTAGCGGAGCCGGTCGCATTGTGCCAGCCCGCTCGCGAGGCTTGTCGCAATGACCGGCGACAGCCTGCCAAAGCCGCTTGCCGGCAAGGTCTGCCTCGCTGCCGGCGCTTCGCGCGGGCTCGGGCGCGGCATCGCCCGAGCGCTTGGCCAGGCCGGCGCCACCGTGATCGTCACCGGCCGCTCCAGCGAGGCCGGACCGCGCACCGACCAGCGCTCGGAAACCTTCGAGGACACGGCCCGCGAGGTCGAGGCTGCCGGCGGGCGCGGCGAGCCCTATCGCTGCGACCACACAAATGAGCGCGAGGTCTACCAGCTCGTGGCGTGGTCCCTGCGCCGTTTCGGCCGCCTCGATTGCGTCGTCGACGCGGTCTGGGGCGGCAACGAGGGCTATGATGGCGAGCGCTATCCGGACGGTTCTGCCTTCGGCGCGCCGTTCTGGCGCCGCCCCGTCGCGCGCCTCGGTCAGAGCTTCGAGAGCGGCGTCTATGCGCAGCTGCTGCTGGCTCGCGCCGTCGCGCCTGCCATGGTGCAGATGCGCCAGGGCCTGATCGTCACGGTGAGCTTCGACACCGCCGGCGGCTATCTTGGCGACGTCTTCTACGACCTCGCCAAGACGGCAATGAACCGGCTGACACTGGCGATGGCGCAGGAACTCAAGCCTTATGGCGTCACGGCGCTCGGTCTTTCGCCCGGCCATGTTCTGACCGAGCGCGTGCGCGACGCCGGCCTGGCTGCCGAGACCACCGAGACGCCGCTCTATGCCGGGCGCGCGGTTGCTGCATTGGCGGCCGATCCGGATGTCGGCCGCCATGCCGGCCAGGTGCTGCATGTCGCCGATCTGGCGCGCAGCTATGGCTTCACCGATGCGGACGGCAGCCAGCCGGACCGGTTCAGCTTGCAGACTTAACGAGGGAGGACACCATGTCGCTCAAGGGCAAGACGCTCTTCATCACCGGCGGATCGCGCGGCATCGGGCTCGCCATCGCGATCAAGGCAGCGCGCGACGGCGCCAATGTCACCATCGCCGCCAAGACGGCCGAGCCGCATCCCAAGCTCGAGGGCACGATCTATACGGCTGCCGCCGAGATCGAGGCAGCCGGCGGCAAATGCCTGCCGCTGATGGTCGATGTCCGCGACGAAGCGAGTGTCGCGGAGGCGATCGCCAAGACGGCTGAGACCTTCGGCGGCATCGACATCGTCGTGAACAATGCCAGCGCGATCTCGCTGAGCAACACCCAGATGACCGACATGAAGCGCTACGATCTGATGCATCAGATCAATACGCGCGGCACCTTCATGGTCTCGAAATACGCCATTCCCCATCTGGAGAAGGCTGAGAACCCGCATATCCTGATGCTGTCGCCGCCGCTCGACATGAAGATGCGCTGGTTCGCGCCGCATCTAGCCTACACCATGGCGAAATACGGCATGAGCATGTGCGTGCTCGGCCTTGCCGGCGAGCTTGCGCCGAAGGGCATCGCCGTCAACGCGCTCTGGCCGCGCACTACAGTCGCGACCGCGGCGGTGAAGAACCTGCTCGGCGGCGACAAGATGGTGCAGGCGAGCCGCACGCCGGAGATGCTGGCCGATGCCGCCTATATGGTCTTCAACAAGCCCTCGCGCAGCTTCTCAGGTCAGTTCCTGATCGACGACAATTTCATGGCGGGCGAGGGCGTCACCGACTTCACGCCCTACCGCGTCGATCCGTCGGTGCCGCTGATGCCGGATTTCTTCGTGCCTGAGGAGATCGCGCCGCCGCAGGGGGTGAAGGGCGGCGTCTGAGCCCGCCAGAGCATTTTCGAGCGAAGTGGGTACCGGTTCGCGTCAAGAAAATGCGGCACATCAAAAAAAGACTGGAGAATTTGCGCGCTTCGGATAAGCGCGCAAATTCTCCAGGGGCTCAGAACTCCTCCCAGCTGTGGTTGTCGCGCGCTCCACCGCCCGCGACCTTGCGGGCGGGCATCGGAGCGGTGTGGGGCGCAGGAGCCTTCCGCGTCGGCGCGCGCGGAGCCGCGCGCGTTTCCGACATCGCGGCTGCGGCGAGGTTGCGCAGGCGTTCCGGCTCGCTGCTCGCCCTGTCATCGCTGCCTGCGATGCGGAAGGCCGCGACGAGCTGGTCCAGGTTGTGGATCTGGTCGGCGAGTGAGGCCGCAGAAGCGGCGCTTTCCTCGGCCAGAGCCGCGTTCTGCTGGGTCATCTCGTCCATATGGGCGACGGTCTGGCTCATCTCGTCGATGCCGTTGGCCTGTTCGCCCGCCGCTGCCGAAATCTCGACGACGGTCGCAGCGACCTGCCTCGATGCCGAGACGATCTTGTCGAGCACCGTCCCGGCCGAGCGGACCAGCTTGACGCCCTCCTCGATCTCAATGGTCGAGGACTGGATCAAGGTCGTGATGTCCTTGGAGGCCTCGGCGGAGCGCTGCGCCAGCGTCCGGACCTCCGAGGCGACCACGGCGAAGCCCTTGCCGGCATCGCCGGCCCGGGCTGCTTCCACCGCGGCGTTCAGCGCCAGCAGATTGGTCTGGAAGGCGATGCCGTCGATCACCGAAGTGATGTCGGTGATCTTGCGCGAGGCGGCCTCGATCCGCTCCATCGCCTCGACGGCGTTCTGCACGATCGTGCCGCCCTGCTGCGCCACGTTCGTGGCCTCGTCGGAGGCCGATGCCGCAACCTTCGAGGAGCCGGCGCTCGCCTTGACGGAGGCTGCGAGCTCCTCGGTCGTGGCCGCGGTTTCCTCCAGCGAGGCGGCCTGCTCCTCGGTCCGCTTGGCGAGATCGTCGGCGCCCGCCTTGATCTCGCGGGCCGAGGCCGAGACCTGCGACGTCGTCGCCTGGATGCCGCCGATCGTCTCCGAAAGCCGCTCGACCGTCTCGTTGACCGAGTGCTTCAGCTCGGCGAAGCGGCCCTGATAGTCGGTCGCGATCCGGCGGGTCAGATCGCCCTGCGAGACTGATGCCAGGATGTCGGCGAACTCCGTCGTCGCGCCATCGACGAC
This sequence comes from Allobosea sp. Tri-44, assembly GCF_004123845.1. Lineage (GTDB taxonomy): Bacteria > Pseudomonadota > Alphaproteobacteria > Rhizobiales > Beijerinckiaceae > Allobosea. Next base: position 518,558 of record NZ_NBDP01000030.1, on the reverse strand, counting down.
GGCGTTGATCTGGTTGATGCCGTTGACCAACTGCTGCATCTGCGCGTCGGCGTTCTCCAGTTGCAGCCGCGCGCTGAAATCGCCCGCCGCCGCCGCGGCGACGACCGTCCCGACATCGCTGACCACGGCGACCATGGCTTCGGTCCGCGCCGTCCGCTCGGCCGCGGCGGCACGTTCCTGCGCTTCGAGGGCCTGAACGCGCAGCCCGTTCTCCTTGAACACAAGGACGGCGGCCGCCATCCCGCCGATCTCGTCATTGCGGCCGCTGTCGATGATCTCGGTCGAGAAGTCGCCCTCTGCCAGCTGCTTCATCGAGGCGGTCAACGCGGTGATCGGGCGCGTTACGCGGCTCTGGACCAGCCAAAGTCCGACCAGCGCCAGCACGAGCGCGGCCAGCAGGACGAGGCCGTACATGACGAGCGAGCGCATTGCGGCGGCTGCCTTCGCGTCGGCGGCATCCGACAGGACGTCGATGGCGTGGCTCGCCACGGCGCCGACGGTTTCGGAGGCGGCGACGATCTGGTCGCGCCATTGGTCGGGATTGATCGAAGGCTTGCGCCCGCCCGTCGCATTGGCGACCAGGTCGGCCCGCGTCGCCTTGAAGGCACCGCCGAAATAGGTGTTCTCGGCGAGTACCAGCGCATCTTTCAGTGCCCGCGGCGTGCTCGCCTGGCCGATGAGCTGCTTCACCACGCCCCAGGCGAACTCCATGCGGGCATCGCTGACGATGACGGCATTGCTCTCCTTGGTGTCGAGCGGCCGGTCCTGGGCGACGGCGTTGTTGAGGACGATCGTCGACGATCCGCTGAACGAGCGCGCTGCCCAGGCCATCGAGCGGATGGAGGTGAGGTTGGCGAAGTTGGCGTCGAGGACGAGGATGCGTTCTTCGAGCGTCGCCGACGCGGTCTCTAGCGCCGTCAGGAACTTGCCGGTCTGGGCCATGCTGGTCCCGACCAGTTCCTTCTCCCGCGCTTCTACCGGGAGCTTCCAGTTGGCGTCGATCTTCGCCCGCAAGGGCTTCAGCGCCGCGACATGGCCGTCGATCTCGTTCGATACGGTCGCTGCAGTGCTGTAGCCGTTCTTCTTGACGATGGCCTGCGCCGTGGCGATCGCATCGTCCAGCCGCTTGCGCCGCGTCAGCACGTCCTCGATCATCCCGCCGTTCTTGTCGGTGGGCATCGTCATCGCGCTCGCGCCGTTGCCGCGTTCGTAGCGGAGATTCTGGAGCGCTGCGAAATACGCCTTGTTCAGATCGGCGAGAACGGAGACCTCGACGGCCGTGTTGTAGCGCGTCCAGGCCTGCCAGAGCGATTGCGTCGAGAGCGTTACGATCGCCGCGCTGGCAAGACCGAGGACGGTCAGGAGCATGGTCTTGATGCTGAGGTTTTTCGCGGCGTTGAGCATGGCAAACTCGGAAGAGAAACTGGTCTGATCGGTGTCTCATCCTGCGATTTATTTTATGCTAACCACGCTGACGCACTTGGCGGCTGGCCAGGACGAGAGATTCCACGCTTGGGGCTCAACCATTGCCCTGGGTGCGTCATCGGTTTGACACTGCAGGACGTTTGGAGTTGTTGCAGTGCAAATCGCGCCGCGAGGCGCCTGATTCCGGATGACCGGCCATGCTCCTGATCCACGGCATCTGCCAGACGCACGGCGACAAGCTCGCGCACCGCACCCTGGCGGTCGAGGAGGAGATTCCACCGGGCTCGATCTGGATCGACCTGCTCAATCCGACATCGGCCGAGGACGCCAAGGTCGAGCAGCATCTCGGCATCTCGATCCCGACCCGTGAGGAGATGCACGATCTCGAGCCCTCGGAGACGATCTATGCCGAGGATGGCGCGCATTACATGACGCTGCGCGTCATCTGCCAGTCGGACACCAATGTCCCCCGCCTCGCCGACGTCACCTTCATCCTGACCGAGAAGGCGCTGGTCACGGTGCGCTATGACGAGCCCGGTGCTTTCAACATCTTCATGAGCCGCGTCACCAAGCCTGGCGGCTGCGAGCTCGAGCCCGCCGGCGTCATCGAGGGGTTGATCGAAGCGATTGTCGATCGCGCCGCCGAGGTGCTGCGCGGGGTCGGCGACCGGATCGACCTGCGCTCGCGCCAGATCTTCGACGGCAACAGCGCCAGCGTCGAGCAGGGCCGTGTCTACCAGGCGGTGGTGCGCAAGATCGGCCAGTACGAGCACATCATCTCGAATGTGCGCGAGAGCATGGTCTCGGTCGAGCGTGTGCTGCTCTACCTCTCGGCCAACTTCAAGCGCACCAAGAAGGCGGCGAGCGGCTTCACCCCGGAGTGGCGGGCCGCGATCCGCGACGTCCAGGCGATCGAGGAACACGCCACCTTCCTGTCGAACAAGCTGCAGTTCATGCTGAACGCGACGCTCGGCCTGGTCAGCATCGAGCAGAACAAGATCATCAAGCTGTTCTCGGTCGTCGCGGTGGTCTTCATGCCGCCGACGCTCGTCGCCTCGATCTACGGCATGAACTTCGAGAAGATGCCCGAGTTGAAGTGGGAGCTCGGCTATCCGATGTCGCTCGTGATCATGGTGGTCGCGGCGATCCTGCCCTACCTCTTCTTCCGCTGGAAGAAGTGGCTCTGACCGAGCCGGCGCCCCCCGCGCCCCAGGATATCGGCGCGAATGACACTCCCGCAAATTCTCTCCTGTTCCCTCGTTGCCGCGATGATGGCGGCTTTCGTCTGGGGCAAGCTGCGCTATGACGTCGTTGCGCTTCTGGCCCTCCTCGCCGGCGTCGCGCTTGGCGTCGTCCCGGCCAAGGAGGCCTTCAAGGGCTTCTCCGACGACATCGTCATCATCGTCGCCAGCGCCCTGATCGTCAGTGCTGCCGTGGCGCGCTCCGGCCTCGTCGAGACCGCACTCGCCCGCATCGCTCCGGCGCTGCGCTCGACGCAGGCGCAGGTCGCGGTCCTGGTCTTCGTCGTCGCCGCAATGTCGGCGATCATCAAGAACATCGGTGCGCTCGCGATGATGCTGCCGATCGCCTATCAGCTCGCCCGCAAGGACGGGAAATCGCCCTCGGTCTTCCTGATGCCGATGGCCTTCGCCTCGCTGCTCGGCGGCATCGTCACGCTTGTCGGCACCTCGCCCAACGTCATCGTCTCGCGCGTGCGCCAGGAGCTCGGTGGCGAGCCCTTCGCCATGTTCGACTTCACGCCGGTCGGCATCGGCATCGCGGTCATAGGCTGCGCCTTTCTCAGCGTCGCCTACCGGCTGCTGCCGAAGGATCGCCAGGGCTCGCGCTCGCTCGACCAGGCGCTCGATATCAAGGATTACGTCACCGAAGCGCGCCTGCCCGAGAAGGGGCCGCTCACCGGCAAGACCATCGCCGACCTCAGGAGGCCGGGCGATGGCGAGGTCGAGGTCGTAGCGATCCTGCGCGATGGCGAGCGCCGCCGGGCACCGCTGCCTGACGCCAGTCTGCGCGCCGGCGATATCCTGCTGCTGCGCGGCGAGCCCAAGGCCCTGGAGCGCGTCATCGCCTCGGGTGAGCTCGAGCTTGCCGGTCAGCACCGCTCGACGCAGCGCGAGGGCTCGCTCGACCCCGCCCGCACGGGGGAGGCGATCGTCACGCAGGGCTCGCTGCTCGAAGGCGTCAGCGCCGCCGAGATCGACCTGCATGCGCGCTTCCACATCAACCTGCTCGGCATCAGCCGCGCCGGCGAGCGCTTCACCGAGCGGCTGCGCGACATCCGCCTGCGCGTCGGCGACGTCGTCCTGCTGCAGGGCGACGAGGATCTCCTGCCCGAGCGCCTGCGCGAGCTCGGCCTGCTGCCGCTGGCGGCGCGCAGCCTTCAGCTCGGCAGCACACGTCGCCGCCTCGTCACCGGGACGATCGTCGCCGCGACGGTCGTCGTCGTCGCGCTCGGCCTGCTGCCGGTGGCGATCGCCTTCTTTGCTGCCGCGGTGCTTCTGCTGGCGACGCGCGCCCTGACGCTGCGCGATGCCTACGACTCGATCGAGGCGCCGATCCTGATCATGCTGGCGGCGCTGATCCCGGTCAGCGACAGCCTGCGCGTCACTGGCGCGACCGATGTCTTCGCCGGTTTGCTGGCGCAGCTCGGCGCCGGCCTGCCGGGCTGGGGCGCCGTCGGGTTGATGCTCGTCGCCGCCATGGCGGTGACGCCCTTCCTCAACAACGCCGCGACCGTGCTGGTGATGGCGCCGATCGGCGCAGGCTTCGCCAAGACGCTCGGCTACAATCCCGATGCTTTCCTGATGGCGGTGGCGATCGGCGCCGCCTGCGACTTCCTCACCCCGATCGGCCACCAGTGCAACACGCTGGTGATGGGCCCGGGCGGCTATCGCTTCGGCGACTATGCCAGGCTCGGCGCGCCATTGTCGCTGCTGGTGATCCTGCTCGCCGTGCCGCTGATCCTCCTGGTCTGGCCGCTGCGATGAGCGCGGGGCGTTCTTGGCCGGAACCCATCTCGACCAGATTGCACCGTCATTCCGGACAAGCGGCGAAGCCGCGCAGCTGCGGAATCCATCAAGGGGCGTTGCGCTCTCCGATGGATTCCGGCGCTCCGCTTCGCTGCGGCCGGAATGACAGCAGGGTTTGAACGAGAACCCCCGCTCCAGAAGGGCGGCCGGAGCGAGGAGAAAGAATCTCTGCCCACATGCTTCAGTGGAGAACACTTCTACTGCCGATGTGGCGTAGAATGGACGTGCTTGGCTTCCCGCAAGTTGCGGCGGTGCTTATATAAGCGGCAAATATGTTCAGCCGCGTTGCGGCGATCTGCGAGTTCCAGCCATGACCACAGTGACGTCCCGAGCCGGCGCGGCGACCGCCGGCGCCAAGCCGTTCTATGCGAGCTTCGGCTTTCAGGTTCTGGCAGCCATGGTGATCGGGCTCGTGCTCGGCTGGATCGCGCGCAATATCGGCCCCGATGCGGCCGGGCAGCCGAATGCACTGACGACCACGCTGGCGACGACTGGCTCGATCTTCGTGCAGCTGTTGCAGGCGCTGGTGCCGCCTTTGATCTTCACGGCGATCGTCGCCTCGATCAGCAATCTCAGGCAGCTCTCCAATGCGGCCGCGCTGGTCTGGCAGACGCTGCTCTGGTTCGCGCTCACCGCTTTCATCGCCGTGCTGATCGGCATCGCGCTCGGCCTGATCATCCAGCCCGGCATCAATTCGGGCGTGCTCGCGGCCAGCGCCAAGGCGCCTGGCTCGGTCGGCTCCTGGCTCGATTTCCTGAAGGGCCTCGTTCCCGCCAACGTCTTCGGCCTGCAGGCCTCGACCCGGATCGATGGCGGCGCGGCGACGACCCGGCTCGGCTTCAACGTGCTGCAGCTGCTGGTGATCTCGATCGTCGTCGGTGTCGCGGCGCTGAAGGTCGGCGAGCGCGCCAACAGCTTCCTCGCCTTCAATGAGTCGCTGCTGGCGATCGTCCGCAAGATCCTGTGGTGGGTGATCCGGCTGACCCCGATCGGCACCATCGGCCTGCTCGGCAATGCCGTGGCGCAATATGGCTGGCAGACCCTGCAGCAGCTCTCCTGGTACGCCTTCGCGATCTATCTCGGGCTCGCCATCGTGCTGCTGATCGTCTATCCGGCCTTGCTCCTCCTGCACGGGCTGTCGCCGCTGCGCTTCTTCGCGGGCGCCTGGCCGGCGATCCAGCTCGCCTTCGTCTCGCGCTCCTCGGTCGGCACCTTGCCGGTGACCGAGGCCGTGACCGAGAAGAGCCTCGGCGTGCCGCGCGAGTACGCCGCCTTCGCCGTGCCGCTCGGCGCGACCACCAAGATGGATGGCTGCGCCGCGATCTATCCGGCGATCTCGGCGATCTTCGTCGCGCAGTTCTATGGTGTCCCGCTCGGCCTGCAGGAATATGTGCTGATCGCCTTCGTCTCGGTGATTGGCTCGGCCGCAACCGCCGGCCTCACTGGCGCAACGGTGATGCTGACGCTGACCTTGTCGACGCTCGGCCTGCCGCTCGCTGGTGTCGGCCTGCTGCTCGCGATCGATCCGATCCTCGACATGGGCCGCACCGCGGTGAACGTCGCCGGCCAGGCGCTGGTGCCGACCATCGTCGCCAAGCGTCAGGGCATGCTCGACCAGGCGCAGTATGACCGCGCTGGTGACATCGAGGCGATCGACGCCGGCGCGCAAACGGCCTGAGGCGGCTCAACGGGGCGGTGCGGCTCGGGCAAGCAGCAACTATGCACGGTTTGCCGCGAGCCGTTCCAGCTCGTCGCCAACCGCGATGGCCCCGCCCTTGATCACCTGCGCCGTGATGCCGCCATGGCCGCGCACGGCGTTGTAACCGCCCGTGCCGAAAGCCTCCTCCATCCGCGAGCAGGGATGGCATTCGCCGGTCCATGCCAGCACGGCCTCCCCAAGCGAGAAGCGATGGTTCTTCAGGGCGAGCAAATTAGTGCCGGCCACGACAATATTGCGTCGGAGCAGATCAGGCGCGACCGTGGTGAGGCCAAGATAGCTGGCGATGGCGGCAAGATGTTCCTGCTGGATCAAGGTGACGTGGCGCGCCCCGCCGGTGCGGCTGCTGTAGTGATCCCCGACCAGGCCTTGCCCTTCGTCCAGCGTTGCCAGGTCGGCGACTGTCATGACGGCGCGTCGTGCCGGTCTGAGACCGATCCAGACGATGCGACCCGGCAGCATGGGAGCTTCAGTCAGGCGTGCGAGCGGTGAGGCGGGGTTGAGCATGAGGTTAGCCTTCCAGCCCGAGGCGCGACAGCAGGGTCTCGCCGCGTCGAGAGAGCCGATAGCCGACATCGAGGCTTTCGGTCAGCTCCAACGCCTTGAGCTTGCGGACATCCTGCTTGAAGGGCAGCACGTCGCGGCCGAGCAAGGTGGCGAGCTTCGGCGCGCGGCGTCCCGGGTGGGTCGCGATCACCCGCAATGTGGCGCGCGTCCAAGGGCGGCGGGAATCGAGCCTGCCGAGGCGTGCGACCAACTCGCCCGTTTCCGCGTCGGTCAGTTCGCCGGTGCGTCGCAAGGCTTCGCGCGGATCGGGGCCGGCGAGACGAATGCGGATGCGGTAGAGGCTGCCCTCGCGGCCGGTCAGCGCGGCGAGCGCGGCTTCGCGCGTTTCGAAGCCTGCGGCCCTCGCATCGGCTGCGTCGATCTGGTCTTCCGTAATCGGCTCGACGGCGTCGATGGCGAGCTGGCCGATCGCCGTCAGCAAGCTGCCACCGCTCTTGACGCTCGGCCGACACCAGCGGCGCAGCACCTGCGTGATGTGGCTCTCGGCGATGCCCTGGAGCGTGCGCCGGTCGAGCAGCACGGCGTCTAGGCCATCACCTTGGCCAGCACGTCCTTCAGCCCGCCATCGCGTTCGAGCCAGCCGGGCACCGGCAGGTTCTTCGAGCGCAGGAATTCCGGATTGAACAGCTTTGATTGATAGCGCGTGCCGTAGTCGCAGAGGATGGTCACGATGGTGTGGCCGGGCCCCATCTCCTTCGCCAGCCGGATCGCGCCGGCGACGTTGATGCCGGAGGAGCCCCCGAGGCACAGGCCCTCTTCCTCCAGCAGCTGGAAGCAGAGCGGGATCGCCTCCTCGTCGGGGATCTGGAAGGCGACGTCGATCGGCGCGCCCTCGATATTCGCGGTGATGCGGCCCTGGCCGATCCCCTCGGTGATCGAGGAGCCCTCGGCCTTGAGTTCGCCGGTGGTGTAGTAGGCATAGAGCGCCGCACCCATCGGGTCGGCGAGGGCGATGCGGATCTTCGGATTGAAGCCCTTGAGCGCGATCGCGACGCCGGCGAGCGTGCCGCCGGTGCCGACCGCGCTGACAAAGCCGTCGACCTTGCCGTCGGTCTGTTGCCAGATCTCCGGGCCGGTGGTCTCGATATGGCCTTGGCGATTGGCGACATTGTCGAACTGGTTGGCCCAGATCGCGCCGTTGGGTTCTGTCCTCGCCAGTTCCTCGGCGAGGCGGCCGGAGACCTTCACATAATTGTTCGGGTTGACGTAGCCGACGGCCGGAACCTCGACCAAAGTCGCGCCGGCGAGCCGCAGCATGTCCTTCTTTTCCTGGCTCTGCGTGTCCGGGATGACGATCACGCTGCGATAGCCCAGCGCGTTGCCGACCAGCGCGAGGCCAATGCCGGTATTGCCGGCTGTGCCCTCGACGATGACGCCGCCAGGGCGGAGCGCGCCGCTCTTTTCGGCGTCGCGGATGATGGCGAGCGCGGCGCGGTCCTTGACCGACTGGCCGGGGTTCATGAACTCGGCCTTGCCGAGGATCTCGCAGCCGGTTTCCTGCGAGGCGCGCTTCAATTTGATCAAGGGGGTGTTGCCGATCGCTTCGACGACGCCGTTGCGGATAGTCATATTAGGCAACTCCAGCCATTTCCCTGCATGCCGTCACCTGATAGGCCAAACCCTCGATTACGTCACGATCCGGAAGCATATGTCCGCCCTCGCCATGAATGAAACGCTCACGATCGCTCGGCTCGGCCAGCGCGGCGACGGCGTCGCCGAGACGGCGGGAGGCCAGGTCTTCGTGCCGTTTGCGCTCCCGGGCGAGAGTGTGCGGGTGGTGCGCGATGGCGACAGAGCGCAGGTTGTCGAGATTCTCGCGCCCTCCGCCTCGCGCATCGCCGCGATCTGCCCGCTCTTCACCCGCTGCGGCGGCTGCGCCGTGCAGCATATGGGCGAGGGGCCCTATGCGGAATGGAAGCGCCAGCAGGTGGTCACGGCGCTGGCTCGCGCCGGACTTGAAACCGAGGTCGCGGCACTGGTCGATGCCCATGGCGCCGGCCGCCGCCGCGTCACCTTCCATGCCCGCCGTGAGGACGATGGCATGCGCGTCGGCTTCATGGCGGCGAGGACCCATGACCTGGTCGAGGTCGAGGCCTGCCCGGTGCTGGCCCCGGGTCTGGCGCGGGCGCCCGCCGTGGCGCAACTCCTCGCCAACCGCCTGCGCTCCTCGAACAAGCCGCTCGACATCCAATTGACCGCTTCTGAAGCTGGCCTCGATGTCGACATTCGCGGCCACGGGCCGGCCGGCGATTCCTTGCGCCGACAACTCACCGAAGCGGCCGAGCGGCTCGATCTCGCCCGCCTCGCCATGCATGGCGAGATCATCGTCGAGCGGCGCGCGCCGTTCCAGCTGATGGGCAAGGCCTCGGTGACGCCAGCGCCCGGCGGCTTCCTGCAGGCGACCGCCGAGGGCGAGGCGACACTGTCGCGGCTCGTGCTCGATGCGATCCCCAAGGCGAAGCGCGTCGCCGATCTCTTCGCCGGTTGCGGCCCGTTCAGCGTCCGGCTCGCCGAGAAGGCGCAGGTTTTGGCCTTCGAGAGCGACAAGGCCGCGGTCCAGGCCTTGAGCCGCGCCGCCAATCATACGCAAGGCCTGAAGCAGGTCGCAGTCGAAGCGCGCGACCTCTTCCGCCGCCCGCTGCTGGAGCATGAGCTCAACGCGTTCGACGCCGTCGTGCTCGATCCGCCGCGCGCTGGTGCTGAGGCGCAGGTCAAGCGGCTTGCGGCATCGAAGGTGCCGCTGATCGCCTATGTCTCCTGCGATGTCGGCAGCTTTGCCCGCGACGCGGCGCTTTTGGTCGCAGGCGGCTATGCGCTGGAGCGTGTGACGCCGGTCGACCAGTTCCGCTATTCCGCCCACATCGAACTCGTCGGCGTCTTCCGCAAGGCTGCCGGCAGCCGCAAATAGTTGATCGCCCTGGAGGCAGGATGAGCGCGCCTACCATCGAAGCTCTGGCCGGCATCGTCGGCGCGAAGAACGTCATCACCGACGCTGATGCGATGGTGCCCTATCTCAAGGAGCCGCGCGGTCTCTTCCACGGCAAGGCGCAGGCGGTGGTGCGGCCGGGCTCGACCGCCGAGGTGTCGGCCGTGATGAGATGGGCGAGCGAGACCGGCGCGACGGTCGTGCCGCAAGGCGGCAATACCGGCATGGTCGGGGGCCAGACCCCGGTCGCCGAAGGCCGGGAGATCATCCTGTCGCTGCAGCGGCTCGACAAGGTCCGCTCGGTCGATGTCTCCGGCGACACCATGACCGTCGAGGCCGGTGTCATCCTGCAGAAGGCGCAGGAGGCGGCCGAGGCCGCCGGGCGGCTCTTCCCGCTCTCGCTCGCCTCGGAAGGCTCCTGCACGGTCGGCGGCAATCTCTCGAGCAATGCCGGCGGCACGGCGGTGATCGCTTATGGCAATGCTCGCGAGCTCTGCCTCGGCCTCGAGGTCGTCCTCGCCGACGGGCGCGTCTGGAATGGCTTGCGCCAGCTCCGCAAGGACAATACCGGCTATGACCTCAAGAACCTCTTCATCGGCTCGGAAGGCACGCTCGGCATCATCACCGCCGCGGTGCTGAAGCTCTTCCCGCTGCCGACGGCGCGCGCCACCGCCTTCCTCGCCGTGCCCGATCCGGAAGCCGCGCTGTCCCTGCTCAACAAGGCCAAGGCCAGCGCCGGCGGCACGCTCACCACATTCGAGATCATGCCGCGCATCGGCCTCGACTTCGTCGTCCGCCATGCCAGCGGCGCCCGCGATCCGCTCTCGGAGCCGTCGCCTTGGTATGTGCTGATGGAGGTCTCGGCGCAGGCCGAGGCCGGGCTCAGCGAGGCAGTCGAAGCCTTCCTCGGCGAGGCGCTGGAGGAGGGGCTCGTCACCGATGCCGTGCTCGCCGGCTCGCTCGGCCAGCGCGCCGATCTCTGGAAGCTGCGCGAGATGCTCTCGGAAGTGCAGACCCATGAGGGCGGCTCGATCAAGCACGACATCTCCGTGCCGCTCCACGCCACGCCCGAGTTCCTGAAGCGAGCTACCGCCAGGGTCGAGGCGATGGTGCCGGGCTGCCGTCCCGTGCCCTTCGGCCATCTCGGCGACGGCAACATCCATTTCAACGTCAGCCAGCCGGTCGGCGCCGACAAGGCCGCCTATCTTGCCGGCTGGAGCGCGATGAACGAGGCGGTGCACGCCATCGTCACCGAGCTCAAAGGCTCGATCTCGGCCGAGCACGGTATCGGCCGCCTCAAGCGTTCCCTCCTGCCGGGCGTCAAGGACCCGGTCGAGCTCGACCTGATGCGGACGGTGAAGGCGGCGCTCGATCCCAAGGGCGTGCTCAATCCGGGATCGGTGCTCTAGCGCATGCGCGAGCGCCGGCCCGTCTTCCAGCAGGTTCTCGGCGAGGACTGGGCGAAGCTCGGCGAGATCATCCGGCGCCATTATTTCTTGCGCTCGTTCAGCGACGATACCATCTGCGCCAAAGGCGTGATGCACGAGGTCGAGCACAGCGCCTTCGCCAGGCTGCTGCTGCCCTTTGCCCGGATCGTCGGGGCGCTGGTGCCCTATCGCGGCCGCGACGTGCCGATCGAGGTGCACTACACCGCGCAACCCAATGACAGCACGCTGCACTGGGATCGGGTGTTCCATTTCGCCGGGCGCAAGCCCTTCCACTTCCGCTCGCGCATGCAGCAGACGGGCCCCAGCCAGGTTATCGAATTCGTCCGCTTCGGCGTCGGCATGCGCCTCAGGGTGACGGCGGAGGAGGGGGCGCTGGTCTTCCGCGATGCGGGCTATGTCTGGCGGCTCTTCGGCTACGACCTGCCCTTGCCGGTCGGGCTTCTCCTCGGCACCGGCTACATCGAGGAACGGCCGATCGATGAGCACAGCTTCAGCATGCGGATGACGCTGAAGCATCCGCTCTTTGGCGAACTGTTCCGCTACAGCGGCGTGTTTGCGGTTCCGGAGGAGACGGTGACCACGGGCGGGGCCGCTGGTCGCTGAAGCACTACAGAGCCATATTGCCCTTGGTGGCGCGGCAGATATCGGCGAGCGCCAGCACCAGATGGTAGAGCACCCGGACCGGGACCCGCTCGCTCATCGGCCGTCCCTGATCGTCGAGTTGGTTGATCCATAGCCCGCTCTTGGCGTCGACGAAGTGCCTGAAGACCAGGCGCAGGTGCTGTTCGAGCCGCACCGAAGCATCGTCGTCGCCCTCGAACTCGATCCTCGCGACGAGCGCCTTCAGATATTCGGTCTGCGGCCAGAGCAGGGCCGCGCCGTTCCGCACGCGGCCTGTCGGATCGACCTCATTCACGACGAGCCGCGATGGATTGGCCGAGGCATCGACCTGACGCTGCCCGAACGCATGGAGCGTTCGCGCCGTCTCGCGAGCCTCGCCCGAACCGGTCAGCCGCTCGTGGTGATAGAGCAACCAGGTCCATTCGAAATGATGGCCGGGTTCCCGGATCAGCCCGCGCGGGCCCGGGAACGTCGCCCAGTTCTCATCGAAAAACTCGCCGAGCGTGCTATTGGCGTCCAGCATCCGCTCCCGCATCAGCCGCACGAGCCTGTCGGCCGTCGCCAGCCAGCGCGGATCGGGCGATGCCGCCGCGAGAGCGTGACAGGCCTCGAGCAGGTGCATATGCGGGTTCTGGCGCCGGGGCTGCGAGCCCAGCGTATCCTCGCGATAACCGCCGTCCGGATGCGCCAGCTCGCGGTCGAGGAAGTCCATCACCTCGCCGGCGATCGCCAGCGCGCCTGTCTCGCCGGTCGCCTTGGCGAACCAGCCGAACGCGAACAGGACGAAGGCGAGATCGTAGAAGTCGGACCTGCCGTCGACAGCCTCTCCGCGCGTCGTGCAGGAATGACTGAAGCGCCCGTCGGCGTCGCGGCAGGCGCCCGCCAGGAAGGCGAAACCGTGTCGCGCCGCTGCCAATGCCCCGGGCACGCCGAGCAGATGCGCATGGCTGAAGACATAGGTCAGCCGTGCCGTGACCAGGGTCGTGCGCAGATCGCTGGCCTCGGGCGTCCCGTCGGGCCCGAGATACTCGACGAAGCCGGGCCGCGCCGGGTCGAAGGTGCGGTTGATCCAGCCTGGTAGCAATGTGCCTGTCAGCCAGGGCTGTAGATCGTCTGGTGCTGGGTTCGACATGCTTTAAATCCTCGGAGCCGCGTGCGAGGCGTGCTCGATCGAGCGCGGCGCTGGGGCAAGTTCCAACAGTCGCGATTTCGGCTCGATGTGTTGGAGCTCGAAATCGCGCTGTCAGGGCAGATCGCGCTCAGGGCGTCGCGACATAGCCGTCGCGGCGCGGGTCGCAGGCGCCGGTCAGCCGGCCCGTAGCCGGATCGCGCGAAACCGCCTGCATGCCGCCGACGCGCATCGTCCAGCCGCTGTCGTTGGCGAAGATGCCGTGCCCGCGCCCGGCCAGCGCCGTGATGGTCGCCGTGGGAAGCCGGTTCTCGACCTCGACTTTGCGGCCATCCCAGAGCCGGGCGCGCGGCGCCTCGATCGCGTCCTGCAGCGGAAGCCCGAAATCGACGTGCTGGACCATGGCCTGCACCTGCGTCTGCAGGATGCCGTAGCTGCCAGGCGTGCCGAGCGCGAGCACCGGCGCGCCATCCTTGGTCGAAAGCGTGGGCGACATGCACATCGGCAGTTCCGAGCCGGGCAGCGAACGGTTCGGGCTGCCGGGCTGGACGTCGGCCCAGTACAGGAAGTTGTTGAGGCAAAGCCCCGTGCCGGGCACCACCACGCCGCTGCCGAAGGGGCTGCCGATGCTCTGCGTCACGCAGATCAGATTGCCGTCGCGGTCGGCGATCGAGAAGGAGGTGGTATGGCCGGGGTCCTCGCCCGCTGGCGCCTGCGGCATCCATTGCTCGGTCGGACCGTCGATCGGCTTGCCGTCGCGGGCCCGCGCCCGCAGCCGCTCGACGAAGGCGTCGGACAGGATCTCGGCGAGCTTCTCTGGTTTGGGATTATTGTGCGCGATCCGGACGCCGGCGGCGAGGCGGATGGCGCGGTAGACGATGTCGAGATGCTCGGCGCCGTTGCGCTCCAACTTGTAGAGGTCGAAGCCATCAAGGATACGCAAGGTCAGCAGGAACTGGAAGCCTTCGCAGGCTGGCGGCGGCACATGCACCTGCCGGTCGCGATAGGCGACAGCGAGCGGCTCGCGCCAACTGGGTGAGACCTTGGCGAGATCGGCCATGGTCAGCGTGCCTCCTTGCGCCTTGAGATGGGCGGTGATCGTCTCGCCGAGTGGCCCCTGGTAGAGATGACCCGGCCCCTTGACGGCGATGTCGCGTAGGGTCGTCGCCAACTCAGGCTGATGCAGGATCTGGCCCAGCGCGACGCTTGTTCCGCCTTCGCGCAGATAGTTCCGCGCCCAATTCTCGTAGAGCTCGGGCCGCTCACGCAGCAATGGCGCCTGCTCGTTGAATTCCACCACGCCGAATTCGGCGATCGGGAAGCCGTCCTCGGCGAGCGCGATCGCCGGGGCGAAGACCTGCGCGAGTGAGAGGCGGCCATAGGCACGGTTGAGCTCGCACCAGCCGGCGAGGTTGCCGGGCGGAGCCACCGCGAGCGCGCCGCGCTCGAGATCGGAGCGCTGGCTGAAGCGCTTGAGCGGGAAGCTCTCCGGCACACGTGGCACGAAATCGAGCACGCGTACGCGCTTCTCAGCCGCGACCCACATCGTCGCCGAGCCCATGCCGGCAAGGCTCGACATGAACGGCTCGACCACGTTGAGCGCGGCCGCGACCGCGCCGACCGCGTCGAAGACATTGCCGCCCTGGGCGAGGATACGGGCACCGGCCTGCGCCGCCAGCGGATGCGCGGCGGCGACCATGCCGTGCAGGGAGCTCATCGTCGGGCGGCGGCCATCCATATCGGGCATTTCCTCTGTTGGTCTCGTTCGAGAGGAGAGTACGCGCGCCGTCATGGCTTGCGCTAGAACAGGCTGCCCTGTGCATCGTCCGGGCCGCCCCGACGAGAACGCATGACGGGCTTGGCGGGAGGCGCCGGCGCCGAGGCTGGATCGAAGGCCTCCTGTACCTCCGGCCCATCATTGGCGACCTTGTTCACCGCGGGGCCGAGCCGGAGCATCTCCAGAAGGTCGTCCGGCGACGGCCGCAGCAGCTCCTGCAGATCGGCCGGTTCGGCCGCCGGATCGAGCCAGGTGTCGAAAGCTTCGGGCGGCACGATGACCGGCGAGCGGTGGTGGATCGCCGCCATCTGACCGTTCGCGGAACCGGTGACCATCGCGACGGTGTCGATCTCGGAACCATCAGGGCTGTGCCAGGTCTCCCACAGCGCCGCGAAGGCGAAGAAGCCCTGATCGGGCTTGCGGAAGAGGTAGGGCCGGTTCTCCTGCTGCCGGCCTTCTCCGAGCCGATGCCATTCATAAAAGCCATCAGCCGGCATCAGGCAGCGCCGGCGGATGAAAGCGGCGCGGAAGGAGGGTTTCTCGCGGGCGCTTTCACTGCGGACATTGATGACCAAAGGAAATGTTTTCGGATCCTTGACCCAGCCCGGGATGAAGCCCCAGCGCATCAGGATGAACTGGCGCCGGCCTTCGTCGAGCCGGACGACAGGCACCGGCTGCGTTGGCGCGATATTGTAACGCGGCGGGAAATTCGGCTGCTCGCGATAGGCGAAGGCCTCGCGCATCGCCTCCGGCGGCAGGGTAATGGCATAGCGACCACACATATAAGGATGACTTCCGTCTTATCGTGACCGGATCAAGACTTTGTTTGCTGTTGGCACAGCATAGTCGCGCCGCTTCCGGGGCCTCTTCATGTCTGCTTCCGCGACCGAGACATCAGCGACCGCGGCGGGCAGAGCCACACCGCAACTCTCGACCGACTATCTCAACCGGCACAGCGAGGCGCTGATGCTGCTGGAGATGGTGCCGCTCGACCGCGAGATCGTCGTTGATCTCAAGGCCTGGCGCGGGCTGGGCTATGTCGAGCATTTCGCGATCTCCCCGCTGCGCTGCGCCGGCGAGGCCACTGCCGCCTATCGCGCGCTCGGCAGGCGCGAGGCGGAGAGTTTCGAGCAGCTCTGCACGGCCATGGACCGGCTGGTCTACACCGCGACGGCGCTGCTCGATGAGATGCCGTCCGAGGAAGACCCCACCCTGATCGTCGATGTCGCGAGCCTGTCGTTGCGCCGCCTGATTGCGCGCGCTACTGCATTCATCAACGCCAATGGCCAGGGTCAGGCGGCCTATATCGATGCCGGTGCCGTGCAGGCCGACATCGATGCCGTAATGGCGAGCTAAACGCTCCGCACGCCGCCGAGCAGGAATTCGCGGTTGCCGTCGCCGCCCTCGATCGGGGAGGGGATGAGCCCGCTGATGGCGAAGCCGAGTCCGCTGACCGCGTCCGCGATCTCGGTGCAGATCTGCTCCTGAAGCGCCTCATTGCGCAGCACGCCTCTCTTCAGCGCCGAACGCTTGGTCTCGAATTGCGGCTTCACCAGTGCGACCAGCCGGGCCTGCGGCGCCAGCAGCTTTGCCACCGCCGGCAGCACCAGCTTCAGCGAGATGAAGCTGACGTCGATCGCGGCGAGTGCCGGCGCCTGGGTGAAAAGGGAGGGATCGAGTGTGCGGATGTCCTGGCTCTCCAGGCTGGTCAGGCGCGGA
This sequence comes from Allobosea sp. Tri-44, assembly GCF_004123845.1. Lineage (GTDB taxonomy): Bacteria > Pseudomonadota > Alphaproteobacteria > Rhizobiales > Beijerinckiaceae > Allobosea. The sequence goes on along the minus strand of NZ_NBDP01000030.1, from coordinate 502,182 downwards.
TGCCCGTGCAGGCTCTCATGCAACTGCGCCTGGCCGACATCGATGCCGTAGACATGGGCCGCGCCGCGCCGGAGCAGCACATCGCTGAAGCCGCCGGTCGAGGCGCCGACATCAAGGCAGGTCAATCCGTTTGGGTCGAAGCCGAAGGTATCGAGCGCCGCGGCGAGCTTCACCCCGCCGCGCGAGACGTAAGGATGCGCTGCCTGAGCCTCGATCTTCGCCGCTGCGAGCACCGTCTCCGACGCCTTGCGCAACACGACGCCGTCGGCGCTGACGAGGCCCGCGGCGATGGCGGCCTGCGCCCGCGCACGGCTCTCGAACAGGCCGCGCTCGAGCAGCAGCAGGTCGGCGCGGACCCGGCGCGGCAGGCCGGCGGTCATGGGCTCAGGCGCGCCGTGCTGCGCTGGCCGGGCCGAGCGCGGTCTCGACGGTGCGCACGATCCCGGCGGCGTCGAGCCCGGCCTGTGCATACATCGCCTCGGGCTTGTTGTGCTCCTGGAAGATGTCGGGCAGCGTCAGACTGCGGATCTTCAGGCCGCGATCGAGTGCGCCTTCGCGCGCCAGCAACTGCAGCACATGACTGCCGAAGCCACCGACCGAACCTTCCTCGACCGTGATCAGCACCTCGTGTTCACGGGCGAGGCGCAGGATCATCTCCTCGTCGAGCGGCTTGGCGAAACGGGCGTCGGCAACAGTGGTCGAAAGCCCGCGTTGGCCGAGCTGCTCGGCTGCCGTGAGGCATTCGGCCAGCCGCGTGCCGAGCGAGAGCAGGGCGACCTGCGTGCCTTCCCGGACGATCCGGCCCTTGCCGATTTCGAGCGGCACGCCGTGCTGAGGCATCTCGACGCCGACGCCCTCGCCACGCGGATAGCGGAAGGCGATCGGGCCGTCGTCATAGGCGGCTGCTGTCGCCACCATATGGGTGAGCTCGGCTTCGTCGGCAGCCGCCATCACCACCATATCGGGCAGGCAGGCGAGATAGGCGACATCGAAGGCGCCGGCATGGGTCGCACCGTCGGCTCCGACGAGCCCGGCCCGGTCGAGCGCGAAGCGAACCGGCAGCTTCTGGATCGCGACGTCGTGCACGACCTGGTCATAGGCGCGCTGCAGGAAGGTCGAATAGATCGCGCAGAACGGCTTGAAGCCCTCGGTCGCCAGACCCGCCGCGAAGGTCACCGCATGCTGCTCGGCGATGCCGACATCGAAGATGCGGCCCGGGAATTCCTTGCCGAAGGCGTCGAGCCCGGTGCCGGACGGCATGGCGGCGGTCACCGCCACGATCTTCTCGTCCTCACGCGCGGCCTTGACCAGCGCGTTGGCGAAGACATTGGTGTAGCTCGGCGCGTTCGCCGGCGCCTTGGCCTGAAGGCCGGTGACCGGATCGAACTTGACCACACCGTGATACTTGTCGGCGCTTGCCTCGGCCGGGGCGTAGCCCTTGCCTTTCTGCGTCACGACATGGACGAGAATCGGCCCCGTCTCGGCGTCGCGGACATTGCGCAGCACCGGCAGCAGATGGTCGAGATTGTGCCCGTCGATTGGGCCGACATAGTAGAAGCCGAGCTCCTCGAAGAGGGTGCCGCCAGTCCAGAAGCCGCGGGCATATTCCTCGGTCCGCTTCGCCTTCTCATGGAAGAAACGCGGTAGCTTCTCGGCGAGGTACTTGGCGATCTCGCGCAGCGAACGATAGGTCCGGCCGGAGACGAGGCGCGCGAGATAGGCCGACATCGCGCCGACCGGCGGGGCGATCGACATGTCGTTGTCGTTGAGGATGACGATCAACCGCGAGCCCGTCGCCCCGGCATTGTTCATCGCCTCATAGGCCATGCCGGCCGACATGGCGCCGTCGCCGATCACGGCGATGACGTTGTTGCGCCCGCCCGCCAGATCGCGCCCGACCGCCATGCCGAGGCCGGCCGAGATCGAGGTCGAGGAGTGGGCGGCGCCGAACGGGTCGTACTCGCTCTCGGCCCGTCTGGTGAAGCCGGAGAGGCCTCCCGGCTGGCGCAGCGTGCGGATCTCGGCGCGGCGGCCGGTCAGGATCTTGTGCGGATAGGCCTGGTGACCGACATCCCAGATCAGCCGGTCGCGCGGCGTGTCGAAGACATGGTGCAGCGCGACGGTGAGCTCGACCACACCGAGGCCGGCGCCGAGATGGCCGCCGGTGACGGAAACGGCATCAATGGTCTCGGCCCGGAGCTCGTCGGCGAGCTGGCGCAACTGTGCGTCGTCGAGCCGGCGCAATGCGGCGGGATCGGGCGTCTGGTCGAGAAGCGGAGTGTGGGGGCGAGGCAAGGGCTGGCCGAAGCTTGCTGGATCGTGCCTCCGAAATAGTCTTTCACGGCGACGCTGGCAAACCGGCTTGTCGTCGCAGCCGGGCAGGAAACGGGTGGGAGCAAGCGGTCCGATCTGGAAAATCAGGGTCATCCTCTTTGCTGGATGTCTCCCATGACCTCGCCCTTCTTCATCGCCCTGCTGCTGGCAGGCGTCACGGCGCAGTTCGCCGACAAGCTCGCGCTCGACACGATCACGCTCGCAGCAACGCAGGCCGGCGCGACGCCGCGCTTCGTCGGTTTGCTGGTCGCTGCGCAGTCGGCGGCCTGGCTGCTGATCTCGCTGCCGGCCGGCGTGCTCGCCGATCGCATGGCGCCGCGCACATTGATCCTCGCCGGCGGTGCCCTGATGGCGCTGGGTTCCAGCCTAGGCGCGGTTCTGCTCGCCAGCGGCGCGATCGGGCCGGCGCTGGCGCTCTCGACCTTCATCGCGGCGGCGGGACCAGTCACCATCGCGCTCTCGATCTTCGTGCTGATGCCGAAAGCCGTGACGCTCGCCGAGCTGCCGCGCGCCAACAGCCGCCTCGAGCTCGGCCGGGCGGCCCTCAGTCTGATCGCGCCGCTTATCGCCGGTTGGGCGGTGGCACGCGCTTCGGGCTGGCTCAGCCTGGGGCTTTGCGCCGCCTGTGGCGTCGTCGTGATCCTTGCGGCAGCCCGCCTCCCGGCTGAGCGCCCGCCTGTGCAGCCGCGCCAGCCCTTGCACCGCGCCATCGCCGAGGGCGGCGCCTTCGTCGCGCGCCATCCTTATCTCAGGCCGATCGCGCTCTGCGCCATCGGCTGGAACCTCGCCTTCTTCGCTTTCATGGCGCTGCTCGCGCCCTATGCGCTGCGTGTGCTGGCGCTCGACCCCGCCGCGGTCGGCCTGGCATCCTCGGTCTATGGTGCGGGCGCGATCGCCGCTGCGCTGTCCGGCGCCTGGCTGATCGCGCGCCTGCCGACCGGGTTCCTGTTCGTCTTCGGTCCGGCGGTCTCGCTCTTCGGGGCAGCCGCGCTGGCGCTCGCGCCGCCGGCGCTGGGCTGGCCGGCGCTGGCACTCGCCTTCTTCCTGTTCGGCTTCGGTCCGATCCTCTGGTTCATCACCCAGACCACCTTGCGCCAAGCGGTGACGCCGCAGCCGCTGCTCGGCCGCGTCAGCGCGACGATCACCACCGCCATGTATGGCATGCGCCCGATCGGGGCGCTCGCCGGCGGCCTCGCCGGCGAATGGCTCGGCGTCGAGGCGGCGATGTGGCTGCCGGTCGGCCTCTTCGCGCTGTCGATGCTGGCGATCCTGGCCTCGCAGATGCCGCGGTTGAAGGTGATGCCGGTGGGGGAACTCAGCGCTCCGGCAGCGGAATGAATTCTTCCTCGTCGCCGGGCACGGTGTCGAAGCGGCCGGTCTTCCACTCCTGCTTGGCCTGGTCGATGCGCTCCTTCGAGGACGAGACGAAGTTCCACCAGATATGGCGGGGGCCGTCCATCGGCTCGCCGCCGATCAGCATCAGCCGGCTCTGATCGACGGCGAGGATCGAGATCCGGTCGCCCGGCTTGAAGATCAGGAGCTGGCCGGCGCCGAACTCATCGCCGGCGATGTCGATCTTGCCGGTGACGATGTAGACGGCACGCTCGTGATAGTCAGGGTCGAGCGGCAGGATCGCGCCTGGCGCCAGCACGGCCTCGGCATAGAGCGTCTCCCAGGGGAATTTCACCGGTGAGGTCTGGCCGAAGGCCGAGCCCATGATCAGGCTGACGCGTTTGCCCTCGCCGACGATGCGCGGCAATTCGGGCGCGGCGTGGTGGATGAATTCCGGCGTGACCTCCTCATGCGTCTTCGGCAAAGCGAGCCAGGTCTGGATGCCATAGAGCTTGGGCGCCTTCAGCCGCTCTTCCGGCGCGGTGCGCTCGGAATGGACGATGCCGCGCCCGGCCGTCATCAGGTTCACCGCGCCGGGGCGGATCGGCAGCGCCGTGCCGAGCGAATCGCGGTGCATGATCTCGCCGTCGAAGAGATAGGTGACGGTGGAAAGCCCGATATGGGGGTGCGGGCGCACGTCGATGCCCTCGCCGAGCAGAAACTCGGCCGGGCCCATCTGGTCGAAGAAGATGAAGGGGCCGACCATCTTGCGTCCGATCGAAGGCAAGGCGCGGCGGACCGAGAAACCACCGAGATCATGCGCGCGTGGCACGATCACCTGCTCGAGCGCCTCGCAGGAGCGGGTATCGCCCGCGATCGGATCATGATCGGGCAGCTGCGACATGGCGATGTCCTCCTGTGAGCGTGAGAAGACTGGCCCCGGACGTCGCGCACGACAAGGGTACAACCGGCCGCACCGGGCTCGACGCCGCCCGCCGGAAAAATTATCGATAATCCATGGCCAGCGAGAAATCCGAGACCCTTCCAGTCCGCATCAGCCGCGTTCTCGCCGAACGGATCATCTCCGGGCAGCTCGAGCCGGGGGCAAGGCTGCGGCAGGACCATGTCGCGGCCGAGTTCGGCGCGAGCCATGTCCCGGTGCGCGAAGCCTTCCAGCGCCTCGAGGCGCAGGGTCTCGCCGTCAGCGAGCCGCGCCGCGGTGTGCGCGTCGCCGCCTTCGACCTGCGCGAGGTTCGCGAAGTCGCCGAGATGCGCGCGGCGCTGGAAGTTCTCGCCTTGCGCCACGCCGGGCCGCATCTGACGCGCGCGATCCTCGACGAGGCCGAGGAGGCGACCCGCGCCGGCGACAATTCGCCGGATGTCCGCGCCTGGGAGGAGGCGAATCGGCGCTTCCACCGCCTGATCGTGACACCCTGCGCCATGCCGCGCCTGCTGGCGGCGATCGACGATCTCCACGCCGCCAGCGCCCGCTTCCTGTTCTCGTCGTGGCGCTCGGACTGGGAGGCGCGGACCGATCACGATCACCGTGCCATCCTCGCAGCATTGCGCGTTGGCCAGGTCGACGACGCCGCGGCGATCCTCGCCCGCCATGTCCAATGGATCGGCTCCAAGCCGGTCCGCACTGCCACCGGCGGAACCCGCGACGTCTTCGCCATCCAGGGCTGAAGCCGAGGCCGGGCCATCGGCGGCGGGGCGTGGCTACAACGCGGCTGTGCATTTTCGCGCGTGGGGTAGCCGAGCGCTGCTGACTTGCAATCCGATCGGCCTTATGGATTCTGAGATAGATCGACTTGCTAAATTATCTATAATTCTGGAATCAATGGAGATCAAACCCATGAGCGACCTCAGCTACGCCGCACCCCCCCGCTTCAGCCCGCTCGATCTGCAAGCGCGTCCGGCATTCGTCCAGCTCGGGGCAGTCCTCGCCGGCACCCTGGTCCTGGCGATCGCCTCGCAGATCAGCGTACCGATGTTGCCGGTGCCGATGACCATGCAGACACTGGCGGTGATCCTGATCGGCGCGCTCTATGGCTGGCGGCTCGGCGCGCTCACCATCGTCGCCTGGCTCGGAGAGGCGGCGCTAGGCCTGCCCGTGCTCGCCAATGGCAACGGTGGACTGGCGCCCTTCATGGGCCCGACCGCGGGCTATCTCGCCTCCTTCCCGCTCGTCGCCGCCCTGGTCGGCTGGCTCGCCGAGCGCGGCTGGAATGGCAGCCGTCCGGCCTTCGCTTTCGTCTCGATGCTGCTCGGCCACGCTCTCTGCCTGCTGCTCGGCGCAGCTTGGCTCGCCACGCTGATCGGTCCGGAGAAGGCGATGCTCGCCGGCGTCGTGCCCTTCCTGCTTGGCTCGCTGGTGAAGTCGGGGCTTGGTACGGCGATCCTGATGGCGTTCTCGCGCCGCACGAACAAGGCCGAGCAGGGTTGAGTCGGGACGGGCCGGCGTCTCGGCGCCGGCCCGTCCACGAATGCCCCGGCTAGTCAGGCGGCCTGCCGGGTTTCGAGCTGGGCGAGCCGCGCTACGTAGTGGCCGGCGGTCGCCTCCAGGGCCTCGGCATCGGCCCGGCGGACGTCATAGACCAGGAACGGTTCCTGCCAGGCGAGGGCGCAGCGATGCGCCGTCGCCTGCAGCGGTTTCAACAGGTCGCGCAGCGAGAACAGATTGGCTCCGCTCGGCGTGTAGGCCTCGGGAACATTGCCTGCGGTGGCGGCGATCAGGATCGGCCGGCCGGCAAGCTTTGCGCCCTCCGCTGCGTAGTGGATGTAGAACATCCGCGTCAGCACCGCGTCCTGCCAGGCTTTGAGCAGCGGCGGCGTCGAATACCATTGCACCGGGAACTGCAGGACGATGCGCTCGGCGGCAAGAAGCCGCGCGACCTCCACGTCGCCATCGATGCGCCCATCCGGATAGAGCGCCTGCATATCGACGACGGTCGTGCCGGGCTGGCTGCTTGCGGCTTCCGCCAAGGCCTTGTTGGCGCGCGAGCAGCGATAATCGGGATGGAAGAGCAGGATCAGCGTCTGCGTCATGGCGACCTCCTTGGGTTCGAGAGGAGGATGCGGCGCGCTTAGAAATTACTCCAATGGATGATCAATATATCCTATTATCAACCTCATGAATTTACGGGCGATCGATCTCAACCTGCTCGTGGTGCTCGACGCCCTGCTAGACGAGGCCCATGTCTCGCGCGCGGCCGAGCGGATCGGGCTGTCGCAGCCAGCGGCGTCCAGCGCGCTCGATCGCTGCCGCCATCTCTTCAAGGACCCGCTGTTGCTGCGGGGCAGGGGCCGGATGCACCTGACGGCGAAGGCGCGGGCGCTACAGCAGCCGCTGCGCGACATCCTCGCCCAGGTGGCGGCACTGCTTGACGCCCCGGAGCCGGATCTCACGAGCCTGACGCAGACCGTCAAGGTGATGACGGCCGAGCTGCCGCCGGAGTTGGTGACGGGCCGGGTCTATGAACACCTGATGCGCACCGCGCCGGGCCTGACCCTCGCCATCCTGCCCTGGCAGGGCGCGCAGGCGACGCTGGAGGCCCTGGCGCAGGGGCGGGCCGATCTCGCCATCTCGGTCTTCCCGACGATCGACGCCGATTTCACCCGCCGGGAGCTGCTGCGCGAGCGCTATGTCGTCGCGATGCGCAAGGGCCACCCCGCTGGCGCCAGCTTCGACCTCAATCGCTGGCTCGCCTTTCCGCATGTGCTGGTTTCCGGCCGAGGCGAGACGCATGGTCCGCTCGACGAGGCGCTCGCCCGGCTCGGCCGCAAGCGCCATATTGGCCTGGTCGTGCCGAGCTTCCTCAGTGTGCCGCCGCTGCTGCTGGCCTCGGACCTGATCGCGCTCCTGCCGAGCCGGACCTTGCCGCTGGAAGAGGCTGATCGCTTCGTCACCTTCGAGCCGCCGGTCGCAGTCGAGGGCTTCCCGCTGCATCTCGCCTGGCACCGGCGCAGCGAGACTGATCCTGCGGTCCAGCATGTCGCACGCTTGATCGAGGCCGTGCTCAGCGAAGCGGCCGCGATCAGTCCACTGGCCTAGTTCCCGACGTCGAGTGGCTGGGTGCCGGTCGGCTTGCCGTCGGCCCCGAGCGTGATCTTCTCGATGCGGGCTTCTGCCTGCTTCAGCAGCGCGTCGCAGCGAGCCTTTAGCGCCTCGCCGCGGGTGTAGATGTCGATCGATTCTTCCAGCGCCACGTCGCCGCGTTCGAGCCGGGCGACGATGCCCTCGAGCTCCTTCAGGGCCGCCTCGAAGGGCAGGCCGGCGACATCGGCATTGGTCTTGGCGTCGGTCACGGGCGCGAATCCTGTTGGCGGCCCGTTATCGGCTCTGGTCCCTTTCGCCGCAACCCCGTGCCTCACATCGGCAGGGCGGAGGTCTTCTTGATCGTGCGCAGCGTCAGGGTCGACTGGACCCGGGTGACGCCCGGCAATTGCGTGATGATGTCGGTGTGGATGCGCTCAAAATCGGCGCTGTCGCGATAGATCACGCGCATCAGGTAGTCGTGCGCGCCGGCGAGCAGGTGGCATTCGAGGATCTCGGGCAGGTCCTGCACGGCCTTCTCGAAGCTCTCCAGCGAGGCGCGGCCCTGCTGGTCGAGCGTGACGAAGACGAAGGCAGTGCCGGGGAAGCCGGCGATGCGCTCGTCGAGCATCATCACATAGCCGCGGATCAGCCCGCTCTCCTCGAGCTGGCGCACACGGCGCAGGCAGGCGGAGGGCGAGAGGTGCACCTTGTCGGCGAGGTCCGAATTGGTGATCCGGCCGTCCTTCTGGAGGATACGCAGGATCGTCTTGTCGCGGGAATCGAGTTCGATCTGCATCGCTGGAGCGTCGTCCCGTGGGCCGGCGCCGTCTGGCGCGGTCGCCGGAAAGCGCAGATGTTTCTGCGTAAAAAGCGGGTTTGGCAAGCATGATCTTGCGCGTGCTCCCGCATTATCCGCATGGCGGCGCTGTCGCAGCGTCCTGCGCCGCAGGATCGTGCAGCGCAGCATTCGGATTTGTCCAGTCGAGATCGAGGCGGACGGGCTTGCCGTCGCGGGCGCTCGCCAAGCGGGTCTGGCCGTGTGCGCAAAAACGTTTACAACTAAACTATTCTCTTCGGGACGCCGCCATGAATCTCTGGTTCCGCCTCATCTGGCTGCTGCTGACGCGGCCCTTCCAGCCCAGGCTGAAGCCGCCCTTCGAGGCCTCGATCCTGCCCTTCCGGGTCTGGCCCCACGATCTCGACACCAGCCTGCACATGAACAATGCCCGCTACTGGGGGCTGATGGATCTCGGCCGTGCCGATCTGATGCTGCGCAGCGGTCTCTGGCGCGCGATCCTGCGCCATGGCTGGGTGCCGGTGGTCAATTGCGGCACGATCCGCTTCCGCCGTGAGGTCCGCCTGTTCCGCGCGCTCAGGCTGGAGACGCGGCTGCTGTGCTGGGGCGAGAGCTGGGTCGTGATGCAGCATCGCATCCTGGCGGCAGGGCGCGACGGCCAGGAGATCGTCGCCGCGGTCGCGCTGGTGCGTGCCGCGCTCTATGACCGCAAGGGCAGAGCCTATGTGCCGGCTGCCCGCCTTTTCGCCGAGATGGGCGTTGCGGTCGAAAGCCCCGAGCCGAGCCCGGAGGTCGCGGCCTTCCTCGCGGCCGAGGAGGCCTTGCGGCAGGCGGGGACTGCGCTGGAAGCGTGATGCCCCGTCATTCTCGGGCGGAGCGAAGCGCAGACCGGAGAATCTCATGACGAGAAGGCGCTGGCTGAAGCCCCATTCGGCCTGAGATGCTCGGGTCAAGCCCGAGCATGACGCGTTTCATTACTCCGCCGCGAGCCGGGTCGCGCGCCATTGCGCCAGCAGGGCCCGCAGCGCACCCGGCTTCAGCGGCTTGTTCAGCACGTGGATATCGAGCGCCGCGGCTTCCTCGCGCACCTCCGGCGAGCGGTCGGCCGTCAGGAGGATCGCCGGCAGTCCGCCGACCTGCTGCCGCAGGGCCGAGATCACAGCGATGCCGTTCTCGCCACGGTCGAGATGGTAGTCGGCGATCAGCACGTCCGGCGAGCCATTCGCGGCGATGATCGCCGCGGCTTCGTCGAGATCGCGTGCGGTCTCGACCTTGCAGCCCCAGCCGCCGAGCAGGAGCCGCATGCCGTCGAGGATCGTCGGCTCGTTGTCGATGGCGAGCAGCTTGAGGCCGGCGAGTTGGCTGCTGGACGGGGTGTTGCGTGCGGCCGCATTCGTCGCCATTGCCGGCAGCGGCGCGGCGCGCGGCACCAGGATCGAGAAGCGCGTGCCGCGTCCCGGTGTCGAGGCGAGCTGGAGCTTGTGGTCGAGGGTGCGCGCGATCCGCTCGACGATCGACAGGCCGAGACCCAGTCCTCGCGCGACCTTCGCGCCCTGGTCGAGGCGCTGGAACTCGCGGAACACGGTCTTCTGCTTGCTCGCCGGAATGCCCAATCCGGTATCGAGCACCTCGATCGCGATCTGCCCGCCGCGCTGGCGGCAGCCGACCAGCACCTTGCCGTTCGGGGTGTACTTGATCGCGTTCGAAACCAGGTTCTGCAGCAGGCGACGCAGCAAGCGTCGGTCCGAGCGGACGGTCGTCGCGGTCGCCGCGAAGACGAGCTTCAGTCCCTTCTCCTGGGCGCTCGGCTCGAATTCGCGCTGGAGCTGCCGCATCAGCTCGTCGAGGCGGAAGGCGCTGATCTCGGGCTTGAGCGCGCCGCCGTCAAGCCGCGAGATTTCGAGCAGCGCGGTCAGGATCTCCTCGACCGCGTCGAGCGAGGCGTCGATGTTCTCGGCGAGATCTGGCTGTGTGCTGGCACGGTCGCGTTCGACCAGAGCGGAGGCGTAGAGCCGAGCGGCATTGAGCGGCTGGAGGATGTCGTGGCTGGCAGCGGCGAGGAAGCGCGTCTTCGAGGCGTTGGCGTCGTCTGCCTCGGCCTTGGCGCGCTGCAACTCGGTGTTGACGTGCCTGATCTCCTCGGTGCGCTCGGCGACACGCTTTTCCAGCGTCTCGTTGGTCCGCGCCAATTCCTCTTCGGCCACGACCGAGTCGGTGATGTCGGTATAGGTAGTGACGATGCCGCCATCGGGCAGCGGGTTGGAGCGGATCTCGATCACGTTCTTGGAAGGGTAGAGCTTGAGCCGGACCGGTTCGCGGTCGTTGACGAAGCTCTCCAGCCGCGCCGCCATGAGCTCGTCGAGCGGGCCGGCGCCATAGGCGCCGCGCTCGGCATTGTAGCGCACGATCTCGTCGAGCCCGGTGCCGAAGCGCACCAGCGAGGGCGGCAGGTCGTAGAGCTGGATGAAGGCCTTGTTCCAGGCGAGCAGCCTGAGGTCGCGGTCGAGCACGGTGATGCCCTGGCCGGCATGGTCGAGGCCGTTCTGAAGGATGTCGCGATTGTACTGGAGGGCTGCCGAGGCGTCGTCGAGCAGCTTGAAGGCGGCCTCGGTCGAGAGGTTGCGCCGTTTCAGCAGCAGCGACAGCACGAGGCGTGACGAGGCGGCGCCGATCGCGGAGGAGAGCAGGTGCTCGCCGAAGCGCAGCGTGTGGATATCGGCCTCGCGGGTGCCGTTCAGCACCTCGCCGCGCGAATGGGCGAAGCCCTCGAAGGCGCGCTGCGTCCGCTCCTGGCCGAGATAGCGGCCGATGGTCGACTGCAGCTCCGCCTCGGTGACGCTGGAGCGCCAGAGCGAGAAGGACTGCGCCATCGTTGCCCGGTCCGACTCGACGAAGGCGTTGGCTTGCAGCCGCTCCATCGCGCTCGCCGGGCGAATGAACGAAAAGCCGACATAGCAGATAAGGTTGATGCCGAGGCTCCAGAGCACGCCATGGGGCAGGGCCGGCAGCGACAGGCCGAACAGCGCCTCCGGTCGCAAGGCGGTGATGCCGAGCGGCCCGTGCGCGACGATCTCCGCCCAATAGCCGCCGGGCTGGGCGAGGCTCGGTATCAGCAACGTATAGAGCCAGGTCAGCAGGCCCGCCGACAGGCCGGCCGCGGCGCCGAGCGCCGTGCCGCGCCGCCAGATCAGTCCGCCGAAGAAGGCCGGCGCGATCTGCGCCGTCGCGGCGAAGGAGAGCAGGCCGATCGAGACCAGCGCCGCCTCGCCCGCAGCCCGGTAATAGGCATAGCCGAGCAGGATGACGACGACGATGGCGCCGCGCCTTATGTGCACGACCTGCGAGCCGAGATCGCCGCCGGTCGGACCGCTGCGGCCTTTGCGCTCGATCATCGCGGCCGCGCGCTCGGGGTCGACGCTGACGCCGCGCCCGCGCAGCAGCAACGGCGTGACGAGATGGTTCGAGATCATGATCGCCAGCGCGACCGAGGCGACGATGACCATGGCGGTGCCCGCCGAAAGCCCGCCGATGAAGACGAAGAGGGCGATGAAGCCGGCCTGCTTCTCCAGCGGCAGCAGCAGCACGGTCATGTCGCGATCGACGCCCGAGCCCGGCAGCAGGACCTCGCCGGCCGCCGCCAGCGGCAGCACGAACAGGTTGATCAGCACGAGGTAGAGCGGAAACATCCAGGCGGCGCGACGCACGTCCCGGACGTCGCGATTCTCGACGATCGCCATGTGGAACTGCCGCGCCAGCAGCAGCGCGGCGCAGGAGGACAGGGCGGTCAGCGTCAGGAACATCGGCCAGCTCGAGGTCCGGTCCCAGATCGGCGGCTTGTCCGCAGCCGCAGCCGCCCGCGCCGCCTGGGCGAAGAGGTCGCTGGCCCCGTCGAACAGGCCGTAGACGACGAAGACGCCGAGAGCCAGGAAGGCGACGAGCTTGACAAGCGACTCGGCCGCGATCGCCAGCACCAGCCCGTCCTGGTGTTCGGTCGCGTCGATATGGCGGGTGCCGAAGGCGCAGGCGAAGCCGGCGAGGACCAGGGCGACCAGGAAGGCGAGGTCGCTCAGGATCGGGATGTCGGTCATCGGCGGCGGCCCGCCGGCAGCGGCGAAGAACACCGAGAGCGAATTTGCCACCGCCTTCAACTGCAGGGCGATATAGGGCAGGGCGCCGACCACCGCGACGATGCAGACCAGCGCTGCGACGCGCTCGCTCTTGCCGTAGCGCGCGCCGACGAAGTCGGCGATCGAGGTGATGTTCTGCGACTTGGCGATGCTGACGATGCGGGCGACGAAGCGGTGTCCCAGACCGATCACCAGCGCCGGGCCGACATAGATGCCGAGGAAGTCGAAGCCCGCCCGGTTGGCGAAGCCGACCGAGCCGTAGAAGGTCCAGGACGTGCAGTAGACGCCCAGCGCCAGCGCATAGATCGTCGTGCGCGCCCGCCCGGTCATCAGGCGCCGTCCGGTGGTGTCCGCGAGATGCGCGATCGCGAACAGGACGCAGAGATAGCCGAGTGCGCTCAGGACGACTGACCAGGCCGGTAGCATCGCGCCTCCCTAGATCAGGCCATCCGCATTTGGACGATTCCGTCCAAATGCGGATGGCCTGATCGATTCCAATAGTTTGGAGCATGCTTTACGCGAAAAACCGTTGCCACTTTTTCGCAGCATGCTCCTGCAACGGCGATCGCCGGCAAACCTATCGCTGCCGCGCCATTGCCGCCATCGGTCTTTAGGCCGGTTTCAGGCTGCTGTCGGGACCTGTGCCAGTCGCTCCATCCGCTGCTGCCCCCACGCGTGCATGGCGCGGACGATCTCTTCGAGCGAGCGGCCTTCCTCCGTCAGGGCGTAGTCCACCCGCGGGGGAACCTGCGCATAGACCGTGCGGAGAACGAGCCCGCACTCCTCGAGCTCGCGCAATTGCCGGGTGAGCATGCGCTGCGTCGCGCTCGGCAGCTTCCGGCGGATCTCGTTGAAGCGCAGCGTGCCGGAGAGCAGGTGGTAGATGATCACGCCCTTCCACTTGCCGTCGATCAGGTCGAGCGTCGCCTCGACCGGGCAACCGGCGGCGCAGTCGTAGCGCTTCTTCGTCTTCAGCATCCGACAGTATCCATTGTGATACTACTGGTCCGTTTTGTGCGTATTGCAGCCTGGGAGCATAACCATATTTCTTGGCCTGCAACAGGAGATAATCCGATGAAGGCCGTTGGCTACCGCGCATCCCACCCGATCGAGCATCCGCAGGCGCTGCTCGACCTGACGCTCGACAAGCCGGCGGTGGCTGGCCGCGACCTGCTGGTTCGGATCGAGGCGGTCTCGGTCAATCCGGTCGACACCAAGATGCGCCTGCGCTCGCAGCCCGAGGCTGGCAGTGCGAAGGTGCTCGGCTGGGATGCCGCCGGCGTCGTCGAGGCGGTCGGCCCCGACGCCAGATTGTTCAAGCCGGGCGACAAGGTCTTCTATGCCGGCGCCATCGGCCGCTCGGGCACGAATGCCGAATACCATCTGGTCGACGAGCGCATCGTCGGTCGCCGGCCGGCTTCGCTCTCGGTCGCGGAAGCGGCGGCAATGCCTTTGACTGCGATCACCGCCTGGGAGGCGCTGTTCGACCGGCTCGACATCCGCCGGGCGGTTCCGGGGGCGGCGAATGCGCTGCTGATCATCGGCGGCGCTGGGGGCGTCGGCTCGATCGCGATCCAGCTCGCCAGGCAGCTCAGCGACGTCGCGGTGATCGCGACTGCCTCGCGGCCGGAAACGCAGGCCTGGGTCAGGGAGCTCGGCGCCGACCATGTCGTCGACCACACCAAGCCTCTGGCCGCTCAGGTCGCTGCGCTCGGCATCGGCGCGCCGGCCTTCGTCTTCTCGACCACGCAGACCGACCGGCATTTCGACGAGATCGTCGAGCTGATCGCGCCGCAGGGCCGCTTCGGCCTGATCGACGATCCCGAGCCGATCGATGCGATGAAGCTCAAGCGCAAGAGCGTCTCGCTGCATTGGGAGCTGATGTTCACGCGCTCGCTCTTCGGCACTGCCGACATGATCGCGCAACATGAGCTGCTCAACGAGGTCAGCGCCATGGTCGACGCCGGCAAGCTCAAGACCACCCTCGGCGAGCATTTCGGCAGGATCGATGCGGCCAATCTCAAGCGCGCCCATGCCCTGCTCGAAAGCGGCAGGGCCAAGGGCAAAATCGTTCTCGAAGGTTTCTGAGAGGGGACGCGGGCGGCAGAGAGCGGAATCTCTGCCGCAGGGTTGGTCGTCATCCCGACTTCGCAATATGGATGGTCGGCCTCCTGAAAACGGCGTTTATCCGCTGAAAGGGCGAGGAAAGTGCTGGGAGAGCGGTTTCCCACGTCGCCGTCGATGGTCTAGCCTGCCGCGGGGGGCGGCATTGCGTAGCGTGATGCCGAAGACTGGCCAGGCATTCGGAAAGGCGCGCCATGATCAAGGAATTCAAGGAATTTGCCCTGAAGGGCAATGTCGTCGATCTCGCCATCGGCGTGATCATCGGCGCGGCTTTCGGCAAGATCGTCGAATCGCTGGTTGGCGACATCATCATGCCGCTGATCGGCGCGATCGGCAGCGTCGACTTCTCCAACTACTTCATCGGCCTCAACAGTGCCGTGACCGCGCCGGTCCTCGTCGATGCGAAGAAGCAGGGCGCCGTGCTCGCCTATGGCAGCTTCCTCACCATCGCGGTCAACTTCATGATCATCGCCTTCGTGCTGTTCATGGTCGTCAAGGGGATCAACCGGCTCAAGCGCAAGGAAGCGGCCAAGGCGGCCGAGCCCGCGCCGCCTGCGCAGGACGTCGTGCTGCTCGGCGAGATCCGCGACCTGCTGAAGCAGAAGGCCTGACGTCCTCGCGGGGCGTGCCGGAACGCCGAGCGCGCCCTGCGATCCATCACCGCGACCGATCGGGTCGATCTCGTCAATTCATGCCGCCGCGGCGCGATCTGCGTTAGATTGGCTTGCATGTTTCTTGCGACAGATCGCCCGAAGGATCGCCTATGAACATGCACGCACCGGCCGGGACCAGCCTGATCGCCGACCTGCGCCCCGAGGCGCGCAATGCGCCCGAGAGCGGCATCGTCGAGGTCGTCAACCACGGCCGGCTCAAGCCCGGGCTGATCCCGCTCTGGGTCGGCGAGGGCGATCTCGCGACGCCCGAGTTCATCGTCCGCGCCGCCAACAAGTCGCTGGCCGATGGCGAGACCTTCTACACTTGGCAGCGCGGCATTCCGGACCTGCGCGAGGCGCTGGCGCGCTACCACACCGCGCTCTATGGCCGCCCCTTCGCCATGGACCGCTTCTACGTCACCGGCTCCGGCATGCAGTCGGTCCAGATCGCGGTCCGGCTGATCGCCGGCGTCGGCGACGAATTGATCATCCCGACCCCGGCCTGGCCGAATTTCGCTGCTGCCATGGGTATCGCCGGCGCCAATCCGGTCTGCGTGCCGATGGAGTTCAAGGACGGGCGCTTCACGCTCGACCTTGAGAAGCTGGAAGCGGCGATCTCGCCGCGCACCCGCGCCTTCGTCATCAACTCACCGGCCAACCCGACCGGCTGGACAGCGACACGCGACGAGCTTGCGGCTATCCTCGCCATCGCCCGCAAATACGGCATCTGGATCATCGCCGACGAGATCTATGCCCGCTTCGTCTATGACGGTTCAGCCCGGGCCGCCTCCTTCCATGACGTGATGGAGCAGGAGGACCGCATCCTCTTCGTCCAGACCTTCTCGAAGAACTGGGCGATGACCGGCTGGCGCGTCGGCTGGATCGAGGTGCCGCCGGCCTTCGGCCAGATCGTCGAGAATCTGATCCAGTACTCGACCTCCGGCTCACCGGTCTTCGTCCAGCGCGCCGCCATCGCGGCGCTGGAGGAAGGCGAGCCCTTCGTTGCCGAGCAGATCGCCCGCGCTACCGAAGGCCGGCGCATCATCGCCGAAGGGCTGAAGGCGACGAACCGCGTGACGCTGCAGGCACCGGACGGCGCCTTCTACCAGTTCTTCGCCGTCGACGGCCGCACCGATTCACGCGCGCTGGCAATCGAGCTGGTCGACAAGGCCAATGTCGGTCTGGCGCCCGGCACCGCCTTCGGACCGGGCGGCGAGACGGGGCTCAGGCTCTGCTTCGCCCGCAAGGCTTCGGATCTCGTCGAGACGGTGGCGCGCCTGCAGAAGGCGCTGGCCGGCTGACCTCGCCTGGGTCATGCCCCGCTTGCGCTCCCGGCGTTTGACCTGAGAACTGGCGGCCGTCATTGATGCGGCGTTGCGCCCCGACGGCGCATCGCGAGCATCATGCCTGTCCCGAGCTACGTCCCCTACCATCTGCGCACCCTGTCGCGTGAAGCGGCTGTGATCGCTTGCGCGGCGGTCGGCGGCACGCTCTTCGCCCTGCTCGATGTCCCGGCGGCCTGGCTGTCGGGCTCGATGCTGCTGGTCTCCATTCTCGGCATCACCCGGCCGCTGCCCGATCTACGCCGCCCCTGGTTCGATTCGACCATGGTGATGTCCGGCGCGCTGATCGGTTCGGCCGCGACGCCCGAGGCGCTCGCCGCGACGGCGCGCTATCCCGGCTCGCTGCTCGTGCTGGTCGTCGGCCTCGTCGCGATCATGCTGACGACCGGCGCCTATCTGCGCTTTGTGGCACGCTGGAGCTGGATCGACTCGCTGCTGGCGGCCGCGCCCGGCGCGCTCTCGGCCGTGATCTCGGTGGCACAGGACAAGGGCGCCAATATCGGCCGCATCGCCGCGATCCAGCTCTTCCGCATCCTCGTCCTGGTCGCGGTCCTGCCCAGCATCATGAAATTGAGCAGCGGCGGCGTTCCGCTCGCTTTGCCGCCGCCTGTTGTGATCGCGAGCGTTGGCGACATGGCGCTGCTGCTCGGCTGCGGGCTCGTCACCGGACTGATCTTCGAGAAGATCGGGATCACCGCGCCCTTCATTCTCGGCGCCACGTTGGCGAGCGCCGTGCTGCACGGCACCGGTCTGGTCCACGGCACGATGCCGCCGGAGATCGCGATCGCGGTGATGGTCATGCTCGGCGCGGCCATGGGCGGGCGCGTCTCGAACCTGAAGCGCAACGAGATCGCGGCGCTGTTCCCGCTCGCGATCGGCGGCTTCGTCGTCTCGATGGCGGTGGCCTTTGCCTTCGCCTGGCCGGCAGCCTGGCTCGCCGGCGTGCCCTATGCCAGCGCCATGGCAGCCTTCGCGCCGGGCGGGCTCGAGGCGATGGCGATGCTCGCCTTCGCCATGGGGCTCGACCCGCTCTATGTCGGCGCGCACCATCTGACGCGCTTCATGCTGCTCGGGCTGCTGATGCCCTTTCTTGTCGGGCGGCTGAAGTCCGAAAAGCCGCCCGCGCCGCAGTAACAGCCCGGGGCCTGCCATGGCCGGCTCCCGGGGCAAGGATCAGTCCAGGCCGATCGTGGTCAGGTCCTGGAACCAGTGCTGGGCCAGCACGAACTTTTTGATCTTCGGCGAAAGCACATGCGGGTTGGTGTCGTGCACCACCCACACCAGAACCGCGTCGTCGACGATCTGCGCATGCGCCTTGGCCAGCAGCTCGTCCTGCCGGGCGACGTCGAAGGTCTTCATAGCCTCGTCGAGAAGCGCGTCGACCGCGGGGCTTGCGTAGACGCCCCAGTTGACGCCGACCGGAGCGGCCTGGTTCGAGTGGAAGAACCGGATGATCGCATAGAGCGGATCCGAGGTGACATAGGCGATGTTGTTGGAGCTGATGCCGGCGTTGATCTCGTCCTTCGCGCCCTTGCGCCAGTGGGTGTAGAGCAGCTCGAGCTCGACCACCTTGAAGTCGATCTCGATACCGACCTCTTTCAGGTTCTGCTGGATGAACTCGTTCATTGGCAGCGACAGCATCTGGCCGGTGCCGCCCTGCGCGATCACGAAGGTCGCCTTCAGCGGCTTGGTCGGCGAATAGCCGGCCTCGGCGAGCAGCTTCTTCGCCGCCTCGGGGTCGTATTTGATCTCGAATCCGGGCTTGCCGAACCAGGGATTGGCTGGATCGACCTGGCCGACGGCCGGCTTGGCGAGGCCGTTCATCAACTCGACCACGCCCTTGCGGTCGATGGCGAGATTCATCGCCTTGCGCAGCCTGATATCGGTCCAGGGCGAGCCGGGCGCGACGCTGAGATGATAGTTCCAGACATGCGGCGTGACGTTCTCGACGATCTTCATGCCGGCCTTCTTGAGCTGAGGCACGGTATCGGGGGCCGGGGTCTCGATCAGATCGACCTGGCCGGAGATCAGCGCGTTGGTGCGCGACAGCACCTCCGGCAGCGGCACCAGCACCAGCTTGTCGACCTTGGCGAGGCGGTTATTGTTCCAGTAATCCGGGTTCCGGCTGAGTTCGGCGAGTTCGCGCGGCACCAGCCGGGTCAGCTTGAACGGGCCGGTGCCGGAGGGCTCGCGCGCGAACTTCTCCCAGTCGCGGCCGAGCTTTTCGTATTGCGCCGGGCTCGAGACCAGGAACCAGAGCATCTGATAGGGGAAGAAGGAATCGACTGCCTTGGTGGTGATTTCGACCGTCTTGGCATCGACCTTGCGCCAGCTCGCGATCGAGGGCAGGCGCGGCTTGACCTGCGCCGCCTGGCGCCGGTCGTAATGCGCTGCCTTCTCGTCGAGCACCTTGTCGAGGTTCCAGACCACGGCGTCGGCGTCGAAGGCGCTGCCGTCATGGAACTTGACGCCGTCGCGCAGGGTGAACAGCCACTTCTTCGCATCGGCCGGATCGACCTTCCACGCCGTCGCCAGCCCGGCTACGAGCTTGCCTGGCCGCTCGGCGACGTCCATCTCCCAGGCGACGAGCGGGTCGTAGAGCGTATAGCCCGTGAACTTGTAGGCGCCGGCGCCGCGATCCGGCTGGCCCGAGGTCAGCGGTATGTCCGCCATCGAAATGCCGTAGCGGACGACCGTCTCGGCCAACGCCGGACTGGCTACGGAAAGGGCGACGAGGGCAGAGGCTGCCAAACGTTTGAACATTGCGCACACCGATAAGAGGAATGGTGTGCGGACAGCGGCAAGAGATGTGCCATACGGAACTATCTCTCTGCCGCAATCATGAGCTTGTCATACCGCCTGCGCGGGAGGTTCAGGCCACGCCGTTGGTGTGCGTCATCAGCGCATAGAGCGAAGTCGTGCCGCAGATGAAGAGCCGGTTCCGCTTCGGCCCGCCGAAGCAAAGGTTCGCCACCACCTCCGGCACCAGCACCTTGCCGATCAACGTGCCATCCGGGTCGTAGACATGGACGCCATCGGCGGCGCTGCTCCAGAGCCGGCCGGAAACGTCGAAGCGGAAGCCGTCGAACAATCCGTTGGTGCAGGTGGCGAAGACCGAGGAGGCGCCGAGCGTCCTGCCATCGCCGGTCATCGCGACCTTGCGGATATGGCGCGGCCCGTTCTGCGGATCATGGCTCGCGCCGGTATCGGCAATGTAGAGCGCGCTTTCGTCGGGCGAGAAGGCGAGGCCGTTCGGCTTGACGAAATCGTCGGCGGCGATGGTGACTTCGCCGCTTTGCGGATCGATGCGGTAGACGTTGCAGTGGCCGATCTCGCTTTCGGCCTTGTCGCCCTCATAATCGGTCAGGATGCCGTAATCGGGATCGGTGAACCAGATAGAGCCGTCCGACTTCACCACCACATCGTTCGGCGAGTTCAGCCGCTTGCCCTGGTAGTGGCTGGCCAGCACGGTGACCGAGCCGTCATGCTCGGTCCGTGTCACCTGGCGCCCGCCATGCTCGCAGGTGACGAGCCGGCCTTGGCGGTCGACGGTGTTGCCGTTCGAGTTGCGCGCCGGCTGGCGGAAGACGCCGACCTGGCCGGTGAGCGCATCGAAGCGCAGCATCCGGTCGTTCGGGATGTCGGACCAGACCAGCGTCTGGTGGGCCGGGAACCAGGCCGGTCCTTCCGACCAGCGCGCCCCGGTCCAGAGCCGCTCCATCCTGGCCGAGCCGGGCACGATCCGATGGAAGCGCGGGTCGAGCACCTCGACGCGAAAACCCTCGATGAAGCCGAATGTCATGCCTGTCCTCCCTGGTGGGAGGGACAATCGGCAATAGTAGGCGCTACAGCAACCGGGCACTGCGGGAGCCCGCAATGCATAGGGCGCGGGGAACCCTCTCCTGGAAGGAGAGGGCAGGGTGAGGTGTAGGCCGCTTGACCAGTGCCGCGAGGGCTGATCGCGCGGTTGGGTTCCGGCCAACGTTTCCAGTCCGAACACCTCACCCCTGCCCCTCTCCTTCCAGGAGAGGGGTTCTGTCGGGGTCCCGCGCCTGAAACTCTACAACACCAACCCCTCATCCCAATACGGCGTCGCCCCGTACAGCTCCGCCAGATAATCGACGAAGGCGCGCACCTTCTGCTCCATGTGCCGGCGACTCGGATAGACCGCGTAGACGGCAACGCGCTTGCCGACCGAATAGTCCGGCAGCACCCTGATCAAGGCTCCCGATTTCAGCTCCGGACCGACATCCCAGGTCGAGCGCAAGGCGATGCCGACGCCCGCCAGCAGCGCCTCGCGCACGACCTCGCTGGAATTCGTCCGCAGCGGGCCGTTGATCCGGACCGAAACCTGGCCTTCCGGCCCATCGAGACGCCATTGGTCGGCATTGTGGGCGACCAGCGTATGGCGCGGCAGGTCCTCGATGGTTTCGGGGTTACCATTGGCGGCGAGATAGCCGGGCGTCGCGCATAGCACGCGATGGTTCGGCGCCAGCCGCTTCGCCACCAGGCTCGAATCGCGCAAATCAGCGATCCGCACCGCCAGGTCGAAACCCTCCGCGATGATGTCGACGAACCCGTCGCTCAGGATCAGTTCGACATTCACCGCAGGGTTGGCGTCAAGGAAGGGCTTCAGATGCGGCGCGACATGCATCCGCCCGAACGAGGTCGGCGCCGAGACGCGCAAGGTTCCGCGCGCCTGGCCGGCGCCGCTGGCGACCCAGGCCTCGGCTTCCTCGATCGAGCCGAGGATCGACACCACCCGCTCGTAGAAGCCCTGGCCGGCCTCGGTCAGCGAAAGCTGGCGCGTGGTGCGCTGGAGCAGGCGCACGCCGAGTCGGTCTTCCAGGCGGCGGATGCGCTTGGAGATCACGGCCGGCGAGAGGCTGAGCTCGCGGGCGGCGGCGGACATGCTCCTGGCCGTGACGACATGGGCGAAGACGTCGAGGTCGCCAAACCGGTCCATGCGCCCACCATCTTTTCCATTTTGGAAATAATCATGCACGTTACTCGCGCTGCGCCACATGTGGAAGTATTCTAGAGTCGCATCGGACTCGTTCGGTGCGCGTGCGCAGTGACAGCGCCTGGTGGCTCCGTGGGCGAGGCAAGGTGAGTGGAGGATTTGCTATGAGTGCGATCGCCTTTCCGGTTCCCGATGCCGGCATCCTCGCCCGCCGCGACGCCATCATCGCCGGCCTCAGCCTGCTGGTCGCGCCCGATGCGCTGATCACCTCGGAGGACGAGCGCCGCCCCTATGAGACCGATGCGCTGACCGCCTATCGCCGCATGCCGCTCGCCGTTGTGCTGCCCTCGACCACGCAGGAGGTCGCGGCGGTGCTGCGCTATTGCGGCGAGCAGGGCGTGCCGGTGGTGCCGCGCGGTGCCGGCACCTCGCTCGCCGGCGGCGCGATCCCGCAGGAGGATGCCGTGGTCATCGGCGTCTCCAAGATGAACCGCATCCTCGAGATCGACTACGCCAACCGGGTGGCGAAGGTACAAGCCGGCGTCACCAATCTCGCCGTTACCGGCGCCGTTTCGGCCGACGGTTTCTTCTACGCGCCCGATCCGTCCTCGCAGCTCGCCTGCTCGATCGGCGGCAATATCGGCATGAACTCCGGCGGCGCGCATTGCCTGAAATACGGCGTCACCACCAACAACGTACTCGGCGTCACCCTGGTGATGCTCGACGGCAGCATCGTCGAGATCGGCGGCGGCCATCTCGACGCGCCCGGCTACGACCTGCTCGGCCTGATCGTCGGCTCGGAAGGGCAGCTCGGCATCGTCACCGAGGCGACGGTGCGCATCCTGCGCCAGGCCGAGGGTGCGCGGCCGGTCCTGTTCGGCTTCCCGACCAGTGTCGAGGCCGGCGCCGCGGTCGCCGCGATCATCGGCGCCGGCATCATCCCGGTGGCGATGGAGTTCATGGACAAGCCGGCGATCGAGATCTGCGAAGCCTTTGCCCATGCCGGCTACCCGATGGATTGCGGCGCGCTGCTGATCATCGAGGTCGAGGGTTCCGAGGCCGAGATGGACGCCCAGCTCGCCCGCATCGTCGCGATTGCCAGGGAGCACGGCGTCGGCACGGTCAAGGAGAGCAAATCGGCGATGGAGACGGCGGCGATCTGGAAGGGCCGCAAATCGGCCTTCGGCGCGACCGGCCGCATCGCCGACTACATCTGCATGGATGGCACCATCCCGACCGGGCAATTGCCCTTCGTGCTCGAGCGCATGGACGAGATCATCAAGGGCTATGGCCTGCGCGTCGCCAATGTCTTCCACGCCGGCGACGGCAATCTCCACCCGCTGATCCTCTACAACTGCAACGATCCGGTCGAGGCGCAGAAGGCCGAGGATGCCGGCAACGATATCCTCAAGCTTTGCGTCGAGGTCGGCGGCTGCCTCACCGGCGAGCACGGCGTCGGCATCGAGAAACGCGACCTGATGACCGTTCAGTTCAACGAGGCCGACCTGCACCAGCAGCAGCGGGTGAGGGCGGTGTTCGATCCGCGCTGGCTGCTGAACCCGGCCAAGGTCTTCCCGCTCAAAGGCCGGATCGCAGCGTGAGCTTTGTCATTCCGGGGCTCGCGTAGCGAGAACCCGGAACCCACGACCGGGTGAGCGGGATGGCGTATCTCGTCTACCTCATGGCTAGCAAACGAAGCGGTACGCTTTACCTGGGCATCACCAACGATCTGGCGAGACGTGCCCATGAGCACAAATCGAAACGAAACATCGGATTCACGAGCCGCTACGGGGTAGACAGGCTGGTCTGGTACGAACAGTTCGAGGATGTCAGGGATGCGATCGACCGGGAGAAGGTCCTGAAGAAGTGGCGCAGAGCCTGGAAGATCAAGCTCATCGAAGACATGAATCCGGAATGGAAGGATTTCTATGAAGGGCTGTCCTGACCGGCGATGCCCAGTCGTGGGTTCCGGGTTCTTCGCGATGCGAAGCCCCGGAATGACAGTGGTGGGCGCCTGATGCTCCACACCCCCACCACAGAGGCGCAGGCCTGCGCCGTCGTCGCTTCGATCGTCGAGGCGCGCGTTCCGCTCGCCATTCGCGGCGGCGGCACGCGCACGGGCCTCGGCCGGCCGGACAATACCGTCAGCACCATCACCAGCGCCGGCCTCACCGGTATCACGCTCTACGAGCCGTCCGAGATGGTGATCGGCGCCAAAGCCGGCACGCCGCTGACGCTGATCGAGGAGACGCTGGCCGCGCGCGGCCAGATGCTGCCTTTCGAGCCGATGGACCATCGTGCCTTGCTCGGCACAGACGGCGAGCCGACCATCGGCGCGATCGCGGCCGGCAATATCTCCGGCCCGCGCCGGATCAATGCCGGCGCCGCCCGCGACTCCCTGATCGGCATCAAGCTGATCAATGGCCGTGGCGAGTTGGTGAAGTCGGGCGGGCGGGTGATGAAGAACGTCACCGGTCTCGACCTGGTGAAGCTCGTCGCCGGCAGCTTCGGCACGCTTGGCTTCCTGACTGAAGTGACCTTCCGAGTCCTGCCGCGACCGGAACGCGTCGTGACGCTGATCTGGGAGGACCTTGCCGACGAGGCAGCAGTGGCGCTGCTTTCGGGCGCGCTTGGCTCGCCCTTCGAGCCCATGGCGGCCGCGCATCTGCCGGCTGGCATCGGTGCAGAGCAGGCGCGCACGCTGCTCAGGCTGGAGAACTTCTCCGCTTCGGTCAGCTACCGCGCCGCCGAGCTTGCCCGCCTTTTGAAGCCTCATGGGCGACCCGCGTTGGTCGAGGGGCGCGCATCCGACACGCTCTGGCGCGAGGTGCGCGATGCCTCCTTCTTCGCCGGCACGCTGGACGCCGTGTGGCGGCTCTCGCTCGCGCCTACCAACGGGCCGAAGGCGACCGCCGCGATCGCTCGCGCCGTGCCGGGGGCGCGCTGGTTCTACGATTGGGGCGGTGGCCTCGTCTGGCTGGCCGTGCCGGCAGATGGGGATGCCGGTGCCGCCGCGATCCGCGCTGTGCTGAAGCCGCTCGGTGGCCATGCCACTTTGGTCCGGGCACCCGATGCGGTGCGAGCCGTAGTTCCCGTATTCGAGCCGCTCTCCGAGCCACTGATGCGAGTGACGGCGGGCATCAAGAAAAGCTTCGACCCGGAGGGCGTGTTCGAGCCCGGCCGGATGTATGCGGGGATCTGATGACGCTCGCTGAATCGCTTTCCTCCAAGGCGCCCTCGGCGCGCGCGAACTGGGCGCCCGGCCGCCTCGGCCCTGTGGCCATCGCCGTGCTGGCGGCGCTGCTGACCGCCGGCGCGGCGGCGATCCTGCTCTGGATGGGCCGCGAGCCGATCTGCAAATGCGGGACGATCAAGCTCTGGCAGGGCACGGTGATGTCCTCCGAGAACTCCCAGCACATCGCCGACTGGTACACCTTCTCGCACATCATCCACGGCTTCCTGTTCTACGGCCTGTTCTGGCTGATCCGGCGTATCACCGGCCTGCCGATCTCCGTCGGCCTCGCGCTACTACTCGCGATTGTGCTGGAGAGTGCCTGGGAGATCACCGAGAACACCGACGCGGTGATCAATCACTACCGCACGGCCACGATCTCGCTCGACTATTACGGCGACAGCGTACTGAACTCGGTCAGCGACATCCTCGCCATGGCGCTCGGCTTCCTGTTCGCCCGGTTCGCGCCGGTCTGGATCACGGTGTCGGGCGCGCTGGCGATGGAGCTCATCGTCGGCTGGCTGATCCGCGACAACCTCACCCTCAACGTCATCATGCTGCTCTGGCCGATGGACTGGATCAAAGCCTGGCAGGGCGGAGCCTGAGCGATGCAGACCAATTTCTCGCCCGAACTTCTCGCCTCCGATCCGCGCCTGCCGGCCTCCGAGAAGATCCTGCGCACCTGCGTGCATTGCGGCTTCTGCACCGCGACCTGCCCGACCTATCTGCTGCTCGGCGACGAGCTCGATTCCCCGCGCGGGCGCATCTACCAGATCAAGGACATGCTGGAGAGCGGCCGGCCGGCGAGCCCGGACGTGGTCAAGCATGTCGACCGCTGTCTCTCCTGCCTCTCCTGCATGACGACCTGCCCCTCGGGCGTGCACTACATGCACCTTGTCGACCATGCCCGCGCCCATATCGAGGAAACCTATGAGCGGCCCGTCGCCGACCGGACGCTGCGGGCCATCCTCTCGGCGATCCTGCCCTATCCCGGCCGCTTCCGCCTCGCCATGCTGGCGGCGCGCCTCGGCAAACCGCTGGCCGGGGCGCTCGGCGCGCTGCCTGTCATCGGAGCGCGGCTGAAGGCGATGCTGGCGCTGGCGCCCTGGAGCCTGCCCGACCGCTCGGCGATGGAGGGGCCGCGCTCCTTCCCGGCCGAGGGCGAACGGCGCCGACGCGTCGCCATTCTCTCCGGCTGCGCCCAGCCGGTGCTCGACCCCGGCATCAACGAGGCGACGATCCGCCTGCTCACCCGCCACGGCGTCGAGGTGGTGCTGCCCAAGGGCGAGGGCTGCTGCGGCGCGCTCGTCCACCATATGGGCCGCGAGCATGACGCGCTCGCCTTCGCCCGCGCCAATATCGATGCCTGGATGGCGGAGATCGAGGGCGAGGGGCTCGACGCCATCCTGATCACAGCCTCGGGCTGCGGCACGACGATCAAGGATTACGGTTTCATGTTCCGCGACGACGCGACCCATGCGGCGAAGGCGGTGAAGGTTTCGGCGCTCGCCAAGGACGTGACCGAGTTCGTCGAGACGCTGGAGTTGGCCCCGACCCGGAGCTTCGACCTCACGGTCGCCTACCACTCGGCCTGCTCGATGCAGCATGGCCAGCAGCTCAAGGACGGGCCGAAGCGCCTCTTGGCGCGCGCCGGCTTCCGCGTGAAGGAGGTGCCGGAAGGCCATATCTGCTGCGGCTCGGCCGGCGTCTACAACATCCTCCAGCCGGAGATCGCCGGACAGTTGCGCGAGCGCAAGGTCGGCAACATCCAGCGCACGAAGCCGGATCTCGTCGCCACCGGCAATATCGGCTGCATCACCCAGATTGCGAAGGGCTTTGCCGACCGCGGCGCGTCGACGCCGATCCTGCACACCGCCGAATTGCTCGACTGGGCGACCGGCGGGCCCTTGCCTGCGAGGCTGGCGAAGGCGGGGATCGGGGAGGCGGTTCCGGCCGGAGTCGTCGCAGCGGAGTGACTATGTGTCATGCTCGGGCTTGACCCGAGCATCTCAGCCCGGATGGGCTCTGGCCTGCGCCTTCTCGTCAGGAGATTCTCGGGTCTGCGCGGAGTTTATCCTCGGGCCGACCGAAGGTCGGACCCGAGGGCTCCGCCCGAGAATGACGCCGGCGTCAGTTCCCGTAGACCATCTGCCGGAGCTTCTGCTGAGCCGCGGTCATCGCCGATTGCTTGGTGTTCATGGCGGTGATCGCCGCCTGCACCCTGTTGCGCAGCGCCGTATTGCGCACATCGACCTGAGACCCGCTCACCCGGATCGCCGCCTTGTTCGCTTCGATCAGCTCGGCCAGCGCCAGGATCGCGGCGAAGGTCTCGTCGGTCACCGGGAAGACCTCGCGGACGGTCGCGGCCGGCTCCGTCACCAGTTTCTGGTAGGCGCTCGCATAGACCTTGGCGAGGTCTTCCGGCTGCTTGAGGGCGGCACGCTCGCTCTCGGCGGCGGCGAGCGCGGCGTCGAGCGCCTGGCGCATCTGGGTAAAGCCGGCGCGAACCGCTGCGATCTCGGTCTTGCGCGCGACCACGTCCTCGATCGAGCGCGGCGCGGCCTTGGCGGTCGCCTCCTGCATCGGCTTGCCGACCGTCGTGTTCATGCGCTCGTGGAAGCGCAGGATCACGGCATAGTGGCCGGCATAGTCGCCGAAGGATTTCTGCTTTTCGGCATCGGGGCGCGGCAGGCGCACGCCCGGGCGCGCCAGTATGTCCGTCTGCAGGAAGCCGATGAAGGCCTTGCGCTGGTCGGGCTCGCTCGGCCCGCAGGCGGCGAGCAGCAGCACCGCGAACAGGCAGGCCAGCAGGTTGCGTAGTCCGGCCTGCATCATCCATTCCTCGCGCCGCGGCCGGAGACTAGAGCCGGATCCGATAAGATTGCATCAATCCGATCGATGAATCGGTCTCTGACTTTAGTATCAGAGACCGCCTGCCGATCGGTTTCCGAGGCAAGCCGATCGGCAAGCGGTCTGTAATGCGCGATTATGGCCGCGGCTAGCCGGATTGCGGCCGCTGCGCTTGCTCCGCGCGCCGCAGCGGGCTAACCCGCCTCCAGACCCGGTCATAATCTCAACTCGAGTTTTAAAAATCCTATGTCCGCCCCTGCCAAGCTGAAGGCCCGCCAGCCGCGCGGTTTCGTCGATCGCGGCCCGGCCGATGTCGCCGCCACCGAGCGCATGCTCGCCGTGATCCGCGAGAGCTTCTCGCTCTACGGCTTCGATCCGGTCGAGACGCCTTTCGTCGAGTACACCGACGCGCTCGGCAAGTTCCTGCCGGACCAGGACCGCCCGAACGAGGGCGTCTTCTCGTTCCAGGACGATGACGAGCAGTGGCTCTCGCTGCGCTATGATCTGACGGCGCCGCTCGCCCGCTATGTCGCCGAGAATTTCGACGCGCTGCCAAAACCCTATCGCAGCTATCGCGTCGGCTACGTTTTCCGCAACGAGAAGCCGGGGCCGGGACGCTTCCGCCAGTTCATGCAGTTCGACGCCGACATCGTCGGCTCGGGCAGCGTTGCGGCCGATGCCGAGGCCTGCATGCTCGCCGCCGACACGATGGAGAAGCTCGGCATCAAGCGCGGCGACTATGTCGTCAAGGTCAACAACCGCAAGGTGCTCGACGGGGTGATGGAGGCGATCGGCCTCGGCGGCGAGGAGAATGCCGGCCGCCGTCTGACAGTGCTGCGGGCCATCGACAAGCTCGACAAGTTCGGGCCGGAGGGCGTGCGGCTGCTGCTCGGCGAGGGGCGCAAGGACGAAAGCGGGGATTTCACGAAGGGTGCGGGGCTGAGCGAGGAACAAGCCGATGTCGTACTTGGATACCTCGAGTTTCAATTAGACGAGGAGTTCGGCGACTGGGAAGGCGTGCTGGACGACTGGAAGCGATCTGTTGGCAACAGTGCAATCGGAAATGCTGGCGTTGAGGAGTTGGCTCAGATTCATGCGTTGTGCCGAGCTGCGGGGTATGGTTCTGATCGGATTGCATTTGAGTCCTCCGTCGTCCGCGGCCTCGAATACTATACCGGCCCGGTCTATGAGGTGGAGCTGACCTTCCCGGTCACCAATGAGGACGGCCAGGTCGTGCGCTTCGGCTCGGTGGCGGGCGGCGGGCGCTATGATGGTCTCGTCGGCCGCTTCCGGCCCGAGCCCGTGCCGGCAACCGGCTTCTCGATCGGCGTCTCCCGGCTCTATTCGGCGCTGAAGGCTGTGAAGTCGCCGATCGTCGATGCGAAGAACGATTTGCCGCTCGTCGTCGTCACCGCGATGGACAACAAGTCGCCGGAGTTCATGCCGGGCTATCAGAAGCTTGTCTCGGACCTCCGGCAGGCGACGGTCGAGGATGGCAAACCGCTCTGCCGCGCCGACCTCTATCTCGGCTCGTCCGGCTTCAACGCCCAGATGAAATATGCCGACCGGCGCGGCGCGGTTTGCGCCGTGATCCAGGGCTCGTCGGAACGCGAGGCCGGCACGGTCGTGATCAAGGACCTGATCCTCGGCGCCGAGCTCGCCGCTGCGGGCCGCGACGTCAAGGATTCCGCCGAGCACAAGGAGCGCCAGGCGCAGGCGCAGTTCTCTGTGCCGGTTGGTGAGCTGGTTGAGGGCGTGAAGAGGATGCTGGGGCGGCATTCATAAGGCGTGGGGAACCCCTCTCCTGTAAGGAGAGGGGCAGGGGTGAGGTGTTCGGACTGAAAACGTTGGCCGGAACCCGCCCGCGCGGTCAGCGCTCGCGGAACTGGTCGAGCGGGCTACACCTCACCCTGCCCTCTCCTTACAGGAGAGGGTTCCCCGCGCCCCTTCACGATTCCCGCTAACCCAATTCCCTAAAAACCATCGAAAATCGTAGCGGGCCCTGCTAGGACGGCGCCGCAATAGGATGTTTGTAAAGTGCCGGCCATGCGCTCAAAGCTCGAGACCGTGATCGCGCCGTTCGAGCGCGAGGGCTACCGGCGCGCCGAGCCGGCGATCCTGCAGCCGGTCGAGCCCTTCCTCGATCTCTCGGGTGAGGATATCCGCCGCCGCATCTTCCTGACGCAGGACGATGACGGGCGCGAATGGTGCCTGCGCCCCGAATACACCATCCCCGTCGCGCTGGCACATATCGCAGCCCATTCCGCCGAGCCGGCGTCCTATGCCTATGCCGGCCCGGTCTTCCGCATGCGTGCGAATGAGCCGAGCGAGTTCGCCCAGGCGGGTCTGGAATCCTTCGGGCGGACCGATTTCGCCGCCGCCGATGCCGAGATCATGGCGCTGACCGTCGAATCCGCCGCCTCGCTCGGCCTGAGCCGGCCGCGCCTGCTGATGGGCGATGTCGCGCTGCTGACGGCGCTGCTCGACCGGCTCGGCGTGCCGCAGGCCGCCCGCCGCCGGTTGATGCGTGCGGTTGCGCAAGGCAAGGGTGCCGATGCCGTCGCCGCGCTCGAGCCGCCGGCGAACGAGGTCGAACACGCCCATGCCGGCCTGCTCAAGGCGCTGGAAGGTCAGGACCCCAAGGCGGCGCGCGCTTTCGTCGAGGACGTGCTCTCGATCGCCGGGATCTCGACTGTCGGCGGCCGCTCGGCCGGCGACATCGCCGAGCGCTTCCTGGCGCGGGCGGCCGAGCGCGACAATCCGGTCAATGCCGAAGCGAGCGGCCTGATCGCGCATGCACTGGCCATCGGCGGCGATCCGGATGGCGCCTCCGCCGCCTGGCGCAAGCTCGCCGGCGAGGCCGGGCTCGACCTTGCCGCCGCCCTCGACGCCTTCGACGAGCGCACCGGCTTCCTCGCCGCGCGCGGCGTCGACGTCGCCAATATCTCGTTCTCGGCCGGCTTTGCCCGCAATCTCGACTACTACACCGGCTTCATCTTCGAGTTGCACGATCCGGCCCGGCCGGATCTCAAGCCGATCGCGGGTGGCGGCCGCTATGACGGCGTGCTCCAGCGCCTCGGTGCGCCGGCACCGGTGCCGGCGGTGGGCGCCTCACTCTGGCTCGACCGCCTCGCGGGAGGCAAGGCATGAGCGCAACGATGACCCAGACTCAGACCAACGACGCGCCGCTGGTCCTTGCCGTTCCCTCCAAGGGACGTCTGCAGGAGAACGCCACCGCCTTCTTCGGCAGGGCAGGGCTCAGCTTCGTGCAGGCGCGCGGGCAGCGCGAATATCGTGGCCAGATCGCCGGGCTCGGCGGTGCCGAGGTCGCCTATCTCTCGGCCTCCGAGATCGTCGCCCAGCTGTCTTCCGGCGCCGCCCATCTCGGCATCACCGGCGAGGATCTGGTCCGCGAGCAGGTCGCCGACGCCGATGCCAGCATGGTCCTGCTGGCGCCGCTGGGCTTCGGCCAGGCCAATGTCGTCGTCGCCGTGCCGCAGGCCTGGATCGACGTCCGCACCATGGCCGATCTCGACGACGTCGCCGCGACCATGCGCGCCCGCAACGGCCGCAAGCTGCGCGTCGCCACAAAGTATGTGAACCTGACCCGCCGCTTCTTCGCCAGCCATGGCCTCGCCGACTACCGCATCGTCGAGAGCCTGGGCGCGACCGAAGGTGCGCCGGCAGCCGGCACCGCCGAGATCGTGGTCGACATCACCACCACCGGCGCGACGCTCTCTGCAAATGCGCTGAAAGTGCTCGATGACGGCGTGATCCTGGCGTCGGAGGCCAATCTCGTCGCCTCCGTGCGCGCGCCCTGGGGCAAGCAGGCGCGGGATGCCGCCGCCGCCATCCTCTCGCGCATCGCCGCGGAGGAGGAGGCGCGCTCGCTGCGCGAGGTCCGCGCCGTGCTGAACGCCGTCTCGCCGCAGCGGCTCGGCGAGATCGCGCACCGGCTTGGTGCGCGCCTGCCCTTCGGCGCGTCCGGCAGCGACGGCGTCGTCACGCTGCATTGTCCGCGCAAGGCGGTGTTCCCGCTGGTCGAGGAACTGAGCAAGGCCGGTGCCGACGACATCACCGTGCGAACGCTCGATTACGTCTTCCGCCGCTCCAATCCGCTGATCGAACGGCTGCTGGCGCGCATTTGACACGCCGGATTCCCGACGCAATGTCCGGGTAATTCAGTCGGGCGAGGCGATTTCGGTGCAAGTCGTACCAAAAGCGGTGCGATCGAGACTTGCGCTCGCCACCACGATCGGTGCAGTGGAAAGTATCGGGTTCTCGTAGAGCCGGATGATTTCAGTTGGCATCGCAAGGCGATGCCAACTGAAATCTGAATCCGTCTCTCATCAAAAGGTTAGAGCAGGATCGATGCGAAAAACCGGTTCCCACTTTTTCGCATCCTGCTCTAAGGCTGTCGCTCTTTCCAATCGGGGTCTGGACCAGTTGAATACGCAGTCGCGCCTTGGCCTCCTGGCCGCCCTCGTTCTCTCCCTGTCGCCTGTCCTGGTGAGTGATGCGCTCGCCCAGGGGCGCCAGCGGCCGTCGCAGATTCCGCAGCAAGGGCAGGACGCTCCGCCGCCGCGGCAGCAGGAGAAGAATTTCCCGCTCGACGCCTCCTGGACCCTGAACCAGATGAACGGCAAGCCAAATACTGGCTACCGCGCGACGCTGAAGGTCGATTCCAATCTGCGTGGTACCGGCTTTGCCGGCTGCAACACCTTCTCGGCTTCGGCCTATCCGCTACGCCAGCAGGCTTTCGCCGTCGGCCCGATCGCGGTGACCAAGATGGCCTGCGACAAGGGCGCCTCCGACTTCGAACGCGGCTATCTGACGGCGCTGCGCACCGCCCAGAAATGGGACCTGGTCGAGGGTCGTCTCGTCATCAAGACGGGCACGGGCGAGCTCCGCTTCGATCGCGGAATCTGAGCTGGCGCGAAGCCGTCCCGCCGCTTCTCGTCATGGTCGGGCTTGTCCCGACCATCCATGTCTTCCTCTCGGTCAGATGCGGTGTTCAAGACGTGGATGCTCGCCACAAGGGCGAGCATGACGTGCTGGGTTTCGTAGCGCTGTCGGACTAGCCCGCCGCTTCCATGGCCTTCGCCTTCGGGCTGAAGGTGCCGTCGGCATTCTTCTCCATCGCGATCAGCTCGTCGTGCATGGCGCGCAGAGTCGAACGATGACCGATCGAGACGATGCTGGTTTGCGGCAGCTCGCGCCGGATCACCTCGTAGATCTCGCCTTCCAGCTTCTCGTCGAGCGAGGCGGTCGCCTCGTCGAGGAAGAGCCAGTCCGGCTTGGCCAACAGGGCGCGCGCCACCGCGAGGCGCTGCTGCTCACCGCCCGAGAGGCGCTGGCCCCAGAGATCGACTTCGTCGAGCCGCTCGGCGAGATGGCCGAGCTTGACCTTGTCCATCGCCGCATGGATTTCCGCGTCACTGAACGCATCGGGTTCGGCCGGATAGGCGAGCGCAGCCCGCAGGGAGCCTTGCGGCAGATAAGGCCGCTGCGGCAGGACGAGCATGCGTTGCCCCTCCGGCGTCACGACCTTGCCCTCGCCGAATGGCCAGATGCCGGCGAGCGCCCGGAACAATGTCGACTTGCCCGAGCCGGATGGCCCGACCACCAGCGTCGAATGCCCACCCGGCAGAGTGAGGCCGGAAGCCTGCACGATCGGCTGCCCGTTCGGCAGGTTGAGAGCGAGCGTCTCGATCGTGGCGTCCTTGACCGGCTTCTCGACGATATCGATCGCTGCGCCTTCTCCACCGGCGCCCTGCGCCTCAGCCTTGGCGATCGCCGCCTCGAAGGTGGTGAGACGGTTGATCGAGGCGAGATAGGAGGCGATCGACTGGTAGCTGTTGATGAAGAAGGACATGGCCGTCTCGACCCGGCCGAAAGCCGAGGACACCTGCGTCAGCACGCCGAAGGCGATCGCACCGGCGAAGTAGTAGGGCGCCAGCAAGACGAAGGGGATGACGACGTTCGCCTGATTATAGGAGAGCGTGAAGGTCGTCAGCTTCAGCCTGCGCCAGAGCAGGTGGTAGAAATTGTCGACGATGCCGCCGAAGGTCTCGCCGAGATGACGCCGCTCGGCCCCTTCGCCGCGCATCAACGCGATCTGCTCGGAGTATTCGCGCAGGCGAGCGAGAGCGAAGCGGAAGTTCGCCTCGCGCCGCTCCTGCTCGAACTCGAGCCCGATCAGCGGCTTGCCGATCAGATGAGTGATCCAGGTTGCGATCGCGGCGTAAATCAGTGTCGCCCAGAAGATGAAGCCGGGGATTACGAGGTCGGTGCCGGGCACGGTGATCGCCACGGGGATCGACCAGAGGATGATCGAGAACGAGACCAGCGTTGAGACCTGGGTAATCAGCGTCAGCGAGAAGCTGTAGGTCTGGTTCAGGAAGGCCCGCGTGTCTTCCGAAATGCGCTGGTCGGGGTTGTCCGCCGTGCCGGCGAGCGAGATACGGTAGTGGTTGCCGTTGCCGAGCCAGCGCTTGTTGTATTCGGCGGCCATCCATTCGCGCCAGCGGATCAGCAGGACCGAATTGGCGACGGTCTCGATCAACACGCTGATCACGGAGACTGCTGCCCAGACGCAAAAGACGTTGATGAGCTGTTCCCAGAAAGCCGGCGCGTTCTTCTCCTGCAGGGCGTTGTAGAAGTCGCGATAGAAGAAGTTGATGCGCAGCGAGATGCCGACCTGCGCCTGGTTGAGGACGATCAGGAAAACGACGAGCGCGACCGCGAAGGTGCCGAGCCGCATGCGGTAGCGGCCGAATGGTCCGAGATTGGCGATCTGCGGCTCGGAGGATTCGAAATAAGGCGAGGCGATGCGGGCAATGCGCTGCACCACCGGCACGAAGGAGACCAGGTAGATCAGGATGCCGAAGACGGCGACCGTCGTGCCGAGGCTGGCCGGCGGCGCCGCAGCCTGCCAGGCGGTGGGCCAGAGCCCGAGCTGGGCAAGCAGCGCGCCGGCGCCGAAAATCACATACTCCGTGCCGAAGATGCCGGAGAAGATTTTCAGGAAGAACGGGATGCTGGTCGAGCGGAACGTGGCGAACGCCAGCAGCAAGCCGACGACGCCGAGGCCGAGAATGCCCGTACTCCCGCTTTGCTGGCCGACCACGAGCGCGATCACGGCGAGCGCGGCGATGGCGAAACTCAACAGGCGCATGGCGTCGTCCTTGTCGGGGAATCAGCGCGGGAGCCGCGCTGCTCAGGAGAGAGCGTTGTAGATCAGCCCTGCGCACAAAAAAGGCCCGGCTCAAGACCGGGCCGCGCTTTTTCAGCGTTTTGTGATCTGGCTCAGTCCTTGTCGACCGAATAGGCGCCAGCGCCGGCTGTGAACAGCACGAGGAAGCCGCCGGCGACCGCGAGGTTCTTCATGAACAGCAATTGCTGCATCGGCTGCGCCCAGTTCATGTGGAAGAGCACGGAAGCGGCGATGGTGAAGGCGAACAGCGCGAGTGCCGCAAGGCGGGTCTTGTAGCCGACGACGATCATCAGGCCGCCGATCAGTTCGACGATGATCACCAGCGGCAGCAGAATCCCGGGAACGCCGGCGGAGCCCATATAGGCTTGCGTTCCCGCATAGCCGTTGATCTTGGACCAGCCGCCGAGGACGAACATCAGGGCGAGCAGGATGCGACCGACGAGCTTGGCGGCGTCGGCCAGGGCAGGGTTGTTCATGAAGTGACCCCCGAAAGCATGGACGCGGCAGGATGCCGCACCCGTCGCGATCTAGGGCCTACAACGAAAGTCGATGCAAGACTGCGGAGCCTCTTCCTTGTGCAAAGCGCGCAATTGCCAAGTTCGGCTCAGCCGCCCGGTTTCTGCTTGCGACGCGCTTCCAGCTCCTCGGTCACGGCGATGACGTCGAGATAATCCTCGTGCTTGGCCGGCGCATAGCGCGACACTTGCCCGTCGGTGAAGGTCTTGAACACCTCCGGCGCCTCGTCCTTCATCGCCATCATCGCGGCGACGAACTCGTCCTTGAGCGCTTGCGGCAGGTTGGCGCGCGTCGAGAACGGGCTCGCCGGGATCAGCGGCGAGGTCCAGATCACCCGGGTCGCGCCGGCCGGGATCATGCCGCGGCCGGCGAGGCGCTGCACCACGCCGGAATTCTCGTTGACCTGGAAGGTGGCGACGCCGTCGAACTGGCCGCGCACCAGCGCGATCACCGAATTGTCATGGCCGCCGGAGAACACCGTGCCGCCGAAATGCGTCTGCGGATCGAAGCCCTGCTTGCGCAGGTAATAGGACGGGAAGGCGTAGCCCGAGGTCGAGTTCGGGTCGGCGAAGGCGAAGTTCTTGCCCTTCAGATCGGCGACCGACTTGTAGGGGCTCTCGGCGCGCACGACGACGACCGAGTAATAGCCCTCCTGGCCGTTGTTATCGACATCGCGGAACAGCGGCTGCAATTTGTCGCCGAGCACGCGCCGGCCGAGCGAATAGACCGCCGGCCCGAAGCGTGAGAATTCGAGCTGGTCTGCGCGCATCGCCTCGACGAGGCCGGCATAGTCGCTGACCCGGTAGATCTTCACGGGGACGCCGAGCTTCTTGGCCAGATAGTCAACCATCGGCTGGTTGCGGGCGATCGCTGCCGCCTCGTTCTCCGCCGAAGAGACGCCGAAGCGAACTTCCCGGATGCTCTGACGCCAGTCATCCTGCTGGGCAAGGATGGGCGAGGCGGCGACCGAACCGAGTCCGGCAAGCAGCAGGCGACGCGTGAGCATGGTGGAACTCCGGCGAGAAAGCCGAACTCTGCCCAGCGCCTGAGTCAGGGCGTTTACGGAGCGATGTCGTTTGCAAGACGCGCCGGCAAACGGAAAAAGGCCCGGCTTGCGCCGGGCCTTCCATTCTTGTCGAGCTGGAGAGCTCGGACTTCCTATCAGAAGTCCATGCCGCCCATGCCGCCGCCGCCCATCGGGGGCATCGGGGCGTCCTTCTTCGGCGCCTCGGCGATCATCGCCTCGGTGGTGATCAGCAGGCCGGCGATCGAAGCCGCGTCCTGGATCGCCGTACGCACGACCTTGGTCGGGTCGATGATGCCGGCCTTGACCAGATCGCCGTATTCGCCGGTCTGGGCGTTGTAGCCGTAGGCGTAGTCCTTCGACTCCAGCAGCTTGCCGACCACGACCGCGCCGTCATCGCCAGCGTTGTCGACGATCTGCTTGGCCGGAGCGGTGATCGCCTTGCGGACGATCTCGACGCCGGTCTTCTGGTCGTCGTTCTGGGTCTTGATCGCCTTGACGGTCTGGAGCGCGCGCAGGAGGGCGACGCCGCCGCCCGGCAGGATGCCTTCTTCCACCGCAGCGCGGGTGGCGTTCAGGGCATCGTCGACGCGGTCCTTCTTCTCCTTGACCTCGACCTCGGTCGCGCCGCCGACGCGGATGACCGCGACGCCGCCGGCGAGCTTGGCCAGACGCTCCTGGAGCTTCTCACGGTCGTAGTCCGAGGAGGTCTCCTCGATCTGCGCCTTGATCTGCGAAACGCGGCCTTCGATGTCCTTCTTCTTGCCGGCGCCGTCGATGATCGTGGTGTTCTCCTTCTCGATGCGCACCTTCTTGGCGCGGCCGAGCATGTTGAGCGTCACGGTCTCGAGCTTGATGCCGAGGTCTTCCGAGATCATCTGGCCGGCGGTCAGGATCGAGATGTCCTCGAGCATGGCCTTGCGGCGGTCACCGAAGCCCGGAGCCTTGACGGCCGCGACCTTCAGGCCGCCACGGAGCTTGTTGACGACGAGCGTGGCGAGAGCCTCACCCTCGACGTCCTCGGCGATGATCAGCAGCGGCTTGCCGGTCTGCACGACGGCCTCGAGGATCGGCAGCATCGCCTGGAGCGACGACAGCTTCTTCTCGAAGATGAGGATGTAGGGGTCCTCGAGCTCGGCGACCATCTTCTCGGCATTGGTGATGAAGTAGGGCGAGAGATAGCCACGGTCGAACTGCATGCCCTCGACGACGTCGAGCTCGGTCTCGGCGGTCTTGGCCTCCTCGACGGTGATGACACCCTCGTTGCCGACCTTCTGCATCGCGGTCGCGATCATCTTGCCGACCGACTCGTCGCCGTTCGCCGAGATCGTGCCGACCTGCGCGACTTCCGCGTTCGAGGTGACCTTCTTGGAGTTCTTCTTCAGGTCCGAAACGATCGCCTCGACCGCAAGGTCGATGCCGCGCTTCAGGTCCATCGGGTTCATGCCGGCGGCGACCGACTTCAGGCCTTCGCGCATGATGGCGGCGGCGAGAACCGTAGCGGTCGTGGTGCCGTCGCCGGCGGCGTCGTTCTGCTTCGAGGCCACTTCGCGCACCATCTGGGCGCCCATGTTCTCGAACTTGTCGGCGAGCTCGATCTCCTTGGCGACGGTGACGCCGTCCTTGGTGATGCGCGGGGCGCCGAACGACTTCTCGATCACGACGTTGCGGCCCTTGGGACCAAGCGTGACCTTGACGGCGTTGTTCAGGATCTCGACGCCGCGCAGCATCTTGTCGCGGGCATCAGTGGAAAAACGGACTTCTTTGGCAGCCATGAGACTACTCCTGATTGAGGGCTTGAAGGAACGTCAGGCTGTTCAGCCGATGACGCCCATGATGTCGGATTCCTTCATGATCAGGAGATCCTGGCCGTCGATCTTGACTTCGGTGCCGCTCCACTTGCCGAAGAGGACGCGATCGCCCTTCTTGACATCGAGGGCAACCAGCTTGCCGGCTTCGTCGCGGGCGCCGGGGCCGACGGAGACGATTTCGCCCTCTTGGGGCTTTTCCTTGGCGGTATCGGGGATGATGATGCCACCCTTGGTCTTCTCTTCGCCATCAAGGCGACGGACCACAACGCGGTCATGCAGCGGACGGAACTTCATGGTTCTGTCTTCCTCTCGGTCGTATTCTGGACGGGCTCGAGTTTGGCCCGTGAAAGGGATCTGTTAGCAGTCTCACCAAGTGAGTGCTAACGGACGTCGCGGAGATAGGCCTGAGGCCCGCAGGAGTCAAGGAAACCGCCGCGCAAAAGGTGAACGCGGCAACCGGCCGCCGATCTGCCTGCTGCGGCCGCACGTTAAACCGGCTATCGTGGCGAGATGACGACGCCAGCGCACGATCTCCACCTCGACGACATCGCCCGCTCCTGTGTCGTGCTGCATGTCCGCATGACCGCGCGGGCCGTGACCCGCGCCTATGACGAGGCGATGCGGCCGAGCGGCCTCAAGATCACCCAGTTCGTACTGCTCTCGGCGCTCTCGACTGGTGCCTGGCGCTCGGTCACCGAGCTCGCCGACCGCTTCGCGCTGGAGCGGACCTCGCTGACCCGCAACCTGCAACTCCTCGCAGCCGAGAAGCTGATCGAGCCGGTCGATTGCAAGGGCAGGGCGCTGACCTATGCCGTGACCGAGAAGGGCCGCGCCGCGATCGAGGCGGCGATCCCCTATTGGCGCGCGGCGCAGGACAGGATCGAGGGCGGGCTTGGCCAGGAACGCTGGAGCGAGACGCGCGACAATCTCAAGGCGATCCGGCGGGCGGCAAGGCAGGTCGGCTGAGCCGCGCGTGCAAGCTTGACCGAGTCGGTCAGCCATCTCTATCGTGCATCTACACGATAGAGATGGAGTCGGACATGTCCCGTGAGATCGGTGTCGTCAGCCGCGATGTTCTGCTCGCGGAGGATGGCGTGTCCTTCCTGCGCGGGGTGATCGAGGGGCGCCATCCCGGCCCGCCCTTCGCCGATGCGATGGATTTCGACATCGCCGAAGTCGAGGAGGGCAGGGTGGTCTTCGTCGG
Organism: Allobosea sp. Tri-44; assembly: GCF_004123845.1. Classification (GTDB taxonomy): domain Bacteria; phylum Pseudomonadota; class Alphaproteobacteria; order Rhizobiales; family Beijerinckiaceae; genus Allobosea. Next base: position 462,618 of record NZ_NBDP01000030.1, on the reverse strand, counting down.
CACGCCCTCGCCGCGCTTCTTCAATCCGCTCGGGACGATCCATGGCGGCTGGACGGCCACCATCCTCGATTCCGCCATGGCCTGCGCCGTGCATTCGACGCTGCGGGCCGGTGAGGGCTACACCACGCTGGAGATGAAGCTGAACTATGTCCGCCCGGTCATGCCGGGAAACGGCCCGGTGCGCTGCGAGGGCAGGCTGATCCACCGCGGCGGCTCGGTCGCGACGAGCGAGGGCAAGCTGGTCGATGCGCAGGGCAAGCTGTTGGCGCATGGGACCGAGACCTGCATGATCTTCGGCGCGAAGCGCTGAGCGCCGCTCAGGCTCTGCGATAGTCGCTCGGGTTCGCGCCCATCACCCGCTTGAAGCGGCGGTTGAAGGTCGAAAGATCGCCGAAGCCGCAATCGAAGGCGATGCTGGCGACTGGTAGCTCGCTCCGGCGCAGCAGCAATGCCGCCCGGTGCAGGCGAGTGCGCAGCACATATTGGTGCGGCGTCATCCCGATCAGCGCCCGGAAGGTGCGCAGGAAATGATAGGGGCTCATCGCCGCCTGCCTGGCCAGCGCATCGAGCGAGAGCGCCTCTTCGCAATGCCCTTCGATGTGGCGCAGCGCCCGCGTGATCCGCCGCTGGTCGCGGGCGCTTGGCCGCTCGGCTACAGACTTCTCGCCCGACAGCACGCTCGCCACGGTGCCGGCAAGGCGCATAGCGGTCTCCTCGAGCCTGTCGGGATCATCAGTAATGGCTTCCGCTTCGGCCAGGAGGCCAGCCAGCGCAGGGAGCGGCGGGAGATGTGCCAGCCCGAAATCGTTGCGCCGGGCACCGGGCACCGCCGCGATGATGCCTTCGAGATAGGCCGGCTCGAACTGGAAGGCGAGGCAGCGGTCGCCGGTCGCATGTTCATGGCCGCATTCGAAGCAGGCGCCGCGATTGCCGAGCAGCAGCGAGCCCGGCGCCAGGACAGCGCTGCCCTGCGTCGAGCGGTACCGGAACGAGCCGCTGCGGACGATGGCGATGCAATGATGCGGATGCTCTTCCTCGAAGGCGCGGTCCTTCGGGCCGGCGGTGCAGACGATATCGCTGACCCGCCAGCCGGGGCCTGAAGCCAGAAGATGAGCGGTCGCGGTCATGCTGACGAGTTTAGCAGTTTTTCCCAAGCAAGGCCCGGGGCTTCGGGTCTAGCTGGCGCCAAGTTGATCAAGACGGAGTCCGATCATGACAGCAGCGCCATCGACGCTGGCCGATGTTCTCATCGCTGACGGGCCGGCGCCCGAATATGCGGAGAAGCTCGCCCTCTACGGCCAGTTTGTCGGCGCCTGGACCATGGAGGCGGTGATCCACACCGACGATAGCCAGCGTCATGAGGCCAGGGGTGAAATCCGCTTCGGCTGGGTGCTCGATGGGCGCGCCGTGCAGGATGTCTGGAGCCTGCCCGGCTTCTTCCACGGCACGACGCTGCGCATCTACGACCCCGACCAGGACGCCTGGCACATCCGCTGGAACGACCCGGTCAAGCAATACTACACGCACCAGATAGGCCGCGCCGATGGCAAGGACATCGTCCAGCACGGCAAGCTCGAGGACGGCACCGCGATCCGCTGGCGCTTCACCGAGATCACGCCGGACTCGTTTCACTGGATCGGCGACCACTCGCGCGATGGCGGCGCGAGCTGGCAGATCCAGGCCGATGTCCGCGCCAAGCGCATCAAGACCTGACAGGGAGAAGACAAGCCATGTTCGATCACGTTTCCATCGGCGTTCGCGAGATCGCCAGCACCAAGCGCTTCTACGACGCCGCGCTCGGCGCCCTCGGCTATGACTGCCTGAGCGCCGACGAAAGCTCGCTCGGCTATGGCAAGGGCAGTGTCGGGCTCTGGATCGGGGCGGCCTCGGCGCCGGTGCCGCCGGACCGCGAGTCGAACCTGCATTTCTGCTTCGTCGCGCCGACGCGCCAGAGCGTCCACGCCTTCCATGCCGCGGCGCTGGCAGCAGGCGGCAGCGACAATGGCAAGCCGGGCCTGCGCGAGTCCTATGGTCCCGACTACTACGCCGCCTTCGTCGTCGATCCCGACGGCTACCGGCTCGAGGCCTATTGCAGCAAGCCGGCCTGAGGCGACCGCAACAGATTAATGCTCGGGCGGCAGATCATGTGCCGCCCATTCGCTGCGCGGGATCGCCTCGCCGACGCGGAACTGGAAGCCGGCGACCTTGCCGTTCGCCGCCATCTCGCAGCGGAACCGCAAGCCATACCATTGCTTGCGGCTGCGGAAGGCAGCTCCGTCCGCTTCCAGCGCAGTCTTCGACTGCCTCGTGCCGGCCATGGCGAAAGCCACGACGCGGTCGGGCTCGAACTCCGCCTTCCAGGCATGGATCTGGCTCATCGCCTCGAGATTGCAGAGCTGCTCGATGCGCTCGGCCGCGTCGAGCGTCTTCAGCGCTTCGCGCGTCCCGCGGCTGCGCGGATTGGCCAGCACGCTTTCGGAATGCAGCACCCGGGCCGTGATCATCGCCGGTGGCTCGGCCGGTGGTGGAACGGGCGGGACGGCCGGCTTCTCGGAGGGTGGAGTGTCAGGGGCCGCTTGCGGGGGCGGCACGATCTCAGCGGCCTGTGGAGGGGCGGGCGCCCGCACCGGCGCCGGTGGTGGTGGTGAGGTCGGCGTCAACGCCTCCGGTCCGACCAGTTCGACCTCGACGCTTGCCTCGCTTACCGGAACGAAGCCGCTGAAGGCTCGGACAGCGAGCAGGGCGCCAAGCAAGGCAAGATGCAGGCAGAGCGCGACGGCCAGGCCGGGTTCGCGAAGGGCGCGAACAGCGGGGCCGGGGCGCTGCATGCCCTGATCAATCGCCGTTGGTGCGGAAGGAGGGCATGAGCGGCGTGCGCTTCCCTTGAGGCGTTCCGTGCAGAAGTCCGACCAAGCAGGCGATTTTGCGGCGGGGTCAGCGCCGGCTTACGGCGAAGGCACCGGCGACGATCAGGGCCGCGCCTGCAAAGGTGGTCCAGAGTGGCACCTCGCCGAAGACGAACCAGCCGAGCAGGCTCGCCCAGATCAGCGCCGTGTACTCGATCGGCGCCAATCGCGAGGCGGGCGCCCGGGCGAAGGCCGAGGTCAGCGAGAGATGCCCGGCGACGCCGAGTGCGCCGGCGCCAAGATAAGCGAGCAGATCGCCGCCGCTCATCGGCATGAAGACGAAATAGGCTGGCCAGGCCAGGCACAGCGCCGGCCCGGCATTCTGGAACAGCACGATGATCGCCGGATGTTCCTTCACCGCGATCCGCCGCAGCAGGATCAGGTTGAAGGCATAGGAGACCGCGGAGAACAGCGCAGCGGCGACGCCGAGCTCGGCGCCGGTGACGCCGCCCTTCAAACGCGGCCAGACCATCACCAGCATGCCGGCGAGGCCGAAGCCGAGCGCCTGCAGGATGCGCCCGTCGAGCCGTTCCTTCAGGATCAGGGCCCCGAGCAGGGCGACGAAGACCGGCGCGAGGAAGGACAGCGTCAGCGCCTCGGCCAGTGGCAGCACCGAGACCGAATAGAAGAAGCTGCCGGCGGTCAGGATCACCACCGGCACGCGCACCGTATTGCCGATCAGGCTGGCGCGCGTCGGAAAGGTGGGACGCAGGAAGGCGAGCACCACGAGCGCGCACAGGCCGCCCATGGCAAAGCGCATGAACAGCGCCAGCAGGAACGGATGCTGTTGCATCTGCGCCTTGATCACCGCGTCCATCGCGGTGAGCAGCGCGATGCCGAACGCTGCCCGCAGCGCGGTGTTGGGGTTCATGGCCGGGCCGCGGCGAGCGGCTTGCGGAAATGGTATTCCCAGGTGGCGGAGATGTCGGCGAGATAACGCTCGCCCGGCCAGCGCACGAAGCCGAGCTTCTCATAGAAGCGGTGGCCGCGGGTGAACTTGCTGTCCGACCACAGCATCATCTCGCCATAGCCGCCGGCCTCGGCGAAGGCGAGTGTGCGTGCGAACAGCGCCTGCGCCAGTCCGCTGCCGCGCTGGCTCGGGTCGGCATAGACCTTGAACAGCTCGACCGCGTTCTGGTCCGGCACGGGAACGACGGCGATCGAGCCCACGACGCGGCCATCCGGCCCATCCGCGACCCAGTGCCTGCCGCCCTTCTCGGCATAGTGACTGGCCGGGCGGCGCAGCTCCGGGAATTCCGACCAGTCGAAGAAACAGTTCGGATATTCGGCGAAGGTCGCGGAGATCAAGGCGGCGAGCGGTTCCGAATCGGCGTCGGTGGCGTCGCGAAGGGCGGGCAGGGCGATCATGATGGATCGCTTAGGGCCAATGTGGCCCGCTGCAAAGATGGGTCGCTCGCGCTCCTGCCATGCTGCTATCGCAGCAATGCCAGCGCGGCATCGGCCGTCAGTTTCAGCGCCGCCACGGCGAGCAGGAGATAGCAGGCGAAGAACAGCCGCTTCTGGTCAAGCCGATCATGCAGCCAGCGCCCGATCCAGACGCCGATCGGCGCGGCCGGCAGCAAAGCGAGCGCCGCCCAGAGCGCCTGCGGCTGCTTTAAGCCCAGCGCGATATAGGGCGGCAGCTTCAGGAGGTTGCCGAGCATGAAAAAGGCGATGGTCGTGCCGACGAAGGCGGTCTTGGAGAGCCCGCGCGCCAGCAGGTACATGGCTACGGGCGGCCCACCCGCATGAGCAACGAAGGTGGTGAAGCCCGAAGCGGTGCCGGCCAACAGCGCCAAAGGCGGCGAGACGGGTAGCTGGCCGGGAGGCGCGACGCGTCCGCGCAGGAACCAATGGGCCGTGAAGGCGAGGGTGACGAGCCCGATGATCAGCGTGACGATGCGCGCATCGACGATGAGGAAGACCGCGTAGCCGATCGCGATGCCGGTGATCAGGCCGGGTATCAGCCAGACGAGATCCTTCTTCGACCAGGTCGAGGCGCCGAAGCTGCCGATGGCGACAAGGTCCATCGCCGCGACCAGCAACGCGACCATGATCGCCGCCTGCAAGGGATCGACCACCAGCGCCAGCAGCGGAATGCCGAGGATGGCGAGCCCGCCGCCGAAGGCGCCCTTGCCGATGCCGACGAGCAAGGTCGTCGCCCAGCCGACGAGATAGAACAGCGGATCGCCCGGCATCGGCTCAGCTTGCCGCGATGGCGGAGGGCGAGGACTGGTCGGCGTCCGCCTGGGAACCTGCGGTTTGGCGATTGGGCGGAATCAGCGCAGTCATGCGTTGCCAGTGCCAAGCTGGCCTGCCCCTTCGCGATGGCGTCATGACCGTTCTCCTGCCCTTCGTGATCAATGCCGGGCTGAACTTCGCCCTCGGGCTGCTCATTGCCTATTTCCTCGGCCCCGCCGAATTCGGCCGCTATGCCATCGGCGCGGCGATCATCGTCGTGCTCAACACCGCGCTGCTCGACTGGATAAGACTGTCTGCCGTCCGCTTCTACTCGCAGAAGAGCCGCGAGGAACAGCCGCAGATCGGGGCGACCCTCGATGTACTGAGCGCAGGCATGACCATAGCGCTCACCGGGCTGCTCGTCGCGGCCATCGTCGCCGGGGTCGATTTCGGCCTGCCGGCCATGCTGGTCGCCGCCTCGGTGCTGGGTGGCATCTGCGCCGGCCTGTTCGACTATCATGGCGCCATCGCCCGCGCCCGTTTCCTCGATGCGGCCTATGCCCGCCTGATCATCGTCAAGAACGTGCTGGCGCTGCTTTTGATGGTCGGCGGTGCCTGGTGGACGCGCGATCCGACGGTCGTGATGTTCGGCGGTGTCATCAGCGCCATGGCGGCGCTGCTGGCGGTGCGCCGTGCGCTCGCCGACGCGCCGCTCTCCTGGTCGGCGGCACGGTGCGACCTCGCGCTCGACTTCGCGCGCTACGCGCTGCCGATCGTCGGCGCGAACGCGATCTATTCGCTGATCCCGCTGCTCAACCGCTCGCTGCTCGCCGATGCCTATGGCTTTGCCGAGGCCGGCTATTTCTCGCTCGCGGCCGATATGGGCCTGCGCCTGTTCGGCACGCTCGCCGCGACGCTCGAGATCGTCATGCTGCGCGAGGTGCTGCGGCTGGATGAGGCGAAGGGCCGCCGCGCCGCGCAAAGGCGCATCGCCGCCAACCTCGTGATCGTGCTGATGGTGGCGTTGCCGGTGGCCGCCGGCCTATTCCTGGTGCTGCCGGCTTTCGAAAAGCTGCTCGTGCCGGTGGCTTTCCATGGCCACTTCGCCGCCTACATGCTGCTGCTGCTGCCCGGTTTCGTCGCGCTCACCATCTTCGCCGGCGGGCTCTATCCGGTCTTCCTGCTTGGCAAGCGCACGGGCCTGGTGACGCTGGCGGCCTGCACCGGCCTTCTCGCCAATGTCGCCCTGGTCTTCGCCGCCGGCACGCTCGGCCCGGAGCGCTATGCGCTCGGCCAGACCATCAGCTTCCTCGTCGTCCTCGTCATCACCGGCTGGGTGGGGCTGCGCTCGCTCCCGGTCCGCCCGAACTGGCGGGAGATCGGCATCATCGTCGCGGCGGTCGCGGTCATGGTGGCGGTTGTCTGGCCGCTCTCCGGCCGCCTCCCGCCCTTGCCGGAGTTGTTGCTGCAGGCCGCGCTCGGCGCCGCCATCTATGGCGGGCTGATGCTGGCCTTCGACGTGGCGCGCTGCCGGACATTGTTGCGGCTGTGGCTGGCCTTGCGCAAGCGGACCGCGTGAACCAGGCATTTACCGCGTTTGCTCGCCGATCGCTAAGGTTAATCGCCGGAATTCGAGCGATTAAGCCGGTTCCGGGCCGGGCAGAGTCAACGATTCACCATTCATTTCAACGCATCGCCTCACGCTTCTCGCCTGTTGTGTCGAGAGAGTTGCGTCATGCGTCCGCTCTATTTCGTTTCCCTCGTCGTCCTCGGCGGTGCCCTGCAGCTGTCGGGGCCGGCCAGCGCCCAGACCTATTGGCGGCCGGCCGATCCGATGGTCACGAACTCCACGGCCCGCGGCCAGTATGGCGGCGGCTTCATCGAGATGCTGATGACGGGGCAGGACCCCAGCTATGGCCGTGGCGGCGCCGTCTACAACCGGCCGCAGCGCGGCGCCTATGGCCAGCAGCCGGCGATGCGCCGCCTGTCCGATTATGAGGCGCCGGTTCCGATCCAGGGCGACCCGATGGAGCCGCGCCGCGAGCGTCGCTCCGCCGCGCTCGGCGAGCCGATGCCGGCCGAACGGCCGATCGCACGCACCCTCGATCCGCGCTTCCAGAAGCAGGAAGTCGCCTATAACGGCCCGCACAAGCCGGGCACCATCATCATCGACACGCCGCAGCGCTTCCTCTTCCTGGTCCAGCCCGGCGGCCGGGCCTTGCGCTACGGCATCGGCGTTGGCCGTCCCGGCTTCGAATGGGCCGGCATGAAGTCTGTGACACGCAAGGCCGAATGGCCGAGCTGGACGCCGCCGGCGGAGATGCTGAAGCGCCGGCCCGATCTGCCGCGCTTCATGGCCGGCGGCCCCGAAAATCCGATGGGCGCGCGCGCCATGTATCTCGGCTCGACCCTTTATCGCATCCACGGCACCAACGAGCCGAACACGATCGGCCAGGCCGTCTCCTCCGGCTGCATCCGCATGAATAACGAGGACGTGGTCGACCTCTACGAGCGGGTGCGTGTCGGCGCCAAGGTCCTGGTGATCTGAAACGCCCGATACGGCGCGCAAAGAAAAAGACCCGCCTGTCGCCAGGCGGGTCTCATTATTTTTAGTGGGGCAGTAGGCGTCTCAGGCCCAGTCGTCGTCCCCGCCGCCGGAGCCGTCGTCATAGCTGCCGTCGTCATAGCTGGCGTCCTGATAAGTGGGCTCCGGCTGGGCTTGCTGCGGCTCTGCAGCGGGCTGCTGGTCGGCCGCCGTCTGGGTATCCTTGGCCGCATCGCTGTTCTGCGAGGCGTCCTTGTTCTGCGCGGTGCTCGCCTCGGCCGGCTTGGCCTCACTCGCTGCGCTCTTGTTGCCGCCGAGCGCATTCATCAGCATGTTGCCAGCAACCATGCCGCCGGCAACGCCGGCCGCCGTCGTCAGCGCGCTTGCCATGAAGCCGCCGCCGCCGCGAGCCGGGGGCTGCTGCGCCGGCTGGTTCTGCCAGGTGCCGGGTGCGGGTGCAGCGGCCGTGCCCTGCTGCGGCGCCATGCCCTGGTTGCCCGGCTGGCCGCCCCAGGGCGGGGAGGCCGGTTGCGGCTGGCCGCGCTGCGGGAAGGATGGCACCGAGCCGCTGCGGGCCGGCTGGCTCGCGCCGCCGCCACCGAAGATGCCCGACAGGAAGCCGCCAGATTGCTGGGCTGGAGCCGGTGCAGGCGGTTGATTGCGCAACTGCTCGACCTCGGCCTGCAACTGCTCGATCTGGCCCTGCATGCTGGTGAGCGCCTGCTCCTGCACATAGACCGACTGCGCCATCGCATAGACGGCATAGGGCTGCTCGCGGAGGCGGTCAGCGATGAAACGCTCAGCCTCGGGGTCGCGGGGCTGGTTGGCCGCCTGACGCAGGCGGTCGAAAATCCCGGCGATCACGTCGCGTTCTTGCGGCGTCATCGTCATCTCCTCTCGATGTTGGACAAGGCGGTCGCCCTGTCGCATCGAAAGGTGGTGACGGCTTATGACGCTATCAAGGCGGTGCCTCGGCGCCTTTCTGTTGCGCCGAAAAAGACCTGCCTTCAGGCGTTGCCGACGTTGACATAGGTGAAGCCGCGCGCGTGCATCTCGCCGGAGCGGTAGATGTTGCGCAGATCGACCACGACGGGGTGACGCAGCGCTGCCTTGACGCGGCCGAGATCGAGCGCGCGGAAGGCGTCCCATTCGGTCACGATCACCAGCGCATCGGCACCATCGAGGCAGGAATAGGCGTCGGGCGCGTAGGTGATCTCGGGCATCAGCGCCTTGGCGCTGGCCATCGCCTCGGGGTCATAGGCGGTGACCTCGGCGCCCGCGTCGAGCAGCGCCGTCACGATCGAGAGCGAGGGCGCCTCGCGCATGTCGTCGGTGTTCGGTTTGAAGGCGAGGCCGAGGATGGCGATGCGCTTGGCCCTGACCGAGCCGCCACAGGCCGCGATCACCTTGCGCGCCATCGCCCGCTTGCGCTGGTCGTTGACCGCGACCACCGTCTCGACCAGGCGCAAGGGGCTTTCCATATCCTGCGCCGTCTTGATCAAAGCGAGCGTGTCCTTCGGGAAGCAGGAGCCGCCATAGCCGGGCCCCGCATGCAGGAACTTGCCGCCGATGCGGTTGTCGAGGCCGATGCCGCGCGCCACCTCCTGGACATTGGCGCCGACCCGCTCGCACAGGTCGGCGATCTCGTTGATGAAGGTGATCTTGGTCGCGAGGAACGCGTTGCCGGCGTATTTGATCAGCTCCGACGTTCGCCGCGCGGTGAACAGCAGCGGCGCGGCATTGAGATAGAGCGGCCGGTAGATATCTTCCATCACCTTGCGGGCGCGGTCGTCCTCGGTCCCGATCACGATGCGGTCGGGCCGTTTGAAGTCCGCGATCGCGGCGCCCTCGCGCAGGAATTCCGGATTGGAGACGACAGCGAAGTCTGCGTCGGGCCGGGCCTCGCGCATGATCCGCTCGACCTCGTCGCCGGTGCCGACCGGCACGGTCGACTTGGTGACGACGACGGTGAAGCCCTCGATCGCCGCGACGACGTCGCGCGCCGCCTGGTGCACATAGGAGAGGTCGGCATGGCCGTCGCCGCGGCGCGAAGGCGTGCCGACGGCGATGAAGACGGCATCGGCCGCCGCGACCGGTCCGGCGAGCTCGGTGGTGAAGGAGAGCCGCCCGGCGCGGACATTGTTGGCGACGAGGTCGTCGAGGCCGGGTTCGAAGATCGGGATCTCACCGCGCTTCAGGGCCGCGATCTTGCCGGCATCTGTGTCGACGCAGGTCACCTCATGGCCGAAATCGGCGAAGCAGGCTCCCGAGACCAGGCCGACATAGCCTGAACCGATCATCGTCACGCGCATCTGGCGTTCTCACCATCCGGCCGGCGGCCTGCCGGCCCGCAGGGCGTATCGCAAAACTGCGCCGAGGCAAATCGCTGCCGCGCGCATCGGCTTTCCGCGCGGTATGGGGATCGTGGGTAACGCTGGCGTGACGACATGGCCGAAGGCAGCTGCAACAGCTGCCTTCGGGGTAGGCCGGGTGGGATGGGACTAGAGCAATTCCAGCAAAAGTGCGTAGCGGTTTTGCGTCCGGAATTGCTTGAAACAAGGAGATAGAGCCTTGGAGGCGAACCTGTGTTTGCCGGAAACGCTCTAGATCTCAGATGTCGTCCGGCGGCAGCGGCGCGTCGGTCTCGTCGAGCTCCGGCTCGGAGATCGGATTGCGGTTCAGCACGACCACCGTGGTGCCGGTCGGAACGCGGCTGTGCAGATCGATGATGTCCTGGTTGAACAGGCGGATGCAGCCGGAGGATACGGCCTTGCCGATCGACCACGGTTCGGTAGTGCCATGGATGCGGTAGAGCGTGTCGCGATTGCCCTGGTAGAGGTAGAGCGCACGCGCACCGAGGGGGTTCTCGATCCCGCCGGCCATGCCGCCGGCCCAAGGCCTGTTCCGCTCGGGCTCGCGGGCGACCATGGCGGCAGTCGGCGTCCAGCGCGGCCATTCCGCCTTGCGGGCCACGGTAGCGCGGCCGCGCCAGGACATGCCCTGCTTGCCGACGCCGATGCCGTAACGGATGGCGCGGCCGTTCTCGCGCACCAGGTAGAGGAAGCGGGCCGAGGTATCGACAATGATCGTGCCCGGTGCCTCCGGGGTCCGGTAGTTGACCTCCTGGCGCAGGAAGCGCGTGTCGACCTCGTCGATGTCGGTCGCCGGCAGCGGATGTCTCTCGTCCGGCCGCTCGTCATACATCGACAGGAAGGCGGCGTTCTGATGGGTCGGTGTGCGCGCCTCGAAGGGCTGCTGCGGGCCGGTGACGCAGCCGGCCAGGCCGACGGGCAAGAAGGCCGAGGCCATCGTCAGGAAGCGGCGGCGGGAACAGGTGGCGGAGGCATCAGGCTGGGGGGAGGACATAACTCGGCTCTTTGTGGGACGGCTGGCAGCGGAAACATGCGAATTGCCGACAAGTTCCAATGAGTTCCCGTCGGCTGACCCCTTCCACTTCACGGCTTGGCATGGCGGTGGGGTGAAAAGGATGTGGCGAAACTATGGCCAACGCAGAGCGTGGCTGGAATGTCACAGTGAGGTATGCTGGCACCGCATGGCGGTGGGATTGCCATCTGTGCGTGCGCATGCCTGCTTATGCAGCAAGAAAGGAGTGTTTATGCCGTGTTTTGAGCCAGAATTCCTGGAATTGAAACCGTTTTAAAGGGCCCTTTAACCGTTACCGGCAAAGCTTTTTAAGCCTCATCGGCTTCGGTGCCTGTTCATGCCGAAAGTTTATGCGCCGGTCACGCTCCGACCGTGCGGAAGCACGAGCAAGAATATGAAATCGATCCGCTTCAAGGTGCTGGCGATGCTGGGGATCGTCGCCGCGGGCGCGATCCTCTCGGCGGCCCTGAGCCTTTATGCTCTTTCGCGCTCCAGCGACCTCAATGCGCGCTCCGACATTCAGGGCGAGATCACGCTGGTGACTGAACGGATCAATACGCAGGTCTTCGCCGTGGTGATGGATTCCCGCGGCATCTACATGTCGAAGGATGCCAAGGAGGCTGAGGCCTTCGCCAAGCCGAAGGAGGCGCGCTTCCCGGTGATGCGCAAGCTCGCCGCCGATCTGGTCGCCCTGGTGCCGGCGGCAGAACGCGAGACCGCGCTCAAGCTGCAGAAATCGGTCGAGGAGTTCATCGCCTTCCGCAGCGAGACCATCCGGCTCGGTCGCGAGGTCTCGACCGCCGCCGCCAACCAGCAGGGCAATAACGACCTGAACCGGGCCAACCGAAAGGCGTTGAACGACCAGCTGGTCGCCTTCGGCAAGCGCAATGAGGAGGTGGGCAGCAGGCTCGGCGCCGAGGCGGCCGATTTCACGCGTCAGATCCAGTGGATTCTGCCTTTGATACTGCTCTCGACGCTGATTGCCTCGATCGCAGCGGCAGTGCTGTTCGCGCAACGCTCGATCACCCGTCCGCTGCTCGATCTCGGTGCCAGCATGAGCCGACTCACCACCGGCGAGACTGACATCGCGGTTCCGCACACCAAGCGGCAGGACGAAATCGGCGACATGGCGCGTGCCGTCGCCGTGCTGCGCCAGAGCACTGAGCAGGTCGCGCTGCTGCAGGAGCAGGAGCGGGCCGCTTCGGCGGCGCGGATCCGCTCGGCCGATGCGATGGCGTCGGTTGTCTCGGATGTGGGGGAAGTTGTCGCGGCTGCGGCGGCAGGCGATTTCTCGGCGAGGCTTCAGATCGAAGACGCCGATGAGCAGATGCAGAAACTGGTTGCCGGCATCAACGAGATCAACGCCGTGGTCGACAATGCCACGACCGAGTTCGTCGAGGTGTTGCGCGCGCTGGCGACGGGGGACCTCACCCGGCAGGTGCCGACGGCCTATCACGGCCGCTTCGCCGAGCTGAAGGACGCGGTCAACGAGACGATCGAGCGGCTCGCCACGACGGTTCGGACGATCCAGCTGACGTCTTCGGAGGTCGGCATGGCGGCACGCGAGATCAACACCGGCGCGGACGACCTGTCGAAGCGCACCGAGGAGCAGGCCTCTTCGCTGGAGGAGACAGCGGCGACGACGGAGGAACTGGCGGCCTCGGTGAAGGCCTCGGCGCAAGGCGCGCGCCAGGCGGCGGCGATCGCGGAGGAGGCGATGAAGGCGGCCCAGGACGGCGGCGCCATCGCCGGCGAAGCCGTCGCGGCCATGGCCCGGATCGAAGAGGCCTCGAAGAAGATCTCCGACATCATCCGGGTGATCGACGACATCGCCTTCCAGACCAATCTGCTGGCGCTGAACGCGGCGGTCGAAGCCGCCCGCGCCGGCGATGCCGGCAAGGGCTTCGCCGTGGTGGCGAGCGAGGTCCGCACCCTCGCCCAGCGCTCCAGCGAGGCGGCCAAGGACATCTCCGGCTTGATCTCCTCCTCGAACAGTGAGGTCGAGACCGGCGTCAAGCTGGTGCGCCGGGCCGGCGACTCGCTGGAGAAGATCCTGTCGGCCTCGCAGAAGGTCACCGGCACGATCCAGGAGATCTCGGCGGCCTCGGCCGAGCAGGCCCATGGCATCGACGAAATGAGCCAGGCGGTTGCCCATCTTGACGAGATGACGCAGGCCAACGCGGCGCTCGCCGAACAGAGCGCCGCCTCGGCCGGGGCGCTGTCAGGCCGGATCGGCGAGCTCAACACGCTGGTGGCGAGCTTCCGGACGGGAGACAATGGGCTTGCCCGTGCTCCGGCTGCGGCGGTCCCCGTCGCTAGGCCGGTGGCCACCCGCATAGCCAGGCCCAGCGTCAGGCCGTCTGCGCCCACCGCCGCGACGGCGCCCGAATCTGAGCCCGAGCGGCTGCGCCAGCTCGCCGAGGCCGCCTTCGCCCAGAGCAAGGCCGCCGCACCACGCCGCGAGCGTCCGGCGCCTGCTCCGGCCCGCAAGGCCGCTAACGGTCGCGCCGGAGACGATGGCTGGGAAGAGTTCTAGGAAGCGCTAGGCCGAACGTCGGCTTGGTGTTTCGGCAGACAACATCGTCTTCGCCATCTGGCCGTAGAGCTCGGTCCAGGCGGCTCTCGTCTGTGTGGTGAAGTCGGCCCCCAGCGACGTCTCCAGGGTCCAGAGCAGGGCGCTGCCGACAGCCTCGTAGTGCTCCGGCTGGACGCCATAGTTGCGATGGCGCTCGCCCAGTCGCGCGAGCAGGACATTGAGGCCGCCGGGGTCGTTGAGCATGGCGAGCGCGACCGTTAGCGTTTCCATCAGCTTGGCCGCTTGGCCCTGGATATCCGTCTTGAAGAGCGCCCGTGTGCTGGGCGCGGTGGTGAACAGCCGCTCATAGAACAGGCATGCCGTCTCGATCTTGCGCCGATGCAGCTGCGCGAAGCTCGACCGTACCAGCGCGATATCTTGCGGCGTCACGACCTTCCCCCCTTCAGCGTTGCAGCATGAGGGATCGTTTCGGAGATTCTCCGCCAATTCATGTGGAAGTGCAACCCAGAGTTAGCGAATTCTTGCGAATAAGAGGCAGTTAACTCTACGAGGCTCGCGCGCTGGCGCCCTTTGTCAGGCCGAGCCGCTCGCGGGCGAACCAGCGCGCCAGCATCAGCGCGGCGACGATCGCGAGCCCGACCGCAAGCCCGATCCAGATGCCGACGCCGGCGAGCGGCGTCAGGAAGCCGAGAGCGGCCGAGAGCGGCAGGCCGATTCCCCAATATCCCAGGCCGGCAAACAGCATCGGTACCCGCGTATCGCGCAGGCCACGCAGGATCGAGACGCCGACCACCTGCACGCCGTCGACGATCTGAAAGATCGCCGCATAGAACAGGAACACCATGGCGAGCTGCGCCACCTCGGTGGCGCGCGGCTTGCTGGCGTCGAGGAACGGCACGACCAGCCAATGCGGGATGAGAAGCATCAGCAGGGCGGTGAAGCACATGAAGGCGGTGGCGAGCACGATCGCCGTCGCACCGGCCCGGGCGATGCCCTCGCTGTCGCCGGCGCCGAAGGCGCGCCCGACCCTGACCGTCCCGGCCTGGCCAATGCCCATCGGCACCATGAAGCATAGCGAGGCGATCTGGATCGCGATCGCATGGGCGGCGAGCGAGGTCGGGCCGAGCAGCCCCATCAGGAAGGCGGCGCCGTTGAAGATCCAGACCTCGAAGCCGACCGTCGTGCCGATCGGCAGGCCCATCCGCCAGAAGGCGCGGTAACGGCTCCAGTCCGGCCGCCAGAAGCGGCCGAACAGGTGATAGCGCCGGAAGCGCCGGTCGAGAGAGACCACCATGGCGAGGCCGGCGAACATCAGCGTCGAGGCCAGCGCCGTCGCCATCCCCGAGCCGGGCAGGCCGAGCGCCGGGAAGCCGAGCCGTCCGAACATCAGCACCCAGTTGGCGAAGGCGTTGAAGACGACCGCGAAGAGCACGGTCACGAAGACCCAGAACGGCCGCTGCAGCGCCGCCAGGAAGCCGCGCAGGACGAGATAGCAATAGAAGGGCAGGAGCCCCCATTGCAGCGTGTGCAGATAGGAGGCGGCGGCCTTCGCCAGCGCCGGATCCTGGCCCATTGCCTTGAGGATCGTTTCGGCCTGCCAGAGGCAGAGCCACATCGGCCCGGCCATGGTCGCCGCCACCCAGAATCCCTGGCGCACGGTGCGGCGCACATCGCGAACCGAGTGCCGGTTCCGTCCGAGCTCGATCGCAACCATCGGTGCAACCGCCGCCATCACGCCGATGCCGAAGATCAGGAAGGCCATGTAGAGATTGGAGGCGAGCGCGCCGGCCGCCAGCGCGTCCGGGCCGAGCTGGCCCATCATCACGACGTCGGTCGCCGTCATCGCCGTCTGCGCGACATTGGTCAGGACCATCGGCCAGCTCAGCGCCAGCATGGCCTTGACCTCGGTGAGCCAGGGGCTCGCCGACCGATAGGGAAGGGCAATCTGCGACATGACTGCCTTTTATCTGGGCAGATTGCTCCTTCACAGCCCTTGTCGCGCCGGGGCGAGCCGCGCTCTGCGCGGGGCGCGCTGCCGGTCCGCGCGGCAACGCTAATTCTGCCTCTTGCGCGTACGGCCCGGTTCCTGCCTGCTGCGCATCTCGACCAAACCATGCCTGCCTGCGGAGAGCCGACGAGATGAGCACCAACCTGCGGATCGATGGGGAGCGCCTGGTATCGCGACTGGCCGCCTTGTCGAAGATCGGCGCGACGCCGGAAGGCGGCTGCCGGCGGCTGGCGCTGACCGACGAGGACAAGCAAGGCCGCGACTGGCTGGTCGGCGAGCTGAAGGCGCTCGGCCTCGATGTTCGGGTCGATGCGATCGGCAACATCGTCGGCATCCTCAAGGGCCAGGAAGACGGGCCGGCGGTGATCATGGGCTCGCATATCGACACGGTCGGTACCGGCGGTCGCTTCGACGGCGCGCTCGGAGTGATCGGCGGCGTCGAGGTGCTGGCGGCGCTGCGCGATGCTGGGCTGACCCCCAAGCGCGACATGGCGGTGATCGCCTTCACCAATGAGGAAGGCGCGCGTTTCCATCCCGACATGCTCGGATCCTATGTCTGGGCCGGCGGCATGAGTGTCGAGGCCGCCCACGCCGAGCTCGATGCCGACGGCGCCGTGCTCGGGACCGAACTGGAGCGCATCGGCTATCACGGTGTGGAGCAGCCGGGCTTCCTGCCGGCGCATGCCTATCTCGAACTGCACATCGAGCAGGGGCCGGTGCTGGAGAGCGAAGGCGGCGGGCTGGGTGCCGTCACCGGCATTCAGGCGATCTGCTGGCTCGAGCTGACCCTGACCGGGCGGCCGAGCCATGCCGGCACGACGCCGATGCGCTATCGCAAGGATCCCGGCCTCGCCGCAGCGCGGATCAATATCTTCGCCAACGAGCTGACCAAGACGATCCCGGGCCAGCTCGCCAATTCCGGCGTGATTCGCATCCGGCCCGGTAACGTCAACGTCGTGCCGGAAACCGTGGTGATGACGCTCGACCTGCGCAATCCGTTGGATGCGCCGCTCGCTGAAGCCGAGGCGGCGGTGCGTAAGTTCTGCGCCGAATTGTCGGCGCGCGACGACATCGCGATCAGCTTCCGTGACCTCGCCCGCTTCCCGGCGACACCCTTCGCCGAGGAGCTGATCGCCAATGTCGAGGCGAGCGCCGCCGAGTTTGGCCTGCCGATTCGTCGGATGATCTCGGGCGCCGGCCATGACGCGCAGATGATGTCGCGCCTCTGCCCGACGGCGATGGTCTTCATCCCCTCGATCGGCGGGCTCTCGCATAACCCGGCCGAGCTCAGCAGCGACGACGACATGGTCGCCGGCGCCAATGTCCTGCTCAGCGCCGCCTGGCGCGCCGCCAACGCCTGACGGGGATACTGCCGATGACCGCTATCGCTTCGTTGTCCGCCACCGAGCTCGGCGGCCTCTACGCCGCGCGCGAACTCTCCCCGGTCGAGGTCGCCCGGGACGCGCTCGCCCGCATCGACCGTTTCGAGCCGGAGGTGAATGCCTTCGTCGTCCGCGACGAGGGCGTGACGCTCGCCATGGCTGAGGCCGCGGAGGCGCGCTGGCTGAAAGGCGAGGCGCTCGGTCCGCTCGACGGCGTGCCGGTGACGATCAAGGACAATCTCGGCGTTGCCGGCTGGCCGATGCGGCGCGGCTCGGCAGTCGCCTCCGACGCGCCGTACCAGCAGGATGCCCCAGCGACGGCGCGCCTGCGCGAGGCTGGCTGTGTCTTCCTCGGCAAGACGAGCATGCCGGAATATGGCTGGAAGGGCGTCGGCGATTCACCGCTCTCCGGCATTACCCGCAATCCCTGGGACGTCTCGACCGGCCCGGGCGGGTCTTCGTCGGGAGCAGCCGTCGCCGCGGCGCTCAATCTCGGCTGCATCCATCTCGGTACCGATGGCGCCGGCTCGGTCCGCATCCCGGCCGCCTTCTGCGGCGTCTTCGGCCTGAAGCCGACCTATGGCCGGGTACCGGCCTGGCCCGCCTCGGTCATGGGTTTCCTGGCCCATCTCGGCCCGCTCACCCGCACCGTACGCGATTCGGCCCTCGCCATGAATGCGATCGGCCGTCCCGATGCGCGTGACATGACCGCTTTCAAGGACATGCCGCCCGATTTCACGGCAGGGCTAGATCGCGGTGTGCGCGGCTTGCGCGTCGCCTGGTCGCCACGCCTCGGCGGCGACGTTTCGGTCGATCCCGAGATCGCGGCTCTGGCGCACGCGGCGGCACTGGCGTTCCGCGAGCTTGGCGCGACGGTGGAGGAGGTCGATCCCGGCTTCGACGACCCGATCGCGACGTTGATGACGCTCTGGTCCGCTGGTGCGGCCCTGGGCTTGCGCAGCATAGATGCAGCAGGGCGTGCCCAGATGGACCCCGGCCTCGTTGCGGTTGCCGAGATGGGTGAGCGGATCGACAGCGCGGCCTATGTCGATGCCCTGCTGTATCAACGCAACGCGCTCGCCTACCAGATGGCGCAATTCCACGAGCGTTTCGATCTCCTGCTGACGCCGACGCTGCCGCTGCCGGCCTTCGCCGTCGGCCGCAATACGCCCGAGCACGGCGCTTATGGCGAAGACTGGACGCGCTGGACACCTCTGACCTACCCGTTCAACATCACGCAGCAGCCGGCTGCTGCCGTGCCGTGCGGACTGACTTCGACCGGATTGCCAGCGAGCCTGCAGATCGTCGGGGCTTTCGGCAACGATCAGCTCGTGATGCAGGCCGCCGCGGCCTTCGAGGCGGCGCGGCCCTTTGCTCGCGTCGACGCGCCGATCAAATCGATTTAGGTGGATCAGCGCAATTTTCTGCGACGGCATCCCGGCTTTGCGTGTCGTTTGCTTGCAAACGATGTCGTGAGCCGCAAACCGGTTCCGTCTGGCACAAACCCTGCAGGGTCAATTCTTGTCGTAGCGACCCGTCAAGCGTGTTGTCAGGTGCAGGTTTTTCTGCCCACACTCTAGGCAAGGTCGCCCGATCAGAGGCCGCCGCCGCTTCAGGGGAGAGTACAAGATGGACCGCAGGAATTTTCTGAAGACCGCCGCCGGGACCGGCGTTCTGGCAGCAACCGGCGGTCTCGCCATGCCGGCGCTCTCGCAAGGCGCTGCAGCCAAGACGCTGCGTTTCGTGCCGCAGGCCAATCTCGCCAATTTCGACCCGATCTGGGGAACGCAATACGTCGTCCGCAATGCCGCAGCATTGGTCTGGGACACGCTCTACGGCATCGATTCGAAGTTCCAGCCGCAGCGCCAGATGGTCGAGGGCGAGGAGGTCTCCGCCGATGGGTTGACCTGGACTTTCAAGCTGCGCTCTGGCCTCAAGTTCCATGACGGCACGCCGGTGCTCGCCAAGGACGTGGTGCAGAGCCTGAAGCGCTGGCAGGCCCGCGATCCGATGGGCCTGATGATCAGGGCGATCGAGAACGAGCTCTCCGCAGTCGACGATCGCACCTGGAAGTGGCAGCTGAAGCAGCCCTTCCCCAAGATGCTGCTGGCGCTCGCCAAGAACAACGCGCCGTGCTCCTTCATCATGCCCGAGCGCATCGCCAAGACCGATCCGTTCACGCAAATCACCGAATATGTCGGCTCCGGGCCGATGAAGTTCGCCCGCAATGAATGGGTGCCGGGCGCCAAGGCCGTCTTTGAGAAGTTCGCCGACTATGTGCCGCGCTCCGAGAAGGCCGACTGGCTCGCCGGCGGCAAGAACATCCTGGTCGACCGCGTCGAATGGGTGATCATCCCCGATGCCGCGACCGCAGCGGCGGCGCTGCAGAGCGGCGAGGTCGACTGGTGGGAGACCCCGCTCTCCGATCTCGTGCCGGTCCTCAAGGCTCACAAGGACATCAACGTCGATATCGGCGATCCGCTCGGCAATATCGGCGCCTTCCGCATGAACCACCTGCACCCGCCCTTCAACAATCTGAAGGTGCGCCAGGCGGTGCTGACGGCGATGAACCAGGAAGACTTCATGCGCTCGATCGTCGGCGACGACGACAAGCTCTGGAAGCCGTTGCCCGGCTTCTTCACCCCTGGCACGCCGCTCTACACCGAGGCCGGTGGCGACATGCTGAAGATGAAGAACGTCGCGGCCGCCAAGAAGCTCATCGCCGAGTCCGGCTACAATGGCGAGCCGGTGATCTGCGTGGTGGCGCAGGACATGTCGGCGACCAAGGCGATGGGCGACGTCACCGCCGAGCTGCTCAAGAGCATCGGCCTGAAGGTCGATTTCGTCGCCACCGACTGGGGTACGGTCGGCGCGCGGCGCGCCCAGAAGACCCCGCCGAGCCAGGGTGGCTGGAGCATGTTCCACACCTGGCATGCCGGCGCGGACTGCATCAACCCGTCATCCTACACCGCGATCCGCGCCAATGGCGACAAGGCCTGGTTCGGCTGGCCGGACGTGCCGGCGGTCGAGGCCGAGGTCACCAACTGGTTCAATGCCAAGGATCAGGCCGAGGAGAAGGCGGCGATGGACCGCCTCAACAAGGCAGCCGTCGAGAACGTCGTCTTTGCGCCGACCGGTTTCTATCTCGGCTACCAGGCCTGGCGGAAGAATGTCACCGGCGTGACGAGCGGCCCGCTGCCCTTCTTCTGGAACGTCGCGAAGGGCTGAGACCAGAGCAAGCCTGTCCCGGATATCGCCGGGGCACGGCCAAATCACGCCCGCCGGACCCATCGGGATCGCGATCCTGATCGGCCCGGCGCCAGCAGCGGCAACTCAGGGTTTCGATGCTCGCATTCATCATCAGACGCATCATCACGACGATCCCCGTCATGGCTTTCGTGGCGCTGTTCGTCTTCTCGCTTCTCTATATCGCGCCGGGCGATCCGGCGGCCGTGATCGCCGGTGACCAGGCCTCGCCGGCCGATGTCGAGCGCATCCGCCAGAGTCTCGGGCTCGACCGGCCCTATCTCGTCCGCTTCGGCGAGTGGTTCTTCCGGGTGCTGCAGGGCGATCTCGGCACCTCGATCTTCACTTCGCTGCCGGTGACCCAATTGATCGCCCAGCGCATCGAGCCGACATTGTCGCTGATGGTGCTGACGCTGATCCTCGCGGTTTCGATCGCCGTGCCGCTCGGCGTCATCGCGGCCTGGAAGGCCGGAACCTGGGTCGATCGCGCGGTCGTCGGCTTCGCGGTTTTCGGCTTCTCGGTCCCGGTCTTCGTGATCGGATACCTGCTCGCCTATGTCTTCGCGCTCAAGCTCGACTGGGTGCCGGTGCAGGGCTACACGCCGATCGCGCAGGGCATCTGGCCCTGGTTCAAGAACCTGATCCTGCCATCGATCACGCTGGGGACGGTCTATATCGCGCTGATCGCGCGCATCACCCGCGCGACCATGCTCGAGGTGCTGCAGCAGGACTATGTTCGCACCGCCCAGGCCAAGGGCGTCAGCAACCGTGACGTGCTCTTCCTGCATTCGCTGAAGAACGCGGCGGTGCCGGTCGTCACCATCATCGGCATCGGCGTCGCGCTGCTGATCGGTGGCGCCGTCGTCACCGAGAGCGTCTTCGCCATTCCGGGGCTGGGCCGGCTGACGCTCGATGCGATCCTGCGCCGCGACTATCCGGTCATCCAGGGCGTCGTGCTGATCTTCTCGTTCGTCTACGTGCTGGTGAACCTGGCCGTCGACCTGATCTACACCCTCGTCGATCCGAGGATACGCTATTGACCGCTCCAGCTGCACCACTGTCCCTGGCGGACGAAGCCGGCGTGGACGCCAAGCCGCGCAAGCGCTCCTATCTGCGCAAGCATCCATCGGTCGCCATCGGCGGCTTCCTCCTGCTGCTGATGATCTTCATCGCGGTGTTCGCGCCCTTGCTCTTCACGGTCGATCCGACGGCGATCGCGACCTCCAGGCGCACGCGTGTGCCGTCGGAGCTGTACTGGTTCGGCACCGACATGCTCGGCCGCGACATCTACTCGCGTGTCGTCTATGGCGCGCGCGTCTCGCTGATCGTCGGCTTCTCGGTCGCCATCCTGGCGTCGGTCATCGGTCTGGCGATCGGGCTCTTTTCCGGCTTCGTGCGCTGGGCCGACGGCATCGTCATGCGCGTCATCGACGGCATGATGTCGATCCCGCCGATCCTGCTCGCCATCGCATTGATGGCGCTGACGCGCGGCTCGGTCGGCAACGTCATCCTCGCGATCACCGTCGCCGAGATTCCGCGTGTGGCGCGCCTGGTGCGCAGCGTCGTCCTGTCGCTGCGCGAGCAGCCCTATGTCGAGGCGGCGATCTCGAATGGCGCCCGCGTGCCACGCATCATCATCAAGCACATCCTGCCCAATACGATCGCGCCGATGACGGTGCAGGCGACCTATATCTGCGCCAGCGCCATGATCATCGAGGCGATCCTGTCCTTCATCGGCGCCGGCGTGCCGCCGGCGACGCCGTCCTGGGGCAACATCATGGCTGAGGGCAGGGCGCTCTGGCAGGTTAGGCCGCACATCGTCTTCTTCCCGGCCCTGTTCCTGTCGATCACCGTGCTCGCCGTGAACCTGCTCGGCGACGGCCTGCGCGACTCGCTGGATCCGCGACTGGCCAAAAGCATCTGAGGGCGGTTCGGCGTCATGTGCTGCCAAGGACGGAAGAACCCCTCCCCCTTGTGGGGAGGGGCAGGGGTGGGGGTCGCAAAGCCGGAACGATCGGCAGACGCTCATTGTGCTGCCGCTGCTGCCAGCGCTTTTCTCCTGCCGGTCACCAAGTGGCACCACCCCCATCCCCAGCCCTTCCCCACAAGGGGGAAGGGAGGAGCCCGGGCGATCAGCCTTGAGCAAAGAGACTGTGATGTTGCTGGCAGCCAGGAGGCGCTAGGCGCGAAGATCGACCACGACGTCTCCGGACACCGCGTCGGTGACGCCGAGACTGCCACCGAGGTCCTCGAGCGTATCGCGGAAGCTATTGAGCGTCGCGATCATCTGGTCGCGGGCACCCTTCAGCGCGGCGAGGTCGGCCCATTCGCCGATCAGGCAATAGGAATGGTCGCCGGTCTTGATGATGTGCCCCTTCGCGAGGCCCGGCCAACTGGCCTTGCCGCCGCGATGGGCATCGAGGAACTCCGCCTCCCGGCCGGGCTTGATGCGGAAGCGGACGACGTTGAACGTGGTCATGGCTTTGGTCCGAAACGCGATGCTGCCTCGGCAGCCGCGGCCGGCGGTTCCGGACGAGCCCAGAGGGAACGCCCGACGGTATTGTGGCGACCCCGTCCCCGCAATGGCGCACAAGAGTACCGATCTACGCTTCTGGCGAGATCTCCCGGTAGCGCATGAGCACTGTAGGAGCCTTCCGATGCCTCGCATTCTGACCGTCGGCGCAGCCCAGCTCGGGCCGATCCAGCGCGAGGAGAGCCGTAGCTCGGCGGTGGCGCGCATGATTGAATTGATGCGCCTGGCGAAGTCGAATGGCTGCGATCTCGTCGTCTATCCGGAAGCCGCGCTGACCGCCTTCTTCCCGCATTGGTGGATGGAGGACGAGGCTGAGATCGACAGTTATTTCGAGAGCGCCATGCCTTCGAACGAGACCGCGCCGCTCTTCGCTGAAGCCGAGCGGCTCGGGATTGGCTTCCATCTCGGCTATACGGAGCTCGCCCATGAAGACGGCCGCAAGCGCCGCTTCAACACCGCGATCCTGGTCGATAAATCAGGCCAGATCGTCGGCAAGTATCGCAAGATTCATCTGCCCGGCCATCCCGAGCACCGCCCGGACGCTCTCTTCCAGAATCTCGAAAAGCGCTATTTCGAGACCGGCAATCTCGGCTGGCCGGTCTGGGAAACCATGGGCGGCCGGCTCGGCATGATGATCTGCAATGACCGGCGCTGGCCCGAGAGCTACCGGGTCATGGGCCTGCAGGGTGTCGAGATGGTCCTGCTCGGCTACAACACGCCCAAGCACAACCCGCCCGCACCGGCCCACGACCGGCTCGGCAATTTCCACAACCAGCTCGTCATGCAGGCCGGCGCCTACCAGAACGCGACCTGGGTCGTGGGCGTCGCCAAGGCGGGCCTGGAGGCCGGCGTCGACCAGATCGGCGGCTCCTGCATCATTGCCCCGACCGGCGAGGTGGTGGCGCAGGCGGTGACGGAAGGTGACGAACTCGTCGTCGCGCGCTGCGATCTCGACCTCGGCAACAGCTACAGGAACTCGACCTTCAACTTCGCCAAGCACCGCGAGCCGCAGCATTACGGCATGATCGTCGAGCGCAAGGGCGCGGTGGTCGCGTGATTTCGAGCCCTTTTCAGCCGTCATTCCGGACAAGCGGCGAAGCCGCGCGGCGTCGGAATGACAGCGCTCTGTTCTGATGTCGAGAAGACTTCGCAGGAGCTGTCATGACTCACGATCTCATCCTCAAGG
This sequence comes from Allobosea sp. Tri-44, assembly GCF_004123845.1. Classification (GTDB taxonomy): domain Bacteria; phylum Pseudomonadota; class Alphaproteobacteria; order Rhizobiales; family Beijerinckiaceae; genus Allobosea. Next base: position 438,711 of record NZ_NBDP01000030.1, on the reverse strand, counting down.
GCGGGCGGGTAATCGACCCGTCGCAGAAGCATGACGGCGTCATCGACGTCGCTTTCACCGATGGGAAGGTTTCGGGCTTCGGCAAGGATCTGAAGGGGGCCAAGGAGACCCGCGACGTCTCCGGCTACATCGTCACGCCCGGCCTGATCGACCTGCACACCCATGTCTACTGGGGCGGCACCTCACTCGGCATCGACGCCGACGAGTTCTGCCGCGCCTCCGGCGTCACCACTTCTGTCGACACCGGCTCGGCCGGCCCCGGCAACTGGCCGGGCTTCCGCAAGCATGTGATCGAGAAGAGCCAGGCGCGCATCCTCGCTTATCTCCATGTCTCGCATGCCGGCATCTACGGTTTCGACCACCGCGTCATGGTCGGCGAGAGCGGCGATCTTCGGTTGATGAACCCGATCGACTGCGTCGAGGTCGCCGACAAGAACCGCGACCTGATCGTCGGCATCAAGGTCCGCGTCGGCCTGCATGCCTCGGGCACCTCCGGGACCGTGCCGCTCAACATCGCGCTGCAGGTCGCCAACGAGGTCGGCATGCCGCTGATGTGCCATATCGACCATCCGCCGCCGTCCTATGAGGAAGTGATCGGCATGCTGCGGCCGGGCGACGTGCTGACCCATGCCTTCCGTCCCTTCCCGAACGCGCCTGCGACCGCGCAGGGCACGGTCAAGCCCGAGGTGCTGGCCGCCCGCAAGCGCGGCGTCATCTTCGACATTGGCCATGGCAAGGGCTCGTTCTCGTTCAAGACGACGCGCGCCATGCTCGCCAACGGCTTCGAGCCGGACGTGATCTCCTCCGACGTGCACAAGCTCTGCATCGACGGCCCGGCCTATGACCAGGTCACCACCATGTCGAAGTTCCTCTGCATGGGCATGAGCCTGAACAATGTCGTCGCCGCCTCGACCGTGAACGCCGCCACGGCGCTGAAGCGGATGGAATACGGCTCGCTCAAGGTCGGCTCGCTCGGCGACGCGACGGTGCTCACCATCAAGGAAGGCAAGTTCGACTATGTCGACGTCGTCGGCGAGCACCTGACCGGAGACAGGAAGATCGTCTCCGAAGGCGTCGTGCTGAAGGGCGCCTGGTGGCACCCCAAGCGCAGCAACAAGTTCAGGAAAGTCGAGGCGGCGTAAGGCACAGGCGTCATTCTCGGACGAAGCGAAGCGCAGACCCGAGAATCTTGGGACCAGAGGGCGCCAATTGGAGCCTTCTCCGGCCTGAGATGCTCGGGGCAAGCCCGAGCATGACGTGTAGTCGTTCTGATGATCACATACCCACTCTCCTGGCGCGCCATGGCCGCCGCTGACCTGCCCGCCGTCATGGCGGTCGCGGCCGTGGTGCATCCTGGCTACCCGGAAAGCGAGGCGGTCTTCGCCGAGCGGCTAGCGCTGCATCCGGCAGGCTGCCTGGTGCTGGAAAGCGGGGAGGGCGTCGGCGGCTACGTGCTGAGCCATCCCTGGCAGCTCGGTCAGGCACTGACACTCGACAGCCTGCTCGGCGCATTGCCCAAGCAGGCTGACGCCTATTACATCCACGACCTCGCTCTGCTGCCGGGCGCACGCGGCGGTGGCGCGGCCTCGACTTGCGTCGACCAGCTGTCGTCACATGCCCGCGCCTCGGGCCTTGCCCGGATGGCCCTTGTCGCTGTCGGCGATTCGGCCGGCTTCTGGCGGCGCCACGGGTTTCACGAGGCGCATGACGAAGCCCTTGCTCGCAAGCTTGCGAGCTATGACGATGCGGCCCGCTACATGGTCCGCGATTTGAAAGACGATGGGAGAAACGCATGAGTGCCGATGACAAGCTTAGGGAATTGGGGCTGACCCTGCCCGACGTCCCGACCCCGGTCGCGACCTATGTCAGCTTCAAGCGCGTCGGCGAGTTCATCTATCTCTCCGGCCAGGGCCCCAAGCGCGCCGACGGCACCTATCCGACCGGCAAGGTCGGCGCCGGCGTCTCGATCGAGGAAGCCTATGAGCACGCCAAGCAGACCGGGCTCGGCCTGCTCGCGGCGATGAAGAAGGCAGCCGGCTCGCTCGACAAGATCGAGGTCGTCAAGCTGCTCGGCATGGTCAATGCCGCGCCCGACTTCTCGCAGCACCCCAAGGTCATCAATGGCTGCTCCGACCTGTTTGTCGCCGTGCTCGGCGACAATGGCCGTCACGCCCGCTCCGCCGTCGGCATGGGCTCGCTGCCCAACAACATGACGGTCGAGATCGAAGTCATCGTCCGGGTGCTGCCGTGACGACCGCGCTCGCTGAAGAGATCGCCCGCGTCTACGGCACGCCGGCCGTCGTCATCGACCTCGACAAGGTCGAGGCCAACATCGCCCGGTTGCAGGCCGCCTGCGACGCCGCCGGCGTCGCCAACCGTCCGCACATCAAGACGCACAAATCGCCCGAGCTGGCGCGGCTCCAGGTCGCAGCCGGTGCGCGTGGAATCACCTGCCAGAAGCTCGGTGAGGCCGAGGTCATGGCCGATGGCGGCATCGACGACATCCTGATCAGCTACAACATTTTGGGCGAGGAGAAGCTGGGACGCCTTGGCGCCTTGCAGCGCCGCGTCCGGATGATCGTCGCCGCCGACAATCCCGTCACGATCGCCGGCTTGCCCAAGGCCGCCGAGATCGCCGGGCGCAATCTCGAGGTCGTGGTCGAGTGCGACACCGGCCGCAAGCGCGCCGGCGTCGAGACCCCGGGCGAGGCGGTAGAACTCGCCAGGCAGATCGCCGCGTCCAAGGGCCTGACCTTCGCCGGCTTCCTGATGTACCCACCGGAAACCGGCTGGCCGGCGACGCAGGACTTCCTCGACACCGCCAATGCCGGCCTCCGCGAGGCCGGTCTCGAAGCCGGCATCATCTCGACTGGCGGCTCGCCCAACATCCCGAACATCGGCAAGCTCAAGGGCTCGACCGAGCATCGCTCCGGCACCTCGATCTTCAACGACCGCATGCAGATCGCGGCCGGGGTGGCGGAGCTGGAGGACTGCGCGCTGACGGTGTACGCGACCGTGGTCAGCCGGGCCGGAGCGGAGCGCGGCATTCTCGATTCCGGCTCGAAGACGCTGACCAGCGACAAGGGCGGGCTCGACGGCCACGGCTATATCCTCGAATACCCCCTGGCCCGGATCGCGCAGTTCGCCGAGGAACACGGCTTCCTCGATCTTTCCGGCAGCAATGAGCGACCCAATGTCGGCGAGGTCGTGCGGGTGGTGCCGAACCATGTCTGCGTCGTCGTCAACATGGTCGACCGGCTGGTGACCGTGCGCGGCGACAAGCTCATCGGCGAATTGCCGGTGGCGGCAAGGGGTAAGCTGACCTGAAGGCCAAGCGTCATGCTCGGGCTTGACCCGAGCATCTCAGCCCGGAGAGGGCGCTGATCGGCGCCTCTCGTCATGAGATTCTCGGGTCTGCGCTTCGCTCCGCCCGAGAATGACGGCTGGGTTACGCCTTGATGCCGGCGCCCAGGAATTCGACCAGATCGCGCCGCACCAGCTCGATATGGTCGACCAGCAGGCGGCTCGCTTCCTTCAACGTCCCGGCGCGGCAGAGCCGGATCAACTCGTTGTGCTCGGTCTGTGCCCGCTCGATCGACGAGCTGCGCTGCAATTGCAGGCGGGTGTAGCGGTCGCTAGTCTGCAAGAGCCCCGCTACGATCGAAAGCGTGCGCGGCTGCGTCGCCCGGGCATAGAGCGCCATGTGAAAATCGGCGTTGAGCACGCCCCAGCGGCTGATGTCGCCGGCGGTCATCGCCTGCTCGAAGGCCGCTTCCATCCCGGCAACAGCCGCGAAATCCTCCGCCGTCAGCACCGGCACCGAGCTCACCAGCAGCCGCGGCTCCAGGAGCTTGCGCAGCTCGAACACGTCGTTGATCTCGTCGAGCGACAGCCCCGAGACGATCGCGCCCTTGTGCGGCACGATCCTGACAAAGCCTTCCGCCTCGAGCTGGAACAGCGCCTCGCGCACCGGGATGCGGCTGACCTCGAAGGCCTGCGCCAGCGCGTCCTGCCGTAGTTGCGAGCCGGCCGGATAGCTGCCGTCGAGGATCTCCTGGCGCAGGCGATCGACGATCGCCGAGGACAGGGTGCGGTGCTTCAGGGGAGGGGACATCGGTCGACCCTAGCTGATCGCGTTGAGGAAAACCATTGACACGTAGATTTTATACAATCTACAAAGCGTCAAGGGGAAGACAGGAATGAGCAATGAAGCTGTCGCGGCGCGTAGCCGCTCCATGGCCGTGCCGGAGGCGATCGTCGCTGTGTCCGGGTGCCTGCTCCGGGTCGAGCACCGCGCCCTCCAGGGACTGATGTTCCTGCTGTCGGCGCTGATCCTGCTCAATGTCGTCACGCGCTATAGCGGCCATCCGATCTACTGGATCGACGAATCCGCGGTTTACAGCGTCGTCTGGCTCACCTTCATCGGCGCCTCGGCGATGACGCGCATGCGGCTCGACTTCGCGGTGACCATGCTGACCGACCGCTTCTCCGAGCGCGGCGTCGCGATCTTTCGCGTTATCGCGACCCTTGGCGTTATCCTGTTCGGTATCGCCCTTGGGGTGATGTGCTGGCTCTGGCTCGATCCGGTCGGCATCGCGCAGGCGGGCTTCGACGCCAGGGAATACGCCGGCCAGTCCTTCAACTTCATCTACACCGAGCGGACCCAGACGCTGAACTGGCCGACTTGGGTGATCTACATGATCATGCCGCTCTTCGCGGTGTCGATGACGCTGCATGCGCTCGCCAACCTGTTCGAGGATCTAGGCCTCGTCGCGAAGCAGGAGCTGCCCGGCTTTGCCGCCGCCAATGCCGACGGGGTGGTGAACTGATGGCGATCACGATTGGAGCTTTCTTCGGCATCATGCTGGCCGGCGTGCCGATCGCGCTGTGCCTCTGCCTCGGCGCGCTGGTCTACATGGCGGCGACCGGCAACATGCAGCTCTTGCCGAATTACCCGCTGCAGATGTTCGGCGGTGTCGACAGCTACGGGCTGATCGCCATCCCGCTCTTCGTCCTGATCGGCGAGATCATGAACGGCGGCGGCATCACCCGCCGCATCGTCGATCTGGCGATGGCCTTTGTCGGCTCGCTCCGTGGCGGCTTGGCCTATGTCAACATCCTCGCCAACATGTTCGTCTCCTCGATCCTCGGCTCGGCTACGGCCCAGGTCGCGATCATGGCGCAGGTCATGGTCCCCGAGATGGAGCGCAAGGGCTATGATAAGAATTTCGCCGCGGGCCTGACCGCCTATGGCGGCATGCTCGGGCCGATCATCCCGCCCTCGGTGATGTTCGTCGTCTATGCGGTGCTGGCCCAGGTCTCGGTCAGCGACATGCTGATCACCGGCATCGTGCCCGGCATCCTGCTGACGATCCTGTTCTTCCTCGTCATTGCGGCGATGGGGTTCGTCTACAATTATCCGGCCGGCGAGAAACAGACCCTGCGCGAGCGCGCCATGATCGTGCTCGGCGCCGCGCCGACCCTGCTGATCCCGATCGTCATCGTCGGCTCGATCCTCGGCGGCCTCGCCAATGCGACGGAAGCTGCGGCCGTCGGCTGGGTCGCAGCGGCCTTGATCGGCCGCTACTGGACCAAGGAATTCAGCTTCAAGCAGCTGCCGCAGATGATGCTGCGCGCGGGCGTCTATTCGGCGATCGTGCTCTTCCTGGTCGCGGCTGCCGCCGTGTTCTCCTGGGTGCTGGTCTACGGCAAGGTCCCGCAGGCCGTCGCCGCCTCGATCCAGGCGATCGCCAAGGATCCCGTGACCTTCATGCTGCTGGTCAACGTCATCCTGCTGATCATCGGCACGGTGATCGACGGCATTCCCGGCCTGATCATGACGGTGCCGATCCTGCTGCCGATCGCGACCGAGGTCTACGGTATCGACCCCCGCCATTTCGGCGTCGTCGTGGTGGTCAACCTCGTGCTCGGCCTGCTCTCGCCGCCGGTGGGCCTGTGCTTCTTCGTCGCCGCCGCAGTGACGGGAGCCAAGCCGGGCAAGATGTTCCTGGTGACGCTGCCCTTCTTCATCATCTCCTGCGTCCTCCTGGTCCTGCTCTCGATCTACCCATGGCTGTCGCTGGTCCTGGTGAAGTGAGTTCGTTCGTCAACCAATAAGGGGAGTTCCGTCATGACCATTTCACGCCGTCATCTGATCGCTGCCGCTGCCACCCTGCCGATCGCCAAGCCGGCGCTGCTGCTCGCCCAGAGCAAGGAGCTGCGCCTCGGCATCCTGACCCCGAACGGCCACCCCTGGAACGTCGCGGCGGTCAAGGTCGGCGAGCGCCTGAAGGCCGAGACCAATGGCCGGCTGAACCTCACCGTCTTCCACTCCGGCCAGCTCGGCAACGAGGCGGCGATGCTGCAGCAGATGCAGTCCGGCGCGCTCGACATGGGCTGGATCATGGCTGCCGAGCTGGGCTCGCGCGTGCCGGCGATCGGCGCGATCACCGCGCCCTATATCGTCGACTCGACCGCCAAGATCGCCAAGCTGGTGCGCGATCCCGTCGCGATGGGGCTGTTCGAGGTGCTGCCGCGCGAGACCGGCTGCGTCGGCCTGGCCTGGGGCATCACCGGCATGCGCGCCGTCTTCGCTGCCAAGGAGATCGACGGCGTCGCCGGCCTCAAGGGCATGAAGCTGCGCATCAACCCGACGCCGGTCTATCGCGACTTCTACCAGCTCCTCGGCGCCGCCCCGACCCCGATCCCGACCCCGCAGGTCTTCGACGCCATGACCAATGGCCAGGTCGACGGGCTCGAGGCCGATCTGGAGTTCTCGTGGAACCAGCGCTTCGACAAGGTCTCGAAGACCATCCTGCAGATGAACGCGATCTTCATGCCGGTGATCGCGCTCGCCTCGGGCCGGGTCTGGCAGGGCATGCCGGCGGCCGATCGCGAGCTGATCCAGAAGACCGTGCGCGCCGCGCTTGACGAGCAGATCGACGCGCTCGCCGTCAACGAACCCAAGCTCGTCGAGCAGTTCAAGGCGGCTGGCGCCAACTTCAAGCTCGCCAATCCCAAGGACGCCGAAGCGGTCGTCGCCGAGTTCGACAAGATCTGGCTGCCCAAGGCGCCGGTGCTCGCCGATCTGCGCAAGGCCGGCAAGTCGATCTCGGCCTGATCTCAGGTTACCATCATGGCTGCGGGCGATAGGCCCGCAGCCGCCTTCCTCCCGCGAGCGGACCCCTGCCATGACCAAGAACATCTTCAGCGGTACGATTCCCGCCCTGATGAGCCCCTGCACCGCTTCGGGCGATGTCGATTACGCCGAGTTGGTGCGCACCGGCCGCCACCTGATCGACGCCGGCATGTCGGCGGTCGTCTATTGCGGCTCGATGGGCGATTGGCCGCTGCTGACCGACGAGCAGCGCATGGAAGGCGTTGAGGCGCTGGTGAAGGGCGGCATCCCGCTGATCGTCGGCACCGGCGCACAAAATCCGAAGCGCGCTGCCGCGCTTGCCGCCCACGCCAAGAAGGCAGGGGCGCAAGGGTTGATGGTCATCCCGCGCGTGCTCTCGCGCGGTTCCTCGCTGCAGGCCCAGCGCGCCCATTTCGAGGGCATCCTGGAAGCGGCGGTCGATCTGCCGTCGGTGATCTACAACAGCCCCTATTACGGCTACGAGACCAAGGCCGACCTCTTCTTTTCGCTGCATGAGCGCTATCCGCATCTCGTCGGCTTCAAGGAATTCGGCGGCGGGGCGGCGCTGACCTATGCGGCCGAGCACATCACCAACCGCGATCCCAAGCTGACCCTGATGGTTGGCGTCGATACGCAGGTCACGCACGGCTTCATCCGCTGCGGCGCCAGGGGCGCGATCACCGGCATCGGCAATGCCCTGCCCAAGGAGGTGCTGCACCTCGTCGCGCTCTCGCAGAAGGCCGCCGCCGGCGACCCGCAGGCCGAGCGCGATGCGCTCGAACTGGAGCGGGCGCTCTATGTGCTCTCCTCCTTCGACGAGGGCGTCGACCTCGTGCTCTATTACAAGCACTTGATGGTGCTGGAGGGGCACAAGGCCTACGAGCGCCACTTCAACGAGGCCGACAGGCTCTCCGACGCCCAGCGCAACTACGTCGAAAGCGAATGGCGCCGCTTCAAGAGCTGGTACGCCAAGTGGGCAGCGGAAGGCCGGGCGGCGAAGGCGGCGTGATGCCGGTCACTCCGGGTGCCGCGCATTCCACGCCGCGGCGTACTCACTGCACAGCCGATCGAGCTCGGCCCGGTCGGTGACGCCGGCCGGCCGCGCCCGTGACGGCGAGGCCTGCTGGAACGGCACGGAGCGCTGATGCGCCACGCGCCAGATCCGGCGCAGCTCCACGAGCGGCTCGGCATGGTCGTCGACCCGGACATCAAAGCTCGGCACCGGCTCGCCCGCCCAGATCCTGATCGCGCAGGACTGCCGGCCGCGCTTGTCGCCGCCGGCCTTCTCGCCGGCTTCGAGCGCGACAAGCAGGCGCTCGTCGAAGTCGAGGCCCGAGTTCTCGACATAGGCCTTCAGGGTTTCCTGGACGACCTCCGGCCCGGCCAGCATGTTGCCGGCGACCGAGACCTGCGGGCCGTCGACTGCCCCGCACCAGTCGATGCAGGCATTGCCGGTGTAGGAGGCGGTGCGGCCATCGCGGTCGATCAGGTGCAACTGCCGGTGCGCCCGGCCTTCATCGGCTGCCGTCAGGTTGGCGATGATCTCGACCGACGACCGGCCTTCCTGCAGCAGCTTGAGGCCATCGACGCCATAGAGCGGATTGACGAAGGCCTGCGTCGCGATCGCGCCGACCCGGCCGCCGCCATAGGGCACGCGCGCGCCAACGGCGAAGGCACAGGTCGAGACGGCGACGCCAAAGGCGCCGGTCGCGGCGTCGCGCGCGACGATGGACCAGGTCATGAGCGATTCCTCAGAGCCGGATGATTTCGGATGGAATCGCAAGGCGATTCCATCCGAAATCTGAATCCGTCTCTTATCCAAGAGTTAGAGCAGGATCGATGCGAAAAACCGGTTTCCACTTTTTCGCATCCTGCTCTAGCGGCCGGCGGCGTAGGCCTGCATCAGACGTGGCGTCGCCGCGGCGCGCAAGAGGCCGTCGGCGCTCTTCTCGGCCGCGGTGAGCCGCCCGACTGTCCAGGCCGGCGCCGTCTCCAGTTTGTGGCCGCGTCGCACGAGATCGGCCAGAACCGTCTCGCCGACGCTCTCCTCGACCGTGAGATGGCCCGGCCGCGCCTCGCGCGGATAGAAGGTCGAGGGGAAATGCTGGGTATGGAACAGCGGCAGGTCGATCGCCTCCTGCAAATTGAGCCCGTGATGCACCCGGCGCAGGAACATGCCGAGCTGCCATTGCTCCTGCTGGTCGCCGCCGGGGGTGCCGAAGGCGAGGCGCGGCTGCCCGTTCTCGAAGGCGATGGTCGGGGTCAGCGTCGTGCGCGGGCGCTTGCCCGGCGCGAGCGAAGAGGGCAGGCCCTCTTCGAGGAAGAAGGCCTGGGCGCGCGAGTTCAGCGGGAAGCCGAGCTCCGGGATCACCGGCGAGGATTGCAGCCAGCCGCCCGAGGGCGTCGCCGCGACCATGTTGCCCCAGCGGTCGATCACGTCGATATGGACGGTGTCGCCGCGCTGCGAGGAGGCGACCATCGAGGCCAGCGTCGGCTCGCCGACGGTTGCGCTGGTCGCAGCGCCATGCTGGCCGGCGATCCGGATATTGGCGAGCGCCTGCGCGACCTGGGCTTCGAAGCCCGGAACCACACCCGGGCGGATTTCGAGCGAAGCCTCGTTGCCGATCAGCGCGCGCCGGCCGCGGGCATAGTCTTCCGACAGCAGCGTCGCCAGCGGCACCTTCACGAAATCCGGGTCGCCGTAATAGGCCTCGCGATCGGCGAAGGCGAGCTTCATCGCCTCGGCGACATGGTGGATGAACTCGGGGCTGGCCGGGCCCATCGCGGAGAGATCGAAGCCTTCGAGGATCTTCAGCGTCTGCAGGAAGACCGGGCCCTGACCCCAGGGGCCGATCTTGAACACCTCCCAGTCGTGATAGGTCACGCTCGCCGGCGCTTCGTAATGCGGCGTCCAGCCGGCCATGTCCTGCGCGGTGAGCAGGCCCTTGTGCCGGCGCCCGGTCGAATCCATCGGCGCTTCCGTGCGGCAGAAGGCGTCCATCGCCTCGGCGACGAAGCCCTTGTACCACGCGTCGTAGGCGGCCTGGATCTGCTTCTGCCGATCGCCGCCGGCGGCCTCCGCCTCGGTGAGGATGCGCTTGTAGGTCGCGGCCGCTGCCGAATTGCGGAAGAGCTCGCGGCCCTTGGGGACATTGCCGCCGGGAAGATAGACCGCGCCGGAGGTCGGCCACTCATTGCTGAAGAGGTCGGTCAGCCCCGCGATCGTGTCGGAGACGCGCGGCAGCATCGGGTGGCCGTTTTCGAAATAGCCGATCGCTGGCTCCAGCACCTCGCGCAAGGGCAGGCGGCCATGGTCGCGCAGCATCGTCATCCAGCCGCCGAAGGCGCCGGGGATGACGGTCGAGAGCAGGCCGTCGCCGGGGATGATGTCGATGCCGAGGTCCTTGTAGGCCTTGATCGTCGCTGCGGCCGGCGCCGGCCCCTGGGCGCAGAGCACTTCGACCTTCTTCGTCTCAGCCAAATAGAACACCGCCGGCATGTCGCCAGCGGGGCCGACGAGGTGCGGCTCGACCACCTGCAGCACGAAGGCGGCGGCGGCACAGGCGTCGAAGGCGTTGCCGCCCTTCTCCAGCATCGCCATGCCCGACGCGGTCGCGAGCCAATGCGTCGAGGTGACGACGCCGAAGGTGCCGAGGATCTCGGGGCGGGTGGTGAACATGGTGGTTCCTCAGATAGGCAGGTCAGGATTCTTTGGGATCGAGCGCGTCGCGCAGGCCGTCGCCGAGCAGGTTGAAGCCGAGAACCGCCAGGAAGATGGCGACGCCGGGGGCGACCGACATCCACGGCGCCTGCTCCATGAAGTTCTTGGCGACGTTCAGCATCTGGCCCCAGGACGGGGAGGGCGGCTGCTGGCCGAGACCGAGGAAGGAGAGGGCGGCTTCGAGCACGATCGCCTGCGCCATGAACAGGGTCGATTGCACGATGATCGGCGAGAGCGTGTTCGGCGCGACATGGCGGAACAGGATGTAGAGACTGCCCCCGCCGATGGAGCGGGCGCCGTCGACGAACTCCTCGTTCTTGATCGCGAGCACCTGCCCGCGGACGAGGCGGATCAGGATCGGCGCGAAGGAGAGCCCGATCGCGATCATCGCATTGGTCAGCGACGGGCCGAGCACGGCCGCGAGCGCGATCGCCAGGATCAGGAAGGGGCAGGCGAGCAGCGCTTCGGTGATGCGCGAGATCACCGCGTCGATCCAGCCGCCATACCAGCCGGCGATCAGGCCGATCGGCACGCCGACCCCCAGCGCGATCGCGACCGAGATGATGCCCGCCAGCAGCGAGGCCTGTGCGCCGAAGATCAGCCGCGAAACCTGGTCGCGCCCGAGCTCGTCGGTGCCGAACCAGTAGAGCTCGGAGGGCGGCTTGCGGATGGCGAGGAAGTTCGACTTCAGCGGGTCGGCGAGCGGCAGCAGCGGCGCCAGCAGCGCCATGGCGACGAAGACGAGCACGATCAGGCCGCCGATCCGGGCCGAGCGGCTGCGCATCAGCTTGCGGAGGGAGCCGCGGCCCTGAAGGGTCGCCCCGGTGGCGCGGACAGTCATGGCGCCCATCAGCTGTCCCTCAGGCGCGGATTGACGAGGATGTAGAGGACATCCGCGAGGAGGTTCATGATGATGAAGCCGATCGCGGTACAGAGCACCACGCCCTGGACGACGCCGTAGTCGCGGTTGAAGACCGCATCGACGATCAGCTTGCCGAAGCCGGGAATGGTGAAGACCTGCTCGGTCAAAACCGCGCCGGCAAGCAACTCGCCGAACAGGATCGTCGACAAAGTGATGATCGGCACCAGCGCATTGCGCAGCGCATGCCGGTTGATCACCGCGTCCTCGGCCAACCCCTTGGCGCGCGCCGTCCGGACATAGTCGGATTGCAGCACTTCGAGCATCGCCGAGCGGGTATGGCGCATCAGAGAGGCTGCGAGCCCGCCGCCGAGCACGAAGGCCGGCATGATCAGGCGCTCGATTGCGGCGCGCGGATCGCTGAAAATCGATTCGAAGCCCGAGGCCGGCAGCCAGCGCAATTCGACCGAGACCAGCAGGATCAGCATGATCCCGAGCCAGAAATGCGGGACCGAGAGGCCGAACAGCGCGACCGCGCTCGCCGAATAATCGGCGACTGTATCCTTGCGTCGCGCCGCGATGATACCAGCGGGGATGCCGATGCCGACGGCGATGAGCATCGAGGCGACCGCCAGCTGGAAGGTGACGCCGAGCTTCTGAATGATCAGCCCGAGCACCGGCTCGCCGGTGCGCAGCGAACGGCCGAAATCACCCTGGATCACCTGGCCGAGCCAGGCGAAGAACTGCACTACGATCGGATCGTCCATCCGGTAAATCTGACGCAGGCGCGCGATCACCTCGGGGTCGCGCTCCTCGCCGGCGATCACCAGGAACGGATCGCCCGGCAGCGCCCGCTGCAGGGCGAACACGAACAGCGACACCAGGAACAGTGTCGGGATCGCGATCACGAGGCGGCGACCGATCAGAGCGAGCATGGCTGCCGATCGCCTTGACGAGGTTGGGAGAGAGCGGGATTGCCGCGCTCGCTCCTGTCGGGCGCGCCTCTCACGACCGCTTCAGCCCCGAAAGCCTGATCATCCCGTCGGGATTGATCACGAAGCCCTGGAGGTTGGAGCGCAGCGCGAAGAAGACGGTCTGGTTGTAGAGATAGACGATCGGCAGCTCGTCCTGGAGCATCTTCTGCGCCGCGTCGTAGCGCTTCTTGCGCTCGGCGACGTCGTAGATCGTGCGGGCCTCGTCGAGCAGCTTGTCGACCTCGGCGTTGGAATACTTGCCGTCGTTCTGGTTGCCCTTGCTGGTGACGAACTGATGGATGTTGCCGTCGGGATCGATGCGGCCGGACCAGCCGATCCGGCTCATCTGGAACTTGCCCTGCTGCTGGTCGCGGAGCTGGCTGGCGAACTCGGTCGAGCGGATCTGGACGTCGATGCCCACCTCCTGCGCCATCGCCTGGATGACCTGGCCGAGCTGGGCGTCGACGGGGTTGTTGGTGACGAAGAGATCGATGCTGACCTTGGCGACCCCCGCCTCCTTCAGCAGCGCCTTGGCCTTGGCGACGTCGCGCGCCGGCACGGGGAAAGCGGCGGAGAGATACTGGTTGCCGGGATTGAAGGGCTGGATCATCGGCTCATAGAGCCCCTCGAACACGACCTGGCTCAGCACCTTGCGGTCGATGGCGAGCGACAGCGCCTGGCGCACCCGCTTGTCCTTGCCCATCGGCTGATTGGCGGCCTCACCATGGCCGGTGTTGATGGTGATGCCCTGATAGCCGAGATTGGCGGTGCTCTCGATCTTGAGGCTCTTGTCGGCCTTGGCCGACTTCACATCGGTCGGGGCCAGCCGTTCCAGCATGTCGAGCTCGCCGGCGCGCAGGTTGGCGAGGCGGACGGTGGTGTCGGGAATGGCGCGGTAGACGATCCGGTCGAACTGGTAGTTGGCTGCCTCCCAGTGCCCCTTGAACTTCTCCAGCACGATCCGGTCGTTCTGGACGCGCTCGACGAACTGATAGGGGCCGGAGCAGATCGGCTTGGCGGTGATGTCGGGACCGAGGCTCTTCGGCGACAGCATCATGCCGGCGCGGTCGGTGAGCTGGGCGAGCAGCGTCGCATCGGGGCGCTTCAGCTTGAAGACGAGCGTTGCCGGGTCGGGCGCGCTGACGCTCTCGACCGAGGCGAGTTCCGATTTGCGCAGCGAATCCGGCAGCGTCATCGCCCGCTCGAGATTGGCCTTGGCCGCCTCGGCGTTGAACATCTCGCCGTCATGGAACTTCGCGTCGCTCCGGAGCTTCATCGTCAGCGTCAGTCCGTCCGCCGAGAACGACCACTCGGTCGCGAGCCGCGGGGTGATCTTCAGCTCCGGGTCGATGTCGACGAGACGGTCGCACAGGCCCATGAAGACGATGCGGCCGACGAAGGTGCGGGCCTTGTGCGGGTCGAGCATATCGGGGTCTTCTTGCAGGCCGATCCGCAAGGTCGATGGCGACTGGGCTTGGGCCGGAAGTGCGGCGAGGCCGAGCAAGGCCGCCGACGCAAGCAGAACGATATGTTTCATGCTGTTCCCCTGTTTGTTTTGCTTTGATAGTGGCCCGCTGACTGGTGCGCCCTCGCTCTTCGGCGATTCTGGCAGCCCCGCGGGTCATTGCTGACTTGGTCCCATTCGGTACCAAGTTGGCGCATTTCAAGGTGATCGTCGATAGGTTCGTCTTGCCCCTGCAGAGCGTTGTCTGAAACATTCCACGCCAGCGCGATTGGTGCAATGGATACAGTATGACGAATGCCAGTCGCCAGCACCCGCATGGCAGCGGCGCGATCGAGCTCTGTCGCCGTTCGCATCGATTCTGGTATGCAAAAATTTGCCGGACGCTGCTCGCATGCTTGTGCGGCACGCCCAACGGAAAGGTCGAACGATGCTGCTGGGTGTGATTGCCGACGACATGACGGGCGCGACCGACGTCGCCCTGATGCTGAACCGCGCCGGGATGCGCACGGTCCAGGTCATCGGCGCGCCGGCTGCCGGCGCCAAATTACCCGAGGCCAATGCCGTCGTCGTCGCGCTGAAATCGCGCACCAATCCTGTGGCTGAAGCCGTGGCGGATTCGCTCGCCGCCTGCGAGGCGCTGCTGGCCGCTGGCGCGCGGCAGATCCTGTTCAAGTATTGCTCGACCTTCGACTCGACCGCCAAGGGCAATATCGGCCCGGTCGCGGATGCGCTGATGCAGCGCCTCAATGCTCATCAGGCGATCGTCTGCCCGGCTTTCCCGGCCAATGGCCGCTCGATCTTCAACGGCTATCTCTTCGTCGGCGATGTGCCGCTGCACGAGAGCTCGATGAAAGACCACCCGCTGACGCCGATGCGGGATTCGAACCTGATGCGGCTGATGGCTGCGCAGACCGGTCACAAGGTCGGACTAGCCTCCTACGCCGCCGTCAACCAGGGCGCCGCAGCCGTGCGCAAGCGCCTGGCCGAACTGGCGGCCGACGGAGTGCGCTATGTCGTCACCGATGCGCTCGACAACGGCCATCTGATGGTGCTGGGCGAGGCCATTTCCGACCATGTCCTGCTCACCGGCGGCTCCGGCATCGCGATGGGCCTGCCGGAGAACTTCCGCAAGGCGGGCCTGCTGCCCTGGCGCGAGACCGCGACGCATCTCTCCGCACCGGTCGGCCGCGCCGGCATCATCTCGGGCAGCTGCTCGACCGCGACGCGCGGCCAGATCAAGGCAGCCCTGGCCGCCGGTGTTCCGGCGCTGAAGGTCGATCCGCTGGCGCTCGCTGGCGGACAGCAAACGGCGAAGGAACTGGCGGATTGGGCCTTGGCGCAGCCGGCCGACAAGCCCTTCCTCGTCTATTCCAGCGACGATCCGGCCGAGGTCGCCACGGTGCAGGACAAGCTCGGCCGCGACAAGGCTGGCGAGGCCGTCGAGCATGCCTTTGCCGAAGCCGCGAGGCTGCTGAACGCCGGCGGCGTCACCCGCCTGCTCGTGGCCGGTGGTGAGACCTCCGGCGCGGTCGTGCAGGGGCTTTCCATCCGCACGCTGGAGATCGGCCCTGAGATCGATCCCGGCGTGCCCTGGACCCGAGTCGTCGACGGACCGGAGATGGTGGTGGCGTTGAAGTCGGGGAATTTCGGCGCGCCCGATTTCTTCCTCAAGGCCTGGGAGCTTTTGAAGTAGCGCGATCGTGTCGCGTCGCCTCGCGTTTGCACTGCGGTAAACTCGTATAGGATAGGCAGTGCAAGCGAGGCTTTGGGGGTGCAGATGGCGTTTCTTGGCGATCTCCTGACCAGCGTCGCCGATCGCGGCCGGGCGCTGATCAATTTCGAGCGTTTCGCCTCGAATCGCCGCCGGCCGCTCGACAAGCTTTGCGAGGATCTGCTCTCGGGCCGCGGCGAGGCCTCGGGCATGGCGCTGGCGCAGGCCGTTCTCGATGATTGGGAGCGGCTCGATGAGGCCGGTCGGCTCGCCTTCTTCCGCCTGCTGCAGGAGCGCTTCGGTCCCGATCGCGAGCGGCTCGATGCGGCGCTCGAGCGTTATCGCGAGACACCCGACGCCGAGGCGATCGGCCAGCTCCACCTCGCCTCCGAGCCGCGCCGCCAGGAGCTCTTCCGCCGCCTCAACCTTGCGCCCGGTGGCACGCATGTGCTGGTGCGCATGCGCGAGAGCCTGTTCGAGGCGATGAAGCAGGAGCCGGATCTGAAGGCGGTCGATGCCGACTTCCGCCATCTCTTCGGTTCCTGGTTCAACCGCGGCTTCCTGGTGCTGCGTCGTATCGACTGGACCACGCCGGCGAATGTGCTCGAGAAGATCATCCGCTACGAGGCGGTCCACGCCATCAAGGATTGGGACGATCTGCGCCGCCGGCTCGAACCGGCCGACCGGCGTTGCTTTGCCTTCTTCCATCCGCAGCTCGTCGACGAGCCGCTGATCTTCGTCGAGGTCGCGCTGACCCGCGAAAGCCCGAGCCGCATCGTCGATGTGCTGAGGCAGGAACGCGAGGTGCTGCCGGCCTCCTCGGCCACCACGGCGGTGTTCTATTCGATCTCGAACTGCCAGGAGGGCCTGCGCGGCATCTCCTTCGGCAATTTCCTGATCAAGCAGGTCGCCGAGGATCTGAAGCGGGAGCTGCCGGGGCTCGACGTCTTCGTCACGCTCTCGCCGGTGCCGGGCTTTGCCCGCTGGCTCGGACCGGCGCTGGCCGAGCCGGTCGAGCTCGGCCTGACCAATGAGGAGGCCGCATTGCTGATGCAGGCGCCGGCCGAGGTCGTGGCGCTCGACGAGGTGACCGAAGCCCGTCGCGACAAGCTCCTCGGGCAGATGCTGGCGCATTATATGCTGCGGGCCCGGACCTCCTCCGGGCGCGTGATCGACCCGGTCGCCCGCTTCCATCTCGGCAATGGCGCACGGCTGGAGCGCATCAATGTTGGTGGAAACCTCTCCGACCGGGGGCAGCGCGAGTCCCACGGCGTGATGGTCAATTACCGCTATGAGCTCGACGACATCGAGGTCAATCACGAGGCCTTCGCCAGCCGCAACACCGTGGTCGCATCCTCCTCGGTCAAGAAGCTGCTGCGGCCGGCTAAGCACTGAACAACACACAACGGAAACGCCTGAAAGGACCCGAAATCATGGGCAATCATCTGTTCGACCTGATCAAGGCCCGCATGCCGGCGCCGGACGCGCCCTTTGCATTCCTCGATGACGGCCGGACCTATACTTACGCCGACATGGTCGCGGTCTCCGCCCGCTTCGCCAATGCGCTGGTGGCGCTCGGCGTCAAGCCGGGCGACCGCGTCGCCGTCCAGGTCGAGAAGAGCATCGAGGCGCTGATGCTCTATCTCGGCACGGTCCGTGCCGGCGCGATCTTCCTGCCGCTCAATACCGCCTATACCCCGGCCGAGATCGAATATTTCCTCGGCGACGCAGAGCCGGCCGTCTTCGTCTGTGATCCCGCCAGGGCCGAAGCGTTGAAGCCTTTCGCCGACAAGGCCGGCGCCAAGCTGGAGACGCTCGGCGTCGGCGCCGGCAGCCTGCTCGACAAGGCCAACGCCGCATCGGCCGAGTTCGTCGATGTCGCGCGCGGCGCCGACGATCTCGCCGCCATCCTCTACACCTCCGGCACGACCGGGCGCTCCAAGGGCGCCATGCTCAGCCATGACAACCTCGCCTCGAACGCGCTGGCGCTGGTCGACTATTGGCGCTTCGGCAAGAGCGACGTGCTGCTGCACGCACTGCCGATCTTCCACACCCACGGCCTCTTCGTCGCGACGAATGTCATCCTGTTCGCCGGCGCGGCGATGATCCTGCTGCCGAAATTCGATCCGGAGCAGGTTTTCAAGCATTTGCCCAAGGCGACCAGCATGATGGGCGTGCCGACCTTCTATGTCCGCCTGCTCCAGGATCAGCGCCTGTCCAAGGAAGCGGTGAAGCATATGCGCCTCTTCGTCTCCGGTTCAGCGCCGCTGCTGGCCGAGACGCATCGCGAATGGCGCGAGCGCACCGGCCACGCCATCCTCGAGCGCTACGGCATGACCGAAACCAACATGAACACCTCCAACCCCTATGACGGGGAGCGGGTGGCCGGCACGGTCGGCCTCCCGTTGCCCGGCGTGTCGGCGCGCGTCACCGATCCGGAGAGCGGCAAGGAGCTCGCTCGCGACGAGATCGGCATGATCGAGGTCAGGGGCCCGAACGTCTTCAAGGGCTATTGGCGCAATCCCGAGAAGACCAGGTCCGAGTTCAGGGCGGACGGCTTCTTCATCACCGGTGATCTCGGCAAGATCGACCCGGCCGGCTACGTCCACATTGTCGGGCGCGGCAAGGACCTGATCATCACCGGCGGCTACAACGTCTATCCCAAGGAAGTCGAGGCCGAGATCGACGAGATGCCCGGCGTGATCGAGAGCGCCGTGATCGGCTGCCCGCATCCCGATTTCGGCGAGGGCGTCACCGCCGTGGTGGTGGCGAAGGCCGGCGCCGATATCTCCGCCGCCGGCATCGCCAAGGCGCTGGAGCAGCGCCTCGCCAAGTTCAAATTGCCGAAGCAGGTCTTCATCGTCGCCGACCTGCCGCGCAACACCATGGGCAAGGTCCAGAAGAACCTGCTGCGCGACCAATACAAGGACATCTACGCCAAGCAGCTCAAGGCGGGGGAGTAGGAGCGCATCTCGTCATTGCGAGGAGCGCAGCGACGAAGCAATCCAGAGGCCGCGGAGCTCTACGTCTCCCTGGATTGCTTCGCTTCGCTCGCAATGACGGAATCGTTCCGCTTTAGGCGTGCACCGGCGCCTTCAATTCGACCGTCTCGCCATCGGCCGGGATCAGCAGCCGGTCGGAGGCGATGCTGCGGGCGTCGGCCGCCTCGCGCAGCGCCTGCCGGCTGACCGTAGCGTGGTCGAGCGCCTCCATGTGGACGGCGACGATCACCGCCTGCGGCGCCTGCTCGGCGAGGTCCAGCGTCTGCTGCGCATCCATGACGATCAGCGTGCCGTCCCAGAGCGCGCCGCAGGAATGAGTGACGATCACGTCGGGCTCGGCCTTGGCGACGGCCTCCTGCAGCGGCGGATAGAGCACGCTGTCGCCACACCAGTAGACGCATGGCTCGCCCGGCGCTTCCAGCGTCAGACCCATCACCGCGCCCATCACCTCCACCACCGGGCCGGTACCGTGCTGCGCCGGCTGTGGCTTCACCACGATCGGGCCTATGCGGACGAAATGATCGAGCGGCTCGACATTGGTGAAGCCGGCCGCCCGGATCGCCTCCTCATTGCCGGGCTGGCAAATCAGCGGGATGTCCTTCGGGATCCGCGCCTTGGCGACATCATCGAAATGGTCGGCATGCAGATGCGAGACGATGACATGGTCGACGCCGGCGAGGATCTCCTCGATCGGCTCGGGCAGGTCGACCATCGGATTCTGCGACTTGCCGGCGATCGAGCGACGGCTGAGCTTCTCGCCGAAATCAGGGTCGATCAGCAGGGTCTTGCCGGCATAGCTCAGCTTGAGCAGGGCGTTGCGCAGGAGTTTGAGCTGCATGGCGGCTCCGCAAATGGAGGGATCGGTCCATCCGATCCTTCCTGCATGCGGCCGCCGCGACCAGTTCGAATTTGTGAAGCAAACTGCATCGCGGCGTTAGGTCTCTGTGTTTTCAGGCAGATTTTCCTTCTACTGCCGTCTGAATGCTTCGTTCGTCTCCGACAGGCTGCTGACACAGGAAAATAGCCGCGACTGAGCTGCCGCTATTTTTCCGCGCCGATTTCGTCAGGCACCGCTCACGCCGCGAACTGGCCGTAGGGCACGGTGTTGCGGGCCGTCCTGAGCGCGCTCGCCCACCAGTGCAGTTGCCCGAGCATCGTCGCCATCGCCCGTTCGGCACGATCGGCATCTCGCAGGCGACCAGTCTCGTCGAACTGGTCCCAGGCATTGGCGAAGCAGACGCCGTCGCGGATCGTCGCCGCGTGCAGCTCGGCGAAGACGAGGCGCAGTTGCTCGACGGCGCGCAATCCGCCGGAAATCCCGCCATAGGAGACGAAGGCGATCGGCTTGCCGCGCCATTGTGCGCCGGTGCCGTCGATCAGCGCCTTCAGCGGGGCCGGGAAGGAGCGGTTGTACTCGGGCGTGACCACGATGAAGGCGTCGGCGCGGCCGAGCCGTTCCTTCTGCTCGGCGAGGTCATGGGCGCCGGGATCGACGCTCTCGACCGAGAACGGGCCGTCGCCTTCGATCTGCGCGATCGTCCAGCCGGCGACCTTGTCGCAGAGGCGGCCCTGGCGCGTGCTGCCGTAGACCACGGCGATCTTGATCTGGGGAATGAGCGGGCGATGCATGAGAGGCTCCGGGGGGCTGGCGATGCAGCGGAGCGACCTCTATAAGACCTCAAGTAAGGTTAAGGTCAAGCGCCATGAAGCACCCAGCCCGCAATCTCTTCGCCGATGATCTCAGCGTCGGCCAGGTCGCGAGCCGCAGCGGGATCGCGGTCTCCGCACTCCACTTCTACGAGGCCGAAGGGCTGATCCGCAGCCGCCGCAACGCCGGCAACCAGCGCCGCTACCCGCGCGAGGTGCTGCGCCGCGTCGCCATCATCAAGGTGGCGCAGCGCACCGGCATTCCGCTGAAGACGATCCGCGAGGCCTTCAAGGCGCTGCCGCAGGAGCGCACGCCGACGGCGGAAGACTGGACCCGGCTCTCCGCCGCCTGGAAGGAGGAGCTGGAGCACCGCATCGATCGGCTGACGCGCCTGCGTGACCACCTCAACGATTGCATCGGCTGCGGCTGCCTCTCGGTGAAGAGCTGCCCGCTGCACAATCCCTGGGACGAACTCGGCAAGCAGGGCGCGGGGCCGCGCCTGCTCGATCCGGATTGAGACGGGTGAGATTTATGCCGCAAGTAACTCCTCGAATTTCGCTCTTGGCGAAGTCATTTCTATAACGGAACTGGCAGCCGGCGCGATGACGCCATAGAAATCGCCGATCCCGGCTTTTGGATCAATGACGGCAATCCGGCGCGGGCTGTTGTCCAGTCGAGCGAGATCATGGAACTTCGCCGCTGCCCCGACAACCGAGTTGTAGTTTGCCGTTACGGCTTCGAATACGCTTGCGCCCGCACTGCCTTTGACGAGCGCCGCTATTTTCCAACGATGGCTTGAAGCTCCCATAACTGGCGCGTCTCGGACGATTTCGCGCGTCGGGTAGACCTCTGCAAGCTTGTCGTAGAGCCGTTCTCTGGCGTCTCGCGCATCGCGCTCAGAGGCGCGAAGCGCGCAAAGAGAGACGGCAAGCTGCGAACTGTTCGCGACAACTTCCATAGCCCCAGGAAGCCGCTCAATATCGACTTCCGCGACAAACATATCCCGCCCATCGAACCGGATGCCAGACTCGGCGGCAATCCGCTCGGCTTCTTTGGCGTAACCGCGCTGAACACCCATCATTTCGGCCTCTTGATGGCCGCCCCCCCGGTCGGACACAAAGCACCGGCCTTGCTGGAGAGTCACCTCGATCACGACCGAAGCGCCGCTTGGGTAAAGCACCGGCATCGAAACAAGAGAACCGGCGCGAAAATGCTCTGCCGAGACCATTCTTTGAATGGCGGCTTCAACGTGGGTCGATATCTTTTGGCCAATGAAATCAATCATCTGGTATCCAGAACATATCAACGTTGCGAGACGGGACTTCTATAAGGTCTATGTTATTGATTTTAAAGCATTCTCCGCAGAACGCAATGAAATCGGATAAGGTTGGAGGGTCTGGGTTAATCAACCGTGCGGCGGGCAAGCTACCAATCCTCATGCGCGCCTCACTCTCCACCCAATTGTCGGCAAAAGAGTGATGGTGGCTCACTTTCTCAAAGCGCGCGAACTCGAGCCCGGGCGGTCCCCAGCGCTTGTTCGTGTGAACGTGGAATGGTTTCCAGCAACAGCGCCATAGTTCTACCCGCTTCCGGCCAGCCGGCGCATATTCAAGCTGCATCATCGCGTCGCGGCTTACATGCTCTTTCGAGACGCGCGCTCGAAGTTCGAAGCCGCCGACACCGACACCGTCACTGACGAGCGGCGTAACGAGCTCAAAAAACCGAGGGTTCGAATCTGGATTCCAGCGAGGGCGGAACGCCAGCTGCTTTTCCCCGAAGACGAGCGCATCGATCTGATCGGGAAGGGCTGCCATGCAGCGTCGATTAGTCCATAGCGCTCGGCTGGAATCAAGCTACAGCGGCGGTCTCTGATCTCATTTGCATCAGCGGAACACTTTCCCTTCGTAAAGAGCCGCCAGCGGAAACCGCGCTACATCCGCCAGCAGTTCGACGAAGCCTGCGGCCTGAAGTTCCGCCGTTGCCTTGCCTTTCTCGGCGGTGGCGAGGCTGGCATCGCCCGCCGCGCCGGAGGGGTGAACATCCTGCGCCATCCAGGCAAAGGGATGGGGCCCCGTCGGCCGGAGCCATTTATAGCCCTCGTCCGCCATCTCGACCGTCCGCGGCACGAAGCGGCCGGCCTTGCTCATGTCGACGAGGTCGGGCCGGAAATGCAGCATCAGCGAGGTCTCGATGTCGCCGGCATGGATGCCGTGCTTGGCGTCCAGCTCGGCATAGAGCCCGGGCGGCAGGCCGAAATTGCTCCAGGAGGTCGAGACCGCGAACATGCCGTGGCTGACGCGCAGTTCACGTGCCACCACCTTCATCGGGTCGACATTGCCGCCATGGGAGGTGATGAGCACGAGCTTGCGCAGGCCGGCGCGCTTCACGCTTTCGCCGATCTCGATCCAGCTGCGGATCGCGCTTTCCCACGAGATCGTCAGCGTTCCCGGCGAATGCAGGTGCTCGTTCGACTTGCAGATCGCCTGCGTCGGCAGGACCAGCACGTCGAGCCCGGCCGGAACCTGCGGCATCGCCAGCGCCAGCATCGCGTTCATCACGGTGGTGTCGACCGATACAGGCAGATGCGGCCCGTGCTGCTCGATCGCCGCCAGCGGCAGCACGGCGATGGTTGTCTCGGGCGAGAGCCCCGCAAAATCGCTGCTCTTGAGATCGCCCCAGAAACGCGCGCTCATTCCGTCGGTCCTTGTCGGCGGCAGGTCATAGCCGGTTGATGTCTTCGCATTCGAGGATCGGCTTGGGCGCGCCCTGGCGGGCGGCCTTCAGCATCGCCTTGCCCAGCCGCTCGGTCGAGGTGACATAGCGTGGGAACGTCCGCTCGAGCCAGGGCAGGAGCGGCGCCGTAATGGCATAGCCGATGCGGTAGAGCGTCGTGCGCGAGGTGATGCCGTGCATAGGGCGGATGCCGGCGGGTCGGAAGATGTAGACGGCCTTGAACGGCAGGCGCAGCAGCGCATTCTCGGTCCGGCCCTTGACCCTGGCCCACATCACGCGGCCGCTCTCGCTGCTGTCGGTGCCTGCCGCGGAGGTGTGGACGAAGGTCATCGCCGGGTTGAGCCGGGAGAGCGCCCGGGCCGCCGCGAGAGCTATGTCGTAGGTGATCCGGCTGTAATCGGCCTCGCTCATCCCGGCCGAGGCGACGCCGAGGCAGAAGAAGCAGGCGTCGAAACCGGTGAGCTCTGCTTCGATCGCCGAATAGTCGGTGAGGTCAGAAAGCACGATCTCGCGCAGCTTGGCGTGGTGCTGGCCCGTCGCCGTGCGGCCGATCGTGACGACCTCCTCGACGCCGGGATCGAGCAGGCATTCGCGCAGGACGCCTTGTCCGACCATGCCGGTGGCGCCGAAGATCAGGACTTTCATCGCGAAGACGTTTTCAGCTGGATTTCCGGCCACGGGGCGCTACCGGAGACGGCGTTGACTGATCGCAGCATAGCCGGGGAGCGGCACGATGGAAGCGCTGCCGCCACCTGTGTGCAGAGCGTCGGTGTACATTCACATGACGGCCTCGGCCGTGGCATACAAGCTGCTTGCCGGACTGGGAGGTCACGCAGTCCGGCGTCAGTTTGCGACATGATGGAGGGGGTTCTGCCATGACGATGAAATATCGCCTCGACCGGCGCGCTGCGCTCGGCCTGCTCGGTGGCTCGGCCGCCTCGATGTTGATCCCGGTGCCCGGCGCCCGCGTCAATGCACAGACGCTCGACAAGGTCAGCTACCAGACCAACTGGCGCGCCCAGACCGAGCATGGCGGCTTCTATCTCGCCGCCGCCAACGGCATCTACAAGAAGTACGGCCTCGACGTCGAGATCCGTCCCGGCGGTCCGCAGCAGAACCCGACCCAGCTCCTGCTCGGCGGCCGCGTCGACATGATCATGGGCAATTCGCTGGAGGCGCTGAGCTTCGCGCAGGAGAACCTGCCCTTCCTCTGCATCGCCTCGATCTTCCAGAAGGATCCGCAGGTCCTGATCTCGCATCCGGGCCAGGGCAACGACACGCTCGCTGCCCTCAAGGACAAGCCGATCCTGATCGCGGCGCAGGCCCGCGTCGGCTTCTGGCCGTTCCTGAAGCTGAAATTCGGCTATCGCGACGAGCAGATCCGGCCCTACACCTTCAACATGGCGCCGTTCCTGGCTGACAAGAAGCTGACGCAGCAGGGCTTTTTATCCTCCGAGCCGTTCGTGATCCGCAAGGCCGGCGTCGAGCCGGTCGTCCATCTCCTCGCCGATGCCGGCTTCGAGAACTACAACACGACGATCACGATCTCCCGGAAGATGGTGCAGGAGAAGAAGGAGGTCGTGCAGCGCTTCGTCGACGCGACAGCCGAAGGCTGGGCGCAGTACATGAAGGGCGGCGCCAATATCGCTGCCGCCAATGCCCGGATCCTCAAGGATAATCCCGACATGGATCAGGAGAAGATCGACTACGCGCTCAAGGTGATGAACGAGAACGGCATTGTCGCCTCCGGGGATGCGGTGACGCTCGGCATCGGCGCGATGACCGACGCGCGCTGGGCGAGCTTCGCCAAGACGATGACCGAGGCCGGTGTCATTCCCGCCGGGGTCGACGTGAAGAAGGCCTACAGCCTGGAGTTCGTCAACAAGGGCGTCGGCAAGCCGTAAGGCAGCGAGCGCAAGGGAGCGGGTCATCCCGGACAAGCCGCGAAGCGGCGCCGATCCGGGATCCATTCCTGAACCGTTCAGGCATGGATCCCGGATCTCCCTCCGGTCGCCCGGGATGACGCCCACTTAAAGATCGAAAAACGGATCGTCAGGCTTTGGACACAGCCTATCTGAGCACACCCCATGCCGTACGTCAGACTGGCGCCGAGCCGCTCGTTTGCGTGCGTAATGTCTCCAAGCAGTTCGCCAACGGCACGCTGGCTGTTCGCGACGTCAATCTCAGCCTCGGTACCGGCGAGTTCGTCAGCCTGCTCGGACCGTCCGGCTGCGGCAAGTCGACCTTGTTGCGCATGATCGCCGGGCTGGGCAGCCCGTCCTCGGGCACGATCGACTGGCCGGGTGCCGGAGAGGACAAGGCCGAGCGCGATCTCGGTTTCGTCTTCCAGGATCCGACGCTGATGCCCTGGGCCAATGCGCTGTCCAACGTCATGCTGCCGCTGGTGTTGAAGCATGTACCCAAGCGGGAGGCGGAAGGACGCGCTGCCGAGATGCTGGCGCTGGTCGGTCTCAAGAGCTTCGAAAAATCCTATCCGCGCGAGCTCTCCGGCGGCATGAAGATGCGGGTCTCGATCGCCCGCGCTTTGGTGATGCGGCCGAAGATCCTGCTGATGGACGAGCCCTTCGCCGCGCTCGACGAGATCACCCGGCATCGCCTCAACGACGATCTGCTGAATCTGTGGTGGCGCGAGCGCTTCACCGCTGTCTTCGTCACCCATTCGGTCTTCGAGTCGGTCTACCTCTCGCAGCGCATCGTCGTGATGGCGGCGCGGCCCGGCCGTGTCATGGCCGATCTCGATGTCTCCGCGCCCTATCCGCGCGACGAGTTGTTCCGGACCTCGCCCGAATACGCCCATCTCTGCCGGCTCGCCTCCGGCAAGCTCAAGGAGGCGATCGGCGCATGAGCTCTCCTTCTTCCGCGACCTCCGTGCCGCATGACGGCACCGATGCCGAAGCCCGCCCGCTCACTGTTGCCGAACCTTCGATCCTCGGCCTGCCGGTCAGCTTCTGGCCTCGGATCCTCGCGCCGATCGCCGTCGGCCTCCTGGTGCTCGGGCTGTGGGAATTCGCCGTGCGCTGGAACGAGGTGCCGTCCTATGTGCTGCCCGGGCCGCTCCTGGTCGGCCAGACCCTGATCGCCGACTGGGGCACGCTTTCGACCTCGCTCTGGGTCACCTTGCGCATCACCTTCATGGCGCTGGCGGCGGCGGTGATCGTCGGCGTCGCGCTCGCAGTGCTGTTCACCCAGTCGAAATGGCTGGAAATGGCGCTTCTACCCTATGCGGTGATCCTGCAGGTGACGCCGATCGTCGCGATCGCGCCGCTGATCATCATCTGGGCCGGGGACATCAACCTCTCGCTGCTGATCTGCGCCTGGATCGTCGCCTTCTTCCCGATCCTGTCGAACACGATCCTCGGGCTGAATTCGGCCGACCACAACCTGATCAACTTCTTCCAGCTCCATGGCGCGACGCGCTGGCAGACGCTGCGCCATCTCAAGCTGCCGGCGGCGCTGCCCTATTTCCTGGCGGGCCTCAAGATATCGGGCGGCCTGGCCCTGATCGGAGCGGTCGTCGCCGAGTTCGTGGCCGGCACCGGCGGCTCGGAATCGGGGCTGGCCTATCGCATCCTCGAGGCCGGCTATCAGCTCAAGATCCCGCGCGTCTTCGCCGCGTTGCTGATGATCTCGCTCTCGGGCATCGCGATTTTCCTGGCGACCAGCCTGATCTCGCATCTCCTGCTGCGGCGCTGGCACGAGAGCGCGCTGAAGCGCGAGAACTGATCCCCGACAGAGCGGAACGGGCTTTAGCCGAAGAAGCGCAGCCGGTCTTCGACGGGCAGTGTGCCGATCGCTCGCAGATCGGCCTCTGAATAGCTGAGCTCGACCTGGGCCGAACTTGCCATTGGCGGATCGGCGATGGCCTGGCCAGCCGCGCCGACATCGGCGAAGGCGATATCGTCTTCGGCGGCCTGGATGCTGCCGCGTCGGCGATAGGCCTGCGTCGGCGGGCGCAGGCCGGTTTCGTTGAGTGGCGCGCGCTCCTGCGTGCTGGCCTCGACCACGTCGATGTCGCCGGGGTCCGTCGTTCTCTTCGGAGCGGGCGGCCTGGGCATCTCTGCCGCTGCGATCGGAGGCCGCGGCGTATCGAGCAAGGTGAAATCGGTGTCGCCCGCGGTTGCGCGCAGATTCGCATCCAGCATGGCGATGGTGTCGGCGACCTTTTCGATCTGGTTGGCACCGGCCTCGATCACCGTGGTCGCGCCGTAAATCTGAGTCGCACGTTGGTCGAGCCGGTTGCAAAGCTCGGATTCAGATCCCGATTCGCGCAGCGTCCAGGCGATTTCCTGGATCGCTTCCGCTGCCTCGAGGATGCCCGACGCCGTCTCCTGGATGCGGGTCGACAGGCGCGCGGAGGTGCCGCTGACGCCGGCGCGATCGAGATCGCCGCGCAGCTCTGCTATCGTGCGGGCCGTTTCCGACAGGTCCGGACCAAGCTCAGCCGCGGGAACGGAGCAGAGCCGTTCGAGGCGAGCGATGGCCGACAGCACCATCTCGGTATCGGCCTGCCGATTGCGGCGAGCGTACTCGTTCAGGAACCAGCGGCCGCGCGAGGTTTCGACCACGGCGGCGGCGATCGCGTCATAGTCGGCCGCGCTCAGCGGGGATAGCGAACGCGCGTCGCTCATGGCCAGACTGCTCTCCATGGGCTGGCCGAATCGCATTTCGCCGACCGAAGATGCCCATCTGCAAACTTGCTGATGATTCTTTAAGAAATCGCTGCCACTGGCATGTCACCGCCTCTCCGGTCCGAACCTTCGCGTCTGCTGGCCGCGCGCCTGTCGCTCATGCACGCGCTGAACTTCCTCGGCGTCGGCTTCTATCTGCCATTCTTCCCCGTCTGGCTCGGCTCGAAGGGGCTGAGCGATGTCGATATCGGCTATGTGCTGGCGATCCCGATCCTGGTGCGTGTCTTCGTCGCGTCGTCGGTGACCGGCCTTGGTGATCGGCTGCGTCCGAACACCTTGCTGGCACTGCTCAACGCACTGGCGGGAATCATCTATTTCGCCCTGGCACAGCAAGCGCAGCTCGTCCCGATCGCGGTCCTGACCGCGCTGAGCGCCATCGCATTGTCGGGTGTGGTGCCGCTCGCCGATGTCCTGACCACCGAGCAGGTGAAAGCAGGGGCGCTGAAGGACTATGGCCGCGTCAGGCTGTGGGGCTCGGTGACTTTCGTGCTCTCGAACCTCGCCGGCGGCTATCTGATTGCATTGTACGGCGCCTGGCTGATTCCGTTCGTCCTCGCCGGCAGCAGTTCGCTCGCAGCATTGGCCGCCTTGCAGGCGCCGTCGCCGCCGGGAAGGATTTCACCCGTCGCCCGGCAAGGCACATCTCCGGCCGGCTTCAGGCTTCCGTTCTGGCTCGCGATCGCCGCGGCCGCTTGCGTCAACGCCACCCATGCGGCGCTCTATGCCTTCGGCTCGCTGCACTGGCGCAGCCTCGGTTTCAGCGACCAGGTGATCGGCTGGCTCTGGGCTGTCTCGGTCCTGGCCGAGATCGTCGTTTTCATCGTCGCAGGCAGCATTGCGGCGCGCGGCGTCGTCGGCCTGCGCTGGATCGCGATCGGGGCGGTGGCGGCAGCACTGCGCTTCGGGATGATGAGCGCCGATCCTGGGCTGCCGGTCACCTTCCTGCTGCAGATCCTGCACGGGGCCACCTTCGGCTGCGCCCATCTCGGCTCGCTGGCGGCATTGTCGGCGCTTGCCCCGGAGGCGCGCCGCGCGGCGGCTCAGGGCCATCTCGTCGCCGCCGGTGCACTCGCGATGGGGCTGATCACCATTCTGTCCGGCTATCTCTATCGTCTGTTCGGGCCAGGCGTGTTCCTCGCCATGGTGCCGGTCGCGCTGTGTGGCCTGGCGCTGGCGGTGCTTGCCATCCTCCGGGCGCGCGGCGATACAGGCTATGGGGGCCGAATCTGAATGCGGGAGTGGGCTAACCGTCATGGCTGTCGTCGACGACGCTGAGCCGCAGGCGGTCTATCGCGACGATGGTGGCGTCCTCGTGGTGTCGCTGGCCGGGCGCTGGAGCGCCGGGCGGGCGCCGCGTCTCGAGGCTCTGACCAGCGAGTTGACGGAGCGCATCGGCAGCGTCCGCAGCGCACGGCTCGACCTGTCGGCGATCGAACGCCTGGATACGCTCGGTGCCTATCTGCTTGGGCAGGTGAAGCAGGCGGGCGAAGCGAAAGGGGCTTCAGTCGAGCTGACCAGCCGCCGACCGGAGCACGGCGTGCTGCTGGCGGAGGTCGAGCGCGACGTCACCGATTACCAACCGCCGGTTCGCCCGATCGGGCTCGTCACCATCCTTATCGACATCGGCCAGGGCGTCGTCCGCTTCGGTCGCGATCTTGCCGGTGGCGCGATCTTTCTCGGCGAGGTGATGGCAGGTTGCGTCGGTGCCCTGTTCGGTCCGCGGCGTTTCCGCGGACCGTCGCTAGTCAACCAGATCGAGCTGATCGCCTTCAACGGCGCGCCGATCATCATCCTGATCTCGTTCCTGGTCGGTTGCATCGTCGCGCAGCAGGGCATCTTCCAGCTCCAGCGCTTCGGCGCGACCGCCTTCGTCGTCAACCTGACCGGCATCCTGGTCCTGCGCGAGCTGTCGGTGCTTCTGACCTCGATCATGGTGGCGGGTCGCTCGGGTTCTGCCTTCACCGCCGAGATCGGCTCGATGAAGATGCGCGAGGAAATCGACGCGCTCAGGGTGATGGGGCTCGACCCGATCGAGGTGCTGATCGTGCCGCGCATCCTGGCGTTGATCATCGCGTTGCCGATTCTGACCTTCATCTCGGCCATGGCAGGCCTCGTCGGAGCCGGCCTGGTGAGCTGGCTCTATGGCGGCATCGGCCTCGATACCTATCTCGATCGCCTGAAATCCGTGATCACCTGGCAGCATTTCGCGGTTGGCCTCATCAAGGCCCCTTTCATGGCGTTCGTGATCGGCCTGATCGCCTCGATCGAGGGCCTGGCGGTGAAGGGCTCGGCCGAATCGCTCGGACATCAGGTGACCGCGTCGGTGGTGAAGGCGATCTTCATGGTCATCGTGGTCGACGGGCTGTTCGCCATGTTCTTCGCCTCGATTCGGATGTGAGGGGGAGCGCCCGGTGCTCGACAAACCCTCTCAGGCTGGTCCGCGCGGGCCGCAGGATGCGGCCGGGCAGGAACCCGAGGCCGTGATTCGCGTTCGTGATCTCAAGGTCGCCTTCGGCGACAAGGTGATCATGGACGGGCTCGATCTCGACGTGATGCGCGGTGAGATTCTCGGCTTCGTCGGCGGCTCCGGTCAGGGCAAATCCGTGTTGACCCGCACGATCCTCGGTCTCGTGCGCAAGCAGCGCGGCTCGATCGAGGTCTTCGGCGAAAATGTCGACAAGCTCGATCCGCGCGGCCGGCGCCGGCTCGAACGCCGTTTCGGCGTGATGTTCCAGCAGGGCGCCTTGTTCTCGGCGCTCACCGTCAAGCAGAACATCCAGGTGCCGATGCGGGAATATCTCCAGCTTTCGCCGGGTCTGCTCGAAGAACTCGCCATGCTCAAGATCGAGATGGTGGGGCTGAAGCCCGATGCCGCCGACAAGACGCCCTCGGAACTGTCCGGCGGCATGATCAAGCGCGCCGCGCTCGCCCGGGCGCTGGCGCTCGATCCCGAGATCGTCTTCCTCGACGAGCCGACTTCGGGCCTCGACCCGATCGGCGCTGCCGAATTCGACGAGCTGATCATGACACTCAAGCAGACTTTGGGCTTGACGGTGTTCATGGTAACCCATGACCTCGATAGTCTATATGTAGCCTGCGACAGGATTGCTGCCTTGGCGGACAAGCGTGTCATCGCGGTTGGTCCGCTCGCCACCATGCTGGCGTCCGATCATCCCTGGCTCAAAGCGTATTTCGGCGGGGAGCGGGCACGCGCCCGGCTGCCTGAGGATCGAACGAGGACCTGACCGCCCGCGATGGAATCCCGTGCGAACTACGCTCTGGTCGGCCTCTTCACTCTCGCGGTGATCGCGGCGATGTTCGGCTTCGTCTACTGGTTCGGCAGCGGCGGCGGCGGGCGCAAGCAGGATGTCCGCGTGATCTTCACGGGGACCGTCACCGGCCTTGGACGCGGATCGAGCGTGCTCTTCAACGGGTTGCGCGTCGGCGAGGTCAAGCAGATTGGCCTGCAGCCTGACGATCCGCGCCGCATCTTCGGTGTGATCGAGGTCGAGAACACCACGCCGCTGCGTGTCGATACCCGTGCCCGCATCGAGGCGCAGGGGCTCGCCGGCGTCGTTGCCTTGCAGCTGATCGGCGGCGAGCCTGATGCCGCAGTGCTGCTGGCAAAGCCCGGCGAGGCGCTGCCGACCATTAGCGCCGAGCGTTCCGAACTGCAGGACATCATCGAGACGGTCCGCAATGTCGCGAAGAAGGCCGATGAGGTGTTGGGCAGTGTCGACGGGCTGATCAAGGAAAATTCCGGCTCGATCAGCAACACCGTGCGCAATGTCGAGAAGTTCTCCAAGGCTCTGGGTGATAATTCCGACAGCATCGACAAGCTGATGTCCAGCTTCGGCCAGATTGCCGATACGATCGCGCCGCTGTCGCAGAAGCTCGGCACGCTGAGCGAGGAGCTGACCGGGGTTGTCCGCTCGATCGATCAGAAGAAGATCACCGGCATCGTCGAGAACATCGACAAGTTCACCGCGGCGCTGGGCGGCTCCAGCGCCGACGTGTCGAAGGCGGTCAGCGACGTCGCCTCGATCACCGACAAGCTCAACCGCGCCGCCGATCAGGTCGAAGGCGTGCTCAAGGCGGCGCAGTCCTTCCTGAACACGCAGGACGGCCAGGGCGCCTTCGCCGAGGTTGCCAGCGCGGCCAAGTCGATCCGCGCCCTGGCCGACAATCTCGACAAGCGCACCGCCGAGATCACCACCGGCATCAATCGCTTCACCGGCCCTGGATTGCGCGATATCGAGTCGCTGGCCTCCGATGGCAAGCGCACTCTTTCCGATTTAAATCGAACTTTGCGCAATCTCGAGCGTAATCCCCAGCAGTTCATTTTCGGCGGCCGTCCGCCACTTCCGCAATATGGTGGATCGCGCTAGCTCGATATGATCATGCTGACCCCGCCCTCGCTGCTTTACGGTCGTCTGCGCGCCCTGTCCCTGGCAGCTGTAGGCGCATTGTTGCTAGCCGGTTGCGGCGGCGGCGCGACGCCGACCACCTACGATCTCTCGGCCCCGCGCGACTTCGGCCGCATCGGCGGATCAGGAGGCGTGCTGATTGTCGCCGAGCCTTCGACCGTCCAGGCGCTGGATTCCGACCGCCTGATCGTCAAGGACTCGGCCGGTGCCCTCTCTTTCCTCGGCGGGGCGCAATGGGCCGACCGGGTGCCGAAACTGGTGCAGGCCCGTCTGATCCAGACCTTCGAGAACGGCAGCCGCATCGCCGCCGTCGGCCGGCCGGGCGAACGCATCGTTCCCGACCTCCAGCTCAACACCGACATCCGCAGCTTCAACGTCGATGCTGCGAGCGGTGCGGCCGTGGTCGAGATCACCGCCAAGCTGGTCGGCGATCGCAGCGGCAAGGTCCAGCGCGCCAGACTATTCTCGGCGCGCGTGCCCGCCGGCGCTGACGGGGCAGGGGCGGCGCAAGCGCTCGACCAGGCACTGTCGCAGGTGCTGATCCAGATCGCCCGCTGGGCGCGCTGACGGGGCTAGCCTCGATTAGCTGTCCCGGTCGATCATGTTGCTCAGTTCGGCGGGGTAGGACGATGGATGCGGCGCCGCAGCCACCAGCCCGATACGAAGAGGGCGCCTAGAGCATGCTGCGAAAAAGTGGCAACGTTTTTTCGCGCCAAGCATGCTCTAAACTATTAGAATTGATCACGTTATCTGCGTTTGGACGATTCCGTCCAAACGCAGCGTGATCTAGAACGGCCAGAAGCGCGTAGAGCCAGTGCGTGCCGAATCCGTATTTCAATAACGGAACGACGACTGTCGCAAAAACGCCGGTGGATATCCAGGACCAGCAGCCAAGGCGGCATCCTCGCCAGAGCTGATCATTGGCATCGTTGCGCTCCACGGCTTCCCCTATAAGAAAGGCCGCCAATCGGCGGCCTTTCTGTTCATCGTTCCTGAACTGGCACTTACTCGAAGCGCCCGCTGGCATGGGCCAGCATGGTGTAGACCTTGCCGGTCTCCGAGGTCAGGTAGGTCTTCGCCACCATCGAGTCGCGGTCGTCCTTGGCCGCTTCGCCGAGCAGGCGCTCGAACTCCTCGATATAGCGGTCGACCGTCTCCTTGAACTCGGCGTCCCGGCGGTATTTGCGCCGGATCTCGTCGAAGGTCTGCTGGCCCTGCAGGGTGTAGAGCCGGCGGGTAAAGACGTTGCGCTCGCCGCGCTTGTAGCGTTCCCAGAGCTCGACGGCGGCGTCATGGTCGATCATCCGGGCGATGTCGACCGAGAGCGAATCGAGCTTCTCGATACTGTGCGCCGTTGGCTTGGAGGCCTCGGGCGCCCTGTCGTCGCGCGAGGCTCGGCTCAGGAGGTCCGAGAGCCAGCCCGACTTTGCCGGGGCAGGTTCGGCCGCGGGCCGGCGCACTGGCTCGGCGCGTTGGACCTCGGGCCGCGCGGGCTCGGGGGCAGGGCGCGCCTGAACCTGCGCTTGCGGCGCAGCCCTTGCCGGTTCCGGCGTCGGGTCGATCGAGGCCCGCAGTGGCTCGGTCAGCACCGGCGCGCTCTGCACGGCGACCGAAGCGCTGGCTACGGGCATTGGCTGCTGATAGGCGACTGCCCGCCGCTCGCCCTGCGGGCGTGCAACGTCGGTGCTGCGGCCGGAGCGCGAGACGATCTCGGTCAGCTCGTTGAGCGCCTTGATCTGGTCGGCGACGACGCGGCGCATGGCGGCGGTCGATTCCTGCGTCTCGCGCGGCAGCTCGAGCACGCCCTTCTTGAGCTCGGTGCGGGTCGTCTCGAGCTCGCGATGGATCTCTGCTGACATCGACCGCATGTCCTCGGCAGCGCTCTGGAAGCGCTCCGTGACCTTGGCGAACTCGCCGGAGACCTCGTTCACCACCTCTTCATAGGCCGCCCGAAGCGCCAGTGCCGTCGCCTCGCGCTCGCGGCCGCTGGCGGCGCGGATCGAGTCGAACTGCTGGGCGATGGCGCTGTTGGTCGACTCGGCCGCGTCGCCGAGCACGGTGCTGAGCTGGCGGGTGCGCGTCTCGGCGTTGCTGAGCGAATCGTCGAGCGCCGACGAGAAGGAGCGGGTGATCTGCTCGATGTCGTCTGTGCGTGTCGAGATCAGCCCGTGCAGGTGCTCCAGCGCCTCCTTGCGGTCGGCCAGGACATTGCCGACGCGAGCCTCGACCTGCTCGAGCCGCTGCGCGACGGCGTTAAGCGCCGCGGCATTGGTTTGCGAGGTCTCGGTCATCGCCGAGCCCTGCTCGTCGATCCGGGAGATCAGCGCCACGGTGTCGCGCAGCGTGCCTTCCGAGTAGCCCTTCAGCGTCGCGATCTGGCTCGCGACCTGCTCGGAGGTGCGGTTGGTCTCCTGCACCACCGTCGAGAGCACGGTCTGCAGCTCCTCGACGCGGCCCGACAGGCTGCCTTCGACCGCCGCGAGGTTCTTGTTCGCGCCGGTGACGATCTGCTGCATCAGCTTGTTGGCCTCGCCGAGGCGGCCCAGCATGCTGCCGAGCTCGCTGCGCAATTGCTCATTGGTCTTGAGCAGCGCCTCGACCGACTGGTTCGTGCCGCTCTCGATCGTTTCGCGCAGCGCACCCGAGGCAAGGTCGAGCGCCTGGCTCATCTCGGTGCCGCGCTCGCGCAGGCTGGCGACCACGGAGCCGCCACGGTTCTCGATGTTTTTGACCAGGGCCTCGCCGATGCTGGCGAACTGGCCGGCGAGGGCGGCGCCCTTCTGGCCGAGCGCGTCGATCACGCCGTTGCCGCGTTCGTCGAACAGCGCACGGATTTCCTCGGTCCGTGCGGTCAGCGAGGAGTTCATCCCTTCCGACTGTTCCGCCAGGGTCCGGGTCAGATGCCGGCTCTGCTGGTCCAGCACATTCAGGATGTCGCCGCCACGCTCGTCGAACAGGGCGCGCAATTCCTCTGTCCGTCCGGAGAGGGCGGTGGCGATGCCGTCCGACCGCTCCTGCAGGATCTGGGCGATCTGGCTGCCGCGGTGGCCGAGCGCGTTGAGGATGCCGCCACCGCGCTCGTCGAAGACTGCGCGCAGCTCGTCGGAGCGCTCGGATAGCGCGGCGGCGATGCCGTCCGACTTCTCCTGCAGCGTCCGGACGATCTGGTTGCCCTGCTGGTCGAGCAGGTTGACCAGGCCGGAGCCCTTGTCCTCGAACAGGGCACGGAGTTCTTCCGTCCGGGCGTTGAGCGAGCCGGCGATCGAGTCCGAGGTGCCTTGCAGTGTCTGGACGATCTGATTGCCACGCTCGTCGAGCAAGGTGATCAGTCCGGCACCCTTACCGTCGAACAGGGCACGCAGCTCCTCGGTGCGGGCACCGAGCGAAACGGAGACCGAATCCGCAGTACCCTGCAGCGTCTGGGCGATCTGGGTGCCGCGCGCATCGAGCGTGCCGGAGACCGTGTCGAGCCGGTTGACGACGCGCTCCTCGAACCGCGCCACGCTCTGATCGAGCGTATCGGCGATCTGGAGGGCACGCCCGCCGAGCGTCGCATTGATGCTGTCGGCCTTCTCGGCGAGCGTTTGTGTCAGCGCCTCGCTCTTGGTGGTGACGATCTCGCCGATCTCGTCGGCCTTGGCGGTCAGCGCGCGGGTGACCTCGCGCCCGCCCTCGGCCATGACCCGGGCGATATCGACCGTGCGCTCGACCAGCGCCTCGTTAAGGGCGTTGGCGCGTGCACCGAGATTGCCGTCGATGCGGGCGATGAGCCCGTCGAGCGAGGTCGCGATCTCGGAGCTCTTGGCGCTGGAGCGATCCTCGAAGATCTTGATCTGGGTCTCCATGGTGGCGGCCGCTTCCTGCGTGCGCGCCATCATGGTCTCGGCGGCGTGCTGCGAGCGCTCGCCGATCCGCTCGGCCAGCGCCTGGCCTTCCTCGCCAAGCAGCTTCTCGACCTGGCCGAGACGCAGCGTCACCGAATCGGTGAAGGAGCGGGCGTCGTTGCCGAGCTTGGCGGCCAGCGTGCCGCCGCGGGTGACGATGATCTCCTCGAAGGCGCCGAGGCGGGCGCCGATCGTGGCTTCGATCTCGCGGCCCTGGACGTCGAAGAGGCGGTTCAGCGAGTCATGCTTGCTGGCGAGCGATTCGTTGAGCGCCTGTGAGCGCGCATCGACCGAGCGCAGCAGCGACTCTGCGTTGGCGGCGAGCGCCTGGTTGACGCGGCCTCCCTGCTGGGTCAGCGCGATGACCACGTCCTTGCCGGTGGCGGCGAGCAGGCTGCTGGCACGCTCGGCCTCGGTCGTGAAGGTGCCGCGCAGCGCGGTCGCCGCCTCGGTGACGCGGTCGGCGATCTCGCGGCCGTCGACATTGATCGCATCGGACAGAGCCTTGGTGGCCTCGTCGAGACGGCTGGCCAGCGTCTGGCTCTGCTCGCCGATGAGCCCATGGACCTCGCGGCCGGTCGCGGTGAGGCCGGCGACGATCGCGTCACGCTGGGTGCCGAGCAGGGCCCCGACCTCGTCTCCTGCCTGCCCGAGGCGGGCGATGAAGCCGGTGTGCTGGTTGTCGATGACGGATTTCGCCGTCTCGCTCGCGGCGAGGATCTTGGCGGCGAGCGCCTCGCCGGTTTCGTCGAGCCGCTGATGCGCGGTCCCGCTCGCATCCGCCAGCCGGTCGATCAGCGCGTTGCCGCGCTCGGCCAGCAGGCCGTGCACCGAGCGGCCGACATCGGCGACGCGGGTGACCAGTGCCTGGCTCTGGCCGGAGAGCAGCTCCTGCATGTCCTGGCCAGTCGCAATGACGCG
The DNA here is from genome assembly GCF_004123845.1 of Allobosea sp. Tri-44. Taxonomy (GTDB): domain Bacteria; phylum Pseudomonadota; class Alphaproteobacteria; order Rhizobiales; family Beijerinckiaceae; genus Allobosea. Next base: position 401,519 of record NZ_NBDP01000030.1, on the reverse strand, counting down.
GCCGCTGAGCGCTTCGCCCTCGGTTATGAGCAGGTTGCGCACGCTGGCGCCGGCATCGGTGAGCTGCGTCACCAGCGTCTCGCGCTGGCTGCCGATCGCGGTGTGGACCTCGGTGCCGACATCCGACAGGCGCGCGACCAGACTGTCGCCGCGCTCGCCGATGGTGGCGTGGACCTCGCGCGCCACTTCCGACAGCCGGGCGATGAGCCCGTCGCCACGCTCGCCGATCGCAGCCTCGACGTCGCGGCCGGCATGGGCCACGCGGGCGACGATGCCCTCGGCACGGTCGCCGAGCGTCCGGTGAATCTCCTCGGTGCTGTCGGACAGTCTGGCGACGAGACTGTCGCCGCGCTCGCCGATCACGTTTTCGACGCTGCGGCCCGCATCCGACACGCGCGCGACGATGCTGTCGGCGCGCTCGCCGATCGCGTGCTCGACACCCTGGCCGATCTCGGCCATGCGCAGCACCAGCCCGTCGCCGCGCTCGCTGATCGCCTCCTGCAGGCGCTGCCCGGTCTCGGAGAGACGGCCGACCAGGTGGTCGCCCTGCTCGCCGATCGTGCTGCGCACCTCGTGGCCGACGTCGGAAAGGCGGGTGACGAGGCTGCTCGCCTCCTCGGAGAACAGGCTGTGCACGGTCGCGCCGACAGCGGAGATCCGCGCGGTCAGCTCTTCGCCGCGCTCGCCGATCAGGCTGTGCAGGCCCTTGCTGGCCTCGTCGAAGCGCAGGACGATCGAATCGGTCTTCTCGCTCAGCAAGGTGTCGACGGTCTGGACCGTGCCGGAGAGCTTTTCGACCAGTGTCTCACCCTGGCTGGCGATCAGGCCATGGACGGTATCGCCGGCTTCCTGGATGCGGCTGACGACGAGCTCGTTCTGCTTGCCAAGCAGCATGTGCACGCCGCGGCCGACTTCGGCGAGGCGGGTGGTGACGCTGTCGCCCTCGCTGCTGATCGTATTGCGCAGCGTCTCGCCGGTCTCGGTCAGGCGGCGGCTCAGGCTGCCGCTCTGCTCGTCGAACAGCTCGACGAGGGTGCGCCCGCTCTGCTCGAAGCGCTCGGCGACGGTGGCACCGCGCTGCGAAATCTCCTGGGCGAGCGTATCGCCGGTGTTGCGCAGTGTATCGTTGACGGTCTCGGCGCGGCTCGCCAGCGACTCGACGACCTGGGCGCCGGTCTCGCTGATGGCGCGGGTGACGTCGCGGGCGCCGGCGGTCAGACCCTCGGTGAGCACGGCGCCGGTGCGCTCCAGCGAGCCCGCAATCTCCTGGGCGCGGTTGTCGAGCAAGGCGGTCACCGACTGGCTCGCATTCGTCATGCGCTCGCTGACATCATGCGAAGTCGATTGCAGGCGCTCGACCAGATCGCTGCCGCGGCCGCTGATCTCGTCGACCATGCGCTCGCCGGCATGTCCGAGAGCCAGCGTGATCTGGTCGCCCTTGTCGGTCAGGCGCGAGGTGACGCGCTCGCCAGCCTCGGCGACGGCGTCGGCGATCGAGCGACTGGCGGTTTCGAGATCCTTGCTGATGCTCTCATGCGCGCCGCTGATCGCGAATTTGACGCGCTCGGCATTGCCGACGACGGATTCGCGCTGGTTCACCAGCTCGTCGATGAGCGAGCGCAACCGGATCTCGTTGTCGGCATAGGCCCGCTCGAGCGTGGCGATCTCGCCGCGCACGATTGTTTCGAGTTCGCCGGCACGCGCGACCGCGCGTTCGATGCCGTCGCCCATGGCGGCGACCTCGCGGCGGATGGTCTGGCTGAGCGACAGGACGGAATCCGTCGCAACGACCTCGGGCTCGGCCAGGCGCAGTGCGACTTCTGTCATCGCGCGCGAGACCAGCCGCATCTCCTGGGTCCGGCGATAGAGCGCCGCCAGTACGAAGAAGAAGACGACGGGCGTGCCGGCGCCAAAGGCGAGCAGGGCCCATTGTCCGGGTCCCCAGGCGGCCATGCCGGCCGGCAGGCCCTCGGTGAACGAACCATAGCGGCTGACGAGCGTGAAACCGACGCCGCCGAGCCAGGCGAGGGTGGCCAGGACCGCGAGCCAATAGGGCCGGCCGGAGGGACGGACGGCGAAGGCCTGGACGAGTGAAGAGGAATCCCGGCGGTCGTCATTGGCGACGCGGCTGGTGTCGGGCGCGATGGCGGGGCGGGGCGGGGCGGTCGGTGCTTCTGGCGCAGCTTCCGCGGCTGCCTGCGTGACAGCAGCGCTTTCGACGCGCGGCAGATCGATCCTGAGCTCGTTCTCGCCCGTCGCTGGCAGCTTCGGCTCGGTAGAAGCCGGCCCCTCGGTCTTCGACGGGTCGAGCCTCAGCGCCTCCTCGATCGCCGACATCGCTGCTTCGGTCGGATCCTGGAGCTTGTTCTGCCGGGTCATGAATGCCGCCTCGCTACGCTACTTGCGACGGGCGGTGATGTCCGCCGCAGATCGGGAACCGGCAGCCTCCAGCCGGATCCGTCAAGCGACACGACGCCCATCGTTTACTGTATCGAAGGGTAGTTGAGGCAAGCAGGGATTGAAACCCGTTTGACCGTCTGATTCACAAACGTCGTTAACGCCTCATTCACCATAAAGGCGCTTCATCAGGGGTCAGAAGGCTGCGCGAGTTCCGCAGCTTAGAGCCGGATCCGAGTTCCCCATGCCCCAGACTGCCATCGACCTCGTGCACCTGTCCCGCCAGACCGGCGGCGATGCCGAGTTGGAGCGCGAGCTGCTGACGCTGTTCGCGCAGCAATGCGCCCGCCATTTGCGCGCCATCCACGGTGGCGACGCCAATGTCCGCCGCGATGCCGCCCACACGCTGAAAGGGGCTGCCCGCGCGATCGGCGCCTGGCAGGTCGCGGAAGCCGCCGACCGGATCGAGCAGCAGCTCGCCCAGGCCGGTACGCCGCCGCGCGAGGACGCGCTGGACGCCCTGACGCTTGCCGCGGCCGAGGCGCGCGCGGTGATTTCCCGGCTCGACTGCGCGGCCTGAGGCCGCAGGAATGAAGCGCGGCATGGCGGATATCGCCGTTTCGTCCGCTTTCGAAATCCTCTAGAGACGAAGTGTTCGCGGGCTCGCTCGCGGGCGACGTTCCTCCTGCGAACCTGCCAGTGCGCCGCCAAGGAAGCCCGGCCGGTTCCTCCCGACCGCGCCAGCCGCGCAGCCGCCGCAAGGCGCGCCGGAGTCCACGATGCCGAAGATCACTTACATCGATGCCCAGGGCACCAGCCGCACGGTCGAGGGCGAGGCTGGTTCGACCGTGATGGAGGTCGCGGTGCGCAACGGCGTTCCGGGCATCGAGGCGGAATGCGGCGGAGCCTGCGCCTGCGCCACCTGCCATGTCTATGTCGACGAGGCCTGGGCCGAAAAGGCTGGCCATGCCGAGCCGATGGAGGAGGACATGCTCGATTTCGCCTTCGATGTCCGCCCGACCTCGCGCCTGTCCTGCCAGATCCGAGTGCGTGACGAACTCGATGGCTTGATCGTTCGCACGCCGGCCCGCCAGGGCTGAACTCCCGACAGCTTGGTTTCTACTCGGCTGGCGCCGCTGCCTGCGCGGCGAGCGTCGTCTCGTGGCCGGCTGCCGGATGGCGCGGCACCAGCAGCGACAGGCTGAGCGAGACCGTCGCCACTGCCGCCCCGATATAGAAGACGATCGCCGGATCGCGTAGCCAGATCAGGCCGAAGGTGACCGGCAGGAACACTGCGGCGATGTGGTTGATGGTGAAGGCCACCGCCGAGGTCGGCGCGATGTCGGCGGGGTCGGCGATCTTCTGGAAATAGGTGCGCTGCGCCAGGACGAGCGTGAAGAAGACGCCGTCGATGACGAAGAGCCCGCCGGCGAGGAGCGCGCCCGCCGCGCCGAATTGGCCATGGCTGGCCAGCGCATAGCCGATGAAGACGGCGATCAGCGAGATGTTCTCGAGCTGGATCGTGGCGCGCTCGCCGACCTTGCCGACGAGGTTGCCGAGCAGCGGGCCGGCGAACATGTTGATGCCATAGGTCACGAGCAGCAGCGTCGCGGTCGCGGCGACGTCGTAGCCGAAGCGCTCGACCAGCAGGAAGCCGCCAAACGCCATGAAGATCTGCCGGCGTGCGCCCGACATGAAGGTCAGGGCGTAATAGAGCCAGTAGCGCTTGCGCAGCACGAAGCCCTTGTTCTGCGGCACCACGCCCTGGAACCGCGGGAAGAGCGCCATGGCGGCTGCCGTCAGCGCCATGGTGACGAGGCCGGCGCCAAGGAAGATATGGACATAGCTCGGCTGCCACAGGCGCCAGATCAGCGCGATCGAACCGAAGGCGATGAGCTGGGCTACCGCCGAGGCGCCGGCGATCTTGCCGAGCAGCCGCGGCGCCTCCGACTTCGGCAGCAGCTGTAATTGCAGCGATTGCTGCGCTGTCTCGTAATAGTGGAAGCCGAGCGACATGATCATCGTCGTCAGCAGGAGGCCGCCGAGGCTGGGGAAGTAGCCGGTCAGCGCCACGCCGAGACCGAGAGTCAGCAGGCTGAGATAAGCCAGCACCTGCTCGCGCATGATCCAGAACAGGATGATGGCGGTGAAGGCCAGGAAGCCAGGAATCTCGCGGACCGATTGCAGGATGCCGATGTCCTGCCCGGTGAAGCCCGCCGCTTCCTTGGTGAAATTGTTGAGCAGCGCGCTCCAGCTGGCGTAGCCGAGCCAGTTGAGGAAGGCGAGTACCATCAGGAAGGCGGCCGGAGAGGCGAGCAGGCCTGTTCGTGGCGGCGGAGAGGCGGCTGCGGTCATCGGTCCACCCGAAAAAGAGTGCACGGCGCAAAGCGCGGCGGCGGACTGTCGGGTTCCCGGGCGCCGCCGTCAAATTCCCCCGGCTTCTGGCGGGCATGCGCTGGCCTGATTGATCGATCGCAAGGACGGCTGCCCGCCATCGCGCGATAATCGCGTTACTGGAGCCTCTCGCGACGAGGCGACGCTCTTCCCTTCGGGGATTGTGCTCCGACATAATGTGAAGGCGTCGGTGCCGATCGTTCGACCATGCCTGGCCGGGCGGGCCACGCCGGAGGAGGATGCGATGTACAAATCGATTCTGGTGCCCGTCGATCTTGCCGAGGCCGAATTGGCAGCCCCTGCCATTGCCGCGGCCGAGTCATTTGCCACCGCATCCGATGGCACGATCAGGCTGGTCTTCGTGCGTTCACTCGTACCGATCACCTACATGGAATTCGTGCCGGCCGATTTCGATGCCGGCCAGCAGGCGGAATCCGAAGCCAAGCTCGCCGAAATCGCCGCCAAGGTGAACCTGCCGGCCGAGCGCGTCTCGGCCAAGGTCCTGGTCGGCTCTGTCCATGGTGAGGTGCTCGCCGAGGCCGATGCCAGCGGCGCCGACCTGATCGTCATCGGCTCGCATGAACCCGGCATACTGGCCTATGTGATCGGCTCGAACGCCTCGACCATCGTGCGGCGAGCGAAATGCTCGGTACTGGTGGTCAGGTAGCGCGCTTTCCGCTCAGCCGGGCAACGGAAATTCCCGTGCGCTCGATGCTTCGGAGCCTGCTCGAAACACCGAAGACGCGCCTGACCGGGCCGAAGCGCTTCTGAATGTTGGAACCTGCCGGCGTTGCAGCCGTTGAAGTCTTGCGCTGCAACCCGGGAGGACATCGTGAGCATTCTCTGGACCATCATCGTAGGCTTCGTGGCGGGTGTCGTGGCCAAGTTCCTGACGCCCGGATCGAATGAGCCCGCCGGGTTTGTGCTGACGACGATCCTGGGAATCGTCGGAGCCTTCGTAGCGTCCTATCTCGGGCAGGCGCTCGGCTGGTACGCACCGGGCGAGGGGGCGGGCATCATCGGGGCCATCGTCGGGGCGGTCATCGTCCTGATGGTGTGGGCGTTTCTCTCGAAACGCGGAAACACCGTCTAGAGGCCGTTCCGATCAGGCCGGTCAGGTCGATCCGAACCGGCGCTAGGCCCGTTGAACAAGCCTTTTCCAACCGCCAGGAGATACATATGAGCGAGAGCCGCCTGCCGTCCATGACGGCCCTTCTCGGATTGCTGGCGGTTGCCGGCTACCAGAATCGGGACAAGATCGCTGAATGGTTGGGGAACGCGAAAGAGCCGGGGCGCCCGACTGCACCATCGTCCGACATGCCTCCGGAGGCGGGCGGTATCCTGGGCGGCACGCTCGGAGCAGGCGGGATCGGCGGCCTGCTGACTGGCGGGCTGGGCGAACTCCTCGATCGTTTCAAACAGGCTGGCCAGGCTGACAAGGCCGATTCCTGGGTTCGGCAGGGGCCCAATCAGGAGGTCGCGCCGCAGGAACTCGAAACGGCCATCGGTCCCGACGTCATCGATGCATTGGTCCGGCAAACGGGGCTCTCGAAGGAGGAGCTGCTCTCGCGTCTGTCGCAGCGGGTCCCCGAAGCCGTCGACCGCTATACGCCGGAGGGCCGGCTCGGCGCCGCTGGCGCCTGAACCAGTATCTTGACCGCCGATATCCTGACCGCCGATGCGATCAACTCTGCGGGCGGCCCGGGACGAGGTCGTCAGGGACTTCGCCGCTCGTAAGATCCCGCGGCCGGTTGAGCCTGACCATCGGCCAGACCTGCCAGAACGAGGCGGCTGCCAGTAAGAGCCCCAGCCCTGCCGCGGCGGTGGCGCCCTGCTGGAAAGCGCGGAGGCTGAAAAAGGTCAGCATGACCATCGCGCCGCCGCCGGCGAGCGCCAGCGCCAGCCAGAGCAGATAGGGCTTGCCGGCGAGGAAACGCGCTTTCGGATTGGCACGCACGATCGCAGCCGATAGCGCCGTGACGAAGGCATGGTAGCGCGCATCGTCGCGGTCGATGTCGGTCAGCGAGCGCCAGGACAGGTTTCCGAAGGTGATCGTCCTGCCGTCGCTCAGCCGCAGCTTGGTCCGGAAGCCCTTTGACGAGACATTGCTGGGTGCAAAGATGAAGCGCACCTGCTCGACTGCGGACAGCCTGACCTGGTCGACTTTGCGGGTCGAGTCGACCTCCAGCACGTCGCCTTTCAGCCGATAGGCGATCTCGAAGCCGATTGGTTTCGGGCGCTGGCGCCAGGAGGGAGCGGGCGTATCGTCGTCGGTTTGCATGGCTGCGAGCCTTAGCGGCTCATCCGCTGCTTAGCTACCGTGTCAGCGCCTTCATCGCGCCGTCGAGGCCGTCGAGCGTCAGCGGGAACATCCGCCCGCCCATCAGCCCGCCGATCTGGCGGATCGACTGGGTGTAACCCCAGAGATGCTGCTGTACCGGGTTGAGCCAGACCGATTTCGCGAAGCGCTCTGTGAGGCGCCGCATCCAGACCTCGCCGGGCTCCTCGTTCCAGTGCTCGACCGAACCACCGGGCATCGCGATCTCGTAGGGGCTCATCGAGGCGTCGCCGACGAAGACGAGGCGGTAATCGGCCGGATAGGTGCGCAGCACGTCGAAGGTCGGGATGACCTGGTCGTGGCGGCGCCGATTCTCCTTCCAGACCCGCTCATAGGGGCAATTGTGAAAGTAGAAGTGCTCGAAATGCTTGAACTCGGCCCGTGCCGCCGAGAACAGCTCCTCGGCGAGTTCGATATGCCAGTCCATCGAGCCGCCGACATCAAGGAAGAGCAGCACCTTGACGGCATTGTGCCGCTCCGGCCGGAGCTTGACGTCGAGATAGCCGTGCTTGGCGGTCTCGGTGATGGTCTGGTCGAGGTCGAGCTCCTCGGCCGCCCCGGTACGGGCGAATTTGCGCAGCCGGCGCAGCGCGATCCGTAAGTTTCGCACGCCCAGCTCACGCGTGTCGTCGAAATCCTTGAAGTCGCGCTTGTCCCAGACCTTCACCGCCCGGAAATTGCGGTTCTTGTCCTGGCCGATGCGGACGCCTTCGGGATTGTAGCCATAGGCGCCATAGGGTGAGGTGCCGGCGGTGCCGATCCATTTCGAGCCGCCCTGGTGGCGGCCCTTCTGCTCGGCGAGGCGCTGTTTCAGCGTCTCGAGCAGCTTCTCCCAGCCGAGCGCATCGATCTGGGCCTTTTCCTCGTCGGTGAGGAACTTCTCGGCGAGCTTGCGCAGCCACTCCTCGGGAATGCCGACCTGCTCGAACGCCTCGCCAAGCGTCTCCATGCCCTTGAACACTTCGGCAAAGACGCGGTCGAAGCGGTCGAGATGGCGTTCGTCCTTCACCAGGCAGGTGCGGGCGAGATAGTAGAACTCGTCGACGCGGTGTTCGGCGAGATCCGCTTCCACACCTTCGAGCAGCGCAAGATACTCGCGCAAGGTGACCGGGACCTTGGCAGCGCGCAGATCGGTGAAGAGGCGAAGGAACATCGCGCTACTGTGGCCAGCAGCGCCTCGGGGTCAAGCCGCGACGGCCTGGAGCCTGTTCCGGTCAGCGTGCGATGCGAGCTGAGCGGTCAAACAGCGTACAAAAATTAAGAGCCGGATCCGATCAGATTGAATTCGATCTGATCGGATCCGGCTCCGGTCCGTCAAGGCTTAGGCGACTGCGTCGGCCAGATCCTTGGTGACCTTGAACTTCACGACCGTCTTGGCCGGAACCTTGATCGTCGCGCCGGTCGACGGGTTGCGGGCCTCGCGGGCTTCGCGCTTGGAAGCGGCGAGCTTGCCGATACCGCCGAGCGTGACGTCGCCGCCGGACTTCAGGGTCTTGGCAACAACGCCGGCGAGAGAGCCGAGAATGGCCGAGACGTCGGTCTTGGTCTTGCCCGTCTCTTCCGCAATCGCGGCGATCAGTTCGTTCTTGGTCATGAAAACCTCCTGAGACCAATGATGCTTAAATTGACGTCGCGCCGGGGCCCCGGAGGGTTCCGGCGCGTCGCGGCGAATCGACGCAATCGCGCACGAGCCCGCCATTTGACACGCTTGCCGCCGGAACACGACGGCAGCGACCGTACATACGCACAGCAATCGGCTTCGTTCCTGTCAAAAGCCGCGAAATTGGGGCGGTTTTCACCAGCTTTGTGGAGCGATTGACAAGTTCCCCTGAATTATTTGAAGCTTGAAATAATTCAGGGGAGCGGAACACGGTATGAAGGCCATCATCATTGGCGGCGGCATAGGGGGGCTGTCACTGGCCCTGATGCTGCATGCGCGCGGCATTGCCGCGACTGTCTACGAGCAGGCGAGCGAGATCCGCGAGGTCGGCGTCGGCATCAACACGCTGCCGCATGCCATTCGCGAACTGGCGGAGCTAGGCCTGCTGCCGGCGCTCGATGCGGTGGCGATCCGCACGCGCGAGCTGATCTACATGAACCGGTTCGGCCAGACCGTCTGGCGCGAACTGCGCGGCCTGCACGCTGGCGCACCGGTACCGCAGTTCTCGATCCATCGCGGCCGGCTCCAGGGCGTGATTCGCGACGCCGTGATCGAGCGGCTCGGCCCGGACGCGATCCGCACCGGGCGACGCCTGCAGGGCTTCCTGCAGGACGAGGCGGGCGTGACCGCGCATTTCGCCGACGCCAAGCTCGGCGAGGGCGGCGAGACTGCGCGGGCCGATATCCTGATCGGCGCCGACGGCATCCATTCGACGGTGCGTTCGCATTACTTCCCGAACCAGGGCGGGCCGCGTTGGAACGGTGTCCAGATGTGGCGCGGTGCCTGCGACTGGCCGGCTTTCCTCGACGGCGAGAGCATGATCATCGCCGGCGGCATGGCTGGAAAGCTGGTGCTCTATCCGATCGCCGAAGGCAAAAAGCCGGGAACGCGCCTAACCAATTGGGTCGTCAATGTGCGCACCGGTGACCCCGCCAAACCGCCGCCGAAGGAAGCCTGGTCGAAAGCTGGTCGGCTCGAGGATGTGCTGCCCTTCGCCCGGCGCTTCACGGTGCCCGGCGTCGATATCCTCGCTCTGATCAAGGCGAGCGGCACCTTCTGGGAATATCCGATGTGCGATCGCGACCCGCTGCCGCGCTGGACTCATGGCCGGGTGACGCTGCTCGGCGACGCCGCCCATCCGATGTACCCGGTCGGCTCCAATGGCGCCTCGCAGGCGATCCTCGATGCGCGCTGCCTCGCCGACCTCCTGGTCAAGGCCGAGCATCCCCGCCACGCGCTCGCCGCCTATGAGGCGCAGCGCCTGCCGGCGACGGCCGAGATCGTCGCGATGAACCGCGCCGGCGGGCCCGAGCGTGTCATCGACGCCGTCGAGGCGCTGGCGCCGAACGGCTTCGACGATGTCGAGCGCGTCCTGCCCTATGGCAAGCGCGAGCAGATCGTGAACGCCTATGCCGGCAAGGCCGGCTTTTCGGCGGCGCAATTGGCGAAGCGCTGAGCGATCAGGGTTGCTCTGCCCGTACCAGCGGCGCGATGCGGTCGATCCGGTTGGTCCAGATCCCGGGAATCGGCCGCTCGAGGGCTGCCAGTTCCTCCGTCCGGTCGATCCCGGCGGAGCCGTCGCCGCCGACCAGCGGGCCGGCGACGATGACCTCGCTGCCGGCGGCCCGCATGCGTGCCGTGAACCGCGCCGGCCAGCCCCAGATCCACCTCGTGTAGTTGGACGGGATCAGCAAGAGCTGCCGTTCGCAGGATTGCGGCGTCAGCCCGGCCCAGCCCATTGCGAGATGGTGGATCAGGCAGCGCTTCTCTGCCTCTTTGGACATGGTGCGCAGGGTCGGGATGCGTTCGCGCAGCACCGCGATCGGCCGATCGCCGCCATAGGCCATCAGCAGCGCGAGCTGCGCCGGAGGGAGCTTCAGCAGGCGTTCGGCGAGCAACTCGCCCTCGCGCGGATCGTTGCTCTTGACGTTGATCAGCAAACGCCGATCTGGAATGCGCGCCAGCACCTCGTCCAGCGACGGCATCAGGCCGATGCCCTTGCCGCGGAAGGGATAGGTCTTGCCGCCGTCGGCCGTATAGCCATAGCCAATGTCGAGTGCCTTGAGTTCTGCGAGCGTCTTCTCGCGGGTGACGCCCGTCCCGTTGGTCCGGCAGTCCAGCGTCCAGTCGTGGATCACCGCGAACTGGCCATTGGTGGTCGGGTGGACGTCGAACTCGACGATGTCCGCGCCTGCAGCGAAGGCCGCTTCCATCGAGGCGAGCGTGTTTTCGAGATAGGGGTGTTCCGGCGTATTGATGCGGCTCGCTGTGCAGGTCGTGTCGTTGACGCCGCTCGATGGATAGGTCTGCGCCAGCCCACGATGCGCGAGCAGCACGGGACGCTCCGTCGTCGCCGGAGCCAGCAGCGCAGTGTTTTGCACGAAGGCGGTGCCGCCCAAGGCCGCGACCACAACGCCGGCAGCCACCCAGAATCGTTTCATCGCTATCCCCTCGAAAAGGGCGCGATGTCGGCGGTGAAAGCCGGCGAAATTCAGCCGGAACTCAGGCGCCTTCCGTCAGCTCGACGATGCGCGCCTTCAGGGTCGCGTTCTCCTGTTCGAGCCGGCGCAGGCGCCGCACCAGGTCGAGTGGAACAGGAGCATCATCCTGCTTCGAGGCTGCAGCAAAGGCGACGCCGATGCGCGCGCTGTCGCGCCAGCGGGTGCGCACCATCCGGCTCTCGCGCTTCAGCGGGAGATAGAGTTCGAACAGGTCGGGCAAGGCGACGCTGCCCGAGAAAACCAGCAGTGCCCCGTCTTCCGACAGGTTCCTGACGGTGCAGTCCAGCGTCGACTGCCGCTGGTTGAAGATGACCTTGCCGCCGATCAGCGTCCGGTTGCGGGCGGAGCGGCGGCGTTCGGTGAGAATGGTGGCGGTGGGCATCGGCCTGACCTTGTTCTAGCTCAGGTTGAAACAATGCCCGGGAATGCTCTTGGTTGCAGCAGTAAGCTTTGCTTAACCTTAACCGCGCTGCGCCTCGCTCAGGCTCCTTCGGGCGGGGGCGGCAGGAAGTCGATCTCGTAGCGCGCCGCGAGGGCAACGACCTCGGCCGGATTCTGCTCCTGCATCGAATGGATCGCCCAGAACAGGTCGTAGAGCCGGCCAGTCGGCGCGACCCAGAACAGGCACTTCACGGCCGAGTCGCTCTTGTTGAACAGGCCATGCGGGATGTTGCGCGGCAGCTTGATCAGGTCGCCGGGCAGGGCATGCGATTCCTGGCCGTCGAGCACGAGGTCGAGACGGCCCTCGAGCATGTAAATGAACTCGTCCTGGGTCGGATGGATATGCGGCGGCACGAAGGTGCCGGGCGGGAAGGTGGCGTGCCAGGAGAAGCTGTCTTCGCTCAGCATCTTCGGCACATAGGTCTGGCCGAGGATGTTCCAGGAGATCGCGTCGATCCCCTCATTGGCCTTGGTCACGCCGGCGGTCAGAGGCTTCATCGTCGGGTCTCCTTCTTAGAGGTGCAGGAAGCGGTCCTTGACCGCGCTGTCGCTGCGCAGATCGTCGCTGCTGCCGCGCCAGGCGACGCGGCCCTTCTCCAGCACGACATGCCGGTCGGCGATCTTGGCAAGCGCATCGACGTTCTTGTCGATCACAAGGATCGATTCACCCTCGGCCTTCAGCGCCGACAGGCAGGACCAGATCTCCTGCCGGATGATCGGTGCCAGCCCCTCGGTGGCTTCATCGAGGATGACGAGCTTGGGATTGGTCATCAGCGCCCGGCCGATCGCCAGCATCTGCTGCTCGCCGCCGGAGAGCTGGTTGCCGCGATTGGCCTTGCGCTCCTGCAGCCGGGGCAGGAAGGCGTAGACGCGCTCCAGCGTCCAGCGTGGCGTGCCGAAACGGCTGGCGGCGGTGGCGATCAGGTTCTCCTCGACCGAGAGCGTCGGGAAAACCTGCCGCCCTTCCGGCACCAGCCCGATCCCGGCCTGCGCCAGCCGGAAGGGCGCACTGCCGGTGAGGTCGACGCCGCCGAAGCTGACGCGGCCGGCGCGCGGCCGGATCAGCCCCATGATGGCGCGCACCGTCGTGGTCTTGCCCATGCCGTTGCGCCCGAGCAGGGTCACGACCTCACCGGCGCCGACCGCAAGATCGACGCCGAACAGGATCTGCGCTTCGCCATAGCCGGCATCGAGGTTCTCGACGGTGAGCATCAGCCCTCCTCGCCGAGATAGGCTTCGCGCACAGCCGGATCGGCCCGAACTGCAGCGGGATCGCCGGATGCGATGACGCGGCCATAGACCAGCACGCTGACCGTGTCGGCCAGCGCGAACACCGCCTCCATGTCGTGCTCGACCAGCAGCATGGCGTAGCGCCCCTTCAGGCTCTTGAGCAGGCCGATCAGCCGCTCGCCTTCCTCCTTGCCGACGCCGGCGAGCGGCTCGTCGAGCAGGATCGCTGCCGGCTCCAGCGCCAGCGCCATGGCGATCTCCAGCGCCCGCTTCTCGCCATGCGACAGGCTGCCCGCGGGGATGTGGGCGCGCTCGGACAATCCGACCGCATCCAGCGCGGCGCGGGCAGGGCGGTTGAGACGCTCGTCGCTGGCGGCGTTGCGGAAGAAGGAGAGCGGATGCGTGGCCTTGGCCTGGACGCCGAGTGCGACATTCTCCAGCGCCGAGAGCGAGGCGATGGTCGAGGTGATCTGGAAGGTCCGCGCCAGGCCGTGGCGGGCACGCTTCTCGGCATTGAACGCCGTGACGTCCTGGCTGCGGAACCGGATGATGCCGGCATCGGGCGTCAGCATGCCGGAGATCTGGTGCACGAGCGTCGTCTTGCCGGCGCCGTTCGGGCCGATCAGCGCATGCAGTTCGCCCGGCGCGACGGCGAGGCTGACGCCGTCCGTGACCTTCAGCGCGCCGAAGGATTTGCTCAACGCCTCGAGGACGAGAACCGGCTCAGCCATGACGCGAGCCCAGCTTGCGCAGCATCCCGACGATGCCGCCGCGAGTGAACAGCACGAACAGGATGATCAACGGCCCGAAGATGGCGCGCCAGTGCTCGGTCAGGTGCGAAAGCGCATCCTCGGCGATCAGATAGGCGACAGCGCCGATGATCGCGCCGTGCAGCGAGCCGACGCCGCCGAGCACCGCCATGAAGATCAATTCGCCCGAGCGCTGCCAGGACATGAAGGCCGGGCTGACAAACTCGGTGTGGTTGGCGAGGAAAAAGCCGGACAGGCCCGCCAGCATGCCGCTGATCACATAGGCGATGAGCCGCACGCGGGTGACGTCGAAGCCGGTGACGCTGACCCTGGTCGGGTTTTCGCGCGCCGCCCTGAGCACCCGGCCAAAGCGCGACGCGACGAGGCCGCGCACCAGAAGATAGGCGCCGCCGAGTGCGATGAGCACGGTGTAATAGAACGAGGTCCGGTTCGCGAACGGGTTGAAGCCGAGAAGCGTGCTTTTCTCGTAGAGCGTCAGCCCGTCATCGCCGCCATAGGCCGAGAGCGCCTGCGCCAGGAAATAGACCATCTGGCCGAAGGCGAGGGTGATCATGATGAAGGCGACGCCGCGCGTGCGCAGGCAGACCGCGCCGGTGATCGCGCCGAACAGCGCGCAGACGGCGAGGATCACCGGCAGGATCATCAGCGCCTCGCTCTTGCCCTCGGTGATCATGATGCCGGTGACATAGGCGCCGATGCCGAGGAAGGCAGCGTGGCCGAAGGAAACCAGCCCGCCGACGCCGAGGATGAGGTCGAGCGAGAGCGCGGCGATGGCGAAGATCAGCGCCCGCGTCAGCAGCGCGAGCCAGCCGGCCGGCATGCCGAGCGAAACCGCAAGCGGCGCCAGAGCCAGCAGCAGGAACAGGATGGCCGGCAGCAGGACCTTGGCGCGCTCGCGCGGCGGTGCGACGCTGGTGATATCGGCGGTGGCCGGCGTCGCGCTCATGTCCGGCCTCGCGCCGGCAGCAACCCTTCCGGCCGCACGAACAGCACCACCGCCATCAGGAGATAGATCAGCATCGAGGACAGTGCCGCGCCGGTCGCCCGCGCCGAGGGCGCGCTCATGAACAGCCGGAGCAGGTCGTTCATGAAGGAGCGGCCGAGCGTGTCGACGAGGCCGACGATCAAGGCCGCGACGAAGGCGCCGCGGATCGAGCCGATGCCGCCGATGACGATGACGACGAAGGCGAGGATCAGCACGGTGTCGCCCATGCCAGGTTCGACCGAGAGGATCGGCGCCGCCATCGCCCCGGCGAAGCCCGCCAGCATGGTGCCGAAGGCGAAGACGATCATGAACAGCTTGCGGATGTCGACGCCGAGCGCCGAGACCATCGGCGCGTTCGAGGCGCCGGCACGCAGCAGCATGCCGGTGCGGGTCTTCTCGACGATGAACCAGAGCAGGGCGCCGACCGCCAGCCCCGATCCGATGAGCGCAAAGCGGTAGGTCGGGTAGAGGATGCCGTCCATCAGTGCGACATTGCCGGTGAGGAACACCGGCAGCGGCACGGAGAGTGGAGCGGCGCCCCAGACCATCTTGACGCCCTGGTTGAGCAGCAGGATCAGCCCGAAGGTCGCCAGCACCTGATCGAGATGGTCGCGCTCGTAGAGATGGCGGAAGACTAGGAATTCGAGCGCGAGGCCGAAGACCAGTGCCGCTGCCAGCGCCAGCACCAGGCCGAGCACGAAGGAACCCGTCAGCGAGACGAAGGTCACCGCCAGATAGGCGCCGAGCATGTACTGCACGCCATGCGCCAGGTTGATGAAGTCCATGACGCCGAAGACCAGCGTCAATCCCGCCGCCACCAGGAACAGCAGGATGCCGAACTGCAGCCCGTTCAGGATCTGGACGATGAGGAGGCCGGTGGTCATCGGTGCCGGTTCATTCTGCCTTGGCGATCACTCTCGACGTCATTCCGGCCGCAGCGAAGCGGAGCGCCGGAATCCATCATAGGGCGCTGGGCTCTACGATGGATTCCGGAGCTGCGCTGCTTCGCAGCTTGTCCGGAATGACGGTGGCGTTGGAACGCCGCGCCGTCACTTCAGCGCGCAGTCCTTCGCGTGCGGATCGGCGTAGTCCTCGAACACCTTCTGGGCGATCTCGGTCTGGAACTTGCCGTCGGCGCGCTTGGCGACCTTGACCAGGTAGAAGTCCTGGATCGGGTAGCCATTGGTGTTGAACTTGAACTTGCCGCGCAGCGAGGTGAAGTCGGCCTTCTTGATCGCGGCGCGCAGCTTGTCCTTGTCGCCGGTGCCGCCGGCGGCCTTCACGGCCGAATCGATCAGCTGCGCCGCGTCATAGGACTGCTGGGCATAGGAGCCGGGGACGATCTTGTAGGCCGCCTCATAGGCCGCGACGAACTTCTTTGTCTGCGGGTTGTCCATGTTCGGCGCCCAGGTCATGCCGCCGAACATGCCGACCGCCGCATCCTGCTGCGCCGGCAGCGTCGACTCGTCGACCGTGAAGGCGGAGAGGAAGGGCACCTTGCCGGTGAGGCCGGCCTGCGACCACTGCTTGACGAAGTTGACGCCGAGGCCGCCGGGCAGGAAGGCAAAGACCACGTCGGGCTTGGCCGAGGCGATCTTGGCGAGTTCCGCCGCGAAGTCGAGCGAGGTCAGCGGGACATAGACCTCATCGAGGATCTCGCCCTTGAAGTAGCGCTTGAAGCCGGCGAGCGAGTCCTTACCGGCCTGGTAGTTCGGCGCGATGATGTAGGCCTTCTTGTAGTTCTGGTCCTGCGCGTACTTGCCCAGCACCTCGTGGACCTGGTCGTTCTGGTACGAGGTCACGAAGAAGTTCTGGTGGCAGGCCTTGCCGGCCATGGTCGAGGGACCGGCATTCGGGCTGATCAGGATCGCGCCGGAATCGAGCACCGGCTTGGCGATGGCGCCAAGGATGTTCGAGAACACCGGGCCGACGACGAAGTCGACTTTGCCGCCCTCGACGAAGCTGCGGACCTTGCCGACTGCGACGTCGGGCTTGAGCTCGTCGTCGATCACGGTGATCTGCACCGGCACGCCGCCGAGCTTGCCGCCGTTCTGATCGACGGCGAGCTGGAAGCCGTCGCGAACCTGCTGGCCGAGCGCCGCCGCCGGGCCGGTCAGCACGCTGACCACGCCGATCTTCAGGGGCTCCTGCGCCTGGGCAGCGGAAAGCCCGAGCGCGAGCGCGCCGGCACTGAGCGACAAAGCGAATTTCAGTGTCATGTCGGATGTCCTCCCGGGACCTGCGATAGCCGCCGCCGAAGGGATCCCCATCCCCGTTTCAAGCAGCGCCACGGCCATATTGTTTCAAGCTTAAAATATCTGCAAGGGGTTCTGATCGGTAATTTTTATGCGCGGTCGGATGGCGCCATTCTCGGGCGAAGCGAGGCGCAGACCCGAGAATCTTTGGACGAGAAGGCACCTCGGGCGCCTCCTTCGGCCTGAGATGCTCGGGACGAGCCCGAGCATGACGCGTCCTAGCTGCCGGCCTTATGCCTGCACGCCGTCGACGTACCAGTCCATCTTCGAGAGCACCTCGTCGGTGGCGGTCTCGCCGGCCTTGAGGCGCAGCGTGCCCTTCTGGTCCTTGAGCTCGCCGGTAAAGGGGTGGATCGTGCCGGAGACGATGCCCTTCTGGAGCTCGTCCGCTGCGGCGCGCGCCGCCGGGCTGACCGCGTCGTTATAGGGCGCGAGCTTGACCATGCCGTCCTTGATGCCGCCCCAGACGTCGCCGCTCTTCCAGCTGCCGTCCATCGCCTCCTTGACGCGCTTGACGTAATAGCCCGACCAGTCGTCGACGATCGCCGAGAGATGCGCCTTGGGCGCGAAGGCCTTCATGTCAGAGGCCTGGCCGAAGGCGTAGACGCCGCGCTGCTCGGCAGCCTGCAGGGCCGCGGCGGAATCGGTGTGCTGGGTGATGATGTCGCAGCCCTGGTCGATCAGCGCCTTGGCGGCGTCGGCTTCCTTGGCCGGGTCGTACCAGGTCGAGGCCCAGATCACCTTGGTCTTGAAGTTCGGGTTCACCTTCTTGGCAGCGAGATGGAAGGCGTTGATGCCCATCACCACCTCGGGGATCGGGAAGGAGGCGATGTAGCCGGCCTGGCCCGATTTCGACATGTGCCCGGCAATCGTGCCGATCACCGCGCGGCCCTCGTAGAAGCGGGCATTGTAGGTCGCGACGTTCTCGGCGCGCTGGTAGCCGGTCGCGTGCTCGAAAAAGACCTTGGGGAACTGCTTCGCCACCTGGATGGTCGGGTTCATGAAGCCGAAGGAGGTGGTGAAGATCAGCTTGTCGCCGGCCTGCGCGAGCTGGCGGATGGCACGCGCCGCATCGGGGCCTTCGGCGACGTTCTCGATGAAGCTGGTCTTGACCTTGTTGCCATAGGCGGCCTCGACCGCCTTGCGCCCCTGGTCATGCGTCCAGGTCCAGCCATGGTCGCCGACGGGGCCGACATAGACGAAGCCGACGCCGAAGGGCGCCTGGGCCCGGGCGCCCGTGAGCGGCAGAACCGAAGTTGCGGCCGCGCCGGCAAGAAGCGTGCGGCGGGTGATGATGGTCGACATGATGGTGCTCCCCGTTGTCGGTTGCGGCGCTCACTGCGCCGGGAAAGGCTTGCCGAGGCAGGCTGGCGCATCGCGCCCGCCGGTCCTCCGTCCTAGCGACATCATGGTCAGAACCACAATCGTCGCAAGGTAGGGGGTCATCGCCAGCACCTCCGGCGCGACGAAGCTCCAGCCGGCGGCCTTGGCCTGCAATTCGAAGGTCGCGACCGCGCCGAAGAGATAGGCACCGATCAGGAGCCGGCCCGGCTTCCACGCCGCGAAGACGACGAGGGCGAGCGCAATCCAGCCGCGACCAGCAGTCAGCCGGTCGGCCCACATCGGGGTGAGCGCCAGCGAGAAATAGGCGCCGCCGAGCCCCGCAAGCGCCCCGCCGAAGGCGGTCGCGGCCGTGCGGATCGCCAGCACGCGATAGCCGATGGCATGGGCGGAATCGGCATTTTCGCCGACGGCGCGCAGGATCAGCCCGGCCCGCGTACGGCGCAGGAACAGGCCGACGGCAAGGACGAGCGCGAGCGAAAGATAGACGATCGCGTCATGGCCGAAGACGAGGCGCAGCCAGGGATGCGCGGCATAATCGGCGGGGAAGAGTGGGCCGAGCCGCGTAATCGTGCGGCCGACGAAGCCGGCGCCGATCAGCGAGGAGGCGCCGATGCCGAAGATCGTCAGGGCGAGGCCCGTCGCGACCTGGTTGGAGCCGAGGCCGAGCGTCAGCAGCGCGAAGATCATCGCTGCCGCGACGCCTGCCAGCGTGGCGGCGATGAGCCCGAGCGCGACGCTGCCGGTGGAATAGGCCACGGCAAAGCCGGCGACCGCGCCGCACAGCATCATGCCTTCGACGCCGAGATTGAGGACGCCGGCCTTCTCGGTGACGAGTTCGCCTAAAGCCGCGAGCAGGATCGGCGTTGCCGCCGCGGCTAGTGTCATGAAGATCGAGACGAGGATGGCGGCGGTCATGGCGCGACCTTCGCCGGGCGCGCCTTCCAGGCGAGCCGCCAGCGCACCAGCACGTCGGTCGCGAGCAGGAAGAACAGCAGCAGCGCCTGGAACATGCCCGTGGCTGCCGAGGGCAGCCGGACCGTGCTCTGGGCGATCTCGCCGCCGACATAGGTCACCGCCAGCACCAGCGCGCCGAAGACGATGCCGACAGGCGAGAGCCGGCCGAGAAAGGCGACGATGATCGCGGTGAAGCCGTAGCCGACCGGAAATTGCGGGGTGAGCTGGCCAAAGGGGCCGGCCGCCTCGAGCAGCCCGGCGAGGCCGGCAAGGCCGCCCCCGGTGAGCAGCACCGCCCAGGTGACGCGGTTGGCGTCGAAGCCGCCATGACGGGCGGCCGCCGGCGCACGGCCGACGACGCGCACGGCGTAGCCGGCGACGGTCTTGCTCAGAACGAACCAGGCGATGAGCGCGAGCAGGATGGCCAGGGGCACGCCGACATGGACGAGCGAGCCTTCCGCGACCGCCGGCAGCGTCTGGCTTCCGCTGAACATCTTGGTCTGGGGGAAGTTGAAGCCGTCCGGGTCCTTCCATGGGCCGCGCACGAGATAGTACAGGAACTGCACCGCGACATAGGTCAGCATCAGGCTGGTCAGGATCTCGCTGACCTGGAGGCGCACCTTGAGCAGGGCCGGCACTGCCGCATAGGCCGCGCCGCCGAGAATGCCGGCGAGCGCCATCGCCGGCAGGATCCACCAACCGGTCATGTCATGGGTCAGGAGCGCGACGCCGGTGCCGGCGATGGCGCCCATGACGTATTGGCCCTCGGCGCCGATGTTCCAGACATTGGCGCGAAAGCCGATGGCGAGGCCGAGTGCGATCATGATGAGAGGCGCCGCCTTGACGCCGAGATCGGCCCAGCGCTGCGGCTCGATCAGCGGCGTGATGAATATGGCGGTCACCGCGCGCAGGCCGTCATAGCCGATCGCGCCGAAGACCAGCATGCCGGTCAGCATGGTGAGCCCGATCGCGATCAGCGGGCTCAGATAGAGCATCGCCTTGCTGGGCTCGCGCCGGCGCCGCCACTCAAGCATGCGCCGGCTCCGCGACATGGCTCTCGCCGTGGACGCCGCCCATCAACAGGCCGATCTCTTCGAGCTTCAGCCCGGCCACCGGCCGCGCCTGCGACAGCCGGCCCTCATTGATCACGCAGAGCCGATCGGAGAGTTCGAGTAGTTCGTCGAGATCCTGCGAGATCACGACGATGGCCGAACCCTGTGCGGCAAGATCGACCAGCGCCTGCCGGATCGCGGCGGCAGCGCCGGCATCGACGCCCCAGGTTGGCTGCGCCACGACGAGCACGTCGGGCCTTTGCCCGATCTCGCGACCCATAATGAATTTCTGCAGGTTGCCGCCGGACAGCGAGCCGGCGAGCGCGCTCGAACCGGTGGTGCGCACGTCGAAGCGCGCGATGACGTCACCGGCATAGCGCTCGACCGGCCCTTGCCGGATCAGACCCGACGGCGCCAGCGGCAGGCGATGGCGCGCGGTCAGCACGACATTCTCGGCGAGCGTGAACTCGGGCACGGCGGCATGGCCGTTGCGCTCCTCGGGCACGCAGGCGAGGCCAGCGGCACGGCGCGCGCCGGCATCCGACCGGCCGATCGGCCGGCCGTCGAGCTTGATCGCATCGGCTCGGCCAGCGAGATGCTCACCAGAGAGCGCCGTCAGCAATTCAGCCTGGCCGTTGCCGGCGACGCCGGCGATGCCGAGGATCTCACCGGCCTGGGCGGAGAAGGAGATGCCTTTCAGGCTGGTGCCGAAGGGCGGCTCACCCGGCATGTCGAGGCGCTCGACGCTGAGCCGCGCCGCGCCTTGCTTGCTGGCGGCTGGTCGCTGGAGATACTTCAGCTCGGCGCCGATCATCAATTCGGCCATGCGCTGCGTCGTCTCGATGCGCGGGTCGCAGGCCGCGACGACCCGGCCAGCCCGCAGGATGGTCGCGGCCTCGCAGAGCGCTTTGATCTCGTGCAGCTTGTGGCTGATGTAGAGGATCGAGCAGCCTTCGGCTGCGATCTGGCGCAGCGTCTCGAACAGCCGCTCGACCTCCTGCGGGGTCAGCACCGAGGTCGGCTCGTCCATGATCAGCAGCTTCGGCTTCTGCAAAAGGCAGCGCACGATCTCGATGCGCTGGCGCTCACCGACCGAGAGCGTGTGGACCTCGCGGTCCGGATCGAGCGGCAGCGAATAGCTGTCGAGGATCGCCTTGATCCTAGC
The DNA here is from genome assembly GCF_004123845.1 of Allobosea sp. Tri-44. Taxonomy (GTDB): domain Bacteria; phylum Pseudomonadota; class Alphaproteobacteria; order Rhizobiales; family Beijerinckiaceae; genus Allobosea. The sequence continues at coordinate 380,033 of NZ_NBDP01000030.1, read as the reverse complement.
CTTCAACTCCTCGGGCGGCACCGTCTCGTCGAGCCCGAGCGCGATGTTCTCCAGCACGGTCATGCCGTCGAACAGCGAGAAGTGCTGGAAGACCATGCCGATGCCGAGCTTGCGCGCCGCCTTGGGCGAGGCGATCTCGACCGGGCGGCCGTCGAAGCTGATCTGCCCTTCGTCGGCGCGCTGCACGCCGTAGATGATCTTGACCAGGGTCGACTTGCCGGCGCCGTTCTCGCCGAGCAAAGCGTGGATCTCGCCGGGGCGGACGGAGAGGCTGATGTCCTGATTGGCCTTCACGCCGGGAAAGCTCTTCGAGACATGGGCGAGCGCCAGGCGCGAAGGTGCCGTCTGGTCAGGCGGCTGCGTCATGGCGGTTCCGTGGCCTCACTCGTTTCGTCGCTCTCTCGCCAAGCAAGCAACGCACCAGCTCGGCGCTCGTCAAGGCGGCGATCACCTCCGGACGCTTGTCATGCACATCCGATCCGCCGATCGGGCAGGTGAGTTGCGTCAACGCTTTGCTGCCGGGGTGGCGGCGGCGGAAGCTCGCCTCGAAACGAGCCCGCTTCGTGGCCGAGCCGATCATGCCGACATAAGCGGCGTCGCCGCGCAGCAGTGCCGCCTCGGCCAGGCGATAGTCGAGCGCGTGGCTATGGGTCAGGACAATGAAGGCCGAGCAGGGCCGGGCAGCGGTCAGCGCAGTCTCGGGATCGTCGAGCTGCAGGCAGGCGACAGTCGCCGGCACCTCATCGAACTGGCCGGGGCGATCGTCGATCAGGGTTATTGCGACCGGCAGCAGGGCGAGACTCCGCACCAGCGCCTTGCCTGTATGGCCGGCGCCGAAGATCAGCACCTGCGGCCGCTCGGCCGCGGCTTTCGCCTCGTCCTGCTTCAGCGCTTCGAGATGTGCAGCGGTCGCCGGCTCCATCGCCACCCGGACGCGCCCGCCGCAGCACTGACCCATTTGCGGGCCGAGTGGGATGTCGATCAGCTGCTGCGGGCCACCACTGTCGAGCAGAATGCGGGCAAGGTCGATGCAGTGGAATTCGAGCTGGCCGCCGCCGATGGTGCCGGCGCTGCCACGGGCGCTGACGATCATGGTCGCGCCGGCCTCGCGCGGCGTCGAGCCTTGCGCCTCCGCGATGCGGACGATGACGGCGCCTTCGGCAAGGCTGCTGGCGAGAAAGTCGGCGGGGGTCATCGCGCCGCCTCCGCCAACGACCGCACCCGGTCGACTGCGTCGAGCACCCGCTCCGGCGTCGCCGGCGCGTCGAGCTGCGGGCAGTATCGGTGATCGCCGACGCTGGCGACAGCGTCGGAGAGCGCGTGCAGAACGCTGATCGCCAGCATCAAAGGCGGCTCGCCCACCGCCTTGGAGCGATGGATCGTGTGCTCGCGGTTCGGCGCATTCTCCAGCAGCGCGACATTGAAGATGCGCGGCCGGTCGGAGGCGACCGGAATCTTGTAGGTCGACGGCGCATGCGTTTGTAGCCGCCCCTTCTCGTCCCAGACCAGCTCCTCGGTGGTCAGCCAGCCCATGCCCTGGATGAAGCCGCCCTCGATCTGGCCCTTGTCGATCGCCGGGTTCAGCGAGTTGCCGCAGTCGTGCAGGATATCGACGCGCTCGACCTTGTATTCGCCGGTCAGCGTATCGATCGCGACCTCGGCGGCAGCTGCGCCATAGGCGAAGTAATAGAACGGGTGACCGCGCCCGGCCTTGCGGTCCCAATGGATCTTTGGCGTCGCGTAGAAGCCGGTGGCCGAGAGCGGGACGCGCGCCATGTACGCCGCCTTGACCAGCTCGACGAAGCCGATCTCGCGTGCGCCGATCCGAACGCGTCCGGGCAGGAATACGATCGCCTCCGGCTTTTCCTGCCAGTGCGCGGCGGCGAAGGTCACGAGCCGCTTCTTGATCGTCTCGCAGGCGTCGAGCGCCGCCATGCCGTTGAGGTCCGAGCCGGACGAGGCGGCGGTGGCGGAGGTGTTCGGCACCTTGCCGGTCGTCGTCGCGGTGATCTTGATGTCGCCGAGCCCGATGCCGAAGGCCTGCGCCACCACCTGCGCCACCTTCTGGTAGAGCCCCTGGCCCATTTCGGTACCGCCATGGTTCAGCGCCACCGTGCCGTCTGTATAGATATGCACCAGCGCGCCGGCCTGATTGTACCAGGTCGCGGTGAAGGATATCCCGAACTTGACCGGCGTCAGCGCGATGCCGCGCTTGATCACCGGGCTCTCCCGGTTGAAGGCGCGGATCGCCGCCTGCCGGGCACGGTAGTCGCAGGAATGCGCGAGGTCGTCGATCACCTCGCCGGCGATCATGTCCTCGACCGGCTGGTGATAGGGCGTGATTTCGCGTCCTTCGCCGCCGTAGAGATTGCGCTTCCTCACCTCCAGCGGGTCGAGCTCGGTGGCGTAGGCGACCTCCTCGATGAAGCGCTCCGCTCCGACCATGCCCTGCGGTCCGCCGAAGCCGCGAAAGGCAGTGTTGGAGACCGTATGCGTGCGCAAGGGCTCCGAGCGGGCCCGGACCGCCGGGTAGAAATAGCAATTATCCATGTGGAACAGGGCGCGGTCGGTGACCGGGCCGGAGAGGTCGGCGTTCCAGCCGCAGCGGGCGGCATAGACGGCATCGACCGCATGGATATGGCCGTCATCGTCGAAGCCGATCTCGTAGTCGACGACGAAGTCGTGGCGCTTGCCGGTGATGACCATGTCGTCGTCGCGGTCGGGCCGGAGCTTCACCGGTCGCTTCAGCTTGCGGGCGGCGAGTGCGGCGACGCAGGCGAAGAGGTTGGCCTGCGTCTCCTTGCCGCCGAAGCCGCCGCCCATGCGCCGGACCTCGATGGTGACCGCATGCGCGCCGACGCCGAGCACCTGGGCGAGCATGTGCTGGACCTCGCTCGGATGCTGGGTCGAGGACTGCACCAGCATGTCGCCGTCCTCGCCGGGGATGGCGAGCGCGATCTGGCTTTCGAGATAGAAATGATCCTGCCCGCCGATTTCCATCGAGCCTTTCAGCCGGCGCGGGCTGGCGGTAAGCGCGGCGGCCAGATCGCCGCGCTCAAGCTTCAGCGGTTCGGTGACGAGATCGGAGCCAGCCGCGCGCGCCGCGGCGACGTCGAGCAGGGGAGGCGCCTCGTCGTAAGCAGCCTTGGCCAGCGTCGCGGCGTTGCGGGCCTGCTCGCGCGTCTCCGCAACGACGGCAAACAGCGGCTGGCCATGATGCAGGATCGCGCCAGTCGCGAAGACCGGCTCGTCATGTTTATGCGTCGAGGAGATGTCGTTGTCGCCGGGAATGTCGGCGGCGGTCAGGACCGCGAGCACGCCGGGCGCGGCTTGGACGGCCGACAGGTCGAGCGCCAGCAGCTTGCCATGCGCGATGGTGGACAGGCCGATATAGGCATGGGCAAGGCCCGCCGGTTCGGCGATATCGTCGATATAGAGCGCTTCGCCGGCGACGTGCTTCTCGGCGGAATCGTGCTTCAGCGGCGAGCCGACGATCGGCCGTGTTTCGCCAAGATCGAGCCGTTTGCGTGCGTCAGCCATGGGCGGCCTCCGCCAGCAGGCCGGCGACGCGGGTCGCGGTTTCGGGGCGGGTCGTCTCGATCAGGAAGCGTCGCAGCAGGTTGCCGGCGACCTTGAGCCGATAGGCGGCCGAGGCACGCATGTCGGTGAGAGGCGTGAAATCCTGCGCCAACGCGGCGATTGCGGTGGTGACCGATGCTTGGTCCCAGGAACCGCCGAGCAAGGCGGCTTCCGCAGCCTTCGCCCGCTTCGGGATGCCGGCCATGCCGCCATAGGCGAGCCGCGCCTCGCTGACGCGACCGGCGTCATCGAGTTCGAGATAGAAGGCGCCACAGACAGCGGAAATGTCCTCGTCGAAGCGCTTCGAGATCTTCGAGATATGGAAGAGCGCGCCTCTCGGCAGTTTCGGCACCAGCACAGCTTCGACGAATTCGCCTGGCTGCCGGTCCTGTTTGCGATAGTCGAGGAAGAAGGCTTCGAGCAGGAGTTCTCGGCGCTCGCTGCCTTTGCGCAGTACCAGGGTCGCACCGAGTGCGATCAGCGCCGGCGGCAGGTCGCCGATCGGCGAGCCATTGGCGACGTTGCCGCCGATCGTGCCGGCATTGCGGACTTGCTCGCCGCCGAAGCGGCGCATCATCTCGTCGAGCTGCGGCGATATTCCCGCGAGTGCTTCTCGCACCGCGACCTGGTTCGCCATCGCGCCGAAGCGGAGATGATCGCCTTCGTCCGAGATCGCGCGCAATTCGTCGAGCCGGCCCAGAGAGATCACCGGATCGAGCCGGCGCATGCCTTTGGTGACCCAGAGCCCGACATCGGTCGCGCCGGCCACGAGCGTTGCCTGCGGATGCGCGCTGACGAGTTCGGCCAAGGCCGCGACGGTGGCGGGGGCGTAGAAGTGGCGCTCGCCGTCGTCGATCGAGATCGTCTCGTTATCCGCGAGCGCTTTCAGCCGGGCGATGATCGCGGGCATCGCCGCGACGAACCGATCCCGCTCGCGCTCGTCGGCATCCATGCGCTGCGCCGCGGCGATGATCGGCTCGTAGCCGGTGCAGCGGCAGAGGTTTCCGGCGAGCGCGTCCTCGATGCGCTGGACCGAGGGCGCCCGCTCGCTCAGCCAGAGTGCGAGCAGCGACATCACGAAGCCCGGCGTGCAGAAGCCGCATTGCGAGCCATGGCAGTCGACCATCGCCTGCTGCACCGGGTGAAGCGTGCCGTCCGGGCTTCTCAGATGCTCGACGGTCAGGACGTGGCAGCCGTCCAGCGTCGGCAGGAAGCGGATGCAGGCATTGATCGCCTCATAGCGCAGGCGGCCACCGTCGAGCCGGCCGACTACGATGGTGCAGGCGCCGCAATCGCCTTCGGCGCAGCCTTCCTTGGTGCCGGTGCGGCGGCGGTCGAGCCGAAGCCAATCGAGCACGGTGCGGGTCGGATCGCAGGAAGCGATCTCGACCAGCTCGTCGCCGAGCAGGAAACGCACGGTCTCACGCATGGCGGGTCGGTGCATGGCGGTCTTGCCGCTCGCAGATCGGATTCATGCCCCAAGATTAGGCACGTTCACGGCTTGGCCGGAAGCTTTGATTTGGTGCAGATATGATCGCGATTTGAGCTGGAGCGGCGAACCTTGAGCAAAGACGGCGCGACCTCGGCCCTGCGCGGCCGGCTCCTCTGGTTCGTCGATGATCCGCATGCGGTCGGTGAGGCCGCGCATCGCTATGTCGAGGATGGGCTGCTCGTCATCGAGAACGGCCTGATCCGGGCCGCCGGCGAGGCGAAGGACCTGCTGCCGACGCTGCCGGGCGGCGCCGCGATCACCGACCACCGTCCGCATCTGATCATGCCGGGCTTCATCGACGCCCATATCCACATGCCGCAGACGCAGGTGATCGCCTCCTATGGCGCGCAGTTGATGGAGTGGCTGAACAAATACACCTTCGTCGAAGAGCAGAAGCTCGCCCAGCAGGGCCATGCTGAAAAACTCTCCATCTTCCTGCTCGACGAAATGCTGGCGAGCGGCACCACCACGGCGGCGGTCTACTGCTCGGTACACAAACAGTCGGCCGAAGTCTTCTTCGCCGAATCGCACCGGCGCAACACCCGCATGATCGCCGGCAAGGTGATGATGGATCGCAACGCCCCGCCGGCGCTGACCGACACGGCCGAGAGCGGCTATGCCGACAGCAAGGATCTGATCGCACGCTGGCACGGCAAGGGCCGCCAGCTCTACGCGATCACGCCGCGCTTCGCCGTGACCTCGACGCCGGAGCAGATGGCGGCCTCAACGAGGCTGGTCGCGGAACATCCCGACTGCTTCGTCCAGACCCATATCAACGAGAACCGGGCCGAGATCGCCTTCGCCCGCGAGCTCTATCCTGCTGCCGCCGATTATGCCGGCATCTATGAGGATTACGGCCTGCTGGGAAAGAAGAGCCTGCTCGGCCACTGCATCCACATGACCAAGCGCGAATGGCGCGCCTTCGCCGAGCATGGCGCGGTCGCCGTCTTCTGCCCGACCTCGAACCTCTTCCTCGGCTCAGGCCTGTTCGATTGGGATCGCGCCCGCCGCGAGGGTGTCAAGGTCGCCGTCGCGACCGATATCGGCGGCGGCACTTCCTATTCGATGCTGCGCACCATGGCCGAGGCCTACAAGATCCTGCAACTGCAGGGGCAGTCGCTCTCGGCCTTCGAGGCGCTGCATGCGATCACGCTGGGCAATGCGGCTGCGCTCGGCCTCGATCACCTGATGGGCTCGTTCGAGCTGGGGCGCGAGGCGGACGTCGTTGTGCTCGATCCCGCTGCGACGCGGGTGATGGCGCATCGGCTGGAGACGGTGCGTGATCTCGCCGAGGAGCTCTTCGTGCTGGTCACGCTCGGCGACGAGCGGAATGTGGTGGCCACTTATGTGATGGGGGAGCGAGTGGAGTACCCGTCTTTCTCGGGCGCCGCGTAGCGGTGACCCGAGAATCTCTTGCAGGGTAGGGCGCCCTCTTGTTGTGAGATGCTCGGGTCAAGCCCGAGCATGACGCGCAATCAGCCCAACACGCCGCCCTTGCGGGCGTGGTCGAGATAGATCTCGCGCAACCGGATCGTCGCCGGGCCCGGCGCGCCGTTGTGGATGCTGTGGCCGTCGATCGTCGTCACCGGCATCACCAGGCTGGTGGCGGACGTGATGAAGGCCTCCTCGGCGTCGAGCGCCTCTTCAAGCGTGAACTCGCGCTCCTCGAACGAGAAGCCGCTCTCGGCGAGGAAGGCGAGCACGGCCGTGCGGGTGATGCCGGGCAGCACCTTGTGGGAGAGCGGGCGCGAGATCAGGGTCTTGCCCTTGACGATCCAGGCGGTCGACGAGGCGCCTTCGGTGACGACGCCGTCCTCGATCATCCAGGCTTCCTGCGCGCCGTTTTCGGCGGCAAACTGCTTGGCCAGCACCGGCGCGAGCAGGTTGACGCTCTTGATGTCGCGGCGGGCCCAGCGCAGGTCCGGCGTGCTGACGACCTTGATGCCGGTCTTCGCCAGCGGGGTGTCGGCGAACTGGCGCGCCTGGGTGAACAGCACCAGCGACGACGTCACGCCCTTCGGGAACGGAAAGTCGCGATCGGCAGCGCCGCGCGAGACCTGCAGATAGATGCTGCCTTCGTCGAGCGTGTTGCGGGCGATCAACTCTTCGTGGATCGCGACGAGTTCGGTGCGCGAGCAGGGGAGGCCGAGACCGATCTCGCCGGCCGAGCGTTCCAGCCGGGCGAGGTGCGCCTCGCAGTCGACCAGCCTGCCGCCGAGCACCGCCGAAACCTCGTAGATGCCGTCGCCGAAGATGAAACCGCGGTCGAAGATCGAGATCGTCGCCTCTTCCTCGGGAAGGTAGGCGCCATTGACGTAGACGGTGCGGCTCATGGGATGGTCTCGTGCGGAAGGACGGACTTTCCTAGCCGAGCCGGTCGCATGAAGCGAGATATCATGCCGGTTTGCCGACCGGCGTCAGATGCAAGGCGGCGCCAGAGCATTTTCGAACGAGGCGGATACCGGTTCGCGTGAAGAAAGCGCGATAAACCAACTTCAACCCACCGTCTTCGCCTCGAAATGGCGGGTCCTGAACGCGCGGACCTTGGCGCGGTTGCCGCAGACCGCCATCTCGCACCAGCGCCGCAGCCGGTTCTTGGTGGTGTCGAAGAACAGCCAGCCGCAATGGTCGCCCTCGCATTGCTTGATGCGGGCGAGGTTCTGCTGAGTCAGCACGGTGAGGGCCGAAAGCGCGATCGGTCCGCGGATCGCTTCGCTCAGCGTCTGGGCGGCGTCCCAGCGCCAGACGAAACCGTCGCCGAACGGGGACAGCTTGGCGCAGGCCAGGCAATGCGCATGGATGCCGGCCAGCTGCATCCGGTCCGCCTCGGTCGGCGGCTGGCGGCGAGCGAGGGCAGCGCCGATCCGGTAGATCGTGTCGCGCAGGTCGAGCGCGTCGGTGAGCAGGCGCGCCGCCAGTCCGGCATCGGCTGCGACCGCGGCCAATGCGGCGTCCCGGTCGCTGTCGCTGATCGCCTTGGCATGCCCCGCCCAGATCACGACATCACGCCCCTCGCGCAGGTGCTCGAGCTCGTTCGGGTCGCCACGATCCGAAGCAGTGTTGGTGAAGTCGAAGGCGAGCTCGCTCGCGACCAGCGGCAATGAACCGGCCCGGCTTGAGCCGCCTGTACGATCGACAGTCATGTAACCATCTATCTGTGATTTACAGGTTAAATCAAGCGGCTTAGCGTCCGGCCACGGATTGAACCGTGGAGGAGAACGGACATGAGAACCAACTGGGCCGCGATGCTCGCCGCTGGCGTGCTCGCGATGTCGCAAGGCGCGGCGCTGGCGCAGATCAAGCTCGGCGTTGCCGGCCCGATGACGGGAGCAAACGCCGCTTTCGGGGCGCAATTGAAGAACGGGGCCGAGCAGGCGGTTGCCGACATCAATGCCGCGGGCGGCATCCTTGGCCAGACGATCGTGATTTCAACGGGCGATGATGTCGGTGACCCCAAGCAGGGCGTCTCGGTCGCCAACAAGTTCGTCGGCGACGGCGTCAAATGGGTGGTCGGCCACTTCAACTCCGGCGTTACCATGCCGGCCTCCGAGGTCTACGCCGAAAACGGCATGCTGATGATCAGCCCCTCGGCGACGAACCCGAAGATCACCGAGCGCGGGCTGTGGAATGTGTTCCGCACCTGCGGCCGCGACGATCAGCAGGGCGCCGTCGCCTCCGGCCACATCGCCAAGACCTTCAAGGGCAAGGTCATCGTCATCGTCCACGACAAGACGACCTATGGCCAGGGGCTCGCCGAAGAGACCCGCAAGGGCCTGCATGCCGCCGGCATCAAGGAAGCGCTCTATGAAGGCGTCAACACCGGCGAGAAGGATTTCTCAGCGCTGGTCTCGAAGATCAAATCGGCCAAGGCCGACCTGCTCTATTGGGGCGGGCTGCATACCGAACTCGGCCTGATCGTCCGCCAGATGCGCGACCAGGGCCTGACGACGGTGGCGATGGGCGCCGACGGCATCACCTCCGACGAGTACGCGGTGATCGGCGGTCCGGGCACCGAGGGCACGCTGATGACCTTCCCGCCCGATCCGCGCAAGCGCGCCGCCGCCGCCGAGGTCGTCAAGCGCTTCGAGGTCAAGGGCATCAATCCCGAGGCCTACACGCTCTACTCCTACGCCGCGGTCCAGATCATGAAGCAGGCGGCCGAGCAGGCGAAATCGCTCGACCCCAAGAAGGTCGCCGCCGCGATGCATTCGGGGATGACGTTCAAGACCGTGCTCGGCGACATGTCCTATGACAAGAAGGGCGACCGCACCAATCTCGACTACACCGTCTACACCTGGAAGAAGGGGACGGACGGCAAGATCACCTATGTCGAGAACTAAGAGCTTCAGCTAGCCGGCGTTGGTGGCCTCCTGGCCGGACGCCGGCAGGACGCCGCTTCGCTCAAGGCGAAGCGGCGTTTTCGTTTCAGCACTTCAGCGCTGCTGCGATCAGGCGCTGGGTGTAATCCTGCTGTGGCGCCTCGAAGATCGCCTCGGTCGGCCCGCGCTCGACGACCTTGCCGTCCTTCATCACCATGATCTCGTCGGCCATGGCGCGGACGACGGCGAGGTCGTGGCTGATGAAGAGATATGAGAGGTCGTGCTTCGCCTGCAGGTCTTTCAGCAGGGCGACGATGCTCTGCTGCACGGTGCGGTCCAGCGCCGAGGTCGGCTCGTCGAGCACCACCAGCGCCGGATGCAGGATCATGGCGCGGGCGATGGCGACGCGCTGGCGCTGGCCGCCCGAGAACTCGTGCGGGTAGCGATTGCGGAGCGCAGGGTCGAGGCAGACTTCGGTCAGAGCCGCCGCCGCCCGTCGCTCGCGTTCGGCTCGCGACAGGGCTGGTTCGTGGACGAGCAGCCCCTCGGTGATGATCTCGCCGACGGTGAGGCGCGGCGAGAGCGAGCCGAACGGATCCTGGAACACGACCTGCAGGCTTCGTCGCAAGGGGCGCATCGCGGCGCGGTCGAGCGGAGCCAGTGCCCGGTCCTCGAAGCGGACGGTTCCAGAAGAGGGCAGGAGCCTGAGCAGGGCGCGTCCCAGCGTCGATTTGCCCGAGCCGGATTCGCCGACGATACCGATGGTCTGGCTGCGCTTCAGCGTCAGGTCGACGCCGTCGACGGCGTGCAGCGTCACCCGCTCGCGCTTCAGGAAGCCGCGCGACAGGTCGAAACTGACGCGCAGGTCGCGGGCTTCGAGCAGCACGGGCGCATCGGGCGGTGGCGGTGCCTTGTGGCCATGCGGCTCGGCCGCGAGCAGCGCCTTGGTGTAGGGATGCTGCGGCGTCTCGAAGATCGCCTGCGCCGGCCCGCTCTCGACCACCTCGCCGGCCTTCATCACATAGACGCGCTCGGCATATTTGCGGACCAGCCCGAGGTCATGGCTGATCAGGATCACCGCCATGCCGAGCCGCTGCCGGAGCTCGGCGATCAGGGCGAGGATCTCAGCCTCGATGGTGACGTCGAGGGCCGTCGTCGGTTCGTCGGCGATCAGGATGTCGGGATCGTTGGCGAGTGCCATCGCGATCATCACGCGCTGCCGCTGACCGCCGGAGAGTTCGTGCGGGTAGGAATCGAGCCTGCGTTCGGGGTACGGAATCCGCACCAGCTTCAGCAGTTCCAGCGCCCGCGCCCGCGCCGCCTTGCGCGACAGGCCCTGATGCTTGCACAAGGGCGCCGCCATCTGCGTGCCGATCCGGAACAGCGGATCGAGCGAGGTCATCGGCTCCTGGAAGATCATCGCGAGCTTCCGGCCGCGATAGCTGTTCAGGACCGTGGGCGGCAGCTTGATGAGATCGACCTCGCGATAGCGGATCGCGCCGGAAACCTCGCCATTGCTGGCGAGGAGGCCCATCGCCGCCATCACGCTCTGGCTCTTGCCCGAGCCGGATTCGCCGACGACCGCGACGAATTCGCCCGGGCCGACATCGAGATCGATGCCGCGCACGGCTTCGCACGGCCCATCATTGGTACGGAAGCGGACCTTGAGATTGCGGATGGCGAGGATCGGGTCGCTCGCCATCTCAGCGATCCCGAGGGTCGAGCGCGTCGCGCAGGCCATCGCCGAGGAAGTTGAGCGCGAACAGCGTCGTCACCAGGAAGGTGGCAGGAAAGGTGAGCATCCACGGCGTCGCCTGGATGGCGCGGGCGCCGTCCGAGATCAGCACCCCCCAGCTCGTCATCGGCTCCTGGATGCCGAGCCCGAGGAAGGAGAGGAAGCTTTCGAGCAGAATCACCTTCGGCACCAGCAGGGTGACGTAGACGACGACCGGCCCGAGCGTGTTCGGTATGACATGGCGCTTGAGGATGCCGCCGGTCGAGACGCCGAGCGCCTCGGCCGCCAGCACATAGTCCTGCCGTTTGATCGAGAGCGCCTGGCCGCGGACGATGCGGGCCATGTCGAGCCACTCGATCGCGCCGACGGCGAGGAACATCAGGATGAAGTTCCGGCCGAAGAAGACGACGAGCAGGATGACGAAGAAGATGAAGGGCAGGGAATAGAGGACGTCGACGATGCGCATCATCACCATGTCGATGCGCCCGCCGAGATAGCCGGCGGTCGCGCCATAGACGACGCCGATCACCAGCGCGACCCCGGTGGCGAGCAGGCCGATGGCGAGCGAGACGCGGCCGGCGATCAGCGTGCGGGTGAGCAGGTCGCGCCCGTTCGAGTCGGTGCCGAACAGGAAGTATTGGCGCTTGATCGGGACGTCGAGACTGAGGCGTCGCCCTTCCTGCTCGCTGCCGGTGATCACCGGTGTGCCGAACTGATCGGAGCGGTCGAAATAGACGAGCAGGCGCTGGTCGATCGGCCGCTGCGCAGTCAGGACCAGCCTGACGCGAGTTGCCTCGGCCACGACATCGCTGGGAGTGGCCCTGATACGAGACGCGATGCGCTGCACGGCCGCCGGCAGTCCCTCGGCCTTTGGATATGAGGCGAGGCTGGCGGGGACGCGGACATAGTCCTGATAGACACGGTCGTAAGCATGGCCGGTCATGAGCGGGCCGACGATGCAGGCCAGCATCATCAGCGCCAGCACGATCAGGCTCGCCACCGCGGCACGGTTGCGCAGCAGGCGGATGCGGGCGTCCTGCCAGAGCGAGCGGCCGATGGGCGGGATGGAACAGGCGGTCGTGTCGCTCATCGCTCACTCCAGCCTGACGCGCGGGTCGAGCAGCGCGTAGAGGATGTCGACCATGAGGTTGAAGAGCAGCACGAAGATCGCGACGACGACGACCGTGCCCATCACCAGCGTGTAGTCGCGGTTGAGCGCGCCCTCGACGAAATAGCGCCCGATGCCGGGAATGGCGAAGATCGTCTCGACCACGACCGAGCCGGTGAGCAGGCTCGCCGCCGCCGGCCCGAGATAGGACACGACCGGCAGCGCCGCGCCACGCGCCGCATGCAGCGCGATGGTCGTGGTCGAGAGGCCCTGCGCCCGCAAGGTACGGATATGGTTGGCGCGCAGCGTCTCGATCATCGCCGCGCGCGTCATTCGGGCGATCACGGCGATCTGGGGCAAAGCGAGGGTCACGATCGGCAGCACCGTGTTGCGGAAGGCGCCGCCGTTCCAGCCACCGACCGGCAGCCAGGCCAGTGTGAGCCCGAAAACGATCTGCAGGACGGGCGCGACGACGAAGTTCGGAATGGTGATGCCGGCGGTGGCGAAGCCGATCACCGCATGGTCGGCGGCGCGGTTCTGGCGGAAGGCGGCGAGCATGCCGAGTGGGCCGCCGATCGCAAGCGCCAGCAGCAGTGCCGAGGCGCCGAGCCGGATCGAGACCGGCAGGCCCTGCGCGAACAGTTCGCCGATCGAGAAGTCGCGGAAATAGAAGGACGGGCCGAAATCGCCGCGCAGCAGGGCGCCGAGATAGGTCAGGTATTGCTGGAACAGCGGCTGGTCGAGCTTGTAGATGCGCCGCAGGTTCTCCATCACCTTGGCTTCGAGCGCCTGCTCGAGATCGAACGGCCCGCCCGGCGCGACGCGCATCAGGAAGAACGAGATCGTCACGATCACGAACAGGGTCGGGATCGCGGCGGCAAGGCGGCGCAGGATGTAGGTGAGCACGGGGCTGGTCCCTACGTCATGCTCGGGCTTGACCCGAGCATCTCATGACAGCTGGCGGTTGCCCGCTTCGGCCTGAGATGGCCGGCTCAAGCCCGGCCATGACGTGCTTCAGTCACGGCTTCAGGCTCATGAACCGCGTCGGCAGCGCGCCGCGCAGGTTCTGCTGGAAGCCTTGCAATTTCGGCGAGACCAGGTTCTTCGAGGAGTAGTAGAGCACCGGGATCCAGGGAACGTCGGCGGCGAGGATCGCGTCCGCCTCGCGCAGGATCGCGGCGCGCTTGGCGATGTCGATCTCCTCGGCGCCCTGCTTCATCAGAGCGTCGAATTGCGGGTTGTTGTACTTGCCGGAGTTGAAGCCGGTGTTGTCGCTCTGGAACAGGAACAGGAAGTTCTGCGGGTCGGAATAATCGCCGATCCAGCCATAGCGGGCGATATCGAAATCGCCGCCGTCGCGCAGCAAAGCGAAATGGGTCTTGCCGTCGGTGTTGATGAAGCTGGTCTCGACGCCGATCGCCTTCCACTGCTCGGCGATGGCGATCACGGTGCGGCGGTTGTTGTCGGTGGTGTTGTAGCGTAGCTGCAGGCGCAGCGGCATGCCCGGCCCGAAGCCGGCTGCGGCGAGCAGCTTCTTGGCCTCGTCCTCGCGGTCGAGCGGGGAGGTGCCCTTGAAGTCGGCTTCGGCGCGTTCGCCATAGTTGCCGATATTCGGCGGGATCACGCCATAGGCCGGCAGCATGGTGCCGCCCCAGATTTCCTCGGCGATGAACTCCCGGTCGATCACCAGCGAGAGCGCGCGGCGCACCCTGATGTCGTCGAACGGCTTCTTGGCGGTGTTGATGATCAAGAAATAGGTGCCGAGATAGGGCGAGACCTTGACCTGCTCCTTGCCGAGCTTCTCGCGCAACTGCTGAATCTGGTCGGCCGGAATGTCCGATGTCATCTGCAGCTCGCCAGCCTGAAAACGGCGGGCTGCGGCGGAGAAATCGGGCGTCGGATAGTAGATGACCGTGTCGATCTTGACGTTCGCGGCGTCGTGGAAGGCCTTGTTCTTCTCCAGGCGGATATGCGAGTTCGGCACGAACTCCTTCAGCGTGTAGGCGCCGTTCGAGACCCAGTTCTCCGGCTTGACGAAGTCCTTGCCGAACTTCTGGACCGAAGCCGGGTGGACCGGCAGCCCGGTCTGGTGCGTCAGCAATTCGAGGAAATATGGGGTCGGGCGCTCAAGCGTGATTTCGAGCGTGCGCTCGTCGACCGCATTGACGCCGAGGTCTTCGAGCTTAGCTCCGTCGCTCGCCTTGTTGATCTTCTCGGCATTGCGGATCGGGTAGAGGATGTTGGCGTATTTCGCGCCCGTCTCCGGATTGACCATGCGCCGGAACGAGAAGACGAAATCACCCGCCGTGACCGGGTCGCCATTCGACCATTTGGCGTTGGCGCGCAGCTTGAAGGCGTAGCTCTTGCCGTCCTGGGCCATCGTCCAGCTTTCGGCGACGCCGGGCACGACCTCGCCGTTGATATGGTGGATCACCAGGCCTTCGGAGAGATCGCGCAGCAGATGCGCCTCGCTCACCGTCGAGGTCTTGTGCGAATCGAGCGTCTCGGGATCGCCGTCATTGCCGCGATGGAACACGACCTGCGCCATGGCAGCGCCAGCGAGCGCAAGAAAAAGGCCGCTCGCCAGCGCGAGCGGCCGGATGGCACGCCGGATTCCGGACTGACGGTGGATCTCAACCATGAGCGCTCTCCGAACTCTTCGGACGGGCCCCTTCCCGCTCCTGACGGGAAGTATGAGCCTATCGCGCCACGCGCGCCAAGAGCGAAAAGGCGGTATCAACCACTCATGCTAAGCCACTGTCCCGCTTTTGAAAGCTGGCTCAGAAACGACTTCAACAGAGCCTTTCCCAAGGTCAGCCGGTGGCTGCTCGCCCTTGCGCCTCCGCCACCGCGACCGCGGTCATGTTGACGACACCGCGCGCCGTCACCGAGCCGGTGAGGACGTGCACGGGTTTGGCTGCGCCGATCAGGATCGGTCCGACGGGAAGTGCATCAGCCAGCACTTTGGCGAACTGGTAGGCAATGTTGGCGGCGTCGAGATTGGGGAAGATCAGGACGTTGGCGATGCCCTTCAGGCGCGATGAGGGCAGCACCCGCTCGCGGATGGCGGCGACAAGGGCGGTGTCAGCCTCCATCTCGCCGTCGCATTCCAGCTCCGGCGCGCGCTCCTGGATCAGCTTGCCCGCCTTGCGCATCTTGATCGAGCTCGGCGTGTCGGCTGCGCCGAAATCCGAATGCGAGAGCAGGGCGATCTTCGGCTCGATGCCGAAACGCGTGACGTGGC
Source organism: Allobosea sp. Tri-44 (assembly GCF_004123845.1). Lineage (GTDB taxonomy): Bacteria > Pseudomonadota > Alphaproteobacteria > Rhizobiales > Beijerinckiaceae > Allobosea. Next base: position 364,556 of record NZ_NBDP01000030.1, on the reverse strand, counting down.
TCGCGGCCAGCACCGCCATGTCGGCGATCTCTTCCGCCGTCGGATCATGCTTCACATGGGTGTCGGCGAGGAAGAAGCCGCCCTTGCTCGTGATGATCAGCGTCATCGCCGCGAGGTCGCAGACGCCGGGCTCGAGCCCGATGATGTCGCGGATATGGCGCAGCCGCGAGAGGAACCGGCCTTCGAGGCCGGTGATCATCGCATCCGCCTCGCCGCGCACGACGGCGAGTGCCGCGATCACGGTGTTGTTGGTGCGCACCAGCGAGCGCGCCGCTTCCGGTGTGATGCCACGCCGGCCGGCAATGTCGAGATAGGTCTGGACGTAATCGCGATAGCGCGGATCGTCCTCCGGGTTGATCAGCTCGCAATCGATGCCGGGCCGGATCGTCAGGCCAAAGCGCTTGACGCGGGTCTCGATCACCGAGGGGCGGCCGATCAGGATCGGGATCGCCATGCCCTCCTCGATCGCGATCTGGGCGGCGCGCAGGACCCGCTCATCCTCGCCCTCGGCATAGATCACCCGCTTCGGATCGGCCTTCGCCTTGGCGAAGAGCGGCTTCATCAGGAAGCCGGAGCGGAAGACGAAGCGCGACAGGTCCTCGCGATAGGCCTCGATGTCGATCAGCGGTTTCTTGGCGACGCCGGTGGCCATTGCCGCCTCCGCCACCGCCGGTGCGATGCGCAGGATCAGGCGCGGGTCGAACGGGTTTGGGATCAGCGACGTCGCGCCGAAGGTCTGGGATTCGCCGCCATAGGCGCGTGCGGCGATATCGGAGGTCGCCTCGCGGGCGAGGGCGGCGATGGCGCGCACCGCGGCGAGCTTCATCGCCTCGTTGATCGTCGTCGCCTGCACGTCGAGCGCGCCACGGAAGATGTAGGGGAAGCACAGGACGTTGTTGACTTGGTTCGGATAGTCCGAGCGGCCGGTGCAGATCATCGCGTCGGGGCGGACGGCAAGCGCATCCTCCGGCGTGATCTCGGGGTTGGGGTTGGCGAGTGCCAGGATCAGCGGCTTCGGCGCCATCTGCTTGGCCATCTCGGGCTTCAGCACGCCGGCGGCCGAGAGGCCGAGGAAGATGTCGGCGCCGCTGATCACCTCGGCGAGCGTGCGCGCCTCGGTCTCCTGGGCGTAGACCTCCTTCCAGCGGTCCATCAGCGTGTTGCGGCCCTTGTAGACCACGCCGTCGAGGTCGGTGACCCAGATGTTCTGCGTGCGGGCGCCGAGCGATACGAGGAGATTGAGGCAGGCGAGCGCGGCGGCGCCGGCGCCGGAGACGACGATCTTGACCTCGGCGATCTTCTTAGCCGCGAGGTCGAGCCCGTTCAGGACGGCGGCGCCGACGATGATCGCCGTGCCGTGCTGGTCGTCATGGAAGACCGGGATGTTCATCCGGGCCTTGAGCTGCTCCTCGATCTCGAAGCACTCCGGGCCCTTGATGTCCTCGAGATTGATGCCGCCGAAGGTCGGCTCCAGCGCCGCGACGACCTCGACGAACTTCTCGATGTTCTTCTGCTCGACCTCGATGTCGAAGCAGTCGATGCCGGCGAACTTCTTGAACAGGACGGCCTTGCCTTCCATCACCGGCTTGGAGGCGAGGGGGCCGATGTCGCCGAGGCCGAGCACGGCGGTGCCGTTGGTGATGACGGCGACGAGGTTCTGGCGCGAGGTCAGCTCGGCCGCCTCGCCGGGGTCGTCGACGATCGCTTCGCAGGCAGCGGCGACGCCGGGCGAATAGGCGAGCGCCAGGTCGCGTTGGTTGCCGAGAGGTTTGGTCGCCTGGATCTCGAGCTTACCGGGCTTGGGAAGGCGGTGGTAGACGAGCGCGCCCGAACGAAGATCCGCCGACAATGTGCTCTTAGCCATCCCCACGCTTCCTCTGCGCCGCCGTTGCTTGCAGACGAGGTCGCGCGGAAAGGGGGTGGGCGTCAAGCCGAGCCAAGTGGCGAAAGACTTGTGCCACGGGAAAAACGACACCGCGTTTGGCGCGCAAACACGTCCAGATCGATCAAAACCGTGGAGACGGGCGGCCCGTGAAACAGCCGTGAAACAAAACTAAACATTACAAAGAAATAATGATTTCAAAGGCCTCTGCTGTTGCAGACTGCCCCTCACCGTACATCCGCCGATTTGGTTCCGGCGGTCGTTCTTGGGAGGGATTGATGGAAGCGACGCGATCCGCCTTCGACGAAGTCGTCTCGTTGCGTCAGGCCAAGCAGCTGATCCAGTGCATGGCGCATGAGCAGAGCTTCCTGCTGCTCTCGCCCCCCGGGCTCGGCAAGTCCGAACTGGTCTACGAAGCCGCGCGCGAGGCGGGTCTGCCTTGCCGCTCCCTGCTCGGCACCCAGATTGCTCCGGAGGACGTGAGCGGTATACCGCGCATCGTCGGCGAGCGCTCGGTCTTCTGCCCGCCGCGCGTGCTGCTGCCGGAAAAGCCCGAGCCGTTCTGCCTCTTCCTCGACGAGTTGCCGGCCTGCTCGCCCGATGTCCAGAAGGCGTTCTACTCGCTGCTATTGGAGCGGCGGCTGGGCGAGCACGCTTTGCCGAAGGGCACCTGGGTCGTCGCCGCCGGCAACCGCCTGCAGGACCGCGCTCTGGTGCGGGCGATGAGCTCGGCGCTGGTCAACCGCGTCACCATCCTGCAATTGCGCGTCGATACCGACGATTGGCTGGCCTGGGCTCAGCGCACCGGTGTGCGGGCCGAGATCCGCAGCTTCATCGCGACGATTCCCGACGCACTGATGCGGCCGGTGCCGGCTGAGCCGGTGCCGTTCTCGACGCCGCGCGCCTGGACCGTGCTGTCGCGGGCGCTCGACATGGCGCAGAAGGCCGGCTTCCTCAGCAATGAACTGCGGCGGGCGCTGGCCTTCGGGCGCCTCTCGCCGGAAGACGCGGTGGTGTTCTGCGCGCTCGCCGAGGATTCGATCGGGGCGGTCCGCCCGCTCGAGGACTACCTGCGCAAGCCGGAGCTGTTGCCTAAGGGCGATTCCGCCCGCTGGTTCATCCTCGACTGCATCCGCCAGTTCGTCAGGGATGGCCGCGCCGCAGGCATCAAGGCGCCGGTGATCAACCGCTTCCTGCGCAGCCTCTCCCATGAGCACCAGCTTCTTATCCTCAACGACATGGTCGAGACCTGGGGCGCGCTCGGGGCGGACCGTGCCATGTACGACCTCCTGCGCAAGGTCGCGGCATGAGCACGGCGCCCGATCCCTCGGCTGCCGACCGCGCCACCCATGCGCGGATCATGAAGGGCTTGCGGCTGGTCACGGCGCCGTTCCCGCATCTGGCGGGGCTTGCCGCCGCCGTGCGCGTCGAGATCGACGAGCGCGTGCCGACCATGGGCGTCTTCGCCTCCGGCCGGCTGCTGGCGAACCCGGCCTTCACGGCGAGGCTCTCAGCCGATGACCTCGTCTTCGTGCTCGCCCATGAGCTGCTGCACCTGGCGTTGCGGACCCATGACCGGGCTCGCGGCAGCGCCACGCTCGAGTTCAACTACGCCCACGACTACATCATCAACGACATGCTGCGGCACGCGCTCGGCACCACGGTAATCCCGGCCGGCGGGCTCGATATGCCTGGTGCCCGCGAGCGCTCGGCCGAGGACATCGTGCTGGAGATGCGCCGCACCGGCAGCTACATGCCGTCCAAGACGCTGGTCTGGGAGGGGCAGGTCGTCACCGTTGAGCAGGTGCTTGGCGCGGCGCGGCAGGCGCCGGCGGGTTCGATGGGCGATGCGCTCGATGCGCGGCGCGAGCGCGAGCTCTTTCCGGAGGATAGTGCCGATCAGGTCGAGCGGGCGCGGGCGGTACGCGACCTCGCCGCGCGCGGCATGGTGCTGGCGAAGGCCATGGGCGCGATGCGTGGCAAGGGCGACAGTCCGGGCGGGCAACAGCAGAGCGTGCGGGCCCAGCGCGGCTTCTTTCACACGCCCTGGCACGTTGCGCTCCAGCCCTGGCTCGAAGGCGTCGCGCCGGGCGAGCGCACCTATACCCGCGCCTCGCGTCGCGGCAACGATCACAGCGATGTCGTGATGCCCGGGCGCAAGCGCTATTCCTGGATGCTGAACGTCATCCTCGACACCAGCGCCTCGATGGGCGACGATATCCCCAAAGCGCTCGGTGCCATCGCCGATTTCTGCGATGCGGCCGGGGTCGATGAGATCCGCGTCGTCCAGTGCGACACCGTCGTCACCTCAGACGAGATGCTCTCGCCGGCAGCGCTCGCCGACTATCAGATCAGCGGCTATGGCGGCAGCGATCTGACACCGGCGCTCGCCGCACTAGCGGACGATCCGCGCGTGACCTCCGCCATCGTCATCACCGATGGCGACATCTCCTATCCGAGCGAAGCCGTCCCCTATGCGGTGCTGTGGGCGTTGCCGAAGAGCTCAACCTCGTTCCAGCCGTCCTATGGCCGGGTCGTCGTCATGCAAGCGGGAGGCGCATCATGAAGGTCGTGCAGGATCTCGTCGCCTATTTCGACAAACGCGGAAAACTCTCGCGCCGGCAACTCAAGACGCTGCTCGAGCAGAACTCGATCGCTTCCGAGGCGCCGACCAATATGCACGGGCTCTGCGAGAAGGTCGGAGCCGTCTACTATTTTCGCGTCACGGGCACCGTCGAGGGCCAGCTCTGGGGCACCGACATCTACAGCGGCGACTCGTCGATCGGCGCCGCGGCCGTGCACATAGGATTGCTCAAGCCGGGCAAGACCGCCGTCTTCAGAGTGACGGTAGTGACGCCACCGGAGGAGTTCGCTGGCACCGAGCGCAACGGCGTCACCAGCACCCAGTACGGCCGTTATCAATACGCCTGGAAGCTGTCGGCGATCTGAGCTGAGACGCTAGGCCGCCAGCGCGCCGACGCCGCCATCATGCAGATGGCAGGCCGCGACGTGGCCCGTCGCGATCTCTTTCAGCGCCGGGCGCTCGACCCTGCAGCGCGGCCCGGCCTGCGGGCAGCGCGGATGGAAATGGCAGCCGGATGGCGGATGCAGCGGCGAGGGAATCTCGCCCTTCAGCGGTGCGAAGCGCTTCTTGCGCGCCGCGATCGACGGCACATTGGCGAGCAGCGCCTGCGCATAGGGATGCTGCGGGCCCTTGAACAATTCGGCCGCCGGCGCAGCTTCGACGACGCGGCCGAGATACATGATCACGACCCGGTCGGAGAGGTGGCGGACCACCGAGAGATCATGGCTAATAAAGAGATAAGTCAGGTTAAGTTCGTCGCGCAGCTTCATGAAAAGATTCAGGACCTGGGCCTGAATCGATACATCAAGTGCGGCCACGCTCTCGTCGCAGACGAGGAATTGCGGCTTGACCGCGAGCGCCCGCGCAATGCCGATGCGGGCGCGCTGGCCGCCGGAGAACTGGTGCGGGTAGCGGCGGCGATAGGTCGAGTCTAGGCCGACCCGGTCGAGCATCTCGGCGACATAGGCGTCCTGCTGGGCCTTCGGCACCAGCCCGTGCACAACCGGCGCCTCGCCGACGATGTCGGTGACGCGCAGGCGCGGATTGAGCGAGGACATCGGGTCCTGGAAGATCATCTGGATGGCGAGCGTCGCCGCTTTCCGCTCCTCCGACGACATCTCGTTGGTGTAGCGCCCGCGCCAGGAGACGCGGCCGGAGCTGGCATGGTGGACGCCGGCGACGACGCGCCCGAGCGTCGACTTGCCACAGCCGGATTCGCCGACGAGCCCGACGACCTCGCCCTGTCGGATCGAGAGATCGACGCTGTCGACGGCATGGACGACCTGCTCGCTGTAGTTCGCGCCGAGCAGGTTGGCGAATTTCGAGGCGGCGTCGAGCGGCTTGGTGAAGCGCTTCGAGACGCCTTCGAGGGTGAGGATCGGCGTAGTCATGCCGCAACTCCGGCGAGGTTCAGCGGGTGGTGGCAGCGCACGCCGCGTGCGCCCGGGAAGGGGGTGACGTCGGGCGCGAGGGCGAGGCAATCGGCCTGCGCGTAATCGCAGCGCGCCGCGAAGGCACAGCCCTGCGGCAGGCGGGCCAGCGAGGGCGTCGAGCCTCTGATCTGGCGCAAGGGCGCGCCGGGCTCGCCCTCGGCCGGCAGCGAGCCAAGCAGCCCGCTGGTGTAGGGATGGAGTGGGGTATCGAGCACCGGATCGACTGCGCCGGTCTCGACGATGCGGCCGGCATACATCACCGCGATCCGGTCGGCGAGGCCGGCAACGACGCCGAGATCATGGGTGATCCAGACCAGCGCCGTGCCGGTGTCGGCGCAGAGCGACTGCATCTCCGCCAGGATCTGGCTCTGGATGGTGACGTCGAGCGCCGTCGTCGGCTCGTCGCAGATGATCAAGGGCGGGCGGTGCAGCAGGGCGATCGCGATCGCGACGCGCTGGCGCATGCCGCCGGAGAACTGGTGCGGATAGGCGTTGAGGCGTTCCTCGGGCGAGGGGATGCCGACCCTGGCGAGCGCGTCGCGGGAGCGCTCCCGGGCCGCCTTATGCGAGACCTTGTCATGGGCGGTGACGGCCTCGATCATTTGCGTGTCGACGCGCAGGACCGGGTTCAGCGTCATCATCGGGTCCTGGAAGATCATCGCGACCTCGCGGCCGCGGACCTTGCGGAAGCCGTCCTCGCCGAGCCCGACCAGCTCCTTGCCGTTGAGCTTGATCGAGCCATCGACGATTCTGCCCGGCGGGTCGATCAGCCCCATCACCGAGAAGCCGGTGACCGACTTGCCCGAGCCGGATTCGCCGACGAGGCCGAGCACCTCGCCACGCTCGACGTGGAACGAGACGCCATCGACCGACTTCACCGTGCCGGCGCGGGTGAAGAAATGGGTCTTGAGACCGCTGACTTCGAGAACGGGCGCCATGCTCACTTCTCCAGGCGCGGGTTGAGCACGTCGCGCAGGCGGTCTCCGACCAGATTGATCGAGACGATCGTCATCAGCAGTGCGAAGCCGGGGAAGACTGAGATCCAGTAGCTGCCCGAGAGCATGTACTGGAAGCCGTTGGCGATCAGCACGCCGAGCGAGGGCTCGGTCTGCGGCAGGCCGACGCCGAGGAAGGACAGCGTCGCCTCCAGCGAGATGGCATGGGCCGTCTGCACGGTGACGATGACGATCACCGGCGCGAGGCAGTTCGGCAGGATGTGCCGAAAAACGGTGCGGGCATGGGAGAGGCCGAGCGACTGCGCCGCCTCGACATATTCCTTGCGCCGCTCGACCAGGGCCGAGCCGCGCACGGTGCGGGCGTAGTAGGCCCACTGCACCATCACCAACGCGATGATGATCTTGTCGACACCCTTGCCGAGGCCCGCCACCAGGATCAGGGCGACCAGCACGGAAGGCAGCGAGAGCTGCAGGTCGACGAGGCGCATGATCGCGTTCTCGGTGCGCCCGCCGGCATAAGCCGCGATCAGGCCGACCGCCGAGCCGATCGTCGCCGCCAGGATGCCCGAGAAGGCGCCGACCATCAGCGAAATGCGCAGGCCGTAGAGGATGCCCGAGAGCAGGTCGCGGCCGACACCGTCCGAGCCGAGCCACATGGTGAAGCCCTCGCCGGAGACCGCGCCCGGCGGCTGGCGCGAATCCATCACGTCGACGCTGGCGAGATCATAGGGGTTCTGCGGCGCGATCAGCGGGGCGGCGACAGCGAGCAGCACGATCAGGATGAAGAGGGCGAGGCCGAACAGTGCCAGCCGGTCCTCGATGAAGGAACGGACAAAGCGCCGGAACGGCGTCTCCTCCTTTGCCTCGATGGGCGGTGCGGCAGCGGGCAGGGCGGCTTCGCTCATGATGTCGCCTCCGTCAGGCGTACGCGTGGGTCGAGCGCCGAATAGACCAGGTCGACCAGGAGGTTGATGGTGACGAACAGCACGACGACGACCATGACGTAGGCGACGATCACCGGCCGATCGAGCCGGGTGATCGCCTCGAGCAGCAGGCGGCCCATGCCGGGCCAGGCGAAGATCGTTTCGGTCACCACCGAGAAAGCGACGAGCGAGCCGAACTCCAGCCCGAGCACGGTGACGATCGGGATCATGATGTTCTTGAGGATGTGCACGCCGATGATCCGGCGCTGCGACAGGCCCTTGGCCCGGGCGAACTTGACGTAGTCCATCAGCGCCGCCTCGCGGGCGCCGGCCCGCGCCAGGCGGATCACCAGCGAGATCTTGAGCAGCGCCAGGTTGAGCGCCGGCAGCGCGACATGCTGCCAGCCCTTCAGCGACAACAGCGAGGTCTCCAGGCCGAAGATCGAGACGGTCGGTCCGCGCCCGGTCGCCGGCAGCCAGCCGAGGCCGACCGCGAAAGTCAGGATCAGCATCAGCCCGACCCAGAAGGTCGGCAGAGAGAAGCCGAGGATCGAGACCGCCATGATGAAGCGCGAGAGCCGGCTCTCCGGCTTCAGGCCGGCATAGAGGCCGAGCGGCAGGCCGATCACGATCGCCATGACCAGCGCGACGAAGGCGAGCTCCAGTGTCGCCGGCATGCGGTGCAGGATCAGCTTGATGGCGGATTCGCCATGGACGAAGGAACGGCCGAGATCGCCCTGGGCCGCGTTCTTCAGGAAGACCAGGAACTGTTCCCAGATCGGCCGATCGAGCCCGAGCGCGCGGGCCGTCTCGGCGATCTGCTGCTGATCCATCTCCGGCGAGATCAGCATGTAGATCGGGTCGCCGACGACGTTCACGCCGAAGAAGACGATCACGAGCATGGCCGCGATGACGAAGAGGGCTTGCGCCAGGCGGCGCAGGACGAATGCCAGCATGGTCCGGGGCCTTCCGGATCGTTCAATCCGGCTCCAGCTTAAAGCTGGAGCAAGTTAAAGATAGAGCCGTTCAGCGCGGCCGATACCGGCGTGATGCCGGGAGGCGGGCGCGCATGGAACGGCTCCGGGGGTGTTTCCGCCAAGCGGGCCGGGCTCCGGCCCAGCCCGCCATCGGCGGCGTGTTCGACCGGTCCGGCTCAGTCCTTCCGGATGCCGGTCGCGAGCGTGTACTCGTCGGTGCGAGCCTGCACCTTGACGCCCTTGCGCGAGGCCCAGGTGTTCAGCTGGTAGTGCGTCGGGATCAGGCCGACATCGTTCATGCTGATATCCATCGCCTCGGCCAGAGCAGCATCGCGCTTGGCGTCGTCGACCGTGCTCAGCGCCTCGACGAGCTTGGCGTCGAAGGTCGGGTTGGAGTAGCGGCCGCGATTGGTCGCACCCATGCCCTTGGCGGGATCGAAGGTGGCGAGCAGCGCCTTCAGCGAGTCGGAGGATTCGCCGGTGCCGGCGCCCCAGCCGACCAGGATGAAGGAGAATTCAGGCACATTGCCTTGGCCGCCCTGCGAGGCGCGGGTGAAGAAGTTCGCCGACGGCAGCGTCTCGACCTCGGTCTCGATGCCGAGGCGCGAGAACATCTGCGCGACGGCCTCGATGATCTTGGTGTCGTTGAGATAGCGGTTGGTCGGCCCGTGCAGCTTCATCTTGAAGCCGTTCGGATAGCCGGCCTCGGCGAGCAGCTTCTTGGCGCCGTTGAGGTCGAAGGCGACCGGCTTCAGCTTCTTGGAGGTGCCGAAGAAGCCGTCGGGCAGGAGCTGGCCGGCCGGGATCGCCTCCTTCTCCATGATGCGGTCGACGATGCCCGGGCGGTTGATCGCCATCGACAGCGCCTGGCGGACCTTGAGGTTGCGCAGCGGGTTCTTGATCTCGGAGCCGTCCTTGCCCTTGATGAAGGGCGAGACCTCGCGGAAGTGATCCATGTGGAAATAGATCACCCGGTTCGAGACCGTGCTCGCGACGCTGAGCTTGGCATCGCCCTTGAGGCGGGCGACGTCCGAGGTCGGCACGTTCTCGATCACGTCGAGATCGCCCGCGAGCAGCGCCGCGACGCGGGTCGGGGCCGAGGTGATCATCCGGAAGGTGACCTTCGACCAGGGCTCCTTGCCGCCCCAGTAGCTCTCGTTCGGGGTCAGCACGACGCGGTCGCCGGCGACATATTCGGCCTGCTTGTAGGCGCCGGTGCCGCCGGTGGTGCACTTGCCGAGGTTGAAGTCCTCAGTGGTGGTGTCCTTGCACTTGGCCGGGATGATGCCGAAGGTCGAGAGATCGGTCGGCACCAGCGGCGCCGGCGTCGCGGTCTTCACGCGGACGGTGAAATCGTCGACCTTGGTGAACTCCTTGCCGCGGACATAGGCGGAGAAGCTCGAAGGGCTCTTCGGCACGTTCGGCGCGCGCTGCATGGTGGCGATCACGTCGTCCGCCGTGAACGGCGTGCCGTCATGGAACCTGACGTTCTTGCGGAGCTTGAATTCCCAGGTCGTGTCGTCGATCGCCTTCCAGCTCTCGGCGAGTAGCGGCTTCAGCGCCTGCTTCTCATCCTGCCCGACCAGCGGCTCGTAGATGTGCCGCGCCAGCATGTTGTTGGGGGTGAGGTTGTGATAGTGCGGGTCGAGCGAACTGAGCTCCGCCGACAGGCCGATCTTGAGTTCCTGGGCTGACGCCAGACTGGCGATGGTCATGACAGGAGCCGCCAGAATGGCGAGCTTGAGAGCTTTCAGCCCGTTGGCGCTGAACGTTTTCATTCCGAACCTCCCGATGGCTTTGATGCACCATCATTCACAACTGAGCCGCGCGTGGCGAGTCGCCGGATTGGCCGGTCTACCCCTGATCTCGCCCGGCCCGGCTTGTAGAACGATTTCGTATACCTGTAAATTATACTGCGCGCGCTATCATATAACCTAAACGCATAGGCAGATGCGAGGCGCGGATAAGGGCGGGGACGCGACCATGGCGATCAAGGCAAGCGTCGATCGGCGGCCTCCGAGCTTGCGCGAGCTCGAGGTGCTGCAGGCTATGATCGCGACCCGCAAGACGGTGGCAGCAGCGCAGATGCTCGGCATTTCGCAGCCAGCCGTGTCGCGGGCGCTGGCGGCACTGGAGGCTCATGTCGGCCGCCCGCTGTTCTCTCGCGAAGGCGGCAGGCTTGTGCCCACTGCGGACGCCTTTGCGCTCGACGCAGAGGCGCAACCGATCTTCGCGGCATTGGACCGCTTGAACAGTTGGCCCGGACAGGCCGTTCAGGCGAGCGTGCTGCGCATCGCGACGCCGCCGACCCTGGCCCAGTTCGTCCTGCCACCGGTTCTGGCCGAGTTCCGCCGGCTGGAGCCCGATGTCGTCGCCAATGTCGAGATCGATACCAGTTCCACCGTAATCACACAGGTTGCCGACCGTGCGGTCGATCTCGGGCTGGTCGACATGTCTGCGTCGCATATCGGCATTCATGGCGAGGTCATTCGCGAGGCCGTGGCGCATGTTCTGATGCCGGAGGACCATCCGCTCGCTGGCCGCGAGGTGCTGGGCCCACAGGACCTCGCCGACGAGCCGATCATCGCTCTCGCACGGCGCTTTCCCGAGCGCATCAAGGTGGAGCGGGCCTTCGCCGACGCCGGAGTGACGCTGCGCCTGGTCGGGGAGGGCACGGCGGCCGTTTTCGTCGCCGAGATGGTCAGGCAACGCGTCGGTCTTGCCTTGCTGAATCCCTTTCCCCTGACGCTCGGTGGCATGCAGGGGCTGGTGGCCCGCCGCTTCGCGCCGGCCATCGCTTATCGGACGATGCTGCTGTTCGCCTCCGCCGGATCAGTCGCGCCGGCGGCGCGTCGTTTTGCCGACCTGCTGCTGGCGATGCAGCCGGAAGACGGGCTGACCAAACCGATCAGATAGCGGACTCAGAACGCCTTGAAGGTGATGATCGTGTGGGTGTCGGCGATCTCGGGGATCGACTGCACCTTCTGGGCAACGAAATGGCCGATGTCGACATCGGCTGCGACGTGGAACTTGGCGAGAATGTCGTAATTGCCGGCGGTCGAGTAGATCTCCGAGGCGATCTCGCGGTCGGCGAGCTCGCTGGCGACCTCATAGGTCTTGCCGAGCCTGCATTTGATCTCGACGAAGAAGGTCTGCATCGCGCGCTCCGGAATCCTCAAGCCCTTCGATAGCCGCTGGCGCGGGAAGATCAAGCGCCGGCGAGTTCGGCGATGCGGCGTGTCATGGCGCTTTCGGGGTCGGGAAGCGTGTCGAGCACGGTGAAATGGTTCGCGCCGTCGATCTCCTCATAGCGGGTGCGAACCCCTTCGAGACCCCAGACATCGGTGAGCTGGCGGCTCTGCTTGTGATACTCGGCGCTCTCGGCCCCACCGACGACCGCGTCCATGACGAGCCCGGATGGCGCCGGCCAGAACAGCGGGCTTTCCCGTTCCGCTCCCTCGAGCGTCAGCCCCAGTGCCTGGTTGATGCTGGTTTCGGCCAAAGGCTTCAGATTATAGAGGCCGGAGATGCCGTAGGCGGCGGGCACGATCTGGTCCGGAAGCTCCGGATCGACGTTCTTCCAGCCCGTCGCCAGCAGGCAGGCGGCAAGCTGGCCGCCGGCTGAATGCCCCGCAGCGACCACCGGCAGGTTATAGCGCAGCCAGATCCCAGCAGCGGCCTGCTGCAGTTCCCAAACGATGTGGCCGACCTCGACCTGCGGGCAGAGGTCGTAGCCCGCGAGCGCGACGGGTACGCCGCGCTGGTTCAGCCCGCGCGCCATGTGCGAGAAGTAGCTCGGATCGAGTGCCTGCCAGTAGCCGCCATGGATGAAGAGCACGATCGCCTTGCTCTTCACATCCTCCGGCTTGAACAGGTCGTAGGTCTGGCGCGGGCCCTCGCCATAGCGGACGCCCAGCTCGCTGACGGCGACCTCGCGATAGGCCGCCGCATCGCGGGCCCAGCCGGCGATGATGCCCGGATGCTCCGGCACGCGGGCGCGATTGTTGTATTCGGTCTCGTAGTCGACGGACATCGGATCCTGATCTTGCTGCGCCTCGGCAGTCGCTGCCGGCTCGGTTCGGGAGCAGTTTGCGCCATGCGCACCCGGCCGGTCGAGGTCTTTTGACAGGGACTGCGACAAACGCGACAAGACGCAGCCTCGATCGCGCCGGAGCCGCCCATGGACAATCCCGTTCTCGCCGAAGTCACTCGTGGCAATACGGTCGAATCGCGCCATCGCGGCTCGGTGATCGTCGTCGATGTCGACGGGGCCGTGGTGTTCTCGCTCGGCGATGTCGAGCGGCCGGTCTTCCCGCGCTCGGCCGTGAAGGCGCTGCAGGCCCTGCCGCTGCTCGAAAGCGGCGCCGCCGATCGCTTCGGTCTGGTGCCGGCCGAGATCGCGCTCGCCGTCGCCTCGCATTCCGGCGAGGAGCGCCACGCCGAAACCTCGCTCGCCATGCTGAAGAAGGCCGGCCGCGACGCCTCCTGCCTCGAATGCGGCGCACATTGGCCGATGGGCGAGGCGGCGACGCGTGCGCTCGCCAGAGCCGGCCGCGAGCCGAGTGCGCTTAACAACAACTGCTCGGGCAAGCATGCCGGCTTCATCTGCCTGTCCTGCGGCATCGACGAGGACCCGGCCGGCTATGTGAAGGGCACCCATCCCGTGCAGCAGGCGGTGCGGGCCGCGCTGGAGGAGGTGACCGGCGCGCCGCACAAGGCCGAGCTCTCCGGCACCGATGGCTGCTCGATCCCGACCTATGCGGTGCCGCTGAAAGCGCTGGCGCTCGGCTTTGCCCGCTTCGGCACCGGCAATGGGCTTGGCCCCAAGCGCGCCGAGGCGGCGCGGCGCATCCGCGAGGCGGTCGCAGCCAATCCCTTCATGGTCGCGGGCACCGGCCGCTTCGATACGCGCTTCATGGAGGTCTTCGGCGCCCGCGCCTTCATCAAGACCGGGGCAGAGGGCGTCTATTGCGGCACGCTGCCGGAGCTCGGCTACGGCATCGCGCTGAAATGCGACGATGGTGCCGGCCGCGCCACCGAGATTGCCATGGCCACTCTGGTCGAGCGCTTCCTGCCGCGGCAGGGTGGTGACGAGGAGGCCTTCGCGCCCTTCCGCGAGACGGTCATGAAGAACTGGAACGGCATCGAGGTCGGCCGTGTTCGCGCGGCCGAGGTGTTGCGGCAGCGCGCTTGACGGCGAACACGGGGCGGCGCGAGGCTCATTGTCCGCCTGCGGAGTCCCGCCTCATGCCGCACGCCTCCGCGTCGCCTGAAAAGCCCAGCGCGATTGGCCGCGCCGGCGCCTTCGGGCGCGACCTGCTCGCCGGGCTGACGCTCGCGGCGATCACCATCCCCGAGCAGATGGCGACGGCCCGGCTTGGTGGCTTCGAGCCGCAGATCGGTTTCTACGCCTTCGTCGCGGCGACGCTGGGCTTCGTCCTGTTCGGCGCGAGCCGGCTGCTGACGGTCGGCGCGGATTCGACGATCACGCCGATCTTCGTCAGCGGCCTCGCGGCGCTGGCGGCGGGCGGTGCGATCCCGGCAGGCTCGGCGACCCTGCTCGCGCTGCTGGTCGGGCTCGCGCTTATCGTCGCCGGCCTGCTGCGACTCGGCTGGATCGCCGATCTGTTGTCCGTGCCGGTGCTGACCGGCTTCCTCGCCGGCATCGCCGTCCACATCGCCGTTTCGCAGCTTCCCGGCCTGCTCGGTATTCCCGGCGGCGGCCATCACATTGCCGGCCAGCTCGCGGCGCTCTGGCATGGGCTTGGCGGCATCAACGTCATCTCGCTGGCGATTGGCGTCGCGACGCTCGCGACCGTGAACCTGTGCGAACGCTTCGTCCCACGCCTGCCGGGCGCACTGCTGGCGCTCGTCGCCGCGACGACGGCGGTGGTGCTCTTCAAACTGGAGGCGCATGGCGTCGCGGTGCTCGGCGCCTTGCCCTCAGGCTGGCCGAGTCTCGTGCCGCCCGTGCTCGACTGGAGGGACATTCGCAGCCTCGTGCCGCTCGCGCTGGTCATCGCGCTGGTGGTGATGATGCAGACGGCAACTGTCAGCCGCTCCTTCCGCGATCCGAATGGCGCCGAGCCGAAGGTCGACCGCGATTTCATCGGCCTCGGAGCGGCGAACCTCCTCGCCGGGCTGGCCAGCACCTTCCCCGTCAATGCCAGCCCGCCGCGGACGGCGGTGGTCGCCGAGAGCGGCGGGCGCTCGCAGCTCGCTGCAGCGACGGCGGCGCTGATCGTGCTCGCGCTTGCGGTCGCTGGTGGCTCGCTGCTGGCGCAGGTGCCCGTGGCGGCGCTGGCCGGTGTGCTGCTCTTCGTGGCGCAGCGCATCGTCCGGGTCGAGGTCATCCGCCGGCTCGCCGGCCAGTCGCGGTCCGAATTCGCGCTCGTTCTGCTCACGGCCATCGCCATCATCTGGCTGCCGGTCGAGACGGGCGTCGCCGTCGGTATCGGCCTGTCGCTACTGCACGGCGTCTGGATGACGACGCGCAGCGAGCCGATTGAGCAGTTGCGCATTCCCGGCACGACGATCTGGTGGCCGCCCGAGCCCGGCCACCGCGGCGAGCAGGTCGAGGGCGTGCTGGTGATCGCCTTTCCGGCGCCGCTGCTCTTCGCCAATGCCGAGATATTCCGCCGGGGCGTGCTCGCGCTGCTGGCGGAGCGGAGACCCACACTAATTGTCCTCGATGCCGGCGGCATTCCCGCCATCGACTATACCGCGGCGCAGGCCCTGCTCGCTGTCGCGACGGCCTGCCGGGAGCGGGGCGGTGCTTTCGCCATCGCCCGGGCTGAATCCGTCCGCGCGCTGCAGGCGCTGGAGGATTTCGGCGTGATCGCCGAGATCGGGGCAGAGCATGTCTTCCACAGTGTCGAGGAGGCGGTGAGGGCGCTCGCGCCGGCCGCGAAGGAGGCCTCATGAGCTACTCGGTCGAGCCAAGGCTACATCCTGTCGCCATCGCCGATCTCAGGCCGACGCAGATCACCGTCGGCATGCGCGAAGTCGAGATGAAGCAGGTCCATTGGCGGGCGGAGCGCGAGGAGAAGGGCGCGGATTTCCTCGGCCGCCATGCCGTACCGGTCGTCGTCGGCCCGAAGCGCCGCCTGTACCTTATCGATCACCACCACCTCGCGCTCGCATTGCACCTGGAGGGCGAGGAGCAGGTGCTGACGACCGAGGTTGCCGACCTGTCGCGGCTCGGCAAGGACGAGTTCTGGAGTTTCCTCGATAGTCGCAGCTGGATGCATCCCCTCGACGCAGAGGGGCGTCGGCGCGGCCATGACCAAATCCCGCGCAAGGTCTCCGGCCTCGTCGACGATCCCTATCGCTCGCTGGCGGGAGCGCTGCGGCTTGCCGGTGGCTACGCCAAGACGGAGGCGCCGTTCAGCGAATTCCTCTGGGCTGACTTCTTGCGTCGACGCATCAAGCGGGCGGTTCTCGAACGCTCCCTTGCCAAGGCGCTCGAAAGGGCACTGGGCCTGGCCCGGTCGCGCGAGGCCGAGCATCTGCCGGGCTGGTGCGGCCCCTCGGACTGAGCTTCAGCCGACGGCGTTGCCTTCGACCCGGATGCCGGCGGCGCGCTTGTCCTGGCCCCTGGTCAGGTCGCCGGTCACCACCTTGCCGAATTCGGTGCCGACCACCGCGCCGAGCCTGGCCTCGCTGATCACATTGTTGGCGATCAGCGCATTGCGCTCCTTCGGGACGAGCGAGACGGAGATGCCGATTCCGGTGCGCCGGACCACGTTGCCGGTCGCGACGAGATTGCGCATCGCCCAGGACCAACCGAGCGAAATGCCGATCTCGCTGGCGTTCTCGATGACGTTGCCGGTGACCGCCGCTTCCGCCTCGATATGCAAGCCTATGCCACCGACGAGCTCCTTGCCCTTCGGCGCCAACCCCTTCTGAGCATTGCGGATGATGTTGTTGGCGAAGACCGAGAGCCGCCCGCCATGGTCGAGATTGGTGATGTTGGCGCCTTGCGCACAATCCTCGACCAGGTTGTTGGCGATGATCGCGCCCTCGAAGGCGAACTCCGAATACAGGCCGGTCTCGCCGCAGCGCCTGCCCTGATTGCCGATGATCTGCACGCCCGAGCCGGAATTGTTGCGGATGAAGGTCAGCGCGCAGTCGCGTAAGCTGTTGCCTTCGATCACCACGCCACCGGCGCGAAACAGGCTGATGCCGTTGCCGTTCGGCCCGTCGCCGCCGGCATCGCTGCGGATGCGGTTGAGGCGGTTGCCGCGGATCAGGCTCTGCTCGTCCCCTGCCTGGCTGCGCCAGAGCTGGATGCCGTTGTTGCCACAATCCTCGACAGTGTTGGCCTCGATCGAAAGCCCGCGCGAATCGAGCGAGAACAGCGCCGCATCCCGCATCGAGCGGAAGCGGTTGCGCTCGATGCGCCCCGCGGTTCGATTGAGCGTCAGCCCGACCGAACCGGCATTGGCGAATTCGCAATCAGACAGAGCGAGGTCGAGCACCTCGTCGGCGTTCAGTAGACCCGCGCGCTGGCCGAGTTTGATGTCTAGCCCGTCGAGCACGATCCCGGCGATCGCCGCGCGCTTGATGCGCCGCGCCACCAGCAGCGGCCCGGCCTGCGCGGCAATGAACTGGGTGGCGCCCGACACTCCGATCAGACGGGCGTTCTCCGGCAGGACGACATTTGCGATACGGTAGCGGCCGGGCGCGACGATCAGTGGTGCGTTCTGCTTGGCCGCCTCGACCAGAGCCGTCTGAAGGGTACGCGACTGGTCATCGGCGGAGCCGGAACGCAGGCCGAATTGCGCCGCCTCAAGCCCGAGCGTGCCGAGCGGCGCCGATGCGCCGGCGCGTGGCGTCTGCCCCAGGACGGGACTGGCTGAAGCCGCAACCGTGCCGAAAAGGGCCGTCCGCAGCCAGTGGCGGCGCGAAAGCGTCATCGGAGCCTCCATTATGACCGCAAAGCTTCAAGAGGCGTGCCGGCGATCGGGCTCGCTGCCCGGTTACAGGCCGAGCGCCCTGGCGATCTCGTCGGCGGCTGCGGTCGGCGCCATCTCGCCGGCGGCGACGGCCGCTTCGAGCTTGGGTGTGCGCGCCTTCAGCGCCGGATCGTGCCGGAGCTTGGCCTGCAGCCGGTCCTGCACCATCGCCCAGATCCATTTGACGTCCTGCCGCCGGCGCTTCTCGGCGATCAGCCCCTTCGCCTCGAAGCGGGCGCGGTGCTCCTCGATCTTGGCCCAGAGCGCGTCGAGACCGGCGCCGGTCAGGCCCGAGATCGTCACCACCGGGGTCGACCACAGCGACGAAGTCGGCGCGAGGATGTGCAGTGCCGCCTTGTATTGCGCAGCCGCAGCACGCGCCGCGGTCGCGCCCTCACCGTCGGCCTTGTTGACCGCGAGCATGTCGGCGAGCTCGATGATGCCCTTCTTGATGCCCTGTAACTCGTCACCAGCATTGGGCAGCATCAGCACCAGGAAGAAGTCGGTGAGATCGGCGACGGCCGTCTCCGACTGACCGACGCCGACGGTCTCGACCAGGATCACATCGAAGCCTGCGGCTTCGCAGAGCAGCATGGTCTCGCGCGTCTTGGCCGCGACGCCCCCCAACGTGCCGGAGGAGGGCGAGGGCCGGATATAAGCGTTCGGGTCGACGGCCAGCTGCGCCATCCGCGTCTTGTCGCCGAGGATCGAGCCTCCGCTGCGCGTCGAGGACGGGTCGACCGCGAGCACCGCGACCTTGTGGCCCTGGCTCGTCAGATAGCTGCCGAGCGCGTCGATCGTGGTCGATTTGCCGACGCCGGGCACGCCGGTGATGCCGACCCGGATCGCCTTGCCGGTATGCGGGAGCAGGCGGGAGAGCAGGACCTGCGCCTGCTCGCGATGGTCGGCGCGCCGGCTCTCCGCGAGCGTGATCGCCCGCGCCAGCGCCGCGCGCTCGCCCGCCAGAATCGCATTGCCGAGCGCTGAGAGGTCGACCATGCTCCGCTGGTAGCAAGAGAGTGCTTGCAGCGGAAGCGGGGCTTTTGGAGGCAACCGTGTCATCCCCGCTCTTGCCAAGCGGTGGGGACGGTGAGACGAGTTTCTCGGGTTGCGGAGAGCGTGTCGCGTGTCCGGTTTGCGGTCTTTCGTTCTCATCTCGCTGTTGTCGCTGGTGCTCGCCGCTTGCGGTGGCCCGCCGCGTGTGCTGGTCGTCTCGGCGGCCAAACCAAATGACACCTCCGGCACGGTCAGCATCTTCGTCGCGACCTCACGCGCCTCGACCAAGCAGCCGGAATATTTCAGCGGCGAGCGCAGTCCGGCAGTCGCCTTTGCGCGGCTCGACATCAACGTGCCGCGCAATCACCAGGTCGGCCAGCTCGAACTCCCGGGCAGCGTCACGAGCGCGGGCGATCCGGCCAGCCATTTCACCGTCGGCGGCGTCAAACTCCTCTCCGAGCCGGAGATGCTGAAAGAGGTAAAAGCGGCAGTCGGACAACGGCCGCAAGCCGATCGCGAGGTGCTCGTCTTCGTCCACGGCTTCAACACGAATTTCGCCGACGCCGCCTTCCGCTTCGCCCAGATCGTCACCGATTCCGGCTTCAAGGGCGTGCCGGTGCTGTTCACCTGGCCGTCGCGGGCGCAGCTCCTCGCCTATCCCTACGATCGCGATAGCGCCGATTTCTCCCGGGATTCCCTTGAGACTGGCCTGCGCGTGATCGCTCGCGACCTCGGCGCCAACCGTTTCGATATCCTTGCGCATTCGATGGGAACGCTGCTGACGGTCGAGACGCTGCGCCAAGCGGCGATCCGCGGCGATGGCAGCTTTGGCGGCAAGCTGCGCAATGTCATGCTGGCGGCGCCCGACATCGACCTCGACGTCTTCAAGACCCAGCTTGCCGCGATCAAACGGCCGGTCACCGTCTTCGTCTCCTCGGACGACAAGGCGCTCGACTTCTCCCGCCGCATCGCCGGCGACAAGACACGGCTGGGCTCGATCTCGGACAAGGATACCGAGGTCGTCGCCGATCTGCGCAAAGCCGGGGCGACGATCATTGATCTGTCGGGTGATCGCGCCAACGACGAGTACAACCACGGCAAGTTCGCGACCACGCCGCGCATCGTCCAGATGATCGGAAAGCGGCTCGGCGCCGACGGACTCGATGGCGGAACGGGCGGCGGCATGCTCGGTCTCGACTCCAAAGCTTCGCCGTCTTTCGTCGACCGTGACAAATAACTGCCCAATTCTGGCCGCGTTGGTCTGGCCTTAAGGGTTTCGCGGCCAGAAGGTCCGCATCCCCATTCTTGGACATCGCCAGTGATCTCGCCTTCGCGACATGCCGTTTCACGCCGCTCCTTCGTCGCCCTCCTCGGGCTTGGGTTGGCTGGCTGCGGCCAGAGCGAGGCGTCGATCTCGCCGTTCGTCGGGCCGGCGGATTCATCCAGCTTCGGCAAGGAGCCGCAGCTGCTCGTCGCGACGACGCGCAAGCCGATGGGCGATCGCGCACCCTATTTCGGCTCGGATCGCGGCAGCGGGCTGACCTTCGCCGAGGTCAGGCTGTCGGCGCCGGGCCGTGGTGTCGCTGCGCAGGTGAGCTCCGTCGTTAGTGGCGACTGGGCCGTGCTCGGCGTGACCAGGCGCAGCGCAAGCGATGCCGCCCGGACCTTTGCCGATTCCGCGACTGGCCGCGACGTGCTGCTCTATGTCCACGGTTTCAACGAGACCTTCGAAACGGCCGCGCGCAGCGCCGGTCAGCTCTCGCATGCGCTGGCTTTCGAAGGGCGGACTGCTCTCTTCACCTGGCCGTCCGGCGGTGGTTTGCTCGCCTATGCCTATGACCGCGAGAGCGCGCTCTGGTCGCGCGACGGCTTCGTCCAGACCCTGAAGGCGCTGGTCGCCAATCCGACCATCGGGCGGATCAACATCGTCGCGCATTCGATGGGCAGCTTCCTGACGCTGGAAGGCCTGCGCGAGCTGCGCGATTTCGAAGGGTTGTCGGATCGGATCGGCGCCGTCGTCCTGGCTTCGCCCGATGTCGACATCGATGCCTTCGAGCAGACCGTGCCCAGGCTCGGCTCGATCGCCCGGCGGATGACCGTGATCATCGATCCCGGCGACAAGGCGCTCGCGGTCTCCTCGCGCATCGCCGGCGGCGTCGCCCGCGCCGGCGCCGCCGACCGCGAGCGGCTGGAGCAGCTCGGCGTGCGCGTTGCCGATACGGCCGGCCGCGGCTGGAGCCTGCTGCGCCACGACCTCTTCCTGTCGAACAGCGAAGTGACGCAGGTCGTGCGCCGCGCGATTGACCGGTCGCAATCCTGACCCGGAGGCCGGAGCCCCCGGGTCGGCCTATCCCGATCAGCCAGCCGGCTTGAGCGCGATGACGGAACGCGCCGCCTTCTCGATCGCCTCTCGCGAATAGAGCAGCGGCGCATAGTCGCCGGCGGCCCAGAGCGGCGCGAGATCGCGATAATGCGGGCTGTAGGTGTCCCCCGATTGCCCGGGCGTATTAATGAAGCGGCTCTCGTCCCACTTGCCGACATCCAGCACCATGCGGAACGAGGCGCCGGCCGTGACCCTGAAGTCGGAGGTCCGATAGGAGGCCGCGCGCGGGCTGAAGGCCGAGCCGCCCATGGCGAGCCGGCCGACATTGAGCTGAGCGCGGTCTGGGCCGCCGGCGAGGGGCGAGAGTGCATGGTCGAACTGGGCGTGGTGGATCTTGCCCCAATTCCAGCTCGCAACGTCTGGGCCTAGCGCTTGGCGCAACTCCTCCATCGCCGCTTTCAGCGTCTCGAGCAGCAGCGCATCGCGCGCTGCCTTCGAGTCGGCGCCGAGAGCACTGTCGGGGGATTGCAGATAGGCGACGACCGCCGCCACATCGAGTGGGCCGATCACGCCGCGTGCCTTTTCCGGCACGGCCTTCGCCGTCAGCGCGCGGCCGAGATGCTTGCTCATCCAGACCTCGGACAATGCAGCGGCGGCGCTGTCGACAGCCGTCTCGTGATTCCAGCCCTTGATCAGTTTCAGGCCCTCGGCGGTGGTTGGATCGTCCGAGGACAGCGGCGCCAGCAGCGCGGCTAGCTTGCGGCCGTTGTCCGAGCTGTCGTCGTTCTGCAGGGCCATTGCATCCGCCAGCGTCACCTTGTTTTTCGTGCCGAGCACGGCCTTGATCCGGTTGATCCGGGAGGGATCGGACCATTCGAAGCCGATGCGCTTGGCGAGAAGTGGGTGATCCTTCGGGATGTTCATCTCGTTGGCGGTGGCGAAGAAGCCCTCGGTCGGATTGTAGACCTCGGGCAATTCGCCGGCCTTCATGAAACCGGTCCATTCATAGCGGCCATCGCCGGGCACCGGCATCAGGCCGTCATGGTTCGGCCGCTGCGGCGCGCGCCCGCCGACGATCCAGCCGATATTGCCCTTGTTGTCGGCGTAGACCTGGTTTTCGGACGGCGCCCCCCATTCCGCCATCGCCTTCTTGAAGCCGGCCCAGTCCTTCGCCGTCATGTATTCCGCCGAGTTGAAATAGGCCGAGGTTCCCGGCTCGAACCAGACGGTGCGGATCGCGAAGGCGCGCTTCTCGTCCGGCTCTGTCTTCATGATTGGGCCGTGGCGGGTGAATTTGAGTTCGACCTGGCGCGGCGCCTCGCCCTTGACCTCTATGGTGTCGTTGACGGAGCGCATCTCCTCCCAGCCGCCGCTATAGCGATACTGGTTCGGGTTGGCCGGGTTGGTCTCGTAGACGTAGAGGTCCTCCTGATCGATCGCGAAGATTGTCAGCCCGAAGGCGATCTCGCCGTTGTGACCGATCGAGATGCCCGGCAAGGCGGGCTCGCCGCCACCGATCACCGACAGGCCCGGCGCATTGAGATGCACGACATAGCGCAGCGACGGCACGCCATGGGCGCGGTGGGGATCGTTGGCGAGGATCGGGCGGCCGGTCGCGGTGCGGCTCGCGGCTATCGTCCAATTGTTTGAGCCGATGGTCGAGATGCTGTCGCCGGCTGCGGCGAAGATGGCGTCGCGGTCGAGCGCGGCGCGCTTCTCGCCTGGGGCGGCGAAGGTGACGTCACGGGTCGCGAGATTGTAGTCGTCGAGGATGTCAGGCTTGATCGCGCAGGGGTCGAGCCCGTCCGGCACCTTGGTCTTCACGCTCGGCTCCAGCACGCGCCGGAAGCGATCGGCCTCGATCCCGGCGGCGCAGGCGACACGGGCGCGCACGACCTCGGACATCACGTTGCGAGTCAGGCCATGGCTACGGATGCGCACCACGTCCTCGGCGCTCCAGCGATCCGGCAAGGTGCCGGAGACGCGGAAATCGAGCGGTAGTGACTGCTTGCCCGCCCGCACCTCATCGACACGCGCATTGATTCCGGCGACGAAGGCGTCGGTATAGGCCTTCGCATCGGGGCCATAGGCGGCCCATTCCTTGTCCATCTCGCCGCGATAGAGGAAGAGCCGGGCGGCGCGGTCCTGCGCGACATAGGACGGGCCGAAATCCTTCGCGAGGAGCCCAAGGCCGCGCTTGCGCCAGAGATCGATCTGCCAGAGCCGGTCGCGCGCCGCATTGTAGCCCTGCAGGAACAGCGCGTCGCGGGTGGAGGCTGCGTAGATGTGCGCCACGCCCCACTGATCGAGGATGAGCTCCGCTGGCCCCTGCAACCCGGCGACGGCCTGCTCCGAGCGCTTGACTGCGCTCGAAAGCTCGGCCCGTGCGGGCAGGGATGCGGGGATCAGGACGGTGGCAATGGCAAACAGCGACGCTGCGCCGCCGGCGCGAAGTGCTCTGCTCATGGTGTTCCTCCGTGCGGCCCGTCTTTGGCGACAGGCCTTGCCGGGGGAGCTTAGGAGCAGGCTGCTCGGCGGGCACTGCTAGCAGCCACATGGCAGCCTTGCCGTGCCGGCATGTTGGGGGCGGTGCGTTCCTTGCGCGGGTGGCCGGGTTACAGCGGCGGCAGGCCGACGCGCTTCTTGATCGTCGCCAGCGCGAAGTTGGATTCGACCGACTGGACGCATTTCAGCCGCGTCATCTTCTGCTTCAGGAAGCGCTCATAGCCCTCGATGCCGTCGGTCAGCACGCGCAGCAGATAGTCCTGGCTGCCGGTCATCAGGTAGCATTCCGCTACTTCGGGCCAGTTTTCGATCGCCTTCTCGAACTCGGCGATGTGCTCCTGGTTTTGCTGGCTGAGCCGCACCGAGACGAAGACGCTGAAGGGCAAGCCATAGGCTTTCGGGTCGACGATCGCCGAATAGCTCCTGATGACGCCGGTTTCCTCCAGCCGCTTCAGTCGGCGCAGGCAGGGCGTCGGCGACAGGCCGACCTTCTCGGACAGGTCCTGATTGGTGATGCGGCCATCCTCCTGCAGCAATGCCAGCATGCGGCGGTCGATCGTATCGAGCATGATCTGCTCCTCCGGGCTTTCAATCGAGCAGGAAGCTGCAAAAACTTGCTCTAGAGCACGGGTGATCGTTCATGCAATGGCCTTAGGATCGTCCTAGGCTCGCGTCGCAAGGCCGTGCTGGTCGGCGAGGAGGCAATCATGAGCGACGACAACTACCACAAGGACCGGATTGCCAATCGCCGGCTCCACCCCGAGACCCTGATGATGGGCTTCGGTTATTCCCCCGCCATGTCGGAAGGGTCGCTCAAGCCGCCGGTCTTCCTGACCTCAACCTTCGTTTTCGAGAACGCCCAGCAGGGCAAGGACTTCTTCGACCTCACCGCGGGGCGCCGCCAGCTCAAGCCGGGCGAGAAGTCGGGGCTGGTCTATTCGCGCTTCAACCATCCCAACATGGAGATCCTCGAGGATCGCCTGGCGATCTGGGACGAGGCCGAGAAGTGCGCCGTCTTCGCCAGCGGCATGGCGGCGATCGCGACGACCTGCTTCGCATTCCTGCGGCCGGGCGACACCATCATCCACAGCCGCCCGCTCTATGGCGGCACTGAGACATTGCTGAAGAACCAGATGGGTGCCTTCGGCGTCACGCCCTTCGGCTTCACCGACGGCATCGACATCGCCCAGATGCGGGCGGTCGCCGAGGCCGCCGCCGCCAAGGGCCGGGTCGCGATGATCCTGGTCGAGACGCCGGCCAACCCGACCAACGGTCTGGTCGATCTCGCCGCCTGCGCCGCGATCGCCGACGAACTGGAAAAGTCGCAGGGCCATCGCCCTCCGGTAGTCGTCGACAACACCATGCTGGGGCCGATGTTCCAGAAGCCGCTGAAGCACGGCGCCGATCTCAGCCTGCTGTCGCTGACCAAATATGTCGGCGGTCATAGCGATCTCGTCGGCGGCTCGATCAGCGGCTCGGAAAAGCTGGTGCGGCAGGTCAAGGCCTGGCGTGGCTCGCTCGGCACGCAGCTCGATCCGAACTCCTGCTGGATGTTGATGCGCTCGCTCGAAACGCTGGACATCCGCATGAGCCGCTCGAACGAGAACGGCCGCAAGGTCGCCGACTATCTCGCCGCTCACCCGAAGATCGCCAAGGTGCACTATCTCGGCAATCTCCAGGATGGCGACCCGCGCAAGCCGGTCTTCGATCGCCAGTGCAGCGCCCCCGGCTCGACCTTCGCTTTCGACGTCAAGGGTGGCGAGAAGGAAGCCTTCGCCGTGCTGGACAACCTCCAGATCATGAAGCTCGCGGTCAGCCTCGGCGGTACCGAGACGCTGGTCTCGCACCCCGCCGCGATGACCCATTCTGGCGTCGCCCGCGAGTTGCGCGAGGAGATCGGCCTCACCGATGCGCTGATCCGCATCTCGGTCGGCATCGAGAACATCGAGGATCTGATCTCCGATCTCGCCCAGGCGCTCGAAGCCGCGTGAGGGCAGGGCGGCGCCGCATCGTCGTCGCGGCGCTCGCCGCCATGCTCTCGGTCGGTCCGGCTTGCGCGGAGCCACAGACCGAGAGCGTGGCGCAGACCATCTGCCGATTGATCGAAGGTGCAGCGAAGACCCACGATCTGCCGGTCGCCTTCCTCACCCGGCTGATCTGGCGCGAAAGCAGCTTCCGGCCGCATGTCGTCAGCCCGGCCGGGGCACAGGGCATTGCCCAGTTCATGCCGGGGACGGCGAATGAGCGCGGCCTCGCCGATCCGTTCGATCCCGAGGCGGCGATCCCGCATTCGGCCGCCTTCCTTGCAGCCTTGAAGAACCAGTTCGGCAATCTCGGCCTCGCCGCCGCGGCCTATAATGGCGGGCCGAACCGCGTCGCGCGCTGGGTCGAGCGTGGCGGCATGCTGCCCTATGAAACGCAGGCCTATGTCCGCTTCATCACTGGCCGCCCGGTCGAGGAATGGCGGCTGGGCGCGGGCGAGCTTCCGCCGCCGGCGACGCGGGAGGAGACAGATTGCCTCGCCACCGTCGCTTCGATCCGCATCACCACGCCGGCCGTGCTGGTCGAGGGCGCGTATGGACCGTTCGGGGTGCAGCTTGCGGGCAATACCTCGAAGGCGCGCGCCATCGCCTCCTATCAGCGCGTCGCCGCACGCTTCGCCTCGCTGCTCTCAGGCAAGCCGACCATGATCCTGGGATCGGCCGTGGCGGGACGGGGCAGGGGCCGCTTCTACCGGGTCAGGTTGCCGGCACAGAGCCTGCGCGAGGCGACGATGAGCTGCAATCGCCTGCGGCAGGCGGGCGGTGCGTGTCTGGTGCTGCGGAATTGAGCGATCTGCTGCGGCTTTCGACATTGGTCATCCCGGACAAGCCGCGAAGCGGGGCTGATCCGGGATCCATTCCGGAACACTTCTCGGTGCGGTTCCGGAATGGGTCCCGTGTCTCCCTGCGGTCGCCCGGGACGACTCGCGTTTAGATCGCGAAGCCGTTGCGGGGCGCTATAATCCCACCCGCCCCCAGCCCGGCAGTTTCAGCGCCGGTCGCTGCAGGTCGAAGCCTGCCACCAGCCCGAGCAGGTTGACCTCGACGCCCTCGACCCAACCCAGCGTGACACCGAAAAGCCCGTAGAGCGAGGCCTGCAAACCGGTTCGGCTCGGCGTCCAGCCGGCGTAGAGGCCGTCGCCGCGCCAGTCCTTGCCGATCGCGGTCGGTGGCAGGGCGCGGCCGAGCTCCGGAACTTCGGCGAGGACGTGCTGGACGAAGCTGTTCGAGTTCGGCCCCGGCCAGGCCGCATAGGAGCCATTCGCGCTGTAGCTGTAGCTCTTCACAGCCTCGCGGATGCGCGGGATCAGCGCCTCAGCAGCCTGCCCCCTGATCTCGCCGACCAGCTCCGGGACGTTGCCATACCAGCGCCCGTCGGCGACGCGGACGTTCACGCGCACCGGGTTGCCCCAGCCGACGACGTCGAAGCGCGTATAGGCCGAAGCGTTCGCCTCCTTCACCACCACCCAGGAATGATGTGCGAAGACGCCGCGCCAGCGGCCGACGCGGGCGGCGAAGACGTGGACGGTCGCTTCCGGCTCGATGCTGGGGGCGGGCAGGAGCGCGGCGCTCGACCAGTCGGCACGTGCCCAGTCGGACGCGAGCGGTTGCCATTGCCACCACGCGGCGTGCGTGCCGAGGGGCAGGAGGAAGACCACCGTGAAGAGGAGGAGCAAGCGTCGGATCATGTCTCGTCAGAAAATAGGTGGCGCGGCACCTGTGCCACAAGGCGCGACGGAGCATCGCCAATCACGAAATCGAGGTTGAGGCTTGGCCGCAAGCTGCGAGAGGCTGTTAGCGTCCTTGGATAGGGTTTGGGCGTCGGCGATTTTGCCCGAGTGCCAGGAGCTTGGTGCGGCCAAGCCTTCCGGCTTGGTCGTGACGAGCGACGCCGCAATCGGGCAAAAGTGCCACGCCGCTGCGCGGTGAGGTGAAACCGGCCGACTGCTGCGTCGCATCGCTTGCCGATACCAGCGGTATCGGCGGCGCAATGCTCCTGGCATTCGGACGGTTTGACCTCACCCAAACCCTATCCAAGGACGCTAACAGCCTCTAACTTGCCGGCGCGAAATCTAGAGGAGGGGCAGATTGCGCACTTTGACGTCGGTTATGCATGGGTTGGCCGCTGCGGCGGCTTTCGGGCTCGCTCTCGCAGCCGGTCCGGCAGGAGCGCAGGACAACAAGGAACTGCGCATCTTCAACTGGTCGGACTACGTCAATCCTGAGGTGCTCGACGCCTTCAAGAAAGAGACCGGCATCACCGTCGTCTACGACACCTTCGACCAGATGGAGACGGTCGAGACCAAGCTACTGGCCGGCAAGACCGGCTACGACCTCGTCGTCGTAACAGCCTCCTTCCTGCCGAGGCATATCCCGCTCGGTCTTTATACGCCGGTCGACACCGCCAAGGTGCCGAACCTCAAGAATGCCTGGTCCGAGATCCAGAAGCGCTTGGCGAAATACGATCCCGGCAACAAGTTCGCCGTGAACTACATGTGGGGCACCACCGGGATCGGCTACAACGTCGCCAAGGTGAAGGAGCGGCTCGGCAACGACGCCGTGATCGACAGCTGGAACGTCATCTTCGATACCGAAAAGCTGAAGAAGCTCTCCAATTGCGGCGTGCACGTGCTCGACGCGGTCGAGGAGATGTTCCCGGCGGCGCTGCGCTATCTCGGGCTCGACCCCGACTCGAAGAACGAGGCCGACCTCAACAAGGCCGGCGAACTGCTGCGCAAGATCCGGCCGCACATCCAGAAATTCCACTCGTCAGAATACATCAACGCGCTCGCCAACGGCGATATCTGCCTGGCGGTGGGCTATTCCGGCGACGTGCTGCAGGCCAGGAAGCGCGCCAGCGAAGCCAAGAACAAGGTCGAGATCGCCTATGCGATCCCGAAGGAAGGCGCGTTGATGTGGTTCGATTCCTTCGTCATCCCGAAGGATGCCGGCAACCAGGACGCGGCGCTGAAGTTCATCGACTTCGTCAACCGTGCCGACATGGCGGCGAAGAACTCGGACTTCATCCAGTACGCCAACGGCAACATTGCCTCCAAGCCGCTGCTTTCGGCCGAGGTCCGCGACAATCCGGGCATCTATCCGCCGGATGCGGTGATGGGCCGGCTCTACACGATCACGCCCTACGACCAGAAGACGCAGCGGGTGGTCAACCGGCTGTGGACCCGCGTCAAGAGTGGCAGGTGAACAGGGACCCTAGCCGGACGGAGGCGGGTGGAAGACGCGCCTCGCCCGGCAGCGTCCGGCGCGACTTCCAGCCCTGGAACGACCCCTCCGCCAAGCCGCTGGTCGAATTCCGCAATGTGACCAAGCGCTTCGGCGCGGTGGTGGCGGTGGATCGGCTCTCGCTTTCGATCCACCAACGCGAGTTCTTCGCGCTGCTCGGGCCATCCGGCTGCGGCAAGACCACGCTGATGCGCATGCTCGCCGGCTTCGAGCGGCCCGACGAGGGCGAGATCCTGCTCGACGGCGTCGACATCACCGCCGTGCCGCCGCATCGGCGGCCGGTCAACATGATGTTCCAGTCCTATGCGCTGTTCCCGCATCTGAGCGTCGGCGACAACATCGCCTATGGGCTCAAACGCGAGGGCCTGCCGAAGGCGGAGATCGCCGCGCGCGTTGATGCGATGCTTGGGCGCGTCCGCCTCAAGGGCATGGAGAAGCGCCGGCCGGACCAGCTTTCCGGCGGCCAGCGTCAGCGCGTCGCGCTTGCTCGCGCCCTCGTCAAGCAGCCAAAGCTCCTCCTGCTCGACGAGCCGCTTGGCGCGCTCGACAGGAAGCTGCGCGAGGAGACCCAATACGAGCTGATGGACCTGCAGGCCGATCTCGGCCTGACCTTCATGGTCGTCACGCACGACCAGGACGAGGCCATGACCATGGCCGACCGCATGGCGGTGATGGACCATGGCCGGCTGCTCCAGATCGCGCCACCCGACCTGATCTACGAGGCGCCGGCCAGCCGCTTCGTCGCGGAGTTCGTCGGCGATATCAATCTGATCGAGGGCAAGGTCACCGCCGTCGAAGGCGATCTCGTCACGCTGGAGAACCAGCCTGTCGGCGTGATCGAGCTCGACGAGGACGCGCCGAGCTGCCGGCCGGGCGATGCGCTTACCATCGGCCTCCGTCCCGAGAAGATCGCGCTCAGCCATGACGAGCCGGAGCAGAGCGTCAACAAGGTCGCCGGCGAGATCTGGGACATCGGCTATCTCGGTGACATGACCATGGTCCAGGTCATGGTCGGCGGCGACGAGGGCAAGCTCTTCAAGGTCTCGCTGACCAACCGCACGCGACGCATCGAGCGCCCCTTCGCCTGGGAAGACAGGGTCTGGCTCTCCTGGGATGTCGAGGCCGGCATGGTGCTGGCGTCGTGAGCACGCCGGCTTCCCGAAGCGGCGGGACCGGTCGCGGCTTGCTGGTCGCGGCCATTCCCTATCTCTGGCTCATCGCCTTCTTCCTGGCACCCTTCGTCATCGTGCTCAGGATCGCACTCTCCGACGCCGCGACCGACCAGCCGCCCTATGCACCGCATTTTCCCGGCTTTAGCCAGCTCGGCGAGTTCCTGAGCGCGCTCGACTTCGAGAATTTCCGCCTGCTCGGCGACGACCCGCTCTATTGGCAAAGCTATCTCTCCTCGCTGCGCATCGCGGCGCTGACCACGCTGATCGCGCTCGCGATCGGCTATCCGCTCGCCTATGCGATGGCACTGGCGCCGAAGCGCTGGCAGGGCATCCTGCTCGTCCTCGTCATCCTGCCGTTCTGGACCTCGTTCCTGATCCGCGTCTACGCCTGGATCGGCATCCTGCGGCCGGACGGCCTGCTCGACATGGCGCTGATGGGCATCGGGCTCACCAGCGAACCCTTGCGCCTGCTCAACACCGACGCCGCTGTGCTGATCGGCATGGTCTACTCCTACCTGCCCTTTATGGTCCTGCCGCTGTTCTCGACCCTGCAGAAGCTCGACGGCACCTTGCTGGAAGCGGCCTCCGACCTCGGCGCGACGCCGCTGACCACTTTCCTGACCGTGACCTTGCCGCTCTCGGTCCCCGGTATCCTCGCCGGCTCGGCGCTGGTCTTCATCCCCGCGATCGGCGAGTTCGTCATCCCCGATCTGCTCGGCGGCTCCGACACGCTGATGGTCGGCAAGGTGCTCTGGAACGAGTTCTTCTCCAACCGCGACTGGCCGCTCGCCTCGGCGGTGGCGATCGTGCTGCTCGTCGTCCTGGTCCTGCCGCTGATGCTG
The DNA here is from genome assembly GCF_004123845.1 of Allobosea sp. Tri-44. Lineage (GTDB taxonomy): Bacteria > Pseudomonadota > Alphaproteobacteria > Rhizobiales > Beijerinckiaceae > Allobosea. Next base: position 333,721 of record NZ_NBDP01000030.1, on the reverse strand, counting down.
CTGCAGCGGGCGCGCGGAGCAACCCAATGAGGCGCTTCGGAGCCTTCCACCTCGCCGCGCTCATTGCCGGATTCGCCTTTCTTTACCTGCCGATCGTCGCGCTCGTCGCCTATTCCTTCAATGCCTCGCGGCTGGTGACGGTCTGGGGCGGCTTCTCGACGCATTGGTACGGAACGCTCTTCAGCAATCAGCCGCTGCTCGACGCCGCCTGGCTGACGATCCGCGTCGCGCTGGTCTCCGCGACGCTAGCAACAGTGCTCGGGACGCTCGCGGCATTGGCATTGGCGCGCTATCGCGTCTTCGCCGGCCGAATGCTGTTCTCCGGCATGGTGATGGCGCCCTTGGTGATGCCGGAGGTGATCACCGGCCTGTCGCTGCTGCTGCTTTTCGTCGCCGGTGATGTCGAGCGCGGCTACTGGACCGTGGTCATCGCCCACGCGACCTTCAGCCTCGGCTTCGCTTGCATCGTTGTGCAGGCGCGACTCGCCGGTTTCGACCGTTCATTGGAGGAAGCGGCGCGCGATCTCGGCGCGACGCCGATGGAGACCTTCAGGACGGTGACGCTGCCGCTGATCTGGCCGGCGGTTGCTGCCGCCTGGATGCTGGCCTTCACGCTCTCGCTCGACGATCTCGTCATTGCCAGCTTCACCACCGGGCCGGGCGCTACCACCTTGCCGATGCGGCTCTATTCGGCCATTCGCCTCGGGGTGACGCCCGAGATCAACGCCGCCTGCACGATCATGATCGCGGCGGTGGCGGTCGCGGTGATCGGCGCCTCCCTGCTGATGAAGCGCGAGGCACTGGCGGGGCGCTGACCTAAACGCCTGCTGAACGTCGCGCTCAAAACCGGTTCAGCCTGGTTGCGCGAGAGTGCTTGCCAGAGCGGGAAGCCTTCCTGCTCCGGCAAGAGGAGACATGAAGATGTTCCGCACCCTCGCTTCTGCCGGCCTTATCGCTGCCGCTGCGCTCGGGATCAGCGCGGTATCACCCAGCAAGGCCGAGGCCGGCGTCCTGATCCAGCAGGCCTATTATGACGGTCCCGGCTATGGCTGGCGCGCGCCGCCAGCCTATGGCTACTGGGGCGTTCCCCGCTGGCGCCGCCAGTATGACGGCCCGCGCTTCTATGGCCCGCCGCCCCCGCCGCCGCGGTACTACCAGCGCTGGCGCGGCGGCTGGTAGAGTTCGCAAGTCGACGCAGCGCGGCGGGTCACTCCGCCGCGCTTTTCTGCGCGTATCCTAGCCGCTGGTTGAGCTCTTCCAGGAGCTTCTCCGCGGCGTCGGCGATGACGGTGCCGGGCGGGAAGATCGCGCTGGCGCCGGCCTCGATCAGGGCGTCGAAGTCCTGAGGCGGGATGACGCCGCCGACCACGATCATGATGTCGGGCCGGCCGGCTTTGGCGAGCGCCCCCTTGAGCTCCGGCACCAGCGTCAGATGGCCCGCTGCCAGCGAGGAGACGCCGACGATGTGGACGTCGTTCTCGACGCCCTGGCGCGCCGCCTCGTCCGGGGTGGCGAAGAGCGGGCCGATATCGACGTCGAAGCCGAGATCGGCGAAGGCCGAGGCGATCACCTTCTGGCCGCGATCGTGGCCGTCCTGGCCCATCTTGGCGACGAGAATGCGCGGGCGGCGCCCGTCCGCTTCCTCGAAGGCCTCGCACATTAACTGCACGCGCGTCACGGCAGGGTTCATCTCGCCGACCTCCCGCTTGTAGACGCCCGAGATTGACTTGATCTCCGCGCGGTGACGCCCGAAGACCTGCTCCATCGCCATCGAGATTTCGCCGACGGTCGCCTTCGCCCGCGCCGCCTTGACCGCAAGGTCGAGCAGGTTGCCGTCGCCTTGCGCGCCGTTGGTCAGCGCGGTCAGCGCTGCCTGCGTCTCGGCCTCGTTGCGCTCGGCCTTGAGGCGTCTCAGCTTATCGAGCTGCTGGGCGCGGACCGAGGCGTTGTCGACCTTGAGCACGTCGATCGCCGCCTCGTTGTCGGGCTTGAAGATGTTGACGCCGATGATCGATTGCTGGCGGCCGTCGATGCGCGCCTGCGTCTTCGCCGCGGCTTCCTCGATCCGGAGCTTCGGGATGCCGGCCTCGATCGCTTTGGCCATGCCGCCCAGCGCCTCGACCTCCTGGATGTGGCCCCAGGCCTTGGCGGCGAGCTCGGCGGTGAGGCGCTCGACATAATAGGAGCCGCCCCAAGGGTCGATGATCTTTGTCGTGCCGCTTTCCTGCTGCAGCACGATCTGGGTGTTGCGGGCGATGCGGGCGGAGAAGTCGGTCGGCAGCGCCAGCGCCTCGTCGAGCGCGTTGGTGTGCAGCGACTGGGTGTGCCCCTGCGTCGCCGCCATCGCCTCGATCATCGTGCGCGGCACGTTGTTGAACACGTCCTGCGCTGTCAGCGACCAGCCCGAGGTCTGGCAATGGGTGCGTAAGGGGAGCGACTTCTCGTTCTGCGCCCCGAAATCCTTGACGAGCTTGGCCCAGATCAGCCGGGCGGCCCTGAGCTTCGCCACCTCCATGAAGAAGTTCATGCCGATGGCCCAGAAGAAGGAGAGCCGCGGCGCGAAGACGTCGACGCCGAGGCCCGCCTGCTGGCCGGCGCGGATGTATTCGACGCCGTCGGCGAGCGTGTAGCCGAGCTCGAGGTCCTGCGTCGCCCCGGCCTCCTGCATGTGGTAGCCGGAGATCGAGATCGAGTTGAACTTCGGCATGTTGGCCGAGGTGTAGGCGAAGATGTCGCCGATGATCCGCATCGAGGGCGAGGGCGGGTAGATATAGGTGTTGCGGACCATGAACTCCTTGAGGATGTCGTTCTGGATCGTCCCCGAGAGCTTGGCCGCCGGCACGCCCTGTTCTTCCGCCGCGACGATGTAGAGCGCCAGCACCGGCAGCACGGCGCCGTTCATCGTCATCGACACGCTCATCTGGTCGAGCGGGATGCCGGAGAACAGCGTGCGCATGTCGTAGATCGAGTCGATCGCGACGCCGGCCATGCCGACATCGCCGCCGACGCGCGGATGGTCGCTGTCATAGCCGCGATGGGTCGCGAGATCGAAGGCGACCGAAAGGCCCTTCTGGCCGGCAGCGAGGTTGCGCCGATAGAAGGCGTTCGAATCCTCGGCCGTGGAGAAGCCGGCATATTGCCGGATCGTCCAGGGCTGGTTGACGTACATGGTCGGGTAGGGGCCGCGCAGATAGGGCGCGATGCCGGGCAGGGTATCGACGAAGGGCAGGCCGTCGCGATCCGCGGCCGTGTAAATCGGCTTGACCGGGATGTCCTCCGGTGTTTGCCAGAGCTCGCCCGCGCTCTGTGGGGCGGCCGCGGCGCCCGCCGTGTCGGCGAAGGCGAGCTTCGTGAAATCCGGGATCGCGGTCATGGCTTGCTCCCGTCTGTCCTGTCCCACCAATGGTGGAAATGATGCACCGGTCCGTGGCCGCGGCCAACCTTGACCGCGTCCGAGGCCGCGATTGCGGCAGAGATGTAGCGCTTGGCCAGCACCACCGCTTCGTTAAGCGCGATGCCGTGGGCGAGGCCGGAGGCGATCGCCGAAGACAAAGTGCAGCCGGTGCCGTGAGTGTTCTGCGTCGCGATGCGCGGCGCGACCAGGAGCTCGCGCCGGCCGTCCTTGCCAATCAGGATGTCGACGCTGTCGTCGCCGGTGCCATGGCCGCCCTTGACCAGGACATTCGCCGGACCGAATGCGAGCAATGCCTCCGCCTGCTCGGCGGCCGCGTCTTCGGTCTCCGCCATAGCGGTTGCGAGCAGGGCGGCCGCCTCCGGCAGATTCGGCGTCACGATCGTGCAGAGCGGCAGCAGGCGGCGCTTCAGCGCCTCAATCGCGTCTTCCTGTAAGAGCCGCCCGCCCGATGCCGCGATCATCACCGGATCGAGCACGATGTTCTTTGCGTTATGGCGTTCGAGCCCGTCCGCCACGGTCTCGATCAGCTCGGCCGTGGCCAGCATGCCGATCTTGACCGCATCGACCTTGAGATCGTCGAAGACGGCGTCGATCTGGGCGGCGACGAAATCGGCCGGCACCGGATGGATCGCGGTCACGGCGGTGGTGTTCTGTGCGGTCAGCGCCACGATGACGCTGGCGCCATAGACCTGATGCGCGGCGAACGTCTTGAGGTCGGCCTGAATGCCGGCGCCGCCGCTGGAGTCGGAGCCGGCAATGGTGAGCGCGATCGGCATGCTTATCCCTTGCTGGTGCTGACAGGGGATATGGCGACGGCGAGCGCATCCTGCAGCACGGCGATGGCGTCGCAGCCGGCGAAGACGAAGTTCGTCACACCGGCCTCACGCAGCGCCGCCTCCTGCTCGCCGGGACGGCCGGCGAGCCAGACCGTCGCACCTGCTGCCGTCAGTGTTTTCGCGGCGGGGACCACCTCGGCCCCATAGCTCTCGTCGGAGCCGCAAAGGCAGGCGAGCTTCGCCCCCGAAGCGCGGAAGGCTGCGACGAGCGTGTCGAGATCGGTCGCGCCGGCCTTGGCGAAGCCGTCACCGGAGGGTGCAGCCATGCCCCCTGCCTCGAACAGGTTGCGGGCGAAGCCGGCGCGTGCGGCGAAGCCGGCGATTGGCCCCAGCGTGGCGAGGAAGGCTTTCGGCCGCTCGCCAGCGGCTTCGGCGATATCGGCGCTGGCGCGCAACGCCTCGAACGGTTCGGCTAGGCGGACGCTGGGCAGTGCCTCGACCGTGATTGCGCCGCTAGCCGCTTCGCTGGTCGGCATGGCGGCCGGAGGCGGCGCCAGCACCGACACCGACGCTTCCGACAGGTTCGGGAATTCGCTCGTGCCCGTGATCGGCTCGCGCCGGGTCGCGATGGCTTTCGCGCGGGTCGCCCGCTCGCGTCCGAGACCCATCTGGACATGGCCGTTGGCGAGTGCGGCGACGATGCCGGTCAGGCCATCAGCGCTCTCCGCTTCCAGGTCCTGGAATTTGCGCCAGCCCTGCTCGCACAGCGCCTGCGTCAATTCTTCGAATCCGCCCGCACCAGCTGCCGGATCGGCGACACGCCAGAGATTGGCTTCCTCCAGCAGGATCAGCTGGGTGTTGCGGGCGATGCGGCGGGCGAAGCCGTCGGGCAGGCCGAGCGCCGCGGTGAAGGGCTGCACGCTGATCGAATCTGCGCCGCCGACGCCAGCCGAAAAGGTGGCGATCGTACCGCGCAGCAGGTTGACCCAGGGATCGCGCCGGGTCAGCGAGCGCCAGGCGGTCTCGGCATGGATAAAAACGGGCTTGGGATCGAGCCCGCAGGCGCGCTGCACCCGGTCCCAGAGCAGCCGCGCGGCCCGCAACTTGGCGACGGTGACGAATTCGTCGGCATCGGCGACGAGGGTGAAGGAGATGGCGTCGCGCGCTTCGGCGAGCGGGATGCCCTGTGCCTCCAGCAGGCGCAGATAAGTCACTGCAGTCGCCAGCACGGCGCCGAGTTCCTGCGCCTCGGTCGCGCCGGCCTCATGCCAGATCCGGCCGTCGGCGGCGAGGAACGGGCCGGTGAAGCCGCGCGCCTTCAGCGTGCCGATCGTCTCGGCGATGCGCTTGCCGAGCTCGGGCAATTGCACCGCGAGTGCGCCCGAACTGGCGAGCACGCCAATCGGCTCCATGCCGAAATCGATCTGGAGGGAGGAGGGCGCATGGCCGCGCTTCTCGGCGAGATCGGCCAGTAGCAGCGCCTGCTTGCGGCCACCGGGGGCCGGGTCGAGGCGCAGCCTGACCAGATCGAGCATCACGCCGTCGAGCACAGCGTCGAGCGCCTCGACCGAGCTCGCCTCAAGCCCGAAACCGCGTGCCGCAGGAGCGCCGGCGAAGCTGAGGGTCAGCGAGTCGGCGCCCCCTTCGAGATCGGCGAGTGCGAGCTTCGCAGCTTCGGTCTCATCAGGGTGATCGACGCGCGCCGCGACGCGCCAGCGTCCGGCCTCTGCGCGTAGCGGTCGGGCGCTTTGCTCGGCTGCCGCCTCGTAGAGCGGCTCGATACGGACGCCGTCCGATGTCCGCCCGACCAGCTTCTTCTCGAAATCGGCGCCCTTCAGCACCTTGTCGACCGCGGCGCGCCACTGCGCTTCGCCCGGTGTGGGGAAGGCGTCCATGAAGGGCAGGTCGGCGAAGACTGTCGAGGTCATCAGCAGCGAACTCCTTGCACGCATTCCTCCCGCCGTTCCCGTCAGGCGATGGAACACACGCCAATGGGCGGCCCATTGTGCAACCGCGAAATCCTGATTGCCATGGCTCGGCGCGAACGCAAATGCCCCGTTGGTCGGAAAGCCGTGCCGAAATGCCTATCCGCGCGACAAGGAACTCCTATGCCTGCAAACGAAAACGCCGCCCGGTAGGGCGGCGTTCCAAAATCTGGAGAGGGATGTGTCGGCTCAGACGAACTGACCGAGGCCCGGGATCGCGCCGACGATCGCGCCCATCGTGTCCTCGCCCGCCTTCTCGCGGCCGACCGCGAACATCTCCTTCGATACGGTCTGGATCTGGCCCATCGACAGGCCAGCGCCCATCAATTGGCCACCGAGCGCCATCACGCCGCCGCCACCGCCCATCATACCGCCGATCGCGCCCATCAGCCCGCCCTTGGCGCCACCTTCGGCGTTGGCGAGGTCCTGGGCGCCAGGCAGCGCTCCCATCAGCTGGCCGATCTCGGCCGCGGGGCCTTCCTTCTGCAGGAAGGCGAGGATGATGCCGATCGCCTTTTTCGCCAGCGACTCATCGAGGCCGGAAGCAGCCATGATGCGGGAGATCAGTTCGTCCATCGTGCGGTCCTCTCATGCCGAGTCATCCGGCGTTCCGGAAGATAGTTTATACATAAACTATCTCGGGTGGAAGCGATCTTCATGCTTCCGCCCAACTTCTCGTTTCGCTACACCCTTTCCACGACCTTATGGCAACGGAACAGGCGCGACCATGGCGGATGACGGCACGATCCTGATCGGCAAGAGCGAGAAGCCGGAGGTGCTGCTGCTCAAGCTCGCCAACCGCCATGGCCTCGTCACCGGCGCGACCGGTACCGGCAAGACGGTGACGCTGCAGGTGCTGGCGGAGGGCTTCGCCAAGCACGGCGTCCCGGTCTTCGCTGCCGACATCAAGGGCGACCTCTCGGGCATCGCCGCGCCGGGCAACTCCAAGCCGCCCTTCGTCAAGCGCGCCGAGGAACTCGGGCTCAAATACGAGCCCGACCAGTTCACCACGGTATTCTGGGATGTGTTCGGCGAGCAGGGCCATCCGGTCCGCGCCACGATTTCGGAGATGGGCCCGCTGCTGCTGGCGCGCCTGCTCGACCTCAACGACACCCAGGAAGGCGTGCTCAACATCGCCTTCCGCATCGCCGACGAGCAGAAGCTCTTGCTGCTCGACCTCAAGGACCTGCGCGCGATCCTCGCCTTCATCGCCGAGAACGCGCAGGAGCTGACGACCAAATACGGCAACGTCACCTCCGCTTCGGTCGGCACGATCCAGCGCGCTCTGCTCGTGCTGGAGAACCAGAAGGGCGACCTGTTCTTCGGGGAGCCGGCGCTCGACATCAATGACCTGATGAAGACCGACCGCGACGGCCGCGGCATCGTCAACATCATGGCGGCCGACAAGCTGATGGCCAATCCGCGGCTCTACGCCACCTTCCTGCTCTGGCTGCTCTCAGAGCTGTTCGAGCAGCTGCCGGAGGTCGGCGACCTCGACAAGCCCAAGCTCGTCTTCTTCTTCGACGAGGCACATCTGCTCTTCAACGGCGCGCCCAAGGCGTTGCTGACGGCGGTCGAGCAGGTGGTGCGGCTGATCCGCTCCAAGGGCGTCGGCGTCTATTTCGTCACCCAGAACCCGCTCGATATTCCCGACACCGTGCTGGCCCAGCTCGGCAATCGCGTCCAGCACGCCTTGCGCGCCTTCACCCCGCGCGACCAGAAGGCGGTCAGGGCCGCAGCCGAGACCTTCCGCCAGAATCCGAAGATCAACACCGAGCAGGCGATCACCCAGCTCGCCGTCGGCGAGGCCCTGGTCTCGACGCTGGAAGGCAAGGGCTCGCCGACCATGGTCGAGCGCTGCCTGATCGCCCCGCCGATGGCGCAGGTCGGCCCGATCACGCCGCAGGAACGGACGCAGTGCATGCGCGCCTCCGGCTTCACCGGCAAATACGACACGATGGTCGACCGGGACTCGGCCTATGAGGCGCTGATGAAGCGCAAGGGGATGAATGCCGACGGCTCGCTGGTCGAGGCCTCGACCGAAGGCGGCGGCGGCATCCTCGACACCATCGGCGGCTGGCTCGGCGGCGGCAGTGGCGAGCGTCCCAAGACCGGTCCCGGCAGCCGCGGCGGGCGCCTGCCGCAAAGCATGACCGAAAAGATCATCACCTCGGCGGCGCGCTCGGCCGCGACCTCGATCGGCAGGCAGGTCGGTACCGCCATCCTGCGCGGTGTGCTCGGCTCGCTCACGGGCGGACGGCGGTAGCCAAGTTTGGCATTGCGTCTGGCGATTGTCATTCAAGCGCATTACATTGTGCTTGTGAAGGGAGTATCGTCATGGCTTCGAATGCCTTGGTACAGACGCGGATCGACGCCGACGTGAAGGACCGCGCAACCGCGGTCCTGGAGGGCATGGGTCTCACCGTCTCCGACGCCGTGCGCATTCTGCTGACGCGTACGGCAAATGAAGGCGCTCTGCCGCTCGAACTCGTCAGCAATAGTGACGCGCACGACGCCTGGTTCCGCGCGAAAGTGCTGCAGGCGCTGGCGGATGAGCGTCCCGACATCGAGGACGCCGATGCCGAGGCTCGCTTTACCGAACGCCGCGCTGCGGCCCTTCGCAAGGCCGGCGGAAAAGCATGATGCGTGTGGTCTGGTCGCCGTTCGCTCTTGCCGATCGCGACGAGATCTTCAGCTACATCGAAGCCGACAATCCGAAAGTGGCTGCCGAAATCGACGAGCGGATCGCCTCGGCTGTGCATCGCCTCCTTCGGTTTCCGGAAAGCGGCCGGCCCGGCAGGGTCGCGGGCACCCGCGAACTGGTCGTTCCGCGCACGCCTTATATCGCCATCTATGGGGTGATGAGCGATAAGGTTCGCATTCTTCGTGTCCTGCACGGCGCAAGGATGTGGCCGGAGGATATGGACGAGGCGTAGACGCCGCCGCAAAGCAAGCTGCTGTGCGTCCGGACGACTGGCATCGTGCGCGCGACTGGGCATGATGGCGCCACCGGAATCAGATTCCAGTGAGCGCCCATGTCCCAGCTTCCCGCCATCCTGTCCCGCCTCGACGCCGATGTCGACACGTCGCTGGCTCGTCTCTCCTCCTGGCTCGAAATTCCCTCGATCGGGACTGATCCGGCTTTCGATAAGCAGACGCGCCAGGCGGCCGAATGGCTGCGCTCCGATCTGGAAGAGCTCGGCTTCAAGGCAGAATTGCGCGAGACCGGCGGTCATCCGGTCGTGCTCGCGCATCGGCCAAAGCCCGGCGCGCCGCATGCGCTGTTCTACGGCCATTACGACGTCCAGCCGGTCGACCCGCTCGAGCTGTGGGACAACGATCCGTTCAAGCCGGCCGTCAAGGAGATCGAGCCCGGGCGGAAAGTGATCCTTGCCCGCGGCGCCTGCGACGACAAGGGTCAAGTCATGACCTTCGTCGAGGCGATCCGCGCGACGCTCGCCGAGACCGGCGACCTGCCGATCGGCCTCACCATCCTGGTCGAAGGTGAGGAGGAATCCGGTTCGGTCAACCTGCCGGGCTTTATCAAGGCCAACGCCGCCGAGCTGAAGGCCGATTTCGCGCTGGTCTGCGACACCGGCATGTGGGACCGCGTCACGCCGCTGATCACCTCGACGCTGCGCGGCATGGTCTATCAGGAGGTCAGGCTGACCGCGGCCGACCGCGACCTGCATTCGGGCTTGTTCGGCGGCGCCGCCGCGAATCCGATCCATGTGCTGACCAAGATCGTCGCCGAGATCCATGACGAGGCCGGCCGGATCACCATCCCCGGCTTCTATGACGGCGTGCACGAGCCGACGAACGCGCAGAAGGCGGAATGGGCCGACCTGAACCTGACCGAGAAGGAGTTCCTCGGCCAGGTCGGGCTGAAGCACTCGGTCGGTGAGAAGGGCCGTATGCTGATCGAGCAGATCCAGTCGCGCCCGACCTGCGACGTCAACGGCATCTGGGGCGGCTATACCGGAGAGGGCTCGAAGACGGTGATCGCCGCCAAGGCATCCGCCAAGGTCTCGTTCCGCCTCGTCGGCGACCAGGACCCGGCCAAGATCGCCGCGGCCTTCCACCAGTTCGTGCGTGAACGCCTGCCTGAGGATGTGACCGCCGAGTTCATCGGCCATTCCGGTTCGCCGGCGCTGGCCGTGCCGGTCGATTCCCCGGTCCTGCAGAAGGCGCGCAAGGCACTCGCCGAGGAATGGGGTGGCCGCGTCGTCAGCATCGGCAGTGGCGGCTCGATCCCTGTCGGCGGCGACTTCAAGCGCACGCTCGGGCTCGACACCCTTTTCGTCGGCTTCGGCCTCGACGACGACCGCGTCCACTCGCCAAACGAGAAGTACGACCTCTCCTCCTTCCACAAGGGCCAGCGCTCCTGGGCCCGCATCTTGCAAGCACTCGCCTCATGAAATCCGTCTGTGTCTTCTGCGGCTCGAGCCCGGGCCATGATCCCGTCCATGCCGAGGGCGCCCGCGCCATGGGCACGGCCATTGCCAGGCGCGGCCTGACGCTGGTCTATGGCGGCGGCGCCGTCGGGCTGATGGGCATCGTCGCCAATGCCGCGCTCGAAGCCGGCGGCGAGGTCCATGGCGTGATCCCGCGGGCGCTGCGCGAGAAGGAGGTCGGCCATAACAAGCTGACCCGGCTCGAAGTGGTCGAGACCATGCACATCCGCAAGGCGCGCATGGCCGAGCTCTCCGACGGCTTCATCGCCATGTCCGGCGGCATCGGCACCTTCGAGGAGATCTTCGAGATCTGGACCTGGGGCCAGCTCGGCATCCACGGCAAGCCGCTCGGCTTCCTCAACATCGCCGGCTTCTACGACCCGCTCTTCGCCTTCCTCGACAACACCACCAAGGCCGGCTTCATGTGGCAGGCCCATCGCGACATGGCGATGATGGAGACCGATCCCGGCGCGCTGCTCGACAAGATGGACGCCTACAGGCCGCAGGCCCAGATCAAATGGGTGGAGAAGTCGGAGGTTTGAGGTCTCTCCGTCTACTCAGCCCGTTTAGGCGCTCGCCTCAGCGTGAGCACCTTCCTTACCGCTTGCCGATCTGGCGGTATAGCGTCGGCGACCTTGCCCCTGCGGTCTCAGTTGGGTTGAGCATCTAGCAGGGGCTTGTCGGCTTCGATCGCCTCTGGTTCGCTGTTGGGCCTTGATGGATTGCGGCGGGTGGCATGTTGGATCCTGGATTATCGGACCTTTCCTGTTCCTGCCTAATGGCCGAGTGGAAAGTTGAACGAGCCAAACAGCACATCAGCGATGTTGAAGCGATCACTCGCTGGATGATCGATCCGGCCAATTATGTGGTTCGGTCCGAGCTCGACACTCAAACAAGACAATATCAGTTGCACATTGGCCCTGCTGGGGGAGGTCTGCCTCGTGCATTGCCTTTGGCAATCGGCGACGCCGTTCATAATCTGCGCTCCGGGCTGGATTACCTTTGGAGCGCCCTAGAACGGAAGGCCAACCCCGATGCTAACGATAGGCGCTCGACGTTCCCTAGTCACGAAGAAAAGGAGAACCTTGTTGATTTGGTTTCCAAGAGAATTGCGATAAAGAAAGCCTTTCCACAAGCCGAGGCTTTTATAATTGACGTTATAAAACCTTATAAAACTGGCAACTTTAAACTATGGGTACTTGGAAAGCTCAATAACGTCGATAAACACAGGCTGCTTCTTGCTACGTACAGCATAGCTCGGTTCGGCAAGTTCGTCGCCACGAGCGAGGATGGAGGCGTGATTGATCTCTCTTACAGCAGCATCCAGACGCCCGGGCCAATCTTTAAGCTTGGTTTCGTCACACCTTTTAAGCTAAACGACGATGCGGAAATTGCCGCTGAGATAGTGTTCGCTGAATCTGACCTGCCGCCAGGACAGCTTGTCGTGCAGACGCTGGTCAATTTCGCTGAGGCCGTGTCTGAGACGATCCAAGCATTCCGAGAAACCTTTCTACCCGCTCCTGCTGAATAATCGCGGCCTGAATTCCTCGTTCGACACAGCGGGCAAAATCAGGCTAGTACCCTAATATATAGATTTATTCCAATGCGTCGATGCGCTTGCCCGCCTTGCCGCGATAGCGATAGGAATTTTATCCTTGACATGGTGACGCTGATCGGGTAGAGATCAGGAACGCTCACGAATTGCGCCTGAGACGAACGAAGCCGCCGCGCTGCCCAGCCGGCGGCTTTCGCATGTCCGGGCTGAGCCGAGGTTTCCGATGACCGACGAGAGTGACGAGAGCGCCCCGGCTCGGCCGGCGGCGAAGCGCAAGTCTGCGCCGCGCGGCCGCAAGGCGGTGATCGGCAAGCTCTGGAAGGCGGCGCAGACCCAGCTCGAAGCGCATGAGGCGCATCTGGCCGAATTGCCGGCCGGCGCGGCCGCGAGTGAGGCCGACGCCAAGACACTGGCGACGCTGGCTCGCACCGTGCGCGAGCTGGTCGCGCTGGATTCTACCGCAGTGGGGGAGGGAGGAAAATCCGAGGATGACCCCAGCCCCGCCGAAGGATTGCGCCGGGTCGATGAACTGCGGCGAGAGCTGGCACGACGCATGGAACGCCTTATCGCCGATCACGCAGGTGAGACTGTTCCTCAAGCTGCTGCCGGGCCTGCCCCCCGAGTTGGTTAGGCTCGTCGAGCAGGAGTGGACGTTCTACGGCCGGCCCGACCAGAAATCCCGGCGCCTGCCGCCCTGGTGGACCTGGCTTGTCCTTGGTGGTCGTGGCGCCGGCAAGACCCGGACCGGCGCCGAGTGGGTCAAGGGCATGGCGCTCGGGCTCGCCCCGATCGCCAGCGAACCCGTCGGCCGCATCGCCCTTGTCGGCGAGACGCAGGCTCAGGTTCGCGACGTGATGATCGAGGGCGTCTCCGGTCTGCTGGCGATCCATCATCGCTGGGAGAAGCCGGTCTGGTCGCCGTCGCGGCGCCGGCTCGAATGGGGCAATGGCGCGATCGCGCAGGTGTTCACTGCCGAGGATCCGGAAGGGCTGCGCGGGCCGCAATTCGGCGCCGCCTGGTCCGACGAGCTGGCGAAGTGGCCGAACCTTCAGGAGACCTGGGATATGCTGCAACTCGGCCTGAGGCTCGGCGACCGGCCGCGCCAGGTGGTGACGACGACGCCGCGCCCGCTGCCGCTGATCAAGCGGCTGCTCGACGATCCGCGCGTCGCCGTCAGCCGGGCGGCGACCAGTGCCAATCGCTTCAACCTGGCGCCGAGCTTTCTCGACAGCGTGAGCCAAGCCTATGGCGGCACGCGGCTCGGCCGGCAGGAGCTCGAAGGCGAGATCGTCGAGGAGAGCGCGGATGCACTCTGGAGCCGGGCGCTGATCGAGGAGTGCCGCGAGCGCGAGGCGCCGCCGCTGGCGCGGATCGTCGTGGCGGTCGATCCGCCGGCCTCCTCGTCGAAGCGGGCTGACAGTTGCGGACTTGTCGCGGCGGGGATCGATCGCGACGGCATCGGCCATGTCCTTGCGGATGCGACGCTTGCCGGCGCCAAGCCGCATGAATGGGCGCAAGCGGCCGTCGCGCTCTATCGCCGGCTGGAGGCCGATGCACTCGTCGTCGAGGTCAATCAGGGCGGCGAGATGGCGACAAGCGTCATCCGCGAGGTCGATCCCGGGGTGCCGGTGACGGCCGTCAGGGCCTCGCGCGGAAAATTCCTGCGGGCCGAGCCGGTGGCGGCGCTCTATGCGCAGGGCCGGGTGCGCCATGCCGGCGCCTTTCCGGCGCTGGAGGACGAGATGTGCGACTTCGGCCCGACGGGGCTGAGCTCGGGCCGCTCGCCCGACCGGCTCGACGCGCTGGTCTGGGCGCTGACCCATCTGATGCTCGGGCCGAAGGGCCGGCCGCGGGTGAGGGGGCTTTAAGGACAGCCGTCATTCCCGGACCGCGAAGCGGAGCCGGGAATCTCAGGACCATCTTGCATGAAATGCTCGGCTCAAGGCCGAGCATGACGTGCGCTTCATCGCGAGACATCCATGCTCAATTTCCTTCGCAGCCTGCGCGGCCCCGCCGCGCTGGAACAGAAGCGCTCGCGCGTCGGGCCGCTGATCGCCCTGCACGAAGCCGGCCGTCCGGTCTGGACGCCGCGCGACTATGGTGCGCTGTCGCGCGAGGGCTATCAGCGCAATCCGGTGGTGCATCGCTGCGTCAGGCTGATCGCCGAGGCCGCGGCGCAGACCCAGCTGATCGCCAAGGTCGGAGAGCGCGAGATGCCGGAGCACCCGGCGCTGGTGCTGATCGATCGGCCCAATCCGCGCCAGGGTGGCATCGCCTTCCGCGAGATGCTCTACGGGCATCTCCTCGTCGCCGGAAACGCCTATGTCGAGGCAGCGAGCATTGGCCGCGAGCCGCGCGAGCTTTATGCGCTCCGGCCCGACCGCATGCGGGTGGTGCCCGGCCGCGACGGCTGGCCTGAAGGCTACGACTATACGGTCGGCGCGCAGACGATCCGCTTCCGCCAGGACGAGGGCGCGCAGCCGCCGATCCTGCATTTGTCGCTGTTTCATCCCGTCGACGACCATTACGGCCTCTCGCCGGTCGAGGCAGCGGCCTGCTCGCTCGACGTCCACAATGCCGCCGGCGCCTGGCACAAGGCGCTGCTCGACAACGCGGCGCGTCCGTCCGGCGCGCTGGTCTATGACGGGCCGGAAGGCGGCACGCTGACCGAGGCGCAGTTCGAGCGGCTGAAGCAGGAGCTGGAGGATGGCTTCCAGGGCGCGCGCAATGCCGGGAGGCCTTTGCTGCTCGAAGGCGGGCTCGACTGGAAGCCGCTCTCGCTGTCGCCGGCCGAGCTCGATTTCGTCGCCGCCAAGGGCGTCGCGGCGCGGGAGATCGCGCTCGCCTTCGGCGTGCCGCCGCTGCTGCTCGGGCTTCCCGGCGACAACACCCATGCCAATTTCGCCGAGGCCAACCGCGCCTTCTGGCGCCAGACGCTGATCCCGCTGGTCAGGCGCACGGCGCAATCGCTGGCGCAATGGCTCGGCCCCGCCTTCGGCGACGCGCTCTCCCTCGAGCCCGATCTCGATGCGATCGAGGCGCTGGCGGACGAGCGGGAATCGCTCTGGCGGCGGGTCTCTGCTGCCGCATTCCTCACTGAGGACGAGAAACGCGAGGCGGTCGGCTATGGCCGCCGGGAGGTGTCGTCATGAGTCCCTTCGACGAAGCTGCAGCCGGCATCGTCGCCCGCGGCGATCTCGGTCATCTCGCGCTGCTGCTCTGGGCCTTTTGCGCCTCGGGGCTCGCCCTCTTCGCCTTGCGCGAGCTGATCGCCGCCAACCGGCGCTTCGACGAGTTCGTGCGCGAGCTCACCCGCTTCAACGCCCGCTACGAGGGAGGAGATTCATGAGCAAGACCGGAGGCAAATCGCCGGCAAGGCCGTCTCCGGCCGCTGTGAGATCGGGGGTGGCCGCGCCGCGCCCCGGCCGCCAGCCGCGCGACGTATTCGGCCGCTTCTTCGAGACGCTCGGACAGCTCGACGCCAATGGCCGCGGTGGGCGGGGAGGAGCGCGATGAGAGCTGCCGCAACCCGCCATCCGGCATTGGCGCGCGAGGCCAAATTCCTGGCGCAGCCATTGGCCAGGATCGAGCCGGACGGCGCCTTCGAGGGCTATGCCAGCCTGTTCCGCGTCGCCGATCTCGGCAAGGACGTGGTCGAGCCAGGAGCGTTCCGCGACAGTCTCGCCCGCCGTGGCGCCGCCGGCATCAGGATGCTGTGGCAGCACGATCCAACCGAACCGATCGGGCGCTGGCTCGAGCTGCGCGAGGATTCGCGCGGCCTTTATGTCCGTGGCCGGCTCTCGCTTGCCGTGGCCCGTGCCCGCGAGTTGCATGCGCTGATGCGCGACGGCGCCGTCGACGGGCTCTCGATCGGCTTCCGCTCGCAGCGCGCCCGCAGCGAGCCCCGCACCGGCCTGCGCCGGTTGGAGAAGGTCGATCTCTGGGAGATCTCGCTCGTCACCTTCCCGATGCTGCCGCAGGCCCGGGTCAGCGCCGTCAAGGCGCTGCGCCCGCCCAGCCACGTCGCCTTTGCCTGAAAACTGCACTCAAACCGCAAAAACCACAGGAGATTCCATGACTGCGTTGAACCAGGCTCCCGAGACCAAGGCAACCGGCGAGATCGCCGCCGCCTATGACGATCTGCGCTACACGCTGGAAGCCTATCGCTCCACCAATGACGAGCGCTTGGCAGAGCTCGAGACCCGTATGGGCGGTGACGTCCTGACCGGCGATAAGCTGGCCCGTCTCGACGACGCGCTCGACGAGACCCGTCGCCGGATCGACCGGCTGAGCCTCGACAGTCGTCGCCCGGTGCTGGGCGCGAGCGAGGAGCGCGACCCGGTCGTTGCCGAGCACAAGGCGGCCTTCGCGTCCTATGTCCGCCATGGCGAGGCGACGGGCCTGAAGCGGCTCGAAGCCAAGGCGCTTTCGGCCGGCTCCGGTCCGGATGGCGGCTATCTGGCGCCGTCGACGGTCGAGGGCGAGATCCTGCGCCGCCTCACGACCGTGTCGCCGATCCGCTCGATCGCGACAGTCCGCACCATCTCGTCCGGCACCTACAAGAAAGCGTTCTCGACCACCGGCCCGGCTTCTGGCTGGGTCGCCGAGACAGCGGCCCGTCCGCAGAGCGGCACGCCGACCCTGGCCGAGCTCTCCTTCCCGGCAATGGAGCTCTATGCCATGCCGGCGGCGACGCAGACCTTGCTCGACGATGCCATCGTCGACATCGACCAGTGGATCGCCGAGGAGGTCGAGAGCGCCTTCGCCGAGCAGGAGGGGGCGGCCTTCGTCAATGGCGACGGCGTCGACAAGCCCAAGGGCTTCCTCGCCTATCCGACCATCGCCGATGCGAGCTGGAGCTGGGGCAATCTCGGCACGCTGAAGACCGGAGTCGCCGGCGCCTTCGCAGCCTCGAACCCGTCCGACATCCTGGTCGATCTCGTCTATGCGCTGAAGGCCGGCTACCGCCAGAACGCCAGCTTCGTCATGAACCGCAAGACGCAAGCCGCGGTGCGCAAGTTCAAGGACTCGACCGGCCAGTATCTCTGGCAGCCGCCGGCCGCGGCGGGTGCCCAAGCGACGCTGCTCGGCTTCCCGGTCGTCGAGGCCGAGGACATGCCGAACATCGCGACCGACTCGGTCTCGCTCGCCTTCGGTGACTTCCGCCGCGGCTATCTCGTCGTCGACCGGGCGGGCGTGCGCATCCTGCGTGATCCCTATTCTGCCAAGCCGCATGTGCTGTTCTACACGACCAAGCGCGTCGGAGGCGGCGTGCAGGACTTCGCGGCGATCAAGGGGCTGAAGTTCTCGGCCTGATCGCGCGCTTCGGCGGCGTCAGCGGCCGAACCACCAGCTGTAGCTCGCGTTCGGGCGCGCATCCTCGCGCGCCTGCCGCGGCTCGTCGCCATAGTTGAGCAGGCGCTCGCTCGCCTCGGCGATCCAGGCGCGGTGGTCGCTGATCGGGGTGATCGCGGTGAAGCCGCCGCAGATCATCTTGACGCGAGAACTCAGGGGACCGCTCGACCAGGAGACGATGCCGACGAGATCACGCGATCCGGACGGGCCGCGCAAGACAGGCCCGCCGGAATCGCCGCGGCAGGCGCCGGCGCCGAGAGTCTCGCCGCGGTTCTCGGTGTCGACGGCCACCTTGACCGTGTTGGCGGTGGTGTAGTTGCCGGCGTTGACCAAGGTCACCTCGCGCAGAGTGCGCGCGGTCTTCTTGTTGTTCTCGGAAGCGAGGCCGAAACCCGCCATTGTGACGGTCTCGCCCTGCCACAACCCGCTGCCAAGCGTCAGAGGCTGGATATCGGCCGGCAGTGGCGTGGCGAGACGCAGCAGCGCCAGATCGGCGCCCGGCTGCGTGCGCGGCGTCGTGCCGGGCACGAAAGTCGGGTGCGGCAGGACCGCTGCGACGATATGCGTCCGGTTGCGGAAGCGTTTGTCGAGGCTGATCACGCGCACCGAACCGCCGGTCATCAGGCAATGGGCCGCCGTCAGCACCAGTTCGGAAGAAATAGCGGCGCCGGAGCAGAGCTCGCCGCGGCTGGTCTCGACCCGCAAGGTCGAGGCGCGTGCGCCATCGACCGTACGCGAGGTCACGCCGCCGATCACGGCCTGTGCCGGCACAGTCATCTGCAGGCCGGCGCAAAAAGCTATTGCGACGGTCGCGGCGCGCTTCGAATAGGTCACGGTCGAGGTCATCGCTGCCATGGCTTCAGTCTATGGTTTGCTGCGGCGCAGTCCAGTGCTGTTCGCGTCTGCAGGGCGTTAGGGAGCATTGGTCCAGTCTGCACTCTCGCCCCAGCCCGACAATGTACGGTCGATCCAGCTGCGCTGGGGCGCGACCAGCACGCCCTGGCTGAGCAGGCCGCATTGCTTGCCGGATGGGCCGGTCGACCAGCTGGAAACGGCGACAACGCCACCCGAGCCAGCGACGATCGGCCCGCCGGAATCGCCCTGGCATGCGCCGGCGCCCGGCCGCTTGCCGCCGGTCGCCGGATCGGCAGCCCAGATCAGGATACGGCCGGGACCGTAGGGCTCGACGGCGGCGAGTGCGGCTGAGCGGTAAGTGCCAGTCGTCTTCGCTTCGCCTTCGCGTGAGACGCCGTAGCCCCCAAGCGTAACCGGCGATCCGGCGCGCGGCAGTGCGCCGTCGACCAGCGTCGCGGTCGAGAAACGCGCCGGTAGTGGTGCCGCGAGTTTGACCAGCGCAAGATCGATCGAGCGTTGCCGGTTCGCGACGGACTTGGCGTTGAACTCCGGATGCAGCGCGATTGCCGCCGGCTCGGTCAGCACCGGCTGGCCGCCGTCCTGCCAGTGGATGCGTAGATCGACGCGGGCATCGGCGCAGTGCGCGGCGGTGAGGATGGCGCGGCGCGACAGCACGATGCCGGTACAGACGCCGCCGCGGGCATTGAGCACCATCAGGGTCGAACTCGCGATCGGGCCGCCCTCGCGCCCGCCGACCACGGCCGAGGCGGACCACGGCGCAGCGAAAGCTGCTGCCAGGACTGCCAGTCCAATCGCCGTTCTGCCGTGCATCGAGCCGTCTCCGCTGTCGGGCCGGGTTCGATAGCGCATTGGCGGCAACGTTCAAACCCGGGAGAGGAGAGACCATGACGCCGCTCGCCCTGACGCCACCGAGCATCGAGCCGGTCTCGCTGTCGGAAGCCAAGGATTTTCTGCGGATTATCGTGGGTGACGAGGACGAACTGCTCGGGACCTTGCTCACCGCAGCCCGGCTGATGATCGAGGCCGCTTCCGGGCGTCTCCTGATCGAGCAGGCCTGGCGAATTGTGCTCGACGCCTGGCCGCAGGGCGGCGAGATTCGCTTGCCGCTCTCGCCAGTGCGAAATCTCACGGCTGCACGCGTTCATCCTGCCGCCGGCGCCGCTGAACTGGTTACGCCGTCCTCGCTGACACTGGTCGAGGGTTCCGATCCGCCGCTGATCAGGGTTTCAGGACCGATCCCGGCGCCCGGCCGCACCCGTTCTTCGATCGAGATCGATCTCGTCGCCGGCTTCGGCGCGACGCGCGACACGGTGCCCGCGCCGTTGCGGCAGGCCGTGCTGCGGCTCGCCTGCCGCTGGTTCGAGCATCGCGGCGACGTGGTCAGCCGCGATGCAATGCGGCTGCCGGCCGAGATCGCCGCGCTCGTCGCTCCCTTTCGCCGTGTGAGGCTCTGATGCTTCGCGAGACAGGGAAAGGCCGCCGTCCCGTCGGCGCGCTGCGGCGACGCTTGCTGCTGGAGGCTCCCGTTGAAACGCCAGATAGCGCCGGCGGCCAGCTTCGGAGCTTCGATACCGTCGCCGCGGTCTGGGCTCAGGTCGAATGGCTCTCGGGCGATGAGCGCTGGCGCGGCGAGCGGCCCGAGCAGGCAGCGAGCCATCGCATCACTCTGCGTTGGCGCGCGGGTGTCGATGCAGGCCAGCGGCTACGCGACGGTGGTCAGATCTTCGACATCCGCGCGGTTGGCGATCCCGATGGCGGCCGCCGGCGCCTGGTCTGCCTGGTCGAGGAGGTGAGCCGATGAGCGACGCCATCCTGCCGCTCCGGCGCGCGATCCACGCGCATCTGTCCGCTGATGCCGGGCTGACGGCGCTGATCGGAACGAGCCGCCTTCATGACGAGCCGCCGCGCGCCCTGAGTGGACTCTACGTCGTCCATGGCGAGGTCACGGCCGAGGATTGGTCGACCGGGAGCGACCGTGGCTGCGAGCAGAAGTTCTCCCTCTTCGTATGGGCAGGGGAGAGCGCCTCCTCGCGCAAGGCGCTCGAGGCGGCGGCCCGGATCGTCGCGAGCCTGGAAAGCGCTGCGCTCGCGCCGGAAGGCCACCGACTGGTCAATTTGACCTGGCTGTCCTCGAAACTCGCCCGCGATCCAAAGACCCATCTGCCAACCGTGACGCTGACCTTCCGGGCCGTCACCGAAGCGCTCTGACCCGCACGAAAGGACCGCCCATGCCTGCCCAGAAAGGCAAGGACCTGCTGCTGAAGGCCGCTGATGCCGGCGGCAGCTT
This sequence comes from Allobosea sp. Tri-44, assembly GCF_004123845.1. Lineage (GTDB taxonomy): Bacteria > Pseudomonadota > Alphaproteobacteria > Rhizobiales > Beijerinckiaceae > Allobosea. The sequence goes on along the minus strand of NZ_NBDP01000030.1, from coordinate 313,018 downwards.
CGTCACCGTGGCCGGCCTGCGCGCCCGCCAGATCGCTTTCAACGCCGAGGCGGTCGACGTCACCCATGCCGAGTCGGTAGGGCGGTGGCGCGAGCTGCTTGCCGGCGCCGGCATGCGCCGCGCCAGCATCAGCGGCGCCGGCATTTTCAAGGACGAGGCGTCCGACGCATTGGTCCGCCAGATCTTCTTCGATGGCGCGATCCGCGACTGGCAGGTGATCGTGCCCGATTTTGGCACGATCACCGGGCCGTTCCAGCTCTCGACGCTCGAATATCGCGGCGACCATGCCGCCGAAGTCACCTTCGAGCTCTCGCTGGAATCAGCCGGCCAGCTCACCTTCACGCTCGCCTGAGGGGAGACCGGCATGGTCAATCGCTACAGGGGCGAGGTTGCCCTGATGGTCGACGGGCGGGCGCTGCCGATGCGCCTCACCCTCGGCGCGCTCGCCGAACTCGAGGATGCTTTCTCGGTCGAGAACTTGCCGGCACTGGGCGAACGCTTCGCCGCTGGCCGGCTTTCGGCCCGTGATATCGCCCGGATCCTGGCGGCTGGGCTGCGCGGTGCCGGCAGCGCACTGGCCACGGACGAGGTTGCGGCGCTGCCTTTTGACGGCGGGCTCAACGGCGCCATCGCCGCGGCGATCGCGCTGCTCGACGCGACCTTCGCCCCGGCCGGTGAGGGCACGGAAGCTCGCCCTCCGATGCCGCCGGCGGCCTAGGCGCGCCGGCGGCTGTCCCTTTTCCTTGGCGCGAGGTGATGGCTTTCGGGCTCGCGCGCCTGCGCTGGCCGCCGGATGTCTTCTGGGCCGCAAGTCCGCGCGAAATCTTTGCTGCGATCGAGGCCTATCGGCCGCCTCAAGCGGTCGAGGGGCCCTCACGCACGGCGTTGGATGCGCTGATGCAGGCCCATCCGGATCTCGTTTCCTGTGATCATCACGATTGGAAAGGCCGCATCGATGGCTGACGAAGACTCTCCCTCCTTCGATTTCGGCGGTCTTCGTACGCTGAACACGCTGACCCAGAGCCTGACCAAGGCGTCGCAGGCCTTCGGCAAGTCGATCACCACGGCCTTCGCCAGCGGTATCGTCGAGGGCAAGCGCTTCGAGGATGTGCTGCGCGGCATCGGCACATCGCTGAGCCAGAGCTTGCTGAAATCGGCGCTGAGGCCGCTGCAGAGCGCGATCTCGAGTTGGCTCGGTTCCGGCATCAGCAGCCTGGCCGGCCTCTTCAGTGGCGGCAAGGGTGGCGGCGGTGGTCTGCCGGTCTCGCCCTTCGCCGATGGCGGCGTCGTCGCGGCGCCTTCCTATTTCGCCATGGGGCGCGGGCTCGGGCTGATGGGCGAGCGCGGAGCGGAGGCGATCATGCCCTTGTCGCGCGGACCCGACGGCAAGCTCGGCGTACGGGCTGCCGGCGGCGGCGAGCGGCGTCCGGCCAGCGTCACCGTCCAGATCACGACGCCTGACGCCGACAGCTTTCGCCGCTCCGAGGCGCAGGTCTCGGCGGCGATACGCACGTGCTGTAGCACGCGGAAACCGGGCGCTCTGACCCTCAGCAACATGACAGGAGTGCCGGCATGAGCGGCTTCCATGAGGTGCGCTTCCCGACCGGGATCGCGCGCGGTGCCCGTGGCGGGCCGGAACGGCTGACCCAGGTGGTGACGCTGGCCTCGGGCCGGGAGGTCCGCAACAGCCGCTGGGCGCATTCACGGCGACGTTACGATGCCGGTTTCGGCATCCGCACCCTCGATGCGCTTGCTGAGGTCGTCGCCTTCTTCGAAGAGCGTCGCGGCCGGCTCTACGGCTTCCGCTGGCGCGATCAGCTCGACTGGAAGAGCTGTGCCCCATCTGCGACGCCTGCGTTGAGCGACCAGCAGATCGGCGTCGGCGACGGGGTGATGCGGGTCTTCCAGCTCTGCAAGCTCTATGGCGGACTGCATGCTCCTTACGTCCGCCGCATCACCAAGCCGGTGGCCGGGAGTGTGCTCATCGCGGTCGACGGTGTTGTGCAGGCGCAGCCCGGCATTGTGTCCTGCGACCATGCCAGGGGCGCGATTACCTTCGCCGTCGGCCAGGCCCCGCCAGCCGGCGCTGTCGTCAGCGCCGGCTTCGCCTTCGACGTTCCGGTGCGCTTCGACACCGATACGATCGAGGTCGACCTCTCGGCCTTCGAAGCCGGCGACATCCCCAAGATCCCGATCGTCGAGATCGCTGACTGAGGTTTGCCATGCGGACACTTTCCCCGGCGCTCGCCACGCATGCTGCCGGCGAGGCGACCACGCTTTGCCGCTGCTGGAGCCTGATCCGACGCGACGGTGTGGTGCTCGGCTTCACTGATCATGACCGCGATCTTGCTTTCGACGGTATTCTGTTCCGCGCGAATGCGGGCCTCGAAGCCGCCGAGACCAGCGCTGAGCTCGGCTTCGCGACCGGTGGCGGCGAGGTGCTCGGAGCCTTGGCGGCGAGCGGGCTCAACGAGCAGGATTTGTCGCGCGGGCTCTACGACGATGCCCGGGTCGCGCTCTGGCTGGTCAACTGGGTCGATCCAAGCCAGCGCACCTTGCTGGAAACCGGTTTCGTCGGCGAGGTGAAGCGCAGCGACACCAACTTCACCGCTGAGGTCCGGGGGCTCGGCAAGGCCTTCGACGAGGAGCGTGGCCGGCTCTACACTGCGAGCTGTTCCGCTGATCTCGGCGATGTTCGTTGCGGTGTCATACCGAGCTCGTCGGCGGCAACAGTCGCCGCGACCGATGGACGTTTCTCAATCACCGCACCGGCGCTCTCCGGTTACAGCGATGGCTACCTCAGCGGCGGCCGGCTGGTCTTTACTGCGGGCGCCAACACTGGCTTCGCCACCGAGATCCGCAGCCATCGCGCCGATGGCGGCGCGATCGTCTTGCAGCTCTGGCAGGCCGCGCCGCAGCCGATCGCGATCGGTGATGCCTTCATCGCCCAGGCCGGCTGCGACAAGCGCTTCACCACCTGCCGCAACAAGTTCGGCAACGGCGTCAACTTCCGCGGCTTCCCGCATCTTCCGGGCAACGACTTCATCATTGGCGGCGCCGCCACGGATAATCCTGGTGCCGGCCCGTTCGATGGCGGGAGCCTGTTCCAATGACGGGCACCGATACGACGCGCGAACGCATCGTTACGGCGGCACGGGGCTGGCTCGGTACGCCCTATCACCATCAAGCGTCGCTACGCGGTGTCGGTTGCGACTGCCTTGGCCTGGTACGTGGGATCTGGCGCGACCTTTATCGCGACGAACCCGAGCCGACACCACCCTATTCGCCCTACTGGACCCAGCAGGGTGCGGGCGAGACACTGGCACTGGCGGCGCAGCGTCACCTGCGGCCTCTCGATATCGAGGCCGCACAGCCCGGCGACGTCCTGCTCTTCCGCTGGCGCCAACATCTGCCGGCGGCGCATTGCGCCATCCTGACCGAGTCCGACCGCATCCTGCACGCCCATGACGGCGCGACGGTCAGTGAGGTTGCCTTCACCGGCTGGTGGCGCCGCCATCTCAGCCATGCCTTCGCCTTTCCGGAGCTCGATCCCTGATGGCCACACTCGTCCTGCAGGTCGCCGGTTCGGTGCTCGGCGCGGCCGTCGGAGGACCGATCGGCGCCATGATCGGCCGCTCGCTAGGCGCCATCGCCGGTGCGAGCCTCGACCAGGGCCTGTTCGGCGGCGGCGGTGGCACACGCATCATCGAGGGGCCGCGTCTGAAAGAGATCGACGGCCTCGCCTCGACCGAGGGCGCGCCGATCCCACGGGTCTACGGACGGGCGAGGCTCGGCGGCCAACTGATCTGGGCGACGCGCTTCGAGGAAGAGGTGACGACCACGGTCACCAGAACCAAGAGCGGCGGCAAGGGCGGTCAGAAGGCGCAGAAGACCTACGAGACCACCTACAGCTATTACGCCAATCTCGCGGTTGCGATCTGCGAGGGGCCGATCGCCTTCGTGCGCCGGATCTGGGCCGACGGCCGCGAGATCGACTTCAACACCGTGTCGCTGCGCATCCATCGTGGCTTCGAGAACCAGGAGGCCGATCCGCTGGTCGCCGCCAAGGAGGCGGGCGCCGCGCCGGCCTACCGCGGCACAGCCTATGTCGTGTTCGAGCGCTTTCCGCTCGCGGGCTATGGCAACCGCGTGCCGCAATTCTCCGTCGAGGTCGTGCGCGGGGTGCCAGGCCTCGGCGAGATGATCCGCGCCGTGACGCTGATTCCTGGCGCGAGCGAGTTCATCTACGCGCCGACCCTCGTCAACCAGGAGCCAGAGGCCGGCGTCACCATCGCCGAGAACCGCCACCAGCTGCACAGCGCCACCGACATCGACGGTGCAATCACGCACCTGCTGGCGCTCTGCCCATACCTGCGGCGAATCTCCCTCGTCGTCAGCTGGTTCGGCGACGATCTGCGGGCTGACCATTGCACCGTCGCACCGCGCGTCGAGATCGCCGACAAGAATACGCCCGGCGCTCCATGGTCTGTGGCGGGCCTCGAGCGGTTGACTGCTCGCGTGGTCAGCCAGTCGAACGGCAGGCCAGCCTATGGTGGCACGCCTTCGGACGAGAGCGTGATCGCCCTGATCCAGAGGCTCCGACATATCTTCGGGCTCGAAGTGGTGCTTTATCCCTTCGTGATGATGGATGTGCCGGCCGGCAATGCCCTGACCGATCCGCACACCGGCAACGCCTACCAGCCGCCTTATCCTTGGCGCGGCCGCATCACCTGTTCGCCGGCCCCTGGCCAGCCCGGTTCACCGGACGGCACGTCGACGGCAACGAACCAGGTTGCGAGTTTTCTGGGCTCCGCTACGGCGGCCGACTTCTCACTGGACGGCAACAGAGTCGTCAGCGCACGACCCGCCGAGTGGAGCTTCCGCCGTGCCGTGCTGCATGCGGCGATGCTCGCCAAGGCGGCCGGCGGGGTTGAAGGCTTCATCATCGGTTCCGAGCTGGTCGGTCTGACGCGGGTGCGCGGGGCTTCGGGCTATTACCCGATGGTCAACGGGTTGGTCGCCCTCGCGGCCGAGGTCCGCGCCATCCTGCCGCCGCCGACCAAGCTGACCTACGCAGCCGACTGGACCGAATACGGCGCCCATGTTCGCGACGGCGGGCAGGACGTTCGCTTTCCGCTCGACCCGCTCTGGTCGAGCGCGGTCATCGATGCAATCGGTATCGACTATTATGCGCCGCTCTCCGATTGGCGCGATACGCCAGATCATGCCGACATTGGGATCGCGCGCGGCCCCGCCGATGTCGATTATCTGCGCAGCCGTCTGACCTCCGGCGAAGGATACGACTGGTATTACGCCGACCTCTCTGGTCGCCATGCCCAGATGCGTCTGCCGATCACGGATGGTGCCTTTGGCAAGCCCTGGGTCTTTCGACAGAAGGATCTGCCAAACTGGTGGCTGAACTCGCATGTTGAACGCTTCGCCGGCGCCGAGATCGGCACGACCGGTTGGCTGCCGGGAGCAAAGCCGATCTGGCTCACCGAGATCGGCCTGCCCGCCGTCGACAAGGGCGGCAATTCGCCGAACGTCTTTCCCGATCCGAAATCTGTCGATGGCGGCTATCCGCATTTCTCGTCGAAGGCGCGCGACGACCTCGTCCAGGCGCGCGGACTGGAGGCGATCCTGTCGGGCTTCGACCCGGCGCTCCCTGGCTTCGACCCTCAGCGCAATCCGGTAGCGCCTTCGCTCGGCCTCCGCATGGTCGACCCGGCCAATGTTTTCGTCTGGACCTGGGATGCAAGACCGTTCCCAGCTTTTCCAGATCTGACTTCGGCCTGGGCGGATGCGGCGAACTACGAGACCGGCCACTGGATCAACGGTCGCCTCGAAGGCGTGACGCTCGACCGGCTGGTACGGGCGATACTCGCCGATTTTGACCTCCCGGCGCCGGACGAGCTCGGTATCGACGGCTTCGTCGACGGCTACGCCCTCGATCGGCCGATCTCCGCGCGACAGGCGCTCGAGCCACTCGCCCAGGCCTTCGGTTTCGATGCCATCATGTCCTCTGGCAGGCTCGCCTTCCGCGCCCGTGCCGCGACGATCGCCCGCGCCTTATCGGGAGACGATCTCGTGCTCGACCCTGACGGTCAGCCCTTCGAGCTGCGCCGAGCGCAGGAGAGCGAGCTGCCGCGGGAATTGCGCCTGGCCCATATCGACGGCAACGACGACTATCGTCAGGTGACGGCCCGTTCGCGCCGTCTTGCCGGGGCGGCGCGGCGGGAAAACGCCGTCGAACTTCCCGTAGTCACCCGGCGTGCCGAGGGCCAGCGCCTCGCCGATCAACGGTTGCAGGAAATCTGGGCGAGTCGCGAGACACTCGAACTGGAGCTTTCGCCGCGTTGCATCGGTCTTGAAGCGGGCGATGTGATCTTGCTCGACATTGCCGGCCGGCCCCGCCTGTTCCGTCTGACACGGATCAGCGATGGCCCGACGCGGCGTACCAGTGCGCGCTCGGTCGAGCCGGCCGTCTATCGCGGCGCAGCGGCAGGAGTGGCGGAGGACGAGCGCCCTCCCAAAATGCCTCCGCGGATCGCGGGGCGGCCTGACGCCCTGATCCTCGACCTTCCGATCGTGCGGGAGGTGCCGCCACCGCTGCAGTCGCTCGCGGCCTTCGCCGATCCCTGGCCTGGTGCGCTGGCGATCTGGCGCGCCACCGAGGGCATGCCGTTCGCATTAGCTGGCGTCGTCGCGGCGCCGTCGATCATGGGCGAGACCTTGACCGAGCTCGTGCCCGGACCGCTCTGGCGCACCGACCGGCATGCTTCGGTCGAAGTGCGGTTGCGCGGTGGCAGCCTCGCCTCGATCGCCCCGGAGGCCGCACTCACCGGGGGCAATGCGCTCGCCTTCATCGACTCGATAGGGGAGGTCGAGATCGCCACAGCGGCGCGGGTCGAACTGATCGGGGCACGGACATTCCGGCTGTCGCAGATGGTGCGCGGGCTTGGCGGTTCGGAGGCAGCTGCGGCGCGAACATTGGCTCCAGGTGCGCGCGTGGTCGTGCTCGATGGCGCAGCGGTCTCGTTGACGACGAGCCTCGACGATGTCGGCCGGCATGTCCGCTATCGGATCGGCCCGCCCAATGCCGATGTCGCCGCCGCTTCGATGCGCGAGCTTTCCGCGACTGTCGGAACTGCTCCGTTACGGCCACTGGCGCCCGTGCGTGTCCGGGCTCGGCGCCTGCCGTCCGGCATTGCGTTGAGCTGGATCCGGCGCGGCCGTTTCGGTGGTGACTCCTGGGAAACGGCCGAGGTGCCGCTCGGGGAGGATATCGAGCGTTATCGCGTGACGATTCGAGCCGGTGGCGCGTCCATCAGGACCATTGATGTCGATGCGCCGGTCATGCTCTACGAAGCGGCGCAGGAACTCGCTGACTTCGGCAGCCCTCAGGCCGAGCTTGATATCGAGCTTGCGCAGCTCAGCGTCGTTGCGGGGGCCGGTCTTTCGCAACGTCGACTCATTACAGTCCGCTGAGCTAGCCTCACGCTGATGTTCATGGCGCATTCACGCATACCGGGCTAGCCCATAGCGATGATGCTGCTCGACCCTAACGTCGCGATTTTCGCGTTCGTCATCGCCACCGCTTCGCCGGTGGAGACGGTCGATTCGCCGCCGCCGATCTCTTGTCTTTCGGCGCAGGAAACGCGCGAGGCTGTGTCGGACGGCAAGGTCATGCAACCCGCCACGGCATCTCGCCATGCCCGCGACGCTGCGCCCGGCGAGGTCCTGCGGATCAGGCTCTGCCGCCAGGGCGACGAGTTCGTCTACGTGGTGACGACGATGAAGCGCGACGGCCGGGTCGCCCGGGTCACGCTCGACGGCGCCTCGGGCAAGGTGGCGGATATCCGCTAGTTCCGCTATGCCGCGTTCCTGATCCGCCAATCGGAGAAAAGCCCCCGTGCGACTGCTCGTCGTAGAAGACGACAAGGACCTCAACCGCCAGATCGTCAATGCGCTGGAGAACTCCGGCTATGCCGTCGACAAGGCTTTTGACGGCGAAGAAGGGCTCTATCTCGGCGAGACCGAGCCCTATGATGCGGTGATCCTCGATCTCGGCCTGCCCAAGGTCGACGGCGTCGCCGTGCTGCAGGGCTGGCGCCGGGCCGGCAAGACCATGCCGGTGCTGATCCTGACGGCGCGCGACCGCTGGAGCGACAAGGTCTCGGGCTTCGACGCCGGCGCCGACGACTATGTCGTCAAGCCATTTCATATCGAGGAACTGCTCGCCCGCGTCCGCGCCCTGCTGCGCCGCGCCGCCGGCCACGCCACCGCCGAGCTGATCTGCGGTCCGGTCCGCCTCGACACGCGCGCCAGCCGCGTCGTCGTCGACGGCAACCCGGTCAAGCTCACCTCGCATGAATACCGACTGCTCGCCTATCTGATGCACCATCAGGGCCGCGTCGTCTCACGCACTGAATTGGTCGAGCATCTCTACGATCAGGATTTCGACCGCGATTCCAACACGATCGAGGTCTTCGTCGGCCGCCTGCGCAAAAAGCTCGGCGTCGACGTCATCGAGACCGTACGCGGCCTCGGCTATATCGCTGCTGCGAAGTCCTGAGGCGGCCATGCCGGTTACGCGGCAGCGCTTCTCGCTCGGCGCCCGGCTCTTCATCTCGGCTGCGATCTGCTGCGCGCTGGTGCTGATCCTCGCCGGTTTCGGTCTAACCACCTTCTATCGGCGCGCGGCCGAGCGCGGCTTCGACGAGCGTCTCAGTGTCTATATCAAGGAGTTGGTCGCCGACCTCGCGGCTCCGCCCGAGGCCGAGCGCCAGGCGATCGGCGATCTCGGCGAGCCGCGCTTCGATCTGCCGCTCTCCGGCTGGTACTGGCAGATCATCCGGCTCGACGGCGAGCGTCCGACGATACGCACCTCGCGCTCCCTCGTCGGCGGGCAATTGCCGAAGCTGCTCGACCAAAATTTGCAACCGAACGCTCGTGGCTTGCGCGAGAGCTATGTCTCCGGACCGGACGAGCGACGCCTGCGCGTGCTCGAACGCGAGATCGATGTCGGCGAGGATGGCCGCTTCACAGTCGGCGTCGCTGCCCCGGCCGACGAAATCGAAGGCGACATCCGTGATTTTCGTTTCGCGCTGACGCTGACCTTCCTTTTCCTCGGGCTGGCTCTCGTCGCCTCGACGATCGTCCAGGTCCGCTTTGGCCTGCGCCCGCTGGCGCGCTTGCGCGCCGCGGTCGGGACGGTGCGCACCGGCGAGAGCACGCGTATCGCCGGGCGCTATCCGCCCGATCTGGCGCCGCTGGCAGGCGAGCTCAACCAGCTCATCGACGCAAACCGCGAGATCCTGGAGCGCGCCCGAACCCAGGTCGGCAATCTAGCCCATGCCCTCAAGACGCCGCTCAGTGTGATGCAGAACGAGGCCGAGGCCGGGCAGGGCGCTTTGTCCCAGACCATTCGCCACCAGACCGCGATCATGCGCGACCAGGTTCAGTATTATCTCGATCGGGCTCGGGCTGCCGCCTTGTCCGGCGCTCTCGGCGGTGTCTCCGAGATCACTCCTTCGCTCGACGCGTTGATCCGGACCTTCGAGAAGATCGCGCAGGGCCGGGCGATCGAGGGCAGTCACACTGTTCCTGCCGGCGTCCGCTTTCGCGGCGAGAAGCAGGATCTCGAGGAGATGCTCGGCAATCTGCTCGACAACGCCTTCAAATGGGCGCGCACCGAAGTGCAGGTCAGTCTCGCGCCAGAAGCGCAGGCGCCCGAAGGGCGTCTCGTCCTGCTGATTGACGATGACGGGCCGGGTCTTCCCGATGAGGCGATGGCCGAAGTCCTCAAGCGCGGTCGCAGGCTCGACGAGACAACGCCGGGCTCGGGCCTGGGATTATCGATCGTCGTCGATCTCGCCAAGCTCCATGGCGGCGGCCTCTCGCTGGAGCGCTCGCCGCTTGGCGGCCTTCGGGCGCGCCTTGTCCTGCCGGCGGTCTGACGCCGCATTGCCCGCGTGACCCTTTGTCGCCATCTTCGGACATGAACCGGCACCTTCGAACGGTTATGAACGGCGAATGCTGATCTGGATCATCTTCGCGGCCATGACGGGCGCAGCGGTCATGGCGGTGCTCTGGCCGCTTGGCCGCCGGGCCCCGGCGCTCACCGCCGATACGGCCGGAGCGACCGCGCTCTACCGTGCCCAGCTCGCCGAGATCGATCGCGATCTCGGCCGCAAGCTGATCGGCGGCGCAGAGGCCGATGCAGCCAAGGCCGAGGCGGCGCGCCGACTTCTGCGCGAGACGGCGACGGAATCGGTGCCAGCCGGCGAGAGTGAGCCGGCGCTGCGGCGACGCCGCGCGGCGTCCGCGATCGCGCTCTCCTGTGTACCTCTGCTGGCGCTGTTGATCTACGGCGCCTATGGCTCGCCGAGCCTGCCGGACCAGCCGCTCGCCGCGCGGATGAAGGCCAATCCGGAGCAGGATTTCGAGCTGGCGCTAGCACGGATCGAGTCCCATCTCGCCGCAAACCCCACTGACGGTAAAGGCTGGAGCGTGCTCGCACCGGTCTATTTGCGTCAGGGACGTTTCGACGATGCCGCTAAGGCCTTCGCCAACGCGATCCGCTATGACGGCGCGACGAGCGAGCGGGAGGGCGGCCAGGCCGAAGCGCAGATGCTCGCCGCGGGGGGCGTGGTCACGGCTGCGGCGCGCGCAAGCCTGGCCGAGGCGCTGAAGCTCGATCCGGGCAATCCGCGTGCCCGCTTCTTCATGGCGATCGCGCAGGAGCAGGATGGGCAGGTGCCGGCCGCGATCGCGGCGCTCAAGGCCCTGCTCGCCGACGCGCCGGCCGACGCGCCTTGGGTGGCGACGGTGCGGGCGCGCCTCGAAGGGCTGGAGCGCTCGTCCGGTCCGGTGGATGCGATCGCCAGCCTGCCGGAAGCCGAACGCATGATTGCGATCCGCGGCATGGTCGATGGCCTCGCCGCACGGCTCGCCGAGGGCGGCGGCAGTCTTGCCGATTGGTCCCGTCTGATCCGCTCGCAGGCTACGCTCGGGGACCGCGAGGCGGCGCAGAGATCGCTTTCCGTGGCCCGGCAGCGCCTGATCTCCGATCAGGTTACTGCGGCTGCACTCGATGACCTGCGCAGCGAGCTCGGCCTGCAGGAGGCGGCGCGATGACCGCCCAGGTCGGTATCCCCGCCACGCCGCCGCGCAAGCGCTTGACACGCAAGCAGCGCCGTCTCGTCGTGATCGCCTCGGTCGGTGTCGTGCTTGGCCTCGCAGCCGGGCTAGTCGCCTATGCCCTGCGCGATTCGATCGTCTTCTTCTACGGACCGACCGAGATCGTCGAGAAGGGCCTCACGCCCGGCACACGCCTGCGACTGGGCGGCCTGGTCGAGGCCGGATCGGTCGAGCGCGGCTCCAACCAGCGTGTCAGCTTTGCCGTTACCGACGGGAAGACCAGGACCATGGTCAGCTATACCGGCCTGCTGCCGGATCTTTTCCGCGAAGGGCAGGGTGTCGTCACCGAAGGCGTGCTTGAAGCGCCGGGGCGTTTCCGTGCCGATTCCGTCCTGGCCAAGCATGACGAGACCTACATGCCGCGCGAGGTCGCCGACGCGCTGAAGAAGCAGGGCCATTGGCAGCCCGGCGAAACCAAAGCCGGCGCGCCCGCAGCGCCGTCCACGAAATAGGGCTGCGCCAGTGTTCGTCGAGATCGGTCATTTCGCGTTGGCATTGGCGCTCGGCGTCGCGGTCGTCCAGACGATCGTGCCGCTCTGGGGGGTGGCCAGGAACGATCCGGCTCTGGCCTCGGTCGGCCCGGCGGCGGCGATTGCCTGCTTCCTCCTGGTCGCGCTCTCCTTCGGCTGCCTGATGGCGTCCTATGTGACGTCCGATTTCTCGGTCGAGAACGTCGTCGCCAATTCGCATTCGACGCAGCCGCTGATCTACAAGCTGACCGCCGTATGGGGAAACCATGAGGGCTCGATGCTGCTCTGGGTCCTCATCCTCGTGCTGTTCGGCGCGCTGGTCGCGCTATCGCGCCGGTCGTTGCCGGTAAAGTTGCGGGCCGGCACCCTCGCTGCCCAAGGCAGCGTCAGTGTCGCCTTCCTCGCCTTCACGCTTTTGACCTCGAACCCGTTCCGGCGCCTCGTCCCGGCTCCGGGCGAGGGGCAGGACCTCAACCCGATCCTGCAGGACCTTGGCCTCGCGATCCATCCGCCGCTGCTCTATGTCGGCTATGTCGGCTTCTCGATCACCTATGCCTTCGCCGTCGCGGCCTTGATCGAGGGCAAGATCGACGCGGTCTGGGCGCGCGCCGTCCGTCCCTGGACCCTGCTGGCCTGGACCTTTCTGACGCTCGGCATCGCGATGGGCTCCTACTGGGCCTATTACGAGCTCGGCTGGGGCGGCTGGTGGTTCTGGGACCCGGTCGAGAACGCCTCCCTGATGCCCTGGCTCGCCGGCACGGCGCTGATTCACTCGACCGTGGTGATGGAGAAGCGCGACGCGCTCAAGGTCTGGACGATCCTGCTCGCCATCCTGACCTTCTCGCTCTCGCTGCTCGGCACCTTCATCGTCCGCTCCGGCGTGCTGACCTCGGTGCATTCCTTCGCCAGCGACCCGCAGCGCGGCCTGTTCATCCTCGGCATCCTGATCGCCTTCATCGGCGGCTCGCTGGCGCTGTTCGCCTGGCGGGCGCCGCTTTTGAAACAGGGCGGCTTGTTCGCGCCGGTCTCACGGGAGAGCGCGCTCGTCGTCAACAACCTCTTCCTGGCGACCGCCTGCGCCACCGTCTTCATCGGCACGCTCTATCCGCTCGTGCTGGAGATGGTGACCGGCGACAAGATTTCGGTCGGCCCCCCCTTCTTCAACGCCACCTTCGTGCCGCTGCTGGTGCCGTTGTTGCTGCTGCTGCCGATCGGCCAGACACTGGCCTGGAAGCGCGGCGACCTGCTCGGCGCCGCCCAGCGCGCCCAGGTCGCATTCGGCGTCGGCGTGATCACGACACTTGCGATCTTCGCCTTCGTGCGTGGCGGGCCGGTGCTGGCGCCGCTCGGCATCGGTCTCGGTGTCTTTCTCGTCGTCGGAGCATTTTGGGAAATCGGCGAACGCGTAGCCGGCCGCGCCAGCGGCGCCTCGGCGATCTGGTCGCGGGCGAAGGGCCTGCCGCGCTCCGCCTGGGGCAGTGCGCTCGGCCATGCCGGTGTCGGCATCAGCGTGATCGGCATCGCCGCTACAGCCTGGGGCACTGAGGCGATCGGCATGCTCAAGGTCGGCGAGAGCCTCACCAGTGGCCGTTACACCGTCACGCTGGAGGCCGTGACGCCGCGCACCGGCCCGAATTATCGCGAGGACGCCGCCCGCTTCCGCATCGTCGCCAATGGCCGCGAGCTTGAGCCTGTCGAGGCGATGAAGCGCATCTATACGGCGCGCGCCATGCCGACCACCGAAGCCGGCATCCGCACTGTGGGGCTTGGGCAGGCCTATCTCAGCCTGGGCGAGATCGACGACAGCGGCGCTATCGCGGTCAAGCTGCACGACAAGCCACTGATCCTCCTGATCTGGATCGGCGCGCTGGTGATGGCGGCGGGCGGCGGGCTCTCGCTGACCGATCGGCGCTTCCGATTGGCCGCGCCGCGGCGCGTGGCGGCACCGGCCGCGCTTCCGCAGCCGGCCGAGTGATCCCGATGCGTGCTGTCCTGCTCTTCCTGGTCGGGCTATCGGCGTTCTCGGGCCCGGCAGCCGCCGTGCAGCCCGACGAGGTGCTGAAGAATCCTGCGCTGGAACAGCGCGCGCGGGGGATTTCCTCCGGCCTGCGCTGCCTGGTCTGCCAGAATCAATCGATCGACGATTCCGATGCGCCGCTCGCCAAGGATCTGCGCATCCTGGTACGCGAACGGCTCACTGCCGGCGACAGCGACGGCGCCGTGATCGATTTCGTCGTCGCTCGCTATGGCGACTTCGTCTTGCTGCGCCCGCCGATGAATGTGCGCACCATCGCGCTCTGGGCCGCGCCCTTCCTCATCGTGCTGTCCGGGGCCGTCTTCCTCTGGCGTCGGCGCAATCGTTCTGCTGCGCCGGTCAGCGCTGCATTGACTGCCGAAGAGCAGGCGAGGTTGGACGAGCTGATGAAGCGCAGCGACGGCTAGATCGGCCTAGCGGCTGATACCGCAGCTCCGGAAAAGCTCTGCCCGGTATGCATTGTCGCTACGCCCGGCAATTGCGTAGCCGCGAGGGCTGCCAGGAACGGGCGTTTCGTATGCGAAGAGCGCGTAGGTTCGGGCGAAGCAGGCGGCTTGCTCTCCGGAATGTCCGCGCTGGGCCGCCACCCTCAGGCCGGCACGATGTGCAGACCCGGCCCTGCCGGACGATGAGCCCGCCGCGCGCTGCCTGAGGTCGCCCAGCCGGTCGACGCCGCAGCGGCGTTGCTGCTCGGCGTTGTAGGCCGGTGTCGAGGCGGCGAACCAGCTTTTCCTCCCGTTGGGTTTTTCGACGACCACCGCGTGCTTGGCGAAGACCCGTCCATAGCATTCGGCGTTTTCGTAGCCGCGGCGCTGCGCGAGGCGCACCCCGGTTTCATAAGCGGGCATGTCTTGCGCCAGGGCGTTCTCCCCAGCGAGTAGCAATGCGGCGAGGACCATATATCCAATCACGTGTTTCATGTCGGCCTGCTCTTATCGCGCGCATCGACTGTAGGGAGCATCGTGACCGAGTCAGCGTCAAGCCGACTCCTTCCCCCAAGCCGCGCCAACCTTACGAAACTGTCATCATCGGGCGAAATCCGGGTAAGGCGCCGTCCGTCATGGTCCACCTCACGAAGCAGGGAAGGCCCTGCCTCCCGCATCGAGGTGAGAACCATGACCACCCAAGAAAATAATACCCCCGACACCGCCACTCGCTCGCCCGCCACCACCCGCTCGATCCTGAAGCGCGGCGCGCTCATCGCCGGCGCGGCGACGCTGAGCATCGGCCTGATGGCCGGCCTCGCCGACAATTTCCTGAACACCCACGGCGCCGCCAATGCGCAGCCGATCCAGCTCTCCGGCTTGCAGCAGACACAGCTGCCCTCCTTCGCCGATGTGGTCGATCGGGTTAAGCCCGCCGTCGTCTCGGTTCGCGTCAAGGCCAAGGTCGTCGCAAGCGCCGACGAGCAGGGCGGCCCGGCTGGCATCGAAGGCCTGCCTCCCGGCCATCCGCTCGAGCGCTTCCTGCGCCGCTTCGGCGAGGAGGGCATGGGCCCGCGCGGACCGCAGCAGCAGCCGCGCGCTCAGCTCTCGCAGGGCTCGGGCTTCTTCGTCAGTCAGGACGGCTATGTCGTCACCAACAACCACGTCGTCGCCAATGCGGCCGAGGTCCAGCTGGTCACCGATAGCGGCAAGACGCTTTCGGCCAAGGTGATCGGCACCGATCCGCGCACTGACCTTGCTCTGCTCAAGGTCAACGAGTCCGGCAACTATCCGTTCGTTCAGCTGGCTTCAGGCAAGCCGCGCACCGGTGAATGGGTGTTGGCGGTCGGCAATCCGTTCGGCCTTGGCGGCACCGTGACCGCTGGCATCGTCTCGGCGCAGGGCCGCGATATCGGCTCCGGCCCCTATGACGACTTCCTGCAGATCGACGCAGCCGTAAACCGCGGCAATTCCGGCGGTCCGACCTTTAACCAGAAGGGCGAGGTCGTCGGCGTCAACACCGCGATCTACTCGCCTTCGGGCGGCAATGTCGGCATCGCCTTCGCGATTCCCGCTGCCACCGTCCAGAGCGTCGTAGAGCAGCTCAAGGAGCACGGCTCGGTCGCCCGCGGCTTCATCGGCGTGCAGATCCAGCCGGTCACGGCCGAGGTCGCCGACGCGATCGGCCTGAAGGATGCCAAGGGCGCGCTGATCGCCGAGGCGCAGGCCAACGGCCCTGCCGCCAAGGCCGGCCTGAAGCGCGGTGATACCATCCTCGCCGTCAACGGTGAGAAGATCGCCGATGCCCGCGAGCTCTCGCGCAAGATCGCGACCTTCGCACCCGGCGCCAAGACGAACCTGACCATCTGGCGCGATGGCAAGGAGCGCGAGGTCTCGTTCGAGGTCGGCCGCCAGCCGGCGGCCTGACCCGGGCCTATCAAGATCGGGCATGCTCTTGCGCGTAGCGTTCAGTTCATCTGCAAGAGCATGGTCCGGGCGGATGGTTTCTCCCGGTTGTCACGTCGCCCCCTGCCGGGAATGCCAGCCGTCACGGCGGCAGGTCGGATCGTCACCTCCGGCCTGCCGCTTTTCTTTTCGTTGGGCTAGTTTGCAGTCATGCGACTCCTGATCGTTGAAGACGATGCCGAAGCGGCAGCCTATCTGGTCAAGGCCTTTCGCGAGGCCGGCCATGTCGCCGACCACGCCCCCGACGGCCTGGAAGGCTACGCCATGGCGCAGGGCGGCGGCTATGACGTGCTCGTCGTCGACCGCATGCTGCCGCGGATGGACGGGCTTTCGGTGATCCGCTCTTTGCGCGAGCAAGGCGAGACGACCCCGGCGCTGATCCTCTCCGCACTCGCCCAGGTCGACGACCGGGTGAAGGGCCTGCGCGCCGGCGGCGACGACTACCTGCCCAAGCCCTATGCCTTCTCCGAGCTGCTCGCCCGGGTCGAAGTCCTCTCGCGCCGCCGCGGCGCGCCTGCCTCCGAACCGACCAGCTATCGCACCGGCGACCTCCTGCTCGATCGGCTGGCGCATCGCGTCACCCGCGCCGGCGAGGAGATCGCGCTGCAGCCGCGCGAGTTCCGTCTGCTCGAATATCTGATGAAGCATGCCGGCCAGGTCGTGACTCGCACCATGCTGCTCGAGAACGTCTGGGATTATCACTTCGACCCGCAGACGAATGTCATCGACGTGCACGTCTCGCGGCTGCGCTCCAAGGTCGACAAGGGTTTCGAGCACCCGATGATCCACACCATCCGCGGCGCGGGGTATATGGTCCGTGACTCAGCTCGCTGACCACCGTGCCCCGGAAGCCGGAGCGTCATCCGGCCGCCTGCGCTTCCTGCCGCACCTCGTCCGTACAACGGCCTTCAAGCTGACGGCGCTCTATCTCGTCGTCTTCGCGCTCTTTGCCGTCTTCGTGCTGGGCTATGTCGCCTGGAACGCCAAGAACCTGCTCGACGACCAGATCCGCTCGACCATCGACGCGGAGATCCAGGGCCTGGCCGAGCAGCAGCGTCTCGGCGGCATCAGGCGGCTCGTCCAGGTCATCGAGCGGCGCTCGCGCGGGCCGGGCGCTTCGCTCTATCTCGTCACCACGCCGCTGGGCGAGCGTATCGCCGGCAATATCGAGGCGCTGCCGCCAGGCACGCTCGACCGCCAGGGCGAGAGCGAGATCGAGTACGCCCGCTCCTCCGAGGCGCTCGACCAGACCAACCACGCCATCGTCCGCGTCTTCATGTTGCCTGCGGGGTTCCGCCTGCTGGTCGGTCGCGATGTCGAGGAGCGCGAGCGCCTGCGCGTTGTGATCAAGCGCGCGGCCGCCTGGTCATTCCTGCTCGTGGTGGTACTCGGCTGCTTCGCCGGCTGGTTCGTCGCGCGGCGGGTGCTGAAGCGCATCGACGGCATGAACGATACGGCCCGCTCGATCATGGCTGGCGACCTCAAGGGGCGGCTCGCCATCGCCGGCACCGGCGACGAGCTCGACCGGCTGGCGGAGAATCTCAACGCCATGCTCGACCGGATCGGCGAGCTGATGAGCGGCATGCAGCAGGTCTCGGACAACATCGCCCATGACCTCAAGACGCCGTTGACCCGCCTGCGCAACCGCGCCGAGGAGGCCTTGCGCACGGCGCAGTCGCCCGAGCAGCTGCGCACCGCGCTCGACGGCGCGATCGAGGAAGCGGACGGGCTGATCCGGGTGTTCAATGCCCTGTTGATGATCGCGCGGCTCGAGACCCGCCAGATCACCGACAGCATGGCGCCGCTCGACCTTGCCGAGATCGTTGATGGGCTCTCCGAACTCTACGAGCCGCTCGCGGAGGAGGCGGGGCTCACTCTGTCCGCCTCGGTCGAGCCCGACCTGTTGCTCACCGGCAATCGCGAGCTGATCGGCCAGGCGCTGGCCAATCTGATCGACAACGCCTTGAAATACGGCAAGCCGGAGGGCGATGCCCCGGCGACTGTTGCGGTCACCGCGCGGCGCGTCGGCGAAACGATCGAGCTCGGTGTCGCCGATCACGGCGCCGGCATTCCCGAGGCCGATCGCGGCCGTGTGCTGGAGCGCTTTGTCCGGCTCGACCAGAGCCGTACGAAGCCGGGTTTCGGACTCGGGCTCGCGCTCGCTTCGGCGGTCGCGCACCTGCATGGCGGCGCGATCCGCCTGTCGGACAATGCGCCGGGGCTCGATGTCGTGATGTTGCTGCCGGTTGCGCCGCCTTCTGTGGACAGGCCGCTCCCGGAGGCGCCTGCGGGCTCGACATCGCAGCCGAACGGGGCAGGGTTCCAGTCGGCTTGATGGAGAGCTGGAGGGCTCCCTTGAGCCGGTCGTTGCGGAGGTCAGTGTGGGCGAGCCGTTATGCGAGCGCCTCAAGGCGGCGCCTGTCCTGCCGGCGCGCCGCAAGGTCGAGGCGCTCTGGCGCGAGGAGCTAATCGGGCGCCTGTTCGACGCCGGTTCTGGCGGGCGCCTCGCCGCCCATCTCGCGGGCAATCAGGCATCCGCTGCGCTGGTTGCTGGCATCCTCGCTCATTCGCCCTTCCTGACGCAGATCATGCGGCGCGATCCGGACGGCCTGCTCGCCTCGCTGACCACCGATCCCGGCGAGCGCCGCGATGCGCTGCTTGCCGGCATCGCCGCTTTCGCCACGCCGGACACGGCGACGACCGACCTGATGCGTGAGCTGCGCCGTTTCCGTCAGGGCATGGCGCTGCTGCTGGCGCTCGCCGATATCGGCGGCGTCTGGCAGGTGGAGACGGTCACGGCCGCCCTCAGCGCCACCGCCGACATGGCGGTGAAGCTCGCCAGCGAGCATGCGCTGCATCAGGCCGCCGGCCTCGGCCGGATCGAGCTTCCCGACCCGGCTGAACCTGGGAAGGGCTCGGGCCTCGTCGTGCTGGCGCTCGGCAAGCACGGTGCCGGCGAGCTGAACTACTCCTCCGATATCGACATCGTCGTCTTCTTCGATCCGGAGATGGCCGAGGCCGCCGGCGTCGGCGAGCCGACGAGCTTCTTCGTCAAGCTCACCCAGCAGATCGCCCGCATTATCCAGGAGCGCACGCCGGACGGCTATGTCTTTCGCGTCGACCTGCGTTTGCGGCCCGATCCGGGGTCGACCCATGTCGCGGTCGCCCTGCCGACGGCCTATGCCTATTACGAGACGGTCGGCCAGAACTGGGAACGCGCCGCGATGATCAAGGCGCGGCCCGTCGCCGGCGACCTCGATCTCGGCCGCCGCTTCATTGCCGACCTCGCTCCCTTCATCTGGCGCAAATATTTCGACTTCGCCGCCATCGCCGACATCCATGCGATGAAGCGCCAGATCCAGTCGGTGAAGGGCTTCGAGACGCTCAGCCTGCCCGGCCACAATGTGAAGCTCGGCCGCGGCGGCATCCGCGAGATCGAATTCTTCGTCCAGACCCAGCAGCTCGTCTTCGGTGGCAGGCGCCCGGCGCTACGCGGACCGCGCACGCTCGACATGCTGGGAGAACTCACCAGGGAGAACTGGATCAGCCCGCAGGCCCGCGACGCGCTGACGGAATCCTATTGCTGGCTGCGCACCGTCGAGCACCGGCTGCAGATGCGCCATGACGAGCAGACGCAGACCTTGCCGACGGACGCCGCCGATCTCGACGCCTTGGCCCGTTTCTGCGGCTACCCCTCGGCCAAGGTCTTCGGCAAGGATCTGGAGGCGCATGCCAGGCGCGTCGAGGGTCATTATGCCCTCCTGTTCGAGGATGCCCCCAGCCTCGCCAGCGAGGCCGGCTCGCTCTCCTTCACCGGCACCGAGAACGATCCCGAGACGCTGGCAACGCTGAGCAAGCTCGGCTTCCGCCAGCCCGCCACTGCAGCCGAGACGGTGCGCGGCTGGCATTTCGGCCGCCGCGCCGCCGTCACCAGCGCTCGTGCCCGCGAGGTGCTGACCGAGCTGACGCCGGCGCTCCTCGTCGCGCTCGGGCGCACCACCGATCCTGATGGTGCGCTCGCCCATCTCGACAACGCCTTCGTGCGTATGCCGGCGGCGGTCGAATTGCTGACCCTGCTGCGCTCGCACGAGGCCTTGCTGCAGCTTTTTGCCGAGATCCTCGGCAGCGCGCCGCGCCTCGCCAAGGTCGCGGCGCTTTATCCGCATGTGCTCGACGCGGTGATCGACCCCGCCTTCAGCGCCCCGCGTCACGACGCCGAGCGGGTGGCGCAGCGCGTGCGCGCCATGGTCGGCACGCCGCCGCCCAGCGTCGAGGACGGGCTTGATCGCATGCGCGATGCCGCCCGGCAGGAGAACTTTCTCGTCGGCGCCCGGCTGCTCTCCGGCGTGATCAATGCCGAACAGGCAGCGCAGGGCTATGCCGCGGTCGCTGAGGCCTGTATCCGCGCCGCCTTCGACGATACCCGCGCCGCCTTCGCCGCTGACCATGGTCTTGTCACCGGCGCCGAGGCCGTGGTTCTCGGCATGGGCCGTCTCGGTGCCGGCGAACTCACGCCCTCATCCGATCTCGACCTGATGCTGCTTTATGAGCGGCCGGAGGAGGCCGAGGCCAGCGATGGCGGGCGTCCGCTCGATCCGGTGACCTGGCATGTCCGTTTCACCCAGCGCCTCGTCGCGGCGCTGACGGTGCCGACCCGGCGCGGCACGCTTTATCAGGTCGACATGCGGCTGCGGCCGGCCGGAAACAAGAGCCCGGCTGCGACGCAGTTCGGGGGCTTTACGGCCTACCACCAGGGCGAGGCTGAGATCTGGGAGGAGATGGCGTTGACCCGCGCCCGCGTCGTCGCCGGCGACGCCGGTCTAAAGGCGAAGGTCGAGGCCGCGATCCGGGATATTCTGCTGCGCAAGCGCGAGCCGGCCAAGGTCGCCGCGGCCGTCGCCGAGATGCGGGCGCTGATCGCCAAGGAGAAGGGCGAGAGCGATCCCTGGGATCTCAAACTCGCCGCCGGCGGCCTGACCGATCTCGATTTCCTGGCGCAGTTCCTGGTGCTCGCTCATGGCCACTATCACCCGCAGCTCCTCGCCCGGACCACGGCAGGCGTCTTCATTGCGGCGCGCGACACTGGTGTCATCGCGGCCGAGGATGCCGAGCGGCTGGCGGGCGCAGCGCGCTTCATCGGCGACGTCCAGCTCTGGCAGCGCTTTGCAGTGGAGGAGGGCTTCGATCCCAGGGTCGTGCCGGAACGCGTCCTGCGCCGGATCGCGACGGCGGTCGGCCTGCCGGATGCCAAGATGCTGAAGGCCGAGCTGGATGAGCGGCGTGCGATGGCGCGCGGTCTGTTCAAGCAGATATTGGGCGCCGCGCAGAAGAGGTAAGCGCCACGCTCTTCGCTCAGGCCGCCCGCTCCAGCTCCGCAGCGACCGGGCTTTTCAGCGGCAGGTGGACCATCACGATCGTGCCCGAGCCCATGATCGAGCGGATCCGGAGCGAGCCGCCATGCAGCTCGGCGAGAGAGCGGGCGATGGCGAGGCCGAGGCCGGAGCCGCCATGACTGCGCGCCAGCTCGCCCTCGACCTGCTCGAACGGGCGGCCGATGCGGCCTAGCTTCTCGCGCGGAATGCCGATGCCGGAATCCTCGACATAGAGGTTGAGTGCGTCGGGCGCCGGCTTGACGCGGACCGCGATCTGGCCGCCCTCGGGGGTGAACTTGATAGCGTTGTCGACGAGGTTGCCGACGATCTGGAAGAGAGCGTGCGAGTCCGCCTCGAGGCGCAGATTGCTGCCGATATCGCTGGTCAGGGAGAGCCGTTTGTGCGCGATCGCCTCGCGATGGCAGTTGATCGCTTCACCGACCACGAGGTCGAGCGCGACATCCGTCTTCTCGAGCTCGATCTTGCCGGACTCGATCCGCGCCATGTTCAGGATGTCGTTGATCACCGCGAGCAGGTAGCCGCCGCTGGAGCGGATATCGCGAACATATTCGACATAACGCTCGGAGCCGAGGGGGCCGAACAATCCGTCATCCATGATCTCGGAGAAGCCGAGGATGGCGTTGAGCGGCGTGCGCAGCTCGTGGCTCATATTGGCGAGGAATTCCGACTTGGCACGGTTGGCAGTTTCTGCCGCGGCCTTCTGCTCGAGATAGAGTTCGGCGAGTTCGGCGAGCTGCTGGGCTTGCGCCTCCAGTTTCTGCCGCGACGACTTCAGATCGGTGACATTCTTGAGCAGTTCGTGCTCGGAGCGGGTCAGGCGCTCCTCCTGCTGCTTCAGCAGGGTGATGTCGGTGCCGACCGAGACCGAGCCGCCATCCTTGGTACGGCGGCCGTTGATCTGCAGCCAGCGTCCGTCGGAGAGCTTCGCCTCGTAGGAATGGCTGCCTGAGCCGGGGCGCGAGCTGCGGACCGGCTCGCGGTCGATGCTCGGCTGGGCGCTATGGCTCATGATCTGCTCATAGCTCGTGCCGGTGCGCATCAGTTCCGGCGACAGCATGTGGAGCTGCTGGTACTTGGCATTGCAGAGCACGAGCTTTTGCTCGGCATCCCAGAGAACGAAGGCCTCCGAGATCGCCTCGACCGCGTCGCGCAGCCGGGCATCTGACGTGGCGGTGCGGGCCGCCATGCGGCGCTGTTCGGAGATGTCTACGACGATGCCGACGAGATGCTGCGCATGGGTCCGGCGATCGGTGACCAGTTCGGCCCGGGCCTTGAGCCAGACCCATTCGCCGGAGGCGTTGCGGACACGGAACTCCTGGTCGAGATGGTTGGCCTCGCCGCGGCTGACCGCATCGGCCAGGCCATAGAGATCGGCGTCCTCGGGGTGGATGAAGGCGTTGACCTCGCCGAAGGACATGTACTCGCCGGAGCGGTCATAGCCGAGCATCGCATACATCGAATCCGACCAGTACATCCGGCCCCGGGCCAGGTCCCAGTCCCACAGGCCGCAATGGCCGCGGCTGAGTGCCGTGTCGATGCGATCGCGCACGCAGTCGCAATCCTCGTCGGCGGCGCGGGCGCGCCTGGATTGCAGCACAAAAGCGGCGGTGATACCGGCGAGCACGATCGCCGCCGAGCCGAACAGGACCAGGATCGAACGACGGCGTTCCTCCCAGGCCGACAGCGCGCGCTTGACCGGATGGAGCACCGCGACCTGGCCGAGCGGCGCGGCGAGGTTGCGGACGGTGGCGAGGACTTCGATCCCGCCCGGAAGCGTGATCGGCATGACGCCGGCCCGGTCGGCGAAGACGGTCAGCGCCTGCCCAGGACCAAGCAGATCGACGAGGTTGCGCTCGCTCACGCCGATCGTCGGCTCGCCGGCGACAACACGGCCGCTCGGATCACTGACATAGACGATGCGGCCGCGGCCGGCGATGTGCCTGGTCGTCAGAGCCGTGAGTGCGCTCTCGGGGCGCTTGTCATCCTTCGAGGCTAGATCGAGCTCGCGCACAAGCAATGCCGCGAGTGCGTCGAGGTCCATTGCTGCGTCATCGAGCGCATCATCGCGCAATGCGCTGGTCTGGACGTAGGCTCCGAGCGCCAGGAGCAAGACAAAGCCGGCGACCAGCGCCGGAATGACTTTCCGGAAGATCGGCTCCAGCTGCTCGAAGCGCTGATAAAGCGGATGGGTCAGGGATCGTGCTACGCCCAGCACCGAATTTGCGCGCACGTGTGCGCAAGCCGCGTCTGCACGCGTCATGCCCGTTCCCCCTTCGGAAGCGATGTACCGTCAGTAAGATCGGGAGACGTGCCGCATCCCCGAATCACTGTCAGTTGAATCCGCAGGCCTCGCTTTGTCTAGCGGAAACTTCGTTGTTTTCGCGACTTTGCGCGCAATGGTTGTAGCGTCGAATCGGTTGAATCTTGCGCGCGCAGGACTTCGTTAACCTTTGAGGCAAAGCAGCCTTAACGCCCCTGTCACTGGCCCTTTCAGGCCAGCGAGCGGGTGGCGATATCTGCGACGTCGCGCGACAGGTTCGGGGTGGTCTGGACCATCCGCAAAGCCGCCTCCGCCTTGGCCCGGCGCCCGGCTTCGAGCATGCGCCAGCTCTTGAACGAACCGAGCAGGCGGGAAGCGACCTGCGGATTGGTCCGGTCGAGCGCGATGACGATGTCGGCGATGAAGCCGTAGCCCTCGCCGTCGGCCCGGTTGAACTGGGTGAGGTTGGCGGCAAAGCCGCCGATCAGGCCGCGTACCCGGTTGGGATTGCCGAGCGAGAAAGCCGGGTGGTTCATCAGCCCCTTGACCCGGGTGAGCGTGCCGTCCTCCGCGATCAGCGCCTGCGCCATCAGCCACTTGTCGAGCACCAGCGGCTCGCGGGCATAGAGTTCGCCGAAGCGCGCGATCAAATCCTCCCGCTCGGCGCCCGGGATCAGCGTCATCGCGGCCAGCGCCGCGAGCCGGTCGGTCAGGTTGTCGGCCTCGGCGAACTGCGCCAGCCCCAGCCGTGCACCGCTGGCGGGCTCGCCGAGTGCGATCAGTCCGAGGGCCTCGTTGCGGAGTGCCCGCCGTCCCGCGGGGCTCGCTGCCGGCGAATAGGGGCCGCGGTCGGTAAGGCTGACACGCAAATCTGCGAGCTGACCGGCCAGTGCGCCGCCGATTGCGGCCGAGAGCCGGCGATGGGCGCCGTGCACGACATCTGGATCGACATCGATCCCGATCTCGCGGGCGATGTCGGCTGGGGCGGGCAGGCGCAATACCTGCGCGGCGAAGGCTGGATCCAAAGCGGGGTCGGCGAGGAAACCGGAGAGCGCCTTGCCGAGCGCCGACGCAGTCGCATCCAGCGTGGACATGTCGCCCTTGCCGGCTCGTACCAGGGTCCGCATCGCCACAGTCTGCAGCGCCTGCCAGCGGTTGAAGGAATCGCTGTCGGCGGTGAACAGCGTCAGCAGATCGCTGTCGCCCAGGTCGAGCTCGAGCCGTACTGGCGCCGAGAAGCCGCGCAACAGTGACGGCGTTGGCGCTTCCGGCACATCGGTAAAGGTCAGGGACAGCGAAGGCTGGTCGAGCACGACCACGCCGCCAGCCTTGAGCGCCGGCGAGATGCTGGTGAGCGGCAGGTCGCCGCCCTTGCCGACCAGGCCGAGCGCGACGGGGATAACGACGGGCTGCTTGTGCGATTGGCCCGGTGTTGCCGGCGTCGATTGGGCGAGCTGCAGCTTGTAGCTCCTCGCCTGCGCATCGTATTTGCCGGACGCGACCACGGTTGGCGTGCCGGCCTGCTCGTACCATCTGGCGAAATGGGCGAGATCCTGGCCCGAGGCCTCGACGAAACAGTCGAGGAATTCCTCGATCGTCGCAGCCGTACCGTCGCAGCGCTCGAAATAGAGGTCCATGCCGCGCGTGAAGGCGTCCTCGCCGATCAGCACCTTGAGCATGCGGATCACCTCCGCGCCCTTCTCGTAGACCGTCGGCGTGTAGAAGTTGTTGATCTCCTTGTAGGCGCGCGGCCTGACCGGGTGGGCGAGGGGGCCGGCATCCTCGGAGAACTGCGTCGAGCGCAGGGTGCGCACGTCGGCGATGCGCTTTACCGGGCGCGAGCGCTCGTCGGAGGAGAATTCCTGGTCGCGGAAGACGGTGAGCCCTTCCTTCAGGCAGAGCTGGAACCAGTCGCGGCAGGTGATGCGGTTGCCGGTCCAGTTGTGGAAGTACTCGTGCGCGATGATGGCCTCGATCGAGGCATAGTCGCCATCGCTCGCCGTCAGCGGGTCGGCCAGTACGTATTTGTCGTTGAAGATGTTGAGGCCCTTGTTCTCCATCGCCCCCATGTTGAAGTCGGACACGGCGACGACGTTGAACACGTCGAGATCGTAGTTGCGGCCGAAGACCCGCTCGTCCCAGCGCATGCAGCGCACCAGTGAGTCCAGCGCCCAGCCGGCACGCCCGGCTTTGCCTGGCTCGACATAGACCGCGAGCTCGACCTTGCGGCCGTCCGCGGTCATGTAATCCTGCCGGACATGGTCGAGCTTGCCGCCGACTAGCGCGAACAGATAGGCCGGTTTCGGGTGCGGATCGTGCCAGACGGCAAAATGCCGTTCGCCGCCGGGCAGTTCGGCGGCCGCGACGAGGTTGCCGTTGGAGAGCAGGACCGGGGCCTGCGTCTTCTCCGCCTCGAGTCTGACCGTATAGACGCTCATCACGTCCGGCCGGTCTAGGAAATAGGTGATGCGGCGGAAGCCGTCGGCCTCGCATTGCGTGCAGTAGACGCCGCTGGAGCGATAGAGCCCCATCAGCTTGGTGTTGGCGCCGGGGTCGAGCGTCGTCTCGATCCGGAGCGAGAACGCCCGCGCCGGCGGCGCGTGGATCGTCAGCCCCTGCGCCGACAGGGAATAGGCGGATGGGTCGAGTGGGACGTCGTCTAGCAGGATCGAATCCGGCGTCAGCTCGTCGCCGTCGAGCACCAGCGGCGCGCCGGCATGGCCGGCCGGGTTCGGCCGCAGCTGCAGTTGCGAGCGCACTCTGGTCCGCGTCGGATCGAGGACGATGTCGAGATCGACGGTGTCGATCAGCCAGTCGGAGGGGCGATAGTCCTCGAGGCGGATGAGGGGGGCGTCTTCGGCGCGCATGTTCGTTCGCTTCCTTCAGTCGCTCTTGTCTTATGAACCTTGAGGCGGCAGCGGAAGCCGTCAGGGCAAGGCGTAGGGCTTGTCGGACACAACTGCCGGCTCGGCATGGCTGACCAGGCGACAGACATCCGGCCTGGCCTCCCGAACCTTGCGCTCGATCTTGTCGACAGCGCGATGCACGGCGGCGACGTCGAGCGTCGCATCGGCGCGGCAGTGATAATTAACCACGAGGCCGTTGCGGGTCTCGCGCACGCGGACACTGTGGATGTCGCGGATCGGGCCGCCGGCTTCCGCTACGCGCGCCGCCTCCTGCGCAATCGCCTTGCCGATCGCCTCGACCACCTCCCAGGCCGCGTTGTGGCCGGAAGGCTGGCCGGTCTCCATCGGTTCGATATGGGTATCGACCTCGGTCTCACCCCCGAACTCGGCGCGGATCGCGTTCTCCAGCCGCGTGGCGATCTCGTGCGCCTCGCCGAGTGGGAGCACCGCGTCGACCTCCATGTCGAGCGAGACGGCGAGCCGCTCGCCGATGGTGTGGACGCTGACATGGTGCACCGGCACCTTCATCTTCAGCGCGATCAGCAGCACGCGTTCCAGCGCCGTCTCGTCATCGACCTGGACCGGGTTGGCGGTGACGGTCAGCGCCGAATCCGGCTCGACGACGGCCAGCGCCCGCAACAGGTCGTCCTTGATCGCGGTCACGCGGTCGAGCGGCAAGGTGCGCGAGACCTGGATGCCGATCTCGCCCTGCACCACACCGCCCGCCGGCCGCAGCCTCAACCACTCGACATTGACGACGCCGGCCACGCCCTGCGCGGCGTCGCGCAAGCGTTCGGTGAGCCCCTTCGGCGCTGCGTCGATCAGCGTGTCGACCGTGCGCCGCCCCAGTTTGATGGCGGTGGCGATCATGAACACGGCGAGGGCGAGGGCGGTCGCGCTGTCGGCCATCGGCACGCCCATCCGCGTCAGCACCAGGCCGAGCAGGACCAGCGCCGTGCCGACGAAGTCGGTGGCGAAATGCAGCGCCTCGGCCGCGAGCGCCTCGCTGCGGGTCTCCTTGGCGACCATGGTCAGGGTGCGCCAGCGCGTCGCGTCGACCATCAGCGAGAACAGCAGTACGCCGATCACCAGCGGCGTCACCGCGACATGCGGCTCAGCCCCGCTCCACAGGCGATTGGCCGCTTCCCACAGGATCGCGCCGGAGAGCCCGAACAGGATCGCGGTTTCCAGCAGCGCCGCCAACGCCTCGAACTTGCCGTGGCCGTAATGGTGCTCGTCATCGGCCGGCTTGTCGGCGGCGCGCACGGCGAACCAGGTGAACATCGTCGAGCCGATGTCGATCAGCCCCTGCAGGGCGTCCGTCATCAGCGCGAGCGAGCCGGAAAGGATCGCTGCGGCAAATTTGGCAAGCGTCAGCACGACGCTCGCAATCACCGAGAGCGTCGCCGCCTTCTGCTTGACCCGCGCCACCTCGGCGGGCGACACCGTGCCCGTCGGGTTCGGCGTGCGATCCTGCGTTCCGCTCATGACAGCTCCGCGCCAACCCTCTTGGATTGGCGCCGGTTTGGCCCGATCCATCAGCCAGATCAACCCCGGGAGACGAATAGTGCGCTATCTCCACACCATGGTCCGCGTCACCGACCTCGATGCCGCCCTCGATTTCTACGTGAACAAGTTCGGCCTGGTCGAAACCCGCCGGATCGAGAACGAGAAGGGCCGCTTCACGCTCGTCTTCCTGGCTGCGCCGGATGATGCCGCTGCGGTAAAGGAGCAGGGCAGCCGCGGCCGCCCGACGCTGGAACTGACCTTCAACTGGGATCCGGAGGCCTACACCGGCGGGCGCAATTTCGGCCATCTCGCCTATGAGGTCGATGACATCTACGCGACCTGCGACAAGCTGATGAAGGCTGGCGTCACCATCAACCGGCCGCCGCGCGACGGCAACATGGCCTTCGTCCGCTCGCCCGACAACATCTCGATCGAGATCCTGCAGAAGGGTGAGCCAAAGGCGCCGGCCGAGCCTTGGCTGAGCATGCCTAACACAGGGGCGTGGTGAAGGCGTAGATTGCGGGCTGATATGCTCCCTGATATCATCAGATGATATCAGGGAGGCTCGCATGGGCATTCTGGTGCGTGACGAAAAGATCGATCGGCAGGTGCGTGAGCTGGCTCGTCAGGATGGGATTTCGCTTCAGGCGGCGATCGGCCTGGCGGTGGACAACGAGCTGAAGCAGCGAGCGGAACGGCGCGAGAGGATCGAGGCAGCCACGCGCCGGGCGCAGGAAAGGCTTGCCCAGTATCCGACGGTCGACGACGGCCTGACTCACAAAGAGTTCTGGGATCGTGAGTACGGCGACGCCTGATGTTCCTCGACGCCTCGGTTATCGTCGCCAATCTGCTCGAAGAGCCCGAGGCAATCGCCTTCAGAGGGGCCTTGGCGCAGGCTTCCGAAAACGTGACCTCTCCCTTGGCGATATTTGAGGCTTCGACCAGAATTGCGGCGGTCAAGCGGGTCTCGATCGACAAGGCCTACGAGATCGTCCGCGACTTCACGGAAGAAACAGGGATTCGGATCGTCGCGATCGATGCGGCGATCGGCGCGGCTGCCCATCTCTGTGCGGCTCATTATCACTATCTCGCCGGCCATCCGGCCCGCCTTAATATGGGCGATTGTTTCGCCTATGCGGCGGCGCGCGCCTCGGGCGTGCCGCTCGCCTATAAGGGCAACGATTTCGTCCACACCGATATCGACGGCATCCGCTTCGGAGCCTGACAGACCCAGCGGAGCTTTCGGACATTGACCAAGACATTGTTCGGCCATCTCGACGACGGCACGCCGATCCACGAGGCCGTGCTGCGCTCGGCCTCCGGCGCCGAGGCGCGGGTGATGGAATGGGGCGCGGTACTGCGCGATCTCGTCGTGCCGCTGCCGGGGGGCGGGCGCCAGCAGGTCGTGCTCGGCTTTCCCGACTTCGCCGATTATCCCAGGCATTCCCCGCATATGGGCGCGATCGCCGGCCGCTTCGCCAACCGCATCGGCGGCGGCCGCTTCACACTCGACGGTGTCGAATACAGTACGCCGCTGAACGAGCACGGCCGGAACTCGCTGCATGGCGGCGGGCAGGGCTTCGGCAAGCGGCCCTGGACCTTGGTGCATCATGACGAGGCGAGCGCCACATTGGCGCTGGTCTCCCCTGCAGGCGATGCTGGCTATCCCGGCACGCTCGACGTCTTCTGCCGCTATACCCTGATCGGCGCCGCGACCCTGCGGATCGAGCTCACTGCCACCACGGACGCGCCGACGATCGTCAACCTGGCGCACCATTCCTATTTCCGTCTCGACGATGCCCCGGACATTCTCGATCACGAGTTCGAAGTCCGCGCCAACCTGGTCACGCCGGTCGATGCCGAGCTGATCCCGGACGGCTCGGTCGCCTCGGTCGAGGGAACGCCTTTCGACTTCCGCAAATCCCGGCCGGTCCGCTTCGCTAATCCGGACGGCTCGCGCTTCTGGTACGATCACAATTACCTGCTCCGCCGCGATCGCCGTGAGCCCGCCGCTGCGACCGGTCTCGAACTCGCCCATGCCGCGACCTTGCGCTCGCGCCGCTCGGGTCTTGCCATGGAGGTCTGGACCACCGAACCGGCCTTGCAGGTCTATGACGGCTTCAAGCTGGATACGCCGGTGCCGGGGCTCGACGGCGCGGCTTACGGCGCCTGCGCCGGCATCGCGCTCGAGCCGCAGCACGTGCCGGACTCGCCCAATCTCCCGCATTTCCCCTCGACGGTGCTGCGCCCCGGCGAGGTCTACCGCCAGATCAGCGAATTCAGGTTCGGAGCCTAAGAACTCCTAACAGAACCTGAGGGGGTCTCGATGGGTTTTGGAGGAGACGGATGCTAGGAGAAGCGCGCAGCCGATACCCCTTGGTATCGGCAAGTCGGTTCGACACCGCAGGCGGCCCTCCAAAGCCCACCTTCGGCGCCGGGAATTCGCCCGTCCGCGGCGTCGCAACGCTTGCCGATACCAACGGTATCGGCTTCTCGCTGCTCCTGGCGGAGCGGACGAATTGCCGGCGTCGCGACCCCCTCAGGTTCTGTTAGGAGCTCTTAGCGGTATGGCCGGTGTCTTCTGTCTCGGTATCGCGACGCTCGACTATGTCTACAGCGTCGAACGCGTGCCCAACCCCGGCGAGAAGGACCGGGCGCGCGATCTCGTCGTCACCGGCGGAGGCTGTGCCGGCAGCGGTTCGGCTGCGATCGGCCGGCTCGGCGGCAAGGCCTGGCTGGCGACGCGGCTGGGCGACGACGCGGTCGGCGACACCATCGTCGGGCAGTTGCAGCAGGACGGCGTCGATACCTCGCTCTCGCCGCGCTTCCCCGGCCTGCGCTCGCCGGTCTCCTCGATCCTGATCGACGCCCAGGGCGAGCGCATGGTCGTCTCCTACACCGATCCGAAGACGCCGCTGACGACCGACTGGCTGCCCGAGGCGCTGCCTGATGGCGTCGATGGCGTGCTGGTCGATACGCGCTGGGGCGAGGGCTCGCTCGCGGCGCTCAAGCTCGCTCGCAAGGCCGGCGTGCCCGGCGTCATCGATGGCGACCGCCAGCCGACCCATCCGGAGATGGTGACTACCGCCAGCCATGTCGCCTTCAGCGAGAAGGCGCTGAGCGAAATTTCCGGCGGACAGGAGCCGCAGGCGGCGCTGGAGGCATTGGCGCGCGACGCACAGAACTGGCTGGCCGTGACGCTCGGGCCGCACGGTGTCCTCTTCATGGAGAATGGCGGGATCGCCCATCTGCCGGCCTTTCCGATCGAGGCGGTCGATACGCTCGGCGCTGGCGATGTCTGGCACGGCGCCTTCGCTCTGGCTCTGGCCGAAGGGCAGGGCGAGCGCCAGGCGGTGCGCTTCGCCTCGGCAGTGGCGGCGATCAAATGCACCCGCTTCGGCGGCCGCGCCGGTACGCCGACGCGCGACGAGGTCGGGCGCTTCCTGGCGGCGCATTGAGGCGCGGGAACTTCGCTGCCTTCCGGCCGTAGATGGCGAGAACCCGAACTCGCCGGAGGCAGCCATGGCCAGCAGAAACCTTCACGACATCGCCGCCAAGATGCGCGACATCGACATCGCCTTTCTCACCACGCGGACTGACGGTGGCGAGCTGGCGGCGCGGCCGATGAGCAACAACGCCGATGTCGAGTATGACGGCGACTCCTTCTACTTCACCGACGACTCGACGCGGATGGTCGGCGATATCGAGCGCGATCCGACGGTCGCGCTGCAATTCTCCGGCAAGGACGGCTTCTTCGTCGCGGTCGAGGGCAGGGCCGACCTGATCCGCGACAAGCAGACTTTCGCCGAGCACTGGAATCCCGACCTCGACGCCTGGTTCGAGAAGGGCGTCGACACGCCCGGCCTGGTGATGATCAAGGTCGGCGCCCAGCGCATCAAATATTGGGATGGCGAGGACAACGGCGAAGTCAGCCTCTGAGGCTGCTCTGCCTAGAATATGGGCAGAGGAGCCGCGTGGCGACCTTGCGAGCTGACGCATTGCGCGGAAAACTGCGCAGGATCGTCAGAGTCTCCCATGTTCGCGCCTGCGTTGCCGCAATCACCCGAGCCGCTGTTGCCGGACTATGTCCGCGCCGACGGCGGCGTGCGCTTGCGCTTCGGCAAGGTCGGTGCCCGCACCATGCGGCTGGAGGTCGCAGAGAGCGGCGGCTACCGCGCCCGTTTTCCGACGGTTTATGACGGGCGTTGCGAGGCCGTGCTGATCAACACTGCCGGCGGCATGGCGGGCGGCGACCGCGCCGTTACGCAGATCGCCCTCGATGCCGGCGCGCAGGCGGTCGTGACGACGCAGGCGGCAGAGAAGATCTATCGCAGCCAGGGCAGCAAGACGCGGGTCGAGACCCACATCGATGTCGCTGATGGCGCCGAGCTCGCCTGGCTGCCGCAGGAGACGATCCTGTTCTCGGGTTCGCGCCTGTCGCGCAGCCTCGATGTCGATCTCGCGCCCGCCGCTACGTTCATCGCAGCCGAGACACTCTATTTCGGCCGCGCCGCCATGGGCGAGAGCCTGTCGCGCGGCCAGCTGCGTGACCGCTGGCGCATCCGCCGCGAGGGCCGGCTGGTCTTCGCCGAGGACCTCAGGCTCAATGGCGCCATCGACGCGACCTTGGGTCGCAAGGCGGTCGGGCAGGGCGCGCGGGCCGCCGCGACCGTCTTCGCCATAGGCCCGGGTCAGCCCGAAAAGCTCTCCGAAATCCGCGCCTTGCTCGCGGGCGATCCCGCTTTCGCCGAGGTCGAGGCCGGCGCCGGCATCCTCGACGGCTTCCTTCTGATCCGCCTTCTCTCCGCCGACGCGCAGGCGCTGCGTCGCGCCCTCGTCATGCTGCTCGGGCATCTGATCGGCCGTGCGCTGCCGCGCACCTGGTCAATCTGAGGAGAGCGTGATGCTGGCAATCCAGGGACTGAAATGCGTCTATGATACCGGCTCCCGCGGCTGGGCGATCGAGCTCGCGCTGAAGGGCGAGGGCGAAGAGGCCGTGCGCCGCTTCGATGTCGACGGCCCCGAGGATGCCGAGATGCTGATCGAGGCTTTCGACGAGTCGACCTCGAGCAGCTTCGATCCGGCGACGGGCGAAATCGTGTTCGCCTACGAATACGCCACCCTCGACGATGAAGACGAAGAGGACGAGGAAGAGGAAGGCGAAGAGGACGAGGACGGCGAGGAAGAGGACGACGCCGAAGTCTCCGAGGACGAAGTCGACGAAGACGAGAAAGAAAAGGTCAAGGCATGAATCTGACGCCGCGCGAGAAGGACAAGCTCATCATCGCCATGGCTGCCATGGTGGCGAGGCGAAGGCTCGAGCGCGGCGTCAAGCTCAACCATCCCGAAGCCGTCGCGCTGATCACCGACTTCGTGGTCGAGGGTGCGCGCGACGGCAAGTCCGTCGCCGAATTGATGGAGGCCGGCGCCCATGTCCTTTCGGCCGATCAGGTCATGGACGGCATCGCCGAAATGCTCCACGACGTCCAGGTCGAGGCGACCTTCCCTGACGGCACCAAGCTCGTCACCGTCCATGAGCCGATCCGCGGCTCGGCCGGTCGGCTGAGGCCGGGCGAGATCACGACGCTGCCGGGCGATCTCATCCTCAACGAGGGTCGTGAGAGTCTGACGCTCACCGTCGCCAACACTGGCGACCGGCCGATCCAGGTCGGTTCGCATTACCATTTCTTCGAGGCCAATCCGGCGCTCGCCTTCGAGCGCGACAGGGCCCGTGGCTTCCGGCTCGACATTCCGGCCGGCACGGCAGTTCGCTTCGAGCCGGGGCAGACACGGGAGGTCAGGCTCGTCGCGCTCGCCGGCAAGCGCGAGGTCTACGGTTTCCGCCAGGAGGTCATGGGCAAGCTGTGAGGCGGCGCCTGAGATCGCATTTGCGACGAGATTTCGCTTCAGCCTTGTGAGCGAACGTTGCCGGCTTCCGTCAGCCCGAGGCAGCTGCCATGCTCGAACGATCCTCAGGCCAGACCGCCATGCAAGACGATGCTGCACTCCCATCGCCCCCGACGCTCGAAAGCGGCAAGGCAAAACGGGGGATCTGCGCCATCAGCGGCGCGGAGCTCAGTCGCAAGAGCCTGATCGCGCTCGGAACCCTGCGGCCCTCGCTGGTCGAGCATATCCGGCGCGACTTTCCCGATCTCGATGATCACAGCCTGATCAGCCTCAAGGAGCTGGCGCGCTATCGCACCCGCTATGTCGAGGAGATCCTGCGCGAGGAGCACGGCGAGTACACCGACCTCGATCGCGAGGTTGCTGAAAGCATCGCCCGGCAGGAAACCATCGCCGAGAATGTCGAGGACGATTTCGAGGAGCACCGCACCCTCGGCGAGCGTCTCTCGGATGGGCTTGCCAGCTTCGGCGGCTCATGGGCCTTCCTGATCAGTTTTGGCGTCGTCCTGGCGGTCTGGATGCTGGTCAACGTCGTCGCCGGGACGGGCGCTTTCGACCCCTATCCGTTCATCCTGCTCAACCTCGTGCTGTCCTGCATCGCGGCCATCCAGGCGCCGATCATCATGATGAGCCAGAAGCGGCAGGAAGCGAAGGATCGCCTGCGCTCGTTCAACGATTACCAGGTCAACCTCAAGGCCGAGCTCGAGGTCCGGCACCTGCACGAGAAGGTCGACCATCTGATCACGCGGCAATGGCAGCGCCTCGCCGAGATTCAGCAGGTTCAGCTGGAAATGCTGCAGGAAGCGCAATTGCCCCGCCGCAAGCCGAAGCGGCGCAAGAAGCCGTTGGTGAAGAAGAAGGTGGCTGTGGCACCGGCGGAACCGCCAACCGGGGAAGGAGAGCTCTCCAATGGCAGCTGATGGATCTGTCCGCACATCAAGGCGTTGGCCTCTTGCCGCCTCGGAGGCGACGCGGTTCGGCGAGGTGACGCCGTGAACGGATTGGCGACCGGGAGGGTGCCCTGATGCGCGAAGACGATAACTTGCTGCGCGACCAGATCGCGCTGGTGACGCATGCGGCTGGTTTTGCTGTTCGCATTCACGCCGGTCAGGTGCGCAAAGGCGAAAGCGGCCCGCCCTTCTTCCTGCACCTCGCCGAAGTCGCCGATCTGCTCGCCAAGGCGCTGGAGGAGCCCGATGCCGAGCTCGTCGCGGCGGCCTGGCTGCATGACGCGGTCGAGAAGACGAAGATCACCAGCGACGAGATCGAGAACGTCTTCGGCCCGCGAGTTGCATCGCTCGTCGCCGAAGTGAGCGACGACAAGAGCCTGCCGGAGGCGGAGCGGCATCGCATGCAGATCGAGACGATCGGCGAGAAGACCGAGGCGGCGCGCCTGCTGCGGCTGGCCGACAAGATCAGCGGCCTGCGTGAACTGGCCGAGGACCCACCGGCTGCCTGGGATGTTGCGCGCCGTCGCGACTGGCTGCAATTCGCGATCGATGTCGCCGCCGGTTGTCGCAGCCTCAGCTCCGCGCTCGACCTGTTGTTCGATCAGGCTGCCGCCGCGGCTGCCCGAAGCATCGATGAAATGCCGGCCTAGCGGGCTGGTTGACGAGGATAGCCCATGCCCTTCGCCTTTCCGCGCAATGCCTATGCCGCGATGTTCGGCCCGACCACTGGCGACACGGTCCGCCTCGGCGATACCGAGCTCGTCATCAGGGTCGAGAAGGATTTCACCACCTATGGCGAGGAGGTGAAGTTCGGCGGCGGCAAGGTCATCCGCGACGGCATGGGCCAGAGCCAGGTCCGCAATGCCGACGGCGCCGTCGACACCGTCATCACCAATGCGCTGATCCTCGACCATTGGGGCATCGTGAAGGCCGATATTGGCATCAGGGCCGGGCGCATCTGCGCGATCGGCAAGGCCGGAAATCCCGATATTCAGGCCGGCTTCGGCAATTTCAACCCGTCAGAGACGATCATTGTCGGTCCCGGTACAGAGGTCATCGCCGGCGAGGGCAAGATCGTCACTGCCGGCGGCTTCGACAGCCATATCCATTACATCTGCCCGCAGCAGATCGAGGATGCGCTGATGAGCGGGCTGACCACCATGCTGGGCGGCGGCACCGGTCCGGCGCATGGCACGCTGGCGACGACCTGCACGCCCGGCCCCTGGCATCTCGGCCAGATGATCAAGGCGGCCGACGCCTTCCCGATGAACCTCGCCTTCGCCGGCAAGGGCAATGCCGCGCTGCCCGGCGCGCTCATCGAGATGATCGAGGCCGGCGCCTGCGCCCTCAAGCTGCATGAGGACTGGGGCACGACGCCGGGCGCGATCGACAACTGCCTTTCGGTCGCCGACGAATACGACATCCAGGTGATGATCCACACCGACACGCTGAACGAGTCGGGCTTCGTCGAGGATACCGTCGCGGCCTTCAAGGGCCGCACCATCCACGCCTTCCACACGGAAGGGGCGGGCGGCGGCCATGCGCCCGATATCATGAAGGTCGCCGGGCTGCCGAACGTGCTGCCGTCCTCGACCAATCCGACCCGGCCCTTCACGGTGAACACGCTCGACGAGCACTTGGACATGCTGATGGTCTGCCATCATTTGTCGCCGTCGATCCCGGAGGACCTCGCCTTCGCCGAGAGCCGCATCCGCAAGGAGACGATCGCGGCCGAGGACATCCTGCACGATCTCGGCGCGCTCTCGATGATGTCCTCGGACAGCCAAGCCATGGGCCGCATCGGCGAGGTGATCACCCGTACCTGGCAGACCGCGCACAAGATGAAGGTCCAGCGCGGGCCGCTGCCGCAGGACGCCGGCACCGGCGCCGACAATTTCCGGGCGAAGCGCTATGTCGCCAAGTACACGATCAACCCGGCGATCGCCCACGGCATATCCCGGCATATCGGCTCGATCGAGGTCGGCAAGCTCGCAGACCTCGTCGTCTGGTCGCCGGCCTTCTTCGGCGCCAAGCCCGACCTCGTCGTCAAGGGCGGGATGATCGCTGCGGCCCCGATGGGCGATCCCAACGCCTCGATCCCGACGCCGCAGCCGGTTCATTACCGGCCGATGTTCGGCGCCTTCGGCAAGGCGGTGACCTCGACCTCGCTGGTCTTCGTCTCGCAGGCGGCGATGGCGAACGGTCTGAAGGGTCGGCTCGGCACCGACAAGGAGATGGTCGCGGTCGAGAACACCCGCGGCGGCATCTCGAAGAAGAGCATGATCCACAACGACGCGACGCCGGACATCCAGATCGATCCGGAGACCTATGCCGTCGTGGCGGATGGCGAGTTGCTAGTCTGCGAACCGGCGAAGGAGCTGCCGCTGGCGCAGCGCTATTTCCTGTTCTGAGTGCTCCGAGTTATCGCTATTGCAATTCTTTGCAGTCGGCGAATTCGAGATCATGTCGTTGCCGGCGCACTTCTCGGTGGATCGTCATGGTACCGATCAAGGGCCTATATGAGAGCCATCTCACGGTGTCGGACCTTTCGCGATCGATCGCGTTTTACCGGGACATCGTCGGCCTCGAACTTGCCCATACGGTTCCAGCGCGCAATGCGGCTTTCTTCTGGGTCGGCGGGCGTGACAGATCGATGCTCGGACTCTG
This sequence comes from Allobosea sp. Tri-44, assembly GCF_004123845.1. Lineage (GTDB taxonomy): Bacteria > Pseudomonadota > Alphaproteobacteria > Rhizobiales > Beijerinckiaceae > Allobosea. The sequence continues at coordinate 275,332 of NZ_NBDP01000030.1, read as the reverse complement.
GTCGATTCAGAGTTCTCCGCTGCGCCTGAGACTTCACATCGCCTTCCACACGGGTCTGGATGAGGTGAAACAATCGGTCCAGGCGCTTCGCGCGAAAGGCATCGTGCCTCGCAATGGCGGTGGCGGTCCTGAGATCGACGAGCCCGTGGTCTTTCCCTGGATGCCAGCAGCGAGCGTCTACTTCGACGATCCGGACGGCCATTCGCTGGAGTATATTGCGATCCTGCCAGGCAAGGCGCAGCCTGACATGTCCGGAACGGTCAAGCTCTCCGAATGGCGGGCGTTGGATGCGGGTGCCGAGTAGGGCCCGCAGCGTTACTTCCTGTTCTGAGCGGCGGCGTGGGCTGGAACATCGCCCGCCACCTCCACGTTCCCTCCCATCGCAGAACAGGGAGGGAACCATGGCTAAGACCGCCGGGCCCAAGGGCCAGCAGCCAGAAGCGCTCGCGACTTTCGCCGCCAGTGCCCGCAATGATGGCAAGAAGCCGAAGGAGATCGGCCTTAAGGCCACCAAGGCGACGAAGCCGCTGAAGACGTCCCCGGAAAAGAAACAGGACGCGGCGACGAAGGTCCTGCGCGAAGGCGTGCTCGGCAAGGATCAGGGCGCCGACAAGGCGATCGACAAGCTGCCGGACCGGACCCGCCGGCATTGAGCGGCCGGCACCCCTACGGTTGACGCCTGCGGGGCCTCTCTTTCTTGTAGATGGCTAAAGAAAATTGCCGTCTAGGGCTGCCGCGCTGAAAGCCAAGTTGACTTTTAGTAGCACAGATATCGATTTGTGCTACTAAATCGAGATGCAGCGCATCCCGCTCAATATCCAGACGCTCTATGCCGATCTGCAGCAGCAGGTCGAGACGGCGTCATCGGACGAGGCGACGGTCGTGGCGACGACTGTCGCCGGCATCCGCTATCTGCGCCTGCAGCGATGGGTCGGTTCCAGCCGCACGGTCGAGCATCTTGGTCGTGCCGATGACCCCGAAGTGCTCGTGCGTGCCGAGGGCGCTCGCGCCGAGATGGCCCGTCGGGAAGAGCGTCGCCGGCTGGTGGCGGCGCTGCGTCGCCTCATCCCTGGGCCTACGACCGCGCTTGGCAAGGTCGCTGATTCCGTCGCCCATGCGGGTCTCTTCCGGCGTGGCGCCGTGCTGGTCGGCACAGCGGCCTATCAGTGCTATCCACCTCTGCTCGGGGCCGTCCTGCCGGCTGCGAGCGTGATGACGCAGGATCTCGACCTGGCCACCGCAGACCTGGCTCTCGACGCGGATATCCAGGGCGACAGCATGTTGGCGATCCTGCGGCGCGCCGAGCCGAGCTTTTCCGCCGTGCCTGGGCTCGATCCGAAAGCGCCGCCTTCGCGCTTTCGCGACGCGCAGGGCTTCGTCGTCGACCTGTTGACGCCGCAGCGTGGCCGCAGCGATCGTGACCCGATGCCGCTCAAGGGGCTCGCCGCCGGCGCGACGCCCCTCCAGTATCTCGACTGGCTGATCGTCGATCCGGTTCCGGCCGTCGCGCTCCACGGCGCGGGCGTGCCGGTGATGTTGCCCCAGCCCGGCCGGTTCGCGGTCCACAAGCTCATCGTCGCGCAAAGGCGCGGCGCGCATGAGATCGTCAAAAGTCGCAAGGACCTTGCACAGGCAGGGGCGATGATCGAACTGCTGCGCGCCGACGCGCCCTATGCTTGGCAGGATGCGTTGGGCGATGCCATGCGGCGCGGCCGGGATGGCTGGTCGAGGCCGATCGAGCGCTCTTTGGCAATGCTCGGCCTCGAACCTTGAATCACCGCACCGGCGGTGCGTGTTGCAGGCCGCCCTGCGTCGACGGCCGGTTCATGTCGCGCGGCAGGTTGAGCGGCGACTTGGCTTCGAGATGAAGTCGGCGACGCCCTGGCGCGTCCCGCAGATCAGCAGGCCGCGCTGCTTGATGCGCCCCAGCGTCGTCCGGGCCTGGGCGGCCGGCGGAAGCGCCGCCGCAAGGCAGAGGCCCGCCAGGGCGCTGCCGAAATTGCAGGCGCGCAGTGCTGAAATTCTGAGCATGATATTCCCCCGATTATCGGCCGCACGATCTAACAGGCTCGCCGACGGGCGGATCGGGTAATCGATTAGTCCGTGCATCCCAGTGCTCTTCTCCGCCGTACCCCGCGCAAGCGTAACCTGGAGACCCGTCCGGCATGTCCGATCCCGTCCTTGTCATCGCCCGCGCCAGGGTTATTCCCGCCGAGCGCGAACGCTTCATCGCGGCGGCGCGCGACTGCATTGCGGCGACACGCCGCGAGCAGGGCTGTCTCGGCTATGACATTTGCGAAAACCTGACCGATCCTGGCCATTTCGTCAGCGTCGAGAGCTGGGAGAAGCGCGCCGATGTCGATCGGCACATGCAGCAGGCCCATCTCCAGGCCTTCTTGGCCATCGCCGGGACTTGCGTCAGCGCCGCTCCGGTGATCGAAGTGGTGGAACCGCGATCGGTCGATCGCCTCTGATCCATCACGCCACGGGTTTTTCCATGCAGCGCGCCATCTCCGTCGTCCGCAAGGCCGCGGTCAAGCAGGACCGGGTCGTCGAGACGCTGACCCTCGACCATGAGGACCGCAACCGTCGCCGCGTCGCGCTGAAAGGCGATGGCGGGCAGGACATCCTGCTCGACCTCGACAAGGCGACCGCGCTCGGCGACGGCGACGCGGTCAAGCTCGAGGACGGCTCGCTCGTCCTGATCAAGGCGGCGGCGCAGAAGCTGATCGAGATCACGGCCGAGAACCCGCTGCGGCTCTCGCGTGTCGCCTGGCATATCGGCAACCGCCACACCCCGGCCGAGATCACCGCGACCGCGATCTATATCGAGCACGACCATGTGCTGGCCGAGATGGTCCGCGGCCAGGGCTGCGCGATGGCTGATGTCGAGCGGCCGTTCCAGCCCGAGCGCGGCGCCTATGACCATGATCACGCCGATTGCGGTCATGACCACGGCCACGCCCATCACGATCATGACCACGGCCACGACCATGGTCATTCCCATGCCGGCCACAGCCATGATCATGGCCAGGATCACGGGCACGAGCACCACCACACGCATGAGCACGCCCATGGCGCGTCCTGCGGCTGCGGCCACGATCACCACGACGACCACGGCCACAAGCATGACCATGGTCATCATGGGCATGAGCACGGCCACAAGGGCCACAAGCACGACCACTGACCATGCAGGGCGCGCTCCTGCCCCTGATGATCTGGCTCTCGCCGGCCTTTCCGGTCGGCGGCTTCGCCTATTCGCACGGGCTGGAGTGGGCGTTCGAGGTCGGCGACCTCGCCGACGCGGAAGGGCTCGCCGACTGGCTCGACGCGCTAATCGAGCACGGCGCGCTGCGCAACGACCTCATCCTCTTCGCCGCGTCCTGGCGCGCGAGCGGCGAGGGCGATGCCAAGGCGCTGCAGGAGGTCGCGGAACTGGCGCTCGCTCTGGCGAACTCGGCCGAGCGCCGGCTCGAGACGGTGACACAGGGCAATGCCTTCGTCTCGGCAATCGCCGCCTCCTGGCCTTGCGCCTCCATCGACGCGCTGCGCGCCGCCTGGCCGGGCGACGTTTCCTATCCAATTGCGGTCGGCGTCGCGGCCAGCGGCCATGGCCTGCCGCTGGCGCCTTCGCTCGAAGCTTTCGCGCTCACCTTCGTCGCGAACCTCGTCTCGGCCGCCGTCCGACTCGGCATGGTCGGCCAGACCGATGGCCAGAAGGTCATTGCCCGGCTGACGCCGGTCTTGCGCGAGGCGGCGGTCCGGGCTGAGGCCATGACGCTCGACGACCTCGGCGGCTGCGTCTTCCGCTCCGACCTCGCGAGCTTGCAGCACGAGACCCAGTATTCGCGGCTGTTCCGCTCATGATTTCCGCCATCGCCATCGCGTTGGCGCTGCTCCTGGCCGTCATCGCCGGCCTGCATGCCTATTGGGGCCGGGGCGGTCTATGGCCGGCCGTCAGCGAGCAGGAACTGATCGCCACCGTCATAGGCAATGCCAGAGCGAAGCGCATGCCGTCGCCCGGCCTGTGCCTGCTCGTCGCGCTGGCGATTGCTGTGACCGCTGTCTGGCCGCTGCTTCTGATCGGGACACCTGGCACTGCCGCCTTGCGACCGCTGCTCCTGCTCGGCGGCTTCGCGATCATGGCGGTGTTCTTGCTTCGGGGCGTTGCCGGCTTCCTGCCGGCCTGGCGGCGGCTGCATCCGCGCGAGCCTTTCGCCAGCTATGATCGCCGCTATTACTCGCCGCTCTGCCTGCTGATCGCCGCGGGCTATGCGGTGCTGCTCCTGCAAGGACCCTGATCGATGACCCGCTCTCCACACGGCCCCTTGCGCGTCGGCATCGGCGGCCCGGTCGGCTCCGGCAAGACCGCGCTGATGGAGGCGCTCTGCAAGCGCATGCGCGACCGCTACGAGATCTGCGCCATCACCAACGACATCTACACCAAGGAGGATGCCCGCATCCTCACCGTCTCCGGCGCCCTGCCGGAGGAGCGGATCATGGGCGTCGAGACCGGTGGCTGCCCGCATACCGCAATCCGCGAGGATTGCTCGATCAACCTCGCGGCGGTCGCGGAGATGCGCGGCAAGTTCCCCACGCTCGACTTGATCCTGATCGAATCCGGCGGCGACAACCTCGCCGCGACCTTCTCGCCAGAACTCGCCGACCTGACGATCTACGTGATCGACGTTGCCGCCGGCGAGAAGATCCCGCGCAAGGGCGGGCCGGGCATCACCCGCTCCGACCTGCTCGTCATCAACAAGACCGATCTCGCCCCGCATGTCGGCGCGGATCTTGCTGTGATGGATCGGGATTCGAAGACCATGCGCGGCAAGCGCCCCTATGCCTTCACCAATACGCGGGCGGGGGAGGGCGTCGACCTGGTCGTCGATTTCATCGAGACTGCCGGCGGGTTGAAAGCGCCGGCCCTGAGCTGAAGATTAGGACACTGACGATGCGCGCGACCGGATCTCTTGCCATGCTGCTGACCCTCGTTTCGGCTCCGGCCTTCGCCCATACCGGCGCCGGGCCGGTCGATGGCTTTATCCACGGCCTGATGCATCCGCTGACCGGGCTCGACCATGTGCTGGCGATGGTCGCGGTCGGCCTCTGGGCCGGGCTCGTCGGCGGCAAGGCGCGTATCGCCTACCCCGCTGCCTTCGTCGGCACGATGGCGCTGGCCGGCGCCTGGGGCATGTCCGGCGGCGCGCTGCCGGGCGTCGAGACGGGCATCGCCTTCTCGGTGATCATCCTCGGCGCCGCGGTCGCGCTGAAGGCCTCGCCGCCGCTCGCCGCGGGGACGCTCGCCTGCGGCATCCTCGCCATCTTCCACGGCTTCGCCCATGGCGCCGAGCTGCCCGAGAACGCCAGCGGCTTCGCCTATGCTGCCGGTTTCGTCATCGCGACGGCCGCGCTCCACCTCGTCGGCATCCTGCTGGCCCGGGCGCTTGCTGTCCGTGCGCCTCTCTTCGCCCGCGTCGCCGGCGGGGGGCTCGTGCTTGCAGGCGTCGCGCTCCTCGCCGGCTGAGCGCCCGTCATCGCCATGTCATGAAGACCGGCCAATCGCGCCGTCCTTTCAGTGACCGAGGCGGGGCATGAGTCTGCATATCACCGGCGGCGAGGTGCTGACCGAAACGCTCATCCGTGCCGACCTCGTCACAGAAGGGGAGAACATCGCTGCCCTTGACGGCGCCGCTCCGGCTGCTGCGCTGCGCTTCGATGCCACCGGCCTTTATGTCCTGCCCGGCATAGTAGACTGCCATGGCGACGCCTTCGAGCGCCACATCATGCCGCGGCCGGGCGTCGCCTTCGACATCGACCTCGCTTTGCGCGACGCCGACCGCGCCATCCTCGCGAGTGGCATCACCACCGCCTTCCACGGCGTCACCTGGTCCTGGGAGCCCGGCCTGCGCGGCGCCGACAACGCCCGCCAACTGGTCGAGCGGATCGCGGCGTTGAAGCCCGATCTCGGCGCGGACACGCGCTTTCACCTGCGTCACGAGACCTTCAATCTCGCCGCCGAGGCCGAGATCATCGACTGGCTCGGCACTGGGCGCGTCGGCGTGCTCGCCTTCAACGACCACACCGGCGGCATCCTGAAGTCGAGCAGCCGGCCGGGCAAGATCGCCAAGATGGTCGAGCGCACCGGGCTGACGCATGAGGACTTCATGGCGCTGGCCGAGAATGTCTGGGCCCGCAAGGACGAGGTGCCGGGCTCGGTCGAGCGACTTGCTGCGGTGGCGCGCGCTGCCGGTGTCCCGGCAATGTCGCATGACGACATGACGCCCGAGATGCGGCGCTGGTATCGTGGCCTCGGCGTCACCGTCGCCGAATTCCCGATCAACGAGGCGACGACGCGCGAGGCAGCCGCCCATGGCGAGGCGGTCGTCTTCGGCGCGCCGAACGTTGTGCGCGGCGGCTCGCATATCGATTGCCCGGCGGCCGAGGCGATGGTGCGCGAGGGGCTCTGCACCATCCTGGCCTCGGACTACTACTACCCCGCCTTGCCGCTCGCGCCCTTCATCCTGGCGCGCAAGGGCGCCGCGGATTTCGCCACCGCCTGGCGCTTGGTCTCGCAGGGACCGGCAGGGGCACTCGGGCTCTCCGATCGTGGCGTCATCGCGCCCGGCAAGCGTGCCGACCTCGTCCTGGTCGCACCGGAGCCGCAGCCGCGCGTCGTCGCGACCATCGCCGGCGGGCGGCTGGTGCATCTGGCCGAGCAGCGGATCTTGGCCTGAGGGCGCCAGGAGACCGCCGCCGAAAGGGCGGGCATTACCGCTAGAGGCACGTCAGCTGACCATTCAACCCGGTCGTGGTTACCGGGACGGCTCGAGACGGAGTTGTCACTGCTCGACATGATATGCGTGAGAATGGTACTTTCTCCCCACTACCGGTCGACTCTTTAAGTCCCGCGATGAATCGCGCCGCAAGGCGGCGTCAGTGATGATCGCTTTCGATGGGGACAGAGATTGAGGTAGCCCGATGGCGTCTGGAAACCCGCCTTGGCCTACAAATACGCTTGCGCACCGACCTCCAGCAAAGCGGCGCTCGCTGAGTGTGACAGCTCTTGCCTGTCTTGCGGGCTTCGTCGGGCCGCTGGGGGCATATTGTCCAATAATGCCGTTGGCGCAGGCTGCCGAGCGGTCTGCTGCAACGTCCGGTACGGGAATGAAAGACGCTCGCGCGCCTTCGGCCAAGCCGTCTCGTGCTCCTCTGTCCGAGAACGTGGAGCAACGGGACGCCGCCCCGCTGCCTCCGCCGCCATCATTCTATTCATTCGGTCATTTGGGCGACCACCTGTGGTCCGTGCGCTGGGAGTTGGCAGCCGTCGGCGGCGCCATCGCCGTCATCGGGTTCCGCGACTGGGGCTGGGGCGATTCCGGCTTTCGATTTATCGAAGAAGGCTGGTTTGCAAAGAACACGCGACATGGCGGAATGGACAAGATTGGCCACGCCTTCTCGACCTTTGTCATCGCCGATCTCTTGACCGATCAGATCCGGGCGAACGCAGCCAATCCCACCGGCGCCCAGGTCACTGGCGCTCTGCTGGCGTTCGGTATCATGGGGCTGGTCGAGACTCTGGACGGTTTTGCTGGCAAGCATCGTTTCTCGCGTGAGGACATTGCCGCGAACGCTGTCGGCGCCGCCTTCTCAATGATCCGCAACACTGTTCCGGGCATGCGCGAAAAGCTCGACTGGCGCTTGATGTACACGCCCGCCAGTTATGAAAGGCCGGGCATCACGACCTCTGATGCCGGTATCCTGCCTCCCTATGAGCGCCAGCGCTATGTCATGGCCTTGAAGGCCAGTGGCTTTGAGAGACTCAAGAACACGCCCCTTCGCTATGTCGAGCTGCATGCAGGCTTCGATGCGCGAGGGTTTGAGAAGAAGGAGCGCGCCCTCGGTTATCCGATCGAGCGGACGTTCTATGTCGGCGTCGGCCTGAATCTGAACGAAGTCCTGTTTGGAGCAGGGCCACTGCCCAATTTTGCAAAGCAGAAGGACACATTGCCGGCCAGGATTGCCCGGAAGACCTTCGAATACGTCCAGGTGCCTTACACTGCGGTCTATGGCGGGACCAGATTCTCGACGATCCGCAGGTGATGGCGATGCACCAACGAGACTCGTCGAAACACTGAAAATCCCAAGGCTCTCTACGAGCCGCCTGGGCTGCCGCCTTCTCTCAGGCGGCGTAGCCCTTCACGCTGGCCAGCGCCGTCATCACGCCGCGCAACTCCGCCAGCCCGCGCAAGCGGCCGACGGCCGGATAGCCCGGGAACGAGCCCTTCTTGGCGTCGTCGAGCAGTTCATGGCCATGGTCGGGGCGCATCGGGATGCGCCAGTGCGTCCAGCCGGCGGCCTTGCGGCGGGTCTGCTCGGCCATCAGCGCATCGACCAGGGCGACCATGTCGGTGTCGCCGCCGAGATGCTCGGCTTCCATGAAGGAGCCGTCCGGATCCTTGGCGACATTGCGCAGATGCGCGAACCAGATCCGGTTGGCGAAGCGGCGCGCGATTCCCGGCACATCGTTCTTCGGATTGGCGCCGAGCGAGCCGGAGCAGAGGGTAAGCCCGTTCGAGGGGCTGTCGACCGCGCCGAGGATGAAGGCGATGTCGTCCTCGTTCGAGCAGATGCGCGGCAGGCCGAACAGCGGCCGCGGCGGGTCGTCCGGATGGATGCACATGCGGATGCCGACTTCTTGCGCGGTCGGGATCACCGCCTCGAGGAAGCGCTTGAGATTGGCGCGCAGGCCGTCATGGCTCATATCGGCATAGCGCGCGAGGATGCGCTTCAGGCCCGCCACGTCGTAGCGGTCATAGGCGCCGGGCAGGCCGGCCATGATGTTGGCCATCAGCTTCGTCCGGTCGGCCTCGGAGGAGCGCTCGAACCAGGCCTTGGCCTTGTCCATCACCTCGGCCGGATGGCCTTGGTCGGCGCCCGGCCGCTGCAGCATGAAATGGTCGACGACGACGTATTCGTGCAGGTTGAAGCGCAGCGCGGTGCCGCCGCCGGGGAGAGGCTGGGCGAGGTCGGTCCGGGTCCAGTCCAGCACCGGCATGAAATTGTAGCAGACCACCTCGATGCCGCAGGCGGCGAGATTGCGCAGCGACTGGCGGTAATTGGCGAAGATGGTCTCGAGGTCGCCTTCGCCGATCTTGACGTCTTCGTGGATGGGCAGGCTCTCGACCACCGACCAGCGCAGGCCGAGGCTCTTGTCGGCCTCGATGATCGCCTTGCGCATCTCGATCTCCTCGACGCTCCAGACCACGCCATAGGGAATCTGATGGAGCGCGTTGACGATGCCACGCGCGCCCGCCTGCCGGGCCTCGGCGAGCGTCACCACATCGTCCGGGCCGAACCAGCGCCAGGTCTGTTCCATCGTCTCTGTCCTTTAGGCTGCCGTCTGTCGCGGCTTCGTCAGGTGGGTTTGCTGAGCCCGCCATTCGCGGCGAAGGCGTCGACATGGTCGCGCGCGATCGTCTCGATGGCGTCGAAGACGGTGCGCAGATGCGCCCGCATGGTGCGCTCGGCCTTGGCCACGTCGCCGGCGCTGACCGCTTCGGCGATCTGGCGGTGCTCGCCCAGGATCATCTCGGACCAGCCGCCGGTATCGAGCGACAGGCAGCGAACGCGGTCGAGCTGGGCCTTGACGCTCTCGATCAGGCCCCAGACTGAGGGGTGGCCCGAGAGCCGCGCCAGCTCGGCATGGAATTCCTCGTCTCCGCGGAAGAAACCGGCGCGATCACCCTCGGCGAGTGCCTGTTCTTGCTGCTGGATGAGAGCGGCGAGGGCGGTTTTGCCGGCGTCGTCGATGTTCTGCGCCGCCAGCACGACCGTCCGGCATTCCAGCGTTTCGCGTACGAACTGGCTGTCATAGACGGCAGCGAGGTCGATCGGCGCGACGAAGGTGCCGACCTGCGGCACGACCACGAGAAAGCCGTCCTCGACCAGCCGCTTGAACGATTCGCGCACCGGCGTGCGGCTGACACCGAACTGCAGCGCCATGCGCGCTTCCGAGATCGATTCGCCCGGACGCAGTACCGCGTTCAGGATGTCGCCGCGCAACGCCCGGTAGATCTGGTCGGTGCTCTGTCTCGCCGCGGCGATGCCCATTGCCAAGCTCTTGTTCACTAGTATACTAGGATACCGGCTCGAACGGAGGCGTCAACTCCGAAAGCCGCGAATTCAATAGAAGCCGGTGCTAAAAGTGCCGCAAGAGCCCGCTTTTCACGGGCTGGGGAAACAGCAGGCGGCGAGGCCGCCGGGAGGGGAGATCATGGTCCAGGATACGATCCATCGCCGTACATTCCTCGGCGGCGTCGCTGGCATGGCCGGTATCGCGGCCGCGCCCGGAGCCTTTGCTCAAACGCTCAAGCTGCCGGCGTCCCCGCTGACGATCAGCGTCATCGATGTCGGCGGGGCGCTCGCGCTGGTCCAGACGCCGCTGGAGAACTACCCTAAGGCAAATCCCAAGGCCGTCTCGCGGATGGTCTTCACCAAGGCACCCGCTCCGGAGCTGCCGGCCAAGCTGAAGGCGCAGCAGGATGCCGGCCGCGTCGACATCGATTTTGTCATCGGCGGCCTCGACGTGCTCTCGGCCGGCATCGACCAGAAGCTCTGGGTCGAGTTGCTGCCGCGTTTCGCCGCCGACCTGCCCAAGCCCGATGACATCTACCTGAAGCCAGCGCTCGCCATGCATAATCTCGGGCGCGGCCAGGCCATGGCGATGGTCTATTACCCGTCCGGTCCGCTGCTTGAATACATGCCCGATAAGGTCAAGACGCCGCCGACCACGGCGCAGGAGCTGCTCGACTGGACGAAGCAGAACAAGAACCGCTTCCTCTATGCCCGCCCGGCCAATTCCGGCCCCGGCCGCACCTTCATCATGGGCCTGCCCTATATTCTTGGCGACAGCGATCCCAAGGATCCGGCCAAGGGCTGGGACAAGACCTGGGCCTATCTCAAGGCCCTCGGCGAGAACATCGAATACTACCCCGGCGGCACCGGCGCGACGATGAAGGAGCTCGGCGACGGCTCGCGCGACATCATCGTCTCGACGACGGGCTGGGACATCAATCCGCGCGTGCTCGGCGTCGTGCCGAAGGAAGCCAAGATCCAGACCTTGAAGGGCTTCCACTGGGTCACCGACGCCCAGTACATGATGATCCCCAAGGGCGTCTCCGACGAGAAGCTCGCCGTGCTGCTCGACCTGATCCGCCACATGCTGACGCCGCAGCAACAGGCCTATACCTATGACGAGGGCTACTTCTATCCGGGCCCGGCGGTGAAGGACGTGCCGCTCTCGATGGCGCCGGAGTCGAGTCAGAAGGCGATCCGCGAATACGGCCGTCCGGAATACGACAAGCTGATCGCCGAGAACCCGATGGAAACCCCGCTCGACCCCGACAAGATGGTCGTCGCCTTCCGCATCTGGGACGAGCAAGTCGGCGGCGCCAAGCGCAAATAGGCCTTGCTGCGATCACCAGGCAGGCCGGTCCTTGACCGGCCTGCCGCCTTGCTGTCGCCTGTCGGCGGCCTCCAGTCCATCCGTTCGAACTTGATGGTCCTTCATGTCGATACATGCCGCGAATTTCCGCGAACTCAGGCTCGATCGGCTCTGCCGCGATTTCGGGACGCATAACGCCGTCAAGGACGTCTCGCTGACGATCAAGCAGGGCGAGTTCATCGCGCTGCTCGGCCCGTCGGGCTGCGGCAAGTCGACGACGCTGAACCTGATCGCCGGCCTCCTGCCTGCGACCGGCGGCGGCATCTGGCTCGATGAGAAGCGCATCGACCCGCTCCGCCCGGAGGAGCGCGGCTTCGGCATGGTCTTCCAGAGCTACGCGCTCTTCCCGCATATGACCGTGCGCAAGAATATCGGCTTCGGCCTCAAGATGCGCGGCATGCCCAGGGCCGAGAGCGACCAGCGCGTCGCCGAGGCGGTCGCGCTGGTCCGCCTGCAGGGCCAGGAGACGAAGCTGCCCGGTCAGCTCTCCGGCGGTCAGCAGCAGCGCGTCGCCATCGCCCGCGCCATCGCGGTGCAGCCGCCGCTGGTGCTGATGGACGAGCCGCTTTCCAATCTCGACGCCAAATTGCGTCTCGAGATGCGCGCCGAGATCAGGCGCATCCACAACACGCTCGGCGCCACCACCATCTACGTCACTCACGACCAGGAGGAGGCGCTCTCGCTCGCCGACCGCATCGTCGTGATGCGCGATGGCGAGATTCGCCAGGTCGGCGGGCCGGAGGATTTGTTCTCGCGGCCGGACCATCTCGATGTCGCCGAGTTCATGGGTTTCCGCAACAAGGTCGCCGGCCGCGTCGCCTCGGTCGCTGACGGGCAGGCGACGGTCACCTGCGGCGAGGTCGGCGTCGCCGGACGCGTAAGGTCGCAGGTCGTGGCCGGGCAGGGTGCCCATATCTCGATCCGCCCCGAGGACCTGCACCCGGTCGCGGATGGCGCGCCGGGGCTCAAGGCCAAGGTCGTCTCGACAGAGTTCCATGGCCGCGAATTCGTCGGCTTTGCGCGGATGGCGGACGACACGCCGCTGACCTTCCTGGCCGATAGCCGTATCGCGCCCGGCACCGAGATCCGCCTCGCCGCCGCTCCGGATCGCGTCCTGGTCTTCGGAGAGGGCGCATGAGCACCGTGCCAGGCGCGGCGTCCAGCATCGCCGAGATTCCGCTGAAACAGCGCCTTGCCGCGCGTGGCCTCGACGGGCTGACCCTGCTCGTCCTGCCGGCGGTGATCTTTCTGCTGGCGCTGTTCATCTACCCGTTCTTCTACGGGCTGTTTCTGTCCTTCAATCCGAAGGCAGGCGGGGCGCTGGCGAACTACCAGCGCTTCTTCTCGGATTCCTTCCTCTACGGCACGATTGCGACCACGCTCTGGCTCGCCATGCCGGTGACCATCCTGACTCTGCTGCTGGCGATCCCGATCGCCTTCCGCGTCCGGCTGATGAAGAACCAGCGCCTGCTCACCACCATCCTGGTGATCCCGATCACGCTCGGCACCGTGCTCGTCGCCGAAGGGCTCTTGAACTATCTCGGTCCGCAGGGCTGGTTCAACCGGACGCTGATGGCGATCGGCCTGATCTCAAGCCCGGTGAAGCTCCTGCACAATTACTGGGGCGTGATGCTCTCGCTGGTCATCACCGGCTTCCCCTTCACCTTTCTCCTGACGTTGTCTTATCTCACCGGCGTCGATCCGGCGCTGGAGCAGGCCGGCGCAACGCTCGGCGCCGGACCCTGGGAGCGCTTCAAGCACATCCTCCTGCCGCTGCTGCTGCCCGGACTGGCGATCACCTTCTGCCTCAGCTTCGTGCAGGCCTTCTCGGTCTTCCCCTCGGCGGTGCTGCTTGGCGCGCCGGCGGGGCCTACGCGCGTGATCTCGATCGCCGCCTACCAAGCCGCCTTCGAGGAATACGATTACTCGATGGCCTCCGCCGTCGCGATGATCATGGGCGTGGTCCAGCTCGCCATCGTCGTCGCGGTTCTGGGCCTGCGCGGCATGCTCTATCGCGGCCCGGCCGGCGGCGGGAAGGGCTGATCCGATGGTCAAGGACACCCGCCTTTCCACCAAGCTCTGGGCCGCGGCCAACTGGACGCTGATCGGCTTCTTCATCGTCAACCTGTTCGGCATGATCGCGGCGGTGGTGACGAGCTCGTTCTCGACACGCTGGCTGCGCTCCTGGCTGCCGGATGGCTGGACGACGCGCTGGTACGGCGCCGCCTGGGCCGAGTTCCAACTCGGCGACGTGCTCACGGTCACCTTCCAGATCGTCTTCCTCGTCGTCTTCCTGTCGGGGCTGATCGGCGTGCCGGCCGCCTATGCGCTGGCGCGGCGCGACTTCCCAGGCAAGAAGCTGGTGATGCTGCTCTTCCTGCTGCCGCTGCTGGTGCCGCCGATCACCTTCGGCATTCCGCTGGCGACCGTGCTCTATCGCACCGGCCTCGCCGGCTCGATGTCGGGCGTGGTGCTCGCCAATCTCGTGCCGACCGTGCCCTTCGTCATCCTGGTGATGATCCCGTTCATCGAGCAGATCGACACCAAGATCGAGGCGGCGGCGCGCGTCTTCGGCGCCAACACCTTCAAGCTCTTCATTTACGTGCTGCTGCCGCTGCTGATGCCCGGCATCCTCGCCGCGCTGCTGCTCGTGCTGGTCCGCACGATCGCGATGTTCGAGCTGACCTTCCTGACGGCAGGCCCGACCAGCCAGACGCTGGTGGTGGCGCTCTACTACGCCGTCTTCGCCGCCGGCGTGCGCGCCGTGCAGTCGATCGACGCCATGGCGGTGATCTACATGGTGACGACGCTGATCTGGCTGATCATCGCGCTGCGCTTCGTCAACCCGACGCAGATCGTGGCGCGGGCGAAGCGGTAACGTCCGCTTCTCGTCATTGCGACGAGCGTAGCGACGAAGCAATCCAGGAGCCACAGAGCTCAACGCCCCCTGGATGGCATCGCTGCGCTCGCAATGACGAGGGAACCTCGCGGCCCGTCCCGCATTCCTCCGCAGCCGGTCGAGCTGCGGAGGCGTGGATGGAGACGAAGGGCAAAGGAAGCGCAGCGGCGAGCAAGAGCCGTCTGCGCCGCGTGACCATCGATGACCTCACCATCCGCCGTGTCCGCGTCGGCCGCAATTTCGGCTATCGCGACGCCGAAGGCGACAAGATCACCGACGCAGAGACGCTGGCGCGCATTCGCTCGCTGGCGATCCCTCCGGCCTATGAGGATGTACTGATCGCCGCCGATCCGCGCGCCCATCTCCAGGCGATCGGCCGCGACGAAGCCGGACGCAGCCAGCATCGCTATCATCCCGATTGGGAGCGCGTGCGCGAGCGCCGCAAGCTGAAGCGCCTCGGCCGGTTGATCGATACCCTGCCGAGGTTGCGCCAGCGCATCGCCGCCGACCTGAAGGACCGCACGCTTTCGCGCGGCAAGGCGCTCGCTTGCGCTGCTGCGATCATCGATCGCTTGCATATCCGCGTCGGCAACGAGGTCTATGCCCGCACCAATGGCAGCCATGGCGCTTCGACCCTGCTCAAGCGCCATGTCTCCGTCGCCGGCAGGCATATTGCGCTCGCCTTCCGCGGCAAGGGCGGCAAGGACATCGCCTGCGGGCGCGACGATGCTCCGCTCGCCCGTGCTTTGACGCGGCTGAAGACCTTGCCAGGCAAGCGCCTGTTCCAGTACCGCGCCGAGGACGGCTCGGTCGCGGCGATCAATGCGGCTGACATCAATGCCTATCTGAAGGAGGCTGCGGGCCTGCCGATATCGAGTAAGGATCTGCGCATGCTCGCCGCCAATGCCGCGGCTGCCGAACTCCTGCTGTCGACCGAGATCGCCGCCAGCGAGAGCGGTCGCAAGCGCCAGCTCGCCGACATCATGCGCGCCATCGCCGAGCGGCTGGTCAACACGCCTGCGGTGGTGCGCAAGAGCTATGTCCATGCCATCGTCGTCGACGCCTATGCCAGTGGCTGCCTCAGCCGCGCTTATCGCAAGGCGCGCGGCCGCGGCGGCTGCTCGCGCATCGAGCGGGCGCTGGGGCTCCTGGCGGCGTGAGCGGGATGCATGGCCGCCTGCAGGCGCCGGGCGGCGACGGGGGTTGAACCCGGCAAGCACGCTGGCCAAGCTCGGGCCAAATCACCCGAGGAAGCGCCAGGCATGTTTCTCACAAATTCCGACATGGTCGAGCTGATCGAGCTGCGTCATGCCCTCCACCGCGCGCCCGAGATTTCCGGCGAGGAGCGCGAGACGGCAAAAGCGATCGTCGGCTTCCTTAAACCGAGCGCTCCCGACCGCATCGTCACCGATCTCGGCGGCCATGGCGTCGCCGCGATCTATGAAGGCGCCGAGGCTGGCCCGACCGTCCTGATCCGCTCCGAGCTCGACGCTCTGCCGATCGAGGACCTTTCTGGCGTGCCGCACACTTCGCAGATCGCGGGCAAGGGCCACCTCTGCGGCCATGACGGCCATATGACCACGGTCGCGGCGCTGTCGCGCGGGCTCGGCCGGCAGCGGCCGCAGCGTGGGCGCGCCATCCTGCTGTTCCAGCCGGCCGAGGAGACCGGGGCGGGCGCCGCTGCCGTAATCGCCGATCCCAAGTTCAAGGAGATCGCGCCCGACTTCTCCTTCTCACTGCACAACAAGCCCGGCATGCCGCTTGGCGCTGTCCGGCTCTCGGAAGGCCCGGCCAATTGCGCCTCGCGTGGGCTGAAGATCGTGCTGACTGGCCACACCTCACATGCCGCGACGCCCGAGCACGCGGTCTCGCCGATGAAGGCGCTCGCCCGCCTGATGCCGGAACTGACCACCCTCGGCCAGGGCGGCGCCCTCGAAGGCAATTACCGCCTCGTCACTGTCACCCATGCCAGCATGGGCGAGCCTGCCTTCGGCATCACGCCCGGCCGCGCCGAGCTTTGGGCGACGCTGCGCACCCTCAGCGATTCCCTGATGGGCTCGCTCTGCACCGAGGCCGAGGCCCTGGTGCGCGAAGCGGCTTCCGCCGGCGGGCTCTCCGTGACGATGGATTACCACGATGTCTTCCATCACTGCGAAAACCATCCCGAGGCGGTCGCGCATCTGCGCCAGGCCTGCGACGAGGAGGGCGTCGCGCGCAGTGAGACTCCGCCGCAGCGCGGCTCCGAGGATTTCGGCCTGTTCGGCCGCTCCTCGAAATCGGCGATGTTCCTGCTCGGCTCCGGCGAAAAGACTCCGCCGCTGCACAATCCCGACTACGACTTCCCCGATGCGCTGATCGCGCCCGGCGCCCGCGTCTTCATGCGTACGATCCGCAATCTGCTCGGTTAGCGGTCGCTACTCCTGCGTGCTATGCGGCGCCTCGAACGGAACAGGGGTGCCCATGCGCAGGATCAGGATCATCGGCATCGGCGCCGGCAATCCCGAGCACGTCACGATCCAGGCGGTGCGGGCGCTGAACAGCGTCGATGTCGTCTTCGTGCCGGACAAGGGCGCCGAGAAATCGGCCCTGCGTGAGCTGCGCGAGGAAATCTGCCGGCGCTATATCGAGCATGGCAACTGGCGCACCGTACCGCTGACGGTGCCGAAGCGCGCCGCTGCGGGCGATGACTATCGCGGCAGTGTCGACGACTGGCACGTGGCGCTCGCCGAAAGCTATGAGCGCCTGTTCCGCGATGAGCTCGGCGAGGATCAGACCGGCGGGCTGCTGGTCTGGGGTGATCCGTCGCTCTACGACAGCACGCTGCGCATCATCGAGGCCGTGCGGGCCCGCGGGCTGGCGTTCGACTACGACGTCATCCCCGGCATCACATCCGTCCAGGCGCTGGCGGCGGCGCACCGGCTGGTGCTGAACCGGATCGGCGAGCCGGTCACGATCACCACCGGCCGCAAGCTCGCCGAAGGCGGCTTCCGCGACGATGCCGGCAGCACCGTGGTGATGCTCGACGGCGAGCAGGCTTTCTCGAAGATCGACCCCGCCGGCCTGGACATCTGGTGGGGCGCCTATCTCGGCGCGCCGCAGGAGATCCTGGCCGCTGGTTCGCTGGCAGAGGTCTCGGACGAGATCATTCGCGCGCGCGAGGCGGCCCGGGCCGAGAACGGCTGGATCATGGACACTTATCTGCTGAGGCGACGCGAGGGCTGACCGGCGGCGTTTGCCGTTAGGCCACCATACCGGTATCATCTCTGCCGGCTGGCCGAGGAGTTTGACTCATGGACATCTCGCTCCGCCTTCGCGATCCGATCGCACCGCAGCTTGTCGCCGCGTTGCGCCAGGCGATCATCGCCAGCGAACTTCGCCCTGGAGAGGCGCTCTCGGAGAAGGAGATTGCCGGCCGCTTCGGCGTCAGCCGGCAGCCGGTGCGCGAGGCCTTCATCAAGCTCTCGGAGGCCGGGCTGGTGCAGATCCTGCCGAGCCGCGGCACCTATGTCATGACGATCTCGATGCGCGAGGTCGCCAATGCCCGCTTCGTGCGCGAGGCGGTCGAATGCGCCCTGGCGCGGGCGGCAAGCCGGCTGATCGATCCAGGCGGCGTCGCTCGGTTACGTCGCCTGATCGCCGAGCAGGCCGCTGCCGCCGGCCGCGGCGACTATTCCGGCTTCACCGTGTTGGACGAGGCCTTCCACCAGGCCATCGCCGAGATCGTCGATTGCGACTATGCCGGCAAGGTGGTCGAGAGCGCCCGCGCCCAGACCGACAGGGTGCGCTTTCTCTCGCTGCCCGGCACTTCGCCGATCCCGCTGCTGATCACCCAGCACAACGCCATCGTCGACGCGCTCGAGACCGGTGATGCCGACACGGCCGCGACCGCGATGCGCATCCATCTGCGCGAGATCCTGAACGCGCTGCCCCGCATCGCTGCTGAGCATCCGGACCTGTTTGAGGACGAAGAACTGCCGGCCCATACGAGAGTGCCGCGTCAGCGCTGATCGCCTCGCTGAGCCGCCTTGATCAGCGCGCCGGCGACGCGGTCATAGTCCTGCGTCAGGATCGCGGTGGCGACCCGGACATGCTCGGTCGGCCTGATCGCGCATTTGCTGCCGGGCAGCACCGCGATGCCGTGCGCCGCCAGCGTCACCAGCGCGAACTGCTCGGACTCCACGGGCACCCAGATGCACAGCCCGTCGCTCTCCGGCATTGCGAGCCCTCGTTCACCCAGGCAGGAGACCAGCGCCCGTCTGCGCTCGGCATAGACCGCGCGCGCCTCCGCGACCCGCTGGCCAGTCTCGGCATCGGTCAGCAGCCAGGCAGTCGCGGCCTGCAGCAGCCGGCTGGTCCAGCCCGAAGAGAAGCTGCGATAGGACTGGATCTGCCGGATCACCATGGCCGGCGCCGACAGCACGGCGATCCGAAGGTCCGGCCCGAGCGATTTCGAGAAGGAGCGGATATGCACGACCCGCTCTGGCATCGTCACACCCAGACTGATCGGCGGGTGGATCGAGACATCGCCGATGCCGTCATCCTCGATCACCAGCGTCTCGCTGCCGGCGAGCACGCGGCCGAGCTCGGCGAGCCGTGAGGCGCTGACATGCTGGCCGGTGACCGAATGGGTGCGCGGCTGGAAGATGAAGGCCGATGGCCGCCGCTCCAGCGCGGCGGCGAGTTCGCCGGGCAGGGGGCCTTCCGCATCCCGGGCGACAGGCTGTATCTCGGCGCCGAGGTCTTCGATGATGTCGAGCAGCCGCATCGCCGTCGGATCCTCGATCGCGACACAGGAGCCGGGCAGGACCGTCGCGTGCAATACCGAGTAGACCGCGTTGTAGCCGCCATTGGTGGCGAGGAAGGCGTCCGGCCTGTAGGGCCAGTGCGGCGCCACCGCCTCGCGCAAAGCCGGCAGGATCGGCGTGCGCTCATAGCTGTTGAGGTTCTCCGCGCTCGCGGCCTGCGCCAACGCCTCGCGAAGTGGCGGCAGCAGCGCGGCGTCCGGAACCGCCAGTGAGAGGTCGAGCGCGTCCGGCCCGAAATCGGCGACGCTCGCCATCCGGGTCGGCCTCGGCGTCGCATTGTCGCCGCTGACCCAGGCACCGCCGCGTCCGCGCCCCGAGACGATCTTCTGCCGCTTCAGCTCGCTCCACGCTTCGGAGACCGTGCCGGGGCTGACTCCGAGCCGGAAGGCGAGCTCGCGTACCGTCGGCAGCCGCGTGCCGACTGGCAGCACGCCGGAGCGGATCATCTGGCTCAGATCGAGCGCAAGGCCGCGCGCAGTGCGCTGCGTCAGGCGGCTTGCCAGCCAGGAGGCGTCGGGTTCGTCGGTCATCGACTCAAAAATGATTGTTCAGGAACGTAATAGAGATTGATCAGGAGAAATGAACATTTAATCTCGCCGCTGTCCAAGGTTTTCCGCATAGCGAGGCGATGGCTTGAAACCTGTGATCCGGCTGGCCCTGCGCGACTGGGACTTCATCACGCCACTGCTGCTTGGCGATCTCGCGTCCGACCGCTTCGAGCTGAAGATAGAGCGCCTCGCCGCGTTGCCCGACGATTTCGGCAGCGACCCGCGCTTCGACGCCAGCGAGATCTCGTTCAGCCGGTACACCGCCGGCCGCGCTCGCGGCGAGGCCGGCGTCTTCGGCATTCCGAATTTCATCATGCGCGGTTTCCGCCATCGCTGCGTCGTCGCGGCCGCAGACAGCAAGCTGACCTCCTTCAAGGAATTGCGCGGCAAGCGCATCGGCATCGCCGGCTGGCAGGATTCCGGCAACACCTGGACGCGTGCCGCCATGGCCGAAGCCGGTCTCGGCATCGAGGACGCTTTCTGGGCGGTCAGCCGTCTCGCTGCCGATCACCCGGTCACCGACCGCGTCGGGCGCTATGCGCAGCCCGGCCTGATCGAGGCTCTGCCCGGCCAGCCACCGCTGCTCGACCTCCTCGCCGCCGGCGAGATCGCGGCCGTGCTGATGCCGTTCATGCCGCAGGGCTTCTTCGCGAAGGGCTCGCGCTTCCGGGCGCTGCTGCCGGATGTCCGCGCCGCCGAGCGCGATTACTTCGCCAAGGTCGGCTTCGTGCCTGGCATGCACATCATCGGTATCAAGCCCGAGCTCGCCGCCCGCGAGCCCTGGCTGCCGCAGGCGCTGAGCGATCTCCTCGACGAAAGCCAGCGCGTCTGGCTGGAGAAGCGCCGCCGTTATGCCGACACCACGCCCTGGCTGATCGACGAGCTGGTACGCAGCGGGCATGATCTGCCCGAGAGCTGGAACGAGAGCGGGCTGGCCGCGAACCGGGGGATGATCGCCGCGTTCATCGAGCAGCTGCGCATCCAGAACCTCGCCGACACCGATCTGACGCCCGAGGCCCTGTTCCCGGCCGTGTCTGCGCTTGAAGGAGCAAACTGATGAAAGCTGCGCTCGGACAATTCGCCGTCAGCCGCGAGTGGCAGGAGAACCTTGCCACCTCCGTCCGCCTGCTGGGCGAGGCGAAGGCGGCCGGGGCCGACCTGCTGCTGCTGCCGGAAGGCATCCTGGCCCGCGACATCACCGACCCCGACATCGTGCTGAAGACGGCGCAGCCGCTCGACGGCCCGTTCATGCAGGGCGTGCTCGCGGCGAGCAAGGGCTCGGCGCTGACGACGCTGTTCTGCATCCATGTCCCGAACGGCAAGGGCCGCGTCTTCAACATCCATGTCGCGGTTCGCGACGGCGCGATCGTCGCCGCCTATCGCAAGCTCCATCTCTACGACGCCTTCTCGGCGCTGGAATCGACCAATGTCGAGCCCGGCACCGAGGTGCCGCCGCTGCTCGAAATCGCCGGCCTGAAATGCGGGCTGATGACCTGCTACGACGTCCGTTTCCCCGAGCTGGCCCGGCGTCTCGCGCTGGATGGCGCCGATGTGCTGCTGCTGCCGGCCGCCTGGGTGCGCGGCCTTGGCAAGGAGGCGCATTGGGATGTGCTGGTCACCGCCCGCGCGCTGGAAAACACCTGCTACGTCATCGCCACCGGCGAATGCGGCCCGCGCAATATCGGCGCGAGCATGGTCGTCGACCCGCTCGGCGTCGCCGTCGCCCGTGCCGGCGAGGTCCCGGCTCTGATCTACGCCGAGATCGATCCGGCCCGTATCGCCGCGGCGCGCGCGGCATTGCCGGTTCTCGCCAACCGCCGCTTCGCCGGCCCGGAGCTCGCCGCCTAGCAGCCAGCAAGCTGGTTTACTGACAACAAAAAAGGGGAACGTTGCCATGAACATGATCGTTAGATTCGCGGGAGCCGCCGCACTTGCTGCGGCGCTTCTTCAGAGCCCGGCCTTCGGCCAGGACGCCGGCATCAAGATTCCCGAGCAGAAAGTCGACGAGGCCCTGCGCGCCAAATTGCCGGAGGCGATCCGCACGGCCGGCAAGATGATCTCGGTCAATAACGGCTCCTTCCCGCCCTATGAGATCGTTACCGACGCCAAGACCATGACCGGCGCGGCCGCCGAGCTCTCCGACGCGATCGGCCAGCTGCTCGGGGTCAAGATCGAGCATGCGACGGTGAGCGGGCTCGCCGCGGCGCTGAGCGGCATCGCCGCCGGCCGTTTCCAGTTCGCCATGGGCCCGATCGGCGACTTCAAGACACGCCAGGAGGCCAATGATTTCGTCGATTATGTCCGCGAATTCGTGATCTTCGCGGTGCAGAAGGGCAATCCGAAGGCGATCGGCAGCCTCGACGACACCTGCGGCAAGAAGATCGCGGTGATGTCGGCGGGCTCCGCCGAGAAGGTGATCAAGGCCCAGGCCGAGAAATGCACGGCCGAGGGCAAGCCCGTGCTGGAGGTGATGTCCTTCACCGACCAGCCGACCTCGATCCTCTCGGTCCGCTCGCGTCGCTCCGACGCCTTCTTCTCCTCGCAGGCGCCGCTGACCTATTTCGTCCAACAGGCCAAGGGCGATCTCGAGCTCGCCGCGGTCGGCAAGGCCAACGGCTTCCAGGACCTGTTCCAGGGCGCGGTCGTGCCGAAGGGCTCGCCGCTCGGCGAGGTGCTGCTCGCCAGCATCAAGGCGCTCAAGGCGAACGGCACCTATGAGGCGATCTTCAAGAAATGGGGGCTCGACAACAACATGATCGGCGAGCCCGGCATCAACCTCTCGAAGAACTGAGCGGGCAGGCTTTTCATAGGAGCCCTCATCCTGAGGAGCCGCGCAGCGGCGTCTCGAAGGATGGTCCAGATGTCACCAGAGCCTCCTGAAGCATCCTTCGAGACGCCATTCCTGCCGGAATGGCTCCTCAGGATGAGGACGGTAGGGAAGGGGCCGGCCGTACCATGAGCAGCGCAGTACAATTGACACCTGATCGGCAGGCGACGTTGCGCGACGTCGCCAACGCCCACCGACCGTTCGAATGGGGGCGCTGGCTGACCTGGGCCTTCGTGCTCGCGGTCGGCGCCAACTTCGCCTGGATCGTCGCCTGGAACCCGAATTTCGGCTGGCCCGTCGTGGCGCAGTGGTTCACGGCCGAGTCGATCCTGCGCGGGCTCTATGTCACGCTCGGCCTCACCGTCGTCGCGATGGTGATCGGCGTCATCATCGGCCTCCTGCTGGCGATCGCCCGGCTTTCCGACGACCGGCTGTTCAGCGGGCTCGCCGGCCTCTTCATCTGGTTCTTCCGCGGCACGCCGCTGCTGGTTCAGCTGATCTTCTGGTACAACCTCTCGACCCTCTTCCCCGAGATCTCGATATCGATCCCGTTCGGGCCGACGCTGGTGAGCTGGCACACCAACGACTTGATCACGCCGATGACGGCGGCGATCGCCGGTCTTTCGCTGAACGAAGCCGCCTATATGGCCGAGATCATCCGCGGCGGCCTGCTCTCGGTCGACAAGGGGCAGTCCGAGGCGAGCGACGCCTTCGGCATGACCCGGGCGCGGGCGCTGTGGCGCGTCATCATTCCCCAGGCGATGCGCTCGATCGTGCCGCCGACCGGCAACCAGCTGATCAGCATGATCAAGGCGACTTCGCTGGTCAGCGTCATCGCCATGGCCGATCTGCTCTATTCGGTGCAGGCGGTCTACAACCGCACCTTCGAGGTCGTCCCGATGCTGATGGTGGCGGTGATCTGGTATCTCGTCATCACTACCGTGCTGAATATCGGCCAGGGCTTTATCGAGCGCTACTATGCCCGCGGCGAACGTGGCGCGAGCGAACCCATGCCCGTCATTGCGGAGCCGACGCCATGAGCGCGATTGCGACCGACGCCGCGCCGCTGGTCAGCGCCCGCAACGTCCACAAATCCTTCGGCCATAACGAGGTGCTGAAGGGCATCGATCTCGACGTCATGCCGGGCGAGGTCGTCGTCGTGCTCGGGCCGTCCGGCTCCGGCAAGTCGACCTTCCTGCGCTGCATCAACCATCTCGAGGCGATCAATCGCGGCTCGATCATGGTCGCCGGCGAGCAGATCGGCTACCGGCTCAGCGGCGAGCGGCTGATCAAGCTCTCGGCCCGCGCCATCGCGGCGCAGCGCCGCCAGATCGGCATGGTCTTCCAGCAGTTCAATCTCTTTCCCCACATGACGGCGCTGGAGAACATCATCGAGGCGCCGGTCGGCGTCCATGGCCGCAGTCGCAAGGAAGCGACCGACTACGCCATGGAGCTGCTCGCCCGCATCGGCCTGACCGAGAAGGCCAACGCCTATCCGCGCCAGCTCTCCGGCGGCCAGCAGCAGCGCGTCGCGATCGCCCGGGCGCTGGCGATCCGGCCGAAGTTGATGCTCTTCGACGAGCCGACCTCGGCGCTCGATCCAGAGCTCGTCGGCGAGGTGCTCTCGACGATGCGCGATCTCGCCGGCCAGGGCCTGACCATGATCGTCGTCACCCATGAGATCGGCTTTGCCCGCGAGGCGGCCGACCGCGTCGTCTTCATGGATGGCGGCCTCGTCGTCGAGCAGGGCCCGCCCGAACAGGTCTTGGCCAATCCGAGCCACCCGCGCACCCGCCTCTTCCTCAGCCGCTTCATCCGCGAAGCGGCCTGAGGGGGCGCAAACCCCGTCAGCCCTATCTCGCGGTGCAAGCGTGCCGGGCTTTCGTGCCGGCCGGCCACGGCGCCATGGTTAACGTTAAACGATCATTATCAGATATCTGAATATCTTGATGGAAAGAGGTGGGAAGACCGGGGAGACTGAACATGGGCCATCCGCAAACGCCGCGGCAGCGCTTTCGCCTGACTGGCGTCGGGGCGGTCATCGGCATGGCCCTGACGGCAGCCGTCGCACTCGTCGCAGCGGCCGGCGCCTTCTCGACGCAGCGGCTCGGCAACCGGATTCTGACCGAGACCATCGCCCGCGAAATGACCAGCGCCCAGGAAACCTTGCGCACCAGCCTGGACAGCGAGGTCAAGCGCGCCGTGTCGATGGCGCATGTCATCGCGAGCAACGCCCAGATCCAGGCGCGCTTCGCCGCCGGCGATCGCGAGGCCCTGGCCGCGGCGACGGTCCCCGGCTTCGCGGCGCTGAAGGCGAATGACGGCGTCGTCCAGCTGCAGTTCCACGTTGCGCCGGCGACCTCGTTCCTGCGCGCGCATCGCCCGGAGAAGTTCGGCGATGACCTGTCCTCTTTCCGGTTCACGGTGGTCGAGGCCAACAAGGCGGGCAGGCCGGTCTTCGGCCTGGAAAACGGCGTCGAGGGTCTCGGCGTTCGCGGCGTGATGCCGGTCCGTTTCGAGGGGAAGGCCGTCGGAACCGTCGAGGTCGGCCTCGGTTTCGGCCAGGCGTTCTTCGACGCCTTCAAGAAGATGTCCGGACACGACATCGCATTCTTCGTCCTCGCCAATGGCGAGCTCAAGCGCTTCGCCTCGACGCTTCCCGATGACGGCCTGCTCTCGCAGGAAACCTTGCGCCTTGGCCTGGGTGGAACGACGGAGATCCAGCGCCTCGCCACTGGCGGGCGCGACAGCGCCATCGTCTATGCGCCGGTCAGGGACTACCGGGGCGATGTGATCGGAGCCTATGCGCTCGTCTCCGACATCTCAGCTCTGAGTTCGATCATGGATGCTGCGATGTCGGCTTCGGCCCTGGTCGCGCTCGTCAGCCTGATCTCGGCGATCGCCTGCGCCTGGATGTTGAACCGTTGGATCGCCGCCCCGGTCCGCGGCATGACGCGCACGATGACGGCGCTGGCGCAGGGCGATCGCGACGTGCTCGTCCCGTCCCTGTCGCGCCGTGACGAGATCGGCGAGATGGCGCAGGCCGTCGACGTCTTCAAGCGCGCCGCGATCGAGAAGGAGGCCATCGCCGCCGAAAAGCGCGATGCGGAGCGGGAGGTCGAGGCCCAGCGCCACGCCGCCGATGCCGAGAGGACGCGTAACGAAGCCGAGCGCCAGGAAGCCACCGGGCAACTGGCGGTCGTGGTCGCCGCGCTCGGTGCCGGCCTGGAGCATCTGGCCAATGGCAATCTCGGCTATCGCATCGATCAGCCGGTCGCGGCGGGCTATACCAAGCTGAAGGACGACTTCAATTCGGCGATCGCCAAGCTGCGCGATACGATGCGTCAGATCGCGACGAACACCGAGAGCATGAAGGCGGGCGCGGGCGAGATCAGCCAGGCCGCCGACGACCTCGCCAGCCGTACCGAGCAACAGGCCTCCTCGGTCGAGGAGACCGCGACCGCGCTCGACCAGCTGACCGCGACCGTGCGCCAAACCGCCGAGGGTGCGCGCCAGGCGAGCCTCGCCACCAGCCAGGTCAAGGGCGAGGCCGAGCAGTCGGGCGAGATCGTCCGCGATGCGGTTGCGGCCATGGGCGGCATCGAGAAATCGGCCGAGGAGATCTCGCAGATCGTCGGCGTCATCGACGAGATCGCCTTCCAGACCAATCTGCTCGCGCTCAACGCCTCGGTCGAGGCGGCGCGCGCCGGCGACGCCGGCAAGGGCTTTGCGGTCGTCGCCTCCGAGGTGCGGGCGCTGGCCCAGCGCTCGGCGGAAGCCGCCAAGGAGATCAAGGGCCTGATCACTGCGTCCAGCATCGAGGTCGAGAAGGGCGTGGCCCTCGTCGGCCAGACCGGCAGCGCGCTCGGCCGGATGTCGGGCGAGATCACCCGCGTCACCTCGCTGGTCGCCGAGATCGCCTCGGCGGCGCAAGAGCAGGCGACCGGCCTGCAGGAGGTCAACACCGCGGTCAACGAGATGGACCAGGCGACGCAGCAGAACGCCGCCATGGCCGAGCAGTCGACCGCAGCCTCGCAGGCCCTGGCGCAGGAGGCCGACAGGCTCGCCGCGCTGGTCTCCTATTTCAGCCTCGAAGCGCCTGGGCCATTACGGGGGCAGGCCTCGCCGAGTCCCGCGCGTCACGCAGCCTGAGAGGCGAGCTCGCCTGCGAACGCTCCTTCCGGCGAAGAACGATATCTTCCGAGCTATTTGCCCCGGGCAATCGCGATCGCTGCGAAATCGGGCTTACGTCAACTTGTGAGAGATGCCTCGTTCCACGTTGCCGCGATCGGCGGAGGGCAGCAATGCCCTCCGCACTCGTGTCAGCTTCTAGCTCCAGAAGCCCGCTTGATGGTCACGCGGCGAGAACGCTTCGTCGGCATCCTGCTGCTGCGCTTCGAGGTTCTCCTCGTGGTCGTGCTCGGTCTCGAGCGCGCACTCACAATCGTGCCGTTCCAGCATGGATCGCTCCTTTCGAATGGTTGGGAGGTTGCTTCAGGCACGGGTTAGATATGAACAATTGCTGCACTGCACAAGCGTCGCGCGCGGGCACCCTGCGATCTCGCTGTCTTGTGATGGTGCCGCCGGGCGGCGGGGGGTGGGCTTCGATGCCGGAAAGGCATCAGCCGCGGTCACTGCCCTTCGTCCCGCCGGCAGTCGCCGATTGGCGGGCTGCGGCCTGATCGAGACATTCCGCCATTTGAGAGATGCCCCAGGAAAACTTGGAGCACTGCGCGGTTCCCACAGTCAGGTTCCTGGCGACTCCAGTGGGCTGGTCAGCGCCGCTGCAGCCGCAGAGAGCCAAAGCAATGATGGCGAGCTTCAGCAGAGCCGCCCATAGGATTCTGAACGAACCCGTGCGGTCGATCACGCGGGCCAGCACGATCGCGCCGACGATACTGCCCGCGTTCAGCAAGGCGTGAACAGGATCGCTTGCGCCACCCGCTTGCTGAAGCGTCAATGTTCGCATGGGCTAGACCGCCTTCTTCAGGAAGCCGGCGACCTGACGGTAACTGGCTGCGACCTCCTCCAGCTCGGCTGGGGAGATCAGGTCCTCGATCCGGTCGCCAGGCCCCTTGATGCGCGCGGCTGCGATGTCGAGGACGCGCTCAGGGCCCGATTTGCGGTTGTTGAGCACCACATTGGTGGTGACGGGTCGCCGGACGGCTTCGTAGGCGAGCAGGCCTTCCGGCCCTGGCTGCGCGGCAAGCGAGTCCGCGAGAGCCCTCGCATCGATGATCGCCTGCGAGGCCCCGTTTGCTCCCATCGGGTACATCGGATGGGCGGCGTCGCCGAGAAGGGTGGCCCGCCCTTGCGTCCACCACGGCAGCGGGTCGCGATCGATCATCGGATACTGGGTGATCTTCAAGGTGCTCCTCAGTAGAGCAGGGATGTCGATGTCCGGCATCCGGAAGTCCAGGAACTCCGCGATGAAGTCGCGATCGCCCTCGCGGGTCCAGTCGGCCTCATCGGCCGCTCGCGGCTGATCGTGGCGCACTTCGGCAACCCAGTTGATCAGTGCATTGCCGTTGTGCGCGGCGCGGCTGATTGGGTAGCAGACGAATTTCACGTCGTGGTCGCCGGCGATGAACATGGTGCGGCCATCGCCGAAGGGCGCCTGCAGACTGGCGCCGCGCCACATCATCGTGCCTTCGTAATGAGCGGGTCCTTCGCCCGGATGGAGCTGTCGGCGTACCTTCGAACGGAACCCTTCGGCGCCGATCAGGAGATCGGCGTCATAGGCGGTGCCGTCGGCGAAGCGCGCATGCACGCCGTCGCCGTTCTGCGTGAACCCGGCAAGGGCCTTGCCGGGCACGACCACATCCCGCCCCAGCCGGGCGCGAGCCGTATCGAGCAGCAGGAACTGCAACTCGCCCCGATGGACCGAGTATTGCGGATAGTCGAAGCCGGCCTCGACCGAGCGTGGGTCCGACTGGATCAGGTGGCCGAAACGCGTGCGGTATTCGATCGCACGGGTGCGGATCGCCATCTCGTCGAGGGCGTCGCCTAGCCCGAGCCCGTGCAGCACGCCCGACGCATGCGGCATGACGTTGATCCCTACGCCGAGCGGCTGCAGCGTCTCGACCGCTTCGAAGATCCGGACGTCGTAGCCCTTCTCGATGAGGCACAAAGCTGCTGTCAGGCCGCCGATACCGGCGCCCGCGATGGCGATCTTCATCGTCTATTCTCCTGGAATGATCCCGGTGAGTCTTGCTTGGTTCTTTTGCGATTGGCATGGCGACGGCTTCGGCGAGAGCAGGCTGTCGCCGACGCCGCAATGGGGCTCCGTTCCAGTCCCGCTGGCAAAAGCACGTGTTCAGCGGCGCAAGCGAGAAAACGTGTCTCGGCAGGTGGGGCCCGGGTGAGCTGCTTGCCCGCATGCAACTGCCCAAGGCGTTCCGTCTGGAAGGATGTCCCAAAGCGTTTTCTCTGCGGCTTCCCGTGCCAATTGGTAATGCCGCCTGATCAATTTAGTCAAGCTGCCTGACAATCTATCGAGCGGAAGGGGCGGTAGTCAGTTGCTGACGCTGTTATATTCTGGCATAATGTATGCCAGAATATAACAGCGTCGGGCACGGCGCGATGGTGGGAGGGACCGGGTCGTGAGAATCCATGAGTTCCAAGCGAAGCATCTGCTGGCACGCTACGGGCTGACTGCTCCGGAAGGCAGCGTCGCGATCACCGCTCGGGAGGCGGGCGAGATTGCCCAGCGCCTCGGTGGCCCGGTGGTGGTCAAGGCGCAGATCCATGCCGGTGGCCGCGCGCACGCCGGCGGAATTCGGCGGGCGGAAACCCCCGCCGCTGCCGAGGCTGCGGCCGAAGAATTGCTCGGCAAGACGCTCGTGACTGCGCAGACTGGGCCGGCGGGCCAGATCGTCAGGCGAGTCCTCGTCGAGCGTGCGCTGCCGGTACGGCGTGAGCTGCATCTTGCCCTGCTGGTCGATTCCACTTCGGGCGAAGTGATGCTGATCGGCAGTGAACGGGGCGGCGCCGATATCGAAGAGCAGGCGGCGCGCGGCGAGTTCCATATCCGCGAGCTCTGGCTCGGCACCGGCGGCGAGGCGCGGACGCAGGAGGTGGCGGATTTCGTCGGGACACTCGGCCTGGAGGGTGCGCTGCACGGGCAGGGCTGCGCACTCGTGGACGGCCTGCGCCGGGCCTTCGTCGAGCTCGATGCCAGCCTGATCGAGATCAATCCGCTCGCAATCACCGAAGACGGCAGGCTGGCGGCGCTCGACGCCAAGATGACGCTCGACGACAACGCCCTGTTCCGGCATCCCGAGCTCGGGGCACTGCGCGACGAGGACGACACCAGCGCCGCCGAATTGCAGGCCCAGCGCCACCAGCTCAACTATGTCCAGCTCGACGGCGATATCGGCATGGTGGCGAATGGCGCGGGACTCGGTCTCGCCACGCTCGACATGGTCGTCGCCGCCAAGGGCCGGCCGGCCAATTTCATGGACATCCGGACCACGGCCAAGAGCCTCGACATCGCCCATGGCTTCGGGTTGCTGCTCGACAATCCGAAGACGCGCGCCATCCTCATCAATGTGCATGGCGGTGGCATGCAGGCTTGCGATACCATCGCCGAGGGGCTCGGCATCGCCTTGCGTCGTACCGGCCGCTCGCTGCCGCTGGTCGTGCGCCTCGCCGGCAACAACGCCGATTTCGGGCGCTCGCGCCTGCAGAATTTCGGCTGCGCGGTAATCGATTGCCCGGACATGTGGACTGCGGCCACGAAAGCGGTCGCGCTGGCGCAGAAGGGAGCCTGAGTCATGGCCGTTTTTCTCAATCGCGAGACCCGCGTTCTCTGCCAGGGCATGACCGGCTGGGCCGGCACCCATCATGTCGCGCGAATGATGGAGTATGGCACGCAGGTCGTCGGCGGCGTGACGCCGGGCAAGGGTGGCCGCTCGCATCTGAATTTACCCGTCTATGAGCGCGTTGCAGAAGCGAGGCGCGAGACCGGCGCCAATGCCAGCATCGTCTTCGTGCCGCCCGCCAATGCCGCGGCCGCCATGATCGAGGCGATCGAAGCCGAGATGCCGCTGGTAGTCACTGTCACCGAGCGCGTGCCGACGCTCGACATGGTGCGGGTGCGTGCCGCGCTGAAGGGCGGGCGCACCACCCTGGTCGGCGCCAATTCGCAGGGTATCCTGGTGCCGGGCGTCGGCAAGCTCGGCGTCATGGCGACCGGCAGCGAGCGCCCCGGCGGCGTCGGCATCATCTCGCGTTCGGCCTCGTTGACGAGCGAGGTGGTGGCGCAGGTCACCGCGGCGGGGCTCGGCCAGTCGACGACGATCGGCGTCGGCGGCGATCCGATCCATGGCATCGGCATGCGCGAATGCCTCGAACTCCTGCTGGACGATGCCGATACCGAGGGCGTGGTGCTGATCGGCGAGATCGGCGGCACGGAGGAGGAGGAGGTCGCCGAATACCTCGCCGGCGCGCCGGCCTCGAAGCCCGTCGTCGCGCTGATCGTCGGCCGCGAGGCGCCGCTCGAGCGCCGCATGGGCCATGCCGGCGCGCTCACCTTGCGCGGCAAGGGCGATGCGGCGGGCAAGATCAGGGCGCTGGAGGCCGCCGGCGTTCGGATCGCCCCGAGCGCCCATCTCGTCGGCGAGACCATCAGGCAGGCGCTCGCCGGGCGTGGATAGCGCGCTTCTTCCCTTGCAGGAGAAGGGCGGGAGCGCCTCACTCCCGCTTCGGCAATCGGCCGCCGATCGAGCGCGTGATCTCGTCGGCGGCGCGGCGCACCATCGGGCCGTAGTCGTCGAGCTTGCGCGGGGTCACGCGTACGGTCGGCCCCGACACAGAAACGCCGGCGATCGCTTCGGCATGTTCGTTGAAGATCGGCGCGGCGACGCAGCGCATGCCGAGAGTGCGTTCCTCATCGTCGAGCGCCCAGCCGTTCCGGCGCCCCTGCGCGAGCTCGCGCAGGAACTCGGCGAGATCGGTTATCGTGTGCTCGGTGAAGCGCTCGAGCCGCCTGAGCGCGCAGATCTGGCGCACGCGGTGCTCCGGGAACTCGGCCAGCAGCGCTTTGCCCACGCCCGAGGCATGCATCGCGCCGCGGCTGCCTGCCCGGAAGAAGGCGCGCAGCGTATCGTGGCTCTCGACCTGCGAGATGAACACCACCTCGCCATTGTCCTCGATGCCGAGATTGACGGTCTCGCCGCTGGTCTCCATCAGCGCATGCATGATGGCGCGCCCCATGCTTGCGACGCGGCGGTTGCGCAGGAAGGCCGAGCCGGTCTTGAAGGCGCCGACGCCGACCAGCCAGATGCCGCGCTCCATGTCATGCTGGACGTAAGCGCGGTTTTCCAGCGTCAGCAGGACGCGATGCGCTGTCGAGGCCGAGACCCCCGAGCGCCGGCTGAGTTCGCTGAGCGTCAGGCCGTCTTCCTCGGCGAGAATTTCGAGCAGTGCCAGCCCGCGATCGAGCGCCTGCACCGCCCCGCCGGCGATTGCGGTCTTCAGCGAGCGCGGTCGCCC
Source organism: Allobosea sp. Tri-44 (assembly GCF_004123845.1). GTDB lineage: Bacteria > Pseudomonadota > Alphaproteobacteria > Rhizobiales > Beijerinckiaceae > Allobosea. Next base: position 243,252 of record NZ_NBDP01000030.1, on the reverse strand, counting down.
GCGTCCCTTGCGTTGCTCGATCAGGCTCATGCGTATCCTCCACCGGCGGGAGGGTAGCAGATGATGGACGTGGTGTCTGGTGAGTTTAAAGCGGAGTAATTTTCTAAAATTCAGATCGAGTTCGATTGGGATAATATCAAACCATTGATTTTAAGACTGAAATTATAATTCAGGTCGAAATGAAAAAATATTCTGAAATAAATTGACCGGGGCGCCCATCTGGAATTTGGTATGCCAGTACACGGTTTTCTCACGGGAGAACGGGCCATGCCGAAAATGAGAGCCGTCGAGGCTGCGATCAGGGTTCTGGAGCGGGAAGGCGTGACGCAGGCCTTCGGCGTGCCCGGCGCTGCGATCAACCCGCTCTATGCGGCGCTGAGGAGCCGGCAAAGCATCCACCATATCCTGGCGCGCCATGTCGAGGGCGCCTCGCATATGGCAGAGGGCTATACCCGCGCCAAGGCCGGCAATATCGGCGTCTGTATCGGCACCTCGGGTCCGGCTGGCACGGACATGATCACCGGGCTCTATTCGGCCATAGCCGATTCCATCCCGATCCTGTGCATCACCGGCCAGGCGCCGCGCGCCCGCCTCTACAAGGAGGATTTCCAGGCCGTCGACATCGAGGCCATCGCCAAGCCGGTGACGAAATGGGCGGTGACGGTGCGCGAGCCGGCGCTGGTGCCGCGCGTCTTCCAGCAGGCCTTCCACATCATGCGCTCGGGCCGTCCCGGCCCGGTGCTGATTGACCTGCCGGTCGATGTCCAGATGGCCGAGATCGAGTTCGACGACGAGACCTATGAGCCGCTGCCGGTCTACAAGCCGGCTGCCTCGCGCCGCCAGATCGAGAAGGCGATGGCGATGCTGGACGCGGCCGAGCGGCCGCTGATCGTCGCCGGCGGCGGCATCATCAACGCCGATGCTGCGGAGTTATTGGTCGAGTTCGCCGAGCTCACCGGCGTTCCGGTGGTGCCGACGCTGATGGGCTGGGGCGCGATCCCCGACGACCATCCGCTGATGGCGGGCATGGTCGGGCTGCAGACCAGTCACCGCTACGGCAACGCGACGATGCTCGCTTCCGACTTCGTGCTCGGTATCGGCAATCGCTGGGCCAACCGGCACACCGGCTCGATCGAGACCTACACCAGGGGCCGCAAATTCGTTCACGTCGATATCGAGCCGACCCAGATCGGCCGCGTCTTCGACCCCGACTACGGCATCGTCTCCGATGCGAAGGCGGCGCTGGAGCTTTTCGTCGACGTGGCGCGCGAGCGGGAAGGGAAGGGGCTGCTGAAGAATCAGACAGGCTGGGCCCAGGAGTGCCGCGACCGGCGCGAGACCATGCTGCGCAAGAGCCATTTCGACAACGTGCCGCTGAAGCCGCAGCGGGTCTACGAGGAGATGAACGAGGCCTTCGGCCGCGATGTCTGCTACGTCTCGACCATCGGCCTGTCGCAGATCGCCGGCGCCCAGTTCCTGCACGTCCACAATCCGCGCCACTGGATCAATTGCGGCCAGGCCGGCCCACTCGGCTGGACTCTGCCGGCGGCGCTCGGCGTGCGCGCCGCCGATCCAGAACGCGAGATCGTGGCGCTGTCGGGCGATTACGACTTCCAGTTCCTGATCGAGGAACTCGCCGTCGGGGCGCAGTTCAACCTGCCCTACATCCATATCGTCGTGAACAACTCCTATCTCGGCCTGATCCGCCAGGCCCAGCGCGGCTTTGACATGGATTTCCAGGTCGGGCTCGCCTTCGAGAACATCAACGCGCCCGATCTCGATGGTTACGGCGTCGACCATGTCGCGGTCGCCGAAGGGCTCGGCTGCAAGGCGATCCGGGTGAAGAGCCCCAACGAGTTCAAGGCCGCCTTCGCCCAGGCCAAGGCCTGGCTCGCGGAATACCGGGTTCCGGTGGTGATGGAGTTCATCCTGGAACGCGTCACCAACATCGCCATGGGCACCGAGATCGACAATGTCGTCGAGTTCGAGGAGGTGCTCGATCTGCCGCTGCCCGCTCCGGAAGCCGTGCTGCAGCCGGCGCAGTGATACCGCCTCTCAGGCGCCGTCGCACCTGACCATCGCCCTTACCTACTGCCTCACAACCACGGGACAAGGCCATGCCGCGCTTCGCCGCAAACCTGACCATGCTGTTCAACGAACTGGAGTTTCTCGACCGCTTCCGGGCTGCTTCCGAAGCGGGCTTCTCGGGCGTCGAGTTCCTGTTCCCCTATGCCTTCGACAAGTACGTGCTTGCCGCCGCGTTGAAGCGCTGGAAGCTGACGCAGGTGCTGCACAACCTGCCGGCCGGAAACTGGGCCGCGGGAGAACGCGGCATCGCGATCCTGCCCGACCGGATCAGTGAGTTCCAGCGCGGCGTGTTCGACGCGATCGACTATGCCACCAAGCTGGGCTGCAGGCAGGTCAACTGCCTCGCCGGCATTGCGCCGCAAGACGTCGAGCGTGCCAGGCTGCACGAGACGCTGGTCAACAACCTGCGCTTTGCCGCGCATGAGCTGGCGCAAGAGGGGATCACGCTGCTGATCGAGCCGATCAACACGCGCGACATGCCCGGCTTCTTCCTGAGCAGCACCGCGCAGGCGCTGAGCCTGCTCGACGATGTCGATTCAGCCAACGTCTTCATCCAGTACGACGTCTATCACATGCAGGTCATGGAGGGGGATCTCGCCCGCACGATCGAGGCCAATCTCGACCGGATCGCCCATATCCAGATCGCCGACAATCCGGGCCGCAACGAGCCCGGCACGGGCGAGATCAACTTCCCCTTCCTGTACCGGCATCTCGACACGATCGGCTACGCCGGCTGGGTCGGCTGCGAGTACAAGCCCGCCCGCAGCACCCGCGACGGCCTGATCTGGCTGCCGGGACACCCGCAGGCTGCGTGACCGGGAGACGGTCGACGATCCAGTCGAACGGAGGATACGAAAAGCATGGCGAATATCGGCTTCATCGGCCTCGGCATCATGGGCCGCCCCATGGCGGAACACCTGATCACGGGTGGCCATACGCTGCACATCTCAAGCCATCACAAGGCGCCGGATGCCGAGCTGCAGGCCAAGGCGATCACGGTCCACCCGACGCCGAAGGCCGTCGCGGCGGCGAGCGAGATCGTCATCCTGATGCTGCCGGACACGCCGCAGGTCGAGGATGTCCTGTTCGGCACCGACGGCGTCGCGCTCGGCCTGAACAAGGGCAGCATCATCGTCGATATGAGCTCGATCTCGCCGATGGCGACCAAGGAGTTCGCGAAAAGGATCGAGGCCGAAGGCGGTCATTATCTCGACGCACCGGTCTCTGGCGGCGAGGTCGGCGCCAAGGCGGCGACGCTCACCATCATGGTCGGCGGGCCGCAGGCGGCCTTCGACACGGTCAAGCCGCTCTTCGAGCTGATGGGCAAGAACATCACGCTGGTCGGCGGCAATGGCGACGGCCAGACCACCAAGGTCGCCAACCAGATCATCGTGGCGCTGACCATCGAGGCAGTCGGCGAGGCCTTGCTCTTCGCCTCCAAGGCCGGGGCCGATCCCGCCAAGGTGCGCCAGGCGCTGATGGGCGGCTTCGCCTCCTCGAAGATCCTCGAGATCCATGGCGAGCGCATGATCAAGCGCACCTTCAATCCGGGTTTCCGGATCGGGCTGCACCAGAAGGATTTGAACCTCGCTCTGTCTACGGCGCGCTCGCTCGGTGTCTCGCTGCCGAACACGGCAACGGCGCAGGAGCTGTTCAACGCCTGCGTCGCCCATGGCGGCAAGGACTGGGATCACTCGGCCATGGTGCGAGCGCTGGAGATCATGGCGGACCACCAGGTCGCGAGTTCATAAGAAAGGGAAGGCCCATGAAGATCTGCATCTACGGCGCCGGCGCGATCGGCGGCTATATGGGCGTGATGCTGAAGCGCGGTGGGCTCGACGTCTCGCTGGTGGCGCGCGGCGCCCATCTCGAAGCGATCAAAGCCAGGGGCCTGACCCTCGTCACCAAGACCGAGACGATCACCGAGCAGATGCCTGCGAGCCGCGATCCGCGCGATCTCGGCCAACAGGACGTGGTGATCATCGCGCTCAAGGCGCACCAGGCCTGGGAGGCGGCTGAGGACCTGAAGCCGCTGCTCGGGCCCGACACCGCCGTCGTCACCGCCCAGAACGGCGTGCCCTGGTGGTATTTCCACGGCCTGGACGGTGCCTATGCCGATTTGCGCCTGCGCAGCGTCGACCCCGGCGACCGGCAGTGGAACGCGATCGGCCCCGAGCGCGTCATCGGCTGCACGGTCTACCCGGCGACCGAGATCACCGAGCCTGGCGTGATCAAGCACGTCTATGGCGACCAGTTCGGTCTTGGCGAGCCGAACCGTCAGGAGAGCGGGCGGCTGACGCGCTTCGCCGAGGCGGTCGCCGCCGGCGGCATGAAGCCAAGGCTCTTCTCCGATATCCGCGACGACATCTGGCTCAAGCTTTGGGGCAATCTCTGCTTCAATCCAATCTCGGCGCTGACCCATGCGACGCTCGACGTCGTCGCCACCGAGCCCGGCACGCGCGGGCTTGCGCGTAACATGATGCTGGAGGCGCAGGAGATCGGCGAAAAGCTCGGCGTCACCTTCCGCGTCGATGTCGAGCGCCGGATCAATGGCGCGGCAGGCGTCGGCGCGCATCGCACCTCGATGCTGCAGGATCTGGACAAGGGCCGACCCCTCGAGATCGATGCCTTGCTGGGGGCTGTTCAGGAGATGGGACGACTGACCGAAACGCGCACGCCCTATATCGATGCCGTGCTCGGACTCGTCCAGCAGATGGCCAGCGTGAAGGGGCTCTATCCGACATTCCCGCCCGAGGCGCTCGTCGGCGAGGGAAGGGCGGCTGAACCCGTACAGGAGCGGCCGCGTCAGTTGGCGGCCTCGTGACGAGCGGAGGCGGGATCATGTTGAACGCGACACTCAGGCAGGCAGTGCAGACAGAGAGCAGCCAGGTGACGGCGCATTGGGTGCGCTTCGTGCATGCGGGTCGCGAAGCCTTCGGCACGCTCGCTGGAGGGACGGTTGCGATCCACAGCGGCGACCTGTTCGCTGGCGCGCAGCCGACGGGCGAGAGGGTGCCGCTCGACGAGGTCACGCTGCTGGCGCCGAGCACGCCCTCCAAGATCATCGCGCTCTGGAACAACTTCCACGCGCTCGCCGGCAAGCTGGCGATGCCGGTGCCGCCGGAGCCGCTCTACCTGATGAAGGCGCCGTCCAGCGCGGCGCCGCCGGGCTTCACGGTGATGCGCCCGCCATCCTATGCGGGCAAGGTTGTCTATGAGGGCGAGCTCGGCATCGTCATCGGCCGCAATTGCAGCCGGGTGAGCCCGCAGGCCGCCGGGGAGTTCATCTTCGGCTATACCTGCGTCAACGACATCACGGCGCTGGACCTGATCGCGGCCGACCCGACCTTTCCGCAATGGGTACGCGCCAAGAGCTTCGACGGATTCGGGCCTTTCGGGCCGGTGATCGCGACCGGCCTCGACCTGCGGGAACTCACGGTCCGGACGCTGCTCAACGGCCAGGAGCGCCAGAACTATCCGATCGCGGACATGATCTTCCAGCCGCATGCACTGGTCAGCCGGCTCTCCCACGACATGACGCTGCTGCCCGGGGATCTGATCTGCTGCGGCACCTCGCTGGGGGTCGGCGTGATCAAGGAACCGGTCAATACGATCGAGGTGACGATCGAGGGCATCGGAACGCTGGTGAACGCCTTCGTGCAGGGTGGCTAGCCATTGGATCACGCTCGGTTGGGCGTTTAGACCTCGCGATCTTCCCAATCACTGCGCAGCAACGTCGTTATATGTTCGATCGTTTGCCTTCCGTCCGCCATGCAACGGCTAGGAACCTCAGCTACGCGTCGATATCCCAATTTGCGCTGCATCGCCCAAGAGTTTTCGTTGCCGTCAAAGTAGCCGTTGACCAGCTTCGTCAGGCCTAGGTCGCAAAAAGCGAAGCGGATCTTCGCCTCAAACGCTTCGCGTCCATAACCGCGCCCCTGGTAACCGTTGGCTATCCAGATTCCTCCACCACCCGTCCCGGCCTTCCAGTCTATCTTGTTGAGGCTGACCCCTCCGATCACTCGTCGCTCAGGTTTGAGTTCAACCGCAAATTCGTACGCGTCAGGCCGACTGCCCGCGGTCGAACTCGCCTGGCATCTCCTGACCCAATCTTGGGCGTGTGGTGTCGAATAGGGATGCGGGACGAAAGCGAGCCACTTTGCGACGTTAAGATCGTTCAAGCCTAGCGCGAGTTGCTCGACGTCTTCCTCGCCCCAAGCTCGGAGAATAAGGCGCGACGTTTCGATTTTGGTGTGCACGAGGTTGCAACCTCTTCGATCAACTGGCGCCGGAAGCCCTGTTTCAGCGGCTCTACCGCGACGACAAGCTCGCTGCCGCCGTCATCGCCATGGTCCCACTCGCTTCGATGCGCTGTTGCTGCGCGCTTGTAAGTCCACGACCTAGTCGAAGATGTCGGCGTGCTGGTCGACATAGGCCGCGAGACCGAGCGTGTGGTCGCGCGACAATTGCTCGGCCAGCGCGATGTCGCGCCGCTCCAGGGCCTCGATGATCTGCAGGTGATCGACGATGGAGCGGCTGGCGCGGTCGTGGCGCCCGATCGTCATCTGGCGGATGCCGCGCACATGCAGCAGCAAATTGTCGGTCATCTCGACGAGCAACTGCGACTTGCTCAACCCGATCAGCGTCTGATGGAAGACGAGATTGGCCGACGAGTATTCGCCGACATGGTCGGACGGCTTGTGGGCCTCGTCGAAATCCTTGAATAGCGTGCGCAGCTTTCCAATCTCGGCATCGCTGGCGCGCTGGACGACGAGGCGCGCGGCCATGCTTTCCAGCGCTGCCCAGGCCTGGATCATCTCGACGATCTCGTTCTTGGTCTTCTTCAGCACCATGATGCCGCGGCGCGGCAGCGACTTCACCAGCCCCTCCTGCTCGAGCATCGCGACGGCTTCGCGCACCGGCGTGCGGCTGACGCCGAGCTGCTCGGAGAGCTGGCGCTCGTCGATCCAGGTCGGCTCCGGCGAGCCGTAGATATCCATGGTGATGATTGCCTGCTTCAGCGAGGCATAGACCTTGGTCTTGAAGGTCTCCTCGGGCGTGAAGCGTTCGAGGACGAGCTTCTGTGTCGAGCTGGCGGGCGAGGTCGTTTTCAAGGTCGCTGCTCCCTGCATTGCTGCAGCGCATAGCGCCCGGCTGACGCTACGTCCATGCGGGAGGTGGCAATGAGGCCCCGAGGCCGCCATAATGGCGGCCCCGCGACCAGGTTGTCGCGGGGTCGTCAGGCGAGCAGGTCGGCTCCGCCGATCGTCGCGAGAATCAGAAGGACCACTCGATCTCGGCGCAGCGCTTCTGGATGCCGACCTCGCCGTTGAGCAGCTCCATCAGCGTCTTGCCGAGGCGCGCCGGCGAAGGCGAGACCTTGATGCCGGCTGCCTCCATCGCCGCGATCTTGTCCTCGGCGCCGCCCTTGCCGCCGGAGATGATCGCGCCGGCATGGCCCATGCGACGGCCCGGAGGCGCCGTGCGGCCGGCGATGAAGCCGACCATCGGTTTGCTGCGGCCGCGCTTGGCCTCGTCCCTGATGAACTGCGCCGCATCCTCTTCGGCCGAGCCGCCGATCTCGCCGATCATCACGATCGAATCGGTTGCCGGATCGGCCAGGAAGAGCTCCAGCATGTCGATGAATTCGGTGCCTTTCACCGGATCGCCGCCGATGCCGACGGCCGTTGTCTGGCCCAGCCCCTCGCAACTGGTCTGGAACACCGCCTCATAAGTCAGCGTGCCCGAGCGCGAGACGATGCCGACCGAGCCACGCTTGAAGATGTTTGCCGGCATGATGCCGATTTTGCTCTCGCCGGCCGTGACGATGCCGGGGCAATTCGGTCCGATCAGCCGCGACTTCGAGCCGCTCAGCATGCGCTTGACCTTGACCATGTCCATCACCGGGATGCCTTCGGTGATGCAGACGATCAGCGGGACCTCGGCATCGATCGCCTCGCAGATCGCGTCAGCCGCGCCCGGCGGCGGGACGTAGACGACCGAGGCGGTGGCGCCGGTCTTCTCCTTGGCCTCGGCGACCGTGTTGAAGACGGGCAGGCCAAGATGGCTCTGGCCGCCCTTGCCGGGGGCGACGCCGCCGACCATGCGCGTGCCATAGGCGATCGCCTGCTCGGAATGGAAGGTGCCGTTCTTGCCGGTGAAGCCCTGGCAGATGACCTTCGTAGTCTTGTCGATCAGAATGGACATGGTCGCTCCCCCTGGATCACGTTGCATTGGTGGATTTCGTCCCAATGCAGGAAGCGTGATCGTTTTTGGTTGTTTTGAGCATTTCCTCTGCGGGAAACCGGTTCTCGCTTTTTCGCGTAGCGCCCTAGTGCTTGCGCACGGCGGCAACGATCTGCTGGGCGGCGTCGTCGAGGTCATCCGCCGGGATGACGTTGAGACCGGAGGAGCGGATTATCGTCTTTCCCTCCTCGACATTGGTGCCTTCCAGCCGAACCACGAGCGGAACTTCGAGGCCCACCGTCTTCACCGCCGCGATGACGCCGCGAGCGATGACATCACACTTCATGATGCCGCCGAAGATGTTGACCAGGATGCCCTTCACCTGCGGGTCGGCGGTGATGATCTTGAACGCCGCGGTGACCTTCTCTTCGGAGGCACCGCCGCCGACATCGAGGAAGTTCGCAGGCGATTCCCCGTAGAGCTGGATGATGTCGAGCGTTGCCATGGCGAGGCCGGCGCCGTTGACCATGCAGCCGATCGTGCCGTCGAGCGCGATATAGGCGAGGTCGTATTTCGACGCCTCGATCTCCTTGCTGTCCTCCTCGCTCTCGTCGCGCAGCTTGTAGACGTCCGGATGCCGATAGAGCGCGTTGTCGTCGAAGGAGATCTTGGCGTCGAGGCAGCGCAGCTTGCCGTCCTTGGTGACGATCAGCGGGTTGATCTCGAGCATCGCCATGTCCTTGGCGATGAAGGCCGCGTAGAGCTTCGCCGTCAGATCTTCGGCCTGCTTGGCGAGGTCCCCGGTGAGATGCAGCGCTTCGGCGACGGTGCGGCCATGCAGCGGCATGATCCCGGTCGCCGGATCGACCGAGAAGGTCTTGATCTTCTCGGGCGTGTCATGCGCGACAGCCTCGATATCCATGCCGCCCTCGGTCGAGACGACGAAGGAAATCCGCGAGGCCTCGCGGTCGACAAGCATGGAGAGGTAGAATTCGCGGTCGATCAGCGAGCCGTCTTCGATATAGAGGCGGTTGACCTGCTTGCCGGCTGGACCGGTCTGGACGGTGACGAGCGTGTGGCCGAGCATCTGCTGGACGAAAGCCTTCGCCTCATCCACCGACTTCGCCAGGCGCACGCCGCCCTTCTCGCCGGCCTCGGGCTCCTTGAAGGTTCCCTTGCCCCGGCCGCCGGCATGGATCTGCGACTTGACCACCCAGACCGGGCCGCGCAGCTGCTTCGCTGCGGCTTCGGCATCCTCCGCCGTCAGCACGGGAAACCCGTCCGGGACAGGCACCCCGAATTCCCTGAGCAACCCCTTCGCCTGATATTCATGGATGTTCATCGCGATCTCTCTCGGATTTCGGGGAGAGCGACCGGGCCTTTCCGCGGCGCCGGCCATTCGGAACAGAAGCCTTGAATGATTTGTATGGGGCCGCTCCCTCCTGCCGGATGGGAGCGGCGGTCACGCTATGCGTGCAGCCGACGACGCTGGAGGGAGTCCTGGCGTCGGCGGAGTTGGAGGCTCGCTGGTCAGCCCTTGATCAGGCCGGCGGCGCGCGCCCATTTGTACTTGGCGCCGAGCACCTCGACGGGCGTCTCCGTGGTGTACGGATAGGCCACGATGCCGTGGTCGTAGAGCTTCTCGCAGGCCTTCTCGACCTCGACGTCGCCGACCAGCGAGGCGACGATCGGCTTGTCGATGCCCTTGGCGCGGGCCTCGGTGACGACCTCGATCATCTTGTCGGCGAAGACCAGCGGCGGCGTCACGATCGTGTGCCAGTAGCCGAGGATGAGCGCGTGGATGCGCTCGTCGTTGAGGCCGAGGCGGACCGTGTTCTGGTAGGTCAGCGGCGGCTCGCCGCCGGTGATGTCGACCGGGTTGCCGGCCGCGCCGAAGGGCGGGATGAACTTGCGGAAGGCCGCGTCGAGATCGTCCGGCATCTTCATCAGCGTCAGGCCGTTGTCGAAGCAGGCGTCCGAGAGCAGCACGCCGGAGCCGCCGGCACCGGTGATGATCAGGACGTTCTCGCCCTTCGGCGCCGGCAGGACCTGCACGCCGCGGGCATATTCGAGCATGCCGCGCAGCGACGGCGCGCGGATGACGCCGGAAGCCTTGAGGATGTCGTCATAGATCTTGTCGTTGCCGGCGAGTGCGCCGGTATGCGAGGCGGCGGCCTTGGCGCCGTAGGCGGTGCGCCCGGCCTTCAGCACGATCACCGGCTTCTTCTTCGAGACGCGCTCGGCGACCTCGGAGAAGGCGCGGCCGTCCTTCAGGTCCTCGCAGTGCATTGCGATCACTGAAGTGTTCGGATCATGCTCGAAGAAGGTCAGCAGATCGTCCTCGTCGAGGTCCGATTTGTTGCCGAGGCCGACGATCGCCGAGACGCCCATCTTGGTCGAACGGGCAAAGCCGATGATCGACATGCCGACACCACCGGACTGCGACGACAGGGCCGCCTTGCCCTTGACGTCGAAGGCCGTGCAGAAGGTCGCGCAGAGGTTCTCCGGCGTATAGTAGAAGCCGTAGATGTTCGGCCCCATGATCCGGACATTGTGCTTGCGGGCGGTCGCCAGCAACTCCTCCTGCAGCTCCGGCTCGCCCGATTCGGCAAAGCCCGACGGGATCATCACCGCGCCGGGAACGCCCTTGCGGCCGACCTCGTCCATGGCGCCGTTGCAGAGCTTGGCCGGCACGGCGAAGACCGCGACATCGACCACGCCGTCATAATCGAGGATCGACTTGTAGGCCTTGACGCCCTCGATCGTGTCGGCCTTCGGGTGTACCGGGACGATCGTGCCCTTGTAGCCGCCATTGATCAGGTTCTTCATCACTGAATTGCCGATCTTGCCGGCTTCGTTCGAGGCGCCGATCACCGCCACGGCCTTCGGATGGAAGATGCGGTTCATCGCCGTGACGATGGCATCCTGGTCGGGGCGGAAACGCTCCTTGCGTGCCTCGAAATTGCAGACGATGCGGGCATCGACAGCGGTCGCGCCAGATTTCGTCGCGAAGACGGGGTTGAGGTCGAGCTCCTCGATCTCCGGGAAGTCGTCGAGCAGCGCCGAGACCTGGACAAGGATCGAGGCGAGCGCGCCGCGGTCGACGGCTTCGCTACCGCGCACGCCGTCGAGCATCTCCTGGGCCTTGATCGAGCCGATCATCTCGAGCGCCTGCGCCTCGTTCACCGGCGCGAGGCGGAAGGTCAGGTCCTTCAGCACCTCGACGAGGATGCCGCCGAGACCGAATGCCACGAGCTTGCCGAAGGAGGGATCGGTGATCGCACCGACCAGCGTCTCGGTTGCGCCCGTCGGCAGCATCTGCTGGACCTGGATACCCTCGATCTTGGCATCGGCCTTGTATTTGCGGGCATTGGCCAGGATCGTGTCATGAGCGGCGCGGGCCTCGGCATCGCTCTTGACGCCGACGATCACGCCGCCGGCATCGGTCTTGTGCAGGATGTCGGCGGATACGATCTTCATGACGACGGGATAGCCCATGCCGCCGGCGAGCCTGGCGGCCTCGTCGGCCGATTTGGCGAGGCCTTCCTTGGGCAGCGGGATGTCGTAGGCGTCGCAGACCAGCTTGGCCTCCGGGGCCGTCAGGCTGGTGCGGCCATCGGCCTTGACGCCGTCCAGGACCTTGCGGACCGTCGCCTGATCGACGGCTGTTTCGCGCGGCTTAATCTTGAGGGCTGCCTGGGTCATGATGCACTTCCTCCCGTGGAATTTTATTTTGCTGAGCCATCGTCGGGCTGCTCGCGTGCTTCGGCGCGATTGCCCGGTCGGGTTCTTGATTGGTATTTGGCATGCCAATTAGCGTGGCTGTCAAGAGGGGAATGTCAGGTCGTGGCGCGCAGTTGTGATGATCTGGCATTATGCATGCCAGAGGTTGGCACCTTGGAATCTTTCGGATAACGTCGCGTCTCGCCGCAAGGGCCGGGATAACGGCACAGGGCAGACGGGATCCGATCCCGGAGAGGGAGGACGCTTCGGCCGATGAGCGGGCAGCACGATCAGCGCAATCACAATGTCCACGCCTTTGAGCATCCGGGCCTTGGCCGGAAGCGCGCCAGGTCGACGCCGAAAGGGCGGCAGGTCGAACCTCGCGCGCTGCAGGAGATCGCGGAGCTGCTCGGCGAGCGCCCGCGCCGGCGCGACCTCCTGATCGAGCATCTTCATCTGATCCAGGACCGCTACCACCAGATCTCGGCGGCCCATCTGGCGGCGCTCGCCGAGGAGATGCGGCTATCCTTCGCGGAGGTCTTCGAGACCGCGACCTTCTACGCCCATTTCGACATTGTGAAGGAAGGCGAGCCTGCGCTTCCGCGCCTGACCGTGCGCGTCTGCGACAGTCTCACCTGCGCGATGCACGGCTCGGAAGAGCTGCTCGCGACCCTGCAGGATTCGGTTGGTCCCGGTGTGCGCGTGGTGCGGGCGCCCTGCGTCGGCTTGTGTGATCACGCGCCGGCGATCGAGGTCGGCCATAACTTCCTGCACGATGCCACGGCGGAGACGGTGCTGGCCGCGATCGAGGCCAAGGACACTCATCCGCACATGGATGCGTATGTCGGTTACGACGCCTATGTCGCGGGTGGCGGCTATGCGCTGCTGAACAACCTGCGCTCGGGCGAGCGCAGTATCGAATCGATCCTGACGGTGCTCGACGATTCCGGCCTGCGCGGCCTCGGTGGCGCAGGCTTCCCGACGGGCCGCAAATGGCGCGCCGTGCGCGGCGAGCCGGGTCCGCGGCTGATGGCGGTGAATGGCGACGAGGGCGAGCCGGGCACCTTCAAGGACCGCCTCTATCTCCAGACCGACCCGCATCGCTTCCTCGAAGGCACCCTGATCGGCGCTCATGTCGTCGAGGCGGACGAGGTCTACATCTATATTCGCGACGAATACCCGGTGGCGCGCGCGATCCTGGAACGCGAGATCGCCAGGCTGCCGGCCGGCGGGCCGGCGATCCATCTGCGGCGCGGGGCAGGGGCCTATATCTGCGGGGAGGAGTCCTCGCTGCTCGAAAGCCTCGAGGGCAAGCGCGGCCTGCCGCGCCACAAGCCGCCCTATCCGTTCCAGGTCGGCCTCTTCGGCCAGCCGACCCTCATCAACAATGTCGAGACGCTCTACTGGATCCGCGACATCGTCGAGAAGGGCAACAGCTGGTGGAACTCCCATGGCCGAAACGGCCGCACGGGCCTGCGCAGCTATTCGGTCTCCGGCCGGGTCAGGGAGCCCGGCGTCAAGCTCGCCCCGGCCGGCGTCACCATCCGTGAGCTGATCGAGGAATTCTGCGGCGGCATGCAGGACGGCCACCGCTTCCACGCCTATCTGCCGGGCGGCGCATCCGGCGGCATCCTGCCCGCCGCGATGGACGACATCCCGCTCGATTTCGGCACGCTCGAGAAGCATGGCTGCTTCATTGGTTCGGCCGCCGTGGTGGTCCTCTCCGAGCAGGACGATATGCGCGCCGCCGCGCTCAACCTGATGCGCTTCTTCGAGGATGAGAGCTGCGGGCAGTGCACGCCCTGCCGCGCCGGGACGCAGAAGGCGGTGATGCTGATGCAGCGCCCGATCTGGAACCAGGAGTTGCTGGGCGAGCTCTCGCAGGCGATGCGCGACGCCTCGATCTGTGGGCTCGGCCAGGCGGCCTCGAACCCGTTGACCTGCGTGATGCGTTACTTCCCCGAGGAATTCATGACGAGGGATGCCGCGGAATGACACAGGGCATCAGCTTCGAACTGAATGGCGAGCGCGTCGAAGCCGCCTACGGCGAGACGATCTGGCAGGTGGCGCAGCGGCTCGGCACCGCGATTCCGCATCTGTGCTACTCGCCGGAGCCCGACTACCGGGCCGACGGCAATTGCCGCGTTTGCATGGTCGAGATCGAGGGCGAGCGCGTGCTCGCCGCTTCCTGCATGCGCAAGCCGACTGTCGGCATGAAGGTCCATACCGGGACCGAGCGGGCCGAGAAGGCCCGCAAGATGGTGATGGAACTGCTCGTGGCCGACCAGCCGGTGCGGGCGACCTCGCATGATCCGACCTCGAAATTCTGGAACTGGGCGGACAAGACCGGCGTCACCGAAAGCCGCTTCCCTGCGGCCCTGCGCTGGAGCTCGGATGTCAGCCACACCGCGATGAGCGTCAATCTCGACGCCTGCATCCAGTGCGGCCTGTGTGTGCGGGCCTGCCGCGAGGTCCAGGTCAACGATGTGATCGGCATGGCCTATCGCAGCGCAGGCACCAAGATCGTCTTCGATTTCGACGACCCGATGGGCCAGTCGACCTGCGTCGCCTGCGGTGAGTGCGTGCAGGCCTGCCCGACCGGGGCGCTGATGCCGTCGGCCTTCCTCGACGCGGACCAGACCCGCACGGTCTATCCCGACAAGAAGGTCGATTCGCTCTGTCCCTATTGCGGGGTCGGCTGCCAGGTCACCTACAACGTCAAGGACGAGGCGATCGTCTATGCGGAGGGGCGTGACGGGCCGGCCAACCGCAACCGGCTCTGCGTCAAGGGCCGTTTCGGCTTCGACTATATCCACCACCCGCACCGGCTGACCAAGCCGCTGGTGCGGCTGCCGAACATGCCGAAGGATGCGCGCGACCAGGTCGATCCCGCCAACCCCTGGACGCATTTCCGCGAAGCCTCCTGGGAGGAGGCGCTCGATCTCGCGGCAAACGGGCTCAACCGCGTCCGAGACGGGAAGGGCCGCAAGGCGCTCGCCGGCTTCGGCTCGGCCAAGGGCTCGAATGAGGAGGCTTATCTCTTCCAGAAGCTGGTGCGCACCGGCTTCGGCTCGAACAATGTCGACCACTGCACCAGGCTCTGCCACGCCTCCTCGGTGGCGGCGCTGATGGAGGGCGTCAATTCCGGCGCCGTCACCGCGCCGTTCTCGGCCGCGCTCGACGCCGAAGTAATCATCGTCATCGGCGCCAATCCGACCGTGAACCATCCGGTCGCGGCGACCTTCCTTAAGAACGCCGCCAAGAAAGGTGCCAAGCTCGTCATCATGGACCCGCGCGGGCAGGCGCTCTCGCGCCATGCCTGGAAGCACCTTGCCTTCAAGCCCGGCAGCGACGTCGCCATGCTGAACGCGCTGCTGCATACCATCATCACTGAAGGCCTGACCGACGAGCAGTACATTGCCGGTTACACGGAGGGCTATGAGCGGCTGAAGGAGAGCATCCAGGCCTTCCCGCCGGAGACAATGGCGGCGGTCTGCGGCATTCCGGCCGAGGAGCTGAAGGAGGTTGCGCGCGCCTATGCCCGCTCGCGCGCCTCGATCATCTTCTGGGGCATGGGCATCAGCCAGCACATCCACGGCACCGATAATGCCCGCTGCCTGATCGCGCTCGCGATGGTGACCGGCCAGATCGGCCGGCCCGGCACCGGCCTGCACCCGCTGCGCGGCCAGAACAACGTCCAGGGCGCTTCCGATGCCGGCCTGATCCCGATGGTCTATCCTGACTACCAGTCGGTCGAGAAGGCGGAGGTCCGCGCGATCTTCGAGGAGCTCTGGGGCCAGTCGCTCGATCCGAAGAAGGGCCTCACCGTCGTCGAGATCATGAATGCGATCCATGCCGGCGAGATCAACGGCATGTATATCGAGGGCGAGAATCCGGCGATGTCGGACCCGGACCTCAACCACGCCCGTGGCGCGCTCGCCATGCTCGACCATCTGGTCGTGCAGGATCTGTTCCTGACCGAGACCGCCTTCCACGCCGATGTCGTGCTGCCGGCCTCGGCCTTCGCCGAGAAGGCCGGCACCTTCACCAACACCGACAGGCGCGTGCAGATGGCCCGCCAGGTGGTGCGCCCGCCAGGCGATGCCAGGCAGGACTGGTGGATCATCCAGGAGATCGCGCGGCGCATGGGCTGCGGCTGGACCTATGAGAGCCCGGCCGACGTCTTCGCCGAAATGGCGCTGGTGATGCCATCGTTCAAGAACATCACCTGGGAGCGGCTGGAGCGCGAAGGGGCGGTAACCTACCCCGTCGACGGGCCGGACCAGCCCGGCAACGAGATCATCTTCGCCCGCGGCTTCCCGACCGAAAGCGGGCGAGCCAGGATCGTGCCGGCCAAGATCGTCGCGCCTGACGAACTGCCGGATGACGAGTATCCGATGGTGCTGTCGACTGGGCGCGTGCTCGAGCACTGGCATACCGGGTCGATGACGCGGCGCGCCGGCGTCCTCGACGATCTGGAGCCGGAAGCTGTGGCGCTCATGTCACCGCGCGACCTGGGGCGCCTTGGTATCGCGCCCGGGGGCTTTGTCAGGCTGGAGACCCGCCGTGGCGCCGTCGCGGTGAAGGTGCGCTCGGATCGCGACGTGCCGCAGAACATGGTGTTCCTGCCGTTCTGCTATGCGGAGGCGGCGGCCAACCTTTTGACCAATCCGGCGCTCGACCCCTTCGGCAAGATCCCCGAGTTCAAGTTCTGCGCCGTAAGGGCGCGCCCGGTCGAGGAAGCACTGATCACCGCGGCGGAATGAAGCCGGTGAGCTGCGCACTGCACGAGATGTCATAGGGGCAGGGCGGTCCCGCCCGGACGTCCCCATCGGCATGATGGACGCGTGGGGAGCGCGGTTCTGGTCGGAAATCAGCGTTATCCGGTGACGGCCTATCGGACCGGCCGGCAGGCCCGTCGGCCAAAGCATCTCGTCACCCAAAAAAGATCAGGCGGGCCGGGCGTTGCGCCCGGCCCGCCTGTGCGGCGACAAGGATCAGTAACCGAGAGCTGCTTCCAGCGGTCCCTTGGGCAGCGGCACCAGGAACCAGACCTCGAACATCATGAAATTGACGATCGCAATGCCGAGTGAGACGGCCAGAGCCTGCCACACCGGAAACTTGCCGAAGAACACCATGAAGGCCCCGATATAGACCGCGGCCGAGACGTAGATGCCGATGTAGTTCGTCGCCAGCACGAAGAGGACGGCGGGAACGAAGATTGCAGCCATCCGCTTGATGCCTGGAATGGTCGTCGCAGTCTTCTCGCCAGCCGGCGTGTGCGGCAGTGCCTGGGCCAGGTTGACGAGGGAGGCGATGCCCATCGCCACGACGATGTAGAACGGGAACAGGCCGGGCTGCGGCCCCTCGTTCGGCTTCCAGGAGATGCCGAGGCGCAGGCTGTCGGTTATCACGATCGCCGCGACGATCAGGAAGAAGATCGCGACCGCGATGTCCAATGTGCGATAGCTGACGAGTGGACGGTCTTCTTCGGCTTCTTCGTTGCTGCTCATTATCGTGCTCCTGGCTGGGGACTACTGCCGGCGCGCCAGCTCCGCGATGGTTGGCTGATCGGAGCGCGATCGTTTGCGCCGCGCTCCGGTGTTGTCAGATTCACTGCGTTGCGAGGAAGCCGGCCTTCTTCATCAGGTCGGAATGCAGCGTCTCGGCGCTTACCAGCCACTTCTCGTAGTCGGCGCCGGTCATCATGGTCTGGTTGAAGGCGCCCTTTTCCATGAACTCCTTCCAGTCCGGCGTCGCCATCACCTTCTTGAGCAGGTCGACATAGAAGTTCACCTGAGCCGGCGTCGCGTTCTTGGTGGTGAAGATGCCGCGCAGCATCTGGTACTCGACCGGCAGGCCCGATTCCTTGCAGGTCGGGATGTCGCTCCAAGCTTCCTTGTCGGTGACCTTGGCGGTGTAGGTCGAGCGTTGTGCATCGAAGATGCAGAGCGGCCTGAGCTGCCCGGCCCGCCATTGCCCGACGGCCTCGATCGGGTTGTTCACGGTCGAGTCGACATGGTTGCCGACGAGCTGAACCGCGACCTGTCCGCCGCCCGCATAGGGCACGTAGGTGAACTTCTTGCCGTCGGTCAGCTGCTCGACCGCCGCCGTGACGATCTGGTCTTCCTGTTTCGAGCCGGTCCCGCCCATCTTGAACTGGCGGTCCGTGCCGGCCTTGACCGCGTCGACATAGTCCTTGGCCGTCTTGTAGGGCTTCTCGCTGTTCACCCACAGGACAAACTGGTCGAGCGCCAGCATTGCGACCGGCTTCATGTCCTTCCAGTTGAAGGGCGAGCCGGTGCCGAGCGGCGTTGTGAACAGGTTCGACAGCGTGATCGTGATCTTGTGCGGGTCGCTGGCGCTGGCCTTCATCTCCAGGAAGCCTTCGGCGCCCGCACCGCCGGCCTTGTTGATCACGATGAGCGGCTGCTTCATCAGGTTGTGCTTCTGGACGACGCCCTGGATGAAGCGCGCCATCTGGTCGGCGCCGCCGCCGGTGCCCGCCGGGATGACCAGCGTTACCGGCTTGGTCGGTTCCCAGCTCTGCGCCCAGCTGGGCGAGGTCAGGCAGGCGCTCGCCGCCAGCGCTGCCGCAATTGTCTTGGCCTTCGAGACTTCCCTCCGGATCATCACGCTTCCTCCCATTATAGGCGGCTTTTGTCGCCGCGTTGGCAAAGTCATGAAGGCGAATATGTTGCGGGAACCATGCTGGACGGCATCAGGCCGCGCGGGTGATGGCGCCGTTGCTCGAAAGTTTGACGCGTAGCGCCTGCAGCATCGGCCAGAACGCCATCACCAGGCCGAGTGTCATGATGCTGCCGCACAGCCAGTTCGACCAGAACACGCCGACATTGCCTTGCGAGACCAGCATGGCCTGGCGGAAGGAGCTCTCCGCCTGGTCGCCGAGCACCAGCGCCAGCACGAGTGGCGGCAGCGGGTAACGCAGCTTGTTGAACAGATAGCCGAGCACACCGAAGGCCAGCATCATCCAGACGTCGAACATCGCGTTGTTCACGGTGTAGGCACCGATGGCGCAGACGAAGACGATCGCTGGGGCGATGATCGAGAAGGGTACGCGCAGGATCGCGGCGAAGAAGGGCACGCAGGTCAGCACCATGATCAGGCCGACGACGTTGCCGAGATACATCGAGGCGATCAGGCCCCAGACGAAGTCCGGCTGTTCGACGAAGAGCAGCGGTCCGGGCTGCAGGCCCCAGATCAGCAGGCCGCCGAGCAGCACTGCCGCGGTCGGCGAGCCGGGGATGCCCAGCGTGAGCATCGGCAGCAGCGCGGCGGTGCCGGCGGCATGGGCGGCGGTCTCCGGGGC
This sequence comes from Allobosea sp. Tri-44, assembly GCF_004123845.1. Taxonomy (GTDB): domain Bacteria; phylum Pseudomonadota; class Alphaproteobacteria; order Rhizobiales; family Beijerinckiaceae; genus Allobosea. Next base: position 223,925 of record NZ_NBDP01000030.1, on the reverse strand, counting down.
CACCACGCCTTCGAGCTCGCCCTTGCCGAAATTGTCGCCGCGCTTCGACAGGCGCTTGGCGATGCCATAGCCCATGAAGGAGGCGGGCGTCGCGCCGCCCGGCGTGATGCCCATCCAGCAGCCGACGATGCAGCTGCGGAGGAAGGTCAGCCACATCCCGGGCAGCTGCTTCCAGGTGCGGATGACCGCATCCATGCGCAGCTTGGCAGTGGCGCCGTTGAATTTGAGCCCGTCTTCCATCGAGCAGAGGATCTCGCCGATGCCGAAGAGGCCGATGACCGCGACGAGGAACTTGAAGCCGTTCAGGAGCTCATCCTGCCCGAATGTCATCCGGAGCGTGCCCGTCACACCGTCCAGGCCGACGGAGGCCAGCGCGAAGCCGAGGCACATCGAGGCGACTGTCTTGAACGCCGAGCCCCGGCCCATGCCGATGAAGCTGGCGAAGGTGAGAAACTGGACCGCGAAGAACTCCGCGGGGCCGAATTTCAAGGCGAATTTCGCGACCACCGGCGCAAGGAAGGTGATCAGGCAGACGGCGAAAATGGCGCCGACGAAGGACGCCGTGAAGGCGCCGACGAGCGCCTCGTCGGCCTTGCCGTTCTGCGCCATCGGATGCCCGTCGAAGGTCGTCGCCACCGACCAGGGCTCGCCGGGGATGTTGAAGAGGATCGAGGTGATCGCGCCGCCGAACAGCGCTCCCCAATAGATGCTGGTCAGCAGGATGATCGCCGAGGTCGGCGGCATGCTGAAGGTCAGAGGCAGAAGAATGGCGACACCGTTGGCGCCACCAAGCCCCGGCAGGACGCCGATCACGACGCCGAGCGTGATGCCGATCACCATGAGCATGATGTGGTAGGCGCTGAGAGCAACGGCGAATCCGCCGAACAGGGCGTTCAGTTCATCCATAGCGCTTCATCCCCATAGACTGGCCTTGTTCAGGGACCGCGCAATGACCAACGCAGCACCGACTGGCCTTGTTTGAGTTAGCCTAGGATGAAACTGCGTGGCATGCAATATGCCATATTTGGATGCGCTGCAGCATAATAATTGCTGGATTATGGCCGTTGCGCGGCTATTTCTTTCATTATATGGTATGCCAGAAACCACCGCTGCCATAACGCATGATGCGCTGGCGGCGTTTGGCTAGGGCAACACGGAAATCGACTTCGCAATGGTCAAGGCACAGCTTGAAATTCAGCCCATCGAGGAGGTGCAAAGCCTCAAGAGCCGCACCTATGAGGCGCTGAAGGCCGCGATCGGAACGATGAAGATCTATGACGCCGGCGCCGAGTTGCGGCTCGACGAGCGCGCGCTTTCGCTTCAGTTCGGCGTCAGCCGGACGCCGTTGCGCGAGGCGCTCGCCCAGCTCGAGCAGGAAGGCCTGGTCAGGATCGCGCCGCGCCGCGGCATCTTCATCGTGCGCAAGACCAAGGCCGAGATTCTCGAGATGATCACGGTCTGGGCCGCGCTCGAAAGCATGGCCGCCCGGCTCGCCACCGAAGTCGCCTCGGACGAGGATATCGCCGGGCTGCACAACCTCGTCGACACCTTCGACAGTGCCGACATCGAAGAGCATCTGGGCGAGTATTCGGACGCCAATATCCGCTTCCATGCGGCGATCGTCGCGCTCTCCGGCTGCAAGCTCATCACCGAGATCACCACCGGCCTGTTCACGCATGTGCGCGCCATCCGCCAGCGCACGATCTTCGAGAGGGACCGGGCCCGCCGTTCCATCGTCGATCACAAGGAGATCATCGAGGCGCTGGAAACGCGCAACGGTGAGCGCGCCGAGCGGCTCGTCCGCGAGCACACGCTCAAGCTGAGGCAACATGTCGAGCAATTCGTCCAGCTCGACTGAGCGGGGCCAAGGCAAACAACAAAGTAGCCAAGAAGAAACAATCGACTAGGGAGAAAGCGGGATGTCCGCAGTCGTACAAAGCATCTCTTCTGCCGCGCCCGAACCAGAGCGCGAGCTGACCGACGGCTTCAACCTCATCATCGATGCGTTGAAGCTCAACGGCCTCGACACGATCTATGGCGTGCCGGGTATTCCGATCACCGATTTCGGCCGCATGGCGCAAGCCGCGGGCATCCGGATGCTGTCGTTCCGCCACGAGCAGAACGCCGGCTACGCCGCCTCGATCGCCGGCTTCCTCACGAAGAAGCCTGGTGTCTGCCTCACCGTGTCGGCGCCCGGCTTCCTCAACGGCCTGACCGCGCTTGCGCATGCGACCACGAACTGTTTCCCGATGATCCTGATCTCGGGTTCGTCGGAGCGCGAGATCGTCGATCTGCAGCAGGGCGATTACGAGGAGATGGACCAACTCGCCGTCGCCAAGCCGCTCTGCAAGGCGGCGTTCCGCATCCTGCACGCCCAGGACATCGGCATCGGCCTGGCGCGCGCGATCCGCGCCGCGGTCTCCGGCCGACCGGGCGGTGTCTACCTCGACCTGCCGGCAAAGCTGTTCGGCCAGGTGATGGACGCCGAGGAGGGCGCGAAGTCGCTGGTCAAGGTGATCGACGCCGCGCCGGCGCAGCTTCCGGCGCCGGACTCGATCCAGCGCGCGCTCGACGTGCTGAAGGGCGCCAAGCGGCCGCTGATCATTCTCGGCAAGGGTGCGGCCTACGCCCAGGCCGACGACGCGATCCGCCAGTTCGTTGAAAAGAGCGGCGTTCCGTTCCTGCCGATGAGCATGGCCAAGGGCCTGCTGCCGGATCTTCATCCGCAATGCGCCGGCGCGGCCCGCTCGACGGTGTTGAAGGATTCCGATGTCGTCATGCTGATCGGCGCACGCCTCAACTGGCTGCTCTCGCACGGCAAGGGCAAGAGCTGGGGCGACGCACCCAAGCAGTTCATCCAGATCGACATCGAGCCGAAGGAGATGGACTCCAACGTCGAGATCGTCGCGCCCGTGGTCGGCGATATCGGCTCCTGCGTCTCAGCGCTGCTCGCGGGCATGGGCGGCGCATGGCCGGCGGCGCCAGCGGACTGGACTGCGTCCGTCGCCAGGAAGCGCGACGAGAACGTCGCCAAGATGGCGCCGCGCCTGATGAACAACAACGTGCCGATGGACTATCACGGTGCGCTCGGCGTGCTGCGCACGATCATCAAGGAGCGGCCGGACGCCATCCTCATCAATGAAGGCGCCAACACGCTCGATCTCGCGCGCGGCGTCATCGACATGCATCAGCCGCGCAAGCGCCTCGACGTCGGCACCTGGGGCGTGATGGGCATCGGCATGGGCTACGCCATCGCCGCCGCCGTCGAGACCGGCAAGCCGGTGCTCGCCGTCGAAGGCGATTCGGCCTTCGGCTTCTCCGGAATGGAGGTCGAGACGATCTGCCGGTACAACCTGCCGGTCTGCATCGTCATCTTCAATAACAACGGCATCTATCGCGGCACCGACGTCAATGACGCCGGCGCCGATCCCGCCACGACCGTGTTCGTCAAGGATGCGCGCTACGATCGCATGATGGAGGCGTTCGGCGGCGTCGGCGTCAACGCGACGTCGCCCGACGAGCTGAAGCGCGCCGTCAACGCGGCGATGGACAGCGGCAAGCCCACCTTGATCAACGCGGTGATCGATCCGACCGCCGGCAGCGAAAGCGGTCGCATCGGCAATCTGAATCCGCAAAGCGCACTCAAGAAGAAGTAAGGGAGGAGACAAAATGAAAGCGCTCGAAGGCGTCAAGATTCTCGACTTCACCCACGTCCAGTCGGGGCCGACCTGCACGCAGCTCCTCGCCTGGTTCGGCGCCGACGTGATCAAGATCGAGCGTCCCGGCTCCGGCGACATCACGCGCGGCCAGCTCTGCGACGTGCCGGATGCCGACAGCCTCTATTTCACGATGCTGAACCACAACAAGCGCTCGATCACGCTCGACACCAAGAACCCGAAGGGCATGGAAGTGCTCTGGGAGATGGTGAAGATTTGCGATGTGCTGGTCGAGAACTTCGCCCCGGGCGTGCTCGATCGCATGGGCCTGACCTGGGAGAAGATTCACGCCACCAATCCCCGCCTGATCGTCGCCTCGGTCAAGGGCTTCGGCCCCGGCCCTTATGAAGACTGCAAGGTCTACGAGAACGTCGCGCAATGCGCTGGCGGCGCCGCCTCGACCACCGGCTTCCGCGACGGCCTGCCGTTGGTCACGGGCGCTCAGATCGGCGATTCGGGAACCGGCCTGCACCTCGCACTCGGCATCGTCACGGCGCTCTATCATCGGACCCATTCCGGCCTCGGCCAGAAGGTCGATTGTGCGATGCAGGATGGCGTGCTCAATCTCTGCCGCGTCAAGCTGCGCGACCAGCAGCGCCTCGACCACGGCCCCTTGAAGGAATACAGCCAGTTCGGCGAAGGCCTGCCCTTCGGCGATGCCGTGCCGCGCGCCGGCAATGATTCCGGCGGCGGCCAACCGGGCCGCATCCTGAAATGCAAGGGCTGGGAGACCGATCCCAACGCCTACATCTACTTCATCACCCAGGCCCCGGTCTGGGAGAAGATCTGCGACGTCATTGGCGAGCCGACCTGGAAGACCGACCCGAACTACGCCAAGCCGCCGGCGCGCCTGCCGAGGCTGAACGAGATCTTCGGGCGCATCGAGCAATGGACCATGTCCAAGACCAAGTTCGAGGCCATGGACATCCTCAACGAGTACGACATCCCGTGCGGGCCGATCCTGTCGATGAAGGAGATCGCCGAGGAGAAGTCGCTGCGCGAGACCGGGACGGTGGTCGAGGTCGATCATCCCAAGCGCGGCAAATATCTCTCGGTCGGCAACCCGATCAAGCTCTCCAACAGCCCGACTGTGGTCAAGCGTTCGCCATTGCTCGGCGAGCACACCGATGAGGTGCTGCGCGACGTGCTGAAGCTCGATGAGGGCCGCATCACGGCGATTATCGAATCGGGCGCCACCGGCGCGTTGGCGCAGGCGGCGGAGTAGTTTTTCAAAGCTGCCATTGACCTCTTGGGGTGGCACCTCGGCAACGAGGCGCCACCCTTTTTCGTGTCAGGGCGGGAGCGCCTGACCGGTGCGGCCTCGAGCGGCGGGGCAAAGCTCAATCGGGAGCAAGGGTGTCGAACGCGACGGCATAGGTCGCAAGGCCCTTCACGACCGCGTCCATGGCCTGCTCGCCCAACTGCGAACGCATCTCGCGCTCGGCGATGTCGACGGCGTCACGAAAGGCCGCAAGCCAGGTCAACCCGGCCGGGGTGAAGGTCACGATACGGGCACGCCGGTCGCTCGGATCGACGGCACGCGTGACCAGTCCGAGCGCGGCGCATTGGTCGACCAGTTCGCCCATCGCCTGCTTGCTCATGGAGGCGCGTCGGGCGAGCTCGGTAAGCCGCGTCCCACCGACATCGAGATTGCGGGTCAAGCTCACATGCGCAATGCGGGTTTCTGCATGACCGCCATTGCTCATCAGTTCGAGGACACGCGCCTCGAAGCGGCGCACTGCATTGTTGAGAAGGCGGCCGACATTGGCGTGTCGCCAGGCTGTCCCGGCGCTTTCGAGCTTGGTTGGTTCCATCTGTCCTGCTGCCCCTCGGATGAGTTCCGAGGATTCTCTTGGCTAATGAGTGCCCCTGTCATGCGTTAGAGCGCAAAAGCCGGAGAGTATCCATCTCGCGCGGGGTTCTGGATGCAGCCGGCTCGAGGCGACTATCTGAAGCTACACCACCATCAGGGACACGACCGCGCGACGACTGAACCTGCTTCCTGAGAAGCATGAGCTTGGACGATGTGCCGTTGGGCATGCGCGGAGACGATCAATCGTGCCTGGCCGGCGCCCTTGAAGCGGCCCTGAACGACGGCAATATCTTGAAGCCGGCCGCCGAATGCCGTTGCGACAACCATGTTCGCCGCTCCGGATGTTGCGAGAGGGTCGAATGGGCGCCATTGCATTCCGTCCCAGACGGCGATCCAGGCATGGCGTCGGACCGGGCGCGTATCTCCTGGCGGGCCGGCGAGGCGGTAGCCGCCGATAAACCGGGCGGGGACGCCTTGAGTGCGGACCATCTCGACTGCGAGACGCGTCATCGCTTCGCAGGAGCCTGTCCGTCGCTGCGCGATCTCCTGCAGACTTGGTGACTGGTGAAGCGGGGCGTCGCTGTAGCGCCAGGACTCGCGAAGGTTTGCCAGGGCCTGCTGCCAGGGCATGGCGCTCGCGGCAAACGGCAGGCCTTCGACCGCGAGGTCACTTGCGGTCGGAACGAGAGCGGGCAGGGGCTCATCAAGACCGATCGGGCGATCGAAGCTGGCATTGAGCCGCAGGCGGGAGACCGGCCCGGCGAGCTTCAGCCTGTCGACCGCGACGCCGTTTCCGTCGAGTTCGGTTGGCTCGAACCGAGCTTCCGGCTCGCAGGCGAGACGGATCGGGGCGAGTCGCGGTTCAGCGGCGAGCAGGGGCCGAGCCCGGAGTTCGAGATCGAGATGATACGCCGGTCGATCGAAGGCGTAGACGACATCGAGCGTCAGATGGATCCGCTCGGAAAGCGAGGGACTCCCTGTCGTCATGCTTCCGCTTCGGTGGCGAGACGCGTGCGGATGAGCCGTTCGAGTTCTGAGCCGGGCGAGGTCGTATCCGGCGATACCGCCCGGTAAGGCGTCAGCGACGGATAGAATCTCGCCCGCCCTGCCTCTTCCTGCCAGATCCAGTGTGGTGCACGCGGCAGGAGCGCGATTCCAGGCTGGCGGAGCGCACCCGCAAGGTGCAAAGCGAGGCAATCCGGCGCCAGCACCAGGTCGAGTGAGGCGATGGCGGCGGCGAGGTCCTCCGGTCCGCCGATCCGGTGGCCGGCATCGATGACATCGGGCACACGGGCGAGTTCGTCCCGCGCCGCGCCGATCGCCAGGCTCACTACCGTGCCAAGCGGGCGGGCCGCAGCCAGGAGATCCTCCAGCCCCATTCCGGGAATGCGGGCCGACCAGACGATGCCGATGCGTGGGCCGGGCAGCGCCGCGATCGCATCCTGCCAGAGTCCGGCCCGGCCAGGCTCGACCGTGACATAGGGCGCCGACATGGCGAGCATCCCGGCATCGGCGCGCAGATGCGCCATCGCCTCGGCGAGAATGAGCGGCTGCGAGGCATCTGCGCTGCCGGCTTCCGAGAGGATCGGTGCTAGCGGCGCCAGCAGCGAATGCAGGGCCGACGGCGCCAACAGCGGCAGCTCCCGGCCCGCTTGCTCGGTGAGTGCCGGCAGCAGGCGCAGCGCGAAGACGACTTCGCCGAGCGGCATGTCGGGGGGGACGAGCACCGCATCGATCGCCCGGCGTGGCTCTGGGAGCCCGTGATAGGCCTCCTCGAAGCGGCCGAGCGCGAACAGGCAGGCGTGCCGCAGCGGACGCGCCTCGGGAAGCTCCATGGCTGCGGCGCGTTCGCTCGCCAGCAGCGCGTCCGCGAAACGTCCTGCGCCGGCCAGTGCCCGCGCCAGCGTGAGCAAAGCAGGGCCGCTCCCGGCACCGTTCTCGCGAGCCGCCGTAGCCAGTGCGGCGAAAGCCTGGCGGGCCGTTGCATCGTCCGTCGCAGTCAGCGCCTGCAGCTCCAGCGCGGGCAGGTAGCCTGGCGCGAGGGCCAGCGCACGCCGCAGCAGCTCGCCTGAACGGCTGGGATCGCGGGCGGCGAGGAGCCGCGCCAGGGTGACGATATGCGCCGGGTCCGACGGAGCGCAGAGATAGGCGCGCTCGGCACAGTCGATCGCGACCGCTTCATCGCCGAGCGAGGCATGGGCTTCGGCGAGATTGTGCCAGGCTTCAATGCAGGCTTCGTCGAGGGCGACGGCTTCCTCGAAGCAGGCGATGGCGAGCGGCCGGTCCGAGGCCGCAAGCGCGCAGAGGCCGCGCAGCAGCCAGGCGCGCGGCCGTTCGGGATCGCATTCAAGCGCATGCTGGGCCTCGCGAGCCGCATCCTCGGGGCGCCGTCGTGCCAGCAGAAGCTCGGCCCGGCGTTCCCTTATGCCCGCATGGCGTGGGGCGAGGCGGACCGCCTCGTCGAGGCAGGTTTCGGCGTCGTCGAGGCGATCGCATTCGGTGTGCAGGGCGGCGAGATTGGCGAGGATTTCGGGCTCCCCCGGCTGCAATCTTGCCGCGGTGCCGATCAGCTTTTCTGCCGCTGCCGTGTCACGACGCAGCAATGCGACGCCGCCGAGCCCGTTCAGCACCCAGGGATCGTCCGGCCGGGCCGCGAGCGCCTCGCGCAGGATCACCTCGGCTTCGTCCGTCCGGCCTTCGGACAGGCGCTTCAGCCCGGCCCGCACCCTGGTCGCATGGCTGGTGGCGGCTGCCGGCGCGCTCATCCGATCGTTACGCGCTTGGCGTCGAGGCGGATATCGTCGCGGGCCAGATGCGTCTCGACCGCCGCGCTGACCGTGGTCAGCTCGGTCTGCGAGAGATGCGTGCCGATGCGCTCGCTGTCGATGCCGGCGATCGCGGTATTCCGCTCTTGTGACGTCACCTCGATGCGCTGCGCTACGGTCGACTGGCGGCCGACGACGGTGGTCAGGGCGTCGCCGATCACGGACGCCAATCGCGAAACCTGCGTCAGCACGTCCGTAACAAGGTGGAAGCGCCTGCTGGTCACGGCCACTTCCGGCGCTTCGAGCCCGAGCCGGGCCGTGGCGTTGAGAGCGATGCTCGGTGCCGCGATGGCAAGGCTTGCGGCCCGATCCGGCAAGGAGAGGGTCGCATCGCCGAGGCCGGCGCGGGTCAGGACGGCGAGGATGAAGACGCGTCGGCCGGAGGCGACGATGAGCACTTCGTCCTCGGGCTGCGGTTGGATCAGGCAGGAGACAGCGCGCGAGGCCTCGCGCGTCCCCGCCTCGTCCTGCACCAGGCAGCGTTCACCGGTGATCGCGAGCACGCGCGCGGAACTCAGCCCGTCCGCTGCCCCGAAAGGCGCGGAATTCGCGCCGGCCGACGCGTCAGCGGTGGCGTAGGAGTTGTGCAAGGACGGGCTCATGACCTGAGAAGCAGGCCGGTTTTGACATCGACGTCCTTGCCGCCGATCTCGACTGTGCTCTTCCCGATCACGACCGCCTTGAGATAGGCGTTCATGTCGGCGTTCTTCAGCTCCAAACCGAATTTCTTGCCATCAACGCCGACCCATTTGAAATCCAGGCCATTGACGTATTTGAAGTCCGAGCCGAGCACCGCCTTGGTGTCGAGGCCGATGACGCCCTTGAAGGCGACGCCGATGATGATGTTCATGTCGATGGCGAGATTGATCTTGAGATCGATCGCGGCGTTGAGGCGGAACTCCGTGCCCAAAGCGAGGGTCAGCGTCGCCGCCAGCGTCATGCTGATGCGCGCGGCCAGGTTGGTCGAGATCTGGTCGCCGAGGAAATAGCTGATCGAGGTGCCGAAGAACTTCTTCTCCTCGTAGCCGTGGAACTCTGTGTATTTCTCGCCGTAGAACCACTCCTTGGCCGTGCCGTAGGTCTTCTTCTCGGAAGTGGAATAGAGCCATTCCGAGAGCGGCCCCTTGGCCTCGTTCTTCACATAGCCATAGGCGAGCAGGGAGATGTTGGCCGGCGCGTCGGGCGTGCCGGCGGTGATCGAGACGCCGGAGAGGGCGTTGACGGCAAAGACGCCGGCCGGCGCCGTGAACTTGATGTCCCCGTCGGAGACGTTGGTGGTCTGGCCCTTGACGATGTCGACCAGCATGCCGCCGCCGACGGAGAGATTGACGTCTGAATCGGTCTTGCCGAGGAAGCCGTCGCCGGAGGAGGTCGTCGTCGTCGCCTTGGTCGAGATGGTCATCAATTCCATCTGGCCGGCCTTGTTCTTCACGAACTTGTCGCCGCGCTTCAGATAGCCCTGCTTGATGCTGCCATCGGCATTGGTCGCGTCGCTCTCCTTGGCGGCGTTGGCTGTCTCGGCCATGCCGACAAAGGGGTTCTTGCCGCTGAGCAGCGCGGTCAGCGACAGGTCCGGGCTCGGTTCGGTCTTGGTCGTGTTCGAGGCGGTGCTCTTCGAGAGCGCGAGGTCGGGCATCATCGCGCCCTCCTCGCCTTCGACATAGGCGCCGAGGCGCAGATAGGTGCCGCTGCCGAATTCGTCGGGCTTCAGCGGCACGTCGATGCGGGTATAGGGTCGGCCGGCCGCGGCCTCGCCTTCGGTGACCGAAGCGTCCTCGTAATGCGGTACCCGCGGCAACGGCTTCGCCTCGCCGTCGATCACGCCTTCCAGGCCATTCGGACGAACATGCTGTTCCGTTTGCACGCCGCGACCGAGCACGGCGAGGATGTGCCATTCCTCGCCGCCGGCCCAGGCAAGGACCTCGTCGCCGACCTTTGGGGAGAGCGGGCAGGAGAGGGCGACGCAGGCCGAAACCTCGCCGGCCTCGCTCCGGAGCAGCAGCCGGTCGCCGGTGCGGGCGGCCACCGTTGCCGGGCGCAGCGCCGGCATAGGGCCGGTGGGCGGGATCAGGGCGGTAGCGGCGGGCATCATCGGTGCTCTCCCGTGGGATCAGAAATGCGGCCGTTGTCTCAGGACAGGCAGATCGTGGTGACCTGGCTGGGGGCGAGCGTGATGCCGACGATGTTCGGGCTCATGCCGTTCTGCATTGTCGGGTTGAGCATCTTCGTGGCGGGCGGGCCGCCGAGGAACATCGTCACCGATCCCATGGCGTGCTTCACCGGCCCCATGACGAAGCCCGAGGCGACGCCGAGCAGGACGCCGGGCTGGTCGCCGAGGCTGATCGGCTTCGTGGTCAGAAGGTTGTGCGCCGGCATGCAGGTCAGGAAGGTGGTGATCTGCGTCGGTATCGCCATCGGCGCGAGCGCGATGTTGGGATAACCGAGCTCCTCGATGAGAACCTGCGCGAGCTTGCCGACCGTCTCGACCAGGTCATGCGTGAGCGCGCCCATGCCGAGCGCGGCCTCAACCGGCGCGGGCGCATCTATCTCTTCCCCAAGGAATTCGCCGGTTTGCGCCGGGATCTGGCGAGCTTCGTCCACGAGATCTTCAAGCAGAGCAAGTTCGAGACGCAGTCGCGGTTGCGCGGCGTCTACTTCACCAGCGGCACGCAGGAAGGCACGCCGATCGACCGCGTACTCGCCGCGTTCGGGCGCAATTTCGGTCTCACTAGCGGCCAGCGGGCGCCGTTCTCGGGGCAGGGCAAGGCCTTCTTCGTCAACCGGCTGCTGACCGAGGTGATCTTCGAGGAGCAGGGGCTCGTCGGCGTCGACCGCAAGCTCGAACGCAGCCTCGTGCGGGCGCAGAACGTCGGCTATGCCGTGGCGGCGGCGCTGGTGATCGGCCTCGGCGTGCTCTGGTGGGGCGCTGCGACGCGTAGCCAGGCCAGGATCGACGCGACCAATCAAGCGCTCGCGCCGGTCGAGACGCGGCTGGCGGCGGTGCCGGCGCGTGTCACGCCGGCGACGCTGCTGCCCGTGCTCCAGGCGGCGGACGCGGTGCGCGATGCGGGCGGACAGGGCGGCATCCTAGGCTGGCTCGACGGCTTCGGGCTGAGCGCCACGCCCTCGCTCGCGCCCGCGGCGGCGGAACTGCGCGAGCGCCTCATCGTCGACCGGCTCTACCCGGCCTTCGCGACGCGTCTGTCGGAGCGGCTCACCGGCCTCTCCCAGATCGGCGCCGAGAACGAAGCCATGCGCGATCTTCTGCGCAGCTATCTAATGCTGAGCGACACTGAGCGCTTCGACCGCAGCGTGGTGCAGCGCGCCGCGCGCGAGGAGGCGCAGCTTGCCTTCCCGGTCGACCAAAGCCGGGCGGCCGAACTCGGACGGCATTTCGACGAGCTCGTCGCGCTGTTGCCGAAGCCGCTGCCGACAGACCGGCGCATCATCGATACGACGCGGGCGCGGCTGATGCGGACCCCGCGCAGCGAGCAGGTCTATGCAAGGCTGCTGCGCGAAGCCGCGCAGAATCCGCGTTTGCGTCCGATCGACCTCTCGACTGCGATCGGCGCCGGCGTGATCGATTTCGGGCTCGGCCGCAGCGGTAACAACGCTGTCTCCGTCATCCCGGCGGCCTTCACGCGCGAGGCCTTCTACGACTTCGTGCTGCCGCGGCTGCCGATCCTGATCCGCGAGGAGCTCGGGATCGACTGGGTCACCGGTGGCGAAGCCGCCGGCTCCGGCGTGGTCCAGACCGGCACGCGCGAGGTGATGGACCGCTATGTCGCGGACTATATCCGCTCCTGGCAGGGCGCGATCACGGTTGCACGGCTCGTGCCCTTCACCGACCATCCGAGGACGAGACCGGCTTCTTCCTCAGGCGGCTGCGCGCGGTCACGCCGGCCTATGCCTCGCCGGCTGCGCTCGCCGGGCAAGCGCCGGACCCGCGCGACGATATCTTCTCCTTCGCCGTGCTGACCTATGTAATGGTCGCCGGGAAACACCCTTTCGATGGCCGTTCGGCTGCGGCGGCGATGGCGGAGGGGCTGGTCCCAGCCTTGCCGCCCAGCTTTCGCGGTGGCCGCTGGGTTGCCTTGCGGCGCGGCTTCGACTGGGAGGCAGAGACGCGGCCGGGCAGCGCGCTCGATTTCGCCGGCCGCATCCTGCGGCCGAAGCTTTCGGACCATCGCCGCGCCTTGCTCGGCCATGCCCAAAGCCTGCTCGAACGCCTGCACCGTCGTAAACCTGTCAACGCCCCGCCCTAGCGTCACCTTCGTTCCCCTTATCGGACGCGACGTGCCATGCTCGACCGACCCGCCAGTCACGACACCACGATCGCGCTCTCGCTTGCCAGCGGCAGCATCAAGGACGGCCTGCATATCGAGCGGGTCACCGGCCGCGAGGCGATCTCGGAGCCCTACGCCTACCGGGTGGCGTTCCGCTCCGACAAGGCAATCAGTACCCAGGACGTGGTCGGCGAGCGGGCCAAGCTGATGCTGAACACGGAGGCCGGCGAACTGGTGGTACACGGCGTCGTCGTCGAGTTCGCCGCCGAGGACCCGCTCGGCGACCAGGGCCATCTCTACGCGGTGGTGATCGCGCCGCGCCTCAGGATGCTGGAGCTCAGCCGCCAGAACCAGGTCTACGGCTCGACCAGCAAGGTTTCGGTCAAGGACATCATTCAGAAGGAGCTCGAAGGCTCGCTGGCGGCCAATCACGGTCACATCACCATCGAGCACGAGCTCAATCTCGCCGCGAGCTATCGCGAGCGCGAATTCATCGTGCAGTACAATGAAAGCGACCTCGCCTTTCTGTCGCGCTGGTGCGAGGGCAGCGGCATCTTCTACTTTTTCAAGCAAAGCGAGGATGGCGAGAGCGCGGTGTTCGGCGACAGCAACGTCGCCTTCATCGAGGCGAAGTCGCTGCCTTACCGCCATGGCCATGACGCGATCAGCACGGCGCAGGCGGCGGTGACCTCGTTCGGCTTCGTTGCTCGGCCGGTGACGAAATCGGTCGTGCTGCGCGAATACAACCCCGAGAAGCCGGCACTGCTGCTGCGCGCCCGGGCAGAGGTCGAGGGCGGCAAGACCGGTACCATCATCGAATACGGCCAGCACTTCCTCGAACCCGACGAAGGCGATCATCTCGCCAAGGTCCGGGCCGAGGAGATCGCCTGTCGTGCCAAGGTTTTCCGCGGCGTCAGCAATGCGCCGCAATTGCGCCCCGGCGCATTCTTCAGCCTGACCGGACATCCTTCGCTCGACGATCGCTATCTCGTCATCGCGGTCGAGCACGAGGTCTCGACGCCGGCCCCGGTCGGCTATGGCGCTGGCGAAGCCGTCGCGGGCGCGCCCTATGGCAACCGCTTCGAGGCGATCCCGCTCTCCGTGCCGTTCCGGCCGGAACGGCGCACGCCGCGCCCGCTGGCGGCCGGGTTGTTCAACGCCTTCGTCGACGGCGAGGCCGACGGCACGCGCGCCGAGGTCGATACGCAAGGACGTTACAAGGTGCGCCTGCGCTATGACGAGGGCGACAGCGCCGAGGGCAAGGCGAGCGAGTTCCTGCGCAAGGCCGAGCCCTATGCCGGCCCCGCCGACACCGGCATGCATTTCCCGCTGCTGAAGGGCACCGAGGTTATCCTCAGCTGTGTCAATGGCGACATCGACCGGCCGATCATCGTCGGCGCCGTGCCGAATCCGCTGACGCCCAATGTCGTCTCCAAGCGCAACCGCACGCTCAACCGCTTCCGCTCGCCGTCCGGCACTCTGTTCGAGATGAACGACGGCTCGGCGAGCTGAGTGTTGGGTAGTTTTCGGCGATGATCTGGCAGCCACCGACACGCGAACTCGATCCGCTGGCCGCGCTCGTCCACGAGGCGGTGCGGACCCAGGTTTTCCCCGGGGAGGCGTTCGGCTTCCATCTGGTGCCGGTGCCGGGCGAGAGCTGGCGCGAGACTGTCTTGCCGGACGGCCGGCAGGTCCGGATCAGGCTGTCGGCGAGCCCGGCGGCACAGACGCAGCGTGAACGCCGCGCCTGCGCCGGTATCCATGTCAGCGGGGAAATGGTCGCCGGCGATATGGGCTATCGCGTCAGCGCCGATCTCGTCGTCGACCTGGTGACGCGCGCCGTCCTCGCCTGTGACAGCCGGCTGGAAGCCGTCGGGCGAACGCGCCCCTGACGCGGCTGTGACGTGGCCACCATCGGCATGGCCAGAATTCTTTCGATCCGATCGAAGCGTCATTCCGGACAAGCCGCGAGAGCGGCGCAGCTCCGGAATCCATCGTAGGCCTCGGCGCTCTACGATGGATTCCGGCGCTCCGCTTCGCTGCGGCCGGAATGACGGTGAAGATGAGACGAGAAAGGTTCCGGCATCGCCGGCTCCCTTTGATATGGCAGGCCCACCCGGTGAGCGCGCGCCTGCGCAGTTAGCCGAATGAGCGCAGGAAACTGCGCAGTCACGGCAGTGACGCAAACAGGTTTATCAAAATTAGATCAACAGGATAGGTGATTTCTTCTACTTGGTACGCCCCTTGCCGAGCAAGGACGCCGGCTTGAGCCGGAGCAGCGAATTCCAGGGAAGAGAACAATGGCACTCGACGCCTATATGACCATCAAGGGCCAGAAGCAGGGGGACATCTCCAGCGAGGCCAGCACGATCAAGAGCGCTGGCGCCGGCGCTAAATACGACAAGCACGGCAACGAGATCACCGTGCTCTCCTTCACCAGCGGCGTGATCAACCCGCGCGATCCGAAGTCGGGCTTCACCTCCGGCGCCCGCGTCCACCAGCCGGTCACCTTCACCAAGCTGATGGACCGGTCCTCGCCGCTGCTCTGGCAGGCGCTGGCCAAGGGCGAGACGCTGACCGAGATCGTCTGCAAGTTCTACCGCCCGGACACCGCCGGCCTCGGCGAGCCGGAGGAGTTCTTCGAGTTCAAGTGGGAGAACGCCAAGCTTTGCGAAGGCAAATCCTACCTGCCGCTGACCGTCACCCAGGCGAACGACCATCTGCGCCCGATGGAAGACTGGTCCTTCACCTATGAGAAGGTGACCTGGAAGCACACCAAGGCTTCGACCGAGGGTGAGGATTCCTGGCAGAGCGCCTGATCGGGCGATATTCGGCCGCCGCGCAGCCCCTGCGCGGCGGTCTTGCCGGGGATCTTGCAACGGCACGGTGACGTAGATGTCATCGGCCAGTCACCTCGACGCTGTGAGGTACGCCATCGCGCAGACCGGGCCTCAAGCCCGGCGCGACATCCGGCGCCAGGCGCCAGGCAGGGGGCGTTTCACCATGGTCCAGGTCGATCTCAAGCAGCTGCTCGGGCGGCTGAATCCTTACGTCAAGCGGGCGCTCGAAACGGCAGCTGGCCACAGCGTCGGCCGCGGCCATTACGAGGTGGCGGTCGAGCATCTCCTGCTGGTGATGTCGGAGGACGAGCAGCGCGACCTCGGCATCATCCTGAAGCAGTTCGGGCTTGACGCCTCCGGTCTCAAGCGTGGCCTTCAGCGCGCCACCGAAACCCTCAAGACCGGCAATACCGGCCGGCCTGTTTTCTCGCCGGGGCTCATCGAACTGCTCACCGATACTTGGCTGATCAGCTCGATCGAGCTCAGCCAGCAGCAGATTCGCTCGGGGGCGATCGTCGCGGCGCTGCTCGCCAACCCCAGCCGCTACGCGATGGCCGACTGGTTCGAGGCGCTGCGGGCAATCCCGCTCTCCGAGCTCAAGGCCAGGTTCCGCGACATCGTCGCACCCTCGGCCGAGGAGCCGACCGTCCCCGCGGCGGCACCCGGTGGAGCCTCTGGCCAGGCCGGCCACGGCGTCCTTCCGCCCGACGGCGCGCTCGCCCGCTTCACCATCAATTTCACCGAGCAGGCCCGCAAGGGCAAGATCGATCCCGTCTTCGGCCGTGACCGCGAGATCCGGCAGATGATCGATATCCTCGGCCGGCGTCGCAAGAACAACCCGATCTGCGTCGGCGATCCCGGCGTCGGCAAGACCGCGGTGGTCGAGGGCCTCGCGCTCAAGATGGCCGAAGGCGACGTCCCGGACTTCCTCAGGAATGTCGAGCTGCTCAGCCTCGATCTCGGCATGCTGCAGGCCGGCGCCGGCGTCAAAGGCGAGTTCGAGAACCGGCTCAAGGGCATCATCGACGAGGTCAAGGCCTCGCCCAAGCCGATCGTGCTCTTCATCGACGAGGCGCACATGCTGGTCGGCGCCGGCGCTTCGGCGGGTGGCGGCGATGCCGCCAATCTGCTGAAGCCGGCGCTCGCTCGGGGAGAGCTGCGCACCGTCGCGGCCACGACCTGGTCGGAATACAAGAAGTATTTCGAGAAGGACCCGGCGCTGGCGCGCCGTTTCCAGCTGGTCAAGCTCGACGAGCCCTCGCCGACGGAGGCGATCACCATCGTGCGCGGCCTGCGCGCGGCTTACGAGAAGAGCCATGGCGTCTATGTCCGCGATGACGCCGTCGCCGCCGCCGCGAACCTCTCGGCCCGCTACATTTCCGGCCGGCAATTGCCCGACAAGGCGGTCGACGTGCTCGATACCGCCTGCGCCCGCGTGAAGCTCTCGCTCTCCAGCAAGCCGGCCAGCATCGACGATCAGGAGCGCCGCATCGCGACGCTGCGCCGCGAGCTCGCCGCGCTGGAGCGTGACCGCAGTACGCTGGGCAAGGACAATCCGCGCATCGCCGAAGTCGAGGAGGAGATCGCCGGGATCGAGGCCGAGAAGGCCGAGGCGATCGTACAATGGGAGCGCGAGAAGGCGCTGGTCGACCGCATCGTCGCCTTGCGCCGCGAGCTTGGCCTTGGGCCCGATGGCATCGCGACGCTCGAAGCGAAATCCGCCGACAATGATGACGACGGCGACGATGATGATGACGATCGCGACAAGGAGGAGGCCGAAGCGGCCGGCGATCTGCGCGAGGCGGCCGAGCAGGAGTTGCAGCAGGTCGTCGCCGAGCTGGAGAAGGCTCGCGGCAAGACGGCGATGATCCATTACGAGGTCACCGCCGATGCGGTCGGCCAGGTGATCTCGGATTGGACCGGCATTCCGGTCGGCAGCATGGTCAAGGATGAGGCCGCCGCCATCCTCGGCATGTCCGCCAATCTGCGCCAGCGTATCAAGGGCCAGGACCATGCCGTCTCGGCGCTGGACGAGGGCATGCGTGCCGCCAAGGCCGGCGTCAACAATCCCGGCCAGCCCATGGGGGTCTTCCTCTTCGTCGGCACCTCCGGCGTCGGCAAGACTGAGCTCGCGACGCAGCTTGCCGACCTGCTCTTCGGCGGCGAGCGCTTCCTCGTCACCATCAACATGTCCGAGTTCCAGGAGAAGCACACCGTCTCCAAGCTCGTCGGCGCCCCCGCCGGCTATGTCGGCTATGGCGAGGGCGGCCTGCTGACCGAGGCGGTGCGCCAGCGGCCCTATTCGGTCGTGCTGCTCGACGAGTGCGAGAAGGCCGATCCGGAGGTGCTGAACCTGTTTTACCAGGTCTTCGACAAGGGCACGCTCGCCGACGGCGAGGGCCGGATCATCGACTTCAAGAACACGGTGATCATCCTGACCTCGAACCTCGCCGCCGACATCATCACCGCGCTGGGCACGCAGGAAGAGAAGCCGAGCACGGCCGAGCTGACGGAGGCGATCCGGCCGACGCTGAACCGGCACTTCAAGCCCGCCTTGCTGGCGCGCATGCAGGTCGTGCCGTTCTATCCGCTGATGCCGGACGTGATGGGCGAGATCGTCCGCTTGAAGCTCAACAAGGTCGGCAAGCGTCTTCGCGAGAGCCAGAAGATGGCGTTCCACTATTCGGACGCCGTCGTCGAGGCGATCACGGCGCGCTGCACCGACGTCGACACCGGCGCCCGCAACATCGATCACATCGTCAACCGCACGCTGCTGCCGGAGATCGCGACTGAGATCATCGGCCGGATGGGCGAGGAGCATGCGCCCGAGAGCCTGTCGGTCGACATCGGTCCTGAGGGGGACTTTACCTACCGCTTCACGCTGCCGGGCTCCGAGCCGGTGGCGCAGGCGGCCGAGTGACGGTGCTGCGCGAGCCCACCCCATGCACGACCCCCTCTCGGTCGCCGAAGAGCTGATCGAGCTGACCACGACGCTCGCCACCGAGCGTCGCCTCGAGGCCCTGCTCGGGGCCGTGGTCAACTCGGCGCGACGCCTGACGCGCGCCGAGGGCGGGCGTGTGCTGGTGCTCGACCGGACCGGCCGGCATCTGCACGGCCTCGTCGGCCAGAACGATGTCGCGCCCGATGCCGCGGCGCTCGCCAGCGAAATCCCCGTCTATGCCGAGGGCAACGCGTTCAATCTGCGCGACGCCAATGTCTTCGCGGCGGTCACCGGCAAGATCGTCAATCTCGCTGATGTCTACGATTATAGCGCCTTCGATTTTTCGCGGCTGCGCGAGCAGGACGAGCGCACCGGCTATCGCACGCGCTCCTTCGTGGTCGCGCCGCTCTGGAACGTCGAGGGCGTTACCCTCGGCGTGCTCCAGCTCATCAATGTGCAGCTGACGCCGGGAGGTGAGATCGGCGCGCTACCGACGGCTTTTGAGCGCGTTGTCGGCTCCTTCGCCGCCCATGCCGCCGTTGCGATCACCAATGCCCGGTTGTTCGAGGAGAACCGCGAACTTATCCGCCAGCTCGACCGGCGCAATGCCGACCTCGCCCGCGAGAATTCGCGGCTCAAGGTGATGACCGCGCCACGGGAGGAGCAGGTCGTCGGCGAAAGCCCGGCCTTCCAGGCGGCGCTCGACCTGGCGCGCCGCGCCGCCTCCTCGTCGGTGGCGGTGCTGATGCTCGGCGAGACCGGCACCGGCAAGGACGTCTTCGCCAATGCGGTCCATCGCCTCGGCAAGCGTCGGGACCGGCCCTTCGTCGCCCAGAACTGCGCGGCTTTGCCCGAGACGTTGCTGGAGAGCGAGCTCTTCGGCCATCGCAAGGGCGCCTTCTCGGGTGCACTCGCCGACAAGAAGGGTTTGGTACACGAGGCCAATGGCGGCACGCTCTTCCTCGACGAGATCGGCGACATGCCGCTGCCGCTGCAGGCCAAGATCCTGCGCCTGCTCGAGGAGGGCTCGGTACGCCGCCTCGGCGACACGAGGCTCGAAAAGGTCGATGTCCGCATCATCGCCGCGACCAATCTCGACCTGCCCCAGAAGATCGCGCAGGGCACCTTCCGCGAGGATCTCTACTACCGGCTCAGCGTCTTCCCCGTGACGATCCCGCCGCTGCGCGAGCGGCCTTCCGACATCCCCTTGCTGATCGACTTCTTCCTCAGGCGCATCGCCCAGGCGCATGGCCGCGAGGGGTTCGCACTGACGCCGCGGGCGCTCGATGCGCTCTGCCGCTGGCGCTATCCCGGCAATGTCCGCGAGCTGAAGAACATGGCCGAGCGCGCCGCTCTCCTGATCGATGGCGACGAGCGCATCGATCTGAAGCACTTGCCGGCCCAACTCGCCAGGGCGGCGCCCGATATCATCGTGCAGACGCCGGCGGCCGAAGGCAACGCCAGCCTACGCTCGGCGGTGCGGCAATACGAGGCGATCGTGATCGAGAATCGCTTACGCGAAGCCGGCTGGAACCAGAGCCGGGCCGCCCGCCTGCTGCAGATATCGCGCCGTAGCCTGGTCGAGAAGCTGCAGCGCTACGCCATCAGGACGCCATGAGCACGGCAGGGCCGAGAGGAAGGGTCAATGGATAGGGCGGACGAGGCGGATCGCGCCCTCAACGCCTTCGTCTCGGGGAGGATGCCGTTCGAGCGGCTCGTCGCGGCGCTGAAGAGTCTTGTGTTTGGCGACGGCACGGCGCTGCCGGTCCTGGCGCGGCTCGAGAGCTGGGCGAACGAGGGGCGTCTACCCGCCGATCTCGCAGCCCTTCTCGCCGGTGAGCTGGACGGCGGTCCGTCGGCCAGCGCGGTTGATCCTGCCGGACTCGACCCGCCGACCGTCCCACTCGGCCCGCCGCGCCTGCCCGCGCCCGACCCGGCCATGCCGTTGCCGCCCGCCGGCACCATCCGCGACAAGGTCGACGAAGTCGTCGTCAATGCGCTGATCGGCGATTTCGTAGGCTTGCGGGGTCGCAACCGCACAAGCGAAGCCCACTCCGATGCGGCGCTGGACGCCAGCCTCGCTGATTTCCGCAGCCTGCGCTTCCGGCGGGACGCCAGCAATGCCGAGGCCGGCCGCGCCCGGCGTTTCGAGCTCGATCCGCGGCGCGAAACGCGTCAGATCGGCATCGGCGCCATGTTGAAGGACCGCTTCATCCTCGATGCCGAGATCGGCCGGGGCGGCATGGGCACGGTCTATCGCGCTGTCGACCGGCGGCGGCTCGAGGCGATGCGCCACCAGCCCTATGTCGCGCTGAAGCTGCTCGGCGGCGATTTCCGCCATCATCCCGAGGCGCTGCGCACGATCGAAGCCGAGGCGCGCCGGGCGCAGGAGCTCGCGCATCCCAACATCGTCACGATCCATGATTTCGAGCGCGATGGCGGCCATCTCTTCATCGTCATGGAACTGCTCGAGGGCGAGCCGCTTGATCAGCGTATCGCCCGCGCCGGTCCGACCGCGGTTGGCTGGGAGGAGGGCAGGGACATCCTCAGTGGCCTCTGCGCCGGCCTTGCCCATGCGCATGCGCGCGGCGTGGTCCATGCCGACATCAAGCCGGCGAATGTGTTCCTGACGGCAGGTGGTGTGAAGCTGCTCGATTTCGGGATCGCAAGCGCCGCACGCGACGGAGGTTTCGATCCGACATCGCTCGGCGGGCTGACCCCGGCCTATGCCAGCCCGCAGATGATCGAGACGGCTGGGCGCCGGGCGGATGACGACGTCTATGCGCTGGGCTGCATCAGCTATGAACTGCTCGCCGGGCGTCACCCCTTCGACGGCAAGGCGGCGATCGAGGTGCGGGAGCAGGGCCTGTCGCCGATGAGGCCAGTGGATGTCGAGGACAGAGTCTGGCAGGCGGTGACGACAGCGCTGGCCTTCGAGCGCGAGCAGCGTCCGGCCGACGCCTCGGCTTTCGCGCGGGCGCTGTTCGGCTGATTGCGGCGCTCTAACGATCGCTGTCGACCAGGGCCGTGATCGCGGCAATGCCGTCGGCATAGGCCGATGTCGGCGCGAGCAGCGAATAGAGCCCGCCGCTGCCGAGCCGGACCATGTCCTCGCTGAGCGGCAGCACGGCTGCGACCGGCACGCGATAGGTGCTGGCGATCCGGTCGGAGAGCTCGCGGAAATCGAGCGAGGGCAGCACCTTGTTGACGATCAGCAGCAACTGCGGCACGCCGAGCCTGCGGGCGAGGTCGAGCGTGACGGCAGTGCCCTGATAATCCTGATGATCGGGCCGCAGCACGAGGAGAAGCGTGTCGGAGATCGCGATCGAGAGCAGCGTCTCCTCGTTGACGCCGGGATGAGTGTCGATCAGCAGGTAGTCGAGCGCCAGTGCGCGCGAGAGATCCTGAAAGCCGTCATTGAGCAGGTTGACGTCATAGCCTTCCTTGACGACCCGTGCGATCTCGCCGGGTCGTATGCTCGACGGCACCAGCATGACGGTTCCGCCCGTCGCACCCGCAACCGCCTCGGCCAGCCGGTCGGTGACGTCGTGAGCGGCTTCCTCGATCCGGCAGCGCCCCCAGAGATAATCGTTGAGCGTATAGCGCAGCCGATCCGGCTCGATGCCGAACAGGACGTGGATGCCCGGCGACTGGATGTCGGTGTCGACGATGGCGACGCTCCGACCGCGCCGCGCCAGCTGTGCGGCGATGTTCGCCGTCGTGTTGGATTTGCCCGTGCCACCCCGGTAGGAATGCGTCGAGACGATGATGGTCATGCCCGCTCGCCCTTCTCCGGGCTGCCGGCTTCGCGCCGCTGCCGCATTGCCTGGGCACGCTCCTGCAGCGCCCTGAAATAGTCGGTCTCGACGATGGCTTCGACCTCGCGCTCCTTGCGCGTCTGGTCGATCTCGATGGCGAGGCGCTGCACCTTGGTCTTGAGGTCGGCGTTCTCGCTGGCGATGTGGCGGTTGGCGTCCTCCAGCCGTCGATTGGCCTCCTTGAGCTCCGCCAGCATCCCGCCGAGCCGGAATTCGCGAGCTTCGATCTGCACGGCCATGCTGCCGAAGGCCTCGGCGAGCTCGCGCACGGTCTCAGGCGCATCGACATCCGCCGTCATGGCGAAGAGGCTGTCGATATTGTCGTAGTCGCCGCGGGCGAGCTCACCGCAGAGATCGCGCAAGCGCCGGGCGAACAGGTCGGGGGAGGCGAGGCTGTGGGTGTCCATGCGGGACACAGTAAAGCGGCATCGATGACAGAAAGAGGAAGGCGCTGTCGGCCTCATCGATGTCAACGTAGTTTCGCAATCGGCCCCTAGCGTCACAGGCGAATGATAATCGCCGATCGAAGGGCGTTGAATGCTGGCGCGCGGTATCCATGTCGTCCTTCGCAGCGACACGCATGAAATTCGGCGCCTCGCCGATGCGATTGATTATCTGGCCGATTCGCTTCAGCTGCCGCAGCCGATGATCTTCAAGCTCAACCTCGCGCTGGACGAGCTGATCACCAACACGATCGCCTATGGCTATGCCGAGCAGAAGGACGGCGTCATCGACATCGAGATGCGCCGCCACGATGACCGCGTCGTGGTGAAGCTGATCGACAGCGCCGCGGCCTTCGACCCGCTTTCGGTGTTGGAGCCCGACACGGCCGCTGCGCTGGAGGACCGGAAGATCGGTGGTCTCGGCATCCATTTCGTCCGTACGCTGATCGACGAGGTGGATTACCGCCGCGACGATGATCGCAACGTCATCACGCTGACCCTTCTCTTGCCGCCGCAACCGGTGACGGCTGCCGGAATTCAACCCTGAACGAACAGTTCCGGCCTTATCCGCCGCCACAGGAGAGCAACGGCTCATGATGGAGTCGCAGACCATCGGCGAGATGCGCGTCCTGTCGCTCACAGGCCGGCTCGACAGCATCAACGCGACCGAGACGGAAGCCGCCATCGTGGCCGAGATTCGGGACGGGGCTACGCGCCTTGTCCTGGACTGCTCGGGGCTGAGCTATGTCTCCAGTGCCGGCCTGCGCGTTTTCCTCGTCGTCGCCAAGCGCATGAAGGAGATCGGCGGCCGGGTTGTCCTGGCCGGCCTCGCGCCCTCGGTGAAGGAGGTCTTTGCGATCAGCGGCTTCCTGCAGATCCTTACGGTCTGCGAGACCCGGGACGATGCCATCGCGATGTGCGCCTGAGCAGGCGGCTCGGCCGATAAGGGACACTCACGGGAGTTTTCCCTCGTCCGCGTCGATCTGCTCGAAACGACGGGGCGATCATCCCTGAACTGCATCGCGGGAGAAAGCTGACGATTGACAGGCGCCGCAGGCTCTGCCCAGATGGCTGCGTCCGATGGCATATTATATGACTAATTGGATCGGTCGACCAAAGAGTCGAGCCACAGAGCAATCTGGGAGAAGACGCATGAAGGCAGTCCGATGGATGATGGCGCTTGCCCTTGGCGCTTTCGCTTTTGCACCGCTGGCCCAAGCCCAGCAGAAGGGCACGATCGGCGTCTCGATGCCGACCAAATCCTCGGCGCGCTGGATCGCCGACGGCGACAACATGGTGAAGTCGCTCAAGGAAAAGGGCTATGGCGTCGATCTGCAATATGCGGACGACGACATCCCCAACCAGCTCGCCCAGATCGAGAACATGATCACCAAGGGCGTCAAGGTCCTGGTCATCGCCGCCATCGACGGCACCACCCTGTCGGATGCGCTGCAGCAGGCAGCGAGCAAGGGTGTCAAGGTGATCGCCTATGATCGCCTGATCCGCAATTCCAAGAATGTCGACTACTACGCGACCTTCGACAATTTCCAGGTCGGCGTATTGCAGGCGAGCTATATCGAGAAGGCGCTCGGCCTCAAGGAAGGCAAGGGGCCGTTCAACATCGAGCTCTTCGGCGGCTCGCCTGACGACAACAACGCCTATTTCTTCTACAACGGCGCGATGTCGGTGCTGGAGCCCTACATCAAGAGCGGCAAGCTCGTGGTGCGCAGCGGCCAGCTCGGCATGGACAAGGTCTCGACCTTGCGCTGGGACGGCGCGGTCGCACAGGCCCGCATGGACAACCTGCTCAGCGCCTACTACGCCGACAAGCGCGTCGACGCCGTGCTCTCGCCCTATGACGGCCTGAGCATCGGCATCATCTCCTCGCTCAAGGGCGTCGGCTACGGCAGCGGCAAGCAGGCCATGCCGGTGATCACCGGGCAGGATGCCGAGGTCCAGTCGGTCAAGTCGATCCTGAACAAGGAGCAGACCTCGACCGTGTTCAAGGACACGCGCGAACTCGCCAAGATCGCGGCGAACATGGTCGACGCCTCGCTCTCGGGCAAGGAGGTCGAGGTGAACGACACCAAGACCTATGAGAACGGCGTCAAGACCGTGCCGTCCTATTTGCTGAAGCCGGTCAGCGTCGACGCCTCGAACTGGCGGGAGACGCTGATCGCCAGCGGCTACTACACCGAGAACCAGGTGAAGTGAGCCGAGCCGGCGCGCTCGCCGCGCCGGATCCATTCGCCATCTCCGCGCGGGCTCCTGTTGCCCGCGCCCCCTTCGCTGCGGGATGGATTGATGCAAGCGATTCTCGACATGCGCGGGATCACCAAGACGTTTCCGGGCGTGCATGCGCTCGATAACGTCAACCTGACCGTCAGGTCAGGCGAGATCCACGCTCTGGTCGGCGAGAATGGTGCCGGCAAATCGACCTTGATGAAGGTGTTGAGCGGCGTCTACCCGCACGGCTCCTATTCCGGTGCGATCCATTTCGACGGGCAGGAGCGCCAGTTCCGTGGCATCGCCGATAGCGAGAGCCTCGGCATCATCATCATCCACCAGGAGCTTGCCCTGGTGCCGCTGCTCTCGATCGCCGAGAATATCTTCCTCGGCAACGAGCAGGCGAGCCATGGCGTCATCGACTGGTCGGCGGTTTCGGCTCGCGCCAAGGAGTTGCTCGCCAAGGTCGGGCTGAGAGAGAAGCCGGAGACACTGGTCACCACGCTCGGCGTCGGCAAGCAGCAGCTTGTCGAGATCGCCAAGGCGCTGTCGAAGAAGGTCAGGCTGCTCATCCTCGACGAGCCGACCGCGAGCCTGAACGAAAGCGACAGCGACGCGCTGCTCGAATTGCTTCTCGAATTCAAGCGGCAGGGCATCTCCTCGATCCTGATCTCGCACAAGCTCAACGAGATCGCCAAGGTCGCCGATGCGATCACCGTGCTGCGCGACGGCGCGACGGTCGAGACGCTCGACTGCCGCGCGCAGGCGGTCAGCGAGGACCGCATCATCAAGGGCATGGTCGGGCGCGAGATGGCCGATCGCTACCCCAGGCGGGAGAGCCGCCCCGGCGAAGTCCTTTTCGAGGTCGAGAACTGGACCGCCCATCACCCGATCCACGCCGAGCGGCAGATGGTGAAGAACGTCAACCTCAGCATCCGCCGCGGCGAGATCGTCGGCATCGCCGGGCTGATGGGGGCGGGACGCACCGAATTCGCCATGAGCCTGTTCGGCCGCTCCTATGGCCAGAAGATCAGCGGCATGGCGAAGCTCGCCGGCAAGGCGATCGATGTCGGCACGGTCGAGCGCGCGATTGCCAGCGGCCTTGCCTACGCGACCGAGGATCGCAAATCCCTCGGCCTCGTCCTCGAGGAGGACATCTGCAAGAACATCACCCTCACCAATCTGGCTGGTGTCGCCGAGCGCGGCGTGATCGACGAGATGCGCGAGCTTGCCGTCGCCAACGAGTATCGGGACAAGCTCAGGATCCGCAGTCCCAGCGTCTACCAGCAGGCCGTCAACCTGTCCGGCGGCAACCAGCAGAAGGTCGTGCTGAGCAAATGGCTCTTCGCCGACCCGCAGGTGCTGATCCTAGACGAGCCGACGCGTGGCATCGACGTCGGCGCGAAGTACGAGATCTACACGATCATCAACCAGCTGGCCGAGGCCGGCAAGGCGGTGCTGATGATCTCCTCCGAGATGCCGGAGCTGCTCGGCATGTGCGACCGCATCTATGTGATGAACGAAGGGGCGTTCGTCGCCGAGCTCGACGCCGCGGAGGCGTCCCAGGAAAAGATCATGCAAGCCATTATGAGATCGGGGAGACGCTGATGGATACGAGCCTGACCGACGATGTGCGCGGCTCGAAGGGCGCGTCCTCGCTGAGCTTCATCAAGTCGCATTTCCGCGATTACGGCATGCTGCTCTCGCTCCTCGCGATCATGTTGTTCTTCCAGTTCATGACCAATGGCACGCTGCTGAAGCCGCTCAACCTCACCAACCTGATCCTGCAGAACAGCTACATCGTCATCATGGCGCTCGGCATGCTGCTCGTGATCGTCGCCGGGCATATCGATCTCTCGGTCGGCTCGGTGGTCGGTTTCGTCGGCGGCCTCGCTGCGGTGCTGATGGTGCGCTACGGCTTCCACTTCGTGCCGACCATCATCATCTGCCTGATCGTCGGCGGGCTTATCGGCGCGGCGCAGGGCTATTGGGTGGCCTATTTCCACGTGCCATCCTTTATCGTCACGCTCGCCGGCATGCTGGTCTTCAAGGGGCTGACGCTCGCTTTGCTCGGCGGCATGTCGGTCGGCCCGTTCCCGCCGACCTTCCAGAAGCTCTCCTCCGGCTTCATTCCCGACCTGTTCGGCATGGAAGCCTTCAATCTGACGTCGCTCTTCCTCGGCGCGGCCTGCGTCGTCGTGATGATCTATTTCAGCCTGCGCAGCCGCAACAACCAACTCCGCCACGGCGTCGAGACCACGCCCTTCACGCTCTTCGCCGCCAAGAACGCACTGCTCGCCCTGCTGATCCTCGCCTTCTGCTATCAGCTCGCGACCTATCGCGGCCTGCCGAACGTGCTGGTGATCATGTTCCTGCTGATCGCCCTCTACGCCTTCGTCACCAACCGCACCGTGATCGGCCGGCGCATCTACGCGCTCGGCGGCAACGAGAAGGCGGCGAGGCTCTCCGGCATCAAGACCGAGCGCCTGACCTTCCTGGCCTTCGTCAACATGGGCGTGCTCGCCGGGCTCGCTGGGCTGATCTTCGCCGCGCGCCTCAACACCGCGACGCCGAAGGCGGGCCTGGGCTTCGAGCTCGACGTCATCGCCGCCTGCTTCATCGGCGGTGCCTCGGCGTCCGGCGGCGTCGGCAAGGTCACCGGCGCGGTGATCGGCGCCATGGTCATGGGCGTGATGAACAACGGCATGTCGATCCTCGGCGTCGGCATCGACTATCAGCAGGTCATCAAGGGCCTGGTCCTGCTCGCAGCGGTTTCAATCGATGTCTACAACAAGAAGAAATGACCCTGCGATGCTCTTCACGGGCGGCCGGGCGCTGCCCGGCGTGCCCGGGCGAAGAGGTCCGCCAGCATCATGAATTCGTCGCAGCCTGCCCTGGCCCTGCCAATGCCCTCCCGTTCCGCGCACGAGCTCGTCGTGCACGGCATCGGGCGCCGGATCGTCGCCGGCCAGTATCCGATCGGCAGCACCTTGCCGGGCGACGCCGACCTGACAGAGCGCTTTTCCGTCTCGCGCTCGGTCTTGCGCGAAGCGCTCAAGACGCTCGCCGCCAAGGGCTTGATCGAGCCAAAGACCAAGGTCGGCACGCGCATTCTCGAAGAGAAGCGCTGGAACATGTTCGACGCCGACATCCTGAGCTGGCGGTTGCAGCGCGGGGCCGACGCGCCCTTCTTCGAGAATCTGTTCGACATCAGGCAGGCACTCGAGCCGCTGGCGGCGGCATCGGCCGCGCTACGCCGCAGCGACGAGGACATCTGCCGGATCGAGGCCGCCTGGCGCCGCATGGGCCCGCCGGACCAGACGCGCGATGGCTTCACCTCGGCCGATCTCGCCTTCCACCGCGCCATCCTCGACGCGTCCGGCAATCCCTTCCTGCATTCGATCGGCTCGGTGATCGAGACGGCGCTCGCAGCGGCCTTCGCGCTGAGCGCGCCGGTCGACGATCCCGAGCGCTTCGCCCTCGCGCTGCGCCAGCATCGCGCCATTCTCGATGCGATCGTCGCACGCGATGCCAATGCTGCGAGCGCAGCGATGACGGTCGTCATCATCGAAGGCACGCGCTGGACCAGCATGGAAATACTGAGGGCACCGAGCATCGAGATCGCGCTCAAGCTGTTTGGCCGCTGATCCGGTCGTCTGCCCGGCCCGGCATGATCGCAACATCGGCTGCGCCCGGCGCCGGGTGCCCTGCTTGCCCTGAATCGACCAAGGAGTGGACCATGGCTGCCCTGTATTCGGACCTTGCGAAGAAGGTCGTGCTCGTCACCGGAGGGGCCTTGGGCATCGGCGCCGCGATCACGCGCCGCTTCGCCGAGCAGGGCTCGACCGTCATTCTGTTCGACATCCAGCGCGCCGCCGGCGAGGCGCTGGCGTCGGAGCTGACGGCGGCCGGCTCATCCGCGCATTTCCATGAGGTTGATCTGACCGATATTCCTGCGCTTCAGGCAGGGGTCGCCCAGGCTCGCGCCGCACACGGCCCGATCCAGATTCTCGTCAACAACGCCGCGCATGACGAGCGGCATCCGACCGAGACCGTGACGCCGGAGTATTGGGACCAGCGGATCGCGGTCAATCTGAAGCATCAGTTCTTCGCCGCACAGGCGGTTCTGCCGGATATGAAGGCGGCCAATGCCGGCGCGATCATCAACTTCGGCTCGACCTCATGGATGGCGGGCCAGGGCGGCATGGCCGCCTATACCGCAAGCAAATCCGGCGTGATCGGATTGACGCGCTCGCTGGCGCGCGATTACGGCCCCTACAACATCCGCGTCAACGCGATCGCGCCCGGCTGGATCATGACGCAGCGGCAGATCGAGAAATGGCTGACGCCGGAGAGCGAGGCCGAACTCATGCGCCGTCAGTGTCTGAAGCGCCGGCTCGGTCCCGACGAGGTCGCGCGCGTCACCATCTTCCTGGCGTCGGACGAGGCCTCGGCCTGCACTGCGCAGCACTATGTCGTGGACGGCGGATGGGTTTGACCGATCTGCGCTGCGTCACGCACAGTCCCGGTTGCCGCCCGGCGGAATGGGCTTGATGGTCTCGATGTCCGCATCCGGCGCTGAAGCTGAGAAACGGACCGAACGCCAGTCCGCCCCAGAACTTGACGATGCCTGTCACGAGCTGCGCGAGGCGAGGTAGCCGTCGATGCTCAAGCGAGTTCCGGACTGCCAGATTGTCTGCAATGCCCGGCTGAACGCCTCCCGGAAGCGCCGGTCATCCCCCAGATAGCGGGCTAGTAAGCCGTGAGGCGGGTCTGTGCAGACCCGCCTCATTCTCGATGACGGAGTGACGGCTGGTTCGTCGGCCGCTTCCGTGCGAACTCACTTTGCTGCGGCTTTTTCGATGATGTCGGCGACGACCTTTGGCTTTGAGACGTAGAGGGCGTGGCTGCCCTTGGTCTCGGTGATGGTTGCGCCGGCGCGCTTGGCCATCTGGCGCTGGGCCGGGGGCGGGATCATGCGGTCGTCGGTGGCGACGAGGTAGAAGGAGGGCTTGACCTTCCAGGCCGGGCTGGTGACGGCGCCGGTCAGGGCGGCGACGCCCCAGGGCACCTGCGAGTTGGCCATGAAGGCGGCGGTCTTGGCGTCGACATCGGCGGCGAAGGACGCGGCGAACTTGTCCTTGTCGAGCATGAGGAAGCCATCGACCGGCGGCAGGATCGGCGGGACGGCGGCGCCGGGCGGCGGGTTGGCGATCAGCGAGGAGACCGACTCGCCGGCGTCGGGGGCGAAGGCGGCGATGTAGACGACCGACTTGACCTTGGGATCGGTGCCGGCCTCGCTGACGACGACACCGCCATAGGAGTGGCCGACAAGCACGACCGGGCCGTCCTGCTGGGCGATCGCCCGCCTGGTGAAGGCGACGTCGTCGGCGAGCGAGGTGGTCGGGTTCTGCACGATGGTGACGTTGTAGCCCTTGGCCTTGAGGACGTCATGGACGCCTTGCCAGCCGGAGCCGTCGACGAAGCCGCCATGGACGAGGACGACGTTCTTCACGGCAGGGGCGGCCAAAGCGGGCGTGCCGGCGAGGGAAGCAGCGAGGGAGACAGCAGCGGCGATCAGGGACTTGGTCATGGCGGGTTCCTTCCGTTGTTTCGTTCGCGACAATCATTATCGCGATATATATTCTTCTACACGGCCACTCCGGGCTTGTAAAGCGCTTTCTTTATCGCGATATTGATTTTCGAGATGCGAGCCGTTTATTGATGACCCGCTACCGGAGAATGACGATGACCGACGCCCCGACGCTGCCGCTCGACGGCCAGCTCTGCTTCTCGATCTACTCCACCTCGCTGGCGATCCAGCGCGTCTACAAGCCGATGCTCGATGCGCTCGGCGTGACCTACACGCAATATCTCGTGCTGAGCGCGCTCTGGGAGGTCGACGGGCTGACGATCAGCGCCATCGGCGAGCGCCTGGCGCTCGAGCCGAGCACGATCACGCCGGCGGTCAAGCGCCTCGAGGCTGCCGGCTTCCTCAGCCGCCGGCGCAGCACGATCGACGAGCGACTGGTCGAGGTCTATCTGACCGCCAAGGGCCAGGAGCTCTATCCGAAGACCGGCTGCCTCACCGACGCCCTGCTGCGCAACTCCGGCTTCGAGATCCCGCAGATGATCGAACTCAACCAGACCGTCCAGGCGCTCAGGCAGGGAATGCGAAAGGCGACGAGTGGGGGGAACGATTTTTCGGATCGACCTGAGGAAGAGTGAGCAAGCCTCGGCGGAAGCGCATTTCCGCTCGTCTAGGCGGCGCGGACAGTAGTACAGCGTGATGCTCGCGGCCGCCAAGAAAACACCCGCGATAGCCTATGCAACATGCACAAGTCAGCGCGGTCGGAGTATGTCTCGTTGCAAGGCCGCACACTCGTCCGAATTGCGCCATATAGGCGACTGTCCCATCCTTCCGAGGCCATTGGATGAGTGTGCCCATTTTCAGCACTGTCGTCAGATTTGTGACATTTGCCGTAATCGGATAGCGAATGGGCCGAAATGGTAAGAAATTGAACGTTGAGCGGCGAGTGGCTGTGAACGAAATGCCCGTAGAACCCGGGAAATTGGCGGATATCGGCCCTTGGCGCTTCTCCGTCGCGCCGATGATGGACTGGACGGATCGGCATTGCCGGATCGTCCATCGCCTGATGTCGCGCCGCGCCCTGCTCTATACCGAGATGGTGACGGCGCAGGCGGTGGTGCGCGGCGACCGGGAGCGGCTGATCGGCTTCGACGATGTCGAGCATCCGGTCGCGCTTCAGCTCGGCGGCAATGACCCGGTGCTGTTGGCAGAGGCAGCGAAGATCGGCGCCGATTTCGGCTATGACGAGATCAATCTGAATTGCGGCTGCCCGTCCGACCGCGTCCAGGGCGGTGCTTTCGGCGCCTGCCTGATGCGCGAGCCGGCGCTCGTCGGCGATTGCGTCGCGGCGATGAAGGCGGCGGTCGCCATCCCCGTCACGGTGAAGTGCCGTATCGGTGTCGACGACCAGGATCCGGAAGCGGCGCTCGATGCGTTGACCGAGGCCGTGCGCGCGGCCGGCGTCGATGCGCTCGTCGTCCATGCCCGAAAGGCCTGGTTGCAGGGGCTCTCGCCCAAGGAGAACCGCGAGATTCCGCCGCTCGACTATGAGCGCGCCTATCGCCTCAAGACCGCAAATCCCGATCTGATCATCTCGCTCAACGGCGGGATCCGGCAGCCGGAGGAATGGCTGCCGCATCTCGAGCATCTCGACGGCGTCATGCTCGGCCGCGAGGCCTACCAGAATCCTGAAGTGCTGCTGTCGGTCGACCCGCTGCTCTTTGGCGAGGACGCGCCGGTCGCAGACGCGTTCGAGATGCTGGAAGCGCTCGAGCCCTTCATCGCAGCTCATCTCGAACGGGGAGGGCGCCTGCACGCCTTCACTCGCCATCTCGTCGGGCTGTTCCCGGGTCGGCGCGGCTCGCGCCTGTTCCGCCGCCATCTCTCCGAGCACTGCGTCGCGGCGGGGGCGGGCCTTGCCGATCTGCGCGCTGCGATTGCCCATGTCGAGCGGCAAGTCCCGTCCGCGATCGCGGCGGAATGAGCGGATGCAGGCTGACGCTGTGATCGATCCCGCCCTCGTCGCCCGCATCGAGGCGAGCTTCGGCAAGCAGGCCTTCATGACGACACTCGGCGCTCGGCTCGTCCGTGTCGCACCGGGCGAGGTCGAGATCGTGATGCCGGTCTCGGCCCATCTTTGCCAGCAGCACGGTTTCGTCCATGCCGGTGCGGTCTCGACCATCGCCGACAGCGCCGCCGGCTACGCCGCGCTGACCACCATGCCGGCCGGCAATGGTGTCCTCACCGCCGAGTTCAAGATCAACCTGCTGGCGCCGGCGACCGGTGACGAGCTCGTCGCCAAGGGCAGGGTGGTCAAGGCCGGCCGCACCCTGACGCTCGCAATGGCCGAGGTCTTCGCCGTGACGGCGGGCAAGGCGAAGCTCTGCGCCATGCTGACGGCGACCTGCATGACGATCGCCGCGCGCGAGGGTGTGAGCGATTAGCTCGCACCACGCGAAACCGCTGCTTGGGCGGAGTACCCCACCGGGGCCGCCTCCTGCCCCGATGCTCGTCTTCTGGTCTTTTCGGATCTGAGGTCAGCTCGACCGGGACGAGGGCGAGGTCGACGCTCTCGCAGACGTCTGGAGACAGACGGCTCCGTTGGTGTCGGCCGCAACGAATTTGCAAGTGACCTGGTTCGCGGGGGCGCGCCAAGCCGCCGACCAAAAGGCGTCAGCCACATGCGCGACGTGATCGAAAGCGCATCGGGAGATGGGAAAGGCGCCATCGTCAAGAATGACGCCGGCTTGCCCATCGATACCGCTCACTGGACGGGGCCGTGGGTGGCGGGAACGCCGTCCGCCCAGCACGGCCGCACCGAAGCGTCCGGTACCCGACCGACACCTCCGGCGAAACCTGACGGACCGCGCGGCCGCTCCCGGGCCGGCCGGAGGCCGCGGCGGTTCATCCCCTTGGCGAGCGGCGTTGCGGCGGCGCTCCTGCTTCTCCTGGTCCCCCGGAACGCAGACCGACCGGATCCCGCGCAGCTCGGTGAGCGTGCGCTGTCGCCCGGCGAAGCCCCGACCGTCACCGCCGCGATGCCGCCGCCGAGCAATCCGGAACCGGAGGCCCAGCGATTGCCGAGGCAGGAGCAGGCCGGAGCCGCGGCGCGAGAGCTGGCCGAGGCACGCAGCGCCATCGCGATCCTGAATGCGCAATTGCGGGCTGACGCCGCCAAGAGCGAACAGGCGTTGCGACAGGAGCAGGACAAAACCGCCGTCTATACGCAGGAGGCCGCCGCCGCCCGGCAGGAGCTGACCGCAACCGTGGCGCAACATCGTCAGGCGCTTGATGGGGAGCGTGCGCAGCGCACCGCATTGGCAGACCAGCTATTGGTGTCGCAGCGCGACTTGCAGGCGCTGGCGCTGCAGCTGCGTGGCGCAAGCGACGAAATCGAGCAGCTCAAGCAGGCAGAGACCGCAAAGACCGCACAGTCGCTCGAGCAGGAGCGGCAGAAGGCGGCCCCGCTTGCGCAGGAACTGGTGGCCATGCGGCAGGAGCTGGGCTCGATAACGGCGCAGCATCGTCAGGCGCTGGACCAGGAACGCGCGCAGCGTGCTGCGCTGGCGGCCGAGCTGTCGGGCGCGCAGCGCGAGGTCGCAGCGCAGGCGGCGCAGTTGCGCAAGGCCAGCGACGAGGCGGGGCAGCTCAGGCAGGCGGATGCCGCAAAGGCCACGCAAGTGCTCGAGCAGGAGCGGCAGAAGGCAGCCCCCCTTGCGCAGGAACTGGCGGCCGTGCGGCAGGAGCTGGGCTCGATAACGGCGCAACATCGTCAGGCGCTGGACCAGGAACGCGCGCAGCGTGCAGCGCTGGCGGCCGAGCTGTCGGGCGCGCAGCGCGAGGTCGCAGCGCAGGCGGCGCAGTTGCGCAAGGCCAGCGACGAGGCGGGGCAGCTCAGGCAAGCGGATGCCGCAAAGACGGGGCAGGTGCTGGAGCAGGAGCGGCAGAAGGCGGCTGCCTTCGCGCAGGCAGTCGCGGCGCGACAGGCCTTGAGCGCAAACACGATGCAGCATCGCCAGGCGCTCGACGAGGAGCGTGCCCAGCGTGCCGCACTGACGGCGGAGCTGGCTGCGGCGCGGCGCGATGTCGAGTCGCAAGCCGTGCAATTGCGCAAGGCGGGCGAGGAGACGGGCCTTTTCAGGCAGGCGGAGGCAGCAAGGGCCGCGCAATCTCTCGATCTGGAACGGCAGAAGACGGCTGCCCTCGCTCAGGCCGCAGCCGCGCGACAGGAGCAGGCCGCGAACACCGCGCAATATCGCCAGGCGCTCGATCAGGAACGCGCACAGCGCGCCGCTCTGGCGGCTGAGCTGTCGGCGGCACAGCGGGAGATCGAAGCGCAGGCGGTGCAGGTGCGCAGGGCAAGCAACGAAGCGGACCAGCTCGGGCGCGCGAGCGAGAGCACGATCATGGAGCTCCGCCAGACTCTCCAGCAGGAGCACGATCGCGCCGCAGCCATGGCACAGGAGTTGGCATCGCTGCGCCCGGCAGGGCGTGCGACCGCCGAGCCTGCGTCGGCCGGCGAGGGTCCCAAAGCGCCGCAGGCTGTGGCCGTCGCCGTGACGGGGCAACCGATGGCCGCCGAGCCCCGGAACAGCCCGGACGCGACGCGGCTGCTCGCTCGGGCGAGCGCATTGCTCGGTCAAGGCGACATCGGTTCTGCCCGGATCGTGCTCGAACGCGCAGTCGAAACGGGCAGTGCCCGGGCAAGCTTCATGCTCGCGGAAACCTACGACCCCCGCATCCTGTCCGCCTGGGGGACCTATGGCACGCGCGGCGAAGTGACGAGGGCGCGCGAGCTTTATGCGAGGGCGCAGTCCGGCGGCATCCCGGAGGCGAAGGATCGCGTCGAGGCGCTGCTGCAGGCGCCCGATGGGTGAGTTACGGCCAAAAGGAGATCAGAGAATGACCATGTCTAGGGGACGACACCTGCTCCTGCTGATCGCGCTGGCCGGGCTTGTTCCAGCGCTCGAGCCCGCCAGTCTGCAGGCGCAGACAGCCCAGATGAACGCCGCGAGCGCCGCCTCGCCACGACGCATCCGCCCGCCACCGACTGAGCAGGAGAAGATGAATGCCTGGACCGTCGGCCTCGCCGCGGGGTTGATCGAGGGCGCACCGCTGCGCCTCGGCGCCGAGATGGCCCGCGTCGTCGACGACGGGTCCAATCTGCATGTGCTGCCGATCGTCACCCGCGGCGCCACGGAGAACCTGAACTCGCTGCTCTATCTGCGCGGCATCGACACGGCGATCATCAACTCCGATGCCTTGGAAGAGTACAAGGCTCAGGTCCCGCAGATCCGGCGCAAGATCACCTATGTGCTCAACCTCTTCCCCTCGGAGCTGCATGTTTTCGTGCGGCCTGAGATCCAGAACCTGCAGGACCTTGCCGGCAAGAAGGTGAATTTCAACACCCTTGGCACCGCGGCCGCCTATTCGGGTCCGATGATCTTCAGCCGTCTCGGCGTCAACGCGGAAAACACCTTCATTCCCCATCAGGTCGCACTCGAACAGATGCGCAAGGGCGAGATGGCGGCCGTCGTCTTCATCACCTCGAAACCGGTCGATGCATTCGTGCGCGGCCGCTTCGAGCCCGGCTTCAAATTCCTGTCGGTGCCGTATGACAGCAAGTTCGAGGACTACTACCTGCCGGCGGTGCTGGAGGCCGGCGAGTATCCCGGCCTGATCAAGGCGGGCGAGCGGGTGTCGACGATCGCGGTGCCGACTGCTCTGGTCGCGTTCAACTGGGCTCCGCAGACCAATCGCTATGAGCGCGTCGCCCGCTTCGTCGACACCCTGTTCAGCCGTATCGAGAAGCTGCAGGGCCCCGGCTTCGACGCGAAATGGAAGTCGATCAATCTCGCCGCGACCGTTCCCGGCCTCGACCGCTTCCCGGCGGCGCAGGAATGGCTGGATCGCAAGGCGCAGGCGCAACGTGCGGCGAGCCGATGAAACTGATCATGCTCTCCGTCGCCTTCGAGATTGCGAGCAGGATCGCCTTCGCGCAGGGCGCGTCCGATCCGATGGCGCAGCTTCGCGCCTGCTCGCTGCTCGATCCGGCGGAGCGGCCTGCCTGCCTGAACAAGTTGCCACAGCCCGTGACGGTGCCCGCACGCCAGGTGGGCGATGCCGGAGGCTGGGTCATCAGCGAGACCACCTCTCCAGTCGACTACACGCCGATCGTCACCGCCACCGCCTTCGCCGAAGGCAATGCCAACGGCTCTGTGAAGCAACTCTCCATTCACTGCCGCGGCGGCCGGACGGAGATGATTGTCGGCGGGCCGGCGCTCTCCGAAGGCAACGGCGAATATGGCCTGACCTATCGCCTCGACGGCAGCCAACCCGTGCAGGTCGCAGCGGGCCGGCCTTCGTTCGGAAGCGGCGTCGCATTCAGGGGCGATGTCGTCGGCCTCCTATTGTCGCTCCCCGGCGAGGGCGGCATCGCCATCCGTCTCACGACGCGCGCCGGCGCTGTCCATGACGGGTATTTTTCCCTCGCTGGCGTGAAAGCGGCGCGGGACAGGGTCGCCGCAGCCTGCAAATGGCCGCGCACCCTTGCCAGGCCACGTAGCGAATAGTCCTCGAACCATGGGCGGGATGCGATGATGATGAGCTTCAAGGATTTCCTCGGCACAGCACTGGCGGTCGGTGTGGTGCTGTCCGTCGCCACTTCACCCTCGGCCGCACAGGGCACGAAGCAGAGCTCGGTCCAGGCGCCGAAGCCACCGCCCGCGCCTGAAAGGAAGCCGCACCGGCTCATCCTGCAGGTGAACACGAACGAGGCTGCGATGATGAATCTCGCGCTCAACAATGCGGCGAACGTGGCGCAGTACTATCAGGATCTCGGCGAGAAGGTGGAGATCGAGGTCGTCACCTTCGGCCCCGGCCTGCACATGCTGCGCGACGACACCTCGCCGGTGAAGGCGCGGATCAAGGCGATGACGGCGAGCACGCCGGCCATTTCCTTCAAGGCCTGCGGCAATACCCAGGGCAATATGAGCAAGGCTGAGAACAAGGAGATCGCGCTCATTCCTGAGGCGTCGGTGGTGAAATCCGGTGTCGTCCGGGTTATCGAGTTGCAGGAGAAGGGCTGGACCTATGTCAGGCCGTGATCGGCCGCGACCGAAGGACAGGTCTGCATCGCCCTGAAGCGGACTTGGCGACACTAATCGCCCCCGCGCATGCCAGCCCTGCCGGCTGATCCTTGCCCTTTCCGGCCAAAGCCCTAAGAGCGGCCCGACTTGTCCTGCTCTTGGTATATGATGATCGCCGGCATTCCCCTGAACGACCTGATCTTCCTCGCCGTGTCGCTGATCGCGGCCGGCGCCGTCACCGGATTGCTCGCCGGCCTGTTCGGCGTCGGTGGCGGCGCCGTCATCGTGCCCGTGCTCTACGAGGTCTTCCGGGTGATCGGCGTGCCGGAGGAGGTGCGCATGCCGCTGGTGGTCGGCACCTCGCTGGCGGTGATCATCCCGACCTCGATCCGCTCCTACCGGGCCCATCTCGCCAAAGGCATGGTCGACACCTCGATCATCAGGATCTGGGCGGCGCCGGTCGTGCTCGGCGTGCTCGGCGGCAGTCTGATCGCGCGCTATGCGCCGCCGGACCTGTTCAAGGCGGTCTTCGTCGCGGTCGCCTTCACCAGCGCGATGCGACTGCTCTTCGCCTCCGACCGCTGGAAGTTCGGCGACGATATGCCTCGGCCGTTCCTGATGCGGATCTATGGCCTGATCATCGGCGTGCTCTCGTCGCTGATGGGCATCGGCGGCGGCCAGCTCTCCAGCCTGTTCATGACCTTCTATGGTCGGCCGATCCATCAGGCGGTGGCGACCTCGTCCGGTCTCGGCATCCTGATCTCGATCCCCGGCGCGCTCGGCTACATCTATGCCGGCTGGCCGAAGATGGACATCCTGCCGCCGCTCTCGCTCGGCTATGTCTCCTTCATCGGCTTCCTGCTCTTCATCCCGACCTCGATCTGGACGGCGCCGATCGGCGCGCGCCTGGCGCACCACCTCTCGAAGCGCCGGCTGGAGGTCGCCTTCGGCATCTTCCTGCTGGTCGTCTGCGCCCGCTTCTTCTGGTCGCTGATCTCCTGAGGGCGGGAACCATGGTTGCCGTGCGCCCTTGCAGGGAGACCGATCATCCGGCGCTCGCCGGTTTGATGGCTGAGATGCAGGCGCATTACGGTGTGCCCTGTCCGCCGGATGCCGAGATCAGGGCCGGGTTGGCGAAGCGGCCGGCGGGAACCGAATTGCTCGTCGCCGAGCATGGCGACGGGCTCATCGGCTTCGCCGCCTTCTCGGCGATTTATCCAGGTCCCGGCCTGAAGCCCGGCTTTTTCCTGAAAGAGATCTACGTCACGGAAACGGCCCGTGGCCTCGGGGCCGGCCGGGCATTGCTCGCCGAACTGGCGCGGCTGGCGCTTGCACGCGGCCTTCGCCGGATCGACTGGACGGCGGCGCGCGACAATGAGCGGCTGCTGCGCTTCTACGAGAGCCTCGGCGCGAAGCCGCAGCCGGAGAAGGTCTTCTTCAGGCTGACCGGCGAGGGCCTTGCCCGCCTCGCGGAGGGTTGAGCCGCTCGTCCAGCGTTGCCATGATAGCGAGCCGCTCCGCCTCCGAGAACCGCGACCACTGCGCGATCTCCTGCAGGGTCCGCCCGCAGCCCTGGCATAGCCTGCTCGCCGGATCGATCACGCAGACCTTGATGCAGGGGCTGGAGATTGCGCTCATCGCCCGCCCCAGCCGATGACGATGGCGAGGCCGAGATAGATCGCGATCTCGCCGAGCTGCTGCGCTGCGCCGAGAATGTCGCCTGTCTGGCCGCTGATCAGGCTGATGGCGGTGCGCGACAGCCAGTATGTCGCCAGCGCTGACAGCATGAGGCCAAGCAGGATGCCAGCGAGGGGAAGCGCGCCTGCGGCAATCAAAAGCAGGGCGAGGGCGCCCGACAAACCGTAGGCGACCGGCAACACCGACCGCTCGGGCCGCCCGACCGAGGCGGCGGCACCGTCTGGCCGGGTCGGCTCGATCATGGCGAGGATACGGATGCCTTCGACGCGCGACCAGGGCGCGGCGACAAGCACGGTGGCGGCGAGCGCCCACGCTCCGGCGCCTTGCAGGATCGCGGCGAGCGCCGTCACCCGCAGCAGCAGCGAGAGCCCGAGCGCCAGCGCCCCGAAGGTGCCAACGCGGCTGTCCTTCATGATCTCCAGCCGCCGCTCCGGCGTGTGTCCGCCGAAGAGCCCGTCGGCCGTGTCGGCGATCCCGTCCTCATGGAGGGCACCCGTCGTCAGCACGAGCGCGGTCACAGTAAGCGCCGCCGTCAGCAGCGCATCGACACCCGCAAGGCCCGCGAGCAGCGCGATCAGCGCAGCAGGTAACGCGATCACCAGCGCCGCGAAGGGCAAAGCGCGCGGCACCAGCCGGAAATCCGGCAGGGCATGCGCGCTCTCGCCCGGCAGCGCCGGCACCGGCAGGCGCGAGTAGAAGCGGATGCAGGTCGCGGTCGCGATCAGCCAGCCCGGCCAGGTGGGCGCCTGCGTCGCATCATCGCTGTCGGTTTGCGCCACTCTGCCCTCGGATTGTCTTCGTCCGCTCCAGCCTATAGCAGCAGCGGCAACGCGGCGGCGACCTCATGCCGCTCGATTCCCTAGGCTTTCAAGATCGGCTCCTCAGATGTCTGCGATGCCCGCCTCCGGCCTGCCCTTCGACGATATCCGCAACCTCATCGCCGGCATGCCAGGCCCCGACATGGCGGCGGCGAACACCGTGCGCGCCCGCGACAAGGAACTGACCAAGCCGGCCGGCAGCCTCGGGCGGCTGGAGGAGATCGCCGAATGGCTCGCCGCCTGGCAGGGCAAGGCGCCGCCGCGCGTCGACCGGCCGCTGGTCTGCGTGTTCGCCGGCAATCACGGCGTCGTCGCCCAGGGCGTCTCGGCTTTTCCGCAGGCGGTCACGCGCCAGATGCTGGAGAACTTCGCCGCCGGCGGCGCGGCGATCAACCAGATCTGCGCCGCCTATGATCTCGGCTTCAAGGTCTTCGATCTCGCTCTCGACCTGCCGACCGGCGACTTCACGCAAGAAGA
The DNA here is from genome assembly GCF_004123845.1 of Allobosea sp. Tri-44. Classification (GTDB taxonomy): domain Bacteria; phylum Pseudomonadota; class Alphaproteobacteria; order Rhizobiales; family Beijerinckiaceae; genus Allobosea. The sequence continues at coordinate 183,346 of NZ_NBDP01000030.1, read as the reverse complement.
CGCGCTCGACGAGCGCGCCTGCGTCGCGACCATGGCCTTCGGTATGGAGGCGCTCGCCGGTGGCGCCGACCTGCTTGCGCTCGGCGAAATGGGCATCGGCAATACGACTTCGGCTGCGGCGATCTTCGCCGCGCTCTATGGCGGCGGCGCTGCCAAATGGTGCGGCCGTGGCACCGGCGTCGACGATGACGGCCTGAAGCGCAAGATCGCGGCGGTCGAGGCCGGGCTGAAGCTCCACGCCAATCACCTGAGTGATCCGCTCGAAGTGCTGCGCCGCTTTGGCGGCCGCGAGATGGCGGCGATCTGCGGTGCCATCCTCGCCGCCCGCTTGCAGCGCATCCCGGTGATCCTAGACGGCTATGTCGTCACCGCCGCTGCCGCGATCCTGCATGCGCTCGACCCGTCGGCGCTCGACCATTGCCTCGCCGGCCATCTCTCGGCCGAGGGCGCGCATGCGCAGGCGCTGGTCAAGCTCGGCAAGCAGCCCTTGCTGGCGCTCGACATGCGGCTCGGGGAGGGCACTGGTGCAGCGCTCGCCGCCGGCCTCGTCAAGGCGGCGGCCGGCGTGCATTCCGGCATGGCGACCTTCGCGCAGGCACAGGTGTCGGGGAAGGCCTGATAGCGGCGGGACTGCTTACTCCGCCTTGAACGGATTCTCGATTCTCAGCCGCTCGTCGATGACCAGGCCGTGCTGCATGTCTTCGCTGTAGAGCACGGCACAACCCGCTCGTAGCGCACTCGCCACGATCAGCGCGTCGTAGAGGCTGAACCCGTACCGCTCGGCCAGCCGGACAGCCTCCTGGTGCGTGGCGAGATCGAGCGGATGGACGGTGCGGCTCAGTATCGTGATCGCCTCGACCGCGTCAGTGATCTCCGCCCAGGAGAAGCCGAGCTTGCGACGCGCGACATTGGCGAACTCGTTCAGGACCTGGACGCTGATCTCGCAGCCCCTGCCGAGCAACTCCTCGGCCAAGGCGTTACGCGGATCTTCGCAGAAGGCGTAGACGACCACATTGCTGTCTAGGAAGCTGCGCGTCACGGCGTGCGCTTGTTCGCCTCGTCGCGATCGAAACGCCAGCCCGGCGGGAGCGGCCTGCGCAGGCTGCGGATGCGGGCAAGCGCGCGCCGTTTGCGCTCGTCGCGCGCGATCAGGAAGGTCCGGTCGTTCGCGATCCGGATTTCCACGTCATCGCCTTCCTTGAGCGAGAGTGCCTCGCTGACGGCCGCAGGAATTCTGATGGCGAGGCTGTTGCCCCAGCGTGCGACCTGCATTGACCAGCTCCCGATTGATATACACGGAACATGTATATCCTAAGAGCCGCCGTCAAACTACAATCTCTTGGAAAGGCGCGCCGGGCATTCGACCCGGCGCGCCTTCTCGTTTCAGGCGCCGTAGCGCTCGATGACCTCGGCCAGCGAGACATGACCCTTGCAGGCGCCGCTGCCGGCCGGCGTCTCGCCATTCTCGAGCGCCGTTGCGTAGATCACCGCCGGATCGGCCTCGACCTGCTGGCGTAGCGCCTGCAGCTTCGGCCAGCGCGAGAGCTCGGCGACCTCATGGTATTCGAGCCAGCGCGCCACGCCGGCGAGCAGCCCGTCGGCGAGGCTATGCTTGTCGCCGACCAGCCAGCTTCCGCCGTCGAGCATTTCCTCCAGTCTGTCATGGCGCTCGGTCACTCGCTCCCGCCCGAAACGGCGCAGCGCCGCCTCGAAGTCGGGATCGGGCTCGGGCAGCTCCAGCGCCGCCCAGAGCGGGTAGAAGGCACCGGTGAAGCCGGTGTTGAGGAAGCCCATGAGCTGGTGCATCCGGTCGGCCTCGGGCGAGAGCGGGTCGAAGCTGATCCGCCGTTCGGTATCGCGCGCTTCGAGCCAGGCGGCGATCGCCATCGTCTCGGTGAGCGGGCGGCCCTGATCGGTGATCAGCACCGGGGTTTCGACGCGCGCATTGATCCGCTTGTAGGGCGGCTCGCGCATTTCACCCAGCATATCGACGCGGCTGAGCTTGTAGGGCTGGCCAAGCCATTCGAGAGCCGTGACCAGGCCCATCGAAGTGCCGGACGGATAGCCATAAACGAGGATCGGTTCCATGTTGCGTTTTCCATTTGGGTCGGGAAACGCTGCGCAGCGGGCTGGAACCTAGTCATCCGGGCCCCTAAGTAAATTACGCACTTTTTTGTAACCAGGCGGAACGGAACATGAAGGACGTCGTGTCCGACTGCCCGATCGAAGGCGTCATGCGGGTGCTGAGCGGCCGCTGGCCGACCTTGTTGCTCTACTATCTGAAGGACGGAACCAAGCGCTTCAGCGAGCTTCGGCGCGACAACCCGACCGTCTCGCACCGCATGCTCGCGCTGGAGCTGCGCAAGCTGGAGGCTGCCGGCATCGTCCACCGGATCGACCATGACGGCTATCCGCGCCGGGTCGACTACGAGCTGACCGCAGAGGGACTTCGCCTCGTGCCGTTGATCGATGCGCTCGGTGACTGGTGGGAGGATGTCGAGGCCGAGCGCAGCAGGACGACGGTCCTGCCGAAGGTCGCCTAGCGACAAGGCGAGGCTACGTACTCACGAGTGCTGGGTTTCTGGCGAGCGGGCTGATGACGGAAGATGCTGGCGAATTGGCTGTTCGGCCGCTGGAGGCCGCCGACCGCTCGGACTGGGAGCAGCTGTGGATCGGCTACCATGCTCATGGTCCATTCGGCGGACCGCCGCCGCCGCCCGCGGTCACGGAGGCGACCTTCGCGCGCGTCCTGGCAGGTGACCCGATGCTGGCATTGGTGGCGGTACAGGACGGTGGACTCGTTGGGATCGTCCACGCTGTCCTTCATCCAGTGACATCGTCGGACAAGCCGGCCTGCTTTCTCAACGACCTGTTCGTGGCGGAGCGGGCCCGTCGATGCGGTGTCGGCCGGCGGCTGGTCGAATCGCTTTACGATCTGGCCCGCGCCAAGGGAGCCTTTCGAGTCTACTGGCACATGCAAGTGGCCAATGCGACGGCGGCAAAACTCTACGACAGTGTCGCCAGCCGTTCGGGACATACGGTGTTCAGAAGGGCACTCTAGGGCTACGCGGCGGAGCGCTCGCCCGGGTGCGGCAAGGCCGGCAGCGTGTCCATGACGCGCTCGGCGGGAAGCGTGATCGTCACTTCGGTGCCGGCGCGCGGCGCCGATTTGATGCGGAAGCCGCCGCCATGCAGGTCGACCAGCCCCTTGACGATCGGCAGCCCCAGGCCCGAGCCCTGCTCGGCCGTCTTGATCGCCAGCGAGCCGCGCCCGAAGGTCTGCATCACCACCGGGATCTCGTCCTCCGGGATGCCCGGGCCGGTATCGGTGATGCTGACATATTGCCCGCCGGTGGCGGTCCAGCCGACCTTGATCGAGATATCGCCGCCCTGCGGGGTGAACTTGATCGCATTCGCCAGAATGTTCAGCACGGCCTGGCGGATGGCGCGCTCATCGGCCCAGATCCGCGGCAGCTCGGGCTCTGTCGCCTGGCGGATGGTCTGGCTCTTGGCCTTGGCGCGCAGGTTGAGCATGTGCGCCGCATCGTCGGCAATGCCGGCGAGACTGATCGCCTCCTCGCTGAGCTCATATTTGCCGGATTCGATGCGCGACAGGTCGAGAATCTCGTTGATCAGTGTGAGCAGGTGCTGGCCCGAGGAATGGATGTCGCCGGAGTACTCCTTGTAGGAGGCGTTGGCGTGCGCCCCGAAAACCTCGTTCTTCATCACCTCGGAGAAGCCGAGGATGGCGTTGAGCGGTGTGCGCAGCTCATGGCTCATCGTCGCCAGGAAGCGCGACTTGGCGAGATTGGCTTCCTCCGCCTTGCGCCGGGCTTCGTCGGAATTGGCCTTGGCGGTTTCGAGTTCGGCGATCAGCGCGTCCTTCTCGGCCCGGAACTCGATCGTCTCGACCGAGGTCGAATAGAGCCTGTTGGTCAGGAAGATGAAGAAGAGCTGCGCGCAAGCCGCCATCAGCAGCATGGTGACGCTGTCGATGTCGCTGCGGCCGCTGAAGGACAGAACGATCGCGCCGACGATCGGCACGAGGCTGGAGTAGACCGCGATCGGGATCGCCGCCGCGAGCGTGACGGTGAGTGCGCTGACGATCAGCAGCGCCGTCATCAGGAAAAAGCGGGCGCCGGGTGCATCGATGCCGATGAAGAGGCCCGCGAGCAGGGCCCAGGACAGGCCGTGCAGCAATTCGGCCGCGGGCAGGAGCTTGCGCCAGAAGGCGACGCGCGCGGCGGCGGAGGGCTCGGCCAGGAAGCGCCGGCACAGCACCGCGGTGAAGCCAGTGCTCAGCACCACCAGGCAGAGCCAGCCCGAGACCGTGTAGAACGGCACCCAGACGCAGGCTGCGGCGGCGACCAGGAACGCGAGCAGCAGGGTGCCGGCCGACCCGTTCAGCCGGTACTTTGCGAAGACGCGGATGAGTTCGTAATCGAAGGCGCGCTGGAGCCCGGTCGAGGACGTCAGCTTCTCGCGCGCCGACCGGACCTCGCGGTTGATCAGCTTGCGGCGCGCCAGCACGGTCGGATCGGGTCCGCGACCGCGCTGCACCTGTTCGGCTGTCAGTTCCGCCATGATCTGAAGGCAAAGGCTCCCGACCGGTGGCGCCCCGTCGCGCTCCGGCTCGCCATGATGTGTTGGAAATCGTTAAGCTTGTCCTGATGGCGCGCTTCGGATTCAGGACAAGCAACTATGGTCCGTTCGGCTGGCGGCGGGTCGGCCGCTCGGTCGATTTCGTCGTAGCCCTTGGATTCCTTGTGCTTTTGGCGATTGCCGGCGCCGTCCTGCAGTACCGGCTAGGCCCTAGCCGCAGCCTTGCGGGAGCCGCCGAGGCGATCGATGGCGATTCGCTCAGACTCCTCGGCGAGGAGCTTCGCCTGGAGGGCATCGACGCGCCGGAATTCCGGCAGACCTGCCGGGACCGGAGCGGCGGCGATGTCGCCTGCGGCCGGCAGGCGCGCCGCGCACTGGCCGCCATGCTGGCGCTCGGCAACGTCACCTGCACGATCTCGCGGGCCGACCGCTATGGCCGCGGACTGGCGCGCTGCCGGCAGGGGGATGCCGAGATCAATGCGGCGCTGGTGCGCCAGGGCCAGGCCCTGGCCTATGGTGGGTATCAGGCCGAGGAGGACGAGGCGAAAGCCGCCGGTCGCGGCATCTGGGCGTTGAGCTTCGAGCGGCCGGAGGCCTGGCGGCGCAGCCATCCGCGCTGAACGCGCCCGCCAGTCATGCGGATTCGTCAACGTCACTGGCAGCTTTGGCATTTTCATCCTCAGCAACCGCAATCTAAAGAAGGATCGTCTCCTTCTTGTTCTCTCGTCGGATTCGCTTCCGCATGACGCCATCGCCCGCCTGCCGATCGGAGCTGCCGGCATGATCGGCGCTATTCTGCTCGCTTTGGCGCCGATCGCCCTGTTGATCGCGCTCGGCCACGCCATGCGCCGCTTGCGCTTCCTGCCGGATGCGTTCTGGCCGCAGGCCGAACGGCTGAGCTACTACGTCCTTCTGCCGGCCCTCTTCATGCACGCTTTGGCGATGGCCGATCTCAAGGGTCTTCCCGTTGCCGAGCTGGCCTTGACGCTGATGGCCGCGATCATCGCCGTGGCGGCGGTGCTCGTGCTGGCAAAGCGCCGGCTCGGCTACAGCGATGCCGCCTTCACCTCGGTCTTCCAGGGCGGCATCCGCTTCAACAACTATGTCGGCCTGAGCGCGGCCGGCAGCATGCTCGGGGCTTCGGCTCTGCCGCTCGCGGCCGTAGCCAATGCGGCGATCGTGCCGACCGTGAACGTGCTCTGCGTCCTGGTTTTTGCCCGCTGGGGCTCGGCGCAGCCGACCTTGCGCGGCATTCTCCGGGGCCTCGCCCTCAATCCGCTGCTGATGTCCTGCGTGCTCGGCATCGTCATCCAGCTCAGCGGCCTCGGCCTGCCGCCTGGTGTCGAGGGCGCTCTCAAGGCGCTCGGGCAGGCCTCGCTGCCGATCGGTCTGCTCTGTGTCGGCGCGGCGCTCGATTGGGGGGCGCTGGGGCGCGGCCTGAAGCCGGCGCTGGTCGCTTCCTTCGTCAAGTTCGTGCTGATGCCGCTGGCCACCTATCTGGCGCTCAAGGGCTTCGGCCTTGGCGGTCAGGCGGCGACGCTCGCCATCCTGTTTCAGGCGCTGCCGACCGCCTCTTCATCCTATGTGATGGCGCGCCAGCTCGGCGGTGACGCGCCGCTTATGGCCGGCATCTGTGCGCTGCAGACCATTCTGGCGGCCGTTGCTGTGCCGCTTGCGTTGATCCTGCTCGCGCCGGGCTGAGCGATCACATGGGCTCGCGCGGATCGTCCTTGCGCGGCCCGTCGAGGCGTGCCGCGCCAGGTTCGCGCGAACGTGACCAGAAGCTCGCGAGCATCAGCCCCACCGGAATGGCGAGGATGACGATCCAGACGACGAAGCTCCAATCCTGAGGCATGTCGGTTCCCCTCGCGGAACGGTAATCGCGGGCGAGGGCGGTTTGTTCCTGTCGACGCTCGTCAGTGTCGTCTTGCCGCCGTGTTTGCGGGTGAACTCTTGACAGGGCCGCGGCGGCACCGTGAAACCGCCATGTCTCGGGACGGCGAAAGGCGAGGGCATGAAGCTCTATGACGGCGGGCGTGCGCCCAATCCACGGCGGGTCCGCATCTTCTTCGCCGAGAAGGGCGTACCTCTGCCCGAACTCGTCCCGGTCGACATCGGCAAGAAGGAGCACCGCACACCGGAATTCACCCGGATCAACCCGTCGCAGCGCCTGCCGGTGTTGCTGCTGGAGGACGGGACTGCGCTGGCCGAGACGATTGCTATCTGCCGCTATGTCGAGAGCCTGCATCCGGCGCCGGCCCTGTTCGGCTCCGCCCCCAAGGAAGCCGCGCTGATCGAGATGTGGAATCGGCGCATCGAGCTCGGGCTGTTCTCGGCGGTTTCGGCTGTGTTTCGCCACAGCCATCCCGCCATGGCCGAGCTCGAGGACCAGGTGCCCGAATGGGCCGAGGCCAATCGCGAGCTGATCGACGATCATCTGGTGCTGCTCGATCTGCAGCTCGGCGCCAACCGCTTCCTCTGTGGCGAGGAGCTGACGGTGGCCGATATCACTGCCGGCATCGCCATCGACTTCATGAAGCCATCGCGCATCCCGTTGCCGGAGGATTTCGCCAACATCCGCCGCTGGCATGGCGAGATCTCGGCCCGCCCGAGCTGGAAGGCTTGAGCGATGCGCCTGCTGGCGATCCTGTTCGCTTTTATGCTGCCGCTTGCCGCTATGGCGGCGGAGAAGCTGACGGGCGAGCAGATCAACCAGGCCTTCACCGGCAACACGGTCAGCGGCCGCTATACCGGCGGCGGCTTCTTCACCGAGTACCACGACCCGGACGGACGGGCGCTTGGCAATAATGGCTGGCAGGAGAACCGCGACGCCTGCTGGATCACCAAGGGCGACTCTGTCTGCTACTATTATGGCCCGCCGGAGGAGCGGACGACGCATTGCTTCACGGTCGAATTGACCGAGCGGCTCTATATCCTGCGCAATGTCGGCGATCGCCGAATTAATGCGGTGGCGACGATCGAGCTCGCCAACCCGCGCAATCATACCGATGGCGGCAAGCCCTGGTACTGTGACGGGCTGATCTCGCGCGGCCCGCAGCTTCCGATGTCGCGGCGGGTGGCGGCACGATGACTCGGGCTTCGACGGTAGCGATGCTCCTGGGGCTATGCGCTTGCGCCACGAGCGCCGCTGCGGTCGAGCGGCTGACCGGCCAGGAGATCCGCCAGCTCTTCGAAGGCAATACGGTCGCCGGTCGCTACAATAACGGCCTGCCGTTCAGCGAATATCATCACCAGGACGGGCGCGCGACCGGGCACAACCGGCACGTGACCAACACCGATGCCTGCTGGACGACGACGGACGACGCCGTCTGCTACTATTACGGTCCCCACGAGACACGCCGGACCTATTGCTTCGCCGTCGAGCGCAGCGGCACGCTCTATGTGCTGAAGACCTACCGCACCGGCCGCATCAACGGCATCGCCACCGTCCAGCAAGGCGATCCCGAGAAGCATACCGACAAGGCACCGTCCTGGCATTGCGACGGGCTGATTTCGAACGCGCCGCCAGCGATGTCGCCGCGGGTCGCCTCGCGGTGAGACTGTTCGCGCTGGCGCTGCTTCTCGGCCTCTCGGTATGGGGGAGCGAGACGCAGGCCGTCGAGCGGTTGACCGGTGAACAGATGCGCCAGCTCGTCGAAGGCAATACGGTGACCGGCCGCTACAGCACCGGAGAAACCTTCAGCGAGTACCATCATGAGGATGGACGGGTGAGCGGGTATAATCGCAATCGGGAAACGCCGAACCGCGATGCCTGCTGGACCACGACGCAGGATGCGATCTGCTACTATTACGGCCCGATCGAGACGCGCCAGACCCATTGCTTCACGGTCGAGCGCAGCGGCACGCTCTATGTCCCGCGCAGCGTCGTCAGCGGCGGCATCGTCGGTGCCTTCGCCATTCAGCCCGGCGATCCCGAGAAGCATGCCGACAGGGTTCCGGCCTGGCATTGCGACGGGCTGATCTCGCAGCGTCCGGGCCGGGAGCGCTTGGCCGGACGATGAGCGGGCAGGGGCCTTCGCAGGAGGCGCTCGACGACGTCCTCGTCGAACTGCGCGCCTGCCGGATCTGCCGGGATGCGCCGCTCTACGGCCCGCCCCTGCCGCATGAGCCGCGCCCCATCATCCAGGCGCAGGCGAGCGCGCGCCTGCTGATCGCGAGCCAAGCGCCAGGCACGCGCGTCCACGTCAGCGGCAGGCCCTTCACCGATCGTTCCGGCGATCGCTTGCGCGACTGGCTCGGCCTCGACCATGCCCGCTTCTACGACGCCTCGCGCGTCGCGATCGTGCCGATGGGGCATTGCTTTCCCGGGCTCGACGCCAAGGGCGGCGACCTGCCGCCGCGCCGCGAATGCGCGCCGGCCTGGCGCGAGCGCGTGCTCGCGGCGCTGCCGGAGATCGAGCTCGTGCTGGTGATCGGCCGTTATGCCCAAGCCTGGCATCTCGGGCCGAAGGCGGCGGCCAACCTGACGGCGACCGTCGCGGACTGGCGCACCCTCTTCGCGCAGGAGCGCCGGCCACGCATCCTGCCGCTGCCGCATCCCTCCTGGCGCAACAATGGCTGGCTCAGGAAGAACCCCTGGTTCGAGGCGGAGCTGGTGTCGGTGCTGCGGGCCGAGGTGGCGCGGCTGGTCGGCTGAACTCACCCGTCATTGCGAGGAGCGCAGCGACGAAGCAATCCAGGGGAGGCAGGGCGCAGTGGCCAGTCCTCTGGATTGCTTCGCTGCGCTCGCAATGACGAGTGGGCCCTCTACGGCTCCAGCCGCTTCAACAGGCTGGACGTATCCCAGCGCCCGCCGCCGAGCTTCTGCACATCGCCATAGAACTGGTCGACCAGCGCGGTCACCGGCAGGCGGGCGCCGTTGTTACGGGCTTCGTCGAGCACGATGCCGAGATCCTTGCGCATCCAGTCGACGGCGAAGCCGAAATCGAACTTGTCGGCATTCATCGTCTTGCCGCGGTTCTCCATCTGCCAGGAGCCGGCGGCGCCCTTCGAGATCACCTCCAGCATCGCCTCGACATCGAGGCCGGCGCGCTTGGCGAAATGAACCCCCTCGGAGAGGCCCTGGACGAGCCCGGCGATGCAGATCTGGTTGACCATCTTGGTGAGCTGGCCGGAGCCGGCGGGCCCCATCAGCCGGCACATGCGGGCAAAGCTGGCGATCACCGGCTCGACCTTGGCGTAGGTCTCAGGCTCGCCGCCGCACATCACGGTCAGCACGCCGTTCTCGGCGCCGGCCTGGCCGCCGGAGACCGGAGCGTCGATGAAGCCGAAGCCGGCCGCCTTCGCCGCGGCGTCGAGTTCGCGCGCCACATTGGCCGAGGCGGTGGTGTGGTCGACGAAGACCGTGCCCTTGCCCATCGCGGCGAAGGCGCCGTTCTCGCCGGTCGTCACCGAGCGCAGATCGTCGTCATTGCCGACGCAGCAGAACACGATCTCCTGGCCCTCGGCCGCCTGGGCCGGCGTCGGCGCGTAGACGCCGGCGTGCTGCGCCACCCATTTCTGGGCCTTCTCCGGCGAGCGGTTGAAGACGGTGACGTCGTGGCCCTTGGCCTTGAGATGGCCGGCCATGGGATAGCCCATCACGCCGAGACCGAGGAAAGCGACTTTGGCCATGGGACTGCTCCGCTGCATCGTCTGAAAGGTCAGTGCGGCTTTAGCGCGCCGGGGAAGGCGAGGGAAGCGATGCACGCGCGATAGCAGCGATCGCGATTCCGCAGAGATCATGCATGGACAGTCTGCCGCGCCCTGGCTTGTCGCTCTCGCCGAAATCAGTCAGGAACCCCGGATGACCATCACCAATGATGAAGAACTGCAGGCCCTGCGCGAGATCGGCCGCATTGTCGCCGATACGCTGGCGGCCATGGGGCGGGCGCTCGAACCGGGCATGACCACGGCCGAACTCGATGCGATCGGCCGCGACATGCTCGAAAGGCACGGCGCACGGTCGGCGCCCGAGACAGTCTACGCCTTCCCGGGCGCCACTTGCATCAGCATCAATGAGGAGGTCGCGCACGGCATTCCGGGCGATCGCCGGATCGCTGCGGGCGATCTGGTGAACATCGACGTCTCCGCCGAGAAGGCCGGCTACTACTCAGACACCGGAGCATCCTTCACGGTGCCGCCGGTCGATCGCCGGATCGAACGGCTCTGTCGCGACGGCAAGCGTGCGCTCTGGGCCGGGCTCGGGCAGGTCGGCGCTGGCAAGCCGATCGCCGGGATCGGCGAGGCGGTCGGCCGCTTCGCCCAGAAGAACGGCTATACGCTGGTGCGCAACCTCGCCAGCCACGGCATCGGGCGCTCGCTGCACGAGGAGCCCAAGGAGATCGCGACCTGGCCGGAGCGCTCCGAGCGGCGGGTCATGCAGAAGGGGCTCGTCTTCACCGTCGAGCCGTTCCTGTCGCTGGGCGCCGACTGGGCGGAGCACGAGGGCGACGACCGCTGGACGCTCTATGCCGAGCCACGTGCGCCGACCGTGCAGTACGAGCACACCGTGGTCGCAACCGCCAACGGCCCGCTGGTCTTGACCTTACCGGGCTGAGCGGGGCTACCGCGCGAGGGCTGCCGCGAAGAGCTCCTCGCTCGAACGCGAACTGACGCCGCTGTTCAGGCCTTCGTCGACGAAATGCTGCATCGCCGTGATCTTCTCGTTGCGCTCCTGATCCTGCCGGATCAGGTAGCGGATATAGTCGCTTGCACTGGCATAGCGCCCGCTCTCGGTCTGGGCCTCGACCCAATCCTTCATCGAAGCCGGCAAGGACATGTTGACCGTCACCATCTTCACCTCAGCGCCATATGCCGCGTCAGCCTGAGCTCGATCCGGTCCCAGACCCGGCGGATGATCTCGGTGAGCACGAGATAGATCAACGCCGCATAGAGATAGATCGAGAGGTCGAAGGAGCGGGCGAAGGCGAGGCGCGTTGCGCCCATCAGATCGAACAGCGTCACCAGCGAGGCGATGGCGCTCGCCTTGATCATCACGATCAATTCGTTGCCGAGCGGGCGCAGTGCCAGGATCATCGCCTGCGGCAGGATCACCCGGCGCAGCGTCGCCCAGCGGTGCAGGCCGAGCGCCAGGGAGCCTTCGAACTGGCCGCGCGGGATCGACTGGATGGCGCCGCGCAAGATCTCGGCTTGGTAGGCAGCGGTGTTGATGGTGAAGGTGAAGAGCGCGCAGTAGAACGGCTCGCGGAAGAACCACCACAGGCCGATATCCTGCCAGAACAGGCGGAACTGGCCGAAGCCGTAATAGACCAGGAACAGCTGGCAGAGCAGCGGCGTGCCACGGAAGAAGGTGGTGTAGCCGTTGATCGCGATCTGCGCCCAGCGTGGGCCATAGAGCCTGGCGATCGCGAGGCCGATCGCGAGCACGAAGCCGAACGCGACCGAGAGCACCACCAGCTGGAAGGTGAGCAATAGGCCGCTGGCCATGCGGCAACCATAGTTCTGCAGGACCTCGCTGCCGATCAGGTGGCCGGGGTATTCGCACCAGTTCATCGCGTCGCTCCGCCGAAGGCGGCGAAGCCGCGATTGGTGCGCTGCTCGAGCTTGCCGATGCCCCAGGCGGAAACCAGCGAGAAGAAGAAGTAGAGCATCATCGCCGTGCCGAAGAACAGGAACGGCTCCTTGGTCACGACATTGGCGCGCGTCGCGATGAACATGATGTCCTGTAGCGTGATCACCGAGATCAGCGAAGTCTCCTTCAGCAGCACCATCCAGTTGTTGCCGAGACCGGGCAGCGCGACACGGATCAATTGCGGGAAGACGACGAGCCGGAAGGCCTGCGCCTTCGACAGGCCGAGCGCCGAGGCTGCCTCGCGCTGGCCCTTCTGGATCGAGTTCAGCGCGCCGACCCAGACCTCGCTCGAGAAGGCCGCGAGCACCATGCCGAGTGCGACCATGCCAGCGACGAAGGGCGGGATCGAGAAGCCGCTCCAGACCTTCTGCACCAGCACCTGGATGCCGAAATAGATGATGTAGAGCGTGAGCAGCTCGGGCACACCACGGAAGACGGTGGTGTAGATCGTCGCCAGCGAGCGCAGGAGCACGCTGTCGGAGCGCTTCCACAGCGCGATGATCAGGCCGAGCGCCAGGCCGAAGGGCAGGGTCGCGAGCGCGACCGAGATGGTGTTGGCCGCGCCTTGCAGCAGGGCCCAACCCCAGCCGCCGGGGCCGAAGCCGAGCAGAGCGAGCTTATCGAACATGGCAGAGCCGGCGCGCGAGGGATAAAAGCCCGCCGGCCTGAAGCGGCCGGCGGGTGGGCGTCAGCAGGCTTCAGATCATTCGTACTTGAACCACTTGTCCTCGAGCTTCTTCAGCGAGCCGTCGGCGACGGTCTCGGCGACCGCCTTGTCGACCAGCGCCTTCAGCGCGGTGTCGGCCTTGCGGACGGCGCCGGCGACGCCCGCGCCATGGATCGCGTCATCGCGAGTGACCTCAGCGATCCGCTTGCAGCAGCCCTTGCCCTGTCCCTTGAGGAAATCGGCGAGGGCCAGCGCGTCGGCGACGATGTAGTCGAGGCGGCCGTTGAGCAGGTCGAGATTGGCTTCTTCCTGGGTCGGATAGAGGCGCGCGGTCGAGTCCTTGTAGAACTTCTCGACGTAGTTGGCGTGGATGGTCGAGCCTTGCGCGCCGATCGACTTGCCCTTCAGGGTCGCCGGCGAGATGTCGGCCGAAGCGGTGCTCTTGGGGCCGATCATCCAGATCGGCGTCTTGCTGTAGACCGAGGTGAAGTCGACCTGCTTCTTGCGTTCCTCGGTGGCGTTCATGCCGGCGAGGATGATGTCGTATTTGTTGGCCTGCAGCGCCGGGATGATGCCGTCCCAATCCTGCACGACCCAGCTGCACTTCACCTTCATCTTCTCGCAGAGAAGGTTGCCGTAATCGATCTCGAAGCCTTCCAGCTCCTTCTTGGCGTTGAGGTTGTTGTAGGGCGGATAGGCCCCCTCCGTGCCGATCCGGACTTCCTTCCACTCCTTGGCCTGGGCGAGCGCCCCGGTGGCGCCGGCAACGGTGAGCGCTGCGGCTGCGAAGAACTTTGCGAAACCTTTCATGGGACCTCCCCTTGGGTTTGGCCAACCGGGCGTTTCGAGTTCCCGCATCGGCTTGTGCGCGACAGCTTGTGCGATCCTTGGTGCGGGCCGCAAGTAGGCTCTTGCAGCTTTTCTGAGCGCGTCCGCACAAGGATGTCGCAAGTCAGGCCGCTGTTTTTGTTGTTGAAATCGTACCGTGGCGGCGGTTTTCGCTGGTTCCGGTCCAGGCGGCCGCACACGGATTTCGTCGCAGCACTCAGCGCGTCAGCGACGCGAAGACGTTTTCGCAGCGCTCCAGCCCCCAATCCAGCTCCTGCCGGCTGATCGTCAGTGGCGGCGCGAAGCGGATGGTGTGCTCATGCGTTTCCTTGGTTAGCACGCCGGCATCGGCGAGACGGGCGACGATCTCCTTGGCATTTCCGGCGCCAGGGGTGATCTCGACGCCGATCCAGAGGCCGCGCCCACGCACCTCGCTGGCGAGCCCGATCGTCATCGCTTCGAGCCGCCGCTTCATATAGTCGCCGAGCTCGGCCGAACGCTCGACCAGTTTTTCCTCGTCGATCACCGCCAGCGCCTCGAAGCCGATCGCCGCTGCGAGCGCGTTGCCGCCGAAGGTCGAGCCATGCGAGCCCGGCCCGAACAGCTCCATCACTGCGCGCGAGGCCAGGAAGGCCGAGACCGGATAGACCCCGCCGCCCAAGGCCTTGCCGACGATGAGCCCGTCCGGCTTCACGCCCTCGTGCTGATGCGCGAACCAGTGGCCGGTGCGGCCGAGGCCGGACTGGATCTCGTCGAGGATCAGGAGGACGTTGTGCCGGTCGCAGAGCGTCCGCAGCGCCCTGAGATAGCCGTCCGGGGGCAGCACAATGCCGGCTTCGCCCTGGATCGGCTCGATCAGGATCGCGGCGGTGTTCGGCGTGATCGCTGCTTCCATCGCGGCCGCGTCGCCGAAGGGCACACTGACGAAGCCTGGCGCGAACGGGCCGAAGCCGTCGCGGTAGCTCTCATCGGAGGAGAAGCCGACGATCGTCGTGGTGCGGCCGTGGAAATTGTTGTCGGCGACGATGATCTCGGCCCTGCTGTCGGCGATGCCCTTGACCTTGTGGCCCCAGCGCCTGGCAGCCTTGATTGCGGTCTCGACAGCTTCGGCGCCGGTGTTCATCGGCAGCGCCATGTCCTGGCCGGCGACGGCGCAGAGCCTCGCCAGGAAGGGGCCGAGCGGTTCGGTGTGGAAGGCGCGGCTGGTCACGGCGAGGCGCCTGGCCTGCTCATTCAGCACCTTGAGGATACGCGGATGGCCATGGCCGAGACTGACGGCGGAATAGCCGCTCATCATGTCGAGACGCCGCACGCCGGCGACATCGGTGAGCCAGACCCCTTCGCCATGGGAGAGCATGATCGGCAGGGGTGCGTAGTTCTGCGCGCAGACTTCGCGTTCAAGCACGATCGCATTCATGGCGGTTCTCCCTCGTTTCCCAGAGGGTAGGCCCATGAAAGCAGCCGAGGCAGGCCGCCATGTTGCCGCATCGCAGCCGATTCTGTCGCGGTGGCGACAGAATCGGACAAATGCGAGCCTTCGGCCTCAGCGGCGGGCGATCGGAATGACGAGATAGACCATGCCCAGCACCATGGGCGGCACGGCGAGCGCCGTCACCGACCAGGTCGACCAGCCGGTCGTCACCGGCGCCAGCGCGACCAGGATCAGGTTGATCAGCAGATAGGCGCCGAGCATCAGCGTCCCCAGAAAACGCAGGCGGGCGAGAACAGGATTGCGGGCTGCAGTAGTCATTGTCACCTCAGTAACGGAACGATCCGTTTCGTTATCTATTGATAGATACGATCCGTTTCGATATCAATTCGCTCTGTTGCAAGATCGTGCTTGCAGGGATGGCCAGCGCATCGGGTTGAGCGGAGGAAGAGCCGATCATAAAAGCCGCGACACCGCGCCGCCGCGCCTCGATCGGGGCGAAGCGCAATCCGGCCTCACAGGCGGCGATCCTCGCCGCCGCCCGCGCCGTGCTGGCGGAGGAGGGCTATGCCGGCTTCTCGATCGACGCCGTCTCGCGCCGCGCCGGCGCCGGCAAGCCGACGATCTATCGCTGGTGGAAGAACCGGGCCGATCTGCTGATGGAGGTCTATGCCGCCGAAAAGGCGATCATCACGGCCGTGCCGACAGATGATCTCGCGCGGGACCTCGTCGATCACACCACAGCGCTCTGGGGCTTCTGGTGCGGGACGCCCTCAGGGCGCACGTTCCGGGCATTGTTGGCCGAAGCCCAGAGCGATCCGGAGGCGCTCGCGGCTTTGCGCGACAAGTTCCTGCCCGAGCGATTGCGGGACGTTCGCGGCCTCTTCACCGCCGCGGTGGCGCGCGGCGATATTCCGGCCGAGGAGGTCGAGGCCAGGCTCGCGCTCTATCTCGGCTTCAACTGGTTCTATGTGCTGACCGACCAGCTCGAGGCCGGTCAGGCGTCGATCCCGGCCGCGATGCGCCTGATCGCGGCGCCGACACCGCGCTGAGATCAGGCGCTGGCGAGGGCTGCCCGTTGCCGGACCTTCGCATCCCACAGCGTCACTAGCCAGATCGCAAGGCCCGCGAGCGCGAGGCCGGCGCCGACCCAGCCGGTCGAGGTCCAGCCATAGCCGGCGGCGATCGCCATGCCGCCGAACCAGGGGCCGAGCGCATTGGCGGTGTTGAAGGCGCTGTGATTCAACGCCGCGGCGAGCGTCTGCGCGTCCTGCGCGACGTCCATCAACCTTGTCTGCAGGGGCGTACCGAGCCCGCCGCCGCAGCCGATCATGAAGGCGACGGCGCAGATCGCCCAGATATTGCCGGCGGCGAAGGGAAAGAGTGCCAGCGAGCCCGCGGTCCAGATCAGGATGATCGCGATCGAGGCCATCGGCATCCGGTCAGCGAGCCAGGCGGCGGCGAGCGTGCCAAAGGTTAGGCCGAGCCCAAAGATCGCCAGCACGACCGGCACCATCGACGGCGAAACCTGCGTCACCTCGATCAGGGTCGAGGCGAGATAGGTGTAGACCGCGAACAGGCCGCCGAAGCCGACGGCGCCGATTGCAAGCGTCAGCCAGACCTGCCGGTGGCGCAGCGCGCCGAGCTCGCGCAAGGCGCTGGCGCCGGGCTGGGGCCGATCCTTCGGAGCGAACAAAGCGATCAGGATCACCGTCGTCAGCGCCAGCGCCGTGACGACGCCGAAGCCCCAGCGCCAGCCGAGCACCTGGCCGAGCCAGTTCGCCAGCGGCACGCCGAGAATCGTCGCGATCGTCAGGCCGAGCATGACCCGCGCCACGGCGAGCGCGCGCCGGTTCGCCGGCACCAGCGAAGCCGCGACCAGCGCCGCGACGCCGAAATAGGCGCCGTGCGGCAGCCCGCTGAGGAAGCGGAACAGCAGCATCCAGCCATAGCTGGGCGCGAGCGCGGAAAGGCCGTTGCCGAGCGCGAACGCCGCCATCAGCGCGATCAGCAAGGTGCGGCGCGAGAGCTTCGTCGCCAGCACCGCGATGATCGGGGCGCCGACGACGACGCCGGCCGCATAGGCGCTGATCACGTGCCCGGCCGCCGGCTCGTCGACGCCGAGCCCGGCCGAGAAATAGGGCAGCAGGCTCATCACCGCGAACTCGGCCGTGCCGATGGCGAAGCCGCCCATCGCCAAAGCGAGCAGGACAAGGCCGATACGCGGCGCGGTGGCGGAGCGGGCAGGGCGCGCGAACGCGTCTCCCGTGCTCGAGAGGCTCATGACGATGGTCCGTGATGGATTGTTATTGGTCGCGGCGCGAGGGCGCACATTGCACTGCAGCATATGCCTCAGCTCATGCGTAAACCGCAAGTGTCCGCTGAGTAAAACCAGCGCGAGCGCTGCAGGCATGTTGCAGGCGCATGATGTGTGAGCTTCAGTCAGATGGACGCGTCATTCCGGACAAGCCGCGTAGCGGCGCAGCTCCGGAATCCATCGAAAGGCGTCGAACCCTACGATGGATTCCGGCGCTCCGCTTCGCTGCGGCCGGAATGACGGTGTGGTTTGGAGGGAAGCGCCTCGATCCACACTACTCTTCCAGTAGCGGATAGCCCTCGAAATCCTTCAGCGCCTTGAGCGCGAAGGTGGTCGCGATCCGGGCGATGCCGAGCTGGTTGTCGGCGAGCCAGGCGCCGGTCAGCTCCTCATAGGCGGCGAGCGAGCTGGCGACGATGCGCGCGAGATAGTCGGCATCGCCGCTGATCACCAAAAGCTCGACCACGTCCGGGCAGGCGCGCAGCACCTTCTCGACCCGCTCGCGCCGGCCGACCGAATGGTCGCGCAGCGAGATCTGCGCGAAGGCGATGATGGCATGGCCGGCAAGCTCGGGCGAGAGCCGCGCGCCATAGCCGGCGATCAGCCCGGAGGCTTCGAGCCGGCGCATCCGTTCCAGGCAGGGCCGGGCCGAGAGCCCGACCCGCTCCGACAGCGCCTGGTTGGTGATCCGGCCCTCCGTCCGCAGGATCGCGATGATCTGGCGATCGATCGCGTCGAGCTGGAGCGCCTTTCGCTTCACGGCCGGCCCTTGCCGGCGGCTCTCGCCTCGGCGATCAGGCAGAGCTCGAGGAACAGCACCTGCGCCGCACATTGCGCCGTGTTGCTGGTCGCATCGTATTGCGGCGCGACCTCGACCACGTCGGCGGCGACGATGTTGCGCCCCTTGAGGCCGCGCAGGATGGCGAGCGCCTCGCGCGGGGTGAGCCCGCCGACCTCGGGCGTGCCGGTGCCAGGCGCGAAGGCGGGATCGAGCGAATCGACGTCGAAGGAGACGTAAGTCGGCCCGTCACCGATCACGGCGAGCGCCTTGGCGATCACGGCGTCGAGGCCCATGCGATCGACCTCGTCGGCATGGATCACGGTCATGCCAGACTCGTAGGAGAACTCCCAGAGATACTCCGCGCCGCCGCGGATGCCGATCTGGATGACGCGCTCGGGATCGAGCACGCCGTCGAGCACCGCCTGCCGGAAGGGCCCGCCATGGTGGAACTTCGAGCCTTCATAGGGCCCGGAGGTGTCGCAATGCGCGTCGATATGGACCATGCCGACCGGGCGCTTCTCGCCGACGGCCTTCAGGATCGGATAGGTGATCGAATGGTCGCCGCCGACGCCGAGCGTCGAGACGCCGGCCTTCACGATCTGCTTGAAGGTCGCCTCGATATCCTGATGGCAGCTCTCCAGCGAATAGCGCGAGCGGAAGGGGACGTCGCCGATATCGGCCGCCTTGACCAGGCTGAAGGGCGCGGTGCCGTTGACATGATCCATCGGCCCCATGCGCTCGACGGAGCGCACCGCGCGTGGGCCGAGCCGAGTGCCGGCGCGGTTGGTGACGCCGAGATCCATCGGCAGGCCGATGATCGCGACATCGAGCCCGCCGAGATCGGGCTGGCCCAGTGCATCCGGCCGATAGGGCGCGCTGATGAAGGTCGCGACGTCGGAGAACGGCCATTTGCGGCGGTCGCCCTGGAACTGCCCGGCCGCGACCTTGGCGAAACGTGGATCATGGATGTCGGCGCCGCTCGCCCCGGCATAGCGCGCCCTGAGTTTCGCCAGCTTATCCTGATCCATCGCTTGGTCCCCGAGGTTTGAGCCAGCCGCGATAATGCGCCAGCAGGCCGAAGAAGGGCAAAGTGAGCCGCACGTCGAAGCGGAAGCGGCCCTCCGCGTCAACCGTCTCGCGCGCCGCGGCAGACGGCATCAGGAAGCGCGGCAGCGGCAGGCCGAAGACGCGCCAGCCCGCGATCGGCAGCGCCAGCCCGTCCGGGCCCGCCTCGGCAGCGAGCGTGAAGGAGAACTGTCCGAAGGCCTCGCGTAGTTCGCCGTGATCGATGCTCAGATGCGAGCTGAAGCGCTGGCCGGCGAAGTTGCGGGTCCAGACTTCGCAGCTGTCGTCGACCGAATCGCCGCGTGCGACGCTGACGGTCACCGGCAGGTCGGTGCTGGCGGCGGGTAGGCCGAAGAACCGGCAGATCAACTCGATCGCTCGTCCGTCCCCGCGTGTGACCTCGGCCCGGCCTTGCCAGACCGGTTTGGCGTCACTGGCATGGAAGGCCCGGATCGCCGCCGGCATCATCGCGACGGCCTGCGCCCCGAGCACGGTTTCGAACAGGGCAGGCCCGAAGCTGCGCTCGTCCTGGCTGGTGTTGATCGCATAGGGCGCCATCTCGGCCTCGATCATGGCAAGATCGAGCGCTTCGGCGGCAGAGCGCGCGCCGGGGGCGATGCCGTCCACGAGCAAGGCACGCACGGCCGCCGCCGCAGCCAGCACCGGCACCTGTGGGCCGTCATCGTTTTCGGCCAGCAGCGACCAATAGGCCCGGCGCGGCCGGCCCTTGGCGTCGATGCCGGTGATTGCGACACGCATGCCGCCGCGATCCGAGGTCCAGAGGCGGGTGATCCGGCGCGCCCTGACGAGGAAAGGCACGAGCGGCGCAAGCTCGGTGAGCCAGCCACGCCGCCGCAGCCAGCCGAGCAGCCTAAGCCCCCATTGCTCGATGCCGGCTTCCAGGCCGGCAGAGAAGCTGACCCGGGAGTGCACCGCGAGGCCGGGGCCAAGCGTCTCGGCGTCGACGGTCTCGACCGGTGCGACCCGCCGTGGGCCGAGGCCGGGCATGTCGATGACCGTTCCGACGCCCCAACCCGGCGTGGTCTGCAATTCGCCTTCCCGCCAGATCGGCACCGGCTTGCCGGCATAGCTCAGGACGGCAGCGATGACCGCCGGGCCGACCTCGCTGCGCCCGCCCGGCGTGATCGCGATATCGACCGTGTCGAGCCGCCGCCAGCCTTCGCTCAGTTCACGCGCCGCCGCGGCCGAGAGGGCAGGGGTCGAACTCGCACCGGCCAGGGCGACGAGGCCGCGTTGCCTGGCGAGCTCATCCAGCTGCCGCCCGTATCCGGAGAGATAGTCGCGCGCATCGGCAAGATCGACGACATGGGCGCCGAGCAGGAGCGCGGCCGTCGGCACTTCATAGCCCTGCTGCTGGAACGGCCCGGAAGCGTCGATCACCAGCCAGGGCTGCAGCGCGGCGAGCGAGGCCACGAGGTCCTTGTCTCGGTCGAACGCGATGCCGCGAATGGGCACGCTCGTCTCTGCCGCCAATTCCCGCGCCAGGGCTTCGGCCTTGTCGGCGCTGCGTGAGGTCAGCATCAGATCGAGGCCGTCCAGGCGCGAGAGATGGCGCGCCAGCCGCCGGCCGAAGACCCCGGTCGCCCCGATCAGCACGATGCGTTTCATGGGCTGTCCGGCAGGGTGAAGCGGTGCCTCGTCGCCGGATCAGGTATATCGCAGCTGTCCTTCTTGCCGAAGAGCCGGTAGCGGTTGCGGGCGACGCGGTCATAGAGCCAGTCCCGCCAGCGCTTCGGCAGCGCCCGGCCGAGCAGCAGCAGGCGCGCTGGTCCGTTCAGATGACTGACGAGCGCGAGCACCCCATTGGATTTGGCGAGAGCTTCACCGTTCTCGACGAAGAGGAAGCTGTCCGGCTCGTCCGGGTCGATGCCGTGGGCCTCCGCCAACTCGCGCCCCTCACGCGATTGGATCGCGACGAAGCGGATGCTGCGGTCGCGCTCATGCCGCAAGGTGTGGCGTACGCCGCCGGAGCAGAGCACGCAGACGCCGTCATAGAGCCAGATCGGGGCGGGGATGCTGGTCATCGGGCCTCTTTACGGGAGAGGTTGACCGGGCGGGGAAAAAGTTTCATGCGCTTCCGGCGCAGCCGTGCCATGCTCTGCGTGCAATTGTCGAGCGGCCTGCGACAGTTGACGATCTTGCAACGATTGGGGGGAGTGCTGCGCAAATCTTGTGCAAGTATAGATTCGAAGTGAGCCGATTAACCGTGGGTCAACCCGGGCCGCCGCTTCCGATCACCGCTGCATAACACCAAGGTCGTCCTACAAATATCGCCTGCGCTGGTGCTATTGCTGCCCGGACGCGGCGATGAACGTCGAAACGAGGAGATGCCCCATATGAAGCGTCGTCAGTTCCTGCAGGTCGCTGGTACCGGTGCGGCAGTGTCCGCTGTCGCCATGCCGGCGGTTGCGCAGTCGAATCCCGAGGTGAAGTGGCGGCTGGCGTCGAGCTTCCCGAAATCGCTCGATACCATCTATGGCGGCGCCGAAGTGATGGCGAAGATGGTCTCCGACCTGACCGACGGCAAGTTCCAGATCCAGGTCTTCGCCGCCGGCGAGATCGTGCCGGCCCTGCAGGCGGCCGACGCGGTCACCAATAACACGGTCGAGATGGCTCATACCGTCTCGTATTACTATGTCGGCAAGGACCCGACCTTCGCGATCGCGGCCTCCGTGCCCTTCGGCCTCAATGCCCGCCAGCAGAACGCCTGGCTGTTCCAGGGCGGCGGCAACGAGCTGTTCAACGAGTTCTACAAGAAGTTCAACATCTACGGCCTGCCTTGCGGCAACACCGGTGCCCAGATGGGCGGCTGGTTCCGCAAGGAGATCAAGAGCGTCGCCGACATCAACGGCCTGAAGATGCGCATCGGTGGCATCGCCGGCTCGGTCCTGCAGAAGCTCGGCCTCGTGCCGCAGCAGATCGGCGGCGGCGACATCTATCCGGCGCTCGAGAAGGGCACGATCGACGGCGCCGAGTGGGTCGGTCCCTATGACGACGAGAAGCTCGGCTTCGCCAAGGTCGCGCCTTACTACTACTATCCGGGCTTCTGGGAGGGTGGTCCCTGCGTTCACGCCTTCGTCAACCTGGAAAAGTGGAACTCGCTGCCCAAGGCCTACCAGGCCGCGCTGACCGCCGCCTGCACCTACGCCAACACCCAGATGGCGGCGAAGTACGACGTGCAGAACCCGGCGGCGCTGAAGCGCCTCGTCGGCGCCGGCACGCAGCTGCGTCCGTTCCCGCAGGACGTGATGGAAGCCTCGCTCAAGGCCTCCAACGAGCTCTATGCCGAGATCTCGGCCAAGAACGCCGACTTCAAGAAGGCGATCGAGGCGATGGCAGCCTTCCGTGGCGACCAGTACCTCTGGTGGCAGGTGGCGGAACTGACCTTCGACATCTTCCAGGTGCGCAACCGCGCCACGAAGTAATCGACTGCCGAATACGGCAACAGCAACGAAGCCCGGCCGCGAGGCCGGGCTTTTTCGTTCGGCGGGAAGGGCCTGGCGGTGCGCCGACACCAAGATGGGTTAGACCAAATACCTATGCGAAAACTGCATAGGCGCCATGTGCGCAGCTTGCGCTCGCATCGCAGATGCCCTTTTCTGGCGCTCTTGCGCGCGAACCGGAAAGACCGGCGCGCCTCAGAAAGCTCTGGGAGGAGCGCCCCGAATGAAGCGTCGTCAGTTTCTGAAAGTCGCCGGTGCCAGCGGTGCCGCCAGCGTCATCGCTGCGCCGGCCATCGCTCAGTCGATGCCGGAGGTGAAATGGCGCGTCACCTCCTCGTTCCCGAAATCGCTGGACACGATCTATGGCGCTTCGGAAGCGCTTGCGAAGGCGGTATCCGAGGCGACTGACGGCAAGTTTCAGATTCAGGTCTTCGCCGCCGGCGAGATCGTGCCGGCGCTACAAGCGGCCGATGCGGTGACCAACGGCACGGTCGAGATGTGCCACACCGCCTCCTATTATTATGTCGGCAAGGATCCGACCTTCGCCTTCGGCACGGCGGTACCCTTCGGTCTCAACGCCCGCCAGCAGAACGCCTGGTTCTACCATGGCGGCGGCATGGACCTGCTCAACGATTTCTACAAGAAGCACAACATCTACGCGCTGCCGGGCGGTAACACCGGCTGCCAGATGGGCGGCTGGTTCCGCAAGGAGATCAAGACGGTCGCGGACCTGCAGGGCCTGAAGATGCGCATCGGCGGCTTCGCCGGCCAGGTGATGAGCAAGCTCGGCGTCGTGCCGCAGCAGATCGGCGGCGGCGACATCTACCCGGCGCTGGAGAAGGGCACGATCGACGCGGCCGAATGGGTCGGCCCCGCCGATGACGAGAAGCTCGGCTTCAACAAGGTCGCGCCCTATTACTATTACCCCGGTTGGTGGGAAGGCGGCGCTGCGCTGCACTTCTTCATCAACACGGCGAAATGGGACGCCCTGCCGAAATCCTACAAGTCCATTCTCACCACGGCGGCGGCGCTCGCCAATATCGACATGCAGGCGAAGTATGATGCGCGCAATCCGGCGGCGCTGAAGCGCCTGGTCGGCGGCGGCGCGCAGTTGCGGCCGTTCTCGCAGGAGATCTTGGAGGCCTGCCTCAAGGCGTCCAAGGAGGTCTATGCCGAGACCAGCGCCAAGAACCCCGACTTCAAGAAGGTCTATGACGCGATGGCGGCCTTCCGCGGCGACGAATATCTCTGGTTCCAGATCGCCGAATACACCTTCGACAACTTCCTGATCCGCGCCCGCGCGGGCAACCTGCTCTGAGAAGAGGGCGACTGCCGGCTAGAGCCGGATCTGATCAGACTGAGTCAATCTGATCAGTGAATCCGTCTCTCACTTTGGATTGAGACCGCTTTTCCCATCAGCTTGCAGAGCAAGTTGATGGGAGCGGGCTCAAGCCGGCCAACTTGTTGTGGGGTCCCCGGCCGCGAGGCCGGGGACCTTTTCGGTTTAGATGCTGCCGGCGCGCTCGATCACCAATACGCGCGCAGCTCCGACGGGATGGGCGACATGGGCGTCACCGTCCTGCGCATGGAAGATATCGCCGCGAACCAGTCGCTGCACGCTTTCGGCGCCCTCCGTTCGAGTATGCATGTCGACCTCTCCGTCGAGGACGACGAAGACCTCAGGCCCGTCATTGACGTGCCATTTGTAGGGCTGATCGGTCCAGTGCAGCCGGATCGTGGCGTCGTCGATCCGCTCGATGTCGAGCGCCTCCCAGGCGCTGTTTCCGGTGAAGTCCCGCGGCTTGATCGTCCTCATCCTGATGTCTCCGGTTGCTCAAGACCCTGAACCTTCACCGACGGGGCCACCCGTGCCATAGGCAAGACGCCGGTCGCGGTTGCGATCGGCGGTTTGCAGGAGGCTTGGCTTGCGAAACGACGGTGAGCTCGACGCCATCGACCGGAAGCTGCTTGCGCTGCTCCAGGCCAATGCCCGCGCTTCCTTCACGGCGCTGGCGCGCGGTGCCGGCCTCTCGCGCACCGCGATCCAGGAGAGGATGGCGAGGCTCGAGCGCGATGGGACCATCCTCGGCTACAGCGCGCGACTCGCGGACAGGCCGAAGGCGCCGGCCACCCGCGCGGTGCTCTCCCTGCGCATCCGCACGCGCCCCTGTGCGACCGTGCTCGATCGCTTCAGGCACTGGCCGGAGATCGTCGCTTGCTATTCGCTGGCCGGACCGGTCGACGCGATGCTGATCGTCGAGACGCAAGATGCGCCGGCGCTGTCGCGACTGGTCGACAGGTTGAGCGCCGTTCCTGGCGTCGGCGAGATCGAAACGGCGCCGATCCTGGCCGAGAGCGCCGGGAGCAGTTGAACGTGGCTGCCCTAGCCCGGCCTCGTTTGCCGGGTTAGATTGCAAACACACTCACTGACCGAGCGCGCCATGAAGCTGCCTGTCGCCATCGTTATTGCCATCTTCGGGCTGCCGGCTCTGGCAGGCGCGCAGTCGATCGGCGAGCCTCTTCCTGGGCGCGCGCCCGCCAAGGCCAAGCCGACGGCGGCTCGCCCCGCGCCGGCGCAGGCAGCGCGCCCCTGTCCGGAGTATGGGCCTGGTTTCGTTCGCGTCGAAGGCTCTTCGGCCTGTGTCCGTATCGGCGGCGGTGTCCGCGTCGAGTTCGGCAAAAGTTCCAGCCGCCGCGGCTACGGCTCCGGCGCTGATGCGATGGTCTATGGCGAGGCGCGCAGCGCGACGTCCCTGGGCGAGATGCGCGCCGTGATCAGCGGCCGCGGCCGGATCGACAACAACCTGAATAACGGGTGGCAGCGCTGGTAAACCCCGCGTCATTCTCGGGCGGAGCGAAGCGCAGACCCGAGAATCTCATGACCAGAAGGCTCGGATTGGAACCTCTTCCGGCCTGAGATGCTCGGGTCAAGCCCGAGCATGACGGCTCGTCGTTCCGGCCTGCCACCCTATTTCAGGTTCAGCGTCGGTGGGGCGTTGAGGTCGAGCCCCGGCAGTCCGCCGGAGCCGCCGAGCCCTGGAATGGTGATGTTGTCGAGCTGCTTGTTGATCTGCTGCTGGTCGAGCTGAATGCCCGAACTCTTGTAGTGCATCACCATCTGCGGGAAGAGCACGACCAGCGCGACCATGATGCACTGGATCACCACGAAGGGCACGGCGCCCCAGTAGATCTGCCCGGTCGTCACCGGTTCCATCATCTTGCTCGTCACCTTGTCGCGATAGGGATTCTTTGGCGCGACCGAGCGCAGGAAGAACAGCGCGAAGCCGAAGGGCGGGTGCATGAACGAGGTCTGCATGTTCACGCCGAGGATGACGCCGAACCAGATCAGATCGATGCCGAGCTTCTCCGCCGCCGGGCCGAGCAGCGGCACGATGATGAAGGCGAGCTCGAAGAAGTCGAGGAAGAAGGCGAGCAGGAAGACCATCACGTTGACGACGATCAGGAAGCCCGTCGCGCCGCCCGGCAGCCCGACGAGCAGATGCTCGACCCAGACATGGCCGTTGACGCCATAGAAGGTCAGCGAGAACACGCGGGCGCCGACCAGGATGAAGAGCACGAAGGCCGAAAGCTTCGCAGTCGACTCCGTCGCCTGCCGGAGCAGGTTGAAGGTCATGCGCTTCTTGCCCCAGGCGAGCAGGATCGCGCCGGCCGCGCCCATGGCACCGCCTTCGGTCGGCGTCGCGACGCCGATGAAGATCGTACCGAGCACCAGGAAGATCAGCGCCAGTGGCGGCACCATCACGAAGACGACCTGCTCGGTCATGCGCGAGAGCAGGTTGAGCTTCAGGTATTTGTTGACCAGCGCGATCACGAAGGAAACCGCGACTGCGATCGACATCGTCAGGATGACGAAATCCGCGCCGCCGCCGAGCGTGGTGAAGTACTTCATGTAGGCAATGGCGACGGCGAAGGCGAGGATCGTCACCACCAGCAGCGAGCGCCGCCGCGTCACGCCGTCGGCGTCGCGCAGCGTCTGCGCCTCGGGTGGCAGGCCGGGGGCGCGTTCTGGCCGGAAGATGGTGGTCAGGAAGACATAGCCGGCGTATAGCCCGGCTAGTACCAGGCCGGGGATGAAGGCGCCCTCATACATGTCGCCGACGGAGCGGCCGAGCTGGTCGGCGAGCACGATCAGGACGAGCGAGGGCGGGATGATCTGCGCCAGCGTGCCCGACGCCGCGATCACGCCCGAGGCGAGGCGCCGGTCATAGCCATAGCGCAGCATGATCGGCAGCGAGATCAGGCCCATCGAGATGACGGACGCCGCGACGACGCCGGTCGTGGCGGCAAGCAGCGCCCCGACGAAGATCACCGCATAGGCGAGGCCGCCGCGGATCGGCCCGAAGAGCTGGCCGATCGTGTCGAGCAGGTCCTCCGCCATGCCGGAGCGCTCCAGCACCAGCCCCATGAAGGTGAAGAACGGAATCGCCAGCAGCACGTCGTTGTTCATCGTGCCGTAGATGCGTTCCGGCAGCGCCTGCAGGAAATTCTCCTGGAACATGCCGAGTTCGATGCCGACCAGGGCGAAGAACAGGCCGTTGGCGGCGAGCGCGAAGGCGACGGGATAGCCGAGCAGCAGGAACAGCACGAGCGCGACGAACATCACCGGCGCCATGTTGGCGCGCAGGAAGTCGCCGATCCCGGCGGCGTGCGCGTCGCCGGTGTGCAGGCTGAGGAAGGCTGCGGCGGTGAGTGCGAGCAGCAGCGCGGCGGAGCGGGCGAAGGTCATTGAACGGATCCGGGAAACGGCTTTGCTCACGGGGCGAGCCCTTCGGCCCTGGCCTGCTCGAGCAGGCGCTGCGCTTCGGCTTCGGCGGCAGCGGCATGGCCGCGCAGCGTCTCGTCGTCTTCGAGCTTTCCGCGCATGATCGCGATCTGCTTGATCACCTCGGAGATACCCTGCAGCAGCAGCAGGGAGAAGCCGATGATCACCAGTCCCTTGGCCGGCCATTGCGGCAGGCCACCGGCCGAGAGCGACTGCTCGTTGACCTGGTAGGAGCGGATGAAGAACGGGCCGGAATGATAGATCATCAGCGCACAGAACGGCAGCAGGAACAGGAGATGGCCGACCAGGTCGATCCACTGCTGCACGCGCTTGGGCAGCAGGTTGTTCACGATGTCGATGCGGATGTGCTCCTTCACCTGCAGCGTCCAGGCTGCGCAGAGCAGGAAGACCGCGCCGAACAGCACCCATTGCAGCTCGAGCCAGGAATTCGACGAGACGTTGAACAGCTTGCGGATGATCGCGTTCACGGTCGAGACGATGACCGCCAGCAGGATCAGCCAGGCGACCCATTGACCGATCTTGCGGTTGAGGGTGTCGATCGCGCGACTCAAAGCGAGGGGTGCGTCCACCTCAGTCCTCCCTGACCTTGTGGATTACGGCCGCATCATGCGGTTTACGAAGGGCGGTTATACGAATGCTACATGCCGTACAAGATTGCGCGGCGCAAGGCGCTGTGGATCAGTCGTTGCGCCGCCGGGGCTCGCTGCGCAATGCGAAGAGGGCGACGATCAGCATCAGCCACATCATCGCCATCAGCGCCGGCGGCCAATGCGCCACGAGCGAGCTGATCAGTATGGTCGCGAGCGCGCCCGAACCGAGCTGAATCGCGCCCGACAGCCCGGCGGCGGAGCCGGCGAGCTCGGGTCTTGCCGAAAGCGCCGCGGCGGTCGCTCCCGGTAGGGTCAACCCGTTGCCGATCGCGTTGATGGCGAGCGGCAGGAACAGGGTCAGCGGCGTCCAA
Source organism: Allobosea sp. Tri-44 (assembly GCF_004123845.1). Taxonomy (GTDB): domain Bacteria; phylum Pseudomonadota; class Alphaproteobacteria; order Rhizobiales; family Beijerinckiaceae; genus Allobosea. Next base: position 154,834 of record NZ_NBDP01000030.1, on the reverse strand, counting down.
TAAGGCGTCAGCGAGATCGCGAGCGCGGCCGTCGTCGCCACGAACGAGATCACCAGGCCGATCCAGGCCATCCGCGCCGTGCCGTGCCGCAGCACCAATCGGGACATCGCGAAATTGCCCACCATGTAGCCGAAGGCGTTGATGATGAAATAGGCGCCGTAAGTGTCGGAGCCGCGCCCCATGGTCTCGACCACGATGAACGGCGCCGCTGCGATGAAGGCGAAGAAGGCGGCAGAGGTCATCGCCAGCGCGATCACGTTGCGGATGAAACTGCGGTCGCGCGCCAGGTCCGGAAAGGCCCGGAAAATGTCGATGAGCGAGGTTCGCACGCCGACATTCGGCGCCGTCTCGGGCAGGCGCAGGCCGACGAGCGCCAGCACGATCGCGGCCACTGCAGCCATCGACCAGAAGATCATGCGCCAGCCGAAGCTGGTTTCGATGTGGCCGCCGAGATAGGGCGTGATCATCGGCGCGACCACCATGACCATGGTCACCGTCGCGATCTGGCTCGCGGCCTCGTCGCGGCTGGCCGTGTCGCGGATGATGGCGCGCGCCAAAGCGAAGGTGGTTCCGGCGCCAGCGCCTTCGAGCACGCGGGCGAACAGCAGGGTGCCTGCGCTGTCCGCCAGCGCGCCGAGCACCGAGCCGACCGTGAAGACCGCGGCACCGGCCATCACGCAGGGGCGGCGCCCGAAGCGGTCGGAGAGCGGGCCGACGATGAGCTGCGTCAACGCCACCGCCACCAGGAAGAGCGTCAGGGTCAGCTGGATCGTCGCGTAACTGGTGGCGAAGTTGCGGGCGAGTGCCGGCGTCGCGGGGGCCAGCATGTTGAGTGCGATCGGCTGCAGCGTCGAGATCGCGACGAGGACGGTGAGGGAGGGTTTGGGGTTCATAGCGGCTTGTCGCCCTCGGGCTTCAGCTGCGAATCGGGGCGGACGCGCTGGCGGTGGAGGGTGTAGAGGCCGCTGCCGACGATCAGCGCGATGCCAACGAAGGCGATCTTGTCCGGCGTCTCGCCCCAGACCAGCCAGCCGATCAGCACGGCGATGAGCACGACCGAGTAGCGATAACCCGCGACGACGCCGACATCGGTATTGCGGAAGGCGCTGATGACGCAGAAACCGCCAGCCGTCACCAGGAGCGCGGCGACTGCGAGATAGATGAGCTCGATCCGCCAGGGCGATTGCCAGGTTTCCAGCGCGCCCATGCTCAGGCTGAGCATGCCGACGATCAGGGTCGTGGTCAGCGAAATCACGGTCGAGGGCACTTCGTTGCCGACCATCCGGGTCATCAGGTCGCGGATGGCAACCAGACAGGCGCTGGCGAGGGCGATCAGCGCGGCGAGGCTGAAACCTTCGGCGCTGGGGCGCATCACGATCAGGACGCCGATGAAGCCGACCGCCAGTGCGACCGTCCGGCGCCACCCGACCGTTTCGATCCGCAAGAGTACCGCCAGCACGACAATGAGCAGCGGCGAGGCCATCGCGATCGCGGTGATGTTGGCGAGCGGCAGCACGCCGAGTGCCCAGATGAAGGTCTGTGCGCACAGCGCCTCAATCACCCCGCGTCCGAGCACGATCGGCTTCAGCCCGAGCCGCAGCTTGCGCCAGTCGCCCATCATTGTGACCATCAGGAGGCCCACCACAATGGCGAAGCCTGTGCGCATCGCCACCGCCTGCCCGGTCGGGAAGGCTTCGCGGGCGAGCTTCATCAGCGCGTCGTTGCAGCAGAAGAGCGACATCGCCGTCATCATGGCGATGATGCCGCGGCGGTTCTGGGCGGCGGTGGCCAAGGCGTTTCCTGTCGAGCCCGGGAGGGCTCAGGCGTCGAAGCGGGAAAGGGAGAAGGCGGAGAGATCGAAGGCCGAGCGGCCGCTGGTTGAGAGATCGGCGAGAATCTCGCCGATCGCGCTGGCAAACTTGAAGCCATGGCCGGAGCAGGCCGAGGCGAACACGGCCTGCGGCACGCCGGGCACCGCGTCGATGATGAAGCCCTCGTCGGGCGAGACAGTATAGATGCAGCCCTTCACCGTCAGCGGCTCGCCTGCGGCGTCGGGGATATAGCGTGCCAGGCATTCGCGGATCAGCTTGACCTGGTTCGGGCTCGGTGTCCGGTCGGGATCGCGCGGGTCCATCGGCTCGCGCCCGAAATGCGGTCCGCCGAGCTTGAAGCCGGGATGCTCGTAGAGCGGGAAGCCGTAGAAATTGCCTTCCTCGACGCTGAGGATGAAGACCGGGAAAGCGCCCTCGCGGAAGAGTTCCGGCCGGCGCGTGGTGAACCAGCCGATCGCCTGCCGCACCGTCCTGACCCGCTGCTTCAGCGCCGGCACCGCATCGGCGATCCAGCCGCCGGAGGTGAGCACGAGCCGCCCGGCCGAATAGGTGCCGCGCTCGGTCCTGACGGTGACGCCGCCATCGGCGGTCGGCTGCCAATCGAGCATCGGCTCGCCGGTGCGGATATCGGCGCCCTTGGATTGTGCCAGTCCGACATGGGCGTAGATCGCCTTCTCCGAGGCGACGAAGCCGCCGCCCGCCTGCCACAGGCCGATATGCCCGTCCGGTAGCTGGAAGGCCGGGAAACGGCGAGAGATCTCGTCGCGGTCGAGCACCTCGTGCTCGAGCCCATGGTCGAGGCAGGATTTGAGCGATGACTCGACCGGGCCGAGCCCTTCCGGCGCGAGGTCGAGCGAGCCTGTGACGTGCAGAAGCTTCAGCCCGGCCGCCTCGCCGGTCTCGCTCCAGAGCTGGTGCGCCCGCTTGACGATCGGCACATAGTGCGAGCCCTCGAAATAGGCGAGGCGGATGATCCGCGTCAGCCCGTGCGAGGAGCCCATCGTATGGCCGAGGTCAAACCTTTCGAGACCGAGCACCTTGAGGCCACGCTTGGCCAGATGCCAGCAGGCGGCGGAGCCCATCGCACCGACGCCGGCGACGATCACGTCGTATTGCGATGAGCTCATGGAAGGATCCTGGAGGAGGCCGACTTCATCCGTCGGTCGGTTCTGCCTGCAATCTAGGCGGGCGGGTGGTTCGGGTCCATCCCGCCTGGTGCGTGAGCGCATACGCGCAGCGGGCAGGGCGGCAGGCCGACACACTGGAAAACTGCGCTTCGAGCGGCTGACTTCAGGCTTTTGTTAACCCTGTCGGCGGCATAGTCCGGCATCCTGTCTCGCTCGGGAATGCCTATGCTTGCTCGCTCCGTCTGGCGCCTGTTGGGCCGCGCCGGCCCCGCTGCCGCGCCGGCTGCGTCGCAGGCCGTGGCCGAGACGCCTCAACCGCCACTGCCCGCTCCCGCCGAGACCTCGATCAGCGAAGCGATCAACGAGCTCGAGAACGATGTCGTCGCCGCGATGCGCCGTCTCAATGACGGGCTCGATCAGGCTGAGGACTGCTCCCAGCGCTCGGAAGTCCGCTCCCAGGAAATCCGTGGCGGCATGGCGGAGCTGCGCGACGCGGCTGTGCTGGCAAGCGAGAATTCTTCGGCATTGGCAACGGCGACCATGCAGGTCTCGGAGGCGGCCGAACGGGTCGGCGCCGCCATGTCCGGCGCCCGCGACATGCTCGACAACGCGGCCGAACGCGCCGCCGAAGCGACGGCGATGATCAATGGGCTCGCGGCGGCGACCGGCGAGATCCGCTCGATCGTCGATGCCATCGCCGAGATCGCGCGCCAGACCAACCTGCTCGCCCTCAACGCCACCATCGAGGCAGCCCGCGCCGGCGAGGCCGGCAGGGGTTTCGGCGTCGTGGCGCAGGAGGTGAAGTCGCTCTCGCTCGGCGTGCGCGAGGCGGCCGACCATATCCGCAACCAGGTCGATCGGCTGAACCAGACGGCCCAGGGCTCGGCCGCGGTGGTCACCGACGCCTTCCGGCTCGTCGGCGAGGTCAATCCGGTCATGGCGACCGTGGGCGAGGCCTCGCAGGAGCAGGCCGCCGCAGCGGCGGAACTGTCACGCAGCGCCGAAGCCACGGCGCGTTTCATCGAGACCGTGCGGGACCGTGTCACTGAGGTCGACCGCGTCGCGCTCGCTGCCGCGCAGGAGAATGTCGACGCCAGGCGGGCGCTGGCCGAAGGCGCGCGCCAGGCCGAGGGGCTGCTGGAGCGCTTCGTGCCGACGCTGCGCCACACCGTCTTCGCCGACCGGCGCCAGCATGACCGTTTCCCGGCCGAATGCCCGGTCACGCTCGAATTCGGCGGACGCATGGTCGCCGGGCAGACGATCGATCTCGGTTTCGGTGGCGCGTTGCTGTCGGTCGCCGACACGCAGCTGAAGGCGCGGGCGCGGGGCACGATCGCGGTCGAGAACATGCTGCCGCTGCCCTGCCGGGTGATGGCGCGCAGCGATCTCGGGCTCCACATTGCGTTCGAGCGCGGCGAGGAAGGCGCGCATGCGGCGCTGCACCGGCGGCTCGCCGAGATCGAAGACGGCTATCGCCCGCTGATCGAGCAGGCGCAGGAGTTCGCACACCGGGTCGCTGCCTTGCTCGAGGCGGCCCTGCGCACAGGTCGCCTGAACGAGGACGACCTGTTCGACACCGACTATGTGCCGGTACCCGAGTCCAATCCACGCCAGTTCGCCAACCGGGCGCTGCCGGTACTTCAGGCGATCCTGCCGCAGGTGATGGAGCAGGCCAAGGCGAGCGATCCGCGCCTGGTCTTCACCTTGCCGATCGACCGGAACGGTTATGTCCCGGTGCATCATCCCGAGTATTCACAGCCACAGCGGCCGGGCGACCGGGATTGGGACGCTGCCTATAGCCGCGATCGCCGCATCTTCGACGACCGCGCCGGCATCACCGCCGCCCGCTCGACGCGGCCCTTCATCATCCAGTCCTATCAGCGCGACATGGGTAGCGCCGGCATTCAGCTGATGCGCGAGGTCGACGCGCCCTTACGCGTCGCCGGTCGCCATTGGGGCGGCGTGCGCATGGCCTATCGCATGGCGTGACGTTTAGCGTCCAGCCGCGAGGATCGCGTCGATCCAGCGCTGCGAGGTCAGGGCTTCCTCGCCGGTGACCACGGGATCGCGCTTGGCCTCGATCGCATCCAGGAAATCGGCAATCACGGCGCGATGGGCGTCGTGCGGGAAGTCCATGATGTTGGCGCCGCTGCCGGTATTGCCCTCGGCCTCGACTATTTCGGACCGGCCATCGAGGAAGGAGAGCTGCAGACGCCCGCCGACCAGCGCCGCATGGCCCTTGCTGCCGATGACCTCGATGCGCTCGGGATGGCCAGGATGGGCGGCGGTGGTGGTGACCAGCGTCGCCGGCGCGCCGTTTTCGGTCTCCAGCAGGGCGCCGACATAGTCCTCGGTCTCCATCTGGTGCAGTGAGGTGGTGCGCACCTGCGCCGCCACGACCTTCGACACGCCGACCAGCGAGCGGAACAGGTCGAAGGAGTGGATCGCCTGCGTCAGCAGCACGCCGCCGCCATCGCGTGCCATCGTGCCCCGGCCGGGCTCGTCGTAATAACTTTGCGGCCGCCACCACGGCACCTGCAGCAGGCCCGCCTCGACCATGCCGAGTTCGCTGCTGTCCAATGCCGCCTTGAGGCGCAGGCTCGCCGGCCGGAAGCGGTGCTGCAGCACGACGCCGAAGGCCTTGCCCGAGGCCCGCGCCGCTGCGACCAGCTCCTCGCCGCGCGCGACGGTCAGTTCCAGCGGCTTTTCGACCAGCACATGCTTGCCGGCGGCAAGGCAGAGCGCCCCGACATCGCGATGGCTCGACGGCGGCGTCAGTACGATCACCGCCTCGACAGTGCTGTCGGCGAGGACGGCGTCGATATCGGTCGTGCCGGGGAAGGGGAACTGGCTGCGATAGGCGTCGAGTCGGTCCTGTGAGCGGCTGACGACGTGCCGGACATCGACCCGGTTGCCTAAGTCGACCAGGCTGCGGGAATGAGGCAGGGCGGCCGGACCGAGCCCGATGACGGCGATGCCGATCTTGCGTGTCACTTTGCGTCGGTTCCCCTGATCGGGAGGCGCACGGCCCGGTCCTGCGCATGCAGCGCGAGCCGGCAGACCGTGAACATGTGCTGCTGCGTCGCCGCAGTCTCGCTACGATCAGCGATATCCGCGATGAGGGCGCGGAAATAGGTAAGCGGTTCGCGCGAGGCGTCGATATGGCGGGTGCCGGCCTTGTCGACCAGGAAGAGATGGTCGGTGCCGGGCCGGCCGGCGATGTCGACATATTTGCGCAGCTCGATCGTGCCTTCCGTGCCGAGGATGGTGAGCCGTCCGTCGCCCCACGTCGGCAGGCCGTCAGCGGTGAACCAGTCGACGCGGATAAAGCCATTCGCCCGGTCGCTGCGCAGCAGGATCTCGCCGAAATCCTCGAAATCGGGCAGGTCCGGCACGCCGAAATGGCCGATGCCGGAGGTTGCGATCTCGGCGTCCTGCGAGCCGGTAAAGTGCAGGAACTGGTCGATCTGGTGCGAAGCGATGTCGGTCAGGATGCCGCCGAAATAGCGCTTGTCGAAAAACCAGTCCGGCCGGATCGTTCGGTTGAGCCGGTGCGGGCCTAGGCCCACCGTCTGGATAACGCGCCCGATCGTGCCGTCCGCGATCAGCTTCCCCGCGACGATGGTGGCGGGAACGACGAAGCGTTCGGAGAAGCAGATTGAGAAGATCCGTCCGGTCTCCGCAACGACCCGCTCGACCTCGGCGAGTTGCACGAAGCTGGTGACGCCGGGCTTGTCGACCATCACATCCTTGCCGGCCCGCATCGCCCGGACGGCGAGGGCGGCCCGCTCCGACGGGATGCCGGCGCAGACGATGAGGTCTATCGCCGGATCGTCGAGCAGCGTTTCTGCTGGCACCTCCCGCAATTGCGGAAAGCGCTCGCGGAACCCGTCGAGCACGCGCGGATCGCTGGTCGCAGGATCGAAGCCGGCGCAATCCGCGCCGGCTTCCAGGAGACCGCCGACCATGTGGTAGACATGGCGGTGGTCGAGGCCGATAGCTGCGAAACGCATGCTATTTCGGTGCGTGGCCGACGCCGATCTCCTGGTCCCAGCGCCGGAAGGCGGCGACCAGGCGCTCGGGCGTCAGCGGCGGGCGGGTCGGCAGGCTGCCGATCAGCCCGTCATATTCGGGCCGGCCGTACTCCTTGATCACGTCCTGGCTGTCCTGCGGGGCCATGGCGAGCGTGACCCCCTTGATCGCCGGGCCGGGATAAAAATAGCCCTTGTCATAGGTCGCGGCCTGGGCCTCCGGCTTCAGCATGTAGGACATCAGCGCCAGGATCACCGGGATCTTCGCCGCGGCGACGCCCTTGGGGATGCACATGAACTGGGTGTCGGGAATCCAGTGCGTGTTGGCGAGGACGAAGACCTTCGCCTCCTTCGGCACGATGCCGAGCGCGCGCGGGTTGATGTCCCAGCCCAGCGTGGAGACGATGACGTCGCGCGTGCCTTCGCCGAGCTCCTTCATCGTTGGCGTGGTGCCGCCAGGATAGTAGTCGATGCCGGTGCCGAGCTCCTTGAGATAGGCCCAGCTCTTGGCCCAGCCATTCATCGGATCGCTCGGGTCGCTGTCACCGAGGATGTAGGGCAGGCCCTGCAGGAAGGTCCAGCCGGGGCCGGAATTGAGCGGGCGGGCATAGGTGAAGCGGTTCTTGTTCTGCTTGACGTAGGCGAGGAACTCCTCGGCCGTCTTGGGCACGGTCTTCAGCCGGTCGGGCGCATATTCGAACAGCGGTCCCGACGGTGAATAGACGACTGCGACGCCTTCGTTCTGGCCGAAATTGCGCTGCATCATCAGCGCCTGCTCGTGATAGGTCTCCTCGGCCTTGGGCAGGGCGGCGGTGTGCGACTTCCAGACGTCGATCCACAGGCCCTGCTGGATGCCGTCCGACATCGCGCCCGGCCCGGTCAGCACCATGTCGATGTCGACGCGGTTGGCGTCCTGCTGCGCCTTGAGCTTGGCCGGCAGCTCCGGCGAAGGCGCGCGCGAAAAATTCAGGCGCGAGATCAGCTTCGGATTGTCCTTGGCGAATTTCTCGATCGCGGTCTGCGTCAGCTGCAGATTGCCGGCCACATCGATGATATTGAGCGCGACCGGGCTCGCCGGCGCGCCCTGGGCAAAGGCTCCGCCGGCGGAGAGCGCGGTGAAGCTGGAAGCGCCGGCGATGACGCCGCGCCGTGTCAGATGGCTCATGGTACCTCCCTATGCTGGCCTGCTTTGCTGCGGCCTTGGCATGTATACTAGTACACCAGAACCGACAGGCAAGATGCGACGAAAGCAGGGGGAGGGCTGCGTGGGGCAGGAGCGTCGCGCGGCCGCAGCGGGATTGGCCTCTGCCGATCGACAGCAATGAGGTGCAGGGCGGCCGCCATGAGTGAACAGCCGCTTGCCCGGCTTGGCGCCAGATCTGGACGCCGATTGCCCGCGGCGCCCCGGCCGCGTTTACAAAGCAGAATTTGTTGCTCGCAGCCGGTCGACGACTTCTGACAGCACATACCAGACGAAATTCGGCGTCGTTTCGACCATGAACCGGAATTGCTTTGCATCGACCAAGGCAACTTCGGAGGGTGCCATCGCTTTTGCCGTAGCGGATCGCGGTTTTTTGTCGATCAGCGAAACAATGCCGAAGGCTCGCCCTTCACTGACCTCTTCGATCAGTTTTCCGCGGCTGCTGACTTCGATTCTGCCGGTGAGAACAATATAGGCATGGGCGGGCTCGTCGCCCTCACGGAAGACGACATCCCCGGCGGCATAGGTGATCACCGTTCCCAGACCGCGAGCGAGCTGGCGGAAATCCAGAGGTACAGGGGCAGGCCTAGCCTCGGCGGAATGCTCGTTCATCGTTCGAACTCGCTCTCTGGTCGGTGGCAGCTCACTGTAGCGCAGGAACCGGGGCGCTCCAATCAAACCAGCAGACCGCGGCTGGTGAACACGAGGTCTTTGGAGGCCCCCCAAAAGGCGGTGATCGGAAGCCCGCGACCAGCTTTCGAATTCGCCCCAGACCGCTGCAATGTCGACAGCGTTCGAGATGAACGTTACGTCATCGCAAGGGCGGCAATCGGGTATGGGGATGCGCGAAGCAGGGATCAGCCTGGCTGGTACGCTCATTGTGGTCTTTGCCCGCTTCATCACTGCGGTCCGCGGACGGTGGGACGGGGTCGCACCGACCGGCGAGCAGCGAGTCTATTTCGCCAATCATGCCAGCCACGGCGATTTCGTCCTGATCTGGACGGTGCTGCCGCGGCGTATGCGGTTCGCGACCAGGCCGGTCGCTGGAAGCGATTACTGGCTGAAGAGCGGCCTTCGGCGCTTCATCGGCCGCGATGTCTTCAACGCCGTCCTGATCGACCGGGACCGCGAGAGCCGAACGAGTGACCCGATCGCCCAGATGACCGAGGCGCTCGATGCCGGCTCATCTCTCATCGTGTTCCCGGAAGGCACGCGCAACACCACGGATGCGCGGCTGCTGCCGTTCAAGAGCGGGCTGTTCCATCTGGCGCAAGCGCGGCCGAACGTTACGCTCGTGCCGGTCTGGATCGACAATCTCAACCGGGTCATGCCGAAGGGCGAGTTCGTGCCGGTACCTCTTATTTGCACTGTCACCTTCGGTGCTGCTCTCTCGATTGTCGGCGCCGAGACGAAGCAGGAATTCCTGGCCAGGGCCGAGGCGGCCCTGCTCGCCCTGTCACCGAAGGCGAGTGCGCCATGACGATGCCGCATCCCGATCTCGTCGCCGTGCTGGGCTGCCTGCTCGCCGTGCTGGTCCTGGCTTCCGCGGTTGGCTACGTGCTGCAGCGCCGGCTTTCGCCTGATGGCTCGAATGCCGTGGTCGAGAACCTGAACGACCGCATTCGCGCCTGGTGGATCATGGTCGTGCTGATGGGGTTGGCGCTGATCGGCGGGAAGACCGGCGTAACGCTGCTCTTCGCCTTCTGCTCCTTCGCGGCCTTGCGCGAATTCATCACGCTGACGAACACGCGCCGCGCCGACCATTGGGCGCTGGCGGCCGGCTTCTTCATCATGCTGCCGGTCCAGTATTACCTGATCTGGATCGAGTGGTACGGGCTCTATTCGATCTTCATCCCAGTCTACGCCTTCCTGCTCATGCCGATCATCGCGGCGGCGCGCGGCGACACCGAGCATTTTCTGGTGCGCATCGCCGAAGTGCAGTGGGCGCTGATGATCTGCGTCTTCTGCACCTCGCACGTGCCGGCGCTGCTCAGCCTCGACATTCCCGGCTATCAGGGGCGCAACGTGCTCCTGATCGCCTTTCTCGTCATCGTCGTGCAGATGAGCGATGTCCTGCAATATGTCTGGGGCAAGCTTCTTGGCCGCACCAAGATCGCGCCCATGCTGTCGCCTTCCAAAACGGTCGAAGGCTTCGTCGGCGGTGCGCTCAGCGCGACAGCCGTCGGCGCCGGCTTGGCCTGGATGACGCCGTTCACGCCGCTGCAGGCCGCTTTCCTGGCGCTGGTCATCGTTGTGATGGGCTTCTTCGGCGGGCTCGTCATGTCGGCGATCAAGCGCGACCGCGGCATCAAGGATTGGGGCCACCTGATCGCCGGCCATGGCGGCTTCCTCGACCGGCTCGATTCGGTGGTGTTCTCCGCCCCGATCTTCTTCCACCTCGTCCGCTATGGCTGGTCGACCACGTGAGCGTGCCGCTCGCGCGCCTGATGCGAAGCAGCATCGTGCATGTCGCCTTCGCCTTCCTCGCCATGGGCAGCTGGGCGGCTTTCGCGAACCGCGTCCATCCGATGCCGGCGCCGCTCCTCGCCGGGCTGATCCAGGGTACGCTTTCCGCCCTCATCACGCTGCTGCTGAAACGGGGCATCGAAGCGCTGGCCAGGCGCTTCTCCGGGCCGACCGCGCTTCTGGCTCCGCCCCTGATCGCTGGGCTCATCTCGGCCAGTGTGCTGACAGCGATCCATGCGATCGGCGGCACGCCCGAAATCGGCAGGACGATCGCCGTCCCGCTGACCGTCGCGACCAGCTATGCGGCGCTCTACAATCTCTCGCTGTGGCGGACCAGAAAGGCCATCAACCATGGCGCAGAATGACGATCGGCGACCGCTTTCGAGCCGCGATTCCGGCTGGGCCCGGGCCGTTGCGCGCCGGCTGAGCGCCACCGGCATCACGCCGAACCAGATCTCGATGGCGAGCATGGCGATGGCAGCCCTCGCCGGCGCCGCCTTCTGGCTTGCGGGCACCGCGGCTTCCGGGCCGCGTGTAGCACTGCTGCTTGCCGCGGCCCTGTTCTGCCAGCTCAGACTGCTCTGCAATCTCTTCGATGGAATGGTTGCGATCGAGGGCGGCAAGCAGGCTGCCGATGGGCCATTCTGGAACGAGTTTCCCGATCGCATCGCAGATATCCTCATTCTGACAGGCGCGGGCTACGGGGCCGGCGTGCCAGCATTGGGGTGGGCGGCGGCTGGTTTTGCCGTGCTGACGGCCTACACCCGTGAGCTCGGGCGTAATTGCGGACTGCCGGCCGACTTCTCCGGCCCGATGGCCAAGCCGCACCGCATGGCGACGATCACGGCGGCGGCGCTGCTGTCGCTGCTGGAGCCGCTCTGGCGGGGCCAGAACGAGGTGCTGGTCATCGCGCTCTGGCTGATCGCGGTCGGAGCTGCCGTGACAGCTCTCAGGCGAGCGGCGAATATCGTGCGCGGATTGCGGGGCCGCTGAGTTCGGTCGAGGCCCGCGCCGTCCTCAGCCGCCAGTCACGCTCATGTGCCGGCCGACGGCGGCGCGGGGCTGGCGGCGATCAATCACGAAGTCGTGGCCCTTGGGCTTGCGCGAGATCGCCTCTTCCATCGCCCGGTAGAGCAGGGCGTCGTCGCTGGAGGCGCGGATCGGCGCGCGCAGATCGGCGGCGTCCTCCTGGCCGAGGCACATATAGAGCGTGCCGGTGCAGGTCAGACGCACGCGGTTGCAGCTCTCGCAGAAATTATGGGTCATCGGCGTGATGAAGCCGATCAAGCCCCCGGTCTCGCGCACCCGGACATAGCGCGCCGGTCCGCCGGTCCGGTAAGGATCGTCGTCGAGCGTGTAGCGGTCCATCAGCCGGGCCCGCACCATCGAGAGCGGCAGGAACTGGTCGAGCCTGGCCGGCTCTATCTCGCCGAGCGGCATCACCTCGATCAGCGTCAGGTCCATCCCGAGCCCATGGGCCCAGTGCATCAGGCCCTCGATCTCGTCCTCGTTGACGCCCTTCAGCGCCACCGCATTGATCTTGACGCGCAGGCCCGCGGCCCGCGCGGCCTCGATCCCGGCGAGTACCTTCGCGAGGTCGCCCCAGCGCGTGATCTTGCGGAATTTTTCCGGATCGAGCGTGTCGAGCGAGACATTGACACGGCGCACGCCGCAATCGGCCAGCTCCTGCGCATAGCGGGCGAGCTGCGAGCCGTTGGTGGTCAAGGTCAGTTCGTCGAGGGCACCGGAGGTCAGATGGCGCGAGAGCGAGCGGAACAGGTTCATGATGTCGCGCCTGACCAGCGGCTCGCCGCCGGTGATGCGGAGCTTCCGCGTTCCGCGCGAGACGAAGGCGGTGGCGACGCGATCGACCTCTTCGAGCGTCAAGAGGTCGCGCTTCGGCAGAAAGGCCATGTCCTCGGACATGCAGTAGACGCAGCGGAAATCGCAGCGATCCGTCACCGAGATGCGTAAGTAGGAGATGTCGCGGCCGAACGGGTCGGTCAGCGGCGCACGCATCAAGGGTCTGACAGGGTCATGCAGCACGATGGCTGAAATCCTCGGGCGGTCGCGGTCTTGCGGCGCAGTGCGCCTGCCGTTGCTCTGATATAGGAAGGCAGCATCGGCGGCGGCAAGGCCGCGGTCAAGCAGGCCCAAGGTCGCAAGGCGCTCCGGAGAAACACGAAGATGTCAGATTGGCCGAGCGAGATCCGCCTGTCGAAGGATCGCCGCACCCTGCATGTGACCTTCGAGAGCGGCGAGAGTCATGCGCTTCCCGCCGAATTGCTGCGCGTCGAAAGCCCTTCGGCCGAGGTCCAGGGCCATGGCCCGACGCAGAAGCAGACCGTGCCGGGCAAGCACGAGGTCGAAATCCTCAAGGTCGAGCCGGTTGGTCACTACGCAGTCCGCCTGACCTTCGACGACATGCACGACACCGGCATCTATGGCTGGGACTATCTGCGCGAACTCGGCCGCGACGGTGAGGCGAAGCTGCAGGCCTATCTCGATGATCTCGCTGCGAAGGGGCTGTCGCGAGAGCGGGTGAGGCGAGGGTAGAGCGTGTCCAGCTTCGCAGCGTCGACTTCGATCTTGCGCGGCGGCACCAAGCGGCGCTGCTAGTCCTTGCGGATCGCCGTCAGGCCATGGCCTGACCAATCGAACTCTCGGACATGGTGCAGGAAGGCGGACATCGCCGCGCTCGGATATCGACGGTTGGGATAGTAGAGAAACCAGCCGGGCAGGTTCGGGCTCCAGTCCCGCAACAGCTCGACCAGGCTGCCGTCGTTCAAATGCGGCCTGGCGTAGTCGACGAAGACATGTGCCAGCCCTTGCCCGGCCAGCGCGGCCTGGAGCTCCTGATGAGCCGAGCTCAGGGTCAGGCGGCCTTCGGGCGTGATCTCCAGGCTCGCGCCGTCCTTTTCGAAGCGCCAGGAGGCCGTCGTACCGCCGGGAAAGCGTCGGCGGACGCAGTCGCGTCCGATCAGGTCGGCTGGCGCCAGCGGCGTGCCGCAGCGCTCAAGGTAGCCGGGCGATGCGACGATCGCGTAGCGCAGGGGCGGACCCAGCGGCACGGCGATCATATCCTGTTCCAGCTGCTGTCCGAAGCGCACGCCGGCATCGAAGCCCTGCTGGACGATGTCGACGATGGCGGCGTCGCTGATCAGCTCGACTTTGACGTCGGGATAGGCCCGCATGAAATCGAACGCGAGCGGGCATAGCACATGGTCCACCGCCGGCCCGGGGGCGTTGATCCGAATTGTCCCGGTCGGCCGCTCGCGCATCTGGTTGAGGTCTTCGATCGCGAGCCGGATGTCCTGCAGCGCGGGGACGAGCCGCTCCAGGAGGCGCGTCCCGGCTTCCGTCGGCGCCACGCTTCGCGTCGTCCGGTTCAGCAACCGGATGCCGAGCGCCGCCTCGAGCGTGCCGATGCTCTGGCTCAAGGCGGCGGACGAGACGCCGCGCTCGGCTGCCGCTGCACGAAAGCCGCCGCATCGCACGATTGCGGCGAAGACATCGAGAGTGTCGAGGCGCATTATTGCAAAGAACTGCTTATCAAGCTGCTCAGATCGATCGATCTTATCTGAGCAATGGCACGATGTCATCTAAGCCGGGCGGGTCACAGCACAGCGGACCCCTGCCCAGCGAGGTGATGATGACCGCCCTGACTTTGAACCGCCGCAAGATCATGCTCTCCGCCATCGCCGGCGGGTCGGGACTCCTGGCCGGATACGGGACGCGGGAAAGCGCCCATGCCCAGACGCTGCCGGCCACGCATGGCAATGCCGGCCATTATCGCTTCCGCGTCGGTGAGATCAGCGCAACCGTCCTGAGCGACGGCGTCATCGGCGGCCCGCCGCGAATCTATGCCAGCGATGCGCCGGAAGTCGAGTTGCAGGAGGTCCTGCGGCGGGCGTTCCTGCCTTCCGGCCACCTGACGCTGAATCTCAACACACTGCTGATCGAGACAGGCGGTCGGCGCATCCTGCTGGAAGCGGGTGCCGGCCAGACGATGGGCCCCAATGGTGGCCGGATCTTCGCCAGCCTGGCGGCGAGCGGCCTGACGGCGACCGATATCGACATGGTCGTCGTCTCGCATGCGCACCCCGACCATGTCGGCAATCTCCGCACCGCCACGGGCGAAAAAGCCTTTCCGCGCGCCAGGGTATTCGCGCCGAAGGCCGACTGGGACTTCTTCGTCCGCAACGATCCCGATCTCTCCTACATGCCGGTACCCGAGGATTTCCGCCGGCGGTTCGGCGCCGCGATCAAGCGCAGCGTGGAGCCCGTGGCGAGCGACATCGAGCTGTATGAGGCGGGGACCGAGATCGTGCCGGGGCTCACGACCATCGCGGCGGCCGGCCATACGCCGGGCATGGTCTCTTTCCTGGTTCATTCGGGAGCCGACCAGTTGCTGCTGACGGCGGACCTTGCCTATCACCCGATCATCAATATCGACCGCCCCTGGCGGCCGGGTCCCGACCGGGACAAGGACGCAGCCCTCAACGCGCGCCGGCGGATTTTCGATCGGGCGGCAGCCGAGCGGATTCCGGTGCTCGGCTTCCACTATCCCTTCCCCGGCCTCGGCCATCTGCTCCGGACCGACACCGGCTACGCCTGGGTGCCTGCCAACTGGCAGTTCTGACTTGGGTGGCAGGACGAAGCGGCGGCGATGACTGACGATCTATCTCGGGCCCGCCGCCGTGAGGCGGGCCTTTCCGAATTCCGATCTCGATGCCGTTTAGCGGACGACGACGCGGGTGCCGACCTTGGCGCGCTCGTAGAGGTCGATCACGTCCTCGTTCTGCATGCGGATGCAGCCGGAGGAGACCGCCTGGCCGATCGTCTCGGGCTCGTTCGAGCCGTGGATGCGGTAGAGGCCAGAGCCGAGATGCATGGCACGCCGCCCTGATGCCGGCTTCACATTATTCGCCCCGATCCGCATCGAACCCTTATGTCGACCGCCCTAGCCTTGATCGGCGTCGTGCTCGGGCACGCTGGGAACCAGAGGCACCCTCGAACCCCGACCGCCCCCCGTGGGGTTTGAGGGCCCTCGGCCCCTGTTTCACCGGTCGTCCCGAGTTCGGCCGAGGCGCGGCGGAGCAGAACGCTCCGCTGCGCCTCCATCGTCAATCCACTCTGCCGAGGTCGACATGGATCACTGGCTTCACGGGATGTTCACCGCGCTCGTCACGCCCTTCAGGGTCGGCGCCCTCGACGAGCCGAGCCTGGCTCGGCTGGTGGATTGGCAGGTCCAGGAAGGGGCCGACGGCATCGTGCTCGGCTCCGCCAGCGGCGAGTATTCGACGCTGTCCGGCAAGGAACGCATCCGGCTCGTCAGGGTTGCGCGCACCGCGGCCGGACCTGGCTATCCGATCCTGGCTGCTGCCGGGTCGTACTCGACCACGGACAGCATCGCGGAAGTCAGGGAGGCGACTGCGGCAGGGGCGAGCGCCATACTCCTGCGGCTGCCCTATTACAGCAGGCCGACGCAGGCCGGCCTTGTCCGGCACGTCCTGTCGGTGGCGGAGGTCACGTCGCTGCCGCTGATCATCGACAACGACCCCGATCGCTGCGCCATCGACCTTGCTCCCGCAGCCCTGGCCGAGATGGCCGAACATCCGACCATCGTCGGCATCCTCGAGCGGCGCGGCGACATCGCCCGTTGCGATCGCATCATGCGCAACTGCAGCCGGCACTTCCTGCGCCTGACCGGGGCCAGCGACACCATCCCGTCCTATTTCGTCGCGGGTGGCTGCGGCGCGATCACCAGTATCGGCAACCTCGCGCCGCGCCTGCTGCGCCGGATCAGGGAAGCCTGCCGCGCCGGTGCATTCGAGCAGGCCCAGACCCTGCAGCGGCGGCTGATTCCGCTTCACGACCTGCTTTCCCGCGAGCCTGATCCGGTCGCAGTCAAGCTCGCCTTGTCGTTCCAGCATCCGGGCGTCGGCTCCGTCTGCCGGTTGCCCCTGGCCGCAGCGCAGCCTTCGCTCGCCGAGGAGCTCAAATACGCGCTCGATGACCTGCCGCGACCGAGCAATGGTCACGCGATCGACCATCGTTCAGCCGCCTGACTTCCAACCATCCGCATAAGCGTGCCCGCGCTTATGCGGGCTTGATGCTGCCGATCCATGGCCGGCATCGCGAGCTTACGCGGAGCTGGTCGACTATCCGCCATCAAGTGATGGAGGTCGCCATGACCACTTATGAAGCGTCGGAGAGACAGCGGCGCGCGGCTGCGCATCGAACCGGGCCTCGCAATGAGCTGTCCGATACGCGGTCCAGCGAGATCGCCCGGGACCTGTTGCAGTGTCTCGTCCTGCTGCTTCTGCTGGCCGGCGTCGTGGCCGCCCGAGTATACTTCACGGCCCCGTTCTGATCGCCCTGCGCCTTGTTGCCGGCACGGGTCGAAGCAAACAAAAAGGCCGGCGCGAAGCCGGCCTTTCGTAGGTCTCGATGCAGCGTTCGTTCAGCGGGCGACGACGACGCGGGTGCCGACCTTGGCGCGCTCGTAGAGGTCGATCACGTCCTCGTTCTGCATGCGGATGCAGCCGGAGGAGACCGCCTGGCCGATCGTCTCGGGCTCGTTCGAGCCGTGGATGCGGTAGAGGGTCGAGCCGAGATAGAGCGCGCGCGCGCCCATCGGGTTCTCCGGGCCGCCGGGCATGAAGCGCGGCAGGTCGGGGCGGCGCTTCAGCATCTGGGCCGGCGGGGTCCAGGTCGGCCACTCGGTCTTGCGGGAGACGGTCTGTGCGCCGCCCCATTCGAAGCCGGGGCGGCCGACGCCGACGCCGTAGCGCACGGCCTTGCCATCGGGCAGCACGAAATAGAGGCGGCGCTCGCTCGTGTTGATCACGATCGTGCCGGGGCGATAGGTGCCGCTGAAGGAGACGACCTCGCGCGGGATCGCGGTCGCCTGCGCCTTGGCAGGGTCGACATAGCTGACGAGCGGCTGGCGGGTGAGGGGATCGATCTCGGCGATAGCGGCGGTCGCCGTGGCCGCGACGGCCGTGCCGGCGATCAGGGCCAAACGGAAGAAGCGGAGCATTGCGGCCTCGGGGAGGATTGCGGGGTGACGGGTGCGAAGAAAGGTGACGGAAAAACGTCAACAATTCCCCAAATCTCTGGCAGAGCGAGGGCTGCCATTCAATCGATCGGCGTTCACATCGGCGCGACCTTCCAAGCTTTGAAGGCGCCCGTTGCCGGTGTGCAACAGGCGCAGGCGTCTGGAGGCTGCTTGGCCCGATCTGGGCGGCTTTCGGGCGGAAGCGAGGCGGTCGATTTCGGGAACCGGGCAGCTGGCGGCGCGTTGTGCGGCTTGCTGGGATGACGTCGAGGTCTACCAATCATGATTCCCGAAGACAGCGAAGAGCAGCGCATCATCAGGATCGCGCGGGCGCTCTGCCGTTCGGCGCGCATCGACCCCGACGCCGCTATCGACGAACGCACTCGCCCCCTTCTTCTCGGAGCTTTTCAATCTCCGGCGGAGTCACTGCCTGCCTGGATGGCCTTCCGTGATTCGGCTCGTGATTTCGTTACCCGTCATCCGCGCGAGATTGTGAGCAGCCTCTGACGGCTTCTCCGATTGTCGTTAACCGGCCGTTCGCCTAATATTCAGATGAAGGGGCAACTTCCGATTGCAAAGCCGAGCGGGCTCTGGTCCGCTGCATGCAAACGCCGGGAAGCTCGCCATGCCTGCGTGCCAACTCAATGCCGGACCAGACGAACTCGCTGCCCTCGGAACAGCCTTTCATGAGGCGTGGCGGCATGTCGGCCCGATCGATGGGCCGTTCGAAAATCCCCATCGCGAATGGCTCGCGCGCCTGATTCTCGGCCTGCGCCGCTCCGGCCATTCCGGCGACATCACGCTGCTCGCGATCGAGCAATTCCAGGCGACCTCGCCCTTGGCCGAATGGGCGAGCAGCACGCAAGGCGCGCAGCCGCGCCCTGAGCGCATCGGCCGCGGCTGAGCGCCACCCGCGGCGACCGTACACCTCCAACGGACCTGATTCAGGCTGGTGCCCGCATGGCGGGCAACGTTGCCGTAATCTTCGCCCGCAATCTGCGCCGTGCTGACCCGGTCCGATGAACGGACCTGCGGTCGCAAGAGCCGGATCCGATCAGGTTGAATCAACCTGATCGGTGAATCCGTCTCTCACTTTTAGTCAGAGACCGTTTTTCCGGTCGGCTTGCCATGCAAGTCGACCGGAACGGGCTCTAGCCTGATGCGTCGGCGGCGATCAAGCCGCCGCAAGGAGCCTTTGATGAAGCGTCTTATCCCGATGGTTGGTCTCGGCCTGCTGGCCCAGCTCGCGGTCCCGGCCATGGCGGCCGATCGTCCCGCGCGCGTGCAGCAATACCAGCCGGCCTATTCGCAGCCGCGCCCCTATAACTGGAACGGCATCTATGCCGGTGTGCATGCCGGCGCCGCCTTCGATCGTTTCGAGGGGACCGCCAAGAAGAGCCGCAACGAAATCCTGCTCGGTGGTCAGGTTGGCTACAACCTCCAGATGGGCGGCCTCGTCACCGGCCTCGAGGCCGACATGTCGATGAACGGCTTCGGCAAGGGCGCCAAGCGCACCGGCGGCACCAGCGCCGACATGCGCTATCTGGGAACCTTGAAGGCCCGCGCCGGCTTCGCTTTCGACCGCCTCCTGGTCTACGGTCTCGGCGGCGTTGCCTATGGCAGCCTGAAGGCGAGCGACGGGCTCGTCTCGAAGGAGAAGAGCAAGATCGGTTATGTCGTCGGCGCCGGCGCCGAATACGGCATCACTGACAATCTCTCCGCCAAGGTCGAGTACAACTATGTCTCGCTCGGCAAGCAGAACTTTCAGTTCGCCAGCGGCCGGGCCCGTGTCGGCGTCAGCGAGCATGTCGTCAAGACCGGCCTGAATTACCGGTTCTGAATCCTGAAATCCCGGGCCGGTTGGCCGGTCCGGATCGCCTTGCGGCCCTGGAGCCCGTTCCGATCAACTTGCGCTGCAAGTTGATCGGCAAAACGGCCTCCCGGCAAAAAGTGGGAGACGGATTCACCGATCAGGTTGTTCTAACCTGATCGGATCCGGCTCCAACGGCCGCGCCAAGGCATGGATGGAGCGTGATGTGTCTGGATATTTCGCCCCTATTCCGGCATCACGTTCCATCCGTGCACCCTGAAACGACCCCTTAATGCGCGCACTGATCGTCGAGGACGAGCCTCAGCTGATGGCTTTCCTGTCCTCGCTCCTCACAAATGCCGGGCTGATCGCCGATCGCACGACCACGATCGATGCGGCGCTGGCGGCCCTGCGCTCGACGCCTTTCGACATCGTCATCGTCGATCGGCGCCTGCCTGATGGCGACGGCCTGTCGATCGTCAAGGCGCTGAACGCTTCCGATACGCGGCCCGCCTTCCTGATTCTGACCGCCCGCGACGCCAAGGCCGATGTGATCGAGGGCTTGAACGGCGGGGCGGACGACTACCTGATCAAACCCTTCGAGCCGGAGGAACTGCTGGCGCGCCTGCGGGTCATCATGCGCCGGCGCAATCCCAAGCGTTCGCTGGTGATCACCGCAGGCAATCTCTCGCTCGATCTCGAGGGGCGTTGTGCCTCCGTCGGTTCGGAACTGCTCGACCTGCGCCGGCGCGAGGCGCTGATCCTGGAAGCGCTGGTGCAGCGTGTCGGCCGCGTCGTCACCCGCGACGTCCTGATCGAGGCCGTCTACGGCTTCGACGACCTGATCGAGTCGAACACGCTGGAGGCGCAGATTTCGCGGCTGCGGCGCAAGCTCAAGGATGCCGGCGCCCGGGTCGAGATCACCTCGCTGCGCGGCATCGGCTATATGCTGAGGGTGTCGGAGCTGGCGCAGTAGCCCGGCGCCTCACGCGCTGCCGATCTCGCTCGGCGGGAAGACCAGCCGCACCATGGTGCCGCCGCCCGACCTGCCGAGGAT
The DNA here is from genome assembly GCF_004123845.1 of Allobosea sp. Tri-44. Lineage (GTDB taxonomy): Bacteria > Pseudomonadota > Alphaproteobacteria > Rhizobiales > Beijerinckiaceae > Allobosea. The sequence goes on along the minus strand of NZ_NBDP01000030.1, from coordinate 134,247 downwards.
AGCGAGCGTCCCACCATGCGCGGCCATGATGTCGCGCACGATCGTCAGGCCGAGCCCGGCCCCGGTGGAGTTCGGCGACATCCGGTTGAACGGCTCGGTGACTTGCGAGCGGTCGGAGGCCTCGATGCCGATCCCGTCATCGGCGACTTCAACCACGGCGCCATCGATCACCTTGACCAGGATCGTCGATTTCGCCTGGGCATGGCGCAGCGCGTTGTCGACCAGATTGGCGATCGCGGCGCGGACGGTCGGTTCGTTGGCGCTGATCAGCGATCGGCGATCGCCTTCCTCCTCCAGAGCGACATCGCCGCCATTGTTCAGGATCAAGGGCGCAAGGTCTGCCAGCACCGCACGGGCGAGGCCGTTGAGCTGCAGCGGCTCGAAGGGGAGCTCCGTGCTGTGCAGGCGTGCGAGCTGCAGCATCGACGAGACGATGGTGGTCAGCCGGCTGACGTCGGTGGTGAGCGCGAGCCGCATCTGATCGTTCGGCAGCGCGTCGATCCGGCCGCGCATCACGGTGAGCGGGGTGCGCAGCTCATGCGCGACATTGTTCATGAAGCGCTGCTGCACCTCCATGTTCCCGGCGATCTGGTCGAGCGCGGCATTGAGCGCCGTGGTCAGCGGCATCAGCTCGATCGGGGTTTCCTCGGTCGGCAGCAGGCCGCGTGGCGCTCTCGGGTCGATCCGTGCAGCGGCCTCTGCGGCGCTGCGCAGCCGCTCGCCGATATAGGACACCGACATGGCGATCGCGCCTGCGATCAGCAGGCCGAAGACCACCGAGATCGCCAGCGCCGAGCCTGCAATGGCCCGCAAGTAGAAGCCGAGGATCAGATCCCAGCCCGGTCGGCCGCCGCCGGTCGCGACGATGAAGCGGCTGCCGTCCTTCTCGATCACGTCGAAGGCGAGCGCATTGTCGCCGCCGACCCGCATCTGCGCAGCGATGGTCGGCCCGTCGAGCCGAATGTCGATCGGCAGGCCCGGCCGCAACTCTGGCGCATACTCGACGACGGAACGTCCATCCGAGACTAGGTACCAGAGCCCGGGGCTGGTGCGCTCGATCCGGGTCAGGTCTGCGGTCTTCTCGACCTGCAAGGCGTTGCCGGACTGCTGGCGCACGCCTTGCCGGATGATCTGGGAGGTGACGTCGTTGCGCAGGGCGCCAGGATCCTCGGTAATCAAGGCGAAGGCGATGACAGCACCGATGAAGGCCGTGAATAGGACGATGCCGAGCAGCGATAGCCGCAGGGTGAGGGCGCGCGACAGTGAGGTCATGGCCGGTCTCCGCTATCATGCCGGGCTGCGCGGCGACCTTCTCTGGAGAGCAGGTCTGTCGCTTGCGATCGGCTGGAGATTGATGCGGCGTTGCGGGTCGTCACGGAACCTCGATCGGGGTATGGCTTGCGGAGCGGGGCGCTCGCCTCTTCCTGTCTCTGCATGGACCGTATTGCCATTGCCGTTCAACTCTCTCCCGGAGCTGCCGGCCTGATGTCCGCGTTACGCGTCATCCGGAGTTGGCCTGGGCTGCGCTTCATGCTGGCCACGCTGCTGGCCCTGGTGCCGAGCCTCGTGCTCGCGCAGGGGGCTGTCACGAAAGGGGATGTCCGGGCCGGCCAGCTGCCGACAACCCCGCGGCAGGATATTTTCGGGATCGTCGAGGGCGTCTTCGACACCGCTTCCAAGACAGTCAGCATCCCGATCGAACGCTCGCTCGCGCTCTTCGGCGAGCCGAACGCGTATATCGTGGGCGGAGAGCTCAGCGGTTCCTTCGTGCTCGGCGGCCGCCATGGCAGCGGCGAATTGCGCTTCTCCGATGGGATTCCGATGCCGGTGAGCTGGTCGGCGCTCTCCGTCGGCATCGGCCTCGGCGCCGACTACGGCCGGGTGATCATGCTGGTCTACGGGCTCGACCGCTACGAGGACGTGTTTGGTACCTATGCCAGCCTCGGCGGCAGCGCCCATTTTCTCGCCGGTGCCAACGCCACCATCCTGGCTTCCACGCGCGCCCGAATCGTTTTGATCTCCTCCGGCCTCGGCCTGCGCCTTTCCGGCGATCTCAGCCGCATCGTCATCGAGCCGGCGGGTGTGCAGGAACAGCTGCGCCCGCCCGGCAGGATCTGCCCCACGCCGGCCGACTGCCCCCCGCCGGGCCGCTGACACGTCTCGGATAAACAGGGCCGCGGTCCTAGCGGCGCCGCTCGAGAAGGCGACGTGCCGTGGCATGCAACTCGTCGAGCTGGCTCGAAATATCGAGCGCGATCAGGCCCATCTCGCGCTCATCGGCCGACCGGCGGACGTAGAGCGGCTCCGACCACAGGACGCAGCCACGACCGAAGGGCAGGGCGATGCTGGCCTTGTCCCAGTTGTCGAGCTCGAAGCGCGCGCTGGTCACCGCGGCGAAGAGATAGATCGGCCGACCCGTGGCGCGCGCGAGCTGGACTGCGCCCTGGCCGGCGACGCGCGCGACCTTCGGGACATCGGCGGTGAGCAGGAGGCTGGTGCCCCCGCGCAGGGCCTCACGCATCTCGAAGAAGGCGGGAATGGCGCGCTTGGCCTGGATCTTCGTGCGACTCTGCGTGCCCGAACCGCGGATGACGCGGAAGCCGGACCGCCCGACCACCGAGGCCACCACGGATCCGTCGAAATGCAGCGAGGCCAGGATCGCGACCTGCGAGGCGCCGTCTAAGGCCGCAAGGCTCAACATCTGCTGGCCATGCCAGGTCAGAGCGATGAAGGGCTCACGGCTGCGCTCCCACGGCCTGGCGCCCGGGATCGCCGGCTTGAAGCGGGTCGTCCGCTGGACGAAATCGAGATAGGCGTGCAAGGCGCGGCCGGCGATTGCCACGGATTGTCCATTGCCGAATCGCATGATCCGATCTCCACGGTGGCCCCGGTGGAGTGGTCGTTGCGTCGGTTTGCTCGAACATTGCGCGGCTGTGCGGCCGCCTTCAGCGCATCATGAACTTGACGATGCGGGCGACGAACTCCTCGTCCTGCCCGGCGAAGCCGTGATGAGCGCTGGAGCGGCACGGATTGGCCTCGTCGGCATTGCCGCCACTCATCCACTCGATATGGGCCCGGCCGCCGGCCCAAGCCTGAAACGGAGCAACGCCGGCAGGCTGTGTCCAGCGGCAGCGATCCTCGCGATGGTGCAGGGCGAGTGTTCGCGGCAGCCGGTTCGGCGTTCCCAGGATGCTCTGGACGGTGTCGTCGGGCCCGGATGCCTTGCTGAGGAAGCCGGAGGTCAGGACGAGCCTGTCCGGCATGGCGCCCTCCACGAGTCCTTCGGCGGCTCGTTGCGTGCCCTTGCTGGTGGCGATCACGATGACCGGGCGCTTGATCGCGGCCATGTGGTCGACTGCAGCGGAGAGGTTCGTCCCGAGCTCAGCGAGAAGCACGTTGTAGCCTTGTGCGACGAACGCATCGCGGTTGCGGATCAGGACGTTGTCTCCGGCCTTGCCGAAGCGCGCGCCGCTGCCGACCTCGAGACGCCCGTCGCCGCCGGTTAGCAGGATCACGCTGCCCTTGGGATGTGGAGCCCGGATGAGGATGCTGCGGACGCCGCTGATCGTGACGGTCTCGCCGCCCTTGACCGTGATCGGCGCCTCGGCCCGAGCCGACGGGGCGGCGAGCCACAAGGCGATCGCGAGGGCACTGAGCGCGCGCGAGGCACGCTGCTGAAATCCGAACATGGTAGGTGTCATCCATTCACTTGACGCGGCGCAAGGTCTCGCGACTCGAAGATGTCGCGCCTGCGCCCTCCGCCCAGGATTCGGTGGCTACATTGCACGAAATGTGCAGCCAGCTTCTCGCTGGCGTTCCTGCTATCTCCGTTCGGCCGGAAAGGCGCCCAGTTTCAGCAATTCGTCCTCAGCCGCTCCCGCGCAGGGTATTCCCCCCATTCGCCCACCGCGCGATGACAGGCGGCTCCGGGCTGCTACGCTGTATCTGACAAGACACAGCGCAGATGCCGGCCGGTCCGCATGTCCGGCCGAGCGTCGCGTACATAGGTCCACAGGAAGGAAGCCCGATCATGTCTCATGCCCTGCAGTTCTATATTGACGGTGCCTGGGTCGACCCCGCCGCAGGGTTGAAGACCCTGGACGTGATCGACCCTTCGACCGAGGAGGCCTTCGCGCAGATCGCGCTCGGCAGCCAGGCCGATGTCGACAAGGCCGTCGCGGCGGCGCGCGCCGCCTTTCCGGCTTTCGCCGCAACCTCGAAGCAGGAGCGCCTGGCGCTGATGCGGCGCCTGCTCGACGCCTACAAGGCGCGCTATGCCGATATCGCGGACGCGCTGTCGCAGGAGATGGGCGCGCCGAAGGAATTGGCTCACCGGGCACAGGCCGCGATGGGCACCGGCCATCTCGCCAAGATGATCGAGACGCTGGAGAATTTCGAGTTCGAGGAACTGCGCGGCACCACCCTTATCGCCAAGGAGCCGATCGGCGTCGTTGGCATGATCACGCCCTGGAACTGGCCGCTGAACCAGATCATGTGCAAGGTCGCGCCAGCCCTCGCGGCCGGCTGCACCATGGTGCTGAAGCCCTCCGAGATCGCCCCGATGAATGCGATCATCTTCGCCGAGGTGATGCACGAGGCCGGCGTGCCGAAGGGCGTGTTTAATCTCGTCAATGGAGATGGCCCGACGGTCGGCGAGGCGATCTCGCGCCATCCCGGCGTCGACATGGTCTCCTTCACCGGCTCGACCCGCGCCGGCATCCTGGTTGCCAAGGCGGCCGCCGACACGGTCAAGCGCGTGCATCAGGAACTCGGCGGCAAGTCGGCCAACATCCTGCTCGACGACGTCGACCTGAAGCGGGCAGTGAAGCTCGGCGTCGAGAGCGTCATGCGCAACTCCGGCCAGTCCTGCAATGCGCCGACGCGGATGTTCGTCCCGGCCAAACTGCACGAGGACGCGCTGGCCATCGCCAAGGCGACCGCTGAACCGCTCAAGGTCGGCGCGCCGTCGACGGAGAGTGTTTTCCTCGGCCCGGTCGTCAGCGAAACCCAGTTCGACAAGATTCAGCGCCTGATCGAGAGCGGCATCAAGGAGGGTGCGACCCTGGTCACGGGCGGGCCGGGCCGACCCGAGGACCTCAACCGCGGCTACTTTGTCCGGCCGACGGTCTTCGGCAACGTGACGGACGAGATGACGATCGCGCGGGAGGAGATCTTCGGGCCGGTGCTGTCGATCCTGCCCTATGAGAGCGAAGAGGAAGTGATCGCACGGGCGAACGACACGCCCTACGGGCTCGCCTCCTACGTCCAATCCGGCTCGCTCGAGCGGGCGCGCAAGGTCGCGGCGCAGATGCGCTCCGGCAACGTCTACATCAACTATCCCGCCTGGGACGCCGGCGCTCCGTTCGGCGGCTACAAGCAGTCCGGCAATGGCCGCGAATATGCCGATTTCGGCCTCGAGGAATTCCTCGAGATCAAGGGCACGGTCGGCTACGCCGCAGCCTGATCCAGACTCACTGGCATGGTAAGGCTTGTGCCCGAAAGGCTTACGCCCGGACGGCTGCCTCGAAATTCCATGGCGGTTTTGCGCGAGCCGCCTGATAGCTTTACCCGGCGACTGCGGATGTAACAGCGCATGGGGTATGGGAGTTCGACGGGCGGATCGGCAAAGGCCCCCGCGTGCGAGGGTTGTTCATCTCGGAAGGGGTGAATACGCCGCCCGTCGAAGTCTCCTGGAAATCCGGCTTTTCGAGGCTGGGCCTCTCTTGCCTCAGCGTCTCTTCGGCCTCTTCAGCAGCCCCGCGTCGATCGCAAGCTCTATGTCGATTTCCGCAAGGTCCTCGCTGGTCAGCTTGAGATCGCGTCTCAGCCTGCGTTGGGTGTCGAGGTCGATCGGGGTTTCGGTTGAGTGCGGCGCTTCAGCAGCCGGCCGCTTTCGGCTTTTAGGCATGGGCATTTGCCGGGTACGCCCGAAGGTGTCCTTTGGATGCAGTGGCTCCCCGGCCCGACCATGATGCAGTTCTTTTTGACCTGCTGCCGCAGGCGACTGCACTGCCAAGGCCCAGGCGTCACACCCTCCCTAGCGGCGCATCCCATTCCGCTTCACCCCGTCTCAGCTCTCCGCTGGGGGAGAGGGGAAAAGCGAGGAGGGGTCGATCGAATCGGGACCGGGTTCCCCAGATCTTCCCTGTGCATTTGCGCGCCAGTGCACCGGGTCTTCCGAAAATGTCGGGGGAAATGGTGGGCGGCACAGGGATCGAACCTGTGACCCCTCCCGTGTGAAGGGAGTGCTCTACCGCTGAGCTAGCCGCCCGGACCGCGCTGTTCCTAGTGGCGCGCGCCTGCGCCGTCAAGAATGAGTAGCGAGCGCCGGTTCGCGGTTGGTCAGCTTGCGCACAGCATCCGGAAGTTCGCTGAAGTGCTGGATCACCAGATCGGGATCGAGAGCCTCGACCGGCACGTCGGTATAGCCGAACGGCACGCAGACCACCGGGATCCCCGCAGCGCGCGCCGTGCTCACATCGGTGCGCGAATCGCCGACCATGACCGCCCGCTGCGGATCGGCGCCGGCCTCGGCGATGGTCTGGGTCAGATGGCGTGGATCGGGCTTGAAGAAGGGAAAGCTGTCGCGCCCTGCGATCGCGGCGAAACGCCCGGTGATGCCGAAATGGTCGAGGATCAGCCTTGTGTGCAGGATCGGCTTGTTGGTGCAGACGGCGAAGACGAAGCCGTCGGCCGCAAGCGCATCGAGCGCGCCAATCACGCCGTCATGGACATAAGAGTCCTTCGCGACGGCGCCAGCATAGATCACCAGGAATTCCTCGAACAATTGCTCGAGCTTCTCGGCATCGAGCGGGCGGCCGCTGACCTTGAAGCCGCGCTCGATCAAAGCTCGCGCACCGGCGCCGACCAGTTCGCGCGCCCGCTCGATCGGCAGCGCCGGCAGCCCTTCCCGTTCGAGGATGACGTTGAGCGTGTGCATGATATCGGGAGCGGTCTCGGCGAGGGTGCCGTCGAGATCGAAGACGACGATCGGGGGCAGCGACATGGGCAATCCTGTGACGTGGCCCTGTGCATAAAGGCTGGCCGGCACCGCTTGGCAAGGCGTTTAGACGCCCTCGAACGTGCCTTGTGAATCTTCTGGCGGCAGCGGCAGATCGTCGATCCAGATAATCTCGATACCGCTATCCCGCAGATGCGCACGCAGACCTGCATCGTCAGTGCAAACAGCCTTGGCCCTGCGCACCTTGGCTGTTGCAGCGATCATCGCATCGTACTTCATCTTCACGCGCCATCCAGGCAATCGCTCTGCCGCGGGAATGCGGTCTTGTGCCTTCTTGATCATCTCCCCAGTCTCGATGGCGATGACAGCGTCGAAGGGCTGGACGGTGAAGAACCGACTTTGGATAAGCGTGGCGGCTATCTCTTCGATGCGGTCGATGCGACCGGCAACGATTTCCGCTACCACTGGTGCGGGAATGACAATCTCGGTTCTCTGCCGAGTCAGTTCTTGGATGAAGAACTCGACACGTTCGCGTCCCCGATCGAGATGGGGCATTGCGCCAGGGTCCAAGAGCAGCACAAGAAAGTTCGCATCGACTACGATCATGCGCGCCGTAGCTCTTGGATCAGATCAATAGCCTTTTGCGCGCTGCCTTCCGGAAGGAGGCTGCCGGCATGACGAAGCACGTCATCAAGGGGTTTGTCGTCAAGAGGCGTGAAGTCGGTGACATCGAGATGTTCCAGACACCACTGTCCCTCTGTATTGCGGCGCCATCTTCCGCGGCCCGAGAGTCTTACATGACGATGAAAGTAATTGCCGAGGTCGCGCGCCAAATCCGCACGAACGACAATCCGGCCAGCGAGGCCAGCTTCATCCTCGATGCCTACCGAGACGTCGTCGCCATAACCCTCAAGGCGGACCAACCGCCCTTGAATCGCGGTCTCCTGTCGGAGAGGCCCGACCGGCTTGGAAGGGGCCGCTGAGCCAGGAAAGGGAATTATCTCTCCGCCCGGGAGTTCCAGATTGGCTCTGGCACCGTCTTTGCCTAGTCGCTCATTTAGCCGAAGCCATGCGGCCTGTGCTTCTTTGGGCCCGTCTCCCTGCGCTGCACTGCGCACTCGCGGGCCGACAAGAGGGCGCACTTCCTGGTCGATTGCCACCGCAAGTCTGATACTTCCGGCTTCGATGCGATCGAGGTGGACGTGCTCTTTCGAGCCGAGAAGCTGGGCGAGATCGCTCAGATAATCGGCCAACCTTGCCATTGGCAGTGTCTCAGGCGTGAAGCCTGCTATGTGGAAAGTGTATTGGGCAGCGGTCATCCGGGCTCCTAATAGAGCGGAGCTTTACCATCGATAGCACCATGAAGGCTCGACCTTAAGCAAGCCTTGCACGCCACGATGGCAAGAGCGAGTCATAAAGGTGATCGCTGCCGAGCGGCATGATAGCCTCCGCCCGAATCGTCGAGAGGGTCGTAGCGGTGCCGAAACTGTCGAGCTGTCCCAAAAGCTCCTTTGGCCGCTCCCTTGTCCGGGTGCTGGGCGCTGGTCTGTTCGTCTTGCCCGCCTTCGGGGCGGCGCTTGCCGCGCCGTTCGAGTTTGCACCGGCGCCGCAGACCGACCTCAACCGCGTCTATCGCATCGACAAGGCGACGGGCGAGGTCGGCGCCTGCCAGTTCCAGCTCAAGGAGGGTGGCGTCGGCGTCACCGTCTGCTTCCCGGCGGGCGAGGGGGCCGGCCCGCAGGCGCCCAGCGACTATGTGCTCGTTCCCTCGCGCCATGAGCGTGAAGGCGGCATCTTCCGCGCCAATGTCCGCACCGGCGAGCTCAGCGTCTGCTACGTCTTCGACGACAAGGTCGTTTGCACACCGATGGTGAAATAGCCGCTGCGGCCGAGCTGGTGACCGAACGGTAACTGCAATCTGCGCACCGCGTGCATGCGGCGTTTTGCTATCGGCAAGCGCTCGCCGCGCATGCTAGAGCCCGGGCAACCCGTTCATGACGCCGGAGGCTCGCATGCTTACGCTCAAGGATCCCTCGCTGCTGCGCGCGCAGTGCCATGTCGACGGCGCCTGGATCGGCGAGGGCGTCGATGTGGTCGACAATCCGGCGACGGGCGAGGTTCTGGCCAAGGTGCCGCGCTTCGGCGCCGACGAGACCACTGCCGCGGTCGAGGCCGCCTCGCGCGCCTTCAAGCCCTGGGCGAAAAAGAGCGCCAAGGAGCGCTCGCTCATCCTGCGCAAATGGTTCGATCTGATCATGGCGAACCAGGAGGACCTGGCGCAGATCATGACGGCCGAGCAGGGCAAGCCGCTCAGCGAAGCCCGCGGCGAGGTCGCCTATGCCGCCTCCTTCGTCGAGTTTTACGCCGAAGAGGCCAAGCGCATCTATGGCGAGACCATTCCCTCGCCCTTCCCGAACTCGCGCATCATCGTCGCAAAGCAGCCGGTCGGCGTCTGCGCTGCGATCACGCCCTGGAACTTCCCGGCGGCGATGATCACGCGCAAATGCGCGCCGGGCCTGGCGGCGGGCTGCACCTTCGTGGTCAAGCCGGCGCCGGACACCCCGCTGACCGCGCTGGCACTGGTCGCACTCGCCGAACGGGCCGGCTTCCCCAAGGGCGTGATCAACATCGTCACCGGCGATGCGGTCGCGATCGGTGGCGTGATGACCAGCCATCCGGCCGTGCGCTTCATCGGCTTCACCGGCTCGACGCCGGTCGGCAAGCTCCTGATGCAGCAGGCGGCCACGACGGTGAAGAAGGTCGGGCTCGAGCTCGGCGGCAATGCGCCCTTCATCGTCTTCGACGATGCCGATCTCGACAAGGCGGTCGAGGGCGCGATCATCGCCAAGTTCCGCAACATGGGCCAGACCTGCGTCTGCACCAACCGGCTCTTCGTCCAGGACGGCATCCATGATGACTTCGTCGCGAAGTTCGCCGGCGAGGTCGCGAAGATGAAGGTCGGCAACGGCGTCGAGGTCGGCGTCGTGCAGGGACCGCTGATCAACGAGCGCGCGGTCGAGAAGGTCGAGCGCCATGTCGCCGATGCGGTCGCGGGCGGCGCCAAGGTGATGGTCGGTGGTCGCCGCCACGCGCTCGGCCGCACATTCTACGAGCCGACGGTGCTTGCCGGTGTGACTACCAAGATGCTGGTCACCCGCGAGGAGACCTTCGGCCCGATCGCGCCGGTCTATCGCTTCACGAGCGAGGACGAAGTCGTCGCCATGGCCAACGACACGCCCTTCGGCCTGGCCGCCTATTTCTACACCAAGGATCTCGGCCGCGCCTTCCGCGTCGCCGAGGAGCTGGAATATGGCATGGTCGGCGTCAATTCGGCCATTCTCGGCACCGAGGTTGCGCCCTTCGGCGGCGTCAAGGAATCCGGCCTCGGCCGCGAGGGCTCGCTCCACGGCATCGAGGAGTTCGTCGAGATCAAGTACATGCTGATGGGTGGGCTCGGCGCGTGAGCGAGGATCTGAAGAAGGCGGCCGCTTTGGCGGCGCTGGAGCTGGTGCGGCCGGGCATGCGGCTCGGTCTTGGCACCGGCTCGACCGCGAAGCTCTTCGTCGACGGGCTCGGGGCGAAGGTCGCCGCCGGCCTTGAGGTGCTTTGTGTCGCGACCTCAGAGGCAACGCAGGCGCAGGCGCTCGGTCTTGGTATCCCGATGTCGACGCTCGACGAGACGCCAGAGCTCGACCTCACCATCGATGGCGCCGACGAACTCGACAGCGCCTTGCGGCTGATCAAGGGCGGCGGCGCCGCGCATCTGCGCGAGAAGATCGTTGCTGCCGCTTCGAAGCGCATGATCGTGATCGCCGACACCGGCAAACAGGTCGAGACGCTCGGTCGCTTCCCGCTGCCGATCGAGGTCGTGCCCTTCGGGCTCGAGGCGACGCGTCGCGCGGTCGCTGCCGCGATCGCTTCGGCTGGGGCGCATGGCGAGCTCATTCTGCGCAAGCGTCCCGATGGTTCGACGCTGCTGACCGATGGCGGCCACTACATCCTCGACGCGCATCTTGGCCGGATCGAATTGCCCGAGGTGCTGGGGCTGGCACTCAACGAGGTTCCCGGGGTGGTCGAGCACGGCCTGTTCCTTGGCCTGGCGACGGCGGCCTTCCTCGCCGGAGCCGACGGTGTCCGCGTCCTCGGCGATCCTGCCGCCGAGCGCCGTTGAGACTAGCTTGACGACCTGATCCAGCCGCAAAAGTGGTTTCCACTTTGGCTGGACATGTTCTAAGAGCGGCCGGCGGCTGCGCCTGGTCAGGGACGTTGCCGCGCCAAAACAATGGAATCGCCGCATTCCGGACGATCGACGAAGGGGTAATCGCATGATCCGTCACAGCCTGGCAGGCGCGCTTTTTTCGCTGGCGTTGTTCATGGTGCCCGCGCTCGCGCAGCAGGCGCCGACGCCGGAGCATCTCAAGGCCGCCCGCGAGGTCGTGGTCTCCTCCGGCCTGTCGCAATCCTTCGACTCGATCTATGCCGAATTCACCGCCGGTGTCCGCCAGAGCTTCGGTGCTACCCGCCCCGAGCTGAAGAAGGACATGGACGAGGTCCTGACCGCGCTCAAGGCCGAGGCCGATCTCCGGCGTGACGAGATCGTTGATGGCTCGGCCCGGATTTTTGCCAGCAAGATGACCGAGGCCGACCTCAAGGACGTCGCAGCCTTCTTCAACTCGCCGGTCGGCCAGCGCTATAACTCCTACCGCCCACAGGTGATCGACGAGATCTTCGCGCTGCTGCAGCCCTGGAGCACCGCGACCAGCAACCGGCTCTTCGACCTCTTCCAGGCGGAGATGCGCAAGCGCGGCCATCAGCTCTGAGCTGCAAGCCTCGCTCTCGCTAGAAAAAGGCCGCCAGCGCAACCGGCGGCTTTTTTCTTGGCGCTCAGTTCACCGGCCCGCCTCTGCCGAGGTCTTCCATCGTCGGGTCACTCGGCCGCACGCCGGCGGCGCGGTTGACCATCACGGTGACGAACCAGAGCACGATGCCGATCCCGATCAGGATGCCGGCGATCTTGTACTGGACAGGGTCGCGCCCGGTCCAGGGACCGGCGAAGAAGGCGCAGGAGATCGCTCCTATAATCGGCAGGATCGTCGGGGTGCGGAAATGTTCGTGCTCGACCGTGTCCTTGCGCAGCATCAGCACGGCGATGTTGACGACCGTGAAGACGCAGAGCAGCAGCAGCGCCGTCGTGCCGCCCAGCGCCGGCACCTCGCCGACGAAGGTGATCAGCGCGAAGGCGAGCAGCGTGGTGAAGCCGATCGCGATGTAAGGGCTGCGGCGCGTCGGGTGGACCTTGCCGAGCACCGGCGGCAGCACATGCTCGCGGCTCATGCCGTAGACCAGCCGGCTCGCCATCAGCATGTTGATCAGGGCGCTGTTGGCGACGGCGAACATGGTGATGAAGCCGAAGATCCAGATCGGGAAGTTCGGTGCACCGGCCGCGACCACCTTGAGCAGCGGCGTCTCGCCCTCGCCGAGCTGCTCGGGCGAGACCAGTGTGATCGCCGAGATCGAGACCAGCACGTAGATCACGCCGGTGATGACGAGGCCGGCGAGCAGGATCTTCGGGAAGATCCGCGTCGGATCCTTGGTCTCCTCGGCCATGTTGACCGAGTCCTCGAAGCCGACCATCGCAAAGAAGGCGAGCGTTGTCGCCGCGATCACCGGCCAGAACATGCCGCCATCGGCCGCCGGCTTGAACTGGGTGATGCGCGAGACGTCGCCCTGGCCGGCGGCGATCGCCCACAGGCCGACGAAGATCACGATCAGCAGGCCGGTCAGCTCGACGCAGGTCAGCACGACGTTCGCCTTCACGCTCTCGCCGACGCCGCGGAAGTTCACCGCCGCGACGATCGCCATGAAGCCGAGCCCGATCAGGGTGATGCCCATGCCGCCTGAGAGGTTCAGGCCAAAAGCGTGCGACATGTTCGCGGCAAAAGCGCGCGAGGCGGTCGAGGCCGAGGTTATCCCTGAGCACATCACCGCGAAGGCGACGATGAAAGTGATGAAATGGACGCCGAAGGCTTTGTGCGCATAGAGCGCGGCGCCGGCGGCGCGCGGGTACTTCGTCACCAGTTCGAGATAGCTGAACGCCGTGATCATCGCGACGACGAAGGCGACCAGGAAGGGCAGCCAGACGACGCCGCCGACCTGTTTCGCCACCTGGCCGGTGAGCGCATAGATGCCGGTGCCGAGAATATCGCCGACGATGAAGAGCAGCAGCAGCCAAGGGCCCATCACGCGATGGAGGCTCGGCTCGGCGCCTTCTTTTGGGCCGGCGGTCGGAGGTAGCGTCGTGTCGCTCATGGTTCATCCTCGCTCGACGGGCCGCAAGGCCGGTGAAGAGAAGAACACAGTCACGCCATATTTGTTCAAGCGCAATCTTGCAGTGCACGCGCCGGTTGCGCGTGCGCTCAGTCGTCCGAGGCCTTGAACTTGTTCAGCCCGCTCATCACGAAGGGCGCGACCAGCGCGATGAAGGCGATGCCGAGCAGCGTCGCCGAGATCGGGTTCTCGAGCAGGATCATCGGATCGCCGAGACTGATCTGCAAAGCGCGGCGCAATTGCGCCTCCGCCATCGGTCCAAGGATCAGTCCGACGACCATCGGCGCGACCGGATAATCGTAGCGCCGCATCAGATAGCCGAGATAGCCGAAGCCGAAGAGCATGCCGAGCTCGACCGGCGAGGGGTTGACCGCGAGCGTGCCCATGGTCGCGAAGACCAGGATGCCGGCATAGAGCCAGGGCTGCGGGATCGCGAGCAGCCGCACCCAGAGTCCGATCAGCGGCAGGTTCAGGATCACCAGCATGACGTTGGCGATGAAGAGCGAGGCGATCAGGCCCCAGACCAGGTCAGGCTTCTCGGCAAAGAGCAGCGGGCCGGGATTGAGCCCGTATTGCTGGAAGCCTGCGAGCATGATCGCGGCCGTCGCCGAGGTCGGCAGGCCGAGCGTCAGCAGAGGCACCAGCGTGCCGGCGGCGGAGGCGTTGTTGGCAGCCTCCGGCCCGGCGACACCCTCGATCGCGCCCTTGCCGAACTCTTCCGGATATTTGCAGAGCTTCTTCTCGGTCGAATAGCTGAGGAAGGTCGGGACCTCGGCGCCGCCCGCCGGCAGCGCGCCGATCGGAAAGCCGAAGGCGGTGCCGCGCAGCCAGGGCGCCCAGGAGCGCTTCCAGTCCTGCTTGTTCATCCAGAGCGAGCCCTTGATCGGGATGATCTCCTCCGGCTCGCGCCAGCGCTTGGAGGCGACATAGAGCGCCTCGCCGACGGCGAAGAGGCCGACCGCCAGCGTCGTCACCTCGACGCCGTTGAGCAGTTCGGGCACGCCGAAGGTCAGGCGCGCCTGGCCGGTCAGCTTGTCGATCCCGACGAGCCCGAGCGTCATGCCGAGGAACAAGCTGGTCAGGCCGCGCAGCGGGGAATCGCCGAAAGTCGCCGACACCGTGACGAAGGCGACGATCATCAGCGCGAAATAGTCCCACGGCCCGAACTTGACCGCGAGCTCGACCAGCCAGGGCGCCAGGAAGGCGAGGCCGATCGTGGCGATCAGGCCGGCAACGAAGGAGCCGATCGCCGCCGTCGCCAGTGCCGGGCCGCCGCGACCCGCCTTGGCCATCTTCGAGCCTTCGAGCGCGGTCGCGAGCGAGGCGCTCTCGCCCGGCGCGTTGAGCAGGATCGCGGTGGTCGAGCCGCCATACATGCCGCCATAGTAGATGCCGGCGAACATGATCAGCGAGCCGGCCGGGTCGAGCTTGAAGGTCACCGGCAGCAGCAGCGCCACGGTGAGCGCCGGGCCGATGCCGGGCAGCACGCCGACAGCGGTGCCGAGGAAGACGCCGATCAGGCAGAACAGGAGCTTGGATGGCTCGAGGGCGACGGAGAAGCCGTTGGCGAGCGAGAGCAGGGTTTCCATGTGTTTGGCTCCTTCAGCTCAGCAGCGCTTCGAGCGGCCCGGTCGGTAGCGACAGGGTCAGGAGCTTGAGGAAGAGCAGGTAGATCGCGGTACCGAGCACCAAGCCGATGGCGATGTCGGTGGGGAGCGCGTCGCGCCCGAAGCCGCGCGCCGTGCAGGAGAACAGGATCGCGGTGGCGACGATGAAGCCGCCGCCCAGCGCGATGCAGGCGATCAGTCCGACGAGCCCGCCGCCGACCCAGAGCAGCGCCCGCCCATCGGCTGCTTCCGGCTTCGGCAGCCCGTCCCTGAAGGCGACGAAGAGATGCGCGAGGCCGAGCAGCACCATGCCGGTGCAGACGACATAGGGCATCGCAGTCGGGCCGACGCCGTAATTGGAGGTGATCGTCTGGCGCGAGGCGTCGAAGGCGATGATCGCCGCTACCGCCAGAAGCAGGAACCCGACGACGAGGGCGGGGCGGTCGATGGTGCGGGACATGGGCGCGACCGTCAGTCTGGAGCGAAGGTGACGAAGGGCGGGCGGCCTTGCGGCTGCCCGCCCTCGATTGAGGTGTCAGGAGGGCCTTACTTCACCAGGCCGACATCCTTCATGACCTTCTCGACGCGGACCGTCTCGGTCTTCAGGAAGGCATCGAATTCGGCTGTGCCGAGATAGGCGTCGTCCCAGCCGCGGGCCTTGAGAATCTCGATCCATTCCTTCGACTTGACCAGCTTTTCGACCGCGCCGGAGAGCTCGGTCTTCTGCGCGTCGCTGAGGCCCGGAGGAGCGACGACCGAACGCCAGTTCAGCAACTCGACGTTGACGCCGCCTTCCTTCAGGGTCGGGGCGTCCGGAGCATTGGCGAGGCGCTTGCTGGCGCTGACGCCGATCACCCGCAGCTTGCCGGCCTTGATCTGGCCCTCGAACTCGCCGTAGCCGGAAATTCCGGCGGTGACGCGGCCGCCCAGCATGGCCGCGAGTGCTTCGCCGCCGCCCGAGAACGGGATGTAGTTGATCTTCTTCGCGTCGCCGCCAGCGGCCTCGGTGAAGAGCGCGGCGAGGATGTGGTCGGCGCCGCCAGCCGAACCGCCGGCCCAGGTCACCTTGGCCGGATCGGCCTTGACGCGGTCGGCGAGATCCTTGGCGTTCTTGACCGGCGAATCCGTCGGCACGACGATCACCAGCGCCTCGGCGGTCAGCCGCGCGATCGGCGTGACCTGAGTCAGGTTCACCGGCGACTTGTTGAGCAGGATGGCGCCGACCATGACGAAGCCGTTGACCATCAGCTGGTGGCCGTCGCCCTTGGCGCCGATCAATTGGGCGAGGCCGATGGTGCCGCCGGCGCCGGTGACGTTGGTGACCTGGACGCTCTTGGCGATGCCGGCCGCCGTCAGCGCCTGCTGCATCGAGCGCGCCGTGCCGTCCCAGCCGCCGCCGGGGGCGGCAGGAGCCATGATCTTCAGCTCCATCTGGGCGAAGGCGGCCGTGGTGAGGCCGGCGAGCGCGACGGCGGCGACGGCCCCGCGCTTGATGAAGGACGTGAGCATAGTTACCTCCCAGTGGCACGTTTTGACGCACCGATTGTCGACGCTCGCCTGTGGCACCGCATCGGACCGCGGATCAATTGCGCCTGATTGCATAATCACAAGTCAAGATGTTTCGCCTGAGAGGCCTGCGAGTGCACGAAAATTCGACACGTAACCGCGATCAACGTCGCCAAAGGTCGTAAACCTCGGGGGCGCATTCCGTTCGGCTGGTTCCGATCTCCCCGCAAAAGCGGTGCCCACATCTGCGGAACATGCTCTAGGCGCGGCATGCCCCATCGCGTAAGCCCCAGCGCATGAGCCAGACCTCTCCATCCGCCCATTCGGATGCCTCGCTGACGCGCGCAGGCGAGTCGCCGGCTAGCCGAGCCCTTCGTCTCGCCGGCATGGTCTGCCTCGTGCTGATGCCGCTCGCCGTGTGGCTCGCGAACCGTTCCGCGCCGTTGATGCTAGGCCTCGCTGCAGCTGCCTTTCTCGGCGCAACGCTGCTGTCGGAGCCGGTCGCTGTGAGCATCGCGCGCCTGCACCGCCTGCTGACGGCGCCGGTGGCATTGGCGATCGCGGCCTTTCTCGCCTGGGCGCTGATCTCGATCGGCTGGAGCCACAAACCGTCAGCGTCCCTGCAGGCCTGGGGAGAGCTGATCCTGCCGATCGTCTTTGCCCTGACGATCGCGGTTTCGGGGCGATGGCGGCCGACGCCGCTGCTGTTCCGCGCGCTCGCCTTGGCGGTCATCGTCGCGGCAGTGCTCGTGATGATCGAGCTTGCCTCCGGTCTGTCCCAGCGCGCTGCGCTCGGCACCGGCAAGATGATGACATTCGTCTTTAACCGCCCGGCGATCGTCCTGCTGCTGCTCGCCGTGCCGACTGCCCACGCGCTCTGGTCGCGGCCGGCCGGATGGCCTGATCGTGCGCTGGCCGCTCTGCTGGCTGTCGTCGTCATCGTCGTCGTCTTCCGCTCGGAAAGCGAGGCCGCCAAGCTCGGCGTGCTGGTGCTGGTCCCGTGCTGGACCCTGGCGGCTCTCGCACCGCGTGTCGCGCTCGCGTTGACCGCGCTCGCTTTTGTCCTGACCATGGCGATCGCCCCGCTGCTCGGTCCGACGGCCGAAAAGCTGTTGCCGTCCTTCGTGCTCAATCGCCTCGACGTCATGAGCGCCCAGGCGCGGATCGACATCTGGGACAGCTTTGGCGAGGTGGCCCGGGCCCGGCCGATCGCTGGCGCCGGTTTCGGCACCTCGGCGACGATGCATGAGCACAAGGTGGCGGCCGAGGTCTCGGCTGAGCATAGGACTCTGCTGGGAGTGGGCCATCCACATGACATGCCGCTGCAGGCCTGGGCGGAGACCGGTGTCATTGGCGCCGGCCTGCTGACGCTTGCTGGCCTGTTTTTGCTTGCTCGGCTCCGGCAACTGCCGGTAGCGGAGCTGGCGCCGCGCCTTGCCCTGTTCGCGGCCGCCTTCTCGATCGCGACAGTCGGACACGGCGCCTGGCAGGGCTGGTGGATCGCCGGCCTCGGCGCCGCCATTCTCTTTTTCGCTATGGATGCCGCGCCGCGGCAGGGAGACGCTCATGGCTGAGTTCGACGTCGATCTCTTCGTCATCGGCGCAGGGTCGGGCGGCACGCGCGCCGCCCGTATCGCCGCCGGCCACGGCGCCAGCGTGATGATAGCCGAGGAGGACCGCATCGGCGGCACCTGCGTCATCCGCGGCTGCGTTCCCAAGAAGCTCTTCGTCTATGCCAGCCGCTTCGCCGACGAATTCGAGGACGCCGCCGGCTTCGGCTGGAATGTCGGCAAGCCGGAATTCAACTGGCCGACGCTGCGCGATGCCGTCGCCAACGAGGTGACACGGCTCTCCGGCCTCTATCGCAAGGGGCTCGATGCCGCGATGGTCGAGATTCGCGAGGAGCGCGCTGTCGTCGCAGGTCCGCACGAAGTGCGGCTGCAGAAAAGCGGCGAGACGATCCGCGCCCGCCACATCCTGGTCGCGACCGGCGGCCATCCCGCCTTCGAGCCGCCGATTCCGGGCGGGGAGCTCGGCATCTCCTCCAACGAGGTCTTCCATCTGCCGAGCCTGCCGAAGCGCATGCTCGTCGTTGGCGGCGGCTATATCGCGCTCGAATTCGCCAACGTCTTCGCCCGGCTCGGCGTCGCGGTCACGCTGCTGCATCGCGGCGACAATGTCCTGCGCGGCTTCGACGAGGATCTGCGCTCGCGTTTGCGCGATGCGCTCGGCCATGCCGGCATCAAACTGCGCCTCGGCTGCACTATCGACCGGATCGAGCTGCTTCCCGACGGCTCGCGCCGGGCCCATTGCGCCCATGGCGCGCCGATCGATGCTGATGTCGTCCTCGTCGCGACCGGGCGCCGCCCCAATACGGCCGGCCTCGGTCTCGAGGCGGCGGGCGTCAAGCTCGGGCCGGCCGGCCAGGTCCTGGTCGACGCCGCCTCGCTCTCCAATATCCCCTCGATCGCCGCGGTCGGCGACGTCACCGACCGCGTCAACCTCACCCCCGTCGCGATCCGCGAGGGCCACGCCTTCGCCGACTCGACCTTCGGCGGCAAGCCGTGGACGGTCGAGCACACCCTCGTCGCCTCGGCCGTGTTCACCACGCCGGAACTCGGAAGCGTCGGTCTCACCGAGCAGCAGGCGCTGGCGACAGGTCGCGAGCTGCGCATCTTCGAGACCGGCTTCAGGCCGATGAAGGCGACGATCTCGGGCCGCGACGAGCGCATCTACATGAAGCTCGTCGTCGATGCGCAGACCGACCGGGTCATCGGCGTCCACATCCTCGGCCATGACGCCGGCGAGATCGTCCAGTCGGTTGCCATCGCCGTCACCATGGGCGCGACCAAGGCCGATTTCGACCGGACCATCGCGCTGCACCCGAGCGCGGCCGAGGAACTCGTCACCATGCGCACGCCCCGCAAGAGCGCGCTCTGAGAGGCATCAGACGCCGCGGTCGGCGCGGCGGCTGTCATAAATCAGGCTTGCATCGTCGAGCCCGATGTCTCGCGCCATATGAGCCGTCAGGCCTTCCTGGTCGAGGCGGTCGTCAAGCGCGACCAGGCGATTGCGTTGAAACTGGCGCAGCCGAAACAGCGCTGCTTTGATGGCAGGCATAAGGCTGACATATCCGTTTTTCCTGCTAACTTCGGCCGTCATTGCTCGGCTCCCGGTGTGCCCTGATTGGCCTATGGATGCCGTTGGTCACCGCTGCGGACAAACTGGATTTCACGCCTGATACATAAGGCCAGCTGATGAGTGATCTGGTGACCGGCCTGCCGCCGCTCAGCGCGGTCCGCGCCTTCGAGGCGGCGGCGCGCCATGGCAGCTTCACGCGCGCTGCCGTCGAGCTCGGCATGACGCAGGCGGCGGTGAGCTATCAGATCAAGCTGCTGGAGGAGCGGCTCGGCCTGCCGCTGTTCCAGCGCCTGTCGCGCCGCGTCGCCTTGACCGAGGCCGGCGAGCGCCTCGCGTCATCGGTGATGGGTTCCTTCGACGGGCTGCGCGCGGCCTTCGCCGCGGTGACCGAAACGGCCGAGGGCGTGCTCTCGATCCAGGCGCTGCCGACTATCGCCTCGAACTGGCTGGTGCCGCGCCTGGGTCTGTTCCAGTGCGAGAACCCCGGGCTGGCGGTGCGGATGGTCACGCGAGCCGGGCAGCACGATCCGGAAGCCGACGATTGCGATGTCGCGATCCATCGTGGCACCGGTCAATGGCCGGGACTGGAGGCGCATTGGCTGATGAAGAGCGAGTTCACCCCGCTCTGCGGGCCGAATCTGTTCCGCGATCTCGGCCGGCCGCCACAGCCCTCCGATCTGCTGCGGGTAAAGCGGATCGGCAAGACCGAGGCCTGGGACCGTTGGTTTGCCGCCGCCGGGGTCAATTCCGAAGCCACAGCGGTGGAGCCACGCTTTGACCTCGCCGTACAGCAGCTCGAAGTCACGGCCGCGCTCGCCAGCAATGGCGCGGCCATGAGCTCGCCGGTCTTCTTCCGCCGCGAGCTTTGCGAAGGGCTGCTGATCCAGCCCTTCGAGCTGATGCTCGCCGGCGGCCACGACTATTGGCTGACCTACCCGATGCGCCGGCGGACGGCCCGCAAGATCAGCCTGTTCCGCGACTGGCTGCTGGAGCAGGCGCGCGAGCTCCCGGCTATTTCGTCAGCCCCTTCTTCGCCAGCCAGTCCTGGATCAGCTGCGCGACGGAAAGATTATTCTTGTCCAGCATGACCATGTGCGAATTGCCCTTGATGCCGACGGCGGGCAGGTTGACGACCTCGACCGAGCCGCCGGCCGCGCTGATCTTGTCGCCGAAATCGGTTGCGGTCTTGCGGATCGTCGGCCAGCGCGCGTCCTGTTCGATATAATCGCCGAACACCATCAGCACCGGAATGTCCTTCAAAGCCGTCGCCTTGGCCGGGTCGCCGATGCCGGCCGGCTCGACCGCGATCAGCGCCTTGACCTTGTCGGGCCGCGCCTGCGCCACCTTGAAGCCGAACTGGCCGGACTGGCTGTGGAAGGCGATCACACAAGGGCAGACCTTGTCGACCTCGGCGATATAGGCGTCGATGATCATCTGATCGGTCGAGGTCCAGCGCGGCACGATCTGCTTGACGAAATTGTCGTAGCCTTCGGCCGGGAACTGGTTGCCCGGCAGGTATTTGCGCTTGGCCGGGTCGCCGTCATAGCCGCCGCTCGCACCGATGCGGAAGCGCTCGAACGGGTTCGCCGTGGTCAGGAAGACCGGCTCGCCGGGGATCACGTCGGGATACATCGCCCAGCCCGAGCGTCCGCGCTCGACCGCGTCGGAATTATAGACCGACCAGCCCTTGCGCAGGAAGAATTCGAGCCAGCCCTGGCGGCCGTCAGGCGTCGTCTCGTAATTGACGCCGGTCATGCCGCCGCCATGCCAGAGCAGGAGCGGGACGGTGCCGCGCTCGTTCTGCGGCAGGAAGTACTGCACATACATCTGCCCGGTCTGGTAGGTGCCGTTCGGATCGACCCGGGCCGGCGTGCCGCCGGGCGTGAACACCACGTCCTTCACCGGCCGGCCGGAAAGCTCGACCAGTTTGCCGCCGACATGGAAGGAGCCCATGCCGCGCAGTGAGATCGGCTCCTGCGTCTGCTGGGCCTGTGCCGGCCCGAGGCTGCAGGCGATACCGAAAGCGGCCGCCAGAACGTGACGTCTCATGGTCCCTCCCGTCGCCGCAATGGGCGTTATTGATGCGCGGCCATCTTCAGTCGCGCCGCGCGGGCGAGACAATGGTCTTTGCGGGCAGGTGTGAAATGCAAATGCCGGAGCGATTGATGCAAGCAGTGCATCAAACTGCGCGAGCGGCTTGCGGAGAGAGGCGCCGGAGCCTAAATTCTAGAATGATTGGTTTGAGTTCTAGAAACGGGGGCGGTTTGCGAACCGAGAGCGCAATGGGCCTGAGCATCAAGAACGACACCGTCGAGGCGCTGGCGCGCGATCTCGCCCGCCGGCATGGCACGGGCGTGACCGAGATCATTCACCGCGCGCTGAAGGAGAAGGCGGAGCGGGAAGCGGCCGAGCCGACGCTGTGGGAGAAGCTCGCGCCTTTGCGCGAGAAGTTGCGGGCGATGCCCGACAAGGGGCCTGTGCCGGACCGGGCTTTCTATGACGAGCTGAGCGGCGGGCAGTGATCGCGCTCGACGCTTCCGCGATCGTTGCGTTGATGCTGGAGGAGGCTGAGGCACCAGCATTGGCGGTCAGCCTCGACCGGCATGCTGTTCCACGCTTCGCTTCGACAGTGACGATTTGGGAGGCGGCTTGTGCGGTCGCGCGCCGCAAGGGCATAGCGAGGTCGGCCGGGCTGGTTCTCGTGGAGGAATTCCTGAACGCGGCTGCCATCGAGCCCGTTGCGCCTGACATGGCGATGACTGCACTCGCCATCGAAGCCGCCGAGCGCTACGGAAACGGCCCCGGCTATCCCGGTATCCTCAATCTCGGTGACTGCTTCTCCTATGCCACGGCGAAGCATCTCGGCGCCGCCCTGCTGTTCAAGGGCGACGACTTTGGCCGAACCGACATCACGCCGGCCTGAGGGCGGGCCAGTCCCCGTCTGTTTCGCATGATTCAAAATCTGAGCCGGCTGAATCCGCGTCGCAGCAGCTTGAATCGATGCGGCAAAGCCCGGAATCCATCTGGCAGCGGATCGCGCCAACCGCTTGACGGGATTCGCTCTTTCGCGCCGAGGACGGCCGCTCTTGCCGTAGCGGTGGCCAGCGGCCACTTGCGGGTGTATAGGCCGCCCTTCGCGCCAAGATGAGGTTAACGCGCGATACGTGAAACCAGGAGCAGTACCCATGTCCGAGCGGTGGACGCCCGATAGCTGGAGGGCAAAGCCCGTCCAGCAGATGCCGGAATACCCGGATCAGGCAGCCTTGAAGGCGGTCGAGCAGCAGCTCGCCGGCTTTCCGCCGCTGGTTTTTGCAGGCGAGGCGCGCAAGCTCAAACGGGCGTTGAGCAAGGTCGCTGCCGGTGAGGCCTTCCTCCTCCAGGGCGGCGACTGCGCCGAAAGCTTCGCCGAGCACTCGGCCGACAACATCCGCGACTTCTTCCGGCTGTTCCTGCAGATGGCGGTGGTGCTGACCTTCGCCGGCGGCTCGCCGGTGGTGAAGATCGGCCGCATTGCCGGCCAGTTCGCCAAGCCGCGTTCGACCCCGACCGAGACGATCGGCGGCGTCGAATTGCCGAGCTACAAGGGCGACATCATCAACGACAACGAGTTCACGGCCGAGTCCCGGATTCCGGATCCGCGCCGCCAGCTCGAAGCCTACAGGCAATCGGCTGCGACGCTGAATCTGCTCCGCGCCTTCGCGACCGGCGGCTATGCCAATCTCGACCAGGCGCATCGCTGGATGCTCGGCTTCGTCAAGGATTCGCCGGCCTCGCATCGCTACCAGGAAGTGGCCGAGCGCATCACCGAGGCGCTCGAGTTCATGCGCGCCATCGGCATCGATCCCGAGACGCATCCCGAGATGCGGACCACGGATTTCTATACCAGCCACGAGGCGCTGCTGCTCGGCTATGAGCAGGCGATGACGCGGACCGACTCGACCTCGGGCGAGTGGTACGACACCTCCGGCCACATGGTCTGGATCGGCGATCGCACACGCCAGCTCGACCATGCCCATGTCGAGTTCTTCCGCGGCATCAGGAACCCGATCGGCTTGAAATGCGGCCCCTCGACCACGGTCGATGGCTTGCTCAAGCTGATCGACGCGCTCGACCCGCAGAACCAGGCCGGCCGCCTGACGCTGATCGGCCGCTTCGGCGCCGACAAGGTCTTCGACCACCTGCCGGCGCTGGTGCGCGCCACCAAGCGCGAAGGGCGCAATGTCGTCTGGTCCTGCGATCCGATGCACGGCAACACGGTCAAGGCGGCGAGCGGCTACAAGACGCGTCCGTTCGACCTGATCCTGACCGAGGTGAAGAACTTCTTCGCCGTGCATCAGGCGGAAGGGACGCATGCCGGCGGCCTGCATCTGGAGATGACCGGCAAGAACGTCACCGAATGCACCGGCGGGGCTCGCGGCATGACCGACGCTGATCTCAACGACCGCTATCACACGGTCTGCGATCCGCGCCTCAATGCCGAGCAGGCGCTGGAGCTCGCCTTCCTCGTCGCCGAGCTGGTCAAGCGCGAACGCGCCGGCCGGGCGCGGCCTGAGGTCGAAGCCGCTGAGTGATCCGCGAGGCTCTCGCCAACGAAACAGGGCCGCAGCGACGCTGCGGCCCTTGTCGTTTGGAGGATCGCGTTCTTCAGAACTTCAGCGCGGCGGCGACACGGCCGGTATTCACAGTCGTCGTCGTGCCCTCGATCTCCGCAAAGCGGATGATCTGGTATTCGGCGCGCAGGAAGAGGTTGTCGGTGAGAGCCCAGTCGACACCGACGCCGGCGGCGAGGCCGAAGGCGTAGGTGTTCTTGCGAAGCGTGCCGACGCGTAGCGGATAGCCCGTGGCCTGACTGACCGTTTCGGTTGGTAGGCCGGGATTGGTGATGATCGTGGTGTCCGCGTCGATCGTCGAGGTGGTGTTGAAACGGCCGAGCGCCGCGCCGATGGTGGCGAAGGGCATGATCCGGCCAGCGGCCCAGCCCATGCGCAGGCGCAGCGTCGCGTAGTCGTTCAACTTGGCCGCCTGGTCGGTTGCCATCGACCAGCCGTAAGCGTGGCCGGCCGCCATGGTGCTGCGCCGCGAGATGAAGTCCCTCACCCTGTACTCATGGCCGGCGCGGGTGTAGTCCGCCTCCAGGCCGAGCACGACATCGTCGAACAGGTAGTTGTAACCGGCGATGCCGAAGAACTGCGTGCCGCTGTCGCGCTTGTCCGGCAGGTCATTGATGAATGAACCCATGTCGCGTTCGGCGGCCAGGTCTGTGTTGCGGAAGGCGGAATTCGCCAGAGCGCGCAGGCCTTCGCCCGGCTTGAACTTGGTTTCGCTGACGCCGGCGCCGCCGCCGAAGTAGAAACCTGACCAGTCGAAGCGCCCACCGCCGAACATCGGCGGCGGCTCCACCGGCTGCTCGATCTGCGAGCCTCGGAGGTAGTCAGCACCCTGCGCCGCCTGCGGCAGCGCCAGCGTGCAGGCGATTGCGACGACGGGGGCGAGGGCGGCGATAGATCCAGCACGCATCGCGTGTCTCTCCGAACGAAAGCCAGCGCATTGGTTGAGCTGGCCCGGAGATGATTCATGCCGGGTTAACCCTAATGTCGGGTTAATGGATTGCCGATCCGATCATCCTCGATCAGACATCCGCCCGCGGTCAGGACGCGCGATTCCCGGCTGCGAGGAGAGGGCGCATGATCCGGCACATCGTATTCTTCACGGCCAAACGTGCCGAGGATGTCGGCATGGTCCAGCGCCTGCTCGGTCGGCTTGGCGAGATTCCGCACGCGCTTGCCTTCGAGGTCGCGGCCAATGCCAGGATCGACCCGATCGGCAATGAGATCGACATCGTCGTTTACGCCGAGTTCGCCGACGAGGCCGCGCTCGCCGCCTGGAAGGGGCATCCGATCTATGACGAGACGACGCAGGCGGTGCGTCCCTTGCGCGAATTGCGCTACTCGGCCGATTTCCGCTCGACGCTGCGCTGACCTGTCATTGCGAAAACGCAGGGGCGGGGACAGCGCCGGCCCGTTGCTGGCGCACGGGTGGCAAGCTACATCCGGAGCATGACCGCGACTTCTCTCCGCCTGGCGCTCGCCCAGCTCAACCCGATCGTCGGCGACGTCGCCGGCAATGCCGACAAGGTCCGCGCCGCCCGCCGCGAGGCGGCTGCCGGCGGGGCCGAGCTCGTGATGTTCCCCGAGCTCTTCCTCTCGGCCTATCCGCCGGAGGACCTGGTGCTGAAGCCGGCCTTCCAGGACGCCTGCCGCAAGGCCTGCGAGGAACTCGCCCGCGAAACCGCCGATGGCGGCCCGGCCGTGCTCCTCGGCCTGCCCTGGCTCGAGGACGGCAAGCTCTACAACGCTTATGCCCTGCTCGATGGCGGGCTGATCCAGTCGGTGCGCTTCAAGGTCGACCTGCCCAATTACGGTGTCTTCGACGAGAAGCGGGTGTTCGAACCTGGCCCGCTCCCTGGCCCCGTCGTCTTCCGCAATCATGTCCGCCTCGGCATTCCAATCTGCGAGGACATCTGGGGCGAGGAGGTCGTCGAGTGCATCGCCGAGACCGGCGGCGAGATCCTCTTGGTGCCGAATGGCTCGCCCTTCCGCCGCGGCGTGATCGAGGAGCGGCTCAACGTCGCCGTCGCCCGTGTCGTCGAGAGCGGCCTGCCGATCGTCTATCTCAACCAGCTCGGCGGCCAGGACGAGCTCGTCTTCGAGGGCGCCTCCTTCGTCCTCAATGCCGACCGCAGCTTCGCCCACCAGCTGCCGGCCTTCCGCGAGACGATCGCGATCACGGAGTGGGAGCGCGGCCCTGACGGCTGGCGCTGCCTGCCCGGCGAGGTCGCCCCGGTCGAGAGCGGCGACGAGGCCGACTACGCCGCCTGCGTGCTCGGCCTGCGCGACTATGTCGAGAAGAACCGCTTCCCCGGCGTCGTGCTCGGGCTCTCCGGCGGCATCGACTCCGCCATCTGCGCCGCGATCGCGGTCGACGCACTCGGTTCCGAGCGGGTCCGCTGCGTGATGATGCCGTATCGTTTCACCTCGCAGGAGAGTCTCGACGACGCCAAGACATGCGCCGACGCGCTCGGCGTCCGCTACGAGATCGTGCCGATCGCCGAGCCGGTCGAGGGCTTCGAGCAGGCGCTGGCCGAGCTCTTCGCCGGCACCAATCGCGGCATCACCGAGGAGAACCTGCAGAGCCGGGTGCGCGGCACGCTGTTGATGTCGATCTCGAACAAGTTTGGGCCGATGGTGGTGACGACCGGCAACAAGTCGGAGATGTCATGCGGTTACGCCACGCTCTATGGCGACATGAACGGCGGCTACAACCCGATCAAGGACCTCTACAAGACCGAGGTCTTTAGGCTGAGCGCCCTGCGCAACCGCTGGAAGCCGGCCGGCGCGCTCGGGCCGGACGGCGAGGTCATCCCTGAGAACATCATCGTCAAGCCGCCGAGTGCGGAACTGCGCGAGAACCAGAAGGATCAGGATTCGCTGCCGGCCTATGAGGTGCTCGACGACATCCTCGCCTGCCTGATCGAGCACGAGATGCGCCTCGCCGACATCGTCGCCCGCGGCCACGATCTCGAGACCGTGCAGAAGGTCGAGCGCCTGCTTTATCTCGCCGAGTACAAGCGCCGCCAGGCGGCGCCGGGCGTCAAGGTCACCCGCAAGAACTTCGGCCGCGACCGGCGCTACCCGATCGTCAACCGCTTTCGCGATTCCGGCGCACCGGCGCATGAGCCGGACCGCGCCCTGGTCAAGGGCGTCGGCAAGGCCGGCGGCGAGAGCTTCGATTTCTGAAAGTCTGCATCTCTCCGCAGCCCTCATCCTGAGGAGCCGCGCAGCGGCGTCTCGAAGGATGCTTCAAGAGGCTCCGGAACCAACTGGAGCATCCTTCGAGACGCAGCCCAATGGCTGCTCCTCAGGATGAGGGCTGTGGTAAAAGGGGCGCCGCACGCCTACAGCCAGAACCCGCCGATCTGGTTGGCCGCCGGATTGGCGATGCAGGCGGTCATCCGGTCGAGCCAGATGCGCTGGTACTTGGCGTTGGCGCCGTGATGGGTATCGATGTCGTAGCGGCGCTGGATCAGCTTGACGCGGCGTTTGATGTGCAGGTCGACGAGGCTGTTGAGCTGCGTCACCAGCCCGCCGATCGTCGGGGCGCGGGCGATGGTGAGCTGATGCGCCAGCGCGCGGCAGACGACGAAGCCGACATCGTAGTGGAATTGTTCGTGCGCCAGCAGGCCTGGGTCCAACACCACACCGATCCGGACCTGCGCGTTCGGCCAGACCTCGATCTCGTTGGGAACGCCGAAGGCGTAGTCGGCGCCGACCATGCGGGCGCCCTTGTCAAAGATCTCGTATTCAAAGGCGGTGTAGGCGTCCTGCACCGTCCCGTCGGCCGGGTCCATCACCACCGGAACCTGCAGGAAATCGCCGGCCTTGAGCTTGATCGGCAGGCGCGAGGCGCTGACCACGACGCCGGCCGGCGCCGGGTTGCTGGCCATGTGCAGGAAGGTCTTGCCGCCCGGGTCGACCTTGGAATCCGGGCTCGTCATCTTGAGGAAGACCTGCTGGTAGCGCTTGATCCCGCCCCGGGTCAGCGGCCCGCAATCGCCATCGACATCGAGCAGGTCGATGCCGAGCGCGGCCGTATGCGGATTGATCATCGCCTGGATCAGGCGGGTATCTGGAACCGTGTTCTTGCCGCCGAGCCCGACTGAAGCCGTGATGCTCATCTTCGCCTCCCAGCGCAGATATCGACCGTCCCGTCGCCTCTACCCTTGCGTCAATCCGGGCGCTTGTCGATCTCCTTCCGCCAGGCCCGTGCGATGCCCTTGCTCTCGCGTCGTTCCCGCGCGACAAGCGGCCGGTCATGACCGCTCCCTTCGTCCGCACCGCCCCGTCGCCGACCGGCTATCTGCATATCGGCAATGCCCGCTCGCTGATGTTCAACTGGCTCTTCGCCAGGCGCCATGGCGGGCGCTTCCTGCTGCGCTATGACGACACCGACCAAGCGCGCTCAAAGCCGGAATTCACTGACGCGATCGGCGAAGACCTCGCCTGGCTCGGCGTCGTGCCTGACGCCAGCATCAAGCAGTCGGAGCGGATTGCGCTCTATGACGCAGCGGCTGACAAGCTGCGCGCCGCCGGGCGCCTTTATCCGTGCTATGAGAGCGCCGACGAGCTCGACCGCAAGCGCAAGCGCCAGCTCGCCCGCGGTCTGCCGCCGGTCTATGACCGCGCCGGCCTGAAGCTGACGGCCGAGGAGCGCGCCAGGCTGGAAGCGGAAGGCCGCAAGCCGCATTGGCGCTTCCTGCTCGACTGGGAGGAGATCGGCTGGGACGACCTCGTCCGCGGCCCGTCGCATGTCGACTGCGCCTCGCTCTCCGATACGGTGCTGGTGCGCGAGGACGGCACCTATCCCTACACGTTGCCCTCGGTGGTCGATGATCTCGACATGGGCATCACCCATGTCATCCGCGGCGAGGACCACGTCACCAACACCGCCGTGCAGATCCAGATCATGCAGGCGCTCGGCGGCACGCTGCCGACCTTCGGCCACCACAACCTGCTGACCACCGCGAGCGGCGAGGGGCTGTCGAAGCGTCTCGGCCATCTCTCGCTCCGGGGTCTGCGCGAAGCCGGCGTCGAGTCGCTGGCGGTCGCGTCGCTCGCCGTGCTGACCGGCTCCTCCGATGCGGTCCGCCCGGTCTCCAGCCTCGACGAACTCGCCGGGCTGGTCGATCTCGCTCATGTCTCGCGCGCTCCGGCCAAGTTCGACGAGCACGAGCTGGAGGCGCTCTCGGCCCGCACGCTGCATCAGCTCGACTTCGCTGCGGTCGAGGAGCGGCTGAAGCAGCTCGGAATTCCGACCAGCGAGCCGTTCTGGCTCGCCGTGCGTGGCAATCTCGGCCGGCTCTCGGCTGCGAAGGACTGGTGGAAGGTGATCGAGGGGCCGCTCGAGCCGCACGTCGCCGACAAGGCCTTCGCGACCCAGGCGGCTGACCTGCTGCCGCCGGAGCCCTTCGATCAGACGACCTGGAAGAGCTGGACGCAAGCGGTCGCTGCTGCGACGGGGGCCAAGGGCAAGGCGCTGTTCATGCCGCTGCGCCAGGCGCTGACCGGCCTCGACCACGGCCCGGAGCTGGCGGCGCTGCTGCCGCTGATCGGGCGCGAGAAGGCGCTGAAGCGGCTGAACGGCGAGGCGGCGTGAGCGGTACGGCGTCATTCTCGGGCGAAGCGAAGCGCAGACCCGAGAATCTCCTGACGAAAGGGCCGCTGGTTTCCGAGATGGCCGGGTCAGGCCCGGCCATGACGGCTTCCCTTTATTCGTGCCGGTGCATCGCCGAGTCGTGCTTGGTGTCGCGCATGGTCGAATAGACCAGCAGCGAGATGAAGATCACCGCCGAGAGGTAGTAGTAGAACCATTGCTCGTGGCCCTGCTGCTTGAAGAACAGGGCGATTGCGGGAGCAGTGCCGCCGAAGATCGAGACGGTCAGCGCATAGGGCACGGCGACACCGGTGGCACGGATCGAGGTCGGGAACAGTTCGGCCTTCACCACGGCGTTGATCGAGGTGTAGCCGGCGACGAAGATCCAGGCGCCGGAGATCAACAGGAAGGCGACCCAGGGCGATTTGGTCTGCTCCAGCGCCGACAGGATCGGCACGGTCAGCAGCGTCCCGGCGACGCCGAAGAAGATCAGCAGCGGCTTGCGACCGATCCGGTCGGACAGCATGCCGTAGAGCGGCTGCAGGATCGACGCGAAGATCAGCGAGCCGGCGATGACATAGGTGGTGACGATGTCGGTGAGGCCGACCGTCTGCTTCACGAAGGTCTGCATATAGGTGGTGAAGGTGTAGAAGGCGGCGGTGCCGCCCGCCGTCAGCCCGACCACGATCGCGACCTCGCGCGGATATTTCAGCAGCCCGCGCAGCGAGCTCTCCTGCTTGGGGCCGGCCTTCTTGGCTTCGACGAAGGCTTCAGTCTCGTGCATGTTTCGGCGCATGAACATGGCGGTGACCGCCAGCATCGCGCCGATCACGAAGGGGATGCGCCAACCCCATTCCGCAAGCTGCTCATGCGTCAGGAAGACGTTCTGCAGCAGGAGCAGCACCAGGATCGCGGTGAGCTGCCCGCCGATCAGCGTCACGTACTGGAAGCTCGAATAGAAGCCGCGATGATCGGGATGGGCGATCTCGGTGAGATAGGTCGCGCTCGCCCCGTATTCGCCGCCGAGGCTCAGCCCCTCGATGATGCGGGCCAGCGCCAGCAGCACCGGCGCCGCGAAGCCGATCGTCTCATAGGTCGGCGTCACTGCGATGATGGGCGAGCCGAAGCACATCATCAGCACGGAGACGGTCAATGACAGCCGCCGTCCATAGCGGTCGGCGATATGCCCGAACAACCAGCCGCCGATCGGGCGCACGATGAAGCCGGCGGCGAACAGGGTCGCGGCGTTGAGCTGCACCACCACCGGGTCATGCGAGGGGAAGAATTTGGGCGCGAAATAGAGCGCGAAGGCGGTGTAGGCGTAGAAATCGTACCATTCGACGAGATTGCCAACCGAGCCGATGAAGATCGCCTTCAGGCGGCGCGCCGTGTCTGCGACGTCCATGCCATGAGGGGCGGGGGTGGCGATTGCTGGTTCCGACATGGCTCGCTCCGCGTTTCAGAGGCGGCGCGAGAGCAGCGGGCGCCGGCAGCAGAACGTTGATCTAAACCTTGCGTTCCTTGCTGGTCAGCGACGGAAGATTTGAGCGGAATTGCTCCCAGCGCATGACAGAGCTCTTGGGGACCTGCCAGCCAAACCCAGCGCGGGTCGTCCCGGGCGACCGGAGGGAGACCCGGGACCCATTCCGGAACTTCCTTCGGAAAGGCTCAGGAATGGATCCCGGATCTCCGCTTCGCTTCGTCCGGGATGACACCGTCATGGGTGTCGAAGCGCAACGTCCTGACTACGGCCGCGCCGTCGCCCCGACACCGAGATTGGGCGCGAGGTTCGGCGCGACGATGCGTACGGTGCGCCGCTCGCCGGTGACGCTCTTGCTCTCGCGCTTCAGCCCGTCGCCCTGCTGCAGCGTCTTCTCGCCGTCGATCCGCTGCGGGCCGACGCCGGCGGATTCGGTGCTGGCGGTCGGCACGTTCATGTCAGGCGTCGGCTCGTCGCCTGGTGCGGCCTGGAGCACGGTGGGTGCCGGGCCGGCCGGCTTGGCCTCGGCTGCGGTGGCATTGCCCTTTTTGCCGCGCGGCGGCTGCTCTGGCTTCGGCCGCGATAGTTCCTGCGAGCGCTGCTCGGTGACGATGATGTCGCCCTTGCGCTGCTCGAGCATCTGCTCGGCATTCTGCAGCGCTTGGGCCCAGCT
The DNA here is from genome assembly GCF_004123845.1 of Allobosea sp. Tri-44. Classification (GTDB taxonomy): domain Bacteria; phylum Pseudomonadota; class Alphaproteobacteria; order Rhizobiales; family Beijerinckiaceae; genus Allobosea. Next base: position 102,343 of record NZ_NBDP01000030.1, on the reverse strand, counting down.
CTGGCCCTGTCCCCGGCAGGTGCAGGCGGCGTCAAAGCTGCGGGTGTATTTCAGCGCATTCGGCAGGGACGAGTAGGGCTGGCCGCTGCTGCGCGCCACCGCGTTCTGGATGTCGCCGCCGCTGCTCATGCCAAAGGCCAGCGTTTCGCTGCCGGGGCAGAGCGACTGGCACATCTCGTCCTGGCTCTCGCGTCCGCCCGGGCTGTTGGCGAGCGGGAAGAAGTAGCCGTCGCAGCTGCGCACGCAGACCGAATAGGGCCCGCCCTGGCGAGCTCCGCCTTCCGTCGGCTCGGTCGGTTGATTGGGGTCGAGCTCGGGGAGGGTCGAATCGATCTCGCCGCGGCGTGGCTCGATGCCGAAGATCGTTTCGAAGAAACCGCGTTGCTGCGGCGCCCGGCAATTGTTGTTGATCAGCGCCGCGAGCTGGGCCCGCCGCTGCTCGACGCCGCCGCCCTGCGCCTGCTGCTGGAGCTGGCCATATTGCGATTGCAGCGCCCCGAGCTGGGCGCGGATACCGCCGCATTGCGGTGGCGGCTGCTCGCCGAAGAACAGGAAACCGCCGCGGTCGCAGCCCATCGAGCGATACTGGCTGGAGAGCTGCGCCAGCTGGCCGGCGACGCGCTGTGCCGCCTGGGCAGCGCGGGCATCACCGCCGCGCTGGCCCTGCAGGTTTGAAAGTTCGGCACGCCAGTTGTCGCAGGCCGGCGACTGCGCCAACGCGGTGCCCGACAGCGCGGCGAAAGCCAGCGCCGGAGCGAGCGCGCGTCGGAGCGAAGCGAAAATCATCGAAGGCAGAGTGCTATCCCTGTGGCTCGTCCCATGCCAGCGGCGATCGCTTGCATCGGCAAAGCACATGCTAGAAACGCGACGGAACTAAGGAGGCGCGTGTCGAACCGTCCGCGAAAGCCGATTCGATGCATCGCCCGGACGGCTTTGCGCATCGCATATCGCGCCCCGAGCGGCAAATCGCACTAGGCGGATCACGGTCTTTTGAGATCACGCCTCCTCAGTCTGGTAGGCGCCGGCGAGATGGCGGCCGCGCTCGGTCAGCACCGCCAGCACGCGCTCGAACACCCGTAGCTCGTCGGCTGAGATTCCCTCGATCCAGCGCTCCTCGAAGGCGAGGGCCAGCGGCACGATCTGGGCGTAGAGGCGTAGGCCGGCGGCGCTGAGGGCGACGAAGGCCTCGCGCCGGTCAGCCCGGTTCTCAGCTCGTGTCACCAGGCCCCGCTTGTCGAGCTCGGCCACGGCGCGCGAGACCTTGGTCTTGTGCATCTGCGAGAGCTCGCCGATGTCGCGCGAGGTCAGCTGGCCGAACTCGCCGAGCTGCGCGATCACCCGCCATTCCGGGATGCCGATGCCGAAGCGCGTGCCGTAGACCCGGCCCAGCCCTCGGCTGGCGAAGAAGCCGACCACGTTGAGCCGGTAGGGCAGGAATTGCTCGAGATGCAGGGCGCGGTCGGCGGAGGGTGGCTTCGGCTTCGTTGACATTAGTTTCACATGTAACTAATCAGGATGGGATCAAGGCCGCTCAAGGCCGCGCCCGCGATCATCGCGCAACGGCAGCGCCTGTCAAAGCGGCTGGTATCGGACCGAAAAGTGGAAGCCACTTTTCGGAACAATCCGATGCTTGAGAAACGGATCAGGAGGAGGCCCAACCATGAACGTGCAGACCACGGTTCAGTCGAGCTTCGGCGAGCAGGTCCGCGGCGGGCGCCGCTATATGTCCGGCTTCGGCAATTCCTTCGAGACCGAGAGCCTGCCGGGTGCGCTGCCGATCGGCCGCAACTCGCCGCAGAAGGCAGCCTACGGCCTTTATGCCGAGCAGCTCTCCGGCTCGCCCTTCACCGCGCCGCGCTCCACCAATGAGCGCTCCTGGCTCTACCGCATCCGCCCGAGCGTCAAGCATGGCGGGCGTTGGACGCTCGTCGACAAGGGTTTGATGCGGACCGCGCCCTGCCGCGACGAGACACCGCCTACGCTCGGCCAATTGCGCTGGAGCCCGATTGCGATCCCGCAGGAGAAGGTCACCTTCCTGACGGGCCTGCGCACGCTGACCACCGCCGGCGACGCCGACAGTCAGGCCGGCATGGCCGCCCACATGCTCTTCGTCACCACCTCTATGGAACGCGAATACGTCTTCAACGCCGATGGCGAGTATCTCGTCGTCGCGCAGGAGGGGAAGCTCCGTTTCTTCACCGAGTTCGGCATCATCGAGATCGAGCCGGGCGAGATCTGCATCATCCCGCGCGGCGTCGTCTTCCGCGTCGAATTGATGGGCGGGCCGGCGCGCGCCTATGTCTGCGAGAACTATGGCGGCGCGTTCACACTGCCCGATCGCGGGCCGATCGGAGCCAACTGCCTCGCCAATCCGCGCGATTTTCTCACCCCGGTCGCGGCCTATGAGGATATCGAGGAGCCCTCGACCCTCTATGCCAAATGGGGCGGGGAGCTGTTCTCCACCAAGGTCGACCAGTCGCCGCTCGACGTCGTCGCCTGGCACGGCAATTACGCACCCTACAAATACGACCTCAGGCATTATTCGCCGGTCGGTGCGATCTCCTTCGACCATCCCGACCCATCGATCTTCACCGTGCTGACGGCACCTTCCGAGACGCCCGGCACCGCCAATATCGACTTCGTCATCTTCCCGGAGCGCTGGATGGTGGCGGAGAACACTTTCCGTCCGCCCTGGTACCACCGCAACATCATGTCGGAGTTCATGGGGCTGATCTACGGCGTCTACGACGCCAAGCCCGAGGGCTTCACCCCCGGCGGCTTCAGCCTGCACAACATGATGCTGCCGCACGGCCCGGATGCGCAGGCCTTCGAGCATGCCAGCACGGTCGAGCTGAAGCCGGTCAAGCTCACCGGCACCATGGCCTTCATGTTCGAGACGAGATTCGCCCAGCGCGTCACCGGCTATGCCGCCGGCCTGCCAGAGTTGCAGGACAATTACAGCGATTGCTGGAGCGAGCTGAAGAAGCGCTTCGACCCGAACAAGCCCGAGGCGTGGTGAGACGCAGGGCTGTTACCTCGGGGCTTCGCAAGGCCAAGATGCCAGAAATCTTGGCCATGCCCTTTTCGTCATGGTCGGGCTTGTCCCGACCATCCACGTCTTCCTTCAGCGAATGCGGTGTTCAAGACGTGGATGCTCGCCACAAGGGCGAGCATGACGAACTGGACCAGTGTCGCGGCCTATCGGCTGCGCAGCCGGTTCATGAAGGCGTCGTAGGAGAGTTCCGCCACCTGCCACCAGAGCAGGTTCTCGCCGCGGAAGGCGACCATCGACTCATAGCCCTTCTTGAAGGCTTCGCTCTTGGCCGAGGTCTCGGCGTAGTACTCCTCGGCCGCTTTGAGCGAGGCTTCCATGATCGGCTGCGGGAAGGCCTTGAGCTGGGCGCCCTGGGCGATCAGCTTGCGCAGGCCGCCCGGATTGACGAAGTCGTACTTCGCCAGCATCCAGTTGTTCGCCGCCTCGCAGGCGTTCTGCATGATCGCCTGGTAGTGCTTGGGCAGCTTGTTCCACTGCTCCTGGTTGATGACGAGGTGCAGCATGGCGCCGCCCTCCCACCAGCCGGGATAGTAGTAATAGGGCGCGACCTTCACGAAGCCGAGCTTCTCGTCGTCATAGGGTCCGACGAACTCGGCCGCGTCGATCGTGCCGCGCTCCAGCGCCGGATAGACGTCGCCCGCTGCGATCTGCGTCGGCACCACGCCGAGCTTGGCCAGCACAGCACCGCCCATGCCGCCGATGCGGAACTTCAGGCCCTTGAGGTCGTCGACCGTCTTCAATTCCTTGCGGAAGAAGCCGCCCATCTGGCAGCCCGAATTGCCGCAGGGGATCGAGTAGGCGTTGAACTTGGCGAGCGCGCCGTTGACGATCTGCTCGCCGCCGCCGAAATACCACCAGCTGTGCTGCTGGCGGGCATTGAGCCCGAAGGGAATGCCGGTGCCGAGGCCGAGCGCCGGCTCCTTGCCGACATAGAAATAGGTCGGCGTATGCGCGCATTCGACCGTGCCGGAAGTGACAGCGTCGAGCGCCTGCAGGCCGGGCACGATCTCGCCGGCCGAGAAGGTCTGGATCTGGAACCTGCCGTCGGTGGCATCCGACATGAACTTCGCGAACTGCTGGGCGGTGCCGTAGATCGTGTCGAGCTGCTTCGGGAAGCTCGAGGTCAGGCGCCATTTCACCTCGGGCATCGACTGCGCGATCGCGGGCATCGCGATCGGCGCCGCGGCTGCGGCGAGCGCGCCGGTCTTCAAAAACATACGGCGTTGCATGGACTTTCCTCCCTAGATCACGATGATCTTGGATCGAGTCGATCCAAGATCATAGAACGTGATCGATTCCAATATGTTAGAGCGGGATTGATGCGAAAAACCGGTTCCCACTTTTTCGCATCCCGCTCTAGGACGGATTTGCTGCCATCATCACTGTTCGGCGAGGATTGAAAAGAGATGAAAGTCGCATCCCTCATGCATGGCCGGGATGGCCGCCTCGTCGTGGTCTCGAACGACCTGACCCGGGCGACCGACGCCTTTCCGGTCGTGGCGACGCTGCAGGGCGCGCTCGACGACTGGAGCCGCTGCGCCCCGCGGCTCGCCGATCTCGCCGAGAGCCTGGAGCACGGCTCGGTGCCATCCTTCCGTTTCCACGAGAATCACTGCGCTTCGCCTTTGCCGCGCGCCTATCAATGGGTCGACGGCTCGGCCTATGTGAACCATGTCGAGCTGGTCAGGAAGGCGCGGGGGGCCGAGATGCCCGAGAGCTTCTGGACCGATCCGCTGATGTATCAGGGCGGCTCCGATTCTTTCCTTGGGCCGCGTGAGGCGGTGAAGCTGGCGAGCGAGGATTACGGCATCGATCTCGAAGCCGAGATCGCCGTCGTCACCGGTGACGTGCCGATGGGGGTGAGCCCCGAGGCGGCGCGCGGACTGATCCGCCTCGTCATGCTCGTCAACGATGTGAGCTTGCGGAATCTGATTCCCAACGAACTGGCGAAAGGCTTTGGTTTCCTTCAAGCAAAGCCGTCTTCCGCCTTCTCGCCGGCGGCGGTGACGCCGGACGAGCTCGGCCCCGCCTGGAAGGATGGCAAGCTCAGTTTGCCGCTGCTCGCCCAGGTCAACGGCAAGCCCTTCGGCAAGCCTGAGGCCGGCGTCGACATGACCTTCGACTTCGGGGTGCTGATCGCCCATGCGGCGAAGACCCGGCCGCTCGTCGCCGGCACCATCGTCGGCTCCGGCACGGTCTCGAACCGCGATGCCGATGGCGGGCCGGGCAGGCCGGTCGCGGAGGGCGGGCTCGGTTATGCCTGCATCGCCGAGCAGCGCATGGTCGAGACCATCCGGCACGGTTCGCCGCAGACGCCGTTCCTGCGCTTCGGCGACAGCGTCCGCATCGAGATGAAGGACGCCGCCGGCCATTCGATCTTCGGCGCGATCGAGCAGGAAATCCTGCCCTATGCGCCGTAGGCCGCACCGTCATTCTCGGGCGAAGCGAAGCGCAGACCCGAGAATCTCAGGACGAGTAGGGCGCTCCTTGGAGCCTCTTGCGGCCTGAGATGCTCGGGCCAAGCCCGAGCATGACGCCAGTATCGACACGTTTACGAGGTTGCTCCATGTCCTCCCCCGCTTTCGCCTCCACCGCCGATCTCGGCGAGAAGACCGTCTCCTTCGAGGAAGTCGGCAAGGGCGTCTACGCCTATACCGCCGAGGGCGACCCCAATAGCGGCGTCGTCGTCGGCGACGACAGCGTGCTCGTCTTCGATGCGCAGGCGACGCCGGCCATGGCCGAGCGGGTGATCGCCCGGGTCCGCGAGGTCACCGACAAGCCGGTCAGCCATGTCGTGCTCTCGCATTACCATGCCGTGCGGGTACTCGGCGCGCCGGCCTATGGCGCGAGAGAGATCGTCTGCTCGGATGCGGCGCGCGCCATGATCGTCGAGCGCGGGGAGGAGGACAAGGCGAGCGAGATCGGCCGTTTCCCGCGGCTCTTTCAGGGGGCCGACTCGATCCGTCCGGGCCTGACCTGGCCGACCATGACCTTCTCGCACAATGCCTCGATCTGGCTCGGCAGCCGCGAGGTCCGGCTGATGAAGCTCGGTCGCGGCCATACGGCGGGCGACATCGTCGCCTGGACGCCGGACACCAATGTGATCTTCGCCGGCGACCTCGTCGAATACGGTGCCACGCCCTATTGCGGCGACGCCCATTTCACCGATTGGCCAACGACGCTCGATGCGCTCGCCGCGTTCGCACCCGCTGCGATGGTGCCGGGCCGCGGCGCGGCGCTGACCAACCGGGCGATGGTCGCCGACGGCATCAAGGGCACGCGCGGCTTCCTCTCAGATCTCTACGAGGCGGTGAAAGTGCACGTCGCCCAGGGGCGTTCGCTGCGCGAGACCTTCGAGCGCGTCCATGAGACGCTGAAGCCGTCCTATGGCGACTGGGTGATCTTCGAGCATTGCCTGCCCTTCAACGTCACCCGCGCCTATGACGAGGCCGGCGGCCTCGACCATCCGCGCATCTGGACCGACGAGCGCGACCGCCAGATGTGGCTGGACCTGCGCGGCTGAGGCGTCGCCCTATGCAGCCCTTCCGCCAGTTCGCCTATCGTCGCAGCCCGGATCAGGACACGGCCACGCCGGCCCGGCATCCCGTCGTCATCGTCGGCGCCGGTCCGGTCGGGCTGACGCTGGCGCTCGATCTGGCGCGCCGGCAGGTGCCGGTCGTACTCATCGACGATGCCGACCGGATCGGCGAGGGCTCGCGCGCCATCTGCTTCGCCAAGCGCACGCTCGAGATCTTCGACCGGCTCGGGCTCGCCGAGGCGATGGTCGCCAAGGGCGTCACCTGGCAGAAGGGCAGAGTTTTTCGCGGTGAGACCGAGCTCTACGAGTTCGACCTGTTGCCCGAAGGCGAGCACAAGCAGCCGGCCTTCATCAATCTCCAGCAATTCTATGTCGAGGCGGCGCTGGTCGAGGCTGTGCTCGCCGAGCCGCTGGTCGATCTGCGCTGGAGCAACCGGCTCGCCGGCCTCGACAATCGTGAAGATGGGGCGAAGCTCACCATTGCCACGCCGGACGGGGATTATTTCCTGTACACTGACTGGCTGATCGCCTGCGACGGCGCACGCTCGCCGACCCGCGGCCTGCTCGGCCTGGAATTCCGCGGTGAGGCCTTCGAGGACCGCTTCCTCATCGCCGACGTGAAGATGACCGCGCCGTTCCCGACCGAGCGCTGGTTCTGGTTCGATCCGCCCTTCCATTCCGGCCAATCGGCGCTGCTGCACAAGCAGCCGGACGATATCTGGCGCATCGACCTCCAGCTCGGGCCCGATGCCGATCCGGATCATGAAAAGCGGCCGGAGATCGTGCGGCCCCGGATCGAACGCATGCTCGGCCATGCCGATTTTTCGCTCGAATGGGTCTCGGTCTACCGCTTCCAGTGCCGGCGTCTCGACAGGTTTCTGCATGGACGCGTGATCTTCGCCGGCGACGCCGCCCATCAGGTCTCGCCCTTCGGCGCACGCGGCGCCAATTCCGGCATCCAGGACGCCGACAATCTCGGCTGGAAGCTGGCGCTGGTCGCACAGGGGCGGAGCCCGGCCTCGCTGCTGGACAGCTATGACAGCGAGCGCGTCGCCGCAGCCGACGAGAACATCCTGAACTCGACGCGGGCGACCGACTTCATCGCGCCGCGCTCGCCGGGCGAGCGCCTCTTGCGCGAGGCGGCCCTGTCGCTGGCGCCACATACCGGCTTCGCCAAGCGCTTCGTCAATTCCGGCCGGCTTTCGGTGGCCAGCGCCTATGCCGGTTCGCCGCTCTCGAGCGAGGATGACAGCGGGGAAGGCAACCTGCCGCCGGGCGCGCCCTTCCTCGACGCGCCGCTCGCCGGTGCTTCCTATGCCTGGCTGAGCGAGGCCTTCTCGGCGGGGCAGGCGATCCTGCTCGCTGAAGGCGCGGCAAGGATTGCGCCTGCCGGCGTACTCGCGATCGAGCCGGCGGCCGGCGACGAGACGCTGCGCCGCCGCTACGCCCTGGATTCTGGCGCGGCCGTGCTGCTGCGGCCGGACGGGCATGTCGCGGCACGCTTCCCGAAACCCAAGCGCGCTGCGATCGAGGTTGCGATCGAGCGGATGGAGGGCAGGGGATGAATGCAGCGGTTGCCATGACCCCCGCGAGTGGGCTCGCCCGCGAAACACGCTTCGCCGATCCCGATGCGGCCTTCCGCCTGCTGGCCCAGGCGCATCGCGATCTCGACGAGCGCGAGAGCGCTGCGCTCAATGCCCGCCTCGTCCTGATCCTCGCCAATCACATCGGCGACGAGCGGGTTCTGCGCGAGGCCGTGGCGCTGGCGCACGAGGCGAGGTAGGCTCGGCTCACGACGCCCTGGAGCCGTGAGCCTGATGGAAGATCTGCCGACCTTCTACCCCACTTTGATCCCGCTCGGCTTCTTCTTCTGGGGGCCGGCACTGGTGGTGCTGACGCTGCTCCTGTCCTGGCTCTGGGCGCGCAGCCTGCGCGTCGACCGGGCGCTGGAGAGCGATTTCAACGGCTTCACCAAGGAAGATGTCGAAAAACTCTTCTCGCTCTACGGCCCCGAACGCCGGGCGATCTACCGCAACAAGCTGCTGCCGGCCGATCTCGCCTTCGCGCTGGTCTATGCGGTCGTCGGCGCGTTGATCGTCGCCGGCCTCTCGATGCGCGGCTATCCTTGGTGGGTGGCAACTCTGTGCGGTGGCGGCTGGCTCTTCGGCGGGCTCTGCGACGTTGCTGAGAATTTCGCCATCGCCCGCCTGCTCGATCGCTATCCGAAGGTCGAGGACGGCACGGTCGCCTTCGCCAGCGGCTTCACCCGGCTGAAGCTGGTGCTGACCGGGCTCGGCTTCGTCGGCGCGATCGCGGCCTATTATCTCGCCTTCAAGCCGATCGCTGCCTGAGCATGCGCGGCTTCGCGCGTACCTTGTTGGCTGCCGGCGTCTTCGGCGCGCTGGTCGTGCCGGCGGCGGCTGACGACGCCTATAAGCGCTGCATCGACACATCGGACGGCACCAATCCTGCCTGGGCCGCCTGCGGCGGGGCATGGGTCGCGCGCGAGGATGCCAAGCTGAACGCCGCCTGGAAGCGGCTCTATGCGGCGAGCGAGCCGGCGACGAAGAAGGACCTGCTCGAGGAGCAGCGCGCCTGGAACGCCTTCAAGGAAAAAGCCTGCCAATTCTACGCCAATGGCGATTTCGGCCGGGAAGGGCAGGTGCTGCATTTCCCGAGCTGCCGGGCGGATCTCATCGCCCGGCGCACGGCGACGCTCGACAGCTATGGCACCGACCGGCGCTAGCAATCGTCAGGTCGCGATGTAAACGCGCCGGAGGCGGAAGCGGACCGCGGGCACCGGCGTTGCGCCGATCAGGATCTCGGTCTCGCTCGGCGCCGATTCGAAGCCGAGCCGCGCCGCCAGCTGCAACGATGCTGCGTTCTGCGGATGCGTGACGATGAGGGCCTCCGGCAGCTCGAGCGTCTCGAAGCCGTAGCGGAGTAGCCGATCCACCGCCTCCCGGGCGAAGCCCCGTCCCCAATGCCGGGCGGCGAAGCGATAGCTGATCTGGGCCTGCTCCGGATCGTCGCCATCCGGAATGAGTCCGACATAGCCGAGCGGGTTGCTTTCGTCGGTCCGGGCGAACACGGTCCAGTAGCCGAGCCCGCGCTCGACATGCAGGAAGCTGCGCCCTGCGACGCCCTCGCGCCCCATCGCCGGATCGCCGACTGCCGCGATATAGCGCATGACCTCCGGATCGGCATTGAGCGCGGCGACGAAGTCGAGATCGGCGTCGGAGCGCGGCTTCAGGAGGATTCGCTCAGTTTCCAGCTGCGGCAGCATGTCGTCGCCCTGTTGCGTGATTTGCTTATCGATCGCCACGCACTGGTGCGGCGGCGCGTGCCATCCCATATCTTGCCGGCCCCTCTGCGGGAATGCTCTGGGAGAATCTGGATGAGCTTTCGTCGTTGCCTTCTCGCCGTCTCGGCTGTTCTCGCGCTCGCTGGCGTCGCTGCGCCGGCCTTCGCGCAGGAGGACCTGATCTTCAGGAAGTCGACGGTCTGGAAGATGCTGACCCCGGACGACAAGCTCGCCGTCTACGGCGTCGACGACCCGGTCGTCGAGGGCGTCGCCTGCCATTACACTGTGCCCGAGAAGGGCGGCGTCTCCGGCATGTTCGGCGTTGCCGAGGAGGTTTCGGAGGTCTCGCTCGCCTGCCGCCAGATCGGCCCGGTGAAGATCAAGGAGAAGTTCTCGCAGGGCGACGTCGTCTTCCGCGAGCGCCGCTCGCTGATCTGGAAGAAGATGCAGATCGTGCGCGGCTGCGACACCAAGCGCAACGTCCTGATCTACATGGTCTACACCGACAAGCTGATCGACGGTTCGCCGCAGAACTCGACCTCGAGCGTGCCGATCATGCCCTGGGGCGGGATGGGCGAGGTGCCGAAATGCTCGGAATGGGTGAGATAAGGCGCGTCCCGATCGCCCTCTCTAGCGGGGCGTATAGTCGCCGGTGTAGTTGCAGTTCGCGCCGTGGAAATGAGCGCAGCTGCCGGTCTCCGTTATCGTAAGGGCTCGGCCCCGGCGGCGGATGTCCAGGCGGCAGACGTCGTCGTATTCCTTGGCCTCGGCCACCAGCCGATCGCCCTGGGGACGGCCGCGTGCCGAAATGACGCCGACGCAGCTCCTGCTGCCGATCTCGATATCGACTTTGAGTACGCCGGCCCCCGCCGGGCGGATCGTCATGCTGCCGCCGAGCGTTCGATAGCGGCCCTCGAAGGCGTGGGCCGGCAGGAGTGTCGTCAGGACGAAGGCGGCGACGAGCGCTGAGCGGATCATGAGCCAACGATTCTCGATACAGCCGAGGACCGTCCGCGGCTGCTAACGATACCGCTTGCGTCGATCCGGGGGGAACTCGCCCGTCGGGATTAGCCCCCGCAGGTGATGGCGAGCGGCTGTTCGGCCGGGGTTGCGCTGGCCTGGCGCGGGGTCGAGCCGGTGAAATCTTCCGGAGCGGCGAGGCCATAGGCGGTGGCGACGCGGTGGCCTTGCGACTCGCACCAGGCGTCGGCGACGATCTGGCCGCATTCGGATTTGCTGGCGATGCAGTCGGCGACGCCGTAGCCGTCTCCAGCTGGGATCAGATAGGTGCGCTCGGCCTTCGGGGCCGCGACTGTTCCGGTCGCGGGCAGCAGCACGAGCGACATTCCGGCGCCGAGGATTCCGAAGAGCCCGACCAGAGCAACGGCGCGGCGCATGATACTGTCCTTGAGACCCGACCGGGGCTGAACCTTCGACATGTCAAACTGGTTCCAAATGGTTAAGACTGCGTGAACCACGGCAATCTTGGTTGCGCGCAAACCGCCGGGCGCTTGTGGCGGCATTGCGGCGAAGAGAGCTGAAATCGCGGGAAGGCGAGGCGATGGCGCGCAAGCGTTGCGCAGCTGCCACTTGACGTAAGCGCACATGACAGGCATCACGGCTGGATGACGCGAGCCCTCGCCATTATTTGCATTATTTGCCGCTAGCTTTCGCTGGCCGGCTGCTCACGTCCTCGTCATAAGCGAAAAGACAGACAGCGCCCCGGCCAGCGGCCAGGATAAGCCGTTTTTGTCGCCTTCTCGCCAGGACACCGCTTCGATGCAGCCGACCCTCAGGCTCTACAACACGCTGACGCGGACGAAGGAGGTCTTCACCCCCGTCGATCCCCATAACGTGCGCATGTATGTCTGCGGCCCGACGGTCTATGACTACGCCCATATCGGCAATGCCCGGCCGGTCATCGTCTTCGACGTGCTCTACCGGCTGCTGCGGCAGCTCTATGGCGAGGGCCATGTCCGCTATGCCCGCAACCTCACCGACGTCGACGACAAGATCAAGGCCCGCGCCGCGCGCGATTTTCCCGAGCTGCCGCTGAACCAGGCGATCGCGAAGGTCACGCAGACGACGACGGCGCAGTTCCACGCCGATGTCGATGCGCTCGGCAATCTGCGGCCCGACGATGAGCCGCGCGCCACCGGCCATATCGAGGAGATGAAGGCGATCATCGAGCGCCTGATCGCCCGTGGTGTCGCCTATGTCGCCGAGGAGCATGTGCTCTTCCACGTCCCGGCCGTCGCCGGCCTGAAGGAGGCGCCGCGCTACGGCTCGCTCGCTCGGCGCTCGCTCGACGAGATGATCTCCGGGGCACGAGTGGATGTGGCTCCCTATAAAAGAGATCCGATGGATTTCGTGCTGTGGAAGCCGAGCCGCGCCGGGATCGACCCGGGCTGGCCGTCGCCGGCCGGCATTTCCACGCCCGGTCGCCCCGGCTGGCACATCGAATGCTCGGCCATGTCGATGAAGACGCTGCTCGAGCCCTTCGGTGGCGGCCTGCAATGCGACGATCCCGCCAGGAACGTCTTCGACATCCATGGCGGCGGCATCGATCTGGTCTTTCCGCATCACGAGAACGAGCTGGCCCAGAGCTGCTGCGCCTTCGGTGCGGCGGGCGGTGCGCCGCGCATGGCAAACTACTGGATGCACAACGGCTTCCTGCAGGTCGAAGGCGAGAAGATGTCGAAGTCGCTCGGCAACTTCGTCACCATCAACGAGCTGCTGGCGACCGACACTTTCGGCGGGCGGATTTGGCCCGGCGAGGTGCTGCGCCTTGCCATGCTCAAGACCCATTACCGCCAGCCGATCGACTGGACGGTGAAGGCGCTGGAAGAGGCGGAGAAGACGCTGTCCGATTGGGCGGCAGCTGCCGGAGCGGCTGAGGCCGGGCAGGTTCCGACCGCGGTGATCGAAGCGCTGGCGGACGACCTCAACACCTCGCAGGTGCTCGCCGAGCTGCACGCTCTGCGCAAGGCAGGGGATTATGCCGGCCTCAAGGCAAGCCTGATCCTGCTCGGTATCGCTCTGCCGCAGGTGGCCGTGGCTGCGATCGATGATGCCCTGCGGGCAAGGGTCGAGGCGTCGATCGCCGCTCGCCTGACCGCCCGCAAGGCGAAGAATTTCGCCGAGTCCGACCGCCTCCGCGACGAGCTCGTCGCGATGGGCATCGTGCTCATGGACGGCAAGGACCCGGCGACCGGCGAGCTGACAACGAGCTGGGAGGTGAAGCGGTGATGACTCCCGCCTCGCGCGAGCCGATCATCATCGCCGATGCGGGGCCGCTCCTGCGTCTGGCTGCGGCAGGGCTGCTCGCCATGTTGCCGCGGCTGAACCGCCGGATCGTGCTGGTCGATCGCGTCGAGGACGAACTGGTCGGCGATGAGACCAAGCCTTTCGCGCTAGAGATTCGCAACTGGATCGAAAGCGAAGGCGCGGCGTTGCTGCGCGTGCCGACCGTGATCGGCGAAGGCATCCGCTCGCTGAAGGCGCGCGAGCGCTCGCCGGAGGAAGAGGCGCGCCTCAAGGCGAGCCTGCGCAATTCCGGCGAACTCGCGCTGCGCGAATTCGTCGACTTCTGGCGGCCGGACGAAACCTCGTCCGCCGTGGTGCTCTATGAGGACCGCAAAGTCCCCAACCTGTTCCTCGAGGTCGACTATCCCGTCACCTTGATGACGACCCGTGCCTTTGTCCGCACCATGGCGTCATGGGGCGTCAATCTCGATGCGCCTGCAGCGCTCGAGGCCATTTCGGGCATTTACGACCTCAAGCCCGCCATGATCGGCGAGATCGATCCCGATACGCCTGTCGACCTGCGGCCTCTGCCGACCGTACTGAAAGAAGACCAACAACAATGACCAACCAGACCCCGAAGATCCGCAAGCGTGGTTCGCTCTCGATCGCGATGAAGCTCGTCATGCTCGCCATGGTGATGCCGAAGGTGTTGCGCTACCGGTTGCGAGTGAGGCGATGAGCGTCGCGGCACATGCCACGCTGGCCGAGGCTGCGCCGCGCAAAGGCGGCGAAGCGACGCTCGCCCGCATCCACCTCTTCGACACGACGCTGCGCGACGGCGCCCAGACCACGGGCGTCGATTTCTCGCTCGACGACAAGCGCGCGGTCGCAGCGATGCTCGACAAGCTCGGCATCGACTATGTCGAGGGCGGCTACCCCGGCGCCAACCCGCTCGACACCGCCTTCTTCGCGCAGAAGCCGACGAAGCGGGCGAAGTTCGCCGCCTTCGGCATGACCAAGCGGGCAGGGCGCTCGGCCTCGAACGATCCCGGCATCGCCGCACTGCTCGACGCCAAGGCTGACGCGATCGTCTTCGTCGCCAAGAGCTGGGACTATCATGTCCATGTCGCGCTCGAGATCTCGCTCGAGGACAATCTCGACGGCATCCGCGACAGCGTTGCCACCGCCAAGGCGGCCGGCCGCGAGGTCATGCTCGATTGCGAGCACTTCTTCGACGGCTACAAGGCCAATCCCGATTATGCGCTTGCCTGCGCCCGCGCCGCCTATGAGGCCGGTGCGCGCTGGGTCGTGCTCTGCGACACCAATGGCGGCACGCTGCCGGATGAGATCAGTGGGACTGTCGCCGAGGTGGCCAAGGTCGTGCCGGGCGAGAATCTCGGCATCCACGCCCATGACGATTGCGGCTGTGCCGTCGCCAACTCGCTCGCCGCGGTCGAGGCGGGCGTGCGCCAGATCCAGGGCACGCTCAACGGGCTCGGCGAGCGCTGCGGTAACGCCAATCTCGTCACGCTGATCGGCGCGCTGAAACTGAAGGAGCGCTATAATCGCCGCTTCACGCTCGGGGTCGGCGAGGCCGAGCTCGGCGAGCTCACCCATGTCTCGCGGGCGCTCGACGAGATGCTGAACCGGGCGCCGAACCGGCACGCGCCCTTCGTCGGAGCCTCCGCCTTCGCCACCAAGGCCGGCATCCATGCCTCCGCCGTGCTGAAGGATCCGCGCACCTACGAGCATGTCGCGCCCGATCTGGTCGGCAATGTCCGCAAGGTGCTGGTCTCCGACCAGGGCGGCAAATCGAACCTCGTCGCCGAGCTGGAACGCATCGGCGTCACCATCGGCCGCGATGATCCAAGGCTCTCGCGTGTGCTGGAGGAGCTGAAGGAGAAAGAGGCGCAGGGTTACGCCTTCGAGGGGGCGGATGCCTCGTTCTATCTGCTCGCCAAGCGCATCCTGGGCGAGTTGCCGGCCTATTTCGAGATCGAGCGCTTCACCGCCAATGTCGAGCGCCGCTACAATGCGTTGGGCGAGCTCGTCACTTTCTCGGAGGCGATCGTCAAGGTGAAGGTCGGTGAGGAATCGCTGATCTCGGTCGCCGAAAGCGCGCTCGGCCCG
Source organism: Allobosea sp. Tri-44 (assembly GCF_004123845.1). Taxonomy (GTDB): domain Bacteria; phylum Pseudomonadota; class Alphaproteobacteria; order Rhizobiales; family Beijerinckiaceae; genus Allobosea. The sequence goes on along the minus strand of NZ_NBDP01000030.1, from coordinate 87,070 downwards.
GTCAATGCGCTCGACCTTGCCTTGCGCAAGGATCTCGGCCGCTACCAGTCGCTGATCGGCGGCCTCAGGCTGGTGGACTACAAGGTCCGCGTCTTCCAGGGCGGCACCGATGCGGTCACCCGCGTGCTGATCGAATCCGCCGATGAGACCGGCGAGCGCTGGACCACCGTCGGCGTCAGCGCCAACATCATCGACGCCTCGTTCCAGGCGCTGGTCGACTCGATCACCTACAAGCTGATGCGCGAGGGCGCGACGGCATGAAGTCGTCCTTCTCCCCTCGGGGGAGAAGGTCCCGGCAGGGGGATGAGGGCGGGTCGACCGGGTGAGCCGGTTACCCGCTCGCCCTTCCTTCCCTCATCCGTCAGCGCTTCGCGCTGCCACCTTCTCCCCCGAGGGGAGAAGGAAAAGTCTCACTCCGTCAGGCGCAGCGACTTCTCCTTGCAGAGGTCGATGCCGTCATTGTCGCTTTCGCTCTCGTCGCTGAACTTGCCGAGGACGTAGTAGCTGCAGCCGGCCGGCTTGTTCAGCTTGAGCGACACGCTCTTGCCGGGCGCCAGCGGCTTGGCGAGCTTGGCGACGAGCCGGGCCTGCTCACCGGTTGTGGTGATCTCCAGCGTCTGCAGTGGCACGGTGCGGCCATTGGTGATCTTGACCTGCGCCGGTGGGCGGGACTGCGCCAGAGCCGGCAGGGTCGTCAGCAGCGCGAGCGCGCAGGCGGCCGGAAGGATGCGTCGAAGCGTCATGGGCGTCTTCTCCAAGGCTCAGCCTTTAAAGGCTTTAGTCCAGTCTGACATCGCAGTTGCGACGAGAACAAGGCCTGATCGGTCCCGCTTCATGGCGGCAGCGCCCGGTTGCAGGCGCCGCGGGCGTCGTCGATCCTGCGTCGGGACAGTGGAGATTCTGGGCCTTTGACCATGCAAACCGCGGAGGACATCGCCGCCAGGATCGTCGAGCAAGCGCGCGGTCTGAGCCGCATCGTCGTCGCGCTGGCGGGCCCTGCGGGAGCCGGCAAGTCGACGCTGAGCGAGCAACTGCTCGCGGCGCTGCCGGCCGGCGAGGCGGCGCTGGTGCCGATGGACGGCTTCCATTTCGACAATGCCGTGCTGGACGCGATGGGCCTGCGCAACCGCAAGGGCGCGCCCGAGACCTTCGACTGCGCCGGGCTCGTGGCGACGCTGCGGCGCATCCGTTCGGGCGAGGAGGCTGTGGCAGTGCCGGTCTTCGATCGCGAAGCCGATCTATCCCGCGCTGGCGCGGCGATCGTCCCCGCCGATGCCCGCTTCGTGCTGGTCGAGGGCAATTATCTCCTGCTCGACCGGCCGCCCTGGACCGAGATCTTGCCGCTCTTCGATCTGACCATCTTCATCGAGGTGGCGATCGCCGAGCTGGACCGCCGGCTGCTCGCCCGCTGGACCGACCTCGGCCGCAGCGAGGAGGCCGCACGCGCCTGGGTCGAGGGCAACGACCTGCCCAATGCGCGATTGGTGATCGAAAGCAGCCGGCAGGCGGACATTGTTTGGGAGAATGCACGGGCGGGCTGAGCTTCAGCCTCATCCTTTGCAAGAAGGCCTCGTCATTCCGGACAAGCGCCGAAGGCGCGCAGCTCCGGAATCCATCGAAGGGCACTGGAGCTCTACGATGGATTCCGGCGCTCCGCTTCGCTGCGGCCGGAATGACGGATAGGGAGAGGCAAGGCGTTTCCGCAATTTCCTTCTCCTGCCCCCTGCATTCCCCAGAGAATCCACCTATATCGGCGGTTCCATTTGGAAGCATTTCAATGTCCTCGCCTGCCACGCCGGTCTCGGCGCCTCTAGCGCGCCCCACCGTGCTCCAGCCCGGCTCCGGCTTCATCGCCACATTCCAGGCGCTCTGGCCCTATCTCTGGCCGCCGGAGCGGGCCGATCTGCGCCAGCGCGTCGTCGCCGCCTTCGTGCTGCTGGTGATCGGCCGCCTCGTGCTGATGGGCGTACCTTTCGCGTTCAAATGGGCGACCGACGCGCTCGCCAACAACCCGACGACGCTGTCGAACTGGCTGCCCTTTCTGGTCGGCGCGCCGCTGGCGCTGACGGTGATTTACGGTTTTGCCCGCGTCGGCTCGGCCGCCTTCGTACAGTTGCGCGACGCGATCTTCGCTCCGGTCTTCATGCATGCGGTCAGGACGCTGGCGCTGCAGACCTTCGGCCATCTCCACCATCTCTCGCTGCGCTTTCATCTTGAGCGCAAGACCGGCGGTTTGACGCGCGTGCTCGAGCGTGGCCGCAACGGCATCGAGGAGATGGTCCGCCTCGGCCTCAACCAGCTCGTGCCGGTGATCATCGAGGTCACCCTGATCATCAGCGTGCTGCTCTGGCTGTTCGACTGGCGCTATGTCGTCGTGCTGGTGACGATGGTGGTCGGCTACATGGCCTACACCATCAAGGCCACCGAATGGCGCATCGCCATCCGGGCCCAGATGAACGAGTCCGACACCGACGCCAACGCCAAGGCGATCGACTCGCTGCTCAACTACGAGACCGTGAAGTATTTCGGCGCCGAGGCGCGCGAGACGGCGCGCTACGACGTCTCGATGGCGCGCTATGAGCGCAACTCGATCAAGGCCTACACCTCGCTCGCCTGGCTCAATTTCGGCCAGGCCGCGATCTTCGCAGCGGGGCTGACCATCTCGATGGTGATGTGCGTGCGCGGCTTCCAGGCCGGCACCAACACGGTCGGCGATTTCGTGCTGATCAACGCCATGCTGATCCAGCTCTACATCCCCCTGAATTTCATGGGCACCGTCTATCGCGAGATCAAGCAGGCGACGCTGGACATCGAGCAGATGTTCCAGCTGATCGGCCGCGATCCCGAAATCCAGGACAAGCCGGGTGCTCCCGCTCTCGACGTCCGCGCCGGCACCGTCACCTTCGAGGACGTCCACTTCGCCTATGTGCCGGAGCGGCCAATCCTGCGCGGCATCTCGTTCGAGGTGCCCGCCGGCAAGACTATCGCGATCGTCGGCCCGTCGGGCGCCGGCAAGTCGACGATCTCGCGCCTGCTCTTCCGCTTCTACGAGCCGCAAGCCGGGCGCATCCTGATCGACGGACAGGACATTGCCGAAATCCAGCAGGTCTCCCTGCGCTCGGCGATCGGCATGGTCCCTCAGGACACGGTGCTGTTCAACGACACCATCGAATACAATCTGCGCTATGGCCGGCCCGAGGCGACGCAAGCCGAGATCGAGGACGCCGCCCGGCTCGCCCAGATCGACCGCTTCATCAAGTCGCTGCCGGAAGGCTACCAGACCTCGGTCGGCGAGCGCGGCTTGAAGCTTTCCGGCGGTGAAAAGCAGCGCGTCGCCATCGCCCGCACCATCCTGAAAGGGCCGCCGGTGCTGGTGCTCGACGAGGCGACCTCGGCGCTCGATTCCTTCACCGAGAAAGAGATCCAGGACGCGCTCGACCGGGTCAGCGAGGGCCGCACCACGCTGGTGATCGCGCACCGGCTCTCCACCGTGGTCAACGCCGACGAGATCATCGTTCTCGACAAGGGCTTGATCGTCGAGCGCGGCCATCACCGCGAATTGCTCGCCGCCGACGGCGTCTACGCCGCGCTCTGGAACCGCCAGCGCCAGGTCGACGAGGCCAAGGCGACGCTGCAGCGGGCGACGCAGGAAGAGGGGCAGAGCGTCAGGGTCAGCCTGACGCAGTGACGTCGGCAGCGCCGCCGTCCGGCAGGCCGGCGGCTGCAAGATCGGCCAGATAGGCAGATCGCAGCGGCGCAAAGTGCAGCGCCGGCAGGTTCTCGGCGATGTCGGCGAGATTGCCAAAGGTCGGCGAGGCGCTGAGCGCCCTGGCATATTGGGCGGCCAGGGCGTTCTTGCCGAGGCGTCTGGCCGCGATCGCGCCCGCGACATAGCAGGTGGGGAAATGTGGATTGGCGGCGATGCCCTGCTCGGCCTGCGCCAGAGCGGTCTCGTCCTCGTCGAGCACGATCGCCGCCCAGGCCACGATCCAGTGCCAGATCGCGCGCAGGGGCTCATAGGGGCTGAGCGCGAAGGCGCGGGCGCAGAGCGCGGCCGCCTCCTGCGGAAAGCCCTGCATCGTGCGGACGAGCCCGAGCAGGGCATGGGCCGGCGCATAGGACGCGTTGAGCCCGATGCAATGGCGCAGCGCCGCCTCCGCCCGGTTGAGATCGCCGGCGAGAAGGGTCGCCAGCGCCAGCGTGTAGTAGGGGTCCGGGTTGCGCGGGGCGAGGTCGATGGCGCGCTGGGCGTGTTCGAGGGCGGCCGTCAGCAGCACGGCGCGCTCTTGCGGACGCCAGCCATATTGCGCGGCGCGCCATTCGCAGAAGGCGAGCGCATTGAGGCCGATGGCCGAATCGGGATCGAGTGCCAGCGCTTCCTCCGCCCAGCGCCAGGCGCGCTCGTTGCTCTCCGGCGTCTGCGGGCGGCAATAGAGCTCGACCCAGGCGCGCATCGCGGCCTCGATCGCGCGGAGATCGCGACCGCCCTCGACCGGCGGGCCACGCGTGGCGCCTTCCGCCAGTTCGAGCAGCAGGCGCCGCGCTGCCCGCGCCATGGTGAGCCGGCCGCTGTTCGCCCAGTCGGCCAGCGCGAAGGCGGTCTCCTCGGCCACGACCTGTCGACCGCCGTTGCCGTCGATTAATCTGAGGCTGACACGCAGCTCTTCCGCCGCCAGCAGCAGCCGTCCCTCGACAACGAAGCCGACGCCAAGGTCGCGCGCCACCAGCAGCGGATCGACCGGCCGGCCGGCGAAGGTCAGCATCGTGCCGCGCGCGATGGCGACGATCGCCGGGTGGCGCGAGACCTCGTCGATCAGGTCGTCGAGCAGGACTTCGGCGAGGAACCCGTGGCTTTCCGGCAAGTTCGGCGCGCCGAAGGGCAGGATCGCGACCGAACGCGGGCCGAGGCGCGCCACGCCCGGAGCCGGGCGGCGCTGTTCCTCTTTCGCGCGTTCGACCGGCGCGACCAGTCGGTAGCCGCGACGCGATACCGTCGTGATGAAGACCTGGGTCGCCTTGTCGGCGCCGAGCACCCGGCGCAGGTCGCCGACCGCCTGATAGAGCGAGTTCGAGGTCACGGTCAGGTTCGGCCAGACCTGATCGAGCAGAGCCTCGCTGGTGACGAGCCGTCCCGGCTCGCGCGCCAGAGCGAGGAGGACGCGCATTGCCCGTGGCTCAAGCTTGACCGCCTCGCCGTCGAGCGAAACCTCATCGAGCTGCGGCTCGACGCGCCAGCCGCCGATGCGGAACGGCATGTCGCCTCCTTCGGGCGATCGTGGTTCACCTTCAATTTCGCTCATCGCACAGGCTCCGCGGCGACTGCGGATAGCAAACCATCAGAAAACCTTCAGTTCAACGACAGGACAGCAGCCGCTCGGGCGACGCATGATCGGCGTCATCGGCGAGGCAGGAGGGCGCGATGCTGACGCGACGTGGAATACTGGCGGGATTGGCCGGGCTCGGCCTCGCTCCGGCGCGGCCGCTCAGGGCGGCGGATCGGCCGCCGCTGCGGCTGATCGTACCCTTTGCCGCCGGCTCCGCCCCGGATCTCGTGGCGCGGCTGCTGGCGGAGCGCTGGGAGCGGCCTGCGATCGTCGTCAACATGCCCGGTGCCGGCGGCAATATCGGCGTCGACCATGTCGCCAAGGCAGAGAAGGACGGCCATACGCTGGTGCTCGCTGGCGATGCCGCGATCACCGTCAATCCCGCCATCTATGAAGCGATGCCGTTCGATCCGCAGCGTGACCTCGCGCCGATTTCCCAGATCGTCGTGACGCCGAACCTGCTCGTGGTCGCCGCCGGCTCGCCCATCCGCTCCGTCGCCGACGTCGTCGCCCTGGCCAAATCGGAGCCCGGCAAGCTGACCTACGCCTCGGCCGGCGCCGGCACCTCCTCGCACCGCGCCGGCGAGATGCTGAAGCGGACAGAGGGCATCGACATTGCCCATGTTCCCTATCGCAACAGCCCGTTGCCGGATGTGCTGAACGGCAATATCGGTTTCTTCTTCGCCAATGTCGCGACCGCCCTGCCGCTGGTGCGAGAGGGCAAGCTGCGGGCGCTTGCGGCGAGTTCGCGCCAGCGGCTGGCCGTTGCACCCGAAATCCCGACCATGATCGAACTCGGCTATGAGGGTTTCGAGGCCGTCGCCTGGTTCGGGCTGCTCGCCCCGGCCGGCACGCCGGCAGGGATGATCCTCGGTCTTCATGCCGAGCTCGCCGTGATCGGCTCGGAAACAGGCGTTAGGAGCCGGCTGTTCGCGATCGGCGCCGAGCCGATCTTCAGCGCGCCCGAGGCCTTCGCCGCGCTGATCGCAGCCGAAACTCCGAAATGGGCGCTGCTGATGAAGCGAACGGGAGTCAAGGTCCAGTAGAGCGGTGGAGCCGGCAGGGGGCCGGCTACCCTCGTCGGGCGCATTTGCCGGAGTGTGGCGCCGTGGAAGGGTCGTTCAGGACACTGTGCAATGCCGCAGGTCGTGGACGAACGATCAAGCGACCGGCCAAATCGGGTGATATGCACGGGGCTCTCGCAGGAGGAGCCGGGGCATGTCGCTTGCCGACAAGGCGCTTTGGGTGATCGAGCGCAATTCGGGCCGGGAGCTGACGCTCGGCTCGATCGCGGCAGCCTGCAACGTCTCACGCTCGCATCTGGCCAATGCCTTCGGCACGGCGAGCGGCTGGCCGGTGATGGCCTATCTCCGGGCGCGGCGATTGAGCGAGGCGGCCAAGCGCCTGGCTGCCGGTGCCCCCGACATCCTCTCGGTCGCGCTCGAATTCGGCTATGGCTCGCACGAGGCCTTCACCCGCGCCTTTCGCGAGCAGTTCGGCGCCACGCCGGAGGAGGTCCGCAACAGCGGTAGCCTGGGCAGGCTCGAGCTCGTCGCTCCGTTGCGACTGACGAATGGCCGCGCCCGGACACCGATCCCGAGCTTGCGGGAGCTGCGTCGTTTGCGCCTCGTCGGCCTGTCCGCGCCATGCTCCTTTGAATCGGCGATCGGGATACCGGCGCAATGGCAGGCGTTCATGTGCGACCATTATGCCGACATCGCCGACAAGGCCCCGGGGATACCGATCGGCGTCTGCCGCGCGCCGGACGAAGATGGCTGCTTCGAATATATGTGCGCCACCGAGGTCCGCTCGGTCTCCTCGCCCCGCAAGCCGCTCGCCGCTCTGGACATTGAATCGGGGACCTGCGCGGTCTTCGACCATCGCGACCATGTCTCGACGATCTACGACACCTATACGGCGATCTGGAACGAGGCGCTGCCTGCCGCAGGCCTCAACGCGGCGAACGGTCCCGTCCTCGAATTCCACAATGATGCCTTCGACCCGGGGACAGGGCTCGGCGGCCTGACGATCTGGATACCCCTGGAGCGCAGTGGAAATGGGAGCACGACATGACAGCGTCGGACATAGCCAGGGGGAGCGGAAAGGCTAACCGCTCGGCTTCCAATACATCGACCCTCGTCGGCTATGAGGGCTGCGCCGACGACTACGCGCAAACGACAGCTCCGAAGCTGGAGGCGGATGATCAGCCAGCGCTGGTCGAGCTGCTGAAAGCCATTGAACCGGGCAGCTGCCTGCTCGAGATCGGCTCCGGCCCGGGCTGGGATGCCGACTGGCTGGAAGAACGGGCTCTCTTTGTCAGGCGCACCGACGGTGCGGAGTCTTTCGTGCAGTTCCAGGCCTCGCGCGGCCGCCGGGCCGAGCGCCTCGACGTGATCAGCGATCCGCTCGGCGGTCCTTATGACGGGGTCTTGGCGCTGCACGTGCTCCAGCACGTCGAACGCGAGCTCCTGCCCTCGGTCTTCGCCAGGATCGCCGAGGCAATCCGCGACGATGGTGTCTTCCTGCTCGCGCTCCGGGAGGGGGAGGGTGAGAGCGTCGAAATCGGCTCGACGGGGAGCGAGTATTACGTCGCCCTGTGGCCGCGCGCTGAGATCATCGCCGCCCTGGCCGTGCTCGGCCTCGGATTGCTCTGGTCGCACTCCTTTGATGGTCGCGAGGGTCGCTGGCTGACCGCGTTGTTCAGGAAGGACATGTCGGAATGAGCCGGAAGGCCTTGCTGCTCTTCCTCGCCCTCGGTGTGATCTGGGGCGTGCCCTATCTGCTGATCAAGGTCGCACTCGTCGATTATCACCCGATCATCGTCGCCTTCGGCCGCGCCGCCATCGGAGCGCTGGTGCTGTTGCCGTTCGCCTTGCGCGGCAATGGCATCATGGCCGGTTTCCGCAAGCCGGGCTGGCTGATCCTGTTCACGCTCGCCGAGATCAGCGGTCCCTGGTTCCTGATCGGCTTCGCCGAGACGCGGGTCACGAGCTCGCTCGCCGGCCTGATCATCGCGCTGACGCCGATCATCGCGGCGATCCTGGGCGTCGTGCTCTCGCGCGAGCGGCTCGGGGCAGGCCGGCTCGTTGGTCTCGGCCTTGGCCTGGCCGGCGTCGTCGCGCTGCTCGGCTTCGACGAGCAGCCGGTGGAGCTCTGGCCGGTGCTGGCCCTGGGCGCGAGCGCGCTCGGCTATGCGGTGGGGCCGATCATCGTGGCGCGCAGGCTCGCAGATGCCGACGATGGCGCGGTGGTCGTCGCTTCGCTCATCGTCGCTTCCGTCCTCTATTTGCCCTTCGTCCCGGCCTATTGGCCGGCGCACTTTGCGTTGAACGCATCCCTAGCCGTGATCGCTTTGGCTGTCTTCTGCACGGCTCTGGCCTTCCAGATGCTCTTTGCGCTCATTGCCGAGGTCGGCGCGTCGCGCGCGACGGTCATCGCCTATCTCAATCCGGCCGTAGCGGTGTTGCTCGGGGTCACGATGCTCGGTGAGCCGTTCTCCCTTGCCTTGCTGGCGGGCTTCGCACTAATCGTCGCCGGCTCTTATTTCTCCACAGCCCGGCGGCCAGAGCGCTCGGCGGGCGCAGCACCGGTCATCGAGCCTTCCAGTTGAGAAAGCGTCCACAAAGCCCTCGCCAGAATGGCCCCGGATTTGCCAGTATGGCGCACTGCATTTGAAGCGGGGGGCTTCATCATGTTCGTTCTCGACCCGACCACGCTGGTCGGCTTCCACACCTGGCTGAGCATCGTCGCCATCGTCGCGGGAATCCCGATGACGGCGGCGCTGCTGAAGGGCCATCTCAGCCAGCGCTGGAACGGCGTCTATCTGTCGACCTCGGCCGCGACCGATATCACCGGCTACGTCTTTCCGTTCAGCGGCGTGCTGCCGTCGCATATCGTCGGGGCGATCTCGCTCGTGCTGCTGGCGATCGCTGCATTGGCTCTGTACGGCAAGGGGCTGCAGGGAGCATGGCGCCGAACCTACGCGATCACGGCGGTGCTTTCATTTTACCTGCTGATCTTCGTGCTGATCGCGCAGCTCTTCCTCAAGGTGACGGTGCTGCACAATATGGCGCCGACGCAGAGCGAGCCACCTTTCGCCATCGCCCAGGGCATCGTGCTCGCGATCTTCCTCGCCTTGACGGTGCTGGCGACGAGGCGCTTCGGCAACGGGGTGTCGCTAGCCCGGCACGCTTGAAGAAGACGGCAAAAAAAGGGGCGGCCCGAAGGCCGCCCAGTTCTCGCCATGTCGTTCTTTGCCGACGCGTCAGCTGCGATCGACGTCGACGATCTCGCCGCGTGCGTTGATTTCGACACGCAACTCGTCGCCGCGCCTGTCGGAGCCGTCGATCACCCAGACATTGCCGGTCCAGCGGGCCTGGTCGATCTCGGCGACGCCGTTACGGCGCGCGATCCTGATTGCCTCACGCTGCGAAATCATCTCATAGCGCGCGCCGTCATGCCCGCCCTGGTCATAGCCCCGGCGGACATCGTCCGGCTTGTAGGTGCCGCCACGATAAGGCGCGTTGTCGTTGCTCGTAGGCCCGCGCTCATATTTCGGAATGCTGTTTTCCGGCCGCAGATCGACGCCCTGCGCCATAGCCGCGGCCGATGACAGCGCAAGCGCACCGGCCAGCAGTCCAATCTTCAGCGGTTTCATCGTCATCCTCCAGGGTTGATGATGTGTCCTGTAGAAAGAACTGCCGGGGGAGCCAGGCGTTCCCAAGTCTTTCGTGACCATTCTGCGGCAAATCTTTAATCCGGCTCCTAGCCTAGAACCGGACTCGTCATTGCGAGCGCAGCGAAGCAATCCAGTGGGACTTGCCGCAGTGCCTGCCGCCCCTGGATTGCTTCGTCGCTGCGCTCCTCGCAATGACATATGTTTGGTTCAGCCAGGTCGAACTTTCTTTAGCCATGCCCGCCGATGATCGGCAGGATCTCGCCGCTGATGTAGCTGGAGCAATGCGACGAGGCGAGGAAGACGTAGGCTGGCGCGATCTCCTCGGGCTGGGCCGGCCGCTTCATCGGCACCTTCGAGCCGAATTCGGCGACTGCTTCCGCCGGCCGGTCCGACGGGTTGAGCGGCGTCCAGACCGGGCCGGGCGCGACTGCATTGACCCTGATCCCGCGCGGCAGCAGATGCGCCGCGAGCGAGCGGGTGAAGGCATGGATGCCGCCCTTGGTCGTGGCGTAGTCGATCAGCTCCTTGCTGCCTTCCAGCCCGACGACCGAACCGGTGTTGACGATCGCGCTGCCCTTGCCGAGATGCGGCAGCGCCGCCTGCGTCAGGTGGAAATAGCCGTGCAGGTTGGTGCGGATCGTCGTGTCGAAATGCTCCTCGGTGAGATCCTCGAAGCGCGGCGAATGCACCTGGAAGGCGGCGTTGTTGACGAGGATGTCGAGCCCGCCCAGCACCTTCACCGTCTTCGCGACGGCATCTCGGCAGAAGCTTGAGTCGCGGATGTCGCCGGAGATGGCGAGGCCCCGGCGCCCTTCCTTCTCGATCGCGGCGAGCGTTTCCTTCGCATCCACGTCCTCACCGAGATGCAGGATCGCGACATCGGCACCTTCGCGCGCGAACAGCACCGCGACGGCGCGGCCGATGCCGGAATCGCCGCCGCTGATCAGCGCGACCTTGTCCTGGAGCTTGCCCGAGCCCTTGTAGTAGGGCGCGTCATACATCGGTGCCGGATCGAGCGCGGCTTCCGAGCCGGGTTTCGCCTGGTGCTGCGGCTTGAACGGCGGCACCGGATAAAGCCGTGCGCCGGCCTGCACCGCGCCATCCTTCTTCTTCTGCGGCCGGGCATCGGCGCGGGCGATGTCCTTCTGGATGCGGCGCTGCTGCTTGGCCGCGGCCTTCACCGATTTCGGCAGCTTGTCGTCTTTTCGTTTCGTCGCGGTCCTGGCCATCATCGCCTCCTTGCGCGCTTAACCCGTTGCTTTGCGCAACGTGTCGCTCCCGCCCCGGTTCCGCCGCCGGCTGGACACCGCCCTTGCGGTCCGGCGATTTCTCGGCAAGCTCAACCGCAACGGGAATCCGGCGGCGGGGAGGATGCATGGGGCTCGATGCGGATGTGGTCATCGTCGGCGCGGGCCTTGCCGGGCTCGTCGCCGCTGCCGAGCTGGCCGATGCCGGCCGCAAGGTCATCATCGTCGAGCAGGAGCCGCGGGCATCGCTCGGCGGCCAGGCGCACTGGTCCTTCGGCGGACTCTTCCTGATCGACTCACCCGAGCAGCGCCGCCTGCGGATCAGGGATTCGCTCGCTTTGGCGCGCCAGGACTGGTTCGGCTCGGCCGGATTCGACCGTGATGAAGATTATTGGCCGAGGCAGTGGGCCGACGCCTATCTCGATTTCGCCGCAGGCGAGAAGCGCAGCTGGCTGCAACGGCAGGGCATGCGCTGGTTCCCGGTCGTCGGCTGGGCCGAGCGCGGCGGCTATCTCGCCACAGGCCATGGCAATTCCGTGCCGCGCTTCCACGTTACCTGGGGCACCGGGCCGGGTGTGCTCGAGCCCTTCCTGCGCCGCGTCGCGGAGGCGAAGAAGAAGGGGCTGATCGCGCTGCGCTTCCGCCACCGCGTCACCGGCCTGACCCGCAGCGGCGGAACCGTCGACGGTGTCGAGGGCGAGGTGCTGGAAGAGAGTCCCATCGAACGCGGGCAGGCGAGCTCGCGCACCGTGGCCGGCAGCTTCGCGATCAAGGCTCAGGCGGTGATCGTTGCTTCCGGCGGCATCGGCGGCAATCACGACCTCGTCCGCCGCAACTGGCCGCAGCGCCTGGGCGAGCCGCCGAAGCATATGCTCTCCGGCGTGCCGGCCCATGTCGACGGCGCCATGCTCGCTGTCGCGGAGGCGGCTGGCGGCCGGCTGATCAATGGCGACCGGATGTGGCATTATGTCGAGGGCATCGCCAACTGGGCGCCGGTCTGGCCGGCGCATGCGATCCGCATCCTGCCCGGCCCGTCCTCGCTCTGGTTCGACGCGCGCGGCAATCGCCTGCCGGTGCCGCTCTTTCCCGGCTTCGACACGCTCGGCACGCTCGAATATCTGCGCAGGACCGGCTTCGACCATTCCTGGTTCGTCACCAGTCGCAGCATCGTCGCCAAGGAGTTCGCGCTCTCGGGCTCCGAGCAGAACCCCGACCTCACCGGCAAGAGCTGGCGCCAGGTGATCCAGCGCGCCCGCGCCGGCATGCCGGCGCCGGTCCAGGCCTTTCTGGACAAGGGCGAGGACTTCATCGTCGAGACCGACTTCTCCCGGCTGGTCGCCCGAATGAACGAGCTAGGCGGCGCCGGATTGATCGATGAGGCGCATCTCCGCGCGCAGATAGAGGCGCGCGACCGCGACGCCGACAATCCCTATGGCAAGGACCTGCAGGTCACGGCTTTGCGCGGCGCCCGCGCCTATCTCGGCGACCGGCTGATCCGCACGGCCAAACCCCATCGCATCCTCGACCCAAAGCATGGTCCGCTCGTCGCGGTCCGGCTCAACATCCTGACGCGCAAGTCGCTGGGCGGGCTGATGACCGATCTCTCGGCGCGCGTACTCGGGCAGAGGGGAGAGCCGGTGCCGGGGCTCTATGCGGTTGGCGAGGCCGCAGGCTTCGGCGGCGGCGGCCTGCACGGCTACCGCGCGCTGGAGGGCACCTTCCTCGGCGGCTGCATCTTCTCGGGACGGGTCGCGGGCAGGGCGGCGGCGAAGGCGGTGGGGTAACTCCTTCTACTCCAAGAACAGGACGGGAAACTGATCGCTGCCGGCAAACATGACTAAACTTCCCATCATTTCAGATAAGCAAGCCTTCGCGAACTGGCGCGCGCAGCCAGAAAACTGGCGCGTCCATGTCAGCGACATCGCCAAATCAGAGAATATCTCGGCGGACACGCTCGCGCCTTATCAGGCCGGAACGAACCTGGTTGTCGATCTGAACGGCAGCTTGGTGCTGAAGCTCTTTCCGCCTCTCCACAGGGGCCAGTTTGTTTCCGAGCGCACTACCCTTCGCCTGCTGGGTGGAAAGCTCTCGGTTCCCATTCCTCAGATTGTCGCGGAAGGGAATCGCGACGGCTGGTCCTACCTCATCATGACCCGCCTGCACGGCATTCTCGGATCGGTGGCTTGGCCAACCCTGGCTGAATCTCAAAAGGAGCGTGTGCTCAGACAGATCGGCCGGGCGATAGCGGAAGTGCAATCGGTAGCGCCCGGCGAACTTTCGACGATCGAGCCCACCTGGCCGAATTTCATCACCAAACAGGTTGCGGGCTGTATCGAGCGCCACCGTCGACAGGGCCTTGCGTCAAGCCTCCTATCCGACCTCGAAGAACTCCTTCAAGACGCATCCACGACCGTGCCGCTGTACGAGCCGCCCGTGATCCTGACTGGCGAGTGGATACCGGAGAACTTCCTTCTCGCCGAAGAGCTGGGACAGTGGCGCCTCGCGGCTCTGATCGACTTTGGCGACGTGATGACCGGCTGGCGCGAGTACGATCTCCTCGGTCCGAGCGCCTTCATGTGCGCGGGTCTACCCAATCGCGTCCGCAGTCTCCTCGACGGGTATGGTCTGGAGCCAAAGATGTTGGACTCGGAAATGAGACGAAGGCTGCTGACACTCATGATTTTGCATCGTGCCAGCGATTTGCGGCACATCTACATCGATGGGTGGGAAGCGCGGATCAGCAAACTGGCTGATCTTGAGACTGTTATCTGGCCTGTCGAGGCAAGCTGCTGAGAAATCTGGTTTCTATGAGGGCATTCGTGCTCGCAGCGAAGTTGGCCAGCGGTCGACACACTGCCGTCGAGCACGCGCCAAAATCCCCGCCGGCTCCCGCCGCGAGGGGTTTAAAATGCAAGCGCAATCCCAAGGGGTGCGCGGGGTCCGGATGCGGCAGCCTTCGCCGCTGTGTCGAATGTCGATGTCGAGATGTCGAAGCGGCTTGAACACGCCGCTCCCGAACCCCGCGCGCGGTTCTCAAGGTGCCTCGCCGTGCCTTCAGGTCGGGCAAGACCTGGCTTCGCCCGGCGCGGCCCCTCCGCCATTCCAGCCCGCGACGGCTGTTCAAGACGGACACCGCTCTCCCGCCCGGCCGCACGATGCCTCGCGACAGCCCCCTTGGTCGGACGGGACGAGGTGAGAATAATCGCGTTTTTGAAGCCGGGGATTGATTGCCCGTTTATCCCCGCACCTCTTTCGCAAAAGCCCGCAAAAGCTTAAACAGCTTCGCCGTCATGCGGCCTCAACCCCGCCGTGAAGGCGCTGCCAGATGCGCGCGCCGCGCCAACAAGAGCAACAGGACTAACGCCCATGTCTCTCGTCGACTCCGTCCGCCGGACGATCGTGCCGATCCACAAGGAAGGCTATGTCTTCATCGCCATCGGCGTGGTGGCGACGCTGGTGCTCGGCCAGCTCTGGGGACCCTTCGGCTGGATCGGCACGCTGATCACGCTGTGGATCTGCTATTTCTTCCGCGATCCGGTGCGCATCGTGCCGCAGCGCGAGGGGCTGGTGATCTCGCCCGCCGACGGCCGCATCAGCCAGATCGCCACCGCCGTGCCGCCGCCGGAGCTCGAACTGCCGGCCGAACCGATGACGCGCATCTCGGTGTTCATGAACGTCTTCGACTGCCATGTGAACCGCAGCCCGGTCGCCGGCCGCCTGCTCAAGATGGCCTATACGCCCGGCCTCTTCCTCAATGCCGAGCTCGACAAGGCGAGCGAGGACAATGAGCGCAACGCGCTGGCGATCGAGACGCCGGCCGGCACCATCGCGGTCGTCCAGATCGCCGGGCTGATCGCGCGCCGCATCGTGCCCTTCGTCAAGGAGGGCGACCCGCTCGGGCAGGGCGAGCGCTTCGGCCTGATCCGCTTCGGCTCGCGCGTCGACGTCTACCTGCCGCAGGGCGTCACCCCGCTGGTCGGCGAGGGCCAGACCGCGATCGCCGGCGAGACCGTGCTGGCCGATTTCTCGGGCAACGACATCAGCCGGGCGTTCCGGGGGATCTGAGGCAAGGCCGTCATTCTCGGGCGGAGCGAAGCGCAGGCCCGAGAATCTCGTGACAAGGAGGCAATGCCTCACTGGTCCTGAGATGCTCGGGTCAAGCCCGAGCATGACGCTATGCACTTCGCCCCACGCTAGCCTCCCGCCCCAAAACCACGTATTCCGGCTGGTATGAGCGACCTCTTTCCTCCTTTCGAGCCTGAACGCGTCGAATCGAAGCGCGCCCGCTTCAAGGCGATCCCGTTCCGGCTGATCGCGCCCAATGTCGTGACGCTGATCGCCCTTTGCCTCGGCCTGACCGCAATGCGGCTCGCGGTCGACGGAAAATTCGAATCGGCGACGATCTGCATTCTCGTCGCGGCCCTGCTCGATGGCATCGACGGGCGCCTCGCGCGCCTGCTCAAGGGCACCTCGCGGTTCGGCGCCGAGCTCGATTCGCTCTCGGATTTCGTCTGTTTCGGCGTTGCCACCGGTTTCGTGCTCTGGACCTTCGTCCTGCACGATCTGCGTTCCTTCGGCTGGATCATCGTGCTGACGCTGGCCTGCGCCATGGCGCTCAGGCTGGCGCGCTTCAACGTGATGATCGACGATCCGAACCGGCCGGAATGGCAGAAGAACTTCTTCGTCGGCATGCCGGCGCCGGCCGGCGCGATCACTGCGATGCTGCCGTTCTATCTGGAGTTCGTCGGCCTGCCGGTGAAGGATTATGGCGCGCCGTTCGTCGGCCTCTACATCCTGTTCATCGCCTTCCTGACGATCTCGCGCATCCCCTGCTATGCCGGAAAGACGCTCGGCACCCGCGTTCCACGCGACCAGGTGCTGCCGATCTTCGTCGCAGTCGTCGTCGTCGCCGGCCTGCTTGTCGCCTACCCCTTCGAGATGCTGGCGCTGGTCGTCGTCGCCTATCTCGCGCTGATCCCGGTCAGCGTCGCGCGCTACCGCAAGCTGGAGCGCGACTACGCCATTGCGGCCGCGTTGCCGACAGTCGCCGAACCAGTAATTGAGCCGAGTTCCGAGCTGAAGGCCTAGCGCCGCTTCGACAGCCGGCTGGCATTGGCGCGGGTGCGCCGCGAGAACGGCTCCAGCGTGCTGTGGACGGCCTTGGCCGTCGCTTCGCCGAGCCCGTTCGGGGTCAGCGGGTTGAACGCCATGCTCCACCAGAACAGTGTCGCGGCATGGCCGATGGCGAAGCTGCTCTCCGCCATGGCGGCGGCCTTCTCGACCACCGCCTTGCTCGCTTCGCGCTGGCCCCTGGCGTCGCCGAGCGCGCCCTTGGCCAGGATGGGCATCCGCATGGCGATGGTGAGCCCGGCATCGACTTGCATCGCCATCATCTGGGCGAGGACGCTTTGCGCGTCCGCCGCCAGCGCGACGGTCGAGGCAGATCCAGTTCGTGACGCCATGGCGAAAGCTCTCCGGTGACGAGAAGGGGGCCGCATAGGCCGAGCCTTGCGGGTCGCCGCCACGCCCGCTTGTCCCATGTGGCAAGCTAAACCGTTTAGTGCAATCCGGGACAATGCATGGCGACGCTCAAATTCTACGCATTGCACAGGAGATGCAGCCATCCCATGCGCGAGGGGCAAAGCGACTGGGGGGCCGGCTCCCTAGGAGAGGGCTTGGGATATTCCGCAACTGGCTCTAAAGCCTTGCGGGAAACCGTCCGGGACGCGCAGCGAGCCGACACTTGAATCTCTTCAGCTCCCAGAAACCGCCGGGCTGGCGGCCGAAACTGGTCCTGGCCTCGGCCTCGCCGCGCCGCCTGGCCCTGCTCGAACAGGTCGGCCTCAAGCCCGACGCGTTGCTGCCGTCGGATCTCGACGAGAGCCCGCTCAAGAGCGAGCGTCCGCGCGATCTCGCCCGCCGGCTCGCCCACGCGAAGGCGCAGGCCGGGCTCGCCGGGCTGAAAGCCCGCCCCGATCTCGAAGGCGCCTATATCCTCGCCGCCGACACCGTCGTCGCGGTCGGCCGGCGCATCCTGCCCAAGGCCGAGATCGTCGACGAGGCGGCCGCCTGCCTGCGCCTGCTCTCCGGCCGGGCGCACCGCGTCTATACCGGCGTCGCGCTGGCGACGCCGTCGGGCACGATCCGCGAGCGCATCGTCGAGACGCGGCTGCGCTTCAAGCGGCTCTCCAACGAGGATATCGAGAACTACCTCGCCTCGGGCGAGTGGCGCGGCAAGGCCGGCGCCTATGCCATCCAGGGCATCGCCGGCTCCTTCGTCGTCAAGCTCGTCGGTTCCTATACCGGCGTGGTCGGCCTGCCGCTCTACGAGACGGTCAACCTGCTCGGCGGCGAGGGCTTCCCGATCCGCCTCGGCTGGCTGAATGTCGGCTGAGCCGACTTAAAGCCAGACGACCATGGTCCTGATCTGGCTCTCGCCGCTCATCCTCTTCCTCGGGCTGATCCTCTCCGGACGTTCGGCGCTGACCGCCGGAGCGCTCGGCACGATCTGCGCCGCGCTCGTCGCTTTCCTCGCGGGCCCGGCCCATCCGGATGCGGCTGCGATCGCCCGGCATTTCGCCGCCGGCGCCTGGATCGGCCTGCCGGCGACGCTGGTCATCGTTGCCGGGCTCGCCTTCTCGCTCAGCCTCGAGCGGGCGCAGGCCGATGCCGACCCGGCTCGCCCCGAGCATGGCGCGCTGGCCGAGGCCTGCCTGCTGCGCGGGCCGTTCCTTGAAACCGCGACCGGCTTCGGCGTCGGCTATGTCGTCGCCGTCTCGGGCGCCCGCCGGCTCGGGGTCGACAAGGCGCCGGCGCTGGCGCTCGCCACCTTCAGCCAGATCCTGGTGCCCTGGGGCGCGCTCGGCATTGGCACCAGGATCAGTGCCGACATCGCCTCCGTCTCGCTCACCGCGCTGATCTGGCGGATCGCGCTGGTGACGGCGCTGCTCGGCGCGGTGCTGCTGCCTTTGTTCTGGCGCCTGTCGCGCCAGGCCGGGCTGCCGCCGGCGCTCGCCGACCGCCTTGAATGGGCCGGCCTCATCGGATTGCTGATGGCCCTGCTGGTCGCCGCCAATCTCACTTTGCCACTGGAGCTTGCCGCGATCGCGGCGCTGGCGCCGGTGATGCTGCTGCGCTTCCTGCGGGTCAGGGGCTGGGCCGGGCTCGACCGGGCGCTGCTGGTGCGGCTTGCGCCCTATATCGCGCTGGTCGTCGCGCTCGCGCTGATGCGGCTGGTGCCGGCGATCCATGACCGGCTGGAGACCCCGTCCTTCAAGCCTTTCGCCGACGCCTCGGCTTTCGCGCCGCTGCTCTCGCCGGCCCTCCCGCTCATCGCCATCGCGCTCGTCGTCGTTTTGCACCGGGGCGGGGCAAGGCAGGCGACGGCGTTAATGAGATTGACCCTGCAGCGCTCGGGACGCGCGGCGCTATTGACCTTCCTGCTCGTCGGCATGGCCTGGATCATGGTCGGCTCCGGCCTCGCCGGCGGCATCGGGCTTGCCGTCAGCGGCGTGCTCGGCTCCTGGTCGGCCGGGATCGTCCCGGTCGCCGGCGCGCTCGGCGGCTATCTCACCGGCTCCAATACCGGCGCGGGTGCCGTCTCGATGCCGCTCGCGACCGCGCTCGTCCCGGCCGGCGAGGCGAGGCTCGCGGTGATCGCCGCCGCGGTCGTTGCCGGCAGCCTGCTCACCGCGGTCAGCCCGGTCCGCGTCACCATGGGCCAGGTCCTGATCAAGGCGACGACGGCCGAAACCGGGCAGGCGATGCGCGCGCTCTGGCCCTGGTTCGCGCTGGTCGCAGGGTTCACCATTGCCATCGCGCTGATAGCCGCACAGCTCGCCTGAGGCCGGGCGCCGGGGCGCATGCCGGCTTGCATGCCATGCGCTTGCTCCGGCCGCTGCGAGTGCCGATGCTGTCGCCATCACGAAGGCGCTGGCATCAGATGGCGCGCAGGGCAGGGAATGCTGGAATGGCTGGACGTCTTCAAGGCAAGGTCGCGATCGTCGCGGGCGCGGGCTCGATCGGCCCGGGCTGGGGCAATGGCAAGGCGACTGCGACCGTGTTCGCCCGCGAAGGCGCCAAAGTCGTCTGCGCCGACCGCAATCTTGAAGCCGCGCAGGAGACCGCCAGCATCATCAAGGGCGAGGGCGGCGAGGCCTTCGCGATCCGCACCGACGTCACCAGCCCGGACGATCTCGGCGCGCTCGTCGAGGCGACGCTCAAGGCTTACGGCCGCATCGATGTGCTCGACAACAATGTCGGCATCGCCGAGGTCGGCAGCGTCGTCGACCTGCCGCTCGAAACCTGGGAGCGTGTCTTCAAGGTCAACCTGACCGGCTGCTTCCTGGCGATGAAGCACGTCATCCCGGTGATGCAGCGCCAGTTCGCCGAAAGCGGGCAGGGCGGCTCGATCATCAACATCTCCTCGATCGCCTCGATCCGCCACACCGGCGTGCCCTATGCCAGCTATGGCGCCAGCAAGGCGGCGATGAACCAGCTCACCCGCACCACCGCGGCGCAATACGCGCCGCAGAAGATCCGGGTGAACGCCGTGCTGCCGGGGCTGATGAAGACGCCGATGGTCGAGCATTCTGCCGGGCTCGCCCAGTCCTATGGCAAGGGCGACGTCGCGGCGATGTGGGCGGCGCGCGACCGGCAGGTTCCGATGGGCCATATGGGCGAGGCCTGGGATGTCGCCTGGGCAGCGCTCTTTCTCGCCAGCGACGAAGCGCGCTATGTCACCGGCATCGAGCTTCCAGTCGATGGCGGAGTGACCTTGCAATATGGCGCCTGAACAACCCGAGAATCCTGCCCCTCCTGCGCGGCCCTGCCCGATCTGCGGCAAGCCGGCCGTGCAGCGCTTCAAGCCGTTCTGCTCGGGCCGCTGCTCCGACATCGATCTCGGCCGCTGGCTCAAGGGCAATTACGTGATTCCGGGCGAGCCGGTGGAAGAGGCCGAGGAAGTGCCGATGCGGCGGGGTGAGGACGACTGAGGTCCTTCGGGATCGCTGCAAAACCGTCATTGCGAGGAGCAAAGCGACGAAGCAATCCAGGGGGACTGGCCGCACTGCCGCCCCTGGATTGCTTCGCTCCGCTCGCAATGACGGATAGCCCAGACATGGAAAGGCCCGGCACCTCCCTCTCGGGAGGACGCCGGGCCGTTCACTGACCGCCGCGCGACGGGTCAGGTACTTTCCGTTGGGCTCATCGCCCTAAAATTCCGCCTGCCGCACGATCGAGCCACCGGTACATAAGCGGCTTGCTCCAGATCGGCGGTAGGCACGGCGCCGTCACCGGCGCCGCCGCATCAACCCGGCCGCGACGCTTTGGTTCCAGGGTTTGTTCATGCCGGAAGGCGGGCCAAGCCCGCGGCTTGTCGGATTGGCGGCTGCATCCGCTTTGGCGCCGCGAAACGGCCGTGCAGCTCGCTGTTTTGACGCCTGCGCAGCCCCGGACGAAAATTTCAGGCGGGCCGGATCGTTTGTCGGCTGGACAGCCCGTGCCCATGCATCTATATCGCCTCCCACCAACCGAAGCGCAGCGCGCTTCGCGGGACGCCCAGGTAGCTCAGTTGGTAGAGCATGCGACTGAAAATCGCAGTGTCGCTGGTTCGATTCCAGCCCTGGGCACCATCTCTTTCGAATTCTTCAATATTACCAGCTATTTGCGCTGAGTTTGCGAAGCCGAAGCTCCGCCTTTGGCCACGGCGACTTTTGGATCGTCCGCTGAGCTGGAGCTGCCTATACGACTGCCTCGGCGCAGCGCTGGACCTCGTTGTCGTGCGACCTGTGATTGACTTGATTTCGTGCGCGCCGCCCCCGGCTTCGGCCAAGCGGCGAGCCGCAGCTTTCTGCATGCCATCTGCGATGAAGCGCTTGGGAAGGGCTTTGGACAATCGGGCTGATCTGAAAGCCGCTTGCGGTTCATCGGCGCGGTCAGCTCGTCATCAATGGCCTTGTGCGATGGTTTGACGTAAAGTAGCCTATCGTAGGTTGAGTGCGATCCAAAAATTTATCGTGGTAAGGGGAGGAGATAATGATCTCACGCCGCCTTGTTGCCAAATCAAGTTGGCTCTTACCAATGATTTTAGCTTCCGGAAATCGGGTTTTCGCACAATCATCTTCAATTGAGCCTCCACCGGTCCAATTTCCGGCAGGCCTCAGAGTTCCAACAGTTGAAGAATATGCAGAAGAGCTCGATCAGGTAACTGGCAAAGAGAGCCCTTACAGGCAAGAGGTCGAGCGCGGCAAAAAATTGCTTGAAGATATTCCTAAAGGCGCCACTCCCTATGCCACTGCGGACCGCTTTCGTCAGTGGCGTGAAGGCAAGGTCGGCGAAACGGATGAAGAGCGCCGTCTATATTCTTACTATGCGCGCGAGTGGCCCGTTAGGGGAAACCCAGTCATTATGGGCTTTTTCGATGCGACAGGCTTCCGGAAGCCAGCAGGCGACACGACTTACTGGTGCGCTGCGTTCGTCTCGTGGATCATCGAGCGGTCGCGCATCGGCAAGGGCGACGCGAGCCGGATCTGGCCGTATCAGACTGGCGCAGCATCGTCAGCCTATCGTTCTCACTTCAACAAAATCTCCGATGAAGGAACGGTTCGCCGAGGCGATCTAGCCGTGTTTCAAAACAAGGCCGAGAGTTGGGCGGGCCATGTCGGCTTTGTCCATGATGTCGATCTTGATCAAAATGGTAAGGCGCGCGCCATCTGGGTGCTAGGCGGAAATCAAGGAGCACAGAACGACTACAACGGCGGCGAGGTCAACATTTCCAAGTTCAATAGATCGTCCTCCCGCCTCGAATTCAATTCGTTCAGGACACACGAGATTCTCCACGGTTGAGGAGAGCGATCATGAGCTTGCAATTCGCACGAGCGCTCCTGATTGGAACATCGCTATTGATATCAGCGCCTGTCTCCGCGGGAGAATGTGCCCTTAAGAGCCCCGAGCACGCAGTTTTCGACGTGGTCGAAAAACCAGCCGACCAGAAGGTCGGAACAGCGTTTGTCATCGATGCCGATCAAGCGCTGTTTGCCACGGCCTACCACGTGCTCGCGCTCGAAAGCGGCCCAACCGCGGGGCGAAAGCTCGTCCTCAAGCGCGGAAACTTCGAAGCCGATTTCGAACGCGTTGTTTCAGGCAATAACGCGGGTCTTCTGCATGAAGATTGGGCTATCCTCAAGGCAAGACTTAAAGAGCCAAGTCTCGGTCTTCATCCATATCCGGCCATGCATGTGGCCTATGATCGTCCGACCGGCACCGAGCTTGTCGGATCGAACGTATTCGTGACGTCAGGTGCCATCAGACAAATAGTCGGAGCCGAATGGTCCGGCGCCGATGATCCGGTTAAAGCGTGCGATGCAACGAACGTCGTAATGCTTGAAATCCCGTCCTATGACCGCGGCTTTAGTGGGTCTCCCGTATTTGGGGAGCAGCAATGTGGCATTCTTGGCCTGTCGAGCCGGTTTATTCTGCCAGCGAACGCAAGCTCTCCCGGTTTGAAAGAGGCGGTTCGTGCATTTCAGCAATATACGAAAAGGGTAGATGCCGCAGCTGGCGCCAAGCTGGATCTGGACAAGCTGACGCTTGAGCAAAATCACACTCTTTTGCGCGAGTTGGTTAAAGATAAGGTTCTTGTTAAAGTTGTGCCATCGCGATGCATTGTTGATGGCGTCGTATCTGAAAGTTATAGAAATAAGGCGTCGTCGATTGGAAGGCTCATAAGGCAAGATTACTCGGAGCTGGTCAAAAAATTGATTCAGGTCATATCGCGAGTGGATCTCGACGATCCTGAATCAACAGTAATGACTATGGCGATGGTAAAAGAAACGAAATTGCGCTGGGTTGATCTGCTGCAGGTCGTGGCCGCTTTTAGAAGTGTATCATCCGAGAAAAAGCTCGAGCAAAAGAATTATTTTAATGTATTTACGTCTGCAATCACCGAAAAACAGGCATTGCTGAGTTATAGGTTGGTCGATTTTTCGTATAAGCGTGCCGCCCTGATTTCTCAGTCGAATGAACCGGATATTCCCGTGATGAACAGTTTCGACGATACAATTTTGTCCCTTATCAAGGAAAATGCGGGCGTCGGCGCGATCGAGACGATACGCATCGAAGAAAAATCTCTCGTCGGAACGAATTTCAGCCCGGATAGGCGCATCGCCCTGGGCTTCGAACTGAGTCAAGTCGCTGAAAAAGCATCGCTGCCGGCCAGCGCAAGGGAGATCGCTCGGAAAGCGAGCGTAAGCTACATTGCGTCTGGTCTCGCCGATGAGAGCAGAAATATCCCGGATAACAAGAAGGCGAATGCCGACCTGAAGGGTGAGGCACTCGCGCGGCTGGCAAGGTCGCTTATCGCGACCACGACCGAGGAATCAAGCGTCGTCGCGGACTTGCAGGGTCGTGTTGCCAGAGCCGCGCTGGAGCAGCAACAACTCAGTGTTCAGGGTCGAAAACTGGCAGCTGAAGCTATTGCTAACGCTGAAGCCACTAAATATTCGAGCATGCCGCTCCATCCGTATTTGACTATGCCACCGCTCAAATTCCAGATGTTGGCTACCAAGTGAAGTGTCCATTGGGGCGCCAGTTTCACCCCAACCTCCGATCCCGCTCATCCACGATCCGCTCCACCGTCGCTGATGCTCCGCCAGCAGCTCCTGCAACGGCCCGATATCCCGGAACGCCCGCTGGTCCTGCTCTTCCTCGCCCTGCTCGTCCCAGGCGGCGATCGCCTCGTCGGCGGCGGCGAGGTGATCGGCTGACGGGGAGGGTGGTGGCGTAGCGCCGGCTTCCTCGACAATGCGCAGGGCAATCTGGCGGCGCAGCTCGTCTGCGCGTTGGAGCATCGGCTCGAGCGGGTCGGTGTAGGGCATCTCTCGAACCTTGTTCCGTTGGTCCGGAACGGACAAGCCGCTCGCGGCAATATCTCGCTTCCTCGCGAGTTCACGCTATACGGGCGATCGCTGCGGGGAGGGCGCCATGAGCTTCGGAAACTGGCCGAGATGATCGACCATTCGATGGCTGCTCGTTTGTCCCGTGGGCTCCCAAATTAGTGTAGCCGACGCCTACACCAGCCCTCACCGCCCGCTCGCCGGTGTCGCTGGGCGCGCCGGATCGGTCGCGAGCGGCGCGGTGTGGTGGCCGGGCAGCACAACCGTGTTGCCGGCGGCGTAAAGGAGGCAGGAGCCGGTCGCCCCATCGCGGGCCGGGTCCTCGTTGCAGACTTTCAAGGCCTCGGTCTCGGCTGCGAAGGCGCTGGCTGCCCCGGTCTTGACGAAGATGCGGCCTAGCGGGTGGATCGCCATCGCCTTCGGTTCGCGCGCCCGACCATAGCCGGCAATGTCCGCTTCCTTGCGCCGTTCCGCCGTGATCGCCGGCACCTTGTCGGGGCGATAGGGCCCATCATGGCGCAGCCGCTCCATCTCCCGGCGCTGCCACTCGCCGCCTTGTTGCGGCGTGCGGAACACCTCGTTCACGGCGAGGAGGACGCAGGGCTCGTCGTTGCGCAGCTGGCAGCGCTCCAGGACCAGTTCCTCGGCCGCCGCTGCGGAGGGGCTGTCGGAGACGCGAAAGCTCCGCTGCTGCTTCGGCGATACCGCAATGGCGCGGTGCTG
Organism: Allobosea sp. Tri-44; assembly: GCF_004123845.1. Lineage (GTDB taxonomy): Bacteria > Pseudomonadota > Alphaproteobacteria > Rhizobiales > Beijerinckiaceae > Allobosea. The sequence goes on along the minus strand of NZ_NBDP01000030.1, from coordinate 62,205 downwards.
CTTGCTCTCCTGGTAGGCCTGCAAGGCGCGCCCTTGCGCTTCGAGGCGCCCGCGGGGAACCGGATGGTCGAGGCTCAGTACGCTCAGCAGCAGCGCCTCCCGCCCCTCCGGCGTCGCCGGATCGAGTGCCGTCGCGCTGTTCGCGTCGGGGCGGCGCAGCTCGGGCGAGCGATTGCGCTCCATCTCCTCCAGCCGGTTACGCGCCAGCGAGGCGAAGACACCGCTCGGGAAGCGCGCCAGATAGGCACGCAGATCGGCCGGATTGCGGCTGCTGCGCACGCTTTCCCAGAACACCGTTTCGGCGCCGGGTGACGATGCGCCAGGGGCAGAAGCCGCCGCAGCGGGAGGGGCTGCTGCCACCGGAGCCGGCGTAGAGGCGGCCGCGGCGCGGAAATAGAAGCTGCCCTCCAGCGCCGAGTTCTCCCAGGGCACCTGGCGCCCTTGCGTGGCCTCGCGGACCTCGCGCCTGACCTCGGCCATGAGCTGGCGGATCTCCAGCCCCGGCGTCTCGATGCGCTTCAGCAGTGCGGTGGTGAACGGGCTGTTCCGGCCGCGGCCATCATCGGCCACCGTGCCCGGCGCGGTGGCGAAGGCGAGCAGCGTCCCGACCGTGGCGCTCGCCTGGCCGAGCCCGGATGCTGCCGGCGCGCCGCGACCTGAGGCCTGCAGGCGCTTGCGGAAGGGATTGTCGCGGCAGGCGTCGAGGACGAGGATCGAGAGCCGCGCCGCGCCGTCGAGCTGTTCGAGCACGCTGTCGAGATCGAGCGCCTCGAAGCGCAGGTCGCGGTCGCTGCGGATTTCCGCGGGCGCGGGCAGGAGCCAGTTGCGCCCGGAAGCCTCGAGCCCGTGGCCGGCGAAGAAGAAGAACGCCGCATCGGCGCCGCGGGCGCGCTGGCCGAGGCGCCTGACCCCGGCTTCCAGCGCCAGCCGGTCGGGGTCGACCAGCGTTTCCGTCTCGAAACCGAGGCGATCAAGCACCGTACCGAGGTCTCGGGCATCGTTCGGGGGATTGGCGAGCGCGGGTACGTTGCGATAGCCGCCGACGCCGACGATCAGGGCGACACGGCGCTCTTGCTGCGCGAGGGCGGGAGAGGCGGCGAGAAGCAATCCGAAGACGAGCAGGAACAGCCGGCGCTCGGCCCTCCGGCAGCGCCACAGTCCCCTCAGCACATTGCCGAACCGCATGGCGCGACCCCAGCTCGCAACCTCTCCGTCAGAGTCGCATTTCGGCAGGCGGGCCGCAACACGCGATGTCCTGATCCCTCCCGGACTGTCAGGAGAGGCGTCTGTCCTGCAGCTCGCCGATGCGCTCGATCATGTCGCGATGCTCTGCCAGCAGCTCCTGCAACGGCCCGATATCCCGGAACGCCCGCTGGTCCTGCTCTTCCTCGCCCTGCTCGTCCCAGGCGGCGATCGCCTCGTCGGCGGCGGCGAGGTGATCGGCTGACGGGGAGGGCGGCGGCGTGGCGCCTGCCTCTTCGACGATGCGCAGGGCGATCTGGCGGCGCAGCTCATCTGCGCGTTGGAGCATCGGCTCGAGCGGGTCGGTGTAGGGCATCTGTCGAACCTTATTTCGCCAATCCGGGCCGGACAAGCCGCTCGCGGCAACACCTCGCTCCTTCGCGCGTTGACGCCCCACGATCAATCGCTGTGGGGGGAGAGTGGCATGGATCTCGGGAGCATGGGTTTCGACATCTGGGGCGAGATCGATCTGTTGTTGCGGCTGCTAGCCGGGATGGCGGCCGGGATCGTCGTCGGCTGGGAGCGCACCGGCCGGCAGAAGGCGGCCGGCATCCGCACCTTCGGGCTCGTCGGCCTCGGCACCGCCGCCGCGGCGACCATCTTCAGCCAGCCGCATGAGATCGACGCCGCCAGCCGCGTCGTGCAGGGCCTCCTCACCGGCATCGGCTTTCTGGGTGCCGGCGTCATCGTGCTGCGCGAGGGCCACACCACGCCGCAGGGCCTGACCACGGCGGCGGCGATCTGGCTCACCGCGGCTCTGGGCTGCGCCGCCGGGCTCGGCGACCATGCGATCGTGCTGTCGGCGACCGTGCTCGCCTTGGGCCTACTCGTCGTCGATCATTCGATCGAGCGCCGGGCCGGACGGCCGCGGCAGCCCGGAGAGGGCGGCGGCGGCGACGGAGCCGCCTGACCCGCCGAAATTCGCCGTGCCGCCGGTCCGATTTCAGCGTCGGAAACCCGCTCGCTTTCACGAATAAAATCCGGTCGTTGACGAAAATAGCTCACCCAGCGCGCGAGGGCGCGCGCTGCGGCGTTCTGTTCACGGGGGCGCTTTCAGCCTTGGCGGACCTACGGGAATTCGCCACAGCATTCATGCTGGCCGTGCGAATCTCCCGCGCTTTCTCATCACAGAATTGCCTTCTTTCTTAAGCAAAGGCGCCCATCCTTCGACCGGCCGTTCCCGCGATCTCCCCTTGCAAGGCGGACCATGACGATGTGGTTTCGACCATGACGACGCCTGTCTCCATTGCGACATGGACCATCGGTGTCGCGCTGCTGGTCGGAACTCTGCCGGGCCCTGCCCAGGCCGAGCAGCTCGCGGCGAGAACGCGCGGGTCCGCTTCGCCGCCGCCGGCATTCGTGAGTTTCTGCGCCAGGAACCCGGCGGAATGTCGAAGGTCCGGGGCCGTGACGCGGCAGGTCGTCCTCACTTCGGAGCGCCAGCGCGACCTGCAGGAGGTCAATGCGCGGGTGAACTCCGCCATATCGGAGATCTCCGACCGGGAGCATCATGGCCGCGAGGATGTCTGGAGCATCCCGACCGACGGGCAGGGCGATTGCGAGGATTTCGCGCTGCTGAAGCGCAAGCAGCTGATCGAGCGTGGCTGGCCGTCCTCGGCCCTGTTGATCGCGGTCGTCGGCACGCCCGCCGGCGAGGGCCACGCGGTGCTGATGGCCGCGACCTCCGAAGGGGATCTCGTTCTCGACAACAAGACCTCCCGCCTCCTGCCCTGGACGCAAACCGGGTACCTGTTCTTCACCCGCATGTCGCAGGCCAATCCGCGCGCCTGGGAAGCGATCGATGGTGGCAGTATCGCCGTCACCGCTGCGACCCGGCGGCCAAATCGGCCCTGATCGGGCCGATCGCTTTGCGTTGCCTCTGTTGCTCGCCAGGATCATTGTCCCCCCTGGAGCGCGCGTGATCCGATCAGGCTGGTGCGCAGCCTGATCGGATAGGTGTCCGGGCTCAACGGCTGTTGCCGCTGTTACCGCCGCCGCCGTTGCCTCCGCCGCCGCCCTGGCCGCCACCGCCGCCCTGGCCGCCGCCGCCCTGGCCGCCGCCACCCTGGCCGCCGCCACCCTGGCCGCCGCCGCCCTGGCCGCCGCCACCCTGGCCGCCGCCCTGACCGCCACCGCCCTGGCCGCCGCCGCCCTGACCACCGCCGCCACCACCGCCGCCGCCGTGACCGCCGCCGCCCTGGCCGCCGCCCTGGCCGCCGCCGCCGTGACCACCGCCACCCTGGCCGCCGCCGCCATGACCGCCACCGCCCTGGCCGCCGCCGCCGTGACCACCGCCACCCTGGCCGCCGCCGCCCTGACCACCGCCGCCTTGACCGCCGCCGCCCTGGCCACCACCGCCATCGTTGCCGCCACTGCCGCTGCCGCCGCTATTCGAGTTGCCTGCCGAACTGCCGCTCGAGGCGTTTCCTCCACCGCCATTGGAACCTTCACCGCCGTTGCGGTCGCCTCCGCCGGAGTTCGGAGCGCCGCCCGCAGACAAGGCCCCCGTCGTCAAGGGCGGGCACATCCAGTATTGAGTGCCGCCCTGCTGAATCAGGCTGCAGGCGCCGTTGGGGGCGCGCGTGCGCCTGCCATTGGCGGAAACGGCGTTGTAGTATTCGACATTGCCGGCCGCGGCGCCCTGAGGCGCGGGGGCTGGTGTACCGATCGACGCGGTCGCCAGTGGCGGGCATGCCCACAGCATCTCGTTGCCGTATTGCCCGATGATGCAATCGCGACTCGGTGCCCGTGTCCTGCGGCCGTTTGGGGATACGGCGTTGTAGTATCGCACCCCACCGGCATCTGCCAGGCTCGGTCCGGAGCCAGACGCCGGGACTGCGCTCTGGCGGAACGGGTTGTCGCGCGCCGCCGGATCGCATTCCCACAGCCAGTTGTTTCTGATGAGCTTGCGTTCGCAAGCCCCGTGGGGGCGCGGTGTCGGGGTGCCGTTGATTGCGAGGCCCTCATGATACTCGGGCCACGGGCCGGCCCCTTGCGCGTAAGCAAAGGTCGAGGTGGTGGCGAGAAGTCCCGCAATAAAGATCTTGCTCTGCAGGTATCGCATGACATGCCTCCCGCCCGGGAGGCCGGTAGCCGCCCAGCGCAAAAACGATGTATTTCGGGATGGCCTGTTTTAGATGCCCAAACAGGGCCAATCCGGCACGTTGAGCAATAGCATGCGGTATTGACTTGATTTTATTCTATTCGAGTGAAAGCTTTAGGTCGCTCGAACTAATCCAATGGGATTACTGCTCGGAAGCGCATCGGGGAGGAGGAGGTGAGAGATGATGACGTCTTGGAAGCAGACGATGGTGGCGCTGGCCGCATTGCTGTTCGTCCATCCGGCGCTCGCCCAGATCGGCACGCCGGGCAATGCGCCGCTGACGCCGGGCGGGCCGCGCCAGGGCCTGGGGCCGCCCTCGATCTTCGATCACACGCCGGATATCAGGCTGCATGCCCCGGGAGCCGGCGGCCTCCCGGGTGCCGGCCCGCCGGTCGACTATGGCGGGACACCGCGAACCGCGCCGCGATCACAGAACCCGATCTACATGCCGCGCTATGGCCCGGTCGATGATCCATCGCCCCGGGGCGTGCTCGTGGCGTATTGCAAGACGCCCCGCCGGACCTGCGCTGCGCCGAGCCGGGCTATTGCCGGCGCGCGCTGCTTCTGCCGCCTGCCGAACGGGGCGCGGTTGCGCGGGCGCGTGGTTCGCTAGGTTCTCAGCGTCACTCTGTTGTTGAACCTCCATGGCGCAGGGGCATAATCGCCCACTCGATGGCTTGGACGGCTCGTGCGCGCGAGAGTTCCATGGCGCAGCCGACGTCCTGAACCCTGAAGGGGCGACCGATGACCGGCTTGAAGGACGGCAAGCTTCGTCTGGACGCTGCAAAGTTGATTGCGAGCTACCCGCCCCATTCGGCGCTGCCGGCAGTGATGAAGAAGCACTTCGACAGCCTGAACGCGCCGATAATCAAGGAAAACAAGGAAATCGATGAATGGAACAAGACGCATCCCGGTGATCAGAAGAAGAAAAAGGGCCTGAACACCCCGTGCTGCTTCCAGGTCAGCTGGGCGCTCAACGCCGTCGGGGGCGAGCACCGAGTTCCCTCGGCAAGTCATCGGCGCGGCAATACCCTGCTCGATGGCGGCTACCATCTGGGTGCTGTCGACGAACTGGAAAGCCATCTGACCGACGCCTACGGCACTCCCGAGATCGTCAAGACGCCCAAGCGCAGCACGCGCAAGGCGATGGAGCAGTATCTCGCTGGGCGGCAAGGCATCGTCGCCTATCGCGAGGGCTATGCCGGGGCGCACACCGAAATCTGGGATAAGACCCGCGTCCTGCAGAACGGCGCGCCGATCGCCAACAACCAGAGCGGCACGGCGATGATGAACCTCGACTGGATCTGGGGGCGGCCGATCGTGCTGTTCTGGGAGATCCTGGCGCCGAAGCCGTCCTTCGTCGCGCCGGCATGGCTCGTCGGCTGGTGGCAGATCACCGATTTCCCGAACAGCTACTACTATTACTTCTATCCCGACGGCACGGTCGTCTACTCCAAGACCGCGCCGGGCATGGCCTACTGCCCGGTGCCGAGCGTGGACAATTCGGGCAATTATTCGCTGAAGAGCGCGACCGCCATCCGCATCAAATGGAACGACGAGGACTACAATGCCGAGCTCTTCGGCTTCGTCGCGGGCAAGGACGTCTCGGTCATGGCCGGAACTTATGAAGGCATCGCCGCGCTGCCCTTCGCCGCGACGAAGATGAGCTTCAGGCGCTGGTGAGCGTGGACGCCCCGCGATCGCATCTTCCGCGAGACCGGGACATGCCGGCAGGGCCAGCTCGTGGCCCTGCTGAAAGGTACGCAGCTACCTGGAGCGCGAAGCCCCCCGCTATTCATGCGCGCCTGGCTACTGCCCTGACCACGGCGCTCTTCCCGCCTCCACCGCAGTAGAAGCGGTCGCCGCCGGCCTCCATGCCAGAGACGAAGGTGCCCTCCGGCATGCGCATGGCGTCGAGCACCTTGCCAGTCTCGGGGTCGACCTGCCGGATCTCGCTCTCCTCGTTCTCCCAGGTCGCATGCCAGAGCTCGCCATCGGTCCAGGTCACGCCGGTGACGAAGCGGTTGGATTGCAGCGTGCGCAGCACCTTGCCGGTGTCCGGGTCGATCTGATGGATCTGGCGCTCGCGATAGTGCCCGACCCAAAGCGTGCCCTCCGCCCAGGTGAGGCCGGAATCGCCGCCGCCGGCAGGCGCGGGAATCGTCGAGACCACCCGCCCGCTCTCCGGGTCGATCTTCTGGATGCGGTCCTCGGCGATCTGGTAGAGATGCTTGCCGTCGAAGGCGGTGCCGGCATGGGCGGGCACGTCGAGGCTGCGGACGGTCTCGCCGCTGTCCGGATCGAAGGCGTTGAGCTTGTCGCCGGACGCGAACCAGACGTTGTTGCCGTCATAGCTGACGCCGTGCACGGCCTCGACGCCGGGGAAGGGGCCGTATTCGCGAAGGATCGTGGCTGCCCTGGTCATGAGATGATCTCCTCTGTTTGGTTGGACCGGGACGAGGACTAGCCATCCGGCAGCGGAGCCGGGAGTAACAAGGCTGTCGGGAAACCGGGCACCGGCGGCGTTAGCCATCGCCGCGCCCGTGCCTTGCCGAAGGACTGCACCTTGCCGGTCCCGGCCAGCGTCTCGAGCGCACGCTGCATGTTGCGCTGGCTCACATCGAGCGCCAGCGCCAGCGCCGAGCTCGACCAGGCTTCGCCATCGGCGAGCAGTGCGAGCACGTCGGCGTGCGGCTCCTCCAGCGGCTGCGCCAGCACCGCGACCTCGCGCGCCCGGTGCGGCTTGAGGGCAAAGCCGCGTTTCGTCGCATTGATCTCGGCGAGCCCGTGCAGCTCGGCGCGCAGTCGGCCGATCTCGACCCGCAGGCGGGCACGGTGCGACTCGTCGGCTTCCTTGGCCCGGAAGGCGCGCCTCAGCAGCACCTCGCGTGAGACATCCGCCGGCCAGGCCTCCGCCAGGGTGCGGGCGAGCGAAAACAGCACCGGCCGCGTCGCCAGCGGAACGGCCGTGCCGGCTTCGCGCACGACATTGCGGCAGGCATCGACGACGAAGCCGCCTGAGGCGAGCAGTGCTGCGACCTCGCCCAGCATCAGCGGGCGCTCGTTGCCATGGGCGATCAGTCGCGCTGCGGGTTCATCCAGCACGCGCGCGGCGGCCTCGACCTCGGCCGCCAGCGCCGGAATACGGGCGCGCTCAGCCGCCTCGGCCGCCCGAGCGAATGCCGCGCTAGCGAGCTCCGCTTGCAGCCGCCGCAGCGCGATACCGCCGATCGCAAGCGCCCGCGCCGCCTCCAGCGCTGGCGGCAGCGGTTGCTCGTCGAAACCGGCGAGCACGCGTTCGGCCTCGCCGAGCCGGCCGATCAGCAGCAGCCGGCGGACCTCGATCGTACGGGCATGGGCGGCGTTGAGGCGGTCGCCATGCGCTTCCAGCGTCGCGCGTGCCGTATCGAGCGCCTTCACCGGCCACCCAAGATCGCGCGAGACCAGGGCGATCTCGGCTTCGGCAACGGCGCAGCGGGCTCGTGCCACCGGCTCGCGGGCTCCGAAGGCCTGGCCGGCGCGCTTCAGCAGCGCCTTGGCCCTGGGCAGATCACCGAGCTGTGCCATGGCGATGCCGCGCAGCGCCAGGGCCGGCGCATCCTCGCGCAGCGCGATGCGGTTGAGCGCGGCGAACGGGTCGCCCGCCGCCAGCGCCCGCCCGGCTGCCGTGATCAGCGAGTCCATGCCGAGCTTTCGAATCCCGCCAAACTTGTCACTCCCGCTCCCTGTCGCCCTGCCTCTAGTTCATCTCCCCACGACGGCCGGACGGTTCGTCGCTGGCACCTGACGAGAGGAGATCATCATGCCGGACATCCTGCACAGAGTCGGAATCAAGTCTTCCCCCGAGGCAGTCTACAAGGCGCTGACCACCATCGACGGCCTGTCGCACTGGTGGACCGACGAGACGCGCGGCGACAGCAAGGTCGATGGCGTCGTTCACTTCCAGTTCGGCGAGCGCGGCTTCTTCGACATGAAGGTGCTCGAGCTTGCTCCGGGCAAGCGCGTCCTCTGGCAGGTGGTCGACGGACCGGCCGAATGGATCGGCACGCAGGTCGCCTTCGATATCAGGCAGGAGGGCGAATACACGATCATCCTCTTCAAGCACGAGGGCTGGCAGGAGCCGATCGAGTTCATGCATCATTGCAGCACGAAATGGGGCGTGTTCCTGCTGAGCATGAAGTCGCTGGTCGAAACCGGCCGGGGCGCTCCCTACCCGAACGACGTCAAGATCGACGACTGGAACTGACGCGTCCGGCTCGCACCGGAGCGCTATCAGTATAATCGCGGTGGCCCATGCCACCGCGTTTTTTGTTCGTACGAGGAGTTGGGTCGATCTAACGGCGGCGGGCGCGCGGCGTCATGCCTGCCATGCATTTTTGCATCTGCTCAGAAACGCGCCACGCAGTGCCGCGCCGCCTCGCGCTGGCTTATACAGGTCGCAGGCGATCCGTGGGTCGGGTCGCACGCAAAAAGTGTATGGCTAAAGAGGAGACGCACATGACGCTCAAAGCCCGATTCCTCATCGGAGCAGCCTTTGCCACGGCGCTGCTCGCGGGGGCGCCGGCGCGCGCCGACATCACCATCGGCCTGCTCGCACCGCTGACCGGCGCCGTCGCCGCCTATGGCGACCAGGTCAAGAACGGCGCCCAGGCCGCCGTCGACGCGATCAACAAGAAGGGCGGCATCGGGGGTGAGAAGGTCATCCTGAAGCTTGCCGACGATGCCGGCGATCCCAAGCAGGGCGTCTCGGCCGCCAACCTCCTGGTCGGCGACAAGGTCCGCTTCGTCGTCGGCCCGGTGACTTCCGGCGTCGCCATGGCGGCGTCCGACGTCTTCGCCGAGAGCGGCGTCCTGATGGTGACGCCGACCGCGACCTCGCCGGCCCTGACCAATCGCGGCCTCGACAACGTCTTCCGCACCTGTGGCCGCGACGACCAGCAGGCCGAGGTCGCTGCCAACTACGTCCTGAAGAACCTGAAGGGCAAGAAGGTCGCCATCGTCCATGACAAGGGCACCTATGGCAAGGGCCTCGCCGATTCCTTCAAGAAGGGCATCAATGCCGGTGGCATCACCGAGGTCGCCTATCTCACCCTGAACCCCGGCGACAAGGATCTCGCGGCGGTGATCACCCGGCTGAAGTCGGGCGGCGCCGAGCTGATCTATTTCGGCGGCTACCACCCCGAGGGCGGCCTGCTTGCCCGCCAACTGCACGATGCCGGCGTCAAGGCGACGATCATCGGCGGCGAGGGGCTGTCCAACACCGAGCTCTGGGCGATCGGCGGCGACACCGCGGCCGGCACGCTCTTCACCAACGCGACCGATGCGCTGAAGAACCCGGCCTCGGCCGAGGCCGTGGCGGTGCTGAAGGAGAAGGGCATCCCGCCGGAAGCCTTCACGCTCAACGCCTATGCCGCCGTCGAGGTCCTGAAGGCCGGCATCGAGAAGGCTGGCAAGGACGCCAAGGCCGATGCGGTCGCCAAGGCATTGAAGGCTGGCCTTGAGGTCAAGACCGCGATCGGCACGCTGACCTATGGCAAGACCGGCGATCTGAGCTCGCCGAGCTTCTCCATGTACAAGTGGGAAGCCGGCAAGATCGTCGCGGCCGACTGACGAAGCCGCATCGGACGGAAAGGGAAGGGGCCTGCAGCGTGCCGCGGGCTCTTTTTCGTTGCGGATCGCGATATGCTTCCGTTCTCCTGAACGCGCCGTTCGGGAACCGTTCAGGCGCCGGGCCGTTCAGTCCGGCGATCGAACCGGAATTGCCCATGCCAACCGCCGACGCCGTCGCTGCCACGCAAGCCTTCGCCAAGCCGTCCCTGATCGCGATTCGGCGTGAGGCGGACGGCTACGGCATCCGCTTCGGCCTGAACGAGGCCGAGGATGCGGCGATGCCGGGCCCGGTCTTTCCGACGCTGGGCGAAGCCATGGCCTGGATCGAGCGCATCGACCGCGCCCGCGACCATTGAAGCGGTCTGATCGGACCGATCTTCCCGATGCCTGTCGATCGCGTATTCTGATGACTTGTCAAAGCGGGTCGCGATCGGGCATAGAGCCTTCCAACGGAGACGTGGCCGAGAGGCTGAAGGCACTCGTTTGCTAAATGAGCATACCCCACAAGGGTATCGAGGGTTCGAATCCCTCCGTCTCCGCCATTCTTTTCATTGCGCGATGCCGCCCACCAACCCATCGCGCGGGCTCCGAGTTCGAACTGCGTTCCGAACTCTCCGCCACTTTCCTCGCAAGCCGACCGGATCTGGCTCTAGCTGTGAGCGCCCGATGTCAGGTTTCGGCGCACCCGGCCTGAGCTACAAGCCGCGCTGGCCTCGTGTCGGTTGATCGGTCATCAAAAGGCCGATCGCCGCTGTCCAGGAGAACTGCCCTCCGCCCAAGCCTTCTCCGGAAGTCGGATCGAAATATTCGGCGATGCCGCCGTCTCTCATCAGGGCCAGAGTCGCAGTCCGAATCCGCGCGGCGAGCGCCATGTGTCCATAGCGCGCGAACCCTTCGGCGATCATGAAGTTGACGACCGCCCAGACGGGCCCGCGCCAGTATCGCTTCGGCTCGAAGCGGGGATCGAGCGGCGAGGTGCTCGGCACCGGATAGGGCGCCCTGGCGAGCCAGCTTTCGAGCTCGGCGGCGAGTTCGTCGGCCTGCCGGGCGCCAGGGATGCCCGCGAATAGCGGCAGCAGGCCGGCTGATGTCGATGCGCTGACCACCGTGCCCGTGCCGAGATCGCGCGCCTGGTAGATTCGCCGGTCCTGGTTCCAGAGCCCGGCGAAAGCAGCGGCCCGGCGCGCCATCCGTGCCTCGATCCGGCGGCGTTCCGCGTCGCTGCCGAACTTTTCGGCCAGCACCAGCAGATCCTCATCCGCCTTGTGCAGGATGGCATTGGTCGCGACGTCGACGAGCTTGAAGGGCGAGGCCCGCCACATCGCCGCCGGCTCCCAGCCGAGCCCGGCATAAAGATCGACCAGCGCGATGAAGCGGCGATAGTCCTCGTCGCGCGGGCGCATCTCGGCGCCGATATGGGAGATGTCGCGGCGCCGGATCGGCGTCGTCGGCTGAAGCGTCAGGCGCGCCATCGCCTCGTCCCAGGCCGGGCTGTTGTCCATGCCCGATTCCCAAGGATGCAGGATGGCGACGAGCCCGGTACCTTCCGGATCGCGGGCTCTGTCCCACCAGTCATGCGAGGCGAGCGCGCATTTGTAGAGCCGGGCTGCGCGCGCCTGCGCGTCGGGACCCCGGGCGATCTCGAAGACGTGGCGCAGCGCCGTGGCGAAGACCGGCGGCTGGGTGATGCCTGAGGTCGGGACCGAATGGCGGGTCCGCCAGACGTCCGGTCCCGGGAAATAGTCGTCGCTCGGTGCGTGGAAGACGATATGCGGCACCATGCCGTCATTCCATTGGCCCTCGACCAACCGCTCCAGCTCGCGCCAGGCCCGCTCCTCGTCGAAGGTCGCCCAGCCCATCGCGACGAAGGCCGAATCCCAGTTCCACTGGAACGGATAGAGCCGGTCGGTCGGAACCGTGTAGCCGCCGCGGTCATTGGCACGCAGGATGGCGCGGGCCGCTTCGATATCGATCGTCATCGTCTCAAAGGTCCGTCATTGCGCCTGGATCGCCCGGCCCGATGCCGGATCCATCCAGACCAGTCGTTTCGGGTCGGGCTTGAGGCCGATCCGCGTGCCGGGCTTGTGTCCGCTGCCGGCCGGGGCCGCCACGCGCAGCAGCGTCTGCCCGCTGCGGCCGGTGACGAGGTCATGCGCGCCGAGGGGCTCGACCACCGCGATGTCGAAGGGCAGGCCCTCGCCATCGGCGACCGGCGTCAGGTCCTCGGCCCTGATGCCCATCAGAAAATCGCCGGAGGCCTGCGGCGCCGGCAGGCTCGAGCCGGGCAGCTCCAGCCGTGAATTCACGACAGTGACCGGCAGGAAGTTCATCGGTGGGCTGCCGACGAAGCCGCCGACGAAGGTGGTGGCCGGACGCTCATAGACCGCGGTCGGCCGGTCGATCTGCTCGATGCGCCCGCCATGCATGACGGCAATCCGATCGGCCAATCCCATCGCCTCGGTCTGGTCGTGGGTGACGTAGATCGTCGTGGTACGGGCCTCGCGCAGCACCGCCTTGAGTTCCGCGCGCATCTCCAGCCGCAGCAGCGCGTCGAGATTGGAGAGCGGCTCGTCCATCAGCAGTACCGGCGGCTCGACCGCGAGCGCCCGGGCGACCGCGACGCGCTGGCGCTGCCCGCCCGAGAGCTTTGCCGGATAGCGATCGAGATAAGGCGTGATGTGAAGCAGCTCCGTCGCCTTGCCGACGCGTGCCTTGATGCGTGCTTCGTCGGCGCCCTGCATGCGCAGGCCGAAGGCGACGTTCTCGTAGACGTTCATATGCGGGAAGACGGCATAGTTCTGGAACACCATGGCGAGCCCGCGCCGGCGCGTCGGCACCTCGGTCAGATCGCGCCCGCCGATGACGATGCGCCCGCTCGTCGCGCTCTCCAGCCCGGCGATGATCCGCAGCAGCGTGGTCTTGCCGCAGCCGGACGGGCCGAGCAGCGCCACGAACTCGCCATCGGCGACGGTGAGGTCGATCTGTTCCAGCGCCCGCGTCGCGCCGAAGGATTTGGCGATGCCGTCGATGGTGATCTCGGCCATGTCGTTCTCGTCAGCGGTTGGCGATGCCCCACATCGCGAACAGGTATTTCCGGACCGCGAAGATGAAGGCGAGCGAGGGCAGGATCAGCAGGAAGCCGCCGGCGAAGCGGAAATGCAGCGGCGACTCCGCCAGCACGGTCAGGAGATAGGCGGTGAGCGTGCGGTTCTTCACCGAGAGGACGGAGGCCGCGAAGACCTCGTTCCAGGAGATGACGAAGGCGAAGATCGCCGCGGCCGCAATACCGGGCAGCGCCAGCGGCAGCACCACCTTGCGGAAGGCCTGCCAGCGGCTGCAGCCGAAGACCCAGGCGGCTTCCTCCAGCTCGCGCGGGATCGCCTGGAACAGGCTCGCCGAGACCAGCGCGGCGAAAGGCAAGGCGAGCGCCGTATGCACGAGGCCGACACCGAAGGCGGTGTCGTAGAGCCCCACGCGGATGAAGGCGACCGTCAGCGGCAGCGCCAGGATGGCGAGCGGAAAGGCGCGGGTCAGCAAGATCAGCAGGCGGTAGGTGTTCTGGCCGCGGAAGGAGAAACGCGCCAGGGCATAGCCGGCCGGTGCACCGAGCCCGATCGAGAGGGCCATGCAGGTCAGCGCCGCGATGATGCTGTTCACCATCGCCGGCCAGACGCCCTCGACTGCGAGGAAGGTCTGCAGGGCGGCGAGGGTCGCGTCGCCCGGCCACAGCGATTTCGGCCAACGGAAGACGCCGGTGCGGCCGCCGAACGCACCCAGCGCGATCAGCCAGATCGGCACCAGCACCCAGGCGCAGAGCGCGACGACGCCGGTCCAGAAGACGGTGCGCTTCAGCCCGCTCATGGCTGCTGCTCCGCCGGAACGCGCAGCACCCGGAGGTAGATCGCGGTCGCGGCGAGCGAGATCACGACGATCAGCATCGCATAGGCGGCCGCGACGCCGGTGTTCTGGTTGGCGTTCTGCCAAGTGTAAGCCTCGCCGACGAGCACCGGGAAGTTCGTGCCGCCGATGGCATAGACCACCGCGAACACCTCGAAGGCGAGCACGGTGCGCAGGATCAGCGCCGTCTGGATGCTGGGCTTGAGCAGCGGCAGGGTGATGCGCCGAAAGATCGTCCAAGGCCTGGCGCCGAAGACCTCGGCCGCCTCGCGATACTCCTTCGGGATGAGCTGTAGCCCGGCGACCAGGATGACCAGCACGATCGCGGTAGCGCGCCAGATCTCGGCGAGGACGACCCCGAGGAAGAGCGTGCCCGGCGTCTCGTAGGTCAGCCAGGCGGTCGGCCCGTCGATCAGCCCGAGTCCGTAGAGTGCGCTGTTGAGATAGCCGCGATCCTGCAGGATCGCGAGCCAGACCAGGCCGGCTGCGAGATCGGAGACGCCGAGAGGGATCGTCCAGACCCAGAGCACGAGATCGCGCCCACGGCCGATCTTCTCGATCATCATGCTCATCCCGAGGGCAAGAGCGAGCTGGATCGGCACCACGACGAGGACGAGCAGGAAGGTGTTGCGCAGGGCGAGGCCGAAATTCAGGTCGGACACCATGCGCCGGTAATTGCCTAGCGAGGCGATCCCGCTTTCGCTGAAGGACAGCGCGATCGTCTGCACCAGCGGCAGCAGGAAAATCGCCGTCAGGAAGACCAGCGACGGCGCCAGCAGCAGATAGGGGAGGGCTCGCGATTGGGTTCGCTTCATGGCGGTCCCGGCGGCAGTGCGGAGTGATCGGAAAAAGCGGGCGGCCAGCAGGCCGCCCAGTGGGAGGAACGGCTCTGCGGGTCAGTTCACCGGGCAGGCGGCTTCGCTCGCCTTGTCGGGCGCCCAGCATGGCGCCTTGGTCGCTTCCATCAGGCCCTTGAGTACCGCGGCCTGCGCATCGAGCACCGCGCGTGGGTTCTCGCCACGCAGCACGATGCGCTGGAAGCTGTCGGAGAAGACCTTGTTGAACTCGCCACCCTTGTCGCCGAGCCCGATCGGCAGCAGCGCCGGCAGCGCGTCTTTGGCGCCTTGTGTCTTGGCGACGCCCTCCGCGATCAGCTTGATGCCCGGCGAGAGATCGGCCGGCAATTCAGCCTTCACCACCGGGAAGAAGCCGACCTCGGCCGCGGTCTTCACCTGTGTCTCAGGCTTGGTCAGGTGCTCGATCACCGCGATTGCCCCCGCCCGGTCGGGCGCGCCCTTCGGGATGGCGAGCCCTGCGACGACGGGCATGTAGCCGCGCCCCTTCGGACCGGCCGGCGCTGGGAAGCTCACATATTTGTCGGGCTCCTGCACCAGCGCGTCCTTCAGGCGCGCGACGTGGTCGAACGCGACCCAGACCTCGCCGGCCATCAGCGGCTCCTGCATGAAGTCATAGCTGGTCGAGTTCGGGTTGACGTATTGCCAGAGGCTTTTGAACTTGCCCCACATCGCCTCGGCGTCGGCTGAGCGGAACGGCGTCACCACACCACCGGTGAAGGAGGGGTAGAGATAGCCCTGGTAGAAGCGCGGCATCAGCCCCTTCGGCCCGGCCGGGAAGCCGATCAGGCGCTTGCCGGTCTTCTCGGTCAGCGCCTTGCCCCAGGCTTCGAGCTGGTCATAGCTCAGCGTGTTGACATCGGCGCCGGCCGGCAGCGAGGCGAGCGACTCCTTGCGTGCGACCATGATGTAGGTCGCCTGCATCCAGGGGATGTAGACCTGCTTGCCGGTACCGAGCTTGCCGAGCTCCAGCAGACCCTGCGGAATGCCGCGATCGGCCAGCTTGGCGACGAGGTCGTCGAGCGTGTCGAGATCGCCCGATGTGACGAGCGGCTGGAGCTCGCCATGGAGAGCGCCGGCGACGCTGATTGTGCGCTTGCCGGCCTTGCCCTCGGCCTTCATGCGCACGTCGAATTGCGGGGGTTCCTCGACCAGGTAGGAGACCTTGCCGGGCACGCCCTTCAGCAGGACCTGGCGGACCTTCTGCGCTTCCTCGACCGGCCTGAGCTGCGTCGACAGAAAGTTGACGTCCTGTGCGGCCGCAAAGCTCGCCGACAGCAGGATCGCGACGGCAGTGCCGCCTGCCAGAATACTTTTCATCATCTCCTCCCTCTGCGTTTGCTTTTCCATGCGGCGCTTGCCGGCCGCTTCAGTTCAGGCTCGGATTCTCAGGCTTCTGCGCTCGAGCCCCTCGGGATCTGGCGCAGATCCAGTACGGCGGAGAGTTCGCGCGGATCGCGTCCGCCCATGCGGGCGAGGATCATCGCGGCGAGCCGGGCGCCGACCTCGGCCGGCGGCAGCTCCATGGTGGTGAGGCCCGGTCGCGCATAGGAGGCGGCGGGAATGTTGTCGTGACCGGTGACCGCGATGTCGGGGCCGATGGCGAGACCGGCCTCGGCCACGGCCTGCATCGCTCCGAGCGCCATCCGGTCGGTAGCGCAGACCAGCGCAGTCGGCGGCTGCGGTCCGGCCAGCAGCGCGGCGGCGAGGCGATGGCCATCCTCTTCGGCCGGTTCGCCTTCGGCAAAGAGGCGCTGCGCGTCCTCTTCCAGGCCGGCTTCGGTCATCGCCTGCCGCCAGCCGGCTGCGCGTAGCGTCGCGAAGGTGAGATAGGATGGCGCCGACAGGTGCGCGATCCGGCGATGGCCCAGCCCGATCAGGCGCTTCGTCAAGTCCCTGAAGCCTCCCTCGCCATCGCCGTCGACGAAGGCGTAAGGCTGTTTCGTCTCGGTCCGGCCATGGCAGATGAAGGGCACGCCCTTCGCCTCGAGATAGGCCACGCGCTCGTCGCGCCGGCGCGTTCGGGCGAGGATGAAGGCGTCGGCCCGGCCGCTTTCGACCAGTCGTCGATAGGTCGCCATCTCCTCGAGGCCGGGGCGGGCCGCGAGCAGGATGAGATCGTGATGCTTGGCCGCGAGCTGCTCTCCGATCGCCGCCAGCAATTCCGCGAAGACCGGCTCGTGAAAATGCCCGGGTTGTGCCGGCATCACGAAAGCGACCGTCTCGCCGGTCCCTTTGCGCAGCCGGCGAGCGGCATTGTGAGGGCGATAATTCGCCTCGCGCGCCGCATGGCGGACACGCTCCCGCGTCGCCGGAGCGACATCCGGATAGTCGTCGAGGGCTCGCGACACGGTCGTGATCGAGAGGCCGAGACGTTGCGCGAGTGCCCTGAGAGAGCTCAAAACCGGCCTCCAAAACGTTTTGGAAGCTTATAAAGCCGCCAGCGGGAGTCAAGGAGGCGCTGGAGGCTTTCATCGAGCTCTCCAGGACCGCCCCGCCGCCAGCCATGCGATTGAAACCGGGCTGCCCCGTCCCCACCTGCCTGAGCCGATCACGCTTTGCTGCAGGATCCGATGAATCAACCCACCCGCAAGCGCGCTCTGCTGCTGCGCAATCCCAAGGCGCGGCGCGGCGCTGAGCCGATCGAGCCGCTTCTGCAGCGTCTCGAGGCCGGCGGTCTCGACGTCACCATCGAGACCTTCGAGGCGCTGCCGGAGATCGCCCGCGACATCGTACGGCTGCGTGATCGTGCCGACCTCGTCATCGTCTGCGGCGGCGACGGCTCGGTCTCCTCGGCGGCGCTCGCGGCGATGGAGAGCGGCCTGCCGATGGGCATCATTCCGATGGGCACGGCCAACGACCTCGCGCTGACGCTCGGCATCCCGTCCGACCTCGTCGCGGCTGCCGAGGTGATCGCCCGTGGTGAGACGCGGCCGGTCGATGTCGGCACGGTCAATGGCCACGCCTTCTTCAACGTCGCGAGCATCGGGCTGAGTAGCGATCTGGCGCAGAGCCTCGATCCGGTGCTGAAGAAGCGCTTCGGCCGGCTCGGCTATGCGCTCGCCGCGATGAAGGTCATGACACGGGCGGCGCACTTCAAGGCCAGGATCACCGAGAAGGGCCAGACGACCGAGGTCGAGACCTATCAGGTCGCGATCGGCAACGGCCGGCACTATGGCGGCGGCAACGTCGTCGAGGAGAACGCCGAGATCGATGACGGCCATCTCGATCTCTACAGCCTCGAGATCAGCAATCTCTGGAAGCTGGCGCTGATGCTGCGTTCGTTCAGGTCGGGCACGCACGGCGCCTGGCGCGAGGTGCGCACGGCGCGCTGCGTCGAGTTCGATATCGAGACCAAGCGGCCGATGCCGGTGAACACCGATGGCGAGATCGTCACCGCCACCCCGGCGCATTTCAAGGTCCACCCCAAGGCGATCTCGATCTTCACGCCCAGCGCCGGGGCGGGCGATGCGGCGGCCCGGCCTCATCTCTATCACCGCTGAAGTCGCTCGCCGCCGCGTTCGGCTCTCGGAAACCTCTCGGCGTTACGCTCCTGAGCAGCTGCCAGGAGATGCCGCTTGGAAACCTTGCTCTATCCGCCGGTGAAACGCTTCCTCGAGGAGCTCGGCTATGTCGTGAAGGGCGAGATCGGCCGCTGCGATCTCGTCGGCCTCCGGGAGGGCGATGCCACCGTGGTGGTGATCGGCGAGCTCAAGCTCGCCTTCAATCTCGAGCTCATCCTGCAGGGCGTCGACCGATTGCGCCTCGGCGACGAGATCTGGCTCGCGGCGCAGCTTTCGGCCAGGGGCAAGGGGCGAGAGAGCGACCCGCGCTATCGCGATCTCTGCCGCCGTCTCGGCTTCGGCCTGCTCGGCGTCTCCAGCACTGGCCGTGTCGAGGTGCTGGTCTCGCCGACCGCGCCGACGCCGCGCAAGAATCCGCGGGCCCGCTCGCGATTGGTCGACGAGCATCGCCGGCGCAAGGGCGATCCGGCAGCCGGCGGCAGCACGCGCCAGCCGATCATGACCGCCTACCGCCAGCAGGCGCTCGCCTGCGCCGCGGCGATGAGCGCCGAGCCAAAGCGTCCGCGCGACCTCAGGCCGTCTTGCCCCGACGCTCAGAAGATCCTGCACCGCAACGTCTATGGCTGGTTCGAGAAGGCCGAACGCGGCGTCTACGGGCTGACCGATGCCGGCCGCAGCGCCCTGGAGCGGTGGAGCCCGGCCTTTCCAGCGGCCGAGCCCGAGCGCGGGCTACCGGCCCTCTAGCCCGGCGAGCATCCGCGTCAGCTCCGCCGACGACATCGGCTTGGCCAGCGGGTAGGCCTGACCAGCCCAGAGCAGGGTGAAATCGTCCCGGCCTGCCGCCTCCGCGGCACTGCGCAGCGGCCCCAGCATTGTGCCGGCGGTCGGGAAGGCCGGGGCGAGCTCGGAGAGCGGCCCGAGCTCGGCCATGGCGCGATTGACGATGCCGCGCGCCGGCCGGCCGGTGAACAGGTTGGTGATCGCGGTCGGGCGGTCGCCCATGCCGAGAGCCTTGCGGTAGATCGGCGAGATGCTCGCTTCCGGCGTGAACAGATAGGCGGTGCCGACCTGGACGGCAGCCGCCCCGAGCGCGAAGGCGGCTTCCACCCCGCGCCGGTCGGTGATGCCGCCGGCGGCGATCACCGGAACCGAGACGGCATCGACGACCTGCGGCACCAGCGCGAAGGTGCCGACCTGCTCGGAGATCCGGTCGTTCAGGAAGATGCCGCGATGGCCGCCGGCCTCGGCCCCCATGGCGATGACCGCATCGACGCCGTGCTCGGCGAGCCAGCGCGCCTCGGGCACCGTGGTCGCCGAGGCGATCACCTTGGCGCCGGTGCGCTTGACCCGCTCGAACAGCTCGGGCGCGGGCAGTCCGA
The DNA here is from genome assembly GCF_004123845.1 of Allobosea sp. Tri-44. Classification (GTDB taxonomy): domain Bacteria; phylum Pseudomonadota; class Alphaproteobacteria; order Rhizobiales; family Beijerinckiaceae; genus Allobosea. The sequence goes on along the minus strand of NZ_NBDP01000030.1, from coordinate 42,596 downwards.
AATGGAAGCTGACGACCTCGGGCCGATACTCCTCGACGACGCCCGCCAAGCCGGCATCGAAGGGCGTGCGCCCGCTCGGCGTCTTCGGCATGTCCGGATCGAGCCCGGCCTCGGCATAGTAGCCGGAGAGGTGCTTCAGCCAGGTGGCCTGACGCGCCGGATCATCGGCCGGCGGCGTATGGCAGAAGAAATTGACGTTGATCGGCCGGCGCGTGCCGGCCCGCACGGTGTCCAGCGCCGTTCGCAGCCCCGCCTCGTTGTATTGCGCGCCGGCCAGCGAGCCGAGCCCGCCGGCTTCGCTGACGGCGATGGCCATCTCCGGTGTCGACGCCAGGGCCATGGGCCCCTGGATGATCGGCAGTTCGATGCCGAACAGGTCGAGCAGTCGCGATTGTGCGGTGCTGGTCATGATCGCTCCTCAGGGGGCCGGACGGGCCAGGGGCTAGTGTCCGCCGCAGCCCGTCGATTTCAAAGGCGAAGGTCAGCTTATCCGCAGTGCAGGATTGGGCGAGACCGGTTCGAGATCGCTGGCGGCGAGACTAGCTCGCCGCGCGCCGCTTGCGGTACTCCGGGACGGGCAGGCCGCCCCAGCCCCAATTGTCGAGCTCGACCTCCTCGATCACGATGAAGGTCGCCTCGAGCGGCTTGTTCAGCACGTCGAGCAGGAGCTGGCTGGCGCCGGCGATGAGCCTGGCCTTCTCCTCCTGCGTGACCGAGGAGCGGCCCGGGCCGGAGCCCTCGCGGGTGACCTGGATGGTGACGATCGGCATGGAAACCTCCTGTGGTCCGGTTGCGGGTCAGTGGCCGGCGCTCTGGCCGCCATCGACGTGGAGGATCTCGCCAGTGACGAAACCGGCGCTTTCCAGGAAAAGCACAGCGTCGACGATGTCGCGGACCTCGCCCATGCGCTTGACCGGGTGCAGGTTGGCCAGGAATTCATGCGTCTGCGGCGCGTGCATCGGGGTCTTGATGATGCCCGGCGAGACCGCGTTCACGCGGATGCCCTGGGTGGCGTATTCGACCGCCAGCGCCTTGGTCGCCGAATTGATGCCGCCCTTGGTCAGGTTGGCGAGCACGGTCGGAACGCCCGCGACCGCATGGTCGGTCAAGCTCGTGGTGATGCTGACGATGTGGCCGGAGCCCTGTTTCAGCATGGCGGCCACGGCCTGCTGGGTGATGTGGAAGAAGCCGGCGAGATTGGTCGCGATCTTTCTCTGGAAATCCTCTGCCGTGTAGTCGGTGAAGGGCTTGGCGATGAAGATGCCGGCATTGTTGACCAGCGTGTCGATGCGACCGAAGCGGGCAATCGCCTCGCGGACGACCGCCCCGGCCGTCGCCGGGTCGGCGATGTCGCCGGGGACTGCAAGAATGTCCGGATCGCTGCCCTGCGTGATCGAGCGCGATGTCGCCACGACCCGATAATTGCGGTCGCGGAAACCTTTGACCAGCGCCGCGCCGATGCCCTGCGAGGCGCCGGTGACGATGGCGACTTTCCGTTCGTTGCTCATGATGATCCTCGTTGCTTCGGCAGCGAGCGGAGGTGCTGCTGCCCGGCCCTGGGCCTGATGACGAGGAATCTGGAGTGTTTCGCGTTTCGGCTGAATGCCTGCTGTCCGGCAGTCATTCCTCCGTGGCGTGGAAGAATGAATGGTTCAGGAGCGCATCACGCCCGGCGCGGCCGAGAGCCGCGCGAAGTCGGCGCGCAAGCGCGGCACGGCGAAGTCGAGGAAGGCCCGGACCTTGGGGACGTTCGAACGGCCCTGCGGCATGACCAGGTTGACGGGGCGGGCCGGCGGCTCGGCATCCCGCAGCAGGAGCTCGAGCGAACCGTCCTGCACCCGTTCGGCAACGTGGTAGGTGAACAGCCGCGTCACGCCGAGCCCGCCGACCGCAGCCCCCAATGCTGCCCTGACGCTGTTGACGGTGAGCCGCGGCTTGAACTGGACGGATCGTGACACGGAGCCACCCTTCACGGGCGGGAAGACCCAGGCATCGCGCCCGAAATCGGTGCAGGCGATGATGCTGTGACTGGCGAGGTCCCCCGGCTCGTCGATACGCGGGTGCTGGCTGAGATAGCGCGGCGAGGCTGCGACCACCGTCCGGACCTCGCCGCCGATGCGGATGGCCGTCATCGCCGAATCCGGCAGGTCGAGGATGCGCAAGGCGATATCGATGCCTTCCTCGACCAGGTTGGCGCCACGCGAGAGCAGGACGAGGTTGACCGATACGGCCGGAAAGGCCTCGATGAAGGCATCGACGATCGGCCGCAGGATCTCCTCGCCGCTGATCGGCGGCGCCGTGATGGTCAAGGTGCCGCGCGGGGCGGCTTGCTCGCCGGCGCCGACCGCGTCGAGCTCCTGCAGGTCGGCGAGGACGCGGCGGCAGGCGGCGGCATAGCGCTCGCCGGTCTCGCTCAGCCGGATCGAGCGGGTCGTCCGGTGCAGCAGCGGAGCACCGGCTTGCTGTTCGAGGAAGGCGACAGCCCGGCTGACGGCGGCCGGGGAGCGGCCGAGCAGGCGTCCCGCCCCGGCGAGGCTGCCCTCGTCCAGTGCGGCGATGAACACTTTCATCGCGTCGATGCGATCCATGATGCCCCCGAGCCTTGGCCTTAAGCTCGGTCAAACCGGCAGGCTGTCAAGCGCGCGCGGCGCCAGCCCAGGCCGCGTCGCGTCAGGCCGGCTTATGCGGCAGAGCGAGGCCGTAGCTGTCGTCGGCAGGATGCTCCTCGGCCTTGCGCAGCCTGGTGTCGCTGAGCTCGTCGGCGGCTTCCAGGATCGGATAGGCGATCGAGGTGATGTGGCCGTGGATGCGCTTCAGGTCGCGCAGCACGTCGAGATGGATCGACGAGGTTTCGAGCGACTGAGCAACCCCGCTGCGCAGGCGCTCGTAGTGCTTCTCGGTCGCCATCCGCTCGGCGACGCGCATCGCGCTCTTCTCGTCGAAGAGCTGGCGGGCAAGGGTGATGTCGCGCGAGGCCATTACGTTGAGCGAGAGCTGCAGGCTGTGGCTGACCCTCGCATGGAAGTCGCGGATCTCGGCGAGGCCTTCTTCCGAGAAGCGGTAGCGCTTTCGGATCTTCTTCTCCGCCAGTTCCCGCAGGTTCTTGTCGATGATGTCGCCGATATGCTCGAGATTGGTGGTCGCCGTGATGATTTCGAACAGGCGCCGGCTGTCCTCCTCGCAGAGCGGGCGGCGCGAGAGCTGGACGAGATAGAGCTTGATCGCCTCGTGGATCGTGTCGACGCCGTCATCGGCCGCGGCGATCTCGCGCGAGAGCGCGAGCTTGTCCTGCTCCAGCAGGATCAGCAGGTCCTTCAGCATGGCGCTGACGCGGTCGCCGAGATGCAGCGTCTCGCGCATTGCGCTGGCGAGGGCTTCCGGCGGGCTGTCGAGCAGGCTGGGGTCGAGATAGAGCGGCTGCGTGCGCTTCTCCGCTTCGGGCGCAGCCGGGGTCAGGCGCGTGACCAGCGCGGCGATCGGACCGATGAAAGGCAGGAAGGCGAGGGCGCCGATGATGTTCAGCGCCAGATGGATTTCGACCGCGAGACGCGCGGGGTTCTGCGACAGCTGCGAGAACCAGGCAGCCAGCGGCTTGGCGAAGGGGATGACGACGAGCGCGATGATGATGCGCGTCAAAAGGTTGGCGAGCGCGACGCGGCGCTGCACGACCGGCGCGCCGAGCTGGTCGATAACCGGCACCAGCGCATTGCCGAGATTGGCCCCGACGATCAGGATCAGTGCGGTCGGGGCCGGGAACAGCCCACCCGCCCAGAACGAGGCGATCAGCAGGACGATGGCGAGGCTCGAATGGGTCAGCCAGGTCGCAGCGACGGTGAGCGCGATGGCGAGCAGGGGCTCGCTGGCCAGCGCCTCGAACACGGTGCGGAAGACCGGTGACTGCGCCAGCGGCGCCGAGGCGGTCTTGAGCTCGGCGAGCGAGAGCAGGATCAGCCCGATGCCGACGATCAGGCGGCCGATATTGCGGGCGCGGTTCATCGCCTCGTTGGCGAGATAGAGCGTCACGCCAACGGCGAGGCACGCCCCCCAGATCCAGCCGAGCTCGAACGAGACCAGGAAGGCGGCGAGCGCCGTGCCGATATTGGCGCCGAGCAGCACGGCGAAGGCCATGGGCAGCCCGATCAGCGCCTGTCCGGCGAAGGAGGAGAGCAGCAGCGTCGTCGCCGTTGAGCTCTGCAGGATCAGCGTGACCACCGCCCCGCTCGCCATGGCTGAGACGCGGTTGCCGGTGAAGCGCGCAATCGCCTGCCGCAGCGACGATCCGAACGCCCGGGTCGCGCCCGTTCGCACCAGCCGGACTGCCCAGATCAGCAGCGCCACCGCGCCGGCAAGATGGATCAGGATGGCGGTGGTGCTCTCGGCGGCGTTCATCGTGGGGAGGGCGCTCTTTCGGCGGGAATCGGAGGAATGAAGCGGCAGATTATGCCGTTAAATTGGTTAGCCGTCTTATAAAATCGGCGGCGGAAATGGTCTACTTCTCTCGTGCGTGCTCTGGCGGGATGGAGCGGAAGACGGCAGTCGGGCGCCCAAAAACGCAACGGCCAGCGTTGCCGTGGCGATCCACGGCAACGCTGGCGAAGCCATCTTCTTATCCGGTCAGTATGGAAGAATTGCGGTCACGGCCTGCGCCGGGCTGACGACTACGCCGCCGGAGCAGGCTTCGGCTGGGATTTGCCCGCAAGCGCCGTGCGTTCGGCCGCCATCGCCGTGATCAGGCGCGGATAGGCCTCCTGCATCGCTTGGCGGAAGGCCTCGAACGGCATGTCGTCATGGTCGCCGCGGTCGAGCACATAGTCCATGTGCTGGCGCCCTTCCGTGTCGAAGGGCTGGAAGATCGAATCCGTGCTGCCATCGAAATCGAGCGGCTCGACGCCGAAGCGGGCGCAGAAGGCAAGATCGAAGGCCGGCGTCGCCTTGACCCAGCGGCCTTCGAGATAGAGCAGCGTATAGGCGTGCCAGCGGAAGACGTCGCTGCCCATCAGTTCGAGAATGCGCGGCGAGGCGAGGTGGTTGCGCACATCGGCAAAACCTATTCTGGCCGGGATGCCGGCGGCGCGGCAAACCGCGGCGAGCGTCAGCGCCTTGGGCACGCAGAACGAGCCCTTCGCCTCCAGGCAGCGCGAGGCGACGAAGATGTCGCGCTCGATCCCGAAATAGCGCAGGTCATAGGGAATGGCGTCGCGGACGGCATAATAGAGCCGCACGGCGCGGTAGCGGTCCGGACCTGTCCCGGCATGGTCTTCGACGAAGGCACGGACCGCCGGCGCAGTGGCGTCGATGAAGGGCGTGGCCTTGAGCGCCCCGGCGAGCCTGTCGTCGCTCATCGCACCCTCCTGTCTGCGGTCAGCCACGCGGATGCTGCAGCCGCCAGGCGATCTGCGGCAGGCGGTCGGCGCCGAAGAAGCTCTCGCCGTCCAATGTCACGAACGGCACGCCGGTCACACCGGCGGCGCAGGCCTCATCCACTGCCTCGCTGAGGCGCTGGCGGCCTTCGCTGCCGTCGATCATGGCGCGGATCGTCTCGGGAGTCTCGCCTGTGAGGCAAGGCAGGGCGGCGAGCACGGCCAGATCGGCGATATCTTCGCCCTTGGCGAAGAAGGCCTCGAAGATCTCGCTCGCCAGCCGCAATCCGTCCTGCGGCCGGCGAGCGGTCCAGCCATGGTAGAGCCGGCCGGAGAGATGGGCCGAGATCTGCAGCGGTTCGGGAATGCGGAACGGCAGGCCGAAGAACGCGGCCGAGCGGGTCACGTCTTCGAGGAAATAGCGCCGCCGCGCCGGCTTCTCCAGCGGATTGACGATGCCCTGCTGCTTGAACACGGCCCAGAGGAGGATCGGCCGGAATTCCAGTTCGCGATCATGTTCTTCAGCCAGCCGCGCAAGCGGGCCGAGCGCGAAATAGGAATAGGGAGAGGCGAAATCGAGATAGAGGCGGAGCGTTCCCGGCATGGTTCAGAACCTGAAGACGCCGTAGCCGGGCGGGCCGAGCGGGGCGTTGAGCGAGGCCGAGATCGCCACGCCGAGCGCATTGCGGGTGTCGAGCGGATCGATGATGCCGTCGTCCCAGAGTTCCGAGGTCGAGTAATAGGCCGAGAGCTGCTCCTGATAGGCCTTGCGCGTCTCGTCCCAGAGCTTGTCGATCTCGCCTTTGTCGACCGCGCCGCCATTGCGCTTCATCTGGTTGGCCTTGACCTCGGCCAGCGTGTTCGCCGCCTGGTCGCCGCCCATCACGCCGATCTGGTGGTTTGGCCAGGAGAACAGGAAGCGCCCGTCGAAGGCGCGCCCGCACATGCCGTAATTGCCGGCGCCGAACGAGCCGTTGCACATCACCGTGAACTTCGGCACCCGCGAGCAGCTCTGCGCCATGATCATCTTGGCGCCGTCCTTGGTGATGCCGCGCCGTTCGTATTCGCGCCCGACCATGTAGCCGGTGATGTTCTGCAGGAAGACCAGCGGCGTGTTGTTCTGGTTGCAGAGCTCGATGAAGTGCGCGCCCTTGATCGAGGAATCGTTGAAGAGCACGCCATTGTTGGCGAGGATCCCGACCTTGAAGCCCCAGATATTGGCAAAGCCGCAGACCAGCGTCGTGCCATAGTTCGGCTTGTATTCATGGAAGCGGCTGCCATCGACGATGCGCGCGATGATCTCGCGCATGTCGAAGGCCTTCTTGATGTCGTCGGGCACGATCCCGTAGATCTCGGCGGGATCGTAGAAGGGTTCCTCCGGCGCCTCGCGCTGCGCCTCCCAGCGCGGCAGCCGGTCCCATTGCGAGACGATGTCGCGACCGATCTCGATGGCGTGCTCCTCGCTGTCGGCCGGGTAGTCACAGGTGCCCGAGACGCTGGTGTGCATCTCGGCGCCGCCGAGCTCCTCGACCGTGACGTCCTCGCCCGTCGCCGCCTTCACCAGAGGCGGGCCGCCGAGGAAGACCGCGCCGGTGCCGCGCACGATGACGCTGTAGTCGGAAAGTCCCGGGATATAGGCGCCGCCGGCCGTGCAATGGCCGAAGACCAGAGCGAGCTGCTTCACGCCCATCTTCGACAGCATGGACTGGTTGCGGAAGATCCGCCCGCCCATGTAGCGGTCCGGAAACAGCTCCGACTGGAGCTGCAGGAAGCCGCCGGCGGAATCGCAGAGATGCACGACCGGCAGCCGGTTCTCCATGGCGATATCGAGGGCGCGGACGATCTTCTTGACCGTGAGGGGATACCAGGCGCCGCCCTTCACCGTCGGATCGTCGGCGCGGATCATCACCTCGCGGCCGGAGACCATGCCGATGCCGACGATCGAGCTGGCCGAGGGCGATTCCCCGCCATAGGCCATGTTGGCGGCGAGCGAGGAGAGCTCGAGGAAGGGCGTGCCGGGGTCGAGCAGCATCTCGATGCGCTTGCGCTGCGGCATCTTCTGCTGGCGGGCGAGCCGGTCGAGGTCGCGCTGCGGGCGGCCGTGACGCGCCGCCTCCTGCTTCGCCTTGAACTCGGCGACGAGGCGGCGGTTATGCGCCTCGTTGCGGCGGAAATCGGCGGAAGTCGTGTTGATCGACGATTGCAGTCTGGACATCGGGTCAGCCTTCCGCCGGTGCCGCGAGACGGGCGAGCACGGCGTCCTTGTCGAAGCCTTCACCCTCGCGCGCCGCGATCTCGGCGATCTCGCCGTCACGCGGCGCATCGAGTTTCATCTGCAGCTTCATGCTTTCGATGGTGACGATGGTCTCGCCGCGCTGGACGCTGTCGCCGACGCGCTTATGGACCACGACGACGGTCCCCGGCATCGGCGCGCGCACGACATTGGCGCCGCCACCCGCTGCGGAGGCTTCGGCTGCGGCATCGACCCGGCGCAGCGCGAAGCTGCGTCCGTCCAGGCGGATGATGGCGCCGTCGGCACTGCCGGCGCGGGCGAAGGCGACGGGCCCGCCATCGAGCGTCAGCGCGCGGCTGCCGTCGCCGACTTCGTCGAGGCCTTCGACGACATGCCGGCGGCCATCGACCGAGAGCACCAGATGCGGCCGGCGCGCCAGGATGGTGATGGTGTGGACGGTGCCGTCGAGGTCGAGCTTGAGGACCATGCTCAGTTCCTCCAATGCCCGATCGAGGCGTGCGGCTCGGGCACGCCGAGGATGAGATCGCGGAAGTCGCGCAGGCCGAGCGCTGCGGCGATCAGCACGGTGTCGCGTGTCGCTTCATCCGGCTCGCCGGCGGTGAGTTCGGCCTTGTGCTGGACGACGAAGCCGGTGTGCAATTCGCCGGCGGCGAAGGCAGGGTGGCCGAGCACACGGGCGAGATAGTCGATATTGGTCTTGATCCCGAGCAGCGCGAGCTCGTGCAGCGCCGCAATGGCGCGCTCTGTCGCCACGGCGCGATCCGGCCCATGGGCGACGAGCTTGGCCAGCATCGGGTCGAAATCGGCGGTGACGCGCTGGCCGCGATCAAGCGCGTTCTCGAAGCGCAGGTAAGCCGCCTGCGGCGCGTCGAGATGCAGGATCGTGCCGGTCTCCGGCAGGAAATCGCGCTCGGGGTCCTCGGCGCAGATCCGGCATTCGATGGCGTGGCCATTAGCGGCGACGGCATCCTGCGTGATGGGCAGGTCGCTGCCTGCGGCGATCTCGATCTGCATGCGTACCAGGTCGAGCCCGATGATCATCTCGGTGACGGGATGCTCGACCTGCAGGCGGGTGTTCATCTCCAGGAAGAAGAAGCGGCCATCGGCGCCGAGGATGTACTCGACCGTGCCGGCATTGCGGTAGTTCGAGGCGGCGGCGAGCCTGACCGCCGAGGCGCAGATCTCGTCGCGCAGTGCGGCCGGCAGGTTCGCGGCCGGCGCCTCCTCGATGATTTTCTGGAAGCGGCGCTGCACCGAGCATTCGCGCTCGAACAGGTGGATCGCGCTGCCCTTGCCGTCACCGAAGACCTGCACCTCGATATGGCGGGGACGCTCGACGAAGAGCTCGGCATAGACGCGTCCATCGCCAAAATAGCGCTGCGCCTCGCTCGCCGCGAGGCGGGCGGCGCCCTCAAGCTCTTCGGCCGAGCGTACGATGCTCATGCCCTTGCCGCCGCCGCCCGCCGCCGCCTTGATCAGCAGCGGAAAGCCGATCTCCGTTGCCTGGCGGGTGAATTCGGCGAGGTCTTCGGTCGGCATCACCGAGGGCGCGACCGGAACGCCGTGATCGGCCGCGAACTGGCGCGCCGAGATCTTGTCGCCCATCAGCGCGATGGTGTCGGCATCCGGCCCGATGAAGGTGAGCCCGGCCTCGGAGACGGCGCAGGCAAAGCGCGCATTCTCGGAGAGGAAGCCATAGCCCGGATGGATCGCGTCGGCGCCGACGGCGCGGGCGGCCGCGATGATCTGGCCGCTGTCGAGATGGGCCGCGACCGGCGTCTCGCCCGAAATCTCGACAGTCTCGTCGGCCTCGCGCACATGCCGGGCGCGGGCCTCGACCGGATGATGGATCGCGACCGAGGCGATGCCCATTTCGCGCAGCGTCCGGATGATGCGGCAGGCGATCTCGCCGCGATTGGCGATCAGGACCTTGCGGAATGGCTGGGTGTCGTCCGGAGCCGTCATCATGCGTCGTCCGTGGTCTTGAAGCCGTGGAGAGGACCACCCGGCGCGAGCCAGGCGGCGGGCACCGGCACCGGCAGGCTCATCAGCACCTGCGCCATCGCCTTGCCCTGCGGGTCGTGGCGGAGCGAAGCGATGCCGCCGCCGCCGAGCGCCCGGTGCATGACGAGGTTGAAGCCGCCGAGGCCCGGCCAGTCGAAGCGCTCGACCTTGCCTTCGACATGATGGGCGAAGTGCCGGCCGACTGCCTCCGGCGTCAGCACCCGCCTCAGCCAAGGCAGGAAGGCGGCATCGCGCGCGATCACGCCGATATTGGCGATGTCGCCCTTGTCGCCGCTGCGGCCGAAGGCGAGGGCGATGAGCGGCACGTTGGCCGTCTCGCCGGTCACGACCTCCGAGGGATCCGCGCCGACAGGCGAGGGCGCGTTGGTGGTCGCCGACGGGATATGCGCCGGCACCGGCAGGCTCGTCTCGCCGAGGCTGACGCTCGGATGCAATTCGGCCTTGTCGATCAGGAAGGAGAACAGCCGGATCACCGGCTGCCGCTCGGGCCGGCCGCCGGCGAAGCCGGTCAGGCTCTGCGCCATCGCGGTGGCGGCCGGGTAGATCTCGCGGGCGAAGATTTGTAGCGCCTCCCTGGAGGGATGGCGCACGCCGATCTTGAGGACGACCTCACGCGTCGCCCGCGCCTGGCTCCGGGCACCATAGCTCGCCTCGGCGCCGAGCGTCTCGATCGAGCTTTCAGCGAAATCGGGAAGACCGGCTTCGCGGATCAATCGGCCGCAGCGGGCAAGGATCGCCTTCGCGACCGCCTCGGCCCGCTCGGCCGCGTCATCGCCGACGATCATCATCGTCGCGGCGCAGCGATAGCCGTCGGGATAGGTGGCGCTGACCTTGTAGCTCGCGGACGGCGCCCGTCCGCGAGCACCTGAGACCCGGACGCGATCGGGACCCGAGGCTTCGAGCTTCACCTGCGACCAGTCGCAGCAGACATCCGGCAGCATGTAGGCGGCGGGATCGCCGACCTCGTAGACGACCTGCTCGGCGATGGTCGCTGGGCTGATGCGGCCGCCGGTGCCCTCGGGCTTGCCGATCTCGAAGCTGCCATCGGCGCGGCAATCGGCGAAGGGGAAGCCCATGTCGGCCCAGTCGCCGGCGACCGCACGCCAGTCGGTGACGATGCCGCCGGTCGCCTGCGCGCCGCATTCGAGGATGTGGCCGGCGAGGCTGCCGGCCGAGAGCCGGTCGTAATCCTCCGGCTTCCAGCCGAATTCATGGATCAGCGGGCCGAGCACGACGGCCGAGTCGACGCAGCGCCCGGTCACCACGACATCGGCGCCCGCCGCGAGCGCCGCCGCAATCGGGAAGGCGCCGAGATAGGCGTTGATGCTGGCGGTCCGCTCGGGGAAGGGCGCGCCGGAGAACATCTCGGTGATGCCCTGGGCGCGCAGCCGCTCGGCCTCACCTGAAAGGTCGTCGCCGGTGACGATCGCGACCTTGAGGTCGACCCCGACCTCCTTGAAGGCGGCAAGCAGAGCGTCGCGGCAGGCTTCCGGATTGACGCCGCCGGCATTGGTGACGACGCGGATGCGCTTCTGCGCGATCTCGCGGGCGAGCGGCTTCATCACCAGCGAGACGAAGTCGGTGGCGTAGCCGAGCGCCGGGTTCTTCGCCTTCATCCGGGCGAGGATCGACATGGTGATCTCGGCCAGATAGTCGAGCACGAGATAGTCGATGCCGCCATGGCGCACGAGCTGGCGCGGCCCCTCCGGGCTGTCGCCCCAGAAGCCGGCGCCGCAGCCGATGCGGATGCTCTCGCGCACGGCGCTCACCGCCCGGTCCAGACCGGCGGCCGCTTCTCGGCGAAGGCGGCAAAGCCCTCGCGCGCATCCTCGGTGCGAGCCATGTTGGCCAGCATGAACTGGGCGTATTCGAGCGCCGTATCGGTCGACATCTCGCGGATCTTGGCGAGGCTCTGCTTGCCGAGCCGGATGCCGGTCGGGGACTTGTCGGTAAGGCGCCCGACCAGCCATGCCGTCTTGGCGTCGAGATCATCAGCCGGTACGGCGTAGTTGACGATCGCAACGGCTTCCGGATCGCCCGCCTTGATGGTCTCGCCGGTGAGGCAGAGTTCCATCAGCCGGCGATAGGGCAGCACCCGCATCAGATAGGGCAGGATCATCATCGGGAAGAGCCCGACCTTGACCTCGGTGACGCCAAGCAAGGCGTCGTCGCGCGCCACCACGAGATCGCAGGCGCAGATCAGGCCGAGGCCGCCGGCCAGCGCATGGCCGTTGACCCGCGCCACCAGCGGCAGCCGGCAGGCGTCCATCCGGCGCAGCAGTCCGGCGACGTAATGGCGCGGATCGGAGGCCTCGATGGTGAAAGGTGTTCCGTCCGCATTGGGCTTGAGGTCGCCGCCGGCGCAGAAAGCCTTGTCACCGGCCCCGGTCAGGATCACGGCGCGTACCTCGGGATCGGCCTCGGCCTGGTCGAGCGCAGCGACGACTCCCTCGGCAACAGCCTCATTCAGGGCATTGCGGCGGCTCTCGCGATTGATCGTGACGACCAGCGCTGCGCCCTCGCGTCGGGTGATGACCTCTTCGCTCACGGTTCCATCCCTGCGCGGCTCGCTGAGGGAGCCTTTGTGCAGTAAATGATTTCAATTCATTTGCTGTGTCAATAGCCGCGTAGCGGCGAGAATGTGCCGAATGGTACTCAAATGGATTGTTCGATTTTGCCACACAGGCTTGCGTTGACAGTCGCGATCGCCACTGATGAAATACGCTCAATAAGATCAATCGAGCCGAATGGCTCGCTGCCCGCACCGCTGCGTGGGGGCGAGGGAGGAGATCGACGTGAACGCCGTGAACGGTAGCAACCGCGCCAATGCCTTCGGGCTCGACGAGGAGCAGACCGCCATCCTCGACGGCGCCGACCGTTACGCCCGTGCCGAGCTCTATCCGCTGTCGCAGCGCATGGACGATGAGGAGTGGTGGCCGGAGGAGGGCTTCCGCCATATCGGCGAGAGTGGCTTCCTCGGCGCGACGATCCCCGAGCAATATGGCGGGGCGGGGCTCGATCTGCTGCAGGCCGGGCTGGTGCTGCAGGGTTTCAGCCGCTGGAACCATGCGATGGCTCTGTCGGTCGTCGCCCATGACAACCTCTGCGCCAACAACATCTATCGCAATGGCAATGAGGAACAGCGGCGCCGATACCTGCCGGATCTCTGCTCAGGGAAAACGATCGGCGCGCTCGGCCTGACCGAGCCGGGGGCGGGCTCGGATGCGCTTGGCTCGATGCGCACCACCGCGCGCCGCGACGGCGACCACTACATCCTCAACGGCAGCAAGATCTTCATCACCAACGGCCCGGTCGCCGACGTGCTGCTGGTCTACGCCAAGACCGACAAGGAGCGCGGCGCCCACGGCATCTCCGCCTTCATCGTCGAGAAGGATTTCCCCGGCTTCAAGGTGGCGCAGAAGCTGACCAAGATGGGCTATCGCGGCAGCCCGACCGGCGAATTGCTATTCGAGGATTGTCGCGTCCCGGCCGCCAATCTGGTCGGCGCCGAGAATCAAGGCGTCGCCATCGTGATGAGCGGGCTCGATCTCGAGCGGGCAATGATCTCGCCGCTCTGCCTCGGCATTTCCGAGCGGGCGCTCGAGCTCTCGATCGACTACGCCAAGACGCGCAAGCAGTTCGGCAAGCCGATCGGCTCCTTCCAGATGGTCCAGTCGATGCTGGCCGAAATGTATGTGCTGGTCGAGACCATGCGCAGCTTCAGCTATCGGACGCTGGCCGAGGCGGCGCCGCTCGAAGTCGGCGGGGGCGGGCGCGGCGACATCCACCGCTTGACCGCGGCCTCGGTGATGTATGCGGCGCAGGCCTGCCACGACGTGCTCGACAAGGCTGTGCAGGTCCATGGCGGCGCCGGCTATATCTGGGAAGCGGAGATCAACCGGCTCTTCCGCAGCACCAAGCTGCTCGAGATCGGCGCCGGCACCACCGAGGTGCGCAAGATGATCATCGCCGGCGAACTGCTGAAGGGGATGGAGCGCCATGGCTGAGGCCGAGCCCCGCGAACTCGGGCTGGAGGACGCCGACCTCGCTCGGCTGCCGACGGTCTATGCGGCGGACGCCTTCGCCGGGCGGACCGTGCTGATCTCCGGCGGCGCCGGCGGCATCGGCCGTGCCACCGCCTGGCTGCTCGGCCGGCTCGGGGCGCAGGTGATCGTCGCCGGGCGTGACGAGGGCAAGCTGGAGGCGGCGGCGCAGACGATGCGCGCCGCTGGGCTGAAGGCGGCGGGCAAGACGGTGAATGTCCGCGATCCCGCGACGATCACGGCGCTACACGACTGGATTGCGGCCGAATTCGGCGGCATCGACATCCTCGTCAACAGTGCCGGCGGCCAGTTCCCGCAGGCCGCGATCGACTTCTCGACGAAGGGCTGGAACGCCGTCGTCGACACCAATCTCAACGGCACCTGGTACATGATGCAGGAGGCCGCCCGGCGCTGGCGCGACGCGAAGCGGCCGGGCAGCATCGTCTCGATCGTGGTGGTGACGCGGCAGGGCCTGCACGGGGTCGCCCATACGATCGCAGCGCGCGCCGGCGTGGTCGGCCTGACCCAGGCGCTGGCGGTGGAATGGGCGCCGCTCGACATCAGGGTGAACTGCATCGCGCCGGGCGCGATCGAAACGCCGGGCTGGCGCGTCTACGACCCGCAGGTGGTCAAGGCCTATCCGCGCTCCAACCCGATGATGCGCACCGCCACGACCTGGGAGGTTGCCGAAGCCTGCGCCTATCTCTGCGGGCCGGCGGCGGCTTACGTCACCGGCGAGGTGCTCAACGTCGCCGGCGGCGCCCAGCTCTGGGGCGAGACCTGGACGATACCGCGCCCGGATTTCTTCGACGGCCCGGGCAACGGGCAGGGCGGAGCGTGAACTCAGCGCGATCCGGGGGAGTTGGGCTTCGCCGGCGCGATCCCAGCCGCTGCCTCCAGCCGGGCCGTCGCCGTCTCCAGCCGGGCGACCACGCTCTCGATCGGCGAGGCCGGCTGGTCGAGCGCGACGCCGCGATAGACCAGATTGGTGATCGCTTCCGCCGTGTCGGCAGGGTCGTAATCGCCCTCGCCGCGCAGGAAGGTCCAGGTCCGGTGCTCGATGCAGCCGAAGACCAGATCACGCACCAGGCTCGGCGAGGTGTCGGGGCGCAGTTCGCCCGAGGCGATGCCGGCCTTGACCACGTCGACGAGGCGATGGGTGTAGGCGCGGTTGAGATCGAACAGGTGCGAGCCGCGATAGTCGGGCGCCGGGCGGATTTCCTGGAACATCAATCGCGACAGCGCCGGATCGCGGCGGATCGAGGTGAGGTGGTTGTAGACGAGGAAGCGGATCTGGTTCCAGCTGCCGCGCACGGCGGCGAACTGCTCGGCATCTTCCTGCAGCAACTCCTCGAACCAATGCTCGACGACCTTGACCAAAAGTTCGCGCTTGTTGGCGAAGAAGCGATAGATGCTGCCCTCGACCACGCCGGCGCGCAGCGCGATGTCGGTGATCAGCGCGTCATTGTAGCCCTTCTCGGCGAAGACCTGCTTGGCCGCGGCCATGATGTCGGAGATGCGGCGCTCGGGCGGGAGCCGGTTGACCTGTCGCTTCAGGGCGCTGCGAGGTGCCATCGATGATCCTTGCCGACGCGAAGCGCGGGCGCGCTGCGGTCGCTTTCCGGCTGCCGACGCGCCCGGACGGGGGCGGCGACACTAATAAATACCATTCATCATCGACGCGTTCCAGGCAAGAGCGTAACCGCAAGCGGCGCTTTGCAGGATGGGCGCCCGTGCGGAGCCGAGCGAGCTCTTTAGGGGAGGGGTCATTGCCGTTACCTGCTGCTTTCGCCGGACGCTTGCGCGTTCCCGTCATTGCCGCGCCGATGTTCCTGATCTCGGGGCCGGACCTTGTCGTTTCCTGCTGCCGCAATGGCGTCGTCGGCAGCTTTCCGGCGCTCAACCAGCGCACGACGGCAGGCTTCGCCGACTGGCTCGACGAGATCGCCGGACGGCTCGACGGCGAGCGTGACGCAGCGCCGTTTGGCGTCAATCTGGTCGTCCACCGCAGCAATCCGCGGCTGGACGCCGATCTTGCTGTCGTCGTCGAGCGCAAGGTGCCGCTGGTCATCACCTCGCTCGGCCTCAACCGCGACCTGATTCGGGCGGTGCAGGGCTATGGCGGGCTGGTCTTCCACGATGTGACGACACTCGCCTTCGCGGCCAAGGCGGCCGAGGCTGGTGTCGATGGGTTGATCGCAGTCTCGGCCGGTGCTGGCGGCCATGCCGGGCCGCTCAATCCCTTCGCGGCGCTGGCCGATATCCGACATATCTTCGATGGCACGCTCGTGCTCGGCGGGGCGCTGAGCAACGGCGCGCAGGTCGCCGCCGCCATGATGGCGGGCGCCGACATGGCTTATCTCGGCACCCGTTTCATGGCGACGCAGGAGAGCCTGGCGCCGGAGGCGCTGCGGGGCATGCTGCTCGGCGCTTCCGCTGCCGATATCGTCTACACCCCTGCCATCAGCGGCGTGCACGGCAATTTCCTCAAGCCCAGCATCGTGGCTGCCGGTCGCGATCCCGACGATCTCAGCAAGCCCGCGAGCTATGATTTCGGCACGGCGGAAGCCAAGGCCTGGCGCGACATCTGGGCGGCAGGGCAGGGCGTCGGTGCGATCCGCGATTTGCCCGATGCAGGCGAGCTCTGCCGGCGGCTGGCCGATGAATATGAGGCGGCCCTGGCCGGCGCGTCGCGCCTGTCATGCCAGGCTGCTGTCGCGGCGGTGGGCTGAGGCCGGTTCATTGGCGTCCGCCAGGGTGCGCGATACCGGTCGGGCGGTGCGGAAAAGCGCAGCTGCCAATGGTGCTGAAGCTGGTCCCGGAAGAGTTGACAGCACAAGATGAATTGTATTCATTAGCTGCATTGAGCTGACGCTTAGACAGACAACAAACCAGCGCAGCCGGGGAGGACATCGTGGGAGAAGACGCCGTTCATCCGGCGGTGCCGCGCGTGCGCCGGGTACCCGTTAATGCTGTGGCAGCGATCGTTGGCTGCAGCGTCCGGATGGCGGGCGCTTCGGATGAATGACGCTCAATATCGCCCTCTGGCGAGCGTGGCGGACGCTCCCGTTGCGCTCTCCTGTACCGGGATCGAGCGCAGCTTCGGCGGCCTGCGTGCGCTGAAGGGCGTGTCTCTCGATGTCCGCAAGGGCGAAATTCTCGGTCTGGTCGGCCCGAACGGCTCCGGCAAGACCACGATGGTCAACGTGATCACCGGCTTCTACCCGCCCAATGCCGGCAAGGTGACCCTTTTCGGCGAGGACATCACCGCGCTGAAGCCGCATCGCATCGCTGCCCGCGGCGTCGCCCGCACCTTCCAGAATCTCGCTCTGTTCAAGGGCATGAGCGTTCTCGACAACATCCTGATCGGCCGCCACACCCACATGAAGCCGAGTGCGCTCGGGGCCTTGTTCTACTGGTGGTGGGCGGAGCGCGAGGAGCTGGCCCATCGCCGGGTCGTCGAAGAAGTCATCGAGTTCATGCAGCTCCAGGACATTCGCGACGAACCGGTCGAGGTCATCCCGCTCGGCCTGCAGAAGCGCGTCGAACTGGCGCGGGCGCTGGTCGCCGAACCGCGTCTCCTGATCCTGGACGAGCCCATGGCCGGCATGAACCAGGAAGAGAAGGAATATATCGCCCGCTTCATCCTCGATGCGCAGGAAGCGCGCGGCGTCACCATCCTGATCATCGAGCACCACATGGACGTCGTCACCTCGATCTGCGACCGCGTCGTCGTGCTGAGCTATGGCGAGGTGATCTCGGAAGGCGAGCCGCAGGCGGCGATCTCGCATCCGAGCGTGGTCAGCGCCTATCTCGGCGAGCGCGCCGCCAAGCGCCACCAGGCGGGGAGCGCGGCATGATGGCGGCGCTCGGCATCGACCGTGAGAGCGGGCGTTGGCCCGTCGCGGCGGACGGCACGCCCGCGACCCTGATCGCCGCGCTCGCCCGCAACGCCGCCGAGTTCGGCGACCGCGTCGCCTTCCGCGAGCGGCGCTACGGCATCTGGCAGGAGCAGAACTGGCGCGAGGTCTTCGACGAGATCGCCGCCATGGCTGCCGGGCTGGAAGAGGCCGGACTGGTGGCCGGCGCCGCGATGACGGTGATCGGCGACAACCGCCCGCGGCTCTATTACGCCATGCTCGCCGCCAACATGCTGCGGGCCTTCCCGTCGCCGGTGTTTCCGGACGTCCCACTGGAAGAGCTGATCGCCGCGACCCTGCATGGAACGCCGCCCGTCGGCGTGGCCGAGGATCAGGAGCAGGTCGACAAGCTGCTTGAGCTCAGGGCCGCGACCGGGCGCGTCGCGACGATCCTCTATGACGACGAGCGCGGGCTCGATAGCTACGATCTGCCCGGGTTGATGTCGCTCGATACGCTGGTGGCGAAGGGGCGCGAACGGTTGGCGCGCGAGCCGGAACTCCGCGATCGCTTCGTCCAGGCGCCGCAGGCCGACGACATCTCGGTGCTGCTGCACTCCTCCGGCACGACCGGCCTGCCCAAGGGCATCCCGCTGCGCCATCGCAACGTCACCGGCGGCCTGCTCAATGCCGGCCGCAGCGGCTATTTCCACCAGCACGAGGAACTCTACGCCTATCTGCCGACGGCCTGGGTCGGCGACTTCGTCTTCACTCTGGGCGCCGGCATGATGATGGCGGCGACGATCAATATCCCGGAGCGCCAGGAGACGGTGATGCGCGACCTGCGCGAGGTCTCGCCGACCTTCTATCTCGCCGCGCCGCGCGCCTGGGACCAGATGCTGACCCGCGTCCAGGTCGGCATGAAGAACTCGACGCCGTTCAAGCGCTGGCTCTTCGAGACGACCATGGAGCGCGCCGTTGCCTTCGAGCGCAAGCGCCTCGCTGGTGGCACGCTGACGCTGAAGGAGAAGCTGCTCGACGCGGTCGGCGACGTGCTGGTCTATGCGCCGCTGCGCGACCATCTCGGGCTCGGCCGGGCCGAGCGCGCCTTCACTGGCGGCGAGGCGCTTGGCGAGGACACTTTCCTGTTCTTCCGGGCGCTCGGCATCAAGCTGAAGCAGTTCTACGGCCAGACCGAGACCTGCGCGCTGACGGCGGCGCAGACCGAAGGCCAGGTCAAGCTCCATACTGTCGGCCGGCCGATGGAGGGCAGCGAGATCCGCATCGACGAGAGCGGCGAGATCCTGGTGCGCTCCACCTCGGTGGTCGATGGCTACTATGACGACCCCGATAGTAGCGCTAAGGCGCTGGTCGATGGCTGGCTGCACACCGGCGATGCCGGGCGCATCGACGAGGACGGCCAGCTCGTCGTGCTCGGCCGCGTCAGCGAAGTCGTGCGCACGGCTTCCGGCGAGCGCTATATCCCGAACTTCATCGAGAACCGGCTGAAGTTCAGCCCCTATATCCGCAATGTCGCGGTGATCGGCGCCGGGTGCGACCAGCTCACCGCGATCATCTGCATCGATTTCGACGCGGTCGGCCATTGGGCCGAGGAGCGCGGCATCTCCTACACCTCCTATGCCGAGCTCTCGCAGGGAACCGAGGTGCAGGGGCTGATCGGCCAGGTGGTCAGGCACGTCAACGGCACGCAGCCGGACGGCCTGCGCATTCGCCGCTTCGTCAACCTGCACAAGGACTTCGACGCCGACGACGGCGAGATCACCCGCACCCGCAAGCTGCGTCGCAACACCATCGAGACCACCTACGCCTCGCTGATCGCGGCGCTCTATGGCGGGCTCGAGGAGAGCGTGTTCGAGGCCATCATCACCTATGAGAACGGCGAGCACGGCGTGATCCGGCGGACGCTCAGGATCAGTGAGGTCGTCGCCTGATGGACTGGATCCTGCTCGCGGAACTCTCGACCAACGGCATCTTCGTCGGCCTGATGTACGCGCTGGTCTCGCTCGGCATCGTGCTGATCTACAAGACCTCCGGCACCGCCAATCTCGCCCAGGGCGCGATCGCCATGACCGGCGGCTACGTCACCTGGGCGCTCGCCACTCTGGTCGGGCTGCCGATCTGGCTGGCGATCCCGGCAGCGCTCGTCATCATGTTCGGCTTTGGCCTGCTGATGGAACGCATCGCGCTGCGCCGGATGATCGGCCAGCCGGTGATCATGACGATCATGCTGACGCTCGGCGTCGAGATCATGCTGCGCGGCGTTCTTCCCGGCGTCTTCGGCGCCGCGGTCAAGCGCCTCGACATCGGCATGCCGCAGCAGCCGCTCTTCGTCGGCGAGCTCCTGCTCAACCGCTCCACGATGATCGGCGGCTCGATCTCGCTGCTGCTGATCCTGCTCTCGCTGTTCTTCTTCAATTCGCGCTTCGGCGTGGTGATGCGGGCCGTCGCCGACGACCAGACCGCCTCCTGGTCGGTCGGTATCAGGGTCGAGCGCGCGATCGCCGTCGCCTGGGGGCTGGCTGCCGTCTCCGCCACCGCTGCCGGCGTGCTCTGGGGCAGCACGCAGGGCGTCGACTGGTCGCTCTCTCTGCTGCTGATCAAGGCGCTCGCCATCGCGATCCTTGGCGGCCTCGACTCGATCCCCGGCGTGCTGATCGCCGGCGTCATCGTTGGCGTGGCCGAGAGCCTTGCCACCGGCGTGCTCGATCCGCTCGTCGGCGGCGGCTCGCGCGATGTCGTCGCGGCCGTGATCATCCTGGTGACGCTCCTGCTCAAGCCGCACGGCCTGTTCGGCCGCCACCATATCGAGAGGGTCTGACGCCGTGTTCTATCGTCGCGCCGGGATCCGCCACACGCGCTATCAGGACGAGCGCCAGCTGTTTCCGCTCGGCTTCGACCGCGGCCTGATCATTGCGGTCCTCGCCATCCTGCTGGCGGCGCCATTCCTGTTCGACCGGCTCTATGTCTCCGGCTATCTGCTGCCCTGGCTGATCTGGACCTCGGCGGCACTCGGCCTCAACCTCCTGATGGGCTGGTCCGGCCAGATCCATCTCGGCTATGGCGCGGTGATGGGCATCGGCGCCTATGGCTCGGTGCATCTGGTGCGTCTCGGCGTACCGCTCGAGATCGCGATGATCGCCGGCGGCCTGCTCAGCGCCACCATCGGCACGATGTTCGGCGGTGCGGCCCTGCGCATGAAGGGCATCTATTTGGCCATGGCGACGCTCGCCATGCAGTACGTCGTCGACTTCGTCATCTCGCATTCGTCGGTGATCAGCGGTGGCTCGCTGGCGACGTTGCAGGTGCCGCCGGTCAGCTTCCTCGGCATTCCGCTGCAGGGCGAGGTACCGACCTATTATCTCGCGCTCGGCGTCTGCTTCGTCATCACCCTGTTCATGCTGAACGTCAGGCGCACCAGCTTCGGCCGGGCGCTGGCGGCGCTACGCGAGAAGGACTACGCCGCGCAGATCCTCGGTATCTCGACCTTCCGCTACAAGCTGCTCGCCTTCTGGGTCTCGTCCTTCATCGGCGGCGTCGTCGGCTCGGTGCTGGCGGTGACCTATCTTAGGGCGATCTCGCCCGACCAGTTCCACATCGAGCTCTCGATCCAGATCCTGGCGATGATCATCGTCGGCGGCCTCGGCAGCGTGCTCGGGCCGTTCTTCGGCACGGCATTGATCCTGTTTGCACCGATCCTGCTCAACAACCTGCTCGGCGCCGCCGCCGGCACCTTCGGCCTGTCCTTGCCGATCGACCTGCGCGCCCATCTGCCGCTGATGGCCTATGGCGCACTGGTGATCGGCTTCCTGCTCTACGAGCCGCTCGGCCTCGCCAAGATCTACGCCAATTTCCGCAACTATTTGCTCGTCTGGCCGTTCCGCCATGCCCAGCGGTGACGGTGCCTCAATCAACGACAGGGCTGGAGGAAACAGGATGTCGCTCGATCGCCGTTCTTTCATCGCCGGCTCGGCCGCGCTGGCCGCGCCGCTCGCCCTGCCGGTCCAGGTCTTCGCCCAGGAGAAGATCGTCCGCTTCACGCTGCCGCAGGATTTCACCCGGATCTACACCTTCGTCACCTCGGAATATAACCAGGGCCAGCGCGACTACTTCACGCTGGTCAACGACCGCGGCGGCATCGGTGGCTACAAGATCGTCGCCGACATTACCGACCACGCCAACGACCTGCCGCGCGCCATCGAGGCCTATGAGCGCGGCAAGCGCGAGGGCGCCGTGCTGATCGACCCGCTCTCGACCCCGGTGGCGCGGGCTCTGGTGCCTCGCGCGCTCGAGGACAAGATCAACATGATCACCGCCTATTCCGGCCGCAGCGACGCGGCCGATGGCAGCGCCTTCCCCTATGTCCTGCCGCTCTCGATCAACTACTGGACCCAGGCCGGCCTGATCATCGAGCAGTTCAAGAAGACCGAGAAGGGCAGCCTCAAGGGCAAGAAGATCGTCTTCGTCCATATCGACACGCCCTTCGGCAAGGAGCCGCTGCCGATTCTCAACGTGCTCGCCAAGAAGGAAGGCTATGAGCTCGCCGCTTTCCCCTATACGCCGCCGGGCAACGACCAGTCGGCGATCTGGCCGCAGGTGCGCCGCGCCAGGCCCGATTTCGTGATCTTCTGGGGCGCCGGCGTCGGCCAGACCGTTGCGCTGACCGAGGCGATCCGCAACGGCCTGCCGATGGACCGGGTCTCGGGCAGCGTCTGGCTGTCGGAATCCGACATGGACGTGGTCGGGCGCGAGGCGGCCAAGGGCGTGATGAAGGTCGAGCCCTGCGTCGGCGGCCGCGAGCCCAAGGTGATCAAGGACATCCTGGCCGACGTCGTCGGCAAGGGCAAAGGCGCCGGCCCCGAGAACAAGGTCGGCACCGGCTACTACAACTACGGCGTCCAGATGGCGACGCTGATGGTCGAGGGCGTGCGCAAGGCGGCCGAGAAGGCCCCGAACGGCCCGGTCACCGGCCCCTGGCTCAATGAGGGCCTGCGCTCGATCACCAACTTCACCGCCGACGGCCTGCTGCCGCCGACCACGATCACCAAGGACGACCACCAGGGCGGCGGCATGGGCCGGATCGCGCGCTGGGACGGCGCCAAGTTCGTGCCGATCACCGACTGGTACTCCGCCAACCAGGACGTGGTCTGGGAGGAGATCCGCAAGAACTCGGAAGAGTTCAAGAAGTCCGGGAAATGACGGGGCCAGGGCGGCGCGAGTTCATTGCGCCGCCCCTTTTCGGATCGGGCCGATGACGCTGCTGGCGCTGAACAATATCGAGATCGTCTACGATCAGGTCTTCCTCGCGGTGCGCGGCGTCTCGATCGAGGTGCCCGAGAAGGGTCTCGTCGCCGTGCTCGGCGCCAACGGCGCCGGCAAGAGCACGGTGCTGAAATCGATCTCGGGCCTGCTCAAGCCCGAGCGCGGCGCTGTCACGCGCGGCGAGATCAGTTTCGAGGGTCGCTCGATTCTCGCGGTCGACCCGCCCGATCGCGTGCGGCTCGGCATCGTCCATGTGCTCGAAGGCCGGCGCGTCTTCGGCCATCTGACGCCGAAGGAGAACCTGATCGCGGCCGCGACCATGCATCGCGAGCGCGGCCATGTCACAGCGCTGATCGACCGGATGTTCGAGACCTTCCCGCGTCTCGCCCAGCGCGCCAAGGCCGAGGCCGGCTATCTCTCCGGCGGCGAGCAGCAGATGCTGGCGATCGCCCGCGCCTTGATGACCGAGCCGCGCCTCCTGATGCTCGACGAGCCGAGTCTGGGCCTCGCGCCTTTCCTCGTCGACGAGATCTTCGACATCATTCGGGGCGTCAACGAGCGCGACGGCGTCGCCGTGCTCCTGGTCGAGCAGAATGCGACGGCGGCGCTGGAGATCGCCCAGTACGGCTACCTGATCGAGAATGGCCGCATCCTGATGAGCGGCGAGGCTGCAGTGCTGAGCGCCAATCCTGACGTCGCCGACGCCTATCTCGGCGGCCACCAGAAGGTCGACTATCACGCGGTCAAGCACTACCGGCGCCGCAAGCGCTGGCTCGCCTGAGAGACTGCGATGGCCAAGCATTACGACCGGCTGGAAACCCGCGCACCCGCACGCCGCGAGGCCGATCTGTTCAGGCGGCTGCCCCAGGTGATCGCGGCGGCTCAGCGGCTGCCAGCCTGGCGCCGGCATCTGCGCGGCGTCGATCCCGAAGCGGTAACCGACCGGGCGACGCTCGCCTGCCTGCCGGTGCTGCGCAAATCCGACCTGCCGGCGACCCAGCGCGCGAAGCTGCCCTTCGGCGGGCTGTTGCCCGGCCGCCCCAGCGATTATCGCCGGCTGATGATGTCGCCGGGGCCGATCTTCGAACCCGAGCGCCATGACGACGATCCCTGGCGGGTCGCCCGCGCACTTGCGGCGACCGGCGCCGGCCGCCGCGACATCGTGCTCAACACCTTCTCCTATCACCTGACGCCCGGCGCCTGGTGCTTCGATGCCGGCGCGCGCGTCCTCGGCTGCGCCGTGATCCCAGCCGGACCGGGCAATAGCGACGCCCAGCTCGACCTGATCGAGGCCTACCGGCCGACGCTCTATGCCGGCGTGCCGGATTTCCTGAAGATCCTGCTCGATCTCGGCGCGGCGCGCGGGCGCGATCTCTCCTCGCTGAAGCGGGCGGTGGTCTCCGGCGCGGCCTTCCCGCCCTCGCTGCAGGCCGAGTTCCGCGAGCGCGGCATCGACGCCTATCAGTGCTACGCTACGGCGGAATGCGGCATCATTGCCTATGAGACGCCGGCCCGCGAAGGCCTCGTCCTCAACGAGGACATCATCGTCGAGATCCTGCGGCCCGGCACCGGCCAGCCGGTGGCGGAAGGCGAGGTCGGCGAGATCGCGGTGACCATCCTCGATCCGAACAAGCCATTGATCCGCTTCGCCGTCGGCGATCTCACCGCGGCGCTTCCGGGACGCTCGCCCTGCGGACGTACCAATCAGCGCATTCGCGGCTGGCTCGGCCGGGCCGACCAGTCAGCCAAGGTCAAGGGCATGTTCGTCCGGCCCGAGCAGGTCGCGGCTGTCGCCGCACGGCATCCCGAGCTCGGACGCTGCCGGCTGGTGGTGACGCGCGCCGGCGAGACCGATGCGATGTGCCTCAGGGCTGAGGCCGCCACGCCGGGGATAGGGCTCGCCGAGGCGGTGAAAGCCTCGGTGCGCGAGGTCTTCAAGCTGAGCGGTGCCGTCGAGCTGGTGGCGCCGGGGATTTTGCCGAACGACGGCAAGGTGATCGACGATACCAGGGCCCCGGGGTGAGGTGCCAACCATTGGGCGTCATCCCGGACAAGCGGCGTAGCCGCGCAGCTCCGGGATCCATCGGAGGGCTCTGGAGCTCTACGATGGATTCCGGCGTTCCGCTTCGCTCCAGCCGGAATGACGAGGTAATTTGAGCTTTGACGGCGAGAGGTGACGTGATGAGCGATCCGGCAGGCGAGGTGGTGATCACGGAGCGGCATGGCCCGGTGCTGACCGTGACCATGAACCGTCCCAAGGTGCTCAACGTCCTTGACGAGGCGATGGCCGATGCCTTGGTCGCGGCCTTCTCGGGACTCGCCGCCGACGCATCGATCCGCGCCGTCATCCTGGCCGGGACAGGGCGTTCCTTCATGGCGGGCGGCGATCTCGCCCGCTTCCAGGCCGATCTTCCCGGCGCGCCGCAGACCGCGACACTGCTGATCGACCGCTTCCACACGCTGATGCGCCTGATCAAGGCGATGCCACAGCCGGTGATCGCGGCGGTGCAGGGACCGGTCGCCGGCGGCGGCGTCGGGCTCGCCTTCGCCTGCGACCTCGTCGTGGCGGCGCAGGATGCGAGCTTCCTCTCGGCCTACACCAAGCTCGGCACCAGCCCCGATGGCGGCACGACCTGGACGCTGACGCAATTGCTCGGCCCGCGCCGGGCATTGGAATTCGTCCTGCTCAACGAGGCGGTGGATGCCGAGAGCGCGCTCCGGCTCGGCCTCATCAGTCGGATCGTGCCGAATGGCGAGCTGATGGAGACCGCGCGGGCCATGGCGGAGAAGCTTGCTCGCGGCAGTGTCGGTGCGCAAGGGGCGAGCAAGGCGCTGGTCCAGGCTGCGACGCTTGGCTCGTTCGACGAACAGCTCGAGCTGGAGAAAAAGGCCTTCGTCGCCAATGCCGGCACAGCGGATTTCCGCGAGGGCATCGCCGCCTTCTTCGCGCGGCGGCCGCCGAAGTTTTGAGGCAGCGGGCTTGTCGCCCGCCGCCCTGCCAAATTTCGTCTCAGCCGGTCTTGGCCTGGTTGAAGTCCGAGATGCCGCCATGGGCGGCCGACCACTTGGCCGGCTCGTTGAGGAAGCTCTCGACCTCGTCCAACACCTTCGGCTCGAAATGGCCGCTCGCCTTGGCGACCTTGAGCACGTCCCACCAGGTGGTGAGATAGTGCAGGCCGACGCCGATCTCCTGCATCATCGCGCGCCCCTGCGGGAAGATGTCGTAGTAGAACAGCACGAAGCAGTGATCGACCTTGGCGCCGGCGTCGCGCAGCGCCTTGCAGAAATTGACCTTGCTGCCGCCATCGGTGGCGAGATCCTCGACCAGCAGCGTGCGCGCGCCCTCGACCACCTCGCCTTCGATCTGGGCATTGCGGCCGAAGCCCTTGGGCTTCTTGCGGACATACTGCATCGGCAGCGAGAGCCGGTCGGAGATCCAGGCAGCGAAGGGGATGCCGGCCGTCTCGCCGCCGGCGACGATGTCGATCGATTCATAGCCGATATCGCGCACGATGGTGGTCGCCGCAAAGTCGATCAGCGAGGAGCGCAGCCGCGGGAAGGAGATGATCTTGCGGCAGTCGATATAGACCGGGCTGGCCCAGCCCGAGGTGAAGATGAAGGGCTTGTCGCTGTAGAAGTGGACCGCCTTGATTTCGAGCAGCATCTTGGCCGCTTCGAGCGCGATGGTCTCCCGGTCGACCGGCATGTAGAGATTGGGCATGGTCTGGTTCTCCAGGGCCAGCGCGCGCCAGCCTTCGCCGTTTGCAGGCGTTGGCGCGGCTCTGATCAAATTCGCAAACGGGCCCCTTCTCGACAGGTTGCCGGTGAAGGTCAATCCCCGCCGCGCGCCTTGCACAAGCAACGTCCCTTTCCAATTCGTCATTCCGGCCGCAGCGAAGCGGCGTGCCGGAATCCATCGTAGAGCATCAAGCCCTACGATGGATTCCGGAGCTGCGCCGCTTCGCGGCTTGTCCGGAATGACGGATGATGTCGACCTGCATCTCAGACATGGCCGACATAGGAAAAACGGCGCTATGGAGAAGCGGCGGATTCGCGCCGCGAAGACCACAGGGGCAGGGCATGAGCGTCACGGAACTCTTCGGCAGCAGTGAGGCCCAGGTCGCCGGCAGCTTCGAGACGCTGACGATCCGCCGTCCGGACGACTGGCACGTGCATTTGCGCGACGGCGCCATGCTCAAGGCGGTACTGCCCTTCACCGCGACCCAGTTCAAACGCGGCATCATCATGCCGAACCTGGTCCCACCAGTGACCAGCGTCGATGCCGCCAGCAGCTATCGCGAGCGCATCCTCGCCGCGCGGCCCGAGGGCAGCGACTTCACCCCGCTGATGACCTGCTATCTCACCGATACGACGGATCCGGGCGAGATCGAGCGCGGCTTCAGGGAGGGCGTCTGGGCCGCCGCCAAGCTCTACCCGGCCGGCGCCACCACCAACGCCCATCACGGCGTCACCAGCATTCCGAAGCTCGCCCCGGTGCTGGAGCGGATGGAGAATATCGGCATGCCGGTCCTCGTCCATGGTGAGGCGACCGATCCCGCCGTCGACATCTTCGACCGCGAGGCGGTGTTCATGGAGCAGGAGATGCTGCCGCTGCTGAAGCGGCATCAGGGCTTGAAGGTCGTGGTCGAGCACGTCACCACCGCCGAGACGGTCGATCTCGTGCGCGCCCATGCCGGACGGGCTGCCGGCACGATCACGCCGCACCACCTGATCATCAACCGGACCTCGATCTTCCAGGGGGGCTTGAGACCGCATCTCTACTGCCTGCCGGTCGCCAAGCGCGAGCGCCATCGTCTCGCTCTGCGCAAGGCTGCGACGTCAGGCGACGGCAACTTCTTCATCGGCACCGACACCGCCCCGCATCTGCGCTCAGCCAAGCAGGCTGAATGCTGCTCGGCCGGCGTCTTCGGCGGCGCCACTGCCTTGCAGACCTATGTCCAGGTCTTCGACGAGGAGGGCGCGCTGGATCATTTCGAGGCCTTTGCCTCGCTGAACGGCGCGCGCTTTTACGGTCTGCCGCTGAACGAAGGCACGGTCACGCTGGAGAAGCGGCCCTGCCGGGTCTCGCCCGCCATCGCGGTCGGCGAGGAGGACGTCGTCGTCTTCCGCGGCGGCGAGGAACTGCCCTGGTCACTCGGGGAGGTGAGGGCGTAACGGGCCGCCGCGCTCGTGCTTTCTCCCCTTCTCCCCTTGCGGATGCCTCTGCGAAACACGTGGGAGGCGAAACCCCTCCCCCTTGTGGGGAGGGGCAGGGGTGGGGGGCGTAAAGTCAAAACGAATTCGCGGGAAACTAGGATGATCCGCTTCTACGAGTCGCCTTGCGCCCGGTCGTTCGCCCCCCATCCCCAACCCTTCCCCACAAGGGGGAAGGGAGGAGCGAGGGCGACCAGCCTTTCGCAGAGGAATCCGCACTGGGCGAGGGGACAGGCCGCACCCCTCAATCGGTGAACACCACCGTCTTCTTGCCGTTGAGCACGATGCGGTCTTCGAGATGGTGCGAGACGGCCCGCGCCAGCACGCGCCGCTCGATGTCGCGGCCCTTGCGGACGAGGTCGTCCGGCGTATCGCGATGGCTGATGCGCTCGACGTCCTGCTCGATGATCGGCCCCTCGTCGAGGTCCGGCGTGACGTAGTGCGCTGTCGCGCCGATCAGCTTCACCCCGCGCTCATGCGCCTGGTGATAGGGCTTGGCGCCCTTGAAGCCCGGCAGGAACGAGTGGTGAATGTTGATGCAGCGCCCGGCGAGCTTGGCCGAGAGCCCGTCCGAGAGGATCTGCATGTAGCGGGCGAGCACGACGAGGTCGGTCTTGCTCTCCTGCACGATCCGCCAGATCTCCGCTTCCTGTTCCATCTTGGTCTGGCGCGTCACCGGCAGATGGTGGAAGGGCAGGTCGCCGATATCGGTCGAAGCGATGGCGGCACGCTCATGGTTGGAGACGATTGCTGCGATCTCCATCGGCAGTTCGCCGATCCGCCAGCGATAGATCAGGTCGACCAGGCAATGATCGAACTTCGAGACCAGCAGCAGCACGCGCTTCTTCTTGGCCCGCTCGCTGAGATTGATGGTCATGGAAAAGCGCTGGGCGAGCGCCTCGATGCCGGCGGCGATGGCCTCCTGCGGCTGTGCGCCGTCGAGGCGCACGAAGACGACGCGCATGAAGAAGCGACCGGTTTCGGTGTCGTCATATTGCTGGGCGTCGAGGATGTTGCAGCCGGCCTCGAACAGCAGGGTCGAGACGGCGGCGACGATCCCCGGGCGGTCGGGGCAGGAGAGGGTGAGCACGCTGGTGCGGTCGAGCATGGCATGACGCCGCCGGCGAGGGCGGCCCTTCGATCAGGGATGAGTTTTGGGGCCGAGAGCGAGGCGCGCGACGCGCTGCCGTCAACCTCGGCCGGAGAGGCGCGCGCAGCCACCCGCGGCCGCAAGGGCGGCGGGGAGCGATCCGTGAAGGCTGCGTGCGATCATGGTCCGTGAAGGGCCTACATCCGGAGAACTTGTCAAGCCGAGCGGGTTCAGTGTCCCGCTGCGGCCGGCTCGATCAGCTTGGCGAGGTTGAGCAATTGCCGGTCGCGCCCGGCGACGGCGCTCAGCATCAGCCCGCCCGACAGCTTGTCGCCGAGCGACATCGGCAGCGAGATCGAGCACAGGTCGAACAGGTTGCCGAAGGCGGGATTGCGCAGGATCAGGCGGTTGGCCGTGTGGAAGGCCTCGTCATGGGCCTCCATCGCGGCGATCATCGGCGCCTCGATCGGCACGGTCGGCGCCAGGAAACCGTCGAGCCCGTCGAGCTGGGCAGCGAGCCTTGCGATCAGCGCCCGGCGCCTCTCCATCGCGATGATGTAGTCGGACGCCTTGCAGGGCACGCCGATGGCGATGCGCGCCGCGACGCGCCGGTCATAAGCGTCGCCGTTGCTGGCCATCAGGTCGCGATGCACCGCAGAAGCCTCGACCGTGACGAGCGGCACCGGGCCGATCGCGAACATCTCCTTGTAGAGCCCGTCGAAGTCGACCGGCTCGACCGCGATGCCGAGCCGCGTCACGCGCTCGATCGCCGCCTCATAGGCCCTGGCGACGGAAGGATCTGCCTCGGCCAGGAAGCCGCCGCGCGCCACGCCGAGACGGATGCGGCCGGCGGACATGCCGTCTTCAAGCAGGAAGGGCCGGTCGGCCAGCACCGACAGCAGCCTTGCGCAGCCGGCGACGTCCTTCGCCAGCGGGCCGATCGAATCGAGGCTCGGCGCCAGCGGGAAGCAGCCCTCGGCCGGAACCGTGTTGTGCGTCGGCTTCATCCCGGTGATGCCGTTGAAGGCGGCGGGGATGCGACAGGAGCCACCGGTATCGGTACCGACGGTCAGTTCGGAGGTGCCTTCAGCCACCGAGACCGCTGCGCCGGAGGAGGAGCCGCCGGGGATGCGGGTCTTGTCGAGCGCGCTGCCCGGCGTGCCGAAGGTGGCGTTGAGGCCGATACCGGAGAAGGCGAACTCGCTCATATTGGTCTTGCCGATGATCACTGCACCGGCCCGGCGCAGTCGGGCGACCGAAGGCGCGTCCTGAACTGCCGGGGCTGCGCCTTTCAACGCGCTGGAGCCGGCCCAGGTCGTCACGCCCTTCACGTCGAGCAGGTCCTTGACCGAGACGATGGTGCCGTCGATCGGGCTGAGCTCGAGGCCGGCCCCGCGCCGGCGATCGGCGGCGTCGGCCTCGGCGCGCGCCGTGTCGAGCAGCAGCTTGGTGAAGACCGGGGCGCCGTCGCCGATGCGGGCAAGGTTGGCTTCGAGCTTGTCGCGGACGCTGCGGGACATCGGGCGGACCTGGCTGGTGGACGGGCGCGCGGCGAAAGCCGGCGCATTTGAGTAAGGCACATATTCCCGCGATGGAACCACTGCGTCGTCATTCCGGACCAGCTGCGTCAGCGGCGCAGCTCCGGAATCCATCGTAGAGCGCAGCCCCCTATGATGGATCCCGGCGCTCCGCTTCGCTTCGGCCGGGATGACGGCGCGTAGTCCTCACGCCGCCACGCTCTCCCCGGAGGGCAGGTCCGGCTTGCGCTGGAGCAGATCGTTCGCGGCGAAGATCTCCGCCAGCCAGTCGACGAAGACTCGCACCTTGTTCGAGAGGTGCCGGTTCGGCGGATAGATGATGTGCAGCGGCTTCGGCGCGGTGCACCAGTCGGTCAGGACCGGCACGAGCCGGCCGGCGGCGATGTGTGCCATGGCCATGAAGGTCGGTACCTGCATGATGCCCATCCCGGCGAGTCCGGCGGCGAGATAGCCGGTACCCTCGTTCAGCGAGATCGCATAGTTGCCGTGGATCTCGATGGTCTCGCTGGTGCCGGCGAAGGTGAAGGGCAGGATGCGGCTGGTGCCGGCGCGGCGATAGCCGACGGCGAGGTGGCCATTCTCCAGGTCGCGCGGATGCCGCGGCGTGCCGTGCTTGGCCAGATAGTCCGGCGTCGCGCAGGTGATCAGCATCATCTGGCCGATGCGGCGGGCGATCAGGCTTTGGTCGTCGATCGCACCCGCACGCACGGCGAGGTCGAGATTCTCGCCGACCAGGTCGGCAGGCCGGTCGGACAGCCCCATGTCGATCTGAATCTCGGGATAGCGCGCCAGGAATTGCGGCAGCGCCGGCAGGATGATGTCGGTCGCGAGCGGCACGCTGACATCGATCCTGAGGCGCCCGCTCGGACGCGCCTGCGAAGAAGTCATGCTCTGGTCGAGTTCGTCGATCTCGCCGAGGACGCGCAGCGCCCGCTCGTAATAGGCGGCGCCGTCCATGGTCACGGTGACTCGCCGCGTCGTGCGGTTGAGCAATTGCGCCCGCAAATGCCCCTCGAGCTGCTGGATCAGTTTGGTCACCGTTGGCTTGGGCAGGTCGAGCAGCTGCGCCGCACGGGTAAAGGTGCCGACTTCGACGACGCGCACGAAGGCGCGCATGGCAGTGAGCTGGTCCATCGCAATCCTCGGACGATGCAGCGATTGTTTCCGTACAGAAATAATGTAGGAGCAGATCGGCGGTTTATTAAGGAACAGCATCACCTAAATCATGACGCACCGCAACATTCGTCAGTCGCCCCCGTCATGCTCGCTCCCTCCATCCCCGAAAGCCGCTATCGCCGCGCCGTCTTCTGGCGCGAGCAGAGCGTGCAAGCCGGGCGCGAGAAGCTCGCTGGCCGGCTCTATGCTCCGACGGCAGTGCCGGATGAGGCTGGCCTCGTCGTCCATCTGCATGGCGGCACCTTCGACACCGGCACGCTGGCCTCGGGGGAGGCCGTCGCGACCACGCTGGCCGAGGCCGGTGCGATCGTGATCTCGCTGCCTTACCCGCTGGCGCCCGCCAATCCGTTTCCGCAGGCGCTTGAGGCGACCTATGCGGCGCTGGAAAAGATTGCCCGCGACAAGGCGCGCTGGGTCGGCAAGCACGCGCCCCTCTATGTGGCGGGCGAGGAGGCCGGCGGCAACCTCGCCGCTGCGCTTGCCATGATGGCGCGCGACCGGCACGGCCCGGCGCTCGCCGGCCAGATCCTGTTCTCGCCGATGCTCGATTCCTGCCTCGGCACCTATTCCTTCCGCAACGCCGAGGCTGGGCCGGTCGGCTGCCGCTGGGCCGATGGCTGGCACGCCTATCTCGGCTCGCCTGAGAAGGCCGCGCATCCCTATGCCGCGCCGGTCAATGCCGCGCGGCTCTCCGGTCTTGCCCCGGCCCTGATCGTCACGGCCGAGGACGACCTGTTGCGCGACGAGAGCATCACTTATGCCGGCCGGCTGAAGGCGGCCGGCGTCGATACCACCATCCGCGTCGTTGGCGCGCCGAGCCGCTGGCCGGACGCTTTCGCCGAGGGCCCGTGCGACGGCTCCTGCCTCTGCGCGGCCTGTCATCACATCAGCGAGTTCTTCACCGCGACCGCTCCGCCCTAGCGCGCTGCAGCCGCTCGCCTTCCGACTTTTCTCTTTTGAGCAAGGAATGAACCCATGATTCAGGGAACGATCCGTCACGTCCTGTTGGGCGTCACTCTCGCCGCCGGCGTCTCGCTCGCGGCGCTCGCCGTCGCCGTCAATGGCTCGGGCAAGGCGCAGGGCGATACCGCCCCCGCCGCACCGCCGGCGACTCCGGTATCCGTCGCGCTGGTCGAGCAGCGCGCGCTGGTCGCCTGGGCCGAATTCTCCGGCCGGCTTGAGGCGATCGAGCGCGTCGAGATCCGCTCACGTGTTTCCGGCGTGGTCGAGCAGGTGCACTTCTCGCAAGGCGCGCTGGTCAAGCAGGGCGATCTGCTCGTCAGCATCGACCAGGCACCTTATCAGGCCGAGTTCGAGCGGGCTCAGGCGCAATTGCTCGCCGCCGAGGCGCGCGTTGCGCTCGCCGCGGGCGAGCATGAGCGCGGCCAGAAGCTGATGTCGACGCAGAACGTCTCGCAACGCGACCTCGACACCAGGCTGAACGCGCTCCGCGAGGCGCAGGCGAACGAGCGTGCGATCCGCGCCGCCCTGCAGTCGGCGAGGCTGAATCTGGACTACACCCAGATCCGCGCCCCGATCGGCGGCCGCATCGGCCGACTGGAAGTCACCGTCGGCAATCTCGTCGCCGCCGGCGCCGCTGCGCCGCTGCTGACGACGCTGGTCTCGGTCGATCCGGTCTATGCCGGCTTCAACGCCGACGAAGGCTCGCTGCTCAAGGCGCTGGCGACCCTGCCGGTCGAGCCGGGCAAGCCGCGCGATCTGAAGCGCATCCCGGTGCAGATGACCACCGCGACGAACGAGGCTGCGCCGGTCTCCGGCTATCTCAACTTCGTCGACAACGGCATCGACGCCGCGACCGGCACGGTCCGCGTCCGGGCGATCTTCGACAATCCTGACGGCGCGCTGATGCCCGGCCAGTTCGTGCGCCTGCGCATGGGCCAGGCGAAGTCCGAGCCGGCGCTGGTCATCAACGAGCGCGCCGTCGGCACCGACCAGAACAAGAAGTTCGTCTTCGTCGTCGGCAAGGACCACAAGGCGGTCTGGCGCGAGGTCACGCTCGGCACGGCCGCCGAAGGGCTCCGCATCGTCACCAGCGGGCTGGAAGCCGGCGAGCAGATCGTCGTCAACGGCCTGCAGCGCATCCGCCCGGGCGCCACCGTCGCCCCCGAGCAGGTGCCGATGGCCGAGCGTTCCGAGCTGAAGAAGTCCACGACAGAGCTCGCGCAGCGCTAAAGCGCGCCAGCCTTTCCCAGTTCTATCGCCCCGCCGGCCGCTTCGGGACCGGCGGGGCAGCCGCCTTGAAGGGGCACCCCTATGAACCTCTCGAAGTTCTTCATCGACCGGCCGATTTTCGCCGGCGTCCTCTCTGTCCTGATCTTCCTCGCCGGCCTGCTGGCGCTGCGGGCGCTGCCGATCTCGGAATATCCCGAGGTCGTGCCGCCGACCGTGGTGGTGCGCGCGCAATATCCCGGCGCCAATCCGCGCGTCATCGCCGAGACCGTCGCGACGCCGATCGAGGAGCAGATCAATGGCGTCGAGGGCATGCTCTACATGTCGAGCCAGGCGACGACCGACGGCGTGATGACGCTGAACGTCACCTTCAAGCTCGGCACCGACCCGGACAAGGCCCAGCAGCTGGTGCAGAACCGGGTCAGCCAGGCGGAACCCCGCCTGCCCGAGGAGGTGCGCCGCCTCGGCGTCACCACCATCAAGAGCTCGCCGGACCTGACGATGGTGGTGCACATCACCTCGCCGAACGGCCGCTATGACATGACCTATCTGCGCAACTACGCCGTCCTCAACGTCAAGGACCGGCTGGCGCGCATCGACGGCGTCGGCCAGGTCCAGCTCTTCGGCTCGGGCGACTATTCCATGCGCGTCTGGCTCGACCCGCAGAAGGTCGCCGAGCACGCCCTCTCGCCCTCCGACATCGTGCGCGAGATCCGCGCCCAGAACGTCCAGGCCGCGGCCGGCGTCATCGGCGCCTCGCCGAGCGGGCCGGGGCTCGACCTGCAGCTTTCGGTCAATGCGCAGGGCCGCCTCGCCAGCGAGGGGGAGTTCGGCGAGATCATCGTCAAGACCGCCCCGAGCGGCGCGGTCGTCCGCCTGAAGGACGTCTCCCGCATCGAATTGGGCGCCGCCGACTACGCGCTGCGCTCGCTGCTCAACGGCAAGTCGGCCGTCGCGGTGCCGATTTTCCAGGCGCCGAACTCGAACGCCATCGCCATCGCCGACCGCGTCCAGGAGACGATGCGCGAGATCAAGCAGAACATGCCTGAGGGCGTCGACTACTCGATCGTCTACGACACCACCCAGTTCGTCCGCGCCTCGATCAAGGCGGTGATCACCACGCTGCTCGAGGCGATCGCACTCGTCGTGCTCGTCGTCATCGTCTTCCTGCAGACCTGGCGTGCCTCGATCATCCCGCTCGTCGCCGTGCCGATCTCGGTCGTCGGCACCTTCGCGGTGATGTACCTGCTCGGCTTCTCGATCAACGCGCTCTCGCTGTTCGGCCTCGTGCTGGCGATCGGCATCGTCGTCGACGACGCCATCGTCGTGGTCGAGAATGTCGAGCGCAATATCGAGAACGGGCTGTCGCCGCGCGAAGCCACCTACAAGGCGATGCGCGAGGTCTCGGGCCCGATCATCGCGATCGCGCTCGTCCTCGTCGCGGTCTTCGTGCCGCTCGCCTTCATCAGCGGCCTGACCGGCCAGTTCTACCGCCAGTTCGCGCTCACCATCGCGATCTCGACGGTGATCTCCGCGATCAACTCCCTGACGCTGTCGCCGGCACTCGCCGCATTGCTGCTGCGCGGCCACGATGCGCCTAAGGATGCGCTGACCCGCGGCATGGACTTTCTGTTCGGCTGGTTCTTCCGCGGCTTCAACCGCTTCTTCAACCGCTCCTCGGAGGCCTATGGCGGCGGCGTCACCCGCATCCTCGGCCGCAAGACGGTGATGCTCGTGGTCTATGCCGGCCTCGTCGGCCTGACCGTCGTGCTCTTCCAGAAGGTGCCGTCAGGCTTCGTGCCGGGCCAGGACAAGCAGTACCTCGTCGGCTTCGCGCAGCTGCCCGACGCGGCGACGCTCGACCGCACCGAGGACGTCATCCGCAAGATGGACGCGATCGCGCTGAAGCATCCCGGCGTCGAGAACGCGATCTCGTTCCCGGGTCTGTCGATCAACGGCTTCACCAACTCGTCCAATGCCGGCATCGTCTTCGTCGGCCTGAAGCCCTTCGACCAGCGCAAGACGCCCGAGCTCTCGGGCAACGCCATCGCCATGCAGCTCAACAAGGAGTTCGCCGGCGTCAAGGAGGCGTTCATCGCGATGTTCCCGCCGCCGCCGGTCCAGGGCCTCGGCACCATCGGCGGCTTCAAGCTGCAGATCGAGGACCGCGCCGGCCTCGGCTACAAGGCGCTCGACGAGGCGACCAAGGCCTTCATGGCCAAGGCCGCCGTGGCGCCCGAGCTCGCCGGCATGTTCTCGAGCTTCCAGGTCAACGTGCCCCAGCTCTATGCCGACATCGACCGCACCAAGGCGCGCCAGCTCGGCGTTCCCGTCACCGATGTCTTCGAGACGCTGCAGATCTATCTCGGCTCGTCCTATGTGAACGACTTCAACAAGTTCGGCCGCACCTACACGGTGCGCGTCCAGGCCGATGCGCCCTATCGCGCCTATCAGGAGGACATCGGCAAGCTCAAGGTCCGCTCGAACTCGGGCGAGATGGTGCCGCTCTCGGCCGTGCTCAACGTGCGCACCGATTCCGGCCCCGAACGGGCGATGCGCTATAACGGCTTCCTCAGCGCCGACATCAATGCCGGCCCGGCCCCGGGCTTCTCCTCGGGCCAGGCGCAGGATGCGGTCGAGCGCATCGCGGCCGAGACCCTGCCCAAGGGCTTCGCCTTCGAATGGACCGAGCTGACCTATCAGGAGATCCTGGCCGGCAACTCCGCGCTCCTCGTCTTCCCGGTCGCGATCCTGCTCGTCTTCCTGGTGCTGGCGGCGCAGTATGAGAGCCTGACCCTGCCGGTCGCGATCCTGCTGATCATCCCGATGGGCCTGATGGCGGCGATGGCCGGCGTCTGGTGGAGCGGTGGCGACAACAATGTCTTCACCCAGATCGGCCTCGTCGTCCTGGTCGGACTATCGGCCAAGAACGCCATCCTGATCGTCGAATTCGCGCGTGAGCTCGAATTCGAGGGCAGGACGCCGGTCGAGGCCGCGATCGAGGCCAGCCGCCTGCGCCTGCGGCCAATCCTGATGACCTCGCTCGCCTTCGTCATGGGCGTGGTGCCCCTCGTGCTCTCGACCGGGGCGGGCGCCGAGATGCGCCAGGCAATGGGCATCGCGGTCTTCGCCGGCATGATCGGCGTCACCGCCTTCGGCATCTTCCTGACGCCGGTGTTCTACGTGCTGATGCGGAAGTTGTCGGGCAACAAGCCGCTCAGGCAGCATGGGGTGGAGGGGAAGGGGGAGATGGCTGAGGCGGCTTAGTGGATAGCCGGCGGGGGGGCGGGTAGCCGTACCCTGCTGGCGTCTGCCTCAGTACAGCCCCGTCATGCCTAAGAGCGTGGCGGGGCTGTCCTGTTCCGAAAGCTGTGATCACATGGGGGCTCCTGCCCAAGATGCCGTTGCTGGTACCCTTGGCTTACCATAGGTTGTGCGGAGGGTGGCTGGGGAACATAGATAATGGACGGTGCCGGCAAAAAGGAACTCACTGGAGCTTGGGTAATCCATCACGGTCGAAAGCTCGTGCTCGATGCCAACGGGCCGGCTGAGTTTCCTGCGATTGACGAAGCCGCAAAAGCGGCGTCGCTGCTAACTAAGCTCGGTCAGGCGAATCAGATCAACATCACCAAGAAGGAAGTCCAAGCGATAGCGGTGGCCTCAGGGCTAAACCCAAGGCACGAGCTCAACGGCCTGCTTCAGGTGTTGGAGAAGAAGCGACTAATCCAGCAATCCAGCGATGAAGTATCCGTGCTCGGTGTTACGACGAGAGGCTCGCTTGGTCACGCTGCAGAAATGTATCGGGAGGCCGAGCCAACGCCTTACGAGCAGGCGTCAATCAGTTTGGCTGAGATCGCCTCGGAGGCGCCTGTTCGCAGGTCCGATATCATTCAGAAAATCGGTGACGAGCATAAACTCACCGACAATCAGACCAAAGATTTTCTTGATCGAGCGGAGGCAATTGGCTTCGTCGATAAGGAGGGTGAGGGGGAGCATCGACTGCTCTTCAATGGAAATCTCTTCAGGCGGGATTCAGTCGAGAAGACCCAGAAGGTCTTAGCTTCACTCACTCTGCCGGAACAGAAGCTTGTCACAGAGATCGGGGAACAACTCGGTGGCAGCGGTTGTCTCGCTGCGGCCTATGTGGAAG
The DNA here is from genome assembly GCF_004123845.1 of Allobosea sp. Tri-44. Taxonomy (GTDB): domain Bacteria; phylum Pseudomonadota; class Alphaproteobacteria; order Rhizobiales; family Beijerinckiaceae; genus Allobosea. The sequence goes on along the minus strand of NZ_NBDP01000030.1, from coordinate 4,419 downwards.
GCGTTTTGTCGAAGCCACTTTTCGAGAAGCTTGTCGCGGCTGGCGTTTATGATCTCAACCAAGTGACGAATGAGCAGGGTAGCCACGTTTATGTCACTGCCCCTGCAGCGTTCCATAAGTTCGTCGACCCGATGGTGGACGATTGCTTTGATATGGCGAAGTCGCTTGTGGCGGCTCTCACATATGGGATGAAGTCGCGTCCGTCATCCCAAGGCCGGATCAGCATGTTGCCGGCATTGTTGGGGAAACTGATTGCAGACCGAGAAATTGGACCTGCCACCGCAATCGGCCAAGACTACCGAGTGCTGGAGGTGAATCGCGTTGTCCAATTGAGAGCGGACCCACAAAATCCCGGCCGTTTTTTCATGAAGCTGCTGAAAAAGGAAGTCGGGCATCTCGCGCTGCAAGTCCTTACCCAAGGCAACGCTTACGAGCAGTCGCTGAGTGATTTGCCGGGAGCGCCAATGTCGGGCTACGTCGGCCCAGAAGAGAGCCGCGTGACCGTGCGAAGGAAGCAGAGCGCTTTGAGCAAGAGAACAACCCGAGATGTGCTTGAAGCCGTTCGTGGCGGGCGTGTCCTACGATGAGCGAGACGCCTGTCCTTCCGAAGGGATTCGCGCTCGAAGAAATCCTACGTGCCTACTTTCTACGGGCGGGATTCTTCGTGGTCAGAGGCGTACCGTTGCGGGTGGCCGATGAAGATCTGACTGACGTTGATCTTTGGCTATACGAGCGTCCAACCGGAACCTCTCGCCGCGTCCAGATATGCGATATCAAGTATAAGCAGAAACCCAAAGCGGTCGAGCGCATCTTCTGGACTAGCGGGCTAGCGGAAACTCTCGGTGTCGATGGCGCTTATGTTGCGACGACCGATAGCAGGCCGAGCCTTCGCTCGATAGCGAGCAAGCTAGATCTGCAACTGATCGATGGCACCGATATACGGCGGATTCAGAGTAGTACGACAATCTTGTACCCTGAGCGAATGGCCGATGAGCAGCTGATAGCCGAGCTGCAAGAAGTCGACAAAGAATTCCGGAACAAGGACTTTCAGAACGCTAGGATCGATATTCTCTCATCTCTTTCCGAAGGGTTTGGTGCTCCGTCAGCAGTGCGGGCCTTGGAGGCCTTTAGTCGCCTTGCTTCCGCGGTGGTGGGTTATCATCCAAATTCGAAACCAGCTAGAGCAGCTGGACGCCTCGCCTATCTTGCAGCGGCTCTAGCGTGTGAAAGTTTGGACTATGTCAGCGTCAGTGCGGCCTTCAGATCGATGGATGAAAGGCGGAAGCTTATTCTGGATGCGGTTCGGCTTGGGGCACTGAGTAGCGAGCGAGGCCAGTACTCACTAAAGCTAGCAATAGCTCTTATCGAAAAGTATGCGCCGGGAGGCAAGGGAGCCGCCCGCGGGATGGAGACGGCTCTTACGAAGGATTTGGAACGAATTCCTGCTGAGATCATTGCTGACCAGGCCGTCAAACTGCTGAAAGCCGACCAACTCTTTCTAACCGGGCGGGAGCTTGAAATGGCTTGCTATGCCGCCGCTCTGCCGACTTTTGATGGCTTAAGCGTCTCCACCAAATCGATGCTTGGAGCGCTCCTAGACTATGCAAACGTCGATCGGAAACGATTTGCCGATGCTTGGAAGCCTAGCACGCTCCCCTTGGCATCCTCAGAAAGCAAGGCACCCCCAACTCCGCATGACGAAACGCCTCAGCCAAGTCTGTTCACCGACAAATAAGGCTGCGGAGGCACTGCAAGGCAGGACTCTAGCTAAGCTAGCTCGCCGATAAGTCGAAGCTGTAAGCATCTGCAAGCAAGAAGTTGCTCAGCGGCAAGGGGCCGGCGCCAGGAGGAGATGAAGCCCAGCGGCATGTTGCTGGAGCGGCTGCGACCGTAACCCGTCGCGCCTTCGTGCATGGCAGGGCTCTCGTCGTCCGCGCTACAACGGCACATCGCCTCGGCACTGTGACACCGGGCGGTCACGCGGAGGGAAGGGGACCGACCGGTCCTGTGCGGGATGATGCGGATGCTCGGGCGCGACTTCGACAGCGACGACGCCGAGGGGCTGCGAGGCTACGCAGCCTCCCCGGCGAAGGCGACGATGCCCGAGCGCGGCGGGAGGTTGACCGGCATCGCATCGAGGCAGGCAAGGGCCATCGCGGCAAGCGCGCTGATCGCCGGGGCGTTCGCTTGCGCCGTGCCCTCGGCCGCCTCGGCGCGCGAGATGCGCCTTCGCTACGATGTCACGGTGCTGGGCGGGGTCACGCTCGGCGAGATCGAGGTGACCTCGATGCTGGATCGCGCCGGCTATCGCATCGAGATCCGCACGCGCCCTTACCGGGCGGCCCAGCTCGTCGGGGCGGCCGAGCAATCCGGCAAGGTGGAAGGCCGCTGGGGCCGCAGCGGCCCCGAGCCGCGGCTCTATCAAGCGAACGGCTCATGGCGCGGCCGAACTTACGTCAGCGAATTGCACTATCAGCGCGGCGTGCCGACGATCCGGCGGCAGGAGCCCTCGAACGAGGATCGCGAGGCCGTCCCGCCCGAGCTGATCCGCGGCACGGTCGACTCGCTCTCCGGTGTCGCCGGGATGCTCAAGAAGGTGGCGGAGACTGAAGGCTGCGACGGCTCGACGGCGATCTATGACGGCCGCCGCCGCTCGGTCGCGGTCATGACCTCGTCGGCGAAAGTGCAGGTGAGCGACCAGGGCACCTTGAATGGCCGCGGGCTGCGCTGCGGCTTCACCGTCCGGACGATCGCCGGCTTCCGGCATGACGATGATCGCCAGGCGGCGATGCGGCCTTTGAAAGGCTCGGTGCTGATCGCGCTGCGCGAGGGCGGCGAGTTTCCTGTGCCGGTGCGCTTCGAGGTCGAGACGCGCTGGTTCGGCACGGTCGCAGTCCAGCTCGCCGGACCGCCCGTCGCGGCCGATTGAGAGGTTGCGGTCGGTCGATCGGAATGGCTGCCGCTACCCCTTCACCCAGGGCCGCACCACGCCCTGTTCCGCGAAGGTGCTGCGGTTGCTCTCCTTGCGCTTCTTGATCTCGGCGCGGGCGATGGTGCGCAGGTGGACCTCGTCCGGCCCGTCGATGAAGCGCAGCGCCCGGCCCCAGGAGTAGATGAAGGCGAGCGGGGTATCGTTGGAGAGCCCGCCGGCGCCGAACACCTGCATCGCGCGGTCGGCGAGCTTGGTCTGGAGGCGCGTCGCCACGACCTTGATCGCGGAGACCTCGGTGCGGGCGGCCTTGTTGCCGTGCTTGTCCATCATCCAGGCGGCGCGCAGGCAGAGCAGGCGGGCCTGGTCGATCTCCATGCGCCCTTCGGCGATCCAGTCCTGGACATTGGCGTAGTCGGCAAGGTTGCGGCCGAAGGCCTTTCGCTCCAGCGCGCGCTCGACCATCAGCTCGAGCGCGACCTCGCATTGGCCGATCGAGCGCATGCAATGGTGGATGCGCCCCGGCCCGAGCCGCGCCTGCGCCAGGGCGAAGCCCGCTCCTTCCTCGCCGAGCAGATTCGCAGCCGGCACCCTGACCTCGCTGAAGTCGGTCTCGGTATGGCCCTCGATCGAATAGTGGTTCAGCAGCGGCAGGTTGCGCATCACGCTGAGGCCGGGCGAATCCATCGGCACGATGATCATGCTGTGGCGCTTGTGCGGATCGGCGTCGGGGCGCGGATCGGACAGGCCCATGACGATGCAGAATTTCACCTTCGGGTGCAGCGCCCCGGTCGTCCACCATTTGCGGCCATTGATCACGTGGTGGTCGCCGTCGCGGATGATGGTGGTCTGCAGGTTGGTCGGGTCGGAGGAGGCGACGCCCGGCTCGGTGATCCCGACGCAGGAGCGGATCTCGCCGTTCATCAGGGGCACGAGCCAGCGTTCGCGCTGCTCTTGCGTCGCGAACATATGCAGGATTTCCATGTTGCCGGTGTCGGGGGCGTTGCAGTTGAACACCTCCGACGACCAGTAGATCCGGCCCATGATCTCGGCGAGCGGGGCGTATTCGAGATTGGTCAGCCGCGTGCCGGGCTCATCCGGCTTGAGCGCCGGCAGGAAGAGGTTCCACAGCCCTTCGGCCTTCGCCTTGGCCTTGAGGCCGTCGATCAGCGCGCTCGGATAACGCCCGGCCTCGACCTCGTGCTTCCAGGCGGCGTCGGCCGGCTGGATATGGGCGTCCATGAAGGCTTGCAGCCTGCCGCGCAGTTCCTCGACCCTGGCCGAATAGGCGAAATCCATGGTGTTTCTCCTCAGATCCAGGGCGTCATGCTCGGGGAACCCCTCTCCCGGATGGGAGAGGGGCAGGGGTGAGCGACTGTCTTGGTGGTCAAGCGTCTTGTTCGCGCCATGGTTGTTGGTCCCGGATGACGGCATTGAGGATCGTGACGAGTTTTCGGGCCGTCGCGATGATGGCGACGAGCTTTGGCTTT